>CAVRID010000036.1:0-21438 GCA_963721155.1 uncultured Acidobacteriaceae bacterium | reverse complement strand
CACCAGTTGTTGCATGTCCGTCCGCCGCAGGACGTCCGGATTCCCAACTTTGAGCCAGAACTGTACGCGCGAACGAGGCAGTCCCGCGAGCAGTCCACCGGAGCAAACCTGCGGTTCAAAACGCCTGAACTGGCGGCGACCAAGCGGTTTGCCCGTCGTGGATAAGGAAAGTTGATACACCTATGAAGCGAACGCTCGCGACCGTCGCACTTGCAGTGGTTGGGCTGATGACGGTCGGTTCGGCAGTCGCACAGCAAGACCGGCAATCTCAGAGAACATCCCATGGGCAGCAACAAGTGCAGCCCGACGCACGGCCCCGAACACAGGCCGCCCGTCCGATGTACCAGCGGGGGGACACCTGGTACGAGTTCCTGCTCAAGCAGTTCAATCCCAACAATTTCGATTACGGCGCGTGGATGGAAGAACGCCGTCAGGTGTTCCTTGATGAGAGCGTGCGCAACCCATACTTCAAGTACAGCTTGGGCACGACGATTGCGCTGCTGGTCATGGCCATGCTGTACACCAAGCAATGGATCGACCACCGTCGCGCCATGTGGATCACGGCGGAGATGATGACGGACCTGTACAACCACGACGCATATTCCCGGGGCGTGGCGCGCGAGGCGATCCAGAAGTACAACGACCACATTGAACGCTGCAACCGGGCGATCGAGGCGGCTGACCATGGCATGTCCATCCCGGAGCAGATTCGGATGCGAACAACCTCAAGAGTGTACTGGATTCTGTCACCGATGAGAGGGACTCTTATAAACGTGAAAGAGATTTGGCCAAACGTGACCTGCTGGAAAAGGAAAAGCTGATAGCAGACATGTCTGTGCGCCTTGACGCGATGGCAAAAAAGACAGATCCAAATCGCGCTGCTGCGGTTTCCATCGATATGAGCGCGGCAGATCCGAAGGTAGTGCAGCTCATCAACAATCTACAGGAGCAACTTTACGCGGAGCGTCGGGAGAACCGGCGGCTGAAAGGTGCATAGCAGAGTGCTGGTTGCGGTGACAGATTTCGGTAGCGTGTGGCGCCGGCGGTTTGGCAAGAACCCGGATGACCCGCGGCGCTTTGCAAGAGGCGTGTATTACAACACGACCGGCATCGACATCGCGGGAACAATACGCCAGCGGCCCCAGATCGTCGGCTACGCCCGGTTCAACGGATGTGGCGGATTCGATCCGAACCGTCCCTCGCAAATGATCGGTCGTGTGTTTGAATGTGCGGAACCGTGCGTATGGCAGGGACAGAACAAACTCCTTTTCAAGCGTCTCTTGAACGCACCAGAGAAACCGGATGGGTTTCTGGTGGTGGTGCGGGCCCAGCTAGTTGGCAAGCTGACAATTGGCAGGACTGATTGGCGGTCAGCCGACACCTGGCTCATTTCGTTCAGCGAATGTCGCGACCAGCAGGAAGCCATGCTGTTGATGCCGGCGCACAGCTGGATGCAAACCGAGTTGGGCCGCTTTGTCCTGGAACCGGAAGCGCGGCGGCCATGGGTTGCACGGCTTGTGCTGGCATCCGTGTAGCCGGAGTAAATCCCATGCGGTATCGGAAAGGCATGATCGCGCTGAGTGAGACACGGGATTACCCGCTGCTCCGCCGCGTGCTGCACAGCAGTTTCGTCACGCCCGCTCAGTTGTACGAATTCATGAAGCTGGACTACTGCGCGTCGTCGCGCAATGCATTCGACAACCGGATACGACGGTTGCTGGCTCACGACCTGCTGGTGCGGCACGAGATTCCAACCATGAACCGCGGCGTGGTGTATTCGATATCGCGAGCTGGAGCGTCGGAATTGGTTGGCAGAGGAGAGTATTACTCCGGATCCACGGACATCGGCAAAGAGTCCAACGGTCACGTGCAACATGCTCTGGAGTTGAATGACATTCACCTTGCGCTGAAGCAAAGCCGCACGCTCGTTCGCTGGACGCCAGAGTCTGACATCCGGTCGCGCAACGAATTCACGGGCATTGGATACGTGAAGGATTATGACGCAGTGGTCGCGGTTCGCATTGACGAACACGAATACCGCTTCGCCCTTGAGTATGAACGCACCCAGAAAGCAAACGGGCGATACCAGGCGATCCAGAAGAGGATCCAAGCTGAGACCGACGTCCGCCACTTCTTGTATCTTGTTTCGAATTATGACCTGTTGCTGTTCCTCGTGAAGAAGTTCGAAGGCTGCCGCCGGCCGGTTTACTTCGGCCTACGGCAGGATTTCCTCACTGAGGGCCTTTGCCTGTCAGTCCAAAGCAATCACTCGCCTGTGTCCACCACCTTTCTCGCCGTGCTAAAGCATGGCCTCTCCCGTCCGAGTGGATGGCGCACATCTGCTTCGTAAAATGGAGCCCGATTTACCTATTGCCGTGGGTTTGAAGTGGGATTAGGGTGGAATTGGCGTGAATCGATCCCTTGCAACCTGCTGATAGCCCGGCGGTTATCGGTTGACTATACCCTGTTGAGACCCTCAATCTTCGAAAAACGACCGAGGAGTTGTGACACAGGGTGCGCGAGTTGCGGATACTCGCAACCCGGGCGCGCTGCCACGACGGCGCAACACGGTTAATGGTTGCGTTGTGCCCAGAGTGGGTTCGCGACGTACGACTTTCTCAGAGTTCATGAGTTCTTAAATCTCCAACAATTGAGCCCTCTGTCCGGTCTGCGCTGAGTCGCCAGGCTCGGGCACCATTTCCATCTCAAACTCGCTGACTTCGATTCGCGCGTGTTCCGGCAAGCGGTGCTGTCCAACGATCTGCTTTCCATTCACTTTAGTTCCAGTGGCTGAACCAAGATCTCGTATCCAGCAGCCTTCCGTGTTCACGATTATCTCTGCATGGTATCGAGAAACCCCTGGGCTTTCAAAGACGAGATCGTTGTCGCCATGTCGCCCAATTCGAATTCTCGCCGTCTCGAAAGTACGGACAGGCCCAACGGTTATGCGCGGGCCTCGGAGAATTCGCAATGATGTGCGAACCTGTATGTGGCCGAACACTCTCGTGACTTCTCCTATCGGAAATTGCCTAGAACCTGTTTCAAAAATAGTGCCTCAGCGTAATCCAGAAGCAAGCGAGATAGAAGAAGGCACAATAGGTGGAGAGTAGATGCTCATGACGAACCAGCAACCGGCGAAACTGGCCGAGCCAGGCGTTGGTTCGTTCCACGATCCAGCGGCGCTTATACCGCCGCAGTTTGCGCCCATCTTGGTAGCGCCGTTCTTGGTTGTTCTTCCGGTAGGGCGCAATCAACTCAATGCCTCGCTTCTGCAGCCGCTCCCGCAACGGGTCGGAGTCGTAGGCGCGGTCAGCGATTACGCGCTTCGGCTTTTGCCGCGGCCGCCCTTTCGGGCGTGGGACGCGGACTTCGGCGAGCGTGGCTTCCGCAAGCGTAACTTCTGCCGGAGAGGCACTTTCCAGCCGAACTTCCAGCGGAAGACCTTGACCGTCGACCAGTACTATCCAATTCGTGCCCTTGCCCCGCTTGGTTTTACCGACCCCAGCGCCCCCTTTTTCGCGGGAGCGAAACTGCCGTCGAGAAAGGTCTCGTCCCATTGCAGCAGGCCCTCGGCATCCAGCGCTCCCAGCAGAGTACGCCATGCCTCCAGCCAGACGCCTCCTCCTGCCAGCGTTGCAGACGGCGCCAGCAGGTCGAGGGCGAAGGAAACTCGTCGGGGAGAAAATGCCACGCCGCACCGGTTTGAGAATCCACAGAATGCCTTCGAAACAAGCCCGATTCGGGGTCGGCGGTCGGCCCCGCTTGTCCCGTCGCTGCTTCGGCTTAGGCAGCAAGGGCTCAATCAGTTCCCATCGCTCATCCGTCAACAGCTTCTGCCGTGTCTTCATGACAGAAGCTCAGCAGGTACCCCGCCTCACACATAAGTACCTATCGTGAGGCCGAACCTTTCAATAGGAGGTTCCGGCGCAACCTCTTGTGGTTGCTCGTCGTCATTAAGATCATCTCGGCGCATCACGACGGAGTCTTGCCCTGCAAGCCTTGGGTGAAATGTAGTGGCCGATTGGCGCTCGTATCGAATTCGCGACTCCGCAATCACTTGTCTCATGAGTTCCGGCAAGTTGGCTCGTTCCAAGTTACAGGCGGCTAATGCCCTACGTACCTCAGACATTTCTTGAAATCTATTCTTAGGACTCTTCTCAAGACATCTCATGGTGATTGCCTCAAGATCAGGCGACACATCGGCAATGCTTGACGGGAGCTTCGGTGCCTGAGAGAGGATTGCGTGCATCTGTCCGGCCAAATCAGATCCCGAAAACGGTGCTGTCCCGGTGAGCATTTCGTACAATACGGCACCAAAGGAGAATATGTCTGCGCGGTGATCGAAGTCATGGCCGCCTTGAAACTGTTCGGGGGCCATGTACCCAAAGGTGCCGACAACCACACCAGATGCGGTTAGCTTGGTTGTACCCTCGCGCAAGCCTCGGGTCGTTCCGAAATCTATTAGGCACACGCGCCCAGCAGCGGATACCATGATATTGCTAGGTTTCACATCATTGCGAATGAAGCCGTGCTCGTGAATATGATGTAACCCGTTCGCCATGTCCGCTGCGATTGTCACAGCAATCGCGGGGGTAAGAGCACCGTGCCGATCGATGATGGCTCTGAGTTCCAGTCCATCAATGTATTCCATGGCAATGAAGAGCCGGCCCTGATCCTCTCCTGAGTCGTAGAGCTTGACTACATTAGGGTGTTGCAGGGCTTTCATTATCGTAATCTCACGCGCAAAGCGACGCCTTATCTCCTCGTCACCCTGTTCATTGAGCCGAAGGAGCTTTAAAGCAGCAGCTTTGCCTGTACCAATCTGCGTTGCGCGATAAACACGCCCCATCCCACCGGTCCCAATCATCGACTCAAGTTGGTAGCCCCCGCATTGATCCTGTTGCGTGCTTGGATTCAGAACTGCGCTCTCTTCATCCAATGCGTCGTCGTTGACGCCTAGGGCGGCAAGGCGCCTGATCGCAACTCGATATTGTTTTGCGACATCTTTGCCAAGCGCTTCTACGCGCACATCCTGTGGTCCCAGCATGATCTTCTGGGCCTTCGGATCCTGGCTTTTCACTTCTTCCAAAAAATCACCCTTAATAAGAAGACGGATGATCTCCCCAAAAAACTGGTCCGTCATCAATCCGCGGGGCATGATTTTGGGGTCAAGAGAGGAGGCCCAGTTGAGCACGTCGGCGACCGTAAACGAATCTCGACCATTCCTCAACATCCAATCAATGGAATAGAACGTTGCTAAACGCCTGCTGTCGACCTTTGAATCACTAGATTCGTCGAAGAGCTGCGGCAAAATCTTGGCCTCGTAGAGCCTAAGCAGATCCCAAAGCTCTGCGTATGTTGCGTGCAGTCTTCTCTCCTCAGAGCTGAAGGCGAGTATCGGGCGATAGCCGTTCCATCGGACCGACTTGTTCAAGGCGCGAAATATCCTCCGCGGAATGCCACGTCCGCGAAAGGACAGATACTTGATAAAGGCATCGTGTGCTTCTTTGGCCGTGCGCAGGCTTCTAAGATATCTGCCGCAAGCAGAGCAAAAGTGAAGATCATTTCTACGTTGCTGTTGGCAAACGTCGCACTCGGGCTGTGAGAGCGGCTCAATGTCTGTGAGCGGAGAACAGAGTGCGCCCACATCGTTCCAGATACACGGCAAATCTGTCATACGAGAAGACGCTTTCGTAAACGCTGTCTCCCCTGCCTACGTCTTCTAGCCACCTATCATATAAATCCTTGCCTGCGACGAAGATGAATGTGATGCCAGAAGTAGTAAATAGTGTCTTGAGAGTCCGGAGAATGGAATCCAGAGAAGATTGGGAGGGCTTCGATGGCGCGCCTGTCGGTCCGCCATCGTCCGTGTTAACCGGCTCGTATGCAGGATCGTCGAGTTCGATCTTGTCGAGCTCGTCAAAAACAAAGATAAGTTTCAACTTTACTCGAGGAGTAGGTTGCCGGAGGACTTTCCGTCTGAGACGGTCGATCAGGCTGCCACGCACCGCATATCCTTGCGTAAGCCGTCGCGAGAGGCGGACTACATCATACTGACGACTTCTCGTCATAGCCCAGGTAGGAGGCCTCGTTTGTGAGGGACTTGTCCGCTTCAATTCGAATGGAAGTTTGACGACAGCCTTGGCCGCAGAGTCCCATCCGAATTCTTTCCCGAAAGATACATCGAGGCCCGCGGAGGACTTTCTAGACATCGCGAAGGACGTGCGCCTATATGCTTCTGCGAGATCGTCCTGCACCTGAAAAGGCAGCATTTCCAGAATGCCAAGTTCCGCCAACCTGCCATGAAGCTGCCGAACGAGTATAGTGCATGAGTTCGCTCGGTTCTGTTCGACGAGGTAAGCTGAGAGTCACGGCCACGAGCCGATTCTGACCGATTTGAGGTACTGCCCACTCAAGTGCACCCTGGAGGCGGAATAAGACCTCGTTAACGAACGACGTCTTTCCTACGCCTCGGTAGCCGGTAATTAGGAACGCGCCCCCCTCTGAAAACAGTATCCGTAGAGTCAACTCCCTCAATTCTTCCTGTCGGCCGCGGAAGCGGCTGCTTTTTTTCAGACCGTGTGGGTTCATGAGCAAATCGGAAGCTGGATTGAAGGGGTATGCAGACTTCGCATCCGCTGAGCTCTTCAGGGAAGGGCGTCGACGTTAACCCATTTTCCACAGTCAACTGCCTCCTGTAATCATCTGGTCGCTGACACGAAGATAGGCCGCTTGAGCGACCGACCCTGAAACCCGATGATGCGCTCGTTATCGAGAGCCTACAAGCGCAATTCGGAAACCTCCAATGCAACTAGCAAGCTATGCTAGTACATTTTGTGACCTGAGTGTCACCTTACTCCGAGCCAGCAGGAGACGGCCAAACTGCCCGCTTTGTAGCGCCTGTTCGCCTTGCGGCTCATTTCGGCCATAAATGCGGCTAAACTCGTTGCTGTATCCGTCGGCACCGCCAAAATCGTCCACTGCGGTTCATCGATTCGCTGTCCTGCGTATGCAAGTCATCAGGTTCTGCAGTATCAAATGGACTCGATGCGGTTGACGGGAGGCTGGAGCAGAGACCCGTCGCGAATGCCTTTCCCGCAGGGCGCAATAGAGACCTGATCGGCCCTACACAAGTTTCACAATTCACCCCAAAAAACAGCGGGCGGACTGCCCGGAAAGGATAACTGCGATGTTTGGACGAATGATGATTGAACCCCTTGTGCAGGTTGACCCTGGAGCCGATCTGCAATCAGCGATGGCCGCACTTGTGAAGGTCACCGAAACGGTCGAGATCGTTCGCTGGATCGAATTCCCGGCGTCGGTTCTGCTGTTCTTGCTCGTGCCCGGAGATCCGGATTCTGGGGCGGTCTATGTCCTCGACCGCAAGAAAGGAACCTGGTACGCCGTTGACTTCGAGGACGAACAATTCGGCGGGTACAGCGTAAGCCAGCTTGAAATGCTCCTGAAGGACTGTAACTTCCTCGATCTCATTGAACGGCCAGGGCTTTGGCGGGCTGGCTTGCAGTGGGTGGTACTGCCCGGAATGCGGCCTGAGGCGGCCGTTTGACAGAAAAAATATTCCGGGTTATCTAACAACACCCACATCCGAACACCGCGTGGGGAAAGGCGAAAAAGAGCGCGCGGACTCGCGAAATTGCCAGAAGGAGGTGACGGGTTAATGGCAACGACAATCAGGGCAACCCGGCAAGTCGTCGAGGATTACCAAAGGCTGTTCGTGAACCGCCGTGCGTACACGATGCAGTCCATGCGGCCGCACCCGGAAACCGGGCGGCACTACTACTTCCGGCCAAACAAGGAAGGAACAGACGTACCACTCATGCTGACCGAGGAAACCATTCGCCGGCACTTGGAAGGCAAAATCACGGTGGGCCTGTATGCCATCAACCCCTCGACCCAGCGCTGTAAATGGGTCGCCATCGACGCCGACTACAAGAACTCCATGGAGGACCTGCTGAAGCTGCAGTACCACCTGACACAGGACAGGGTGGAGCCGGCGCTGGAGATGAGCAAACGAGGGGGCCACCTTTGGATCTTCCTGGCAACGCCCTTGCTGGCGAAGGAGTGCCGAATCTACATCCATGATCTTGCTCTGAGGTTGGGAGTGCCGGTGAAGGGCGCGGGCTTGGCGGACGGCATCGAGGTGTTTCCGAAGCACGATGCCATAGGAGCCGGCGAGTTCGGCAACGCGATTCGCGGTCCGCTGGGAATTCACCGAGGCGCCAATCGCCGATTTTGGTTTTACGGCGCTGATTACACACTGGAGGACCAGATCGCTTACCTCAACGGTCTGCGGAAAGTGACCGAAGAAGAACTGCGAAGGTTCATCGCCGGAAAGGAGCGTCCCGCGGCAGTCAGCTTCCCCGGCACCGGGCAGGAACACTCTACCTCAACGTAGGCGTGGGCGTGGCGAGTCGGACTTTCGCATCCTGGCGCACGTTGGTGCTGTGCGGAAGGTTGGAAGGAACTACATCACGCGCTGTCCATCCTGCGCGGATTCTGGCCACGACCGCGTGCGGCGACAACCTGGCCATCCTGATTGAGGACCCTCGCTTTTACAAATGCTGGGCAGGCTGCACCAAGGAGATGATTCGTGCTGCCCTCGGCTGCCCGATTCGCGTTCGGAGTTCTGCATAAGAAGAAGGAGAGTGTTGCTGGCATGAAGCAGAAGCGATTGTTGGACCAAGTGGGGCTAAGGCTCTCTCGGCAGGCGTTGCGAGTGTTGAAAGAACGAGGAATCTTTGCCCATTCGCCCGTGAGCCTGGAACACCAGCACTTGGCGAAACGCTATGTGGTGCGTGGGCTGGAGTCCGGTGGGGCGGTCGGAGACCTGGGGCGATACGTCACCTTTGCACGAGAAGATGGCCAGGCAATCGAGTGTCTGCATCCGGTAGAGGCGATCGGAGTGAACGGTCTTCATGCGGTCGTCGTGGCGCCGGTGCTGGTGAGAATCGAGATGCTGCGCAAGGAACGGACCTACGAACTGTTGATTACCCGGCATTGGCCGGGAGAGGTAAGCGACGGCAAGCGACCTCCACTGGAGACGAAAGTCCTGTTTCGTGGCATTCACGGGCGTCTGGAGTTGGATCTGTCAGGCAAAGACAAAAACCAAGCCGGTGCTGTACTGCCGACGTTTTACTCACTGGCCGGCGAAGAAGTCACAATCCCAAAACGGTTTCAGAAAGTGGTTCGTGCGATTACTGCGGCGGTGCACTGCGTTGGCTGTTCGCATTGTCATTTTGTCAGAGTGCCTAAGCGAGAAAAAATACGGGTTGCCGAAAACGGCGTACCCGCAAGTCAAAACAGCGAGGAAAACGCGCTCGCAGCCGAGGTGGCGTGAAAGGAGTGGAGGGGACATGCATGGAAGACTGAAGAACTACGCTCTGGTCATCTGCTTGTTTGTTTTTCTGTTCGTATGCATTGGAAACGGTCTGCACCTGACTCCGGGCGCGGCATTCATTGGTGCTCTGTCCGGCACCCCGCTTGTAATCTTTGCATTTAATCGCTGGTGCGATGCCCGATGTCGGAGAGAGGAGGCGCGCAGAGAGGAACCCGCCTCCGAGATCATCCCACTGCGCGAGCGACGATGAGATTTCTGCTGCGCCTGCTGCTACTGCTCGTTCTTAGCTCCTACCTATTGAGGCACTATGGGTTCTTCCTGGGCGAGAACCTTTGGCATATGCATTCGGCCGAGAACGGAGAACTCCTGAACCGTCTTCCTGGGATAACCAAAGATCATCCCCAAGACGGATCGGCACAAGCGACCCTGCCGCCTGGAGTGTTGCCGCGCCACGACCTGACGCCAGGAGCAACGGATCCGCGCGTTACTCAAAGCAATATCAGAAATACCATCTGTCGGCGAGGCTACACGGCGACCGTCAGACCGCCCTTCGAGTACACCAATGCGATGAAACACCTGCTCATGCGGGTTTACGGGGTTAGGGGCAGCATTCACGATTACGAACTTGATCACCTTATACCTCTGGAATTGGGCGGCTGTCCGAACTGCGAGACCAATCTCTGGCCGCAACCTCGGAACGTATTCCCAGGAGCGAGTGAGAAGGATGAGGTCGAAGACTACCTGCACCATCAAGTCTGTTCTGGCGCGCTGCCGTTAGCTGAGGCACAACGAGAAATCGCCTCCGATTGGTATGCGGTGTACCAAAGAATTCACAGGCGGACGACAAGGCAGCGGCGGGAAGGACAGCAATAGCGAGGTTGTGTATGTCAGCAGTAAAGCAAGTCATTGCGATCAATGAAAACGAAGCCACACGAGCGGAGGATACGCAAGCCGGATCGGTGCCCGTGCCCGCAGAGATCGAGGGAACAAGCTCGGAACGCGTGCGCGCGTTGCGCCGGCACTTGCCAGATGAACGGCGAGCAATCACCCATCACTTTTCCATCGCGGGCCAGGAGGGATATCTCACCGTTGGCGTGTACGATGACGGGTCACCGGGAGAGATCTTCGTCAGGATGGCGAAGGAGGGTTCGACGATCTCCGGGCTCATGGATTCGATTGCGACCGTCGTTTCACTTGCGTTGCAGCATGGGGTGCCGCTCGACGTGCTCTGCGCCAAATTCAGTCACACGCGCTTCGAGCCCAGTGGCTGGTCAAGGAATCCAAAGATCGGCTATGCCACGTCACTGATGGATTATCTCTTCCGCTGGATGGAGCTCAAGTTTCTGAAGAATGAGCAGGGAGAACTGTTCGAGTCCCGTCCAGTGTCCATTCATGCCATGCCGCCCCCGAATGGGAAAGGAGAGGTTGAAGCGCTCGGTGAATTTGTGCAATTCGGAGATGCGCCTGCCTGCAACATCTGCGGTTCGCTAATGGTACGGAGCGGAACGTGCTACCGCTGCGAACTTGCGGGAGCACGAGCGGGTGCTCGTAGCAGGTCCTCCCGTCAACAGCATCTTCTTCTTCTTTTCTTCCTTTCTTTTTTTTCTTTCTTCTCTTCTTCTTCCGTCGTCCGTCGAAGGAGATGAGATACTGGGAGACAAAAGGCCCTCAGATTATGCATGTTGCGTTACGCAAGATGCGTAATGCAAATTGAGGGAAAGAGTCCATTTGAGTGGTGGGTACGCAGGCATCTGCGCGACGACACACCCCCGACGTGGCCAATCGTCGGCACAGCCTTGGTCTGGTAGAAAGCCAGTTGGGCGCAAGAGGGCAAGTTGCGACGCATCGCGGTGGTGTCTCGGTTTGAAATCGCGGGATATGGCGGGAAGTCGCGGGATGTGGCAGGATGTGGTCGTGGCGAGGCGCCCGCGCGATCCCGAACCAGGGTCGCTTGAGGAAATCGCAATACTCGCAGAGCGGCTCTGCGTCCGAGCAAGCAAATGGAGAGGTAATCCGAAGTGAGGCTCGTTCTATACGCGACATTGACCGCGTGTTTATGCCTCTCCTTTAGAGATGCCTTCTCGCAGTCGAGCGAGAAAGAACCTGCCGCAATTGTTGAGCTTGGGGGAGCTACTGAGTGGAATGTTAAAGGTGGGGCAGCGGGCTTTGGCCCCACCGTCGCGGTTGAAGTTACGCCGATAGAGCATTGGCTGGAACTTGAGGCAGGAGTTACGCCGCTTTTCACCCATCACTCGACAGAATGGGGCACCGATCTCCTGTTCAAGAAGCCTTGGACGCTTTCGAAGAAAGTCGAGTTCATGTTGGGCGCTGGGCCGGAGTGGGTCCATACGAGGGAATACGGCCTGACAACAAACTCCATTAGCGTTGAAGTGGTGCCGGATTTTATGTTCTGGCCGTCCGCGAAGCGTAGGTTTGGTTGGTACCTCGAACCGGGTTATGCATACAACTTTGGGCGAGGGCACGAGCAATCGCTTGGCATAGCGGGCGGACTGCTGATCGCAATCCCACGCAAGGAAAAATCAAACTGAGATACCACCCGCGCGTCGCGTAAAATTCGACTGCCCAGCCGAAAAGGAAGGATAATGACAGCATAGGGTGCCAGGCTATGACGATCCAGATCGAACTTAACCCGGAAATGATGGAGCGGCTTGCCGCGGAAGCCGAAGCGCAAGGCATTGCGTTGGAAGAGTATGCGGAGCGCCTGTTGCGAGCGGCCATTGCCACCCACGCTGAGCCCGACGGGCAGCTTTCCGTTGCAGAACTGCAGGCCATGCTTGACGGGATCGCGGAGGGCTCGGAGAAGTTGCCGAAGATGCCCACCGCGGCATTCACCCGTAAAAGCTTTTACGAGGACCGCCTCTGAAAATGGCCAGCAAACGAACGGTCGGCAACCAATTACCTGTTCTTAGGGTGTGATCTCGAAGAGAACACCACAGCCGTGGACGCATGACTGACCGGTGCCTCCGACTGAGTGGTGCCATAAATATTGCCACTTGCATCCAGCAACACTATTCGCCGTACAGGCCCTCGTGATTTCGCCGAGTGAGTGCACAAGCAGATGTTCTTAACAGTGCCCGATTGTAATTGATCCCTACACAGGGTATATTTATAGCAGTATGCATAGTGCAGAATTTACCGTTGTTGAAGCCTCCTGGGTTACAGGTCTGTCAGTGAAGGCAGTCAATAAGGCGATTGAAGACGCCGCTGTGCCAGTTCGAATCGTTCGTGCGGGTGGAGTGCGTCGCCGCTCTGTTCCGTACGCGAGTTTGCTCTGCTTGCAGCTTCATGCCGAGGGTCTGAAGCGGCTGCCGTTACGGATGCGAAGAGAAGTGTTTCGCCGGGTGTTGAGCGAGCCGCAACAGAAGCTAATTAAGTACACCGATGCACTGATCATCGACGTGGGAGGGGCGAGGACGAAAATGAGTAGCAGACTTCAGAACCTGGAAAAGGCCTCAGACATGGTTCAATCTGACCCAGACATTATGGCGGGCACGCCTGTGTTTCGTGGGACGAGAATTCCCGTTTACCTGGTGGCCGACATGATCGAACAGGGGACTCTGATCGATGAGATTCTGGGAGGGTACCCGGCGCTGACTCGCGAGATGGTCGAGTATGCAGCCATCTATGCGTCTACCCATCCTCGACGCGGCCGACCGCCGATACAGCCCTGGTCCGGGACCAAGCCGGTAGGGCGCAAGAAGGGCAAGTTGCGGCGTGTCGCGTAGAGTCAGGTTGCTGATCGATGAATGCCTGCACACGAGCCTGGTTAGAGTAGCAACCGACCGACTTTATGAGGCTTACCACGTGGCTCATCTGGGCATGAGCGGTCTAAAGGACCACGAACTCATGCTCAGAATTCGAGAGGGGGATTTCACTCTCGTCACCAACAACGCCATCGATTTCCGGCGGCTGTTTCGGAAGGAGCAGATTCACCTTGGCCTAGTGATTATCGTCCCTAACGTACCTCCGGGAATCCAGCGTGCGTTGCTGGAAACCGTTTTGGACTACATCGGCAATCGCGATCTCGTAAACCGCGCCGTCGAGATCAACCTGACTGGCGACGCGGCAGAAATAGAGGAATACGAAATCCCGCTTATGGACGCCACGGACGGCTAGAATTTCGTGAGATCCCCCTTTTCTGATTCACTCCCTGAATCCTGCACCTGACCGTCTTGACCAGCGTTGCGGCTCTACCATCGGCCAGCAGCACGCCGCGGTATCCAATCGGGGAATCCGGTGGAAGGTGAACGTGATTCCGCTCCAAGCCGAATGCCATTCCGCCAGCTGACAAAAACTGCTCGTCTTCCCACCGGAACCGGCCTTCACCGGAAGACCCAATCCAGCCCAAAACCCCAGGCAAAACCAGCCAACACCTGACTCGCAGTTTCCACACTGCAACTTAAGCTCAGCAAGACCTCAGGCACTTGAAGGAGGGTACCTCTCCATGCCTACTGAAGACACCCCTACATCGCCTTCGGCACTGGATGTTACGAAGCTTCTGACGGAGCTTGAAGTCCCGTTTCCACCGGACCAGGTTCGGTGGCGGGTCACCAACACCACAAACGACAAGAAGCGGGGTCAAATCGTACCTTACGCAGATCCCCGCGCCTACACTGACCGGCTAAACGCGCTCTTCACGCCACAGGGCTGGACGCGGGAGTACAAGGTCGAGACGATGGGCAATATCACCCGGATGAAGAAGGGCGAGAGCATCGTCTCGGGCAAGGTGCTGGTTACCTGCACGGTCACCATCTTTGGTATTGGGTCGCATTCAGGAACTGGGGAAGAATGGGCCGATGATGACAACGGCATGACGTCAGCGGACGCACAAGCCTTCAAGCGGGCCTGTTCGTGTTTCGGTCTTGGTCGGTACTTCTACGATTTTCCCGCCTTCTGGGTCGATCTGGACCAGAACCGCCAGCCGGTGAGAACACCTGCGTTATCTGCCTGGGCGCTTCCGGAGAACTGGCGCAAAGGAATGCGGCCTTCGGCCAGGAATGGCAACGGTAGCGCCGCCGCACCTTCCAACGGCTCAAACGGACGAAGCCAAACCAACCGGAGCAACGTCGCCTAAGGCTTCGCGGCAATGGCCACAGCCCCGCCGGGAACGATAACGGGCAGCGCCAGTAAAGCCAATGGGGACGACCTCGATGCGCGCATTCTGTGCATGGAAAAGAGAGTTGGCACAACTTTGTACCGCAACATCCTGCGCGAGTATGGGCGCGTAAATCAGCCAAAATTGATCCGCGATGCTGCCGTCAAACGGAAGGTTCTGCAGATACTGGAATCGGCAACGCGAGGGTTTGACCGGCTAGACGACGTCACCAAACGGCTCGACCCGAAACACGGTTACGGCGCTGTTGGCGAAGCTCCAGGCTCCGCCGCTCGGCGAGATCGCGGACCTCAACACCCTCCAACACGTTGTCCTTGGGCTCGAAGAACTCGCCGGCCCAAATCAACATCACGCGGCATAACCATTGCCGCTTGCCAGCTCGAACAACCAACCTTTATTGCTCAAGATTCCACCTCTCGAAAGGAGTGTCCGATGGAAGACACACAAGCTAATCAGGAAGAATCACTCGATCCAACACAGGTTCTGGCGAAAGCTGCGATTCTCGCGGAATGCGAGAAGTTAGCGGCCGCCGGCGTCACGTTTGTAGCAGTGCACTTTGACGGCTACGGGGACTCCGGCGCCACGGAAGAGGCCCAATGCTTCGACTCTGATGAATACATCCACGACGACAGCCAGCCGATTAAGCACGATGTTTCGCATCTGCAACAGCATTTTGAGGCGCTGGTTCCGTTCGGCTATGAGAATGACTGCGGTGGGTTCGGGGACGTAGTGCTGGACGTGGAGGCGCGGAGGATCTCGGTCGAGCGAAACGACAGGTTTGAGGACTATTCAACCACCACCTACGAGGTCTAGTCACCATGGCCCATCCAATCAAGCATGCCGAGAGTAGTGCCAGGAGGTTCGGCGGCAAGGCTGAGGACTATCTTGCGATTCACAACTGGTTCGATGAATCCAAAGCGATTCCTCTCCGACTTTCGTCATCGAGCGCTTCGCCATCACGCTGAGGGAATTTTCCTGTGCGAAAAGGTGTTCGGCGTGACCATCACGAATAGTGAGGGCAAGGCCGTTCCAGTTCGCTACGTGGGAGAACAGCATGTGAAAGAAGATTTGGGTCGCATTCCCACGGCACAAGACTGGCTTATGGAGATCAAGCCACAACGTTGGATGTATGGCCAGCGCTTAGACGATGAACGATGTAACTCCTGAATCACACCAGACCGCAGCCGTTTCTTCCTCGTCTCTAAGCTTTGGAGACATCGTTTACCACCACATGCCCGGCACCGACCAGATGAGAGGCTTGGTCATCAGCGGCACTACTAGGCGCTGAATATCCGGGTCCCCTTTCCCTAAAAAAAGGGATGCAGCCGCACACCTGGAAGATGGTGTTCAAGGATCACTGCGAAGCCGGACTGTATTCCCGACATGGGAAATTCAGTGCACCCTCCGGAGGGGCAAATGAGAAATGCTGCCCGCATCAAACTCGGTTACTATCCATTGCCGGTCCAAGAGGCCCGCAACATTCGGACGCTGTTGGTGTCTTCCGCGCCCTACGCGGCGATTGATCCTTGTATTGGCGATGGCACTGCTCTGATCGAGATCACTGGAAACACAGGCGCTCATCTGGCCGGCATTGAGCTCGATGCAGACCGAGCAGCCGCGTCCACCCAGAATGGCATCGCGACAGTCCATGGCAGTGCTTTTGAGTGCCGGGTATTGGCGGAAACCTGCTCGCTTCTGTACCTGAATCCACCATACGACACCGAAGTTGGACCGCACAGTAACAAGAGGATGGAACTGGTGTTCCTGGAGCACTGCTATCGCTGGGTGACCAGCGAGGGTGTGCTGGTGTTCGTTGTACCTGCTCCCGCCGTTGGGACTTGCGCGCGACTGCTATCCAGCCAGTTTGATCGGCTTTGCGTCTTTCGACTCGAACATCCGGAGTCCGTCCGCTTCAATCAGGTCGTGGTGTTTGGCAGACGAAAGAAATCCCATCTGCGTGGCGATCCCAAAGGAGCGGATGATTTGCTCAGGATCGCGTACAAGCCACATCTACTTCCAGTTCTTAACCAAGAGGTTGGCGAGCGTTATGCGATTCCACCGTCATCGCCCGCGACGATCACTTACACCGGATTGCCGCTGGATGTGATTGAGGATGCGGCTGCAGCGCTCTGTCGCAATGCAAAACGCTCGCGGGGTTCTGGTCCGCAAACAGCAGAAGATGAGCGGCCGGCCGGTGACGCCGCTGCATAAAGGCCATGTTGGACTGCTGGCCTGCAGCGGAATGCTAAATGGCTTCTTCGGGGAAGGCGAAACGCGGCACATCGCGCACTGGCGATCAGTCAAGCACGTCGATGAGTTCAATGAGGAAGGCGAAGCGGAGGGCGAGACCATCATTCGCAAACGCGAACGGTTCAGCCATGAACTGACCCTGGCGTACGAGGATGGGCGAATTGTGGAGCTGAAGGAGTCCAAAGAGGCCCGACCACCGAATGAAGAGGGCGTCGCGGCTCAGTTTTGATAGTCTGAATAAGCACTCAGTCTGGCAGATCACTCGGAGGAACCTACGAAATGTTGACCCCCAATCTCGACATTCTGCCACAGTCGCAGAAAAGGTTGTGGGCAGAATTAAGTGATACCCCGCCCATGTTCGTACTTTATGGTGGAACCGCTCTGGCCCTACGGCTCGGACATCGGCAGTCGGAGGACTTTGACTTCTTCTGCAACCGGTCTTTTCAACCCCGAACATTGATCGAGACCGTTGCCTACCTGGAAAACGCCGAAATCACCCAGTCGCAAGAGAATACGCTGACTGTAATTGTGGATCGCCAAGGGCCGGTGAAAGTCTCGTTCTTCGGGGCTGTTGGGCTCAACCGTGTACAGGATCCAGATGTTGTTGAGGAGAACGGAATACAGGTGGCCTCGCCCATTGATCTGGTAGCCACGAAGCTCAAGACCGTGCAGCAACGAGCTCAAGCCAAGGATTACATTGATATCATGGCGGCGCTTGATGCGGGTCTGCGTCTCGCTGACGCTCTCGCCGCGGCTGAAGCCATTTACGGCAAACAGTTCAATGGTGCCCTTAGCCTCAAGGCGCTGACCTATTTCGAAGATGGGGATCTTCCGAACTTGAGACCTGAAATACGCAAGAAGCTGCGCGAAGAGGCGACTTCTATTGATCTGAGAACACTTCCTCAGATGGTGGCAATACCTGGCATCAGCCAGAAAGAGGCGCAATCGTGAGCGATCCCGAGGAACTCCGCAAAGTTGCCAAGCGTGTTGTCTGGTTCAAGCCGCCAGAGGAGACTCTGAGGGAACCGAAGCTGTTTCTTGCCCATCTGATGACGTTCGGCACCCTGGCTGATATCGTCATCACGATGAAGTACTACTCCGATGAAGACCTTGATCGTGTATTGACTGATCCCCCAGCGGGGGTTTTCGACTCTCGGTCATGGAATTATTGGAATCTTCGCTACCATCACGAGCCAGTTCCACCACTGCCCTCACGAAACATCCCATCCCGTTACGAACGGTGAAATAGCATTCCATTAAAGGCTTGAATTGGCATTCAGCCTTTGCTGGAGCGTGTTGAGCCGCGGACAGATCATCGAGTAGCGATGTGCCTTGCTTTATTTCGGCGCTGAAATCTCCTGTCCGCAGGTCAGCTAGGCACCACTCTCACCTAGCCATGCGTTCCCTCTGCAAACGTCACAAGACCCTTGATTGAAGATCCGCGATGCCAGCTTTCTGCGGCAAGCTGCTCTGGTTGACGAGTCCGCAAGTAAACAGCGGCCGCGCTACCGTCCTAGCCGCTAATCGGGATAAAAACGGCAATGAAGAATGCACATGAACGCTTCGGTAAGCTTGCCTATTTGCGTCGCACGGAAAAGACCGCCACTAATATTTGCGTCTTCCTGGATGCCTTTGTGGAGAGGAGCGGGGCAGAGCTCACTTCGTTTCGGTAGTTGGTGGCGATGTGGAGATCGGGGCCTTGGCTGCAGCCTTCGCGAATGGAGATCCATTCACGGTGATAGACCCTTCGGGAGCAGAGAGTATTGTCTCACTGGGTGACAAGCCGTTATGCTTCCGGGGATCGATCATGGTTCCCGGACGTAAGCGGCCGCTGAGGCATCTTGTGAGTTGCTCCCAGGAGTTGGCGGAAACCACCTCGGACGGGAAACTGCTCCTGATCAGCGACGACAATTCATTCATCTGGTCCTCGCTGGTGAGTCATTATGGCCTGCCCGCCACGCCGGAATGGGGCTCGTGGATGATTTCGCAACTGCAACAGCAGAAACGCATACAGACTCTTCCCGGGTTTGGATATGTAGGTGTCGCAGTCAAAGCTACACGGAAGCACCTGCTGGCGCTGCTCGCAAGAGGTCTAAGAAATCGGCAACTCCGTTTTCCAGCCCAGAACGGCCCAGTCGAATGGCCGGCAATCCAGCTCGTTAAGAAGACTGCCTGATTCCGCCGGAAGAGCCGCATCCGCTGACTGCCGCGGAGAGCCGACCATTCGCGGCTGAGCTATGACCCACATTCAGAGCAGTTCTGGGAGGACTGCTGACTTATGGCGCTCGCTACCATACAGGCGACCGCATTGGTGCGTCGTGCGGAGGTATGAACGGCCGTCACCAGCCGACCTGCATTGCCGGCGAATCAACAGTCCCAGCCCGGCGCATTGACCCGTGCAACATGCTGTTTGACTTCTACTGCATAGTTGCTGATTCGGCAGTGTGCCCAAACGAGAGGCTTGACGCGACCGCCAGGTGTGGGCCGAGGGATGCGGCTGGTAACGCTGAAAGCAGTCTCGGCGAACCTGGCGCATTGACGGCGAGCCCCTGATGACGTTCATGTTGCCGGAGGAAGATTGACGCTGCTGGGTCTATCAGCCGAAGAGGACGGATTGAAGAGCCTGACGACGATCAACGTCCCAAGTCAACCCTGGCGCGGCAATTCCCGGAACGACACCAGAGGCCAAAGTCCATCAGCCGTCCACGTTTCGCGGCGCAGGATATAGAGATCGCTGTTATCCGTGCGAACTTTGTAACGGGCGTCCTGGGAACCGTACTACTGATGGGTATCCCCTCGACCATGTGCTGACAAAATCGCTGCCTTTCAGCCTCGATATCCTGATTAATGCTAAGAACCGATTCGAAGAGGAGAAATGAGCATTCCTCACAATTCGGGATGGAAAACACGACTGGTGGAGCGTGAGTTCCCGGACCGCTCGTTCGACATCGAGTTTTGGCAGGAGCAGGGAGACGAAGCCATCTTTGCGGCTGCATGGGAACTGGTGGAATTAGCTGAGGAAAATCAGCCATGGCAGAAAACCCATACTACAGAGAACTGTTACAAACTCTTTTCAACGAGTTCGAAGGTTGAATATTTGATTGTCGGCGGCTTCGCGAGATACGCCTAATTCCCGCGGAACAGGGCGGACCCCCTCAGATCGCGGAGGATGCCATGAATCCCCTGCACTGCTCTCCGGCAAGATTTATGCTAGTAAGGGAACAGCCGTTGCCAAAGTGGGCCGCAAGTGGGGCAATTTCGGCGAGGCTGGTACGCATGGCAGACCAAAGGGGAGTGCTCCCGATAAAAATCGTTTCACGATGTTTCGAGCCGGGGAGATATATATAAACTCGATGACGTTTTTGAAGTCAAAGAGGAAATTCCGGCGAGAAGCATTACGCTCTGGGAACCACCCACAGTCGCAGGTTTGGAGCAAACATGAACGACGCACTGTTTCTCCACCGCATTCATTTTGCCTTCACCATCACCTTTCATTACTTATTCCCGCAACTCACGATGGGTCTGGCGCCACTGATCGTCGTGCTCAAGACGCTCGCCATCCGCACGGGAAACGAAGCCTACAACGAATCAGCGCGCTTCTGGACGAAGATCTTCGGCATAAACTTCGCGCTGGGTGTAGTCACCGGCATCCCCATGGAATTTCAGTTCGGCACCAATTGGGCGCAGTTCTCGCGCCTTACCGGTGGCGTTATCGGCCAGCCGCTGGCCATGGAAGGCACATTTTCCTTCTTCCTGGAGTCGGCGTTCCTGGGGCTGTTTCTTTATGGCGAAAGGCGCATGGGGAAATGGGGACACTGGTGGGCTGGCTTCCTGGTGTTCCTCGGGTCATGGCTGTCTGGGTTCTTCATCATCGTGAGCGACGCGTGGATGCAGCATCCCGTGGCTTATACGCGCCTGCCCAATGGGGGGTTCAGTGTTTCCAGCTTCTGGGGACTGCTGACCAACCCGTGGGCGCTGATCCAGTACGCCCACAACATGAGCGGAGCCGTGGTTACGGGCGCATTCGTGATGGCGGGTGTGGGCGCATTCTATTTGCTCCAGCAAAAGTTCGTGGAGCACGCGCGCATTTTTGTCCGGGTAGGCGTTGTCGCCGGAATCGCCGCTTCCCTCTGGCAGGTGTTTCCCAGTGGCGATTTGCACGGTAAGTACATGGCGCGTAACCAACCGGCGACCACGGCAGCCATGGAAGGGCTGTTCAAGTCGCAAACTGGCGCTCCCATTGTCATCCTTGGTCAACCGGATGAGGAACATCAGCGGATCGACAATCCCATCATCGCGAACAAGGTGTTGAGTTTTCTTATCTACGGAACGACCACGGCCGAGGTCCAGGGGTTGAATGCATTTCCCAAAGACCAGTGGCCGACCAACATACCGCTGCTTTACTTCAGCTATCACGTGATGGTCGGACTGGGCACAATTTTCGCCGCCGTGATGACGCTGGCGGCCTTTCTGCTGTGGCGTAGAAAGTTGTACGCAAGCCCCTGGATGCTTTGGATCATCCTGCTCTGCGTGCCGCTCCCCTACATCGCTAACACCGCCGGATGGCTTACCGCGGAGGTCGGCGCCAGCCGTGGCTGGTTTATGGGCTGCTCCGCACCAACCAGGGATATTCCACAAATGTCATTGCCGGCAACAGCATGTTCACGCTGCTGGGCTATATGGGACTCTATCTGGT
>CAVRID010000035.1:0-21728 GCA_963721155.1 uncultured Acidobacteriaceae bacterium | reverse complement strand
CGGACGAGGGAAAAACCGCTGACCACTCTACCCTCCGACACATGGCGAGTGGAGACGAGCCATTGAGTGGCGAAGCCGTTCTATGATCCCAGGAGGCCTTCAGCAACCCAGGTCGCTACACCTTCGGCAGACCGGAACTGGCTGCATGTTGACTACGAATTTTCCCGGTATGCCGGTCAAACTGGTTCGAGGGGAAAGTCTCTCCCAGAGGTCAGCACAGGCGTTCTGAGCACAAGACCTACGGGCCAATAACCCAGACAGCGATAGCTGAACTCATCGCATTACGTCCCGGCCGGCCGATTCCCCTTTCGGAATCGGTTGTGCAACGCCCTCCTGAACCCAGCTAAAGTCATTGCTCAAATCCCATGATTGGTCTATAACCTGAGCCAGTTATCTTAAATCGGCAACGCCACCACCTGCTGAGGGAGGCTTGTCTCTATGCGTCGCATCGTTCCTGGCCAAAGATTGTTTTTACGATTGATCTGTCTGGCTGTTGTACTTTCCTCCGTTCCGGTCTGGCTGATCGCGGGCACCGACTGGGCACCCGTCGATCCAAACGAGTTGACCATGAAGAGCGATCCGCTCGCCCCGGGGGCGTCGGCCATCGTCCTCTACCGGCAAGTAGATCGGGACGACAACGGGAGGACTTCCCACGAATTCAACTATGTCCGTATCAAGATCCTGAACGAAGAAGGACGCAAATACGCCGACGTAGAAATTCCTTTCGTCAAGGAAGTCAGCGAAGTGGTGAACGTGAGGGCGCGAACCATCAGGCCCGATGGTTCGATCGTCAACTTTGAAGGAAAGCCCTTCGAAAAATCCATCGTCAAAGCCAAAGGTATGAAATACCTGGCGAAGACATTTACTCTTCCCGATGTCCAACCGGGTGGCATCATCGAGTACTACTACACGTACAACTATCCCGAGTACTACATCTACGATTCGCACTGGATCATCAGCGACGAGCTGTTCACCAGGCACGCCAAGTTTTCCCTGAAGCCTTACAGCAGTTCCTATCAACGCTTTAGCGTGCGCTGGAGCTGGCAGGATCTGCCTCCGGGGAGCGCGCAGCCCAAGGAAGGCCCTGATCACATTATCCGGCTCGAAGTCTTCAACGTTCCACCCTTCCAGACGGAAGACTTCATGCCTCCGGAAAACGAGTTGAAGGCAAGGGTTGATTTTATCTATAGCGAGGAGAATTTCGCGGCAGATGCGGACGCATATTGGAAAAATGTTGGCAAGCGCTTGTATGACAGACTGGAAGGCCAAGTCGGCAAGCGTGCTGTCCTGGACCAGGCAGTGAGCCAGATCGTATCCCCCGGAGATGCTCCGGAGGTGAAGTTGCACAAGATCTACGCGCGCGTGCAGCAAATGCGCAATACCTCCTACGAAGTGCAAAAAACCGAGCAGGAGGAGAAACGCGACAAAGAAAAGAACACTAACACGCTCGCCGACGTCTGGAAGCAAGGACACGGCAACGGAACCCAGTTGACTTGGCTGTATTTTGCGCTACTGCGGTCGGCAGGATTTGAAGCCTATGGAGTAATGGTCTCCGATCGCGCCCACTACTTTTTTAACCAAAAGTCGCTGGACAGCTCTCGTCTGAATGCAAATCTGGTTTTGATAAAGCTTGACGGTAAGGATATCTACTGCGACCCCGGCGCCTTATTTGCACCGTTCGGCATGCTGCCATGGGCAGAGACGGGGGTGCTGGGATTGCGTCTGGATAAGGACGGAGGTAGCTGGGTGCACACGCCCGTTCCGCCGAGTTCGGTTTCGCGCGTCGAGCGCACCGCGCAATTGAAACTGTCTGACACCGGCGAACTCGAGGGCAAGCTCACGCTCACGTACACCGGTCTGGAGGCCATGGTACGGCGCAGAGAAGAGCGCAATGAAGACGAAGCAGAGCGCAAGCAGTTTCTCGAAGATCAGGTGAAGGAATACATTCCGACGGGCACTGATGTGGAATTAACCAACCATCCGGATTGGAGCAACTCGGCTTCGGACCTGACGGCGGAATTCAATATGAAAGTTCCGGGATGGGTGTCGAGCGCCGGTCGCCGCGTGTTATTTCCTGTCGCCTTATTTGGCGAACCGGAGAAGCATGTCTTCGAGCATGCCGGCCGCGTGCATTCAATTTATTTCGAGTTCCCGTTTCAGAAGATCGACGATGTCACCGTGGAACTGCCTGCCGGATGGAAGGTGAGCAGCCTACCCCCGCCGGTGAAGCAAGGCTCGCAGACAATTTCCTACAGTCTCCAACTGGAAAATGAGAATGGCAAGTTGCACGTGATACGAACTCTGAATATTGACGCGATCCTGGTTGATTTGAAGTACTACACGGCGTTGCGAAACTTCTTTCAGAGTGTGAGGACGGGCGATGAGCAACAGATTGTCTTGCAGCCAGGCATTGCGAGCGCCAGCAACTAACTGGCGTGGACTGCTCCTGCTTGGTATGTTGGCATGTTTCTTGCTGATGCCGCTGGCGGCGTTCAGTGATGCCCCGGGGTGGATGCATGCGCTGGTGAACGCACCTGAGCCAGGCCACGACGAGAAGACCGATGCGATCCTTATGTATGCGGAAAAAACGGTCAGCGTCCAGAGCGTCGACAAGATAAGAATTTCAGTGCGCGAAGCCTACAAGATCATGCGACCGGGAGGCCGCGAACACGGCACGGTGGTCGCCATCTTCGATTCCCACAAAAAGATAACCGGCATGCACGGTTGGTGCATCCCCGCGCAGGGCAAAGACTACGAGGTGAAAGAGAAGGATGCGATAGAGGCGTCGCTGCCCAAAATCGAGGGTAGCGAACTGATATCGGACGTTAAGGCAAAGGTCCTGCGAATCCCGGCACCCGATCCGGGCAATATCATCGGCTACGAGTATGAGATCGAAGAGCAGCCGATGGTGTTGCAGAATGTGTGGCACGTTCAAGGCGAAAATCCCACGCGTGAGAGTCACTACACCTTGCAACTCCCGCCGGGTTGGGAGTACCGGGCCTTGTGGCTCAACTATCCCGAGACCAAGGCGACTCAGGGCGGCAGTAATGAATGGCAATGGACGGTGAGCGATGTGAAGGCGGTGCGGGAGGAAGAGAAAATGCCGCCGCTGGCTGGGATCGAGGGAATGATGGTGGTTACTTTTTTCCCTCCGGGCGGGGCCACAGCCAGCGCCTTCTCCAACTGGCAACAGATGGGAGACTGGTATCTCAAACTTACCAGTGGCCGGCTCGACCCATCCCCGGAGTTGAAGCAGAAGGTGAACGCTCTTACCGCTTCGTCCCCGGCCACACTCGACAAGATGCGAGCCATCGCACAATTCCTGCAACACGACATTCGCTATGTAGCCATTGAGTTGGGAATTGGGGGTTTTCAGCCGCATCCTGCGTCCGAGGTGTTTGTTCACCGCTACGGCGACTGCAAGGATAAAGCCACTCTGATGGCTGCAATGCTGCATGAGATTGGCGTGGACTCCTACTATGTTGTGATTAACGCCAGGCGGGGTTCCGTTACCGCAGAAACGCCGGCGCAATTGACCGCCTTCAACCACGTAATCCTGGCGATCAGGTTACCCGATGGCTTGAACGATCCGTCGCTGGTCGCCACCATGCATGATCCGAAGCTGGGCAACCTGTTGTTCTTCGATCCGACGAACGAGATTACTCCCTTTGGCCAGGTTCAAGGACACCTGCAGTCTAACTACGGCTTGCTGGTTGCGCCCAACGACAGCAAGCTAATCGAACTGCCCAGGCAGCCGTCGAACATGAACAGCATTGAGCGCACCGGCACGCTGACGCTGGATGCAACCGGCACGCTGAAGGGCGAGGTGAAAGAAGTGCGCCTGGGAGATCGGGCCTCGGGCGAGAGATGGGCTTTGCGTAACGCAAACAAAGAGAGCGACAAGATCAAGCCAATCGAAACCTTGCTTGCTGGCTCTCTCGCGAACTTTCACATCACCAACGCGATGGTGATCAACCTTCAGCATACGGACCAGCCCTTCGGCTTCAACTATTCCTTCGAAGCCACCAACTATGCCAAGAATGCCGGCGATCTGCTTCTGGTGAGGGCGCGCGTTCTCGGAGTCAAATCCAGCGGTCTCATGGAGACAAAGGAACCGCGCAAATATCCGGTCGAGTTTGACGGGCCGACCCGCGATGCTGACGTCTTCGACATCACGATTCCCCAAGGCTATCAAGTGGATGAATTGCCGCTGCCGACCGACGCGGATTATAGCTTTGCGAGCTATCACTCCAAGACCGCAGTCAATGGCAACGTCATTCACTACACCCGCACGTTCGAGATCAAGGAACTGACCGTGCCCGTCAGCCAAGCCGAAGAACTCAAGAAGCTCTATCGGACTATTGCCGGGGACGAGAGAAGCATGGTTGTGCTGAAGCCAGGGGGGAAGTAGCGACCCGCCCATTGCTTCGAACCTCTCTAGCCTTGCCTCCTCATCGTGTAAAGCCCGGTTAGCACGTGATTCTTGATGCCCCATCGAGGGGCACGCCGCCCCAACAGCACCGGTTATTTCGCCAAGCGACAAACGAGGGTGCCCCTTCGCAGAACCACCATATTGTCCCGTATCATTGCCTAATATGGAGACTGCCATTAGTTGTCGGAGGCTGAGGAAGACCTACGACGGAAAAGTCGAGGCGGTTCGCGGTCTCGACTTGGCGATTGAGGCCGGTGAATGTTTCGGCCTACTGGGCCCAAATGGAGCCGGCAAGACCACGACCATCGAAATTCTGGAAGGGCTGCTGGCCCCCACCTCCGGTGAGATCGAAATACTCGGAATGACGTGGCAGGCACACGAACGCGAGTTGCGCGAATGGCTTGGCATCTCGCTCCAGGAAACTCGCCTGTCTGAAAAATTATCCGTTCGCGAAACCTTGGAACTGTTTGCCAGTTTCTATCATCGGCCAAGTTCGGTCGCGGCCGTCTTGGAGGAGCTATCCCTCGGCGAGAAAGCGGATGCGTTGGTGGGCAAACTTTCCGGCGGCCAGAAACAGCGGCTGGCGGTTGCGACCGCACTGGTGGGTAACCCAAAGATTCTTTTCCTCGATGAGCCGACCACCGGACTGGATCCACAGAGCCGTCGCCAGCTTTGGGACATCATTCGTGAATTTCAGCAGCGCAAAGGGACCGTGCTGCTGACGACGCATTACATGGATGAGGCGGAGCGGCTGTGCGACCGGCTGGCCATCATCGATCATGGGGTGATCATCGCGGCGGGAACGCCCTCTGAGCTGATTGCGCAGTTGAGCGGGCACCATGTGGTTGAATTTGCGCTCGACGCGGCCGTGCATGACGAAGGCGACGGTGTGTGGGGGCAGCTTCCGGGTGTGCAATCGGTGCGAAGTGAAGACGGGCATTTCTCCTTGCAAGTCGAAGAACCTCACGAGACGATACCTGCGTTGCTTTCCGCAGTACAGAAGACTGGAAAGCGCCTGGTTCACCTTACGACCCGCCAGGCGAGCCTTGAGGATGTGTTTGTGCAACTCACTGGGCGTCATCTCCGGGAGGAATAATGGCTCGTCTTGAAACGCCACCGACGCCAACGCTTGCTGTAACAGAGACCGTGACCAACGGACGCTGGGCGGGCTATCGGCACCTGCTCGGAGCGCGCATGAAGGAATTGTGGCGCGAGCCGGAGGTCATCTTCTGGGTGTTCGTTTTTCCGCTGCTGTTGGCCTTGGGGCTCGGTATCGCATTTCGCGATAAACCTGCCGACATAACCACGATCGCCGTGGTAGCAAACTCGCACGCCCGACAGGTGATGGATCTGTTGCAGCATTCTCCAGCAAAGGCGGCCATTCATGCCGACGTTCTAGATGGCACGGTTGCGTTGGATCAGTTTCGTTTGGGCAAGTATGCCCTCGTCGTAACCGCGGACGATAACGGAGTGCATTATCGCTACGATCCGGCCCGTCCCGAGAGTGTCTTGGCTCGCACCCAAGTGGACGACGCGCTACAAACTGCAGCCGGCCGCAGTAGCCCAGTCAAGACAGATGCCACGCAGTCCAGCGAGCCGGGCGCACGCTACATTGACTTTCTGGTCCCCGGACTACTCGGCATGAACTTGATGAACTCAGGCATGTGGGGCATCGGCTTTGCCGTAGTGGACATGCGCCAGCGCAAATTGCTGAAGCGTTTCGTTGCTTCGCCAATGCGCCGCACCGATTTTCTTCTGGCGCTGGGCAGCAGCCGCCTGGTGCTTATGCTGATCGAGGTCGGACTGTTGCTGGGCTTCGGAGTGCTCGTGTTTCACATGCGCGTGGAAGGCTCGCTGCTGGCGATTCTCCTGATCGGAGGGCTCGGTGCGGTTTCGTTCGGCGGCATCGGATTGCTGACAGCCAGCCGCGCGCAAAAGATCGAGAGCGTGAGCGGGCTTATTAACCTCGTCATGATGCCGATGTGGATCTTCTCCGGAGTGTTCTTCTCCTACGAGCGCTTTCCGCAGATCGTACAGCCGGCGATCAAAGCTCTACCACTGACGGCGCTCAACGACGCGCTACGTGCCATCATTCTGCAAGGCGCCACGCTTAACTCGCAAGCCAGCAGAATCGCCATCTTGGCAATCTGGGGCGGTGTGTCGTTCTTCCTCGCGCTACGCTGGTTTCGCTGGACCTAGAGCGGTGTTGTTATCCGAATCCGGCGCGATTTCCATCAAGCCAGCCCAAGCCAGTTCCGCTCGTATGCAACTTTTGCGCTCGATAAACACACTAGTCAGAACGTGACGGCCGCCTGAATGCCGGCAACTGCAATCCCGGGTGCATTGTATCCGCCTGGCTTCCAGATGTACTGGAAGTCAGGGGTGACGACCAGTACGCTGCGGTACTTCCATTGGTAGTTCACTTCCAACACCTGCTCCGCGGTGGTGCCGGGGATGAAGTTACTGACACGTCCGTAAATCCAGCCCGCCGAAACGACATCCCTCTTGCGTGCCGGAATGAGCCCTTCGTAACTCGCGCCAGCTCCCCAGAATGAAGGTATGGGACTGACAACGGGCTTGGAGTTGTACGCCCAGCTGCCCCAGACAGTGAGTCCGCGTGAGCTGCCGGGGCCGCTAGGCTGATAAACCATCTCTTGACCCAGAGCAAACACCCCGGAGTATCCACCGCTCTGAGCTTTGCCGCTGGCAAGCGGCGGCAACGGATTGTTGTCGGTTAGAAAGCCCAACGTGTACTCACCTTGCTTGCCCTGGTCTTTCTCTATTTGGTGCGGGAAGTAGCTGACTTCGGCGGTCACCAGCGCGCCCTTGTTTCCCTGTTGCAGAGCAAAATCCGTTCCGTGGTTGGCGCCATTCGCCGAGTTAACGTTGGTGTTAAAGAGTCCGGCGGATATTTGGATCACTGGGGTGACATCATAGATCGCCTGCGCGCCCCACTCGGTCCCAGACGGTGGACTAAAGAAGCTGATGTCGTTCGCGCCAAGCGGATACGGATTGGGATCGATACCGTAGTTCACATAGTTGACGAATACGGGAAGAGTGGCGAAAGTGTTTGCCGCACCCAAACGACCTCCAACCAAAGTGAGGTTCTTGTTGAGCAGCGTCTGTTGCAGGTACATCTCTCCCAGGTAATAGGTGGGCGCGTAGAGCGAATTCACCGGAAATAGGTTGTGCAGAGGACCGCTCAAGTTATCGCCCGTACCCCATGAAGCTCCCACGTACACGGACATTCCACGGACCTTGAGCAGTTTCTCCAGGCTGATATCGAGACCGCCAGCCAGTTGACCGGCGTAACCCCAAATCTGATGGGGACCGCCGGTCGCATTGGTCTGCAGGACGCCCGTGTACGACAATGCTGGCGTAAGTCCCAGCCGTCGCATTTCAGAGCGAATGCCATTCCAACCCTTCGACAGAGTTTCGTCCCAATCGACTTCTTCGTCCTTGCAACCAATGTGGCGGCGGTGCGGATCGGCGGGGTGCTGACAATCGAGCCTGCGTGGCTTGGGAGGAGTGGGCGGAGGTTGGGTGGGTGCTTGCGCGGAAGAAGGACTCTGCGATTGCGAGCTCCCATCCGGGGAGTTGGCGTTTTGGGCATCCGTAGAGAGGTCAAGGAATGCTGGCTGAGAGAAGGCGTAGTTCGACAACCCTATTAGCAGCACTATCCCTACTCCCGCGGATAGTAAGGCCCTAGTTGCGCGACGAATCGGATGGGAACGATTCACAGAAGGTCTGACCGCCTGCTGCTATGCCTCGTACTGCACAAGAGTTGCCATACCGGCGTCCAGGTGCCACAGAACATGACAGTGGACGTACCACAACCCAGGATTGTTGGCGTCGAATTCCACCGTGACACTCGTTAGACCGGGGACTAACACCGTGTCTCTTAGCGCTCCAGTGAAACGGCTATCGTTGATGGCGACCACCTCAAAAGAGTGTCCGTGAAGGTGCATAGGATGAGACATAGGTGTTTCATTGACAAATTTGAGTGCCACCCGCTGCCCCGACTTCACATGCACTTGCGCTTTTTCGCTGGCTGGATTGGCCACGTTGAATGCGATGTCATTAATAAGCCATTCGTAGCGGCTCATGTTGCCTTGCAGGCGCAGGATGCTGGTCGTATCGGCGGGCCTCGGGTTCAGCGGATTCACCGCAGAGAGCTTTCGTTCCATATCCAAGGTGAGCAGTCCAGTGGGAGTTGCTCCCTTAACCGGCAGGCGCGGCACCGTGGCGCCGGGAGTAGCCAGCACGATGCCGGTTTGTTCCACCGCCAGTTCGCGTAAAGCCAGGATGGGGAATGCGCCTCCGTCACTTGGCAGATTTATGACTATGTCGAGACGCTGCGCGATGGCGATCGGGAAGCGACCACCCTGAAAAGGCCTTGACCGGCATTCCATCGGTCGCGATCACTTCGCCACGCAATGATCCCAAATCGATGAAGAAGTTCGTGCCGCTACTGCCGTTGATTATCCGCAAACGCACCCGCCCACCCTTCTCAACCTTCACTACCTCAGGATCATTGAGGGTGCGGTCGTTCGCCAGGTAAGCATCGTAGTTCACGTCGTTCGCATCCGGCTTAGCGCCTGCCTTCATGTTGTCCATGCTTTGAGGGCTCTGTCGTTGGCCGACGACCGATATGCCTTTCTGCCCCTGCCGAAGCTTGGCGTAGATTTCCTCGGGCGGAGTAAAGCTGTAGTCGGACAGCATGACGACAACTTCCTGCTCGTCGCGAACGCGATCCGCTGGGTCGTGCACGATTAAGGGAGCCGCCAGCAATAAAGCTTCCTGCAATCCCTGATGCGAATGCATCCAATGCGTGCCCGCGGGTTGAATGGGGAAGTTGTAGAAGACGCTGGCGCCGGGACGTATGGGGGGTTGCGTGACCCCGGGAACGCCATCTTCATTATTTGGCGGGTGCAGGCCGTGCCAGTGGATCGCAGTCGGCACCGACAATTTATTTTCGAGTATCACCGCAAAGGGATCGTTCACGACACAGCTCATACCTTGGGTACCGTTCGGTTGTAACAGTCCCATTACGCTGGCTGCTTTGCCGTTAATCTCCAGCGTGCGTTTCGTGGCTTGGATCGTTGTGGGTGGGGAAGCGGGCTTTTCTTGCGGCGAAACCTGCGGAAGAAAATAAGTTACATTGGCGAAGCTGCAATGCGGGAGCATTGCACTTCCAACGACAGCACCGACCGAAGTAGACAAGAACTTACGGCGCGACAATTCTCGCTGCATCTACGGGCACCTCCTGACCCGGCCGCAACATTTCCGCTCATAAGGACGCCGGAGACAGCTCTTACGGGCGGGCTCTAAGCGTCTTCTTCGCCAGGCTTTCCCTTTCGCACGCGGACAAGGACACAAGTGGCGTTGTCTTCTCCCCCGCCTTCATTGGCCGCGTCGATCAGGGTTTGACAAGCAGCGTCCAGTGACGGGATCTGCAGCAGAATGTTGCTCATTTCCTGGTCGGCGACGTGGCGCAGTACGCCGTCGGTTGTCAGCAGCAGGACGTCTCCATCCTGCGCCGGAAACTCTCCAAGATCGGGAAGCGTGCTTTCGTCGGTTCCCAACGCGCGGGTGATGATGTTCTGGGCCGATGAGCGCTTGGCTTCCTCCAACGTGAGCATGCCACGGCGGACCTGCTCCATTACCAGAGAGTGGTCCTCGGTCAATTGCAGTAATTGCCCTTCGCGAAACAGGTAGATGCGGCTGTCGCCGACGTTAGCAATACTGAAAACGCCGTCCGAGAAGCGTGCCGCCACCAGTGTTGTCCCCATTCCGCTGGTGTTCTTGTGCTCTTCGGCATAATCCAGAATTGCATCGTTGGCCTTCTTCACGGCTTCTGCGAGCAGGCGTGCGCCGACTGGGGCATCGTCCAGGAAAGCGTTCTGTTCGACTTTAGGCGCGTGCTCTCGAAAGTAGCTCAGCATGGTATCCACCGCAATTTGGCTGGCAACTTCCCCCGCGGCATGGCCACCCATGCCGTCGCATACCACAAAAATGCCCAGCCGCTGATCGTAGCCGAAATTGTCTTCGTTGGACGGGCGCACCCGTCCTACATCGCTGCGGCCAGCGACCTCTAGTGTTAATGACATTCGGGCAACAGTTTACGCTGTATAGCAAAATCGCGCGAGCACCGAAAGTGCCAGGCGCCAGTGAAGAAATCGACAGGCACGAAAGCGCTAGTTGTCGGTGCCAGTAGCCAGTTGTCAGTTATGGTCAAGGTTCCGCTCGGACTCCAGAACGGAACGGCGATCGGTCAGTGCTAAGGACGTTTTGGTCAAAAGATCGCATCAATGTGTTTGTTGGAGGGGACACCGGTGAGTAATAACTGACTACTGACTACTGACTACCGACTACTGACTACCGACTACTGACAACTGACAACTGGCCTTCTACGGTCTGGTCTTGGCGATCTCGGGTTCCTTCTCACGTGCGTTCCACTGATCCATGTGATGCGTGGTCAGGTCCTGCCGCAGGCATTCGAAGGCTTCCTCGGGCGTATTGGCCCAGTGAAACAACTCCAGGTCCTTTGGAGAGATGGTGCCGGCGTCCACCAGCGCCTGGAAGTTGATCACCCGGTCCCAATAATCTTTGCCATACACCACAATGCAAATGCGCTTGGCCAGTTTTTCAGTCTGGGCGAGGGTCAGCAACTCGAACAGCTCGTCGAAGGTGCCGAACCCTCCAGGAAATACAACCAGCGCCTTTGACAGGTAAGCGAACCACAGCTTGCGCATGAAAAAGTAGTGGAACTCGAAATTCAGCTCTGGCGAGATGTACGGATTGGGCATCTGCTCGAACGGCAGATGAATGTTAAGTCCTATCGTCTTGCCACCTGCTTCGGAAGCGCCCAGATTGGCAGCTTCCATAATTCCCGGTCCACCGCCGGTGGTAATGACGAAGCGATGCCGCGGTTGGTTGATGGTCTTCGTCCACTGAGTCACCAGGAAAGCCAGCTTGCGGGCGTCTTCGTAATAACGCGCCATTCGGACATCGGCCTGCGCACGACGAATTCGCAGCTGCTCCTCCTCAGGAGCCAGGGTTGCTGAGCCCGGCTTGTCCAGCAGCTGCAGGGCCTCTTCCGCTTGCGAGCGGCTATGAAAGCGTGCTGAGCCAAAGAACACGATGGTGTCTTGGATGCGTTCCCGACGAAAGCGCGACAGCGGCTCTTGATATTCGGCAAGGATGCGCAGGATGCGTCCTTCCGGCCCGTTGAGAAATTTCTTGTTCTCGTAGGCCAGTGGGGCGCGATTGTGGCGAAGATGTTCTTCGGTCTTGTCAGTCATGGAATTGCTATCTCAGTTCATCGAGAATTTCCAGAAGATGCATCTTGGATGCGAAAAGCACGAAGGCAGCATTAGGAGGCTGCACGTCAGGCATCCGGAGCTTCGCGATAGCGGACCGCCTCGGCGATTCCCATCCAGATGTCGACCAATCCTAGCCCACTGACCAAGCCACGCACGAAATCCTGCATCAGGAACTCCCGGATTCGCAGGTGACCGAGCAGAAGAGAGTTGTCCGCCCAAATTCGCGTCCAGGGAAGGACCGTGAGGATTATGCCCACTTCCAGACAGAACAGCACAAACACTACCAACCAAATACGCTGCAGCCAGATATGCGGCCGCTTCTGAGGCAGGGGCGACGACATCACCAGCACGGGTCGGTTGGGCTCCCGATTCCCATCCTGCGGCTCCTGTGTGAAAGAACTCATGGTAAGGACCCGGTCCAGTGCCTATCCTGCGAATGGAATCGACCCTGGCACACTTTCTCCCTCGACAGAGTTCGATCTCGCCCGCCTATTCTGCGCACAACAGGTCGCGAAATACCCATAGCAGGATTCTATCAGTGCGCGCGCAAACGCCGTCTTCAAAGGAGGGCAATGCCGAAGTGAAACCCCGGAGTAGAGATGCCCACGTTCTGCTATTGACTGGGTTGCAGTTCTTGTGAGAGCTCTTCCCACTCGGCCATCAGCGGTTCGAGATCCGCGCGGCGTTTGGCCAGCAAATCCGTCCAGCGCGCCGTCTCCTCAGCATTTACAAATGATTGCAACTCGCGCTCGCACTCGGCGATACCACTTTCCAAGTGCGCGATTTCGTCTTCAACCTGCTTGCATCGCTCTTCCATTTGCTTGCGCTTGATCGGATTCACGCGCTTCCTAGATGCCGGCTTCTGTTCCTCATATCCGGGAACATCCGACAACGTAGGAGTCCAGCCACTGCCTCCATTCGCCACTGCCGCAGCATCATCTCCTGCGCTGACTCGCTGCTTGCGCCAGAGATAGTCTTCATAATTGCCAGGAAAAACCTCGACGTGCCCATCTCCGATTTCGAAGACGCGCGTAGCTAGCTTGTCGATGAAGTAGCGATCGTGCGAAACAAAAACTACCGTACCGTTGTATTTCTCCAGTGACTCCAGCAGCACGTCTTTGGCGCGCAGGTCGAGATGGTTGGTGGGCTCGTCGAGTAGCAGAAAGTTCGAGGGATGTAGCAGCATGCGCGCCAGTGCGTAGCGGTTGCGTTCGCCGCCCGAAAGCACACCAATTGGCTTGAACACGTCGTCTTCGGAGAAGAGGAAGCAGCCGAGAACGCCGCGCAATTCGGTCATCGACTTCTGCGGCGCTACATCGGAGAGATCGTCAAGCATGCGTCGCGTAGGATCGAGTTCCTTGTACTGGTCCTGCGCAAAATAGTCAGCTTCTACGTTATGACCGAGCTGTAGCGCGCCTGCAGTGAGCGGTTCAATACCGGCGAGAAGCTTGATCAGCGTCGATTTGCCTGCCCCATTCACCCCGACCAGCGCAATGCGATCTCCGCGCTGGATCGTAAAGTCCACGTCGCGAAAAACTTCCATTTCACCATAACTCTTCTTTACGCCGACGCACTCCACAACTGAACGGCCGCTGGGCTTGGGCTGGGGAAAGCTGAAGTGGATGGTCTTTTCGTCCGGCGGGACTTCGATACGCTCAATTTTTTCGAGCTCCTTGATGCGGCTTTGCACTTGTTTCGCTTTAGTGGCCTGGGCGCGAAAGCGATTGATGAAGGCCTCAAGCTGCTCGATGCGCTCACGCTGGTTCTTGTAGGCGGCCACCAGCGAGTCGCGGCGCTCCTGCTTCTGCTGCAAATACTTCTCGTAATTGCCGCTGTAGAACTGCACCCGCTTGTTCCAAATTTCGACGATGCGATCCACGGTTACATCCAGGAAGTAGCGGTCGTGCGAAATCAGCAGATACGCATACGGATATTGCAGGAGGTATTGTTCCAGCCAGTTGCGGGTTTCAAGATCGAGATGATTGGTGGGCTCATCGAGCAGCAGCAGGTTGGGCTTGGCCAGCAGGAGTTTGGCCAGCGCGATTCGCATCTGCCAGCCGCCGGAAAATTCTTCCGTCTGCCGCGTCCAGTCTTCCTTGCGGAAGCCAAGACCGTCCAGCACAGTGCCCACCTGCGAATCCAAGGCATAACCGTCGCGCACGCGAAACTCTCCAGTGATGCGCTGGTAGCGGTCCGCAACCTGCGCGTATTCGCTGGAGGTGTGGTCCAGTTCGCCCATCTTGTGAGCTAACTCTTCCATCTCCTGCTCCAGCGAACGCAGGTCGCTAAACACCGACATGCATTCGTCAAAGATCGTGCGACCGGAAAGCTGCAACCCATCCTGCGGCAGATAGCCGAACGTCATGTTCTTGGCAGGGGTGACAGTGCCGTAGTCGAGGGACTCAATGCCGCCCAGGATCTTTAGCAGGGTTGATTTGCCAGTGCCGTTGGCGCCCACTAAACCTACGCGATCGCGCGGGGTGATGAGCCAATCAAGTTCATTGAAGAGAAGTTTGGGACCGAAGCGTTTCCCTGCGGAAGAAAGCTGGATCATGACGACTTATTCTTTTGTGGAGCAAATGAACGATGTTCGTGTTTCACAAAAAGCAACCCCGCCAATAGCATCATTCCCAATCCTGAGACAGCCACCCATCTCGCAATACGATGCAGATCCTCATCGAGATCCAAACCGACTAATTTGTCTTTCGTGTAGTACCAAACGGGCCTGACGATGATGTTCGCGCCATGAGGTAGTTGATCGCCTTTAGCCGCGAGCTGAATTTGCACTATGGAACCGGGCCGAACACGAAACGTCTCGCCCTCCGACTTGCACTCCTGAGGAAATTTATCGTAGTCGCTACTAGAGACGCCGTATATCCAATTGGCATGTTCAAGATTCAACTGACGATCTTCTTGGCTCACCTTGACGTTAACTTTGTCGAAGCAATACTGATAATTCCCGGTTGATGAAAGAAGCGCGATTGTATAGCTGGGTTCACCCCAGCCGCGCATGATGCGTTTCCAAGCGGGGTTATTCGGTGCAGGCACACTAACGTTCACCGAATACTGTTCCTGTAACTGGGAAACTGGAATCTCAACCAAATTTTCAAACGCAACTCTGGCATCATCAGGTCGAGCCGGACCGGAAATCAAATACCAAGCCTCTGGAAGAAGCAGCAGCAAACCCACCGCCAGCAGAATCCACTTCTTCATTGTTCCTAAGAGCTAATGGCTAATCGCTAACGGCTGTTTTTCAATTGCTCTTCTTCTGGCCCCGGAGGATGCGCTCGTCGATAGGCTTGCGGCCGGCAAAACCCTCCTCGGTACCATGCCAATGCGTGAGCTTTTTCTCACCTAGCTTCCAGCAGAGCAGGATGACCTCTTCCCCCACGATGCAGGGAAAATCGAGCAGGCCGATGTCGAGGTCCTTCACTTGAACGCCGGTTGCATCGATTTCAGCGACAGCATCCTTGGCGCGCTGTACAGCCTTCTCGCGCTCAGCCTTTCGCCGGGCCACCGACACCACGTCAACTAACGTGCCGCCATTAATGAAGATGCGGTTGGCCAGCGATTGCAGCTCGCCATCAACTTCTTCAATCAGCGCCTTGGCCTGCATGGCCGAGCGCAGCAGCGACTCCAGCACTGGCAGCAGGGTCTCAGCTTCGGAAACGGTAAATGTACGTGCCATATCTATACTTCCCAGTCCGGCTTGATCGTAAGCTTTGTGGCGATTTGCCATGCGACGCCGATACGCCCGCAGGTCCGACCAATACCGCGGAACGCGACGCCAATATTTTTCCCGAGGACGTTTGCGAATAATCACTGTATTTCTAACATTCTATCAAGCGCCACGCGTGCCCACTTCTTGACGCTGTCTTTTACCTTGATTTGATTGACAACGTTGCCGTCCACCAGGTTTTCCAGCGCCCAGCACAAGTGTTGCGGCGAGATGCGGAACATGGTCGTGCAAAGGCAGCCGGAGTCGTCGAGTGTAATGACGTGCTTGTCGGGATTTTCTTTCGCCAGACGGTTTACCAGGTGAATCTCCGTTCCGATGGCGAACTGCGATCCTGCGGGCGCTTGCCGCACAACTTTGATGAGGTAATCGGTCGAGCCGATCCCGTCGGCCTTCTGGCAGACCTCCCAGCGGCATTCGGGATGGACCATGACCTGGATCCCCGGATAGTTCGCTCTCACTTTCTCCACATGCTCGGGCAGAAAACGCTGATGCACCGAGCAATGCCCCTTCCACAAAATCACTTTGGCTTTGCGCAGTCGATCCGCGGTCTGGCCACCTTGGAGCATATAGGGATCCCAAACCACCATCTCGTCCAGCGGAATGCCGCGCGCATAACCCGTGTTGCGCCCCAGGTGCTGGTCGGGTAGGAACAAAATCTTGCCATTCCGATTGAAGGCCCACTCGAACGCAGACTTCGCGTTGGAGGAAGTGCACACCATGCCTCCGCGCTCGCCACAGAATGCCTTAATGGCAGCGGTAGAGTTCATGTAAGTAATTGGGGTGATGCCGTGTCCTTCATCGTCGGTCAGCCGGAGATGGACGAGTTGCTCCCAGGCGTCTTCCACCTGCCCGATCTCGGCCATATCGGCCATGGAACAACCGGCGTTCAGGTCCGGCAGAACGACGGCTTGTCCGGGCCGAGCCAATATGTCGGCGCTTTCCGCCATGAAATGCACGCCGCAGAAGACGATGTAGCTGCCTTTGGCCTGCGCCGCCATCTGCGACAGGCGATAGGAATCGCCACGGCAATCGGCAAAGCGGACGACTTCATCGCGCTGATAATGATGTCCAAGAATGATGCACTCGCTGCCCAAGGTAGCTTTGGCGGCCGCAATACGGCCGTCCATGGAGCTATCGGGAAGTACCAGATAGTTTTCGAGCGAGCAGGATACCGCTTCGATAATCGGTGCTGTAGCCACTTTTTGTCTCTGCCTTCAGTCCCAGCCACGCGGCTTCGTCTTGATGAGAAACTCACGCCCTGGAACGGGGATGTTGAAAGCTGACCCGAGGCTTCAGTAGATCCACTACGCGTACTGCGCCCGACCTACGGGGATGTTGAAGCTACAGGTTGACGCTTCTTTACTACTCACTTCATTCGATGACCTGAACCGCGTGTACGTTACAAAAACACACGCCGCGCCTCACCCGGCACGGCTTCCGCGCAACGCGCTGTGACAAGGACCGAATAGATCTATTGTTGCGCGTTGAGGGGCTTTCCGCAAGCCAGAGTTGCGCATTTCGTAAAACAGCCCCTGGCAAACGTGAACCTCACTCCGGCCGGTCGATCTGGGCGCGCTGCAATTTGTCCGAATAATCTACATACACCGACTTCCACTCGGTGTAGAAATCGATAGCCCCGATACCGCCTTCACGATGACCATTGCCCGTGGCCTTGGTGCCGCCGAAGGGCAAATGCACCTCCGCGCCGATCGTCGGTGCGTTGATGTAAGTGATGCCGGCGTAAAGATCGCGCATCGCCGTGAACGCCTTGTTCACGTCCTTGGTGTAGATCGACGATGACAATCCGTACTCGATGTCGTTGGCGATCTCGATCGCGTTTTCCAGGCCATCGCAGGGAATGATGGAAACCACCGGTCCAAAGATTTCCTCCTGCGCGATGCGCATCTTGGGATCGACATCGGCGAAGACCGTGGGCGCGACGAACCAGCCGTGGTTGTAGGTCTCGCCTTCCAGGCGATGTCCCCCGCACAGCATCTTTGCGCCTTCGTCCTTGCCGATTTTGATGTACTTCAGATCCGTTTCCATCTGGCTGGAGTTGACCGCCGGGCCCATGTCCACGCTCTCGTCGAGACCATCGCCCACCTTCAGCTTCTTCGCGCGCGCCACCAGTTCATCCACGAACTTCTTGTACACACCCTTCTGAATGATGATGCGGCTGGTCGCGGTGCAGCGCTGCCCGGTGGTGCCGAACGCGCCCCACAGCGCGCCTTCCAGCGCGAGGTCAAGATTGGCATCGTCAAGCACAATCATCGGGTTCTTGCCACCGAGCTCCAGCGAGCAATGCTTGAAAGTCTTGGCCGCCTCCTGACCGACAATGCGGCCCACCGCCGTCGATCCCGTAAGCGAAACCGCGCGCACCTCCGGATGCTCGGTCATCGGCGTGCCGACCTCGCCACCGAATCCGGTAACAATGTTGACCACGCCCGCGGGAATGCCAGCGTCATGTAGGGCCTGAACGAAATTGAAAGTCGATAGCGGGGTGTCTTGCGCGGGCTTGATCACCGCCGTGTTACCGGCCACCAGCGCCGGAAAAAGCTTCCATGACGGGATCGCCATTGGGAAGTTCCACGGCGTGATCATGGCGCAGACGCCCAGCGGCTGGCGGATGGCCATGGCGAACTTGTTCGGCAGCTCCGACGGCACCGTCGGCCCGAATAAGCGTCGGCCTTCGCCGGCCGTGTAGTAGCCACAGTCGATGGCTTCCTGCACGTCGCCGCGCGTCTCCTTGATAACCTTGCCCATCTCCCGGGTCATGTCGCGGGCGTATTCCTCTTTGCGCGTGATCAACAGCTCGGAGGCTTTGTAGAGCATCTCGGCGCGGCGCGGCGCCGGCACCAGGCGCCACTTTTTGAACGCCTCTTTGGCGGTTTCGATGGCATGATCTACGTCTTCTTTGCCGGATTTCTGGAAGATGCCGACCACTTCGCGCGTGTCGGCGGGATTGAGGTTCTCAAAAGTGCGACCGGTACGGCTCGCGACCCACTCGCCGCCGATAAAGTTCTTGAAGATCTTGGTTTTAGCGGCGGCGTGAACGCCTGCCGGTTTTTGTTCCATAGTAGCCATAAAATTGCCCTCCGCAGCGAACTGCAAACCTTTAATGCTATCGGGTAGTATTGGCAGCGCGCAACCCCAGTAATTGACAGTCACGCCGCATGAAGTTAACCGGAATGCAGTACGTTGAACGCCTGATGTAAGCAGTTATCCCGACTGCTTCACGCAAGCGAGATCTCGATCAAGTCTAGGCTTAGGTCAACAATCCCCAAGCCGGAGCAGTCCACAAACTCTTAGGGGAGAAGGGGCTCTTGCGCCGGAGCAGCTGGTTGCCGCTTAGCCGGAGGGCGCAACTGTTCACGGGTGAAGGTTCCGCCGCAGGTCCCGCAGTGCCACTGTACTCGCGAGATGGGGAGAGTGGTGACCGCCTGTTGAGGCTGCCATACTTTAGACAGCTCCCCTCCACACTCTGGACAGATCATGATGGTGCCACTTCATTGCTGCTGACCGGGAGAATAGTGACCCTCGCGGCCAAACCGCCATCTTCTGTTATGCCAAGGACTTTTCTGGCGTGCTGCTTCGCCTTTTCTTCGGTGCGGAACCTCTTAGGATGATGCGGCTTGGGGGTTCCGGCCGGAAATTCAACTCGGTAGTAAGTCATACCCTATTATCTCACCTAACCGATGCGGATGCCCTTATTTCTGCGCGCAAACATACAGCCCTGCCCCTAGCTGACGGCTGAAAGCTGATGGCTGACAGCTTCTACGGCGTCATCCCCAACTGCCAGAATAAGAACGAGTAGATGTCGGTCCACTCTTCCACTTGCTTCGCGATAGGTTTGCCTGCTCCATGTCCGGCTTTCGGTTCGATGCGCAGCAGAATCGGGTTCGGCCCGCCATTGTCCGCCTGAAGCAACGCGGTCATCTTCTTGGCGTGCATGGGATCGACGCGCGTGTCGGTATCGGCAGTCATGAACAGCACCGCCGGATAGATCGTGCCTTCCTTGACGTGATGATACGGCGAGTAGGCATATAGCCACTCGAACTGCTTCTGGTCCTGCGAGGAACCGTACTCCGGGATCCACAGCTTGGCGATTTGGAAGTTCTGGTAACGCAGCATGTCGAGCAGCGGCACCTGGCAGATCACGGCACGGAACAGGTCAGGCCGTTGCGTGATCGCCACACCCATCAGCAGGCCACCGTTGCTGCCGCCGCGAATGGCAAGGTGCTCTTTGTCGGTGTAGCCCTCTTTCTGCAGATACTCCGCCGCGGCAATGAAATCGTCGAATACGTTCTGCTTCTTGTCGAGCATGCCGGCGCGATGCCAATCTTCGCCGAACTCGGAGCCGCCACGGAGGTTGGCCACCGCGAATACGCCGCCATGATCAAGCCACGGAAACAACGCCTTATTGAATTCCGGCGTCAAGCTGACGTTGAATCCGCCATAGGCCGTCAGCAGAGCAGGACCGTGGCCCGTTAGCTTCAGTCCCTTGCGCATGACAAGGAACATGGGAACCCGCGTACCGTCTTTCGACGTGTACCACACCTGCCTGGTTTCATAGTCATTGCTGTCAATGCCCGATGGGACCGAGTCCCACCGCGTGCTCTTTGCCGAGTGGATGTCGAAACGGTAGATCGTGGTGGGCAGCGTGAATGAAGTGAAGAGATAGAACGCGTTGGTGCTGTCGTACTCACCACCCAGGTTGACAATCGTGCCGAGGGTAGGAAGATCAATTTCACCCAGCGGCTTACCGTCGGTGGTGAGACGCCGCAGAAGCGAATGCGCGTTTTGTTCGTAAAGTGCGAACAGTTGGCCACCGATGATGCGCACTTCCTTAAGCACAGCATCAGATTCTGGAATGATCTCGCGCCACTGTTCTCGCGCCGGCGTCGTTACCGGGGCCTTGAAAACGCGAAAGCGTGGACCGCCTTCATTGGTCAGGATGTAAAGATCGCCGTCATAGATATGGACGAAGTAAAGGAAGTCTTTCCCACTGGTAATACGCAGCGGTGTGGTGTTGGCCTCCAAGTCCTTGAGGAAGACTTCATTTTTGGTCCAGCCCTGCTCGACCATAATGCAGAGCCAGCGGCCGTCGTTTGACAAAGTTACATTCGGCCAATCCTCTGGGTCGCGGCCCTCTCCGAAGATAAGAGGGTCTTTCGCAGGATCGCCCCCGAGTGGGTGATAGAACACGTGCCGGTTGTACATCTCCTGGCCTTCTGCCACAGCGCCCTTCTTGGGGTAACGCGTGTAATAGAAGCCGCTGTCGTCAGGCTTCCACGCTACGCTGGCCGCACGCGTGCGTTCGATGCTGTCGGGCAAGAGCTTCATGGTGGCGGTTTCGATGACGTGCAGTGTGCTCATCTCAGAACCGCTCTCGGAGGTTCCGTAGGCGACAAACCTGCCGTCATGCGATGTCTGCCACCAGTCAAGCGCGACCGTTCCATCCTTAGAGAGCTGATTGACGTCGACCAGCACCTCGTCTTTGCCATCCACACGCTTGCGAACGTAGAGGACGGGCTGGTTCTGCTTGCCTTCGCGGCGAGTGTGAAAGTAATATTCGCCGCCCACTTGCGTCTCGCCCAGGTTGCCGATCTCGAGCAACTGCTCAATGCGTCCGTGCAGCTTGTCGCGGCCGGGCAACTTGTCGAGAATGCTGCGCGTGTAAGCCAACTGCTGGGCGACCCATTGCTGGGTCTCCGGACTGTTTCCATCTTCGAGCCAGCGGTATGGGTCAACAACTTTGTGGCCGAAGTAATCGTCGGTGACGGGCTGTTGTTTGGTCGCGGGAGGCTTTGAAATGGTCATGGTAGAGGCGCCGCCATTGGTCTGCGCCAGTGCCGTTGCCAGCAGCATCATTGACGCGCCAAAAGTGAGCGAATAGCGGACGATGTCATGGAAATTCATCGCAACGAGTTTAACAGTGTGGGTTACAATCCGGTCAGTGTCCGCCGAGCGGGCAGCGAAATGCGCCGCGACGGCGCGGTGGCGACCCAAAATCGTAAGCGATCGGTAGGACTGCGCCTGCACCAAAACGGAACAGCTGGTGCCTTTCAGTTACGCGAATCTTTTGACGGCATCTGCGGGTGCCGCTACAATACAGCTACAACTTGACGCGCTGCCGACAGCGCACAGACACTCCTCAGTAGCTCAATGGCAGAGCATCCGGCTGTTAACCGGAGGGTTGTAGGTTCGAGTCCTACCTGAGGAGCCATTCTTT
>CAVRID010000034.1:0-18950 GCA_963721155.1 uncultured Acidobacteriaceae bacterium | reverse complement strand
ACGGGGCGAGCCTGCCCTTGTCGCGAACGTATTTAGACATGCTGCCCTTCGAGATGGAGACGATAGTCGTGGACGTTGTTTGACATTGGTCTCGGCGGTCCTTTCACACGGTTTAAGGTCTTCAACGCGGTCCGTGGCGCAGAAACAGTGATTGTGATAGTGTGACAAACACCAGCCGCCGAAATCCCACATTCCACAGCAGGAGACATCAAATGACAATAAGGAAAGTCACTTTCAGCAGTTTACTTGGTTTTACTCTCGTATGTGCAGGAGCAATGTTGGCTCAGGATATCGGCAGCAGATACCCAGCCATTGGGGACGCTCAACGACACATCCACGAAGCTTCCGAAAAGATCGACGAGGCCGAGCAAGGCATCATGGACTCGGGGGCCACGGCAAAAAAGCCAAGGAACTCCTGGAGCAAGCCAACCGCGAGCTCAAAGAGGCGGCGGAATACCTCGACCACGAGCATCATTGATCGCAAGGTGAATGGGCCGCCGAACGGCCGTCTCTTTTGGGGGGAAAGAACCGGTGGCTTTCCCCGCCTCCAAATATTCCTCTAACCAAGGGATATTGGAGTCTGCGACGTTTCAGGCTGGATTCGAAGGAATATGCAGGAAATCGCGATTTGATGGTTTTGGTAGACTCAAGATTTAACGCAGTCACTCTGCAGGGCGGCACGTGCCCGCTGAACGTCATCTTCGGACCACATGCGACCCGTCGAGTTAGTCCTGGGGTCAAATATGATAGGCGGCGCTTTAATCGTGCCCTTGCGCATCAACCGACGTAGAGTGCTTATGTCGATTCCGAGAAGTTCAGCGACTTCCTGCGTACTGATTCTTGTGCCCACCTTTTCAGCATAACGTCACTTGAGAAATCGAAATGTAACCTTGCTTTCATCCGCGTCGACAAACAAAAGGAGTTCGTCGTTATCAGAAAGGTTCAAATACCCTATTCCTCGACCACCTTAAATTCGCGGCCTTCGAGCCCAAAGCCGTGCCAAGTAAACATTACATCGAAGCGTTTGAAGAGCGCGACGAACTGCGCCATCGTCAATTTGATTTCTACCTCGCGCACTGGAATAGCACCTGGGGTCGCAGCAAGCTTCTTCTGGACATCGTCATAGTCCATACCCTCGAACAAGAGTGCCCGAATATACAAGAAGCCAAGGTCGCCGCCACTGCTGTCTCCAACAAACAACGATGTTGCGATGAGAAATTCGTCTAGCTTAGTGAGCCCTTCCTCCTTGAGGTAATGCTCAAGCGACTTCGAATCAGCATCGTCAGCGGCGGCTGTGCCCTCCCACTTGCCGTATTGAACACGAGCCTTAAAGCGTTCCATTTTTGTCTTTCCGGGTACCTCGAATTTAAGGCACCTGTGGCCTCGCTGCGGGCGGGTCGGCGACGACGCCCACAGCAAGGCTTACACTCTACGAATTTTGGGACTGAGCTTAGCTACACTTCATTCGCAATTCTCAACGAGCGCTTGGGCAACAAAGCCTAGCGACATTACGCAAACCAAGAGAAGGAGGGAAAACTATCATTCCAGTTTGCGCGCGCCCTTAAGCTATGAGAAACGAGTCACGCGGATTGCTTCCCGCCAGCGGCGGATTTCTTAAGCACCTCCATCTTGCGCATTTCAATCTCCAGGAGTGAACCGCTTTGACGAAGTTTCGCAGAAGACGGATCGTACTCGTCTCTCAGCGGGATTACGCGATAGACGTCGGTATCTTTGCCCAATTTGGAGTTCCCTCTCTTCCCCACGACAATCAGGCTGTGGGGTTCAGGGCAGATTTCAATCCCTTCAACGCCCTTCACGGCGAGCTCGGAGGAGAGGAACTCAACGGTGACGCTGTCCTTCGACTTTAGAACTCCGCAGCTAAGCGACTGAAGGATCTCACGTTCTGCGCGACGCCAATTCTCTTTGTCGCGTCCTGGACGGCGCCCCTCGCGCTCATAGATTTCAAAAGCGCGCTTCTTGAGAGCCGCCGAAATAGTTTTACGATGGTCTGCGGCGTTCCCAATTCTCGCGCCGATTGTTTTCATCTTTGCAGCCTCTTCCCTATGTCAATGGCTACGAGTGATCCAAATTGAAGTCTTCACCCGCGTCGAAGTTTTTGGGTTCTCGGGCTGTCTTCAGCGTTCGCGTGACCGATGGATGCCGCTGCAATATCCGAACATCGCGGCACCATTATAAGAAGGGCGCGTGAGCGATGCGAGTGCAACCAAAGTCCATTGGAATACGTGGCCAAACCCGACAACCAGCGCCACAAAGACAGCAACCAGAACTGCGAGCATCACGAAGAGCAGCGCAAATAACAGGATGGCTGAGAGCAACTGAAGCACAAGAAAACTACGGAGCGAAGCAAAGACCACCACTCCGGGCGCCAGCAGCCATAGCCACCGGAGATCAATAAAGGCCCTTAGGTACAAGGTCAGTGAATTCCACATAAAGCCCGCGGCAGGCTCCAAGAGATCCGCGGCGAGAACAGCTTCTAGCTCCGCGGTGGTGCGTCGACCCGCGCGATGGACCACTAGCGCAAACTTCTCTAGGTGTGCCGCTCCTGGAGAGTTTGTGCCTTGCTACTCAGATCCAGTATTGTGTTGTAAAGCCATCCAAACAAGCAGCCGGCGACTGCACCGTCAATCAGTCCGTCAATGGTGCCAATCACGACGCTAGAGAAAGTGTGTGAAGAATGAAACCATGGATACACAGAGTTCATCATCGTGAGGAAGTTCGTTCCGTATTCCGGCCTTGCCAGATTGATGATTCCGACCAGTAGAATAGCGCCGCCCCATAAGAGCCCTGCAGCGATCGCCGTTCCCTTGATTGAGAGTCGCATTTTGTTTTCTCCCTTGTAATAAGTTGTTCTAGGGCTTTCACCACGTACTGAGTACTGGATCTGTCCCGAGTAATCGAGTCAGTTGACCGAACTCAATGCCTGAGCCGTCGTGTTCTTAGGCATCTGAGATGCTAACTCGACCGCCTTCAGGCTTGGCTCGGGTCGCTGCCATATAATGTGGGCCTCCGGCGCGTCGTTTGGATAGACTTCAGCCGACTTCTGCCCTGCCGGCTCAAGAATGATGTCAACCCTTCGGTTGTAAGCGAGCCAAGTAACTTTCATTGGCCGTTTCATCCACTTTTCCGGTTTCTCAGGGTCTTTCATCTGAAGTTTCGTTACTTGATCCTTAGGCAGTTGATTTTCTTTGCCAACGGCGCGGATTTGGATCTTATCAGCTGCAATCCCTTTGGAAACGAGATAGGTTTTTACCAAGTCGGCCCGCCTCTCACTAAGAGCCAGGTTGTATTTTTCTGATTTGCGAACATCCGTGTGTCCGATGATCAGGAGGCTAGCCTTCTCGTTATATTGCTGATAGGCCTTGAACTGTTTCGCAATTTGCTCCAGCGTGGATTGCTGGCTGACCAGTAGACCGACTTTCGGGTGCCGCGCTGTCGGATAGTTTGTTGGATAAAAAAGACTCGCGAGGTCGATTGCAGGCGCCGGATCGATTGAGCCAACAATGTGCAGAACCACCGTCTTGGTGGCTGTCCCGCCGCAAGAATTGGTGGCCTTAATTGTGTAGCCATAGCCTTCATTAACCGGACCGGTCGTCATCTGGACCGGCTTGGCCTCAATCGTCTGGCTGCCGTTCGCTGCCTCACTACCCAGCGGGGTAATCGTTACTTTGTCTGCGTTGAACGTCGACCACTGCAGCGTCGTCGAGTCATCTTGCACCACCTTGTCCCCGATTTTGTGGAAGTGCACTTCCGGCTCGCTCAAGTTAAGCGTGACGGTTGGTTGCGAATTGACGTTTACAGCGACCGTCTTCGTGACCTCACCTCCCGGGCCCTTCGCGACGAGTTCGTACGTGGTGGGTTGTGTGGGAGTCACCGTTCGATCGCCGCGGGCCGGCACATTTCCAATATTGGTGATGGAGGCGTTCACAGCGTCATCGGCCTTCCAGTTCAACGTAATTGGCAGGCCACAACCCGCTTGCGTCTGAGATGCGGTTAGCTGCGCAGTGACGGGCGCGATCGGAACTACAGCGCTGGCGATACCGGCGTCGAATCGCGGCTGATGCCCGAGAGTGAGGCCTGGCTTGAAGTTCTTCGTTTTGATCTCGCCGTTGTGGTTGAGGTCCACGACGTAGCGCTTGCCGGCTTTTACGTCGACCGGTCCCGACCAGATCGTTTGCCCCTTTTGTGTGACCGTCACCTGGTAGTTGCCGGGCTTCACGAGTAGCCACTGATGCCAAATAAAGTTGTTGTCGAACTCATCCACGTGGCCGACGAAATAGTCCGGTGTATTCCCATTGAGCAGCACAGCGGCACGTGGATGACCTTTGAATTCGATGTCACCGAATGGTCCTGAAACCATGTCTCCGGAAGATTGGAGCGTTACGGCGAGCTTCGTTGTTTCCCCCGTTCCGATGTGAACCTTCTGAGTCTTCGGGATGTAGCCGTAGTTGTTAACACTCACTTCGTGAGTGCCCGCAGCCAAATCGATTGTCTGACTGCCATCGCGGATCGCTTTGCCGTCCACGAATACGTAGGATTGCTTTGGGCTTACGTGAATCCTAAGCTTGCCGGTCTCTCCCGTGGTTTGTGCGAATGCCGAGGCCGCACTCATTAGTAGTGCTAGCGTCACAAAAGCGACCATCCGGGCCGGGAAACTCGCTCGTATCATTGCACCGCTCCTTTCAAACAAAATGCCTTGCCGAGTAGACAGCGGAGCCGGAACGCAAAGTCCATTACCGACGTGGATTTCTGCATCGCGGCTCCGCTCGTGGGCACTGCGGTAAACGCTCTTTTCAAGAGTTAAACTCACAAAACCAATGTTTGTATGTGGATTCTTCGTTCACAATTGACTTTTGGACTTAGCAGCCCATATAGCTTTCGATATATACCCAGCGGGAGTGTGCGTTGGGAGAATAGGTGATGCGTTGCCTTGCGTTCAGTAGGGCACTCAAAATACTTCGATAGAGAGGATCGCGATGATGCACAAAATAACAAAGACCTACCTGCCAGCCATAGCTTCGTTCGCCTTGCTGCTGGGAGGCTCGGTGGCCATTGCCCAACAGAAATCTCCATCAACAAACAGCAGCCAGCACAGTTCGAAGGCCGCGACGTACACGATGACCGATGCTGAATTCGCCAAGAAGGCGGCGGAGGCTAACCTCGCGGAGGTGAAGCTTGGGAATCTGGCCGAGCAGCAGGGGACAACTTCAACAGTGAAGGATTTTGGCAAGCGTATGGTTACCGATCATTCGAAGGCCGAAGACAACCTAAAGTCCGCGGCGGCAACCAGCAAGATCACGCTGCCGACGTCACTTGATGCCAAAGATCAGGCCGTTTACGATCGCCTTTCAAAACTGTCCGGCGAAGCCTTCGACCGTGCGTACGCGCACTACATGGTGCGCAATCACCAAGGCGACATAGCCGAATTCCAGCATGAAGCAAACGACGGCAAGGATGCCTCCATCAAAAACTTTGCATCCGAGACGTTACCCACACTTGAAACTCATTTGAAACTCGCCCGTGAAATGTTCCACAGTGTCTCGGCTCAGAAAACCAGCGAGACCGGCCGAAACAACAAAGCAGCCAGCTAATCGCAAGAGAAGTTGCACGCAAACCAGAGAGCAGTACCGGCCTTCCCGGAGAGGAAGGCCGGTGCTCTTACGTCCGCATTCACTGTCGGATCAAGAAATGGTCTTCATTTCGGTTTCCCGGAGCTATCACGGGACGCCGAATGACCCTGTAGAACTAGTGGAACATCAACTACGTTTGTATTGTTCACAGCATTGGAACTAAAAAATGCGGAAGGGTCACAGTATTCCGTTTCGCTAGAAAGAAGGTTCCGTGGTTGCTCGGCATCGGCAACCTGCTTGGTTTCGTCGCTGTTTAAGAGATAGGGATCGCATTCCTCCGCACCAGTAATGCAGGCGAGCAGGTTGCGCTTGTGTTTCGCATCGTTGACTTGCTTGAATTCGGAACTGGTCAACGACAACAGATCGCAGGACTCATCACCCGTCTCGCATTGCAGCAGGTTTCGCTGATGCTCGAGGTCAGAGACCGTTTCGGCTTCTGGTAATGTCAGCATCGACTGATCACAGGGGTCGTCTCCGCTCTCGCAAGCAAGGAGATTCCGTTCATGCACGATCTTGGCAACCCGCACTGCCTGGGCCGCGGACAGCGATGAACGATCACAGGTCGCTTCACCTTGCAAGCAGTTGAGCAGGTTTCGTTTCCGGTTTGAGCTGGAAACCTGCTGAAGCTGCGACGGATCCAGCGGAGCGGGGTTGCAGAATACGGATCCAGTCAAGCATTCCCAAAGATTCTGTTCCCGCTTAAGGTTTGCAATCTTGGCCTTTTGCGTGGTAGTGAGCGAGGATGAGTTGCAGGCGTCGGGTTGTCTCACGTCACTAGAAACGCTGTTCTGGCGGGCGGTAGTCTTTGCGAATCCAGAGTGAGCGAATAACAGCAATAAGACAAAGATTTTTGCGATCGATCTCATAAACCTCTCCCTCGATTCGTGCGACGAGTGCGAATCGCATGGATTTATTGATCTCCCTACGAAGGGAATATTTGTAATTTATTTCTTGGTGCGCAATTGACCTGTGGGCTTAGTAGGTCCTATTGCCTTAGATGTATCTTGAGCGGCAGAGCGCAGGCCGGTGAGACGCACTTGGGCACCGGGACTGTTTGCAGGATCCCGGAGGTCTCCCGCTAGATGGACGAAGCCACGTCGCGCTGCCACCAGGATTGCTTCCACGCGGCCAGCCACCCCCAGTTTGGCAAGAATGCGGTTGACGTGGACCTTTACGGTTCCTTCAGTCACGTCCAGAGACGTTCCGATTTCCTTATTGGACTTGCCCACCACCATCAGGCGCAGGACTTCTTTTTCCCGAGCAGTCAGATTTGGCGCCGACATGCGCGCTGCGAGTCTTGCCGCTGCGAAGGGATGGATCCACATTTCTCCACGGGAGACAGCACGGATGCACACGAGCAAGTCCTCTCGTCCAGACTCACCCTTGACGATATACCCCTGCGCACCCGCGGAGAACACTTGGTACACTTCTTCGTCGGTGCTGAATGCCGAATAGATAATGATGTGCGCGGCCGGTAACTTCTCGCGAAGGATGGTTATTGCATCGGCCGGCTCCATTCCGCGCATGTGAAGATCCAAAACGGCGATATCTGGCCGATTTTGAAGGACCTGCTCCACCGCTTCCGGCCAATTCCGGGCTTCCGCGACAACTTCCATGTCTCGTTCGCGGTTGATCACCGCCGCCAAACCCTCACGTACGATCGAATGATCGTCCGCAATGACGACATGAATGGTACGAATCGTCTTCATCCTTTCGCCTTCAGGCCATCGAGCGGGGAATTGGGATCGAAGCGTTAACTTCCGTGCCGCGGCCCGGCTCGCTCTGAATCGTCCACACCCCTCCAAGGTTCTTGGTCCGATTCTGCATCGAGGTCAAGCCGAGGCTCCCGCTGCTTAGCCCGGGCTCGAATCCTTGGCCATCGTCCTTCACAGACAGGCGCGCCCGGCCGGAATCGAGAACCAATTCAATCCGGACCTCGCGCGCCTGCGCATGTTTTACGACGTTCGACAGGGCCTCCTGACTGATTCTGAGCAAGCCCTTCTCCACTTCCGGCGGAAGCTCGTGAATCTTTCCCGTGAGAGAAAACTGAACATCCATCCTGCTATCAGCCGTCAGATCCTTGACTAAATGTTCGATAGCATTCTTAAGGCCCACCTTCTGCAACTCCTCCGGGTACAAATCCCACAACGCGCAGCGTATTTCCGTCGTGCTCCCGCGGACCAAGCTGAGCGCTCGATTCAAGTGTTCACTTGCTGTGAGATTTTCACCCAAAGTGTCACCCGCCAACTCCAAATGCATGATGGCCGCCGAGTGCGCCTGGCACACGGTGTCGTGAAGTTCAAATGCCATTCGCTTGCGTTCCCCTTGTATCGCTTCCTGCATGAGCTTTTCCCTGGACAGCTCCAAGGTGTGCTTTACTTCCTGGCGAGACATCCAGATATACCCCAGCAAGGCTGCCGCCGCGCCGATGAGCAAATCGTTTAAGACGTTCGTGTCACGAGCGGCCCCCATGCGTGCGAACAAACGATCGAGACCGAAATTGCTCACCGCAACGAACAATCCAAAAACAAAAGATCCCACGATACGTCTTCCCAGCGACTCCTCAGGGGACATAGAACCTTATGCGCTCACGAGCGGTTAAAACATCACAGTAATGCGTCGGCATTCGAAATGCAATTCTCTAGCATGCGCGACTCCCAATTGTAGGATGCCGCGAGCGAACCTGATACCACCAAGGTTATACAAGCTGCTATGCACTGTGACGAATTGAGGAAGTCGAAGCTGATGATTTAACCTGGCGATTGGTCAGAGGCATTTCTCAGCGGGCCGTCTCACGTATACGTGGGTGAATGGGTCTGCGGTCGGGATGGACTTACCCCGGGTGCCTCTATGGACCACACAATAAATAATTAAGGAGAGAATTTAGATGACAGCACAATCAGCGACAGCGATGCAACCAATTAAAGGTTCGGTGCCTGTCCGCCCAGGCTCCGCCAATCTGCTAGAGCAATTCGACAAGATCTACAACTCGGTCTCTCGACGGGCTTTCGAACTCTTTGACTCCAATGGCCGGTGGTCGGGACATGAGTTGGACGACTGGCTTCACGCCGAGGCCGAGTTGTTACACCCCGTCCATCTGGAGATGACGGAATCGGACAGCGATCTTACTGTACTGGCAGAAGTGCCCGGTTTCAATGCAAAGGATCTTGAGATCAAGGTCGAGCCCATGCGTTTGAGTATCGCGGGGAGACGCGAGACCAATCAGGAGAAGCACGGCAAAAGAATCTACACCGAATCGTGTGCCGACCAGATTCTACGGGTAATCGATTTGCCAGCGGAAGTGGATACCACGCGGGTAAGCGCAAACCTGAAGGACGGCATTCTGAGGATCGACCTTCCCAAGGCCGCTCATGCGAGGGCCGTGAGGGTGGAACCGAAAATGACCTGATGCTGGCGAGGTAGGCTCAGCGGCCCGCCGCCACCCCATCCGCCGGTTGCATATTTCCAGCGAGGCGGTGGGCCGCTGCCCTTCTAACGCAACTCGGGGTGCAGAACTTGCGACCGGCTGAAACAGACGATGCAAAGTGACGATATGTTCCGCCACGCGATTCCCGTCGGACGAATATTCGGAATCACCGTCGATCTCGATTATTCCTGGTTTCTTGTGTTCGGTTTGCTCACCTGGGTCCTGGCAGTCAACTACTACCCGGCCGAATTCAAACACGCGAGCATTGCCGAATATTGGTTCATGGGAGCGTTTACCGCGGTGATGCTGTTCGCGAGTGTGTTGCTTCACGAATTGGCGCATTCCGTGCTAGCCAAGCGGTACGGAATACCCGTGCCCAAAATCACACTGTTCATATTCGGCGGAGTATCCGAGATTGCTGCGGAACCACCGAGTCCGCGCGCTGAATTTTGGATCGCCGCGGCTGGTCCTATTGTCAGTTTTCTATTGGCACTCACCTTCTGGGAGATGCGGCCCTTCCTGGTGAATGCCGGACCGCTGCTCGCATTGGCCAAGTATCTGGCGATTCTCAATTTCGTGTTGGGTATTTTCAACCTTGTTCCCGGTTTGCCCTTGGACGGAGGTCGTGTTTTACGGGCAACCTTGTGGGCAATGACAAGAAATTTCCGACGCGCGAGTGCCATCGCGACGGTCGCTGGACGATTCTTCGGCTTCTTCCTAATCTTTATGGGAGTTTGGCAGGTGCTTGTGGGGAACATGTTCGATGGTGTGTGGATTGCGGTCATCGGTTGGTTCTTGGAAAGCGCTGCAGCCAGCCAGGATCAACTGCGCGTGGTCAAGGACCTTGTGGGCGGTCACAAAGTATCCGAAGTGATGAGCCGAGCCATTCCGCGTATACCTGGCGACATGACATTGCAGGAGCTCGTTGACAAAGAGGTCTTAGCGCAAGGACATCGCTCTTTCATTGTGAGCGACGATGGTCGAGCGTCCGCCGGTTTGGTGACTCTCTCTACGATTAAGGAAGTGTCTCGTTCCTCGTGGCCGAAAATCGCGGCCTCACAGGTGATGATCCCCCTGGAAACGGCCATTTCGATTGGACCGACCGCCGAATTGTGGACTGCGCTTCAAAAGATGGGACGCGATGGCGTCAATCAACTTCCGGTTCTGAACGGCGGCGGGGGGGACCGCGTAGTCGGAATGCTATCTCGGGACGACCTCGTCCATTATCTGCGTATCTTGCAGGTTCTGGTCAAGTAACCGGAAGGGACTGAAACGCTTTTCTCGTCTGCACGCTTCCTTCCGTGACGAGCCGATGCATTCGATGCCGTTCCTTGCAAGGTCGGCAATTTCACGAGAGCACCGGAAAAAAGGATTACCGTGCTTTTGCGGCTAAGAGGCGGCCGTCCCAGTCGTCTGCGGATTGAGTAACATGGCTAACGCGAGGTGCTTTTGCAAACCCTCCTGAGCCAGCGGCGGAGCGATGAGCAGGAGGCGGTCGCCTGGCTGCAATACTGATTCAGGCCGCGCGACTATGACCGACCTGCCACGTAAAACGGCGACGATCTTTGCGTCGGCGACAGGCCCGCTGAGCGCCCGCGATCGAATCTGCTTTCCCACCCAGGGACTCTCTGGTCGCAGCGCGCCAGTCATCAGCTGCGAACCATCTGGGAGATCCAACGCCACTCCAGACTGCAAGAGAGTTGCCAGATGAAGGTGATTCATTTGCGGTGGCAACGAGACCTGGCCCTGGTCCAGTAGTCGCAGTGCGATCCGTACATTTTCGGCTCGGTGCGCGGGCGAGTCGGCCCGTCCGGCGACCTGGGCTTCGTACAAGCTGCTGTACTTGAAAAACGACGACAGATTGGTTTGAATCAGAAAACTCAGCATCACAGCCAGTCCGGCGGGAACAAGAAGCTGGTAGCCGCCAGTCATCTCTGCAACCATCAGGAGCGTGGCAATTGGGACGCGCGCAGCGCCGCCAAAAACTGCAGCCATCCCGACAATCACCAAGCCCGCCGGCGGATGGTGAAATATTCCTGCAAGGCTTCCGCCCAACATCGCGCCAACGAAAAGGCTCGGAGCAAAAACCCCGCCCGATCCTCCCGAGGAAACGGTGAGCGACAATGCCACGATTTTTGCCACCAGAAGGATGAGAAGCAAACGCAGCGCCAGCTGACCGTCGATCGCTTCCTGAATCCAGCCATAGCCGCCGCCGAGGACTTGGGGCAATCGCAAAGCCATTAACCCCAACGCCAGACCGCCGACAGCAGGCTTGGTCCATGCGGGAATCCGCAGTGCCGCGAACGCATCTCTGATCCGGTAAAAGACCTCCGGAAGAATTGTGGCGACGATACCGCTCGCGGCCCCTAACGCAACGTACCACCCGTAGTCAGCCAATCCCGTCGCCGCCAAGTGGGATGGGACTCGGAACAAGGACTGCCATCCGACAAACCGGCCGTTCACAGCATAGGCCACGATGGCGGCAAGCATGCAGTAGATAAGAGCGTCCGACTCGAAATCCATCCCGCCGTACAAAACTTCGACTGCAAAAATGGCCGTGCCGATCGGCGAACGGAAAATGGCCGACAGCCCGGCCGCCATTCCCATCAGGACCAGCAAGCGTCGCTCTCTCTCGGGACGATGCAGCAAGGACGCGTAGATCGAGCCGAAACCAGCTGCTATGAGGGCCGTGGGACCTTCACGGCCAGCCGATCCACCCGACCCAATGGTGATGGCCGAAGCCACCATCTTCACCGGAGCCACACGAGCTCTCAGGACAGATCCGGTCCAATGAACCGCTTTTACAACGGTGTCTGTACCGTGGCCTTCCGTTTCGGGAGCTAGTCCGTAAACGAGGGCACCTGATATTAGGCCTCCTAGTGTCGTGGCGACCGGCACGAGCCACAATCCGTGGGGACCGATAAGTTCTTGGAGAACTCCCCCTTCCTCGGGAAGCCCCGGAGGACGATAACCGGCAATCCAGGTGAGGAAGAAATGTTGCGAGAGGCGCAGCATCCACATAAAGAGCTGCGCACTTAAGCCGCCGATAATGCCGAGTAGAGCCGAGTCGAGAAGAAGCCGAGGCTTGTCTCCGCTCTGCATACTAGGCCTGCACCTTCATTCTGATATTTTGAACGATTGGCTGGCAGAAACGAGCAAGAATTCATGAGTAAGCCGGATTCGTACCGACTGAGACAAAGTTTTCTCGGATGGCGAGTGATTGTGAGAGTAAAATCGCTGAAGAGACAAAATTTGTCGCGATGGCGGATTGGATTGACTGCAACACGCGAACCGCGATGAAATTCATTTTTCATTCCGCTAGCGAAACACAAAGATGCGCCTACGAAGGACAAAGGACCTAAACGAATACACGATTGCAGCATGCGGTACAGATATCGGGACGGTACACGATTTCTATTTTGACGACCGACAGTGGACTATCCGCTATATTATAGTCGCTACGGGTACCATTCTGTCGGGGCGAAGAGTCCTGATCTCTCCAGTCGCGCTGCAGCATCCGGCTTGGAGTCCGCTACACATCCACGTGAATCTCACGTGGGAGCAAGTGAAGAATAGTCCCAGCGTCGATCTTCATAGACCCGTCTCCCGGCAGCACGAAACCGAGCATCACAAACATTACGGGTGGCCTTATTACTGGGAGGGAACGGGTGTATGGGGCTCATCTTCAAATCCGAAGGATCTTGCGAATGCTCGGCGAAGCAAATCGAAGCCTGCAACGAAAGGCGCATCGTCTGACGCGCATCTGCGCAGCACAAGGGAAGTGATTGGGTACCAGATAAAAGCGACTGACGGCGAGATTGGACACGTTGAAGATTTTTTGTTCGACGATGAGACCTGGGAAATTCGATACGTCATCGTCGATACGAAGAACTGGTGGCCGGCTAAGAAGGTGTTGCTAAGCCCTCAATGGATCAAGCGGGTGAGCTGGGCTGACAGGGAAATTTACGTGAACCTGACGTGCGAGGCGATTCGAAAAAGTCCTGACTGGAACCCGGACGAGGAAGTCAGCCGCAAATACGAACTACGTCTGCACAAGCATTACGATTGCGCGCCGTATTGGACGCGGCAGAAATGAAGCTTGTACGGCAACGACGGCGGAAGCGAGCTGCGCAACATTAGCGCAACCGTTTCGACCGCTGAGCCAGCCTATTGCCTGGCAAAATGTGGGCTAGCAAAGAACTCTATTCCTCAACGACCTTGAATTCTCGACGATCCGTCTTTCGAATGACTCCTCAGGGGACATTACCAGCGACCTTCGGCCGAATCTTTGCTTCCTCCAGCGGGCATCATCGCGGCAAGTACTCAACGGCTCGGGTTACGGCAACACTCTGTTTCTGGCCGCTCTTACGAGCTTCATCATATTCGGAGATGATTATCCCCGTGCGCACGAAACGCCAGAATTTTTCCCTACCTTTCTCTTTTTTAGGTCTGTTCCGGGGTCTTGTTGCAGTCTTCATGGTTGCTTTGTCTTCCCTCACACTGGCTTAACCCTTCGGTTCTGACTGGCGAGTTTTTTCTTTTCCGAGAGCTTTTTCGTTTTGGCCCACCTCGCGAGAGCCGCATTGCGAGCGCTCGCGCTCCGCTGTTCTGGAGTGAGTTTGGCAGCTCTGTTCTTCCCCCTTATGCGACATAGAGAAGTTGTTTGGCAAGCTCTCACTGTTCCCCGGTGAGCAACCACTCGAGCGATTTTCTAAATTCCCGACCTATCCTAAGCAGAATTGCTGCCCCGACCTCCACCTTTCCGTGCTCCATGGTGGAGAGATAATTCTGACTTACTCCAATGCGTTGCAAACTCCTCTTGGGTCATGTCGAATCCGCGCAATTCTTACTTCTCTTTCCCCTTCGCGCGATGAATATTATGACGCCCCCGATCCCTTGTTCCCTCGTCGCGATCTCGTAATGAGGCGCTGGAGGAAGGCTGCTCCCTCGTTCTTATAACTGTTAGCTCCCGCGATTAAGAATGCTTCGCACACCTGCGCAACGCTTCGACCTTCGGTCGATGCGATGGCTTCGAGCTTCTTTTTAAGGTCTGATCGAACTCGAAACGAGAGTCTAGTGTCTTTTCGCATGTGTTCGCGGATTCTACCATCCTCTCACGTTGGTTCGAACGTTCGCAGACCTTTACAATATGGCACCCACTGTCATAATATGGGTGACATTGGGTTCCATGGAGGCAACGTGAAAGCGCATCGAAACATGTTCCTTTCAAACAGCAAGCTGGCCAGAGCTACTTGGGGTGGGCTGTCCCGGAGTGCAATCCGAACCCTCAGGGCTCTAACAGAAGAGTATGGTCTATTGGTCTCGCGCGGAGATCTACAGCTTCTAGAAGGCCGGTGGTATGTAACGCACGCCGGGCTGCTCCGAATAGCCCGATCCAAGAACTGCTGTGGTATTAGATCCGCTCTCGTCAGCCCTCTATCTGATCCGTCAGCGAACCGTTGGATCTTCAGGGCTACAGTATACAAATCTCCACGGTCGCGTGGCTTCGTCGGCTATGGCGACGCCAATCCCTCAAACGTTTCCCCGATGGTCCGCGGGGCCGAGATGCGCGTGGCTGAAACACGAGCCGTCAACCGTGCCTTGCGCAAAGCTTATGGAATCGGTCTCTGCTCTGTCGAGGAGCTCGGTTCAAATCCTTGGTCGTTCGAGCCTAAGAAAGAGGCCGGTCCAGCCAAAAGTAATGGCTCATCCAACGGCCAACCCCGACTCCGCGACAAACTCTGCTTGCTGATCCGAAGGTACGAACTCGATCCGAATCTTGTCAAACGCTACGCAGCTGATTTCTGCGGGACAGAAACCCTCCGCGATGCTAGCCGAGATCTGGTCGAATCCTTCGTGTCGACTGTGGCGAAGGAAGCAGCGAATGATCGCGCCGCACTGATTTGTAAGTTGAACAGCTACGGCCAGCCTGAGGAGGTGCGTCCATGAAGCGTCAGTTTCCAGGTCTACATGCAGAGCCAGTTCGGGCGGGCGATGTCCTTGAAGGTGTCTTCCTCGTACGAGTGGACCGAGCCTACTATCGTTGGCATCCGCAAAAACCCTTCTTCTTCCTCAGTTTCGCGATCCTCGAACCGAAGGAGTTCACTGCCCGCAAGGTCTCGGGGCGACTGTACTGCACTCACAAATCGCTCTGGAAGCTCAACTGGTTCCTCCGGGATTTCGGCTATGATCCAGACCTTCTTGGCAGAGACGAGGTCGATGAGAAGGCCTTGCTCGGACTCACGGGCATTCTTCGAACCACCCGCAAGAGATTAGCGGGGCGTACTTTCCTCAATCTCGAAGCGTTTGCACCATCCACCGAATGGGAATTCATCTCGAAAGATGCTCGCGAAGGTGTGATTGCGGGAGGCGAAAATGACCTACAGCTTCACGCAGATTAGCCAATACCTTCGCTGTTCTCGGCAGTATCGATACCGATATCTCGACGGTTGGCGCGAAAAAGATGACAGGGCCTCGATGATTTTTGGCCGCTCCTTCGAGAATGCATTGTCCGCTTACTTCGCCCGCGAAGATCCAACTGCCACGTTCTTCCAGGAATGGCGCAAGTACCAGGACACCTTACTTACATATACGAAGAATGATTCCTGGGATCGGCTCTATCACCAGGGCATTCACCTGCTCGAACGTTTTGCTCAGGATGATCGAGTTCGGATACGACGTCCAGACCAGAACCTTCAAGTGAAATTGACGCGATCACTTCCGGATGGTAGCGATTTCGTCTCCTACATCGATGCGATCGGTGAGGTTGACGGCACGAAATGCATCATCGATTGGAAGACGACAACATCCCGATATGCTGAACAGCCACAGGGCCTTTTGGCGCTCGACCCCCAGCTGATTTGTTATTCCTGGATGGCCGGAATCTCCGACGTTGCCCTCGTTGTCTTTGTCCGCAAAAGCGCACCTGAAGTTCAATACCTGAAAACGTCTATCGATGAAGAGCAACGTCGGGAGTTCGGGCAGCTCATTGAGACTACGGTCGGCCAGATTGAATCCGGCCAGTTCCTTCCACATAGCGGAATCCGTTTCCCGCAGAACGGATGTGTGAGCTGCCCTCATTTGGGACTTTGCCTCGGCGATCCGCAACTGAGGGATTCGAAACTCATTCGCCGCCCTGGAGCGAGCGACCTTGATTGGCTTGACCAATTTGAGGAATAGCGGGGCTCCGCTCATGGCACCGAAGCTGAATCGCCGCCGGGCTCTATTCGTCCTCGGACGGATCGATGAGATTTTGTCCTGGGAACGAACGACCGAGCAGGAGCGGGACACTCGATTTGTGGAGTTGGGCCGTTACCTCTGCGAGGTTCGGTCCGGACAATATTGGCGAGTGGACAACTTGAAGTCCTTTGACGAGTTTCTCGAAAAGAAATTTCCGGAGTCTCGGCGGAAGGCGTACTACCTGATGGCAATTCATGAGCAGCTCCCCCGACAGACTCATCGCGACCTGAAGCAGGTCGGCTGGACGAAGGCTGCCGAGTTAGCCAAGGTCGCTCGCCGGGACGGTCAGAGATTCGACTGTGCAACCTGGTTGCACAAGGCGCAGGAATTGCCGAAAGAAGAGTTCAAGCGTGAGGTAGAACGGCATCTGACTGGCCAAGACGTTGAGCCCTGGGAGATGTTTTATTTCAAAGTCTATAAGAGCCAGATACAAGTCATTGAGAGGGCGCTCGAAACGGCTTCACTGATGCTCGGCTCTCAAAAGGCCCGCGGGTATTGCCTGGAGATGATATGCGCAGACTTTCTGGCAGGCGCCAATCTGGGTGAGGGGGATTCAGGTGCTTTTTCAGTTTCGGTTCGTCGGCTCATCGATTTCCTTCCCGGACCCCAGAAAATTGAGCTGATCGAAAGCCTGAAAGAATCGGCATGAACCCATTTTCCAAAACGTCCGAGGGTCAAACTGGATTCCGAAGCCTACGCACAGCTTTGTCGCCGAGTCTTAGAACGCGATAGCTGGAGATGCCAAAATTGCGGTCGTGGAAGCCAACTGCAAGTTCATCATCTGCGTTTTCGCAGTGCGCTCGGAGACGATGACATAGAAAACCTGATCACTCTATGTTTTTCCTGCCATGAAAGGATCCACAGGAGTATCGGTTTCCGCACCGCCTAGATCGAGACATTTCCGGCGTCTTGATCTGGACCCCACAGAACCGTTTCTTTCTATTTTATTTCTCTTGCTGGCTTGAGTCGGTTGGTACCGATTTGCCCTGCTGTTCTGGTCCCTCCGTCGATTGGAGAACGGAAACACGCATCACGATTGTTGGACAGGCACAGACGCAACCGCAGTCTCCCTTCAGCCGTAGGAAAGGCGCCTCCAGGAATCGCTAACGCAATCCCGCAACGAGGACGGTGCCGGCTACCGCGATCGGAAATTGGAACAGCGGATGGTGCGGCCCAAACCTATTAAAGATCGGCTTTAGGCAGCCGATATCCCTTCGGTGCTCAACGCGTCGGAGGATCGAAAGACTTCCGCGAAGATGCAAACCCGTAATGCCTGCAGTCGCAATTCTCGCAACGGTAGGGTCTCAAGCTAAGAGTTGCCTGAAGCATGGAATCCCACCGACTTCGCTGTCCTGAGCGATGAAGATGGTTTTCTCCACAATATGGACACGTTCTGTGCACGGGGATTGAAGTCCTAAGAATTCTCAGTGTTCTAGCTACCATCTTAGTCTTCCGAGTCGGGTTTAACCGAGCAGTCGTAGGTCGTTATTCTGACACGCCACGTACCGTATCCTTCATTCGGCCGAACCTTCGTTACAACGCTTCTAAATGCTACTCCTCTAGGTCACCGTTGCCAACAGCTTCTCCAGAATCGGATCACCCACCTCCTATCTACAATCGGTTCACCTCGCAAAAACGAGGGTGACGGTTCTTTATTGATTCCATTGGTTCAGTAGAGAGCCCGACGATCAGTCCATAGAAGATAATACTCAGTTGTGTCAGTTCGTCTTCGCGAGAAATCGTTGTAGGAACTTCGCACCCTGCTTCTTATATACCTCTGATCCAGCCCTAAGAAATGCCTCACAGATTTGCGCAACGCTGCGACCTTCCGAGGCAGCAATAGCTTCCATACGCTCCTTGAGGTCAGACCGTACCCTAAGGTTAATCGCGTGTCCTTCTTCATGTTCGCGAAATTCTACCATTGTTTCTCGGCGGCCCGTGTCCAGCAGATCTTGACAATCGTCCAAACACATGTCATCCTTTATCATCCGAGGGATGACACGGAGAATACATGAAGCGTTGTGTGAAGAAGTTCCGGAGCAACCTTAGGCTCGCTAGGGCTTTGTGGGGGGACATTCCGGATACCGCTCGCGGCAACTTGCGAGAGCTCACCAGGAAGTTTGCCCTGTCCGTCGCTGACGGACACATTCAGCTGTTGGACGGACGTTGTTACGTTACGCATTCGGGCCTCCTCAGAATCGCAGAAAACCGGCATTGCCTCGGCATTACTACAGCAGTGCAGGAGAACCTGTCGGATCCTTTGAGCGACCGGTGGGTTTTTAAGGCAACAGTTTATAAAGACCAGAGTTCCAAAACGTTTACCGGTTACGGCGACGCCACTCGCACCAATGTGACAGCGATCGTACGCGGGGCCGAGATGCGCGTTGCGGAAACCCGTGTGGTAAACCGCGCCCTGCGTAAAGCCTACGGCATCGCTGTTTGCTCGGTTGAGGAACTCGCATCACCTTTCTCAGGATTAGAATCCGCCAGTGAAAAGATAGATCGTACGGCACAGCCTAACCGTAATGGCTCTCCCAACGGCCAGCCGCGACTCCGCGACAAGCTCTGCTTGCTGATCCGAAGGTACGAACTCGATCCCCAACCTAATAAAACGCTATGCGGCTGATTTTTGCGGG
>CAVRID010000033.1:0-52506 GCA_963721155.1 uncultured Acidobacteriaceae bacterium | reverse complement strand
CTTCTGTATAAATTGTTGCAGTCCGGGGTCTCGGGATTTCGCCTCCGGGGACTCTCCATCCCAGTGAGCGCAAACTGAGCAACTAGGGCGCGGGCATCGCCATGAATTCCAGTGCGCGACCGATGTATTGCTTCAGGTCGCGACGATGCACCACGGCGTCGAGCATTCCGTGCTCCAAGAGGAACTCGCTGCGCTGGAAACCCTCGGGCAACTTCTGGCGGATGGTCTGCTCAATGACGCGTGGGCCGGCAAAACCGATGAGCGCGCCGGGTTCGGCGATATTGAGGTCGCCCAGCATGGCAAACGAAGCCGTCACGCCGCCGGTGGTGGGGTCGGTCATCACGGAAATGTAGGGCACCTTGGCGTCGTCCATTCGGGCCAGAGCGGCCGAGATTTTGGCCAACTGCATCAGGCTCACCACCCCTTCCATCATGCGCGCGCCGCCGGACGCAGAAACCACGATCAGCGGTATCTTCTCCGAAGTGGCTTTTTCGATGGCGCGAGTAATCATCTCGCCCACGACCGCGCCCATGGAGCCACCAATGAACGAATACTCCATCGCACTCACGATGACCGGCTTGCCGTTGAGCGCGCCGCGCGCATTAATGACCGCATCGTTGAGCCCGGTATCGCGTTGCGAGCGTTTCAGGCGGTCGGCGTAGGGCTTCAGGTCGGTAAATTTCAGCGGATCGGTGGAGACAATGTTGCCGTCTTCCGTCTGGTACTTGCCATCGTCGAGCAGGTAGGCGAGCCGGGTACGCGCATCAATGCGAAAATGACGGTCGCATTTCGGACACACATTGAAATTCTGGTCGAGATCCTTCTTCCAGATAATCTGCCGGCACTGGTCACATTTAACCCACAGGCCCTCGGTCTTGACCCGCTTCTCGCCCGAGGTGTCGAGCTCTCCGTGCTCTCGCTTGAACCATGCCATATATTTGTATTCTTATGATTTCGTTTCGTTGCTCGCCGGCAGCGCAGCCTTGACCTGTTCGACCGTTATCTGCGGATCAGCGACTTCCATGATGAGTTCATCGTAGCGTTCATCTCGCAACTCAATGACGACCGTGTTATCAGGATTGTGCACATCCCAGAAGACCTGCTTACCGTGCTGATAAAAGGTCCCGGCGGTCAGCACTCCGGGGATGTTCGTTCCAGGCAGTCTGATGCCGTGCCACCACCCGTGAGCCACCGACGGATCGGCGCGAATCCCCGCAATGTGTCGCAGGGGTATTTCGAGAGAACTTTTCAGCGCCCACAGCTTATCGGCCCCGCGAACGTGCAATTCGAGATTGCCGCCTGAGATTGATAGCTCAACCATTTGCGTAAGTATTAAGTGTAGCCGACGGGCCGAGAGATTGTCGCGCGGAGTTATTTCAAGATTCCAGACGGCCAGATGGCAAAGTCGCACTTGAGGCGGCGCGACCGCCATTCACGATGGCCTCAATCGGGCTTAGGCACAGTGTCAATCGTTTCGGGCCGACGGTTGCCTTCTGGGGTGTCGCGGTTTGCGGCGGCTGGTTCATTCCGCCGGCGCTGTACCTGGTTGCGTTCATAAATAATACGTAGCCCTTCGAGCGTGAGCAGGTTATCAATCTCGCGAATGTATTTGGATCCGCCCCCCATGAGCGTAGCCAAGCCGCCAGTGGCAACAATGTTGACGTCCTCGCCCAACTCGGCAATGAGCCGCTCCAGAATTCCGTCGATTAGCCCAAGGTAGCCGTAGTAAAGACCTGACTGGAGGCTGTTCACGGTATTGGTCGCGAGTACCCGAGGCGGCTTGCGGATATCGACCCGCGGCAAACGCGCAGTACGTTCAAAAAGTGCGTCGGCTGAAATTCCAATTCCGGGCGTGATGACGCCACCCAGATACTCACCCTTCCGCGAGACTACGTCGAAGGTCGTCGCGGTTCCGAAGTCCACCACAATGCACGGGCCACCATGTTTTTCGAAGGCGGCAACGCTGTTGACGATGCGATCAGCGCCCACCTCCGCGGGATTGTCGTAGAGCACCGGCATGCCAGTCTTGACGCCAGGTTCGATGAACAGTGGCCGCAAGTGGAAGTAGCGTTCGCACATCTCCCGCAGGGTGGAGTCGAGCGGCGGCACCACCGACGAAATTACAATGCCTTGCACCGAGCCAACCTCCAGCCCATGCATCGCGAACAAGTTGCGGAACAGGACGCCATACTCGTCCACCATCTGCGTCTTGATGGTGGAAACTCGCCAGTGGGCAAGGAGGCGACCAGCTCCTGGTTTGGCCGATTTGGCCTCAAAAACGCCCAGCACGGTATTGGTGTTGCCTACGTCAATGACCAGCAGCATGGTTTATTTCCCGCCCAGCGCGCGAACGTCTCCCGAAAGCACGGTGCGCAGACCGGATTGGGTGCGCACCAGAAGAAATCCGCGCTCGTCAAGCCCTTCGGTGATCCCTTCATATCCGCCCGGCGCGTCAACACGCACGTGGCGAGCGCGGGCATACGAAGAACGCTCTTCGAATTTTCGCAGGATGGAAGAGCGCGCAGCCGGGCCGCCTTGTGTGAGCTTGCGATACTCGCCGTCGAGGGATTTTAGCAGAGCAGCGGTCAGCTCGACGCGTGACCAGGCGCGTCCACTCTCCATACGCAGCGACGTGGCGATGGGCTCGAGCTCGCCAGAGAATGACGTGTGGTTTACGTTGATCCCGATGCCAACCACCACGTAATGCACTCGTGTCGGCTCGGAATTCATCTCGGTCAGGATGCCGCAAAACTTTCGGTCACCGAACAGGGCATCGTTGGGCCAGCGCAGATCGGCATTTAAGCCAGTAACTTGCTCCACCGCTTCCGCCACCGCAACGCCGGCGATCAGCGAGAGCACCAAGGCATCAGCTGGCGACAAGACTGGCCGCAGCACCACCGAGCAGTAGATACCAACCGACTGCGCCGACTCCCAGGTGTGGCCGGCGCGTCCACGTCCGCCAGTCTGCTCCTCGGCGAGAAAGATGGCGCCTTCCGGCTCACCATCGCTTCCCGCCTTCATTGCGGTCACATTGGTTGAGCCAGTGCTGAAGTAATGACGAATGTGTGAACCGAAGATGGTCCCCTTCAACAAGGGGCGCAGGATGTCAGGAAGTAGAAGATCGGGAACAGTTTCCATTTGATACCCTGTCGCCGGATGACCGGTGATCTGGAGACCCAACTCGCGCAGATGCTTTACCGCGCGCCACACCTCGGAGCGGGTAGTGCCCAACTCCTCGGCAATGCGCGTGCCGCTGATGACCACGGTGGCGTTGTCGCTCAGCAGGCGCACAATGCGACCCAGGCGCGCGTCGGTGGAACCGTCGGGCGGGGTGTCAGTGCGAGTTTGCGCGGTTCGGGCGATAGGACGATTATGCGTGAACGGGGAGATATTGGGTAGGATCTCTTGCGAGATGGGGATTTACCGCTAGCAATCTTGCCGAATGCTGGCTTTACAATGCACAACATGCGACTCAGAACGCTGACCTGTGCCCTGTTATGGTTGTTCGGCACTCTGTGCGCATGTGCGCCGCGAAAAGACGGCGTCCTTGTGCTGAATGAACAGTGGAGCATCAATCAGGCGATTGGTGATTGTAAGTCTAGGGCCACAGACGGAGTTCCCGCCTGTACCGTTGACCCAAGCGAAGACATCAAGAATTTTGAAGCGAAGTTTGTGCAAGCATTCAGAGCCGAACCACTGTGCGACGAAGTTACGCTCGTGACGCTTAATGCCTCGCACAACCAACAGGTCTTAAACTCAAGACGCACATCGTGGCTGTTCCTTGAACTTAGCCTGGGACTTGGCGCTGAGGAAAAGAGATTTACGGTATCAGATCGCGACGACTTTCAAGCGCACGGCCGACTAACGGGCCAAGACAAGGCTGATTTCATAGCGAAAAGCGCCTGTAACTTCGTTCGGAATGGACCACCGCCGCCCTAGAACATCATTGGCGGTACAGCCCGCTAAAACCAATCCTGACCGCAAGCCTTCGGCGCGGTAAAGATCAGTAGAGGAATATAAGGGATCCTTCGACTCGGTCGCCGCGCGCCTGCTCAGGATGACAGAGTTGTAGACCGATAGCTGACGGCTGAAAGCTGAAGGCTGGCTACGCCGGGGCGATGCGCATGCTCAGATCAACAGCTTGAACGGAGTGGGTCAGCGCCCCCACCGAAATGAAGTTCACTCCGGTTTCGGCGTACTCGCGCACATTTTCCAGGGTAATCCCACCCGAAGCCTCGAGTGGCACATGCCGATCGAGTTGGCGAACGCGTTCCACCGCCTCGCGAACCTGCTCAGGAGACATGTTGTCGAGCAAGACCGCTTCGGCGCCGTGCTCCAGCACAGCCTCGAGTTCGTGCTGCGAGCGCACCTCAATTTCGACCTTCTGCGAGCCACGCCGATTGTGCAGCGCCCGGTCGAGGGCAGCGACAGCCCCGCCCGCGAGCGCAATGTGATTGTTCTTGATGAGCACACCGTCGCTGAGGTCGAGACGATGGTTGATGCCCCCGCCGCAACTCACGGCGTATTTATCGAGGACGCGCAAACCCGGCGCAGTCTTGCGCGTGTCCAGGATTACGGTGCCGGTGCCCGCAACGGCGTCCACGTAGCGGCGTGTCAGCGTGGCAATGCCGCTCATACGCTGCATGATATTGAGAATTACACGCTCGCAAGACAAGATCACCCGCGCATTGTGGACGATGACCGCGATCGACTGTCCTTTGCGCAAGCGCACACCGTCGAAAATTTCGGTGTGGCTGGTGACTTCGGGATGCGAAGTGACCGCGCCGTCAAGTACAGCGAAGACTTCGAGGATACGGCGAATGCAACCCAGGCCGGAGAGAACGCATTCCTGCTTGGCCAGGATGGTGGCAGAGGCGCGCTGGTTGGCGTCGATGCAGGCATACGTTGTGGCGTCGCGCGTGGCGCGGTCCTCCAGCAATGCGTTTTCCAGGATGGCGGTGATGCGGCGGGATGTCCAATCCACAATCGATCTCCCAGAGGTACGTCATTCAGCCTAGGCGCCCAATTCTCCCAACGCCTCATTTGCCTTCTGTACCAGCACCTCGACTTCGGACTTGCGCTTCTTCAATCCCTCGACCACGTGCGCCGGGGCCTTGGCAAGAAAAGCCTCATTGTTCAACTGCGCCGTCGCGCGCGTCAACTCCTGCGTCAGTCGGGTCAGATCTTTGCTAAGGCGGTCGCGTTCAGCAGTGGCGTCGATCTTGCGCTCATACAGCACCCGGACATCGAAGCGAGCGGTACTGCGCGCTCCCGCAGCCTTGGACAATGACGACTCGACGAAGGTCACGCCTTCGACGTTAGCCAACCGCTCTACCGCGGCGCGGTTGCGATCGATCAAGCTCCCGATGTCGCCGTCGGCGAAGATTTCGATCGCGACCTTCTGCTTCGGTTCGATCTTTAATTCGGCCCGGATGTTGCGCACGCCCTCGACCAAGTCCCGCATAATCGCCATCTCGGTTTCGGCGGCCGCGTCCACCTGCGCCGGATCAACCTTCGGATATGCCGCCAACGCAATCGATTTGCGTCGGCGGCTTGCCATCGTACACCGCGTGCCAGATCTCTTCCGTGATAAAAGGCATGAACGGCGAAAGCATGCGCAATGCGCCTTCGAAGATGCTGATCAGATTCGCGTATGCGATGCGTGCCTGTTCGCGATCGCCGGCTGCCAATCGTGGCTTGATTAGCTCCAGATACCAATCGCAGTACTCGTGCCAGAAGAAGTGATAGACCACATGTGCGGCCTCATGAAAACGATAAGCTCTCCAGCGCTTCATTCATCTGCTGCGCAACGCGGTTGAAGCGCGAAAGAATCCAGCGGTCGTCGAGAGTTTCAGACAGGAAGCCAGAAACGCCCGTGGCGTTGAAGTCAGTTGCAGAACCTCGGAATTCGCCCAGCGACCAGAGACCTGCCTCTTGCGCGCGATCCACATTCATAAAGAGAAAACGCGAGGCGTTCCAAATTTTGTTGGCGAAGGCTCGATAGCTTTCGGTGCGGCTCTCGGAAAATGCGATGTCGGTCCCAGGCGCGGCCATCGAGGCCAGCGTGAAGCGCACAGCATCAGTGCCGTAGTGCTCGATGATCTCGATGGGGTCCATGACGTTGCCCTTGGTCTTCGACATCTTCTGGCGCTCGGCGTCTCGCACCAGTGCGTGAATGTAGACATTGTGGAAGGGAACGTCGCCGTGCTTGTGTCCGCGCATGAAGTGGCAGTTCAGCATGATCATGCGCGCCACCCAGAAGAACAGGATGTCGAAACCGGTGATCAGCAGCGTCGTCGGGTAGAAGGCATCCAGGTCGGGCGTGCTATCCGGCCAGCCCAGTGCAGAGCAAGGCAACAGGCCCGACGAGAACCAGGTGTCGAGCACGTCGCTGTCTTGCTCCAGATGGCTGCCGCCGCATTTGGTGCATTGCGTGGGTGCTTCGCGCGCGACGATGATCTCGTCGCAATCCTTGCAATGCCACGCAGGAATGCGATGTCCCCACCACAACTGCCGCGAGATGCACCAGTCGTGAATGTTGCGCATCCACTCGAAGTAGGTCTTGGTGTAGTTTTCGGGAACGAATTTGATGTCTCCGTTCTCCACTACCTCGATCGCACGCTCGGCCAGCGGCTGAATCTTCAAGAACCATTGCAGCGAAAGCCGCGGCTCGACGATCGTCTTACAGCGATCACATTTTCCCAGCGGGACAACATAGTCCTTCGTACCGACCAGGAAGCCGCCGTGCTCCAGATCTTCCAGCACCTTCTGCCGTGCTTCGAAGCGGTCCAGCCCCTTGTAGGGACCGGCGTTCTCATTCATCTGCGCGATCTCGTTCATCACGTCAATCTGGGGCAGGTTGTTGCGCAGGCCCGCTTCGAAATCGTTGGGATCGTGCGAAGGCGTGACCTTCACTGCGCCGGTTCCAAACTCAGGATTGGCGAGGATGTCGTCGGTGATGATCGGGATCTCGCGATTCATCAGCGGCAGCAAAACTTTCTTCCCATGAAGGTGACGGTAGCGCTCATCGCCGGAGTTCACCGCCACTGCGGTGTCACCCAGCATGGTTTCGGGACGCGTGGTGGCGACCACGATGTACTCATCTTTCGACCCGATCACCGGATAGCGGATTTCATAAATCTTGCCCGGCGTGTCTTCATGGACAACTTCGAGGTCAGAGACGGCGGTAACGCAGCGCGGACACCAGTTCACGATGTACTTGCCGCGATAGATCAGTCCTTCTTCATGCAGGCGAACGAAGGCCTCGCGCACCGCGCGCGACATGCGCTCGTCCATGGTGAAGTACTCGCGTGACCAGTCCACGGAAGCGCCCAGGCGCTTCATCTGCTGCAGGATGACCCCGCCATAGTGCTGCTTCCAGTCCCAGACGCGGGCGATGAACGCCTCGCGGCCTATGTCGCGACGGTTCTTGCCTTCAGCCGCGAGTTGGCGTTCCACCATCAACTGGGTCGCGATGCCGGCGTGGTCGGTACCCGGTAACCATAGCGTGCGCAGCCCCTGCATGCGCTTCCAGCGCACGATGATGTCGATCTCCGTGTGCTCTAACATGTGGCCCATGTGCAGGTTACCGGTAACGTTGGGGGGTGGCAGCGTCACCGTGAAGGTGGGCTGGTCAGGGTCGCTGGGTAGTTCCACGTGGAACAATTTTTCGTGGACCCAGTATTCGGCCCAACGCGGTTCGATGGCGCCCGGTTCGTAGGCCTTGGGAAGATCGTGGGGCATTGCAATCCGTTCAGCGATGAAGATTCGACTTCGATATTACAAGGAAGAGTGGTTGGACGTCAGCAGCAAGTGGTCGGCGCGATTCAGCAGTCACCATTCACCCAATCATCTGCCGGTAAACCGCTGAATTCGAAAGTGCAGAAAAAAGGCGCAGTCAAAGCTGCGCCCGTCGAAATAATCTTCCGTCCTAGAACGGCCAATGATGCTTCTTCTTTTTCTTGGATGAGCTCTCCGTATTGCTGTTGGCTGGCGGCGCAGATTGTTGTGCTGACGTGCTGCTGGCCGCAGGCTGCGTGCTGGCATCTGAACTAGACGATGCCGCCGCGGCATCATTCGTTTGCACTGGTGGCGGAGCGGTCGCACCTGGCGGAGGTGTGGACACCGCCGGCTGCAAGTCGTTCTTCATATCAGAAGCCGCGCCCTGTGATGTGGCGCCTGCGGTCGGGTCAGTCTCAGCTGCGCCGGTTGCAGTTTCGGCCGGAGCCGGAGCACTACCAGCGGCGCTGGTCGCGGCAGCGGTCGATCCATCAGAAGCTCCAGGCGCCGCGTCGGACCGCGGAACCGGAGCGTTTGCTCCTGGCGTCGCGCCGCCTGCGCGCTCCACCCCAACCTTGTTGCCAGCGCTCATGCTGCTTATGATGCTGCTGTTCGCCGCGCGTACAAGATCAGGAGCGCTGGCTTGCTTGGGATCAACCAGGGTTGGCTCGCCCACCTTAGTTGCGTCGGACACATCTGGGCCTTTGCGGAAGTTCTCCATCAATTTTCCGAAGTGGCCAGTCGTGCCACGGCTGGCGATCTCAGATTTATCTTCGGCGATAGCAGCGGGCGTGGCTTGCGGAATCGGTTGCTTCATCGCCTGCAACCGCTTTTTGGCGTCATCAGCCCGTTCTTCCAGAGGGTAACGGGTAAGAATACGATCGTAAGCCGCGGCGGCATCGTCGGTGTACTGCTTGATCAATTTCCCCTTCGCCGTCTCGGGCAACTTCGCCGCGCGGATGAGGTCAACTTCCCTTTCGTACGAATTGCCGAGTTCGTACAAGGCCTGGTCAGCTCCGCTATATAGCGGGTAGGTATCGGCTACCGACTTCAAGCGTGCGATCGCCGCCGGATAAACCTGGCGCAAATAGTAAAAGTGCCCAATCATGTACTCGCGATCAGCCAACACCTCCTGAACTTCCAGCAGGCGCTGCTTGGCTTGGGGAACGAGCGGACTGTCGGGGAACTGCAGAATGAGCTGCCGATACTCATCCTCGGCACGACGCGCGTGCGTGGGATCGCGGTCAGCCTTTTCCATCTCTTTGTAATGGATGTTAGCAATCTTCATCTGCGCTTCGGCCGCTTCGGGCATGTTGGGGAAGAAGGTGATGAAGTCCTTGTACTCGCTCTCCGCCTGGGTCATGGCGGCGGCGCCCCCTTCCGCATACCAGGAATCGCCAATGGCCAACTTGGCGCGGGCCACATACTCGGAATCAGGATAAGTATTGATCAGGGTCTGCAAGCTGAGCCGGGCAACGTCGTACTTATTGTGCTTCATGGCGTCCATGGCGCGGTCAAATAGCACCTTGTCCGGCTGTTTGGAATTGACGTTGGCGATCGGATTCTGGACTTTCTTGTTGCTGCATCCGAGGGTCAGCAACATTGCAGCTATCGAAAACGCTATGATGACACGACGAAACATCCTAAACACCTCTGGGAAATACTGCTTCCACCCTCTGGCTCCGCTAGGCGCGCAGCAGGGTAGCTTCCTGGGCAGCCTTCAGCAGGCCTTCCACCTTGGGCGCCGGATCGCCCTTACCGAACACGTGGCTTCCGGAAACGAAAATTTCTATTCCGGCGCGGGCCGCTAGCCCGATGGTTTCCAGGTCTATGCCGCCATCCATCTCCAGGCGGAAATTCAGTCCCTTGGCCGTGCGCATGGTTGCCAGCTTCCGGGCCTTCTCCAGCGTGGCGGGAATGAACTTTTGTCCCCCGAAACCGGGATTAACCGACATCACCAGGACATGGTCGACAATATCGAGCACCTCGCCGAGGAATTGCACCGGGGTTGCCGGGTTAATAGCTACACCCACCGACATGCCGTGGCTGCGAATCAACTCCAGGGTGCGGTTCAGGTGTACGCACGCTTCCTGATGCACGGTGACCCAATTAGCTCCGGCGTCAGCGAACGCCGGAATGTACTCATCGGGATTTTCGATCATCAGGTGGCAGTCGAGGGGAACATCCACCGCCTTACGGAGTGACGCGACCACCGGCGGCCCGATCGTAATATTGGGCACAAAATGGCCGTCCATTACATCAACATGGAGGAGGCTGGCCCCACCTCGCACCGCCTCATTGGCATCCTCGGCCAGGCGGGCGAAATCAGCCGACAATATGGACGGCGCTATCTCGATCAAGACAAACTTCTCTCGCGAGTGTTCTGAAGCGATTTTAACACGGGACGGACGCTGATTATGGGGTAAGTGCGGGAGCCAGTTGCGGTCAGCTATACCATTCGCCCGACCGCTTTCGCCACCGATAGAGTCCTATGCCGGGGTGCGATCGGGCGTATCTCGCGGACTCGGGACGCTCGCAGTGCTCGATTGAGCGCTAGGAGGCGGCGGTCGTGGGCTCGTCTTCTTCGGCGTGGATGAGGCCGAACTTCTTCAGCTTGTAACGCAGTGCATCGCGGCTAATATCGAGCAGGCGAGCGGCATGGGTCTGGTTGCCATTCGCTTGCGCCATGGCCATGTCCACCAACTCGCGCTCCACCTCTTCCAGCGAAGTTCCACCCTCGGGAATTTCCAGCTTGGGCAAGCTGCGGCCATCGGGCAACTGCTTGCCGGCAACGTTGGCGCTGTTGTTGGCCGAGGACAGTTCGAAGGCGGTGTAGGCCGACTGCTGTTGGGCGACGGCGAACGGCATGTACTCCGGATGAAGCTCGTTGCTGTCCTCCAGGATCATGGCGCGCTCTACCGCGTTCTTTAACTCGCGCACATTGCCGGGCCAGTCGTACTTGAGCATCAGCTTGCGAGTCTCTTCGGTAATGCCCTTTACCGACTTGCGAAACTTCTTGTTGTAGCGGGTAATGAAGAATTCCACCAGCGGCAACACGTCGTCTTTGCGTTCGCGCAAGGTAGGCAGAAAAATGGAGATGATCGCCAGCCGGTAATACAGGTCTTGCCGAAATTGACCGTCGCGTACCGCGCGCTCCAAGTCGCGGTTGGAGGCGGCGATGACGCGGACATCGACCTGCATGTCGCGTACGCCGCCGACGCGGCGAATGACCTGGTCTTCCAGCACGCGCAGCAATTTCGCCTGCAATAGCGGCGACAGTTCACCAATTTCGTCCAGGAAAAGCGTGCCGCCGTCGGCCATCTCGAACAGGCCTTTCTTCATGGCCTTAGCGTCGGTGAAGGCGCCGCGCTCGTGACCAAAAAGTTCGGCCTCCATAAGGGTCTCAGGAATGGCCGAGCAGTTGATCGCGACGAACGGCTTGTCCTGACGGCGACTCTGGTAATGAATGGCCTTGGCGATGAGATCTTTGCCGGTACCGCTCTCGCCTTGCACCAAAATCGTAGTCGCCTCGCTGGTGGCGATCTTGCTGACGAAGCCCAGCAACTCGGACATCTTCTGGGAGACGCCAATCACGTTGTGATAGCCGGCGCGACGGCGGACCTCACCACGCAGCGATTCGACCTCGGAACGCAGGCGTGTGGTCTCCAGTGCGTTCTTTACCGCAACGGCCAGCTCATCGAAGTCTAGCGGCTTGCCGACGAAGTCGTAGGCCCCCAGCTTGAGCGCGGTCTTCACGTCCTCTAGCTGCGGATCCGCGGTGATCATGATGATGGCGCGGGCATCGTTCGACTTCTTCAGTTGCTCCAAAATCTCGATGCCGCTGGCATCGGGCAGGCGCACATCTAGCAGCACGAGGTCAGGCGACTCATGGTGGGCCACGCGTAACGCAGCCGAACCATTGTCAGCCTCCAGTACGTGATAACCCCACTCTTCGCACTTTTGCCGGAGCGACCAACGAACCAGCTTCTCGTCGTCGACAATTAAGACTTTTTCCGAGGGCATTTACTCTGATTAGATTACTACGAGAGCGGGAAAGAACAAATTTGAGCCAATCGTAGAGCCCGCGCAGACAAGGTAGAGCCAGCGTATAAGCTGGCGACCGGCGGAACAGCGCAAAAGCCTCGATATTGTAACTTCTGGATTGCAGACAAACTGGAACTACTCCGTTTCGTGGACACGACTACGAATCCCGAAAACGCCGCCTGTTTCTGTATTGTCTTTCGTTGCGAAGGAGTCTTAGCGATTGTCCGGGCAAACTTTTCACAAGCAGACTTCTGGATAACCTCGCAGATCCGGACCTCCGCACCTCCGCTGTGCCGGGGATGGCTTTAGCGCTAGTTCTCCGCTCATGCAAAGCCGATTTTGCAGCAACTGACATTGCCCGATGAACCTCAATCTCCGGATCGCCAACAGTCGAGGAGTTTCATGACCATAAGTATTGTCGCGGGAGAAATGACAAGCGGACCCTTGGCATTCAGGACCCCTGAAAGCAAACCTTTTGTAGGCTTGAAGCATCGAACTTTCTGCCATTTTGAACCCAGTAGCAGTCAGTTTTGAGAAACCTGGGCGGAGGCTGACGCGCACCCGGCGCGCCTTAGGCATATCCAACTAAGTTTTGATCTTATGGACGCGAGGAGTCAGGCAGCGCCCGGCAAACCCGAGGATGCCGATCGCTCGAAGATGTTGCCGTTTGCCGCGTGAAATGCTATTTCCGTATTGCAGAATGGGAGGAATCAATGCGACCTGAGCACTCTGAATCCGAGATCCAGGGTTTCGGGCCGGCCGAACCGCCGTCTTCGCCGGCGGACATGAATGGTCTAGTCAACGATTTTGACTGGAATTCCACCCCATTGGGACCGGCTGCCGAATGGCCAGACAGTCTTACCGCAGTGGTTCGAATCCTTCTAACCTCACGATTCGCGATGTGGATGGCGTGGGGGCCAGAACTGACTTTCCTCTACAACGATGCCTACCGTCAGATGACCTTGGGCAAGAAGCATCCATGGGCGCTCGGTAGGCCTGCTGCGGAGGTGTGGTCCGAGATCTGGAAGGACATCGGCCCCCGCATTCAGCGTGTTCTTGAAACGGGAGAAGCCTCATGGGAGGAAGAACTGCTTCTTATTCTCGAGCGGAATGGGTATCCGGAGGAGACGTACCATACATTTTCCTATAGTCCGCTCGCTGGGCCAGATGGCCAGATTACGGGGATGTTGTGTGTCGTCATGGAAGACACGACCCGGGTGATCGGCGAACGACAGCTACTGTGCCTCAGAACGCTAGCGGCGACACTCGGCGAAGCGATTACCGAGCAGGAAGTCCTCGCCTCGATCGAACGGGGGCTGCAGGCCAATGATAAAGATCTTCCATTTACCCTGACCTATCTCTTCGATGAGAGCGGAACGCGTCTCAATCTCGTTTGCTGTACCGGAATCGAGGCCGACCATCCGGCGGCATGCCCGGCGATCGAGACCACCCCGGCGGCCGGCTGTTGGCCTATTGGTCAAGTACTGACGCAAAAGTGCGCGGTCACGGTAGATTTGTCTGACTATTTTGTCGATCTGCCTACAGGTGTATGGGAGAAGGCCCCCAGTTTCGCGCGCTTGGTTCCGATCGCAAGACAAGGTCAGGATAAACCGGCGGGAGTCTTGATCGCGGCGCTAAATCCCTATCGTCAACTCGACACCGCCTACGCAGGGTTCCTCGATCTTATTGCCGGTCAGATTGCAGCCAGTTTCGCAAGCGCCAAGGCGTTCGAGGAAGAGAGAAAGCGGGCCGAAGCTCTGGCCGAGATTGACCGGGTAAAGACGGCATTCTTTACCAATATCAGCCATGAGTTTCGCACGCCTCTCACTTTGCTGCTCGGCCCGCTCGAGGACACGTTGGCCGAGCAGGGATTACCTCCACGAGCCATGGAACGTCTGACACTGGCGCACCGCAACAGCCTGCGTCTGCTAAAGCTGGTCAATGCTCTGCTCGATTTCTCGCGCTTCGAGGCGGGACGCATTTCGGCCATTTACGAGCCGGTTGACCTGTCGACGTATACGGCCGACCTAGCCAGCGTCTTTCGCTCGGCCATCGAACGCGCGGGCATGAAGCTGATTATTGACTGCCCGCGTCTGGAGGAACCGGTCTACATCGATCGAGAGATGTGGGAGAAGATCGTCCTTAACCTGCTATCGAACGCTTTCAAGTTCACCATGTCAGGCCAGATTGAGGTGGGTCTGAAGTCTGTGGGCAGAACGGTGGAATTGAGGGTGCAAGATACCGGCAGCGGTATTGCCGCAGAGGAGTTGCCGCACATTTTTGAGCGGTTTTATCGGGTGAGCGAGGCGCAGGGGAGGAGCTACGAAGGTTCGGGTATCGGCCTGGCGTTGGTGCAAGAACTGGTGAAGCTGCACGGCGGCACAACTCGGGTTAGCAGTGAACCAGGTCGAGGCAGCACATTCACAGTATCTATCCCGTTCGGGTTCGCACACCTGCCGGCAGAAGCCATCAGCGCCGCGCGCACGCTGGCTTCGACTGCAACTAGCCCCTCGGCCTACGTTGAGGAAGCGATGCGGTGGCTTCCCGACAGCGAGGTTTTCGACAATGCTCAAGAGGTCTTGGCCCTGCCTCCTGTGCCCTCCGCCACGGATTCGCGAGAGGGAGTTTCTAGAGAGCGCAGTCGCGTTTTGATTGCCGATGACAATGCGGACATGCGTGAGTATTTGCGACGCTTGCTCGCCTCCCAGTATGACGTGGAAGCTGTTCCCGATGGCGAGGCGGCGTTCCAATCGGCGCTTGAACGCCTGCCTGACCTGGTCGTCACCGATGTGATGATGCCGAAGCTGGATGGTTTCGGTTTGTTGAAGGCGCTGCGGGCCGACGCACGTACGGCAACGGTCCCGGTCATGCTGCTTTCGGCACGGGCGGGCGAAGAGTCCCGGCTGGAAGGAATCGCGGCCGGCGCTGACGACTACTTGGTGAAGCCCTTCGCCGCGCGCGAACTGGTGGCACGCGTCGAAGCCCGCTTGCTGTTGTCGCGGATGCGGCGCGAAACCGAAGAAGCGCTGCGCAAAAGCCAGGGACGTCTTAACGCCATCTACGACACCGCGCTCGAGTACGTCGGTATTCTCGCGCCCGATGGAGCCATTCTCGATTGCAATCGGGCATCCCTGGAGTTTGCGGGCAATACGCGGGAGGACGTGGTAGGGAAGCCTTTTTGGAAGACGCCGTGGTTTCTGTCCACGCCTGGAGTTCCGGAAATCGTGCGGCAGGCCGTTGCCCATGCCGCATCCGGCAATTCCGTTCGCACGGAACTGTCCCTGATCCGGCCGACGGGAGAAACCATAACTTTCGACTTCTCGATAACGCCGGTCCGCAATGACAACGGCGAAGTCATTTTTTTGGTTCCCGAGGGTCGCGACATTTCTTCTCTGAAGGCGGCAGAGATCGCATTGCGGGAGCGGGAGCAGCGGTTCCGTACCTTGGCGGAGAACCTGCCGCAATTCGTCTGGTTGAAGGACCTGACTGAAGGCTACGTTTACTGCAATCAGAGCCTGCTGGATTATGTTGGTGACGCAGCCGAAGCGCTACGAACCGACGCGTTGGCGTACGTGCATCCTGACGACCTGAGCCGGACCGAAGAGAAATGGAAGCACAGCCTTGAAACGGGAGAGACATACCTGAACGAATACCGTTTGCGCCGCCATGATGGAGTTTACCGCTACTTCCTTGCGCGCGCAGTTTCCATGCGCAATGAGATGGGCGAAATCGAGCGCTGGTTGGGGACCTCGACCGACATCCACGATCAGAAACTAACTGAGGAGGCGTTGCGCCAGAGCGAAGAGCGGTTCCGCACATTGGTAACGGCCACGTCAAATGTGGTCTATCGTATGAGCCCGGATTGGAGCGAGATGCGCCAGCTTCGTGGCGGACAATTTATAGCCGACACCGAAACGCCCAGCAGTACATGGCTTCAGCAATATATTCACCCAGATGATCAGTCGCGCCTGTTGGAGGCCATCAATGAAGCCGTCCGGACCAAAAGCATGTTCGAACTGGAACATCGCGTTTTGCGCGCCGATGGCAGCTTGGGCTGGGCTTTCTCGCGCGCGATCCCGCTGAAGAATGCGCATGGAGAAATCATAGAATGGTTCGGCACCGCCAGCGATATTACCGAGCGCAAGCGGACTGAGGATGCTCTTCTCCGAAGCGAAAAACTGGCCGCTCTGGGGCGCCTGTCAGCGACCATTGCGCACGAAATTAACAACCCCCTCGAAGCTATTACGAACACGCTATACCTGGCACGGGTGAGCGCGGAAGATCCCGTTAGCGTACTCCAATATCTGGACATGGCGGACGGGGAACTAAAGCGCGTCGCGCACATAACGCGCCAGACCCTGGGATTCTATCGAGAATCCTCCGCCCCAGCGGAGGTGTCCGTCGCCACCGTGCTCGACGCTGCTGAGGATCTGCTGCGAGCAAAGATCAAGGCAAAGCATGCGAGCATTGAAAAGCAATATGGCCCGGATCGCCAGGTGTCGGCAGTGCCGGGCGAGCTGCGCCAAGTTTTCTCCAACCTCTTAGCCAACAGTCTGGACGCCATCGAAGAACAAGGCGCTATCAAGTTTCGCATATCCAGATTGACCTGCGTCACCAACGGGCATCCACTCATTAGAGTGACCGTGGCCGACAATGGTAAAGGCATTGATGCGGCCACACTGCCTCGCATCTTCGAGCCGCTCTTCACCACGAAAGAAGCGACCGGATCAGGCCTTGGCCTCTGGGTGAGCAAACAGATCATTGAGAAGTACGGCGGCTACATCCGGATCCGATCCAGTCCGAGGAAATCGCGTAGCGGAACTGTAATTTCAATTTTCTTGCCCGCGATTGAGGAACCAGCTACTGAGGCTGCCGTTGCCAGTTGAGGGCGGCAGCCGCCACTGCCTAGTCTTCAATGCAGAACGCGCCCCAAACCGGCTCCTGTGAGATTACTCCCGACAAGTTGGCTGCTAAGAAGTGATCTCCGCTTTGGCATGGAATCTGGGAAGATCATGGGCAACCAGTGGAGAATCATCCCAGACCGAGTAGGCCCGTTCCCCGATTCTGACAGGTTATTGCGAACCCGCCATCGCCTTAAATACCTGCCCACCCTTCATGACGAAGTTGACGTGCTCGAGCTGAGTAATGTCGGACATAGGATCGCCCGGCACGGCTACAATGTCGGCGAACTTGCCCGGTTCCAGAGAACCAATCTTGTCCTGCATGCCTAGCAGCTCGGCAGCGCTCGAGGTGGCTGAACGCATGGCCTGCGCCGGAGTCATCCCATACTTCACCATCAGCGCAAATTCTTTCGCCGGATTGATGGTCCAGGCAAAGCCACCGGCGTCGGTGCCGAAGGCGATCTTCACGCCCGCGTTCAGCGCGCGCTGGAACGTTGTCGCATGAATGTTGACCATGTCGATCCAAACGTGCGCTCCCGTGGCAGCGCGGCCTTCCGCGACATATTCACCTACGAACAACGTGGGCACGTAGTAAGTGCCTTTAGCGGCCATAGTCTTCAGGTCAGCGTCGGCGATGTAAAAGCCGTGCTCGATGGAATCGACTCCCGCTTCGACCGAGTTGTGAACGCCATTCAGTGCCGACGCATGGGAGGCAACCTTGTGTCGCTCGCGATGCGCCTCATCCACGATGGCGCGCAGCTCATCGAGGGTAAACGTAGGAACGTCATCGAGCACGCCGTCAGGCCGCACGCGATAACTGCGGTCGGAGTACACCTTGATCCAGTCCACCCCGTTGGATATCTGCTCGCGTACTGCCTTTCGGCCGCCCTCTGCGCCGTCTACCTCCTGCACGCCCTTGGGCACCTTCAGCTCCCACGAATAACCGAGCAGAGGATATGCGCCCGTCACATCCATGGCGCGTCCGGCGACCTGCATGCGCGGACCGGGAATCACTCCGGCGTCGATGGCCTTCTTGATGTCCACATCGGCGTAGCCGGCGCCTTCGGTTTCGAGATCGCGAATAGTGGTGAAACCGTAGCCGAGCGCGCGTTGCGCCGCCACCGTACCGAGAATGGTGCGGTACGGGGTCGAGTACTTCAGCAGTTGCAAGTCGTAATCTTCGGCAGTGATGTCGCCTTGCAGCAGCACGTGAGTGTGGGTGTCAACCAGTCCGGGTAGGCAGACCTCGCGCGAAAGGTCGATGACATGTGCCCCGTTCTCGGGTGGCGTATGGTCAGTGAGCTGATCGATCTTTTCGCCAACGATGCGGAGGGTGACGTTCTTCTGCGGAGCGTCGCTCTTGCCGTCGTAGAGAGTGCCGCAGCGCAGATAGGTGATCGTGACCGGGGAAGATTGCGGCTTGGCTTGGCAAAAGGTGATGGTGGCGGAGAAGAACAAGAATAATAAGGAGAGGAGGTTGCGAATTTTCATGAGGTGCTCCCGGATGGTGAACGCCCAAAGAATACATCAACGCAGACGGGAGACCTGAGATCCATAATCGCCGCCGGGAACAGGGAGAGAACCGAACGCTCAAGATTCGGTCCCCTCCGAGTCTCCGCGGCGAAAGTTACTTACACACCTGCTGCCGGACGTTGACACATCTTTCCGCCGCAACAGCCTTTGCCGTCTTTCGACATATCGCACTTGCCGCCTTTGCAGCAGCCGCCATCTTTACCGCAGCACGACATCTTGCCGTCCTTATTGTCGGCCATCATGGGGCATTTCATTCCCGACTTGCCGTCCTTGGACATCATCTCGTCATGAGACATCATGGCGTCTTTGCCGTCCTTGGACATTTGGCCGCACTTGCCATCTTTGCCGCAGCACGACATCTTGCCGTCGGCTTGGTCGTGGTTGCAGCAGGCGCAGGCTTTGGGCTTGTCGCCGGATGGGGCAGTGGGTGTTTGAGTCGCGTTCTGGGCCATTAGACCCAGAGCCATAATCAGCGTACCCAGAATGACGATCATCTTCGACTTCATAGTTTCCTCAGAATTTCGGTTGAACATCGTCCATGACACAGAGCTAAGAGCCCCGGCGGACTTCGAGCTGCACACGCCAAGTAGTGCTGCGCAGTAAGCCCGAAGCTGGAGCATTCTGAGAGGTGTCTAGATCCGCAGGTCAGTCTTCAGTTCAAAGACTGGGCGAGAGAACGGAGAAGCTTGCGCAATCGAGAGCGAGGCAGAACGTGATCGTACTGTCGCTAGAATATTGACTGCTGGACCGCTGGCTCTCGACTGGATAGATCGGGAACGGCCGGAGGCGACCAGGAAAGCCAACGGCCTTGCAGGCTGGCTGCTTATATCGCAACAAACGTGGGGGTCGCCCAACTGCGTCAGAGCAAACGCCGTGTGCGACGGGCAGCAAGGCATGGAGTGGGTCGCGTGCTGGTGCATGTGCGCCATCTGAGCATGGCATTTTGAACCATGGCCGGAAGCGAGTGGCATCGCCAGGCCGGTGTCGGCCCATAGAACGATGACCAGCGACAGCACCAACGACAACCTTTTCCGCACTGCGCTTCGCGAAATCATGCTGATCTCATTGTCGGGGATTGCGTACCAGGCGTCTGTGATTTACATCACCCAGCCCCAGTTTGACGCACGAAAGCTGAAAATGGTGGGTTTTGAGGTAGACTTTCCCTGCGATGCGTTCTTGGGCAAGCGAAACAAATAATCCGGTTCGACATCCTCTTGCCGCAATTCGCCATCCATTTGAGGTCTGGTCCAGGATTCTTGAGCTATGACGCAAGCCTCTTCCACTTCTGCTATTCCTCTTCGCCAATTCGGCAACAAAGACGCCAAGATTTCGGCCCTGGGTCTGGGTGGCCATCATTTGGGCGACGCGCCTGACGAGCCGACCGCGGTTCGCTTGGTGCAGGCCGCCGTCGATGGCGGCATTACATTCTTCGACAACTGCTGGGAGTATCACCTGGGCAAGTCGGAGATCTGGATGGGCAAAGGGCTGAAGGGCCGTCGCGACAAAGTATTTCTGATGACCAAGGTCTGCACTCATGGCCGCGATGCCGACCTCGCTATGCAGATGCTGGAGCAGTCGCTAAACCGCCTGCAGACTGACCATCTCGATCTGTGGCAGGTACATGGCGTTGCGTTCGACAACGATCCCGAGCTGTTCATCCGTCCCAACGGCGCAGCGGAAGCGCTGCGCAAAGCTAAAGAGCAGGGCAAGGTGAGGTTCGTCGGATTCACCGGTCACAAAGACCCGCAGATTCATCTCAAGATGCTAAACACGGGCTTCCCCTTCGATTCAGTGCAGATGCCGCTGAACGTTTTCGATTCGCAGTTTCACAGCTTTGAGACGCAAGTACTGCCTGAGCTAAACAAGCGCGGGATAGCCGCTCTGGGGATGAAGCCTATTAACGGGCACGGCGAGCCTGTCTCCCATGGAGTGGTGACGGCCCAGGAAGCTCTGCGCTATGCCATGAGCCTGCCGGTTACGACCACGATAACCGGCATGGAGAGTATGGACCGGCTGCAGCAGAACCTGGCGATTGCGCAAGGCTTTCAGCCGATGTCGCAGCAGGAGATGCAGGCGCTGCGCGAACGCGTGAAAGACCAGGCCGCCGACGGGCGCTTCGAGCTATACAAGCTTTCGCTGAAGTTCGACAACCCCGAGGCGCGGCTGGCGCACGACTTTCCACTCGACATGCAGTCGGCGGAAGTGAAGGAAATGATGCAGGCGACGAAGAACACGGGGCATCCGTTCCCGAAAGCAGGTTGAGGGCCGCGCAGGAATGCAGAAACACGATTCGAGCCGGCGCACATTCTTGAAGGGCGCCGCCGTAGTCGGGGCGACCAGCATCGCCGAGCGCATGAGTTTAGGACAGGCTAACGTGCAACAGAAAATCAATCAGCAAGCGAATGCCGCCGGGTTGGTGCCGCACCGGCCGCTGGGCAACACTGGAATCCAGGTCTCCGCTATGGCGCTGGGTGGCTACCATCTGGGCTCGGCGAAGGACCAGCAGGAAGTGAACAACATCGTCGCCCGCGCTATGGATGCCGGCGTCAACTTCTTCGACAATGCCTGGGACTATCACAACGGCCACAGCGAAGAAGTCGTAGGCAGCGCACTGAAGGGTAAGCGCCAGCAGGTCATCATCATGACCAAAGTCTGCACTCACGGGCGCGGCAAAGACATTGCGATGCAGCAGCTCGAGCAGTCGCTACGCCGGCTGCAAACCGACTACCTCGATCTTTGGCAGATCCATGAAGTCATATACGAGAACGATCCTGAGCTGATCTTTCGTCCCAGCGGAGCGGCCGAAGCCTTGCTCGAAGCGAAGCAGCAGGGCAAGGTCCGGGCCATCGGGTTCACCGGTCACAAAGATCCCAGCATTCATCTCCGGATGTTGACCCACGATTTTCCATTCGACACGGTGCAGATGCCGCTCAATTGTCTCGACGCGACCTTCCGTAGCTTCGAACAGAACGTGCTGCCGGTGGCCAAGCAGCGCGGCATGGGCATCCTGGGAATGAAGAGCATGGGCGGGAGTGGCGAGATCATCGTCCACGGCGCGGCGACGCCGGAGCAAGCGTTACGCTACGCCATGAGTTTGCCGGTGTCGGCGACCATCAGCGGTGTGGAGTCGATGGAGGTGCTGGAGCAGAACCTGGCGGTGGCTCGGGGATTTCAGCCGATGACCGCGCAGGATATGCAGGTACTGCGGGAACAGTGCAAAGTGTTTGCTGCCGACGGGCGCTATGAGCTGTTCAAGGTAACCAAGAAGTATGATGGCGGCGTAGGCCGCGAGCAGCATCACTTTCCGCCGTCAGAGGAATTGCCGGCGTAGAGACTTCCGACGGCGAACCCAAAGGCGCTCCCCTTCCCAGCGATTGACATCACACGCGATTGTGACCGTGGTTACAGAGTGGCTGTGAGCCAGACTGCGACCATGATTGTGGCTAGGACCAGCCGATGGTCGCAGGCTGCCGGCTTGCCGTCAGCGTCCCGAATATAGCGCCAGCACGGCTTCCTAGCGAACATTGGAAGGGGTCTTTCTTGGCGAGTAACCTGGTTCGGATTGCCGAGCTGTCGCCGTTTCCGGCGCAATCCGGAAGTACACGCACGTATCACGCAATGATTAAGCCGGTCGGTGCGATCTGTAATCTGGATTGCACTTATTGCTACTACCTGCACAAGGAAGATCTGCTCGGCAGTCCCAGCAAATTCCGCATTACCGATGAGATTCTCGAAACCCATATTCAGCAATACATCGAGGGACAGGATCGGGACGAGGTAGTTTTCTCCTGGCAGGGAGGCGAGCCGACTTTGCTGGGACTTGAGTTCTTCCAAAAGGTGGTCGAATTAGAGCAGAGGTACAAGAAGCCCGGTCAGCGGATCGAGAACGACCTGCAGACGAATGGGACACTGCTTGATGACGGGTGGGGATTGTTCCTCAAGAAACAGGGCTTCCTGGTGGGCCTGAGCATTGACGGGCCTCAGGAGCTGCATGACCGTTATCGAGTGGCCAAGGATGGCAAACCTACGTTCGAAAAGGTGTTTGCGGCAGCGCAGATGCTGCATCGGCATGCTGTGCCGTTCAATGTGCTCTGCGTCATCAATCGGGTGAATGCCAAACGTCCACTGGATGTGTACCGCTTCCTGAAGAACGAAATTCGCCCGCGACAAATGCAATTCATACCGTGCGTAGAGCCGAAAGTGTTCCACCATATTGCGCCGCAGAAATGGGATGCGACGAGTTTGCCCGTGCAGGATTCCCCAGCCGCGCATCCAGGCAGTCCCGATTCCGTGGTGACGGATTGGTCGGTCGATCCCGATGACTGGGGCTATTTTCTATGCAAAGTTTGGGATGACTGGTATCGGCGCGACATCGGCAAGGTGTTCGTCAACCATTTCGAGAATGCCGTCGGGCGCTGGATGGGTGAGGACTCGCAGATGTGCATCTACCACGAGTTCTGCGGCAAAGGCGTGGCGCTGGAGCATGATGGCAATCTTTACTCGTGCGACCACTATGTCTATCCGGAGTACAGGCTCGGCAACATTCTGGAAATTTCCAGTTCGCGGATGGTTTTCTCCGAGCAGCAACGCCAATTCGGATTCGACAAGTTTCACACTCTTCCACGTCAGTGTCGCGAGTGCAGCTTTCTATTTGCCTGCAATGGTGAATGTCCCAAGAATCGCGTGATCCGCGCCCCCGACGGCGAGGCCGGACTGAATTACCTGTGCAGCGGACTGCAGCAGTTCTGGCAGCACATTGATCGTGACGTGCAGGACATCTGCCGCCGCCTGGCGCGCGGAGAACCACTGCGTCCGGCCTGAGATAACCAGCTCCCGAAATTGTCGGAGTTGGACGAGATGAGTTACATTCGTTCGAGCCGACTTACCTGGTAACGGAGGCCTGATGTCATCCTCGTCCCCCACCGACCCAGCCAAACAGCCACTAACCGTTCTATGCCTCGCCAGTTACTTCAAAGGCCTCGACTTCATTCGCGAGTGCAGACGGCAGGGCTGCCGCGTTCTGCTGCTTACCTCCCACAGCCTGCGTGACGAAGAGTGGCCGCGAGAGAGCATCGACGAATTCTTCTACATTCCTGACATAGAGAAGAAGTGGAAGATCGAAGACGTTTTGCTGGGCGTCAGCTACATGGCGCGGTCGGAAAACATCGATCGTATCGTCCCGCTGGATGACTTCGACGTGGAGACCGCCGCCACGCTGCGCGAGCATCTGCGCACTCCCGGCATGGGAGATACCACAGCCCGGTATTTCCGCGACAAGCTTGCCATGCGGACCAAGGCGCGCGACGAAGGCTTGGCGGTTCCGGAATTCATCCACATCCTGAACTATACCCGGCTGCGCGATTTTCTGAATCGCGTGCCGCCTCCTTGGGTGCTGAAGCCGCGATCGCTGGCGGGCTCCATGGGTATCAAGAAAGTCGCCGCCGCCGAGGAGCTTTGGCCGGCATTGGAGCTGCTGGGCGACCAGCAGTCCTATTACTTGCTCGAACAGTATGTGCCCGGTGACATCTACCACGTGGACACCATTGTCTATGAGCGCAAATTGCTGTTTGCGCTCGCCAGCCGGTACGGACGCCCTCCCATGGACGTCTCGCACGAGGGCGACATCTTTACCACCCGCACCTTGCCTCGAGGTTCGGCCGAGGAGCGGCCTCTGCTGGAGCTTAACGAAAAACTTCTGCAGGCCTTTGGCTTGGTACGGGGCGTCTCGCACAGCGAATTCATTGCAGGGCGTGATGGCAAGTTGTATTTCCTGGAGACTTCAGCTCGCGTCGGAGGCGCGCATATCGCTGACCTGGTGGAAGCGGCCACGGGGATCAACCTCTGGGCGGAGTGGGCCAAGATCGAGATCGCTGGTGGCAAGGCGCCTTACAAGCCGCCAGTCGCGAGGAACGATAACGCAGGTCTGCTCATTTCGCTGGCGCGGCAGGAGCATCCCGACACTTCGGCATATAACGATCCGGAAATTGTCTGGCGCCTGAACGATAAGAAGCACCATGCTGGCCTAATCGTGAAATCGCCCAATCCAGAACGGGTGCAAGAGTTGATTAACAGCTACGCGCAACGCTTTAGGCAAGATTTCTTCGCGTCGCAACCGCCGCGGGATCAGCCGAACTACTAAAGCGATACAGTACCAACTCGATAAACCCCACTCGGCCTGCGACGGCACTGTCCAGCAACTCATTACCGACCTGAGCGGAACAAAGGGGCCGAGTCACTAATTAAATTATCCAGGCGGAGGCGGGTGGGCCGACTGTGCGTCAGAGCTTTCCGGCTTCTTGCCGAATGCGCTTCCAGGCATTTTCCACGTGACGTTGGGCAGTATGCGTCTGGCCGACACAGAGCCGCAGGGTGAAGCGATCATTCAGGCGGGTATGGGTGAGATATAGATCGCCACTTCGGTTCAGGCGATCCATAAGGAGCTGATTGCTCGCATCGCCGCCGCGATGCCGGAAGCACACCAGGTTCAGAGGAGCCGGGGCAGCAATCTCGAAGCGCTCATCCTGCTTTACCCATTCTGCAAATTGGCTGGCAAGGTGGATGTGCCGGCGCACGTGGTATTGCAGTCCTTCCACTCCGTAATGCCGAATCACGAACCATAACTTGAGCGAACGAAAGCGGCGGCCCAAAGGGATGTGCCAGTCGCGATAGTCAAAAACCGCACCCGACTCAGTTGCCTGATTGCGGAGGTATTCAGGGAGAATACTCAGCGTATCAATAAGAGCCTTGCGATCGGCAACATAGAAACAGTTGCAATCGAAGTTGGTGAACATCCACTTGTGAGGGTTAAAGGTGTAGCTGTCGGCCAGCTCAACTCCATCCTGGATATATCGGAACTCGGGACAAAGTGCGGCCGTGCCCGACATAGCCGCATCTACGTGAAACCAGAGGCCGTTCTCGTGGCAAATGGTGCCAATAGCCGGCAAAGGATCCAGTGCATTCGAGGAAGTTGTTCCTACGGTGGCGGAAACGAAGAAAGGTACCAGGCCCGCCTGACGATCGTGTTTAATCTGGCTAGCCAGGGCTTCGGGCCGCATGGCAAACCTATCGTCGACTTCGAGTAAGCGAAGATTCGCAGTTCCGATCCCCGCAATCATGGCGGCCTTCTCGATGGAAGAGTGGGCCTGGTTGGAGGTGTAGGCAACGAGTTTACCGTCGGAGCCACGGCGATTACTGAGATAGTTAGTCGCACGTTCTCGAGCAGCCAACATCGCGCACAGCGAAGCGCTTGAGGCCGTATCCTGAATCACACCACCGCCGCTGCCGGAAGAAGCGAATTTTTCCGGTAATCCTAGTATGGTTACGAGCCAATCAAGAACGTGAGATTCTAGTTCCGTGCAGGCGGGACTGGTAGCCCATAACATTCCTTGCACGCCCAACGCGGACGAAAGCAAGTCCCCTAAAATCGATGGGCCAGAAGCGTTAGCAGGAAAATAGGCAAAGAAATTCGGCGATTGCCAGTGAGTAACTCCGGGCAGAATTACCTTATCTATGTCGCGGAGCATTGTGGCGAAGCTTTCGCCGACGGCGGGAGCTTCCGCGGGAAGCGCTTGCCGGATTTGGCCAGGACCTACTTGGGAGAGCACTGGCAGCGTCTCAATGCGTTCATAATAATCGGCGATCCAATCCACCATCGCACGTCCATACTGGCGAAACTGCTCCGGCGTCATGTGAAAGTTTTTCTCTGGTGTCACCATGATCTCCCCGCACCCTCCCTAACTGAGTCTCCCTATAGCAAAAGACTAGCCGTTGCACTACCAGGTGCCGACTGAGTCGCAGTCTCCGTGTCGATCATCAGCAAGGATATACAGCCTCAGCTAAAAGGACATACATCTGACCAATGTGCTATTGCAGACTACCACCTCAAGATTGTGTCGGTGCTAGATTGCAAAGCTGTAATGTTGACTTGGCAGCATCATTGTCAACTTACTGCTACACTATTTCGGATGTGAAAGCTTGAAAGGAGGAGCATGGATATTCAGAATATATTGGCTGATCTTAGGAGAGAACGCGAGCGTATCGACAAGGCTATAGGTGCATTGGAGGGACTCGGTACTCAGACCCGGCGCCGGGGAAGACCGGTTGGTAGCGGCCAGTCCGCTACGGGGCCCAAACGCAAACGCCGCCACATGAGCGCTGCTTCGCGCAAACGTATTTCCGATATGATGAAACAACGTTGGGCAGAGCGTAAGAGAAAGGCGCGATAGCACGACAGTTAACAACGCTCATCTCACCCATTTCGTCCTGTTATAGATATGCCACTCCATGGTGAGTGGCATATCCGTTTGATGTCGTAGATTTTTTTAGTCGTAAATGAGCAGATTGTTGGGGAGCAACGAATTCGTGGGATCCACCTCTGGCACACACGGCGCTCCTGACGGAGCGCCGTTCTAACGTGCGGAAGAGAATGGACCTACCAAGCTGTAACTTGCATTTTGTCGACCCAGAGCGAGTAGTTTTGCTGGTTGTAATCGCCGTCGAGTTGGACAGCGGTATTCAACTCAGATGCTCTTACTCCGTAGGTATTGAAGGTACGATTGATGTAGCTCTTGTTGCCATTTAAGGTCACCGAAATAAATGTGGCCTGGGTACCATTGCGTTGGAACTCCAGCACCAGGTGGTTCCATTGATATGCCGGTGGCGCAGAACATCCGATGCCGGTGTGCACCCAGCGGCCCCCTGCAGTGTCCCAGACATCCCATTGGTTTCCACCCCGGATATTGCACTCCGTCCCGAAAATGAATTTGCGATTGTTAGCCGATTGATTCATGTCGAACTCAAGCGCTTGCGCAGCGCCCGGGTTCTGAATGTAGAAATACAGATCGTAGATAAAGTGAGAAGTGCTCGGTAGAGGAGTCAACTGCTTCCACCAGATTGCATTATGGTAAGGCGAGCCACCGCCGAGCCAGTACTGCGAAGAATTCCCGGTCATCGAAGGATTACCGATGTGCTGCGTCATGGAGTGCGGCGTTGATCCACTGCCAGCGCAGGTGCTGCATGTCTGCCAGCCCGACATTGCCTGGATCATGTTGTAGGTCGGTTGGCCGCCCCCGCCGCCTCCTCCGCCACCGCTTCCGGTGACCTGAATATGAAAGCCCGGAGCCTTGTACACGTTCTGGTGGCTGTCCCAAGCTTGAACTACGATCCAGTGACTGCCGTCCGTGAGGCCTACCTGGCTGTTGATATTGTCGGAGTTGACGGAATACACGACTTGACTATCGGAGTAGACCTTCATTGCGATAATGGCATATTGGCCACTTGCGGACGCGACGAAATGAACGGGTGACGAGTCTTGACTTCCGGATGTTGGTGAAGAGACGGTAACTCCGGCCAGGGAGAACGTAGTCAGCGCGCATACGAACGCTGCAATCCGAAGTGCATAATTCAAAACTTATCCTCCTGAGAAATGAAACGGGTTGGTCTTACCTGTTTCAGACTATGCGGGCATTACTTGGAGCGAAAGGGGGGTTAGGCTTAAAACACCGCAGGTTTTGGCCCTAGACAGCGCAAATGGCCGCCCTAGCGAGAACTACGGAACGTTGCTTAGTACGCCAGAAAAGGCGTGTGAAAGCCGGCTCGCCGCAAACTCCTGTACTGGACGTTCAGAGACTGTCAAGCCCGTTTAGAATTTGATGTACGGCTCGCGGATTTTTAGGCTGCTGTCCAGAGGGGTGATCTATTCGTACGCTAACGCGTCAATGGGATCTTTCTGCGCCGCCTTCATCGCAGGATACAACGCGCCTAGAAGCGATCCGATCAGCGCGATAATCGCGGCCTTGACTAGCCATGCGTAGGTAATAAGCACGGGGAGAGTCTGGAACTTGGCGCGCAAGCCTACCCTCGCTGCGTAGCTGATGGCGATCCCTAGGATGACGCCGCCGATGGCGATCAGCAGGGTCTCCCGCAGCACGACGTTCACGATGTAGAGCTTGCCGGCGCCCAGCGACTTGAGAATGCCGATCTCGCGGGTGCGCTCCATCACCGCGGCGTACATCGCCTGGAAGATAACAATGAAGCCGATGATCATGGCGATGCCAATGACGACATCGATGACTGTCGTGAGACCGGGAATGCTGGCAGAAGTCATAAGGCTGAGGTATTCCTTCAGCGAGTGCACGCCATATTGCTGCATGCCTGGGATACTCTTGATGGTGCGGACGACCTCGTCGGCATTATTGGGATTGTCGAGTTTGACGTAGAAGATGGAGGCCTTCCCGACGGCGCCAATCAAATCCTGCAGTGTCGCCATGGGGACATACTTGCGCGCACCCTTGCCGTGCTCGACGATGCCGCAGATGCGGAACTGGTGATTCAATGCCTCGACCGTGTCACCTACCTTGCGGTGTTTCGATCCAGCCTCGAGATCGTCGATGATCATGTCGTACGGTTGCTGGAACGGGCCGCCAGAAAGGTAGCGGAAGCCTCCGCTCACGGCGTCAAACGATGGCAGATCGATACCGTCCAGGACCTCCACATTACCGGCAGTCGTGATTTGGGTCACCACGGGAGTTACAGCAACTACGTGGGGCAGCTTGCGCAGCTTGTCGGCAACTTTCACCGAGACCGGCGCGCCACTGACACCCATTAGCAGCGACGAGCCGGGCGGCTGCACCATAATGTCGGCGCCAATGCCAGCTTGTCGAGTTTTGCTGTCATTCAGCATCCCGAGCATAATGCCAACGATTAGCAGTATGAGTGTTACCTCGACCGCCACCGCGACCACGCTGATGGCGGTGCGAAACGGTCGGTGTACCAAGTTGGCAAGGATCATCCTGTTCATGATTGAAAGCTCGATTGTATAGGATGCGAAGGGGTCGATGATGGTGAGTCAAAGAACAGGAAGGTTTAGCGGGAATAGGGGTCCTTCGACCTGCGCTGCGCTCGGGAGAACAATCGAAAAGGATGATGCCGCGACGGCGAACGGCTAGTTGCTAGAGCGTGTTTCATAAACAGTGCCTCAGGGTAATCCAGAAGCAGGCGAGGTAGAAGAAGGCACGGTAGGTGGAGAGCAGATGTTCATGACGAACCAGCAGTCGGCGGAATTGACCAAGCCACGCGTTGGTGCGCTCCACGATCCAACGGCGAACCTAACGCCGCAGTTTACGTCCATCTTCGTAGCGCCGTTCCTGGTTGTTCTTCCGGTAGGGCACAATCAGGTCGATGCCTCGCTTCTTCAGTCGCTGCCGCAGCGGGTCGGAGTCGTAGCCGCGGTCGGCGATTACGCGCTCCAGCTTTTGCCGCGGCCGCCCTTTCGGACGCGGGACCCGGACTTCGGCGAGCGTGGCTTCCGCAAGCGTAACTTCTGCCGGAGAGGCACTTTCCAGCCGAACTCCCAGCGGAAGACCTTGACCTGCTTGCTTCTACTGCCTTCTCCGATGGTAGACCGCAAACTCGAATCCGGGATTGGCCGGGAAGAGTTCGTTAACTTTGCGCAAGCGCTCGGCCAGGGCATTGGGCGCCAGCAGAGGATAATCGCGTTCGCGGAGGTCCTGGTAGTCGACATCGAGATACAGCGACAACGTGTACACCGCGATAGCGTCAGCAAAGGCGGCCAGCAGATATTCGTGCTTGGCTTTCTCGGCCTCAGAGCCAGCCGTGGTTGCGACCTTGCGCAACTCATAGGCGTCGAGCGAGGTCTCACCGCGCGCCTTCTCATCGACCTGTTTCCACACTAGGTCGGCAAACTCTTGCGAAACGCCGACACGTTCTACGAAGTTGTGTCCAACGTTGATGAAGAACTCGAAGGCAATAGCGAAGCTGTCCTCCATCAGGCGGGTCGAGATGAAGACGCACTGCGAATCGCCCAGCGTCTGGTTGCGATGGCAGACGGCGCTGTCAGAAAGCTGCACGTCATAGCGGTCGGCGATCATGGTGTCGTCGCCCATGTTCAGCGTGAGAGGTACGAAGTAGTAGGCCTTGCGATTGAGTGCCGCAGCAATGGTGCGAGGGACGGCGTTGACCATGCGTTCCAGATCGGCTACCGCAGTTGTAATCTCTCCCATGACTGAGTAACAAATGCCATTGGACGCCTGCGACACCGGCGCCATGCGCACGACCTCTGCCGGGGTTCGGGTTACGGCCTGGGAGGTGGAAGACATGAAGGTTTGATTGTAACGCAAGGGCAACAACGAGAATCGACCTTGCAGGGAGAATAGGCTAAGGGGCCGTGCACTGAGTTCGCCGGAGTAATCAGCCTTCTAGCGAAATCTACTGGTTCTGGCAGCGGATCCGCCTTCCCGCACCTGCACCGCGCGCGTACAACCCGCAAAAAAAAATTTCGCCGGTAACTTTCCCGAAATCAATCACTCGCAAAAGAATGAAATTTCAGGCGAGAGATTTGTCTGGCGCTCAAGTTTTTTTGTGCTAGTTATAGCAACGTAGGTGGTGCAGATGATGAGCGGTGAACGGAAGCTCACGATCCGATGGCTGAGAGAAAAGAGGATTTGGAACATCATCAGCATTGGTGCGAATGCGAGTGCTCTCAGGGTGAGATTGGAGCACACGAGCGATGCGCGAGCACGAAATGCCACATGCCCAAATGGGAAGATCTGGAAAAGAGGGTGGACAAAAAGAAAAAACCTACTTCCTGACCTTTTGGGCCCACTGACGAAAATGATACTCGAATTCGTCGGGCGAGTAGATGCCCTTCTGCACGAGCAGTGTGTTCATCGCGTAAACCGTGGCCTTGAATCGCTCATCGCGGGACAAAACGTCCATTGCCTCCTCAAAGCTGATCAAAGTCTTGCCGTCCGGAACTTGTGTGTAAGGGTGTTTTTCCGCCGGAACCGTAGCCATATTTTGTACTCCCCGATACAGGTGATTCTCTCCGATTGCCAGAATAAGTCAACAGATTACTTCTTCGTCTTTCGGGACGCAGCGTCGATCGTCGGGGTAGAATCTCTGTAGTGATGTACAGCTCCGTCATCGCGCCCGGCAAGCAGCGCAGCAAGATCTCCATCGTTTTCACGTCGACCATGCGGGTGCTGTTTACGACGCTGCTGTTTACCGCAGCCGGGATGGGCGCGGGTCTGTTTTGCGGTATCGTCGGCACCGTATTTTATGGCATTATAGGAGGTGGGCAGATTGATATGACCAACGCGTACAAGCACGTGGCCATTCCGGCAGCCATCGTCATCGGCTCAGCCGCCTTCGTGGGCGCACTGGTGCTGGAAGTGCGCGCTCGTCGCCAACGAACATCCCTGTAAGCCTCGCGTACTGCCGAGGCTGCGATGGGCTCGTCATTGCCCTTGGCTTCTCGCCTCCGATACACTCAAAATTTCGCTGATGCGATCTCTTCAATACCGCTCTCGGGAAAGAGAGATCCGCAGGGGCTCAAGCCCGGTGCATTCTTAGCTCTCTGAACGGTACGGCTAAAAGCCGAGCCCTTTCAAAACCGTAGCGTGAATGCTGCATATAGGTGTCATCATCATGGCCGAAAATATTCATGTAAAACTACCCGACGGTAGCGTCAAAGACGTGCCGCGTGGGACCTCCGCACTCGATATCGCCAAGGGCATCAGCCCGCGACTGGCGGATGCCGCGCTGGCGGCGCAAATCAAGCCGCTGTCACCTAACGGCGGTGCCGGCAACGGAGACAAGGCCGCCAGCGAAGCTGGTGCGGCTCAGGAAGCCGAGCCCGCGAAGAACAATGCCCAACTGATCGACCTTGCGCGCCCGCTCGAGCAGGACGTCGAGCTGCGCCTGCTCACCGATCGCGATCCCGAAGCGCTGGAAGTTTATCGCCACTCGTCGGCTCACCTGATGGCGGCGGCAGTGCTGGAACTCTTTCCTGAGACCAAGCTCGGTCACGGTCCGGCCACCGAGAGCGGATTCTTCTACGACTTCCACCGCGAGAAGCCGTTCACGCCCGAGGACCTCGAGGCCATCGAGAGGAAGATGCAGGAGCTCGTGAAGCAGGACCTGCCTTACGCACGCGAGTTTCTGCCGCGCCAAGAGGGACTGGAGCGCTTCAAGGCCGAAGGCGACTTCATGAAGTGCCACTTCATCGAGCAGTTCACCACGCGCGACGAGAAGATCTCCATCTACAAGACCGGCAAGTTCACCGACTTCTGTCGCGGGCCGCACATTCCGTCCACCGGGCGCATCAAGGCGTTCAAGCTGCTCAATATCGCGGGCGCGTACTGGTTGGGCGATGAGAAGCATCCTCAACTGCAGCGCATCTACGGCACGTCGTTCTTCTCCAAGAAAGACCTCGACGAGTATCTGCACAAGATCGAGGAAGCGAAGAAGCGCGACCATCGCGTGCTGGGTAAGCAGCTCGACCTGTTTTCCATCCAGGAGTTGGCGGGGCCGGGACTGATCTTCTGGCATCCGAAGGGCGGCATCATTCGCAAGGAGATGGAAGACTGGATGCGCGACGAGTACCTGCGGCGCGGTTACTCGCTGGTGCACACGCCGCACGTCGCGCGCGTCGACCTGTGGAAGACCAGCGGTCACGAAGGCTATTACGCCGACAACATGTTCACGCCGATGGAGCTCGACGACGCCGACTATCGCATGAAGCCGATGAACTGTCCGTTCCACATCCTGATTTATCGTGACAGCCTGAAGTCGTATCGCGACTTGCCGGTGAGGCTGGGAGAGATGGGCACGGTCTATCGCTATGAACGCTCCGGCGTGATGCACGGCCTGCTGCGCGTGCGCGGCTTCACCCAGGACGACGCGCACATTTTCTGCACGCCAGAACAGATCGAGGACGAGATCAGCGGCTGTATGGACTTCGCGCTCTCGGTGCTGAAGGTCTACGGCTTCGACCAGTATCAGGTAGAGCTTTCGACTTGGGACCCCAACGATCGCAAGACCTTCATCGGCAGCGATGAGCAGTGGCAGTTGGCGGAAGACTCGCTAAGAAATGTTCTGGAACGCCGCAGCATTCCGTACAAGCTGATTCCCGGCGAAGCTGCGTTCTACGGGCCGAAGATCGACATCAAGCTGGTGGATGCGATAGGCCGCCTGTGGCAGCTCTCCACCGTGCAGTTCGACTTCAACCTGCCGGCGCGTTTCGGGCTGGAATACGTAGGCGAAGACGGCAAGCGGCATCAGCCGCTGATGGTGCATCGCGCGCTCTATGGCTCAATCGAGCGCTTCTTCGGCGTGCTGATCGAACACTACGCTGGCGCCTTTCCGGTGTGGCTGTCGCCCACGCAGGTGGTCGTGATCCCCATTGGCGAGAAGCACCACGCGTATGCAAGCGAAGTCGGCGACAAACTGAAGGCTGCCGGCGTTCGCGTACATGTTGACGTGCGCAACGAGAAGATGAACGCCAAAATCCGCGAGCATGCCATGCAGAAGGTGCCATTCCAACTCGTCGTCGGCGACAAAGAGGCGGAGGCCGGCGAGGTCAACGTGCGGGTGCGGGGCCAGGAGAAGGCCGAAGGGTCAGTGAAGGCGGAAGCATTCGTGGAACGGGTGAAGGGGCTGATTGAGGCGAAAAATCCTAAATTGTCGGATTAGGCCCACCCACACCACCGTAGCGACTACGGTGGTGTGGCTGCGGGACTTCGCGAGCGGATTTGGCCTTCTTCGATCCTTGCGTTACGACGGTCAAACTCGGGGACGCGCCCCCAACTGGTCCGATAATCAATTCAATCATTTCCGCCAGTGAGCGCCACGCCTTTGCCGTTCTAGGCGCGTCGGGATGCCTAAGAGTGCGCCGGCATCGCTCACGCTGTTCGTTAGTTACATCTCCATCGCGGGCAAACACGTCAAATGCCATATAAGCAGCCGCTGTCGCCAGGTCAGCATATTCGTCCCCACGTCCGTAAAGATAGTCCATCGTGCAATCGAGTGCGCAGGCGAGCTTTTCCAAAACGTCACCGGAAGGCACCGATTTACCCCTCTCGATCTTCGGAATGACGGATTGGCTGAGGCTAGCAATATCGGCGAGTTTCTCTTGGGAAAACCCTTTCGTCTCCCGGAGACCTCTCAACCGATCTGGCTGGAATCCCATGCCTATGCTCCACGAACCTCTAATTATCGCAGAATAATAAATCATTTCAACTGGAATATTTTTTATTCCAATTGGAATAAAATAGGTGTATTCTCGCATTGCTGGAGGATCAGTTACAGTGGATTTCGCGGTGAATACCGCGACCTATGGAACGCTCTGAACTGCATGAACTTGCTTACGTACTCCCGATCGACACCGTTCCGGCCATTCTTGAGCGCGGAATTCTCTCGCACAAACGCGCCGCGAAACTCGCGCACCGGACTATTGCTCTTCAAGATATTCAGGACCTGCGGGCCAAGGTTGTCGTGCCCAATGGCCGGGCTCTTCATGAGTATGCGAATTTATACATTTGTCCACGCAACCCGATGCTCCTCAAGAGAAGCAACATCCACGAGCAACTCTGCGTGCTGCAGGTGGACGTCCGCGTTATCGATCTTCCAAATGTGGTCATCACCGACAGCAATGTCGCGAGTAAGTACGCGAGGTTCATGCCCTCGCCGGAGGGGCTCACGATCGTCGACCGAGAGCGTACGTTTGCCGAATGGTGGACACACGCCGATCAAGTCGAGCAATGGAGTCACTCAGCGCAGAAGTGCGCCGAAGTGCTCGTACCGGACACCGTACCGGCGTCCTACGTGTTGTGTCAGTATTATGCACTTGACACAAGGATGCACCTCTGCTATTGTTGTTTACGTGCTTGAGGCTTCCCACTTTCGCCCTCCTGTTCTTTCAGGTGCTTCTTTACGGCGCGGACGATCTTCGGATGAAAGAGGTGTTTCAATGCCTCTCCGTCCGTCATCTCCATCGGATGCTTCTTCAACTTCTTCCTTGCCATCGGGTGCCTTATGACAGAAGCGATTGATCTCTGCGAGCTAATGGAACAATTTGGTGACGACCAGTCTTGCCGGAACTATCTTGAGAAGCTCCGCTGGCCGAAGGGTGTCCGCTGCCCCAAGTGCGGCGGAGAGAAAATCTCCAGCATCTTGAAGCGCGATCAGTACAACTGCGATACAGAGCCATGCGGCTATCAGTTCTCCGTTACGGCGGACACGCAGTTCCATGACACGCATCTGTCGCTGGTTAAATGGTTCCTTGCTACATTCCTGATTTGCCAGTCGCGCAAGGGAATGTCTGCTAATCAGATGAAGCGGATGCTGCGAATTAACTACCGCACGGCATGGTATCTCTGCCATCGCATCAGAGATGCAATGCAGGCCACGGAACGCCAACCGCTCGGTGGTATCGTTGAAGTAGATGAAACCTTTGTGGGCGGACGGCAACGCGGCCATCAGCACAAGGTCGGCCACCCTGAGTGTAAGAAGCAAGTAGTTATTGGTATCAAGCAACGCGGCGGAGAACTGCGTTTCTTCCACGCTCAGGACGTAAAGTCCGGCACGCTTGCAAAGTACATCAAAGAGAACATCTCGCAGGACGTTGACGTGATTATGACTGATGAATTTAAGGCTTATCCGAAGGCGCTGCACGATGCTGGCGTCTTGGCTGAGCACAAGACTGTTTGCCACTCTGATGGCGAATATGTGAACGGAGACATCTACACGAACGGCATAGAGTCCGCTTTTTCCCTGCTCAAGCGCGGCATTGTTGGAACGTGGCATCGTGTTAGCGCAAAGCATCTGCAAGCCTACTTGGACGAGATGTGCTTTCGTTTCGATAATCGTAAAAACCCATATCTCTTTCGTGATACATTGCTTCGCTTACTTAGATCAGAACATCTGGAGTATAAGGAACTAACTGCAAAGAGCGCAGCATAGCATACTTAGTGAAACGGAAAATTATTTCCAGCACTCAGTGGAATAGACTCAAACTGATGCATGGATTCTGTTGCTACATCATTGAATCTCAAGATTAGTTTCGCGTGTTGCTCATAGGCTTTATCAATGTCAGATTTATTAAAGCAGAACCATACCCACCCAGGAGAAGAGCCTCCTGGAGGAATCGGCTCATAGGTCATTTTAGGCCAGTACTGTTCTTTAACAATTACACCATGGCCTTGAAACATACGAAGATCCTCATGGGGAATGTTAAGAAGGGAACCTGAAACCAATCCTCCGTCAGGATACGCTATTTGCAAACTCCATTTATGGATCGCCGTCTGAGGCCCATGGGGATTTGAAATTTCGCCCTCTACTAAAAGGAAAGAAAGGGAATTATAGTTCCCACTCATAATCATTCCTATACCACCATTTAGGATGGGGATTTTGAGATTTTCTTGGAGAATGTTCAATTCTTTTTGTAACCCAACAACCTTATTGTTTTCGCTCTTCCACGCCTGAAACGACCCGAAAAAGAAGGCAACGGTAGCAGCCAATAGAAGCCACACAGAGTGCAGATTCTTATCTCGAAAATGTTCAACTAGCCCTAGAACGAAGAGAATGACTGCGAAGATCACGCTGCCAACCCCCAACGAGCTAGCCGCTCTGAAAAAGGAAAGGATGTCTCCCATGCGCGGGATGTTACCACCCTTGCGTCAGATGCACAATACTGTGTTGGGTGCTTACGTTTCCAGTGACCGCAGCCGGGATTATCTGCAAGGTTTAGTACCCAGATTGCCGATCATCGTAGACGGAAGAATGTTTTTTCAGTAGCGAGGCGTCGTATGATCAAAGTCTTAGTCGGCGATATCTTCGAATCGGAAGCTCAGACACTAGTCAATACAGTGAATACTGTCGGTGTGATGGGCAAGGGCATCGCGCTTGGATTCCGCAAGCACTTCCCAGAAATGTATGAAGACTACGTTCGCCGTTGTGAGCGTCATCAAGTGCATCTAGGAGAGCCCTACCTCTATCGGCGAGTTACTCCGCCCCACATCATTAACTTTCCAACCAAAGAGCATTGGCGCTCAGTTTCGCGACTCGATGACATTGTAAAGGGACTGCGATACCTTCAGAACCATCTAGATGAGTGGGGCGTTACGTCACTCGCTGTTCCGCCGCTCGGATGCGGTGAGGGACAGCTGGAATGGCGGGTTGTGGGCCCGACGCTATATCGCGATTTATCTCAACTGGGAATCTCTGCGGAGCTCTTCGCTCCATTTGGAACCCCTCATGAAGAACTACAGCCTGAGTTCTTGGACCACCAGGGGCGAGAGGTAGCGCTCAACAACCGCACGACGGATTCAACGAGGGGTTTTCGCGTGGAGCCAGGATGGGTTGCGCTGGTTGCAATCCTCGAATGGGTCAAAAGGGAAAAGTATCACTGGCCCATCGGCCGCATTGGATTTCAGAAAGTGGCCTATTTTGCAACCGAAGTTGGCATTCCGACCGGTCTTTCATATCGTCGCGGTAGTTATGGACCGTATGCCGCTGAGGTAAAACATGTATTGTCGAGACTTATCAACAACGGGCTCATCGTCGAGCGCAAACTTGGACGCATGCTATCAACTGACTTGGGCCCGACGTACGACGATGCGAGAAGAGGATATCAGCCATTCTTAGCCCAGTGGCAATCGAAGATTGATAGAGTTGCGGACCTCGTCCTGAGGATGAATACTGCTGATGCGGAGATCGCTGCAACGGTACATTTCGCTGGCAATAGAATAGAAGAAGCCACTCAGACGCAACCAACAGAGATCGAAATCTTGACTTATGTGATGCAGTGGAAGGTGCGGCGCCGCCCGCCTCTGGATGAGGCCGAGGTCGCATTGGCGATTCGTCGGCTAAATGTTCTAGGATGGATTGATGCGGCCGCAAGCAATGACCTTCCCCTGCCTGAAGAAGCCATGATCGCCTAGGGGTACGGAAGTGCCGACACCGGGTGCCCCGCCCTTCTCGCCTTCCCTTGGCGAGAGGGGTACTTCGACGTTTATCGACATTGACCATCTATCCATATCAGTGATATGGTTTCCCATATGAAGACTACCCTCAGCGTTGACGACACCGTCATGGCCCAGCTCAAGCGCGAGGCCGCCCGGCAAGGGCGGACCATGTCGGAACTGGTGGAGACGGCATTGCGGAACCTGTTCCGGGCGCAGAAGAAGACCGCCGATTTGCCGCCCTTGCCGGTCTTCCACAGCGGCGGCGCCCTGGTGGATATTGCTGATCGGGACGCGTTGTACCAGGCGATGGAAGGCAGGTAGGCATTGGTCATCGTCGATACCAATGTCCTGGTCTATGCTGCCGACGCTGATTCTCCATTCCATACCGCAGCGCGCTCCTGGCTTGAGCGCCGACGGCGCAGGCCAGAGGCCTGGTATACCAGTTGGCCAGTCCTCTACGAGTTTCTGCGAGTGACCACTCATCCACGGGTAATGAGACGGCCATGCGGCGTGCTGCAATCGTGGGAATTCGTTTCGAGCCTGCTCGACTCGCCGGGAATGAGTGTCCTTATTCCCACCTCACGGCACGCCGAGGTGGCCGGACAAGTCTTTGCCGAACTTCCCCATCTGGCCGGCAACCTCCTGCATGACTCCCACACCGCAATCCTCATGCGCGAACACGGCATTCGGCGAATTTGCACCCGGGACACCGACTTCCATCGGTTTCCCTTTGTCGAGGTGATCGATCCCTTGACCGAATGAAGACTCGCGGTTGACTAGGCCTCACTGTCCCGCTGGCGTCACCGCAGCCCGCTGCACTTTCCAGCCTCCAATCCGCCCCTAGTACTCAATGCCGCGCTGCGCTTCGATGCCCTTCGTGTAGGCGTGCTTCACTTCTTTCATCTCGGTTACGGTGTCGGCGATCGCGATAATGTCGGGATGGGCATTCCGGCCAGTGAGGATGACATGGACCATCTCGGGCTTCTTCTTCAGCGTCTCGACGACCTTCTGCGGGTCAAGCATCTTGTAGGTGATGGCGTAGTTGATTTCGTCGAGGACCACCAGGTCCCAGGCGCCGGAGAGTATTTCTTTCTCTGCCTCAGCCCAAGCCTCTTCCACCAGGCGAACGTCTTCGGGATCGGTCTCGGCGCCCCCGACCTTCACAAAGCCGCGCCCCATCTGCTTCATGATGAAGTTGTCGCCGAAGGCCTTTACCGCGTCGAGTTCGCCGTAGTGCCATGAGCCCTTGAGAAATTGCAGCATGAGCACACGCATGCCGTTGCCGACCGCGCGCAAAGCTGTGCCCATGGCTGCCGTAGTCTTGCCCTTACCGGGACCGGTGTTCACAATTATCAGTCCTCGACGCACATCTGCCATGCAGAGTCCCCTCCCGATGTTCGCTAGACACGCTTCCGGCGAGCGCTTGTCCCATGAACATCCTAACCCAGAGTCAGGGTGAACTTACTCGACGCAGGATTCTCCCTTTGTCAGCCTTTCTTCTTCCTGAGCTTTTCGTTGAGCCATTCGTGATGGAAAGTTACACCGAAGAGCAATATCGCAACCAGAAGGCAGTAAATGGTTATGACGATAACTGTCATTGCGTCACCTCCGTAACCTGTCAGTCGAAGCAGGTGACTACCTTCACGATAGGCTTTGCCATCACAGCTTGTCAGTGACGACGGGCAGGGGAGGAAGTGACGTGTGGATGAGCGTTCCGATGAGGGAATGCGCTTTATCGCGACTGCGGCGACAACGACTCTACAGGAACCTGTGCTAAAGAATTCGCCGCTTCCATGCCGGAGCGAATACAGTCGGGCACGCCAATACCGTGATAAGCGTTGCCGGCGAGGGCCAGGCCGGAAATTTCCGCTACCCGCTTCTCAATGCTCTCCACGCGCGCGAGGTGTCCCGGCTCGTACTGCGCCATGGCCCCACGCCATCGGTACACGCGCGCGAAGATCGGGCGCGCATCCAGTTTCAAAATGTCCTTGAGTTCGCGGTGCACGGTTTCCAGGATTTCGTCATCGGTAAGAGCGAGGACGGCTTCGTCACGCGCGCCTCCCAGAAAACAGCGCAGGATGCCTTTGCCCTCGGGAGCGCGGTGCGGAAACTTATTATGGACGAAGGTGCAAGCCAGCATGCGCGTACCTTCGCTGCGCGGCACCAAAAAACCGAATCCTGGCGGAAGAACTTTCAGTTGATCCATGTAGTAACCGAGCGTGACGGTGACGGATGAGCTGTAGGTGATGTCGAGGAGGTTCCGCGCGAGGTCGCGATCCACGCCGTCCAGCAAAGTTCCCGCAACATTGGCGGGAGTTGCGATCAACACAGCGTCGAAGAGCTCCTCGCCATTCATCTCAATCGACACGCGCCACCGGCAATCCTCGGGATAAACGCGAAGAATATGCGTGCGCAGGCGGATGGCTTCCGGGTCCAGGCGAGCGGCGGCGGCGTCAACCATCTGCTGCATTCCATCTTGCAAAGACGTAAACAGAGGGCGTGGCGGGGCTTTGCGCGTGGCCATCATCTTTTTGTGCGCTGCCAACATGGCCCGGCTGAGGCTACCGTACTTTTCTTCCATCTCGACGAAACGCGGCAACACGGCGCGGGCGCTCAGTTTCCCTGCATCTCCACCATAAACGCCCGACAGCAGCGGATCGGCGAGGCGGTCCACCACTTCAGCCCCAAAGTGACGCTCCACCAGTTGCGCTACGGTTTCGTCGGTCTGCATGGGTCGTGGCGGATGCAAAAGCTCGCGCGCCATGCGGAGCTTGGTGCTCCAGGAGAACAACGAGGAGAGCGCGGTGGGGACCAGTTGAGTGGGCACCATGAACATCAGCCCGTCGGGCATGACCACTAGCCGTCCGTTGACCACGATGTAGGTCTTGCGCTGGGCGTCGTTGGAACCGATCAGCTGATCGGCGATGCCAAGTTCCTTGCACAGAGCGAGCGCCCAAGGTTTCTCGGTGAGGAAAGAATCCGGCCCGGCCTCCACCAGGCAGCCTTCTATGCGGTCCGAATACATCGAGCCGCCCAGCCGTAGGCTACTTTCGAAGAGAACGTATTCCACGTCAGCTCCGGCAGCGCGCGCCTTCTGCAGATAGAAGGCGGCACTCAGTCCGGAAATGCCTCCGCCGATAATGGCAATACGCTTCATACGGGTTGCCTATTCCACGAACCGCTAACGCGGTGCTCCACCCTACCCTAATGCTACTTTGTTCAGCGTCGCGAGCCGGCTGCGGGCCAGGTCGGCGACTGCACGCACGAACAGCGGCGAATCATTCAACGATTCGGCGCGGTACAGCGTCATGCCGCGTTCGCCGGCATATTGCCGGAACAGGATATCAATGTCGAACAGGATCTCAACGTGATCGCAGACGAAGCCAATGGGTTGCACGAAGACGCCTGTGTGGCCCGATTGCCGCAGAGTTGCGATGGTGTCCTCCACTGTGGGGCCAAGCCATTCGCCGCCTGACATGCCCTGGCTTTGGAAAGCGAAACGCCAGGCGCCGATTTCAGGGACCTGTGCCGCTACCAGCGCCGCAGTCTCACGGGTCTGCGTCTCGTAAGGATCGCCCTCGGCAACAGTGCGCTGGGGAACACTATGCGCTGTGAACAGCACGGGCAACTGCGATCCATGCTCGGCGCAAGCTTTCGTCCAACCGGCGCGCAGCTTCTCGGCAAACGCTGCAATCAGCAATGGATGATCGTGCCACTCCTCCACAAAATCGATGGCGAACTTGGGGTCGTGCCCGAACAGCACTTCTTTGTAGAGTCCGACGCTGGTGCGTGAATTGTGGGGAGCGAGGCAAATAGCGACCACGCTGGTGACGCCATCGGCAGCCATCTGCTGCAACGTGTCGGCGATAAACGGATGCCAGTTGCGCATGCCGACATAAACCGGAAGACCCAAGTCACGAGATACACCGTCGGCCTGCCGGCGGGTGATCCTGGTGAGCGGAGAGCTGCCAATCAACGAATAACGATGTTGCACCTCGCGCACGACCGCCTCAGGCATCGGACGCCCACGCGAGATATTCTGCAAGAACTCGGGAATGTCTTCTACCCGCTCCGGACTGCCATGAGCGATAAGCAGCACTGCCTGTTGGCTCATTCGGTCCTCGCAGCCGAGGCCGCCGTCAGGCTGAATTCGTGCACAAATTGTGCGAGGTCCTTCACGTTGGAGACTGGCGTGTGCGGCAAAATGCCATGCCCAAGGTTGAAGATGTGTCCGGGCCGTCCGTCAGCCAGACGGAGAATGTGCTCGGCCCGCTGCTTCAGCTCCGGCCATGACGCAAACAGTAGCACGGGGTCAAGGTTCCCCTGCACGGCACGGGTGTGTCCGACCGTGCGCCAGCCTTCATCGAGAGGAATTCGCCAATCCAGGCCAATGACCTCGGCTCCGGTTTCGACCATGGAGGGCAACAGCGTGGCGCTGTCGGTGCCAAAGTAGATGATGGGAACGTGGGTTTCCTGCTGCAGCCGCCTGATGAGCTGCGTAGTAGGCAGCATCGCATAGCGGCGGTAGTCTTCCACGCTCAGGCAGCCGACCCAACTGTCGAAGATCTGCAACACGTCGGCGCCCGCACGCACTTGCGCAGCGGCGTATTCGACCAGGACACCTGTCAGCTTGGTCACCAACTCGTCCCAAACCTCGGGCGAGTTGTACATCAGCTTCTTCACTTCCAGATAATGCCGCGATCCGCCGCCCTCGACCATGTAACTGGCGAGAGTAAATGGTGCGCCGCAGAAACCAATAACTGGCAGCTTGTCGCCGAAGTGCTTGACCACGAGCGCAACCGCGTCGGCGACGTATCCCAGTTCGGCGGCGCGATCGCTGCGCAGAAGCTTCACGTCGTCCGCGGTGCGGAGCGGCTTCTCGATTACCGGGCCTTCTCCCGTGGAGAAATGGAACGGCAAGCCCATCACCTCGAGAGGCAGAAGCAGGTCGGCGAAGATGATGGCCGCATCAACCTTGAGGTACTCGGCGGCGGTGATGGTTACTTCGGCGGCGAGTTCCGGCTTCTTGCAGATTTCGACCAGCGAATGGTGCTTGCGGATGTCGCGGTACTCCTGCATGTAACGGCCGGCCTGGCGCATGAACCATACTGGAGTGGTCTCAACTGGAAGCCGTCTACAGGCGCGTAGGAACAGAGAATCGGGAGCAGACATAAACCACTATCGTAGCATTCCGGGGTAGCGCGTTCCGAAGAGTTGAGTCAGGGGGTCTCGTCAACGACAGGCGATACCGGAGATGTGCCAGCCCCCGCCCTAGCCAAAATCGGGCTAGCACGGGCCTCCCCGACAAAATTCTTCAGTTCCTTCAGTTAATTTCTGTTCATTTTGGGTTGGGCACGTCGGCCAATGCCGCCTCGCTCCGGGCCACGTGGTCCTTGAAGTCGGCGACCTTTTTGTTCACCAAGGCTGATTTCGGATCGACCTCGAATCTCTTGGCTAATTCCTCCACGTCGGCCTGGCTTGGGGGCTTCTCAATTTCTTTCACTCTTGCCATGGCTTTTGGCAGCGCTTCGCGATAGTGGGTAAGTAGCTCGAACGCACGTTGCGGAAAGTAGCTGAGCCGGTCGCCCGTCTGCATCACGTCGATGAGTTCGTCGGGAGACCACGCGATGGGCCACGTCTGGTTGAGCGCGTCATAGGCCTCGCGCAGTCGGGTCATTGCTCCGGCGAATCCATCGAGTTCCGAGCGGCGCAAAAACAATGCCGCGGAACGTGCGACGCGAACCATGATGGGCTGGTCAACCGGTATGGTGGGTAGGTCGATCACAGTGGTGAGCGTGTTGCCCTCAAAGTGCCAGCCGGTTGCGCTTTTCTGAGTAGTTGGACTGATCGTGCGTCCGTTCATCATGATCAGTGCGGGCGGCCAATCCCCGGGCAGACGGATCTCATAGGCTCGGGCAGTCGGCATGCCTTGGTAGCTGCCTTTCGCCGCCGCGATATTCACCACCATTACATCTTTGTCTTCGGTGGCATTGATCTCGGTTCGCGCGTCTGCATTGTGCTGGTATGCGCGCGAATCTCCAGCGTCTTCGTAAAGGGTGTAGGTAGAGCTCTGTCCATCGGCGAGCGGAAAGACGTTGACGATGAGTGGATCGAGCGGCTTTTGATTCGAGTACTGCATGGGCGGAGCTTCGGGCACGATGGCACCGGCGCGCACGTAAACCGGAATCTGCGAGATGGAAAAATTTCGCTGCACTGTGGCCGGGCCGTGGAAATGCGTACCAGTCTGCCATTCGATCCAATCGCCGGTGGGCAACCACACCGATTCCCCGGCCAGCCCGGTGATCTTATCTCCAGGCGCGACGACCGGGCTGACGATCATGTCCTTGCCGAAGACGTATTCATTCTTGTTGGTGTATGCCTCGTTGGCCTCCGGCCAGTCATAGTAGAGCGGATGCAGGAAGGCCACGCCAGTGTCGTAGGTGCTGCGTGCCTCGGTGTAGATGTAGGGCAGCAGTGCGTAGCGCAGATGATAGATGCCGCGCATGATGTCAGAGTAGGGCTCAGGATAAGCCCAAATGCGGCGTTCCGCGTCAGGGTTCTTCGTGGTGTGGGTACGCAGGATAGGGCTGAAGGCGCCGAACTGCAGCCAGCGCGTGTACAACTCGGGCTCGACCACGCCCGGCATGTGTCCACCGATATCGTGACTCCAGTAGGCGTAACCAACATTGGCCGCAGTCGCAGTGAACCACGGCTGAAACGCTAGCGATTCCCACACCGAAATAGTGTCGCCCGAAAAACCGATCTGGTAGCGATGATTGCCCAACCCGCCCCAACGATGGAAGAGTAGCGGCCGCTTGCCCTCGCGGGCCTGGTCCGAGAAGTGAACGTAATTGAGCCACCATGTCGGGTTAATGCCTGGTGTTTTCGTGTTGGCCTCCTGTTGCCAGTCAAGCCACCAGAAATCTATGCCCTCTTTTTCCAGCGGATGATGCAACAGGTCGAGATAGTTGGTGGCGAATTTCTTGTTGGTGATGTCGAAGGGCACATACTTCTTGGTGGCGGGATCAATGCCCATTGCGCGCGCCATCTCAGGATAGGCGTCTTCCCACGGCTGCACGCCCGATGCAGGATGCATGTTGAGCGTGACCTTCAGGCCCTCTTCATGAAGGTGCGCCAGAAATTGCTCTGGATCAGGAAAGAGCAGCTTGTTCCAACTGTATCCGCTCCAGCCCATGGTGTGGCCCGATTGATCCATCGCGTGCTTACCTGCGCCGCTCGGACCAAAGGTCAGATGCCAGTCCATGTCGATGACGAAGACATCGAGGGGAACGTCGTTCTGGCGAAAGCCGCGGACCAGGTCGTCGAGCTCCTGATCGGAGTAGGCCCAGTAGCGCGACCACCACGCGCCGAAGGCGAAGCGCGGCGGCAGCGGGATGCGTCCGGCAACGAGAATGAAATCGCCGAGTGCCTGCTTATAGTCGTGACCATAGCCGAAGAAGTACCAGTCCTGACGGTCGCCGGTAGGCCGTTCCATGACCCAGGGCCATGGACTGTTCTCGCCGTTGACGAAGCTGAAGTCGGCGGAATCAAAGAGCGGCCGCGAGGAATCGTCAACCACTGTCCAGCCATCACGCGAAATCAAGCCTGGCCCGATGGGCTCCTTGGTCTTGCCGCCGAGGGCTCCATCGAGCGTGCGCGTGGTACCCATCAGGTTGCCGGTGTCGGGCATTCCGGGATGCCACGTGACTTTCTTTCCGTTCAGCGTAAGAGTGATCGTGAGATTTTCGGCAGTGAATTTGCCATGACCGTTGTAGGTCAAATCCAAGGCCTCGGTCTTAATGTTTACCGCTCCAAGGTTGTCCCCGTCCGCGCCGAACTTTGGTACTGGAAGGTTGCGGTTCAAGAAAACCAACGAGGCATAATCCTCGAACTTGCCGTCGGCTGCCCATTCCATGCGGATCAGTTGCGGCGTGAGCACTGTGAAACGCGTATTGCCAGCAGTGACGAATGCCTTCGGATCGGCGATAGGATTGTAGAGATCGGGGGTGGCCGACAGTTCGCTCGGGGGATGCGAATCCTGAGCGGGCGCGGGAAGGGAAGCGAGCGCCACGAGCAGGCAAGTCACAAAAAAAAAGCCACAGAAAATTGACTTCGAAACTAAGGGGCGGAATACCGGGCGTAACGTACCGCTGCGCTTTGTCATGGCGGGGAAATTGTAAATGTGGAAGGACGCTGGGCGGAAAGAATCGGCGTATGAAACGCTCCCAGCGCTTTGTGGTGTTATCAAAGCCCAGCTCTGAAGCCCCTGCGAAGGCGAGTTCAAACCCGGCGGTACGCTTATAGCAGTTTCAACCCTCTTTGCCTGAACCATATCCAGCTTCCCTGCGTATAACCACGTAGCGAACCCGCGTGCAAGTCGCGGGATTAGCTTCTCATGGTTCTCCGCGACCTCATCCGCGATGTATTCCAAACCCTCTGGGCACACAAACTGCGCACGGCGCTAACCATGTTCGGTATTGCGTGGGGCGTGATCTCCATCGTGCTGATGGTGGCCGCGGGCGAAGGCTTGCGCGTTGGGCAGGCCAAAGTTTCGCAGAATTTCGGCCGCGACCTGATGATCATCTTTGCCGGACGCACGAGCATGCAGGCGGGCGGAACTCGGGCCGGACGACGGATTGAGTTCGAAGACACCGACGTCAATGCGCTGATCGAAGACAGCCCCGACTGTCAATGGATTCTGCCGGAAGTCGGCCAGGGCGACGTGCGCATCCACAGCAACTTCAACGCCAGCGCTCAGGAGGTCACAGGCTCCTATCCGGCATTCGCCGAGATTCGCAGCGTGACCGTCGGGGAGGGAAGGTTCTACGACTGGAACGATGTTGCGGCGGAACGGCGGGTCGCGTTTCTCGGCACCGAGGTCAAGAAGCAACTGTTTGCCGGGCGTGATGCGATTGGCGAAACCGTTTATCTGGACGACATTCCTTACAAAGTTATCGGCGTGATGAAAGCTAAAGACCAGGACAGCAGCTACGACGGCTTCGACGTGAACAAGATCTTCATTCCTTATCCCGCCATGCACAATGACTTTCCCAACAAGCCTCCGGCAAAACCTCACGGCCTGGATCGCCTCCTAGTGACGCCCAAGTCCGTGGCGCAGCACGAAGCCTGCAAGGGTCAGGTGTTGGGTTCGCTCGGTCGAATCTATGGCTTTGATCCCCGCGACAAGGAAGCCGCCAACGTGTGGGACACCATTCAAGAGGCGGAAGCCTTTCGCACCATGACCGACGGGATGAAGTATTTCCTGGGGGCGGTCGGGCTTACCACGCTGTTTTTGGGCGGACTCGGCGTGATGAATGTGATGCTGGTTGCGGTGCGCGAACGCACCCGAGAGATTGGTGTACGCAAGGCTGTCGGAGCGCAGTCGCACAACATCATGATGCAGTTCTTTGTCGAGACCCTCATTGTGGTTTTCGTAAGCGGAGGCCTCGGCATCGGAATTTCCTTCGGATTTTGTGCACTGTTCAACCTACTGCCCATGCCAGAGTTCTTCGCCGGCTTGCTGCCGACGTGGCAGTCAGGACTGTTGTCGGTCGGGTTGCTGGGACTGATCGCAATTCTGGCTGCGATGTATCCGGCGCGCCAGGCTGCTTCTATTGATCCTATCGAGGCTTTGCGTTACGAGGCAGGTGGCTGATGCTCAGCATGATGAGGGAAATTCTGCGGGAATCATGGACGGCGCTGGCGCGCAGCCGCACTCGCAGTCTGCTCACCATGCTCGGCATCGTGTGGGGCATTGTTGCGGTCACGCTGCTCATTGCCTACGGCAGCGGCTTTCGAACGGTTTTGGTAAACGCCTTCAATGCTTTCGGCAAGAGCACCGTGATTGCATGGCCGGCGCAGACCAGTGAGCAGCCCGGCGGCCAGCGAGCCGGGAAGAAGGTGAAGTTCGAACTGGCGGACCTGGAAGCGGTCCGCAGTGAAGCCAACATGGTGAAGCACGCCTGCCTTGAGACGGTGAAGTGGCTGCCCATCGCCTTTGGCGATCGCTTGGTCAATACCGCTACCCGCGGCGTGTGCCCCGAGTATGGCGAAATGCGTAACGAGAATGCGGTCGAGGGACGCTGGCTGAATTCCAGCGATGAAGTGGAGCGGCGCCGCGTGGTCTTCCTCGGTTATCGCGTGAAAGACCAGCTCTTCAGCGGGCGCAACGCCATCGGAGAAACCGTCGAGATCGCCGGGGTGCGCTTCACCGTAGTTGGAGTGATGGACCGCAAGCTGCAACTCTCAAATTATTTCACCAGCGACGATCGCTCGGTGTTCATTCCGTTCTCCGCAGCCGGTGATCTGTGGGACACGCGATATGCGCAGGTGATGGTGTTTACGCCGGTGGCACCGCAGTTCGAGAAGACCGCCAAGTCCCAGGTGCTGGCGGCTATTGCCGAGCGCCAGGGATTTTCCACTACCGATGACAAAGCCATCCAGATGTTCGGGCGCGAGGAGTTTCGCCCGATCATCGACGGGCTGACCATCGGCCTGCAGGTCCTGCTGATGTTTATCGGGGCACTGACATTGGGTATCGGCGGTGTCGGGGTGATGAACATCATGCTGGTATCGGTGGATGAGCGCATCCGCGAGATCGGGCTACGGCGCGCGTTAGGCGCTCGCAGGTGGCACATTCGCTTTCAATTTCTGGCGGAGACCATGCTGCTGATGCTATTAGGAGGCGTCATTGGCATCGCGCTGTCGTATGTTCTTTCGGCTGTGATTCCAACCCTACCTATGCTCGGTCCGCTGTTCGAAGACACGTCGGGCAAGGGCGACATTCACCTGCGCGTTTCAGCGATGGCAGTGCTGGGTTCGGCGATGGTGTTGCTGATTGTTGGGGTGATGAGCGGCATGGTACCTGCGTTGCGCGCATCAAAACTCGATCCGGTTGAGGCGTTGCGGTATGAGTAGTAACCGGTCGTATGCGCAAAAGGAAACGGCCCCATGTTCTTCACATGGAGCCGTTATTTATGTCGGCGACGACCTATACTCCCACACGGTATCGGGTGCAACTTGTTTCCAACCGGCGGGACGTGGTTTTCAGGGCGCGCCCAAATTAACCCATTTCTAGATAACTTCTCTTGAGGTCGGGATCGGCTTGCCGGACTTGTCAAAGTCCGCGTGGGCCTCACCGCTCGAAGCTACATCTTGCGCTCCGGTGCGCTCGAGAATATCTTTGGCGCGTTTGGTCCACTCCGAGCTGTCGCAATGCACGGAGAGCAACATGCCTCCGTCTTTGATGCGACCTTCATACCGCTTTGCCTCGTATTCCGGTATGCCAACTCCAATGAGAGCTCCCGTCAATCCGCCCACTGCCCCACCAGCCCCTGCGCCGGCGAGGAGAGCGACGATCGGACCGGCCGCAATGAATGGGCCTACACCAGGGATGGCGAGTAGACCAATGCCAACCAGCCAACCTAGTACGCCACCAAGCACTGCTCCTGTGGCGGCACCGGCGGTCGCGCCTTCCGGAGCTTTGGTGTTCTTCTCGTGAGCAAATTCCTTCGATCCTTGGTTATCGGCGAACAGGACCGAAATATCTGCGTTGCGGAAATCGGCTGCTTTCAGCTCGTCGATACCGCGTTCCAGCTCGGCGCGATTACGGTAAATACCATATACTGCTGTGTTCTTACCTGCCATTTGCGAATTCCTTTCCTTAGTCGTGTTTAGGAACGACCGTCATTTCATCATTAATGTTGGTCTCGCCAGCGACTTGCGCTGCTTTGGCCATGACCGCAGACTTTTCGTCGTCGGACCGAACCGGGCCCTTCAAAGTAACTTTGCCGTTTTGAGCGATCACTTTGACGTTGTGCGCATACGTGGAGAGAGACTTATCCTTAGTCAGAGAGCGCCGGATCTCCTTGGTGATTTCGAGGTCGGAACGATTGTTCTTCTGCTGATCCGCAGTCGGCTCCGCCGTGTTCTGATCTCTTTGGTTCACTTTGGAGTTGTCCCCAGCGGTGGTGGGATGGGGCGCCGTATCCTGGGCCCAGGCTGAACCAAAAGCTATCGTTAGAAACAGCACACTAAGATATCGGTAAAGAGTGTGATGCTTGCGTAAAACCATGCAACCTCCGGTCTGAACTTCGATCGAACTTACTTGGGGACAGGCTAAGTCTGATGCTAGGAGGTGCTGGGTGTTTGTATATAAACCGAGGGTTTTTATTATCAAGCGAAGGAAATTACCTGCATCGAATCAAGATTTGATCTTGTCAATTCCTCTGGGATGCTAGGCAACCCAGGCAGCGCGACCTGGCTGCGGGTAAGAGCGTAAAGACAGCGTCAACGGAAAAGGCCACCAAGATTTCTCTTGATGGCCTTTATTTATGTCGGCGACGACCTACTCTCCCACACACTTTCGCGTGCAGTACAATCGGCCCAGCGGGGCTTAACTTCCGTGTTCGGGATGGGAACGGGTGTTTCCCCCGCGGTAAGATCACCGGCTTCGCAGGCGCGTACGGGATGTTCTCCGCAGCTCGGTCCCAAGCGTGATGTCACGCAGGACCTGTAGCGCCAAATCTATGAAAGAACCTCGCCGCTTTATCAGCGTAGTTCCGCGAAAATCCGCGGTCACGCCTTTGGGCGATCTCTCACAACTGAATAGCATCAGGAATCCAAGGCCAGGATCTCCGTCGAGATCCCCACGCTGACAGGTTCGTCAGGTGTGCCGAGTAAATTTTATGGTCAAGCCGAACGGGCGATTAGTACTGGTAAGCTTCATGCATTACTGCACTTTCACATCCAGCCTATCAAACACGTAGTCTTCGTGTGCCCTTCTTCACCCTTTTGGGTTGGGAGATCTCATCTTGAGGAGTGCTTCACGCTTATATGCATTCAGCGTTTATCACAACCGAACTTCGCTACCCAGCCGTGCCATTGGCATGACAGCTGGAACACAAGAGGTTCGTCCATCCCGGTCCTCTCGTACTAAGGACAGGTCCTCGCAAATCTCCTACGCCCACATCAGATAGGGACCGAACTGTCTCGCGACGTTCTGAACCCAGCTCACGTACCGCTTTAATAGGCGAACAGCCTAACCCTTGGAACCTTCTACAGCTCCAGGATGCGATGAGCCGACATCGAGGTGCCAAACCGGAGCGTCGATATGAACTCTTGGCTCCGATCAGCCTGTTATCCCCGGCGTACCTTTTATCCGTTGAGCGATGGCCCTTCCATACAGAACCACCGGATCACTAAGGCCTGCTTTCGCACCTGCTCGTCTTGTAGGACTCGCAGTCAACCACACTTATGCCTTTGCACTCGACGGCTGATTTCCAAACAGCCTGAGTGTAGCTTCGCGCGCCTCCGTTACAATTTAGGAGGCGACCGCCCCAGTCAAACTACCCGCCTCACTATGTCCCCTCCCCGGGTAACGGGGATAGGTTAGAACCACAGAATTCGCAGGGTGGTATCTCACCGTTGGCTCCCCCAAGCCCAAAAGCCTGAGATCAAAGCCTCCCACCTATCCTGCGCAGCAAATGCCATAGTTCATAGTGAAGGTATAGTAAAGGTGCACGGGGTCTTTCCGTCTAGATGCGGGTAACCGGCATCTTCACCGGTACTACAAGTTCGCCGAGTCGCTCGTTAAGACAGTCGCACGATCGTTACGCCATTCGTGCAGGTCGGAACTTACCCGACAAGGAATTTCGCTACCTTAGGACCGTTATAGTTACGGCCGCCGTTCACCGGGGCTTCAGTTCGCAGCTTCACCTTGCGGTTGACCGCTCCCTTTAACCTTCCGGCACCGGGCAGGCGTCAGCCCCTATACGTCGTTTTCGACTTTGCAGAGACCTGTGTTTTTGTTAAACAGTCGCCGTGCGCATTTCACTGCGGCCCCCTCGAGCTTGCACTCTACCGGGGCACCCCTTCTCCCGAAGTTACGGGGTTAATTTGCCGAGTTCCTGAACGAGCGTTCTCCCGAGCGCCTTTGGATATTCTCCTCGTCTACCTGTGTCGGTTTGAGGTACGGTTCCCTTTCCTTCTCCTTAGAGGTTTTTCTTGGCAGCGTGAACTCGGTGCGTTTCGTCCATACGGACTACTCCTTTGCGTCTCACCGTTTGAATGTCTCTCCGGATTTGCCTGGAGAAACCGGCTTACACGCATCGAACCTGATAGCCATAACAGGCTGCACGTATCCTTCTGCGTCACCCCATCGTAATAACGATTGAAAGGGAGTTCCGGAATATTAACCGGATGTCCATCGACTACGCCTTTCGGCCTCGCCTTAGGGACCGACTAACCCTGAGCGGATTAACCTTCCTCAGGAAACCTTAGACTTTCGGCGCGGAGGGTTCTCACCTCCGTTATCGCTACTTATGCCGGCAGGGTCTCTTCTCAACCGTCGACGGATCCTCACGGTCCCGCTTCAAACTGTTGGGAATGCTCTCCTACCACGCATGGCTTGACGCCATGCATCCGCTGCTTCGGTGCTCAGTTTAAGCCCCGTTGAATTGTCGGCACCGGACCGCTTGACCAGTGAG
>CAVRID010000032.1:0-28478 GCA_963721155.1 uncultured Acidobacteriaceae bacterium | reverse complement strand
CCTTTTACCTGCATTATGCCGACAAGAACGCGTTGTTGCAGGCCATGACCGAATCCCGTTTCCGCGATCTGATCGAGCGCCGAGCGATAACTTTTACCGACTGCAACGGAGCATTGCGCGCCATTGCACTCGGCGTCTGCGACTATCTTGCGGAGAGTACAGGCTGTCCCACTCAGTTGTCTCGGATGGCGCTCGAAGGCTCGATCATCCCTATCGTTGAGGACATGTTCAAGGAAGGGCTTGCTCATCATGGAATGGCTCCCGGTGCGGACGCGTCACTACTCGCGACCACCGCTGCCTGGGCGGTTTTTGGAGCCGCACGCCGCTGGTTCCAGACTCCCAATCGCATCCCCACGGAACAGATGGCAGCCAGGATCGAAACCATGGTGAGCCCGATTCTTTTCGGAGCCTCATGAAACGATAACGACTGACGTCTCTGCGCTACTGAGCCGACTGCTCGGCGCTTACTTTGGCGGAGGCTTAAATCAATGGAGAGCAGGAGTAGAATCTCAAGGTTCTGAGGTTGTGCAAGCATGTCTGGGTACTCACAATCCGAATACGACCGGCTCGATGGAGTGAATGTAGTAGGCGCTTCGAAAGAAAAATTATCAATCGAAGCCCAGTTGCGAGCCGTGGCCAATGTGATTCCAGGCCATGTGTGGTATGCAACTCCTTCCGGTGCGCTCGTCTTCGTAAATTCACGAAGTGCCGATTATCTCGGGGTACCCGAGGACCATCCTCTTCGTTTCGGAATCGATCTCGGCGGAGAATGGGATTCTCACATTCCCTTGTTGCATCCAGATGATCATAAAGAAACGCGTAGAGTCTGGTCTGATTGTTTGCGCACCGGGAGTGCGGGCGAGGTAGCGTTTCGAGTTCGCAATAAAGATGGGGAATACCACTGGTTCCTGAGTCGAGCCGAGCCGCTGCGAGCGAACGATGGAACGCTAATACTTTGGATCGGGGTTAATCTCGACATTGACGAATCGAAGCGGGCCGAAGCTGAACTTCGGCGGAGTAAAGCGCATTTAGCGGATGCACAAAGACTCAGTCACACCGGTAGTGCCGGAATGGAAGCAGGTACCAAGCGGATGTTTTGGTCCGAGGAATCGGCTAGGATCTACGGGTACTCTCCCGATACGGAACCGACGCCCGACTTGATTCTTCAGCGAGTACATCCTGAAGATGTGGACCTTCTCAAGAGCGTTCTTGAGCGGGCTGGACAAGGCGGAAGTGACTTTGACTTCGAGCATCGGTTGCTGATGCCGGATGGTTCGATAAAACACATTCGTAATCTTGCGCACCCTTTAAGAGACGGCAACGGCAACGAGGAATCTGTCGGCGCAATCATGGATATAACGGAGCCTAAAGAGGCCGAACGGAGGCTTAGGCAACAGGAAACGGAGCTCCGACAAGTGGTGGATCTCGCACCACAACTTATCGCTGTTTTCGGGCCCGGACGCGAACGTCTTTATCTCAATCAAATGAGTCTTGATTATTTCGGCATGACTCTTGATCAGTGGCGCGAAACATCACCCAGCAACGAGGTCCATCCGGATGACACGGAACGCCTCCGCTCACAATGGGATCGTGCTATCGCGAGCGGCTCTGCATTTGAAATCGAGTTTCGGCTCCGCAGAAATGATGGAGTCTATCGTTGGTTTCTGAGCCGGCACAATCCTGTTCGTGATGACCAGGGAAAAGTCCTCCGTTGGTATGCTGCGTGCGCTGATATTGAAGACCGTAAAAGAGCCGAGGATAGTCTGCAACGAGAGAACTCTGCCTTGCGCGAGGAGCTTAACCAATCATCGATGTTCGAGGAGATCGTCGGTTCGTCGGAACCTCTGCGGAAGGTGTTATCCCAGATCAGCAAAGCAGCGCCTTCAGACTCGACAGTTCTCATTCTGGGGCAAACCGGTACCGGCAAAGAATTGATTGCACGCGCGATCCACAAGCGATCCAGGCGAGCGGCCCGAGCATTCATCGGAGTGAATTGCGCTGCGATCCCAACATCGCTGATTGCCTCCGAGCTCTTCGGGCATGAAAAAGGTGCATTTACAGGCGCTACCCAACGCCGTTTGGGACGCTTCGAAGCCGCGAACGGCGGCACCATTTTTCTGGATGAAGTCGGGGACCTGCCAGCGGATATTCAGATTGCATTATTGCGCGTGCTGCAAGAACGCGAAATTGAACGTGTTGGCAGCGACAAGCCCGTTCCTGTTGATGTTCGAGTGTTGGCGGCGACCCATCGCGATCTCGATAAGCTCGTAGCCGAAGGTAAATTTCGACAAGATCTCCTATACAGACTGAACGTTGTACCGATCACGATGCCACCGCTTAGGGAGCGAGCGGCGGACATCCCCATCCTTGTCGAATATTTCATCGGCCGACTTGGAAAGAAGATGGGAAAGAAGTTCCAAACGATTGAAAACGAAACTCTGAAAATGATGCAGGCGTACGAGTGGCCGGGGAATGTCCGTGAGTTGCAGAATGTCATTGAGCGCGCTGTCACACTGAGCGACTCTGATACGTTTGCAGTGGACGAAGCGTGGCTCAAGCGAGGGCCATCGGAAGTTCCCCATTCAAGCGCGGCTCTTAACGGTGTACTCCTCGCACACGAAAAGGAAGTGATCGAAGCGGCACTTGCACAGGCTCGGGGACGGATATCGGGAGCAACAGGTGCAGCCGCGAAGCTCGGCATCCCCGGTTCGACCCTCGAAGCAAAAATCAAGCGCCTGGGTATCGACAAATATCGATTTAAATCTCAGGCAGGTTGATGCTGTCGACGTTGCGAATAGTCGATATTCCTTCCGCGTTTTTCCCGTCAATCGCAAAATTGCGAAAATCCGAAAATTATCGTCGGCACTAACTCTTTAGCGCTGAGTGCATTTTGAAATGGCCTCCTCTTTGCATCTTGCACAGACGGATTTGGGTGCCAACAATGACGTTGAGGATCAAACGCCTTTGTGAGAATCACGGGACTCGAATTTGTTTGTCCGGTGAGCTTCGATTTGCGCACCTTGTCAATCTGAGGACCGAAATCGACCGGTTCGGGCTGCCGACGACTTTAGATGTGGATGAAGTTAACGTTATCGACATCGATGGAATTTGCTTTCTCAATGAGTGCAAGGCGAAGGGCATTCTGGTAGTGAATTGCTCACCATATATTCGTGAGTGGATGCTTCAAGAGAAACGAGCCCGTCGAGACGAGGAATAGCGTTTTCGTTCCGTGGTGGTTGGGGGAATCGCCTGCATTTTGAGCCGGGATTCGGAATCGATCATATATCTGGGGTATCGTTATCCCGCTCTCCCCCTCCAACGCCTCGTCGTTTTTTTACCATCCGTCGCAAAATCTCAAAATTTGGCAAAGAGTCCCTGAGCTAACAATAAGAAAATCCTCGGGGTTCAAATGGCAACATTCTTGCACCTCCTTGGAGATCGGGAGGAGCACTCTTATGAAGCCCCACACATCCACCGTTGCACGCATTCTTCTGGGCCTACTGTTCCTGATATTCGGGCTAAATGGATTTCTGCAGTTCATCAAATTTCCGCCTAGGACGGGCGTAGCCGCGCAGGTCATAGGAGCACTGTTTAGCTCGCGCGAGATGGTTATCATCTTGGGGCTCGAAATGATTTGCAGTGTTCTGCTAATGGCAAACCGATATGTGCCGCTGGCACTGAACCGATTGGGACCACTCATCGCATTTTGGAACATCTCCAGAAGCTCAGCCAGCCCCACGGAACAGGCATTAAGATCGAGAACGGCGTGGGCACAATAGCAATTGAGCGGCCACAGACGTCGGAGTGAGATCGACATTGCGCTCCAGGTTCCAGTCGCCTAACTGCACGGGAAGGCCTAACCACCAACGTTGATTCTTTGGAGGCAGAGTATCTGAAAGGAATAAGCCATAGTTCTCGAATGAATTTGCCTTTGAGGAGCGCTAAAGATGAACAAAATTGTTCCGGCGTTTGTCCGGACGCAAGAACAAAAAGAGAGAACGCTGGACGAAATCAAGGTTGAGGCTATTCACCGCGCTGAGGTGGGAGGCTACCCACTCATAGGTGTTGATAGCAACGATGTGCGCGCAGCTTTTGAACATATTCACACGCGCGATCAAGACGAGTGGGCTCGGGCTTTTATGGCAACAGCCGACCCCTACCTGGAAGAAGGAAATGCTCTTGAGAAGACCGATCCCAAAAAATCAAAGGACAATTTCATTCGTGCCTGGCGTCTTTACTCCGTTGGACGCTGGCCAACAGAGTCGTCTCCGCAGAAGAAGATCGCCTACGCTAAGGCTATCGAGGCGTTCCTGGACCATGCGCGTTTCATAGATCCGCCGCTCGAAATAGTTCGCATTCCCTTCGACGGCAAAGAGATTATCGGCTACATGCGCCTCCCGAAGAATGCCACCGGACGAGTGCCTATGGTGGTCGCGCTGAACGGGCTGGACAGCCGCAAGGAAGACTTGGCCGAGAGATTCTCCGCGATTCTCCCTTATGACATCGGCTATTTTGCCGTCGACGGCCCGGGAACCGGCCAGTCTCCTATTAAGTCAAGCCCGACGGCTGAGCGAATGTTATTCGAGGTTCTCGACTACCTGGCAGCGCGCCCTGAGGTGGACAAATCGCGCATCGCCATGCATGGCGTGAGCTGGGGCGCGTACTGGGGCACCAAGATGGCCATTCTTGCAAAGACGCGGCTGCGCGGGGTCAGTGTGCAATCACCTCCCACTGATCTGTTCTTCCAAAAGGAGTTCGTCTTGAATTCGCTGCTCGGCAACCGCGAATACCTCTTCGATCAGATACCGGCCATTATGGCAATTTTCGACAACGTGACCACACTGGATCAGGTCGTTGACGAATTTCAAAAGATGTCCCTCGTCGATCAGCACATATTGGGTCAGCCTACGTGCCCCATGCTCATTATTGCCGGTGCGCGCGACACCCAAGTACCAATCTCCGACATCTACGAATTGCTGAGCAGCGGAGATGAGCCCAAGGAGGCCTGGATCAATCCGCAAGGCGGCCATCTGGGAAGACAAGTTGGCGTTTGGCCTGACCCGCGCATTTTCGATCTGGTGATCATACCCTGGCTGGTACGAACTTTGAAAGCCAACGCTGAACCTTACATCGCATCAGCCCCCGCATAAATCGCGTGAGCCGGGGTCCGCATGGATAAACAGGGCTATCCGCGGATGATTGGATCTATTCCATCCCACTAACCTTTAATCAGTGAGGAGAACACGAACATGAATACTAGCGAACAAAGTCAGGTTTCCGCAGCAGTCACGGGTGCTGGTAGCGGGCTCGGTCGGGACATTGCGCTTGGACTCGCAACGAAGGGCTACCGCGTCTTCGGGACAGCAATGTCAGCAGATGAGATTGCTGACCTTAAAAAAGCGTCAAGTGGCGCGGTAAATCTGACCGTATGCGACATCACCAGCGAAACCGCTGTCAAGGCTTGGACGGAGGAAGTCTCAAACCAGAATGAAGGCCGGCTCGATCTACTCATAAGCAACGCGGGAATCCTGACGCCCGGCCCCCTTGAGGTTCTGCCGCTCAGCGCGATCCGACGCGAATTCGAAGTCAATGTCTTCGGTGCTCTCGCCGTTGTGAATGCTTTTCTACCCGCGCTGCGAAAGGCGCGTGGGCGAATTGTCCAGGTCAGTACGATGACGGCCACTTTGCCGTTTCCCTTCAACGGTCCATCCGGCGCATCGAAGGCCGCTTTCGACGCCCTCGCCGCCGTCTATCGCGCGGAGCTAAAGCCGTTTGGCATCGACGTCGTCTTGGCTGTAGCGGGCAATATGAGAACCGGCGGCCCCGCTAAGACGGCCGACGCGCTCAAGCGAGTCGCCGATCGGATGACGCCCGATCAGCTTGAGCTATACGGGAAGGCTTTCGATACCTTTGCGACAACCCTCAACAACATGCAGAGCAGCGGCCTGGAGTCGGTCTTGGCCGCGCGCCGAGTTATCGAGCTTGCCGAGCAAGTGCCCCCTCCGAGCCGAGGAGCAGTGGGCGCGGATGCTGAGGAGGTTCTTCGGTTCGTCCACGAGGCGTCCGATGCCGAGCAAGACGCGAAGCGTCTCCATATGGTCGGCTTGGAGTAGCAAGAGGCGAGCTCAACAGTAGTTGCGACATTAACTCTCGAGAGGAGAATCCGGTGATTGTACTCGTCGACCCGAATGATAGCCGCGCCGTTCGTAACAAGGACAATGTCCTTGCTCTCTACGATCTGATGATCAACCAGAAGAAGTCGGAGGAATTCGTGAGCAAATTCATTCAGCCCCGCATATATCCAGCACAACCCGCTCATTGCGGACGGTTCTGCGGCACTCGGACAGTTTTTTGGCAAGGTCACCAAGGAACGCGCCCGTGCCCGCGTTGTGGTCCACCGCATTATCGCCGTCGGCGACTACGTATGGGCGCACGTGAATTTTCTGAATCTGTTTAACGATGACCCGCAGATACGGGAATCGCCGGAGTCGATATCTACAAAATGGATGCCGACGGAAAGAGCAATTGAACATTGGGACACATTGCAGTTGGTTGGTGACCCAAAAAACTCAGCCCCGCTAATCGCCCCAATATCCCCCGAGCCAATCCAAACGGAATGTTCTAAAAACTTACCCTGAAGGAGGAAGAGTCATGAGCAGCTACTCGATCATCGGTTCTGGTGCGATCGGCAGTGCACTGGCGGGTCACTTTGCAAGCAAGGGCATCGAGGTTTTGTTAGCAAACAATCGCGGACCAGCATCTCTGGAAGATCTGGTGCGAAAGTTGGGCCCCAAGGTGAGGGCCGTCACGGTCAAAGATGCCGCCAAAGCGGACATGGTGATTCTCGCGGTCCCCTGGGCAGTTTACGCTGATGCGGTCGCCGGTCTCTCGCCTTGGAATAACCGCATCGTCATCGACGCCATGAATGCGGCCTCTATAGGCCCTGAAGGTTTTCGACCGTTCGACCTGGAGGGCGACCGTCCAGTCAGGTCGTAGCCGATCGACTAACTGGCGCTCGCGTAGTCAAAGCGTTCAACACCTTGGCAGCCGCAGTTCTCGCCACCGACCCCCAGAGTAATGGCGGTAGGCGGATCCTGTTTCTCTCAGGCGACGACGCATCGGCAAAGCGGGAGGTCGTGAAGCTAGTCGATCAGCTGGGGTTCGTGCCCATTGACCTCGGAGGCTCTGAAACGGGCGGACGACTCCAACAATTCCTGACTGGTCCGCTCGCGGGGATCAACGTGGTTCAGTTCCCGTAAGAGCGATGCCCAAAAGCTAGTGTCTTTCACTGTTGATAGGAGAGTGTAGTATGGGACAAATAATAGATGACTCAGCATTAAACACATTCTTTCGTGAAGCCCGCACGTACGCGACGTGGCATCCACGACCTGTCGCCGACCAGACGCTACGGGATCTTTACGACATCCTCAAATGGGCACCGACTAGCGCGAACGCCGCCCCGGCGCGGTTTGCGTTTCTTCGATCAAAAGAGGCAAAGGAACGACTCCGACCGGCGCTGGCCGCAGGGAATGTCGAAAAGACGATGACGGCTCCCGTCACCGTGATCGTCGCGTATGACCTGAAGTTCTACGACCAACTGCCCAAGCTGTTTCCTCAAAGCCCAGGGATGAAGCAACTGTTTGAGAGTAATCCCCAGTTGGTCGAGGTGACCGCCCAGCGGAATTCCACCTTGCAGGGCGCATACCTGATCCTGGCCGCACGGGCCCTGGGTCTTGATTGTGGGCCGATGTCAGGCTTCGATAACGGCAAGGTGGACGAGGAGTTCTTTGCCACCGGGAAGCCGTGTTTCGGGTGCGAGCAGGAGTTCTTTCCCGAAGGTCACGTCAAGTCGAATTTCCTGTGCAACCTTGGGTACGGTGACCCAAGTTCGCTGTTCCCTCGACTTCCGCGTTTGCCGTTCAACGAGGCGTGTTCCCTCCTATGAAGCCCGCCGGCTGTAATACGAGACGACTCGTTTTGTTGCGTCGGTATTGTACGCGTTCTTGATACAGGTCTTTGAACTGCGTGGGATCGAATCCTCCCTCATAACCTTTGATTAACGCCGCTGCCATAGAGAGCTCTTTATTGCTGAATTCGGTGGTCAACTCCACCTGTGGGGCGGGGCGCACTTCGTTCGCATAGAACATCGTATGCGCAACCAGGTAACCTTCCAAAGGCCGGAGAATCCGTATGTGCTCCCGTCGGTGCATCCCGATGCGTGCAATCCCGAAACACTCCGGTTTCCGCATTGCTTCGAGCAGTAGTACGTAAGGCTTTTCCGAGCCAGATTCAGGAGCAACATAGTACGATCGCCCGAAGTAAATCGGATCTACTTCTGACGCCTTCACAAAATGAAATAGATCAATTGTGTCGGAAGTTTCGATCTCTGCTGCTTTGATTTCCTTAGGATCGATAACTGCAAACTCGTTGGGCGCGATCTCATGTCCTTTTAGCACTTCGTCTGGCCGGATTTCCTCGCCCTTTTCGGACAGGAGTACTTGGCGAACGTTGGAATACTGATGTGCCTCCGTACGTCGAGCAGCTGTTTCTTCGGGAGTGGACCGCGTCCTTCCGACTCCGTCGTAGGGATCGGGATCCTGCTCTTGCTGGTCGCGTGAAAACGAAGGAAACCAGTTGGCATAGGGATCCGCGTCTACCGGCTTCCGGTAGAGGCGTCGAAAGCGCGTCGTCTTGGTCCGAGCAGCTACCAGAAGCCGGACTGGCATGGCGACCAGCCCGAAATGAAGATGCCCGCTCCAAACGGCAGATGGCATGGCCACGACCTCTTCTTGATGGGATGCAATTATGAATTGCAGTGCTGCTGAATAACATAGGTACGTAAACGAAACCCGTCTGTCGCCTAACATCGTTTCGTTTGACCTCGACCGTAGCTGGCGACTAGTCCTTCGCATCGCTTTCTCAGCCAAGTCATCCAATCAAGCATGAACAGTGGACTAGCGGTTTCGGTTCTTGATCTCGTCGGAATGCGAACGGGAGAGTCAGCTGGTAACGCAATCGCGCGTTCGGTGGATCTGGCGCAACACGTAGAGCAGTGGGGATGCAAACGCTACTGGCTGGCGGAACATCACTCTATTTCTGGATTGGCATGCTCCGCAACACCGGTGCTGATCGGCCATGTGGCAGGATCGACTAAGACGATTCGTGTCGGTAGCGGTGGAGTGATGCTACCAAACCACGCGCCTCTGGTGGTGGCGGAGCAGTTTGGGACCCTTGAAGCTCTGTATCCTGGACGCATCGATTTGGGACTGGGACGCGCTCCGGGCGGCGACTTTCAAACGATGCGGGCGCTGCGGAGAGATTCGCATCAGAGCGGAGATGATTTCCCGTCGTTGTTGCAGGAACTGCGGGGATACTTGGGGCCCGAAAAACCGGGCCAAGCCGTCAAGGCGATCCCCGGACAGGGAAGCAACGTGCCGATCACATTGCTGGGGTCGAGCGGCTTCAGCGCGCAGCTGGCAGGGATGCTGGGGTTGCCATTTGCATTCGCGGCGCACTTTGCTCCCGAGCACTTGTACGCAGCGGCGCAGCTCTACCGCGATCACTTCCGAATAAGTGAGGTTCTGCAGAAGCCCTACCTGATGGTGGCCGTGCAAGTGATTTCGGCAGAGACGGATGCGTCTGCCTGGAGGTTGTTCACGACCCCGCAGCAACGCTTCTTGCGCCTAATACGCAACCAGCCAGTTGAACTGTTGCCACCGGTGGATTCAATGGAGAAGCTCTGGCTGGACGACGGGGAAAGGGCGGCCGTTGAGAGCAGACTGCGTGCGGCGATTGTCGGATCGAATACGACGGTGAAAGCGGGTCTGGCGAAGTTGGTGGGTGAGACGGGAGCCGACGAGGTCATCGTTGTGACCGATACCTATGAGCATGAGGACAGGTTGCAATCGTACCGACGGGTCTCGGAGATTGCGACAATGATCGAAGTGAAGCCAAACCTAATAGTGGGAGTCTGAGGGCTGGCCGGACGTCGAGCATTTCCATTATGGCGCTCAATACGAAAGTCCGAAGCTTGGGCACGATTGCTGGGGCCTGGCAGTACTGGCGACTGGGGCACGGGATGAGGGTTAGTTAAGGGTTCGAAAAGCGTTTCTGCACATTGATTTCCATCATGCGAATCTTGATCCATTCATTATCCACGAAACGCTTCTTTACATTACTGAAACTGCTTTCGGAAGCCATCCGTGTCGCGTAGTTTCAGTAACTTACCGTCAGCTGCGGCCCTTTCACGGCGTAAACACGGGTTCAAATCCCGTCGGGGACGCCAAACCTCTCAACAACTTGCAGGGACGTAAGTTGTGGCGACGCTACGGTGATCCACAATCAAAACTGGTACGGCCGCAAAGAATCCAACGGATTGCCGACGTGAAAGATGATGAAATTGAAGGAGATGAACAAACGCAGAAGGCGATGAAAGGAACTGTTACCGCCCCTTTTGGACGGCATGTCGAGCAGATGGAAGATCGCACTCGAAATCGGCTTTTGTGCCGGCTACGAGGTCACAGGTCACTTAGCTAGAGCTCCTGTCTGTCACGCAGGAGGCCGCGGGTTCGAATCCTGCCGCTCCCCGCCATTCTCATCGGAGCTCGCGCGACACATGCCGCCGGGAGAGAGCAGTCCGGCTTGGCCGCAACCCGGTTTGGCCAGTCTAAGGTGCGCTCTGACCCGTTTCTAGATCGTCACTCGTCAGTAGTGGAATCGGTAGCGGAGTTCGACATAGATCTCTCTTGGATTGTTCCAGTGGAAGCCACCAAAAGTTTGACTGTTGTCAAGATCCACGCGGCGGTTAGCAACGTTGAGGACATTTAGCGAGGTGGAGAATCGTTCAGCAAAATCCTTGCCGATGGAGAGATCAAAAGTTGTGTGTTGGGGCAAGTGGTCACCCGAATATGGCTGTCCAGGAAAGGCATTGCTAAATCCGGAGCCGTAGTAGACGTTCGTGGAGGCGTAGGATCGCCATGGAAGTGTAACGTCGCCACCAATGTTGAGAGTATTGCGCTGATCATGATCCAGAGGGCAATAGCCAGGGTCCGGGTCACAAACATTGCTGGTGAAATCCGTAAAACCGCCATTGATGGCGCCGGCACCCTGGGCGATCTGATTGGAGTATGCAAGATGAATTTGCCCGCGGTGGGCGATGCGCGGAGACCGCAGGGTCAGTTCCCAACCCCGAACTTTAGCTCGGTCAATCGTGATGGGTAAACACAGCCCTGATCCAATGCAGCTATGGTCAAAGAAGTTGTGTGCATGGGTTTGGAAGTTGGCTACGTCGAGCACCCATCCGCGATAGGGGATCGTGACTCCGAACTGATGTTCTTCGTCACGTTCTCCCGGCAGCGGGAGGAACCCGCAACTGTTGTTTGCAATGCAGAATTGCTCCAATGGGCCCGAAACCGTGAGCAGCGGCGGCGCCTGGTAATAGTGGCCGTAGAACGCGCGGAATGTCCAATTCAAGCGGGGGACGGTGAGTGTTGCTCCGAATCGTGGGCTGACGGAGTTCTCCGTTATTCCGCCGCTGAAGTGCGTCGGACGCATTCCGGCGGAAAGGGTAAGCCAGGCAAATGGCGTGTACTTGTCGTCGATGAAAAAGGCCTCCAGTCCTCCGGGTGAGCGATCGTTCTCGGCGAGAGGCGCAGTGCCGCTGCCGTCGTTGAAAATGATTCCGAAGAACTGGCTATCACTCTGGTGGAAGCCGTAGAAACCTGCCTGCAGGCTGTTCTTCGCTACGTTGGCGCTGAAACTAACTTGCCCGCCTGCGTAAACAGATTTGTGGTGGTCGGTTGTGGCAAGATCAACGTCGGCGGGTGAACTGTCATAGTTGGCGACGTTGCGGTGATAGAAGGGCGAAACAGTCAACAGCACCTTGGAATTGAATGTGTGGACCAGAGAGAAATTTACCAACGCGTCGGATTCGTGGTTGCCGTCGCGGAGACCGATGGTAGGGTACTGCGGCGTGAAGTCGTTACCAGGGATCGATCCGTTCTCAAGGTCATTGGGAAAAGGATCATATGGAATCTGGTAGTAATCCTTGCGCAACGAGGTGACCAGCCGCAATTGATTGGAAGGATCAGCATTGAAGATAAACGACCCGAAACCACCGTACCCATTGACGGCATCGTGGACGACATTCGCAACGGGCGGCTGTAGGCCAAGATCGCTGCGGTTCCCGTTCAAGCTGGCATAGTAAGCAAAACGGTCTGTGTGACTCCCGAAACTGAGTTGGTCGTTCGTTTGATGAAAGTTGCCTGCGCTGAGAACTAGCTCCGCTTGATTGTTGCGTTCGAAGCCAGAGCGCGGAACGATGTTGAATACTCCATACGTTCTGTCGCCGAATTCCGCGCCGTAGCTTCCACGGTTAACCTCCATGTAGTCGATGTCTTTGGGATCAAACTGGGGGCCCAGATTGGAGGCAATGTTCGTGTTCGGCACGGGAACTCCGTCCACTAGCCAGCTAGTCTGATGGCCTCCGCGGATGTGCAACTGGTCGTGCGTGACGTAGGCGCCAGGGACGAAATTCGTAATCATTGCCATGCTATTGCTGCGGGACGCTCCCGGTGCTCTGTCGATGTCTTGGCGATTCACCAGAGTGATCGGTGTCGCGGAATCAGTCGGCGCAACCTCAGGTACACCCGATACCTCCAGTTTCTCTTTCGCGCCAGCTACACTTAGCTGGAAGTGCACCACTGGTTCCGTACCTGAATTGACGACTAGGTTCTGTGCTGCCTGGACGAATCCTGGACTTGCTACGCTAATGGAGTATTCGCCAATAGGCACCGCATTGAATGCGAACTCGCCGTTGGCGTCCGTGGTCGCGCTTTTCGTCCAGTCGGACAATTGTGCCTTCAGCATGACCATTGCACCTTGAATCGGACGGTGCTGCGGATCATGAATAACCCCTCGGACTGAGCCGAAGATAGTCGCAAAGGCGGTCATGGCCATTGTAAGTATCGAGGTCAGCAATACTAGCCGAAGCAGACGCATGGAAAAATCCTCATAACGAATCCCCGCCAGGCAGTGCAGCCCTGAGGGTCTGTTGACACAAGCACTGTTCGACGGCGCGGAGGTTGCGAATTCAAGCCGGGGGCATGCTTCGCCCTCCAAGACTTGGCTGGGGACTCCAACAAATGGGTCGCCGCCGCACCCGTCGTGCGGATTTACTGTCTTTGTCGTTTATCCGATGAAGAGTTGAGGCGGGGCACGAGAGGATTGGGACGATGAAAGCTCGGTAGCGGGAGAGTCCGGGATTCGATCAGGGACCTGCGCGCTAGGCTCTTGGTTTGAAAACTTTGCTCCGCGCGGCTGGGGATAAGCCCACTGGGCAGTGGTGACAGCCCGGCAGCATTCGTGCCCACAGCAGTTAGGACCACGGATCACAGGATGGGAGGAATCAGGATCGGGCGCCTCATGGCAATGGTGCGATCCCTTACGGAGACAGCATGCGTGGGGTGGTGCGGGAATGGCCGCCTGTACAAGGGGCACCATGTTCCCGAGCGCGCTTAATAACAGAAGTAGTTTGGCTGTTAGCCGATGCACCCCGAACCCCACACTGGCTTGCACCTTAGCAAAAAAGGAGCCCCGATACAAGCTAAGGGCGCAAATGCCATTTCACGCCGGGATGTTAGACTGCAGCCATTCGCCTGATCTCTTCATGACGATGATCACTGTCTCCAAAGAGGATTACCTTAAGGCAATTGCGGAAGCGGAAGCTGAGGGTGAAACTGTCATCGCTGCAACTCTCGCACATTGGCTTTCGGTGACTCGGCCCGCGGTGACATTTGCGCTGAAGCGCTTGAGCAAGGACGGTTTGGTTGCCGTCAAGAGCGACGGCCACATTCAGCTGACACGACAAGGACGACAAATCGCGGAGCGGACTATCGTTCGTCACCACCTGATTGAGAGGATGTTGTCCGAGGTTTTCGGCATGGCGTGGTACGAGGTGCACGACGAAGCCGAGCGACTCGAACACGCCGTATCCACGGCATTCGAAGAAAAGCTGATTGAGAAACTGGGTCACAAGGACACCTGTCCTCACGGAAACGGGTTGGCACTACGCAGCGTGGCGGAGCGCCGTAAAGAGGGGACTCTGCCTGTTAACGGAGGCCTCGGTCGGGGCTAAATACAGGATCGCGAGCGTCTATGAGCGCGACCGTGAGTTGTTGGAGTTCTTCGATAAAGAAGGTATCCGTCCAGGCGTTCGCATTGCGGTTGAGGGTCGGAACTACGACGGCACGATTTCCATCTCTGTGGATAAGCATCAGATCCGTCTCGGTACACCAGCGGCCGAAAGGGTCTGGATTGCCAAATCATAATATTCAATGCTTGTTAATCATAGTTAACAAATATATGGTATATACTCATTTCCATTTGCGAGATCGTGCTGCGCTCGTCCGCCCGCAGTGATAACTAATCCATGACTTGCCTTACAAACGCTGGTGGCATCTTGCCATCCATTCTTCTCTAGTGGGCGCCATGATGGCTGCCCTAGTCCCGACGGTGTTTGCTCAAAAGGGGACGATTTGCGGGATGATCCAAGATCAGACCGGGGCATTGGTCGTCGGTGCCGCAGTCGATTTGAGCAACTCCGACACTCGACTCGACGCCAAAACAGGCTTGGCAGGAAAGTTTTGCTTCAATCTCATGAAGCCGGGGGAGTATGAGCTGACCGTACAGGCCAATGGGTTCCGAACCGATCGGCAGAAAATCAGCGTACGTTCGGCAGAACCTCTCCAATTTGACGATCTCTCTCAGCGTCGAAACCGCAAATCAGCAAGTGACCGTGGTAGAAGGATCGGCGGATGTGGGATCGCTGAATGTCGCTCAGACGCAGATTGGCACTGGGCTGATCGACAATCTGCCCAGCGAAAGTGTGAACGCCGCGCTCAGTTCAATCCTAACCTTGGCAACTCCCGGCGTGGCGGCAGATTCGAACGGTGTATTCCACCCGCTTGGGGAACACGCGGAGACTTCCTTCAGTGTTGATGGTCAGCCGATCTCGGACCAGCAAAGCCGCATTTTCTCAAACCAGATCTCAGCCAACACCATTCAAGAGATGCGAACCCTGCAGGGAGCTCCTCCGGCTGAGTTTGGCGACAAGACGAGCCTGATCGTGGAAGCAACGACGCGCTCGGGCTTAAACTCGGGAAAGGCAAATGGCACGGTTTCGCTCGGCTATGGATCATTTGCAACTCCCACAGCCAGCGTCGCGCTTGCGTCCGGTTCGAGCACGTTTGGGAATTTCCTGGCGCTGGATGGAGTCGATAGTCAGCGTTTTCTGGATTCCCCCGAATTCCGTCCGCTTCATGCGAATGGCAATGCCGAAAGTCTGTTCGATCGGATTGACTGGCGATCCGAGCGATGCGACCTCACTGCATTTGAACCTATCCACGGCGCGGTCGTGGTTTCAGGCCCCGAATACCTACGATCAGCAAGCGGAAGGGCAGGATCAGCGGCAGCACATGACCAGTTTCAACGTTGGGCTGGGATTGTCGCACGTGCTCAGCCCCGCGTTGCTGCTTTCGGCCAACACCTGGGTGCGCCAGGACCGGGTAAATTATTTTCCCTCTGCAAATCTGTTCTCCGATCAGCCCGCGACCCTCTCACAGTCGAGGCGGCTGACGAGCACCGGCCTGCGAACCGACCTTACGTATTCTCATGGCCGACACACTGCCAAAGGCGGCGTGCAAATACAGATCACGCCCCTGTCCGAGGCGTTCAGCACCGGCCTGACAGACCCGGCTTTCAACTCTCCGTGCGTCGATGCCCATGGAATTCCGGTGGGGGACCCTTCCCTCACGTCAACCAGCCAATGTGCCACGTACAACAATCCGTTCTATACTCCCCCGTTCGTTGGAAACGCCGGCTATCAGCCTGCGTTGTTGCCCTACGACCTGACGCGCGGAGGAACTCTTTTCCGCTTTCGTGGCGCGACAACGATCTACGAAGAAAGCGCATATGCTCAGGACAGCATAAAGCTCGGCCAATTCAACCTGAATCTCGGCCTGCGTTACGACAACTACGATGGTCTGAGCAAAGGCTCAGGCGTTCAACCCCGCGGTGGGGTTACTTATCAAGTGCGCTCGACCGGCACCGTCTTCCACCTCTCCTACGCCAGAGTGTTCCTGACACCCTATAACGAAAACCTCGTGCTCTCCAGTTCGACCGGCGCCGGAGGGCTTGCGAACGGTTCCAACATCGTTCAGCCGCTTACGCCTGCGCGACGCAATCAATTCAACGTCGGGGTTGAACAGCAGTTCGGCTCCAAATTCAGCGTGCAAGCGGAATACTTCTGGAAGTTCACGCGGGGAGCATACGATTTCAACACCATCCTGAACACGCCGCTCAATTTCCCGATCCAGTTCCGGAAGTCGAAGATCGACGGCGCTTTGGTCCGCGCGACGCTGACGAACGTGCATGGCTTCAGCGCCTTCACGGTGATGGGACACAGCCGGTCCCGCCTCTTCAGTCCCGAGATCGGCGGCATCAACTTTGGCACCGCGTATGCTCCCGTAGCCCGTCCGGACCACGATCAGGGATTCCAGCAGACCACGAACCTTCAGTATCAGTTTTCACAAAAAGAATTGCGAGGGCTTTGGCTCGGGTTAACTTGGCGCTTCGACAGTGGCCTGGTGGTGGTCAGCGTTCCAGACTATGCCACCGCGCTCACTCTCACCGGGGACGAACAACAGGCGATGGGATTGTATTGCGGGAGCGCGTTTGCGACGGTGGCGCAACCGTTGCAAACATGCAATTCACCACGGCGCGGCGCCACCCTCATCCACATCGTCCCGGACGGAGCCTACAACCCGGATACCAACCCATCGCGGATCAGACCGCGTAACCTATTCGACGTCGCCCTCGGCGCTGACAGCATCTGGAAGAGAGACCGCTACTCCTTGAGCGGAAAACTGACGGTGGTGAACATGGCGGATAAGGTCGCCCTCTACAATTTTCTTTCCAGTTTTTCAGGAACTCACTTCGTCACGCCAAGAACGGTTCAAGCGGAGATCACCCTCCATTTTTAGGAATGGAACACAATACTGTTGGCTCAGTGGGGAACAGGTGTGACCCTCCTAAATATGCAGCCAGCCGTTTGGATCTCAATCACATTTCGCCCCTCAGTGAGCCTCGTCCGGCGCAAGATGATCCAGAAGATCAAAGTCCGCTAACAGTTCGTCTGCTTCGTCCAGGGCTTGCAAGTCTCCAACTGCCGAGCCCAACAACGATCCCACGTTGTGTTCCTCAACAAAAGAAGCGGTGATTGGAGAAGATTGTGTTCGCTGTATTGTGATTGCAATGGTGAACAAGAGAGTCGCAACGCTAAAAGCGATTATGGTAGGTCCCAGACGGACTAGCCAGCCGGTAACAATGCCAGTCTTTGCTCTGACCAGCTTTTCACGCAACTGGCCGTCAAATCCCTGCGATGGGTCTGGAACTCTCCATTCCTCCAGGAGATCCATGGTTCTGCGAAGCGCCTCAAACTCCAAGGAGCAGTTATCACAGTCTCGGAGATGAGCCTGGAACTCTGGAGGCCTCGAAATCACCCCCGCCGCTGCGTCCAACATCGTCCCGTGAAGACGATCGCATTCCATTGGCGGTAGTCCTGTAAAGTCAATCCGAATGGCAAAAAAGCCACTGTACCATACCCTGTATGGTATAGTGAACAATAGAAACCAAGATGAGTCACACAATCGAAAAAAAGAAGGAATTACTACTACGCGCCAAACGCATTCAAGGGCAGGTCGAAGCTCTGGTCCGAGCCCTGACCGAAGAGCGCGACTGCTCGGAAGTTCTGCAAGTGATGAGCGCGGCCCGAGGAGCCATGAATAGCTTAATGGCCGAGCTTTTGGAAGGTCACATCCGAAGCCATGTTCTCAACGGAAAACACAAACCATCTTCGCGCCAGCTTGTGGCTGCCGATGAAGTGATCGACATGGTGAAGTCGTATTTGAAGTGACCGCTTTGATATGACGTCGTCCCCAGCACAGAGGTGTTATGCGTTCTTCACCTACAGTCGAAAAGTCCGGCGCTAAAACCTCCGAATTCGAGCGGAAGCAGAATTCCTCAGAATTGAAAGAGTCTCACATCGACGCTGAGCGCGAAGAACAGGACCACGGACTGGAATGGGCGGAACTGGTCCGCATTGCTTTCGTGGCATTGGCTGCCGTTGCGGTCTGGTTTCGGATTTGGGAGCCCTTTCCGCACATAAGCGTAATCGGCGTTGCAGCTACCCTAGTCGGCGGATATCCCATCTTCAAGGAAGCCTTTGAGAACATCGTTGAACGCAAGATGACGATGGAGCTCTCGATGACCATCGCTCTTCTCTCGGCTTTGGCGATCGGGGAGTTTTTCACTGCGCTGGTCATCACGGGCTTCGTCCTTGCGGCCGAGGTGTTGGAGGGGCTCACCGTTGGCAGAGGCCGGCGAGCGATCCAGAGCCTTCTCGATTTTCTCCCTAGAGCGATCACAATCCGACGCAATGACCAGGTAGCGGAAATACCGTCCGACCAAGTTCAGGTTGGTGACGTGGTCATCGTGAAGCCGGGAGGGCACATCCCGGTAGATGGAATGGTACTCAACGGGCGCTCGTTTGTTGAACAAGCGGCAATCACCGGCGAAGCCATGCCGGTTGAGAAAGGACCCGGGGATGCGGTCTATGCCGGAACGATCAATCAGTCCGGGGCACTGGAAGTCGATGCCCAGAAACTTGGACGCGACACGACATTCGGAAGAATCATTGAAGCCGTCGAACGCGCGGAGAAGTCCCGAGCTCCCATTCAGAAAACTGCCGATCGCCTCGCTGGTTACCTCGTGTATTTTGCCCTCGGAGCAGCAGTTCTGACGTTCATCATTACGCACAACGTCAGGTCAACCATCTCGGTCGTAATCGTTGCCGGAGCATGTGGCATTGCGGCCGGAACTCCTCTAGCAATCCTCGGAGCGATCGGCCGAGCGGCGCACCAGGGAGCGATCATTAAGGGAGGCCTCTACCTAGAAGCGCTGGCAGCCGTAGACACGGTTCTTTTGGATAAGACGGGCACGTTGACATTTGGAATTCCCCAAATCCGTGAGGTTGTTTCAGCAAATGGCTTCGGGGAACAGCAGATCATAGCCGCCGCCGGCATTGCGGAGCGCAAGTCGGAACATCCTGTGGCGAAGGCAGTAGTTGCTCGGGCAGCTGAACTCGGCATTCCCCTGATGGACCCCGATGAGTTCTCGTACACACCCGGAAGGGGAGTCAGGGTGAGCTATCGAGGCGAGGAGATAGTTGTCGGTAGTCTGGCGCTCCTCGTTGAGGAGGGCATGACTCGAGGTTTGCCAATAGATGATCACAGCCCAGATGGGGCATCTGAAGTCTATGTGGCACGCGCGGGACAAGTCCTCGGGAGCATTCGAATTGCGGATGTCTTGCGCCCGGAAGCCAAGAATGCGATTGCGGCGATACGGCAGATGGGTTTGAAAACGGTTCTATTGAGCGGAGACACGCAAGCTGCAACCTCATCTGTAGGGCGAGGCCTCGGAGTGGACGAGGCGGTCGGAGGACTCCTACCGGAGCAGAAGGCAAAGTGGGTGACTGAACTCCGCGGCAAAGGGCGCAAGGTAGCTATGGTTGGCGACGGAATCAACGACGCTCCAGCATTGGTAGAGGCTAATGTCGGTATCGCGATGGGATCGGGAACCGATGTTGCGCGAGAGAGCGCCGATGTGATCCTGATCGGAAGCGATCTTTCGAAGCTAGTCGAAACGTTGCGGGTTGCTCGCCGTTGTCGTCGGATCATCATGCAGAATTTCGTGGGCACGTTGGTAGTGGACAGCATAGGAGTGGGCATGGCAGCCTTCGGTTTCCTAAATCCGCTTCTGGCAGCTTTCATACACGTGACTTCTGAGTTGGCATTCATCCTCAATTCGACGCGGTTGTTGCCCCGACGGTCCGAGGCCGGACAGTGAGAGGTGCTGCAGCTTTAGCGAGGCTTGAGCCGTGGGTATGCAATTTGCAGATCTGTTCGAGAGTCGGAAGAGGCGGGCTTGCGCGGTTCTGATTGCTATCGCGTTCGTGGGGATGTTGATCGCCACGCTCGTTTGGTTATCGAGCAGATTCAACATGGACGAACTGTACGGCATTTTGGACTAGGTGGTTTTGAACCGAGGGCGAGTCAGACACCGTGAACTACGATCGAGATTGTCCGCTGAAAACGAAGCGCCTGGTGGTCGGGCAAATCACGATCTGCAGAGGCTGCTGTTGCGGCGATATCGAGCGTGGACGGCCCGAAGTTCCCGTGGAATGGCTGAAAAGTGAGTGGCGGAAACGGGGGCTGCTGAAGCGAGTTCAACTGACTGTCAGCGGTTGTGTAGGGCCTTGTGATGTACCAAATGTTGTCGTGATTACAAGCTCATCGGGCACAGAATGGCTGGGGAATATCGTTAAATTCGAACAGTACAAGAGCCTGCTCGAATGGGCTGTCAGGTGTCGGGATGCAAGCAAAATGCTGACGCTGCCCCGCGAGTTCCACGAGTGCAAGATTAGCCCCTTTCAGTTGTAGAGTATTGGAGAATTCGAGGGAAGGTCGAAAGGCCTCTCATTTAAGATGCCTGTGACGATCTGCGTAGTCATTCTGTGGCCCTCGCCGCGATCGCGGTGATCCTTCCGGTGGTTTCGCTGTTGGCACTGGCTCAAGAAAAAAAGGAATTCCGATATGCTCTGGGATCTAAAGCCATGATCGCCATCACCAATGACTACGGGTCAATCACAGTCATCCCATCTGGAAGCAATGAAGTGGTAATTACAACGGTATCGCGTTCCGATGCAATTACGTTCGAGAACGAGCAACACGGCAACCGCATTGACCTGCGTGTTAGCTCCAGTCGTCAGGGGATCAGTCTCGCAGACTGCACAGTGTCGATACCCGCCGATGCTTTTGTGACCGTGAGGTCGTCCGACGGAAGGCTTCATGCCGAAGGACTTCGAGGAGACGTAATCTTGGAAGCTACAACTGGAGCGGTAGAGTTAACGAATATTGGCGAAGCCCACATTCATGTGAAGACCTTTAGTGGGCCCGTTACCCTCAGAGACATTCGGCACAGCCACCTTGATATCTTTTCCGTGGGTGGCGACTTGGGCATGCACAATGTCACCGAGTCATCAGTCGAGGCGCACTCGGGCAGCGGCCGCATCACATATGATGGCGATCCCGGTACAGGTGGCGATTACGCGCTCAGCACCCACAACGGCGATCTCGATATTTCGATTCCCGCCAGTGCTTTAGTGGAAATCAAATCGCGTTCTCTGAAAGGGGAGGCAGCCGAGCAACCCGTCGCTAACCTCGACAGCATTCCGGCAACCGGTCAGAAGAGCCATTTGCTGACGCCGCGCGGGATTGCCGTCTCCCGTTTTGTCTTGCGCTCGTTTAAGGGCAAGATTCACGTCAAGAGGCCCTGAAGGCGCCTGGTTCGCCGACATTCGTTCTTGCAAGTATGTTTCTCGTGCGTCGACCGCTGAGGGGTCGCGCTTCTGGCCGGCGCGAGCAGGGACATCTGTATTTCGATCAATCCAAGGCAATCGGGAAGAGCCAGCGCGTGCGCAATTCTCGTCAATCGGTAACGGCTGAGATTCGCGGCGACGTACTCACGTTGCAAGTGGTGATGATTTCAGTGTAGATTCAAATGATCAATCTAGTGGGGGCACGCCTGCATGCGGTTGAGTTCGAAACGCATAGCTTGGTTCTGTTTGATGCTGACGTTGTGGTCAGCGTATGCCTTTGCTACGCACCAGCATTCCAGTTCAATCGAACCGGGTAGCTGCACCGTCTGTATCGCCGCCCACTCCGCTTCCCCCGTCACTACTTCTCAACTACCGAATCCGATTTTTTTCCTGGCTTCGATTGTTGTGTCTCGGCCCTCGTCCGCGAAGCAGGGCCCAATAGCGTTCGCCCTCAGCGTCCGCCCACCTCCTGGAATCTAGGTCTCAGAGCAATCGAGCGATCTCAAAATCGCTTCACTCTCTAACCTCAATTCTCTCTGGAGGAACTCATGCAGGCTTCTTACAAGAAGTCGCTTCGCGCGGCTTTTATGGTCATTTTGTTCACCTCGATTACTCTTAGTTCCTACGCTCAATCAGCTGGAAACTCAACCTCGGTGATAGGCACAATTTTGGATCCAACGGGTGCGGTTGTGCCTAATGCTGTCGTAGACCTTCACAATCCAGTAAGTGGTTTCGAACGCACCGCCACGACAGATGGCTCAGGAAAGTTTGTAATTCCTAACGTACCTTTCAACCCCTATCACCTCAAGGTCACTGCGCAGGGATTTGGTTCTTCTTCGCAGGACGTTGAGGTTCGTTCTGTCCTTCCTGTAACCGTCAGCATCAGTCTGAAGGTGCAGAGTTCTGAGGTAGTGAATGTAGAGAGTACCGCCGCAGATCTTCTTGAAAACGATCCGACCTTTCACACCGATGTCGACAAGAACCTCTTTGACAAACTCCCGCTAGAGAGCCAGTCCTCGTCGATTAGTTCTCTGATTACGCTCACTGCACCGGGAAATGCCGCCGATTCAAATGGCATGTTCCACGGTCTTGGCGACCACGCGGAGAACTCCTTTTCAGTAGACAACCAGCCAATCACAGACCAGTTCAGCAAGACCTTTTCCAATCAGATTCCGCTTGATGCGGTTCAGTCCCTGGAAGTGATCACTGGAGCGCCCCCGGCAGAATACGGCGATAAGACGAGCATGGTGATCAATGTAACAACTCGTTCCGGCCAGGGGATGACCACTCCTCACGGCAGCATTGACGCATCCTATGGCAGCTTCGGTACCGCAAACACAACTTTCAATTTGGGCTACGGAGGCGCCAAGTGGGGAAATTTCGTCTCGATCAGCGGCTTGAATTCCGGCAGGTTCCTTGACCCGCCAGAGTTTGTGGTAATGCACGCAAAAGGAAATCAGGAAAACCTGTTCGACCGAGTGGACTATCAATTTTCCACCGCGGACTCCATTCATTTCAACGTAGGTATCACTCGTTCATGGTTTCAAAATCCGAATTCGTTTGACTCCCAAACGGCTTCAGCCTGGAATGGAGCCGTCGTAAGCAATGCCGGTCTAGGTCCTGATGGTCGGGTTGTAGGTCCGACAGACCAGCGCTCTCAAATTAAGACCTTTAATATCTCTCCGTCCTGGACGCACTTGATCAGCAATACGACTATCTTCAGCCTCGGGACCTGGGTGCGTCATGACCAATACAACTACTACCCCAGTACGAATCCGTTTGCCGATCTGGCACCGAGCCTGCAGGCACAAACGGTCGGGCAAGATCGAACTCTAACCAATGCTGGAATTCGTCCGGAAATTTCTTACGTCAAAGGCATCAATAACCTGAAAATCGGCGCCGTCTATCAACAAACCTTCCTGAACGAAAACGACCACCTCGGGATTGTGGATCCGACTTTCAATGCGCCCTGTCTGGATTCGAGTGGCAATCCGTTTTGGAGTGGAAGCAGTCCATCGACTCCGAATGATCCGTCGCAGTGTGCCGGGCTCGGACTGCAGCCGAACGATGGCGTAGTCAATCCCAACATCGCTGCCTTCAACCCGTTGCTCGGCTGCTACGACTTGACGCGGCCGACTCCGGCAGGAGGGGATGGATGCCTTGGGGCCACAGCCGGCCTTTTCGGTTTTCGCGGTCATACCGACGTGAAAGAACTGGCGCTATACGTCCGCGACATCATCACGAAAGGAAACTGGTCTCTAAACTTGGGCCTTCGTGGCGATTTCTACAATGGCCTCGTGACTCACAAGGAAGCTGAACCTCGTCTGGGAATCGCTTACAACATTAAACGGACCAATACCGTGCTCCGGGTTTCCTACGCGCGTGTGCTGGAAACCCCATTCAACGAGAATCTGGTGCTCTCGAGTAACGGCTGTGACAATGCCGTGCTAAACCCGCTGCTCGGTTGCGCGGCGCTGAACCCGACCCCGCTCACCCCCGGTTGGCGCAACGAATTCCACGCTGGACTGGAACAGGCTTTCGGCAAATATCTCGTCTTCTCGGGAGAATACATCTGGAAATATACCCACAATGCGTATGACTTCAGTATTCTCGGCGCCACTCCCATCACCTTTCCCGTAGCCTGGGACAGGTCGAAAATTCCCGGATTTGCGGGCCGCGTGAGCGTTCCGAACTTCCATGGATTTACCGCACTAATGGTGTTCTCTAGTGTAGCGGCCCGCTACTTTACTCCGCAGCTCAGCGGAGCCGGAGCAACTCCTTCCGCGCCTGCAGGTGTTTTCCGAATCGACCACGACGAGAAATTCAATCAGACCACACACCTGCAATATCAGATCAAGAAAGGACCATGGGTTGGATTCAACTGGCGCTATGACAGCGGATTGGTTGCCGGGGCTGTGCCGTTTGCAGCCGACACCACCACGCCTGTAGATTTGACGGGCCTCAGTGGCGACCAACAACTCCAGGCCGGTCTGTTCTGCGGCAGCCAGCGCCCGACCCTTACTGCGCCTCTGACCAGTTGCGATCCTTCACAGTACGGCTCAACGCTAGTGAAGATTCCAGCACCGGGAACCGAGAATGATGACAAGAACCCACCTCGCACCGCACCGCGGCACTTGTTTGATGTCGCCATCGGCGATGACAATCTCTTCGGCGGTGACAAGCGAAAGTGGAGCGCACAAGTAACGTTAATCAACTTGACCAATCGAACCGCTCTCTACAACTTTCTCTCGACCTTTAGCGGCACGCACTATGTAACGCCGCGGACAATAACGGCGCAAATCGGATTCAGCTTCTGAGACGACGGAAGGGGCACACCCCAGAGTTTAGGGTGTGCCTCTCCTGCTCAATCGCGACGGGAATCATTCCTACCATTGCGCCGTGGTCAAACAGGTCAGTTCTGACCAACAAGATCGATATAGACGGTTCGCGTATTGGCAAATGATGAAGGAATCCTAGGCCGAACTTGCTTTCTAGTTCGGGTGGGAGCACTGCAATGCAAACCTACTCTCCAGGAAGAAAAGGCAGACGCAAAATCGTCAACCAGTTCACAGTCCGAGAAGGGCTCTGGATCGTGGCCCTGATTACTGGTGCTTTAGTTGGGTTGATGGCGCTCTGGATTCTCGGGTATGTGCATTTTGACGCGCACTGAGTTGAGCCTTTATCGTAAAGCCTGGTCCACCGGTGTTCAAAAACTCCGGAAGCAATTGTGGCGCCCGATTCACGACACAGCGCCATCATCTTCTGTGCCCCCACCCACGGCCGCTGCAATCAGCATGACATGGGTGATGGCATCCTGGGGTAGGACCGTTGCGAGTGGACGAGCATTCCTAATTTCTTCAATTGTGGGCGGCGTCAACTCACTGATGTAGTCCTTCCCCATGTACTCATTTGAACGAACCAAGTGCAGGAACTCGTTTTTCTCCTTTGGAGACGAAAAGGAAAATAGGAGTTCGTAAGCGCTGGCATCGGGATCACCGATGAGTGCCAGAATACGTGTGTTCGTCAGTTGTGCGTAGCCAACGAGATAACCGACGATGTCTGCGCCAAACAGTCGGCCTTCGGGATCATCGCCAGGCAAGAATTCGATCGTGCAGAGCCAGTCATCTTCATTTTTCCAGTGCGGCTCAATCTCATGTTGCCGATTCATACGAAGACCGCTTAATCTCTAGTATTCAGAATTCCTCGCTGAAACTCGTGATACGTCGACTCCGCCTGTGCCTCGATCCGGCTCTCATGTCCGCTGGGCCGCACTACGGATTACGCTACGGTTCTGTTCCCGCTACCGGGAATTTCCAACGACTTAGAGGTCGTCCGCCTCTTGTAAGTCCTTTAAAGTCGTGTATGCGCCGTTCTTTCACGGCGATAACACGAAAACTTGTACAGAACTAAATACGAAAAGCAGTTGCCCGACACCGGCCGTTTAGCATCGTGCGTCGATGAGAATCGGCTGCCCCGAGGTGTGGCTGTAATTGTGGCTGTACGTTGCCAAATATCGCCAACGTTTCAAGCATTTCGAAGAGGTTCTCTGTGCGCGCAAGACTTGTGTAAGTTATTGGTTTATTGTGAGTTGCTAGAAAATAGATGCTGAGCCCTATGTGACTCTTAATCAGTAGGTTGTAGGTTCGATTCCTACCGCGCTCACCATCTTTTCAATCACTTACCGGTGATTTGCAAATGATTTTTCCAGGTGTGCCGTAAAGTGTGCCGTAACTCAATCCGGCTACGCCCGTTTCTCTACTGCTGTGTCATGATCGAGCGCAGCGCGCACGATCTCCAGTTCGGGATGCTGATACTGCATCGCAGTCTTCACATCCCTGTGGCCCATGGTTCTCATGACGGCAGCCAGGTTTCCGGTTCTCTTCAGAATCCGAGTGCCGTAATCATGTCGCCCACAATAGAGGACAAGATCTGAGGGTAGCCCAGCCTTGACTCTGGCTTCCTGAAATCTCTTGGCCATTGTGGTGAGGTGAGCAGACTTGGCGCGCTTCGATGGGAAAACCCATCCTGCGTGCCTTCCTTCGCATCGTTGTTTAAGAATGTCGAAGACGCGAGTGCTCATCGGTACGCGTCTTCGTCCTTCTTCGGTCTTGCTGTCTGGCACGAAGATCACTCGGCTTGCCCAATCCAGATTCTCGATGCGCATCCGGTAAAGCTCTCTCTCGTTCCGCATGCCGGTATCGCGCATCAATATGATGATGTCCCGGAAAAGCTGAAGGCTGCGTTTCCGCCAGTTGCAGGCAGCTGCGCCAGCCAACAATTTCTTTTCCGCTTCATCGTCAAGCCTGAGTGAACGTCCGTATTCCTTCATCAGTTTCAGTTTTGGAGCGTGGCGAATCAATTGCCACTCTTCCGCTTTGTGCAACATCCTTCTCAAAGTTCTCAGCGCGCAGTTGGCATTCGATGATGCGCCAGAGAACCTCAATGTTTCGATCACGTCCTTGGTGATCTGATCCAGTCGCATGCCAACGATGGTCGTCGTCTTTATGAGTCGCCAGCCATCGCGGTAATAGGTTTTGGTTTTGTCTTCCAGTCTGACCTTATCCAGCCATTCTAGGAAGCGCCGGGAAAACTCCAGCAGCACAGGAGCTTTTTTCGGAAGCAGGTCTGTATTCTCGATCACTCTTGCGAGTTTCAGACCAGCAACCTTTGCCGCCCTGGCCGCTTTTGTTTCGTTGGTCGACCCACGGTAGCGTTGGCCGCGCACAGTGAAGTCATACCAGTAAAACTTGGACTTCGCTTTCTTAAACAGCTTCACGAGCTTCCTCCATTGCAGCCCGCACGGAAGCGACTCGTGTGTTCTTCTGGATGTATTCCAAAAGAACATTCACATCATAACTAACCCGACCTTGCAGTTCTATCCAATTTGGTCCCACTCCCTCAGCACGCCAGCGTTTCAATGTTGCTGCCGAGCGTCCGAGAATCTCAGCGGCGTTGCGCGTGTTGACGAGTTGGGGCATGGCTGGTTTCTTCATCGTGATTGGCTGGGGCATGGTTCATCTACTCCTGAGGGGAGACACATTCGCTCCTCTTAACGACATTGCCCTTGACGTTAGCGCATGGGTACACATATAGTCAAGACGTAACGTTACATCTAGGAGGAGAAATTGGCCGAAAGAGAGCTCACGACGGAGAAGGCAGCAATGGTGCAGCAGCCAGTGATCTCCATTCGTATTTCCGACGCTCTGCGTTTAAAGCTTGAGGGCTTAAAGGTGCTTATGTCCATGAAGAGCGGCGAACCTGTTTCCACATCGGAGGCGGCAAAGCAGCTTCTTGAGTCCTCAAAAGAAGAACGACTTGAGCTGGTAAGTCTGCTTACCGAGCCGACCGATTCTCTGCTAATGATTCGCCGAAAGGCAGACTCAAAGCTTCCGCTTTCGCAAGCGGAATGGACCGTCGTTGCCTATTTCTGTCTGCACGGAGTGGAGAGATTTGCCAACACCGCACAGACGGAGATTTCATATGAATCTCTTGCCGGAATCCTTGAGGCATTCCAGGCGGTTTACGGATTGCTTCGCAAACCAAACAAGACCCATTTGGACTCTTTCTTCGTCGCACATCTCCCGCCCGACCGGCAAGCCGAAGCGAAGAAGCCGGAAGAGATCGGAAGCGACGATGTTCGGCGCGCTGTCACCCACACCATTCGGATGCTAAAAAACCCGACAGAAGAGCGGCAGAGACCCATCTTTGTCGCCCGGAATCTTTACTTTCTCCTCGACGAGCTAGAGTTTCCCAACATCGAGAGGCTAAACGAGGCGCTTCGCCCGTACTGGCCGACCCTGTGGCGCGTGTGCGCCCGCGGCCACTATTTTCACTATGCTCAGCCCTTGCAAGATCCGAACTCTTCGGCGGGGGGAATGGACGCTTCGTTGATTCCGCCATTACCGAAATTTGAAGAAGGCGACTACCGTCTCGAATTCGTGCGCTCGCCGAGCGAAGTTTTTTCCGTTTGGTTGTCCTTTCCAGG
>CAVRID010000031.1:0-35294 GCA_963721155.1 uncultured Acidobacteriaceae bacterium | reverse complement strand
GAGCCGCTCTTCGTCCCCGGAGGTTCTGCCATGCGAATTCTCGTTCCCTGGAAGCCGGTCGTTCTCGTGTGGGGATTGCTGAGCGCGATGATATTTGTTGGTTTCGTTGCATCTTCGGTGATTCAAGGAAAGGACCCCTTCGCGCCAGGTGCGAGTACCATCACGCAGCCCGCAGCCACGAAAGCGGGTTCGGCGCAATCGGGGCAACAACCTAAGCACTCCAACAAAGCGGCCCAAACTCCGAGTCGGTGAGACTTCGGCAACCTCTTCCTGCTTATTTGTTTCCTTAGCCTTTTCGGTCACGTCCTCGCATGGTTTGCTTTGCCCAATATTTTCTCCAGCTTTTGCTTCAGCATGACTTCTGCGGGAGAACGTCCTTGGCGTCCGAGCCATGAGACAAAGTCCTTCATTTTGACTTCGTGCTTTACGGGCGGCTGTTGGACAAGAACAGTTACCGTTGCGAACCCCTGACCGATCTCTCCTACCCAGTTGTCCTGCTGCAACGCGGCGAGAGCCGTGGCGATCGCTTCATAGAGAGTCTCCGCGGTGACCTCTATGGAGTGCTCAACGTCTCGGTTATCCTTCACCGCAACTGTGCACGTTCGCAGGACCACAAGCCCGAGCGTAGCGTATTTCGTCTTTTGTTCGCCACTGGGGATGGCCGCTATCGTTCCGCTGCTTGACACGCGTCTACCCTATGTAGTACTCCTACATACGAAATGAGCGACGCTCTGAGATTGTCGTACACGGCAGCGCTGGTACTCCAAACCATCAGTTCTGGATACAACTATGGCTTCGACATCATGGAAGTTACCGGTCTTCCCAGCGGTACCGTTTATCCCACTCTTCGACGCCTTGAACAACAGGAATTGATCAAGTCCAGCTGGGAGACCGAACACGCTGCGTTTGCCGACCAGAGACCGGCCCGCAAGTACTACAGGCTGACGCGCGACGGAAAAGAGGCTCTGGGTAACGCAGTTCAGCGTTATGCGCTACTTGACCGGCTCATTAGCGGGGAGAAAAGTAAGCGTCGATAGGAGGATGTTGTGAGCTCCCGTCCATTGAACAAACTCTTGTGGTGGTGCAACCTTGTGTTGCACCTCGCAAGCTGGATTGTTCCGCAACGACGGCGGCTGGAGTGGCGTCGGGAATGGGAAGCAGAAGTCTGGCATTGGTGTCACTTTCTTGTTGAATCCGGACGGCTCAGCGTAAGCACAGAGCAGGATCTGCTGAGACACTGCTGGGGAGCGTTCGCGGACGCTCTCTGGCATCGGTTTAATCGCGTGGCTGTGGTGCGATTCGCGAATGAGTTTCTCCGCACGCCTCGGTTTTGCCTCCTTGCATGCCTTGCTTTGTTGGCAGGCTTGCTCATCGGTCTGCCCGCCGCAGTCTTCCATAACGTTTTCGCCCCTTCTCCCAATGTCGATTCCGACCGCCTTCTGACTGTCTCGCTGGGCGAGAAGTCTTCCTGGTTGCAGCCAGAGTTTCTACGTGACTCAGCGGTTCGATGGACAACACAGACCCGAATGATTGCTTCGGACGCTACGTATGCATGGCGGCCAAGCGTAGTACAAGGACCCGAAAACCAAGCATTGCGAGTGCCAGAGTGACTTCTGGCCTGTTTGGGCTTCTTGGTGTTCGCCCCATTTTGGGTAGCGGTTTTCAAGACTCGGATTCATCGCAATGCGAGGATTGCGTTGTCTTGAGCAACATGCTTTGGAGGAGCCAATTTCGCGGACAAACATGTGATCGGACGGTCCTTCCTTCTTAACAGCAGACGCGTCAAGGTCATTGGCGTTCTGCCGCAATTTCGCTTTCCCGGACACGACATTGGCGTGTACGGCCCATTCGGCCGGAATCCTCATCCACTTCTGCCGATGTATGAGTGGCCTGGTGTTTTCCTTCGAGTGTCTGATGGAAGCAACCTGGAAACAGCAAAGAGACAGCTAGAGGTCTTGGTCAATCGAATAGATAGCGTACCGGCCGGCACCGAGCTTCAAGTCTTATCACTGAAAGATATCGAGAATCAGTCTCTGGAGTCGTGGGCTGGCTTGATCATCGTTACGCTTCTATTACTTTTCGCTCTAAGGTGGCCACAATTCGCGCGTCTCCGGACTACTGGTCCGCACGCGCGTTTGCATGATTGTTTGCACTGGTACCTATTTTTTGCCGCCAAAACCATCCTCTTAATGATCGCGGTGCTGCTTGCCTCATTGGAGATAGTCCAAGCCATCGTCAGTAGAACCAACGCGAGCACGCATCCAGTCGCAAGTGGAGTGACGATTTGGCTTTTCCTAATTGGGGCAGGTATGGCAGTGACATGGTCAGTTCGGGATCAGCTTGGTCGTTGCCGCACCTGCCTGAGGAGTTTCGGAGTGCATGTGGAGATTGGAGGCGCAGGGCGCGCTTTGCTGGAGCTAACTGGGGTTGAACTGGTCTGCGATGAAGGCCACGGGATGCTGCACGTACCGCTCATGGAGCCGAGCTGTGTTGACTTTGAACGCTGGACATATCTGGATGATTCCTGGCACATCCTCTTAACAAACCACGAAACTGGGGTCTCCGTTTCCTAGCTGGAGAAATCGTGCGCCGCCCCATCGCGGACGAACTCGAAAGGAGTTGACGATGACAAGGTCTCTCATCCCTCGCGTCATGTTTGTATTTGCAATTGCATTCCTGCTACTCGCGGGTCCTCATGCCTATGGAGATCAATCAGTACCAGTGCCGCCGGGAAAACTCGTAGATGTCGGTGGTCGCAAGTTGCATCTGTATTGCACGGGCCACGGTAGTCCGACAGTCATTTTGGAAGCTGGTGCAGGGTCCTTCGCTATCGATTGGGCACTGGTACAGCCTGAGGTTGCAAGGACTACACGCGTCTGCTCTTACGATCGTGCCGGTTACGGCTGGAGTGATCCTGGGCCGGAGGAAGACACGGTCGAGCAAGTCACCCACGATCTGGAATCCGCGATGAGGACATCTGGGGAGCGTCCTCCTTATGTGCTTGTTGGTCAGTCGATAGGCGGACTCTTTGTTCGGTGGTACCAGCACGAACACCCGCAGCAGGTCGTCGGCATAGTGCTGGTGGAGAGCTACGAAATGGCGGCACCGGTTAACGGAAAGCAGGTGCCGCTCTATACCCTCACAAAGGAGCAGTTGCAGGCCAATCTTCCACCACCATCTTCGCTAAAGAAACCACCGATTCCCACTGAAGTGAGGCCTCCGTTCAATAAGCTCCCCCCATCATTGGAGAAGACGCATCTCTGGCTTGAGCAGCGTTTTTTCGAGACTCTGGACTTTAACAAGGGTCCTGCCATGATGGAGTCATGGCGGCGTGCGTTTAGTGTCTTGCATCAAGCTTCGCTGGCGCCAGACTCGCTAGCAGGGACCCCCTTGATCATTCTGACTAGGGATAACGCCAGTGAAGTTGAACGGAACCAACAGATGGATTTGCTGCATCTCTCGCGAAACGCCCGCCAGGAGACCGCTACTGGCAGCGGCCATTTCATTCATATCGAACGCCCTGACTTGGTGATCTCCAGTATTAACGAGGTCCTGGCGCCACGATCCACACAGGAATCACGTGATGGAGTCAAAGACGGAGGAGCCTCTCTTCAGAAATTCGTCGGAACCTGGGAGGGCAAATGTCAGGATGGCGCAACTTTTGTCGTGGTCGACCTCCAGCTAAACGGGGCCCAGTTGGGAGGCACGGTAAGCATCGGGAACATGCAAGGCGATAACACAGGCGCTTGCTTGATGGTATTGGCGCCGCCCTCACCAGAGCACTCTCAAGAAATCAGTAGCACAAGCGCAGAACACAACGCTCTCTCATTCAATGGAGCCAAACGTCCTGACGGGACCTTCGCCCGTTTTGAGATAAAGGAAACGGGAGAAGGTAAGGGCGAACTCAAGCTGATGGATACTCCGGTGGCAGACCATCCGTGGCAGTTGGTTAGGGTGCGAAAGCCGAAAGATTACTGAGGGATCTGCGGCCAAACACCTTACAGCGATAGATTCGCGGAGATTTTCAATGAATGCGCGATCAGTTTGCCACATGGGGCTTGGCGTTGCCATTGCAGTAACAAGTTCGGTTGCACAAGTCACAACTTCGCAGTACGACAACTTCCGCACCGGCGCGGTACTCACCGAGAGGATTTTGACTCCCCAGAACGTTAACGCTAGACAGTTCGGCAAGCTGGGCGCGTTCAAGGTCGACGGCGCAGTTTATGCGCAGCCTCTTTCTCTACCCTCTGTTGAGATACCTGGAAAAGGCAAGCACGATGTTTTGTTCGTCGCCACGGAACACGATAGCGTCTATGCTTTCGATGCTCTTCGGCCTGATGACCCACCACTGTGGCACGTTAGTTTTTTGGAGAAGAATCTTGAGCCCGTCCCTGCGCGAGATGTGCAATGCTCTTTCATTCAGCCCGAAGTAGGTATCACTTCAACGCCTGTCATCGACCTGAACACCGGTACGCTTTACGTTCTCGCGCGCACAATGCTCGACCCTATGTTTGGAACGAAAACATACTTTCAGCATTTGCATGCCTTGGCGATCACCACCGGCGTAGAGAAGTTTGGCGGACCGAAGCTTATCTCCGCTTCGGTGGCGGGCAAGGGCGCGGGCAGCGCAAAGGGGCAACTGGTCTTTGACCCACTCCGCCAGAATCCGCGGACCGCCCTGTTGTTGACGAATGGCACTCTGTATCTCGCTTGGGCTTCCTCTTGCGATTTGGACCCTTACCACGGCTGGGTCATGGCTTACGATCCGCGGACATTGCAGCAGATCGCAGTGCTCAACACTACGCCAGACGGCGATCAAGGTGGAATCTGGGCGAGCGATACAGGGTTGGGTGCTGATAATCAAGGCAATATTTACGTTCCGACCGGCAATGGTACATTCGACGCGTCATTGGGGGGAAACGATTACGGAGACTCGGTGTTGAAGCTTGGGCTTGAGGGGTCTTCCATCGTCATACGTGATTACTTCACTCCCTACGACGAAGCGCGACTGAACGACGCCGACGCAGACCTGGGATCCAGCGGACCTACGCTGTTGCCCGACCAGCCGGGGGCTCATCGTCACCTCCTGCTGCAGCCAACGAAAGGCTCAATGATCTACGTCATCGATCGTGATCGGATGGGTAAATTCCAGCCGAATGGCGACGCTGTCGTTCAGAGGGTTCGAATGGCCGGATTGGGATTGGGCGCGATGGCATACTGGAATGGCCATGTGTTTTTTGCATGCAGCGACGATTTCTTGCGCGACTACGCCGTGCAAAATGGACAGTTGACACTGAACGTCTACTCGCGCACGAGATTCGAAGACCCCGGCGCTACCCCTTCGGTCTCGGCAAATGGCAACAAAGATGTGATTGTATGGGCCATCGCGACCAAGACATGGAATGGCGTTGGTCGGCCGGCCGTACTCTACGCATTTGACGCGAGCAAAATAGATCAGCCGATCTACACTTCGGAGCAGAACAGCAAGCGCGATCGTGCCGCGATGGCAACTCGCTTCGTGATCCCGATAGTTGCTAATGGACGGGTGTACTTCGGCGCGAGAGGCGAGGTCGAGGTGTACGGGCTTCTCAAGTAGCGTGAGGCGAAGTGCGTAGAGCTGGCAAATGTCAGTTTGTCGCCATCTCGAAAATAGGGCGATAACGTCGGACTCTGGCAGATCCGAACTCCGCGACTAGAGTGCTCTCGCCACCTCGACCGCTGTTTCGAGCTGGGTATCCCTACCTTCGATTAAGGCATCTCGCGAAAGTTCAATGGAGAACTTTGGGACAATGCCGTTGTTCTCCAGCATTCTTCCTTGCCATGTGAGATATGCAGCAACCGGCAGGCCAAGAATGTATCCGTGACCAACTTTGTAGGCGCTGCCGCTCAGCAGACGACCGGGCGTCTTCGTTCCAACGATGGTCGCTAGATTATTTTCCTCGGCAAACGCCGACACCATCTCGCCGGCGCTCGCGGTGTGTTCGTTTACCAACAGCACGACTCGACCGTGGAATCGTCGCTGACCGAGTCCTTCAGTGACCACTAGGATAGATTTTTCAACGAAAGCATATCGGGCCGCTAACCATAAGAGAGTCGCTTTGTGGGACGGAATGCGTCCGAATCGAGTCAGTTCCTCGCGACGATAGCCGCGCTCGCGACGTTTCCGCGTGAGACTGTAGCCCACCTCAAGCTTTTCGGGCGTCAAATAGCTCATCAGGCGTAGCCCGCCGATTCCTCCGCCTGTGTTGCCGCGTAGATCGACAATGAGGCGACTGCATCCGTCGAGTGCGGCGATGCCTCGGTCGATGTCCTTCGCTACGTCGATACCGATGGCGCCCGGAAACATCGCCACTCTCAGCAATCCAATTTCATCGCTGAGCGTTTCGGTGGTGACCGCTTGCGGTGCCGTAACCGGGTGCTTCGGGGATTTGGGTATCGGCAATTGAACGTTGACCTTCTGCACCTCGCCGTGGAGCTTTTCAATAAGAAGATTCGCTGATTCGCCTACAGAGAACGTTAGGTCGTTTGGTGGGCGAACTTCTCGCCCACCGCATTCGAGCAAGAGGTCGCCAGGCCGTATCCCGGCCGCGAAGGCTGGGCCACCTTGATGCACGTCTTGAAACATCCAGCGCTCACTTCCGTTTACGCCGATGCGCTGGAGAGTCGCGTTAATTGCATGCCGGGCAGGAATATTTCGCATCCCTGCATGGCGAAAGCCCGTGTGACTAGTCTTGAGTTCTGCCACTAGTTTGTGGACCTCTTTCTCGAAGGCCTCCGGGTCGGTGCACGCTAGGATCTGATCCCGCCGCTCCCGAGCCAAACCATTCCAGTCCACGCCGTTCATTCCGGGATTGAAATGCTTAGTCTCCACTAGTCGGCAGACTTTGTCGAAAATCTTCATGCGATCGTCGAGAGTCAGATTCATTGTTGTTTTATACCAATCGGTGTCGAGGTCTCCCCTACCGCTATGAACGCCGCCCAATAGAAAGGACTGACCTGATCGCCGTATTTTGTGAGCAGGTCAAGCTTCGCGTTTCGCAAAGCAGAACTGGTAACCTCGCCCTGGGCCAACCGCCGGTAAAACTGTTCCATCAGCGCACTGGCGAATGTGTCGTCTGCGCTCCACAGGCTCGCTACAACAGATTTCGACCCAGCCACCAGAAATGCTTCCACCAGGTTGCTGATGCCCTCTTGCCCCTGCAGCTTGCCGACTCCACTGTCACAAGCAGAAAGGGTCGTGAGTTCGGCATTCAATCGCAGTCTTATGATCTCTCGCACTTGCAGCAAACCATCCTCACTCGATTGTGGGTCCGTACCCAAAACCAGCGCTGACCGTTCTGGGTACTGCGTGTCGGCGAATCCATGGACAGCTAAATGCAAAATGCGAAACTGATCAAGCGGTTGTTTCTTAAATCCGGTTTCCGTGGCATCCTTGCCAAGCAACATTACGGCGTCCGATCCAACAATTTTACCGATTTCCTCGACCTCCGCGCGCGTCTCTGGAAGGTCGTGAAGGCCTATCCCTGAAAGATCCGCAATCCCGCGTTCAATCCGGCCACGAATAGAGGCCGGAGGCGGGATTCTCCGTCCCGAGCCTCCTTGGTTCTCGTACTCGACATCACCGACTGCGAGAAGGGGTTTGGGAGCTGGTTTCTGTTTCTCCGCGTGGCGAAGCGTGTTCAAAATTGTGCCGGAAGGCACGTAGCTTATGACGCGCGACTTCAAGAGGTACTCGCCCTGAGCATCGCGAAGCGCCTCAAACGGAAGCAGGTTCAATATTGCATCCGGTGCGATGATGAGGCGTGGCACTGTGGCTGCTTCCGGGATGGGCTTTACGAGGATCGCGTAGAGTTGCTTTGAAAGTTCAGCGCCGTTGCCCTTGGTGCGAATTTCGCCGACAAATCGCTGGCTGAGATTCTCGATCTCCTTGCGTCCTGCCGGTAGCACTCGGACGTATGCCCTTTTTTGAGAAATCACGACGCAGAACGAAGCCGGGTCATCCAGAACGTACTCCAGAAGCACTTCGTCTGGTTTCAGGACTTCTTGAACCTCCGACAGTGACGCAGGTTGCACCGGCAGGCCGTGGCCGGGCGCGTCCTCCTTTGTCCAGGCCAGTCCAAGCCGCCGCTCATATTCGACCAATTGATCCATCAGTTGCTCGCGCTTTTCTGTGCTGTTGGTTTGCATCAGTTGAACTTGGAGGCCCGCAAGGTCTGTTTCGAGCGATGCCGTCTGCCCAGACTCGGGCGTCGGAAGAGCCTTCCTATCTTCGAGGGCCCAAGCCAGAGTCCGTCCGCGTACCCGTTCCAAAACGTGGAAAGCGCCTGGCACATCACCGCTCTTGGTGATCAGTTCAAAATGCTGCAGGTAGGTTTGACTCATCGAAGCAGCAACCGAACTGTTCCAATACGGCTCATCCACGCTGATTAACATGCTTTCAATCACGTCTTCGGCCTGCTCGTAGAGCTCGTTGGCCTCGTCAACGCGACCGCGGCGCGCCTTCAGGTCGGCAAGGATGGTCAGGTTGCGGGGCACATAGTAACGATCGCCCACACGTTGACTCGCGTCTAGGCCATCTGTAGCACGTTCCTCCGCCGTGGGGAGATCGCCGACGTCACGGTAAAGCGTCGCCAACTCGAACATGGCGTCGGCTTCCATTCGGAAGAATTGCACTCGCTTTGAGAATTGGGCGGCACTTTCCAAATCGGCTATGGCCTGTTTCCTATCTCCCGTTTGCGAAGCCAGCCTTCCAAGCAAGATGAACAGCTCCGCCTCATGACCTCGCTTTTGTTGTGATCGAGCCTTACCGAGTGCGTCGTCTAGCACCGCCTTTGCCTCTTCTGGTTTTCCCATGGCGACAAGAGCGCGTGCTTTTCCCTCGTAAGCCATGAATGGCAGACCGGAGTCTTTGTCCGCATCTGCAAGCTTGATTGCTCTCTCGAAAAATCTCAGGGCCTCAGTATGACGATTCACCTCCTCGAAGCCTCTACCTATCAATTCTAGGAACCTGATCTGACCGCCTGTGTCGCCGCTAGCCATCGTCGAGAGTAGGGCGCCGCCTAGCAACCTCGCGGCTCGTCCGGGATTTCCTTCAAGGAAGGCGACCAGCCCCAATTCGCCGGAAGCCCGATTCGCCCATTGCTTTTCGCCCAACGCATCTGCAATCTCCTCGGCTTCCAGCCAATCTCGTTTTGTAGCTCGATAATCGATTTCGATGTCGGTGTATCCCTTTGCGATTAGGCACCAAAGGAGCAGTCTCTTGTCACCCTGCACGATGCGATTTTGCAATTGTTCGTTCAAGAACCGTGAGAGGTCGACAAACGACATGGTTTCGGCTTCTGATCTGAGGCGGCCTACTTTGGCGTGAAGTTCGTTCTGCGCATCGCTCCGTTCTGAGAACAGTTTCTCAGCTCGGGCATAGAGCGGCGCCGCTGCGGGTCCGTTATTTAACCAGTAGAAGTGATCGGCGATGGCAAGTAGCGCCTGGGGATCGGTGGACTGCTGTAGGACCACGGAATCAACGGGAGGACCAGCCGCATTGCCTGAAACCGTTCGGTAGTGGCGCGTGTAGACGTGGTAAGAGCAGATTGTCAGGAACACCACGACCGGAGCGGCTATAAAGCCCGCCCATCTTGGGACACGTCTGCCCACTAAGAAACCATGCAAATAAGGAATCTACAAAGTCGTAGCGACGAGGCGGCACAGAGCAGTGGCGATGCGGATTAGAACCCAAAACCTTGCCAATAGTTTCTCATCAGATAACAAAAAACAAAAGGTGGTTCGCCCGAAACCGCGCCTGGGGCTACCGTTTTGACGAAAGCGCTTGTCAGGATCAATGGACCAATTGACAAAGGCGGTCAAACGGTCAAACCACGGTTGGCCGGATTTTCTATGAAGACCGGCGCATTATGGGTGTGCACACTGACGAAAGACGGTGAAACCCTTTACAATGCGGAGGCAAGCTGAGGGGGTAGTAAGCCGCCCGTCGTAGCGCAGCATAGCTCCGGGCGGTTTTCTTGCGTTTAGGACGCTTTGCGCAACAAGTACTCTCTCCTACAGCGCCCGTAGGGTAACTATCATGGAATTCCGATGAGGAGACCGACGCTCATACCGATGGATTGCTGGTGCCCTCCGGCAAAACTGTAGTCGTAAGCTGGTTCGACGAACCAGCCGAAACGGTGTTTGCCGGTCGGCCAGAACATGAAGTCTCCCGCTATCTCCCCAGAGATGGAGTTGGTCACTTTCCCGTTCTGTCTGAGGTGGACCCATTCAGGACCGACGTCCACCATGAACTCCGCCTTCCGTGATATGGACCATGGCTTCTTGAAAAGTAGGTCGGCGTCCCATTCCGTGACCTACGAGTGTAGAAGGGCGACACGCCTGCCTCAAGCTCCAGCCAGTTTTCTATGGGTGTCACTCGGCTGCAAAATTCGGCGCGAACGTTGCCGCTCCTCCGCTGAGGTTCCAGCTAGTTGCCGCGCCAAGCTCAACAATGGTTATGGGGTCTTTGTCCTCAGCGTCCTTTTGAGGATCGCCACAGAGCGCCTTAGAGGAAGTCTGCCCGTGAGCAGGCGGACACAAAAACAGAAACAGGCACGCTCCAGTGAGCGTGAGCACGTATAGACGCATTGATGTCTCCGGACTCATTTCACGCAGAACTAGCTTCTGCATGATTACTTCTCCCGCCAATACAAAACGCTAACCTTCATTCTGAACTCCGCAAGGCTCTTGCCGCGCACCTCTGGTCAGTGAGTCTTGGGGGAATTGGTCAACCATGCCGAACACGGATAAAGATTGCCCACTCAAGACCAGACGCCTCGTAGTCGGGCAGGTCACGATCTGCCGAGGCTGCTGTTGTGGCAATACAGACCGTGGTTTGCCGGAAGTTCCGGTGGAATGGCTGAAGAGTGAATGGCGGAAGCGCGGTCTGCTAAAACGAGTGCAGTTAACTATCAGCGGTTGTGTTGGTCCGTGCGACGTGCCTAATGTGGTCGTGATTACAAGCTCAACCGGCACCGAGTGGTTGGGGAATATTGTCGAGTTCGACCAGTACCGAAGCTTGCTTGATTGGGCTGTCCGGTGCCGGGATGCAGGCGAGATGTTAACCCTACCACGCGAGTTTCACGGGTGCAGAATTAGCCCATTCTGCTCTTCCCAGGAAGTTTCAATCCAAGAAAAACGGCGGAGTGCAACCTAGCACTCCGCCGTACACTCGAAGTGACTGACTTATGCCGTCTTGCGGCTTTTTGGCTTGGTTTCGGCCTTCGTCTTTTTGTCTCGTTTCGCGGCAAGTTCCTCTGCCACGGCCTTCTGGAGTTTCTCAGCATCCACTCGATAGCGTTTGGCGGCGTCCATGAGAACGTCGTCGCGGCTGGCGGTGGAACGTTGATACGCCGAATCCAGCAGGCTGATTTCTAGAAGCAGCTTGCAGAGTTCGGATTCGTCATACGTGCCTACTTGCTTGGCCAAAAGCTCCTGCGCGGACGCAGAGTCCTTTTTTGCCTCTACCTTGTGCCGCCTCGCCAAAGCCGGGACTTGGCTATAGGAGAGATGACCGATCAGGTAGTGGCCAACCGCCAGCAAGTCAGCCTTCTTTAACGGAGCCGATACGCGTTGGAGGATCGTAGCCAAAACACGATGGCGAGTCGTAATGGCCAGTTTCTCCTTTTCGATGCGCTTCCGTTCCTCTGCCCGCTCCCGCTCGACTCGCTGCGGAGAAGGCGCGTCGGGATGGTGGACACGACAAGCGGGATCGGCACAAACCTTGACGACCTGTCCGCGCTTGCCGCCGTCCATGACGATGGCCTCTGCCATCTTCTCGCAGGGCTTTTGGTTCGTTGGTAGCTTGGTGCTTGCGCCGTTTGCCTTCGGCTTCTTGATCTCTAACTCCACATACCGATTCCGTCCAAGAGGAGCGCCCTCGCGTGAATTCCACGCCGCTGAAATCTGGATTAGCTGCGGCTTGGTTTCCAAAGTCTTTTTCACGGAAGCGTCGATCTTGGATCGGAAACATTCGGGCGAAGTGCAGGAATCCTTACGCACATCGGGGAAAAGTAGCTTGTTGAATCCGGTTCGCTTCGGGCAGTTGGCACACGAACCTGCTTCGGGAACGAGTGTCTCATCCTGCTTGTCAAATGGCGCAGATGCCAGTTGTAGCAAGATGTTCGATTCGATCCACGCTGCTAACTCCCGCACTGGAATCAGGACTTGGCTGTTGCCCTCACTTGTCCACAAGCCCCGAAAAGCAGCCGAGAATGCTTCCTGCTGCTGCGAAGCCGGGAGCTTGGCGATCAGCAAAGCGTGGCCGATGGTGATCTGGTCTTTCAGGAATGCCTCGGCCACGGGCGGGATCAGGTCAGCGAGTCGAATACGGCCATAGACGTAAGCCTCGCTCTTGCCAGCACGTGAGGCAATGATGGCGATGGTGTAGGCAGGCTCTCCGAGTTCCAAGAGCGACTTGAAACCCAGAGCTTCCTCTATTGGGTGGATGTCCTCGCGTTGCAGGTTCTCAACGCATTGGGCCTCGATTGCCTCGGCATCCGTCAGTTTGACCACGCGGACGGGAAGTTTTTCGAGTTCCGCCAGTTTCGCCGCTCTGAGGCGACGTGCCCCGGCTACAACCTCGTACTTGCTTTCCTCCAGTTCGCGTACCAGAAGAGGGGCCAGAATCCCTTGCGTCTTGATGCTGGCGGCCAGTTCTTCGAGGCTCTTTGCATCAAAGCGTTTGCGGGGATTGGTTGGTGACTCCGCAAGCGCCGTGATGGGAACGCTGCGATATTCGTGGTTGCTGACTGCATTTTGCGTACTCGGCATGATCTTTTCTCCTCTCAGTGTCTTTGGGTTAGGTGTTCGTGGACTCAGCGCACACGTCTGGCCTGAAAAACCAAACGGTGCAGGTGTTGGCGTGTTATGCGGCAGCCGCGAGTGCCGCTGGCTCGGGGGCAATGCCCCCGAGGATCACGGCAGCGGTTTGTTGAACGGCTTCCAAGCTCTCGCGCAAGAGACTGGCGTCTCCGTGCCATAGCTGGATGTAGTCCTGGGATGAAGTTCCGTTCTGAAGCCCGACAGATTGGCAGACCACAAAGGCCACGGCTTCGGCCTCGGTCTCGCGGACTTGTTTGGTGGTCAGGGTGCGGCGGTCGCCACGATGCAACATTTCGTGAGCACTCTCATGCACGAGCGTGGAAAACTCCTCGGCTGGCTGCATCCCTGAAAGCAGCGTGATCTTTCCGCCATGCGAAAGACCCTTCGCGGGAGCAATTCTCTCGGAGAAACTGATCTCGACACTTTGCGATTCCACGAACTTGAACAGGCGTTCGCGGTATCCGCTCACGTCGCCATTGACTTCGGTCAGTGTTGGGAGTTCTTTGCCTTCGGTCTGGCTGACATCGAAAACATAGACGGCCCGGAATCCGTACAGCGTTCGCTGACCCTCAGTTGTTGCGTCTTCGCTCGGCTCGTCGGTCGATACATCCTTCGTGCTTCGTCTTCCAACCATCGGGGCGAGAATGAAAATACCCTTTTCTCCCCGTTTAACGAAGCGGCCAAGCGAGTTCCATGTCCGAAGTCCGGCAACGTTGGTCGCATCGGGCTTTTGCCGTGCGATGAGCATGATGTTGCCGAAGCTGTAGGTGTGAAACTTCGCCATTGCTCCGAGGTATGCGGTGAGGACTTCACTGTGACCGGACTCCAATGCTGCAACGAGGAAATCCACGGCCTCTTTTGTGCGTGTGTTGACTTCTTCTAATTTCATGTTTTTTCCCTTTCTGCCGTTTCCGGCTTGTTTCTTCCTTCACTTGAGCGGCAGCGGGAAGAAACAAGGCGGAACGGTGAAAGGGACAGAACGGAGGCCGAAGGAGGGTGGCAGGGCGTGAGTGAAAGCGCGGCGAGTGCCAAACGGGTTTGGGGTTAGTTTGGCGCGAAACCGGCGCAGTCCGAAACGCCCGTCCGAGCCGCGGCCAAGCGGCGTCCACTCGGAAGAGGACGAAGTGGAAAAAGATGGCGTAGCCTTCCATAGACGATGAGGGAATGGTTGGTAAGTTTTGCGAATCGGCACTCAGGACGCGCTCGCGGGGATTCGCAACCCAGTGCGTGTCTCGTTCTCGACCGAAAGTCAGTCGGCTGGCGAATAAAGCACGTCTTTGGACTGACGGTGGATCTATTGCACCCACAGTGAGCCAAATTTACCCTTGCGGTACTATATATTGTGTATGCTATACATGGTACGCAAGAGAAGGTGGTTCCCATGCTGCAACAGACGTTTATCCACATCCCCGGCGTAGGCAAACATACGGAGCAGGAGCTCTGGTCGCATGGCATCCAGAGCTGGGATGACGCTGATAGATTTGAAAAACGTTTTGGCTTTGCCGGACCACGCCTTCAACAGAAACTCGACGAGTACATTCCACTTTCCCGTTTGGCAGTCAAGAATCATAATGCGGCGTTCTTTCAGCGCTTGAGCGAGATGGGTGAGGCTTGGCGGGTCTTTCCGGAGTTTGCTGATGACTGTGTTTACCTCGACATCGAATCCACCGGCTTGTCTACCGTCTTCGATTCGGTGACTGTGGTGGGCCTCTACGACGGTAGGAGGTATAGCCTCTTCACACAGGGCGACAACCTCAATGAAGTCCAACGAGCGCTTGAGAAGTACTCCGTCGTCGTTACATTTAACGGCGCGGGTTTCGATCTCAGATTCCTCAAGAACACTTTCCCTGATCTTGTTCTGCCCCCAATCCATATTGATCTGCGTTGGGTGAGCCGCAGACTTGGCTATACAGGTGGTCTGAAGGAGTTGGAGAGAACCCTTGGGATCACGCGGAAAACAGGAGTTGCCGAAATGGAAGGCTTTGATGCGACCGTTCTGTGGGCAAAATACTTGCGCGGGGATAATTCAGCATTCGAGCAATTGGTCGAGTACAACACGGCCGATGTCGTGCACTTGAAGGCCATTATGGAAATTTGTTACGACAAAATGTCATGTCAAACATCAGAGTTTCTACAAAAGGCGATTCCTTCTGTATTCGCCGGTGTCGGAGAGGTTCCGAAGGAGCGACACTCCAGAGCGTCGGCCGTCCGCAGAATTCCAGCCAAAATCAGTGGCGGCGATATAGTTTCCAACCTGCTGCAAAAGACTAATCGTGGCTCGCGTGCGCCAAGGATTGTCGGGATAGACCTGACTGGCAGCGAACGCAGGGCAACTGGTTGGGCGCTTTTGGATGGCTCAAACGCTATGACAAAAGCGATCCGTACGGATGCAGATTTGCTTGCTGAAACACTAGGATCGAGTCCTGACATCGTTTCCATCGACTCCCCTCTTTCCATGCCCGAGGGCGTGATCGACCCCGATAACACCGGGAGTTCGCCCATCTACCGACGTTGCGAACTGGCTCTTAAACGGATGGGCATATCCGTCTTTTGGTGTTTGTTGCCGACAATGAAATCGCTAACGATGCGCGGGATGTGGCTGGCATCTGAGCTTCGCAAACGCGGCTTGGAAGTGATCGAAAGTTATCCTGGCGCCGCTCAGGATCTCCTCGGAATTCCGCGCAAGGGATCAAGCCTCGAAGAGTTGAAACAAGGAATGGGTAGGATTGGGATCAGTGGAGACTTCCTAACCAAGCCGGTTTGCCACGATGAAGTGGATGCTATTACATCAGCGCTGGTCGGCCTGTTTTATCTCGCCGATGACTACATCGCCTTGGGAACACCCAAAGAGGACTACTTGATCGTTCCCCGCTCGCCGAACATTAACTATGCAAAACTGTCTGAAATCATCCGCTCCACAGGTCTGGACAATCTACCGATAGTGCCCTAGTCGCGTCGTAGCGATTCTTTACTTCACTGGATGCGCGAGGCTTGTCTGTCGTTCCCATACTCTGTAATCAAATCCATCTCTTCGTTTGGTTTCTTTTCGGGTATAGCAAGGGTTATGTAGTTTTTGTGCCATGTCGCAACATCCGCTTGAAAACTGTCGGAAGTCAGGTCGTTTAGAGCTTCAAGCAGCGTGGCTTTCTTCTCTTTCCTTCGAATGGATTCAAAGAAACTGCGCAGATCGCCAACCGTAAAAACATCAAGCTGCTGCCTCACCGCAAGAGAATTCGAAAATTCTTCGAGTCGGATCCGAACGTGGTCGACGTCGCCGCTGGGTAGGTCCTTCAGGACTTGTTTCAGTCCTGCAAGCTTGTCCACCCAACTGGGCGGACCAACGCAGAGCAAGAGGTCGAATCTTGCCGGACGAATTATTGCAGGATCCAGATCCTTTTTGTGGTTGGTCGCCATTAAAAAGATAACGTTCGCCTGATCGTACAGATCAGTGAGCTTTGGCAGCATGCTCGTGGTGAGCAGCTGGCGAGTGACGTCTAGTGTCGGATTGCCCCTAGTCTGTGCAAGCGCATCCATTTCATCAAAAAAGACCACGACGCCAGCTAGGTCTATCAAATCTTGGAATATCTCCGTAGCTCGAACGTGAATCTGTTCGAGTCCCTCGCTTAGAAACTCCGACGGCGTGATCACGATCAGCGGCCACTTCAATCGACCGGCAAGGGCTTTAGCAAAGCTAGTCTTGGATGTTCCCGGAGGTCCAAACAACAGAGCTGATCGTCGGCCTTTGAGACAGCGTTTGCGAAGTGTCTGCTCGCTCTTATTCAGTGCCGGCGTAATAAGTTCCCGATCCGTTACTATCTTCAGGGTCGTATCTTCTCCGGGGACCTTGATCTCGACGTCAATGAGATCTTCCCATTTCTGGCTCGAAGGTGATTCCACGCGTGCAAATCGATCAAGTATGAGTTTTTGCAAGGCCATGGAGAGGCTGGAGTCCAATTCCCACAAAAACATGTGAACACTAGCTGTTGCCCATGCTTCGGGCATGCCGGCAGTTAACTTCGCTACATCGCCACCAGCATTCCAGCCGGAATGTGTTCGAAATTCCAGACGATTGATATCGCACCATCTAACCGCTTCGGTTAGCCCATCGACAATTTCTGGATTAACCACAATATTGTCTTCGGAGAACTCGATGAGAAGCGCTTCTAGAAACTCGAAACTAAAACAGTAATCAGCTGCTCCGGAACCTGGAAAATGAAATAACGGAAAATACTTATGCCATATTCCAGAGTCTGCCTGTTCGCCGAATACCCTCGAGACAGCATCGCGCAACTCGACCCGAGAGGGCAGAGCCTCACTAACCTTTGAAAGATTGGCGGAGCGCGAGCAGAATCTGCCTATGCGACTGATTAAGCACGCGGCCATCGCCAGCTCCGCTGGGTCCATTCGGGCATCGTTTCCTGAAACAACATAAGACAGCTGTCTTTGAAACTCACGGACCGCCCAGTCCGCGATCCTGCCCCAGTGAGCCGTAATGTCTATTCCCGATTTGGATATTCCATCCACAAACCAGTAGGCCATGGTCGTCTTTGAGGGATATTTATGTACTTTGAAGGTTTCTGGAGCCCCGCTTGCCATACCCAAAGCTATTTGGCTTAATGAAGGCTTCCTGTTCTCACCCAGTGCATCCGCAACGGGAACGACACCTGCCTTTTCTGGGGCCTCCGCCACGTGCGGCAGCGCCTCAACGTTTGGCGTCTTTAGTTTCCCTGCGGACACCATAAATCCGGCGGCACGAATGACCATGCAAGTAGAGAACGCGTTCAGATCGTCCAACCCGGATGTTTTCCAACCTGACTCCACGACCTTCGCAAAGAGTTCCACCGACCAGTCAGGCGCCGTTTCTTTACCGTTGGCGGTCGAATTAGCAGCCGTTTGGGGGAGAATAACAGCGGCACTCTCCTTGGGCTTAACATTGTTATTGCGGCCGGCTCCAGATGCGTTGTCGACGTTATTTCGGGCAGATTCGGTCTGTTCAAGAGAAGCGGCATGCCCGTTCTTCTCTACGCGAATCGGCTTCAGGTCATCCAGCTTGTCGGCGTCTGCTAATGCCATTAGGGCCGTACAGCTGCTCGCGATACTGACGCCTACCCTGTCCGAATCTGGCAGTGTATAAAAGGATCCGTCCTCCTTCTGGAAAGACCGTAGGTCATCCACTAATGTCGCGCGCAAATCCCGGGCCTGCCTTCTAAGGGCTCGAAGTCGTTCAATTAGCTCCGTATCTTTTTCGATTGTCATTCCAAGGATGCCTCGCCTCTCAATTAGCGCTCTTCGCGCAGTCAGGAAACCCGGTACATTGAACTGAGACTTCGGAGCAGAGACTAAGTTGTAAAATCTTCCTTAAAAGAGGAGTTCCCAAGGGCCCGTCGGGACTGGTGCAATTTCGGAATCTGTAGGTAACGACACCGCACTGTCAAACGTTACCTCCACTACTTGGCTTGGGTACCGACTGAAATCTCTTGCGGTAACGAAAATGTGGGGATTACGCGGACTTTTCTTCCCCCCTGAACATCGAGGTGAGCCGGAGTTGTATTGGCAAAAGCGCGGAACGCAATCAGGATTTGCCTCCAGCAGCGACTCAAACTTAGTCCGCAGAATCCTAGGATTTTCTTGCCTGTAATGCAAAAAATGCCGAATTCCATGGTCACGAGGACCTTGAACCCGGCCTGGCCAAAAGAAAACCCGTCCGTCAATATCAGTGACTAGGCGCTGCTCGGTGTATCCTTTTGGTAGGTCCGCATGTTTAACATGTAATGCTATTTGGTCCCTGATAAGGATCGTCCTTCCTGCAATCGTTACGGTCTTGTGTTCGGTCCTTCGCACTCCCACGAGATCGTCCCGGTTGCCTCGCCTCATTAACGTGGTGGCGGAAAACAACTGACCGCTGATCCGAATCGACTCAACATTCGCGCTAGCGGTGAGGTGATATAAGTAAGGTCGAACTTTAGAGTATCGATGAATATCCACGAGCGCCCCCTACGTGCTCCTAAGAGATTCAGAACCATAGTCACATCCGCCAAGCTCTTCTGTCGATAATACTTCTGAAATCAAATCTGGTTGATATCAAGGATACCGGCGCAGCGCCGACCCGCTCGACCTCTTCGACGAAGCTGATCGTGTCGGGCGAAAGCTGTTCATATCGTCGAGCCTCCGCATTTGCTGGATTCAAGTAGTCCGTGAACGTGATGGCAATATCTGTTGGAGCATTCAGGGCCGAATTTTTCCTTAAGAGAACCCAGTCGAAAGCCCCGACTCGTCGCTGGCGATTTGTAGTCGATGTACGCTCGTTAGTTCTTATTTCTGTGACAGGCACTTCCGCTCGCTTTGCTATCTCTTCCCAATCTAGCTCTTGACGCAGCGGGCCAGATGTACCGCCAGCGGGATTCTGTACCCTTATCGGATATGTCCGGCAAACCATAATGGTCTTTCTGACCCTCGTGGGGGATATACCGGCTTCCGACAGACACCCACTCACGGTCGTATCCCGAGATGTCACGTAGGGATAGGTTCCATGAAAGATGCTTAGGCCCGTACCTTGGGTTCCCTCAACGAGAACTCGTCCACCCCAACTGTAGTGTCGCTCCAATACTTCCCACGTGTCTCGGATGAACGGCAATAATTCACGCACATCTCTTGCAAGGCGTACATGTCTACCACGATCGAGTATCCGTCTTGCCGTGGCCGCCCCAACACCTTGTCCAGTAGAACTGATACGTTTTTGTAGCCCCGCTTCAGATTTGCAATCCTTCTCTGAAATGACCATCGTTTGGGGATCGATCGAAAGCCGCTCGTGGTCGACTTTGCACTCGCGAATCTCTTTTAGTAATGCTTCGGGATTAACCACAGCGCCGGGCGCAATGACCAGCTTTGCGGCGGGGTTGCGAAGAGTGCCGGATGGCAATTGATGGTGCACGTAAGGGCCTGGTTTAAGAAAAACCTTGTGCCCAGCGTTGGGCCCTCCCACCCGGACAAGCACAGCATATTCCCTCGACAAGTACGATGCTATGTGGCCTTTTCCCTCACTGCCGTACTGTCCGCCCACAATGACGTCAACCAGCCTTGAATACTCTCGCGTGAATAGCCCAAGGTGAGTGGCCGTCTTGACGAGCACGTCTTCGGCTGTGCAGGCTCTCGTATCGACTACTACGTCAGCACTTTTTTCCAACTCGTGGACCGCCGCTTCGGTTGGATTTTCAGCGACGTCCTTGAATGATTCCAATTCTTGCATGTCGCTAATGCGATTTCTATAGCGGGCAGCTAGTTCCTCTTCTGGAGCCTTCAGATGAATGTGATTAACTGAAAAACCATATGCCTCACGAATCGCTCTTATCTGAGAAGAGATTCGGACGGCATCGACCACGAAAATCGGTGCTGCTTCCATGCTGATGTGTTGATTTATTAGGCTTGATAGGCCATCTCGTACCCATTGCCCTTTGGTGTCTCGATCCAATTTGTCGCCAAAATCCTGCATCGCCCGGCGCTCGGAGGCGAGTTCTCGCCCGAGCATCTTTGACGCAAGTTCCCGAATTAGATTTTTCGTTTTGAGAACATGGATATGCTCACGGGGAAATTTGCTCTTTAGCTGCTCCCACAACGTCGTCTTGCCAGAGGCCACTGGGCCAGAGAGCAAAACGATCTGAAATGCCATACCCGTTCTCCTGACTAGATCACTTCGTCAGCCATCTCCTGAGGAAACTCAAACGAGGGCTGCCGTGCAATATCGTCGTTTCGGCGACGCAAATCATAAATCGTGACCCTTATCCCCTTCGAGACTAGGGTCTCTCGGATAATTCCTTCTATGACGTTCCAGCTACCCCCTGCTTCACCTGTGCCAATGCGGGGCATGTGAACAGTCGCGCACTTTGCTGTGGCAAGTTCCGCGACTTTTTCTAAGGCTGAAAAGAGGGCACCATATCTTAACCTAGGTCCCGAGCTAGCCTTTGCGAAGCCATGCTGGGACACCAAACTCACCAGGGTAAGATCGGGCCGCACGGGGGCGTAATGGATATTGCCAAGCTTGAGGTTACCCCGTCCCATTGCCCACTCGCGAAACTTGGTTTGTGCCGACCGCCATTTCTTGCCGCAATGTTTGGCAAAACCACCACCCCACAGCGACGCGCGATCATTGACCACTTGAAGCAAGACTTTTGCATCAGCACCAAACGGTTCGGATGCATCTCCGACCATAAACCTAATTGGTTCAGACGCGCTGAAGTCATCTGATAGTGGCGGAAATGCTAAAGCCAGAACACGAGGGTACGCTTCGCCTGGATTTGGCGAAATCCCTAAATACTCAATAAACCATGATTCTTTGTTCGAGACCCATCGGGCATCTTCTTGGTCTCTGGCCCCAATTGCAGTACAGGCCGACGCTCTACTTGACAAGGGCAATACGTAGCCACGACGGATTGCAAAGTCCTCGCGCAATGCTGGGGAAGGTATATAGTATTCGACGAAATACCGAGAGGCAGAATTATCCACTCTTGCAAAAAATGCGAAACAGGGATACGTACTCAGTCGAATCAGTCTGTTAACGATTGCTTCACATGAGACGAGATATTTATGGCGAAGATCCAAGACCAAGCCCGCACTTGGCCTGACAGAGACCTCCTCTTGAAAAGTGCCGAATGGCATCAGAATCTCAGCAGCTGCCATGTTGCAAAGTGATTCCAACTGCCAATCATCCTTTTTCATGTCTTGATGAGTCGCGCGATTTCGGATCGCCTCTGCACAATCTTTGAAAAGAGTGTGCCCTATTTCATGAGCAATTGAATAGCGCATCCTAGCTGCCGGGCGTTGGGGATTAAACTCGATCGTAAAGTTCCCTTCCCGGTCGCTTCGTGTTCGGGCGTCGAGAATCTCTTCTGTCGGCAACAGTCTCATTCCTCGCATTTCTGCTAATGAGAAAGGATTGTAGGGCGGCCCACTCCATCCTTCTTCGATCGCATCCAGCACATAGTGCCTAGCGCGCGAAACGATTTCTGATATGGGATCTCGGTCGCCGAGGGTCAAGACCGACTTGTTAGTCCATTGTGATTCACGCGACAGTCGCTCTGGTTTGTTGCGAACAGCCATCAACTCGTCAAACAGTTGAGTCGCCTGTTGTAGAGTCAAGCTTGGTCCTGATTCTTCATGGGTCACATCGGGAGACGAGAGATCTTCCACTTGAAAAAGAGCTTCAAGATCTTTTTCGATCATGCGCATGCTGATGGGGGTTCTTTCAGTCCGTTTTTTCATTGTCCAAATGGTCGTTCACGTATTTCTCAAGCTTCCTCAATGCCCGCAGGCGCATCTGTCGAATCGTGTCGGGCGATTTGCCAATTTCTTTCGAGAGTTGGTGCATGGCCGATTCAGGCATTCGCTGGTGTTGTCGGTCGGCTTGCCACCAGAGCATTGTTGCCCGAAGTACAGTCTGTTCCGCGTCAGACAATAAACAAAAACCAGATTTTAGCAATTTGAGTTGGTCGCTCTCAGGAGCCTCGACCTGACCAGGATTGCCATCGGACGCACCTGCGAGTCGTTCCAAGTCAGCGTCATCGACAAGGGATATCTCGGGTTGCCCGCGGTAGTGGTCTCTGACAAGATTCTGCGCAATCGTAACCAGCCAACCGCGGCATTTGAGTTGCTGGTCAAACGCTTCACACGGTTGCGCGTGGTCAAACGTGTGCGCACCATTCAGCACATTTACGAAAGCATCCTGAACAAGATCTTTCACGCCTGCCAGCCCGAGTAGATATCCATGCCTTGACGTGCAAACACGCAACAAGAACTGGTGGTGGCGAATGTAGAAAAGACTCCACGCATCCCTCGATTCCGGCGAGTCCGGTTCACGGTCCGCCATCCGTCGGATCAGTTCAAAATCCGGAATGTCCTCGCCAGGCGGAGCCATTCAAGGAACCGAGACTGCCCATTTGGACAACGCGGAACCGTGACATGTGCGACTTGTCACGGATTGCCGTTGTGTGTAGTGAGGGCAGCAAATTCATCGTACCGGATCGCCGGGCTGGGTGGAAGTGACAACATCATATCGGATTGACGAGGCCGATGTAGACTTGCTCCGGCGTTAGGTGATGTCCGGCCCCTCTGGCGACCAGTTCATTGCGGGAGGCGATCGCGGCCAGACTGGTTTCGTGTGGGGCGAAAGGCAACCGGGAGTTTGAGGTGTGGAACAGATTGTGCATCGGCGTCACGCGGGCCGGTTGGTCGCCGGGCTTTTTGCTGACTGCCAGTACGACATGTCAGGCGGAAGGCGACACGGATTGAGAAAAGGACATTGAGCTATGGCAAAGCAAAAAGAGACGCGACAGGCGCTCACAAATAACGAGGTTCGCAGTGTCGTGTTGCGATATTTCTACGACCGCAACAGAAACGCCACAAGCAGTCGGGGGAAGAAAGGCTCTTCCGTAAAGATAAGCGACGTGAAACGGGAATTGAAGGCAAGCCACGGATTGTCCCAACAGGAAATCCAAAGCAATCTCACGTATCTCATCAGCCAGGGGTGGGTGAAAGAGGACGCGATTGAGAAATCGTTCACGGCGCCCGGTGGCACAATCATCCCCTCTACTACAAACTTCTACACAATAACTGCTGTGGGTATTGACAAAATCGAAGGTCCCGGAGAATTCACCATGCCAAAATTTCACGATATCAAGATCGAGGCGACAGGCCAGAACATCATTACGCTTGGCGACGGAAATCAGATTGATGCCAAATTTGGCGACCTCGGGCAGTCCCTAGCCCAGCTTCGCACGGCAATCACAGCTTCCCAAGTGCCGGAGTCGACAAAACTGGAATTTGTGGCCGACATCGACACCATCCAATCTCAACTTGCGAAACCAGAGCCGAACTCAACAATCATTAAGTCAGCATGGGAGGTAGTGAAAGGCGCTGCGGTCATCAACGGGTGCACAGCTCTCGTTGCCAAAGTGGCAGGATTGCTGCAACACTTCCTGTAACTGTGTCGGAGGCCAAACGATATCCTAATAGCGGGTTCCCTAAAAACATATATCGAATGCTACTGACCGGACCGAACGGATCAACAATGGAATAGAAAGAAAAGAGCCAAGCCAGCGATTCCAACGGCGGTCATACCTGCTGGTGTCCAGGAAAAAAACTTTCGTGGCGCCCGAGGAAGGTTGGGGCCTGTGTTTTGGTAATAATCGCGTCTGTAGATTCCAGTGCCGGGAATTGAGGTCTGGCTGTAGTTTCGCCCCTTCGCGTTTTTACCGATCCGAAATCCTCGGCCACCCAACGACCATCCGATTCCGGACCTGGAAAAATTCAGACGGAAGGGCCCAAATCTCGCACTTCTGCGGAAACTCCATCCCATAGGGCCTTTAGTATATCCGCAGAGTGAGGAAACCAACTAAGAACATTACGCTGCGCGTGCGTTGGCTTCGGCTTGGAGGAGTTCCCGGGAGGCGTTTTCCAAGTCCTTAGCAAGGGATTGCCTTGCCATGATGATCTGGGTGTTGATGCGAACAAGTTCTGGGGCTCCTCCGAGCAACGACGATTCCAACGAGGTCCTTTTCCCGGCAATTTCCCTATCCAGTGTTCGCACGTCCTCTGGATCGACACCTCGGTTGGGGTTGAAAACAAACTTGCTTTCAAGTGCTTGCCTCCAGGCCAAGAGCTGTCGAGTTAAGAACTGTCCAAATCCCGGTACTGCATCGACCCCGGTAAGAGTCACGTCGGCGGCCGTGTCAATGTTGTACGAGGCGAGCATTGCTTTTCGAGTGTCTCCCACGTTGGGTATGTCCGCTGACGATATAGAGAATCTTTCCAGGTAGCTATGTAGTTGGGACTGATGCAAATTCCGCTGGAGTTCCTGTAGTTTGGACTGTCTCAACTTTGGAAGGTCCGCGTACTGCGTTCTCAGCTCGCTCAAGTACGCAAATTTCTGTTGGAACTTGCTATTTGATGCTTCGCTGTTCCATCGGTCCCGAATAAGGCGAAGAGCATTGTCCGCTTTCCGTCGATCGGATTCATATCGTTCCTTATCTTTTCCAGTCCCGCCCCAGGCGGCTCGACCGATACCAATCGCAATCAGCGCCACCCAAACGACCCCTGCACCAAGTCCAATCACCAAGGCTAAAGCGATAGCACCTAGTACCCCTGCAACAATCAACGTCAGCTGTATTCGACGTTTCAATCCAGCTCTTCTTGCTTCAGACGTTGCCCGGACGTGGACGCGTAGCTGACTTAGGTCGGGCACAACGGGATCGCCTGGCCGCGGTACCCCCTGAATCCGGGTCCAAACGAGGTCGATCCTGAATCCGGTGGTTGCATCATAGGCCACGAGACCGACGAACAATGTGACTCCGGTATGGCCTTCAATTGAGCACCATGGACATTCGGCTAGTGCCCTGAAGAAATAATGCGCTGCGTTTGTGCCGCATTTCTTCAGATCAGTCTCCAGGCTGGTAAGAGCGCTAGCCCATTCGGAAGCGGTTGGTCTGCCGTTGTTGACTCCGCTCGGTGAAAATGCGCGGAGAAAGAGATCGGCGACGGACGGAGAAAGTTGGGACAAGGACAACACGTTAGGCGGGGGTTGCATTTGTGTTCTCAGGTTGTCCGGTGCGTAGGCGAAGCGATGCTCACTGATCGCCTTGTCTATGGGCATTTCCCCTTTTCCTAAGAATCGACCTGCGAACGGATGCCTACCCATGAAAAGAAGATGAAAGGCCAAAACAGCTAAACCGAAATTGTCGTGATTGGCAGTTCTTACAACAGTCTTAAAGACTTTTTCTTGTAACTCAGCAGGCGTATATGTGGGCACACCGACTTCGCAGAGAAAATAGCGATTCTGTGAGCGAATCTGAAAACTGTCGCAGTCGATCAAATTAACGACAGCGGACTCGGGTGACACCCTCAGATTCCGTTCGTTGACATCTCCGATCACATGGCCCTGTTCATGTATGACTGCGAAGGCCCTCGCGATGTTTGCGGCGGCATGGATGAGAAAGGCCCAGCTGACCTTGGGCGGAAAGTCCTTGATTCGACTCTTTGGGCTATAGAGCAAATGAACATCTTTATATCCGCTGATGTTCGGCATCCCGAACCCAACAATTTCTCCGTCAATTTTCGTTCTGAGCGCTACCACGGGCCATGCTGCGAGCTTGAGGAGTCTCTCATTTTGAAGTGCCACCATCTGAATCAGCTTTTCAGCCTTATCTTGGTCGGGTCGCTTGTGGTAGACCTTGGCCACAAACTTGGGCTGGTCGGGCAGTTCAAACACACAGGCTTCACCTCCTCGGCCAAGTTCGTTACCCAAGGGAACCCGGCGCCCGTTATGGTCAAACAGCACTCTTGCCATACTCATGATCGGCTAGCCTAGCGGTTGAGGTTGCTCTGTCTTCGCCGTTCTAGTAGCCAGCAATAGAGTCTTGTCGTCATCCGTTCTGTGATTCACTCGGGGGGAGGAGAGAATCACCCAGGGAACGAGATAGTTCCTCCGATCTCCCGCTGGGGAGTTTCTCAAACGCTGGAAATAAACCTTGAAAGAAAGCGTGATGTGCCGTCTGCGACTGATAATCAAGTGCGAGACGTTGCAGGCCGTCACTGAGCATTGCTAGTTCCACAATTCTCCTGTGGACGGTATCAAATTGAACATGCTCGTGTACTTGCTCCTCAGTGACAAAATGGGTGGTGTTTTCGTATTCACCACGGTCGGGCCAAAATATATGGCCGTACTGTGTTTCCTCAGAGTCTGAGACAACGATGACGCCATCACCAATCTGAACAAAGGCAGCACATGAGTTACCCACTACGGCACCGAGGAAGGTGCATGCGTAGTCTCGCAATTCTTGAGAGGTCGATTCGGCCTCTCTTAACAGGCGGGTCCTGATTACATCCAACCAGAATGTAGTAGTCTCCGGGGCGATTTGCTCAACAGTATTGCCGCTGCTTACGTAGTCGCTCACAAGATCCATGAAGACTTTGCAGCTCAGAGCGGCTCCCTCCCCGCCACTCTTTGCGCTTCCCGCGCCGTCCGCGACAACACCGACCAATATGCGTTCGCCGCTGGGAAGCTGAAACTCGTGGCAATCATTCGCATCCTGGCAAGCACTGCCGAACTTGAGATGCGACGTACCAATAACCGAGGCCGCAGCGTATCGCCAGCCCCCCAAGCTCATACGGCAGCCCAACCCTCGGGTGTCGTTGGGTTCGAGAGAGTAACCTGTTCATCGAGCTTTGACCGTGATACCGCACTCAGCGAGTTCGATAGCCACACAAAAAGGTCGCGGAATCGTAGTTCCTTTAGCTTGAGAGGTTCCCTGACTGCGATTTGCTTTAATATGTCCATTCGAGCTCCCTCAACTCCAACAGCGAAGAACGAAAACGACTTTGATTCTTCACCAGCATGAATTCTGCCCGCCGCGGTCTTCCAGGCATCTGTCGGTGCGCCATCGGTTATGAGAAAAATCCAGGGGCGATAGTAAGAGACCCCGTTCGTCCTGTAAGTTTGTTTTCTCTGCTCAAGCATTGAAAGTGCCTGCTCTATTGCAGCACCCATCGGAGTGTCTCCGGTAGTTTCGAGCGTAGGCGGGTGGAACTGATCTGCCGTTTGAAAATCCGCCTGTACTTGAACAGGTCCAAATGTTACGAGAGCTACTTCCACTCGCTTCTCGGCTAGAGCATCAGCAGACATCTCATCCTTGAACGCAACGAGGCCCGCATTAAGCTGCGTGATCGGATCGCCCTTCATCGATCCCGAAGTGTCTAGCAACAGAATGCAAGGACAGCGTGGCTCCGGATTCTCGGCAAATTCGGCTCCTCCAAACGGAACTTGGTCAGGCGTTGCACCCATGGATGTCTCCTTTGCGTCACGAGGGTTCTTTTAAGGGGAAGACGCAAATTATATCCTAGCGGAGGCAACTCTCGCTCTCACGCTAGCGCTTGGGCAACGCTTCGCGTCGTATTTGGCGCGCGGGGGACTAAAGCCAAACCCGGCGCGGCTGTTTCGGGAGGAGGGTGCACTCCAGCTTCATAGGCCTCTATCTCACAACCTTTCCGTTTGTCGCTGCTCAAGGAATCCCAGCCTTCCTATAAGAAATGGTCTGCAAGAGATTGTCTTGAGGTCGTTCTGATGCCAGTTCAGGTTGAAAAAGGAGAAACAACGTATGAGAGGTGTCGCGAAAGTTCTTGGCGTGGTCGTAGTGTTAAGCTTAGCCGCTTTAGGCCAGTCGATAGCAGGGTGCAGGTTGAGCTCAAACCCATATTCGTCTAATTCCACCTCGAATCCGTACGGTCGCTGCGGAAGCCCCTATTCATCTGACAGCATCAACAATCCATATGGCAGGTATGGAAGCCCGTATAGCCCACATAGCGTCACGAATCCGTATGCCACGGACGCCCCAGCGATTACGGCGGGTGACGGCACGTATCTCGTCAGTATAGTTCCAATCGATACGCGCCCGACTCCACCTCAAATCCTTACGGTACGTATGGTAGCCGGTTTGCTCCAAATAGTATCAACAACCCATACGGCCCTTATGGGAGTCGGTACAGTTCGCAAAGCGCGAATAATCCATATAGCCTTGAAGCCCCAACGCTGTCCGATTCACGGTGAGCGGCACTGTGCCAGCGGCAGATCGTTCTAGGAAACGGCGTTTCGAACGCATGTTTGGGTGGTATCATTCGATCTGATTTTCGGGCTGCAAGATCTCATCGGTCTGACGTTCGGATTACGGAGGCATACAATGCGTACGCTCCGCGTCGAAGGTGTTGGTGTCGTGCTGATACTGTTCGGGTGCTTTCTCTCTGCTAGTGCGCAAAACATATCCACACTCATTCCTGGCGCACAATTCACCCGTGCTGACAGACCGTCTTTGGCCATATCTCGTGTGCAGGCGGAATCATTTTTGAGAATGTTCGTGGCTTTCGATCGGGGATCGAGAGTCCTGGCGGATTACAAGGAGCCTGTACTAACGCGTGGGGCGAAAGGCATTTCGATATTCAGAGGCTTGGCGCCTTCGGTCACGCTGGTCGTGACAGGCGACGACAAAAATATCGAGGGGATCGGAACGGGCGTTGTCGTAGATCGTTCGGGTTATGTGCTTACAAACTGGCATGTGATCGCCGGTCACCAGGACGCTGTTGTTTTTATGAAGCCTCCGTCCGGTTCGGAAATTGAGAAAAAATATGGCTACTATGCGCAGGTTGTCTATGTTAACCCAGTTCCGGACCTTGCGCTCTTGAAGCTTGCCGAGGCACCTTCTCAATTGCCTGCGGTCACTGTCGGTGACATTTCTGAGGCCCAAATTGCAGAAGATATTCACATTATCGGACATCCTCATGGACAACTATGGTCCTACAGTACTGGAGTCTTGAGCCAGATCCGATCTGACTACACTTGGAAATACGAAGATGGCAGCCAGCACCGTGCGAAAGTGTTGCAGATGCAAACTGCGATTAACCCTGGTAATTCAGGTGGTCCGGTTGTGGATGACTCAGGCAAACTCATTGGACTTGTCGCAATGTTTGAGGAGGGGCAGAATCTCGACTACGCAATTTCTGCTGATGTAATCAAGTCCTTCCTTGTGCAAGCCATGAGTCGTCAGACGAGGGGGACGAAACAGGATCCTAATCAGCCCGACACGAACCCCACGTATGCGGCACCTGCTGACAATGGCCGCATCATTTACAAGTCTGAATATCCTGGATTAACCGTGTACTGGATGGTTTCGAACAAAGGAGGTCAACCCTCCAGCCTACTGATCAAAGATAAGAAAGGAAATATTGTTGAGGCGGTACGTGGGACCTCAATGGAAGGTTTTTCAGACTGGAAAGCGACTCTAGTTGACGGCCACGTAATCCGTGGTTCAAGCAATTTGGATTCGCCAGGGCTGTTCTGGGCAGAGGCTACTCCCCCATCAAAATGAATGGTGCCCAAAAGAAGGGCTGATCATACCCTCCTCGAATGAGAGCCAAACGCGCGTGCATGAGTGCGACATTCTTGCGATCTCCCTTCAGTATTGATCGATACAACTCTTGCATAAACAACGCGGTTGAATTGTCAGCGACCTCCCACATGCTAACAACAACGCTCGAAGCGCCGGCGGTTAAAAACGCTCGGCCCAAATTATAGACACCCTCTGATTTGCTGACCTTTCCGGAGCCCGTGTTACAGGCGGAAAGCACTACCATTTCAGACTGGAGCTGCAGATTTAGGACCTGCGACAATTCTAGGAACATGTCGTCTGAATTCCCAGTGAACGAAAAGAGCAAGGCTGGTTCGCGAAGTCCAGAATCCACTGGTAACAACCCATGAGTTGCAAAATGAAGGAATCGGTACTTTCGCAAATCGGTATCCAGCAGCTTCTTGCGATTTGCGTCTATCCCAAGTCTGATATCCGCTTTTCCCCCATTGCCTTCGATTAATTCAGCAATTCCGTGGACTTCCGTTGCTGTGCCTGGCAGTCGTTCGAACGAGAGCCCCGCTGATCTCAATGTGGTCGCGCCATTGGGTTGCGCTTCGGCAACGGTGCTGGAGGCCTTTGGAGATAGCTCCGTGGCTGCATCCCATCGTGGATCGCTTTGAGAGGTAATCGGATCTCCAATTCCAAGTATTTCCGATCCCCATGATGCGCTTCCGGACGTGGCAGCTCGCGAAATCATCATCGCTTCCGTTGACGGGTAATATGTTGTCGGGATTGCAGCCAGTGGGTACACTCCCTCCGCAGCGTTCGGAGACAACATCTCAAGTGGGACAAGGGCCAAAGCATCGTCCGGAACGTAGATGATGGATTTCGCTTCTCGCAGAGACGCATAGGCAGAATTGGGAAACAGGGTGCTTGTTAAGTCTTGAACAGCTTTGGGGTCAAAACCGCCAAGCTGGGCTTGTGAAATTCCGCTTTTGATCTTCTGAACTTGAGCGCGAATCCAGTCGCGGCCGTGTGAAACGGAATAAAAACGGGAAATCTCCGAAGGACCGTCGTTTCCACGAGTGACAAACCACACGTAGCTGGCATCCTCCGTAACTCTGCCTTCAACCAGCAATTCACCGTTCTGAAGAGGAACGTCCTGGATGTTGAAGCGAAGAGGATAGCGGATCATGGTGTATGAGGGGTATTTTGCCCTTAGGGTGGAAACAAAAGCACCCAGCTGCTTATCCACCTCGGTGAGGTCGGAGCGAATTTGTTCGGCAGGTCTGGCAGCACTATTTCCTGCAGCCAATACGTCTCGGAGTTCGGCTGTCAGTTTTGATTTTCTGAACTGTAGTTCGCTCTCCTTCTCTCGGATGTCTGTCGATAATCTGCGACGAATCGCATCGGAGAACCGTGCTCCCCATACTTTATTGAAGACCTGAGCTTTATCGGCTTCAGCAGTCTGCAAAGCTAAGGCCGCAAAGTTGACGTTCGAACTCGGCTGCGCTACTGCTTGCTGGTAAAGAGTGCTGATGAGTTCATCGAAGATGAAACTGTAGTTTTCGGAGATCGCGCTGCTCTCTTGCACGTCTGAGCCACTTTGCAGTGTGCCAATCATTTGAACGACATCGGAATAGTCCTTAACTGCGGCGTCCAGGTGTCCAACATTTCTATTCAGTCGTGCCCTTACGTATAGAAACCTTCCTGACAAATAATAGTCGCGTGCTGCTTGGACAAGCGGTCCTGAATTGTCAAGATCCTTTTCCGCCGCCTTGTATTCACCTTTGCCAGAGTGTGCCTCCGCCAGCGTGAGGTGGGCATGGGCCACACAGACGTTGTCTTTTAGTGCCTTGCATTGCGACAGCAGCAAAGTCGCTGTGTCAATGGCTTCCTTGTACTGTTTGGTTTGAGTGTACATCTCAAGAAGCTGCACACTTATCGATATCGAGTCTGATTGGAAAGCTCTTAGAGACGAAGCCTCTCTGTACAGAGACGACGCCTTCTGAAAATCCTTCAACTCTGAACTGCGTTCGGTATAAACTGCGAGCAGTGACGAATATGCAAATAGTTCACCCTTCTCATCATTGAGCGATTTGAATTCATTCAAGGCGGAAGTTGCGTGTTGAAGTACAGATGCCCATTCCCCAACTACCTCACAAATTCCTGCAATGGCTAAATTTGCATACGCTTGGAGCGAAACATTCTTGTCAGCAGTCGCCTTGTCATATGCTGTTGTGAACGCAAGAAGAGCATTGGGATACTGGCCCGCGGCCTCGTAAGCCTGTCCGAGAGCGGAATATGCGTTGAATGTTGCAGTATTGCTCTTGCTTTGTTCTGCAGCATCACGCGCGTTTAGGAGCAACCTCAATGCTTCTTCAGTACGTCCGTTACCTCGAAGTATGGTCGCTCTTTTCACCAAGACTTGAGACTCTGCATCCAGGATGCCCGCTTTTGAGAACATTGCGGCCGCACGGGCATAGATGGCTTCTGCATCACTCGCTTGTTCTCTGTCTGCAATTTCGGCCAACCCCCACATGGACCGAGCGGCCACATCCCATGCGCTCACGTTTTCGGAAAGCCGGTCCGCCGTTGTAAATGATCGGCGCGCGCGCTGATTTTGTCCTTGTGCTTCATACGCAAATCCGAGATTCAAATGCATCTGCGCTTGTTCCTTGTCATCGTGGAGCCCTTCTGCGAGAACCAAGGCTTTGTCAAGATACGCTGTGGCAGCGTGGTAGTCAGGGCTCTTCTTCATTTCGTGATAAAAGGCTAAAGATGCGTAGGCGTTCGCTAGATCTAAAATTCGTCCTGCCTTTTCGAACATCGTGGAGGCGAGACTCATTTCCCGAATGGCACCGTCGAAATCTTTTCCCGTAGCCAGAGAGAATGCGTAACTTCGGCGCAACTCAGGTGTGTCACCGAAAGTCTTGATCCAATATAAAGTCGACTCAGCCGCAGACGGATTGTTAGTCAGAAGTCTCACAGAACTGCTGGTGGCCTGTGAGAATTTCATAGCCTCTTCAGTGCCTAAAGACTTAGCCCCTTGCTGGCATACCGAGAGCCTTTGCTCGGCGGCCTCAACATCTCCTGTTCGCACGATTGCCAGTGCCAACCAACAATTGACGGTCATGCGACCCTGGACTAGCGATGTTTCAGCAGCAGGATTCGACTCGATGTGGGCATTTGCGAGCAGCGGTTCTGCGTCCAGAAGTACATTTCTTGCGGAGTTGAAATCATTCGTTACGAACAAGTAGTGTTTGGCCAATGCTAGGTAAATCGGAATTCTGATGCTGGATTCGATCGGGCTTACGAACCCTAGCAGCCGAGTGAGGTACTCAGTGCCATCTGGCGTTGCCGTCAATTGTTCGGGAAGTGCCGTCATTTTCGATAACGCCAATCCCTTCTCTGCCTGCCACTTCACACGCCATTGCTCGTTCAAGAGTTCCACAGTATTGAGTGCCAGGGCACTTTCGAGGCAGTTTTGCAATTCGCCTGAGTCACACACTTGCCGCAAATACCCGTATGCTCCAAAGCCTTCAGCCGTAGAGACGATTGCCGACATTACGGTTGCTTCAGCCTTTTCGTCTTTAAGCTGCAAAGCATATTGAAACGCTTGCTCCATGGCCAACAGAGAGCGTTGTTGAAAGTGCAGATTGTCCGCTGCCACGGCATGATCGACCCACATTGCCATTAATGTTTTGGTGAGGGATTCATCGTGAGGGCGATCAGCAGAGGACATTGTTGAGAGTCTCTCTGCCTTTTCCAGATTATCAATTTCCTTAGTCCAGTCTTTCTGTTGTTTGTAAAAGAATGACCAGCCTAGATACAGAACAAACTGAAAGTTGTCACTAGCTTTACCTTTCTGCTCTTGAACGAGTTCCAGAGTCTCTGCATAAAGCAGAGGAGCCTTATCGTCCTGTTTAGCAGCTTGCAGAAGTGGAATTTCGGAAGTCAACACTTGTAGAAGTGCTGTTTTGTTGGCAACCGCCCGCAAACTACGGGCTGCCGTCTCGTAATACTGGAAGGCTACCTCAGGCTCGTGCTTGTCTCGATGGATGTCACCTAGTTTCTGGGCAGCCTCGGCAACAAAATACTGATTACCCACACTTTTAGCTTTGTCGAGCAGCGCATTCCAGGTTTCGGCACTTTTGTCTGGTAGATGTCCAGCTTGATAAGCGAAAGCGAGCATTTCGAGACGACTGAAATCCAGAAGGACCGATTTGTTTGATTGCACATCGAGCAGCTCTAGGCCACGCTTAAGATCGCCTTGGTAGATGTACGCGGCACCTAGCGTGTTCTTTGCGAGGAACTCTGCATAAGTATTTCCTGTGGCTTCGGCGAGTCCTAGTGCGTCTTGGAGACCCTTGATTGCAGTCGACAGATTCTGGTCGGATTCCGCCAGCAGCGAATAAATCCAATAGACGCGATGCAAGGCTTCTAAGGAATAGTGGTTTGCCTTGTCGATATCCAGTGCTGCACTGAGCGACGCACGCGCGTCTTTGATGACGCCAGCGGCAAGCCACATGCGGCCGATCTCTCCGAAAGCTCGTGATTGCACGTACAGACTCTTGCCGGTTTGTGCTTTCTGGAGTGCTCGCGTATTCGTCTCTAGGGCTCCCTTGCGGTCACCAGACATCTCTCTGAGACCGGCCAGGCTAACCAGAATCTGTGCCTCAAGGACAACGTTCGAGCGCTCTGCTGCAGCCTCTAGTGATTTGTTGAGCAGGTCTCGGGCAACATCAATCTCGCCTTTGGAGATGGATAGTGCTGAAAGCTCTAAACCAGCAATCGGAAGATCTGACTCTAAGTCTCTGGATTGGCAGAGATCCCATGCTTTTTTCGCTACTTGAAGTGCTCCTTCCAAATCTCCCAAGTCCCATTTATCAGCTGCGGTGTCGATAAGACCTTTGATCTCGGGATCGGAAGCTCGGAGCTCTACAGGTATTTCCTGACGGGCAATGCTTTTCGAGTCGCAGTAGGCCGGAGCAGCAAGCGTGAACACGATAGCTATGATGCACAGCAAAACTGGACATGGACGACAGATCAGATGAACTGCGAACATCGAACGAAAGGTAACCGTGACACATATTCAGGACAGTACTGTAAACCAGAAAAGGTTCCGAAGCGCGGGGAAATTCTTAGTCAGGATTTGAAACGGTGTTCAAGATCGTCGTAATGTATGGTAGTCGATATCAGTCATCGTGTTTTCCTTCTGCCGTGAGTATTAGGCGATTCTCGGGGAGCTCGGCTGACAGAGGCACGTTGCTCCAGGTCCCGGCGGGAGCGTTCAAGTTCCTCGGCGATGAGCTTTTCGTTGGAAGGACAGTCTGATACTCAGCTGCGAGCACCTTGTTGGGGAGATTGTCGAGTGCGTAGTGGGCCTCTGCTGCTCCCTTTTCGGCGCACAGAATTAGTCCGACTGGTGGGTTCTCGCCCGGCTTCATCCAGTGCTCGCGGGTTAGTTCAGATAGAGGTGCATCTGCCCAGCGTCCGCGTAACTGAACTTATCTACCTTGAGGTCAATGATGACCATACAGCGCAGGC
>CAVRID010000030.1:0-12017 GCA_963721155.1 uncultured Acidobacteriaceae bacterium | reverse complement strand
CCCCATCGGGGCGGGAGAACCATATTTTCCCATCTGGCGATTTAGTCACATATGGAGCGTGGCGGCCATGACGCCCAAAAATCCACACCCCATCGGAGCTCTCGAAAACCGTGGTCCAAACGGTGCGTTTCCGACCACTCACCCACGCTTCTAGTTCGGAACGGGCAATACGCACCAGGCCGCAAGGCATGGACAACCAAAAAGAATGATCGTTGTCTTCGATCGCCCACTGAACGGCGTCGCAGGGCAGGCCGTTCTTGCTGGTAAGAGTCGTGATGCGGCCCTCTTTCACCCGGCTTAAACCACCCTCGGTCGAGGCCCACACGGCACCGTCCGAACCAAGCTGAAGGTCCATCACTTCGCCATGGCCCAGCCCGTCAGCGGGGCTGTAAGAAGCACGGACCTGGCCGTCCTTCAGGTAAGCGATTCCGCCCTCAACAAATCCGAGCCATAGGCTGCCTTGCGGCCGATCAGGCAGCAAAGCTACCGCCGGGTAAGTGTGTCCGAATCGGGCCCAAGGAATGCGCTGAACGGCACCCTCTGACGTCGCATAGATAAGGCCCTCGTCGAAGTTGCTGATCCAAACCTTCCCGTGCCCATCCCCGGCGATTGAGAATGTATCTCCGGCTGGGAGGCCAGGAACCCGCACAAACCGGCCGCGATCAAAGTAGTACACACCTTCGCGACTCCCAGCCCACAATCGTCCCCGGTCATCCTGCCCGAGCGAATTGACCTTGCTTCGAAGTCCGCTGTTCGCGATTGCCGTTGGTCTCACTTTGGCAATGGCATTTTGCTGGTCAGTTCGGAAAGCTTGCCTCGGCACATTTCGCGTGCCGTAAACCGTCATATGCCCATCTTGCCAGCGATTCAGCCCGTCCGCTGTGGCAATCCAAATAATTCCGTCCGGGGTCGCTTCCAGCACGTCAACTGCGGCAATGGAAAGACCCTGGTTTAGCGAGATTGTCGGCACGGCGAATTCACGAAACCGATCGAGCCCTGTGGACGTGCTGACCCAAACACTGCCTTCGCGATCTTCAAAAATGCTGGTTACGAGGTCGCCAGACAAGCCGTCGGCAACTGAGAATCGATCGATCCTGCCGTGATGCAAATGCAACAAGCCTCGGACGGTGCCGATCCACAGACTGCCATCACTGCTGCGGAACAGGCGAAGGGGGGTGAACTGCCCGGCGATCACGGGAAGCGTGTAGTCCCGAATTTTTCCAGCCACAAGCTGTTTCAGCCCTTGCATTGAACCATTAATGTGACCCTCGAATCGGCCGGATTTATTGGTTGTCATCAGGAGCGCACCGTTGTCGTCTTGGATGAGTTCGTTGGCCCGTACGCCCTCCGGCAGCCGGTAGTGGTCTGAGGGACCAGGCGCCCATCGCCACAGACCCGTTTGAGCCGAGACCCACAGATTGCCTTTGTGGTCCTCGTATACGGCAGATACGGCAAAGCCGAAACTCCCCGCCCCATAGCACTCCGTATTGCCAACTCGGACAGTACAGATCCTGCCCGGGTTTTCAGCCGCAAACCAGATCTCTCCTCCAACATCTTGCACCAGTGAATAAATGGGGTGCCCGGCAACCGCTGGATACCGCGTAAACTTGCCGTCCTTCCAACTGGCAAGCCCCTTGTCTGTGCCAATCCAAAGAGTGCCGTCGCGCGCAACCAAAAGTACCTGGACAAAATTGCTGGGGAGTTCTTCACCGTTTGGCGGCTGCCACGGGACGGCTTGGACACCATCGAAGCGGGCCAATCCGGATTCCGTGCCGAGCCATAGATAGCCGTCAGGCGTCTGCGCAATCGCAAAGATAGTGCCTCTGATGAAGCCTTCGCGCACCTTCCACGCCGTGTGCGCGTACTGGCTGAGATCGAGCGAGGAATCGAGTCCAAAAGCGCAGGCGCCTGTCGCCAGCAGGATCGACAGGCAGAAGACCGCCTTTGTTTGCGCTTTTCCCATATTGACGTTTCGCCGCACCAGATGGCCGGGGCTGCGGGGAAATCATCTCCAGTTTAGTCCAAGCTCGATTAGGTGCCGACTTACGCACGTCGAATATTCGTAATCGAAAATACGACAGTCCCAGGCTTCCGGGGTATAAAATGCGTGCCTGGTCTAACCGATCTGGGTTATCGTGGGCCAGGTCCAGGGCGCGTATCGCGAGATTATCTTAGGCATCCCTCGCTGGCTGTTAGGAGGGCCGATCAAAGCGTGCCGAACTACTGTCGAACAACAAGTACGGCGTTGACGCTGTCGGCGCACGTGGTCGTCGGCTTGCTGTTGCTAGCGGCCATACCTCACCTGATGGGCCAAGTAAATACCGGCGATGTGATAGGCACAGTGACCGACGCTTCGGGGGCGGTGCTACCCGGCGCGAAGGTGACCCTTAAGAACACTGGTACGGGTGTATCGCGAACCGCACAGTCGGGGAAAACGGGAGACTATAGCTTTAGTCTTCTGAAAGTAGGGACCTACGAAGTTACGATTGAGGCCACCGGCTTCAGGCCCTTCGTTACTAAAGACTTGAGCCTGTCGGCGGGAGACCGTCTCCGCGTGGACGGTAAGATGGAAATCGGCATGGCCAGCGCGACCACTTCGGTTTCGGCCGAAGCCGCTCCCGCACTGCAGACCGACTCCTCCGCCATCGGCACGTTAATCCCGACGCAAGCCCTGGCAGACTTGCCCCTGAACGGCCGCAATCTGACAAATTTAATTCAGCTCTCGGTGGGAGTGACCCCGGGAGCTTTCAACGCCGCCGGAGGCGGAAATCACAGCACAGACCGCCGTCTGACCTCTGCCTTCTCCGCCAATGGGCAGAACGACTTTCTCAATAACAATATGATCGATGGAATGGACAATAACGAACGGTACTTCGGCACCATTGTCGTGCGGCCCTCGATGGATGCCGTTCAGGAGGTCATAGTCTCAACCAATTTGTACCCGGCAGAAGTCTCCCGCACTGCGGGAGGCGTGGCCGATGTGATTACTAAGTCTGGCACGAACGCCTTCCACGGTTCGCTGTTCGAGTATCTGCGCAACGACATTTTCGATGCGCGCGACTACTTTGCGACTACGGGGCCGAAGCCCGAGTTGCGTCAAAATCAATTTGGTGGAAGCATCGGCGGCCCCATCCAGAAGAACAAAACCTTTTTCTTTGGCGACTACGAGGGATTTCGCCAGGTATATGCCCAGAACACGTATGTCTCCACCGTGCCCACGGCCGCGCAGGAGAGCCTCATAGCCGCGGCGTCAGTGGGACAAACGATCCCTGCGGGTTCTTTGCTGGGTAACACAAGCTCGTTTGTGGTCAGTCAACTGGGCAAGAACTTATTCTCGCTGTATCCCACGCCGACGAACTCCGGGACGACAAACAACTTCGTCTACTCTCCCGCCCGGACCCAGTACAGCAACACTTTCGATGTGCGTGTCGACCATGTCTTCTCAAATCGGGACACGGCGTTTGTGCGCTACTCATTCAATGACGTGAACACCTATACTCCGGGGAGCCTCCCGGATGTTTCCATTAATGGAAAGACATTCGGTCCCAGTAACCCGCCAGGAATCACAGGTGGACCGGCCCTCGAACGTGGCCAGAATCTTGGCTTGGACTACGTCCATGTGTTTCAACCGGAGCTGCTGTTGGAATTGAAGTTTGCGTACCTCAGATTTGCCAACCAGTCGTTGACGATCAATGGCGCCGACGCGGGCGTCGAGTTGGGCTTGGATCCGTGTTCCTTGGGAACCGGTTACTGCATGAATGCCGACCGCGGCGGAGCGAAATACGGTCTGCCCGCCTTTTTCGTAGCCCCGCCATACACTGGCTTGGGCGACACACTGTTCTCGCCGCTGTTCGACTACAACAACACCTTCCAGTACCAGGGATCTTTGACCTGGTCCCACGGTCCCCACAGCGTGAAGACCGGGGCGAGCCTGATCCGGCGGCAGCTCAACTGGCAGCAGAGCATCAGCCCCCGAGGCGTCTATTCTGTCAACGGGACGTTCACCGGCAGTGCCCTCGGCGACTTGGTCGCCGGTTATGCCTCAGACGCACAATTCCAGAACGATGTGGCCTTCCCGCACTTCCGTTCGTGGGAAGTCGGCGGCTACATTCAGGACAACTGGCGTGCGACCAGGTGGTTGACCCTTAACCTAGGGGTCCGCTATGACGTCTTCACCCCGCTCAGCGAAACAGACGGTTATATTTCCAACTTTGCCACAGCCACTGGCTACGTGGTTTCTCCAGTCCTCTCAGGGGCCAACCATGGCACCAGCACCGCGAACGTGAAGACCGACTTCAGCAACGTCTCTCCTCGACTCGGCTTTGCCGCCTCGCTGGGCCCCAGCATGGTGCTACGAGGTGGATTTGGTCTCTCCTACTTTCCGGTTTCAGTTGGCAACTCTGCCACTCTGCAAAATGTTCCATTGGTAGTCAGCCGAGACTGCGGGGGAGATTCCTTCTACCCCGTAGAATGTCCGAGCGCGATCGCCGGGCCCGGCGGTCTGGGGCTTACTATGGCGAGAGGGCTGTGGCAGCCCACCATCGATCCAGCGAGTGCGGACTATCCGAATGCGGCGCTGGGAACGGGGGTGGCGCCGGGGACGGAAATTGACGCCGTAGCGAACAATCTGGCGTCCGGCCGCCTGGCCCAGTACGTCTTGCAGCTCCGGAAGGGATTCGGCGCCAGCGTATTCAGCCTGGGATATGTGGGCAACCAGGGGCGTCACCTGCCGGTGGTGCCGAACATTAATCAGGCAACGTACGCCACGTACAACTACAGCGGCCGGGGGTGCATGGTCAACGGCAAGCCGACATACTCCACCAGTTGTTTCACTCAGGGACCTATTCCATACCCGGCCTACAGCGGCGATCAAATCTACGTGCTGGAGGGCGCCGCAAACTCCAACTACAACGCCTTACAGGCATCCTTACAGCTCCGTTTCCCGGCAGGTTTGATCGCCGACGTCAATTACACCTGGTCGCATACTCTGAACAACGGCTCGCCGCAGGGCGAAGGCGGCTACCGCCCGGTGGAGTGCGTCCGTAACGGGTGCCTGATGGATTCGGGCAATGGCACGCCCATCCCCGTCAACAGCTTCCTGCAGTACGATTACGGCAACAGCGACCTGGATGTGCGCCAGCGCTTCACGGTCATGCTCGTCTACACGGTACCGTTCGGCCAGTCACTGCACGGCGCAGCTGGGTTTCTGGTCAAGGGCTGGAGCGTCAATGCGATCTACGCCTACTCCACGGGCCTGCCGACCAGCATCACCGAACAAGGAGGCGGGCCTCCGGGAACCATCACCAATGCCAGTGGTATCCTGGGATTCCGCGGTGGCGACGCCCCAAACCAAGTCGGAGACCCCACCGTAGGCAACGTCCACACCATCCAACAATGGTTCAACACCTCCGCTTTTGCTGTGCAAACGCCGGGGCTGTTGGGCAATGCGCGGCGCAATTGCATTTACGGTCCGCCCCAGAGATACCTGAACTTTGGGCTCTCCAAAAACTTTCCCATCCGGGAGAGGATGACGCTGCAGTTCCGGGCGGAAGCCTTTAACCTGAGCAACACTCCGAACTTCGCAGAACCGAATGTCAGCCTGGGGTCCCCCACGTTCGGAGAGATCACCTCCACGGCCCCGTTTTCCAACCCACGGCTGCTGCAGTTTGCGCTGAGGTTTTCATTCTGAAAGACCCTACCTGTCAGACGGCCGAGCTATCCAAAGCGTCGGCGCGTTCGCAGGTCGATTTGACGCTGCAGAGGCGATTCCAACTCAGCGAGCGGTTTTCTCTGCAGGCGAGCGCGGACTTGTCCAACATCTTCAACCACCCCAATTTTGGCAGCTCGGTAAACTACCTCACTTCGCCTCCGTTCGGGCATTCGACGCAGACGCTGAATAATTGGCTGGGCAGCGGCGGCCAGAGCGGCGGCCTCAATCCGCTATATCAAATCGGCGGCCCGCGCTCAGTGCAACTGGCGCTTAAGCTTCAGTTCTGAACCGCCATAAAGCTGGCTTTTTCGGTTTGTGAACCCAGCGCCGCGACAGGGAAGTCATTCGGTTGCGAGGTCCTGCCCAGGTGCTCAAATGCTTTTGCTTTTGCGGCCACCACGTCGCGAGTTGACGATCCCAGCAGCAGCGAGCAATCACGATCTGAGTAGCCTTCTAGCACCGACATTACGAACACAAACCGCTCAAATGGCTTGAGCCGCAGCACGGCGCGAAGAACTGGACTAAGAGTCGTATCGAGCTGGCTGACGTGAGAGCGCGAATCCTCGCCGTTAGGATTGACTGCCGGACTCAACATTCGGATTGCGTTGTGCAGAACGATATGTCGTGTCCAAAAGTCAGTCCAATCCTTGAAGACGGGTTTCATATCCAGGCAATCGGTGAGACTGGACACAAAGCACTGCACCGCTGAGCGTCGCCCGCCCGTGAGCAGCAACGAAAGCAGATACAAGCGGTTCATGTCCTGCTTGAACGTCCGGCAGAAATCAGAAGGCGTCGTAAATTCTCCCGCAGCGAGGAAGCTCCTCCAGTCGTGCACACTTACCTGTCGGTCCGATACTCGCATACCGGCTTGGGCAGATTGACCGATCCGTCGTGTCCTGGGCTGACTTACTGTTGGCATTGGATGCGCTCCTTGAAGATCCAAGGAGCAAGCCAATGACCAAACGACGCGCTTCGCTATCTCTACAGAATCTTTGGCTTCGGGCAGGACTGAATTAAGTAAGTCAGGATCGAACCGGCCATAAACAGCACACACACGTCAATATCCTGACACTGCTGACGCGGTCGGGTATTCGGCAAAGCTTTGGAGCCTTCAACTTATCGCGATCTTGGGACGCCTCGGCACAGAGGCAACGATGGAACGTGAAATGCTTGTAGAAATTATCGAGAACAGCCCTGTCGGAGATATGGCGTGGGTCTCTTTTCGGTGGCGAGGTCTGCAAGCTGAAAATGTGGGCGCGCCAAGAATGGCGGAGCGAGGAAATTATGCTGAGTGCGAAAAAACGGATGTCCATCTTCTTGAGTTCATTAGCCGTTCTATTTTTGGTGGGGGAGGGAACCGCACAGAAACAGACGATGGCTCAAGTCACAATTCCATTTGAGTTCTGGATAGCAGGCAACCGCCTTCCCGCCGGCGACTATCGGATTGAACATATCGACTCGCGAGCATACTTAATGTTTCGAAGCACCGACGGCAAGATCGTTCAGAATGCGTACACTCTTCCTCTTGACGATGACCCAGTGAAAGCGAGCGATGCCAAACTTGTATTTAGGATTCAGAACGGCAGGCGCTACCTTTACGGAGGCTGGGGCCCGTATGGCCGGAGCGTGGTGACAGTGGAATCTGTGCGGCCTGCTCCGTCTGGCGAGAATAGAGTCGAGGTGCCGATTATCTATCCGTAGGTTACGACCAGTCGGCTAGTTCTGTGGCGGGTCAGCGGAATTGACCAGACCATTTGCGACTCGCAGGCAGGTCAGCCGCGCTCTTGCCGCTGAAAGAATCTCGAAGTAGGTGCGACTCGGTTCCAGGCGGCACGTTAGCCAGTGACGAGTTGACTGTCGTATTTGGTCTCGATGTCAAGGGCTTGACATTCAACCCAGTAGTTCGCTGCTTTTCACAAACCCAATCAGCGCTAAATCGTTTGATCGAATTGCGTTCGAGACGTTCTGATGCACAGATGTGTTTGGCTAACAAAGTGCTAGCCAAGATGCAAGGAGATTAGATATGTACGAGTCTCGGAACAAAACGACCAGTAGCATACCAACGGCATCGCACTCATCACGCATTCTTGAATTTGTGACCGGCGGCCCCAGCTTCACACTTACGGTGGTGCTGGCTTTCGCACTCTGCTTGGCGTCCATCCCAGCTGTTGCGCAGGGTCACATTTGGCAGGTTGATCCACAGTATTCCTTCGCCAGCTTGTCATTGGTATCGGGTTCGCAATCGCAGGAGATCGACGTTGCTCCTGTCTGCGGGAAACTGGTTTTCGACGCGAGTGATCCTGCCAATGCGGTGGTTGACCTCGACATTAAGCCGGGCAGCGCGCTGGGCTTGGAGTATTCGGAGATCAGATTTAAGTCGAAGCGGTCCGTTATCTCGCGCGATGGGGAGTTGGCAGTCGTTGGCGACTTGTCGCTTACCCGGGTGGAGCGTAGCGCGACATGGGACCCCAGCGAAGCTTATCGCGGCCCAGAGTATGGCGAGCCCACTGTCCGCACCGATACTCGTGAGGTTACGTTAGTGTTCCCAGGCGCGAGCCTGCCAGCGGACCAGAGCGAAGCAATTCGACTCTCGGCATCGAGCACCATCGGTCAGGAAGACTTCCCGCAGTTGTTGGCCTTGTTGGAATCTAGCTACTCGCTCAGCGTGGTGGCTCCGGACGAAGACTGCACCGTCCCATCTACGATCGGCGAAGACTATTCCGGCCTGATCTGCACCGGAACTCCCGTCGCGACCGCAACTAACCCTAACCAGGCAACCATAGCCCTGGATATGAAACTGACTCAGCCGGCACCGACACCTGCTGCAACGGCCGGATCGGCGGAATGAGCCGGACACTGAACTGTAGAAATCTGACTTACGGATTTCGCTGGTGGCCAGAACTCCCGCATGGTTGGCCGGAGACCCAATTGCCCTCCGTTGGCAATTCTGAGTCTCCGCCAACCCTATTCGTTACAGACTCCTCAGCCTCCTCGGAAACGTCACAGGCAGTGACGAGTTGAATGTCCGTAGTTGGCCTCGATGTCAAATGCTCGACATCCGACCCAGTGGTTCACTGTTCGGCTGATTTCCTCAAATCCATTCTTGCCGGGGCTAACTACTTATACCCGCTGGCATGGTCCGACTTTCTTCCAACATAAATGTTTGGTCGCTTAATTGCTCCTAGAGGTGTATCTCGGTCAGAGAAGTTGGAGTCCGAGGTGTTCGGTGTAAAGAAGATAGAAACATTCGTCGAATGCGCAATTGAGATCCTGTTCGGCTCCCACGACAGCACGATAAGCCGAGCATTCACGATCCACGGCTGTACTTGTCAAGGCGCAGCCCCATTCCATACCTCGGGAACGTATGTCGAGGTTTTGTAATTGCGAGGAATGCATGCAGAGGACCACGATGGCAGCATCTTTTGTCAGCGCAGACTGTTTGTCCGCAATCCTGAACTTGGTGTGTCCCGAGTGCGGCGGCCGTATGGGTAGCCGATCGAACGTATTCCAGTGCCAGGGTCAATGTGGAACTGATTGGCGGTCCATCTGGGAAAGCGCGTCAGTGAACCGGCGAACTCCAATCCGCCTCAAGGATCGCAAGCTCGCACTTTCGCATGCAGAACGGCCAGTGCCGGAGCCTGCCTTCGGTCGGGAACATCAGTCTCCTTTTGCCACCCTCGTTCCAGGCGGTTCGCTTCCATCCGAAGCTCTGATTGCATCCTCGGGGCGGGATATTTCGAACCGTACGCAGACACTTCTATAGAAAAGCGGCCGATGAGCATGCTGCTGCGGAGGTAATTATGCTCATCGAAGTGCTCATTGAGATGTGTCTCCTTTTGAGGAGTCGTAGAAAGCGTGGGCACCGGCCAACTGGAAAAAATCATGAAGATGACGAAAATTGCGCTGTTGGTCGTGGCAATTGCGGTAGCGCTCTACATTCTGATCCCGAGCCTGGCATGGTCAGAAACTGGAGCGGCTCTGAACAACGCCAAATACATTGCGTCCCACAGCTGCGAACAGCTGGGAATAACTTACGCCACGGCATTTTGGTCAGGGGAAAAGGACATCACGATGTCCCAGACTGATTCGGAGAAAGATCGTCAAGCCAACCAATCAGGTAGGTCTATTCATTGCGATCTTCGCCATACTAAGCGCAGTAAGTACATCGCACGGCTCAGCTGGCTTTGATGTGTGAACTGTATGACTTTCGTGCACCAAGGCATTGTAACGATCATTCTTGTAACCCTGACACTTACAATGCAGGCCGCCGGGATGGCGGCTCTCATCCAGTGGATAAAAGCTCAGTTTCCCAACGGCATTCACCAGCTCGGCCTTTTCCACTCCTTTGTACTCGTAGTGCGATTCACCAGCCTACTTGTCTGTTTGCACATGTTAGAGATCCTGTTGTGGGCGTCGTGTTATCGCTGGAAATGCTTTGCAACCTGGGAGTCGGCTTTCTATTTTTCGGCGGCCAGCTATTCGACAGTCGGCGCTGGAGATCTATTTCTCAAACAAATGTGGCGAGCGATGGGCCCGGTAGAAAGCGTTACAGGTGTACTGATGTGCGGGCTCTCCGCGAGCTTCCTGTTTGCCATTGTCACCCGGCTGATTGAACTCGAAGACCCGGGCCTAGCGAACCCGCGGCCTGGCGCTCCTGCTTACGCAAGCGGCGGAGCCAGCGAACAGGCTGGGATGAGGCAACTAGAGATAGGCAACATCAGGGACGTCATTGCTGCCCGTGCTTCGAGAGCGTGACCAGACCCCGACGAATGTTCATCCATGCTCCGTCACTGCCAATATTTCGACAGACCAACTGCACACCGCTATTCGAACGGCTCCAGTCTCCCGCAATTTAGGGCCCACGGGCGTGGCACGTTAATTGCATCATCCATGGTTGAGCGACGATGCGTGGCTCCGGGAGGGAAGACCATCGCCGAGCAACCTTGATGATCACTATGGTGATGTTGTGAACATGGATAGACACATTACAGATCTCGTGAAGGCGCCGCGGTTCTTCCTGCTGATAGTCGGGTTCGCGTTGGCGTTGACGGTCCCGAGCCTGGCACAAGACGTCCTGAACCCAGAAGAGCGTCCCGCAACCGTTGCTGCCACTGTGACGGACCAAAACGGCGACACCGTTCCGGGTGCAACTGTGGTTTTGCAGGGTCCCGAATCGAGCGACCGCTATACTATCACGGCAAATGAGAGAGGCTTCTTTGTATTCCGCGATCTCACGCCAGCAACCCCTTATCAAGTCTCGATCCATGCCGATGGGTTTGCAGCTTGGACATCGTCCCCCATTGTGCTCGAGCCGAGCCAGTACAAAATCCTAACTGATTGCAAACTCCAGCTGGCATCGGTACAAACCAGCGTTAATGTGCATTACTCGTCGGAAGAGATCGCTACCGAGCAAGTAGCAGCGGAGGAAAAGCAGCGAGTCTTTGGCGTCATTCCCAATTTCTATGTTACTTACGATCGCCATCCCGCACCGCTCACTCCCAAACTTAAATTCCAGCTTGCAATGAAACTCTCGACTGATCCTGTAACCACGCTTGGCGTAGGCTTCGTTGCGGGCATACGCCAGGCAGCCGACAGCCCCAACTTTCAGCAAGGCGCTAAGGGGTACGGCCAGCGGTTCGGAGTCACTGCTGCCAACAGCTTTACCGGCATTATGATTGGTGGAGCGATCCTGCCATCGCTACTGCACCAGGATCCACGTTACTTCTACCAGGGCACGGGAACAATGAAATCTAGAATTGTCCACGCACTGTCCTACCCATTTATCTGCCCGGGCGACGATGGACATCTGCAGCCGAATTACTCAAGTCTGGGTGGCGGCTTGATAGCAGCTGGCATTTCGAATGCCTACCATCCCCAGTCGAATCGCGGCGCAAGCCTCGTGCTCGGGAACTTCGCCATTGGTATTGCTGAACAACTGACTGGATTGGCGCAAGAATTCCTCTTGCACAGGTTCACATCGAGGGCGGAAAGATAGACTGGCGAGAAAGGGTTGTTCGTTGGCTCTCTTCTGTGGCAGACATTTGCTTGATCGTTCTACACGGGCTGGAAAATCTCCTCGACGTGACCCTTCCCGGTGATTCCCTTCGTGCAGTAGGCTGTACCCCCGTTCTCCTACATTAGCGGCGAGTTTGTAAGACTGGACCACTTACCTGGTTGTGCGTCTACGTGTCGACGATTCAGACGCACCCTCGACATCCGTGTCAGAATGCCGCCTCGCTTTTTACCGTCTTGTAAGACGGGAATTAACGGTTTCCTGCTGACAACAATGGTAGATCCTGGCCGCTAC
>CAVRID010000029.1:0-69453 GCA_963721155.1 uncultured Acidobacteriaceae bacterium | reverse complement strand
CCTGGGCTACGATTGTTTCGCCCTGCGGGCTCTGGAATACGATCGCCGTCGAACCCCGACCATGCCGTCCTGCCGGACTCCTCGAGATCAATCACGCGCGACCCAGGACTCAACCCCAGCCCACGCAAAATCGCGTGGGCCGGGCCCTGTCTCCTGGGCTACGATTGTGTCGTCCTTCGGACTCCCGGAATGCGGCGGTCATGTACCCATTCCGCTCTTCGGACTCTGTGCGGCGTGTGAATCCTGGCATTTTGTTCCTACCAACGACAATCCCCGCTTTTGCGAAAGAGCGGAAGCCATCAACCCTCAGCCCGAAGGGCGTCACAATCGTAGCCCAGCACGTGAGTGCTGGGCGACGGTGTCATCAAATCTCCCGAGTCCCTTCAGGGACGGCACCTCTGCGCCAACAACGTCAAAACCCGTGTGCCGTCCTATCGGACTCGTCCGTGTTACAACCTCAACCCAGGACTCACGTCCTGGGCTACGACTATGTCGCCCTGCGGGCTCTGGAATACGGCCGCCGGCAAACCCCTATGCCGTCCTACCGGACTTGTCCACCCGACAAATTCAACCCAGGACTTACGTCCTGGGCTACGATTGTTTCGCCCTGCGGGCTCTGGCATGACCCTCGTTTCATCATCACAAGCACCCACTCTAAACACCTCACCTCCCAAAATTGCGGCTGGGTCGGCGTGCTGACTGATCACTCGCGCATGTGAGCGACAATACTGCAATGAAATTATGGGTGAAACCATACTAGGGAATGGCCCACACCTACAGCTCAATCCTGTTCCACATTGTGTTCTCTACCAAGGAACGTCGCGCGGCCATTAAGGAGCCGGCAAAACTCTGGGCCTATATTGCCGGGATAGCTCGCAACATCGGCTACGACGCACGCGCGATCGGTGGAACAGAAAATCATATCCACCTGTTGCTTTGTTTGCCTGCTCATGTCGCGGCTGCGGAGGCGGCGCAGAAGTTGAAGTCGAATTCGTCGGGCTGGCTTCGCGAACCCGGCTCCTGGCTCGGATGGCAGGAAGGCTACGGAGCGTTCTCGGTCAGCCCTTCGAATGTCGACGCGGTGAGGCACTACATTCAGAATCAGCCGGAACATCACCGGCGACATAGTTTCGAAGAGGAGTTCCTTGCCCTGCTGGAAAAAGCGGGCATTCCATTTAACAAGGCCGAGCTATTTCAATGACGTGCCGTCCCTGCGGGACTCGCGCCGCATAATGATGTCAACCCAGGACTGACGTCCTGGGCTACGATTGTTTCGCCCTACGGGCTCTCAACTACGGTCATCATCGATTCCGTAGCCCGGCGACTCACCGAAGTGAGCCGATGGGCCGGCGAAATTCCGCTTCGCCAAATGTTACGCCACTCTCTTGTCGCCGACGGCCTGCACCTGCACCAGTTCGTCGAAGAGCGACCGATAGTGGATCATTGCATTGCGCATGTCTTCTGTGCTGGCTTCACCTCTGCCGAGCCGCAATGCAATGTCGTGCGCTGAGCGGTAGTTCTCCACTACTCGGGGATGGTCAACAGAAATATCCGCCGCCCGCTGATCGAAATCGGTGACAGGATAGCCACGCGTCTGCATCAGCGAACACACCAGCTCATCGGCTTCCGTCACTGCACCCTTCGGAAAATCGACAAAGCGAGATTGCACTGCCTGCCACTGCGCCAGGTAGCGTTCACGCTCGGCAGCATCGAGATCGCGGATCTTGAGCATTTCAACTCGCGTTTCCCGATCCGCCAACTTCGCTTCGGCCTTACGTTCGGATCCATGTTGTAGAACAGCCCGGTCATATTCAGGACCGAAATGTTCACGTAGCTCGGCGGTGGTGTTCTTGCGTTTTCGCACATACAGCGCGATTGCAACTACGATTAGCAGAACCACTGCGACTGCGAGAGCGATCAGTTTGGGATCCATCAGATTCAGATTCATCGAAAACTCCTTGTACTCCTTGAGGGTCTGCGAACAGGCAGGCTGATTCGGAAGGTCTCCTTGCCCGCCGTAGACTCCTCCACCTCGGCCAGTATCTAACGATCGGTCAGCCGAAAGCTGGTCAGAATTGCTCGCGTCAGGTCATGAAGAGGCTGGATTGGGTACTCAAAATTTGGCCGGGACAGCGAGCAATTGTGCACAGATTAAGTGGTAGCGGCAGCCATACGATAGTGACTGACCAAGGTCATGAAGGAGAATCGAATGATATCCAAGAAGCTAATTGCTGCCATCCTGGGCTCGCTCGTCGTGCTCGCCCTGTCCCTGCCGGTAATGGCACAGAGCAGCACACAATCGAACACCACCACGACGACACAGAATCCATCCGGTGCTCCGACGCAGAGCACCACCACCAGGACTTCACAGGATCAGGCAGCAATGCCGGCCCAGGTCACTCAGAGCACTGATACGACGGTTACGCCAGCCGGTCCAGAGGTAAAGAAGACCGACTCGACCACGACCACCACCACGCCTCAGCCGCAGGTGACCGACACCACGACCACCACAAGCGCGCCGCCGCCCGTGGTGAAGAAGGACACTACCTCGACCACTACAGTCACACCCCAGCCTCAGCAATAACTGCGGCCAATTATTGCATGGCCCACTCAAGCTTCTTGCTTGGGTGGGGGTTCTCATTTGATTAAGATGTCCTGCGGCTACTTGCCGCCCACGAGATCCATTAGTTCGGACTGCGCCTGGCTCCAATCCTCGTCGGCATGGTTGCCGTTCCGGTCGCGAGACTCGTAGATTTGATAAGCGCGGGCTCGTATCTGATCTTCCGAGAAGGTACTCGCTGAAGCGTTCGGGAGGGTTTCCTGCTGCCTAAAGGCGTCTGACTTCTGGCTAGTTTTGACTTTGGGATTAGACACGATAACTCCTATGACTGTCACAACTAAGGGGAGAATGCTCCAGAACGGCTGACCTAGTTCAGGGGATCTGAATGAGAGGTAGAAAATCTCTCTCAACTTCGAGAGTACGCTGATTGACTAGCATTGTCCAAACTTCCATTTTCGTTGTGACACTCGACGTATATTTACTCTTCGCTATAGTTACACCAGTTACACTTGGCTATATAATAGTTACACTTGCTCGTCGCTATAGTTACTAAGTCCATTGCAATGAGCCAACAAGGCTACCATCATGGGCTCTCGATTGACAATCCTCATACAATCAGCTATAGTTCAATCGAGGATAGTTTCCAAGCCTCTCCTCTTTCAGGTTCCCTGAATATAAGTCAGCCCATCTGAAGTTCCCTTCATCTTATATGCGACGCAACCTTTAGGAGGTTGAATATGTACGCACGCAATATCTCTTTTCGCCTGAAGTCCAATATGCAGTCTGATTACACGCGCACCTTCGAGAACCAGATTCTTCCTTTACTGCGCAAGCAGAAGGGCTTCAAGGACGAAATCACGCTGTGCAACCCCGGCAGCCAGGATGCGATTTCCATCAGTCTGTGGGAGCACAAGAACAATGCAGACGATTACAATACCAACAGCTATCCAGAAGTGTTGAAGACCTTGGCGAAGGTAATCGATGGAACGCCGAGAGTTCAGACGTTTGAGACAGTCATCTCCACCTTCCATAACGTCGCAGTAGCTGTTTAAGCTCTGGCGGGCGGCCGCCTAGTCTAGCCGCTCGACATTTTGAAAGCTTCGGGTGCCTCATTCAACCTTCTTTTTGGTTGGGTGGGGCATTTCATTTGATTAAGTTGTCCCGCGGCTACTTGCGGGCGGGTGGTCCGCTAACACCTGACCTTCCCAGGCAGTTGTCGGGACCGAGTTGTCAGTTGTCAGTAAAAGCAGTTCCCTCGACTCCTCGCTGCGGCCATCGCTCGGGATGACAAACAACAGTTGCCAGTAGTCAGTAGCCAGTTGTCAGTGAAGACAACGAAAATCCCGACCGTAGCCAAAAGATGGCCAGAACGGGCCAACCGCCGACAGGCTCATCTCCCCAACTTACCGGCGAGCCAATTATCAATGCTGAACTTGCCCGGCCCAGAGCAGATCAGCCAGACAAAGAAGAGTACGTACAGGACTTCCGGAAGGTAGAGGAAATTGTCGAGCCAGTTAAAAGCCGAAAGTCCTTTGGGCATGGCGGAAAGTTTTGCGGTCAGAATGGCGACCAGCATGTCGACCAGCAGAGCGACGCAGGCCAAGCTGGAGAGGAAGCCGACGGCCAGCAGGCATCCGCCGACGAACTCGACGGCCGAGACGAAATAGGTCGTCGCGTGGGGAAACGGGACCTTGGCCTCGACCAGCGTTTCATACATGGCCTGCGTCCGGCTGGCGACGAAAAGCTTGTTCGCGCCGGAGATGGCGAAGAACAGCCCCAGCGATACTCGCGCCAGCAGGATCGCGTATTGTTCCAGCTCCCCGCTGCCCAGCAGCACAAACCGGGCAAAGCGTTCCCACTCCATGGTTGGACCTCCCAGGAAGGATGTCGTGTGATGATAACTCCGGTAGCCAGTTGTCAGTTGTCAGTAGTCAGTGCAGTTGTCAGGAGCTTGTGGTTACCTTCGTTCTGCGGAATGCGTTTTCTTCTCGGCCCGGCTTATACCCGCAAAATAGAATGAGAGGCGCTGGAGCCAGTCTCCAGTGCTGCGAATGCCCGTCTGCGCTATGTAGTCAATGATGGTGAAACGGCTTGGGGGCCGCGGCAATGATCTTTGAAAATTAGCGGCCCGACAGCCGATTGGGCACTTGGGCACCGGTAAGTGTTTTGTTCGGAATATCTTGCGTGTATCTGCTTTGGATGGAATATTTTGCAGGGAATTTTGCAAAGTATTCAGCAGCAAGGACTTACGCACGTAAGTTGCCATTATGAATATCTTGCAGGCAAAATATTGAAAACAAAGATCCAGAATAACGGGGAGGGGGCCTTAACGTCGGGGGTAAAGGCGGTGGCGCCTTCGTTCTTATCGATGGCACCGAGATCAGGACGACAGAATCAAAAACAGGTCCCTCGACTCTTCACTGCGCTCGTCGCTCGGGATGACAGACAGCAGCGAAGGATGGGGCACCCAAGCTTAAACGACCTCCCCACGTCACATTTACCGGCAGACAGAACTATCTGAGCATCGGTATTGCCTCTTACAATTCACCCCGACGCTTTTGTCACTTGCACAGGTGACCTCCGTCCTTGAGTATCGCCGCGCGGACGTTGACAATTTGCGGTCAACGTCCCGGTCAGGCTAAACAAAATCTAGTTTCCCTGCCAGACAAATGGAGGTCACGTGAGCAACAAGATCCTCGAACTGATGCAGGTACCACCGAACCTGCGCGATACGTCGTGGCTGCAGAGCAGCCTGCAGTCCGCCATCGAACTGGAGCTTTCCACCATCCCGGTCTATCTCTGTGGCCTATGGTCGATTCAGTCAGACCCCTCGGGGGTAGCCTCGGGTCTGATCCGTAGCGTGGTGTGGGAAGAGATGCTCCACATGGGCATCGCCTGCAACCTGCTAACGGCGCTCGGAACCGCGCCCCAGATCGTCTCCGGCTACCGGAACAACATCATTTATCCCTGTGTCGGGTTGCCGGGAGGAGTGCGGCCGGGCCTCAACGTCTATCTGGCCGGCCTGACCAAAGATTATGTACAAAATGTCTTCATGCAGATCGAGATGCCGGAGAATCCGCTGACACTTGAGGTGACCTATCCCACGATCGGGGCCTTCTACGATGCGATCTCGGCGGCGTTTCAGAATGTCACTCAAACCTTGTCACCCACCAATCAATTGACAACCACCTTCGATGACCTCGGCACCATGAACCTGGCGGTCATAACTACGGTGGCGCAAGCCGTGGCCGCCATTGAGGAGATTAAAGAGCAGGGCGAGGGCACCGACACCTCGACGGAAGATACACCCTACACGCAGGATTATGGCAACGGACCCGAGCTTTCGCACTACTACAAGTTTTCCGAGATCTACAACGGAGCGACTCTCATTCAGCAAAACGGCAACTGGGTTTATCAGGGAACTGCGGTACCGTTTCCGCAAGCCTATCCCATGGCGCCGATCCCCACCGGCGGATATGTAAATCCTCCAGCGAACGCCCAGGCAGCATTGCAGACCTTCGACCAAGCGTTCCTCGCCATATTGAGCGGGCTTGACAGCGCCTGGGCAACTGGAGATAACAGCGGACTCGAGAATGTAATCAATAACATGTTTAGCCTGCAACAGGCAGCGATGCCGCTGTTCAGCATTGAACTGCCCGACGGAAGCGGGGTCTACGGGCCCGACTTTGTTATCTGAGGTCGATGGGTGGGCAGCTCGGGCTGCCCACCGCAAAATCTTAACCTGATAGGCTTGGAACCGTTCATCCCGCGCTCTTCGCGCTCCGGAAAGGTCGGGCGACCGATACCCTTCGTTACCGATTACTGCAGCGTATAGTCCGCGATGGCGACGGCGCTGGTTGTATATCCTCCCGCCGCCGCAATGGCTTCCACCCTCGTCGTCTGCGTGATCATGAACGGTCCTCGATAAATCGGCGAGGAAAGAGTCGGCGTGCTTCCATCGATGGTGTAGTAGATAGTAGCGGACTGCAGGCTGTCGCTAATCGTTATAGTCTGCGGCGTAGAATGGATTCCAGCCGCGGGCGAAAGCGTTGGCATAGGTGCTGGTGTCATTCCCATCCCCGAACCATAACCTCCGCAACCTAGGCTGGTCAGCAGTAACAATGCGCAAAGCAACGCTTTCATAAGAGTACCTCCTCAACCTCGCGCCGAAGCAGCTGATGTGACATCGCCATCGCCGAGGTCTGTTGAGCCACAGACTACGGCGGCCTATAGTCAGGAGTTGTCATAGAAAAGCAATAGAAAAGCAAAAGGTGTGTCACAATCTGGCGATGGAAAGAGCTACGATCATGTGGCGCTGAGGCTCCGGGACCGCGTGGTCTTCAGCAAGGTTCATGCGAAGACATGTCGGCACGCCGTACAATAGGCGGATGCGTATCCTTCTTTCGCTCGCCCTGTTGTTGTTCCTCGTAACGACGTTTGCGGCTCAGACACCGCCCGCGCAGATTCCCGCTCCCACGGATGTCGCTGCGCCGCCGGCTGATGCCGTAAAAGCCCCGTCCGGCCTCGTAACCATGGTGGAAAAGCCTGGCACCGGCAAGATCCATCCCGCCAAAGACGAGGTGGTCACTGTCGATTACACCGGCTGGACCACCGACGGCAAGATGTTCGACAGCTCGGTCGTGCGCGGCAAGCCGGCCACGTTGCCGGTCAATCGCGTGATCCCCGGCTTCGGTGAAGGTATTCAGATGATGGTGATCGGCGAAACGCGGCGCTTGTGGATTCCGCAATCGCTGGCCTACAAGGGCCAGCAAGGCAGGCCAGCGGGAACACTGGTATTTGATGTGACGCTGCTCGACATGCCGACCCACGCGCCGCCCGATGTGAAAGCGCCTCCAGCCGACGCCAAGCGAACTTCCAGCGGCCTCGCTTACAAAGAGCTAACGCCGGGAACGGGCACGCGCCATCCTAAGAAGGTTGACGAAGTCACGGTGCACTACACGGGTTGGACGACCGACGGGAAGATGTTCGACAGCTCGGTGGCGCGAGGGCAGCCCTCGAGTTTCCCCCTCAACCAGGTGATTCCCGGATGGACCGAAGGTTTGCAACTGATGGTAGAGGGCGAGACCATGCGTTTCTGGATTCCTGAGAAGCTCGCGTACCAGGGGAAGCAGCCGCCGTTTGGCATGCTGGTGTTTGATGTGCAACTGATCCATATCCAGTAGCGGTTGTCAGTAGCCAGTCGCCAGTAAACAGCAGGTCTTGTAGATGGCTCTTCCGCTATCGCATCAACATGTCATAGACAAAGCGGAAGGCTTCGGGGGTCACGCCAATGGCGCCGCGATAGGGATTGTCCATGAGGAGCAGGAGATGGATCTCTATGCCCAGCAGCGCGGCGAAAAAAGCTGTCATCCACACATGCATGGCGAAGCTTTTGAGTTGAAAGAACCAGCTTACGGCAAAGCTCAGCACTGCCCCAAGCATGACGAAGCGCCACAGCGGTCCCGGCAAATGCGCGGTGATGGTATCCAGCCGCAGGCTGCGTTTCTCGATGAGGTTGTTGAAGGCGCGCAGGGTCTCGTGGTGCAGCGCCTCCTGTCCCTGGGTCCGCGGTTCGAAGGTCTGCAGCCGGTCCTGAAAATGCCACAGGCGCTCCATCCCGCCCGGGGTAATGACCCCCTGGCGGTGGGCTTGCCAGGCTACATCGATTTCGTAGCGGGTATATTCCCGCAGGTCAGCCTGGAGTGCACTGCGCTCGGGTTCGGGATAGCCGCTGACATCTCGGTACAGTGCCGCCAGAGCGCCGGCCTCCATTCCCACCGCGCTGCGGGCGCCGTCGTAGCCTTCCCAGACGCCGACGGCAATCAACCCCAGCATGATGCCGTAGAAGATGGCAACCGTGCTGAGATAGTAGCTGACCGCTTCGTTGTGCGAGATGCCGGCATGCAGCCGACCTATCCATCTGCGCGTAGCCAGCAGACCGCCCACTCCGACCAACACGCAAAACAGAACGAATAGGATGCCAACCAGCCAGTCCGGTAAATTAACGAACCATTCCATGGAACTCCCACGAAGCTGCATTGTTCGGATTGTTACCTCGGATTTATATCAGACATTGCTGGCGGCAAGCCTAAACCTTGGCGGAGAAAGCCGGATCAAGACTGCCGACGGCAAGCGTACCCGCGCCAGAGGCAAGCCAACCAAACCTGCTCAAACCCCACTCGAATTCAACGTAGTCGCGAAGGATTTGGTTGTACCGCACGTCGGATACGGCGGCGAGGTCGCAAGCGTACCCGCAAAGTTACGGCGCATGCGAAGAAATGCTTGCGCCGGAACAAAAAGTGCGTTATGAACTCGCATCACATCTATATGTGAGTTGGGCAACCGGAGGGGACGAACCCAAGGCCATGATTCCAGAATCGCACGCGCTGCAGCAGTTGTTCACAGAATTGATCGACCAGCACTTCGACCGCGACATCGGACTCCGCGATCCCGAGGTGAAAGATTACGTCGTCAACGTTCTGGCGGAGTTCTGCGATTGCCAGCAGTTGTACAAGATTTGCGATGCCGGAGGCCGTCCGCTACACGACGTGGGCGAGATGCTACTGGAGGCCGACCCCATCTACGGCCCGGCGCCGTCGTTTGATCGCGAGCGCCAGGTCCGCAAGCACATCGGCGATTACACCTTGTTCTTCTCCGGAATGTTTCCCGAGAGCGTCAACCACTATCGCTTACGGCGGCAGCGGCTGGAAAACTTTATCGATTTCATCCGGGCAGGGAAAGAGAGCTATTACATCGTCTCCAAGTTCGACCAGTTCGAATACGCCCGGCTGTCGCCGCTCTTCGCCAAGCTTGCTCGCGAGTTTGAATCGTGCGTCTATGGCCTGAATCTAGTGAAGGGCGATCTGGAAGAGATGCAGCATCCCATCACGCGACAGGTGAAAGAGATTGTGATGTAGGTTCCGATTTTCACCACAGAGGCACGGAGGACACAGAGTTTTCAGGCAAAGTTAGCGTCTCGGCAACGAGCCAGTTGCCGTGTGCGTTCGGTGTCCTCGGCTATACCCACCACTGCCCCATGCGTCACTAAGAAACGTTCGCCACGAGAGTGAAATTCTGGTTGATACCCCGAGAAGGCCTGTCGGCTTTTTTCCTAATCACTTCGATAGCGCCTGCGCGCTAGGAACGAGACCCTCGGCCTTCCTTCTCTCCGGCATCCCAGTGCGCCCGTCTCTTTGGTCCATTTTCTTTTGCGACACATTGCAAGGAGGCAAGCCAAGGCACAGCGAGGGGCGATTTCCACGCGTGACGTGTGCCACCGTTTTCAGACTCACGAACACCGGCGAAGGCGGGAAAGAAACCGTGCTCCATTGCTTCTTCGGCCGTTATTTTCCCGGGCCGATCGCTGACCCGTCTCAGTTCGCTGTATTCCCATCCTAGGCCTGGGCATTCCACTTGCAGAACCTTGTTCAGAGGTCTAGGCTGTTGGGCAAGTAGTGGGATCGGTTGTGTTCAGCCTAAGTTTCATCCTCATCATCGCTGGCCTCGCCTTTGGCGGTGCCACAACCCTTATCGGATTTGGCGGCCTACTGGGAGCTTCGTTTCATCGCGCCTTGGGAACTCCCTTGCCTCTACCGACGATTCATAACGCTTTCGAACGGCGCCTTTATATCTGCGTCGGGGCCGGTGGATTTTTAGTTTGGATCAGCGCTTTCGTGTGTAGCCTGACGATCGCGCCGTAGTTCCTCACCGTTGGAACAATTCGGCCTGCTCGCTCGCGCCCGCCAACTCGGCCATCTGCGCGATGTATTGTTGGGTGTCAAATTTCCTGGCGGCGGCATTTCCTGACATATAGCGAATGGTCCCGAAGATCGGGCGCTCGAACCATGGGCGATCGAACTTGCCGGCGATGGACCACGCTATTCCCGCGTAACCATTGGGATCGCGCCCGTCCAGAAAATACTTGTCATTGAGGTACACCGCAGTCTGATATGCGACTGCGGGAGACGGACTCCACTCCAGGATTTTCTTCGCCCAGTACATTCGCATGTAGTTGTGCATCCATCCCGCGTGGAGCATTTGACGCTGCGCGGCGTTCCACAGCTCGTCACGGGTCTGGGCGGACTCAAGTTGCGCGCGCGAGTAGGTCACTGGCCGCCGGTCATGCGCATGCTTGCCCAGGGTGCGGTGAGCCCAGTCGGGTGCGCTCTCAATTGAGTCATATAGCGGATTGAAATGCACGAAGTTAATGGACAGCTCGCGCCAGGTGATGAGCTGATCGAGGAAGTCGTCTTTCGCCGCGCGCGGTGCTTTTGATTTTTCGACAGCCAGTGCAACCGTGTGCGGTCCGATGTGTCCGAAGTGCAGATACGGTGACAGCCGGCTGGTGCCATCCAGCTCGGCCTTACCGTGGTGCTCAGGATAATGGGGCAGTTTATGGGCTACGAAATCGTGCAACAGGCGGAGCGCCTCGTTAGTCCCGCCACGAAAAGAATTCACTGGCGCAACCGAGCGGTCGAGGCCCTCCCAGTCCTCCGTGATGTTGAACGAGCCGTCATCCTGAAGTGCATGTAGCCCGCGTGGCTTCTGCCATTCGACCTTCGCTTTCGGATTGGCGGGCGCTGCGAGGAACTGTTCCAGTCTGAGCTTCAGCCGAGGCCGTATGGTGCGCGCTGCGTATTGCTCCTTCTCCAGCAGCTTCGACGGAACGAGCACGTCGGCATCCGCTGTCCACAGCGGCACAGTCAATTTTTTCGCTGCGAGCTCGCGCCAATGATCAGGCTCACGCATCGGGTTCTCGTCGCCGATGACGAGCGATGCCTTCACCTCATCGCAGAACTTAGACAGCGAATGCTCGGGATAGCGCCGCAGCACGTATCCGATGCCACGCTTGCGCGCGCGGTCAGCAGTATCGGGAATGCCTTGCGCGAGAAACGCGTAGTGACGCAAGTTGGCGTGTGGGTAAAACGGCACCGGCGCAAAGAAGATTACCACCGGTTGGTGCAGCATGTTCGCGGCCGCAACCGCGACGTCGAGCGCGGGATTGTCGAGCGCGCGCTGAGCCCGCTGCATCCAGTACACCACACAACGTCCAGATGAATCGGGCGCGCCGGGACGGCGGACGGTGACGCGTGGGTCAGAGTGAAGCTGATTCAGGTCAGTCATTCGTAATGCCATCGAACAAGGTTGATCAGCTCTCTCCGCCGGCTGCTAATACTTCGTCGGCCACCGCAGCGGCTTCGACCGCTGGCTTCACATCATGCACGCGCACGATATGGGCCCCGCCGAGGATGCTGGCAACCATCGCAGCTAGCGATCCATACAGCCGTTCCGAAGGCGGCGCATCCTTGCCGGCTCGCTTGCCGACGGTGCGTCCCACGAATGACTTGCGCGAAGTGCCAGCCATCACCGGGAACCCGAACCGGTGCAATTGATCGAGATGGGCCAGCAGCGGATAGTTCTCCTCAAAGTTCTTGCCGAAGCCAAAGCCGGGATCGAGCACGATGCGCGATCGCTGCACGCCACTCTGCAGGGCAATCAGCAGTTGGTTGGCAAGGTCGTGCTCCACTACGGCAGTGATGGCCGCCTCGCGCGGAAGAGCGCGCCACTCTTCTGGTTGTCCGCGAGTGTGCATCAGCACCACTCCGCATTGCAATTCGGAGCATGTTCGCGCCATTTCCGGATCCCATTGAAAGCCGCTGACGTCGTTAACGATCTCCGCGCCGGCGTGCACCGCCGCGCGGGCGACAGCTGACTTGTAGGTGTCCACCGAAATAACTCGTTCCCGGCCGGGCCTCGCAGAATACCTTGCAATACCGGCATTACCCGCCGCAGCTCTTCCTCCTCGGTGACCGCCGCTCTTAGCTTTGAGTCCGATTTAGCGGGTGGCTCGTCGCCGGCAACCGGGGCTCCCGGACGGGTAGACTCGCCGCCGAGGTCCAAAATGTCTGCACCTTCTTCCAGCATCTGCAGCGCGTGTTGCAGCGCTGGTTCAGGCTGAAGAAATTCTCCTCCGTCGGAGAAGGAATCCGGAGTTACGTTGAGCACTCCCATAATGAGAGTTCGCCGCCCCAACTCCAGCGTCCGGGACCGTAGCTGCCAGCGAAAATAAGGCCGCATGAAGCGATTGTAATGGGCCTGGAACCCGGGATTGCTACCCGCGGATGATCGAGACCTCTGCGACCATGGCTATTTCCTGCATCCGGCGCTTGTAACCGCGGTGACCGGCGGCAGGGGCGACAATTTTGCCACAGTCAGCATGGTATTGAACGATGCCAGGTCTTGCTCGCTCAGTTGCCGCCAAGTCGACAAGTCTTTGTCGAGTGCATCGCAGCTCTGTTGCGCTGCCGACCGGACTGCATCCGCGGGACGAACGTCGGCGCTCTCCGCGCTGTAAATCAGTCTGGTCAGATCGCGGTTGACCAGCCCGAAACCCGGAGCGGTGCGAGTGCCGTTCTGAACGGCGTCGATCTTTTTGTCGAGGGAAGCGGCTGCGTCTTTTGTCTGCTTTAACTCGTCCCCGTTCAACGCCTTTTGCCGGTCGTCCAAAGCCTTGCGCAATGCCGCAACCTGCAGGTAAGCATCGTAGCTCGCCTTCATGCCTCTGCTGATCTCTTGCGCCACATCGAGCTGTTCCGCTAGATCCGATTGCGAAGCATGGACGCGCGGATCAAGTTCTATCGTCAACGGCTGCCGGAGTGTTTGTCCGGCGGCGCGCAACTCCAACGTGTAGTTACCCGGCACAACCAAAGGTCCCGGGGGCTGCACACGCGGAGTTTGCCCGGGGATTGCGTGATCGGCCGTGGTGTATTCGGTGTACCCCAGCAGGTCGCCATTGTAGCCATAAGGAAGGGACAGCGGCGGCGGATAGCGAAGATTCCAGGCGAAGCGATTTACACCTGCCGCCTTCGGCAGAGCTGCGGCGGGCGCAAACCAGTAGTTGGGGGCGTTCGCAGGCAACAGGTCCGGAGGCTTTGCCTCACTCGAGTACTGATTAACCTCGTTGCCCTTGTCGTCATAAATGGTCAGTGTGACTTCACCCGGCGGCGCGGCTTTCAGAAAATAGTCGAGGATGGCTCCGTCGGGCGGGTTCTGTCCTGCGGGAGTTTCGACCGGATAAGGCGTGTCCTGATAGTTGTCCCAACGAACGCGCATTCCGGTGGCGGGTCGAAACAGATAAGCCTCGGTTGCGGTGATCTGCGGGCTCATCTCACGAAGCGGCGTGACGTCATCCAGAATCCACAACGCACGCCCGAAGGTTGAGATGACCACATCAGTTGCATGCACCTGGAGATCGGTGACCGGAGTCGGCGGTAGATTGAGTTGCAGCGATTGCCAATGGTCGCCGTCATCCCAGGAAACGAAGACGCCGGTATCGGTTCCCGCATACAGCAGGCCCTTGCGCTTTGGATCCTCGCGTACTACACGCACCATCTCGCGTTCGGGGAATCCGTTGCTGATCTTCTGCCAGGTGCGGCCGTAATCGTGGGTGCGAACGACGTACGGCGGAGTGGACTCGCGGGTAGCGCCTATCGCAACGTACGCGGTGGCGGCGTCATAGTGCGAAGCCTCGATCGCAAGGATTTGAGTAGGCTCAGTCAATCCGGGTGGTGAGACGTTTTGCCAGTTCGCTCCTGCGTCGCAGGTGAGCTGCACGATCCGGTTACTGGTGCCGGCCCACATCACTCCCGACTGCACTTCAGACGGCGCCAGCGTCGTGATGGCGGGAGGATGCGGCTTGCTGGGGTCCGGCTTAGCTTCTTTTTCTTCTGCCTCTTTGTAACCCGTTAAGTCGGGACTGATTTCCTGCCAGCTCAATCCGCCGTTGGAAGTCTTGAGCACAAACTGCGTTCCCAGATAAAGCGTGGACGGGTCCCGCGGCGAAAACACCAACGGCGGCATGGAGGAGGTTCTGTACTTTTCACCGTGCTCAAACACGGTAGCAATTTGACCGGTGCCCTTATCGAACCGCACCACGGAACCATACCAACCATCGCTATAAACCCAGTTTGGGTTAAGCGGGTCGGGGGTGATGAAGGCGTATTCGAAACCGCCGATAGAGAACCAATCCTGGGCCAGGATCTCGCCATAATCGCTGCGGCTGAGAACGCCGGCGGTCCCGCTATCCTGCTGCGCCCCATAGACGCGATACGGGAAGGCGTTGTCGGTAGAGACATGATAGAACTGCCCGGTCGGTTGGTTGTACCAAGAGCTCCAACTCCTGCCGCTATCCACGCTGATGATGGCGCCTTGATCTACGCCAAGAATCATGCGCGCCGAGTTTTGTGGATCGATCCAGAGGACGTGGAAGTCGTCGCCACTAGGAGCTCCGACATAGGCCTCGAAGGTATGCCCGCCATCGGTAGAGCGATAAAGCGACGTCTGCGCCACGTAGAGGACGTCGGGATTCTTCGGGTCAACGAAGACCCGGCTGAAATATGCGCTGCCGAGTATTCGCGGATCCTTGGTGGATTGTTGCCAGGTAGCTCCGCCATCGTCGGAGCGGAAGAACCCTTGCTCCAGAATCACGTACAGGCGGCCATTCGTTCCGGGAGCCACGGCAATGCCCAGCCTTCCCCGGCCTTTCTCTGGCAGCCCCTTGGTTGCGAGAGGATTCCAGGTCGAGCCCCCGTCCCCTGACTTAACAATCTCGGACGTAGCTGGCACCTCGGAGTCGCCTGACCCCGAAGCCGGCCGATAGAGAACTGCATAAAGCGTGCGGGGATCGCTGGGATCGGAGCAGAGATCGACGACACCCAGCGTCTCGTCGTTGCTGAGCACCTTCTTCCAGGTTTTTCCGCCATCGGTGGTCTTGAAAATTCCACGGTTGGCTGTGCGCGCCGATGCCGGTAAGGGCTGCCACAGGATCCCGAATCCGATTGAGTTTGCGCCCACTACGACCGTGTCTGAATCTTGCGGGTCGACAACAATTGCCTGAATAAAACGAACATCCTGCAAGCCAACGTTCTTCCATGTTTCGCCGCCGTCGGCTGATCTATACAGTCCATTGCCGGCTGTCTGCTCACCGGTTCCCGCGTAAATAACACTTGAGTCAGAGGGCGCCACCGCTAACGCTCCGATGGACGGGACCGGCTCGTGATCGAAGATAGGCCGCCAAACCTGCCCGCTATTGGTGGTCTTCCATATTCCGCCGCCGGGCGTGCCGAAGTAGTAGGTATCGGGACGGCCTGGCACACCCGCTACGGCCGTGACTCGACCGCCTCGAAAGGGACCAATCAGCCGCCACTGCATGGCAGAAAATTGGCCGGTGTCGAATGCCTGCGCGTGTGCGACCTCGAGAGGCAGAATGGTCAGGACCGTCATCATCAGTAGAGAAAATCGTATGCACGGTTTACGACGGCGCAGAATCACGTAGATTTGTCTCCTTCGGGAAAGACTAGCATGCGGTGGGGGCATGATACGGCAAGTTGCTGACTGGCTCCCATGCGGATATTTCTCGCTGCACAATTTGGAAGTTGTATCTGGCGTGCGAGTTCCAGCCAGCCGTCTGAAGCTTCCTTACGAAATGCCGATAGAACAAATGCGATGTATCGCCCTGAGGTATGGGGGAGGGTGTATATGTCGCCGGAGGGACCGCCATTCCAGGCAGGTATGGAGGTTCCTTTTGTATTGCGGAAGTCGATTCCCATTCTGTCCGGCAAAAACAAGCTCCAGCCCGGCGATCGGACTGGAGCTTGCATTCCTGAGGGCAGCAGCGGACCAACTAGCGTTTCGACTGACCGCGTGCCAGCTTTTTAACCTTGCGCTTCGCCGAGCCGCGGGCGTAAGTGCGAGGCGCTTTCGGGGCGGCCTTCTTGCGCGCAGTGCGCTTTACCTTCTTGCGTTCCAGTTTGTCGGTGATGCTTTTGGTATTTGCCATGAATTCTGCGTTCCTTTAAGTGACGGGCTTACGCCTTTTCCAATTGGGCGTATTTCTCGACCAGCTTTTTCAAACCGAATCTAGGAAATTGTACCGTAATCTTCGCATCTTCCCCGTCTCCCTCGCGTTTGTACACCGTTCCCTCCCCATATTTTGGATGACGGACGCGTTGTCCGGGCCGGAATCCCGTGCGCCCAGTCGGCGTTGGAATCTCGACTTTGGGCCGGGAAAACTTCTTGCCGCGCGAGGCGAAGAACTCCGCGATGTTATCGATGGAGTTGTAGGTTGGACCGCTATATTGGCTGCGTTGCGGCGTATTGCGACGGTCGTGCTCTGGGCGTTGATCTTCGTCCTCGTAGGCGTAGTGCCTGCCGGTTGAGTAATCTCCGCGCGCCGCGTAGGCGGGCCGTCGCGGCGATCCCAGGTCCTGCAGCAGCGCCTGCGGAATTTCCTCCAGAAACCGCGAGGCCACGCTGGGTTCGGGCATGTCGGTACCGTAGCGGCGCCGATATCGCGCGCGAGAAACGATGAGCGTGTCCATGGCGCGAGTCATCCCGACGTAGCACAATCGCCGCTCTTCCTCGATATCGTCTGGGGCGAGCAGCGTACGGGAATGAGGGAACAGTCCCTCCTCCAGGCCAATCAGAAACACCAGCGGGAACTCGAGACCTTTGGCCGCATGCAAGGTCATTAGGGTGACGCGTGAGTTCTCGTCATAATCGTCGGCATCGCTGACCAGGGCGGCGTGATCGAGAAACTCGTTCAGCGTCTCGCCGCGATCGCGAGAGTCCATGGCCGCGTTCACCAGTTCGTGCAAGTTCTCGATGCGGGCCAGCGCCTCAGGAGTGTCCTCCTGCTCAAGCTGCTTGATGTAGCCGGTGCGATCGATCAGAAACTTCAACAGTTCGGCCGTAGATGCCGGATCGCCAGGCGCGCGGAAGCCTTCGATCCGCTCGTCTTCTTTCTTAGCAATTGGGCTCTTGTCGGCATCCCCATCCGCGAACGTCTCGGGAGCAAACTCCGTGGACTCTGTTGCGACTTCGAATTCGGCGGGAGAGAAGTCGATGGCGTGCTGAAAATCCTCTTCGTCGCCATCCGCGATGGCAATAGTCTCGGCGGCAGGTTCTTCGGCGGTTTCGTTCACTCGTTCGCGGAAAGTGCCAAGGTGCATGGCTCGGGCGTCCTCGATCAGGTCCTTAAAACTCTTGAGCGCCGTCAATGCCCGCAGCGGGAGAAGCCTGCGCCGCAGTACCTCGTCGATGGCGCCCCACATAGAGGTGCCAGTCTCCAGCGCAATGCTCTCTATGGTCTCGAGAGTATTTTTGCCGATGCCTCGGGTCGGCGTATTGATGACGCGTTGCATGGCGATCGAATCGTCGGGATTTTGCAGAACTTTGAGGTACGAGATCATGTCTTTGATCTCGGCGCGCTCATAAAAACTGAATCCTCCTACAACGTGGTACTTGAGCTGATAGCGGCGCATTGCCTCTTCGACCAGACGCGACTGCGAGTTGGTGCGATACAGAACCGCAGCCCGCGGCGTCTCCCGGCCTTCGCTTCCCGCCTGCCGAAGATACTTGGCAATATAATCCGCCGCAAACAGGGCTTCGTTCTCGCCGTCCGGAGCCTCGTAGTATCCGATTTGCGAGCCGCCGCTTCGGTCTGTCCACAGGGTCTTTCCTTTGCGTCTGACGTTGTGGGATACCACGACGGAGGCCGCTTCCAGAATGTTCTGGGTAGAGCGGTAATTCTGTTCCAGGCGAATGATGCGAGCTTCAGGAAAGTCCTGCTCGAACTCCAGGATGTTGCGAATGTCGGCGCCGCGCCAGGAGTAGATGCTCTGGTCTTCGTCGCCGACTGCGCAGACATTGTGCTCGCTGCCGGCAAGCATGCGCATCAGTTCATATTGCGGGCGGTTGGTGTCCTGATATTCGTCCACCTGGATGTAGCGATAGCGGCGGTTGTAACGCTCGCGGGTTTCGCCCGACGCTTTCAGCACGCGCACGGCATATAGCAGCAGGTCGTCGAAATCGAGGGCATTCGACTTCGCCAGCTCCTGCTTGTACACCTCGTAAATATGGGCCACACGCTCGGTCTTTGGGTCGCCCGATTGCAGGTAAACCTCCTGCGGATCGAGCATGTGATTCTTGGCCCACGAGATCTGGGAGAGCACGTTGCGCGGCGTTAGCTGCTTATCGTCGATGCCAATCCGTCGCATGGCGGCCTTCGCCACGTTTTGCTGGTCGGCCTCGTCGTAGATGACGAAATCTTTCCGATAGCCTTTGCCGCCGATCTGCAGCGTGTCAATGTCGCGACGCAGCAGGCGCACGCAAAAGGAATGGAACGTGGAAATCAGCGGCTTGGCCAGGGAGCGTGCGCCTACCAGCGACTCTACGCGGCTGGCCATTTCAGCAGCCGCCTTATTGGTAAAGGTGACCGCCAGGATGGAGTCGGGCGGCACCCCAACGCCGTCAATCAAATGGGCGATGCGATATGTGATGACCCGCGTCTTGCCGCTGCCCGCGCCCGCGAGGATCAGCACCGGCCCGCTCACGGCCTCCACGGCCTCGCGCTGTTGCGGATTCAAATTGTTGAGATACGACGGCAAACTTTAGGATACTCGATAGGGGCTACTTAACTACAGAGGCGCCGAGACACAGAGATTATAACGATGTTCTTGCTCACGGCTTTCTTTGTGCCTCTGTGTTTCCGTGGTTGCTTCAATTGGGTTTACTGCTGGTGACCGGAGCATCCATGGCGCGTCGCGCCTTGCACTCGGCGCAGGGACAATGCTCGCGCAGGTACTGCCACGAATAGATGCCGTGCTGGTGGCCATCGTTCCATGAGAAACGAATGGCGTACTTGCCAACCGGCTCAACCTCGGTGGGCCGCGCCGCCGCCTTGAACATGGGCAATGCCCCCGCGATGGGCTTGAGCGGATCGCCAGGCTGGCGGCCATCCTTCTCTCTCTCCTCGCTGCACAGCGCACACGGGCAGGCATCGCGCAGGAAAGGAAAGCTGTAAACGCTCCGATGCCCGTCTTTCCACTCGATGTCCATGCCGGTGCCGGTGGTGACGTTGACTTTGACGGATTTCGGATCTGCAACTAGGTCCATGATGATGTCGGGCTCGCGACCTGCGGGAGCACCCTCTAGTATCGCAGAAAAAGCAACGAACCACCGAGACACAGAGGCGGATGATGGGTAGGTTTTGGAATTGCCCGTACTTTGGTTACCAGCGCAACGGGATTTCGCATTAGTTATTCGCGGGCCTCACCGCACTCTGCCAGGAACTACTTACCCAGTCTCAGGTGATCAAAGATAATATCGTGCGGTGAATTGAAAGGCCGACACCCCAGCCGATGGTGTCGGCCGTCGTTAAACCGCGGAATCTCAGTCACGGGGTGATCTTGAAGACCACACCGCACACCGCCATAGCCGATGGCTACAATCCATGGCCGCCCCTGGTGCAGGCCAGCGACGGGAACTTTTACAGACGACTTATGCTGGTGGCACTGCCGAGAGTGACGCCGGTCACCGACCATTGCGCTCCTCGGAGCAGATGCTGCATCATTGTGTCCTCGACACCCTCCAAGAGAGTAAGTTGACACATGAAACCGCTCCGGCGCGTTGGCCAAGGTCGGCAGGTGTTCTCAGGCAGAATTCCGCCTGGACTCGCAGCGTTTGTCTGCGCTGCTGCGTTCTTGCTGATCGCCACACCAGGACGAGCCCAACAAACATTACAAGTGTTGCACAACCACGTTCGCCTCGCAGTTACCGGTGGGAGGGCAGTGCCGATCGGTTTTCTTCCCTCCACGCAGTACTTGAACCTCGTCATCCACCTGCCCGTGCGCAACCAGGAGGAACTGACCAGTTTGATAGATCGGCTCTCCGACCCAAACAGCCCCGACTACCGCCATTGGCTGAGCGTGGCTGAGTTCACCGAAAGGTTCGGACGCACGGAAACGGAATACCAGAAAGTGGCTGATTTCGCCGAAGCCAATGGTTTTGGCGTTACCTATAAGTCTCCAAATCGGCTGATGCTGGTTGTCCGCGGCTCGGTGGCGCAAATCGAAAAGACTTTCAATGTCAAGATGAGGACCTATCAGGTTCTAGCGGGAAACCGCATCTTTTATTCGCCGGATCGTGAGCCCTCATTCGCTCTGGATGTGCCCGTATCGCACATCTCCGGTCTGAACAATTACTCCTACCCGCATCCCGGGGCAGGACCACGTCCAGCGGAATTGGGCGCCGGAGGACCGGGCGGCCAGGGTACAGGCTCCGGTCCTGGCTCGTCGTTCCTCGGCAGTGACATGCGAACCGCGTACAACATGGGCTCCAGCACCGGCGCTGGGCAAGCGGTCGGGCTGGCAGAATTTTCCGGCTATACTCCCAGCGATATTAGTTTGTATTTTTCCAACATCCATCAGACCAACAACGTACCGATCACTAACATAGTTGTGGATGGCGGCTCGGCCACGAATTGGAGCAACCCCAACGACGAAGGCGAAACCTGCCTGGATATAGAACAAGCGGTTTCAGTGGCTCCCGGCCTGACTCAACTCCTCGTCTACATTGGCCCGACAAGATTCGGTGCAGGCGTCGACGGTTACATCTTCAGTCGAATGGCCACGGATAATATTGCCAAGCAACTGAGCAACTCCTGGTGGTGGTCTCCCGACGATCCTGCGACCGACGATCCCTATTTCGAGGAAATGGCGACGCAAGGTCAGACCTTTTTCAATATTTCCGGGGACAACGGAGCCTACACCGGGGACGACGACCAAGATATGGGTTATCCGGCAGAGGACATTCATCTCACGGTGGTCGGCGGAACCCAGTTGACCACGAATGGCCCCGGCGGCCCATGGCAATCGGAAGTGGCGTGGAATGACGATGGCGGCGGTAGCGGCGGCGGCCCGGCTGACGATGGCGCAGGGTATTTCGCTATTCCGGGCTGGCAGACACCGGTCGTCAACTCGTCCAATGGCGGTTCAACCACCCTGCGCAATTCACCCGACGTTGCACTGCAAGCGGACTACAACAATTACATCTGTTACGAACGCGGTGTATGCAAAACGGACTGGGGCGGTACCAGCTTCGCCTCACCGCGTTGGGCTGCATGGCTCGCGCTGGTCAACCAGCAACTCGTGACCAACGGCTATCCGGCCGGTCTCGGCTTTATCAACCCCACTCTCTACTTAATCGGTCAGAGTTCCAGCTACAACAGCGACTTCCACGACATTACCAGTGGTAACAACGACACCAACGGCCAATCGACGTTCTACTACGCCGTGCTTGGCTATGACCTGGTGACCGGATGGGGAAGCATGAACGGTCAGAGCCTGATGACCACGCTAGTGGACTCCGTGGTGACGTACACGCTAACCGTCTCGACCAGCGGCGCGGGAACCGTTACCAGCACCGATGGGTACATCAACTGCCCTGGTACATGCAGCCATACCTATCCCTACAACGCCGCCGTTACCCTGAATGCCGCGGCGGCGGGAGGGTGGACGTTTACCGGCTGGAGTGGGGCCTGCACCGGCACCGGCGCATGCGATGTGACCATGAACCACAACCAATCGGTGACCGCGACCTTCACGCAGAACACTTACACCCTAACGGTATCCACCAGCGGCAACGGAACGGTTACCAGCACCGACGGCTTCATCAATTGTCCAAGAGCCTGCAGCCATACCTATCTCAGCAATACGCAGGTCACGCTGAACCCCAATCCGGCCGTGGGGTGGGGGCTTTCTGCTTGGAACGGCGCCTGTACCGGCACTGGGTCTTGTGTCGTGGACATGACCCAGAGCCTGTCAGTGGGCGCCACGTTTATCCAGCTCCACTTCACGCTAACGGTGTCGCCCATCGGCAACGGAACCGTTACCAGCACCGACGGGTTCATAAGCTGTCCGGGCACCTGCAGTCACACCTATCTCAGCCTTACGCAGGTCACGATGAATGCCACTCCTGGCCAGGGATGGTTTTTTGGCGGATGGAATGGAGGCTGTAGCGGCACCAGTTCCTGCACCGTTACGTTGACACAATCCTTAACCATCGACGCTATCTTTTCCCAAGCCCTGCAATTCGTCGCCGTTGCCCCGTGCCGACTGGTTGATACGCGCAATCCCAACGGTCCATTCGGTGGGCCGCCGATTCAGGCTAGAACAGCGCGCAGCTTCTCCATTCCACAGCAGACACCCTGTGACATTCCTGCGACCGCCGCAGCCTACTCGCTGAATGTCACCCTGGTTCCTATTGGCGGACACTCGGTCGGATTGCTGACGGTATGGCCGAGCGGAGAAACTCAGCCCAACGTCTCGATCATGAACTCCTGGGATGGGCGGTTCAAAGCTAATGCGGCCATCATGCCGGCGGGCAGCAACGGAGCCGTGAGCGTTTACTCTAGCGACACGACCAACGTGGTGCTCGACATTGATGGCTACTTCGAGCCCGTGAGCGGCTCAACGCTTGCCTTCTATCCGCTTGCGCCTTGCCGGGTGGCCGACACCCGCTGGACTACTGGCGACTTAGGCGGCCCGTACCTGAAGAAGAACCAGGAGCGCGATTTTCCGGTGCTGACTGCCACCGCGTGCAATATCCCCGACACGGCCCAAGCCTATTCGCTGAACTTCACCGTGGTGCCGCGTTCCGATCAAGTATGGGTTTTCACCGCGTGGCCCTACGGACAATCCCAGCCGGGGACCTCCACGTTGAATGCTCCGACTGGAACCGTGGTAGCCAATGCCGCGATATTGCCGGCAGGCACCGGCGGAGAGATTGCAACTTCAGCCAGCGCCGACACCGACCTGGTAATTGACATTAATGGCTACTTCGCACCCGCCGGTACGGGTGGGCTGTCGCTATACCCCATGGCGCCGTGTCGAGCGCTGGACACCCGCACGATGAGAAGCGGGCAGCCGTTCACTGGCAAATTGACTCCGTCGTTGGATGTAGTTGGCGGACCGTGTGGGCCGCCGAGCGCGGCGAAAGCGTACGTGTTCAACGCAACCATCGTGCCGCAGGCGGTTCCGGTGTGGCTGTTGACCTTATGGCCCGACGACGGCTCCCAAGCGCCGAACTCTTCCACGCTGAATGCCTGGGACGGAGCAGTCACGTCGAACATGGCGATTGTGCCCACCACGAATGGCTCTATCGACGCTTACGCCGTCGGCTTAACGCAGCTCATTATGGACATCTCCAGCTACTTCGCACCGTAGGATTAACAAAGCATTCGAACCAAGAGATTGCCCGGTAGACGCCATGCCGCCGAGCCTGCCTCGCCAGAGGATCAGGTCCGAGAATGCAGGCTAAGCTTTCCAACAAGGTTTCAGTCCAGAGCAGCTTGCACGGTTCGCAGTAGCCCCTTGAATGGTTTTTCCAACAAACCAATGCTTTGGCTCAGTCCGTGATTCACAACAAGTTCGCCGGTGTGACCACGAGGAGTAAAGAAATCGGATTCCTGAGTGAGAGTCCATAAGCCGCAAACGAGTTTCGGAACACTCATGTCTCGCATTACAACATCGGTTAGAAGCAGGTCGATAGGTACCGGACTCGAGGATGCGTGTGCCGCCCGTGAACACGGGTGGCCAGTTAGCCCCCAGTGTCACCTCACCGCCGCCCTCATTGGCAGGTCGTCCCTATAAGTACATGAATAGCGGTGAAGCATATCTCCATATCAACCATCGCACGCGGCTGCAGTGGAACACCACACCGGCGTTCGCACGGGCGTCCAGAAGGACTTGATGCGGCATGCGATCATCATCACGACCATGGACATCCATGGCCGGGCGATTTCGCGGGCGCAGTGCCGGGCTCACAGCCATGTGCGGAAATGCTCAAGAACGCGGCGGTGACCCTGTGAAATGCATGATTCGACTCAGGGCACCTTCGCGTCTGGACTACAAGCGGACTACGCCGCTTGTAACTGATCGAAACACTGGTGCCGGGAGGGGGAATCGAACCCCCAAGGGCCGAAGCCCGGCGGATTTTGAGTCCGCTGCGTCTGCCAGTTCCGCCATCCCGGCTTAGGGGTTCACGGCTGAAGAGAAGACTAGCTTAATTTACGGTCTGCGCCTTTGCAACAGTTGGGAGAACTCGCGTGCCACCCGATACAAACAAACATGTCGGGGAGCATTCGCGTTCGCAGGACTACTCACGTATTTCTATGCAAACTTAGCACACGCGCCAGCGGCAGTCGGTTTCGATTTGATCAGAGAGCCCATCTACCTAATACTCGAAGTTTGGTAGTGTCTGAAAAGTAGATTTTAGACACTACCCGAAAATTAAACTCTCTTGCTACTGACACCGTAGTTGTGTCTATTGAAGACGGTGTTCTGAAACTACCCATGACCCGGGAGATCCTGGAACTTCCAGATTTGTTTTGTGGCTTGCTGTGTCCCGTCACCGTTCTCTGTAACGCGACCAACATTCTTGTCGAACCGCGCTACAATGGCGAACCGGGAGGTTCCCGATGGAACCGGCGACCGTTGCAACGCAAGAGGACAATCCTAAGGCTCTGCTCGACCGTGCATCTGATCTGCTCGATACCGACCCGCAACAGGCGCTGGCCGTGCTTGCCTCCTTCGAGAAGTTAACCCCCGATCATTCTTTGCTGGCAAACGCATATTTCCTTCGCGGATGTGCCCTGCAAGAGTTGGGCGAACATCGGAAGGCTGTGGAGGCCTTCGAAAAAGCGCAAGTTGATTTTCCGCCGGAGTTGAATGGTCCAGGGTTCTTCCTGCGCGAGGCGATATCTCTGAACGAGTTGGTGGAACCGCAAAAGGCGCTTGATGCCATCGCTCACGTCGAGCAAACACCCGAGCCGTTTCCCCAGGAGAGCGTTGCGCGGGGAGTCTTTTTCTTGCAAAAGGGAATCGCGCTGCTGGGGGTGGGTAAGCCGAAGCTGGCACTCGAGGCGTTGCGCACGGCCGCGCCCATTGTCCAGCCAGGTATGACAGCCAGCAGTTGCTGGCTGCAGATTGGACTCGCGCTCAGCACCCTCGGTGAGTTTGACGAGGCCTTGAAAGCCTTTGACCGTTCGCGCGCGGAGGCTCCCGACGATGGGGCTACTGTCCGGATCCTTGCTGCCTACCAAAAAGCCAACGTGTTGAACCGGCTGCAGCAAAACGACAAAGGCTTGGAAGCCTTAGAAATCGCGCTCGATGAACTGCAGAAGACGCATCCTCCGGGGTTGCCGCCTACCTTTGAGACCAATCTGCTGATCAGCAAAGCGAATCTGCTCATTTTGCTTCGCCGATACGATGAGGCCGCTGCCCCGCTTGAGGAGGCGGAAAAGGCCCGCCCAGAGTTGCGAACCGATGTTCCGTTCTGGATCCAGAAGGCCAATGCATACTACTACGCGCTACGCTATAAGGAGGCCCTGTTGCCTCCGCCACCGGAAATCGCCAATCATCCCTTGGTTCTGGCGCTGCGCGGCGCCATCCTGAATTCGGCCGGTTATTTGGACAACGGCCGAGCGGAGTTGCAGCGAGCGGCCGCTGCCACGGCGAATTGCGGAGACGATCCCCTGGCATGGACTGGTGTCGGTCTTGCCCAGGCGGGTCTGTTGAACTATCAGGCGGCGGTTGAGGCCCTGGAGAAATCGCGCAGCCTGAATCCCGCGTTGGCTACTTCCGATCCCTTGTCCAGCTACGTGCTCGGCACGTCGTTCGTGGCCTTACAACGCTACACCGAAGCCTGGGATGTGCTGAAGAATCTGCCAGACACCGACGATATGCTCCTGGCGAAGGCGTTGGCACTGCAAGGCCTGAACCAGGCTCCCCAGGCCTTACAGATGATGGAGCGCATAGCTCCGCCTCTGCCTACGACTCCGCTGTTGTCGGCGCTTTCCTACTGGATTGTTTTGGGCGCTTTGTTGGCAGCGGTCGAGCGTCCTGCGGAATCGCTCAAGGCCTTCGAGACCGCCAGCGCTCTGGCCCAACAACCTCCAGGCGCGCCTCTTCGACTGTCGGTGGCCGTGGGCCGGGCCAGTGCACTGATCAAGCTGGAGCGGCGTCATGAAGCTCAGGATTTGCTGACCAAGGCTACGGCTGAACCGCCGGTCGTTGGTACGCCCCGGCCGGGCGCTGGCTGGTGGCTTTTGGCGGGGTTGCTGGCCGAGGACGAAAAATTTGAAGCAGCGCTGCGGGCGGTGAACCGCGCCCAAAGTCTGGAGCCCGATAATGTCGACATCCGGCTGAGCAAGGGAAAAACCCTCGTGAACCTGGAGGACTATCGCCAGGCGGAGGAGGTTTACAAACAGGCGTTGGCGATGGCGCAGACCGACCAGGAGCGGTTCGAGGCCTTTATCGGCGAAGGCATCGCATTGCACAATCTCGATCGCCACGAGAAGGCCATCGACATATTTCGAGAGGCACTCAGCATCGCGCCAGACGATATCTCGCGTGCCGATGCGCGGCTGTGGGTCGGCCTGGGCAAGGCCTACAGCTCGCTTGATCGGTTGCCGACCGCGCTTCGCACGTTCCAGGAAGGCTGGCGAATAAATCTTGGCCCGAAGAAATCCAGCGATCTAGCTTTGGGGGTGTCGTCAATCCTTCTCATGCAGAAGCGTGACCGTGAAGCTGCGGATTTCTTGCAGGAAGCGCAGCAGCGGGCTACTCCCCATCCTGACCTGGACCTGAACCTTGGCATTGCGCTTTACCGCCTGAAGCAAAGCACGGCCGCCAAACAGGCGTGGCAGAAGGCCGCTGACGCTGGATCGCAAAAGGCAAAAGAATATTTGGAAGATATACCAAAGGCGGCTCCCGAGGCCGGGGACCTGATGGGTTATTGGTTCGGCGATGGCACGCCGCCGTGGCGCAGGGTTTTCGGTAGCGTGCTGGTTTTCCTGATCATGTTCGTAGCGGCCTTGCCGCTCATTAGCAAGGATGCAATTCATTGGCTGCGATGGCTCAATACCGGCGAAAACTACAAATTAGGTTGGATCTGCCTGATCCCGCTGGTGCTCATCTTTCTGGCGCCGGTGCTCAAGAAGATCAGCCTGGGCCTAGGACCGGTCAAGCTCGAGGCCGCGACCCCCGAGGTCAGCGCCAAGCCCAACATGGATGCGCTCCTCGAGAAGCTGCAGTCTGGCGGCGGCTTACCGTTATCATCTAGTCCTGGCGGAAGTGTGAGCCACTGGCCAGCGTCCTAGCGATTGGCGCCCACGATAGCCGTTCTTTAAGCAGCGCGCTGCGCGGTCGCGGGACCGTGAATATTCGATGAACAGCTAGCGAATGCCGGGTTTCGCAAGCAATCCGGTATTCAACTGCGGCTCGCACCGTTACAATTGATATCTATCGTATTCCCGACCATTTATGAGTACACCCGCGAAGGCCGCGCCATCTAAGGCAAGACGAACTGGGGCCCGCAGGCCTCTTCGTGCCGAGGTACGTGTTCCGCCATCAGCGCCGCGACGTCTCGATGATCCGGAATTGTTCGTCAACCGCGAACTCAGCCTCCTGGACTTCCAGAGACGCGTCTTGGAAGAGGCACAGGACAGCAGCAATCCGCTGCTGGAACGCCTGATGTTCCTGTCCTTCGTCGGATCGAATGTCGACGAGTTTTTCATGGTGCGGGTCGCGGGCTTGAAGCGCCAGATCGAAAAGAGCGTAATGGATACCGGCCCCGATGGAATGAGCGCGGCGGAGCAACTGCGGGCCATCCGGGCTTCGGTGATCCGACTGTATCGCGGCGCGCATGAATGCTGGAGCAAGGAGTTGGTTCCGGCGCTTGAAAGTTCGGGAATTCGCATCCTGAGCTACGCCCATCTCACGGACGAGCAGCGCGCGGTCGCAGATTCATACTTTCAAGAGGCCGTTTTTCCGACGTTGACTCCGCTGGCCTTCGACCCCGGCCGGCCATTCCCGCACATCTCAAATCTCAGTTTGAACCTGGCGGTGCTTTTACGAGCCGGTGAAGGGGAGCAGCACTTTGCGCGAGTGAAGATTCCCGATACGCTTCCGCAGTTGGTATCTGTGAGCGTCGCGCCCAAAGCTAAGAGCCGGGCGAAGGCGGTTCAAAAGGAACAGTCTTTTGTCTGGCTGGAACAGCTGGTCACCGCGAACTTGGCAGCGCTTTTTCCGGGCATGGAAATCCTCGATGCGCATCCGTTTCATGTCACGCGCGATGCCGACAGCGAGATCCAAAACCTGGAAGCTGGCGATTTGCTGGAGTCGGTAGAAGAGGGAGTGTGGCAGCGGCGCTTTGCCGACGTGGTGCGGGTGGAGATCAACGAGGCGATGCCGGCAACCGTCCTCGACATTCTGGTTGAGAACTTGGAGCTGGAACGCGATGACATTTATAAGCTGACGGGTCCGCTGTCTCTGGTTCGGGTGCGGCATCTTTGCAAACTCGATCGTCCCGACCTGAAGTTTCCCCCGTTTGCCCCTGCACTGCCTGCCGCCTTGGTGAAAGAGGCCGAAGAGGAAGATATCTTCGCTACCATTCGGCGGGGAGACATCCTGTTCCACCATCCGTTCGACTCGTTCCAGCCCATCATTGGTCTTTTACAGAAAGCAGCGCGTGACCCGAACGTGCTGGCGATCAAGATCACGCTCTACCGGATTGGACGAAACGCTCCCGTCGTCGATGCTCTGCTGGAAGCGGTGGAAAATGGAAAGCAAGTGGCGGTCTTGTTGGAACTGAAGGCGCGTTTCGACGAGGAAAGTAATATCGGCTGGGCCCGCAAGCTGGAAGAATACGGCGTTCACGTAGTGTACGGTTTAATGGGGCTTAAAGTGCATTGCAAGGCCGCGCTAATCGTACGCAAAGAGGGCGACGTTATCCGCCGTTACGCCCATCTTTCCACCGGGAATTACAACAGCGTTACCGCACAGCTTTACACCGATATCGGAATGCTGACTTGCGATCCGGCGATCGGCGCCGACTGCACCGACCTGTTCAACTTTCTGACCGGGTATTCCGCCAAGACGGCGTATCGCAAGCTGCTGGTTGCGCCAGTAACTCTGCGCGAACGCATGCAAGGCATGATCGAGCGTGAAATCGAGCACCAACGCAGCGGACGCGGCGGCCATTTGATCATGAAGATGAATGCGCTGGTGGACAGGAAGATGATCGAGTTGCTGTATCAGGCGTCGCAGGCGGGAGTCAAAGTCGATCTGCTGGTGCGGGGTATCTGCTGTTTGCGTCCCGGAGTTCGCGGAGTCAGCGACAACATTCGCGTCATCAGCATCGTGGGACGTTTTCTGGAGCACAGCCGGGTGTTCTATTTCCGCAATGGAGGGCGTGAGGAAGTGTACCTGGGCAGCGCCGATCTAATGCCTCGCAACCTGAATCGCAGGGTGGAAGTGGACTTTCCCGTCCAGGACAAGAACCTAATTGCCGTGCTTCGGGACGAGATCCTCGGCACCTATCTCAAGGACAAAGCCAAGGCCCGACATATGAATGCCGACGGCAAGTACGTGCGCGACCCGGATTTCCAGAAGAAGGGCGCGTTGAACAGCCAGGAAACATTGATTGAACGAGCGACCAAGCGGCAGATGACTGCTCCGGCTACGCGAACCAAGCCGACCACGAGACCGACTGCATCAGAGTAAAAATTGCCAATCGGACATGAGGTGGTTGGATGCCGCTGAATTCTCAAGAACTGAGTCGCCGGCTGCAAAAGCTGCGCAAGAGCCTCAAGAGTGTCCCCCGCAATCCGACTGTTGACGAGGTGCATGATCTGCGCACCCGTTCGCGCCGCGTCGAGCTGATTCTGGAAGCGCTGGAAATCGGCTCATCGGGGAATGAAAAGAAAGTTCTGCGCCATTTAGAGTCCATGCGGAGCCATGCTGGAAAAGTTCGCGACCTGGACGTTTTCACCTCCCACGTTGTAGGACTCGGAATCGAGGATGATCCCGGATGTATTATCAGGCTCCTGCAATACCTCGGAGTAGAGCGGCATCGCCATGCCGGCAAGTTGCACTCGTTAGTGCAGCGGGATGCGAAGGAGCTGCGCCGCCGCTTGAGGCGCTCGCAGCAGAAGGTGGAATCGCTGGTCCAACAGTTTGCTAAGACGAAGGCGGGCCTGAAGCTTAAGCTCGACCCGAAGTCCGGAGATGCTCCGCTGCATGCCATGAGTGTGGCACTGGGCCTGGTGCGGGAGTTGAGCACCGTAACCCATCTGGGGCCGAAGAATCTGCACGCCTACCGCATCGAGGTAAAACGGCTCCGCTATGTATTGGAAATGGCGGAGGAGGACACTGGCGAACAGCACCGGCTCATTGCGGAATTGAAAAAAGTGCAGGACGCCATCGGCGAGTGGCACGATTGGTTGGAACTGCGCGACATTGCGCACCAAGCGTTACAGCACGAGAAGAACTGCCACGTAATGAAGAAAATCACTGAGACTACGCACAACAAATACAGGCAGGCATTGCGGATTACGGAGGAGATGAGGCGGCGTTATTTACGTGCGGGTTCGGCTGACCGCGGTAAAGCCGGCAAGGGCTCCGCTGCAAGACTGGAGACCAAGTTCCCGGATCAGGTGCTGGTCGCGGCGTCTGAAATTGTGGCGTGATCCTCCTAAAGCGATCGCTTGCCAATGGAAGTCATGGTGAAGACTGCCGGGTTTATGATGACAGCATCAGCCTAACTTCGTTCAGTGATCGACGATCCATCGTGTCTGGTCAACGGCAATCATTTGTTCGCTGCTTCGTGAAACGGTACCTCCCGTCGCCTCCGCTGCTCTGCGCGAAACCGTTGCGGCGCCTGCTGGCTTTAAGCTTGTGGGCCATTTTGGCCGCAACTGCCGTAGCGCAGATGCCTCCCTCGCATAAAAACGATTCCTCCTTCACCCTGAGCGGCTCAGTGGTGAACTCGGTCACGGGGGAAGCGGTTGGCCATGCGCTCGTCCGCATAAATGGCAGCTCGCAGCATACTGTTTTTGCCGACGGCGAGGGACATTTTCAGGTTGAGGGAATGGTGGACGGCATGTTCAGCGTTACCGCCCAGAAGCCGGGGTATTACAGCCCGCAGGAACTAGGCGCCGGCAACAGGTTGATGAGCATCGGCCCAACGACGAACTCGCTAGTGGTGAAGCTTATCCCGCAAAGTGCGATTTCGGGTCGAGTCACGGACAGCACTGGCCAGCCGATCGAGCGGGTGCCGGTGCGATTGACAGCCAAGCCATTGCGCGAGGGCCGCAAACATTGGGAGCCGCGTGGTCAGCAGCAGACGGACGAAGATGGCCGCTACCGGTTCGCTAACCTGATGCCCGGCACATATTACGTCGCCGCCGGACCCAGTTCCGATGACACGCGACTTCTGCCCGGAAGCGAGAAGCCCAGGACCGGTTATCCGAGCATGTACTATCCGGGCGTGCCAGATTTGACGTCAGCGTCGCCAATTCAACTCACGGCGGGCCAGCAGGCAGAGGCGGACTTTTCTATGACTGCCGGCCCGGTTTACCACGTGATGGGCAGTGTGGTTGGTTTTTCTCCGCAGCAAGGCGTCGGTTTTCAAGTTGTGAGCCAGTCGGGCGATGATTTGTCACTGCCCGTCACCTTCCACGGCGACAGCGGCAGTTTCGAGGTGGACAGCGTGCCGGCGGGCAATTACGTGATAAAAGCATTTTCCCGCTCAGATGCGACGGGGGCGCTAAGCGGCCAGGCGCGGGTGAACGTCGCTGCTAATGTTGAGAACCTGCACCTGATTCTGGGGCCAGCGATAGCCATTCCTGTGGTCGTACGAATGGATTCGCGAGCTACTTCGAGCCAAGGCACTGGGCTTGGGGGAATTCAAGGGCCGCCGATCTCTGTGCGCTTGATTCCGACGGACCCAACGACCGCCGAATCGTACTCGATTACCCATCGAAGCACTTCGGGGGCTTACTCGGGAACGTTGCAGAATGTGGAGCCGGGAAAGTATGCGGTTGATCTGATACCGTGGGGCGGGTGGTATGTGCAGTCAGCCCAGTACGGGCAGACGAACCTGCTTTCTGACGATCTTTCAATTGCATCGGCTGGACAAAGCTATCCGATGGAAATTGTTTTGCGCGATGACAGCGCGAGTTTGACTGGAACGGTGAAGTCGCCCGATGGAACACCGGCACAAGCCACCATAGTGGCGGTGCCAGAACCTGCTTCCAAATTTACCGCCAAGGTCTCGCGGTCGTCATCGACAAGCGGGTTCACATTCACTGGGCTAGCTCCCGGCGAGTACATGGTGTACGCGTTCGACTCGGCCGATGGACTTGAATATTCCAATCCCGAGGCCCTGCAACCCTATGCTTCACAAGCCGCGCAGGTGACCCTCTCACCGAATCAGAAAACCCAGGTCAACCTGGATCTTATCCGCACCGGGAGTGGAGATTGACCGCAATGCTTGCGCGGCTAGCGTTCATCATGCTGTTCGCCGTCGGATTGCCGGCGCAATCGAGCCAGGCAGTGCAAGCGCCAGCGGCGCCGCAGGGCTACCACATTGTGGGAGCCGTGGTGAATTGGGTGACCGGTCAACCCGTCGCAGGAGCGTCGGTTGCGATTGCTCCAACCGCCCAAGGCACCGACCGCGAAATATCGTGCTCTATGGTTACCGGCGCTGACGGGCGGTTCGCGTTCGCTGGTTTGAGTCGCGGCAAATATTCGCTGATGGCAGACACCCGCGGATTCATGTTGCAGTACTTTGAGCGTCACGGTATGTATGCCACGGCGATAGCCGTTGGCCCAGACCTGGACTCGGAGCATCTGGTATTCCGGCTGCAACCGGACGCTTCCGTTGAAGGCGTTGTCAGCGACGAGAACAATGAGCCGGTGCAGAACGGAATGGTGCGTCTCTTTCAACAATCGATGGAAGATGGACGACAGAGAACTATTCCCATGGAGCAGGGACAGACCAATGATCAGGGTCGCTTTCACATCGGCCATCTGGCACCTGGAACCTATTACCTCGCAGTCTCGGCGCATCCTTGGTATGCACAAAATAGCCGGATGACTTTCCGCCGGCGGACGAACAGTCCCGATGCTGATGCCCGAGCTGCGCAAGAGACTGCTGCGCTCGACGTAACTTATCCGCTTACCTTCTATCCTGACTCGCCGGACTCGGCAGGAGCGAGTCCCATTGTCTTACATCCTGGTGAGCGAGTTACAGCGGACGTGGTAATGCGCGCTGTCCCGTCGCTGCATCTCAAGATCCGCACTAACAACGCTGGCAGCGGAGCTGGGATGGACTCATTTCCGCGAGTCTCGCAGCGTATCTTCGGTGGCTATCTCGATCCCGTGTTCAACGCTCCCACTTCGTCGGTCGAACCGGGTGTAGTTGAAATCGCAGGTTTGGCGCCTGGTCATTACGTTGTCGAGATGCCTGCTGCGAAGCCGGCCAATGAGAAGGAAGCTAACCGAAACGGATATCGGGAAGTTGATCTGGCGGGCGATCTCGAGGTGAATGCGTATGACAGCTCAGGGTTCGCGGTGGTCAGCGGAACCGTGCTGTTTGAAGGCGTGCCGCGAATACCGAAGGGCGCGTCGATGCAGCTTTTTAATGATGAGACGGGCGAGAACTTTGGCAGCGAGATCTCAGACAAAGGGCAATTCGAGTTCGACGGAGTGAAGCCGGGACGTTACACGGTGGTGCTGCGGAGCGGCAGCGGATATTTCCTGAGGAAGATGTTGGCGACTGGCGCAAAGCTAACGGGTCGCACGCTGGAGATTGCCAGCAGCAGTAACGTGCACATTGCCGCAATCGTCGGACGAGGCTTGGCGCAGGTGGAAGGAGTCGCTCGACGCGACGGCAAGCCATTTTCTGGCGCGATGATCGTGCTGGTTCCGCAGGATGCTGCCAACAACTCGCCGTTGTTCCGTCGCGACCAGAGCGATAGCGATGGTACTTTCACTCTGCCGAATGTTGTGCCAGGACAATACACGGTAATCGCTGTGGCCAATGGTTGGGATTTGGAGTACGGAAATCCCGCGGTGTTGCAGCCCTTCTTGAAAGGCGGCGAAGCTGTCGAGATTACTGGCGATGGCAAGCTGCAAGTCGAAGTGCGCGTGCAGTGATCTGCGCTGCCGCAAATTTGAGGGGGCGGGGCTCCGGGAGGGCACCATCGGGGACGAGAAACTCTCGCCAAAATTAGAAAAGGCACGCTGCGAACATCGCCAGAGGCTCTTTCTGCGAGCTACCAGAAGCCCGCGAGCTTGCGACCGTTGCTTCCTATCGCGCCAACAAGACCACTTCGTGTTCCTTGTAGAGTGTGCGGTGGTACTCTCGATAGCCGCACTTCGTCGCCACGCTAATCGACGCCAGATTGTCCGGATGAATGATGCACGCCGTACGTGCCGCTCCGAAATGCTGGTCTCCCCACGCAAGCGCCGCGCCGACCGCCTCGGTCGCATAGCCTTTGCCGTGGAATCGTGAGACCAGCGCCCAGCCCAGTTCTGGCACGTCGCCAAGCGAAGGTTCGATGTCGCGCTTCAAATCAGCGAAGCCCAGTTCGCCGGCAAACTCTCCGCTAGCTCTCTCTTCCAAAGCCCAATAACCGTATCCCAACAGAGACCACAGCCCCGCGTAACGGAGCATCTTGCCCCAAGCCTCTTCCGGCGAGAGCGGCTTGCCGCCGATGTAGCGGGTGACGATGGGATCGGCCCACATAGCTGCGCTGGCGGCAAAATCGTCAAGCCGATGTCCGCGCAGCTTGAGGCGCTCGGTTTCGAGGATGGGAACTTCAGCGGCAAAACGAACGGTCTCTGGCAACGATCACCTCACCAAGGACACAGAGAAAATAGAAAAGACCCGCGGCGCTCTTCGCCAGCGGGTCCTTCCGGTTAGCTGTTGGGATTGGCCTGAGGCTGTCCACTCTACGTGGCCCCAGCGGCAGACTTCACAGCTTATGCGAGTCTTGCGAGGATTTAGAGCGGAAGCCCTAAGCCTCAGCCACCTCACTTGGGATACAACAATGACTGTCAGATTTCATATATTTGGATCACCCTCCTTTCCAGTGTAGAAGCAAATTAACACCAGTCGAAGGCGTCCGTCAAACGCAAAGCCGCGGGAAGTCTTCGGGCTGCCAACTTTCGCCCAGCCACTTCACGAATTCGTTGTTGCGGCTCAGCACGATTTGTTTCGCGGGCACCGGCCCATTGGCCAGCTCGAAGCCCATGATGATGATCTCTTCGCCCTTCTTGATCAGGTGCGCGGCCGCTCCGTTCATGCAGATCACGCCGGAGCCGCGCGGCCCTGGAATCGCATAAGTCTCCAGTCGCGCGCCGCTGGTGTTGCTGACCACCATCACCTTCTCGCCGGGCAGCAGTTCCACCATCTCCATCAATTCCTCATCGATCGTGATACTGCCTACATATCGCAGATCGGCTTCGGTAACTGTGGCCTGGTGAATTTTCGAACGTAACATCCACCTCATATTGTCTTGTCCTTTCGGTGTCCCGCGCCGCATGGCGGCTACAGGCACTCGTAATATCCTAGCAGCTTCGGGCCCACGGGAGTGTGTGACCGGCGTCACAGCCCACGCGGCCGCTCAGACTTCTGACCCTGCTTCCTCACGCAATCTCCCTCGCCTTCTCCCCAAGTTGCGTCTCATCGCGTTCCGGCGGCAATCGCACCTTAAAGCCCTGCCTGCCGGCATCTTTTTGGATGCGGAGCCGCTCCGGTGCTGTCCGTCCATGCTGGGCAAGCTGCGCGGGTGCCTCCCCCACGCCGGTTTTGTTTGGCTCAGCGGGTTGACCTTCATCGGCGTGGCCGACACCTTCCGCGCCGCCCACTTCGTTCTGTTCCTCGTCGGCCTCTTCCGCCTCCCGGACCTTCAGTTCGCAATCCGTATCCGCCAAGTCGTAGTCCTGCTCGAAGCTGTCGTAACTTCCCACCACTGACGAGGCGCTCTTGTCCTGCTCAAAATTGGCGCCCTGCTGCAGGTTCGAACTTGCGATCTGCAGCCCATAAAGCAACAGTCCCGCAACCTTGGTGTCGATCTGGTCGCGGAGCAGCGCATCCATCACTTGCATCACCGCCAACTGGACAGAATCGGCGTCCTCCAAGGTCGGCAACTGCAAATAGTGACATTCACCCTTCAGGATGTGCTTCTGCGTCCGCAGGCGCCGCCCCAATACGGTGAGGTGGAAGTAACAATACTCGCGGTCGCGCAACGGCGGCGACCCGCAAAACTCTCCGTTGGCTTTTATGTGCTTACAAGTACGCATGATGTCCCTTTCTCCGTATTGCTTCTTGTTTCTCCGCAACTGACCCCTAGCCCCCAATCCCTGCCTTCCACCCCCTCCCGGGCCTCCCACGCAAAATCTTGAAAACAAACGGTCGTCCGAAAAAATCCCCGCAAAATCTTGTATTTAGGGTACTTACAGGCAAAATATTGAATTCTAAAGACTTACTGGACGCCGCGAGGGACGAACGGAGCCCTGGGAAAATGCGGTCGGGCAATTTAATGGTCGTCACTTGACGATCCCGATGGTGCGAATCAACCACGCTGTTTCCTATCCACTGTTCACTATCCACTGCCTCACTGGCTACAGACACAAATGGGCAGGAGCGCCGGGCGCGGCGGTTCCTGCCCTGTCCCAAGTATGTTTCTGCCCGCCACCGCGGTCAAGTTACGAAAGTACCAATTGGCGGTCCTATTTTGTAGGAGGTTCCGGAACGGGAATGACGACTTGGCGGCTGACTTGAAAGCTCATTGTTTCCCACTTCGCAAGAAAGCGCCAGTTGTGCTTAGTTCGCTCCAAGGATATTCCTAATCGCCAAGATTCCCGCTTACGAACTGAACCAACTTAGGCCAGTCAATCGCCCCAGAGGTGTCGCAGTACTCGATAGTGAACTCTCGAATCAGACGATTGTAGGTCTTACTTTTTTGGTCGTCGAAAAGCTTGTTGTGTTTCTCGGCTTCATGCCCGAGAGGTTCGACGATGTCGATGTAGAAATTGGGGTCGGCGGAGATCAAGCTCCAGAAGCTCTGTCCGCCAAATTCTCCATCGGGTACCATTGTCTGACGCCCTAACGGTTGCCTTACTCAGAATGGAGAGGGAAATGTCCTTCAAAAATTACCTTGCAACATATGTCGTGATTGACGGGGTGCATCAGCATAGCGGACACCTCTTGATCATTGCCAGTAACGAGGAGGAAGCGCGGTCACTCGCTCATTCGCTCACACATGACTTCGGCCACTGCGAAGATGACAGCGACGATCAGCATCCCTGGTCGTATGGCGATGGCAGCACGGCATCCAAGCTGAGCGCGGTGCGCGAGGTCAGCGAGGATCAGGTCAAATTCGTCAAAGAAATCATGGGTCTGCTTGTATGCGAGCGTGCCGAACTGAGCGGTGGGCCCGGGTTTGTTAATTGAATCTGCTACGGGGCTATAGAGCGTAATTCTGCGAGAAGCGGCGCGCAGATTTTATCCACGGCGGTCGCCATCGGAATAGCTGTCAACCAGAGTGCAATGCTTCGTGTCCCTGTGTTTATTTCTGCTTTGTGAAGTACCCTGTTTCTACGGATCATTCGTTCCCACGTGTTCGGTGCACAGGGATAGGCGAGGCACACAACAACGCGGGGTGTTCGCGCCAGGTTTGCATACGCAAGTACCTGGAACAAATCATTTCGATGCTGTTCCCTTACCATTTCTTCGATCGATCCCCAAGAGTTGTCTTCTAGCTCGTCCCAGTGACGCTTGTATTTCGCATCGACAATCAGAGTTGTCGATCCCCAATCGAGCCAAATATCCGGTATCAGGGCCTTCTGTGATCCCAAGTAAGAGGGCTCCCAATTGATCGGGTGAACGGTTTCCCTTCTCCTTCCAACCCGGGGTGCTGCTCCAATCTCCCTAGCCACGGAACGGAAGACGGTCTCGACCCACGCCTCAAAAAATTGTTCCATTTGCATCCGCCAGGGTATTCCTTCCAAATCACTAACGCCCGCCAAGCCACGATCTTCAATCGTCCATTCGATTGCTTGCAAGCCCTCCCGAAAGTGCTGAATTCGCAGTGGCCTCTGTAGCCAAGAAGCCAGAGTGTTGGGTGACGGCAAGAATGACGGACTATTCTGAACCCTGCGCAGAAGCTCGTTGCAGAACGCGATGAGTTGGTGAACGAAACCGCCGTGTTCACGTTGCGTCTCGAGAGCGCTTCGTTGTTTTTCCAGCGAGTAGCGAATCGCACCAACCAGCAGTCGATCATCCCTCAAATCCGGGAAAGTACAGGGCACAGAAAGAAATTGTCCCCTTGCCAAATACTGAGTGGCATACTGCGACCAGCGAACCGTCCCTCGGGGTGCTGGTCTGTTCTCGTTAACTAACTCGAAGCGTCTGCTCAAGGAGTCCAGCAGCGTTTTCAATCGGAAAAGCACCATGCACGAAATCACCCAAGGTGGTACTTTGCGCTCGGAGCGTTTTAGGAGAGGCAACTTCAGAGGAGTTGGTGCTATTCGCCAGCCCATTTCCGCGAGCATTGGGCCGATACCCGGCCAGGGGAACCGTGGCTGAATGACCAATCCGAAATCGAGCATCCCGCTGGTGGGGGAGAACAACGGAATCGCGCCTACAACATTACCCGCCTCCAGTGTGACGCGAACGTCACTGCCGTCATATAGCCGAGCAAGCCGAACATCCATTAGCGAAAAAAGAGGGCGGTTCTGTGCTTCAAATTGTTCTAGCAGCCTCGCAGCGGTAGGGTTTGGATCCCGATGAGTACTGCGCAAGCCAAAAAATTCTACTGCTGACTTCTGAGTGACGGAGTTATCTTGTAGTTCGAGACAGACTTCCCGTGTGAGCTGCGGAGCCAGCAATGGCGGCGAGTATCTTCGGTAGCTGCGCGCTTTACTATGCCTCACAGGCTTTGTAGCCATTGCAGGTACGCCCGAATCTGCTCCGCGAACCCGGTCACATAACCCTGGGCCAAGTACTCCTCCAGGAGTGGCCCCAGATTAACTCTAAGACTTTCTTTGGCGCCGCCTTCGTCGGATTCAAGGAAGTAAGAGTGGCCGGGAACGAGTGGGAATGAATCCTCAGCAGCGTGCTCGATGAATATAGATACAATTCTCCGAAACGCGTCCCGCATTAGCCCGCAACCGTACTCTTCGACCACGCTCATCTGTGGCCAGAGAGAAATGAATGCGAACCGCCGACGCACCGCAACATCAACGATTGCAATGCTGCGGTCGGCGCTGTTCATTGTGCCAATAACTTGTAGGTTTTCTGGCAGGTGCAACTTGGTGTGGAACGGTTCACCAAAATCATAAGGCAAATCGATTTCTCGATTCTGTGGAGATTTCGATTCGAACAGGTAAATTGCTTCTCCGAGAATCTTCGCCAGGTCAGCCCGATTGATTTCGTCGATATGTAGCAAGTAAGGCTTCGAATGGCTTTTTCTCGCCTGCTCGGCCGACCCCATTAAAAAGCCAGGCTTGGGCACAAAGTGAAGCCCCAGTTGTGTTCCCGACTCTTCGGGAGCCAAGCCTCCAATGAAGTTTTCGTAAGTGGTGTTTGGGTGAAACTGAATAGACCTGCCTGATCCGGCATACTTGTTAGTTAGGAGCTCCAGTGCCATCCTCGTCTTGCCGGTTCCGGGCGGCCCCTGAAGAATGACAAATCTCCTAGAATCCAGCAGTTTTCCGACTTCATCTCGCGTGACCATCGGCATCAAACACCCAAACCAGTTGGCCCGAATCTCGTCGCGGTCATTTCGACTGTTCGCGTTGACGTCGAACCCGCGTTCCTCAAAACACAAGTCCAAGAGGGCGCTAACTGCCTGCCTGGTGATGTTCCCATCCGAGCTTGGCTTGAATAGTGCATACAGCACTTTGCCGTAGCGGTCGAACACTGGCTTATACGCAGACCACCGTCGTTGTAGATCGTCAGGAACACTTAGGTCTGTACGAGTCGGGTCTTGTTTAGCCCAGGCAATCTGTTCGCCCGCCCCGAATGTTTTGTTCAACCAAGTGCATATCGCTTGAGCTTTCCGAGCATGGCCGGGACGACCCAAGATCGCTTCGTCAGGAGCGAGCCCTTGCGTCCCAACAACAAGTGCGACAAGACATGGCTCCTCTGTGGCGGGGAAGATCACAAATGAGAAGCCGCCGTAAGGACCTTTGGGCGGATTTGATGGGTGAATATAGGCTGCGAAGGGAACTCCCGAATCTTGGCTCATCTCCGGAGCACGAAGCGTGACGGACTTCTCAGCTGCCTTCGGGTATCGCCCCTGGGGACTGCCGAAAAGTGCCTTAAACGCTTCATCGTTTCGCTTGTTCCACTCATCTTGTTGGAGTGAGTGAACAAGGTGCACCAATGGGTCGAGGCTCATAGATTTTGCGCTTCCAGGGTAAACGCTGGGGCCTGTGTATACAACAACCAAGATCGAGTTCTCCGAAATGGCCCATCAGTGGCTGGGTGCTGCACCCGAACGACATTCCTGGTCGACCAGACTTCTTTTTTCCGAAGAAGCGACTTGCGGTCTTCGTCGATGGCTGCTTCTGGCATGGGTGTCGCCGTTGTGGACATGTTCCGCGAACCAACAGCTCTTTCTGGGCTTTGAAAATCGAACGAAACCAGAATCGCGATTTGGCGAACAATAAGAACCTGCGAGGAACGGGCACGCGCGACCTTCGATTTTGGGAACACGAACTCCGTGGGGATCCAGACAGATGTGTGGCTAGGATTGCGAAGCTCGGGTGAAGGGTCGGGTGCCGTTCCTACCTGGCAGCAGATCATGCTCGGAAGGTTGCCGACTCAAGCGGCTTTGCTAGGGCGGGGCAGTCACGGGTGCTTCGCTCGTACGCTGCAAGAATTTCTCAGTCGTTCTCCTACGTTTCCGACCGCATTCCGCGTTGACTGGCTGCGAGCTGTCGCATAGAGTGTGGCCTTCGAACCACCCCAGCGAGCGCCCTTCGGCTTTGCTCAGGGCAGGCTTCACCGGCGCTCGTTGGGGACCCCGGTAAGATCATCCGTAGCATCCCGGAAGCAAGCGAGGTCACGCGGCCATGGCGAACCCTGAACATCTCGAATCCTAAGCTCGACTCCCCCTCGAACTTCACGCCGGCATCTCGGTCGGAACTGCGACGCACGAGTCCCACGCAGTGGGACGAAAGAGCTTAGCCCAGCGCTTCAGCGCTGGGTAGGCGTCTTATTGAACTCCGAGTCCCGCAGGGACGGCAGAGAAGAGCTAGCCAAACACAAATCGCGGATCGTAGGGAATTCCCGATTTCTTCAGCATCGTCAAGAACTCCTGCTCGAAGCTCCACTTCGCATGATGCTCTGCCTGGCGGCCAATGTAATCCACCACAGTCTTGCGTTGTGACTGGCTCACGCTGAAAGCACTATATCCTTCCTGCCACGCAAAGCGGGATATTTCATTCAGCCATCGCGAGCTATTTCCTTTGAGTTCCTGCACCGCCCTGGCCAGGGTAATGGTCGGCGGCAACGAGATGAGGAGGTGGAGATGATTGGCCGTGCCGCCAGCGGCCAGTAACAAAAGGTTTTTCTGGCGTGCGATTCCGCCGACGTATTGCCACAGCCTCTCAGGATCAGGGATGAGATTGGCACGGTCTTTGGTGCTGAAGACGCAATGCACAAGGTTGCAGGTGTGGGTGTGCGCCATGAAGCGAAGATAGTTGTGTGCGACTTGGGTTGCGGTGATCGTCGGCACATTGCGATGTTCGTCTCTGCCGTCCCTACAGGACTCGTCTTCATGAAAATGCTAACCCAGCCTTGAAAGGCTGGGCTAAGCTCTTTCGTCCCGCAGGGCGGGACTGGCACATTGGCGCTCCCAGGTCTGACGGCGACACATGGGTTCGCACGCGAGACGAGTTCATCGCCTACATCGGCTCGATGGTGGGACGGCCCATCGAGTTCTACTCCTGCTTCATCAGCTACTCGACCAAGGACCAGGAGTTTGCCGAGCGGCTCCATGCTGACCTGCAAGCCAAAGGCGTGCGCTGCTGGTTTGCGCCCGAGGAAATGAAGGCAGGCCGCAAGCTGCACGAGCAAATCGACGAGGCCATCCGCCTGCATGACAAGCTGCTGCTGATCCTCTCCGAGCACAGCATGAGCAGCAACTGGGTCAAAACCGAAATTGCCAATGCGCGCGAGCGGGAGAAGCGGGAAGGCAAGCAGTTATTGTTTCCCATCACGCTGGTCCCGTTTGAGGCGATCAAGCAATGGAAGTTGTTCGATGCCGACATCGGCATTGACTCGGCCCGCGAGATTCGCGAGTACTTCATCCCCGACTTCAGCAGCTGGAAGGACCACGATTCGTATCAGACAGCGTTTCAGCGGCTGGTGAAAGATTTGAAGGCAGGGGCTGGGGGACTAGGGGGCGGGGGACTAGGGGTTAGTTGTCAGCCACGTAGTGTCGCCGGCTGAAGCCGGCTCGGGATTTTATTTTCAGTGCACCCAGGACTCACGAGCCTGTGTGAGAACTGTGCCGTCCCGGACGGGACTCGGATCTACTTCCCACTTCACCCAGCACTCCGCCTTCGGCTACGTGCTGGGCTATTATTATTCCGCCCTTCGGGCTCGATTTTCGTTCGATCCGTTCCACACGCAAACCAAAACTCTTGTTCTCACACAGACTCTGGAGTCCTGGGCTAATCTTATTCCGCCCTGCGGGCTGGGTCTTTCCCGTGATGAGCCTGATGCAGCCCGAAGGGCGGCACAATCGTAGCCCAGCGCGTAAGCGCTGGGAAATCGTCATAAATTGATCCGAGTCCCTTCAGGGACGGCACACGTTTGCGCGTTGACTGGCTGCGAACTGTCGCATAGAGTGTGGCCTTCGAACCACCCCAGCGAGCGCCCTTCGGCTTTGCCCAGGGCAGGCTTCACCGGCGCTCGTTGGGGGCGCCGGTAAGATCATCCGTAGTATCCCGGAAGCAAGCGAGGTCACGCGGCCATGGCGAACCCTGAACATCTCAAAATCCTCAAGCAATGGAATAAGTGGAGGGAGGAACAGGATGTGGATAATTGGATGAAGGAGATAGATCTTGCTCCTCCAGGATCAACCCAGCCTGATGTTGTTTTCGCCAATGACCTCCAACACCGACAAAAGGTGGGTGATGCCAAGAAGGTGTCGAATCGGTCTGCCAACGTTCTTGAGCTCTAGCGCGCAGCCTGCCGACTTAGCAGAAACGTACACACGAACCAATGTGCCGAGGCCCGTGCTGTCCATGTGGGTGAGCTCTGCCAAGTCCAACACGATTCGTCCCGAGCTGGAAATCAATTTCTTGACCTCGAGGTAGAGACCGTCGTCCACCCCCGCCACCAACCTGCCGCTACATCGCACCACCACGGCATTGACGTAACGTTCAACGGCCAGGGTCAGGCCTTTCGCGGATGGTTGGTCAGACATGAGTACCTCGTTTGTCGAAGTAGCTGGAACAAGTGCGAAATTCTGTCGCCCGACTGTTGCAGACTAAAGCCGCGTGCTCCAGGGTTCACTTTTCTTTTTGGGCGGGTGCCCCGCCCTTGTCGCCCGTCTTTGGCGACAGGGTGGGAGCCAAATTCCGAGCGACTACTCCGTCCTCAACGCCTGCACCGGATTCACCTTCACCGCCGTTCGCGCGGGCCAGTAACACGCGGCCGCCGCGATGAACGTCAATCCCACGCAGACCGCGAGGTGGATGAGCGGATTGGTAGGACTCACGCCGAAGAGCAGGCTGGCCAGCAGGCGCGTCAAGAGGAAGCCCAGGACCTGGGGCAGCGCCGCTTTGACTCGTTCCTGATGGCCATCTTCGGCGCCTTGGCCCTGCTGCTGGCCGCGGTGGGAAGGAAGCGTTACCGCTGGCGACCATTATCTACCGAACTCGGCACGACATTCGAGAAAATGCTACCGACGCGTTCTAAACTGGCTTAATGCAGCCCGAGCACGATCAGCTTTGCGTGGTATTAGTTGAGCCGCGGAATCCGCTCAACATCGGCGCGGCTGCGCGCGCCATGAGTAATTTCGGCTTTCTCCGCTTGCGGGTGGTGAATCCCTACGAGGTGGCTTTTCGCGAAGCGCGCTCCGCGGTTGGCGCGTCGGAGGTGCTGGCCGACGCCGAAGAATACAAGAGCCTGTCCGACGCCGTGGCCGACTGCACACTGGTCGTCGGCACTACCGCTGTCCGGCATCGCGAACTGCAACATCCGCTCAAGCGGCTTGAGTATGGAGCGCGCGCTATCCGCAAACACCTTGCTTCCGGTCGCGTGGCGCTTCTGTTTGGCAGCGAAAAGTTTGGCCTGGCGACGAAGGACCTCAGTCACTGCCACTGGCTCATGCGCATTCCTACGCGCGAAGAACATATTTCGATGAATCTGGGTCAGGCGGTGGCGGTTTGCCTCTATGAACTAATCCGCGACTCCAAGGCCGCGCAGAAACCGGAGAAGCTGCAGCGCGCGACCGCTAGCGAAGTTGAGCGTATTAGCGAGGTCTTGTTGGAGACTTTGCGCGCCAGCGGCTACGTCAACGCCCGCACTCGAACCTCAACCGAGGACAAGGTACGCCGCTTGCTGCGTCGCCTCAACTTCCAGACCAGCGACGCCGAACTCTGGCTGGGCATGCTGCGACAAATACTGTGGAGGATTCGCTCTGGCGAGAAATAGTGTCGTCCGCTGCCGGCATCAAGAAAAAGAGCGTACCTGCGCGGCACGCCCTTTTCTTAATCTTGAACCGCGGCTAACGCCCGAAATACTTGGCGTTGCGCTCGGTGTATTCTTTCCACTTCTCCGGCAGATCGTCGAGCGCGAAAATCGCCGAAACCGGGCAAACCGGCACACACGCGCCGCAATCGATGCACTCGACCGGATCGATGTACAGCATCTCCTCGGTCGCGAACTTGTCACTGTCCTTCTTGGGGTGGATGCAGTCCACCGGACAGGCATCGACGCAAGCGGTGTCTTTGGTATTGATGCACGGTTCAGCAATTACATAAGCCATAAAACTGTGTCTCCCTAAAGTGTCTCGAACGGAGAAATTCCGGCTGGAGTCGTAACAACGATAGTATCAAAAACCGCTACTGGGCGACATCCGGTCCCCGATTGAATGCGAGGGCCGGAACCTCCGCCCTCGCGACAAGCTACGCCACCTGCGCCGGTTCTCGCTCGCTTGCCGGTTCGTATTCCACAATGTAGCCGGCGATGGCGCTGGCCGCCACGGTTAGAGGACTTGCCAAGTACATCTGTCCGGGACCGCTGCGTCCGGGGAAGTTTCGGTTCTGCGCGCTGATCACCACCTGGTCGGGACGGGTGGAAACCCCCGGTCCGGCGTTGATGCATGCGCCACAACTGGGCTCGATAACCTGTGCGCCTGCCTTGTTGAAAATGTCAAGGTACCCTTTACGGATGCAGTATTCGCGCGTCTCCTGCGATCCAAATTGCAGATAGAACTTGCAGTTCTCGGCAACCCGCTTCCCCTGCCGCAAGGCATCGTTGAGCACGCGCGCGTACATGTCCATGTCTTCGTTCTTGCCCGCGGTGCAAGTGCCGCCATAGGCGATCTCCACCGGGACTGGCGTGTTCAGTTCGCGCACAAACTTGCCATTGCCGGGATCTCCGGGCGTCGCCACCATGGGATAGATTTCCGCCGCATCAAGCTCGATCACATGTGCGTAGTGCGCGTCGGGATCGCTGTACAAGCCTTCCGTCAGCGTCTGTGCTTCGTTCTCGCTCATGCCGCGACGCTGCATCAGGAACTCGACTACCTTCTGGTCGGGCGCCACGATGCCGGTGAATCCGCCGATCTCCGCCGCCATGTTGGTCATAGTGGCGCGTTCATCCACCCCCAGCGCCTCGATAGCTTCGCCGGAGTATTCGATGACTTTGGCCAGCGCCTTCCCGCTCCGGATGTATTCCAGCGACAGCAGCTTCAGGATGAAATCCTTGGCGGTGACGTTCTCGCGTTTCCTGCCGCGAACGATCACCTTCACCGATTCTGGCACCTTCACGCGCACATCTTTGGTGAACCAGGAATTGAAGACATCCGTGGTGCCGATGCCGAAGGCCACGCATCCCATCGCGCCAACGTGCGGAGTGTGTGAATCGGAACCCACGTTGAGTTGCCCGGGAAGAGCGTAGGTCTCCGTCACAATGGAGTGGCAGATTCCTTCCGAGCCCTTACGATCACGCAGTTCGCCGTGCAGCTTGATGCCGCGTGACTTGGCGAAGTCTTCCTGCTTCAACTTCAGTTGGGTGGCCAGATCCAGCAAGCCCATCTTGCGCTTTTCTTCCGAGAGCACTTCATCCAAAAACGTGAGGTGATCGCGGAAGAACATGACGGTGCTGGCGTCGGTTACGGGCGCGTCCTTCCCCAGAAAATGCTCGAAGAAGATAGCCGCCATCGGCGTTACATATTCATGGCTGAAGCGCAAATCGGTACGCGCAAACCCCGTATCGCCCGGCTTCACCGCTTCAACGCCAACCCGATTGGCGTCGTGCAGCATGTGGCGCGCGAAAATCTTCTCCGCGATCGTCATGGGCCTGGGTTTGGTATTGATTGGAGGCAGAAAAACCTTGCCCTGCAAGCGGGCGACATTAAACGGGAACAACCCGCCGTATTCGATCACCTGGCGCGTTATCTCGTCCTCGCCTTGCGTGAACTCTGTCAACGGAATCTCTTCGCCGCGGCGGATCTTGTCGATCAGGCCGAAGTCGGTTGCGGTCAGCACGCCGAGGTTCTGGCAGTTCTGCTTGTAAATCCGCTCAATGTTTTCCGCGATCACCAGCTTGATGCCCGCCGACATCTCGGCATAGGGCGACTGTTCGCGGCTCGATCCCTTGCCCCGACGCTTGCCGCTGACGGCGCACACGAAGCCGCCGCGCTTTACATCGCCACGCTTGATAGGTGTTTCGTTGCCGCACTTCAAGCCGGTGTAGGGAAATTCGCCCAGCGTCTCGTCAAAGAAAAAGCAAATGTGTGCCGGCGTGATTTCGTCGGTGGAGATGTCGTCGCGCAGCTTGGGATTACGTTCGGGATGTTGTGTATCCCACGGTAGATCCTCGCCTGCAAGCTGCCGCTTGATAAGTTCAGGATCTTCAGTGAGGAACAGAATGCGCCCTTGGAGACTAACCATCTCAGGGCGCTTGGCAACGGTGCGATTCAACAGCGAATTGTTCACTGCATAATTTTACCGCAATAGAGGGGCGACGGCGGATAGACACAGGAGTCGAATATCGCGGGGTGGCCACCGGAACATTGCAGGCAGTTCCATAGCTTTTGAACGATGCCGGTCGTGGCCGCTAATGGGGACCTCCGCCCGGCTCCTCGAGGTTGAGGAAGGCGTCCGCCTCGCGGCGCACGATCGGCAGTTTGAGTTCCAGGACGTTCCCCGATGATCGATCGCGGTGTAACCAGGATGTTCCGGAAGGCGATGATCCGCTGATACTCGCTGATCTGCGAAGCGGTTGCTGGATCGGTCCTGGCCAACTGGGCAAGCGCCTCTCCCACGATTTCCAACTGGCGCTCCACCGCCGAGCGTAGCCGACGATCTGGAATCCGTGCTCGCACAAGGGCCGGAAGTGGCCACGCAATGGCTTCAACTCTGTCTCACAAAGGGTAGAACGTAAGACAAGCATGGAATCGGCGCAAGCGCCGATCTGTGCGTGGCCATGTGCGCCATTGATGCCGCGGGCCACCCGTGCAGCAGAGCCGCACGGATGCCAGCAAGGGAAAACGACCCCGGCCCCACTGCTCACAAAGAAAGCAACAATCTTGCTGATATCGCTGTTGACATGCGACACGTGGCGGGTTACAGTTCGGCATGATACGGACAATTCGCCACAAGGGTTTGAAACGGCTTTTTGAGCAGGACGACCCAAGCGGCGTAAATCCGGAACATGTCAGCAAGCTGCGGGATATTCTGGCGACACTTCACGCCGCCCCCACGGTTGCTCACATGGACCTGCCGGGATTGCGGTTGCATCCGCTTAAAGGCCAGATGAAAGGTTTTTGGGCCGTGACCGTTCGCGCCAACTGGCGGCTTATTTTCCGCCTTACCGAAGGCCACGCCGAGGACGTTGATTATGTCGATTACCACTAAACGGGGAGAACGACCCATGACGATGAAAAACCCACCGCATCCTGGAGGCGTAGTTTTGCGGCAATGTATCGAGCCTTTGCACTTGACGATTACGGACGCCGCCGAAGCTCTTGGCGTGACGCGCAACACGCTTTCCGAACTGGTTAACGAAAAGCGCGGCATATCGCCTGAAATGGCCGTGAGACTGTCGAAGGTTTTCGGCGGCACCGAAGAAGGCTGGCTTGTGCAACAGGCGCAATACGACCTTGCACAAGTGCGCCGCGACCGCATCAAGCTCAAGCGTCTTGAATTCGCATAGTTAGCTGTCTCACAAATGGTAATTTTGGGGACTGGCGTTTTCCTCATCAACTCGCTCAATTCCTTTAAAACAACATTCAGTTCCAATTGGTCACAGACCAAAAGCGGCACGGCGCGTATAATCGCCCGCCGGAGGCACACCCCCATGCGACGCGCGTTGATTTGGATTGTGGCCTTACTCGCCTTGGGCATATTCATTCGCTGGGTTGTCTACGAGCACGATCAAGCCACAAACGCTGCCCAGAATATTAAGGACCATTGGGACAGAGTGAACGCCAAGGCTCAACTAGAGAATGACGAGCTCCGAGTGCAAAACGACCAACTCGATATCGACATCACGCGAGAAAAGGGGAAGCGACCGACCCGCGATCAGCTCAAAAACACGGGACCGCTGAAATCAAGGGCTTGCGCGTCTCACAATTCAGTCTCAAATCCCGACCGTTAAGCGCCATTGCTGCGCGGCTACGCGCTCAATCTCCCGTCTGCGGCCCGCCTGCCGAGTACTGATTGCTGTCAATGTTGTAATCTGAAGCTGCCCGCATGAGCTACCAAAGCACCGTGGAGCAGCTCTACGCGCTGGGACACGAGCTCGCCAGCACGCCCATGCACAAGTTCGACTTGGCCTATGTGCGCGAGATGCTGGAGGCGCTCGGACATCCCGAACGGCGTTTCGCCAGCGTGCTGATTGCGGGGACGAACGGCAAAGGTTCTACCGCCGCAACCCTCGCGTCGATCTTGCGTACCGCTGGATACCGAACTGCGCTCTACAGTTCGCCACACCTCATTCGCATCAACGAGCGCATTCGCGTCAATGGCGAAGCCATCTCCGACCCAGAGTTCGGCGAAATGCACAATCGCGTCGAGCGCACGGCGCAGGAACTGATGCGTTCCGGCAAGTTGCCGTGGCATCCCAGCTTCTTCGAGATGCTGACGGTGATGGCGTTCGAATATTTCGCGAGTGTCGGCGTCGAGATCGCGGTGCTTGAAGTGGGCATGGGCGGGCGGCTCGACGCGACCAATGTCGTCGAACCGCTGATCTCAGTCATCGCCGATATTGCCCTTGATCATCAGAAGTACCTTGGCAACACAATTGCCGAAATCGCACGCGAAAAGGCGGGTATCATCCGGCCGAATGGCATTGTGGTCACGCTGCCGCAGCATCCTCAAGCCAACGACGTCATCGGCCACGCCATCCTGGAGAAAAATGCGCGGGGCGTGAGTGCTGTCAAGTACGTGCCGCCGGTGTCGCCCGGGGCTGAGACGTACCTTGGAGGCCGCTTCCAGACCCTTCCGGGACGTAGCCGCTACCCGCTCATGGTGATGAACGAAGAGATTGCCGTGGATTCACCGCTCGCAGGACGGCATCAACTTCGCAACCTCGCATTGGCCATCACCACGGCCGAAGAGCTGGCGCAGTTCGGGTTCAAAGTGACACCAAAGCAAATCGAGAAGGGAATCCAGGAGACCCACTGGCCTGGCCGGTTCCAGGTACTGCCACCGTCGGCGGCGACCTACGAGCGCGAGATGGTGCTTGATGTCGCGCACAATCCAGCCGGAGCCTGGGCCCTGCGCTCGGCGCTGTCGGAAAATTTCTCTGGACGCGAGTTGACCCTAGTCTTCGCCGCCATGCGCGACAAGGCGATACAGGAGATGGCGGAGATACTGTCTCCCATCGCCGAGCAGGTCGTCCTCACCAAGGTTAATAACCCGCGGGGGGCCACCACCAACGAACTTCTGCAAGCCGCCTCGCGCACCGGAGCGACTCTCTACGAAGAGCAGAACGTTTCTGCTGCGCTGATCCGGGCGCGCGATCTCAGCCAACCGCAAGGTCTGATCGTGATAACAGGGTCGATCTTCCTGGTCGGTGAGGCGATGTCCGCGATGGGAATTGCGGCATGATGCGATGACGAACGCGGAACCACAAGTCGCAGACCGTGAATCGGGGCGTGGCTCGCTGCTAAGTCGCCTGCGCTCGTACTTGTTTTTCGCGCCCGATGATCTATCTGTACACCGGTGTGATGGGCACGCTTTCGTTGCTCTCGTCGCTGTCTGACCGCGAAGGGCGCATACAGCATTGGTTCGCGCGCACCTGGGCGCGCATGATCCTGAAGACGGTCATGATTCGCGTGCGGGTCGAAGGACTCGACCACATCGACCCGGCGCAGACTGCCATCTATGCCGCCAACCATCTCTCAGCACTCGATATTCCCGTGCTCTATGCCTGGCTCGCGGTGCAGTTTCGCATCATGGCCAAGAAGGAGTTGTTTCGATATCCGTTTCTTGGCTGGCACCTGAAGCGTTCAGGGCAGATCCCGATTGATCCGGGCAATGCGCGTGCGTCGCTCCGCAGCTTGAGTCATGCGAGCGAGTCGTTGCGTCACGGCACGCCGCTGGTTGTGTTTCCAGAAGGCGGGCGCTCCCTGACCGGACAGCTCCAGGAATTCATGGGTGGAGCTGCTTATGTTGCGATAAGGGCGCAAGCGCCAATCGTGCCCATCGCAATCGTGGGAACTGACAGGGCGCTGCCTATGAACAGCTTTCATCTCTTGCCGGGGGAAGTGGAACTGATCATCGGAGAACCGATTCCCACTGCTGGGCTGCGCGTGCGAGATATGGACAAGCTCACCATTCAGGTGCGGCAGGCGATCGCGGACATGTATTACTCGCATTCCAAGGCCGCGCCTTTGCCGAAGACGACCGGCGACGCGAAGCCTAAACCTCTTCTGACACCGAACTCCGAATTCCGGCAGGACGAATCGATATGAAGCCACGTATCGCCATTCCAACTCCTAACTCGACGCGACCGGACTATGTGTCGCGCGCCCTGCCGCAGTATGAGTGGGCAATCCGGTCTGCCGGAGGAGAGCCTGTCGTCATTTCGGCAACCGCCACCAATGCCGAGATTGCGCAGGCGGTCAAGCGCTGCGATGGCGTGCTCCTGCCAGGCAGTCCCGCGGATGTCGATCCTGAGAAATATGGCGAGGAGCGGCATCCGGAGACTGCGCCGGCCGACGCCTTTCGCGATAACGCCGACGAGTTGCTGTTACAGGATGCCTACAACATGCGCAAGCCCGTCTTCGGCATCTGCTACGGGCTGCAATCCCTGAACGTCTGGCGGACAGGCACCCTTGACCAGAACTTGCCCGCCGGAATCAAGCACGACGCCGGTAGCCGTGTCGCTCAGGCGCACCGCGTGCAGCTTAATCCGCAATCGAAGTTGGCCACAATCGTGCGGGACGCGGGCGCTCTTCCCGCCGGTAACGAACTTGTCATGCCGGTCAATTCCAGCCATCACCAGGCGCCCAATGTGCTCGGCGATGGCTTACGGCTGGTGGCGTGGTGCCCCGAGGACTCGGTCAAAGAGGCGGTGGAAGGGACAGCGCCTGATCATTTTGTGTTGGCGGTGCAGTGGCACCCGGAACGCACCTATGAAAGCGACGCCGCCTCGCGCGCCATCTTCCAAGGCTTTGTTGAAGCCGCCGCCGAGTGGCACAAGAAATTGGCCAGCAAGCAGCAGGACTTCGAGTCGGTCGCGAGGAAGAGTTGATTTACCACAGACACAGAGACACAGAGACACAGAGCTCAGGAATCTTTTGCCACGGAGCGCACGGAGCGCACGGACAAAACGGAAATTAATTTCAAACAAGACGCGAAGAGACAGAGAAAAAACGCGAATCATTCTTAAGAAACAAAACCATAAAAACTCTGTGCCTCTGTGTCTCTGTGGTGCCTAATTCTTTTTGGTTCTCCGTGCGCTCCGTGTTCTAGGTGGTGAAACCGGGCCTCTGCGGTGAAATCTCCGCTCTTGGTGATCGGTAGTGTATTCGAGTACCCTGATCTCTTATGCTCGATCTAGGCTTCGTACGCGATCATCTACCTCTTGTCGAAGAAAAGCTGCGCCAGCGCGGCATGAATCCGGCTGCCGTCCTCAACGACTTTCACGCCATCGATCTCGAACGTCGCGCCGCCATCACCGAAGCTGAAACGCTGAAAGCTCAGCGTAACAAGGCTTCGGAAGAAATCGCGACACTGAAGAAGAACAAGCAGGACGCAACCGCTCTCATCAACAAGACGAAGGAGCTGCGCGAGAAGATCTCCGCAGCCGAGAAGGTCGCCGACGAAGCGGACGCAAGACTGCGCAAGATCTTAACCGGAATTCCCAACCTGCCGGACGAAAGCGTTCCCGTCGGCAAAAGCGAAGCCGACAACGTTGAGGTGCGTCGATGGGGAACGCCTCCGCAATTTGATTTCACGCCGAAACCGCACTGGGAGCTAGGCGAAGAATTAGGCGTGCTCGACCTGGAGCGTGCGGCCAAGCTTACGGGAGCGCGCTTTGCCGTGTACTGGGACATGGGCGCAAAGCTGGAGCGGGCGCTGATGAACTTCATGCTCGACCTGCATACGCGCGAGCATGGCTATGTCGAAGTGCTGCCGCCATTCATAGTCAATGCTGAATCGATGTATGGCACCGGGCAGTTACCGAAGTTTGAGGCCGATCTGTTCAAGGTGCCACATGGCGACAAGAACCTTTACCTGATACCCACCGCCGAAGTTCCCGTGACCAACCTTTATCGCGACGAAACCCTCGACGCCGCGCGCCTGCCGATTTCGCTTACGGCGTACACTCCATGTTTCCGCAGCGAGGCTGGCTCCTATGGCAAAGATGTGCGCGGCATCATTCGCCAGCACCAGTTTCAAAAGGTTGAGTTGGTGAAGTTCACCGAACCCGAACAGTCGGGGGACGAGCATGAGAAGCTGACCCGCAACGCGGAAACTGTGCTACAGAAACTCGGTCTGCACTATCGCACCATGGCACTCTGCACCGCCGACATGGGCTTCTCGGCGGCGAAGACCTATGACATCGAAGTGTGGCTGCCGGGACAAGGGCTCTTCCGCGAGATATCTTCGTGCTCGAACTTCGCGGATTACCAGGCGCGACGTGCGAACATTCGCTTTCGTCCTGAAGGCGGCAAGAAGACAGAGCTGGTGCACACGCTCAATGGCAGCGGACTTGCGATCGGGCGTACGTGGGTTGCCATCGTGGAGAACTATCAGCAGGCTGATGGCAGCGTTCTGATCCCAGAAGTTCTGCAGCCGTACATGGGTACGGATCGTATAACGGCGAAGAAGTTCTAGCGGATTCGCGCAGCCAGGAACTATCTCATAAATCGGTTTTGAAGGGGCACGGCTTGAAGTCGTGCCGTAAATGGCGCTTTAAGAACTGGGCTTTAGCCCCAGGGGCCCAGACTTTAAACCGCATCGGTATTTATGAGATGGATAGGTTCCAGTTGCCCTTTCGGTTGCGTTTCACCCGATGCGTGCGGCAGGCGGAAAAAGCTCTGACTCACAACCGCGTCGCCGAGACGAACGGATTTCCGGCAATAACAAACCGCAAAGGACGATCGACTGCTTTTGTAATTCCAACACGTGGTGTGGCGGCGATGCGCTCGGGACGATAGCCGTCATCCGCAAACCAAAGGTCTGACGACGGCTCAGTGAGGTCTTTGTCATTGTCACGGAGCCGGGTAACGCCGAGTGCCTGCGCCATGCGTCCCGGGCCACTGGAGATCATCCGCAATTGTGCGGGTCGCGGCATATTAGGGAGCGCCAGGCCGCGAGCCTGAGACATCGCGTCCTGGCCGTACACTGGCTCCATCGCACGTAGCAGCACGCCCCCAGCCTCTCCGTCTGGCAAGCAGGAAACATTGAGGCAATAGTGATTGCCGTAAATGAAGTACACGTACGCGTGTCCAGGCGGCCCGAAGAGCACCGCGTTGCGCGGAGTTCGACCGGAATAAGAGTGCGCCGCCGGATCGTCGACTCCGAGGTAGGCTTCGTCTTCGACGACCCGGCCAGCGAGCAGCGCGCGTCCTGCGCGGCGAATCAGCAACTTGCCCAGCAAATCGCGTCCTACCGTCACTGGATCCCGATTGAAGAATTCACGCGGAAGAATTCGAGCATCCCGCAACTTCGCAGCCGTGAAGCGGCTGGCATGCGGCTCGGTCCGTGGAGCAAACTTCTCCGTGGCTGGAAGACGATTCTTCATGGCAATTAGCATCCGATGTTCGCGATCAATTTACAATCATCCTGCATGATCGCGCACCTTCGTGGACGACTCATCGCCAAGCATCCGAACCAGGCCATCGTCGACACCGCCGGGGTCGGCTACGACGTCACCATCACCGTGCCTACGTTTTCCGAGCTGCCCGCGCAGGGCAGTGAGGTCGCGCTGCACATTCACACGCACGTGCGCGAAGACGCCCTGGCCCTCTTCGGCTTTCTGCGACGGGAAGAGAAGCAGCTGTTCGAGAAGTTGATCACCGTAAGCGGCATCGGTCCCAAGCTGGCGATTACCATCCTCAGCGGCATGCCTGCGGCGGACATGGTCGGCGCGATTCGCGGCAACGATTTCGCACGGCTCACGCGAATCCCTGGAATCGGCAAGAAGACTGCCGAACGCATGTGCGTGGAGTTGCGGGACAAGCTGGAAGGATTCGGCGAAGCACAACCCGCAGTGTCCCATTCTGCCGTGGAGGAAGACGTGATCTCTGCGCTGTCCAATCTAGGGTACCAGCGAGCGGTCGCAGAGAAGGCCGTCGAGCGGGCGGTGCAATCGGCCGGGCGGGAGAACTTCGATGCCATGTTCCGCGCGGCGTTGGGGGCGCTGTCGCACGGGTAAGCGGACGCGAGAGGGGCTGGAAGGTCGAGAGGCAAAGGCCTAACCGACGCCCCTCGCTGAACTGCTCCACTGTTTGAGTTAATTGCCGGTATGGCTACTGTGGTTGCGGCGGCTGTCCCTCGACGTTGGCAGGATTCAACTGCTGCTGATATCGCTGTTGTTGTTCCTGCATATTTTGCAGTTCCTGCAGCAACTGCTCCGGGGTCTTGCCACCGTTCAACTGATCTCCATTTTGTTGAGGGGGTTCATTGGTATCGGGTGAACGCACAGGAACTTGCCCCGGCCGAAATCGCCCTGGCATGGGTGCGACTGGCTGATTTTCCGGGGGGTTCTCGGCCTCCGGTTCCGGTGGCGGCATATCTTCGTCTTGCGGCTCTTCAGCTTGTGGCCCCAGACCGTTATTTTGTGCGGTATTAACCGCTGCCGGCGCGTTCTGCCGAGTCGTCAAAATTACTTTCTGTACGCGCCCTGGGTCGCCAGTCATCCCCAAAATAATGTAGTTGAATTTGGATCCGTTCAACAGCGTATTCACGACATCGCGTGGCTGTCCCGGACCTAACTGCATGCTGACCCGATCGTTCGAAGCGCTGGACGGCATCTCGATGGACGCCCCCGTCTGAGCCTGAACTGAACGCAACACTTGCGACAGCGTCGAGTTCTTGGCATCGATAGTAAGCAGCCCATTCTGATAGGTGACGTGCGGCGGGGTCGGAGCCATTTGCTCAGGGGTCAACGGTACCGGCGCAGGAGCAGGCACCTCTGCAACCGGTGCGGCTTTCTTGGCGCGATGACGGCTCGGTTGCGGATGCGCGCTGGCTGCCGGAGTCGTGTTAACCGGAGCGGGTGTCTGTGCCGGCGATTCAGCGAGCGCGAGACACAGTCCGCACGCCAACAACAAAGTCGATCCCAAATTGTAGCGGAGGCGTACCATAATGATTGGACGTTCGAGCGGATTCATCGTTATTTTGATGCCCGCCGCCTAACTCATTCTAAACCCGGCCGTGGAGCGTCGGTTGCTGATTCGCCGCGGAATCATGAACGAGCGCGGCTGAACATCTGACCAGGAAACAATAGCATCTTAAGGATTTTAGAGGGCAACCAGTCATCCACATAACTTCTGCAGACCACAAAGGCATTCCGATGGCGTTAAGGCTACGAACATGATCCGAATATCGTTCGCTTGTCGCTTGAACGACTATTTCTTCGTTCGAACCGTCTTGCTATTGCTGGCGGTGATGATGACTGTGCCAGCTGTGACCGCTCAGACTTGCAGCAGTGGCGCCGATTTGGACGTTCCGACCAAGAACGCAGTCGAAGCAACCGCGCGCCAATTTCTCGATATGTCAGCGCATGGAGATGTGGCGGGACTCAAGGCCAATGCCATTCCGGCAATTGCGGGAGATTTTGGCAGTATCGAGCAGGCCGTGGTCACCAACAAACCATATTTCGCGCAAGGTCCGGCAACGGTCAGCGGAACGTACGTACTGGATGCTTCTCAAGCCAAAGGAACCGTTCCGAGAGCCGATTTCTATTGCGGCATCTACAATTCCCCCGATCGCCTGGTTTTCTCGATCTCTAACCTACCGGCCGGACGTTACGCGCTGGTGATGCAGAAGGTCGCCGGCAAAGACCCAATCACGCTTTCCCTGATCCTGCAGAATGTGAATGGCGCATGGAAGCTGGCAGGCTATTATCCGCGATTGGACTCAATCGGCGGCCATGATGGGCAGTGGTATCTGACCAAGGCACGCGAGTACAAGTCTAAGGGGCAGTTGCACAATGCCTGGTTCTACTATCTGACAGCGTGGGACTTGATGGCGCCGGTGAACTTCATGAGTACGCCCCAACTCGACAAGATTGCCGAAGAGATGCAGGGCGCGCGGCCGAGCGATATGCCAAGCGACGCTTCGCCGCTAAATCTTGCTGCCAATGGGAAGACATTCAAGGTAACCGAGATGGTGGCCGTGCCGGTGGAAGACAATCTGGACCTGCGCATTCGTTATGGAAATCCGCAAGCGTCAGATTCCGGCGTAGCCTTTCAGGACAATATGGCCGTCAGTAAAGCGATCGTCGCAAAATATCCCGAGGTCCGCGATGCTTTTAGTGCCGTAATTGCGCGCGCTGTGGACGCCAGCGGGCATGAGTACGGTTCCGTGCTGCCGATGAAAGACATTAAGTAGGGCAGGTTATAACGCATCATGAAATTTAGTCTGAAGAAGATTATTTTGGATCTAAGAAAGCTGGCCCTCGTGGGGCGCAGCTATGAACGATCCATGCAGCAATCCCTTGCACGGAAGCCCTTCTTGAAGACAGATGGGCGGTATATGTCTCGAGCGGAAGTCCATTCCCGGTCGGATCTGCGGTGACAAGCTGTTCTTTCCAGTTGCGCTGAACTATCCTGCATTGCCTGCCTCTGCCTTCTTCACCTCGGCGGACGCGCTGGCGGGCCGCTCAAACCTGCACTCCTCGGGCTTCTTGTCGAAGCGCAGTCCTTGAAATACCGGAGCGCGCATTTTGATTCCACCACTTTGCCCCTCATGCGTCCACTCGGTGAACTTGATTTCAGCAACCAGTTCGGGCTTCACAAAATGGACCCGCCTGGTGCTTTCGACTTTGCCGAAGAATGGGTTTTGCTTGGTTTCCACCGCGTGCAGCCGCTTCCACATGGCCGCGTGCGAGTCTTCGGTAAAGCCGCTGCCAGCCTGCCCAACCGGAATCAGCCGGCCCTGATCGTCGTAAAGGCCGAGCACGACGGAACCAAAGTTTTCGCGTGAGCCACGCGGATCGGTGTAACCCCCAATCACGCACTCCTGCCGTTTGACGATTTTGATCTTCAGCCAATCGCGGCTGCGCTTTTGCACATATTGACTGCTGCGGAGTTTCGCGACAATGCCTTCCAGATGGCGCTCGGCCGCCGCTTCAAATAGCGCTTTGCCGTTCCCGACGTAATGGTCGGAAAAACGGACGAGATCGCCAGTTGCCAGGACAGACGCCAGTAGCTGCTTGCGCTGTTCCAGCGCGGTTTGCATCAGGTTGTAGCCATCAAGATAGAGCAAATCGAAGACGTAATACATCACGGGAATGTCGTCGCGAGTGCGTCGAATGCGATGGCCGCCTTCGCCAACTCCGGTCCGCTGCTGCATCAGGCTGAAGGAAGGCCGGCCTTCTTCATCCAGCGCGACTATCTCACCGTCCAGAATTGCCGTTCGCGCCTTAACGGAATCTGGAATCGAGCCAAGTTCGGGATACGCGGCGGTCAAATCGTTTTGGTTGCGCGACACCAGGCGCACCGAACCGCTTTCCAGGAAGGCAATAGCACGATAGCCATCCCACTTCACCTCGAAGAGCCATTCCTCGCTGTCGAACGGCTTATCGACGAGGGTCGCAAGCATGGGGTGGATAGCGCGAGGCATCGGCCCGTTGCTACCAATGCGCACCGGGTCGAGGGTTAGGGTTTTACTGCCATTCGAGATTTTTTTTTTAATCCGCTAGCGGCAGCTGTGCGCTCGCGCTTTGATGGGAGCCGCGAAGCTTGCTTTGCTTGCGTGGAATTCTTCGCTATGCGTTTCACTACTGATTTCGCCGCAGCCGGAGGCGATTTCGAAGCTGCCGACTTCTTTTGCGCTTTCGCTTTTATGGCGTCGGCTTTCGCAATCGATTCCGCCAGCCAGTCATTCTTCTTCGAAGCGCCACCGACCGACACCTTGCGACTGCTCTTCCACTCCGCCGAACCATGATCGCCTGCAATTTGATCCATCGTTCGCTTGGTCAGGACCGAGCGGTCGTACTTGTCGATGTCATAGCCTTCCTGCACGTAGGCATCGCGGTGCTTGATCAGCAGCCACTCAGTCCCCTTACTTCCTGGCCGTCGCGACTTCATGTGCACCAGCGCGAAGTCGCCTTTCAGCTTCTTGCCATTGAGGCGAAACTTCAGGTCTCCCTTACGCAGCATTTCGGCGGCATCGCCCTGGGGCTCCCAGGTACCCATGTCCCACACCATGACGGTACCCCCTCCGTAATTGCCGGCCGGAATGATGCCCTCGAAATCGAAGTACGAAACGGGGTGATCCTCGACCTGCATGGCGAGGCGCTTGTCGGCAGGATCGAGCGACGGCCCCTTGGGGACGGCCCACGATTTCAGCACCCCCTCCATCTCAAGCCGAAAGTCATAGTGCAAACGCGTGGCGCGATGCTTCTGCACGACGAAGCGGCGGCGTTCGCCACGTTCCACCTTCGCAGGAGGTTCGGGTGTCTGCTTGAAGTCTCGTTTACGCTTGTATTCCTCGAGCGCCATAAGCCACTTAGATGAACATATTCGAGCGTCGTGCTGCAAGGCTTTTTGGCAAGGTGCGGTAAGGTGCGAGTGTGTTTTGATCTCGGAGGTTGAGCCTAGGCGATAGCTAGAGCCGCGCTGGAGCTGGCGCATCGGCTTGGTTTGCTACAATCGAGAGACCGCAAGCATGGGCGCTTAACTCAGCGGTAGAGTGCCATCCTCACACGGTCGCCATCCACCCACCGGCTGTTAACTCTAAAGAGGTTAGATAGCGTTAGTAACGGGAAATACCGGTATATTTGCCGGTATTTGGTACGCTTTTGGTACGCTCGGTCGGTGCGGGCCGCTGGCAAGACAATGACGGGGTGCGGGCGACAGCGAAGCTGGGAAGCTTTCTTGGGGCGACATCTGCGACGTGACCGCCGGAAATAACCCGAATGAAGGACAAATGCGAAACCGGTCCCGCTCCAGTCAAACGATTGCCTGCGTCATAGGCTGTCGACTCTCTCCCTCAAACGGCGGGCAGAACGGTCGGCAATGTCGGGCGGCGATTTGGGCGTAGAATGTCTCCGTTTTCTGAATCAAGAAGGAAATTCGGGGTGACGGTTTCGGCCGGACTCCGCGGTCTAGTCTAAAACGCGCTCGGAATCTGGGGGGAGACATTGCATGGCGCATGTGCAGATCACGATGCTGGCAGGACGCACTCTTGAGCAAAAACGCCGCGCGGTTAAACGCGTCACAGAAGCGTTAGGCGAAGAACTTAATGTCAAGCCGGAGAAGCTCACCATAGCCTTCGTTGAGGTTCCCCGCCACAGCTACGCTCGCAACGGAGTTCTTTTGTCCGATCGAACCGATCTTCAGTGACTCTGGCTAGACCGGTGTCACTTATGAGTCAGCAGTCTCAAAGTCAACTGATTTGTTGTGCACCCTATGATTGTCATGGGGCGGATAGCGGCTTGCGAACTTCTGAATCCTCTTTAAGATGTCCTTTAGTGACTTGTCCAAATGCTTACGACTGGTATAGACATCGTATCCATGTCCGTTGGTAGCATCCGCCAGATCATAGAGGTCAAACCCAAAATGTCTGACTCGGCCCTCTGCGAGGTCATGGCTTGCGACCAGCAACGCAAAGCACTGAACATGACCGGAGTGTGCCAGTTTCTTAATTTGAGAATATTTCGTCGTACTACCCAAATCATTGCCTTCCCCGATGATAATCAGAGCTTTTGAATCGGAACCATTTCTCCCTCCAAGTTTCGAGCAGAGCACTTTTGAGCGCGTCATTGAGTAGAGTTCGTCCGTTGCTTGCCATCCTCGACCTCCGAATCGATCTGCATAGACGCTTTTTCGAGACCAGTTTCGAGTGGAGACCAGTCTTGCAACAAATTGACTGTGCTGCCATAGCTAATGACAAAACTCTCCGTTACCAGGCCGTCAAAGCGTTTGGCGATTGAACTTACAACTTCACGTTCGAACTCAATCACTTTTTTCTGATGGGGGCTGGTATCAATCAGCACTCCGAGCGCAAGTCTCGGTTTTGTGTCTGGCTCCGTCTTAGCTTTCGCAAGAACCAGAGGGCAGGCCGCAGTGGTAGCAAGGTAGCAAGCAATTGCCGTAACAAAACCATTCCAAACTGGATTTCACGCTTCATTTCAACTCCTTTTGCCGTGCTGCGGCAATCGGTCACTTGGAACACCCTCGAGGAGTCCGCCAGGGGCCCCTGTGCTACGGCAACTCACGAGTGCCCACCGCCTGCCGCAGCTGCTCCAAAGCACTCATATAAGTCGCGAGGGCTTGGCGGTAGCTCAGTTCGGTAGCACGATAGCTGCGTTCGGCATCCAGAAAGTCCAGCAGTGAGGCCGCACCCTGCTGGTACGAGAACCGCGTGATCTCAAGCGATTGTTGCGCCTGTTGCAGGTAGCCTTTGTTGTATAACTCGACTACATCTGCACTATTGCCCAGCGACTCATAAGCGTTTCTCACGTCGGTCATGACCTGCTGTTCGGCGGCCCTCTCCAGAAGCTGTGATTGGGTCAGCGCAAAATAAGTCCTGGCCACTTCGCCCTGATTGCGGTTGAAAATCGGCAGAGGAATGTTGAAGTAAAAAGCGCCGACATTGGACGCGTTCACATGGCCGTAGTTAAATGTAGCGTTGAGGTCTTGTTTCGCGTTGGCTTTGGCCAGGCCGATCTGGCTGGTGGCGGAGCTGACGCTGCGCTGCGCGGCCTGGAGATCGGGACGCAAGGCGAGGGCGCGCGCCTCTAAATCTTCTACGCGCAGGGACACGGGCTGATAAGTGAGTTCGCCGGCGACGTCGTATTCCCGAGGAACAGAGTCGAATCCCATTGCCTGCCGCAATGAGCCTAGCGCTTGCGCCTTGGCAATTCTGGCAGCGCTCACATCGCTCTGGAATTGCAGCGTCTGCAGTTGAATTCTGAAGAGATCTACCTTACTGAGTCCTCCCGCTTTGTACTGCTCCTGGCTGATGTTCAGGGTGTGCTGGTAGCTTTCGAGCAGTTGCGTGGCAAACTCCAGATTTGCCTTGGCCAGCAGAGCGGCGATGAATTGCTGGGCGGCATTCTCGACGGTAGTACGTTCTGCATCGGCCACCTGTGCCTCGGTTACAGAGGTTATGTCCTGGGCGGCTTGCAGACGATGTTGGCGCTTTCTGCCACGTTCAAACAGGTAGCCCACGCCTAAATCGAATTGCGCCGTATTGTCGATGTAGTTGGTTGACCACAGGTCGGGACTAAACAGCGGAAGATATTGCGCGTCCCAAGACAACAGCGGATTGGGCCGCAGATTAGCCGTGACCTCCTGTTCCTTGTTCTGCGAGATCAGCGTGCGATTGGCTTGCAGCGTGGGATTGTTCTTCTTCGCCAGGTCGATCGCCTGCTCGATGGTGATCAGCATTACGGGAGCACGCGGTACCTCTGTCGGCAATTGCGGAACGGCGGGCACTTGTGTGGCGCTCGGCGTCTGCGGCGTTTGCAGTGGACTCGACACCTGTCCCCACAGCGCAGCCGGCAACACCAGCATGCCTGCCAACGCCATCGCAAGGCGATCCCGCCAGCACGAGAAGAAGTCCCTCATTCGGTGGCCTCCTCTGCCTCGTCTGGCAGCACGTCCTTCGGTCCCGCCATCCAGGCGTAGAAGGCGGGCAGCAGGACCAGACTCAGCGCCAGCTCAGCCAACAAGCCGCCCACGATCACGATGGCGAACGGACGCTGCGCATCGGACCCGATACCGTGAGACAGTGCCGCAGGGACAAGTCCTAACGACGCCACTAGCATGGTCATCATGATGGGCCGCAGACGGCGCGTAGCGCCAAGCACTACAGCTTCCTGCAGGTTGTGACCGCGCGCCCGCAGTTGGTTGATGTATTCGATCATGATCACTCCCGTTTGCACCGAAACGCCGAATAACGCCAGCAATCCGACCCCGGTGGAAACACTGAAGTGCGTGCCGGTAATCAGCAGCGCGAGAAGGCCACCGATGGGCGCGAGGCCCAGGTTCAACAGCACCAAAAAGCCCCACTTGAAAGACCGGAACATGGAATACAGCACGAGCATGATCACCAGAATGGTGAGGGGTACGACGATTGCCAGTCTGTGATTAGCACGCTTTTGGCTTTCGTATTCGCCGGCCCAGTCCAGCGTGTAACCCTGTGGCAGCTTGACCTCTCGGTTCACCTTGTTCATGGCCTCTTCGACGGTACTGCCGAGGTCGCGGCCGCGCACGCTGTACTTGATGGCGATGTAGCGCTGGTTGCCCTCGCGATAGATCATGGATGCGCCATTGTCCACGGTGATGTCGCACAACTCGCCCAGCGAGACACGTTCGCCGGTAGGAGCAAGCAAGCGAATGTTCGCAATGTCGTCGACACTCTTGCGGAACTGCTCCTGGTAGCGGGGCACCAGATCGAAGCGCTGTTCGCCAATCAGGATCTGGCTTACCGGGTTTCCTCCGACCGCGGTCTGGATCGCATCCTGAACATCTGCCACGTTAATACCGTAGCGATCAGCCTTGGCACGATCGATTTTGATATCGACGTTGGGCTGGCCGAGCACTCGGAAAAGACCAAGGTCGGCAACGCCGCGCACGCCCTTCATCGCGGCCATGATTTCTTCGCCCTTCTGTTCCAGGTCGTGCAGATCGGAGCCAAAGATCTTTACCGCCAGCTCCCCCTTCACGCCACTAACCGCTTCTTCCATATTGTCGGCGATGGGTTGCGAGAAGCCCCATTCCACGCCCGGTATCTTCGAGACCTCCTTGTCCATGGCGTCAATCAGCAACTCTTTCCTGCCGTGGAATTGCGAGCGCCATTGGTCGCGCGGCTTCAGGTCAACGAAGTATTCTGTGTTGAAGAAACCGGTCGCATCGGTTCCATCGTCGGAGCGACCCACCTGCGAAACCACCTGCGTCACCTCGGGAAAACTAGCGAAGATCAGGCGCGCCTGGTCCATGATGCGCTGCCCTTCGGTGGGTCCGGTGCTGGGAGACAAGGTTCCGCGCGCCCAGATGGAGCCTTCATCGAGATGCGGCAGAAACTCCGAGCCAATGACTCCTCCGAAGCTGAGATACGCGGTCAGCGCGAAAACTAAGAGCGCGGTACCGAGGGCAACCTTTCGCCGGGCGAGGATCCATGTCAGCGTCTGCTCGTAGCGTGCGGTGATCCATGCCACGACTGGATTCTCCCAGGCTTTCACGCCCTTGCGGAAAACCAGGCTGGAAAGCACCGGCGCCAGCAGAATTGAAAAGACCAGTGCGCCCAGCAAGGCAAATGCCACGGTCCACGCCATCGGCCTGAACAGCCGGCCTTCAACCCGCTGCAACGTGAAGATCGGGAGGTACGTAATAATGATGATCGCGATGGCATAGAAGACTGGCCGCTGAACTTCGTGCGCCGCCGATCGAATGCTTTCATCGATCGTCATGCTGGATTGTGTGCGGTTCTCCAGGCGTCGCTGAATGTTCTCGACCATCACCGCGGCGCCCTCGACAATCATGCCGAAGTCGAGCGCGCCCAGGGAGAGTAAGTTGGCGGGAATATGGCGCAGGTCGAGCAGAATGGCGGCGAAGAACAGTGAGAATGGAATGGTGATGGCGACGATCAGCGCCGAGCGAACATTCCCCAGGAAAAAGAACAAAACCACAACTACCAGCAGAATGCCTTCTGTCAGATTGTGTAGTACGGTGTGGGTGGTCAGGTGGACCAAATCGTCACGGTCAATGTGGGGAACAATCTTCACGCCCGGCGGCAACACGTGCTTGTTGAGGAAGTCAACTTTGATGTCGATGTCGCGCAGTACCGCTTCGGCCTCGGCGCCCTTGCGCATCTGCACGATACCTTCAACTACGTCATCGTTGTCGATGACCGTGCCATCGGCGTGGCGAATCGCTTTCCCCAGTTTGCCCAGGCGAATTTTCGGTCCTTGGGTCACGACAGCGACATCGCGCACATGTACCGGAGTTCCGTTCTGCACCTTCAGTACTGTGGCCCCTATGTCATCCGTGTTTTGCATCAAGCCGATCGCGCGGACGTTGTAGGCCTGCTGCCCTTTCTCGATGAAGCTGCCGCCGCCGTTCAGATTGTTAGCCGTTAGTGCTTGCTCCACCTGCGCCATCGATAAACCGTACGAGACCAGCTTGTCAGGATCGACTTGCACCTGATACTCGCGCGTCTCGCCGCCGAAAATGGACACGGACGCAACGTTAGGCACCGACATCAGGTGCTTGAAGACGACCCAGTCCTGCAATGCCTTCAGGTCCATAATGTCGTACTGCGGATTCGTACTTTGCAGGGTATAGAAGTAGATTTGGCCGGCAGGACTAAAGTCCGGACCGATCTGCGGGTTCAGCCCGGGCGGCAAATTCACCAGCGTAAGCTTCTCCAACACCTGCTGGCGATTCTGCAGGTTGTCGGACTCATCGTCGAACAGGATGGTAATGAACGAAAGCCCGGCCAATGAGGTCGAGCGCAGATGAGTAAGGTGCCCGACACCGTTCAACTGCGTCTCGATCGGAATCGTGACCTGCTGCTCCACTTCTTCCGCCGCGCGCCCTGGCCACTGGGTGATGACCCACACGTACTTGTCGGCGACGTCGGGATACGCTTCGATGGGCAGATTATGGAAGGAGATGATTCCCCACACCAGCAGCAGGACGCCCATGGCCAGCACGAGCATGCGGTTGCGGAGGGCAAAATCGACCAGGAACCGAATCATGCTGTGTTATTCCTCCGCCGCGCTGGAGAACTGCAACGCATTGGTCACGACTTGGTCGCCAGCTTTCAACCCACTGATCACCTGCTGAGATCCATCTTTTTCCTGGGGTCCAAGTTGTACAGCGACCCGCCGGAACTGGTTTTGGCCCGTCGGCAGGAAGACCCAATCTTTGTCGTGCAAATGTACGACCGCCGATGCCGGCACCACAACACGCTCGACGGGTTGGCTGGCGCGAAACGTTGCCGTCACAAACATTCCTGCGCGCATGATGCCGTATGGATTGGGCAACTCGATTCGAACCTTGGCGGCTCGTGTATTGGGATCAAGCACTTGACTAATGTTGACTACCTTGCCGGGAAAGTTTTCTGCATAACCGTTTAGATTGATTTCGGCGATGTCACCCACATGCACGCGTGGCAGCACGTCTTGGTACACGTCGCAGAGCACCCACACCACAGACAGGTCCGCAATCGTGAACAACGCCTGCTGGTTATCCAGCGAGCGCACTCCCGTTCCTCCGGTAATCTGCTGATCGACGATAGTGCCCGAAATCGGCGCGCGCAGCGGCAGCAACGGAGAAGGATTGCCCACGTCCCCGCCGAGGACATGAATGTGCTGGACCGCAGCGTTGAGGTCGGCAGTAGCCTTGGCGTGGGCGTCCTCTGCATTTTCCAGATCGGCGAGCGCGATGGCGCCTTTGTCGTAGAGCAATTTGGCACGCGCCAATTGCTTGTCGGCAAGTTGCTCGTCGGCTTTGAACTTCTGGTAGTCGGAAAGCGCGGTTGACAGATCGGGACTGTTGATGAGCAACAGAACCTGGCCCTTCTGCACGTAGTCGCCAAGTTTGGCCTTGATCTCGACTACTCGGCCGCCGCTCAGCGATACCACAGGAACCGAGCGGTTCACGTCTGGCGCTACCACGCCATTGACATGGATCTCGTCGCTCACTTTGCGGACTTGCACCGTCGTCAGCGGAAATTGCCCGGGATCCTGCATGGTGAAGATATTGGGGTCGGTATTGGTCTCGACGACGGCGCCAGCCGACGGTTCGGCCTTCGTCTTCGAACAGGCCGAGAAAAACGCCACAGCCAACAGCAATGGGAACAACCCGCCGGTATAGGCCAGCGCTCGACCACGCTGAATAATGCGCTTCTTCATTCGGATGTCTCCTCTTCTGAGGCCCGGCACAATTGGTGTGGGCAAGCGGGATTATCCGCTACGTGTCAACACCAGACTGCGAAAAGGAATTTGCAAAGAATGCTTTGTGTCTTTGGATCAGACACTTGCGTCGAATCAGTTCCAGCAGTAGGGAGGAGCGCGCCCGGGGGATGGGACAATCGCCCCATCAAGCAGGCGAGCTCTTAAAGCAAGAGGATACAGCAGATGCAAGACAACCAGAGAGCACATCAGGCAGAGGGCCAGAGTCGCCGCCAACATGAATAGTGGAGGACTCGCGCGCAGGAGGTGAAAAGGGGCAACCCCGAGTTGCACTCTCTTTGAGGCATCCTCGATTACGGCCTGCGCGGGGTGCAGATCGTCGCTTGCCGAAACGACAGGGAAAAGCAGTAGCACCCCGCAAGCGAGCGCCAATAGCGACCTGCGATAGGGAACCCGAGAAATCTGGCTGGACACGCGGCGGCCTCGCAAGAACACAAACAAGGCCACCAGAGCCAGCGCTATCCAAATCAGGTTAAGGAGCAGTTCCATGAATCGTTCCCCGTAGCTTACCACCCCGCGTGGAGAAGTTGCATTTCAGCGAAATAGCCGGATGCGAAATTCATAGACTTCCTCGCCGGGAATTGGCCGCAGCGGGAATTGATCGAACGCTTGGAGCAGGCAGGAGTCGAAGTCGAAGTGAATGACGACCATGGCCGCTACAGCACATCTGACGACATCGCTGAAGGGAGAAGAACGGCGGATGAGTGATAACCGACAGCTGCGGATCGGTTGCTCGGGCGACGCCTGTCAGAAGCGCGGCATTCTTCTGCCGGTGGATAAGGGCGACGGCTCATCGACTGGATCTGGCGAAGAGCTCGCGTTTGATCCCTTGTGGACACCTGAACAGGTGGCGCACCGCTTAAACGTATCACCCGATTGGGTTCGGGATCACTCATCGCGCAAAGAACCGAGGCTGCCGGCGATCCGTCTGGGCGGAGGCCCTGGCAGAGCGGGCCTGCTGCGCTACCGCGCCAGTCAGATTGAAAAGTTCATCGAGGAAATGGACCGCCTTAGCAGTCGCAACTCTCGGAGAATATAATGCACACACCCCGCCACGGATTCCGACGAGAGGAAGCTATGGCGAAATCGCATCAACGAGGCACAGTTCGCCTCGAACACCATTCCTGGGTCGGGTACATGAATGTCAAAGTGCTCGACCCGAACACTGGAGAGTCGAAGTGGAAGAAGCAGCGCGTCGGTGTGCTGGGTCCGAAGTCGAAAATGACCAAGCACCAGGCACAGGACTCGCTGGACGTGTCTATCGCGCAGAAGACCGGGGGTACAACTCAGCCGCGGGCGGACGAACGCATCGCCACTCTCGGCTGGTTCACCCGCAACCGCTTCTTCCCGCCGCGCGAGGGCAGCACCTGGAAGGAAGAGACGGCTCGCACTCGCAAGTCGGCCATCGAGCTAGACATTCTGGCGAAGTTCGGTGACGTGGCTATGGAGCAGATCGACAAGTTTATGCTCCAGACGCATCTCAACGACCTTGCCCGCATACTTTCCGCGGGACGGGTCATGCCCGCGCGGTTCTACATGAAGGCGATCTTCGAGGAGGCGATCGACCAGGATTTCCTGATGAAGAACCCTGCGCGCACGCTGATCCTGCCGACCCAATTGCGGCCGGTAGACAAGACAACCCTGACCTGGGACCAATTGCGACTTGTACTAGCCTCGGTGCCACTCAGGGATCGTATCCTGCTGACCCTCGACATGACCGAGACGTTCCGGCCGAGCGAGTTGTTCGCGCTCCTCTGGAGCGGCTTCGACATGGACAAGGGGACGCTAACCGTCACCCAGACTGCCTTCAGAGGAAAGCTGCGCAACTGGGGCAAAACCGACAAGTCGCTGCGAACGGTGCACGTTCCAGAAGGGTTGGCCAACGACTTGTGGCTGTGGAAGCAGGAATGCGCCGGGGCTTCGCCCGATGCCTATATCTTCCCCAATTCGCGCAGGCGCAATGGGGCGAAGAAGAACGGCTTTATCCGCACGGACAACCATCGCGCTCGTGTGCTGAAGAAGCTGGCCGCGGAACTGGGGCTCAGCAAGCTGAACTTCCAGGTGCCGCGCCGCACGGTTGCGACACTAGCCCAAACCAAGGGAAGCGTCAAGGACGTGCAGGGCATCCTTGGACACAGCAAAGCCGACACCACCGTCAACGTCTATATGCAGCAGATCGAGGAAGGAGTGAAACAGACGCTGAACTCGATCTACACGGAGTTGACGGTGCGGCCGAAGCTGTAGGCAGTTTCATAAATCGCGGGGAATTTGGTACGCTTTGGTACGGTGGCTTTTTGGATGTTACCGCAAGTGACAGACTTCAAAGGCATGGGCGCTTAACTCAGCGGTAGAGTGCCATCTTCACACGGTGGAAGTCACAGGTTCGAATCCTGTAGCGCCCACCA
>CAVRID010000028.1:0-35161 GCA_963721155.1 uncultured Acidobacteriaceae bacterium | reverse complement strand
CGCATGAGCAGCAAGTGTGACAGTCGACCTCTAAAAACCTCCGGCGGAAGATAAGACCGACGCTGCCCGCAAAGTGGACACTCGGCTACGATCCAGCTGTCCGGCATCGTCATGACGGGTGCCGGAATGTTTTCTCCACACCCCTTGCATTGCACGGTGAAGTCACAAATCCGTGATTGGGGCAGTTGCCACACGGGAACAGTATAGGCGAACAAATGGCGAAGATTTGCACAGACCAAACTGCTCCTACTTGACACGATACCTGGATATCAACGATGCCCATACCCGCATTTTTGGGGTCCGGAGGAGAGTGACTTGGTCTCTTCATCTTTAAGGCATTTCCGACCCAGCGAGCAACTTACGTAATCGCTGACGGTCAAGCAATCCCGTTGCGTAGGCATCCTGGCTTTCTTGTGTAAGCAGACAACGCAGACAGGCATCACCGCACGAAGCGTCGTGGGACCGATCACGTGTTAGTACGCTGATCATCGCCGGAAGAATCTCGGAACCCCTTTCCACCAACTCGGAGACGTGCCCTGATCCACCTGCGTCGCTGTCGTAGAGCTGGAATCGCCATGAACTCCCCTCCCGAAGCTCGTGGGCCGACAACTTGATCTCGCGAACATCGATTTGGAGGAGTTCTGCGGCAGCTATATCAATAGCATGTGCAAAAGTCACGGCCATCCTTTGAGTGCGCAGCATAGCCGCCTTCTCGAGATCCAGTTCGAGCAAATCCGTGTTGTGTTCAGCAGCAAAATGAATATGGCGAATCACTGACTCTTCTCCTGGATCCCAACACGGACGATTGTTGCTTGCACGGCCAATGATTGGGAGGTGCTCTCGAAACGGTGCACCGTCGAGAGCTGGTAACTGCGTCGCCATCGCTTCGCATGCTGTTTTTGCAAAGCCACAACGGGTACAAAGTGCAAAACCGTGTTGGTGCTCGCCTGAATTGATCGCCGGAGATCAACGTTGTCAAACAGCTTCTCACGAGGAGGCCGCGGATGCCCGCGAAGTCTGCCGATTCGCGTGAAAGAGAAGCGGAAAGCGTCGTTGATGCCAATACCTGTGTCTCGCCAACTCGCTCTTGTTCAGTTTCCCAGGTCGGCTTATCCCAAACAGCAGTTGAGTAGCCGAATCGCGGCAGCATGAGATCGACCTTGGAGCGTGATACATGAGCAGAGCATCGCGGGCAGATCTCTTCAACAAGAGGCTGCAGCTCCGTCCACTGATGGCCGCTTCAGCAACTGTACAAGTACTTTCGAAGCCCAAAGCTCCTATCCCCAGTCTGTGACCAGAAGCTGAGCACACCATGCGATGCGTAGCTTCTGCCCCGCCCAGCAACACTGACCCCGGAACGTATTCGCTTAAGGCCAATGTGGAGCTTCGCTGAAATCGCACCGGCTCGTCAGTGCCATCGGTCTGAACCGTGAGTGCTTGTACATCTATCGGAAAACCATATCGAGGAAGAAAACGCTTCTCAGCTAGCGCCGAAATTGTCTCGGTTTGCCAGAGCGATCGAGCTTGATAGTGAATGGCGTTCAACACCGAGTTTCGAGCACCGGACCCAATTGCTGAGAGCCACGCCTTCGTAAGAACGTAGTCCCTCTTCCACGAAGAGCAGGCTTCTGAAAATGTTAATCTCGCATCCTCGATCACACTTCTGGATTGCCCTTCCAAACAAGTCCGCTCAAGCAGGCTCGCCAATTTTAAATTGCATGTGTCTTGAGCAGAGAGAAGGTACTGCAGGAAGTGATCAAGTTGCTCAAATGGTGAGTCTCCTGAGACGAACCAGGCATGATCCTCGTTTAGCGACCCTTGCTGCGAGTTTTCAAGTGAGTCGATGCGCGCTTGATCCGGTACTTGCCTCGGAACGCGCGGCTCGTTACACAGCCAGCCCATCCGGTTATATGCGGTCATAGTACCGGTAGCCTTCCCCGCGGGATAAATTCGACGAAAGAACTCCCCAATCAGAAGTGCGTGCGCGTGTTTGCGACCGAAGCGATCGCGTTCAAGTCGCACTACGGGCCGCCGAAGTGGCTTGGTATAGAAATCTCTAAAGTTGCTAAAGACGGCCAAGTCATAAGGCCGCTGCTGTGCATATGTGCATACCAGCGAGGATCCGTCGGCCCGCCGGCCCGCCCGGCCACCCCGCTGTTGGTAGTTCGCGCGAGATGGTGGAACATTGCCAAGCAAGACAGCTGACAACCCACCGATATCGATTCCAACTTCCACGTAGTTGTGGCGGACAATACATTGCGGGCACCGATCGCAAACAAGTGTTGAAGACGACGGTTCTCTTCCGGTGAAAGCTGCGCAGAATGCTCATCCGACCAGCTACCAATCCGAAAGACCGCTGAATTACGTATCTCATCGCGAGTTCTGGCAAAACGAGAGTCACGATCAGCGTCAGAATGTGCGATCGGATCCAAAGCACATTCGCCATCTCCCGGAACAGTTGAAAGGCCCGCAAGAGATCGCGGCCATAGCTCTCCCGTGATCTTGCAGCGAAATAGCTGCAAGGGTCGCCGGACCCGCAATCCAGCAAGCTTCAAGCGAAACGCACGTTGTGCGCCGAATCCGGTGTCGCGGTCTCCCGTCTCCACCCAACTGGCAAAAACGCCACTTGCGTTGCTAATGATTTGATGGAAAACAGCCTCGAGGATACGTTCCGTAAGTTGCTCTTGGTCGCCATTCAATCCCAAACGTTCCAGCAGTCTGCGTACGAGTTGGGGTCGTCTGGAAGGACTATCAGGAACCATTCCGGCGAACGGGATCAAAGACGTGTTGGCGCGTGAGCGTAACGCCATCCATTTGCCTAGAGGCGTCGCATACTGGTAGCGATCACGTTCATAAGATCCGAGGGTTATTGCACGATCTTTTCGCACAATGTCCATCAGAGCAGCAACTAGTTGAGGCCATACATTCGCCAACCCTTCTGCACTCGACCCGTTGAAGGCGATGGCTCCTGGCGCCCGAAGGTTTTCTGTTCCGGGATACACAACCTCCGCCAGTCCGCATGATTCCATCGTAAGTCGATCCCAAGAAGGAACTGCAAGCTCTCGAGAGACGATACAAGGCACCTCTTTTGCAGCGTAGCTGCCATTCTGATCCCATAAAGCCTGTCCCCTTTCCCTCCAACGGGAAGCGGTTTGCTTACCCGAATTCGACCTGGCATAGAATTCGCGCAGCACCGGCTCACGCGCAATTCGCTCTTCGAGTGAGGTGACTGTGAGGCCTTGGCCAGCCGCCGCCAGTTCATCCTGTGCGCGGCGAAGTTCAGCTTCCAACTCCTCTCGTGCTGGTCCTGTCCATTGTGGATCGTCGAGTTGCTCTTTCAGTTGCAGCACTCGGTGCTCCCGCAGACGCACCAGTTCGCCGCCTCCCCCCGCTTTTGCGAGCACTCGCTCGATCACTGCACGCCCCATCTGTACTTCATGAGATCTTGTCAGCATTGGACCAAGCCGAGCCGCGCGCGCACGACTGTCACTGAATGCTAGAAGTCGACGTCCGCCAGCGGGAAGCCAGCCACGTTGAGGCAATGGCATAACTGGAAGGGCTGCGAGCAGAGTCTCTGCCACAACCGGGAGAACTAAACCATCTGAGATCTGCATTGTTCGAAAATGCTCTTGAGACGCCTGGCAATTCGGACAGCTCTCTACCGGCTGAAGAGCAACTGTCGAAGTCGATGGCTCGAACTCCAACTCACCGGACTGAACGTCAAAGAACAATGAGCCTTGTGTGCTAATGCTGTAAAACTTGAGATTGACGTTATCTAATGCGCTTGAGGCTCTGCCGTGTGCGTAACGCAACTGGCCGACTGGATGCAATTGCGTCCGGGGTATTACGCCTGCAACCAGGTCTTCGCCGCATCGGGTGCAACGCGCGAGACTCAGCAGGCGCCTTCCGCAATCCGTGCACTCTTGACCGCCATCGAGCGTTAAGCCGCCGCCATTCGGCATCCGAGGCCCTCTAGTCGAGCACGCCGGGTTTAGGCAAACCGAAATCTCGCCCGGAGAGCGCACAGCAAGGTGAAGCTTGTGAGGTAGAATGGGCAGCTCTTCGAATCGATCCCGACCCTGCGCACCCAACTGAAGCAAAGCGATTGTGGCCTGCATAGTCTCAGAGTTCTGAGAACCCCATAGCGGTTTTACCAACGATGCCAGTGGGAGAACAGTACGTGAAATGTGGTTTTGCCAAAACAGTTCATCCACGATTCTCAGCTCAGGCATTTGTCTTAGCAGCTGAGCCAGAACCCTCGCGGGTTTGGTCTCATGAGGATCCAGCTCACAATCACCAATCACCTTCTGCGCGCTCAATCGTAACAACTCACAAATCTCTGAATCTTCCACCAACCCGTCTTGGTTCAGCAGAGGATGCAGACGCAGCGACTCTACTAGTTCGACAAGCATGGTCGGATCTAGCTGGTCATCTCGAATATGCAATAAGGGAAGCTCGCGCCGAGCTGTCTTTCCCTCAATGGCGATGGTTGACTGGCGGCTTTTGGAAAAGAGATCAGATGCAAAGGTAATTCTGTCATCCTCCGTTCCACCTAAGGTTGCTGATGTGGCAATTTGTAAGACCTCTTCGGGACGTTTTCCGCAACGTAGTACAACTCGCCGCAGAAGTAGCGCAATATCCGTCGCTAAACTGCCGTTATAGAGATGCGCTTCATCCACAACAACCGTTTTCAAAGCACCATCGAACAATACGGCGTCCTGAGGACGGCATAGCAGATACTCAAGCATTGAGTAATTTGTTACTAAGATATCTGGCGGATTTCGTTGTGCCTCTAAGCGTGTCAGCTGTCGACAGGGATCTCTTTGCTCTTCCAAATCTCCGGCATCGACCGATGGAGTCTCTCCCGTGTAGTGCACAAACGTGACTCCATTTTGCCCTCGCAACCATGTGAACAGTCGTTCCACCTGATCATTCACAAGGGCGTTCAGAGGGTACAGAAGAATTGCACGCACTCCACGCTCGCCTTCTTCCCGTGGTCGCGCGAACAAGTCGTTCAGCATCGGCAGCAGAAATGCTTCTGTTTTACCAGCTCCGGTTGGCGCAGTAATAATGAGCGCAGGCCTCTCTCCTCTCGAGCGTGAATCGAGTTCGAAAGATAACGCTTCCTCCTGATGGCGATAGAGCAGGCGGTCCACCGGCATCGCGCCGGTGCGACGGATCTGCCCGAGCAATCCGTCCGAAACACCGGGAAATGTGGCCAAGGAAAATTCTGACAAGCCCGCTGGAAATAAAGGCTCGACCCAGAGCTCGCTCATTAATCCCTGTGCCTCGCGAGCTCCGAGCCAAAGCGCTTCGCACTCGGCCCTTAATTCAGTGCGTCGCAGATAAGCTTCGGTCCGCGCTAATCCTGCGAGCCGCTCGCGCAACTTTGTTTGCGCTTCAAGTGCATCGAGGTGAAGCGTTTCTCGCGATGCCGTCGTCAATTATCGGATCCTCCCTGCCAGCGCTCGAAGATCTCGCGCAAGAGTGCTGTACTTATCAGTTCACGTAGCCCTGGTTGATGGAATGCGATCTTTAAGTTGTGAGAATCTTGCGGGTGACCGTGCAGCAACGAACGCGCGGCGCCTACGAGGCTTGTCGAAATAAAGCGTCCATCCAACCTGCTCTCGCTTTTCGAGTAGCGTTCGCAATAATCATCAAGCCGAAAACTCTTCTCGGCAGCATTTGGGTTTATAGTCTGGAGGATCATTCCTAGGATCACAGCTAGACTCGATTTCGGGTAGTCATAAGTGGCGGGAAGGCACTTCGAAGTCACGTCAGCCAGTAGGATAGGATTCATGCGCGCTAAGAGTCCCACTGCTTCTACAGGAGGCGGTACTTGACTGTCCTTTGCGATGTCGCCAGTCAAAATACCCAGTGATTTTGCAAGCTGCACAGCCTGCGTGGGATTCGGGCGCCACTCCCATAGAAGCTCTCTAGCCGCTGCGGCCCAGGCTTCATCCCGGAGTTCGTCAAAGATCAAACCCGAACTGCCCGTTGTCGGGAGCAGCCAAGCCTTGAGAGTCTCCACAGGGTGCTCCCAGGCGCGATGCGCTATAGCCGCTTTGATGTCCGCATGAAGAACGGGCACATGCCACCAGCGAAGCCACACTGCTAACTGGCTCCATGGAACGTTCTTTTCATGGTTCGGCAGATCCTTCAGCATTTCCGGACGAACTACCGAACCGACCCGAGCACCGTCAAATGAGAACGCCCATCCAAATACCAATTCATTCGGATGCGTACTCCAACGAATCGTAAATCCAGTCTTCTCGATTCCGCTATGAGCGACTTGTCGAGGCAGGGATGAACCACTGCCCCACATCCATAACGCGTGCCTGTCTTCGAGTGGTCCATCGAACGGCAAATGCGCACTCCAGGTTCCGTTCCCTTCCTGTTGGACAGAATGCCAGAAGCCGCCATCTGTTATGGCACTAGCTGCCCGCACTTCGATCTGTGATCGATTGTATGTTCCGCGCACGATGAGAAGGCTCTCACCCAATCCATGCATACCGGCGAGAAGCGTACCGTTCCTGCGCACGCCATTGAGTGTTCTGCTACCCTCCATCCAACATGCGTCTTTATCTTCACCCATTGTCCATTTCAGTTTCGCCAAGAAACGGCGCGTCCTCATCGTGGACGCATCCAAAGGATCGGAGCCGTCGATTGGATGCCAGCGCCCATTCATTTCGATCGCTGATCCGTGATCCGCACCTACATGATGAAGCCTCACTCGACTGGACCGTATATTCCTTCCTACGAGACCTTGTGCGTAAGCAGACACCCCACGGCTCAAACTCGGTGAAAGCGGAACTGAGGCCCGTCCGTTGGAATACTTGACTGGAAGTACTTCTCCGGAGTTTAGCCGCAATCGATCTACCTTAAACGGCAACTCTGGCAGAGTTACATCGACCGATTTGCCCCACGATCCACCGCATATGTCGAGAGCGGGACCTTCTTCTTCCTTTTGTATCGATTCCGTTATGGGCAGGCTCCAAATTACTTCCTGACCGGGACCGAGTAGTTGGATTCCTCTTACTGCACCGGCCGGTATTCGAGTCAGTCGGAAGCTGCCGTTGAGCACCAACCGGTACGTCAGTTGTGCATCAAACCCGGAGATCTGGATATCCATCCGGTGCAATAGCGTGAGGTCTTCGGTTTGGGGTACGTCATCCGCAACTGGAACTAGTGCGCCAGACTTGCGGAAGAAGGTGAATGGCACGTCAGTACTCAGGCCCGCATACATCCAGTCGGCAAACACTTCCTCTTTACCCTGCATGAGCTTGAAAAGAAAAGCCGGGTTCAGCTCGTCTTGTGAGCGACACGCGAAAGGGACCGTTGGGGAGTTTCCAGGCATCCTTTTCAATTGGAATGCGTTCCCTTCTGAATGGGTCTTCGCATAGGGAAGATCAAGGCAGCGGATTCTCGCCATGGTGGCGGAATCGAATTTACACTGCACTCCAGATAAGCTTCTGTTGAATCCCATTGAAGGGTTGGGTCGAGGAAGTACCGATATGCCTCCTCTGTAGTGTCGCGTTCTGCTGGGCTGCGGAATTCGACGGGACGCGGTGCACTCGACAGTGCAAGCAGATCTTGAGCCGGGAAAACAGATAGCCACGAATCGGACCGAACTCGTTCCAGTGCTGAGTCGTGGGTGACTGCTCCACGTCGGATCTCCTGCAGCAACTTCCAAGATGCTCGAAAGGAATCCGAGGCATTTGGATCTTCTGAATCCAGTAGTATCCGTATCGGCAATGGCTGCAACTGCAGAGGACATTCCAGAATCTCTGTCAATTGGGGAATTTGGGAACATAGAAGGCCTGATTGCAATGTGAGTGTTCGCACCCAGACCTGTTGCCCGACATCTTCGAATCCGTGCCGCAGACCAAATGCACGACAAGCACTCTCTACTGACTCTCGGAGGATCAATTTCGGGAGACCTGAACGCACTAAGAACAGCGCTCTTTGCTTTTCTCCGAGAGCAGCCTCAATTGCTGGCCACACCGAGCCTGAGTCTCCGAATCTCCTCACGGCCTCTGACGCAAACAGAAGAAAAGCCAGCCCTAGAGCAGTGCGACTGCGAACCAGTTCACTACCTATCCTGCGATACTTATCTGCATCGTAGAGAAACTCCCAATCAGCAATTCCGCCCCAAGCCAGAAGGCGATCCCGATCGCATTGCGCAAACCGAAGCTCACTAACAGACCAGGGAGCGGTGAGCCCAATATCCTGCGCCCGTGCCTCAACGGCCAACATCAATGATCTAACGAAATCTTTCCCACGATGATCTGGTACTACCTCGCCATCGTCCGTGGCCTCTGTTGGATCAATAGTCTCCGACGTTGGAGCGGCATCACGATTTGCGAACTCTTCTAAGCTTCGATCACCTACCACCGCAAAATAACCGTTTGCTGCCGAGATGACGTTGCCGTAAGTAAGCGCACGGATCACCACGTCAATCTGCAAGCCCTGCTCTAGGGCTCTGCTCGTAAGTTCGCGTCGTCTCACCGGATGCCCAATCTCGCGAAGTAGCAAGACGAGCAGGTCATCTGCTGAAGCTTCACAAGATGGTAGATCAGGTCTTGCTGAGACCTCCCCATCTTCTACCGAGCACCACGTCCAGATGCTGCAGAATGCAGCAAACAGTTTTTCAGGCAGGCGATTTGCGTCCATGCGAACGTCCCGAAACGCTCCCTTATACGCGTCCCTAAGCGAGAGTTTTGGGGCAACCGTGAGAATGTGAACTAGTCTGTTCGCCAAGCTATTCTCGCGATTGGGCAGCACAAAATAGCGCTGTTCCTCATCGAGCCAAACCGCACCTTGCAGGTTCATTTTGATTGGGGACGTCGCCACTTCCGGAAACTGCTCCTGAATCTCTTTCCAGTCCGCGACGCCCCAGTGTGACGAGAGCTTCGCGGCAGCCTGCGAAACTGCACGCAGTAGTTCGGCCGTCGTCGTATCCACAATGAAATCGCCTTCTAGGACGATACTGTGGTTGATCCCGGAGCGCTTGGCGAGGTCAAAGATTGTCGCGACAGTCAGCGGCGCATCGAGGATTCCACTCTCAAGAAGTGACTCTTGCGCGCCTTTGGCATGCCACGGAGCCAGTTGGTTCAGCACGGCCATCGCTTTCAAAAGACCCGCCAAACGGCGGCCTCTGCTCTCCAGTGCATCGGTGACGGGACGCGCAATCTGTCGTACCCTCTCGCGTGTCATTAGAGGATTCTGTGTCCTCGCAGTTTCTTCCAGCGTGAGAGGATCACTTCCCGTAAGTCCGAGCAGTTCGCATACGATTCTCCGCTTACGGTCGTCATACGATCGTGGAATTAGCTCCGCAAGTTCCTGATTCAGTGAGCGGAGAGACCGAGAGGATCGCCAAAACTCACTGGGGATCCTGCCGTTCGCTAGCGACGTTTTCAAATCGTTCAGTTCGGCCCCGAACGCATTTCTTAGTGCCTGTGTTTCATAGATGAACCACTCGGGAATCTCAATTGGCAGTCGTAGGCTAAGCACGCATAGCAAGTTCTCGAGTTGCTGCTTCTCCTCCGTTGGTAGTGCCGAGAACTTCGCTATCGATTCGACGCTGTGCACGGCTAGGTCCGCTAAGCTGTACCAGCCATTTGCTTCCAGATGCTCGGCCAGGCTATTTGGTACTGGCAATTCGCGCAGCAGGAGCAAGCAGGCCAACGGCGCACTGCCTCGATGCCCGACGATTCCCTTCCGCACAACTTGGTTTTGAGCAACTATGCTGGTGGTCTCCTTCGCAACCGGTTCATCAGGGCTGAGGAGTTCTTGCCCGAGCATGCCCCCATAGCCAAGTCGCTGGAATACCTCTCTGATTTCGCTCATGCATTTTTGACCGAAATTTGGCAATCTAAGCAACTGTTCCGGCGTACGACCAAGTAGCTGGCCGAGGGTATTGATCGAAGCAGCCTTCAAACAGTTGAAGGAGCGGACTGACAGTCCGAGCTCAGAGATTCTCATTTTGAGAGATCCCGCAGGATCGCCTGACTCCAAGGAAACGGGGGACGTTTCTTCTATTGACTCGTCTTCTGGTTCCCGGCAGAAATGAGGATAGCCGAGCTGGCGCAAGACCCCGATTATCTCCGTTAGGGATTTACGTCCGAAGTTCGGCAGCTCGAATAACCGTTCCGACGACCAAGTGAGCAGGTCATCAAGAGTTCGGATCGAAGCGTCCTTTAGGCAGTTGTAGGAGCGTTTCGATAATTCTAATTCGACAATATTTACTTCAGTGGCCAGACTTAATGTTGGTCGACCTTCTGAGTCGCTCAGGACTACCTCAGCACCGATCTCTAACTCGGCGAGGAACTGCCTAATGGCAAGCCTGGTCAATTTGGGAAACAACCCCGGGTCGGCTATACCTTCGTTCACTGAGGCGAGCACCGCAGCGGGAAGCTCGATCGATAAGCCCGCATCGGTGGGTGCATTCGACCCAGCCGTCTTGCTCCACAAAACGTATAGGCTGATCACATTCGGGTTCGAATCAGAGATTACGTGCAATCTTACCACGGTTTCTGGCGCGATCCGGCGGAGTTGACCAACTGCCGATTACCACCAGTGCAGCATGCCGGACTTCTGACACCTGAGGAGCTCGTTGTGCCAGCCATATGGGTACCACCGTGGGCGGAACCCCTTGGTTGCAGGGAGCTGAGCACAGCTTGGTTCAGTTCGCCGATGGCTCTGACTGGCAGGCGAGCACTTGTTCATTATTCGGAAGCAAAATCTGAAATGTGCTAGCCCAATGAATCCGGCCGTGATCGAGTGAACTCGAGCGCAAGAGAGCGAATGAACGAGCCACCGTCCGTTTCAGGCATCGGAGGCTGAAGCGCTGGATCGATTCCTGCTCGAAAGGCGGCAACTTCGGTAATAAGGAGAGGCCAATCGATCAGATCACCTTCTGTGTTCAAAAGGTTCCAGTGATACCGATCCCGCCGGTAACTCTGGAGCTGGCGATCATAGCGACTTCCCATCTGCTGGATAGCGAGCGCCGCATCGATGGGGTTCAGGTTCGGAAGCCTCCAATTGAGCGGATCTTTCTGGATCAACCGAAGTATCCCGAGCGCACGAAATTCAAAACCCTCACGAATCAAGAATGCAACGGGCGAATCCTCTTGAAAGTAGATGAGACTCGTGAGCGCGTTCAAGGTATCGGGCTCACTGCGCAGAGCAACGGCACACATAGAGAGCACAGGGAGAACCGAAAGTAATTCATTGCGCTCCTCTCTGGTGCGCACTAAGGTGAAGTCGCCTGAATCTACCGCAATTTCCAGCGCCTCATCTTCGACGCTCATCTTGGCCCTTTTGACAAGCGCGGAAAAAATTGCCACACGAGTGAACTCGGCTACAGAAACCTCGTACCCCAGAGAACGATTCCCGGTTGCGTAGGGAGAAACGCCCACTAAGCGCGCGGGGTTGTGTAACAAATCGATGGCGTACTGAAGGCGATCCGTAGCCAGGAGCAGGGCTACCGCTTTTGTGAAGGGCTCTAGGGGCGAGGCTTGGTGAAGATCGACGGACTCAGCTTTTCGACCCGGGCCAAGCTCTTGACGGAGCGAGGTAGCATTCTGGGCGCAGCCAAGAAAGAAGTCGACAGTGGCTGAGATATCTTCGTCCGACCACTCTTCCGTTCCACGCAATCTAGGCATTGATCTCCTCCAGAAGATTGGAGACGGATTCGGGCTCAATGAAGCGGCCGTTGTCCTTCCGGATGCCAAGAATCTTTCCGTCGCTGCCGACCTTGGTGACGTACTCAATTTGAACGGGCGGAACGACCAGTTTGGCCGTGATCTCCCCTTGTTTTTGGTACTTGTAAGTCTGCCGAAAGAGGTTTAGATTGCGGATTTCGTCCGAAAGGTGCAGCAATTCGGGAGCAGGTTGCGGCGCAACGATCGTCCATAGCCGATAGATATAGCCATCGCTTTTCCCGAAGCCGGTCGCGAAGCCGGCGGCAGTCTCCCACGCCTTCACGACGCGGGTCCCCAAGGAAGTATCCGGGATCACCACACCCGCGGATAGCGAAATGTACGGTGTCAAGTGTTGAACTGTTGCATATCGATTGACGTGGTCGATCAGTAGAGTCTCGCTGAGCAGGCTTTGGACGGTTGCGATCGCGGTCGCATAGGGGACAGTAGAATTCGCCAGCAGCCAGTTGCTGGGGATGCCGGCATCGAGCAGCGCGAAAGCGTCCGCATCGGTAAACGTGGGGCGGCTCCGAATTCCTTTCAGGCACCACTGAATGTGCATGTCTTTATTATCGTTCAGACGAAGAATAACCGAAAACTTGGTTGACTGCCGAAGTCGCATGGTGCGGTAGCCAATCTTGCTCGCGCGCATCCGGCCTGTACAAGCTTCAGGACTCTCTAGAGGCCGAAATTACGAGTTATGCGGTGACCAATTTGCCAATCGAAAGGTCGAACTGCTGGTATTCGACTGGGATATGGAATCGCTTCCTCAGAACGGAGATGTATCGTTTCGAATCGGCCGTTGGAGCCTCTTCGCCAACGACGAAGAGCTGGTCGGCCTCCTTTGTTCTCGGCCAGTAGGCATACTCGAGGAGTTGTCCCAGTGCCTCGCGGATCGACTGCCTGGCCGAGGGTGCGGTCTTGACCTCGTAGTACCAGAGCTCTTTACCTCTGCGAACAGCTAGGTCCACGGATCTCCTTGGGATACGCTGTTCAACGCTCACATTGTTCTCGCCGAATTGATCGGCCAGATAGGCATACAGCGCAATCTGAATCTTCCTTTGGCGCAAATCTATTTCCACTTCTCTCTCCGGGAGATTTGCCCTTCCGAAAAGGGCGCCAATTGAGCAGCCGGGCCGAAAAACAAATTCTGACCCCGATTGCCTGACAGGCAGTTCCCGGTCCCTTCCCTCCACGAACTCGTATAGCGGCATGAGCCATTCGAGATCGTCAAGGATTCGCCCGTAGTCGATGCTGCGCATTTTCGCTGGTTGCGTGCTTCCAACAAACGCGAAAACGCCCCATCGAAACAGTTCGTCGCTGATAGGCCTGACAGCAAAGCGTTCGGAGCGATCTTCGCCTTCGTGCGTCCACATCAAAAACGAGAGAGATATGCGGGATTCTTCTCGACAAAAAGGTTGAATCGTTTGACTGATGGGTCGCAGCACGTCGAGATTTGTCAGATACCGGCTTCCCTGAAAAGAAAACGCAATGCCATATCTCAGAGTCTCACGCCGGTCTTCAAGGCCCACATTGAACTGCATTTCGCGGCGCCCTCCGCGGTGAAATGCGTAGTCCCATTCGGTCCTGGGTACGTCGAGCGAACGAACAGAATAGAAGATTCGCCGGTGAGCCTGAGCGCGAGGTTTGAGCGCCTTTCGGAGTTGAGGAAGCTTCCCGAAAGGACGATCGACGGCAAGTTGCTCTATCTTATCGATGATTGGCCCAATACGCATTCGATCCCCTCATTTCAGTGTGCCGCCCAGAGACCAGAGCAACTTGTCGAGTCGCTTGTAGGAGACTGAGGTCAAATTGTGCGCATCCCGGAACGCGTTCACTATGCGTACAAACTCAGGGTAGTCGTAGCCATGGCGATGGAATGGAATATCGCGTTCCGCCAAGATCGCAGCGAACCTGCCCTGCTTCCGATAATGCCAGAGGCACGCTTCCACATTGCCGTCGTAAATGGGGTACGCGATTGGGTTGTGCCAGTGGCAATACTTCGTGGCAGACGAAAAGTTCGAACGCGCCTTGACTTTCATTTGAACCCTCGCGACTCGGTCAACGACTTCAGGCTTCCCGGCTTCGAGATCGGCATCAATCTGCAGCCTCACGATGTGATTGGCAACGATGTTCACAGCGCGAATCTGGGTGCTGTAGAGGACGTTGAGGACTTTGGTCTTCGCAATAACTTCCCGGAAATTGGTATTCCGAGGAAACTTGCGAAACAACTCCGTCAGCATCCATTCGATCGGTCCGTTGTCCCGGTCGAATTCCCTCTCCGCCCTGACAACGTCGTCTGCGGTTAGCTCGGCCAAAACCGTCCTCGTTATCAACGCGCTCCTACGCAATTCTTGGCTTGTTCTCCCATGTTACCTGGCTCGATGCGCGGTCTTCTATCATGGTTCTATTGCGATGTTATATCTGATCGGCGTTGCGCATCGAATCCAGACGTTTGAAGATTGGGACGCTCTCAATGACGGACAACGCGAATTCGCCCAGGCAATCCGCGACTGCATCGAACGATTCAAGCCGCAGATCATTGCGGAAGAGCACAGCCGCGAGGCATTGGGACAATACCACTCGATTGCGCAACGGCTTGCAGAAGAACACAAGCTAGACCATCGCTTTTGCGACCCCGAGAGCGAGTGGCGAAAGTGCACAGGTTACAAGGGACGCGATGACATCGAGTCCGAGATCGCTATGCACAGTTGGGAGCAACCTGATCCCGACGTCAGGTGCGCAAGAGCCGGTGCCATTGAGATCGTGAAGTACTTCCCGATGCGGGAGGGATACTGGCTCGAGCGTTTGTCCGATGTGATCGGCAAGGATGTTCTTTTTATCTGCGGCCAAGCCCACATCGAGAGCCTCGCCCAGTTGCTCAGATCAAAAAGCGTTGAGGTAACGGTGATAGCGCAGAGAATCGGCGTCAATGCCGAAGATGATCGAATTGTGGCGCTAGCGCGCAACTATTTGGCAGAGCATCCGGACCCCATGAAAGACGAACCGGGTGTTGGCAACCTGTAAGTCTACGCCGTCCGACGGATGGTGAATCAAATTGACCGATATTTGGGCCGAAGATATTTGCGGCATGGGCGACCGACCGGCTACAAGTCGCCGGCGACGATGATCGCGCTTGATCGATATCCCTGAGCTGATGTCCATTTCCGGCTCACTGGCCGCACGCCACGAGACGCGGGAAGTTAGGAAATTCGCGGCCAGAAGGCGAGGAGTGGCTGATGCCGGATCAGCATTCCGGAGCTCAGACCGCTAGGACCATCAATATAGAATCAAGCACTTGCCTTTAGAATAAGCCCGCACGGAAGAACTCTCGTCTGGTGCCTAAGGTACTGATTTGACACATTTGTGCACGCACGACATGGCACAGTCTACGGCACAGTTGATTTAGAGTTATGTTGGCTAGCTTTTTTTTTGCGAACGATTTTCACGCATGCGAGTCAACATCAAGCGGAGAGCCGTCGGTTTTCGTCAATCTTCTGTACTGCGCGACCCCAGCGGACCTCAGAATCCGCCGGATGCAACTCCACGGGGTTCAACTCCCTTTCTCCCGCACCGATCCCCCCTCCCGGCACCAAATCAGAAAAAGCAACCATCTATTGAATCAACGATTTCGCATCGTGTAGATCTCTAATCGTTGAGAAGCTACCCAAGCCCTTCCGGGTACAAATTCAGGTACAGGGCGAGGACTGAGTGTAAGTCATTTTCTCCAATCTTTACCGCTCTGACGAACTGAATTTTGAGCGGACATCTCCTTCGCCTAATTGGCCCAAACTACGCTTACTTTTTGATATCGTGGCGTCGTGGCGGATTGCAGGCATGAATTACTTGCAACAAAACCAGAGGCGCTCCAATCCAGCGCTCACAAACAGGTGTGGAGTGGAGGCTGCAAGGCGCATTTCGCCTATTAAAGGAAAACTCTCCGCTCACTCCAACCACTTCCGCGTGCCGGCGAGCAAGCGTTTGATTGCATCCGACAAAAGCACTTGCACTTCGTCAGCTTGGTGCGGCCGTCGATAGGATGTGCTCCAATAAAACTCTGCAGCGGACGGAAGGAGTACCGGGCAGGTGCGGGGGAAGCAGGGCCAATCCTTCCTCTGCGGTGGCGGTGGCCTTTTCAATTTGCCCATCGGCGCGATACGCCTGCGCCAATAGCAAAAGGGAAGTCGGGTTCGTATGGTGACTGAGCGCTGCCAAGCGCTCTGCGTATTGAACCGTCATGCGAGAGTCACGCAGTCGTACCGGAAGAACTGTAAGCATGACAGAAGTAGCGCGGAAAAGTGCATCGCTTGATGCGGCATCGGCTGATGCGAGTTGACGCAGGGTAGCAACACCGGATGCCGACATTTGGGAACTGCTGCTGGAACTGCTCCCACTCTGTTCGGCCGTACAAAGCAGAACCTCCTCGTTGGCCAAGTATGCGGTCCAATCTTGATTCCCAGGATCAACGGCCACAAGTTTTGCTGTTACTGAGATCGACCCTCGCAGCAGGTCCTTCGCATGCTCAAGGTACGTTTGCCTATCGCCAGCACCTTGAGCATTGAGCATAGGATCGGCCATGTCTATATAGGTGTCGGCTTCGCCGCCCAGGACTTCCGCTAGATCTTCTTGAGCACGTGAGTCCTTTGAATCTGACGCAGCACTTATCTCTATTGATTTCCGCACTTGCTCATAGGTCGAAACTGCGGATTTGTAATCTCTTGTTTGGGTCAGTGCAGCTGCTAACTTGATGGCGTCATATAAAATCGTCCGCTGAGTGTCGTTGGCGGATTTGTCCCTGTCTGCAATGGCGTTCCACAGCGAAAGCGACTTGCGAAATTCGTCGATTGCACTTGCTGGGTCCGTCAAGGTGAGAATGGACCCCACGTTCAGGTGATTGGTTGCAATTTCACGCTTGGCATCGACGTAGTTTGGATCAATCGCGAGAGCCCGCTCATACAGAGCTTCGGATTCGCGATATGTCTTGAGTGCATTGGGGTAGTCTCCAATACTTGGGGTTTCGGGTTCTCCTAATTCGTCTGCCAAAAGGTGGTAGGCAGCAGCAGCGTCGGCAATCAGCGATGGGCTGGCATTTGGACTATCGATCTTTGCGTCTAGAAGTGGAATTGCTTCATTCACAGCGGTGATTGCTTCTTGCGGTTTGCCGATACCATATAGGATTCGGCTCTTTGTCGTTAGTGCAAGGGCCAATGCATCGAGCACATTTTGGTTAGTGGGATAAGTTGATCGAAGCGATCGCGCGAGTGCAAGCGCTTTATCGAGGCTCAAGAGTGCGCCCTTTGAATCGCCGATGTTCTGCTCATAGGGATCTCCTTGGATTCTGCCTAGATGAACGTACGCATTTGCAAGGTAAAGCCGATTGGATCGGTCCTCTCCTGCATCCTGTGGCATGCGATCCAAGTGCTCTAAAACGCGTTGGACCATGAGTCTCCGAACGGGTGTGGATCCAGGAAGATCTCTGACGGCATCGTTGATCTCGAGAGAAATATGTCGCTCAATTCGCGCATCTCTTGCGCGTTCGCCTGCGCACGGATACGCGCCAGGTTTGCAGCACGCGATTGCCATAACACGCCTGCTACGCCGCAAACGAGAGTCGCAAAGAGCAGCGTTGCCGCACTCAAAGCTAGTCTGTTACGACGCACAAACTTCCCAGCTCGATAGCGCACAGTCCCGCGTCGCGCCGTCACAGGGCGTCCATCGAGCCAAGCCTGAATATCTGTAGCAAGGTGGTCAACAGTGAGGTATCGCTCCTCTGGCTCCTTGCGAATCGCCACAAGCACAATTGCATCGAGGTCTGCGTCTGGCGGTTCCCCAGACACCGCGACGGCACTCGGCTTTGGTGGTTGCTCGGTGCAAATCACGCGCAGCATTTCTTCTGTATTGAAGTCCTTCAGTAAATAAGGTGGTACCCCTGCCAACAACTGAAAGAGCAGGACTCCCAGGGAATATATGTCCGATGCAGTTGAGATGGGCCTCCCGAGCACCTGCTCAGGACTTGCGTACTGCGGCGTAAATGACCGCAGACCTTGCAATGTGAAGTCGCTCGCGGCTTCTTCGGGGAGATCGGACAGCAATTTTGCCGTTCCAAAATCCAGCAGACGTGGCGTTCCATCGGCCACGACAAAAATGTTGTCAGGCTTGAGATCGCGGTGGATCACGAGGTTCTGATGGGCATATTGCACAGCACTGCATACGTTCTTGAACAAAAGCAGTCGATCACGCAGAGAAAGATGGTACTGCTCGCAATAGTGGACGATGGAAATCCCATCGATATACTCCATCGCAAGATACAGTTCGCCATCCTCGCTGACTCCGCCATCGAGCAAGCGAGCAATGAATGGATGGGTAAGTCGGGCCAGAATTTGTCGTTCACTGCGAAATTGCTTGCGATATAGATCGGTGGCCAGCGGCAAGTCAATGAGCTTTATTGCGAGCTGCTGACGGAACTGCCCGTCTGCACGGTGCGCGAGGTAGACTGCCCCCATGCCACCGCGTCCCAACAGGCGGTCGAGTTTATACGGCCCGATACATCTGTGCGTCGGAGAAGCATCTTCCTGGAGAAGTGACTCCTCAGACATGCTCGAAGTGAGAGTCTCTTCAGCTTGGGATGCTTCGAGGAGAGAATACAACTCGGATATCAGTGCAGCGTCCCCATCGCACTTTTGTTCGAGGAAGGACATTCGCTCATTCGCTGGCACTACAACAACTTCGTCAAAGATAGCTCTAATGCGCTGCCATCTCTCGCGGGAGTCGTTTTCTGATTCGTTCATCGGCAACAAAACTCGACCTCGGTGGATGCAATGGCCATACCTGGACAGCGTGAAACATGCAGAAAGAGGCTCACGTTCTTGAAGGAATAGGCTTTGGACTTGGCGCAATCCGCCGATAAAGCCATGTCTTCGCGAATTTGATGTTCCGCTTCACGGTCGCTTCGGAGACACCCATAATCTCCGCAGTCTCCTCGATTGTGCAACCTAGAAAGAAGCGCAACTCAAGTGTCTGAACCAATGCCGCGTCTGTCTGATTAAGGATGTCCAGCGCACTGTTCAAATCAATCAGTTCCGGAGAGTTAAGCCCCACCCAAGGCAAGTCCTCGCTGAGAGGAATATGTTCTGCCTGACCGCCTCGCCTTTGTGACTGACTGGCTCGCGCATGGTCAATCAGAATCATTCGCATGATTTTTGATGAAAAGGTGTAGAAGTGGGCGCGATCTTTCCATTCGGCCTTTTCCTGGGCCAGGAGCCGCAGATACAACTCGTGCACAAGAGAAGTTGCCTGCATGACGCCTGGAGTTCTCTCCCGCCGTATATAGGCCGCAGCAACCTCACGCAAATGGGGGTAGACCAATGGGACAAGGCTTTCAAAGGCCGCTAACTCACCGTCGTTCCACCGAGCGAGCAATCGCGTGATTTCGCCGTGTTGGGAGCCCATGAAACACCTAAGGCCGGGCAAATACTTTCTATTGTTTCGTTTAGCTTAGCATGTCACAAGCGGAAAGGCACCACAAAACGGGGAGAAACCTCCGTCCTGCGCACTTTTCTCAAAGAATTTGACCCCTTTTTCTTTCGGTTTGCGCTGCCTCTAGTGAAGTTCCCCAAAATTAGTGCGCTCAACACCATTCCGACTGTGTTTATGCCCAGGAGGCTTGTCGATGCACCTAGCGACTCTCTTGCAAGTCCGTACCTGCCCGCACTACTTGTTCCGCCTTACGCGGAAGCCGTGCATGAAGACTTTAATGATCGCGCCCAGTTGTAGATCGGCATGGCTTCTCTACTTGAGCCTTCTCGGATGTGTATCGCCCTCCAGTTCACAGACGACCCCAAAATATCAAGCCTCGATCGCATCTGAATATGGATACGCAACGGGCACACATTTGGGTATAAGTACCTGTGGTGGAACGACATACCTACCCGAGGACAGGACTGTCTATGTAACGCCATTGGTTCTTGCCGAGCTTCCTCTTGTGAAGTCCAATGGGACTTGGCAGCAAGGCAGCGACACGGAACAAGTGGTCGAATCAGGCGTTACTTATCAGTTTGCCTCGACCGTTTCTGCAAGCGGATTGGCGACGACATATGTGACTTATGCAGGACCTTACGGAGGTCCCTCATATCTTGTTTCTGGCTCGTACCTCGAAAAGCTTGATCTAAACACCGGTATGTATAGCCTTCATCATGACGATTATGACGAGATATCGGGAACATGCTCGGGAACAGCGCATAACGTGGACGATATCACTGCTGATCTTCCTGTAACACTTAACCCGGTCAATCAGCCCTTCGCTGCTAGCCTACAAATCGTCAACCCTGCTGCCGCCAACGGTAGCCCACTTCCTCTGATCGCTAGTGTCCCCGTGGAAACAGTTGCCTCGGCACCCGCCGCAGCAGGGCTGGCCGCGGACGGAGCATCCGCGGCAGCGCTTGTGTATAAGAGCTCTTCGGCGGACCCGGTAACTTTCACACTCTCTTCCTCGGGACCATCGAAGGGAATCGGAGGGATCACAGTTTTCTCGCCCGACTACCTGATCAATCCCGCGCCAAGTACGGTAACTCAGTACACAGATGTCGATCCTATCAATTATGACGAATGCACGGCTGCGGCCGGACCAAATGCAAACAATCCCCCGTGTATTTTCGTGGACTTGCTGTATGCTCCCGCAGAAATGCCCAGTTTGGCTTATGTTGGAGGTCCGACGGACCCGTTTACGTTGACAGTCATTGCTAAGCAGACAGCATCGGATGGATCGGAGGAAGCTCATGCAACAAGTAACATAGGGCTTTTACCGCCCCCACTTGTGCTTATCCATGGAGCCTGGTCCAGCGGCAAAGCATTGGAACCCTTTGCGCAGTGGCTGTCAGATGCAAATTACCCACATCAATTGGTTTTTGTAGCTGATTACGGTGCGACTAGCGGCTTGAGCTTTGAGGATCGCGGAACTCAACAGGTGCTTGCCACAACGATCAGTAGAGCAATTGCTGTAGCCGCCCAAAATGGAGTCGTGGCTCAGAAGGTGGACGTCTTTGCACATAGCATGGGAGGCCTCGTCACACGTTACTTGATGTATGCGGGTGCACCGACCCCTACCTACCTGCCGCCTTCACCAATACATCAGCTGATAACGGTCGGGACACCTCAGGATGGATCGCCGTTTGCGAATTTCCTGGAGGACTATCAAAACAACAAGCCTACAAACATCCCGCAGCCATTCGGAACTCTTTGCCAGATCACCAACGCCTGCACGCTCGGGGCGGTGCTCGGTGTCATGGGCTTACCAGTCGGCCCGGCTTACGTAGCGCTCGAACAAGGACTCGCACCGTACTCGCAGCCATACAAGTCCATAGTGGGGATTGCCCCTGACCCCTCCAGTACCGGCACATTATTGAATGCAGTGTTAAATGCGTATGCTCCGTCCAGCACAGTCGATGGAATTCTGGGGACACCGAACGATACCATCGTCCCTGCGGTGAATCAAAATGTCGGCGCTATTGACACGGCTACGATAACCAATATTGTACATACGTCTCTTGCTTGCATTCGTCAGGCTGTACCGCTTGTGGGCGGGTTGTGCGCGGACAACACAGGCGAGACTGCCAGTTCGGCAGTCTGGAACCAGGCGGTATATTGGCTACTGGGAGAAGGCACAGGGCAGGCTCCCATAAGCAGTAGTGTTCGCGGGATCACTGGAAAGATTTCTCATGCCGTCGAGCCACAGGACACGACGGCACCGAGCCCGGTGTTCGACCTAACCGGATACACCCAGGTGGACGCATCCAACGTAAGTATTTCTCCTGCTTCAGCGACCGTACTTACGATTGGAGCTGCGACTACGATTGCTGCAACCTCCAGCACGAAGACCATCTCGGAAGTTCTGCTCTTCCAGACCGTCGCAGATCCTGCCGACATACCCGTCGCCTATGTAACACAATCGCCATTCAACATTTTGTTTACGCCAACCCGCCTTGGCTCCGCAAATTTCGTGGCTTTCGCAGTTTTCACAGATAATACGTTCGCGGCATTGCCGCTTAGCTATACCTTGCAACCCTCCGGGAGTGCTCTAAACCTCACGCTCGATGCGCCAGTTGGAAGCCTTCCTATCGGCCTCACGACGACGGTTCCAGCTGAAGCCGGTTTTTCAAACGGCCTTGTGGATGTGACGATCGTTGCGACATATTTCGCTCGGAGTGGCGGAACAAAGGTTTTTTCTGTGGGGTCAAATGGGGGTATTACAACCACGGGGAATGGCTTCGACTGGCTTGATGTGAGCTATGGAGGTCAGACTGCTTCGGCAATGATTACAGTTGGTTCCTGCACCTATACCCTTGGACCGGCCAACCAGATAATTCAGGAGTCTGGAGGAACTGCCACCATTCAAGTGACAACTCAGGATGGATGTTCTTGGACCGCAGATTCGGGTGGCGCGACTTGGATTACGCTTTCGAATGCCAGCGGAGTTGGACAGGGCATGATTTCGGTTAGCGCGACTTCGAATAACACCGGTTCGCAACAAACGGCCTTCATCACAGTTGCTGGACAGGACGTAGCCATCGTCCAGCCTGCCAACGCCTGTTCATACACCTTGGGAACCACCCAGATTCAGTCGCCCGCGGTTGGTACAAGCGGATCGATTGCAGTGGCAACATCTTGCCCGATTATTGCAAACTCTTCGCAGCCATGGGCGGTGGCAACCGCTCTTTCTTCGTCGGTCAATTATTTTGTTGGAGCAAATACAATCTCGGCCCCTCGCAATGCAACAATCACCATCGGCGATCAAGATGTTCAGGTTGCGCAGGCTGGAGCGCTTGTGACGCCCACCGTGACTGTGACACCGTCTGCGTCCAGCATCACGACAGCGCAGTCCTTGACGGTGACAATAATCGTCAGCGGGGGCAGTGGGAATACGACACCCACTGGAACGGTGGCCTTGACTGGGGGCGGCTTCACGTCGGCAGCGACGACGCTGACTAGCGGCAGCGCCTCGATCAGCATCGTCGCCGGAAAGCTGGCAACGGGTAGCGATACCGTAACTGTCGTCTACACTCCAGACTCATCCAGTTCCTCAACCTATAACAACGCTTCAGGCACGGCCTCAGTGACGGTCGCGACTGCACCAAATCCCAGCTTCACGGTTAGCGGTACTCCCGTCACCGTCACAGCCGGCGCGACTACTGGAAACACTTCCACCATCACCGCGACACCATCAAACGGGTTCACCGGAATGATCGGTCTGACCTGTATTGTGTCTGGGCCTTCCGGAGCCACCAGCCCAACGTGCAGCCTTCCAGCCTCGGTGAGCATAACCGGATCCACTGCGGCAACCGCAACCCTCACAATCGCCACCTCTGCAACGACCACCGCCGGAGCCTACGTTGCGACGGTCACGGGCAGTTCGGGGACCATCACGGAGACTACTGCCGTGAATGTCACTGTGACCTCCTCTGTAAGCGGAGGCACGTTCGCACTGACCAGCAGCGCCACGATAACGGTGAGCCCCGGCGCGACCACCGGCAACTCATCGAAGATTACCGTTACACCGAGCGGAGGCTTCACAGGTAGCGTGGCGCTGACGGCGGCCGTAACGTCCAGCCCGGCAGGCGCTCAGAATCCTCCCACCTTGAGCTTCGGTTCATCGAGCCCGGTGAGCATCACCGGCTCCAGCGCCGGAACGGCCACCCTCATTATTTCAACTACGGCAGCAACGAGTGCCACTCTAGCCTATCCCAAACGCCCTAGAATTCCTTGGTACGCGGCAGGCGGTGCGACGCTGGCCTGCATTCTGCTTTTCGGTATCCCAGCTCGGCGGCGCAGATGGCGGGCCATGCTAGGAATGCTGATGTTTCTCGCCGCTCTTAGCACCGCCTTGGTCGCATGCGGTGGAGGGAGTAGCGGCACCAGAGGTGGCGGGGGTACCAGCAATCCAGGCACAACAGCGGGAAACTACACAGTGACTGTGACTGGAACTTCAGGCGCGACAACCGCGACGAGTACGGTTACCCTGACCGTGCAATAGACGGTGCATACTCAAACGGTCGCACCTATTCGAGAGGCATGGCCGTGATCTTCGGAACTCTTGACACTTGCCGCAGCGTTTTCTCGACTGCAAGCGTACGGCTCTTTTCAAATGCTTGGTTTCCATCGGAAAGTGAGAAGCCTAAGTTAACGCGCAAGCTAGCGAATTCTTCGTCGCAGTTTGACACGCTAAACGTACCGCATTCTCTGAAAATCAATTCGACGTCTTGTCAGGAGGTCACACATGTCATTCGCTACAGCGGCATTCAAAAAATACTCCCCGTGTGTCTTCGCCGCCCTGGTGCTGATTTCGACATCCAGCGTTTTGTTAATTGGGCAGGTAGCTACGACAAGTTCCTCTAACACACCTACGGTTGCAGGACCGAACCGCCCTGCGAATGTACCGGACGGGTACATGACGACACCGTTCGGATATTTTCATGCTTCCTGCGCCCAAAGAGTTGGGAACGGAGAGAGACTGATGGCAGATGGACGTGTGCAACATTCGGACGGAAGCGTACAGGCGAGCGCACCCGTTTGCAATTATCTGCGTTACACGGCAAATGGATTGCCTGTAACCGAAGGTACTGCAAAGATGAGCACACCAGAGGTTAACGGGTGGATCGAGAACGCCAGCATCACCACAGGGTCGCCAACCAAATCGTACGGTGCACTCACTGCGACGTGGACCGTGCCGGCGCAGCCGACTGCTGAGGACGACCAAGTCCTGTTCTTCTTCCCTGGTTTGGAAGACATAAACAACACCCACAGCATCCTTCAACCTGTATTGCAGTGGTTTAAAGGACAGTGGGCGATAGCCAACTGGAACTGCTGCCTGGATAACATCACGACTGAAAGCCCAGTAATTAATGTAAGTCCGGGCGATAAAATCTTTGGCTCAATCACCGGCAACTGCCCAGCGGGAACGTTCTCGTGCGCTACTTGGACAGTGTTCAGCGTGGATCTGTTCACCGGTGAGAGCACACGCTAAGCCAGACTCCCAGCGACGGGCAGGTATTCAATTGGGCGGCGTAATGGAACCCTACTACGTCATCGATTGCAGTGATTACCCTCCGGATCATCAGGTCACCTCCGACGTCATGATCTTCGACGAGTACCTGCGTGGGATCCCCGATCCGAAGTGGTCGGAAGGTTCCAATTCGACCCAAACGCCACAGTGTAACTATCGGGTAAAGGCGGTGCCGCACGCTGTCACGCTTGACTACTAGCTTGAAGTAACCTCGGTGGGCGTGGAAGCGGTACCGGCAACCCCGATGCGACTGCGGGCAATCGGCGGCCCAGAAGGAGGAAAGAGTCTGGGATTCTATCTTTCGAAAAAAACACTGAGCCCTTTTGCTCCGGCTTTGCGCTGTCTCTAGTGAAGTTCCCCCAAACATCCCCCAAACTGGGAGTTGCGTTACAGTCACAGAGCGGTAAGGGCACGTTCGTCCGAATCCGGCCAACTTGTCCAGGCTTTTTCAATGACAAAGGAGAACCCATGCGAAAGGCAATGACATTCATCTTCCTCGGCGCTTGCACATTCTTAAGTTGCGGATTCCTGCAGGCGCAGGCTGATGCTCCTCCGCCATCCCCCACCACAACGCCAGTCGCCCAAACACAGAACAATCCGCCGGTGAATGCCAACGCACAGGACGATGCAGAATCGAAGAGAGCAGACAATGAAGAAAGAATCAACGAACTTCAACAAGACATCGACGGATTGCAGGAAACCGTCGAGAGTCTTCAGGGTGATATAGATCAACTCAGCAACTGTTCCGGAATAGGGGCGGCGATCTGCGAAGCGGGCGCAGCAAAGATTAGGAGGGACCAGAACAAAGCCAAGAGAGAAATCAGCGATAAGCAAAGAGAAATTGCAAGCCTTCGTGCAGATGATTCCTCCGCCGCAACCGCCGACTCTTCCGATCCCGTGGCGGGAGGAAGCTATTCCGGGCCAAACAGTAGCGAGGTTCAAAGTCTCCTTAGCAAATCCCCTACGTCCTGGAGCTGCCCAAGCAGTGTAACGGAACTGCCATCGGCGCAGCCAATCAAGCCCTCTTCCCTTCCTTGTATGAGAGACGAGTATGTGTGGGCAGCCCTGCTGGAAGCGTGGGCAGCAGAATGCCATTCACGGCTGAAAATGGAAAGTGAAGCTGAGCAAAATGCTGGACAAGTGAAGCGCTACTTGAACACGGTCAAGAGTCTCTGTTCAAATCGTCCAGCAGTCGCAAGCGGAAGCTCGTGCTCAACCTTCAGCATATTCAGTTGCACAGAATAACCAGATTCCGGCTTTGGGATCTCAACTGCCCCCTCATCAGAACGATGCGTTCATCTGTCATTTTTCGGGTACAGGTTCAGGTACAGGCGTGAGTTTGGTTTATTTACGCACACCTACTTCCGCAACCCTCAACCACGACCGCGGTGTTCCATCGTTGGCGTTGTGTAGGTGTGCTCCCTGACTGGATGGGGATCGAAGTCAAGCTGATGTACGATGTTGTTGTTCCGCTCGGATTCGTTCGACGGAACACACGAGTTGCTTCCGTGTGGGCTGCTTGGAGGTGTTCTCGTGGAACTGTTCAGAAAGAACTATTCGAAGTATTACTGGTATGACTTCACGGTGCGCGGCGAGCGCTACCGCGGGTCCACCAAGGAGACCAACGAAACGAGAGCTCAGAAGGCTGCCGCTCTCAAACTCGCTGCCACTATCAAGGGCAGCGACCCGCTCGACAGGAAGTTGCCCACGCTTCGTGAATACTCAAAGGATTTCCTTCAATGGGTGAAAACGGGACGGCTCGAGGCCGACAGCCGCCGCTATTACAGAAACGGCTGGCGACTATTGCAGCAGACGAAGATCGCCGCAATGCGCATGGACCAGATCAGCAAAGACGAGGTCGAGAAGCTGCAGTTTCCTGGATCGGCCTCGAACGGCAACAACGCGCTGCGGACGCTGCGGAGGATGAATTCCAAAGCCAAGGAGGACAAGCTGATCTTTGAGGTTCCCGACTTTGCGCTTTTCAAGGAACGCGGGCGATCGATGCGCCTGAACGATGACGCGGAAAGGAGGCTGTCAGCGGTGGCCGACCAGCCGCTGAAGGACATCATCGTGTAATGCGCGACACCGGAATGCGCAACGCCCGCGAACTCTACTGCATGCGGGTGGAGAACGTGGACTTCGATGCCGGGACGATCTTCACGCCGGACAGCAAGACGGAGTCCGGCCGGCGGTTCATCCCTATGAGCAGCCGCGTGAACCAGATTCTCGAGGCGCGCTGTAAGGGACGGAGCGAGGGCTGGGTATGGATGTCGCGTCATAAGGGAAAGCACATTGGGGAAGGAATGGTGTACCGGCAATGGGCGCGGGCGAGGCAAGCCGCGGGGCTGCCGCGCGAGCTCGTCCTCTACTGTGCGCGCCACGACTTCGGCAGCTTCGTGTTTGCGAAGACCGGAAATCTGAAAGCTGTTATGAACGCAATGGGCCACGGTGACGTAAGAAGCGCCATGGTCTACCAGCACCCGGAAGGGGAAATCATTCGCGACGCGTTAAACGCACGGCACATTTCGCGGCCCACCGTGCTCGACGACAACCAGGCAAATGCTTGAACCTAACCTGGATTGGTCCTCAAACAGCCTTTCGAGTATGCTGATGCCGGATCAGTGCACCGAAAACATGTCACTAGCCCGTTTGTGAGGACGAATGACGACAAGCGTGCTCAACAGGCCACCAAGGCGTCACTAAGGGTTCGAAAACAGCACATTGTGTCAATCGAGCCTATGTCACGGGAACTACGCGATATTAACGACGAAGACTGATTCGCCAACAGCCTTCCCGCCTTTTTCCAATCGGCACGTCATCCTCTGTCTGCCGCGATATTGCGTGCTTGTGTCACATCGCTCTTCGAACCTATCCCACTTCAGTTGATTGGCATCTGCCGCCTCATCACCTTCGTTCTCGGCCAACCAATGCGTTTCGTACGGCCCCGGACAATTCGTATGTTCCACCGAGAACCGCAACCCTATCCCTTTCGGAAGCGGACTGCCCCCGTTTTTGTAGGACGCATAAGAAAGACCTCCCTTGCCACGCGTTAGTTTGCAGGAGACTTGGACATAGTACGGCATACGGGAGTCTTGGACGGTAGTGCTCTTCTGTAGGGCGGATTCATACTTCTTTGCGGAAGTCTGCCAGAATTCGTGATTGAAGATCCAGTCCCATGCTCCCCTTGCTTGCTCATTCGTACAGTCGGATTTGTGGAGCACGGCCAGTTTAGCGAAGTTCTTGTCGAGTTCCTTTTTCAGCCTCTTCACCTCGTTCAAGAACTCGCTTTTGGCGGTCAGTTCGACCTGTCTATTCAACGGATGGAAGACTTTGATGGAAAAAGCGAGTCTGTTCTTCAAGTTCTCCAGAGTTCGATACAAAGAAACGTCATCTCTGTCCTTATCTGGGACGAATGTCTCTATTACCAGAGCAGAAACAATCATTCCTCCCGGAAGACAGAACGACGTTCTGGATTTGCAGAATCGCTTCGCGAAACGAACAACACGCCGCAATTGCCCTGGAGCCACTTTGGGTGGAGTAGAAAAGATAAGGTTTTCGGGCTTCGGACTCTTGGCTTCGACTGCTTTTGCGAACCAATCATTTATCTCCGAAGGGTCACGTGCTTGCCACCCACTACTAGCGTGCTCAAGCTTGGTTACCTCTTCAAACCAGCCAGATTCGGTCCAAGTCCTAAAAACTGCGAAATCGAGGTGGTACCCATCCTGATACCACACAGTCACGGCATTCGTTCTGGCTTCCGGTTCTTTCGCGAAGTTCGTGCATTTCTTCAGAAGTGCGTCTCTCACTAGCTGTCGCGCTTCGAGCGGGTCCGCCGGCAAATCCTCCTTTCGGAAGATCAGGGCGACGTCGATGTCATACTCGTCCGACTTGTTGAGAGTATGCATAGCATAGCTGCCTTGATTTCGGGTCTCCATAGGCCCTTTGTAAGTCTTATTTCTCTCTGCCCCAATTTCCTCGAGCCCCTTCTCTAGTCGATCCAGATTGGTGTCGCGGGCAGAAGCTAGCCTGCCCCTCAGATCTGCCCCGAGTCTAACGTGATTGTCGTAAAAGTCCTGCAGGTCCTTAGTGCAGTCGAACATGAGCCTCCGTTTGATTCTGAGCCATTTGAATGCTCCAAGCATATGCTGGGGCTTTGCTCGAATCGTAGTTGTAGACATGGACCTGTCCATGGATGGTGGGACTGATTTGTTGTCCCAACGCAAACCCCAAGCTGACTGGACCGGAGTAGAAGATATGGATGCGCTTCGACCTTAGATCGGTACGATCGATCTGCTTGCGAAAGATCTCGCAGACTTTACGCACGTCCGCAAGCGATCTGATGGCGTCTAGTCGCGGTTGTCGGAGACTCAGATTGACGTCTGCATAGTCGGGGGGCATCACCTTCTTCACGTCCGAACTGTCGACCGCATAGCTTATGGAGATTCTTATCGCCACGTCTTTGACATTGTCCGTGAAATTGGAATACGCAACCTCAACTGCAAGGGGGGAGTCCTTCGGCGTGCTGGCAAGCTCCCGCCATGTCCCTTTTGATCGCTCGAGTTCAAAGAAATGGACTAATTTGAACGTCGAAAACTGATATCCAGCTAGGAATTGGAGGGGGATGTGCACGATGCCGTAATAGGCCACGGGAGCGTTCGGCGCACCTGTGATCGCACCTATCACCTTGGTCGACCAATCGAATTGAATCCGCAGTGCCGCGTCGTACGCTTTGTATTGTCCACTCATTACAGGGTAGAGATCACAATCGATTGATTGAACCCGGTGAACTGAAAACCTGCGAGGAAGGTCCTTCTTGGCGATCGTCGGCGGTAGCGGAAGGAATGACTGGTGCCTCAACGCCAGAAGTGGTCGGCCTCCCAAGACATCCGTGTATCGCTCAACGACGTAGACGGCTAGCCCCAAGATGATCAAGGCGAATCCATAGATTGGCCTGGAATCCAATTGAAGTTGCGCGCCCAGTGCTCTATTGAGCACATGAATCGTCAGATCTTTGAACCCAGGTACCGCAAGAATGCCGATACCGGCGAGTATAAGTGGCAGCGCAATCAGGTGAATGTAGGACGGTGGTCCCCCGTCGTCTGCTTTACGTAACACACGCGATAGCATCCGCTCCCCCAGCGCCCGTCTATACAAGACTATTGAGATCGGAATGATGATAACTCGGGAGTCCGCTTCTTCGCTCTGCTGGCGAGTGAGATCACTTCCTGAAGTCGGCTAGCCTCTATTTATTACTTTCTAAATAAGCTGTCGAGATTTGCCGCGATGTTAGCCCGTTTTCGGGGAGTAATCCCGATCGGCTGACCGGAGGTCTGTTTTTCCAGTGACGTACCTCTATCAAAAGACGCGCACTCTATACGCGGTTCCGCATCGGGACATATGCCGGCAACTCCTTAACCGCCGCGGCGTAGATGCTATCGATACTCTTCGGTCTGTCGATGTTTAAGCCATGCAGCGTGTATGTCGCGCAAGAGTGGATGTGCCGGAGAATGAGCACGAGAACCTTCCGATAGAGAATGTCCCAACGCCGCGTCAGATCGATCACCTGGTACTTCACGCTCTCGCGTGGAAGGTAGTTGTCGACGCCAGTGCTCAAACAATGCACGTAGCTGGACGTCTGATGGTCTCGAGAGCGTAGAGTGCTTTCTTTGTCGTTTCGTGATCGCCGACCGCATCCAGCGGATGGTCGCAGATCATCGTTTCCCACGCGAACCCGCCTCTATCCCCCGTCCAATGCCGAGTGGCCGCTTTAGGGTCTTCGACCAATCCGAAAGACTTGGCGTACTCATCAATATCCGCCGCCACTTTGTCGCTCACATCGACCTGCCGCGCCCAATAGATCCAATATTTTTTGTCGGCAATCGCGTACTCCATATATTTCCGCGTTCGCTCGAAAAGCTTGTCTCGGTCTTCCGTCAGGTAGCGCAATACAAGCGAGCATTCGACAAGCGAACGAACGAAGCCGAACGCCTCATCGTCGAATTCAGACTCAAGCAACATACAAGCGGCATTAGCGATGCCGAATCCCTTTGAGAGGAGCCCCAGGCCCATCATGTCGAAGGGATATAGATCGAAATCGCGAGGTACGATGCCAATCGCGTTTATGGCATCTCCGATCCCTAAAACAGAACGGCGGAGACTTTCCATCTCCGCCGCGCGTGAATCGCTTACCATTTCAGCCTCTCTTATGCGGCGCGCGGAACGATTGGCGGCCCGTTGTAGTTCTTTGGCGGCTCAACTGTGGGCCAAATGCGCCTGACCTCTGAACAGGAAGCCTCGACGTTCTTCCAAAATCTGACTTGTGCGGTGCCAGCCCGGTAGGCGGTCGCATTCGGCACATCAAGCGCCATGCAGAGCTCGGGTGCGCACAGAGCGCCCAAGGTCGGGTGAGCCTTCAGGTAGCGGTAAATCACCATCGCCGTGGCTTCTAACTCCGGAACGCTCCTAGGAACTCGTTGAAATTCGCCTGATTGCGACGTCTTTCCTGGCGATTTTCATTTCTTCCTGTTCGAAATCTGTTTGAAGTACAGTTCTTGCCGGTGTTTATAGGTGTTTGCGAGCCTCAGGGAATCATCCCCGAGGCTCGCAACCGTGCTCAGGCACACTTCTCCCGGAGCATTTCCGGTGGTTGAGCCATCAGTCGCGGCAGTCGGATCAGGTTGTGCGCCGCGCAACTGAAGACGAACAGCCAGTCCACTTTCTCCAGACCTCGCAACTTGACCTGGCGCAGCGGGCCGGTTTGCTTCAGCCATCCGAATCCCTTTTCGATCAGCCATCGGCGGCTCAGGCTGACGGCATAGCCGGGCTGGCGCGTGGTTCTGCGGTCCAGGTTGCTGGTGCGGCCTTTGTCGTTCCTGGTAACGTGCGGCGTCACGTTCAACTCCCGCACCGTGCTGACGAAATCCTTCGTGTCGTAAGCCTTGTCGGCGCCCACCGTGATGCGGCGTGAGCGGCCCTCTTGCTTTTCGGCAAGCATCAACAGCGCTGCATCGCGCTCGGCATAACCGTCGGCGTGCGTCACCATCGCCGCGGCGATCAGACCGTTGCGGTTTTCCACCAGCGCATGACCCAGATAACTCAGCTTCGATTCCTTGCCGTAACTCTTCTTGTACAGCCGCGCGTCGGCATCGGTGGTCGATTCATGCGTTTTGTTCGATCGCTTCTGGCCATGAAAATTAGCTCCGTCGCCGTCATCAGAGCCGTCCTTCGAGCGAAAGCTCTTTTGCGAGGCCCACGCCTGAATCAGCGTGCCATCCACCGTGAAGTGTTCGTCGCTCATAAAGCGCCTCGCATGCTTGTTCACTTCGGCAAAGAACTGCTGCGCCACATCGGAAGTCAGCAACCGGTCGCGGTTCTTGGAAAACACCGCATGGTTCCACACCGCGTCGTCCATGCCAAGGCCCACAAACCAGCGAAACAGCAGGTTGTAGTCGATCTGCTCGACCAGCAAACGCTCGGAGCGCACTGAGTAGAACACCTGCAACAAAAGCGCCCGCAGAATGTACTCCGGTGCGATCGATGGACGGCCGGAGTCGGCATACAACGCATCAAACTCCGGGCTCAACGTCCGCAACACCGCATCCGTCAACTTGCGAACCGCCCGCAATGGATGATCCTGAGGCACACGCTGCTCCAACGATATATAGCTGAACATACCGTCCTGATCCCGCTCGTCTCCACGCATGTCTGTTAGACGAATGGCTGCCAACCTACGACGCAAACGGGTACCTATTTCAACAAGTTCCTAGATTTCGAGAAGGACAATATCGCGGCACCGGTGCTTCGTTTGCCGCCGCGCTTCACTTCCTCGGTCATCAGATGCGGGAGCACCGACAGTTCCACACCCTTGATGTCCATTTTCATCTCGCTCAAGTCGGTGCGCTTAAAAACTACTTTACCCATGTCAAGGTTCGTCTTCGTCGCACGGAAGGACTCGATGGCGTCGATGCATAATTGATAAGTCTCACGGGTGAATTCCTTCAGTTCTTCGGCAGACGCTTTCATTTTGAGCTTCAGAATCCCCTGCTCGAGCGCATCCTCTTTGCCTAGGAAGTAGTTCGCAACTGGGTTGACGGCGTCGGTGTAGCGAAACATAAAGCTTCTAGGAAATTTCGCTTCTTGTAAGATTACGTAGCGACGGTCGGCACCCGCATTCATATACTGCGCCATCTGAGTTGCCGAGAGTCTCGGATCGCGGTTATACCTATGTTTGATAACTACGGTGGTTTTTGACACAAAGAACGGCCTCGAACTTTCCACGCTGCGTTCAAAACAGGCGTCACAATGAAATGGCAACAATCGTAAGGATATCGAGTGGTTATGTGGAAAGTCCGGCGTGGGAAGCCCGGCAGGAATCAAGATAGTAACCATGCAAGCCTTTACAGCCACAGCTTCATGTGATTCACGCGCAAAATTGCTCAATCCAACCAGGTCAAATCAGAGATACGGTGCGCTTCGATGTTTCTCGCCCTAGGGCGATTGCCGAAGGCGGTGCTACCAAATTCCGGGAGCAATCGACTTCTTGAAGAGATTGACGACTCTGGCAGCGCAGGAGTCTGGGTGATCTCGCACCAGCTGCCTGCCCAAAGTGGCTAACAAAAGCTGGCATCGACAATCGTCTCAGCAGGACCAATGAATTTATCCACCCTCTTCGCCATTGGGCTCCGCCGCTTCTGTAGCCGACTTCAGGATGTCCAGCCATTCGGCAAACTCTGTCTCCGTCGCATTGTTCTTTCCAAGATTGCACGCAAGGTGCGCAAGCTGGAAATTGGCTGGCCCGTAGTCGCCAACTTTACTGTCCATGCGGTCCGGCGAGGGCTGTAGACTTTGCAAAGGGGTCCATATCCAACCGTGAGGCAACAACGGAACATCCACCATCTCGGTAGAGGTAGCTGGACTTTTCGGACCTCTGATCTTGCCCGCTCTGATGAGGTGCGTTCTTTCTGCATCGATTCTGTCAATCAACTCACTTGCGGGGGAATCCCCGGGATTCTGAGGAACAAGTTTTCCTAGGACAGCCAATTCAATGATGGTATTCCGAAGCTCGGCAACGTTCTCCTTGATGGCATAGAACTCGCCAAAATGCTGACTGAGAAATCTGCGGGCTTGGATGTCGCCGCCGGCGGTGTTGAGTGCGTCAATTAATTCCGTCTTGAGCACCGTCTGCGTTGATTGCAGTTCGTCGCCTATACGCTGATAGTTGCGCATTAGCTCTTCCGGATCACCATGATTGACCTCATTCTGATGCGGGTGCCTTCCAACTGCATCGAGGTTGTATCCCTTTTCGACGATCTCCGCTGCGCTGATTTTCCAGGCATATTCACTGGGTTTCCGCCCGCGGCGTTCCGCACCGCCCCACCACTTCTTTTCAAGACCGAATTCGTCGATGGTCAGCGGCTTCGAACGCGAATAGCTTTTGTACCCGTCTGGGTAAGGATGCTCAAAAAACCAGACCATTTTGGTCGGTCCTCCCTGCTTGAGTTCAGGCTTTCTTCGCACCGGGCTTCGGTGGCGGACTTTCTGACTGCAGGTTGTGCTTGCGTGCGTATTCGAGAACGAGAATCTCCACCATCGAAGCGACTGACCGATGTTCGTGGTTTGCGGCAAGACGCAACAGTTCCTTTATGTCCGGTGAGGTCCGGATGGACAGTGTCTCGCCCTTGAGACGCGGCATAAAGCCTCCAAAATGGGTATGGCAAATGTAATGCACTGCGCATTGCTAAGGCAATACAGTTAGAACCGACTCTGAACACGAGGGAATCACTCTGTAAACCGCGCAGGTCAGCGCGAAGTGCACCGAAGATAGCTTTTGCCAATTTTCGTGCACTTTCAGAACTCCTTATAGCGAGCGATATTGATGTGAACCACCTAGCCGCGGGTCCTCGGCCGAAGACTAAGTCAGCTTTGAGAACGGCCCTTCTGAGTCGGAAATGCGGCGCACGTGTGGCACATATGGCCGCTGCTTAGGATTGGTTTTATGCGCGGATCAGGGGTCGGGAGACTGACTTAAGGTTCAGCAACCTACCTCCCCTAATGCCGAGCTCGTTCTGAGCCCGGAGATTTGCGTTCTCAGATCTAAAGATCGAAGTCGTCACCTTCGGACCTTGCGTGAAAGCCGTGAACTCTGTTTTTGAACCCTTACACACAACCGGCCACCGGAAGGGTGCTGTTTGACAGCTACTGCAGCACCCATGAAACTGATGTTCAGGATCAGTTTTCGCTCTCTTTTCGCATCCTTTGTAGTCTCTGAGAATCTACAACTTTTGGAATCGACCCATAAAATGGCCGTTCGGCCAAATTATGGCCATCTCGACAGAGATGCCCAGTGGCCCCCTTGTTCATTACGCGTTGGCATCGCCTGCTATCCCACCTACTGCATTCCGGCCAA
>CAVRID010000027.1:0-8267 GCA_963721155.1 uncultured Acidobacteriaceae bacterium | reverse complement strand
GTCCAGGTGGATTACTTCCGAGTTGCCCGTGATCCAGGAGCAATCCGGCAAGATCGTCCTCGCTCGATCGCGTTATGCTAGCCGACTTGTCGGGATTCATCATCTCAAGCGACTCGCTTCCGTTAGCTCCGATTCCATGTTCTTGCGAGATATTTTTTAGCTTTACGATGCGCCGCCTGCGGGCCTTCCATTTCTTTATGACATTGAGCATCAGTGGACCCTCAGTTTTTCGGCCACGCAAGGCCGCCAACCCAACGTGTCGGCTCATCGTATGGCGCGAACGTCTCTTCCTTTAGCGAGTACTCGTTGCCCTGCAGGTCTGTGAGTGTAATCGCCGCTTTGATTGGCACTTTCCCTTCTGGGTTTATGCCTTCGACGTTGAGGCTAATGCTCCGATAAAACTCTTCATCCGGATCTACAGGAAAAGTGTCGAATGCACCGACAGTTTCAAGTCCTTTTACGTGCGCGCCGGTGATGATGATTCGTTCTGGAATGTTGTTGAATTGCATCAGCCCTTCTGAAACAATGCGGACGACCTTCTCACTGCCGACCTGAGCCCAGCACCACGAATTGAAGCGCCATGCCGTATTGATGACCGGTTTCGGCTTCGGCGGCTCTGTCGGTGGAACGGCTTGGCCGGGAAAGCCCGAAGCATTGCCGGCTTCAACGGATACCGCTTCCCCTTGATGTCAACGAGGGTGAGATTGACTTTGAACGCTTTTCCATTCGTCGGCTTGACACCGCGGAAATTGAACATGAGGCCGTGGCGAGTCGTCTCTCCCGGTTTCACTTCAAACATCTGGAAGTACGGCCCAGCGTATTCGGCATCCTTCAGTTCGATCCCGGTTACGATGACGGGCTCTTCCAAGTGCGATGAAGAGATGACGACCGGGCCTTGGATGCGAAGAACCTCTTCCATTCCGTCCTTTTGCAAGAGGCCACCGATTCCCCAACCAGCGGATTCATGCCATGCCACATATAGCTCAGGCTTCTTCTTGCGGATTGCTCGCCACCAGTACGGCACAAGCAGGACGATGATGACGAGCGTAACCAGTAATGCCCAGAATGGAGTGTATGAGGTCAGGATGTACTGATAGCTCTTCAGTTTCGCAAGACCAGTCAGCGGCTGTCCTTCCCACAGCTCTTTGGTCACAATACCGACTACGGCCAAGCCGATGGCCTTCAGAACAGCGAACGTTCCTTTCTTCATCTTCTCGGCATTCATTGGGGGATGATACACCCGGTATCCAGCGTCAATTGTGACGCAAGATGCTCCGAGAGCTCCTGTAAGGAGCAAGGATTCTTACTCACCCCCAACCTGTGGACAACGTCCCTGGACAGATTTTGTACAGGTGCTACGCTTCAGGTGAAATCACCTGACCACCATCAGCATCAATGGGGGATTTGGAACATGGCAGATCCCAAGAGGACAGGTTCGACGGCGGAAACAGTCTAAATCCATCGCGCTATAACACAGCGGTACCGACAAACGCCGTTGTGTCCAAGAATGGACCAATTACCGGTTGGTCGGCAAACCGTACTTACAGGATTACGGAAGGGTTGCCCGTAACTCGGGAAGACCGGAGGGTTCTCCGCTGCGCCTGGAGCGCCCGCTGAGCGCATTGGCAATTTGGCATCAACCGAGAATCCCTGATAAGGACATCGGCGGCTACGAGGACTACTCCTCGGAATTCCTAGAGCAGAGTTGCAGCTGTCGCAAACCGTTGCACCAAACCCAAAGTGTATCCTTTAGTTAGCCAGGGCAGAATGCTCAGACTATTCGCATGGGCGTCAGAAAACAATCTAAGGCACAGTCCAAAAGGCGGTTTGCGGTCGGTGCTGAGGTTCGTGTGAAGCTGCCGGGGGTGAACGGCATTGTCACGCAGCTGGATACGTCGCCGACGGTCATCGGTGAATACTGGCATACAGTTCGTACAGAGCACGGCGAACTCAGAGAGCCAGGATCAAACCTAGAACTTATCCCAGTTCCTGCGATGAACGCTAAGCCAAAGGAGCTGACAACACCTATGACCGATAGAAAGCTGCTATCGCCTGAAAAAGCGATTCCACTGCTGCGCGCTCAACTGCAGGAAGCGGTCGAAACTCTCCGCCATGATGACCCCGATGTTGACGGGTGGGAACGAGTAACACAAACAATCGTTGAACGCACTTTCGGCGAACGTTCAAAGAACGCGAACCATTTTGCGTGCAGACTCAGTTCCGCTCGGCAATCTGACGAGGAAGCGCAAGCGTGGCACATCGACAATATCAAGTCCAAAAAAGGGATGCTCCGCTCCTTCGTCAAAGAACTTGAGATCATCCCGCTCCAACAGCCGCAGGTCCAGGATGATCATTTTGCAAGGATGGCCGTTGACGAGGCACGCAGGAGCGCCGCTGAGGACGAGCGCGTGCATCCGATGGTTGGTTGTGTCGTAGTCAGGGACGGCAGAGTGCTGGCGACAGCGCATCGAGGGGAAATGGAAGGGAACCATGCAGAGTTTATTGCGCTTGAGAAGAAGCTGAGAGACGAAACCCTGACAGGCTGCACCGTTTACACGACCTTAGAGCCATGCACAACACGCAATCACCCGAAGATTCCATGCGCGGATCGATTGATCGAGCGGAAGGTCGCTCGGGTGGTGATCGGGACGCTCGACCCTAATCCCGACATTCGCGGAAAGGGGATTCTAAAGCTGAGGAGCGCGAATATCATCACGGAGCTTTTTCCGCATGATTTGATGGCCCAAATAGAAGAATTGAACCGCGAGTTCATGCGGAAGTTTGGTGCAGACAGCAACGCCGCACAACTGGTTTCTCAGGTTGTTGAACCAAGCCAGGTCTTCGGACGTCTTACGGAAAAGAGTCGCAAAGCGATGATAGCTGCCTTGAAGCCGTTTGCAGTCTCGGGCCAGCTCATTGATATTGTGAAATATGCTAACGATTCCGAAGTGGCTGACCTTGCCTATCAACTTTCCGCAGTGCTGAGGGATGCAGGATGGAAGCCGACCGAATACATGCGAAGTTCATACGAGCCACTTTCAGGACTTCTTATAGAAATTGACCCGAAGAATCCGCCTACCCGAGCCGCGGCAGATGCCTTGCTCTCCGCGCTTTCTGCCGCGGGATTGCGCGCAAGGGGGCCAGTCTTGTCTCTTTCCCACGACATCGGACTCACCGTACCTCCGGGTGCGGGATCCGCCATACGCCTAACAATCGGAGTTCGGATTCGGATCCCGAGCGAAAACGGCGTAGCCCTTGCCAACTTTCTGCAAACTCCCGATTTGTCGGCCACTCGGAAGTAATCCATTTTGAAGGGTTGTCGCCGATCCGGACTTGTGGCACTAGCGATCCAGATACGACGCTCACGGAAGCCACATGAGTGAGAAGTCGGCGTCCCGTGGAATTGCCTTTTCTTCAATGTCCATGGAAACCGGCATGTGGGAGATGCCGGACCGGGGTACCAGCGGCATTGTTGGTGGCTCAGACATTACCTTTCGGCGCCATCGCCGGGTAGTGATCAATCTGAGCGTGCGACTTGCATCCTTTATATAGACATCGTCCTGCTTAGCGATCTTCTTTCTGCTCTCACCCCACTCTCAACCCTAGTACTGCCAACAAAACAAGACCCTTAACGCACTTGCCGCCTCCTGCGCCAGCTGAGGTGTGCGCCATTGGTCTCGTCTTGGCTTTCAACACAACACGAATTGGGCGGACTGCCCGGAAAGGATCACCGCAATGTTTGGACAAATGATGGTTGAACCCGTTGTGCAGCTCGACCCCGGCGTCGATCTGCAGACAGCGATAGCCACACTGATAAAGGTTGCCGAAAACGTCGAGATCGTTCGTTGGATCGAGTTGCCGGCGTCGGTCCTGCTGTTCTTGCTCGTGCCCGGAGATCCGGATTCTGGGGCGGTCTATGTCCTGGACCGCAAGAAAGGAACCTGGTACGCCGTCGACTTCGAGGACGAACAATTCGGCGGGTACAGCGTAAGCCAGCTCGAAATGCTCCTGAAGGACTGTAACTTCCTCGATCTCATTGAGCGGCCGGGACTTTGGCGCGCCGGTTTGCGGTGGGTGGTAATACCCGGAATGCGGCCTGAGACGGCCGTTTGACAGAAAAAATATTCCGGGTTATCTAACGACACCCACATCCGAAAACCGTGTGGGGAAATGGCGAACACGAGCCCCGGATTCGCGAAATTGCCAGAAGGAGGTGACGGGTTAATGGCAACGACAATCACGGCAACCCGGCAGGTCGTCGAGGATTACCAAAGGCTGTTCGTGAATCGCCGCGCGTACACGATGCAGTCCATGCGGCCGCACCCGGAAACAGGGCGGCACTACTACTTCCGGCCAAGCAAGAAAGGGACAGACATACCCCTGATGCTGACCGAGGGAACCATCCGCCAGCACCTGGAAGGCAAGATCACGGTCGGCCTGTATGCCATCAACCCGTCGACCCAGCGCTGTAAATGGGTCGCCATTGACGCCGACTACAAGAACTCCATGGAGGACTTGCTGAAGCTGCAGTACCACCTGACACAGGACAAGGTGGAACCGGCGCTGGAAATGAGCAAGCGCGGTGGGCATCTTTGGATCTTCCTGGCAACGCCTTTGCTGGCCAAAGAGTGCCGAATCTACATCCATGATCTTGCCCTGAGGTTGGGAGTGCCGGTGAAGGGCGCGGGCCTGGCGGACGGCATCGAGGTGTTTCCGAAGCACGACGCCATCGGCATCCGGAGAGTTTGGCAACGCCATTCGCGGACCCCTGGGAATCCACCGAGGCGCCAACCGCCGATTTTGGTTTTACGGCGCCGATTACACGCTGGAGGACCAGATCGCATACCTCAACCGTCTGCGAAAAGTCACCGAGGAAGAACTGCGGAGGTTCATCGCCGGAAAGGAAAGGCCTGAGCCGGATTTCTCGCCGCGTCCGGAGAGGGTCACTTCAACGCAACGAAAACCTGGGAACGGACGATCAGAATTCCGCATTTTGGAGCACATAGGGACGGTGCGGAAGGTCGGCCGGAACTACGTCGCACGCTGTCCATCTTGCGCGGACTGTGGACACGACCGGAGCGGTGACAACCTGGCCATCCTGATCGAAGATCCCCGCTTTTACAAATGCTGGGCTGGCTGCACCAAGGAGATGATTCGGGCCGCCCTCGGCTGCCCGATTCGTGTACGGCATTCCGCCTGAGACAAGGAGAGTGTTGTTGTCATGAAGCAGAAGCGATTGCCAGATGTACTGGGCCTGAGGCTAACGCGGCAAGCGTTGCGGGTGTTGAAAGAACGAGGCATCTTCGCCCATTCGCCGGTAAGCCTGGAACACCAGCACCTGGCGAAACGCTATGTGGTGCGCGGGTTGGAGTCGGGCGGCGCTGTCTGGAGACGTGGGTCGCTACGTGACCTTTACCCAAGCAGACGGGCAGCCGGTCGAGTACCTCCATCCGGTAGAGGCCATCGGAGTAAATGGATTACACGCCGTTATGGTGGCACCGGTGCTGGTGCGTGTGGAGATGCTGCGCAAGGGAAGGACCTACGAGCTGCTCATCACGCACCATCGATCGGGCATCGCCAGCGATGGCAAGCGCCCTCCCCTGGAGACGAAGGTCTTGTTTCGCGGAATTCATGGACGGCTGGAATTGGACCTGTCGGGAAAAGACAAAAGCCAAGCCGGTGCTGTATTGCCGGTGTTTTACTCGCTCGCCGGCGAAGAAGTAACCATCCCAAGACGATTTCATGCGGCGGTTCGCGCCATCACAAAGGCAGTGAACTGCGTTGGATGTTCGCATTGTCACTTTTCCAGAGCGCCCAAGGGAGAAATTCGCATTGGATTGTCGTCTGTAGGCGAAGTTGGCGAGAAAGGAGTGGAAACGACATGCAAGGAAGGCTAAAGAATTACGCGCTGGTTATCTGCCTGTTTGTTTTTCTGTTCGTAATTATCGGAGGCGGCCTGCATCTGAATCCAGGCGGCGCATTCCTTGCCGCAGTGACTGGAACTCCACTGGTGATTTATGCCTTTCATCGCGGGTTCAACGGGGCCTCTGGACCAGAGGTTCGGGCCGACTCTACGAGGAACGAGGTTGCTTATGTCAGCAGCAAGACAGATAAGTCCGATTGACGAAGGCGCGACTGCACGATCAGACAACGACGCGGAATCACCAGAACGCTCCCTGAATCACAGCGAGAGCGCGGGATTGGAATCGTCGCCTGCAGTTCGTCGGCATTTGCCTGACGAACGGCGGGCACTTACCCATCACTTCTCCATCGCCGGGCAGGAGGGATATCTAACGGTCGGAGTTTACGAGGATGGCCTGCCAGGAGAGATCTTCATCACCATGGCAAAGCAGGGCTCGACCATCTCCGGGCTGATGGATGCCTTTGCAACTGTGGTCTCGCTGGCCCTGCAGTACGGGGTGCCCCTCGACGTGCTTTGCGACAAACTCACCCACATGCGCTTTGAGCCCAGCGGCTGGTCCGGAAATCCAAAGATCGGCTACGCCAAGTCGCTTATCGACTACATCTTCCGGTGGCTCGAACTGCAGTTCTCGACGGGCGACCAGGGCGAATTGTTCAAAGCCCTTCCGATGCCCATTCAGCCAGCTGAGGGATGCCAATGGTACCGATCCGGTTGGAGCGCTCGGAGAACTTATCCAGATGGGAGATGCGCCCGCCTGCAACATCTGCGGTTCGCTGATGGTGCGGAGCGGAACCTGCTACCGCTGCATGACGTGTGGAAGCACAAGCGGGTGCTCGTAGCAGGCAGGCAACCAGAGAGATAGAAAGGAAGGAGTAAAACAATGCAGAAAGTTATGTTGATCGGAAATCTCGGCCGTGATCCTGAGGTGAAGTACAGCCAACAGGGAACGGCCATCGCGCAGTTCTCCGTCGCGACCACGGAACGATGGAAGGACAAGGGCGGCAAACTGCAAGAACACACGGAGTGGTTTGCCGTGAAAACTTTTGGTCGGCGGGCAGAGATCGTCGGCGAGAACCTGCATAAAGGTTCCCGCGTTTATCTCGAAGGCCGGAAGCGTACGGAGTCTTGGGACGACAAACAGAGCGGTGCCAAGCACTACAGAGATCTCGTCTACGTCGACAGGATCGAGTTCCTGGATTCCAGGGGCAGCGGGAACGGCCATCGGGAGTCCGCCGAAAGCGCTTCCGACGAGACAACAGCGACAGACCAAGAGATGCCGTTCTGACGCAGGATTTTGAGTCCTGCGTCCATTTCTTCCTTCAGCCGCACCGTTGGGATAACGTACGACTTGGCCTGTTCTCGCCAACAATGTCCAACCGGCAGTCGTGATGCCCCATCCCATTCGTTCCTTAGGATCAGGGGTGTAATGGCCTGATTTCGCCAACTGTCTTCTCAGGGTTTGCGGGCTGAATAGTAGTGATTATTTCCCTCGTCCGACATCTCCCCAACGAGAATGAGACCCTCGGTTTGCAAAAGCTTGCGATAACGGCCTGCGCCCAACGAGACAGACTCCCGGTGGGTCAGAATGTCCTGCCAAGTGCACTTCTCCTTGGGCGATGTGAAGAGAAACTGGCCATTGGAATTTAACGCTTGGTTCACCTTGTGGATGAGCAGACATTGAACATCGGGGCGGAGCAAAAACATCAACCCCACTGCCACCACGGCATCAAATGTACGTCGGAAGAATGCAGAATCCTCAAAAGCCGAACATTCCGCGTGAGCGCTAGGAAAGCGCTTGCGGAACGAATCGATCAAGGTTGCTGAGGCATCCACGCCATAAACTGTGAAACCGTCTTCTATCAGAACTTGTGATATCGGCACACCATGCCCACATCCGAGTTCAAGGATTGAGGAACCCGGCGCTAGCGTACGGCTCCATTGGCGAACAGTTGAAGCACCTGTTAGAGGGTCTCTCTCGGACATGAAAAGTTCGGCCACTTCTTCATACCCGTTGCTCTTGTCGCTCGGTTCCATGCCGAACCCCCTGCAGACACGCCTTTGGACGATGGTAACTCTTGGCTGGACATGCTGAAAACCAGAACGGCTCTCAGTTGTTGAAAATCGCCATTCCGTACGTAACCGGGCTTGTCCGCCAACCATGGCTTTTGCTCGTCAACTTGACTGTATTGCTCTGTGAGCAGCGAGAAATTCTGCCGCGACCGAGATAAATAGCCACAGCAAGAGCCGTACACTTCCGTTCTGAATCCGCCAGTAGCAGCCCGTGGTATCAAACCCCAACCCCGCCAACACATAGCTCGTATTTCTCAAATCACAACCGAGTCCA
>CAVRID010000026.1:0-43709 GCA_963721155.1 uncultured Acidobacteriaceae bacterium | reverse complement strand
CTCGGGCGATTCCGTGTGGGCTCTTTTTGAAGATCGGGAAGGTATTGTCTGGGCTGGAACGACCAGCGGAGTGGACAGCTTTCGCGATCCGCGGGTCACCACATTTTCAGCTCTGCAAGGTCTCGGCAAGGATTTAGCGGCGGGCATTCTGGCGAGCAGAGACGGGAGCATTTGGGTGGCAAATGACGGATCGCTGGATCGCATTAAGAATGGGACTGTCACGTCTGTTCGCGGGAGCGATGGTCTTCCGGGCGAGCAAGTCGCTGCCATGCTTGAAGACCGTGCCGGAAACATGTGGGCGGGAGTTGATGACGAACTGTATCTGGTCAAGGATGGGCGATTCCGTCGCTTGCCTGAACCGGATCACCAGCCGCTCGGAATGGTGGTTGGCATAACCGAGGACATCGACGGGAATATCTGGGCAGAATGCGCGAGCAAACCAAGCAAGCTTGTGCGCATTCGCGATTTTCAGGTCCGCGAAGTCTTCCCTGCATCGCAAGTTCCTCCTGGACATAACCTTGCCCCGGATCCACACGGAGGAATTTGGATCGCCACCTCGAAGGGAGATTTGGTGCTATTCCGGAACGGCATTCTGGAAACGAAGGTTCCGCTAACTCGAAGAAGTCCTTCGCTAAACCGCCAAATCATGGTCGAGGCAGACGGGTCCATTCTCGTAGGCTCCGAGGACGGGCTCGTCGGATGGCGGTCGGGTAAAGAACAGCGGATGACGACGAAAAACGGTCTGCCCTGCGACTTTGTCATCTCCTTCATTCAGGATAAAGAGAAACGCTGGTGGCTCTACACTCGTTGCGGCGTGGTGGAATTCTCAGATTCTGAGCTGGAACGATGGTGGGCCAACCCGGATGCGATGGTTCAGACCCGCGTCTATGACACATTCGATGGAGCTCGGCCAAACATCGGTTCGTTTAACGCGGCCGCCACCACTCCGGACGGACGTGTATGGTTTTCCAGCGGAGTTGTCGTGCAGATGGTGGATCCGTCCATTCTCTCGCAGAAAGTGTTAGCGGCGGAGACATACATCGAATCGCTCGTCGCCGACCGGAAGGATTTCGCAGCCACGCGCAACCTCGCGATCCCGCCGAATCCAAGGGACCTGCAGATCGATTACACTTCACCCACTTTCACAATTCCGCAAAAAGTCAAGTTTCGCTACCGACTGGACGGCTATGACCATGACTGGCACGACGCCGGTACGCGTCGGCAGGCGTTCTACACGAACTTGCCTCCTGGGAAGTACACGTTTCGCGTGATCGCCGCAAACGGGGACGGCGTCTGGAACGACAGCGCCGCCAAGCTGGATTTTTCGATCCCTCCTGCGTATTACCAGACGAACTGGTTTCGGGCTCTCTGCGCGTGCAGTTTTTTGGCACTGCTGTGGGCGGCGTACCAGTGGCGTGTCCGGCAATTGCAACACCAGTTCGACATGACGCTCGAGGCGCGTGTGGGCGAGCGCACACGGATTGCAAGGGACCTTCACGACACTCTGCTTCAGAGCGCACACGGGGTGCTGCTCCGATTCCAAACGGTTTCACAGTTGCTGCCGGACCGACCGATGGAGGCAAAGGAGAAGCTGGACAATGCGATCGAGCAGACCGCGGACTTCATCACCGAAGCCCGGGACGAGGTGCAGGGATTGCGGGACTCCACAATCCAAGGCAATGATCTCGCAATGGCCATAAGCACCCTGGGGCAAGAACTCGGAACCGACTCAGCCAATCACCAACCTGCATTCCATGTGGCCGTTGAGGGCGAGACGCGAGATCTGCATCCCATCGTGCGAGACGAGATCTACAAAATTGCTGCTGAAGCCCTGCGGAACGCATTTCGCCACTCTCAGGCACGGCAGATCGAGGTTGAAATCCGTTATGACAATGATCAATTCCGATTGCGCGTGCGGGACGATGGAAAAGGCATGGATCCAGCGATTCTCCCCGGTCAAGGCAGTGAGGGACACTTCGGCTTGCCCGGGATGCGGGAACGCGCCACTATAATCGGAGGCAAGCTGGTGGTGTGGAGCGAAATCGATGCTGGAACGGAAGTGGAACTGCGCGTTCCTGCCAGCAAAGCCTACGCGACAGCGCAGAGACGTTCGTGGTTTTCACACAAGGCGAAGGCGTGAAGTAGGAGCTCATGAGCGCCGGTATCTCGCAAATTCGAATTCTTGCGGTTGACGACCATCCAATTGTGCGCCAGGGGATCGCCGGTCTGATCGGCATTCAGACCGATATGGTTTTGGTAGGCGAGGCATCCAACGGACGAGATGCCATTCAGCAATTCCGAACGCACCACCCGGACATCACATTGATGGACTTGCAGATGCCGGAAATGAACGGCATCGATGCGCTCATTGCGATTCGCAACGAATTTCCCGACGCAAAGATCATTGTGCTGACAACCTACACGGGCGATACCCAAATTTTGCGTGCGCTCAAGGCCGGCGCTCAAGCCTACCTGCTCAAGAATACATTGCACAAAGAATTACTGGAGACGATTCGTGCCGTGCATATTGGAAAGAAGAGCCTTTCCCCGGAGGCCTCGTACCAGATCGCCGAGCATGCGACGGATGATGCCCTGACGCCGGCAGAAATCAGTGTGTTGCGCCTCATCGCGGCCGGCAATGCCAACAAGCAGATTGCGGATCAGCTCTCAATCACCGAGGAAACCGTCAAGAGTCGAGTCAAGTCCATCCTTTCAAAATTAGGTGCCAATGATCGAACGCACGCCGCAATGATCGGTATGAAGAGAGGAATTATCGAGCTGTAGTTTCCTCGCTAGCCCCTCGCCCCAGACGAATAGTAAAGCTCTAAAGAGTGAGGATCACAACTCTTTTTGGGGTATCGGTTCGCCTCCGCAACAACGAAACTAGTAACGTCTAGAAGGGTGCTTTTGCGAAGATTATATTCCACATTCGCTGGCGGTTGGCCCGGAACGGGTTTGCTTCTCATGCGCTTAGTTGTCGGCTCCGCACTCGTTGTGCGCGCGAGCTTGAGGCTGTGGAGCGATTTACCACCGATGACTGTGACAATTCCCGCTGGGCTCTTAATGGCAGCGGGAATCCTGCTAATCGTAGGTTTATGGACCCCAATCGTGGGAATTTCCGTAGCATTGATTGAAATCGGGAAAATGCTTGCGCTACCCGGCGACAAATGGGTTTGGCTGCTGTTAGGAACTGCCGCTGCCGCTCTGGCAATGTTAGGACCCGGTCTATGGTCCATCGATGCTCGCCTTTTTGGGTGGAAGCGCATCGAAGCTCCACCCCGTACAACGAGCTCTCACACTCCTTAAGAGATTCCTCACATATCAAATTTCTTGCCTCAGAAGAGGGTGACATTCGTCCACGAAGAGTTTGCGATTTGTCCCGATGTGGGGTCGTCTAGAAAAAGAACTCATTGCACAATGGCTCGCATGTTCAAGTCATGACGATTGAACAAGGAGCACTGAGTATGACGTACATTCAAACGCGAACGGGCTTTATGGAACTGGAAGATTCCAAAAAACTGCTGCGAGCCATCTTCCCGAACTATCCCAACCTTGAACCGTGCCATCCCACGCCAGCTTTAGAACCGATTTCACCGGCCAGCGTAGATGGGAGCAACTAGCCATGTTTTGCATTACTCCTGAAACCTGCCGCAGGTTCACACTTGCGGAAATTCTCATCATGGCGGCTCTGAACGTGGAAGCCATCGGTTCGCAACGCTCTAAGAGTGCAAACATCGGAGGACAATATGGGATGCGCCACGATTGATTTCACTGACCTCGAAGGCCCCACGGCACAAACCTTTCCCAACGTGAGCGGCGTGAAAGATGAGCAGCTGCATCTGGGATCTGAAGACAATCCCGATTACTGCTTCGAAGGCATCATTGGCAAGAGCTCGGCCATTCAAAAGGTATTGGAACAAGTCGCGATCGTTGCGCCTACGGATGCGACGGTCCTACTGCACGGAGAAACGGGTACGGGCAAAGAGCTGGTTGCACAAGCTATTCACAACCTCAGCTCTCGACACGAACATACGTTTGTGCGGATGAACTGCGCCGCCATACCCTCGGGACTACTAGAGAGCGACCTCTTCGGGCACGAAAAAGGGGCGTTTACAGGAGCCCTCATTCAAAAAAAGGGCAGGTTCGAACTGGCTGATGGAGGTTCGCTGTTTCTGGACGAGATCGGGGACATTAGCCCGGAGCTGCAGCCGAAACTGTTGCGCGCTGTTCAGGAGCAGGAGTTCGAACGCCTGGGAAGCGCCAAGACCATCCAGGTGAATGTACGGATAATTGCGGCGACGCACCGCGATCTTCCCGCAATGATTGAGGAAGAAACATTTCGCGAGGACCTCTTTTATCGTCTCAACGTCTTCCCGATTGAGATCCCGCCACTTCGCGAGCGGCGCGAAGACATACCGCTCCTGGTGAACTATTTTGTCTCGAAGCTATCGCGGCGCATGCGAAAACAGATCACATACGTACCCAGGCAGACCATGGAAGTCTTCACGAATCATACTTGGAGAGGAAACGTCCGGGAATTGGCGAACTTTATCGAACGCGCGGTCATCCTTACACGCAGTGAGGGCCTGGAGGTTCCAGTTTCCGAGCTTCGCTCCAGTTCGCCTACGTGCGTTGCTGCCCCTCCGTCGACCCTTCGACAAGCGGAATCGAGTGTAATCACCGAAGCCTTGCGGGCTGCGTCTGGACGAATCGCAGGCAAAGGCGGTGCAGCCCAACGGCTGGGATTGAAACGTACTACTCTCCAGAACAAAATGCGCCGTCTGAACATCTCTCGCGCAGATTACTTGCAGTGACTTCTTCCTGCACCTGGTCGTTGCTTCGTGAACTCACATTAGCCCACAGCGTGCCTTGTAACGCCCTGAAAAGCATTGGAGGTCTTCGTTCGCGTGTTCATGCCCGCGATCAATATGCCCCTCTTCGGGCAGCGCCTCAATACGGTCACAACTTCCTGCAGGTCGCTCTAGGAAAGTTCGCTATTTCTAGAGGGTTACGGCCAATCAGCTTTGGTCAGGTGAATGCAACCTTTCGTATCAGAGACAACGCGCTCGAAAACGCAGGTGAAAGAGGAATGTGCATGTGGAAAACAGGCGTCATCATGTTACTCGGGCTGTTCACGCTGACGGGATTAGCCGCAGCCACTAATCGGTTCGAGGTCGGCACCATCACGGCCGTGACAACTCACCAGGGAGCGGCTGGTGCTGATCCGTCGATTACCAGCTACGACGTTTCGGTGAAGGTGGGCAATACGGTATACGTGGTCTTATACACACCGCCTCCCGGGACGAGTACCAAAACCTTGGAGTACGTCGCAGGACGGGAATTGCTGGTTCGGGTCGGAGAAAAGACGATTGCATTTAATGACCAACTGGGAACGACTTTAGAAGTACCCATCCTGAGGCGGACAACAGTGGCGCCACAAGCTGCACCTGCTGCACATCCAACGCTAGCCCCGATCCAGAGCGTTCAGCTTTTGGGATTACCTGGCGTCAAAAACAATACGAAAGGAACTCTGAGCGTCGAGGGAAGCACCCTGCACTTTGCATCTTCCAAAGGAACGTCGGACATCGCATTGACCAATGTGAAAGATGTGATCACGGGAAATGACAGCCAGCGGGTTATTCGAGGTAAGGTGGGCACGATTAGTATGTTTGGGCCTTACGGATCTGGACGCTTTTTGAGCTTGTTCCGCTCTAAGGTCGACACGGTAACCATCAAATATCGAGATGGTGAAGGTGGTTTGCATGGAGCTGTTTTCACTATGGCTGCGGGCCAGGCTGAACCGTTGAAGCAGGAGCTTGTCGCGCGGGGAGCTCATTCCAGTGCCGTCATCGAAGTTGAGGCGAGTGTCGATTCATCCAAACCGGTCGCCGTGGAGGAAAAGCCGTGAAGCAATCTTGCAGAACCATTCCCGTCCTGTGCTTATTCGCCTCACTTTTATTCGGAAATCAACTGCTCTGTGCGCAGCAACAACCGGGATCAAAGAACAAGGCTTCGGCGATCAAGGTTGAGATGATCCAGTCTGATGAAATCAGCCTGCCGGCGGAATTCCAGGTAGCGCTTTACGAGAACTTGATTCAGCAACTTGAAAAGAAAGATAGCTCCTGGCATGTCTATCGCGACGGCGATCAAAACAGTCACAAGATCGCTGGGCTGGTGGTACTGCACAGCACAGTTCGCGGCTTTAAAGAGGGCAGTGAAAGAAAACGCCAGGTAACGACGGTAGCTGGGGCGACCTCGATTGCGGTGCATTGCCAATTCACCGACAGCGAAGGCAAGGTGTTGCTGGAACGCGACATCAAAGGGAAGGTGCGCTTCTTTGGAGGAAATCTGAGAGCGACGAATGATTTTGCCAAAAAAGCTGCGGCTGTGGCGCGGAAAACTTTTTCAGCGAGCTGAGCCACCATACACGGTTATCAACGAAAAACGAAATCACTACCCGACCCGATGATGATGAGCAGCCCACAAGAGAGGCACCAATGAAACTTCGACAACTTCTTATTGTTGTATTTATTCTGACCATCACGTGGCACACTGCCGCAGCCCAGCCGAGAAAAAAGAACGCCCAAACAGATCCCCCTCAGCTAGAGAGAGTTGTTGCCGTGACTTCTGCGCAGTCCAACACGGTTCTATCCGACGTGATTGCGGTCAAACCGGAAATGCCACTGGGTCCGCCAGACATTCTCAAGGCATACGAAATCGCCATGAGTCTTGTGGTAGAGAAGGCGTCAACCGACTTCTCGGCAATTGCGCAGGCCCAGCAAGCAAATCAAATCAGCCGCGAACAGGCGGATTATCTATTGCAGGAAAGATACCAGGTCGCCATGATGCAGTTTCAGGTGCTGAGTGCTCTTCATGACGTCCTTGAGCATGAGATCAAACAAACACCAGAGCAAGCGAAGCATTCTGTTAGAAAAGAGAGCTCAGATACAGTTCTGGTAGTCCCCTTCCCGGGCTCTCCGATCGAATCGAGATAGGATCTGTCTTGAGAGCTGTGATGAAGCTGTTCGCGTGCTACGGCATAGAAAACCTTTACGTTAAAGGTCGCCCACATTGTGGCATCTGCCCTGAAACGGGCACCGGCTGCCTTTCGAAGATATTGCGGTCGCAATCACTTTAAACATTTAAAGCGATGGGAATTGGCAGGCAATCTGCATACTCTCGGGCGTGACATCACAATGCCGTGGGGCTGCAAGGCTCAATGTGAAGCGGCATGAAGGAGGACCCAAAATGGCGGCACTGGTAATTGATATTGCGACGCAGAAGGGTGTGGGCTTCGAATACGCGGAGCGGACCACGGTCTGGAAACCGGACCCATATTTCATGCGGCCTTCTGACGATGACTGCATGGTTTGCAGAAGTCACGTAAGCCCGAATGAGGCACAAGGGCAACTAGGCTGGGACGGGACCAACTGGCGCCGGGTATGCGTCAAGTGCGGTCGACCAGGTAAGAAAGCGAGTGAAGTGGACCAAGTCACGGGAAAGCTTTCATTTCTTCATAAGTAAAGGGCGTCACATGGCAAGGAAGCGCATCGGCATACTCACTGGAGGCGGCGACGTCCCCGGACTGAACTCCGTGATCAAATCGGTGGTCTACCGCGGGGCAGAGCTCGGATGCGAAGTTATTGGTATCCGCCGGGGCTGGGAAGGATTAACGCACGTCGATCTCAATGATCCAGCCAGTAAGACACATTACATCCTGCCACTGAACCGCGAAAATACGCGCACCATCGATCGTACGGGCGGAACCTACTTGCACAGTTCCCGCACAAATCCTACCAAGATGAAGGATCTGCCTGCAGTTCTGCAGGCGCAGAACTTCGAAGCTAAAGAATCGACCTTGAACGGCGTGACCAGCACCACGTTTGATGTAACCCCGGCAGTGCTGAAGAACATCGAGATGCTTGGCCTCGATTACCTGATCGCGATCGGTGGCGATGACACACTGAGCTACGCGTCCGAACTGGATCGCAAGGGGGCTAAGGTCATCGCGGTGCCGAAGACGATGGACAATGACGTCCGGGACACTGAATATTGCATCGGTTTTTCGACGGCGATTACGCGTGCCATGGACGCGATCGAGCGCCAGCGCACCACGGTTGGCTCGCACGAACACATCGGAATTTTCCGTATATTTGGCCGCGATGCCGGCTACACGGCGCTCTACACGGCGTACGTGACCGGATTGCGCTGCTGCATTCCCGAGTACAAGGTCGATCTCAAGCACCTGATCGACTCGCTTAGGGAGGACAAGCGCAACAATCCAAGCAATTACTCGCTCGTAATTCTTTCCGAGGGCGCCGAGTGGCAGGGCTACAGAGTGAAGGAATATGGCGAAGCTGACGCCTTCGGCCATCGCAAAAAGATGAGCGTGGCGGAAGACCTGAAGGATGAAATCAAGTGGGCAACTGGTGAAGAGAGTATCGTCAGCGACCTGACTTATGACCTGCGCTCGGGCAGCCCCGACTTCCTCGATCGCTTGGTCGCATTCACGTTTGCGGGAATGGCTATGGACGCGCTGGAAGAAGGTAGATCCGGCGTGATGACCGCGATCAACGATGGCGGCTACCAAGTGGTTCCAATTCCCGATCCGAAGCTCGGGCCACGCAAGGTGGATATTTCATCGATGTACAATATCGAACGCTATTGCCCGAAATACGACTGGAAGATCGGCCTGCCGATTTTCCTGACGCGGCCGTAGGAGAACTAAGCCCTGGTCGGTTGCTGCTCGCCCTTTCCGATGAAATCAGCTTCAGAGTAATCAGTCAGAATGAGCCGGAGCGCTCATCGGAGTCTCCTTCATCTGCATGTCATGAAGCCACGTCATAGCTCGAGAGTTGGCGGCGAGCACCGCTCGGCGAGAGACATTTAGGCGCAATGCGCAGTTCTGAACCGAGGAGCGAATCGCCACCCTAAGCACCAGGACGGCACGACTCAGCCGATCGAGTTCGGCGATCAACACACCAGGATCGCTTTCCAAAAGCACGTCCAGATCGCGTTTTCGATCGTGGCTATCACCGGACAAGAGGCGGTCGGCATTCGTGGGCTCTTGATCCTTGTAGGTCCCTTCACAGGCGCGGATGGCGCCGAGGCTGCGGGATATCGCACTTGTAATCGTGGCCGTCTTGGCCCACTCGGCCAGCCAATCGCGGAAAGGATTGTGACCCTGCAGGGTTGTCTCACGAGCACTCATCACACACTCTTCCGCACTGGCTTCGTCGCCAGTAATAAGGAAGGCGAGCCGGAACAGGAGACTTCTTTCGCTTCGGAAGCACGTCAAGATCTCTGAGACCGACGCTCGCTCTCGGCGGCGGTCTGCCTCGTCCGAGATGTTATGGAACCATGACATTCCTTCTACGGTTCACTCCGATCGTGAGATTTTGGAGTAGTACCATTGTGTCCGGGAGACGACCGGTGATCGTCTCCTCTGCGTCGACTTTTCGACGAATTGGAAGACGCATTGTGGAGTGGCAAACCGAGGCGCTCGCAAACGCTGGCGACATAAATATTCTTTGCCGCGAACGCTGCACCAATGCTGCCGAACCAGCTCAGTACTTGTTCACCGACCTCGTCGATGCAAGTCACTTCGGTGAGATCGATGATCAGTCCTTTTGGAATTGACTCTTTTGTGACCAGGGACTTCGCTTCCCTGGCCCATTCACCAACAAGCCTGCCTTCTATTTTCAAAGTCGGGCTGCATTCGAGTTGTAGAATCTCTGCTCGAAACATTTTGATCTTCAGGTCCCGCCTGCCCTGTTCTCCTGCAATGCTTATGGGCAAGCTGCATGCCAAGACTACCCTGCCTATCTGACTGAAAACAATGAACAACGCTCAGATTTCAGAGGATTGCTTGCCTTGATGCGGGCATTGTCCGCATCCGGGCAGAATTGCTATAGAACCACCAGGTGGGTAGAACGGATCGCAAGGATTTCCGCCAAGGAATAAGGGCTACTCAAACAAGCGCCGTCCGCTAGGGACCATTTGGGTGCTCTTACCAAGTTTCAACAGTATTTGTGCTCGCGATTTGGCGCGGCGAAGTTCGGTGCAGCAACGTTTCGGCTAAGAGTCGAATGCCAGGGTCGGGATCATCGAGTGCGGCAAGTAATTCTGTGTAGGCCGCAAGATTCCTTTTTCTGTGCCATTCCAGGTGGCACGCGAACAAGTACAAAGGATCTCTTTGTCGAGTGGTTTCCGACATTTTTGAGGAGCGCAGTTTTCTGGTGCACAATCTCTGCAGCCGGCACTTGTCAATAGCGAATCACAGTCCGCTTGCCATCAGGATTAATGACCCCGATTACCTCCGCCATCACAATGCTGACCATGTCGACAACCACCAGGAAAAACATAAGAAACATGAGCAAAAATACCGCGAAGAGGTTGTCCTCAACACTGTGTGCACTTCGAACAAGTATGATTGGATATGCCACCACGATCAGGTTGAGCATACCAAGCACCCACCAGAACCATTGTCTATTTTCGTTGTTTTTCATTTTGCACCTTCGAATGATTCCCTTGCGTTCGAGCATCAACTGCGTGTTCGTGCCCTCTCCGTTTCACGCAACACGAAGCATTGTGGTCGCGGAAGTTCGTCGTATACGCCGTTCGGTGGACATTTTCGCCAATGAATACTTAAACTCCGCCCCGCAGTCACAGCACACCTGGTAGGTCTGGCCACCAATCATGAAAACTCGGCTGAGGGGGCCGTGGTGACATCCAAAAAGTACATCCAGGCCTGCCAAGAGACGCTCCATAAGCTCTCTCCTTTATTTGCTCGCCCGATCCAATCGCGTGCAGCGCCTTGCATCATTGCTTTACGCACACCGGATAGTGCATCTCGGCTACCAACTCCGGTCCGAACGCAAGTTATTGGCTTCTATGCCGCACGGGAACGCGCGGATGAGACCGCTATGCCCCTTCGAGGGCACTGCCTTAATGTGGGCACGAGCGTCGGGCCTTGCAGGTCTGCATGTCATTGTGGCAAAAGCGACGTTTGCAGCTGAGTCTTTGGCGACCTAAATGCTTGACCAGAAATGTTCGACGATGCAAAAGGGAGTTCAAAAAAACTCGCTCAAAGTTGAATCGGAGGTGACCGGAGGCCGGGAACCCACGGCCTCCGAAATTGAAGTTTTGTGCGCACGCCGGGCAGCCGCAAATGCGGCAACCCTGGGGCGAAAATGCGGTGCACATTGGCAATGCTCTCCCCCAATGCATGTGGCCAAGTGCATCGCCCCGCCCCGCCCGACGACCCTGCGCTTAGAAAGTCAAACAAACTAGCTATTGGGAGGGATTTCTCGCCATGCCCCTCCTGGAATGAAGGAGTTCATGAAGAGAGTTCTCTACGTCGATACGAGATCCAGTGCCGCAAGGACTGATGAAGTTCTGAGAAAGCATGGGCACAAGCTCGTCGCCACCTGCAGCTACGTGGACGCACTCGAGATGCTGCGCAGCCAGAGGTTCGATGCTGTAGTGATCGAGGATGAGGACGAAAATCCAGAGGTCCTTGACTTCACAGTTCAGGCGCATTGCTTGCGACCGGAACTGCCAGTGTTTCTCACGGTCGATTGGGGTGTTGAACTTCCTCTGGCTTTGGAATCGCTCGGTGAAGCTGGGCAGTTTGGTGACTTAGCGGCGGGCGAGCTCATCTTCGGCGGCTTCGCTGCATCACGACCGCTGTGAGCGGTTTGATAACTAAAGCGATAAGTACAAGATCGCAACTCCTCTAAGTGATAGTGAAAGTGGTTCCGTGTTAGGCGAATTGATAAACATCCCGACTGAGATTCTGATTGACATGATCTCCATAATTTTCGCGAGTGAGCGAGTAATAGGATCGAGCGTTGCAGCTGAACTGGAACAAATTCAGCGTGAACTGCAACGCCGAGGTGTCATTGAACGCTGGGCCTGTCGAACCGTCAATCAAATCGCGGGGATGGACAACATGCTGGTCAGTGGATAGCATATGGCCATGGGGAAGCCGTTCAACGCCGAATTCGCAGGAACGCAATAAAATGAAGGGCTTGCCAATCACCAGGATTTCTGTAAGTGATCTGAGAATGCCCTCGGGTATTTCCGCCCCCTTGCCATTTCTCTTTCTACTGACGGCCAGCGTCATTTTTTGCTCGGTTTCTGCGCTTTGGGCACAGAACCCCAACTCTCAATCATCGGATGCCGATCAGTCCTGGACGAAGACGGGCGAGTCGCACGACGGTATCGGGACCATGCGCTCTGCCGAAAGCCACACCAAAAGCGGTAATCGCGCCTTGGACACACAATCTTCAAAGCAACGCTTGGCGGATGGAAGATATGAGACTTACCTCGAGAACACAACCGAGACAGTGCAGGTTAACCCGTCGACCGTGCGAACCATCACCCGCACCTTTACCGGAAACAGCGGTGGAGGAAAGAAACTGGTGCAAGTAACAGAGGAAGAGAGACAGTCTCTTCCGGACGGCAACTCGAAATCTGTGCGAACTATCTCGCGGACGGATCAAAATGGCAATCTCCAGCAGGTTCAGCGCGAAATTGGAGAGACAAGAAAGATAGGCGCCGATGCGGAAGATATCAAGACGACAGTATTTCAGCCCAGCATCAATGGCGGGTTTGCGGCGGCCGCACAGATCGAACGAGCATCGAAAGCGAGCTGGGAACAATAGGGAATACGATCGGGCGACCCGGACACTCGACGGCAGCGGAAATTGGCAGGTCAGCCAAAGGCGTCAGGGTACGATTAGCGAAGACGGCAAGAACCGCACAACTGACGAGCGAATTTTCCTACCTGACAATAAGGGGAATTTGAGCGAGGTCTCACGTACTGTCAGGACCGAGCCGGCTACGGACTCGGGTGAAAAGCAGAGCAGCGTCGAAAGTTATTCGATCGATGTGCCTGGAACCACCCGCGACGGCAACCTGCACATGGTTCAGCGCGACACCACGAAACAGACTGTAGGTTCAAACGGCAGGCAAACCAGCGTTCAACAGGTCGAGCAGCCCAATCCGGGAGATCCGCATGCTGGATTGCGGGTGATTGCGATCAGCGTGGAAAATGCGCGAGCAGACACCTCGGGCACGGAAGCAGCACGCACGGTTCAACTTCGTGACGCGAGCGGGAATTTTAATGTAGTTTCGGTTGACACTTCCAAATCAGACAAGAGCAACGCCATTCTGGTTCAGATCGCGCCCTCCGACATGCCGAGTAAGTGAATCTTTCATCGACGTCATCTAGGTTTTTGGTTTCCGAGTGTGACTCAAATACTCAAATGCCCGACCGTAGGCACCCTGCCCCATCGCGGGCACGGCTTCTCCTGACACGGGCAAGCATCTGAACTCCTGCCAGCGCTAAATTCCTGAAAGCAGAGGGATTCCGCAGCCTCTCCCTTTGTTTCTGGCTTTGGCACAGGGCGTGCCTTCCGTCTAACGAGGAATAAGGCGCATTGTCGCGTGCGAATACCGGTCGGGGGGTGCCGTAACGGATCAAATGATCAACCAGCTTACGCGGACGGTTGGCGAACGAGCTAGCACAAATCAAACAGCAAATATTAACGCAACACCCTGAAAGGAGAAGTACGATGTGGCAAAGATCTCGAAACTGGAGGGCTAAGTTTGGTCCTGCATTGGTCCTGACGCTTGTCGCGTGTTCGGTGACATATGCGCAGGATGTGAGAACCAACTATATGCCGGGAACTGATTTCTCAAAATACCACACCTATGCATGGGTCAGGGAGGTACAAGGAGTACCCTCGGTAGGCGGCCAACCCGACCAGATCCTGGACGCCCAGGTCAAGCAGGCGATCAATTCACAAATGGCGGCCAAGGGCTTCACCAAAGTGGAAGACGGCGATAAAGCCGATTTACTCATTGGTTATCAGCTCGCGATCAACCAGGAGAAGCAGATAAACGGCTTCGGCGACAGCTGGGGTGGCTATGGGGGCTTCGGCGGCTGGGGCCCATGGGGAGGCGGCAACAGCTTCGGTTCATTTTCAGCGAATACGTCAACCAATTACATCGGGACTTTCGTGGTTGGTATGTATGACCCCGCTGTAAAGAAGCTGGTTTGGATAGGCGCTGCCCAACATGCGATTGAACCCAGCAAAAAACAGGAGAAGAATCAGCAAAGGCTCAACAAGGGAGCGCAAAAACTGCTGAAGGACTTCCCTCCGCGGCGCAGCAAATAGACAGCAAGGGCTACGACGAAGCTTTCAAGAATTATCCGCATCAGTCCAAGTGAATTGCGGATCGAGGAACCACGAACCTGAACTGCGAGTGGCCCCTCGACCTTGCGAGGCGAGGTAAGCAGATTCGATCGCTATCGTCAGACATCGTCGGGAAGGAATTTTAACGTGATGGCTGGGGTGAGTCCTAGGGACGTCTTGAGCGCATTCCGTCGTGACGTTCCGTATCTGTTCTTAGGGGCGGCGTTTGTCGCGGTCGGAGTTCTATCCGCTACTTTCGCCGTTCTTCGCCGCAAGCGCGACTTGCTGCTCATTTACTTCGCACTATTTGCTGCTTTGTACGGGCTTCGCCTTTGGATTTGGTCACCGCTGCTTGCCATGGCGGAGCAGGATTCAATCTTCTACATCCGCCTGCGTGGAGCGGTTAATTACGTCATCTTGATTCCCGCATTTCTGTTTTTCATCTCCCTGGGTCTGCCAAGGCGATTCGAGCGGATAGCTGGATACCTGATGGTTGCTCTCGGTTCCGTACTGGCTGCGGCCACAGTCCTTTTTGGCGATTCCCGCGTTTACGACCGAATTAACAGCATCGCCGTGATTGGCGCCTCGGCGTTCTTTCTCATGCGATTCATGGCGAGAGGTTCTGCCAAGACCAGGGATCTTGAGCCTGCCGATTTCGTCGTGCTTCACTGGGGCTTGCTGATCTTTCTCGCTTTCGTGGTTTGGCAGAACACGGCGGGATTTTTCTCCCCTTCCTTGCCCTTGTTGGAGCCCTTCGGGTTCACCGCGTTTCTCGGCACTCTGGGCTATGTTGCTGTACGTAGCACTTTGCAGCGGGATCAACAGTTAAAGGAAATCCGAAACGAATTGGAGGTAGCTCGTCGTATTCAGTTATCCATTCTGCCGGGTGAGTTTCCTGCTTCAACGGACTTCCGAGTAGCCGCCCGGTATGTGCCGATGACTTCAGTGGCAGGCGACTTTTACGATTACATCATCGCTGACGACCACCGCGTTGGGATGTTGATCGCGGACGTCTCGGGGCACGGGGTCCCCGCTGCCCTCATTGCCTCGATGGTCAAGCTCGCCGCAGCCTCGCAACGAGCCGTTGCAGGCGATCCTTCCCAGTTCCTGTCCGCCATGAATACCGCTTTATTGGGCAACACGCAGAACCAGTTCGTCACAGCAGCTTACGTCCACCTGAACTCAGAATTGAAAGAACTGCGATACTCGGCGGCAGGGCATCCGCCCCTCCTGTTGGTGAGGAATGGTGGTGTCAGAGAAATTGAAGAGAATGGGTTGATGCTGGCTGTGTTCGGTTTCGCGTCTTACTCGACTGTCGTCCACAAGCTCGAAGAGGGTGATCGAATCGTGATGTATACAGACGGCATTTTGGAAGCCGCCAATGCTGCGGGAGAATTCTTCGGGGAGGATATGCTCTACGATCTGCTAACAAAGACCCGAGGGCTGTCCCCAGCAATGACGGCAGACTCGATTATCTCTTCAGTTCAGCAATGGTCGGGAAAGCAGGATGACGATTTGACGGTTCTGATTTGTGACTACGCCCCAACAGCGGCATGACTAAGCCCTCCCGAGCGATCAGGTAGTTAGAAATTCAATGGCAATTCGAGATTGACTGACAATGGATAATGATCTGATGCCGACACCGAATCATGCACTTCTGGAGAAACGGGCTTGAGTGGGCCGCGGACCAATATCCAATCGATCGTGGTGCAGTGGCCGGGCCAAGGCGATTCCGCTGTTCGCAGATGTAAGTGCGCAAATGGATTGTCAAACTGCATCTCCCGAGCGAGACATGCATTGCGGGTTTCGGTCAAATCAAAATTGAAGTCACCTGCCACGATAACCGGCATATCCAAGCCGTATTGGAGCGTATCCTTCAACACCTCGGCCAATTGGGAGTGGCGCAGATCATCTCCATTGCGACTCTCCAGATGAAGGTTGTAAATCACCATTGTTTTTTCCCTAATCGTAGTGTGGCTGACGAGTGCCATGCGGCCACCCAGCCTTCTTTGAAATGGTGCCAGTGGTGGGATCCATCGGTTTGGATGCCAGAAACTTGATTGATTGCCGAATCGAAGAACGCGGCAATGCGTTATCGGCCAGCGCGAAAGTGTAGCTTGCCCGTGATAAGCAGGGGCATCGCGCGTGCCCTGGGATAGCTCCTGAAACTCAACGCCGAACACATAGTTGAATCCCAGCTTCTGCGCGAGTTGTTCGGCGATATTGCGATATGAACTCCGGCGAGCATGCTTATCCACCTCCTGGAGAACGATCACATCGGCGTTGGCGTCGCGAAGAAAATTGGTGATTTCTTCGAAGCGAGAACCACGAGCAATGTTCCAGTTGACAGCACGAATAATACGGGGCTGGTCGGAAAGGCCTTCCTGCGGCGCAAATGAGCCCGCCTCAATGTGCTCCATAGACACGGTTCGCAAGCATATCTGATCGTAACGGTGCTCTACGCACTCACCTGACTAGTTGCCGTAATAACAGTGGGACCGGAAGTGCACTGGCGACGCTTCCCGGAGAGCGTGATGCAGGAATAAAGCGCGATCAGCCAGACTAGGTTGGATCCGATCGCGGCGCCTAAGAATGCAAATCTCGTGATGTTCAGAAGCGCGAATCCAAGAAAAGCATATGGCAAAAAACAGCGGCGGATGATGAATTCGGTGTGGCGGCCCAGGTAGAGCAACGGATTAGTAAGTCGAGTTTCCGCTTTCTCTTGCCACACGGCGAGAAACTTCTCCGGATGCGATGCTGAGAACCGTTGCCGCATGAAGCCGACGGTCAGGAAGCTTGTGAGTGCTCCAAAGCCGAGCAATGCTCCCCATATCAGATACACATCCGTTCCCCGGCTCCTCGCCAGACCCAGAGACATTCCGCCAAAGATGAATAAATAGTAGAGGTAGTCGCAAACGGTTTCCAGCCAGCACCCGAAGTCCGACGACTGCAGCTTCAAGCGGGCGACCTCGCCATCGCAGCCATCGAGGATGCTGGCCCAGACGGATAGGATCGCTCCCAAGAGCATGCTCCAGTATCCGCCGCGCGCGAAGAAGACGCCGGAGGCAAAACTCACTAACAGCGTAAACATTGTCACCATGTTCGGCGTGATGGGAAACTTGATCAGGTGGCGGCTGATTGGGATCGAGACCCTCCGGTTCATGCGCGCCCACAAGCCGTCGGTGGGTTTCACTAACCAATTGTCCAGTTTGCGTTCCGCTGCGGGTTGGTCCTCCGGGCTGGATATCTCTTGCCAGGAGTCCCACGATACCGGCTTTTGCAGAACAGAGAGATTGGAGGTCATCCCAGAATCGATTTGTTTCAGCGTGTCCGCACTCGTGTGGCATTTTCTGGCGACAACGAGCGCGGCCGGCTGAGATAGAGCATAGATGCCCACGAACTCAGGCCCGGTGGTAAAAGCCAGCGCACCACTGGTCCCCTTCCAGTCCATCGCGTTTTGCAGAAGGGCAGGCTGGTAGCTCCTATTTCCCAGAAGCAATACTACGTGATTCGAGTTAGCTGCAACGCTGCGTAGCAGCGCGGGAAAATTCGTCATTCCCCCGGTGTCATACCACTCGACGGACGCAGGCAGACGCCCGGTTCGGTCCAGCTCGCCGCGGATATCGTCCGCATCCCCCGAGTTCACGCAGACAAGGATTCGGTTTGCTCGGAGAGACTTGAGCGTCAAAATGTTTCGTAGCAATACCGGAAGCGTGCCTACACGCGCCAGTGCTGGGACAAACCGGCCATTGGCTTTGGAGTCCTCGACCAGAACTATCACGGTCGGGGCGTCAGTTTGTTCGCGCAGGATTCTTAATTCGGGCGAAGCTGGGGAGTGATCTGGCATTGTGGTCGTATCCTTAGTTTCGATTCTGGCGTGCTTGCTAGACTTCGACATCCCGATGAGGCACAAGGCGCCGATTCCCGCCCAGAATAGAGTTCGCGCTCGGCGGCATAGTCCGAAAGTCAGACCTGCAGCGCTTGTTACGCCAAACAGTTTGGTAACGATTATGTTGCCACCTTCATAGGTCCCAACATTTCCAGGATTGATGGCGCCGATGATATTGATGAACTTCGTAAAAGCTTCGAGAACGAATGCTCCCAGAAAGCTGATTCTTACTCCCATGAACCACAACAGAAGACAGACCTCCAGTACGGCCAGGCCTTGAGACACCAGATTGAGAGTGAGCGCGGCCCAAAATGCCTTGGGAGCTTCATGATAAAAACCGAGAAGATTTTTCTCTGCGGAATCAACGACCGACTGCTCCCGGTCCAGCCAGGTCTTGAGTCCTGGAAAGCGGCCGAGCGCGCGAGCAGCAGCAGAGATGAATGGCCAGCGTTTCAGCATGGCCACAGCGACAACGACTAGCGACAGCGCCGCGATTCCGGCGAACAGCAACGCATACAAGCGCCAGCTATGCGAAAGCGGCAGTATAACGATGGCAACCAGCATTCCTGCCACGCTCACCATCGCGGCGGTGGCGGTGTAGAGTCCGCGGTCGAGAGTGGCAGCCGAGATCCGGTTGGCCACAGGAACCGTCGGACCCAGCAGAGAGACACGCGTTGCTTCCCCGAGTACCTGGCCCGGTAGACCGAACATTGCAGCAGCCTCCGAGATCAACCGCAGAGCGAAGCTGCGCGCCAAAGAAACCTTGCTGAGATCGCATTGAAAAGTAAGTCGCCAGGCCCATGTCTTGACCAGATGAGCAACTCCTCCCAACATGAACACCAGAGCCAAGCCCCATCCGACTTCCTTCGCGTGCTGGACAATGTTTGCGACGCCGCTTCGAACTACGAGGTAACCCAGTAGGCTAACGCCCAGCATCGCCGCAAAAACGCGGATGTGACCAGCGGGTTTCGAGGCTGTATTAGACACAGACGACTCCCTGGAGATTGTTGTTGGGGGTCGGCACCTGGAAAAGCCTCCGCGCATAAGCCAGAGCGTCTGGTGTATCTACGTCCTGCCACATCGCATCGCCAATGTCGAAGGCACGGAGCTTGCGATGCGCCGCCATCAGGCTCATGCCGTCAGATAGCGAGCAGTTGCCGTTGAACATTGCCGATTCCAACCAATGAAACAGACCCGGGCGGCACAGGAACATGCCGGTATCCACGGCATTGTAGGACTTGATCTGCTTTCCAATATCGATGATGTAATTTCCAATGCACGACACCTTGGTTGCATCGTCCATGTCGAAGATGCACTCGAGCTTGCGGTCGACCGCGAGTATAGTTTCGTCCTCCGCGATCGGCTGCCGGATGAGAGCTCCAACTGTTTCCGGCTCGAAGATATGGTCCGACATGAAAAGCACGAAAGGCTCGTTAATGACGTCGTGCGCCTTCAGCACGGAAATGCCGTTGCTTTTGTTCTTGTAGTCAGGGTTTTCGACCCAGGTGACTTGAATGCCATGGAGGTGGCGAGTTTCAAACCATGATCGTATGAGGTCGCCGCGATATCCGAGGACCACAACGAACCTGTGAATACCGGCTTCGCGTGCATCGAGCAGAACGTGTTCGAGTAAGGGCTTCCCCTGCACTTCAATGAGCGGTTTAGGAAGACTCTCAGACACACTCGCAAGCCGGCTGCCATTGCCGGCTGCCAGAATCAATCCGAGGTTAGTGTTTGACATAGGTTGCCTCTTTCAAAAAAGCTCTTCCGGATTCGGCGGCCGGAGCGGTATTTGGCGCGTAATCGAAGTACTGGATGTTCACATCAGTCTTGCCAAAGAGTCGGGCCTGGGTGATGCTCTCGGTGGAGATCGGGAACCAGAAGTCGCCGCTTTTTTGGTACTGGTGCACGAAATGAATACTGCGGGTCCAGAATGACGGGTTGTGTGCTGGTTTTCCTTCGGCACGTACTAACGCGTAGTCATTGGCGTCGACCCAGATGCGACCCTCGAACAGGTACTTATCCTCGCGTTTCGGCTTAACATCAATTACATAGGACGACCGGCCTTCGACCGTCTCGATTTCCACCATAGTGAAGGTGTAGTTATCGGGCGTGAGCCTGCTCCTTGGACGAGTATCGGGAAGCGAAGTTTCTGCTTCTGATTCCATCATTTTCTGCAGTATCTTCTTGTCCGCGGTTTTCCATCCGTCCTCACTCAACACTTCGAAATGTTTGCTTCCATCGGAGTCGCATTTAACGGTGGCAAGCAGTTCTGCGTGCTTGTGAAAACGGCCATTGTCAAATATGTAGCGACGGTATCCCGTGTACCCCTGACTGAGTGCCTCCCGCCTGCTATCTTGTGCGAACATTCTGGCCATGACTTCGTCGGCATTGGTAAGGAGTTGTTCCGCTGGCTGGCCCGGGAGCAGCGTGGTGAGTGAGAGGAAGAGTGCGCAAAGAATGGTGCTTTTCATATTCAGAACTCGATCACGAATTTCCCCCGGTATTCACGCCAGGCATCGTTGTAGAACTGGCCGAATCGCGGGCTTTCTGAAATGGATTGCACGTCGCGTGGGTTGAAGTGGTTGAAAGCGTTGAACACACTGAAGCCGACGCGCGCGTGCATGTGTCTGTCACGGAAGGGTATTGAAACCGGCCGTTGGACTTGCAAGTCGAGCGACTGGAACCTGGGATAGCGCTCCGAATTTCGCGGCCCGACATATTCGCGAAACACGTTTTGCACCGAATAGGGAAAGCCGGTATGCACCTCAAAGACGGGCATGAGTGTGAGCTTCAATGGCGCCTTGAATTCGCCCCAGAGAAGCACGCGATTGGGTGCGTCGTAGGAAAGCCGGCCGCGTACGTTCGGCTGAATGATGGCTTTCGGGGTGTTCCCAAAGAACTGAAAGAAATCGTTCAGATCACCATAGGCCCGGGAGCGCACGTACGAGGCATTGACCACGTGTCCGCGGAAGCGGTATTGGCCGCCGACTTGGAGCTCCCGATAAGACTGCTCGCCTTGATTTGACAGCAACAAAGCACACGAACCCCCGCAATTCATCATCGGCGAAACCACGAAATCATCGGTGGTCTTGCGCCACTCGTATGCGATTTGCGCAGTCAATCCCTGCCGCAGTTGGCGGCTCAGCGAGAGATTCCATGCCAGACTCCTCGGATTGCGAAGTTCGCCGTCAACCCGATTCAAATAAGACGTGGATGACTCGACTTGGCCAGAGGGATCGAGGAGCGACACGGTCCTGGTTGGAAAGGACTGGAACGTTGGGATAATGAGCGGCACCCGGTCATAAAACAGTCCTCCACCACCGCGCAGTAAAGTCTTTCCATCGCTGGTCAGGGCGAGTCGGAAGCCGCCACGGGGTGCGGGATGAACCGCGTCGGTGACGCTGTCCCGGTCGAAACGCAGCCCGAGATCGAGTATCAGCCGAGTAATCGGCGTCCACTGGTCGGAGGCGAACCAGGCGATCTCGTTTTGATTGATGCTCGACTTCGTGGGCGCGCTGAAGCTGATTCGTTCGAGGGTCGCCCCTGATGTGTCCGCGATCTCAACCGGGTAATAAGCCTGGCGGCCCTCATACGTCGAGTGCGCATAGTTCAGGCCGATTTTCCACTGATGAGTCCCCCAGAAGTTCCGCGGCGCGAACTGGTACGTTTCCTGCCAGTCAGTCCGAGACGACCGCCGCGCCTGCAGATTAAAAAATCCACCCTCGGTAGTTTCCACCAGCATCCGATAAGGTTCGGTACTAAGCGGCGTTATGTCGGTATCGAACTTCTTGTAGCTGAATTGCGAGGTCAGCAGACTCTCGCTCCCGGTGGCGTACCGGTCCTGGGCGTACAACTGGTAACCCCGCTGATGGTAATCCGCTGTTGATAGTTGAGGGGTAAAGGTGTTCAGACCCATGTACTGGAGCTTTTGCGGGTAAACGGCCAATGAAACTGTGGCCGTTTGTTTTGGGCTCAAATTCAAGTCGGCCTGCGTATACGAGTTGACCCCCGCGAGTGTGGTGTCGCGATGAAAAGCTGGAAGGCTATTCACCGGAGTTCGGATGAAACGATATTCGAGCGATTGGGTAAAGGCGATACGGTCCTTGAGCAGTGGACCAGTAAAAGTCATTCGCGGGGTGGCGCCGCCGACACCGAATATGGAGCCGTCGCGAACACGCATGCGCGGCATGAGGTTCTGAACAGAGAAATGAAATTTTTCGTAATCGCTGGTCTTCGTATCGATGGTCGAAACTGCGCCGGTCAGTTTGCCGTATTGCGGATCGTAGGGATTTGAGATGACCTGAACAGATCCGACTACATCGATGGGTAATTCCAGTGCGGGACTGCCAGTCGCGGGATCGGTAACATTGGCGCTGTTGACGAGTGCGCCGCTTTGCGTGTTGCGCGCGCCCTTCATATTAATGCGACCGTCTGGTCCGCGAACGACACCCGGAACCAGGGGAAGGATGTTGTCAACGCGATCATTTTGGTTTGGGGCGTCCCGAATGGTTGTTTCTGAGATGGTCTGATCGGTGGTCGGCAACTTGGCTTCCGGTTCGGTGGCGGTGACGGTTACGGAGCTCTGAACCGCCGAGGGCTTCATTTCCAGAAAGAACTGGGTGGACGTATCGGCCTTAACTACAATGGCATCGCCGCCTTCAAGTCCAGGAAACTGCGCCTCTACGGAGTAGTTTCCCGGAGTGACATCAACAAAGGTGCACTTTCCTTCCGCATCGGTTTCCGCCTCAACTGTGGTGGGGCCAGTTAAGAGAACCTTCGCGCCGGCCACATACGAACGGCCCTCGGAATCCATAACAAATACCATGGCGTCCAATCGGCCAGTCCCAGCGCTTTGTGCGTTGACTGCTTGAGGAACCAACAAGCACACGGCGAGCAATGCCCACAGAATCCTTTTCGGTTTATGACAAGTCACATTCATTTCAAGTCCCTAAGCAACTACTGTGGCGAATAGCCGGCTAAGAAAGCGTCTCGGAACACTTCTCAGAATTTTTCGACTAACGCTCATTGCAATTGCATTTTGCCGATGAAAGTCGGCGCATTAACCTTTAAGTACAGCGCGATCGGTATGAACTGACGGCCGCCATTTGAGGCTCAAGCTGCCATCCGGCCGCCGCCGCCATGATGATTCGCAAACGCCGCTCGTGGCCGAGCTACGCGCTTTAGCGGCGCGATGGCTCGGTAAATCCAGAGTGGCGGGTTGACTGGGCTTAAGTTTCAGGCTCATCGCACTGCCTCCAGATCGAGACATGTGCACTCGCCAGACCAAACCTCGATTACGGCTAAGTTCTGTCCTTACAAGGACTCAGCGCACGTGCTCAGATCAATCGGTGCCCACATTGCGGCAGTGACCTCGAACGGGCAGAAGGGAATGGCAGTATGGTCGCGGGAGAAGAGAGTCAATTAGGTGGAACGTGACTTGGCAGAGGAGAGATACAAAAAGCGGATGTTTGGACGCTAAGTCCTGGAGATCCTATCGACATCAATTCGAATAATCGGCGCGGGAAATGTTGAGGCGGCGCATCTTGTTCTGCAGAGTGGTACGCTTCAACCCCAGCCGTTCGGCGGCGCCGCCTTGGCCCGAGATCTGACCAGACGCGGTTTTCAGGGCATCGATAATCACGTTGCGTTCTGCCTCGGTGAAAGTGGAGGCGGAGGCAATCTCCCGCGAGTGAAGTCCTTTGAGCTCTGCAATTGGTACCTCTAGTTCTTCATCACGCGAAAGAATGACAGCACGTTCGATAAAGTTCGCCAGTTCCCGAACGTTTCCTCTCCAGGCATGATTGGTCAGAACCTGCATGGCCTGTTTGGGTATCGATCGAATCTGTTTTCGCATCCGGCGCGAGAGCTTCGACACGAAATAGTTCACCAGCAGCGGTATGTCCTCGCGCCGTTCCCGAAGCGGCGGAATCTCAATCGGAAAGACGTTGAGCCGGTAGAACAAATCCTCGCGGAATTTTCCCTCTCGTATCATCGCCGGAAGATCGCGGTGTGTGGCAGCAATCATCCGTACATTCACCTTGATCGTCTTGGCGCTTCCCAAGCGCTCGAACTCCTGCTCCTGCACGGCCCGCAACAGTTTCGGCTGCAGCTCCATGCTGATGTCGCCGATCTCATCCAGAAACAGCGAGCCTCCGTCTGCGAGTTCGAATCTGCCTTTCTTCTGCATCAGGGCACCGGTGAACGCGCCCTTCTCGTGCCCGAAGAGTTCGCTCTCCAGCAGTCCCGAGGGTATAGCGGCACAGTTCATGCGGACGAAGGTTCGCTCGCGCCGGGAACTGAGGTTGTTAATGGCCCGGGCAATCAACTCCTTGCCGGTGCCCGTTTCTCCATGTAGCAGGACTGTCGAATCTGTAGGTGCCACAATCGCGACTTGTTTCAGCACCTCTTGGATCGCTGCACTCCTGCCGATAATGTCTTCGAAATCATATTCGGAGCTGATCTCCGATTCGAGGTACAAGCGTTCTTCTTTCAGGCGATCTCTTGCCTCGGTAACGCGTCCATAAGCGATGGCGTTGTCCACCGCGAGCGCGATCTGATTGCTGATCTGTGACAAGAGGTCAAGATCTTCCTGCCCGAAGTGATCCGGCCGGCGGCTGCCCATGGTGATCACTCCCAAAGGACCGCTCGCGGTGACCATGGGGGCGATTGCCATCGAGGTAATCGACTCAGCTTTGAGCTGTTCAACGAAGCGCGTTGGAAGCCTGTCAAACTCTTCACTGGACAACAATTCAGGAACGTGGGCGCGCAATTTTTCGTCTGCGGCACCGCTCAATTCGGACGTTTCGATAGCGGTCAAGGAACCTTTGCCGCTGGGGAAATCCAAAACGGCGCATTCAAGCTGGTTCGATTGTTTATCAACCAGCCAAAATCCGTTGAAATCGTTGCGGAAGTAATTTCTGATAGACGCGGATGCCGACCGAAACAATTCATTAATATCCAGCTTGGAAACGACGTAGTTGTTGATTTCCAGCAGCAGCCTGAGCCGATCGCGCTCTTGGACCACTTGTCGCTGATAAAGCTCTGCCCGGTCCCTTGCCAGTGCGCACTCGAGTGCGATGGCAACGTGCGACGCGAGAGCACGGAGCATCTCGATGTCTTCTGGGGTAAATTGCTGCCCCGGCAACTTTGGCGTTGACAGAATGCCATATTGTTTCTGTGAAGTGGACACTGGAAACAAATAGGCGGTTCGCCCGGCAACTTCGGCGGCAAATGGAGCCAGGTCGGGGTGTTCCAACATTGCCTGCGATAGATTGGGAACAAAGATCGGTTCTTGTTCGTCAAGCACTCGCGCCACCAAGCCGACGCGTAGCAATTTGGCTCCAGGTTTGATCGCGGGTGCGTCGGGATCGCGATCGAATTCAAAGCTGTACAGACTGTCTCCATCATCACTCAAAACGTAGAGTTCGACACCGTGCAACTCGGAGGTGCTGGAGAAAACGCCGCGGAAGCTGCGCAGGATGGCCTTCACCGTCGGCTGCTCGGCCATCGCGCTGGATACATCCAGCAAAGTTCGATATCGAGCTTCGGCGGTCCCCATATGCGTGTGCTCTACTCCGGGCCAACTTCGATGTAAGCTTGCGATTAGCGAGCTAATGTAGCACTCTCATTTCCGCTTGTCAGTAATTCTGTGTTGTCAGTAAGCGCCCTTTGGAACGCCTTTTTTGGTCGAACCAGGACAACGATGGATCGTGGGCCTACCTGATATGTCAATTCCTGCTGCTGAAAACCCGGCTCTGAGAAGTCGTAGGGGCTCGGAAGGCCGGTGTCCACAATTCTTACCCAATCCCCGGGCGTGCCCTCTTGGATTTCAAATGGCAGCCCTTGCCAGTAGCCGTTGATCATCACGTAAATGTCGCCATCGTCTTGAGAAGCACCGTGTAGACAAAATGCCAGGCTCCGTGAATCCGGCGAGAGATCGACTTTGGGTCCAACGCCGTACCAGGAAATGTCCTCGCGCCAGAATCTGCTGCGACATAGAGAAGGATGAGACTTCCGGAATCGAATCATGCTTTTAAAGAACCGGAATACGTCCTGATTCGCCTGGAGTTGGCTCCAGTCCAGCCAGCCGATTTCGTTGTCCTGGTTGTAGGGATTGTTGTTTCCGTACTGTGTGTTCAGGAACTCGTCACCGGCCCGGAACATCGGAATGCCGTTCGAAAGCAAAAGCAGACAGAAGAAGTTCTTAACCTGCTTTCGCCGTAGCGTCAAGACGTCCGCTGGCGCCGCTACGTCTCCTTCGTGTCCGCAGTTCCAACTGTAATTCTCATCCATGCCGTCCTGGTTGTCATGACCATTCGCCCAATTATGTTTCTGGTTGTAAGAAACCAGATCGTACAGCGTGAAGCCGTCGTGGGAATTTGCATAGTTCAAGGTCTGATAAGCATGATAGGCATCGCTGCGGCTGTCCGGAAACAAATCATCACTGCCATAAATTCGACGCATCAGATCCGGAACCATGCCCGCGTCGCCCCTGACAAATCGGCGGATATCATCGCGAAAGCGCGCGTTCCATTGCAGCCAGGTCGTGCCCGGGAATCCGCGTCCGAGCTGATAGCCGCCCATGTCCCAGGGTTCTGCGATCAAACGCCAATCGGCCTAACTCGGGGTCCGCGGCGATTTCACTGAAAATTGGGGCATCTCCGCAGTTGAGTGATCCATCCGCATTGCGACTAAACACCGATGCCAGGTCGAAGCGAAATCCATCGATATGCATCTCATTTTTCCAATATCGAAGGCTGTCCATGACCATTTTGCGCACGTGTGGCTGGCTGAAATTCAACGTATTGCCGGTGCCCGAGTAGTTGGCATATGGGCTGGCCGGGTCAGAGGACAGCATGTAATAACCTGAGGCGTCGAAACCTTTGAAGCTATAGGTGGGCCCGAGGTGGTCGCCCTCGCAGGTGTGGTTGTAAACAACATCCAGCACCACAGAGATCCCGGCCCTGTGAAAAGCCTTAACCATGTTCTTGAACTCAACATGCTGGTCGTCGTCATCACTCGCGGCATACTGCGCGTGAGGCGCAAAGAAGTTCAAGGGCATGTAGCCCCAATAGTCGCCTTCATGAGGGTCGCGCTGAAATATGGGCATGAGTTCGACTACCGTGATTCCAAGCTCTTTCAGATACGGGATCTTTTCAATCAGGCCGGAGTAGGTTCCAGCGCGCGATGGATGTACGCCGGAATTGGGACTCTTCGTGAACCCCTTCACGTGAAGTTCGTAGATGATTGCGTCCGATTCAGGTCGGGGCGCAACATCTCCCGTCCAATCAAAAGCAGTCCGAGTCCAGGACAATACTGCCAGCGGCGCCTTTCCATGATTACGGCCTGGCTTCATAGCCAACTTGCGGTCAAATCCGGGCGGAAAGAAGACCCCCTTAGCGTAAGGGTCGAGGAGAATCTTTTCATGGTCAAAACCGCGCAGCCCTGCCACAGCCTGTCCTGAAACCGAATATGCGTAATGGCGGGCACCGCCCGTCTCATTGAGCGGGATCCTGCAGTGCCAGATTCGTCCTGACTTATTGCGAAGAGAATCGAACTGGAACGCTAGGATTGGGTTCGCCAAATCGCGAGGTGAAAAAAGGAGCAGCGTCACACTCTCAGCGTGTTCCGCATATACAGCGAAATTGAACGCCTGCTCGTCTTCGATCCAGGTGGCGCCGAGAGGTAAGGGGAGCCCTTCGGTTTGCGCCCAACTCCGGCGTATTTGCGCCGAAGCTGCTGATGGACGCGCTGTGTCGGGCGCAATCGCTGGCAGTGATGAAGTCAGCCCGTCGTTCACGCGTTTAGCACTTAGTGGCACGAGGCATCATCCTGGAAGGTGCCTCCGGCGAACATTTGCGCCAGGAATTGACCGCAATATATGATTTTTTGGGCTTCGGAATCATCCTTGAGCGGGTTTTCCGATGTCGACAGGTCGGCCGCACTCAAGGAATTTCGAGCGTCAATAAAGCTGTCGGCCCAGGACTGTACATTGTTGAATTCGTTCCTCAGCAAATCGATCCCGTTGTAGTCAGAGTCCGTCGTTGCTGCCGCTGCGGCTAATGCCACGCTGTCGGCAGCTCGCCCCTGGTAAGCGCGAATTGTGTTTCCTGCCATAGCTTTTCCCACGGGATACCCATTTTGGACGATCACCTGCAGCATTCCACCCCACTCTCGTATGGAGGCCATCGCCTCGATCGCTGCCCTCCTGAAAGCAGGTGAAAAGCCGGATTTGCCAGCCTCATCAGCCTGCTCCGAAGCGTCACCATGAGCCAGAGTCAGTATGATTCGGTCCTTCTCATAGCTGAGCAAGCCGTTTGTGATTCGCGCCAGATCCTCCAAGTCCACGAACACGCGGCCTTGAATTCGGACTACATTCGCCTGTCCGGGGTAGCCTTGGACGGACAGTGCTTCTGTCTGGCGCTGCACTTCTGTCTGGCGCTGCGTTTGCGCTGGTGCCAGTACCGCCATCGTTATCAGTGCCCAGATCATCATGAATCCGAGCTTCATCGTGCGTAACATCAACTACCTCCCTAAATGACAGCCGCAGCCGAACCGATTAGACTGCCCGCTGGACAGCCTCGCTCCACTCCTACTTCGCCTTCTGCACATACTGAGCTTCAGTGAGAGGCGGAAGCGCGGACTCGATTTTCATATCCGCCAGCAAGTCGATACGACGGTCCAATTGAAAGAACTTCGTCACCGTGAGCGCAGGAAGCACCTTGTTAAACTTCTTGAAATACTTCTTCTTCAACTCCGCCAATCGAGAGTCGTACGCGAACATTCGTTCTGCCATCCCTTTCGCTTCGGCATCGGTCAGGTTCGGGTACTTGTCGGCGTACTGCTTAATGACAGCCACGCGGCTGTCGTCCAGCGACTCTCGTTCGCGCTCGAATTGCCGATAGATCGGCCAGAATGCCGCGCCATCCTTGTCGTTGAAGTTCATCCCTTCACTGAGAATTGTGGCCTTCTGTGCTCGCATGCCGGCCCTCGCTACCTCGATGGCTGAGTCAAGGTTTGGATTTTGATTTGGATCTTGATTGGGTTCCTCGCTTTGAGCGTGGCAGAGAGGGGAGATGGCGAACATTGCGAACGCGATGGTGAGCAGTACAAATTTGCGAATCATTTTCCAACTCCTATGCCGCGGGTGTACTAATACTGTGCGGTTCAACTGCTTCATTGAACAACCTCCTCGAAAGAACAAACTGACTTCCACCTCAGCTGTAAGGCACGCCTGTTGCCGAACGCGTCGCGACTTCAAAGTCGCTATTTATCTGGGCATTCTGCAAAAAACATCGAGGTTTGGCACGTTGTGCACTGCCCACCAACGGGCAGGTGGGCCTTATCTGGTCAATCAGCGAACACTTGCACCCGCAAAGCTTGTCGCCGAGTCATGCCAAATCCTGCCGGTGTCGTACATGCCTCGCACTCTCGATTGCTGATTACGGTATTGGGCATGGTGCGACGCTCCAGATCCCGCGGGCGTATTCAGCAATCGTGCGGTCGCTGGAGAACTTCCCGGAGCTCGCCACATTCATAATCGCTTTACGGGCCCATTCACCCGGATTTGCGTATAGCGCTCCGACGGCTTCTTGCGCGCGGCAATACGACGTCAGGTCCGCCAGGTGCATGTAGTAGTCACCGCCAGTGAGAAGGGTATCGCGTAACGGCGCGAAAACTCCCGGTTCGCTTCGGCTGAAATGGTCGGAGAAGATCAGATCCAACGCGGCTCGCGTCTCCGGCTCATTCTCGTAATGCCAGTACGGGTTGTACCAGCCGCGGCTGCTGAGCACTTGTTCTGCGGTGAGGCCGAACAGGAAAAAGTTGTCTTCTCCCGCCTCCTCTGCCATTTTGATCGTGGCGCCGTCGCGGGTCCCCACGGTCAAGGCTCCATTCATCATGAACTTCATGTTGCTGGTCCCGCTCGCTTCGTATCCGGCGGTGGAGATCTGGTTCGAAACGTCGCTTGCCGGAATCAGGCGCTCTGCAAGCGAGACGTTGTACTCGGGCAGGAAAACAACTTTGATTCTGCCGCGCACGGCGGGGTCATCATTGATCGTTGCCGCGACATTATTGATAAACTTTATGATCAGCTTGGCCAGTCGATACGCAGGGGCCGCTTTGCCGGCGAAGAAAAACGTGCGCGGAACAACCTCGATGTTCGGATTTGTTCTCAGCCGGTTGTAGACGACTACAATCCTCAGCGCATTGAGTAATTGGCGCTTGTATTCATGTATCCGTTTGATCTGGCTGTCGAAGATTGAGTCGGGATCGACGATCTGGCCGGAAGTTGCCCGAACCCAGTCTGCAAAGCGCTCTTTCGCTTCCTTCTTGGTACGGAGAAATGCCTGCTGAAAGCTCGCATCGACGGCGAAATCTTTGAGATTGCGGAGTTGGTTAAGGTCGGTAATCCAACCATCGCCGATAGCCTCGGAAACGAGTCTGCTCAAGCCGGGGTTGGCCAGCAACAACCAGCGTCGTGGCGTTACACCGTTGGTCTTGTTGCTGAAGCGTTCCGGGAAGAGTTCTGCCAGATCTTTGACGGTCGTAGTGCGGAGCAATTGGGAATGAATTTTGGCCACACCGTTCGTGCTGTGCGTACCGGCAATCGCCAGGTTGGCCATCTTTATGCTTCGCGGCGACGCTTCCTCAATTAGACTCACCTGCTCGATACGTTCTTCATTGCCGGGGAAGTGCCGCCGCACTGTGTCAAGCAGGCGCCGATTGATCTCGTAGATAATTTCTTCGTATCGCGGGAACATCATCTGGAACCACTCGACCGGCCATTTTTCGAGTGCTTCCGGCAAAAGCGTGTGATTCGTATAAGCCAGCGTCTTTTGCGTAATCTCCCACGCTTCATCCCATCCCAACTTGGCATCGTCGAGTAAGATTCGCATCAGTTCGGGGACGGCCAGCGCGGGGTGTGTGTCATTGAGTTGAATGGCGACCTTCTCGGGAAACTGATCCCAATCGGCATTGGTGCGTTGGAACCTCCGCACAATGTCGGCCAGTGAACATGAGACGAGGAAGAACTCCTGAATGAAACGAAGGCTGCGACCTTCGCTGGTCGAATCGTCGGGATACAACAGACGCGTGACTGATTCTGCTTTCAGGTTCTCGGCCAGCGCGCCGATGAAATCTCCGTGGCTGAACTCCTGGAAATTGAAATAGTCTGGAGTAGCTGCTGCCCAAAGTCGAAGTGTGTTGATTGTCTTGCCGCCGAAGCCCACGATGGGACGGTCATAGGGGATTCCGAACATGCGCGCGGGTTTGCCCGGTATGGCGTGCCAAATTCCATTTCGCAGATCGAATGAGCAGTTCAGTTTAATTTCGACCGTTTCTTGTGGACGAGCTACCTCCCACGGGTCGGGCCGACGCAGCCAGTTGTCCGGCTGTTCCTCCTGCCAGCCATCCTTCATTGATTGTTTAAAGATGCCGTATTCGTAGCGCAGTCCGTAGCCCATTGCCGGCAATTGCATCGTGGCCATCGAGTCCAGAAAGCATGCGGCTAGTCTTCCGAGACCACCGTTTCCCAACCCAGCATCGGGCTCCTCCTCCAATGCCGCGATCCAATCGATGTGCTTTTCCTTGACCGCGTGCTTGATGATCGGATCGAGCATGAGATTTGTAATGTTGTTCGCTAATGATCGACCGATCAGAAACTCAAGCGACATGTAATAGACGCGTTTCGGGTTCTCCCGTTCATACGTCTTTTCAGTAAGAAGCCATCGCTGGGAAAGTGCATCCCGAACCGAACGAGCCAGCGCATCGTAGCGCTCACGGGAATCAGCCGCCGCCAGCTCAATCACGTTGTCAAACAGCAAATGGCGCTCATAGAGACCTTCGTCTGATCCAGAAAACCGAATCGGCCCACAGCCGTACTGAGTAAGAAGCTGCGAGATCTTTTCAGACTCCATTGCCGCTGAGGTACCCGCTGCAATTTCGGGTGATGCTATTCCGTGAGTCGACATTGTCTTCGTCTTCTTTGTATTCATGAGTACGGTCCTTTATCTAGTTTGCTGCCGCTTCAGAAGGAGGGCTTGGGCAGTCGCGAGCCCTATCGGCGTAATCCTCAGCCATCATGTCCTCCGGAGGGCTGTCCCATAACCACAAGGGAGGGCACCTCATTACGTGCGGAAGAATCCTGGAATCTTTTTGGCAGAGAAGAGACTTCCCTTCGCTGCCAGTTGTTAAGCGGCTACGACCCCCAGCCTCCGCCAAGATTTCTGTAAATTTCAACCAGACTCTCGAGTTCATTCAGTTGCGCCTGGGCCAACCCAAGCTCTGCATTGAATGAGTTCGTTTCATTGGTCAGGACCTCCAGGTAGTTCGTCGCCCCGCCTCGGTAGCGAACCTCAGAAAGCCGGGCGGCATCTTGGGCGGCAAGCACCAACTCTTCTTGATGCTGCCGGAACTCACGATTTTTTCGATAGCCAACCAGCGCGTCCGAAACGCCACGAAAAGCCTGCTGGATGGTCTGCTGATAGGTCAGCACCATTTCTTTCTTGCGTGCCTCGCTCAAGCGCACACCGGACTTGATTCTGCCGCCGGCAAAAATTGGCTGTGCGAGCGATCCCCCAAAATTCCAAAAGCCAGCGGGGCCTGTAAACAGGCTGGTCAGGGCCGAGCTTTGGAATCCGCTATTGGCGGTCAGTGTGATTTGCGGGAAGTAGGCTGCCTTGGCTACCCCTATTTGCGCGTTCGCCGCCATCAACTGCGCTTCGGCTGCGCGGATATCGGGCCGCCGCTCAAGGAGGCGGGAGGGTATTCCAGCCGGAACCTCCGGTAGGTGCGGTTGCTCGGTCAGCTTCATTCCACGCGCAACCGGTCCAGGATTGTTGCCGAGAAGCGTGCTGATGAAGTTCTCCTGTTGCTGGGTACGCCGCTCCAGATCGGGAATTTCCTCGGCCGCCGTAGCCACTAACTGTTCCGCCTGCCGCACGTCGAGCATGGTGCCGGCGCCACCGTCCGACAATGTTCGAGTAAGTTGCAGCGACTCCTGGCGCGAAGCGAGCGTTCGTTTCGCGATTTCAAGCTGAAGATCGTCGGCGCGAAGCTGGAAATACGACGCGGCAACATTACTAACCAGCGTGTTGATGACCGCCTTATGCGCCCATTCGGTTGCCAGCAGATTTGCACGGGCCGCTTCCGTGGCGCGGCGGTACTTGCCCCAAAAATCGAGCTCCCATGCAAAAGCCGCGCCCGCCGAATTGGCATTCGTTTCATACGCCTGATTGACGGGCTTCTCCTTCGGGAAGCGATCGTTAGCAGCGGCGGCCCCAGCGCTGACCGTCGGTAACTGGTCAGCGCGCGTAATACCTAACTGCGCTTGCGCTTCCAGAATTCGGGTCGCCGCAATGCGGACGTCGTAATTATTCTGCAGTGCGGTGCGGATCAGTTCCTGCAACTGCGGATCCTGAAACACCTCCCACCATTTCTGGTCTCCGAAAGACTGCTCGGCTTGCTGGGTCGGGTTCTGAGTTTGCGTCGTCTCGGGGGGCGCTGCTCCACGGTACTCGCCGGGCACGTCAACCTTCGGTCTGTGGTAATTGGGTCCGACCGTGCACGCCGTCGTGAAAAGTATTAGGAATAGAAATGGAATTACTTTTTTCACCTTAGTCTGCCTCCATGGGATGCGGTTCCGGAATCTCTAGGGTGGCGTGCTGCTTCCGCATACTCGCCACCCGTTCAACCATGACGTACAGGGCCGGAATGATGAAGATGGCAAGGCCGGTCGCGGCGAGCATCCCGCCGATCACGGCGGTACCCATGATTTGCCGGCCGACGGAACCTGCGCCGGTGGCGATGAACAGGGGCACACAACCGAGGATGAATGCAAAAGAAGTCATCAGAATCGGCCTTAGCCTCAGCTTCGCCCCTTCCAATGCGGCATCCACCAGTGGCTTGCCTTTCTCATATTCTTCCTTCGCGAATTCCACGATCAGAATGGCGTTCTTGGCGGCCAGGCCGATCAGCATCACGAGTCCGATCTGAGAGTAGACATCGTTCTCGATCTGCACCATGAACGCCGGGAAAATCATGCCCAGCACGGTACGGCGCAGCCACAACAATCCGAACGCGCCGAATACCGCAACTGGCGTACTCAGCAATACGCCAAACGGCAGTGACCAGCTTTCGTAGAGGGCCGCCAGGATCAGGAAGACGAACAGGAACGACATTGCGAAGATCACCCAAGACGGAATGCCTTCGCGCGCCTTCTGTTCTTGACGGGACATGCCCATGTAATCGAAACCCATCTCAGGCGGCATCGTTTGGTGGAAGACTTCTTCCAGTGCCGCAGTCGCCTGCTCCGAGCTGTAGCCCGGCGCCGAGCTGCCGATAATCTGCGCCGCTGAATACTCGTTGAAGCGCATCTTGAATTCCGGGCCATAACGCGATTCGAACCTGGTCAGCGCCGATAACGGCACCATCTCACCTTTGTGGTTGCGCACGTAGAACTGTCCTACGTTGTCCAGATTAGAGCGGTATGGCGCTTCGGCTTCCACCCGCACTTGCCAGGCACGACCGAAGTCGTTGAAGTAGTTAACGAACAGTCCGCCCATGAATGTCTGAAGAGTGTCATAGACATCGCCGAGCTTCACGCCCTGCTTTAATACCTTCTCCTTGTCCACATAAACGAACTTCTGCGGCGTACTGGGTATGTACGTCGTGGTAACCATGCCAATTTCTGGCCGTTTGCGAGCGGCTTCCAGGAACTTGTTCAGGTTGTTCACCAGGAATTCGGGATCCTTTCCCGCGCGATCTTCCAGCACGAACTGGAATCCGCCCGAGGTGCCGACCCCCGAGATTGCCGGTGGAGAGAAGGCGAAGACTGTTCCTTGCGGAAGAGTAATGAGCTTCAGATTCAACTTCGCCTTGATTACCTGAAATTGCTCCTCGATGGACTTGCGGTCTTCCCACGGCTGCAGAGTCACCCAGAAGAACGCGTTGTAGCTGGTACGGGTCAGGCTGAGAAGGCTGAAGCCCATAACCGTACTGCAGTACTTGACTCCCGGCGTGGACTTCAGGACAGCTTCCACCTCGCGGGCTGCGTCCGACGTGCTCTCAAGCGAAGAGGCTTCGGGCAGCTGCATCTGGACGTACATGTATCCCTGATCCTCGTCCGGCAAGAAGCTTGACGGCAGCACTTTGCCGAAGAAGATACCGGCCACGGCAAAACCCGCGAGCGCCACCATGGTCACGACGCTCTTTCGAATCAGGCCGCCCGATGCTCGCACGTAAAAATTGGTGCCCTTGTTAAACATGCGATTGAACCAGCCAAAGAACCTCGCAAGTGGTCCGTGAGTCTCTGTCTTGGGTCGGAGCAACAATCCTCCCAGTGCCGGGCTCAAGGTCAACGCGTTGAATGCCGAAAGGATGACTGAGATCGCAATCGTCAAGGCAAATTGCTGATAAAGCCGTCCGGTAATGCCGGGGATGAATATGGTTGGCACGAATACCGCCGAGAGGACCAGCGCGATTCCGACCACCGGAGCAGTCAGCTCCTCCATTGCTTTACGAGCTGCATCCTTTGGAGGCAAGCCCTCTTCAATGTGGCGTTGTATACCTTCCACCACAACGATGGCATCGTCCACCACCAGCCCTATGGCCAGCACTAAACCAAAAAGCGAAAGTGTGTTGACAGAAAAACCGAATAACGGAAATATCGCGAACGTGGCCACCAGCGAGACAGGCACTGCGATCATCGGGATCAGGGTTGCGCGCCAGTCTTGCAGGAAGAGGTAGACGACCAGAATCACCAGCACGAAGGCGATCAGCAGAGTCAGGACGATCTCTTGCATGCCGGCCCTTACCGCATCCGTCGTGTCCAGGGTTACCGCGTAATCCACATCCGCCGGGAAACTCTCCTTCATTTTGGCCATCAGCTTCCGCACGCCCTTCGCCGCTTCCACAGCGTTGGAACCGGGCAATTGGTAGATCCCAACAATTGCGGACGGCTGGCCGTTGAGTCGCGTGATCCAGCTGTAGTCCTGCGAGCCTAATTCGACGCGAGCTACATCCTTCACCCGCACTACACCACCATCGGCGTTTTCACGCACAATAATGTCGCCAAATTCCTCCGGTGTCTTAAGCCGGCCTTGGGCGCGTACCGCATAGGTGAACTTCTGGCCTGTCGCCGCCGGTTCACCTCCGACCTGCCCCGCCGGATTCACCGTATTCTGCGACTGCACTGCATTGGCAATCTCGCTTACGGTGATGCCCAATTTTGCTAGTTGATCGGGTTTCACCCAAAGCCGCATCGCATATTCCCCGATGCCATAGATCTGCACCTGTCCTACACCGTAAGAGCGGGCAATCGGGTCCTTGAGATTGATATAGCCGTAGTTCGACAGGAACTTCGCATCGTGACTGCCCTTGGGGGAGTACAAAGCGACCAGCATCATCGGCGAGGTCAAAGACTTCTTCACGTCAATGCCGATATCATTGACCTGGTGAGGAAGCTGGCCATTCGCCAGTTGCTGGCGTGATTGTGCCAGGATGAGATCCATGTTTGGATCAGTGTTCAGATCGAAATCGACCATCAACGACGTACTCGAGTTGTTGGTCGAGTTCAGCGAGTACATATAATCCATCTTGTCGACGCCATTGATCTGCTGCTCGATGGGCGTGGCTACGGCTTTCTCCATCGTTTCGGCATCGGCGCCCGGGTAAATGGCTTGCAGGCGTATCTCGGGCGGAGCGATATCCGGAAATTGCGCGACCGGCAAGCCGACGATGGTGATCGCACCAATGATCACCATCAAGATCGAGATGACGATGGCGACGATGGGACGGTTAATGAAAAATCGAGACATGGCTCAGCGTCCTTCCCCCTGAATTTTTGCTGGCTTGGGAACCACGGGAGTTCCCTCCTTCACTTTTTCCACTCCTTCAACGACGACCTGGTCATCCGGTTTCAATCCGTCGTCGATTACCCACATCGTCCCTTGCTTCTCCCCGGCCTTCACTGTGCGGATGATTGCCTTATGGTCGGCGCCCACCAGTGCGACCTGGTAGCCACCCTGAAGTTCTTTCACCGCGCTCTGCGGTACTAGTAGCGCGTTTTTCTTGAAGCTGGTCTGGATTCGCACGCGGCCATACTGCCCAGGACGGAGAACATTGCCGGGATTAGGAAAGGCCGCAACCAGGCGAATCGTGCCTGTATTGCTGTCAACCTGGCGGTCCGTCATGATGACCTTGCCCTTATGGGGATAGACGGTGCCGTCTGCCAGGACCAGTTCGGGCGAGCTGTCGAACAAGTTCATCGGCTGTTCGTTCGAGCTGACGTGTTTCGCCCGCATATACTCCTGTTCGCTTACGGGGAAGTAGACCTTGATCGGATCGACTTGCGAAACTGAAGTCAGGTGCGAGTTGGGACCGACGAGATTGCCCATCTGGACTTCGGCAATTCCTGCAACGCCATCGACAAGAGAGGTGACCTTCGTCCAACCAAGGTCGAGTTCTGCGCGTTCTACCGCGGCCTTGCTCGATTGGACAGCGGCCTCAGCAGCGCGTTTGGCCTGGATCTCGTTATCCAACTTCTCCTTTGGGATGGCCTTCTGCGCGACGAGGGGCGTATCGCGATCCACGTCGTTGGTGCTCTTGCTCAGTGCCGCTTCTGCCTGGGCGAGTTCTCCCTTGGCTCCGTCAAGAGTGGCCTGGAACGGCCTCGGGTCAATTTCGAACAAAACCTGCCCTTTGCGGACAACCGAACCCTCTTTGTAGTTCTGTTTAATTATGTAGCCGGAAACTTGAGGGTGGATTTCGGCGTTCACATAGCCATCGAGTGACGCTACCCACTCGCTGTGCACGGGCACGTCTTGCTGAATCGGCGGCGCCACAAGAACGTCCGTATCCGGCAGCTTGAATTTGGCCTCGCTACGGCCGCATCCCGCCAGCGACAAAATTGACACGGCGGAAAGAATGCATGATAGAAATACGGATATGCGTTGACCGCCGAGGCAAGCCGCTAGCGCCGTCGCGCCCGCTTCCTGGCCCGTTCCACAATCACGCGAATCTGTAAGTACCCGAGTCGTGGTCATATCTTTTGTTCACAACCTCCAAATCACTTGAGCTTCGTGCGGTTAAAAGTCGTCAGAGCGCCGAGAACAGAACCAGGCGCTTCGAACAGGCCAGCGTGGAGCGTTTCACTTTTTCGAAGTCAGCCAATCGGTGCGCTTGCGCGACCCCAACAATCTTCGGTATTGCAGATGGCGTGCCAACAGGCGCTGCCTGCAAGTTATTGGAAAATTTGCAGGTGGACAGATGAGATGACCTTCTACGCTGCCCGCATGCGGGCAGTGCCACGATGTGACTTGCCCTGGAGACCACTGCCACCAGGGATCGAGCACAGATAAGTGCTTGCGTGCTGAAAGCCGAGAGTCGATGTTTCAGAAACGATGGGTTATCGGGATTGGACCGTCTGTCGCAGGGACCGCAGTTGTGGAGCTCCGCTACTGCGACGAGAATTTATCTAAGGAAGGTCGTCGTTCTCAGCGTTTACAAGCCGTCCCACAGTGATTCGAGTTCGTGACGACAGATCTTGCTGAAATCGCGCAGCGGATCTTCGCCCTTGTCAACCAAAGAATGAATCTCCTCGGGCGTAAGATTTGGCTCCGAATAAGCACGAAGGACTGCTTTGATGACTCGTTCTGCGCTTTCGATCACATGTGTCGAGGAACTCAAACGAATACGGCTCGCAAGCGCATACATTGGGATCAAGCTTTTCGGGTCCTCGAATTCGTTTTGAGCAGCGTCGACCACCAGCTTCGCGCTTTCCCTGATAAAGTCTGCGTACAGTTGCTCACGATGAAAAGTCTTTTTGGCAAGAAGATCGCGTCGGCCTTCCTGCCTCTGGGTAATCCAGGAACTGAGAGATGAACCCATGGCGCCGACCAGCGAGCCGAAGATGGCAGCCATTGCCGAAATCAGGGCTGGATTCGAAGACCCGCTAACCATCGGCATATTTGGCCCCTTCCGGCCCGAATAGATCTATGACGCTTGGATTTCGTCGCCCCATCTGTCCCCAAATGGACAGGTGCAATCGCCGTTCGCCATCAATTGCATATTGCGGCAAGGTTGTCTTCCCGTTGGAGTTGCTGACAGCCGATGACTTCCAGAAACTCAAGCGCGGTGCAATAGGCGCTTTCTACACTGGCGGGATCAACCCCGAGTAACTCCGCTGCCTCGCGCGCCGGCTTTTTCTCGATGCCGCAAATCACAAGCGCGCAGCGGCAGAACACGTCAAGCCTCGAGATAAGAAGATTCGATTCCTCAACAATTAGATCAAGGGAATCTTGCGACAGCGCTTTGTGCCCGTCGTGTATACAGGGTCGCCGCTTGTAGACCGCTGAAAGCTGAACAATGCGCGAGTGCTGGATTTCTGCAGCTGAGCGCAGCGTACCCAGGCGGGCCCACTGCAGCAGCCATTGCTCAAAATCAGGGTTTTGCTCTTTCGCCAGCGCGCAAGCATCAACAACACATGCCGCTGCCAATTTCTCGTTGCCCGTGAGGAAGTTCGCCAGCCACTCCAACTCTTCTCGATAGTCGCTGAATACTCCGCCGATGCCATGAGTTTGTATGGCCTCTGAATGGCACGTCGTCCCTGCGCTGATCATTGCGTTGTCCTTTTCTATTCGCCTATTCCAACCACCTTTGTAAACGCACGACTGCTGCCAAACCGGCAGGCCACCCAAGTTGTTGAACTCACAGGAGAAAAGAACTCTCGTATGCTGGGCTAGCGAAAGAAAGCTGACCGTATGTGGGCGCTGCCGCGATTCGGGTTCAAGCAGCATGAGGGGGTTCGGAATTGAATCACTGTCTGATTCAGCAGAAATTATTGACCATTTCAGGACAGTGCCCGAATGCGGGCACAAAAGCGAAACCTCACAAGCAGCCAACCAGCTGCAAACACTTACGTTGCTGAGTCAAGATCATTGGCCACAAACATGCCTTGAGAATGGCCGGGATGGGGGTCCCATGCCGAAGCTTCATTTATTAGCTCGGATCTCAGTTCGATTTCTTGCCGCTCTCCTGGGCCTTGGCTTACTGGGCTTCTTGGTCTTTCGAAGTGGTCCTGGCCTCGTTTGGAAAGAACTGCAGACGGTCGGCTGGGGCTTAGCCGTGATCATTATCCTGGGAGGATTCTCTCAGTTGGTTAAGGCGTGGGCCTGGCGACAGGCGTTCACGTGCGACATCAGTGGGTTATCCTGGTCACGCAGTATTGGCACCCAACTGGCCTCAGACGCGATGGGGCAACTTGGCGTGGCTGGGAAGCTGCTTGGGGAAGGGATCCGCATTTCTTTTCTTGGCCCTACCGTGCCTCTGGCGAATGGAATATCGGCCAGCGCGATCGACGGAGCACTGCACAGTTTCACTGCCGCAATCCTTACTGTATTGGGAGTCACTGCCACTTTAGTCGTCGCCCCTCTTTTCGGCGTCTGGAGAGTTTATGGATTGGTGGTCTCTTCCGTGCTCATAACAGTGATGGTTCTCGCGGGCGTGGCCGTCGCAAGCCGTTGGCCCTTGGCAGGAAACGCCGCCCGAGCGATTGGGCGATTGCCCTTCCTTCACAACTGGATTAGCAGCAAACAATTGATCATTGATTCGGCCGAAAACAACCTCCTCGATTTTCATCACCAAGCGCCTGCTTCCTTCTGGGCGAGCCTGGGTCTTAATGCCCTGTGGCACGCGCTTGCCGTTTTGGAAGTGTTTATCGTCTTGCGGTTCATGGGAGCGCGGATCGCCCCAGTTGGAGCCTTTGTGGTGGAAGGCATGACGAAGGTGATCAACCTAGTGGGCGCGCTGAATCCCGGTAACTTCGGGACCTACGAAGCTGGGAACATGCTTATCGCCAAGATGTTCGGCATTACTGGTACTACTGGACTGACGCTCGCATTGTGCCGACGTGTGCGCGCCGTCTTTTGGGCAGGAGTTGGAGCCATGTGCGTGACCTTGATGAAGCGGACCAGTTGGACAGCCCGGAAAGCAGCAACCAGCGCATAGCGAGGGTATGCAGATGTTTCAAACTACACATTGTCAGAACTCAGCAAGCAGAAACTTTTTTAAAGCAGTGTTCTGTGTTCTTGTCACCTTCACAGCGCTGCCGGGCTTTTCCCAGTCAAGTCCAGACGTGCAGACATTTTTTGTAAGTACATCGGCCTGAGTGAAAGTCAGATTGCCGATATCCGAAACGGAAAGGCGGTCGTTAAAGCCATGCCGTCGCGCACGCCGAATGAGATCTTCTTGTTCGGTGCGATCTATGTCCACGCGGCTCCGGAGAGTTATGTGAAGCTTCACCGTGATTTTGACCGGCTCCGGACACTGCCCAATTACCTGGCCCTCGGTGTATTCGGCAACCCACCACAGTTGTCCGAGTTGAAAGGTTTCGAATTCGATAGCGAAGACGTCAAGTCATTGAAGAAATGTAGGCCGGGTGACTGCTTGATCCAGATGCCTGAAACTTCCATTCAACAGCTACGGGAGTCCATTGATTGGTCCTCGTCAAACGCAGGTGAACAGCTCAATCAGATGTTGCAACGGACAGCCCTACAATTCCTTACTGCTTACCAACATGAAGGCAACAGTGTGCTGGGAACCTACAATGACAAACATGATCCAACCGATATCGCCAAGCAATTTGCCTACCTGCTGAGTTACTCTGAGGCGCTGCCGGCCCGTTTGCCAGATTTTTACAACTATCTCCTCAGCTATCCAAGCGCAAAGCCCGATAATGTTGAAGACACGTTCTACTGGGCAAGAGTGAAATTCGGATTGAAGCCGACATTGCGCATCGTACAGCTCACTACGATGAAAGGCAAACCTGGCGACGACATGATGTGGGCGATGGCTGAAAAACAGCTTTATTCGAGCCACTACTTCGAAACAGCACTCGACCTTTCGTTTTGCGTGCGCGGCCAAGAAGATTCGAAGCAACCGGGCTTCTATTTGATCCAGGCAATTGGTTCTGAGCAGAAGGGCCTTACGGGGTTGAAGGGATCCATTGTTCGAAAAGCCGCCCTAGGCCGGTCGCTTTCGAGTCTGCAGAATGCGCTCACAACAATTCGCAACATTTTGGAAACCAACAACTAAGGTCAAGACGATTGCTTTTAGCTGCTTACCTTCGATTAAGGCAGCGCATACGTGTCCATCCAGCCGGCCGATCCAGCCAAATTTCCCGCAAGCCGTTTTGCAAGCGCTCCGGTGATGGATTGTCCCCTGGCACAGGTGCTGACCTTCATACGCTCGAAATATTTATCCACCCTTACGAATCCTCGCGGAAACAGTCCCCCGCGCGTTCTGCTGCGAGGCGGCAGCACGTGCCGAGGCTGGTCTACTAAATAAACGTTTTCAAAGGTTATTCCACGTTCGTAAATTCCCCGTCGTTGTGACTCTTACAAGACCTGTCCGCGTGCTCAGCCCTTCGCTGCTATGGGGTGATGACATACGGGTCGGCTTAGGCTGAACCGGCTTCGGGCCGAGACTCAGATCCGCCACTAGCATGAAGCCACGGGTGATGCGGTCGCATTGCAAAAAAAAAGCCGGCCTGAAGAACTGTGTTGCCATTGGTTCGACTGCCTTCACTGGCGACCACCTCGAGCTGATCCTGAGCACGGATCCTCCCATCAAGCACGTGATCTTTGTGCTGGACGCCGACGAAGCCGGCAAGAAAGGCATGAGCCGGTTTGTCCAGCTGGTGGGCGAGAAGCTGGGCGGGCATCCCGGGTTGAAAGTCGAGCTGGTCATCATGCCGGACGGCTCGGACGATCCGGATAAGTTCATCCGGATGTTTGGCATCAAGGCTTTCCGCGAGTTGCCGCGGGAAGACGTCTTCAGCTGGCGCCTGAAAGAAGCCGTCGATAAGGGCCAGGACCCGGTCCTGGTGGCCAACGAAGCGGTGGGCCTGATCCTGAACGAAACCAACATCCTGTTCCGGCGCGAGATGGCGCGCAAGCTGGCGCGCGTAACCGGGCAGTCCGAAGAAGTGGTCTGGGACGAAGTCATTCGCCGGGTGTATACCGAGAAAGCGGCGATCGAAGAAGAGAAGTCGGTCATTGCCAACCGTATGATCCGGGAGATCCAGAAGCATCCGGAGCGTACGACGGCCATGATCGCGCAGGCCCAGACGCAGATGGAGTTGGTCGAGAAGCAGAGGGTTGGCTATGACATCCAAGCTGTAGCCAAAGCTTACGACCATACTTTTGAGCGCGCCGAAAAGAACGAGAACCGGATTGGCCTGGCTACCGGCTTTCCGTTGTTTGACGATCGCATGCGTGGCATCCCGAAGTTCGAGAAGTTCATCTCCGTACCCGGTAAACCGAACCACGGAAAAAGCCTGCTCTTTGACAACATCGCCTGGCGCCTGGCGGAGCAGAACCCCGACACCGTCGTGCTGTTTCACACCGCCGACGATTCTTTATACGAACGTCACTCTAGGTGTTCAACGAACGCTTCGTAGATGACCACTTTCGCCGTGACGTCGGTCAATTCGCTCCTCTGCCTAGCCTCTACCTGCTTCCGCATGGGTTCAAAGTTGCGCTGCATCCGGTCGACGCCGACCGCGATGCAGTTGATCAGCGAGAATGACTTCGAGTGTTTCGCCAATATCGGGGTGA
>CAVRID010000025.1:0-6787 GCA_963721155.1 uncultured Acidobacteriaceae bacterium | reverse complement strand
GTATCCCCTTTACCTGTTCGTCGCTCACTTCTGGCACCGTCCCTTCACAGCTAAGGCACTTCCATGGATCGCCTGCAACCATCACTGCCCCGCACACGCTGCAGAGTGGATTATTCGACAGATCTTCGTGAACTTCGCCGATGTATCCAACGTATTCGTCGCTCACTGGGTGGCCCCTCTCGCGTTAAATTGCTCGCTCTCTGTTGTCTTCAAAATCTTCCGCCAATCGGCGTCGCTGTAGAACCCGCGCGTTTCGTAGTCTTCCGTCAGAACATCTGGAGAAATCAGGATCGTTATATCTTCTGCCAATAGGTCCACGCTTACGCATTGGAGCTTCACGCCTCCGCAAGCGCGATCCGGCTTCGAAGCAGATATTGCGCTCATCGCATCCGTGGCCAGCACTCTATGCGTCGAGTGAAAGTACCCACCTTCCTTGCTGTTACGCCAATGGATACTATAGAGATTTGCTTTCACAGCCCTGCGCACGATGCTCACTGGGTGGCCTCCGTTTTCAATGCGGCCAAAACACTGCTGGCCTCTTCCTTCGTCAGCCCTGTAATTGTGGCTGGTAGGGGCATCCCACCGATGCCGTAAATGCGACCCGATGCCCAATGCACTGGGTTCTGTATCCCGAATGGCTGGTAGATATACAAGCCTCCCGGCTCATGCTGGCTCATTCCGTCCCTCCCGGTTCCCCTGTGGTCACTCGACGACGATTGTTCCGTGCGCTTCAAATGCCAGCCTCTTGACCCAGCGACTGACCGACATCACCGAGTAGGTGTAGGTCCAATTGAGCGTGACCGTGTAGCTGCCGCACTCGAAGATAGCCGATACACTGACTGGCTCTGTTGCGCATCCGAGCGCTGTGCATACCGTTCCGTAAGCTACCGAGGGAGACTGCTTAAGAGAACCATAGCTGAGTCCCGGGAGGTAATCGAACTCCACCGTGGCCGATGGCTCGAACAGATTCCTGACCGTCACTTGGCTGGCCGCGCCAACAGGATTCTGGGCAATGGTCTGCGTGTAGTTTTGGGGCGTGATGCCGCCGACGATCCCATTGGATTGCGCTGGGAGAATGTAGGTTTGAGCGTGCAACCCTGTTGCCAGAGCCGCGAAGAGTGCGAGTGTTGCTAGTTTCATCTGACCTCCGGTTAGTTCCCTTGTGGTTTCTGTTACGATCGAACCGTGCTCAACTTACGCACATATCAGTTACTTTCCGACCCTCAAAAAATCTCGAAGGGCGCCCTGCGCTTTTTCATGCAGTTGATGGCGCGCTACGATCTCAGACGATTCCGCTCACTCCCGCCACCGTCACAGGCGAAGAGTTATTTTGACATCGACCCGTCGTCGATGACGAGCTATCTTTCGCAACTGGTGAGAGAGAAGATACTCGAGTTGGGTCCGGCAGTGATTTCTCCAACATATCGGCTGACGAGTGAATCCAGATTATCGGCCGAGGAGTTGGAATCGTGGACTGAGGACACGGCCGAGTTTCGAGCTCGGTTTGACCTGGTGCCGGAACAGGTGCCGGAGGATCCTGCAGATTGGCCTGGCTGGCTTGCGGAGTTGCGGGTGCCTGGTCGGCGGCAGTAGGGCGCGCGTCAAGCATCGTGGCCAAAGAGAGCACGGCAGAATGGCAGCGTGGGCAGCGTACGGAATCGTTGCTGAGTGTTCCGCAGTCGGGTTCGGCACAGATATAAGCCGACGATATGAGCATCTGCACTAAGACGGGATGTGTCATTTCGGATCCCTCTTATACCGGCACACGCCTTGCTTATCGATGCGATAGCTTAGTCTCGTGGTTTGGGTCCACTCGGTAGACAGCGGAAACGGGGCTGAAGTCACTGGGGCGAAGTGCTGGTCTTTGACGTTCAGGTGAAAACTGACGACGGTCATTCACTTTCCTTTCTGGTACGGGTGCGGCCAGCGGCGCTTATCGAACTCGCGGATCGCGCGCGCCTTGGCTGCTTCATAGCTGAGGTCAAACTCCCGCCGGTACATGCGGACGGTGTCGATAAAGTTGGGGATGATGAGAGGTGCCCGGGACGTGACGCCCCCCGGGCTTGACGCTGCCTTACCAGGGGCAACGCTATCGGCCTGTGCACCCGGAGAATTGCCAGAGCGGCAAAAGAGGGGCGCGGCAGACTTCGTGTAATTCATAGGAGAAACCTTTCTCCGTCCTGTTGGTGTCAGGCTTTGGTTAACGGCAAGCATAACGCTGTGCGAGCATGTGAGTCAATTAGAATCGGCGGCGTCTAATACTGGCCTGACGTCCGCCTAGCGGCTACCTTCTCCGCGCGCGCTTCTCAACTCGCACTCTTCGACGGCACAGAGTTGTAGATGGCGGCACTTGATGGGGTATGCCTCCGGCGGCTCGAGAGTCGAACAATAGCCGTCTCCGAGTCGGACTTGCATGACCGTATGGCGCGATCTTTCCATGGCATGCCTCTTTATGCGGAGCTCGGCCAAGCAGCTCAGACGTTTCCCTTCTCGCTGATTGTCCACAATTGGTAAAGACGAGTTTTGATTTGCGTTGACTCGATTTTTGCTCATAGCGGCCTCGCATACTGGCCGCGCATAAAGTCCTCGTCTTGCACGGCGGCCTGAAAGTCGATGGCCTCTTGGGTACCGCAGGCTTTGCAGTCCACCTGCTTCGAGGCGGGCCAGTAAAAAACGCGGTCTCCTGGTTTAATCAATGCTGGGCACTTGGCGCAGCGGCTTTTGTAGCGGGCGGTGATCCAGAGCGGATCGGAATACCGTTTCATGGTCTTACCTTTCCTTGGCGCCACACGCGCCAGTGATAGCGGGCGAGGTAGTAAAGCGTGCGGAGCATCGTTACTGCTCCACGGCTACGGGCTGGGCATTCGGGATCTGCTGAATGCGGCGCGTCTGGTCCAGAACTGTTTTGCACTCGTCCTCTTCGTCCGTTAGCCTGCATTTCGTTCTGGTGTGCGACGGTTACGGCGCGTTCGTCGATGTGGGCTTGGACGGTGGACCCGGCGAGGTAGGCCAGGGCCAGCGCGAGAGTTGCGGCGATCAGTTTTAGGTGGGTCATTGGCATCCTTTCACTTCAAACGTTCCGAGTCGCCGGCTAACGGCTTTCGGGTTAGGGTAGCTCTGCAGCCAAAGCACGGCCATGCGTTCGCCGATGTGTAGCGTTACCATGTCGGCGGTGATCGTCTTGCCTTGGTCGTCGTGGTACGTTACGGTGCGGTCGTAAAGCACCTCGGTACCCTTCAGGGCGGTGTATTCGCCAAGGCCGAGCTTGGCACGGTGCGCGCGGATCTCGTCGCGCTGGCGGTCGAGGATGGCGGTTAGCATGTCGCCTCCGCGGTTTTCGCGTGCTCCATCCATTCGCGGTTGGTTAGGGCCACGGCTCCGCGCCACTTGCTTATAGGCGCTTCGCCCAGGGTCAAACTAGACCCGTCTGGTGTTGGCAGGCTCCCGCTGTTGCAGTACCCGCGCATATTAAAGTCGAGCTGGCCGACCTTGCGCCCGTAGTGCATCACGTTGTAGCGCGGTGTGGTCTCGCACATCTCCCGGCCCTGTGTGGTTTCGATTAGTTCAAGTGCCTTTGGTTTTGGCATGTTTCTCCTTTGCGGTTGGTATTGTGGCTACCGCTACGCTGCCTTTGCTGTCCGGCGCGTTGTCGTCGCTGCCAAGCGACTCATCAGGCGGCTTCAACGGTCAATTTGATCTTGGCGGGCGGTTTGCTCGGATCGTCAAGCATGAGCTTGGGCAGGTAGAACGAGACGTTGTAATCCTCGTTTTTGTAAACGTGGGTGCCTTTGGTGGACTTGTCGAAGGTTAGTTCAATGGTTTTCTTCACGGTCGGATTCTCCTTTGGTTGGTGTGCCCGGTTGCGGCCCGGGCTGAGCCGGTTGGTTATGCTTCGATCTCTTTCAGCGCTTCATAGGCAGTATCGCCAACGGTGCGCTTGAGTTGTTCGGCCTGCTTTTTGACGGCGCGGTAGATCCGCTCTGCCTTGCGCGAGTCGGTCTCATAGCCGTACTGGCTTGCCCAGTCGTCAAAGTCGGTGGAGTCGTCGTACCCACGCGCGTCGGAAACGATGCACTCCAGCACATCGCTTAGTGTTGGGTTGGAAGTGTGGGCTGAACCCTGCGAGAAGTAGAGACCAAAGGACCGTTTACCGCAGGACAGCCGGCAACGGAAGTGCCGCATGTCGGCATCGCTCATCAATTTGTCGGGGCGGGAATCAACGCGGCTGCAAGAAAATCTGATCTCGTACCGCTCGGCGGCTTCGTCGTAGGTCTTCGGCGGGTGGTCGCCGTCGTCCCATTCGCTTTCCGCGATCTCTCCAAAGTCGGCTGCGTCCAGACTGGCGTCGTCCGGCGTCTTGCCGTCTGGCCAGATTTCCCGCGCAAACTTCTCGATGTTTTCGGCGAGTTCTTCTTTATCGTCGGCCCTGCGCTGAATCCTGACGAAGCTCGCGATAGCTGCCCTCATCGTTGTTGAGCCACAGGCTAACGTTCCAGGTTTCGTAGTTGCTCCATCCGTTGTATGACATTTGACTTGCCTTTCTCGCGTGTTTAGAGACCTGCGTCCGGTCTGGGTTTAGTACTGAACTTTGGCCCACTTGCGGCGTACGATGCGGTCAGCGATCCGGCCAGGCTGCCACGCTTTTTGCTCCAGGTGGAGGACGTAGCGCACGGCGCGCGCCTGATCTGGTGTCAGCCAGGTTTGCCCCTGCCAGTTGTGGGAGTAGTGGAAGCAGAGAAACGCGGCGGTCTGGTAGCCGAATGCCTGATCGAAGGCGACGCGCGCGCGGTGGCGGATCATCAGTGAGGTACGCTCGGCCTGATCGCGGACGGATACGGCGCGGTGTTGCCAGTCTTGAATTGTCACGTTCGCTTCTCCTCGCTAGTTGGTGGCCAGCGCGTGTTACTTGCTCAGGTTGTGCACTTCGACGGCGGCGGCAAAATACCGGCCGGCAACGGTGCGAAGGTGATCGGCTTCGGCCCGGCCCCAGGGGGAATTGTCGGATCGGAGAGCTTTGGTTAAATGCTCGGCTGCCATGTTGATATAGACCGAGGGCGGAACATAGCCCAGGACGGCGTTTACGGTGGCGTTCTTCATTGGTTGGACCCCTTTCAATCGAATAGTGACGTTTGCGCGTTGCGTTCGACAATCCCACCCAGGCGGTAAGCTGTGACCTGATCGTGGGACACGAGAAGCGATTCGCCGGAACGGGATACCAATCGGTACATCTTGACCGGCGGACCAAAGAGCGCAGCTTGTTCCCCGGCATCTTCGAGACGGATTCCGCGCGCATCGCGGATCCACTGTTGAATGTCGGTGACGCCTGCGCCGTACTCGGTGGGTTTCATAGCGCAGCCTCGTCTACCGGCTCGAGCTCGGTCTCAAAAGCCGGGAACTCTGTGCCGTCTTCAGCGCGGACGATCATCAAACACTCGCCGTATTCGTGGCGGATCTCATTAGCGATTGCCGGCGGATCGAACGTGCGGACAATCTCCACAATTTGGCCGGTAAACTGGCGTTCCGGTGCCGGCTCTCGGAAGTCATCAGGGTAACTGAATCGTGCTCGGGCCATCTGTGCATTCTCCTACGGTTGGTTACCGTTACCGAACCTTGGTCGGCTCGGTTTCATCGCCTCCCGGCGAATCATCAGACGGCTTGGGTTCCCCATTGGTCTGCCATCGCATCAGCACAGGCGACTAGGACGCGCATAGCGCTAACCATTCTTGCCCATTCATCCCATCCAGAAATTGCCCGTTCGGCAGTTTAATCCGTCCGTTATAGCAGATGGTGCAGATTAATTTCCCGCCCTCATCTGAGACCTTGCCATCATCTCGCTTCAGGTCGGAAGCGCCCAATCCGAAGCGATCACGCCAAGAGCAGAACAAGCGCTGCGCATCGTCAGAGTCAAACACGGGGATGTTTGATCGTCCTAAGCGGAGTGTGTACTCAATTCGCCGTGGGTTGATCGCCAGTTCAACTGCTGCTCGTTCTCTTTCCGGCGCAGTCACAATCCGTAGCGCGTCGTCTACGCCCACGCCCGGATGTTGGCTTACATAAAGCTCGGCGCGCATCCTCTGATATGTGTCAGTGTTCATTGTCTCTTCTCCTACCCATCTGGTAAATGGGGCAACTCAACCTATACTCCTGCAAGCATGCCATGTCAAGGCCCATTCGAAATAATTCTTATCCCACTAAAGCGCTACCCGCTTACAGAGCACAGCGCGCACCTCTCCTAATTACTGCCGTTTTGACCCTACTCCCCACTAGGCGCACAGACTTCGCATTCCGTGTGGCTGGAGTGCTACAAAGTGTGGCGTTTTAGACACACACGTTTAACCATATCCACACACATTCACCCCTCAATCATCCATTCGCCCGGATGAGAGCGGCATAGTAGCCAGGCAGGCTGACCGGCTGGCAATTGTTCCACGTGGAACAATCCAAGGCATCGCGATACGTTGATGTGTTGGCAGTGAGCCGAGGCGATCCGCAGCCAGTGCAGCCACTTACCGGCAAGTGTTCCCTAGTTTGTTCCCTGATCGGCGGTATTTGCTGGTGTTCTGGCGTCTCCCTTGTGTTGGGGCACAACACATAGCACGCTGCAGTATGGCGCAAGTGGTTGACGGATGGTCAGTTACTGCCCGATTGCGGCGGTCAATTAGGTTTTCGGCTCCTCCTCCCCTCCCCGGCCCCCGAGACGCGGCCCCAGGCCGCGATCCGCTCGACTCGCCCGCGCCGGCCGCCCGCTTCCTCCCCAGGGAACGCGAGGTCAAGGGGTACGCCTCTC
>CAVRID010000024.1:0-11239 GCA_963721155.1 uncultured Acidobacteriaceae bacterium | reverse complement strand
AGATCATTGAATCCCGGCTTCCACCAATTAAATGCCTCCACGCGAATATCGACTACCGATATCTCGCTCGATGCACCCTGAATGGTATTCAGCGCGATGATCAACGCAAGCACGCGGTAACGGAGATCGAGGTTGAGCGTAAGTTCGAATTTATCCCGGATCGCGTTTTCGAATTGGCGACTTGAGTAGGCGTCCTCGACATGCTTGGCGGTAATCGTGTACGGCGGTCCGTTCCGCAAACACGCGTTGTCAGCCTTCACGGATTGGAATATCTGGTTACAGTACAGCTGAATCAGACTCGGATAGTAGTTTGTTCGAGAAAGTATCCTCGTAACCAGGTCCGGCGATTCGAAGCGGAAACCGAGCGACCAGAATGGGCGCTCAATGAGAGCTTTCGCCTCTTTCCATTCACCGCGGTCAAGCAGCGGCCCGACGCAGATCGGCTCACCAAAGTGAGCCAACGGATGGTTCTGCTGCTTAGTCGTGCGCTGGACGTTGTGCAGTCCCGCAAACACCACTTTGAAGCGACGGTTCGTGCGCTCCATCAGCCCCTTCAGGCTTGAGGTGCGACGGAACTGATCTTCAGAGTCCGACGCAAGGAAGCGGTCTGCTTCGTCGAGAAGCAGAAGTATCCTGCGTTTTGAGTCGGCTTGAAGCCATGCCTGTAGTCTCTCAAGCAGCTTTTGTTCTGATCGCGCATCTCCGATTTGGAGATCGACATCCGACAGTTCTTTGAATGCGCGAGCAATTTCCACCCAGATATCATCACCGTAGGACCGCAAATCGATCCAAACGGCAATACGCTGCTCAACGGGATTATGGAATTCACCCCGGATGGACAAGAGCAGGGCAGTCTTGCCAAGCTGTCGCCCGCCATACACGAAGCAAGACCCCAGTGGATCCGTGATTTGTTCACGTTCCCAGCTTCGGCCATAGAACATCTCTGGGGGCACAATAGAGGAGGTCGTCGTGTAGGGGTTGTTGAAGGAGAATGGCAAGGTACAGTCGAACAAGACTGGAAGGCGTGAACCGCGTTCCCCACAGAGGTAGCAAACGAGCAGTTCGTCAATCAGGATAAAGTTGAGATTGTCGGTGCGGCTATGCTGCGCCAGCGCACTGCGCTTTTGATCTGTCAAGCGCCCAAAGTAGAGTACAATCGCGGGCGGGCCTTGGCGGCCACGGCGAACGAGATCAATGATCGCTTCTTCTGAAGGCCTGTCCCAAATACAGATCAGGCGGTAGTGCCCGTCAGCGGTTGATCCGAAATATGGGATCACGCACTGGCTGCGGTACTTCAGCGGAACCACATCCAGCATGAGTACTGCTCGCGGCGTAGAGTTCGAGTCTGAGACACTGCGCACTGTGAAACCGAGACGTTCAAAGAAAATCTTGAGTTGATCCTGCCGGGCGCGCTTGGACTTCTTCATCACCGACCATGCCTCAAGCATGGCAGCGGCTTCCTGTAACTGCGCTCCTGGAACGTTGGCGAGATCAACCCCCGGAATACTTTTCCCAGATTCGATGTTGGGGATCAGGGCGCCAATATTCTGGGGTTTCGAGAGAAAATCGTCTATTTCTGAAGATGCCTTGGGGAAGAAGCAGCGGAACGAGTCGTGCAATACTTCCTGATCGGGCAGGGTATCGCCATGCAAGGTAAGGTCGATGTACTCATTCGCCGTATCGACATCACCCTGATCGATCGCAGCCTGGATGCGCGCATATGCCGGCCCAGACTTCTGGATTCCTTCCGATTCGATGCGTGCACGGACTTGGTCGACCTGCCGCATACGGGAGTTATCGATTGCTGCAACAATTCCGCGCAGCTGTGCCTCTTCAGCCTCGAAATTGCGAATTTCGTTGAGCCGAAGGGAAATCTGATGAATGCGGTCTAGGTACTCCGCGCGTTGGTGATCGCGTACCAAGCCAAGGCTGACACCCACTTCGATTTGGCGTGTGCATTCTTCTATCTGACGCACGAGCGAATCTTGGCACTGCTTCAGGTGGGAGTCCTGCATCGAGGCGATACGGTCGCGCAATTCCGCGTGCTTACCCTCCCATGAAAGATATTCGAGAATCCTGTCCACAGTTTCATGGTCACGGCGAGTTTCGCCAAGCAGATCTGACGCCTTTTCCCATTCATGAGCTGATGGGCTGCTCAGAACGGCCAGCAGAAGCTTCATCGTCTGCCCAGAACTCAGCCGCGGTTCCCAGTCCATAGTCAAGGGGAGTCCTGGCACGATCAGAAGACAGGAAGAAAGGAGATACTTGATGGGGGGCTCCGCAACCGCTTCACCCTCCTTCGGGTGGAGCGACGCGATCAGTCGGCCAAAGGAATCGCGGCAGACACCTAGAGCCACGGCCACTCTCATATCTGTGGCCACGGTTATCGCCTTTTGAAGTTCAGTCCCGATCTCGTCGCGCGCGGCATCCAATTTGTTTCTGAGTTCGAGAAGCTTCTTACGCCGGTAGTCAAGCTGATCGCTAGAGTCATGCTCTTGTAAGGCTACCCAGCGGGAGGCAAAGTCAACGGCTTCGCGCACGTGCCGCGTAAGCATCTGCAAAGCATTCCAGTTGATTTTCCCCTCAAAAACCTTGCCGCGCATCTGTTTGTCTTCGTTGTTGATCGCAACTCGGACTTTGTCATCTGTAGCCAATTGCTCAATGCGCTTCTTTACTTCTTCAACGCGGCTCTTGTCATTTCGGAGCAGGGGAGCCAGCAGCTGTCCGATGGCATGTTCAGGCTCAAGCCAATACTTCCACACGTACTGTGCTGGCGCATATTTGAGGTTCATTTTTGGCGCGCGGGCCCACCATTGCTGCACCTCAGTTTGAAAGGACGCAAGACGCTCAGAGAAATTTGCTGAAGAGTCGATTAACGCAAGCGCTGCCGCATCGAGCGGTATCTGAAGCGTGGAGTATTCTGCCAGGATGTTGCAGAGCCAGTACAACTTGTCGAGTCGAGGAAGGCTGAGAGAACCCAACTCAAGAATAGACTTGGCGTTGGTGTCAGGTGAAATCACCGCCGGCTTGAGCGCCGACGCGATCATCAGCAGGCGATAGGCAAGCGCTAGTTCATCTGATTCTGGATCCGGAGCATCAGCCAGGTCGGAGTTGTCCGTCCTCAACTGCTCGGATATTGAGCCTATAGGCGTGCCAATCTCTTGTCCGAGTACCACCGCACGAATTCTGGCTGGGAACAGTCGCGTTGCGCATGACGGATAGCTGGTGTGAACACTGCTGCCAAGCTGGTAGGCAACGCTAAGCTTGCCTTCATTCAACGCGAGCCACACGAGCCTGTCGAGGGAATCACAAGCTGGCTCGGGGTCTGCAGCGAGTTTAATCGCAAGCGATAGAGTCGTCTCGTCCACGTCGCGCTCATAACCGCTCGCCTGCGCAGCATCTTCAGCATTCACATCCGCGCCATTTATTTCCTCTTGAGCGTTGGGTTCTTCTTGAGTTTCGGCCGAGACTGGCTGCGAAGGTAACACCGTTTCACGTGTGGCCTGAGTTTCTGCTGGTTCCTGCGCGGGCAAAACCGATGGCTGTACTGGCGTGATTTTCTCTGGATTTGAAGTAGTGGCGGAACTCTCGAGCTCTACAGGCAGCGGAGACTCTGGGTTGATCTTCGCCTCGATAACATGTTTGGCTTCTACGGGCTCAGCAACTGAAGGCGAGGTAGTTTCGATGGTAGCCGACAGGCGGGGTGATCCCATCCCGACGCTCGATTGCACGATCAAGCCGCTCGCAATCGCGTATACAAATCCGGCGCCGAAGAGACCGCCGATTTTGTCGGCTGCATCAAGATCGTCCAGGACCGCGTCCCGATTAAGCATCTTGGCAATCGCCTGGAAGGGCTTGAATTCTTCGAGAATCGCGGCTGAGAGCTCCGCTTGATTGATTTGCAGCACCTTGGCGCGCAGGTCGGCCGCGCCTCTTCGGCAGTTGATCAAGGCGGGTAGTTCGCGACCATCCGGAGCGGCCAGCGAGTAAACCTTGTCCAGCGTCTCGACTACAGATGCGATCTGCTTTCGAGCATCCTCGCGGATCATCTCACTTCGCTTGATCTCGGCAACAGCCGTCTCGAGGACAGCTAAGGAGGCCGTGGCATCCGGGAAAGCCTCGAGCCCCATTTGTTTCATCCGAACGCTAATCAGCCTCGAAAGTGACCGAAACTTGCTGCGTAGCAGATGCGATTTGCGCAGAAAAAGCGTATCTGCGAGAATGCCGGCTCCGTATCTTTCCGACGCGGCTGCGAAGTCCTGTTCTAATTCGGTAAACAGGCTTTTGGCTGTTGCAAGAGACTCTTCGAGGACTTCACTTGTAACACTCGTGGCCGAGCCATCCTCTTCCTGATCGTCTTCAATTGCTTCTATTTCGTCGAACTCTGAATCAGCGGTGGCGAATATATCATCAATCTCTTCTTCGATGTCGCTGGATTCGGATTCTTCCATGGCGCCTTCGATCCCGGCAAAATCAACCGCCTTGATGCGCGACCACTTACCAACCGTGGTGATACCCAAAAACTGTGCGAACAGTTTTACATCTTCGTAGTCGTTCTCCTTCAGAAGAAAAGCCAGACATTTTTCGATCGCCTCCGGAAGGTAACACTCATCTTCATCTATATCAGTCTCATCAAAGAAATCGTCGGCTTCGATTCTCAGTGGATCCAGGCTCACGATATAGCCCCACAGGATCATGCCCGTTAGGTCGTCAGTGGCGCGATATTTCTCGAAGTGAGATCGGAACTTATCGAAGGGCCATTTCTGAATCGTCTGAGGGCGGGTGTGGAGCCGATCGGCGACGACTTCAACGAGTTGGGGGAATTTCCCTTTCTTAACCTGCGTGGCGCAGCTCTGGATCACAACAAGCTGTCTTTGCTCAGTTAATTCTTTCCATAATTCGTCGAAATCATCCGGAAATTTCCACGCTTCCAAGATTACCTCCAATGGCCCTGTAAAACTCCAAACTTGTAAGAGTCCCAAAATCCTTCTGAAGAATGCCGCTCTATATCTCCTTGCGGGAGAGTGGTCGCAAACCTAGAAGTGATAGGTTGGTAAACATTGTACATCTGCGATTTTTTGGTGCCACCGCCCGGATCTGAGCATACTGCTCACCTTGGCGAGCATGATGGCAAATAGTGGGCTCGAGATATGTGCCGCGCTGGAGTTGTTCCAAGGTCGCCTGGCGTAAGACCATTCAATAGCAGGTTGGCCGCATACACAGACACGCCCATTTCCAATACATCACCTAGTTCCATGCGCAGCATACACTCTCGCGATCAGGTCAAATTAACCTGAAAGTTGTACCGCTCCCATTTCGGTATGCTTCCATCTGCGCCCGTAGGTTTAGTATGGTGATGTTCATTTCAAGCATCTTCTACACCCATCCTCGCTTCCGGGCGGAGAGCTGTGAACAAACGGGACCTATGCGAACGGGACATTTGCTCCAAATTCATCTCTCCGGCGATCCAAAAAGCTGGCTGGGACCCGCTCGCGCAAGTCCCCGAAGAAGTTTCTTTCACAAAAGGCCGCATCATCGTCCGAGGCAAGCTCGTTATGCCTGTCACGGATTTGACGTTCCACCGGGAGCTGAACCCGTGTCCACGTCGCTACCTGGAATTGTTGATTGGACAATGTACGACAGAAGAGATGGCCAGCGAGTTTGCAGCAGCCCCAATGGATCGGCTCTAAGAAATCGGCGAGCCTCAACCGGTAGCTGATACCGATTACTAACAACAATTCCGCAAAATTCATTGGGGATAGTTCACTACTGGTGATCAAATTTCGGGCTCCGGATCAGGTCTCACATTGCGTGCTCGCGACCTCCGATCCAAGCCGTTCAGCAGTGGACCTGATGGCACTGCACAGAACAGCTGGGGGTTTGCCTTGGTTCTCGTGAATGGCTATCGGAGTGACAAATCAGCACCGTCATAGTCGTGTAGGCTTGAAGCCGGGGCGGGAATTATAGCCTGATGGTTGGCGTTCAAATCGTGCTGTTCTGCAAATCGCGGTTTCCTGCCGGAGGGCCGAAAACTAGCCCTGCTTGCAAGTTGTCAGAACGCCGCGAGCAGCCAAGTGACAGTTTTTATTGTGCTTAGATAAGTTGGCGATAAACTGCCTCATCATTGGAGAAAGGTCTATCGGGTGCTGCTGGTGGTTGTCTCCGAGTGCCCATTGTTCTGATGAGATTGTAAACGGCGAAAATGAATTCTGGACCTATCGTCGGCAATGGTGACTTTATGCCCCAGCGGAGAAGATTCGTCCAAGGTCACGATGGCCGTCACCCGCTCGGATGCTCGGGTCTGCTTGCATTCCAAGCAAATTTGAGTCTGTGGCACAGAACGCGACGCTCAAGGAACATCGCACAAGAGAACTGAACGGAAGATTGGGGAAGACAGAGGCTCATCGGTTTCCACGCGTAGTATTGAATGAATGTTGCCGCAGCGCCGTCAAATTAGGTATGAGCGGCCTGACGATCGCTGACACGGTGGCGCAGTGCGAACTGGGTCGCTCGGCAGTGATCCGCGTTAGGGGAGGATACTAATCATGTCAGTAAATGATCTTCCTGATCAGTCCGCTGCAGATGAACAGTATGTTCGTGCAGTTTATCCAAACTTAAATGTTGTTGAGGATACAACCTCGGTTCGAATATTCGTGAGAGACAGGTCTTTTGGGCCGTGGCAATTTCTCGGAGAAGGAATGTCCACGGCTGATGCCTGGAAAATTGCTCGTAAGAACTCCGCTCAGAGATGGTCCAGGTTATTCGCACGGTTTTGGTTATTTCGTTAGAGGCGGTTCCAAAGGACGTTGTTGCATGCTGGCTCGCTCTGCCCCATCGCGGCAACGCCGTGAGCAACAACTACTGCTAAAGCAATTTCAAATACCGAAGAGTAGGGTCGCATGTAGCGAATCTCATACCTTCAAACCCTTCCGATATAGGTTCCGAGTGGATTTCGGCAATCGAAATGGCCGGATTTTGACGAAATCTGTCAGTTTCACCATGGCCGGTCACTCGGGAACTTCGTGGCATTTCTGCCAAAACGAGAGTTGGTATTCCTTTAGGTCATCTGGATCATCTGGGATGAAGAATTCAACTGTGCAAGGACGATCCGGGAATTGCCATGAAAGCTTGGCCTCGTAAATTTCCTTGAGTACATTACCCAGAACGAGCAGCTTGTCGATTGAGACGTCCTCGCGGCCATAGTGGATGTCAGCGATGTGAACGTGGTTTATAACGCATTCGATCGATTGTCGGCTCCCCCCATTCTGTTCCCAGCTTCGGAGAGAACCTTCAGAGACTCCTTGCGGCAAGATGTAGCCCTCAATCAAGGTGAACGCGGGCCAGAAGATAGATGCGTAGCCAACAGCGAGTGAGAATCTTCCTTCGCAGCCGATCCAACTTTCGAGGTCGATTCCGGCGCCGTTGTTCCAAGCGGCAAGCTCGGCTTTCATGCTCTCAGGAGTGTTCATGAATTTCCTCAGTCATTCGACCGGAAGCGTGGAACGCACTTTGTGGTACGTATTCAGTTACGTGAGTTTGCAAGCTCTTCTTGTTCCCAGTCGCTCATTGCTTCGCGCAAGCACAACTCTTTAAAAGGATCGATTTCGGTCACCTTTTTCCCTATGTTCCATTGGCCTTCCGCTAATGGGTTCGTCGAATAATCAAGGTACGCGATCTCGAAGAACTCTCCTTTAGACGACCAGTATTCCTCATTAGAGGCCCGATAATATTCCGCGAACGGCCGATCGTCTTTTACCCACGTGCTAAGTCTCCACGCGAATGCGCCATGCTGATCGCGGTAAAGCGTTCCGTTAACCATTCGGTCCCCAAAAGCTCGATAACTTTGCCGGAGAATGCGCCATTGAATTGGTTCTCCAGACATCGTTCCTCCTGCGCACAAGTGTACTTGCCGTGTGCTTGGCTTCAGTAGGGTTTCTATTGGGGTGTGTGTCGTCAACTCTTCCCGAACTCGGTTTTGCACTAAATTTGGGTCATTGACGGTTGGCCGGTTAACCTCCCACAGGCCGATAAACCACAAACTCTCCTTCGAGCAAATGTCGTGTGGACGTCTGGTTCTAGCCCCGCTTTTTACGCAGGTCCAGTCCACTTTCGCGTGATTGCTCGGCACTCCGCTACGGGCTACTTTAGTCGTGCCGGAAAGGTGGTCTAGACTTGGCTATCGTCAAGCGGGTTCTGAGCTTCTTCTACTTGATCCAAGTGATTTTTTTCGGGGCTGTGGTTTATTTTCTTTATGCTCCCAGCCCCCGGCTGATGCGGCTCCACGCGCATACGTCGCCGGGCGTTATCGCGCTGGCTACCGCCATCAGTGCCGCGCTGGCGTTTCTCTTCGCGGCAGCGTGGTATACCATGCGGCGGGGCATGGCGTCGGCCCGCTACTGGGTGATTCTTCCCAGTCTGTTTTATCTTGCCGTCGCTGGCTCTGCGCTGCTACCGCGGGTTCACGCCAGTTTCGTAATGACTCTGCTATCTCTGGGGGTCGGCATTGCAGGCCCTCTGGTGACCTGGCGTAACCAGTCCCGCGCCGTCTCGACGGGTACCGCCCCAATTCCCAAGATCAAGGGTGATGGGACCAGCGACCTGCTGAACCACGCCGGGACAATGTTTTCGATCGTCTCCTACCTTGGTTCCTTGATGCTTTGGAACCAGTGGCTTCGTTCGCATGGACTTCCTATCGCCCATCGCGGGATGTTTCAGGTGATCGCTCTCAGCATGGTTGCTACGTTCTTCCATGAGTTGGGACACGCGTCAATCGGGCTGGCCTTCAAGATGAAACTTCGCGCCTTTGTTATTGGGCCCCTCTTCTGGCGCATCGACGAGGGACGGTGGAAGTTCAAGGTCAACCTGGCGGGATTCCTGAGTCTGGGTGGGGCGACGGGAGTGGTACCCACGTCGGCTACGCAACCGGCCTGGCAGCAGTTGGCCATGATCGCCGCCGGCCCAGCGACGAACTTCTATTTGGGAATACTGTCGGGAGCGCTCGCCGTGGCTTTCACGAATCAGCCGGAGTTGTACGCGGTGTATATCTATCCGCTGGCGCTGTTCGCGATCATCAACTTCGTGGATTGCTTCACCAATCTTATTCCGCTTCGCACCGCAACGGGCTACTCCGACGGAGCCCAGATTTACCAGATACTAAGCAACGGGCCGTGGGCCGCTTATCACCGTACGATCTCGGTGGTGTCCTCAACCCTGGTGACACCGCTTCGCCCGAGGGACTTCGACATGGAGGCTCTCTCAATGGCATCGAAAGAAATCTCGGAAGGATTCGTGGGATTGCGGCTGCGGCTCTTCACGTACAGCCACTTTCTGGATTGCGGGCATCTGCAGGAGGCCGGGCAGGCGATTAAAGAAGCTGAGGCGATTTATGAGAAACCAGGCACCAAGCTACCCGCGGAATTACACACAGTGTTCGTCTTTGCAAACGCCTATGTGCTGCGCGACGCCGGCGCGGCCCGCGTATGGTGGCAGCGGATTTCGGCTTTAAAGCCTACGCGCTTCAACGTGGACTACTGGCTGGCGTCGAGCGCTTTGAATTGGATTGAAGGCAACCTGGCGCAGGCTAACGAAGACTGGTCCAAATGCAATGACAAGGCACTTAAGTTGCCTGCGACCGGCGCGTACGAATTCGATCGCTACTTGTGCAGTCTTCTGCATCGAGTGATGATCGGAAATATGACTCCGCCAGAGATTGTGGAGCCGATGCGGGTTCAAAAGCAGGCTCTCGCGGGTACGCTTAACGAAGTAGTGATACAGGCGCCGCAAGTGGGGACTTCATCGGAGCACGAGCATCAGTGGCTCTATCTGCAGGCACAAACCAAAGAGATGAGAGATCAGTCCAGAAAAGACTGAACGGCTGGTTCGCGCCACATGAAGTGGAGTGGGGCGAGCGTTCGGCCTTCGCTAAAATGACCGAATCTTGCCCAGAACGATTCAATTCGACGATGGCCGGTGATTTGCCCGGAGCGAGACTTGTAGGAATTACGGCGGAGGATTTCCCGCGCTAAGATGGCTGCATGGCCGAACAGTGCTTCAAAAAGCAAGGCTCAAATCCACCCGTCTGCGGCGTTCATAACGTGATGCTCATGGAAACGCAGAGTTCTGAAAAGCTGACCGCATTGCAGCTTACGGTCACTTTCTATGTTTGCCCAGCGAGCGGCCAAACGATTCGAGATGCAGCATCGCAGCATTAAAAACTGCTTGCAAGCGCAGTATTCAATTCTCCGCATTTTCGGCGTGGGACGACCCCAGAGCAGGATGTCCGGGCTAGCGGTGATGCGCTCGGAACGCACGAGAGGCACCTTGGGTATGGCGGTCAGTGCTTCCCAACGACCAAGTGGGTAGCGGATTCGATGCAAACCAACTGCAAGTGTCCTTCCTTTTGTGGCGTGAATGGGCACACCTCAAAGTCTCCAAAAATGTCGGCACCGCTAGTGGGGAATCGCAGGTTCCTGGGATAAATGGGTTCGATTGAGTCATCGAGTGTTGGGCCGCCGGTGACGCCTAGTCTCCGCTTCGTTCCTACGGGCCAGAGATAGATCGGTACAGAGTCTGCACCAAGATTTGCCCGTGCGTGAATTGAAAAACAGGCCGCAACTATTTTTGGATTCTCCTTGCATTGAGACTGCCCTGCAGTCGCAGGCAGGGTCGCTAGGATAAGGACCAGACCTAAGATTTTCATGCCACTTATCCTAATTCTCATTCGGCCAGCGTGAGCCGGTTTTCTGCTGAAGGGTTGTATCGTCGGCGATGGTGACGCGTGAGTTTTAGATGGCCGGAATTTGGCAAGGGTTACACTTGCCGGTCATTCAGACCCGAATCGCCGAAACGAGTTTGGATTGCGAAGCGACCAGTTCAGTTGAGTCTGGATCGAACCGCTTCAGAGCTTGCTACCACAAGCTCATCCGAAGGTTCTGGTTCAGGGATGGCGACTGCGCCGGAGCGCAGATTCGGTTTGGGTTTTATTGGGGCAGGAACTGGGGCATCTGGCTCGTCAGGAATAGGTGGATCACTACTTGGCTCCGCTATTGGGCGAGTGGAGCTTCTCGCTTGTTGATCAGCCTTTTTGACTTTACGCCTGCGCTTGTCGCGACCTTTTCCCATTCACGCCTTCGCTCAGATTCCGAGTACCTTCGACCAGGTTCTTTATTCACAATATACTCGGCAAATTGCTGCAATTCAGGTGTTTTCAAATCAAAGTTTGGGTTCCGGGCGTGTGGCA
>CAVRID010000023.1:0-5612 GCA_963721155.1 uncultured Acidobacteriaceae bacterium | reverse complement strand
CCGGGAGTGACGAGAGTAGCACGCACTCATCAGCGATAAGGGGACTTCACAACAGTAATCCAACGGCGGCAACCTGCTGCCCGGACTTGAGTTGCTACTGGTGAGCTACAGTTTCGACGGCAACTGGAATACCATTGCAAGTCGCCGGACGAAATCGCTCTTCCGACATTCGTTCGAGTACGGTGGCATCTCTTGCCGCACCGCCTGACTTCAGGATCTTCAAATCATGCAAGCGGCCATCTGTTTCGATGGAACTGTACACGACAACAGACAATACAACAGAGTCCGCGATTATGCCCCATGCAGGAAAAGGTGGAATGGCTTCAGCGGGATTCGGATTCGGGCACCAGTTGAGCCACTTCGCGTCAGCTGGCTTTTGGAGCAATACGGATGCTGGCCCTTGTACCGTCTCAAGCGTGTCAACCGAAAGCTCTACCACCAAATTCTTGCCATCGAAAATTCTTATGCGCTTCGGTATCCTGCCGCTTCCGGCTGACGAATAGTCTGAGAACTCATACGACCGACCTGCAGGCAGATATTCCTCGCGCATGAGTTCTGGCGAATTCTCGCTGAAACAAAGCTCTCGTAACGGGGAGCCCTTCCATGTTGTGCTAATGCACCGAAGTTCGATGCCGTCCCGCTTTGTCGATTTCACCTTGCTTGGACTTTCGTCTGGCCAGAGACTCAACCGAGCATAGAAGTTAACTGCCTGCATCAATTGCCACATGCGGAGGGTTGGGTAATTCGGCTCCCGCACCTGCCAGATTCCTCCATCTCCGCCAATGCGAACCTGTTGGAAACCAACAGATGAAATTTCTTCGCGCCATCGCGTCGGAGAGAACCAAAAGAGTTGATAACTGCCGTCTTCCACCGAGTGATGGTCACGGTGGACAGTAACCTTAGCAGTTAGTTTGAAAGGATCTGTGCTTCCAGAACGTGGGTCGAGACGCTGCGCCTCGTGCAACAAGCTCAGCGTCTCAATAGAAGGACCGCGAGGAGCAGCAAATGCGTATGCTGCTACGAGGAATGTAACGATCACCACCGAGACGATACTTCGCATCCAAGTCACTCTGCGATTCATCGGAAAAAAATTCCGCTCCATTCGGACGGTTGTCAGAGTAATTGTTGTAATCAGGCGTTATCGTAACCCATCCGGCAACGAATTACTTGTGATATGCCGATTTACCGTCCGCTATCCCCGCTAAGGAAAGCTCGCCGGGAGTAACATGTCAGCACTATGAAAACACGTACCAAGGTATTCGCCATTCTCCTGTTCGCTGCTTCCCTCCTGTTCGTACAAAGTCAGACGGCCGCGGCAGAGACCTTGGCGGCTCCGCAGACTCCGGAGCGGGTTGCAGCCGACACTCCGATGACCACCGTGATGGGAAACACGTTCATCGCTCCCAAGGACTGGACGGTGACGGTGAAGGGTCCCGCGACGATCCTGGAAGCTCCGGAGGGCGGTTCGTGGATTGCGCTAGTGGACGTTGCGGCAAAGGACGATGACGAAGCGCTGGCCGAGGCCTGGAAGGCCTACAGGCCGGAGGCGAAGTGGCCGGTACTGGTGAGCAACGATCTGCCCGACCGCGACGGCTGGAGTAAGCGGCGCGCGTATGACTATCGGACCTCGCCGAATGAGAAGCGCAGCGTGGCCGCGGTGGTGCAATACGCGGGCACGACGTGGACGGTTGTAATCGAAGACATGGCCGACGCTGTGGCTGAGAAGCGCGGTGGACAGCTGGGGGTGGCACTGGGAAGGCTGTTGCCGAAGGGCTATTCGCGCGAATCCTTTGCCGGCAAGAAGGCGAACCCGCTGGACCAGGCACGGATCGCAGAGCTGGGCCGCTTCATTGAGCAAGGAGAAACGGAAACCGGAGTTCCTGGAGTCGCGCTCGGACTGGTACAGGACGGGAAGGTGATCTTTGCCGATGGTTATGGCGTCAAGGAGCTGGGCGGCACCGCGAAGCCGGATGGCGAGACGCTGTTCATGATCGCGTCGAACACCAAAGCGCTCACCACGCTGATGCTGGCAAAGCTGGTAGACGAGCACAAGATGAACTGGGATACGCCGGTCACGACGCTGTATCCCGATTTCAAGCTGGGCGACGCAGCGACGACCAAGAGCGTGCTCGTCAAGCAGCTGATCTGCGCCTGTACCGGAATGCCCCGGCAAGACCTGGAGTGGCTCTTCGAGTACGGGAAGATGACTCCGCAGAGTTCCATGACGCTGCTGGGGACGATGCAGCCTACGTCGAAATTCGGCGAGCTATTCCAGTATTCGAACCTGATGGCCGCTGCCGCAGGGTACACCGGCGGACACGTACTGTATCCCAACATGGAAGTTGGCCAGGCATATGACAAAGGGATGCAGATGCTGGTGTTCGATCCGCTGGGGATGAGCGAGACCACATTCGACTTTGAGAAGGCGCAGAAGGCAAATCATGCCGGGCCGCACGCGCCGGATATCGATGGAAAACCCGCGAAGGCGCTGATGGCAGCAAATTACTCGGTCATTCCGCTCCGTCCGGCAGGTGGGGCGTGGAGCAGCATTAACGACATGCTGAAGTACGTTTCGATGGAACTGGCCGATGGCAAGCTGCCGGACGGCAAGACTTACATTGACTCGGAGCCTCTGCTGGAGCGCCGCAAGCCGCAGGTGTACATGAGCAAGGACGATTCGTACGGCATGGGATTGATGGTGGATAAGACATACGGAGTTCCGGTGGTCCATCATGGTGGAGACCTGATTGGCTATCACAGCGACATGATTTGGCTGCCGCAGCAGAACGTCGGAGCCGTGATCCTGACCAATGGCAACCCCGGGTGGCTGATCCGGAGCCGGTTCCGCCGCAAGCTGCTGGAGGTTCTCTTCGATGGACATCCGGAGGCCGACAATCTGCTGGCGGCGGATGCCAAGAGCTATTTCGCTGACATCGCGGCCGAGCGGAAGCTTCTGACCGTGCCGGCGGACGCCACGGAAAGCACGAAGCTGGCGAAGCATTATTGGAATGCGTCCTTAGGAGATATCGATGTGAGCATGGCGAGTGGGAAGACGTACTTCGACTTCGGCGAATGGAAGAGTGAGGTCGCGACCAAGAAGAATCCCGATGGGACGCTCTCGTTCGTGACCATCGTGCCAGGCATGGAGGGATTCGAGTTCGTGGTCGGCAGCGGCGCGAAGAAGACGCTGATCACGCGAGATGCTCAGCATGAGTACATCTTCGACGAGAAGTAGGCGGGCATAGATCTAACCTTCTTGCAATAAGGCGATGCTACAACAGTAACCGCCGAGTGCGCCACACATTTGCGGGTTTCGAATGTGTGGGAGACCATGATTCAATTAGAGGCGACCTCGCTGAGATTGGCCGTTACGACAATTCGTCCCCACTCATTCCAACGTCGGGAATGAGTTGGGCACCAGGCACATTGAAATTTGCTTTGACATCCTCTCCCGTTGCGCGTAAGTTTTCTCGCCGTATCCCGCTTTGTCAACTTTGGAGGACTACCGTGACTACAACGATGCAGAAGTGTCTGCTGGTCGCGACACTCGTTGCGCTCGCCGCCGCCGATCTCGGAGCTATCAACCAGACGGTTACGATCACAAACAGCACCTCTGGGAGCCACACCATTTACATCGGCTTCAACGGGGCGTCCCTGGGCCCTTACAGTCAAAGCGATTTTCCCTTTTGTACGTTTCCAGCCCAGGGAAATCCTTATGCTTGTTCCTTCACTCTCGCCTCCGGAAAGTCGCAGCCTATTCAGCTCACGAAAGGTAACTTCAACGTCGCCATTTCGGCGGACATATTGGTCTGGTCGTCGTGCGGAGGGGGAACCGGATTGAGCATGGCCGAACTCAACTTGAATACTCAGGGCAATGACTGGTATGACGTCAGTCTCGTCAATGGGTTCAACTATGGGGTTTCGATCAAGCCGTCCTCCGGCAACGCTATCACCGTGACTTCGGCGACCGGCAATTCCAAGAATCCCGGTGTGTATCCGCTGGGATGCGACATTTGCACCGGACCCTCCAATCCGCCGACAGGTTCTGGTTGTCCGGGCAAGAATTACCCGCAGGAGGGTCATGTGAACACCCAACCGCCATGCCAATTCAATCAGCCCTCGGTTGCGACCTACACTGTGACCTTCACCAATCCAACGTAAGGCCAAGCGGGGTGCCCCTCGATAAGAGAGAAGGCGTTGTCAAGCGAAAGTTCTCCTGAGCGGTGGGTGAACACCACTGGCTTCGTGCTGAGGTTGGTCACAGCTGAGGACTAACACCGGAGAATCTCGCGATTGATCATTCTTCGGTGGAACCTGCTTCGTTCCACCAACCATCGATTCGGCCAAAAACTTCGACCATGATTCTTCTATGCGAACCTCCAGCCGCCGTCGCCGGTGCGAAAGTGGAAAACATCTTTTCGTTTTCCAAGGCCGCAGGCCGTCTTTTGCACCGGTCGGTCTGGAGGCGAGAGCGCCCAATCAACACAGCGGTCTAGCTTGCGCCGACCAGGGGCACCCGCGGGCTGCTCTCGATGCGAACGATCTCTGGATACGGGGTGTGGGTGCGTAGCATCCAGTAGAGTCGTACCGCCAACCGTCTCGCCGCCGCTACCTTGGCGATGCCTTTCGGCTTGCTGTGGCAGCGGTGAGCGTATTGTTTGCGAAAACTTTCATCCAGTCGGACCACGCTGTGCGCCGCTTCCACCAGCAGCATGCGCAGAAAACTATTGCCCTGCTTGCTGATGGCGCCCAGCCGTTGCCGCCCTCCCGAGCTGTGCTCGCGCGGAATCAGGCCTAGATAGCTAGCCACTTGTTTGCCGCGCGCAAAGCGAGTCACATCGCCGATGGTCAGCACGAACGCCAGCGCCGTGATCGGTCCCACGCCCGGCTGGGTCAGCAGCAATCGTGCCTGCGGATCTTGCTCGGCCGCTTGTTGCGCGGCTCGATCCAGCGGAGCAATCTGCTGATCCAGGTAGATCAGCAACTGCAGCAGGTCCTGACGCCGGCATCCCGCCCAACCGGTCAGCGGCAACTGGCGAAAGGCTTTCTGTCCCGCCACACTCCACAGCCGCGACTTCTTCTGCATCCCCTGGTTCATCGCCAGGTGTTGCAGTCCGTTTTTCACCCGGCTACGAATCTGCACCAGTTTGTGGCGATGAATCAGCAGCTGCCGCAGATCGCGCTGCTCGGCGCTCGGCACCCACAGCCGCGGAAAGCGGCCTTCCCGCAGCAGCTTCAGCACATGCCCAGCGTCGCGCCGGTCGTTCTTCTGTTTGCGCACGTAGCTGGCGCGGATTTCGGCGGCATCGCCCACCCACACTTCATGCCCTAGCTGATTTAACAGATCGAGAAACCACTGACTGTTGCCCGTGGCCTCCAGCCCAATCAACGACGGTACCGGCAGCTGCCGATACCAGCGTTCGGCTTCGCCATCGCCGTTCATGAGCTTTTGTTCACCGGTTTCTCCCGTCTCCGTATCTAACCAAGCCACTTGCTGCCACCGCGGATGGTAATCACACCCTACAATAAGCATGGAAGGCTCCTTCCTTCCCCAGTGTCTTAGTCCTCAAACCAAGACTACCGGATCGAAGCGAGCCTTCTCTCTTATCTAA
>CAVRID010000022.1:0-21414 GCA_963721155.1 uncultured Acidobacteriaceae bacterium | reverse complement strand
TCTCAGCCAATTCACTCACTCAGGTCAGGAAAGGATGCCATGGACATCGCAAACGTAGTGGCAGCCCTCAAGGAACAGCGCACTCGCATCGACCATGCCATTGCCGCGCTTGAAGGACTGGGTTCTCCTGCTCGGCGAGGCCGCCCGCCAAAGACCGGTTCAACCACCGGGTCGACACATGAGCGCAGCAGCCCGTAAGCGGATCTCGGAGGCCATGAAGCAGCGATGGGCAAAGTGGAAGGGTAAGTCCGCTCCGAAGAAGTCTGCCCCCGCGAAGACCAAGGCCCGTCCCGCGATGAGCGCTGCGGCGAGGAAGAAATTGTCAGACTTCATGAAAGCCCGTTGGGCTGCGAAGAAGAAGTCCTCCTAGCGCGATTTCTGACAGCCAACCATTGGCACTCATGCCAAAGGATTCAAGACTTCGCTCAAGTTGCGACGATCGCGTGGACATTGAGCAAGCGCGACCGGGCACATACGTCCTGGTGCTTTCGTCGAGATCGACCGACCTGATCCAGATAGGAAGGCTCGGCGCTCTACAGCTTCAGTCGGGCTTCTATGTTTATGTCGGCAGCGCGCTCGGGCCGGGAGGCGTCCGGGCCCGGCTAGCCCATCATCTCAAGCTCTCACGCCGGCCTCACTGGCACATCGACTACCTGAGAGCGCATACCAGGCTCGAAGACATCTGCTACCGTCTCGACACTCGGCGTTTGGAGCATGTCTGGGCGGAACACATCAGATTGACTGAAGGCGCCGCAGTTCCTCTCGTCGGCTTTGGATCAACCGATTGCGGATGCGAGTCTCACCTCTTCTTCTTCCAGCAACGACCCTCACGTGAGAGGTTCAGACAAGTGCTGGGGACGGGTATCAGGACCGTTTCTTGCTGGCACCGTAGAATGTGACCTCGCCATCAACAACGACCGCCACGAACCTGTTGCTTTCTGCATCCTTGAATTGCACGACCTGATGACCGCTGCGAGCCAACTGTCCCCATCGGCTCGGTTTCTCCGGATTCTGCTCGATGGCTTCATATTCGTGGCCCTCAACACTGAATGCGGCGGTTTTCAAATGCTGTCGACTTGTGCGGCGGACGGGTGTGGATATCCCGCCCACGCTAACCGAAGTACCGGTCATCAGCTGCGTGGCGATCGACTTTAGGGTCTCGGCCTCTATCATTGGTTCACGCCTCGCTAGAACTTCAGCCCCAAAGCCTTGGTGGTGAACTCCACCAATGGCGACATCTTTCGGCATGCGGAGACGAAATCCCGCATCAGTTTGGCGCTGCAGATTTGCTCCTCGCTGAGCGGAACCGACGTGACAAAGTCCTTCATCTTCAGGTCGTCGATAAAGGGGTGACTGGCATCGAATCCACGCGGCGGCCGCGATAGTTTGTCTCCCTCAAGAATCAGCTTCTTCCGGACTTTGGCCCACTGCTCCATGTCGTGCGCAATAGCCGTCCGCACTCTGGTCAGAGCCCGGTTGTCCGGATGCCAGATGCCTGCCGCAACGAAGCAACTGTCTGGCTCAAGGTGCAGATAGAAAACCGGCGCATGAGCATCCTTGCCGCTGGCATGAGAAAAGTGAATGCCGACGTGAGTTTTGAAAGGACGCCCGTCAGGTGAGAAGCGAGTGTCGCGATAGATGCGAAACAGGGAGCCGCGGGTAGGCCGCGCATCGGCGACGAAGTGGGGACTGATCCTGCCCAGGTAGGGCGCAAACCCGCTGATGAACGACAGCGCTGGTTCGACAATGGACGTTTGGTATCGCGCCTTGTTCTTTGCGAACCACTCGCGGTCGTTGTGCCGCTTTAGCTGCCGCAGAAATACGAAGACTTCTGGGCTGAAGAAAGCCGTGTCAGCCATCAAAATTCCCCCGGTGCAAACGTCAGTTTACCGGCTTCGCTCCGCGTGCCTGTATCTCTCGCCAGACCAGCACTGCAAGCTGCACGGAATCGTAAATGGTTGCCTTCAACTTGGGGCTTGGCTGGATGGGCTCTCCCCGCAGCCGAATGGCTGCAATCAGGCAGGCGGCTATGAGCAGTGCACCTCGTTCACGTTCTTCCGGCATGCCAGTCCGTGTAGGCGAACAAAAAGCGAATAGTCAACCGCCGACCGGAAGTTTTCGGTAGTAGATCAATTAGCGAGGTGATCGTGGAAGAGTTGCCGACGGTCCGCTCGGAACCCAACTCCCACATCTACCCATAGGGCGTTATACGGCAAGTTGACGTACCGTGCGTTCACCTGATGCTGGCCGACTCCCGAGGAACATATTCCCTCCGGTTTAGATAGGGTGCGAGTTGGCCTGATATCAACAGCAATACGTGCAATCGCCGCCATCGATCGAGACGCCGCGCTCCCCCATTTTCCTAAGCGTAAGCACCTCATTTGATTTCCTGTCAGCATCCGCGTTAGAGTCTCCCAAACGTTCTACACGCATTCTGGGGCACACCTTCGATACACGTCGGAGCCGTAAGTTCTCCGCTTGTTTTGTTGTATGTGTGCTTAAACCATCGCATTCCTCCGGCGGATGGAGGTTAAACCTGCAATAAACACAATCGGAGATACACAATGGATTTAGGCGCAGGAGTTCGAAAACTCACACTGGGCGCTCTCGCCATCTCCAGCTTTTTGCTGGCGGGCGGAGCGCCCCAAGCGGCAGCGCAAAATGAGAAACCCAATATTGTCATGCTGATGACCGACGACACCGGATGGAATGATTTCGGTGCTTATTCGGGCGGAGGCGCTACCCTAGGCCATCCCACTCCCAATATCGACAAGATGGCCAAAGAAGGTGCCGTCTTCACTACTTGGTACGGCCAAGCGAGTTGCACTGCGGGCCGCGCCTCATTCATGACCGGGCGCATTCCGATCCGATCGGCGCTGTCGATCGTGGTTGCTCCGGGTGATGAGAACTATCTCCGGCCCGAGACGCCAACCATTGCCGAGTTCTTCAAGAAGAATGGCTACACGACGTACTTCTCGGGCAAGTGGCACTTGGGTGACAAGCCTGCCGCCTACCCGATCGCCCATGGCTTCGACGAAATGAAGGAGTTCGCCGCGTATTATGCTGGCGTCTATTCTTACCCCGATACTTCCAAGAACTTCCACCCCTGGTTTCCCTCGTATAACGCGGACTTCGAGAAAATGTGGGATTCCGTAGTGAATCTGGGCGAATGGGAAGGAGTAGCCGGTCAGCCCGCAAAGAAAGTAGCCACCATCACTTACGACTACATGGCGACCATGGATGAACGTCAGGCCGACTACGCGGTTGATTACATCAAGACACACGCGAAGAGCGGCAAGCCGTTTTTTATGGACGTGAACTGGATCAAGATGCACAACCCGACGAATGCGGCCCCGGACTTCCGTGGCAAGTCGCACCTAGGCGATTATTCCGATTCGTTGATGGAAATGGATGCCGACATCGGCAAGGTGCTGGATGCAATTCACCAGTACGCTCCTAACACGATCGTGATCTTGACCGCCGACAACGGCGCATGGCTCGATGCCTATCCCGATGCCGGAACCACTCCCTTCCGTGGCGAGAAAGGCTCGGCGTTTGAAGGTGGCTGGCGCGTACCCGCCATCATGACGTGGCCCGGACACATTCCGGCAGGCGTCAACTACGGCGAAATGATGTCGCACATCGACTGCTGGTCAACCTTGGCTGCGATGGCAGGCATCACGCCTCCGCCTACGGGCGAAATGAAAGACAATAACGGCAAGCCCATCTACTTCGACAGCATCGACAATAGCGCCTACATTCTGGGCAAGACGCAGCACTCGGCCCGCCGGTCCTGGATCTATATCAATGGAGAATATCTCAATGCCATCCGCACGGATATTGCCGGAGATGCTAACGAGCCTTGGGTAAACATCGCGTGGAAGTTCGTCTGGACTGCCAAAGACTCATGGCTGGGACCCAGTCAGTCGCTGGGTTCAATACCCGCCGTGTACAACCTCACCATGGACCCGTTTGAGAGATACGACATGATCTTCAACGGAGCTGAAGGTGAAATGAACGGACTGCGAACTTCGCCGGGAAGGTACGCCGGAGAAGACAACGGCTGGTCGGCGGCGCTCTTTTCAACTGCACTCTACGACTTCGACCAGTCCATCATGAAGTATCCAAGCATCCAGCGCTTTCCGGGAGGTGCGTCAAACGACTTGATTCCGGACTTGCAGCACCCCAAGAACCCGTTACCGCTGCTCGATCCCAAAAACATGCCAAAAGCCGTTCCATCGAGCGACTAAGTCGCGGGTAAACGCATAATGCCACTGGGGCGTGCGAGAAATCGCATGCCCCGCTTGGAATTACCGTCCGAGGATGGCGTTTTTTTTAGCCCTCAAGTGCTTATTGGTAGAGAAGTTCGAAGACGATCGGTTTGATAGTGAAAACTCTGCGACACCCGCTGCATCACGCGAAATGAATTTGAAGCAGCTCCACCGCCACGCGCAGCCCAAGTGAACGGGCGTTCTTGGCGTAATATCGCCATCTAGTAGGTAATCCTGAAGCATGGCCTTCAGTCGCCACACAGTGGGTGACCAGTCGCCGCCCGAGCCGCTCTGCCTATACCCGGACAGCGGCTCGTTGACGCAGACCAGAAATCTCGCTCGGGGAAGTCACTTGGACGTGTTGTCGGCATCTCGGACATGTGGCAGTGGGGCGTGTCCATTGACTTCCTCAGCCGATAAAGGACGTTCACATCAACAATCCGTTGCCTTTCCGATGGGGAAGGTGAAACTCATTCGATTCGCACGTTCAAGCTGAGGCCCACGTGGAAATATGAGTATTGGTAATTGCGTCAAGATTTTTTGCTAATTGAATCCGGTCAGCGTCCAACCGTTGCCGCGCCTCTTGCAAAACTGGATAGGCGAAATAAATGGCAAAACCAATATCGAAAAGGCTATCGAAATGCGACAAATCAACCATCATCATCTCTCTATGCGGCTCCGCGATTGGGGTTCATTATCTTAGCCACTTGCTCATGGACGGGGAGGAACGCTCGGCGCCGGCGCAGGAGCTGAGCTTGTTACGTATGCAGCCGTAACATCAAGCCTCGCTTTCAGCGGATCCTTCTCGGCTACCGGACCGTTCGCGGTGAAATTCATCAGCATGTCGGTTGCGGGCGAGTACCGTGGCCAGGCCGGCGTGTTGCCCGTGCTCGGATCGCCAGTCTTGGCGAATGACACCCAGTAATTCAGCATGGCCTGCGCAATCTTTTCATCCTCGGGCGCGAGCTCGCTTCCATACTTCGCCTGCACGGTATCGAAGACAAACGGTATCTCGGTGGCATGGGGCGCGCCCGGCCATTTGCTGCGCATGGACTTTGCGACATAAGAAAACCTGTATTGGTAAGCAGGGAGACCTTCCGAAGCGAATACCTTCGCAACGAAACGAGCGGGCTCGACCATGAATCGATCCATGGAGACTTGGTACTGCACGGTGCGCAAGTCGCCCTTTCCCGTCGGATCGTAAGCCGCAATCGCTTTCTCGCGATCAACACCGAATGGCGCGAACAGCTCCTCCTTGTCGCGCCCGAATCCGAAGCCGATATCCATGCTGTTGGTTCCGATCATCAGTGGGACGTGCCAACCGGCGCCGGACAGGTAGACGGATTGCGGATCGGAAAGGACCACGTGGCCGTCGATAAAGGGGCCTGCGTATCCGGGTTGATTCATGGTTGCCATGTTGAGATTGCCGAGCACCTTTTCGGCGGATAGTCGCCGCAACTTATCCAGGGCGTCCTGATCGGTTCCATCCACTCCCAGGCTGCGTGCGAATTCGACGCCCACCGATTCAGCCGAAGGAGGCCCGTTCGGCAGGGCGGTGTTGAGGTAACGTTGTCCGCCAAGGTTGGTGCGGCCGCCGCCGGATTCAATAATCGCCTTCGAAAACAATCCTTGCGACAGAGGCGAGGTGAGCAACATGCTTACCGAGAATCCGCCTGCCGACTCGCCAAATACGGTCACGTTGGCCGGGTCGCCGCCGAACGCGCTGATGTTCTTCTGAACCCACTTCAGCGCGGCGATCTGGTCCATGAAGCCGTAATTGCCGACCATCCCGTCGGCGTTCTCCTTTGTGAGCTCAGGAAACGCGAAGAAGCCGAAGCGGCCCAGTCGATAGTTGGCGCTGACAAAGACCACGCCCTTCTCGGCGAACTTGCTGCCGTCATACACCTCGGGCGAGCTGCCTCCGTTGACGAAGCCGCCGCCGTAGATCCAGAACATGACCGGCAACTTCGCGTCCGCCTTCGTGCCGACGGGACGCCACACGTTGAGATAAAGGCAATCTTCCGCTGGCTCTGTGCCGAGCGGAGCAGCGTCGCTGGGGAATGGCACCTGCATGCAGTCTGCTGAGTAGGTGTTGGCCTGCCGCACATCGGACCACGGCTGCACGGGCTGCGGAGCGCGCCAGCGAAGTTCGCCGACGGGAGGCGCGGCAAATGGCACACCCTTGAACGATTCGACACGCCCCTGCGTAACGCCCAGCAGCTTGCCTGAATCGGTGCCGACTACACCGGTCTGCGAAAACAATGGGGGCAATGCTAGTACAGCGATTGCTGCCACGGCGAGCCTTTTCAAACCATCCATTCATTGCCTCCGGAACTGTTAGTTTGATGCGATGCACGCGACTATAACAGTCCCCAGAAGCATGAGTACAATTCATTGATTCGAACGGAGCAATCGGATTAGCCGAGCAGTACAATGGGAGCCTTGGCCGATCGCAGCAGCGTCGCATGAAAAAGATGATCACAGCTGACCGCGCGCGGTTCGAGAGTGGCGCGCAGGCCTATGCAGCGTACCTGGAGAAGCCCGATGGCCGGTTGCGCCTGGACTTGGCTTTTGCCAACTTGCAGGAATTTTTGCCACAGGTCAAAGCCCCATTTTGCGCTCTAGATGTCGGAGGCGGCACTGGGGCGACGGCCGTTCGCCTCAGACGTCTTGGCTGCAATGTCACACTGCTGGACTCGTCTCGCGAGATGTTGCAGATCGCCGATCGCATCGAAAACATTTTGTGCGGTAGCGGAACGATCACGTTGAAACACGGCGACGCCCTCCGATTGGCAAACTTGTTCCTCGAGGGTTCATTTGATGTGATTCTGTGCCACAACGTACTTGAGTTTGTCGACGACCCTGAGGCTGTGTTGCGTGGAGTTGCGAGCTTAGCGCGGGGTTCCTCTGCAGTGCTTTCCGTTCTGGTGCGCAACCGAGCGGGCGAGGTACTAAAAACTGCCATCAATGAGGGCGATTTGGAGTCTGCGGAACGCGGGCTTGATGCTGAATGGGGATATGAATCCCTGTATGGCGGTCGTGTACGACTTTTCACCCCAGACGAAATTCGCGCGATGTTGAAAAGAGCGCAACTTCAACTAATTGCCGAACGCGGTGTGCGGGTGCTGTCCGACTATCTGCCTGCGAAAGTCTCTCGCGAGGCTGACTATGAACGTATTTTTGAATTGGAGCGGAAGCTGGGACAGCGTCCAGAGTTTGCCGCCGTGGCCCGCTACACGCATTATCTGGCGCGTCGCTCAGCGAAAGTCTCAGAGGATGCCACGTGACCAACGGGACCGTCCAGTCATCGTTTCCAGGCCCTCTCACGAAGGCGCCTGATACCGGTATTGCGCTCGGACTTGGCCTTACCAACGAATGCAACCTCACGTGCGCCTTCTGCTACCGCGATCCCACCCGCACCGACCGCCTTTCGCTGGATCAGGTGAAGGCAGCGATGGAACGGCTGCCCGTGCGCTCGGTCAACCTCGGGACGGGCGAGAACGGGATGCATCCCGACTTCAAGGCAATTCTGGCCTATCTCCGAACACAGCCGGTCAAACTCACTATCACCTCCAACGGCCATAGTGTGGCGGTGTTGGAAGACAATGAATTGCGAGCGTTCCACGACATCGAGTTCTCTCTTGATTACCCCAGCGAGATTGAGCAAGATTCACAGCGTGGACCCGGTAACTGGGCGCTGATACAACAACAGGCACGACGTTGTGTGCGACTGGGCGTGCCCGTCACGATCGTAGCTGTGATGATGAAGTCGAATTACTTGCGCTTGGCCGAGGTAGCTCGAGTGGCCAAGCACTTCGACGCTCCTCTGCGGGTTAACGTTTATCAAGCGGTGCGGTCCGATATTTACGCATTGTCTTACAAAGAGTATTGGGATGGATTCGAGCTCCTGTTTGCAGAGACCGATGTGATCGCGATTGGCGAACCGCTGGTGCGAGCGATGGCGGGGCTGCCACCGCTCCGAGGCGGGTGTGGCGTAAGCACGGTACGGGTGACGCCGCGCGCCACCACGCAGCCCTGCGTTTACTGGCCAGGATCGGGCGAGCCCCTATCGGAGTTGGATTCGACGGGCCTCGAGATTCTAAGGTCAACGCCTTTTGAGCAAGCGCGAACGATTCCCGACGCATGTCGGCCGTGCGAGTTCCGGGACTCGTGCCATGGCGGATGTGCAGGGCGGCGACGCTTACAAGGCGCACTGCTGCAACCCGACTGTTACTGTCCGATCATTCGCGGCGAACGGCCGCGGCTTGAGATTCGCATGGCTGCAAATCGCGATCTGCCCAAGCTCAGCAGTTCCTGCACAACGGTAGTAGCGGCCCGATAGAGACCGGGCGCCTATTTCGCATCCATCCAGCTGCTTGAGCCCACTGTCTTGACGGCCACATTCGTAAGAAAGATATGCAGCGGCTTGCTGTCGGCGGTGCCGCGGTGCTCGGTTGAGAACAGCAGGGGACCCGCCTTCTTGTAACCTGTCCAGGTTGCGATGACGAGGCTCGGCTTCGCGTCCCCGCCGTGATGGAACTCAAGCAACTGGATGCGGCCGTCTTTCCCGATGTAGAGATTCCAAGTGTCGCCGGGAGTGTAACCGCCAGCCTCCGAAGGATACTTGACTGACACCAGATCAGCCGAGCCAGTGCCCAGCGGCAATTTCTGCATTCCCTGATCGGAAACGGTAGCGCTGGTGTCCCAGTAAGCATGGAAGGGGAACAGAGCCCAATAATTATCGTTGATGAAACCCGAGTCGAGCTTCTTTACTGCGTCGGGTTGGGTGTTGAGCTCGGAGCGAAGGTAGGTAACCTTCTGCGGCTTGCCGTCCTTATCCACGCCCTCGAAGGTGACCCTGTTGGTCTTGGGCTCCCAGGTCCAGGAGCGACTAGCTTTGAACAGTCCGGTGACTTCTCCGTTCCAGGTGTAGCGGACAGCCTCGACTTGGTCCCACGAATCGATGCCGTAGGTCTTGGCGAGTTTTTCAGTGATCGGATTGTGCGGCTGCGCCCAGGAAGTTGCAGCAAGAACCAGGAGCCCAAGGACCGATAGAAGACGTACTGCTATGCCACAGCGAGAATTTGTCATGGAGGCTCTCCTTGCTAACTTCAAGAATGGATGTCGGGCGACGGGCGGCGGCTTCAAATACGGAGAGGTATGTTAGCAAAAAACTCTAGTTCGGTAGTGCGGGCCTTTTAGGCCCTCGTTGCAGGCGGTTCTCATACGATCCGGGACGTAATGGTCATTCCTGAGAATGACCATCTTGTCCCGTCCTTAACATCGACGCGCCGGTCGCGGCGCTAAAGCGCCGCACTACCCAGCGCAACAGAATGACTGCTGCTGCGGTTATCGCCACGGTTCCGTATTCCAGCAACATGACCCAGCTCGGAAGCACAAAGGGACGTCCCAGTGTGCGCAAATGCCAGACGATATACGTGGGGATAACGCTGACCGTCCATACAATGAGCGGCAATGTTGAAACCGATCGCACGAACGGCAGAAGCCAGAGTAAGTACCACGGGAACACGGCCGGTGCGAAGAAGAGCGAAGCGGCCATCGGCCAGGCAAATGCGTCCGCAGGGCGGTTCTGGAGCTTGGCTCTGAATCGGACTGCGATAAGAAGGCCCAAGAAAACTGCGAGTCCCACGAGAAGCTGCGGAGGCGCTGCTCGTCGAAGCGCCGCAAAAACCGGAGCGTTGAAACCAAATCCTTGGATGTAGCTGCCGAGAGATCCGGTGGGAATTCGCCCGTGGTCAAGAAATGGCAGGTACAAAAGCATGAACACGATTGCGCCTATCAGAGCGTCGCGAATGCGAACGCGCCGCCAGTAAAGCGGCAGCAGCACGATCGGAAGAAACTTCACGGATACGGCCAGCGCGAACGTCAAGGCCGCAACCGCGCGCCAGCGGCGTATCAGCGCCGCGAAGGACACAATCAGCAGCAATACCCCGAGAATATCAATGTGACCGCTCCCCACCGCTTCTGTCGCCAGCAGCGGATGCCAGGCGAAGGCCAGAATCCAGTGTGCTGCTTGCCCAGTACCATGCAAGACATCGAGTAAGACAAGAACAATCGCAAGTTCGCAGATCGCAAATGCTACTCGCATGCCGAAGACAGACTCGTGAATTCCTGTAACCATGCGAAAAAAAAGCTGAGCGCCGGGTGGATAGATGCTGGGTAGATCTGGATTGTTCAGCGCTTGAGTTTCGGCTGTATGCATTGCGGCAAACGCGGGGTCATCGGGGACCACAGCGTAAGGGTTATAGCCGAGCCGCTGCAGACGGCCATCCCAAACATAGCGGCGAATGTCGTCGTCTGAACCCGTCGGTATTCGTAGAAACGCAACGTGCCACACCGCGGCCAGCGCGAGACCGACGACAATCACGTGCTTGGGAAAGCTCGGGGTGCAGAAGAACTCGCGAATGGCCAGAAGATACGCTACGCCGGCTACAATCAGGGGAATAATGGGGAACGCTTCACCATCGCCGCCGAACTTGCGCGAGCAGATGGTGAGCGCCACAAGCAGAACGGCGCCGAGCCCGTACAGCCTGTGGGACGGAGTGAGCTTCACAGATCCCCAGCGGCAGTCCGCAACTGTGGCACTAGCTGTTGCCGCTCTTTCAACCATGCGGCCGTGCGCGGCGCCCGTGCAGGATCAAGCCGCATATCCTTAGCAAGTCGGGTCAAGTCGCCCTCCACATCAATGTCGTAGAAGGGATCTGCGAAGCCAACAGAAAGCTGCAGCTTGTGCGCGCGCGCTAGAAGACCGTCAAGCGCGCTGTTTGTTCCCATCCCGTCACCATGGAAAAGTGCAGCATGAGGAGCCTTCGCCCCAACGAGATAATAGCCTCCGTCATCGGTCGGTCCAACAACTACGTCGTGCGCGGTGAGTATCTCGAATGCCCGCTCGAGAACCGAAACCGGCAGATGCGGGCTGTCGCTGTTGAAGGCAATCACGCAGTTCCCGCCTAGCGCGAACAGGGCAAACACCGACGTCAGCCCCGCCGCAAGGCCCTCCCCTTGCTGCGCCTGGACACTTGTCGCACCTCCGGCCAACTGCGCCAGCTCTTCTACGTCTGACGCAGGACACATGATCGCAACGTTCACGCCCGGCACGGAGCGCGCCAACATCATGGTGTCATCCAGAAGACAGCGATAGAGCTCGGTGACGGCTTCCACGGGAAGACTCCGTGCTAAACGAGTCTTGACCGTTCCGGGCCGCGGCGCCTTGGCCATAATGACAAGCGTCCGGTCGCAGTCGCGCGAATGCGGGTTAGTCTTGATGGGCTCCATACAAGATTGCTGTGCCTTCTGGTGTCACGCCTCCCGGCGCACGAAATAATAGCGCACGATCCGGCTGAAGATGAACCATGCCGCTCCGACCGTGCCTCGCAATGTGCCGCTGATTTTCGATTCTCCAATTCGCGGATAGTAGCTGACGGGAACCTCAACAATCCGAAAACCCGCGAGCGAACCCTTCAGGATCATCTCAACTGCCCAGCCGTACGTCTCCTCTTCCAGCGCGAGTTGCCGCAGAACATCAGCACGCGCGGCGCGAAACGGCCCCAAATCGCTGATCCTCTGACCATACAACACCCGAATCATGGCGGCCGCGAGCCGATTCCCGAATGCGGAGTGCCACTGCAGCGCGCCGGGAACCTTCTGTTTCGCAAGGCGCGAACCGAGCGTGATGTCCGCCCGGCCTTCGGCGATGGGCGCCAGCAGAAGCGGAAGCTCATCGGGGCGATCGCTGTAGTCTCCGTCGAGGAAAACGACGACGTCAGGAGAATCGACATTTGCTAATCCGGTTAAACAGGCGCGCCCGTATCCGCGGCGCGGTTCGCGCAGGACACGTGCTCCCATTGTTTCTGCAATCTCGGGTGTCCCGTCCGTGGAATTGCTGTCGATCACAAGGACTTCGGTGACCATATCGGCGGGAAGGTCAGCGAGAACTCGTCCGATGGCCTGCGCTTCATTATGCGTGGGAATGATGATGGACACGCGCACTAGAGGTCGCTCAGAGTAACCACCAGGGGGCATTCGGCCAACGCCGCGCCAGCCATCCGTCGACGCCCCAGGTCCGGCCCGCGCATCCAATAGCGAGCCCGAGTGACGCCATCACAGGAACCAGCAATTCCCAGATCCACGCCGTGCCGAACTCTGACACCCACAGGCTGCCAAGGTACAAGAAAGATACAAAAGCCGCAGGACGGTTGAACAGACCGATAATGAGCAGAATCCCGAGTGAGATTTCTGTCAGCGCCTGCATCGGAGCCGCCATCGCGGCGTGGCTCGCGGCCTGGGCCATCACCGCCTTCCAGATGGCCGGCGAGTGACTGTGCTGAATGTAGTACTGGATGAGTCCGGCGTAACCGGCAGACGTATAGAGCCCCTTGCCGAGATTCTCAAAGAAGACCCAGACGAACATCGCACCAATCGTCACTCGAACCACTGCGAGTCCATTTGCGGCAGGCGTTTGGAGGACTGAATCTCGAGTTGGGCTTGCGTTCATCGTTGCTCCTCAAATTAAGACAGTTCTCTCGCAGTGATCTCGTATTTGAAATTATCTGGATCCAGGCTGTCGAGTCTCCCCTCAGCCGTCTGCGCTTGCGGATACATCAGAAACGGGAGCGTCGTACCGCTCGAACCTGGGAGCTCGACATCCTGAGCGAAGTTGTATGCCATCCAGTTCATCTCCCACGAGCCGAAAAGGCGCTTGCGCGCGCTGGCCACCATCTCGTCGCTCAACGGACGGTTCCCTGGCGGTTCTTCCAGAACCACTTTCCGCACGTCGGCGGGATCGACCGGCACCCAGCCGAATTGTGCCAGGTACACTTCTGCCCGGCAGTGCTGTGCCTTCGTGACCTTTTCCGACGACGCGCCCAGGCTCTTGTAACCCAGCGTGGACTTTGCCACGCGAATGCCGTACACGTCGCGGGCTGGGAGGCCTGACGCTCTCGCGAGTCCGACGTAGAGGGCATTCAGGTCCGCACACTTGCCTCCGAGGTAACCAGTTTCGAGCATGGCGCTGATGTCGCCCCTACCGCAGCCCTTCACTTTCGGATCGCGGAACGAATTGTCGACGATCCACTCGTAGATCGCACGCGCTTTCTCGACATCGGTGTTGGCGCCTTTCGTAATTTCGGTCGCCTTGGCTTTCACGATTCCGTCGGTCGGAACGTTTTTGTGCGGCTGCAAGAAATACTGCAACTCAGCCTTAGACTCGGGTTGCGCATTACCGGGCTTCGACAGGTCCACTGAATAGTTCTTAAGTGATACTTGACTCGTCAGTATCAGCACCGGCTTTGCATCCGCAGGGAAGGTTGCAACTACCATCCCCAATGCCGCGGGGTTGTTGCTTTCGACCAGTTTTGCCTGGCCGCCGTCAGCAACAAACCGGTTAGATGTCGTCCTTTGAAACGGCGTGTTCTGTATGAGCGCCGCCGGCAACCAGACTTTAGTTTCTCCTGCAGGCTTAAGCACTTCTGCGCGAGTCGTCACTTCGAACGTCCGCCAACCGTCGGACGGCGGACTCTGCGCCCATGAGAGTTCCGCTTTCGAAAGAGTGAAGCCGGCGAATGCAAAGCTAGTAGAGCATACAAATTCGCGCCTATTCATGACCTAACCCCAATCGAAGATATCCAGGATGGCTACCGCCCTCGGTGCACAGCGCATTCAATGCTCGATTAACTTCAGAACGGCCGGCCCGATACGACAGGCCCGCACCTCCGCAGAAGCCCTCGGCCTTGAGCGCACCGACCATTGGCCCAACAAACAAGGGATGCGCAGCCAAAAGCTGCAGTCGCATCGGAATGCGCCCTGTCGCGAACACCAGGAAATTGCGAAATTGTACCACTCTTTTGACGACGCTTTGAAACTCGAGGGCGGTGTTTGTCGCGGGCGTCGGGCCCCGATGCTGCGAGGGAGAAGCCGCTGAATCCCCCGTTGTTAAGTTTCCAAACATTGACCATATTTCAACAGGAGTCGATCGGCTGAGACGGATGACGATCTGGCATTTAACGCGCGCAGACGTGCTATGCCAATTGACGCTCTCTTGAAGATAAGAAGCCAATGGCCTTCCGCCGTTTCAACATGGCCTCTAATGAGCATCTCACTGTCCAGAAGCCTTCTTCGGGGAAATCACTTGGACGGGTAGTCGGCATCTCGGAGATGTGCTCCGTCCGGGTTGATCCTTGATGACGGGCAACTCGAACCTGACCACCGAACATCGGTCTTCGCGGTTTTGCGGAAGGCGAATCCTTGGGGTGGCGCAACAGCAGGCCATACTCAGATTGGACTCTTGGCGCACATCACATCCGGGGATTGAGCAGCGGATTCTAGCCAACTTTCCATTTGCTCATGGTCGACCGGCCCGCCTGCTGCTTGATGAGGTGACCGCGGTATAAAGGCCTCTGCCGGTCCGGAACCTCGCGCAAGTGATAATCAATCAGATGATGAAGATGGCTGAAGGGCGCTTTCACCGTATGGTGTAAAGGTCAGAGCTTTCCACTGTTCCGGTGTCGCCGTTCGGCAGATCTAATGATGGCGGAAAGCTGTATGGAGAACGCTTTGGCGAGATCGGCGAGCGTTCGTAACGTTGGGCTTTTGGTGCCGCGTTCCAGTTGGCCGATATAGCGCTCGGTATATCCCAGATCGTGCGCCAATTTTGCCTGGCTCCATCCGCGATCGACACGCAATCGGGTAATCTCAGCGCCGACAGCCTCACCTAAGGTGCGGGATTCACGCCGTTTATCAGCACCAATCTGTTTGGGCACACCCCATAGTTGTCGTTTGACGCTGAATGATTGAGGAACTATAGTTCGTGGTTGCTTGAGGGCAAGCTTTTTCGATCTGGAAATGAGGCGTCGGCTCGCGCCGGTTCGGCAGGAACCGGAGGTCAAGTCCGGCGGAAATGCTGATGACAAGTTGCTTCCAGTATCGTCGAAATCGACTAAAATAGGGCGGCAGGCAGCGGGCTCCGAAACGACGATCGACGACACTCAGCCCTGCGTCCCCATCCCAGGTACCCCGGTGTGAAGAAATCCAAACGCGAATCCGTGCGCGACTCGACCGCTCGCCTTCAGCGGGCCGCCCGCGAGCGCGCCGATGAGGAGGCCCGTCGGATACCGTGGCAGCGTCTCTACGAAGTTCGCAATCAATACATCGACTGGCAGGAGTTTAATTTCTGGGCTCGCTCGATCCTCGAAGTCGAGGAGCGAATCATCGACTGGCTAGCCGAGATTCTCCAGAACCGCTGCCCGGGATTTCTTGAAACCGAAAAAGCGCTCACACCCAAAGCAGCCAAGACCCGGCCTCTGGTTCTCCGCCTGGAAGATTGGATTGAGGATCACGTCTTTGGCTTGGCCAAGCAGGAAGGCTCGTTCTTCGCAACTACTTATTACGCAGTACGAGACCCGCGCTACCAGCGAGCCGAAGTGTGCTGGTCGGAGTGCGCCGAGAAGTGGAAAAAAGCCAAACCGGTCCACTATCCGTCGTTCGAGGAGTGGAAAGGCATGGCGGCGCAATGTGACGAGACTGCCCATCTGACCGCCCGGGAGCGCAAGGCCAGGGCATCGGCGAAGCTTGTGCATCCTGATCGCCTCACCGAGGCTGCTACTCGTTACATGGATTGTGAGGCTCTTGCCTACTGGGCACGACAGGCGCTGGAGCGGGGATCAGAACCGCCCGCAGAGGTTGTACGCGATCTGGAACGTCGTTGCCCAGGGTACTTGGACGCTGGGCTAAAAGCGCGAGCGCAGGACGCCAGTGCTGCTACACAAGAGTGGCAGCGGCTGATGCTCTGGATCGCTGACCATTACTTTCAGGACGCGCAAACCGAGGGCTGGTTCGATGCCATCCTCATTCAAGTGCGGAGCCATCCGCGGGCCATTCGAACCATGGAATTCGCCGACCACTGCGATGAGGTCTGGATTTCGGAGTTGCCTAGCCCTTACCCCTCTTTTGAAGACTGGCGCAGAGAAGCCGATTCTTACGTTGAGCTCAACACTAAGTGACCGCCCGGCCTAGCGGTCAAGCCGCTCCGAGAATTGGGCCGTCGGTCCTTGGTCAGGAGATTGGACAGAAGCCGCGGCCGCAGATTGGCAGGTTCTGACATGCCGGAAGTACGCGTTGCCGGCTATCTTCCTTCCACAATGACAGGCTCTGATTACCAAGACATGCTTTTGAACGCGAGAAACAGTCGTGCCGTTGGTAGCGGATTGTGAAACACCGTACTCACTTACCAGCCACTTTGCAGTCGCCGGGTCGATCAGCGGCATGTTGATCCGGTCGCCGTGCTTCTTGCAGAACTCCTCAAACGACCTGTCGGTAACAAATGTGTCAACGAGCCTTAGCTGGCCAACAGAAATACTGCTCTGCACTTGGGCCACGGTTACGCCAAGCAGGTCCGCGGCCCGTTCCCACGTGTATCCTTCCGCTCCCTTAACGAGCGCAGCCGTGACTCGTTCGAGGGTGGAGGGGGACAAAGATGGCTGATTCTGATCGCAAAATGCCGCCAGGGAGCTTGCCGATATGCGGGCATCTCGCACCTTCAAGTAGGCCGTTTCCGATGAAATAGCTCAGCCGTGAGGAACGTACGCGCAACATCTTCCACAGCGCCCGCAGCGACCACGCATCAGTGACTCTCGCACTGATTCCGAGTGCCGCCATCCGGAAGCGGACCGCGCGGACCGAACGGTCCAGGCGCTGAGCAATCCTCTTGACTGGCTCGTACCCAGCCAGGTTCAACAACCTGTCGTCATCCGCCGGTGTCCATGGCCTGTAAACTGTCCGCCGGGCTGCGGCAGCTCCCCCAGACTTTCTTGCCTCGGCTGGGTGGCGCTCCGCAGCAGCCGCGCGTTTGGCGTTCCTCCGCAACTGCTTGATGCGCCACCAACAGTCTCCACGCGTCCATTCCGGGACAAGCTCAAGAACTCGGTTGATTGCATCGCGCTTCTTGGCAGGCCCGAGCTTAATTCCAGCCATCAGCAGTTGATCAATGGCTGCTAACTGCTTGCTGCCCGAATTGCCTGATCGGTGCAGAGTCCCGCGCATGACAGGGTCTCGTAATATCGCGTCGCCTGAGTTGCGGGCCTCGAACTAAACTCTGGCGAAATGCGGGCCCACACAAATCAAGCTGCAGCGATTTTGGACGTCGTTTCCCCGTGGCGCTTATCTGCTTTGAGCTCCGCAAACAGCAACAGTTGCAGAGCAAGTTAGCTTCCGGCCAGCTTACGGGACGAAGGGACACTTATCTGAAGGACACCTTCCACTGCGCTCTGAAACCCACCAATTACAGGCATATTTCTGGACACAGATGAAAGATGTCACCGATAGATGCTGGCCCCGCGATTCCGGATTCAGCAAAAATTGTTTTTCGCTGAATATTTATATTTCCGACGGCGCGAGGATCGCCCCGCCCAACCTGCTGTGAAGGTACGTTACGGTGGACTGCGCCTTGGACGCTAGGGGACTGAGGCCGTGACGGTTCCGAGCGCGTTCGACCTCTTGCTGAAACCCGTCTACACTGCCTGCCGAGTATGGCTGCTACGTCACCCATTCCGATCTGTCGGGAGCGTGTAGTAAGTATTCAGCAGCAGGAAGAATCATGCCGGTTTCGTGTTGGCCAATCGGGCGAAGATTCTTTTACGGCCCTTTATTGCCGGTTACATCGGCGTTGGCGACGAGGTCGCCTTCCCCGTCCCCACCACGAATACGATTCGCGCAGAAATCTTGATCACCAAGAACTCAGGTTCCGGTCCGAACCGTTATCTCTACCACGCGCCGATCGGATACGTCAGTCAGCCCAAGCAGGACAAACGAAATCAGTACTTCGTTTCTGCCGAGGTTCACCGGGGAAGCCTTGGCATCGGCACGATTTTCCTGCCTTGCGAGGTCCTGCGCGAATACTTCTATCGCCTGCCGCGTGCGGTCGGACAGCGTCGATCATCCCACCCTGTACGAGGTCTTGCGTATCCCGGCCAGCGCTTCGCCCTCCGAGCTTCGCGTCGCTTTCAAGCTGCGTGATCTGGAGCTGAGAACGGCGGGCGTGCGGCACAGAGAGCGAGTGGCGCTGGAGCGGGCATTCAACATCGTCGGTCAGCCCGAACTGCGCGCTTGCTATGACGCGCTGCTGGCCGATCCCGAAGCACCGGCCGTATTTCCGTATGGTGGGTTTGGCTCTCTTCTCGTTGCCGGCGAGCCTTCCCGCGACGGTCGAGACGTTCTTTGCCCGCCGCATCCTCGCGTTTTCACCCGATCTCCGGCGACGGCGGTTCCATGTGCCACTGCGTCAGATGTGATTTCTACGATGACCGGGCACTGTGCCGCGACATGCGTCGCAAGCTAGAGTTCTGGCTCGACCCCGCCGTCCTGCATACACTCTGGGACCGCACCTGGAATCAGTGGAAGCATCTGTTGGGAACCAAGATCGAGGTCGAGGGCACGTTCGTACAGAGCGGCAAATACCGCAAACGCCGTGAGCAGTGGGAGCTCGTTACCTGGGAAACTGCGTTGCCGAGCCGGTTGGAGGTCAAACTGCCACCCGATTTCCAGCAGCAAATCGAATCTGCCAAAACTGCCTATCATCGCTTCGGCCAGTATTCGCGGGCTCTGGATCAGATCCGGCTTTGCTTGGAACATCGGGCGGTCGAGCGAGCGGAGCTGCAGCGAATGTGTTCCGAGCTGCATGTTCCCGGTGACTTTGATGTCGCCCAGATCAGCTGGCGCCCTGATTATGACCCGTTCTTCTATCGCCAGCTCGCACGCCGGGCACGCCGGATCTATCTGTTTCGGGAGGAATACATCTTCGACGTTGAGAAAGCCGTGGTCGTCGAAACCCCACAGCTCGGCCACGCGACTTACGTCTTTGCCAAGCCCCGGAGCATGGATACCTTTCTTGCCCTGTACACCAAGATCACGAAGGACGACATCCGGCGGAACCGCAACAATGCAGCCGAACGGCTGGGCTTTCTGGGCCGCGTGATTCACGGCACGAACTCAAGAGCGTGGCTCAAGGAAGTCAGGCAGCGGGTGGGGGAGGGAATTGATTTTGCAGCGGCCATGGCGGAGTGAATCACGGACCAATCGGCGCCCACTTTTGTGGCATTCGATTTGGCGGCAAATTCCTCCACACCAGCTGATTTGTCCAGTCAAAGTGTAATCGGTGAAATAAATCTATTGACGGCCGTGATTCCAGCGCGAACCGCGAGCTTTCGCATCCGGAGTACCGTCGCCTTGGATTAAGAGCGGTTTTAGCACGAAACTCCTGCCAGAGCTGCCAAATTACAAGCAAGTCCCCACGGAGCCCGCAGTGCTTGCCGGCTCTCGCCTGATCAGCCTGTTTGACGAATCCTCGTTTTGTAGGTAATTAAGCCCTGAAAGGGGCGAAAGGGAAGGAAAAATGGACGGTGAACCGGTCAGGAAAACGGCGGGCCTCGCGGATTCTCTAGACGGGAAAAGCCGCGCCCTCACCGTCGCAGATATCGCCGAATTGCTGAACATCTCGGAGCGCCAGGTCTACAAGCTCGCGGCGGAACATCGGATCCCCTGTTTCAAGATTGGCGGTTCCATCCGTTTCGATCCCCTGGCGGTTGCCGTCTGGCTGCGCCAGAAAATGGCCCCTGCCTCCGCTTCGTTGCAGCCTGCTCCGGAAGACAGGTTATTGGTCATGGAGGGTCGGACTCCCAGGCGGCGGTAACGATCATGCCTCTAACGCGCGGTAATGCCCGCTGTGTGGAGACATGGAAAATGTCGGCGAAAAGCTGTAAGCGTGTGGGCTAAGTGCTTAAGCAAACGACGCGAGGCTGCCCTTATTTATCCTGGCCTGAATGTCTTTGTTCCGTACACCCTTCAAGTAAACCATTGTCGATGCGATGTCCCGGTGCCCCATCCATTGCTGCAACGTGCGAATGTCGATTCCGTCCTGCAGGTGCCGGGTAGCGTAGGTGTGTCGAAACTTATGCAGAAACCAGCGGCTGCAGTAGGGGCCTTCATCGCAGCGATTGATTCTGACTGTGCCATTGTCCAGCTTGTGCGTCACCTTGCAATGCCCGCAATTGAGCTTGGCGCGGTAGGCGACGGCCTTGAGTTTTTCCAGCATAGCGCCGTCGGGCCTGCCGGTGGCGCTCGGAAATAGCGGATCGTCGGGGCCGGCTGTTACGGGGCGAAATTTCTCAAGCATCGCAATGAGCTTCAGCGGAACAGGAACCTCACGTTCCTCCCAATTCTTCGGATGAAATCCCCAATGTGGCTTGGCAGTTACGCGCACGGCGGTGTGTTTGAAATCGACGTCGCGCCATGTGGTGAAGCGTCCTTCCGCATCACGAAATCCGGACATCAGGTAAAACTTGAAGCGGGCCTGCTCATCGAGCGTGCAAGCCTTGAACAGCTTTGTCAGTTCAGAGTCCTCATAGATTGGGCGGACGGTTTCAACGAAGCTAGGCCAGTCGGCGGCGTTGAGGAGTTTTCGTTTGCCGTGCTGCTTCATCAACTGGGAGATGACCACGAGCTTGTTGTAGATGCTTTTGCCCTTCTGACCCTTCTTCATGCAATGGGTAGCAAAGTCGAGAAGGTCCTGACGTTCAACCTCGTCAACAAAAGCCTTGTGGCAAGACTCTTTGAACGATTCAAGAATGGGCCGGTAGGTGCGGAAGGTACGCAGCGATCGGTGATAGCGAACATACTCCAGATAGCTGTCGAGCGCAGAGGGTAGAGGAGTGCGTTCCGAAGTTGCTTCGATGTCGGGCGGCGGCGGAATAATGCCGTTGCGCTGGGCCGTCAGTTCGGCCTCCCTGACGCGGGCTTTGTCGGCGGCATCCTGGGCGTCTGCGCCCGCTGCTTCTCGGTGGCGTTTGCCCTGGTCCCACCACTCGATGAAATAGCTTCCCTCGGCGTGGGTTTCGTCATTGGCGTTGATGATGACGTGATCACGGCGGACGCGACCCTTGCTGTCGAACAAGGCGGTGGCGAGCGTCCACTTGTCGTTGACCTTGACTTGCTTGAGAAGTTTGACTCGCGGCAGTCGTGGCATAAAGGCGGTTCTTGGCAGAACCGCCAGTAGAATCGCCTATAAACCGCCTAAATGCAAGCAAACAAAGAACGCGCATGACAGGGCAGCGTTCTAACCAACTGAACTACGACC
>CAVRID010000021.1:0-24786 GCA_963721155.1 uncultured Acidobacteriaceae bacterium | reverse complement strand
GCGCTTTGCGATGCCGTAGAGCAAGCGGTTGCAAGCGAAAAGGCTGCCAGGGGTCAAGACCAGCGAGAAAAAGCCGATGCAGTTCAGATCGGCACGTACCAAGAAGCTCGGAGCGCGTGGTTGCGCTAAAACTCGTCCATGATAGATCTCGCAACTAAGACGGCGACCCCAGCCCAACTCAAAACCTCCTTCGGGATGCTGAATGCACCGCGCATGCCCCAATTGCTAATCGAAGCCGGCCGCACCGAGCGGCAGTATTGGCGGGATCTTTGGCGCTACCGGGAATTGTTTTATTTCCTCGCGTGGCGCGATCTGCTCGTTCGCTACAAGCAAACCTTCGTGGGAGTGAGCTGGTCGCTCATCCGGCCGCTCCTGACCATGATTGTGCTTACGGTGGTTTTTGGGAAGCTGGGCAAAATGCCTTCCGGAGGAGTGCCTTATCCGCTGCTCGTCTTTTGCGGCATGCTGCCCTGGCAGTTTTTTTCCACTGCGATGGCCGAAAGCGGCAACAGCCTTGTAACGAACTCCAATCTGATTTCCAAAGTGTATTTCCCGCGGCTCGTCATTACGGTCAGCAGCGTCATCACGAGTTTTGTGGATTTCCTGATTTCCGCCGGCTTCCTCGTTGTCCTGATGATCTGGTACCGCTATGCGCCTCCTGCTGCAGTGCTATTTCTGCCACTTCTTGTTCTGCTGACGTTCGGCTGCCTCGCTCGGGGTCGGTTTGTGGATCGCCGCCCTCATGGTCCAGTATCGTGATTTTCGTTTCATTGTCCCGTTCATGGTCCAGTTTGGCCTTTATATCTCGCCGGTCGGTTTTCAGAGCAGCGTCGTTCCGGAGCGGTTTCGCCTCCTCTACGCGCTCAATCCGATGGTGGGAGTCATCGATGGTTTTCGCTGGTGCCTCTTGGGCGCACAGAACAGCATTTACTGGCCAGGTCTTGCAGTCGCGGTGATTGACGTGTCCTTCTGGTTGCGTCAGGTATCTGGTATTTCAGAAAGACCGAGCAAACCTTTGCCGATGTGATTTGAGCCATGCTGAAAGCACCTTCCACAACCTTTGCCGATGCCCGATCCTGCCATCACCATCGAGAATCTCGGCAAACGGTACACCATCGGCCATCAGCGGGCCAAGGGTGACGGCATGCGCCATGCCATCGAGGGCGCGATGCGCGCGCCCATTGCCTGGCTTCGGTCGCGCCGGCAAGAAAAGCTTCAGCAGGTGGATTTCTGGGCGTTAAAGGATGTTTCCTTTCAGATCAAACAGGGTGAAGTGGTCGGCATCATTGGCCGCAACGGAGCGGGAAAGAGCACCTTGTTGAAACTCCTGAGCCGGATTACCGTTCCCACCGAGGGACGAATCTGCATCGACTGGCCGGATCGCCAGCCTCCTCGAGGTCGGCACCGGATTTCATCAGGAACTCACCGGACGGGAGAACATCTTCCTTAACGGTGCCATCCTGGGCATGAGCCGTGCGGAGATCATCCGCAAATTTGACGAGATCGTCGAGTTCTCGGAAATCGAAGAGTTTCTCGACACGCCAGTCAAACGCTACTCCTCCGGCATGTATGTGCGCCTGGCTTTTGCGGTGGCCGCCCATCTTGAACCCGAAATCCTGATCGTCGACGAGGTTCTCGCAGTCGGCGACTCCGCCTTCCAAAAGAAATGCCTTGGAAAAATGGGGAGCTTTGCCCAGAGTGGAAGAACGGTCTTGTTCGTCAGCCACAATATGGAGGCGGTCCGGAACCTTATGCCAAAGGGGTCATCTGGCTGGAGGATGGCCGGCTGCATAAAGACGGAAAGACGGATGAAATCATCGAAGCCTATTTCAATAGCATCTCCGAGCAATTCTCTTTTTCGTGTGCGAATCCGGAATACGGACTGACGATTGAGAAGGTTGCATTGAAGAACAGCCGGGGGGAGGAAAGCAGCCAGTTTCTCCCCGGACAGGATTTGATCGTCGAGATAAATTACGACGCACAGAAGCGCCTGGAACAGCCCTATCTCACCCTCGCCGTGCAAGGGATCAACGGCTCGTGTTTTACGGCCAATATGCTGCTGGATGGACACCGGCCCGAAGTCCTGGCGGGTACCGGGAGGCTTGCCTGCCGATTCAAATCACTTCCGCTTTTTCCACAAAGTTACTCTGTCAAAATGTCCGTCAGAACAAGAAACGGCAATGACATGATAGTGAACTACCAGGAAGTTGCCTATTTCAGCGTGGTGGGAGACCTTACGGAATATGGCTATAGGGGAGAATTTCTGTCTCGGGCTTATCAATCGACCCCAGTGGTTGTGCCTTATGAATGGTGCCTGCCCGATGGAACAATTGCTCCTGTGTCCCTGGCGGATCCTCGAAAGCGGCACGCGACCGATACCATCGCGGGGATCACGTCTCAGACCCCATTTAGCCTGACTTCGTGAGGCTTGCTGTTTTCGACTGTTCCGGAAGCCGAGAAAAACTCCAATCATGCCGAGAACGATCATCGCAATAATTCCAGCTCGCGGCGGTTCGAAACGAATCCCGGGCAAGAACCTCAGGCCTCTGAGTGGCAAACCAGTTCTTGCATACACCATTGAGGCGGCCCGCGAGAGCGGCCTATTTGAGCGCGTGGTGGTCAGCACCGACCGTCCGGAAATTGCCGAAGTCGCCCGGCAATACCATGCCGAGGTTCCTTTCCTGCGTGACGAGAACTTGTCCGATGATTTTGTCCCGGTGTCTTTGGTTACAACCGACGCACTGCTCCGGCTTGATCCCGCCGGCGACAGATTTGACGCCGTGGCCCAACTAATGCCGAATTGCCCATTGCGGACCGCAGGCGATATCGGCGATAGCTATAGGCAATTTGAGGAAACCGGTACAGACTCTCAGATTTCCGTGGTGCGTTATGGTTGGCAGAATCCCTGGTGGGCCATGCGTCTGAATGAACGGCGTGAAGTGGAGCCCGTCTTTAAGGAGCAAATGGCCGCGCGCAGCCAGGACCTGCCAGAGCTTTTTTGTCCCACCGGCGCCATTTGGTGGGCCCGGACCGCGACTTTGAGGCGGACAAAGACATTCCACCTCGAGAAGCGAACAGGTTGGGAAATCCCCTGGCAAAGGGGAATTGACATCGATACCTTTGAGGACTGGGCGATGGCCGAGGTTCTTTTAAGCCTCCCCCAATTTCCCTCGGAAAATGGTGGGACAGGTGTCATATGGGACGTCTCGGAACGGGTCCCGGGAAATCAGATCGCCTAGTTGCAGAATTCGTGAATCGGGATGCTGCAGAACCAAGACCAACCATACCTTAACGCCAGATAGGCTGTATAGACGATTATCAACACTGGCAAATCTTCGCATGACTCTGGCCGTTTACACAACAATCTATCCTGGCGTCGAGTCTTACTTGGCAGATTGGTACCGCTCGCTCCGCCAACAGACGGACCAAGACTTTCAGCTCTGGATAGGCCTAGATACGCTGAGAAGAGAATACGTCCAGAACATGCTGGAATCCGATCTGAAAGCGAACTGGGTGGTAGCTCCTTCCGGAGCCACCGGCGCACAGATCAGGCAGCAGGCCCTGGCCCGAATTGCGGAAACCTGCGACCGGGTGGTGCTGGTGGACAGCGACGATGTGCTCCATCCCTCGCGTGTGGCGGCAGCGCGGGCGGATTTAGAAGTAAGCGAGCTTGCGGGCTGTGCACTGTGCCTTATCGATCAGCAAGGAAAAGATCTTGGCATGACCTTTGATCTGCCACCGCAGCTTGGACCCGAGGACGTGTTTCCGCGGAACAATGTCTTTGGCTTTTCCAACTCGGCCTTCCGTTCAGACCTCCTGCAACGCTGTTTGCCTATCCCAGCCGACGCAGTACTGGTTGACTGGTTTCTGGCAACATGGGCTTGGCTAATGGGTGCCAGAACGGCTTTCGATCATGTACCCCGAATGGATTATCGGCAGCATTCGACGAATACAGCTCGGGTCAGATTTCCGTTCAGTCGGGATCAGGTCATCTCGGATACGGCACTCGTACGGAGACATTTTCAGCTCTTGCTCGCCGAATCAAGGCGGGAGTGCGTGGCTGAACGGTATATTGCACTCAGGCGGGTGACGGCGGAAGTCGAAGAATTCTACCAGCATATTGTTCTTCGTCCCGCGCAATTGGATGGGTATGTACAGGCCCTTAACGCTTTGCGCCCGCCGCTTCTTTGGTGGTGTTGCGTGGCCTATCCAGCTTTAGGGAATATGTGGAACGGAACCCCTTAAGTGGAACGGAACCTCTTAATATGAAAACCATCAAGTTAGGAGACGTGGAAATCGGGCCCGGCAAGCCGCCTTACATCATCGCCGAGGTTGGCTCCAATCATAACGGCGACATGAATCTCTGCCGCCGCATGATTGATGCGGCCGCAGCGGCCGGCGCGCAAGCCGTGAAGTTCCAATCATGGACCGATACCTCGCTGATTGCCGAAGAGGAGTATGCCCGCAATACTGAGTATTCGGACAAGAAAAAGCATTTCGGCTCGTTACGGGAAATGGTGACGGCCTACCAGCTAACCGCAGAGCAGCATCATGAAGCCCATGCCCATTGCCGGGCCCGGGGCATTGCCTTCTGCTCGACTCCCTTTTCGACGGAAGAGGTTGATCTCCTCGAGGAACTTGGCAGTGCCATTTTTCAAGATTGCCTCGATGGATGTCGTGCATCTGCCCCTGCTGAAGTACGTGGCCCGCAAACAGCGGCCGGTGGTCATTTCGACCGGCATGGCGACTCTGGCGGAAATAGAGCAAGCCGTGGAAACGTTTCGCGCCGAGGGCAATGAACAGATCGTGCTGCTGCATTGCGTCTCCATCTATCCTCCGGAATACGACACGATTCATCTGCGAAATATGGCGACGTTGCAGCAAGCGTTCGATGTGCCGGTGGGGTTCAGCGACCACACCTTGGGCACGGCCATCCCACTGGCCGCAATTTCGCTGGGCGCCTGTGTCATCGAAAAGCATTTCACTCTCGATCAGGAAATGGCGGGATGGGACCATGCCATCTCGGCCAATCCCGAACAACTGCGGACCATCGTCGTGGAGGGAAGGAACATTTTCCAAGCGCTCGGGGAAAGCGGCGGGTCGTCAGCCCGGCGGAGATGGAAAAGCGGAGGAAGTTTCGCCGAAGCCTCGTCGCACGGCGCAAACTGGATCGCGGCCACACGCTAGCCGAGGCAGATCTGGATGCCAAGCGTCCCGGGACCGGGATCGCTCCTAACGAAATAACCTATGTCCTCGGCCGGCGGTTAGCGTCCGATGTTGCTGCCGACCAGGTACTTCATTGGGAACACCTGCAGTAATCGGCGCGGACTACACCTGGGACCGGCCAGTGATTGTCGTTGGCGGAGGCGGTCACGCCAAGGTGCTGGTCAGCACACTGCTCCTGCAAGGTCGCAAAGTCCTCGGCTTCGTCGATCCGAAACCTTCGCTGCCTCCACTGCTGGGCATTGCGCATCTCGGCGACGACAGCGTGGTTTTTCTTCATGCGCCGGTTCAAGTGCGGCTGGTAAACGGTGTGGGCTCGATCAGTTCCACGGAGTTGCGTCGAGCGGTCTATGAAAAGTTCCGGGAGAAACAATATATCTTCGAAACCGTCATTCATCCCTCCGCGATCATCGCTCCCGAGGTACATATTGAGGATGGCGTCCAGAGTCATGGCGGGAGTTGTGGTGCAACCGGGAAGCCGCGTGGGAGCAAACGTGATCATCAACACGGGGGCCCGCGTCGACCACGACTGCTCGATCGACGCACACGCGCACATCGCGCCGGGAGTCACATTGTCCGGTGATGTGCACATAGGAAAAGGAGCCCACATCGGAACTGGGGCCAGCATCATCCAGGGTATCAAAGTCGGCGCCGGCAGCATTGTGGGGGCCGGGGCCGTTGTGGTCGGTGACGTGCCAGCGGGAGTCACCGTCGTTGGCGTCCCGGCTGGGGTGATCGGCAAGGAGACCGGCTCCGGTAGTACGACAATCGCATGGAAACACAACCCAGTATACGTTGTGCACTGCGTTGATACGGAAGGACCGCTGCACGAGTCGGTCGACGCGACCTTTGAACGGTTGCGCGCTATCTTTCATCTCGAATTGGAACCCAGCGTGGACCTGTTGCGCCGTCTCCAAGCCGGAGAAGTGGATCTCGGAGGACTGGAGGCCGCCGTCCAAAAGGTAGTGGACCCTCATCTGCTGGCCTACAACGACACCTGGGACAAGGTCGATGCCATGCTGGCCGAACTGATGGGGGAATCATTTCGCACGCAGGTTCGCGATTCGGTCGGGGCCGGTTGGATCTACAATTGGTTCTGCGTAGATCACGTCGATTACGATTTGAATCCGCGGCGCAGAGACATTGGATATCACAATATCTTTGAACACTACCGCCGGCTGATTCGTGAGACCGGCTCATCGCAGGACGGACTGCATTTCCACTATCATCCCCATTCCTTCCGCCGGGAAGCCCACCGCTGCGCCACTCACTGGTGGTCGTCGTCCGACAGTCTGCATCAGATATTGTCCCGCCGGGTCATCGATCATCATTGGTTTCCCGCCGCGCATCGCCCCGGGTTTCACGTCATCCGGCCAGACAGCCATTGGTTTCTAGAACAGCATATTCCGTTCGATTTCTCGAGCCAGGCGATGGCGGATACCGAGGTGGATGCGGCGCAATTCGGGCTTTTAGGAGGCCGCTTCGGCGACTGGCGCCGCGCGCCCGCGACCTGGACACCCTATCATCCATCTGCCGACGACTATCAGGTCCCGGGCAACTGCCGCCGATGGATCGCGCGCTGCCTGAATGTCGGAACCCGCTACCGGCTGCTACAAGAGAAGGATGTGCAGCAGGCGTTCAAGGAGGCGGCCGCCAGCAAGCCGGTGGTCCTGGCCATCACAAATCATGACTTCCGAAACATGGCTTCGGATATCAACGCTACCCGGGAGCTGCTCCAGCGGGTTGCGCCGCATTTCCCTAACGTTCCTTTCCTGTTTTGCGAAGCCGTGACCGCAATGCGGTCCGCGTTGAACCTTGAGTTCCTACCGCCCTGCGAGCTCGAACTGACGCTCCAGCAGGTCGACGATTCCACGCATGTTCTCAAGGTGCGCTCCGCCACGCCTACCTTCGGTCCGCAGCCTTGGCTCGCCTTGAGAACGGTTGCGGGAACGTATCACTTCGACAACTTTGATACTGATACGCCCTTTCACGAGTGGCAGTATGTCTTTGATGAAGAAACATTTCCTTTGTCGGCGTTGAATGCCATCGGGGTCGCAGCGAACAACGCTTTCGGAACGACAACTGTCGCGGTCATGAATCCCGCCACCGCAAAGATTTCAAGACAACACTGGAATCTGCCGCGATCCGCCGGGCGCGGAGAACCTGAACCCTGCCGCCCAGCCAGTCTGTGCTGTAGTTGAAGTCCCATCTTAAATCCACTTTGATGATCTAACTCCGGGTTGCTTTTCAAGCCGCCATCTGATCCGTTCCAGTAAGAGAACGGACAGTTTGTATCGATTGATTGTCATGACTCAGAACACTCCCGAAGCACGCCTCGAAAGCGTCATCATCTCGCCGGCTGCTTCTATTGGCGACGCCATGGCGCGCTTGGACAAGGCCGGGACCGGAGCGCTGGCACTGTGCTCCGGCAACCGAAAGCTCGTTGGCGTTTTGACGGACGGCGATATTCGGCGAGCGATGCTTAGGTCCCGCGGACTGGATGATCGCTGTGGCTCGATCTGTAGCCTGGAACCGATTGCAGCCTTACAGCCGGTTGCACCTGCCGAGGCACTTCAACTGATGAACCGGCATGACATCAATCATCTGCCCGTGGTGGATGCGGACGGAGTAATCCACGATTTAATTCTGCGCCGTGATCTGGGAACTGCGATCGACCTGGAAGCAAGCGCGCAGCTCCGTCTTGAATGTGCTGTCATTTCCCCCGAGGCCTCAATTGCCGAGGCCATGGCCCTTCTAAACAAGGCCGGCACAGGAGCGTTGGTGATATGCACAAACGGCCGAATTCTCTGTGGCTTGCTTACCGACGGCGACATTCGTCGGGCCATCCTGCAGGGCAAATCCATGGCTACATCGTGTAATACGATCGCCAGCCGGAAGCCTGTAGTTGCGCCGAGATCCATTTCCCCGGGAGAAGCGCTGGATCTGATGAATCAGCATGACATCAATCACGTGCCGGTGGTGGATGCCAACAACCGCGTAGTGAAGTTTTTGTTGCGCAGGGACTTGGTTCCGGAAGTGCGCCTGGATCTTTCGGCGGTGATCATGGCGGGCGGATACGGAAAGCGCCTGCTCCCACTGACGGAAAGTGTTCCGAAACCCATGCTGCCGGTGGGAGATCGTCCCTTGTTGGAACTGACCATTCAGCAGCTCCGCCGCTGCGGTATTCGCGATGTAAACCTGACCACGCACTATCTTCCAGAATCCATTGTGAACCACTTTGGGGATGGTGAAGGATTCGGAGTTAGATTGAATTATTTCAAGGAAGCTCACCCCATGGGCACTGCCGGCGGCCTTAGGCAGATGAAGAGGCCCAATGGACCATTCCTAGTGATCAACGGCGACATCCTCACCGGGCTTCCCTTTCAGGAAATGCTGACGTACCACCGGAAGCAGCGAGCGGTGCTCACTGTAGGGGTTCGCAAATACGACATGCAGGTCCCCTTTGGAGTTGTGGAGTGCGAGGATGTGCGCATCACCAAGCTTGAAGAAAAGCCCTCGCTCAGTTTCTTTATCAATGCAGGAACCTATCTGCTTGAACCTTCAGCCTACGACTACATTCCGGAAGGCCAGCCGTTCGATATGACGGATCTGATACAGAAATTGCTGGACGCCGGACGTCCCGTGGTGAGTTTCCCCATCATGGAGTACTGGCTGGACGTCGGACGGCACGAAGACTATCAAAAGGCACAGGAAGACGTGCCGAAAGTAAAGATCTTAGCATGAAGATTTTGATTACCGGCGGCGCGGGTTACGTGGGGTCCACCCTCGCCCCGCTCTTGCTCGCAGCCGGGCACCAGGTTCGCGTGCTGGACCATCTGGCGCATGGTGGCGAATCACTCCTCGCCGTCTGGTGCCATCCGGGATTTGAATTCGTTCGCGGAGACATTCGCGATCGCACGACAGTGCGAACCGCCGTGTCGGGCCGGGATGCAGTGGTTCACTTGGCGGCCATGGTCGGCGATCCGGCCTGTGCCCGCCAGCCGGATCTGGCTCGCGCAACCAATCTCGATGGATCGCTTGCACTAATCGGGGAGAGCCAGGATGCGGGAGTCGAGCGGTTCATCTTCGCCTCCACCTGCAGTAATTACGGCAAGATGAAGGACACCAATCAATATGTAGATGAGGAATCCGAGTTAAATCCGGTTTCCCTCTACGCGGAGACCAAAGTGGCCGTGGAAATGGCATTGTTGCGTGGCGCTCACCGCGATGGCTGGTGTCCGACGCCGTTGCGGTTTTCCACGATTTATGGCGTATCGCCGCGGATGCGCTTCGATCTGACGGTCAACGAATTCACCATGGAGATGCTGAGCCAGAAGCACCTAAAGGTTTATGGCGAGCAATTCTGGCGTCCCTACGTACATGTATGGGATGCCGCCCGAGCAATTCAGCTGGTTCTCAGCTCTCCGACGGCTGATGTTGGCGGACGCGTCTTTAATGTCGGCGCTACAGACCAGAATTTCCAAAAACAACAACTGGTTGAACTGATCCGTCCCTATGCGCCAGATGCCATTGTCGAGTTTGTGCACAAAACTGAAGACGCGCGGGACTACCGGGTCTCTTTTGCGCGGATAACGAATCAGCTGGGATACAAGGCCACCCGCACCGTCGCCCAAGGAATTGGAGAAGTTGCACGGTTGGTGCGGGAGGGGGTCGTCGCAGACTTTGCAGACCGGAAATATCGCAACTGAGTTTCTTCAAGAGAATTTACCGAGTGCTTGGCGATTTTACTAAGTAGATCTTCGGTTCAGTGCGGATCATCCTTCACCCCAGATGTGGATTGTGGCTGAACACGCAATGGCTCCTACCCGATCTGAACAATGTGATCAGGCAATTCTAGACGGAACTCCGACGGCGTCAGGCGGTGCCTAGACCCGCAAGAGATCGGTCAAACACTGATGCCGTCGACCATGGTGACACTGATGGCCAATGAAAACCAATTTCAAGTACTAAGACCCCTTAACATCTACTTAGGGGACCTGACATACACGACGCTGTCCCTTGCCACCGATGCGTTTCCCGCTCAACATCGGTTTCATAGCCGCCTACGCAGAGAAACGCTTCGGCAAGGAGATCGATCTAAGACTGTTCAAATATGTCGAGGATCTGGAACAAGCCATCAATGAGAAGCCGCCCGACATCCTGGGCCTGAGCAACTACCCATGGAATTTCAATCTGGGATTGGAGTTCTTCAGAATGACCCGAGCGGTTTCGCCCCAGACGATCTGCGTGATGGGCGGCCCGAATATACCTCTTGGAGGATGCAGGCGCGCGAGGAGTTCGTCAAACGAAATCCTCTGATCGACTTTTACGCCTATCTGGAAGGCGAAGAAGCATTTGCAGCATTGGTGGCTCGCGCGCTGGAAACCGGTGCCGATCGCGAAAAAATGAAAGCCGTCCCCAATCGACGGATTCATTCATCGCATCAGTGATACGGAAGTCATCGCAGGGAATTATGCTGCCCCGGCGGCGAAATCTTGACGAGATTCCTTCTCCCTACCTTACGGGCTACATGGACAAGTTTTTTGACGGTAAGCTTTCTCCGATGATGGAAACCAACCGAGGATGTCCCTTTTCCTGTACTTTTTGCCATGAAGGAAACCAGCTCATTTCGAAGGTGAACCACTTCAGCATTGAACGGGTGAAGGCGGAGCTGGATTACATTGCAGCGGCGGTACAGCGCGCCCCAACCCTGATCTCAAACCTGATGTTCGCCGATCCGAATTTCGCCATGTACGAGCGCGACTACGAAATCGTCGAACATATCGAACGAATTCAGCAACGGCAGAACTGGCCGCGCTCGATTTTCGCCTCGACCGGCAAGAACAAGAAAGAACGCATTGCCAAGGCCCTGCGTAAACTGAATGGATCGATGTCGATGTGGATGTCGGTGCAGTCGATGGACTCCGGTGTCCTAAAAGAAATCAAGCGCGATAACATCAGCACCTCCCAGATGATGGCCCTCGCGAGCGTATATCAGGAACTCGGCCTGCCAACCCTCTCAGAACTGATTCTAGGCTTGCCTGGCGATTCGTACGAACGGCATGTCAAATCGCTTTCGGACGTGATGGAAGCGGGGATCGACATTATCGATACCTACACGTGCATGCTGCTGAACGGTACGGAACTGACTTCGCCGTTCAGCCGGGCGACCTATAAGATTGGCTCGCATTTTCGAATTTTGCCGCGCGACTTCGCGAAACTCCAGAACGGGCGTATCGCCGCGGAGGTCGAAGAAGTGGTTACATCTACTAGCACAATGACGTTTGAGGACTATCTGGAGGCCAGGAAACTGCATCTGATGGTCGCGGTTGTCTACAACGGCGGCGGGTTCAGTCCCTTGTTGAGATTGCTGCGACAAAACGAGGTCTCGATCGTTGGGCTGCTGGAGAGACTGGTGGCAAACATCCAGTCGGCGCCATCTTCTGTGCGGACAATTTTCGACTCCTTTGTACGGCTGACAAAAGAAGAGCTGTGGGACTCGGAGGAGGAACTTCGCGCGTATGTGTGTGCCGGAGACATTTACGAGAAACTGCTCAGAGGTGAAATCGGCATCAATCTAATTCAAACCCATACAGCCATGAGCCTGGCCGTGATGGACGATTGGGTTACGTACGTCTTCCAGACGGCTGGCGGTATGCTCGGTGATGGAGTTAATGGCGATATCGGTAGCTCGGCAATCTTCAGTGATATACAGGCTTTCTGCGCAGGCCGGGTACACAATATCTGGGGAAGTGAGCGCAACGACGACAATCCCTCCTTATTCCTGCAGCATGATATCGCAGATTGGCAGCGTAGTCCGATGTCGATGCCTCTCTCGCAATTTAGGTTTGGTACTCCGGTGCTGTATGAGTTTGGTTTTTCGGATGCAAAGAAGGAGGAGATGGCGGCGCTCATCCAGCGCTACGGCACCACGACCACTGGGATCGGACGGATCATCATACAGATGGGCCGCAACCGGATTTGGCGTGAACCCGTGGCATTATCCGGCCCTAACGGGTCTCAGACCCCGACACGCGCGCTACCGCTCCCTGGTTAGGCAAAGTCAGCAACGTGTGAATGAAATGCTTCGCAACCGGACTTGTACGGTTATCCTTGACTTCCTGAATCTCCGTTCTCCTATTGCGGTTTCCTGCCCCACAATTTGAATGAAACTAACTGACACACTTGCTCCGGGAGCACCGCCGGCCGCCGGCTTCATTCCCCTCATTGTGCCGGAAATTCGCGGCAACGAATGGCGTTATGTGAAGGAATGCCTCGATACCTCGTGGGTTTCATCGGTGGGCTCTTACGTGGATCGGTTCGAGCAAATGGTGGCGCAGCAAGCGGGGACGAAGTATGCCGTGGCCACCATGAACGGCACGGCGGCACTGCATACCGCGCTCCTGGTAGCCGGAGTGCAGCCCGACGACGAGGTGCTCGTGTCTAGCCTGACATTCATCGCGCCCGTCAATGCCATCCGTTATGCGGGTGCTTGGCCGGTGTTCATTGATGCCGAGCCCAGCTACTGTCAGATCGATCCAGATCGGGTCGTGGAATTCCTGGAGCGGGACTGCCGTTGGAGCAACGGCACCTTGCACAACTCTCGCACTGGACGTCGCGTCACGGCGATACTTCCCGTTCATGTACTTGGCCATCCCGTTGACTTGGATCCCATTCTGGCGAGCGCTGGAAAATTCGATCTGAAGGTGATTGAAGATGCCACCGAGGGTTTGGGTGCGGGTTACAAAGGGAGAAGCTTGGGTAGTTTGGGAGACATCGCCTGTTTCAGCTTCAATGGCAACAAGATCGTTACCACAGGTGGCGGCGGGATGCTGGTCACAAACAATGGAGAGTGGGCCCGAAAGGCCAAGTACCTCACCACTCAAGCCAAAGACGACCCTGTCGAGTACGTCCACGGGGAGGTGGGTTACAACTATCGCCTGACCAATCTACTAGCTGCGGTCGGTTGCGCACAGATGGAGCAGTTGGCGGCTTTTGTCGCTGCCAAGCGGAAGATCGCTGCCCGCTACACCGAAACGCTGCAAAACATGCCGGGCATCACACCGATGAGAAACGCTCTGTGGGCTGCGAGTACGTTCTGGATGTACACCGTCCTGGTCGAGGAGGAAAAGTTCGGCTTGGATTCACGCCAATTAATGCGCGCGCTCGGTTCACTAGAAATCCAATGCCGTCCGCTGTGGCAGCCGATTCATCAGTCTCCTGCCCACGCTTCGAACAACATAGCGTCGATGCCCGTGGCCGAGCGGCTGGCCCGGCAGGGCTTGAGTCTGCCCTGTTCGGTTGGACTCACTGAGTCTGAGCAGGATCGGGTTATTGCCGCTCTGAGGGAATTGGGAAAATGAGCCGTCTCTTGGACAACTCGATGGATTCCCGCATTGCATCGACTGCTCCCGTCGCACCACCAAGCGAACTGCCGGGGATTCCATCTCATGGGCGCTTCTTTGTAATCGCTGCGCTGCTTTTGCTCACGATCGCTACCGCGTTACGCGTATATCATCTTGGGGACCGCAGCCTGTGGTGGGATGAAGCTGTCACTGCGAATATTTCGCGTGGCACATTGACACAAGTGCTAGAGAAGACACAACGGGTCAGCGCGCCAGTTGTACACCCTTATATTTTGTACCTGATGGAGAAAGTCGGAAAAGGCCCCGTGGCAGTACGCGCGCCCTCGGTGCTGGCAAGCCTTCTTGCGGTTCTCGTGATGCTGGCCATGGTTCGCGGCAAGGTGAGCCCCAATGCCGCGCTGTTTTCGGCGGCGATTCTTGCGGTGTCGGCGTCGCAGATCCGGTACGCGCAGGAGGTACGCGAATACTCTCTCTCTGTTCTCTGCGCGGCAATTCTGATTTTCTGCCTTCTTCGATGGGAAGCCGCGGGGTCCCGAAGCCGTCACCCCGCTTTGTTGTATGCGGTCCTATTCTTTGCACCGCTTATCCAATATGGATTGGTTTTTTTCGCATTTGCCATTCTGAGCACCATCGTCCTGCGCCTCTTGTTGACCCTCGACACTTGTTTCAGATTGTCTCACGTACTAATCGCATCCGCCTTTCTCGCCGCAGGCGGACTCTTGTCCTTCCTTCTGACCCTTCGCTACCAGTTTCAGCCAGGGGGAGTTCAGTGGTATCTCGCGGCGAACTACTTTGACCCCAAGACAATGAGCCTGCTGAGCTTTCTGAGCACAAACTCCCGCGCATTACTGAGTTTTCTGCTTGTCGGCCGGATCATCCGCCTGTGCTTTATAATCGCCGCAGTTATCTCTTGCATTGCACAAGCTCGTGCTCGAAAATACGAGCCCCTGACACTTTTGGCATTCACCTCTATTCTGATCACTATTTGCGCGGCGGTAGTGAGGGTCTACCCCTACGGCGGAATTCGCCAGTGTTTGTTCCTGGCGCCTGTGTTAACTCTGTTTGCCGGAGTGGTTTTTGCCGACCTTTTCCAACGGCTCAAAACATTTCGGCGTCCGGTGGTAACTATTGGATTTATGATCCTCATCCTAATATCAGGCTATCGAAGCATGCTAAGCGCATGGCCGTACGCGGAGGTTGAAGATACCCGGAGTATCCTTAAGGAACTGGCTAGATCGAGCGCCCCGAGTGACCAGGTGTGGATCAATCATGACGCTGTGCAACCTGTTGAGTTCTATCTGCAAAAAAAGGACCAGCGCTTCATCTATGGGGAATTTCACAAAGACCCTCAGGAATATATCCCTGAATTACTTGGGTCGATTGATCGGCACAACCATCGGCTCTGGCTTGTCTTTTCGCACCTCGAACAGCCGAGTGATCGTTCCGAGGAGCAATTGATCGTTAATTCTTTGCGGTCGGGCTGGGACGTGCGCCCTGTAATGGCCCCGACAAATGCCGCGCTTTACGTCGCGTATCGAAGGACGTCTCCATAAGCCACCACGCCGGGAAGGGTTTGGCGTGCATGGATCTCCCACCTGTTTCTCTCTGATGGATCGTCATGCAAGCTAGTTCAACGAAGCAAACAATAGTACTGGGCGGCGGTCTCTCTGGCTTGACAGCGGCTCGGGCCATTTGCGAGCTCGGTCATAAAGGCCTATTGCTTGAGCGGTGTCCTTCCCTCGGCGGCCTTACACGCACCGTGGAAGTGGGAGATTTCTGCTTTGACTATACTGGCCATTTTCTCCATCTCAGTCGCTACGACACTCCTGCCGATATCCCTTACGCGGGCCTGAACAATGACACCTGGCAGAGAATCCATCGGCGCTCCTGCTGCTTCGTCGCTGGGAAGTTAATCGATGCTCCGATTCAATACAACCTTGGCCAGTTGCCGGCTGAAATATTGCATCAGTGTGTCGAGTCCTACGAGGCGCGACCCGCCCTGGAACGGTCGGGGCCCCTCACATTCCGCGACTTCATCGTCCAGGGGTTTGGACAATACTTGGCCGACTTGTTCCTCATTCCCCAGAATGAGAAGACCATGGCGATCTCTCTTGATCGCTTATCCACCCAGGCCGTCAAGCGCTTCTTCCCCCCCTCCCGACGAGGCGTTGGTTCGCGCTGGCATTCGAGGCGAGTTGCCGACTTCGGGGGGGTACAATTCGGCCTTTTGGTATCCCAAGACCGGGGGCATTGGAGCTCTGGTGAAGGGTCTGGGCAGCGGTCTGAATGACATTCGGACCAATCAACAGGTCAAGGCAATCGACCTTAGCAGAAGGAAGCTGCAAACCAGCACAGGTGAGAGCTTCAGTTGGGACCATCTGTTTTCAAGTATGCCTCTCAAGTCGCTTTGCCAGATCACAAACGACGCGGATTTGAGGGTTGCGGGGAAAGAGCTTTCCTACAGCTCGACGGTCAGCTTCAACATCGGCTTGCACGGTGCCTTGCGACCCGAATTTAAAGGTATTCATTGGATTTATGTGCCGGACCGATCGATACCCTTTTATCGAGTTGGTTTCTACTCCAACATCAGCAAGGGAACCTGTACTCCAGGCCACAGCGCTCTCTATGTTGAAGTCGGCGTGCCAAGTGAAGAGATCGAAACCATCGATCTTGTCAAAGATCTGCAACCTAGGGTGATTGCTTCACTGGAGGACCTGGGCTGGATCGATAGCCGCGCGGTCGCGTGTGTTGCCCTCCACATCATTCGGCATGCGTATGTCCATCATACCGACAGACGCGAGCGTCTCGTAGAAGCCATCCTATCGCGCCTACACCAGTTCGACGTACATCCCATTGGCCGCTACGGTCTTTGGGACTACACGAGTATGGAGGATTCCATGGAGTCGGCGCGCTCCACTGTTCGAGAGGTGCTTAATGGAATACAGTATCGTGATACCAGTCCACAACGAAGTGCTCAATCTGGAGACCTTTGTCAAGTCCTTTATCGATAGCCTTCCGCAGAGTGTTGCTCCGACTGAGATCGTTCTGGTGGAGAACGGATCGACGGACGACACGCTTCTGGCTCTGCTACCGGCTCCAGCAGAGGTTCCCAAAGCAAATTCGAGTTGTTTCGATCGCCCGGGCCAGCTACGGCGAGGCGATCAAGCAGGGAATACTTCAAAGTCAAGGCACACACCTCTCCATTCTCGAGTGCGACTGTCTGGATACGGACTTCGTGTCTGATTCCATCAGGCTTTTCCAAACCCAGGAGGCGCGCTTCGTAGTTGCCTCCAAGCGCCATCCCGAATCGGTCGACAGACGTCCGGTCAAGCGCCGTGTCCTCACCTTTCTGTATAACTATTTCTTGCTACACATCTTCCTCGGATACCCTGGCACCGACACCCACGGTTTAAAGAGCATGGAGGCAGACTGTGCTAAGCGATTGTGCGAGTTGGCGATTACGTCAGATGAGATTTTCCAAACCGAAATCGTCCTGCTTGCCTGGCGGCTCGGGATCCAGATCCACGAAAGGCCGCTTCGCATTCGGGAAAGCCGTCCCGCTTCGGTAGCTGTCTTCAAACGACTTCCGAAAGTTCTTGACACAGTGCGGGAGCTTCGGCGTTCACTCAGGCGGTTCCCAGAGAAGACTTTCCCGCAACCACAGACAACTGATCTGACTTCGCATCCCGCTGCCCCGGCGCGTCATGATTGACACTTACAAGTCGTCCAGTGGCCCACTATGCGCGCAGCATATTGCGCCGCGGCTTGAAGCCGCGACCGAACAAGAAGACAAAACCTATGTGTCTGCGAGCAGAATCATTTATGGCCGGTCCGATCTCGTCAATGGTCTTAAACGCATCGGTCTGAGCCCGGGCGACACAGTTTTTTTCCAAGTATCCCACCTCACCTTGGGAGCGGTGGAGTGCGGGTCTACCAGGCTTGAAGTATGCGAGTTGCTTTATTCGGCGATGCGGGAGGCAATCGGGTCTGAAGGCACCGTGCTACTGCCGGCGTTCTCTTTTTCTTTTTATAGAAACGAAAACTTTGACGCGCAAGTCACGCCAAGCATTCGGGGAGCATGGAGTTCTTCGCTGGAGTTTCTCGAGTATTTCCGCCACCTACCGGGAGTTGTGCGATCCTTGGATCCCAACCTCTCAGTTGCCGGTTTGGGTCCTCACGCTGAGAAACTCCTCACCCGACTGCCAAGTACCAGCTATGGGAGAGATTGTCTGTATGAACGCCTCATGAAATCCGGAGGGAAGATTTGCGGTATCGGTGTCGGCCTCGCCGAAGCATCATTCCTCCACTATGTTGAGGAATCTGTTGGCGTGCCCTTCCGGTATAAGAAACTTTTTACCGGTCGCATCGGGCAGAACGGCAAAATGACGAAACAAGGATGGATTTCAAGCGTGCCCATCCATGCTGCAAACGGTCTTTCGGATGGCAGGCGTGTAGAACAGATGGCTCGCTCCGAGGGCCAGTGCCTTGTGGCTGAAGTCGGGCTGGGAGAAGTGGTCTCCATTGATTGCCGGAGTTTCTACGAATTGATCTGTCGAGAGGTAGCTCGCGACGCATGGGTTACCGCGCAGGGACCGGCGGGTGACCCGGTAGAACTCGAGAGTGCCCGGACCAAGGGCAACGACTCCCGCATTCGGCTATCGGAAAATGCATCCATGAAGGAGTTGATCTCCGAGCTATGGAGACTACCGCGAGATATCATATCTGATGGCTATGACACAGCCCTGGGCGCACTGTCAACCCAAGTGCCGATGGTGGTTCATGAATATCCCACGGGAACCGAATGCTGGACGTGGCTTGTACCGGAAAAATGGACGTGCAAGGAAGCGTGGCTTGAAACGCTCGATGGGCACTGTCTCTTTTCCTACGAGGACAGTCCTTTGCATGTAGTTTCCTATTCGCTGCCCATCGACCGCGAGGTCTCACGGGAAGAACTCCTGGAGCACCTTCACGTCCATTCCGAGCTGCCTGATGCCATTCCCTTTGTGTTCAAGTACTATGAGCGGGATTGGGGCTTGTGTTGCAGCCGGAAGTTAAAGGATTCCTTGCGGAATGATCGTTACCGGGTCGTGATCAAGTCCGACTTCAGCTATGGGACCTTGAAGGTGGGAGAAGTAATTGTTCCAGGGAAGAACTCCGAGACCTTTGTACTCTGTGCACACCTTTGCCACCCTGCGATGGTTAACGATGATCTGTCGGGCGTCGTGGTCGGTTTGAAGGTAATGCAAGAGCTGCTTAAGCGTCGGAAGCTGCGCTACACGTATCGTTTCCTTATCCTGCCGGAAACCATCGGGTCAGTAGCCTACCTGAGCCATCACAAGGAGCTCATCCCGAAAATGATAGGCGGACTCTTTCTTGAGATGCTGGGATTGGAGAATCCCCACGCCTTGCAGCTTTCCTTTGCCGGTGATACCGAAGTGGATCGATGCCTGAGCCATGCGCTGAAGGAATACGACCCTCACGGATGGACCGGGCCCTTCCGTACGGTGGTGGGAAATGACGAGCGACAATTCAACGCGCCCGGCGTGCGAGTGCCGATGCTCTCTTTGTCCCGCGTAATGCAAGCGAAGTCGGGTAGCTGGCCCTACTATCCCGAATACCATTCCAGCCACGACACTCCGGAACTGGCTTCCCCCTCCCGGTTGGCCGATTCACGGGACCTGGTCTTGAAAATGATCGACGCCGTGGAAGGAAACCAAGTGCCCCTAAACCGGTTTCAAGGGGAGATCTTCTGCTCGCGATACGGCTTAAATATCGATGCCTATGCTAGTCCTGAGGGCAACCGGGCCCTTTTCGACATTATCTTCCTGATCGACGGAACGAAGTCCTTATCCGAGATTGCACGCATTTGCGAGGTTTCCGTCGACTCTGTCCGTTCTGTAGTGGAAGAATTGCGTCAGCTTGGCTTGGTCGAATGTGCCGGTTCCTGAGTAATCCTGCTGCAGAACGGGCCGCGAATTCCGTGTGTGGCGGCCCCCAGCTAGGCCTGTGGTCTAAGCTGGTCTACTTTAACATGTGGTATGTGTTGCCCCTGAAGACAGATACGCGGTTTGCTTCACAACGCTGGCATCGTGATCCTGAGGACCGCAGGAAGATCCGCACATTTCTCTATTTTGGTGAAGTGAACACGGACGCTGGTGCAATGGAGTACCTGTCGGGCAGCCACTTCGGAGGACCTTACGAACACGTGTTCCGGTGGGAAGATCCGCTTGGAACACCTTATCCGCCGGACGGAGAGTGGATCGGCAGATTCCCGCATCCCAGCATGTGATTCTCCAGGGTCCGCCGGGCACGCTGATTTTCTGCGATACTGCTGGCTTCCACCGTGAGGGAATCTCCAGAACCAAACCACGCATTCTGGCGACATCGGCATACGTCACTCCGGCCTCACTTCACCGAAGGCGCTATGAGATCGACGCTGCAGTGTGTGAGGCTCGATGGAGTGCTCCTGCAAGGTTCGCGGTAATGTGAACCAGCCTCACCTCCACTATCGTTCTGGAGGCGGGCTCGGACCAACAATAGATGACTCAAACCCGATCGGGACCGTCGGCCGGACGAGCCAGCACCCTTTCCTGTCTTATGCCGTCTTGGCGCGCACTAGGATGCAGACGACAAGACCGGTTATTGTTCGAATATCAACCGAGACTTGACGACCAATGCGCATTATCGTCGCCACAGGATTGAACACAGGCGCTGCGGAATACAAGAACATGGGCGATATCGCTATGTTGCAGGTGGCGGTTGCCCGGTTAGCGAGCCTATGGCCGGCTGCCCGCATCGAAGTCCTGACGGAGTCTGCCTCTAATCTGGGCCGTTATTGCCCGGGTGCCAGACCGTTGCCCCGTGCTGGTTGCACTTGTCTGGTAGGAGACCGGATCCTCTTGGGACGGTACCACGAGTTCTTGCCGAAGTGGGCTTCAGGTCGATTAAGTGCCCTGAAACGGTCTCTGGGCTTGCACTGGCCGGCCGTCCTGGAACTGCTGATTCGTGTGAGATTGAGTTTCCGGGATCGCAATGGTCGACGGAGAGATCTCAAGCTCTTCCTGGAGGCGTTTAGGAACGCAGACTTGTTGGTAGTCTGCGGTTCAGGTGGATTTGCTGACAGTTGCCGAGAGTGGAATCTCTCCATTTTGGGTATCATTGAGGCCGCCATACGACGTGACATTCCGGTTGCGATGTTCGGGCAGGGAATGGGCCCGCTTAGCGATCCGATCGTATTGTCCAGAGCGAGACAGGTCCTTCCGAGAGTAAGTGTGATCACATTGCGCGGCAGTAGGGGCGGACTGCTGCTCCTTGAGTCGATCGGCGCCCCTCGAACGGGGGTATTGACCACTGGTGATGAAGCGACAGAACTCGCTTACGCAGCACGTGGCAAAACACGCGGCAGGGCGGTCGGGATCAATCTGCGGGTCGCATCATATTCGGAGATACAGACAGATCTTATCGCTAAAGTCGGATCAGTGTTGCAAGAATTCGCCCGGCGCCACCAGGTGCCTCTTCTCCCAATTCCCATCGCGCTCCATGAATTTGCCAATGATCACTTGTCTATCCGGCAGCTTCTGGCGGGATTTGATGACGAATCGGATGGAGGCCTGTCCCTGGATACACCGTTGAAGGTAATAACACAGATTGCTAGCTGCCGGATAGTCGTCACAGGGGCTTATCATGCGGCGGTGTTTGCTTTGGCCCAAGGCATTCCGGTTGTATGTTTGACCAACTCAGAATATTATCTGGCAAAATTCCAGGGCCTAAAAGATCTATTCAGTTTGGGCTGCGAAATTGTCACCTTAAGCGAACCCGACTTTCCCGCCAAGTTGACGACCGCTATCGAAACAACATGGAATTCGGCAGAAGATGTGCGGTTACCCCTACTTCAATCCTCTCTCTGTCAGATCGAAGGGAATCGGCGGGCGTACCAGCGCCTTCAAGATCTACTAAGTTTTAAAACTAGCCAAGCGCACCTAGTTATGTCGGAGGGGGCTGCCTCACCAGACAAGGCTGTACATAAGAGCGATCAGTGCAGAGCAGAGACGTTTTGTTGATTATTGTGGCGTGGTAGACTGGCTTTTGCGCGCTAAACAAGAGCAGTCATGCACAAAGATTCACACCAAATGACACGAATCTTGATATTTTCCCCTTATGCACTCTGGGGGATCCACACCATCTATGAGGAGACTATCGCGAAAGCATGTCAGGTTCGGGGCGCAACAGTCGAGTATCTCCTGTGCGACGGCTTATTGCCGGAATGTGATCTGCACTGGGACTCCAAAACCAATTATCCTCGCCCCTTTGACCTTTGCCAGCGCTGCCAGACCACGGCAAAGTCAAGGATTGATACTCTTAACTTTCCTTATCGCTGGTTAGGTGGCTTTGTAAGTCAAGCCGAAAAAGCGGCCGCATTCGCATGGGCTCAAGGCCTGCCACCCGGAGATTTGCGCCAGGCTTCACTTAACGACGCTCCCCTTGGAGAGTGGGTGCTCTCGTCCGTAATTTCATATTTTCGCCAGTACCCGCCCGACATTAACAATTGGCACGTAGTCAGCGTCTACCGAGGATTTCTTTTCAGTGCAGCCATCGTGGCAATTGGCATAAGGAATTATCTCGATGCAAACGCGATCGATGCGGCGATTCTATTCAACGGACGTCAGTCCATCACACGGGTTGCCTTTGAGATATTTCGGCAGCGCGGCATCCGGGTGTTGACGCACGAGCGAGCCGAATTCGGACGCGGGCACATCAACGTAAAAGCCAACGCACATTGCATGAGCCTGGAGCCATTCAAGACCTTGTGGAACGATTGGGCGCAGATACCCCTCAACCGAGCATCCCTCGATGCTACCTTGAAATGGCTGACCCAACGGAGGTACGGCGCAAATCTGGCCTGGATTCCATTTAATTCTTCGTCCACCAGTGATTCCTCACTGAGGTCAAGAATGAATCTTAGTGAAGGCAAGCGCCTTTGGGCATTGTTCACCTCTTCAACTGATGAGGTTGCCGGCGATCCGCTCATGCAGGGCCCCTATGAATCGCAAGCTGCCTGGGTCCGCGATGTGGTGGAGTGGGTAGGTCTACGAGATGACGTTGAGCTCATAATAAAAGTGCACCCCAATTTAGGTGGCAACCATTATATCGGCAAGGCGGTCGACGAGTTACGGATATACCAGGAGATGAAATTAGCATTACCGTCTAACGTTCGAATCGTGATGCTGGAAGATTCGGTGAACGCATATTGTATGGCTGAGGAAGCTGATGTTGGACTGACCTTTGGTTCGACCATTGGACTTGAGATGGCGATGCTGGGCAAACCGGTACTTGTGGCGTCCAAAGCCCTCTATGAGTGTGGCTCACACTCTTTGACTGTGCGTTCCAAGGAATCGTTGACCGGAATGTTGGAGAAATGCCTGCAAGCGGCACCTAGCAGGGAAATTCAGCGTGAGGCGTTTCGGCTGGCTCATTGTTGTGTTTTTGCATTCGAACTTCCTTTCCCAGCAGTGAAGATATTAGGCCTATATGAAGCCGAATTAAACTATCGCCATGTGGAAGACCTGGCCCCCGGGAAAGACGCCTCCCTGGATCACATCTGTAATTTTCTGATGAAGGGCTACCCCCTGTATGACTGCCCATCCGTTGAGGAACGGTCGCGCTCCACGGGTGACGAAGATGCCTTCTTCGAGGATCTGGGACACAAGCCGAACTACCTAAGAAATACTCGCTATGAGCGTTGGCTGGGGTTGCAGTCGCTAGGCCGGTCAACGAAACATCAGCTTCGGCGCTTACCATTTGGGGCTGGAGACGTGCTCCTCAACCTGGGGAGGCGGAGATGGCACTCATTGTTGACCTGGATGGAAAGCAGGTAGTTCGACCGGAGTCGTTCCAGGATGGAATGAGGAAAGTTCACCAGAGGAACACCCCATGAGGCCAAGAAAGGCACAAATCGATCGGCAGCACGATGTTGCTGAGAGGTTATAGGCACGCGACTCCACATGAATAGACCCCTAGTATCAGTCGTAATGGTGGTATGCAACGTCGAGCGCTTCCTTGCAGAGTCAATCGAGAGCATCCTGGGGCAGACCTATCGGGACTTTGAGTTCATCATCGTCGACTTCGGTTCAACTGACGATTCCAAGTCGATCATTTCGAGCTATGCGAGTAGAGACAGTCGAATCAGGCTCCACGAGATCCCCAGTTGCGGATTAGCCGAAGCCCGTAATGCCGGCTGTCTCCTCGCGCGGGGAGAATACATCGCCATAATGGATGCTGATGACGTTTCGGTCCGTGACCGCTTAAGGTTGGAGGTCGATTTCATGGACAAACATCCCGGTGTCAGCGTTCTTGGTGGTGCTGTTGAGTGGATCGATACGAACGGCAAGGCATTGATAAAACGGGACAATCCGGTCGGAAACCGCGAAATTCAAACAGCCCTGCTTGAACGCTGCCCATTGTGGCAACCCACTGTCCTCATGCGGCGGCATGCCTTCGTGGCTGTTGGCGGCTATCGCCCGCCCTTCGCTCCTGCAGAAGATCACGACTTGTGGTTGAGAGTGGCAGAGCACTTCCAGATCGCGAATCTGAAGGAAGTGGTTCTCAGATACAGGATCCATCCGTACCAAGTATCAATGCGAAAGCGAATACGCCAGACGTTTGGCGTCCTTGCTGCGCTAGCTTCGGCGTCTTACAGGAGAAAGGGCTACCCTGATCCCTTAGACGAGGTTGAGGAGATCACATCGGAGACGCTCATGGCATTGGGTGTGACCAAAGCGGCGCAGGAGAGCAAACTCGTTGCGGACCGCAGCCAATGGATCAGAAATATGTGCATGGCCGGGGAGAACTCGGTTGCCCTCGAAGTAGCACAGGAGACTTTGCAGGGTGACTTGGGACATGTTGAGCCATGGCAAATTGCCGATTTGCACCTTACCGTCGCACGGCTTTGTTGGCGGCAAAAGAGGTTCGCAAAGAGCTTGTTCTCCGTGGGCCACGCCCTCGTGGCACGCCCCATTGTAGTAGGTCGCCCTTTCAAACCGTTGCTGCGGCACCTTGGTCTGATGTAACTGGTGAATACGTGTTGGCGAGAACCGCAGGGTCTTCTGGATCGAGGATTGGCACCTTGCTAGCCGAGACAAAAGAGAATTACTTAAGACAATGAAGATCTCGATAATTCTCTGCACATACAACCGATGCC
>CAVRID010000020.1:0-12943 GCA_963721155.1 uncultured Acidobacteriaceae bacterium | reverse complement strand
GGGCGCATGACGCCCGGACACCAGCCACAGTCACGGGCATAAGAGAATCAAGAAAGGCAGTTTAAGTCTGGTTGACTTGTACTGTCTCCGGGTGGCGCGGCATGTGCGAGCGGTAAACACGTCCTTGTTCCCGAAACGGGCAAACTCTAGGCTTAGCCAGAGGCTGGCACCGAATCTTACGACGCGGCTCGAAAGGGAACCGTCGCCGTCACCCTGGTCCCGCGTCCAGGCTCGCTATCGAACTCAAACGTCCCGTCCAGCTGGTGCACGCGCTCGCGCATATTGATCAGCCCCAGGCCTCCCGATTTTCCGGCCTGGCTGCGGTCGCAACCGACGCCGTCATCGGACACCGAAAGCCACACGCGACCGTCCGACCGCGTCAGCCGAACCTCAACCTTCTTGGCCTTCGAATACTTCGCGGCATTCCCGAGCGCTTCCTGTGCGATGCGGTAGATACACAGCGCGGCCCCGGGCGACAACTCCTTCACACTCTCGTCCGCCTCGCACGACACCGGCAGGCCGCGCACCTTGCTGAACTCCTCGCAATACGACGACAGCGCCGCCGGCAGGCCTGACTCGTGCAGCACCGCAGGATGAAGTTCATGCGACAAATGCCGGACATCCGTTCCGATCCCGATAAGTTCCTGCTGCAAACCGGCGATGCTTGCTTTCGCTTCCGAATCGGCCGGCACCTGGTATTTCACCGTGCCCAGCCGGAGAGTAAGGGAAGTGATCTGCTGCAGAACGCCGTCGTGCAGCTCTCCGGCAATGCGTATCCGCTCCGCCTCCTGCGCTTTGATCAACTGTTCGTTCAGCGCGCGGATCTCGCCCTGGTGTCGCTCTAACACCGCCTGGCGCCGCTCCAAAGTGCGGACGCGAAGCTGATAAACGGTCCAGAGCATCGCCGCAAACGTGAGCAGGCACAGCGCGCGGAACCAGTTCGTCTGCCAGTACGCCGGCGCAATCGCGAAGTCCAGCGCCGCGCCCTGCTCGTTCCACACCCCGCTGTTGTTGCTGGCGATCACGCGGAAGCGGTACTTACGTGGCGGGAGATTGTTGTAAAAAGCCTGGCGACGATTCCCTACATCGTGCCAGTCAGAATCCAGACCTTCGAGCTTGTAGCGAAAGCGTACTCTTTCCGGCGCAACAAGACTCAATGCTGTGTAATCAATTTCTAGATCACGAACATGCGGAGGCAGGCGCAAGTCACCGCTTCGCTGAGAAGACGCGTCATAATTTTTGTGGTCGGCGATGATTTGTTCGACGTGCACCGGCGGCGGATGTTTGTTGAAGGCAAGATGATGCGGATTGATGACGCTTACGCCGTCGGGGGCGGAGAACCATATTCTGCCATCTGGCGATTTGGTCACATAGGGAGTGTGGCTCCCATTACGGCCAAAACTCCATACCCCATCGGAGCTGTCGAAAACCTTGGTCTGAATGGCGCGCTTCGAATCACTCACCCAGGCGTCCAGTTCGGAACGCGCTATCCGCACCAGGCCGCAAGGCATGTCCAACCAGAAGGAATGATCGTTGTCTTCGATCGCCCACTGAACGGCGTCGCAGGGCAGGCCGTTCTTGCTGGTAAGAGTCGTGCTGCGACCGTCTTTCACTCGGCTCAAACCACCCTCGGTCGAGGCCCATAAGGCACCGTCCGAACCAAGCCGAAGGTCCATCACTGCGCCATGGCCCAGCCCGTCAGCGGTGTTGTAAGAAGCACGGACCTGGCCGTCTTTCAGGTAAGCGATTCCACCCTCAACAAATCCGAGCCATAGGCCGCCCTGCAGCCGATCAGGCAGCAAAGCTACCGCCGGGTAAGTGTGTCCGAATCGGGCCCAAGGAATGCGCTGAACGGCACCCTCAGTTGTCGAATAGATGAGGCCCTGGTCGAAGTTGCTGATCCAAACCTTCCCGTGCCCCTCCCCGACGATTGAGGATGTATCTCCGCCGGGGAGGCCAGGAACTTGCACAAAGCGGCCGCGGTCAAAGTAGAACACACCCTCGCGACTTTCAGCCCATAATCGTCCCAGGTCATCTTGCCCGAGCGAATTGACCTTATTTCGAAGTCCACTGTTTGCGACTTCCGTTACCCTCGCGTTAACAATGGCAGCCTGCTGATCTGTTCGCCCGTTTTGCCTCTGAACATTTCTCCGGCCGTAAACGGTCATGTGCCCGTCTTGCCAGCGATTTAAACCATCCGCCGTGGCAATCCAAATACTGCCATCTGGTGTCGCCTGCAACACGTCAACTGCGGCAATGGAAAGACCCTGGTTTACCGAGATTGTCGGCATGGCGAATTGACGAAACCGATCGAGCCCGGTTGACGTGCTGACCCAAACAGTGCCTTCGCGATCTTCAAAAATGCTAGTTACGAGATCGCCAGACAGGCCTTCGGCAACTGAGAATCCATCGATCCTGCCCTTATACAGGTGCAACAAACCTCGGACGGTGCCAATCCATAAACCGCCATCACTGCTCCGGAACAGGCGAAGGGGCGTGAACTGCCCAGCGATCGCGGGAAGTGTGTAGTCCCGAATTTTGCCAGCCACAAGCTGTTTCAGCCCTTCCATCGAGCCATTAACGTGACCCTCGAACCGGCCGGACTTATTGGTTGTCATCAGGAGTACACCGTTGTCATCTTCGAGTAGTTCGTCGGCCTGAACGCCCTCGGGAAGACCGTAGTGCTCAGGAGGACCAGGCGCCCATCGCCACAGACCGGTTTGAGCGGAGACCCACAGATTGCCTTTGTGGTCCTCGTATAAGGCAGATACGGAAATGCCGAAACTCCCGTCCCCTTGACACTGCGCAATGCCGACTCGGACGGCACAGATCCTCCCCGGGTTTTCAGCTGCAAACCAGATCGTTCCGCCAGTATCTTGCAGCAGTGAATAAATACGGTAACCGGCAAGTCCTGGATACTGTGTAAACTCACCGTCTTTCCAACTGGCTAGCCCCTTGTCTGTGCCAATCCAAAGAGTGCCGTCGCGCGCAACCAGAAGTTCCTGGACAAAATTGCTGGGGAGTTGTTCACCGTTTGGCGGCTGCCACGGGACGGCCTGGACGCCATCGAAGCGGACCAACCCGAATTCCGTGCCCAGCCACAAATAACCGTCAGGCGTTTGCGCCATGGAAAAGATGGTGCCTCTGGTGAAGCCTTCGCGCACCTTCCACGCGGTGTGCGAGTACTGGCTGATATCGGGTGAGGGATCGAGTTCCAAAGCGCACGCGCTTGTCGTCAGGAGAATCAATAGGCAGACGACCGCCTTGGTTTGCGCTTTTCCCATATTGCAGTTTCGCCGCACCAGATGGCCGGGGCTGCGGGGAAATCATCTCCAGTTTAGTCCAAGCTCGATTAGGTGCCGACTTACGCACGTCGAATATTCGTAATCGAAAATACGACAGTCCCAGGCTTCCGGGGTGTAAAATGCGCGCCTAGTCTAACCGATCTGGGTTATTGTGGGCCAGGTCCAGGGCGCGTATCGCGAGATTATCTTAGGCATCCCTCGCTGGCTGTTAGGAGGGCCGATCAAAGCGTGCCGAACAACTGTCGAACCACAATCACGGCGTTGACGCTGTCGTCGCACGCGGTCGTCGGCTTGCTGTTGCTGGCGGCCATACCTCACGTGATGGGGCAAGTAAATACCGGCGATGTGATAGGCACAGTGACCGACGCTTCGGGGGCGATGCTACCCCGCGCGAAGGTGACCATTAAGAACACGGGTACGGGCGGATCCCGGACCGTTCAGACGGGAAAAACGGGTGACTATAGCTTCAGCCTCCTGCAAGTAGGGACCTATGAAGTCACGATTGAGGCCACAGACTTCAAGACCTTCGTGGCTAAGGACGTGAACTTGTCGGCCGGAGACCGTGTCCGCGTGGACGCCAAGCTGCAAATCGGCGTGGCGAGCGAGAGCGTTTCGGTTTCGGCCGAAGCCTCTCCCGCTCTGCAGACTGACTCCTCCACCATAGGCACGTCAATCACCACCCAAGCCCTGGCAGACCTGCCGCTGAATGGCCGCGACCTGACAAATTTAATTCAGCTTTCGGTGGGAGTGACTCCGGGAGCTTTCAACGCCGCCGGAGGTGGGGATCACAGCACCGACCGCCGTCTGACCTCTGCCTTCTCCGCCAACGGGCAGAACGACTTCCTCAATAACAATATGATCGATGGAATGGACAACAACGAACGGTACTTCGGCACCATTGTCGTGCGGCCTTCCATCGATGCCGTTCAGGAGGTCAAGGTCTACACCAACTTGTACCCGGCAGAAGTCTCCCGTACCGAGGGAGGCGTGGCCGATGTAATTACTAAGTCTGGCACGAACGCCTTCCACGGTTCGCTGTTCGAGTATCTGCGCAACAACGTTTTCGATGCGCGCGACTACTTTGCGACTACGGGGCCGAAGCCCGAGTTGCGTCAAAACCAGTTTGGTGGAAGCATCGGGGGCCCGATCGGGAGGAACAAAACCTTTTTCTTTGGCGACTACGAGGGGTTTCGCCAGGTATATGCCCAGAACACGTATGTCTCCACGGTGCCCACGGCCGCGCAGGAGAGCCTCATAGCCGCAGCGCCAGTGGGGCAAACGATCTCCGCGGGTTCTTTGCTGGGTAACACACGCTCGTTTGTGGTCAATCAACTGGGCAAGAACTTGTTCTCGCTGTATCCCACGCCGACGAACTCCGGGACGACAAACAACTTCGTCTACTCTCCCGCCAGAACCCAGTACAGCAACACCTTCGATGTACGTGTCGACCGTGTCTTCTCAAATCGGGACACGGCGTTTGCACGCTACTCATTCAATGACGTGAACACCTATACTCCGGGGAACCTCCCGGATGTTTCCATTAATGGGAAGACGTTCGGTCCCAGCAACCCGCCGGGAATCACAGGCGGACCGGCCCTGGAACGCGCCCAAAATCTTGGCTTGGACTACGTCCACGTCTTCCGACCAGACCTTCTTTTGAAATTGCAATTCGCATACCTTAGATTTGCCAACCAGTCGTTGACTATCAATGGCGCCGACGCCGGTGTTGAGCTGGGCTTCGATCCTTGTTCTTTGGGAACCGGTTACTGCATGAATGCCGACAGCGGTGGAGCGAAATACGGTCTGCCAGCTTTTTTCCTGGCCCCGCCCTACACTGGCTTGGGCGACACACTGTTCGCGCCGCTCTTCGACTACAACAATTCCTTCCAGTACCAGGGATCTTTGACCTGGTCCCACGGTCCCCACAGCGTGCAGACTGGGGCGAGCCTGATTTGGCGGCAGCTGAACTGGCAGCAGAGCATCAGCCCCCGAGGCGTCTATTCTGTCAACGGGACTTTCACCGGCAGTGCCCTCGGGGACCTGGTTGCGGGTTATGCCTCGGACGCACAATTCCAGAACGATGTGGCCTTCCCGCACTTCCGTTCGTGGGAAGTCGGCGGCTACATTCAGGATAATTGGCGTGCGACCAGGTGGTTGACCCTCAATCTCGGGGTCCGCTATGACGTCTTCACCCCGCTCACCGAAACAGACGGTTATATTTCCAACTTTGACACAGCCACCGGCTACGTGGTTTCTCCAGTCCTCTCAGGAGCCAACCATGGTACCAGCACCGCGAATGTGAAGACCGACTTCAGCAACGTCTCTCCCCGAATCGGCTTTTCCGCCTCGCTCGGTCCGAGCATGGTGCTACGAGGCGGATTCGGTCTCTCCTACTTTCCGGTCTCAGTTGGCAACTCCGCCACTCTGCAAAATGTTCCGTTGGTAGTCAGTCGAGACTGCGGGGGCGACTCCACATATCCTGTGAAATGTCCGACCGCGATTGCCGGGCCCGGCGGGCTGGGCCTCACGATGGCGAGAGGGCTGTGGCAGCCCACAATCGATCCCGCCAGTGCGGACTATCCGAATGCGGCGCTGGGAACGGGGGTGGCGCCGGGAACGGAAATTGACGCCGTAGCGAACAACCTGGAGTCGGGCCGCTTGGCCCAGTACGTCTTGCAACTCCAGAAGGGATTCGGCGCCAGCGTATTCAGCGTGGGATATGTGGGCAACCTGGGGCGTCACCTGCCGCTGGTGCCGGACATTAATCAGGCGACCTACGCCACATACAACTACAGCGGCCGGGGGTGCATGATCAACGGGAAGCCGACATACTCCGCCAGTTGTTTCACCCAGGGACCTATTCCATACGCGGCCTACAGCGGCGATCAAATCTACGCGCTGGAGAGCGCCGCAAACTCAAACTACAACGCCTTACAGGCATCGTTAGAGCTCCGTTTCCCAGCAGGTTTGAACGCCAACGTCAATTACACCTGGTCGCATAGTCTCAACAACGGCTCGCCGCAGGGTGAAGGCGGCAACCGCCCAGTGGAGTGCGTCCGTAACGGGTGCTTGATGGACTCGGGCAATGGCACGCCCATCCCCGTCAACAGCTTCCTGCAGTACGATTACGGTAACAGCGACCTGGATGTGCGCCAGCGCTTCACGGTCATGCTCGTCTACACGGTACCGTTCGGCCAGTCACTGCACGGCGCAGCTGGGTTTCTCGTCAAGGGCTGGAACGTTAATGCGATCTATTCATACGCCACGGGTTTGCCGACCAGCATCAGCGAACAAGGAGGCGGGCCTCCCGGAACCATCGTCAATGCCAGCGGCATCCTGGGATTCCGCGGTGGCGACGCCCCAAACCAGGTGGGAGACCCCAACGCTGGCAATGTCCACAGCATCCAAGAGTGGATCAACACCTCCGCTTTTGCCGTGCAAACGCCGGGGCTGCTGGGCAATGCACGTCGCAATTGCATTTACGGTCCACCCCAGAGGTACCTGAACTTTGGGCTCTTCAAGAACTTCCCCATCCGGGAGGCCATGACGCTCCAGTTCCGGGCGGAAGCCTTTAACCTGACCAACACTCCAAACTTCGCGGAACCGAACATCACCCTCGGATCCCCGACGTTCGGAGAGATCACGTCCACAGCCCCGTTTTCCAACCCGCGCCTGCTGCAGTTTGCGCTGCGGCTTTCATTCTGAAAAACCCTACCTGTCGGGCGACGGAGCTATCCAATAGCGTCGGCGCTTCGCGGGTCGACCTAACGCTGCAGAGGCGATTCCAACTCAGCGAGCGCCTCGCTCTGCAGGCGAGCGCGGACATGTTCAACATCTTCAACCACCCGAATTTTGGCAGCCCGGTAAACTACCTCAGCTCTCCTCTGTTCGGGCAGTCGACGCAGACGCTGAACAATTTCTTGGGAAGCGGCGGCCAGAGCCGCGGCCTCAATCCGCTGTACCAGATCGGCGGCTCGCGCTCGGTGCAACTGGCACTTAAGCTTCAGTTCTGAACCGCCATGAAGCTAACGTTTTCGGTTTGTGAACCCAGCGCCGCGACAGGGAAGTCATTCGGTTGCGAGGTCCTGTCCAGGTGCTCAAATGCTTTTGCTTTTGCGGCCACCACGTCGCGAGTTGACGATCCCAGCAGCAGCGCGCAATCACGATCTGAGTAGCCTTCCAGCACCGACATAACGAAGACGAACCGTTCAAAGGTGTTGAGCCGCATCACAGCGCGAAGAACTGGACTAAGAGTCGTATCGAGCTGGCTGACGTGAGAGCGCGAATCCTCGCCGTTAGGATTGACTGCCGGACTCAACATTCGGATTGCGTTGTGCAGAACGATATGTCGCGTCCAAAAGTCAGTCCAATCCTTGAAGACGGGTTTCATATCCAGGCAATCGCCCAGACTGGACACAAAGCACTGCACCGCTGAGCGTCGCCCGCCCGTGAGCAGCAACGAAAGCAGATACAACCGGTTCATGTCCTGCTTAAACGTCCGGCAGAAATCAGAAGGCGTCGTATATTCTGTCGCCGCGGCGGAGAAGCTCTTCCTGACCTGCACATTTACGTTTCGGTCGCTTACCGGCCCACCGGCCTGAGCAGATCGACTGATCCGCCGTGTCCTGGGCTGACTCACTGTTGGCATTGGGTGCGCTCCTTGAGCGTCTAAGAAGCAAGCCAATGACCAAACAACGTGCGTCGCCATCTCTGCAGAATCCTCGGTTTTGGACAGGATCAAATTTCGGAAATCAGGGCGAACCGGCAATAAACAGCACACACACGTCAATATCCTGACACTGCCGACGCTGTCGGGTATTCGGCAGAAGCTTTGGAGCCTTCGACTTATCGTGATCATGGGACGCCGCGGCTCAAAGGCAACCATGGAACGTGAAGTGCTTACAAAAGCTATCGAGAAGAGCTCCGGAGGCGATAGGCCTGTTTTCGGCGGCGAGTTCAGCAAGCTGAAAATGAGGGCGCCAGGGATGGCGGAGCGAGGGGATTATGCTAAGCGCGAAAAAACTGACGACCATCTTCTTGAGTTCATTGGCCGTTCTACTTTTGGTGGGGGGAGGGAACCGCACAGAAACAGACGATGGCTCAGGCAACGATTCCGTTCGAGTTCTGTATAGCGGGCAACCGTCTTCCCGCCGGCGAGTATCGGATTGAACACATCGACTCGAGAGCATACATACTGTTCCGTAGTGACGACGGCAAAATCGCTCAGTATGCGTACACGCTTCCTCTAGACGACAACCCAGCGACAGCGACTGAGGCGAAACTTGTATTCCGGATTCAGGACGGCAAGCGCTACCTTTACGAAGGCTGGGGCCCGTATGGCCAGAGCGTGGTGACAGTGGAATCTGTGCGGCCTACTCCGTCTGGCGAGAATAGAGTCGAGGTGCCGATTATCTATCCGTAGGTTACGACCAGTCGGCTAGTTCTGTGGCGGGTCAGCGGAATTGACCAGACCATTTGCGGCTCGCAGACAGGGAGGCCACTCCGCGCTCTTGCGTCCCCTGAAAGAAACTCGAAGTAGGTAAGACTCGATCACTCGGCTGGCACCCGGCAGGCAGTGACGAGTTGAATGTCCGTAGTTGGCATCGACGTCAAATGCTTGACATCCGACCAAGTGGTCCGCTGCTCGGATGATGGCCGCAAATCCATCCAGCCGGCGCTAACTGCCAACACCCGCTTGCACAGTTCGACTGTTTTCCAACATAAATGTTTGGCCGCTGAATTGCTCCTAGAGCTGTATCTCGGTCAGAGGAGTTGAAGTCCGAGGTGTTCGGTGTGAAGAAGATAGAAACATTCGTCGAACGCGCAATTGAGATCCTGTTCGGCTCCCACGACAGCACGACAAGCCGAGCGTTCACGATCCACGGATGTACTTGCCGAGGCGCAGCCCCAATCCATACCTCGGGAACGTATGTCGAGGTTTTGTAATTGCGAGGAATGTATGCAGAGGACCACGATGGCAGCACCTTTTGTCACCGCAGACTGTTTGTCCGCAATCTTGAACTTGGTGTGTCCCGAGTGCGGCGGGCGTATGGGTGGACGATCGAACGTATTCCAGTGCCAGGGTCAATGTGGAACGGATTGGCGGTCCATCTGGGAAAGAGCGCCAGTAAACCGGCGAACTCCAGTCCGCCTCAAGGATCGCAAGCTCGCACTTGCGCATGCAGAACGGCCAGTGCCGGAGACTGCCTTCGGTCGTGAACATCAGTCTCCCATTGCCACCCCCGTTCCGGACGGAACGCTTCCATCCGAAGCTCTGATTGCATCGTCGGGGCGGGACATTTCAAACCGGACGCAGGCATTTCTGTAGAAAAGCTGCCGATGAGTATGCTGTTGCGAAGGTAATTATGCTCATCGAAATGCTCGTTGAGACGTGTCTCCTTTTGAGGATTCGTAGAAAACGTGGGAGCCAGTGACGCCAAAGAAGAAACGCGAAAGGTTGCCGCCGAGAATATAGCGGTAACATATTCCGCGGCACCGGCCAACTGGGAAAAATCATGAAGATGACGAAAATTGCGCTGTTGGTCGTGGCAATTGCGGTAGCGCTCTACGTTCTGATCCCGAGCCTGGCATGGTCAGAAAATGGAGCGGCTCTGAACAACGCCAAATACATAGCGCTTCACAGCTGCGAATAGCTGGCGATCTTCGCCCTGCTAAGCGCAGTGAGCACATCGCAGGGCTCAACTGGCTTTGATGTGTGAACTGTATGACTTTCTTGCACCAAGGCTTTGTAACGATCATTCTTGTCACCCTGACACTTACAATGCAGGCCGCCGGGATGGCGGCTCTCATCCAGTGGATAAAAGCTCAGTTTCCCAATGGCATTCACCAACTCGGGCTTTTCCACTCCTTTGTACTCGTAGTGCGATTCACCAGTCTACTTGTCTGTTTGCACATGTTAGAAATCCTGTTGTGGGCGTCGTGTTATCGCTGGAAATGCTTTGCGACCTGGGAATCGGCTTTCTATTTTTCGGCAGCCAGCTATTCTACAGTCGGCGCTGGAGATCTATTTCTCAAACAAATGTGGCGAGCGATGGGGCCGGTAGAAAGCGTTACAGGTGTACTGATGTGCGGGCTCTCCGCGAGCTTCTTGTTTGCTATTGTCACCCGGCTGATTGAACTCGAAGACCCAGGCCTAGCGAACCCGCGGGCTGGCGCTCCTGCTTACGCAAGCGGCGGAGCCAGCGAACAGGCTGGGGCGAGGCAACTAGAGACAGTCAACATCAGGGACGCCATTGTTGCCCGAGCTTCGAGAACGTGATCAGACCCCGACGAATGTCCACCCATGTTCCGTAACTGCCAATATTTCGACACACCAACCGCACACCCTGTTTAAACGACGCCAATCTCCAGTAACTTAAGGCCGAATGACGTGGCCCTTTAGTTGCATCATCCATGGATGAGCGACGATGCGTGACTCCCGAAGGGAAGACCATCGCCGAGCGACCTGGATGACCACTATGGTGATGTTGTGAACATGTATAGACACATTACAGATCTCGTGAAGGCGCCGCGCTTCTTCCTACTGGTAGTCGGGCTCGCATTCGCGTTGACTGTCCCAATCCTGGCACAAGACGTGCTGGCAGCGGAAGAGCGCCCCGCAAGCATTGCCGCAACTGTGACCGATCCAAATGGCGACACCGTTCCGGGTGCAACCGTGGTTTTGCAGGGTCCCGAATCTAGCGACCGCTATACCATTACGGCGAATGAGAGAGGCTTCTTTGAATTCCGCGATCTCACGCCTGCAACCCCTTATCAAGTCTCGATCCATGCTGATGGATTTGCAGCTTGGACATCGTCCCCTATTGTGCTCGAGCCGAGCCAGTACAAAATCCTAACTGATTGCAAACTCGAGCTGGAAGCGGTACAAACTAGCGTTAATGTCCATTACTCGTCGGAAGAGATTGCTACCGAGCAAGTAGCAGCGCAGGAAAAGCAGCGAGTCTTTGGCGTCGTTCCCAATTTCTATGTTATTTACGATCGCCATCCCGCACCGCTCACTCCCAAACTTAAATTCCAGCTTGCTATGAAACTCTCGACTGATCCTGTAACCGCGCTTGGCGTGGGCTTTGTTGCGGGCATACGCCAGGCAGCAGACAGCCCCAACTTTCAGCAAGGCGCTAAGGGGTACGGCCAGCGGTTCGGAGTCACTGCTGCCAACAGCTTTACGGGCATCATGGTTGGCGGAGCGATCCTGCCATCGCTACTGCACCAGGATCCACGTTACTTCTACCAGGGCACGGGAACAACGACGTCTCGAATTTTCCACGCACTGTCCTACCCATTTATCTGCCCGGGAGACAACGGGCACCTGCAGCCCAATTACTCAAGCCTGGGTGGCGACTTGATAGCAGCTGGCATCTCGAACGCCTATTATCCGCAGTCGAATCGCGGCGCAAGCCTCGTGCTCGGGAACTTCGCTATTAGTATTGCTGAACATGCCCTCACTGGCGTGGCGCAAGAATTCCTCTTGCACAGGTTTACATCGAGAGCGGAAAAATAGGCCGCGAGGAAGCGCTGTTCGTTGGTTCTCTCCTGTGGCAGACATTCGCTTCATTGGTCTGCAGGGTCGGCAAATCTCGTGGACGTGACCTTTCTCAGTGATTCCCTTCGTGCAGTAGGTTGTACCCCCTTTTCCGACGTTAGCGGCGAGTTTGTAAGACCAGACCACTTACCTGGTGGTGCGTCGACGTGTCGACGATTCAGACGCAGCCTCGACACCCGTGTCAGGATGCCGCCTCGCTTCCTCTCGTCCCGAAAAACGGGAATCGACTCTTTCCTGCTGACAACAATGGTAAATCCTGACCGCTAGGCGGAATTGTCCCCTGTGGAAGGACAATTGCTCTTGAGAATGACGTTGGCCAGGAGGATCACGATGTCGTTTTGGTGCATTCTTAAATACTTCACTCGATACGCCTCATTTGCACAACGTGCAAGCTGCGGCTGGGGTCTGCTTACAATATTTCTCATCGCGGTGGCTCCTGCTGGGCAGGCGCAAAGCCTCAACTGGGAGGGGCAGACCGGAGCCTTCATAACGCCTTTCGCCTACACCAGCCCTTCGCCCACAGGAGGCTTCGGGCGTCCGACCGTCGCTTTTCACTACCTCAATGGCGGCAATGTGCTCGGAGGGTTTTACGAAGCTTCGGGGACTATCGGTTTCCTGAAACGATTCGAAGTGGGATACACTCGCGCGTTCAATTCGGATGGGTCAGTACCCGGTCTGAGCCCGCTGTTCAATGGTGGCTTCAACATCTTGCATGGCAAAGCCAATGTGCTGAGCGAAAACGCAGGAAACCACAACTATATTCCCGCGATCTCCCTGGGATTCGTGGCGCGCACGAATGTGCAGCGCGTGGGTGGAGTCCTGGACAACAAAGATACGCACAACGAAGACTTCTATCTGGTCGCTACCAAGACGATCACATACTTCAGGGTCTTGCCCATCGTCGCCAACTTCGGCATCAAAGCTACGAACGCCTCGGTACTGGGCATAGCGGGCAACGCAACTAACTGGCAGGGCCGGCTCTTCGGCGCGGTAGGATTTGTAGTTCCTGGTCCGGTGCAGAGCAAAATCATAGTCGGGTCGGAGTTTCTGCAAGAGCCTCGCCACAGGCCGTCCG
>CAVRID010000019.1:0-344339 GCA_963721155.1 uncultured Acidobacteriaceae bacterium | reverse complement strand
TCAACTTCATAATTAGCGCTGCGGTGAATTGCTTGGTGATGGAGCCGATTTCATAGATGGTGTCGGTTTGTGTCGTCGACCTGGTTTCGAGGTTGCTGACGCCGTACCCATGGACGTATAGCGAGATGCCACCCTTGGCCATCGCAACGACCATCCCGGGAATACCGTACTGTTGCATCTGCGTCTGAACAAGCCCGTCTACCGTGCTGGCGAGGTTGGCTGGCGGGGGACTTTGCGGTTGAGTCGGAGGCGAAGAATTAGCCCCGCCGCATCCGCTGAACTCCGACGCCAGGATCACGGTGATCGTGGAAATCGAACGTAAGCGGACGAAAACCTGATGTTTCATCGATCTACCAAAATCGGAGTTCAACGCGTATCCTGCCTCGAATGTTTCGGACTCGGGAGGACGAGAGAGATATAAATCGCGGACACGGCGAATCCTGCAAAGCAGTGTGGCTTTTCCGAAGGGGGGGAGCAGAATCTTTGCCACCTCTCTCCCCGGCCACTTACCATTTCTGTGTAATTGCTTCGTTCGTTGTTCGCAACCTTTAACTGTCAGGATTCACGTAGCATAGGACGGGCCGCATCATGAGCGGTCGATGCGCACCAGGCGTGAGCAGAGGAAATGGAAGTTAGTGGTTTCCCGCGAAGTAATCGACAAGGTCACCCGCCTTCCACGGGCAGGCAACGGTTTGTTCGACTCGGTTCAGGACCAAACGCCAAGGTAAGGGGGACCGCTACTTCAGATATTCTTCCTGGGTGACCAATTCCACAGCAGGGGAATCTTCGATAAAGCTACGGAGGATCGCCGCGTGTCCTTGTCCAATAAACAGTACGACGCGATCATCCGGTTCAATGGTACGAAGCATGTTGGCGAAGATATGCAAATTGCGTGCCCACCAGTTCGAAACCAGATCCGCTCCGGGATAGTCGTCTCCGGCTCCGATCCTGTCGATCATGAATACACCCTTATTCTCACGGAGGGCCTCGCGACTATTCAGGAACCGTAGTACATCCAGCAAACGGCCTGTCCTCATAGCCGCGTCCATTCCAGCTTGAAATTTGCCGAACGTTTCGGAATCTGCCGCGCCCATGATCGACTCCTGACCGTGAGCTTTCGCGAAAGCCTGTAGCTTTTATATTCGAAGGGGAATCCTTGCACGTCGATCGGATAGATAGCCTTGTTCCCGGCCATGGCCGCCAGGCGAAATCCATATTGGAAATTCCGTCCGGTCCTAAAGCGAATTTGCCGGCGACATAGTCTTGATATTGTTGACGAATCGTCTGATTTTGATATTCAGCTTCGATCATCACCTTGTTTGGAGCAAACTTGAGAAGTCGCTGCGTCACCGCTGCAATTTGAGCTTGCATTTTCGCCGACATGGGATCGCCCAGATCGAAATTGTGGAGATCTTGCCGTGTGACCAGGTGGGAGATACCCACAATCATGATCTGCGGACGATGAGCCGAACGCTCTTGCGCCAGTAGACATGTCACGCAAAATGCAAAGCAGGCGGCAACGAAACCGGACACATATTCCAAATCGTTTGAGAGCACGCATAAGTTAAGCTGACGGTCCTTCCGCTGGGGATCGATTCCTTATGAGCGGTAACCGCTTTGTCGGCTGGCGCTAACCCAGCATAGCGGCGTTATCCAGCGGCAGGGCAATCGTTACCAGGCATCCTCCGCCGGGGTTGTTTTCCAGACGCAACTCTTGTCGGCTGCCGTACATCTGTTTCAGCCTTGTTCGGGTAGTGCGCAAGCCGAAACCCTCACTTCCTTCGTCGCGCTTAATGTCCATGCCGGCTCCGTTATCAGCTATCTGAATCCTGAGGGAACCGTTGTTCCTGGCGGCACTCACCTTGAGATAGCCGGGACCCGCGGAATGTGCGATGCCATGGCGGATCGCATTCTCAGCAAGTGGCTGCAAGATCAGACTGGGAACGGGAATTGAGAGCAGGTCCTCCGCGACGGCAACGTTAATGGTCAGACGGTCGCCGAAGCGAGTTTTCTGGATAGCCAGATAGTTCTCCAGAAACTCCAACTCCTGAGACAGTGGAACTTCTCGCGAGCCTGCACACTCCAGAGCAACCCGGAGAAAGGCCGCCAGTTGGAAGGTCATGCGTTCGGCTGAAGGCGGATCTTTCCTGGTAAGGCGCGCGATCGCATTCAGGGAGTTAAACAGGAAATGCGGTTCCATCTGACTGCGCAGAACATCAAGCTGAGCCTGGGCAAGCTTGGCTTCCAACTCCGCGGATTGCGCTTCCTGTTTTCGCACCGTCGCATAGTACACAACGATCTGAGCGACGCCCATGGTGACGAAATAACGGGGCAGGTCTTGCAGCATCAGCCCCAGGAGCCGTACGCGGAACGGAGTGGAGACCTCCGCCCAGCCCAGCAACATGTTCATATGGATCAGTAACCAGGCGGTCAGCGTGGCGATCGCCAGAGCTGCCGGAATCTGAATCGCCAACGATTGTTTCCACGACTTCCCGCTCAGAGGAAAGCGCACGGCAATGGCATAAATCAGAGGCGTGAAGAGGACCCAAACATAGGCCTCAGCGAAATTCCAAAGAATTATTTTGTGGACTACCAACTTGTCGCCATAAGCGAAAAGGATAGCCAGCGAACCGAGGGAGTCCAGGACGGCGTAAATGGTCCAAAAGGTCAGGCTGAGCGCCCAAATTCGCCAGTGTAGCAAAGAGTGCATCCTAATCCTTACGTGGCGCGTGCGCCTTTACCTGGCTGCGCGCCACCATCCGGTGTAGCCTCAAAGACTCTTGATTTTGTCCAGAACCGCATCACGATAGCTACGACTCAGAGTCAGCTTGCTTCCGTCATGCAGTTCAACGGTGTAATCGCCATAGAGAAGAGGCTTGATCCTTCGAACTCGATCGAAGTTCACAATTCGCGAACGGTGGATACGCAAAAAATTATGCGAACTCAGCCGATCTTCGAGAGTGCTAAGTGGCCCATCCACAAGATGTGTTACCCCGCCCGCATGAACGCTGACGTAGTTTCCCGCAGATTCAATCCAGTCGATATCGCGACAATGGAGACACATACCTCGCTGCCCGAATTCAGCACGATGCTGCCGCTGGAACGATGCCAGCTGTCGAGGTCGCGAAGCAGATCCGCCACCTTGCGTCGTCTTGGTCCGTCGTCTTTCCGATGGCCAAGTGTCAGCCGCAGGTGGTTCAGCGCCCGACGAAACGGCTCCTCTTCGACTGGCTTGAGAAGATAATCTACTGCGTGGACTTTGAATGCCTGCAGTGCGAAACGGTCATAAGCGGTGACAAAGATAATAGAAGGCTGACGCTCTTGTGGCAGCGAATCAATTATTTCAAAGCCGCCCATTTCTGGCAGCTTGATGTCTAGGAACACCACGTCAGGGTTTTCGTTTCTGATGGCCTGCACGGCACTTTTTCCGTCGCCGCATTCACCGACGATCGCAACATCGGATTCTGGCTCCAGCAAGGCGGCAATCTGCTCCCTCGCCAAGGGCTCGTCATCCACGATAAGTGCTCGAATCGCCATCCTGTGGCTTCATTGTAGACCGCATTCCGACACGGGCGCACCTCTGACAAAGCTACCGGGCCAGGCTTCTATTGGCTGTCTAAAATCTTCCAGATCTTGTTCCGACCAGCTAATTGAAACTACCGGCCATGCTTGACCATATCCCCCGGTTCCTGGCAGTTTGTCGTGCCCCCTCCGATGTTCGTGATTGCGCCTCGTGTGGCAGAAAACTGGGGATTGCAGACGACATCGGGCGGTTGCAGGCTGCCGGTGACTACATTTCCCGGATCGAAGCTGGCGAATGACAGATCGTTGACACTGACATCCTGAAATCCGCTGCCCGTGATCATGTTGGGACCGGAGACGGTCGAGAACCAGGCATTGGACTCTTCCTGCAACTGAACGCCGTCTAGAGAGTTGCTGCTGATGTTGGTCAGTTCAATTCGCAACGTGGATTCCTCCGCTCGCAGTCCGAATCCGTTGTTTTGAACCGTGGTCCCGATGCTGTAGAGGAAACTGCCATCATGAACGTCAGCCCCGGCATCGGGATTTCCTTGAAGGATTGCCCCCGCGATCACCACTGAACTTTGCTGCCGCAGGACGAGTCCTCGCGAAGCATTGTTTTGTATCGTGTCTCCGTCAAAGGAGGATCGCGACCCGCTTATAATTACTCCATTGTCCGCGGCGTTCTGCACGGTGTTCTGGCTGAAGCGGCATAAGCTGAAATCGCCGCAGAGTATCCCTGGAGAACCGCCGTTGATGGTGAAACCCTGAATCGCAACCCGCTGCGAGTCAACGATCGCCACTGTGGGATTGTTCCCGCCGGACATGTCGTTGATAGTCGCGCCCGATTGCGCCGCTTGCAGCGTCAACCTGTCGAAACCCTGAACCACTACATTTTCTTTGCAGGTGCCGGATACGATCAATGTATTGGGACCGATTGGATTCAGGCGGCTCAATGCAGAGTTAATGCCTGAGACGCTTCCGCCGCAATGAACCGTCACGGTAGCACTTTGGGCAGCAAGGCTAAACAGCAGGAAGCACAGAACGGAACCGATATCACGCAAGCGTGGCCGACTGGGCATACATTCTCCTTGTCGAAGACGATAAGAAACTCGACGGATTGAGTGACTACCGATGGCTTCTCAGGTGTGGGTTTAGTCGGTTTTCAGCTGGGATACAACACAGAACGGGCGGAACGCTCACCCGTCCTGACAAGCCGCACGGACAGATGCTAGGGCGCGTGAACGCTGGAATGAAGTGGATCACCGCTGCTTGTTCCGGATCTCTTTTTCGTAGGCACGTTTGCAGGTCCGCAGCTCGTTTCATCGTGGACGCCAAGTCTTGATCGGAAACTGCCCCCTCGGCATCATGACGTTTCTGTTCGGGCTGCCTCATGTACTGCCCGCAGCCGACATACCTCAATTAAGGTTAAGTTAAGCTGCAATTTGGCATTATCGGCATGCGTTCTGACGCGAGGAGCGGATATGCGAATCAGCAGTGTCATCACGACCACGTTGCTGCTACTCAGCTTTGTGCAGTTGGTCACTGGTCAAGATCATGAGAAGAAGATAGCGCGCTCGCAACTTCCACCTGCGAGCGAAAGAACCATCACCGAGCAAAGTAAGGGGGCGGAGATCCGTGGGTTTGCTCAGGAGCGCGAGGGTGGCAAAACGTATTACGAAGCCGAAATGAAGGTGAACGGCCATAGCAAAGATGTCCTTGTGGATGCTGAGGGAAAGCTAATCGAAGTCGAGGAAGAGGTGAGCATCGCGTCACTTCCAGTTGCTGTCAGAAATGGGTTACAAGCGGAGGCTGGAACAGGTGTTCTCCGTAAAGTCGAGTCGATCACGAAGGAGAACAAGTTGGTAGCTTACGAAGCTCAGGTAGTCACGAAGGGCAAGCACTTCGAGGTTCAGGTTGGTCCAGATGGGAAGCCGCTGCAGCATGAGGAGTAACAGGCCGCTCGTTGACCTCAAGATCGTCAATCCATCCGCCTTTAATCCGATACGATCGGCCGTGCCGAGCCCATGCTTGCCTACAGTGCACAGAATGAACCGCACGGAAGCCACGCATTCGTGAGGTTGCGCTAATTCATCATGACAGCTAACGTTCCAGGCATGAAACAGCGAGTATCTGTGCTTCTTGTGCTGATTCTGGGCATGACAATGGCCTCGATTGCGTTGCATGCTGCCAGCGATCAGAGCGCTGGTTATACGACTCGTACGCTCGTGCTTCCCGATCATGGCCAGGGAAATATCACTATGGATTACATCGCCTATGATCCTAAGACGGGGTATCTCTGGGTTCCGGCAATTAACCTTGGTTCAGTGTATGTTGTGGACACTCGCAGCGGTTCCATTCGCGAGATCTCGGGCTTTGCCACCAACGAAGTTGAACTGAGTGGCCGTCAGCGCCGTCAGGGGCCGAGTGGGGTATCGGTTGGCGACGGAGTCGTGTACATTGGTGACCGCGCCGATTCCAGCGTGTGCGCCATCGATGAGCAGACGCTTGCGCGTAAGGTCTGCGGACACATAGATTCCGCGCCCGACGCCGTAGTCTATGTGGCGCCCACCAAGGAAGTCTGGGTTACCGCCCCGCGAGACAATTCTGTCCGTATTCTGGACAGCCAGACCCTGCATCAAAAAGAGAAGCTGACTTTTGAAGGCCGTCCCGAAGGGTATGCAGTCGATGCCAAGCGAGGGCTCCTTTATATGAATTATGAGGACAAGGACCTTACCACCGCTATTGATCTCAAGACGCACGAGACCGTTGCGAAGTGGCCGTCATCGTGTGGCGAGGACGGTCCGCACGGTATATCGATAGATCAAGTCACTGGCTTCCTTTTCGTTGCCTGCAGCAGCCACGCGGAGGTTCTGGATACGAGACACAACGGAAGGAAATTATCGTCACTCAATACTGGGGATGGAGTGGATGATCTCAGCTACTCGCCTGTCACACACATGCTGTATGTAGGCGCTGCCAAGGACGCGCTGCTTACGGTCGCCCGAGTTGACGCCGCTGGGAAGCTCAGGTTGGTTGCAAAAGTGCCGACGCACGAGGGCGCTCGGAATGGCGTTGTAGCCAGTGACGGCACGGTGTATCTTGCGCACTCACATCAGGGTATGTTGGCAGGGCTGATCGTAGTATCGCCGGCTCAGAAATAGACGAAGGCAAGCACGGCGACTGAGACAGTCATTCCATTTCGCGGCACGGATGCTGCCATGCTTCTCTCTCTTGGCACTGCGCGGAATGGGCGCGATGAGTGCCGGAAGGGTCCGCAAACTATCGCTCAGTCCCATGCTTGCTTCGACGCACCTGACCTTCATCGCCCAAGACTTATCGCACCTTATTAGCGTTCCGCTCGGAGTCTGGTTGGCTCATGGCCGAACCTGATTCAAAGCCGTCAAGGTTCTGTGGGGCTCGCCGATAATGTTGTTGAGGTAATGAGGACCTCCAAAATGGTGAGTGCAATTCATACTGCTCCTCCCGTCCCACCTCCAAACGCAGTTAAAGCCAGCCCCCGGCAGGGGCCGACGGCGGTCACGTCGAGCGCGACTGCAACGGAAGCACACCCCATCGTGCATGGGGGCACCGATACCGTACAAATAAGCAATGCCGCGTTGGCGGCGATGCAGGAAACGATAGAAACTCCGGCACAGACTGCTAAAGAAGCCAACGCCGGAGACCATCAGGCACAAAGACTGCTATCGAGAGAGGCGGCGGCAAGAAAGAGCGAAGGCTAGTGCCTCTTTCGCTACCGCCAGCTACTGAGGTCTCGCCTTCGTGACCGGCTTGCGCATCTGGCTTCAGCAAAACAGCGATTGCAGGAGTGTTCCTTCCAGACGGACTTACCTACAGGTGACCTGCCCGAAACTGTAATGCTGAGAGTTCACCGCCAACTGCAGATTGCCGGGGTAACGCACCTCGCGACCGCTGATCACAATCGCCCATGAGTATGCGGGCGGTTTCAATCTCACCAGCAGCCATCCTCAGCTCGTTGGAACCGAGCAAGGTTTCGCATTTAAACGGGAACCAAGGGCATCATTTCATGCGGCGATAAAAGCGACCGCGAACGGCGTTTTTTCATGCTCCAGGCGAAAGTTGCGGGATGTCTGAAGTATCGATCCGGTCGTCACTCAGGACACCAATGGCTTCCAATTCTCGCTTCTGCTTGGTAGAGAGCGGCTGGGTGTGTGCCTCTGTGCGGGGAACGGGTTTGGTTCTCTTCTGCATACTGCTGGAGTTTTAGCTAAGCGGAAACCCCACCTGTAGCCTTCCACTGACGAACAGACTTCACGATAAACAGTTTTGGGTTCGAGCGGCCCAAACGCTTAGGCAGTCCGGAGTTAGCTGCAGTTTCGTCCCACGCCATTCTCGCGTAATTCTCTAACTGCTGCTGGCGCTCCTTCACGAACGGAGCGTAATGCTTCTCGGTAACTTTGACGCTGCTGTGGCCAAGCAACAGCGATACGCGGTCGATCGGGACGCCTTTATTGAGCAACTCAACGGCGAACGTATCGCGGAACATGTGCGCGTGGCAGCGCTTCAGAGTGCCGTCCGGTTTACGGATATTGGCGACAGTAAAAAGACGAGTCAAAGAGCGACGCCAGCCCTTGCAAGCGGTTTGAGGATCTCCGTTTCCCGACCAGAAAAAGTATCGCGCGTTATCGCTGGGAAGTGCTCGAAGCATTGCAGCGATATCCGGGGGGAGCGGAACCTGAACCGGCACGCCGGTTTTGGCGCGATAGAGGAAGAGCTTGTCGTCGTCGCTCAGGCGCTCGCGCTCTAGCGTGACTGCATCCTGAATGGCGAGTCCCGACCATCGCATCAGCAACACGAGGGCGCGAAGCCGGTCAGCTCGGTAATGGAAGTCGCGACCTCCACGCCAGTCTCCGTATGCGTACGTTGCGTCAATGATCCGTTGAAACTCAGGTTTGGGAAACCAGCCCGTCGGAAGTGAGCCGACGGTTGAGCGTTTCACTCTTGCGGCGGGATTCTCAGTCAACCAACCGTTTTGAATGCAGAACGCAAAGAAGCCGGCCAGGCGGGACAGCTTGCGGTTTGCAGTCAAACCGTTATTTCCCCAAGTCGCGCGGAAGTTGACGAGTTCTGGGGCAGTGAGATCGCGCAGCCGAATGAGACCACGGTGCTTCGCCCAGGGAAGCAGTTGCTTTTCGAAAAGCGTCTTCGATTGCTTGGTCGTTTCCTTCGAGAGATTGCGAGCGTTCTCGTCGGCAACATAGGCGTCGATTGCATCCTGGATGGTCGTGATGACTGGCTGCGCGGCCTTCATCGGGTCAGCCGCTTCCTGAATTGAGCGGGCGGTCAGCTCAGCTTTTTCCCAACTGCGCGTCTTTGCAGACTGGCGCAGACGTTGGTTGTCCACATATCCATCGATCCATTTGGGGCAGCGGCAACGGCGGTATTTCGGGTCATCGCGGTGGTCGCAATCGGGCGTGTGGCGGGCATAAACAAACAGCACTGGGCCTCCCTGGGTCGTGAACAAAAGCAGGGTCATTGCTCGGATTGGTGACAATTTGGTCCATTTTCAAGAGCCGCCACCGTAGAAGAACAGATTCGAAGCAAGCTTGCGTCGATGGAGTTAGTCGCCATCGGACTATCTTGCGTAAACACGGAGATACAGAACGCGGACGACTTTGAGTCGAAAATCGGGTATGCTTTCGCCGACGCTCAGATGCCGCACCTTGAAGTTAGACATCGCATATCGGGGGCTTGACGCTCGCGGAATTTGTACCGTTTTTGTGCCGCCGACCCGGCAAACTGGCCTTTTTTGGCACTTCTCGCCTCCATTGAAATCAATAACTTACGTAGAATCAACGGGTTGAACAGTTCAACTCCCGTCTCCTCCACAAGTACTTCATTTTCAATGGCTTAACTTGAAGAGGGCGGCGGATCTTCCGCCGCTTTCCTTGTCTGATTCAGACTCCGTAAACCTACAATCGCCCACTTATCTTCTTGACTTCGTTCTCACTTTGAGTACGATTGTTCTCGGAATGAGAACAACAGCCAACTCTCTAGGAAATGTGCTGTTCGGCCAGACTCGTGGGGGCATCTTGGCCTTGCTTTACGGCCACATTGATGAATCCTTTTACATCCGCGAAGTCGCACGCCATCTTGGCACCAGCGTAGGCGCGGTGCAGCGCGAGCTCGCAAAGTTATCGGAAGTCGGATTGATCAATCGCTCAGGCGTAGGAAACCGGGTCTTCTATCAGGCAAACCGAAACAGCCCCGTGTTCGGAGAGATGCGTGCTCTTGTCGCAAAGACTGTAGGGATTTTTCGTGTCTTGAGCTCAGCCCTAGAGCCACTGGCGAACCGAATCGCTGTAGCGTTTGTGTATGGTTCAATTGCACGTCAGGAAGAAAAGGCGGACAGCGACGTCGACTTGATGATAGTTGGTAAAGTTACACTCGATGAGGTCCTCGTGCGCCTAGGCAACCTCGAAGCTTCGCTCGGTCGCACGGTGAATCCTACGGTCTACTCGGGCCGCGAGTACAAGGCTAAGGTAAGCAGCGGAAACCACTTTCTGAACGCAGTAATGCAGGGTGAGAAGGTCTTCTTATTGGGAGATGAAGATGAGCTTAGAAAAATGGGTGGAGTACGGCTGGCTCAAACGAGAACCAACCAGCCGCGATGAAATTGAAGGCTTGCTGGGTATTGCAGATCGCGGTCTTCTCGACTCCAAGGTCGAGGCTATCTCGACCGACCTTCGATTTATCGCAGCCTTCAATTCCGCGCTTGCGGCTGCAACAGCCGCACTTCGGGCCGCCGGCTTTCGTACGTCTACCCAAGCAGGACATCATGTCAAGACGATCGAATCTCTCGAATTTACACTTCCAAACGGTCGAGCGTTCATCCAGAAACTGAAGGTCCTAAGCAACAAGAGGAACCGGTCCACTTACGACGTTGCGGGTGCAGTCTCCGATCAGGACTTGCACTCAGTGATGAAAGTCGCGGCTGACCTACAAAACGCGGTACAAGTCTCGCTGGGAAATGAGCACGAGGAACTCCTCGGTCCCTAGCACCAGATCCAGCCCTCAAGGGCTATTATGCCGCGTCTTGAGTCTCGTTTGCGAAGTTCATATCTGGGCGATTCCGACAAGCGGGTTTCTCAGGGCTCTGTAGTGGGTGAGGCACGTCGACGAGTCGCCGACTTTCCGTCCAAGTGGCAGCGAACGATAGTTTTAGCCCGAAGTTCCGCTAAGAAGCATCAAATTCGCCGGCAACTGTCTCATTTTCAAGCCTTTTTAGGCTGACTACTCGTCTCCGCCCCTTGACCCAAGGTGTATACTGGTGACCATTCCACGCGCTGCGCTAACGGAGCTGCTATGTTAAGCATAACGCCAGAGGGTAAAGTGGTGGGCACTATGCCCACTCAAGAGAAACAGCGCACGCCCGTACTGTTCGACCTTACTGCGGAATCGACAACCGATAGAGCATCCCAAGTCTTGAAGCTTGACGTTGTGTTCCACGCCGTTCATTTCAAGCGCCCGTTGTCTCGTGGGCTATGGTATGCGGCGACCACCGGCGCGGAAATCGAATTACGCGCCGACGGTGCGTCAATCTTGCAGTATACCGACGCTATCCCGCTTACCGTGAGCCACACAAACAGCGAGACACTGAAACGATCCGTCGGAGTGGAGATTAAGCCCACAGTCGAGGCTGAATTCCCCGGCGCGAAAGCCAAAGTCGGTCTAGGCGAACTAAAGGACGAACACGCCGAAGAGAGAATAGCCCAAGCACAGTACACGAACACCGAGCCGCAGTTGGCAGTCGAGAAGCTTGGGGATACCGTTGTGTGGATGATGGACCTTCCTCGCGGCGAGAAGGTTGTGCGCGATTTTCTTTTTCAAAACCTGCCGCTCAGCGCCGAAGTCAAGTGGAAGGACAACTCCCGCAACGGATCGCTGTCCGTGCTCAGCACCTCAATCAAGTTCTTCGATACGGAAAAGCGACCGTTGGAAGGCTACCGGTCGCTGCTGGCCGAATTCTATCTTTTTTGTCGGGGAGGATTGCAAAACGTCACCGGCATTCAGGTGAACTTCCAATGGACCGACTAGACGATTTTCCTTCACCCCAGCCGATTGACGAACAAGCCGATGACATACTAAGGCGCATTGCCGAGAGCAATGACGACCAGATTGATCCCGACTTGCTCCGTGCTGTCATTCCGGATAAGGCCGCATTTCTCGACTACATCACCCAGCGTGGGCTTGTGAATAGTCCGGCCGCGCGCTGCATCATGGCCCAGTTGGACGCATTGGACGAAACCTCAACGCAGCGCGACCCTTCACTGGAGTCGGCTGCCAATATGGCCACCGTCGCCCTCCTAGTTGCGATTAGATGCGACCTGCCCGAGGAAACCGTACTCCGCGTCCTCGAAGAGCTCAGGAAAATGGCGATGCATCCGACGCGGAAGACGATTACCGTTCGCGTTCCGCGCTTCCTCCACCCGGTCCTGCACCACCACGAACTTATTCCGCCAGCCTTCTTGGACAACGAAGCAAGTACGGGAGACTACTAGATTCGATAACGACGCCGACTGCTCCCTTGGCCTGTCACGCTTTTGCGTCAAGTGTTTTTTTCTAAGAAGTCCAGCGTGGCGGGGTGCCGCAGACGGCAGACGATGTTCTGATTGGCAAAGCCGCCATCCAGCCACTTCGCCTCGTTTAACGGAAACGCTTTCTTCCTGGGCAAATGACGAGCCAACCGGAAGTTGGGCAGGGCGCGGTCAAGTTGACGAGAAACGCCCTATTCGTATTCGTAGATGTGGGTCTGTCCCCAAGTCTGAATCAACGCCCAATCAGGTGTACCGGAAGCCTGCTGCGATATTGCCGTTAGTTACGCAACACTAACTTCCAATCACTTCGACTATTAGCGCTGCGACTGCCGTTGGGGAATAGGCATTTGGGCCTCTCTGTATTTGCTCCACGAAAGGAACCTCCCTCGCCGAATCATTCCATACGGCCGAGTCGTCGAGTGGTCAACCGCAAAAGATTTCCCGGCGATCTTAGGCCCGTTCCGCTCAATCGAGACTTTCGCCTCGCCGCTGGGTAATTCGCGGTATGCTGTTCGCGTTTGGAATAGGAATAAGGCTCAGAAAATGCATTTTTCACGTGCCAAGATTTGTACCGTTTTTGTACCGCCGACCCGGCAAACTGGCCTTTTTGGCACTTCTCGCCTCTATTGAAACCAATAACTTACGTAGAATCAACGGGTTGAATAGTTCAACTCCCGCCGCCTCCACCAGTTCTCTCGTGGATCCTTACTGCAAGACGCCCACTCAACCAAGAAAAGGTTGGTTGGGGCACACGGTGCAGCTTTTTCCTTCTGAACAACACGCCGGGTGCCCCCCCTTTCGCGGTTCTCGAATGCGTGGATTCCACAGTCACAGCCTCCGGTACTCCCATCACAGACGTAAAGATCTGACCCCAATACTTTCGGGGACGAATTGTTCCTTTATCGTCCCAAGACTATCGTGCCGAGACGGCAAACCCTGTTTACCTACCGCTGCCCCACGACGTAGCAGAGACACTGAGAAATTTGCCGACCCTGACTCTGGCGACAACCTTTCTCGAGATGCGCTGCCGGCTGAAAAAAGTCCGAAGCCGGGCATCGCCTTAGCGGGGCGACTTCCAATTCTCGCCAGAGCGGGCGCGAAGTCGCAACCGCGAGGCTGGACTTACAACTGATCCTCGCTGTACAGGTTGCGCAGTTCGACGCACTCGTCCGGCGTCAATACCTCACGAGTGACCGCGTATCCGGATTCCGCCCGCGATCGTTGCAGGTCGCTCCACGGCAGTCCGTCAATGCGCGCTTCGACAAGCAACGGACGAGGAAGATTTCACCGCGGACGTTGAAGAAGATTTCGCATTAGTGATTCCCAATCTGCGCAACCCATCTCTGGAACTCCATCTGCATATGTCTAGCCGGACACCTGCTCCCAAGTAGAGCTTGTCATACATGTGCAAAACCGTTCCGGTAGCGCGACACGGCCCGTTCAAAGGAGAACGGCAGGGCGGGTACCACTTCTCGCTCCCAGACACGCAGCCAGTTCCCAGAAGAGGAATCTACAAAAACATTTCTCGCGAAACTGTAACAGAATCTTCCCCCATGGATTTGTTCATCGGACGCTGTGCCCGGTGTGGGTACAACGCCGGATTACTAACGGTACCAAGATAAAAGGAAACCCCATGTGCTATTCGAAATTATTGCGATACATCGTACTTCTACTCACGGTTGCCTGCGTGGTTGTGGCCATAGGCTATGCGGACACGGGCTCGGATGGAAAGCTGTTGTACCGTTCCAACTGCAAAGTATGTCACGACAAGGGATCGCCTAACGGGCAATACAGTCCCATGACGCTGACGCAAGAGCAATGGCGCAGATTCTTCAGCAACAAGCTGATTCCCGCCCATAAGGCCACAATCGAGCCTAAGTCGGGCAAGAAGCTGCTGGAGGTGTTGAGTCCGACGCAGCTTAAAGCCATTCAGCGTTTCTGCATTGATCATGCAGCCGACTCCGAACAACCCGCCACCTGCGGATAAGCCGGACGGTTACCAGCGCAGTTCAAAAATCATAAGGGGCAGCCATGCATAAGCTATCGACCATTCTCGCGGCTGTGGCGCTGTTCCTGCTGAGCGGCCTTCCATGCGTGAGTCAGCAGGCACAGAGTACAGCCAACACGAACGATTCGGCGGAGCTCCGCCAGGAAATCAACCAGCTGAAGAACACCGTGGCCGCGCTGGAGCAGCGACTGGCGGCGCAGGAGAAGAAAGACGGGGACGGTCAGAGTGCGGCTGACGGCAATCATATGTTCGCCGACCAAAGTTCTCCGGCGGCCGCAACCGTCGATGTGAAGGACATTAACAACCGGCTCAACGCGACCGAGCGCCGGTCGGCACTGGACCGGCTGAACTGGAGCGGCGACTTCCGCTTCATGGGCTACAGCTACACCGCGAATATCCCCAGTCACTTTGACGGCATGCAGCTGCAGAACCTGCTGGTGAAGACCATGTTCTACATGCAGACCAATCAGGGGCAGATGCCGACCAGCGTGACCCAGATCAACAACAACGTCGGCAGAAAGTACAGCGACTATCAGTACTTCACCAACAATCTGACCTTTGCCCAACTCAAGGCGGCAATGGCGCAATTCCCCGCGCCGATGCAGCAGCAACTGATGAAGATGCTGATGCCGGCTACCTATGTGCCGGGGTACGCCGCCAACAACAATGCGATGTTTACCAACCGTCTGCGCCTGAACTTCGACACCAAGGTCTCCGACAACGTCACGGTGGCGGCGCGACTGACCATGTACAAGGTGTTTGGCGACTCCACCGGGGTGCAGGTCTTCGATGGCCAGCCGACCACGCTTTACAGCGACGGGACCACGGTTAGCGTCCCGGGGTCTGACATCGTCCACGTCGAGCGCGCCTATTTCACCTGGAACCACATTGCGGACTCCAACTTCTATCTGTCCGTGGGTCGCCGCCCCTCCACCGACGGTCCGCCGCTGAACTACTCCTCGGACGAACCCCGCGGGGGAACGCCGTCGGGCACTCTCATCGACTACCAGTTTGACGGCGCCACACTCGGCTATCACATCGGCGAGAAAATGACGCTGCGGGCTTGCTGGGGTGTGGGATTTACCGAGGGCTACGGCAACGGCCAGAACCTGGTGGCTCCAGTTGACCGTATCAAGGGCGTTCAGTTGTTGGGCGGAAACTTTGATCTCTACTCCACCGACAAGAGTCTGATACAAGTCACCATCGCGCACGCCTGGAACGTCACCGACGGCTTCAACGGTCAAATCGTTCTGCCGGATAATCCGGTTACCGGCGATACCATCAATGCCCCGGTCATGATGCGGTACACGCCCTCAACCAACCTGGGCTCGATCAACCTTTACGGGGTAAACCTGGAACATCGGCTTGGCAACTTCAACCTTTACGGCAGCATGAACTTCGACGGCACCCGGCCGAACGGCGAGACTTCACCCTTCGGCGGACTCCTGTCGGATCCCTTCCAGACTCCGGTCAACCACAACGGCGAAATGGTTTTCGTGGGAGCGCGCTACAACTTCCCGCAGAACGATGGACGGACGAAGATCGGCTTCGAGTTCAATTCGGGTTCGAAGTACTGGTTCAACTTCGCCCAGGCTGAGGACGACATCCTGGCGCCGAAGACAGCGACTCGCGGCCAGGTTTACGAAGCCTACCTCACCCATCGCATCAGCGATCACTTCATCTTCAAGGGAGGATATCAACGCTACAACTACAAGTGGTCGGGTTCGGGCTGGAACGTGGGCGCGCCGGCACTGCTCAGCGCTGACCCGATTTTGGGCTTTCCCAACGTACCAGAATGCCAACGTATTTGAGTACGGCTTCATGGCGCGCTTCTGAGGAAGGCATGACCTGTATCTCCTGATTGCGGGCCGCAGCGGTAGCCATAGGTTGCTGCTGCGGCTTGCAGAAACCTCGGCCCGAAGCGAACACCGCCGTGCCCGGTAACAAGTGGCCCGGCGTCACAGAGAGAAAACGTCATTGAGCAATCACGTAAAAAACGATCCAGCCGCCGAAACTCCACGAATGTCGCGCCGCAACTTCCTGAAGGTTTCGGCGGCAACGGCCGCCGTAGGAGCCTCGGCCAGCGCGGCGCGCGCTGATGTCCATCCTCCGGGATGGAGAGGCGACACCCGCGTCCAGCAAATTGCCACCAACTGCGAGATGTGTTTCTGGCGGTGCGGGGTGATGGCCGAAGTGGCCGAAGGCAAGGTGCTCAAGCTGCAAGGCAACCCGAACCATCCGCTGACCAAGGGAAAATTATGCGCGCGTGGCAACGCGGGCACTGCGTTGCTGTATGACCCTGACCGGCTGAAGTATCCGCAAATCCGGACCGGTGAGCGTGGCGAGGGTAAGTTTCGTCGCGTCGGCTGGGATGAGGCGTTGGACTTTCTCGGCGCGCAGTTGAAGCAACTGAAGGACAAATATGGTGCGGAGAGCGTGGCGCTTTTTCCTCATGGCGTGCATTCGGGATTCTTTGCCACGTTGATGAAAGCCTATGGCACGCCGAACTCGGCGGAGCCGGCATTTGCCCAGTGCCGGGGAGCGCGTGACATTGGCTATCAACTTACCTTCGGGCGGCCGGTCAACTCTCCCGAGCCGGTCGATCTGGCGGAGTCGCAATGCATGGTGCTGATCGGCAGCCACATTGGTGAAAATGTCTTTACCTCGCAAGTAACCGCATTTGCCGAAGGGCTCTCCAAGGGCGCAAAGCTGATTGTCGTTGACCCGCGCTTCTCCACCGCGGCGGCGAAGGCCAGTCATTGGCTACCCATCAAACCGGGAACGGATACCGCGTTGTTGCTGGCGTGGATGAATGTCGTGCTCACCGAGAAGCTCTACGACGAGGAATATCTCGATCAATATGCGGTTGGATTGAAGGAGCTGGACGAGCACGTGCAATCCTTCACGCCTGAATGGGCCGCTCCGATCACCGACCTTCCCGCCAGCCAGATTCGCGACACCGCCCGGCTGATGGGGGCATGCAGGCCGGCGGTTGCGATCCATCCCGGCAGCCACGTGAGCTGGTACGGTAACGACACGCAGCGGGCGCGGGCGATGGCGATCCTGACAGCATTGCTTGGCGCCTATGGACGCAAGGGCGGAATCTTCCTCCCCACCAAACTGGCAACCGGGAAAATCCATTTACCTCCCATGCCGGAGATTCAGAAGCCACGCGCCGATCGCGTGGGCAGCCTCTATCCCCTGGCCAGCGAAGAAGCGCACGGACTTACCCAAGGATTGATTGAAACGACCCTCAGCGACGATCCTTACCCCATCAAGGCATGGGTGGTATACGGGCAGAACATCTTTGAGAGCATTCCCACCCGGCAAAAAACTTTGGCGGCGATTCGGAAGCTGGACTTCATGGCCGTAGTCGATGTGCTGCCGGTCGAGCAGACGCGATATGCCGACCTGGTACTGCCGGAAGCGACCTATCTGGAGCGCTACGATCCGCCTGCCGTGGTCACGACTTCCAAGCGTCCATTCATTGCCATCCGGCAGCCGGCAATCCCGCCGCTTTATGAATCGAAGCCCGGATGGTGGATTGCAAAAGAAACTGCGAAACGGCTCGGCTTGTCCGACTACTTCCCTTGGGAGCGACCCGGACGACCACCTGCACCGCCTGGTCGCGCCCCTGGGAATCAATGAAACGGAATTGAAAGCCCTGGGCGCGGTTTCGTTTGCCGGCAAACCCTACATCGAGGACCGCAGCGAAAACGACGGCCCTCTGTTTCCCACGCAAAGCGGAAAGATCGAGTTGCTTTCGTCGGTGCTGCAGGACCTGCACTTCGATGCCATTGCCCAAATATGAGCCCGTCGAAGATCCGCCAGCCGGGCTACCTGCGCTTCATCTATGGCCGCGCGCCGGTACATTCGTTTTCGCGTACGGAAAATAATGCGTGGCTCGATGACCTGATGGCGGAGAACCCGATATGGGTGAGCCAGGAAGCCGCTGCACGAATGAGTTTGCGTGACGGACAAAAAGTCTGTCTGGAGAACCAGGATGGAGTGCGCAGTCCGGTGATTACCCTGCGGACCACTCCCGCCATGCGCAGCGACGTGGCTTACACGGTCCACGGCTTCGGCGCGCAGGCGCCCGGTTTGAAGAAGGCCTATCAGCACGGCTTTTCCGACACGGCACTCATGACCCGGATCGCCATTGACCCTTTAATGGGCGGAACCGGAATGCGCGTGAACTTCGTCCGCATTCATCCCGCGGAAAGAGCATAGGAGCGGCAGCATGTCCCGATACGCGATGTTGATCGACCTGGAACGCTGTGTAGGCTGCCAGTCCTGCACCGTGGCGTGCAAGTCCGAGTGGGCGGTGCCCATCGGCGGCGCGCGTACCCGGGTGCGGCCCGCGGGAACGCAAGGACAGTATCCCAATTTCAAGTCGACGTTTTACGTCTCGCAATGTAATCACTGCGATCATCCTTCATGCGTGCCTGCGTGTCCCACAGGAGCCACGTACCAGGACAGCTCGGGCACGGTGCGGGTAAACCGCGAGCTATGCATCGGCTGCGGTAGTTGTGTTGCCGCCTGCCCGTACGACGCGCGCTACGTCGATGCCGCAGCCGGCAAGGTGGACAAGTGCGACTTCTGCGCCACGCGCGTGGCCAAAGGTATTCTGCCCGCGTGCGTGCTTACCTGCCCGACCAACGCCAAGACCTTCGGCGATCTGGAGGACACCTCCGGCGGAGTCTTCAACGCTGTGTATCGCGGTGATGCTAAGCGTATTGAATCGAATGCGGCGGCGATTGGTCCGAATGTTTACTATCTTGGCGGACACGAGCATCTCGAAATGGCAGCCGCCACTTTCGCTCCCCACGCGCCGCATACGGTGGCAGCCACCAGGGTATGGGGGGCGGCGGTTGAAAAGCTGGTCTTCCTGGCGGTGGGAGCAACCTTCCTGGGGCAGGCGGTTGCCTTCTTCCGGCAACTGGCAGTTGGCGAACACCAGTTCGACGAGTAGGAGAAAGCGATGTCCTCAATTTCCGCCGAGTTTCTACCGCAGTCTCTTACGCCACAGCAGGCGCGGGAGATGGCGCAGCGGCAGATCAAGAAACATCAGGTCGCAGTGGTTCTCCTGCATTGGTTCAACGCATGCGTATGGCTGCTTGAGCTGACCACGGGAGCGGCCCTGGTGGTCAGCCCATCGTTGCGCTTCGCGCCGCAGTGGTATCTGACTTTCATGGAGCAATTATTCGGCTCGCCGGCGAACTTGCTGCGCTTCCATATTGCCGTCGGCATTACCTGGATCCTGGTTTGCATAGTGTATGTGACCTTTGGCTGGCGGCACTTTCTACATGCCGAGGTGCTGGCCAAAGAAGTCGCATTGGATGCCGACGACATTGCCTGGCTGAAGGCGCGGGCAACGGCTTTGCTGAAGCCGTCGACCTCATCTCTACCGCCCCAGGGAGCTTACAACGCGGGGCAAAAACTCTACGCTCTTATGGTGTACACGGCCATTCCGCTGATCATGCTTTCTGGCCTGATCATGAGCTTCCATCTCGTGGGGACGGCGATGGTGCAGTGGGCGATGGTGGTGCACTTCCTGCTGGCCGGAATCGTGGTATCGGGCTTGATGATCCACGTTTACATGGGAGCGGTGTTTCCGGAAGAACGTCCTGCCTTCTATTCGATGATTACCGGCATGGTCGACGAGTTGTACGCCTACCGGCATCACTTCAAGTGGTGGGCCGACATCAAGCGCCAGCAGACCGCCTGGGAGGAGGAGCTCAATCACCAATCGGCCGAGAAGGAGGCCCCGCTGGCGGACCCAGCAGAGTCGCCAGCCCAGGTCGAAGTGAGGAATTGGTAGATGCGGTGAGGGCCCTTTCGTAAGCAGGTAACGTGACGCCCGTCACCTACAAACGCATCTTGGGCGGGATATCCTGCTCAGGTGAGAGGCGACATAGAGCGGGCTCTGGAGACTTACCGTCAGCGATCACCTGATTCGCTGGAGAAGGCACTCGCCCTGCTGCAAGATACCGTCTTTGCCTTCAGCATGAAGGCGTGTGGCCATCCTGAGGACGCCGAAGATACCATGCAGGACGTCCTTATCAAGGCAGTGCGCCATCTCGATGGATTTGACAATTCCAAGGCCTTAACCGTGTGGCTGTACAAGGTCGCGCGAAACTCTTGTCTGGCGCACCGGCGGCGCCCGCAAAGCGCGCCCTTTCTGGATTTGTCGCTGGACGCGCTGATGCCCGACGTGCAGGAACTGGCGCTGCTGACCTTGCCCAAATCGACCAACCCAGAACAGCAGGCGGTTAGCAGCGAAACCCGCGAACTCCTGGAGCAGGCCGTGAAGGAATTGCCACCTGGATATCGTTCCGTCCTGGTATTGCACGACATGGAGGGTCTAAACCACTCTGAGGTTGCGCAAATAACAGGTCTCTGCGAAGGTACGGTCCGGGTCCGCCTCCATCGTGCCCGTCTGCACGTACGCAGGAAATTGGCTCCGCACCTGTCAGGAGGTTCGGTGCCTGCAGTCACGTCCCCGCCCGTGGGCGTGCACCGGAAAACCAAGCAGTGTCGCGAACTGTTTGCTCGCCTATCGGACTACATCGACGGTGTTCTTGAAAACGATTTCTGCCGGCAGATGCATAAGCATCTCAGTGAGTGCGGACCGTGTCTGGCATTCCTGTCCAGCCTGGAGGAAGTTGTCAACATCTGTCGCGCGTATGAACCTTCCCGTCAGCCGGAGCAAACCGAGCGCTTGCGACTGCAATTATCCCGAGAGTATCAGGCCGCTACTGACGCGCTGGCTCGGCAGGGCTGTCCATAACACGTGACCTAGACGCTTGTCAGCAACTCATTGTTCGGGTTTCCTTTACCAATCACCGAACCAGCGAAACTTCGGGTTTGCCCAGGAGCACGTCATGCCGCTCGCAGTTGCACCTGCGTCTACAGAAGTCCCAAACGATCAAATTCGTCGCGCACTACCCGGTAGCACTCACAGCTGGTGTTCTCGAGCTCCTGACGGTTCAAGACGGTGATATGACCGCGCGAATACTCAATCAGGCCTGCCAGGTGCAGCGTGCGTGCAGCCAATGTGACGGTCGTTCGGGGAGCACCCAGCATCTGGCCGAGAAATTCATGCGTCAGCGGCATGTGTTCGGACCGTACCCGGTCGTGACACGTAAGAAGCCATCGGGCCAAGCGCTCATGAATCGTGTGCAGCCGGTTGCAGGCGGTGTTCTGTGCGTTCTGGACCAGGTTTGCCAGCACGTACTTCTGCAGGTGGTTCCGCAACTGGCCAGGACGCTCAAATTCAGCCTTCAAACGCTTCGCAGGCAGGCGAAAGCCGGAAGCTTCGACTTGAATGAACGTACGCCCCGGCATCGTCTCCGCCCCTAGCAGCACTGGAAGCCCCACGACCCCATCAAATCCCACTACTCCCACTTCGACGGTAGCCCCATTCGCAAGCGTCAAGACCACCGAAGCCATTCCCTCTTCCAGGAAATAGGCGTAATCTCCGTGGCCGTCGAGCAGCTCGGTTCGCAGTTTCAATGTAACCGGTGTCAGATGCGGCGCTATGCGGTCGATTTCGACTTTTGGCAATGCCGCCAAGATTCGATTTTTGTATTTAGTGGGGGGACGTACACGTTTTGCGGGCGGGTTCATGGCTGGCTCCTCTGCCGAAAATCGGCATCTGGATGCGCAGCTGAACTACCTTTTCAGGGCGAGCGAAGGTGCGTATGAAGATGTACCTTTAATTGTACGCTTCGGAGCGACCGAGACGGGCTGTTGTCGCGATCGCGACTCCCGGCCTCGCGGACCATCTAGATAATTCATTTCCTCCTTGTGTCTGATGCCAGACACAAGGGAGTATGATGAAAGGAATTTTGGAACGCATCCAACCGCGATTCCAGCGGCTCTCTTGCGCGCCCGAATTGGGGGGATTATGCACGATGAGCCTGTCCACGCTTGTCCTGTCTGTGGCAACGAGAACCTTAAAGCTTCTGCGCGACAGCTAGTGGGACAACAAGAAACGCAAGCCAACGGTGCTGCACTCTGCTACCGATGTGAAAACGGGCACGTCATTCTGCCTTCGAGTCCGCCAAGTGCTTCTTCTTCGTAGTGATTCTTACAGCGCCAGTCAATGCATGCTCCCGTCGCACTAGATGGCCATAATGCAGCCTGAAAGATACCGGTAAAGCGTAGCCATTTTACGATTGGCTGCCGGTGCGACGGCCGTGCCTCGCAAACATGCGCGGATCATAGTTGAGCGCTTCGACATCCTGCACCACGAGCCTTCGGTAGTCGGGATGCGCGGGATTGACCAGGCAATTGTTCTCGCGCGGAGCCAGCACGGAAGGTAGAAGCAACAGACAATGCTCTCCTCGCTGCGCAAATTCATCGCCAAACCGGGCGAGCTCAGGTGGCGCGGTGGCGTGCCGCCAGTTAGAGGGGAGGTCTCGGATTCCAACTTGTGCGCGGCTCAGATCGTCAGAAACTTCCGCGATGGCCAACACCAGATCAGAAGGGAGATCGTCCTTATCGAGATGGACGAAATACTCCAACATGGCAAGCGACTGATGTTCCGAGGTGTAGCAGAGCCGGATGCCAGAACTCGACCAGCGTCCTCCGTAACGGTACGCTCCTTCACCATCAAACGGCGTCCGAGCGAATGCCTTCCGCAACACGCGATAAACTCGGCTCAACTAATTCCGCCGAAGGCGATGCGGCCCAGGATGTTCTCCACCTGGCGAGCGCCTAACTCGGTGTCGATGGCCGACACCGGAGCCATGCCGCCCAATGCACGGTTGGGATGCTTGAGCCAGCGCAGGGCACGCTCGCGATCACCGAGGTATTCGTTGGCAAGGGCCACAATGCGTGCCAGCCGATAAAGGCGGTCGGATTCGTGGCGCGCCAGCCGCCCGCTCTGGCGGCGCCGCTGCAGGCTGCGCGGGGAAAGATCGAGGGCGCCGGCCAGCTCTTTCAGGGTCAGCCCCGAAGCCCGCATCAGTTCTTCGACCACGGCTGGACGGAAGCCTTCGCGGATGGCTTCACGGAGATCGCGATCGCTGGATAGGGCGCGTCCTAAGGCGCGCTTTCCGCCCAGCTCGTGAACCACGGCCCTGAGTTCATTTACCATTCTGTCGCTTATGATAGCGACAAATGTCACCACCCGTCAAACCGTGCTCACGGCAGCCGTGCTTGCTTATTCAGAGGGAATTGGCGATCCAGCTCCAGGTTCACCTCCAGCACGCTTACCCGAGGCTCTCCCAGAAGACCAAGCTGCCGTCCCTCGGTGTGCCGCCGGATGATGTCGCGAATCTGCTGCTCGCTGGCTCCGCGCTCGTGCGCAATGCGGGCCAGCTGAAACTCGGCTGCCGCCGGAGTAATGTCAGGGTCCAAGCCGGACGCTGACGTGGTCACCAGGTCCACCGGAACCGGTTGCGACGGATTTTCCGCGTGCAGACGCGCAACGTCAGCGTTCACACGGTCAATGAGCTTCTGATTGGTAGGACCGTACTGCGAGCCGTTGGAATTAGTGGCGTCATAGCCATTGCCGGCAGCCGAAGGACGCGAATGAAGATAGGCGGCCCCACTAAAACCCTGGCCGATAATTCGCGAACCAACTATCACCCCATCTCGCGAGATAAGTTGCCCATTGGCTTTGTCGTGAAACATCACCTGCGCCAAGCCGGTCACGACCAGCGGATAGATGATTCCCAACAACACGGTGGTCACGATGGTCATGAGAATTGCAATTTTCAAGTTCTGCTTCATATTTCCTTCCTGCACTAACGTCTTTTTTCACCACGGAGGACACGGAGCACACGGAGTTTTGATTTCCTATCTTCCGGAATTTGTAACTTTGGTTCGGCTAAACGTTCGCAAGCAGCATCGGCACCAAACACCCGAAAACGCCTGTGTTGAGCTCCGCGGTACAGAGTGCATAGTGATCTCTTTCTTTGTTTCCCCCCGTGTTCTCCGTGTCCTCCGTGGTGAAAAAGCTCTATGCCAATCCGACTCGGGTGATAAGCATGTCGATCAACTTGATCCCGATGAAGGGGACGATGATTCCGCCTGCGCCGTAAATCCACAGGTTGCGGCGCAACAGCGTGGCCGCGCTCATGGGGCGATACTTAACCCCGCGCAGGGCCAGCGGAATCAGCGCAATGATGATTACCGCGTTGAAGATCACTGCCGAAAGAATGGCCGACTGCGGTGTCTTTAGGTGCATGATGTTCAGCGCGTTCAGCACCGGAAACGTTCCCGCAAACATTGCCGGAATGATGGCGAAGTACTTCGCCACGTCGTTGGCGATGGAAAACGTGGTGAGCGAACCGCGGGTCATCAGCAATTGCTTGCCGATGGCGACCACTTCGATGAGCTTGGTCGGGTTGGAATCCAGATCGACCATGTTGCCGGCTTCTTTAGCGGCCTGGGTTCCGGTGTTCATGGCGACGCCTACGTCGGCCTGCGCCAGCGCCGGAGCGTCGTTGGTACCGTCGCCGGTCATGGCCACCAGTTTGCCCTGAGCTTGCTCGCGCCGGATAAGGTCCATCTTGTCCTTGGGGGTCGCTTGCGCCAGAAAGTCATCTACGCCCGCCTCGCGCGCAATAGCAGCAGCGGTCAGCGGATTGTCGCCAGTGATCATGACCGTCTTGATGCCAATGGCACGCAGTTGATCGAAGCGTTCGCGCATTCCTCCTTTCACGATGTCCTTCAGGTAAATGACGCCCAGGGCCCGTCCCCGCTCTGCGACCACCAGGGGCGTGCCGCCGGAGCGGGCAATCTTCTCGACTGCGGCTTGTACCTCAGGAGGCATCTCGCTTCCATTGCTGGCCAGGTAGTTCGTGATCGCATCCACCGCGCCCTTGCGAATCTGGTTGCCGTTCATGTTCACGCCCGACATGCGGGTCTGGGCGGTGAACGGAACAAATTCCATTTCGTGCGAGCTGAGTTCCCTTCCCCGCAGTCCGTAACGCTCCTTCGCCAGCACGACGATCGACCGGCCTTCCGGGGTTTCGTCGGCCAATGAAGATAGTTGGGCAGCATCCGCCATTTCAGCCTCGGTCACGCCCGGAGCAGGAATGAATTCCGCCGCCTGACGATTGCCGAGGGTGATGGTGCCGGTCTTGTCGAGCAGCAAGGTGTCAACATCCCCGGCGGCTTCCACTGCACGTCCTGACATCGCCAACACGTTGTGCTGAATCAGGCGATCCATTCCGGCGATGCCGATGGCCGACAGCAGGCCACCGATGGTCGTCGGGATCAGACAGACCAGCAGCGACACCAGTACGAAAACCGTCTGCGGCGCGCCGGAATAGATGGCGAACGGCTGCAGGGTAACGACCGCCAGCAGGAAGATGATGGTCAGCCCGGCGAGCAGAATGTTGAGCGCGATCTCGTTGGGCGTCTTCTGCCGCTCCGCACCTTCAACCAGCGCGATCATGCGGTCGAGAAATGTTTCTCCGGGATTCGAGGTGACCTTCACGCGGATCTGGTCCGACAGCACGCGCGTACCACCGGTGACCGCTGAGCGATCGCCGCCCGATTCGCGGATGACCGGAGCTGACTCGCCGGTGATTGCCGACTCGTCCACCGAAGCGACACCTTCGATGATCTCACCGTCAGAAGGAACAAGCTCGCTGGCCGAGACGACCACCACGTCGCCCGTGCGCAGCTTGGAGCTGGCGACCTGCTCGATCTGGCCATCCTCACGTTCGCGATTGGCAATGGTCTCTGAGCGCGCCTTCCGCAATGTGTCGGCCTGTGCTTTACCGCGTCCTTCGGCCATCGCCTCCGCGAAGTTGGCAAATAACACGGTGAACCAAAGCCACAGTGTGATCTGGAGGTTGAACAGAAACGCCGTGCCGCCGCGAACCAGCAGTACGGTGGTGATGACGCTGCCCACCTCGACAACAAACATGACGGGATTCCCCATCATGTGGCGTGGATCGAGCTTGACGAAGGAATCCAGGATGGCACGCCATACGATCTTTCCCTCCCAGATTGCCTTTTTGCGAGATTTCATAGATGAATGGCCTACCCGTACCATCTTTGGCTCCGAAACGATTTTGGGTTCCATTGTGGTTGCCATCGCAAATCCTTAGAAGGTCTTACCCGCTGCCATCAGCAGGTGCTCAAGAATCGGTCCCAGGCTAAGCGCCGGGAAGAAGGTCAGTGCGCCCACGATGAGGATCACGCCGATCAGCAACACCGTGAACAAGGGTGTTGTGACCGGAAAGGTTCCCAGCGACGGCGGAACATATTTCTTCTGCGCCAGATTACCGGCGATGGCGAGCATCGGGATAATCATGAAAAACCTTCCGACGAGCATGTCGAACCCGATCGTGGTGTCGTACCAGGGAGTATTTGCCGTGAGGCCGCCGAAAGCAGAACCGTTATTGGCGGCGCCCGATGTGAAGGCATACAGAATCTGGGTAAAGCCGTGCGGGCCGGGATTGCTGATGCTGGAGGTGCCGAAGCCGTGGACCGAAGAGATACCCGTGAAGACCAGGATTACCAGCGGAAACACGAGGGCCACCAGCATGGCCATCTTTACGTCGTAGGCCTCGATCTTCTTGCCCAGATATTCCGGTGTGCGGCCGACCATGAGGCCGGCGATAAACACCGCCAGCACGACGTAGATCAAAATGCCATACATGCCGGCGCCTACGCCGCCAAAGATAACTTCACTCAGCATGATGTTGACCAGCGGCACCATGCCTCCCAAAGGCATGAAGGAGTCATGCCAGCTGTTGATGGCGCCGCAACTCGCGTCGGTGGTGACCGTGGCGAACAGCGCTGAGTCCGAAATGCCGAAGCGAACTTCCTTGCCTTCCATGTTGCCGCCGGCCTGCATGGCAGTCACGTGTTGGTTGACGCCGTGCAGTAGCGGATTACCCTGCGCTTCCGCCCAGTAAGCGACGGTGACGCCAGCCAGAAACAAGATGGCCATGGCGGCCCAGACCGCCCAGCCGTGCCGTTGCGAGTTGGTCATCCGCCCCAGGGTGTAAGTGAGTCCCGCGCCGATGGCAAAAATGCAAAACAGTTGGATCAGGTTCGTCAGCGGGGTCGGGTTCTCGAACGGATGAGAGCTATTGGCGTTGAAGAAGCCACCGCCATTCGTGCCGTACTCTTTGATGATCTCCTGCGATGCCACCGGACCCTGAGCGATGGTCTGCGTCGTAACCGTATCCATTACCGGCTTTCCGTTGGCATCGACCGCAGGCTTGCCGTCGGCATTCACATGTTGCACCTGTTGCGGCTCAAGCAACTTCACGGTGTCGTATGGTTTCAGGTTTTGCACCACGCCTTGCGAGACCATAACCAGCGCGCCTATCACGCAGAAGGGCAACAGCACCCACAGGCAAGAGCGCAGCATGTCTACCCAGAAGTTGCCGAGGGTTTGCATCTGCCGCCGGGCGATACCTCGAATGAAGGCGATCGCCAGGGCGATGCCGGTCGCCGCTGAAACAAAGTTGTGGTAAGCCAAGCCCGCCATCTGGGTGAAGTAGCTCATGGTGCTCTCGCCCGAATAGGCTTGCCAGTTGGTGTTGGTGGTGAAAGACGCGGCCGTATTCCACGCCAGGTGCTCTGGAGTTACGCCAGCAAAGTTCTGCGGATTGAGCGGCAGATGAGCTTGCACCCGCTGCAGAAGGTACAGCAGCAGCATGGAGACCACGCTGAACAACAACATGGCGAAGGCATACTCTGTCCAGCGCATCTCATGGTTCTCGTCGACGCCGGTCAGGCGATAGAGCAGGCGCTCAATTGGCCGCATGACCGGATCCAGGAAAGTCCGCTCGCGCGTGAAGACCCGGGTCATGAAAACCCCTAACGGCTTGGTGACTAGGAGAATCAGGGCGAGGAAGATCGCGATTTGAAGCCAGCCGTTGATCGTCATCTCAGAATTTCTCCGGTCGCAACAGCGCGTAGAAGAGGTAAATCATGGCCAAAGCGCAAATTGTCAGCATTACTACCGATTGTGTATGCATGGGTCCCTCTCACTTAATGCGGTCGCAGAAATGCACATAGCCCAGCGACAGCGCGAAGAAAGCAATGGTGATCGCGACGAATAAAACGTCTTGCATGGGTCAACTCCTGACCGTTACCACGGTCCTTGCTTGCGGCCAAACCACCAGATCACGCCCATGGCGGCCGTGTCCTGGCGAGTGCTGTAAACGTTCTGTGCGCCGGCTATAAAGATTGGCTGACTGGACCAATCGCGCCGATATTCGTACTTCACTTCAAATCCATTGGCCAACGTGAAGTCGTAGGCCGGTGAACTCCTTCAGCGCCTCGGTAACTCCGCTGAACAGCCCGCCACGATCGGAGAGATACTCTCCACGACCGGCGATGTAAGTCCTCGACGTGCTGAAACTTCGCCCAGCCGGCACCGCCGTCGATGTGCAGCGGAGCCGATGATTGACCTGGTCCGGAACCGGGCCGAAAGAAAGTCTGTCATCTGTTTTTCCATGTCAGCCAGCGACCCATGTCCCGCGTCTCTATCCATCACTTCCGATTGCGAGAGCCTCCGCGCAACGCCTAGCCTGGATTTTCGCTCCGGCTTTGAAAGGCCATCTCGCGGGCCCCAGCACTGCACGAAAAACACCAGGAAGAACACAACACTACTTGCGCAGACTATTAAGAAGAGAGTCGTCATCAAGCTCTCCTGTGGAACGGACGTTTAGGCTGTTTTCAGCTTCTTGATTGGACCATCTCGTCTGTAAGTGTGGGATAAATGGTTTATAAGTTTTTCGTAAAGGTGCCAAACTGGGCATGGCCCTACAAACCCTTCGAGTCGAATCATTCAGCCATTGGAAATTATTGAAGCGGACGAAAGCTTCAGGTCTGGAGCAACAATCGACCCAGGCCACGCAGCTTGCCAGGTTGGGGTTCTCCTTTTCCATTCGCCGTTTAGAGGGAAATCCAGCGACTATTTGAAGTTCGCGCCTTTACAAACTTCTTATGAACGTCTTATTCGCCCTTTACGCCTGACAGTATCCAATGAACCAGCGCAGGAAAGGCGCTCAACAGGAGAATATGTCTACTCAGGAACTGTTCGTTCAGCAATTCACCAGATTGTTCCGTCACTACACTGAGGCTCTCTCTTCCGATCCCCACCAGGGGAGTGCGCCAGCCGGCCCTACTCCGTCTAGTGACTCCAATCGTCTAGTGGCGGCGGCTCGCCTTGCGATTCTGGAATTGGAAACCAACGCGCACATACAAGAAGGCTCGCGGCGCTACTTCGCAAAGCCGGGAGAGGCAGAGTGGGGATGTTGAACCAGGTATTGCTGGCAGCTCGATTGTGGATCGGCAAGAGTCCTTTAGTCGCAATTAAAGCAAGCCTGGGATCTGCATCCCAATTGCTGTCCAGGTTGAAAGGTTGGCATAAGACAATGCCCGCCAGATGACTTCCGCCCCTGGCATCAGCTAATCTGCAATTGTGTCCGCCAGGTTGGAACAGGCTCTGCAGTTGGTCCGTGACAATCGCCCCGAGTCGATCGACCGGGCGCTGTCGCTGCTACAAAATGCGGTGTACTCCTTCAGCATGAAAGTCTGCGGCCATCCCGAAGATGCCGAAGACACCATGCAGGAAGTTTTACTCAAGTCGATACCGCATCTTCCCAAGTTTGAGAATTCGCAGGCGCTCGCGGTGTGGCTGTACAAAGTTGCCCGTAATCGTTGTATCAGCAACCGCCGCGGCTACAAGAATTCTCCGGCGAAGAACCTGTCGCTCGATGCCCTGATGCCCGATGATCGTGAACTGCGCCATCTGTTAAGCCGGGCGCCCAGTCCCGAAGCCGCAACGCTCAATAACGAAACCAGCGAACAGCTCCAGCAGGCCGTGCTCGCCGTGCCTCCGCAATATCGCATGGTACTGGTACTTCACGACATGGAAGATTTAAGTACCTCCGAGGTGGCGCAAATCCTGGGAATCCGCGAAGGCACAGTGCGCGTCCGGCTACATCGTGCCCGCCTGTTCGTGCGGCAGCATCTGGCCCGCATCTCCGGTCGCCCGGGGCGGGCGGGCTTCGAGATTCATGCCGCTGCCGAAGCGGCACGCCCCCAGCGCTGCCGCCGTCTGTTCGCCGCTCTCTCCGACTACATGGATGGAATTGTTGACGACGCCGTATGCCAGGAGATGGATCGCCACATCCACGACTGCGAGCCTTGCCAGGCGTTTCTCTCCAGCCTGAAGCAAGCGGTGCAGCAATGCCGCTCCTACGCGCCGCAATGCGAACCCCACCGCGCTGACGAACTTCGCCGCGGATTAGTGGCCAAGTATCAGCAGGCGGCAACTGCACTGGCGAAAAAGAAACTAGTTTCCTCGTTCCAGGCCTGATTTTGGCCTGAGGCGGGTTTTTCTTCGCCGCCCCAAGCAATTTCCCGTTTTGGGAATCCCACCCTGACCCCAAATTTTCTCTGTAACATGTTCGCCCGTCACTGCGTTTCTTCCTGTAGCCCGATGTAATGGGCTTGTCGAGCCTGGTTTCTCGGTTCGGCGACACGGGAGAACGAAATGATTTCTGCCAACGTAACGTTGACTCAACCCTTAAGCACTCATAGGCAATTCATAGCCACCAGCGGGACCGGACATCATCTGCTCCTCGACGACGCTGCCGGCAATACCGGTGCCAAGCCGATCGAGCTGGTTGCCATTGCCCTGGCCGGATGCACGGCCTTCGACGTCATTAACATCTTGCGCAAGAAGCGCCTTCAGGTAACGGGATACGAAGTGAACGTGGAGGCTGACCAGACGCCTGACCCACCGCAAGTTTTTACCCAGGTTCGCATCCATCACATCGTGACCGGTATTGGCGTTCCTCCCCAAGCCGTCGACGATGCCATCCGCCTGTCGGAAGAGAAGTACTGCTCCGTAGGCGCCATGGTGAAGCTCAGCGCCACGCTGCACACCAGCTTCGAGATTGTGCCCGTGGTCGAGCCCGTCCTGGTTGGAGCGTAAGTGTTGCGACGGTCTTGGCATTCGCCGGAACAAATTACCGCCAACCGTTCCTGGCCATGGCTGGCCTTCATGACCGCGGTAGTCATCGCCGCATTGGCGATGCCCTCTGCGGCGCAAACTGCAAACGCGCCGGGTGCGAAGGGTCAACTGGCCGCGCAGAGTGCCAGCGCGATCAACACGACTGTCGCCCAGACCGAAGGCGCGTCGCGTAAGGCGGTGGCTCCGGCCGGCCTCCAAGCAGCCGCTTCGAAGGGGCGCAGCTTCAGCTGCGCCGTACCAGGCCTTCCTTGTGATCCCGAGCCGGCTTCAGCCGGCGACACCTCTACTGTGGTCACTCCGCTCACTCTGCCTCAGGCAGTCGCCATGGCGCTCGACAAGAACCCTCTCCACAAAGCGTCCATGGCGGGCACCCGAATCTCGCTCGCCGCCGTCCGCGAATCCCGCTCGCCGCTCCTCCCTAAAATCATGTTCACTGAGAGTGCGGTGCGCGGCAACGATCCCGTCTTTGTCTTCGGCACCAAGCTCCGCCAGCAGAGCTTCACCACCGCCGACTTCGCCCTCAACAGGCTCAACACGCCCACCCCCATCGGCAACTTCTCCAGCCGCTTCTCCGGACAATGGAGCCTCTTCGACGGCCTGCAAAGCTGGTACAGCGTCAGCCGTGCCCGATACATGCAGCAAGCCTCAGAGCAGCAACTTGACCGCACCGATCAGGAACTGGTCTTCCTGGCGGTGCAGGCCTACGACGGTGTTTTGCTGGCGCAGAAACAGGTCGCTGTAGCGCAGGACACGTTGAAGACCGCGCAAGCCACCGAAGATCGCAGCCATGCCCGGGTCGAAAGCGGAATGGCGGTGGACTCCGATCTGCTCACCGCGCAGGTGGCCGTGGCCTCGCGTAAGCAAGAAGTCATCCAGGCAGAAAACGGGCTCGCGCTGGCGCGTGCGCAATTAGCGCTGGCGCTCGGCATGCCGCCCGACACCATGTACGACCCGCAGGAGAGCCTTACCGAGCACGGCTTTCCCGTCACCACCGTCGCCGATCTGGAGCAGCAGGCGATGGTGAAGCGCCCCGACCTGAAACGTGTCGAGTCCGAACGCAGCGCTCAGGCCAAGAGTATCTCCATGGCGAAGGGCGCCTTCGCTCCTCGCCTCAACGTCTTCGGCTCCTGGGAGACCGACAGCCCTTCTCCCGGATGGAATGGCGGCAATAACTGGATCGCTGGAGCGGAACTGCAGTTCGACTTATTCGATGGCGACAGCAAGCGCGCCCACCTCGCAATGGAAAAAGCTACGCAAGAGCAGGCCACCGCCATGCGCGACGCTTTTCGCGACCAGATTCGCCTGCAGGTCCGTAAGGCTTATTACGATTACGACTCCGCCCGGCAGCAAGTCGAAGTCGCTCGCGGCGCCATCCAGCAGGCCGAGGAAAGCTTGCGCATCAACCAGAACCGCTATGACGGCGGCTTGACCACCGTCAGCGATCTTTTGCTGGTGGAAGAAGCGGCTCATCGTGCCCAGACCGAATACTGGCAGGCGGTATATCGCATGCAAAGCAGTTACGCCGGAATGGAACTCGCTGCCGGCACTCTTACTCCCAACTCCCCGGCGGTGACCCAATGAACCATTCTTCTTCCAGCGCCCGATTTACTTTGGCTTGTCATCCTGAGCAGAGCCGGGCGTCTCATCCTTTCGCTCTCTTTTGGCGAAAGGGTGGGAGACCAACAATTCTTGCTCTCGTGGGACTTCTCTTCCTCACTGCCTGCTCCAACGAGAAACCACCATCAATGTCCTCCCCTCAAACCGTCTCCGGTGTCGCTCTCTTCACCGCACAGCGCACCACCAGGCCCGACTACATCGAAGCCACGGGCACAGTGCGCGCAGCCGACTCCGCCCAGCTTGCCAGCCAGGTGATGGGAACCATCACCCGCGTCAATGTGCACGAAGGCGACCGTGTTCGTCGCGGTGAAGTCCTGGTCACCATCGACGCCGCCCAGCCTCATGCCGCCTATCAAAGCGCTACTGCGGGACTGCAGGCCTCCGAACAGGCCATCGCCGCTGCCGACGCCGACTACTCGCTTGCCGAGTCCACCATGCGGCGCTATCAAATGCTTTACGACAAAAAATCCGTCAGTCCGCAGGAGTTCGACGAGGTGAAGACCAAGCTGGCGGCGGCGAAAGCGCGTCGCGACGCTGCTTATGCCGGCCGCGCACAAGCTGACGCAGCAGTCTCCCAGGCCGGCACCGCCGTCGGGTTCACCAGCATTCGCGCTCCTTTCGATGGGCTGGTGACCGCAAAGTTCGTTGACGCAGGCGCCATGGCCGCTCCCGGCGTTCCCCTGCTGACCGTCGAAGATCCCAGTCACTTCCGCCTCGAAGTTCAGGTCGACGAGGGCCAGATAGGCGCGGTTCACCTAGGCGCAGCCGTCCCCGTCGTGATCGACGCACTTGGCGATCAGCCAATCTCCGGCAAGGTCGTGCAGATCGTTCCCGCCGCCGATCCGTCGAGTCGCAGCTTCACCGTCAAAATCGAGTTGCCTGCAAATCCGCTGGTACGTTCTGGTCTCTTCGGACGGGCACAATTTCTCCACGGCGAACGGCAATCCATTCTCGTCCCGCAAAGTGCGCTCGTGCATCGCGGCCAATTGGACGCGGTGTACGTAATCGATAAAGACCAGATTGCCAGCCTCCGCTACATCACTCTGGGCAAACCTTCCGCCAAGGATGTTGAGGTGCTCTCCGGACTCGACGGCGGTGAACGTGTAGTAGCGGATACGGCCGGAAACGAACTCAGCGGCAAACGAATGGGAGCGCAGTAACCATGGCGGCTGAGCCAAAAACTCCGCTCCGTCTCGCCGGCTCGGTGGCGCACGCTTTCATCAACTCCAAGCTGACGCCACTGTTCATCGCCGGCGCGCTGCTGGCCGGCGCCTTCGCCATCCTCATGACGCCGCGCGAAGAGGAGCCGCAGATCGTCGTGCCCATGCTCGACGTCTTCGTGCGCATGCCCGGCGCCACCCCCGCGGAGGTGCAACAGCGCGCCACCATTCCCATGGAGCGGCTGTTGCGCGAAGTTCCCGGGCGTCGAATACGTGTACTCCATCAGCCAACCGGGCATGAGCATGCTGGTGGTGCGCTTCTACGTGGGCACCAAAGAAGAAGACGCGATCGTCAAAACCTATAACAAGCTGTACTCCAACCTCGATCGCATTCCGCAGGGCGTCTCCCAGCCGCTGATCAAAGTTCGTTCCATCGACGACGTCCCCATCATGGCGCTCACGCTGTGGGGTGAGCATTACGACAGTTATCAGCTTCGCCAGATCGCCGGTGAACTGGAGGAGCAGCTCAAGCAGGTCCCCGACGTCTCGGAGACGAAGATCATCGGCGGACTTCCCCGCCAGGTGCGGGTGGTGCTCGACTCGCAACGGCTGGCCGCTTATGGGATGACCGCCGGCGCGGTCGCCTCCCAGCTCGAACAAGCCAATGCCCGCAGCATTTCCGGCAGCTTCGCTCAGGACAACCAGGAGTTCCAAGTTGAAGCCGGACGCTTCCTCGGTCGCGCCGAAGACTTGAAGCAGGTCGTGGTTGGCGTCGTCCAGGGCAAGCCGGTGTATTTGCGCGACGTAGCCACGGAGATCGTCGATGGTCCTGCCGAGCCCGAAGATTACGTACTGTTCGCCAATGCTGCCGGTGCTCCCAGCACCGCCCTGCGCGGCGACTTCCCGGCCGTCACCATCACCCTCGCCAAGCGCAAAGGCACCAACGCCACGGTCATCAGCGAAGCAGCGGAAAAGAAAATCGCCGATTTACGTGGATACCTTCTGCCCTCAGACCTGAATGTCACCGTCACCCGCAACTATGGCGAAACCGCCAAAGACAAATCTGACGAATTGCTCAAGCACCTGCTGCTGGCGACGCTATCGGTAACGCTCCTGATCGCGCTGGCGCTGGGCTGGCGCGAATCGGGCGTGGTCTTGATCGCAATTCCCGTCACCTTCGCGCTCACCCTGTTCATCTTCTACATCTTCGGCTACACCCTGAACCGCGTTACCCTCTTCGCCCTCATCTTCTCCATCGGAATTCTGGTTGACGATGCGATTGTCGTGGTGGAGAACGTGGTGCGCCATTTCCGTCTGCCGCAAAGTCAGGGCCGGTCCCTATCCGATGTCGCCGTCGAGGCGGTGGACGAAGTCGGCAACCCCACCATCCTGGCCACTTTCGCGGTGATCGCCGCCATTCTTCCCATGGCCTTCGTACGCGGCCTAATGGGGCCATACATGCGCCCCATACCCGTCGGGGCCTCCGCGGCCATGTTGTTTTCGCTGATCGTGGCCTTCGTGGTCTCGCCGTGGGCGGCGCTGCGTCTGCTTCGCCACTACGCCTCCGGCAGCGGATACAAACATGAAACCGAAGGCTGGACCACACGCTTCTACCGCCGCATCATGAATCCGTTGATCGAGAACCCACGCCGCCGCTGGCTTTTTTTCGGCAGCGTGGTCGTGATGCTGTTGCTCGCCTGCTCGCTGGTGGCGTTCAAGCTGGTCAAAGTGAAGATGCTGCCCTTTGACAACAAGAGCGAATTCCAGGTCATGATCGACATGCCGAACGGAACCACGCTCGAACAAACCACGCGCGTGGCGCAAGAGTTGGGTCAGTATCTCGGCAAGCAGCCCGAAGTGCAGAATTATCAGATCTACTCCGGCACCTCCGGCCCTTACAACTTCAACGGGCTGGTGCGCCATTACTTTTTGCGCCATGGTTCGAATCAAGCCGACATTCAAGTCAACCTGCTGAATCGCCATCAGCGCAGCGTCCAGAGCCACGACATCGCCAAGCGTCTTCGTCCTGGCTTGGTTGAGATCGGCAATCGTTATGGCGCGCGTATAAAGGTCGCCGAAGTCCCGCCCGGTCCGCCCGTCCTGGAAACACTGGTCGCCGAGATCTATGGCCCCGATTACCAGCAGCAGGTAGAGCTGGCCAAGCAGATCAAGCATATCTTCGAGACCACACCCGGCGTGGTTGACGTCGATTGGTACATCGAAGATCCGCAAGTGAAGTACGACCTGAAAGTCGATCTGGACAAAGCGGCGCTCCACGGCGTCTCTGCAGCCGATGTGACCCGTACCTTGCAGGTCGGCCTCGATGGCGCGACCGCCGGCCTGCTGCACGCTCCCGAATCGCGCGAGGACATTCCGATCCGCGTCCAACTGGGCCGCGCCGATCGTTCCAGCATCGCCTCGCTGCAGTCGTTGCGCCTGCCCAGCGCCGGTGGCGGACAAGTCTCTATCGGCGAACTGACCAATCTCGAAAAGAAAACCATCGACACCACTCTCTACGCCAAGAACCTGCATCCCGTGGTTTATGTTCTCGGCGATGTCGCCGGCGAAGAGGAAAGCCCGGTCTATGCCATTCAGAAGATGGGCAAAGCCATTGACCAGCTCAAGACTGCTGGGGGCTATCGTATCCAGCAGTACAACATCGCCATGCCGACGGAGACCGACCGGCTGTCAATGAAATGGGACGGCGAGTGGCACATCACGGTCGAGGTCTTCCGTGACCTGGGCTTGGCCTTCGCCGCGGTGCTAGTGCTGATTTACGTGCTCGTCGTAGGCTGGTTCCGCTCCTTCATTGTGCCGCTGGTCATCATGGCGCCCATCCCACTCACTCTGGTCGGCATTCTACCGGCGCACGCATTGATGGGCGCGTTCTTCACGGCAACCTCGATGATTGGTTTCATCGCGGGCGCCGGCATCATCGTGCGCAACTCGATCATCCTGGTCGATTTCATCGAGCTTCGCCGTAATCAGGGCATGAGCCTCGAACATGCCGTGGTCGATGCCGGTGCAGTGCGCTTCCGTCCTATGCTGCTGACCGCCGCAGCGGTGGTTGTGGGCGCCAGCGTCATTCTGTTCGATCCGATCTTCCAGGGTCTGGCGATTTCTCTGATGGCGGGCGAGGTGGCGTCCACCGTGCTTTCGCGGATGGCCGTGCCAGTCCTCTATTACATGGTGGAAAAACATAAGCGGCCGGCGTTGGGCAACAGCTCGGCTCCGGCACTCTCTCAGGAGGTACACGTATGACAATCGAACGTGGTCTGCGACTGATGGCGGGATTGTTCGTTCTGCTCTCGCTCGCGCTCGGATATTGGGTCAATTCCTACTGGTATCTGTTCACGGCATTCGTAGGGCTGAACCTGCTGCAGTCGGCATTCACCAACTGGTGTCCGGGGATGTGGATGCTGGCGAAGCTTGGATTAAAACCGGCGAGAGGAGTGTAATAGAAACATGCCAGCCTGGATTCCGATCGTCGCATTTGTTGTTATCTATGTGGTGCTGACGCAGTGGCTTCTGCCCAAGCTCGGCGTCCCTACCTGACGGAGCCAAGGCAGCACCGGGTCCCGGTGCAACCTCGACGACGGGCCAAGTTCATCCGTGCATGCCGCTAGCTCTGCGAAAAAGTCTAGCGGACAATGACCGATGCACGATCACCCTCCGCGAGGACTAAATGACCCATCGCGTTTGTCCCTGGTGGCTGGGGTATTGGCTTACTTGTCCGCTGCGACGATTTTGGGAAAACCCTGGCCCTATCCTCGCTCCCAACGTTCACGAAGGCATGACCGTGCTGGAGCCGGGACCGGGCATGGGCTATTTCACACTGGAGCTCGCCCGTCTCGTGGGACCTTCGGGACGCGTGATCGCGGTTGACGTTCAGCCTAAGATGATCGACCGTTTGCAACGCCGAGCCGCCAAGGCTGGCCTTCTCGCTCGCGTGGATGCACGCGTTGCCTCAGCTGAATCCATGGGCATAACGGATCTGCAAGGCTCCATCGACTTCACTCTCGCCTTTGCGGTAGTGCACGAGTTCCCCGACGTCAGTCGTTTCTTCGTCGAAGTCACACGGGCCTCCAAGGCAGGCGCCACATTGCTGCTGGCCGAACCTGCCGGGCATGTCAAGGCCGCCGACTTCGACGCTGAATTGCAAGCTGCATCCGCCGCTGGCCTCACCATGATCGATCGTCCGCCGGTTCGCCGCAGCCTTACTGCGTTATTGAAGAGAAATTGAGGAGGGCAGAAGCCAAAGACTCTTATGAAAAAGTTAGCCAGGTACGTCTTCTTGGTTGCCGGTTTCGGAATTTTAGCCGTCATCTCTTTTAATCCCGTATCGGCGAATACGCAAGCCGGCCAACACGCCGGAGCGCCGGCCATGGACGCTGAATCCGCCGCCCAGTTGCTGCCAGGCAGTTCCCAACTTATCAATCCCCAGGACTTGGCGAACGTTCTGCAGTCAGCCAAGAGCGCGAAACCGCTAATCCTCAACGTGGGCCCCTATCTTCTATATGCGCAGGCACACATTCCGGGTGCTGAGTTCATCGGCCCCACCTCGGACTCACAAGCAATGGACGCTCTGCTCAAACGGGTGAAGTCGCTTCCACATAGTCAAGTTCATTGTTCTTTATTGCGGATGTTGCCCCTGGGATCATTGTCCCAATGTGCGCGCCGCCTACTATGCGCTGTACAAAGCGGGTTTCACCAAGGTCAAGGTACTCTACATCCCCAACAACCTGGGCGTTGACTGGGTATATAAGGGATATCCCACCACCCGGGGCTGACAAAGACCCGCAAACCTTTCAACCCGCACCACCACCTGGGATGCGCCGCCCTTATTTACCCAGCGCCAAGTCGGTCATAGTCCCTCGAACCAGGAATGACGTGGATCAGGCAAACGCGTCGCTGGTGAAATAAGAAATCCGCACCTCTGGGCCATCTCCAGGCAAGCAGCACACGAGGCCTGATCAGCATCCTAAGTTTTCGGGCGAGCGCGTTCCAAGGATCCAGTCGGCGTCACTTTCGACTCTCCCATCCGTTCCAGCTTTTTGACCCAGGGGGAGAACGTCGAGCTTTTCGTCGTCCGGGGTATCCCCCGAAACGCCCGCCCAGTGCCGATTTGACGCTGATCGGTCATACGTAACATAATGTCATTCTGCCACGGACGAGGCGCCCACCAATGCCAGATGCCCCCCTTGAAAACGCACACCCATTCACCCATACACCGGTGCACACGACAGACCACGTGCTTATTCAATCCACGTGCAAGAGATGCGGATCGTCCAAACTCGTTTCCGCGCACGATGGCTCTCTCGAGACCTGGGAGCGAGGGCACAGGTGCGAAAACGTCGGATCAACGCGACTTTAGGACAATCCCCTAACTTGTTCAGTCCGTTCCCAGACGCGGACATATCCTTGACACACGGCCTTTCCAAGTCCGCGCTTCGGCTGTTTCGCTGGGCCATCATCGCATCATAGATTGCTTTGTTCTTCAGGCTAAGCTCGGGCACAGCCCGCTCTTGTTTATACCCAGCTATTAGGTTTAGCCCGGAGACAAGCTGCTCACAGTGTGCCTAACCTTTCACAGCAAGCTGACAACCTCCTGACAACAGCGTCGCTGCGTCTCCATAGGATTGCTTCAGATCAAGCACGAAGCAGGCCGGTGGAGACATGCAGTTTCTTCAGAATTCAAAGACCTTTGCGATTGCCACCTTGATGTTGCTGGCAGGGCACTCCGTCTACGCGCAGGTGAATCGTCAGGACACACCGTCACAAACAATCAGCGGAAGCAGAGAAGTTTCCGTGACGGCCGTCTCCGGCGAAAGCTGGCTCGCACATCTTAATCGGTCGTTCAACGAAACCAGCATGGGCAAGACCGGGCACTTGGGTCCCCCTGCGGCGGCGCCGGGCGAGACAGATCCGCAGTGGCAACCTCTGTCATCGTCTGGCCTCCCGCCGCAAACCGTAACTTTGCATGGTTCCGACCTCTATCGGCTGAATTGCCAGGGCTGTCACGGCGAGTCAGGTCAGGGAGCGCCACCAGAAATCAACTCCGTCATCAACCCGGTGCGGGCAACCTCCGTGGCGCTTGTGATGGAGCGCATGAAGCAGTCCGGCATGGACATTAGCCGGGCCGAAGCCGTGAAGCTTGCGCAACAGTCCAACACTGCATTGTTGCTGCGTCTGCACCAGGGTGGCCAGGACATGCCGCCGTTTCCTCACCTCAATGAAGCCGAGATTCGCTCACTCTTTGCGTACCTCAAACTTCTTGCCGGTGTGCCGGGAGCAGAGCGTGAACAAGTGGCCGTTAAAGAGTCGCCGCTTCACGTCGGCGAGCACATTGTGAAGTCCACTTGTCACACCTGCCACGGCGCTACCGGACCTGATCCGAACCCACAGCAGCTTTGGGATGGAGCAATCCCACCACTGAGTACTCTCACCACGCGGAAGAGCCGGCCTGGGTTTATCCAGAAAGTCACTCATGGAGCTCCCATCCTGATGGGTGCTCAGCCGATGCTCTACCGCGGCAGAATGCCAGTCTTTTACTACTTGAGCGAGCAAGAGGCCGAGGATGTGTATTTGTACCTGTCGCTCTATCCTCCTTCGGACTCAGCTACTACACGATACGACGATCGCCCTGTCGCAACACCGTTCGGAGGCGGGCGGAGGTACAACTCCGCCGCTGCAGAAGGCCGGAAGTAGATCATTCGTGTTGCCCCAATCGCCAACCGGGCACCCAGACACTAGTTCTGATCTGCAAGAAGTTGTTTTGCTCTCAATGGTCGGTGCTCTGGTCATTCTTCTTCTTGCCGGGGGTCTCGGGTTCACTATCCGCGAGTTCCATCGGCTGTCGGCGGCGAGTCAAGTCTCCAGTCTGGCTGTCAAAACAAAACATAAGGAGAGAACCGAGGATGCTACGCCAACCCTGCAAGGCGTTTCATAAGCCACTTTTCATTCTGATGCTGATGACATTTCCGCCTGTAGTGGCGAGCAATGGCTATGCCATTCCAGCATTCGCGCGAATGTACGGCACCAGTTGCAGTACATGCCACATTGACTTTCCCAAGCTGAATGACTTCGGCAAAGCCTTCAAGGATGCGGGCTTCAAGTTCCCCAAAGACGACGAGTCGATGATCAAGATCCCGCCGGTCATGCTGGGAGCTCCGGCCAACGCGGAACTCTGGCCTAAGGCCATCTGGCCGGGCACGATACCCGGAATCCCGCCGATCGGGCTGCGGATGAACAACTACTTCCAGTACACGGGCACCAGCAGTGGAAGGTTCGCCTCGCTAACCCCGGCCGGGACCCTAGCCCCGTTTGTGCCGACCACGGACTTCGAGACTGGGCTATTCAGCATCTTCACCGCCGGCAATTTCGGCAGCGACATGGCATTTTGGGTGGATGATGACATCAGTGTCAGCGGAGCAAACGCCAACGGCGGACTGGGGGATGCCTACCTCAAATTCGTGAATATCAGCCGCCTGCTGAAGATGCCCCAGCACTCCCTCAATCTGCGCGTCGGCCAGTTCGAACTCGAACTGCCGTTTACCCAGGCCCGGAGCATTTGGATCAGCCCCTATGACATCTACACGCAAGCCAATATCGGAGCCATGAACTCGCTCATTCCGCTGCAGCAATTCGTCAATAACCAATTCACCATGGCGGATGCAGGAAAGGGCATTGAGCTAAGCGGCGGACTGCACACCGGCGGCTATCAGTACTCAATCGCCTTCATCGATCAGAACACCAGCGGAGTAGGGCAGGACGCGAACCCCGGCAGTCCGTATGTGCCTCAAGCAACCGGAAGCAATAATGGTGGCCTGGGCGTCGCCTCCGATGCGAACTTCAAGGACATCTACGCCAATTTTCAGTACCGGTTCAATCTGGAGCACGACAAGGAAAGCCGTAGTGCCATCCAAGCGGCTGGACCGACCGGACCTCGCGATCACACGTATCTGAACCTTGGTACGTACTACTTCTATGGACGTTCGGTGCAGCGCTTGCTGGGCGCAGGCGCCGACGGCACATCGGCGGTCGTCACCGCGCGCGAGCCCTTCTACCGTGTCGGCGGCAACATGACCTTCAACTATCGCTGCTGTCTGCAGTTCAATGCCCTGTACATGTACGGGCACGACTATAATCTTCTACCCATCGACGCCAGCGGCCAACTGATTCCTCTGCAGAACCTGAGCACCGCCGTCCCGGTGGGCTTCATTCACAGCACGCCTGCAACCTTCAGCGGCGGTTTCGTCGACGCAGAATGGCTGGCCTATCCGTGGATGTACGTGATGATCCGCTACGATGGAGTTAACTCGACCTCCGATCGCATCAATGGACTGGCATCTAACCCGTCCTTCACCGGTGCGCCTTTCAACGGCCCCTTCAGTTCGACACGCAATCGGATTACGCCCGGCGTGCAGTTCCTGCTTCACGCCAACATCAAGGCCTCATTTGAGTATCAGTTCCGCCCTTCGCAATCCGTCGTGATTGCTACGAATCCGCTGACCGGTTTGCCGGTCGCGCTAAATCCGTTCCACACCAATACAGCCGTAGCTGGTTTGGAATTCGTGTACTAACGGCTTCACCTGAAACTAGCACCACCAACGAAAGGAATATTCATGATGCGCAGTTTTCTAGTAACCGTTCTATTGGTCACGACCGTCGCAGCCACCGCTGCCGCGGGCACCATAGAAGGCAAAGTCTCGACCGGGAAAGTCTGTCGTTTATGTGGACACCATCCAGGGCAAAACCTTCCCGGCACCCTCGCAGCAGCCGGTCATCAACCAAAAGGGCTTGATGTTTAACCCGCACATCATGGTCATTCAAGTAGGAACGACCGTCGATTTCAGAACGATGACTCAGTCCAGCACAATGTCTTCTGGCCGTCGATCAGCGGCAACAAGAAGCTCGGCCATAACCTCGGCACCTGGCCGAAGGGCGATAAGCGTCCCTTCAAGTTCGACAACCCCGGGGTGGTGTCGTTGCTGTGTAATGTACATCCGGAGATGGCAGGCTACATCGTCGTTAGCCCGACGCCATACTTCGCCGAGACCGATGCCAGCGGGAGCTACAAAATCGAGAATGTTCCCGATGGCAAATACAACGTGGTTGCCTGGCATGAAGGGATGAAGCCACAGACCAAGTCTGTAGATGTCGCCGGCACAGGCAAGGCGGATTTCGCACTCTCGAAATGAGCAGCTATGGTTATTCCTAAGAAGATGCTTGTCAGATGCGCTGCCATTCTAACTCTGGTGCTCAAAGCGATACCTCCTATGCGCGCGCAAGTGATTACGCCCATGGAATTGGCTGACCCCAGCGCGCAACACTTACAGCAGCGGCGCTCTGCACCGGCCAGCAATTGCTCGATTCCGGAACGGTAGTCATCAACGGCGAACGCTCCGCCCTGGACCTGCAAATGGCCGAAGGAAAGAATTGACGGTCGATCCTTCGCGCAAAACGCCTGATTACGTTCGCAGGGGTGGCACGACTGTCCCATCAGGTTTCAGGATCGGATGTCTCACTTCCGAGATCGCTTGCGGCTAGGCAAACGTCCCAAAGATAAGGGTACCCGTTTTGAAATGTCGTGCGCTCGACCCAATCCTGGAATCGAAGTTCTGATTTAGCCGTCTAACGTCCCAATCGCAGAAACGCGTGCATCGCGGGAGGTTGCGATGATAGGGCCACAGGGATTGGCGGCGGTTGAAGCAGGTATCCTCACAGGCCGAGGGATGCGGGTCCTGTTGCTCGATCAGGACGCGCAGACTTGTGCCACAGTGGTTGCCGCAATCGATCAGGATCGCGGATTTGTTTTGGCGGGAAACTGCCGGGAATGGGCGGCCTGTGAAGTTTTGTTGGATCGCTTCGTTCCCGAGCTACTGATCGCGAGCACGAAGCATCTTCCTCCACATTTTCTGGGAAATTTGTCCGGATTAGAGTTTCCCGTGGTGGTCGGGCTGCGAACCAAGGATGACGGAATAGGCCTGTGTGGCGGAATGTACGACTCGATTGCGGTTCCGGCAGAGTTACAGCACATTTGCAGAATGCTCGACCGAGTGCGGTATGAGATTTACAGACGAAAGGCCGCCGAACTGTCAACGCTGTTCCAGAGATATATGGAGTGCGCAACTGACGGCGGCCAGCACCTTTCCAAGTTCAGGGTTGAGGATCAAGATCAGATACTGGAGATCGAGATAGAGGATGTGTTGTTCGTGGCCGCGGACGGCAACTATATCCGTGTTCACACGAACAGCAAGACCTATGAGATCAGGGAGACCATGAACGGGATCCTGGCCCGACTTGATCCCTCGCGCTTTGCCAGGGCCCACCGCTCCTTCATCGTTAACCTCACGCATGTACAGGACGTGGTGACGAAAGAAGGCTCTGCTACTTTCGTGAGGCTGAGTAATGGAATCGAAGTGCCAGTCGGTCCAAACTATCGGGATGCGTTTGACGGCACTTTTCGTTTCCGCACTCGATTGACTGCGTGATAGCAGCGCATGGCTGAGGATGGATTCTCGCCTGCATCTTTCCCGAACATGAGGTATCCTGAAAATTTGCCGTGGCTTGGTACGCGGTATAGGCTGCACTTTCGGAGAATCTGCGTGTCACACTCGTTGTTCTGTCGTCGCGGCAACGCGGCACTTTTCCTCGCCTTATTTGCCATCTGTTTTATTGCTTTAGCCGTTGCAGCACCTGCGCAAGATTCACCTGGGCCGCAACCTGCACCGCTGCCTCCGCCTGTGATGGCACCGGCAGACACGCCTTATCCCGGCACGATTTCCCTAACCGTCGATCTTACGAACATCGCAGATCGTGTGTTGAACGTGCACGAGACCATTCCTGTAAAACCAGGCACTATTACGCTGCTCTATCCTGAGTGGCTTCCGGGGACGCACTCCCCGTCGAACGCGATAGTGAACATGGCCGGGCTTGTGGTAACGGCGAATGGCAAACCGGTCGATTGGGTCCGCGACCGCGTCAACATGCACGCCTTCCACATCGACGTTCCGGAGGGCGCGACGACGCTGGAAGTGAATTTTCAGTATCTGGCTCCCCTGAAGCCGCAACAGGGACGCATCTCGTCGAAGTTCGCAGACCTCACCTGGAACAGCGTACTGCTGTATCCGGCGGGACACTTCGCGCGCCGCATCGAATTTGCTCCGGGGGTCCGCTTACCCGAGGGCTGGAAATTCGCCACCGCGTTGGAAGTGAAATCGCAGGATGGAAACCTGGTCCAGTTCAAAGACACTACGCTGAACACCCTTGTTGACTCGCCGCTCTACGCCGGCGTCAACTACAAGCGCGTGGACCTGTCCACTGGCGCGGACAACCAGGTCTTCCTTGATGTCTTCGCCGATAAGCCCGATCAACTGGAGATCACTCCCGAAGAGCTGCAATACCACAAGGACCTGGTGGTGGAAGCGCACAAGCTTTTCAATTCCCATCATTACGACCACTATGATTTCCTTTTCTCGCTCAGCGATACGGTTGGCGGCAAAGGCCTGGAACATCATCGGTCCAGTGAGGACGGTACCCGCGCCAACTACTTTACCGACTGGGCTGCGGGGGTTGGAGGTCGCGCTCTTTTGGGCCACGAATACGTGCATTCGTGGAACGGCAAGTTCCGCCGGCCGGCTGATCTGTGGACACCCAACTTCAACGTTCCGATGCAGAACGACCTGCTTTGGGTTTATGAGGGCCTGACAGACTACTACGGCAACGTCTTGACGGCCCGTTCCGGATTGCATACATCCGAGCAGGCGCGCGACACATTCGCGCAGATTGCCGCCAACTTTGAAATCAGCCCCGGACGCACGTGGCGCCCTCTCGTGGATACGACAAACCAGCCCATCATTTCGGCTCACTTCGCTGCGCCGGAGTCGTGGCCAAGCTGGCAACGCTCCTACGACTACTACCCGGAATCGGACCTCATCTGGCTCGATGCTGACACGAAAATCCGCGAGCTCAGCGACGGAAAGAAGTCTCTCGACGATTTCGCAAAGCTCTTCTTCGGGATGGATAACGGCAGCTACATCACCAAGACGTATACCTTAGACGATGTTGTTGCGGCGTTGAATACGGTGCAACCGTACGATTGGGCCGGGTTCCTGCGCACGCGGGTTTACGATCTGGCTGCGCAGACTCCGGAGGACGGATTCACCCAGGGCGGTTATCGCCTCATCTACAACGACACTGAGCCCGACTGGATGAAGCACCCAGACAGCTCGCGCGCTACCCCCTTTGCAACCTCACTGGGGCTCTCGGTAAAGGGAGACGGTAGCCTTCAAGGCGTGTGGTGGAACAGCCTGGCCTTCAAGGCAGGCATCACGCCGGATATGGAGCTGCAAGCCGTCAATGACCAGAAGTTCAGCATTGCGGACCTGCGCGGAGCGATCCTCTCTGCAGAGAAGAGCAAGGACCCGATCAAGCTTTTGCTGAAGCGTGGCGACGAGTTTGTAACGGTTAATATCGACTACCACGGCGGACTGCGTTACCCGCATCTGGAAAGAGTCGAGACAACGCCCGATCGCCTCGATGCTATCCTCGCGCCGTCGAAATAGAAGCGAGCAGGCGAACTGCGAGTAGTCCGATGCGTGGCTCAGCCGGTCCGCAGTTCCTTAACATAACGATCGAGGTTCAGTTCTAATGTCGATCCTGCCGCCGATTGGATTTGTAAGCAGTCCCTACAAAACCGCAGAGGAGATTCCCAAAGGCCTGGGCACAAAACATGAGGCCGCTGGCGTTCTGAAGGTTCTGCCAGAATTTGAGCCCGGTCTTACAGACATCGAGGGATTTTCTCATCTCTTCGTTATCTGGGAGTTCGACCGCGCCAAAGGATTTGAATTACTGGGTACACCGCCCAGCGATAACCGGCCCCACGGAGTCTTCGCGACACGGTCTCCCAGGCGACCAAACCCCATCGGACTTACGGTTGTGGAAATGCTCGGGCGTGAGGGTCCTCTCTTGCACGTGCGCGGCCTCGACATGCTTGATGGAACGCCCATCCTGGACATCAAGCCTTACCTCTCCAGCGTCCCGGCGGAGCATCTTCGGCGTGGCTGGTTGGCAGAGGCTGAAGAGCGCAAGCAAAAATAGCTGAATTCTCCCGCAAGAAACGGCCTCTTGTGGATCAGCTCTCCAATTTACCGTCCGCGGAATCGCAGCATTTTGAGCTACCCAATTTGAGGGGAACCAGTCTATCTATAGTTTCGTATTCGAAAGTAACAGGCAGCCTCATGCAGCTAAAAATCGATAATCTCTCCAAGCGCTATCCCAACGGAACGCAGGCGTTGCAGGGCGTTTCGTTGTCTATTCCTCAAGGCATGTTTGGACTGCTGGGTCCCAACGGGGCCGGCAAGTCCACCCTCATGCGCACGCTGGCCACGCTGCAAGAGGCCGACAGCGGCACCGCGACCCTTAACGGCATCGACGTTCTGCGGCAGAAAGACGAAGTCCGCAAACTCCTTGGCTATTTACCGCAGGAGTTCGGGCTGTATCCCAAGGTCACGGCCGAGAGTCTGCTGTCGCATTTCGCAGCGCTGAAGGGCATCGAGAACTCCACGGAGCGGCGCGACGTGGTCCACGCGCTGCTTCGGCAGACGAACCTGTGGGACCATCGCAACAAGCCACTGGGTAGCTATTCGGGAGGCATGAAGCAGCGCTTTGGCATTGCGCAGGCGCTGCTGGGTAATCCGCGGCTCATCATCGTCGATGAGCCCACCGCCGGACTCGATCCCGAGGAACGAGTTCGCTTTCACAACCTGCTGAGCGCCATCGGCGAAAACATCATCGTCATTCTTTCGACGCACATCGTCTCTGATGTAAGCGACCTGTGCCGCAACATGGCCATCATTCATGAGGGACGCGTGTACGCCGCGGGTGATCCCTCCACTCTCGTCGATGCGCTGAATGGCCGCGTATGGAAGAAAACGATCGCGCGCACGGAGCTGGTGGATTATCAGCAGCGCTTCCACGTCATCTCGATGCGGCTGTTTGCGGGCAGAACTTTACTGCACGTCTTGCAGGACGAACTGCCCGAACCGGGCTTTGAGCCCGTCGTGCCCGATCTTGAAGATCTCTACTTCGCCGCCATTCGTGGCTTCACCCAAGGTATGGCCAGCTGACCCATGCTGAGCAACATTTTTCTCTTCGACTTTCAACAGCGGCTGCGGCGCATCTCCACCTACGTCTATTTCGTCGTCTTCTTCGCGCTGGGCTGCTTGTTTACCCTGCTTTCAGGTGGGGCTTTCTCCGGCGGCAGCGTCGAGTTTGGCACCGGCGGCAAGGTGTTGGTCAACTCGCCCTATGCGTTGAACGCGATCATCACCTCCATTTGTTTTTTTGGCATCGTCATCACCGCCGCCATCGCCGGACAAGCGACCTACCAGGATATCGACAGCAACTCCGCCGTCTTCTTCTATACCGCTCCTATCACCAAGTTTGACTACCTCGGCGGGCGCTTTCTGTCGGCCTTCGTGCTTCAAGTTCTCATCTTCACCAGCGTCGGCGTGGGGGCATGGGTGGGAACACTGATACCCGCGATTGACAAGACCCGGCTCGGCCCGCAGATAGTCGCCGCTTATTTTCAGCCCTACTTCATCAATGTTCTCCCGAATCTCCTGTTCTTGACCGCCATCTTCTTCGCCCTGGCCGTACTCTCGCGCAAGATGCTGCCCATATATGTGGCCAGCGTACTGGTGCTGATCGGCTATTTCACCGTCTCCCAGTTCTCGACAACGCTGGGTGTCAGCCTGACGGGAGCTCTGGCCGATCCACTTGGGGGCGGCGCGATTGATCGCATCACCCGCTACTGGACGCCATTCCAGCGCAATACTCAACTCATCCCTCTGCAAGGCGTTCTGCTGGCGAACCGCGCCCTGTGGCTGGGCGTGGGAGCCATCTTCCTGGCGGTCGCCTACGTGAAGTTTGCGTTCGCCTATCCCGCCGAGCGCAGCAAGCGCCGCGTAGCGGTCGAGCCGTCGGAGCCGACTCCACCCAAAGATTCACCGCCCATCGCTCATCCCACGTTCTCCAGCGCTGCGTCCCTGCGCCATCTCTGGTCTCTCACCCAGATTCAGTTCAAGGAAACCACCAGAAACGTTTTCTTCCTGGTACTGATGTTGGCCGGCTTTCTCTTCTCGATGCTGAGCGCGGCGGGAATTAACAATCCCCTGGCCAACAAGACATGGCCCGTCACCTACCAGATGCTGCAAATGGCCGGCACCGGCTTCGCCATTTTTGCCCTGGCAATCATCATCTTCTACTCGGGCGAATTGGTATGGCGGGAGCGTGACGCGCAATTGAATCAAGTGATTGACGCGTTGCCCTTGCAACGTTGGGTTCTGTTTTGCTCCAAGCTGTTCGCGCTCATGCTGGTGCAGGTGCTGGTGGTGCTGCTGATTCTCGCCGCCGGCCTAGTCGTGCAGGTCGCACAAGGCTATTACCACTTCCAGTTCGGCCTGTACCTTCGCGAACTGTTCCTCAACCGGCTGATCCAGCTGTGGGTTCTCTGCGTGCTGGCGATGTTCGTGCAGACCATCGTCAACAACAAATATCTCGGCCATTTCGTGATGGTGCTGTACATCGTGGCCACAATCGCGCTGCCTCCTGCAGGATTTCAGAATTACCTCTATCGCTTCGGAGAAGCGCCACCTGTCACCTATTCCGATATCAATGGCTACGGGCCGTTCCTTCAACCGCTCATCTGGTTTCGGATTTACTGGGCGATTGCGGCGGTCCTGCTGGCAATCATCACCAATCTTCTTTGGGTGCGAGGCACGGAAAGCAGTTGGCGAGTGCGGATGGACCTTGCCGCGGCGCGCTTTTCGCGCGCGTCACTTGCCGGGGCCAGCATTTGCGTCGTGCTGATGCTTGGCACCGGCAGCTACATCTTCTATAACACACACGTCCTCAACCCATATCGCACCACGTTCAAGATCGCCGAGGACCAGGCGCAGTACGAGAAAAAATACCGCCAATATTGGTCGTTGCCGCAGCCTCGCATTACCGATGTCACTATGCAGATGGACATCTATCCGCAGCAGCGCTCGGTTGCGATGCGTGGCACGATGTGGCTGGAGAACAAGACCTCGAGCGACATTGAGCGCGTAGCGGTCACTATCTGGCCGCAAGACCTGCAACCTCTGCCCCGGCCGCACATCCTGGTTAACGAACTCAGCTTTGCCGGCGGCCAAACCGCACTGATTGCCGACCCGTCGCTCGGCTTCTATCTCTACAAGCTTCCTACGCCGCTGCCGCCGCATGGACGCATGCAACTTGATTTCGCGCTGCAATATGACAATCCGGGATTCGTAAATGCGCAGCCGAACACCGACATTGTGCACAACGGCAGCTTCGTAAATGATCGCTATTTCCCTTACATCGGTTATGCGCCCGAGATTGAGTTGACCGATGACAGTACACGCCACAAGCACGGCCTGGAGAAAGTGCGACGGCTTCCCAAGCTGGATGATGTAGCTGCGCGCCAGTACAACAGCGTCAGCTTCGATGCCGACTGGATTAACTTCGACGCCACCGTGAGCACCAGCGCCGACCAGATCGCCATCGCACCTGGTTATCTGCAGAACGAGTGGGTTGAGAATGGCCGGCGCTACTTCCACTACAAGATGGACGCGCCCATCCTGGATATCTATTCAATACAATCAGCCCGTTACGCGGTGCGGCGCGATCGCTGGGATGGTGTGAACCTGGAGATCTACTACCAACCGGGTCACGAGTTCAACCTCGACACCATGATGCAAAGCATGAAGGAGACGCTCGCCTACTGTACGGAAAACTTCAGCCCCTTCCAGTTTCATCAGCTTCGCATCATCGAATTTCCCGGCTACGGAAGTTTCGCGGAATCGTTCGCCAACACTGTTCCGTTCTCCGAGTCGATCGGCTTCCTCAGCAAGGTCAGCGAGAAACCCGACGCCATGGACCTGCCCTTCTATGTCACTGCCCATGAAACCGGGCATCAGTGGTGGGCGCACCAGGTGATCTCCGCCTACGTCCAGGGCGCTACGTCGATCGACGAGACCATGGCGCAGTACACCGCACTGATGGTAATGAAGCACCATTTCGGACCGGAGTCGATGCAGCGCTTCCTGCGCTTTGAGCTGGACCAGTATCTGCGCGGCCGCGGCCAGGAGCGCAACGAAGAGAATGCGCTGTATAACGTCGATCCTGGCCAGGGGTACATTCACTACAACAAGGGCGCAATGGTAATGTACGCGCTGCAAGACTATATCGGCGAAGACAAGGTCAATGAGGCGATTCGAGACTTCCTGAAGGCCTATGCCTTCAAGGGCCCGCCGTACCCGACCTCTCTCGACTTAGAAAGCTACTTCAAGAAAGTCACGCCGCCGGAGTACCAATATTTGTTTGCCGACATGTTTCAAAACATCACTCTCTACGACGACCGTGCCGTTTCCGCCGACTACGTGCGGCGGCCCGATGGCAAATACGATGTCCGCTTGACGGTTGAGGCCAAGAAATTTCGCGCGGATGGACGCGGCCAGGAACAGCCGGTTCCAGTGAATGACTTGATCGACATCGGCGTGTTGGATAGCGATGGAAAGTACCTTTACCTCGAGAAACAAAAGATCGATCGGCAGAACACCGACATCACGGTGACAGTCGATAAACTCCCCGCGAAGGCAGGCATCGATCCGCTGGACAAGCTGATTGATCGCAACCCGGACGACAATGTGATGGCGGTGAAGAAGCGTTAACCGACTACGACTTTGCAAACTACGACTTTGCAATCAGTCGCTGGCCGATCAGACGCACTCTGCCGTTTGATACGGTCGCAGCGCCTGGCGCAGTGCCAGCAACAGTTCTTCTGTCCTCACCGGTTTTTGCAGAAAAGCTGCAACACCGTGTTTCATGGCCTCGCGTTTGTTATTCTCTGGGGGGCGGGCGGTTACCACGATCACCGGCGTCGCAACTGTGGGACCCATGGACCGCAGCCGTTCCAACACAACAAACCCGTCTCCCCCTGGCAAACCCAGGTCGAGCAGGATGGCGTCCGGTTGTTCGCGTTTGACAGTACTGATCGCGGTAATGCCATCGCCTGCGGAGACAACCTCATAACCGTGGGCCTTTAATTTGATGACCAACGCCATTAAGTGTTCCCGATTATCTTCAATCACCAACAGTTTGCTCTTGTGGTCGCTCATGCTGTTCTCCTGTTTCTGCGGGCAATCCAATTGCCGCCGCAACCTGATCGGCGAGATTCTGTACGGCTCGCGGGATATTTTCCAGGTCGATGTCTGAGATGTCCAGAACCTGACTGAAGACCTCAAATTGTCCTTCCAGCGGTTGCAACTCCAGCGACGCGTCCAGCTCTTGCTGGACGCGGGTTGCGATCGATGGCCCTCCATCTTTCGTGGTGAACGCGACAATATGAAGACCCGGACGCCCGTCGACCTCCATGACGGGCAAGATCAGGTCTGAACTCTCGTGCGTACAGCGCCGCACAGCTGCCCGCACCGATCGCATATATCGCCCTTGGTCGACGGAGGTGCAGTTGGGGCATTTCCGGAGTTTTGACCGTAACCACTGCGACCGCTTGCGCCGCAAGGTTCCTGGGCGATGCGATGGGTGTGAGAAGCCGTCCCAGCAGGAACACAGGAACGGTGAACTGAAATGTGGATCCCGCGCCTTCTCTAGCCGACAGCGACAACTCGCCCCGTGGGCTTTCACGATTTCACGACTGATATACAGGCCCAATCCCAAGCCGCCCGGATGGCTGTCGGGAGCGTCTGACGCGCGGAAGAATTGTTCGAAGACGCGCGACTGATGCTGAGGGTCGATACCCCATGCCCAGAAATGGAATTGCCAAATCTCTCACCGGCATCACGGGCCTGGATCAGATCACCGAAGGCGGTCTGTTCCTGGTGCGTGGCGCTGGCGAGTTCAACGAACCCGGCGTGTTCATGGCTTTTGAGGAGACAGAAAAGGAGTTGGGCCAAAATGTCGCCTCCATGGGCTTCGACATTCCCGCACTGTGCGATCACAAAAAGCTGCTGATCGATCATGTTCGCGTCGAGCGCAGTGAGATCGAAGAATCCGGGGAGTACGACCTGGAGGGACTGTTCATCCGCCTGGGAAACGCGATCGATTCGATCAATGCCAAGCGGGTGGTCCTGGATACCATTGAGTCCCTGTTCTCCGGCTTTGACAATACCAACATTCTGCGTTCCGAGCTTCGCCGCCGTTTCCGCTGGTTAAGGACAAGGGAGTTACCGCGGTAATAACCGCCGAGACCGGCGACGGGAGACTGACGCGTCACGGTATCGAGGAGTATGTCGCCGACTGCGTGATCCTGCTCGACCATCGCGTCGAAGACCAGACTTCCATCCGCCACCTGCGAGTGATGAAGTATCGCGGCACCATGCACGGCACCAGCGAATATCCCTTCCTGATCGGAGAGAACGGCTTGTCTGTCCTTCCCCTCAGTTCTTTGAAGCTGGACCATAAGGCACCAACCCAAAGAGTTTCGAGCGGTGTCCCACGTCTGGATGCGATGCTGGGCGGAAAAGGTTTCTATAAAGGCACCAGCATCCTGATTTCGGGCGGCGCCGGCACCGGCAAGAGCAGCCTGGCAGCGCACTTCGTGTCGGCCGCTTGTCAGCGGGGAGAGCGTGCTCTTTACATGGCCTCCGAACAGTCGCCTGACGAAGTGATTCGCAACATGCGCTCCATCGGCGTCGACCTTGAGCCTTGGATAAAGCGCGATCTCTTACGCTTCTACGCTGCCAGGCCCGGTACCTTCGGCGTGGAAAAGCACCTGGTCACAATTCATGACATCACTGCGGCTTTTGATCCGCAGGTTGTAGTCATTGACCCAATCACGAACTTCGCTTCCGTGGGTAGCCATTCGGAAGTGAAGTCGATGGTGACTCGCCTGATCGATCTGTTCAAAGCGCGCCAGATTACCGGCATGTTCACCAGTCTCACTACGGGAGACAGTGCACCTGAACTCAGTGAGATAGGCGTCTCCTCGCAAATGGACGCCTGGCTGCTGCTGCGTAACCTGGAATGCAACGGCGAGCGCAACCGCGGGCTATATGTGCTGAAATCGCGCGGCATGGCGCATTCCAACCAAATTCGCGAGTTCGTACTGACTGACCATGGAGTGAAATTGGTCGATGTTTATGTAGGGCCATCCGGCCTGCTCACCGGCTCCGCGCGAGTGGCGCAAGAAGCCAAAGAGCGAGCCGAGGCGGCGGAGCGCAAACAGGAGTTGCAGCGTAGGACTTTCGAATTGAAAACAAAGCGGCAGCAGTTGGAAGCACAGATCGCCAGAATGCGCTCCGAATTCGAACTCGAAGAACAGGGTTTGCTGCGCGGGGCGCACGAGATCGAATTGCAGGAACAGCAGATCGCCCTGAGCCGCGTGGAGATGGGCCGCGTCCGCCAGGCGGATGTGATTCACGCCCACGGGAATGGCCGGTAATGAAAAAGAAGCCGGCGGTGAAGACTCGAAAAACACGAGTTACAAAAAAACCAAACTCATTGTGGGAATTGCGCCTCTACGTTGCCGATACTACCCCTAGGTCTGTACTGGCGCAGGGGAATCTCCAAAGCCTTTGCGAGCAGTATTTGCGCGGGCAGTACCGTCTGACCATCATCGACCTGGTAAAGGAACCGGGAATGGCGCGCCAGGACGAGATCCTGGCCACGCCCACGCTGGTGCGGGTGCTTCCAGAACCACAGGAAACTTTCATCGGTAATTTGTCTGTTACCAGGCGCGGGCTGCGAGCCCTCGAGGCGGAGGGCGAAGCAGAGAAGCTTGCCGCCCTGTTTTCGCGCAGCATCGTCAAGTGGTTTGGAACTTGTACCGACATCGACGATCTGAAGCGGGCACAAGAAGAGCTTCACTTCAGCAACGAGAAACTGGAACAACGGGTGCAAGAGCGCACCGCTGAACTCGTCTCGCTGAACAAAGAACTGGAATCGTTCGCTTACGCCGTTGCACATGACCTGCGCGCTCCCTTGCGCCACATTCACGGCTTTTCCGATCTGCTGCTGCATGATGGCGCGTCAGTTCTAAGCGCCGACAGCCGGCATTGGCTCGAATGTGTCATCAGCGGAACTGGGCGCATGGAAAGGTTGCTGGAAGACTTGCTGAACCTCAGTCGGTTGGGCCGGCAGCCGATCAATCGCCGAACGGTTGCGCTGAAGAAGCTGGTACAGGAAGTGATTGACGATCTTGCGCCCGAGACTGCGAAGCGCCTAATCCAGTGGAAGCTTGGCCACTTACCCCTGGCGGACTGTGATCTGGCGCTCATGAGGGTAGTGTTTACAAACCTGCTCTCCAATGCGGTCAAGTTCACCCGTCCGCGTGATGTAGCCGTCATCGAGATCGGCCAGCAGATGCTGAATGGCGAGCCCATGCTGTTTGTGCGCGACAACGGAGCGGGCTTCGATATGAAATACGTCGGCAAACTCTTTGGCGTATTCCAGCGCTTGCACCTGGAAAAAGACTTCGAGGGAACGGGCGTCGGTCTGGCGACCGTGTACCGCATCCTGCAGAAGCATGGTGGAAGAATCTGGGCTGAGTCCGAATTAGACAAAGGTGCGACCTTCTACTTCACGCTCGGAGGCGCGGAGGCTATCAAGGAACAAGTAGTGGCGGTTGAGGGGGCAATATGAAGAGGGGAATTGTCGAAATACTCCTGGTTGAAGACAACGAATATGACATCGAACTGACCTTGCACGCGCTGCACGAGGACCACTTGGCCAACACCATCCACGTTGCCCGCGATGGCGAAGAAGCCTTGGCGTTTCTTGCAGAGTGCGAAGCCAGCGTCAAGGAAGGCAAGGGGATGATGCCGAAGCTCATCCTTTTGGATCTGAAGCTGCCCAAAGTGGATGGTCACGAAGTCCTGCGCCAGACGAAAAGCAATCCTGCCACCAGAATGATCCCCGTAGTGGTTCTAACGTCCTCGAAGCAGGATGAGGACATGCTCAAGAGCTATCTGACGGGAGTCAACAGCTATATTCAGAAGCCGGTGAATTTTGAACAGTTCCGGAAAATTGTGAAGGACCTCGGCCTATATTGGCTGGTGGTGAACCAGCTTCCGTCGATCGCCGGAGTCGCAGTGTGACGCATTTGGATTAATCAGTTTTCCTTTCTAATGTGGTGAGTCGCTAATTCGTCAACAAATAGCCGCCCCTTCGTCTAATGAAACTTTACGGTGGGCGCCACTCTTATGGCACGTACACCGTTGAGGTCACTGGAAACGTGGTCGCTGTGGCTGACACCATGGGCCACGAGGGCATGAAGGCAATGCGGGCCTACCAGCACCCTGAATTGGGCGCGATTCGGGATGCAATTGATCAGCGTAATCGGAGGGTGATGTGAGAGTCCCCACAAAATCCCCCACAAACCAAAACAATGCCCACCAATCATGGTGGGCAGTTGGTGAAAACACAAGAGGTTACTGGAGCCGACGATCGGACTTGAACCGATGACCTGTCGATTACGAATCGACTGCTCTACCAACTGAGCTACGTCGGCCTTATCTCGATTGTAACTGCGGGTAACCAAAACGGTAAAGGTACGCAAACCCCTGTTTTCCACCGTTTTGCGCCGTTTTCCACTTGCGCCTGGAGGTTACTTCCGCCGATAATCATAATAAGCTCTGCGGCGATTCTAGCCGGGCCCACATGAACCGATTCTGTCGAGCGGACGTCCTTCGTATCCTGCGCATCTCGGCTAACCAGTTGGCCGGCTGGCAAAAAGCAGGACTCGTCCCTATTTCCGATACTTTCACCTTCTTCGACCTCCTTCAGCTCACTAAAGTGCGTGACCTTCGCGCCAAACGAGTGCGCCCGGCAGCAATCCGCCAATCCTTGCAAGCCATGCTGAAGCAAGTGGCTGGCATGGAAAATCCGTTTCTTGAAGCCAGCGCATTCAGCGTCGGTTCGCGTGTGGCTTACCGTCACGAGGGCCACTCGGTGGAACCAATCGCCGGTCAGTTCGTCATGGATTTTGCGAGCTCTGGAATGGTGGTCTCCTCGGTCAAGGTGAAGCCCATAGCCAAGTTCGATACTGCGGGCGAACTATTTGCGCGAGGCGTGGCCCTGGAAGAACATCCCAGCACCCACGATGAAGCAATTCAGGCCTACCTGCAGGTGCTGAAGGTTGAGCCGGATCATGCCCCGGCTCATATCAACCTGGGCACTCTCTATTACAACCGGCAGGACTTTGTTTCATCGGAGAAGCATTACCGCGAAGCGGTCGCAGCGGATCCCCGCTATGCCCTGGCTTACTTCGATCTCGGCAATGTTCTGGATGAGACTGGCCGAATCGCCGAAGCGGTAGCGGCCTACAGCACCGCGATACAACTGGCTCCCACCTATGCCGATGCCCATTACAACCTGGCGCTCGCCTATGAACGCTTACGCCAACCGCGCCAGGCGCTCCCACACTGGAGGACCTACCTAAAGCTGGACAGCTCCGGTCCGTGGGCGGTACACGCCCGCAATCAGGTGGCCCGCATTCTTGAGGCTGACAAGCTGAAGATCGTCTACCGCGGCCAGAAGTAGCGGTAGCTCAGCATCATCCTGACAGAACCTCGCAGCCTAACCGCGCTCGATTTTTCTTTCATGAACGCCGCCGGGAAACACGACTGGGGTTCCTACCCCCGTGGCGGATCGTTCGTTACGGCGGTTATGCCTTGACTCTGTAATCATCGCAAAGGTTGTGCGCTTCGCCATTCCGTCCTTGACGCGGATGGCGCGAAAGGGATTTACTATGGGCAACATTCGCCGCGTGGGACGGCGTGAAAATCCTGTGACAGACACCCTGATAGCACTCGATGTATTTGCGCGTTTGCAGCAGGCGACGGCCTCTCAGCCCGGACAGTTGGTCGAACTTTGCCGCGAATACCTGTCGGAGGCCGCACAAACACTTGCACAGTTGCGCAAGGCATCTACACTGCAACAGGCTGACGAGCTGCGCAATCGGGCTCATTATTTGAGGGGCAGTAGCATGCTCGTAGGGGCAACACGCCTTACACAGTGTTGCGCCAATTTGGAAGTAATGGGGCGAAATGGCGACTTTCGCGAAACGGAGCAAGTGCTCGATGAAACGTCGGCTGCACTGGATGCCGTGGAGCAGGAATTTGTGAAAATGCTTGGCCCGGAAGTACTTCCGGCCAAGAGATCGGCGGTGTAGGAGAGCGCCCGCGAACCTATGACAAAAGTTGCTGTAACTCCGATTAAGGTGCTGATTGCTGACGATCATCCAGTAGTGCGTATTGGTCTGCGTAACATGTTGCAAGCCGACCACCAGATGCAGATCGTCGCGGAGGCTAAGGACGGAGCCGAAGCGCTCCACATGGTACGCACCCACCGGCCTGACATTTTGCTGTTGGATCTGGCCATGCCGAAGATGCCGGGCATGGATGCATTGCGCGAACTTACCAGCGAAACCACTCCCACCCGTACAATCGTCCTCACCGGACTCGTAGACAAACGGCAGATCCTGGAAGCGCTGCAACTCGGCGCCCGTGGCGTGGTGTTGAAGGACGCTGTGGTGGAACATCTTTCGGCTTGTATTCGTGCCGTGATGCAAGGCCAGTACTGGCTGGACGGCCGCCCGGTGCAGAACCTGGTGCAGGTGCTGCACGATCTGGCCGCGCAAACGGCCCCGCCTTCGCGCAAGACCTTCGGTCTCACTGGACGCGAGCTCGAGGTTGTGACCTTGATTACCGAGGGTTCTACAAATAAGCACATTGCGGTGACGTTCGGCATCAGCGAAGAAACTGTGAAGCGTCACCTGACCAACATCTTTAACAAACTGGGAGTCGGCAACCGCCTGGAACTGGCGCTGTTTGCGCTAAACCATAATCTGCTGCCGCCCGCTGCGACCACGGACGTGTCGAGATAGCCCGGGGTTTTCTGCCGGTGTGCGGGCACCCAACGGCCACTCAAAGGCAAATATTTAGCCTCTTTGGCTGCTGGCCATTTACTCTCCTGCTTCCCTTCCCTACAAAGGTACTTCCCCAGTCGGCGGGAGACGGCTACGGTTACAGCAGAGAGAAATTATGGACGACGGCCACAAGTGGGGACCGGAGCTAAATTCCGTCCCTCTCCTGGAAGCGGTCTTATGCGCCGACTGTGAGATCATCAGCAACAGCGCAGGCGAATCCTGCGAGATTTGCGGCAGCCGCTCGCTGCTGAGCCTGGGACGCGTGCTCGGTGGCTGCATCGAAGGCGAACGCGCGGTCTTAGTGGACTGGACCCAACATCCTACGCACAACGGATTCACTGTGCTGGTGAATCGTGATGCCGCAGAGGTCTTGCAGCAGCGCCGGAGAAGGAAATCACTGGTTGGTGGTTAGTGGTCAAGTGCGGTTCGTCTCCACGCTCTTATTCCTCTTCTAGCTCAGTTTCAAATTAGCGCAGCCCGAGAGCACGGGTGCGCCGGGCTTCACTCCCGCATCCAAACCCTTTATTTTTGTCATCACGAGCGGGCTTCAGAGACTGTGTCGCGACCTCGGCTCGGTTTGCGGCAGTGGAGTGAAGCGGGCAAGAACCAGCCCCGAATGGGGCGAAAGATCTTAGCCCAGCGCTTCAGCGCTGGGTGGGGTGGGAAATGAGATCGAGTCCCGTAGGGACGGCAGCGGTCGCGACCCAGTCTCTTTAGTCCGCGCGGGATCTGCTTTTCGGACTTCTCCCAGTCTGTTAAGTCGGCGGCACTCCTGCTCACTCCCCCGTACATTTCTGCCTGGACTCCGTGAACACCAACCTCCGCGCCGGCAATCTTCCGCCGAAATTATCATCCGTCGGACCACGAATTACATCACACAGAAGTAGCGATTTCTTTTCTGCGAGGTCTCATGGAATCCCACAAACTTCTCCGTCAACAGCTGGCAAAAACACTCGACTGGAATGAAGCACACGCCGACCTAAACGCGGCCGTACATGACTTTCCTGCGGAACTGCGCGGCCGAGTGCCTGACGGTCTCCCGCATTCGGCGTGGCAACTGCTCGAACACATACGTCTGGCATTGTGGGACATTCTGGAGTTCAGTCGCGACGCCAAACACAAGTCGCCAAAATGGCCCGAGGGCTATTGGCCGAAAGCCGCGGCTCCCCCGAATGCAAAAGCGTGGGACGAGAGTCTGAAGTCCATCCTGAAAATGCAGGAAGAGTTTCGCCAACTAGTCGAAGACCCCTCGCATGACTTGTTCAAGCCGCTTCCTCATGGCGACGGCCAGACGCTGCTGCGCGAGGTGCTGCTTGCCGCCGATCACGGCGCTTATCACCTGGGACAGTTGGTGCTGGTGCGCAGGGCACTGGGGGCATGGAAGGGGTAGCCTTTTAAGCTATTCGCGGCTGGCATACGGTAGCGCGGCCGTGAAGGCGAACTTTCTTTTGAAGGCCCCTACAGTGAGGGGTTTGGCTGATAGCTGAAGGCTGATAGCTAAATCAGCGACAGCGCGTCCACGTCCGCCACCAGATTGTTGCGTGGAATTTTCTGAGTGTCCGCATATGCCAGCATGGAACGCAGGGCGCTGTTCATGCGTTCGCGGCTGGCGGATTTTAACAGGAAGTGATAGCGGTACTCGGTCTTCAGCCGCACGATCACCGCGGCGGCGGGACCCATGACGCGTATCCCTGCCAGCCGGGTCGCTTCGAACCACTTCCCCAGGATGCCCGACCAGGCCAGCGCTTCGTCGAGTTTACTGCTGCGCACCAGCACGTTGCTCACGGCGTTGAAGGGTGGATAATGCATCCAGCTACGAAAGCGTATTTCCTTTTCGTAGAAGCCCTGGTAATCGTGCGCGGCGGCGAACTGGATGGCGTAGTGGTCAGGGAAGAAGGTTTGCAATACAACTTTGCCGGGCGTGTCGCCGCGGCCGGCGCGTCCCGCAACCTGGGTGAGCAACTGGAAAGTGCGCTCTGCAGCACGGAAGTCAGGAAAGCTGAGCGCGGCGTCTGAGCCAACAACGCCCACCAGCGTGACATTGGCAACGTCATGTCCCTTGGCGATCATTTGCGTACCCACTAGCAGATCAATTTCACCCGCCTGCAGTGCGCTCAGCATACGCTCGAAATCGTCGCGGCCCCGCACGGTGTCACGATCGAGTCGGGCAATCCGTGCCTGCGGAAACATCCCGTGCAAGATGTGCTCCAGTTTCTCCGAGCCGGTCCCGAGGTACTGCACAAACTCACTGCCGCATTTGGGGCAGGTCCGGGGCGCGGGCCGCATGTAACCGCAGTAGTGACACATCAGGCGATGTTCGCGCTTGTGGTAGGTCATGCAGATGGCGCAGTTCTTGCACTGCACACTCTCGCCACATTCCCGGCAAAGCACGAAGGCGGAGTAGCCACGCCGGTTGAGCAGCACCATGACCTGTTCATTGCGTGCCAGCCGTTGTCCGATCTCCTCCACCAGCTTGCGCGAGAGCGGTTCCTCTTTGCGGGTTCGCTGGAACTCCTCGCGCATATCGAGGACCTGGACCTCCGGCAGAGGCCGCTTCTCAATGCGCTCGGGAAGTTCCAGCAGTCGATACTTGCCGTTTATGGCGTTGTAGTAGGTTTCCAGCGAGGGCGTGGCCGAACCAAGTACCACGGCGGCATCGCACATTTTGGCGCGCATCACCGCCACGTCGCGGGCATGGTAGCGCGGCATTTCTTCTTGCTTATAGGAGTGGTCGTGCTCTTCGTCCACCACGATGAGCGCCAGGTCGGGCACCGGCGCGAAGATGGCAGAGCGCGTTCCTACTACAATGTGGGACTCACCGTTGCGGATGTGTTTCCACTGCTCGGCCCGCTCATCGTCGCTGAGCCCGGAGTGGAGAATCGCAACCTCGTCTCCAAAGATCTGGTGCAAATCCGCGGCGACGGCCGGCGTCAGGCCAATTTCTGGAACCAGCAAGATGGCGGAGCGCCCTTTGGCCAGCACCGCCTGCATTGCCGACAGGTACACGGCCGTCTTGCCCGAACCGGTGACGCCATGCAATAGCATAGGAAGAAACTGATGCTCCTCGGTAGCCGTAATGATCGTGTTGAGCGCTGCTTTCTGCGCGGCCGTGAAAAGGAACTCCAACTTGCGCGGCTTCATTCCCGACATGCGAAAGGCGGCAGCCTCTTCACTGACTGCAACAATCCCACGCTTCACCAGAGTTTGGAGCGTGGTGCGTGGGACGGCCAATTCCCGAACGGCTTCGACCGGGGCGCGCCGGTTCTCCTGGTTGCGTAAGTAGTCCACAATCTTCTGCTGGTTGGCGTTGAGTTTGCCTTCCACCTCCTCCAGCGTCGCAATCTGTACCGTCCGACTGGCATCGCGAACGTCGCTGAGGTCATCGCGAGCGATCCACTTCTTGCGCAGCAAGGCTTGCAGCAGAGAACGCGATGCTCCCGTTGCTGCCCGCAATGTCGCCTCGCGTGTCACTTCGCCATCGGCGAGCCGATTCAATACGGCGTATTCCAGCATCTGCTGTTCGGGCTCTTTGTGCGACCGCAACGAGGATCCAATTGTGGATGCAGCATGCAGTGCAGCAATTCCTTTCTCGCTGATGTGGTATCCGATGACTCGCCGAAACTCTGCGGAAAGTGGCAGCATGGTGCGAAAGACTTCACCGATGGGCGCGATGTAATACTGCGCGATCCAGCGGCCCAGTTGCATCAGATCAGGCGTGAGCGCGGGCGCTGAGTCGAGCACTTGGCTCACCCGCCGGGTTTGGAATTCCGGCTCGCGATCGTGGAGTTCAGTAACGATGCCGCACAAGCGCTTCTCGCGAAAGGGCACGACCACACGTCCACCGACGCAGGGCTCGGTATCGGCGATGCGATAGGTGAAGGTGGCATCGAGCGGGACCGGCACTGCCACATCGCAAAATTGCGGCATGAAAGCCTAGCTATCCTCGGAGGCGCGTTGGGGAGGGTTGAGCCCGAGATAGCCCATGACCATCTGCAAGTCTTTCCAGGCTTCTTTCTTCTGCCGCGGATCACGCAACAGAAACGCCGGATGGTAGGTGACCGCCAGCTTGCATTGGAAGGGTCCGTCAGACCCAGCGGCGATGCCCGGCGGCGAGTAATCGTAGAATCGCCCGCGCAGCGACGCCATGGAGTCGTTCACGCTCAGCAGGTTCTTGGCTGCCGTCGCTCCCAGCGCCACAATAATCTTGGGACAAATCACCCCAATCTGCCGCATCAGGAAGGGAGAGCAGGTCTCGCATTCGTCGCGCTCGGGAGTGCGATTGCCCGGCGGCCGGCACTTCACGATGTTAGCGATGTACACCTGTTCGCGCTTCAGGCCCATGGCAGCGATCATATTGTTGAGGAGTTGGCCGGCGCGCCCGACAAAGGGGAGCCCTTGTTGATCTTCGTCAGCTCCCGGACCCTCGCCAACAAACATCAGCTCGGCATGCGGATCGCCCGTGCCGAAGACAATCTGGTTGCGTCCCAGTTTAGCCAGCTGGCAGCGCTGGCAGTCAGGGCCAATGTCGTCGGCAATGACTTGCAGAAGCGCGGCGCGATCTGGCGATGAAGAAGCTGGGCTGGCCGAGGTAGCAGAGTCTAACGCCTCGAGGGCCTCAACTGCAGGGACATCGGAATTTTCAGGCGACGTGTCAACGCGCCCGGAAACTTCGCGACGATAGAGAGGGCCGACGCCCAGCTCGCGGTAAAAGTTGAGGCGTTCGCGAAGAGCGGTTTTAATGTCTGGACCGAGAGTCATGAGATCGATGGTGTGATTCTAGGTTATGCACGAATCAGTGGCAAAAATGAGGATCAGCAGCTCCCTCAACTCGGACTGGGTCCTCGGTCTGGATGGCAACAAGAGAAGACGCAGTGCGAAGACTGCAGATTCACTCTACCCTATTGACGCTACCACGGGTGCAACCTGCTGTCGGATACGCAGCGCAGCTTCGAGAATTTGCCGCGCGATTTCCAGCTTGCTCGCCTCAGGCACGGCGACAGCATCGTTCGAGGTAACAATTGTCACTTCGTTGCGGTCGCTGTCGAACCCGATGTCTCGACGCGAAACATCATTTAGCACAATGGCGTCCACTCGCTTCTTTGTTAGCTTCGTGCGCGCGTTCTCCAAAAGGTTCTCGGTCTCGGCGGCGAAGCCAATCAAGATCGGAGACGGCTTGCCGGTAGCGTGCCGCAAGCTTCCCAGGTCGGCAAGGATGTCGGGATTGGGTTCCAGTTGCAATTCCATCGCTCCTTCGCGCTTGATCTTTTCCGCGGAAGTATTCTTAACGTGATAGTCGGCGACCGCAGCCGCCATAATGATGAAGCTCGCCCGCTCCCAGCGATCGAGTACTGCCGTCCGCATCTGCTGCGCCGTCTCCACGAAAATCGTCTCCGCTGCGATAGGCGGCTGCAGGGCAGTTGGTCCGCTCACCAGAACGACCTTTGCCCCTCTGCGCAGCGCGGCTTCGGCAAGGGCATATCCCATCTTGCCGCTGGAGCGATTGCCGATATAGCGTACCGGGTCGATGGGCTCGTGCGTGGGTCCGGCGGTGATGAGCACAGTCTCGCCTGCAAGGTCTTGCGCGACCCCAAGGCGTTCCAGCGCGGCCGCGACGATCTGCTCCGGTTCAGCCAGGCGTCCCGCGCCAACCATCCCGCAGGCCAGATAACCACTGGCCGGTTCGACGATGGTTACACCTCGGCGGCGCAGGATTTCCAGATTCGTCTGCGTGGCAGGATGCTCCCACATGTTGACGTTCATGGCGGGCGCGACGATGACCGGTGCCGTGGTCGCCAGGTAAAGGGTGCTCAGGAAATCGTTGGCAATGCCCTGCGCAAACTTGGCGATGGCGTCGGCGGTAGCAGGAACCACCAGCAAAGCCTCGATAGATTGTGCTACTGCGATGTGTTCGACTGCAGAGTCGAGATTGGGCTGCTCGGCCGCCGAGCCGAACATGCTGGTGATGACCTTCTCGCCTGAAAGTGCGGCGAAGGTGAGCGGGCGGACGAACTCCTGCGCCGCAGCCGTCATGATGACCTGCACCCGCACACCGCGGTCCTGCAACATACGAACGATTTCGGCGGCCTTGTAGGCTGCAATCCCGCCGCTCACACCGAGTGCGATTTTCATGTATGCCTGATTAGTCGATGCCGCGTTGGCGTCTCGCGATTCGGTCGCAGCGCCCTAGTCGTCGCCATCACCGCCGACGACATGATTCAGTATCTCGCTGGCCGACTCCAGCGGAGTCTTCACAACCTGCGGAATCTCCCATTTCACTTTGCCGGCCTGGAGCTCTTCCTCGGCGATGCGGCAAGGTTTGCGCGAGTGAGAGTCTACTGCGGGATGGGCGCCATTCTGAAGTTGACGCGCGCGTCGTGCCGCCACCAGAACATAGCGATAATTGCTGTCGAACCCTTCAACCAGTTTCATAGGTCACTCCGTGACAGTAGGTAAACGAGAAAGATCGAACGTTGCCAGGATAGTCTGCACCTGCTGCAGCATTTGCGACCGTAAGGCGCCATGAGCAGTGGCCAGCACGGCATCATCCTTTGCGGTCAGAGCCAAACTGGAACCCTTCAGTCGCTCAGCTTCCACGATCGATTTCAGAATGTCAATCGACTGCTCCAGACGGTCATTGACCAAAATATAGTCGTACTGACAGAAATTCTCAATCTCATGAGAAGCCGTCTGTAACCGGCGCTGAATGATCTCTTCGGTATTGAAGGGGCGAGCGCCATCGCCCAACAGCTGACGCTGAAGATCGTCATCCGCTTCCGCCCGGCGGCGCAAACGCCGTTCCAACTCTTCGCGCGAAGGCGGCAGGATGAAGATGCTTACCGCCTCGGCTACTCTGCGCTTCACCTGAGCTGCGCCCTGCACGTCAATATCGAGCAGCAAGTCATGGCCGCGTGCCGTGGCTTCGCGCAGAAATCGTTTCGCCGTTCCGTAGTAGTTGCCAAAAACCTCGGCGTATTCCAGAAACTCATCCTCGGCTAGCATGCGCTCAAACTCTTCGCGGGAGACAAAAAAGTACTCGCGCCCTGACTGTTCACTGCCGCGCGGCGGCCTGGTAGTGTAGCTGATGGAAAATTCGAGATTTGGAACAACACGGCGAACTTCGTTGGTGAGCGTGGATTTCCCAGATCCCGAGGGCGCCGAAATAATGAAGATGTTGCCACTCATTCGAGGTTCTGTACCTGTTCGCGTGCCTTTTCGATCTCGGACTTCATGGCCAATCCCAGGCCGGTGATACGCAGCGCTTCACCAGCCACGCCCGTGGTCTTCGACATCAGGGTGTTGGCTTCGCGGTTCATCTCCTGCAGCAGGAAATCCAGCTTCTTCCCGACCTCGCCGCCGGCATCAAGCAGCGAGAGAAAATGCTGGATGTGATTTTTCATCCGCACAACTTCTTCCTGGATGTCGCTGCGCTCGGCCAGCATGGCTGCCTCCTGCAAAATTCGGTCTGGGTCAGCGTGACTGCCAAGCAACTCCTGCATGCGCCCGTGCACCTTCTCATGATAGGCCTTCAGCACCCTGCCCCGCAGTTGCTCCACTTCGTGGGTTGCAGAGGACAGATGAGTCATCCGCTCGCGCAACTCCACCGCTGCGCCGCGTCCTTCTTCCTCGCGCATATGGTTCAGGCGCTCGATGCACTGTTCCAGTGCCGAGGTAACCTGCGTCTCCAGCGCTGCTACCGCATCGCTGTTTTCGGCCGCGTTCAGTGCCCCTGGCATCTTGAGAACGGCATTCAGGTCCGGATCAGCACTCACGCCAAACTCTTCGGCGACCTCGCGAAAAGTGCGCAGATACCCTCCCACCAGTTCGCGATTTACAGAAAAGGCTGCTCCTCCAGTGCGCTCCAAGCTTAGCGTTACTTCGATGTGGCCGCGATGCAGGCGCTCTTTCAATACGCGGCGAATTTTCATCTCCACCGGATCCATCTCGACAGGAAGCCGCAGATGCAAATCAAGAAACCGGTGGTTGACAGCCTTCAGGCTAAGAGTGAAAGTGAGCTGGTCGTCCACGTTCATCTTCACTTGCGAGTAGCCCGTCATGGAGCGGATGTTCATGGTCAAATCACTCGGTGCCAGTAGCGGTCTCTACATCGACGAACTGCAAATCATACAACCGGCGGTAAGTCCCGGGGTGCGTCAGCAAACATTCGTGAGTGCCCTCGTCGGCTATCACTCCGTTCTCCAGCACCAGAATACGATCGGCGCGGCGCACCGTCGACAGGCGATGCGCAATAACAAAGACGGTACGCCCGGTAATGAGGTTTTGAATCGCCGTTTGCACCAGAGATTCACTCTCGGTGTCGAGCGCCGAAGTCGCTTCGTCGAGAATCAGGATAGGGGCGTTCTTCAGAATGGCGCGCGCGATTGAGATCCGTTGTCGTTCACCACCGCTTAAGCGCAGTCCACGTTCGCCGATCACGGAGTCATATCCCTCGGGCAGGGCCATGATGAATTCGTGGGCGAGCGCCGCACGCGCTGCCTCTTCCACTATCTCAGCCGAAATCTGCGGCTGTCCGTAGGCAATATTGTTACGCACGGTGTCGTTGAAGAGAATGGTGTCCTGGGTAACGATGGCAATCTGTGAGCGCAGGGAGGCGACGGTCAAATCGCGCACGTCGCGACCGTCGATAAGCAGCCGTCCGCGAGTGACATCGAAGAAGCGCGGCAGTAGATGCACCAGGGTGGTCTTACCGGAGCCGCTGGACCCGACTATCGCCACCAGTTCACCCTGCGCTACTTCCAGGTTGATGTCTTGCAGCACGTCACGGTCGTCGTTCGCCTGCCCATAACTGAAGTAAACATGTTCGAAGCTTATGCTCCGATGAAACGGCGGCAGCTTTTGGGCACCTGGCTTCTCGCGCACGTCGTCCGCGGCGTCGAGGAAATCGAAGATCGCGGACGAAGCGCCCAGCGCCTGCTGGAAGTTGTTGTTGAATATTCCAAACTTGCGCACCGGCTCGTACAGCTTAAACACAGCGATGATGAATGCCAGAAAAACGCCTTCGGTGAAAAAACCGCGTTTAATGTACTCGCGGCCAATCAGGATAAGAACGGCGATGGCGATAGCGCCGAAGATGTCCATCATCGGCGAACTCACCGCGTACGCGCTCACGGACCGGAGGTTGGCTTTGAACAGACGTCGTCCGGCGTCGCGGAAGCGGCGGGTTTCCCAGGCTTCCATGGAAAAGGCTTTTACGATGCGCACGCCGGTGATGGTTTCCTGCAGGATGTTCTGGATCTCGGCGAGCTTGTCCTGGCCGCGGCGGGTGGTAGTGCGCACGCGGTGGCCAATTCTTCTGGCGGCCATGACCACCACGGGAACGAAGATGATCAGGACCCAAGTCAGACGCCCGCCCAGCAAGACCACCACGCATGCGGTAAATAAGAAGGTAAAAAACTGCTGGAGAAATTCCGCCAAGACCGAGGATAGGGCAAACTGCACTCGCTCGATGTCGTTCACGATCGCCGATAGCAACGTGCCCGTAGAATATTTCTGAAAGAACGCCACCGAGCGACGCAGTGTAGCCGCATAGAGTTCGTTGCGCAGATCGGTGACCATGCCGTAGCCGGCATAGTTGGCCAGGTAGCTGCCACCGTAATCGAAGATGCCCTTCAATACTGTGGAGGCGACAAGCGCGAATGCGACCATGGTCCACACGTTGTGAAAGTGCTCTGGAACAAACCAGTTCAGCTCAATCGGCTTGTGGCTGATCGGCATGCGGAACAAGGGCAAGGTGTGAGCTTGGGAAGAAGGATTGAGTACGCGATCAAAGATAGGACCAATGAGAAGAAGTCGGAAGGCGTCGAGCAATCCCACCAGCGCCATGGACACTACGGCAGCCAGCATGTGGAGCCAATACGGTTTGAAGTAGCGAAGAAGGCGGTTCAGTTGACGCATAGTTCCCGAAGGATCGATTGCTGCTTCAGCTTCGCGAAGAAATAGGCCTTGGGAAAATCGGGTTTCAACTATTGATTCTACTGGATATTGTGGTTGCAGCGAAACGTTTCACTGCTAGTGCCTCCGGCCGGCAGGGCTATGCAACGCTTTCGCTCAATCCCGCACCTTATCAAGCAACGCTCTGAGGTGATGACTTTATGCAAAGACCGGGCAGATCCAAAACTCTTCTCGCACTTGGCGCATTCGGTGCGGCGGTGGCTGCCGCGGGGTGGTTCGGCTCTCGTAACAGCCCGAAAGATGTAAGAACCAGACTCTGGTATAAGCGTCTCGACAAGCCCAGCTTTAACCCTCCGGAGTTCGTCTTTCCGGTGGTATGGACCTCTTTATATCCGCTGATGGCAATCTCGGGATGGCGCGTCTGGCAGACAGAAGATTCCGGCGAGCGTTCGCGCGCACTCCGTTTGTGGGTTGGCCAACTCAGCTCCAATGCCGAGTGGACCACTCTCTTCTTCGGCCAGCACCGTCCCAAGCGCGCCTTAGTTGACATCGTGGTGCTGGAAACGATGATCGTCAAGTACATTTCGGCGGCCGACAAAGTCGATCGAACGGCTGCTCTCTGCTTTGTTCCCTATGCCGCCTGGGTAGCTTTCGCCGCGGTGCTCAACTTTGAAATTGCGCGGCGCAATCCTGACGCCCACAAGAAATTTCCACGTCCGCGGGTCGCCTGAAACGATAGTCGAACTGAGACGGGACGAGCGCCTGTGGCAGGATTTCGTCACAGTTAATGGTCCAGCCTAGCTCGCCGCCGGAGTGTCGCGATGCACTACCTTCACGTTGTACCCGGCCTTGGCCAGCAGCTTCTTCACGTCTTCGGCGATCATCACCGAGCGATGCTTACCTCCGGTGCATCCGAAGGCGATGGTCAGGTAACTCTTCCCCTCGCGGATGTAATGCGGGATCAGGTATATCAGCAACTCGGAGATGCGATGGATGAACTCCCGGGTTTGCGGAAATGAACGAATGTACTTGGCCACTTCGGGATGCCGGCCGGTAAGTGGACGAAACTTGGGAATGAAGTGCGGGTTTGGCAGGAAGCGCACGTCGAACACCAGGTCCGCGTCTTCCGGAACCCCTTCGCGGTAACCGAAGCTCACGCAGGAAATCAGCAAATTCTTGTCGTGATTGCCACCCTGGAAACGCTCGGTGAGTTGGCCACGTAATTCGTGAACATTGAACTTGGTTGTATCCATCACCACGTCGGCGAGCGCGCGCAGGGGCTGCAGGCGGCGGCGCTCTGCCGTAAGCGACGACCTCACCGAGACGTCGCGCCCGAGCGGGTGAGGACGCCGAGTCTCGCTATAGCGGCGAACCAGGACATCAGTGTCGGCCTCGAGGAAGACCACTGTCGTTTTGAGCATCCGCCGTAAGGAGCCAAGAACTTGCGGCAACTTGTCGAGGCGTGCCCCCTCGCGGATGTCCACCACCAGCGCGGCGCGCTGGATCTCCAGCGAGTCCAGCACCAGGTCGGCAAAATTGGAGATCAGCCCGACCGGCAGGTTGTCGACGCAATAGTAGCCGAGGTCCTCGAATGTCTTCAGGGCCGAGGCCTTTCCGGCTCCGCTCATGCCGGAGATGATCACCAGCTCGTGCTGGTCGCGGGCCTTAGGTGGACGAATTGATTTCTTTTTCAGGCCAGCCACCTTCTGTCGGGCAGGATGGGGCGAGAGTAGCAGAGTAAGTCCTCCGCGTCAGCCCAATCCTCGTTACCAAATGGATGCAGCGACTATTGGCGAAGCTGCAAATGATGGACTTCCCAAGAATCCACTTGTTCGTTACTATTCAGTAAAACCAGCCAAGGCTTTCTACCGGGCATTCCTTTCTGGACCCAAAAATCGGTGTTTCGGATTGGCGGCCTTCCTCGCGAAACTGACGGGTTTTGAAGGGCGCCTGAAAAAATATCAGGTAGACTAATCGCGAAAAAGGAATTGGCGCTTACTCCGGGGGGTCCATGACCTTCAATTTGCCGGACACCGTACGCACGCTGGCACTGCTTCTACTGGTGGGCCCAGCCTATTCTTCCCTGTTCGGGCATTCGCTGACCGGATTCCGCAGACGATCGATAATGCCACTTCGTGGCGCATGCGAGGGAGCGTTTCACCGCTTGCGCGCCCCGAGTTTGATCGCGGAAAAGTAGATGCCGCGCTACCGATGCAAGGCATGAGGCTGGTCTTCAGTCTGACGCCCGCGCAACAGACTGCCCTGGAGACACTTCTTCAGCAACAGCAGGACCGCAGTTCCGCCAACTATCACAAGTGGCTCACACCCGAGCAGTATGCCGACCGCTTCGGCCTTAGCACCGCCGACATTCAGCGGGCAGCACGATGGCTACGTCAGCAAGGTTTCAGCAACGTAATTCCGGCGCGCAGCCGGACATGGATCGCCTTCAGTGGCTCAGCCGCTCAAGTGGAGTCGGCTTTCCACACTTCGATTCATCAATACGTGGTCAATGGCAATACCCATTACGCCAACACGAGCGAGCCGTCGCTGCCCAGCGCCTTTCGCGGAGTTGTCCGAGGCATCACGGCCCTCAACGACTTTCGTCCCAGGCCGCGCGTTATCGTCAAGCACGTGCATCCCAACTTCACTTCGGAGATCTCCGGCAAGCACTTTCTTGCGCCCGACGACTTCGCAACCATCTACGATATCCAGGGACTGTACGGTAGCGGGATCACTGGGGGCGGCCAGAGCATCGCCATAGTGGGTCAGTCGGATCTGTCCAAGGATACAAACCACGGCAATCAATATGATGTCGTGACATTTCGTGCCGTGTCGAATCTTCCGGCAGCAAGTCTGCAGGTAATCCTGGTTCCTGGTGACCAAGATCCGGGGATCGTCAAGGGCGACGTAGATGAGGCCAATCTGGATGTGGAATGGGCCGGCGCAGTTGCCAAGAACGCGGGCCTCATCTATGTGAATTCGCAAAACGCTCTGTTCAACGCGCTGCAATATGCGGTGGACCAGAACCTCGCGCCGGTCGTCAGCATCAGCTATGGCATTTGCGAAGCTCAGCTTAGCAGCTCTGACATCAGCACCCTGACTACCCTGACCCAGCAGGCCAATGCTCAAGGGCAGACCATTGTGGCTTCGTCTGGAGATAGCGGCCCTGCCGATTGCGATTACAGCGCGGATCCGAATAACCCGGTCAAGAGCGCGACGCACGGTTATGCCGTAGATATGCCCGCGAGTCTCCCATATGTGACCGGCATGGGGGGCAATGAATTCAGCGAAGGCGATGATACGGGAGCGACGCAATACTGGAGCGGCACCAACAACGGCAATAATGGCTCAGCCCTGTCGTACATTCCGGAGATGGTCTGGAACGACACGGCGACCGACGGTTTCTTAGCAGCGAGCGGCGGGGGCGTAAGCAAGGTTTTCAGCAAGCCTTCGTGGCAAACCGGTGCCGGCGTCCCTGCCGACGGCCAGCGCGACGTACCCGACTTGGCGTTGAATGCGTCGGCCGACCATGATGGGTATCTGATCTGCTCGCAAAGCAGTTGCGTAACCGGGTACAGGAAGTCCGATCAGACGTTGACCATAATTGGGGGAACGTCCGCGGGAGCGCCCACCTTTGCCGGCATCGTGGCGCTGATCGTGCAAAAGACCAACGACCCGCAGGGCAACGTCAATCAGTATCTTTATTCATTGGCGGCGAGCGCACCCAATGCTTTTCACGACATCGCCACAGGCAACAACATGGTGCCCTGCACGGCAGGTTCAACGGATTGTCCTGCCAGCGGCATGATTGGCTACAGTGCGGGACCGGGTTACGACCTGACCACGGGGCTGGGCTCTGTCGATGCCGGGGCGCTCGCCGCAGCATGGAACGGACCTACCAATCCGGATTTCCAGGTTACGGCGCAGAGCAGTAGCCTCGCGATCACCAGAGGAACTCCCGTAACCGACACGCTCACGGTAGCCGGACTGGCGGGTTTCTCTCAGACGGTGAGCCTGTCGTGCGTCGTGCCATCTACGCTGACGGCAACAACCTGCTCGGTGAGCCCCAGCAGTGTCACTCCCGGCGGAACGGCCACCCTGACGGTAACCGCCAGCCCGTTGGCTGGTTTGCTATGGGTTAATCCGCTCTTCGTGCATCCTGGCGGTTGGCTGGGAGGCTTCGTGTTTGCCGCTGGTCTTCTGCTGGCGGGCGTGAATCCCACAAGGACGCCTCGCAAAAGACGCGCCCGGTCGAGTGCAATGCTGCTGCTGGTTGGAATGCTAACAATCACGATTTCGTGCGGGGGTGGCAGCGGCACCACCACCCAACAGGCCGCCAGCCCTCCGGCTATCCAGGTTGGCACAATAACAGTGCAGGCGAGCAGCGGCGACCTAAACCACAATGTATCAATCGCGGTGACGGTGAACTAGATTTGCAGTCTGACTACCGGTCAACTGAAGACGATGCGCCTCAAGATTGTCAGCGTTGGTGAAACAGTTCTACGGCAGCAGGCCCGACCGCTAACCGTCGCAGAGATTCGCGGTTCAGAGATTCAGCAACTGATTCACCACATGCGCGAGACTATGCATGACGCGCCCGGCGTCGGGCTGGCAGCGCCGCAGGTGGGATTCCCGTTGCAACTGGCGGTCATCGAAGACAAGCAGGAGTATTTCGTGGGTCTGACTGCCGAACAGATCTCCGAGCGCGAGCGCCAGCCGGTTCCTTTTCACGTGATCATCAATCCGCTGCTTAAACAGCAATCCGCAACCGATCTGGAATTCTTCGAGGGATGCCTCAGCGTGCCCGGCTTCACCGCGATTGTGGCGAGGGCGCGCCAAGTACGCGTGGAGTTCCTCGACGAGACGGGCACGCCACGCGTCATTGAGGCCTCAGGATGGTACGCGCGCATCCTGCAACATGAGATTGATCACTTGCATGGGATGTTATACGTCGACCGCATGAATAGCCGCACGCTCTGCAGTCTCGATATCCACTCTCGACTTTGGAAAAACAAAACCACGGCCGAGGTAAAGGCAGCGCTCGGCTGACCTTCGCTCCAAAGCTAACGACTATTTGTTATGCTCACCTCAGATTGTTCTGAAAAAGCCGATGCCAAAATTGCACCTTTTCTTGCTGGGGGTGTTGACGGTCGCGACCGCCTCCGCAACAGCGCAAACGAAACCGGCGCTACCCTGGTCGCCCGAAACTCTACAACAGCTGCGTAGTTTGCACCGCGCCGCTCTTGACGATGACTACGCTTATCAGCAGGCGGCACACCTGACCGACAACATCGGACCGCGTTTGACCGGCTCAACGCAGGCGGCGGCTGCAGTTGAGTATGTCGCTGCCGAACTGCGCAGGCTTGGTCTGGAAGTGACTCTGGAACCAGTCAGCGTACCGAAGTGGGTGCGCGGCGAAGAGAGTGCTGCGCTGGTCAGCTATCCCGGACAGGTGCCAGGTACCCAACAGAAGATCGTGGTAACTGCATTAGCGTCGATGGACAACGCCACTCCGGCCGAAGGGATCACAGCTGAAGTCGTTGTCGTAAACAGCTTCGATGAACTGGCCGCGATGCCACGCGAGAAAGTTGCCGGCAAGATTGTAGTCTTCAATGAACGTTTCGACCGCGCGATGGCAGCAGAAGGATTCGGACTGGCCGCGTACGGGCAAGCAGTAGCGTATCGCGAAAACGGACGCGAAGCGGCCGCGAAACAGGGCGCCGTGGCGGCGCTCGTGCGTTCCGCGGGTGGAGCGGAATTTCGGCTGCCGCATACCGGCGAGACTGGATACGATCCAAAAGTTCCGGCCATTCCCGCCGCCGCCGTGACTGCCGAAGACGCCGAGTTAATGGCCCGGCTTGCCGCGCAGGGTCCGGTGCGCCTTCACCTGGTAATGACACCGAAATTATTACCTAACGTGACTTCGTATAATGTGGTCGCCGATTTGAAGGGCAGCGAGCATCCGGAGCAGGTGGTGATTGTCTCCGGCCACTTGGATTCGTGGGATCTGGGCACCGGCGCGATTGACGATGCCGCAGGCGTCGCGGTGTCGATGGAAACCGCGCAACTGCTGCAGCAATTGCATCTCCGTCCCAAACGGACGATTCGCATTGTCGCGTGGATGGCCGAGGAGATGGGAATCTTCGGTGGCAAGGCGTATGGCAAACAACACGTCACTGACGTGGCCAATCACTTCGCGGCGATCGAGACGGACTTGGGCGCCGGGCACCCGGTGGGCATCAATATAAGCGGGGACGAAGCAATCCTCAAGCTTCTCCAGCCGGTCGCAGACGTGCTCGCGACCTCTGGAGCAGGAATGTTGCGGTCGTCGGATGACACCGGTGCCGACATCATTCCGCTCAGTGTCGCCGGAGTGCCGACCTTCAGTCCCATACAAGACCAACGCAAGTATTTTGACTATCACCATTCGGCCGCCGACACGCTGGACAAGATTGATCCCCGCGAGTTGCGTGAGAATGCGGCTGTGGTTGCGGTACTGGCCTACGCGCTAGCTACCATGGACGGGACCTTGCCGCGAAAGCCGCTGCCCGTACCCGACTGGCTGAAGTAACATAGCCGAAAGGCATCATGCGATTATCCCGATTGGTCTTCCTACTGCGCGCAACGTGGTTTCTGCTGGTAGCTTGTGCGTTGGCAACGGCGCAGCAGCTTCCGGAAGCACCGAGTGCTCAAGCTTCCGGGCAGAAGGCGACACCCACGAAGCCCTCGGAATCAAAGCCCGCCGTAGCGTCGCCCCCAACGCAACCGGGGGTGCAAACAACACCTCAGAATTCGGCAGACCAATCCCAGCCGCCGAAAGAGAAGGTCATAATTCCCGCGAGTGCGGAGCGCCACTTCCATGAGGCAGTGGTTTTCGAGAAAGACGGCGATGCCGAGAATGCCATCGCCGAATACAAGACCGCCATCAAGGAGTATCCGGACTACTCGGCCGCCCATTACAACCTGGGACGTCTATACCTTGACCGCAAGGGCTATGCAGACGCGATCGCCGAGTTCAAGACGGTAGTGCGACTGAAGCCCAATGATGCAGACGCGCACAACAATCTGGGCTTGGCCCTGAAGCACAACGGCAATCTTATAGACGCCGCCATCGAATACCGGGAGGCGGTGCGACTGAATCCTAAGATGGCCTCAGCGCAGAACAACCTGGCCAACCTGCTGTATGCCCGACGGGATTTCGCGGGAGCAATTGAGCACTATCGGGCGGCCTTGGCGATCGACCCCAAGAGCGCGCAGACGCACATGAATCTGGGCAGCGTGCTTGACGATTCGGGCAAGACCGATGAGGCCATCGCCGAGTATAAGGAAGCGCTAAAGCTGCAACCCAAGAATGCCAGTATTCACTACAACCTCTCGATCGTGTATCAGAAGAAGCACGACATGACTGCGGCGGTGGCCGAGCTGCGAGAAGCCGCAAAGCTCTCGCCCGACTGGCCCACTCCACATCTTATGCTGACCAACCTCTTGAAGGATTCGGACCCCAAAGCCGCGGCGGACGAATGCGTCATCGCAGATGGACTGACCCACGATGCCAAACTGCATGAGCGCTGCCTGGAACTGGAGAAGAAGGCGCAGTAGGGGCGAAAGGTTGCGTCCAGATGAACCAGCTGTCTTCCCTTGTCACAACTCAATACCCGCCGAAGTCAAGGCGCATTCCTGGTCATTCACGATAAGGGCTATTCGCATCAGATATCGAAGCACGGCCACGTACTAATGGCGGAAGAGATCACCTTCGCAACAGTAAGAGTGGGAGCAGTCTAACAAGCCAGATCAGGATTAGAAGAGCCACGCTGGCAACGATCCAGACCTTCAGCACCTGCTCCCAGTCCAGCGGGAGTCTCTCCAGAACCTTCACCTCATTCGAGAGGAACGCGCGCCTTCGCTCTACGAGAAAGGTGCCCGTCGGTATAAGAGGGAGCCAGAAAAACAGGACGAACACGGTTGTCTTGAACCGCTCCGTTTGCGTTGGTGAGTCGTAGGTACGTGCTGCTTTGCCAAATCGTTTGCGACCGATGCCGTATGGGTGGAGAAGAAACAGCTGTCCGGTGTCCCTGCGCTGCTCCTGTTCGCGCTCCTCTTCCTCGCCACGAAACTCACATAGTCTTTCCTCATTATTGATATGTCGTCGAGCGAGCTCGTCTGTCAGTGCGGCGTTGGCATCGGGGGTGAGTTGCTCGAGGTCGAGTGCGAGTCGCAAGAGTTCTTGGTCGCTCATACTCCTGTATTGTTCTGCGAGGTCGTCCCGGATCTCCATGCGACAAATCTTACTTTCCTCTTCCACCCGCTACAAGTCTAATATCTTCATAACTATTGTAAATTTCTATCTCACCAAGTGATCCCTATTGGGGACCACGGCATAACGGGAATCGAAGCGGCGACTGCCAGCATCCACATGCCATGGCTTCTATTGATTGGCTGGCACAAGAACTTCCTACCGCTCCGCTGGCACCGCAGGGCGATTTCTCGCCAAATCCTGACTTCGGTTTGCTTGATGCTTACTCGCGTGCAGTTGTGGGCGCGGTCCAGCGCGTCGGCCCCGCAGTGGTACACATTCAAGTACGTCAGGAGCGCGGGCGAGGCGGGTCCGGGTCAGGCTTCATCTTTACTCCTGACGGATTCATTCTGACCAATAGTCACGTCGTGCACGGTGCTGCTGAGGTCGTAGTCTCGACCGCGAGCGGCGAGCGCTTTCCTGCCGAACTGGTAGGCGACGATCCCGATACTGACCTGGCAGTGATTCGCGGCGGCCACGAGGTGGCATCGGTGCCTCTCGGTAGTTCGCGACGGCTCACCGTAGGACAACTGGTGATCGCCATCGGCAATCCGCTGGGCTTCCAACATACGGTGACGGCGGGGGTCGTGAGCGCGCTGGGGCGCTCCATGCGCTCGCGCTCCGGTCGCTTGATTGACGGAGTCATCCAGACGGACGCCGCGCTCAATCCCGGCAACTCAGGCGGACCATTGGTGGATTCCCAAGGGCAAGTCATCGGCGTCAACACTGCGACGATTATGGGCGCGCAAGGCATCTGCTTTGCGATTGGTGCGGATACAGCGGAGTTTGTCGCGTCGCGCCTGATTCGCGATGGACGCATTCGACGCAGCTACATTGGCGTGACCGGACAAGGGGTGGCTCTACATCGCCGCCTGGTTCGTTACTACGACCTTCCTTCGGAAAGCGGGCTGCTGGTTCTTGAAATCGTGCCGGGTTCGCCTGCCCAGCGCGCGGGAGTGCGAGAGCGCGATGTACTGATCCGCTTCGCGGGGAAAGCGATCGCCGGCGTTGACGATCTGCATCGGATGTTGACCGGCGAACTTAGCGGCGTTGCCTGCGAAGTCGCGGTGATACGGGGAACAGAACTGCTGAGGCTGACTGTTACGCCTCAATCCCGGGCTTAATAGCTACTCGTGCGCGCGCTGGTAGTGTCGGCGCGCTTTCTGGCGGTTGCCGCACGACTTCATATCGCACCAGCGGCGGCTGCCGTTGCGGCTGTGGTCGAGGAAGAGCCATTCGCAATCGGGAGCGTCACATTCACGAATCGCGGCGCGATCTTCCGAGGTAAGAAGATTGGCAGCGGACTCGGCAATGGGCCAAAGAATACGGTCGAGAAGATTAGTGCCGTCGGATTGCCATTCCCAGCGATAGTCGCCGTTTGTGCGCGTCAGTTTGCGATGCTTCAGCGCCTCGAGCGCAAAGTCACCGATCCGCTCGACGTCGTCCGGGCGGGCAGGTTTGGCGGCAGCGGTTGCGGAAAAAACACGGTACAACGCTTCGCGGAGGAGTATGGACTTTCGAAATGCGTTTCTGGCGTCGATGCCGTTACGATTCGCATGTGCACGCAAAGTTCCGGCCAGTTTGGGTGACAGCAGTTTTGACTGCTCGGCGAATGCCACGAGGTCGGAATAACCGGCAAGGTGTTCCTTACGGCTCTCAAGCACATGTCGATGGCTAACAGTATTGACAAAATCAAGGCACAATCTTCCGCCGCTTAGATCGAACTGAAATGTCGGATGTGGCTGGGCGCGAGACACTGTTTGTATTGTAACCCCCCTCCATTGAATAGGTGGTTAGGGGGCCGACCGTAGATTAGTTGGCCCTGGTGCTAGAGCCGCTCTGAGAGTCGACGTTACTGTGGACCGGCAGCCGTGACCCGATAATCCAGATAGCGAATGGTGAGCACGGCCTTGCCGCCGAGACGAACGTCGCTGACCGTCCGGTTGAGAACCGGAAGGTAGAAGCCATCAATTTTTTGATACTCGTGATGGATAGCAGCGCGCTTAGTCCAGAAGGATGGGTTCTTGGCTGGTTCAGCCTCGATGCGGGTCACCGCAAAATCCGTCGCATCGATCCATACGGTCCCGCGATACAAAAACTTTTCGTCGTGCAAAGGTTCAACTCTCATGACGTAGAGGGTGCGACTGTCCGCGGCCGCACAACCCAATAAGAAGAAGCTGTAATTTGCAGTGCTAACGGCCATGGCGTTGCGACCGGCTTCGTCGGAATTGGAGTCCTTTTCCAATTCCAGCAGACGATGAAGAACTTGGTTGAGGATGAGTTTAGAGCCCGATTCCGACTCAATCTTGAACTCCCTTGTGCCCGGCGCGGTGTAGGTAACCTTCACCCGCATCTCGGCTCCGAGCGACGAGGGAAACCCGACATAGTGCAGTTGGTATTGGCGGGTCGACTGGAAGCTGCGCAACTCGCGGGCGCGCTCAGTGTTCCGGCTCATCAAGCGGGCTACTACATCTTTGCCGGATAGCTCGGTTGCGGCCGGGCATGGAACGGGGACGGCGTCGGTTTCAGCTGCCGCGGCGGCAGCGCCAATCACCAGCAACGCCATTCCAAGCCATAGCGACCGCCGGATTAAATTCTTGAATTGGGCACCTTCAAACAAGATAGCGACCACATCTCCTGTCTGATTGTTTCACGGAAACCTACATCTCCCACAAGCAGCGTCCAGCACGATACATTGAAATCAAGCCATCCTCGCTGATTTTCATAACAGTCCCAAAGCGCGATGCAGCGATAGCGGCCGTAGTCCGTCCACCCTCGACAGGGCGATTGAGAGCTTCTTCCGTGGACTGGTGATGAAGAATGGCGCCAAAGGCCAGCAGATTACCCAGAGAAGTCAGCACCACGGCTCCATCGATGCGGGCGATATTCTCCAGCACAGTGGCGGGGATGTCGAAGATGCTCTTGTCGCGAAGCAGATAATGCAACTGATCCTTGCTGGAAATTCCGTCCGCCATCGGCTCGCGATTCCTATGCTCGAGCAAATCAGGCTGTGAGACAAGCACTCGCGCCGACTCAGGATCGTCAAGTACCACGAACAACGCACCGCGCCGACTCTCAATAAGGTTAAGTGCCACCCCAAAGAGGCGCTCGGCGAGTTCCGTGTGTCCGATGGCGTTCTTCCACATTTCGTATCGATAGCGCGCATCCACCAATCGCCACTTGCCATCGAGAAAACGAAAGACGGGTACACCATCGGAGTAAATTTTGACTTCGCCGTTGGGCGAAAGGATGAGGCAGATGTGTCCGCCGCAAAGAGTTGAACGGCAGTGGTCGTGATAGCGGGCTGAGGTCGGCACCGGCAACGGCATGTCGCGATAGGGCTCGGCCCATTCATGCACGTCGATCAATTCCGCCAGAAGGCCGTCGCGGTCGACCAGGGCAAGAGTTTGCAGCCCATCGCACAAGCGGTGGAAGCTGCGAATGCTGGTCAACTCGTGGGAATAGCGCAGAGCCCAGTCGGGCGTCTGCGGCGGTTCATGACAAGGTTCAGGCATGGAGCCGAACAGTAGCACTCCAGTGGCAATGCGGCGGTTTTCGTAAGTGCTCATGCTGCTGGCGCGCAATACCTCGATGGCGTCGGCAATGCGGTCGGGCACGTCGGCAATTGCCTCGCCGCTGGTGTGCGGAGACGGATCGAGGAACGCCGACACGAAGCGGTCCTCAGGTAGTCCGCGGAAGAGCTGAAAGCTTTGCGCTGCCAGGGCCTGGTTGGTGATCAGTTGGTAGCGCGCGGAAAGCACCATGCCGATGCTGCGCAGTAGCCGACGCTCATGGTCCGACAGCTTCGAACTGGCGGTCAGCGAGTAGCCTTCTCCCATCCACTCGAATTCGACCTGGCCACCGCTCGGCACCGCTCCCAGAAGGCTCGGCATTCGCTCCGGTTTACCGCCAACCCGTTCGAGGGTTGCTCCCGGGAAAAAGTAGCGAATGCCGTTCTCCATCAGGTCGCCGTAGAGTCCACTGACAAACCGAGTACGATTTTCGAGAGAGCGAAACGGTATGGACGAGGGATTTATCACTAGCTAAAGATTACATCAAATCATGGGTGGATTTCGGCCTCGGATCACGTCAGCCGTCACTTGCGATTCGCCTGCTTGTACGATGCGTTTTTCAGCGTAGCGAGGTAGTATGTGCTTGCCGCAAGTTTTTCGAACTCCCAACAGGAAGCACACATGAGCCACATTGAAAGCAAAAGCAATGGCGCCGTGCGGCGCATCACCATCAATCGTCCGGAAAAGAAGAATGCGCTGACCGCCAAGATGTACGAAGACCTTGCCGAGGCCCTGGAACAGGCTGAGTCCGCTCACGACGTTCGCGTCATCTTGTTGCACGGCGAAGGCGAGGCGTTCACCGCGGGCAACGACCTGGTCGATTTTCTGGAGAAGCCATGGAAGGGACAAGAACTGCCGCCGGCGGTCCGCTTTATCCGGTCGGTGGTGGACGCCAAGAAGCCGCTGGTTGCTGCCGTCCATGGCGCAACCGTGGGAATCGGAACCACCATCCTGCTGCATTGCGATCTTGTCTATGCGGCGGAGGACACCAAGTTCCTGATGCCGTTCATCAACCTCGGAATCGTGCCCGAAGCCGGATCTACGGTGCTTTTACCTTTGCTGGTTGGTCATCAGCGCGCGGCAGAATTGCTGATGCTGGGGGTTCCATTCACTGCACGGCGAGCCTATGAGTTGGGTTTGGTGAATGCCGTAGTCGCGCCCGGAGAGTTGCTCGCGACGGCTGAAAAGGCAGCGCAATCGCTGGCAGAGAAACCTGCGGGAGCCCTCCGCGCTTGCAAGGAGCTCCTGAGACGCACTTACAAAGCCGAGGTTGATCGGGCGATCCAGGAGGAAGTAGCCGTGATTAAAGGGCGGCTGGACTCGCCGGAGAGTCGCGAAGCCCTCAACGCGTTTGCCGAGAAACGCAAGCCTGACTTCACCAAGTTCTGGTGACCGACAGCTCAGTTCCCAGAGCACGCTTCCAGGCAATGTCTGTCAGCGGTTTTGAGACGGCGCAGGTTCGTCTAATGTTGAGCACACAGCCCGATATTCCATTCAATGGGCCGGAGGGTTCGACAACAGCCACTTAGATGGCATAAGACTGCCAAGTTTGCCGGCACTGTTCTATGAAAATCAAAATATCCGCCAGACTAAATCTTCACGATTTTGTAACCCCCTTAAGCCACTCTACGTAGAACCATCCAGAATGCTGCTCCGCGATGGAATTTGGCTTCATTGTTTACATCAATTTAGCGGATATAGCTTAACGCTTTCCAAAATTTGGCTAGCGGAATGCATAGAAGCAGCCCAAATTGGGATTGACGCCACCGATGCGGAGATCGGGCGTGCCAAGTCATCAGGGTTACCTAAACAAAGCGATGCTGCTTCGTTCCCTGTCAGCTCTGAGGGGAGCCTGCGTCCCTGAGCCTCTGTGCATTCTCGTCATTACAAACGAACCTGACGCACGTAGCGGGACTCCGCAGCTGCCAGCTTGCGGAATTCGTTGTCGAAATCGACAGCGCACACTCACCACGTTGACCACCTGGAAAGAAGACGCGAGTCTTCTTTGGGCGAACGGGTCAGGCCGACATCATCCTTCACACGAAAGGAAAGTGTATGACGCATTTGAATGCCTCTGGTAGACGCGAGAGATTTCTCTCGATCGCGGCATTGGCGATGCTGTTCCTGCTACTGCCTTCCATCCTTCCCGCGCAATCCACCATTTCGACGGGAAACATTAATGGATTGGTGTCAGATCCCAGTGGTGCGGCTGTGCCCGGCGCAAAGGTAACTATCATCCGGAAGGATACAGGCGTCTCCACCGATGTGACCACCAACTCCAGCGGGTTCTACAACTCCGGTTCCATCACCCCGGGGAACTACACGGTCCGGGTTGCGGTGAAGGGATTTGCCACGTCCGAAAGTCAGGTGATGGTACAGATTGGCAACAACAGCGCGGTCAATTTTAAGTTGCAAGTAGGCGCGGAAAGCACAACGGTTAACGTTGAGGCCGCGGCCGTGGGAGTAAACACGGAACAGACATCGGTGCAGGGCGTTCTGACCGCAACCCAAATCGAGAACCTGCCGGTTAACGGGCGTAACTTTCTTGATCTGGCACAGCTTGAACCAGGCGTGCAGATTCAGGATGGTACCAACTTCGATCCGACCAAGATCGGGTATCAATCGATCTCAATGGGAGGGCGCTTCGGCCGCACCGCTCGCATTCAGGTGGACGGCACCGACATTTCGGACGAAACCGTGGGCACGACCACCGGCAACATTGCGTCCAGCGCCATCCAGGAGTTCCAGATTGCGCAGTCGACGATGGACCTCTCCAATGATCTGAGTTCCTCCGGCGTGGTGAACGTTTCCACCAAGTCGGGGACGAACACCATCCACGGCGAAGGCTATGAGTATTACCGCAGCAGCAATGTGGATGCGTCTTTGCCAAAGCCAGTGGGGTTCCCCGATCCCAATTATCACCGCAACCAGTACGGTGGCAGCGTGGGCGGCGCTTTTATTAAAGACAAATTGTTCTTCTTCGCGGAGGGTGACGGGACCAATCAAAACCTGTTCGTGCCGGTCGAGTATGCCGCTCCCTTTAACGGATTCTCTGGGGGCTTTAATTCGCCGTTCGGCAATCCGAACGCGCTTGGACGCCTGGACTTTGTGGCGCCCCACAACATCAAGCTGTTCTTCCGCTACGACTACTCGCAAATCAAGGCCGAGGGCACATTCTTCTCTGATAGCCTGCAGGTGTATCAGTCGAAGAACTACACTCGCAACTACGTCGGAGGCGCCGATTTCACAACCGGCTCCTGGACCCACAGTTTTCGCTTCAGCTACCTGAAGTTTCAGAACGAAATCGCCGACGGCGTAATCGGCAGCGGCCTGCCATTGGCGAACTTCCCCGGCAATGGCCAGTACGTCAATATCGAGGTCTCCGGCGGGCCTTCCACCGGTCCGAACCTGTTGGCGCCGCAGAGCACTCCGCAGAGCGACAAGCAAGTTAAATATGACGGAGCGAAGACGTTGGGAAGGCACATCCTCCGTTACGGAGTGGATTTCAACCACATCCAGGGTGGCGGCTACGCCAAGTTCTTCTCCTTGGCACCCCAAATCGTAACCAACATCAACCCCGGTGATGCAGCCTTCGCGGCCTCAGGCCCGTACCCCGGCGGCGCTGGGAATCCATTGAACTATCCGGTTGATCTCGCGGTCATCGGTAATGGCCAAGGCTTCTCGACTACGCAACCGGCATTTGGCTTCCCCGCCGGAGGACTGGGGCCAGACAACCGCCTCGGCCTCTATATTGCTGACACCTGGAAGATGTTCTCCAATTTCACGGTGAACCTCGGCCTGCGCTATGTTCGCGATACTGGACGTACCGACAGCGACTTGCCAGGCTTGCCCTTCCTCAATAATTTGCTTCCTAATTACTCCAACCTCGGCGCCCCAATTCCCAACCAGAACAAGAACTTTGGCCCATCACTGGGAATCGCCTGGGATCCATGGAAGACCGGTAACAACGTAATTCGCGCCGGCATCGGTCTGTACTACGAGAACGTGATTTTCAACAACGTACTGTTCGATCGCCCCCTGCGCCTTCCGACGGGTGCCTTCCTGCAATCGCCGACTGTGTGCTCCAACGGAACGATAAATCCGATCCCAGGAGTACCTCTGTCGGCCACCCCTGCTGAGTGTGGAACGCCCGGTGCGCCCATCACGGTTGGCGCGGCGGGCTCCGCTCTTGCCACCTTGCAGCAGCAATATCAGGCGCTTTCGCCGTTCAATCTGACCAATCCCAACCCCAACTACCTGCAGAATTTCCTGGGGTCAGCCACTGCCGGTGGGGCGAACTTCCCGAACGGCCTGTTTGCTCCCAACTACAAAACTCCACGCTCCACGCAGATCAATGTCGGCATCCAGCACCAGTTCGCACCGGGCGTCGTGGGCAGTGTGGACTACGTCCGCAACGTGACCACCGGCCTGCTGTTGGACGTGGACCAGAACCACACAGGCGACACCAGGTTCTTCTCGCCCCAGAGAGCGCATCTGGCCATCGCCAACACCACGGCATCCTTCGGTTGCGCGGGAGGCTTCAGCTCCGCGGCGATCAACTGTGCCATTGCCAACGGTGCGACCATGTCCAGCTTCGCCTCGAACGGCTTGGACTCGCAGGGCGATCTCGGCGGCACAGCACCCTGTCTTGCGATCGGGGGCTGCGCCTTCGGTGGACTAAACCCACTTCAGCCCGCAATGCCTTTCCTGACTCCCTCTGGGATTTCGAAGTACAACGCTCTGCAGATGAAACTGACCTATCAGAAGAGCAACCCCTTCAAAGGGCTGCGCAGCTTCAATGCGCAGATCTCGTATGCCTACTCTTCGTTTGACAACTCGGGCGGCGGTCCTGGAGTTAGCGGCATACCGGGGGGAATTGCCAATAGCGATCAGGATTTCATTGTTCCTGCGCTGGACAATGCCGACCCGAATCGCTATTTCGGGCCTTCACTACTGGATCGCCCGCAGCAGTTCTCCTTCGGCATTGTGGGGAGCTTGCCGTGGAACTTCCAGGTATCCTTCATCGGGCACTTTGATTCGTCGTTGCCGCTGCCCATCATCGTGACCGGAAGCGGAGCTGGAGCCATCTTCCGAACCGACTTCACCGGCGATGGCAGCACCCAGGATCCGCTTCCGGGGACGGTCAATGGTGCTTTCGGACGCGACGTTCAGGCCAATGGGCTCAATGCATTATTGGGGCGGTACAACGCAGCCTACGGAAATCAGCCGACACCCGCCGGCATGATGCTGGTCAACAATGGGTTGTTCAGCGTTAGCCAGCTCCAGCAGCTTGGTGGGGTGGCCCCGTGCGTTCAGGGCTTCGGCCTTGCTAGTCCGAATTGCACCCTGCAGCAAGCCCCTCAGGGACAGGAAAACCTTGGTTCGCTCCGGACCTTTGACTTGAAGTTGAACTGGACTTACAAGGTTGAGTTGAAGAGCCATATCATTCAACTGCAGCCGGGCGTGGGTTTCTACAACCTGTTTAACTTCTCTAACTTCGACCTGCCGCCCAACACCTTGACGGGCGCCTTGACGGGCGGCCCTGGTACCATCAATGGCACCACCGCGGCGGGCCGCATCACCAACCGGGTTGGGGCGGGTACCGGCGTATTTAACTTGGGCGCACCGCGTGCCATGGAGTTCGGCATGCGCATTGCGTTCTAGAATTGACTTCACTCCCGGCGGCTACCGAAGTCGCCGGGGATTCAGTTCGGTGTTCGGCTTCTGATTTTTTGGGTTTCGGGGGTGTGGTAAGGGCACTCGCGCGAGTGCCCTTTTTCTTGTCTTAGAATATTAGAGCTTCGGGCTTACGTGGCGAATCGGTATGTCGTCGCTCGGAACATCCCTCTGGTGGTTGTGTGTGATAAGAAAGAGATGTAGCCTAGCGAATTGCCGTCTGGCCAAATGGGCTGCTGCACAACGCTGAAGGTTGCTAATCGCATCTGTCTTTAAGCTTTAAACCGTGAGGCACGAAAGGTAAAAGTGAAGACACACGCACGGACGTTGTTGGTTGCGATTTTCTCAGGTTTCCTGCTGATTGCTCTGCCTTTATTCGGCGATGCTGGCGATCCTCCCAATGTCGTGGCGCGGCTCAGCTACATGGATGGCGCTGTTTCTTTCGAGCCTGCCGGAGAGAACGATTGGGCCCAGGCGTCGCTCAATTATCCGCTCACCAACGGAGATCGCCTGTGGACCGACAAGAGCGCGCGGGCCGAGCTGGAAACCGGCAACGTCGCAATTCGCATGTCGGAGCAGACCGATCTGACCACTACTAGTCTCACCGACCAGTTGATTCAACTTGGGCTGGCGCAAGGCACGCTGCGGACAAGGGTGTACGACCTGCGCTCAGGCAATGAGGTCGAGATCGACACGCCCAACGCCGCGCTTGCCATCGTGGAGGCCGGCAACTATCGCGTTGAAGTTTATCCCGACCAGAACATGACGATGGTGATCGTCAACAGTGGTCAACTGCAAATCAGCGGTAACGGTGTCAATCAGACACTGCAAGGCGGACAGGCAGTTCAGTTGACCGGCACAAATCCAGTGCAGGTCGGTGCGGTAGCCGTGCCCGGTCCTGATGGCTTTGATCAATGGAGCACGCAACGGGACGCAACTTATGCCAGCTCTCGCTCCCGGCAATACGTGAGCCCTTATGTGCCCGGATATTACGATCTGGATCAATATGGTAGTTGGAACACTGTGGCAGAGTATGGGCCAGTATGGTATCCGTCGGGGATACCCGACGGATGGGCTCCGTACCGCTATGGCCGATGGGCCTGGGTTGAACCTTGGGGATGGACGTGGGTGGACAATGAGCCCTGGGGATTCGCACCTTTCCACTACGGACGATGGGTGCAAGTCGGTCCGCGCTGGGGCTGGTTGCCTGGACCGATCGCAGTGGCGCCGGTGTATGGGCCTGCTTTTGTCGGATTCATAGGCGGTTCAGGATTTTCCGTCGGCTTTGCCGCGGGCGGCGTAGCGGCGTGGTTCCCGCTCGGCCCCGGCGAGCCGTACTATCCGTGGTATCACCACAGCGACGGCTATCTGCGTCAGGTGAACATCACCAATGTCAGAAACGTCACCAATATTACGAACATCACAAACATCAATAACATCAACGACGTCCATTACCGCTACCAGAGGACTGCGGTAACGGCCGTGCCTGCCAACGCGTTTCGCAGCGCCCAGTCAGTACAGCGCAACATGGTGAAAGTCAGCCCACAGCAGTTCGCGAGAGCCGAAGTCATTCCTCACCCCGAGGTCACGCCGGCCACGCAGGCCATCCGAGCGGGAGCGCCGCCTGCGAAGGCGCCGACTGTACGTCCGCGTCCGCTCGTAGTCCAGCACACACCGGTTGGCCATCCTGCGGAGCCGGTAGCCAACGCTGGTCGCGGCAATGAGGCGCACCCTCCTACTAATACTCGCCCCGGAACCGTAACCGAGCCGCCAAACAGAACAACAGCGGAAACTCACGGTACGCCGCCGACCGAACGGGCAGTACCGGAACCTGCCAATCCACATCCGGCGCCCGCCCCGCACGAGAACGTACCTTCACCACCGGCCTCCAATGAGCGCAACACCGCGCACAATGCTCCGCCACCGGCGCCTCCCAAGAATGAGACTTCGCCGCACCCTGGTCCGCCCACAAATCGTCCGGCGCTGATAAGCAAGAACCCCGCGCCACCGGAGAAGATCCCGTTCGAACAGAAGCAACCTGCTATGCAGGAGCACCCCGGGCGTCCTCTCGAACCGCAGCAGAAGGAGAATTTGCGCGCAGGCCAGCCAGCTGGGCCGATGCAGGACCGGGAATTTCCGCCACATCCGGCTCCTCAGCGAGCGGCGCCGGCGCCCCATCCGCCAGCGAGCCATGCGGAGCACTCCGAGCCGAAGCATTGAGGTGATGGACTGCGCGAGAACATCGACAGCACGAGTCTGTAATAGAGGCTGAGGTTTGTGTTCTGAATTCGTGCAGATTAGTCTTAGACCTGCAGATTTCGCCCAGCAAGGAGTGAACTCATGCTTCCATGCACGCGATGGCTTCTACTCGCGGCTTTACTGTCTACCGTCGTGGCGCCCGGACGCCTATACGCGTCGGATGGAGACCAGGTTCACGTCGGTCACAGCATAACTGTAGGCGAAAACGAACGAGCTGGAAACCTGGTTTGCGTCGGCTGCTCCATTCGGATGGAAGGTGCTTCTCAAGATGTGGTGGCCGTTGGCGGAAGCGTCATGGTGGATGGAACGATTAAGGGCGACGTCGTCGCGGTCGGTGGAAGCATCTTTCTGGGCGAGAACGCCTCGGTCTCCGGCGACGTGGTGACCGTGGCTGGCCACCTTTCGCGTCATCCCAACGCGGTGGTGAGGGGAGAGGTCACTGAGCAGTCCGGCACATTTCTCTTACTCGGAATGTTTCTCATCCCTTTGGTCCCATTGATCCTGATTATCGCGCTGATTGTCTGGCTGGTCAGACGGAACCGGCCGACGCCCGTACGCGCCCCATACCCGCCCGTAAGGTAGGGCCGTTCGCAGTTATAATGAGGTCACCTGCCGGGATCTGATGTTGCTTCGCTGTTGCGAATTGTGATTCGCGTCCGGCGAGCCCTGCGCTGCGATGTTGCCGTTTACGCCTCCAACTCGTCCCCAGAAAAAACGCAACCGCACCCCCGCAATAGTCGCGCTCTCGATTTGTATCTTCTTCTTGTTCGCGGTTATTTTCGCGCAGGCCACCTTCAATCTGACCTCGATTCTGCAGCCCGACACCAGCGAAGAGACACTCATCTTTGCCGCGGTTTCGGCGTTGATTTTCTTGCTGTTCGTCGCGCTTACGTTCGTTTTGCTGCGCACTCTGCTGCGCCTCTATGCAGAACGCAAGACGGGGGTTCTCGGTTCCAAGTTTCGCAGCCGGATGGTGCTGGGGGCCCTGTTGCTTTCGCTCGGGCCAGTGATCTTTCTATTCCTGTTCTCTTACGGCCTTATCAATCGCTCCATCGAAAAATGGTTCTCCCGGCCTGTGGAAGAGGTACAGTACCGCACCAACGTCATCATCTCGTTGCTGACCGAGTACGCGGCCACCAATGCCAAGGTGGAGGCGCAGCGCATCGCCTCGACTCCAGCCGCGCAGAAGTCGTTCCAAACGGGAAACTTCACGCTCATCATGGACGAATTTCGACGCGGTGAAATTACCCTGCAAGGCGGCTTTGCCTTTGCTATCGTCGACGACCGTGCCGAAGCCAGTTTCCATGCGCCCGAAGCATGGCCCCTTCTACGGCATAACCTGCCTTTGAAGCCGACCTCGCCGGGCCAGTCGAAATCGTTCGAGATTCTCGGCGAAACCTATGTTCTAGGCAGCGCCCGGGTGGGACCGAACGGAAAAATTCTGGTAGCCATGCCGTTGCCGGCGAATTATTCGGCTACCCTGCGCGACGTGGAGCGCAGCCAGGAGCAATACCGGGACCTGCGCTTGCAGCGGCGTCGAGTACGGCGCACCTATATGGGTTTTCTGCTGCTGCTTACGGTCGCAGTGCTGTTCGCCTCGACCTGGCTGGCTTTGTATCTGTCAAAGATGGTGACTCGGCCATTGGTCGCGTTGGCCGAGGCCACGCACGAAATTTCCCGTGGCCGCCTGGACTACCGGGTGGACGTGCAGGCGGGCAATGAAATCGGACAACTGGTCGAATCGTTTAACCACATGGCCGCCGACCTGGAAGCCAGCCGTGGAAGCATTGAAGCTTCACGCCGCGACCTGGCCGACGTCAACGTGCAACTGGAGCAACGCACCCGCCACATCGAGACTATTCTAGAGAGCGTACCGTCTGCGGTGTTTTCGCTGGACGCCTCGCGCCACATCCTTCACTCCAACCAGGCAGCCCGGCGCTTACTTCGGCTCGACAAGGACTCTCCTGATTCCGGGCAAACGTTGCCCAACCTGTTCCCAGAAGAAGCCGTGTCTGACCTTGAGCATCTTCTGCGCAAAGCCGACCGCATGGGAACCACGACCAGTCAGATGGAGATCGTCACCTCGCGCGTTACTTTGAATGTAGCGGTGACAGTTGCCTCGCTGGACCCGCCCTCTTCGCCGTCAGGCGATGGCCACCGACAGCGAATGGGATACGTGATGGTATTCGAGGACCTCACTGATCTATTGCGCGCACAGAAGCAGACGGCGTGGCGGGAGGTGGCTCGCCGGATCGCGCACGAAATCAAGAATCCACTTACTCCCATCGCTTTGTCGGCCGAACGCATCCGCCGCCACCTGGAACGTGGAACGCCGGATGCGGCATCGCTGAACGTGATTCGGAAATGCTCCGAGACGATTGGCTCGTCGGTGGAAACCGTTCGCACCCTGGTGGATGAGTTCTCGGTTCTCGCCCGCTTCCCTGCGTCGCAACCGCAACCCTCCGACATCAATAGCATCGTCAACCAGGCGCTGGCTATGTTCGACGGCAGACTTGACGGGATCCGGGTGCAGAGATACCTCGCAAGCGGTTTGCCTCCGATTCAAGCCGACCCCGACGCCATGAAGCGGGCTATCGCCAATCTGGTGGACAATGCTGCCGAAGCCATGCAGAATTCGCTGCTCAAGGAAATTCATATCTCCACGGCCCTAATCGGCAAGCAGGACGCGATGGAAATCGTGGTCGCCGACACCGGGCATGGTGTCACTTCCGAAGTGAAGGAGAAGCTTTTTCTACCTTACTTCTCGACCAAGCGTCGGGGAACAGGACTTGGTCTGGCGATTGTCAGCCGTATTGTGGAAGACCATCACGGATCGATTCGTGTGGAAGAGAATTCTCCCGTGGGAACCCGATTCATCGTAGAGTTACCTTTGGCCCAGGACATGGAGGCCGCCATAGTCCATCAAGATGCAAACCATTCTGATCGTGGATGACGAGTCCCAGATCCGCAGCGCGCTGCAAGGCGTGCTGGAGGATGAGGGGTACAAGACGCTGCTGGCTGGGAGCGGCGAGGAGTGCCTGGATACGCTTCGCCATAAGTCCGTGGATGTCGTCCTGCTCGACATCTGGCTGCCAGGTATTGACGGCCTCGAAACACTGGAGAAGTTGGTCGAGAGCGACGACCATCCCGAGATCATCATGATCTCCGGACACGGAAACATCGAGACCGCAGTGCGTGCTACCAAGCTCGGTGCTTTCGATTTTCTCGAGAAGCCGTTATCGATCGAACGAACGTTGATCGTTCTGAAGAATGCCATCGAGGCCAAACGGTTACGCAGTGAGAACCTGGAGTACAAGAAACAATTCCAGGCACGAAGCATCATTGTCGGCGACAGCATCCCCATGAAGGCGCTTCGGCAGCAGATCGCGCTGATGGCGCCGACCAACGGACGTGTATTGATCTACGGCGAATCGGGCACCGGCAAGGAGCTGGCAGCCCACGCAATCCATGCGCAGAGTCTCCGCAAAGACGCGATGTTCGTCGAAGTCAACTGCGCGGCAATTCCAGAAGACCTGATCGAGAGCGAGCTATTCGGACACCGCAAGGGCGCATTCTCCGGTGCAGCCGTCGATAAGGAAGGCAAATTCCAGAAGGCCGATGGAGGAACATTGTTCCTCGATGAAGTCGGCGACATGAGCCTCAAAACGCAGTCGAAGGTGCTGCGCACGCTGGACGAAGGGCGTTTTGCGCCGGTCGGTGAAGAAGAGCCAATCACTGTGGATGCGCGAGTGATCGCGGCAACCAATAAAGATCTGGAAGAGGAGATCTCCAAAGGAAACTTTCGCGAAGATCTCTTTTACCGGCTGAATGTGATTCCGTTCTATGTGCCACCGCTGCGCGAACGGAAGGAAGATATTCCCCAGATTGCGCGATACTTCCTGAAGGAGTTTTCCCAGACCTACAACCGCCGTCCGAAAGAAATTACAGACGAGGCTCTCGACGCCTTGGTGCGCTACTCGTGGCCAGGTAATGTGCGCGAGTTGCGCAACCTGATTGAACGAATCGTTATTATGAACCCGGCCGTGGGAAAACTGGAGCGCAAGCATCTTCCCACGCTGGTTTATCGTGAAGGCGGCCGCCGCACCATGGGCGATTTCTCCAGCCTGCATCAGGCACGCGCTGCGTATGAACGAGACTATATTCTGAAGAAGCTAGACGAAAATCATGGTAGCGTCAGTCGTACTGCCGAAGTGCTTGGGCTGGAGCGCAGCCACATGTATCGCAAGATGAAGACGTTGGGGATAGCGGTGAAGGAGTAGGGGCAGTAGGCAGTAGGCAGTAGGCAGTAGTCAGTAGTTGAGTAGTCAGTAGTCAGTAGTCGGTTGGCAGTTGCCAGATTGCCAGTAGCAGTGGTTATGGTTGGATCTTCCGGCGTGTGTGAGACTCGTTTGAGTTGGCAGGGTGGAACGAAACGCAAAAAATACAGCCCCGAATGGGACGCAAGAGCTTAGCCCAGCGCTTCAGCGCTGGGTGAAGTGGAAAATGAGACCGAGTCCCGTAGGGAGCGACACAGACTCCGTAGGGACGACACAGTACCTACTAGCGATCATGGATCAAAAACTCAGGAGATTGCTGATGCTGCGGACTCTTGAAAACATCTTCCGGCGCGTGGTCGAAGCACAGTCATGGCGCGGAAGCCTGCCCGTGACTTTCGTCATCCTTGTGCTCGTCGCTTTGGCCAACTGCCGGTTTCTTCCCGCACAAGAGACTTCGACTAAGGACGAAATACGGGCCGGAGTCCTCGCCTACCAGTTCTCGAACTATCAGTCCGCGGCCGAGCACTTTGAGACCGCACTTAAGATTGATCCGGGATCCACGGAGGCGCAACTCGGGCTAGCCAGCTCGGAGGCGCAACAATATATTCCCGGCGATGAATCGGCGGCCAATGTCGATCTGGCGACGCAGGCAATTGCAGCCTTCAAGGCGGCGCTAAAGGATAACCCAAGCGATGCACAGCGCTACCAGTGTGTCGTGTCGATCGCTTCCTTAAGCTTCAACATGAAGCGCTGGGATGACGCTCGTGAGTACTACATGAAGGCCATCGAGCTGAACCCGGACGATGCGCACAATTACTATCAGATGGGCGTCATCGACTGGACCCTGGCCTACCCGCCGCGTGTCAAGATGCGTGACCAGATGCACTTGAGCGATAGCGAAATGATCAGCGACCCGGCGGCCTGTGCTTCCTTGCGCGGACAGAGCGGGCATTACGTTGAGGACGGAATTCAGTCGCTGGAAAAGGCGCTTCAGGTTAAGCCAGACGACGACGATGCCATGGCGTACATGAACCTGCTGTATCGCGAACGTGCCGAATATGAGTGTGACCAACCCGACGCGCGGAAGGCTGATCTGAAAGCTGCCGACGAATGGGTGGATAAGGCGATGGCCGCCAAGAAAGCCAAGGCCGCAACGACGACGACCGACGCTCCGCATTGATAATTTCTTGCCTGTCATCGCAGGCAGCGACCGTACGCAGGAAGTTTCCACTATCGTGAGCGTGTCAGAATCGCGCCCGACACAATTTAGGTGGGAAATCCCTGCCTATGGGTGTACCCTTATCCCCCTATAAGCAGGACATTCCGCATTGCGAGACTTGACCACCCCTTGGAGGACAAGATTATGTGGCGTCCCTATGGTCTCAGGAGTTTGCTGCTGATCCCTCTTGCAGCGTTAGCCTTCCCCCTAACCAGTGTTGCTCAAGTCGGTACGTGCACAACGGCAGGCTGCTGGTCTTATTCAGGCAAAACCAACCCGGCGTATTGGGGGGGATTGACTCCTTACGCCTACTGCAACCCGGCCAACAATCCTTCGCAACAACAGTCGCCAATTGACGTTATGCCTGGGGCGGGATCTCCGGTGCCGGTGAATACGAGCCTGACATTGTCAACGCACTATTCTTCGACGGCAGTACCGGTGGAAGATCTCGGCTACACTATCGAGGCCGATTACGGAACTGGCAGCTCACAAAACTCTGTCACCTTTAATGGCGTGACCTATAACCTCCTTCAGTTCCACTTTCACCAGGTGAGCGAGCACACAATTAATTACCAAGTTACCAATAGTTTTCCAATGGAAGTGCACCTCGTCCACCAAGCTGCGGATGCAAATGGAACCACGGACCCTAACGGAGCCAAATTAGTAATTGGCGTGTTGATCAACGCACCCACTGGAGGGGCGGCGAACCAGGGCTTCGCCGACGTTATGACAGCTCTCAGCAGCCATAACCATCCTATGCAGAATATTGCTGCCACCCAAATGCTACCCGGCGGCCAAAACAGCTCTAGCCTGACCTTTTTCACTTATATGGGATCGTTGACGACTCCCCCGTGCACCCCGGGTATTACCTGGGTAGTTTTGGCCAATCAAATCAATTTTTCGCCAGCCCAGGTCGGCGGGTATAAATATCCCAATAGCAGCCGCTTACTTCAGGCTCCGATAAGCAACACGGGCTTGCAGAGCAATTTCACTTGTCAATACTGTACTACCAGCCCCAAACCTCAGTAATGTTTAGGACAGCGTTGGCCAGATGAATTTGCCCATCGTTGCATGAGAGGCTTACCAAGGTGAACCTAAAGAGAATGCTCTCGGCTGCTGTTCTCATGGTAATTGTCTGCAGCATAACGGCTCTCGCCCAGTCTTCTGCGAAAAGCGAATTCATAGTGTGCAAGAGCAAATTCGCGTTATGCACCTTTGCGCAATGCGAACCTGAGACCATACTGGAGACTCCCCTGCTGCTCTCTTGTAAATGCGAGGTGCACGACGCGTGGTCGGTTGGCGCAAAGCCTTGTGAAGAGGAGAAGAAAGTTCCCGAGGGCGAGTTGATCAGGTCCCGCTATGCCCCCAACTTCAACACCTACGCCCGCTGCTCCAACAATCGGCCGTGGGCGATGTGTCTGGATTCGCCGTGCATCATCGATAAGAGCACTCCGGACGATAAGGGCCATCCGCAAACGGCGCATTGCACCTGCCCGGTAGTGCAAGGGCAAGGGGATTATCTGGTTAAACCGGGCACGGACCAGTGCAGCAATGGGGCCATTTCCTCGGCCACCGTGGATGACTTGGACCAGATCACCGACTTCCTGGAGACCAATCCCAATCTGCATCCAGTCGACCTAACCGTTGTTAATGTCCAGCCGAAATAGGTCGCGGATCGCGCGAAGCTGACTGGCACCGAACAGGCACTCACTTGTGACCTTGGTCACTGCTTAAGCCTTTCGCCCAATGCGACCATGGCGGAGTCCGGCCTTCGGCACAACTTGAAGGAAGGATACAAGCTCCTGAGGTTGCGAGCATTCTGCGTAGCAGCAAACCTAAGCAGCGCAAAACGGCAAGTTGGTAGTGGTGCTGGGGCGGTGATGGTTATGATTCCTCTGATCTTTTTCGTCTTGCTCCTGTTTCTCTTTAGTCTGCTGTCGCGGCGGCTGGAACAGACGATCGTCACCGCTCCCATCGTGTTTACGGCCGCGGGAATGCTCATGTTTCCCATGTTGCAAGGAATTCTGAGGGCGGGATTCACCGCTAACGCCGCACTTCATATTGCCGAAGTTGGCCTGGTAATGCTGCTCTTCACCGATGCCAGCCGCACCGACCTGAAGGTTTTGCGTAGTATTAAGACCCTGCCGGCGCGGCTGCTAAGCACTGGCATGCTGATGACGATTGTTCTGGGGGCAATCGTCGCGCGGTTGGTGTTTCCACAGCTGTCTATCTGGGAAGCGGGAATCCTGAGCGCTATCCTTGCGCCGACCGACGCCGGTCTGGGGCAAATTATCGTGAACAGCTCGCGCGTGCCCATGCGCATTCGTCAGGCGCTCAATGTGGAAGCCGGCCTCAACGACGGACTTTCCGTCCCGTTTCTGCTGTTCTTCATCGCCATCGCAGCCGCCAAAATCGAGGGTGGAAGAGGCAGCCTGATGGAGTTCATTGTGGAGCAGCTTGGCTTTGGCGTAATTGTCGGTCTGGCCATCGGCCTTACCGGCGGATGGTTGCTGGGCCTAGCGCGACGTAAGGAGTGGATTGCGGAATCTTTCCTGCAAATCGGCGTGGTCGCATTGCCGCTGCTTTGCCTGGTGGTGTCCGATATGGTGGGCGCTAGCATGTTCATCGCGGCGTTTGTCGCAGGCTTGGCGGTGCAGGTCGGATTCAAGGAAGCCGGTAAGCAGAGCGTCGAGTTCGCGGAGGAATGGGGGCAGTTGCTGAACCTTGCCGTGTTCTTCCTGTTTGGCATGGCGGCAGTGCGGGATTGGCCACAGTTCAGCGCGGCATCTTGGATATACGCGATTCTAAGCCTGACTATTGTGCGGATGCTGCCGGTGGCAATTGCGCTCATCGGTACGCGCCTGAGTGCGGCCAGCGTGATCTTCATGGGTTGGTTCGGCCCGCGCGGCCTGGCGTCCATTGTTCTCGGTCTTGTCTATCTGGAGCAGGAGACGCATTTCCCGGGTGAGCCCACCATCCGTTATGCGCTGGAAGCAACCGTGCTGCTTAGCATTTTTGCCCACGGACTAAGCGCGATGCCCGGCATCGGCCTATATGCGCGAAAGATCGCATCGCTGGCACCCGACGCCCCGGAGTACCAGTGAAGCTGGAGGGGTGAGGTGACGGAACGCTGATAGTTCCTTCCGAGTCATGCCAAATCCAGACGAGCCCGGAATGACCGCATTAGCGAGCTCAGCAGCACGCCTTCGCGGGGACCTATCCCTGACGATGCCTGACGGCTCGATCAAATCCCGCAAACGTCTGCTCGATCCCATGGAGCGGATCTCGGAAGTGCTGTTCGGGCTGATCATGGTGCTCTCCTTCACCTGCTCGTTCAGCGTCGCCGATGCAGGGCGCAGCGATGTCCGCAAGATGCTGATCGCCGCGCTCGGATGCAATCTGGCCTGGGGCATCATTGATGCGGCCTTTTACCTGATGAGCTGCCTCAGCGAGCGGGGGCACAACATCCTGGCGCTGCGTGCCGTGCGCCAGGCCGCCGACCGTGCCGAGGCGCATCGCATCATTGCCGATGCGTTGCCGCCGTCGCTGGCGTCCGTGCTGCCGGAAGCGGAATTCGCGGCAATGCGGGAGACACTGATTCGCCTGCCTGAACCGCCGGCGCATCCCCGTCTGGGCAAGCACGATTGGCTCGCCGCCTTGGGCGTTTGCCTGGTGGTTTTCCTGTCCACCTTCCCGGTGGTGACCCCGTTTATCTTCATCCACGAGGCTCGGCTGGCGCTGCGCGTCTCCAACGGCATTGCCATCGCCATGCTGTTCATGGCGGGCTATGCGTTCGGACGCTACTCGGGCTTCCGTCCGGTAAGGGTAGGTCTGACAATGGTGGTCGTTGGCATGGCGATGGTTGCGATGACGATGGCGCTCGGGGGATGAGAGCCACGCAACAACCCGCTGTACTTGCCATGGTGGTTCTGTTGAGCGGCTACCTATTCGCCCAGGAGCCGCCGGCCGCTGCGCCCGCTGCCGCGAAAGACCCATGGGCCTACAATCTCACGGTCGACGGCTACATCGTTCCGGACGATCAATCCTACGTGGATCCAGTTTTCACAGCGGATCGCAACTGGCTGCACCTGGAGGCGCGCTACAACTACGAGAACCTGCGCACGGGATCGTTGTGGGTGGGCTACAACTTCAGCGCGGGCAAGAAGCTGCTACTGGAGGTCACGCCGATGATCGGCGGCGTTTTCGGGAGAACCAACGGGATCGCGCCCGGCTGTGAGGCCTCGCTCACCTACAGGAAGATTGAGCTGTCAATCGCCAATGAATATGTATTCGATACGACGCATAAATCCGGCAACTTCTACTACAGTTGGCCGCAACTTACGTACTCGCCGTTAGATTGGTTTCGCGTGGGCCTCGTGGCGCAGCGCACCAAGGCTTTCCACACCAGCCTCGACGTGCAGCGCGGCTTCCTGGTGGGCGTGTCCCATAAGAAGTGGGAATTTACGACCTATATTTTCAATGCCGGCTTTACCGATCCGACTGTAGTGCTCGAGGTGGGCGTCAGTTTTTGAGCGCCAGTGGAGGCGCCCAGATTGGCATTCCCCGATTCCAAGGCTACCAGGTCAGCGAGGCCCTAAGAGTCCGGCTCCGGCTCTTCGTTCTGCGACGGCTATGGACATGTTTGTCAGCTGCGTTCGCCAGTCGGTCTCCTGCACAAAGTCGCGCGAATCGCGCCAGCCGGCGCGCACCTTCACGAAGAGTTCCAGAAAAACTTTGGTGTTGAGCAGTCCCTGGATTTGCAGCCGCGCGGCCGTCCCGATTTTCTTCAGCGTTGAGCCCTGCTTGCCGATCAGGATTGCCTTCTGCCCTTCACGCTCGCAATAAATAGTGGCGGCAATGCGCGTTAGTCGCTCGCCTTCCTCATACTGATCGATCAGCACGGTTGTTGCGTACGGCACTTCCTGCTCGGTGGCCAGCAGCACCTGCTCGCGAATCAATTCCGCCACCAGGAACCGTTCCGGCTGATCGGTGACCTGGTCTTTGGGAAAATATCGCGGACCTTCGGGAAGCGCTTTCAACACCGACGTCAGCAATGCGTCGAGGCCTTCGCGCTTCATCGCCGAAATCGGTATGACCTCGGCGAATTCATGCCGTTCTTTGTATTCCGCGATGAGCGGCAGCAGCTTTTGTTTGTCGAGCATATCGATCTTGTTCAGCAGCAGGAAGCAGGGCTGGCCGCTCTTCTTAACGATGTCGAGCACGAACTTGTCGCCGGTGCCGAACTTGGCAGTCGCATCCACGATAACCAGCAGCAGGTCGCAGCCTTCCAGCGCGTCGTAGACTTCTTTCATCATGCGCCGGTTCAGCGAGTTGATGGGCTTGTGAACTCCTGGAGTGTCCACCAGAACGATTTGCCCGGCTGGCCGTTTAGGTTTGCGCTCGACGTTGATGATTCCCTGGATGCGATTGCGCGTAGTTTGCGGCTTGCGCGTCACGATGGCGAGCTTCTCGCCAACCAGCGCGTTCAGCAGCGTGGATTTGCCCGCGTTAGGGCGACCGATGATGGAGACGAATCCGGAGCGAAATGCCATGTCAGCTTTCGACCTGCCGGGAGGCAGGGCTCGTCTGCAGACTAACACGCACGCGATCGACACGCCGGTCGGTGGACTCCAGCACCTCGAAGCGCAGTCCGTTCTCCTCGAAGACCTCCCCGGCCTTGGGTATGTGTCCCGCAAGTTCGCTCACTAGTCCGGCAATTGTGGTTGCTTCTTTCTCGTCCGGCCGCACGCCCAGTAATTTCTCCAGGAGGTCCACGTCGGTGTTGCCGTTGAGGATGTAAGAGGAGTCGCTCTCCTTCACCACCTCGGATTTTTCGTGCTCATCGCGGATTTCGCCCACGATCTCTTCCACCAGGTCTTCGATCGTAACCAGGCCGGCGACTCCGCCGTACTCGTCGATGACGACAGCCATGCGGATGTTGTCGCGCTGCATCTCGCGCAGCAACTCACTGCCCAGCTTGGTTTCCGGAACAAAATAGACGTCGGTCTTCATCAAGTCGCGAACGGTTTTGGTGCGGGCGTCAGTATCCAGGACTTGCAGCAGGTCTTTCGCGTACACGATGCCCTTGATGTGATCGATATCGCCTTCATAAACGGGTATGCGGGAGTACGGATACTTCTTAACTAAGTCGGTAAATTTCTCAATAGTCGTGTTGATGGGGACCGCAACAATCTCAGGGCGCGGCGTCATCACCTCCCGCACCGTCTTGTCGCCGAATTCCACGACAGACTGGATAAGGTCGCGATCACTCTCCTCCAGAATGCCTTCTTCCTGGCCGGCTTCGATCAGCGCGTCAACGGCCTCAGACGGATGCTCTGGCTGCTGCCCCGGATGTTCCTTGGAAAGCGATGCGACCGACAAAGAGAAGCCGAGGATCAGGGTCACGGGCACCGCAAGATAAATGAGAACGCGCAAAACGATGACCCAGCGCGCCAGCCACTCGCCCCGGGTGCGCACAAAAAATAGGTACGGCAGCAAACGGTTGAAGATGACAATGATGAAGATGAGGCTGACTGCCGCTTGCACCAGGTCAAGCACGACCCAGCGCTTCTCCATGAACAGCACGTAGCCGATCAGGACGCCAATACTCGCCATGCACATCTGCGTCAGCACCGCCATCGAGAGCGCGGCCCGGTCGCGGCTCACGCGCAGCCTGGGCTCGACGTGCTGCTCGTAGGCGTCTATGTTCTCCTGGAACTCCCGGCCCAGGAACTTTCCCATCTCAGCGTAAAGGCGGTCCACATAGGAAACCAGCGCCAGTAACGCCATCAAAACCAACAGAAGAATGGCTAACGGGAGGCTCATTTCCGGACGCCTCCGCGGCTCCTGGAGCGAACAGACTTGCCGAATGCATTTCGGCGCGCGGGACGTTCAGGCAGGCCACCGTGAACGCGTTCGATCAGGCCAACCGGCAGGCCCAGCTTGCGGCGCAACGACGTCTCGCGGATTCGCATCTCGCCATCGTCCGTTTCGTGATCGTAACCGGCAAGATGCAACAATCCGTGCAGAATAAGAACTTTCAATTCGGTTTGGGCTGAGTGGCCCATGTCGGCGGCATTCGCTGCAGCAATCTCGCCGGAAATGGCGATGTCGCCGGCGAGTTTGGGTGTTTCCGACGGAAAAGACAGAACATCGGTAGGCTGGTTCTTCTTGCGGAAGCGGCGATTCAGTTCCTGCAGCTCGCGGTTCGAGGCGATGCGAATGTTGACTTCGCCGCGCAGTCCGACCGCTCGCTGAGCCTTCGCGGCAAATATGCTGAGCGCCCGCGCGCTGGTGCCTTCGGTTTCGTGCCCCAGAATAATCACTTCCGTTTCAAGTACAAATGGGAGGGCACGTGCAGCCCTCCCATATCATGGTAGCAAGAATTTACTCGACGATGCGATTTTGTGCGGGCGGGGACGTTTCAGATGAAGGTATCTCCGCCAACGATGTCTCCGGCTCGACGCTGGTCGTATGCACCCGTCCGTCGCTGCTGCGCACGGTGGCATAGCCATTGCCGTTCTTGATTTCTAGCGAAAGCGTCAACTGTTCGTTGCGTCCTTTGTAATCGTCGTAGGCCCGGATGATCCGCTGCACCAGGTGATGGCGTACTACGTCTCCTTCGTCGAAGTAGCAGAAGCGGATACCTTCGACGTTGCGCAGAATCTCGACCGCCTCCACCATCCCGCTGCGGCTGGCGTTAGGCAAATCGATCTGCGTGACGTCGCCAGTAATGACCGCCTTGGAGTTGAAGCCCAGACGGGTCACGAACATCTTCATCTGCTCCGACGTGGTGTTCTGCGCTTCATCGAGAATGACAAACGCATCGTTCAGGGTGCGTCCGCGCATGAACGCAATGGGCGCAATCTCGATAATGTTCTTCTCCAGGTAGCGATCCACCTTGTCGGGTTCGAGCATGTCGTACAGAGCGTCATACAGAGGACGCAAGTACGGGTCAACTTTTTCCTGCAAGGTCCCGGGCAGGAAGCCCAGGCGCTCGCCGGCTTCTACCGCAGGTCGCGCCAGGACGATGCGATTCACCCGCTTCGACACCAGCGCCGCGATGCCCATCGCAACTGCAAGATAAGTTTTCCCGGTTCCCGCGGGGCCAACGCCGAACACCATGTCACTGTTCTCGATTGCCTCGAGGTAGCGTCGTTGGTTAATGCTCTTGGGTTGCACGCTGCGCTTGCCAAAGGAACGCTGTTTGCCGGCCTCGGCGAGTCCACGCAACGTAGCCGTCGGATCGGAGGTCAAAACACGGATCATGCCCCCGAGATCGCCGTTCACAAACGTGAAACCATTGCGTAGCAGGTGCTGATAGTCGGCAAATACCTGCTGCGCGCGGCCTACGTCGCTGGCCGCTCCCTCAATCTCAATGGAATCGGGCCGCATGGCGATGGCGACGTTCAATCCATCTTCCAGCAGGCGCAAATTTTCGTCACGGGTACCAAATAGGGTTTCGATGTTCGGGCTTATATCGATGTTCTTTTTCATCTAGGGTCGGTAGTCAGCCTCCGTGTGTATCGGCCCAACTCGCGCCCCGGCGTGGCGGGCGCATTGGGATGGGTGAAGTCCTGGATTGCGAAAGCGAAATGGACCGCTGAGAGACCAATCGCTTCGGTCTGACGTTCGGATGCATGGCAAGCTTGTGCGGTGGTATGGATCGCGGCTGGAACTCTGCCCACGGGAAAAACAACTCTCATTGGCCGCTAGCGTATCCCCGAATCGGGACAGAGTCAAATCAATAAATCGCAATTTGATAACAATCCGAATTCGCTCTCTACCTGCCAAGCAGTCGCCCAATTATTTAGATGGCGCCACGAGGAAAAGGGAGCGCTCGCCTCACACCTTGGATGCGTCAGGCGATTCCGGTTCCTACATAGAATTCGGCTCCGATATACTCGTGGAACTCTTTATTCCGGAGAAAACTTATGGCCTTGCCTGCCTTCCCGTTCACGACCCTTACGGAAGAATCAACCAACACAACCATGACCCTGCCTGCGGGCTTCGATGCGATGACGGCATGGCTCCTGGCTCAGTGCTGCGAATTGACCTATCTACAGTACGATATGGCCACCCCGCCAGACCTCTCCAGCCTGACGCTAACTGGCGTCACGCTCACGCCAGGCACTCCGCAACTACTTACCGTATCGGAGGCGAACGGTCCGGAATCGTCCCCAAATTTCCCCGGAAGCTATACCACGCAGTCGGTTGGTTTCGTGGTTGCCATCAGCCAGACGGGCGTAAATCCGAAGAGTTCGCTGCCTGCGCAGTTTATTGTGGTGGCCCTCCGCGGAACGCAGACCTGGGACGAATGGGTAGACGACGCGGAAGCGTTCCCGGTCTTTTATGGAAACACCGCCGGCTTGGTACACAGCGGTATTTACGACCTTTATATCGATGGCACCGACGGAGCAACGGTCAGCAATCCGCTCGGCCCCACTCCGGCAGACCGCGCCGCAGGATCGATCGCAGCGCAGATCGCTACGATCCTGACGAACGGTTCGCTGCCTAAGAACCTGCCAATTTACGTCACGGGACACAGCCTGGGAGCCGCGCTGGCAGCACTGTGCGGGCTCGATATCGCGCTCAATTTCTCGAGTGCCGTGCCTCCGCCCGCCACCAGCAATATTTCGGTGTATACCCTGGCATGTCCCCGCCTGGTAATGGGGCTGCAAGTCGAAGGGTCGCCCCTGGCTCCGACGGGAACTTTTCTAAACCAGTATCAGACCAGCCTGCCGAACACTTTCCAAATCGTGCATGCCTGCGACATCATACCGATTCTGCCAGGCACTACCGTGATCAGCAACTCCTTGTTGGCAATCAATGCAGCACAGGTCACGGATGCCTACACATATCTAGGCCAGAGCTATCCTGGCCTCCCAAACGTAGTTTCGTTTTGCGCACAGCAAGGAGACATCGGCAACAATCACGCGTGCGCGGTCAGTTACCTGCCGTACGTCACCTGGCTGGCCGCCGCTTGGCTGGCAGCGCAGGGTAGTTGATCGTCATCAAGATTGATCATCCGCGAGAAAAACTGGTGTCTAAGTGGGCCAGTTGCTGTCAGAAACCCACAAGCAAAACTCGGGGGTGTCGTCCTTCATGGTCGCGAAGGTCGAAGGATCCGAAAGCGACGGCGGCGTGCCCGCGGTCACGGTGAATTTTCCGATCGACCCCTTTCCTGTGCCGCCGGTGCCGTCCTGAAATACCACGTAAACATTGCTAGATGTATCGAAGGAGATGCCGCCGATTTTGTTTTTCTTCGGGACCTCGATTGTGACGGTCTTAAACGAGAGAGTCGCGCCCGTCGCTGAGGCAGGCAGTGCGCTCCAATAAAGGTTCTCGTCGGCGCTTACCCAAAGGCCGCCGTTGTTGATCGCCAGATGCGTGGGGCTGCTTCCATTCAGCGATCCCGATCCCGACGATGGCGAGGCGCCAAGGAAGCTCCGTCCGTCAGGTTGTACATGTTGATCTGCTTATCCACTTCATCGCATACAAAGAGGATGCCGTTGGCAATCGCGACATCGCGCACTGAGTTGGCAGGCGCCAGCGGTTGCCCCGACTTGCCCGTACCGGTCACGTTCAATCCACCATTGGTCGCGGGGACATCCGGCGCAACTCTCGCCACTCCGATCAGGTTGCCATTTTGCGAGGCGACGAAGGTTCCATCGAGGAACGCGTCGGCCGAATACTTACCGTTCAGAAAGCCAGACTGGCTGCCCGTTGCGAGCGCGCCGGTCACGGCACCATGTTTATGGAAGGTAAGGTTCACTTGTGCGACAACGTTGCTGTCCTGATCTGAAACGTAGCAGTTGGCGGCGGACGGATCGAAGGCAATGGCAAAGGGATGCATGATCGATTGGCCTGGGCCGATAACGGTATCGAGGTAGTCGAACTCCGGCCCCTTCTTTGGCGGTCCCTGGAAGACAAACACGTAACTTTTGCTCTTGGATCCGTTGACAACATACAGATTGCCCTTGTAGATCGCCATCGCGCGAAGCTCGTCGAGCTGCACGTGGCCAGGCATACCGGTTAAGGCTGCTTTGGTCTCCAATGTGCCATCTTTCGTGGAGTAGCCGTAAATGTTGTTAACCGGTTTGCTGTGGCTGTGGTCGCTGGTATCGGTACCGGAGGTGGCGTCGCTGTCGCTGCCGCCGTGAAATGTGACGAGTAGCATAGTGCCGCGATTCTAGGTGAGGACGGACCACCTGTAAAGATCGTTCCGTGCCACTACAGACACTCCGAGATACTGCCACCGCATGACTGCGACTAGAGTTGACACGACTTGTCCTGCGGACTACATTCCAGACGCGAGCTCTGTGCTCTCGCATTCTTGTTCCTGTCCCATCGTTGTGGTTCTAACCAACTTCCTGTTTGGAGATACAAGATTATGAACTCACGCAAATTCATACTTGGGGCGATTCTGGCAGCACTTATAGCTGGAGTAGTCCCATTGGCCTGGTCAGTTCCAACTGGCGAAACAAGTGGCAAGATCGCGCCCCGCGTGCTTGCCGAGACCGCAAATGGTGGTTCGACCGAAGCCCTGGTCGTGTTGGCTCAGCAGGCCGATCTTAGTCCGGCTGCGAGCTTCAGTACCAAATTGGAAAAGGGCTATTTCGTGGTTAACACACTTCGCGCTGTTGCTGGCCGTACCCAGGGTCCGATCCTGAGCTTGCTGCAGCAACGCGGCGTTCCTTATCAGTCCTTCTACATCGTCAACATGATCAAAGTAACGGGCGGCCGCAACCTGATGGAAGAACTTGCGGCTCGCGCGGACGTGGCACGCATCGATGCCAACCCGATGGTACGGAACGTGCTGCCCGGGGCTGACGGATTTAACTCAACCTCTCAGACCACTGGCGTGGAGTGGAACATTCAACACGTAAAGGCGCCAGATGTCTGGGCCTTGGGCTATCGCGGCGAAGGCCGAGTGGTCTCCGGAGCCGATACCGGCGTGCAGTGGGACCACCCGGCGCTCAAGTCGCAATATCGCGGCTGGGACGGTCACACCGTGAACCACGACTACAACTGGCACGATGCCACCCCCGATCACTCACCGGTTCCTATCGACCCCAACAGTCATGGGACGTTCACGGCCAGTGAGATGGTTGGCGATGACGGGCAAGGCAACCAGGTCGGCGTGGCTCCAGGAGCGAAATGGATTGCCTGCCGCAACATGGATGCCGGGGGCAACGGAACTCCCGCACGGTACACGGAATGCTTCCAATTTCTGATTGCACCCTATCCGGTCAATGGCGATCCGAGCCAAGGCGACCCCAGCAAGGCCCCGGATTCCATCAACAATTCCTGGACGTGTCCTCCCAGCGAAGGCTGCTCCACCTCTACTCTCCAGAGCATTGTGGACGCCGTCCGCGCGGCTGGCATTTTCCCGGCAATGGCCGCCAGCAATTACGGTCCCGGCTGCTCCACGATTCAAGAGCCGCCTGCCATCTATGCGAGTTCCGTTGATGTTGCCGCACTCGACTCCGGAGACCGCGTCGCCAGCTTCAGCAGTCGCGGCCCGGTGATTGCGGACGGCAGCCACCGCATCAAACCCGATCTCTCCGCACCGGGCGTTAATATCCGTGGCGCAGTACCGGGCGGTGGATACGGTTCAGGTTGGTCGGGAACTTCCATGGCAGCCCCGCACGTCGCGGGCGGTGTTGCTCTGTTATGGCAAGCCAAGCCCAGCCTTGTTGGGAATATCACCCAAACCCAGTTGAAGATGGAGCAGACAGCTCAGCATTTTCTGAACCTCAGTGTGGCTACATACTGCGCTGGCCCGATCGGGCTGCAGAACAATGCATATGGCTGGGGGCTCATCAACCTGCTGAATGCAGTACAGCACTAGAAGGTCCCCGACGGTTGATCGACCTTGTCGCGGCTCCGCACGATGTGCGGGGCCGCATCTTCACAGCGATGATTGCCGCGGCGGCATGCTACTCACGCGGGCTTTGGCCGGCACGAGCTGTCACCCATCTGGTGGTCGTCAGAACCCCACGCGCCCGACACGAATTAACGCCGACCAATCCGGCGAGTTATCTGCCGCCTGTCCCGCGGCATTGATGTGCTCGCGCTCCTTCAACTCCGGGAACGGGAGCCCACCCGTCACCAGGCGCCCTCGGTTGTACAGCAACTCATCCAAGGTGCCATTCAGTAGGAGCTGGTAATTCCACGGTTGGGGATTCTTCATGTCGGCGGCGATCTTGGTATCGAGCGTCGTCGTGCAGTTTCGGGTCAGCGCGTTATACCACTCTGGATGATCCCGCAACTGGTTGAGGTAATCCGCATAAATGAGAAATATCTTGCGCGCCTCGTTCGGCGTCAGCGTGGTGCGATACAGGAAAACTTCCTCGTGCTTGCGGAAGTTGGTGCGCAATCGAATGACATCGCGCTCGTCGGCGGTGATGAAGATCAGCTCGTACTGGCGAAAGAATCCCAGGATCGCCGAGTAGTCCTGACCCACCTTGTAACGCGCTTCGATGGAGAAGGCGATGTGGTCGTTGTCGCCAAACTGGAAGCTGAGGATGGGATGGCCGATATACTTCGGCCCCCAGGTGGTGAAGAAAAGGTCTGCATAGCGGAGTTGCGACAGATAGACCGTGCGGTCGCTCCAGCAATCCTTGTAATCGGTCTTGGTAATGTAGTCGCAGTTGCGCAGGTTGTGGATGGTGACCCGGTCTCCATCGATGTCGACCGAGGCGGTTCGTGCCGCGTCGGCTTGCCAGTTCCCTTCATTCGACGGCTTCAGGCTCAGCCACCAGGTGAGCACAATGCAAAAGCCGGCGAAACACAACACCGCAGCCCACGGTCGCTTGACCAAAATCAGAATCGCGAGAATCCCGATGACGTAGATCACGGTCACCGGGATCCGCAACGATGCGATTCGAAAATCTACGTAAAGCGCGGCCACTGCCCACACAGTGAGCAGCGCGAGAATGAACCACATGATGGTGCGTCCAATGGCTCGCATCACTCGGAACCGAGCCGGGGGTGGCGTCGGCCGATAGCCAACAGCATTATCCATGATTTCTCCGCCTCCAGAGCAAACCGGCGCAGTGCCGTTTGGCGACTCACATTTTGCAAGAGACCATGCGATTGTAAAAGCCAGCCGGGATCGGCGTGAACTGGTACAACTGCCAGTCGAGCGTTTCCTTCCGGTCGTCCGTATTCCCACATGATCAAGGCCTGTAAGGGAAAGGGGCGAGTCGCAACTGGCGGACTGGCAAATTTACCAGTGGCAATCCGCGACCGTTTGGGCTAAAAAGGCAGCTACCCTTTTACCAGAGAGTTGAGTGCTGGGAATGATATCTCGGAGTGTGTCAATGCGAACCGTACCTGACTTTTATCATGCTGACCTTCCCATAATCAACGCCAGGTCACGGCATGCGGCCGCTCCAGGTCGCCGTCATCGGCCAAGGAAGATTGTGCTGGGCGCATGTCTGATGACCTTGCTGCTGTTCGTCGGCTGCGAAAAACCGGAAGAAAAGCCCAAGCCAGGTCCGCCCGAGGTGCTGGTCGCCGAAGTCGCTCAGCAAAATGTGCCCATTGTCAACGAATGGGTGGCGCAATTGAACGGGCCGGTGAACGCCGAGATCACCCCCAAAGTGCAGGGCTACCTGCTCAAGCAGGAATACCAGAATGGCTACTTCGTGAAGAAGGGTCAGCTTTTGTTTGAGCTCGACCCCCGGCAGTATCAAGCTGCGGTGGAACAGGCCAAGGCACAAGTGGCGGTGGCGCAGGCAAAGTACGCCGAGGCGACCACGAACGTTGACCGTGATACTCCCCTGGCCGCGCAGAACGCCATTCCGCAAAAGCAACTCGACACCGACCTTGCCAACCAGGCCGCGACCAAGGCGGAGGTTCTGGCCCAACAGGCCAGCCTGCAGAATGCCGAGTTGAACCTGGCTTGGACAAAGGTCTACTCGCCCATCGACGGCATCGCGGGCGTGTCAAATTCGCAAATCGGCGACCTGGTGGGGACCGCTACGAAGATGGCGACCGTCTCGCAAGTCAATCCCGATCTGGGCCTACTTCAACGTCAGTGAGGGTCTCTTTCTAGGCTTTGCGCCCACAGGTCACCGGAATCATTACCGGCAAGGTGAGTCAGGCTTCTCTGAAGAACACGCCCGTGGAGTTCGTTCAGGCCAATAACGAGGATTATCCGCACACGGGCACCATTATCTACGTGAACCGCCAGGTCGGAACGCAAACCGGAACCATACAAATGGCGGCTCAATTCGCGAATCCAGATGCCGTGCTTCGCCCGGGTGGCTTCGGACGGGTGCGGATTTCGACCGGGGTGAGCAAGGATGCCCTTCTGGTACCGCAGGCCGCGGTCATCGAAGTGCAGTCGCAGTATCAGCTCATTGTGCTCACGCCAGACAATAAGGCCATGTTTCGCCCGGTCAAGATGGGGGAGCGGGTTGGGCCGAATTGGATCGTTACTGAAGGTCTGAAACCAGGCGAGAAGGTCGTGGTTGAAGGCATCTTGAAGGTCCAGCAGTTTGCTGCGCAGGCGCCGGAGCTGGCTAGGGAAGGGATTCCAGTCATTCCCAAGCCCTATGTCGCTCCGGCGGCGGCAGCGGCGGGGAGCGACTGATCATGTCGAAATTCTTCATCAATCGACCGATCGTCGCCATCGTTATCGCAATTCTGATGGTGTTGGTGGGCGTGGTCGCGATCCTCAATCTGCCTACGGCACAGTTCCCTAATATCGCCGACCCGATGATCCAGGTGAAAGCGACCTATCCGGGGGCGGACGCGCAGACGATTGCCGAGTCGGTCGCGACTCCCATTGAGCAGCAGATGTCGGGCGTCAGCGGTATGAACTACATGTATTCATTGAGCGCCAGCTCCGGTGGCGGAATGACGCTATATGTGGATTTCCAGCTTGGCACTGACATCAACACCGACCAGATTCTGGCGCAGATGCGGCAGGGACAGGCCAACTCGCAACTGCCCAGTCAGGTGACCCAGCAAGGTGTGATCGTGCAGCCGGGCACGACCGCGCCTTTCATGCTGCTCGACCTTTATTCTTCCAATGGCGCCTACGACAATATCTTCCTGGCAAACTACGCCACTATCAATTTGCAGTACGCGCTGACCCGTGTCCAGGGTGTTGGGCAAGTGCAGATATTCGGCGCAGGCCCCTATGCGATGCGCATCTGGGTGAATCCTGACCGGCTCGCCAGCCTGAGTGTGACCGTGCCGGACATCATCAATGCCGTCCAGGCGCAGAACAAAGTTAATCCAGCGGGACAGGTCGGCGGTGAGCCGGTTCCCGGAGGGCAACAATTCACTTACAACGTGCGCGCACCGGGTCGTCTGCCAACCGCCGAGGACTTTGAGCAAATCATCGTCCGCGCCCAACCCGATGGCTCCATCCTGCGGCTCAAAGATGTCGCACGAGTTGACCTGGGATCGCAATACTACTCGTATATGGCGCGGTTAGGGACCGCGGGATCGAACAAACCGACCCAGCCCGCAGCTCTTATAGCGCTCTATCTCACGCCGGGCAGCAATGCGCTGACGACCAGGGCCGCCGTGCTCAAGATGATGGCGGATGCTAAAAACCGCTTCCCTCAAGGACTGGATTATATTGTTGCGCTCGACACTACGCTCGCGGTCAGCGCCGGCATCCACGAAATCTACAAAACACTGGGTGAGGCGTTGGTGCTGGTCATCATCGTGGTCTATATCTTCCTCCAGGGTTGGAGGGCCACCCTCATCCCGCTGCTCGCGGTTCCTGTATCGCTGATTGGGACCTTCATGGTCTTTCCCTTGCTCGGGTTCTCCATCAATACCCTTTCGCTTTTCGGACTGGTGTTGGCCATCGGGCTTGTGGTGGACGACGCCATCGTGGTGGTGGAGGCGGTGGAACATCATATCGAGCACGGTTTGTCACCGCACGATGCGACCATCAAGGCAATGGAGGAAGTCTCCGGGCCGGTGATGGCCATTGGCCTGATTCTGGCAGCTGTTTTCATTCCTACTGCCTTCGTTCCCGGCATCACGGGACAACTCTACAAACAATTCGCCGTTACCATCGCGGTTTCGGTACTGTTCTCGGCGTTCAATGCGCTAACCCTGAGCCCGGCTCTCTCCGCGATGCTGCTGCGACCTAAGAAAGAAACTCGCGGACCGTTGGGGGCTTTCTTCCGCTGGTTCAACCGCGTCTTCGGACGCGCGACTGACGGGTACGTAGGTGCTTGCCACCATTTGATCCGCAAAGCGGGTTTTGCGTTCTTGCTACTTGGCTTACTGGTGTTGGGCGCCGCTTTCTTCGGCAAGCGAATCCCCAACAGCTTTCTCCCTGACGAAGACCAAGGGTATGTTTACGCTGGATTGCAACTTCCCGACGCCTCCTCGCTGCAGCGCTCCGCCGACGCCGCCCGGCAGGTTGAAAAAATCATTATGGACACCCCCGGGGTGCAGTACGTGAGCTCCGTGATGGGATACAGCATGTTGAGCGGCGTCAATGCCACATACAGTTCATTCTTTTTCATTTCGTTCAAGCCCTGGGACGTGCGCAAGACCCCGGAGACCAGCTACGACGGGATTAAAAACCACTTGCAAAGGGCGTTGTCCCAAGTGGCATCGGGCATTGCGTTCTCGTTCCCGCCGCCCGCCATTCCGGGTGTGGGTACCTCTGGAGGAGCCACGTTTATTCTGGAAGACCGGTCAGGCAGCGGTATCGACTTTCTGGCGAAGAACGCGCAAATTTTCATGGCCGAGGCCCGCAAGCGCCCCGAACTCACCGGCGTGATGAGCACTGCATTGTTTGGCGTTCCCCAGGTTGGAGTCAAAGTTGATAATGCCAAGGTGATGACGCAGCAGATCCAGTTGAGCAATCTGTACGACACCATTCAGACGTTCATGGGCGGCGCGCTCATCAATTACTTCAATCGATTCGGCCTGCAATGGCAGGTTTATGTGCAAGCCGATGGAGACTACCGCACCAAAGCTTCTAACCTGGGCAAGTTTTATGTTCGGAACCTGGCGGGCGATATGGTACCGCTCAGCACGTTGACCAGCACCTATCCACGCAGCGGCGCTGAGTTCGTCATGCGCTACAACCTATTCAATTGCGTGCAGATCAATGCCTCGGCTGCGCCCGGCTACAGCTCAGGGCAGGTGATGGCTGCCCTGGAGGATGTCTTCCAAAAGACCATGCCCAGCCAGATGGGCTTCGACTATAGCGGCATGTCGTATCAGGAGCAGAAGGCAGCGCAAGGCGTTTCGCCGGCCGTAATTTTTGGACTTGCGTTCTTCGTTGTCTTCCTCATCATGGCGGCACAGTACGAAAGCTGGACCCTGCCCTTCAGCGTACTTTTGGGAGTACCGATCGCAGTCTTCGGCGCTTTCGTCACATTGTATTTCCGTCGACTTGATAATGATGTGTACGCGCAAATTGGTCTGGTCATGCTCATCGGACTGTCGGCTAAGAACGCCATCCTCATCGTCGAATTCGCCAAGATGGAGTATGAGAAGGGCGAAACTCTGATTGACGCTTCTCTCAAGGGCGCGCGGTTGCGACTCCGCCCGATTCTGATGACGGCTTTTGCGTTCATTCTGGGCTGCGTACCGCTGTGGGTGGCAACCGGCGCCGGCGCCATTTCGCGCCAAGTGCTTGGCACCGTAGTCATCGGAGGAATGCTCGCGGCCACTTTGCTCGCGGTCTTCTTCATACCTGTTAGCTTCGACGTCGTGGAGCGGTTCGGCATATGGATATCCGGAGAAAAAAGAGAGCCGGACAAGAAGGGACTTGGACCTGTCCCGGAGGCAGCCGGCGATGACTAGCATGAAAACATACGCCGTTTCTGTACTGTTGCTCGCGCTGTGCGCGTGCAAGGTCGGCCCCAACTATCAGCGTCCTCAGCTCAGCGTGCCCGGCGAGTATCGCGGAATTGCGCCGGATGCTACCACCCAGCAGCCGCCTGCCGGTGGACAATTCGCGGAGATGAAATGGCCGGACGTGTACCAGGATGCGGTGCTCCAAAACCTCATCAAGGAAGCTCTGGCCAACAACTACGACATGCGAATTGCGGCCACGCGCATCCTTCAGGCGAATGCTTCCCTGGGAATCACGCGGGCGAACCAATTCCCCACCGTGAATGGTTCGGCGTCTGTCGTAAACGAGCGCAATAACTTTTTTCCCGGTGCTCCTACCTTCGACACTATAGGGATACAGTTGGACTATATTGTCGATTTTTGGGGACAATACCGCCGCGCCACGGAAGCTGCGCGGGCCACACTCCTGGCAACAGATTTCGCGCGAAGTGTAGTGCAAACGACGCTGATCTCCTCCGTAGCCAGCAACTATTTCCTGTTGCGTCAATTCGACTTCCAACTTAATTACTCGCAACAGACGGTGGATGCCGACAAGGAAATCCTTAACTTGAACAACATCAAGTTTAAGGGCGGCGATATTGCAATTACCGATGTCTATCAAGCCCAAGCTTTGGTGCAACAAGCAGAAGCCGAGGTCATCACCCTGAAGCAGTCGATCGAGCAGGCGGAAAACAATATCAGCATCCTGCTCGGCCGCAATCCCGGGCCGATCCAGCGCGGCCTCAGCCTGACGGAACAGCCCCACCTGCCCGAAGTTCCGGCCGGGCTTCCATCGGCGCTTCTGCAGCGCCGTCCGGACGTTCGCCGGGCAGAAGAAAATCTTGTCGCCGCAAACGCCAACGTGGGCGTGGCGAAGGCAGCCTTCTTTCCGCAGATCACGTTGACTGGTCTCTTTGGCGCGCAGAGTGTAGCCATAAGCAGCTTTCTGCAAGGCCCCGCCACGTTCTGGTCATTGGGGGGACAGGTCGTGCAACCGATCTTCCAGGGAGGCCGGATCAGGAGCGGATACCGTTTGGCGTGGGCACAGCGGGACGAAGCCGAACTGACCTACAAGCAAACCGTGCAGCAGGCGTTTGGCGATGTGGCTAATAGTCTGGTTGGCTACAACCAGTCACGCCTATACCGGATGAAGATTGAGGAGCAGACGAAAAGCTACCGCGACACCGCTGACCTCGCCAATGTTCGTTTCCGAGGAGGCGTCACCAGCTTCCTTGAAGTGCAATACTACGAACAACAGTACTTCACTTCCGAATTGAGCCTCGCCAACGCGTGGTATGCGGAGTTGGCCAACTACGTTCAGCTCTATCAAGCCCTGGGTGGTGGCTGGCAGCAGTAACAAGAAGAAAGTTGCCCTTTCTCTACAAACCGGACGATCCAAATCCCTTGGCGCCGCGGGCGGCGTCGCTCAGTTCATCCTCCACCACTTCGTGGGCGAGAAACGGGTGCTCCAGCAACTGTGCGATCTTGTCGCCTTTGCGGATGAAATACGGCTCATCGCCCAGGTTTTCCATGAGCACGATAATCTCGCCGCGATAGCCGGCATCAATGACTCCGGCATTGCACAGCAGTCGCTTCTTGGCCAAGCCGGACCTGGTCTTCACGATCCCTCCTGCCGACCGGGACAAACTCAATTGCGATGCCAGTATGAACTCCGGCCGCGCTCGCGCGCCGCGAGGGTAACATCTTCGGAGGAGTAGAGATCGTAGCCGATGTCTTCGCCGGGGTGGGCGACGGTGGGTAGAACGGCGTCCGGCGAGAGCTTCTTCACTTTCAGCATGAGCATCAATTGTGCCAGAAGTGGTTCCTCCAAGCGAAGGATCGGTTCCACAACATTATGTTCTCGACGCAGGCCATCGGTCTGCTTACAGTGTTGTTGACAGGCATTTTGACTACGAACCGTTATGTCGAATCAGCATCAGCAGACCGCTGTTCCCTTCCTCGACGAAGCCGCAGTGCAACGAGTCTTACATCTGGAAGCACTGATCCCCGCCATGGAGCGCGCGCTCATAGATTTTTCTGCGGGCAGAGTGCTGCAACCGGTTCGCAGCGTAATTTCGGTTCCCCAGCACGGTGGATTCATGGGAGTGATGCCGGCTGTTTACGGCGAGATCATGGGCAGCAAGCTGGTCAATCTCTACCCTAACAATGCAGTGCGGGGACTGCCCACCCATCTGGCGGTCATCGTTCTGTTTCGCTCGGAGACGGGAGAGCCGCTGGCCGTCATGGATGGCCGGCTGATCACGGAATTGCGCACGGCTGCGGTGTCGGCGGTTGCCACTCGCCTGCTATCACGACCCGACGCCACCAGGCTCGCAATCCTCGGTAGTGGCGTGCAGGCACGCGCCCATGTCAAGGCACTGGGGCTGGTACGCAGATTCAAAGAGATTCGAGTTTGGAGTCGAGACTCGCAACATGCGAAGTTGCTAGCGGACGAGATCGGCGGCACGGCGACTTCGGCGGAGGAAGCGGTACGCGACGCTGATGTCATTGTGACGGCAACCAACTCGTCAGAGCCGATACTGCACGGCAAGTGGTTGAAGCCGGGCGTATTCATCAACGCCGTTGGCGCAGTCGGTCCGAAGCGTCGCGAACTCGATAATGACGCCATGCGCGGCACCGTAATCGTTGATTCACGCGAGGCTGCCATGCAGGAATCGGGCGATATTTTGCTAGCGGGAGCGAGCGTGTACGCAGAGTTGGGCGAATTGCTCGGCGGCAGCAAGCCCAAGCCAGAAAGCGAGATCACGGTGTTCAAATCGCTCGGGCTGGCTGTAGAAGATTTGGCTGCAGCGAAACTGGTGCACGATGCGTTGCAGAATTCTTAGGCGACTGGGAGCCGAAGAATAAAATGCCACATATGAGCGCACCTGGAATGCACACATGAGCCCTAAGTCTGAAGAGCTATTGCGGCCGCGCGAGGCGGCGACTGTTCTAGGCGTCAGTTACGCGTGCCTCAAGCAATGGATCTATAAGGGCAAGGTGCGTACCGTGAAAACTGCGGGCGGACATCATCGCATTCCGCAGAGCGAGATCGACAGTTACCTTTTCAAATCGCTGGGAAAGCAACCTGCTGAAAGGCGCACGAATTTCCGCAATATAAGCGGGCGCAATCAGTTGGTCGGACGCATTATCGAGGTGCGCATCGAAGGACTGCTGGCGCAAGTGAAGCTTTCTATCGGGGGACAACACATCACTTCCATCATCACCGCTGACGCCGCCCGCGAAATGCGCCTGAAACGTGGCGACAAGGCCGCGGCCCTAGTGAAATCCACCGAGGTGATGATCGTAAGGGTGTAAGAAGTTGAGCTTTTGATCGCGTGCTTTAGCACCGCCGCAGATCGGGAAGACCAGGGCTGAAGCCCATTTTGAAATCGAACGCTTTTCCGCTGGACTGAAGTCCAGCTTTCCCCTGCTGAAGCAGGGGGCTCCCACCAAGAGCGTTCACCAAAGTTTTTCAGCAGGCTAAGGCCTGCTCCACCCTCGCTGAACACAACACTTGGCCGTACGTGATCGTATGCTTGGAATCGTTCTACGGCGGCAGAAAATGTCGGGTAGCCGGCGGAGGACCGGCCACCCGACTGGTTGCTTACGGCAGGTAATAGCGGAAGGAAGTGAAGAACATGTTGTCAATGGCTGTCGGGTTAGCGCCCGGTGGGTAGGGTGCTTTGGTGCCTTCGCCGGCCCAGGCTTGCTTGGTCAGGTACGAGTACTGCAGGCCAAATTGCAGGCGGCCCTTCGGTCCGTTGTAGGGCTTATACCAGAACCCCAGCGAGCCTTCCCAGATGTCCTTGGTATCGCCGTTACAATTCGCCAAGCTGCCGGGATTGAAGCCCGCAGTCAAACCCGAGCTGGGCAGCGTCTCAACGCCGCAACCGGTGTTGTTAAAGCCCAGCGCGCCATATCCGACCGGAGCGCCCTTGGAGTTCAGGAAGGCGAGTGCGGCCGGCATATTCGACACCGCCATTGCCGTACCAATCCCACTTCGGAGAGTGATACTCCAGAGTTAACAGGCCCTGGTAGCTATTGATGGGAACAAGGCGGCCGTTTGGAGAGACGGTTACATCCGCGAGACCCGCCGTTCCGTAGCGTCCCAAGCCCTTGCCCCCCAAGCCGTGCAGGCCTAGGTCAACGCGCTTCTGGAACATCGACCAGCGGGCATTGGCGCCCCCGCCACCCGTCCAGGTCGAGCTGTTGTAAGCGCCGAGCGCCGAAGGCTTGGCTAGTCCTGCGTCTGGGAAGATGCGATCGCGGAACTGGGTGGCTACTCCAAAGATTTCATAGTGTCCGAACCCCGGTTGGAAGACCAGCTTCCCGATGAAATCCGGAGACGGGTTGAAGGAGTAATTCGCCACATTGCTGCAGGTGGTCACCGGTGCCCCAGCCGCATTGACCGTGGTGGAGCAGCCATTAATAGCGGCGTTATATAGTCCGCCGCCGTTGCCTTGCGACCCGAGGAGGAAGGAGTTTGCTATGTTGCCGTGGGTCGTGAGCGTCTCCTGCGAGTTCTCTACCGAGAAGCCGAGCCAAATCTTGTTGCTCATGTCCTTCACGACACGGAAACCGTATTGACGTGCCCAACTGAAGCCGACGGTGTATTGCGGGTCGATAGTTAGTGGCGTAGCCTCAGTACGATTGTCTTCACCCACCTTGGTTTCCGTCACCAAGCTCCACATCTGTCCACCGGTAAAGCTCCAGCCATTATGCAGAGCGGCTTGTCCCCAGACCTGCCGCTGGCGCATAACATAGGAGTTGCTCTCGTTATTGTTGGAGGTGACGCCGGCACCCAGAAAGTCAGCTTCCACGTAGCCGGTCATGTTCATGTTGTCCAGCTTGCCTTGGGCCAGCATTGAGACCCGAGACTGACGTCCCGATCCGTAGAACTCGCTCATATGCGCTTGGGACGCACCCGGGTAATTAATGCCATTCAGGTTCGTATTGATGTCAGCTCCCTCGGCGCGCTGACGCCACACGGTTTCTGCCGCCAGAAAGCCTCCCGGAGTAATAGTGATTCCCTTGTAGTGAATTGCGAGCGGGCTCTCCAGGCCGTTAACCCGCTTCTGCGTCTCCTGCAGTTCGTTTACGGTATTGCCGGAAACCGTCTTCAGGTCGGCAACGTCATGCTGCAGCGGATCCATGTATTGCTTATCCAAGTCCTCGGCCTTAGGAACCGCAGCATTGGCGGTATCTTGCGCCTGCTGGGCGGCCGTCTGCGCCTGGGTCACCTGCTGTTGCAGTTGCTGGATCGCCTGATCGCGACTTGAGATCTGCTGCTGTAATTGTTGAATTTGCTGCTGTTGTGCGGAAATGGCGTCTTTCATGTCCTCCAGCGTTTTAGAAACCGGCGCAGAGCTGCTGTGGCGGGCAGTTTTTGGTTTCGGACTCGCGGAGTCGGTTTGTGCGACAACGCTCGTCGTGATCAGAACCGAGAGCGCTAAGGCTAGTGGTCGTTTCATTTTCTCTCCTGAAATCTCAGTGGGCAGATGAATTACAACCAATTCGCGAACCTTGGATCGGTGGTGAGAACCCGTAGCTTGTTGATTTAGGTTCCACCGAATCGTAAGTTGGAGAAGTTACAAGTTTGTGAAAACCCGATGAATGTTCCACGAATAACCCCGGCCCGAATAGGCCAGGAAGGAACGCGACGGCGCCGAACTTTCAGTTCTCTGGGTGACTGCCCAACGGCGGCTGCCAAGTGCGGAAAGATTCATCTTCCTGTAATCTTTGTTCTCTATGCTGGCAGCGCAATTGATCTACGATGTTGGATGTCGGCATGATCGAGACATCTCCGTAGAGGTGTCGCGTGGGTCAAGACAGCCGGGTGCATAGCCGTTCGCACATCGACAAAATCTTAATGAAGTCGGAGGAAGTCATGAGAAAAGTTCTGACTCTGAGGTATCCGTGGAGTTCGCTCGCAACGGTTCTGCTCGCGGTAGCGTTCTTTATGCCTGCCAAACAGCTTGTAGCACAAATGCCGGCCACTGGGGCTTCCCCGCAAGCGCAGGAGCTCACGCAGAACGTGAAGGAAGTGTACTTTCCGTTCAACATCTATAACCGGGTTGTCGATCCTGCCGTATTGATCTCCGATGCAGAATGGCTGAAACAGCATCCCGACGCCCATCTGTGGATACAGGGTTACGCTGACATTCGTGGCGACATCTTTTACAACCTGGTGTTGTCGTACCGCCGCTCGCAGTTTGTGAAATCAACCTTGCTCAAGCGCGGAGTGAATGAGTCGCAAATCGGTTTTGCGACGGGATGGGGAAAACTCTATCCGGTGTGCCAGGCCACGGACGATAGCTGCTACCAGAAGCAGCGCCGTGCCGACATCGTGCCACCCGACATGATGTAGCTTGCTGAAGGCGCCTCGCGAGCACGTTGGTCGGCAACTCCGAGCCGGTGAAATCGATCAAGCTGGCGTTCGCCGCGACCAGTGCGTTGCGCGATGCTCCGTACAATCACCGACGGTGTGAGCAAGAACGGTGTGAGCAAGAATAGACCTTAGCTCGCTGTAGCTTCGTTGGTTCACGTGCCGCGCGTTTGGCGCAACTGCGGCTGCGTTGCTATAATTCAGCTGCCGCAGCACTTCTAATCTCTGCGCATTCGCGCGTCGTGGCCAGGTAGCTCAGCTGGTAGAGCGCAGCCCTGAAAAGGCTGGCGTCGGCGGTTCGATTCCGTCCCTGGCCACCATCATTTCAAAATACTTATCTGACATTCGCACCAGACCTCCCAGTCCGCTCTCAGTCCGCTATTTTTGGACGAGATCCGGTTTGGTTCCTGGCCGTGATGATGGGGAAGGACATAGACTCGAATTGCCTCTCGCTCAGTCCGCTTTCAGTCCGCTTCTGTCTGCAGCATGGCTGAAAATCGCAACCAGCATTGCCCCTGCCGCGGCCATGCGATCCTCGCTGACACTGTGGGTGTAACACTGCAGGGTCAATTTAACATCACTGTGGCGAAGCAAAGTCTGCACCGTTTTAGGATCGGTCTTGATGCGGACGAGGAACGAGGCAAGGCTGTGACGCAGGTTATGGAAGCCGAATCGTCGTGGGTCATCGTCCACCAATCTGCCTTTGTCGTCTCGGTGCGATGAAAGAATGCCCGCCTTCGCTGCCGCTGGCCGCAGATAATCTTCCACCAGCATGTTAGCCACACGCGGCTGCTGGCCCTTGAGCTTGAACGAGGAAGACACCCAATCCCCCGGCTGAGCATATAGCGTCTTCCGCTTCCAGCGAAACATGAATTCGGCCAGCAAAGGATGCAGCGGCACCGGGCCCTTCGAGGCTTTGCTTTTCGGCCAGCCCACTTGGCCACATGTCCATGTGCGGCGCACCTGGCCAACAGTTCGTGACAAGTTCCAGTAATCACGCCACTGGCAAACCCAGATCGGCGCTCTGCGATGCGGCGTGAAACATCGCCGTCTGTCCGCATTAGCCTGACTGGATCACTCACAGAAAATGTTTAAGGAGTCCGCTCTGGCAATTCTCGCTTCTCTACGAGATGTTAAGACGAGCAAAGACAGGGATCTTCACCCCGTCCAAGACCAACCCGAAAGCGACAGCCGCTGCAAATTCACCGGCCAAAATTGAGAGCGGTAGTGGCGCCATTGCGATCCCACGAATAGCCAATGTCGAAATAATAAGAAGATCGGTCATAGAGGACAGTACGAGCCATATTGTTGGGCGCCGTCCCCAGAGATGGCGACGTTCTCGTATCGCGTAAATTGTGGCCTGGCTGCCATAAACGATAGCAACGACACAAAGGGTCCTCAGTGCTTCTACTCCAAGCCGCATCTCGAATTTGCCAATTGCTATAACTGCTGTACAAAATGCCAGAAAACACGCTCCCAGAATGACACCTGCGCTGGTAATCTTACCGATTTGCCAAGAATTTGGCGTCTCCGATGGCCGTACTCTGTCAGTGGTTAACGACATGGCCAGAAAGTCTCCTGTGATCATCACGATGACCATCAGCATGGGGGTCAAGACCGCATGTCCAGTGATGAGCAGGCCGACTGCCAGCAAAAGCACCTGCACGATCTTCTTGATAACGGAGTTCAGCGTGTAAGTGAGAATGCGCTGAAACGTGATCCTGCCTTCTTTTACAGCAGCGACAATGCCACCAAGACCAGCCTCCGTCAGTACAACACCTGCAGCCGACTTGGCGACATCGGTTGCCGTCGATACGGCAATGCCGATTTGTGCCTGACGGAGCGCAGGGGCATCGTTGGCGCCGTCACCGCACATCCCGACCGTGTGCCCGTTCTTCTGAAAGGCCTTGACGAGGTTGTATTTTCCTTCCGGAAGAATACTCGCGAATACCGCGAAGTCTTCTGGTTCGACAGCGGCGGGAAGTGGTCCAGGCGGGCAGACCGGACCGTCCAACCCAACGGCGTGGGCGACGATTGCCGCCGTAGCCGGCGCATCACCCGTCACCATTACGGTGCGCACGCCCAGGGTATGCAGTTCCGAGATGAGTGAGGTCGAGTCTTTCCGGGGCGGGTCGCTGAGTGCGACAAATCCAATAAGCTGCATGGACGATGGGGAACCCGCAGCTACGGCCAAAACCCTGAAGCCTTGTTTTTCGAGTTCGTCAGCTATCCCGGTCGCAATAGGAGACGGAGCGGCGAGGCCGGCGACCGCTGTAAAGGCTCCCTTGATGATGCGCTCTGTGCCACCCTTCGCATCTGTCGCGGTAGCTTCAGACGTTTTCTTGGCAGGGTCGAATGGCATAAACGTGGTTAACTTTGGCAGGTCCGATGCCGGCTTGTGCGAGGAAGCAGAGCGAATCGCCGCATCGACTGAGTCCTGACCACCCTCGGAACTTGCCAGAGCCGCCATCCCGAGGACGTGACCTTCGTCAAAGCCGGGCATCGGCCGGACGCTCGTGACTGAAAGTTCATTACAGGTCAGAGTTCCCGTTTTGTCCGAGCACAGGACGTCAATCGTCGCAGCTTCATCTACAGCGGACAGGCGCGTCGGAAGGACGCCCCGCTTCGCCAGAGCGCGAGCTCCAAGCGCTGTTGCAAGGGTGAAGGTTGCGGGCAATGCGACCGGTATCGCCGCGAGGACCGAGGTGAGCAATAAAGGAATGACCTCACTCCACGGCATCGCATGAGTGAAGGCATACACTCCTATGAGAACGATGACGGCGCCATTGAAAATCGCCAAGTTACGGACGATCCGCAGCACAGCCTTCTGCTGTGAACTTACAACGTGCGCGGTGCGTACAAGTTCGGCCGTGCGGCCAAATTTGGTGTGAACGCCAGTAGCTGTCACCTCAGCCGTTGCTTCACCACGCCGCACGAGAGCCCCGGCATAGGTATCCACCCCGCGACCAGCCTCAATGGGCAGAGATTCGCCTGTCAGCATAGATTGATCGAGCAAGACAGATCCCTCGACCAGGTGCACATCGGCAGCAACCACGCCACCGAGCGACAACTTCACTAAATCGCCACGCACCAACTCCGCCGCCGGCACAGTCTTCCACGCTCCATCGCGCAGGACGGAGGCATTTAGGGCGAGACGCGATTTCAAGGCCGTGAGAGTGGCCTGAGCGCGACTCTCCTGGAAATAAGCCAATGCTGCGTTGAACACCAGCAGAACCGCGATGACCGCCGCCTCGAAGTACTTATGTAGCACGACCTGAAGCACAATGGAGCCTTCGAGCAACCAAGGGACAGGTGCCCAGAACTTGGCCAACACATTTCGGAACGGATGAGCAGATGTATCAGGCATTGCATTTGGTCCGTCTTTTTCAAGACGGCTATGTGCCACATCGCTCGTTAGTCCGTTCGGCGCGATATGCTCACCTGACTTTGTGGATGAACCGGTTGAGACAGGCACGACAGATTTTTGTGAGGTCATCATTGCGCCATGTAGATCGCGGTCTCTACTTGAGCCCCTTGGAAACAAGAGCAGCAACATACGCCGCCAACTGCTACTCAGCATGGTTCCTTGTCTCTCGAAAGGAATTCCGTTTCAGAAAAGAACTCAGTTCCAGCCGCAACGGCAAGCATAGGAATAACATTCAGCAGGTGGAGTTCAGCACGAAAGTGGAGAGCGTGGTCGGTTGCCATCTCAACTCCACATAGGATGATGGACTGCGATCAAAGGGCAAAAAATCTGCGCGGAAAAGGAACGGGAAACGGGTGCTTGGGGCATGATGATGTCCTCGCGAAGCCACGGAGTGGCAAAAACCTTATGTTCGTCCATCAGCGGGGACAAGACTGTGCTCTTTTAGACATGTGGGTAACAGTCATTACGCACTGACGGTTGCTGGCCTTCGTCTCGATCGTCTTGCATGGACCTTCCGCCGAGGAAACAGCTTTCCTGCGGGCTCTTACAGTGAAACGTCAGGAGTGCCTCTAGCAGAACGCGCGGATCGCAGTGCCCTTCGGATAGGCGGCGGTGTCCAGCTCGCCCAAACTCCAAGATTTCCTTGTAACGGTTCAGCGTTGGCGTGCGTTTATTAGAAGTTAAGACCGATTTTGGAGGCAAGCATGCCAGACTATCGTTACTACGCCAGCGCAACTTGGACAGACGGACGCAAGGGCACGGTTTCTGCCGGGGGGATCGCTGACCTTATACGGTTCAGCGCGCCGCCTGAATTCATGGGGGAAGCGGGCACATGGACGCCTGAGCATTTCTTCGCAGCCGCAATTGCATCGTGTTTTGTTACCACATTCAAAGCCATCGCCGAGTTTTCCAAATTCGAGTTCCTGTCGTTACAGGTCGAGGTTGAAGCGATCCTGGAAAAGGAAGAGGGTGGATTCAGCTTCACCAAGGTCGTGCTTCAGCCGTTGCTGCAGATTGCCGCAGCCGCCGATCAGGAGCGAGCCATCCGGTTGCTCGAAAAGGCTGAGCACGCCTGTCTCATTTCTCGATCGGTGAAAAGCCAAATCGAACTTCAGCCGGAGGTCATCGTGCGCACGGTTGACCAGCCCGTAGCGGCGAACGCCTGAGCGCAGAAAGCGATTTAGGCCGAGCTACGGACCATCCGGAGAGGAGGAATGTGACGTGAAAACTCGAGTGGGATTGGCACTTCTTATTCTCCTGGCCATACCGCTTCTGGCGCAGACAGACACCCTTAGGCCGCAGACGTTGGCCGCCTGGAATGAGTACCTCCGGGCAACGAACGCGCGCCTCGAGCACGACGTGCGGCAGAAGAACTCGTTTTTGTTGATTGATCACGACCCCGGCCTCAGCGCCCGTCTACGTGGCGGCGCGGTTGTAGTTTCGCCGGCCTGTAACAATGGTCACGCAGCCGTACCTCACGGGCTCATCACCGACTGGGTAGGTGATGTATTCGTTCCCAACGCAAAAATCGGCGAGGTTCTGGCCCAACTGGTTGATTACGATCGATACGGGCAGTTCTTTAACCCGACCGTAGCCGACGCTCACCTGCTCAGCCATGCCGGCGACGAGTACAACTTTTCAATGGTACTTCGGCAAAGAGTCCTGTTTCTGACGCCCGTTTTGGACGGCGACTACCAGTTGCAAATCACCAAACTCGACGAACGCAGGTGGTACACCATTTCACACACGACGCGCCTGCAGGACGTAGAGAACTACGGCGAACTCAGCCAGCGCAAACTGCCCCCAGACCAGGGGCACGGTTACATATGGCGGATCTATAACATTACACGTTTTGAAGAACGCGACGGAGGCGTATACATCGAGATGGAGGCCATAGCATTGAGCCGTGACGTGCCGGTGGGACTGCGGTGGCTGATCGACCCGGTTGTTCGCTACCTCCCAAAGAATTCGCTGACAGCAACGCTCAGCCAGACGCGTGATGCAGTGACCGTGCCGAACCGGGATCCTGGTATGTTTGCCCAGTATGAGGGCGCCGCGGGATCAAAATGACAATGGCGGCGCCTCGGCGGAGCGCCGCCTGCCGCATTTCTCGATCGGTGAAGTCTGGAGGTCCGAATACGCGCGGAGGTGTTTGTGTGCAGTGATGAGGCAATGGGAAGGACCAACAACTAAACTCAAGGGGCCACGAATGCCAAATCTTACGGAGATTCCAACCCAAGCACTTAAAACAGCTTTCCATTCTATGGATCGCGAGGCCCTGCTACGCGCCCTCGAAATGTTCGCGAAGAACTGGCTGGCTCATGACGGTTGCTGGTTCTTAGCGGCGGAGGAAAGCCTCGGCATGGATACGGCCATCGCGCTGGACACGATCGCATGGCAGCGCTTCGCGGCGACGGAAGCAAACCGTATCATGGCGACTTTCAGCATCCCACCCGGCGGCGGCTTGGTGGCACTGGAAAAAGCTCTGGGATTGCGGCAGTACAGCCTAATCAACACGCAGAGGGCCGAATGGTCGGAGGACGGCAAATGTCTGCGGTTCTTCATGGACATCTGCCGCGTGCAGGAAACTCGCAGACGCAAGGGGCTTGCGGATTTTCCTTGCAAGTCCGTCGGCACAGTTGAGTTCGAGACGTTTGCCCGAACGGTGGATCCGCGTATTCACACGCGGTGCCTTCATTGTCCCCCAGATGCCCCGGAGCAGAAATACTGTGGCTGGGAGTTCAGCATAGAAGACGAATCTAACGCCCGGAGGAACGAATGAACGATCGCACTTTTAAACATACCGAAGCCCACAAACTGGAGGATCCTGAACGGTTGAAGTGGCTCCCTCCGGCGGACGTTTTGGCGCGCTTGGAGCTTCGGGAAGGAATGAGAGTTGCAGATGTCGGAGCTGGTACTGGTTATTTCAGCATTCCGGTCGCACGCGCGATTGGCGCGTCCGGACGGGTGTTCGCTGTCGATCTGCAGTCTGAGATGCTCGATCGAATGCGAGAGAAACTCGAAGAACCGAATGCTCCGGAGAACATCTCTCTTCATCAAGGGGAAGCAACAAGCCTTCCATTGCAGCCCGGGAGTGTAGATATCGTTTTCTACGCCAACATTTGGCACGAGCTTGATGATCATCTGGCGGCATTCCGTGAGGCATCCCGGATCGCTGTTCCCGGCGGCACGATTGCCATCCTGGATTGGCGGGAGGATATGTCTCCGCCTCCTGGTCCACCGCAGGATCACCGCGTGCCGGTAGCCACCGTGGCAAACTTTTTGAGGGTCAACGGGTGCAATTCCGTTTTGCGCGATACGGTCGGGCAATTCGGCTACATGGTCATAGCCCGGCTACCGCTGCAGTAGCGGAATCTGTTGCCGGTATTGTTGAGCGGCCGCTAGCCGCAAGTTCGTGCATCCTGAATTCCTTCATCATCAGGAGGAAATGGCTCGTTAATCTGCGCAGATGGATATCACTTTTGAAGGTGCGATTGTGCTCGGCGCAGCCAGATGAGGTTTGAAGCCAGGAGGTTACGATGGCCATCCGCAAAATCCTGATCGCGATCGACAGCGAACCTATTGCGGCACATGCTGCGGAGATGGGATTCGAACTCGCCCAATCGCTTGGGGCAGAGGTGGCGCTCATCTACGGCGTTGACCCGAATCTCGGCTATGCTCCACAAAGCGGGGTTCCCAGCAGCCAGCTCATTGCCGAGGCGGAGCGGGATGGCAGAAGACTGCTAGCCAGTGTCGCGCAACACAGCACTCTGCAATCACGTCCTCTCGAGTTTGTTCAGAGTGGCAAGCCTAGCGATGAGATCGTAAAGGCGGCCGCGGAGTGGCCGGCCGATCTCATTGTGATCGGCAGCCATGGCCGCAGAGGAATAGAGAGGGTATTGCTGGGCAGCGTCGCCGAGGCGGTGCTGCGACATGCGCCGTGTCCCGTTCTCGTCGTCCCAGGAAAAGAGTGAGGGCAATTGGCTGGCGACCAGAAGAGTAGTGCGCTGATTCTCCTCCTGGATATCTGGTTGCCAGCAGACTCAGTTGTTGAGTTGGATAAATTCGCACTTTCTGCAGACATGATAAGGATAGCTCCGAAGTGACGGGGCGTTCTTACCCGCCGGGCGGAAGCAATAAAAACGTCCCCCACGCATGCGCACGCTGTTCTCCAGTCGTTGTCGTTAGGCTGGCTTCTGCCCGAATTCTTCGTTTTCTTTTATCCACGATCCAGGCTCGTACCCGGAGTTCGTCTCCGGGACTCACGCGGCCTCGAAACCGGACCGTCAGCTCGGCAGTCAGCGCCTCCCAGTCGCGCGCAATGATTACCTTGGACATGGCCTCATCCAGCACGGTGGTGATGATGCCCCCATGAACGATGCCCCGGAAACTCTCCCAGCCTGAGGTCGGAGTCCAAGCCGCCGTTGCCCCAAGGGAGTCAGCAGAAAACTCGATTTGCAGTCCTCTTGGATTCTGTGCGCCGCAGACGACACAAGTGGGATTCAATAGTGCATGGCGTCGAGCGGTCGGCGCTGATTCCGGAACGGTCGATGTCGCTCCTGGTTGCCGCAGCGTCTCCTCACCAGGGCGACTGTCCCTCGGCCCGGAAACGCTGGCAAACAGTCTCGAAGCGACATTATCTTCGGTCATACCTTCGGTTCCTTAGCTCCAGGTCGCCAAAGGACAACACCCGTCAACAGTGTGATTCCAAAAATCGCGGTCATCGATCCGATGCAAAGCAGGCACCAGACCGCCAGAACATAGGCCTCGATGTACGCAAGGTAGAGCGCGAATGCCAGGCCGATAAGGGAGGCAACGAATCGGAAGCTAGCAATCCGCCCGGTCGTACGCCACGATAATACGAAGAGTAAGAGGTAGCCGAGGAAACCAACCAGGGCAACCGGCACGCCATGAACAGCGGAGTAAGTGCTGCGATTCACCAAATCGCAATTGAAAGTTTGACTCAGGTCACAGTAGTCGGTGGCCGACGCAGAGTAGTGATTGCGCAGCGACAGCGCCGACAGCCCAGCCCCAAGAATACACAGTGCCAACACCACAAAGCGGACAATTTTCATGGCAAGCGGCACCCCGTCTTGGTGCTCAACTGCTGCAGAGATTGCACTCCAGTCCGACGTTCGCCATCAGCAAAAATCCAAGTGGGCGTGAATTGAATTTGTGCCATCTGGCAGGTGAAGGTGAGTCGCCGACTTCCGGGAATCGCGCATTCCACGTACGGAACATATTTGAAAGAAGCACCAAGAAGCTTTTTTTGGTCGTCGCAATGAGGACACAGGAAGCTGCCGTACATCGTGACATGTTTGTCCGCCAGGCATTTGGCGAATGCGTCCATGTTGCTCGAGTCTGCGGCGCCGCTGGTGGTACCGAACCCGGATATCATGAGCGCGATCAGCAGGACCAGGAATACCCAGTGGTTGTGTGACGGACGATGGGCAGGCTCACTCATGATCATCGTTATACCCGTAATGGCCACAGTTGCCGCCGCAAGCGTGATGGTCGCAGTTGTGATGGCCGCAGTTGTGGCCGCCGCAGTCGCGGCCAGCGCAGCCGGGACAATCGGCCAGTGCATTTGCGCCGCTCAAATTCAAGGTCTTACCTCGTGTCTGCAGTGAGTTGGCCACCAGCAAGGATGCCCTTCTGGCTCGCGCACCCGTGATCTCAATCGAGTCTCCTATGCTAGGCAGGAAACCCCGGTCTTCAAGAAAGCGCGAAGAGCCCAGACATATTTCAGAGCCTCTACCAGCGGGGGTTTCAAGCCAAACATGCAGATCCCCGCTAGAAAGCCTGGTCACTTCGCCAACGGTGCCCCTCAAGGTCACCGCGTCGTTTTGACTTTGGGTGTGGGCGAGTGGAGCGAGGAAAAGAAATAGGATAAACGCGAGCGTAGTCACTTTGCCCTGCATAACTCCCTCCAGCGACGGAAAGAGGCGGCATGATGTGCTTTCCTCTCTCCGGCGATATTAGGTGTATTATACATCTAGATGCACATTACAAAAACTCAAGAAGGGAATCTAAAGGCCAGCGACTTGTGCGCCATCGACGAACCAGGCGTCATGCACTGGCCGGGGATTCGCACGGATAACATTCACCATGGGCAAGATTGCGTTGATCACACTACTCAAACGCGAAGACTCGAAACTCTCACCGCACTTCGGAAAGGCGAAGTGGGTGATGATCACGGACCTGGATGGCGGGGTTGCCACCTTTGTTCAGAACACTGGGTTGAACGGCCGAGCGGTCGTGGACATACTGGCAGCCAACGGCTGCACGGACGTGGTGTTCAGCGGAATCGGCGCTGGGGCACTGCGGCATTTACAGGCCGCGAATATACGTGGCTGGATCGCCGGCGGAGATGTTACCGTACCGGACCTGCTAGACAGCTTTCGCCGAGGTGAGTTGCTAAGGGCACACGCACCGAGCGAAGGACTAGAAGGGCACGGCTGTGGCGAGCAACATAACGGACGGCGGTCCGGGCGCGAATTCCCGATGTTGGATTTGGTTCAGCCAAAGCTATGACAGATCAATTACACAGCTGTCGAGGAGGGCACTCATGAAGCAATTGAAATGGATAATCGTGGCAGTAACCGTTGTGTTGACATGCGCAGCTACGGCAGCCCTGGCCCAAGGCCGGGGCCCCGGAATGGGGATGTCCAACTACGATCCCAAAACGGAAGTTACGGTCAAGGGAACAATCGAGGACGTTCAGCAGCAGCAGGGCATGCATGGCTGGATGGGTACTCATCTGGTAATGAAGACTGACTCGGGGACCCTGGATGTACACGTCGGGCCGTCGGGTTATATTACGGAGAACCACTTCTCATTTGCCAAGGGCGACGCTATTGAAGTCACCGGATCCAAGGTCACTATCCAGAACAAGGACGCATTGCTGGCGCGCCAAATCGTCAAAGACGGAAAGACCCTGGTGCTGCGTAATGCCCAAGGCATTCCCGAATGGTCGAGTAGGCGGTGGCAGAACAACTGATCGGCTGTCCCACCTTCAAGTGGATCAATACCGTTGAGTGTCGACGGAAGTATCCCAAATGCCATCATCCGACGGGGCGACACGTACCAGGAACGAGAAGAGCGGGAACAAAACCACGGCGTATTTCCCAGTCTGCCGTTCGCGGCTGCTCGAATCACAATTGGTTTTATGGAGGATAAGATGCGAATTGCAATTCCGCTATCGGATGGCCGGTTATCGCAACACTTCGGTCATTCTGAACAGTTCCTTTTTGTAGATACCGACAAGGAACAGCGAAGTATTCTGCGCAGAGAACTTGTTCCCGCGCCTGAACATGTTTCCGGTTTTCTTCCCGAGTGGCTCAACGCAAACGCTGTCACTGTGGTCATAGCTGCCGGGCTCGGTTCCCGAGCGCGTGATTTGCTTACCGCCAGTTCGATGAAAGTTGTAACCGGAGTTTCGGCGGTTGATCCGGAGACCCTGGTCGCCCATTTTCTCGATGGCACGCTCGAAAGTGGAGCGAATGGCTGCGATCATTCGGGTCACAGTTGCAAAGACTAGGACCTACTGAATAAGGGAGAAGCCATTGCCAAGGACTGCCACAAAAAACACTCGCGCCGCATGCCCGCGCCACCAGCGTCCCTGCACTTGCGCGATGGGCCACTTGTACCGGTTCGTTGAGCCGGTATTGTTGCTCATGCTGAAGGAGAGAGGGAGCTCCTATGGCTACGATCTTTCGGCCGATTTGTCGCGCTATGCCTTCACCGATGCAGAAATCGAGAGGGCCGTGCTGTACCGTACGCTCCGCCGTCTGGAGGCGAACGGCTATGTGACTTCCGACTGGGACGTAGAGGAGCCGGGCCCGGCTCGCCGGGTTTACGCGCTGACCCCGGAAGGCAAGCACCATTTGCGGGAGTGGGCTGACGTTCTCACTAACGTTGCCGGTGCCATGAACCGGTTTGTGGAGCAGGCCCGGCGCTGAAATGTGCCGGGCGTTTAAGCGGCACCGGTCGGATTTCGGCAGGCCGTTACACGGCCTGGCATGCGAACGACTCGAGATGAGGATGTAGGAATTCAAAATTTCCGGCAGATCATGACCTTGGACCGGCCGGCCGGGGCCACGACTTTCTCGACGCTCGCGAAATACCGCTCCAGCACTTCCTGCTCGCGACGAAGAAAGTTAATGGCCCGTCCGGCGCCGATAAAGGCGAGGCGGAGGTAAAAGAGCGCTCTTACGAAAGGGTTTGGGGGAATGTCATGTTCCATCATGAGAAAGGCTCCCTTGGGCTTCAGCACGCGAACAATCTCCTCCAACGCCCGCTCCTGCGTGTCCCCCTTAAGCTCGTAGAAGGCGTGCGAACAGGTCACAGCATCGAAGATGCCGGTCGCGAAAGGAAGGGACCCTACGTCGGCTTCCACAAGATAGATGTTGGCAAAGCTCCTGGTCTTTTGCTGAGCGACCTTCAGCATGCCGTGGGAAAAATCCACGCCGACAACTTGCCCTTCACGGCCGACCTTTGCTTGCAGGAGCGGCAGAAGCGCAGCTGTACCGGTGCAGAGGTCGAGAACCACGCCGCCGTTCTGTATTGGGAGCCGATCAACCAGGAACTTCCTGGCCAAGCCCTGCTTGTCGCGGGAATGGAGTGCGACAAAGCGGTCGTAAAACGTCGAAAACCAGTCGTAGTAGGCCCGCCTCACGCGTCTCATAGGTCTTCACTCGTCCGCAGAGCGGTCTTTCTTCGCGTGATCATGCCTACGAAACCCGAACGGACAAACCGGCTCGAAGCGCCACCACGGCGCTCCCAAACTGACTCTGTAAGGAGCCTGTGGCTTCGAACCCCGTGCAGTGACATGGCGCAATCAGCTCGACCCCGAACGCACGCAAGTTTTCTGTTGTTGCCTTGATGCGCTCGGCCGATGCCCGAAAGAGATGCAGACCTCCAATGACGGCGACAATGCGGCTGTTTCCGATCAACTCTTGAGCATAGTTCAAGGTGTTAATCAAACCGGAATGTCCGCAGCCAGTTATAACCGTCCAGCCGCGAGGTGTTTTGATCAGCAGCGCCTGATCGTCAATCAGCGGATCGGGCCGGGTGCAGTTTTTGTCCAGGAAGAAGGGATCAAGTACATCTTCGTACTCATTTCGCCGAGGAATCGCACCGGTCACTATCAGCCCGGGAGCGATTTCGGTGGGTCGCGGCGATTCGACAACGTCACCTACCCTCGAGCGCAGCGCCCGCTCCGACGCGGGGGATATGCCGATCGCTCGGTGTGGAGGCGTCTTCTCGCGCTGGTACTTGCCGCTCAATGCTGCGGGATGAATATAGATCTTGCCGCGAAATCCAGTCGCCACGAGCTCGGTGACACCGCCTGTATGATCGAAGTGGCCGTGACTGATGACCAGGGCCTCGGCGCTTGCAAGGTCAATTCCGAGCAGGCGCGCGTTTTGTAGCAGCGTATGCCCCTGGCCGGTATCGCACAGGATCCGGCGCTCGTCCGCCTCAATCCACAATGCAAGCCCCCACTCCCCTGCGGTGTCGAAAGTGCCGGCGGTATTCTCAACAATCGCGGTGATATTCAGGTTTTGAACCATATAGTGAATTCGGCGTAATCGGCGTACGCCACCTCCTACTGGTCAGTACTGTACGATGGATCACCTATTCGGTGCACGCTGTTCACATCGCAGGGTTCCACCTTCCCTGAGTCCCTGATCTCTAACTACGTAGCGAATGTTAGCGTTGGTCACCCTTTCCCGGTTCACCGCGCGAGCGTCGCGACTGTGACGTTACTGCAACCGCCCACTCATTGGCGCTTTGTGCGGCTTACCGCTCCTAACCCAGGTAAATTCACACTCTAAACGCGATCCTCCATTGTGCCCAAGGGACGATCGGCTGTGCTTCGGCCCCCGCGGCTAAATACCGTTGGCGGTCCTTCCTTCGACACTCGACCGAACAGCTATTGCATCGACAACGGTGTACGATCGAGACCGTCATCCCAGATCGGAAGGGTTAGGATTGCCGCTCTGTTTCTTCGTCACGGATCTTCACGGCCACGCGGATCGCTACGAAAAGCTATTCGCTTCCATCGTTGCCGAGCGCCCCGACGCGGTGTTCCTTGGTGGCGACTTACTGCCTAAAGGATCGTCGCTCTTGATGCGTGCTGACAAAGAACATGCTGACTTCGCGATCGACTACCTGGTCCCGAGTTTCATGAAGCTCCGCGATGAATTGGACAGAGAGTACCCTTCGCTTTTCGTGATTCTGGGGAATGATGATCCGCGCTGTGAAGAGCCTGAAATTCTCGATGCCGCCAAGAACGGCTTATGGAGCTACATGCATGGACGGAAAGCCGAGTTCGCGGGCTTCGATGTCTATGGCTACGCCTGTGTCCCGCCAACTCCGTTCTTGCTGAAGGATTGGGAGCGCTACGACGTGTCACGCTACGTCGATCCGGGCTGCATACCTCCCGAAGAAGGGCGGCGGAGCGTGGCCACAGAAGAGAGTGATGTGAAGTGGGGAACGATCGTGAAGGATCTCGACTCAATGGTTAGCGACGATTCAATGGAGCACGCCATTTTCCTGTTTCACACTCCGCCGTACGATACCCCTCTGGATCGCGCAGCTCTTGACGGAAAGACGCATGAACACGTCGCATTGGACATTCACGTCGGGAGCATTGCGGTGAGGAGATTTATCGAGCTGCGCCAGCCGCTGCTTACCCTGCACGGTCATGTACATGAAGCTGCTCGCCTGACCGGCCAATGGAAAACCAGACTAGGTCGCACGGTATGTATTAATGGGGCTCACGACGGGCCAGAGTTAGCCCTCGTGCGGTTTGATCCGGAATCGCCCGACGATGCTTCGCGCCAGTTGATATAGCAAACTACGCTTCCTTCATCGGCAGCTTGCGCGCGGGATCCGTGATGGCGTCAATCTTAACGGCATAGCTCGAGCGCTCTGCGACGTCCACATCGGTGATTATGTGAACATCGAGGAGGCCTTCCGTACGGTAGCCAGTTCGTAGGAAGTTGATTTCACCGAGACAACGACTCCAGCCCTCCATCCAGAGCATCAGTTCCTTCCTCTGCTCTTCGGTACCCTGGAAATGAAGCAGCAAATCGATATCGCTTGCGGGCCCCGCGGTTGCATTCTTGGTGCTGCCAATCAGGTAAAACGCCTTGACTCCGAATATCTGGGGATCGAGCTGCGCCGCGATCCTCTGTGCCATGCGGAAGCGCCAGCGCCAGTGCTCTTCTCCTGTACGATCCACGACCTCGACGTCTGATTCAGGCTGTCCGTCTCGTTGCCGTGGAGGTGAGAGAAATGCAACGGCCTGGTCCAGCTCTGCGTTCATCAGCACTCGCAAGATCAGGCCGCCGGTTCCTTTCGGCACATCGATAACGCGGAGAGTATCGGACAGATGCGCGAATTCGGGGAGGAGCTCCTCAAGCACGCTGCGCGAGCGACGCAGGAACGCCTCCTTGAAGGCGGTCTGCGGATCGTCCGGATAGAGAGGCAGGTAGCGAATCGAAGCTTCCACCAGATCCTGAAAAAAATGGGTGCCGAAGGAGAGGTCCGGCAGATAATTTCCTCGTTGTCGTGCGACTTCGATCAGCATCGCCGTGTTGTTGATATCGGAGTACGTGACCGGAACGCCGAGTTTGATGTCCCCGCGGCTCCCCCAGCGTCCGGGGCCGATCAAGATAAACTGCCGCTTGGGCAGTAACTTGTTCAATCGCCCTACCGCGCGACCGATATCGCGCATTGCGGCCTGGTCGGAAAGTTGGCTGTAGCCCTCCAAGTCTACATAGACAATGTGCGTGATCTCCGGTACCTTCCCATTCGAGACGAAGCGGTTAGCGGAGAAGATCACCTTGTCCGGCGGCAGATTCTGCGGGATCACAACCGGCACTGCGTCGCCACTGTAGCTTTGTGGCCGGCACTGCAGGAGATAAAAGTCCTCACCGTCGTAAGCAAACTCGATGTCCACCGGCGTGCCGAGCTTGGCTTGCAGAAGAGTCAGCAGCTCGCGGATCCGCGCCACGAACGGCGTCTTCCGAATCAGGCCTTCGAAGCTAAATACCACATCGCAAGTGCTAAAGTCCGGGACTGGCCCGACTAGCTGCTCAATGCGATCATGCTCGATGACCGACACCAAATGGCGAATCTGCGGGTAGCTGGCGCCGCAGTAACGAAGCAGTTCCAGCGAATCCACGGTCTCAAATGCATTGGTCTCCAGATTGATCACGTCCACGCGCTTAGGCGAGTACTTGAGCACCTCTTCCACGGTAACGTTGACTCGGAGGTTGGGTTGCCCCGGTGCGATCAGTACCGGGTAGTCGTCCATCACGCGGTCGACCGCGCGTGTTCCCAATCCCGGCACGAGGCGCACTAATCCGTCTCCGCGGCTGATTCGAGCCGACCAACGGAACTCGTTGTTACTGAATGCGACGCCGGAGCAGGCCGGAAGGAAATACTTGCCAACCCTCTGACCCACGACTTCCTGGATCATGAGTCCCATCTCTTCATGAACATCCAAAAGACCGCGCTCCGCACGATACTCCGTGGGGTCGGGTCCAAAGATCGACGCGTACACTTCGGCGACGGCGTCCATCAGCGCCGCCAGGCGCTCCTCTTTCGTGCCCTGGTTGCCCAGAAAGAGGCTCTTGTATTTCCCGGAAAACGCCGATCCGGCACGGTCTTCGAGAAGACTCGAACTGCGAACGATCAAAGGCCGGTCGCCCAACTCATCCAGAGCCAGCGAGAGTCCCTTGGCTAGTTCCGACGGGAATGAGGAACTCTTGAAGAGAGCGACGAGGTGCGGATATTCCTGCCGAACCTGGTCAATCTCCATGTACTTCCAATTCAGCACATCCTCCAACTCATTGTGGTGGACGAAGTTGAGAATCCAGTCTGAGGTGATGTACCAGGTTCGAGGCACCTTTACTTGACGCAGTTCCTCACTGGCCTCCGGAGCTTTCTCGATGATCTTCTTGGCCAGGAACAGCCCGGCGCTTTTTCCTCCAAGTTTTCCGTGACAGCCAGGAGGGAAGATGATCTTTCCCAGCAGATCGTAAAAGTCTTTAACCTCGATGAAGTTCTTGGCAATGTTGATGAACTCCAGGTTCTCCGAGAAGAACCTGCGGATGAGCGACACGCGCAGGCCTTTTTGCGTCGAAAGCGACAGCTCACTCTCTTCGATCGCGATATGTTGATAGCGTTCGATCGCTTCTATTACTTCACCTAACGACGTGGCCATGTTCTCTAAGGCCCGCACCAGGAAGCTCGACTTCTCCTCCTTGATCCACGTCGTGACACAGCTCAGGATCTCGGCTTCACTCAGGTGCTGGCTGGCGATGCGAAACGCTTCCGTAGTGAGGTCGACAAACTCGACCGGAACATCGCGGCGCAGAGGACGATTTTCGTCGCCGGGATTAGCTGCATCGTCCAGGGTTGGAGCGTCGCCACGCTGTAACAGGTCCTTCGCTTCCTGCACTCCACCCCAGCTCAAGTGATTGATCAGTTTGCGGGAAATTCGCCGGAGCAGAACCGGATCAGTGTCACGCAGGAACTCAAGAACAACACGCCACTCACCCTTATCGCTCGCCAGACCGCCGGCCGCCGCAGACAACCCCTCAAATGCTGTTTTCAATCGCCGTTGCATGATGTGGTTGGCAGTGCGTTCGGCGATGGTTTCGATCAGCTTGCGCTCCTCCTTGAGAAAGGGGCCCTCGTCCGACTTGGGCATCTGCGCCCGGTACGAGACTTCCACGCTGCCGACTGTCTCGCCCTGCACCACGATGTTCGCGCCCTGCACCCACGGAGTGGGCGCAAAATCGGGCGGCTGGATTACCCGATCTTCGAAGATAATTCGTGCCTGGCAATCATGTGGGTACTGCCAGCCAGGCGGGAGAACATCGATCATCCCACGGAAGATTTCCTCCAACGAAAGTTCCGGCCGATTAAGGAGCTCATCCACTCTGTAGAGACAGTTCAATTCCTTGGCGCGCTCCTGCAACTCGCGAAGGATTACCTCGACTTGGGTCTCGTCTCGGATCATGATTCGTTCTCGTCCGCCTGCGTTCCCCCGGCTGATAGCACAACGCCGCGCCTGGAGCGGCCATCAACGCAAATCGTAAGTGTACCGGGAGGGCGCACGTGGCGCACAAATTCGGTTTCCTGCACGATCGGCTGGCGGTTCAACCAGTCCCAATCGATGGCAAAGCGTCCGTCGTGCCGCACCATGAAGTAGCTGGTGCGAAAGCTCGATAAATTATGGAAGAAATGCGAGCCTTGACTGAGCTCGACGTTCATCTCTGGCAGCGTAGCTTCAACGATTGCCCGCGCTCCGGATATCTGGCTCCAGACCACCGGGATACCTAGTGAAGGATGCGAGCTTCCCCAACGGCCAAAACCAATGAGCAGGAACGGCTGGTGCTGATCCGAGAGCTGTCGGTTGATGAGCTCTAATTGTTGCGCGATCACGGGGGTTTGCATGGGCGAGAAGTGCTCGGGCCGGATGAAGACGATGTCCTGAATATCTTCGGCGATGCCGTTGCCCATCACCGTGTCTGATGCGATGATCGCACGTGGATCCGAGAGGTCCTCGACGCTAACATTCACAATCTGCTCTGCCACCACCATGGGACGGACCTGAAGAAACCCCAGCCGCGCCCGGGATGGTTGATCTCGAGTCTCCTGAATGGTCACTGCGAATTCAATCTCCACGTTGGCGCCGAGTTCGTTTTCCGCCGTCTTGAGCAGCGCTTTGATCAGACGGTTGATCGGGACCTGCTCCAGCACCAGCAGGGGAGCGAAGTCGAGAATGCGGGGACCACGCGCGCCCAAACCAGGGACTACGCGATCGCGAGCCGGGTCAAAGGTCGAGGCCAGAAAGCGGAGCACATCGTCAGCCTCGGCCTCCTTCAAGCCCGCGGTCACCAGGTACTCAGTCTCGCTGACGGGATCGTACGCGGGCGGCTTGCCCATATTGACCGCCCAGAACTCCGTTTGCGTGCCGCGGAGCATTTCCTGTACCGAGCCAAACGGTGGCGGCTTTTTGGGGTAAGCGGGCGAGAATGTCCAAGACACCCCGCCGTCAACAATCGTCTTACCGAGACCCAAGGCCAGGCTAGCCACACCTTCCTCAGGAAGCGCCGGTCCTGTCGGATAGAAGTTGTAGGAGCGCGCCACCCCGGACAAGTCGGGATAAAAGCGATCGCCATGCCGCCTGCCGACCACTTCCTGCATAATGACGGCCATCTTCTCTTCGCTTGGATCTCGGCCGGTTGTCTTGATGTAGTCTCGCGCTTCCCGAAAGTAAGTCGAAGCGTAAACAAACTTGATGGCTTCGGTCAGTCGGCGAAAACGGGTGTCGGGATCAAGCTGATTGTTCGGGATCATCTTGGTCCCGTAAACCCCGGCGAACGGCCGATTGAGTGCATCTTCCAGCAAGCTGGACGATCGGATTGCCAAAGGGGTCTTGACTTGCTCGATCAGGGCGCGGAGATCACCCAGTAGCTCTACAGGGAGATCGGCGTGTTGAAAGGCATGTCCGATGTGGTCGTCGGGTAACTCCTCGACGCACAGTTCCCCGAGACGGTTGCGCGCGATGAATTCGTCGAAGCAGTCCGTCGCGATGACGGCCATGGTGGGAATATTGACGTTAATGTCCGGGGAAGCGAAGGCACCAATCGTTTCTGCCAGCAGGTCTTTGGCGAAGGCCAAGCCGCTGGCTTTTCCTCCCAAGGCCCCCGTTCCGATTCGCGTGAAGCGAAAGGTGCCGTCCCAGAAATGCCGGTCGAACGCGGGGAGGTCCGCAGCCACAGTCTTAAGATCGGTCATTGCTGCCTCCGGCGCCGTCATCGCCGCCCGCGCGGCGCAGCCTCATCGAAAAGTCACGGTCGCGGCGGCCGAAGGCTACACCCAGCCACGGTCGTGGCAGGCTTTCGCCACTCGGCCGATGGCGATCGCGTAGGCCGCATCCCGCATGGACAGCTTCTCGCGGCGGGAGAGTTCTGAAACTGCGAAGTACGCCGAGGTCATCTTGACGTCGAGCTTTCCCAGGACTTCGTCCTTCTCCCAGAAGTAGTTCATGTTGCTTTGCACCTGCTCGAAATAGCTGCAGGTTACGCCACCGGCATTGGCCAGGAAATCCGGGATCAGCAGGATGCCGCGTTCCTTGATCTGAACATCGGCCTCTGGCGTCGTCGGACCGTTCGCACCCTCCACAATGATCCGCACGCACGGGCTTATCTTGCCAACGTTATCGCCGGTAATCTGGTTCTCCATCGCCGCCGGAATCAGGATCTCGACATTTTGCTCAAGCCATGCCTCTCCGGGCAGCAGTTCGTAGCCCAGGTCCTTCGCCTTTTGCTTGTTGATTCCACCAAAACGGTCGGTGATGGACAGGAGTTGGTTCAGATCGATTCCGTCCATCTTGCGATACGTATAAGAACACTGGTCAGCCTGGTCCCAACAGGAGACGGCGATCACTCGCCCGCCCAGCCGCTGGTAAAGCTCGATCGCGTACTGGGACACATTGCCAAATCCCTGCACGCTGGCCGCGGTGTTCTCCGGGTGCATCCCCAAGTCCTTGAGAGCCTCCCGCAGAGTGAAGACGACGCCATAACCTGTCGCCTCGGTTCGGCCGAGCGACCCGCCCATGCCCACGGGCTTGCCAGTGATGAAGCCGGGATAACGGCCACCATGGATCTGTTCGAACTCATCGAGTATCCAGAGCATGTGTTGGGCGTTGGTCATGACATCCGGCGCCGGCACATCGGTAAGCGGCCCGACATTCTTTGCCACCTGACGCACCCAGCCGCGGCAAATCTGCTCCTGCTCGCGCAAACTGAGGTTGTGGGGGTCGCAAATAACTCCCCCTTTTGCTCCGCCCAACGGAATGTCCACCACGGCGCACTTCCAAGTCATCCACATCGACAGCGCCCGGACTGTGTCAATCGTCTCCTGCGGATGGAACCGGATACCACCCTTCCCCGGCCCACGCGCGTCATTGTGCTGCACGCGGAACCCGCGGAAAATCTTCACCGCGCCGTCGTCCATTCGCACCGGGACCGCAAAATGGAACTCCCGTAACGGGTAGCGCAGCAGGTCCCGGGTGGCCGGGTCCAAGCCGAGGTATTCGGCTACTTTATCGAACTGTGCTTGTGCTATCTGAAATGAATTGAATGCTTTAGTCGACTTCTTCGGGAGTTGCCTGGGCGCCGATGGACGCACTTCGGTACCGGCTTCGATCGGCTCACTCACTACGCTCTCCGGCATGATCTTTTCCTCAAGTTCTTGATAGGAATCCAACCTCCCATATTCCATGAACATCGCCATCTGGCACAGTGATCGTGCGCACAGGAGGCGGTGATCGCCGGACCTAGCGCAGCCCACCGGAAGCAGAGGGTTGTTTTCTACCCAGCCAAGTAATGTCAGCGATCCGAAGCTAAATCGGTGATGGGACTGCCTTTCCCCACGCTGGTCGTAAGAACTGCCGTAGGATGATTTCGTGAGGAAGGAGCCTCAGATCCTCTGTTGTGTTCTCCAGTTTTGCCATGCTTTGTTCAGCATTGTGGCGCATTACGTCGGCGACGTCAGGCCATGCCTCAACAGCTCCGCTGGAGTCTTCCGTAGCAAGAACGTGGGTGAGGAAAATTGTGGAGCCATAGCGCCTTGCGAGAGAAAGGGCACATTGCAAAGCGTTTTGCGCCTCAGGAGAAAAATCAGTTGCTAAGTAGGATTTTGTTAATGGTTATGCGGGAGAGTTTCGCTTGAGATGCCATAGCACACCTCCGTGTAGCTGCGTAAAACAACACGTCCCCAGTGATCGCAACCACCAATTAGGGCGACAGCGCTGGACACTCGGCAGCACAGCAGAATTCCTCGCTCGCCGTGCCAGGTGTCCAAAGACTGGGGTGGCGAATGCCGCGAGACAAGTCACGGCATCCGCCGTTCGCGATGAGTGGAGGTGAAGTCACGCTGCGACAGCGCGTTCCTTTCCCGAGCAACTCCTCCTCAGCGCGAAACCAGTCCTCAAGATCATGTCCGTCTTCCATCCCTCGCTCCACATAGAGCTCGTACGCCCGTTTCCGGATCGTCTCCTCGTCGGTGCGGGAATCGGGCTTGACGGACAGCGGCAGCTTTCTTTTAGGATCCTTGTTCATCACATTCTCCTTATGATTTTGTCGGCACGAAATTAACTGCTAGCTCAGTACTCCCACTTGCGTTTACTGCAAATGTTCTTCCACTCTATTCGCTTCAATTGCCCTCTAAGCTGAAGGTGAGATCGACCGCGTTTCCCGTCTCGCAAGAATGACTTATGGACGCTTGGGGGAACTGGAGGCTCTGATCTCTGCGTTTGAGTTTTTTGACAGATTCGACGGGTTGTTCAAAAACTTGAACATCCCTGTGGTTACCCATCCTCAGCTAGCGCCCAAATAGATCACATTAAGCGTTCGTGACGCGATCCCGGTCTGGCAGGCAAAGTGCTTTCGTCAAGCTTGGATTGAGACAGTTGTTCCCATGTTCACGGAAGGAGAATACATATGAAGAACCCAGCCAGCATTTTCACTTTAGCACTCTTGCTAATCACCGCTGCGATCGCAGCCCATGCAACCCAGAGCTCCACGACCGGCGACCGCACAGTGGAGAATCTGCAGACCGCCTTCAACGGCGAGAGCAATGCGCACGCAAGGTATCTTGCATTCGCCGTCAAGGCAGAACAGGAAGGCTACGCCGGCGTTGCAAGCCTCTTCCGAGCCGCGGCCCGCGCCGAGGAAATCCACGCCGCGAATCACTTAGCGGAGATCCAGAAGCTTGGGGTTTCTGCGCAGGCCAAAATTGATCCGCCTGTAGTGAAGTCAACAAAGGAGAACCTGGAAGCTGCAGTCAGAGGCGAAACCTACGAGCGCGACATCATGTATCCCGATTTCTATAAGCAGGCACGCGCAGTGGGAAATAACGACGCTTTTCGGACGTTTAATTACGCGCGTGAGGCAGAAGCAGAACACGCCAAGCTGTTCATGGAGGCCTTCAATAACCTCGAAAACATGCGGGGTAAGAGCACCTACTATGTGTGCACTGTGTGTGGATTTACAACTGCAAACCTGGACTTTGCCAAGTGCCACACCTGCTTCAGCGCAAAGGAAAAGTTCGTAGCTGTCACCTAGAGCACAGGGTGTGCTCCGCGAGATCGGCAAAAACGATATTGACGCTAAGGGCGCAGCTATATTGAGGTGACCAGTCATGATTCACTTTCCACCAATTCCGAGTTGGGATGCTTTACACCCCCTCGTCATCCACTTCCCAATCGCTTTGCTGTTGGTTGTGCCGTTCCTGATCGTGGTTGGGGCATTAGTTCCGCCAGAAAAAGGTCGAGCGATACTCTACGTCGCGTTGACACTGATGATCGCGGGCACATTGGGGGCCTTCCTGGCAGTCGCCAGCGGCGAGGCGGCTGCGCAACTGGCAGAACGCTCCCCGCAAGTTGATGCAGTCCTCGAACGCCATGAACAACTTGCTGAGGCCACCCGCATCGCCTTCTCAGTCCTGACGGTAGTTTTCGCGGCGATTCTCCTGATTCCTGTGATCCTGAAAAAGACGGCGAACAGGATTGTGTCTACGGTACTCCCGCTTGCGTTCTTGGTCCTGTATGGGGGCGGCATACTGCTTCTTACAAACACCGCACATAATGGCGGACGGCTAGTGCATGAATTTGGGGTGAGAGCCGCAGTTAAGCCTTCCCCGCTACCGGCAGGAGAGCAAGAGGCAAACAAAACAGGCGCCACAGCAGGCAAACCGCAACCGAGCGGCGATCACGACTGAAGATCGATTGGCAGCGTTGATGGAGGTCTCCGAGCGAACGGGATCGAATGCGTATCTGGACAGGCAGTAACACGAAGAATCGGGCGGCTGTCGTCTTCTTGCTGGGGCTGACGGCGGTGGCCCTCTATTTTTGTTATATCCTCGTTTCTCCGTTCCTCAGGCCGATCATCTTTTCCGCCTTATTAGCTGTTCTCTTTTATCCTGTGCACGCGCGTATTCTTCGCCGGATTCGGAATCGCAATCTTTCTGCACTCCTGTCCACGTGTGTCGTCGTCTTGTTCATCGTTTTGTCCACGGTGTTCCTTGGCCACGCACTCGTAACCGGACTGCGCGACGTGTACCAATCGCTTAGCGGTTCAGGAAACGGAAGCGAACGCCTTGGCCCCTACCTCATTCATCTTCTTGATCGAACAGTTGAGCTACTGGGCCGCTATATGCCCATTTCTGCCCCTGATTTGCGATCCGCGACTGTAAACCAAACTGAGAAAGCTGTCGCGGGACTTCTTAGTATGACGGCCGGCGCTGTCGGAAGCGTTACGGCTCTACTCGGCGACGCCCTGGCCGCATTCTTTATTCTATTTTTCTTCTTTCGAGACGGTAAGGCGATGTTGCGGCGTACTGCCGTTCTGCTTCCACTCCATTCGGATCAAACAAGAAGGCTCTTTGCCCGCGTCAAAGATACCCTTAACGCGACTGTCTATGGGACCCTCACGATCGCAGCACTGCAAGGGGCTCTCACCGGTATTGGCTTCTGGTTTTTGGGCATCACTTCACCAGTCCTGTGGGCGATCGTCACTGCACTCTGTGCGCTGTTGCCAGTGATTGGAACATCGATTGTTCTTCTGCCCGGCATCTCGATGCTAATCTTCAGCGGCCACTGGATCAAAGCCCTTATCCTCCTTGCTTGGGGATTGGCAATCGTTCATCCGATTGACAATTTGTTGCGCCCACAACTGATCGGAAGCCGCACAAAACTATCGACACTATTCGTCTTCGTTGCACTGCTAGGGGGATTGAGAGCTTTCGGCGGGCTTGGAGTATTCATCGGTCCGATCATCCTGGCGGTTACCCTGGCACTGTTTAAGTTTCTTCGCGAGGAAAAGCGAGCATACACATGGATGAAGCCTCATTAGCGCCTGTATGTCGGCGCACTTAGGTCGGTGGTTGCTCGGAAGCGTTTCAAGTAACTCGCGCGAGTCCCTGAGGTAATTCGAAGGTGATGCCAGGAAATGTTTCCGGCCCGTGTGACGGCCCACGCGGTAGCCCGTTGGAGGGAGTCGGTGTACTTACATTTCGTCTCCCGCAATAAAAAATGGGTTATTCAGCATCCGTCTTCGGCTCGTACTTACCGAGCTTGTACGAAAGGTCGCTGCGGGATAATCCCAGCCGCCGTGCAGCTTCGGCTTGCGCACCATCCGTGGAATGCAGGGCACGCTCAATCAACTTTTTTTCGATCGAGCTGAGCAATGCGCGCAAATCGACACTTTCCGGCAGAGACTCTACCCACTCAGCCCCGCCCGCTTCTCCGCTCGACTTCATTGCTTGAGATATTTTTGACTTCTCGCTCACCGCGCCGGTGCCAGCAAACGCCCAGGAGCGGATTTCCTCGTCGCTCGCCAGAATACATGCGCGCTCGATCAGGTTCCTAAGCTCACGGATGTTTCCTGGGAAGGGATAAGTCACCAATGTATCGAGCGCTTCCCTCGACAATCTGCGTTTGGGAAGCTTCAACTCCACTGCGACGCGCTGTAGGAAGAGCTCACACAATTCTGGGATGTCTTCAGGCCTTTCACGCAGAGGCGGTATCGCGATAGGAAATATGGCCACCCGGTAATAGAGGTCTTCGCGAAACAAGCTCTCACGAACGCGTGCTTGGAGATCGCGATGAGTTGCGGCGAGTACGCGGACGTCTACACTTCGCGGGCGTGTGGAGCCGACCCGGGTGACCTGACCATCGGTAAGCACGCGAAGCAATTTGGCTTGCGCCGCCGTGGATAGTTCTGCGATCTCATCGAGAAACAGAGTGCCCTGATGAGCCGCCTCAAACAGCCCTTCGCGGGCGCGGTCGGCGCCGGTAAACGCTCCCCGCTCATGCCCGAAAAGCTCACTCTCCAGGAGCGATTCCGAGAGTGCCGCGCAATTGACGGCGATAAACGGTTTTGCGGCCCGAGAGCTGCTCTTGTGGATCGCTCGAGCGACTAACTCTTTCCCTGTGCCAGTTTCACCCGTTATCAGCACCGTTGCGTCTGTCGCAGCTACACGGGCGATTTGGTCCCGAACGTTTCGGATGCCCGCGCTTCGACCGACAATCTCCGCCGATCCCTCCAGGCGCACCACGGCATTCCGGAGCCGCATGTTCTCCCGTAAGAGTTGGGTGTGGTCGGTCGCGCGGTGAGCCGTCGCGCGTAACGCCTCGGGCAGGAAAGGTTTTGTGAGAAAGTCGAAGGCACCTCCCCGCATACTTTCTACCGCGAGCTCAATACTTCCCACGGCCGTGAGAAAAACAACTGAAACCGTCGGGTCATCCTGCTGTACGAGCCGCAGCACATCCAGACCTGTCCCGTCGGGCATCTTCTGATCGGTTATTACGGCGTCGTATTCACCACTTGCAATCCTCTTTCGGGCATCTTCAACCCCGCCCGCCTCGAACACAGTGTGCCCGTCCTGCTGCAGGTTCGCCGCAAGAATCCTCCGCATGTGTGGCTCGTCGTCTACGACTAGTATTCTCGGCATATTTAAAGTTTTGCCATCTCCGTTGACACTTCAACCGTGGCAGGCAAATGGACGGAAAACCTGACGCGCTCAGGACCGTTCGCTGTCAGGGTAATATCTCCGCCCTGGCTGCGAGCGATAGTCCGTGCAATGGCCAATCCCAGGCCGGTTCCCCGTGGCTTGGTAGTAAAGAATGGTTCGAAGATACGTCCCAGCTGATCGGGAGCGATAGCCTCTCCCTGGTTCTCTACCTCGATCATGACCCGCCCTGTGACTTCCTTTCCGCTCAGAGTGACCGTTGCCAGTGGCGGAGAGGCGTCAATGGCATTCAGCACCAAATTCAAGATTAGTTGCTGAAGTCCTGCGGGATCACAATCGCACAGCAACCTTTCGGGGACGTTCACGACCAAACTGACATTTTTGGAATCCGCGTGAGCGCGCGATAGGTCGCCAACGTAGGCCAGTACGTCCGCAACATTGTTGACGGACTTCGTCGGAGGGCGCGGTCGAGCGTAGGCCAGGAAGTCATTTGTCAGTTGCTCCAGACGCATGGCCTCTTTGGCTGCGATGTCGAACATCATTGCGCGTTGCTCGGGGTCAACCGCTCCACGCGTGGCGGTGGCCAGTGCGCTGGAGATCATTGCCACCGGATTTCGGATCTCATGCGCGATCGCACTCGACAGCCTTCCCACAGCGGCCAGTTTTTCTTCAATCAGCAGGCGCTCTCGGGTTTCCTCAAGCTCGGACATGTTTCGCACTAGCTCGACCTGATTAGTTCGCAGATCATTCACCAGCATCCACACTAAAACGCCGACAAAACCATAGATTAATGATAGGGTGCCTGCTTCGAAATATTCGCTCGGCTGTATTTGGCCGTGGCGCCCCACATACAACACGATCCACAAAAAGTTCAGCGCTCCAGCGATGACGATGATCGCCACTGTGCTCAACAGTGAGAATGTGAAGGCCGCTTCGATGATTGGCATTGCCAAGAGGACGAAGTACTGCGCATCGGGACGATTGGTCAGTAGCGCAGCGGTGAACGCGAGCACAAAATTGAGAACAATGGAGCTTGATGTCAGGGCCCACAGACCATAATGCGACAGCGGCGATGTCCGTGCCTGGACCCAGATCAGCTCAACTGCACGCAATAGAAAGGCAACAGCCAACATGATGACCAGCGTTGGCGTCGGCAGTCCGAAGTGATTGGCGAAGAATGTATGAATCAGAAGTAATGTAGTGAGTGCGGTCAGATTGAGGATAGCCAACGTTGACTGCTGCCGCTTGAACGATCCCAGGGTCTGCATCATTGGTCGTGGGCCTCGTTCCAGATCTGTATCCATTCCAACTTACCAACCGACCGGCTCTACCCGGAAGTATGCTTTGCGAATGTTGCCGTTCCTTCGCCATTCGCCCGGATGCAGCGAAGCGGCCATAACCATTGTAGCCGTCCTCACCACTTCACGACCTCACCACCACCACTGCGAGTGATGGTTGTAACCGCAACTAGAAAGGCCCCGATCGTGGCCTCAGAATCAGCGCAAAATCTGGCAACGCATTTTGCTGCATAAGAATCGTATCGTCACCCTCGGCATGATCTTCTCATCACCCTCGATTGCGAGATTAGTGCCGGCGTCCCCGAACCTCGATCATAAGAAACCGAGTTCAAAAGTCGACCAAGCCCCTGGTGGGCAGCGCTACTCTAACGGCGTTCACCACTGCCGCCAAGTCAATGATCTCCTGCAGGACGGCTCCCTCAAGCGGAGGCAGGTACCCAAGCGCAGCTGCGATCATGCCAACGATGCTGGCCACCATTCCTCCCACCGCACTCTGCAATGCGATTGAGCGCATCCGGTGGCTGACATGAATAAGCTCATCCACTTTGCCCAGCGACGCGGTAAGAATCACAACGTCGGCCGCTTCGGAGGTGATGTCACTGTTGGGACCGAAGGCAACCCCTACCGTCGCGGTTATTAGCGCCGGAGCGTCATTGATTCCGTCGCCGATGAACAAGGTACGCGCCCGCTTGGTCTCTGTCTCTACGATTGCCACCTTCTGCTCCGGAGTCTGGGCTGCATATACCTCGGTGATGCCGACCTCTTGCGCCAGGTAGCGCACCTCCGACTCGCGGTCTCCAGAGACCAGTAGAACTCGGTTGACCTGATGATTTGGATTTAAATGATGGACGAACGGCTTGGTGTCGTGACGAGGTGCATCGTGGAAACGAAATGCTCCGGCATATTGGTTGTCTACTAATACGACGCACTCCAACCCTGAAGCCAGCGGGGGCAGTGATGGCAGCAGCTTGGAATCCACTTTGCCGCGCCCGGTGATGCGGACTCTTCGGCCAGCTACTATTCCCAGCAGACCTTCTCCGGGTTTTTCCTGCATCTGGCTGACTTCCAGTACAGCCAGCTTCGCGTCGCGCGCTGCCTGAACCACCGCGCCAGCCAGCGGGTGCTTGGAGAATTGCTCAAGGCTGGCAGCTGCCTGCAAGACCTCATCTTGCGTGAAACCGGGGCCGCACAATACCTCTGTCATTTGAGGCTTGCCGTAAGTCAACGTCCCAGTCTTGTCGAAGATCAGTGTGCGACAAGTTGTAATCTGCTCCAAGGCCGCAGGATTCTTGATGATGATGCCGTGCTTGGCGGAGAGGGAGATCGCTCCGATGACGGCAACCGGAATCGCCAGAATGAGAGGACATGGCGTGGCGATGACAACCACTGCCAGAAAACGCATAGAGTCCCCGGTCACCAGCCACGTCAGTCCAGCCAGACCCACGGCCAGCGGTGTGTACCATGCCCCCAATTGGTCTCCAATGCGACGGAGCGCTGGGCGCTTCTCCTGCGTCTGCTCCATCACCTGCATGATCTTGGCGTAACGCGAGTCCACCGCCAGTTTCTCGGCTTCGATGGTCAACGCCATGTCTCCATTGATCGCTCCAGAGAGGACCTTCGAGCCCGGAGTCTTTGAGATCTCAAACGGCTCGCCCGTCAGATAAGACTCGTCCATCACCCCATGTCCCTCCACCACCAGTCCATCCACCGGACAGATTTCGTGGGGTAACACGATGAGCTCATCCCCGATATGAACCTGGTCCAGGTTTACGTCCTCGACCGATGTTCCATGTTGGCGATGGGCAATTTGCGGCATGCGCTTGGCCAATGCGTCTAGAACGGAGGACGCTCTGCGCGTTGCGAACTGTTCCAACGCGGCTCCGCCCGAAAGCATCAGAACGATAATCGCTCCCACAAGGTACTGTCCCATAAGAACGGAGGCCAAAATCGAGATTCCGGCCAGTAAGTCCGAACCGAACTCCCGAACCCAGAGTTTCTTGCCCAGTGTCACGAGAATTGGAATCCCGCCCACCGCCAGAGCGGCGAATAGAGGGACCAAATAGGCCAATCGCGGCAGATGGGTCAGATATTTAAGAACTAGGTGTGAAGCGATCGCAATCGCGGTCACTATCGCGATGTATTTCTCGCGGGAAGTCGAGATCCGTATTTTGACAGGGATCGCTTCTTGTAGGGACATGAAATGCGCATCACTTTGCGACCGAGGGTTTCTGGGATTCCTTGGCGATGATTCTCGCGACACCGAAAGCACCGCCACCGGTCAGACTTGCTGGCCGACGCTGAGTGCGTGGCCGGCACGTTTGCCGGGCAGGTCCAGCGCACATACAGCGGTTTGTCGTAGACCCTGCATTGCGCGGAGTATTGCGCGCAATGCTTCCGCGTGCCGTTTTCGTTCCTGCTCAATTTGCCGGTCGATCTGCTCGACCTCGGCTTTCAGTTCTTGCACGCTTGCATCCGGCATCATTCCACCTCCTTCATGCACGGTTCAGCGGGTGCACTCTCTGTCTTTGACCACGGAGCGCAGTGCCAGTACGCCATTGGCGGACGAGGTGTGGTCATAGAAGAGCATCACGTGGGCGGAAGAGCAGTCGCCTTGGCGGTGGCGCGCGGTCTCTCGCTCCGCTTGCTCTCGCCCGTGATCGCGCGCTTCGGTACGCAAACACATTCTCTGCCCGGCTTCACCACGAGGGTGAAACGATCACAACAGTTCTGGCACAACCAAAAGGGTTCGAAATCTTTGGCGTCGGCCTCGACCAGCGCGCCTTTTAGGGCCGGCTGGCGCAAATGCAATACGACCAGCTGCCCTTCTTTCAGGGTATGAAGCGGGGTTGAACACAGCGGGTTTGCGCACTTGGAAACCATCGATTACTCCTCTCAACAATCGCAAGCGAAGGGTGAAGCGGAAACCCTGGGAATCCCATCTCCGATGGCAGCCGCGGCAGTGAATAAGGCGATCATGCACCGGTTCGCCGACTCGCCGTCCAGCTCGCCTCTGGCGATAGCCGCTCCCAGCAGACCGGAAGCTTCTTCCAAAGCCATGATGCGTTCCTCGGCCCGCGCCGATTTCAGGAGGCAGACCAGTTCGCACCATGCCGCCTCATCAGTCACTTTCCCTTCAAGCGGAGGACAAGCATTAAGCGAATTGAGCGCCGTCATAGAAGGACCTCATTAGTAATGAGTTGTGCGAAGTTCGGGCGATCAGGGCTCCTCGTCTGAAGTCATTGCAAATCGCCTTCCACCCTGTCTGTCTTTATTGGGTACGGCTACCTTCGCGCCACTGGGCGCTTTTCCCACACGTTACGGCGAGATACGCCCGCCCGCGACAATTACAGCTTGCAATCTCTGCGTTTGAGTTTTTTGACAGATCCTCCGAGTTGTTCAAAAACTTGAACATCCCTGTAGCTGCCCCTTCCCCAGCTAGCGTCCCAACTACATCACTTTGAAACATTCGCGACGCAGTATCAGGTCTGGCACACAGCTTGCTTTCACAACCGTGGATCGAGACACCCGTTCGCATACTTACCGACAAGGAATGCAGTTGGCATTCTCGCTTTGACGCTGTTATTGCGAGGAACCCGGCCCCCGGGAATGCGCACTAAAGTCGCACTCGACCAAGCCGGATTCTTAGAGACTAGGAGGAACGCATGTTAGGAACCATCGTGAAGGAAAGTGTGTCCCAGAAACGAATCACCGTCTTTCTTCTTGCCCTATTTGTCGTGCTGCTGTGCCATGCGGTGCTGCTTCCGGCAAGAGACAATCCCATGGGTATTAAAGACAAGCAGGACATCACGCTCTCTGCGCCAACCCTGGTAGGCGGAACTGTTCTGCCGGCTGGTGACTACAAGGTCACCCTGTCCTGCCTCAGCTGGAAATGGAGAAAGCGTTCGTCCGTTAAGATAGCGGAGCGAACGTATGAAAAAGGAACGAAAGCATTACACCGCAGAGGAGAAGGTGGCCATTCTGAGGCGCCACCTTTTGGACAGGGTTCCGGTTTCGGACCTGTGTGAGGAACTGAGCTTGCGGCCGACGGTGTTCTACCGCTGGCAGAAGGAGTTCTTCGAGAACGGAGCGGCCGCTTTTCAGGCTCAGGAGCGTCCCCACCGCCAGGTGGAGGAGAAGCAGAAACGGATTGAGTTCTTGGAGAAGAAGGTGCAGACCAAGGACGAGGTCCTGGCCGAGTTGATGGCCGAGCACATCGCGCTAAAAAAAAGTCTTGGGGAACTCTAACCGGCGGCTGGGTGCCGCATGACGTGCGGGACCAAGTGGTGGACTTCGTCCGGCGCTGGTCGGAGAAGGCCGAGATCGGCGTCGGGCGGTTCATTACTTGGTTGGGCGTGACCGCCAGCAAGTTCTATGACTGGCAACAGCGCTACGGTTGCGTCAACGAACACAACGGTTGGATTCCCCGTGATTTCTGGCTGGAGCTGTGGGAGAAAGAAGCGATCATCGATTTCCATCTGAAAAACCCTTTGGAGGGTTATCGGCGGCTGACCTTCATGATGTTGGATGCTGGGGTTGTGGCGGTTAGTCCGGCGAGCGTTTGGCGGGTGTTGCAGCAAGCTGGACTGCTGTCCCGGTGGAAAGGCAAGCCGTCGCGCAAGGGCACCGGCTTCGAGCAACCGCTGCAGCCACATCAACATTGGCATATCGATGTTTCCTACCTCAACCTCTGTGGGACCTTCTATTACCTGTGCAGCGTTCTGGATGGTTACAGTCGTTCGATCGTGCATTGGGATCTGCGGGAGTCGATGAAGGAAGCCGACATCGAACGGATTCTGGAATGCGCCAAAGAGAAGTATCCGGAGGCCAAACCGCGGATGATTTCCGACAATGGGCCGCAGTTCATCGCTCGCGACTTCAAGGAGTTCATTCGCATCTCGGGGATGACGCACGTGCGTACCTCGCCTTATTATCCGCAGTCGAATGGCAAGATCGAACGTTGGCACAAGTCGCTCAAGCAGGAATGTATCATGAGATGCAGGGCCAGACTCACATCATGATCTTTAAGCAGAGTCACGGAACAGCCGAGGTCAAAACGAAGTGCACATTGGTTCCACTGAACGAGAAAGCGCAAGACACCCGACAGCTGTACGAGACAAACGCCAAGAACGAGAAGGTTCTGATGGAAATGATCTTCCGCGGCGACACGGCCAAGCACGTGCTGGAACAGTAGCGATTCCGGATTCGGCGGTCCCGTTCATCGCCGCGCCTGTTGTTTCGGTGCCGCGACGTCGCCCCATACGCTTGGTCCCCCCGGGGCCGCCGGATTACGCCGAGGTCGCTTCCGAACGTGCATGGGCCACTCGACCCTGCGGGAAGGAGGTCCTATGTGTCAGACACTCTCCGATGGCACTCTGCACCTGTTGGCCATCGATCTCCCGCTCGCTTGTGTGCTGGTTACACCTTTGTTACTGGCGGCGAATGCCCTGCGAAAAGATAGCAACCCCGCCCTTATTGTGCCCGCCGTGATGCTGATCGTTTTGGGTGCGTCCTCGCTGTGTGTCGCGTTCTTAGAGACTCGATTCCCAACCGAAGCGCTTCGGGCCGGCCAGGCAGGAGCGGAGGTACTGAACCATCAGCACAATTTAGTTATCCTCACGATAAGTACCTTCGTAGCGGCAACGTTGCTGTTTGCGACTGCGTTCTTGGTCTGGAGGGCACTTGTGAACAGAATGCAGCCAAAGTCATTATCTGTGACCTCCGTTGTATTTGGATTCGTCTACGTCCTCTGCTCCGTGTGGCTGATGATCGCGGCACACCAGGGGGCAAGATTGGCGGATCATCTGGCCGGGCACGCTCGACCTTGATGCCTGGTGCTAGTATCCCCCCATGCTGACGACCGAGAGTCCAGTTTTTCGATTGGCCGCCGCACTGGCGATTGGCCTTCTGATGGGCGCGGAACGCGAACGCCGCAAAGGGGAAGGGCCGGGCCGTTCTCCAGCGGGAATCCGCACATTCGCTATAGCAGCGCTGCTGGGTGGCATCAGCTATCGGCTGGGCGGCGAAGTCCTGCTCGCCGTGACGACCCTGGCGCTCGCCGGTTTTGGCGCTGTCGCGTACTGGAGAAGCCACACCAAGGATCCGGGGCTCACCTCGGAAACCGCACTGCTGTTGGCCGCGCTGCTGGGCGGACTGGCCCAACGTGAGATTGCGATCGCATCCGGCATCGCGGTGGTGGTAACCATCCTGCTGGCGGCGCGCACACCCCTGCACCACTTCGTTCGCGCCGTACTCAGTGAGCAGGAAGTGACCGACGCGCTCATCTTCGTAGCCGCGGTCCTGGTAGTGTTGCCCCTTACTCCGAACCGCTACCTGGGGCCGTTCGGCGCGATCAATCCACGCACCATCTGGAAGATCGTGATCCTGATGATCTCGATCAGCGCGGGTGGATATATCGCAGTCCGGCTGGTAGGTGCTCGTTTCGGACTGCCGATTGCCGGCTTTGCGTCGGGCTTTGTTTCCAGCACGGCGACCATCGGTGCGATGGGTGAGCGGGCGGCGCATGAACCTGCGCTGGTGCGTCCAGCCGTGGCCGGTGCGGTGCTCTCCAATGTCGCTACAGTAATCGGGATGGCCCTGGTGCTAGCAGCGACCAGCCCGCCTGTCCTCAGCTTGCTGCGTGTTCCGCTAACTGCGGCTGGGATTGTCGCCACCGCCTATGGCGCGCTACTGATGCTGCTGAGCGCTCGCCATCCAGTCTCGCAGCACTTGCATCCAGGACACGCGTTCAGCCTCAAGACCGCTCTGGGTCTGGGCGGCACGATCGCGGTGGTGCTGTTGCTGTCGGCCGCACTTAATGCGTGGTTTGGAGAAAGGGGCGTGCTGGCCGCAGCCGCCATCGCCGGGTTTGCCGATACCCACTCGGCCGCGGTCTCGGTTGCGTCGCTGGTGGCGGCAAACAAGATGGCGGCTCGGGAGGCAGTAGTACCAATCCTGGCAGGACTCACCACCAACACTATAAGCAAAGTTGTATTTGCGAGTCTGGCTGGCGGGCGGCGCTTTGCGGCACAGGTAGTTCCGGGCTTGCTGTTGATGATCGCGGCCACCTGGATAGGGCTGGCATTCCTGTTGGCTCGCTAAAAGGTCAAACAAATGGCGAATCAATCTTTATCATTGAACGCCCGCGTTCAAGAATACTACTGAAAATCGCGCACTCCTCCCTCTGATCTTCATGGGCGACCAACGACCAACCGGGAAGCTGGCATCCATTGCCTTCATGTACTGAGACGAGTTCCAGGTTCGCCAATGCGTTGTCTGTGCGGCGAAAGGACTTGAGATTCTTGGCAGATGAGTTGGGGCGCCTGAATACTTACGCGAATGCGTCAATTCGGAAACATCGTCCCAGGTGCGTAGACTCCGGTGCTGGCAAGGCATCAGATGTGGAGGGATTCACGCCTAAGAACTCCACCCAAGATAACCGCGTCTATCACAACTTCTCAAGTACTTACGCAGCCCACCGAGACCTGTTAAGTCGTTAAGAATACAGCTAATTCCAGCCCTGAAAAGGCTGGCGGCGGCGGTTCGATTCCGTCCCTGGCCACCATTATTCCAAAAGACTTAGCGGCACAGAGCCAAAATTTCTAACCCACGATCCAGCCCACGATTCGTAGGTTTGAGCCGAATTTCTCCTAATCTGCACCCGATGCAGGGCGCAGACTGACCTGCGCCAAGTTCACTCCGCGCTTGCGATAAGCAGAACGCAGTGACGCCCGTCTGCCACCAGACATAACAGCAGGGCTCAACCTTTTTACGCAAACCAACATTTTATTTCGTTCGCAAAATACGGAGGAGTGGTGTTGTGAACGTTTTGGGACGTCGTGAGTTTTTGGCCTTAATGGCCGGTGCCGCTGGTTCAACCATGTTCGGTAGCGTGACTGGTTGCGGAACCGCACCACGCGCGACACTTCATCGTCAATCAGGACGGCGTGGTGTATGAGAAGGATCTCGGGCCGGACACACGGATAAACTGGCCGCGGCAATGTCCGCGTTCAATCCAGACGGCACCTGGCGGCTGGTGGAATAAGCCTGCCGGCGCCACGAAGTCACCAAAAGGAAGCTGATTATCTATCAACCGCCCCCGCTCCAACTGAGAAAAGGCCAGATGGGACATTCAGGTTGAGTTGGGGCGTGTCTCTATTGCGGTGGGCTCCGACGCGCAGCATCGTCAGATTTTGGAGATCTCTTCAACCGCTGCGTTTCGAGAACAGGCCGTGATTACGACTCGAGCCCTCGCCGACATTGAGGTTGAGATATCTGTCTAATAGACATATGGCCAAAAGTATTGTGACACCTACATTAGCGAACCGGATCCGGACGTGGCGCATTGGCAGGATTGGTGTGCATATGGAGAAAGGCAGCAGCGGGAGCGTCGGCTCGTGTCTGAATCTCTCACTCTCGCATAACCACGCCTCAAACGTTTTCGCCGCGCCAGTTCCCGCCGTCACGCTTGTACGACCTTTTCCGAGGGGAACAAGGCTTCGCCGCCGAGTCTCTCTTCCTTGCCCGGCAGGTAAGCCGCGCCAAACCAGAACGCGGACATGGCTCTTATGGCCGTCAGAAAATCCGCCAGGTTACCCGGTTTTCGTACATAGCAATTTGCACCGAGCTCATAGCATCGATTGATGTCTCTGGAGGCGCCGGAGGTACTAAAGACAATTACCGGGACCTTCCGAAGCACGGGATCGGCCTTCATCTCCTTCAGCGCGGCTCGGCCGTCTTTACGTGGCAAATTGAGGTCCAGCAACACCAGGTCGGGCGCCGTATCCTGAGCGCATTGGTCACGCAGCAGCGCCAGTGCTCGAACCCCGTCGATGGCCACGGTCACGTGACACGGGTGAGGTTCCCTGGCGAGCGCGTTGCTGGTCAGGCAGGCATCTCCGGGATTATCTTCCACCAGCAAAATCTCAGGCATCTTCCCCATGGCCGTCTCCTTTTCTGTCTGGATGCGATGAGCCGGACGGCAAGGTGAACTTAAAGGTTGAACCCTGCCCCATTTGCGACTCGACCCAGATCCTGCCGCCGTGCTGCTCGACTACCTTCTTGCAGATGGCCAGGCCAAGACCATTGCCGGGATATTCCTGCCGCGTGTGCAGCCGCCGGAAGATGACAAAGATGTTCTCCGCGTATTCCGGGGAAATCCCGATGCCGTTATCGCTGACGGCGAACACCCACTCCGCGCCCTCTTTACTCGCGCTCACCTTGATCCGGGGGGGGCGGAGCTGCGGAACTTGATCGCATTGCCGATCAGGTTCTGAAACAGAGGCAGCAGCAGTGCAGCGTCAGCCGCGATTACCGGCAGCCCGTCGCATGTGATCGTGGCCCCGCTTTCCTGTACAGCGGCCGCCAGATTGCTGAGCGCCTTCGAGACGACCTGGTTGCAATCGGTAGCGGCGGTATTCAAGCCTTCCCGGCCGAGGCGGGAAAAGGTCAACAGGTCCTCGATCATGGCTTGCATGCGCAGCGCGCCCTCGCTGATAAAACCCATGTAGCGTTCGGCTTCCTCGTCCAGCTTGCCGTGCAACCGCTCGGGCAGCAGCTGCGTGAAGATGGCTACAATGCGCAGTGGCTCCTGCAGGTCATGCGATGCCACGTAGGCGAACTGCTCCAGATCGCGGTTGGAGCGCAAGAGCTCCTCTTGCGCGCGCCGGTGCTCCTGGCGAAGGCGGCGCTCCTCCAATGCCGAGCGCACGATGAGAGGCAAGCGCGTGAGATGGTCTTTCAAGATATAGTTCGCTGCCCCCCGCTTGATGCATTCCACCGCCCGCACTTCGCCCAGCGATCCCGTGACCAGGATCACGGGGATGTCCAGGCCCTGTTCGCGCAAAACTTCGATGGACTCCAGTCCTTCCCAGTGCGGCAGATTGTAATCCGCCAGCACGATGTCGTAGGGCGCAGTTCGTATCTTCAGCGTGAAGGCTTCGCGCGTGTCAGCCACGTCATGTGTGGTCTCGAAACCCTCGTTCTGCAGGGCGCGAAGCACCAGCTCGGCGTCAGCAGCATCATCCTCAACCAAGAGGACGCGCAACCTTGTCTTCGGCTTTTCCTTTACACTATCCTTCCCGGCCCCCCTGGAGGGAGATGTCGCCGGGCATTGCTCTGAAGATTTTTCTTGGGTCACGATCGACATAAGTCTCTAAACCGAGGCTGCCAACGGCGAGGTGCTGATGTTAACCCCGTCCTGGGCAAGCAGCTTCATGGCTGTATCGGACATCATCTCGGCGGCAAGGTGGTTCGGTCGCACCAGCACGAACGGCAGGCCGGCTTCCTCCGCTTTGCGACAGAGATCTGCGGCCGGTGTCACCATGCCGACCATGTGGGCATTGAGTCCGGTAGCCAGCTCCTCCAGCTTCATGCCATCGAAGGCGGCCGAGCGGTTCACGGCAATCGCCTTGAGCAGCGGCCTGGAAATTCCGGCGGCAGTGAGTTCATCCAGCACATGCCTGCCGCAGATGAGGCTGACCGGGTCATTGTTCAGCACCAGGGCACCGCAGTTTGCGTGGCGCGCGGCTACCTGGCTCGGCACCGAAGTAGCGTCAGGCAAGTCGATCACAATGTACTCTGCGACCGTGACCAGGCGATTCAGCAGGGTCTCGGTCCTTTCGCTGTCGATAGGATGACACTCGTCGATGCTCTGCGGACCGAAAAGCACCTTCATGCCCCAGGGAAATTCGACCAGGTGCGGCCGCACGTCCAGCTTGTGCAGGCGCTCAACCGGCATGTCGAGAAGGCTGACGACGTTGGATAAGGGCGCGTGGTGCAGGTACGGAGCGAAGGTTCCGCAATTGGAGCGCAACTCCACCGCAATCACGCTTTTCTTCGCCAGCGCGGTACAGGAAGCCACGTTCAGCGCCACCGTAGTAGTGCCGACGCCTCCCTTTGCGCCCACGAAGATCAGGACCTTGCCCGGACCTGGTCCGGTCGCTGCGTGCCGCTTCTGCCGCTCGATGGCAAACAAGATCGCGTGGCTCAGCGACTGCTTGTCCAGGTGTCCCTTAATCAAATAGTCCTGCGCACCGATTTCCACCGCGCGCATCGCAACCTGCTCATCGTCAAGGCTGCTCATCACTACCACGGGCAGCGAGGGCACGGCCTCATGCACTCGTTCGAAGGTCTTCAGCCCCTGGCTGTCCGGCAGATCGAGATCAAGCAGCAGAGCGGTCAATTCCGCCCAGGCTGACCCGCTCCAGCCCGCTGGCCAGACACTCGCGGGATTCGAGGCGAAACGAGGCCGCCTTCGATCCGGCCAGCATGATCGAAGCAAGTTCGACATCAGCAGGCTTGTCGTCAATCAGCAGGATATTGCTTTGATGAGTGCTCATGAGTACTCTTCTTCGCTGCGTGCCTGGCAGCTCTGGCAATGCCGCCCGCCCGGGCTGCCCATTATGCTGCTATTGGTTGTATCGGTAGACTGGTGGTGCACGTTAACAGGTTGGCAGGAGGGGTAGTCCAGCGCTGTGGAGGCGGTGTCTTGTCGGATAATGATCGGGATGCGATCGCGACCAACTTCAGGCCCTTGCTCCTGAGTGGCCCATAACCTGTGATCGGGGTATTTCCTCGAACTCTCGTAGCGGCAATGGTTTATAAAAGCAGTAACCTTATATTACATCGCCGTTCCATGTGCGCAGGAAGGCAAGCTGCTCTTCCGTTTCGACTGCTTCGGGAACAGGGGCGAAGAACGCGCTGCATACTACAGCGCGGCGATGGTGGTCAACCATTGCTCGACGGATACGCCGCCATGATCGCTTTCAGTCGATCCGGTCATACGACCTCCTGTCGCGATTGGATTGCCGGACTGTGGCCGCCGCACTCTATGGCTACGCAACACCGCCCTTGACATTCTTCTTTGCCTTGGCGATCTCGACACTGGCGAGGGTTTTTCGTGCCAGGTGCGAGTCCGACAGCACGCTGCCATTCTCGCGGCAGCAGGGCTTTCCCGGCAGGGCGCCGCACGTGGGGCACGCGACGACTTGTGCTTTGTCGTTCACCGCAACAGTGTATGCGATGGGTTAGAAGTTACTGCTACGCGGCTACGTCGCGCGCAAAGCTGCGCAGGCGCTGCAGCATGCCGCGCCGGCCAACGGGCAGGCTCGCCGGCCAAGGTTCCTCCACGCCCATCAAAGCGATGGCACCGCCGAGCATGGCCATGTTCTTCATGAAGTTGATCATCTCGTTCTGCCGCTGGTGGGGATCTTCCACCTTCCAGAAGTCGTGCATGATCGGCGAGACTCCACCAGGAAGCCAATGATCGCCAGCGTCCCGAGCTTCGGTTTGACGCCCAGCAGAATACTGGCGCCTCCGATGGTCAGCATGCCACCCGGTAGCCGTCACAGCAATATCAGGCAACGGCACGCCCTTGGCGCCGGCGTATTGCGCCATCGTTTCACGCTCCATGAAGTGGTGGATTCCGGCCTGAATAAAGAAGCCGCCGAATATCAGGCGACCGAGCAGGAAGGGAGCTTTCATTGGGAGTTCCTTTTGAGCATGAGTTGAAATGTAGCCGTGACGTCTGGCTCGAAATATGAGATTCGCCGATGTCGCCCGAAGGTGGCTCTGCGTGTTGCTGTCACGACGGGCAATCAACTGCGAATTGAGAGCTGCCGTGGGATTGTGAGCAGCCATCTCATAAATCCGATGCGGTCCAAAATGTGGGCCCTCAGGGGCTAAAGCCCAGTCCTTAAAGGGCCATTTTCGGCACGGCTGAAGCCGTGCCCCTTCAAAACCGATTCGTAAGATAGCTTCGAGCGGGATTTGCAGCGCTCACTTTGGCGAGCCCGGGTGCATCAGAATTTTTCTCGCCTTCGCACGGGCCGCAGTCAACGCTACACCGCGATTGGTCATCCCACTTGCGGTAAGGACACTTCGGCGAGTTCCACCCAATCCAATCGCAGGAGAGCAGCAGTCACCCGTGCAGCGCCAACCTTATCTCATTTCTTCTCCGAGGCCGCAGCGCACGCGTTTTGCTCGCTGGCTGGTTTTTCTTGTTGTGGTGGCGGTTGGGCTGCTGATACTCGGAGTAATTGCGTCGCGCCGCTGGCCGTTCACTCGCGGTGCCGTGGTTCAGGCTTTACAGCAGCAGTCGGGAGGCAGAGTGCAGTTGAGCAGCTTCCGGCAAACGTACTTCCCTCACCCCGGCTGCGTCGCCGATGGCGTGACGGTTCGCCGCGACGGCAATCAGGCTTCGCCGCCGTTCATCACCATCCAGAGACTGACCATCGTGGGAAGTTATCACGGGCTGTTGACACACAGCATTCAACAGGTCCGAGCCGAAGGCATGCACGTAATGGTCACCATGTCGCCCGGCGGAAGCGGAGTATTTGCGTCGGCGCCCCCGGCGATTTCCACGCCGTCCGGAATCTCGATTGGCGAGATCGTCGCCGATGGCGCACAAGTGGAGATCACGCCAGGACAGCCCGACCAGGAACCGCTGATATTTCCAATTCAAAAGCTCTCATTGCATTCAATTTCCGGTGGGCGACCACTCTCGTTTAGTGCGGCGTTGAAGATCCCTGAGCCTCCTGGCGATTTGAGCATTACAGGACAGTTCGGCCCATGGAAATCGGGCGACGGCGGACACACTCCCCTCTCCGGCTCCTATACCTTGCAGCACGCCGATCTTGGAGTGTTCCCTGGAATTGCCGGGACCGTCTCGGCCGCAGGAAAGTTCGACGGCGTATTGCAGCATGTGAACGTGAGCGGCACCACCGACACTCCTGACTTTATGCTCACCCGCAACGGGCATCCGGTGCACCTGACTACTCGCTTTCAAGCGTTGGTGGACGGATTGAACGGAGATGTGGAACTTCAGCCGGTCGTCGCTCACTGGGGACGGACGACGATTGTCGCCAAGAGCGACGTGGAGAGCCAGTCGGAAGCCCATGGCAAGACGGTCGTCATGACTGCTTATGCCACCCACGCCCGCACCGAGGACCTGTTGCGATTGTTCACCAGAGACACGCCTCCGCCGATGACGGGCGATATCGTCTTTCGCGCTAAGGTGACGGTTCCTCCGGAGCAGCGGCCATTCCTCGACAGGCTGCGGCTGCAAGGAGACTTTGGAATCGTCGGCGGACAATATACCAACTTTCAGACCCAGAAGGACGTGGACTTCTTAAGCGCGCGGGCGCGCGGCGAAGCCGACAAAGTAGAGGACGAGCAGGAAAAAGAGGAGAAGAATGGAAATTACAACTACGACCCAGGCCGGGTGCTGTCGAATGTGAAGGGCCATGTGGTTTTGCGCGACGCGACCGCAAACCTAACCAACGTCTCCTTCGACGTTCCTGGCGCCTCAGCAGTAGTGAGTGGCACCTACAACCTGAAGTCGGAGAAGGTTGACTTGCACGGTCCGGTACGCCTGGACGCGCCGCTGTCACAGGCTACTACGGGGGTGAAATCGTTTTTGCTGAAGATTGTTCAACCGCTGGTGCACAAGAAAAAGCAAAAAGGTTCCACGGTGGAAGTGAAGGTTGCGGGAACATATCACGATCCGTCATTCACGGTGCTGCCGATTCCGCAGAAGTAAACGCTATGTGGGCATCACGCCAGTGATGGGATGTCTGCGAGGACGAAAAGGGCAGATCCCTCGGCCGCGCTTCGTCGCTCGCTTCTTCGCGCGGCTCGTGATGACAAATTCTATGAGCAGTAGGCACGGCTTCAGCGGCTGAGGAGAAATGTTGTGGCCGACTTTCGGTGGGAGCCCCCTGCTTCAGCAGGGGGAAGCTGGACTTCAGTCCAGCGAAAAAGGTCGTCCCATGCAAAATGGGGCTTTAGCCCGGGCTTTTCGATTTCCAGCGCTAAAGCGCATGATCAAAAGCTGAACTCATACCGGAGCGCTGAAGCGCTCCTTTCCCCGCATAAATGCGGGGGCTTCCACCCAACCGTGAAGCCTTGGGCCCTTCAAAGCACGACGTCAACAAGCCGGATGGGTTCTAATTTCACCCCGCTTGCTGCGATTGGGCCGCGGGGCTCTTAATGGGTAGCTCCACACGGAATTGAGTGCCTTTTCCCACCACGCTGGTGACGTCAATGTGTCCGCCGTGCGCTTCCACCATGCGACGTGCCAGCGAGAGTCCCAGCCCCGTGCCGTGTCCCTTAGTAGTGAAGAACGGACGAAAGATGTTGGGCAGGTTTTCGGGCGGAATTCCCTTCCCTTCGTCGGCGACGGTGATGAGCACATCGTCTTCATCGCTCTCCAGTGAAACGCGGATGACGCCGGGCTTGTCCATGGATTGAATCGCATTGAGCAGCAGATTCAATAGCACCTGGTTGATCTGATTAGGGTCATGCTCCACGGGTGGAATCACATCCTTAATTTCCAGCTCGACCATGATCCGTTTGGTGATGGCCTGTTGGCGCGCGAACATGACCGCGTGTTCGACAGTGCTGCACAAATCGCCGATGCGGAATTGCGGCGGCTTGGGACGGGCAATCTCCAGCAGTTCGGTGAGAATGCGATTGATCTGTACTGCCTCTTCTTTGGCGTCTTTGATGACGGAACGCGCCGGGCTGTTCGGCGGCAGGTCGCGGCCTATGATCTCGATTACGCCAGCGATTCCAGCCAGCGGATTACGGATTTCGTGGGCCAGGCCGGCGGCCAGTTCTCCCAGAGTGGCGAAGTGTTCGGCGCGCGACATTTGGGTCTGGTGCAGATGCTGGATCTCTTCGCGGCTGGCTTTCAGCTGCGCCACCATGTTATTGAAATCGCGGCCCAGGTCGCCGATTTCGTCATTGCGCGTGGCGAAGCCGACAGCGACATCCATATCGCCCAGCCGAACCCGGGCAATCTTCTCTTGCAACTCCAACATGGGACGGCGTACCGAAACCGCCAGCACCATGATGACGGTGACGCAAATCAGAAAGGCACCGGCGGCCGCGACGGTGATGATGATGTGCCGCTCTCCCACGGTGAGCGACAAAGAAACCAGCACGAACAGCAGCAGTCCATTCAACAGCACCGCAGCGATCGGCAGCACCGCTTTGAGCGCCCAGCTGAGGTGGCGTTTGCGCGCGACTGGCAGCAGATCAAGAGGTACAGCTTCCGACTGCGCGGGAAGCTCGCCGTCATAAAGCCGGATTGGGGTCGAGGCTAACATCGTGCTGCGCTGTTCTCCTTCTCGAAGCATCAAATTTCAGGGCTGGTGAAGCGGCGCTGAATCTTGGGGCCTAATCCATCCTCAGAACCGGCTCGGCCAGCCCTATTCCTCATGCGTACGCGTGTAAGCCGGGAAGCAGATACGTGACGCCGAGGAAAGTGAAGATCACGACACCGAAGCCCAGAATGGCGAAGTACGCGGCCCTACGCCCGCGCCATCCCCGCGTGATCCGCATATGTAAATAACCTGCATAGACCAGCCAGGTAATAGCAGCCCAGGTTTCCTTGGGATCCCAACTCCAGTACGAGCCCCAGGTGCGGTTGGCCCAATACGCGCCAGCGGCAATCATGCCGGTCAGCAGCGGGAAGGCGATGCAGATGGTCTTGTAAGTGACGCGATCCAGCGTTTCGGCCGAGGGCAGCAGACCCTCAAGGTCGGTGCGCCTCCACAACAACATCAGGTACAAGAGCGAAGCAAAAATACCCGTCACCATGCCTCCGAGTAAGAACGGGCTGGCAGCCAGACTGGTCGGGAAGAGTCCATCCTGGTCAGGTGACGGGTAAGCCGCATCGCGGACGCGAAGAACGAAAGCAGCCACCACGACCAGCTGCAACAGAATGCTGATAAACACGGCTTTGTTGGCGATCGCGAAAAAGGATTCGTTGTTCTTGAGGCGGCCGGCGAAATATAGCAGCAAGGGAACGATTGCGGCCACAGCAGCAATTACGAACAGCCATCCCAGGTCGGGCACGGTGACAAACAGACGCATGCCACGGCCGAGAAAAATGTCGGACTTGGTTTTCGCGTCCCACCCGGTCACCGACAAACCGCCCCAGCGCTCGAAGCGAGTGGCCACGATGCCGATATAGATCGCGCTGACCATCGCGCTCGTCCAGGCGAGAAAGGTTTCGGTTTGGAAGTCGTCCTGGATGAGGAACATCATGGCCAGTGCGCAACTCAAAGCGCAGGTGGCATAGCTCAACATGGCCAGCGTGACGTGCACATGCAGCCAGGTGGATTGCAGCGCCGGTACCAGCGGCCGTACTTCTGAGGGCAGTAACTGCATCAGGATGACGCAAACCACCGCCAGCGGCATGGTGATGCTGCCGATGATCTTGACGCCGAACTTCTTCTCGGCGATCAGGGTCATGGCGGCGACTGCCCAGACAAAGCTGAGCAGCATCTCGTAAATGCTGGCGAAGGGCGGGCGACCGGAGAGATACCAGCGGTGCGCCACGGCCAAGGTGTTGGCCACCAGAGCCGATGGCTGTCGCGACCGATGCGTATCTCACAAAACGCGGCGTTCCGGTGACTCCAAAGCCCATGTACAGCGCGCCGGCGCCTGCGTAGAAGATGAGCGCGACATAGAGGAAATTGCTCTCGCTGATGAGGCTGCCGCCAGACTTCGCTACGCCCAGCAACGCCACGATCAGCAGAAAAACGACCGACAGTCCCACCAGGACCAGCAATGCGTTTCCACCGGTTGCGGCCGGCGGTGATTCCATTTGTACGACTCGTGCTCGGGTAGACATCTCTTCTTTCCTCCGTCTGGCTACTTGCCGCCAGCCAGCGTTAGTTCAGGTTGTTCTTGGCGCGAAGATTGCCGGGTGAGTGACGCGCTTTCCAGTTCGGTCCGGATACCGTCAACCACTTCGTTAAACTTTCTGTTCGAAACGGTCGCGGTTCTTGTTGGCCTGACCGCCGACCCACAGCACCAGCTTGCCCCTGGCATCGGGAATGGCCACGACCCAAAGCCGCATGTGCACCATGTAGAACGCAACTGCCAGTCCAGCGCCCATCATTAGAACGCCAGCCCACACCAGCCACTGCCCCGGCTCGTGCGAAACTTCCAAACCCGTAACCGGCACCCACGCGATGTCCTGGGCCGAGGCCGGACCGTTGAATTTGTAGTTCAGGTTCTCTCCGCCGAGGATGGCGCCTTGCGCGGGAAACAGCCAAACCCGGGTGACCTCCGCGGTAGCGAGATTCTTTACGTCCAGACCGAACGCCAGATTGTCGATGTCATCGGACTTCTTGAAGACCTGGCCATCGCGAACGAATGCGTCGGGAATGTAGTCAACCAGGGAGACGGTAGCGTTGTTATCCAATGCAACGGGCTGGTTCATCTGCAATGTCAGCGGCGTTTCCTTACCGTCTTTCGCCACCGACGCGATTTGCAGCGAGTCAACGGTGTGGTTGTCGATCCAGTAGCTTGACTGGTAAAAACGCAATCCCTGATAAACCAGCGGATCGTTCACCACAATCTCTTTTGACTCGACCTCTTTGCCGTCCTGCACGACGGCCAGCTTCGACCACCACTTCTTCGGCGAGCCGTCAGCATAATTTTCTTGTCCGGCGCTATAGCACTTGATCGCGAACGGAAGCTGTTTCTTGCCTCCGCTACGCAGCTCAATGACGTTGTCGGTTTGACCCTTGTGCAGCCCCAGAAATCCGCTGTACCCAAAGACTCCATCGATGATGCCGCCGGCGAAGATGAGAAGCAGACTGGCGTGGACGATATACACCGCCATAACCGAGAAGCGATGCCGCTCGGAATATAAGGAGGGTTCGTTTTTGTAGGCGGCGCGCTCGACCGGCCAGCCGAGCTTCTTCAGTGCCCGCTCGGCAGCGTTCAGTCCGTCTTCGGCGTCCTTGATTGGTATCTCGATCTTGTTGGGTAGCGCCGAGCGAAAGTGCGAATCCGTCTTGCGGTACGGCCTCGCATAGAAGCGCCAGGCATTTGGAAAGCGATCAACCGATACCAGCACGATGCTCAAACTCACCAGCCCCAACAGCGTAAGAAACCACCATGAATGGAAAACATTGGTGAGCATGACGCGATCGAGGAGACGCAGCGTCGCGGGCGAATAGGCTTGCGAAAGCTTGTCCGGATCGGTGGCGGGGCGCTGCAGGATAACCGTTCCCAGCGCCGAGGCGATGACAACCAGAATCAGCAGGACGATACCCGTCCGCAAATTAGCGAAGGTCTTATGAATGCGTTTTGGAATAGACGAAAGGCTGAAGGCCATGCGTGCCCCTTCCCGTGAGCAAGTGATAAATGCACGTCGGAAGCCATCCAGCCAAGAGCCTGTAAGTCATTGCGATTCGAGGAATTACGCACGGGGACGGTTCGATGCCTGCCACCGGAGTGAGGCATATCACGCATTTCGGTGATGAAACCGCGCATGTCGGCAAGCGCTGGCGCTTCGTTGAGACGCGGCGTCCGTGCGGGGTGTAGGCTGGCTGAAGACGCCAGCGGCAGCGACAGCAAAGCGAGTCAGTGGGGGATTTCACCTGTGAATGCGGGGGAAAACCCATTTTCGGAGGTATAACCCGAGTTCCCGGGAGGCTCAACCAGAAATTCTGAGACCGCCTAATTCTCAACGGAACAATAACTTACCTTGCCCATGATCAGGCTCCGGCGGCTTGGCACTCCCACGGTAATCGACGTGCACAAGTAGTTATCTCAGGGTGGAGGTAGGTCGTGCGAGTCGTGCGGTGGTTTCTGGGATTGGGCCTGATTTTGAGCGCCAGCCTTTGCGGCGCGGCCACCCATCCCGTGCCCTTGGCCCCGAACACGGACTCCGCCAAGTGCATTGAGTGTCACGAAGACAAAGCCAAGGGCAAGAATGTTCACTCGGCTATTGCAATGGGCTGTACCAGTTGCCACGAAGTGCGGGTGACCAAAGACGTCACTCGCGTCAAACTGATTACCGCGACGCCCTACGCCCTCTGCCTTACCTGCCACGCCGATAAGAACGCTGCTGACCTGAAAGGCACGGTCCATCCTCCCGCAGTTCGCGATTGCCTCAAGTGTCACGATCCTCACACCAGCGACAACAAGTTCCAGCTGCTGAAGCCGACTTCAGGCGGCGCGAACGAAAACCTCTGCCTGACCTGCCACCAGCAAGGACTGAACGTCCCCGACAAAGGCAGCCGGCACGCGGCGCTCGACATGGGTTGCGAGACTTGCCACGTCACCCACAAAGTTGGCGAGCGGGGCAAGCTCGAGTTCGACTATCACCTGACTAAGACGACTCCGGCACTCTGCCTCGATTGCCACGACGCCAAAGATGCCAGCCTGATCAAGGCGCATCAAGGGCAGCCGTTCGCCACCGCCAACTGCGTCCAGTGCCATGATCCGCATCAGTCATCGCAGCCCAAGCTGATGCAGGCGTTCACGCATCCGCCGTTCGCCAGCGGAAGTTGCGATACCTGTCACGCGCCCGCCAAAGACGGCAAGGTCGTGCTGACTCAGAGCGACACCAAGGCCCTCTGCGTCACCTGCCATAGCGAGCAGGCGGAGAAGATCGAGAAGGCCAAGGTGCAACATCCGGGCGCGCAGGGCGAGTGCATCGCCTGCCACAATCCTCATGCCGGAAGGACTCCGGGCTTCCTGCAACCTGATCCGGTTAACGCATGTCTCGCCTGCCACAGTGAACAATCGGAGCAGATGAAGAAGGCGCACCTGCATCAACCGGCGTTTGGCCAGGGTTGCGCGACGTGCCACGAACCACATGGCGGCGACAACGTCCACCTGCTGCGGACCAAAGATGTCAACTCGCTCTGCCTGGAATGCCACGGCGCCGACTCGCAGCCGCAGAAACTTGAGGCGGAGCACCTGATCACCATCTTCAACGGCCAGGTCAAACTGCCGGCCGACTACTTCGAGAAGAACAAGGCTGTCGTGCTTCCGCTCAAATACGGACTAGGACATCCGGTGACCGGGCATCCGGTGTCGGACCTGATGGATCCGGCCAATCCCGGCAAGGTCAAGACGCCTATGAACTGCCTGACCTGCCATCAGCCGCACTCCTCCGCCGAGGCAAAGCTGCTGGTAAAGGACCAGGCCAACAACATGGCGTTCTGCGACACCTGCCACAAGAACCGAATTGATATGACCAAGACTGGGGAGAGAAAGTAATCATGTGTAAACTCAGCGTAAAGACAACTGGCGTTCGCATGGCAGCCATCTTCTTGCTGTTTGCCTGGGGACTGACGTTGGCTTCGCCCGTCGCCCTCCACGCCAGCGACAAGAAGAAAAAGCAGGCCACGACCACTCAGAAGCCTGCCGAGAAGCCGAAGCAGGACCTCAGCAAGCTGGTCTGGCCTGAGCCGCCCAACATTCCGCGCGTCCGCTATACCAGCTACTTCGCTGGCATGCAATTCGACAAAGGCATCGACACCCCGGGCAAGAAAGCCAAGCAATCGTGGATGGACCGTGTCGCCGGCACGCAATCGCAAGATGAAAAAATCACGACCAAGAACTTTCCCTTCCAGCTGCTCGGACCTTACGGCATGTCGGTGGACTCGAAAGGCCGTCTCTACGTAGCCGATCAGAAGGTGGGCGCAGTTTTCATCTTCAACACCGAGACCAAAGAGACGGAGATGATCCGCAACGGTTTCGAGGCCCACTTCGGGCTGATCAACAGCGTGGTTGTAGATGACGACGACCGCGTCTTTGTCTCCGACGGCAAGTTGGGCAAGGTGATGGTATTCAACGCCAAGCATCAGGTGCAGGACCAGATCAAGGGTCTGGTTGACCCGGTCGGCATGGCCATCGACAAAGAAAACCGGCTGCTCTATGTCGTCGATACGCAACAGGACCAAGTCTTCGTTTACGACGCCGACACCCTTAAGCCAATCCGCAAGATCGGCACCGGCGGCAAGAAGCACACCTTGAGCGGCCCCGGCGATTTCGCTCTGCCCACCGACGTCGCGCTCGACAAAGACGGCAACGTTTACGTTACCGACACCCTGAACTGGCGCGTTGAGATTTTCGACGCTGAAGGCAAGTTCATCAGCCAGTTCGGAAAACACTGCGACGCAATCGGATGCTTTGAACGTCCCAAGGGAATCGCAATCGATAGCGACGGCCACATCTGGGTGGTCGATACCGGCCTGAGTCTCGTCCAGGCTTATGATCGCGATGGCGCTCTGATGGGTTATGTCGGTGGTCCCGGTCGCCTGCTGGGACAGTTTAACGATCCCGTCGGACTCTTCATCGACCAGAACAACCGCATGTTCGTCTCCGAACAATATCCCTGGGGACGGGTGCAGGAGTTCCGCTACATCACCGACGCCGAAGCCGATCAGCTAAAGAAGGAGAAGACCGCCGGTCACCAGACCACGCAAGCCGCAGCCGCCAAACCGGTCGCGCCGCAGGCAGCTGCAGCTAGCGCCGATATTAAGAAGTAACGGCAACGTCGAATTGAAGGGGCGCAGGCTCAGAGGCTGCCGTGAGTACGTCGAAGGGTGTGGGTTAGGGTCTTGTTTAACCACGGATCTACACGGATGCACACGGATTTCTTGTTCCTCTCAAGACCTCAAAATCAAATCCGTGAACATCCGTGGTTGATTTGGTTCTTCTTGGTGGAAGCCCCCGCATTTATGCGGGGGGAGGAGCGCTTCAGCGCTCCGGAAAAAAGGTGGGACTTTGATCTTGCGCTTTAGCGCCGGGCATGGGAAAACCAGGGCTAAAGCCCATTCTTAAATCGAACCATCCAGCTCCCCCCTGCTGAAGCAGGGGGCTTCCACCAACGGCGTTTCCCCACGATTTTTCCGCATTCTCTTCTAGTCGGCGAGGGATCTGATTTTGCGGAGTTCTCAGCAGACCATTCGGCCGCGTGAGATCTGCTTTCCCCACGCCGATCTCCCGACCTGTTTAAACATAAGACTTAAGTGCCTATAAATTGCCTATCAGACATAGCGCTTAGGTCAAAATCAATGAACCACCATTGGACTATTATGGGCTTACACTAGAATGCCATTTTAAAGGCTCTGGCTGGCTCCAGGCGAGGCTTTATAACTCAGGACAGTGGCGAAGTGTCACCTGAGGAGCTGGATCGCTGTAATCGCCCGTAGAGGCCATCAGACGCAGTTTCCCGATTTGGGCTCGGCTCCGAAGGGAAGGCAGCCTCGTTTTTGATGACCTTCCTGCCCCCTGGCACTGCTCCTCACCCACCGCTGCGGAATTTGGCTACCCCGCCTCTGGAAATGGTTCATTTCACGCACCGAAATGCAGCTTCCCAGCCGGAGAGCTAATCAGCCCGACCCACATATCGATAATAAACTATTTTAATTCAATGGCTTAGCGGAAATTCAATCGACGACTGAAGCGCCATTCAGTTTCGGCCAGCCACTTGCACTATTCACGAACGGAGGCCGCCGGGGCCTAGGGTCTCCAGGCATAAATCATGAAAACTGCAGTTACATATCAGGAGATCGATCTAATGAAAAAAGCATTGTTAATTTCGCTCGTGATCTTCGCCGCCGCGACCTTGGCGATGGCGCAGTCCGGTTGGGCGCCCGCCTCTGACGTCCTCGGCGCTCACCTCAATTACGGCCGTGGTTGCGCGGCCTGCCATGCTCCGCACAGCGGCGCATACGGCAACGGCTCAGCCAAGACTGCTGATCCCAATGCAGGCAACGTTGCCCTGTGGGGCCAGGATGTCATGTCGCTGGTCGGCCAAACCCTCATCTTCGGCGGCACGGGACCGGGCACTGGTTATTCGGAGACGCTGCCGGGATTCACTACCGCCAACCCTGACCTCAACATCACGCTCTGCCTGAGCTGCCACGACGGCAACCTCGCCAAGGGCGCCATGATGAAGAACGCGGTCTATGAGACCCTGCCTTCAACCTACGGCACCTACAACACGATTCCGACTTTGCTCGGAAACGACGGCACCACGGCTGGCAATTACCTCAACGATCACCCGGTGGGCTTGAATGCCGCAATCGGTTGCGGCGGCCAATACAACTGGGATTGCACCATCGTCAACGGCGCGATCACCTATCCGGCCGGAACGAAGATGTATCAGTTCGTACAGAACTACGGCTTCTTCGTGAGCCCCGGCAACTACAACGGCACACCGGTGGTCACCTGCACCACCTGCCACAACCAGCACCTTATGAACGTGGTGAAGGTCACGCAGGGTACGAAGTCCGGTCTGGCTTCGGGCTACTACGCGACCATGTTCTTCGTCCGTGCGCCTTACAACCCGGCCAGCGGCACCGGTGGCTCCAACCAGACGGCGCAGTTCTGCCGCGAGTGCCACGGTGGCGAGTCCAACGAAATGAACAATGGCACGGCTGGAACTACCTTCTAGTCGTTGTCAAACCTTGGGGAGAGAGCAAGTCTCTCTCCCCAGTTTCCAGCTTCTTGGGGTGAGGAAATGAAGTACAAGCTAACAGTCTTCGCAGTGGTTTTTCTGGCGCTCGCCTGCTCGGCTCAAGTCGCCTCCCACGCACCGACGGCAGTCTCCCAGTCAGCCCGGCCAGGCGCGCCGGCGCCGGCGATGGTGATAACGGGTAAGCCGGTCGCTCGCGTCAATGGCACCGTGTTGACCGACCGCGACCTGCAGCGCGAGATGTTCGCCATCTTCCCTTACGCCCGGCAGCACAATGGCAACGTTCCGCAGGAGATGGAACCGCAGATTCGCCAGGGCGCGATGCAAATGATCATCTTTGAGGAGCTGCTCTACCAGGAGGCACAACGGCGCAAGATCACGGTATCCCCTGAGCGTCTCAATCGCGCCGAAGCCGATTTCCGCAAACAGTTTCCCACGCCGGCCGAATACAGGAACTTTGTCAAGGTCGAGTTCAACGGCTCGGAGGCGGCAGTAAACGAGAAGATCCGTCGTTCCCTGATGATTGAAGCCCTGCTGAAGAGCGATGTGAACAACAAGTCTAAAGTTACCGTAGCCGAGGCCAAAGCCTACTACGACAAGAATCCGGCGAGCTTCCAGTATGCCGAGGCCTTCGCCATCCAGACAATCTCGATTCTTCCGCCCGAGAAGGCCACACCGGCGCAGTTGAAAGAAGCCCGCAAGAAGGCTGACGACGCGCTGAAGCAGGCCAAGGCGACCAAGACCTACGAGCAGTTCGGGATTCTCGCAGAGAAGATCTCCGAGGACGACTACCGGGTGATGATGGGCGACCATCACAAAGTGGATCGGGCCAAGCTTCCGCCGGAGATGGTAAAGGCTCTTCTGGCCATGCAGCCAGGCCAAATCACCGATCTTATCCAGATCGAGAACGCCTATACCATCGTGCGGCTGAACAAACATATTCCCGCCGGCAAGATCAAGTTTGAGGAAGTACAAGCGCAGTTGATCAAGCAACTGCAAGACAGAAAGACCAATGAGGTGCGCGCCGCCCTGGACAAGAAGCTGCGGCAAAACGCCAAAGTGGAAGTGCTGTAGAGGTCGATGCCGTGCGGAGGAGCATTTTCAATGCGTGGTTCGGGGCAAAGCGAACCGAAGCTTGCTACTCCCGGGTGGTGCAACCAGTCGACGTCGCATTTACCAGTTGCAAGAAACTGGCCTTACAGGCTGCGAAAAAACTCTGCGGAACGCTTCTGGTGGGAGCCCCCTGCTTTAGCAGGGGGAAGCTGGACTTCAGTCCAGCGGAAAAGCGTCCGCTCTTACGAAGGGCTTTAGCCCCGGGCTTTTCGACCTCAAGCGCTAAAGCGCATGATCAAAAGCTGAATTCATACCGGAGCGCTGAAGCGCTCCTTCCCCCGCATAAATCCGGGGGCTTCCTCCCAGAAACATATTCCGCCAGCGATTCTCCGATTTCTTCAGCAGAAGCCGTGCCCTTCCACCGTGTCCTGCGAATATTTTTCTTGCACGCATCTATAGCGGGAATACTTCTTCTCGCCCTCCCCGCAGCCGCGCAGATCCAGGTGGGCGAACTCAGCACGAACCTGAACGGCGTCGTCGGCGTCGGCTATAACGACGTCTGGGGCAGCGACATTAGTTCAAGCCACTCCGTAGATTTCAACGGCAACGGAACCCTGTCCGGCTTCTACCACAATCCCAACTTTCTCAACTTCAACCTTTCGCCCTACTACAACCAGTCGTCGCAGAATTCGGAATCGCGTTCGCTGTTTAACAGCACAGGTTTCGAGTTCGACAGCGGTATCTTTGGGGGCAGTCATTTCCCCGGATCGATCACCTATGCCAAGTCCTGGGACAGCGAGGGGAATTTCGGAATTCCTGGCGTGCCCAACTACACCACCCGTGGCGACGGTCAGGGATTCGGTATTGGCTGGGGAGCGTTCCTGCCAGGTTTGCCGAGCTTGAGCGCGAACTTTAACACTGGCAGCAGTGAATACACAGTCCTGGGAGCCAACCAGAACGGAAACAACGACTACAAGAACTTCAACGTGCGCTCCAACTATTCAATTGCCGGCTTCAATCTGAACGCGGGTTACAACATCGGAAATTCCAATGCTCAGATTCCGCTGGTTTTTGGAAATGACACCATCGAGAGCATCAATTCCAATAACGACTCCTGGTTCGTCAGCGGTTCGCACATGTTGCCCATGCACGGTTCCGCATCCGCCAGTTTTTCGCGGTCCTACATCAATTCCGATTACCTCGGTTACAGCTTCAACGGCACCATCGACACCCTGAACGCAGCGGCCGGGATTCAGCCTACGCAAAAGCTCAGTCTCTCTCTGGCCCTGGGCTACACCGACAATCTCGCCGGATCGCTTTACCAATCCATCATTCCGGGAAGCGCGGCAACGCAAGGCACAGTCGGAGCGCAGGCACAATCCAGCGGGATCGCAGCGCAACAGACCGGTGGAGTGATTCAGCAGACCGAGCAAAGCTCGAACGCGCTTTACATCTCCGGCTACGGCGCTTATGCCCTAGCGCCTAACCTGCAACTGAATTTTGAAGTCCAGCGCCGCGAGCAGACCTTCCTGGGAACGACCTACGCAGCCAATTCGTACGGAGGCGGGCTTGTCTATACGCGGCCTTTGCTGGGCGGATCGATGAACGCGGCGGTAAACTTCGCCGACAATACTACCGATAATTCAAGTGGCAACGCTCTCAGCTTCTCAACGAACTTTGGCTACAGCCGGAGCTTTGCAGACTGGACGGTCAGTGGGGACGTCGCTTATGCGCAAAACGTGCAGACCTTCCTGCTGACTTACATGAACTCGTTTTATATCTACACCGCCAACGTGCGGCACCGTTTCGGGCGCATCGTCTGGACGGCGAGCGCAGGGGGATCGCACAGCGCAATCGTCAACCAGCCGAATACAGGGAACGGCGGAGAGAGCTTTTCCACCAGCCTGGGAGCCCGCCGCCTTACGCTGGCGGCAGCTTATTCGAAATCGAATGGTTACGGGCTGCTGAGCGGCAATGGAGTAACTGTACCGCCCACCTTGCCACCGGGAGTGATACCGCCGGAATGGCTTCTGCTGTACGGTGGTTCTGGTTACTCATTTTCGGTAGGAACTACGCCAATAAGGCGTATGTCCGTTAGCGCCAGCTTCTCCCGGGCCGACAGCAACACCGTCAATGGTTTGATATTCTCGGCTAATCACAACGAACAGGTCTTCATCAACGGTAACTACCAGTTCAGGAAGCTCACCTTCACCGGCGGATACGGAAGGCTGGTGCAAGGGTTTAGTGCCTCCGGCGTGCCGGCGAGTAACGTAAACTCGATATACTTTGGGGTATCGCGCTACTTCAACTTTTTCTGATGGGTCGTGGCCGGCTTTGCTGTCGAAGGCATTACAGATCGTAATCGTCACCTTGGTGCTGCTGATGTTGGCGGCGTCAGGGGCGGCGGCCTCTAAAGAAAAAAGACAACAAGTCACGCCGGAGCCGGCTCCGCCTGAAATGCAACTGCTGGGTGGCCGCAAGCTGGTTTACGAACGCACCTTCCATTCCGCTCGCGAAGTGGAACCCAAACGCGGCTTCTGGAAGAAGATGCTCGACTTCGTCGCCGGCGAGCCGGAATTTCATAGTCTGGTACGTCCTTACAGCATTGCCACCGACTCTCGCGGGCGCATCATTGTGACCGACCCCGGCGCCTTCGGCGTCCACATCTTCGACTTCCAGCAGCAGAAGTACAAATTCCTCTCGCGCGTTGAAAAGGGCAAAGATCCCATGCTGACGCCGCAGTGCGTCGCCGTCGATGCCCAGGACAATATCTACGTCACTGATTCGGAGTCGGGCAAGGTGTTCGTCTTCAACTCCGACGGCAAGTTTCAGCGCGCCATCGGCAGCCTGAAGGGTGGCGAAGGGTTCTTCAAGCGGCCTACGGGAATTGCGGTGGACTCGGCGGCACAGCGGATCTATGTGACCGACACGCTGCGCAATAAGATTTTCGTCACCGACTTGCAAGGCAACGTGCTGCAAACGATCGGCAGCAATGGCGAGGGTCATGGCGAGTTCAACTATCCCACCGAGCTGCGGCTGCATGGCGACAACCTGGTCGTCGTGGACGCGATGAACTTCCGCGTACAGGTGCTGGACCGCTCGGGACAATTTCAGTATGCGATTGGGACGCTTGGTGATCAGTCAGGCACCATGTTCCGGCCCAAGGGCGTGGGCTTCGATTCGGAAGGCGATCTCTACGTGGTGGATGGGCTGTGGGGCGTGGTGCAGGCGTTCGACCACGAAGGCGAACTGCTATACACGTTCGGCCAGCGCGGCACCGGGCTGGGAGAATTCCAGTTGCCGGCAGGGCTGTTCATCGATCACGACGACCGTATCTTTGTGGTCGATTCGTTCAACCGGCGAGTGCAGGTCTTCCATTACTACGGATTGGCGAAGCCGGCCAAGGGAGGCTCTCAGTGAAGCGCGCATTCCTGCTCGCGTTCCTGCTGGTTGGCGTTCCCCTGCTGGCGCAGATCACCGGTGACGTGATCGGCACCCATGATCTCTCGCCCGGCAGCAAGTCGCCGATTACCGGCGCGCGGCCGGGATCGTGTTCGTACTGCCACGCTCCGCACTCCGGATTAGCTACCGGCATGTCGCTATGGAACCAGACACAGACCAAGGCCACCTATCAGCTCTATAACAGCACTACCTATCATCAGAAGGGCCAGCAGCCGGTCCTGGGCTCCGACAGCAACTTGTGCCTGAGCTGCCACGATGGAACCGTCGCCGTGGGCAACACGATTGTCTCCGGACAAATCACGATGTCAGGGACGATGAACTCTCAGGATGTGTTTGGCACAAACCTGCAGGGCTCGCATCCTTTCAGCCTGCAGTTGCCTATCAAGGACACGATTGACCTGATTTCGACGCTGGCCTCGCAGGGCAAAACCGGCGATCCGCTCCAGAAGGTGAAGCTGATCAACGGCAACATCGAGTGCACCTCGTGTCACAACGCGCACGTCCAGGCCATTGACACGTTGTCGCAGATGTTTCTGGTGCGTGACAGCTCGAAGGCGCAGATGTGTCTGGCCTGTCACGATCCGAACCGCACCATCTCGAACCAGGTCAACCCTCTGGCGGGATGGTCTACGAGCGCGCACAATCTGGCCACGAACAAAGTCGCACTGGCGGCCAACCTGGGAAGCTACGGCACGGTGGCCGGCAATGCTTGCATCTCCTGCCACACGCCGCACAATGCGCTAGGGCCGGCGCGTTTACTGCGCGGACCTAACGAGCAGGACTGTGCTGGCTGTCATAACGGGGGCACCAACCTCACTCCGGCCATCCCGAACGTCTTCGCCGAGTTCGCCAAGACGGGACACCCCTTCCCAGCGGGGAACAATACCCACGATGCAGCCGAGGGTGTGTTGCTGAACAATAATCGGCATGCCACCTGCGCCGACTGCCACAATGGACACGCGTCGCAGCAGGTAGCCACCTTTCCGCCGCCTCCGGCGATACGCGTTTCGCAAAACGGAGTGGCCGGCATCAGCGCAACAGACGGCAACACCATTGTGAATCCTTCGGTTAATCAATATGAGAATTGCCTGCGCTGTCACGGCAACAGCACCGGCAAAGTTTCCAATCCTGTTTTCGGATATCTGCCGCTTCGCGCGGTTTCGCCGAACGATCCGCTGAATGTGATTCCGCAATTCAGCTCCACTGCCACTTCGAGCCATCCGGTGACGCACGTGCGCAGCAGCCCACTGCCGCAGCCCAGCTTGCTCCAGATTATGTTGGATGAGAACGGCGGCACGACGCATGGCCGCGCCATGGGCACGCAGATTTTCTGCACCGATTGCCACAACAGCGACGACAACCGCGAATTTGGCGGGACTGGCGCCAGCGGTCCGCACGGCTCGACGCACACCCACATCCTGGAGCGGGACTACGAATTCAGCCAGGCGCCCGCGCCCGGCCAGCTAATCTCGAACCTGTTCCCGAATCCTGACTTGAGCTTCAAGGGTCCGTACGCGATGTGCGGCAAGTGCCACGACCTTAACAATGTTGTTTCCAATGCCAGCTGGAACCATCATGGCGACCACATCAATACCGGCTTCTCCTGCTCGGTCTGCCACACAGCTCACGGCATGGGTGCACGAAGCGGGACTATCTCCGGCGAGCGCCTGGTGAACTTCGACATCAATGTGGTTGCCCCGAATGCTGGCACGCCTGTCTCCTATATTCGCGCCACCAACACTTGCACGCTGGTATGCCACAATGTGGCACATAATCAGGACGGCACTACCTCGCAATCCAGCCTGAAGAACAACGGAGCGATTAAGAAGCGGTAGCCCGCAGCCTGTCGCCCCAATAATTCTCGACCCGTCCGCCGAAAGAAAGACTGCGTTTGACAGCGGGAACCAGTCATCCTAGACTGGCGGCATGAAGGCAACCAGCGATACTGAATCTGTGAGCATGCCCTCATCTTTACTGGCTGAAGTACAAGCAGTGGCAAATGAAGAGCACCGTAGCCGCGACGAACTGGTGCGCGAGGCAATTGTGCGCTATCTAGAAAACCGTCGCTGGCAACGTCTCCTCGCGTATGGTGAGCAGCAGGCCCGGTCGCTAGGATTGACCGATGCCGATGTCCCCCGCCTTATTGAGGAGTACCGACAAGAGCACCAGAGCCGCTAGGTGATACTTGCTACCGCAGATTCAAACATCTATATCTCAGCCTTGCAGTTTGGGGGACTGCCCCTGCAATTCCTGAATGCCGCCCGAGCCGGGGCATTTCAGCTCGCGATTTCAGAAGCGCTGATAATGGAAATTCGAGGCGTACTGCAAGAAAAGTTTCACTGGTCCGAAGAGATGCTGGATGAGGCAATCGTCGGCCTGTCTAACTTCGTTCAGACCATAAAGCCTGCGCAAACACTGAATGTTATCGAGGACGATCCCGATGATGATCGGGTACTCGAATGTGCGATCGCATCAGGCTCTCAGTTCATCATCAGCGGCGACAAACACCTTCTGCGTCTGTCGCGATACGACAGCATCCGAATTATCAGAGTGGCAGAATTCTTGACTCTAATACCGCAGCCCCCAACTTTCGAAATTCCTGCCTGAAGGCAGCCACAAGTTCCAGCCCTGGATTTCGGAAGGCGAACCCTGTACAAAAGAGGGCGCCGGGCAGCGCATTGACTCGCACTCTCTTAGCTCCTAACATGGGTCGCGCACGAAGGGAGTTTTTCACGTGGTGGGCCAGACCATCTCGCACTACCGCATCGTCGAGAAAATCGGCGGCGGCGGAATGGGGGTTGTGTACAAGGCCGAAGACATCCGTCTGGGCCGTCTGGTCGCACTCAAATTCCTCCCTGAGGACGTCGAACGCGATCCAGAAGCCCTGGAGCGATTTCGCCGCGAGGCCCGCGCCGCCTCCGCACTGAACCATCCCAACATCTGCGTTCTCTATGACATTGGCGAAGAGGACGGGCACGCCTTCCTGGTGATGGAGTTCCTCGACGGCAAGACACTCAAGCATCTGGTCGACCAGAGGCCGATGGAGCTCGATCGCCTTCTGGACATCGCCATTGGAGTTGCCGACGGACTGGATGCAGCCCACTCCAAGGGGATTATCCATCGCGACATTAAGCCCGCGAACATTTTTGTGACCGAGAGCGATCACGCCAAGATCCTTGATTTCGGTTTGGCAAAGGTGACGGCGGTCACGACGAGTTCTCCCGCCGATCAATCGGGTCTCACCGTCAGCGCGATGCAGGAGGAGCATCTCACCAGTCCTGGCAGCACGCTAGGCACCCTCGCCTACATGTCTCCTGAACAGGCGCGCGGAAAGCCGCTCGATACGCGCACGGATCTTTTCTCCTTTGGCGCAGTGTTGTATCAGATGGCAACCGGAGTGCTGCCCTTTCGCGGTGACACCTCCGCGCTGTTGTTCGAGTCCATTCTTCATAAGGCTCCAGTCGCGCCGGTTCGACTGAACCCTGACCTGCCGCCCAAACTGGAGGACATCATCAACCGCGCGCTGGAGAAAGACCGCACCCTGCGATACCAGAACGCCTCCGACATGCGGGCAGAACTGCGTCGCCTTAAGCGCGACACCGACTCGTCGCAACACTCGGTCGCGGTCGCCGCTGACGATGAGACGCAGGCTGAACAGATTGCCGCTGTCAGCGGCGACTCGCATAGGAAGAATCGGATGGCGTCGTCGAACGTGACCATTTCTCCGCCGCCGACGACCGAAAGATCGCGCGCTTTTTCATGGAAGCTGGGGGGCCCGATAGTCTTACTAGCCGTCGCGATCGTGGTTGGCTTCTTGTACTGGCGCTCGCATCGCGCCCCGAAGTTGAACGACCAGGACACCATGGTGCTGGCCGACTTCGACAACACGACCGGAGACCCCGTCTTCGATGACACGTTGAAACAGGCGATCGCGGTGCAACTGGGACAGTCCCCGTTCCTGAACATCCTGTCCGATGCGAGAATGCGCGCCACCCTGAAGCTGATGGCGAAACCTCGAGATACGAAGCTCACCCCGGAGGTGGCGCGTGATCTGTGTCAGCGCGCGGACGCGAAGGCTTACGTGTCGGGTGCAATCGCGAGTTTGGGCAGCCAATACGTTATTGGTCTGGAAGCGGTGAATTGCAAGACGGGAGATGTGCTGGCGCAAGAACAGGTGACCGCAGATAACAAAGAACACGTAATAAAGGCGCTGGGTACGGCAGCCACCAAGCTGCGAACCAAACTCGGTGAGTCGCTGAGTACCGTGGAAAAATTTGACACGCCCATGGACCAAGTCACGACTCCCTCTCTCGAAGCCCTGAAAGCCGTGTCAGAGGGAAGAAAGATCCTGCAGGAGCAAGGCAGTGCGGCGGCGATTCCATTCTTTAACCACGCCATTGAGCTCGACCCTAACTTTGCCGCTGCCTACTTAGCGTTGGGAATTTCGTATTCCAACATGCGCGAACCCGGTTTGGCCAGTCAGAATCTGACGAAGGCATATGACCTTCGAGACAGAGTGAGCGAGCGGGAAAGGTTTCGCATTTCGGGTACCTACTACCTGCTGGTTACCGGCGAACTCGACAAGGCCATCGAGACGTACGAGATGTGGGCGAAGACCTATCCGCGCAATGGCGAACCCTACGGCAACCTGGGTGTCGATTACACCTATTTAGGGCAATACGAAAAGGCCGTGGCCGCAACTCTGGAGGACCTTCGTCTGAATCCGGGCAGCGCAGCGGCCTTCACCAACCTGGTAGGCCTGTATGCCGCCTTGGATCGCCTCGGCGAAGCCAAGGCGACGTATCAGCAGGCCCTCGAGCACAAAGTTGACAATCCCTTTCTGCACGGCAATCGCTATGAAGTTGCGTTCCTTGAAAACGATACCCCGGAGATGAAGAAGCAAGTCGCGGCGACAAGCGGCAAGCCGGGAGAAGATATTCTTCTTTCCTTTGCTTCCGATACGGAAGCATTTTACGGACGCCTGAACGCTGCACGGGAATTATCCAGGCGAGCGGCCGACTCGGCGCGGCGCGCTAATTCAACAGAAACAGCGGCGGAATGGCAAATGAATGCAGCCTTACGTGAAGCGGAGTTTAACGATATAGCGCGCAGCCGGCAGGACATCGCCTCCGCCCTCGCCGCTGCGCCCACCCGGGACGTGAATATTCTGGCGGCTCTGGCGCTCGCTCGCATAGGAGATGCCGACCGGGCGAAGCGTATGGCCGACGATCTGGCGGAGCGCTTTCCGCTCGACACCGTTATCAATCATTATTGGCTGCCTGCCATTTATGCTTCCATCGAAATCCAGCGCGGCAATCCAGCAAAAGCGATCGATATCCTCCAGGCAACCGAAGCCTACGAACTAGGAACTCCGCTTCCCCAGTTCGAGGTTGGCGGGTCGCTCTATCCCGTGTATATAAGGGGCTCGGCTTACTTGTCGCTGAAAAAGGGCAAAGAAGCGGCCGCTGAATTCCACAAGTATCAGGGTCAGCGCACCGTCGCGGCTAATTCTCCGTTAGCGGCGTTGGCACGGCTTCAACTCGGGCGCGCTTATGCATTGGCAGGAGATTCCGTGAAGGCGCGCAGCAATTACCAGGAGTTCTTCGCTCTCTGGAAGGATGCCGAGCCCGGCATACCCGTACTGGCAGAAGCCAAGGCCGAGTATCAGCAGATACGTTAATGGAGAGTGGAATAAAGGTAACTTCACAGGCACGCGCAGTGCGCCACTAAACAGGATAATTCATGAGGGTCTCGGGCTTTGAAGGGGCACGGCTTCAGCCGTGCCGTAAGCTACTGTCATAATGGTGGCTTTAGCCACCGAGGGAATTCGGGTTGAAACGAAGTGCGAATTCCCTCAGGGGCTGAAGCCCAACGCCAAGCGCAGATAACGGCACGGCTGCAAGGCGTGCCCCTTCAAAACTTCCCGCCTTCAGCTACCGACACAGATGAATAGTCCAGGTGGAGCGGCCCTTCGCCAGGACACGGTAAGTCAGAATGTGCTCTACGGCGATGCGCTCCGCACGAACACCGCCGCCAGCGCATCCTGGTACACCAACTGAAAACGCGGGTCCGCCTGCAGAATGCTCACCAGGTTGTTGCTCTTCTGCAAGATCACAACTCCCGCCTGGTTGAGGTACGGATTGTCCGCATAGGTCGGCGCGCCATTGGCGGTCTCGAAGAAGAGCTCCTCCAGATCATCGCCGTAAAGATCGGTGCGGCCGTCGATGGCCACGGGATAATTCGGCATGTACCAGGTGAGAAAGCCGCCCCAGTCGAGCGTATTGTAGAGCGGCCCCGGCGCCGGATGCTGGCGCAGATAATTCACCGCATTCACCGGCAGAAAGCTGCTGATCGCACGGTCGAGACCGCGGGTATTGAAGTCAGTGCTGGGGGCGAATAGCAGCAGCGCCAGACCGACCACCGCCGCCACCGCCAGCTTCTGCAGCCAAGTTTCTTTCGGTTCGCGCTTGCTCTCGTCCGCCAGCGTATCGGCGATGCAGGCCGCTGCCGGAATGCAGATGAACCAGGCGTCGCGCATGGTGCGGAAGGCGACCGCGCCGGCAATCGCCAGCAGCAGGAGTTTGAAGACGTCAACTTTTCGCTGCCGCCCGACGGCGAAGAACGCAAACGCCATCAACAGCAGTTCCACATAATGGCTGCCGGCCCGGAAGTTTAGCGGCTGCAGCTCCATGATCATGCGGTATGGAACTTTCGCCTGCGAGTATTGGAAAATCACCTGATACAGGTGATAAGAATTCGGTCCGATGCAGGTGGCAATAACGCTCGCGGCAAAAACCGCAGCCAAGGTTGTCGCAGGAAGTTTCGGCTCCAATAGCCATGTGGGCGAAAATCCAATACGCGCACCCACGCTCTGCGCTACATTAACCGCCAGCAGCAGCCCCACAAGAAACAGTCCGTAGATAAACTGGATGTGCAGGTTCGCCCACAGCAGAAAAATCAGGGGCAGCCAATAGAGAAGCTGCGCGCGGCCCGTACGATGCGCCTCCAGCACCAGCGTCAGGGTCACGCAGAACAGCATCATGGAGAAGAACACCGGCCTCGGCATCAGGTTAAAGAGAAATGCCGAGCAGGTAACGACCGCCAGGATGCACGCCGTCCAGAAGCGGCCCGAAAGCCGCCGAAGCATCCAGTAGATGGAGTAGGCAACGCCGAGAGTGAGCAGCGTTCCGTAAATCCCAATCCCCAGCAGCCCGAACCACGCGTAGGCGCGCGACATCAGAACTTCGTAGCCCCAACTGTAGGCCGTCCAGGGACGGTCGGCCGCAGTCCACGAGAAAAGACCGGTATGCGGAACGGCTTTGTGTTGGACGATCCAGTCGCCCACCTTGAGGTGCCACCAGATGTCCAGATCGAGCACCGAGAACTTCAGATTGAAGGCGATCACTCCGACAGTGACCAGAAGTCCAGCTAGCACCGTCATCTGCAGCCAGCGCAGACGAAATAACGGCCGCAGTTCATCGACAAAGCCGCTGTTACCGCTTTGCGCCGTTTGCTCTTCGCCCTTCGCCAGGCGCGATTCCTCGGCCATCACACTCATGTCTCGCTTAAGTGCAGGTCGCATTCCAAATTAGAACTGGAATAAGTCTAAGAATGCCCATGATTTACTGGCTCTTGATTGCTCTCAAGGTCACTCTGCCGCGCCAAATCACACGTGAAGTGCGAACAAATACACTTCCCAGTCCGCTCCGCTCCGCTCATTGACTTCTTCCGTGCCGCTAAGTCCCTGAATAAGAATGGACAGCCGTGAATTCCCGATCTGGCGTGTTTGGCAGTCAATGTGCACTTTCCCAATGTTCCTGCGGAGCATACGCACACCAATCCCGGGAGAGCGCTCGAGCAGGCGCCCTCCCGGATTCCGCTGAAGGAGTAGCGAAGATGGAAGAGGAATCCAAGCCAAGCGGCACCACAACCACGAACTGGACGGCGACCCAAACCTACGCCATGGCGGCCGTCTGCCTGCTGATCGGCGTGTTAGTGGGATACCTGGTGCGCGGCTCGGCCACTCCCGCAGGCCAAGCAGCACCGGCTGCCGCCGAAATGCAGCAGACGGCAACCGCCCAGCCATCCGCCCCGGCACAAAAACCCATGCCGACACTGGACGACATGAAGCGCATGGCCGACAAACAAGCCGAACCCCTGTTCGCCAAGCTGAAAGCCGATCCGAAGAACGTCGATCTGCTCAACAAGATCGCGCTGACCTACAAGGCGACCCATCAGTTCCCCGAAGCCATCTCGTACTTTCAGAAAGCTCTGGATGTCGATCCGAAGAACGTAGCCATTCGCACCGATATGGCATCGTGCATGTACTACACCGGCGACGTGGATGGCGCGCTGGCCCAGCTCAACAAGTCCCTGACCTACGATCCGAAGCATGCTGGAACGCTGATGAACATCGGCATCATTAAGTGGCAAGGCAAGAACGATGTCACGGGTGCAGTCGCCGCGTGGCAAACGCTGCTTAAGCGAAATCCCGAATTTCCCGCAGAAAGCAGTGGTCGAGCACTTGATCGCCCAGGCCCAGCAGCAACAGAACACCGCGCAGTCTTTGAACCAACCCAAGGGATAGAAATCCCCGCCACACAGTTCGTTCTGAAGAGTCCGCGTGCGTGGCGGCAGCAGCAAGTCGCGATCATTAGGTACACTTACGCGGCATGAACTGGCTCCGTTTCGTTGACATCACCGTCTACCTGGTGCTTGCCGTGGTAGTGGGAGTGCACTGGCACAACGACTGGCATCACTGGATCGGCGCTGCCATTTCCATACCCGCCTTTGTCTTGTGGATGCTAGCCCGCCATCAGCTCGGCGACTCCTTCGCCGTGCGGGCCGAAGCTAAGAAGCTGGTGACTCATGGAATTTATTCCAAGATTCGCAACCCGATTTATCTCTTCGGCGCATTCGCCTTCGCAGGCCAGTTCGTGGCGCTACGCTCATACATCTGGGCGGCGGCATTCGTGATTCTTAACCTTGCCGGCCAGTACTTCCGCGCCAAGCGTGAGAAGCAGGTGCTGACGGCGGCGTTCGGTGACGAGTACCGCGCCTACAAAGCCAAAACCTGGTTCTGACCTTCACGACGCTTTTGGATATCGTTCTGTGGTGTATCAGGGCACCGCTTACAGTTTGCTGAACAACCCGACCTCGGCGGCGTTTGAAGGGGCGTACCTTCAGGTACGCCGTGATAAGTCTTTTGTCATCACGAGCGGGCTTCAGCCCGCGAGGGATCCGCTTTTGTGAGGGTTTCACCAAGCTGCTTTAGTCGTGCCAACCGAGTCACAGCAAGGGTCACGGGCTGAACCCCCTGCAAAAACAGGCGCGCGGGGCCTAAAGCCGGCGGTTATAGTTGACCCCTTACGGCACGCCTAAAAAGGCTGCGGAAAAAATCACTGCAGGGGAAAGAAACAGCAGGTTCCTCGAGGCTAAAGCCCCTCGGAATGACAAGAATTAAGGGTTTATCAAACGGCGCACCTGAAGGTGCGCCCCTTCAAAGCGAGCGTAATCGGTTTTTTTGCAGCCTGTAAAGCCGCACCCTGTTGCAAGACTTTATGGGATAGCTTGCGGCCCTTTGCGATACAGTTGAGATTGCCCACATCATGACTATCGCTGAAGCCATCCGTATCGCCCTGTTGTCGCTTTGGGCCAACAAGCTGCGCTCGGTGCTGACCCTGCTTGGCGTGGTCATTGGAGTGGCGGCGGTAATCGCGGTGGTCACCTTCGTCAACGGCATCAATGGCTATGTCGCCGAGAAGATCTTCAATCTCGGGGCCAACAGTTTCTTGATCAGCAAGCAGCCCAACGTAGTGACGGACGTGGACGAGTTCATCGAGGCCAACAAGCACAAAGACCTGACGATGGACGAGTACCGCGCCGTGGCGGACGGATGCGATGCGTGCAAGGATGTCGGCGCCAGCTTGCGCAGTTTCAACGGCAAGGTTGTGTATGGCACCCAGAGCAGCACCGACACCTGGATTCGCGGCTGGACCCCCAGTATGGCCCGGATCTACGACCTCGATTTGGTGGCCGGACGAATGCTCAACGAAAACGATGAGAACACGGCTTCCTCCGTGGCCATCATCGGACAAGACATTCGCGAGAATCTGCTGGATGGAATCGATCCCCTGGGGAAGGAAATCCGGGTGGACGGGAGAGCCTATCGAGTGGTCGGAGTAGGCAAGAAAGAAGGCAAGACCCTCGGCCAGAGCCGCGACAACTATGTCATCTTGCCCATCGCAACTTGGTTAAAGGCCTATGGTTCGCACAACAGCATCATTGTCTGGGGGAAGGCGTTCGATGCGGGCGCGCCCTTTGAACGAGCCGTAGACCAGGCGCGCGTTATTTTGCGCTCGCGAAGACATGACCGGGTGGGTGAAAAAGACAGCTTTGTCATCGAAAGCAATGCGAGTTTCCTGTCCATCTGGTCGGACCTGAGCGGCACATTTTTCATCGTTATGATCGTGATCGCCTCCATCTCGCTCATCGTGGGCGGAATCGTGATCATGAATATCATGCTGGTCTCGGTCACGGAGCGCACCCGCGAGATCGGCATTCGCAAAGCGCTGGGAGCGCGGCCGCGCGACGTGTTGCGGCAGTTCCTGATTGAGTCCATCACCATGGCGCTGATGGGCGGACTGATCGGCGTGGCGGGTGGCATCGGTATCGCGAAGCTGGTGACCCTGGCGATCGGAATGCCGTCGGCCATTGAGCTGTGGGCGATCTTTGCCGGCCTGGCGGTTTCGGCGTCGGTTGGAGTTTTCTTCGGAGTCTATCCGGCACGCAAGGCGGCCAAGCTTGACCCAATTGCGGCCTTGCGGTTCGAGCTGTAGGATGCGGCAGGCCCGCAGACGACTTGCGGAAAAGGGGCCTAGGTAGCGCTGTATCATTAACCCAGGAGACGCTCCATGATTCAAATTGAATTGCAACCCGAGGTTGAGGCGCGCCTGGCTACCCAGGCGCAAGCCCAGGGCATGGATGTACAAGCCTATGCCGAGAGTCTGCTCAGCCAGGCCTTGGGAATCAACCATGCTCCGGGATCGCGCCAAGCCACTACCGCGGAGGCCGCTGCTTTCTTTGAAACGATGGCAGCCCGCTCCGAGAAGATTCCCCAGCTGCCCGATGAAGCTTTTCTCCGCCAGAGCTTTTACCAGGACCACGACTAATGGCAAACGAGAGCGTGGGAGTCTAAACAGCATTTATCTATGCGTCGTAGCGACTACAAAGAAATCCTGCGCATGGCATTAGAGACCATCGCCAAGAACAAGATGCGATCGGGGCTTACCGTCCTGGGTATCGTCATCGGCGTCATGATGGTCATCGTCATCTCGTCGGTCGTGCGCGGATTGAACTCCAACATCGAGAACATGTTGAAAGACATGGGCTCCGACCAGGTCTTCGCCTATCACTTCTCGCCGTTCACCTTTGGCCGGCCGACCACCGAAATGCTGACTCGCAAAGAGCTGACCCTCGACGATGCCCTGGCCATGCGCGATCTTCCGCACGTGAAGGCGGCCACTGCCAGCCTCCGCATCATGATGCCGCAAACCGGCACCGGAACCTATGCGGTGAAATACGAGGGCCGCAAATCCAAGAACACCATTCTCGACGGCAACCTCCCAACCACCATACAGACCGACGATCTCCCTATCGCCCGCGGGCGCTGGTTCACCGATACCGAAAATGAGCACCGCAGCCTGGTGGCCGTCCTGGGCCACGATACCGCCGAAAAGCTCTTCGAAGATCAGGACCCCATCGGCAAGGAGATCAACATTGAAGGCGAGCTGTTCCAGGTGATCGGGGTCATGGCCAAGCGCAAGGCGGCCTTCGGCAACGGCTCGAACCCCGAAGACAACATTGTGCGCATGCCCATCTCCACTATGCACAAACTGCATCCCGAGCAAAAACAGTATTGGATCACCGTGAAGTCCACGTCGCACGGCGACATGGACACCACCATGGATGAAATGCGCGCGCTGCTGCGCCGCCGCCGTCACCTCAATCCCGATCAAGCCGATAATTTCGCCGTCTTCAGCCAGGACGCGCTGAGCGATACCTGGAACCAACTCACCGGCGGGATTTTCATCTTCATGTTCGCGGTGTCAAGCGTGGCGCTGATCGTAGGCGGAGTCGGCGTGATGAACATCATGCTGGTGTCGGTCACCGAGCGCACTCGCGAGATCGGCGTGCGTAAAGCCATCGGGGCGCGCAAGCGCGATGTCCTGCTGCAGTTCACTTTGGAAGCCATCACCTTGACCGGAGTCGGCGGGATTATCGGCATCGTGATTGGCGGCGCACTGACCGCCCTGGTTCCCCTGGTGTTCCCTTCCTTGCCTGCAAGCATGTCGCTGTCGTGGGTGCTGACTGCGACTCTGGTGTCGGTCTTGATCGGCCTGGTGTTCGGAATTTATCCTGCGTGGAAAGCTGCTAATCTCGATCCCATCGAGGCGCTGCGCTACGAGTGAGCAAGCGCTCATATATCGTCTTTCGCGATGATGCCTGAACCAAGTTCTGAAAACGCTTTGCGGGAACAACTGGATTGGACTCGCGGAGAACTGGCTGAAGGGCTGCGGTGCTACCACGCAGAGGAATTCTTTGCAGCCCACGAGCATTGGGAGTTGGTGTGGCTGAAGTTGCCGGAGCCCGAAAAGACTTTCCTGCAAGGATTGATTCAGGTGGCGGCCGCGTTTTATCACCTTCAACGCGGAAACCCGGAAGGCACTGTGTCATTGCTGCGTGGGGCGCTGGGGCGGCTCGACCCCCACTCGCCCTCCTTCACAGGGGTATCCGTAGCTCCACTCTGCCGGGAAATTCGCGATTGGCTAACGTCGCTGGAAGCAGGGGACGCGCCGTGCAGCCGTCCTTTTCCCAAGATTCAACTGGGTACGTAGGCTCCGATTCACTGTCCCTGATTATCACCTCCCGCGGGGTCAGCGGTCGCAGACAAACGCCCGCCGTAAGAGTGAAACTCCTTTCGTTAGCCGGGATTAAAGGACCTGACATCCCGTGATTGATAACATTACTCGCATCGCGCCGGTCACACCGTACGAACTGCCGGTCTTAGGGCAGAACGCTGTCGACCTTGCCGCGCACCCCTACCTCGCCGTAATCATCAAGCCAACCTACGACTGCAACCTGGCATGCGAGTACTGCTCGGTCTACGGCTGCGAGGCCGCGCCGCGGATGTCGCGGGAGACGGTCGATATCCTCATGGATCGCGTGACTGAATTCTGCGGCCCCACGCGCACCATCTTTCTGATCTGGCATGGCGGCAAGCCGCTCCTTCTGCCTCCGGAATTCTATGATTACATCGGTCGCCGCACGCAGCAGTACACCGGCTATACCATTCTGAATTCGGTGCAAACGAACGCTACGCTCCTCGACCAGAGATTTCTGGACGTATTCCTGAAGTACGGCTTCGAAATCAGCATTAGCCTGGACGGACCTGACGCGCTTCACGATTCCGGACGGAAAGACACGGCTGGCAATGGGACCTTCCGCACGGTAATGAACGCAGCGTCGCTGATGCAATCAAAAGGCCTGCCGGTGGGCGGCGTTGCGGCGCTCACACGGAACATGATCGGCCGGATGTAAACTGATGAAACATGGTCGTCATCTACGGCATTCATTCGGTCAGTGAAGCGCTGAAATCGGGAGCGCGCAGCTTTGAGTACGTCGGCATTGCGCGTGAGCGGCATGATCAGCGGGTGCAGCGCATTATTGACGACTGCCGTGCTAGCGGCGTGCAGGTGCGTTTTCTCCCGCGCGAGCAACTTGACCGCACCGCCAATACCAATACCCATCAGGGCGTCATAGCGGTCACCAGCAGCAAGCAATATGCGGACGTTGACACTCTACTGGAGCAGCGTCACGGTGAGCACAGTTTCCTGGTAGTGCTCGACAGCGTGGAAGATCCGCACAATCTGGGCGCGCTTATCCGCACCGCCGATGCCGCCGGCGCGGACGGCGTCATCATCCCGGAGCGTCGCGCCGCTGGATTGACGGGCACCGCGGTCAAGGCATCGGCGGGAGCGTCGGAACACTTGCCGATTGCGCGAGTGACCAACATCTCACGCACGCTGGATGAGTTGAAGGAACGCAATGTTTGGACGGTTGGCCTGGATGAACGCGGAACCCAGAGCTACGACGAAGTGGATTACAACATGCACTGTGCGATCGTACTGGGCGCAGAAGGCAAGGGGCTGCATGACCTGGTCCGACGCCGCTGCGACTTCCTGGTTTCGATTCCCATGCTCGGCCACGTGCCATCGCTGAATGTGTCGGTGGCGGGTGGGGTGGTGATGTATGAGTTGGCGCGGCAGCGCCGCGCGGGACACGGGAAGTTAAAAGCAGGTGGGTAAAAGTACGTCGCGTAGGGCAGTTCCCGGTTTAAGTTACATTAACGATCCGGTTGTAATCTTGGGCTGCGTGGATGATACGCATTATTTCAATACCGCTGCCTTTGGGTTCGTAGAAGATTAAGTACTTCTCGAATTCACGAACTCGCCACATCCTTATGTTGGGAAACTTCTTCACCTTCTTGGGAGCACCCATTACCGGTGATTGTGCGAGTTCCGCAAATGTGGCACGGGCCGCCGCCTGGAGGCGACGCGCCGTGGCAAGACTGCTCTTCTCGCCGATGTAAGCGAAATGTCGAATGAGGTCGCGCCGAGCGGCAGGTCTTACAATAGCCCGGCCCATTGAAGATCAGGCTTTCTTTCGGGCGCGTATGAGGGCCAATCCCTGGCGTTCTACTTCTTGCCAGTCATGCTCGGTCATTTCGGTCGCCTCTCCACTCGCTTGGGACTCTTCAATGAGGGCTTCAACACGTCCATCCCAGCCCTCATCCACGGGAATTGGCGGCCCTTCACCGTGCCGGACGTCTAACAGAAGCTCTGCGGCTTGTTTGAAAAACTCATCTGGGTTGGCAAATTCGCCCTTGTCAAGGCTTTCATGGACGCGCTTCTCGAGCTCGGGCGGCAACTCGACATTCATGCTGTTCTGCTTCTCCAAGGTGATTATCTTATCATTCAGATAGTTCTCCGAAAGTAATGCTTCTTATGCGGCTCTTGATAGCACTCGTTCTGTTGTTGTCCACAGGACTTCCTGCGTCCGCGATTGACCGCGAGGCGTTCACCATCTCGCGGTATCAGCTTGAGGTGCAAGTGGACCGGACCGCGCATGTGATCGTGGTCACCGGCAAGCTTACGCTGCGTAACGATTCCAACAAGCCGCAGAAGATGGCGACCCTGCAGGTGTCGTCCTCGCTGGCATGGAACACGATCGCTCTGGATGACAAGCCGGTGCAGTGGCTCGGCGATAACTACACCTCCGACATCGATCACACGGGCAGCCTATCGGAGGCGATCGTTACACTGCCGAAAGAAATTGCACCGGCGGCGACAGTCACGCTCGATGTGCAATATGGTGGGACCATCACGCCCGATGCAACACGTTTAACCCGCATGGGTGCCCCCGCCGATGTGGCGGCGCGCAACGATTGGGACGAAATCAGCGACTCCTTCACTGCCGTGCGTGGACTGGGTTATGTCGCCTGGTATCCCGTGGCAATCGAGGCCGCGAGCCTGAGTGATGGCAACGCCGTCTTCGACGCGATTGCGCGCTGGAAGCACCGGCACGACCGCAGCGAGTTCGACGCGGTGTTCGAGATCGATGCCGGGGATGGCAAGCAGCCATTGCGCATTGTGACCAACCTGGTCGACTCGGGTGAGGGCAAGCTAGTGCCGGAAGTCCACGGCGACGAGACTTCTTACCATCTTGTGGATAAAGCCAGTGTGGCGGGGCTGGGAGAGAGCGTGCCGACTTTTGCGATCGCCAACTATGTCGAACTGGCGAGGCCCACCGTTACGCTCTTGCACATTGCCGATGACACTTCGTTGGCGCGCGACTATGCACTTGCGGCCGAGGCCAATGATCCTCTGCTACACGACTGGCTGGGCGAACCGACCCTGCCGGCGCGAATCATCGAGTTGACCGAACCGAACGCCAATCCCTGGCAAAACGGCCCGGTACTGTTCACGCCGCTGCGCGAAGCGCCTACCGCGACCTTGCAACTTCTGTTGCTACCAGCGCAGGTCGCAGCGCGGTTCCACTCTCAGCACCCTTGGATCCAGGATGGATTGGAGCGATTCCTGCAAACCATGGCTGTGGAGCAACGCAGCGGGCGTCATGCGGCCCTTGAGTTTCTCGACCAATATCGCGAGCCTCTGGTGCAAGCCGAACTGGCAGCGCATCCGAAGACGGAAGCGGGAGCGAAGGCCTCTGCAGACAGCAACGCCGCAAATAACACTCTGCTCAATACGAACGACGAGCTTTATCTGCGCGGCAAGGGGGGCTTCGTGTTTTGGATGCTGCGCGACATGACCGGCGAGGATTCCATGCAGCGCGCCATTGCAGCTTATCGTGGCGGCGCCGATAAAGACCCCAGCTACTTTCAGCATCTGGTGCAGACCAGTTCCAAACGTGATCTGGAATGGTTCTTCGATGACTGGGTTTACCGCGATCGCGGTTTGCCGGAGTTTCACGTCGAGTCCGCCTACACCCGGCCTTTGCTTAGCGAAGGATTTAAGAGCTTCCTGGTGACTGCGACCATCGAGAACCGCGGCGGCGCCGGAGCGGAGGTGCCGGTGCTGATTCAAACCCCATCCGGTGAGAAGAATGTCCGGGTGGTGGTCAAGGCGGGAGAAAAAGGTACCGGCCGTATCGAAGTGCCAGTCGCGCCCGACAAAATTACTGTCAACGATGGAAGTGTTCCAGAAGCCAACATGGGTAACAATGTGTATGAGATTCCGGCCAAGCAGCCGTGAGGAAAAAAGTTGCCACCACAGAGACACAGAGGGCACAGAGAAGAAAAAATACAAATCAACCGCGGATTTTCACTGATGGCACGGATCTTGTCGGCATCTGTGAGACGCCTATCGCGCATGATCATGACGAAAAATCCAAGCCAGCGAAGCTTGCCCGCCTGCCCCAAAGGTAGGACTATCGCGTATCCTACATGGAATTTTAAATGTCTGATCCGTGTTCATCCGTGAAATCCGCGGTCGTTTTGTATTTATTCTTCTCTGTGGCGCTGTGGTGAACCGCATTCTCGAAACGCTGTTATGATTTTGGGTCGCGACTGAGCGACCAATGAGGACGGCTTGAGCTACATCCAGTTTCTCGGCGCGGCCGGCGTGGTGACCGGCTCGAAGCACCTGGTCCATGTGGACGCCAACGGCACGCGAGGCTTACAGGTGCTCGTGGATTGTGGCCTCTTCCAAGGGCAAAAAGAATGGCGTGAGCGAAACTGGCAAGATCTGCCGGTGCCGGCGAACTCGATTGACGCCGTCATCCTGACCCACGCTCATCTTGACCATTCGGGATGGATTCCACGCCTGGTGAAGCAGGGCTTTCACGGCCCCATCTATGCCACCCAGGCAACGATTGATCTGTGCAGCATCCTCCTGCCTGACTCCGGACACCTTCAAGAAGAAGACGCGGCGTACTACAACAAGACGCGCGCCAGCAAGCACGTACCGGCGCTACCGCTTTACACCATGGAAGAGGCGCAACAGTGCATGACCCTGTTCCGCCCGGTGAATTTCGACGAAGCCAAGCAACTGACCGGCGCATTTTCGTTCAGATTTGTTCGAGCCGCCCACATCCTCGGCTCAGCCATGACCGAGATCACGATTATCTCGAACGGCAAGCCATCGAAGCTGCTCTTCACCGGCGACATAGGTCGTGTCCGCGACAACCAGGTCGCACCGGGTAAGGTCGTGCACTCGGGTCCCACTGAAGGTGAAGAGTGCGATCTGCTAGTGATGGAAAGCACCTACGGCAATCGTTTGCATCCCCACACCGATCCGCGTCCGGAACTGGCGGCACTCATCCGCGCCACGCTCCAGCGCGGCGGCAGCGTGATTGTCCCGTCGTTCGCCGTAGAGCGGACACAGAAGTTTTTGTTCCTGCTCAAGGAGTTGATGGAGACAGGACAGGTGCCGCGTGTGCCCGTACACGCCGACAGTCCCATGGCCATTAAGGCGGTGCAGATCTTCCTGAAACACACGGAAGAGTTCACTCCCGAGACGAAGGCGCTGATCGCGAAGTACGGCTCACCATTGGAGTGGCCAAACTTCCACTTCGATGTCACACAGGATGATTCCAAAAAGATCAACGAATCGCGCTATCCGGCAATCATCGTTTCATCGAGCGGCATGGTCACCGGGGGACGCGTGCTGCACCACCTGATGCAGCGGCTGCCTGACCCTAAGAACCTGATCCTGTTCATCGGCTTTCAAGCGCCGGGGACACGAGGGTTCACCATCAAGAACGGCGCCTCCGAGGTGAAGATGTTCGGACAGGTAATTCCGATTCGCGCGCAGGTGGCGGCACTGGAACAGTTCAGCGATCATGCCGATACTCCGGAATTGCTGGACTGGTTGCACACGTTCAAGCATGCACCGAAGGAGACTTACCTGGTCCACGGAGAACCGGCGGCCGCTGCGCAGTTACGCGACAGTATGGTGAAGGCGCTGGGATGGGATGTGCACGTGGCAGCCTATCGCGAAAAAGTGCCGGTCGGATGAGTGTCATTCATTACGCGCCAGCGTCGCAGGAGTGATTGATTCGCTCGTCCGTCCCGTTCACGCGGCTTGGGTTGGCGAGCCGGACTCTTTCGGCTCAGCTTCACCGACCGATCGCGGATGGGCCCGCCCTTCGCGGTGCGTACCACCTTCATAAGCCACCCGCGCAAAGGTGATGTCGAGTACCAGTCCGCTGAAGGCGTGGCACAAAGCTTCATTGATGTAGACGATCGAGGCTGTTTGCTCGTGGCTGAGTCCGGCATCCAGCAATTGCGTAAGCCCGGTTTCTATCCTTGCGGGAATCTCGCCCACAAGTCCCCAGGCGCTCTCGTTGATACGATGCTGACAGTCAGTGAACAGCGGCGATCGCATCAATTCCTGTAGTGCGCGCGAGTACCCATCATAAAAGCCAGGCCATCGCGCCATAGCGCGATGTTCGTCCGATATGAAGGCCAACTCCATCGCGCGGCGGCGCTCATCCCAAACCCGCTGCAGCGTGGGGGACGCCGCGGCGCCGTCGAGCAAACACGGCGACACCGGGAAGTTGGGATGCTGCGCCGGCTCGGGCACAAGCCGCTCCGTACCTACGGGTCCCTCGAATGCCTGTAGCTGCGCGCTGGCAATCAGCAATAGCAGCGGATCGAGATATTGGTAATAATCAAGCACCTGTGCCAGTGAAAGCCCAGGCCCTTGATTGGAATGCAACTCCCGCGAAGCCAGGCTGCCCACGTCAAAGTAATTGTGGATCCTGGTGTAGGACTCAGCGGCCAGGCGTGCACCCAGCAAGAAGAACTGGCGGGACTCTATCGCTGGACGAAAAGTCTGCCAATGAATCTCCAGAAAATCGGGGTAAGCGGCATAGGCCTGATACAGAATGGGAACCACCGGCAGGCCTAGTTTATGCCTAACCTCATCGAAAATTTCACGCGTGCGGGGCGGCGCCTCGGCCTCGCCTACCAGCTTCAGACGATGACCCCGTCTCCATCTCATAAACAGTTTGATGAGGCCGCCGGCTACATCGATGTAAGGTGAATACCGGAATTCTTGTTTGCGTAGCGTTAACTAGGGCTTTGCTTCACTACGGTTACTTTTGGTTGATAGATGGTTACCGTGGAGCATCGAAGCCATTCGTTTCCATGACGTTGGATAGAATGGGCTCTGGAATGGTAGCGATGGAAAAGCCCCGTTTGAGCCGCCCGTTCGAAGTTCTGTTCGACCACGCCGAACCGAGCGTGATCGCCGATGACGCTTATGCGCCATACGGCAATTTTGGTTTTCCGCCACCCCCAACTGGCCGGCCGTGGATTTACTCCAACTTCGTGCAGTCGCTCGACGGCATCACCACATTGCTCGGTGAGCATGCCTCGGGCGGAGAGATCTCGCAGTCATCCGAAGATCGCTGGTTGATGGACCTGTTGCGGGCTCACGCCGACGGCCTGGTGATGGGAATGAACACGCTGCTGGAGGAACAGCGTAGCCGTGGCCCGCAAAGCCGGGGCATTTTCTTCCAGGTCGCTGACCCGAAGCTGCGGGCGCTGCGGGGTCGCCTGGGTAAGGGACGTGAGCGGAATATCTTCGTGACGCGCGCGGTGGACCTCGATCTCTCACGATATAAAGTCTTCGATGGTGACGTGGTGGACGCCGCAATTCTTACCTCTCCGTCAGGGGCGGAACGGTTGCGAGCGCAAGGCACGCGTCCCAATGTCGCAGTCATTGCCGCCGGTGAAGGCGAAAGCTTCGACTTGCCACGCGCCATCGGCAAGCTGCGGGAAGAGCTGGGCGTGAAGTATCTGCTGTGCGAGGGTGGCCCGACTCTTTACGGCAGTCTTGCACGGGCCGATCTGGTGGACGAGAAGTTCATGACCGTCTCGCCAATCGAAGTCGGGCAGGTGGTTCCCGCAGAGCAGAAACGACTAGCCAGTGAGCAGACATTGCCGCTGTTGCTGCGTCCTACGGTCTTCGGCGGCCCGGGATACACCCGCGAGAATTTGACGCGATGGACTTGGATGAGCTGCCGCAAAGCAGGCGACCATCAGTTCAGCCGATACCGGAGGAAAGGCAGGGGTTAGGGGCCTGGGGTCAGGGGATAGTGAACAGGGGCTAGTGGATAGGGGTTAAAACGATCGGCAATTCTGTTGCCTACCACCCTCGCTTTCCGGAGTATCCGATCAAGATCCGGGCGCTACGTTCGCGATTTTGGCTGCCGTACACCCAGGCTAAGCGAGTTCCTGATAGCGTGGAAGAATGTGGCCGGACTGGGAATCAGCCGCTTGCGGATTGTCGGCTTGGTGTCGTCGTGTTCCTGCAGCATGCGCACAATATCAGCGGCTGGAATCCGGACGCTAACCTCATCTACCGAGACGAACCGCACCGTGCGATCGGATGCCAGGACGAATACTGCCGGCTTGGCGATGCCACCTTTCTCGCGCGGATTGTAAATGCCCCATTCCTGGACGACGCGACGCTCGATGTCGGAGAGGATGGGGAACGGCAAACGCAGCTGCCGCCGCACCGCCTCCGATTTCTCTGGGGCATCCACCGATACAGCCACCAGACTAGCGCCAGCGGCACGAATGGCTTCGTAGTGCTCGCGATATTCCGCCAACTGGCGGAGACAAAACGGTCACCAATGGCCGCGATAGAACAGCAGAACCAGCGGGCCGCCAGCCACCAACTCCGATAAGCGCCGCGCTACGCCGGTAGAATCCGGGAGCTCGAAGTCCGGCGCCCGTTGACTGACTTGGGGCAGTCTCTCTTGGCTTGGCGGAGTTGGCGTCGTGGACATCGGTTCTATCGATTCCCGATCGTCAGAACAGGATTCAAGTCCAACGTCTCCAGACTTCTCGCCTCACTTCGCCCTCTCCAGCAATTCCGCGGCGCGGTTGACGGCATCCGTCAGCAGCTGCAACTGCTGCTGCGTCGTCGCCAATTCTTTGTTGTCGATGGCCTCATTGACTCCGGGAATTACGACGGCGGCATATCCGGTGTACTCCCCCGGCGCGTAGATTGAATGCTTGTACCATGGCCGGTCAGGCAGACCGTCGATAAGAAACGCACGCTCGGTGTTGCGAAGAATGAAGTTTATGCCCCCAGGATCACCCAGGGTAGCGTTCTGCAATTGCAACACGCTGGCCCCGGCTTTCTCCAGACGTGCCGCAGCTTTCGCTGCCTCGGCAAACGACGGCGCCTTTTCGCCGAAGGCCTTCTTTGCTTTCGGCTCGGCAGCCTTTATGTACTCGCCAATCTCTTTGCCGTAGTCCTGAAAATTGAACGGTAGAACGTCTGCGGAAGCGAGGCGGATGGCTTCCAATCCATAAACTCGCGCCATCTCCTGCTCATAGACAAACGTGGGATCGCCAAACTTGGTGAACCAGGCGAAGTTGTCGAAGGCTGAATGATAGACGCCGTAAGGCCCGCGCGAACCGATGTCCGCCGAAGGAACACCCAAGTGCTGCAGGAAGGCGGTGTAGTCGGAACCGCTGCCGAGATCGCCGACATGAACATCGGCTTGCACCTCGGCAGTTGGTTTGGACTCGGAAGCGCTCGAGGACGCCGGTTCATGCGGCTTGGCGCGCTCCTGCTCTTTCTTCTCGGCAGTGGCCTTCCACTGGTCGTAAACGCTGCCGCCCTTCGGACTGGGCACTGACTTGGCGACATCGCGCAGGTACTGCTTTAAACTCGGCACCGACGAAGCGCTGAAGTCAGGACCAGAAACAGCGGCATCCATGTTGAAGTAAGCGACGGCCCGGCCAAGTTCCTTAGCGTGCTGCTCGGCAAATTCAGTAGAGCCGATCAGGCCTTCCTCCTCCGCATCCCAACTGGCGAAGACGATAGTGCGCTTAGGGTGCCATCCAGTCTTGAGCAACTCTCCCACTCCGTGCACGGCCTCCAGTTGTGCAGCAGTACCGCTGTTAGGGTCCACGGCGCCGTACACCCAGGCATCGCGATGATTGCCGGTGACCACCCACTCGTCGGGAAGCTGCGATCCGCGCACCATGCCGATCACGTCGTAGATGGTAACGAACTGATAGCTCTGCTTCAGGGCCATGTGCACCTTCACCGGCCCCGGACCGACGTGGTAGGTGAAAGGCAACGCACCTTGCCACTCGCGCGGCGACTCCGGCCCAGCAAGATTGGCCATGATGGGAGTGGCATCGGCGTAAGAGAGCGGAGTGGTTGGAATCTTAGGCATGTCGGTGGCGCGGTCGGGCGCGATGCGCTTGCTGTCGGGTAGATCGGGCACAGAGGCGATTCCCGGCGTGGTGGGATCGCCAGGATAGCGGAACAGGTATTGGATGGAGCCGCGCTGTACTCCGGTGTCGGGACGCCACGGCCCCTTGGGATACTTGTCACCCTTGAAATAACCGTCATCCCACGGATCGGAATAGATGATGACGCCTGCTGCTCCGAATTGTTGCGCAACAAACGCCTTCACCCCGCGAAAGTTTTCGCCATAGCGCACGATGACGATCTTGTCCTTCACGTCAACGCCCATCTCTTGCAGCTTCTTGAAATCTTCAGGGCGCCCATAGTTCGCGTACACCACATCGGCGGTCACGTCACCCGACGGCGAGTACTCGTTGAAGGCGGGCAGAATGCGTGGGTCGTTTTGGTAAGGATCATCGCTGACATGCTCAGGAGATGGGCCGGTCATGTTGACGCCCTTGGGCGCAACCACTTCTACCTTGATGTCGAGCGGCAAGTTCATCCACACCTTGTATTGCTGGATGTAGGCATCGAGACCCGCAGCCTTGTACTTATCCAAAACGTACTCGGCTGTCTTCAGGTCTTCGGGCGATCCGGCGACGTGGGGCTCAGAGGTCAGGGTCTGCAAATGCTCCTTGGCCAATTGCGGATCGGGTACCGCTAGAAAAATTTTCTCGGCTTTCAACTCGGCGCGGGGATCGCGGTATCCAAATATCTTGTCCGGTGGCGTGAATGGAGCAGGCTGGGATTTCTGTTGGCCGAAAGTTAGAGGCGAATAAAAAAGAGCACAAGCGAGCACAGCAACGAAGAAGCGAATCAAAGCGATACTCCTCGAGTGAATGAGAACGAGCTCATAGCAAGCACAGATACGAGAAATAGCAGCTTACATCACCGGGGAAAGCTTCGCGAAGCCGTGCCGAGAACCGGACGGACCAGGTCTAGCCGGCCGTGGCGTGGCGCGCTTGCGGTAGCGCGGCGTGACGTTCCCGAGCGTGCCGCACCAGCACCTTGCCGCGAGTGGTCATGAAACGCGCCAGCATGGCCGCAACGCCTTCCAGCAGCACACGGTCGGCGCTGCCAAAATTGTTGGCGCGGTCGCTTTCGACATCAATCACGCCCAGCGTGCGTCCTCCGATGCGGATGGGCACCACGATCTCCGATTTCACCTCCCGGAAACACATGCTGTAGGTTGCGTCCGCGGTGACATCGGAATAACTTTCGTCAGTCCGCTCTGACCGGTAGTTCCGACGTTCCCTTTGCCAAACTCGAAGACGTGGCACGGAGGCACGGGGCCTTGCATTGCCTGCCGCACGACTTTGTCGCCGAGCACGAAGTAAACGCCAATCCAAAAGTACCGGCGCTGCTCGTAGAGCAGCCTCAACAGCTCGCCAAGCGGCGAGGCATCGGCCGGTGAGAACGTAGCCAGCAATTCTTCGCATGCCTGCAATAGTTCTCTGACAGAGTAATAGCGCTTTGACAAGAAATGTTCCCAGGGAAATGTCCACTACCAGTGTAGTCGCGGGAGAGCGGGACTCCAATTAAGTCCAGGTGGCACACCTAAACCGCTGGACCGGGAGGAGGCTCGGCAGGGCCGACGGACAGATCAGGAATGAACGCAAGATCAACGTTCGGAGTCTCCTCCGCGGCTTGAGGCAGGTTGAGCAGAGCCTTCAATTCCGGCAAGGCCGCACGCATGGAGGCTTCCCCAAGGGCGATCAGCTCGGGAGTGCGATCGAAACAATCGAATGCGAATCCGCTGACGTCCGGATCCAGCACCAGGTCGGCGTCCTTCTTCCAGGTGTCGCACATCTTGGCTTGAGCAATGGAGAAACATTGGCCGATCACCTCGAACAAGTGACGCGGCTCGCGTTCCTGGCTCACGTGAGCGCTCAAGTGCACGCCCAGCACGCACTCGGCGCCCATCTCGCGCAACGGAGTCGTCGGCACAGAATAAGCCAGCATTCCGTCAACGTAGGAATGGCCGTCGATCTCCACAGGCGGAAACATTCCGGGATAGGCGCAACTGGCGCGAATGGCATCGACCAGCGAACCCTCGGTGAACACCACCGCCTCGCCGGTTCGAATTTCGGTAGCGATAACGGCGAAAGGAATTTTCAGTTCTTCGAAGGTTTTAATTTTCATGACCCGCTCGCAGAAACGGTTGATACGGTCCGTGCTGCAAAAACCGTACCGCGACAGCGTCCAGCGAGCGAAGTCGTTGAAGCGCGCCATGCGGGCAACCTCTTCCATTTCGCAGGCGCTCAACCCTGCGCAATAGAAGGAGCCAACAAGTGCCCCCACGCTGGTTCCGGCCACGAAATCCACTGGGATCTTGGCCTCCTCCAGCACTTTGAGCACTCCGATGTGCAATATCCCCCGCGCAAACCCGCCGCCCAAGGCCAGTCCGAGCTTGGGGCGGTGCTTAGCGGGTGAAAACGCGTCTGTTGTCGGCTTGGCAGATGGACGCGACAGCTCGCGCGAGAATGCGCACAGCGATCGAGTCAAGCGATGGATGTTGCTCATGGCCGTAATCCTCTTGCTGTCAGCCATTTCCCTTACGGAGGGACCACCCACGTGTGATGCGGGCGTAATGAGGAATGATGCCGGAAAAAATGCCCAAGCAGCGCAGTAGCAAGCTGTAGAACTTGGGCTGTGATTCCCGGCAATTCTCAGAAGGTGAGCTTTTTCACATACTCGTGCAAAGGCATGCCGAAAAAATCCGTGCTCCTGCCCGAGGCGGCATAGCCATGCTTTCTCATAGAAGCGCGTGGCACGATGCAAGCGGCTCCGTCGTGTCCAATGTTACCCGCGAGCAGCCATGGCCAGCGAGTTCGGCCTCAGCAGCTTGCAACAGTTTTTTAGCGATGCTTCGGCCCTGCCACACCGGCAAGACCGCCATGCCACGCAGATGTCCTTCGCTGGCATCGACCACCGCGCAGGCGATCGTGCCGACAATCTGGTTGTCGGGGGTGACCGCGACAAAGACGCACATCTGTGCGAGGCGATGCTGGATTGTCTCGGGCGTTAAGACTGTATCGACGAAAGCTACGGGAGTGTACTCGTCGCGATAGGGCGCGAACGCGATTCTCAGGCATTCAAGAATACCGGGAGCGTCGGCACCCGAGGCTTTCCGAATTGTGATGTCGGCGTGCAATGCTGTGGGTGACGCTCAAGCAGACTTCTCGACGGCATTGTATTCCGCGGCGCGGATTTGCGCGCTGAACGAAAAGCCCAGCCACGGCAGGCTGGGCTTCCTGGAAAACGGCGAAGATGTTATTGGACCCTGGTCACGTTGCCCGCTTGAGGGCCTTTCTGACCATCGACGATCTCGAACTCGACCTGATCGCCTTCCTGCAGGCTCTTGTAGCCATCGTTATTGATTGCGCTGAAGTGCACGAACACATCAGCATTACCATCATCACGGCCTATAAAGCCAAAACCTTTGGCGTTATTGAACCACTTTACGGTTCCTTTCATTCTCACTTTCTTCTTCCTCCGGGCAAAGCCCATCAGCATCCCCACCCCGAAGATGCTGGTCTTGAATTGCGTCAATCAGGTTGAGCCGAGAAGCCAAAGTCTAATGGAGGACTTTTTCCCAAAGCACATCTGGCCAGTTGGATTGGCCTGTTGAACAGCGTGCCTTAATTTTCCTCCCCTTTTTGTGGTGTTGTCAAGAGAGTATATAGACGAGAGGCGCATTTCGAGCGGGCTTTTGGCACCCGTGCTGCCAGCAGAAGTCTGTTGATGGCTGACTTTTGGCTGGCGAAGCGGAATACCAACCGTGGCTTAAAGTCGAGCGGCGGCTCCGAATTTCAGCCTGGACTTTGGCGCAATATCCGTCACAGATTGCCATTGCGGACGCTCTCCGCCAGCCACAAAACGGAGGAGATCGTCTTGCCATCGCAAATTTCGCCCGAGTTGACCATCTGCAAAGCATGCGACAAAGGTACGAGGCGGCACTCGATCGATTCATCTTCTTCGGGCTGCGCATCGCCTGCTTTCAGCTCACGAGCAAGATACACCGTCATCGTCTCGTCCAGAAAACCAGGGCTAGGGTAAAAAAATAGGGCTTGCTTCCACTGGGCCGCCCGATATCCGGTCTCTTCGAGCAATTCGCGCTTGGCGCCCGCCAAGGCCTTCTCGCCGGGATCGACGCGACCGGCTGGAAGTTCCCACATATAGTCATCGGCGGCGTAGCGGAATTGGCGCTCCAGTAGAATCCTTGGCTCAGGACCGCTCTCGTCCACCGCGAGAATTACCGCCGATCCAGAATGCCGCACTACGTCGCGGCATGCGACTATTCCGCTGGGCTCGCGCACGCGGTCGGACTTGACACTGAAGGCAGGTCCCTTGAACACCGTTTTGGATGAGAGTACCTCAGCCTTCTTCTTCCCTTTAGCGGATGGTTGTTTCGACTTACGGTTGCCTTCTGGTTTTATAGGCGCATGCTTTTTTGATGGCATAGTCCAACCACTATAAGGCAGCGGTCGCAAGTTTCCATAACGGCTGCGCTGGACCGCGCGAAATCTGCTATTCTGCCCGCCGTGCCCAAACAATCGCGCTCTGCGCGTCCTCTGACGGTCAGCATCGTCGGTCCCGGCAATTTAGGGACGGCGTTGGCGTTGACGTTGCCGTCTGCAGGCTACGTGGTGAAATTCATTGCCGCGCGCGCGAAGAGCCTTGCCAGCGCTGAAACGACAGGCTTGGCGCGGCGAGTGAAAGCACAACTGACCACGTTGGGCAAAGAGCCGCTGGATAGCGATCTAGTGTGGATCACGGTACCCGACGACGCGATTGCTGCAACGGCCCTGCGACTTGCGCGCACTCAGGACTGGCAGGGGAAGATTGTCTTCCACTCCAGCGGTGCCCTGACCAGCGACGATCTGGCTCCGCTGCGCGAGCGAGGAGCGAAGGTGGCGTCGGTGCATCCGGGCATGACTTTTGTGCGAGGTCCCGCGCCGCAGATGTTGGGAGTGGCATTCGCGGTCGAGGGAGATGCGGTCGCCACTCGCACGGCTAAGCGCATTGTGGAGGACTTGGGAGGTACGACTTATGCGATTAATAAGCGCAACAAGGTGCTCTACCACGCTTTCGGCAGTTTTGCTTCTCCGATGGTGATTGCCTTGATGACTTCGTTGGAACAGGTTGCGAAGGCCGCTGGAATCAAGCCTGGGGACATCAAGACCATGATGGTTCCTCTGCTATGGCAAACCCTGCGAAACTACTTGCAGCATGACGCCGCGTCGGCTTTCAGCGGTCCTCTGGTGCGGGGCGACGTGGCCACGGTTCGCCGCCACCTGCAGGAATTGAAGGTAGTTCCGGAGGCACGGGCGGTTTATGTCGCGTTAGCGAAGAGCGCGCTCAAGAATTTGCCGGTAAAAAATCGTAGGGCGATGGAAAGAGTGCTGAAGAGCGGTGAATAGCACGGTCTCAACAACGGTTCTACGCGAAGCGCGGTAGTTTAGAATGTCGCAATCCGATATTTTGCAGGAGCTCGAATGCGTTCTCTTCTCTTGAATCTATCATTGTTAGCGGTGCTGCTAATTCCAGCTTTCGCGCAACAACCCGATTCGCCTCAGACCCAGCCGAGTGCGCAGCCGCAGACAAAGACGAACGCCACGTCCAAGAAATCTCAGCCGACGAAAGCCCCAGAAGTCCCAGCGGCGGCCGAGGAACCGAAGCCGGAGCCGGCCAAGGAATCCGCCGACAAAGGAAAAGACAAAGAAGAACGCTTCGACATGACCGAGGTGGCGCCGGTAGTGACTCATCATCAGATCACGGTGGATGGGAAGCTGCTGCACTACACGGCTACGGCGGGACGGCTACCGATTAAGCGCGCTGACGGGAAAATCGAAGCGGAGATGTTCTTCGTTGCTTACACACTGGATGGGCAGGTGGCCAGCAGGCGTCCGCTGACATTCGCCTTCAACGGCGGGCCGGGTTCATCGTCAATTTGGCTGCATATGGGAGCGCTCGGCCCCAAGCGGGTGGTATTGCAACCCGATGGTTTCATGCCGCCCGCTCCCTATCGCCTGGAAGACAACCCCTACACTCTGCTCGATAAGAGCGACCTGGTACTGGTGGACGCGATTGGCACGGGATTCAGTCGCGCGGCTGATGAAGAGCTCTTCAAGAAGTTCTGGGGAGTAAAGGGCGACATTGAAGCCTTCAGTGAATTTATTCGTCTTTACATCACGCGAAATGAGCGCTGGAGTTCGCCTCTGTACTTGCTGGGAGAAAGCTATGGCACCACGCGGTCGGCCGGGATTGCGGGATACCTTGCCGACAAGGGTATTTCGTTTAATGGCATTACGCTGCTCTCGATGGTGCTGAATTTCGAGACCCTGATCAGCAACAAGACCAACGACCAGGCTTATGTTTTCCTGGTTCCAACCTTCACCATGATTGCGGGATACCATCACAAACTAGCGCCCGACCTCGCCCAGGACATGAACAAAGCACGCGAGGATTCGCAGCGCTGGGCATCAACCGATTATGCCCAGGCGCTCGACAAGGGAGACGCACTGATGCCGGAGGAGCGGCAGAAGGTCATGGGTCAATTGGCGCGTTATACGGGGTTAAGTCCTGAGATAGTTGACCAGGCCAATCTGCGGATTGATGTGCGCGAGTTTACGCATTATTTGCTAATCGATCAGAAGTTGCGGGTGGGCCGCCTGGATGGACGTTACACCGGGCCTGATCCCAATGGTTTGCTGGATACCCCGTGGTATGACCCGACTGGATCAGCCACCATGCCGCCTTTCACCTCAGCGTTCAATGACTATGTGCGGTCTGAGTTGGGATACAAGACGGACATGCCGTACTACGTTTCTGCCGCGCAGGCAGGGTTTGACAAGTGGGATTGGGGATCGAGCATTCAGGGCTTTCCGGACACGGCGACGGCGCTCCGCCAGGCTATGGTGAAAAATCCTTACTTAAAGGTTTTCGTGATGGAAGGATATTACGACCTGGCTACTCCATTCGCCGCGGCCAATTACACCATGAACCATCTGGATATCCCAGAGAAATACCATCAGAATATTTCGTTCGCGACCTACGACGCGGGACACATGGTGTACTTACCGATGGATGGTCTGAAGAAGATGAAGGGCGACGAGGTGAAGTTCATGGAGATGTCGGGAGGGCAGTAGGGCTTTTTTGAAGGGGCGCACCTTCAGGTGCGCCGTTGAAACTCTTTCTTATTTTTGTGATCCCGAGCGACGAGCGCAGCGAGGAGTCGAGGGATCTAATTGGGACAAGAGGTTTGGCACCAAATGAGCACAGTTCTTGCCAACCCCGCGAAAATGATCGCGCACGGCGCTCCTCATGTCATTCACAGTGACAAGGAGCTTGAGGCGTATACGGCTGCGCCCTTCCAACTGACGGCTTTGGAAAAGCCCTCAGCCTCCGAAACTCAGGCCATCGAACTGCTGACTCTACTGGTAGAACGCTACGAGCAGGAGCATTACCCGATCCCCGCCGCCGATCCGGTGTCAGTTGTGCGGTTCCTCATGGAACAGCAGGGTCTTAAGCAGCGCGATCTGGTCCCCCAATTCGGATCGGAGAGCGCCGTTTCCATGTTCCTCGCCAGACAACGCAAGCTGACCCTGGAGCAGGTGCGAAAATTGCGCGCCCGCTTCAAGCTCCCTGCGGATGTTTTCATCGCCAAGAGGTAATGGGATCCGAAAGACGAAATCCCCACCTAAGCAAAACCGGCTTGGGTGGGAAACGCGGCTAATTTGATTTTTTTCTTTGAAACCAAAGAAATGTCAAGGCAGCCGAAACTATCCCGCAGCCAATGTAAAACTCAGCGGGATTCGATTTGAAACCGACGTAGTAAACGTGCCAAGTTGGAAGATTGGTGTCAAGGGGGCGAGAGACTATTTCAAGGCTCATGGCCATCATAATGATGGCTCCAACCAAGGCGAAAACAAAGGAAAGGAACACGCCTAGTCCGAGACTAAGCCAAATCGCAACCCGCCGCATGAAGGGATCGTATCACTTTATGCGTTATCGCTTTTACGTTTAGTACATCCCGTTATTCAAACTGCTGATTCGGTGCCCTCCGACAACCAGGGTCCCCTTTGCGCCGTGGCCATCTACATCTACCAACAGCCCATCGTCCAAAAGCACGGTGAACGTGCTCAACTGAATTGCACGCTCTATATCTTCCTGTGGTTTTTCAGGCGGTTCAACCGCCAGAACTGTAAAACCAGCCTCGACCTGAGGGAGGCCCTGAATCGGCAACTTTCCCTTTTTCCTAATCAAGTTCTTCAAGCGTGAATTGGTGTCGTTTCCCATATTTGCAATGTTACTGCTTCATCGCTGGATTTTCTACCGGGGGTGGGTGCCGCAAGGCGCCCGGCCAAAGCCCTTGGTGACACAAGCTTTTCAAACATGGCGTGCCCCAATCGCCTTCAGGCCATTAAGCATGAACACGTTCGAGGCGCTTGAGGGTGGGCAAGGCTTTGATGGACTTGCCGGACTTCCGCTCGGCGAGGCGGATCTCATATAGGCTCTGCAGGTTCAACCAAAATTCCGCCGTGGTGCCGAAGAAGTGGGCGAGACGCAGGGCCGTGTCGCCGGTGATGGCGCGGCGCCCGTTCAGGATTTCGGTGACGCGATTAGTGGGAACATTCAGTCGCCGCGCCAGTTCGGCGGCGCTCATGCCCAACTCGTTCAGCTCCTCCGCCAGATGCTCACCCGGGTGAATTGGAATTATTGCCACTGCATTTCTCCTAATGGTAATCGACAATCTCGACATTCGATGGACCGGGAGCGCCTTCCGCCCATTCAAAGCAAACTCGCCACTGATCGTTGACACGGATGCTGTATTGGCCCTTCCGATTTCCCTTCAGCGATTCAAAACGGTTACCAGGCAAAACGGCAAGATCTCTGAGCTCTACGGCGGCCTCCAGACGATCCAATTTCAGCCGCGCAGCCCGTACGATACCCGAGAACGCCTTGACACGCTTGCCGGTCGCGAAATCCGTGGTGCGCTTGTCCCGATAGCTAACAATCACAAGTTAGAATAGTGGTAAAGTACGCGTTACGTCAAGCGTAATGGGAGGCCCATCCTTGCTAATCGCCTTTGCGGACAGGATCGAAACGAAGGAATGAAGTACTGCGTGACTGCCCCGCCCTAGCCAAAACCGGGTTAGAACGGGGCACCCAGGTCTACCGGGGCCCTAATACAAACCGCGCGTTAGTCTAGCTCAGTTTTCGCTCTTCTTACCACGTCGTGAACAGGTGCCCCATCTTTTCTTTCTTGGTGCGCAGGTAGTTCTCGGAGTGTTCGTAGGGTTCGACATCCGCAGACACGCGTTCCACGACTTTGATTCCGGCGTTCTCCACGGCCGCGACCTTCTCCGGGTTGTTCGAGATCAGACGAACTTGCTTCACTCCGAGTTGGCGCAGGATTTCAGCCGGTAGCTTGTACTGGCGGTAATCGTTGTCATAGCCGAGTTCTTCATTGGCCTCGACGGTATCGAGACCTTTGTCCTGCAGTTCGTAGGCTTGCAGCTTGGCCATCAGGCCAATGCCGCGCCCCTCCTGCTGCTCGTAAATGAGGATGCCGGCACCAGCATCGGCAATCATGGAGAGCGCCAGCTCCAGCTGTTGGCGGCAGTCGCAACGCATGGAATGGAAGACATCGCCAGTGAGGCATTGCGAGTGAATGCGCACCAATGGCGGGGTGGAGTGGACGTCGCCCATCACCAGGGCAATGGCTTCTTCTTTGCGACGCTCTGCCTTGCCTTCACGCGCCAGGCGGTCAGCTTCTTCGGGAGAGACGCTGTCGAGCAGGTTCTCAAAATCGCCTTCGAAGCCGTGGATGCGGAACTGTCCCCAGCGCGTGGGGAAATTGGCCTCGGCTATCTTCTTAACACTCTTCACAGTAGAACCATTCACCCTTCGATTATAAGCTGCCAGGCCGGTTGGCCCGATGTTCACGCGTCACAGGCAAAGCTAGCGTGCGGCACAGAGATCAGACCGCGCACTAAGGAAAAAAGGGCGGCCATTGCGGGCCGCCCAAGCTGCGATCTCTGCTCAGAAGATACTATCGATGTCCACCGCCTCCACCACGTCCGCCTCCACCGCCACCGCCGGAGCGGCCTCCTCCACCGCCGCCGCCGCCATAACTGCCGCCGCCACGATAACCGCCACCGCCACCGCCACGATAACCCCCGCCACCGGAGGAACCGCCCGAGTAGTGCGGTGCCGAGTAGGAGCCGCCAGAGCCGTAATTGCGACTCGTATAGGTTGGGCTCGATCCATAGCTCCGGTTGGATATGCCGGGCTCGATCCATAGCTCCGGTTGGAATATGCCGGAGTCGATCCGTAGCTGCGGTTAGAGCCATACGAACTCGACGGGTACGAACCTCCCCTACCTCCAGAGTAAGCGCTGCTGCCCACCCGGCCCGCAGCGTACGACGAGGAAGCCGAGTACGCCGGTGCCGCATGGTAGCTGTAGCCAGAGGGCGGGCGTGGCGCCGATCCAGAGGATCGAGTCGCCGAGCCCGAGTTGCCGTGTGGACTGCCGTTCGAGCTACCTTGCGAACCTCCGCGCGAATTGCTTTGCGGGGCTGCATGTTGTGACGGAGCCGACTGGTGCGCTGGAGAGAACTGCTGAGCCGTTCCGTTGGACGCGTGATAGTTGTAGTTTGCGGGCGGCCGTGGCACTGAGGAGTTACGCGCCGTCGTCGCTCCAGCAGGGTGGCTGTTCACGGTTCCGTGGTTGTTGACGCTGTTGGCACTGTTTGCGCCGCCGCGCGCGAAGTTGTCGTTACTCGCGGGAGGCCGAGGCACGTTGTGTGCCGCGGGATTCGACGGAACACTGGCACGCGCAACCTGATTGTTGGCCCCTCCATTGTTGGCCGTTCCGCCGGCCGAAGGCGGCCGGGGCACGTTGTGCGCGGTGTTCGCGCTCGGCGCCGCAAGCGGAGCATGGGCCGTGTTCAGGTTCCCTTGCGCAGCACGAGAACCAGCCGCCGGAGCGGTGTTCGTTCTCGCTGTGGCGGATTGATTTCCGCTAAAGCGAGCCGGTCCTGCCGGAGGCGTCGCGTGGGTCACGACGCTGCGGTTCGTCGCCGAAGCCGGAGGCACAGCCCGTGCCGCTGACGTCCCAGCCGTCACCGACTGCCGCGTCGGGGACACGTTTGCCCCGCTGACCAGTTGTCCCTTGCCAAGTTCTGACTTCGGAACAACCGTGCCAACCCGGTTAATCGCGGCGCCCGAGGTAAACGCAGATTTTGGAGCGGCCGTCACCGCACCCGCCGTGTTACGGAAAGCGTAGTGGGTCCCGCCAAGATTGTTGTTGCGATAGTTGTTGGCGATGTTGTTGAAATTCGAAATGTGAGTATTGGTGACGTTGACGTTGCGCAGATAGGCATTGCTTACACCGCCGCGATATCCGTATCCGCCGCGATAGCCATATCCGCCCCGATAGCCATATCCGCCCCGATAGCCATAGCCACAGTAGTTAGGAAAGAACGGTTCGCCCCAGCCTAGCGGGAACCAGCCAAAGCCGACACCAATGCCCCAGCCTCCTCCCCATCCGAAGCCAATCCCGAAGCCGCCTCCACCGATCCAGCCCACCAGCGCCGGAGCGTAGTAGGGATTCCAGTATCCCAGAGGTCCGGGAGCCCAGCCCCACCCACCGTTCCAGTCGACCCAGCGTCCATAGTGGAAAGGTGCAAATCCCCAGGGAGCGTCATCGACCCAGGTCCATCCCCAAGGAGCGATCCACGCCCAATGACCGTAGCGATAAGGCGCCCAACCCGGCTGGACCGAAGTGGGTACCCACACCGAGCCGTACTGCGGTGAGTTCTGCCACACGCCGTACGCATCGAGGTCCTGATAACCAATCACGCCCGGCGATACATAGCGCGCCGACACAGAATCAGCCAGTCGCTTGTCGCGCACCTGGGCCCAGTCCTCAAAACCATCACGCGGAGGCGCCGCATAGACTGCGTGCTGCAAGGAATTGGCTCCGCTGAATCGAACCTGTTGCCCGGAGTTGACCCGAACTGCCGCGCCTTGACCGGTGGCCTCGCCATATCCGCTGCGCACGGTGACCCACGTCTGATCTTGCGTGGGATTGACGTCAAAACGATAGACGCCGGTCTTCATTAACGTGAAAGCGAGGTTGGGGGTGTCAACTTCGTAAATCTGGCCCTTCTCCAAGTGGCGGACGGTCACTTCGAGCACGCCCTGGTCCAGTTCCATCTGGACCGTATTGTCGCCGACATTGCTGAGGGTCAGGCTGGTCTCAGAGTCCATGCGGATGAAACCATCGCCCACGTTCAATTCGGCCTTGGAGTTCTTATCGGTCCAAACCCGGTCGGCCGTGGTCAGTGGACGATTCATGCTGGCAGCCACCCAGTCGTTCACGCCGCCCGGCTGCATGGAAACTTCCCCCGACATATACTGCACACGCGCCACTCGCCCCGGAGGATCCTGCTGTTGCTGCCCGGGAGCGTTGTCCGGCCCGGAAGCGTTGTCCGGCCCGGGAGGATTGTCCGGCCCCGGGGCATTGTTGTCCGGAGCATCGTTCTGCACCGACGGATTGGCCGGAATCTGAGCGTTCTCCACCTGCTCCTGCGCCAATACCAAACTCGTCGAAATCCCAATAACCAACAGTATTGCGAGTATCCATCCAAACCGTCGTGGTTTCATTTCCGAACCCCCTCGCCTCCGACCTCGTTTCTGGTCTCTTTCAGAGGCGAACTTCCTGCCAACTACAAGGCGGGCCGAACCCGCTTACATCCACTTAAACCCGAAGTATGGCGCGGTGTTTCGGGCGACGCTAATACATTGGATGCTGCGGCCAGATCGACAATACATTGGATGCTGCGGCCAGATCGACGGCGCTACGATCTTCGAAGCTGAAGCGAACCTTAAGGAACGCGGGATTACGTTCCTCTTGCAGGTTTTATCAGTGTGCTGAAAAACTCCTAAAAGCAGATCCCTCACCGACTAAAGTCGGCTCATGATGACAAAAATAAAACGCCTTATCGGCACGACTGAAGTCAAGATTATCGGCTTTACACAAGGTAATCCGTAGCCGCACAATACTCGCGGCGACGCGGGGGTGTGCGAACGATGACGTTGAAGAATTTTATGAGCGTTCTCATAGGGGTATCCATGGCTGGGATACAGTAGAGATAGACGAAAAAATCCATCAGCTAGTCCGGCAAAATGACTTTTATGCCTGGGACTTCTCGGATCATCCCTATAACTACTGCCTAGAAGTTAGCGAGGGAAAAGGGCAACTTGAAGGGAGCAAGGAGCCGCTTAAGCCGTTGTTCCCTGCACTACCCATGCAGGTCGAGGGTCTAATGCCACTGACCGGATGGGTTCACTTTATTGCTAAGGAAATTGACCCAGATAAGCTGGACAACAACCGAACTTATAAGGTGACAATTATCGACTCGGTAGGTCGGGAGTTCCAAATTACGAAAGTCTCTGGCAATCCACTCCGTGGAAAGGTCAGTGTTTGCATAGACCGGAAATCAAGCAGCCTTAACTAGCTGTTTGTATTCGACATGCTCTGCTTCCAGCATCTTGAGAAGCGTGTCGCGAAATAGGTAAGGGTTCTTACGGTTGTCAAAACGGAAGCACATTTCGTCAAGATAGGCTTGCAGATGCTTTGCACTAATACGATGCCAAGTTCCGATGATTCCTCGCTTGAGCAGCGAAAATGCGGACTCAACTGTGTTGGTGTACACGTCGCCATCAACGTAGATACCAGCCTTATGCTTGATGGTCTTGTGCTCCGCCAGCACTCCGGCTTTGGCAATGGCCGAAGGGTATCCGCCGAATTCATCCGTCATAATCACGTCAACGTCCTGCGAGATGTTTTCCTTGATGTACTTCGCCAGCGTCCCGCTCTTTACGTCCTGAGCATGGAAAAACCGGAGATCACCACCACGTTGCCGAATGCCAATGACTACCTGCTTCTTGCACTCTGGATGACCAACTTTGTGTTGATGTCCGCGCTGTTTGCCGCCTACAAAGGTTTCGTCCACTTCCACAATTCCGCCGAGTGGCTGAGGGTTGATGGCCACCATTGCGGCCCGAATTCGATGGCAGAGATACCACGCGGTTTCATAGCTTGTGCGGAGCATTCGCTTGAGCTGCAAGGCGCTCATACCCTTCTTCGATTCACAGATGAGGTAGGTAGCAAAGAACCACTTAGTAAGTGCAAGGTGCGTGTCATGGAACATGGTTCCCGACAGAACGGAGAACTGATAGCGGCATGAATCGCAATCAAACTGTTTGCGCTCGACAATGCGCGAGATTTTCTTCGACTGGCACTTGGGGCAAGCAACACCCTTCGGCCAGCGGAGTTCCGTCAAGTAGGCGCGGCACTCATCATCTGTGCCGTACCGATTCACAACCGACAGAAGGTCAACAGCGCTTCTCATAGAGTCTCCATGCCAAAGAAGAAATTAGTACGAAAGAAACACGCTACGGAAATGACAACCGAGGACATAGCGCAAGCCGTGTTCCATCCGAAAGTGTTGAGGCACGCGAAGCGGCATATCAAGCGGCTTAATGCGGGTAAAAAGACTCGGAAATCAAGGCCGTAATGCATCGTGGAGACAGATTAGCAAAGTTCGTACCTTGTGTCAAGGAGATAATCTTGACTGAAGTCATGCCCTGACACAAATCGTGCACTAATCGACTTTTTCGCAGCCTGCTATGGCGTCACCGGCGTGGGTGCTGTTTTGGGCGTGGCGAGATAGCCGGTGATCGTGTTCTTGGCGGCGGTGAAAACGACTACTTCGTAGAGCATCTTGTCGCGGCCGGTGTAGAACTGTAGTGGCTCTCCAACGGTCCGGTCCTTCTTTTCGATGGTGCGATCGTCGGCGATCACGTTCAGAGTGAACTTGCTCTTCTTGGGATCCACCTTCTTCAATTGCAGACTGATGGTCGAGACCGGAGTGCGCGCTCCCTTCTGCAGCGTGAAGTCATAGTAATTGCGGTCCCCCTTGCGCTTCAGAATTTCGAGCTCAGAAGAGGTATGAGCAATCAGCCCGCTCTGCACGCCGAGGTCGCCAATGGCGCGCTCCAGCTTGGCATTGGTGGCGGCTAAGTCGGTCTGCGTCTTCTGGATGTCAGTCTTGGCTGTGCCAACTTCGGTCTTAACGCCGCTGACTTCGCCGCTGACGGCGGCGATTTGCTGTCCCTGCTGGCTCTGTTCGGCGCTGAGCTTGGCGGCTGCGGCTTTTTGCTGGCGATCCAGTTCGGCGGCGCGCTTGGCAAGCTCCTGCTTGGTCATGCCGACTTCCGAACTCAGCGCCTGTTTGAACTCGGACGATGTCGCGTGAATGCGATTGCCCAGTTCGACTTGCGCGGTTTCCACGAGTTGCTGCCTTTGTTCCATCGCCGTCAAACGCGTCCTCAGGTCATAGATGAGGTACAAAGACGCGATCACATAAACAATCCCAACTCCGAGGAGAACGTACTTGAGAATTTCGCCCCCGCGAGATGGAGAGGGAGGAGGAGCTGGGCGTTCTTCGGGAGGATTAGTCACACTGTCAAACTGCATCAATAAGTCCTTTCTGCTATTGCCAATTCTCGGGGAGGCAGATTGCCCTGTCAATCAGCATCTTGTAGACGCATCAGTGAGGCTTTGGGCAGCAGGTCGAATCCAGTTCGACCGATCCGCTCCACTACAATCGAAGGGTGAAGACTTGGGACGTGGTAATCATTGGCGGAGGCGTCATTGGACTGTCGCTGGCGTGGCGCTTGCGGCGCGACGGCGCCAGCGTATTGATTGTGGAGAAGAGCGAGCCGGCGCGCGAGGCGACCCACGCCGCTGGAGGCATGATCGCGCACTGCGATCCTCACAACCCGCCCGCGTTGGCTTCGCTGATCGCCGCCAGTGCTCGCATGTATCCAGAGTTCGTTCGCGAACTGCGCGAGGCGTCGTTCGAGTCGCCCGACCTGCGCAACGCCGGCACCATAGCATTCTTCGAAGAGGGTGAGTCGCCAACCTGTGATGCGGCTCGTGCCCTAACCGATGACGAGCTCGCCCGCATCGAGCCGCTTGTTACTCTGCGCGGACGAACTTTCTTTCTTCCCGAAAGCAGCGTCGATCCTCGAAAGCTGGCCAGCGCGTTGGAGAAGACCCTGCGACATTCTGGCGTGGATTTCGTTACCGGCTCGCCCGTCAACGAGGTGGCTGTGTTGGCGGGCCGCGCCGCCGGTGTGCGCACTGCGAAGTCTTTCTACGCGGGCGATGCGGTTGTGAACTGCGCAGGAGCCTGGGCGTCGATGATCAAACCCTTAGGCATGCCCACTCGTCCCGTGAAAGGACAGATGGTGTGCGTGGTGCCGGTACCGGGGCCGCATCGCCCAGGGCCGCTGATTCAGCACGTTATCCGCACGCCCGAGGTGTACATCATTCCGCGCAGCGACGGACGCATCGTGCTGGGCGCGACCGTGGAAGAAGCTGGCTTCGACAAGCGCGTCGATCCCGACACGGTGCAGCGACTGCATCAGGCCGCCGCAAATGTCGCGCCCGCGGTCGGCGAGATGCGCATTCATGAAGTGTGGGCCGGGCTGCGGCCGGGCTCGCCCGACGATCTTCCAATCCTTGGGCCAACGTCGCTGCCAGGATATCTCGCGGCGACCGGACATTATCGCGATGGGATATTGCTGGCCCCGATCACCGCTCACGTGATGACTCAGCTGCTGAGCTGGTCGACAAGCCGGATTTCGATCTCGCACCGTTCTCGCCGCTGCGGTTTGCGTGAGGTTCACCACGGAGACAAACACCCACACAAGCAAAACCGGCTTGTGTGTGGCACCCGCACCGTGTACCGAAACTCACTTGCCGGGGAACAAGTATCCCGCCAGCATCTTCTTCGTCTCGACGATGACAAGATCACGCTCCTCCCGGGTGGGCTGCTCGTAGGCGTAAGCAATGAGGCGCTCGCCACCTTCGCTAACCACGCTCAGCATGAGCTTGAGCTCGGGGGTGTAAGGAAAGCGCAGGCGCTCGATAATGAAGGTACTGAGCATGGCGGGAAGACCGGTGTGGGGCAAGCCACCGCGCGCCTTGATGGCGGCGCTGATGTGGCGCCCGAAAGAGATAGTGCGGAAGTCGGGATGGGCGTCGAGATAGAGGACGTAGGCATCGACCATGCGATCGAGCACGACCGAGGGATCGAAATTTTCCAGGTTCTGGAGTTGCTTCAACAGAGGCAGTATGACGTCCTTATCCACCTGATCGCGAACTTGAAGGACGTGGCGGACGGCAATGGCGTGGATAATCGACTCACTGTCAGGGAAGAAGCGGTAAACAGCGCCGACCGAGAGCCCGGGTTCGGCGGCGATGCGCGTAGTCGTAACCTCCTCGAACGGTATCTGGCTGAGCAGCGAGCAAGCCGCGTCGAGAATGTGTGCAACGGTGCGAAGGCTGCGGTCCTGGGCGGGCTTGCGGCGATTCGCCGCGCTTGACGCATTCACCAGGGAATCTATGAAAGCTTGGTTGGACATGACCAGAGTTAAGTTGGGTGCCCCGGGTCTAGCGCTTTTCTAGACCGGGAAGTCCATCATCGATTACTTGCCTAGTGTGCTCGCAATCGCAGCACGAAGCAATGCCTTCAAGATGCGTTCGACAACGCGAGCTTCACGTTCGTCGGCAGGCGGAGCGCGATGAAGTAATCTGCCGGATAGAGGTAGTCCTCTCCGGATTCGTCGATGATCCGTATCAAGCTGCACTTAGCCGGCGGGTCAAGACATGAAGGGTTTGCTTGATTAATCGGGTCTTTTGGGGCAGGATACGCTTGATGGACAGGTCTCACGTACTCAAGACTCTGCGTCAGCACGAAAGCGAGCTAAGAGAGGCTGGCGTTGTGCATCTTCGATTGTTTGGCTCGCTGGCGCGGAACGAAGGCGCCCAACATTCGGATGTTGATCTGCTCGCTGAATTTGACAAATCCAAGCGCCTCTCATTGGTTAGAGTCGGACGGATTCAGAGCCGACTGTCTGAATTGCTGGGCACCCAAGTGGATCTTTCCTCGGCTGACTGGATGCGAGAGCCAATTCGATCAAAGGCCTTGAGTGAGGCGATTCTTGCCTTTTAGGGACAATCCGACTCACCTGCAGGACATTCTCGAAGCCATCACCAACATTGAAGTTTTTCTGACGGGCATGAACTTCGAAGGGTACAAGGCAGACCTCCGAACAAAGTTCGCTGTCGAACGGCAGATGCAGGTCATCGCCGAAGCTGCCGTGAGGTTAGGGGATGAAGCCGATAGCGTAGCGCCCGGTCCGGACTGGAAAGGCTTTCGGGGCATGGGTAATATCCTGCGGCATGCTTACCATCGTATCGACGATGAGCTGATCTGGAATGCCGCAAAGGACGACTTGCCATTGATGAAAGAAGTGATTATGAAAGCTTTGGGACTGCCGGGTGCATCAGGTCCTCGCTAGCTCCGATTGCTAGAGCTCCGCGAACTTTAACGTCTCGGTGAAGCGTGGTCTGGTGGAGGCGCCAGAAATGTGGTGTTGGAGCAACTTCCGCGCCTATGCTTACCAGGGGCCAGGACTGGTTCGGGTGAACGATTGGAGCGTGCAAGAGCTGAAGCTTAGAAAGCCGACAACTTTTCCCCAGTCATGATACCCACCCGCAAATACCTGATTCGCGGCCGAAATCCATGTGCGGGAGACATGGGCCAACCGCTCCGATCATTCGTAGTGGGTCCACAACCGAAGTACCTTGTCGATATGCTCTTCTTCGAGAACCTGATAGACCAGCCTATGCTGAATGTTGATGCGGCGGGAATATGCGCCACTCAGGTCGCCTAGAAGCTTCTCAAATGGCGGCGGCCTCTGGAACCGATCGGCTGCTAACAGCGCAAGAAGTTGTTCGGCCTTCGGTCGAAGACCAGCGGAGGCAAGCCGGCGAGCATCCTTCTGGGCTTGTTTGGTGATACACAACCTGCCAAGGCTTCACCAGCCTGCTTTTTTCTCGCACTTATCCACCGGCGTTGCCAGTCCTTTCCGGATGGATTCACGCATGCCTGGGACCGACAGAAGGTAAAGCGTCTCTTGGATGGCGTTCCAATCTTCTTCGCCAAGAAGTACGCCATTGGAGCGCGGGCCGGTGATCAGCACCGGCTCGTGGGCGGCCGCAGTTTCATCGAGGAGCCGGTACAGCTTCTCGCGGGCCTCACTGGCATTCATGGTGTTCATGTTCTTCTAGCGTACGCTTTTTCGTACGAGCAGGCAAAATTTCGGAAGGCCCGTTTAGATAGTACCCAAATTTCGGAGGATAGATGCCCCCGGGTCTCGCGCCTTTCGAGACTCGGGAAGTCCGCCATCGATCACTTGGATATTGTGCTCGCAGTCGCAGCACGGGATCGCTGCCCCCGGCTGGGTAGGTTGGTCAGGCGATCAATTCCTTCGCCCTCGCGGTGAGCAGTTCAGTCCGTTCTTTGATAAATTGGTCGAAATCATCCTCGAACAACGATACGGGACAAAGCGCGTGCTCAAGAATTTGAGTGAAGATAGGGTCGGCTGGCATCTTTTTCCGATAGACGCTTGGACAGTCTCCCCCCAAGTGAATATTGTCTGCTTTCGACAGAAATGCAAAATTAGCAAGCGCATTGCCATATGAGCCCTTATACTCCTGTTGCTTCAGACAGCTGCGCGGATGCATGTGATGAAATTCGTTCCGATTTGCATCCTTCAAAACGTCAGCGAGAGTGACCGGTGCCCCTGAGACAAACCCTAGCGGGCCTTCGTTTGCGAGCATGAGCACAAACGTTTTTGTATTTACCGAATCAATCCTAAACGCGTTCTCCAAGAAAAAGCTCGACTCTAGAGAAACGCTAATGTCGTCAAGCTTCGAGGGAGCCTCGGCTCTGAGCTTGCTTATCTCATCGATATCTGTCTTAAGGTTTCGAAGAACGCCGCTGCTGTACCGCCGACTGAGGCACGTCCGCCAAAACCATCGTACAAGTTTTTGCCGCTGTTCATCGCTATACCGGGCCAGTTCGGTTCCCGGTACCGCAAAAAAAACTGATAACGGGTTGAAGAGTTTGAAACGGAAATTCTCCAAGACTGTACGCCGAGGTTGGCTCGGAGAAAATCAATCGCACCCTTGATACCATTTACTACCTCGTCAAAGCGCTCCCGAACCTCCGCACCATTCAAATTCACTAACGTATCCGGACTCGCGTCGTGCGCCATCACCGCGGCACAGCAGCGAAGCAGGAGATTCGTATCGGCACCCAGTTCGTCAAACCGAAAAGGCCTGAGCTCGGAAGCAAGCTCTTCGAATTTCTGCTGCAAATCGAACTCGTCGCTCCAAGTCCACGCCGATAGCAGTTGCAGGGTGTCAAGCGGGACGCCCTTGCGATTTACCCTCTCAAAAACGATTGCTACCGTTTTTCGGTCATCGGTTGAAAATGTCTGGATCGGCAGCGTCACTTCCTTGAACCGTTCTTGGAGCTTGTCAATCGTCTTGACAGTCTCCTCATCTAAAGTCTCTGTTGCTTTTCGGTAAGCAACAGTGTCGAACAGGACGTTCAAGGGAAAGTGGCGTTTCGGATCCACCTCCTCGGTCGCTAGTACAGAAAACTGCGATTCTTGGGCATCAGCGCCAGCCTGGTAATCAAAATAAACGCGGGTCCAGTCTTGGGGTTCGGTAGCGTCCAACTCGGTTTGGAAGACACCAAAAATGGAAGTGATCCGTTGCTGACCGTCGAGCACATAGTCGATTGGGTAATCCGGATCGCGATCAGGCAGCAGAAAGGGGCCCAACTGTTTTTCTATCTTCAGCTGAAACTTAGAACGCCAGAACAGCAGCGAGCCGACCGGAAATCCCTTGTAGAGACTATCCATGAAGTAAGCGACGGAGTCGGCATCCCACACAAACCCACGCTGAAAGGCAGGTATACGAATCGTTCCCTTCAACACGTTATCGAGGATTTGTCGAATTGTGAGCATATTGGGTGATGCGACTTCGGCGATTCAACATATCATCTTACGCTGGGTGCCCCACCCGGCAATGACCAAGTCAGGGTCTACTCCAGCTTCTCCGGCTCCAGGGCGATTCCCTTCTCGCCGGCGGCCTTCCGCTCCCAATATTTGCGGACCCAGGCTTCCCAGCTTTTGCCGGCGGCGGTGTCGCGGCCGCTGAACGCCAGGGCGGCAATGTCGGAATAAGGGATGGAAACCTTCTGCGAGGAATTCTGCGGAATCAGGCGGACGACAGATTCGGCGAGCGTCGCGCCATTGCGCCGGTCGAAGATGTATCCCTCCACGCGCGTGCCGTTTTTGCGGGTGATGGTCACGTCGCCGCGATAGTCGAAAGCCTTCTCCAGCGCATCGCGCAGTTCGGCTTCGGTGGCCAGCTCGGGAATCCAGCCTTCGATTTCGTTGCGCTCACGACCATCGACAACTTCAAGATGGTCAACGGTCAGATTGTGCTGCGGTTCGCTCATAGACACTATTTCACCACTGTACGTCAGCTTCGTACATTGACAGCATGCCGTACCTAGTGATATGGCTAGCCATATGAAGACGACCGTCCAGATTCCTGACAGCCTCTTGCAGGAAGCCCGCCGATTGGCGCAGCGGGAGAATACGACTCTGAAGGCCCTGGTGGAACAAGGCTTGCGCCACACTCTTGCCGAGCGTAGAGAGCGGGAAGAGTTCCGCCTCCGCAAAGTGACTTTCAAGGGTAAGGGGTTGCAACGTCCGGTCGCCGGGGCCTCATGGGAACGCATTCGCGAGCTAAGCTACGAGGGCCGCGGCGCATGATGCCGCCCAGTGAAGCCGCGCGCTGCAAACCTTGAATAATCCAGTATGATCGCCGTTGACAGCAACGTCCTGGTGTACGCTCACCGCCAAGACTCTGCCTGGCACGAGTCAGCCTACGCCTGCGTTATGGACCTGGCGGAGGGGCGCAACCCTTGGGCGATACCCTGGCCGTGCATTCACGAGTTCCTGGCGATCGTGACTCACCACCGCATCTATGCCCCACCCACACCACTGGCAACCGCGCTCGACCAGGTGCAAGCGTGGCTGGAATCACCGAGCCTGGTCCTCATCTGCGAAACGGAGGATTACTGGCGACGGCTGCAAGCGCTGCTTCGATCGGCTCGTGTTTCCGGGCCGCAAGTCCACGATGCCAGGGTGGCCGCGCTTTGCCTGGAGCACGGAATCGCAGAGCTGTGGACTGCAGACCGGGACTTTTCCCGCTTCCCAGCGCTTAACGTTCGCAATCCCCTCGTCAGCTGACAGCTAAGAACCGGAATTTCTCTGGCCTGTGTCGCCGGCTGAAGCCGGTGTGTGAGAACTGTGTCGTCGCTGAAGGGATTCGTTACTTTTTCCCACCTACCCAGCGCTGAAGCGCTGGGCTAAGCCCTTTCGCCCCCTTCGGGGCTGGATTTTCTGCACTTCCTTCCACGGTGGCAACCCACAACGAGTTCTCACACACGCTCTGAAGCCGGCCCGGGGATCAATATAACCAGTTTACCCAGGACTGCGCTTCGCTCCGTCCCTGGCTAACCCTATCTTCACCCCTTCGGGGTTCGAGCATTTGCAATTCCAGAGCGGAGCCAACCGGACGTATGGCTTTTGGCGCAGCGCGCAGTGCTCGGTCTAATCGAGATTCTCCGGCTCCAGCGCGATGCCCTTTTCGCCGGCGGCTTTCCTCTCCCAATACTTGCGGACCCAGGCTTCCCAGCTTTTTCCGGCGGCGGTGTCGCGTCCGCTGAACGCCAGGGCGGCGATGTCGGAATAAGGGATTGAAACCTTCTGCGAGGAATTCTGCGGAATCAGGCGGACGACAGATTCGGCGAGCGTCGCGCCATTGCGCCGATCGAAGATGTATCCTTCCACGCGTGTGCCGTCTTTGCGGGTGATGGTCACGTCGCCGCGATAGTCGAAGGCTTTTTCCAGCGCGTCGCGCAACTCGGCTTCAGTGGCTAGCTCGGGAATCCAGCCTTCGATCTTTTCGTGGTCGCGTCCGTCGACAACTTCGAGGGAATCGACGGTCAGGTTACGTTGTGGCTCGCTCATGAGTTCGCTATTCGCCTTTCGCTCTTCGCGATTCGCCAAAGTTCATTTTCACCACAGAGACACCGAGGCACAGAGAAAACCAATTCAATTCATTCTGCAGGCCTGTAGAGAACACAGCTTTATTAAGCAATCGGTTCGACATCAACAACTCAATTTCCTCTGTGTCTCTGTGCCTCTGTGGTGAGCCGCCGTTATTTCAGGAATTCACATTTCCAATCTGCACCAGCGGATCATAGGCGTGCACCGGGCGGGTCGTCTCCTTCAGCATCGCCAGCGCCTCGTCATCTTTATATTTGCTGGAGAACGTCGCACGCACGGTCCCCAGAAACCCGCGCAGCGAGCCGAACGTATCGTGCACCGCCGACGCTTCATATCCGCTGTGCACCATGCAATTGGCGCACTGCGGATTGCCCGACTCAGTGCCGTACTTTTGCCACTCGGTCTCGCGCATCAACTCTTCGAAGGTGTCGGCGTAGCCGTCCTGCAGCAGGTAACAGGGCTTCTGCCAGCCAAACATATTGAAGGTCGGCATGCCCCACGGCGTACACGGATAGTCGCGCTTGCCCATCAGAAATTCCAGAAACAGGGGCGACTGGTTGAACACCCACTTGGCCTTGCGATTCGACAACATCGCGCGAAACAGTCGGCGCGTGCGTGCGCGTCCCAGGAAGTGCTTCTGATCGGGAGCTTTGTCGTACGAGTAGCCGGGCGATAGCATCATGCCCTCGACGCCAAGGTCCATCATCTCGTCGAAGAACGCGCGGACGCTATTGGGATCGGCGCCATCGAAGAGCGTGGTGTTGGTGGTGACGCGGAAGCCGCGCTGCAAGGCTACCTTCATGCCGTCGATGGCAATGTCGAATCCGCCTTCGCGGCAGACGGAAAAGTCGTGATGCTCACGCTCGCCGTCCACGTGCACCGAGAAGGTCAGATACTTGCTGGGCTTGAACAGGTCAATCTTCTCTTTGAGCAGCAGCGCATTGGTGCACAGGTAGATGTACTTCTTGCGCGCGACCAGGCCGTCGACGATCTCGGCGATCTGCGGGTGCATCAGCGGCTCGCCGCCGGGGATGGAGACCATCGGGGCGCCACACTCGTCGACCGCGCGGAAACATTCCTCGGGCGAGAGGTTCGTCTTGAGCACGTGCGCGGGATACTGGATCTTGCCGCATCCGGCGCAAGCGAGGTTGCAGCGGAAGAGCGGCTCGAGCATCAGCACCAGCGGATAGCGCTTGCGGCCATGGAGCTTTTGCTTGAGGACGTAGGTGGCGACCGTCCACATCTGCGAAACTGGAACACCCATGCGGTAGAACCTCGTAGAAAAAGCTGTCGGCTATCAGCCGTGAGCTTTCAGGCGTCAGCTATCAGCCGTCAATGAATCGCTTTTCGCTTCCCGCTTTTCGCTCTTCGGAACACGTGGGAATACGTGAGATTTCTGCTGTCATCCTGACCTACGAGCGAAGCGAGAACTCGAAGGACCTCTATTTTGCCCAAGCCTCGCACAGAACAAGAATGCGAGCTCTCTTTCTCTTTTTAGAGCAATTGTGAGATTATGTCAATACATGATTGAAGCCCAGCTCGGTACAAACCTCGGCACAAAGTTAGGATGCCCCTAAAGTAGGATGCCCCTAAAGTAGGATGCCCCTAAACTACGATGCCCCTTAAGAATCAATTTGATGCATCTCCAGTTGATGCACCTTCAGTGGATGCACCTCCAATAGTGCGCGAACGCTCCGCCCCGGCTCGTCGGCTTCCGCTCCAGTCCCGCAGCCAGCAAACAGTCCAGCGCGTGCTTGACGCCGCCAGCTCCCTGCTCACTCAGATGCCGCTCGACGACGTGACCACCACGCGCATCGCCACGGAAGCTGGCCTCTCGATCGGCGCGCTGTATCGTTTCTTCCCCGACAAACAGACCATCATCGACGCCATCGCCGTGGGTCACATCGAGCAATTCCGCGCGTCGCTCGAAACCACGGTCATGCAGACGATCGAGCGCGAGTTCGCCAACCTTGAGACCTTCGACCCGGCCAGCATCCTCGACAGCGTCGTCGACGCCTACATTATTTATCTGGACGCGCATCCCGACTTCCGCACCATCTCGTTTGGCCGCTACATCAGCGCCGCGACCAAAGAGCGCGAGGCATCCCCCAATGTGGGACTCCCCGCGCTGCTGAAGAATTTCATGCTGGAGCGGCTGGGCATTCCCAACACGCCCGAGCTTGACCTGATGTTACGCATCGTCAGCGAAGCCGGCGAGCGCCTCATCGCCTACGCTTACGAGCAGCCCACGCGCGAGGCTCGCGACCACGTGATCCGCGAGATGAAGCGCCTCCTCTCGACCTACCTCTTCCCTGCCGACCCGGCCATCGTCGTCTTGGAAGAAACCTCGCAGCCCTAGCATCTGCGGATACAGCGCCTAGGAGTTGTCATCTTGGGGAGGCGCTTTGAAGAGGCCCACCTTTAGGTGTGCCGTTAAGTTCATAAAACAATCCGAGTCCCGTTGTGACGGCACAGCCTCCCATCCAGCCCGTAAGGCGGTGAGCCTATTTATTGTGTCTCTCCAGAATTTCCAACACGTCCTTAGGATGCCGTGAAACGTCTGCCGTCCATTCGCCGAACCCACCGTGCCCGTTCACCGCTCTGACCCATTCCGAGAGGAACTCCCGCTTGGTTTGTTGTTGCTGATCGTCCTGGCCTTTTACTTCTAGGATCAGCATTCTGCCCTTCGTCAGCCGCACCAGATAATCCGGCCTGAATTTGTGAATCACGCCTTTGAAGGAGTAGGTAATCTCGAATCCAATGTGGTCATTCTTCACCCAAGCGCGCACGTTCGCGTTGCGATCCAGTTCAAGGGCCTCATTCGCTTCCCACCGGCTGTCATAAACGCACATATTGATGTGTGAGCGCTTGGTGTGCTCGCATGCCTTACCGGTGTACCAAGGCAGCATGTCGCCAGTGGACCGGATCGGCCGCTCCGTGTCGAACACGGGTTCCAGCGTCAGAGCGTTTTCCCAGCGGATCGCCTCCCAAATGTGCTGCACAACTTTCGTCATGTTCAGGGTGATGACGATCCTTCTCCGTTTGTCATCCTCATTGAACAGGGGAGGATCGACCACCACCCTTCCGCTCTCGATGTAACGCTCGACCAGGCGTACGAGTTGAGCCAGAAGGTAGTCCCGGCTGCCTTTCCAGGTGGGAGCCATCTGCTCGTAAACCTCGCTCGCAGTTTCAAAGACGATCCGCTGCATTCGGAACCGCCGCGCGAGCTCTTCCAGATGAATTTCCTTCAACTTAGTGAAGTCTGGCTTCCCGTCGATCATTGGCGCCAGCTCTGCGATCATGGGCGTCTGGTAGGCGTCCAGCACTAGGCGTTTCACTTTGCTAGTATCCAGCGTCAACTGCGGCCGATATTCGTGGTCAATCCGAATCACATTTGGCCACGAGAGCTCATATTGCGCGCGCCGCTCGGGCATTGGCTCAATTCTGGTCTTACCTGTCGCCGGCGGCGGAGGTGGAGCATCGGCGCTACCCTCATGGGGAAGGAACGTGAACGGCACGCCAAATATGTTGACGTATTCCGGCTGAAACAGCCCGGTCTTGGGATCGACCTCGTACGACGTTCTACGCAGTCCGCGCCCTACCACCTGCTCGCACAAAAGCTGCGAAGTAAACGCCCGCAATCCCATAATGTGAGTCACTGTCTTCGCGTCCCAGCCTTCCGAGAGCATCCCCACGGAGATCACGTTTTCGATCTGCTCACCCGGTTCGCCTTCGCGGCCAATTGTGTATACCGTTTGGCGCAGCAGTTGGGCGCGATCTGCCTTCGTCAGTTTCTTGCGCGGGCCGCCGTTTCCTTCTTCGCTCTCGGCGGCTGCTTCGTCGCTCGTTTCTGCGCCCTCCTTCAGTTCGACAGGCTCGTCTTGCGCCTCGGCCTCGTCCAGTACTTTCGAATCAATGTGCAGGATCTTCGCTGGATCGCATAGCTCTTCGATGCGTATCCTTTTGTGGGCGAAGGCATACTGCACTCGGGCGGCTGTGTGGGTTATGTTCGCCACGGTAATCATCACCGGCGGTGTTATAACCTTCGCTTCTTTCCAAGCTTTCGCCGTTTCCAGCCAATCCTTGCCGAGGAAGTAATATCCTTTGCCGACCAAGTCGGGCAGCGGAGTATGCGGCTCCACTTTGCGGTTCAGGTCCGGCTTTACCTCCGGGTCGGTATAAATGTGGTAGAACTTCGATTTGTATTTGCTGTTCAGTTCGCCATCGTCCCGCACCACCACCCGCGGAGTTTTCACCAGCCCCGATTCAATGGCGTCATTTAGGCCGAAGTCGCTCACAATCCACCCAAAGAGCGTCTCCTCACCGCTCTTGCGCCCCGTAGGAGCGAACGGAGTCGCTGTCAGGTCGTAGCACATCAAAATCGCGCGTGCGCGGTGAATGCGATCCAGCCCGCCCACCCACTTGGTGGCTTCCTTCAATTCGTCTTTGGAAATTCCCGCAATCTTCACCTTCGGTGGCACCCGCCAGGCGTGATGGGCCTCGTCATTGATGACCAGCAGGTTTTCCGCGGCTTGCATCTCGCCCAGCACTTCCCGGACGTAAGCCTCGTCGCTCAGCGCTCCCCGCTTGTCCACGCTGCGCCGCTTGCTGAGCTGCTCTTCAGCTCTCCCAGTCCAGCTTGTGCCAGTTACGCACCAGCACTCGGCAAGTCTGCCCCTGACGCAGCTTGTCTTCCAGGCCCGGAGGGATGATCTGGAATTCGGTGAAGTAATTGCCCGCGCTTCCCGGAACCAGTACCTCCAGCCGGTTTCTTGACCGTGAGACCGGGAGCGATGACCAGAATGTTTTTGGAAAACCGCTTGTCCTGCGGATAGGTAGCTTTGTTAATCACCTGCCAGGCGATCAGCATGGCCATCAGGATGGTCTTCCCCGAGCCAGTCGCCATCTTGGCGCACAGCCGTGTGAAGTCGCCACCATCGCGCGGAATCTTGATTCCCACGCGCTCTGACTCTGGGGCCTCGGTGAGCCACATCAGAGTCTCAATCGCCTCCAGTTGGCAAAAGAAGAACCGCCGGCTGCTGTCCCGTTGCTCCAAATCGCGCCAATGCTTAAGCAGCCGCTTGGTAATGCCGGTTGTACCCGGATAATCGGCTTCCCGCCACGCCCTCACTCGCGGACGAATCTGGTTCACCAGCGGCAACTCTACGAACTCGCCGGGATCGTCGAAGGACTTCGACGCTTCTGAAGCCCTTACATATCCCGCCGGACGGCGACCCGGCTCCCGCGTGAACCGCCGCGTTTCGCGGTCATACTTCCAATGTTCAATCGGTTCTTCGTAAGGAGAGGTGATGATGAGCTGGTCGATGGTGCTGGTGCCGGATTGGCTCTCTGCGCTCATTCGCTTAACACTCAAATGTTGGAATTGTCATCACGAGCGGGCTTTGGCCCGCGAGGGATCTGCTTTTCCTCCCCCTCGGAGGGATGCAGAAGTTCAATCGGCTTTCCCCATTCCAGCGACAAGTCTTCCCAGGTTGGATTCATGCTTTCGATTAGAGCCACTCGTTTTGCGCGGTCCAAGCCTTTAATTTGCTTCTCCCTGTTAATGGCATTACCCACGTAGCGAAACCGCTCGTAGTAAACGAGCCGATTAATTTTGTACCGCTGCGTGAAGCCTTCGATCTCGCCCGCCTTATGCTCCCGGATTCGGCGACCAATGTCGTTCGTCATGCCGGTGTAAATGCGTCGCGATTTGCTGGCCACGATGTACGCCCAGAAGTGCCATTCACGCGTCATGACGCATTCTCCACGTCGGCGACCCGAGAGTCGGAATTGTCATGACGAGCGAAGCGAGGCATCTGCTTTTCTGCCTTCCATACAAAAAGCAGATCCCTCGCGGGCTGACGCCCACTCGTGATGACAATTCCTATTTCACGTCCACCACTTTCAAACTCTCGATTCCTCGATCGTCAATCACTTTAACCGCTATCCGCTTGTGCGGGCCGGGCTCAAAGGGCAACGAGATCGTGCCCCGATAGGCTTCGATCAGTTCCGGATCGATCTCCGCCTTCAGGTTTCGCGCCAGCCGCGCCCACCCGCCATCTTCGTCCGCCATGGGGAAGAAGACCTGTCGGGGGAAAAGACTGCGGCCGTCATAATCCGGGTCGAACAACCACATGGCGATCCGCGACGTATCGCCGGAATCGATGGTGCCGGTGCGAGTGTTGTAATAATCGAATCCTTGCACCTCGACTTCCCATTTTCCTTTGTGGTCTCCCTTGGTTATCTTGCGCAGATCCACATCGGGACGTCCTACCAGCCAGAAGCTTTGGTTCGAGGCGCGCTTCTTCTTCAGATCTTCGGTCAAGAGGTCGGCATTCATTTGGGCTGTCAGGAATGTCATGCCGGTCTTTTCCTTGGTCAGCCCGTCAATATCTTTCGCCGCATCGGGATCGAACTCAAACGCCGCGAAGACGATCATTGCGGGCCTCGGAATCAACGTCCTTGCTTCCTGCCACGCATCTTCAACCTGCCGCTTATCCAGCAGGCTGTGCTCGGGACCAAAGGAAATGACCACGCGTTCCGGCACTTTGCCCTTGGTTTCGGCATCGGCGTGCAGCCAGCGCGTCCCGGCCAGCGGCTCAACGCGGGAGAAGTCAATGTGGTGGCCGCCCTTCCCTCGAAGGCCGGTCTTGAGCAACTCGTCGCGCCACTCGGTGTGCCTGAGCGTGGGGCCGGAGCGAGCGATCGAAGCATCCAGCAGTGGCGTAGCCGCATGGCGAAAGTCGGCTAGCGACTGCTGCTGATGGGAAGCAGTGATGCCAGAACCATCAAAATTGTCATCACGAGCGAAGCGAGGCATCTGCTGCTCGTCACTAAGGACAGGTGCGTCGTTCGCGCGAAAAGCAGATCCCTCGTCGGCCTGGAGGCCTCCTCGTGATGACAATTCATAAGAGGGGTGGCCGGTTGCTGCGCTTGCAGGCACCCCTACTTCAATGTCATCCAGCGACCTTACCGTCGGGGCAGGAACCGCTTCCATCGTGAATGGCCCGCTGACTCGCACACGGCTCCTGTCAACGTAAGGCTGGTCATAGAGCGTTTCCTGCTCGGCGTATCGGGCGATAGCAAAGTCGATCTGCTCCGCGAGTCATGCCCTCGCGAATCTCGGGATTGTTGGCGATGGACTTCAGCGTAATGTGTGGAACAGTCTTATAGCGAAAACCGCTGCCAATACCTTCTTCAGGATGTGCGAGTTCGTAGTAATCGAACATTGGCAGCCATCAGGCGCTGCTTCGCCAGCGTGATAGCAACCCGCGATGTATCGCAGGTGATCCAGCGGCGTCCCCACTGCTCGGCAACGTAAGCGGTAGTGCCAGAGCCACATGTGGGGTCGATACCGAGATCGCCAGGATCGGTAGTCATCAGAAGGCAACGCTCAATCACCGACGTCCCCGTCTGCACGACATAAGTTTTTGGATCGGTGCGGCTCTGAACCGTTCCGCCGATGTCCGACCACATACTGGTAAGAGCCATGACGGGAAATCATCGAAGTATCTAGACATAGACCAGCTTCCCTTTGGATGTGACAGGCGATTCGTCTAGCGCATGACAGGCGGTCCATGCCTTCGGGAACTGATGCTTTCCAATTGTTTGCAGGACCAGGGTGGTATCGCTTGCCCTCGAAATTCGTATGTCGACGGTCGTCTTCTCCCGTAAATCCTGCCGAAGTCAGAGTGTCATGAGCCGAAACACGCGAGCCCGTTCTGGCAATGGCTGTTCTCCAGCTTTCTCCGCTAGCGTCAGCGCCTCGTCTTTTCCCGTCGGGCAATTCGAGTTGATCATATTTGGAATCAGCCTCTCCTATCGGCGATTTCTTGGTCTGAAACAGTTGGCGGTACTTCATTTGTTTTGGTCTTTCGCATACCAGAGCAAGATAGTCTGCCTGCTCTGCTCAGCGTAGTGCTAGTACAACGCACCCGCGGTTGTGTAATGGATCAATCGTGACGAAATTCTCGGCTCCAAACACCTCATCCATACAGTTCTCGTACATGATGAAGATTCTGCGTCGCCGATATCTGCACAAAGCAGGATCCAGACTCGATGCAGTAAGTCACGAGCCAGCAAGAAAGCGATCACGCAGATAGGTCAGGTATGAATGAATTCCCAACTCCCATGTGTCCCGGAATGCCCGGATCATTTCTGGCTCTTGTGTCAGGTCTTCGTCTCTTGCCATCTTTCACGTCTCGCTTGTTCACAAAAGGCTGGAAATTGGAGCCGTACTTAATCCCATAAGGCGGATCGATGTACACCATCTGTACCTGGCCCGCCATGCCCTCCTTCTCCAGCAGCGAGTTCATCACCAGCAGAGAATCGCCTGCGATTAAGCGATTCGACCACCCATGGGGATAGCGATAGAAGTCAATAGCCTCGCGCAGCGGAGGGTTTTCCTCGCGGCTTTCGAAGAGCGACGGCTGCTCCGGCGTGCCGCTGCCGTTATGCTTGCGCACTGCTTCGATGATGGTGTGGGGCTCGATGCGTTCGTGAACGTGCAGGGAGACGGTGTGCACCTCAAAAGATGTGTGCTCCTTCTTGCCCGCCCACACTAACTGAGGATCAAGATGCGGATCGTAATCCAGCTCCTGGCGGGGTTTCACCGATGGCACAGGTGTGATGTAGTCGTAGGTCTTGTGTGTCGGCGCAACCGGATCGGTCTCCGGCGTCACCAGCCCTACCGGAGGGTTGTTGATGCGCTTCTTGTCGCTGTGCTCATAGCGCTCAATCGGGCGTTTCGGCGGCTTTCCGCCGCCCTTTTTCCCTCGCGGCATCTACTTGTTACCTCTTCGCGTGACAGTTTGGGGGGAACGCTGAATTCTAAGCTGCGAGAGTGTCAAAAGCCAGTGACGACGCCGGGCGCCCCAGGCTTGTCTGACACATCCTGCCATAATTCCCGGTTGAGAGAACTCCATGAACGAAGCCGAGATCAGAGCCGAACGATCTCGGCGAGCCTGAGGAGATAAGCAAGGTATTCGTGGGATTTCAGAAATATCTTTATCAACAGGGGCGGGTGGCCAATCCAAATATCTAAGCTTGGAAGCCCCCAGATTCGCCCCTCCGTTGGGCTAACCTGGGATCACTGCGAAACGGATATAGCTGGCTTCATCGCGGGGTCACACTCCCAAAACACAGCCCATTTGCTAAACTGGAAACGCCGCTCTAGTCTTGTCGCCCGTCAAAGACCGCGGCTGAATGACCTACAATTCGTTGCCGTTGATGCGGAGAGGTGCGTGAGTGGTTGAAACGAGCCGCCTCGAAAGCGGCCATACCTTGACGGGTATCGGGGGTTCGAATCCCTCCCTCTCCGCCATGAATTTATCGTCGGCTGAAAATCTAGACCTGGCTCCCCGTACGTCCTCACAGCGATTCCGCAGATTCCGATAGCGCTGTGGGCGAGCTGTAATAGCCGCCTACCGTCCCCGGAACTGGGGTGCGCGACCGACGACCGTCAACGCCACAAGAACGGCAAGAGCAACAAGCACCGCTTCTTTGTTGTCGATCAGAAACCGGACCGCCGACGAAATGAATGTGAGAACATCGGCACGATCAAATACGAAGAGTGCGGCCAAGCCCAATCCGAGGATAAGCAACCACTTCGACATGCAGAGAGCGTAGCACCGTCATTGCTCGGAATCTATGGCTCATAAAGCGGGAGGTAAAACGCGACAAAATGGCCAACCCGCACACTTCCGGTTAGGCACCTTCATGACAACGAGGAAGACGCAATCTGTACGAACTCCGGGGCATGTCGCGCCGACACCGCACCGGGAGCGTGTTTCGGCAGGGTCCCAAGGTACATCGCGGTTTCGTCGCAGGCATGCAGGCGCGGACATTTCAGACAGTCTTTGTGCATCTTGTCGGGCAGAGCTTCTTTCGCCACAATTTGGAAACCCATTTGGCCGAAGAAGTCAGGGATGCGCGTGAACAGACAGATGCAAGTCACGCTCTGGCGCTTCGCCTCCATCAACAGGGCATCGACTAATACCCGGCCGGCGCCTTTGCCCTTGGCTCTGCCCGTCACTGTGATCGACCGAATTTCAGCCAGGTGCATGCCATACAAATGGAGCGCACCGCAGCCGACGATTTCGCCATCGTGTTCAACCACGACGAAGTCGCGAATGTTCTCGCAGATCTCCGCCAGCGTGCGCGGCAGTAGAGTTCCATCGGCTACGTGGACCTGAATGAGTTGCTCGATGCTGATGGCATCGGGAAGAGTTGCGCTACGTGCCTGCATGGGCGACTCCCGCGTAGATAGATAGCTTTTCCTTGATGACTGCTAATGCCGCCCGAACGCGCAACGGCGCGGTCCCACCTGGAACATCGTGTATCGCCAGGACCTCATCCAGCGACAACGCGCGGTAGAGTTCGGCATCGGCGGCGATGCCACACTGCGCGTAATCTTCCTTCGACAGTTGCTCTAACTCGCAACTCTTCTGCAGGCAAAGACGTACGGCTTGCCCCACCTTCTCATGTGCCTGACGGAAGGGGATTCCCCGCCGTACCAGGTATGCCGCCAACGCCAGAGCATTCATGAATCCGCTGCTCGCCGCTTGCTGCATCCGTTCTGCGTCGAACGAAACCGCTGCGAGGAATCCAGCCGCCACGCGCAGCATGTTCGACACTTGAGAAACCGCAGCGAACACCGGCTGCTGCGTTTCCTGCAGGTCCTTGTTGTAGGACTGCGGTAATCCTTTGACGGCTATCCATAGCTCGCTCACGTTGGCGAACACTCTTCCCGCTTTGCCGCGAATCAGTTCCAGCGCGTCCGGATTCTTCTTCTGTGGCATGGCACTGCTGCCGGTGGAAAACTGCTCCGGCAACTTCACAAAGCCAAACTCCGTGGTCGAGTACAGGATCAGTTCCTCGGCCCAGCGGCTCAGATGTAACGCCACCAACGACAGCGCCTGCACGAACTCGATCGCAAAGTCACGGTCGCTGGTCGCGTCCATGCTGTTGGCCGTCGGCGAATCGAATTGCAGGTCGGTCGCTATCGTCTCGCGATCGAGCGGCAGAATTGTTCCCGCCACCGCCCCAGATCCCAGCGGACATTCATTCATCCGCTTGCGACAATCGGCCAGCCGGTCCAGATCGCGCAGGAACATCTCGACATAGGCCAGCAGCCAATGCGCCACCAGCACCGGCTCCGCGCGTTGCAGGTGCGTGTAAGCCGGCATCGCGCTCTCGCCAGCGACCTCGGCTTGCTTCACGAATTCGCCCACAAACTCCACCAACAATTGCGAGATGGCATCGATCTGATCGCGCACATACAGCCGTAAGTCGGTCGCAATCTGCTCGTTGCGGCTGCGGCCGGTGTGCAGCTTGTATCCAACTTCACCGGCCAACTCGACCAGCCGCTTCTCGACAAAGTGGTGCACATCTTCGACAGTGGGATCGTTATCTTCGGGAATACCTTCACGCCCGATTTGATCCAGAGCCGATAGAGTCGCAGCAAGCTCGTGCTCGTTCAGCACGCCCGCCACTGCAAGCGCGGTAGCATGGGCTCGGCTCGCGGCCACCTCGTAAGGGAGCAATACTCGGTCGAATGGGAACGAGCGTTGCCACCGCTCGAAGTCCGGATTCTGTGCCTGGCCGAAGCGGCCCGACCACATCTTCATTTCAGAGTCTCCGCGTGCACCAGCGCACGCGAGCGCGCCGGCAGTCCAAGGATGCGAATGAAGCCCTCGGCATCCTTCTGCTGGTAGCCCGCGCCCATGGTGAAGCTGGCGATATCGGGCCGGTACAGCGATGTCGGAGATATGCGGCCGGTGACATCGATGTTGCCCTTGTACAGATCAAGTGTCACTTTGCCGTTGACATCACGCTGCGTGCTTTCCACAAAGGCCTGCAGCGATTCGCGCAAGGGCGTGAACCACAGGCCGAAGTAAACGGTCTCCGCGAACTTCAGACCAATGTGTTGTTTGAAGTGCGACAGGTCGCGGTCAAGGCACAACGCCTCAAGCTCGCGATGGGCGGTGAGCAGCAGGGTTCCACCGGGCGTCTCATAACATCCGCGCGACTTAATTCCCACGAAGCGGTTTTCGACCAGATCGACGCGGCCAATCGCATTGCGGGCGCCGATTTCGTTCAGCACCTCGACAATCGCTACAGGATCGAGAATGACGCTGTTCACCGCCACGGGCACGCCGTACTGGAATTCGATCGAAACCGTCTCGACACCGTCGGGCGCTTGCTGCGGCGACTTGGTCCAGGTCCACGTGGTGGCTAGCGGCGCATTGTTCGGATCTTCCAGTTCGCCGCCTTCATGGCTGACGTGCAGCAGATTACGGTCGCGGCTGTGGATCTTCTCGCGACTCTGCGCCACCGAGATGCCATGCTGCTCGGCGTAGTCGAGGCAATCCTCGCGCGATTGCAGCGTCCACTCCCGCCACGGAGCAATCACCTTGAGTTCGGGCGCAAGGGCCTGGTAGGCATGCTCGAAGCGCACCTGATCGTTGCCCTTTCCAGTGCAGCCGTGAGCCACCGCGGTGGCGCCTTCCCGCAACGCGGCCTTGACCTGATACTTTGCGATGATCGGTCGCGCCAGCGAGGTGCCCAGCAAATACTTGTGCTCATACACCGCGCCCGCCTGGATTGCGGGGAAGACGTAGTCGAGCAGGAATTCCTGCCGCAGGTCCTCCACGATCACCTTGCTGGCGCCGGTCGCGTATGCTTTCTCGACCACCGCGTCGAGATCATCGCCTTGTCCAACGTCGGCAACATAAGCGATGACATCGCAATCGTAGTTTTCCTTCAGCCACGGAATAATAATGGAGGTATCGAGGCCTCCGGAATAGGCCAGTACAACTTTCTCACGCATATGCGCTCCTCGGCGGAAAGCGATGGACCCCGCCTTCCAGCAATAAAACCATGATGGCTTTTTGAATGTGCAGGCGATTCTCCGCCTGATCGAACACGACCGAACGCGGCGAATCGATCACCGCCGCGGCAACTTCATCTCCACGATGGGCCGGGAGACAATGCATGAAAACCGCATGCTTCGCGGCATAAGAAAAGAGCTTCGGATTGACCTGGAAGGGCAGGAATATTTCGCGCCGCTCGGCGGCTTCGTCTTCCTGTCCCATGCTGGCCCACACGTCGGTGTAAACCGCATCGGCTTCGGCGACAGCCTCAATGGGATCATTGACGATTTGCACCTGGCCACCCGAAGCTGCCGCCAACTCTTGCGCCGCGCTCACGACAGCTTCATTCGGCTCGTATCCTTTCGGCGTTCCCACGGAGATGGTTGCTCCCAAACTCGCTGCCGCGAGCATCAGCGAGTGCGCTACATTGTTGCCATCGCCGAGATAGGCGAGACGCACGTTGCGCAGATCGCCGAAGTGTTCCTGCAGGGTAAGCATGTCGGCTAAGCGCCTGGCAGGGATGCTCCAATTCGCTGAGGGCGTTGATCACCGGAATCGACGCGTGCGCGGCCATGGTCGTGACGGTCTCATGCGCAAACGTTCGCAGCACTACGCCGTCCACCCAGCGCTCCAGGTTGTGGGCCACATCGCTGAGGCTCTCGCGAGCGCCCAACCGAGACTGTGTCTGGTCAACGAAGAACGATACTCCGCCCAAGCTGTTGATGCCCGCCTCAAAGGTTAAGCGCGTACGCAGCGAAGGCTTTTCGAAGAACAACACAACCTGCTTGCCGGCCAGAGTGCCACGATAGTCCGCGGGGCGCGCCTTCATCGCCACCGCCAGTTCCAACGTGCAGGCGAGTTCGTCCGGCGTGAAATCTTGAATCGAGATCAGGTCGCGGCCGGAAACGCTCCGCTGCGGAGAGGTTTGGGGACTTAGCCCCGCGGGAATCGAAGTAGCAATCATGTCGTACCTCCGGTGAGCAATTAGCAATTAGCAATTAGCAATCAGCAACTAGCCCCCATCCACTAGCCACTAGCCAATCACTTCCGTGCCGCACTCAATCGATTGGCTAAAGAATCCTGGCAAAACATCGGCGTGGTCCGCGGGCAGGATGCGGACCCGGGCAACACCCCGCTTCAGCGCTTTCATGCAAGCTTCCAGCTTGGGCAACATGCCGCCGCTGACCGTCGCCTGCTGCACCATGACGGCAATCGCCTTCACATCGAGCCAGCGAATGACGGCGCCTTCCGCATCCTTCACCCCGGCAACATCGGTGAGATAGATCAGGGCATCCGCGCCACAGGCCACCGCGCATGCCGACGCCATGTGATCGGCATTAATGTTGTAGTACTCACCGTCAACGCCGAGCGCCAGACTCGACACCACGGGGACGATGCCCGCGTTCCACAGCCGCTCGATCCATTGCGCATCGACGGAGCAGATTTCACCCACGTAGCCAAGGTCCGGCTGCTTCTTCCTGGCTGCACGAAACATTTGCAAATCGCCGCCACACAGGCCCAGCGACGGCTGTCCGGCTGCGCCGATCGACGCTACCAGTTGTTTGTTGAGTTGTCCGGCAAGCACCATGACGGCCACGTCGCGCGTCTGCGCGTCGGTCACCCGCAAGCCATTGACGAACGTGATTTCGCAGCCAAGCTGCTTGAGAGTGCGGCTGAGTGCCGCTCCTCCTCCGTGAACCACCACCAGTTTGTGGCCTTCGCGCCAGAGACTGGGAATTGTCTTGGCAAACTTCGTGACCAGCTCTTTGTCGTCGAGAGCCGCGCCGCCAATCTTGATTACCAGTTTCATTGCAATCCTTCTTTCTCGTCGAAGCCGAACATGAGGTTCATGTTCTGCACGGCCTGGCCAGCGGCGCCCTTCAAGAGGTTGTCGAGGCACGACACCACGACGGCGCGCTTGCCGTCAGGCGAGAGCGAAAATCCGATGTCACAGAAATTGGTGTTGCGCGAAAACTTGATTTGCGGCAGCCGCGCTGCGCCGAAGACACGCACCCAAGGCTTGCCGGCATAGAACTCGCGCAGGCATTGCTCCAATTCTTCTGCCGGCACCGCCTTCGCCAGCTTCAGGTAAATGGTGGAGAGAATGCCGCGCGGAATTGGCAGCAGATGCGGCGTGAACTGCAGCGATCCAGATTCGAGCCCAAGCTGCTCCAGCATTTCGCCGGTGTGCCGATGTCCGAAAACGTTGTACGCGCTGAAGTCGCCATCGACTTCTACGAAATGCGTCTTCGCCGAAGGCGTCTTGCCTGCTCCCGAGACGCCGGATTTTGAGTCGCATATAACGCCGTGCTCAACATCTATGTATCCGGCGCGAATCCACGGCGCCAGCGCCAAAATGATCGACGTCGGATAACATCCCGGATTGGCCAGTAATGCAGCGTCCATTATTGCTTCGGCATGGAGCTCGGGCAATCCGTACACCGCAACTTCATCGAGCAGCGCCGCGCCGTGTGCATTGGCATCGCTGAATCCGTACACTTCGCGGTTCGCCGATTGCTTCAAGCGCCACGCTCCGCTGAGATCGATCACGCGCAAGCCGTGGCTGATTGCCTCCGGAACCCATTCGCGCGAGAACTCGTGGGGGGTGGCGAGAAAGACGACATCCACGCCGGCGTCTTTCGTCCGCTGCCATGAGAAAGCTTCGAAGGGGAACCCACCATTGCCGGCCAGCTGCGGATACGCGTTCGCTCAGATCGGCATGGCCCGCATTCTCTCCGTTGCGCTGGAACAGCAGTGGCTTCTTCACCGCGGGGTGGCGCGCGAGCAAGCGCACGAGCTCTAACCCGGAGTAACCGGTGGCACCGAAGACCGCGGGTTGTAGAGTGGCGTTCATGTTGATCGTCAAGACTTGAAGGGGCGACGGCTTCAGCCGTGCCGATAGACTCTTTATTTTTGTCATCCCGAGCCGACTAAGTCGGCGAGGGATCTGCTTTCCGACTCTTCTGCAAAACTCCTCCTCTCACGCAAAATAATCCCGAATACGCTTGGCCAGCTTCTCCGCAATCTTGCTGTCGTGCGCGATAACCAGAATGGTGTCGTCTCCACCGATGGTGCCCACGACCTCCTCCCACTCCTCAGCGTCGATGGCCGCCGACACCGGCTGCGCACTGCCGGCGCTGGTCTTTACCACGACCAAGTTTTGCGCGGTCTTCACGTCATAAACAAATTCGTGAATCAGGCGCTCGATGGAAGGCAGAAACGCCTCGGCCACCTCGCCCTGCGGCAGCTTGTAGCCTTCCGCGGTCTTCACCAGCCGCAATTCATGGATGTCGCGCGACAGCGTCGCCTGGGTCACCCGGTGGCCGCGCTTGTAGAGCAGGCGGCGCAACTCTTCCTGGCTGGCAACCTGCTGGTTGACGACCAGATCGCGAATGGTGGTGTGGCGCGAGAGTTTCGACATAGCATAAATATACAGCTATATGTATATTTATACCTCAAGCCCCCCAATGTCAACCGCGGGGACAGCGGATCCCAAGCCGATCGAGGACGTCTGCCAATGACGGACGTCTCAATAACGTCGTCGAGACGGCGATTTACCGGTAAAATATTTCCGTTTTTTGAAGCAAGAAGAAAATCTGTGGTGACGGTTTCGGTTAGACTCGCCAGGTTAGAGTTTGTGGGGAATTTGGACGGAGGCTGGTATGGCGCATGTGCAGATCACAATGCTGGCAGGCCGGACGATCGAGCAAAAACGCCGCGCGGTAAAACGCGTCACCGACGTGCTCCGCGAAGAACTCAATGTCAAGCCCGAGAAGCTCACCATTGCCTTCGTTGAGGTGCCCCGTGACAGCTACGCGAGCAACGGCGTTCTGTTGTCCGACCGAACCGATCCCCAGTGATCCTGCCGAATAACTTGTCCCGCACCTTCCGTACGACCCGATTAAGCTTGAACGGGGCCGGAAAATATGCAGAATGGGACATCTGCACCATACTGTGTAGCGCTACGGAGGACGCCGATGCCCAAGAACATCGTCATTTGTTGCGACGGAACCGGCAATGAATTCGGCGACCATAATTCCAATGTAATCAATCTCTACAAAATGTTGGACTGTGGTCCAGATCAGATTGCGTACTATCATCCTGGCGTAGGAACGATGGGGGCCCGCAGTGCTCTCACGAGAATTGGCAAGTGGTGGACGACGGTGATCGGCCTGGCATTTGGATATGGCATTTCCGACAACGTTGCGGACGCATACCTTTTCTTGATGAGACGATTCCAACCTGGCGACCAAGTTTATGTATTCGGGTTCAGTCGCGGAGCGTACACCGCTCGGGCCCTGTGTGGGATGCTGCACATTGTCGGACTTCTGAGTGAAGACAACGAAGGCTTGATTCCCTATGCCATTCGACTGATCAGGCGCTCGCCGATCGACTTCAAGGTGGCGGCTGACTTCAAGAAAACTTTTTCACGAGTGTGCAAGCCTCACTTTCTCGGTGTCTGGGATACCGTCAGTTCTGTCGGCTGGATCTATAACGCAGTGCGGTTTCCATTTACCACTGCAACCAGCAATCCCGATTTACACGTCGTCCGCCACGCAGTTTCCATTGATGAGCGTAGGTCATTTTTTCGCCAGAACTTGTTTGGGCAGCCAAATAATCCTCAACAGGACGTGCTGGAGGTCTGGTTTGCGGGTGTGCATTCCGATGTAGGGGGCAGCTATCCCGAAGCCGAAAGCCAGTTGTCCAAAATTGCCCTGCGCTGGATGTCATGCGAAGCGGAGATTGCGGGCCTGGCACTTGACCAGCAGCGAAAAGCAGAAATTCTAGGAGGCAAACCGCCCAACGTTGCGCCCGATCCTCTGACTAAGAACCAGCACGAATCTCTTCACGGTTGGTGGTGGATCGCAGAAGTGTGGCCGAAAGTGGTGCACAAGCAGACCGCAGAAGGGACATGGAAGAAAGCGGTGCACCTAAATCTCGCACGACGACGTTGGATTGCACCCAATTCCATCGTGGACAATTCTGTGGAGCAGCGAGTGGCACAGGCTACTCCCCCCTATCGGCCTGGCAATTTGCCTCAACAGCGTCGAACCGTCTTAGACAATTGTAAGTGAAGTCCTTGCAGGTTCGTCGTTTTGCTTCGTGTGCGCCCATAGTCCAGGCCGGATCCAAACAGGTTGCAGCCTATCATGCGACTTTTTCGCTCAGCGCCCATTGAATCGCATGCTGCACGAGCTCACGGCCATTCTTGAGAGACAACTTATCCTTTATATGGGCCTGGTAAGACTCAACCGTCTTGATGCTGAGGTGCAATTCTTCAGCAATCATGCGTGTGCTATGGCCCACGCCAATTAAGCGAAACACCTCCAGCTCTCGGTCGGAGAGATCGGAGAGTGGAGAGTTTTTTGGATTATCAGATCCACTTATGTACCGCTGCAGCATTTTGCTCGCTACGCGGTCGCTGACGTAGGTCTCGTGACTGAGGATCTGGCGGACGGCTACTAACACCTTCTCGGCCGCTTCGTGCTTCATGATGTAACCGTTTGCGCCCGCTCGCAGCGCTCGCTCCGCATAGATTGACTCATCATGCATAGAGAGAATCAACACGGGCAAACTCGGATACCTGGTGCGAATGTTCTTGAGCAATTCGAGTCCGTCGGGACCATTCAGCGAAATGTCGACGATCAGAATGTCCGGCTTGACGGTGACGATTGCCTGCAGGACCGTGGATGCGTCTTCGGCCTCGCCACAGACCATAAGGTCGTCCTCGCGGTTGACCATCTGGGCGAGTCCTTGTCGCACAATCGGATGGTCATCGACGACAAACACCTTCTTCTTGTTGGTGGTTGAATAGTCATCCTGGCGCTTGGTTGTCGTCGCCATATCCCTTCACTCCTTGCCTCTGATCGGAAAGTTACAAGTAACCACGGTACCGCGCGGCGTGCCGGGCTTTACCTCCAAGCTCCCGCCAATCATCTTTGCGCGATAGTTCATGATGTGAAGACCCATGCCTTGATTGCCGGCCGGCACCTTCTGGATGCCGGATCCGTCGTCACTGATCGTCAAGGCGCCCCGGCCGCCACTGGCCCCCAGCGCAATCACGATGTGCCCAGCCTTTCCATGCTTGATGGCATTGTTCACCGCTTCCTGAGCGATGTGGTAGAGGTGGGTGGCCGCCGTGTCATCATGCATCAGTACCGGCTCGATACACAGAAATGTACAGGAGATTCCAAACAAATCTTGCACTTCGCCGGCCCACTGCTGCAAGGCCGACATGAGACCACGAGACTCTGAGACGACGGGCAGAAGTCCGCGGGACAGTTCTCGGGTTTTGTTAATGGCTTCGTTGACCAGCCTGACAATCTTGGCAGCCTCCACCGCATCGGGCAGGCCCTTTTCCGCCAATTTTTGCTCTTGCACCTTACTCATGAAGGCAATGCCGGTCAAGTGCTGGCCGAGCCCGTCGTGTAGGTCCTGGCCGATGCGGCGCTGCTCGCGGGCGCTGATTTCCAGAATCGCCTGCTCGAGACGCTTACGCTCGGTGATGTCGATTCCAGTCACGATAACGTAGGCTGGTGACCCGTGGTCCCCCGGTAACGTCGTACCTGACCAGGCGATCAAATGGCGTTCGCCATTTCGCGAGACCCAATCGCATTCATATTCGTTCTGAAACAGACCATCGCGCATCTGCACGAACATTGCCTTGAACCGTCCGGCTTCCGCCGGAGCGCTAAACAGCTCCCATAGATAGGTGTATTGGACTTCGGCGAAAGTGTATCCCGTTGTGCGCTCACAGGCACGGTTAAAGCGGATGATTCGCCCTGAAGAATCGAGCACAACCACCAGGGTTGCGACGGTATCCAGGATCGCGGAAACGACATTGCGCTCTTGCTGAAGCGCTTCTTCGGTTTGCTTCAGATCGGTAATGTCGAAACCGACTCCATGAATAAACCAGGGCTGGCCGTTCTCTCGCCGGATCATCTTGGCTTCGCAGTGAAACCAAATCACTCTTCCATCGCGGGCCAACACCCGGTAGGCCGACCGCAGAGGCTGCCCCGAGAGAAACAATTGGGCCGCCTCCAAACTCCAGCGAGCTTTGTCGTCTGGATGCACCTGCTGATACCACCGAACCGGGTCCTGCAGCCACTCTTCTTGGGTAAAGCCCAATACCTGTTCGATCTGCGGACTCACGTAAGCTTCGCCAATGCCGGCGTCCAGCGAAGCCATGAACACCACAGCCGGGAGCTGCTCGACCAGAGCTCGGTATTTCGCCTCCATATTTGGAAGCGGGACAGCAGCCGTCGGACTCGACTTCTCATTCGAAATACGGATCGTGCCGACGTCTGCAATTCCGTTTTCGAAAAAGACGCTGGCCAGTTCTTGAAGGACAGCTTCTGCCTCGGCATAGGTGAGGCTTTGGTTAGCGTCAGCAAGAATCTGCGCTTGGGAATCGACTGGCGGACGAACTTCGGACTGCGAGGCCATCTGGTTTCACTCTAAAGAAGTTCTGATTAAGTCTGCCGCTTTGAAGGGGACGGCCTTGCCGTCCGCAAATGCCTGATATCACGGCTGGTCTTTTAGCCGTGGCGCATTCCCAACTGGCTTAATCGCTAAATGCCCATCGTCACTATCGTTTCGCAGGCGTTAACCCTTACCTGCACCCGCCTTCGTGCCTTGGAAAGGTTCGGTGCGTCGCCTCCAACTTGGTTCCTTGTTCAGGGATGCCTGAGTAAATCTTCGCAAAGCGTGGACCGCTTTTCCATAAGTCTGGACCGCACTGGACGATAACAACGAACCCGGCGGCTGGTTCATAAACGGCATGAACTTGTCAGGAAAGCCCGGCATGGTACAGCCTATGCAGATTCCACCAATATTGGGACACCCGCCGATGCCGGCCATCCATCCGCGCTTGCCCACGTTGCACTGCACCACTGGGCCCCAGCACCCGAGTTTCACAATGCATAGCGGCGATCCATACTCCTGCGCAAAATCGGCTTGCTCATAGTACCCACCGCGATCACAGCCTTCGTGCACCGTCTGTCCAAACAACCATGTGGGACGCAGCGCCTCATCCAGCGGGATCATAGGGACGCGTGCGGACGCCATGTGAAACAAGTAGAGCAGTGTCTCCATCATATTGTCGGGCTGGGCCGGACAACCGGGAACGCATACGATGGGTATATTCGCTTTCGATTTCCACTTCCATCCCAGGTAATCGGGAAGACCCATGCAACCAGTCGGATTCCCTTCCATAGCATGGATTCCACCGTAGGTAGCACAGGTCCCGACTGCGACTACCGCCCAGGCGTTGGGCGCCAGACGGTCAATCCAATCGCACGTAAGAATCGGTTGCTTGGTTTGGGGGTCAGTGCCCCATGAGGCCCAGTACCCTGCCTGCTTATTCTGTTCATTCGGGATGGAACCTTCGACCACCAGAATAAACGGGCCAAGATTGCCCTTCGCAGCAGTGTGAAAGGGCTTCAAGAACTCGTCCCCATTCTCAATCGCAAGAAAGGGATTGTGGAAGCGAATCTTCGGGATCCAAGGAAGGGAGCCGCCAATAATGTCCTCGATGCTCGGCTGGGTGGCCGCAGTCATCGCGATGGTATCGCCGTCGCAGCCGAGGCCGGCGGTGATCCAGAGGACATCCATTTCGGCGATCGGAACCTGGGTCCCGCTTTCCATTGCGGCTCCCACCATGGAACGCTCTCTTGGGACAATCAAAATAATTGCTGTTGGACTCGGGTAAGAAGCCGATCAAAGGATTCTAGCGGGACGACCCCACGCGTCCTTTGCTACAGATCCCGCGTATTGTATCGCTTTCCGTCCTTATACTGCTGATCAAAAGTTCGCAGTCGAGGCTATCAAAATTGTCCCCTCGATGGCGCGGGCCTGCTATTGGGTATCTGGCGTCTGTCACAGCGCTGTGGCCGATTTTGTAAACGGTGCTGCACGCCTTAGGTCGCTAACCTGGGATCACTGACACTCGCAACCCGCATCACATCCTCCCTTGGCCCGGCAGGATACAATTCCTTCGGCTGCCAGACTGCCCGGAGATTGTATCCATGGCTACCACTGCACCTGAGCTCGAAACCAATTCCCTGCCCGCGAACGCCTATCAGCCGTTGAATGGTGAACTCCATGTGCCGCTGGTACCCACCAGCGTGAGCAGGCCTACTGGTCAACAGCTAACTGGCAACCTTGGCCCGGTGCCGATTGGGATGGGTTTCCCTCAAGTCCGCCAGCAGTTTCGGATGTTTGTTCAGCAGCCGAAACAGATTTAATACCGCGGGCATCGGAGTCGCCTCTCCACGTTCATAACGCGAAAATGCATTGTGGCCCCCGCCGGTCAGCCGAGCGGCCTCCCTTTGCGTCAGACCAAGCTTGCGCCGGATGCTCCGAATTTCCTGGCTCTGTTTAGCCCGGTGCCGTAACACCAGTGCATCACCGGCTGCTGCATAGCGCTTCGCGCTGGCGGCATCGAACTCCACTTCACCGCAATTCTCGCATCGCCAGCCCGAGAGTCCGTCCACCCTGGCCTTGGCGCCCTGGTATTCGATTTCGAACGGCTCTCCCTCGAAACGGGTCATGGCTCTACGCGAGTCGCAATGGAAGCACTTCCGCGGCATCTCACTTCTCCTTGAACTGGATCACCGGGGCCAGGTCCCGCAATGTGATCTTGATATAAGCTCGCTGGTTCACAGGCGTGTCAGCGTGATAGGCATCTTGCCAAACGCGGTGATCGGCATATGTGGTCATCGACTTATAGAAACTTCGTCGCGATAAAGAGCTTATGACCGCCACCAATTTCGGCCGTCGTCAACCCCATTTCTCGTCCACCATCCAAAGCAGTCTTGGTGAATGCCGCCGCTTGCAACCGGAGCACCTGTTCCTGGATACGCGCCAATTTATAATGTGGCGTGCGCTTTTCCACAATATTAGATTACCCTATAAGGGTATAGGCTGCAAGAATATTGCGGCGGGATGCCTCGTCCCCATCTTCGCGTCCCCACTCTTGACCGCTAACCTGGAATCACTAACCCTCGCAACCGACATCACATCCACCTTTGGCCCGGCAGGATACAATTCCTTCGGCTGCCAGACTGCCCGGAGATTGTATCCATGGCTACCACTGCACCTGAGCTCGAAACCAATTCCCTGCCCGCGAATGCCTATCAGCCGCTGAAAGAGGGTGAGCTCTATGTACCGCTGGTTCCCCCCAGCATGAGCGTGCCAGAAGTCACCTGGCGCGCGGTGCTCTGGGGCACGCTGCTGTGCATCATTTTCAGTGTGGCTTCGGCCTACTCCGCCCTGAAGGTGGGCCAGGGAATGGAGGCGGCGATTCCCATCTCCATTCTCGCCATCGGGCTGGCGCGTGTCTATCGGCGCCGCTCCACCGTGCTGGAAAACATGATCATCACCGGCATCGGCGGCGCCTCAGGCAGCGTGGTGGCCGGCGCCGTCTTCACGATTCCGGCGCTCTACATCCTGCACCTCGATCCCCATCCGGTGCAGACCATCTTCATCTGCCTGGCCGGCGGCTGCCTCGGCGTTCTCTTCCTCATTCCCTTGCGTGGCTATTTCGTGCGCGAGCAGCACGGCAAATTGCCCTTTCCCGAAGCCACCGCCATCACCGAGGTATTGGTCACTGGCGAGAAAGGCGGCTCGCAAGCCAAGCTGCTGCTCCAAGCCACCTGCATCGCCGCCGTCTACGATTTCTTCGTCACCACCTTCCATGTCTGGAAGGAGTATCTGAACTTCCAGTTTGTGCCGGTCATGCGATCGCTGGTTGATCGTCATCGCATGGTCTTCAACTTCGACGCCATCGGCTTTATTCTCGGCCTCGGCTACGTCATGGGCCTGCGCATCGCCATGATCTTTTGCGCCGGTGGCGTGCTGGTCAACTTCGTGCTGGTCCCGATGATCTGGTTCATCGGCAGCCACATGGGCGACGTCACGGTCTATCCGGCCACCATTCCCATCTCTCACATGACGGCAGCCGAAATCTACCGCAACTACGTGCGCTTCATCGGCGTGGGCGCCATCGCTGCCGCGGGACTCGTCGGCATCCTCAAGTCTCTGCGCGTCGTCGCGGGATCGTTCGGCATCGCGCTGCATGCCTTTCGCCATGGCGAAGCCCCACACATGGAGCGTACCGACCGCGATATTCCAATCATGGCCATACTTGCCGGTGTGGTGGTGGGGGCCATCGCCGTAGCCGTCTTCTATGGACAGCTGCATGTCACCTGGGCCGTGCTGGCAATGGGCCTGGCGCTGACGCTGCTCTTCTGTTTCTTTTTCACCACGGTGGCCGCCAACGCCATTGCCGCCACGGCGAACAATCCAGCTTCCGGCATGACCCTGCTAACCGTGATCGTGTCGGCGGTGGTGCTGCTGAAGTTTGGCCTCTCCGGAACCACCGGCATGTTCTTCGTGATGGCGCTCGCCGGCATGGTATGCGTCGCCCTCTGCGTCTCGGGACAGTTCATTACCGACCTCAAGGCCGGCTATTGGATCGGTTCCACGCCCTCGGCACAGGAAAAAGTCAAGTTCATAGGAGTTGTCGCCGCGGCCATCACCGCTGGCTTGACCATCGTCTTGCTGGCGAAGGCCTTCCAGTTCGGCGAGGCCGCACCCGGAGACCTGCGCCAGGTGCTGGTCGCGCCGCAGGCTTCGGCGTTGAAAGCCATCGTCGAGGGCTTCATGAGCGGCCAGCCGGTCGCCTACATTCTGCTTGGCATCGGCGCCATGGTCACGGTCGTGCTGGAGATGCTCGGCCTCTCATCCATGGTCTTTGCGCTGGGAATTTACCTGCCTCTGCAACTGACCACGCCCATACTCGCCGGCGGATTCCTCTCGCACCTGGTGAACAAGCGTGCGGACAAGATTGGCGGTGACAGTGGTCGCACCATACGCGAGCGTGGCGTCATCGTCGCGGGCGGACTCATGGCTGGCGGAGCGTTGGGAGGCGTCTTCGGGGCGGCTTTGCGCCTGCTGCCGAAATATAGTGAAGACATGATCCATACACCGTTTTATTCGAATGAGCCGGTGTCGCAGACAATTTCCGCGCTCATGTTCGTTGGACTATGCTTGTACGTATGGTTTCAGTCGATCAAGGGAAAGAAGGTTGCGTAATGGACCAGGTAGGACGATTTGTCGCTGACGCCGTGCTCGGCATCGACACACTTTGGGGCGGAGACGTTATGTGTCCGTCGGGAACGGGGCGCTTCATTGCGGACTCGTGGTTCTCCGATGAGCCACTGCCCGCTGCCTACACCGCGCCGACCGCCGCGCGCGTGCGCGAAACCGGCGGGGTCGGCGGCAAGACGGTGGATCGAGCCGCAGTGAAGGCGTATTTGAAGGAAGTTGATCTGCCTGCCAGCATCGCCGGCGTTCGCAAGGAGGCGGAAAAGATTGGCGGGTTGCGCGGACAGTATCTCGCTGGCCTGGCGAATTGCCTGCAGACCATGTGGGACCTTGCCATGGAGATTCTCGGCGATGGCCCGGCTGTTCCTTACGAGCGCAGTGTTGAGTCCTCGACTGGCCGTCCCCCGGAGCCATCGCAGCCGCAAGCCAAGCGCGAGCGAGTTGCGGAGCTGTTGAGTCGTGCCGGGTATTCGGCAAGCCAACGGCGGCTTGCTGGGAGCGGTGGACGCATGGCGGCGCGAGCGCATCACGCCCATGGGATCGGTGAAAGCTTTGGGCGCCGCTGTCATCGCCTACTTTGACAATCTGAGCGCTGCAAACTTGTTGCCGTTGCTGCCGAAGGAACTTTCGGACGTCCCGCGCGCCAACATCGAGTTTTTGCCGATTAAAGAAGCCTGGTTCTCCGGCTCCATGAACTATCTTGGACGTGCGCGCAATGCCGATGGCAGCCCGAAGTACGAGGCCAGCTACGAGATCAACGCTTCCCTGCAAATTAGCTTCCCGGAATTTCAGCAGCTCGTTAGCCATGAAGTCGTGCCCGGACACGTGACCACCTTTGCCTATCTGCAGAACCTGTACGTGCGCGGGTTGGCCGGTTTCGAAGCTACCGTACTAACCATGAACACGCGTGCCGCTACGCTCTTCGAAGGCCTTGCCAACAATGCCATCCTGATGGCGCACGGTGTGACCGAAGTCGATCAGCTTCCCGACGAGGACATGCAGATCGGCGTGCTGCTGGCGCTGTTGCAGGACGACGCCAAGAACCAGTCGTCATATCTCACCTGGGGCGAAGGCAAGCCGCAAGCCGAGATCGCCACAACGCTGCGTCGCGATTTCCTCGTCAGCGAAGAGCGCGCCGACAAACTGTCGGGCGCATGGGGAAAGCATCCCCTGTTGGGGACGAATGTATCTGCCGGCCTATCGCGCGGGAACAAAGAAGGTCGCGCAGTTACGACGGACGTTTGCGGCGGAACACGTGCTTCCCGCGATCTACGGATGCTTTGGGCTGGTAGATATCAGCACGGTGGATGAAGTGCTAAGACAGGCGACAAAAGCGTAAAGCGAGACGAAATTTCAAGGAGACTAATTCAGGCGATTCTTATCTTGACGGCAGGAAGGACACCGAAAGGAAGTTGATCAGGTTATTGGTTTCTCGGCCAGCATCTTTGATGCCGTGAGCCGCTTGGGGGGCTTCCTTTTACGCAATTCGTTTCACCGTTGCAACTCAGGTAAGTTCTCACTCATGCACATGCTCTGAAGGCCCGCACTGACCGTGCAAACCAGATACATAATTGCAGAATTGCTCTAAGTGTCATGAGTTAGAAGTTTGTTTCATAAGCCAGGGCTGCGTATCAGGGCATGGCTTCAGCCGTGCCGAACCCGCACGCAAATAAAATGTGGCCTTTAGGTCTTGAGCGAAATGACCAGCCCTTGGCGATTTGTGAACGAATCTTCAATTCACCACACTAGTCTAGCTAGCAGCGCACAATTTTAGGCGAGTCGATCCCTTTAGTGGCGTTGCGTGTATCCACCACCAGCTTCGACTCGCGCACAATTCGCTGATAATCGTAGTCACTGTGGTCGGTGACGATCATCACACAGTCATACTGGTCCAAATTCTCCAACTGGACGCAGGTCATGTTCAGGGCGTAGCGTCGTCCCTGCCCCACGGTGGGAAAGTAGGGATCGTTGTAGCTGACGTCCGCGCCGCGCTTTTGTAGCAGTTCGATAATTGTGAGCGAAGGTGACTCGCGCAGGTCATCAATGTCCCTCTTGTACGAGAGTCCCAGCACCAGAATCTTCGCGCCGTTGAGCGCCTTTTTCTCTTTGTTCAGCGCACTGGCAACGGCTTCCACGGAGAAGTACGGCATATTGGTATTCACTTCGCCAGCCAATTCGATGAAGCGCGTACGGAAGTCAAACTGCTTTGCCTTCCACGACAGATAAAACGGATCGATGGGAATGCAATGCCCCCCAAGGCCTGGTCCAGGATAGAAGGCCTGGAAGCCAAAAGGCTTGCTTTTGGCCGCGTCGATTACCTCCCAGATGTCGATGCCCATACGCAGACAGAGCAACTTTAGTTCGTTCACCATTGCGATGTTCACGCAACGATAGATATTCTCCAGCAGCTTGGTCATTTCGGCCGCCGCCGGCGTCGATACCGGAACGGTGCGGTTGAAGATGGCGCCGTAGAGCTTCGAGCCGAGTTCGCTGGCCTGGGCATCGAGTCCGCCGATAACCTTGGGGATGTCGCGACGTGCCACTGTGTCATTGCCCGGGTCTTCTCGTTCAGGCGAGAAGACAACGTGAAACAAATTGTTGCCGCCCATACCGGTGCGAGCCGCCATCAGTCCACGCTTGTTCGAGCGCTCAAGAATCGGTACTAGGATTTCCTCAGTGGTGCCGGGATACGTAGTGCTCTCCAGAACGACCAACTGGCCGGCACGCAGATGTGGGGCAATTGATTCAGCGGTTGTAGTGATGTAGCTGAGATCGGGCTCGTGGTACTCATTCAGGGGAGTAGGAACGCAGATGATGATCGCGTCCATGTTGGCGATGTTGGCGTAATCCGAAGTCGCGGTGAAACCCTGACTGCGCGCCGCCTGGATCTCGGTGGGCGCAATCCGGTAGATGTACGATCCACCCGATTCGAGCACAGCGATTTTTTTCCTGTCGATGTCGAAGCCGGTTACGGCAAACTTCTGTTCGCTGAATAACAGCGCCAGAGGCAAACCGACATAGCCCATTCCAATCACGCCAACTTTGGCGGTCCGGGACTCGATCTTATTCTTGAGCAGTTCAGACAGTTCGGAACTCGCGAGTTGAGATGGCAAAGACATGTTCAATTCCTCGGTAAATTCAACTTAGCACGGCGCAAAACGTCGCCGCGGGGACTACGCAGTCATCGCAGCCATGTTGCGATACCAGGCGACGGTGCGCCGCAACCCTTCTCGGAAGTCCACCTGCGGCCGGTACTCTAGATGCGCTTCGGCACGCGCGATGTCGGCAAGCGAGTGCTTGACATCTCCCGTCCGCGACGGGGCATATTCGACATCCCCAGAGTATTCGGTCAATTCCTTAAGGATGGCAAAGGTCTCATTTAGAGTGTAGCGATGGCCGGTAGCAACGTTGAAGGTCTGGCCCGCAACCCGTGATTGAGGTTGTGTCGCGGCCAAAAGATTAGCGCCAACGATATTGTCGATGTAGGTGAAGTCGCGCGACTGTTCGCCGTCGCCATAAATCGTGGGTTTCTCGCCTTGCAACATGCTGGTAATGAATTTCGCGAGCACCGCCGAATATTGCGAGTTCGCGTCCTGGCGTGGTCCAAAAACGTTGAAGTAGCGCAGGCTGATCGTCGGTAATCCATACACGCGATAAAACGAAGTCATGTAGAGTTCGCCCGCCAGCTTCGATACTGCATAAGGCGAGATCGGATCGGGTGTCATATCTTCCTGCTTGGGCAGCGTCGGCGTTTCACCGTAGGCGGAGGAAGACGCCGCATAAACCACACGCTTCACGCTGGCATCGCGTGCGGCGATCAGAACGTTCAGCGTGCCATCGATGTTGACGGCGTTGCTTCGTGCCGGATCGGCCACCGATCGCGGGACGGACGGAATGGCCGCTTGGTGCAGAACATAGTCCACCCCGTGGCAGGCAGAACGCAAGGCATCAAGGTCCAGCAAGTCGGCTTCCCGGAAATCGATCTGTCCGGCAACTTCTTGAATATGCTCGCGCTTTCCGGTCTCAAAATTGTCGAAGCCACGCACTCGCTCGCCGCGTTCCAGCAATGCGCGAACCAGAGCGGAGCCAATGAATCCGGCTGCGCCGGTCACCAGATATTGCGCCATGTGTTCAAGGTTAGCATACCGAGCCAGAATTTCGGCTTGCTTCGATGGCTCCTGCGGGAGACCTGTCTCGGAACGGGAAGCTGAATACCAGAACTGATTCCGGTGAGCAAGAGATTGCGAGAAACACCTCTGCGAGATGTCTATATTTCATCCGGGATTTCCGTTTCAGCAGCCCACATCATCTATACCGCATATATGCAGCGAGAGCTCGCTGAGGGCTGGAGGCTAGGCATCAAGATGGTCTACCTTCGAGATCACCACCGGTTTCCTTGCTGGGAATATTACCCAGGTATAACCGGCGAAGAACCTCACGGCAGCGAGGTCCGGCCTGCCCATCCCACAAGGGCGGAATCTGGTATCCCCTCGGGGACCTCCGGACTTCCTCCCATGCGCTCAAAATAGTAGCTTTGCGGGTACCGGCTAAGCGGTTCGAGCCGAATTGGATCGTCGCCGGCCGCTCTGTGTTGTCGCGGAGCGTAAGACAGCTCACTCCCAAGGCCGTCGTTTCCTCTTGGATTCCGCCGGAATCGGTAAGGACGATCGAGCTATCGGCCTCGAGGGACAGGAAATCCAGATACCCGAGCGGTTCTAGAACGCGAATGCCGGACGACAGCTCGATTCCGCCGCTCTGCAGCCGCGATCTCGTACGGGGATGCATCGGCCAGAGCAGCGGAAGGGACTCCGCGATCACGCTCAATGCCCCAAGGATCTCGCCCAGACTATCGATATCGTCAACGTTTCCCGGCCGGTGAAGCGTAACCAGTCCGTAGGGCTTACCCCGGATACCGAGTTTATCCGCTATCTGGGAGGCGCGCGCCCGCTCGAGATGCTGGCGCAGCGAGTCAATCATCAGATTGCCGACCAGGTGAATTCGCTCGGCAGCGATCCCTTCCCGCAAGAGGTTAATGCGCCCGCTCTCCTCCGTAACCAAGAAAACGTCAGCAATGGAATCCGTGACAATGCGATTGATCTCTTCCGGCATAGACCGGTCGAAGCTGCGCAAACCGGCTTCGACATGGACCACGTCGATACCCAGCTTCTTTGCAACCAGGGCCGCCGCTGTGGTCGAGTTCACATCCCCCGCCACGATCACCGCCGTCGGGCGCAATTCCTCGAACACCGGCTCAATTCTCTTCATGATCTCGGCCGTCTGCTGGGCATGGCTGCCGGAGCCCACCTCAAGGTGGTACTGGGGATCAGGAATACCGAGATCGCGGAAAAACTGCCCTGACATGTTGTCATCGTAGTGCTGGCCGGTATGGATCAGAGCCACTTGAAAATCAGCATCGTCCGAGAGCGCCTTCATCAACGGCGCGATCTTCATAAAGTTGGGGCGGGCGCCGGCAACAATTGCGAGCCGGATTGGAGTTGGCGGAGGGTTCACAAGCAGATGCACCAGAGAATCTATGTTGGTTTTCCTGTGCCATTGTACCCGAGCTGCGATTAACCAAGTGTCCCGAATGCATAGCTGGCGGCGCGACTAAAATCGTGCCCTTTCAAGGCCCTGCTCACCCCACCAACTGCGCGGACTCCACCGGCTCCATGTGTGCCGTGAAGTGCCGCAGGAATGGCGCTTCGAACGTGAGATGGATCCCTTGGATCTGCTCGCGACGCTTCCACACTGCGAGAATCACCTCGATCACATAATCCATGTGGCTCTGGGTGTAAACGCGACGCGGAATCGCCAATCGAACCAGATCCATCTTGGCTGCCTTCCCAAACATGAGCGTGCCAATCTCGACGGAGCGAATGCCGCCTTCCAGATACAACTCCGCCGCCAGCGCCACTCCCGGGAACTGATCCAACGGAATATGCGGCAGAAATGCGCGCGCGTCGAGATAAATTGCATGTCCGCCTGGCGGCTGCACGATGGGAACTCCTTGGTCAGCGATGTGGTTGCCGAGATAGGCAGTCGAAGCAATGCGGTAGCGCAAATAATCTTCTTCGAGCGACTCCTGCACACCCACGGCAATCGCTTCAAGATCACGGCCAGCCAAACCACCGTACGTCGGATAACCCTCGGTAAGGATGAGAAGGTCCTTTTCCTGTCCAGCGAGCACGGCGTTATTGGTGCACAGAAAACCGCCAATGTTGGCCATGCCATCCTTCTTCGCCGACATGGTGCAGCCGTCACCGAGTGCGAACATCTCCTGCGCAATTTGCTTGGGAGTCTTTGACGCGTAGCCTTCTTCCCGCAGCTTGATGAAGTATGCATTCTCGGCGAAGCGGCAAGCGTCGAAGTACAGCGGAATACCGTGCCTCCGGCAGACCGCGCTCACCGCGCGAGCGTTCTCCATCGAGACCGGCTGTCCGCCACCAGAGTTGTTGGTGATAGTAAGCATGACCAGCGGTATGCGTTCGCGGCCAACGCGCGTGATCAAGTTTTCCAGCCCGGCCACATCCATGTTTCCTTTGAAAGGCAACCGCGTTGCAGGCTGACGGGCTTCTGGGACTGGAAGGTCCGCGGCTTCGGCGCCGACGAACTCTACGTTGGCCCGCGTGGTGTCGAAGTGGGTGTTGTTGGGGACAACGTCGCCCTTCTTGCACATCACACTGAACAGAATGCGCTCGGCCGCACGCCCCTGATGGGTCGGGATCACATGCTGATAGCCAAAGATATCCTGGATCGAGTCGCGGAAATGGTCGAAGCTCCGGCTGCCGGCGTAGCTCTCATCTCCCAGCATGATCGCCGCCCATTGCTGGGTTGACATCGCGCCGGTGCCCGAGTCGGTAAGCAGGTCGATCAGCACATCGTCGGCAGGAAGCAGAAACAGGTTATAGTGCGCAGCCCGCAGAAGCTCTTCGCGTTCTTCGCGCGTGGTCCAGCGAATCGGCTCGACGCTCTTGATGCGAAACGGCTCGATGATGGTTTTGGTCAGCATGGCAATCCTCGGTTCGTGCGGAGTACATACCATGCTCGCGGATTGGGGCTGAAAACGCAGTGATTGAGGTCACAACGATTCAGCTTCGCCGATTGACCTCGACAGAGAACCGCCTTGGGGATCCGTTTCCACGAACGGCGTTAAAGAACTGCGCGCAGTCTTACCGCGTAGTGGGCCAGTTGGTTGGCCTCGGAATTGTCTTCGCGCTGAATGTGCTCGATGGAGAAGTCAACCGCCCGTGCCAGTTTGCGGCAGATCCAGTTCAGAGAATGCAGGCGCGGGCTGCGGCAGGCGTACTCGCCGGTCATCTGCTCTGACGACCACCTCTGAGTCCGAATAAACGTGCAGCGCCGTGGCCTTGACCGTTATGGCGTGTTGCAAGGCCTCAAGGAGGGCCACATATTCGGCGACGTTGTTGTCCTGATGCCCGATCCACCGGGCGATGCGGGTGGTCTCGCCGTCGGGGCTTTCAATCACGACTCCAATCCCGGAGGGCCCGGGATTTCCGTGAGAGCCGCCGTCCACGTAGGCTACGAGATCAGGCATTCAACTCCTACGTACATACGATGCTTCAACGCGTCCGATTGGTCAAGAGGCAATTCTGGTTCTCCCAGACTCTCGTATGGATGCTACATATCTGTGAAAAAGATGTGAATTCGAACTCGGATAACCGCAAAAGCGATCTAAGAGAACATGTGATTTCTGTTATTTGCGGGAAAGGATTCGCACACAAAAATAAAGCGCACTTGCACCAACCTTGGGCGTTGACAATTTCTCATCCTGCTGTAGGATCGCACATGTCGACGGCAGAAAAGGACAGGCAAACATAATAGTAGCCAGTCCGAAGTAAGCTGGGTGATCGGTTCCGAGGGGTGACCCGGTGGAACCGCCAGACCCGAAAAAACCGACTGTGCTGCGAGGCGTCAGCCGGGGTCTGGAACTGCGAAAGCGGTGATCGCACCAAGGGCTGTGACGGTACATGCGTCCACGCCGGTGGCTCCCTCGCAGGAGGCAGCGGCTAGAGCATAACCAAAGTCACAGCCTTTTCTATTTGTTAAGCCTAGCCGCCGCAAGGCTGACTCTCCGTCTCTGACCCCACAATCAGAATGTTGGCCGTGTTGGCGCAGCTGCGGGTGACCGGCGTGTGCCAGCCACCCCAGACGCTTATGGAAGGTAATAGCGGAAGGAGCTAAAGATCATGTTTTCGATCGCTTCGGGCTGCCCTCCGATACCCGACCAAGCATCACGTGTGAGATAAGAGTATTGGCCGCCCAATTGGAGCCTGCCTTTGGGCCCGTTGTAAAACTTGTAAAAGAATGCTGCCGTGCCCTCGAAAATCGCGCGGGTATTACCGGCGCAGTTGGCCAGGCTGCCCGGCCCGTAGCCGTTAGCCGCTGTAGGCAACGTCTCGCTGCCGCATCCCTTGTTTACGAACAGGGGCGATCCATACCCCACGGGCTTGCCTTTTAAAATGGAGGACTGCCGGCCCGCGTATTCGCCGCCGCCGTAGAGGTTTAGGTCCCACTTCGTTGCGTGATATTCGAGAGAGACCAGGCCCTGATACGATCTGATGAGGTGTTCATAGCCATTTCCATATACCGTCACGTCAGGCAGTTGGGCAGCTCCATAACGGCCCACTCCGTCTCCTCCCAGGTAATGGAGACCGATTTCGACATGCTTCTGGGCCAGCATCCAACGGGCATTGGCACCGAAGCCCCCGCCTGCCGTCTTGTTGTTAAACGCGCCGGCAGCGGACGGCGTGGTTGCGGTAGCGTTGGGGTAGATACGCTCGCGAAAGATACTGCCAACGCCGAAGATCTCGTAGTGTCCGAAGCCGGGCTGGAACGCTAACTTGGCAACAAAATCGGGCGAGTAGTTCGACGAATAGTTTGCGAGGGAGTTATAGCCGCCACTGCTGCCGTTGCCCGGACCGCCGATCATGAAGTTCGTCGAGTTCCCCGAGACGGTCAGCAGGGTCTGCGCGTTCTCCACCGACATGCCCACCCAGACTTTATCGTTCAAGTCCTTCGTAATGCGAACTCCGTATTGGCGCAAGTAACTGAACCCCGCGTTGTACTGTGTGTCGATAACCTGTGGGCTCAGCCAGGTGAAGGCGTCCAAGCCAGACCTCATCTCCGTCGCCAGGCTCCACATCTGGCCGCCCGCAACGGTCCAACCATTGTGGAAAGCAGCCTGGCTCCACAGCTGTCTTTGCCGAAGCACGTAGCTGTTGCTTTGATTGTTGGTCGAGGCGACACCTACGCCGAGGAAATCGGCTTCATAATAGCCGGTCAGAACCGTCTCGCCCCAATTACCCTGCGCTCGCAGCGACAAGCGCGACGCGCGTCCGGAACCGTAGAAATCCGAGGCTCGCGCCTGTCCTGAGGCCGAGAACGGAATGGCGTTAAGCTGAGTGCCAATGTCACTGAACATTGCGTGCGGACGCCAGACAGTGTCCGCCGATAGGAAGCCCCCAGGCGTAAGAGTGATGCCTTTGTAATGGATAGACAGCGGATTCTCCAGGCCGGAAACGCGCTTCTCGGTATCCTGCAAGGCTTCGGCCGAGTTGGCGGAAAGTGTTTTCAGATCGGCGACGTCGTGCTGCAGACCGCTGATCTCTGCGGCGCTTGTGGGCACCTGCGCCCCGGCTGCCGCTGCTTCCTGATGCGCTTTATCAGCTGCAGACTCTGCCTGGTCGACACGCGTCTCCAACCGCTGAATTGCTGAATCCCTGGTTCGCACCTGGTCCCGCAGTTGCAGGGTCTGCTCCTGCAGTTGCTGGATCTGCTGCTGCTGGGCCGCTATCGCATCTTTGAGTTCCTGAATATCGCTTGAATTGGTTTGGCCTGAACCGGCTCGAGTGCTGGGTGCGTGGCTGGAGGTGGCGGCGTCTGTTTGTGCGAAAACGCTGGCGGTAATGAGAACGAACAGCGCCAAAACAAATGGCCGTTTCATGGTCTCTCCTAAATGGTCAGTGGGGGTGATAAACCGCTAAAGCACCCGACCGGGACGAAACCCGATGCAAGTTGGACCATCGGCAATACCCGGCGTGCTATCAGGTTGCTAAGGTCGAAAGATTGTGAATGCGTGATAAAGCTGGGAGGCGCTGGAGGCTTTGGGATCTTCTGGTTCTTGACCCACAGCTTCGATGAGGTTGCGGTATCTGGGTTGGCTCCAAAGCCGTGGCTGTAAACCGCCGTCTTGGCATGGAAGGCAAATAGGAACACGAGAACGCATGCCGTGATCGGCAGGCTACGCCAGCCACGCACGTGTTTTGTGAATTGCCTCATCAGCGACGGATCCTAACCATATAATGCCCATGCACTAAGTAGAGATTATTCATACATCAAGGCTCTCCGCCTGTGTTGCGATTAACAGAAAACTAGGTTGCCGGTGTGAGGCCCCACCTGTTCTGCAAACGGTGTTCGACCGTCCTGAATACCAGGCCATCGATGATGTAGCCAATGGCAACGATCAGGATCATCACCGCAATCACCTGGCTCATGTCGTTCAGGTCGCGACCCATCATGAGGAGTTGACCCAGACCCAGGCTGACGAAAATCATTTCTCCTGCAATCAGCGAGCGCCAGGCAAATGCCCAGCCCTGCTTGAGGCCCGTAAGCAAGTAAGGCAGGCTGGCGGGAAAGAGCACATAAAGAAACAGCTTAACGCCGCGCGCTCCGAGATTACGTCCGGCCATGGCGTAGATCTTTGGCATCTGCTTGCGGCCGGTCTCCATGCTAATGGTCACAGACAGCACCGACCCCATCACGACAACGAAGAGGATGGCTTTTTCGGAGAGTCCGAACCAAAGCACAGCCATGGGCAGCCAGCAAATGCTGGGCAAACTCTGCAAGCTGACCAAAAGGCCACCCAGCGTCTGCTCGAGAAACTTGCTGGTGGCCATTCCCAGTCCGATGACTATGCCGATGGCTACGGAAATCGTGTAGCCCAGCGCTATCCGTTTCATGCTGACGGCGATCGCGATCCAAAAACTGTGATCGGCAAATCCCGCCCGCAGGGCTTCCGACACTCCTTGCGGCGTCGGGAAGAGATAGGGGGGCCAAATCCGGAGCCGCGCAATGAGAAACCACACGCCGACAATGAAAGCGTAAAACGCTAACTGCCGTGCTATCGACTTCACGGTCGCACCTTGTATTCCTGTTCCAGACTCTTGTTGATCTCTTCGCGCAAGTTACACAGGATTTCCTTGGCGCACTGCGTCACGCTGACGTCTTCGATCTGCCGGGGTCGAGGCAGTTCAACCAAGAATTCCCGTTTGATCCGCCCCGGACGGAAGGTTAACAATGCTACCCGATCACCCAGCCTCGCCGCCTCGCGCACGTTATGCGTGACGAAGATGATGGTTCGGCCGGTTTCCGCCCATATGCGCTCCAGTTCATCATGCAGCAAGTCGCGGGTCTGCGCGTCGAGGGCGGCGAACGGTTCGTCCATCAGCAGAACATCCGGCTCGGTGGCGAGAGCGCGAGCCAAGGCCACGCGCTGCCGCATTCCTCCGGAAAGCTGGTGAATATAGCTGCCTGAGAACTGCGAGAGCTGCACCAAGCGGAGGTAATCCTGGATTTTTTGTCGGCGTTCGGCCCTGGGAATCGCCTTCATCTTCATCCCGAATTCCACGTTCTCAGCCACCGTCAACCACGGGAAAAGGCCGAGTTCCTGGAAGATAAGGATCCGGTCAGTCCCAGCACCGTCGATTGGATTGTTATCGATCAGAACGGAGCCTGAGGTTGGCTGCTGCAGGCCGGCGATCAAATGCAGTAGCGTCGACTTGCCGCATCCCGACGGCCCCACGATGCAGAGAAATTCGCCAGGGCGCACTTTAAGATTGATGTTGTCGAGCGCAAGCAGTTCTGCGCCGTTCGTCTTGTAGCGGAGGGTGAGATCTTTGAGCCACACTTTCGGAATCGCGTCATCAACTACTATTCGCGCTGGCCGGGCGCCCGCGAACGGCCAAATTGCTACGCGACGGACTGGCGCACTCTGGGGAGGGTTTGAGAGAGGTCGAAGAGACGTCGTCATTGGACAGCCTTCTTTCCCTTTTCCGCCAGCACCTGGTTCAGCAGACTCAGGTCATACAGACCGGACAAATCGGGCATCTGCCGACCAAGGTATCCCGCATCGAACGCTGAGCGGGCCGAAGTAAGCAGAGAGCTGCGGATCGGATCGTAAGTGACGTCCATGCGGCTAAATGCTTCATCCACAATCGCTGCGGGCAGCGCCTTGCCCGTCTCCTCCTGGATCTGCGCTTTGAGGAGTTTCTTGGCCTCGGAGAGATGGCTGTTGATCCACTCCGTGAGCTCTAGATTAGCGCGAATCCAGTTCTTCACAACATCAGGATGTTCACGCAGAAATTTTTGACTGACGATGAGGTTGGTGATCACGAACAGACGGTTAGGCCACAGATCGCGCTCGTCGAGAAAGAGGCGACAGTTGCCTTCCCTAGATGACTAACTCGCAGCCTTCTATCACTTACTTTTATCGGAGATGCTCGCCGAAAGTTCTTTACGCGCGCGAGATGCGATAGGCGAGGGCCGGCTGCGCGCAGCGGTGGATCCGCAAAAAAAATTACAGCTCGATTTTATGCAACACGCGGCCTAGCGATAGTGCTCATTGATCCATTCGGGATGGCGGTACTTCAACAGGGCCAGGGCCCATGCTCCCTGGATAGTGGTATGGCCTGGATAAATCGTGCCGAACTCCAGCACTCCACGACACCATCCGTACCAGCAATATTGCCATGAGCCATCAGGGGTCTGGTTGTCCATAATACGTTCGATCCAGCGGCTGCGAATCAAGTCTGGCCGGTTGGCGCCCAGAATAAAAGCATTGCGTTGTATATAAGCGTCAGTGACCCGGAAATCGTAGGTCTGGTCGCGAGCATCTTTCTCGACGAGCCGGTTGAGAGTGTCATCCACCTTGGGAGTGTGACCGTTGAAATCGTGATACATAATCAACGCAAGAATCTGATGGTGCCGTGCGCCCCAGGGGTACTTGTCAAGCGAGAACAGGTCCGCCATGTCCTCGTCGGACAACCTCACCTTATCGGGAGCGATGCCATAGACAAAGAATTTTTGATCGAATCCTTGGCCGCGCAATTGATAAGCATCAAGATAGGGCAGCTCGATTGCCGGATTGGCGAAGTGCTCCCAGAATGGCTCGAGCAGTTCGAACGCGTAGCGGGTATGCAGGGTGTCCACGTTAGCTGCAAGCACCGGCAGCAGGCGAGGATCGTTGGTCATCTTCTCGATGTCCGCTACCATATACATCAGTGGCGGGTTGGTGCCTGAGACGTCCGGATGGGCTGCGATCCAGGCGATGGCCTTGTCGAGCTCGGTGTCCAATTGCGTGTCGAAGGCGGCTCGCGAGGGGTGTGTAAGCGAGAAATTATTGTTGAGCAGGGCGAACGCCACCGTAAGAAGAAACATCACGATCGCCAACGCCATCCAACCTAACAAACGGTGCACCAATACCGGTTTTTCAGTTTGCGGCACCCTCGCGGCAATCGTCCCCGAGACTGCGTCGTGGCCCGACGTCATTTCGTTCTGCACCTTCCCTTCGATTTCACAACCGAGCCGTACTATACACCGCGCCCCTCTGCTCAACAAACCTCGCAATGGGAGACCCTTGGAGCAGCTCGATTTTGTAATTCCCGAGACAGAACCTGAAGGTCCGCTGCCGGTGGGATGACGGTTCGGTGGGAGTGCCGAAGATCAGATATACTCGTCGCCAAGAAGGGGGATACGTGGCTTCAATCAACGCTAAGCCTCAGGGGGCAATTGCCTCCCGCCACAATTTTTTGCTTACGGATTCGTCTGGGCGCTCCCTTCTTATTAGCCTCCTGCTCGTCGTTGTTATATTTGCGATTTATTTGCCCGTGCACAGTCATCCCTTCGCGGACCTCGACGACCCCAAATACGTAACCGAGAACCCCCACATTCAGAACGGCCTGACATTGGGCACCATACTGTGGGCGTTCACCCACGGGTATGCCGCGAACTGGCATCCGTTGACCTGGGTCTCGCACGCGCTCGACATCCAGATGTTCGGATTGGATCCAGCGGGCCATCACGATGAGAATGTGTTCTTCCACGCGCTGGACGCGGTGCTGCTGTTCTGGGTACTGAAGCGGGCCACGGGATACGAAGGGCGCAGCTTCATGGTAGCGGCGCTGTTCGCGATCCATCCCCTCAACGTCGAATCGGTCGCTTGGATCGCCGAACGCAAGACAGTGCTGAGCACGTTGTTCTGCCTTCTGGCGTTGGGCGCCTATCGCTGGTATGCCAGCAAGCCCAGCGTCGGCCGGTTTGCCGTAGTGGCAGGTTCGTTCGTCCTGGGATTGATGTGTAAGCCCCAGATCATCATGCTGCCGATGGTCTTACTATTGTGGGATTACTGGCCGCTGCAGCGGATGTTCGCCGACAATCGGCAACCGTCAGCAGCAACGGCGGAGGTCATCCCGGGGAAGGGTTTCTGGTGGCTGGTAAAAGAGAAGTTGCCACTGTTCTTCATCTCCCTGTTTGACGCGGCGGTCACGCTCGTCGCGCAACATGCGTCCGGCGCAGCGCAGCCGTACACCTTATGGATCAGGACAGAGAATGCGATTGTCTCCTATGCCCGTTATATCGGAAAGGCGCTTTGGCCGTCGAACCTGGCGCTGTACTATCCGCATCCGGCCAGGACGTTGCATTGGTGGCAAGTCGGAGGAGCATTCCTTCTCTTGCTAGCCATCACTGCACTAACGCTGCGCGCCAGGCGGTATCGCTACCTCATCGTGGGTTGGTTGTGGTTTCTGATAATGCTATTGCCCATGATCGGTCTGCTGCAGGTGGACGTGCAGGCCATGGCTGATCGCTACGCTTATGTGTCCTTCATCGGATTATTCCTGATGGTCTGTTGGGGTGTTGCCGACTGGGCTGCCGAGCGGCACGTGCCTAAGGCGTTGCTGCCGCTTGCTAGTGTCGCGGCTTTGCTGGCTCTATCGGTGGTTACTTACCGGCAGATTGGGTATTGGAGCAGCGACGTGACCCTCTGGGCACATTCGGCGGAGGTGACGACCGGGAACTGGAAGGCCGAGTTCTGGCTGGGCGCGGCACTGGATGCGGACGGACAACACGAAGCGGCAATGCAGCACTACTTTCGGGCTGCTGCCATTAATCCCTTCGACCCATTTATTGACCTGAACATCGCGACATACGAGTATCAGAATGGGAACCTCGTACTTGCGATCGAGTATTACAAGAAAGTGCTGCCCGGGGCATGGAACTCCGAGCAAAAAACACTGGCGTTAACCAATATGGCCACCGCCTATCGCCGACTGGGGGACAGCGCCAGCGCTGATGAATGCCTCGCTAAGATCAAAACACTTCCTCAGCGGACCGTGGACTGGCAGGGAGCGTGGTGGAAGCAAGTCCTTCCGATGATTCGTCAGTACTTTCACCTCGGCCTGTCGCAGCCAGAGAAGAGTTGACACCCACAACAGCACCGCGAAACCAGCGGCCGTCCGAGTAAGACACCACAAGATCCAAACACTTAGGGAAAGAACGCATGGAAAGACAGGAGGCGCCTATCCGATTAGCCGTAGCTCCGCACGAAAGGTGGCCGGCAAGGCGGTTCGCTTGCGAACCACCACTAGGGGAGACAGATCTTTGGAACCAAACACGCACGACCGCCAAGCCTGTTCGCACTGGCCGCCTTCCACGATAAGTTCAGCTACCTCCCCAATCCGCCACACCTCGGACCCCATTTGCTGTACATCCGACCCAACATGCCAGAATTGTTCAATCAAATGCTCGCCCGGCGGTCCTTCCAACTCATCGATGATATTGCATGTATTACTGTCAAGAACCCGGACCGTTCGCTTGTGTGTGAACCGATTGTAGTTGCAGATCGCGATAGCGTAGTCTTCCTCAGGAGTGGATGAGAATTCCACCAGGCTTACCTTGGGCTTATGCATCCAGCGGAATGCCCCTGCTGCAACCGCCTGATCATTACCGTCTATCCTAACCGTGTTGTGGGCGGCACTTCCCCGAAAAGCTTCTCTCCACTGCAGATCTGTGTAAGTATACGTGCCAGGATCGACGAGGATCTCTTGGCTTCCCTTCCACATGACGAGAGACAGGGTGTCAGAGTGACTGTGGCCGGCGCTCCAAGGTCCAAACGGACCCGCATCGAACCGCACATAGACATCGCCTCGATTCATGACGACTAACCCAGAATCAGGAAACACCTGAGAGTGGCGGGGTTCAGCCGGTACGCCAACCTGCGTGCATTTTCCAGGGCCGAGCCACCACATTGCAACCTCTTCGACGTCTTGGCGCGAATACGGGAAAAAAGGTTTACCCAAAATTAAAGATGCTGTTGCCAGCGTGGCACGCGCGAATTGCATTCGCTTCCCAAATGGGTGGAAGACTCGCCCTCCGTCATCGTCTCCCAAAAACGGCATCTGTCCTTCAGCATTAACCATCGATGCCAGAAAGTCACTCATCCTGGCCAGTCCTTCGCGATATTGGGCCGTGACATCTTCGAGGATCGCGTGCAAGAGGAACAAGTCCAGCGCGTAAACGTGGTAGTAGGTTGACTGCTCGAAGTGGCTTCCATCGGCCTTTACTTGGGCAGTCATCTGATCCTGCACGATTTCACGCCCGAGTTTCCGCCAACGTTGAGCCCTTGGAAAATCCGGAAACAGGCGACCGATGGCATGCAAGGCAACTGCTTCGCCAAGTAGGTGAGTATTCGGCGAAAAGTAAATGGATAGGTTGTATTCCAGATGCAGGCCATGGCGATAAAGTTCCGCAAGAAAGCGCCGTCGAAACTCAGATGACATTCTTTCGCCAGTAAGGTGCCAAATCCAGATCCACGACAGTGCACGAAAGCCAATCTCGAGTGCACTTGTCCAATTGATTCCCCGCTGAAAGGGGTTGTCTGTCCACCAATCTTGCAACTGGCGAACAACTTCATCGAAGTAGGCGCCTGACCCTCTGATCGCAAATGCTTGAGCAAGCAAGACCAAATGTTGATGGCGGTTGATTTCCCAAATCCATTTGTGGTCACCGCAAGCCGCTACATCAAGGTAAGGGATAAAGCGAAAATACTTTCTTGGGGTTTCCGTTCCGCTTAATGGATCCCGCCGCCAGGCTACGACAGGGCCATAGTCGATTTCTGATTCGAAGACCGGGATTCGGCCGAGCAAGATCTGGTCAGCCAACCGCACTAGCTCAATTGCATGATCAGGTTGCCGAATCGCATCCGCTACTCTACTGGGCAAAGGGAGGACACTCAATGGTGCCTCGGCGTGAAGGTTGAGCCGAGGAGGGACCAGCACGAGAACTGCGTTTGCTACCTCCTGCCGGAGCCGGAACGAAATTTCCCGAAAGCTTCGCATTCTGGGCGTCAGGCGCTCGCAAAACAGGGGCTTTGTTACGGTCGGTCAAGAAATCGCAAATGACGACATCCGACTACACAGTTAAAACTTGGGTAGTCTTGTCTCCCTGGTAGATGAGATTCAAATTGCCACCGTCTTCACCAGTTGGCTGCCGGAGTACCTTGTGACATCAATCACCGGTACCGGGTAGCGAGCAATTGCTTCCCTCACATCCGCTGTCGGCTGCTGCGCGATCACGATCAGTTCAGCCCAGTCCAGAATCGATTGCAGATTCTTTTCCATGCACCTCTCAATATGAGGCAACGCGTTTAACAAGAAAGCCTGGTTGCTGCCGTAAATGGACTCGACTTGGATATGCGGATCGTAAATCCTCACTTCACGGCCTTTTCCGATTAATCTTTCAATCAACGCCACCCCAGGACTCTCGCGAAGGTCATCCGTATTGGGCTTAAACGCCAGTCCATAAACCCCGATTTTGCGGTATTCCGTCTCGAGGATGCGCCGGAAGGCCCGCACGATATGAGCTTCATTACTGGGCAAAACGGAACTTAACAGAGGCAGTTCCAGATCAAGCTGTCGAGCTCTGTAATTGAGCGCCCTGAGATCCTTAGGCAGACATGATCCGCCGAAGGCGAAGCCAGGCTTAAGGTAGGCCGGCGAGATGTTGAGCTTGGTATCGCGACATACGGTTCGCAGGACTTCATCTCCCTCCAAGCCGAGGCTTTCAGCGAGTGTGCCAATTTCATTCGCAAAGGTGATTTTGAGCGCATGAAACGAGTTGCAGGCATACTTGATGAGCTCGGCGGTTTGAAGTGCCACCGCGGAGATTTCGACTGGTAGGCCAGCATAAAGCGAAGCAACTCGCTTTGCCGCCAAAGGATCATGACTGCCCACAACTACGAGGGGCGGTTGCATAAAATCCTTAACCGCGCTGCCCTCGCGCAGGAACTCCGGATTTGCCACCACCGAAACTCCTGTCCCCAGTTCACTCAAAGGCGCCACCACCTCATCACAGGTTCCGGGAAATACTGTGCTCCGCACTACGACGGTCAATGCCCGGCGGCGCTCAGGAAGGTGGCCGGCGATGTCTGCTGCAACACGCCGCAATGAATCAAGATTCAGATTCCCGTTACTCGCCGACGGTGTGCCTACGCAAAGGAAGGCGAAATCCGTGCTCTCCAAAGCATCGGCGGTGCAAGTCGTGGCTGACAATCTTCCATTGTCAAGGTTGGACCGAATCAGTGACGCAAGACCGGGCTCATAAAATGGGGCCTCCCCTTGTTCGACCGCTCGAACCTTCCTCTCATCAACATCTAGCCCGATGACCCGATGCCCCAACTCCGCAAAACACGCAGCAGTCACACAGCCCACGTACCCCAATCCGAAAACTGAGAGCGAGCACTTTTCTTGATTCGTTTGTACACTTGCATCCGCCGCCGTCTTCATCTGCTTTTAAAATCCCTTCTCTCCGTCTGTCGGATAACTGTAAGATACGAAGCGCCCTACTACTCGCATTATGCGGGAACAGAAGGCGTGAGTCCAGATGCTGGTGACTGGTGAGCTATCGAGGCTCTGCTGCCTCTGCTAACCATTAGTCATTCGCGCCCAGGTTGTCTTCAGTAGCGAACAAGTCGTTTTCCTCGACAGTGTCTCCCATCCGGGGAGCCGAAAGACGACCATAGCCGGCAAGTAGATTGCCACAATGCATAAGCCCACCACGACTATACGACGAAATGCAGTTTGTCATATTCGTCCGGTCGATGCAGGGGTTGACGGCCGGTAAAGCGGGTCGCCCACCTGCACAGACATCAGTCGCTTCTCAAATTCCTCTACCACTACATCCCATGAGAAGCGCGAAGTTACCATCTGTAAGGCCTTCGATGCCAGGCGCTCTCGTTCCTGTTCATCCTTCAAGAGTTCAACGCACTGGTCGGCAAAAGCCAATGGCGTATCAGCAAGGCGGATGTTTTCAGGGTGGCTTACGTCCAGCCCTTCGGAACCAATGGTGGTCGAAACGGTCGCTATCCCGGCCCCCATGGACTCGTAGATTTTGAGCCGGGTTCCTCCTCCGATTCGGAGCGGCACAATAGAGACTTTCGAGCCCCACAGCCAAGGCCGCACGTCCGGTACGGTCCCAGTAACCTGAATACCTGGGTCGCGCTTGGCGAGTGCCAGGATCGCCGCTGTCGGCGTCCGGCCTACAACCGCGAGCGTACATTGCGGCAGGTTCTTCCGGATCAATGGCAAGATTTCTCGGACGAAATACTCCACTCCATCGATGTTCGGCATCCAGTCCATCGATCCGAGGAACACGAGATCAGTTTTGGGAAGCACGCCGTTCGGGCGGCGGAAGTATTCGATGTTAACGCCGGTCGGGATATGAGAGACAGCAGCAACTCCGAACAGTTCACGCATCAGGGCGGCATCCTGTGAAGAGACAGCAATAACGTCTGCCGCCGCCAAACACATACGCCGTTCCCAGCGAAACATTCGCTTGGCTTGCAACCTGAAATACAGCTTTCGTAATGGGTCGGGCGCGTTGCTGGCGTGACGGCGCCAAATCATGGTCTCAACGTTATGCTGAAACAAAACACACTGGGCGAGCGTTTCGAAATTGGGCGCGGGAGAAAGAAAGTCACAAACTACACTGTCGAATCGGAAGGCGTTTAACAGCCTTTGAATCTGTTGCCGCATGGCCGCAGAGCGATAGCGACTGAGCGCCAGAGGCATGGAAGAGAAGATATTGCCAGCCATCTGGACGATGAAGGGAAACGACGCTCGCTGCGGAATTTTACGCTGGACGGGATAGGCGCGTGTGCAATACTCGTGGGATCTGCTCAGTCCTTCTGGCTGTTCTGGGCTCTCATACGCTACGTAGTGAATTTCGTGCCTGGCGTGGAGTCGCTTGAGTATCTCCAATGTCCTGATTTGACCGCCGCGAGTGGTCGGATGGAGAAAATCACCCTTAACCCAAAGGATTCTCATGCGGTTTGAGCGGTGGTGGTCGAGATGGGCATAAGGCCATCCCAAAACTGATCGCGGCGGCCGGTCAAATACATGTCTCCCCAAACCTGCAAGTTTAGAAGCCGCCAAATTCGATCGGTGGCATCGTAAATCCCGCGATAATGTTTCTCTAACAGGTCGTTAACGAATGCCATGTTTACGTAACCCGGAAGAATGCCGTCCGGGTCCCGCAAATAGTCGGCGAGCGGTCTGGCGCGGCCCTGTAGCAGCCAAGTGCGGATTGGAGTGGGGAATCCCAACTTCTTCCGGTATATGATGCCGTGGGGAAGCAAACCCTCCACGGATTTCTTAAGGATGTACTTGCCCTCTCTTCCTCGAATCTTCATGTGCGGTGGTACGGTCGCGGCGAATTCCACGAACTTGTGATCGAGGAACGGCACTCGGCTCTCGATCGAACACGCCATGCTCATTTGATCCTGCTTCATGAGTAACTCGACCAGGTAAGTTTTCTGATCGGCGTAAAGCAGACGGCTCAGGGCAGGCGAGCGCGCAGCAGAATCCCAGTACCGCAAAAAGAAACCGTAAGGATTGTTTCGGTAACGTTCAATAAGAAGCCTCTTTTGCTCCTCTGCGCCGAAAGCACAATAGAAGTTATCTAAGTAGAGCGATTCGATATCTGCGTCTCGTCCAAGGACAGTATGTTCGAGCTTTCGCTTGAGATCCGCGGAGAGCAGCGAATGGGTTGCCAGGGTGTTCCGAATTCCAGCGCGGAACTTGCCTGGAACGCTACGATAAATGTTCATCCAGCGCTGATTGAGCTGATAGAATTTGTATCGGCCGTAACCACCGAACAGTTCATCGCTGCCTTCGCCCGTAAGCACCACCTTAACCTGCTGGGATGCTAGCCGCGCCACAAAGAAGAGTGACACACTGGAGGGCCAGGCAATCGGCTCGTCTTCATGCCACACCAGTTTAGGCAGCTCATTAAAGAACTCGTCCATGGTTATGACAACATCCTGATGCGCTGTCCCGATGCTCTCGGCAACCTGGCGGGCGTAGGATAATTCGCTGTAATCGGCCTCCCCGTATCCCACGGCAAATGTCTTTACGGGCCCGGTGGTCATCTGCTTCATGAGCGCGGCAATAGCGCTCGAATCGACCCCGCCACTCAGGAACATTCCCAGCGGAACGTCGCTCATGAGTCTGGTGTGGACAGCATCCTCCAGCCGCGCGCGGCATTCCGCAATCCACTCGTCGTCCGACTTGCTTTGAAAGTCCGTCGGATGGGGAGCATCCCAGTATTGCTTGATTTCTGGGGCTGAGTTCGCTGTGCAATTAAGGGTGAGGGTGTGTCCGGGCATAAGCTTGCGCACGCCGGCGAACATCGTCTCCTCGCCGCTGTTGTATCCGAAAGCGAGATACTCGGGCAGCACCCGATCATTAGCTTGCGCCGAAATTTCAGGGTGCTCGAGAAGGCTTTTTATCTCCGAAGCAAAAGCAAACAGGCGGCCGTTCCAGAAATAGTAGAACGGCTTAATGCCGAGGCGGTCACGGGCGCAGAAAAGCCGCTTGCGAGATTGATCCCAGATGGCGAACGCAAACATTCCACGCAGCCGACTCACTGCTTGCTCGCCATACTGTTCGTAAGCGTGCAATATGGTCTCTGTATCGGAGCGGCTTTTGTATCGATGTCCGGCGTCTTCCAGTTGTGGCCGGAGCTCTGCGTGGTTGAAGACTTCACCGTTGTAGGTGATCCAGAGGGTCCCATCCTCATTGGTCATCGGTTGGGCGCCGGCGGCCAAGTCAACAATGCTCAGTCGGCGATGCCCCAAGGCAGCGCGCTCCCCGACATAAAATCCGTCAGCGTCGGGACCGCGGTGGGCTACGCGGTTGGTCATCCTGCGAATCCATCGTTCGTCCGCAGGACCTCCATCCGTAATGACAAAGCCCGCTATGCCACACATATCAGTAGAGAGCAGCGCTCCAGACGGGTTCGGGGTCGAGTGCCGGCAACTCCGGAGCTTCCGGCGAAACTCGACGTTGCTCTTGTATCGTCGCGCGCTGAGCGCGGGCGATAAACATTAGCGCCGTCGTCATTCCCGCGACAATTGGTATGTTGGCGTTGTAGGCCAAGCTGTCGAAAATCGCTACCGTCATGAGCACCATAAGTGCAGCTCGAAGCGTCTTCGCCATGACACGGACCTCTGAAGAAACATGGTTGCTCCGAATTATGGAGGCCAGCGTCTTCCAGCATCGGAATAGGAACGCCAAATAAATCACCAGTCCCGGGATACCCATTTCGCTCGACAGCTGGGTATAACTATTATGCGTAACGTGCCAGAGTCCCATGGCTTCTCCACGGGCAACCGCAATGTTATTTTGCTCGACCGGAAAGTTTCCTGGGCCAACGCCCGAAAACGGGTGCATCATCGTTATCCACAGACTGTCTCGGAGGAGCGTCCAGCGTGATTCGGCCGAGCCGGCTGCTTCCGAACCACTTACAGTCTGGCTTTCGTTCGTGAATAGCGTGGTGTAACGATCACGTAGGTGGGAAGGTACGACCAACAGCAGTAAGACAAACAAAACAGGCACGGCAATGACTAGTTTCGCGCGAGCCGCCCTTGAAGCTTGGAAAAAGACAACGAGAACGAGCATGGCCGCACCTAGTTCACAAGCTCTGGATCCGGTCTTAGCCAGTGCGATTAGTACCGGACCAGCCAGGGCCACAGCCGTCCACTTCTTCAGCATTCCCCCCTGCGAATATACGTAGCCGAGAAATGCCAATCCTACAAGTAAGGAAAAACCCAACTCATTTGCGTTCCCGTAGCGGGTTCCGAGTAAGCTCAACCGTCCAGTTTTGTCATAATGGTGCAACGCCAACGTAAGGCAAGCAAGGGCACTGGCCGAATAAGCAATGGTGTTGAATGCTTTTTTCATTTGACTGACGGAGACGATTAATCCAGCCGTCAAGAGGTACGCGAGGAACGATTTGGACCACTCGTTAATTAAGACAACGAAGCTACCCCCTCTCCAAATGGCCATGGGAATACAGAGGATGAACCAAACCGTGAAGAACATCAGGAGCTTGCCGATCGGACTCGTCAGGACTTGCATGAACCGACCCGTAACAAACACCGCGATCAACCCCAGGCCGCCGATCACGAGAACGGGGTGTAGGCCATGATCCAATCATCTCCGGGGCGCCGGTAAAGACGGAAAATAAGAATATCGCCAGTAGCGGAAAGGTGACGCTGAAAATGGGACTGGGTCGCTTTTGCGGAATGGGCCTCACAGATTTTGCTCCACGAAAAGGTTCCGGGCGTGCCCCCAAGGGGCGGAATCCCTCTTGGCTAACATGTTCAAGAGAGTCTGACGTTGATGTAGTTTATCATGATAGTTGCTGGCGCAAACCACCACTAACGTCGGGCTGCACTGAACGCGGACGGTCGCCGTCATATTCGGCCAACGATGCCTCGTGGCTAGGGACGTTTGGAGATAGCCGTCAGCGGATCAAACGTTCACACAATGCTGCCTGACATTCAATATCGTCTCTTGAGGAAGATCTCGCCAGGGGAGCCGAATGTCTGTACCGGAGAGTTCTATCAGGGCAAGTCGAAACTGGAGATTCTGTTCGGTCATGAATTCCTCGCTAGAATTCCAGGCAAGACGGTTATCGACTTCGGCTGCGGAAGCGGGTCTGAAGGAGTGGAGTTAGGTCTCCTGGGAGCCAAACGAGTAATAGGCATCGATATTCGCGAGGACCTTCTGCAATTAGCAAGACAAAAGGCTCTCGCAGCGGGAGTTAGCAAAATCTGCGACTTTGCATCATCGACGAATGCACTGGCGGATATTGTTGTTTCCATCGACGCGTTTGAGCACTTCGGGGATCCGCTTGGGGTCCTTCAAACAATCGACAGACTGTTGGAGCCGAGAGGCGAGGTGATTGCCAGCTTCGGGCCAACGTGGTACCACCCGCGCGGGGGGCATTTGTTTTCGGTTTTTCCATGGGCGCACCTGCTGTTTAGCGAGAAGGCCCTAATCCGTTGGAGATCAGACTTTAAGACTGATGGCGCTACTCGCTTCAGCGAGGTTGCGGGCGGCTTAAATCAAATGACAATCAGAAGATTCAAGAACCTTATACGGAAGAGTCCGTTTAAACTTGCCGCTCTGGAGTTGGTACCGATCAGAAAATTGCGGCCTTTGCATAACCGATGGACATGCGAATTCACGACAGCACTTGTGCGCTGCCGTTTGATCAAACAGACTTGATGTTTGCGAAAGGCGGCATTCTCGGACATGGCCTCGTGAATTGTCCCCCGGCAGCTAATCCCCGTCGCATGAAAATCGCCTATCTCCTAAGTGAGTACCCAACCCTCGGGCACACTTATTTATTGAGAGAAGTGCGAGAACTCCGCGCCTTGGGATGGGAAATTCAACCCGTTTCCATTCGACGACCCGATGGTCGGATTTCAGAGTTTTCACCAGTGGAGCGCGAAGAGTGGGCGGCCACATCGTATGTTCTTGGTAGCAGCCCGATAGAATTCTTAAAGGCCCACACCGTAACATTTTGGACGCGCCCTCGGCGATATCTTCGTGGGCTTCTGAGCGCCTGGAGATTCGGCAATAGCCACCCGCGACGGACCGCGCTTGCAACGGCATATTTTGTTGAGGCCGTACTGGCTGGATATCGCCTGCAAAAAGCGGACATTGCGCATGTTCATTCCCATTTCTCATCGACTGTGGCATTGATTCTTTGTCGGGTTTTCGACGTAGGTGTGTCCATGACATTTCATGGTCCCGCTGAATTTGTTGATCCTGAAGGATTCCGACTGGAGGAGAAGGTCAGCGCCTCGCGATTTGTCAGCGGTATTAGCTATTTTGGGAGAAGCCAAATCATGCTCTGGTCGCCTCCGTGCCAATGGCACAAGATCGAGGTCACACCGCTTGGAGTCGACGCCGTAGGTTGGCAACCGGCAATCTTCCGCGAAAGGCCTGCGCCTTTTGAGCTGATTTCGGTTGGACGTTTAGCCTCGGTTAAGGGCTATCCGCTTTTAATCGATGCTGTCGCATCTTTGGTAGCTCAGCGAAGAGACGTCCGTTTGACATTAGTCGGCGACGGACCCGAGCGTGCCGAACTGGAGGAGCACGCTCGCCGATGCGGGGTCGCTGATCGTGTCATCTTCACTGGATGGAAAGGTCAGAACGAATTGCGGGAGCTTTATCGCAAAAGTGACCTGTGCGTCCTTTCCAGTTTTGCAGAGGGCGTTCCGGTGGTCCTAATGGAGTCCATGGGGTTGGGAATCCCGTGTGTCGCACCTCGTATCACTGGTATTCCTGAACTGGTTCGCGATGGAATAGACGGGTTACTGTTCACATCCTCCGATGGCGAAGAACTGGCATGTGCGATCGGTCGCCTTATCGACGACCCAGATCTCCGCAGCCAGATGGCAAAGTCGTGCCGCAAAAGAATCACCGAGAAATACGACCTCCGCAGTAACACTCTCCACTTGTCAGAAGTGTTCAGCCGCTGGATATTGCAGGACGGACCAGCTTAGCGTGCGTTTCGCTAAGGACTGACTCGTAGATTTCCTGCATTGCCAAAGCGGCCTGAGCGAACGTGAATTTTGAGCGAATCGTCTCTGACGCTGCCACGGCGAACCGTTTGCGTCGGTCTTCATCGGTCAGCAATCCTCTCAATTGCGAGGCCAACTCTGCAACATTATCCGCTTGGAACAACAGGCCGTTGCGTCCATGCTCGACTAACTCAGGATTGCCGCCGACGCGAGAGGCGACCGGACAGCAGCGGCAAGCCATGGCCTCCATTAAAGCGTTCGAGAGCGCCTCGAAGCGCGAAGGCAACACGAAGATATCAATTTTGCTCAGCCACTCGGCGACCTGAGTGGTCGCAGGTTCAAAATGACAATTCTCCTTCAGCCCCAGCTGCGAAGACAAAGCTTGTAATCTGCTTTCTTCGGGGCCGCTCCCAACAATTGCCAGACTCGCGCCGCAGTTACCTAATCTCGCAAAAGCCTGAATTAACGTGTCAAAGCCTTTTTCGGGCCGGAGAGCACCGATGCTGCCGATGACCAACCGGCTGGGAAATGGAGTTGGAGTCGTCTTACGCTGATAACCATCTGTATCGATGCCGTTGTAGCAAAGACGAACCTTGTTCGCGGCGACCCCCTCTTCTTCGATGAGGTACCGCCTCATGGCCTCGCAATTTACCACGACAGCATCAGCGATTCGGTCCGTAACGCGCAACAATCGTCCTAAATGCCGCCCCGTTAGGACTCGATGACCGCGCTGGCTCGCAATGACAGCCGGCGTCCCAGCAATCCGTGCGATCGGCACGGCAAAAACGTTAAGTGGTGCGTCAAAGGAGTGGACAATCTGAATGTTATTGTCCCTGATGTACCGTATCAGTTGTGATGCAGCTTTGAGTACAGCCGGTGATTTGAACGAGTAAACAGGGAGGTGAAGGATTGGAACATCAGCCATTTCCAGATCTCTTCTCCGCAACCCGCTCGGGCGGAAGCAGCCGACATGGGGAAGGAAGCGATCGCGCCGCAGGAACCGCGCAGTCTCAACCAATTGCCGTTCCGTACCCCCGATTCCGAGCTCCCTCACCATGAGCAGGACAGGAATTCGTTCTGAGCATTCGCGATTCATTGATCTCGTACGGCTTTTTGGTGAGTGCCTTTAACTGGATCCGCCGGTTCTCTTGAAGGCTGAGGCCAAACAAAGCCTGACGGTTGTACTTGGTCGGCGCTTACACATATGCCCACGAAACCTGGCACGAATTGAGGGGCTTGCATCGGGCGCCAGCATATCGAAACAATCTTCGGGTTATCTCGCGGCACAATTACTACCGAACCCAATAGCTCATGTCAAGAAAGGTGGGTAAGGCAAGTAACTCAACAAAGGAAAATTAGTTAAGTCTTTCAGCGCAACGAATGAAGGTACCCCTCCACGAGAGACAGTAACAGATAAGTAAGTTACTTTCGTTTAATCCTGGCACCTTTATGCTTCCTCATCGTAGTCCATTAGGGTTACTTTTTCAATGGGCGTAACGCAGAAGGTCGTTTTGGTGTCGCCTCGACAGACCTCAAAATGCCATTCCTAGTAGCACTACAGTCATGATCCCTGCCCGACGCACGGTTTTGATTTCTTGGAGGAAAAACCACAATGAGAATCCGAAGCGGCAGTCCCCGCTGTTGCCTACTCCCCTTGGGCTCGCAGAAGCAATTAGTTTCAATCCTATGCATCGTCATTGGAGCGATGTTCTCCCTGGCGGCTAGCGCTCAGGAGCCGTTCCCGGCGCCTCCACAGGTTTATATCGATACGACTTGGAATCCACCTCAGGGTGGCATATGGCAGGTCAACTCCAGTTCAACCTTCCAGCTCGCGCTCAATATGTCGCAGCCCGGCGACACCATCGTCTTGAACAATAGCTCGGTTTATTCCGGCAACTTTACTCTGCCCGCAAAAAATAACCCTAACAATCAGTGGATTTATATTGAGAGTTCCGCTTTGAGTAGTCTACCGCCCCCCGGCACAAGGGTAGGTCAGTCTGATGCTCCCAACATGGCGAACATCACGACCCCGAACACCGCGGCCCCGATTCATACTGGCGCCGGGCGCAAATCACTATCGCCTGGTTGGTCTGGAAATCACCTCCAACTCGACCCGAGGCGGCAACCCGAACGCTAACCCGCCCAGCAACAACTTCACCTATTATCTGATCGGCTGGAATCCCGCAATTGGTCTTGCCGAGCCTGACTCGATTACCGTGGACCGCTCCTACATCCACGGGTCAGATACCCAGGATGTTGGCCAGGGAGTACAAGCCAACGGCAGCAATTTTGCCGTCATCGACAGCTACATCTCTGACATCCACGAGAGCACGTTTGACTCGCAGGCAATCCTTGCCTACTGGACGCCTGGGCCAATCAAGATCGTCAACAATTTCCTGTCGGCTACCACCGAGGATGTAATGTTTGGCGGCGCGGGTGGTTATAACAATCCTTATGTTCCCTCCGACATCGAGATTCGCAGAAACCACTTCTTCAAGCCGCTGGCCTGGGACTCGTGTGGGGTTCACGGTACGGTCGGTCAACGGACAGCAACTTGCCAATGGAACGGTCTGTACGGTCCCGCATCAGTGGGACGAGAAAGACAATCTGGAGTTCAAGAGCGCACAGCGGGCGATCGTGACCGGGAACACCTTTGAGAACACCTGGGTGAGCGGACAAACCGGCTCCTCCGTTTTATTCACGATCCGCACCAGCCAAAGTGGAAATATCGCAGTCGTGGATGATATCGAGCTGGCAAGCAACATCCTCACGAATGTGGATCGCGGTTTCGCTACGCTGGAGCAGGATAATCATGTGCGGAGCCTCGCACGGCTATCCCAATTGCACCAATCCCGGGGAATCAAGGCGGGTTTGGGTACATAACAACCTCATCTTGCTAAGTCCCAATCGAGATACTTACCAGCACTGGTGGCTCGTCACGGATGGGGGCAATGCCACTCATCCTGGACTGACAGACTACGTCTTTCAGCACAATACCGCGCTGATGAGTGATGGCTCCGCCATGCCTGGTTATGTCTTCGAGCTTTCGCAACAATACGGCTGTTCATCAACGCAGCCTTCGCCAACGCATAATATCTGGATTCTCGATAATGTCCTGACCCGGCAACCGACCGGCGACTGCGGCTCTCAAGGCACGCCAGGACTGAACCTCTACATGGGTGATCCGTCGCCGGTAGCACCGCGCTACCTCGGCAACGTAATGTTCGTGCCCAGCGGCGACCGAGTGCAAAGCTGGCCGGCTGAAAATGATGCGACCACGGTACCCTTCGTTTACGTGGACCCTGGTTCTGGGAATTACCAACTTCTAAGTCCGAATTGGACCCAAACCAGTGACGGCCAAGAATCAGGGATTAGTTGGACGATTCTGCAGCAAGCCATGAACCCGTAGCGAGTTTGCCAAGCGCCGTATCGCTGCAACGTTCGTTCTGACCCGGTTCTTTTGACGCTGTCTGCCAAGAGAGCCGGGTCTTCATGCGTGGAGGGAAGTTCGCTCAGATGACTTCTGCCGAAGATACCCCGGGACGATGTCAGGCTTAAATGGTCAGGCTTAAATGGTTGCACGACCTTTCTGGGATGAGTTATAAAACCAGTCAAGCTCCGCCGAGTCTCCGTGCAAGAATGCGCAGAAAGGGAAGGTCCACCTCCGGACTCTTGGGCGGCATGAACAACAAGGAGATAAAGGGTGAGCGAATGCCGACTGGGCACTTCCTAAAGCGAGCTTTGATAGCACCTCTGCGCATTCCGGGAGTGGCAGAAGTTCTTGCTGACGCAACCGATACCCAGGCGTCCGTTTTTATGCTTCATCGCTTTTCTTCCCCCGAGGACGGGGTTCAAGGCCACGATCCGGTGACGGTTCGTGCCACCTTGTCCCACCTCAGGAAAAAGCGTTACAATCTGATCTCCCTTCAGGAACTGTTTCGGCGTCTGCGAGAGCACGAACCGCTACGACGCGCCGTTGCCTTCACTATCGACGACGGATACTTCGATCACGGTTCTATCGCCGGGCCCATCTTCACCGCATTCGACTGTCCAGTGACCATCTTTGCCGTTACCGGGTTTCTCGACGGCAAGACCTGGCTGTGGTGGGACCAGGTGCAATACATCTGCGAACGAGCCACCCGTAAGACGTTGAAAGCCCGAGTGGGGAATGAGGAACGCACTTTTACCTTGGACTCCGTCCAGGCTCGCCTGGCTGCCGCGCACGATATCAGTTGGTGGTGTCAGGACGCGCCGCACTCCGACAGAGAGGCTTGTCTTGCCAATCTGTCACGCGATGCCGATGTCGAGCTTCCGGCAACGCCTCCCCGCCAGTTCTCACCGCTTTCGTGGGATGAAGCGCGCCGACTGGAAAAACAAGGTGTCACTTTTGGCCCCCATACGGTTACGCATCCGGTGCTCTCCAGCACCAGCGATGAGCATGCCTACAGTGAAGTCTCGACCTCCTGGAAGCGCGTTCGGGAAGAACTGGCATACCCCGTCCCAGTTTTTTGCTATCCCCATGGGCGACAGAGGGATTTTGGCCGACGCGAGATGGAAATGGTGGAATTCGCCGGATTGTGGGGAGCAGTTCGTGGATATCCAGGCGAATTCCGTGCCGATGAGTTCCGTAAGCCGCCCGCCATCTGCTGCGTTCCGCGGTTCCCCTTCTCTGAAGATCTAATCGATGTTCTGCAGTGCGTCTCCGGCCTCGAAAAGCTAAAAGCCCGGCTGCGCGGAGCCAGCGCGTAAATGCTACACGCAATCCTTGACCGCGCTTCCCGTTACAAGGCCAGGCTGGACCGTATTCGCTTGGAGCGACGCTGGGAGAAGCTTCGCGCTCTAGGTATGCATATAGGCCAGGGAGTAAACCTGCCTGCCTCGACCTGGGTTGACACCTCCGCCTGTTACGCGATCAGCATTGGCGATTGGTGTGGCTTCGGTGAGCAATGTCTGATTCTCGCCCATGATGCCCAGATGGACGAATTCCTCGACGCTGGGCTGGTGGCGAAGGTGACCATTCACGAATCGTGTCACTTCGGTTCTCGCACGGTAATACTGCCGGGAGTGGAGGTTGGGCCGCGGACGATGGTTGGGGCCAATTCTGTCGTAGCTAAGTCTTTGCCTCCAGATACCGTGTGCGCCGGAATTCCAGCTAAAGTGATTTGCACATTGGACGAATATCTTGCGCGTCATAGCTCAGGCTTGGCCGCCGGACAGAAGTTTCCCTGGACGGAATACAACACGAACGCCTGGACACCCGAGCGCCGTCAAGAGCTCCTCGTGGCCTTGGAAAGAGGACCGGTTTACATCACAGGTGGTTTTTCGGAAGAGCTAAAGGGCGGCGGCGGTACCGCAAGAACTCGCTATAATGAGACCGCCAAGCCCAATGGAGTCGAGTATCTGAAGATGCGACAAGGCAAATAGATGGTCCTAGCGTAGGTGGCGCTTTTAGAGCGATTTTTGTCGGTTCAGGCAGCCGTGCTAGCGGACAGCTAAAGCTGCTTCTAACATCATTCCGAACTGACGGCCTTGGCTGAACTCAGCGTTCCTGTTCTCCGAGTCACTCGGGAGAGAAAACGGACCATCGCTCGGGCCGCCGGGTTTGACGTCCCTTCAAGAGCCATAACCAAGTCCGAGAGGACGGGTGGCCTCTGCCAAAGCACCAGCGCGGCATACAATGCAGTGCCGATAGCCGCGGTGCTGACCAACTGAACCATAGGGTTGTGAATTCCGAGCCTGCGCAGTCCTACCAGCCATCCGCCGGCTGCAGCAGCCATTACAAGGCTATACCACGCAGTCGGCCAGAGAGCTTGAGCGAAGCTCTTGAGGGAAAGCCCTACCAATCGAAATGGAATGGCGAACATCGGCACCATTAATAACGTCCACACAATCGAATACGAAATTGCGACTCCGATAATTCCCCAGCGCAGGCCAACTACGAAGGAGCCTACATAGCAAATGCTGGCAAAAATCTGCCAGCGAAAGAGCAGGTCGGTCCTGCCTTGCGTGTTGAAAATCAGATTCACAGTACCGAGCGATTGCAGCGCGCCCAGCGGCCCAAACACCATCAGCAGAGTCGCCACCGGCATCCACTTCGGTCCTAGAAAGACGCGGACGAAGGGCTGTGCCGTGATCCCGAGCCCAAGCATCGCCGGAAATGCTACCAGTGAGATGAGACTGGACATCCGCAAGTAAGCCGCCCGAAAGCGCTCGTGGTCGGCATGAAACCGCGACAATGCCGGATAAGTAACCTGGGCGAGCATGTTCGTAAAGTTAAACAGCGGAAGCGACATGAACATATATCCCATCTGGTAATAGCCCAAGGGACCGCTTCCCAGATAGCGGCCTACCAACACATTGTCAGCATTGCGGGAGAAGTAGTTCATGACATTGGAGCCGGTCAGGTGGATTCCGAAAGAAAGAATCCGGCGTGCGTCGGCCACATGAAAAACGGCCCGCACACGCAGTGGGGAAAGTATCCACACGACGACCGTGTTTGTGAAGCTCATCACCAACGCCGCCGCCACCAGGGCGGAAACCTGCCCGCCGGCGAGCGCGATGGCAATGGCGCTGGCGGTCCCGCAAATCGCGCCGGATATCTGGGCGACCGCCACTTTCCGAAAGTCCATGGCCCGGTTTAAGACGGCTGTCGGTACGACTCCGAGGGCGCCAAAGAAAAATGAGATCGAGAGGAACTGCAAGATTCTCGCCAGTTGTGGTGCGCGGAAAAAATATGCGGCCGGCCAGGACAGGGCGATAACCAGCATCGTAACCACGACGCCAGTGCTGCAGTTCAGCCAAAATGCCGTCGAGGCCAGTTCGTCCGGCATTTCTCGCTCACGTATCAGTGCAGTCCCGGTCCCCACGTCGCGAATGGTTTCCAGCAGAGTCGTGACCAGCACCGCCATGCCGACCAGACCATAAATTGCTGGGGGGATTCGCCGAGCGAGAATGGAAACGGAAATAACTGATAGTAGCTGCCGGGCAACCTGCACTCCGGTTAGCCAAGCCATCCCGGCAGCGGTCCTTTGCGTCAGCGAAGGATTTGTCTTTGTCATGCTCATACCGACCGGCCACCCTCAGGACTGGCGAGAATGTACTCCTTTCCGACTGACTCGCCGGGCCACTCGGGTCTGAAAACGCGATATTGATCAAGCTTGGAAGTGTCGAACGGCAGTACCGACCGATTCTATCAGCCGTGAGGGGTTGGTTTTCTGGCGATAACCCAAGGCAGGTCATCTTGCTGGCCTTACCGCTGGACTGATTGCCAGTAGCAGCGGCATATAGCGCCCAGTGCTCGAAATCGTCGGTCCCGCCTCCACCAAATAGTCGCCGATCGGCGAGCACTCCCGCCGGATGCTGAGAGGAATCGCCCGGATAGAGGGTTGATCGCCACGAAATGTGTGAATGGTAGAATTCAAGAGGAGGCTAAGCTTCCGTCACAAGTTAAACTGACTGCGCGGACGCAGGCGCCCGCAGCACAATCGCAAATGTCTGACCACGAGGCAACAATGTGGATTACGATTCTGGAGTGATTTATTCAAATGCTTTACGGAATAAAGGTTGTCGTCACTTATCTGTTAGGGATCGATCTCGCTGGGCGCAATTTCACGGTTTATCCAGACGATACTTTCTTAGTGTCCTACCCGCGATCGGGTAACACGTGGACCCGCTTCTTGGTTGCCAACCTCGTGCATCCCGGCGGCGAAGTTACCTTTACCAACATAGAGAATTTGATTCCTGATAATTCGACGCAATCTAGTAAAACCCTGAAGAGCACACCTCGCCCCCGCATCATCAAAACCCACGAATACTTCGACCATCGCTACCCGAAGACCATTTACATCGTTCGCGATCCTCGCGATGTGGCTCTCTCCAATTACAACTTCCACCGCAAGTACAGGCACATTGATGACAACATGCCGCTCGACCGTTTTATCGACGGCTTCGTCTCCGGGCACCTGCTTGAGCAGGCGTGGGGCACCTGGGCCGAGAATGTGGCCAGTTGGGTATACGCGCGTGAGCACAGCGACAGGTTTCTGCTGCTGCGCTATGAGGACATGATGGCGAACGCAGTTGCGGAGCTGGCGCGCATTGCCGACTTCATGGGTATCGACCCCGAACCGGGGCGGCTGCAGAAGGCAGTGGAACTAAGTGCCGCTGACCGAATGCGCAAGATGGAGAAGGAGCAGGAAGACCAGTGGCTGGCGACGTTAGGCTCGGCCGCCCGCCGCGAGCAAAGCCAACGGAGGAAAGACATTCCGTTTGTTGGTGGGGCTAAGGCAGGAGGGTGGCGCGATGCCATGGCGGAGCCTTTGATACATCAAATTGAGACCGCATGGGGCGACTTGATGACCAAACTCGGCTATGAACTTGTCACCGTACAAGGACTGCAGAGTACATTCGAGAGTAAGGCTCCGATCTGAAGCCTTTCCCGCCCGCGAATGGGAAATATCAGTGTCGGCAAGAGGCAAATAAAACGGGCGTGTCGATTTATTAGGGGCCGTGGAGGTCGTATCGGTCAGCGTGCCCTTGGGCGTAAGACAGTACAGTGCGATGTAAATCGTGAAGGGGGAAACAAGTGCCGTCACTAGACTCGAAGTTGCATCTCAAAATGCTGAGTCTTTTCAAGCAGGAAACCTCGACAAAGAGTCGCCTGGGCGCCATTTTTCGCAGGGACCCCATGTCCAGAAAGCTGTACGGCCTCGGGTGGGGTGATCCGGAAACAGTGGAACCGCTGCAGTTTATACGAGACCGTTATCTGCTGCCTTACGTCAATCAGCAACACACGGCCGTCGAGATTGGCCCGGGCGGGGGGCGTTGGACCCGTTACCTGTTGCCCTTCCAACGCCTGTACGTGGTTGACTACCATCAGGAACTCCTGAATGAATTGCACCGGAACTTCCGTTCGAAGAATATGATCTTCATCAAGAACAATGGCACGGATTTCCCCGGCGTACCTGACAACTCCGTGGACTTCGTGTTCGGTTTCGGAGTGTTTGTCCATTTGGATACTCCTATTATTGAACAGTACTTGCGAAACATTCGATCGATCCTGCGTCCGGGGGGCAATTTCTTGCTGCACTACTCGGATAAGACCAAGATCATGGCTCGAGAGAACTCGGGATTTTCGGAGAACACGCCGGAGAGGATGCGGCAAATGGCCATCAATGCAGGGTACAAGATCGTCGAAGAAGACCTGACTACCATGTGGCATAGCAGCCTGATGAGGCTTCAGTTGCCAGAGGCACGATAATGTAGCCGGGCGAGGTCATAGCTCTTAGTGTGATGCTGACTATCAGCGCTCAACAACGCTGGCCTCATTTTGGAGGAGCAGATAGCTGAGCGGTGCCACCGCGCCCTTCACCGCGACCATGTAGTCCACGATCAGCGCCTGATCGGCTTCGGACTGGAGCTACGTGGAGCACTCTTAACCTCTGTTTTGCCAAGCTGTTTCGGAAAAGCGCAGTAATAGCGACTTCATTCGATTTTGCTAGGAAAGGGCGTTCGTGTTTCGTGCAGGCATTTACGCAGGTTGGATTGGCTTTAATAATCTCGGGGATGAGGCCACCTTACCAGTTATGCCGGCAGCGATTTCCCGACTATCCATTGGTCGCCTTTCAATGCCATGGACTACAAGGCAAACCCGGCACAATTCATCCGTCACCGCGCTCTTGAACTCAAGCAAATCCATCGGGTGCTGTCTGAGGAGTTTTCGACGCAGCGACGATTGCGCGCCTTCACGGTCCGCACCAAGCTTCGCTCTGATTAGGCTTGGTGGGCAGTGAGGTGGGTATTTGCGGAGGCGACATGTTTATCAACCGCAATGCCCCGAGTCTGCGGGCTTATACCGAAGTGAGAAAGCGGACCGGCTCGCCCGTACCTGTATTCGGTACGGGAGTCGCGCATCCGGATTTTTGGATTGGCCGGGACCCTGATTGGGTGGATCGCCGTAAGGAATGGATAGCGTTGCTGGAAGAGCTGCCCGTCGTCGGCGTTCGAGGACCGTATTCGAAGGCGCACCTGGATGAAGCGGGTGCACGTAATGTCGTGGTCTCCGGGGACCCTGCAACCATGTTGCATGCAAGCTACGCTAACAGGCCAGCGCGGGTACGGCAGGACCGAGCTCTGCGTGTCGGCGTTAATGCCGGACCATATCCAAGAACTTGGGGCATGCCGGAAGAGATTCTAGCTTCCGTGATCGCGCTGGCGCGATGGTTACGCGAAGCTGGCCACAAAGTGGAGATCATCCCTACCTGGTCAAGGGACATGGCTGCCTGCACCGAAGTAGCGCGGCAAGCCGGACTGGAAAGTTCTGCAGTGCACCCGGTGTGCACTTCGCACCTTGATTTTCTGAGCCAGATCGAGAATCTCGACATCATGGTGGCTTGGAACCTTCACGCCGGAATTCTTGCGGCAGCTGCCAATGTTCCATTTGTGAGTATCGAATACCAGCCCAAGTGCCGCGATTTCGCTGCAAGCATTGGATGGGAAGAATTTCTGGTGAAGGTCGAAGGGTTACAACCTGCGGCGCTCATCGAGCGGGTGTCGGTCCTTATGGACCAATTAGACGCAAAGAGGACGGAGTTGTGCCAGGCAATGTGCCGCATGATGAATACATTCTCCGAGTACTGTAACCAAATCGAACCACTTTTGCTTAAGTAGACGCCTCCAAAATTCGCGTCCCTGCGCAAGCTGAACTGCCAACCAGGAGCGAGGAGTTTCTTGTTTCGTGCAGGCATTTACATCGGATGGGTAGGCTTCCTCAATCTTGGCGATGAGGCCATGTTCGAATTGTGCCGCCGTCGCTTTCCTGGCATCCTTTGGTCGCGGCTGGAGAACATCGCCTACGCACCGCATCCGGGAGGATTCCTTCGCCGCAGCGGCCGGCATCTGCCGCAGCTGCTTGAGTCGTTGTCCGAGGAACTCACCACCCAGCGCCGCCTGCGTTACATGGCAACCAAAACAATACACAAGTTGGCGCGACTTTCAAGCCAAGAGGTTGGCCTATGCGGCGGGGGGACCTATATCAACCGCAACGCCACTGCTCTGGAAAACTACGTCTCGGTAAGAGACCGAACCAGACGTCTCGTACCGACATTTGGTACCGGCGTCATCAATCCCGAGTTTTGGTCAACCCGGGAGGATGGCTGGACCGACCGGCGCCGGGAATGGGTGTCCGTTCTGGCTGAACTTCCTGTGGTCGGAGTTCGAGGCCCGATTTCGAAAGCTCTTTTGGAAGACGCCGGTGCCTGTAACGTCGTGGTCAGCGGAGATCCGGCCGTGGCCTTCCATGCGCCTTATGCGGCGAAGCCTATTCCCGCACACCATGAGGCCCCGTTGCGCGTCGGCATCAACACAGGAGACTGTTCCGGACACCTCTGGGGTCGCGCACAGGATATTCAGGACTCGCTTGTCGCCTTGGCGCGATGGCTGAAATGTTCCGGCCATCCTATCGACATAATTCCCGTCTGGCAAAAGGATGTTGAAGCGTGCTTCGAAGTAGCCCGAAGAGCAGAGCTTGACCGCTCTGCGGTCACTCCCGTGTGCTACACGCACGACGCGTTCCTTAGCCGGATGGAGAAGCTTGACCTGCTGGTATGTCTGAAACTTCACGCGGGCGTCCTGGCGGCAGCCGCTAATGTTCCATTTGTGTGCCTGGAATATCAGCCCAAGTGCCGTGATTTCGCCGCCAGTTTAGGATGGGAAGATTTTGTTATACGAACCGACCAGGTACAGCCGGGCAGGCTGATTGATCTGGTAGCGAGGTTGATAGGGCAACTCGATTCTAGGCGCCAGGATCTGTGCCGTGGCATGTGCGCATTAATGAATCGCTTCGACGAGTACTGTAACCAGATCGAACCGCTGCTGCTACACTGATCATGGTGTCTGAAACCTCACGCCGATTGGCTGCGCTCCCTTTTGCCTCGAGTGCGGATAATCTCAAGCAGCTCGCCTGCGCGTTGCGACCAGGTAAAATTCCTGGTCACGTGGTCGTACAGCGCTGATAAGAGGGATGAGGAGGCGTCTGGATTGCGTAGTAACTGGACAATTATCTCAGACATCTGTTCCGCTGACTCGGCGACGGCCAACAGTCGGCGCGTAGCTGGATCCAGAAACTCCACCGCGAGTGGCGTGGCTACAACATAAGTACGATTCACGATGGCTTCCACGACCTTATTCTTGAAACCACCGCCGGTCAACATGGGAACGACATAGAGCGCACTACGCGCGATCTCTTTATTCAAGTCATCTACATATCCGGTGACCACGACGTTGGCAGAAGCCCGCTCTTTCAGAAATGCGGGCGGATTGGCGCCCGCCAGGACGATTTGTGCAGCCGGCACCTGCTCGAGTATCCGTGGGAATACCTGGTCGAGAAACCAGAGCGCTGCACTATAGTTGGGTGGAAAATCCATGTTGCCGGAAAAAATTAACCTGTTTTTGATTTTTCCGACGTCAGACCGAGGCGTGGCCACTGTTACTCCATTCAACAACGTGACTATATGTGAGGAGTCGCCCGAAATCCGGGCAAGAGCCCGCTGGTCGACCGGTGATACCACAATAGCTGCATTGCCGCGCTTTGCATAGTATCGATCTTCACTCAGTGTGTAAAGAAACGGCCGGAGCATCTGCCGCGCTCGCCCAAAGCGCCGAACTTTGAGATGCCGTCGAATTTCCCGCGCCAAATAGAGCGAAGCGCAGTCACAGATATCGACCACAAGCGGCTCGAACGGCATTAGAGTGTCGGCAAGAAACCAGAAACGACGATCCGAAAGTATTACGACATCGACGTTCAGCCTGGCAATCATGTCCTTGACTTTATAAGTAGTGCCGCTTTGGAACCTCCGCAGAACTCGATTGGCAAAATAGGGATGGAACGTAAGCACAGCTAATCGGAGATGCCAAGGCGATGGCTTATACGACAACTCGAAGAAGCCGGAAATGATACCTTGCTCGCGCAGCCCAACAAACCACTGGCGACTCTCTTCCAAATACTCGGGTTCGAACTCCACCCCAAAATATACTTTGTGGCCCAAAGCTTGGAGTTCCCGCGCATAATTCGTGTGGCGCAAAGTAGAACCGTGATGCAGCCGGGTGGGGTACTCGAAATTTACGACCCAGACAAATGTCATCGACTGCAAAACAGATTCCCTTTCCAGGTTCGACTATTCCGCTCGACACCGAAGGCGAATGACCTCATTGCAAGCCTGATATATCGCATACTCAAACTGCAAATCAATCCCCGCACCGCAGTAATTTTAACAGCGCGGGGGCAAGCGGCGGAAGCAACAACCCGGGCAAACACATATGTTGAGTCCGTTCATAGTGTTGTTGAAGCGCAAAGCACACCCAGGAGGCTTGCTCTATCAATGAGCTCCACCAGCACAGAGATCACGCCAGCTTCGCCGTTTCGGATGCTGAGGGCGATTCTCAAAGGAGCACTGGAATTCCAGGAGACTTCGCGAGGGTGGTGGTTTTTATGCGGCACGAAACTGGCCGAGCATAAATTCCAGTGCGAAGAATTAACCCCCCAAAAGTGTCGGTTTGCGGTAACATAACGACTCAAAGAGAGAGTGACCCTTGTCCACCCTTACCCTGCCTCACCTCGATATTCTGGAAGCGGAGAGCATACACATCCTGAGAGAGGTTGTGTCGGAATCTTCGCGGCCCGCGATGTTGTATTCCGTGGGAAAAGACTCGTCCGTAATGTTGCGCCTGGCCCAGAAGGCCTTCTACCCGGGCAGAATCCCTTTCCCTCTTTTGCACGTCGATACTGGCTTTAAGTTTCGCGAGATGATCGAGTTTCGGGATCGGACTTGCCGTGAACTTGGCGTCGAATTGATCGTGCAAACGAACCAAGAGGCGAAGCAGGATGGCGCTAATCCTTTCCGGCTTGGCACGAGTAAGTGTTGCGCTCTGCTGAAAACCAAAGCCTTACTGGACGCCTTGTCAGCCAACCGTATTGACGCAGCGATCGGTGGTGCCCGCCGGGACGAAGAGAAGTCACGAGCCAAAGAAAGAGTTTTTTCACTCCGCGACTCGCTGGGGCAGTGGGACCCCAAGAATCAGCGACCAGAATTTTGGAATTTGTATAACAGCCGGGTCGAGCCCGGCCAGAGTATGCGCGTCTTTCCCTTGTCGAACTGGACTGAATTAGACGTCTGGGAGTACATCGATCGAGAACACATTCCGGTAGTTCCCCTCTACTTCGCCAAGGAACGTGAAATGCTGGTTCGCGGAGATCTTCTCATTCCTTTGGATCATCCGATGGACCTTTTACCGGGAGAAAAGCCTCAGCTCGTCGTATGCCGAATGAGATCGCTGGGTTGTACGTATTGCACGGGAGCGATTCGATCCTCGGCAACGACTATCTCTGACATCATTGAAGAATTGAAATGTTTCCGGCGGTCCGAGCGAGAGAATCGCGTCATCGATCACGACCAGGAAGGTTCAATGGAGATAAAGAAAAGGGAGGGCTATTTTTGAGTATTGCTGGCGCGGAACGAGACCTATTGCGTTTTCTAACAGCTGGAAGCGTAGATGATGGCAAATCAACTCTTATCGGTCGGCTACTGTTCGAGTCCAACGGCGTTTATGACGATCAGCTTTCGTCGGTACGAAAGGCCTCCTCTGCAAAAAATGTTGAACTTGATCTATCTTTGATCACAGACGGTTTACGAGCGGAGCGCGAGCAGGGCATTACGATTGACGTCGCGTACCGCTATTTCTCTACACCTCGCAGGAAGTTTATCATCGCCGACGCACCCGGTCATGAGCAATATACTCGCAACATGGCGACCGGAGCCTCTACTGCTCAACTGGCGGTCATTCTGGCTGATGCTAGAAAAGGTGTATTGCGACAGACACGCCGGCACACACTCATTGCATGGCTGCTCGGAATTCGTCAGATGATAGTCGCTGTAAACAAAATGGACTTAGTGGAGTTTGATCAGCAAGCATTTTGTTCTATCCGCGATGAATTTCACAGCTTCGGGAAATCGCTTCGAGGCGTCGAATTTCACTTTGTGCCGTTGAGCGCCCTCGAGGGTGACAACGTCATACGTTCTAGCGATCGCATGCCCTGGTATGACGGTGATACTCTCCTTGAATTACTTGAGACGCTTCCAGCGGAGCCGGAACGGGATCAGGCATTTCGATTTCCTGTACAAAATGTCATAAGGCCTAATCAGGATTTTCGAGGCTACGCAGGTCGAGTCGGCTCGGGCGTCGTAAGAGTGGGCCAAGAGGTAGTCGCTTTGCCTTCCGGCCAGCTCACCACGGTGAAGGACATACTTCTTTATACGAAAAACATTCAGGAGGCTTCTTCGCACCAGTCGATAGTGTTGACGACAACTGATCACATCGACCTAGGCCGCGGAGATATGTTAGTAGCTCCCGAACAAGTGCCTACCACTTCCACCAAACTGACGGCCTATCTCATCTGGATGTCTCATGCTCCACTTCAAAATGATGCTCGATACCTCATTAAGCACACCACAAAAGTATTGTGTGGCAGAATCAATCGGCTGAACCATAAAATAGATATCAATACTTTCGAAAAGCTCGACTCTGACACTTTGCAATTCAACGAAATTGGAGAAGTCCGAATTGATCTGCATAACCCTATTTTCTGCGATTCTTATGAACTCAACCGCGCTACGGGGAGCTTCATCGTCATTGATCCACTTAATAATGACACCGTTGCCGCTGGCATGATCGTGGAGGCAATTCCCGCACAGGAAGGTGATTCATTGGACGAAACCTCCGGTGGGTCACGCCTGGCACAAGAGCATGGACTCACCGTTTGGTTTACCGGACTTAGCGGCGCCGGTAAAAGCACGATCTGCCGAGCCGTTGCAACAGAACTTCTGGCGCATGGGCTGCAAGTTGAGGTAATTGATGGCGACATTATCCGAAACTACCTCTGTAAAGACCTCGGATTCACGAAGCACGATAGAGACGAGAATGTTCGTCGCATTGCTTTCGTGTCGCAACTGCTGACTCGCAACGGAACAATCGTTCTGGTCTCCGCAATCTCGCCATATAGGGCGGGGCGTGACGACGCACGCAGGACTATCGGAGACTTTATGGAAGTATATGTGAGTACACCTTTGTCCGTTTGCGAAGTCCGGGATCCCAAGGACTTATATAAGAAGGCGCGCTCCGGAAAAATTCACGGGTTTACCGGCATCGACGATCCTTACGAACCACCCCTAGCGGCGGAAATCGCGTGCAACACAGACCATGAGAGTACGAGGGAAAGCTCGTCCAAAGTAGTTGCCGCCGTCTTGAATTATCTTTCATCGAACAAATCTTGACGTGAGCTGCGCCGTGCAGCTAGTTTTGCTCAAACAACGGAGTAGCTGTGCACCCAGGTACTATTGCCGGCAGGATCGCGGTAGGTTTGATCGTGGGAATACTCGTCGGTCTAACTGGGTTGGGCGGCGGGGTGGCGCTGCTGCCACTGCTGATTACGGTACTGGGTATACCACCAATCATCGCTGTGGGCTCCGACGCAGTCATCAACTGCGTTACAAAAATCGGTGCCGGGGCATTACACTGGCGACGAGGAAATGTAAGCTGGCGTCTGGCTTTAAACCTGGCGTACGGCAGCGTTCCGGGAGCCGTACTTGGCGTGTTGCTGTTGGCGCGAATTCGCACCTTGTATGGTAGTGGAGTGAATGATTTCCTGAGAGGGGCAATCGCGATTCTTCTCGTTGTAATTCCCCTGGGTTACATGCTCAAGAAGCCAGTCTCGATTGTTCAACCTTCTTTTACAGATATTCGTGAGGCTAGCTTCAGCTTTGGAATAATGCTAATTGGCCTTCTCGCGGGGATATTGGTGGGAGTAACTTCTATTGGTTCGGGCAGCGTCATCCTAATGTTGTTGCTGGTATTTTATGGATTTTCTCCTGCAGTTATGGTCGGTACTGATATTGTTCATGCCATAGTCTTGGCAGGCCTGACGGGTGCGATGCAGTTTGGATTCGGCAATGTAAACCTGACTTTGGTCGCTTGTGTCTTGATTGGCTCGATTCCCGGCGGATTGCTGGGGGCTCACTTGACGAAATATCTTCCTTCTCATCGACTCAAGCAAGTGCTTTGCACTGTGCTGGTTGTAGTTGGCGCCCGAATGCTCTGGGGGGCGATACCGCATGCTCGCTGACAGGGCGGAACGGAAATACCTTGCGCGTATAGAGACGGCATTGGAAGCGGCCAGGGACGTTGTAGCAAAGGTTGTCCCGGGAACGTTTCAGGTAGAGGACAATGGGGGACGTAACGTGGTCACCGAGGTGGATCGTAACGTCAGCGACGTACTTCGGAGACGACTGCTGGAACCGGGTGAAGGATGGCTTTCAGAGGAAGACGTGGACGACATGGCACGCCTCGACCGAGAGATTGTTTGGGTGGTTGATCCTCTCGACGGAACCCGCGAATTTGTAGACGGTATCCCGGAATGGTGCATTTCGATCGGACTGGTGATCGAAGGCAATGCCGTTGCAGGTGGAATATATAATCCGGCCACGTGTGAGCTGTTTGTGGGCGCTATCAAATCAGGAGTGACCTACAACGGACGACCTGTGCGGACATGCCTCAGGAAAGGTCTGGAGGGCGCTTTGGTTCTTGCCAGCCGGCAAGAATATAAGCGCGGCGATTGGGCGCGTTTTGAAGGAATGCAGTTCTCTGTCCGGCCAGTCGGCTCCGTAGCGTACAAGCTGGCCCTGGTTTCAGCAGGTCTGGCCGACGCCACTTGGACTTTGTCCCCAAAGCACGAGTGGGATGTTGCCGCCGGAGTAGCACTTGTCAGTTCCGCGGGAGGTTGCGTTGGCTGCACCGAGAATGCAAGTCTGCAGTTTAACCGCAGCGCGACACTGCTGCCGGGGTTGATAGCGAGTGGCGGAGGCGTCTGGACACAGGTGGTTAAGCTTCTCGAAGGAACTAGATAGTACGTTGAAGGACTCGTATTCGGGGGGCAGCGGCCTTGCGTCGAGCGCGGGTCCGTGGAAGAATGAGGCGTTTATTGTCCTAAATCTCTTGTTTCCCTCTCGAAACGGAGAGTCATCCGATGCCACGCTGCCCCCGTTTAACCGCCGTGATTTCGTCTCATTGAAGGTGTCCTTGGGCGGGTATCTGCTACTGAAGGGCACGCTGGCGCGGGCCGTGGAGCCTTCTCCGACGCCGGACTCTGAGGGTCTCAAAGCTCTTGTTCGATATCCCAAAAGGCGGAACTCGTCCTACTGACCGATCGACCACCACAGCTGGAAACGCCGCTGCACTACTTTCACACCGACCTTACCCCAAATGATGCATTCTATGTCCGCTGGCATCTCTCAGGTATATCCACGACCCTCGATCTGCGCACCTTTCGTCTCGAGGTGACTGGTAATGTCCATCAGCCGTTGAACTTCACTCTCTCTGATTTACGGGCAAAGTTCGAGCCCGTCTCGCTCGTAGCACTGAGCCAGTGCTCGGGAAACTCGCGCACTTTTTTCGATCCCCGAGTTCCGGGTGGCCGGTGGAGACACGGAGCTATGGGCGATGCTCGGTGGAAGGGTGCGCGCTTGAGGCACGTTCTTGACGCGGCCGGGGTTCAGGCTGGCGCAATTGAGGTAGGATTTCGGGGCTTGGACCAGCCACCGTTAGCGGCGACACCGCGTTTTGAAAAGTCGTTGCGCATCGACCCTGCCCGCGATGGTGAGGTAACGATTGCCTACGAGATGAATGGTGCACCTCTGCTCATGCTAAATGGGTTTCCGCTGCGTCTCGTGGTGCCCGGGTGGTACGCGACTTACTGGGTGAAGTCGCTGTCGGCAATCACTGTACTCGACCAGCCTCTGAAGAGCTTCTGGATGGACAAAGCCTACCGCATTCCAAACACGCCGAACGCAATGAAGACCCGAAGCACCTTGCGTCTAGCACTGTCCCAATCAGCCGCATGCCGGTGCACTCGATTTTTGTGTGGCCGGAACCGGAGGCGCAACTTGTGAAGGGTCGTGGCTATCAACTGGAGGGAGTGGCAACGGATGGCAAATCAAATATTCGCCGCGTCGAGTTTCAACGGACGCCGGCCAAACCTGGGGCGACGCCATCCTCAACCACGATTTGGGAAAGTACCCCTGACGACGATGGCATGCCAAGTGGATTCCGTCCACCGAAGGAGGCTATCGCCTCGTGGTGCGCGCCACGAGCGGCGACGGAGAAATGCAGAGTGCTTCGATGCGGAATCGCAGCGGCTATGCACGCAATGTGATCGAGTATATTGACGTTACGGTGCTATGAGATGAAACAGATGCGCAATTGGCTCGTCCCACCTGTTTGCGCTGTCGTGCTTGCTGGCTTGACGTCTGTACTTCCTGGAGTCTCGCAGCAATCGTCAACCTTGAAATCGAAGTCCTCCTGCGGTGACGAGGCCAAAGAGACCGTACATCAGATCACGTTGCCGCAATTGTCACCGCCGATACCGGAAGCGGTGAATGTTATATCTATCGCTAAGATTGCCTTCTTTGCCATTCCGTGCGCTACGTCACCCTGCGGCCCCGCTTCTCGCGTGCGGTGTGGCAAAACGAAGCGAATAAGATCGTCACGGCTTACGGGGCCGTGATTCCCGACACTGATCAAGACAAAATCGTCGATTACCTGATGGCCGTACGAGGTGTAGAGGAACAGAAGTTACCCGTGCGGAGTAAACAATTCCACTCCTTCTAAGAAACCCGGCCATTGAACTGCGAGTCAGGGCTCTATAGGGCCGAGATTCGCCGCCAACTAGCTATCCCAAAAAAAGGAAGTGGCATCGCTCTGTGCGCTATCCCCTTGATAACTCCCCGAGGGTCGGGGAATTCCTAACCACATTCAAAACACTGATTGTCCTGATCCTCGAGTTCTCTTCCGAGATCATCAGAAGCTTGGTCGTATAACAGTCCTGACTTAGCCCCTAGGTGAGCAGATCGGGTTCTCCCAGAAGTAATTGCCACGACGTCAATCTTGCGTGAGATGAATGGGCAAAAAGAAGTAAGCCACAGTTCCAACCAACAGGCGAAAAGGCGTCGCCATTATCTCTACATATAAAGAAATTAGTGGCCCCTGCCGATGGGAAAAAAGTGCCCTCGCGAGCGGCGGTGACGAGGCAAGTCCGGATTACCTCCGCATGGGAGGGGCCAGCATTTTTAGAAAAAGGAGTTCCTTTATGCGCAAAATATTCGTTTTCTTGCTCCTCCTTTGTGCTGTGGCGGCGGCGCAAATGCCATTACCAACGCCGCCAAAGGTATACCTCAATACCACCTGGAATCCTCCTAGCGGAGTCACCTGGTACCCCCGTATCAGTGCAGATTTGCAGAACGCGCTCAACTCAGCTCATCCCGGCGACACCATCGTTCTGAATGCCGGTTCCACCTACACTGGAAACTTTACGCTTCCAGCCAAAGCCAATCCCTACCGGCCAGTGGATTTACATTCAAAGCTCAGCGCTGAGCCGATTGCCCGCGCCGGGCGTGCGCGTAGGACCTAGTGACGCTCCCAACATGGCGAAGCTCACAACCCCGAACACCATGGCTGTATTCATCTTGGCGCCGGGCGCAAATCACTATCGCCTGGTTGGTCTGGAAATTACATCGAATTCGACCAAAGGCGGTAACACCACCGCTAATCCTCCCACCAACAACTTCACCTATTACTTGATCGGCTGGAACAATGCAATTGGTCTTGCCGAGCCTGATTCGATTACCGTGGACCGCTCCTACATCCACGGCTCAGATACCCAGGATGTTGGCCAAGGAGTACAAGCCAACGGCAGCAATTTTGCCGTCATCGACAGCTACATCTCTGACATCCACGAGAGCACGTTTGACTCGCAGGCAATTCTTGCCTACTGGACGCCTGGGCCAATCAAGATCGTTAACAATTTCCTGTCGGCTACCACCGAGGATGTAATGTTTGGCGGCGCGGGTGGTTATAACAACCCTTATGTTCCCTCCGACATCGAGATTCGCAGAAACCACTTCTTCAAGCCGCTGGCCTGGGACTCGTGTGGGGTTCACGGTACGGTCGGCAAGGGGCAACTCCTCCCCAACGGAACAGCCTGCACCATCCCGCATCAGTGGGACGAGAAAAATAATCTGGAGTTCAAGAGCGCACAGCGGGCGATCGTGACCGGGAACACCTTTGAGAACACCTGGGTGAGCGGACAAACTGGCTCCTCCGTTTTATTCACGATCCGCACCAGCCAAAGTGGAAATATCGCAGTCGTGGATGATATCGAGCTGGCAAGCAACATCCTCACGAATGTGGATCGCGGTTTCGCTACGCTGGAACAGGATGATCAGTGCGGAGCATCGCACGGCTACCCGAATTGCACCAATCCCGGGGAATCAAGGCGAGTTTGGGTACACAACAACCTCATCTTGCTAAGTCCTAATCGAGATCGACTACCAGCATTGGTGGCTCGTCACTGATGGAGGCAACGCCACTCATCCTGGACTGACAGACTACGTTTTTCAGCACAATACCGCGCTGATGAGCGATGGCTCCGCCATGCCCGGTTATGTCTTTAAGCTTTCACAGCAATACGGCTGTTCATCAACCCAACCTTCGCCAACGCATAATATCTGGATTCTCGATAATGCCTTGACCCGGCAGCCGACTGGCGACTGTGGCTTACAAGGCACGCCAGGACTGAACCTCTACATGGGCGATCCGTCGCCGGTAACCCCACGCTACCTCGGCAACGTGATGTTTGCACCTGTGGGCGACAGAATAGCAAGCTGGCCTGTGCATAACTATGCCTCACCGACTGCATTTGCCTACGTCGATCCGCGCTTCGTGGCAATTATCAGCTCCTGACGCCCTATTGGACTGATACGAGCGACGGAGCACTGGCTGGAATCGACTATGCTGCGCTCGGTCAAGCCATGAGGATTAGCAGCGGCATATCCATGGCAAGCGGTAGCCCGCCTAGCGGTAGTCAGAATAGTCGGTACGCTGCAACCTTGACCACTGAAGGCGGCAAATCGCCATAGCTACCAATATAGCAAAGTGAGAAGGTGTTAAGGCTTACGCTGTACTTTTAAATCATTAAATCGTCCCAAAACGGCGGCTCCTTGGTTCGCATACAGGGAGCCGCGCTTCTCAGCTCTGGGGCCTTCTCCCATGACTCTGTCAAGTTAGCTCCGCTCTAGGAAAATCTGTATCGTCTCACAAATAACCACTGCACGACGGAAAAGCTTTTTCGCTGCTACAATGGTCGGAATCAGTTCCTTTCGGAGTTCTTGTGATGATCTGGAAATTGCTTTGGTTGCCGCTAGCATTTGCGACGGCGCTCAGTGCTTTTGACCGACCGGTGCCGGAGGCGCCCAGGATTTACATCGACACTTCGTACCGTCATCCGAGTGGAGATACTCTTTTTGTTGCGAGGGGGGGAGACCTACAGGCTGCGCTTGATAAGGCTAACCCCGGAGATACCATCGTTTTGGAGGCTGGTAGCACGTATACTGGCAATTTTACACTGCCTCCGAAGACGGGCAAGGGCTGGATTTATGTTCAAAGCTCTGCCATTGACCACATGGCGCATCCGGGCCAGAGAACTTCTCCAGCCGAAGCGACCTATATGCCGAAAATCCAGACCCAGAACAGTCTGTCAGCTATTACTGTGCTACCGGGTGCTGCCAACTACCGGCTTGTAGGTCTGGAGATCAGCCCCGCAGAAGGCGCACCACGCGTGTGGTCGCTCGTGAGTATCGACATGGTCGTCCTCCGAGGTGGAAGCAAAACTTCGCAGCTTGGTCAAAGACAGTCGCGCCGCAGTTACTCAAACAGGATCAGTTCCCGCAGAACATCGTCATAGATCGCTGCTATATCCACGGTTCTGACACTCAGGATTCCCGCCGCGGCATAGTCGCCAATGGAGTTGCGGTCGCCGTCATAGACAGCTACATTTCGGATATTCATGATGCCACGATGGACTCTCAGGGAATTCTGATGTACCGAACGCCTGGACCTATCAAGATCGTCAATAATTTCATCTCCGCGACAACGGAAAACATAATGTCGGGAGGCGCAGGGGGGGCAGCAAATCCGTACGTCCCGTCCGACATCGAAATCCGCGGAAACTTGCTATTCAAACCGCTATCATGGATTCCTCTTACTACCGGCGGCAAGGGCAAGTGGTCAGTTAAGAACAATTTGGAACTCAAGAATGCACAACGCGTTTTGGTTTCGGGGAATATCCTGGAAAATGACTGGCAGAGCGCGCAAAACGGCTGCTCTGTGGTGCTGACTGTACGCACCTCAGACAGCGGCAACTCTGCGGTCGTGGATGACATTACGGTGAAGAACAACATAATAAAGAATGTCAATGGTGGATTCTGCAGTCTTGCGACCGACAACCTGTGTAACCCGAAGTTCGCCCCTAATTGCACCAACCCTGGAGAAGCGAAGCGGTGGAACATTGCAAACAATCTCATTCTGCTTCGGGATGCCAGCACTCCTGGTGGTTTTCGTCCGATGGCCTTCACGGTCACCCCGGATCTCGCAGATGTGATTTTCGAACACAACACAGTAGTTCCCGCCGAGGGAACAAATTGCTATGCCTCGCTCTATTTCAATCTCGCGCGTGGAACAAAATGGCCACTAGCAAAGTCCAGTACGTATGACCTGTGGATTCTCGACAATGTGCTCTGCCGCCAACCCACTGGCGATTGGGGTGGGCAAGGAACCGTTGGATTGATGGGTTATATGGGTGCCCCCACGCCGCTAGACAGACGGTTTGCGGGAAATGTAATGTATGTTCCAAAGGACAACCGAGAGCAGACGTTTCCTAAACACAATCTTTCGACTTCCACTCCGATCGCTTATGTAGATCCGTCTACTTCTAACTACCAACTTCTCGTGCCAAAGTTTACTCAGACAAGCGATGGCTCTGTGGCGGGAGTTGACACCGCTAGTCTCATGGCGGCAATTAATCAGGACTTGACGCCTTCCGCTCTATTGCGGCCGCAAGTTGCCCCACTCCGACCGGGCCAGACGGTGCGGTTTGCTTCTCCTTCCACTGACGCGTCGTGGGGCCTGGCTCCGTCAAAGGGAAGTATCACCGCTCAGGGAGTCTATACCGCGCCGAGAACGGTTTCAGGCGCTACTGGCGTTACAGTGTGCGCCACTCCACTTGGGTCGCCTCCCTTGTGCGCAAGCATCGTCTTAAGCCCGTAGTCCGCTGAAACTGGATGTCGGGCGCTAACCATCGCTTTCCGATAGTTTCCGCTCGGCCCAATCACATACTCCATTCCTGCGGTGCTTCTACGCCACTACTTCCCAACCGCTGCGTAAGGGACCGCTGGGCTAGGCGGTGAAATCGGTTCTTCCAGGTTCTTAAACCATAGCTCCAGCATAAGCAACGCATAAATCTGATGATGATTGCTGCGACGGCCGCTGTCGTGTTCCTGCAGGAGGTAATGCACGAAGTCCGGCGAAACGATTCCGCGGTCGAGGAAGCTCTTACCCAGTAAACTGTCATGTACGAGTTCCCGTAACGGTCCGCGAAACCAATGATCGATCGGCACGCCAAAGCCCATTTTGGGACGCGTCAGCAGTTCCGGCGGCAAACGGTCGGCGAAGGCTTGCACCAGGATTCTCTTCCCTTTGCCATTTTGCCATTTCCAGCTAGTGGGGATTTGCGTGGCAAATTCCGCGAAGCGATGGTCCAACATAGGACAGCGCACTTCCAGCGAAGCCGCCATCGAGGCGCGGTCCACTTTTGCCAGGAAATCGCCAGTGAGCAGGTTGGTCGCCTCAAAGTACATCGACTGCGAGCGAATGTCAGCACCGTCAGGCAAAAAGTTGTCTGGCAGCATCTGCTGCAGGAAGGCGGCGTCGGCCGGAAGCATCCACTCCGGATTCAACATCCGCTTGCGCAGGAAATAGGGTACGTAGTTGAGATTGAAATACCGCTCCAGTGCTGTAGGCGATCCCAGAGCATGAAGAAAATTCTTGCCATAGGCCGAGTACGGCAGCCCGCTGGCAGTCAGCCGCATCAGCTTGCGCACCGGACGCGGCACGTGGTCGAGAAACTTGTACTTTTCGATCAGATCAAGGATCGGATAGCCCGCGAAGAATTCGTCGCCGCCGTCGCCGCTGAGGGCCACCTTTACATATCGGGCGGTAAATTCCGAAACGATGTACGTAGGGATAGCCGATGAATCGGCGAAGGGCTCGTCGTAGTGTCGCACCAGTTTGGTCAGCAGCGAAAGCGAATCAGGGCGCACCACAATCTCGTGGTGCTCGGTTCGATACTTCTTCGCAACTAACGCGGCGTATTCCAGTTCGTTGTAGGCCGCTTCCTCGAAGCCGATCGAAAATGTCTTGACCGGCTCGGACGATTGCAGGGCCATGGACGCCACCACCAGGCTGGAATCGATGCCACCACTGAGAAACGCCCCCAGAGGAACGTCGGCGATCATCCGGATGCGCACGGCTTCGTCGAAGAGATCTCGCAACCGCTCTCGGGTTTGGACCTCGGTGCAACCGGTGTGGTTCTCCTCGGAAAACGGTGGGAGCTTCCAATAGCGGCCCTGGCGTACCGCGCCATCGGCCGAGCACTCGATCCAGCACCCTGGCATCAGCTTGTGTATGGCTCGGAAAGGGCTATAGGGGTCCGCAATATAGCCGAATTGGAAGTACAGGCGCAGCGCCTCGTTGTCGATATCGAGGGGAACCCTCGCCACACGTAGGCATTTCAATTCGCTCCCGAAATAGAAACCGGCCGAAGTCTGAGCGTAGTACAGAGGTTTCTTGCCGAAGCGGTCGCGAGCTAGCAGGATTTTGCCTCTTCGGGAATCCCAAATGCAAAAAGCAAACATGCCCCGCAATAGCTGCAGGCCGTCGGTCCCCTTCTCCTCGTAAAGGTGAACCAGAGTTTCCGTATCGCTATTGGTCTTGAAGCGATGTCCCTGTCGGATGAGATCGTCACGCAGCTCCTGGTAGTTGTAAATCTCGCCGTTGAAGACCACCCAAACAGAACCGTCTTCATTAGAGATCGGCTGGTGACCGGTATTGAGGTCAATGATACTGAGGCGACGCATCCCGATGCCGCATGGGCCGTCTGTGTAGAAACCCTCGTCGTCCGGCCCGCGGTGGCGGATCTGGTCACACATGGCCCGCACGTCAGCAATCTGCGCCGTGCGATTCCGCAGCAAGAACCCCGCAATTCCACACATGGTATTAAGAATGCTAACATTTCAACCGGATTGTCCGCTAACGGAGATCCCCCGCACGATCCCGGTCGGCGCACGAGCCTTCCTCAGATCATTTTGAGATTTCGTCGAAGTGGGCGGCCAGCCCACATTGACCAAACAGTATGCGACAATCGAGGCTTGGCTTTGTCACCAACCTCTGTGGGGCAACTAGGGAACCTTCGATCATGAGTCAACATGCAACGGAAGTTGCTGCCGGCGAGCGTTTCGAGTTTGGCAAGAACTGGGCGTGGTTTCTGCAAACCCTCAACAACGAAAAGGTTGATGAGGCGGTCGCATCCCTCGAGAACCTGCTTGAGACAGACAGGCTTGCTGGCAAGAGCTTCCTAGATATCGGGTCTGGCAGCGGGCTGTTCAGCCTGGCGGCACGACGTCTCGGGGCCCGAGTTCATTCGTTTGATTACGACCCCAATTCGGTGAATTGCACGGCTGAATTGAGACGCCGCTACTTTCCCGATGATGATTTGTGGACGATCGAGGCGGGTTCTGCTCTAGATGAAAATTACCTCAAGTCGCTCGGACAGTTCGACATCGTTTACTCTTGGGGAGTATTGCACCATACAGGCAAAATGTGGGCGGCGCTGGCCAACGTCGCTCCTCTGGTTGCTCCCCGAGGCAAGCTGTTCATCGCTATTTACAATGATCAGGGAACGGCTAGCCGGCGATGGACCAAGGTCAAGAAGTTTTACAACGAAGGTCCGCGCGGTTTGCGATTTATGGTGGTTTGGCCTTCGTTTTGGGTGCTCTACTGGCGAAGGCTGGTAAAGGACTTCCTTAGGGGAAAGCCGTTTCAAACGATCAGGGCGTATGGCAAGAACCAACGCGGCATGTCATTCTGGCAGGATTTGATCGATTGGGTGGGAGGCTATCCATTTGAGGTCGCCAAGCCCGATGAGATCTTTGATTTCTACCGCCAGCGCGGATTTGTGCTCACGCGGCTTTCAACCTGCGGGGGAACGCCGGGCTGCAATGAATTCGTTTTTGAAAAGACAGATGCGACAGAGGGCTAGTGGACACCGATGAGATCCGCGGTCCGAAAAATTATCAAAAAATGCCTACATGGCGCTTTTCTTGCCGCTGCGCTGCCCTTTGCGGCAATGTCTTTCTTTGGCCGCATAAAGCCAATTTACACCTTCTTTTCACAATTCTGCGCCATGGTTCCCGGAGGCGTAGGCGACTATCTCCGAGTTGCTTATTATCATCTGACTCTTGCCGAGTGTTCGATGTCCAGCCGCATTTCCTTCGGGTCGTTTTTTGCTCATCCGGAGGCTCGCGTCGGGTCGCGGGTTTACATCGGAAGTCATTGCATCTTGGGAAAGGCAGTCATTGGAGAAGGAACGCAGCTTGCTTCAGGTGTGCAAATCCTGAGCGGTCAACATCAGCATATAAGGGATTCGTCTGGCGCTTTTCATGAGGCGGGCGATTTTGTCAGTGTGACGATAGGTCCTGATTGCTGGATCGGAGCGTCAGCCATTGTGATGGCTGACGTGGGCGCACGAACCACCATTGGAGCAGCATCGGTGGTGACGCGCCCCATTCCTGCCGACTCTGTCGCCGTCGGAAGTCCGGCTCGCGTCGTCCGAAGCACTAAAACAGCGCTGTCGGACTCTCTGTAAGGTAAGCGAGTGTTTTTCGACGAAAGCGGCGTGACCACGGAGATGACACGGCGCTATGGTTGGGCACCGCCGACCCGAACGCGTCTCGGAAGCGGTGCCCGCGGGCCAAGGAGTCGGCCCTAGACGCTGCTATCGGCAAATTGTACGCGGGAGTCCTGAATCGGTACCCTCCCAGATGTATCCGACTCGACCATCATCCTGACAAGGCCCTTGAAATCCACCTCGGGATTCCAGTTCAACGATCGACGAGCCAGGCTGGAGTCGCCGCGCAGGTCATGAATCTCGCCGGTGCGGAAGAGTTTGGGATCCACTTCGACATACTCATTTACCACGTCGGCAACGTTGCGACCCTGGAGGCACCAGGTCCAGGCAATGCAGGACCTCGACCACGAATTCGTAAACGCTGTGGGATTCCCCAGTCGCGATGACGTAGTCGTTGGGCTTTTCCTCCTGCAGCATGGCGTGCATGGCACGGATGTAATCGCCGGCAAATCCCCAGTCGCGACGCGCCTGCATGTTGCCCAGCTTTACCTTGTTTTTCTTGCCCTGTGCCCAATCGGCGGCAGCCAGAGTGATTTTGCGGGTCACCATCTCCGGCCCGCGGCGCGGGGATTCATGATTAAAGAGAATGCCGCCAACAGCGAAGATTCCGCGCTCGCGATAGACACCGCACAAGCCGTGCGCGGCGGTCTTGGACACTCCATAGGGAGAGGTGGGAGCCAGCGCTGTTTGTTCGTTGCGCAAGCCGTTCAGATTGCCGTACATCTCCGAACTAGAAGCCTGATAGATACGCGTGTCCGGCTTCTGGCGCTCGATGATGTTCAGCAACCGCGCCAGCCCGCCAACGTTGATATCGAACGTCTCGGCAGGAATTTGCCAGCTGGTGGGTACGAAGACCTGGCCTGCGAGGTTATAAACTTCGTCTGGCGACGCCTTGGCAAAGGTGACTTCTAGCGAGGCTTTGTCGCGCATGTCGCCATACAGAATCTCGATCTTGTCCTGAATGGGACTGAGCCAGCGCATCGTGCCGGTTTCCCGCCGCACCATGCCATAGACACTGTATCCAAGGTCAAGCAGGTATTCGGCGAGATAGCTGCCGTCCTGGCCGGAAATGCCGGTAATTAGAGCCTTCTTCATAGAGCAATCCTCTTCTTAGCTTCGCGCCTCGCGGCGTGAATCGAGTAGTACCGCACGCAACGGCAAGCATCCGCATTCATTCTTGGCCTACTCAAGGATATCGTATCTGCATTCGACACGTCTGGTGGCCGTGCTCTGAAGGCCGTTACCGGTCGAGGAAATTACTGTCCGCCCCTTCCCAGCAGCAGGATCTTCACAGTCGCAAACATGATGTAGAGGTCGAGTCCAAAGGAGACGTTCTTGATATAGAACAGATCGTAGGCCAGCTTCTCACGGTTATCTTCCAGGGTCACGTTATAGCCGCGATTGATCTGCGCCCAACCGGTAGCGCCCGGCTTCACCAGCCAACGCTCTTTGTAGAACGGGATCTTTTGCGCGCACTCTTCTTCCTGCTCGGGCACGAAAGGTCGCGGTCCGACGAATGCCATATCGCCCTTGACGATATTGAATAATTGCGGCAATTCGTCTATGCGCGTGCGGCGCAGCCACTTGCCGACCATAGTAACCCGCGAATCTTCGTACTCCGCCGGCGTCAACTGCTTCTTGTCCGACCCGTCATACATGGAACGAAACTTGTAAACCGTGAACAGACGCCCATGTTCGCCGACGCGCTTCTGACGGAAGATCGCCGGGCCCGGTGAGTCGAGACGAATGGCGATGGCAGCCAGCAGCATGAGGGGCGAGGTCAGCAGAATCGCCAACGAGCCGAGGGCGAACGAAAATAGGCGTTTGTAAATCCGCAGGGCGGTGCGAACGTGAAACCCGGGAGAAAACAGAAGCCAACTGAGACGCAAAGACTCCAGCGGGATCTTGCCGGTGACGCTCTCGTAGTACTCAGGTCCATCCTGGATATAAACGCCTCGGGCCTTCAGCTTGAGCAACGCTTCCACTTGCAGTTTGCCCCGACGGTCACCCATGGTCACCAAGACACGCTGCACATTGCGCTCCAGAACCAGCTCTTCGATATTGCCATCAAACTGGGGAATACCCGGGACGGTGGGCATGCTCTGACCCACGAAGCCCACCACTCGAACACCCAGTTCCGCGCGATTGGCTATCTCCGCCATCAGCGGCTCCGCCAGGGGCCCATCACCATAAACAATCGCCCTCTCGCAGAAGCGGGCGGATCGATTGAGCACAAAAAAAAGCCTGCGCCAGGCAGGAACGGCGATCCCGACAATACCCACCCCGATCCATAAGGTGCTCCCACCTAGGCTAACTTCCGGAAACACATAGTACAGGACCGCCAGCGCGACGAAAGCACAGCCCAGTACGCCAACCAGGCGCGTAACTACCTCCCGCCGGTTGCCGAGCACAAATGAATCGTAAAGATCGAAGTAGTACATCAGGATGACAAAGACTGCCACCACCAGGCCAATCCGCCCCAAACCGTTTTCGTACAGGAGGTAAATGCTGGCATCGGAGACCGTCCCTGCCCAAAACTCCACCGCCAGAACGAAACCCAAGGTCACGAGAGCGGCCTCGGTCACCGTGAGCAAGAGTGTCCGGGTAGGGAAATAGGCATTGAACAGACGAATCATGCACTGGCCGCTGTTACCTTGTCCGCTTCTTCTTTAGCTTCTTTTTTGGCTTCCTTCTTCGATTTTCCGGATGAGTTGTTGCCTCCGTAGTAGCGGTCGTAATCGATGTTTAACATGGAGGCTTCGTTAAAGACCACGCCCAGGAGTTTGGACTTCTCAATCGATTCGAGCGCCTTATCCAGGACTTTACGGCGGGTAAACCCTTCGCGCACCACGACCAGCACACCATCGCACAGGCGTGAAAGCGAAGTAGCGTCGGCCATGGGCAACATGGGTGTGGCATCAAGCAAAACCCAGTCGAAGCTCGACGAGATCGTTTCTAACATTTTGGCGAAACGGTCCGACTCCAGAAGAGGAAGCGGCTCCTCTATGCCGTGACCAGCCGAGAGAAACCACAGCGGCAGATCGTTGACCTGGTAGAGCGAGTCTTCAAGCGAGAGTTTGCCCGCATCCCAATCCGAAATGCCACGCAAGGTCGAGCTCGTCAGCAACTTACTGGCGCTGGGCCGCCGCAGATCCGCTTCAATCAGCAGGGTGCGGGCATTCTGACGCCGCGCCAAGCTAAGAGCCAGGTTCACCGCAACCACTGACTTGCCCTCGTCACCGACGGAACTGGTGATCAGCAGCTTTTGCAACCGGCGCTTATTCTGCATGTGCGCCAGACGAGTCGCCAGTACCCTAAACATCTCCGCCCCCCTGCTGTTCGGTTCGGCGAGCGACACCAGGCGCTGCTCGGGAGTGGGCACAGGATGCAGAATGCGGTCGGCGGGAACACTCAACCAATTCGCATCCGTGGGTGTGCCGACCGGGACGCCGGCAGCGACGGCAACGGCGCTCACTTCGTTAGGGGCGGCCTCTGGCTGGCCTGAAACCAAGGGCGAGGCACTCGGACTTTCACCCTGGGACTTCTGTAACGCTTCGTACACTCGACTCATGGCTAGATTCTCCTCCCAGCAGTGGTGGGCACGGGTTTCTCAGGTGCTAAGGTCTGGTTATCCATGGTGCGTAAAAGGCGGAACAAGCGAGCGCAGCAAGCTTTCGCCGTTCTCCTCGGGTGCGGCCACCGGCAGCGGAACCTCTTCCGGCAGTGACGGGCTCGTCAAACGGAAATCTGCGGCCACTTCCGTGATCATCTCGGGAGTCACTGTCCGCTGTTCACGGGCAAAGGCATTCACCATGGAATTCTCGCAAAGGGTATTGACGATGCGCGGAATGCCGCGCGAATACTCGTAGAGCTTGCTTAATGCTTCGTCGGCGAATATCGGCGGCTCTGCCGAAGCCCCGGCACGCTCCAAACGGGAGAGCACGTAAGCGCGCGTCTGGGTTTCGTCCAGCGGCTGCAACTGGCAGCGCAGCGCAACGCGCTGCTTCAGTTGCCGCAACTCGGGCGAATCCAGAGTCATCTCCAACTCCGGCTGGCCCATGAGAACGATCTGCAGAAGCTTCTGTTGCGAAGTCTCAAGATTGGTCAACAGCCGAATCTCCTCCAGAAGGTCCGGCCGCAAAGCTTGCGCCTCATCCACCACCAGCGCGGTGATCAGTCCACGGGCATGGCGCTGGATGAGATATCGGTTCAGGTCGAGCAGCATTTCGGTCTTGGTCCGGCCCGCATACGGCAACCCCAAGTCCGCCATGATGTACTGGAAAAACTCCACCACCGGTAGCAAGGGATTAAAAACGTAACCGAAAGCAATATTGTTCTTGCGCAACTCCGTCAGCAGGCACCGGACCAGCAAAGTCTTGCCCGTACCCACCTCGCCCGTGATCACTATGAAACCCTTTCTGCGGCCTACCCCGTAGTGCAGGTTGGCCAAGGCTTCATTGTGCCGCGGCGTTGGATGGTAGAAGAACGGGTCAGGGCTAATCTCAAAGGGATTGCGCGTCAACCCGAAGAATTGTTTATACATTTACGATCCCCAGAAGTAGACGTAAGCTACCGCCGACGGAAGCAGGATGATGATCGCTACGGTGGCCGCCGCTGCCAACCACGGCCGCCAGCGGGCGGCGCGAATTTCCCTCGGCGTCGGCAGAGGAGGAATCTCGACCAGTACCGGCAAACTAGTAGCTTCGCTGAGAGCTTGCTCGTTGCGGATACGATCGTCGAGAAATTCTGAGCCGATGCCAAAAAACACCGCCAATAGCCAAGCCGGCAGCCGATTGCAGCGAGCGAAAACTTGAACCGATCGGGAAACGCAGGCTTGTCTGGAAGGCTGGGCGGATCGATGACGCGGAACTGTGCGCCCTGTTGCTGATTCTCAAGATTGGTGGCCAGCGAGGACTCTTGTTTCTTGGCAAGCAGGTCGGCGTATTCCTCTTTCATATTGCCGAAATCGCGCATCATGTCACTCATCTCAGCTTCCACGGCCGGGGTCGCATTCAGGCGGGCCTGATACATCTGGGCGGACTGTTCGAGACGCTGAATCTGCTCGGCGGAGGTTTGAAGCTCCATCTTGTTGACCTTCATTTGACCCTGCAATTGCACCATCGGTGTTAGTGCCTGCACTTGTTCCGCACTGGCGGTATTCGTCTCGATTTTCTCCTTGGCCTCCTCGCCCATATTCTGCTTCAGTTTCTCAAGCCCGGCGATGGTCTCCTTCAATTTCTTGATATCGGGATGGTCATCGGTATACCTGGCCTGCAGGTCCGCCAATTCGGCACGCGCAGCTTCCAGTTGGGTGTCGACGCTTTTCGGAGCATTCGCGGTATCGCCCATCGCTTCATATTGTTTCTCCTGGGCGTTCAGATACGTCTGCTGCTGCAAGGCCCTCTCATGAGCGGATTGCGCAGCCTGCAATTGCGATTGAATACCCGTGAGGATCTGAATATTGCTTTGCAGTTGCTGAGGCAGTGATCCATCGTGCTGGGCCTCATAGGCGCGAAGCTTGGCCTCCTGCGTCGGCCAGCGTCTGCCCGAGCGCCCTCGACTTGAGAATCCAGGAAATGCGTGGTTGCTTCCGACTGTTCCTGACTAGCCCGCACGTTCTCGTCAACGAAGAACGAGGTCAAGGCTGCGTTCACCTGCTGGGCAACTGCGGGGTCCGGGGACTTATAGGACATCTTGAACGCGATCAGTTCCTGCTGTCCGTTACTCGTGGGAGCTTGCAACCAAATCGAACTTAACGTCATCGCGCATCTTTTCTACCTGGTCGTCCGGAGAATTGGCATAGCTGGGGTACAGGTGAAATTTTTCGATGAGGTTAAGCAGGCGGGTACGGCTCAGGACCTGGGTGCTCATACTTTGCACTCGGTCAGCCAAGTCGACACTTGGACGTTAGGCGCCACCAGATCCTTGCGGAACCTTCGGTGGCTCAACCAGCACTACGCTTTCCGACGCGTACTTCGCGGGAATAACCCAAGCTGACGCAAAGACAAGGAGCCATCCGAAGAAAAGCGGTCCCAGAATCCACCACTTGCGGCGCGACTACCATCGCCCAGTATTCATCGACACCCTGCATTGATTTCTGATCATCAAGTTCTTCCATCATGAATCACCTTCCAAGTGAGTGGCCCCAGGAGTACTGGAGCGCAATTCCGACGCCATTAGGTGCCCACCGTTGCGGACTGCGGCGAAGAGTATTTGTAGCTCTGATGAATCGCAGAGTAATACATCCTTGCATTCCACGACTGAGAGATATTCCGGCTAAAACCCACTGTGCCTGTAGCGCGTTAATAAATCCGCCGGGGCTAAACTGCGTTATCGACCGGCTGTTGTTGTACGAAAGGCCGGCAAAGAAATCCCAGCTGCTGCGTCAGTGGCCGCCGGTAGGCAGCAGTTACCTGGTAGAGTCGCTACCGTACCGATGAAACCGCCGCCATTTGAAACTTGATGCCTGAATCCGACGCGCAAAGCGTTCCGGTCCCCGACCAGCCGAAAGTTGCCCCCTCTCGCTAGGCTCCATTGGGACTGGTACGCGGCGTGATAACCGAAGCAGCCAAAGCCCGGGAAACAGGCAGTTGGAACGATGTCCTTGCTCGCGGTGTACTCAGGACCTATAAAACCGGTTACGTACATGGTCGGACTCAGCTGATAGCTGGCGAACCCGTTCATCGCCTGAATTCCGGAGCGCGATAGGCCATGCCCGTAATCCAGAGCGGTGAAGCTATACCCGCCCCCAGCCGAGAGCCTTGCCGAGAACACATGTTGATAGTTGGCTCCCCCCGAGTACGAGTACGAGTTGTAGGCTGACAACGCACGTGTTGAAAAAGCGTTGAAAGCTCTCACCCCCCGTAAAAGTAAGGCTATCGTGCGCGGCTCATCTGATACGTCAGATTAACCGAACCCACGTTCGTCTCCGTTACCGCCTGAGGTATGTAAACAACCGGATTGGGATCGTTAAAAGTGGGCACATGATCAACGGTCAAGTAGGGCTCGAACGGGTCGTTCGTGTAAAAGTAGTAATCCTTCACCGCCAACTGCCAGCGCTTGGCAAATTGCCAGAGGATATTGGCGCGCGCGTTCTGATTCAGTGTTGTGTAATTCGAATCACCCGGCAACGTCAGGGCGCTTAATGAAACTGCCACCGTTGTACGCGACATCCCACACCAAGGTGGGACGAATCTGCGTTATGTGGACGCCGCCTAAAACCGAGCCCAGCGTCTGCCAGTAGTTATGAGACGAGCGCGTGAACCAGCATATGAGTTGTAACTCTCTAACAATCCAGTCGTCACGCTGAGCCTAATACCAGTGTTCGCCGTGACTTCGTTAAGCATCGTCAATGGAGGCAGCTGTTCGGGATGAGTGTAAGCCACCTGGGGTCCAGTGGATGACGGCGACTGGTCGGTGGAACCATTCTGCGACTGGTCCGTAGAACCGGTCTGTGACTGGTCCGTGGAACCGCCCTGTGACTGGTCAGTAGAACCGGTCTGCGTCTGGTCGGACGAACCGCTCTGAGATTGATCGCTATCCAGTTTGCGCCCAGGCATGCGTACTGCACACCACCGCAAAAACAACCAGGAATAGGCCGATTTGTCGTTTCATAGCCTCCTCCTCTTTTTTCCGCTTTCCAGCTCTCACGGGACAACCACGGTGTCGTGTGGCTGAAGTTGGATATTCTGCGCCATATTCTGGCCCTTAATAACCTGTTTGTAGTTGAACTTCAGCCGTTCCTCCTTACCATCTGGGGTCTTACGAAGCACGTAGATCTTTTTCTGCTTGGCGAAATCCCTGAAGCCGCCACAGAGCGCAATGGCATCCAGCACGGTGAGGGGGCGGGTCAGGGGAAAGTATCCGGGCTTCATGACTTGGCCCACGATGTTGAAGTTAAGGCTGTTCACCTGGCTGACAATCACCGTCACCTGCGGGTCTGACATAATCTTCTTCATCAAATCGCTGATCTGATCTTCCAGTTGTACCGGGGTGAGTCCGCGAGCCTTGATCTCCCCCAACAATGGCAGCGAGATCATTCCGTCCGGTCGAACCGGGACGGTCTTCGACATCTCAGGCTCTTTCCACACATTGATCAATAGCACATCATCGGATCCGATAATGTAGGTATCGGGGCGGACGTTGGCAACGCGCGGGGCAGGCGCGTCGGGAGCCGCAGGTTGCGCAGCATTGGCCACGGCCTTGGCGGGCTCCGCCGAGTTGGCTGGTATCACGGGCTTAGTAGCTGGTTGGAGGAACTGCCTGCGGCCTGGCCCCACACTGTGGGCGTCCCAGGCGGCAAGCAGAACCAGCAAGACTACGGTTAAGATTGCGCGACTTCCAAATGACTTTCTTTGCGAATACATGACTTCACCTCGGATTACTCGGCCTTATCGTCCTCTTCGTGTTTGCTCGCAGAACTGGAGCGGCGCTGCGGAATTCCTACTTCCTTGAGCTTATAAAGTAATGCGCGGTAGCTGATATCGAGCGAGCGTGCCGCCTTCTTTCGGTTCCAGTTATTGGCATGGAGTGCATTAAGAATAATACGAGCTTCCAATTTGCGAACCGTCTGCCGGGTCAATTTCTTCAGGGAAACTGGCCCATCCAGCATTAAACTGCTGACCATATCGCGCTCATTGGGCTGCAGCAACTCGCTCAAGATAACGTCTTCCGTGCCCATGACCACATATCGCTTGATCAAATTTTCCAGCTGACGAATATTTCCCGGCCACGAGTAACGTTGCATCTTGGCCATCAGGGCGGGACGTACCATCAACACCCGGCCGTTGAGCTTCTCGTTGTAGTATTGCAGCAGGTAATCGCTAATTACCGGAAGGTCCGCCGCTCGCTCGCGCAAGGGTGGCAGATGAATCGTCATGGTGGCGATGCGATAAAACAGGTCTGGCCGGAAGTTTCCCTGTTCGATCTCTTCGTGCAATTCACGGTTGGTAGCACATACGACCCGAACCTCGACCTTCTTGTCCTCCTGCGCACCGATCCGGCTGAATTGGCCGTCCTGCAGAAGCTGCAGGAGCTTCGCCTGCAACACCGCGTCAAGTTCTGCAATCTCGTCCAGAAATAGCGTGCCTCGATGCGCCAACTCGACCCGGCCAGGCTTGGGATTGTAAGCTCCGGTGAATGCGCCCTTTTCGTAGCCGAATAGCTCACTTTCCAGCAGGGTCCCGGGTATCGCCGGACAGTTAACTTTCACAAAAGGTCCACCGGCCCACGGCGAATAGAGATGTAAAAGCCTGGCAATGATATCTTTTCCGGTCCCGCTCTCGCCCGAGATAAGCACCGATAGATTCGCGCCAGCAACCCGCTCAAGCTTCTGCCGAACATCACGCATCGCGGGTGTCTGGCCGAAGATGACCGGTTCAGGCGGAAGCTGTTGCGCTGTGATCGCGCTCTCGTTATTCGAGCCCGCCAGCAGTGGCATCTGGTGTCCCCAAGCGATAAGAGGTGTCGGCGTACCACTTAATTGCATTTCTTGCGCCAAGTTCGTGCACATCGCAAAAAAATGCGCACTTTGTTTTCAATCCTTTTATTTGCTAGATCTTATATATGCAAATCTGGAATTGAAGATACCTTAGAAAAGGCTTAATGAGAAGTGTTTTGCGCTTTGAAGTGTGAAAACATTTTCACTCGAAGGAACTCACTTTCCCTGAGAGCGGGACCTTCCTGGGTCGAAGCCAGTCTGCTGGCTTAGCAGGGGTTCCTCGAATTGCAGTCCTAACAGAAAGTATTGGCGGTCGGGGGTACATCGTAGCACCGCGGCGTGCAGCAAGGACACGGACCTTGGAAGCTGGGCCTTGTTAAGGAGAGCAACAGGAATCTCTAGCGAGACATGAGTGCCGGGCTCAAGGTAACGTCGCGTGGCTAGGAGCAATCCGCCAGCGGAGAGGTTCAGCGCAGTGGCAAACTCCAGGAATTCTTCGCCGTCGGCCTTGTTGCCTCGAACGAAAAATGGGATGGAGATAGGGAGCCGATCCCAGCCGCGGCGCTCGGCGACGGATGCGGTTCGACGCACTGCACCTCCTAACATTACAGACTGATGACGCACATCGTTAGCCAAACTAGAAATCACCACAACTTGCTCCGATTCTTATACATACACGATGATTGCCTTAGGCAGCAAAACCGTGAACATTGCAAACTCTTGCGGTTCAGGAGAACAAGAATGCCTCGCTGGAGTGCAAATTAGTTCCCAAAAAGGCAACTATCTTGCGCTTCTGTGAAAAATTAATGCGAAATTTCATTGACAACTTACCCGGTTGCGGTAAGATCAATTCTCCCCCTTGTAGAGTGCTTCCACTCTATTCCCCGAGGACTGGTAACCGTTAAACTCTATGGCGATTCGTGTCGAGAGTATGCCTATGGAACGAAGTTCGGGGAATCTGAGAGAAAAAATCGAGAAATCATTGCCGTTGCCTAGGGAAAGGAAGGATACCATTCCCACGCAATCAGCCGAGATAGCGCCCCCAGAGCACAAGCTTGAGCTGTTCAGTGACGAACATTGCAGCTGTTGCCGCGATGCGCTTGCTTCTGCCGCCCACGAGCTTAAGACGCCGCTGGCCATCATGGGAGGATATCTGCACCTGCTGCTGGCTCAGAAGCTTGGATCGCTGAATCCTCGGCAGATGGAAGTGCTCACCGAGATGCAGGCCAACGGCGTGCGTCTCTCCAACTTCATCCAGAACTTGCTGACTTATACCTCGCTAAAAGTTGACCGTTTCGAAATGCAGTACGAGACGGGTGACATTAACGCCTGTGTCCGAGAAATCGCCGAGGTCTGGGCGCAGCGCTTCCAGGACAAAGCTATCGCCTTTTACTTCTTGCCCGGCGATCGGTTGCAGCCCTTCCCCTTCGATTACTACAAGGTGCAACACGTGATTTCGAACCTCCTGGACAATGCCATGAAATACACACCACCGTCGGGCACTGTCTGGTTGCACCTTGAACCCTACTTCTGGGAGAGGCGCACCCTTCAGCGCACGCCTGAGGTCGAGCGGCGAAAACAGCGAATCCACGTGCCAAATTGCTGCCGGATTTCGGTCTCGGACACCGGTCCTGGCATCGCCCCCGAATTCCAGCAGGAAGTCTTTGACGAATACTTCCGCCTCACCCGCGAAGGAGTGCGGGCGGAAGGATATGGTCTAGGTCTGGCCATTGCGCGCCGCTTGGTACAAGCGGCCGGAGGCAAGATATGGGTCGAGAGCGAGCCCGGTAGCGGTAGCAAGTTTTCGTTTTTGCTTTTGCTGAATCCCTCACCCAAACGCGTTGCGGAGGATCGATGAGCGCAGGCCACATCCTTGTGGTGGACGACGAACCGAGCATGTTGCGGTACCTCCAGACTGTTCTAGAGCTGGATTCGTATCGGGTTACAACGGCATGCAGCGGGACCGAGGCTTTGGAAAAAGTGCAACAGGTCAATCCTGACTTGGTGCTGCTCGACATGGTAATGCCGAACGGTGACGGCCTGGAGACCTTACAGCGTATTCGGGAAGCCCGCCCTTCGACCAAGGTGGTCATGTTGTCCTGTGTGCGCGATACTCGCAAGGTGGCGCAGGCCATGCGGCTCGGCGCCCAGGATTATCTTTCCAAACCGGTACAGAAGGAAGAGATGAACGAGGTTCTGCGCTTTTGCCTGGAAAATACCGAGCCAGGCGGTCCAGGCGCAGGCGAAGCCATTGAAGTAAGTGAAGGCGTTTTCTTTTTTTCCGCCACCCCACAAATGCGACAGCTTCGGGCCCAGGCTATGCAGGTGGCCCGCTTCGATTTTCCCGTTCTGCTGCTTGGCGAGAGCGGTACCGGCAAAGAAGTATTGGCCCACCTGATCCACAAGTATTCCGACCGTTCGCACCGGACCTTTTTGAAAGTGAACTGCGCCGCCATGCCCAGCGAACTGCTGGAGAGCGAATTGTTCGGCTATGAACCAGGAGCCTTTACTGGCGCCGTCAAGTCGAAACCCGGCAAGTTCGAGCTGTGCAACAAGGGGACCCTGCTGCTCGACGAAATCGGAGAGATGTCCTCGGCCCTGCAGGCCAAACTGCTCCAAGTCTTACAGGATGGCCAGTTCTCACGACTCGGTGGACGCACTACGGTGAAGGTGGATGTCCGGGTGCTGGCGGCTACCAACATCAACATGCCCCAAGCAATTGCGCAAAAGGCCTTCCGCGAAGATCTTTACTATCGGCTGAACAGCTTCGTTCTTCGCATGCCGTCCTTGCGCGAGCGGCGCGAGGAAATCCCCATGATCCTGCGCCACTTCATGATTCACCTTGCCGATCGCTACGCTTGCGCGCCATTGAACATTTCTCCCCGACTGGTGGAGGCTTGCGAGAACTATCCCTGGCCGGGCAACATCCGTGAGCTGGAAAATTTCGTCAAGCGCTACCTCGTGTTGGGAGATGAGCTGGCTGCCATCGGCGAACTACAGCACGGCACGTCCCGCGATCCCCACACCGGAGTCGTGGTGCGCATGGAAGAAAAGCAGCCGCAACCACCGCCCGACCTCAAGGAAATGGTTCGCAATCTGAAAAATGGCGCCGAGATGGAAGTGATTGCCCAGGTGTTGGAAGAGACCGCGTGGAACCGTAAACGCGCGGCTACTCAGCTGAACATCAGTTACAAGGCTCTGCTTTACAAGATCCGCCAATATGACATTCGGCCACGGCAGGCGGGATAATTCCCTTCTGTTGATTGCGCAAGAGTGTGCAGTGGGGCCACGCGCCTTCCACCGCGGAAGGTGAATTCCGCTTGGAACAGTCCAGGTTGGCCCGTCTTTTCAATAACCTAGTCGAGGGCGCTGGTTAGGGCATCGCCCGACCATATGGCACTTTGGTTGCCCTGAATAAAATCATGCCAGCAATGTCGCCTCAAGTTGGCGATCCCACCACAGATCATGCCCCAAGCTGCGAGCGAAGGCGAAAACCTCGTTTCGATATGCATTGTTCAATCTTCCTCCGCACTTCACATGACTCTGCCCAATGGATTCTCAGCCACACCGCAAATGTCAGTGCTGTGGGCGCCTACTTCGCAACGGAGGTCGAACTGCCTCAGGATGAGTCGATCGAGTATGTGCTGACATTCCCTCCCGAGCTGACCCATGCTTCCGCTCCGTGGCGGGTCCGCTTCTTCGGAAGCGTGGTGCGCGTCGAGTCCGATGGTGCAACACAAGGCACTTACGGCATTGCGGTGCATACCACGAAACACAGATATTTGTCGGCAGAAGAATCTGCCAAGTTTTGTAGCCTGGATGAGACACAGCCCCTGGCGGCTACCAATAATTAGTCTTCCGCGCAGGCCCGGAGAATCCCCAGCGGCCTCCGGTGGGACGGAATTCGGCGGCGGTGCGTCACAAGAAGTCCGTCGATCCGCTGGTCATCTTCGTTCCAAGGACGCCTAGGGACAAGCAGCGAGGCTCAACCTTTCGACCCTTCTTGTGTGTGGAACCAAGCACACCTCCCTATGCTAAGGTTCCGCCTGGCGAACTTTCTTGGATAAAACGGCGCTGCTCTAGATATGCAGCTTCGCTGCGCCTCTATACTATGTAAGACGAATTGACGATAGCTTTTGGGCGGCGTATTCCCTAGCCCCGATGATCGGCAAATCGCTACCGCCGTCTTTGCAAGCAACGCTCGTTGTCCTTAAGGAGAAGTTAAAGATGTATGCACGTAATGCCCATTTCCGCGTGAAATCGCTCGACTTGGCCGCGGAGTTCGTTCGGATACTCGAGAACGAGATTCTTCCGTTGCTTCGCAAGCAGCAAGGCTTCAAGGGAGAAATCACGTTGTCTAATCCGGGTAACCTCGAACGGATCTCGATCAGCCTGTGGGAAAACGAGAGCAATGCAGAAGCTTACGATGCCAACATCTATCCACAGGTGTTGAAGATTCTCTCACCGGTTATCGATGGAACGCCTAAGATTCGGATATTCGAGGGCGTCGCCTTAAACCTCGATCACGGCACTGCAGCCAAGCGTTAGTTTCCTTGACTGCTCTTCATGGCACAGCACCCGCAACGCGCCTTCCACAAGCGCTTGCAGTTCGTCCTCCCCAGGATAAACCGCGATCGGGGCGATCCAGCTTACGTACTCGCTCAGGGACGAGACCAGGCGCTGGGAATGCGCCATACCGCCGGTGAAGAGCACGGCGTTCACCCGGCCGTGCAAGACGGCCGCCATCGCCCCAATCTCTTTGGCGATCTGGTAGATCATTGCGGCGAAGACGGTTTCGGCCTTCGCGTCGCCACCTGCAATGCGACGCTCCACCTCCCTCACGTCTTTCGTACCCAGATAGGAGTAGAGTCCGCCCTCGCGGAAGAGTAACCCTTCGACTTCTTTCTGTGTGTACTTGCCGCTGAAACAGAGATTGACCAACTGCATCACCGGCACGGCGCCGGCCCGCTCCGTGGAAAATGCCCCTTCTTCGCGCGAGTTGGTCACGTCTACCATGAGACCATTTTCGTGGGCCGAAACTGAAATCCCGCTGCCCAAGTGCGCAACGATCAGCCGCAGTGACTCATAACATTCGCCGCACTCGCGGGCGTAACGCTTGGCCACCGCCTTCGAATTCAAAGCGTGCGATAAACATTGCCGCTCCAGGATCGCCGATCCCGACAACCGTGCACACTCCGTCCACTCGTCCACGCTGACCGGATCCACGACGTAGGCTTGTACACCGGCTTTTTGAGCGAGATCGTATGCCAGAAAAGCGCCGAGGTTCGAGGCATGTTCACCGCGCCGGGCAGCGCGCAACTCATCGAGCATTTCCTCATTCACCGTGTAAGTTCCACTGGCCAGGGCGGACAGAAGTCCGCCACGTCCCACCACCGCATCGAGCTCGCGAACGTTGTGTCCCGCCTCGATCAGTGCTGCTTCAACTTGCGTGGAACGAAACTGCTGCTGATCTAGAATCGGGCGTCCGCGGAACTGTGCCATCTCAGCATCGGAGTGCCGGATGTTGTTGACAAACTCTGGGCGCTCGCCCACGTACATCGCCATCTTCGTGGATGTGGAACCCGGGTTAATCGCGAGGATCCTGAATTCATTGGCTGGCAAAGATCACCCCCAGAGCGATGGAGTTCACCTTGTCGTCCACGCTCTCCACGCGCGATGGGATCAGGATCGGGACCTTCGCGCCGGCAATCACATGCGCGCATTGCGAACCGCCCAAGTATTTCACTGACTTTCCCAGGAGATTACCTGCCTCGATATTCGGAACCACCATGCAGTCGGCATGACCCGCAACCGGGTGCCGGATGCCCTTCGCCCGGGCCGCTGACTCCAGAAGTGCACAGTCGAGCGCAAGCGGGCCGAAGATCTCTACCTGCCCAAACTCCCCGGCCTCACCCATCTTGGTAAGCTCCCTGGCGTCCACACTCGAAGGCACCGACTCGCTGACCGCTTCCGTTGCACTCATCAGCGCGATCTTCGGCCGCGCCAGCCCCAATGAACGCATCACCTCAATTGCGTTCTGCACGATTTGCTTCTTCTGCTCCAGGTTCGGCAAAACATTCAACCCGCCATCCGTGATACCCACTAGCCTGATCTCTCCTGCGAGCCTGTCCTCATAGAGGAGCACGTCGCTTAGCAGGCGACCGGTCCGCAGTCCGGCCTCTTTGTCGAGCGCGGCTCGCAAGAGTTCATCGGTGCGGAGATGACCCTTCAGCAGGAGATCCACGTGGCCATCGCGCGCCATCTGTGTCGCAACAGATGCGGCATCATCCGCGCTGACAAACTCTGCCTTAGCGATTAAGCCAAAGAGTCCGATCGCCTCTGCCTTGGCGCGGATGCTTCGCTCGTTGCCAATCAGAACCGGATTGGCGATTCCCAAATGCAGGGCGCCATCGGCGGCTGTTAGGGCAACCTCGTCGTCAGCCGCAACCACTCCAATCCGCACAGGCCCCAGCGGCTGGGCGCGGCGGCGGAGTTCGCGGAAGTTGGTTATTTCTTGTGTGGTACTTATTGTCGTGCTGAAAGTCATGACCAATTCTCGCCCGGGTGAGCGAAAGGTTGCAGTGAGCCGGGTCACAAACCCAAATGGCGGGATTTGGCCGCCGCGCCACAGTTGGAATCGGTTGACGTCAGCAACGGCACCAGTCTTTCACATTTAGGCCGTCAAGAAAAACGCGAGGAGGCCGGCGTTTGATGCACAAGCACCTCGTTCGGTGCTCTCATGCACAGAGCCGCTCGAAGAGCCTGTGGCCTGGTACGGCCCGATGAACATTTCGCGGCGGAATTACATGCTTGAGTTCCAATAATGGGTTCTTGGCTGAAGCACGCGTTGCTAAAGTAAGTAAGAATTACCGTCCTCTGGCCTTCTGGCCGCGAAGTACTATGCGAGTTGAAGCGCTCAGGAGCATCGGTTCGCCTATCCACAACCGATTACTCAATCGCACTATCAAGCCGGGATGGGGTTTTCCTCGGAGCTTGGCTTGCACTTCCTGATAGGGGCCAACGAAGCGAACACTAGGCGGCAGACGACGGTAGATTCTTGGAAGCCAGCGTATCGCGCGAGTGGCGCACAACTCTTCTCTGTCCCCATAGGCGAGCTGAAACTCTTCGCGCAGACGCGTCGGAAGCAAACGCGTACTGAGCGCCGTGTACCAGAACGGCAGCCGCATCCATGATCCTGAGTCTCCTTGGAGCTGGTGGGCCATGTGACGCGTGTCCGAACTGACGGCCAGCAAACTCGACTCGCAGGTGGAGTCGAAGTAAGTCTTAAAGTCCAGCCAATGCGACGGCAGGTCCTGGCGCGGGATACCGAAAAGCGCAGCGAGGGTCTTGCTCTCAGCGTAATACTGTTCCCGCTCAGCCTCGGTCAAGGGAGGCAGCACCAGTTCGTACGCAATCAGGGCACTATCCACCAAGGTTGCGTAAACCCAGCGAAGGGCGTCGATCTCGTTGGCTTCATAAGAGGACCCCTCGGCGAAACGGCCCACTGCCTCGGGCAGATTGCCCGTAATACTGGAGTGGCGCCCGTGTAGCCTTCGCGACACCGCTAGAGCCTGTTCGAGCGAGCCGAAGACCATCGTGAACATCACCCGAAAAGTACGGTGAAAGCGGCCGATAGGATCGGCAAGAGTTGTCGAGTGTTCAGCAATGGCGGCGGCGACCCAGGGATGCGCCAACTGCAGCAAAGCCGCTCGACCTGCCGCCAGAAAAAGCGCTGACTCGCGATTGACCTTCCAACTGATCGAAGCGGGACCGAATATCCCTTGCGCCGGGCGTGCGGCCGAATTCCTCACCTCGACGAGCAGGCGCTCCAATGCCGCTTCCGACACGAGGTATGCGGGTTCACTCGCCATATCCTTTGTATGTTATCCGTAACCGGCTGGAAGAGAGCGCTTTGTAGTGCGCACAACGGTCCCAGGGGTAAAGATTTTCGCGCTGTAACGTTGCTGAAAGAGTTACTATATCGCGGGCTCGTCACTTCTCGGGGTGATAGGGGTCACGGCAGGGCAGCCCAGCTTGGATTCAAATAGAGCCGGCCTCAAAATAATCGTTCGATCAGTCGAATTACGAACGATTCCAGTTTTTAGTCCGGCCTAGAAATAAGCTACAAGGTTCGAGGAGGACCTCTATGAGTGTCGTAACTACATCCCAGCCTGGAATCAAAACTCCGGGCAATTACATTAACGATGTTATGACGCTGGTGAAGACGAAGAACCCAGCAGAGCCTGAGTTCCACCAGGCAGTCCACGAAGTACTCGATTCTCTACGCCTCGTGCTGGAGCGCCACCCGGAATACATCTCGGCGCGCATCCTTGAGCGCATCACCGAACCCGAGCGCCTCATCATGTTTCGCGTGCCCTGGTTTGACGACCAAGGCAATATCCAGGTCAATCGTGGCTTCCGCATTGAGATGAACAGCGCCATCGGCCCTTACAAGGGCGGTCTGCGCTTCCATGCGTCAGTCAATCTCGGCATCCTGAAGTTCCTGGCCTTTGAGCAGGTCTTCAAGAATTCGCTGACCACGCTGCCCATGGGCGGCGGCAAGGGCGGATCGGATTTCGATCCCAAGGGTAAGAGCGATAACGAAGTCATGCGCTTCTGCCAGAGCTTCATGACCGAACTGTGCCGCCACATTGGACCGGACACCGACGTTCCGGCCGGCGACATCGGCGTAGGCGGACGCGAGATCGGCTTCATGTTCGGCCAGTACAAGCGCATCCGGAATGAATTCACCGGCGTGCTGACCGGCAAGGGCCTGAACTGGGGCGGCTCGCTGATTCGTCCCGAAGCTACCGGCTACGGCTGCGTGTACTTCGCGCAGGAGATGCTGAAGACCCGCAAGCAAACCCTCGAGGGCAAGCTCTGCCTGGTATCGGGAAGCGGCAACGTTTCTCAATACACGGTGGAGAAGCTGCTCGATCTGGGCGCGAAGCCGCTGACGTTCTCTGACTCCGACGGCGCGATCTACGATCCCGACGGAATCACCCGCGAGAAGCTGGCGTGGGTCATGGAACTGAAGAACGCCAAGCGTGGCCGTATTCGTGAGTATACGGACCAGTTCAAGAAAGCGATCTTCATGCCTACCGACCTCAAGCTGGGCTACAACCCGCTTTGGAACGTCAAAGCTGATTGCGCTTTCCCGAGCGCCACGCAGAACGAAATCAACGCCAAGGACGCGACCAACCTCATCAATAATGGGGTCAAGGTTGTTGCCGAAGGCGCCAACATGCCGAGCACCCTCGAAGCCACCAAGCTGTTCCTGGAGGCGAAAGTCCTCTATGGTCCGGCCAAGGCTGCGAACGCTGGCGGTGTGGCTACCTCCGGTCTCGAGATGTCACAGAACAGCGCACGGCTGAGCTGGACTCGCGAGGAAGTGGACCAGAAGCTGCACAACATCATGATCGCCATCCACAAGACCTGCTTCGAGACTGCCGAAACCTACGGCACCCCGGGCAATCTGGTGAACGGCGCCAACATCGGCGGCTTCCTGAAGGTCGCCAATGCCATGCTGGACCAGGGACTGGTGTAGTCCTCAGTTTCAGCGTGTGAGTACCATGCGGGGTGGAGAAATCCACCCCGTTTGTTGTTTAGAGATTTGGTACTTGATCGCGATTTTATGTGGCGGTTATTGGCATCTGACGAGGTTATAATCGTAAACGGGGCAGCGTGCGCGACATAGACATCCGCCGAGAACTGCGCAAAGAGGTTGAGCGCAGGCACCAACATGAGACGGATACGCGGATTTTTGAGGAACTTGGCTTATGTCAAGGTTTAGCGCGCGTCGACCTCGCTGTTGTGAACGGAAGTCTTCACGGCTATGAGATCAAGAGTGAACGTGACACACTTGCCCGACTCCCCGCGCAATCTGATATCTATAACCGCACTTTAGACTTTGTCACAATCGTCACTGAGCCAGCTCACGCTAGGAGAATCGAAAACATAGTTCCTCAGTGGTGGGGCATTTGGTGTGTGGTAACGAGTGCATCGGCACAGCGAATTGAAATTTTACGAGGGCCAGGGCCCAATCCCGAACTCGTTCCGTTTGCGTTAGCGCAACTCTTGTGGCGCGACGAGGCCCTTCAAGCGTTAAGCGATCGCGGGTTAGCAGGCGGCCTGCGCAGCAAGCCGCGGCGCGAGTTGTGGCTTCGTTTGGCAACAGATCTGACGCGCGTAGAGCTCGGTACTCTCGTACGTGATTGCCTTAAGCGCCGGGGTGCAGATTGGCGAGCTCTCGCATGACGAGCGTGAGGTGATGATTCGTTCCAACCTTCCGCCATGTGGTTGCGTTGCCTGGTCCCGTCCGGCGTGCTGCACATTCGGCGATGTAGTTATCGGCCCAACTGAACTGCCGTCCACTGTATTCCGGTCGCTGGACAAGCTCCTTACATAGCTCGAAATATTGATCGAAGCCGTACTGGCGGACGTTCCTGCCCTTGAACACCAACCAATTATCGGGAATCGTGTATCTGATGTTTGCACTCATCCGCATCGTCCGCGGGTCGAGTTCTGTCGGTACCGGATGAGTAATTGCATAGTCTCCAAAAATCATGTCGGGACGGGGTAGGTACTTTGGCCGTTTTTGCAGCATTTGCCAGAGTTCCCACTCATGCCTCGGAAGCTTGGTTATTGTCGCAGCATCGACCTCACTCAGATCCTCCGGGAAAGACGCCGCTGCCAAAATCACCCGACGCCAAGGTTTCTCTGGAAGCATCGAGAATACAGACCGAGCCACAAGAGCTGCCCGCTTTGCGTCCGAGCCGATATCCTCAAGATCAATAAGCAAATCGATTAAACCATCAGGATTACCAAACGCGTCGAGCAGTCGATCAAGCTCAGCATCGAGGTCGACCTCATCTTCGAAGTCTCCGACGAGTAGCCGTAAACAAGTTCCCACGCGGTTCGCAGCCGAATACCGGCTGGCAGCGGCGACATACTCCCGGGAACTTGTACGGGATATGACTGGAACGGCTTGTACCCTAAGCCTCGCACAGTCACTCAGCACTGCTTCAAAAGCGATCCGGCCGTCCTCAAGAAACTCCTCCTCTTCGAACCAAGGTAGGTCAAGATATAGCGGCATCTCTGGCCAGCAACGTGCGAGCCTATCGGCAACTCCGGAAACATGATCTTTGAGGCTCTTAGCAGGGCGCTCATTGACATAGTCGTAGGCGACGCCTGGTATTTCGATAAGAGGCATTAGTCGAGCTCTAACGCTGGCTGCTAATACTTCAAGCGCAGCAAATTCACCTTCTTTTCCCTTGAGCAGCGGCACGTAAATTGGCTCCATAGGCATAGGTCACTCGAGCTCCAATTTTAGATTGGTCGACCGCGATGCGCCGCCGAGGTCAGGGAAAAGAGATACGTGATTTATGTTCATTCTATTTAGCGCCCGAAGGCAATTGAGTCGATCAGAATCTGGAAGCTCGACGCGTAAAAGCACGCCGTCTGACACACCTTCAAAAACTCGCGCCACCCACTGTTCGATCGGAGTGCCGATAGGAGCCCGAGTAAACAGTCCGTCCTGACTTACGAGTCGCTGGTTCTCATCCACCATGGGGTCAATAAACTCGAGAACAGGCGGTCGCCCTTGCTCCAAGCTGGGTCCATTTAGCAACTCTTCATTCTTCTGCCGGATCGTGCTTTCGTCTAGTCCGTAGACAATTCGATACTCGGTGCGATCTGTCGCGAGCTCTCCGAATGCGAAATATGCTGCGGCAAACGGAGAGCGCGTCCAGTCCAGAAGTGGAGTCGCGAGCCCGAAGTGCTGACCCAGAGCCCACCATTCGTTTTCAGAAAGCTTAGCCGGGTTTAAACCGCGTCGCCCCCGAGTGGCATACTTAAACGAGTCTAAGTGCTTCAGAGATTTCCGCTCCAGCTCGGGCGGCCCGGTTGTGATGTGCAGCTGATCGAACAGTCGGTCAAGTGAAGAGCTCAGGCTCCAGTCCGAGCGTCGCTGACCGCGCCAGATATACCTGTGTTTGCTTGGTGCTGACGCACCAAACACCGCTGTTTCAATGAAGTCGAAGAATCTTACCCAGGAAGTCAGACGGTAGGTGAGTGTTCCATCACCTGACTCTGATTCGATATGTTGCCACCCAGCGTCGTTGGCTGACCCACCATCGTTAGTCATCGGTTGCTATGGGATTGTAACAAGATACTGGCGCGACCGAACGCTCCTGAAGGTGCGGAAGTGGACCAGCATTGTCGACATCGCGGAAGACGAGCACTCGTCCGTGTTCCGCCGCCAGCGGCCAGGACCTCCGAATCAGTCATGCGCCGCAATCCAGCCGCGTGTGCGAGCAGGAAGTCCACTGCGGGCTCACGCCGCAGGACTCTGGGTAGCGCACAAAAATCCGGTGGCATATACTGCTGTATATGCCACACGGAATGAGGAAGAGGTTGAACATGCCACGAACAGCCAAAATCTTCATGAACAATCGTAGCCAAGCCGTTCGCTTGCCTAAGGAGTTTCAGTTCAACACCCCCGAAGTTTTCATACGAAAAGAGGGGAGCGATGTAGTGCTGTCGCCTCGGCCCTTGGACTGGTCGTCTTATTTGGCCGAGGGCCCTGTCGCCTCAGGGAATTTCATGCAAGACGTGGAAAAACTCCCGGTACAGGAGCGTGAGCGGTAATGCCGCGATTCATGCTGGATACCGATACTTGCTCCTACATCATGAAGCGCTCCAACAATGCCCTCCTCAAACGCCTGAGAAAAACTCCCGTCAATGACGTGTGCATCTCCGTGATTACGAAATCGGAGCTGCTGTACGGCGTCGAGGTCTCTCCGCGACGGCAGCAGGACGAGGCGGCCCTCAACGGATTTCTGCGATATGTAGAGGTATTGGACTTCGCTGACGGAGCCGCCCCTCACTATGCCGAGATTCGTGCCCAATTGAAATCCGGTGGGACAATGATCGGCGCAAACGACTTGTTTATCGCTGCCCATGCTCGTAGTCTTGGCCTGACGCTAGTCACCAACAACACACGCGAGTTTCGACGCGTTCCGAAATTGCTAATCGAAAACTGGACACTGCCCTAAGCGGTGCGTGCTGTCTCTCTGACCAGCGCCCCGCCATCTGCGACAATAGCGTTATGTTGACCGACGACGACAAAAAGTGGTTTGCCGCCCAGATTTCGGTAAGCGAAGAGCGCGTGGGAGCACCGCTGATTTCGTACGAACAGCGCATTGCGGCGCGGTTGGAGAAGTTCCAAACCACCTTGATCGCCGAATTTCGCAAATGGAAAGCTGCCAGAAAACGACCATCCTCGCCTCGACTCCGCTGAGCTGCGAACCATGGACCTCGAGTTGGAAGCTCTGCAAGGCCGAGTGGAGAAACTAGAAAGGGAGTGACCCGTCCCTTGGACCTGGTGTGCGCTCAAGTCCACTTACCCGACGACCTTTTCGAGAAGTCGCGTGCCACAACTTTCTTCTGAAGGCCGAAATGGCGAGCGATTCAGGTCACACATCAGGGTGACAAACTCGCTCAGTGCCGCGGGCTGGTCCAAGGTACAATGAAAACGGAAGGATGAGGCGAAGTTGTGTCCGGGCCTGCTTCAGACCATCGTCCTCCAGAGTGTGACAGAGTGATTCGACGTCGGGATCTTTTCTCTACCTGCCCGCCCCGCCAGACCTTAGAAAATCGAAGAGCGGCTCGACCCCCAAGATTCAGGCATAAGTCATTGTGGCTCAATATTTTACCTGTAACTCTTTTGGGTTCAATATTTTGCGAATCTTTTCTAGTGTTTTCAATATTTTATGGGCAAAAGGGGGAGGGGGGTACTCCGTTACTAAGATGTAAACATGCGCACTGGAGCGCCAACTCAGGCGAGCCCCTAACCCTGATTATCTGCCGGCGTAGTCCACGTGTCGAATCGCGCGTGATTCGAGGCTGTCGCTGATGATCGGTAGCCGCCATTCTCCCTCCGCCGACCCCGTCCCTCCCGCCGAGCGCCAATTCGAAGGCTTCGAGAACCTGATGCCGTTCCGCGTGAACGACATTCTGCTGGTCTCCAGCCTTTATGACTCCTTCATTCTGCGCGAGGACGGTCGCCTGAACGAGTTGCTGATGGGCGATTCGCTCGAGCTGGACATCCACCAGGTCCCCGGCATCACTCATGTCCCCAGTGGAGCGAAGGCACTGGAACTGGCACGCTCCCAGTCTCGGTTCAACTTGATCGTCACCAACCTGCAGGTCCTGGACATGGATGCCGCTCAATTGGCGCGAGAAATCAAAGCCGCCAATCTCGATGTTCCAGTCATCGTTTTGGCCTACGATTACCGTGAGATCAAGGACTTCATCGCGCGCAATCCGCAGACCGATATCGAGCGCATATTTCTGTGGCAAGGTAACGGCCGCATCCTGATCTCGATCGTCAAGTACATCGAGGACAAGCGCAACGTCCTGCATGACACTCGGGCCATGAGCGTTCCCGTAATGCTGGTGGTAGAGGACGATATCCGGTACTACTCCCTCTTTCTACCGGTGATTTACACCGAGCTTATCAGCCAGTCGCGGCGCCTCCTCAGCGAGGGCCTCAATGTCGCGCACAAGTTGGTACGCATGCGAGCGCGCCCCAAGATCCTGCTCTGCTCCAATTATGAGGATGCCGAGAGAGAGGTGATGAAGTACCGGGATTATTTGCTGGGCGTGGTGTCGGATGTGGAATTTCCTCGCAGGGGCGAACTCACTCCCGAAGCCGGTTTCGAGCTGGCGCGCATGGTTCGCCGCACCGTACGGGATGTGCCTATCGTGCTTCAGTCCGGTCGAACAGAATTCATGGAGCGTGCTTACGCGGAAGGGTTTTCGTTCCTGCAGAAGCGGTCTCCGACTCTGCTGGGAGATTTGCGCCGCATCATGGTCGATGAAATGGGCTTCGGAGACTTCATCTTCCGCCTGCCTGACGGAACGACCGAAGTGGGGCGCGCCACCGATCTGAATGAGTTGGAAACATTGCTAGACACCATACCTGAGGAGAGCCTTGCCTACCACGCCGAGCGTAATCACTTCTCGCACTGGCTGATGACGCGTACCGAGTTTGCTCTGGCCCAGAAGTTGCGGCCGCGCAAAGTGTCTGACTTCGAAGATACCGAGCACCTGCGGCGCGATCTGATTGCATCCATCGCTGACTATCGTCGCGAGCAAAGCCAGACCCTCATCGGAGAATTCAATCTGGCGACATTTCAGCCGAATGACAATTTCTTTCTTCAGATCGGTGGGGGTTCGCTGGGCGGAAAAGCGCGCGGCCTCGCTTTTGTACGGCACCTGCTGCACCAGCGCCGTGTGACGCGCAAGTTCCCAGACATTAACATTGCCGTACCGCCTACGCTGGTATTGACCACCGAATTGTTCGACCATTTCCTGCGCGAGAACGACCTACTCGACCTCGCAATCCACGGCACCGACGATGAAGAGATCGAGCGGCGGTTCCTGGCGGCGCAACTACCGATAGCCGTGATCGATAAGCTCCTGGGCTTCCTGGAGGAGGTGCATTATCCACTGGCAGTTCGCTCTTCCAGCCTGCTGGAGGATTCGCAATACCAGCCGTTCTCCGGTGTGTACGAAACCTTTATGCTGGGGAACCATCAGGCCGATATTCAACTGCGTCTGGAACAGCTTCTGGAGGCGATCAAGCGAGTCTATGCCTCGACCTTCAGCCAGCATGCCAAGTCCTATGTGCGTGCCACGCCATATCGCCTGGAGGAAGAAAAAATGGCGGTGCTGGTTCAGCGGGTGGCGGGTGCAACCCATGGCAACCGCTTCTATCCGGATTTCTCAGGGGTCGTGCGATCACGCAACTTTTATCCCGTTGAACCTGTCAAGGTGGAAGACGGATTTGCGGCCGTCGCCTTGGGGCTTGGACGCGCCGTCGTAAGTGGCGGAAAATCACTGACCTTCAGTCCGCGTCACCCTCGCCACCTGGTGCAGTTTTCATCCGTGGAAGACATCCTGGCGAACTCGCAGACAGAATTTTGGGCCCTTACTCTGGATCATGCAGCCGATCTGTCCGATCCGGCTGCCGAACTGCGGGAGGTGGCATTCGGACTGGACGCGGCAGAGGCAGACGGGACTCTGCAGATGCTCGGATCCACGTACTCGTTGGACAATCACGCGGTCTATGACGGGCTGAGCCGGAGTGGCCCGCGCATCGTCAGCTTCGCACCGATCCTCAAGCACGGAGTGTTCCCTCTACCCGCCATCCTCGATCAACTGATGAGGATTGGCGAAGATGCCATGGGACGACCGGTGGAGATCGAGTTTGCCGTTCGCCTGCCGAGGGAGCCCGGCGACCCCGCTGACTTCAGCTTTCTTCAGTTGCGTCCCCTTGTGCTCTCCCGCGGCGGCGAAGAGATTCGTTTGGAAGAGGTAGAAGCGGACCGTCTCCTGTGTCAGAGTTCGCAGGTGCTGGGACATGGACGATTGCAGGACCTGCGCGACGTGATCGTGGTTGACTTCCACCGCTTCGAACGTGCCCGTAGTGCGGAAGTGGCGCAAAGCGTCGCTCATTTCAATGCCCAGCTCTCGGAGAGAAATACTCCGTATCTACTGATCGGAGTGGGCCGCTGGGGTTCAACGGATCCTTGGCTGGGAATTCCGGTGGCGTGGGACCAGATTTCTGGGGCGCGCGTAATTGTTGAGTCGGGATTCCGCGACCTGCGCGTGATTCCATCGCAGGGCAGCCACTTTTTTCAAAACCTCACCGCGTTCCAGATCGGCTACTTCACGGTTAATCCCGACGCGGGCGAGGGCTTCGTCGATTGGCAGTGGCTGACTGCACAAAGCGCGATCGAGGACAACGGTTGCGTCCGCCATTTGCGCTTTGCCAGGCCCTTAGTGGTGGTGATGAACGGCAAGACTAGTCAGGGCATGATCTTCAAGCCCGAGAGCGAACCATCACCTCAGTGAAACTTGAACACAGCTGAATCCTATATTTCTTCAGTCACACCCCAGTGCGGTGCGGACACTTTCTTGGTTGCTTTATGGCGGAACGTGCTGCGGTGGCCCCGTCGGTCCTCTTCCTGGAAACGGTGTTTCTTAGCTACAGAACCCCAAACTTGTTTCTCTTTTCCATTTTCCCAAAAGCTCTGGTAGCCACCTTTGGCTACTTGGAAGGGGCGCTTCAACTTTCCCATGTGATCGAAAAGCACAGAGCCCGGCTTGTGAAATGTTTCGAAGTACTCGGGGTGAACGAAGTCGCTCATGGGGATCCCATTTACATCAAAGTACAACTCCTCAACCGGATCTGCGGCCTCATAGTCATATAAGCGATTTTTCTTCGGGCCAGCCGAATAAAGATTGGTACCAGGATCGACAAGCATCTCGGCCAGTTCGTGGGATGCCGCCACGCTCACTATCTCCTTAAGCTTGATCGTGGTCCGCACAAACACCTTGGCCATCGGCAGTCCCTCGGGCGTCACGTCGTGATAGCCCTCCGTGTTTGCGTCATCCGCATTGTCAAGGAAGGCGATGGCCCATGTTCCCTTTACAAAGCCGGTTGACTTGACGAGTTTGGCTGGCGTTCCCCAGACGGGCGCCAAGTGTTCATCCACGAACTTCTGCATGGCCAGCACGAGGGCATCAAAATCCGCGCCGAGAGGAGTTTTCGCGCGGTTAAAACAAGCGATTGCCGGCACATGATTGTGACCTGACGAAGCTTGTACAGGCTTGTGTCTTGGCATTGACTGCATCTTCCGATACGGCATTCCTCGTAATCATTCAAAGCAGGCCTGTAACCCTAAACCCCCGCTGCCTCCGAAATCAAGCTCCGACGCTTACCATCGCAGGCCAAAAACGGGCGGCCATGCAGGGTCGCTCACATCCTTCTGTGATCCACAACCAGGCGAAGATCAGACAATTGGTTTGGGTTCGTAGCACACACACCGGGCGGATACCACTTAACGAACTCTGCCCAAGTCACCTCGGCGGCTCCGGTTTTTTGTCTAGCGATTGACGGAGAAGTCCTGAATCCAATGAAATCTGCGGCTCTTTAAAAGAAACTTTGACTCATCTTCCTTATGCAGTGTCGCATCAACTGGATGTCCGCCTATCTCTCCTGTCAACATTAGAACGTCAGGCTGAGGCTTCTCGTAGGTAAATTCAGCGATCCAATTCAAATCATCGGGCTTAGTCATGCTGAACGCCTTCTTTTGGGGATCAAGATGCAGCAAGAGTTCTTGGTTCGGACCGCTTACCGGTTCGACCATCCCGTCGGTTGCGGAGTCGATTACGACTCGCTGCCAACGACTTTGATCGGCAAGCAGGGGCGCCTCGGCCTTCCCGTCAACCTTGAATTGCATGATGGCGCTCACCGACGCCAGCCCGCCATGACTGGCTGGAAGGTCGCGGCCCTCAGTTCACGCTCATCGGTTTGGCAGGACGACGCCACCGGCCAGATCCTGGCCGCCGACTTCCAACTCGAAGCCGAAAATACTGTCGGCTATCTCCGCACCCTGCGCGTCTATCGCGGCGACTCTCTGTTGTTCGCCCAACCGCTGCCGCTGCAAGAATACTCAGAGCGCCGTCCGGCTCCGCGCACCACCGCGCAGAAACCAAAACCCAAGATGCCCCGCATCTACAACCTCTCCGGCCGCCCCGCTTTAGCGGCCGTTACTCAAATGACAAGGGGTAACATAATCTTGTCGCAGTTAATACGACATATTTTTCTCGTTGCAACTACAATAGACGAACAGTAAGTAGAACGTAACGAAGGGCAGTTGTGCTTGATGGTTTCCGTTGCAGGCACCTTCCCCTCTTGTGCAAGAGGCGGAAACGTTATATATCTAACTCACCGCAGGCGCCATGCAAACCTCAATTTTCTCGGTTGACGTTGAAGACTGGTTCCATATTCTGGACCACCCGAGCGTGCCTACCATTGATCAGTGGGCCAGTCTGCCCTCCCGCGTGGAGAGGAATTTTACGAAGCTGTTGGACCTGTTCAGCGAGACGAATGTTCAGGTGACCTGCTTTTTCCTGGGGTGGGTGGCCGAGCGGTTTCCACACCTGGTGAAGGAAGCCGCCAACCGTGGACATGAGGTCGCATCACACGGCTACGGACATCGCCTGGTGTACGAACTGAGCCGTACCAACTTTTACGAGGATGTCCGACACGCTCGCCTGCTGCTGGAAGACGTCTCTGGAGCTGAAGTAGTGGGCTATCGGGCGCCAGGCTTCTCCACCACCGACGAGACTCCGTGGTTCTTCGACGCGCTGGCCGAAGCGGGCTACCGGTATGATTCCTCTGTGTTTCCGGCGCAGCGGGGACACGGCGGTATGCCGCAGGGACGGCGCGAACCTCACCGTGTCGGCGAACATGTGGAGTTGCTGGAGGTTCCGATCACCGTCGCCGATCTGCTAGGTAAGTCGATGTGCTTCTTCGGGGGAGGATATCTACGGCTGTTTCCCTATTGGTTGATTCGTAAAATGGCGCTGCAAGTGCTTGCCGAGGCCCGCCCTGTGGTGTTCTACATCCATCCGCGGGAGATTGACCCAGAGCATCCCCGGTTGCCCATGAGCCGGGCACGCCGGTTCAAATCGTACGTTAATCTGGAGAGCACAGAAGTGAAGCTCCGCCGCATATTACATGATTTTCCTGTGACCACGTTTAAGAACGTCCTCAGCAATTATCCCCAACTGGTAAATACTCATGTCGCCTGATCGCACCCAGACATTTTTCCACCAGTACGCCAATGATTTCGACGCAATCTACGGCAACCAAAACGGGCTGATTGATAGTGTCATCAATCGCCTTTTCCGCAAGAGCATGCGGCTGCGCTTCGAGAAGTCCATCGAGGGTTGCAATCCAATCGCCGGCAAGAGCGTACTTGACGTCGGCTGTGGACCGGGTCATTACTCCATTACGCTTGCCCAGCGCGGCGCTGGTCGTGTAGAAGGAATCGACTTCGCCGAAGGCATGCTGCAAATTGCAACCGAACATGCGAAGAAGGTCGGCGTTGGCGACCGGTGCAAGTTCATGGTTGCCGATTTTTACGAGTATCCTCCTCAGCAGATCTTTGACTACGTCATCGTGATGGGTTTCATGGACTACATGCCCGACCCGGAGAAGGTGGTCGCCAAGGTACTGTCATTGACGAAAGACAAGGCCTTCTTTTCGTTCCCGGTGGCGGGCGGTCTGCTCGGATGGCAGCGCAGCCTGCGCTACAAGAAGCGCTGTGATCTGTTTCTCTACACTGAGGAGCGGCTGAAGCAGATTTTCTCGCAGTTTCCCGAGGCCACAGCAACGATCGAGCCGATCAGCCGCGACTTCTTCGTGACCCTGACGCGGAACAGAAACGCAAGCTAAGTCAAGGCAAGTTTAGGGCGTCCCCTCAGGCTCCCGTGTTCGTCGGCAGCTTCGACTACGCCGGTTCTGTTGGCTTAGGGCCAGACTCAGCCGTGGCACTGCGATAAGACGCTTCCTTCCACAAACTGGTAGGCGTTACGAAATAGACCCGCACGGCCGCGAGCGACGCGGCCATCAAAACTACGAAGGTCCGAATCGGAGAAGTCAGCTTCTTCAGCGGGAAACGGTCGCGTATCAGTGGGTCAAGCGCTGCCAGTCCATAGAACACTACCTGTCCCCAAGCGGCCACGCTTCGCCACACAGGAGGCAGGCCGACGGTCGCCAGGGCGATCGCGATCATGCAATACGGTATGACGATGCGCCCGTATTTGGCCGACAAAAAATGGAATCGCATCCGGTTCCGGCGGCTTAGCAGTTCGGGCATGAGCGTGAGCATCTGGTACAAACCCGCTTGCAGCCGTACCTTGCGGCGAAACTCAGAGTGCAGCACAGTCGGGTAGTCGTACATTGTGGCAGTCGGCTCATAAAGAATTCGGTACCCTTGAAAGAACGCCTTCAGCGGCACATAAACGTCATCAAGAAGCGTGCCAGCCGGAAGTGGCGTCCATAGTGAGCGACGCATCGCCGCGAAGGCGCCGCTGTAACCGAAGGTTGAGTCAATGATGGTGAGCCGCTGACGTATCCAGTCTTCGTAACGCCAATAGGCGCTCGTAGTGGCTTCCTCGTGGCTGTCACCTTCGACGATGACCGTTCTGGGGCTGACCGAGCCGACTCTAGGATCGCCAAAGCAGGCGACGATTTTGCGCAAACAGTCTGGATCGAGGGTCTGGCGGACGTCGTTGAGCACGAGTATCTCGCCCGAAACCATGGGAACAGCGGCGTTCAATGCAGCGGCCTTGCCGCCGTGCGGAATGCGGAGGAAACGTACTCCTTGGGTGGCAAAGCTGCGCGCGATTTCGTCGGTGCGGTCAGTAGAGCCATCGGAAACCACTAAGATGTCTACCTGCTCGCGCGGATATTTCAGGGTCAAAATCGTTTTCAGCTTGCGCTCGAGAAATTTTTCCCCGTTGTACACCGCGATAACGAATGAAACAGTGCGGACCTTATCGTCTTTATGGACGGGATTGTTGGCGTGCGTGGCCATCCAACCTAGCAACAAGGGGTAGCCAAACAGCACATAGAACATGGTGGCGCCGGCGAGAACGCAGACAACAACGCTGCATCCCTGCACTGTCGTTAGTCCCGCGGCGGGCAGCAAACTCAAGCAGCTCATTGCATGGTAAACCAGGGCGCTCATGGGTCTGGTTGAAGGTTGCGGGAAGACCGATCGTGACCCCGCACCAATACACGGCACGGACAGACGCTCATCGCTTACAAGGTCGAGAGTAGCCGAGGGTCCCTACTGAGTCAAACCATTTCACCCTACTTGCTGTGCTAGCCCTGGAACAAACGGCAATTCGGTTCCGTAACAGGACATTAGCTGGAAACGATCTCTTCCAGATCCAATCACCCGGATGGACTACTTGGTCGCGGAAGGGCCGATGCGAACTATTACTGTGGCGTTTTTCTTTTTGCTCAATTACGCTCGATATGTTCACCCAATTCTTTGATTAGTGGCCCAGCCCGGTCAATGTGAGATCGATATGGGCAGTCTCAGCCTACGGTGAACACGCGTTACATGGATCGGACTTAAAGATGGCAAGGACGTACGAAAAATCGAAAAGGGCACCCTCGCTGGAGCCAATCAGGTTCGCTACGACACCAGATCGCGCTGGCGGCCGCGTCGCAGGTCATTTGGCGCATCCAGTTGTGGGATTCCCCGACGTTACGCGGCGCCACAACCGGTGGATGAATGGCGCGAGCAGGAACGTACGCTCGAATCGCAGATTTCAGGTCCCAGCGTCTGCCTGACAGCTGATACGGTGCTTACGGTGAAAAGAGTCTTTGAACTCGCAAACCGCGCGCACTTTCTGTACCTCACGCAAAACTCAACGGAACGCAGTCAATTGCTGAAATCGGTGCTTTTGAACTGCGTTAGGGCGGAGTAAATCTCTGGCACACATACAGAAAGCCATTCGATCTGATCTTTGAACAGGCGAAAAACGAGAATTGGTCGGGGCGAGAGGATTTGAACCTCCGACCCCCTGCGCCCAAGGCAGGTGCGCTACCAGGCTGCGCTACGCCCCGACTATTTTGCTCCTACGATTCTAAACCACTTCAACAAACCGAACCACAGAGGGACAGTCGCGGGTGGTCACAGGCGACCCGGATACTAGACAGGAAAGCTTTGACTCCTCGATAGGTTCGCACTTGTCCTATCTGCTCACCCCCATGTCGCGCGTGCCCTTGTGCTATTGCCCACGATTCGGTGTAGCATGTATGCCGACCAGATGTTTCAGGTGGTGGGGACCGTCGCACCAGCAGGAGCCGTGCTATGAATGTTCTCCTCCTTTCCATGCCCGATTCGTTCGAGCACATGCCGACCGTCGCGGTGCGGATGCCCAATGGAGCGCTATGTTCCTTGGCGGGGAACATCGACCCACATCACAAAGTGGCTGTTGCCGATCTGATCCTGGTTCAAGATAAGGTCCGCGAAACCGTGGAGCGGCTCACGCGAGAGATCCAGCCGGACGTAGTCGGTCTCTCCATCATGACCTTCCAGCGCAAGACTGCGTTTCGCATCGTCAAACTGGTGCGTTCGTTGCGACCAGGTGTTCGCGTTGTCGTGGGCGGTTACGATCCAAGCCTCGCGCCAGAAGCCTACATGGAAGACGGCCGCGGCATCGATTTCATCGTCCGCAGCGAGGGCGAGCTCACCTTCCGCGAGCTGCTGCGTGCGCTCGAAAGAAGCAACGGCTTTGCTGCGATTCAAGGACTGTCGTATCGCCAGGGGGATGGCTGGCACGAGAATGTCCCGCGCCCGGTGCACACTCTGGAGGGAGATGAGATCCGTTTGCCCAAGCGCGACGCCCGCGTCCTTACCGGCTACACCATGCTTGGACGCGGGGTGGACGTCGTGGAGACCTCGCGGGGATGCACCTTCGACTGCGGCTTCTGCTCGATCATAGAGATGCGTGGCCGCAATTTTCACACTTATTCGTTCGATCGTGTGCTGGCTGACATTCGCGATGCCAGGGACCACGGTGCGCGCGCCATCTTCATCGTGGATGACAACATCAGCCTTAACATTCGCCGCTTTGAAGCGCTATGCCGCGCCATCATCGATGCGGGTTTGAACGACATCGACTACACCGTCCAGGCAATGACCTCGCCAATTGCCATGCATGGCGAGACCCTCGCGCCATTGATGCGCCAGGCCGGCTTCCGCTACGTTTTCCTCGGCATCGAAAACATTCTCGAAGACGATCTCCAATTCCTGAAGGCAGCGGCCAAGAATGAGTTCCGCGAAGATGGCCGCGCAACCGGCAACGCGTCCCTCCGCGCCATTGAGTTTCTGCACAAGAACAAGATGTATGTGGTCGGAGGCCTCATCGTCGGCAATCCAGATGACACCCGCGAATCCATCCGGGCTAATCTCGAATTCGCCAGCAAATACGTGGACTGGCCGTACATCCAACATCCGACTCCCTATCCCGGTACGCCGATGACGAAAGACTTTCGCGCACGAAATTTAATTGTCATCGACAAGATGGAGGAGTACGACGGCACCACCGCCGTCGTGGCCACGCAGCATCTGCAGCCCGAGGAAATTGAGTACGAGAGATGGCGAGCCGAGCGTTGGATGAAGACCCGGCACATGCCTGCCGTCATTGCCCACGAGCCGCTGTTCGTCCTGCGCAACTGGTGGAAGATGCTGGCCCACACCTTTCGCGGAACTTCCATTAAATCCGCACTCGGTCTGGAAAATGACAAGAAGGTTTTCCAACGTTATCGGAGCCTGCGCAGCGCCGAACGCGCGTATCTGTAGGTCTTCAATTTATTGCCATCGGCATGTTTCCGAGCAAAGCGGCCATTTCCGCTGCCCCGCATGTGGAATCGCTGTATAAAATAAAAGCAAATAGAATTTGATGTCATGCTGCCGCGTCCCACCACACACGACAATAAGGCCGGGCTCGCCTATTGGGCGCAACGGACGCTCGAGGAGTGTGACAAAGCCAGCCATGAATTTGCTTCCGATCCTGTGCACGATCTCCGGGTCGCTATTCGCCGTTGCCGCTCGATGGCCGACGGCTTCCTCTCCGTCGATCCCGATCCCGCATGGAAGGAGATGAAAAAGCTGGGCAAGAGCATCTTCAGCTGCCTCGGCGATCTCCGCGATGTGCAGGTCATGTCGGAATGGGTCGCTCATCTTTCAGCAGCTGACGACCCTGTTCGACGACTGCTGCTCGAAAGCCTGGGTCAGAAAGAGAGCCTGTTCAAGGCCGCCGCGCAAGAAACGCTTGGCAGCTTCGACCGCAAACGATGGACAACGCTAAATGCGCGATTAGCCCGCCGTGCTGGCAAGGTACCGGTGGAAGGCATGGTGTTTCAGCATCTCGCGCTGGAGCGTTGGATGGACGCGCACGAATTGCACCGGCAGGCGCTACGGAACCGCTCGCAAGTTGGCTACCACCAGTTGCGAATCGGCATCAAGAGATTTCGTTATATGTGCGAGAACTTCCTTCCTCAGCGCCACGCCAAGTGGTCTAAAGACCTGCGTGAACTCCAGGATGCTCTCGGCGAGGTCCATGACTTCGATGTACTGAAAGCAACGATCAAGGCGCACCATGAGATTGAACCCGGAGATCGCGAACGCTGGAACCAGAGAATTGCGGAGGAACGGCAGAAGCCGCTGGATCTTTATCGTCAGAAGATGTTGGGCAAGCAATCCCTTTGGACGGTATGGCGTGCTGAACTGCCCGCCGGTCCCACGCTGGAACAGGCCGCCATGGACAAGCTGCGAACCTGGGCTTCGTTTCTTGATCCTGACGTGAGCCATTCCGCGCATGTGACGCGGCTCGCGCTGCAACTCTACGATGGCCTGTCGAAGGACGGCATCTTAAGTACCGAAGCTGAGTACCGCCGCATCCTGGAAGTCGCCGCCCTATTACATGAGGTTGGACGAAGCCGCGGCCTTGAAGGCCATCGCAAACACGCCTATTCGCTGATTCGCCGGCTCAAGCCTCCCCTGGGATGGAGCGCCGAGGAACTGCAGTGTGTCGCCGTGATTGCGCGCTTCCATGGCGGCGCGCTTCCGCAAACCAGCAACTCCTCGTTTGTAGGACTTCCTTCTAAAACGCGACGGAACCTCTTGCCCATTGCAGGTATTTTGAGACTGGCAGATGCTTTCGATTTCTCTCACGACCAGGCGATTGATTGCATCTCTGTCGAGCGACGAGACGGGATGGTGCTTATCTACGCGCAAGGCCTGCAAGAAATAAGCCCTGCTGGAGAACGACTGGCCCGCGCCCGCTATTTACTGGAAGCCACCTGCGGGTGCCCGGTCATGATTCGTCCCCAAGCGATCCAACCAGCAGCAGCCGCATCTCACATTTCGAGACGCGCCGGTGAAGTAGCGGCCGGTTCGTAGAGATCTACCTCGATTCAGGATCAGGCCACTGATTTTTTCTTCTTGTAGGGATCGCCAACAACTACAAAGGGATATTTACGGAGGGCCTGCACATCACCTGCTGTCGCATAGCCCTCAACTTCTGCCATCAGATTCGCAACCTCATCGGGAGCCATGTCTTTGGTGGCACGCCAAAACTTATCTGGGAAAAACCAAATGCGCTCACGACGGTCCGGTTCTGTCGCAGGGTCGGAATTTGCTATCATAGTCTCCCCCCACAGTGTGGGATATGAAGAAATCACAATGAGTTTAGAAAGTTAGTGCTAGGTCAACGATTGCTCAAATATGATTATGTACTCCGGCTGTCCGATTGTAAACCGCGAAGCGAGCGGTTTCGGCCTTGCACTTCTTGCGAAGAGTTTGCATTCAATTGACTCTGTCTAAGTCTAAGAAATTACAGGGAGTAGAATTTTGCACCTAGATGACTTTTAACTGGAGTTGTGAGAACCAGCAATCCGGATTTCGTTCCGGGCTTTGGACAAGTGAACTTGGCAGCAATGATCTCTAAACGTTGGATGGGCCTCTGCCCCTCGGCATTGCTATCCCACACTGTGGGATAGTGACTCTATAACGCATTGGGAGCTTTCCCTGTCGATCGCTACCCCCTGCATCGATTGTGAGAAATTGTTTCTAGAAGTTAGAACCGACTGACCCAGGATCTAGTGGTCGGCACCGCTTCCGATTCTTACGAACTCGCCGGTGTCAGGGTTGGCTGCCGAGACTGAGCCATCGCCAATGTCATAGACCCACCCGTGAATCTCAACTTCTCCGCGGGTAAGGCGCGAAGATACACTGGGATGGCTCTTCAGGTTCTCCACCTGCTTCAGGACGTTGTATTCCGTGATGAGGCGCAGCTTCTCCGCTTCCGTGGCGTCGCTGTGATCACGCATGACGCGGTGCCGGGCTTCGGACGCATAGCGCATCCATTGCTGCATCGCCGGCAGGCCTTGGCTTTGCTCATCGTGCAGCAGGGCTTTCATCACCCCGCAGTCGGTGTGCCCGCAGATGACAATCAGCGGCACTTTCAACACGAGCATGGCGTACTCGATACCGGATGAGACGCCACCCACGAATTCGCTGTAATGAGGCACCAGGTTTCCTGGATTTCGCTCAACGAAGAAATCGCCCGGACCAGTCTGCGTAAACAAATTTGGCACAACTCGGGAGTCGGCGCACGTGATGAAGAGCGCGATGGGCTGTTGTTTAGCCTTGAGTTTCTCGAACATCTCGCGCTGAGATGGATAGACGTCAGCCTGAAACTTCTTTACACCCTCCACGATTTTCGCCAAAGCTTGTTGACTGTTCACAGCATTCTCCTCCAACCTGCGCTTTGCTCATCCCTGATAGACTCAAGATTCATGTCCGAAGCGACCAACTCCCTCTCGCAATCCTCTTCCGCTTACCTACGCTCAGCGATGCATCAGCCGGTGCAGTGGCATGAGTGGGGCGAAGAAGCCTTCGCCAAGGCGCAAAGCGAGAACAAACCCATCCTACTGGACATTGGCGCCGTGTGGTGTCACTGGTGTCATGTCATGGACCGTGAATCCTACGAGAGCGCTGGTATCGCCGAGATCATCAACCAGGAGTTCGTTGCAGTCAAGGTTGATCGTGATGAGCGCCCCGATGTCGATAGCCGGTATCAGCTGGCAGTTTCGGCTATCTCGGGGACGGGCGGCTGGCCTCTGACGGTTTTTCTTACCCCCGATGGCCATCCATTTTACGGTGGCACGTATTTCCCGCCCGATGATCAATGGGGGCGTCCCAGCTTCAAAAAGATCCTGTTGGCCATTGCCGATGCCTATCGCGAGCGTCGCGACGAAGTACTTAAGTCAGCTGGCGAAGCCATGAATATGCTGGCCGCGGCGGAGGGATATGCCGGACGACAGGCCGAACTTTCGCCACGGCTGGTCGGCATCATGGTGCAGTCGGCGTTGCCCATTTTCGACGAGAAGAACGGCGGCTTCGGCAGCGCACCAAAGTTTCCTCATCCTGCTTCGCTCGATCTGCTGATGGATTGGTACGTGCGCACGCATGAAGAACGCGTGGCCACAGTCATTACTACAACGCTCACCAAGATGGCCCAAGGCGGAGTTTACGATCAGCTTGCGGGAGGTTTTCATCGCTACTCGGTTGACGAGCGTTGGATTGTGCCGCATTTCGAGAAGATGTCGTACGACAATTCCGAGCTCCTGAAGAATTACGTGCACGCCTATCAAGTGTTCGGCTATGAGTTCTACGCCCATGTGGCCCGCGACATTGTTCGCTGGATGGATGAGTGGCTGAGCGACCGAGAGCGTGGCGGCTTCTATGCCTCGCAGGACGCCGACATCAACCTGGATGACGATGGCGACTACTTCACCTGGACCGTCGAAGAGGCCAAGACGGTTCTGAACGACGAAGAATTTCAGGCAGCCGCACTGCATTTTGACATCGAAGCAGCCGGCGAGATGCATCACAATCCGGCGAAGAATGTTTTGTGGCTAAGCGCACTGCCAGAACAAGTTGCGTCTCACATGGGTATAGATGTCGCTACGGCGCTCGACCTGCTTGTCTCGGCAAAGACCAAGCTCTATGCTGCCCGCCTCCAACGGCCCACGCCCTTCGTTGACAGGACTGTATATGTGAACTGGAATGCGATGTGCGTTTCCGCTTATTTGCAGGCCGCACAAGTTCTGGGGCTCGAAGACGTCCGCAAGTTTGCGCTACGCTCGCTCGATCGCATTTTGTCGGAAGCCTGGGACGAGCAACGCGGGCTCGCGCACGTTATCGCCTATGCTGATATCAAAGCCGCGCCACGCTTCGTCCGTGGTCTGCTCGACGACTATGCCTTTAGCGTGCTGGCCTGTCTCGACGCGTATGAAGTCACCGGCGATATGAGCTACTTCAGATTCGCCCAGCAGATTGGCGACGAAATGGTCCGCCGCTTCGGCGATGCAACTTCAGGTGGATTCTTCGATACGGAAGCGATGCTGGACGAAAAGCTACAACTCGGCGCGCTGTCGGCACGACGCAAACCGTTCCAGGATGCGCCAACTCCGGCCGGCAATCCCAGCGCCGCGATTGCTTTGTTACGATTGCACGCTTACACCAACGACCCGAAGTATCGCGACAAAGCCGAGGAGACGCTGCAGGTCTTTGCCGCAATGGCGGAGCAGTTTGGCATTTACGCTGGAACCTATGGAATTGCGGCGACGTGGCTCTCGCGGCCGCACACTCTGGTGGTAGTAGTGGGCGAAGACCAGAAGGCGGCACAACTTTTGAAGGCCGCCGCCGCACCGTTTGCGGTCAACAAGTCAGTGGTCCAGTTGACTGACAGCGAAGCCGTTGCTCAAAACTTGCCGCCGGTGTTGGCGGAAACCATCTCGAATCTTCCTGAATTGAAAGCAAAACGGTCGCTGGCAATTGTGTGTACGAATTTCGCTTGCCATCCGCCGGCCGACAGTGCGGATGAATTGTCAGCGATATTGCGCGACGCAATCTCAGGAGCCTAAAGATGTGGACAGTATTGCCGATAAGGAAAACAGCGGTGAGAGAGCCCGCCTTCAAGGGTGGGTAGGACAGCCTACGGCTGCGTCGAAGCGCGCGGGCGGCGCTAAACCGTGTCGCCCGCGATTAGCTATTAGCATGTGACTCATGCCAATCCCAGGACAATTATCTTGCCTCGTAAATCAATAACTAAACCATCGTCCAAAATGAGTAGCGCTGTGAAGAAACTGCGAACCTCCGTCGTTACTCGTCATTCCGTCGGGAAGAGATCAGCCAAGACTCCAAAACACCATTCCAATTCCTCGAAGACCAGTCGTGGGAAGAGAGATGATAGCTTTCATGGCGGCAGATACGTCACTCCAAACGGCAACGTATCTCTTGGCATTCCCACCTTTTGGACGCTGCGACAGACTAATGACGACTTGGAAGTGGAAAGTCCGTCACGCAAAACCTCGGTCATCGTGACCGCATTTCGGCGAGAGAAAGGCGTAGCAAAACTCGACGCGCGCGAATATCTGAAGCATTTCCTCCAAAGTGCGTCCATCAAAGGACGAGTCCAGGCGGGAAAGCTCACTCCCTCACGCGCCCAGTCCCGCTTCCGCGATTCCGAGGGCGATCATTGGCAGATTGACGTCCTCACCAACGGAGACACCTTGCTGCTCGCCACTTTGAACACCAGCCTTCCGCTGCGCTCGCACGAGCCACGAGTGGGCGCTGAGATCTTGAGTGCCTTGACCCTTAAATAGCCTGGCTTGGAAGGTTGTAGAGATCAGATCGATGGGGATGAGAAGTTCCAGCCCGGCGTGACGTAGATCTGGCTTCAGAAGATCGACTTCGGTGGCAAGTCACACCATAAGTACTCGTGACGTGGCCACTTCAGTTAGCCGGAGGTTTGGGCAACGTTTCACGGCTTGCTCTCCGGTGGGTTCAATACGCCTCGTCCAGCAATTCCACCACATGCACTACTCTGCTATTCAAGCCTTTGCGTTTTGCTCCCGCGCTCAGCTGTAACATGCAACCCACGTTTGCGGTGGCCACGATCTCAGGCGTGACACTGGCGATATATTCCATCTTCTCGTCGAGAATTTTCATCGAGATTTCGTTCTGCACCACGTTATAAACGCCGGCGCTGCCGCAGCAGGAATCGGCACGCGGTGACTCCACTAGCTCAGCTCCTATGAAATTGAGCAATTGCCGAGGGGCACTGCGCACGCCTTGAGCGTGTGCGAGGTGACATGGGTCCTGGTATGTGACCTTCGCCTTCAGTTTTCGTGCCGGCGCAACCAATCCTACGTGAGCGAGATACTCGCTGATATCGCGGACCTTGTCGACGAACTGCTGCGCCCGCTCCGCGTACACGGGATCCTGCTCCAGCAGCGACGCATATTCTTTCATGGTCGAACCGCAGCCAGCGGCATTAGTCACGATAGCATCGAACTCGGGCATGAGCATCGCATCAATGTTGCGGCGCGCCTGCGTTCGGGATTGCTCGAGATATCCCGCGTGCAAGTGCAACGCCCCACAACAAGTCTGATTTTGCGGGATGTGCACTTCGATGCCATTCTTCGTCAAAACACGAATGGTTGCGCGATTCAAGTCCGCAAACGCCACGCTGCCAATGCAGCCAATGAGGAAGGCCACGCGGCCGCGAATGGCACCCTCAGCGGGATAGACCCGACCGAGGTCGGTGAAAGAGAAGTCGCTGTCGATCCGTGGGGAGAGAGCATCGAGCTCTGCGATCCCCAGAGCCTTCAGCAATCCGCTCCCGCGTGCCAAGCTTTGCAGTCCAGAGCGTTGATAGAAGCGCATCATCTGCGCGTTGCGCGCAAGTCGACTGAACGATGGCAAAACTTTGCCGTAAAAGTGTGACCGTACTTTGCCTTGCAGCCAGCTACGCTGATAATTCTCTTCGATCTGTGAGCGTGCGCTCTCCAGCAATTTTCCGTAGGGAACGCCGGAAGGACAAGCTGTTTGACAATTCAAGCATCCAAGGCAGCGGTCAATATGTGTGACGAAGGAATCGCTCAGCGCCAGCCTGCCCTGGTCAACCTGCACCATCTGATAAATGCGTCCCCGCGGCGAATCCATCTCTGTTCCCAGTGCGCGATAGGTGGGGCACTGATCCAGGCATAGTCCGCAATGGACGCACTTCGAGTACAGTTCCCAAGTCGGCTTCTCACCCGGCGAGAAATTTGAAACCGGCTTTTCCGCAACTGGAGTGGTGACCGTCAGAAAGGGAACCTCCCACGATTCAGAATGTCTTTTGGATCGAGCGCGGTCTTCACGGCCCGCATGCTGGTGAGACCAAATGGGGTAACCGGCCAGGGGTTTGTACTGCCGCCTATGCAGAAACTGATCTCACATTTTACCTGTTGGCGTAGGTGGTCGATAATCGCTTGCGCTGGATTGGGACCGCCTAAGTCGCCGCATCCTGTATACACCTGTACATGCCCAATCCCGACGCGCCCAAGGACCGCGAATTCGAACAGACGCCTTCTTACCTCTTCCAGTGACTCAAGAACGTCCGCCACCCCGCTGGATGGAACCATGATGTCAAGACGGAAATCGTAACCGCAGTTCTCAATTTTCCGCCACATTTCTTCTTCTTCCTCCCCTTCTAGTTCTCGCGTCACCGCCGATCCTAACTCCTTTCGGTAACGCGCGAGCACAACGTCGCTACCAGACGCACGGACACAAATTTTCCATGACTCGGACTTGGCCTCGAGGCGCATCAACTGGCTTGCATTGGGCGAAACCAGTTCGAGGCACATCGGCGACAAAGGCGAGTGTAGAACCAGATCACGAAACTTCAAGGCATCCATCCAGGTTGTGAATTCAGCTACAAAAGTCCTGGTCTGCCGTGGCGCTGGGAAAAGCTTAAAACTGGCAGAGGTGATCACCGCCAGCGTTCCCTGGCTACCAATCAGCAGCTTCATCATGTCGTATCCCGCAACATTCTTGACCACACGCCCGCCCCCCTTCGCCTTGCGACCGTCGCCGGTAATAAAACGAATGCCGAGACAGAAGTCGCGCAATCCACCGTATCCGTGTCTCAGGGGTCCGTGGCTGGCAGTCGCAAGCACTCCACCGATGGTCGCACGCTCCGGGAAAGGCGGATCGGGGCCAAACAGGAGCTGGTCTTCACCGACTATCGCATTCAACTGGGCAACCGTCATACCAGCGCCGACACCGACGGTAAGATCGGCAGGATCGTAATGTTCCACGTCGGTAAGGCGAGTGGTAAACAGAACTACCTCCGCCGATGCTGGCGGACGAAACTCCGCCGATCCGGCGGGAAGCACACCGAAACCTTGTTCGTTCGCGAGCCGGAGAATCGCTGCTACCTCATCGACGCACCCTGGAGTCACGGCGATTGGCTGAGGTCTATCGAGGGAGCGAAAGAACGCCTCGACACCTGGGGTGTCGGCCGTTGGCGCTACCCTCTCGGCCAGGCTCCACCACATACTCTGCTCCACAGATCGCACGCAGCTCAGGGACAAGTCGTGAAGCCGTCGTCGCGGCGCTCACATACCCTCCTGCATCAGCACCGGATTCTGCGACGGACCGGTGATCTCGCGACACATACGCGGCGTGGGAAATATTTTCTGCGGGTTCAGCACTCCGCCGGGATTGAATGCATTGCGGAGGCTGATCATGACGTCGAGATCTTCGTCCGTAAACAATCGCGACATCAGGTCGCGCTTCTCCATCCCGACACCGTGCTCCCCGGTAATGGAGCCGCCGCATTGGATGCAGAACTCCAGGATGTCCCGGCTTGCCGACAATACGCGTTCGAACTGTGCCGCATCCCGCATGTCAAAGAGGATCAAGGGATGAAGGTTACCGTCTCCCGCGTGGAAAATGTTGCCGATAACTAAGTCGTATTTTTTCGCGACATTGCCGATGTGGCGCATCACGGCCGGTATCTGGCTGCGCGGGACAACACCGTCCTGGGTGTAGTAGGAGGGAGAAACCCGCCCGAGCGCCGCAAATGCCATCTTGCGTCCCTTCCACAGCAGGGCGCGCTCCTCCTGGTCCTTGGCGCGCCGCACTTCGCGCGCCTTCTGAGCTAAACATACCTCTGTCACAGCTACCGCCTGCTCTTCCACCGCCTCTAGAAGTCCTTCCAATTCGATCAGCAAAACCGCACCTGCATCCAACGGGTAGCCGGCATGGCAAAACGCCTCTACGGTCCGCAAGGTCCACCCGTCCAACATCTCCAGCGCCGCCGGAGTAATGCCTGCGGCGGTTATGGCAGAAACTGTAAGCGCCGCGTCGTCCACCGATTCAAAGATGCCGAGCAGGGTGGCGATCTTTTCCGGTTTGCGCAGCAACTTCACCGTAATCGCAGTGGCGATGCCGACGGTCCCTTCCGTCCCGACGAAGAAGCCGGTCATGTCGTAGCCGTAAGACTCTGCAGCCTTGCCACCGAAATGCACGACCTCGCCGCTTGGCATTACCACTTCCACTCCGGTCACGTGGTTTACGGTTACGCCATGCAGGAGGGTGTGCGGGCCGCCAGAATTTTCGGCGACGTTGCCACCGATGGTGCAAGCTTTCTGGCTGGATGGATCAGGCGCAAAGTACAACCCAAGGTGCGCGACATGTTCCGAAAGTTGCAGGTTGACAACGCCGGGCTGCACTACGGCGCGCTGGTTCTCGACGTCAACTTCGAGGATGCGGTTCATGCGCGATAAGGCAATCACTATGCCGCCCTCTTGTGGAATCGAGCCACCACTGAGTCCGGTACCAGCACCGCGCGCGACCACGGCAACTTTCTCGGCCGTGGCCAGCCGCATGATTTGTGACACCTGTTCGGTGTTCTGAGGAAAAACGACCGCTCCCGGTGTGCTCTTCCGGATGCCGGCGTCGTACTCGTACAACATCAGGTCTTCAGGGCGGTCCAGGACGGCATCGCGTCCGGCGATCTTGCGGAGATGATCGACAATGCCGGGCAGGTTCACAGGCAAGTTTAGCACCGCTGACGAGCGCCTCGGCAACAGTATTCTCAGCTTGAGGAAGTCTGAATGTAGGCACGCATCGAGTCGGCTTCAACGGATTTCTCGTCGAGATGGCAACGCAGCAAATCGCGCAGCGAGAGGAAGCCGATGAGCGTCGGTCCATCGCAGACCGGAAGATGACGAATGCCATAGGTTTGCATCAGGCACATGGCTTCTTCGGAGCCAGTGCTGGGAGTAACCGTGCGCAGATCTGTGCTCATCACCTCGGCAATATAGGTGGAAAGTGGGTCCCGTCGCTCGGTTACCACCCGCCGCATGAGGTCACGCTCGGAGAAATTGCCGACTAATTGCGCACCATCAAGTACCGGTACCGCCCCCACGTTGCATTCCACCATATAATGGGCGGCCTCAAAGACTGTCTGATCTGGCTGGACGTAATGAATTGTGCGATTGGTCAGCAGCTCACGGATAGTCGCCATTGCGGCTCCCTTCAAAATTACCGCCCCGGCAAGCCTTCCCGGATATTCGGCGGATCAATTCTCTTAGCTCTGCGACGCCGGGTGAATTCGCACACCGCGACTTCTGTCC
>CAVRID010000018.1:0-1077615 GCA_963721155.1 uncultured Acidobacteriaceae bacterium | reverse complement strand
TTCGGAGCGCTGGCGGGCTCGAGTTTTCTTGCCAGTGGTGGCGTGAGTTCTCACGCACAAACAGCTACGGCAAATAAACCCAACATCGTCGTGATTATGCTCGACTTACGTAGGCTGGTTCAACGTTGGCGCGTACAACCGCGGGATCATGTCTGGGCGTATGCCTACCTCGACAAACTTGCTTCCGAAGGCATGCTGTTCACCGACTACTACGCCGAGGCGAGTTGCACGGCGGGACGCGCAAACTTCATAACCGGTGAGCTTCCGGTGCGTACTGGTATGACCACCGTCGGGCAGGCCGGCTCCCCCGTTGGCATACCCGATCAGGCAGTGACCATCGCCACAGCGCTCAAGTCGATGGGCTATGAGACCGGAAAGTTCGGCAAGAACCACTTGGGCGACCTCAACCAGTTCCTGCCCACCGTCCACGGCTTCGACGAGTATTTTGGTTACCTGTATCACTTGGATGCGATGGAAGATCCCTTCCACCACAACAACCCGCCAGCCCCGAGGACACGATGGCCCGCGCAATATGGTTCACAGTTGGGCGACCAACGTGGACGATCCCACGGTTCAGCCGCGCTGGGGCAAGATCGGCAAGCAGAAGATTGAAGATGCAGGACCGCTGCCTCCACATCCAATGGAAGGTATCAAGTACAACATGGAAACGGTTGACGAGGCGATCCTGGGCTTCGCCACCGCCTTCCTGGACAAGGCCAGAGCCGATAACAAGCCGTTCTTCCTGTGGCTGAATCCAACGCGCATGCACGTCGCGACCCACCTCTCTCCGAAAGTATGAGGCGATGCGCACGCCCGAGAACGGCTGGTCAAAGAGAAGGGGGAATGGCGCAACTCGACGACGTTGTCGGCGCGGTGATGCAGAAACTCGAAGACATGGGCGTTGACCACAGCACCATCGTCGATTGACCAGATAACGCGCGGAAAACTTCACCTGGCCTGATGGCGGACAGACTCCGTTTGCTGGTGGCAAGGGAACGGCGCTGGAAGGCGGCTTCCGCGTGCCCGCGATGGTGCGTTGGCCCGGTCATGTCCCGGCCAATAAAGTAGGGAACGGTATTGTCTCCGGCCTCGATTGGTTCCCGACCTTCGTGGCTGCAGCCGGTGATCCGAACATCATCGATGAACTGAGCAGGGCAAGCAACTTGCCGGGCAAAACTACAAGGTCCACCTCGACGGCTATAACCAGCTTGATCTGATCACCGGCAAGGCTGCGTCGGCCCGTCACGAGATTTTCTACTTCACCGAAGGTACGCTAAGCGCGGTGCGTATTAACGACTACAAATACCGCTTCACCGATCAGCCCAACGGCTGGCTGGGCGCCACCGTCAAGGTTGATTGGCCGATTCTCACCAATCTTCGTCTTGATCCCTTTGAGCGCACAGGCATGCCCAAAGGCGACAACGGATCGTTGGCGTTCTACAACTGGTTCGCTTTCGAGTTCTGGCGCTTCGTCTTCGTCCAGCAGGAGGTCGGGAAACTCGCCCAGACCGCACTTGAGTTTCCGCCGATGCAGAAGGGCGCCAGCTTCAACCTGGAGGTCATCAAGGAGCAACTCGCGAAGAAGATGGCAGCACAAAACCAGTAGTCAAACACTCAATTCAGCGGGCGGCCTCGCAAAGGCCGCTCAGTTTTTTGACTGGTTCAGTCCTTACTAAGCTTAAGCCATGGCCGGTGCTCCAGAAAAATCGCTGGTGCTGGTATCTCTCGTGATTCTTTGCTGCCTGTCCGCAAGCGGGCAAACCGATCAACTGCTGCCAGAAATTGACACCTATTTTAAGCTCAGCTCCGACGTACGTGTTAGTTTTCAGGCGAAGGAGACGAGAGAGGGCGGCGATCCCGTCCAAGCCGAGATCGGGCCCAGCCTGGATTTCTGTCTGAAGCCGTTAGTCCGTCTGGAAAAAGCCACGCAATTCGATTTGGATGACTCGAAGGGCCGGCCCGTGGTGTTTTCTGTTGGATACCGTTTTCTGCCAAACGCCAACAATGTGCCCGAAACCCAGCTGATCTGGAAGCGATCATCCCCGCTAGGACTGGACTATAATTCCAGCAAGGGCTTATTGCTCTCGCGGGATCGCGTAGTTCTTCAATTTTCAGCCCCGAATAGAAGATCATGGGGAGGCTTTCCATGAAGATCGCGAAAGGTCTGCTCCTGATGGCGCTGCTTTTGATTGCCGCCAGCGCTGCCGCCGACACTTTTCAGACATATAACCTGGCTTGGTCGGGTGCGTCGTTCAGCAATACCGCCTGGGCTACCGGGCAGATCACAATCGACATCACCACCTTGCCAAATCCGGGTGGTCCCGCATACGACATGTATAGCGACATTCAGAGTCTTACCGTCACCGTAATGGGCGCTGGTCTTGGCGACGGCACCTGGACCAAACATGACCTGAGTTCGCGGAACGATTTCGGCGTGTACACGTACTGGGACACCGGTGGAGGTGCGCTGAACCTAAATGCGGAACTGATAGGCCAAGCCACCATGTATGGCGGCCCTTGGGGTACTCCCAACAGCTTTAGCGGCGATTTCAACCTATTCTTCGCTGACGGTGGGCCGTCCGGAACGTACTATTTCACGCTGACGACCGGTGGCGGCTACGGAGATCCGATGTTGTTGACCGAGTTCGTTCCTGCTGCCTCGACCTCGACTCCCGAGTTAGGGACCTTTGTTCTCGTGGGCAGCGGGATATTTGGGCTTACGGGCATTCTGCGCCGCCGACTGAATTTGTAGATCTCTTTGCGGCCATCAGTGCCACCATCGCCGACGCACTGAACAGCACTGAATCTCCGACCCTCGCTAAGGCCGCAGCGACTTGGTGAAGTGATGTGACATTCAGGCGACATCACCTCGACAAGGACTCGCTATCGACATAGATCCGGGCGGTCGCGAGTCTGAAATCGCCAACTCGTACGCAAGCGGCGATGAGCGCCGCCAGCCGGAATAACGTACGCAATGGCCTGTTCACGCCAGTAAAAGCATAGGAGCTACAATGGCCTGGTAATGCGCTGTCGATACTGGTTCTCGTCTGCAGTGCTTGCTTTGCTCGTCTTGGGCGCTCACGGTGAGACGTGCAACGCTGCGAAGAAAGCGATTTATACGTCGCCTGACAGTTCGCTTGTTGCAGTTGTTCAGCCCGCGCGAAAACCTCAAGTGTGCGAGAGTACGGTGGAATTAAGAACCGCTGCAGGCAAGGTCATTGCGCGTCGAAGCTACCAGTCCGCTGACGGTGAGCACGGATACGGCGTGGAAAAGGCACAGTGGACACCCGATTCAAAGTACTTTGTATTCAGCCTTGGAAGTTCCGGTGGTCATCAGCCATGGCACTCACCTGTAGAGTACTTTAATCGCCAAGGTCGCCGCTTTTTCAGCCTCGATGATGCGCTGAATAATGCAATCATGAATCCGGAGTTCGCAGTTTCCGCCCCTGACAAGGTCACAGTTGACTTATATTTTGGCAATAAGACGCTGACCGTGCAGTTGTCCTCGTTGCACGCCACAAAGTCGTCTCAGACCAATTAGCTGTCGCGAAATCGCCATGTGGTACGCAATCCCGAAAGCCCGATTTCGGAATGCGGTGTCAGTTCTGGTGTCAGTTCGTTTTGGGATTCCGTGCGCTTTGCTGCGTCATGGTGCAATGCACACGATAGCTGAGCTGCTGTGTTTGCAAGCCAATGCAACTTGATGCGCTTGAGTGCGCCCCTAGTAGATGAGAATAAGAGTCAGTTGTTCCGAACAGCCTTCAAACCCTCCTGCAAACTTTTCTCCGGGAAAAAGCCTGCCTAGTTGCGCTAGAGCGTGCATGGCGGGCGGTATCCCTGCCGAATGCGTCGCGCGTCATCCGGTCCTTCCTCGCCGCAGCTTTGCATATTGCTCGGGCGTCAGTTCAAGCCAGATACCTCCCACGCCCTTCCTGATCGCTTCTGCAGTTCCTGTCGGCCGGCGATGTTCAACGTGAATCCGCCGCGCTTCGCCACCTCGAATATCTTCTTTTCATCCGCGAACGTGATCTTGCGCGGCAATGGCGTCTTCAAATCTTCTTCGAGGAACTGGCAGAACCAGCCCTGCCGGAACAATGAAATGCATGTAGACACGCTTCGTGCCAGCTCCGCCGCAACGGTCGCAAAGGTGCTCGCCACGGCGGTGCGGAGGTGGAAGAGGAGCCTTACATATTCAAACCACCATTTTGGAAGGGCACCCCGACTATATCGTCCCGCGTCGACACACATCGGGGCTACGGTCCCGGGGACCTCCGCTCACGACCCAAGCCTTCGTTAATAGGTGTGTCGCTTGGCGACTGCAACCGTTTCCTCGGGCTAGTTTGTCTGTCGGGATACTGTCTCGTTTTCGCCAATCGCCGCAACGGTGGCGTCGTCTGTCTTGGCGATGGCTTCTTCTTTGCCTCTCATTGAGTCTTTGAAGCTCCGAATCCCATCGCCCAGGCCCTTGCCCAGTTCGGGCAGCTTCTTTGGCCCGAATACCATCAACGCGATGAACAAAATCACTATTAAATGCATCGGTTGAAACAAACCATCAAACATAAGAGTTCTCCTGTAGTTCGGAATTCTTGTTGCCATGGAGGGACGGGACCAGAAGTTGGTTTTGAAGCCGGCCTATGTTTCACTTCTTGGTCCCGCCCTGCCGTGTGGAACTTCGTGGGGTCTTCGGTTAGCGGCGGCGACTTGCCGGCCGCCGCTCCTGAGGTCGCTTACACTTGCCGAGTGGCTGTATCAGCTTCGATTGCAAGCTGAGCGATAAACTTGAAGAAATCATTGGACTGGCCGATGAACAGCCCATCGGCAATGAACGACTTAAAGGTGGCCGCGGCCGCGCCCTTGGTCTCCGTGGGGCGAATGATCGAAACTGCCGGCAACTGCTTGCTGAGGAACGCGGTTGGCTCCGGCATGATCAGGTTGGTTTGAAAGTCCTCTCCGCCAAACGGAGGAGCATTCAGGTTCGGAAATGTCACCTTTACGCCGGTCACGGGATCCACGATGTCAGTCAACGGAGGTGCATTGCCTGCTTTGTCATGCCAGGTCTGGAAGTGCGTGATCTCAGTTCCACCAATACTGAGCAGGATCCGCAAGACTTCCACATTGCTCACCCGCTGTGCCAGCTGGGGGTAAAGACTGGAACCACGTTGCTCGATGTAGGCAAAGTGGAAGCCGGCGGTGTTAGCGATCGCTTGCAGGAAATTGGGGTCGTTCAAATCGTTGTCCGTCCGGGGAATTGCTGTATGTTTCCCAACTGTCAAGGTTGGGATGGCTTGAGGAAACGTATCCCCAAAATCAGGATTTCCTGTGCGGCTGCGGTACCGCGTCCACCAGCTCGTGTCTATGGTGAGCCGCATCAGGTTGGTGATTCTTCCGATTTGATTGGCCCCCGTCGCCTTACTGCTGGACAGGGTACGGAACCGGTCCAGATTGACGGGATCGGCGCCCTTCGAAGCCAGATACTCATTGATGAAGACTTCGTGGGTCAACTCATCTTCGGTGTTGTCGTGAATGTATTGGGACATGTCGCCGTCGAGCGGTAGTAGGGCCTGCATGTAGGCCTGGCTTCCCCCGGTGGGCTGGGCGGGGTACCCGGGAATCAGCTGACTAGCCAGGGCGGAGACTTCGTTGTCCTGAACACCTCCGAGTTCCTGGTACTGCAGCCACAGGTCGCTCTCGATAAGCTCTATCGCAGCAAGGTATCTGAGAATTGCAATATCTCCCTTGGTGGGATTGCCCACCTCCTTTGACTCTTGGCCAAAAGCGGCCAAGCCATGGCTCAACAGCCCAGCGCCGACGGTTGCAGCTCCCGCGGCAAATGCTCTTTTTTGATGAATGACCGGCGATTTACCTGTCGCTCAAGGATTTCTTCTGGTTTGTTCATAACTTGTTCTCTCCTTTTTGTCCTTATATCTGGTTGGCTGGACATAATGGCAATAGTAGGATACCCAGAACACTGCATTTGTCATGGATAAGTCAACGTTGTGTGATTATGCAGTAACACAGCTATAACTTAATGTCGGGCCACAACAGTTTATAGCGTCCACATGAGAGCGGTCGCCATCTAATAGCTCACTGACCTGAAAGCACACCTCCTGTAACTTACTAAAAAGTACCTGCTGTTTATCCCGGACCATTAACGCCGCTCAAGAACCCGCCGAGGTGGCTAGTTAAGGCGACCGCTGCGGTCGCCACGATCTCAATTGGCAGACGGTATAGGGGCAAGTCTTGCATTGGCTCTCGGCGACCTCGGAACTGCAGCCACCACACCAGCCATATCAATGTGCAGGAAACGGCACCAAGAACCAGGTGCTGAAGTAGAACCCCTTTGAGCCGTTGACCTTCCAGTTGCCATCGCCAAGCCAGAAGACCTGTCGCCACAACCGGTAGACAAGAAAGCGCCGCGATAAGCAGGTTGTAGTAAGCCACCGCCGCCATCATGCGGTTCCTGGTCCACTGGGCGACAAAGTCAAATATCACGCTAGAGCGTGTTTCATAAACAGTGCCTCAGGGTAATCCAGAAGCAGGCGAGGTAGAAGAAGGCACGGTAGGTGGAGAGCAGATGTTCATGACGAACCAGCAGTCGGCGGAATTGACCAAGCCACGCGTTGGTGCGCTCCACGATCCAACGGCGAACGTAACGCCGCAGTTTACGTCCATCTTCGTAGCGCCGTTCCTGGTTGTTCTTCCGGTAGGGCACAATCAGGTCGATGCCTCGCTTCTTCAGTCGCTGCCGCAGCGGGTCGGAGTCGTAGCCGCGGTCGGCGATTACGCGCTCCGGCTTTTGCCGCGGCCGCCCTTTCGGACGCGGGACCCGGACTTCGGCGAGCGTGGCTTCCGCAAGCGTAACTTCTGCCGGAGAGGCACTTTCCAGCCGAACTCCCAGCGGAAGACCTTGACCGTCGACCAGTACCATCCACTTCGTGCCCTTGCCCCGCTTGGTTTTGCCGACCGCAGAGCCCCCTTTTTCGCCGGGGCGAAGCTGCCGTCCAGAAAGGTCTCCTCCCATTGCAGCAGGCCCTCTTCATCCAGCGCCCCCAGCAGGGCGCGCCACGCCTCCAGCCACACGCCTTCGTCTTCCCACTGCTTCAGTCGCCGCCAGCAGGTCGAGGGTGAGGGAAACTCCTCCGGCAGAAAACGCCAAGCCGCGCCGGCTTGCAAAATCCACAGAATGCCTTCCAAGCACGCCCGATTCGAGGCCCAGGGCCGTCCTCGCCTGTCGCGCCGCCGTCTGGGCTGGGGCAGCAATGGCGCAACCAGTTCCCACTGTTCGTCCGTCAATAGCTTCTGCCGATTCTTCATGACAGAAGCTCACCAGCAAACCCACCTTACACGTAAGTGCCTGCTGTGAGGCCGAACCTATTTATGAAACACGCTCTAAGTGGACTTATAGTCTAACCGTGGAATTGGCTACCCATGAAAATCTTTGCGCTGATTGACTCCGCGCATAGAATTTGGAGCTATGGACCCTTTTGTGATTGCAGTACGCGAAGACGTGGGCGGGGACTACTTCGGTTTCCTAGAGGACCCTGAGACTCTGGAGTGCAGCGAATGTGGCGAGCGGGCCGAATACCGGCTCCGCTATACCGAAAATGAGCAAGCGAACCTCACGGAGCATCGTCAAACTGCACAGCCCATGATTGAAGCCGAGCACCCCGGACACAGCGATAAAATCCGCGTTCGCTAGTTCCACGCCCGCGCTAGATCACCGTCCAAGATGTCCTGTTGCGCCTTGTTCCACTTTGCATAATACCTCTCAGTGATAACCACGGAGCTGTGCCCAAGCGCGTGGCTCACCTTGCGGATGTCCACGCCCGCCTTGAGCAACTCGACGGCAAAAGTGTGCCGGAACATATGCGACGTGCCCTCAATTTCCGCTTTCACGAAAACTTGCCGGTACATCTTGTCAATCGTGCTCACCGCGCCCTTGGTTGTGGCCTCACCGGAGATGAAAAAGTAAGTGGGATTGCCGTTCTTGACCCGCAACATCTCCTTCGCAAGCGAAGCCGGGATGACGTTATTGATGGGCGCGCCGGTCTTGCGCCGCTTCGTGCGGACCCGGAACACCTTGCCGTCTTGCAGCAACTCATCTTGGGACAAGCAGACGGCATCAACGAGAGACAGCCCGGACCATCGCTGCAATTGCATACACGCTTTCACGCGCGCTTGATTGCGGAGCATAAGCCCGATCTTCGGGATGGCCGCAAGCACCGCCTTGTATTCCTTCGGCTCAAACGGACGGACCTTGCTGGACTCATCTACCTTCACTTGACGAGTGGATTCTGGTTGAATGCTGCCGAGCAGCGCGGCGGGATTGCTCGGAATAACGCCCGTGTCGTAGCAGTATTTGAAGAATGACCTTACCCGCTCTTGGTTGTTGCGTTTCGCAAGCGGGGACTCAAAGGGCCATGTTGCCCGCCACTGCTCCAGGTCCGCGCGCTGAATGTCCTTCACAAAGAAGATTTCCTTAGTGTCACAGAAATCTCGGAGCCGGTTGAGCGTGAGCTTGTGCTTGTAGAGAGTGTTTGCGGCTAGGTCCTCACCGCGCTTGGCGTCCATGAACAGCTCAACGGCTTGCTCTACGCTCTTCGCTTCAGCCGGAGCGGGTCCTTTGCCTAGCTCCGCGTCCAGATGCAGTTGCTCTAGCGCGCGGGCCTTTTGCTTGGCGACTTCCCACGATGATGTTTTCAGGCTCTTGCGCTCTTGCTTGCCGTTGATGTTGGTTTCCCGCCACACCGAGCAACGGCAGCGGTGCGAGCCGTCTTTTGTCCTGTTTGTCCCCGGCCCTGAATTTGCAGTCCGCTTGATGGCGTTTGTAGATGATGACAAGCATGATGACTGTCTCCCTTCGCTTACGGGGCGACAGTACATCCGCAGTACGTGAATGTCAAATCTATCTGTATGTTTTTGATTTTAATGGAGCTTAAGGTTGGTTGCGGGGGGTGGATTTGAACCACCGACCTTTGGGTTATGAGCCCAACGAGCTACCAGACTGCTCCACCCCGCATTTCGATCATAGCGGTTGCTTCCTCTGCGGTCAAACAACTCTAGTCATCCATAAACAAGTTACAGATGAGAGATGAACGAATGACCGATGACAGATGGCGGGAGCCGCTTAGCGTCAAGCAGATTAGGAGGGCGCGGACAGGCCGTGTTGTAGATAGCTACTCGTGGCGGAGTTCGGGGTGGAGTTTTTGATACTTAGCAAGCACGTCGTGGCCATTGCCTTCACCTTGGTTTTACAGCCTTACACTGCAATCGTTTCTACTTCCCGTGCTTCCTTCCGTTTGGGCTCGTACACGCAGCAGGGTTCTTCTGCGAAGAGGTCGCCTGTCAGTGCGTAGGCGCGCGACCGCGATCCGCCGCAGATCTCGCGAAACTCGCAGCGGCCACATTTATCGCGCAGATTTTTGCTGTCGCGCAGCGAGCGAAATAGCGGCGAGTTGCGATAAATGTCTGCCAGCGACTGTTTGCGGACATTGCCTCCAGAGATGGGCAGGAATCCGCTGGGATAAACTTCGCCCAGATGCGAGATGAACACGAAGCCCTTGCCGTCGTTGATACCGCTGGCGCGACCGATACTGTCATCGGTTTGCATTCCGATGGGCATCTGGGCCAACTGCGGCATGCGCTCATCGGGACTGGCCGCGTGTTGAGCGCGACGGCGGGCTTCCGTGCGCCGTTGCAGCAGGAAGCGGCGGTAATGCTGGGCCTCAGTGCTCTTGATGTCGAACAGTACGCGTTGCGAGGTCTCGTACAGCTTCTCGAAGACCTGCTCGAACTCTTCCGCCGAAATGAGGTCGATATCCTGGCCGCGACCCGTGGGAACCAGAAAGAAAACGCTCCACAGTACAATGTCGAGCTGCTGCAATAAGGCGATGGTGTCGTCGAGCATAGACAGGTTGTGCCGCGTGATGGTCGTGTTGATCTGCACCGGCAGACCCGTCTCTCGTGCCCATCGAACTGCATTAATGGTCCACTCGTACGAACCACGCACGCGGCGAAAGGCATCGTGAACCTCGGCGGTTGGACCATCCAACGATACCGCCAGCCGTGCCAGGCCGCATTGCTGCAGCCGCACAATGTTCTCGCGAGTCAGGAGCGGAGTCGCGCTGGGTGTCAGCGAAATCCGCACCTTGTGGTCGGTGGCGTACGTGATCAGTTCGAAGATGTCGGGCCGCTTCAGCGGATCACCGCCGGTCAGCACAAACACTGGCACCTGCATCTCGGCGATCTCGTCGATAACGCGCTTGGCCTCCGCCGTATTCAGTTCCAGCGAGTTGCGCAAGGGCTGCGCACACGCGCGGCAGTGTACGCAGGCAAGGTCACAGGCCTGGGTGGTTTCCCAAATCGCAATAAAGGGCTTCTCATCAAAGTTCATTCGTACGTCCATAGTGTCCCCGCTACCGATAAACCGACGCTACCAACATGCCAGACCACGTCACACGCAGGCTGTGACCTAGGTCACGAGGCCGAAAAAGAATTTCGGTACCTTCGAAGACTAACGACACGAGGACGCGCTCCCGCCCAGTCGTTGTCAACGTCCGACGCCCTTCGTTGTGGCGGGTTCGCGAGTACACTCGATGGAGAGACTCGGTGGCGTGCATTGACTCGGTTGCGTAAAACAGATAATCAGAATCTCGTGATTGTGCTCTGCCTCAGTTTTGTTCTGGGGATGGCCGTGGCCCTGGCGGTCTATTTTGCATGGAGGCTGAATGTGGGTGCGCTTCAGGCGCACAACTCGCTGACCGCGATTGCCCTGATCCTCTGTCCGCCCTACGTATTGTCCTTAGTGATCGGCCCAACCCCGGACTCCGCTCTGGCGCTGGTTCTGGTCACAGGTACTATCGTCTTCGCCAATGCGTTCTTATATGCGGGAGCAGCCGCGGGTGGATACTTCATCTTTTCAGTTATCGCGAAGAAGAAGGCGCGGCCGTAGGGAAACAGGGTGCCGTTCTATAGTAGCGGCCGATTCGATGGCTCCTCAGGGGACCAGAGAGCGAGTGTTCTGCAGCCGTTACGGGTTGAACTACAATATGGAAGTGCGTTTTCGTTATCTGATTGTTGCTGTGCTTTGTCTGTTGTTTACAGGCGTTGCGGTTGCACAAGACCAACAGCCCGTCGAACAGGTGCCTACCGATAAATCGGCTTCGCCGCCCAAAGACAACCGCGAAGCTCCGCCGCGCTCTGACAATGTTCCGCCCGGAGAAAGTTCGAGCAAGCAGACGCAGATCGACGTCTCCCCTCCCTCCGACGATGCCAAGAAGCATCCCGAATCAGAGCTGGGCGATAGTGCCAGCGATGTCGATGAGTTCACGCCTTACAATCCCATGAAGGCGATGAAGGACGTGGAGATCGGCGACTTCTACTTCAAGGTCAAGCAGAATTATCCCGCCGCTATCAGCCGCTATCGCGAGGCGTTGGAGTTCAAGCCGCACGATGCCGAGGCCACCTTCAAGCTGGCTGAAGTTTTGAACAAAACGGGCGACACTGCTGGCGCCGTAGAAAATTACGAAGCCTACTTGAAAATTCTGCCCAATGGACCTTACGCCAAGAAGGCCAGGGAAGAGCTGGACAGCCTGAGAGCGAAGTCAGCACCTGCCGCCGCTACGGTGGCACCCAAAGCTAAATAGCGGCCTGGCTTGAAGGTTCTCGTTCAGAAACCTGTTCGTTTCTGCTCACAAGTTTGCCTCGGCGCGTGAGCATAAATGAACAGACTCCACGTGCCTCCTTTTCTAAGATTTATATATCAAGGAGTGGAACGGGCATTGAGTGCTCAATTTGCGCTCGACTCAATGTGCTCTTGGGCAGGCCTTGGTCAGCTTCGGTTGCGGTGGGGTATGTCGAGCGCTAAGGAAGAGATGGCATTAGAATGCAGCAAGAGATTGCGTTTCGCGCTGCCGAAGATCGTTTGTTGAAAATGTTGACCCTCGATTTCACCGCGATTCTTGTGGGCTATAACCTCGCTCGCGATGACGCCCGACGAGTGGCCGCACAAGCAGTGAAACCCGTGGTAGAACACTTCGCCAACAGCGGTTCGGTTTTGCGCCGAAAACGGCTTTGAGAAAACGTGACGGACATCGATCCGCCTAATGCCTAGCGCTTCTTTTCGGGAACGATGGATCGCCGTACCGGCACGATTGCCCCGCGGCTGGGATCGGCATGTTGTGCGCGTGCCATGACCTCGTTGCGCACATAGCTGACGAAGTCCGCCATCTGGCGCTGCATTTCGTCCATGCGCTCGCGCATTTGCAAAATGATAGCGATGCCCGATATGTTCACTCCCAAGTCTCTGGCCAGCGACAGGATCAGCTCCAGGCGCTCGATGTCTTCGTCGGTGTAGAGACGGGTGTTGCCCTCGGTGCGCGACGGCTTCAGCAGTCCCTCGCGTTCATACAGGCGCAGAGTTTGCGGGTGAATGTCGTACATCTCCGCCACCGAACTGATCATGTACGCGCCTTGTTTTTTACGCTTGGCCATTAGTCCTCTCGGTAGCTGTCAGCTATCAGCCGTCAGCTTTCAGCTAAGTCTTTTGTTCGCTGCGATTGCATCACTTCCGCTGTCCGTGGCTGACGGCCGAGAGCTGACAGCTTACTGATCGCATACACCAAGTGCGGCAGCCCGGAGTGCATTACTTCCCGCTCGACTTGCATTCCATTGCGCTCCGCCACGCGCCTCGAGGGCAGGTTCTCGGCCCGGATCAACGAAATCACCTTCGCCGCGCCGAGCGAGAGAAACGCGTACCGTATGCACACTTGCGCCGCTTCGGTAGCGTAGCCATGACCCCACTGGTCGCGGCGCAGATGATAGCCGACCTCCAGCTCTGGCCTGCCGTCGATCTGCTGGATTAGCCAGTCCACAATCGCCAATTACCTCACTGTTGGCCTTGAGCACCATGGCGTAGATCCCGTGGCCGTCGTCGGCATAGCGGCGAAGATTGCGTTCGATCCATTCCTCGGCGTCTTTGCGATCATAGGTTCGCGGGAAATATTGCATCGCGATCGGATCGCCGATAATGGCGAAGATCGCGTCTACATCGTCGGGACGCAACCGGCGCAGGATCAGGCGTTCGGTTTCAAGGACGTGATCGGCAATTGGCATTTGGAACTTGGCAGTTAGCACTTAGCATTTAACACTTAGCAAAATAACGTTGGCCAATGCAATCTCATGGCGCTGTTTAGGGAACTCTGTTGCGTCGCAGGCCGAAGCCCGCTAGTTGCTAGTTGCTAGTTGCTAGTTGCTAGTTGCTAGTTGCTAGTTGCTAGTTGCTAATTGCTAATTGCTATCCTTCCACAGCGCCTCTCGGGGATCCTCTGGATTCAGCTTTGCCAGCTCACGCAGGATTTCCTTGGAGCGCTCGTCCGTTACCTTCGGAGGCACCAACTTGATTTCGACAATCTCGTCGCCGCGCGCTCCTTCCTTGACTGCCGAGGGAACACCCTTTTCCCGCAAACGCAACTTTTGTCCGCATTGTGTTCCCGGCGGAATCTTCAACAGCGCACGTCCATCGATCGTCGGAACCTCGATCTTCGTGCCCAGCGCCGCTTCCATAACGGTAGCCGGTACCGTGAGATAAATGTCGTCGGCCTCACGCTTGAACACCGGATGCTCGCCCACGCGCACAATAATGTAGAGATCCCCAGCGGGAGCGCCCTTGGTTCCCGCATTGCCTCGGCCCGGAAGGCGGATGCGCTGTCCGTTCCGTGTTCCCGGCTTGATGCGGACCTTCAGTAGCTCACTGTGCTCGACCCGGCCTTCACCGTGGCAGACAGGACACACCGTGCGGTTCTTGCCGCTACCGCCGCAGCGCGGGCACACGACGTTGAACTTCATGCTGCCGCTCTTTTGCGTGATCTGTCCCTTGCCGTGACATTCAGGACACGGGCCTGGGCTCTCCAGAAAGCCCTGGCCGTGACAGTGGGTGCAGACTTCGCGGCGGGGAATCGTAAGCTGCATCTCCGCGCCCTTGATGGCTTGCCAGAAGCCGACATTTACCTGGTATTCCAGATCTTCGCCGGGTTCGGGGCGGGCCATTTGCTCCTCGCGGCCGCCGCCGAAGATGCCCGAAAAGATATCGCGAAATCCGCCGCCGCCGCTTTTACGGCCGGCTGCGCCCGCGCCCTCGGCATAGTCATTGAAGTCGAATCCGCTGAAGTCGAAGGGAACTTCCTGGGTATAGGTGCGCGCTCCGCCGCCGCCCGGACCGCCGCCGGCAAAGCCGCTTCCAGGCTGGCCTCCGCCGCGCGCGTACGCTTCTGCCGTTGCCGGGTCGATGTTGTCGGAGTAGAAGCCGATCTGGTCGTAGATCTTGCGCTTCTTGGGATCGCTGAGGACGTCGTTGGCTTCGGAGAGCGTCTTGAACTTCTCTTCCGCAGACTTGTCGCCGGGGTTCACGTCGGGGTGATACTTGCGCGCCAACTTGCGAAACGCCTTGCGGATGTCGTCCGCCGAGGCCGTCTTCTTCACCCCGAGAATGCCGTAGTAGTCTTTGTCTTTGTTGGCGGTAGTTGGCATGGTTGGTTCTGGCTCTTAGCTTTTAGCCTGGAGCTATTAGCAATGTCGCTTTTCGCTAAAATCCCATTTTCACACTGTCATCCTGAGCGCAGCCGAAGGATCTGCGGTCCTTCCTGCGAGACACCGCAAGTTCAGGCCAACCCCCGCTCAGGACGGCAAATCATTGGGAAGTTCCGCTCCTCAGTTCACGCCCGCCTGTCCCGTGTCGCCCATCGGAATGACGGCGCGAGGGACGAACCCAAATTCATCGCTGATCACCGGGATGGCTTTCATCCGGCCGTCGACGCCGGCGGTTATCAGATACCACCGTCCGTCGTCGTTGTTAAAACTTAACATGTAGGACTGATTGTTCACTTCGAATCGCAATTTGTTCCTTCTATCCGGGGAGTTCGTTTTTGAGCCGTCAGCTGTCAGCTCTCAGCCGTCAGCCAAACTTTTTCGCTCTTCGCTTTTCGCCATTCGCTTTTCGCTAAGACGAAGGGGCGTTCGTCACGCCCCCTGCCTTGGCTGATAGCTGACAGCTGAAAGCTGAGAGCTTATTTCTTCTCGTCCACGTCCACGTACTCGGCGTCGATCACGCCTTCGTCTTTCTTCTTTTGCTCGCCACCGCTGGCCTGGCCGTCGCCACCCGGAGCCGGGCCACCCGTCGGAGGCGCTTGCGCCGAGGTTGCCTTGTACATGGCTTCCGCCAGCTTGTGCGAGGCGGACGTTAGGTTCTCGCGTGCTTTGTTCATCGCAGCCGAGTCGGTGCCCTCGAGCGCCTTCTTGGCATCGGCCAGCGCGTTCTCGACATCGCTGCGCTCCTGCCCGGAGATCTTGTCTCCGTGCTCGCGCAGCATCTTCTCGATGCTGTACACCATGCCGTCGAGCTGGTTGCGGGCCTCTACTTCCTCGCGTTTGGCCTTGTCTTCCGCCGAGTGCGCATCGGCTTCTTTCGCCATGCGATCGACTTCATCCTTGCTTAGACCCGAAGACGACGTAATCGTTATCTTCTGGTCCTTCCCGGTCGCCATGTCTTTCGCGTTGACGTTCAGAATGCCATTGGCATCGATGTCGAACGTCACCTCAATCTGCGGCACACCACGCGGAGCCGGGGGCAATCCGGTCAAGTGGAACTTGCCCAGAGTGCGGTTGTCGCGCGCCATCGGACGCTCACCCTGCAGCACGTGTACCTCGACCGACGTCTGATTGTCGGCCGCCGTCGAGAAGGTTTCCGTCTTCTTTGTCGGGATGGTCGTATTGCGTGGGATCATGTTCGTCGCTACGCCGCCCATGGTCTCGATCGACAACGTCAGCGGAGTCACGTCGAGCAGCAGCAGGTCTTTCACTTCGCCGCCGAGCACTCCACCCTGAATGGCAGCGCCAATCGCAACCACTTCATCCGGGTTCACGCCCTTGTGCGGCTCTTTGCCGAAGATCTCCTTCACCAACTGCTGGATGCGCGGCATGCGCGTCTGACCGCCGACCAGCACAACTTCGTTGATCTTGTCTGGCGTGATGCCGGCATCTTTCAATGCTGCCTTGCACGGGCCAATGGAGCGATCAATGATGTCCTTCACCATCTCTTCCAGCTTAGAGCGCGTCAGCTTCTTGACCAAGTGTTTGGGACCGCTCGCGTCCGCCGTGATAAACGGCAGATTGATTTCGGTCTCCATGGTGGTCGAAAGCTCGATCTTGGCGCGTTCGGCGGCGTCACGCAGACGCTGCAACGCCATCTCGTTGCCCTTGTCGCGCAGGTTCAGGCCTTCGTCCTTCTTGAATTCGTCGATCAACCAGTCAACAATGCGCTGATCGATGTTGTCGCCACCCAGGTGCGTGTCGCCGTTGGTCGATTTCACTTCAATGACGCCTTCGCCTACTTCGAGAATCGAAATGTCGAAGGTACCGCCGCCGAAATCGTACACGGCAATGGTTTCGTCCTTCTTCTTGTCGAGGCCGTAAGCCAGTGCCGCCGCCGTCGGCTCATTGATGATGCGCTTCACGTCGAGACCGGCAATCTTGCCTGCGTCTTTGGTCGCCTGGCGCTGTGCGTCGTTGAAGTACGCCGGAACAGTGATTACAGCGTCCGTCACCGACTGGCCGAGATAGTCTTCGGCCGACTTCTTCAGCTTCTGCAGAATCATGGCCGAGATCTGCGGCGGGGTGTATTCCTTCCCCTGCGCCATGATTGCCACATGATCGCCCGACTGCACGACCTTGTACGGCACCATCTTCATCTCTTCATTGACTTCGTCGAAACGACGGCCCATGAAGCGCTTGATGGAGTAAATCGTGTTCTCGGGATTGGTAATGGCCTGGCGCTTGGCGACTTGGCCGACCAGACGCTCTCCGTTCTTGGTGAATCCTACGACCGATGGCGTGGTTCGTCCGCCCTCTTCGTTGGGGATGACTTTGGGCTCGCCGCCTTCCATAACGGCGACCACCGAGTTGGTGGTTCCCAAGTCAATTCCGATGATCTTTCCCATTGCAGCCACCCTCCTGGCTCTATTAGCTCGTAAGTTACTGATAATAATTGCGGTTGACAGCGACTCGCGATCTTAATAACAAACTGACTATAGAACTTGAGTGAATCACTGTCAAGGTTTAGATGTGCGAGGGGCTATGCTCGTTGCAGGGAATTTTCGAGAAAGGAAAGCGGCCAAAACGGGTTTCTCGGTGGTATGAATGGGTCTAGAGCATTGGGATCGCTACAACACGGCAGCTCGAAGGGAGACACGAAATGACGACAGAAACGGTGGAAACTGGATGTTGCATCGTCGGGGGTGGCCCTGCTGGGGTGATGCTGGGCTATCTTCTGGCGCGCAGTGGCGTTTCGGTTACGGTACTGGAAAAGCACAAGGACTTCTTTCGTGACTTCCGCGGCGACACTGTGCATCCTTCGACGCTGGAGGTGATGTATGAATTGGGTTTGTTGGAGGACTTCCTGAAGCTGCCACACCAGGAATTGAGCTCGGTCAATGGTGTATTCGGAGACTACATATTCCAGGTAGCCAGTCTTCGATGGGTGCCCACGCATTGCAAGTTCGTGGCGCTAATGCCGCAATGGGACTTTCTCAACTTTCTCTCCAGCAAGGCGCAGAAATTTTCATCGTTCACACTCAAGATGGAGCATGAGGCGGTTGACCTGATCGACGATAGTGGTCGGGTCCGCGGAGTGCGAGCGAATACACCGCAAGGTCCGGTTGATATTCATGCTGACCTTGTAATCGGATGCGATGGCCGCCACTCGGTTACCCGGCAGGTTGCCGGTCTGGAGGTGATTGAGTCGGGTGTTCCCATTGACGTGCTGTGGTTCCGCATCCCCCGCACCACCAACGATCCTGAACAGCTCTTTGGAAACTTCAACTACGGTAGAGCTCTGGTCATGATTCCGCGAGGCGATTATTTCCAGGCCGCGCTGATCATCCCGAAAGGATCGTTCGAAGCGATCAAGGAGCGGGGAATCGATGACTTTCGCGCGTCCGTCGCGCAAATTGCACCTTATGTCGGCGACCGGGTCGCTGAATTGAAGGAGTGGGACCAGATCAAGCTACTGACCGTGCAGATTAACCGTCTGCGGAAGTGGTATCGGCCTGGACTGTTATGTATTGGAGATGCCGCCCATGCGATGTCCCCGGCGGGAGGTGTTGGCATCAATCTCGCCATCCAGGACGCGGTGGCCACGGCGAATCTCTTGACTCGCGGGCTACTCTACGGGCAAGTCACCGAAGCCATGTTGGCACGCGTGCAATGCCGGCGTGAATTTCCCACACGGGCCACCCAGTTTATGCAAGTACAGGCACACAAGGGTCTGGCGAAGATCTTCCAAAATCCTGGGCCGGCTAAGGCTCCGTGGCAACTGAAGGTCGCGGTCAACATTCCCGGCATACATGACTTGGCCGGTCGATTGGTGGGCGTTGGCGTCCGTCCGGAGCATATCGCTGGCGCCCGCACTCGCTCGACGTGCCCTATGACGAGCTTGAAGAAGGTTGCGGTGGGAATTGGCCTTGCCGCGGCTGGCGCCGTACTCGCGTTTCGCATGTTCAGAAGCAGGAAACACGGGAGTTGGGCTTGAGACTACGCTTGCAAAGGTGAAGGGGCGCCAACCTGTCGCTCACATAAAAAGACGGCGCAATTACTTCGGACAAAGCGTTTTTGTCGATTCCTGCAAAGACCGATTGCTCCCACGAAGCACGTAATTAGGCAAGAATGAGGGGAACTGTTCAACGCGTTTTAGTTTCCCGCTCGCCAACCAAATCCGCTTGCCGATACATAGAGGCCCACATTGCAATCCGCTCGGCCTCCGCTCTCACCGGTTCGGGAAATTTGTACGACAACTTGTGGACCGGCATGCTACGGCAGATCTCCTGCAGTTGCTCAAAATTCGATCCGGCAAGTAATGCGTTCTGAAGAAAATGAGGGGGCATTGCGGACATGGCAGGCATTTTCTTCCAATGTTCGCGCAGGTCGGCGTGCAGCGTTATGATTGCTTCGAAGAAAAAATGGAACGTGAAATAGGCCCGGAGTTCGTCCTGCATAACCCAATATGCTGTCAGGACATCCCGCATTGCGCACACAAGTGGGTGGCCAGCAATGGAGTGGATAAACCAACTGGAAAGCATGTAGGGGTCGTTAGGACGCTTGAATACAAAGAAAGGAAGACTGGAGATAACTTCGTCGATCGCTCCCGTCAGCATGACCGAAGCGTCAATCCATGTTCCACCGTGCCGAGCCAGAAGGTGGGAGCGCAGTATATCGGAAAAATGGGTGGTGCCCATCTGCTGACGTTTTGCCAAAATGTGGGCAGGCAGCGTGACATGGTCGTGAAGGGTGTGGTCACTTAGGATGATAACTTCCCGGCCTGTCGTGTGACGTTTAACGCTCGCCATGCATTCCCGGATGATTGGAGGGCATTCAGTCACGCCTGAATGCCAGTATTGCCAGACCGGTCCGAAGTGCTGGCACTCCGGCGTTCGGTATTTCTGGAGGTAGCGGGCATCAGGCAGAAATGAAGAACGGATCTCGATATCGGATAGGCTCCGAGCTGCCATGTCGATTTGGGCTAGCGTTTTCTTGACTGGCCACGGTAGGCCAATCAAAGTTGCGAGTGAAACGTCCGGCACGTAGCGCAACAGCCGTTCCAAAACCCGCTTCGAACGAGGTCTCAACCAGAATTCCGCTTTAGCATCCAGCGAGTCCACGCTATGTACCCTTCCGATGTGATTCCAGTAGCACTACCCTTTTTGGCTGGGGCCGTGGCCCCATCAGGGGGGCATGGCCCAACGCGAATCCCACCATTGTGCACCAAGGCCAGCTGCTTAGCTTTTATCAAGCGCTCGTTCGAACGGCAAAACGTTGCACAGCCATCTCGTGCACAATTTTCTCGGTGTCACTCAGAATACGATCAAAATATTGGGTTCGGCCCTGTCAATATAACCCGACTTGATGCAAAAAGTGAGTTTACCAATCGGGAGAGGATGGGATTCACAATAAAAGTCTCGTGCACCACTGCGCAGCTAGGTTTCGACCTGCACCAACTCCGTGGTGTGCTTCAACTGCCCGCAGGCGGCATAGATGTCGCGGCCGCGGGGACGCCTGACAAACGCCGGAATTCCCGCCCGTGTGAGCACGTTCTGGAAAGCTAGCACGCGCTCGTCGGAGGGCGTAGAGAAGGGAATCTCTGGGCCCGAATTCAGCGCGATCAAGTTTACCTTTGCGCGCAGACCGCGAATCAGGTCAACCATCTCGCGGGCGTGCTGGACCCCGTCGTTGACGCCGCCGAGCAAGACGTACTCGAAGGTCAGTCGCTCGCGATTGCGCAGAGGAAATTCGTGCAGGGCCGCGATCAGCTTTTCAATGGTCCACTTCTTGTTGACCGGCATGACTTGCGTGCGCAGCAGTTCGTTTGGCGCATTCAGCGAGACCGCTAGCTTGGGACGGACCGGCTCGGCTCCGAAATCGGCGATACGCGGCACGATGCCCGACGTTGAAACCGTCATGCGCGATTCGGGAATGCCTACAGCTTCGACCAGCAGGCGGACGGCCTGCATGAAGTTGTCGTAATTCAGGAACGGTTCACCTTGTCCCATGAAGACGAGGTTGACACGGTCGCGCTGCATCTCGACTTGCTGATCGTTGAGCACGGCGAGGATTTGCCCAACAATTTCGCCTGCGCTTAGATTGCGCTTCAATCCCAACAGCGCGGTCATGCAGAAGGCACATTCGACGGCGCATCCCACCTGGCTGGAAACACAGATGGTGGCGCGGTGAAAACCTTTCCGGCCAGGAGGTTTGTTCGAGACAGATGCATCCTGATCCCGCCCTTTCGCCAAAGATGGGTGGGCGGCCTGTTTTGTCTTGTCATCCCGAGCGAAGTCGAGGGACCTGTTGTTCGATTGCCCGGCCCTCAGCTCCTGAAGCTCGGCATCACCATCCTCTGATCCGTCTCCGGCTTCTCCACCATCGCCTTCGGGCATCCACACGGTTTCAACACTTTGGCCGTCGGAAAACAACAGCAGGTAACGGACGGTGCCATCGGAGGAAACGAATCTCTTCTCGATTGTGGGCAGCCCAATTGAGTAACCCGACTCACTTAGCTGCTGGCGAAACGCTAGGGGCAGCATTGTGAATTGCTCCAGAGCAGACCACCTTTGCCGGTACAAGCCGTCTAAAAGCTGGCGAGTGCGATACCCGGGTTGACCTAAAGCTTCAGCAATGTCTGTAAGCTGCTGAATCGTAAGGCCTAATAGTTCGGTATTTTGTGGGTTGCTCATGCATCCAATATGCTGGCTAGCTTAGATTCCTGTGCGCCCGACGACGCTGCGGGCATTTCGTCATTGTAGATTCATTCTAAAGGGTGGTCATTTTATTCCGCGGGTCTGAAATCCCTAAGGCGCCCTTCGCCGAGTTTAGAGGTGGGAGAGTAATCCGAGGGCGGGATCTGGGCTCGATGTCGTAGGAAGCGATAAAGAAAATAAATGGTTGAAGAAATCCGGAATATACAACGCGAGGTGTTGCCCAATGGGCTCACCATCCTGACCGAACACATGAACCACATCCGTTCGGTCTCGATGGGGATCTGGGTGAAGTCCGGCTCGCGTCACGAAGATCCCGCGGTGAATGGTATTTCGCATTTTGTTGAACACATGGTGTTCAAGGGGACAACCAACCGCACTGCTGAAGATATTGCCCGCCAGGTGGATTCCATTGGCGGCAACATGGATGCCTTCACTGGCAAAGAGACTATCTGCTTCAATATTAAAGTCCTGGACGAGCATCTTCCGCTCGCCGTCGATATCTTGAGCGACATGGTCCTGCATCCGGTCTTCGATGCCAATGAGATCACGCGCGAGCGTGGGGTCATCCTGGAAGAGATCAAGATGGATGAGGACAACCCCGACTACCTAGTGCATGAGATCTTCACTCAGAATTTCTTCAAGGACCATCCGCTGGGCAAGCCTATCCTGGGGACCAAGGAAACAGTGCGGCGCTTCGATCAGAATGCCATTCAGGGCTTCTATCCTTCGAAGTTTGCTCCTGGCAACCTGATCATCTCGGCAGCAGGAAACGTGAACCACGAGGAGTTTGTCGAACTGCTGCGCCAGCGCTTTGGGCAGTTACCGCCAGGATCCAATGGCTGGCACGACAGTCCGCCCAAGTTGCATTCCCGCATCATCCTGCGCAACAAGAAATCTCTGGAGCAGGTGCAGATTTGCGTGGGGGTTCCGTCGTACTGCATTAGCCATGAGCGCCGCTACGCGTCGTACATTCTGAATACCCTATTGGGCGGAGGGATGAGTTCGCGGTTGTTCCAAAACGTTCGCGAGAAACAAGGGCTGGTGTATTCGATCTTCTCCGAACTGAATCCTTTCCGCGACACGGGATTGCTATCGGTGTATGCCGGTACGTCGCGGCAGTCCGCGCCCCTGGTGGTGCAATCCATCGTGAACGAGTTTCGTCAGTTGAAGCTGGAAGCCATCTCGCAAGAAGAGCTCAAACGTGCCAAGGACCAGTTGAAGGGAAGTCTAATGCTGAGTCTGGAGTCGAGCACGGCCCGCATGTCCAACTTGGCGCGACAGGAAATGTATTATGACCGCTTCTTCAGCATGGACGAGATTATTGAGCGCATCCAGGCGGTGACCACGGAAGACTTGCTGCAATCCGCAAATGAATTATTCCAGCCGGAGCGGATCGCAGTAACCGTGTTGGGCAATCTGAATGGGTTGAAGATCAGCCGGGATTCCATAGCCTGCTGAGAACTCAGGATTGGCTGCTACACTACGCCATCAGATGTTTCCCATGACCGGCGCGTCAAACGCCCCCGCATCGAATCCGCTTATGTTCTTCGCAGGGCCGTGATGATCTTGATGGCGCAAAAGCACCCAACTACTCGATGAGTGCCACCGCACCACTAGCCAAATCATAATAGCCTGCGACAACTTTTAGCTTGCCTTCCTTCACCAGGCTTGAAATGACGGTCGAAGCCTCGCGCAACAGTGTCGCCTGAATCTTGGCGTTGGCCTTGGTTGCCCCTTCCAAGTCCGGTCCAGCCTGATCAATTGCAGGTTGGATATGCGGAAAGAGCGAGCTGATCTGCCCGGGTACTTCCTTCCCTTGAATGGTCGCCTTCACCGCGCCGCACCCGGAATGTCCCATCACCAGGATCACTTTGGTTCCCAAAACTGCAGCACCGTATTCGAGGCTGCCAATGATCTCGGGCGTAATAACATTGCCCGCAACTCGGGTCACGAAGATGTGACCAATGCTTTGATCGAAAACCATTTCGACGGGCACGCGCGAATCCGCACAAGACAGCACCGCGGCAAAGGGTTCCTGCTTGTCAACCGTATGTTGCTTGAGGATCGCAAGATCATGGTCGAATGAGGTTAGCCGCTCGGCAACGAACCTCTTGTTGCCAGCCACAAGTTCGGCCAGCGCGGCATCGGGTGTTAGTACGCTCTGGGCCAGCACTTGGGGCGGTACCGCGAGTTGCAGGCCGCTTGTCAGTCCAACGGCGGCTGCGGTTGCACCCATCTGCAGGAATCGCCGTCGAGATGGTGCCTCATCCGAGAAAAATTTATTCATAACTTTTCCTTCCTCACAGATTCAAGGTGCGTCGCGCATGGCACGACATTGGGCGGTTGAGCGTGATCGCAACGTCCTTTTGCCCACCGCGAGAAGGCCATTTTTTTCGTCAGCCATTTGAACACGGATCGGTATCTATGCCAAGCGCTAAGTCTGGCCAACTCGCAACGTTTCCTTCCGCCAACCGTCCAAGTTGCAGACTGGTCTGTGTTGGGTGGAAAATGATTGTCGAAGTGCTTTCGATTTCCTACCCTCGCATCATCTTTGAAATTGTGCGATGCTGTGAGCATGGGAAATAAGAACGCACCAAGACGCGAAGCCAAAAAGCCGCCTAAGAAGAAAACCAAAGCGACCCTCTAGACTTCCGGTAAGTCGCCGTGTTGGTGGGAGAGCCAGATGCCGAGGCCCGAGGCTGCCCGATGTTCCCTTAGCGACACATCGGTAGATCGAAGTGGCTACAGCAGGCATGGACCGACCAGGGCGGCTGAGAAAGGTTGCCAAATATGCGTAAACGTAATCGAGACCGGGGATTCACCCTCATCGAACTGCTGATCGTCGTAACCATTATTCTGATCATCGCGGCATTCACCATACCGAAACTCACCAAATCGACCATCCCCGCCCACGAGACTTCCGCAATCGCCAGTATCAGAGCCATCAATGAAGCGGAAATGATCTATGCCAGTAGCCATCCCGATGTGGGTTTCACAGCGGACTTGGCAATGCTGGGAGGTACGACGCAGACTGGCGGCGAGGGGACCATCGACAACAACTTGGCCAGCGGCCGCAAGAGTGGCTACACCTTCACCTATACTCCAGGCGAAAAGGTGAACGGCGCTATCCGTTCTTACACGATCACAGCTGTACCCGATCAGGTCGGCACGACGGGACAACGCAGGTTCTACTCGGACGAAGCAGGCGAGATCCATAACAACTCCTCGGGACCCGCGGATGCCACTAGTCCGGTGATTCAGTAAGACAGGTAGGGCCAACCTGCATGCTTTTGTGAAAGCGATCGTAAACGTCCCTGAGCCGTCGCCCAGGAACACAGAGGGGTTGACCTTTCGGCGTCTATTGCTGGGACGATCCTCGGCACGGCATAACACTCTTGAGTTCATGATGCTGGTCCCATCCCGCCGGAACTTCGCCACGGTTGTGCTCCTTCTTCTGTACTCAGTTTCGCTCACCGCCCAAACCGACGTGCATGCCGTAGCCGCGAAAGTGGACCAGCGCTACGATCACATGCGCACTTTGGAAGCGAGGTTCACCGAGACCTATAGTGGAGCAGGGATCAACCGCACCGAGAGCGGCACCCTCCGGATGAAGAAGCCGGGCCGAATGAGGTGGGACTATGATCAGCCGCGCCCCAAGCTTTTCCTTACCGATGGACACACCGCCTGGTTCTACGTTCCCGGGGAAAAGCAGATTCGCCGAACGCCGGTGAAGCAACTCGACGATCTGCGGTCACCGCTGCGTTACCTGCTAGGCAAGACGAAGCTGGAAAAGGAGTTAGATGGCCTTTCCCTGGCGCCCGATCAAAAACCGCTCAACCCGAGCGACGTGGTTCTGCGTGGCATCCCCAAAGGAATGGGCGACCGTATTGAACAGACTTTGCTGGAAGTGACGCCTGACGGCTTGATTTCGCGCATCGTAATCGAAGAGCGTGATGGGTCCGTTACCGAATTCCGCTTTCTTCAGCAGAAAGAAAACGTCGAAATACCAGACGCACAATTTCGTTTTGTTCCGCCACCCGGAACCGAGGTGGTAGCGGGAACGGAACTTACGGAATGAGCGACCAGCATTTGGCACTTAGCACTTGGCATTTAGCGAAGGCGTCAAGTGTGGCCATCTTCGATTCTCAATTGCGGGTAATTTCTAACGGTCAAGTGCTAATTGCCAACTGCTAAATGCTAGACTACTCATAACCTCTCCCTAGGGAACTTCTCACTCATGGCCGAATACCTGATCAAGATGGCCGACGAACGGGGTCACGTCCTCGAGCAGCTCGAAAACGGTGCCTCGGAGGTTGAGATCCGCGACCGCTTTGCTCAACAGGGCTTTTTGGTCTATTCGGTCAAGTCCAAGGGTCTATTGTCCACCGGGGGAGCTTTCCCGCGTCGGCGCAAGATCAAACAGGACCAGTTTGTTATCTTCAACCAGCAGTTTGTCACGCTGATCCATGCCGGCCTGCCGATTATTCAGTCGTTGGAACTGTTGATCAAGCGGCAACGCAACCTCTTCTTTCGTTCGGTGCTGCAGAATGTTCGCGACCGGGTGCGCGGTGGCGAATTGCTCTCCGACGCGTTCGAAGCGCAGAAAGTTTTTCCCAAGGTGTACACCACCACCCTGCTGGCAGGCGAGAAGAGCGGTAATTTGGAAGAGGTGATGGGACGTTACATCTCCTTCCAGCGTTTGTCAGTGAGTTTTCGCAAAAAGCTGACCGCCTCCCTGGTATATCCCGCGTTGCTGGTGGCCATGCTACTCGTGATGATGACTTTCCTCATCACCTTTGTTGTTCCGCAGTTCGCAAATCTGTACCAACAGCTGGGCGCCCAGCTACCGACGATGACCTCCATCATGTTGTCCATCGGGGTCAACGCGAAGGAATATTTTTTGCCCACCCTGATAGTGCTGGCCATCGCTGGTTTCTTTCTATGGCGTTGGATGAAGAGCGACAGCGGCGCCACCAGCATGGACCGCTTCAAATTGAAGATCCCCATGCTGGGAGACGTCTGGTTGAAATACCAGATGGCGATATTTGCACGTATGCTATCAACGCTGCTGTCCGGCGGACTGTCGCTGGTCCCCTCGCTGGAGACGGCGGGTGAGTCGATGCAGAGCCGCTTGATCGCGCGCGGCATCGAGACGGCGACGCGCGGAGTCCGCGAAGGCCAGGGTTTGGCGCACAGCCTGGAAGACACCAAAGTGTTTCCGGAAATGTCGGTGGAGATGATTGAGGTCGGTGAATCGACGGGCGCGCTGCCGGCAATGCTGAACTCGGTTTCAGAGTTCTATGAGGAAGACGTGCAAAACGCGCTGGCCACAGCTATGGCGCTGATTGAGCCGGTTATCCTGATTGTGATGGGCGTGGTGGTGGCGTTTGTGCTGATTTCACTGTATTTGCCGATATTTAGTTTGGGGTCGGAAGGGCTGCATTAGGAATCGATACCGCTCCAACAGGGATCGTTCGATTTGGCGAATTGCTTTGGCTAGTTGCTAATTGCTAAAAGGTGTTGACGTTATGACAGACTTAAAGAAACCCATCTTCGTAGGCGGCGGCAACGGAAGTCCGATTATTACGCAGGATGAAGTCGAACACGGTAAAGAGCTGGCGCAGCGCTATCGTTGCGAGTTTGTGGACCTAAAGAATTTTCACATCCAGCACGACTTGTTCCGCAAAATTCCCGTGGACTTGATGTTCCGCTACAACTTCGTGCCGTTAGAAGACAAGCCGGATGGCCGCCTGGTGATTGCTATTGCCGATCCCAGCCAGTTGATGATGATCGACGAGATCGGCTTGTTGTTGGCACGGCGCATCACCACCAAGGTCGCCAGCTTGTCGCAGATCAGCGACATTCTGAAGAAGACGGAGCAATCGCAACGCGTGCTGGAGGAAGCCAGCGAGGGCTTTGCGCTGGATGTTATCGCCGAGGACGAAAACTCCGACGAGACCATCTCAATCGAAAAGCTGACGGCCGAGACCGACATCAGTCCCATCATCCGTCTAGTGGATACGACCATCTTCACCGCGTTGCAGCGGCGTGCCAGCGATATTCACATCGAGACGCGTGACGACTCAGTGGTCATCAAGTACCGCATTGACGGCGTGTTGCAACAGGCCATGCAGCCCATCGCCAAGGAGCACCACTCCACCATCATCTCGCGTATCAAGGTCATGAGCGAGCTGGACATTTCAGAGCGCCGTGTCCCCCAGGACGGACGTTTTCGTGTGCGCTACCTCGGTCGCTCCATCGATTTTCGCGTTTCCATCATGCCTTCGATTCACGGCGAAGACGCGGTGCTGCGTGTGCTCGACAAAGAGTCGATGAGCGAGAAGTTCCACAAGCTCACTCTCGACGTGGTGGGCTTCAGCGACGAAGACCTGCATAAGTTTCGCCGCTACATCAAAGAGCCATACGGCATGGTGCTGGTCACGGGACCGACGGGCTCGGGCAAAACGACGACCCTGTACGCAGCACTGAACGAAATCAAGACCGACGAAGATAAGCTGATCACCATCGAGGACCCGGTCGAATACCAGATTCGCGGCATCACCCAGATTCCGGTGAACGAGAAAAAGGGCCTGACCTTTGCCCGCGGCTTGCGCTCGATCCTGCGTCACGATCCCGACAAGATCATGGTGGGCGAAATCCGCGATACGGAGACGGCACAGATTGCCATTAATTCCGCGCTTACCGGACACCTGGTCTTCACGACCGTGCACGCCAACAACGTAGTCGATGTATTGGGGCGCTTCCTCAACATGGGTGTGGAAGCCTACAACTTCATTTCGGCGCTGAACTGCATTCTGGCGCAACGGCTGGTGAGAGTTGTCTGCGAGTTCTGCAAGAAAGAGGTCCACTATTCTGTCGCAGAATTGGAAGCCAGCGGTTTGAATCCGCAAGAATGGGCGAACCTGCCGTTCTATGAAGGCGAGGGTTGCATCGAGTGCTCAGGCACGGGATTCCGTGGGCGGACCGCGATCCACGAGTTACTGGAGTTGACCGACAACGTTCGCGAGATGATTCTGGCGAAGAAGCCTAGCAGCGAGATTCGCCGCGCCGCCAAAGATGAAGGAATGCATTTCCTTCGCGAGTCGGCAATTGATAGAGTGAAACGAGGGCTCACGACGCTGAAGGAAATCAACAAGGTGACGTTCATCGAGACGACGCGGTAGAGCCGCAATTAGCCGTTAGCAATTAGCATTTAGCCATGCGCTGCTAACTCTATCGTCTGTGATTCTTAGCGAGGAGCGCATCAAGAGGCCAAGGACCTCTATTCTTGTCCAACCCTTCGGCCAGGGTTTGCCGCGCCAAGGGCTGCTTACGCTGTGTGCTCAAGAACGTGAAAGTTTGCTCGCAACCGGTGGCTTGAAACTCGAAACCTGAAACTGACAACTGAACACATGCCTTCTAACCACATTCCGCGACCCCGAGTAGCCTGCGAGATAAGCGCCGAGCGCGTTGTTGCCGGACGCGCGAGCGAGGGCGCGCAGACTCTTGAAGCCGCTTCGGCACAAGCTCTTCCTGATGGTGCACTTGTGCCTGGGCTGCAACAAGCGAATGTTAACGCGCGCGAGGTGTTAGTGTCAGCGCTGCGAGAGGCTCTCTCGGCAGTTGCCGGACGTTCTCGCGATGTCTGTCTGGTGGTTCCTGACGCTACTACCCGCATCATGCTACTCGACTTTGATACGCTGCCGGCCAAGCCGGAGGAAGCGGATGCGGTGGTCCGGTTCCGCCTAAAAAAATCGCTTCCGTTCGAAGTGGAACAGGCGGCCGTATCGTTCGACCGGCAGGGAACAGCGGACCCGGTGCGGCTGGTTGCGGCGGTGACGCCGCGTCACGTTCTGGAGGAGTACGAATCGTTGGTCCGCGATGCTGGCTATAATCCGGGTGCCGTGTTGCCTTCCATGATTGCATCGCTTGGCGTGGTGGAAGGTTCGCGCCCGACCATGGTCATTAAGGTGGAACGGGGAACGACCACTTTCGCTATTGTGGACAACAACCAGCTGTTGCTGCATCGTGCGCTGGAAAATGGGGGCTCGGCAGTCAGCGGCGAATCTCTTGTGGATGACGTAAATACTTCGCTGGTGTACTTCGAAGACCGATACTCTGTGGGTGTGGATCGAGTGCTCGTAACCGGAGTGGAGTCGGCGCAGGCTTTGCAGGAGGCTTTGAGCGCCAGCGCGAATATTCGGGTGGAAGAGTTGTTATCCATTGATCGGACGGGCGCCGCGGCCGGTACGGTACCGCGGTCCGCGCTTGCCGGAGTGGTGGGAGCGCTGGTTTCCTGATGCGTTTCAACATCAATCTTGCCAGCCAGCCCTACGAAGCGGCGCGCTTCTATCGCCGCCGCATGGGCGCGCTGGTGATGGCCCTTGCTGTGGTCACCGCGGTGCTCATTGGCTACATCGTGTATCAGCGATCACAATCGCGTGGCATTAACCGGCAGATGGCCGAGGTGCGGCGGGAGATCAACGGTCTCGATTCTGAAGAGGCGCAGGCGCGAGCCCTGCTTAACAAGCCCGCGAATCGCGATATAGCGGACCAGTCGGAATTCCTCAACGAATTGTTTGCCCGCAAGGCGCTGTCGTGGACGCGCGTTTTTACCGAGATGGAAAAGATTGTGCCGCCCAATCTGCATGTTGTCTCCATGAAGCCGGAGTACACCAAGACGAATGACCTGATGCTGCGCGTAGTGGTGGTGACAGACTCGCGCGATCGTGCGGTGGAACTGGTGCGCCGCATGGAGAAATCGAAGCACTTCCGGCAGTCTCAGGTGGTGGCCGAAAACGTCACTGCCAACTCCAGCGATCAGAGTGCAGGGCCGGGCAACATTCAGTTCGACATTGCGGCCATTTACGTACCCACTGCGCAAGATGACGATGCGCTGCAGGACACGGGTAAAGGTAACGACCAGAACGGCAGTGGTGAGGAACATCCGACCGCGCCCGCAAAGGCGTCCGCAGTGCCTCCGCGCAATGCCAATCAGCCCCCAGGCAAGATCCCAACTCAAGCGTTGAACGGGCCGCCAAAATCCATGCCCATGAGGGAGCACTGATGGCCAGCATCCGCGAAATTCGCAAGACATTGATGCCGGTTGTCATAACCCTGGTGGTGATTGATCTGGCTTGCATCGGATATATTCTGTCGCCCGCCGGACGCTCGCGCCAGGCACGGCAGCGTGATTACTACGAGATGCGCGCCCGGCTTACCGCCAAGCGGGAGGAAGTACTCCCAACTCGCGGCATGGATCGGAAACTAGTCCAGGCCTCGGCTGACATCAGCAAATTCTACGGCCAGAGGCTTCCCACCGAGTACTCGGAAGTGGCGGAAGAGTTAGGCAAGGTGGCCTCGGACACCGGCGTTCACTTTGCGGGCATAAAGTACGACGATAAAGAGGCGCCCATTGAAGGCTTGCGCAAGATGAGTATCGACATCTCGCTCTCCGGCGACTATCTGCAGGAAGTAAAGTTCATCAACCAATTGGAACGGGACAAAATGTTCTTCCTGATTGATGGAATCGCGCTCGGCGAGCAGCAGGGTAATGTCCGTTTGCAACTCAAGCTGGAAACGTACTTGCGCAGCGGAGCCGAAACCTCGTGAAGATCGGGACCGAGAATCGGACCAAGACCATCATCGCGGCGGCGTTGTTGCTGGTTGCTGGGTTCCTGGTGATGCGTGCATTTCATAGCGGCGACGAAGAACCGTCTGCTGCTCAATCGCCCGCTGCCGACGTGCATTCGTTGCCGAGTAGGTCCGACCGGGCGACCTGCAGCAGGCGCCACAAAGACCGCGCGTAAGCCGCATCCGCTGTTGGCCCAGACACTCGATCCCACCTTGCGCTTCGATCTGCTTAAATCAAGCGAAGATGTGACCTACAAGGGAACCGGGCGCGATATCTTCCGTTCGCAGCCCGAAGAAGCCCCCATTCCGAAGCCGTTGCCGCCGGACAAACAGCCGAACATCGTGCAGGCGCCGCCTCCACCGCCGCCGATTCCTTTGAAGTTTTATGGCTTTGCCAGCCGCAAAGATGGCAACAAGAGAATTTTTCTCTCGAAGGGTGAAGATATTTTTGTCGCCAAGGAAGGCGACATCGTAGACCGGCGCTACAAGATTGTGCACATAGGACCAAACTCTGTCGAGGTGCAGGACGTCCTGACCAACTACCCTCCACAGACGCTTCCTCTGTCCTTAGGATGAACGGTTTGAAGTCTGTCCTTTCCCGCAACTTGAGGCGCGCTTCCGCGTCTATTGCAATAGGATCTGGCTATCATAGAGTGCAGCACAACAATCCAATTTCGGCCATCGATCCGCGCCGACGGCAGCGCGACGGTGGCTATCTACTGCTGGCTATCCTGCTGATGATGGCGCTGATGATTATCGCTGCCACCATTGAGGCTCCCCGGATAGTGCAGCAGATGAAGCGCGATCGCGAAGAGGAGATGATCCATCGCGGCACCGAGTACGCCCGCGCCGTCAAGAAGTTTTACAAGAAGTTTGGCAGCTACCCCACCAGTCTCGATCAACTGGACAATACCAACCAGCTCCGTTTTCTCCGCAAACGGTACAAGGATCCGCTCACCAAGGATGGAAAATGGACGCTGCTGCACTACGGCGACATTCAGACGGCTGTTAATCCAAATGCTCCGGGCACGCCTGCGGCCGCGCTGGGCTCACAGGGGCAAGGAGGTACGTTGGGGGCCGCTCCGAATTCAACGCCGGGTGGGGCGCAGCCCGCTAGCAGTTCTAACTCCTATGGCGGCGGCAGTATCGTGACAACCCCAGGCCAGGGTCCGCAGATCGCTAATAGCCTGGGTGCAGACAGCAGCGGAGGTAGTTTCGCGGGCGGTCCAACGGCATCTCCTGGCGCTAGCTCGCAGTCGGGTAACAGTGCAGGAATCAGCCCGTTTGCCAGCAGCCCCAACGCACAAACGGGCGCTCCCGGTTCATCGAGCAACAGCGTTCTCGGGCAAAACTCCGCAGGTGGTAATCAGACATTTGGTGGTGGTGCGATCGTTGGCGTCGCAAGCTTGAGTAAAGATCCCACTATTCGCATTTATAACAAGAAGAAGAAGTACAACGAATGGCAGTTCATCTATGACCCAACAACCGACCAGACGAATGTTCTACTGCGCGGCCCTTACCAGCCAATCACTATCGGTGGTGCGCAGGTGGGTACGCCTGCAGGCCAAGTAAACGGCCAGCAGCAGAGTCCATTCGGGCAGCAACAGAGCCCATTTGGACAACAACCGGGTAGTACTGGTGGACAGCCGACTGGACTGGGACAAAGTGGCCCCGGAAGCCAATATCCCCCCGATCAGAATCAGCCGCAGCACTAGGACGATCGACTATCCGGATTGCGGCGCTGCGCCGGTGGGCAGCATGAGTCCACCCGCCAACAACAGCAGAGTGGCAAGGCTGAAGACGATGGAGCCGATAAACCATCCCAGAAAGTAGAACAGCAGGAGGCCTATCGCGGCGGGAATCACAGTACACAGCAGTACAAGTCCGCGACCGTTTGGCAACCGGCTGGCCCAGATGATTAGCGGACAGAGGACGATCCCCGGTACGGAGAGGCTCCACCACAGTGCCTTGAATACGTTAATGATCTCCGGGCCGGCGTCGGTGGCCGCGATTCGCGGCATTATAAAGGTGTATCCATAGAGGTGCAGGATCGCTCCGAAGAGCAAAAGCAGGCTTCCGATCAAGATTAACCAGCGAGCAACTTTCATAGTGTTCCTCCTTGGCAGTGGACTCTGGCTACCCTGGCAACTGGCCGGTGGCTGCTGACCCTTGTTGAGTAAACTCCACCAGCAATTGCAGCCGTTCGCGCGCGTGGCCGCTATCGATGGCATAGGCTGCCAGAGGCACGGCCTCGCTGATGCGATCAGCATGCCCAGCGGCAACCAGCGCGGCGGCAGCGTTCAGCAGGACCACATCGCGACGACACGAGCGCTCGCCATCTAGAATGGCGCGGATAATGCCTGCGTTCTGTTGCGCATCGCCGCCTGCGATGTTCGCGAGGGGCGCACGCCGTAAGCCGAAATCTTCCGGTGCGACCTCGTAAACGTGAACCTGCCCGTTGCGCACTTCGGCAACTTTACTGGGTCCGGAGATGGTGATCTCGTCAAGCCCGTCGCGTCCGTGGACCACCAGCGCCCGGCGCAATCCTAGGTCGCTCAGTGCCTCGGCCAGCTTTTCCACCAACTCGGCGGAATACACCCCGACGACCTGTGCCGAAGCACGTGCCGGGTTGGTCAGCGGACCTAGAAGATTGAAGACGGTGCGCAGCCGCAACTCGCGTCGTGCAGGCTGCACATATTTCATCGCCGAATGCATGGCCGGTGCAAACAAAAAAGCGACACCGGTTTCGCGCAGGCAGGCAGCGACGCGCGCTGGCGGCAGGTTGATGTTTACTCCCAGTGCCTCCATCACATCAGCCGAGCCGCACTTGGAGCTGATGCTGCGGTTGCCATGCTTTGCAACTCGCACTCCCGCGCCAGCGATAGCCAGCGCCGTCGCGGTGGAGATGTTGAACGTACCGCTGGCATCTCCGCCGGTGCCGCAAGTGTCCACCAGCGCATCGCGCTCGGTGCCGCTCAGGTCAAGCGCTTCGCCGTCCTCGGTTTGTAATGGCTCGGCTTCGTCGCGGATGGCCTGCGCAAAGCCGACGATTTCTTCGACCGTCTCGCCCTTCATGTGCAGCGCAACCAGAAGCGCCGCAATCTGAGCGTCAGTGGCTTTGCCTTGCAGGATTTGCGACATGACCTCGCGTGCTTCCCCACGGGTGAGGGAAATGCGGTGGTTGGCGATCTTGTGCAACGCGTCGAGAAGCATGGGGAGGAAGCACCTAGCAACTACCGACTAGCAGTCAGCTTAGCATTCAGCACTCGGTCTTCCGTAAACCACAAACATCATACCTTTTGTTTTTTTCAATCCAATTGGAGCCTTGGGAGCAGTCTCTTTTTGCCGTGTCATCCTGAGCGCAGGTGGCGCTTCGCCGCCGGAGTCGAAGGACCCCTATTGCAGCTGCCGGGCTAGGACGTGCGGACCTTGGCGGCTTGCGCTATCCTTCGAAGAAGCTGCGCGTCGCAGGAATAATAAGGCGTCATGGTGAGGAATCTTGTGCCAGCAGGAAATGGAGTACGGCCCATCGGCGCGGATCGCGTGTCCGGAGAATTTCTGGCTGACTATTTGCGCGAAGTGGGTGATGGGCGCGCAGTCTCGGCGGAAATCGCTTGCCAGCTCTTGTGCTGCGACGATGAACTTCTACCCAATCTGCTGGCAACCGCGCGCGCACTTAAAGAACAATTTCGCCCAGGTGTCGTCACCTACTCGCGTAAGGTGTTCATCCCGCTGACCAACCTTTGCCGTGATTATTGCGGATACTGCACCTATCGTCGCGACCCCAATGACCCCGGTGCACACACCATGACGCCCGACGAAGTTTTGTCGGTGGCGCAGGCGGGTGAGAAGCTGGGCTGCACGGAGGCGCTGTTCTCGCTAGGCGATAGGCCGGAGGCGCTGTTTCCGGAGATGCGCGAGATCCTGCGCAAACTCGGCTATCGCAGCACACTGCATTATCTCGAAGCCATGTGCGAACTGGTGTTGCGCGAAACCCGGCTGCTCCCTCACGCCAATCCCGGTCTGCTGAGCGCAAATTGGATTGAACGCTTGCGTGAGAGCAACCCCAGCCTGGGGCTGATGCTGGAGAGCACCAGCACCCATCTTGCAGCCGCACACCCAGCCGATTGCACCCCGGACAAGGTTCCTGCCCTGCGACTGAAGACGATTGAGGATGCTGGCAAGATAGGAGTGCCGTTCACCACCGGAATCCTGATCGGCATTGGCGAGACCTTGGAAGATCGCGTCAAATCGCTGCTCGCCATCAAGCGTCTGCATGGACGATACGGTCATGTGCAGGAAGTCATCATCCAGAATTTCCGCGCGAAGCCGCGCATTCCGATGGCGGCGTGGCCCGAGCCCGATACGGGTGACATGTTGCGCACGCTGGCGATTGCTCGCTTGCTGCTGAGGGATATGAACATCCAGGCGCCCCCGAACCTCACCGAGAAGGGTTACGAGAAGCTGCTGGACGGCGGCATTAACGATTGGGGAGGCGTGTCGCCGCTGACACCGGATTACATCAATCCAGAAGCGCCTTGGCCGCATCTGCTCGACCTGCAGCGCCGTACCGAGGCCGCTGGACAAAAGCTGAAGCAGCGATTGCCGGTATATCCGGAATTTGTTGCAGGTGTTGTCGCTCGTGGTGGAATGCTGGGCGAACGCCTTCAGACTGCGGCGGATGGTGACGGCTATGCGAGGGCGGCATAGATGATCGTCGTCTTTACCGGTGGAACCGGCGGCACCAAGCTGGTGCAGGGTTTGCAGCAAGTGGTCACGCCGGAAAACCTCACTGTCATCGTCAATACCGGCGACGATATTGAGTGGTGGGGGCTGCACGTCTCGCCAGACATCGACTCCGTGCTGTACGGATTGTCGGGATTTCTCAGCAAGGACCGTGGCTGGGGCGTGGACAATGACAGCTTTCGCTGTCTGGAGCGCATGAAGCAACTCGGGCAGCCATCGTGGTTTAGTCTGGGCGATCTTGATCTGGCAACACATCTCACCCGGACGGCGATGCTTAGGGCAGGGAAGTCGCTGAGCGGCGCTACCGCCGAACTCGCCAGCGGGATGGGTATTCGCGCACGCGTGCTACCGATGTCGGATGATCGGGTCTCGACCACGCTCGACACAGCGAAGGGCACGCTGAGCTTCCAGGAGTATTTTGTGCGGGAGCGGCATCAGGTTGCCGTGCGCGGAGTGCGTTTTGAAGGCGCTCACCGCGCCCGCCCCGCTCCCGGCGTGATCGAGAACATCGAGGCGGCAGAGGCGATCATCTTCGCGCCGAGTAATCCGGTCACCAGCATTGGGCCGATTCTTGCGGTCCCCGGAATTCGCGATGCGTTAGCGGCGAGCAAAAACCATGATCGCCGCAGTGAGTCCGATCGTTGGAGGCGAGGCAGTTAGCGGTCCGGCAGGTACGCTGATGAAGATGATGGGATGGGCCGGCGGGATTGCCGGAGTTGCGGAAGCCTACAAGGACTTTCTGGATGTGCTGATTGCAGACCGGGCTGACGAGGGAGAAGCGGCGGCCTTGCGCGGCGAGAATCTGACCGTTCTTTGTACGAACACTATCATGAATTCGATCGACGACAAGCGCCAACTGGCACGGTTCGTTCTGGAGGCGTGCGCCAAGCCACGGGGCGCCACCGGCTAGTGTGGCACTCTGCAAAGTCAGTCAAGCCTGGCTATTGCCGTTCTCTCTGTTCTTCTTCTTGATCTCAATATTCAGGCGCTTGATCTTTTGGTTCAGCGTAGAAAGCGGAATGCGGAAGCGGTCCGCAGCTTCGGTTTGATTCCAGCTGCATTTTTCCAGCATTTCGTTGATGACCCGGCGTTCGCAGTCTTCAATAATTTCGAACAGTGAGGCATCGGGGCGGTGCTCCATGGTGGCGAACTTGGCGCCACGTCCGATGACACTTTCCGGTAGCAGGTCCACGGAGAGGTTGGGGCCGGTCGCCAATACCACGGCGCGCTCGATTACGTTTTCCAATTCGCGCACATTGCCCGGCCAGTCGTACTCCAGCAGCGGACGCAGGGCCTCGGGAGTCAGGTGCAGCGGAAGCCGCTCATTTTCTGCGGCAAACTTAGTGATGAAGTACTGCACCATAATGGGAATGTCGTTCTTGCGCTGGCGCAACGGAGGCAGGTCAATGGTGATTACGTTGAGACGGTAGAACAGGTCATCGCGAAATTTTCCTTCCTTCACCTGCTGCTGAAGGTTGACATTGGTAGCAGCGATAATGCGCACATCCACCTGTATCTCGCTGACCCCGCCCAGGTGCATAAACTTGCGGTCCTGCAGGACGCGCAGGATTTTGGCCTGTGTCTCCAGATTCATGGTGCCAATCTCGTCGAGGAACAGGGTGCCGCGATCGGCCACCTCGAACAGGCCTTTCTTGCTGGCGATGGCGCTGGTGAAGGCGCCCTTGACGTGACCGAAGAGGGTGGACTCCAGCAGGTCCGCCGGCATCGAACCGGTGTTCACCGGGACGAATGCGCGGTCACGGCGCGTGGAGTTCATGTGAATGGCTTTGGCGATCAGTTCTTTGCCAGTCCCGCTTTCGCCCTGCAGCAACACAGTGGAACGGCTGGGTGCCACTTGCGCAACCAGGTCGAAGATGCGCAGCATGGGCTCGCTCTTGCCGATGATGTGCTCGAAGTTGTAGCGCTGCTTGAGAGCGCGCTTCAGTTGGATTACTTCTTCTTCGGCGCGCCGCCGGCCTACCGCGGTGCGCACGTCGGCCAGTAACTTCTCGTTGTCCCACGGCTTCTGGATGAAGTTGGTGGCGCCAGCCTGCATGGCATTCACGGCGTTCTCAACGGTGCCGTAGGCGGTGATCATGATAACGGGCAGCTCAGAGTCGCGCTCGCGGATATCGCGCAGGATCTCAACGCCATTGCGTTCGGGCAGGGCGAAATCCAACAGCACCAGGTCGAAGGGGCGTTCGGCAATGCGAGTCAGGCCTTCATGGCCATCGCTCGCCATCTCCACCGAGTACCCTTCAAATTCGAGCAGCGTCTGCAGTGACTCACGAATGGCGGCTTCGTCATCGATGATCAACACTGAGCCGGCGGAAGCGATGTCGTCGCGTCCCGTTGCCATGCGGCCGACCGCTAGTTCAGGCATTGACCACCTTCCTCACCATGGGAAATTCCATAATGAATGTCGTGCCCTGACCGGGAGTGCTGGCGACACGAATCTTGCCGGCGTGTTCCTGGATAATGCCGTAGGTGACCGACAATCCCAATCCGGTACCGCCGCTGTGTCCGGTTTTTGGTTTGTTCTTGGTGGTGAAAAACGGATCGTAGATGCGATGGATATGTTCCTGCGCAATTCCTGTGCCCGTATCCGAAACCTTCACCTGCACGTGGTGGCCGTTCGAGGTGCTGATGTTCAAGGTGCCACCGGCAGGCATCGCGTCTTTAGCGTTCAAGAACAGATTGAGAAAGACCTGCTGCAACTTTCCAGTGTTTCCGTAGATTGCGGGCAACTCCGGCTGTAACTCGGCCTGGACTTTGACCCGTGCGGTCTTGAACTGATGATCTAGCAGGGTCAGCGTGTCCTGAATCACGCGATTCAAGTCCACATTGGTGAACTCGGTGCTTGAGGTGCGCGAAAAGTTAAGTAAGCTATTCACGATTTCTGAAGCGCGGAAGGTCTGACGCGTGATCTTATCCAGCAGGCCGGACTGCTTCTCGTCGCCGTGAACCTGCTTGGCCAGCATCTGTGCATAGGACGAGATAACCGCCAGGGGAGTATTCACCTCATGCGCGACTCCGGCGGCGAGCAGGCCTATGGATGAGAGCTTTTCCGCCTGCGAGAGCTGCGACTCCAATTCCATTCGCTCGGTGATGTCGTCTACGATGATTAGACGGCCGATAACCGTGAAGTCTTTGGCGACTAGCGGAGCGATAGCGATATTCGCGATCCGGGTATCGCCAGCGGTTGTACCCAGCCGGAACTTGTACAGGTTGTGGATGCCCGGAGTCTGGCGCACGCGGTAATACTCTTCCAGAAATGCGGGAGACAACACTTCGCCGAGGGGGCGTCCCAACGCTTGCAGTCGCGGCAAAGCGTACATCACTTCCATCTGCGAATTCCACGACTCAATCCGGTCCTGAAGATCGACCGCGAGCACGCCCACGCTGATGGATTCGACAATGTTTTCGTTGAACTCCTTCAGGCGTTCATACTGTCCGGCCTTTTCCTCGAGAGACTTATACAAGCGCGCGTTCTGCACTGCGATGCCAATGTATCCGGCGAGAGTTTCCAGCAGCTGCACATCCTCACTGGAGAGAAAATCGCCCTCTGACGTCTTGCCCAAGCCGAGGACTGCGATCATGCGATTCATCACGGTGCAGGGAATGTAGTAGTTAAGTTCCAGCCGCCGGATGGTGTCGCGCGCGCTTCGGGTTTCGCGTACCGCCTGGTTGGTATTGTCGAAGAACAGGTGGCCCAACTGCCACTCTGGCCGCTCGATGTGCAGGAAATCGAAATCGAGGCCGCTGGTGTTGGAAATACCGTAGGACTTAGCCAAGGAGAACTGCTCTGGCTGCTCCGGGTCGGAAAGGAAGATCGCCAGCCGGTCCACCAGCAAAGTACGTGACAACCGATCGACGATCGAAGTGAGCATCTTGTCGAGATCGGTTTCCGAGTTCAGGTCCCGGCCAAACTCAGTCAGCGTTTTCCGATAATCGTAGCGTTTGCGGTAGAAGAATTTGTCCAGGTAATCCTGTACCCAATTCTTGAACGGATCGAACAGCAGCGCGGTTACTGCGATGGCGGCGATCAGTCCGATCGGGCCGACGCTTGGAAAGCGCTGATGGAACAGCACCGAGGCAATGCCCACAGCAGCGAAATAAGCACCCGTAATTGCACCCGCAGCGATGGTGTAGGCCATGCCGCGCTTGAAGATGAGGTCCACATCCATCAAGCGGTAGCGGAAGATGGCATATCCGAAGGTCAGCGGTAGAAAGACCAGCGATAACACCGAGACCTTCATCACCAAGCTGGGAGCGCTTTCCATCAGGTAGGGGATGGCATAGAACAGGGTGAAGGGGGCCACGGCGAGAATGGTTCCGCGGGTCACCCACTTCATCTGCTGCCGCAAGATCGCCGTCTCGGCGTGGCGGTACGTGTGCCACAACACCGCCGCCGACAATATGAAATAAGCCGCAAGGTACGACATCTGCAGCCGGTCGAGGTTCCAGCGCAGGACTTCACTCGGTTGCAGCCAGGAGATAGCACAGATATGCGCAGCCAGCAGAATGGCGCCCGGCACATATACTGCTGGAATCAGCCAGGGACGGCGGTTTACCAAGCCTTTGCGTTCCGGAAAAGTAAGCGAGAAATGCAGGAACAGAGCTGGCTGTAGCAGCCATGCCACCACATTGGACCAGTAAATAATCCAGTCGAAGTCGTTAAGTTTGCCAGTGTAATGGAAGGAGTAAAAGATGAACGAAACCAGGCAGAAGACGTAAAAGTGGGTGCTCTTTGGCGCAGTCCAACGCCGCAGGAGAACATAGATGCCGATACCCAGATACACCAGCGCGATTAACCGCAATCCGCCATACAGCGACCGGTCAGCTGGGGCAAGAATGAGAGGCGCCTCCAGGTTCACGCCCTGGCGCACCAGCGAGTAATTCGCTTTGGACCAGATTCCCGCGCGATAGAGCTGCCGCTCCAGGCTGCCGACGTTGGTTACATCCCGCCCATCAACCGCCACCAGACGGTCGTTCAGCTTAATACCGGCCTTCTGACCGGGGCCGTCGATATCTACCCGGGCGGCCCGCAGATGACCGCCGTCTTCCACCCACCAAATCCCATCGTAAGGGGCAGAAAACTCACGTTCCTTCTGAAAGTTGATCCACGCGAAGACGACCGCTGCGACGCTCACAAGGGCGAGGATGACAGCAAAAAAGCGCGTTTGCAGATCTCGGGCCATCGGGGCAGACGGATGCTCGGCACGACGCACCTGTGCCTGCGCACCCAAGGGTGCATCATTACTGTGCAACTTAGATGCCAGCCCTGCCAGTCTCCGACTGCTACGTTAACCCTTGGCATATTAATAGCTTCCAAAATTATAGATGAACGGCCGACTTCGAGATGTATTATTTTTGGAATACGCCTACGAAATTCAGAATGAGATGAAAGTTACCAAAGGACATGTACTTGGAGGCAAAGTAACCACCACGGAAGCAGGGTGAAGGATGACGGTTGCGCGGCGGAGCCCACTGGCCGCCGAAGGCTCTGGCAGCGGTTCCAAGTGTCGGAAATCAGGAAACCACAGCGGCGAATCCAATCCCCGCGACAGTATCCAATCCCCCACTCCTGGATTGTGAAAATGAGTTACGGACATGCGAACGCCGGTGGTAATCTCAGGTGCACGCGAGCACAGGAGGCTCTATGCCATCACAGTCGGTGTCATCCGGTCGTGAAAAAAATTCAGCGCGGCCAGCAAGCGACAGTGGTCTTGCGCGCTTTGGACTGGCCTTGGCAACTTGGAGCGAGCGTTGGTTCCCCGATCCTCTGGTCTTCGCGCTGGCGGGAATTGTCATCGTTTTCATCTTCGGCTTGATTCTCCGCGAATCCGCCAGCAAACTCGCCATTCAGGGCGCTAAGAATTTCTGGACCCTTGTCCCCTTCACCATGCAAATGGTGATGATCATCATTGGCGGGTATGTCGTCGCCACCACCCCGGTGGTGAACCGCTTCATTCGCGGGCTAGCGGGGATTCCGAAGACCGGGCGCAGCGCAATCGCAATGATTGCGCTGTTTTCGATGTTGACCTCGCTGATCTCGTGGGGGCTGAGCCTAATTTTCAGCGGGCTGCTGGCCCGCGAACTAGCGCGCCGCGTAAAAGGCATGGACTATCGTGCCGCCGGCGCTGCCGCGTATCTTGGACTCGGGGCAGTGTGGGCGCTCGGACTGTCGTCCTCGGCAGCCATGATGATGGCCACGAAGGGTTCCATCCCTCCAGCGCTGTTTACAATTTCCGGATTGATCCCGCTCCGGCAGTCACTTTTTCTGTGGCAGAGCATCGCCATGGCAGTTGTATTGATTGTGGTTTCGGTAGCGGTCGCCTACTTCTCTGCGCCGTCGCCAGAGCGGGCCAAGACTGCTGCTGACTTCGGCATTGAGTACGAGTCAGTTGATCGTCCCCTGGAGAAAAGGACTAAGCCCGGAGAATGGCTGGAGTACAGTCCTGTGCTCACTGTCTTCGTGTCAGCGCTGATCATCTGGTATCTGATCGACTTCTTCCGCACGTCGCCACAGGGCGCGCTCGCCGCCTTGGACCTGAACACCTACAACCTGATGTTCATTACCGCGGGACTACTTCTGCATTGGAGGCCCAAGCGGTTTGTGCGGGCGGTTGCCGACTCAGTTCCAGCGACAGGGGGCGTGCTTATCCAGTTCCCGTTTTACGCTGTCATTTTTGGCATGATTGTCGGCACCGGCATCTCCGCGTGGCTGGCCAGCCTATTCGCGCGCATTACCACGCAGGCCACCTATCCGCTGCTGGTGGCACTGTACTCGGCAATTCTTGGGACGTTTGTTCCTTCTGGCGGCAGTAAGTGGGTGATCGAAGCGCCCTACATTCTGCAGGCGGCGAACCTGCACCATGTCCATCTTGGATGGGTAGTGCAGATTTACAACGCGGCGGAAGCTTTGCCGAACCTGGTCAATCCGTTTTGGATGTTGCCCCTGCTGGGCATTCTCAAGCTGAAGGCGCGCGATCTGGTTGGCTATAGCGTGCTGCAAATGCTCGTGCACATTCCGATTGTGTTTTTCTTGTGCTGGCTGTTTGCGCGCTATCTGCCGTATCTGCCGCCGATGAAGTGAAGTAACGAACGGAATTGCAACGTGGAGGTGAGCTCAGGCGCTCGCTTGAAATCGGCTTTTGTAAGACAAGATCCGAAACTTGAAGCTACCTACTAGCCACTCGCCCCTGCCATTAGATTCCCAGCCCCGTCACTCTCCATCCCGCTCCGTGCACCTTGTGCCGAATGTTGAGCGTGATCAGCAAGGCGGTCATGGCTTCCACGATGCGCGCATTCTCCAGTTTGCCGCCGTCAACTGCACGTACCCCGGGAATCTTCGTCGCTAGCTCTGACGCGACCTCGCGCGCGCGCTCGTCGTCACTGCAAACGATCACGTCGCAATCCACTGGCTGATCGCCTTGAAGAACGGTGGCTGAAAGACTGTGGAAGGCCGCGGCGACGGCGATGTTCTTGCCGACGATCTCGGCAGCCTGCTCTGCGGCGGAGCCTTGCCACACACCCAGCACGCGGGTGGGCCGCCCGCCAACGGCAGCCGCCAACGGAACGGTGGCGTCAATCAAGACCGTGCCCTGGCGGAAAGACGGCTTGAGCTGTTTGAGCAATTCCGCTTGTCCAGCAAACGGAACGGTAAGCACGACGATGTCGCACATCTTGACGGCGGTAGCGTTATCCGCGCCTTCCACGCTACCCAGAGCGCCCACCTTCTCCGCGATCTGCGCCGCTACAGACTTGGCGCGTTCCGCATCGCGCGAGCCAAGGATGACCGATTCGCCGGCGCGCACCCAGCGCAGCGCCAGCCCCGAACCTTCCGGACCGGTACCGCCGACGATGGCGATCATGCGGCGCCGCCTACGCTTGCGGGTGCTGCATCGTCCTCCACGGCCGGATAGCTGTACTTGGTATAAAGCGTGTTGCGCTGTGCGGGCACGCGGTCCAGTTCTTGAATTCGCTCCTGGAATTCCGCGGTCGAAATGTATTGCCCGGCAGTAGCTCCTGCCAGCCGCGAGATGTTTTCTTCGAAGAGCGTGCCGCCGTAATCGTCGGCACCGGCGAGCAGTGACAGTTGCGAAACTTCGCGGCCGAGCTTCACCCACGAAACCTGAATGTGGTTGATGGAGCCGGCCAGCATTACGCGTGCCAGCGCATGTACCTTGAGATGCTCCTCGATCGTCGCTCCGGCGCGAGCGAGTCCCTGAGCAAACAGTAAGGTGTGGTCGTGAATGAATCCCAGCGGCACAAACTCAGTGAACCCTCCAGTGCGCGACTGGATCTGACGCAGCAGCAATAACTGGTTGACCCAGTGCTCAGGCGTCTCGGCGTGGCCGTACATCATGGTTGACGTGCTGCGGATGCCACACTGGTGCGCGGTCTCGATTACCTCGCACCATTGCGCGGTGCTCAGCTTGTTGGCGGAGAGTATGTGGCGCACGCTGTCGTCGAGAATTTCCGCCGCGGTACCCGGCAAGGTGTCGAGGCCGTTTTCCTTCAGCATCAGGAGGTACTCGCGCAACGGCAGGCCGGTGAGTTCGACCCCGTAGACCATTTCCATCGGTGAGAACGCATGCGCATGCATCTTTGGCGTGGCCGACTTTACCGCGCGCAGAATGTCGCGGTAGTAGAACGGCGGAAGATTGCGGGGCAGCCCGCCTTGAATGCAGACCTCGGTTGCGCCCCACTGCTCAGCCTCGCGAGATTTTTGTCCGATTTCGTCGAGCGAAAGAAAATAAGCAGTCTCATCGCGCGGACCGACACTGAACGCACAGAACTTGCAGCCCACGAAACAGACGTTGGTGAAATTAATGTTGCGGGTGACCACGTAGCTGACTACATCCCCGACCAGCCGGCGCCGGATTTCGTTGGCCGCAACCACCAGAGCGAAAAGATCGTCGCCGGTGCAATTGGCGAGCGTGAGACATACTTCGCGCGTCAGGACGCTGCCATCGAGCGAGGACAGCACTTGATCTAAAGCCGCTCGCACTTGGGAGCTGACAAGCGGCTGTACATCGTCCCACGTCACGTGTTGCAGAGTTTGCTGATTGGCCCAACTGATGTCGTGCATAGAGCTTCCCATTACCGAAACAAATCCTTCTCTTTTGGCCGCACCATTTGTCGCGCGCTACCGCTACCGCGCCGATACGGATAACCACGGATTATACAAGCCGGAACGCGTGAATTTTTTTCGCATACCAGCCCTGCAACGCAGGCCAACTCATCGGCTACCGCCTCTTCCGTCGCGTGCATCTTGTACCCGTAGAAATCGCGTTTGCCGCGGTAATCGTGAATCACCTTAATTCCAGCGACGCCAATCGCGACCTCGCACAGACCTTCGCGCCAAGGGCGTCCAAAGCTGTCGGCAATGATCACCGGAATATGCAGTCCGGTGCGCTTCTTTAATTCTCTGTGAATTTGTGCCGCCGAGCGATCCGCATCCGTGGGCAATAACACCGCCGTCTTACCGCCATCGACGTTGGAAACGTCCACACCGCTGTTGGCGCACACCAGGCCGTGCTGCGTTTCGGTGATGAGAATGTGCTTCTTGCGGACGACCCGTTTGGCCTCTCGCAAAGCGACTTCCACGACACGAGCGTCCGCGCCATTACTAAGGGCAAATTTTCTGGCGGAAGCGGATGGCTTCACCGAGCCAAGCACAACCGTCCGCCCCTCCGCCTTGGACACGATCTTGTGCTTGACTACGAGGATGTCGCCCTCGTAACAGCGCCGGCCGCCGAGAGCGAGGGCGTCGACGATAAGTTTGGCAACGGAGTCGCCGGCAAAAACATCACGAATGCCGAGCACCGGAAACGCGTGCAGTTCGCCGGTATTAATGGCGGTTCCGATTCCCATCACACGGCTGCTTTCCATTGCGCCGCATCATTCGCACCGAAGCCCCACGATCGCAGCAGGCGTTGCGCGTTGGTGTTGCCGTCGCGTTGCAATAGCAGATCCAGTTCGTGAGGGTTGTCGATGTCGAGTCCGATGCCGGGCATTTCCAGAATAACCAATTCCTTGCCCGTCTTCTTCATCGCTTCACAGTGCGGCAAAAAGCTGTCATTACCAAAGCGCAGCGGAATGAGGGATGCGGGCCGGCGCAGAATACAATTGCTGCCACGACGGTCATAGGCCGGTACAAAGACCGCGCCCTCGGGGGGAGCGGCGTTGAGCACGTTACGCAGCTCGTCGCTAGTGATGAGCGGAATATCGCCTGGCACAACGATCGTGGTGTTGTACCCGCGCTGTTCGCACCAAGCTGTAGCCATCTCGATGGCGGCTGTCTCACTTTCGTTGCGGGTGTCTTCGATTACCAGGAAACCGAACTCGGCAGCCAGCGCTCGCGCCCGGGCATCACCGGCGACCAGCGCCACGTCGATCCGGCCGAGAACGCCAGCGGCCGCAGTCATCACATCGCGCAACATCGCTTCCGCAAACTGCGAGCGTCGACCCTGATCCAATGCTTCAGCAAGCCGCTGCTTCGCGGTCGTGCGGCTCTTTACAGGGATGAGCAGAATGCCGCGCATGCATTACCTCAGGGGGACGAGCCTAGGTAGACTCACTTGCTCCCATGTTGCCTAAGGGTGATCAGGCACAAAGAAAGCATGTCACGATTCAAGGCTTAGCGTCCAGAGCAGGCGGTCTCTGTGGTCCAGCGCTCCCATGTGCGGCGGGGCTGGCTCAAGTGTCCAAAGCGTCCCCACGCCCTGAGCCAGTTTACGATGTCGGTCCACGATCTCGAAAGACAAACAGGCTCTCTCTAACTAAGCAGGAGATGAAGCAGAAACGCAACCAGAATCCAGAAAGGAGTGACCAACAAAAGCGCGAATAGCAAGCCCTCGGGAAATCGCAAACTGATGGCTGAATCCGCCGGGTCCCAGGTGACGTCGGGGGAGCGGTATGCTCTATCGAATTGTTCGAATCGGCTTAGGGGCCACATACGAATCCCGTTACTATATCGTAAAAGATGGCCCCAGAGCAGCCCGGGTTGGCCTGTTTGGCGATGAACGATTCTTGCCACGGCGCTCCTAATCCGCGGCGATGCGCCCTGTTCCGGGGGGAATCTCGAACCTTTTCATCTTGTTATAGAGCGAACTTCGAGGTATCCCGAGACGGCGAGCCGAGGCATCAATGCAACCACCCTCATCCTGCAGGACAAGATTGATATAGGCGCGCTCCATCTGCTTCAGGGTTCCTGTAGCGCTGCGCATGGACAAATGGCCAGTGTGGGTGGAGTTTTGAAATTGCAGGTGGCGTGCGGTCAGGTGATTATTGTCCGCAATCAGAACCGCGCGCTCGAGCACATTGCGAAGTTCGCGAATGTTGCCCGGCCATGAGTACTGCTGCAGAGCGTCCATGGTGGATTTATCGGCCACCATCTCTCCTCGGCCACAGTCTTGAGACAAGCGGTTGAGAAAGTATTGCACCAGCATGGGGATGTCTTCCGTACGCTCGCGAAGCGGCGGCACGCGCAGCGGCACAGTGTTCACTCGATAATAGAGGTCCTCACGAAACCTTTGCTGCTGCACCAAGTCCAGTAGTTCGCGATGAGTAGCGGAGATCAACCGAATGTCGACTGCCTTGTCACGAACATCTCCGACACGTCGAAATACGCGGTCTTCCAGCACCTTTAGCAGTTTGGGCTGGACCTGAAGGTCGATGTCGCCGATCTCATCGAGGAACACGGTGCCGCGGTCCGCCACTTCGAGGAGGCCTTGCTTGGCATTGACGGCGCTGGTAAATGCACCCTTGGCGTGGCCGAAGAGTTCGGATTCGAGCAGTTCGCGAGAGAGGCCGGCACAGTTCAAGTCGAGGAAGGCTTCTTCGGCGCGCGGCCCATTGCGGTGCATCCAGTTGGCGAGCACGCCCTTGCCTGATCCGGTCTCGCCTTGCAGCAAGACGGGGCTCTCACTGTTCAGCACGCGCTTGGCATAGCTTTCCAGGCGGCGAATGGCCGGGCTGTTGCCCAGGAATGGGTCTACACATTCGCGTTTCGTCCGCGAAATGGAGACCAGCGACTGCTGGCGATAACGCTGGTTGGCCAGTGTCCGCAGCACCACGGCATGCAGGGCTGACAAGTCAACAGGTTTAATGAGGAACTGTTCGGCCCCCTCCTGAATGGCCCGCACCGCCAATTCCAGCGAACTCTGGCCGGTAAGAACGATGACGGGAACGTTGCCGTCGGCGCTCTTGATTCGCTGTAACAAGTGGAGGGCATCACCGTTCGGGAAGGAGAAGTCGAGGATGGCGGCGTCAGGACGAAACTTCTCAAACTGAACTTGTGCGTCGTGACTGTTGGCGGCTTCGGCGACGATGTGGCCTTGGGCTGTGAGAAAGTCGCAGATTCCTGATCGGATGACGGGATCGACGTCGATGACGAGAATCTTGTTTCTGCTCAAGCACTCACCTGCTTAGTTGAAACGTATCGGTGCTCGAGGGTCTGGTGCTATAGGCTGCAGCAATGCTCTGCGAAAATCAGCGGTCTGGCAGTGACCCCGGTCACACATGAAGGGTTCATACGAAAAAAAGGCGGGCCCGGTTGGCGGGTCCGCCGAAGGAACACCTCGCATTGGAGAACGATCTATTTCATAGCAGAGGCCAGACTGAGTCCGGCGCTTTAGCATTCGTTGATGTCGAACCTCCTTAGGCCCGACAGTTGAAGGGTGATATCCCAGAGAAATCTGGGATTGTTGGTCAGATAGCGCCGCCAGAGCCGGTGGGGCTCCTTGATTAAACGGTCTAGCCACTGAAGGCCACAATTCTTTACCCACGCGGGGGCGTCGGCGAGGAGACCGGCGTGGATGTCGAATGCAGCACCGACGCCCACCAGCAACGGCGCTTCGAGTCGGTTGCGATAGCGTGCCATGAAGCGCTCCTGCTTAGGGGTACTCAGGCCGACCCAAACGATGTCAGGGTGCGAACGGTTGATCGCAGCGATCATCTGGTCTTCTTCGGACACGGTAAGCGGATGAAATGGTGGAGTGTAAGTACCTGATAATATCAATGCCAGGAACCATTAGTTCAAGTTGTTGTTTAAGTTGCTCGGCGACTCCGGCTTTTCCTCCATAAAGAAAATGACGGAACCCTGCCCTTGCCGACATCTTGCACATTTCCAGCATGTAGTCGGGACCGTAAACGCGGCGCATGTGTTGATGCCCTTGCAATCGTCCCACCCAGACCGTCGGCATGCCGTCTGGGGCACAAAGGAACGAGTGGTTCAGTATGCCTCGGAGAGCGTCATCGCGCTGCGCTTCCATGATTCCATGAACGCCGGTGAGGCAGACGTAGCCCTTACCATGATTCCGCAGTAGGCGCTCCGACAAACGAAGAGCCTCGGGCATATTGATGGCGCTGACGCCAACCCCGAGCACGTTGGCTCGCGGCGGACGAGTGTGGTTAGTTAAAAGCATAGGCAAGCACTTCGGGGAGGTGCCCTGGCTTCTGCAGTTCTTGTTCGATCCAGTGATAGGTAACATCGAGACCATCGAGGAGCCGCGTCCTGGGTTCCCAGCCGAGCACCGTGCGAAGACGCGAGTTATCACTGTTGCGGCCACGGACGCCTTGCGGCTGGCTGAGATCATGGCGCTTGTCCAGACGCTTGCCGGCAATCGCGCACACCATATCCACCAGCTCATTTACGCTGACCAGTTCCTCTGTGCCCAGGTTCAGCGGTTCGCGGTGATCGCTGGCCATCAAACGCAGCAGTCCTTCGACGCAGTCTGAAATGTACATGAAGGATCGAGTCTGTTCGCCATCACCCCACACGTCGATGTAGCCATCCTGTTCGGCCAGCGCCACTTTGCGCGAAATGGCAGCCGGTGCTTTCTCTTTGCCGCCGTCGTAGGTGCCTAACGGACCGTAAACGTTGTGGAAGCGAACGACGCGAGTTTCGAGCCCAAAATCATGCAAGTAATAGCGGCAAAGCTTCTCGGTAAAAAGTTTTTCCCATCCGTAGCCTTCCTCAGGGTCGGCGGGATGAGCATCTTCCTCTTTCAAGGGAGTGACGTTCGCCTCGTTCTGCTTGTATCCGGCGTAGACACATGCAGACGAGGAAAAGAGGAAGCGCTTGACGCCGTTCAGGCGCGCCGCCTCCAACATGTGAGCATTGATGAGGATGTTGTTGCGGGCAATTTCGGCGAGCTTGGCGGTGATATAGCCGATGCCGCCCATGTCGGCGGCCAGAGTATAGACCTGATTCATGTGACTGGTGGCCTGGAGAGCGTTGTTCCAGAACCGAAGGTCGAGGAGTTCGAACTCATCCGCCGCGCTGGGTTCAAATTCCGGCTCTTTGATGTCAACTCCACGGACCCAGTAGCCCTCCGCTTTGAGCCGCTTGACCAGATGATGACCAATGAAGCCACCCGCTCCGGTGACTAATACGCGAGTTGCAGATTTCATGTGACGCGCCCCTTCTTAGGAATAGTGAAAATAGGAATTAGGAATCGTTTGATTGCGAATCAGGGAATTGCCGCCAGAGATTTTCGATAGGACTGCGTTGAGTTGTGCCGGGTGATTGAGACTCCAGGCTGCCAGCCGTCCGCTGTGCACTCCACGTTACCGACGGCCAGAGTGTGGCAATGCCTTAAGTAGATTTCTTGCTGGTGACGCTCTTTGCTGAGGCCGGTGAGGCTGCTGACTTGGACTTGGCTCCGGCGCAAGGTTCCACGCGTACTGAAAGACGAGACCGGGGTAGATGAGGTGCTGTCGGTGTGACGAATGGTATGTGCGACGCGTGTTGAGAGCTGGCGCTCTTGTAGCTGATTCACAGGAGATCGACCCGCCGATGGCGATGCACCTGGGCTGCGGCCTTTGGATGCTGGGCGCCCGCTGGAATTGGACAGCGCCGTTGTCTCTGGTTGTGCTGGAGTGGACGCCGCATCCTCCCCGTTTACGTTTGCGGCGGTGATGCGCAAGGGCGTGAGGCTTGGATCGATGAGTTCATTCTGCCTGTCAGCGTTGACCCGCCGATCGACCGCTGCACCGACCGAGGCGGATATCGCTCCCAGGCTCGAAGGGTTAGGATCGTTGGCAGAGGTGACGGAGTTTTGTGTTAGTTGTGCCCGACGGTGATTTGCGGCTGCCGACGCGGTCTGCGCTGCGGGAAACTCAGCCGTCGAACACGCGACCAGCAGTGTGAGAATGGTCCAAGTAGACACGCGCACCGTGGCATGGTTCGGGTCAGGCATTGGCTGGGCTCCCGTTACTCATGACCGAACGGTACACGTTGATCAGGGATTCGTAGTTTTTTTCGGCAGTGAAGTTCCGTTGATAGAGTTGCCGAGCCGCAACGCCCATAACCTCCATTGCAGCCGGATGGGTCCACGCCCAGTTGGCTTTGGCGGCCAAGTCGTCTTTCTGAAGATCGAACAGCAAACCAGTTTCTTTTTCGACAACTAACTCCGGAATTCCGGCGATGCGAGCGGCGATCGCCGGCACGCCTACTGCTGCCGCCTCGATTAGAGCCATCCCGAAGGGCTCGTACCAACGGCTGGGAAAAATGAGAAAGCGCGCGCCTCTCATTTGCGCCTGGGTATCTTCTTTGCTCATGCGACCCATTAGTTTTATGTCGGTGCTGCCGGAGCGCCGAACTATCTGCGATGCGGCTTCATGCACGGGACCATCGCCGACCACGACCAACGGGATGTGGGGAAGGTGCAGCCATGTTCTAAGCATTTCCAGAACGCCCTTTTCCGGGCTTAACCTACCCACGAAGAGGGCGTAAGTTCCGGGAGCAGAATGCGGCACGGGGTCCTGGACTACAAAGTTGGGTTTCACATGGACCTTTTTGTCGGGCAAGCCGAGGGCGACGAAGAAATCTCGACTGAACTGGGTTAGCGCGATATAAGCATCGACGGAACGCGTCCACGTTTCACGATGTCGATGAAACGCAAGCATCATGGCGACCGTGGCGGACTGGCTCCGTGAATCCCGATAGCAGCCCTGCTTAAGCGAGTAAGACAGGCTGCGGGTGCAATCCTTGCAAATTCGTCCGTTGTGAAAGAAAGTGCCTGCCGGACAGAACAGGCGGTAGTTGTGCAGCGTCTGCACGACCGGCACGCCCGCCGATTTACATGCGTAGTAGGCAGCCGGGCTTACTTGCGGCAGAAGGTTATGGCAGTGCACGATATCGGGGCGTTCTTTGTCGATGAGGTCACGGATTTTCGAGTATGCGGTGCGGTTCCACGTGGTGGTGAAGAACAGAGCGGCTTTCTGAAGACGCGTATAGTTTGCAAGCACTGCGTTGTTTTGAGTGAATCGAACGACGCGATGCCCGGCCAGTCGCAAGAGATCGACTTCGGCTTGCACCGCGACGTCTTCGCCGCCCGGCTGCTGGTACTGGTTGTGGATCACAAGCACGCTAAGCTTGCGCATGTCTCGGAACCCTCTGCTCCAGATTGCCACCGCGTATCGCGACCAAGCATCTCGCGGACTCGAAACTCACGAGCGATGTTCCCGCTGACTACTTTGCGCATCACGCGCTTGGCGCGGTGTACGTCGGCGAGAAACTCCAGCATGGAAGGGGAATACTGGCGGGCGCCGAAGTTGCGCTGAACTTGGCGACGCTCCAGCTGACGCTTGCCCGTTTGCTGGAGACTGACGTTGCATCCATGCCAGCGAAAGGCCGCAATGAACCGCGGCACGTAGTGAAACTTGCATCCCGCATGTGCCAGGCGGGTGAAGTATTCGAAGTCCATGCATACCCGGTAGTCGCAGTCGAGTAGCAGGCCTGAGTCAATGACGCGGCGGCGAATGAACGTCGAGGTCGAAGGAATGTAGCAGCCGAAATACATGAGGATGGCGGGATCGAAGGCGTGTTCGACTTTGGAGCGAACGATTTTTCCGGCGCTATCGACGAAGACGCAATCGCCATAGATGACATCGGCTTCGGGATGTTTGTCGGCGGCAACAGCGATGGCTTCCAAGCCGCCGGGAAGATAGTAGTCGTCGGAGTTAAGCCAGCCCATCAAGTCACCCGTGGCACGGAGGAAGCCTTTATTGATGGCGTCGGACTGTCCGTTGTCCGGCTCCGAGATCCATTGCGTTTGGGGAAAGCGGCGAAGAATCTCAGTGAGTGTTGTCCGTAGAGACACAGTCCATGACGATGTGCTCGACCTGTGGTCCCTGTTGCCGAGCCACGCTCAGCAGTGCATCTTCGAGGAACGTGGCGCTGTTGCGAGACGGGGTGATGACCGAGAGAGTTGGAAGTGGCATTTGGCTCCCTAAGATTGGTGAAAGAAGTCCGCAAAGGGTGTCATCGGCTGGACAGTTGGCCCATGGTCGACGCCGGTCGATGTACGTGTGCACCGATTACGGCCGCTGCCAGGATGAACGAGATCAATGTGGTCATCTGGAGCTCCGAATAGGGCCACGGGGCGAAGCCGAGTGTCATGGCGAATTGCGCCAACAGGTATGCAAATGCGACAGGCAGGAAGGTCGCAGCAGCCGGTGCTACGAGCCTCGATTGTTTGTAGAGCCAGATAAACAGGGCAACGTGAAACCATAGATAGCAAGTCAGGCCGGCGATGCCGTACTTGAGCCACACATGAATTGGCGCGTTGTGTACCATTACCGACTCGGATTTCCAATTCTTGATCCGCCAGGTCGGATAAGATGTGCCCACCCCGATGCCCATGACAGGAGATTGCCGGACTTGATCCACCCCGTCCAGCAAATCGCCGAGATGGTCGGCATTGTCGGCGCTGAACTCCGAATCCATTCGGTTGAAGTCGAAACTTTGCAGGCGGGCGTAGAAAGACGGCCCCAGTATCAGGGCCGCAAGGCCGACCATCGCGCACACCACGATGGCGCTGCGCATTCGGTGACGTCGCTGAAAGAGCAGTAGCAGACAGGTGCCGACGACCAGTTCTCCCCAATAGGTACGACGGAAGCAGAGCAGCACGATTAGACAGGCGCCGGCAGCCAGGCTTGCCCAGAGAAGTTGCCGGCGCCGACTACGAGAAATTGCGGCATAGCGCAAGGCGAGCAGAGCGGTGAAGACGATGGATGAGACAGCGGGTCCATCGAAGGTCGGAATGGGCACGCCGGCAAGTGTTTCCCGATAACCTGCCAGGTGCAAAGCGTACAAAATGACAATGCGTACGGCCATGTAGATGGCAAAGATGCGTATTGCAAGATTCAGATCGGAAGGGGTCCGAATCCAAACTGCCCATACCAGGTAAAGGCCGATACCCAGGGCGAGAGCGCGCCAATCGAAGAAAAAATTAGTCCCGCCGCGGAAGCTGCCATAGCAGATGCCGCTTACGATGCACACCAGAAAAGCAAGACCCGGCACCGCCAAAGCTCGAGGGAAGTAGATGATCTTCCTGCGAAAACATGCCAGCGCAGCCACGTGACTGACGATGAGAGCGAGTATTGCCAGGTCAATGAAACGCAAACTGCCGATCGCTCTGGAATAGAGAAACGATCCCGGGGCAGAATTTCCGTCGCGACTGAATTCAGGCAGGAGGATAACGGAAAACAATAAGCAAAAGAGCAGTCCACGGCAGAAATTTACGGGCCACTGTCGAGGCCGGTAAAAACTGATCGACGCAAGATAATCGCTTTGGCGATTTGGGGTCGCCAGACAAAAAGCTGTGCTCATGCGATTGGGCTGACGTTGGACACTAGTGCGGGTGGATGCAGGGAAGCGACGAGACCCTCGAATGTGAATTGTCGTGCCCGGGCCCGGGCACCAGTTGACAGCGAATCATGCAACGCCGGGGTGGCGACAATCTCTTGAACAGCTTCACTTAGGCCGTTTGCGATTTGGTCGCGGGTTCTATACGCGGTGGATACAATACGTCCACAGCATTGATTGACGATGACACCCGGCCCGCCGAGATCGGTACATACCACCGGCAGCCCGTATGCCATGGCCTCCAGAACCGCCATGCCGCCGGAATCTCGAAGGCTGGGGAACAAAAACAGGTCCGCGGCGCGAAAGTAGTCGCAAACGTTGTTGTACGGCACCCAACGGAACCATTCGACGACTTCGGAGAGTTCCAGCTCTTCCGCCAATTTTTGCAATCGTTTTCTCGCCGGACCATCGCCGACGATGGTGAACCGAATTCCGGGATGCGATTCTTTAAGCTGGGTGACCGCATGAAGCGCGAGGTCGAGGCCCTTCCATTCCAGCAATCGGCCCACGTAGAGAAGGCGAAAACCGTTTCTACTTCGTGCCTCCGGGATATCAATTTTGTTCAGGTAGTCGCGGGTGAGGCCGATGGCTAACTCTGTGCGACATTTGTGACGCCAGCGCGATGACACCAGCGAGGCCGTGTCGCGTGTCACGAATAACTTCTCGGCTCGCCTGAAAACCCAGCGCATTACCGGATCGAGTGGCACGACGAAGTTCGACAAATCTCGGAGGCGTTCACGACAGCGTTGGGTGACAGAAAAGGCCGAACGTATGCGAAGGGGGACCGTCTCGCCGCCGGAAACCGGGCCAAAGTAAAAAGGAATGCCGAGTGATGCCATAAAACTGGGGTATCGCCCGCTGGCGTAGGTGACATGCTGCACCACGTCGAAAGGCAGAGCGGGGAAGAGCCTGCGAATGTGGCGAACGACACACCACTGCCACAACACGTAATACACGATCTTGCCAAAGCCCTTGCGCCACCTCTGCGCGAATGCCGGCAGGTCGAAGTACACGAAGTTGAGATTAGGATTTACTGCGAGCGCATCGCGCTCAATGGCAGGACGATTATCTGCACGAGTGAGGACCCAAACTTGGTGGCCAGATCGTGCCAGTTCGGTTGCCCAACCCCAACCCAAGGCGGGCTCTGAGCCTCGACCGGGCTCGCAAGCGTAGGCCGAGAGCAGGATGCGGGCCACTAATCGCCCTCCAGACACGGAAGATTCGAGAGCTCGGAACGGTCCGAGGAAAATGGGGCCTCAGAAGGAGTAAGAGGCCCCTTATCAGGGTTCAGCCGCCGCACCTGCCGAGTGGACAGCCACTGGAGAATCACCCTGCTTGCCTGGTAAACATTTTCCTCTGTTGACAAAGCTTGATTGAGATGAAGGACGGGGTTACGGCCCCGCAGCCGCGCCTTGGTATGGCTCTGGTCAGATACAGCGTTGGAGATCACCGGATGACTGAAGGAGGTCAGCACCAGAGTGAGATCTGGCCGGAACACTAGGCGCATGAACATTGACGAGAGCCAATGTCTTCCGCCGGGTGCGAGGTCGCGTTGATCGATGGTGCAGATTGCCAGGGTTGACCGAATGCGGGCGATACGGATTTTGATGGCGATCCGGCACAACTGCAAGGCCGATAGAAATCGCGCATAACGGGGCTCGTGTTCTTTGCTGCTGAGGTCGCGGAGCGATTGGGCAGGAGTAACGCGCACGGCGCTTGTCCAGCGAAAAGCCGGCTCAAGAGAATATTGCAGTGCGGTGGCAATGCTCTCGCCCTGAAGTTTATTTTCGGCCGAGACGATCACACACATGCCGGTTGGTTGCAGGACACGCTTCAGGGATTCGGTGAGTCTTCGTAATGTGGAAATGGCACGGTCAAGAATCGGCTCCCCCGGACGTGACGCCTCGAGCTCTGAAAGCAGGAGGGCGCGATTTGATGCAAACCAGGGCAGGTCTTCTTCGACCAGCGCTCGTTCGAGGGCATTAACAGTCTGCGCTGACCAAAATCTATGCAGCCATGTGTGGCAGTCTTGCGGGGCGCGTTGATACAGTCCGTGCAACCGTCGCATTTGGCTTGCGTCGATTGATTGCTTCAGGACCTTCTTGATCAAGTAGTAGATGAATTCATCAGGAACCGAGGGCACATAGAAGTTCTTAAATGACCTGCGGCCCTGCAAAATTGCATTAGCTCGCAACCAGAGGCGACCTCGCTCTGCGGTAATCGCTGCAGCAGTCCGGGTTAAGAAAGCCGAGCTGACGGTCGCCATCTTTGGCCAACACGAAGTAGAATGCGCTGCTTTCATGCTGAATCGCCTGTATTAACTGGGCACCGCAGCGGGCCGCAGCTTGGGTCAGCAGAATAGACACGCGAGGCATGTCCGCGGGAAGGACCATTAGGTCAATATCCGACGGAATTCGGCCGGGATATTCTTCATAGCCGCTGAGGATGCAGTACGGTAATTCCGCTAGGTTGAATTCGGCGATCACTGCGGAAAAAAGGTCTGAGCGTATGTGTAATGCGGTAGAAGACTCCGGCGGGGACGTCGGTTGGCCGTGGCCGAAACTGAATTTGGGCGGTGCGTGCTGGTGTTCTCGTAAGGCAACTCGAAGAGTCTCCAGCAGAAAATCAGAATGACGCTGCTGCGGTTGAGTTAGACGTTGCAGATAGGAGTGAGCGAGATATGCAATCTCAAGTGTGCGGCACTGAGTGGGACTGACGCCGAGTTCGTGGGCGAAGGGAATTAGCTTCTCGGCGTGAGAAGCTGGGCGCTGGCGAAAGAGGTAGTCCTGGATATGCAGGAAGTGAAATGCGTCTTGCAGCGGCAATCCGCCGCTGTCACGCATCCTCCCAATCCAACAGAGCGGGGCCTTCGGGGCTGTGCTTGATGTTCCAGGGAGCAAAGTCGCCATGGGTCCAGAAGGCGGCCAACGGGTGGGCATCGCACAGATGGGAGAGAGCTGCGTTGATGGTGACAAGATCGCGGTCAGAAGTCGCTGACCACAGGAGCTGTTCCTGCAGCGAAGCGGCGTGTTCGGCGATCGAGGTCGTCTCGCCCGGCAGCCGGAGTGCACGGAGTAAGCGCAGATATTTCGGCCGGAGTCGACGAGTACCGGCCGCTCCCGAGAGGAATGTTTGAGCCGATATGCCTCGATCGCGATCGACCGAGAGCAGGCGCTGGGATAAGGTACAGCCCTCTGAATCCAGGCTTATCAGAACGTCGCCTTCGCGGAGGATTGCTGCGCGGGCGCCGTCGTTTATCGGAACCTTGAGGATCACATGGCAAACGCCGGAGGCGGAGTCAAGCAAGTGAATCACGGCTTTGCGCGCTGGACCGGGAGTTCCCAAGTAGACGGCTGGAACCGGGGCGGCGTCGATGTTCCATCCCAGCGAAGTCCAGTCGATTTGATCAAGGCCACAAATAGTTGAGACGGTCACGCCGGGAAGTAGCGACAAGCATCCGATTCGATTAGCCGCACACACCGCATGCCACTTCAGCCGTGAATCCAGGCGATAGGGCGACCAGCTTGCCAGGACGGAATCGAGCTTTCGCTGCCGCGCGGGAAGAAGCCATCGAGGCTGGCCGTTTCGGGACAGGACGAAAAAGTCTTGGCTCGTGTCGCCGGACGGCGAAGAACGCGGGAGCGGCGCGAATACCTGCTGAGCTAGATCAGGCGCGAGCAATTAACGAAACCTCGGTTCGATCATTTACGCGATTTACCAGTACATCGAAGATCGCAGACTTCATCTGCTGAGTGACCTCGTCGAGTGGGCGGGCGGCATCAATGACGAAGGCATTGGGCATCGACTGAAACATCTGCAGGTAAGCCAATCTTTGGCGCTGCGATTCCGCGCCAGTGACTTCAGGCTTTCTCTGTTGCAGGATCTCAGCAGGAACATCCAGCAGAATGCAGAGATCAGGCGAAGGGACCAGCCAGGCAACGAACTGAGCTAATCGGAGGGTTGAGGCGGGCAAGCGATAGCGCTCCGGATCGACCAGGACGTCGTAACAGTAACGGTCGAAGACGACTAAGGTTGAGGTATGGTGAGCGGGGCGAATGACGGCCAGATACCCATACCAGTAATCCGCCAGCCAATAAAGAAGCTTCAAGCTGGAGAAAAGAAATCCCCGCGGCGGTTCTCCGTGTGGATCAAGGACCGGAGGCGAATCTTGCCATGACCGCGTGAACATGGGACGGAAGTGGAAGCGCTTGCTGTTGCGAAAGATTGAGGGCTCTTGCGTTAACTGCTGAATGGCGGCGGATTTGCCAGCCCCGTCGGGGCCGAAGACTGCGACCCAGAGGCCTGGCTGGTTCTTGAAAGTGCTATGCACTCAAAGCCTTCCGTAGATCACGACACCCACCGCCATTTGGAGGATGGAAGTTACGCCTTTGTCGGCCCACTCTTTAGTGCCGCTGACAGGAACGAACAGAATGTCGCCATCCTGAAGTCCGGGGTCGGTCGCCTGGTTAGCCAGGATTTTCTTCAACGGCAAATCGGATTCAATGCGTCCGCTGGGTGAATTGCGAATGAGTCGCGCATCCAGCTTGGCTGTCTTGTTCAAACCCTGGGCCAGGGCCAGAGCCTGCAGCACGGTGACGGTGTCCTTGTTCTCGATGAGATAACCGCCGGGCCTACCCACGTCACCAATAACATAGACCACACCTGCGCGGGTGACTACGATGCGATCGCCGGGTTCGACCTCGAAGTCTTGTTGCTCCGTCTGTACTGAACTACTGAGGTCGAAGGTGACAACCTGTCCCGAAGCATGCTGGTGGGTAAGGATCACCGTTTTTGACGCAGAGGACGTAACCCCGCCGGCGAGCGATATGAAGTCGAGGACCGTGTGCTTGCCCAGCAGAGGATAGACGCCGGGAAGCTTCACTTCACCCATCACGGTAACGCCCTGAGTGGCATACTCGAGCACGAACACCTCAACGTGCGGGTGATGCAGAATGTCCTGCTGACGAAGCCGGTCTTCGATGGAGACCTGAACCTGTTCGGCGGTGAGCCCCAATACCTTGATCGTTCCGCCCACCGGCAGAGTGATTTGGCCAAGATTGTCCACGCGGAACTTCCCCGATAGCTCCGGTGTGTCGAAGACGCGAACGTCGAGCAGGTCGCCTGCACCGAGAAGCAGCGCTGTTGCGGCGTCGGAGGCCTGGCCTGAACTCCGTTGTTCTTGCGGAGAGGAGATGGGGGTCTGTCGAGGCGCGGCGATGGGGGATTGCGAAAGGGTGGCTGCGGCCGGGCGGTTCTGCGCGAGCAATACGGCAGAGATGCCGAAAGAAAAGGCGAGGAGCGCGATGCAGTTCAGGGTTGCGACCGCAACCGACGCCAGGAAAGGCCCTGGCTGCGGCAAAAGTCTGCGCGACGAAAAGAAGCGCAGATTCCTCGGGGCTAAAGCCCCGCAGAATGAGAATAAAGGCCCGACAACGGCGCACCTAAAAGTGCGCCCCTTCAAAAAGAGTCCAATCAGGTTCTTGCCCATCATGTCTAGCCGATTGGTCAATGGATGGCGCCCCTCTTTGCTTTGCCACCGGAGCCGTAGGAACGGTAATAGCCGTTTTCATAGCGCAGATCGACTCCATTGAGCACCAGACCGGCGATGTTTACATTGGCGCGGTGTAATAGGTCGCGGGTGTGGCAAAGAGCATAACTGCTGGTCGCACCGGAACGAACGACCAATACGGCTGCATCAGCGCGAGTGCCCAGCACGACAGCGTCGGTGAACATCGACACCGGCGGTGTATCCAGGACAATGTGGTCGTACTCGCCGCGCCATCGCTGAATCAGGCCCGTCATTTTCTTCGAGGCAAGTATTTCCGCAGGGTACGGTGGCAGCGTTCCTGAAGGCAGCACCGTAAGGCAAGGCATCTGTTCCAGGCGAGCGATGGCTTGCTCCTCCAGGCATGTGCCGTCGAGGATGGCGCTCAATCCCGGGCCCATCGGAATATTGAAAGCCTGATGTAAGGAAGGCTGACGAAGATCGGTGTCTACCAGCAACACCTTCGCCCCTTGCTGCGCCAGCACGGTGGCACAGTTAATGGCGGTCAGGGTCTTGCCTTCCGCCGGCATTGAACTGGTGATGGCCAATACCTGAGGGGGATTTCCGGCCGCCGAGAGCAACAAAGAAGTGCGCAGCGTGCGATAAGTTTCTGCTGCTTGCGAGTGCGGACTTGTGGAGGCGATCAAGCGAAGCTGGTCGGCGTATTTGTCGCCGGACAACTTCTTGAACTCGGTGCCGACGTTACTATTGCGAATGAGTGGAATTACCGCAAGCACGGGTAGGGCGCTGGAATTTTCCGCTTCCTGGCTGCTTCGGATCGTGGTGTCCAAGGCTTCGAGGCCAATCGCGGTCAGGAGCCCCAGGCCAAGTCCGACTCCCAAGCCGAGCGCGAGATCGAGGCCGGGGCGGGGATCAACTGGTCTGGAGGGTAGCTGGCCCGGCTCAACCACGGCGATGTTTGCGGAGGCCAAGCCGGCGACGATTCCGGCTTGCTTCAACTTCAGTTGCAAGGTCTCGTAGAGGTCCTGAGTGGCTTCGACCTCATGTTTCAGAATGGCGTACTGGGCGGCCCCCTCATTCAGGTCGAAGGCTTTCTGCTTTTGTTTTTCGAAGCTAGTGTGCAACATGCCCTCGGTGTTGGCGGCGGCAAGATACTCGTTCTTGTAGCGCTGCGACAGGTTCGTCAGTTCTGAGTGGATTGCGCTGTCCACCTGTGCGATTTCATTGCCCAGCTCAGCCAGCTTGGGATAGCCTTCGCCAAACTTCGTACTTAAGCGTGCGTAGTCAACTCGCAACTGCGCCTGCTGCGAGCGCAACACTTCGAGAGTGGGCTCAGGAACTGTCGAGGCAATCAGTTCCGGATTTCCGGAAGCGGCGATGCGGTAGCGGGCCTCTTTGACGATGCGGTCGGATTCCGCCGCAGTTAGCTGCTCGTCCACCTGCTTGAGTTTCTCGGTGACGATGTTGTCGGTCTCGTCGACGCCGATGAGGCCTCTTTCCTTTTGGAGATCGGCCAACTTCTGCTGCGACTCGCTGGCCTTGATCTTCAGGTCGTCCATTTGCTTCGACAGCCAGTTCGATACCATCGTGGCCGACTCATAGCTACTGCGAAAATTGCGTTCGGTATAGCGTCCGACGGTCGAGTTCACGACGTCCGCGGCGAGTGCCGGATCCTTGGCCCGAAAGCGCACCGCTATGATGTCGGTCTTGGGAACAACTTCTACCGCGAGGTTCTTGGCAAAGCGCGACAGCAAAGCATCGCGAACCTCGGGAGACAGATCGGAAAACGACTTGTCCGCAGGTTGTATCCAAGGGCCAGCAAAGTCCGTCCTCTCGGCCATCCTCAACTGCTTCATGACGGCGAAAGCGATGGTGCTGCTCTGCAGAACCGTGACGGCACTCTGCAATTGAATGGTTGGATCGGAAGGACTCAATACTCTGTGAGGCCATCTGATCGAGTCCCAACGAATTCGTTCCTGCGGGACTCACTTCGATCCGTGCCGTGGCTTCGTAGCGAGGGCTCTTTAGCAGGATGTAACAACCGGCCAAAAGCAGGCACCCGACGGACCATCCGAGAATGAGAAGCTTGCGCCGACGCAACATGGTCCATAGCTCCGCCAGCACCTGTTCTTCCGCAGGCCCATAGAGGGACGGGGCATAGCCAGGGTTGTTAGACAGAGCGACTTGTTGTGAGTCAAGGTCGGAGGTCAACATGGGCAACAAGTTTTCTGCTGGGTTGAAGGGCTGGAGAGGTTGGCGAAAAATTCGGAACGCCAGATTCCTCACACGCGGAGAACGGCCTCTCCAGTTCGATCAGGCGAAGACGCCAGCGCGCGGGGCTAAAGCGACGGCTACGGGCTGAGGCGAGAGATGGATTCCGTGCCAGAGGTACGGCATGTTTTCAGTGATCTGCAGGGGGCGTCCCACACTGTAGTACAGGAAGCCAGCGGCCGCCATCTGGCTTGGCGGGAAAAGGTTGCGGCCATCAATGACGATGGGTTGTTTCATGACGCTGCGGAGCTTTTGCAGGTCGAGCTTGGCAAATTGCTCCCATTCGGTAAGCACGAGGAGCGCATCGCGCCGCGAGGCCGCCAGATATTCGTTCTCGGCGTACTCGATGATCGCCGGAGAGAGAACCTCCTGAGCTTTCGGCATCGCTGCGGGATCGTACGCACAGATGCTGGCGCCTTCCTTCAGCAGTTCCTGGATGATCGCCATCGCGGGCGATTCGCGAATATCGTCAGTGCCCCCTTTAAAAGCCAGGCCAAGAACGCCAATCCGCTTGCCTCGCAGCGTCCACAAAGCCGTGCGCACTTTCTTTACGAAGCGGAGACGCTGGTCGTTGTTAATCCGCACAACTTCGTCGAGCAGGGAAGAATCCGTCCCGCATTGAACGGCGACCGAATGAAAGGCAGAAACGTCCTTTGGGAAGCAGGAGCCACCATATCCGATACCGGCATGCAAGAACTGCGGGCCAATGCGCGGGTCAGAGCCAACTCCGGCGCACACCTGATCGATATCGGCGCCGACGGCCTCGGAGATGTTTGCGACCATGTTGATGAAGGAAATCTTCATGGCCAGGAATGCATTGGAGGCATGCTTGATCAGCTCGGCGCTTTTGGCGTTGGTCACGATGATCCGCGCCCGATTTGGTTTGGGACCCGGAGAGGGAATTGCATCTTCGTTGCGATAGTATGTGCCTTCCGCCAACGGACGGTAAATGCTGTACAGCATGGCGGCGCTGAAGTCGTCGTCGACACCCATGACAATGCGGTCGGGATAGAGGAAATCGGTGACCGCCGTTCCTTCCCGCAGGAACTCCGGGTTCGAAGCTACATAAAAGTGTCCGGCCGGCGCGCCATTCATGGCCAGCACCTTGCGAATGGATTCGCAGGTGCAGACGGGGACCGTGCTCTTCTCCACGATCAGCTTGGGTTCGTTTATTGCGGAGGCGATCTCAGAGGCCACGGACTCAACGTAGGAAAGGTCTGGCTCTCCACTCTCGGCTTGCGGTGTACCGACGGTAATAAATACGGCTTCAGATTTCCGTACGGAAGAACTGACCGATGAAGAGAAACTGAGGCGGCCACCGTTGTGCCGCTGTAACAATTCCGGCAAAAGGTACTCATGGATGGGTACTTCGCCCCGTTTCAGGGCAGCAATTTTCTTGGCGTCGGAGTCCACGGAGATGACCTCGTGCCCGATTTCAGCAAGACATACGGCAGATACAAGACCTACGTAGCCCGAGCCAACAACCGCAATGCGCATGATTTTCTCCAGACGAAAAGGAAGAACGGAGAAGGAATTCAGACTCCTCGCGCGGCGAAGAGAAGAGTGTGCAGGAGAATGGCGAAGTCAATAAACAAACTGCGATTGCGAACATAGTACAGGTCGTATTCGATATTTTCGTGAATCAGAGAGGCTCGGTCTGCGCTCAATTGCCACAGTCCCGTGATTCCGGGCTTCACCGATAAGCGTTGACGCTGCAGGGGAGTGTACTGCTCGACAATAAAGGGCATCTCGGGCCGCGGGCCGACTAGTGACATGTCGCCGAGAAGTACGTTCAGGATCTGCGGCAGCTCGTCGAGGCTAGTTTTACGAAGAAAGCGGCCAAGCGGAGTAATATGCGGATCATCGCCGCGCTTTGGGGAATAGGCATAACGCGGCGCATCGCGAAACATTGTCCGGAACTTGTACATGGAAAATAGGTGGCCGTCTTTTCCGACGCGATTCTGGTGGAAGAATACCGGTCCAGGCGAAGTGAGTCTCACCAGTACGGCGATGACGCAGAGTAGCGGCGCGAGCACTGCCAGAGACACTGCGGCAGCCGCGACATCCAGCATCCGCTTGGCCGGCTCGTAAATGAAGCCGGTGCGGGCCCGCGACAGATGGGCCAGCATGACGCCGTCGAGTTCGGCATAGTCAATCCAGTAGCCTGGCTCGGAGAAATCCTTGGGGACGAAGTAGGTGTTAACGCCGGCTGCCGAAAATCGCCCCAATGTCGACATCATTGACTCACGATCCAGGTCAGTTTTCGCGATCACCAACACCGAGGCGCTTAACTCGCGCATCAGCTCCGGACATACCGGTCCGGCCAGCACCTTCACCGGGTGCTTGTGCTGGTAGGAGGACTCGTAGATCTCCAAGCCGTGCTTTTGGGGATCGTCATCGACTACGGCCACCGGATTGAGTCCGAACTTAGGAGAACGGACGAGCGCCGAATAGACGCGTTTTCCAAGAGTCCCGGCGCCCAAGATGACCGCTCGTCTTGCCCCGTAGCCTTTTCTGCGCAGGATGCGGATGCCGTGGTAGGTTTCCCGTTTCGTCAGGGTGACGAAGATAGGAACCGCCAGGGCAGAGAAGGCTATGACCAGTCGAGACAAAGGCAGGGCAGAAAAGTGGACGAGCAAGAGCGTGAGAAGTAGGCTTTCCAGAGTGACCCGCAGGATGCGCTCCGTCTCACGCACGGCAAGCAGGCTTTGGCATGTGCGGTAACCACCGTGTCGCTCCAGCAAAATTACGAAGAGCACGGCGAACGCTGCTGCGCCAAGTAAGAGCGCCGATGCAGGATATTGGGCTTGCTGTCCGACACCCAAAACCCGATACAAACCATAGGCGCAGTACACAGCTAACGTGACCGCCAGGAAGTCGAATGCTCTTTCCGCAGCATTGAGAAGAGGTTCGAGCCGAACTTCTGACTCGGCGAAGTCCGCGCCGCTGGCAATAGCCGGGGCCGCTGGAGAAAATAGGTCCTGTGTCCAAGGTGAACTGCCGGGAAAGCCCTCAAGCGGAATCATTTGGAATCACCTGCTGGAGTTAGGTGCGAAGGCAGGGTGGGACGAGGATGTATTGTTGGGAGGCTAACCGATCGACTCGACATCGGCTCCGTTGAGATTGATGGCGACCGACTTCATGATCTGGTCCACGGTGATTACGAGCCGGGCAGCGTTCTGTTTCTGCACCAGAACGCCTTCGCATCCGGCGAACGGCCCATGCTTGACGCGCACGCGGTGTCCAAGTTTTAGATACGGGTGCGGCTCAACATCGTTAGGTCGTGCGATGCAGGCTCGCAATCTCTCGATTTCGTCCTCTTGCATACGCGCAGCTTTGCCGCCAACGGAGACGAGGTTCACGACGCCGACTGTCTGCAGCACCGGAACACGTTCGGCGTCCGAGACGTGCACGAAAACATAGCCGGGGAAGAGTGGAGCTTGAGCGCGCCGGACTCTGTCGGACCAACGGCTCAGTTTGACATAAGTCGGCAGGAGGGACTCGAGACCCTTGCACGACAGCTGGCTAGCCACGTGGCTCTCGTGACGAGAACGCGTATAAGCGGCCAGCCAGCATCGTGTGTCTTCCATCGGTTTAGGTACTTTCGTTTAGAGTAAGGAGGAGCATGGCTCCGCCATTTTCAGTCCCATACGAGGAGTCATGCGAAGCGTGATTCTCAGTCAGCATTTGGGCACTAGAGTGCTAACTAACCTAGTGCTTATGTGCTAGGCGTAAGTGTGCAATCTTCTTGCCACACGTCTCTGCGAGAAAGTCGGGAACCAAGGTTAGTAGTATCAGTAGGTTGCTAAGTGGTGAGGCATCGCTGGCAGAGTACTTGTCCAATAAATGGACATGTAGTGTCCAAATGCTGGATTTGGGGGACGACGGTAACGTGCAGCCGGACGATCTACATGCGAAAGGAGAAAAGCGTTTCCTGCGAGATGCAAGGGTTTGCGCAGATTGTGACAATGAACAGCACGAATTTGTTGCAAACAGTTGACATACCCGCGTTCCACGATGGTATGCCGCGTGCCGTTGTAGGCATGGATGTCCAACTTCAGTCTGCCTTGGAGGAGACCTACCATGCGGAAATTCTGGCTTGCGGCGCTTCTAGTGGTAATTGCGCTGCCTGTTTTAACACAAGCGTCTGTAATCAACTTCGGCGGCACCGCCCTCTGCGGTGACACCTGCGCCGGGAACCAGGTTCCCGACGGCTACGGCGACCCCACCTTCACCTACGGCGGAGCCTGGTACGCTTACGGCAACGTCCCCTATGACTCGAGCTACGCGAATACGTACGGCGCGCCGTCGGGTGCCTTCGCGTACAACGCATTTGGCGATTCCCCGGTCACAATTAGCAGCTCTGTGCCGTTCACTTTTAATGGTGTTTACGCCAGCACGTGGGCGGAGTTCAATCAGTTCCAGAGCTTCTCTTCGACGACCCTTGAGATCCAGGGGTTTAGCGGGGCCACGCTAGAGGGGACAGTGGTTGCAAATCTGTCTTCAACTAGCTTTGACTTCATAAGCGCCAATTTCGGTCATACCGTCACGTCGCTGGTATTCACCAACGACTGCGGTACTTGCTCAGGGCGCTGGTTCCTGATCGACGGCATCACCTACAACCAGGGAGGAGGCACAACTCCCGAGCCAGGAACGATGATCACATTCGGTTCCGGACTGTTGATTGCAGCAGGCGCTATTCGTCGTCGCTTCTCTCGCTAGCCTAGGCTAGTTCTTCAGTGGCGGAGCCAAGTGGGCTCCGCCTTTTTTTGCCGGCGATTCCGGCCAGCTTCCCGCTGCGCATGCATAGCCGGAGGTGTGCTCTCGCGGTAATTCTCTGCACTCTGAGTCGGCTTCACACCAGGCAGTAAAATCAAAATCAAATTGTGTAGATCTGTCCTCAGGAGGCGCGGGCGAATGCGGGTTCTGGTTACCGGCGGTGCGGGATACATCGGAAGCGTGGTCGCCGACCGCTTACTGCGAGTGGGACACGCGGTCACCGTACTGGATAACCTGAGCAAAGGCAGGCGACAGGCGGTTCCGTCGAGGGCAGAGTTTGTGCAGGCGGATACCGGCGATCAGGAGAGCGTCGACCACGTCTTCCGGACCGGACACTTCAATGCCGTGATGCACTTCGCTGCCTTCATTGAAGCCGGCGAGTCGATGCATCAGCCGGAAAGATACTTCGAAAACAACTCTGCCAAAACCCTGAGCCTGCTGCAAGCGGTCCTAAGGTATCAGGTGCCGCGGTTTGTGTTCTCTTCAACCGCTGCGGTTTATGGAGAGCCACGACGCATTCCGATTATGGAGGACGATCCGCTCGATCCCACCAATGCCTACGGTGAATCGAAGCTGATGGTAGAACGCATGCTGAGCTGGTTTCACAAGGCGCATGGATTGCGCTACGCCAGCTTGCGTTATTTCAACGCGGCGGGGGCTACGGCTGAGCGCGGAGAAGCTCACAGCCCCGAGACCCACCTCATCCCGCTGGTGCTGCAGGTGGCACTGGGGCAGCGGCCGTCGATTGCGATCTATGGTACGGACTACCCGACCAAGGATGGAACCTGCATCCGCGACTACATCCACATTGATGATTTAGCAACCGCCCACCTACTGGCGCTCGATGGACTGGAGCGATACTCACGCTTGATTTGCAATCTGGGGAGCGGCAGCGGCTTCAGTGTGCGAGAAATTATTGAAGTGGCGCGAAAGATTACGGGACGCGAGATCACAGTAGTTGAATCGCCCAGACGCGCCGGTGATCCGGCCGTGCTGGTCGCCAGCTCGGAAAAGATTCGCCAAGTGCTGGGATGGAGTCCGCAGCATTCGGAGATCGAGAGCATCGTACGCTCGGCCTGGGAGTGGCATAAAGCCAACCCGCAGCCTCGCGGATGATGTTGAAGTTTGCAGAACGGCGGCAGGTTAGTTGGAGAACTCCCCACCTCCGCCTCCAACTGTTACCAAACCTCCACCAGAAAGTTCTTGACATCTTGCCAAACTGCCCTCATCATCGCGCCATTTAGCCGAACAAATGTTGTCTCCGTATCGACTCTTTGCGTACCAAGCCTCGTAATCCGTTTCGAGGGCTGGACGAACATGCAGTTGCCAGGCAGGGAGCTTCTGCATGGTATCCGCTGATGGTTTCGCGGACCAGCAGGAGTAAGGTAGCCTTTCCCCGGGCCCACTGAACTTAGCGCCGCGCTCTTCGTCCTTGGCTCTTCGCGGCGCAGCATTGCCACTCTTGTCTTTTGTGAGCCAAGGCGCAGCAGCCATTTCACTTCGTCACAAGGAGCTTCCATGCGCCGCTTCAGCACCAGCCTCGCTATTGCTGTGTCCATGTTGTTGGTTGCCTCCATTTGCTCAGCTCAACAAACATCCACTAGGTCGGTTCCTAATCTCATCCGCTACGGCGGGGTCTTGAAGGATGCGCAGGGCGTTGCCCTTTCTTCCTCCACGACTGTTGGCGTGACCTTTTCCATTTACAAGCAGCAGGATGGCGGTGCACCGGTTTGGATGGAGACGCAAAACGTCACCTCCGACGCGAGCGGTCAGTACAGCGTGCTGTTGGGAAGCACGACCGCGACGGGATTACCGAGTGACCTGTTCTCCCAAGAAGAGCAGCGCTGGTTAGGCGTGCAGGTGCAAGGGCAAGCTGAGCAGTCGCGGGTGCTGCTGGTGAGTGTGCCGTACGCCTTCAAAGCGCATGAGGCAGAAACGCTGGCGGGCAAGAGTATTTCTGATTTCGTGCTGGCGAAAGACCTGAGCGCAACCAATTCCGCGGCTGGTGTCGACGCTAGTTCTGGCTCTGGCTCAATGCAAGCGACAGCGGGAAATGGTAATAACAAATCGGCTTCCAGGCTGGCCATTCTTCAGGGTCCGACCAACTTCAGCGGCTTGACCACTGACCAGATTGTGAAAGTAACGCAGAGCGGGACAGGGGCAGGCGTGAGTGCTTCCGCGGCTTCGAACGCGATTCTGGGCACCGCAACCGCAGCCACCGGGACCGCCTTTGCCATCAAAGGCGTGGCCACCGGTACGGGAGGCCGAGGCATTTTCGGCTACGCGAACTCGGCGACCGGCTCGACCATCGGCATGGAAGGGGCTGCTAACAGCACCTCCGGGGTTGGCCTGTGGGGTACGGCGACCGCCACCTCCGGTCCTACCGTTGGGGTGTTCTCATCGGTCGCCAGCCCGTCAGGGACGGCGGCGGTTTACAACAACGTAGCGGGCGGAAAGATCCTGAGCGGACAGAACAATGGAGCGGAGAAGTTCAGCGTGGACGGTAGCGGCAACGTGAACTCCGTCTCGGGCACTTACCGGATTGGCGGAAGCAGCGTACTGGGTATTGGCGCCGCTGCTGACAGCAACCTATTCCTCGGCCAGGGTGCGGGTACTAGCAACGTGGCTGGGCAGGGCCAGCGCAATACATTTACAGGCGCGGTCGCCGGCACTAGCAATACCACCGGCTACGACAACAGCTTTCTTGGCTTTCAAGCTGGGGCCAGCACCACAACGGGCATTCGCAACACCTTCCTCGGAGAAAACGCCGGTGTCAATAACACTTCCGGCATGCGCAATACCTTCCTGGGACAAAATACGGGATTCTCTAGCACCACCGGTTCCGACAACCTCTTCGTCGGCGTTGACGCGGGATTCTATAACACTACGGGAATGACCAATACAGCTGTAGGTCCATACGCTGGCGAGTTCACCACGACGGGCTCCGCTAATACGTCTCTAGGTTATTTAGCGGGCTTCAACAATACTACCGGCAGCAGCAACCTATTTCTCGGCGACGCGGCCGGCTACAACGTCACCACCGGATCGAGCGATATCTACCTAACCAACGGAGGGCCCAGCGCAAGCGAGTCCTATACACTTCGCATCGGATTTCCCTACACGACCAATCCCTCTGTCTGCGGTACTCAACCCGCATGCGGAATTAACGCCGCCTATATCCCGGGCATTTACGGCAACTCGCCCAGCGGAGCCTTGCCCGTGGTTGTCAACGCCAACGGACAGCTTGGTACGAGTTCATCGGGAGGGTCAGGAGTTACCTCATGGAACGGTCGTACCGGCGCCGTGGTGCCAGTGACTGGGGACTACAGCTTTTCCATGATCAGCGGGATGCTGAGCCCGTCACAGCTCCCAGCGGGTTCGTCCAACTACATACAGAACGGAACTTCACAACAAAGCAGCGCCAGCTTCAACATCGACGGCGCTGGGACTCTTGGTGGAACACTCATAGCCAATGCCGTCAATAGCGAGACCGACTACCAGATTATGGGCCGTCCTATCCTGAGCAGTGTTGGAGATTTCAACACCTTCCTTGGGTTTGTAACAGGCGAGCATATTACCTCTGGATACGGCAATACCTTCTTGGGCGATGGTGCTGGCTCAGCCAACACCACAGGTTGGAACAATATCTTCATTGGCTGGAACACCGGTCTTTACAACGTGGCAGGCAAGAACAACGTTTACATCGGGAGTGGAAACCCACCCAACGACGAGAATGCCACACTCCGTATCGGACAAGTGACAGGCAACAACCAGATAGTGGCTACCTACCTGGCCGGCGTCTACAACGTTGCAACCTCGGGCGGCGTCCCCGTGTACATTAACGCCTTCGGACAGCTCGGAACACAAACCTCTTCCCGCCGTTTCAAAGAGCAAATCGCCGACATGGGCGACGGCAGCAGTCGTCTGTTCCAGTTGCGCCCGGTCACGTTCTTCTACAAGCCGCAATACGACGACGGCTCGCACACCCTGCAATACGGCCTGATTGCCGAGGAAGTGGCCAAGGTTTATCCCGACTTGGTGGCCTACGACAGAGACGGCGCACCCTACACGGTGAAGTATCAGTACCTCGCGCCCATGCTGCTGAATGAATTGCAGAAGCAGCACACGGTAGTCGCAACGCAGCAAGACGTAATCAAGACTCAGCAGGAGCAGATTCAAAGTCAGGGACAACAAATTGCCGACTTGCAACAGCGGCTGTCGAGGTTAGAGTCGCTCATCGATAAAAAGTAGCAATGCCAGAGACAGGAGTGGAGGAACTCAACCCATCGAGTTCCTCCGATTTATTTTGCAGTGCTCAGTTCTATTGCTCAGCGACAGCTCATCCACCGTGGTGGTATCTGTGGCCATTGACCAATGCCGCGCTGTACGGTGTTATCGCGTACCTGTAGCTCAGGGTGAGCAAGGCTTATGCGAGCTAAGATCAGGGTTCTGTGTATTGCAGTTTGAGTTCATCAACTAGAGGCCATCCCATGTCATAAATGCCGGCGCGGCCCAAAGCGTGGGCCTCAGGGGCTGAAGCCCGGTCTTTACCGGGCCGTTTACGACACGGCTGAAGCCGTGCCCCTTCAAAACCGATTTGTGAGATGGCGTCTAGAAAACCTTCAGCCACTCCGAACAGATGTGAGAAAGCTCTGCCCTTAGCAGCAGGTAAGGATCGGGACTTGCGCCGACAAACACGCCGCAGATGCAGCAATAAGATTCGATAACAATTGGCCTTCGCGAGTCAGGGATGTGTTCAAAGCTCGGAGGTGGTCTAGTGTCTGCCATGTCTCGGCCTTTCAGGGATGCACAGCCCGTGGAGACCCGAGACTGTAGTAGCCGCTTGGAGGGGCCCCACGAGCTGAGGGGCGACTGCGCCGTATGCCTTCAAAGCCCATGATGCGGAGACTCTGGGCGGATTGCCCGCCTCGGCTTTTGTGAAGGCTCCGCCCATGGATCAGGCTAAGACTCCATTCTCAGGTGAAGGTAGTGGCGCGAACGAAGCGAGTCCGAGTGGTTCGACCAAGTCGGCAGGTATACGTCCACTCGTTGGGACCACTAATACCCTAGGCAAATTCGGTTTTTTGGGACTATGCCGCGTCGACTAAGGGCTAAAAGCTAATTGCTAAATGCCAGTTGCTAATTGCTTCCTACTGCAAATGCCGCATGCGGAACGGAATCTGCACCACCGCTTCCAGCGCGACGGGCTCTCCATTCTTGGTGCCGGGGCGGAAGTGCCAGCGCGCGAGCGCGCGCACCGCGTTGTCATCGAGGCGGGAGTCCAGGCTGTCGAGCACTTTAATATCGTCCACCGTTCCGTCGGTACGGATCACCGCATACAACGTCACCGTGCCTTCCACGTGGTCGCGCAGAACGTCTGGCGGATACGCCGGATCAACCTTCGTTGTGGCCACGGGGGCGGTGATCAAACCTTTGTCGGCGGTTTCCTTTAATTCGGCGAAGCGAATGATCCAGCTTCCGGTGGCCGAGGTGAGGTTGGGCATATTCATGGTGAGCGAAAAATAGCGTCTCGCGCCGAAGACCCGCTTCTCGATGCTGACGTCAGGGTCATCTGACAATGTGGGAGGTGGCGCTGGAGGCTGCCGGTCGTGAATGCTGGGCAGCGATGGCTTCATGGCCTCGGCGATCATGCGTTTGCGAGCTTCTGCGTCGGGATTCGAGGCGGCCGGCTTGGCAGGGGTTCCAGCGACCGCAGAAGTCGCAGCCCCCGGCGGAGCAGCCCCAACGGTAATACCCGGAGGCAGGCCATTTCCTGCACCCTTGCTTGCGCCACCACTGGCGGCGTTGCCGGTACCGACCACGTTCGGCGTGCCCGGCGCGTCTGGCTTGCCGCTGGGCGAAGCGTGAAACTCTCCGCTGCGATTGCCATTGGGTACGCTGATCGGCCCGCGGACGTCCGCAGGAGCCAGTCCCAGGGCGATCAACTGCCCTTGTCCCTGCGACGGAAGATTCTGCACGTTGGGTGGCGGCGGAACATTCTTCGCGCCGTTGTCGCCGATTCCGCTGGCGCGCTGCACGGGTACCGGCAGCTTGGGAGCCAACACCTGCGGTTGCATTTGCGCCATGTTGAGCGTCCCTTTTTGCAACTTCAACTGATCGGGAGATAACGGAGGCTCAACCACGGAAGGCTGCGGCAGCGTGGGCAGCTGTAACTTTGACTTCAGCTGCGAAATGTCAGCGGTCGGCGCAACCACCTGCGTTTCAAACTGCGGAACCTTTAACTGGGAAACTGACCGCGCCGAAGCGGCGATTGGCTGGGCTGCGGGTACCGGTGTCCAAGCGACGATGTTCGGCAGCTTTACGTCATGGTCCAGCTTAACTTTGGGCGGCGTAACGATTGTTTGGTGATTGTTGTCGGGCTCTGGAGGAACAGAAAGGATCTCCTGTTTCGCCAACTTGGGCTCGCCCTTGCGCGGCTTCACCGGCGCTTCACTGGCTGTGTTAATTGGCGGCAGATATTCGCTGACGGGGTAGTACTCGACCTTCGTATTCTGGAATGGCGACTGGAGTTTAGGAGCACGGTTAAACAGCGGCAGCGTGCATGCAAGATAGACCACGACGATAAAGGCAATGTGGCCGGCGTACGACTCGGCAAAACGGTAAGCGTCGATGCCGGTGCGAATGAAGTATCCAGGCCGCAAGGGCACTGGCTGGGCCGTGACCTCGACGGGAGCTGGCTGGCGGTGCAGGAGAAGGTCGCCCAGATTGCGGAAGAAGACCCGATACCACGGCTCCAGTTCAAACAGCAGAACTGGGGATCCGGCGAGCGCCGCGTTTGCGCTCTGCGGGATGGCCGGATCACTCGCTGAAGGATCTCGCTGGGGCCTGGTTGCGGTACCGTCTGACATCATCCTCAACCGTGGAGTAAGTAATCGGATTATAGCGGAAAACAGCGACCGCGACGGGTGATAACCACCGCACGAAAGTTGTTCTTTCGCCAACCGGCGGTGACGTGCAATGATGGATGACCACGGGAGCGAAAATGATTGGAAGATGTTTGGTGTTGGCGGCGATTGCGTGGCTGGCACCCCTTGTGGCGGCACAGCCGATGTCCGCCGCGGTGACCCAGCAGACGGCGAAAGCCACCGCTCCCGCCGACGATCCCTCCGGGATGTACACATTCTTGCGCGAAGGCGAGTTCCTGCAGCTCACCGTGGAGGATGGGAAGGTGTCGGGTTACGTTTCGCGCTTTGGGGATACGGACAGCGATAAGGGCCAGTTCATCGATCAGTTCTTCGACAAGGCCAGCCTGGCGGGCGATCATCTGTCGTTCAATACCAAGACCGTGCACGGAGTTTGGTATGAGTTCAATGGCGTGATCGCGACCACGCCTGGTAAGCAACCCGGCCAGGAAGACTATCGCGTGATCAAGGGCACGCTGGTGCAGCATGCAGCCGACGCCAGCAATAAAGACAAAGCCAACCCACGACAGGTGGAATTCAAGTCGTTCCCGCAAGACCTGAGCAAGCCGTAAGTCAGCATGCGGTCGACCGTCTGTGCGCTTTGTTAGAGGCTTGCACGTCCCGGACCAATGTGGATGCTGCCGCTAACATTGCTCACTTCGATTTGCGTTCCGCCGCTACCCAGGGTGCCATTGAGATTTTTGCCGACATATCCACCTTGCACCTGGAGAGGGAAGTCCGATCTGATGCCGCCGCTCACGGTACTGGCCTTGACCTCGGCATTCGGCGAGTTGGGCAGCCGCAGTTCGATAGCTCCATTCACCGACTTGAGTTTGATTTCACGCACACTATCCAAGGAAGCATAGGTTGCTTCGATTCCGCCATTGACGGTGGACAACTCGGCACGTCCGGCTAGGTCGTCAACTCGCAACTTGCCATTGATCAGGTTTGCGCGGACTTCGCCGCTGACCTTCTGGACAGTTAGCGAGCCGTTTACCAAGTTGATGCGATCTAGTCGCGCATTCTGGGGCACATGCAATTGGTACCGCACCGAGGCAGGATTGTTGTTAGTGTGGCCCTCGGGATAATGAGTCTTAATTTCCACCGAATCGCTCGACGCGTTGACGTCAATCCGAGCCTCGTCCAGCTTCTGCTGATCTCGCGCGGTTTTCGCCGCATCAATTTGCACTTCATTCCGGTCCCAGCCGGTGATCTCGACATTGCCGTTGACATTGTCCAGCGAAACCCGACCAGTGGCCGAGAGAGGGACGGTACGATGGAAATCTTGAGTAACCTGGGCATAGGACGGGGCGGTCAATAGCAGCGCCAGCAAAGATACTGGAATCGTTGCTCCACAACGATGCGTGTTTATAACGAGGATCGAACATAATTGCCTCCTGTCGCAGGTTAGACGGGGAACCGGGATGAAGGGTTATGAAATTGTTTGCCGCCTCGAATCGGCCCGCGCGGCTTTCTCTATGGAACTGACTTTACGTTCTGGGTCAAGGTGGTGGCTGGCACGTTGTCCGCCGCACTGGCTTGCTGACGTTTGCTGCTGTTGAGCCATTTCCACGCCGAGGCGACGGTATCGTCGAGCGAGAGATTGGCTCTCCAGCCAAGAAGTTGCTGGGCCCGGCTGGGATCGGCGACCAGACTTGGCGGGTCGCCGGAACGGCGCGCCATCATTCGGAGAGGGACGGAATGGCCGGTGATTTTCTCGACGGTGGACACAATCTCCTGAACCGAATGACCACCTCCGCTGCCGAGATTCAATGCATGGAAAGCACATCCAGACTGGCCTTGGAGGAAATCGACGGCCATGGCGTGCGCGTCGGCAAGGTCGGTTACGTGGATATAGTCTCGGATGCAGGTGCCGTCGAAGGTAGGATAGTCGTTGCCGAACACTTCAAGATACGGCCGCAATCCGGCGGCAGCCTCCAGAGCCAGAGGTATCAAGTGCGTTTCGGGATTGTGCAGTTCACCGATTTCGCCGCTTTGGTCCGCTCCGGCAGCATTGAAATATCGAAGAGCAACCGCTCGCAAGCCATAGGCGCGGCTATAGGCCTCGAGGATGCGCTCAAAAAATAGCTTCGTTTCGCCATACGGGTTGACGGGCTGGCAGCGAGTGTCTTCGGTGATGGGCACTTTGTCGGGTATGCCGTACACCGCGCACGAGGAAGAGAAGACAAAGTAGCGGACTCCCGCGTCCATCGCTGCGTTGAGCAATGCCAAGCCATTCTCTACGTTGTTGCGAAAATATTTCCGCGGATGTTCCACTGACTCCCCGACATAGGCGCTTGCAGCGAAATGCATTACCAGGTCTACGCTGGAGAGCGCGCGTGAAAGCTGAGGCGAGTCGTCGAGGTCTGCAACAATGAGTTTGAAGCCGTCGGCAAGACAGTTGTGGCCGGTGGACAGATTGTCATACACGGTGACCTGATGCCCGTGTCGCGCCAACGAGCGAATGGCGTGGCTGCCAACGTAACCGGCGCCGCCCGTAACCAGAATTCTCATGAGTACCCTTTACGCTTAATTTCTACTGGTGATTCACCGGTCGACGGCCCCATGAGAGAGGAGGCTCCATCGAAAGTCCAAGCATGAATACTGTATACTCGGCAGTCCAAAACGAGAATTCCGAGCCAATCGCATCAGATCGCCTTGGACTTGACTGAGCGCTTTCCATCTATGGGTCTGTCGGTCGCCATTGTCGCCATGAACGAAGAGGCCATTATCGGCCAAACCTTGGAAAGCGTGCGTTGGGCCGATGAGATTGTTCTGGTGGACTCGGGGTCGACGGATCGAACGTGTGAGATCGCGCGTGAACACGGCGCCAAGGTCTTGCTGAAAGCGTGGCCAGGATTTTCTCTGCAGAAAACGTTCGCCTTCGAGAACTGCACCCAGGACTGGATCTTGTCGCTCGATGCCGACGAGGTAGTTACGCCGGGACTGGCGGAGGAAATTCGGAACGTCATTGGGCAGCCCGACGCGCTAAACGGGTATTGGATACCGCGCAAGAACCTTTTCCTTGGTAAGTGGACGCGGTTCGGAGGGTTTTATCCTGATCCCAAGTTGCGGCTCTTTCGCCGTGGTCGCGGATTTATGACGGGCGCTGAGCCGCATCCGCGCATCGACTTGAAACCGGAATTCGACCAGAGGACTGGACGCCTCAAGAACGCCATGGTCCACGATGCGTATCCCACTCTCTCCACTTACATGGCGCACATGAACAGTTACTCCTCGGCAGGCGCGAAAGGAGCAGTGGCAAACGGCTACCACGGCTTCAGCTTCATCGACATTGTCTTACGGCCAATGACGACATTCATTTACAACTACTTTTTTCGCCTCGGATTCCTCGATGGCCGTGAAGGCCTCTTGCTGCACCTTTACCACGCGGTGTACGTGTCGAACAAATACGCCAAGGTGTGGGAGCTGACCAAAGCAGGTTCCTCTGCGAAAGACGAATCCTGAACTTCTGAAATTCAATCTGTATTGAGGTCTGGGAGGTGGATCCACGGGCGGTCGAGCTCGTGCCACGGATATACTTGTCTTAAGCGGTCTGGACGAATGGAGCGAAGGCGAAATTAAGCTGAGAATGTCATCGGTTAGCGTAATTGCGACGGTTCTGAACGAGGCGGAAGACATCGACGGACTCCTGTCGAGTCTCGCCCACCAGACCCTCGAGCCTGCGGAAATCATTATTGTCGATGGCGGATCTACCGACGGCACATGGGAGCGTTTGCGGGCTGATGCCTCGGCGTACCCAAGTTTGAAAGCTATCAGCGACCCGAGTTGCAACTTGAAAGAGTCGCCGGGGCCGATCGCCCGCGGAAGAAATGTTGCCATCGCGGCCGCGTCTTCGGAGGTGATTGCCTGTGCGGATGCCGGTTGTGTGTACGACCCCGACTGGCTGGCGAGGCTTACAGAACCTATTCGTAACGGGCAGGCCGAGTATGCGCTCGGTGGATCTTGCCTGGATGCTGATGGGCCCACAACGTGGGATATCGCCTCAGCGCCGTTTTTTGGAATTAAGCTCGACCCAAACCAAGCGACGAAGTCATGCACCGCTCGCTCCATGGCGTTTCGGAAAGAGTTATGGCGGCGGGTTGGCGGTTTTCCCGAGACCAGCCTCACGGAGGACAGTCTCTTCGATCAAAACGTCCGCACAATAGTAGAGCCAGCCTTTCCAGAACGCGCCAAGGCCCGCTATAGACCGCGTCATAGCCTGAAGACCGCGCTCAGAGATCTTGGGCGTTACGCCACCCTCGACGGGGTGATGGATATCAGGCGCGGGCGTCTGTTCCGAAATCTTGCGCGCTGCGTTGCCGAGGTCGTTGCAGTTGCCCTTTTGCCCCGTACCGTCATCCCTCTCCTGTGTGTGCTGGCTTTGGAAATCTATTTCGCGTTTCGCCTGGACTGGAAAAGTTTTCCCGGAAAAACATCAATCCGATTGCTGAGCGCCAGGTTCTTGTTCTCTCTGATGGTTCCGTGGCTGGTCGCGCTGAACCACATCATGGGCGCACTCACGAAAACCAACCAGCCTAACCGGCAAAACGCTGCTGGCTGAGGGCGGAGAGCTCCGCTGGGGCAAGGTTCTCGGTTACCGCGGGCCTGAAACCGGATTCAGAGCCAACCCTCGAATGCGCCACCGAAAGTGGTGCTCCACCCGACAAATCAACTCAGAAACCACCCCTAGCGAGCCAACTCGGCCGTGCGCAAGAAATCGTAGTTGCCCGCGGGGCTCAATTCGATTCCACGTACCCGTTTGGTGTGCACCAAAACGTTGTCGAGATACCAAAGGTTGACGTATGGCAGGTCGTCCGCGATTATGCGCTGCACTTCGTCATAGATGAGTTTACGTTTCGTCTGATCAACCGTGCTGCGGCCTTCGCGGATCAGTTCGTCCACCCTCCGGTTGGAGTAGAAGGTGCGATTGGCGCGTTTGGGCGCAAAGCTGCCGGAATCGAAGATATGCTCGAAGATGTCAGGATCGAGATTGCTACCTCCTACCCAACGCAAAGAATGCATCTGGTAAGCGCCCTTGGTGATGTCCGCAAAGAACGTCGCAAATTCGAAGGTGCGGATGTCCAAAGCAATGCCGACTTCCCGCAATTGCTGCTGCAACACTGCTGCTAGCAGACGAGTGGACTCGTCGGTAGAAGTCTTCATCGTGATGTGAAATCGGATCCCATTGGTTGCGCGGTAGCCTGCTTCATCCAGAATCTCCCGAGCCCGCGCGGGATCGTGCGGATACTTGGCAACGTCGGCATCATAGGCCCAATGTTGGGGCGGGAGCACGCTGTATGCAGGGCGTGCCTGATCGCGCAGCAGGTAATGAATAATTGGTTCCACGTTGATGGCATACGCGATGGCGCGCCGCACCCGAACGTCCTTCAGGATGGGGTCCCGGAGGTTCATCGCAAGGTAAGCGTAAATCGTCCCATCCGACTGCGCGACCGTCAGATCGCGATCTCGCTGGAGAGCAACTACAGTGTCGGCTACTAAAGAGTTCAGGGCGACGTCGGCGCTCTGCTTGCGCAGTTCAAGCGCGCGCGTGGTGGCGTCCGGGATTACCTTGAACTGTACCCGCTCCAGCTTGGCCGGCGTCGCCCAATAGTCGGGGTTGCGTTCGATTACGACTTCCTTATCCATCTGGGCGCGCACAAAACGAAACGGTCCGGAGCCAATGGGCTTGCGGTTAAAGTCCTCGCCACTGCCGCATGGCACGATGCCCATGGCGCCGTCAGAGAGATTCCACAGCATTGGCGCAAACGGCCCTTTCAAGTGAAAGACGATGGTGTAGTCGTCGGGTGCATCGATATGGTCAACGGGGGCGTAGGTACTTGTTTTGGCGCTGCGAATCTTGCCGGACAGGAGTGAATCGAAGGTCCATTTGACGTCGCGCGCGGTCAGGAGCTGGCCATTGTGGAAGCGAACTCCATGATGCAGGTGAAAAATGTAGGTCTGCGCGTCAGGTATTTCCCAACTGTCAGCCAGCCAAGGCTGCAGGTTAAAGTGATCGTCCCTGCGAACCAGCGAATCGAAAAGAAGGTCGTCGATCCGTTCCGATTGCGCATCCACCCCGACGCGGGGGTCAAGGTTTGTCGGACTGCTCTCGATGACCATGACCAGCGTGTTGGGATCAGGTTTTCTGGAGCAGCCAGCGAGGAATAAAACCACAGAGACACAGAGGCACAGAGAAAAATTAGATTTGAGATGGCCAAATCGCCACCTGTTCTGTTCGGGCCCAAGCTTCTTTATATTGTGTTTGTATCTTGCTTCAGGTCGTTCTTTTCTGTGTCTCTGTGTCTCTGCGGTAAATAATCTCTTGATCTTCTCCGTGCCCTCCGTGTGCTCCGTGGTGAAAAAAAACCTACACATAGCTTACTTTGCCCAGGATCGCTGGACAGTCGGCTCCTGTCGCTGAGGGGATGTTGGACGGCAGACGACGCCAGGTCTGGTAGGCCAGCATCGCGAACGCGACCGCTTCCTTGGCCTCCGACGGAAGTCCGAAATCGTCGCTGGTGCGCACGCGCATCTTCAAGGGCGCCAGCTCTTCGCGAATCATTCGCATCAGGGTCAGGTTTTTCGTTCCCCCACCAGAGACGACAAGTTCGCGAAATCGTACCGGCGGCGCTACCAGCGGCAACACGAACTTGCGTACGGCGACACCAATCGACCGTGCAGTAAGCGCGGTTGCGGTGGCAACAATGTCGTTTTCATCAGCGCGGCGGCAAAGGCCCAGAAACTCGCGGACGAACTCGCGGCCGAACTGCTCGCGACCCGCGGTCTTCGGCGGCTTCTGCCGGAAGAACGGACTCCGCAGCAACGGTTGCAGCACGTGCTCGATAGGTTCTCCGCGGGCGGCAATTCGTCCGTTGCGATCAAACGGCCGCTCAAACAGGTGCTCGGTTACGGCGTCGATGACCATGTTGCCGGGACCAGTGTCGAAGGCGACTACATCTTCGGGAAGCGCGCGCGGCGGGATCGCGGTGAGGTTGGCGATGCCGCCGAGGTTTTGTACGATGCGTCCGTAGCGGCGATGCCGGTAGAGCACGTAATCGAGAAAAGGCACGAGCGGCGCGCCTTTGCCGCCTGCGGCCATGTCGGCGGGGCGAAAATCGGAGACCACCGGCACACCTATCTTCACCGCAATAATGGCCGCCTCGCCCGCCTGCCAAGTGCAAGCAATCCGGCGGCCAAGAAAGAGCCCAGGATTTCCCTGGTGATAGAGCGTCTGCCCGTGGCACCCGACCAGTTCACACTCCAGGCGAGCGCGTCGCTGTGCCGCGCGAACTGCATCTGCGTAAAGCTCACCGAGAAGGAAGCTGAGCCGCGAAAGATCGGCGACGCCGGCCTTTCCAGCGTTCATGGTTGCCAGGATGGCTCGTCGAACATTGGCCGGATAGGGAAACTCATAATGCGCCAGCAGCTCGAAGCGCGAACGAAAGCCACGCCCTTGGATGCGTACCAGCGCCACGTTTATTCCGTCGGCGGAGGTGCCGCTCATCACACCGGCGACAATCACGCTATCTCCAAGGGCCGTTGAAGCCCAGTTCTGTCGACATCGATATACACGAAGTCTGGATCTTCAAAGGCGAGCCCCGAGAGTACTGGCGCGTATTTCTTCGCTGAATTCCCAAATATTGCGGCGAAGCCTGTCCACCGTTTTCTGCGCCGGAGCGGCCGGCGTGCGTGACTTCAACGCGCCAGACTTCTTCTTCGCCGCCAGTACTCTTTGCGACTTCTCGGCGATAAGCTTGGCAAACTTCTTGTCGCTCTCGGCCTGCTTGTAAACCGCCTCGAAGGCGCGCCACACGCTCTCTTCTTTCTGGCAGACAAGAAACATGTCGGCTCCGGCGCGAAGCGTTGCAACCGCGGCTTCCTCGATTGACGCTGCCGCCAGCACTCCACCCATGTCGAGATCGTCGGTGATAATAAGCCCACGATAACCGATCTTGCTGCGCAATATGTCGCTTATCCACTTCTTCGAGAGCGACGCAGGAGTGCGATCACCCGTAACCTGCGGATAAGCCGCGTGTGCCACCATCATGAATGGCAAGTCTCGCCGCAGCTGGCGATAGGGAAGCAGGTCTTCACTCCACAACCGCTTCCAAGGCTTGTCGATCACGGGCAGTTCGTTGTGCGAGTCGAGATTCGCTTCACCGAGTCCGGGGAAGTGCTTGCCGCAGCCCAGAATGCTACTGTCGCGAAGCCCGCGCAGGAGCTCGCGAGCGTAGAGGATTGTCTCTTGGGGATCGGGCGAAACAGTTCGCGAGGTGAGTACATTTTTCGAAGCCTCAAACTGAAGGTCGAGCGCCGGTGCGAAATCGGTGTTAAAGCCTAACGCTCGTACTTCTTCGCCGATGATGCGGCCATGCTTGCGAAACAGCTTCTTTGATCCTGTGGCAGCCACATCCGCGACGGCTGGCGCGGGAGCGATTACATCGCGCAGGCGATCGACCGTTCCCCCCTCCATGTCCACGCACAGAAACAGGGGAGTGGAAACCGCCCTCTGCACTTCGCGGAGCAACGCGTGCGTCTGGGCGGCCTCTTCAATGTTGCGTTGGAAGAGAATGATGCCGCCGGGGTGTAGCGTGCCCAGCATCGATCGCAGGCGCGCCGACATGGCCGTCCCGCCACAGCCCATGATGAGCAACTGGCCAACCTGCTGGCGAAGTTCGAGTGTGCTTTTCGAAGCCATTGGAAATATAGAAGAGTGTAACGCGAGGGAGAGAAGAATTTAGGTGCGAGGAGAGGTACGGGTCGCTTTTCCCGTAGTGTTGTCAAAGTCGCCGCACAATCTTAGAGTATTCGGGGACGCAAAGCCCAGACTTATTGTCCTTCTAACCTTTCCAGCCGTTTCTCATGCAAATCGACAACAGCGGCTAATTGGGTCACCGTTCCGGCGAGGGTCGAAACGGTGGAAAACGCTCGATCCTGGCTCTCGACCAGTCGAGCGTGGCTCTCAATCAGTCGATCCTGGCTCTCCACCAGTCGATCTATCCGCGCGTCAAGCTGTTTCATTTGTTCGGCGTGCGCAGAGACCGACTGGGTGTGCAGTTCGACAAGCTGCTGCTGTGACTCCTGCAACCGAACAATATCGGTATACAGCCGCCCTAATGCCGCCCAAACTTCCTCAAAGTTTTGAAACGCCACGTTTCCACCTTTTGAAGAGGTACTGATCTAAAAATATCCGAGTTTGCCTGGCGTGTCTATTGCCGAAAAGCAGGGGGCATTATCTATGCCACTGCGGAACCTGGAGGTGTGTGGTCGACAGTCGCTATAGAGATCACTCCATCTGCTTTTTCAGTTCATGCAGCAGGGTCAGCGCGTCCATGGGGCTAATGCGGTTCAGGTCCGTCTCCTTGATGCGATCCACAATCTTTTGCGACAGCGGAGTGAAGATGGTCAATTGCAAAGGCGCGGTCTCGGCGGTTTCATTGTGTGCCAGATGCTTGACCGCGTCTCGTTCAGCATTCTCGTGTTCGGCGAGCACCTCGCGTGCGCGATTCACTACATCGGCAGGCAGCCCCGCCAGTTTGGCTACTTCAATGCCATAGCTCTTATCCGCTGCACCCTCCTCCACCTTGCGCAAAAAAACGATGCCGCCCCCACTCTCCTTCACTGAGACGTGATAGTTCTTCACTCCGCTGAGCCGGTCGGCCAGCTCCGTCAGCTCGTGATAATGCGTGGCGAACAGCGTCTTGGCGCGAGTATTGGCGTGAATGTACTCGATAGCCGCCCATGCTATCGCCAATCCGTCATAGGTTGAGGTGCCACGCCCGACCTCGTCCAGAAGAATTAGCGAGCGGGGTGTCGCCGTGTTGAGAATCGCGGCGGTCTCGGTCATCTCGACCATGAAAGTCGAACGCCCGCGTGCCAAATTGTCGGCTGCGCCGATGCGGGTAAAGATGCGGTCCACCAATCCCAGCGCTGCCGACCGCGCGGGCACGAACGATCCCATCTGCGCCATCAGCACGATCAGCGCCGCTTGCCGCAAATAAGTGGATTTGCCTCCCATGTTGGGGCCGGTGATGACCAGGATCGAATGGGTTGTTCCATTGAGATAGAGATCGTTGGGGACGAAGCGAACAGCAGTCCCGGGAATTTCCATCTGCTCGATCACGGGATGACGGCCTTCGACGATTTCGATGTCTCCACCATCTTTGAACAGTGGCCGGCAGTAGCTCCGATTGGCGGCGAGCACGGCGAACGAAGCCAGCACATCAATTTCCGCCAGCGCCAATGCGGTCTGCCGGATGCGGCGTGCTTCGGCCGCAATTGCGGTGCGCAACTCGGCAAACAGGTGCCGCTCGATCTCGACGATCTTCTCCTGGGCGTCGAGTACCTTCACCTCGTACTCTTTCAGCTCCGGCGTGGTAAAGCGCTCGGCGTTGACCAGGGTTTGTTTTCGTTCGTATTCGGCTGGCGCCAGGTGAAGGTTTGCTTTCGAGATCTCGAGATAATAACCGAAGATGCTGTTGAACTTGACTTTCAGCGAGCCGATGCCGGTGCGCTGGCGTTCGCGCTGCTCGATCTGCGCGATGTACTGCTTGCTGTTACGGCTCAGGTTGCGAAGTTCGTCGAGCCCCGCATCAACTCCGGAGCGAATGACCCCGCCGTCAACCAGCGTAAGCGGCGGCTCGTCTTCGAGCGACGACCTGAGGCGATCACGCAGGTCGCCCAGTTCGTCACATTGCGCATGCAGAGTCAGCAGCCGCTCGGCAGGGAAGTGCGACAGCGCCGCACGCACAGTGGGTAGTTTAGCCAGTGATGTAGCGAGCGCAAGCAAGTCGCGGGGATTTGCTGTCTCTAGAGTTACGCGGCTCAATAGCCGCTCCAGATCGAGAATGCCCTCTAGAGAGCGACGAAGTTCTTCGCGCGCAACCACGTCCTTCACCAGGGCTTCGACCGAATCGAGCCGTCGGTTGATCTCGCTGGCATCAATCGAAGGGCGCAGCATCCAGGCCCTTAGCAGGCGTTTGCCCATTGGGGTGATGGTGCAGTCCAGACAGCGAAACAGCGTGGCATTGTCGGCGGCGCCGGCGAACAGCGGCTCGATCAGCTCGAGATTGCGTACGGTGACCGCGTCGAGCACCAGGCAGTTTTGGCGCTCGTAGAAGCCGATGCGGTCCACGTGATCAAGCGAGCCGCGCTGCGTGGTGCGAACGTAATGCAGGATGGCTCCGGCCGCGGTTGCCGCTGCCGACCGGTTCGCCAGCCCGAAGCCTTCCAGCGAGAGCACGCCGAAATGGTTCTCCACCTGCGGAATGGCGTAGTCGGGAGAGAACACCCAGTCGTCGAGAGGCGTTTCGGCCCAGGAGGCATTTTCCAACGAGGTGATACGCGGCGCCGAAGCGGCTGCGGGAGAAGCCACGTTGCAGCCGGGTTGATCGAAGAGAGGAAGAGACGAGGCGAACAGTACTTCGCGCGGACGAAGCACCAGCAGTTCCTCGCGTATGCGGCGCTCGGCATCGTTTCCCTGAAATTCGGTCGCGCGAAATTCTCCGGTGGAGAGATCCAGCGCCGCGAACCCAAACGTATTTCCCGCCCGCGCCACGCAACCCAGAAAATTATTTTCCTCGGATCCGAGGTGCGCGTCGGCCGCGGTGCCCGGCGTGAGCACACGCGTAACTTCGCGCTTGACCAGCGTCTTGGCGATGCGCGGATCTTCCATCTGCTCACAGATCGCGACCTTGAATCCTTTGCGGATCAGCTTGGAAATGTAACCATCCGCCGAATGGTAGGGCACGCCGCACATCGGTATTGCGATGCCTTTTTCTTTATTGCGCGAGGTCAGCGTGATCTGCAGTTCTTGGGAGGCGACCACGGCATCTTCGAAGAAAAGTTCGTAGAAGTCACCCAGGCGGAAGAAGACCAGCGCGTTGGGATGTTCTTTCTTGATCGCGGCATACTGCCGCATCAGTGGGGTGGACGGCTCAGTCATCGGATTGGCGGGAATTGCGCGGATTATAACACCCGAGAGTAACGTAGATCGCAGCGAGGAGCGGTAATGAGTGTTACACTGCGAGGTTTTTAGGGGCAATTATTTCATGGCAAAGATTATCGGTTTCGAATGCAGCAAATGCGGCGCGACGGTCACGGCGGAGACAGCTCAAAATGTCTGCGCGAAAGATGGCGGTCCGCTCTATGTTCGCTACGATCTGGCGGAGATTCGGCGCAACACCACTCGCGAGTCGGTGAACGCCGGACCAAAAAGTATGTGGCGCTATGCGGCGGTGCTTCCTGATGCAGAGCCGGTGACGCTCGGCGAAGGGCTTACGCCGATGCTGCCGAGCCGCAAGTATCCCAATCTGCTCATCAAGGACGAAGGACTGAACCCGACCGGCTCGTTCAAGGCGCGAGGCATGAGCGCTGCACTGACGATGGCGCGTCACTATGGCCTGACTAAGCTGGCAGCGCCGTCGGCAGGGAACGCCGGAGGATCGCTGGCTGCCTACGCAGCCGCGGCTGGGCTGGAAGCATACGTCTTTATGCCGAAGGATGTGCCCATCGCGAATCGGTTGGAAGTCGAAGCCAGTGGCGCACACCTCACGCTGGTGGATGGGCTCATTAGCGATTGCGGGCGAATGGTCGCCGAGCGTAAAGACAAGGAAGGCTGGTTCGATGTCTCGACGCTGAAGGAGCCGTTTCGCGTGGAAGGCAAGAAGACCATGGGCTACGAGTTGGCTGAGCAAATGGAATGGACTTTGCCGGACGCGATTCTTTACCCGACAGGAGGCGGCGTCGGGCTGATCGGCATGTGGAAGGCATTCGAGGAAATGGAGGAGTTGGGTTGGATTGGCAAAGGGAAGCGTCCCAAAATGATATGCGTGCAGGCAGAGGGTTGCGCGCCAATCCCTAAAGCATTACGTGAAGGTACGGATACGGCGGAGCCGTGGTCGGATGCGCATACCTTGGCCGCCGGATTACGCGTGCCCAAGGCGTATGGGGACTTCATCATTCTCGACATTGTGCGCCAGAGCGGCGGGACCGCGATTGCCGTCAGCGACGACGAGATCATGGATGCAGTGAAGGAGATGGCTTCGACGGAGGGTATCTTCGCTGCTCCCGAAGGAGGCGCTGCGCTCGCCGCTTACAGGCAGTTATTGCAAAACGGATTTCTCGCGAATAACGACAAAGTGGTGCTCTTCAACACCGGTTCCGGCTACAAATACTTGGACGTGTTTGCCAAGTATTGGGGGATAGAGGCATTCGCGGCGGCGATTAAACTGCCGGCTTCACGCAATATGGGAGGAATCATCGCGCCGTACTAAATCTGTTCCAGGACGATTGCGGAAGATGCTCTAGCGGCCGACCGCGACCACACCGTTCTCGACCGACTGCACTAATTGATCGGGATTCTCCGTCGCTGCCTGGGCGATGCGGATCTGCCGTTTGAAGTCGTCCATCATGTTTTCGTGTAAGCGAACTTCGGTGGGCTTCTTCGCAATGGTCATTTTGTCGATCTTGTCCTGCAAGCGCAGCAATCCGTAGAAAAGATTCTCCGGCCGCGGCGGGCAGCCCACGACGTACACATCCACGGGCACAATGCGATCAACACCTTGGAGGACGGCATAGGTATTGAACGGGCCGCCAACCGACGAACAGGCGCCCATCGAGATGCACCACTTGGGGTCGGGCATCTGGTCATAAATGCGCTTTACCACCGGAGCCATCTTCAACGTAACCGTTCCGGCGACAATCATGAGATCGCTCTGGCGTGGGCTGGGGCGAAATACCTCTGACCCGAAGCGCGCGATGTCGAAGCGCGACGTCGAAGCAGCGATCATTTCGATGGCGCAACAGGCCAGGCCAAACGTCATGGGCCAGATCGCCGACTTGCGCGCCCAGTTGAAAACGTAATCGACCGTGGTGACTAGAAAATTCTTCTCGAACCTATTGTCAATCCATCCCATGATTGCCTTCTCTCAATCCCAGCTTTACTGACAAATTGCCATCCCGACGGAGGCCGCCGCGGCAACCTGGAGTAGCCTGCTTTGACCCAATATCTTCGCCGATCACCGTACATCCAAGCTGTGATCAGCATCACAGTTGCGGATAAGCTCAGTCTAGGCGACATTGGGAGCGTATTCAAGCGGACTAGGGAACCACAAGAGGCGAGCGTAGCGGACCGTTAACGGCTTGCATACGATACAATTTGCGTGATTTCCATGCATTTGAACACCCAGCAGGCGCGGACGGCGCCGACCACAGGCCCGGCAGAATCCGCACCTCTCTCGCGCTGGCGGAGCTTCATCCGTTCCGTTGGCTGGATGGTTCTGGTCGCGTTTCTGGTGCGCGTTTTGTGGATCATCGTGGCGCACACCTACCGCCTCCGCACCTCGGAAGATAACTGGGGATTTGGCTGGGAGATCGGCCGCCTGGGATATTCACTCGCCAACGGCCACGGGTTCAGCTCGCCGTTTGGCGGAGACACCGGCCCCTCGGCGTGGACCGCGCCCGTCTATCCTTGGTTCGTATCCGTGGCCTTTCGGCTTTTCGGCAACTACACCCGTGCCGCGGCATTTTGGCTGCTGGTGTGGAACAGCGCATTCGGCGCGCTCACCTGCTGGACCATCTATCGCACTGCTCGGCGCTTATTCAACGAAACCGTAGCTGTGTGGTCGGGCTGGATCTGGGCATTGCTGCCTTACACAATCTTTTGGTCGGTGCGCGAGATATGGGAAACCAGCGTGTCCGCGTTCCTGCTCAGCCTGCTGTTCATGCTGACGGTGGAGATGGAAGGCGACGAGCGGCTCTCGTCGTGGATTGGCTATGGCTTACTGTGGGGCGTCGCGGCGCTCACCAATCCGTCGGCGCTATCGTTTCTCCCGTTCTCGGGATGTTGGCTGGCCTATCAGTTGCACCGCCGCGGAAAGCGATGGATCGTCCAGCTGTGCTGAGTGCCGTCATTTTCTGGATGACGATCATGCCGTGGCTCGTGCGCAACTACGAGGTATTTGGGAAACCTGTATTCATCCGCGACAACTTCGGAGTCGAGCTACGAATCGGCAATAACCCGCTGGCGGAAGGGATCTACGTCCTCGCGTACCATCCTGCGGATAGCGTCAATCAATACGCAAAGTACAAGCGAATGGGCGAGGCGGCGTTTTGCGCGGAGCAGGGAAGTCTGGCCAGAGAATGGATCGCGCAAAATCCCGGGCGCTTTCTGGTGTTGACGTTTCGGCGATTCATCTTTTTCTGGGATGGCATGCCTCGAGTCTCCGACGTCGAAGGATTGATTGCGGCCAAGAATCTGCTCTTCCTGGCGACTTCCGTGCTGGCGATCTGGGGACTGCTGTTGGCGTGGAAGCGGCGCATTCACGGGGTGTTTCTGTTTGCGGCGCTGCTGATCTTTTATCCCGCTGGTTTACTATGTATGCTTCCCCGAGCTGCGCTACCGGCATCCCATCGATCCGGAGCTTCTGATCCTTGGAGTTTATCTGGTCTCTGAAACTCGATCCGCGAAAACGCGTCATGACGCCGAGGACCTTCCTGAGTTCTCGCCAGACCATGTTCTGCCGCAGTTTCATACGCTGTCCGTCATTGTCCCGGTTTACAACGAACGTAAGACGGTAATGCAGCTTTTGCAGCAGGTGGCGCGGCAGCCGCTGAGTCTCCATAAAGAGCTGATCATTGTTGATGACTGCTCGACCGACGGCACCCGCGAATACTTGCAGGAAAGCGATTTGCAAAAGCTCTTGGGTGGCAACGGCGCCAACACCGTAAAGCTGGTGCTGCACGAAAAGAACCAGGGCAAAGGCGCCGGAGTCCGAAGCGGCCTGGAGCATGCCAATGGGGAGTTGGTGCTGATCCAGGATGCCGACCTGGAATACGATCCTCGCGATTATCCCGCGCTCATCGCTCCCATTCTCGAGGGGCATGCCGACGCGGTCTTTGGGAACCGCTTCCATGATGGTCCGCACCGCGTGCCGCGCTATTGGCGCTACGTGCTTAACCGCGCGTTCTCGATGTTATGCAACGTGCTGACCGACCTGAGCATTCATGACGTGACCGCTTGCTACAAAGTGTTTCGCCGCGAAATTTTCACGCAGATCCATTTGCGCTCCGATCGCTTCAGCGTGGAAACCGAGATGACGGTAAAGCTGGCGAAGCTGGGAGTTCGTATCTACGAAGTGCCAATTTCCTATCACGGACGCACCTACGCCGAGGGCAAGAAAATCAGCTGGACCGATGGCGTTGTCGCGGTGTACCACCTCGTTCGCTATCGTTTCAAAGACTAGAGCGGTCTCGCCTATGATGGTTGGCCGCAGGGAAAATCGGCCTTCACCCGCGTGATAACATCGAAATACAGCGTCAACAAAGGACCGCCGCGACTTGCGCATACTCTTCGTCGGTGACATTTTCGGGCGCCCCGGGCGCACTATCGTTCAGGAACGCTTGCCGGAACTGCAACGGCAATATGGCGTTGAACTGACGGTTGCCAACGGAGAGAATTCCGCCGGCGGCTTCGGCATCACTCCGCAAATTGCCGAAGAACTGTTCGAGCTTGGGGTTGACGTCATTACCACCGGCAACCATGTGTGGGACAAACGCGAGATCATCGACTACATGAACTCCGCCAATGGAAATGAAGCGTCCCTGGCCCGTCGCGTGTTGCGGCCGGCAAACTATCCCGCAGGGTCACCGGGGTTTGGCTGGTACGAGGGGCGCACGCGCAGCGGCGTTGCCTATTGTGTGATCAACCTTCAGGGCCGCGTGTTCATGGCCAACAACGACGATCCCTTTCGCTTTGTCGATCAACTGCTGAAGCAGATCACGGCCAAGGTAATTCTGGTGGACTTCCACGCCGAAGCCACGTCGGAGAAGATTGCGATCGGCTGGTATCTTGAAGGAAGAGCGACTGCCGTGCTGGGCACGCATACACACGTGGCCACCGCCGACGAGCAGGTGCTGCCGGGGGGCACGGCGGTGCAAACCGACGTGGGGATGACGGGTCCCTACAGGGGGGTGATCGGCGTGCAAAAGGAACAAATCCTGGCTCGTTTTCTGACGAATATGCCGGGCCGCTTTGAGGCCGCGACGGACGATGTGCGCCTGTGCGCAAGCCTGATCGATTGCGATCCCGCGACCGGCCGGGCAACAGCGATCCAGCGCATTATGCTGCGGCAGGAGTGAAAGCAGCAATTAGCACTTAGCCCTTAGCATTTAGCCCTTAGCATTTAGCCAAAGAATCTCATTCGTTCGATTCTGTGGCATGAACACGTTCAGCTCGGTCGATACATCGAGCCTATCCCAACGATCCAAAGGAGAAGAAATTGCTAATTGCTAAGGAGCCTCTGATTAAGTCATTTCGAAGCCCCGCCGGGGCTAAATCCCTGCGTCATTTCAGGCATTTACGGACGGCCTGAAGGCCGCCCCCTTCAAACTACGACTTAATTAGAGCTTCCCTAAGTGCTAGTTGCCAATTGCTAACTGCCAAGTGCTAATTGCTAATATGCTAGTTGCCAATTGCTAGCTGCTAATTGTTCCCTTTATGTCTATCTCCGACGAACTGTGGATGGAAGAAGCGCTACGCGAGGCGCAGCGCGCTCTGGCGTTGGGAGAGGTTCCGGTTGGGGCCGTCGTCGTGAGCGAAGGCCGAATTGTCGGCCGGGGATGCAATCGGCCGCTTACCGCCAACGATCCCACGGCACACGCCGAGATACTTGCCCTGCGCGAGGCCGGGACGACCATAGGCAACTACCGTCTGCTCGACTGCGACCTCTACGTGACAGTTGAACCGTGCTCGATGTGTGCGGGCGCCATCACTCACGCACGGGTGCGCCGCTTGATCTATGGAGCGGAAGATGCCAAGGCGGGCGCGGTCCATTCCATGTTGCAGGTCCTCAATCATCCCAAGCTGAACCATAAAGTTGAAGTCAGCTCAGGAGTGTTGGCCGCACGGTGCATGGACCTGTTGCAGAGCTTCTTTCGCGAAAGAAGGGCGGAGACAGATAAGGGTTGATGACCATCTAGAGCCGCTTATTGCCTAAGCGGCATATCAAGGCAGGCTTCCTCAGTCCGTCACCACACGCTTGCAAGCGGGGTAGAGAAGCGTTCCAGATTAACCTACGCTCCGATGGCAGCTCCGTTTTTTGCAGCCCTAACCAAAGCAAGGGCCGTGAAGTCGTTTTGTGCCGGCGCCGCTCGCATAAACTGCTGCACACCGTCGAGGATCGCGGCGGCCATAGTTTTCGCGTTTTCGTCCGAGGAGCGGTCGAATTGCTGCTTGACGCGCTCCAGCCCAAACTCTTCCTTCTTGTACGCAGCTTCGACCACTCCCCGCGACACTAGAAGTAAGGAAGCGCCCGGTTGCAACGCTGCGGTCGGAGCTTCGTAGGTGGACGCGGAAAACAGTCCCAACGGAAGACCCGTGGCTGACAATTCGGCGATCCCCGAAGGATCGCGCAACAATCCCGGAGTGTGCCCTGCGTTGGCGTAGCAAATGGTGCCGAGCTCCTCGTTGTAGCAGCCCAGAAAGGCCGCACAGGAGCGGACTCCAGCGGCAGCGCGCCGAATCGTCAGGTTTAACTCGAGGCAAAACTCCATCATGGCGTCGGCCTCGTTGATCTCAGGGTCGGCAAATCTCTCGCAGCCTAACTGTTGGAATGTCTGGCGTGCCGCCGACACGATCGATTGGTTCTCTTGGTGACTTCCCGCGACATCGAGCAGGCCGAACACCACCCGGTTCGGATTGGCTCGTAGGAAGTGGTAGAGGTCGCCGCCCACCCGCCGGCCATGACATATACCGGCGATGTCCGCGCCAGCGACGGCGGGAAAATCTGCCTGGGACGGAACAGATCGAGAGGGCGCTTCGCGTTCACGTTGGAAAGTTAGCTTCATAGAGGCGGTTAATCATAGCCGAAATTCAGCGGCATGTCGCGGAGAATTTTCCGGTCGGTTGAGCGAATTGCCTGACGACACGATACGATAGCTGGGGCCACGGAGGCGGGTGGATTGCGCATCGTTACGGTCGGCGAGATCTTATGGGATGTAATCGGCGAACACGAGTATCTGGGTGGCGCTCCCCTGAACTTTGCCGCTCACGCCCAGAAACTCGGCCACGAAGCTTTCCTGGTGAGCGCTGTTGGCGACGACGATCGCGGCCGGCACACCCTTGATCGCCTGCGGCAGTGGGGGCTTTCGACGGAGTTCGTGCAGGTTCTGCGCGGCAAGCAGACCGGCACAGCGCAGGTTGAGCTCGATCGCGATGGTAAGCCCACCTTTCGGATCGTGCGACCGGCTGCCTACGATTTTGTGACTCTGACCGACGAACAACTGCGATCCATCGCGGAATTACAGCCAGACTGGATTTACTTTGGCACGCTCTATCACATGTCGGCGCAAGCGCTGGATTCGACGCTAGAAGCTGCTCCAGGCTGCGCCCTCCGCTCGCCACTTCTATGATGTCAACCTGCGTGAGGGCAACTGGAGTCTGGCCCTGGTAGAGCAATTGTCTTCCCACGCCGACGTCATCAAGTTGAGCGACAGCGAAGCGGAGTTTCTCGATGGATTGCTCAATGCCGGCGGCGAGGAGGGATCGATTGAGTATCTGTGCCGCCGATGGGTTGAACGCTATGGGTGTAAAACAGTTTGCGTGACGCTGGGCGAGCGAGGCTGCGCAATCCTCAATCAGGGCACATACTGCGAGAGTCCGGGGTACAAGGTGCAGGTAGCTGACTCGGTCGGCGCTGGCGATGCCTTTGGCGCGGCCTTACTCCACGGCCTGGAGCAGCGATGGGACACGCGCCGCCTTGGCTGCTTCGCCAATGCAGTAGGCGCGCTGGTTGCAAGCCGGCCTGGCGCGACCCCCGACTGGAATATCAACGAGTGCTGGCCGATGCTGGGCGAAAAGCTCGACACCTGAAGTTGAGCAGGCATCGAGCCTTGCGAATCGCTACTGCCGGAACATGTTCCGGGCAATGAAGATCACGTTGGCCGGCCGCTCGGCCAGTCGACGCATGAAGTACGGATACCACTCCGTGCCAAACGGAATATAGACTCGTAATCCGTAGCCTTCCCGCACCAATTGTTGCTGCAGATCGCGGCGCACGCCGTAAAGCATTTGAAATTCGTACGCCGAGGCCGGGATGTTCTCCGCAAGCGCAAACTGTTTTATCTCGGCGATGATCTTCTCGTCGTGGGTCGCGATGCCGTGGAAGACACCGCTCTTCAGCAAGCGTGCGCGCCAGCTTCACATAGTTTGCATCCGCGTCGGCCTTCTTGGGGAACGCGATCTCCGCAGGCTCCTTATATGCACCTTTGCACAAACGTATGCGGATGCGCTCCGACAGCAGCTCGTTCACGTCCTTCTCGCTGCGGTAGAGATATGACTGGATCACGGTGCCGACGCGCCCGGCGTGTCCCGGTTCGCGATGCAGCCCGCGTACGAAGTCGAGGGTGCGCTGGGTGTAGGGCGAGCCTTCCATGTCGACGCGCACGAAGTTGTTGATGCGCACAGCGTGGTCCACCAATTCAGTCACCAGCCCGAACGCGAGGTCCTCGCTCACGTCGAAGCCCATGTGCGTGAGCTTGAGGCTGACGTTGGCGTTCAGCTTGCGGGTCGAGATTTCGTCCAGCATGCGATGGTATAACTCGGCGCTGTGCTTGGACTCATCGGCATTGGTGACGTTCTCGCCCAGGTTGTCGATGCTGACGCCCGCGCCCCAGCCGTTCACGACTTCGGCGGCGCGAATCACGTCGTCAAGTTGCGTGCCGGCAACAAAGCGCTGCGAGAAGCGCAGTCCCATCGGAGACTGCTCGGCGAAATGGCGTAATCGTTTGCTTTCAGAAAGCCCGATGAAGAGCGACCTTAACATGCCGCCCTCCGGGGCCAGGTGGAAGCGGGCGCAATGTCCCGCACAACGGAATGATGGCTCATAGGATCATAAGAACAAGAAAACCAAACTCACGATGATAACCCTAGCCGATGAGCCCGACAATGGCGAGCGTCACAAGGGGTCGGTGACGGGGAAAAAAGGAGTCTGTACCCTACTCTCGGGGTTTGACAATTGCAGCGCGTCCGCTATGCTGAAAGTATGGTAATCAGAAACTCAGCATCTCCGGCTACTGCAGTCAGCCGGATCGGACAGCGACGCCAGGTCGTAATCCCGAAGGCGGTATTCGAAGCCCTTCAGCTTCGGGAAGGTGATTTTGTTGAGGTAACGGTTGAGCGCGGACGCCTCGCAATGCAACCCAAGCGATTGGTGGACGTGAGCGAACTCCTCACCAAAGGCGAAGCGGTAAAGGTGCGCCAAGGTGAGGCCCAACTGAAAGCGGGTCGTTCAAAACCGTGGCGGACGATTAAACATGACTTGGGCCATTGAGCTTTCCTCGGCTGCCGAGAAAGACCTGAAACGCCTCCCGCGCGATCGGCGGGTACGCATCGAACGTGCGATCGACGAGTTGGAAGAAGATCCCTTTGCCGGTGACGTGAAAGCCCTGCAAGGCCCCGAGTGGAAAGGGCGCTACCGCAAGCGCGTCGGACCCTATCGGATTATCTTCACGATCGACCGCAAGACTTTGGCGGTGGCGGTGTCCGCCATTCTCATCCGGTCGGAGAAGACCTACCGATGAGCGATTGGTTACGACCCAAAATCACGAACCGAATAGGCAGGAAAACGTGGCCCGGCGCAAGCAAGAAACGATTGCCGCTCATCCTGGGGAGATTCTACGGGCGGAATTCATGGAGCCCATCGGAATTACTGCATATCAGCTGGCAAAGGCGCTGCACTTCCCTGGAATCTACGAGATCGTGCGCGAACAGCGGGCCATCAGCGCAGACGTCGCTCTCCGCCTCGGCAAATACTTCGGGATGACGCCGCAGTTCTGGATGAATCTGCAAACCGACTACGACCTCCGGCGCGCAGCAGCCCGCGCGCCCCTGAGCAAGATACAGCCGCGATCGGCGGCGTAAGATTGGGACCTTTCCAGTCACCTAGGGTCTACCTATGGCTCCCTAAAATCGAGGTACTTCAGAAATTTCTGAGTGGCTATGGGGAACTGGTTGGCGAACCATATAAGCAGTTCCGTTTCCGGTTCTATTAATTCGGGCTGCCGTTCCAGACGTTGTCTCAGGGCGTGCAGATCGACCCCCTTCTTGTATATTTCATCGAGGTAATCTTTGATTTCTTCGCCGAACAGCAGATCTCGCTCTCTTGTGTCTCGCAGGAAAGTAAAAAGTTGGGCGTAATCAACTGTTGCCTCACGCGTAATCTCTCCAAACAGCTTCGTGGTTGCATCGAATATCCTCATTCGCCTCTCAAACAGCAATAGTCGATACTCAAGTCGGTTCGTTGCGGCTTGCTGCTGTGCGATTGCGGTCTGCTGATGCTGGATTCGGAGCGTAATGACGCCGAGTGCAATAGTTATCGCGAGACCCACTGTAGCCTGTGCAGCGCTTGCGATCTTGAATATGTCAACAGCAGAGTTCATGCTAAACCTCTCCAGAGGCAGTCAGTTCCTTGACGGCTGGGAAACGAGGCGAGCCGAGTCCCCCGCTGTGTACGCGGTGAAGTTTGATTTCAAGCCTTCCTACTCCCACTCAATTGTTCCCGGCGGCTTGCTGGTCACGTCGTACACTACCCGGTTGATCCCCTTCACCTCGTTCACGATCCGGCTGGAGATGGTTTTCAGCACTTCGTGTGGCAGAGGGACCCAGTCGGCGGTCATGCCGTCTTCGGAGTGCACGGCGCGGATGGCGCAGGTGTACGCGTAGGTGCGCATGTCGCCCATCACGCCCACGGACATCACCGGCAGCAGCACTGCGAACGACTGCCAGACTTTGTTGTACAGTCCGGCGCGCTTGATTTCGGTGACCACAATGTCGTCGGCCTCCTGCAGCAGCGCTACGCGCTCGGCGGTCACCTCGCCCAGGATGCGCACCGCCAGCCCCGGTCCGGGAAATGGCTGGCGTTGCAGGATCTCTTCCGGCATGCCGAGGTCTCGGCCGATCTTGCGCACTTCGTCCTTGAACAAATCTTTGAGCGGCTCGATCAGCTTGAGCTTCATGATGTCAGGCAAGCCGCCGACATTGTGATGGCTCTTGATGGTCTGCGACGGCCCGCGCACCGAGCGCGACTCGATCACGTCGGGATACAGCGTGCCCTGCACCAGCCAATCGACTTTGCCGTGCAATTGCTCGATGCGGTGCGCCTCTTCCTCGAAGACTGCGATGAACTCGTTGCCGATGATCTTGCGCTTCTTCTCCGGCTCGGTGACTCCGGCGAGCTTGCTGAGGAAGCGCTCGCTGGCGTCTACCGCGTCGATGTTGAGGCCGAGTTTCTCGCGCAGGTTTTGCTGCACGGTGATGAACTCGTTCTTGCGCAGTACGCCGTTGTTCACGAAGATGCAGGTCAACTGATCGCCAATCGCACGATGCACCAGTTCAGCCGCAACTGAGGAATCCACGCCACCCGAGAGACCGCAGATCACGCGGCCATTGCCGACCGTCTGACGAACGCTGGCAACGGTCTCGTCGATAAAGCTTTGCGCTGACCAATTCGGTTTGAGCCCGCAGATCTCGAAGACGAAGTTCCGCAGGATTTCTGTGCCCTGTGGCGTGTGATGCACTTCAGGGTGAAATTGCACCGCGTACCATTTCTTGGCCGGGTACTGGATCGCGGCCACCGCATTTGACGTTGTGGCGATCAACTCAAAGCCGGGCGGAAGCTCCAATGCCTCGTCGCCGTGTGACATCCACACCGCCACCGGTCCTCGCAGGCTTTTGAAGATAGGGGACTCGTTGCTTAGCAACTCAACCTGCGCGTGGCCGTACTCGCGCTTGTCGGCGGCGCGCACCTTGCCGCCCAGCTTGTACACCATGAATTGCAGGCCGTAGCAGATGCCCAGCACCGGCAATCCGAGATGCAGCACCTGCTCGTCGGCCGGTGGCGCATCGGGATCGTAGACGGACGAGGGCCCCCCGGACAGCACTATGCCGGCGGGATGGTAGCTCTTGATTTCGTCGAGGGTAGCAGTACAGGGCAGGACGACGGAGAAGACGTTCTGTTCGCGGATGCGGCGCGCTATGAGCTGCGAATACTGCGCACCAAAGTCGAGGACGACGATCGCTTGCGTTTCCACCATTTACTTTGCCAGAGGACGTGAGCAGTGTAAAGGGGAGGGTGAGCAGTTAGCAATTAGCCGGCGGCTATCAGCTATCGGCTGTCAGCCGTCAGTTCGGCTCCCCCTTTCGCAAAAGACGCGACGGTGTGGGGCTCTGGGTCAACAGGCGGCAGCCCGCACCGTGCATGGGGCAAGGGAATTGATACAGTGTTAGGAATCCGTTATGGAAGACGAAACCCATCGCCCGACGTGGAAGATTCTGCTGGCTTTCGCGATTATCTACCTGGTGTGGGGATCCACATTTCTTGCGATTCGTATCGGTGTCCGTGAAGTTCCACCGTTTCTGTTGGCGGCGATACGCTTCCTGGTGGCCGGACTGGCTCTGTACGGGTGGATGATCACGCGAGGCGAGCGCTCACCGAGCGGGCGGCAATGGATGTCGGCCTTCCTGCTCGCGGTGCTGATCTTTGTCCTCGACTACGGACTGCTCTTCTGGGCCGAACAGCGCGTCCCTTCAGGCATTGCCGCGGTCATGATGGCGACGATTCCGGTGTTCATGGCGCTGTCAGAAATCGCCTTTTTAGGTACTCAGCGTCTCACCGTTCGCCTGGCATTCGCGCTCCTGGTTGGGATTGGCGGAGTGGCAGTGCTGATGAGCCATTCCTTGAACCTGGGCGGAGCACCGATCGACCGAGCGGGCGCGATCGCGCTCATCATTGCGGCGATGAGCTGGTCGGTAGCATCGGCGTTGACGCGCAAGCTGCCGCTGCCGCCTTCTAAAGTTATGAGCTCGGGAGCGCAAATGCTCGCCGGAGGAGTGTTGCTAGCTCTCACGGCTGCCGCGCTGGGAGAATTTCGCAATTTCCATCCGGCTGCGGTCTCGCGCGCGGCCTGGCTCGCCCTGCTCTATCTAATTGTCGCCGGCTCGATCATCGCGTTTACCGCGTATGTGTGGCTGATCCATCATGAATCGCCCACCAAGGTCGGAACCTATGCATATGTGAATCCGGTTGTGGCCGTGTTGATTGGGTACTTTCTGGGCGGCGAAAGCCTTGGCTTGCGAACGGTCCTGGGGACGTTGCTTGTTCTGATCAGCGTGGTGGTGATCACGACGACGAGAGCGAAAAAACCGGTGGCGGTTCTTGCAACAGAAGATGTGGGATGACTCTCCACTATTCGGAGTTTCGGAAAGGTCATGCTTCCGGTTTCGACCTGCCAGTCTCTTATCAAATTCAATAACCGCTGCAATCCATTGAAAAAATGGGTATTGAGCGAATCGGCGGTGCAAGATTTTGCAGTAGAATGCCGAATTTCTTCCTCGCGGGAGGTAGTCGCACCACCGCCCATTGCCGTGCCGAATGGCTGCTTTCAGCTTCTCAGCTTTTGTTTGTAGCAACGCCAGAACCGCCTAGGGTACTCTTATCATTCATGGTCCAGATCTGCTTCTCCCCGTCTTTGGCTACTCTCACGGTTAAGTAAACTCGCTTGGTTTGAGATCTCCAGACTTCAATGCGGAGGCAAGTTGGCTAGGGAAAAACACGGTCTTACGCGCCGTGAGATGCTGTCGCTGCTTGCCAAAGGTGCGCTAACTTATCCGCTGGCGGCGTCCGGGCTGAGCGCCTTGGCCCATGGGGCACAGGTGTCGTCGCAGGCTGTCCCGGCGGATTGGCAACTCACCAGCGACGAACTTCTGGAAGAGATCGTAAGCCGGGCTTTTCTGTTTTTTTGGGACGAGGCGGGAAATCACACCGGGCTGGTGCGCGACCGCGCCCTGGCTGATGGCGGCCCAGACAAGCGGCGCATCGCCAGTATCGCCGCCACGGGATTTGGCCTGAGCGCGCTGTGCATTGGCCATCAGCGAGAATATCTTCCGCGGCACCAGATCGGGGCGCGAGTGGTCAACACTCTCAGCTTTCTGCGGAACCATGTCGAACACGTCAACGGGATTTTTTATCACTTCATCGACATCGACACCGGCAAGCGGGTGCGTCAGTCCGAGGTGTCGCCCATCGACACGACCATTTTGTTATGTGGAGTGCTGACCGCACGCGCCTATTTTCACGATCCGGTGATTTCACGGTTAGCAACGGAGATCTACGCGCGGGTGAACTGGCACTGGATGCTGAATGGCGGACAGACCTTTGCGCTGAGTTGGACGCCGGAATACAAATTCACCGGCGCGCGCTGGGACACCTATTGCGAGCTCATGATGATGTATCTGCTCGCAATTGCGGCGCCTATTTACAACATCAGTCCGTCGTCATGGGACGCGTTCTCGCGGCCGACACAGGAATTTGAAGGATACAGTTACATCAGTGGGGCTGATCCGCTCTTCGTACATCAGTACGCTCACGCCTGGTTCGATTTTCGTAACCAGCGGGACGAATATGCGAATTACTTCGAGAACTCGGCCACCGCGACCTATGTCCACCAGTTATTCTGCCGCTCGCTTCGTTGGCGTTTTCCGGATTATGACGAGAACACTTGGGGTATCACCGCCTCCGATTCGCGGCTGGGTTACCAGATTTGGGGCGGGCCGCCGGAGATCGGATATCCGGACGGCAGTGTCGTGCCCTGTGCCGCGGGTGGCTCAATTCCTTTCCGGCCGCAGGACACCATCGCCTGTCTGACTAATCTTTATAACCAACATGGACTGCGCGCGTGGAAGCGATACGGATTTGTTGATGCCTTCAATCCCCTCACGGGGTGGACTGATGTGGACGTGATCGGCATCGACCTGGGTATCACGATGCTGATGGCGGAGAACTACCGGACAGGATTCATCTGGGACAACTTCATGAAGAACCGCGAGGCGCGACGCGCCATGAAGTTGGTGGGATTCCGGCCGACGGCCGCCGCCGCGACGGGTAGGTAAGAGCACGCCTTTGCAAGGCATGCTCCGCCCGCCTATCCATCGCGAGTGCCAGCTAATTCGACGCCTTTCCGCTCACGAACGTTGACAACACCGGATTCGCGTCGGGCGAGAGAATCACGAGCTTGGCCGGCGACACGACAAACAAGATTCCGTCCAGCGTGCCACCCGGGTTGGAGTAAATGAGCGCCCTGCCGGCAGCGTCAACCTCGTAGGTGACGGCAAACTGGCTAGTCTGCGGACCACTCGGGCCGCTACTATCCTGAGAAAAATTGATATTGGTATTCCCGTCGGCAGACAGCCAGTCAACCTGATTCGTTACGCTCGGCAAGGCCGGCGTGACGGAGCCTCCCACATAGGTACCGAAGACGGAGCCATTGCTGAAGGGCGTACCGGAGACACTATTGTTGACTTGTGGCGTGAGGAGTCCGGACGTGGCGTTGGCATCGGTGCCAATGACAAACGCCTGGCTCTGGTTAATTACATACAGAACCGGAGGCGTACCACCGAAGCCGTTAAGAGTCACGCGTCCAGTCAAACCGTTCACTTTATACTGACCGCCGCTTACCTGTTGCTGGGCGATTGTCCCGCCAGTGTTCTGATCAACCAGGAAGGTGGCGTTTCCAAAGCCATTTCCGTCGGCGGTGCCGTCGCCGGTGAAGGTCCCGACCGTGCCAACCGCCTGCGGAGTTCCACCGTTGGGACTTACTGCGTTGGTTTCCACAATACTTGTGCCCTTCAAGATGCCGTTACTGAAGGTCACGCCCGTGCTGCCGCCCCGGAAGACTGTAGCCAGAGTCAGAGGGGAGTTGCCCGAGAGCTGGTCGGTGCTGATCTGGACTATCTCTGAGGCGGATACGACGTAGTAGCTAAAGTTTTCCGCCGGCGAGCTGTTGACAATCAGGCTGGCGGTGCCGCGGCCGGTAGTGAGATCAGGCGCGGCGTAGGAGCCGCCCAGGAACGCGCCTGAGGTTAGTGCTCCGGCGTCGTTGATGTCGATCACTCCACTGTTCAAGGAACCCGAAGCTTTGGCCTGAAAATTTCCAGCGCTGGCGTATCGGCCTCCGGCGGAATCGACTCCGGTGGATCCGAAGACAAAACTACCGCCTGAGAGATTGACGATTGCTTGCACCTCGATGGCGCCCGAACCGTAAGCTGTCGAATCGGCTGGATCACTTTGGATCAGCCTGCCAGAGCCATTGCTGGTGATCGCTACCGCGAAGACGAGCGGAGAACCATGGGCGGGATTGAAGGTCATAGTGCCCAACCCGTTCGCCGTGATGGAGTAGGTCCCCGTAAATGACACGCTGGTTGCCGGAGGGCCGCTGGAGCTATTCATGTCTAGCAACCCGTTGCTGATCGTCCCGCTTCCGTCTGCTGTGAATCGGCCGGCCATGAACACCGGAACAGCGGGCGTCCCGTTGTAGCCGCTAAACGAGAAGGCGTAATCGCCGGTTAGAGCGGCGTTCGTCAAGGCCGGACTGACCTGGAGGGTCAAGGGCCGCGACACAACCGTGTGTGAAGCCGAATCCTGTACTTCCACCTGAACCGGAGAAGTGCCCGCAGTTGTCGGGGTTCCTGAGATGAGGCCCGTGCTTCCGTTCAGACTTAAGCCAGCTGGTAAGACACCGACTACCGACCAGGAATAAGGCGGAGTTCCGCCTGCAGCTCCCATGGTGGCGTTGTAGGGGACCGATACGGTTCCTCCAGGCAAGCCGGTGTTGATAATCACCAACGCGCCGGCGTTTATTTCAAGCGTCAGGTCGGCGGTCTTCACGTTCATCAGGGTATCGGTCACCTGCACCGTGATAGGAAAGCTACCCGTATTGCCGACGGGAGTACCGCCGATCACGCCGGTGCCGCTCAACGTCAAGCCTGCAGGCAAGGGCCCGGATCCAGAGGCAAGAGTCCACGAGTAGGGCGGGACACCGCCCGTAGCCGCCAGCGTGCTCGAGTAGGTGACGCCTTGCGTGCCTGCCGGCAAGGAACTGGTAGTAATCTGCAGCGGCGGCGTCGGGGCGATGGTGATCGTGAAAGATCCGGTGGTTGTAGCCGGAGTGCTTTCCGAGTCGGCGACTTGAACCGTGAACATCGAGGTTCCGACGGTTGTGGGCGTTCCCGAAATAACGCCGGTACTGGGAGTCAGAGTCAATCCTGGTGGTAGCGTCCCGCTGGCGATCGTCCAAGTGTAGGGCGCCAGTCCGCCGGTGACCATGAGTTGAGAGTCGTAGAAGATGGCAACATTGCCGGCCGGCAAAGAAGTAGGAGTGATGGTCAGTGTGCCTTGGACGTAGATACTGAACGGCGCCGAGACTCCCGTAGCGGGCGGACTCTCGGAATCGGCGACTTGGACGGTGAAGGTCGAACTGCCGAGTGTCGTGGGCGTCCCGGAGATGGTGGCCGTACCATCCGGATTAGAGGTCAGCGTAAGTCCTGCCGGCAGGGAACCACTGTTAATACTCCAGATGTACGGCACTACTCCGCCGGTCGCCATCAGGGTAGCGGTATAGGGTAGGCCGACCTGACCGTTGGGTAACGTAGATTGTGAGATGTTTATTGCACCGCGAATAGTGATGCTGAGATCTCTGGATCCGGTGAGGGACTTCGCGTCGGTTGCCGTAACGGTGAAGCTCGATTTTCCAATCGTAGTGGGGGTTCCCTTGATGGCGCCGCTGGTGCTGTTGAAGCTAAGTCCGGCGGGCAAACTGCCTGCGGAAATGCTCAACGTGAACGGTCCTGTTCCGGTACCTTGGGCGACGCCCACTCGGGCGCTGTAAGGGACGTTGATTGCGCCGTTGGGCAAACTCAATGGTATTACGACCGGCGCACCGGCCGGAGTGGGCTTGGAACCTCCTCCACCACAAGCCGCCAGGAACACGCAGAGAATAAGTGCCAACCCCGTTGCTACGAACCCCTTACCTGACCTCATTGGATCTCCTTGTGGACCTGGTGTTGCATAATTCGGCCAATCTCAACCATAGAAGCCGACAGGCATTCTACACGTTTGATCGGTGAAGATTGGAAGTGCGCTTTGAGAGAGTTGCTTCTCCGGCCAATGCGGTTACGGCCGCACCGTGCGCGACGCTTCAGTGACAGGAGTTGCTGCTTATGGTAACGCTACAAGGCCGGTGTGCGCGAGTGGAAAGTGCCGGCGGAGCCAATTAGTTCCATTTCGGGCCGGTCATCCCGACCGAAGCCGGGATGACAAGAAAGGAGAGTCTACGCAATCGCGGCGTCGATTTTTTCGCTATCGACGCCAAGTTCCGCAAACGCCTGCTGCGCGCGCTGCGCCTCGAACTTTCCGTCGCGAGCCAGCCGTGACAGTGCGGCGGCAACGATCGACTCGGCATTGATTTCAAAATGCCGCCGCAGGTGTTCGCGGTTATCGCTGCGCCCGAAGCCGTCGGTTCCGAGCGTGACCAGTCGTCCTTGAAGCCATGGCGACAACTGATCGGGGACCGCTTTCATGTAATCGCTGGCAGCGATGATGGGACCTTCGCTTCCCTCGAGTACAGTCAGAATGTATGGCCGCTTTTCCGGTTCCGCCGGATGCAGACGGTTCCAGCGTTCGGTAGCCAGCGCGTCACGCCGCAGCTCGTTGTAGCTGGTGACGCTCCACACGTCGGAGTGCACACCGTATTTTTCCGACAGAATATTCTGGGCGCGCAACGCCTCGTTCAGGATCGGCCCGCTGCCGAACAACTGAACCGTAGCCTGTCCTTGCGGGGACGACCGGTACTTGTAGATGCCGCGGAGAATTCCTTCTTCCGAACCGGCTGGCATCTCGGGCATCGCGTAATCTTCGTTGTAGAGAGTGATGTAGTAGAAGCGGTCCTCACCGGCCTGATACATACGCCTCATGCCGTCCTGCACGATGACGGCGATCTCGTATACGTAGGCGGGATCGTAGCTGTGACAAGTAGGAACGGTGCTGGAAAGCACCAGGCTGTGCCCATCCTGGTGTTGCAAGCCTTCACCCGCGAGGGTGGTTCTTCCGGCAGTGCCGCCCATCAGGAAGCCCTTACCGCGGGCGTCGGCGAACGCCCACACCATGTCGCCGATACGCTGGAAGCCGAACATGGAGTAATAGGTGAAGAAGGGGATCATCGGCACTTTGTAGTTTGCGTATGCCGTGCCGGCCGCGGTAAACGAGGCCATCGACCCGGCCTCGGTGATGCCTTCTTCAAGAATCTGCCCGTTCTTTTCCTCGCGGTAATACAGCAGCATGTCCTGGTCGTGGGGCTTGTAGAGCTGTCCCCGGCTGGCGTAGATCCCCACCTGCCTAATAATGGACTCCATGCCGAAGGTGCGGCCTTCGTCGGGAATGATGGGCACGACCAGCTTGCCGATGTGCGGATGCTTTAACAACTGCCGCAGCATGCTGACGAAGCCCATGGTGGTGGACACAGCGCGGCCCTTCGATCCGGCGAGCGACTCCGCGAACTCATCGAGCCGCGGGGCCTCGAAGGTTGACTCGGGTACCGAACGCAGCGGCATGTAGCCGCCCAGTTCTTTGCGCCGCTCACGCAAATAATTGAGCTCAGGACTATTGTCGGGCGGGCGGTACAGCGATCCGTCGCGCGCGGCTTCTTCCGGGATGGGAATCTCAAATCGCGAGCGAAAGGCGGTGAGGGCCTTGTCGGCGAGTTTCTTCTCCTGATGCGTGGCATTGCGGGCCTCAGCCGAACCCAGACCGTATCCCTTTACGGTGTGTGCCAGGATGACGGTCGGTCCACCGTGATGTTCCATGGCGCGCTTGTAGGCGTTGTAAACTTTTTGCGGATCGTGCCCGCCGCGAGTCAGACGATGCAACTCGTCGTCGCTCATGTCGGAGACCATGGCCAGAAGCTCGGGATATTTCCCAAAGAACTCGCGCCGAATGTACTCCCCACCCTTGACCTTGTAGCTCTGATATTCGCCGTCAACCACCTCTTCCATACGCTTGATGAGGATGCCGGTCTTGTCGCGGGCAAACAGCTTGTCCCAATCAGAACCCCACAGGACCTTGATCACATTCCAGCCGGCGCCGCGGAAGGCGGCTTCCAGTTCATTGATGATCTTTGCGTTGCCGCGCACTGGCCCGTCGAGCCGTTGCAGGTTGCAGTTGATGACGAAGATCAGATTATCGAGTCGCTCGCGCGAGGCCAGTGTCAGCGAACCCATGGATTCAGGCTCATCGGTTTCGCCATCGCCCACGAATGCCCAAATTTTGCGGGGAGTCTGGGGAATAATCTCGCGGTTCTCGAGATACCGCATGAATCGTGCCTGATAAATCGCATTGAGTGGCCCCAGTCCCATCGAGACCGTCGGGAAGCTCCAGAAGTTCGGCATTAGCCAGGGATGCGGGTAGGAAGATAATGCCGGCGCGCCGCGTAATTCATGGCGGAAGTTCTTTACTTGCTCTTCGCTCAGGCGCCCTTCCAGAAATGCCCGGGCATAGACGCCCGGGGAAGAGTGACCCTGAAAGTAAATGAAATCGCCCGGCTGATCGCCGTACTTGGCGTGGAAAAAGTGGTTAAACCCGACTTCAAGCAGTGTGGCTAACGACGAGTAGGTCGAGATGTGTCCGCCGATGCCGGCATCTTTCTTGTTCTGGCGATGCACCATGGCCATGGCGTTCCAGCGGATCAGGCTCTTGATGCGGCGCTCCAGCACACGATCGCCAGGGTAGGGAACTTCGTCCTCCACCGGAATGGTGTTGACGTAGGGAGTGTTCAACTGCACCGGAACCTCCACTCCCGACTCACGCGCGCGCTCGATCAGGGCCTCCAGAAGTTCGCATCCGCGATGGGTGCCTTCGTTCTCCACGACCTGATCAAAGGCTTCCAACCACTCCCCGACTTCCTGTTCTGCATCAGCCTCGGGTTTCAACGGAAACTCCAATACTCGATTATGGATTTCTTGCGTTGCCACATTGACCTCTATGATGGGCGAACTTACAGCTGCACTGCAGGCGCAGCTGTGCCGCTTGGATATAAGGAACAGCTCGGACCCAGATTATTAAAGATGCGCGCAATTGCTAATCGCTTCTTCTTTCCAGAATGTTGATGCCAGCGGGGACTCTGACCGCGCGAACCCGACCGTAATGATGTCTCGTGCGCTGGCTGCGTTAGGGCCGGATCGACTGCATCACGCAAGCTGAGGAGAGCGGGCGGAAACGCCGTCAGGAGCACCTTCCTAGTTTGTTGCCACCCCGAAAACGATGAATCAATTCTAGCAGAACGAGAAATCCCGCTGTGCCGGGTGTTTTCCCAGATGCGGTGGGGAAAGAGAAGTTATGTACTCGCAAATTTCACAGTCGAAAAAAGTAAACGCGCAACAAGGTGTTGCGCGTTGTTAATTTCAATTTTTCTCAGGCTCAAGCAAATTCCTGCCCCGCTAAGATTCGCTCGCGGGACGAGTTGCCATGCCAGTCTCGCCGGATGAGCCGGCGTTCAGTTGGGAGACTCAGTACACCTTGTTCATCTGCTGCCACACTGCCATGCCGGCGATGAACAGGATCAACAGTCCTGACGCTGCGCCCAAGACGCGCACATACGGAGTCACTCTCTTCATCCGAACTTGAAGCTCTTCTTGTTCCGCCCGGAGGTTGGCACTGGCTTCGTCCAGGAAGAGTTGATCGTCCTCGTGCAAGGTTAGAGTGCTACGGTAGATCAGCAACAGTACCAGCGCTACCGTCAAAACACCCCATGCGATCAGCAACATCGTTATCATTGACATCGGCCACCTCGGCTCATGATGAACCGGTCCCTCGTGTCAGGCGCTTGCGGCGCCTAACCAGGGGCCCTCACTGGAGTACATTATATCTCCGGTCTGGAGAGGGCAAGAGCAATTATTTGCAAGTCAGTAAAGGGCCTCAGCACCGCCAGCCACCGCATCTTCCGGGGCTGTCACCGGATAGTAAACGGTGCGAATACCCTTGAAAGTGATGAAAATGCCAGCAGGAACGGTCGCCTCGACAAGTCGGTCACAATGTCGCAAAGCGAAGCGCGTTCTACGACGATGAGTGCAAGGACGGCAGTAGGGCCGCTATCGCAGCGGGTGCTGTCCTTATTTGTCGGTATGATCAAGGTTTGCAGGGAACCTGCCCTGATAACTCCTGCGACGAAGAGTGGCTAGGTCGCATCCAACATGGTAGCAGTGTTGCGCCAACCGCCAGCAGCGGTTGACCACAAAGTTGCTGCAGTTTGCTATAATCCCGCTAGTTTCAGAGGAGAGAGAATGGCCACCACTACAACCACACCGACCACCAGTACTACACCCACTGTCGAAACCAAGCCCCTCAGCCTCACCGCGACGGCGATCGCCAAGGTGAAAGAGATCATGGCGCAACAGAACCCGGTTCCGGCGGGACTTCGCGTGGGCGTTGTCGGAGGCGGATGCTCTGGATTCTCCTACTCGATGTCGTTTGAAAACGGCGCTGGAATGATGGACAAGACCTTCGAATTCGAGGGCCTCAAGGTCTATGTGGACGCGACCTCACTGATGTATTTGAAGGGCGTGAACGTCGATTACATTGAGACCCTGGAAGGCGCCGGCTTCAAGTTCGACAATCCGAATGTGAAGAGCACCTGCGGCTGCGGATCTTCTTTCAGCGTGTAACTGCAGACCGCGTGAATTTTGACAGGCCCTGTCCTCCGCGACAGGGCTTTGTCTTTTGGGCAGGGATTCCTGCGCGCCGTTCAGCGGTTTGCCTGCGCACTCTTATGTCAGCCGCAACCTAGCCGCCCTGCACGGGTTCACACTGCGGATGGACTCTCGCTCTATACCTGCGCGGGGTGCGCCTATACAATGTATTTTTCCCGTTTGCATTCTCGTGAGAGTGTCGGTTCACCATCAGGAGCGTGGATGAAGGTTTTCCTCCGAGCCGTTTTATTCGTTTTGGCTGCTTTCATACTGTTGGCAGAGTTGGGGTGTGGCGATCAATATCGCCCGGTCGCTAACCCGATTGTTGGCCCGGGCGGCCAGCCGCAGGCGACCCATTTTGCCTACGTGGTGAACTACAACCCTAATGGCAATGGGTCAGTCAGTAAAATTGACGTTTCCGGAGACAGCGTCAGCTACGTGCAAACCTTGGGCGTAGGCTCGATTTACGAGGCCTTGCCTCCCAGTTCGACCGCGCTTTTTGTCGCCAACAGCGGCAATGATACGGTGAGTGACTACTCGGCCTTCGCCAACGGCCCGGTAACGAACATCGGACTGCTGCCGGGCTCGCATCCCGTGTTCCTGACGGCGTCTCAAAATGCAAATATGTACGTACTGAATGCCGGTGCCAATTCAGCCTGTCCGAACAGTGGCTCCGTCAGTGTCATGACGGTCACTACCGGATCCGTGACAAATACGAGCTGTGTTGGGCAGAACCCGATCAACATGGTCCAGGCGGCGAATGCCGGGCAGATTTTCGTCCTCAATCAGGCGGACAACATGAATCAGGGCTCCGTCTCGGTGCTGAATGCCCCCTCACTTGGATTGGTGACCACGTTGACCTCGGCGAATGGGCTGGGACTTCATCCCGTTTACGCGACCTCCACTGCGGATGGTACATACGTCCTCGTCGTGACTCGTGGCGACGGGGTCAATCCCGGTACACTCGACATCCTGACGACCGGCGCTACTCCAACCGTGGCAGCATCCGTTCCTTTGGGTGTGAATCCCACCTACTCCTACCTGGACCCAACTCTCGACCGGCTCTATGTCACCAATACAGGCGACAATACAGTCAGCGTTTTCGACGCCTCCAACGTGAATCCTGCCAATACGCCTCCCATTCCATCGCTGACTACTCCCGTGCCCGTCGGCACCTCGCCTACAGGAGTTGCGGCGCTACGGGATGGGTCGCGCTTCTATGTGGCGAATTCGGGCTCCAATAACGTGTCCGTGGTAAGCGCCACCAGCTTCGCGGTCCTGAGCGTCGTTCCGGTGGGAACGAATCCTACCTTCGTAGCAACTGATCCAACATCGACCAAGGTGTACATCACCAACAAAGGCAGCTTTTCCACCAGCATCATCCAGACCGTGAATGACACTATTTCTTTGGTGATAGCGGCGCCTGCGCAAGATCCTACCTGCACCGGCTCGTGCGCTCTGCAGCAGCCGATCATGGCGATAACGCAGTAGCTTTAGATAGAGCTAGGTGAACATGAATTCTTTGGTGCGCAGATCGCGAATGGTATCGCGTAGCCGGGCGGCCTGCTCGAACTCAAAGCGCTTGGCGGCCTCGCGCATGTCACTCTCCAGCTTGACAATGTAAGCGTCCAATTCTTCCTGAGAACGGAACTCCGGCAGGCCCTCCGCTTCATTGGTCAGGTCAACATAATCTGCGTTGGCAACGCCCACCAGCGTCATGTCGAGCGGCCGCACAATACTCTCCGGCGTGATGCCGTGTTCTTCGTTGTAAGCGCTTTGAATGGCGCGCCGGCGATTGGTCTCGTCCAAGGCTTTCTGCATGGAGTCCGTCATCTTGTCGGCGTAAAGAATGGCACGGCCCTCGAGGTTGCGGGCGCAACGGCCGATGGTCTGGATCAACGACCCCGCCGAACGAAGGAAGCCTTCCTTGTCGGCGTCAAGAATCGCCACCAGCGAGACCTCGGGCAAATCGAGTCCTTCGCGCAACAGGTTGATGCCGATGAGCACATCGAACTCGCCCTTACGCAGATCGCGCAGAATCTTGATGCGCTCCAGCGTCTCGATCTCCGAGTGCATGTAGCGGCAGCGGACACCCACCTCGCTGTAGTACTCGGCCAGGTCTTCGGCCATGCGCTTAGTCAGCGTGGTGACCAGCACGCGTTCATTCTTTTCCGCCCGCCGGCGAATCTCGTGCAGCAGGTCGTCAATCTGTCCCTTGACCGGCCGCACTTCCACCTCGGGATCGATAAGGCCAGTGGGGCGAATGATCTGTTCGACCACCACGCCCGCCGACTTCGTCAGCTCATAAGGGCCCGGGGTTGCGGACACATACACCGCCTGATTCACGCGGTGCTCGAATTCTTCAAACGTGAGTGGACGATTGTCGAGCGCGCTGGGCAGGCGGAATCCGTACTCGATCAGGTTCTGTTTACGCGAGCGATCGCCGTGCCACATGCCGTGTACCTGCGGTATCGTCTGGTGCGATTCGTCGACGAACAGCATGTAGTCGCGCGGCACATAATCCAACAGGGTTGGTGGCGGCTCGCCCGGCAGGCGGCCGGTGAAGTGGCGCGAGTAGTTCTCAATACCGTGGCAGTAGCCCATTTCCTTGATCATCTCAAGGTCGAAGCGGGTACGCTGATGAACGCGTTGCGCCTCGACGATTCGTCCCTGCTTCTCCAACTCCGCCTCCCACCACGCCAGTTCCTCCAGGATGGACTGTACTGCGGCCTGCTTGCGCTCCGGTTTCATCACGTAGTGGCTCTTGGGGTAAAGGGGCAAGCGCCCATACTTTTGCTTCACGGTTCCGAACAGGGGATCGATCTGCGCCAGCGATTCCACCTCGTCGCCCCATAACTCGATGCGATAGGCATTGTCCTCGTAGGTGGGGAATACTTCAATGATGTCGCCGCGCACACGAAAGGTGCCACGCCGAAAATCGCCATCAGTGCGCTCGTAGAGAATTTCGACCAGCTTGCGAACAATGTCGTCGCGCTTGATCTTCTGTCCCTTTTCCAGAAACAGCAGCATGCCGTAATAGGCCTCGGGCGATCCCAAGCCGTAGATGCAACTGACCGAGGCCACAATGATGCAGTCGCGCCGCTCGAACAGCGACTTGGTGGCCGACAGACGAAGCTTGTCGAGCTCGTCGTTGACCGTCGCTTCCTTCTCGATGTAAACGTCGCCCGCCGGAATATAGGCTTCTGGCTGGTAATAGTCGTAGTACGAAACAAAGTATTCGACCGCATTGTGGGGGAAGAACGACTTGAACTCGTGGTAGAGCTGCGCCGCCAAGGTTTTGTTGTGCGCCATAATCAGGGCGGGGCGATTCAGCTCTTCGATGACCTTGGCAATAGAGAAGGTCTTGCCCGAGCCGGTGACTCCCAGCAGCACCTGGTGCTTGTCGCCATCACGGATGCCGCGGGTCAGGGACTCGATCGCCTTTCCCTGATCGCCTTGCGGCTTGTACGAACTGACTAACCTGAATTCCATAATCCTGCCTGATCCTCACCACGCAAAGTCGCTTCCGGGGTGTACAGAATGCAATTTCGTCGAGTGGGTATCTCTTCATTATACGACGGTTGAAATAGGATTACTCACGCGGAGCTCGCGCTTTGAAGGGGCACGGCTTCACGGGCTGCTGAAAAACTCGATTATGCTGACTTTGAAGGGGCGCACCTTCAGGTGCGCCGTTGTAAACGCTTTATTTTTGTCATTCCGAGGGGCTTTAGCCCCGAGGAAGCTGCTGTTTCTTTGCCTTGCAGTAACTTTTTCATCAACCTCTTCAGCCGTGCCGTTGCGTGTGCGCGGAGAGTGGGTCTTCATCCCTGAGGGAATTCGTAGTGCGTATCAATACCGACGTCCCTCAGTGGCTATAAAGCCACCACTAATGAATGCCTAGGTAACAAGCCGACCTGAAATGGACCGCATAACTCGTTCACGCATACGTAACATAAGAATTTTTTATTGGACATCTTCCTGCGCCCCGGACAGACTCAGCCAGGAGATTTCGCGATGAGCTCGGCAGATCTTGTCCAACAATCTCGGGGCGAACCAGGCAACGGGGGGCCCACCTTCCTGATGTGCCCCCCTGATCTGTATGAGGTGAGTTACGTCATCAATCCCTGGATGGCGGGTAATGTGCATGCCTCTTCGAAGAGGGAAGCGGCGGCGCAATGGGAACAGTTGCACTCCGCCGTCTCAAGGTTTGCCCGAGTCGAGTTGGTGCAACCGCAACCCGGGTCGCCCGACATGGTTTTTACCGCCAATGCCGGTTTGGTGCAGCATGGGGTCGTAGCCCTAAGCCGCTTTCTTCATCCGGAACGGCAAGGGGAAGAGCCGCACTTCGGTAAATGGTTCGGAGACTCCGGCTTCGCCGTTCGCGAGATGCCACGCAACACGGCATTCGAGGGCGAGGGAGACGCGCTATTTGAGTGGGACGGGTCGCGATTGTGGGCGGGACATGGTGTACGCACGTTGCAATCTACTCACCAGCGGCTCATGGACCTTTGGGGCATCGAGGTCATCTCACTGCGACTTGTCGATCCTCGCTTCTATCACCTTGACACCTGCTTCTGTCCACTCTTTGGCGGCTACGTGATGTACTTCCCGAACGCCTTCGATGGGAATTCGCTAGCCAGGATTGAAGAGCGCTATCCCCAGGAGCGGCGCATTTGTGTTGACGATGCAGATGCCCTGCGCTTTGCCTGCAACGCGGTCAACATTGGTCGAGTAATTATCTTGAATGAGATCAGCGGCAGGCTCTGCCGGCGACTGGAGGGGTTGGGATTCTGCGTTGTCCAGGTTCCAGCTGAGCGAATTCTTGAAAGCCGGCGGAGCGGCCAAATGCCTGGCATTGCGCCTAAGCGATATGGACGTGACCCACGCAGCTGCGGTGTTATCAGCGGCACAACCGGTGACCGCTCCGGAGTGGCGACAAAGCGCGTAGCGATTCTGTCCGAAAGCGACGGGGTAGAGAAGGCGTTGTCCCGCACCGCCAACCCAGTCACGCTTTAGCTAGCCGTTGTGCCGGCTCACCGATTTGTTTTGTTACACGATCAACAAAAAAGCCCGCCTCGTGAGAAGCGGGCTGTATTGCGGACTAACGATCTAGCCGCCGTTCTGACATACCGTGGTGAATGGGAAGTTCTGGAAGCTCCACCAGTCATTGACTGACGTGTTTGATGGTGCTCCAAAGTAACGCAAGAACGTAAGGTCCTGCAGGTGATAGGTAAAGTGGTGTAGCGGGTAAACCCATGTGCCGTAGGGGTGGCCGGAACTGCCCTGCTCGAGCGGATCGCCTACTTCCAGGATTCCGCAAGCCACATTGTTGTAGCCGTTGACCAGCGGGTCGTCCACCCACTCGCCGACTTCGTGCGACAACGCCGACACATCCATCGAGAAATTACCGGAATGGTTGATGTAAGTGAAGTGCGAGTAGCTTTGGGCGCCGGTCGCGCTGTGATAGCCACCGATACAGCAACCCCCTTGGGTCAGGTACACATTGGCGGTCTCGAAGATGGGGAATGTGTTGGGTTGAATCTGCGAGAACTGAGTCATGATGGTATTGATTTGGGCGTCGAAGTAGTTGATGTCAACTTCGCCAGCCAAAGTTCCGAACGGATGCCCGATACCGCCATCTCCCGCTGGTACGACGAGAGTTTGCTCAGGCAATATTGTCGGACCGCCCACCAGCACATGGGTGTTCGGGTTATTTTGCACGATGCTCCAGAAGTTGCCGCGCTGGAAAGCGTCGAGATACTGTGTGGCGCCAAGATCCACACCACCCTGCACGTAGTCGGTCGTGGTATCAAAGATGGGCGACGTTATGGTGGCGGCGACGGCAGTATTACGCACGCCAAGCCCCGCCACGGACGCAACATCCGTGTCCGGGATGCTCATCGGGTCAAAGGTGTACTGCGTACCACCGGAGTTGATGACGATCTTGATGGGGATGATAAAGGTCGGCACGGTAACCGAGGTGTTCGTAGAGGGATCTGCGCCCACCATATTGTAGTTGTACACGTGACCGTTGTAGGTGAATGAACCATTCCAGGTAGCCAGGGTAGCGGACGGAGCTTCCATTCCGGGAGCCGCCGGTTTTGCCGGAAGCACCACGAACCGTGGGGTAACTCTCTCGTCGCTTCCCTGTGCTGATGCCAACACTGAGAAACAGCAGCATACCAAGAGTGTCAGCGCCACCAGCTGACACAAGCCTGCAATACGTGTCTTCATTCGGTTAAGTTCTCCTTACTCCACATTTCTCATTTTCAGATTTCAAGCGCGACCGTAAAGTGCTCGACCTTTCTGGCACAGACCTAGCCACTAGACATGCGAGTGCAAAACTAGAACAAGAATGTTAGGGCATCTCAGGTGTTAGCAAGCAAGGTGGTTTCCCCACGGATGCTACTTGAGTGACAGCATCGTATCGCACTAGCATTATCTCGTCTATGAAAATGAGACAAGAAGATGCCTTGAAAAGATAAAATTACAAACTTGTCATCTACTATTGCCGCTAGTATTTGACGAGCATTCTTTTAAGGAGGAAGGTTGCGGTGGACTAATTCGATATCCTCTTACCTAGCGGATATAGACTACAAGAACGGAGGCTATGGGCATCCTAGTTAGTCAACTATTACGATAGGAGGAGCATTGCTGTTTCGGGCTATTTTTTGTTATCCGCGAAGGCTCGGCTTGTGCCAATAGCAGAGTTGACCGGAAATCCTGCTGTCCGGGCTGAACCATGAACAAAGTTGCGGGCTCGGGTGGGTGCTCTTATGATGTGCGGGCAGGTAATTTTGAAGAATGGCGGAACGGTTGGCTTTGGCAGCGTCATCGTGGTTAATCCGGCCAAGGACCTCACGTTGTTCATCGCTGTCAATCAGAACGGAAGTAATTCCGCTGAAAAAGGTGTGGAGATAGCGCGCCACATTCCGTAGGCAGAGCAAATTCAAGCCGTAGGCAGAGAATCAAATTCAAGAGGTGTTCGCGAATTCGCGAGCAGACGATCTGGCGTTCTTCGCGAATTGTGACCAACGTCACGCTGCGAGCCCCTCGTCAGGCTTTGTCAAACCCTCCTGCTGATTTATCCTGTTGATTCGGGTCCGAATTTACAAACCAAGTACGCGCATTTCTATAAGATCTTCATATTCTGTTTCATAGAGGGCATCATGAAAATTCTTGTGATTGGTGCAGGCATGATGGGTTGGGCTGCGGCGTTTGATATGGCTCGAAGCCCCCGGGTAGAAGCAGTTACACTCGCAGATTCCAACTTGCAACGCTTGGGCGAAGCAGTCGCTCGCATCGAGAAACTGACCGGCACGCGAAAGGTCACGGCCGCGCAGGTTGACGCCGCTGACCCTGGGGCAATGCAGAAGATCATGCGCGGCCACGATGGCGTGCTCTCTGCTGTTCCATACTTTTTCAACCTGGAATTGGCCAAGGCCGCGATTGCAGCCAAGTGTCATTTCGCCGACCTGGGAGGCAACAACACGGTGGTGAAGCAGGAATTTGCGCTGCATGCCCAAGCGCAGGCCGCCGGGGTAGGGACTTGCGCCCGACTGTGGACTCTCGCCGGGCATGGCCTCCATCCTTGGCGGCGAATTGCTGCGCCGCATCGGTGGCAAAGCCGACGCACTGAAGATTTACGTTGGTGGCCTGCCGCAGCAGCCGCGCCCACCGTTCAACTACCAGCTGGTCTTCTCCGTCGAGGGGCTCATCAACGAATACAGCGAGCCGGCGAAGATTTTGCGTGACGGAAAAATGGTGACCGTCGAGCCGCTGACCGAAGTCGAGGCCTTTCACATGGAGGGCTTCCCTGTGTTGGAGGCATTCCACACTTCGGGTGGCACGTCGACGTTGCCCGAAACTTTTCAGGGGCAGGTGGGCGAATGCTTCGAGAAGACGCTGCGCTACCCGGGACATGTGCGCATGTTGCGATCGCTCTACGATCTGGGGTTGTTCTCCAGCGTGAAGCGGATGGTGAACGGCAACGAAGTGGCGCCGCGTCAGGTGATGTCACGATTATTCGAGGAGAAATTCAGCAGCGACGATCCAGAGGTCACTCTGCTCCGAGTCGAAGTGCATCACGACAGCATCGTCGCTTCCTTCAGCATGATCGATTACACCGATCCGCTGACGGGAACGACCTCGATGATGCGGACCACGGCATGGCCGGCCTCGATTGTGCTGCAGATGCTGGTAAGTGGCGAGATTTGCAAGCGCGGAGCTGTGCGCCAGGAAGTCGAGATTCCGGCACAACTCTTCCTCAACGAGATGGCTTTGCGCGACGTGGTGATTAGCTACCGTATCGAGTCCGTTGAAGAGCTCTGCGAAGAAGCTTTGGCCGCGGCGCAGGAGAACTGATTGAACTTTCTGAATCGACTGCAGCCTCTTGGGCTGCTGATTCTGCGGCTGGCGCTAGGCACGGTCATGATCGCGCACGGCTATCAGAAGGTTTTTGGGGGCATGCCTCAGTTCATGGGAATGCTGTCGCACATGGGTATTCCTGCGTGGATGGGCTACCTCACCGCTGCCGCGGAGTTTGGTGGCGGCATCTTGCTGGTGGTGGGATTTCTGACGCGGTTGGCCGCACTGGCTATTTTCATCGATATGGTGGTCGCCATCTTCAAGGTGCATCTGCACAATGGATTGTTTGGGAAGAATGGCGGCTTTGAGTTTCCCATGGTGTGTGGCGCGATCGCATTTTCGCTGATCTGGAGCGGTGCTGGCCCTATCGCGATTGATTGGCTGTGGGGTAGTAAGGGAAGGCGATAACGTATTTCCGGAAGAAAGAATCCTCGGCGTGGATCGAGATGCAACGTGATCAGCGCTAGGTTTCGCTAGGAAGACTGATTCAGATTGGTGATCGCGTAAAGCACCAGCTCCACGCGATTGTTGAATCCGAGCTTCTCGAAGATTCGGAACAGATAATTCTTCACGGTGTGTTCGCTCAGTTTCAGCTCCTGAGCAATTTCGCGATTACCCATTCCTTCGGCGACCAAGCGGACAACGTCCTTCTCGCGGGCGGTCAGCAAGGAGTCCGATGTTCCCACGGCCGCAAGGGTAGATTTGCTGGTTGCAAGCGCCTCCAGGACATAGCCCAATTGTGTGCTGTCAGCCCAGATCTGGCCTTCGAAGACGCAGTTGATGCATTTGTAGAGTATCTTGGGTTCCGATTCGGAGCGGCAGAAGACGCCGCGTACGCCGGCGCGAAACGCCTGCACAATTTGGTCGGGATCTGAGCGGTCAAGCAGAACGATTACATGCAGGTTGGGAAACTGCTTTCGGATCTCGCGTAATCGGGCCAGGCCGGTAAGGGCGCCTTCCTGCAGGTGAGCGCTAATCAAAGCTATATGAGGATTCAGGTCACGTAACGATTCGATCAGGCTGTCGTTGTCCACGACGGACGCTATCACTTGAAACTGTGGCTGACTCTCCAGAGACTCGGAGAGCAAGCGGCAGGACAACAGGTTCGTGTCAGCGACTACGATCCGGATTTTCACAGTCCTCCGGGGAGCGAGATCCAGAACCTGACGCGCAATCGCTGATCTGGGATGTTCGGATTGGCAAGCCATCGAGAATAGGGTTGTGACAGACCAGTACTGAGCTTATACCAGTCGCACATCTTACCGTAGCCTTCCTGGGGATACAACGAGCATACGCCTGCGGAGAATTTCCGTAAACGGAAATCGCCTCTTGGCGGCGGCGTTTCCTGTACCATTATCTCCTTTAGCATGAGAGAGATTGCCCCCTAACTTTCTTCTCCACTTACTGCTAGCGATTTGTCTATTCGGGCATAATTTTTGAACAGAATAGTCGGGTTCCGCATTCCTGCGAGCACGCGGGGCCCTCAGTTCCCGATCATAAAAGCGTTAACCTTGGTGTAACATATGGAACCTGTCGCTATTACAGGTGCTTTCCGCAAGAAAATTGTATGGTTCGCCGTTCCCTGGATGATTCGTCCCTAGTGCTGAATCGGGAAGCCTCGTGGCTTGCCTTCAACCGGCGCGTGCTGGAGGAGGCCGAGAACCCGCGCAATCCGTTGCTGGAACGGGTCAAGTTCCTTGCCATCACCGCGCGAAACCTCGACGAGTTCTTCGAGATCCGGGTAGGCGGACTGATGCAGCGCATTGAGGACGGCCAGACCGAGCCAGGTCCGGACGGACTTACTCCCCAGGAAGAGGCCAAGTTGGTGGCGCGGCTCACTCATGAGTTCATGCGCGACCAGTATCGCTGCTGGAACCATGCCTTGCGGCCTGAGCTGGCGGAGGAAGGCATCCGAGTCGTAGGGATGAAAGAGCTGACGGCGGAGCAGCGGGGGTTTGTTGCTGAATACTGCGAGCGCGAGCTTGATCCGCTGCTGACTCCGGTGACCGTCGATCCCGCTCATCCTTTCCCGCGCGTGATCAATAAAGCATTGTGCCAGGCGCTGTTGTTGCGGCGACGTCGCCGCGCCTCCACAAATTACATGGGAGTGGTGACCGTGCCGCGCGTGCTGCCGCGGTTGATCAAGTTGCCGCCCCGCAATGGCAGCGAAGACTACATCTTCCTTGCCGACCTGGTGGCGTCGCACACCATGGAGATGTATCGCGGCTACGAGATCATCTCCGAGGCGGCGTTTCGCGTCACTCGCAACAGTAATCTGTACTTGCAGGAGGAAGAGTCGCGCAACCTGCTGGAATCGGTCCGCACCGAGTTGCACAACCGGCGCAAAGGCGATGCGGTGCGTTTGGAAATCGAGGCCGATGCGAATCCGGAAATGGTGGACCGGCTGCGCGGCTACTTCGAGATGGAAGACTGGCAGGTGTACCGCACCGAGGGGCCGGTCAACCTGTCGCGACTGTTTCATTTCTACGAAGAGACGCCACGGCCTGATCTAAAGTTCAAGCCTTTCGTGGCGCGCGAGCTGCAGCTAAACCGCAAGTCGCGCGACATCTTCGAAGAAATTCGCCATCGCGACATTCTGTTGCACCACCCGTACGATTCGTACAACTCGGTAGTGGGGTTCATTCGCGCCGCCGCCGACGATCCCGGACGTGCTTTCGATCAAGCAGACGCTCTACCGCACCAGTGAAGATTCGCCGATTGTGCGCGCACTCATTGAAGCCTCGGCGAAGAAGGAAGTCACGGTGGTGGTCGAAGTGAAGGCGCGCTTCGACGAGGCCAGCAACATCCGCTGGGCACGTTCGCTGGAAGATGCGGGAGTGCAGGTGTTTCACGGCTTGGTCGGCCTGAAGACCCATTGCAAGCTGGCGCTGATGGTGCGCAAGGACCCGGATAACGAGACCAGACTCTATGCGCACCTGGGAACCGGGAACTACAACTCGATCACGGCGACCTATTACACCGACCTGAGCCTGCTGACGGCCGACCCGGAAATCACCTCCGCGGTACACGGCGTGTTCAACTTTCTTACTGCCTATGCGGAGCGGCCGAATTACGATCCGCTGCTGGTTGCGCCAAGTAATCTGGCGGAGCGCTCCATCAACCTGATCGCACGCGAGGCCGATCACGCACGACACGGGCGTCCGGCCCGCATCATCGCCAAGATGAATTCGTTGCTCGACCTCAACATTGTTCGCGAACTGTACCGCGCGTCGCAGGCTGGAGTTCAGATTGATCTCATTGTGCGTGGGATATGCGGACTGAGGCCCGGAGTGCGCGGGGTCAGCGATCATATTCGCGTGCGTAGCATTGTGGGACGTTTTCTGGAACACACTCGGGTGCTGTACTTTGCCAATGGCGGCGAGGAGGAAATCTACCTCGGCAGCGCCGATTGGATGCCGCGAAATCTTTACGAACGAGTCGAAACCGTCTTTCCCATCAAGGACCCAATGTTGAAGCAACGCATTATGGCCGAAATCTTGGAAGCCTACTTGGCGGACAATACCCAGGCCCGCCTGCTGCAATCGGACGGTTCTTACGTGAATGTCAATGCGACTACGCGGTCAGGCAAGCGACGCGCCCGCTTTAGCGCACAGGAATTTCTGATCGCGCTTTCCGAGGGCAAACTCACCTTGGACGCCATTCCGGCGTTGCGTTCTTATCGTTCGCGTAGCACTCGGCGCACGGTTAGGGCAAAATAGTCTTCATGGACATTTATTTCTTGCGCCACGCCAATGCCGGGGAGCCGAAAATGAACCCGGCCAAGGATGAGAAGCGGCCTATCGACAAGTTGGGCATCGAGCAGTCCCACGATGTGGGACGTGCCCTGGCGGCTCTTGACGTGAACCCTGACGTGATCATCTCCAGCCCTTTGCGCCGTGCGACCCAGACCGCCGCCGTGGTTGCCAACGAACTGGGACACGAAGAGAAGGTGATTACCGATGCCGCGCTCCGGCCGGAGGGAAGCTATGAAAAGTTCCTGGAGCTGCTCCGTCGCCATAGCCGGCGGGATGCCATCCTCGTGGTCGGCCATAATCCCAGCATGACGCTGTTCCTGAATCAAGTTCTCGGCGTGGTGGCGCGGTGAACGCCATCGAACTGAAGAAGGGCGCGGTAGCCAAAGTCGAAAAGGATGGGCGCAAGCCCGCGGTGCTGAGGTGGTGCATGCCACCCAAGGTGGTGCGCTCGATTCAGCAGGCTTCGGCCAGCAGTTCACGCCCAAAGACAGTGCGGAAGTAGTTCTTCTCCTGCTCTACAGCCCACAATTCCAGTTCAATCCCTTCCGAGGGGCTGGGTGTCAGCATCAGCCGCACCCGGCCGTCCTGATGAACGCGGACTTTCAACTCACGCACCGCGCCACGGCGGCCTTGATCGAGGGCGCGGGCCACACGCAGCAACGCCACAGCCTTGGCAACGTGAATCTGATCGATGCCGGGTAGAAGACCCATCACCCGGTCACTGGGCGCGGGCAGCGACTTGCCCACATAGCGCGCGATGGCGGCGATGATGCGTCGCTGCAGAGGAGTGTATCCGAAGATTTCCGAGTGAGCGATGACGTAATAGGTGTGGCGACGGCGTCCCGAACGATTGATATAAGCGCCGACCTCATGCAGCATGGCCGCCGCCTCCAGCCAATCGGCGTACTGCGGCGGTAACTGATGGACGGACTGCAATCGGCGGAACAACTGCATTGCGAGATCGCGAATACGCTGCGCGAACGGCAGATCGGCGCCATAGTGCTTGGCCGCGGACAACAGGGCATCATGCCGCTCCGATTCCACGCGTTCGCGCATAACGGCGCTGCCGTTGTAGTCGGCCATCATTTGCGCCAGCAGGCCGTCGCGCAGTCCGAGCGGAAGATAACGGAAGCTGCGCAGGTTGCAGAGTTGCATAAGTTCCGCGAAGACCATGGAGCCGGCGATGATGATTTCCGCGCGCCGGGGTCCGATGCCGGGGAGTGCCCGTCGCTGTGCCAGGTTGCGCCGGCTCAAGGTGTTTACCAATGTTGCGACTGCGGTTTGGGGCACCGTCTGCGGCTTGCTTTCGTTGTAACCGCGGATCTTGGCGGCGTACAAACCAGATAACGCCGCCGGTGTGCCGGAGGTGGCGATGGAGATCTGCAGCTTCGCGTCAGTGATCCGCTTCTGAATACGCGAGACTTCACGTTGGATGAAGCCGCGCATCTGCTGCAACTCTTTTTTCTTGGGCGGATCATGATGAAGAAAGGTCTGAGTGAGACGCACCGCCCCGATGGGGAGACTGACCATGTCATCAATGTGGCCAGCGATGGAGATGGTCAACTCGCAACTGCCGCCGCCCAAGTCGATCAGCAGCGCCCGGCTGCTGGCGATACGGGCATTGGAAAGTATGCCGAGATGGATGAGGCGGCCTTCTTCCAGCCCGGAGATGATCTCGGTTTTCCAGCCGGTCGCGCTGCGCACCCAATCCAGGAAGGCACGGCTGTTGCGGGCGTCGCGCAAAGCGCTGGTCGCAACTACGCGAACGCGGTCGGCAGCGTACGTTTGCACGGCGCGATGAAAACGCCGCAACACCTGCAAAGTTTGCGACATGGCTTGCGGGTCAAGCGTGCCGGTGGCAAAGACGCTTTCCCCAAGACGCGTGACCTCGCGATCGTCGTGGAGCGTCTCCAGGCGACCGCGCACGGCCTTGGCTATCTTGAGCCGGACCGAGTTCGAACCGATATCAACCGCGGCGAAGGTTGGCATGTAAGTTCACTAAATGTAAAAGTCCTTCAGCGCGCAGCATTCTCCTCGTGTTCGCCCGCTCTCTGTGATTCACAAAGTCAGAAAGATAGATGCCACTACCGTACTTTGCAACTGTCCCGCTTGGGAACTGGTTTTTCCGGGAAGATTTCTTCCCGAAGAGTCACTTTACATTCATCACGTTGCAATTGAGTTAATGCGAGTTGAAGTATTCTGGTTAGTAACGCCGGTCCGGCCTCGATAGCGGCCCGTAGCACCCCTCGACTTATGGCCAAGGATTTCTGGGAATCCGAACGCGAGCTTTTGCGCTCCACTGTGGAACAGGAGAAGCAGGAGTTTGCGCGGCCAGCGTCTCGCCAATCCAGGCTGGGACTGGCAGTGCGGGCCCTGCGTCATCGTAACTTCCAGTTGTTCTTCGCCGGCCAGGCGATCTCGCTGATTGGTACCTGGATGCAGACGGTGGCCCAGTCGTGGCTGGTGTATCGCATGACCGGCTCGGCATTGCTACTGGGAACGGTGGGCTTCGCCAGCCAGATTCCGGTATTCATCATGGCCCCGATTGGCGGCATCGTGGCCGACCGCAACAACCGCCGGCGGGTGATCATCGGCACGCAAATCACGGCTATGGTGCTGGCCGCGATACTTGCGCTGCTGACACTGTCGGGACGCATTCGGGTCTGGGAGATCATGGTGCTGGCCGCGGGCCTCGGCGTGGTGAATGCGTTCGACATTCCGGCGCGGCAGGCGTTCCTGATCGACATGGTCGGCAGGGAAGACCTGCTGAATGCGATTGCGTTGAACTCGTCGATGTTCAACGGGGCGCGCATCATCGGCCCGGCCATTGCCGGCATCCTGGTCGCGTCCATTGGCGAAGGCTGGTGCTTCTTCGCGAATGCGGTGAGCTACATCGCAGTGATCGTCGGCTTGCTGCTCATGCGCATCGCGCATCCGGCGAATCTTGCCAACGAGGGATCGCCACTGGAGAACATCCTGGAGGGATTTGCCTTCGTGCGAAATACGGGGCCCGTCCGCGCCATCCTGGTATTGCTGGGAGTCGTTAGTTTTGTAGGAATGCCGTATGCCGTGCTGATGCCGGTCTTCGCGGACAAGATCCTGCACGGTGGGGCGCGAGGCCTGGGCATTCTGATGGGAGCAACTGGAGTGGGAGCGCTGCTGGGCGCGGCCAGCCTGGCGGCGCGTGTCGGCGTGAAGGGACTGGGGAAGCTAATTGCGCTTTCGGCGGGAGGATTTGGGCTTAGCCTGATTCTGTTCTCGTCGTCGAAAATATTCTGGCTGTCCACGGTATTGCTGGTGCCGGTGGGCTTCAGCATGATGGTGCAGATGGCTTCTTCCAATACGCTGATTCAGGCGATGGTTCCCGATCGCCTGCGTGGCAGAGTCATGTCGGTGTACTCCATGATGTTCATGGGTATGGCACCGCTGGGAGCGCTTTCGGCTGGCGCCCTGGCACATCGTCTAGGCGCTCCCTGGACGGTTGCGACAGGAGGACTGGCATGTATCGCCGCGGCGATCTGGTTTGGCAAACACATGCCAACGCTGCGAGCGAAGACCCGCGATCTGGTGCTGGCGCAGGGCATGACGGGCGGCTCACCGGCGCAAGAAATCACCAGCCGGGGGTTGTCGTGAGGGTGGGGTCAGCCTAGGCAGCCGGACTCTGCTCTTCAATCTCAGGCTCTATGACAACAGCTTCATCTGGCTGGCCGAAAGACCGCAGAGCGTTTACTTTGCGCCCAATCAACTGCGAGACGGTAAAGACCTGTCCCGTAGTAAGGCCGGGCAGGAGTTGGTGGTGGCCAACCGCCGCCAGACCCATGCTGGCAATGCAGCCGCACTGAGAACAGTCAGGGTCGCCGCCGAATTGGCAGGGCGTGACTCGCGTCTTCAGATCGGCCGAAATTGTTGTGGTGGTACTGGCGAAGATGCAGTCGTGAGGCGAAGCTGGCGGATGAGCGAATTCCTTGATTGCCGACGCGTGCATGTCGAGGAGCGGATATAGTTCGCGCAAACGCAATAATTCGGCAATAACGCTGAGCCGCTGTTGGCGAGTCAATATCTCCGGATCGGCGGCGCCTTTTTGCGGCGTGAAGATACTGAACCAGATACGTTTGGTTTCTTTGCGCGAGCTCCAGAATTTGACGAACTCTTCCAGATAGCCTTCGCCTCGCATCATCTGGCTGGTGATGGTGCAATGAATGCTGACGTGGCTGTGCGCGATGCACTTCAGGATGCGTTCGTAGGTTGCCGGCTTGCGGCGGACGTCGTGCTCCGGTTGCAATCCGTCTACCGAGACCACAATGTTCAAGTGCGACAGAGCATTCCATTCGGCAGGAATCTCGCGAAATGCGCTGGTCACCAGTTGGACGTGAATACCGCGACGCTGCAACTCCGGCAAAAGCTCTTGCAGCTCGCGATAACGCACCAGCGGGTCGCCCGCCTACCAGCGACACGTGGAGCGGGCGGAGCTCTTCGACCACGCGCAGAACGCCTTGCACCAAAGCGCTGCCTTTACTGTCAACGAGCTGGCGCAGAGTTACGCCAGCCGTGCCCAGGTGTGCGTCTTCGTAGGCGTAACAACCCGGACAGCGCAGGGGACATTCGCGAGTAAGCTCGATCGACAGTGAGGGTTGGCGTCCCGCGAGGATAGCGCCCCACGCATGTAGAACTTCTGAAGTTTTCATCAAGTCCTTAGGCTAAAGAGGCGTTTTATGCTTGGATGCTCAGCGTGGCCAATAGGGTGCGGATCGGGAAACGAGAGGGATGCGTTTAACTTCTCAATTTTGCCAGCAGATCAGAAGGATGGACGGGCTTGCCAAGGATTTCGAACTCGTGTCCCTGGGCGCGCGCATTTTCCAGCAGGTCAGCCGTAGCAGCTTGCCCGGAGAAGAGGAGAATCTTGCAGTTCGGCAGAAAGCCGCGGATTTTGATAGCCGCCTGGATGCCGTCCATGTCGGGCATGATGACGTCGCTGATGATAAGGTCGGGCTGCAGAGAGCGTGCGCTCTCCACCGCCGCTGTTCCGGTGTAAACCGCCGAAGCGTCGTAGCCATTGAGATCGAGGATCTTAGCCAAAGTATCGGCTATAACTTGCTCATCGTCGACGACCAGAACTTTCGGTTTCTTGACGGCGTGCATTTCCTGGGCTCCTTCTACAGTTAGCGAAGCGGATACCGATTATAGCGGAAGCTGCGGACCGGGGAGAATTCCCACTCAGGATGCACAAATTACCCGGTGCGGGGCGTCCGCGGGTCCACTTTTCCGCTACTTGGGTGGCTTTGCTGGAGTAATACCGGGATAAAGAGCAAATGCGTTGCCAATCGCCAGCCGGCAGTCTGCACGTAACGAAACGATTGGTTGCGCAGCACCTTAACACTGAAGATCCAGCTGTTGAGTTTAGCTCATGTTGAATCGGAATGGAGGCAAGCCGGCGGGTCCTGATGGGTCGATGATTTTCAGGGTTGACCTCCACCGGTACTGGACACAGTGGTGGTTTCCCCCGGCTGCGATTGATAGATGCGGCTCACGACGACGAAGAAGAAGCCGGTGGACAAGCTGCACATCAGGATGCCAAGTAAGCCCTCGATGGGTGCGAGCAGCCGCCACGGCTTGGTCAGCACCACATCGCCATAGCCAATAGTCGTGTAAGTGACCCCGGAAAAGTAGAACGCCGTTTCGACATCGGGCAAGAACCCGTGCCATCGATAGAACAAGCCCCACATCGAAATCTCCACTACATGGATCAGGATCAACCACCAGAGCATGCGGAGCAGCATCCGGGCGGTAAGCCAGACACCAGTTGGCCGCCGGCCGTGTACCCTGGTCAAGTTCCGCAGCAGTAGGGCGATACCGGTGGCATGCACGCCCATGGTGAGGCCCGTCAGAACGCACGCACTGAGAATTACTATGATCATCTTTCGATCCGTCCGGCGGGCTTCGCTGGAAGAACCCAGCATACATTTCAAGGCATGCTGCTTTCCAGTTCTCTGAAGCCCAGTTTACTTTACCAATTCCATTACGCCCGGCCGCCAAGTTTTGCTGACTTCCTGCGCGACTTCTCGGTCGGTTTGAACTTACTTCTACTCTAGAGAAAAGAAGAGATACAGAGCTAACCCGACCGCATTTTCCGGATGGTTCTTGTTTCCACCGGTGTTGTTCTCATGTTCGTAGTATGGGTTGAACTCAACGTGCCGGCCTACGGGAAACAGGCTTCCGGCGTATAGGGCCGTTGTGCTCCACTTGTTGAACCGGCTCTCGTAGAAGGGCTCGACGGCGACGTAAGGAATATGGTGGAAGGAACGTATGGCGACTGTCCGTTCGACCGTGAGTTTGTTGCGATAGCGCCAGGTGAAACTGCCGTTTCTCCAGTCGAGGTCGGCGCGGTTGCGGTCCGACATGCTGAATCCGGCTTTCATGGGGAAGTTGAATGTCGCGGCCATGATCGTTCGATTCTCGGTGGGAGTGTCCGGCTCCCCAATGTAGCGATATCCAGCTTCGAGCACGAAAAATCTCTTCTTCGCATCGTCCAGGTCGAACGCCCTGATTGTTTTGAGCTTGGCCAAAGGTTTCAAGTAGAGCTGAACGCTCGGGCCTATCCCCGCCTGCGCCGAATCACCTCCGTCCTGGTCGTCCTTGGCCTCGACATACACCCGAAACATGGAATTCAGTCTTAGATAGGTATCAACTTCGGGAAGGAACTGGACGTTTTGTTGTGCGACGGCGGGCAGGCATGCTAAGCACAGGAAGAGCGCAGAACGCCGAAATGTCCTGGAGGATTGCAGTGAGCTTGCCAGCATGCCGGTGACGGTGAGGATACCAATCAAAAACGGGAAGCGAGGAAGGGTGTTTGCCTTCCTCGCTCCGACTTCAGTTGTGCGGGCTGTCGTAAGTCCGCGTTTTCGCGTCCTAGTCACCCGTATGACTGGTCGCCCGGGCGTCCCTGACCTGCTGCAATATCTGAGACAGGTTGTAGGACTCCGGAGCCTGCAGCGGCGGGAATGCCTGATAAGTCATCAGCTCTTTTTCCCACAATAACTGGCCAAGGGGCAGCATGTTCCAGTCGTACAGATATGCTGTAGATGGTGAGGCCAGCGCGCCTCCGATCCCGAGGGCGGATTTTGGGTCGTCCAACCCGCCAGCGATCTCGAAGGGATCGCGCCGGATGTTGTCCACCATAGTCCAGCCATAGGTTATCTTCCCCTGCATCGCGCCGGTCGGGCTGGTGGGGGTCATCGTGTAATACATCTTCCAGTTCTTGTAACGCACCGCCGAAGGTGTCGAGTTTGAGTAGTAGAAGAAGGTGTCGCGTGCCGACTTGTCGGACGTTCCTTCGAGATAGCCGCGCTGATCGACACCGTCGAGCATGGTCTTGACGATACCGGGGTACTTACCAGCCTGGATCTGCTGGTTGAGGTCGTCGCCCTTGGGACCGCCGGCAATGTCAACAAACGTCGGCACCCAGTCCAGCGAGGCGAATATTCCGTTGATGACGGTATTCGGCTTGATGTGCCCGGGCCAGCGAATGACGCACGGAGCACGCATGCCGCCTTCCCAAGTGGTCAGCTTTCCGCCTTTGAAGGGCGTAACGCCGCCATCCGGGTAGGTGATGACTTCCGCGCCGTTGTCAGTGGTGAAGACGATGATGGTGTTGTCGAGCTGGCCCATGTCTTCCAGCTTCTTGAGGACGTAGCCGATGTTGTCGTCCATCTGCTTCATGCCGGCTTCGTTGGCGCCCCAATCCATGCCGCCGGGCTCGCCAATCATGGCTTCGTACTTAGGCGAGAGTACGGTGGTGACGTGCATGCGCGCCGGGTTGTACCAGACAAAGAAAGGCTTGTTGGTCTTCTTGGGATCGTTGCGGTCGAGGAAGTCGATGACCTTGGACGAAATTTCTTCGTCCACCGTCTTCGAACGCTCCAGCGTCAGGGGGCCCTGGTCCTGGCAGCTTTGGTTTTTCTCCGTGCCATCGGACGAGTGGCACCAGAGGACCGGTCGCGGCGGTGTCAGGCAGAGCGCTGTCTTGGGATCCACCGCGCCGGGAACCTCCTGGAGTCCGGTAACTGGCGTGTTCTTGCACGGCGGTGCGATGCCCTGGACCAATGGGGTTTTATTGAGATCAGGGAAGCTTACCCCCTGCATGGCGTCGAGGTGGTAGAGGTAGCCCCAGAACTCCTGGAATCCGTGCGCGGTCGGGAGCGCCGCCGCGTGGTCGCCCAGGTGATTCTTGCCGAACTCGCCGGTGTTGTAGCCGAGGTCACGCAGGAACACAGCGAGCGCCGGCGTGCCCGGACGAAGATAAGACGGGCTGCCGGGGAGTTGCGGCGGGATCATGCCCGTGCGCAGCGGGTGCATGCCGGTGAAGAAGGCATTGCGCCCGGAGGTGCAGCTCTGCTCGGCATAATAGTCCGTGAAGAGCGCGCCGTCATTGCCGATGCGGTCGATGTTGGGTGTTCTTCCCACCATCAGGCCGCGATGGTAGATGCTTGGCTGCATCCAGCCGATGTCGTCACCCATGATGAACAGGATGTTGGGTTTTTGAGGCGTTGCCGCCTGCGCGTGCGCGGGCATGCCACAGCCCACCAGAGCGCTCGACACCGCTAGCGCGCCGAACGCAAATTTTCGAACACTTGCACCTAGATCCATACTCTCGTCCTTTCAAGTAATGCTGGCTAACCCCAGAAGGGGAAGGCTATGATGGGTTGATTCGCCTTCATCAACCCACGAAAGAGGTCCACCCTCGATAATTCCAAGGCGACCAACACGTCAGAAATTTTGCCGGTGCACCCAATGTAGTCGACCACCGGCTTCCATAAACTCCCCTGATAGTTGTAGGCTCACTTCTCCCAGGCAAAAATCTGCTTCCAGTCGTTCTTCATGCTGACCACGGTCCAGCCCTTCGTCTTGGCCTCGTCATCCAAAGCCTGGGTGGTGGTTTCTATGGCTGGATCACTTCTTCGGTTGCGGCGCCTGTTGTTCTTGGTCCATCTGCTTCAACTTCATTTCCAGCATCTCTTTCTCCTGTGCCTTGGTGAACTGGGGAAACAGGAACTGAATCTGCAGCCGCATGCTCCACGGCGAGGCACCCGCCGGATGCACCGCGTTGCCATAGAACTGACCTGTGATGTTGACTGGCTGGAAGCCGATCTTCATGATGCGCCCCATGCCGCCGCCGAATGGAACCACCGCCTGGTTACCGCTCGGCGCACGCCAATCGGCAGTGATGATCGGCGAGGTGGTGAAGTACCACCCCTTCTTCATGTTGTAGTTGACGAACCATTGCAGCAGCATCTGGTTCACCACTGCCCGTTCGTGCGGCCCCGCAACCGACCAGACATTGTTAATCAATGCGCCAAGTACCCAGTGCCCCGGAGTCGATAGCACGACAACCGACGGTCCCAGACTGAACCTTCCCTGACCGAGTTGCTCGGCGGTGGCGGTCGGAAGAACGAAAGCCGGCCCCACGCCCCAGATCAACTTGCCGGGCTTGGCTGGAGATAAGAACAAGCTGGGATTCAAATCTCCAAAACCAACCCTGCGTGGGCTGGTCATTCGGCTGCCAGACCACCGGCAGGATCGTGCGGGTGATCAGGTTCCATTTTTCCGAGATGTGAAACGGGATGACGGGTTGGATGTTCAACACGTTTTGGGCCCGTTCATACGGCCCTATACCAAAGTTGGTGTTGTTCTGGAGTGGAAAGCTGATGAGGTTGGCCACCGGGTTCTGCGCGGCTTTTGCCAGCGCCGCCGTCTTGGACTCCTCGGATTCGGGAGTCGCCGGCTTTTCTCCGGTAGCGACCTGCTTTGTCTGCTCGGGAGGGATCGAAGCTTCAGGATCCGCCGGCTGTCCCTCCGTGGCCACGAGCTTTAAGTGCCCGGCAGGGACCGAAGGTTCGGGAGCCGCCGGCGTCGTGCTCACGGCCGAACCTGACGGGGTCAAGATAACCTGGTTCCCCTTCACACTGAGGGTGCTGTTCGTGAGGCGTGCCAGTGCATCGATGTCCACATAGGACTTGCCGTTTATCTGGACAATCGGAATTTGGCCCGGCTGGCCGATTACGATAAGCGTCAGGTTCTGCGGCGCATCCTGCGACCAGGCCAGCCCCGGCAAGACCATAAGCGCAACCAGCATCAGTACTGCCTTAAATAGTTTCTCTCTCATCGCAATTCCTTTTTCGTCGTTGTCGTTACTCCTGGCATTCACTTCTTTTGCGGTTGCTGTTGAATCAGAGAAAGCGACTTCCTTGCTCCGCTTTCAATTGCGCAGACTCTCCCTCGTGCGAGTTTTCAAGTCCTCGCAAGCGTCGTTCGACTTTTCGTGAGCTACCGCATCATGGTCGCAGGCTGTCGCACGGCCATGCAGTGATTGATCTCACAATCCTGCGTGCGACTTCTGTCTGATGACAGTGGAATGCGGCGCCGGGCCGGGGCCTCGTGGTTCTCTCGCGGAAAACTAGAACTTCTGCCAGTTGTTAAGGTGGGGGGAGTCGACTATGGTCTCTAGAAAAGCACAAAAGAGCAATCACAGGTGCGCAATTGTCGCGAGGGGCGGACGACCATGGAGAAAGCGACGCGAAGCAGTCGTCAGACACAAGGAGAAGAAATGAATTCGTACTATAAAACGTTTTTCGCAGCGTCCGCAGCAGTCACGTTGAGTTTGCTGCTCAGCTTGTCCGCCCTTGCCCAAGGGCCGGCAGATTTGACAGCCGCAACGCCGGCGACTACTGCGACGGACGCGACCGCTAGCCCAGTTGCCGCCGCTATGCCGGATGCTCCCCCTCCGCAGACACAGTTTCCGACAGGATCCGGCACTAGCGACGATTGGCGAGTTGGGATTTCGATCTACGGTTGGTTTCCGGGAATACACGGGACTGTCGGTGCGCTCGGCCATGATGCCGGCATCCACATCCCTTTTTCCGATGTCTGGCATACCCTCAAAGGGCTAATCCCGATCGCAGTGGAGGCCGATAAGGGCCGCTTCCTGATGCCGATCGATTTCTTCTGGGTGAAACTGGGCGACGACAAAGGTCTCCCCTTTAATGAGGTCGGTCAGACTTCGGTGAACATCCATCTGACGGAGTCGATTTTTACACCGAAGATTGGATACCGGTTATATGACGGCGAGCACTTGAAGGTCGATGCACTCGGCGGGATACGCTATTGGCACGCGGGCTTAAACCTCGCCTTGGAGCCATCGGGCATCAGCCAGTCGCAATCTGCCAACTGGGTCGATGGGGTGGGCGGCGCCCGGTTCATACTGCCCATGGGCGAAAAGGCGGCCATCACGGTGGCGGGCGACGCTGGCGCAGGGGGAGCTAACCTGGACTACCAGGCCGTGGGCCTGCTGAACTACAACTTCACCCCCCATTGGGGCGCAGCGGTTGGCTGGCGATATTTGTATGTGAACTATCGTCCCAGCAATCATCAGTTCGTCTTCAACCCTACCCAGACTGGCCTGGTGGCGGGAGTCTCCTACAACTTCGGCGGCAAGCCGCCCGTACCGGTGACCGCCAGCTGTTCAGCGTCACCGACGGAGGTGTGGTCTGGTGATCCCGTGACCGTCACCGCCAACGGCGTCAACTTCAACCCGAAGCACACTGTCACCTACGCCTGGACCGGTACGGGCGGCAAGCTGTCGAGCACCAGCACCCAGAGCTCGACCATCGATACTACTGGCCTCGCGCCGGGAAGCTACACCGCCAATGGCACGGTCACTGATCCCAAGGAAAAGAAGAACAACACGGCGACGTGCACGGCGAACTTCACCATCAAGCAGCCGCAGCCTCCAGTGGTGAGCTGCTCGGCCAATCCGGCTACCATTGCCATCGGCGAGCCGGCCACCGTCACCATGACGGCCAGCGACCCGCAGGGCTGGCCGTTGACCTATAGCTGGACGAATGCCGGCGGCACGCTCAGCGGCAATGGCACCTCCGCCACCGTGACCGCGACCAATGCGGACGCGGGCAACGCCATCACCGTTACGGGAACCGCAACCGACGCGCGCGCCAATCTGACTGCAAGTTGCACGGCCAGTGTCAACGTGCCTGCGGTCCAGAAGTGCGCCATGATCGAGGATTGGGGCGAGTGCACCTTCGAGAAGAACCCCAAGAAGCCGTGGCGCGTGGACAACGACTGCAAGGACACGCTCGACAAACTCTCTCTGCGGTTGCAACAGATGCCCAATGGCAAGCTGGACGTCGTTGGTTATACCAACCAGGAAGAGTCCGTCAACGTGCAGCAGTTGGGTTCGCAGCGCTCAGTCAACGTCAAGTACTACCTGACCACGGACGGTCCGAACAAGGTTGACGCCAGCCGCGTCCAGCCGCGCCAAGGCGCCGCCAAGGGTCAAGCCACTCACTTCTACTTTGTCCCCGAAGGCAACATGTGCGGTGGGCAATTGGAAGAGGGCACCACGGTTGACGAAACCGCAGTGCCGCCGCAGTCACGTAATGCGCCGGCTGCTCCGGCACACCACCACAAAGCTAAGGCCAAGCCTGCTGCGCCTCCAGCGCAGTAGCCCTGGGTCTGGCTGAACTCGGGCCGGCGAGGGATGGTCTCTCGCCGGCTTTTTCTTTGATCGAGCAGCAACCTCTGGGCGACGATTAGGGTTGCAGCGGATGCGGCACATGCGAGCGAGCCAACTGCGTCCGCGAGCCATCCATAGCGGGGGATGCCCTAAGAGCTACTCGCACGCCGTTTTGCTTGACTTCCGATGTCGAAACGCAGACTCTCGATATGTTCCTTAAAACCTAATCTGCAGCGGAAAACGCTCGTTCACTTGACGATTGACGCCGCGCGGTCCTCAGCGACCTTCGCAATCAATCGAAGTTTGGAGAAGAACCATGTGCCTGCGCAGTCGAGCTTTCCTTCTTAGCATCGCCCTCATACTTTGTGCCATCCCCAGCATCGCGCAACAGCAGCCAGCAAATCCCCAAACCGGCGCTGCACCACCGCGACCATCAGAATCCAAGCGCCAAAGCGTGGGATTGGTACTCCAAGGTGGCGGAGCGCTGGGGCTTGCCCACGTCGGTGTCATCACCTGGATGGAGGAGCACCACATTCCGATTGACTACATTGCCGGCACCAGCATGGGAGGTTTGGTCGGCGGAGTTTATGCCACCGGACACAATGCCGTGGAGATGCGCCAGATCGTGAACGGCATCAACTGGGACGAGGTAATGGCGGGACAGACTCCGTTTGACGACCTCGCATTCCGCCGCAAAGAGGATGCCCGCCAATATCCCAACAACTTGGAGTTTGGGATACGCAAGGGCATACAGTTTCCCGAGGGCTTCAACTCCGGACAACAGGTCTCGCTGGTTCTCGATAAAGTCGCGGCTCCCTACTCGGAGATCAAGAGCTTCAACGATCTCCCCACACCTTTCGCCTGCGTAGCCACCGACCTGGTCACCGAGAAGCCCAAGGTTTTCCGCAACGGGTCATTGTCCCTGGCTCTGCGATCCACCATGTCTCTGCCTGGAATCTTCACCCCCGTCCGGACCAAGGATGCCGTCTACGCCGACGGCGGATTGCTCAATAACATTCCGGTCAACGTAGCAAAAGAAATGGGAGCAGATCTGACCGTGGCGATTCACCTGGCGGAAGCGCCAATGCTTCCCAACGCGAACCTGTCCACCTTCTCGGTCCTCGGCCAGTCGCTGTCGGTGATGATCTCCGCCAATGAACTCCAGAACATGGAAAGCGCGGACATACTGGTTTCGGTACCGGTGCAGAAATGGGGCGCGTTAAGTTTCGACGACGCTAACGCGATCATCAAGGCCGGATACGACGCGGCTGCTGCGAAGTCCAAGGTCCTCTTGACCCTCGCGGTAGATGACGCTACCTGGAAGCAATACATGGCCGATCGTGCGTCCCGGCGCCGCACCGATCCTATTCCGATGTTCATCGCCGTGAACGGCGTGAATGCCGACCTTTCTCGGCGGGTGCAAGAGCAAATGGCCGACCTGGTAGGCAAGCCCCTCGACTACGACCAACTGGACCAGGCCATCATGCACTTGAAGGGGTTTGGGCGATTTTCGGTGCTCAGCTATTCATTTGAGGAGCGAAACGGTCAGCAGGGCCTGCTGATAAACACCGAGGAAAATACCTATGGGCCACCCATCGTCCGGCCGCTCATCCTCATCGACGGATCCAGTTTGAAGAACGTTACGCTCGACTTGGGAGCACGAATCACGTTTCTCGATTTTGGCGGCTTCCGCTCGGAATGGCGCACCGACTTCGTTCTCTTCTCCGACTATGGCCTGAATTCAGAGTATTACCATCCCTTCACCCCGCAGACTCACTGGTTCGTTGCGCCCCGGATACTGGCCGATAACAATCCACTCTATCTGTACAACAACAACACACTGTTTTCCATCTACCGGCGCACTACCTTAGGTGGCGGAGCAGATGTGGGGTATCAGTTCGGGACGACTGGTGAACTACGCGTAGGCTACGAAGGTGGGTGGCAAAATTTTGCACGGCAAATCGGAAACGCGAGCGAACTCGCGAATTTCTCCGGCGGCTACGGCGCCAGCAGAGTCCAATATCGCTTGGACCGCCTCGATGATCCGGTTATTCCTCGTGCGGGACAAAGCTTCACGGGCGATTTTTATTGGTACAACGCCAGTCCGGAAGCCCCTAAACCTTATCCCGTGCTCGAGGGTACCGGGCAGGTCTTCTTCAAGCTGAACGAGCCATCCTCGGTTTTTCTGAGCGGATCTGCTGGGACCACGTTCGACCACGAAACCGGCCTGCCGCAGTTCTCCCTGGGAGGCTCGAGGGAGTTGGTGTCGTACGGTACCAACGAGCTGCTGATGGACAAGTACTTCCTGTTCCAGGTGGGATACATCCGGCAACTGGCCAAGCTGCCGCCTCTGCTGGGTAGCGGAATTTACGCTTTGGGTCTTTACGAGGCCGCGCAAGTGTACGGCGCGCCCCACACCATGCTGAATACCGCCTCGGGTTTCCCCACCGATGCGGCGGCTGGCATCGTGGTGAACACGATCTTCGGCCCGGTGGAGGCGGCGTACGCCTACGGCGACACCGGCCATCATAAGTTCTTCTTCCGGGTTGGGAGGTTGTTCTAAGGGAGTGAGTGGCCTACCCTGAGGTCATGAGGGTGCCCCATCCAACCTTCCTTTGGTTGGGTGGGGATTTTTGTCTCCCATCACAGCCCCCTGTCGCGTGATAAGCGTATGCTTCCGTCGTGCCTTGGGGATTGAAGCGGTACCAACAAGCTGGCGACCTGCATTTCATTACTTTCAGCTGCTATCGTCGTCAGCCATTGCTAGGCGGCGCACATGCCAAGCGGTCGTTGGAGCAAGCACTGGAACAAGCTCGCCGAGCTTATGGGTTCTATGTCACCGGTTATGTGATCATGCCCGAGCACGTGCATTTGCTGATCAGCGAGCCCGAGCGCAGCACATTGGCGAGAGCGCTGCAAGCCGTGAAGCAGTCGGTAGCGCGTAAGTTGATCGGTGGGCGCGAGCATTTTTGGCAAGCACGTTATTACGATTTCAATGTGTGGACGGCAAAGAAACGGATCGAGAAATTGAGGTACATACACCGCAACCCGGTGAAGCGGGGCTTGGTAGAGAAACCAGAAGACTGGGCGTGGAGCAGCTTTCGCCATTACAGGACAGGAGCCGAAGGAGTGGTAGAGATCGAATCAGAGTGGACGGGGCGGAAGCGGGAGCGCATGGGAATGACACTTCGGGTGAAGGTTGGGGAACTACCCCACCCAAGCAAAACCGGCTTGGGTGGGGCACCCTCAGGATGGTAGGCCGGGCCGCCCGCCCTTTGGCAACATTTGGAAGGCGGGCAGTAGTCAGTTTCAGAACGGATATACCAGCAGCAACCGGGGGTTGGGCTTCACCTACGACGGCATGGGCAACGTGACCAACGACGGTGCCAACACCTATACCTACGATGCCGAAGGGCGCCCGATTACGGTCGGCGGAGTTCAGATCACCTATGATGCCTTGGGGCGGGCAGTCGAGCAGAACCGCAGTGGAACCTACACCCAGATTCTCTACTCGCCCCATGGGCCAGAAGTTTGCGTTAATGAACGGCTCGACAGTGAAGCAGTACTTCGTGCCGCTGGCGGGCGGGATGCAGGCTGTCTATAATTCCAGCGGCTTGCAAGTACTATCGCCATTCCGACTGGCTGGGGTCGTCGCGCTTCGCAGCTACCACCTCGGGGGCAGTGTATTACGACGGAGCCTACGCACCGTTTGGCGAGAACTACGCCGAGACGGGAACCACCGACCGCAGCTTTACCGGCCAAACCCAGGACACGACGGCAGGGCTGTACGATTTCCTTCTTCCGCCAACAGAGCTCAGCGCAAGGCCGCTGGCTGGTGCCCGATCCGGCCGGCCTGGCCGCCGTTGACCTCACCAACCCCCAGACCTGGAATAGGTATGCCTACGTGACCAACAACCCACTAAGTCGAGTTGACCCAAGAGGATTGGACAGTTGGGGAGCAGTTGATACCATCAATACTGGATCGTACGACTTAACGATCTGGCTTCCTGGCGCGACCTTCGATTCGAGTTCCCTACTATTCAGTCCATCTTCTGCCGTCCACGGCTCAAGGGGTATATGGAAGGTGATCAACCTGATACTACGTGATGCATCTGAAGGGGGGCTTTGTCCAGTTGGATGTTTTACAAGATACAACCCCGAAACGACAACGTATGGTCTTAATGCAACCTTCTCAAGCTCGGAGGATAACGAAGGTCATAGTAAGACGAGCGCGACGCTGTCTTCTGACCCGATATTCACCTACGCGAATATCGACGCTGGTACCTCCGGCGTCACGCGCGCGGACGGTTATCCACCTTCGAGTGTGTATGGTTCCTTTACACCGAACTGGCCCAACCTCGATAGCCTAAGTCTCACCCGATTAAACGCATTGGAAGATGCAGCCAAGTCTGCAGTGGGTACCAGCGGGCTTAACGAGGAGTATTGGAGTCTGGAGATAAGCATTGGCCAAGAGTCGATGAGACGATGTGGCACCTGGGACTGCCCAGAAACAGGAACCTCAGATTGTACAAATGGCCCGTCATGCACGGTAGCACCCAACACGCATTAGACGCTGCTTGAAGGGAAGTAACTATGTCTAACCTATTGACTGTCGATCACAAACGCAAGCAAGACTGCAATTTCCTACCTCGCTATCTCGGGACGAGTCTCTGGACTGCCAAACCAAAGCTCGTGCCTTGCATTCGCTCAATGGGGTTGATTTCCCTAACGCTACTGCTGACGTCTAGTCTGGCATGTACTGCGAAGGACCAAGATGATGGGATGGAACGTCGGACTCTTTTGGCTCGCGCCTATTCGGGCGCCCCTAGCCAGGAGGCTGTTCACAAATTGGCCAGTCTGAACCTATCGCAGCAACTGATGCTGTCGATTGCCCAAAGGCCGGAGGCGGCTGAAGAGAATCGGACCGCCGCAATTCAAGAGTTAGTCTCGACCCGGAGCAGTGCGGCCGGAGATGGAATTTCCGAACTTCTGGTTCCGCAAGAATCTCTGAATATGCGAAAGGTGGCCGGCAAAGCGCTTATCGATTTACCCTGTTCCGAGTATTGTGTTCACCGCGTTTTGTTCTACCTGTATAGAGTTGACAACGGAGAGTATGGGGTGACGAGTTCCTCCAAGGAGTTGATGCAAGAAGAAGCGCTGTTAAATACTAGATTATACGACGTATTGCGGCGCAACACCGAGCAAACGTTGGCCGTCCTCAAGAGGGAATATGGGATTGGATATGGCGATCCATCCATCTTTGGACTAAGATTCGTTAAAGAATCGCAATTTACTGCGGCATGTCCATTACTTCTTAGTTCAGAGGTTCTTGGGAAGAAAATGGAATTATTTGGTGTCCATAGCGCTGAACAAACGTTCGAGGTAATACAATTCCTGAATTGCAGACGCAATGAATGACCAGGTGGAGACAGGAGCAGCATCCAAGAGCAACAAAAGGAAGCCGCTGCAATTGCGCTTGGACAGTTACAATGCCAACGTTGTGATCCAGCAAGAGAGCGACCGCTGACACAGCGCACAGTATGCTAACGTAACGCGCTGTCGCCTTGCTCACATTTGTCTAGTTGTGGCAAGGTGACGCCACACTGAAAGTCCCGTCCGGCATCAATGACGCGCAATGGCGATTTGTCGCCAACGACAATGCTTCAACCGGCGGGTGGCCCAGGCAAGCACTTTGACGAGTAAAGAACAATAGGGTGCCCCATCCAACCTTCTTTTGGTTGGGTGGGGATTTTGACTTTTATGGGTCGGGGCGGACACTGTGGTTGATCCTGCGACACAGTCATTACGCAGCACACAAAAATCCCCGCCCAAGCAAAACCGGCTTGGACGGGGCGTTCCTAGATGCAACTCCACCTACCTTTTCACCGTGATGCTGTCGGCGATCTTGCTGTACTCCTCGCGCGAGATGATTCGCTTATCGATCAACTGGTGGGTGTCGTCGTAAGGCCGCGCAGCGATAATCCGGTCGGCCGCGGCGTCGTCGATCCCCGGCAGACTGAGAAACTGACTCTTCGAGGCCGAATTCAGATCGAGAGGATGATCCGAGGTAGGCCGGTTCAGCCCCTCCCGTATCCCTTGCGCCACCGCCTTGGCGTTGTCTTTCAGGTCCGCGGTGGCTTGCGCGGTCTTTTCTCGCACCTGGTCAGGATTCGATGGCTGGGTATTACAAGCAGTACAACCGGTAAGAACAATCTGGCTGCCACTCAGGACCAGCGCCAGCAAAACAATCTTCGTGCCCATGGCGATGAGATGCGAATTCGCGGCCGCGGGTTTGATCGCGCCATGCGCGCGTCGCTATAGTAATCGCCGGCCTGCTTCACGATTCGTAATGGAATGCCAATGCAAAAAAGGCACAGCGACGAACTGTGCCTTTCAGTTGCTCGTGCAAACTGGCGTTCGTACATCCTGCCGACGGTCGCGCGCTTAGGCGCTCGCTATTCCGCGGCGTACTGCTTCCGAGAAATTCAACCCTGCTAATGGCCCGCGATCGGATGCTGTCGATCGCGCAAACGTGAACCTTTCGCATCCGCGCTCTCGCCCATCGGCGCGGACCCGAATCAACTAGAAGCTATCTCACAAATCGGTTTTGAAGGGGCACGGCTTCAGCCGTGCCGTAAACGACCATTTAAGGACGGGGCTTTAACCCCTGAGGCCCGCGTTTTGGACCGCATCGGCATTTATGAGATGGTCTCTAGTAACTTTCGCCTTACGCGTAGTAGGCGGCGTTCTTCTCGATGAATTCCTGCTTGTCGGCCGGGACCTCATCCACGATGAAAATCGAATTGGTCGGGCACACCGGGACGCAGGCGCCACAATCGATGCAGCCTTCCGGATCCACATACAACTGGGTCGCGGCTTCGAACTTCTCTTCGTCCTTCTTGGGATGGATACAGTCCGTCGGACAAGCTTCAACGCAGAGTTCGTCTTTGGTGCAGGTGTCGGTAATGATGTATGCCATGATTGCGATCTCCGATTTTGGTTTCTTGCTGCCACCCTCATCGCGACAGCTGGCGTTTGTTTCGCCAGACTCAATGTACAAATTCCTCGACCACCAAGGCGGTGATATCAATCACTTTCCTGTTGTGAGCTAGCGCACATCGTGATCGCCGGCCCGCTAGAGCAATTTTCACGCTGCCGGCGTGGAGCACCGCTTCGAAGGGATTATTCATTGTTTCGGCAACTGAAGCAGTCAGTTTTGAAAGGGCACAGCTTCACAGGTTGCGGAAAAGTCGAAAAAGCAGATTCCTCGCGGGCTGAAGCCCGCGCTAGACTAGAGCGCGATCCAATAACTCAGCACGATGATGGACGCCTGAAGGCGTACTCCACCCGTGACCTATATACCCAGTGTGAAACAGGCGAGAGCCGCCAGCAAAACAGTGCAATCAATTGTGCGGGGACTGAGAGCCTTCAGGGCTCGCGCTTATAGGGAAGAAAACTACTTCAGCCGCCGATGTCGCCGAACTCAGCGGCTGAAGCAGGAATTGCGTCGGTGATCTACGGCCAAGGTACGACCACAAATGGCCTCCAAGTCTGGATTGCCAAGTGTGGCCCGCGATCCTTACTGGCCGCCGATCACAATCAGCGTCACCTGTGCGGACTTGCTCTTGCCGTAGATTCCGCCTTGAGCGGTGGCGCTCACGTGGTAGTTCAGGCACCCCGGTTTCTGAGCCACGACGGAAACCGACTTCGCGCTGCCTCCCATGATGAGGCCAGGCGGGTTGAACGGCGAGGACTTTCCGGGATCAACCAGGAACCCGGTGCCCTTGGAGTCCGATTGCCACGTCACCGTGGTGCCGGTCTTTACACAGAAGAGATCGTTTCCCTTCGCGCCTGGAATGCTGGGAGTGGCAGCGGAGGAGTACGCCGTCCGTTTGATGTTCACCATACACGGAGAAGAAGGTGATCCACAGGTGTTGTCGGCGGTACACAAGCTGGCCGGGTTGGGATTTGCGCAAACATCGTTGCTATCTTTCTTCTTGTCCTCGGCCACAGCAAAGCTGGCGATCAGCAGGACAGGCAATAGCAGCAGGGCACAATAAATAGAAAAGCGCTGAATCTTCATAAGCACCTCATTCGAAATGAAATTCAATGACTACGGCCACGAAAGTTTTTGTCAGAACCTTCCGCCGAACCGCCTTTCGGACTACGCGGGAAGCCGTCCAGGGCCACCCGCTAGTTTTCGGTCGTTCCCTTCCAATCGATGATGTTACCCAGTCTCCAGGGGTTTTGCAGGAGGTTGAGGGTCAACTGCCCATCATCACCGATTCCTAATTGGGCTGCGGGATACAAGACGCCCGCGCTCTTGCTCTTGTCCTGATCGTTGATCTCAATCTCGCCGGCAGTCAAGTCATACGATTGCGATTGCGTATCGAAATAGGCTTCGCCGAACTTGATCTGGCGGTTGGTGACGAAGCGGATCTTGCGTCCCGTCGGGGTCGGGATCAGCGCGATATAGCTGCAATCAAATCCCAGTGTGCCGGTGATATTCACGTGGCCCACTGCCTTCATCCTTTCCAGAGCGTTCACTAATCCCTTGTTTGAACCCTTCTGGAAAGCTTCGGTAAGAACCGCTTTATCATCCGGTGTCGACCACTCGTAGATGATCAGCGTGACACCGATGCTGCGCCCCAATTGGGTGCTGGTGCCCCAGGCAGTGGCGTCGATGGTTTCGTACTTATCTCTGGCAAAACCTGCAATGCTGGCCAGGACCAGCAGGCTGGCTAAAAGCAGAACGTTGAAGACAACCCGGAAAAGACCTGATTTAGTGCGCATGTTTCTCTCCTCGTCGCCGCGCTAAGGCGGCAACTCTTGTCAGACTGACGAATGGTACGTTGAGGGCTAGCGAGAAGATAACTATGAAAAGTACCTGTACGTCAATGAAAAACAGTTAGTGGCGAGCGGGAAAAGCCGCTTTCCCGGTTCCAATTGCCAACCGCCCCGCTCGATCAGACGCTGAGAGGTCGCGCTACGGGGCCTCTACAAAAGGTTTTTGCCACCTCTGCTAGTTTTACCAGTGTCCATAAATCCATTAAGGAATACCATCGTCCTGTCGTTCCCTAAAACAAGATTAAGCGGACCATCATCCTCGCGGATTCCGGTTCTCGCGTAACGCATATTTCGTAGCGTGCTGGTTCCTTAGCTCAACCCGGGCGGCCCGGACAGATAGCTCGTGCCGGTCATACCCGTATTTACGAGAGGAAAGAATGAACAGAAGCAGGATTGCAAAAATTGCCTTCGTGGTTGCAGTGACAGTCGCAGCCGTTATGGTCACCTGCGGTGTCGCCGCCGCGCAAAGCGCCCAAATCCAGGGCGTGATCGATGCGACGCAGCGGCGCCACCATGACGGTCAAAACTCAGGACGCCGGAAATGTTGTCGTCCTTCTTAGCGACAGTACGCAGGTGGAAGAAGTCGAGGGCGGGCTCCACATGCGCAAAAAGCAGATGGGCATGACCGCTTTGGTGCCTGGCCTGCCCGTGCAGGTGAAAGGGACCTACAATGCCCAGAACCAGTTGGCAGCGGACGACGTCAAGTTCAAGGGTTCCGATCTTAAAACCGCGTCCGACATTCAGGCGGGCGTAGCTCCGGCCGAGGCGCAAATCCAGGCGCAACAGCAGCAGATGCAGCAGCAGGAAGCGCAAATCCAGAAGGAACAGGCACAGATTCAGGCGACGGAGGAGGAGCAGGCGAAGCACGCGCAGGAGATCGCCGCCCAGAAGGCAGCCATCGCGGCCACCAACAAGCGCTTTGGCGAGCTGGATCAATACAACATCCTGGGCGAGGTAACTGTCTTGTTCGCCAACGGCAAAGTGGTACTTGAGCCACAGTACAAACAACCCCTGCTGGATCTGGCAACGAAGGCCAAGACCGTCGATGCGTACATGATTCAGGTAAAGGGTTACGCGTCCAAAGTGGGCTCGGCTGCCTTGAACCAGAAGCTCAGCACCGAGCGTGCCGACAACGTAACCGATTTCATGGAGCAGAAGGGCGGTATTCCGCTGACCAACATTCTGGCTCCGGGTGCCCTGGGCACCAGCAGGCAGGTAGCGCCCGACACAACCTCGGAAGGTCAGGCGGACAATCGGCGAGTCGTGGTCCGGATCCTGCAGAACAAGGGCATCGCCGGCAATTAGGACAGTTCCAGGATTGCCGTATTCGCTTCGCGTGGGTATTGCGGTCCTGAACATCAGAGTGGGGGTTGGCACGGCTGAAGCCGTGCCCCCTCTGCAAGGTACACAAGCACAAGGAGAGAAGAGATCATGAGCACAAAGAAAATTGTGAAATTCGCATTAGTTGTAAGTCTGAGCTTGGCGGCACTGACGCTGCTGGGTGGCGTAGCCGCTGCGCAAAGTATCAGCGGAGTCATCAACGGACGCAACGGCGCCACCATGACCGTTCAGAGTCCGGGCGTTGGCAACACCGTGGTCGTTCTCACGGACAACACACAGGTGGAAGACGTGTCGGGCCTGTTCCACGCTCGCAGGAAGCAGATGGGCCTGACCGCGCTGGTGCCTGGCCTTCAGGTCACGGTGCAAGGCTCCTACAACGCCCAGAACCAGATGGTGGCCGATACCGTCAAGTTCAATGGCAAGAACCTGCAAACCGCTACCGACATTCAGGCTGGCGTGACTCCGGTGGAGCAGCAGGAGCAGCAACAGCAGCAGCAACTGGCCCAGCAGCAGGCCAAGCTCAAGCAGGAACAGGCCCAGATCCAGGCGACAGACGCCGAGCAGGCGAAGCACGCGCAGGAAATCGCTGCCCAGCAGGCGGCCATTGCCGCAGTCAACAAGCGCTTTGGCGAGCTCGGCGAGTACAACATTTGGGATGAGGTCACAGTGCTCTTCGGAAACGGCCAGGTCAAGGTTGACCCGCAGTACTATCCCAAGTTGCAAGAGCTGTGCCAAAAGGCCAAGACGGTCAATGGTTATGTGATTCAGGTGAAGGGCTACGCATCCGCCGTCGGTTCGGCTGCCCTGAACCAGAAGCTGAGCCAGGAACGGGCGGCCAACGTCACCGACTTTCTGGACCAGCAGTGCCACATTCCTTTGACCAACGTCCTTGCGCCCGGCGCGATGGGAACCAGCAAACAGGTAGCTCCTGACACCACGGTCGAAGGCCAGGCCGAGAACCGTCGTGTCGTGGTTCGGTTGCTGCAGAACAAAGGCATCGCCGGAACCTAGACACTCTTTCTGGTTGTCGCCGGGTCTGGTAGCTCCAGCCCGGCGTCATCTCAGAGCTAGCTGATGGTTCGCCGACGCTAACCTCTCGGCGCATTACGACACTTAAGTGTTATTTATTGACAGCCTATTCATGGTTTGTTGGCATAGCTTGAATATGCCGATAGGTTCGCAGCAAGAAATAGTCATTGCGAAGCCCTAGGACTCTCTACAAGGCACGATAGCTCCGTGGAGATACTTTCGGGCCGGGTAGAGACTCGCGTCGCGCTACGGGCTTAGGAACGCGGTCTACGTTGATTTCCCGTTTTGAAAATCCGGACTAACGGAATTCCGTTTTGGAATAGCTAACGAGAGTGAAAAGTCTGGTGCGGATTGTGGCACTCAGATGAGGAGAAGAGAAATGGATATTCAAAGATTGCTTCGCAAGCTGATGCCGGCTGCACTTGTCGTTTTTAGCGTGGCTGTAGCTGGCCAAGCCTGTGCTGCCGACAGCATTAAAGGTCAAGTTATTCTGGGCTCCGCGCCGATTGCCAAATCAACTGTAACTTTGTGGGAAGCCAGTGCCGGCGCACCCAAACAGCTCGATCAAACGAAGGCCAACGATGATGGCCGTTTCGAAGTTCGCACCAAAGGCGCGCATGGCGACGCGGTCCTCTACCTCGTGGCTGCCGGTGGCATGCCGAAGGCTGGCAAAGCGGGCGGCGAAAATCCAGCCATAGTTCTTCTCTCGGTGCTTGGGAATAAACCGCCGCAACAAGTTGTCGTCAACGAACTCACGACCGTGGCGTCGGCTTTCACGGCCGCGCGATTCATCAACGGGGGAGCCATCTCCGGTAATGCGCTCGGACTTAAGATCGCCGCCGGGAATACTCCCAACCTGGTGGACCTGGAAACTGGCGGATGGGGCAAAGTGATTATTGATTCAGGCAACAGCACCTGGACCACGACGCTCGCGAACTTTGACACGCTCGGCTCGCTTATCACCGCATTTGCCACCGTGGCCAACGATGATTGGCGAACCCGCTTCTTCGCGGCGGCGACCCCAACCGCTGGTGCGACGCCGAAGAACACCCTGGAAGCGATGGCTGGCATCGCTCGGACACCGTGGGCCAACCCGAAGGCGCTCTACGAATTGTTCGACCAAGCCTATCCGCTGCCGGCACCCGATGGACGACGCAGTGCGCCCTTCGCACCGTATCTCGTCTACGCGCCGCCAGACTTCACCCTTGCGCTGTGGTTCGGCGGCGGTGGGTCTTACTCCAATGGCAACATGGTTTTCGATGCAGAAGGCAACATGTGGTGCGGCCAGAACTGGCTGGCGGGTTCGCAGTCGGGAGTTCGTAAGAGTACCGGCGGCGGCTTGGTCAAGTTCAGCCCTAACGGAACAGCGCTCTCTCCGGCGATCACCGGCTTCACTGGCATGGGTGTGGATGGCATTGGATGGGGTACGGCCGTGGCACTCGACAAGGTCTGGGTCGCCAGCTTCAACGGAGCGATTGGAGTGCATGATTTCCAAGGCCGCACGATCGGTAAAGAGAGCGACATTCCCTTCGCCGGAAAAACCGGCGGGCTCATGGGCGTCAGCGTCGCCGCCAATGGCGATGTCTGGATCGCGGATGGCACGAAAAACCAACTGCTGTATTTCCCCGGCGGCCGCCTGAAGGACGGACGCATCGTGAACGTCGCTGGGCTCTCTTCGCCCTTCGGCATCGCCATCGATGCTCAGAACCGTGTCTGGGTCAGTAACTCCCAGTCGAATACGGTGATACGTTTTCCCGCCGACGATCCGACCAAGGTTGACACCTTTAAGGTCGGCATCGGCGCACGCGGCGTCGCCCTCGACTCCAAGGGTAATCTCTGGGTAGCCAGCGTGATGTCTCCGGACTTTCCGCTGCCGCCGATTCCGCCCGGCGTGTCCATCATGCAGCAGTTTGCACTCATCCTGGAGGCCTTGAAGAAGAACATAGAGGCAGGCAAAAAAACCGGAACCGTGAACATGATCACCGCCGACGGCACGCAAGCTGTGCCTGAGGGCTTCACCGGTGGCGGGAACATGAATGCCGGCTGGGGCATAGTGGTTGACGGCAATGACGATGTTTTCGCTGCCAGCGGCTTGGGCCGTGGAATTGCGATGCTGGCCGGGGTCGGGACGAATGGTCATGCCCCGGGCACCAAGCCTGGTGATCTCATTCACTATTTCCAGGGCGGTACTCTCCAGATACCTACCATTGCGTCGGTTGACCCGGCCGGTAATCTCTGGGTTGCGAACAACTGGAACAGCGTCGAGGCGGCGACCGCCGCCGACCCGATGCCTTCCACTTCGACTTGGGGCGGAGGATCGGGCTTTACCGTCTTCTACGGCGTCGCGGCTCCGGTGAAGACTCCGCTTCTGGGTACGGTGCGGCCGAACTGATGAAGACGCGAGGAAGGCACAACGCCTTCCTCGTTCTCCCGGTTGGTTGATGTCCAGCGGAGTTAGGATGCGCTGTACGGGCCGGGAGTGCGGTCTATGGCGGGTTCCATTTTTGAAACTTTGACTCGCGGAAATCCCGTTTTGGGAGAGGTTCATCAGCGTGAAGAATTGGGTCCGAGTTTGTCGCACTTAGACGAAAAGGAGAAGGTGAGTGGAGATTCAAAGATTGCTTCGAAAGCTGATGCCGGCTGCACTTGCGGTTTTCAGCGTGGTGTCGGCCGGGCAGGCATTCGCTGCCGACAGCATTAAAGGTCAGGTGATGGGCGGAGGCGCCCCCATCGCCCAATCAACGGTGACGTTGTGGGCAGCCAGTGCGGGCGCACCCAGGCAACTTGCGCAGACGAAGACCGACAATGAAGGCCGATTTGAACTTCGCAGCGTTGGCGCGCCTACCGAGTCTAGCCTCTACCTGGTGGCCACGGGTGGCGAGCCTAACGCTCGGGGCGGAAACAATCCGGCGATCGCGTTGTTGGCGGTGGTGGGCAGCATACCTCCGGCCCGTGTCGTCATCAACGAGTTCACCACCATCGCCTCGGTAGTGACGCATGCGCAGTTCATCGACGACACTACTATCAAGGCTTCGCCACTTCAGCTAAGGATTGCTGCGGGAAACGTTCCCAACTTTGTCGATCTCGATACTGGTGGCTGGGGGCCGACCATTCTAGACGCCCTCAACAGCGCGCAGACACCCACCATGGCCAACTTCGGTACACTCGCGAGCGTGATGGCCGGTTGCATCACGCGGGTGAAACCGGATGCGTGCAGCCAATTATTCGCGGCGACCACGCCTCCAAGCGGAGGCCCACCGCCAGATACCTTGCTAGCGGCCGAAGTGGTGGCGTTCTTCCCCTGGCACAACCCGGACAAGATTTTCGCGCTGCTCAATGAGTTTTATCCGCTGCCCAAGCCTGGCACCCCCGGCAAGCTCCTGCGGGATGCGCCGTTCCTGCCCTATCTGACCTTCGCTCCCAGCGCCTGGATCTTTCCGCTTAAGTTCACCGGCGGAGGCGTCAGCGGAGGCGGCAAGCTGATGATCGACAGCGAGGGTAATGCCTGGGTCGCCGACAACTTCACGGTCGGCGCTCAGAATCAGGACGCCTCATGGACCGGCGGTCTCTCCAAGTTCGCCCCCAACGGTAAACCGCTTTCCCCCAGCCCTTTGGGCTTCAGGGGCGGAGGAATCGCAGGCCCTGGTTTCGGCTTGACCCTCGATGCACAAGACAACGCGTGGGCCACCAGCTTTACTGGCCAGAACATCACGAAGTTCGACAAGAGCGGCAAGCCACTGTCGCCCCCCGAGGGCTGGAACTTCAACCGGCAGATCAGCCAGATGCAGGGCATCATCGCCACGCCCAGCGGAGATATTTGGACGCTCGACCTGATCAAGGGCCAGGTCGTGAAGCTCCCCCAGGGTGACCCGTCCAAGGTCCAGTTCTTCTGTCAGAACAAGACCGGCGATCCGCTGAAAAACCCCTGCAAACTCATCGGGCCGTTCGCCCTCGCCATTGACCAGCAGGACCGCATCTGGGTTACCAACGCCATCGCGGACCACGTTGTTCGTTTTCCTGCATCCGATCCCAGCAAAGTCGAAACATTCAAGGTCGGGTACTCCGCCAGCGGTCTTGCCGTCGACAGCCTGGGCAACGTCTGGGTCACGAATAAATTGGGCAGCTCGCCCAGGGGAGCGCTGAAGTTCGCGGAAACGCTGGCCGCATTTAAATTCAACTTCGACAACGACCCCGACGCCGGACAACGAGCTACTAAAGTGCTGGTGCCCGCCATGACCGAGCAGAAATCCGGCTACGAAGGTGGCAGCATTACAGTGTTGCGCCCGGACGGCACCGAAGCTTCATTTTCGCCGGTTTATGGCAAGGGCATCGTCGGGCCTTGGGCAGCTTCCGTGGATGGCAACGACAACATCTGGATCTCCAACTTCAGCACGGCGTCGGCGGGAATCGTGGAATTATGCGGCTTCCGCACGGAGCATTGCCCGCCTGGCGTTCATACCGGGGATGCCATTTCGCCTCCAAGCGGCTATGTCGGCGGTGGACTGCAGTTGATGGTTGACGTTGGCATCGGTCCCGCCGGAGATGTCTGGGTAACCAACAACTGGCAGGTCTATCAGGATGCCATGGGAAAGGTCGACGAAGCCTTACAAACTCAAGGCGCCGGTCAGGGCGTGGTTGTCTTCTACGGCATGGCGAAGCCGGTGAAGACTCCGCTGATCGGCCCGCCGCGCCAGCCGTAGGGGGACGGCGACATTGGGCCGAAACGCTACCGATGACGAGGAAGGCAAACATCCGTCCTCGTGATCCTGTTTCCCTTGCGCTGGCTTTCAGCGACGAGGTTTGACCCACGAAATTCCGGTATCGGAAGAGGCTTATGAGAATGAAGATCTTGACCTGCGCCGTCGCACTGATGGCAACGATTGCGACGTTGTCGTGCACCAAGGAACCAGTCCGCGAAGCGGTCTCCCAGAAAGACACCTACCAGGCTGCGTACGTTTACGGGTTTCCGATGATCGCAGCCTACAAGGCCATGTACCGGTTCAACGTGGACAAGACGAACTCGCGGTACAAAGGCCCGTTCAATCACAAGGAGAAAGCACGATGAACACGATGAAAAAGAAGTATGCACTCTTCCTATTGACTCTTACTGTTGCGCTGGGGCTGATCGCGTGCTCGGATTCGGGCACGAAACCGGCCGCTACTTCTCAACCCGGTGTCGAAGAAGCAGTCGGCACCGCCGTCGACGCGTACGTCTATGGCTACCCGCTAGTCACCATGGACATGACCCGCAAACAATTTACCAATGTTGCCGCGCCCGATGCGGCACACGCGCCGATGGGCCAACTCTTGAGGTTCCGCACATACCCCCCGGCGGATGTGCACACCGTTACCGCTCCCAACGCCGATACCTTGTACACGACCGCCTGGATCGACGTTTCGAAGGAGCCGTGGATGTTCAGCATTCCCGATATGGGAGACCGCTATTACCTGATGCCGATGCTGGACGGATGGACAGACGTGTTCCAGGTTCCCGGCAAGCGTACCACCGGCGATAAGCCTCAGAAGTACGCCATTACCGGGCCGGGATGGTCGGGCACGTTGCCAGAAGGCGTGACGGAATACAAATCTCCTACTTCCATGGTGTGGATTCTGGGCCGCATCTATTGCACCGGCACTCCCGCTGACTACGCTGCGGTACACGCTGCGCAGGACAAGTTCTCGCTCGTTCCGCTTAGTTCGTACGGCAAGCCGTACACCCCTCCTGCAGGTCAGGTTGACCCTAACTTCGACATGAAGACAGCGGTTCGTGACCAGGTGGATCACGATGGACGTTAACGCCTTTTTCAACGACCTGGCAAAACTGATGAAGACGAATCCTCCGGCGGCCGAAGATGCGCCGATGGTGGCAAAGATGGCCAAGATCGGGCTGGTGCCGGGGCAGGATTTTGACCCCAGCAAACTGGGCGCATTCGATAAGGAAGCCATAAAGGCTGTGCCTAAGCTGGGCCAGGCGAAGATCATAGAATTCGCCAAGAAAGTTGAGCCGGTAAATGGGTGGCTAATCCTCCCGAAGGCGGGTCTCTACGGCACCGACTATCTGGATCGGGCGCTCGTCACCGCCCTCGGTCTCGGCGCCAATCGTCCCCAGGATGCGATTTATCCCACTGGGCAAAAAGACGCGAGCGGCAACGACTTCGACGCCGCTTCGAAGAAATACGTCCTGCACTTCGATAAGGGTCAGATGCCTCCGGTGAACGGCTTCTGGTCTCTCACCATGTACGATGCAACATATTTCTTCGTGCCCAATCCTCTCAACCGTTACACCTTGAGCCAGCGCAACAAATTCGTTACAAACGCAGATGGCTCGGTGGACCTGTATCTTCAGGCCGATTCACCGGGAAAGGCAAAGGAAGCCAACTGGCTGCCCGCTCCGAAGGCCAAGTTCGTTCCGATGCTACGTCTGTACTGGCCAAAGGAGACTCCGCCTTCAATCATCAATGGGAGCTGGAAACCGCCGGCCATAAACGAAACGAAGTAAGGATGACCCAAAAGCCCGGGATCGCAGGCAAGCGTCCCGGGCTCTACTGGATGGGGGCCTCACGGTTACGCAGTAAAACTCGAGATCACTCAGGTCACGAGCGGTAGGTGGAAGGAAAATACAAGTGAATCAAATCGTTCGAAGAATTATTTTTGCTTCATTCTCAGTTGCCCTCCTGGTAGCCTGCACGCTGCAATCCGCGCAGGCTTGCACGGGGATCACCCTGACCGCGGCGGACGGCACTGTGGTTCACGCGCGAACCATGGAATTTGCCATCGATATTCATTCCGACGTGATCATGGTTCCTCGCGGCTATGCGCGGGTAGGGACCACGCCCGACGGTAAACCAGGTCTCAAGTGGAAAGCGAAGTACGCCAGCGTTGGAGCCAACGGTGTGGGGTTCCCGCTCTTGTTTGACGGGGTAAATGAAAAAGGTCTGGCCGCGGGGCTCTTCTATTTCCCGACTTCTGCCGGATACATGCCCTATACGGCAGCAGATGCCGGCAACACCATCGCTCCGTGGGAGTTGGGTTCGTGGATGCTGGAGAACTTCGCCAGTGTTGACGAGGTGAAAGCCAACATCGGCAAAATCGTTGTCCCTGCTGTCGTATACGAAGGGTGGGGCTTCGCTCCAGAAGCTCATTTCATCGTGAGTGACGCCTCCGGCAAGAGCATGGTGATCGAGTACGTCGGCGGCAAACTTACCCTTTATGACGCTCCGCTGGGAGTGATTACCAACTCCCCGACGTTCGATTGGCAAATGACCAATCTGCGCAACTATGTGAATTTCTCGATGACCAACGTGCCTCCGGTGAAAGTGGGGCCGCTCACGCTTAAGCCGTTCGGCCAGGGCTCGGGGATGGCCGGTATGCCGGGAGACTTCACGCCGCCTTCGCGCTTTGTGCGCGCCGTCGCCTTTAGCCAGTCCGTCTTTCCATCGAAGACCGGCGACGACGCCGTTCTTGAGGCGTTCCATATCCTGAATCAGTTCGACATTCCCAAGGGCGCAGCCCGCGAACACGAGAAGGACGAGCACGGCAACATCATGGCCGACTATACGATTTGGACCGCGGCCAGCGATCTCAAGGCCAAGCGGTTCTACTTCCGCACCTACGACAACAGCCAGATTAAAATGGTTGACCTCATGAAGATGAATCTGGATGCCAAGGACATCGTTACCATCTCGATGAAAGGTGGGGAGGAAATAAAATCCGTAACGCCGTAAGGAGCTAACAAACACTGATCGTTCTCGGGTGACGATTAGTACAGAAAAAGTCTGGAGGAAGGCCTTCGGGTGGGGGCCCCCTGCTTCAGCGGGGGGAGGCTGGACTTTAGTCCAGCGGGTAGGGGTTGATCGTGAAATGGGCGTTAGCCCTGGGGTTCCCGGCGCTAAAGCGCATGATCAAGGTCGAACTCTTCTCGGGGCGCTGAAGCGCTCTACCCCCGCATGAATGCGGGGGCTCCCACCGTACACAACGATCTTTGATAGCTTGTCGTAATCTGTAATTCCTAATTGCAAGGAGGAATCAAGACATGGCAGCAGCAGGACTTTCGAACCTTGGCTCCGGAAAATCGATTGTGTGGGCGATTGTACTCATCGTCTTCGGTTTTCTGGCGATTGCCTTACCATTTGCTACTTCGTGGGGCGTGGTTGTTGTCATCGCGTGGCTTATTGTCTTTAGCGGAGGATTCCAGTTCATTCATGCCTTCCAGTCGCATGGGGTGGGACACATAATTTGGAAGGTGCTGGTCGCGATCCTATATTTGATCGTCGGCATCTATTTTCTGCTGCATCCGCTGATCGGAGTCGCCGCATTCACCTTTGCGCTGGCGGTCTTCTTTGTCGTCGAAGGCGTATTTGATTTGGTCGCTTATTTCCAGAACCGGCAGGCCGCAGGAGCAGGCTGGATTCTGTTTGACGGCATCGTCACCTTGATTCTTGGTCTGCTGGTGTGGCGGCAGTGGCCATCCAGCTCGTTGTGGGTGATCGGGACGCTGGTGGGAATCAGCATGATCATGACCGGAACCACCCGCCTGATGATGAGCCTGGCGGCGAGGCGCCTGGCGCACAGCTAACGAGGTCGCATGCCGGAACCCGCACCAACACGGAAGCGCGAAGAGGTCCGCCAGAAAGCCCGCGGCTTCATCAAGGAGACTTGGCAATCGCAGGCCAATCTGGCGTTCTTCCTGGGCATTCTGGTAGCCGTCGGCTTCGTGCTTCCTTCCCTGGGATTTGGAAAAGACGACGAGCAGCGGTACAGCGATTTCGTCTTTTCGCTGTTGCTGATTTCGGGAGTCGCGATCGCCTGGGGCCGGCGCTGGCTGTTCCCGCTGGCGGTGTTTGTCGGAAGCGTCGCTATCGCTGTGCGCTGGATGGGATTCTTCACCCCGACCCTGGCATTGCAAGTGTGGTCTGGCATCTGGTCTCTGGCGGCCATCCTGGTGATCGCCCTGGTCTTGCTGGCACAGGTTTTTCGTTCGGGGGCGGTCACGTCGTACCGCGTCCAGGGCGCCATTGCGGTTTACCTGCTCTTCGGGGTGGGTTGGGCCCATGCCTACCACATCACCGAACTCTTACATCCCGGATCGTTCAACAGCACCACCGGCGACCTCAACAGTGTGGTGGGCTGGGCTTACTATAGCTACATCACGCTCAGTACGGTAGGCTACGGAGACATCACTCCCGTGCGGCCGGTGGCGCGCGCCCTCTCCATGGGGGAGGCGCTGACCGGACAGTTGTACCTGGCGGTCCTCATCGCCAGATTAGTGGCGATGGAAGTGATCACCTGGCAGTCGAAAAATCGAAGTTCGTAATTGGATACTTACTGACAAGGAGAAGAGTGTTGAAGAAAAATATTGCCGCAGTACTAATTCTGGCTGGTGCATTGATCTTGCCGGCCGTAACGTTTGCACAGGCGCAACAACAGCAACAGCCAGCGGCCAGCTCGGCAGGCACCGATCAGGACGTTCAATTGTTGCGCGAAGATGTGCGCTCGGAGAAGAAGCAGATCATCGCTGCCAATCTGCAACTAACCGACGCCGAGGCCACCAAGTTCTGGCCGGTTTACGACGCCTACACCGCCGAAACTACCAAGATTGGTGACACCCGCTTGGCTCTCATCAAGGAGTACGCGCAAACCTATGACACCATGACCGACGCGCAGGCCAAGAGCCTCATCAAGAGATGGGCAGCCACCGACCAGGCCGGCATGAATCTGCGCATGCAATACATGCCCAAGTTTGAAGCGGTTTTGCCGGGCAAGAAGGCGGCGTTGTTCTTCCAGCTCGACCGGCGTATTAGTCTGTTGATTGACCTGCAACTGGCTTCCGCGATTCCCATGGTTAAGCAGTAAAAGGGTAATTGCTATCGGGTGGCATCCGGGCAGGCGAGGGCGACCTCGCCTGAGTCTTTCTGTTGTAAACTCGACATCCGTCGCCCCAGGCAATCTGAAAGTCTGAAGAAGGAAGGTTCATTCCACATGAAACACCGCACAATGGTTCTTACGGTTCTGGCTCTCGCCATTTGCATGTTGCTGGCGACCGCCCCGGCTTCGCAGGCGCAAGGTCAGAACTCGGCGCAGGCGCAGAAGCTGGCCATGGTGGCCAAGCAGCTAAACCTGACACCGCAACAAAAAGTAAAACTCATGCCGATCCTCGCCGACGAAGCTCCCAAGGTTGAGGCCATCAAGGCCAACACCTCGCTTACGGGCTTGCAGAAGATGGAGCAAATGCGGGCGTTACATGAGCAGACGAATCCTCAGGTGCAGGCAATATTGTCGCCGCAGCAATATGAGCAGCTGCAGCAAATCCGCCAACATGAGATAGAGCAGATGATACAGAAGAAGCGCGCCCAGCAGCCGCAGTGATGGAGCGGTTCGCGAGTGCGTTTTCGCGAAACTATGTCAAAGCTTCTGTCTCGCCGGGCGCAAAGCCCGGCGCTTTTCATCTTGGGGGAAGTATGCTCAAAAAGAGTGTCGTCGCCGTCTTCATTGCACTCAGCGCTTTCTTGCTGCAGCCTAAGCCCCTGACGGCCCAGACCTACAACACTCCTCTTCCTAAAGTGAACGACAAAGATGTCCAATTGCTGAGGCAAGACCTGCGGGCCAAGTCTAAGCAGATCATCACGAAGAATATGCAGTTGACCGATGAACAGGCAGCCAGTTTCTGGCCGGTATATGACCAGTACGCCGCCGAGGTCGGCAAGATCAATGACAAGCGCTTCGGCCTGATGAAACAGTACGCGGAGATTTATCCGACCATGACGCCAGAGCAAGCCGACAGCTTGCTCCGCAGCCTGGCAGACGAGGACACCGCAATCATCAATCTGCGCGTGGAATATCTTCCCAAGTTTGAGCAGGCGTTACCCGGAAGCACCAAGGCGGCGCTGTTCTTTCAACTTGATCGCCGTCTGGATTATCTGATGAACGTGCAGATGGCTTCGCAGCTTCCAGCCATTAAGCCGTAGCCGATGTTGAAATTGATGTATCGGTCAGGACCGGCGGCGCAGACCATCACCTGAATTATTGATGAGCACTGGATCGAGGATCCCGACGGTCGAACTCACTTAAATCGCCTCTCCGTGACCGAATCCGCTCAAGCAAAGCCGGCTTGAGTGCGCACCCACGCAGCCGGCACAACTATTGCGGCGATTACTCGAACCTGTTTGTCGCTTTGCACTGCCGCCGAAACCATCCTGCCACACGAACCCAACCTACCAGCTTCTCGGCTTTTCTTGCGGCCAAGTCTCCAGGAAATTCCCCAAACGGGAAAAAGTAGCGCGCATACATCTTTTTGTCCCGATTTTCCAGCATTCTGCGGCTCTAGCTATCCACCAGGAACCAATAGAGTTATCTACCGCCTCCTGCACATTTTCGGTCATGCCACTCGCACTTTTACCAGTTACGCTCCGAACATAATTGCCGATAGCATAAGGATAATCCACCGGGTGACACCGGGGGGAACGCATCGTCAAAGAGATAGCTGGGCGATGAAAAGAAGAGAGATCAAATTTCAACCTAACGTTAAATGGAGAATTTCAGTGAAAAACTGTAAGTTAGTTTTGGTATTGGCATTTGTATCGCTGCTGAGTATCGCGGCATTCGCACAGGACTATCCCAAGTTCGAAGTTCCGGTGGGCTTTTCGTTTGTCAACGTCCATCCCAACCAGGCGCACCTCACCAGTTTCAACGTCTTCGGTGGCGGCGGTGGTTTCGTCTATAACGTTTCATCGATCTTCGGCATCAAAGCCGATTTCATGGGCTACACCCAGGGCACCGGTCAGAAGTTGGTTCAAAACGGGCAAACCCTGGGAAACGTAAGCGGCAACCTGTTCACCTATATGTTTGGACCGCAGATTAAGAAGCACTCCGGCAAGTTTCAGCCCTTCGGAGAGGCCCTGTTTGGTGCCGCGCATACCAATCTCGATGCCAATATCTGCAAGTTAGAAGTTGGATGTGGCTCGGGTAGCGGGAACAACAACGGCTTCGCGATGGAGTTTGGTGGCGGTCTGGACATCCCAATCACCAAGACGATTCAGTTCCGTCCGGTCGAAGTGGACTATGTGGGTACTCACTTCGGCTCCAATCACATCGCCAACTACTCAGCGTGGCAGGCCAACTTCAAGTACGTCGCCGGTGTCAACTTTACATTCGGCGGCAAGTAAGCGGTTCGATCCCTCCTCCGCATAACTCGCTGGCGTCGCCTTCATGGCGGCGCCAGTTATTTTTTGGTGTGCTTCCTGACGTTGCCCAGCCCCGCGCGCACCTCAGTGCTCCGATAGAAAAATCGTTTCATGGTGTCATGAACCGGCGAGACGGGAGTACTATGTTGCGGTTGTCGGGGTCAAGAAGGAGATTCCAGCTAAAACGAAAATTCCCGGCTCGGACGATAGAGTCGAGCCGGATCACTAAAGGAGAGTGTTATGCGAGGACTAAGATGGATAGTGGCCTGCGTCCTCCCAGTGCTTCTGGGCTGTAGCTTGGCAAGTCCGCTGGCGGCGCAATCGGTCAAACCTCAACAGCAGTTCCTATCGGACCCAGGTTACTGGGATGATCCAACAAATTGGGTACAGCAGTTTGTCCCAGACTACCGTCCTTTTTGGGACAACTCAAAGAATTGGACGACGAACTACGGACCCGCCTACCGCGACACCATCCAGCAACCCTCACAAATGTTGGCGTGCTCGCCGCAGTTCGCACTCTGTTTTCATTCAGGTCCCGAGCCCTACCCGTGCCATCTTTCTCCCGACGGCCTCTCCGCCAATTGCAAGTGCATGGTTCTCAATCAGACCAACTACACGCTGATGACCGCGATTCTGAACTACCCGATCTACCTTGACACGGTCAGGCTTTGCGGTTCGGACGGCTCACTATGCGCGGGAACCAATCAGGCGCCGGTGTGCAACTACCTCACTGACGGTGCGCTGATCCCAGGTGCGGACGTGATCTCCACGTTCGATCCCTCGTCGCACGACGATATCGTGAAGGCACTCAAAGGTCAGAGCCCGGTTACCGTTTGTCCGAAAGGACCTTACGCCGCCTGCATGACGGCGCCATGTAAGCTTAACTCCGATGGTTCCACCGCCCAATGCAAATGCCCCGTGTTCTATGGCGCATTCCAGTTAGTAGGACACAGTGGGCCCCAGAGCGCGACCTGTGCCTTGGGCGGCGATCTGGTACCCTCGGCCGCCTATCTTCCGGCATTGGACACACCTCGCCCCTAAGCGATGGGATGGCTGATGTCCGCCTCGCCCCGGGTTTAGCGTCCACAAGACGGACGCGAACTCGGGGCGCCCAAGCAGCGTGCTCGGAGAAGGACCACAGCTTGCCCAACCGGTCAGTCTGCAACCCGAACCGCGACGTCGATATTCCACTTTCGGGGATCTTTCGTCACGCAACACTCGACTTTGGGCACTCCTTCCGTGCACAATAGGTGGCAGGTTCAATCGCAATTAAGGGCTTTACGGCTCCTGAGGACGCTGGGGCAGCGTTGTGTGCGTCAATTACGGTCGATAGCCAGAAACGAGTGATGCTATGGAACGCAAGTCTGCTCCACGACTGCTGATTGCCGACGATCACAGGCTGGTCGCAGACGCCTGCAAGAGTCTGCTGGAACCCGAGTTTCAGGTGGTTGGCGTGGTGACCGATGGCCGTAGCCTGATTACGGCCGCCGTGACCCTGAACCCTGATGTCGTCATCCTCGACATCAGCATGCCGCAGCTGAACGGTTTGGACGCCGGCGAACAGATCAAGCACAAGTTGCCGTCGGTCAAACTGGTGTTCCTCACCATGAATATGGCTGCCGACGTGGCCGCTGAAGCCTTTCGGCGTGGCGCCTCGGCCTATGTCCTGAAGCACTCCGCAGCCGACGAGTTGGTGATCGCGCTGCGAAAGGTGGTTCAGGGTGAATCCTACCTGTCGCCGCTGATTGCTCGCGAGACAGTCACCTTCTTGCTGAACCGGGGCAAGGCGCCGGCGGAAGAGAAGCGCATCACCAAGCGGCAAACCGAGATTCTCCAGCTGCTGGCCGAGGGCATGTCGATGAAGGAAGTTGCCAATGTTCTGGATGTGAAACCCGGCACGGTGGCCTTCCACAAGTACCGCATGATGGAAACCCTCGGCGTGAAGAGCAATGCCGAACTGCTGGAGTACGCCATCAAGCGGCAGATGACATCGTCAACCTAGGCTGAACCCCTTAGCAAGAATGTTGCCGGCCGTAGCTGCGGCACCCGCAGCGTGCGAGAGTCCGTTTGGGGCTCCGGGGACTTTAGGTTGGCGGCCTTAGTGCGGCGCAAGCTGTATCGCTAGTTCCTCCGCACGTTTGACCCGAAAGCCGGAGTTCAGAGCTCCGGCTTTTCGCGTTGCGGAACGCTTTTCTTTCTTCCACGAACCCGTCCTGAATACGGAAGTCCAATTTTTATCCCAACCTCGCATTTTCGGGTCATAGAACAAGCATTTTTGCCAGTAGCCATACTTGCATTGGCCGATTAGCCTTGTAGTAAGCAACGACTCCTCCCCCTCGTTGCCGGTGCATTTGTTGACTGGAGCTTTGCCGTGCCCTCTGTGCGGGTCCTAATTGCCGACGACTCTCCCGCTGTTCTGGAAAATGTCGTGGAGATGTTGCAGGAAGACTTCGTCATAACCGCCGCGGTGCCGGACGGCAAGTCCGTTGTCATCGCGGTGGCGAAGTCAACTCCGGATGTAATTGTCCTGGACATCTCATTAGGCGACATGACCGGATTTGAGGTAGCCAGACGTCTGCGGGAGATGAATTGTCGCGCCAAAATCGTGTTTCTGACGGTCCATGAGAGTGTGGACTTTGTTCGCGCTGCGGTCGCCCTTGGCGCCTCCGGCTACGTATTTAAATCTCGTGCCGATGCGGACCTGGTCGATGCTATCAACGCCGCCTTTCGCGGTGAAGCGTTCCTGCCCGCCGATTATCATTGACCTCACCTCAGGCATGGAGTTTGCCCGTTCTTCCTCCAGCAACTTTTCAAATCTCTTCCTATCAAAGTTGATAGTTCCAGCCACGAGCCTAAGGTGTCATCCTGAGCGGAGCGCCCGCAAAAATTTCCGGCCCGCGTCGTTTGCGGGTCGGGCGGGCGTGGAGTCGAAGGATCCCTATACTTGCAAGAAATCACAGTGTGGCCAGGTGGCGCAACCACAAGCTTGAGATTGTCGGCGGCAAAAGGGTTCCTTCGACTCCTTGCTGCGCTCGTCGCTCAGGATGACAGACAAGAGAACATCTACGCTCATGAATAATCCAGGTGAAGGCCTCCGCTACCCGGACGCAGCAATTTCTAGCCGTTCTAAGCCACAGAATAACGCAGGCCACGGAATGTCTGTGGAGACGTTCATGCAAACAGGGCTTCGAAAAAACTGGTCTCTAACGTAATATGGAGGCCACAAAAACTCTCTTCTCTCTGATCGTGGTTTTTGCCGGCTATGCCGGGAGACTGGGGAAGAGGTGCGGCGTTGCAGGAGTCGCTAAGACCGACCCGAACTAACAGACTTCCAGAAGAAGGTTGCATCTCATGATGAGCAATTTTGGAATCAATCGTGTGCTGAAGACCGCGAAGCAATTGTCGTTACTTTTTGCTTTGGCTGTATTGTTCGTCGCTGCCGCAATCGCGCAGGATCCCGGATGGCCGCGCACCATCACCAAACCGGGCGGCACGCTGGTCCTTTACCAACCCCAAGTTGACGACTGGAAAAACTATCAGGAGGTGGACGCGCGGATGGCGTTCACCTTGACGCCGACCAGTGGCAAGAGCCACGTCGGCGTGTTGACGGTCAAGTTGCAGTCGGCCGTTAACATGGATGCCCACACCGTATTCCTGAGCGATCCTCAGATAACAAGTATTTCGTTCCCGTCGCTCGATCCTACGACCACGGCCCAGATGGATCAGCTGATCAGGACGTTCCTGAACCCGGCGGCCACCATGACCATCTCCCTGGACCGCCTGGTAGCCAGCGTGAAGAAGGACACGGCTCCGCCCACCGCCGCCCTCAATAATGATCCGCCCACCATTTTTATCAGCATGCGGCCGGCGATCCTGCTGTTGGTGAATGGAGCCCCCACGACTGCGCCCATCGCAAACTCCAATCTGCAATTCGTTGTCAACGCCAATTGGCCGCTGTTCGTCGAGGAAGGGAAGTCAACCTACTACCTGTTCGACGGCAAGGGATGGCTTACTTGCGCCAGCCTGCAGGGTACGTGGACGCCCACGAACCAGTTGCCTAAGCAGATGTCGAAGGTTCCGGAGAATGCAAACTTCACCAGCCTGAAGGCATTCATTCCTCCGCCACCCGGCAGCGCGACGAGCTTCCCGGTGGTGTATTACAGCGCCACTCCCGCGGAAATAGTCGTCTTCAACGGTCGTCCGCAATGGACCCCGATTCCCGGTACGCAGCTGAGTTACGGCGCCAATACTTCCAGCGCGGTGTTTAAGTACACGCCGACAGGAGCTTATTATTACCTGACCTCGGGCCGCTGGTTCACCGCTACTCGTCCGCTGGGCCCGTGGACATTTACCACCTATAACCTGCCGACCGATTTCGCGCATATTCCTCCGAACAGTCCGCCCGGCGCAGTTCTTGCCTCGGTGCCGGGAACGCCGGAGGCGGAAGACGCCGTGCTGATCGCGCAGATTCCCACCACCGCAACGGTGACGCCCGCTGCCGCAAAAGAGGTCCAGGTCTCTTATGTGGGCCAGCCGCAGTTCCAGCCGATCACAGGCACAACGATGTTCTATGCGGTCAACACGCCCAACAAGGTGATCCAGGTCGATAACGCCTACTACCTGTGTTATCAAGGCGCATGGTTTGTTTCCTTCAGCGCGCAAGGTCCGTGGCAGCTGACTCAGACCGTGCCTCAAGTGATCTACACCATTCCTCCGACTTCGCCGGTTTACAACGTGACCTACGTCGTGCAAGTTCCGGCCTCGGACGGCAATGTTACCGCCAGCTATACCGCCGGATACATGGGGGCGTTCGTCATGGGCGCGACGGTCGGTGCCATCGTGGCCAGCGGCACCGGCTACTACTATCCGCCCTATATCTATGGCGGATTTTATTATCCGTATGCAGCCACCTACGGCTATCACACCTACAATCCGTACACCGGCGCCTATGGATATGGAGGCGCAGCCTACGGTCCCTATGGCAGCGCGCATTGGGGGACTTCGTACAACCCCAATACCGGTACGTATGCTCGCGGTGCTGAGGCATCCACCGCCTACGGCAGTCGCGCCGTAGGTCAAGCTTACAATCCCTACACCGGGCGCCTATGCTGCCACGCGCCAGGGTTCCAACGCTTATGGCTCGTGGGGACAGTCGGTATATAGCAAGAACGGTGAGACCGCTTACACCCAGCACGCCAGCAACGCCTACGGTTCGGTGGGTACTGCGCAGACCTCCAGCGGAGGCAAGGCTGCGGCCAGCAGCACCGCCTATGGCAACTCGGCCGTCGGCAAGACGTCGAACGGCGATATGTACGCCGGCCATGACGGCAACGTATATAAGAACACCGGCTCCGGCTGGCAGAAGTACGACAACGGCAGTTGGAATACCGTAAACAAGCCGACCACAACTTCAGCGCAGGGTTACGATCAGGAGCATCCCGCCAGCTCAAATCCCAACTACGCGTCCGCCCAGCAGAAGGCGCAGAGTAATCCTAACTACTCCGCCGATCAGCAGAAGGCGCAGAGCTACAAACAAGGTTCATCGGCAAGCGGGTATAAGCCGCCGAGCGGCGGATCGTATGGCGACTTAAACCAGGAAGCCCAGGACCGTTCGCGCGGTGCACAACAAAGCCAACGCTTCTCGCAGTATCAGCACTCGGGCTCTGGTGGTTGGGGTGGTGGAGGCGACCGCTGGGGCGGCGGAGGAGGAGATCGCTGGGGAGGCGGCGGTGCACATTATGGGGGTGGCGGCTTCAGACGGTAGCAGCGCGTCCGGGCCTCGGTGAGGTTGGTTGTCAGAAGGGGACGGCCTTCAGCCGTCCGTAAACGGAGGACTACATGAATTTCCGAACTTCTCGCTGTTTGCACTTACTTCTACTCGTCCTCCTCGCTGCACTCGGCGCGCAGGCACAGAAGATTCACGTCAGTTACGACAAAACTCTCGACTTCTCCAAGTTCAAAACGTATGCGTGGGCGCCGCATGGGGCAGTCGCGCATCCCTTGCTCGCCGCCGATGTCGTGGGCGCCATCGAAGACCAGATGAAAGCTAAAGGTCTGCAACTAACCGCCGACAATCCTGACCTGGTTATTCAGGTTTATGGCTCCATCGATCAGGACAGCACGGTGTACTCCAACGATCCGCTCTACAATGCAACCGGAGGTATCCCGCCGTTCGATCCCAGTGCGTTTGGCCCGGCGCTATCAGGCACGTGGGGCGGAACCACTGTGACCATCCATAAAGGGCAGTTGGTGGTTGATATTCTGGACGTAGCCGACAAGAAACTGATATGGCGAGGTATGGCGCAGGACAACCTGAGCGCCGACAATCCTCAGAAGTTGGAAAGCCAAGTCAACAATTCAATCCTCAAGATGTTCAAGCAATATCCCGCTGCCAAGGGCTGAGGAATTGGCTTTGGTGTGAACGAACCGACTGCTGTCCACTAAGCAGTTTCACCTCGGTACAGGCGACGGGCGGAGCACGCCTTTCAGGCGTGCATAACTGCCGTTAGCTCCTGCATCGCACTTTAGCGCCTGCGGTAATGCTTCCGCCGTTTGGCAGAGCCTACATGCGCACATATACTGTGCCCATGAACGTTACCTTTTCAATCGATGAACAGTTGGTCGCTAAGGCCCGCAAGCGCGCTGAGGTTTTGGGCAAGAGCCTCAATCAGCTGATTCGCGACTACCTGGAAGTTTTGGCTGGAAGCGACGACCCTGAGCGCAGCATCGAGGAGCTTAAGCGCCTATCGGGTCGGAGCCGTTCTGGCGGATGGCGCTTCAACCGGGACGAGATTCATGAGCGTCCGTAGCTTCTTCATGCCAGTCGGTATTTGGTAGGAGGCGACGATTTTGAAGCTTGACGACGATGAGAAAGAGGTTCTCGAATCATTCGAGCGCGGTGAATGGCGCTCGGTGAAGGCGGGGAAAATCCCCCCTGGCCAGCACCTCCTGATCGACGCCGACGACACCCTCTGGGAGAACAACGTTTACTTCGAGCGGGCCATCGCCAACTTCATCTCCTTCCTGAATCATCACGAATACACACCCGACCAGGTGCGGCATGTTCTCTACGATGTGGAGCGCGAGAACATCCGCACCCACGGCTACGGTATGCACAGTTTCGCGCTCGCCCTGGTGCGATGCTTCGAGCAGTTGTCGGTTGAGCCGCTTACGCCCGCGTTGCACGACACCATCCGCGGCTTTGCCTATGCCATCGCCGAACATCCCATGGAGATTCTGCCCGAGGTGCCTGAAACTCTGGCCGACCTCGGCCAGCGCCATCATCTTTTGCTGGTGACCAAGGGCAATATCACCGAACAAACGGGTAAGGTCGAGCGCTCCGGGCTCCAGCAATATTTCACGGCAGTGGAAGTTGTAGCGGAGAAGGATGCCGCCACCTATAACGCCGTAGTCGAGAAGTACGGGTTGCTGCGCGAGAGCACTTGGATGATCGGCAACAGCCCCAAGTCCGACATCAATCCTGCGCTGGAAGCCGGACTGCACGCCGTCTTCGTTCCCCACGACAATACCTGGATGCTGGAGCGCGACGAACTTCGTCCCGAGATCGGCAATGGGCGCCTGTTGCAGGTTAAGAGCTTCGGTCACCTGCGCGATCATTTTTGATTGTTAGTAACAGCAGATGCCTCGACTCAGTTGCGTCCAAAAGCGTTCACCACGGAGACACAGAGGGCACGGAGGTTCAGGGATCATAGGCTGAAAGCGATTAGCGAAACGCGAATAGCAAAAAGCGAACCGCGGCCCCTCACGCATTCGGGTTGAACATTCGGATGAGCCAGAACGCCAGCATAGCCACCACGGCCGATGCCGGGATGGTAAGAATCCAGGCCCAAACAATACGAGTTGCAATTCCCCAGCGCACTGCCGAGAGACGGTGAGTCGTACCGACACCGACGATCGCGCCCGTGATGGTGTGCGTCGTGCTCACTGGAATTCCAGCCAGTGCCGTACCAAACAGCGTGATGGCTCCCGCCGCCTCGGCGCAGAAGCCACCCACGGGCTTCAGCTTGGTGATCTTCGATCCCATGGTGTGGACGATGCGCCAGCCGCCGAAGTAAGTGCCCAGTGCGATCGCCGTCTGAGCAGCCAGAATAATAGGCCAGTGCCAGAGGCCCCAGTTGGCGGCGAAGTCGCTCTGCTTCATGACGCCTGCGGTGTAGAGTGCGCCCGCGACGATGCCCATAGTTTTTTGCGCATCATTTCCGCCGTGACCTAGACTGTATGCGGCCGCCGAGAGCAATTGCAGCTTGCGGAAGAGCTTGTCCACCTGGCGGGGTGATTTGCGCTGAAAGATCCAGGAGATGGCCACCATGAAGCCGAATCCGAGCACGAAGCCCATCAGCGGGGCGACCACAATGAAGATCAGGGTCTTGGTCCAGCCGCTGGGAATGATCACGCTGGGAGCGGTCCTCCAGCCGTGCAGGACAATAGCCCGCGCCATGGCTGCCCCGGCATAGCCCCCGATCAAGGCATGTGATGACGAAGTAGGTAGCCCTAGCAGCCAGGTGACCACATCCCAAACGATCGCTCCCAGCAAGCCGGCCAGCACAACATACTGCGTGACGATGTCCTGCCGAATCATGCCGCTGCCGATGGTCTTGGCAACGGCAGTGCCGAGCAGGAATGCCGCCAGGAAGTTGAACACGGCGGCCCACGCTACCGCCAGCCTCGGAGAAAGCACTCGGGTGGAGACGACCGTGGCGATGCTGTTGGCCGCATCATGAAAGCCGTTCAGAAAATCAAAAATAAGCGCCGTGACGACGGTAATGATCAGCAGAATCAGCCCTGTGCTCATGCGCGCACGTCCACGCCTCGATTTTCATTCGAATGCACGGCTGGCTGTCTCAAGCGCTCTTTAGAACGACGGTCTCTAGTACGTTGGCGACATCTTCAGCTTTGTCGCTGGCTTCTTCCAGGATCTCCAGGAGCTCCTTCAGTTTGATCAGCGTGATCGGGTCGTAACCACCGTCAAAGAGCCGGCCGATGGCATCACGACTGACTTGGTCGGCTTCGTTCTCCAGGCGGTTCACTTCCACGCAATGCTCCAGGACGTGGCTGTCCTTGTTAAGCAGAGCAACCGCCTTTCCCAGTTCCTGGGCCTGTTTCAGAATGATGCCAGCCAACACTTTGGCCGACGGAGAGGGCTGGGTGATCTTATAAGTGAGCAAACGGTCGCTGGCACTGTAAACGAAATCGAGGACATCATCGAGGGAAGAGGCCAGCAGGTGAATGTCTTCCCGATCAAAAGGGGTGATAAACGTCTGGTTTAGCTTGATCAGAATCTTGTGCGTCATGTCGTCGCCGCGGTGCTCGATTTCCTTGATCTTCTGTACCTCAGCGGGCATCCGTTCGTAGTCGTAGTCGTTTAGCAGGTCCGCCAAAACCTTGGCGCCCTCGACGACGTTGTTGGCAATCTCCGCAAACATATCGAAAAACTTGGCTTCACGTGGAATAAAGCGCACGATGGTGAGCTCCTGCGGCGGTCATCATGGGAGGTTCACAACACGTTGAAAGTAGGATTACGAGAATATTAAAATTCGGTGAAACAGGTAACTATCGCATGTCACCGGAAGCATGGTCAAACCGCCGCGAGACTCGGTGTCACATCCCGGTGTGACGTACAGAAGAGAGGTCTGAAACTTTAGGCGCCAGTTGTTGCCACGCCGCCGCGACGAAACAATCCACGCAATCCACGCACCACCCAGCGAATCAGCAACCCAATTATTATCAGCAGGATCGCCACCACGCTTGCAGCCACATAAGGATGCTGAACCGCAAACCAGGAGAGTGTGATCGCTCCAGCGTCTTCACCGAGGCTCAGCGCCATATTGGAAAATGGTTCCGGCGATGGAGTCACAGCCGTGCGCAATGCGATTTTGCCGCCGTGCGCGGCAAAGGCGATAAGTCCTCCCAGCGCAGCCGACGCCAACTGCATCCCTAGCGACAGATGCGAGGTCGCAGCATAGGCCAAGAGGGCGGCGACCGGGATTCGGACAAACGTCTGTAACGCATTCCAGATCAAATCGAACGCCGGGACCTTATCTGCGAAGAACTCAATTCCGAAAAGGACTAGGGCCGCGCCGATGATCCACCACGACTCCAGCATGTCGAGCGTTTGCGGCAGGGCGACGATCCCGGTCCGGGACAGCAGCCCCAGCGTCGCCACAGTCGCATAGACGTTGAGTCCGGCCGCGAAGCTGGTGCCAGTCAACATAGCCACGGTCTGATCGGTGTTGAAGGTCACGGTAGTTTCGGTGCTCGTGGAAATGAAACGCCTTCAGGATTATGAGGCCTTCAGTGTCGTGAGGAAAGATACCTCGAATAGAAAAAGGGCCGCACTAAGGCGGCCCTGAAAGAAATCGAACGGCTTATAGGGTAGATTCTATTTCGAATCCCCAAGCCTCGAGTAGCGGTTCCGGAATGTACTTCGAATTCTTGTTCTTCCGGGCCCACTCCCGCAGCCTGGTGGAACGAATGTATTGGTCAGGTTGGAGCTTAAATTCTTTCACCACCTGCTCGAATTCTGTGATCGTGGGTACAATCGGCCCGATCGGTTCCGGCTTGCCCCAGTTAGGATTGCCACGACGTTTTGCCATATTGCGCTCTTTTCCGCTTTCGGGATTTAATATCTGGATGACGTAACGGTCCCAAATGATGCTTACACGGCCCAGTCTATCCAATTGGATTCACAACACTTCTACAACGATTCACGGCGCGCTGTCCCAAGGGCCGGAGTACGAAGGTAGGATCCTACAGAAGGCCTAGAGACCCAGTACTATACCTCAGTTTTTCCCTTGGATCAAGGAAAATTCAACCCTCCGATCCCTTCGGAAAAGCCCCATGCCCCTTCCACTCGTTCGGGGTTATCCTCCTTTAAATGAGACGGATGGGAGCCTAGACCGTAATCAAGGACGCCGGATAGCGGGCACACGACCGTTGTTGACCAACCGGTCCAATTCAATCAGGCTGTTGGGAGAATTCCTTCAGTCGAAGCAAAACCAACGGAGCACCGGATTGCGATGCTCCGTTGAGATTTGTTCCAGGAGTTAATTCGGCAACAGAACAGTGTCCACGACATGGATCACGCCGTTGGATTGGAAGACGTTCGCAATCGTAACCATCGAAGTGTCGCCCTTCTCATCCGTCAAGACAATGTGCTTGCCTTGCTGGGAAGCGGTCAGGGTTTCGCCGTTCACGGTCTTCAAGGTCGCCTTGCCGTCGCCTTCCTTGATCTGCTTCATTAGATCGGAAGCTGAGATCCTGCCCGCAACCACGTGGTAGGTAAGGATCCTGGTCAACTGTGCTTTGTTTTCCGGTTTCAGCAGAGTGTCGACCGTTCCCGCGGGCAATTTGTCGAAGGCTTCATTGGTGGGCGCGAACACGGTGAAAGGCCCAGGGCTTTCCAGCGTATCGACTAGGCCGGCAGCCTTCACGGCCGCGACCAGGGTAGTGTGATCTTTGGAGTTAACGGCGTTCTCCACAATGTTTTTCTGCGGATACATCGCGGCGCCGCCAACCATGGGATCCTTGTCCGACGACCCCGCTGCCGCCGATATGGCAACCGTCATCGCGAATAGCGCAATCAGTAGTTTCTTCTTCATATGTCCTCATCATCCTTGGAGCGCGTTTGATTTTGATTTCGATCGCTCGGTTAAGTTACGCAGCGAAAGTCCAGTTGGATTGCGAGCACATCGTGGAATATCTGCAGAAGCATCCCGGGGCGAGGAGCGCACGGAAGATTTTGCCGTGTGATCTAAACTTCAAGCGCCGCGGACTATTGCACGGTGAGCGTCGCCGTTCCGATGACGCCGCTCAAGGCAGCGGTAATCGTTGTGGTGCCGGACGATATCGCGGTGGCGAGGCCGGAGCTGCTGATCGTTGCAACCGCGGTACTGCTGGAATTCCAAGTCACCGAAGAAGTGACGTCGCCGAACGAGCCGTCGGAGTAGCTTGCCGTGGCTGTGTACTGTTGCTGCGAACCGGCAATCAAACTCTGGTTTTGCGGGCTAACGCTGATGCTCTTTATAGTCTTGCTGCTGACGGTCAGCACCGATGCCGGGGAAGTAACGCTGCCTGACTTCGCGGTGATGTTCGCGGTGCCAAGCGCCACTCCGGTCGCGAGCCCTGCCGCGCTAATGGTGGCGATATTGGGAGCGGACGATATCCAGGTTACCTGCGACGTCACATCTCGGACCGAGTTGTTGCCAAACGTCCCCGTGGCCGTGAACTGCTGCGTGCCCGTGGGCATGATTTGGGCGCTCGCCGGAGAGAGCGCGATCGAGATGATGGTGTCAGAAGAAGGGAAGAATCCTCCTCCGCAGCTGGCAAGCATCAAAGCAAGAACGAGGGCAGCCGCGATTTGGCCGGCCCGTGTGAGCCGTTGCACGGTGATCATCCACTCATCCCAATAAGAAGCTATCTCACAAATCGGTTTTGGAGGGGCACGGCTTCAGCCCTGCCGTAAACAACCTTTAAGGACTGGGCTTTAGCCCCTGAGCCCTCGCACTTTGGACCGCATCGGCATTTATGAGATCGCCTCGAACTAAAGCCGAGGCCGATGGTCCGCTGTGTGCGGCCCGGGGCATCGGTCAGAATCATGTACACCGCGGCTCCCGTTATGCGGGAAGCCGGAAATGCTCCCGGCCAAGTACCCTGGCTGCTCATTGCACGGTCAGCACGATGGTGTTGCTGGTGACTGTGCCAGTGCTGCCAGGGGACTGTGCGGTGATGTTGGTAGTTCCTGGCGCCACGCTCGTCGCCAACCCACTGCCGCTGCTGAGACCGCTGCTGATCGTAGCCACACTCGTGTTAGACGAAGTCCAGGTCACAGCGTTGGTAATGTCCTGGGTAGCCTGCCCATTGGCGTAGGCGTAGAACTGCAGGGTTGCCGGCACCCCTGAAATCGTAGCGGTACCTGGGGGGTTGGTGCTCCCTTGTGTCGTGGTAATAATGATGCTGGTTAAGTTCTGCACTGTCACGGTGACGCTGGCGGTCCCGCTGATGCCTTGGTCGGTAGCGGTCATGGTTGCGGTGCCAGTGCCAATTCCAGTGACCAGCCCACCGTTCGAGATCGAGGCGACGGTGTCATCCGAACTCGACCAACCGACCGTCGAGCCTGAAAGCGGCTGTCTGCTTCCGTCGGAGAAGGTACCGGTTGCAGCCAGCTGCTGCGTACCGCTAATCGCGACCGTCACGGCGGAGGGAGTGATAAAAATTGAGCTTATGGAAGGATTGATAAAGAAGCCCGTGCAACTCGCCGACATCAGGCAGAGGACAATCGACAGGCCCGTTCCCAGCACTGGGCCGCGCCTCATCAGCCGTTGGACTCTCCCGGCTGACGCCAGTTTCGATTGACATTTGCCTGGCAACGGCGATCTTGGGTCGGTATGACGAGCAGTCACCTTCTTCTCCTGCCTCAAGGATTTTCTCAAATATGAGTAGTGCTAATTCCGTATCTTACTACGCGGCGAAACGGTGGGCGAGCGGTGGGTCAATAACAGAGACACGTTACGGACAGAAGGGGCTGTACAATGTGCTGAAAAAATCCGCTTTCCGAGCGTGGTGAAGGTGCACTGCTTTAGCTGCGCCGAGGAACCATTAATTCTTGTCATCACCGGCTGACTTTACAGCGTGCGGAAGAAGTTGCCTTTCGACGGGTTTGTATCAGGGCACGCCTTCACAGGCTGCGGAGAAAATCAGAGCATAGCTTGGTGGATATATTTCTTGGCGGGAGCCTCCGCATTTATGCGGGGGAGGAGTGCTTGAGCGCTCCGAAACAAAATTGCTCTTCGATCTTGCGCTTTAGCGCTGGGGATCGGAAAGCCCAGGGCTAAAGCCCTTGTGAAATCGAACCCTTTTCCGCTGGACCAAAAGTCCAGCTTTCCCCTGCTGAAGCAGGGGGCTCCCACCAAAACCCTTCCCATCAAAACCCCTCTGCCCGACTCTTTCCGCAGCCTCTTCAGTCGTGCCGATAAGCTCTTCATTCTTGTCATTCCGAGGGGCTTTAGCCCCGAGGAATCTGCTGTTTCTTTCCTTGCAACAAACTGTTTAAGCAGCCTACTCGTAGTTTCTCTGTCGACATCACGCCGAAAAGTAAAAATGAGAGCTACCATTGAAGAGGCTTAGATCATTGTCCCGGCGCGCCGCTCGACGACCGCACCGCGTCCTGGCACTCCCTGGCAAGCGTTAGCACCTTATCAATCCCCGGGTCGGAGCGCAGCTTCGCCAGCAGCGGATCAGAAACAATATTGGAGTATGCGCAATAGTTGCGCTCGACGGCACTCTGCAGCAGGTCGAGTCCCGCTTGCTTCTTGCCGCAGTATCCGAGAAGCGCCCCTTCAAAATACAGAATCTCGGGATCGGCCTCCGCGGCCTGATTCGCTTCCAACTCCTGCGCAATGCGATCGAGTTCCGACGGCGGCCGCAGTTGCAGGCAAGCTTCCAGCAGATCGCGATGATAGCGAGGCGCCGTCGGCATTCGTTTGACCGCATCCTTCGCCTCGGCGACTTTGCCTTCGCGCAGAAGAATGGACGGCAGCACGTACGCGGCCCACTCCGAACCGGCATCGAGGCGAACAAAGTCCCTGGCGCGTGCGGTATTACCCAATTCCATGAATGCCCACGCGCAAGAGCGAAAAGTGTAGTTACCCGGATCGAGCGCCAGCGCCGCGTCGCACTCTTTCGCCGATTGCTCCAGCATTCCTGCGTAGCGGTAAACATAGCTCATGGTGAAGTGGGCTTCGGCGCTGTCGGGACGGCGCTTGAGGAGCGCCTGCGCCGCCTCGTAGGCCTTTCCCAGCTCACCTCTCTCCACGCGATTGGCGATCAACTGCCCGGCCGCAAGGCTGAGATCGGGATCTAACGCCAGAGCACGCTCGTAAGCCTGATTGGAGCGCTGGAACATCGGCTCGCCACCATCGGAATAGGTCGCGTCGTAGTAGCAACGCAGACCCAGCTGCTCCCACGCCGGCGCGTAGGTTGGGTCCATCTGAACGACGTGCTCCAGCACGGCAATGGCGTCCTTGTTCGCTGCCGGATCATGGGGCAGGGCGACGCTGTGCAAATAGAGGTCGTACGCCTCCGCGTTCTTGGGACGAGTACCCGCCTCGGTGGGTCCGCTGGCTACGCCCAGCGTCGGGAGCAAGCCCTGATGCATCTGAGCGGCCATCGCACTCTGCAAAGCGATGAGGTCTTGAGTGGGCGCGGTGAAGCTAGTCTGCCATAGCAGCCGATTGTTGTTGACGTCGATCGCTTCAAGCGTAACTAGGAGATTGTCACCCTGTTTCAAGAAATGTCCCGTTAGCAGGGTACCAACGTGCAACTGCCGCCCCACCTGCTCAGGATCGACGTTGTTGCCGGCATACTTTTGTGTACTCGAAGAAGGGCGGACATCCAGCGTATGGGTGTAGGTAAGCACATTGGCGATCTCGTCAGCCAGTGCGAAGCGAAGAAAGTCCACACTGATATCACCGTTCACGTTCTGCAACGGCAGCACGGCGATGGTATTCTTCGCGGCGCCACCGGTTCCGAGGCGATGTTTGAGCCACCACGCTCCCACCGGGACCAGCAGGGTCAGGAGCAATGCGATAACACCCAACAAGATGTAAGTTTGCGTTCGGTTCGTAGTTTGAAATGTGGTGGTCTGGATGCGGTATGGCAAAGCGGCGCGCATCCGCCCGCTGGTGGTTAATCCAGGTTCCGTCTCCCGTTTCAGCGACTGTAAGTCACCCTTCAGCGCCAGTGCGGTGGGATAACGATTGCCGCGGTTCTTTTCCATCGCCCTGCCCAGAATGCCTTCCAGGTCGGCGGGCAGGGCCGGGTTCAGTTTTCGAGGAGAGACTGGCTTGCGGTTAAGTATGGCCTCCAACGTGGTCACCGCATTGGCCCCGGCAAACGGCTTCTGACCCGTCGCCATCTGGTAAATCACTACACCCAAGGGAGAACAGGTCGCTGCGCGGATCGAGTTCCTCGCCGCGCGCCTGCTCGGGAGACATGTAAACCGCTGTGCCGAAAATGTCGCCGGCTACCGACAGCGGATCTTCGAGCGTACCTGCAGCCGTCTCGATTCCACGTGACAACTTCGCCAGACCGAAATCGAGGATCTTCACCTGGCCGCTCTGCGTCAGAAAGATGTTGGCGGGCTTGATATCGCGATGAATGATGCCCTTGGCGTGGCAAGCAGCCAGCGCATCCGCTACTTGAATGCCGATGTCGAGGAGCTCGTCCACAGGTATGGGCTCGCCGTGCAGCCTGTCTTTCAGGCTCATCCCCTCCAGCTTCTCCATCACGATGTAGGGATGTCCGTCCAAGTCTTCGATGTCGTGGATGGTACAAATGCCGGGGTGGTTCAACTGCGAGGCCGCTCGCGCTTCCAGTACGAAGCGGTCCAGGGCTTTGGGATCATTGAGCAGGCTCTCAGGAATGAACTTCAGCGCGACGTGGCGGCCCAGGCGCGTATCGACCGCGTCATATACCAAGCCCATGCCCCCACCACCAAGCTTTCCCACGATGCGGTAGTGAGAAACGGTCTGGCCGATCATCCCCGGGGCCACGGTTTCCATTTGGCGGTTATGTTAGGCTGCGCCAGAAATCCGGTCAACCCGAGGCAGCCATCGGAGTGTCTCAGTCGATACTTCCTCTTGCGCGATCCATCCCGCAGAAGCTCAACCTGACCTGTGATACGATTTGCCCACCTGCACAATAGTGAAAACCCTGTCGTTCAAGATGTGTCCTCTTGGCCCGGGAGCGGTGCAACTGCTGGACACTCAAAGATCGCTTTTATGCGTCCTTCACAGATCCGCGTTTTCATCCTGATATTAGTGGCGCTGGCATTTCTTGGTTGGGCGGTCCCCACGGCCGCTAATTTCATCATTGAGTACAACTGGTGGAAAGAAGTCGCGCAGGTCGACACGTGGTTCAGCATGCTGTGGTACAGCATCGCCCCCGTAGCGGTCGGCGCCGTGGTGGCTTTCATCGCGCTTTTCGTGGCTCATGCGCGCGGTTTGCACTTCGCCGGCATCCGTCAACGTGACTACCCTCTCTACTTCCGCCTGGTTCCGGTCGGGCTGGCCGTGATCGCATTGCTGTTGGCGTCGGCCTCGATTGACTTCTGGACGGTCATGCGTTTTTTCGGGTCGCGTGGGCTGGCCGCGCCTCCCGACGCCTGGCAGGACAAAGTTTTTTCGCACGCGTTGCCGTTTTATCTGTTCGATCTGCCTTTCTATTCGGACTTGCTTGGATTTCTGTTTGTGGTGGCGATTCTTTCCGCCCTGCTGTTCTGGATCACAGCACGCGGATGGCAATTGTTCGAACGCGTCCGCTACCGGCTCATCGATCGACAGGCGGGTCCTATCAACATTGGTGACTACTTACGGTTGCCGGGCGCTACCCGTACCCCGTTCTTCCGCATCATTGCGGTGATTTTATTGCTGGGATTTGCCGCCTGGGTTTATCTGGGCAACTATGAGCTTCTGTTCAACTCTCACGCGTTCATGACCGGCGCCGATTTCGTGGATGAAAAGGTCACGCTTCCGCTGCGCTGGCTCCTGATCATCTCCGCGTTGGCGGCGCTGCCGCTGGTGTGGCTGTCGAAGTTTAAGCAGGCAGTCGTCCTCGTGATGTCCTGCTTTATCCTGCAACTGGCTTTGCCGGCCATCGTTCGCGCCGTCTACGTTCGGCCGAATGAGATCTCCATCGAACGCCCCTACATCGAGCGCCACATCCAGGCAACCACCGCTGCTTTTGGCCTTAATCGGAATGCCACGGAACGCCCTTTCACGCCTTCCGGACAAGGCGTGGTCGATCCCGTGCAAGACGCAACCTTGCTGGCTAATGTTCGGCTGTGGGACCTGCGCGCCTACAACGCAACCATCACTCAGATTCAAGCGCTCCGGCCCTACTACACCTTTCCTGACACTGACGTTGATCGCTATTTCATTAACGGCCGCATCAAGCAGGTGCTGCTGTCTCCGCGCGAAATCGATGTCACTCAGTTGTCCGCCGAGGCGAGCGAGAGCTGGATCAATCCGCGCTTCATCTACACTCACGGCTTTGGCGCAGTCGTAGCCGAGGTCAACAAGATTACGCCTGATGGCTTGCCCGTATTGCTGGTCGAGAACGCTCCTCCGGAGATCAAGTCGCCCGGCTTTCAGCTCACCCGGCCGGAGATTTACTTTGGCGAGAGGACCCAGGATCCGGTCTTCGTTCATACCGCCCGCGAAGAGTTCGATTATCCCTCCGGCGACCAGAACAAGTATTCCACCTACCAGGGCACGGGCGGCTTTCCGGTTGGCTCTTTTCCGTTGAAGGTTGCGGCGGCGATTTCCCAAGGCGAGCCGAACATCGTCTTCACGGGATATCTGACTGGCCAGAGTCGCATGATGATCTATCGCAACGTGAAAGCCAGATTGGCGCACCTGGCAGGTTTCTTGCACTGGGATCCTGATCCGTACATGGTGATCACCGATGACGGCAGGCTGGTTTGGATGGCGGATGGCTACACAACGTCTCTGTCGCATCCGTATTCGGCGGTGCTTCCTGTCGCTGGCCTTGATGACGGCGCGAATTACATTCGCAATGCCGTGAAAGCTACCGTCGATGCCTATACGGGGAAGATGACGTTATACGTATTCGATCCCAGCGACCCCATTATCCAGGCTTACGAGAAATTGTTCCCGAAGTTATTTCTGCCCGCGTCGGAAATGCCCGCCGATCTGCGCCGGCACGCCCGCTACCCGGAAGCTCTTTTCCAAACGCAGGCCGAGGCTTACAGAATCTTTCACATGCGTGATCCACAGGTGTTCTACAACAAGGAAGACATTTGGGAGATCGCGCGCGACCTTTTCAGCCAGTCGGGCCAACCGGAACCGGTCACACCAACCTACGTCGTCGCTACGTTGCCCGGGGAGAAACAGGCCGAGTATCTACTGATTCTGCCATTTACTCCGCGTGGCAAGGACAATTTGATTGGCTGGATGGCCGCACGATGCGACGGCGACCAGCTAGGAAAGTTGATCTTTTATCAACTGCCAAAGCAGCAATTGATGTACGGTCCCATGCAGATTGAATCGCGCATCGACCAGGACCAGAACATCTCCAAGGACCTCACGCTCTGGAACCAGCAAGGCTCGCACGTGCTGCGCGGAAACATCATCGCTCTCCCCGTGACTGGCGGCTTCCTCTACCTTGAGTCGATCTACATTCAGGCAAGCGAAGCGCGCATGCCACAGCTCAAGAAGGTGGTGCTGGCAATGGGCGACCGGCTGATCTACCGCGACACCTTCGACCAGGCCTTGGCCGATCTGACTGGCGCGCCACTGCCGGCAGCAACGCCTTCCGCTCCCTCTCCCGTCTTGCCAGCGAGCCAGAAGAATGTACCCTCACTCGCTGAGCAACTCCACCAGCTACGAGATCAAGCCGAACAACTGGTCCAACAACTCGATAAGCTCGAAAAGGAAAACGTCAAGAAGTAGATCCGAGATCCTGGTGTTGTCGATTTCAGGTTGCCGTTTTTTGGGAATCTGCGTCGGAACTTGCGGCATCAACCCCAGCGAGCGTCCTCGTCGCTTGGTGTATCGCGTGGCAGTCTCCCACTCGGCTCCCAGTCGAACTGGAAGGCAATTCCCCGGTAGTAGCGGCTCAGAGGCGCGACGAGCGCTTCACCAGTCGCAATAAGTACTTCTCAACGATGGCCAAAATTCATAGGAGGATTCATGGCAACAACAGTCGCAATAGCAACGATGAAGGTAGCGCAAGTCTCCAAGCCGGGAGCAGATTTTGAGATCATCGAGCGCGAGATTCCTAAGCCGGGCGCAGGACAGGTGCGGATCAAAGTGCAGGCCTGTGGTGTTTGTCACAGTGACGTGCTCACGAAGGAAGGCTTGTGGCCTGGAATCCAGTATCCGCGCGTTCCAGGACACGAAGTCGCAGGCATCATTGATGAAGTGGGTGCTGGCGTTTCCGCGTGGAAGAAAGGGCAGCGTGTCGGGGTCGGCTGGCATGGCGGCCACGACAACACGTGTCGCGAATGTCGGCGGGGAGACTTTCGCAATTGCCAGAATCTGCAAATTCCGGGCATCAGCTATGACGGCGGATATCAGCAATACATGGTCGCTCCCATCGAGGCGCTGGCCGCCATACCGGAAAGTCTAAATGACGCCGACGCGGCACCGCTCCTCTGCGCCGGAATTACCACCTACAACGCGCTGCGGCACAGTGGCGCATTACCTGGCGATCTGGTCGCGGTGCAGGGCATCGGCGGTCTGGGACATCTCGGAATTCAATTCGCAAACAAGTTTGGTTACAACGTAGCGGCCATCGGACGCGGGTCGGAAAACGCTTCGCTCGCCAAAAAACTGGGAGCCAGTGTGTTCATCGATAGCCAAGCGACAAAACCAGCCGAGGAGTTGCAGAAGCTGGGCGGCGCACGGGTCATTCTGGCGACCGCCCCAAACTCGAAAGCGATGTCCGAACTGATCGACGGTCTGGGGCCGAACGGCGAGCTCATGGTGATTGGTGCGACATTCGAGCCGATTGAGGTCACGCCGATCCAGCTCATCAATGGCAGTCGAACCATTCAAGGCTGGGCCGCCGGAACAGCAGCCGATTCTGAGGACACTCTGCGCTTCGCCGAACTGAGTGGCGTGCGTCCCATGATCGAGACGTATCCGCTGGAAAAAGCAGCCGAAGCTTACGACCGCATGATGAGCGGCAAGGCACAGTTTCGCGTCGTTCTGACAATGTGAGGTTGGAAAGAAACACGTGGCCGATTCTCTCACAGCAGTTTCTTCTGCAGTACCCAAGTGGTCATCGAGCGTTGATTTTGCACAACGGTGGTCTTCAACGGCTCGGCCAGATTACCGCCTAACCGTGCGGCGATTGAGCCGAGCAGCGCTTCGTCCACCAGATAACGCTCCGTGCCGTCAGGCGATTGGAAGCGGCGTCCCTGAATGCGTTTGAACTGGCTCTCCATGCCGATCGTGGATGCGAGGCGGCAGAAAAAAAGACCGCCCGGCTTAAGAACGCGCCATGATCCCTGCAGCATCGACTCGAAGTGTGCGTCGTCGCTGGCGAAATGGAGGACAGCGCTGCTGACGACCACATTCGCGCAGGCATCGTCGAAAGACATGTGTTCGACGGATTCCACTCGAAAATTCGATATCGGAAGAGCGGGCGCAAACATCCGCGCGAGGAAGCGGACGCTCTCCACGGCCCGCGCGTCCGAATCCGCTCCGTAAACTTCATACCCTTCCCGCAGGAAGTACACCAGGTTTCGACCGGAACCGCATCCGGCGTCCAGTACTCGCATGCCCGGCGAGATGCGACCTTTCAGAAGCTGGTCGAAAAGATAGATGTCGATCTGGCCAAATTGCTCCTGGAGCGTGGGCATTTCTTGAACCCTAGCCCGGCGGTGGGGTGGTGTCAAATGCTAGTGCCGCTGACTGTCGTATTGACCTTCCATGAGTTGAGCGTCGCATGTCGAGGAAACAATGCCATGCCGTTGGCTGCGCCGCGCCAAGGTCTAGATGTAGCAAGTTATTGGTGCCGGGAGGGGGACTTGAACCCCCACAACCCTTTCGGGTCTGCGGATTTTAAGTCCGCTGCGTCTGCCAGTTTCGCCATCCCGGCAAGGGAAGCATCGACGGCGTCCGAGGCACGCGCCTGCCTTCGAGCCTACAACAGCCGTGCGGAAACCCACAACCAGCCGAGCAAGGAATGATCTGTGTTTTACCTAGGCCGGAGATTGCGGAAAGACGATGACGTTTTCGGTTTCGGGGCCTCGGGAGCCGCGCTTCGCCAGATACATGGCCTGATCAGCGGCCGCTCGCAGTTCATCGGGGTTACGCCCATGGTCGGGATACAGGGCCACGCCGATGCTCATTCCGGTTTGAATCAACTGTCCTTCCACTCTTAAGGGAACCGCCAGCGCCGACTCCAGGGCCGATATCAAAATGTCAGCGCCGTGTTCATCGGACACATCGCTCACCACTGTGAACTCATCCCCACCTGAGCGTGCCAGGGTATCGGCGGCGCGCATCCGGCTGGAGAGCCGCAACACCACCTGCTGCAAAGCCAAATCGCCGATTCGGTGACCGAAGTTGTCGTTTACTTCTTTAAACCGGTCGAGATCGATCAAGAAAACAGCCACCTTGCGCCCCCCTCGATCGGCACGTGTCAGGGCTTGTTCCAACCGATCTTCCAGCAACCGCCGGTTAGGCAGGCCGGTTAGCGCGTCGTGATAGGCCAAATATTCGTTCTTGTGAACCTGTTCCTCAAGCAGCGTCAGGATCATTCCCACAGCCACAAAGTACTTGGGGATATTCCAGACCTCGGATTCGACGACTGTCGCTGGAGAGTAGAGTTGCAGAACCACGCCGATCGGAAAGACCGCGCCCCACCCGACGAAACCGAAAACCGTAGTCAGCACGCCTGCCGTACCGCGATGAAAGTGGCGCCAGTACAGGAAAGCGACCACGAAATTAAAGCCCGCCAGCATAACTTCGAGTCCAAAATCAGCATGATTGCGTGCAATCACCCAGATCAACCCGGACGAGAAGACCACCGACGCCAGCAGCACCCCGGCAAAGTAGGCAGGCGAGTCGCGATACCACTTCCAAGCCAATACCGAAGTAGCCGCGAGGGCCACGACCACCACGAGATAATAAAAGCTGCGCGCCGTCAATTCCCAAACCACCGCAGTTGTGTACAACAGTGCGGGAATACCGAGAATTGCTCCCAGCAGCAACTGACGGCGACGGTTGGTGGCGCGTGGCGACATGGAGATCAGGAAGGATATGCTCGCGAGCTCCAGCGCTCCTAAGCTGACGACCGACGTCACACGGTCCCAAAGACCGTTGCCTACATCGAGAAATGCGGCGACAAAATGTATGAGGACAAGGATCCACCCCGTCAGCCAGAGGTGCAGCCGCTCGGCGGCAGCTTGGCGAAGAACAGCCCGGAAAACCCCGACCAGGATTGCAAGCGCAATCAGACTGGGCAAAACCTTAAAGTTCATAACGTAAGCTTGGTGCTCACTAAGAGTATGACAGTGATTTCGAAGGAATTCTAAGAAAAAATTGGAAGTCAGTCGATACTACAAAAGGCGCACAGAGGCGTGCACAGGGTAGTAACTACGTCGCATATAGTAGATCGAAGCGGGCACTCAGCCCGCGAAATATTGTTCATTGCTCGCTCCAGAGGATGACGCAGGCAAAGGCTCCCTGCCTACCGCACCTTAACGTCCGGCTCAACCGACATGCCCGGACGTAACAGCCCATCCTTGTTGAAGTCGGGCTTGTCGTTACCATCAAAATCAATGCGCACCGGGATGCGCTGCACCACCTTAACGTAGTTACCGGTCGCGTTCTCCGGCGGCAACAGGCTGTACTTTGCTCCGGTTGCTCCGCCAATACTGGTGACGTGGGCATTCCATTTGCGCCCGCCGTAAGTGTCAACCTTGATCTTGGCCGGCTGTCCCGGCCTCATGTGGGCAAGTTGGGTTTCCTTGAAATTGGCCGTCACCCAGATATCATTGAGCGGGACGATGGCCATCAGGTCCTGGCCGTTGGATACGTTCTCTCCCACTTGCACCGAGCGTTTGCCGACAACGCCATCTACCGGAGCCACAATCGTCGTGTACGAGAGGTTGAGTTGCGCTTGATCGAGCGCGGTTTTGGAGCGTTGCGCCAAGGCATCGGCGGACTTCGCCTTCGCTTGGGTAGCCGCCACCGTGTTCGGTGTTGCCCGCGCATTCCTCACTTCGGCGGTAGCCTGCTCGATGCGGGATTGTGCTTGCTTCACTTGTGCCTGCGCGGCCAATAACGCCGCCTGACGCGCGCTGACGGTCGCGTTGGCTGCGGTGGCCGCCGCGATCGCTTGATCGAACTGCTGCTGTGCGATCTCGCGCTTGCCCAATAGTTGGCGATAGCGCTCGACATCAGTATTTAGTTTCAGCGCATCCGCTTGCGCTTCTTGCACCTGGGCCTGCGCAGCCTCTACTTGCTTCAGGGCCGCAGTCACGCCAGCTTGCGCAGAGTCCATGTCGGCGCTAGCGGAACGGATCTGGCTGAGCGAACCGATGCTGGAAACTGGCACCCCAAACTGGGCGGCTTCAGCCTGGGCTTGCGAATCCTGGTAGTCGGCCTGGGCTCGCGCCAGCGCCACCTGGTAGTCCGTGGGATCAATCTGCACCAGCACGTCGCCTTTGTGAACGACTTGACCGTCATCGTAGTTCACCCGGGTAACCTGGCCGGCTACGCGTGCGCTGATGGGGTAGATATGGCCGTCAATCTCAGCGTCATCGGTGTCCTCCCAGTGACGGCTCTCCCACCAGAACCAACCCACCAACACCACGACAACAATCGCAACCAGAAAGACAATTGGTTTGGCAGCGGGATGCTTCTGGAAGAAGCCGCGACGGTCTTCCTCGTAGTGCTTCACCTCCGGATCAACGTGCTCTTCTTCCGGTTGACGCGGGGCTCCGGGCCGTTCCAACTCGTTCTCATCAGTCGTGCTCGGACTCATCTTTTCACCTTGTCAAGAATTACTCGTGCGGAACTGTTGTTGCCGGAGCATTGTTGCTCCCGTTTCCCGCGCTCTGCGGCGTGATCGTTGAGCCTTCTCCTCCGGATCCCGCTTGCTGCTGAGGCGCGGAAGTGTCGACTCCCGCGGCCATTCCAGCCGGTGCAGGTACTTCACCGGGTAGGGCTCCGGACGTGTTACTTGCGTGGCCGGGTCCGGCTTTGCCGTTCGCAGGCAGCGTGCTGCCCGGCTCAGACAGGTATTGCTGCACCGCTTGCTCGGCATTTCCGATGGCCCGTGCCAACAATACTTTGGCAATGTTGTGCGAATACAAACTGGAGATGAAGAGGTCGTTGGCCGCAGCTAGCTGCTGCTGCGCCTGAATGACCTCGACGTTGTTGGTTACACCCGCGGCGAAGCGATCTTGCGACTGGCCTAAAGCCTGCTGCGCATAGTCAAGACCCGTTTTCGCCACCTCTACCTGTTGTGCCGCCGCCTTCAAATCAAGGAGTGCATCTTGCACATCCTGTTCGATGCGACCTCTCATATCGTCGACTTGAGCCTGCCGCTGCTTCAGGATGGCCGCAGTCTGTTGCACATCGGCTTCTACTTTTCCGCCTTCGAATATCGGAATTCTCAGTGTGGCCGCAGCCGTCCAATTAGGGGACATGGAATCGGGTGTCGTTCCCAGCACGCCGTATTCGCCCGCAAAGTCAATGGATGGCAACCGTTGCTTCCAAGCCGCCTCCCGGCTGAGTTGGGCTGCACGCAACGACGCCAGCGCGGCCTGATAATCGGGACGCGTTTGCAGTGCGCGGGTGTAAGCATTTTCTACCTCCGCCTCGGGCAACGGATGGTAGGGGACTCGATTCACCAGGCGAAACTTCTGGCCTACCGGCAATCCAATTACGCGCGCCAGCGCGATGCGTTGTTTTTCCAGTTCATTCTGTGCCTGGATCAGCGCTTCCTGTTGGGCTTGTAGCTGCACCCGTGCGCGGAGGGTATCAATGTTGGGCGCAATCCCCGCCGTCTCTTGGTCCGACGCCAACTGATACAACGCCTGCGCAGTTTTCAGCTCCGCTTCCGTGGCCTCAACCCGCGATTCGTTGGCAATAGTGAGAAGATAATTGGCTCCTACTGCAAGCACGACGGTGTCGCGCGCATCGCGATAGGTGAACTGCGCGGCTTTTACGTTCTGGCTGGCGGCGCGAACGTTATCAATGGTATGTAGATCAATTGCGTTCCAAGAACCCGTGGCGCGCAGGTCAGTGATGCCGAACGGTCCCACTGCAGTCGGAATTCCCGGGAACGTGAAGCCAAACTGCTTAAGGTTGAGCTTCTGCTCTTCTTCCGCGAACGATCCGTTAACCATCGGCATCATGTCGCTCAGCGCGCGTAGGTGGGATGCCCTCGACTGCTCCGTAACCCGCTCAGCCAAATACAAACCGAGGTTGTACTTCAACCCCCGCTGGAGCGCGTCTTCGATGGTCAGATCGATGGTCTCGGCCGTGGCCTTACCCTGAGGAATCGAGCCGGCATAAGGATCTTGATTGCGATTGACAACCTGCTCAGCCGAGGGCAGCGAATACAACGCCTGCCCGGAACTCTGGCCCATTGCATAAGACCAGGCCAGCAGAAGAATGATGGCGATTAGTCCCGCGTAGCGGGCAGCGCAAGCCTTCTTGAGTGGATTGCTTTCAGGTCGTTCCATGTTGTGGTTAATACGCACATACGTGCATGTATGAATCGTCTGAGTCATCGCATTAGATGTCTTTCAACATATTGGCGTTGCGTAAAATCGGCATCCAGCGCTGCTCGCCGAAGCATCCTGAACGCGGGCTAATTGCGATACAGCCCTACCTCGCTGGTCGAGGGGCGCTTCATCAAGTCACGTATCGCTTCCTGCACAGATTTTCCTTGTTGCAAAATGGCGTGCATCTGCTCCGTGATCGGCATTTCCACGCCCATCCTGCGCGCCAGACCAACCGCGGCGTTGGTGGTAAGCACCCCTTCCGCCACCATGCCGTGCATGCCTGCAATGATGTCGTCGAGCTTGCGTCCGCGTCCCAGTTCCACTCCGACGCTCCGGTTTCGTGAAAGGCCGCCGGTGCAGGTAAGCACCAAATCTCCAAGTCCGGCCAGCCCAGCCATGGTTTCTGCCCTGCCGCCGCAGGCCACCACCAGCCTTGTGATCTCAGCCAGTCCCCGCGTGATGAGCGCCGCAACGGTGTTGTAGCCGAGGTCCATGCCGAACAGAACGCCGGCGGCGATGGCGACGATATTTTTCAGCGCCCCGCCTAACTCCACTCCAACTACGTCGTCATTGGTGTACACGCGAAAGTTGGGATCGCTGAACTCCGTCTGCACTGTCATGGCAAGTTCACGATCAGCTGAGGCAATAGTGATTGCGGTGGGATCTCCCTTGGCAACTTCTTTGGCAAAGCTCGGCCCGCTTAACGCTCCGATACGGGGCGCAAACCCAGCCGAGGCGCTAAGCACCTGCGTGATTACCTCTGTCATGCGCAGCAGCGAATCATTTTCGATGCCCTTGGTCGCGCTGACGAAAATCATCTCCGGCCTGAGATGCGGCAGCATGGCTTGAAACACCCGCCGGGTGTGGTGCGACGGCATGACACTGACAACAATCGAAGCACCGTGTAACGCCTCTTCCAGGCTATTGGTGCACGCGACCGCTTCTGGAACCACTTGTTGTGGCAGGAACAAATCGTTGACGCGACGTTCGCGAATGCTCTCCCGTACCTCGGCCTCATGAGCCCACAGGCGAACGTGGTGTGTCTGTTTGCGCCCCAAAACGGTGGCGATTGCCGTGCCCCACGCTCCAGCGCCGATGACTGCGATCTCGCTCACAAGCTGGTCTCTTTCAACGAAAACGGTTTTCGGTGCCAGTCATAAGGCGCCGGATGTTGTCTTTGTGCCGCACGATCACCAGCGCGGACCCAGCCGTAATCACCAACAGGATAGGAGCGGTGTTTCGCTCCGCTGGATTGAGCCATAAAACGAACCACGGAAATGACGCAGCCGCAGCGATGCTGCCCAAAGAAACATATCGTGTCAGTGCAAACACAATCGCAAACAAGAGAAGCGACAGCAGCAGACACTTGGGCGCCAGCGCGAGAAAAGCGCCGGCGGCAGTTGCCACCCCCTTGCCGCCCCTGAAGCGGAGCCATACGGTAAACATGTGCCCCAGGATCGCGCAAAAGGCAGCGACCGACGCCAACAGAAAGATCGTACGGCTCTCAATTAGCTGCTGAGAAGAATCGTAAAGACTGGCCTGAATATTGCTCGTCGCAAATCGGTGCGACTCCGCCAGCCAGAAAGCAAATGCCACCGCCATGTAGCCTTTCAACGCGTCGAGAAACAAGGTCGCGATCGCCAGCCCCTTCGATCCCGTGCGCGCAACGTTGGTCGCGCCGATATTTCCGCTGCCGGTAGCGCGAACATCCTGCCCGCGAAAGATGCGCACCAGCAGGTAGCCGAAGGGTATCGAGCCCAGCAGGTAGGAAACTACGACGATAATAAGCGTGAGCTTGGTCAAAGTTATTCGCCGGGCAACAAAGCTATTGCAGCGGATAGCGCGACAACTTTGTGTATCGCGCGCCCGCCGGAGACAGCTTGCTCTCGTAGAGACAGAACTCGTGCGCGGTCATTGTACCGAACTCCAGTTGTCCGAGGGTTTCGAGTTTGGTTTGTATCAGACGGAGGGCAGGTGCGGAACGTTCTCCGGCAACCGGACGCGGACGCCCGCTACCGGCACGCGCCAGTGTTAAGTGTGGCTTGAAAGGGCCGGCATCCCGTTCGAATCCCAGCGGCTGAACAGCTTGGCCGATTGCGTTCACTAACTCCTGCAGACGCAGATCAGCCTCGATTCCGACCCAGAAGACGCGCGGGGCCTTCGGAGAAGGGAAGAAACCGGCATTGCGAAAGCTCAGATCGACAGGCGCACCTCGCACCGATTGCAAGGCGTGCTGAATCTCGTCGAGCTTCTTGGTCTCGCCTAGAAACTGCAAGGTAATGTGGAACGTTTCAGGGCCTACCCAGCGAACATCCGGCGCCAGCGACCGCATTTGATTGCGGAATTCGGTAATTCGCTGACGGATGTCGGCACCGATATCAAGAGCTACGAAGAGGCGCATAGCTTTACATCAGCATGCGCCGGACCAGGTCGAGCGCTTGCTGGCTCGCCCATCGCCGGACGCGATCACGGTCCCCAAAAAAACGCCGCTGCACCACTTCCTGCTTGTGCCCATTGGTCACTGCGACATACACCAAGCCCACCGGCTTCTCTTCCGTGCCACCTCCGGGACCTGCGACACCGGTGACTCCGACGCCGATGTCGGCATTGCAAATCTCGCGAATATTCTCCGCCAGCGCCAGTGCCACTTCTTTGCTGACGGCGCCATGGGCTTCGATCATCAGCGGAGGGATGTCGGCAAACAGCGTCTTCAAGTCGTTGGAGTACACCACCGCGCCACCCAGAAAGTAGCGCGAGCTTCCGGGCACCGAGGTGATGCGTTCGGCGATCATTCCACCCGTACACGACTCGGCTACCGCCAGCTTTGCATTGCGCATCTGCAAGTAGTAGCTGACGATCTCCTCCAGCGATTCGCCCGCCGAAGAGAACACGGCGTCATCGAGTTCATCTTCCAATTCGTCGGCCAGCCGATCCACTTCCGCCTGTGCCTCGTCCTTGGTAGCTGCGGTCGCTCGCAGATGAAATTCGACCTGTCCCTGGCCGGCCAGCACCGTGGTTTCGACATGGGGATACTTCTTGTAGATTGGCGCGGTCCGCGCATCGACTGCAGATTCGCCCATCATTGCGACCTTCAGAACGCGCGTGGCAATTGCCGCCGGCGGCACAAGGGCACGCAACCGATCCATGCACTGCCGGTCCCACATTTCATGCAGTTCATGCGGCGGCCCAGGCAGCAGCACGACAATCTTTCGATGTCCATCGACGCTGGTTTCCAACCACTGTCCGGGCGCCGTACCTCGGGAGTTCGGCAGTATCTCGGCGCCCTGCAACACGTCCCCTTGCTGCGCATTGTTCTCGGGCATCTGAATACGGCGTTCGGCGAAGCGTTTGTACAGCGCAGTGACAATCTCGTTATCCCGCTTCAGCGGTATTCCAAGGGCGGCGGCCACACACTCGCGGGTGAGATCGTCGGTTGTCGGTCCCAGGCCCCCCATGAAGATTGCAATGTCGGCGCGACCGATCGCGGTGCGGGCCGCAGAGGTAAGATGTTCGCCATTGTCCCCGACCACCGTCTTGAACGCGACACTGATGCCAAGCTCGTTGAGGCGCTCGGTGAGGAACAGGGAATTGCTGTCTTGCCGGTACGGAGTAAGCATCTCCGAACCGATGGCGATGATTTCGGCGATCACGGATTCAGTCTAGCAGCGGTAGGCAATTAGCAACTAGCTGCGGGCCTTCAGCTTTTAGCTTTTAGCTTTTAGCTTAGCTTTAGCTTTTAGCTTTTAGCTCTTTGGCCTTGAGCTTTTAGCTCTTACGCTCTAGCCTTTGGTTCTTAGCTTATCTGAAGGAATTGGTGTGGCGATCAAAGATCGTTCACCTGCAGAACGCCCGATGATTCGCGGAGAACTGAAGCTAAAAGCTAACAGTTAACAGCCAACGGCTAATGGCTAGCTTTCCGGAATCAACTCTCGCCCCTCAATGTCCCAGGAAAGGTGATGGACGCCAGTGGTGGTAGCAAGCACGGCAGAGGCGCCGCGCGCGAACGCCAGCCCAACCAGGTTTTGCCCCGACACAACCAGCGACGCCTTGTGATCGGGCGTGACCCGCACGATGCCGCGTCGGCCGTTGAGCGAAGCCGCAACATAGATGTTGTCGTCAACGTCAACCGCCAATCCTTGCGGACGGCCCAGTCCACGGTAGAAGACGCTGACCGCGCCATGGGGGTCGATCTGCTGAATGGCATCGAAGCTCGATGTGGTGGGGCCGGTGACATACAGATTTCCATTGTTGCCGAATGCCAGATGGTAGGCGGAAACGCTGGGCTCCAGCATAGCAAACACGAAGATCTGGCGGTCGCGATCAATCTTGAAGATGGTCCCACTGCGATCGCCCACGTAGAGATTTCCCACCGGGTCGAACGCAATCCCGGTCGCCACGCCCATGCCCTCAGCGTAAGAAGTCATGGTACCGTTTTCTGCCACGCGGTACACGGTGCCGTCGTAACGCGAGGAGACATACAGGTTGCTTGCGCGGTCGAAGGCCATCCCGGTGGCATTCATCATCTCGTGCACGAACGGCTTCACGTTGTAATTGTTGTCGATCCGATAGATGGCAACCGGGACCTTCTGTCCGCGCGATCCGGAGAACGTGACGTATATGTTGCCATCTTGGTCGATGGCCGGATTGGCCACCGGGTGCAGGTTTTCCGCGATGGGAACACCGACACGCACTTCTCCGGGATTGCTCTTGTGGCCGTTGGTTGCAACCACGACTTCGCCCGAGGCTGCACCGTCCGGCACGCGCGCCACGATGAATTGCTCCGCGCTGATGATGATCGAGCCGTCCACGTCGCCAAACCGAACTTGGGGACGGCGCAGTTCCTGCGGCCGCAGACCGCTGCCGCTAATGCGAATCTCGCCTCCCGGCAGAGCGCATCTGGGATCGATGGAATCGATGTGGGGGTTGCCATTCACGTTTCTTGCGCCCATTTTCCGTTCCATCATTTGCCGATCTCGATCATCTTGTACTGCAGGCCGCTGGCCTTGATGTGAAACTTCATTCTAGTTGCTGGCGCGGAATAGTAATTAGGCCGCGTCCCTTCGCCTTCAGCGTACGATCCCAAAGTGAAGCAACAACTGCAAGACAATCAAGGCATAAACGCCTGCACCCAAGTCGTCCACTACGATTCCCGTTCCTTCCGGCAACTTCTCCAGGCTACGTACCGGAGGTGGCTTAACAATATCGAATGCACGGAAAAGTATAAAGCCGGCGAGCAGCGCTTGCCACACGATGGGACACGCAATCAGGGTAAGCAGTTGCCCCGCAACCTCATCAATTACCACATGCGAGGGATCCTTCTTGCCGCAGCCGCGGGCCTCCAGCGTTGCCGCCGGTATGCCAATCGCCACTACCACCACAATCAGCATCACGATAACGGGCATCTGCATCGACGCCGGAAGGTGCGACGCCAGCAGCCACCACAACAAGACGGTGGCCAGAGAACCCCACGTTCCCGGCCCTGGCCGCAATCGCCCAGCGCCGAAAAAGGTAGCGACCAAAGTTGCCCACCGCGGTGCCGGAGACACTTTCAGCGCGGAGTTACTCGTACCGCTTACCTGGTTGTTTCGGGTAGTTGGAATCGTCGGTCTCCGGATCGTTCAGTGGCGTGGAGATGACATAGCCGCCGCTGGCCCACTTGCCCAAGTCAATCGCACGGCAGTGTTCGCTGCAGAAAGGATACTCGGGATCGTTGGCCAGCACGATCTTTCTGCAAGTTGGACAACGCAAGCTGCGAATCTTTTTCTTCATGAAGCAGTTGTCAGTTATCAGCGCTCAGGCGTCAGTTCTGAACAATAACCATCTGACGGAAACTCTTCAATTTGCCAGATTTGATGTCTACAAGTCCGCGAGCGAAACAGAAAAGGCGAATCCAATTTTAACCGTGGAGGGCCCACTGACAACTGGCTACTGGCAACTGCTACACAATCCGCGCGACCAGGTCGTAGTCATGCGCCTCGGTGATTTCGCAGCGGTAGAATTCGCCCTCGCGAATGTCTTCGCGGTCGCCGAAATCGTTCACGTAAACCGTGCCATCAATCTCAGGAGCATGCATCGCCGTGCGGCCTTCCCACAGCATGTCGGTTTCAGCCGAGGGACCCGACAGCAGCACATCGAACTGCTGCCCCACCAGCGCACGCTTCTTCTTGAGGCTGATTTGTTTCTGCAGTGACATGAGCTTTCTGCGGCGCCTCTCGATTTCCCTTCGCGGAATTTTGTCAGCGAGCGCGAATGCCCCAGCACCCTCCTCGTCGGAGTAGCCGAACACTCCCAACCAGTCGAACTGCGCTTCTCGCACGAACTGGCAGAGCTGTTCGAAATCTTCTGCAGTTTCGCCGGGAAAGCCCACGATGAATGAGGTACGCAGCGTCACCCCGGGAATCTCGCGCCGCATCTTCTCCACCGAGCGCAAGAATATGTCGGCCCCAGCGCCACGCTTCATGCGCTTCAGAACATTGGGTGAGGCGTGCTGCAATGGCACGTCGATGTAGGAGCAAATTTTTTCATGCGCTGCAATCGTCTTTAGCAGCTTGCCGGTAATCTTGTTGGGATAAGCGTAAAGGAAACGTACCCAGCGCAACTTCTCGATTTGCGCCAACCGCTCCAGCAGCAGCGCCAACCCATCTTTCAGGCCGAGATCTTCTCCGTAGCAGGTGGTGTCCTGTCCGATGAGCGTGATCTCGCGCACGCCTTGCTCGGCAAGATGCTGCGCCTCGGCGATCACCGATTCGAATCGTCGCGACCGGAACTTCCCGCGCAATTGCGGGATGATGCAAAACGCGCAGGGATGATCGCAACCTTCGGCAATCTTGATATAAGCCGAATACTTGGGCGTCGCCAATATGCGCGGCGTGTTCTCGTCGTACAAATAATTCGGCAGGTCGGCGATCGCGCCATCCCACTCTGCCTTCGAAAATCGGCCGGCAGCTTCGCGGGCATCGCCCTCGGAGCGCGAATTCAAGATTACAAACGGCGACCCGGCCGGGGACGGCGGCGCAATCCCCGCGGCATTGAGAATCTGCTGCAGTTCGCCTGTGCCCACCACGGCGTCAACTTCGGGAATGCTTTTCTGGATTTCATTACGGTAGCGCTCGACCAGGCAGCCCGCCACAATCAGCTTCTGGGCCCTTCCCGCAACCTTGTGCTGCGCCATCTCCAGGATCGTATCCACCGATTCCTGCTTGGCCGATTCGATAAAAGAGCAGGTATTCACGACGATAATGTCAGCATCGTCGGCGCGGGCGGTGATTTGCGCTCCGCCCTGGGAGAGCAGGCCCATCATCACCTCGCTGTCCACCAGGTTCTTGGGACAGCCCAGGCTCACAAATCCAATCTTCTTGGGAGTAGGCGCAGGGTTCGAGTCGCCTACGGAATCGTCGAGACGCGACGCATCTGCACCAATGGGAGTGTCAGGAATGTCCAGCAAGCCTACAGAATCGGTTTTCGGGTGCATGCAATTTCTCTATTTTAGCATTGTTTTTCGCGGTTTCGAGGGCCACGGAAGTCGCGCCGCCTTGCTTGCCGGGCACAACATACCGCAGGAAGAGGATGTTATATTGAATGGTCGGGCGCTGGTCCCGCGCAACGCAATCTTGTGAATCCCGCCAGGTCCGGAAGGAAGCAACGGTAGCAGGCTAGTGCGGGTGCAGCGGTCAACTGGCGCCTGGCTTTTTTCTTCCATTTGCCGCGTCGAGTCATCTTTCGAGCGGAACATAGATCATCGTACCGAGCATGGTGGCAACCAGTTTTTCACCCTCGGGACGCACCGCGAACGCGTCGGCTGTGCAAACCGCAAGCTTCCTTCCGGCGCGCTTCACTAGGGCGCGCGCGACCACCGAGTCGCCCGTAGCCGGAGCCAGTAAGTTGACCTTGAACTCGACCGAGAGCACCTCCGAGCCTTCGGGGGCTACCGTCAGCGCCGCATAGCCGCAGGCCGAATCCAGAACGGTAGTCACCGCCCCGGCGTGAACATAGCCGTGCTGTTGCAGGAGCGAAGGCGCGACCGGGAAGCGGATTTCCGTGGCCCCGCGCGACACCGATGCCATCTCAGCTCCCAGCGTCTGCATCATCGCCTGACGGGCAAAACTCTCGCGCACTCGCCGTTCGTAGCTCTCCAAGCTGCTCCTCCTGGAAGTTGATTGCTTTTGAAGGTATCTCACACCGCAATCATTTGCGAGCCGTCAGCGCCGGTCGTGCCATTATTGCATTGAGCACCTGAGCATAGACTTTCCTACTCGTATCGTCGAAAATGAAATTTCGCGCCATCGCCACAGTTACCGGAGAACTCTATTGTCAAACCCTCGTCGTGCCAAAATTACCGCGCTGGGTACGTATGTCCCGCCTCGCATTCTTACCAACCACGACCTGGAAAAAATGGTGGACACCACCGACCAGTGGATACTGGAACGCACCGGAATCCGCGAACGCCACCTGGTAGACAAAGGCGTAGCCGCTAGTGACCTGGCTGTCGAAGCGGTCAAGAAGCTTGTCCAGTCGCATCCCTTCGATCTTCAGGAAGTGGATTTGATCGTAGTCGGAACCGTTACCCCCGACATGATGTATCCCTCAACCGCATGCTTGGTGCAACACAAGCTGGGTATTCATCGCACTTGGGGTTTCGACGTTTCGGCGGGATGCTCAGGCTTTGTGTACGCGCTCAATGCTGGCACTCAGTTCATCGAGTCTGGCAGGTACAAAAAGGTGCTGGTCATTGGCGCGGACGTGAATTCTTCGATGACCGACTTCACCGATCGTGCCGTGTGCATCATCTTCGGTGACGGAGCCGGAGCGGTCCTACTGGAGCCAGCAGAAGATGGCGAAGACGGAATCATCGACTACGAGGCGCAGATCGAAGGCATGGGAGGCCAGTACTTGTACATGCCGGGTGGCGGAAGTTTGAATCCTGCGTCGCACGAAACTGTTGATCAGAAGATGCATTATATTCATCAAGATGGACAGCAAGTCTTCAAGTATGCGGTGAAGAAGATGTCGGAGATGACGGAGCGCGTCCTGCGCAAGAATAACCTCACCGGACACGACGTGGATTGCTTCATAGCCCATCAGGCCAACATGCGCATCATCAAGGCAACTGCCGACCGGCTCAAGATGCCAATCGAGAAAGTCATCATCAACATCGACCGTTACGGGAATACCACGGCTGGGACGATCCCGCTGGCGATGCAGACCGCGATTGACGAAGGCAAGCTGAAGAAGGGTGACACTGTTCTGCTGGCTGCCGTGGGCGCGGGGTTCACGTCTGGGGCAACGCTGCTCAAGTGGGCGTACTAAAGGCCGCTCTTCGCGATTCGCTTTTCGCTAGGTTCGCCGGGACGTCACAATAAACCTTGGTGGGTCCCCTTCCAACTGAGGTTTGGCTAGGGCTGGCCGGTAGTCGGCGCGCCCAGTTATCGTTCGTACACTTCGCGGCGGTGGGCAATGCGCGTGATACTGATGAGCTTTGCGTCATCGTCGATGATGTACACCACTCGCCAGTCACCGACCCGGACGCGCCACTGATCTTTGTAGCCTTTTAGTTTCTTGCATCCTGCGGGCCTTGGGTTATCGGCCAGCGCCAGAATCTTGCGATCCATCCGACTGAACAGTGCATCGTCCAGCGCATCCAATTCCTTTTGCGCCGAATGCCTGATTTCCAAAGAGTACTTAAGCACGTGGGCGATTGCGCCTCAGGCGGTTGGCACGGTATTGCTCGTAAGAAATTCCTTTTTCCTTGCGGCGCGATTCGGAAATCAGCCCGTCCCAAAAATCCTCTAACATCGCTCCGTATTTCTTCAGGTCAATCTGGACGGCCACCTTACGGCCCTTTTCATCGGTTACGAACTGTATTCCGGTCATCGGCCAGTGGCCTCCTTCGATCCTATGAATCTTGTTCTCACATTAATTTCGCCCTCTCGCGCTGTCAATCCAATCTGCCAAGCTACTTCGCCTTAATTTTCTCCCGCTCTTTGGCGGCATCTAAGGGACGCACTGGCTCAGTCATGCGTGCGGGATCAAGAATCTCCTTGATCTGCCCTTCGCTCAGTTCGCCACGCTCGCGTGCAATCTCGATGATGGACTTGCCGGTCTTCACCGACTCCTTCGCAATCTCCGCCGCTTTGGCGTAGCCGATGTACGGGTTCAGCGCGGTGGCCAGCGAGACCGTGCTCTGCACGTAGTAATCGGTGCGCTTCTCGTTGACCGTGATGCCCTTGATGCAGAACTCGGTGAGCTGCCGCAGCATGTTGGTCATGATGGTGATTGATGTCAGAACGCTGTAAGTCATCGCGGGCATCATGACGTTGAGTTCGAGTTGCCCGGCCTGCACCGCCAACGCCACCGTGGTGTCGTAGCCGACCACCTGGAACGAAACCATCGCCGCCAGTTCCGCCATCACCGGATTGATCTTGCCCGGCATGATGGACGAGCCCGGCTGTAGCGCGGGCAGGTTGATTTCCGCCAGGCCCGTGTTAGGTCCCGAAGACAGCAGGCGCAGGTCGTTCGAGATGCGGATGACCTCCAGCGCCAGGTTGCGCAGCGCCGAGCTGACCGACGACATCGCCAGGTTCGACTGCATGGCGTAGCGCATGTCGTCCACCACGTGCAGCTTTTGTCCGGAGATGCGCGCCAGATTCGCGATCGCCTTCTCACGATAATCCGGGATGGGTGTTGATGCCGGTACCCACCGCCGAGCCGCCCAGTCCCACCTCGCGCAAATACTCCGACTGCTCACGAATCGACTTCGTCGCCCGCTTGATCGCGCCCGCGTAGGCGTGAAACTCCTGACCCAGCCGCATGGGCACCGCGTCCATCATGTGTGTGCGGCCCGACTTCAGGACGTGATGGAACTCCTTGCCTTTTTCGTCCAGCGCGGCCGTCAAGCCATCGAGCGCGGGATATAGCTTGTCCAGTTCGAGCAGCGCGGACAGCCGCATCGCGGTAGGGAAGACGTCGTTCGTCGATTGGCCGTAGTTAACGTGATCGTTGGGATGGACGTGCTTGTACTCGCCCAGGTTGCCGCCCAGCAACTCGGAAGCGCGATTGGCGATGACCTCGTTGCTGTTCATGTGGAAGCTGACGCCTGCGCCCGCCTGGAAGACGTCCACCACAAAGTGCTCGTCCCACTTGCCCTGCTGAACCTCTTTGGCGGCCTCGATGATGGCGTTGGCGGTCTTCTCGTCCACCAGGCCGAGTTCGCGATTGGCAAGGGCCGCGGCTTCCTTCACCATCGCGATGGCGCGAATCAGCGAAGGATGCGCGCGCAATCCGCTGATGGGAAAGTTCTCGACCGCGCGCGCGGTTTGAATGCCGTAGTAAACGTGGCCGGGAATTTCCTTGGGGCCGAGAGAGTCTTTCTCGGTGCGGGTCCCAACTCTGGTGGATGTACCCATGGGTTTGGTCTTCTCCAGAAAACATGATACTTACAAGCCAACCCCCTCGGGGGCAGTCCCGTGTTAGACAACCCCCGCATCGCAAAACTCATCGTATCAACGTCATACTTGTATCCCTGAGCCCTCAATAATAGGTCTACAAGAATGGGTCTACAAGTCGTGGGCTCATCGCAGTCGTCGGTAAGGATGAATAAGTGAACAGATTAATCTCTTGGCCTTTGGGCGCAGCTCTTGCCCTGATACTACTACCTTACTCCCTTGGTTTCGCTGGCTCGTACCTCGCCATGCCGCTGTACACAATTACGTGCGACCGAGCATTACCTCCCGGAGTCCAAGGATTGCTCTCGCCTGTTGACAGTAACGACTACCGAGATTTTCTGCGGACAGGACAATGTAATAGTGTTAAGGCGGGCTCCGGAGAAATGAACATGAATCAGGAAAAGCTCGCAGGCGGCTCCGACCTAGGGGAAGAGGATAACGCAGCAATCTCTAATGTGGACAATGATTTATTAGATGGAACAAGCTTTGGAATACCGAATGACACTTACGAAGGTATTAAACCATCGCCAGGAGACGATTTCGTCGGTTACTATCTCTTAGCTTTCGAGTATAAAGCGTCAAGCTACTTCTGGAGCGGCGCCTTTGATGGCGCAGACCATTTATCAAAGCTGTTGGGATGCAATCAGGTTGCAAGAACGTTCTACTACATCTTCTACACCCTCTTTTTGATCATCCTCGTCGAAGTGCTCAAGATACTTGCACGGACTGCCTTGGAGGCTTCCGGGCTATCATTCTTGGGTTCTAAACAGCACCGCGCCCTTACGTGATCTCCACCAACTCCGCGATCTTGGCCTGCCACTCTTTCGGACCGCTCTCGTGCACGGAGTTGCCGTTGACATCCACTGCAACCGTGACCGGCATGTCCTCCACCTCGAATTCGTAGATGGCCTCCATGCCGAGGTCGGCGAAGCCCAGCACGCGCGACTTCTTGATGGCCTTCGAGACCAGGTAAGCGGCACCGCCGACCGCCATCAGATAAACCGCCTTGTGGTCGCGAATGGCTGCGATGCCTTCCGGACCTCGCTCGGATTTTCCTACCATGCCGAGCAGACCTGTTTCCTTCAGCATCTGGCGAGTGAACTTATCCATGCGCGTCGCCGTCGTGGGACCAGCAGGGCCGACTACTTCGTCCCTCACCGGATCAACTGGCCCAACGTAGTAGATAAAGCGATTGGTGAAGTCCACCGGCAGCGATTCTTTCCGTGTGAGCATCTCAGTCATGCGTTTGTGAGCTGCATCGCGACCGGTGAGCAGCTTGCCGCTAAGCAAAATCACCTCGCCGGTCTTCCACGTTGCCACGTCTTCACGCGTTACCGTGTCCAGGTTCACGCGTCGCGCGCCCGCCGGATTGTAGGTCAGCTCCGGCCAATCTTTCAGCGAAGGCGGCTTGAGAGCGACCGCGCCCGAGCCATCAAGCACAAAGTGAGCGTGACGCGTGGCTGCGCAGTTCGGGATCATCGCCACCGGCAGATTGGCGGCATGAGTGGGATAGTCCTTCACTTTGACGTCGAGCACGGTGGTCAGCCCGCCCAATCCCTGTGCGCCGATGCCCAACTTGTTGATCTTCCTGTACAGCTCAACTCGCAGACGCTCAGCCGTGGTCTTCGGTCCGCGAGCAATCAACTCTTGAATATCAATCGGCTCCATCAGCGCTTCCTTGGCCAGCAGCATGGCCTTTTCCGCTGTGCCGCCGATGCCGATGCCGATGATCCCCGGAGGACACCATCCCGCACCCATGGTGGGGACGGTCTTCAGCACCCATTCGACGATCGAGTCCGAGGGATTCAGCATGACGAATTTCGACTTGGCTTCCGAGCCGCCGCCCTTTGCCGCGACGATGACATCAACCTTGTCGCCGGGGACGAGCGTCATGTTCACGACAGCCGGGGTGTTGTCCTTGGTGTTCTTGCGTTCGCCGGCGGGATCGGCCAGCACGCTGGCACGCAGCTTGTTGTGCTCGTGGAGATACGCACGGCGCACGCCCTCGTTGACCATGTCCTCCACGCTCATGGTCGCATCCCACTGCACATTCATCCCAACCTTCAGGAAGACCGTCACGATGCCGGTATCCTGACAAATCGGCCGATGACCTTCGGCGCACATGCGAGAGTTGATCAGCAACTGGGCAATGGCGTCGCGAGCGGCAGGCGATTGTTCTTTTTCGTACGCGCGCGCCAGGCTCTGGATGAAATCGACCGGATGATAGTAGGAGATGTATTGCAGAGCGTCGGCAACGCTCTGAATAAGATCGTCTTGCTTGATGACTGTCATTACCGCCTCGCTATAGAAAAGAACGTAAGAGTCCGGGCAAACGCCCACCAGTTAATTATAGGAACTGAAATGCATGGCACCTAGGGAATTCAATGATCGCCGAGGAATCGGCATTCCCCAAACGTGGGATATGAGGCTCGAATCTCTATGCGTCCGCTCGGATTCCTGCATCGAAGAAACCATGCGTTTTCCTCAGTTCGGTCTTGTTGTATTCGCAGCCATGCTGGTTCTGTTTGCTCTCCCGAGTGCGGCTATTTCGGGTTCGTTCCGAGGAAAGATCGTGGAAGGCGCTCAGAGCGCAGCCGATCCCAACTGGATTTACGTCCAGGGCCGCAACGGAATGATTCGTCGCGTGGAAATTTCGCATGCGCATGTGGAGTACGACCAGAGCATCCCTGCCGTGAGCCGTCGGCCCAAAGCTCAGGCGGCCCTGATCGCCGGAGCTGAGGTTCGAGTGACGGCGGAGCAGGGAAGCGATGGAGAGTGGCGCGCCACACGCATCGAGGTGCTTAAACCGGCTGATTCACCGCAGGACTCACCTACGCCGCCGAAGACTACCAACTGAAAAGCTCAGGGAAAATCAGTAGCCAGCAGTGTCTTCAAGGAAGTGATACTCGCCATCGATAACGCCCGATGCTTTTCCCGCCTCTGCTGCCGCTGGTGTTTGAATGAATGCAAGGGCCTTGTTCAAGTCGACGACCTCAAACATGAAGAACACATTGTTCGGGTTCTCAGTGCCTCGCCAAACATGCCGCAACTTGAGCCCGGCCTCTCGATGAGCATGCGCGTGCGAATCGAACACCTTCTTCCATTTTGCAAAGTCGGATACGTTGTTCCTGCATAGCAAGTGTGTCATGGCGTTGAGCTCACAGGCCGGTCATTTTCATCAATTTTTCGGGATACCGATCTCCTTGCACAGTGATCTTCGATGCTGCGGCATCGATGTCGCGCAGGTCTTCAGGCGTCAATTGTATTGCCAGCGCTCCAATGTTCTCTTCCAGGCGGTGTTAGCTTCGTTGTGCCTGGAATTGGAACGATCCACGGCTTTTGCGCCAGCACCCAGGCAAGCGCAATCTGTGCCGGGGTGGCTTTCTTCCGCTCCGCGATCGATCCCATCAGATCGACCAGGGCCCTATTGGCTTTCCGCGCCTCGGGGGTGAAGCGTGGAAGGGTGCTGCGGAAGTCTGTGCTGTCGAGCGTCGTGGTTTCGTCGATCTTGCCGGTAAGGAAGCCCCTGCCTAGAGGGCTGTAGGCCACCAGGCCGATTCCGAGTTCCTCGATGGTCGGCAGCACTTCTTTCTCGTGGTCCCGGAACCAAAGCGAATATTCGTTCTGAAGCGCAGTGAGCGGCTGGACGGCATGTGCGCGACGAATCGTCTTTGCGCCGGCCTCCGAAAGTCCGAAATGCTTGACCTTACCGGCTTGAATCAGCTCCTTCACTGTGCCGGCGACATCTTCTATGGGCACGTTCGGGTCAACCCGATGCTGATAGAGGAGATCGATCGTCTCGACCCTAAGCCGCTTGAGCGAGCCCTCGACGGCCCGCTTGATTTGCTCGGGTCGGCTATTCACGCCCGGTGCTCCCGGCCGATTGTCGCTGCCACCCAGATCAAACCCGAACTTGGTGGCAATCACCACCTGCCGGCGGTACGGAGCCAGCGCTTCACCCACAAGCTCTTCGTTGGTGAACGGGCCGTACACTTCGGCGGTGTCAAAGAACGTGATGCCGCGGTCCACTGCGGCGTGGAGAAGAGAGGTCATCTCCTTCTTATCTTTGGGAGGGCCGTAAGAAAAACTCATCCCCATGCATCCCAGCCCGATGGCCGATACTTCCAGATTGCTTTTTCCAAGCTTGCGTTTTTGCATTACTTTCTCCTCCCGTATACAAGGCCATGCACGCGATGATTTGCCGAGGCGGCCCAGTAATGCTCCCAAGCAAAAGTCCAGTGTTTATCAGCCGTTTGACGGAAGACTCGTACACCCACTGTAGAAGAGGCGGGGCTATCCTCTTCCATCCGCGCGGGGCTAGTTTATCGGTTTATGCAAAGGTGAGGTTCAATCCGCAGATTCACTCGGGTTGATTCATCTTGCTTCGCGGGACTACGCGCCCATCAACGTGCGAACCCGCCGCATTCCGGCATGGCGGTCTGATCGTGAACTCCCTGATCTGAACTTCGCGACGATGCGTCGGAGAAGGCCGGCTATGAGCTCTGCACCAGCTTCCCGTACATCGACGTATAGTTTAGGGCGATTTGGCCGCAGCTACCCTGTTCCACCGAATAAACAATACAACTGTCGAACGGACGTGAGTAAATGTGCAGGCTCACGGCGCGCTGTCCCCACTCACGCGGATTGCGAACGTCATGGACGGGATTTAACGGATCGACTGCTACCGGGTTATCAGGTGTGATCTCGACCACATTGGTGGGAACAATGTTGCAGCGATGGGCTGCCAGGTCCTCGGAGATCAAGCGGAAGTTCTGCACGGCAAGCCGGCCAATCGGGGCGGCCATCCAGCAATTCTGCCCCTGGTGATTGTGAATGGAACTCGCCATCCCAACCTCCCAGCAAATTGCCAGGAGCTCGTAAAGATCGGTCTTGTCGATCAGATTGCGGGTGTAGTGCTGCGCATTCCAGAACAAATACGGTTTTAGCGAATCCGGATCGACTGCATTCTCTCGCAGATACTGGAGCGTGCCGTTCACGCCGCTGAAGTCGGCCTCCTTGAGTTGGTGCAGCCCGTCGATGAACTGCTGCAGCGAAACCCGTTGTATCGCGCGATCTGTTGATGTAACCGTTTCCAAGGCGACCTCCTGGGACGAACCGCTCATTCTAACCCGGTTTGCAAAATCTTTGTGTCCCGCAAGATTTCCGGGAATCCAACGTGCTAGAAAGTGGCTCCAAGTCTATAATGACCGCAAGTACCACCCCTGGCCAGGTGGCTCAGCGTTCGGCACTGGAGTTTTCCATGAAGTCACGCCCTCTCGCCGTTGCAACCGCAATGCTGCTGAGCGTCCTTCTGGCTGTTCCTTCGTTCGCGCAAAACACCACGCAAACTCAGGCACCGTCAGCGCAGCAAGTACCAAGCACTCCACAAAATCAAACCGACCCGGCAGCAGACGCGAACAGCAGCGCCTCTCCCACCGACAGCGCATCTTCTACCGCGCCGACGCAGGATGCGCCCAAGGCCACTCACGATAAAGGCAAGAACGATATTGATGATATAGGCAATCGCAAGGTCGGCTCGGGCAAGGGAGTCGGGGACTGGTACGGGTACGACACCGAGATCAAGATGGGCAAGCAGTACGCGATGATGGTCGAGTCAAGTGCGCGCATGATCCAGGATCCGGTCATTGTGGAGTACGTAAACCGCATTGGCCAGAATCTGGTGCGCAACTCCGACGCCAAGGTACCGTTCACCATCAAGGTCATCGACTCTGACGAGATCAACGCCTTTGCACTGCCGGGTGGTTTCTTCTATGTAAATAGCGGCCTGATTCTTGCCGCCGACAACGAAGCCGAACTGGCCGGCGTGATGGCGCACGAAATCGCCCATGTAGCGGCCCGCCACGCTACTCGCGAAATGACTCGCGCCAATTACGTTAGTCTCGCTTCCATTCCTCTCATCTTTATAAACAGCTGGGGTATCTACGAAGCCGCCAACGTGGCGATGAGTCTGGCGCTCCCGTTGACCTTCATGAAGTTCACCCGTGGCTTCGAAGCAGAAGCTGACTATTTGGGCGTGCAGTACATGTACAAGGCGGGTTACGATCCACAGGCCTTCGTCTCTTTCTTTGAGAAGATCAGGGCGCAAGAGAAAAATAAGCCGGGCACGCTGGCCAAAGCGTTCGCTTCACATCCGCCAACTCCCGATCGAATTCTCAAAACCCAGGAAGAGATACGCAATGTGCTTCCCGCGCGTCCGGAATATATCCTCAACACTTCCGAGTTCAACGACGTGAAGGCGCGTCTGGCCGCACTCGAGAATCGCAAGAAGGCTGTAGAACCAAGCGACACCAAGCCAACCCTGCGGCGTACTCAAACCGCCGACAGCGACAAAGGCCAACCCGGCAAAGATGGCGACGATCATCCGACCTTGCAGCGGCGCGATGATGATTTCATCGCAAGCGCCGGTCAGTGGTAGCGCATATTCGAATGTAGCCAAACCGGCGGCTGCGTGCCGCCGGTTTGCTTTTAGGGCAGATTCGAGGGGCGAAGCGATCACTTTTCCGTCAGCTCAAATACCGGATAGCCTGCAGCAATGCTCGCGAAACGTTCGACCGCCGAACCGGCGGGAACGGGAAAGTAGCGCTGCACGGTCGTCTTGAAGCTGTCCAGATAAGCTTTCAGCAGCTCAGGTTTCTCTGCATCAGCGACCGGCCGCAAGCCATAATTCTGCCGCGACCGTCCCTTCTTGAGCGTAACCTCGCCCGCTGCTTCGGCGTTGCGAACCCACTGAGTCCGTCCACGAGGCGCCACTAGAAACCGCTTGCCGCCCGTCTCCAGCAGATCGATTGGCGTGGAATAAATCCGGCCGCTCCTTCGTCCTCGGACCTGGAGTAGATAATTGTGCTTCAATCCAAAGCCCAGCCCAACCAGGAATCCGAACAAACGGTTGAACCAGCGTTCCATTGTTGTCGGCTGCTGAAAATCAGGCGTGCTGGAGTTGGTCGTCATGAAGCAATTTTACGTAGTCTTTGACTCCGGTTACGGACGGGCCCTGATCGACCGGTAGTTTAGATGCAAGTACCAGATTCGCGGTCTCTTGCGAGTAATTGCAGCTGGACGTCATCTGGCGGCGATTTCCATACTGCACCTCCACTTGGACGCCTCTCCAAAATGAGGTAGCGCAACCGCCCTTGGCGGAGTACACTCTCGCCGGGCGATGGTAGCGTCCTTTTCTCGCGATCTCAGGGAGACCCTAGAGAATGTGCCTTCTACCCCCGGCAGCCCGCATTACTCCGTTTTCGTCCGTCCGAATGTGAGTCGAATGCCGCGACCTCCCCTGTGCAACTCTACCCCCAGTGTTCCATCGGATCGAACATGGTCTTCGCTTTATAACCATCCGGTTAGGAGAGACTGTAATGAAACTACGCATTCTTTGCTGTGTCTTGTTATTTTGCTGTTTCGGCGTGTATGTCGCTGCTCAACATGTAGCGCCCGACGCAACTCCGGTTGGACCCCTGCCCACCGCCTCCGGTGAATATGATCTGGGGGCGCAAGTAGACCCCTTAGTGCTGCCGGGCTGTCAGCCAAGGTCCGGTTATGACTGCAAGGTTGATGTCCGCGCGCACGTGTATTACCCGCAAACCCTCACTGGCACTTATCCGGTGATAATTTTCTTGCACGGCAACCACGGAACATGCGGCACTTTCGATACGTCATTGCCGGGTAATCCTCGCGATGACGACAGATCGGACTACACCGGCACTGGCACGTGTCCGACGGGCTATGTCGAATCCCCCAGCTATCTCGGGTACGACTATATGGCGTTTCGGCTGGCCAGTTATGGATACATCGTGGCGTCCATTGATGCTAATCGCGGCATCACGGCGGGACCGGGTCTGTCTGGCGACAGCGGTCTGATCAAAGCGCGCGGAATTCTGGTGCTGCGCAATCTTCAGAACCTGAGCACGTGGAACCGGCACGGTGGAACGCCCGCCGGCGTTGGTGTTGAGCTGCAGGGTCACCTCGATTTCAGCAACACCGGCATGATGGGGCATTCCCGCGGCGGTGACGGCGTGCGGGCGGCCTACAACGACTACATCCAGAGCGGAAGCATCTGGCCGGGCATGATCGAAGATCCCATCACCTTCAAGGGAGTCTTCGAAATAGCTCCGGTCGATTTCCTGGGCAACAATTCGAAAGGCGTGGCGTGGAATATCATTGCCGGACTTTGTGACGGCGACGTATCCGACATTGAGGGAATTCATCCCTATGATCGGGACATCCTGCCGCCGTTTGAGAGGACCCAGACGCAGAAGTCCAGCATCATGATCTGGGGCGCCAATCACAACTTCTTCAATTCCCAATGGCAAATCAGTGACGCCAGCAGTCTGACTCCGCCCTACCCGGCAGACTGCACTGGTGCGGGGCAAACACCACTCTTTCCGGTGTCGCCGGGCTCGTTGCAACAACGGCTCACCACCATGACGTCGCTGTTGGCATTTTTCCGCGGCAATGTAGGTACTGGAGCCGCCCCGACTTTCAACCGCAACTTCAGTCCCTGGTGGGGAATCCCGGCCACCGTGACCGATGAGACCGGTATGATGCAGCCCTATCCAACAACCGCCGATAGAGGTTTCACACCACCAGTCCCCATCGAGGTCTTTGAAGACTTTACTGGGCAGACCGGAACCAGCAGCTACGGATTTCCCAACCTGGCGTCGAACATTACGATCGTGCACGGGTCTGTGCCCAACCATGATCCCAGCTTGCGTGCCGGCATAATCAGCTGGACGGCCGCTGGCTCTAACACCTACTTCCAAACCAACTGGACGGCATCGGGTACGGGCATGTCGATTGCACCCTACACAACGCTCGAGCTGCGCGTTTCGCGGCAAAGCAGCGGTCTGAATACACCTACTCCGACTGACTTTTCCATTTCCATCAGGGGATCTGGCAATGGAGCGACCGGAGCGGTAAAACTAAGCCACTATACGGACCCGAACTTCGTGGGACAGTCGGGCCATCAGTCGGTCTTGCAGGGACCTGTGGGATCGTCAGACGGCGGGCTGCATCCGATCTTGCAGACGGTGCGCATTCCGCTCACGGACTTTCCCGGTTATGGCAACGCCATCGCCACAAAGGTTCATGGCATAAGGCTCACTTTCGACCAGACCGGCCAGGGTGCCATCTACGTCGCTAACATTCGCCTTTCCAATGCTCCTGTTACCCGAGTGCCGGTGCAGGATACTGCAGACGTGACTGAGGAAATGCAGCAACCCGAACAATCGCTGCCGCGAGTGATTACACATTCCGGCGTGATTACTTCGTTGCGCCGGCTGCCGGCTGTGCCCCAGCTTGGTGGCGCCTCCGGCGTGGAAATTGAGATCGCCAGCTCTGACGTCTTTCCGGTGCGCGACGCCATGCTCACGTTGCGTATCGGCGAAAAATATTTCGCCCTTAGCCGCTACGTAGGGGGAGACTTGCATCGGGTAGTGTTTTCACTTACCGATGCGGAGTTTGCCAGCCTTTCTGGCGCGGAGCCGTTGATCGTGCAATATGGCACGAGAACGGCTGGTAACATTTGGAATTGCGGCCCACTCAATAGGCAGGCTTTAACCAAGCGGTAAGTTGTAGAAGGACGCGTCTCCGGTGTTAGTTTGCGTGATCCGCATAGGCCCAGCCATAACAAAGGGCGCTCGACAAGAGCGCCCTTAAACTTCCAGACAGAAGCTTCCTCCAACACGAATCAGCCAGCTGCGGCCGGCAACTATGCTGCCTTGTTGCCAGGTGCAATCACAGGCTCGGGGCGGGCGGAATTCTGCGGCTTAGAGTTCACCATCTTCATTTCCTTCCAGTCGTAAGGAAATTCCTTGCCGCAATCCAAGCAGACTACATAGGTTCCCGTGACGGATGCCGCTGGGCTGCGGCGAAGTCTTCCCCTGACCGTGATAGGAAAGCTGCAACGCTGGTGAGAACAACCGAAGACCAACTCGAATAGACTCATAAGCACCCTCTCGTCCCCGGTAAAGGAGAACCGGGGATTGCGTTCGGTCGTGGCGCCAAAGTCGGGTCAAGCTTCTTACCATAGCTAACCCGCTTCTAAACCTTTAGATTCGAAGGCTACGAAAAAGGTTCGATATACAATCCACGCGGTCCCGTTGTGGACGACATCAGGATTACTAAGGTGCCTTGTCTAAGGTGCTACTGCAAAGCTGAAGTACTACCTGCATATCGGCAAATGGCGGGAAGGAATGAGTGTGATGGCGTGCAGGACCAGAATCGGTCTGCGGAGACGAATTTTGACTCTTGGGTTCGAAAGACCAGCGCCTTCGATGTCAGAGTGAATGCTGCCGAACACCTACTTGGTGGGAGCAGAGTCGCTTTGTCCCGTGGGATCGCTACGCTTGGCCCTTTGTGGCATTCGCATTTGGAGACGATAGCTGTCCGCAGCCGGGTGCGAAGGTCTTCAGGAAGTTCGTACAAGTGGGAGTCGCGGTAGATCTCAATGGTCATCTTGGTTGTGTTGCAGACCACGTAGCAGTTATGGCACCACTGAAGATGGTCTTCCAATTCCGCTCGGGTTTGAGCATCCATCGAGTCGTCAAGGTAATCGGTGAGCTCTTTCAGGAAATCAGAGCAGGTCACTGTTTGCCATCTCCACCAGTACGATTTTTGAAGTACTTGCTCAAGCGTTCACGCAACTGCAGCCGAGCCCGAAGCAGGCGGGACTTGACCGCGGGAATACTCAAATCTAAGGCATCCGCCGTCTCTTCGGTGGAGAGCCCCTCAACATCGCGCAAGACGAATACCGTCCGAAAACTCGGCGGCAACCCTTGTATTGTCTTGCCCAGGATCTCTTTCAGTTCACCCTGGTTGTAAAGTTGTTCCGGATTCGGAGACCAGTCCGCGACTTCCCGCGGCATGGAATCCTCTTCCGTCTTAATGTCTTCATCGAGCGATACCATCCGCTCGGGACGCCTGCGGCGCAAGCGCATGAGCGCTTCGTTCACCGCAATCCGCACCAGCCACGTGTAAAACTTCGACTGCTCCTGGAAGTTTGCCAGGTTCTGGTACGCCTTCAGGAAAGCGTCCTGCACCACGTCTTCCGCGTCTTCGCGGTTCTGCGTGATGTGCTGTGCAATCCGGAACACGTTGCGGTCATACCGCTTCACCAGCTCTTCGAAAGCGCTGATGTCGCCGGCTTTGGCCGCGTGGACTAACGAAAGTTCATCGCTAGCCGGTTCTACCTTTGGTTGGATGGTTCCCATGTTTGTGTAGATTCAGGATTTTAGTTCGGGGTCACCCCAAGGAGGCTGCTTGCGCCCGACTTGAAGTGGCTTACGCCCCACAAAATTCCCGAAGCCATTGTACCTATAAGGCCGTGGATTCGGGAAAGCCGGGGTAACAAAATTTTGCTTATCTTGCGACTGCTGCCTGTTGCGTCGAAACACGATTCTGGTGGCACTACGTCTATTGTACGGACGGGCGAGTCCGACGGATGTCACAGTCGGGAATCCATTTCGTAAATGATTTGTTTGCGCCCGGCCTCGAACAAATCGCGTTACACTGAATCCGGTGAATCCCCACAGCCGCTTCCAAATCGTTGTACTGGCCACGCTACTGGTCGTGCTGGGCATTGGAGCTCGCGCGCAAGATAGCGCCTCCACGGCCCACAAAAAGAAGTCTGCCGCCAGTACTACTGCCCATAAGTCGACGAAGTCGAGCGGCAAGAAGACGGCATCTACCCACCACGCTCCTCGTAAGAGAGTGACCGCAGCTCGCGCCCACAACCTGAAGCGGACCTTCGTGGCCTCCAGCGACCTGCGCCCGATGGCGCAGCAGCTCGTACAATTTCGCACTCCTGCGGCCTACGCTGGGGTAGAAACGTACGCTCACTCCCACGCTGGAACCGAGGCCGGAGCGCTGGCCTGGTTTGCCATCGGATACGCGCATTATCTCGACGCGCAGTATCCCGCCGCCATTTCTGCGATGCAAAAGGCGCAGCCCCAGATTGGCGAGCTGAAGGACTACGTCGCGTTCTTTATCGGCAATTCCTATGTGGCCAGCAATAATCCGGAGGAATCGCTGGCATATCTGCGCGACTTCGGCACTCGCTTTCCAGACTCACTCTATGCCCATGACGCATTGATCTCGTACGCCCGAGCCTTGCTCGCGACCAATCGTTCGAGCGAAGCTGTTCGGCTGCTGGAAGCGCACCGCACGCCCGCCAGTGCCGAGACTGAATATTTCCTGGGTAAGGCCTATGTGCAGGACGGCCAGGGCCGCGCCGGAGCGGAGATCCTGCGGCGTGTTTACTACAACTACGCGACCAATTACACCGCCGACAATGCCGCTGCCGATTTGAAAAGGATTCCGGAGGCGGCTTCGCTTCCGCCCGTGACCTACCCCGAGCATCAGAAGCGCGCTGAGGCACTCTACAAGGCGCGTCGTTATCCCGCAGCCGCCGAGGAGTATCGCGCGATGTCGGATCTTGCTCCGGCAAGTGAGCAATCCGCCGCGTTGATTCAGCTCGCCAACTGCTACATGCATGATGGCAACACTCGCGACGCCCGCGCGGCCCTCGATCGCATTCCCGACGATGGCAGCGAGGCCAGCGCGGAAAAGTGGTATCAGCGCGCCGAGATAGCCCGCAATGCCAATGATGATGCGGCCTTGACCACAATTCTGGAACACATGCGAAGCACCACTCCCAAGTCGCCGTGGCTGGAGTCGGCCTTATTTACCGCGGGGAACATGTACTTGCTGCGCAAGGACTACGACCGCGCGATCGACTATTATCGCGAGCTGCATGAGCGCTTTCCGACGGGGACGAAAGCGGCCTACGCGCATTGGAAGTGCGCCTGGCTGACCTATCGCCAGAGCCGCAAGGAGCAGGCCAAGAAATACTTTGACGAGCAGATCGAGTTTTATCCCGGTACCAACGAAGTTCCGAACGCCATGTACTGGCGCGGACGCATGGCCGAGGACGAGGGTCAGTACGGTGCCGCCCGGGCGTACTACCAGAAACTTGCGGAGCGTTATCACAACTACTACTACGGCGTGTTGGCGCGCAAGCGGCTGGCGAGCTTACCAGTAGCTCCTGCTGTTGTGGTGGCGTCGTTGCAACACGTTGGTTCGGCGCCGGCCTACGACGACGACTCAAAGGTGGTTGACCCGCCCGAGGACGACCTTCACTACATGCGCGCCCGGCTGCTGGAGAATGCCGGCATGACGGATCTGGCGGTGCGGGAATTGCAGGCGGGAAGCTCGACTGGCCCGTCGTGGGAGATGCTGGAGATTGCGCGCATCTATTCCAACGGTGGCGATTACTATCGCGCCCTGCAGGCTTTGAAACGCGCTATCGCGGGATATTTCGCCATGGATGTTGACGGACTTCCCGCACCTTACTGGCACGGATTATTTCCGCGACCCTATTGGGACGCACTGCGGCGCTACTCGGAAGAGAACGGTCTTGACCCCTATTTAGTGGCATCGCTCATCCGCCAGGAATCCGAGTTCAACCCGGGTGCGATCTCGCGTGCCAACGCTTATGGATTGATGCAACTCTTGCCTCGAACTGGTAAAGACGAGGCAAAGAAAGAAGGACTCCATCACTTCAGCACCGACTCGCTGCTCGATCCAACGATGAACATCGAGCTGGGAACTCATTATTTCCGCCAGATGGTTGACCACTTTGGCGGGCAGACCGAGTACGCGCTGGCTGCATATAACGCGGGCGCTGATCGCGTCGAAGACTGGCGGGCGTCAGGTAACTTTCGCGACGTGGAGGAGTTCGTCGAGTCCATCCCATTCACCGAGACCCGTGAGTACGTCCAGGCCATCGTGCGCAACGCCGAAGTGTACAAGCGGGTGTACGGGACACCGTAGGAAGCCGCTGTCAGCTGTCAGCTATCAGCCCTCAGCCAAGTCCACCCGGCCGGACCCTGCGTGTTAGCGACGATCGCTTCCACCAGTCCGTCATACTTCTCGCTAGGCAATGACGCATAAATCACCACGCTGTGTTCCTGCGCTTCCATGCCGGTGATCAAACCCTGACGGGCAGTCAGTTCCTGTTGGGAGGCACCAACGAATTCTTCTGGGACTATGATCCGGATCTTAACTTCACCTACGGCTATTGTCCAGCGGCACCCCATCATCATTGACGGCAAACGGCATATGTTTTTCTTCTTGGCTGAAGGCTGAAGGCGAAAGCTGACGGCTGAAAGCTCTTCTACGAGCTGCTTTTCACCGCCTCATTGCCAGACTTGGCGAAGACAATCTCCGACACCAACAGAATTGCGCCGATTACGATCGCGCTGTCGGCCACGTTGAAGGCCGGCCAGTGATAGCTGCCAACGTAGAAGTCCAGAAAGTCCACGACGTGCCCGGTCATCATGCGGTCCCACAGGTTGCCGGTTGCGCCGCCCAGGATTAGTGACAGACCAATGGTCGTGGTGCTCATAGAGTGGCTATGCTTCCACAGCAAGGCCGAAACCACCATCAGTGCGATGACCGAGAAACTCACCAGAGCGCCGATCTTCCATTGGGCTGTGGACTCGGCGAACAGGCCGAACGCCGCGCCGGTGTTCTCCACGTGGGTGAGTTGAAAACAGCCGGGAATCACGGTGATGGGCTCACGCATACGAATGTTGCTGGCGACCGCCCATTTCGTCAGGCGATCCAAAAGCAATACGGCAGCGGCGATGAAGAAGAAATACTTTCGCATGGGTCGAGTTCGAGACTGTTCCTAATCCTTAGACGCTGCCACCCTGCCGAAAGGAGCACCGGAAAGCCTGTTTTGCGACATGGTCGAAGCTCGTGTTCGGGTGAGCAGCCTTCAGTCAGCGCGCTCTCGCCGTCGCCTCAATCTCCGACAGGACCGCGCTGCAACGCTCGCACACCGTTGGATATGCCGGGTCCTCTCCGACACGAATGGAATAGTTCCAGCAACGTTCACACTTCTGGCCCGGAGCCCGGTTGACCGTAATCGTAAGCCCCGTGTCGCCGTTGCTGGCCGATGACTTCTCTAACACCACATCCGAAACGATAAACAAATAGCGTAACTGATCGCGATGGCGTTCCAGCACCGGAAAGAGCTGCACGGGAGCCGCCACATGAAGCTGTGCCTCCAAGCTTCCGCCGATTGTCTTCTCCGCGCGGGTTGTCTCCAGCACCTTCAAAGCTTCTGTACGGATCGTCAACAGAGTGTCCCAATCGCTTTGCAGAGCAGCAACATTCAGGTCGCCGGGGATCGCGCCAGTCAGTTCCTCGGGCTGTGGAAACAACGTCACATGCACGCTTTCGGAACGCCCCTCGGCCACCGGCAAGAATCCCCAAATTTCCTCCGCTGTAAAGCTCATGACTGGAGCGAGCAGCCGCACCAACGCCTCGCCCAGCCGCCACAGCGCGGTCTGGGCCGAACGGCGAGCCAGCGATTTCGGCGCCGACGTGTAGAGGCGGTCCTTGAGTACGTCGAAGTAGATGGCGCTCAAATCGACAATGCAGAAATCTTTGAGCCGATGGTAGAGCCGGTGAAAAACATAATCGTCATAGTGCCCGCGCACATCTTTCGTCACCTCGGCGGCACGCAACAGGAAGTATTGATCGAGTGCCTGCATCTCCGCGAAGCCGACTGCGTCTTGCGCCGGCGCGAAGTCCGACAAGTTGCTCAAGATGTAGCGAAATGTATTCCGAATTTTACGATAGCTTTCCGATATCCGCTGCATGAGTTCGTCGGAAGCCATGACATCCTCGCGGAAATCGACCGAGGCCACCCACAGACGAACGATCTCAGCGCCCAGCTTGTCCGCGATCTCCACCGGATCGACGGTGTTGCCGAGCGACTTCGACATGGCGCGGCCCTGCGGATCGAGCGTCCACCCCGCCGTGGCCGCGCTGCGATAAGGCGCTGCACCTTTGGTTGCGACTGCGCAGAGCAGGGAAGACTGGAACCATCCGCGATGCTGATCTCCGCCTTCGAGGTATAGGTCAGCGGGCCAGGGAAGTCCGGGCTCGTGTCCCAGCACCGCTGCCTGACTCGAACCCGACTCGAACCACACGTCAATAATGTCCATCTCTTTGCGAAACTTCGTGGCGCCGCACTTTCCGCACTTGATTCCGGCTGGAAGAATCTCCTCCGCCGAGTGTTTGTACCAGGAGTCAGCGCCCTCGCGGGCAAACAGCTCGACCACCGCACGATTCACTGCTGGATCATTAAGAAATTCCTTGCAGCCTTCGCACTGAAAGACCGCGATGGGCACGCCCCAGATGCGTTGCCGGGAGATACACCAGTCGGGGCGCGTGGCGACCATGTTCGAGATGCGCTCTTCGCCCCACGCCGGGTCCCACTTCACCTTCTTGATCTCTTCCAAGGCGCGCGAGCGCAGAGTGCCTCCGGGAATTTTCCCTTCCATCGAAATGAACCACTGCTCGGTGGCGCGGAAGATGATGGGATTGTGGCAGCGCCAGCAGTGGGGATAGGAGTGCTCAATTTTTTCGAAACCCAGCAACACGCCGCGGCTCTTCAGCAAATCCACGATCAGCGGATTAGCCTTGAACACCTGCTGGTTCTTGTACTGCGGGTAGCCCATTGCGCAGGACGCCTCCCTCATCCACATCACAATTCAGATCAAGGCCATACTTGACACCAGTAACGAAGTCGTCAGCACCGTGCGCAGGAGCGGTGTGCACCGCACCTGTCCCGGTGTCCATAGTGACGTAGTTCCCCAGCACGCCGAGAACGCTGCGCTCCAGAAACGGATGCGCGAAGGTTGCGTACTCCAGCTTCGCGCCAGGAAACGACGCGACTTCCTTCGCGTCGCCGAGGTTACACTTCTCCCTCGTCTGCTGTGCCAGATCTTTGGCGACGATGTAGATCCATTCACCGGTGTCGAGGGCGACATATTCAGCCTCGGGGGCAAAGGTCACCGCCATCGACGCAGGCAGCGTCCACGGAGTTGTAGTCCAGATGATGGTCGCGACGTTCTTCTTGCCGGCCAGCGCAGCAGCAATCTTTGCAGGGTCGCTGGTCAAAGGGTACCGGACCCAAATGCTGGGGCTGGTGTGCATCTCGTACTCGACTTCCGCCTCAGCCAGCGCGGTCTTGTCGTGCACGCACCAGTACACCGACTTCAGCCCCTTGTAAACCAAGCCCTGTTCGAAGCAAGCAGTAGAACGTCTCCATCACGACGCTCTCGTAGCTGGGATCCATCGTTGAATAAGGCTTGTCCCAGCGGCCGAAGACGCCGATTCGCTTGAACTGTGAACGCTGCAGATCGAGAAATTTCTGCGCGTACTTGCGACACTCCGCGCGCACCGCCAGTGGATCCATGTCGAGCTTCTTGCGGCCCAGCAGATCGTCCACCTTAATCTCAATGGGCAGTCCGTGGCAGTCCCATCCCGGTACGTACGGAGCATCGAAACCGCTCATGCTGCGCGATTTCACGACGAAATCCTTCAGCGTCTTGTTAAGCGCCGTACCCAGATGAATTGGACCGTTGGCATAAGGGGGGCCATCGTGCATCACGTAGATAGGCTGCCCCTTGTGCGCCTCGCGAATGCGGTCGTAAATCCCCATTTTCTCCCAGCGGTCGAGCATCAGCGGCTCGTTCCGGGGCAAGTTCGCTTTCATGGAAAAGTCGGTCTTGGGCAGATTCAGCGTGGATTTCAGATCGAGCGGCACTCCGTATGTCCCCCGCCAGCTGGTTACTGGATTGTGAAAATCGTGCAAGTTATCTTTTCATTATAGGGAGCGGGTAAATTCGCGTCTATCAGCGCCTTGCATGGCAGCTCGCTTTTACTTCCCGTATACGTCACAAGTAAAATGCGCACCCCAAACAACGATGGGGAAACCGCTGCATCTAACTTTCCAGCATGTTGACCTTGCGTCTTCGGCAAGTTCGGCGCAACTAGGCGGCATACATCGTGGGCAGACCCTAGAACCAGCAAGACTGAAGGACACAGACGAGCATTATGGCTAATCAGGCGCTGATTCCCCAATCCCAGCAGGATGAACTGAATCTTCTGCCACGGACCAACGTGGACGAGTCCTTGTTCAGTTCGTTGAAGAGCAACATCCGTGCTGCCTTGTTTCCGGAAAAATTGCCTCCCCTGCAGTTGACCTCGCGTCCCGTGCAGGTGCGGGACATCTGGGGCGAATACAACTACAAGAAACAAAGTGCCGGCGTTTCCCTGGTGGTACATATTTTGATGCTGGCAGGGTTGATCGCAATCTCCATCATGGGTGCGAGAGCGGTCAAGCAGGCCGAGAAGCCAAGGGAGATGGTGACGTTGATTGCGCCGGACCTGACGCCACAGTTGCCCATGACCAAGAAGAGCGCTACCACATCCGGCGGTGGTGGAGGCGGCGGCGATCGCGATAAGCTACAGGCGCCGAAAGGCAAGTTGCCTAAGCTGGCCATGGAGCAGATCACACCTCCAGCCATTGTGATTCGTAATGATCACCCCAAGCTCGCTGTGGAGCCCACGGTGGTGGTGCCGCCCCAAATCAAGCTTGCATCCAACATGCCGTCCATCGGCAATCCTATGGCGGCAATTCCTTCTGGCCCTCCGTCTAATGGAACCGGCAGCGGTGGAGGCATCGGTTCGGGTTCGGGCGGTGGAGTCGGCTCCGGAACGGGACCTGGCGTCGGTCCTGGTCACGGCGGAGGCATTGGCGGTGGCGTGTTCCGCGTGGGTGGTGGTGTATCGGCTCCTCGCGCATTGGATACGCCCGATCCTGAATATTCCGAAGAGGCCCGCAAGGCAAAGTACCAGGGGACCTGCGTGTTGTGGCTGATCGTCGGCCCCGACGGCAAGCCGCGCGACGTAAAAGTGGCGCGAGCGCTGGGCATGGGTCTAGATCAGAAAGCAATCGAGGCAGTCCGCAACTGGAAGTTTGAACCCGCGATGAAGGACGGCAAGCCAGTAGCAGTACAAATCAATGTCGAAGTGAACTTCCGGCTGTACTGATTGAGAAGACGCAAGGAACGAGGTTCGGGGGATAGCCAGCACGGCCAGAAATCGCGCGGCGGAATAACTGCCAACGCCAACCTGGAATGCGTAGATGGGCAGGATCCTAAGGGAGAGGTCAACCAGCCTCTCCTTTTTCGTGTTGGGCGGTCATCGGGATCCATTGTCAGATTGCCCGAAAGCTATACCGCCTCAAGCAGCAATTCTGTGCATCTCTTGTTAAAGTGGAATGTCAGCGGCGCTCCCTGCGTCGGCGTTCTACCAGATTGATATGCCGTCCATTACCAGCGCGCCAATCGGTACATCTTGTGAAGCCTGTGGACAGGAAGTCCCTGCCGGTGCCCATCTGTGCCCAGCTTGCGGACAAGTGGTCGCTCCCCGATATGGCCGGCTAACCATGTTCCTAGTGATTGTACTGATCATGGCGGGATTCGCGTTTACGCAGTATTTCGTCAGGCTGCATCGCAGAACGGAAGATTCGCTCGCGCAAAGATGGTTTGCCCGCGGCGACGCGGCTATGCAGGCAGGCGATCCCGCGGCCGCAGCCAATGAGTATCGCAATGCGCTCAGTTATGACCGCGAGAACGATCTCTATCGGCTGCGCCTGGCGCAGGCTCTGCTGGCGTCCAATCGCCTGAATGAAGCACATGCGCATCTCATCAGTCTGTGGGACGAGGAACCTGCTGACGGGGAAGTGAACCTGGGACTTGCGCGGGTGTATGTGCGGCGAAATGATCCCAACCAGGCGGTACGTTACTATCGCAACGCGATCAATGGAGTGTGGAGCGACACGCCCCAACAGCATCGAATCGCCACTCGCTTCGAATTGGTCCAGTACCTCATGCAGCAACACCATACGGGACAGGCATCGGCTGAGCTGCTGGCTCTGCAGGCGGACCAGCCGCCCGATGTCTCCGACCGGCTGCGACTGGCTAAACTGCTGCTTGAGGTTGGTGAAGCTGCGCGGGCGACGGATGTCTACAACAAACTGTTGAAGGACGATCCTGGCAATGCACAAGCGTGGTTGGGATTGGGAGAAGCGTCACTCAAACTAGGCGAATATCACGAGGCGGAACGTGCGCTGGCTAAGGTCGTGGAACGCGATCCGGCGTCCACGGAAGCGCATAGAGCAGCTTGACTTGGCGCGCGAGGTGCTTCGAATTGCGCCGTCTTTGCGAGACCTCTCCCTGACGGAGCGTACCGTTCGCGTAGCCGAGGCTTTCAACACTGCGATGAGCCGGTTAACCAGTTGCGCGAGTCAAAAGCAATACAGCCTTGATCCGCAGGGGCTTGCGACATCATCCGGATCCCAGGGTCTCAGCAAATCGCCAGCGGGAGCAGCCGAGGGACCGTCAGTAGTGCCCCCTGGCTCTGCGACGCCGGCTCCCGATGACCTCCAGCTTCTCTACAGCCGAGGCCTGCAGATTAAAACAGCCGCCAGCGAACGGGCGCTACGGCGAAATCCCGATTCCCTCGAACCCGTTATGCAGTTTGTGTTTCAGGTAGAACGATCCACAGCGCCTATTTGCCCTGACATGAGTTTGACTGACCGAGCGCTACTGCTTCTGGCGCAACATGAGAGCGAGACCTTGAGATGAGTGCGGAAGATCCGGTTAGCGCCCCTGCAAAAGACACGCCCGCGCTCAAGCCGACGGTGTCCACACCCACGCGGCGCCAGTACTGGAGTTCGCTGCGCACGTTGCTTTCGCCGCAGCGCTTCAGTCTCCGCGAAGAGCAATTCTTCCTGTTGCTGGCTGTATTGATTGGGATCGCGGCCGGATTGTCTGTGGTTTGCTTCCGCTTGTGCATCGACTTTCTTCGGCTGAAGCTCCTCGGCAGTGGCCTGCAACCCTCGGTGCCGCGGGTCTTTCTGGCCCCGATGCTGACTGGTTTGGTCATCGCTTTCCTGGTAATCCGGTTCTTTCCGCGGGCTCGCGGTAGCGGCGTCAACCAGACTAAGGCCGCGCTCTACATTTACGACGGCTACATACCCGTCGTCACCGTAATCGGCAAGTTCATCACCAGTGCATTGGCCATTGGCAGTGGGCAGTCGTTGGGACCCGAGGATCCATCGTTGCAAATCGGCGCCGGGTTGGCATCAGCATTGGGGCGCCGACTGAAACTCTCCCGCGAGAAGTTGCGCCTGATTGCCCCGGTGGGCGCCGCGGCCGGGTTGGCTGCCGCCTTCAATGCGCCAATTACTGCTGTGTTGTTCGTCATCGAAGAAGTCATCGGCCGCTGGACAGCAGGCATTCTCGGCGCAGTGGTACTCTCGGCCATTTCTGCCGCGGTGGTCGAGCGCTGGTTCCTGGGCGATGAACCGCTATTCCACGTGCCCGCTTACCATCTGGAGCACGTCGGAGAATTAGGCGCCTATGCCAGCCTCGGTGTGATCGGTGGCTTCGCCTCGCTGGCGTTCGTGAAATACATCGGTTATCTTCGGCCACGGCTTCGGCAGCTGCCGTCCTGGACGCAATATTTCCAACCTGCGGCGGCAGGTTTGCTGATCGGCTTCATTGGAATTAAGTTTCCGCAGGTTATGGGCGCCGGCTACACCTATATCGACCAGGCAATGCACGAGCAATACACGTGGCAAATTCTGGCTATCCTGGGCGTACTCAAAATAGTTTCGACCGGCTTGTCATTCACCAGCGGGACTCCGGGAGGACTGTTTGCGCCTACGCTGTTTATGGGAGCCATGATTGGCGGCGCGGTAGGCATGGCTGAGCGCCAGATCGTTCCGCATCTCGCGATCCCTGTGGGAGCCTATGCATTGGTCGGCATGGGCACGCTGTTCGCGGGAATTCTGCGCGCGCCCATGACCTCGGTGTTCATGATCATGGAGGTCAGCGGCAACTACAGCATTATCGTGCCCGTCATTATTTCAAACGCCATCGCCTACTTCATCTCGCGCACCTTTCAGCCGACACCGATCTTCGATTTGCTGTCACGGCAGGACGGGCTGGAGCTCCCCTCGCTTGAAGAAGAACGCGAGGTTCCGCTGTTGCGCGTGGAAGATGCCATGCGACCGCCCGTGGGACAAATCCTGAAGGCGAACATGCCTCTACGCGAAGCCCAGGAACAAGTCCGGGGTTCGTCACAAGAGTTCCTGGTGGTCGGTCTTGGTGGAGAAGACTGGGCAGGTATTAGCCGGGCGAAGCTGCTCGACTTGATCCCCAATTCCGAGGTTCGGCTCTCGCAGGTTGTCACGGGAACGATTCCGTACCTTCATCCCGATCATCCCTTGGATACCGCGTTGCGAGTGATGGGAGAATGGCCGCTATTGCCGGTGGTACACCGCGCCAATCTGCAACGCTTACTCGGCGTGGTCTCGCTCGACGACGTGATGCGGGCCTATCGCGGTGCGGGCGTGGGAGAGAGCCACGCTGGGCAAGAGGTCTTCGTTCCGTGACTTTGTCTTGATGAGCAGTGGGCAGCGGTTTACAGCTTCTTCAGGAAGGCCTTTGCCCGCTCGAACTCGGGGAATAGTTTTTCTTCTGCCTGGAAGTCGGCCCCGTGCACGCAGCGGCGGCTACCGCGCAGCTTCACCGGATGCTTCAGGTGAAGCATTTCGTGATACACGATGTACTCGATGGCGTACCGCGGCACCCGCTGTTGGTCAAAGGCGCGACTGACTACGATGGCGTTGTGAGCGGGGTCATAATGCGCCAGGCTTCTGCGGGCATGAGATTGGCTCCATGTCATCTGAGGCCGGCCCAGCAAACCGTGGAAGAAACGCCAGTTGAGCTCTTCAAAGATCTGCTCCAGGTCGTAGACCTCTCCTTGGGCGGAGGCAATCCATTTTCGTCCGCGCAACTGTCGCACCTTTTGCGCTTTGGCGCTGATGTCGTGGCTGGAAACATAACGGCGATAGCGCGTCGAGTGCAGTGGTGCGATAGGCTTGCGATACATTTTCGCCAGCAGGATGTGCGCAATCGCTTCTAGTACAGCATCCGGCGCACCCTCCAGCAGGTCGGAGATCCGTGCGTGCACAATGGTCTCGCGCACCCGAATCGTGCTGTTCACATTGGCGAAAGGATAGAACTCGACCCGGAATTGCGGCATGGGAGCACGCGGCCGCAGCTCGCGGTAGCTCCTCTGAAAAATCTCCTGCAGCTTTGGAAGCAAGATGTTACTAACCTAGCACGGAAAGCGCTGCGCTGAGGACTAGTCGGGCCGCTCGGAGTAAACCTTGTTAAGTTTCTTTTCCTTGGCCAGCTCATTCTGCTTTTGAAACTCTTCACGGGCGCTGCCAGCACCATCGCTCACGGCCTCGATGGCGTTGGTCAAGACAAAAGAATATTGTTCCAGCTCTTCCGGAGGGGACTTTTCTTTTAGTTCATGCAGCTTCAGGGCCCACTCACTATCGGCTTCAATCAGCAGCCTCAAGCCCTTGCGCATATCAGTTTTGTGCGAGGCATACATGTCAACGTTATCGTCGATCTCGTCCAGCAGCGAGGAAACATCCTGCAGCAGATCGTGTATTTGCATGGGGCGGTCCTTCGCAGTCTTCGCGTCGGTGCGCAATTGATCGATCGAGTTCACGCGCGTTCGCACGAAACTGATCATCAACTCCAGGCGCTTGTCGGGATAGTCCGCCACCTCGCGCATCTGGTCGATTTCCTTCTCATTCAGCGGATCTCGACCGCGAGTTTGCGTCAGGGCGAGTGGAGCAAAAAAGCATATAAGGCACACGAGCCCGGTGAACCAATGGGTTCTACGCAGCGTCACGGTTTCTCCTTCGGTTCCGCTTGCGGTCCGAACATTCTGGTCAGCAGGTCGGAGCGGATTTGTTCGATGTCACTCACCGCTTTCAGCACGGGCGGGCGGTCTTCCACCGCCAGCGTTTCGGCAATGTCGTGCAGGCGCTTGGACAGCTTGCGCAAGTCAATCTCCGTTTGTTTCAGATGTTTTCCCGACGCGGAGGCCGCGTCAGCTGCCTTTCGGCCGTATTCCACCACTTCACCAACTTCGCTTTGGGCCTTGTCCACATCGCCGTTGGTGAACTGGGCATTGGCGTCTTCCAGTACGCGATGAGCGTATTCAAGGCAGAGCTTCGCTTGCTCCCCTCCGTGTGCCGCATCGGCGCGGGTCTTGAGTTGAGGCAGAGTCTCGTTCCCCGCCAGCGCGATGCCAGTGAGCAGGAGTACAATCGCCGCGCTTCGTAAGGGTCGCCGCATACTACTTCTTGATTTGATACTTCTCAGCATGCTGGGGGTCAAGTGCCATAAGCCGGTGCCGGGCCTTCCATTCCTCCTCGGGAAGCCTGCCAGCATCCTCGGCCAGGAAACGTTGATAATATTCCACCGCTTGCTTTACCGCCTTCAAGTTGTCGAAGCACGTGGCCCGGAGAAAATAGCTGACCGCCGACTCAGGCAAAAACTTCGCGCGATAATCAAGCGCCTTCAGTGCCAACTCATAGTTCTTGTTTGCTGAAGCCACTACGGCAAGGTTGCCATAGGCGTCCGCCAAGTCCGGCTTGAACTTCACGGCCAGCAGCAATTCCTGTTGCGCCTCGGGATATTTCTTCTCGTGCATCAGCAAAGAGCCGAGGGCGTAATGCGCCTCCGCATCCTGGGGCATCTTCTGTACCGCGATCCGAAACTGCGCCTCCGCTTCGCTGTCCTTGCCGGCCTGTACGTAGAGCGTGCCCAATTCCAATGCCGCGTGCGGATCACCGGGGTCAGCCTTCAGACCCTGCTGGAGCTCGGCAGCAGCCTGGTCGCTTTTGCCTTCGGCTGCCAGGACGCGCCCCAGTTGGACACGTGCGTTGTTGTTCTGCGGATCGGCTGCCAGCAGCTTGCGTAACGCCGCCTCGGCGTCAGGATACTTCTTCTGCTTCATCGCGACATTCGCCAAACCTGCAAGGGCTTCCGGCGACTTGGGATCGAGATTCGCGGCAGTCTGGAACTCACGCGCCGCGGCGTCGAGGTCATTCTGCTTCTCCAGCAAGATTCCGGCTGAGAGATGTGGTTGAGGAGACTTGGGATTGAGTTTGGCTGCTTCAGCATAGGCGGCGAGCGCCTGTTGCGGATCGCTGTCCTCTTCGACACGACCCAGCGACTGCCAGGCGCGCGACAACCCCTCGTCAGGATTCGCAGTGGGTTTTAGCTGCGTTGCGGCTTTCAGATACTTGGCAGCCTCAACCTTGTTGCCTTGCCCGGCCAGCAATATGCCCAGGTTCAGATTGGACTCGAACACATCCGGCTTGGCCGCGACCGCCTTACGATAGGCGTCGATTGCCTGCGCGCCGCGCTGGGTAGCGTTATACACATAGCCAAGGTCGAACCACGCCCGATAGTCGTTTGGCTTGGCGCTTATGGCTTTCTGCAAGAGTGATTCCGCAGTAGTGAAGTCGCTGTGCTGCATCGCTGTTTCCGCCTGGTCCACCTCTGGCGAGCTGCTGTCGTCCGGGACTTCCTCGGCCACGCGATGATGACGAATCGTCGGCTTGCTCTCCTGTGCGGTAACAATCGCCGTGCCCGCTGCAGTCAGGGCCGCGGAGAGAAATACCGCCGCGGCGTGCCTATGGATGCTCATTCGATTGTGGGTTCCCGTTGAGCGGTAAGATGCGCGCCAGCCACTGACCGGTGTAGGAATTTTGGGCCTTGGCAATACTCTCCGGTGGTCCCACCGCTACCACGTGGCCACCACGCGAGCCGCCTTCTGGGCCCAGGTCGATAACCCAGTCCGCGGTCTTGATGATGTCGAGATTATGCTCGATCACCAGGATTGATCCGCCAGCCTCAATTAATCGCCGGAAGGCTGCCAGCAGCTTGCTGACATCGTCAAAGTGCAGCCCCGTGGTGGGTTCGTCGAAGATGTACAGCATCTTCGGGTGGCGCTTATTGCGTTCGGTTTGCGAGCGGCCAATGTCACGCAGCTTAGGCTGAAGGTGCGCGGCCAGTTTCATCCGTTGCGCTTCGCCGCCAGAAAGCGTGGTCGCCGACTGGCCAAGCCGCAAATAGCCCAAACCAACTTCCTCTAGCACGCGCAGTTTTTCCACGATCTTGGGCACGCCTGAGAAGAAGTGCAAGGCCTCCTTGACGGTGAGGTTCAACACTTCGTGAATATTCTTGCCGTGGTAATGGACTTCCAGAATTTCCGGCTTGTAACGCATGCCCTTGCATTCTTCGCACACCAGTTCAACATCAGCCAGGAACTGCATCTCCACCGTGACCGTGCCATCGCCCTGGCAGCCTTCGCAACGTCCGCCCGGGATATTGAAGGAGAAATGCCCCGCCGTGTAACCATGCTTCTTGCTCTCGGGCAGGGAAGCGAAGAGTTCGCGAATGGCGTCGAACGCCTTGATGTAGGTCACCGGATTCGAGCGCGGAGTGCGGCCAATCGGCGACTGATCCACCAGCACTACTTCGTCGATCCATTCCGCTCCCTCCACGCGATCTAATTCAGCCTGCGGGCCGCCGGTAAGCTGGCCCGTTTGCGCGGCGATCGCGTTATAGAGCACATCATGCACCAAGGTCGATTTTCCCGAGCCAGACACGCCAGTAATGCACACCATCATGCCCAACGGAATGGAGACGTCCACCTTCTTCAGATTATGGGCCCTTGCGCCGATCAGTCTAATTTGCCGTCCCGTGCCGGTTCGCCGCGATGACGGCGTCGGTATGCGCAGGTCGTCGCTCAAGTAGCGTCCAGTGAGCGAAGCAGGATTGCGCAGGATCTCGTCGTACGTCCCCGCAGCAATCACACGGCCGCCGTTCTCGCCCGCCCCCGGACCAAGGTCGAGGATGCGATCAGCCGAGCGCATGATCTCGGCATCGTGCTCCACCACGAGAATCGTATTTCCCAAGTCGCGCAGGTCGTGCAGGATCTTGATCAGCCGACTGGTATCGCGATGGTGCAATCCGATCGACGGCTCGTCCAGTACGTAAAGGGTGCCAACCAGGCGCGAGCCCAGCGACGTTGCCAACTGAATACGTTGTGCCTCGCCCCCGGACAGCGTAGAAGACAATCGATCGAGCGTCAGGTATTCCAGTCCCACGTCGTTCAGATAGCGCAGGCGGTCGTTGATTTCGTCCAGCAGCTTGCCGGCGATGTCGGCTTCCTGCCGCGTCAGTTGCAACTGCGAGAAGAATTGCGTCGCCTCTTCGACTGTCATCGCCGACACCTGACAGATATCTTTGCCGCCGATCTTCACCTGCCGCGCTTCGCGGCGCAGGCGCAGGCCCTCGCAATCGGAGCACTTCGAGTAGCCGCGGTACCGGCTGAGAAAAACTCGTACATGCAGCTTGTATTTCTTGCGCTCCAGATGTTCGAAGAATCCCCGCACCCCCCAGAATTTGCCATCACCGTTGATGATGTAGTTTTGCTGCTCGGCCGTGAGGTCTTGCCACGGGATGTCGTGAGGAATATTTGCAGCGCGAGCGTACCGGCGCATCTCCGTCGCCAGCGGCCGGTACTTTGGCTTGGTCCAAGGTTCGATCGCACCTTCGGCAAGGGTCAGTGACTTGTTGGGAATTACGAGATTCAGGTCGAAATCAATGGTGTTGCCGAAACCTTGGCAGCGCGGGCACGCGCCGAATGGATTGTTAAACGAAAACAACCGGGGCTCCGGCTCTTCGTAGCGAATGTTGCACTGCTTGCACTCGAAGCGCTGAGAAAAGCGCAATCGCTGCGGCTTTTCACCCTCGGGCGGCGCGGTTTCGAAGAGCACTTCGCCTGCTTCGCGGTAGCCTTGTTCCACCGCATCCACGATGCGCGCCCGGGCGTCGGGCGAAACCGCGACGCGATCGATCAACACCAACACTGGCTCGGCAAAATTGAGGTCGAGCAATGACTCAGGAGTCGAGAATTCAACCACCCGGCCATTCTGATAGAGCCGGTTATACCCTCGCTTGCGCAGCTCGAACAGACGCTCCTTCAGCACGGAATCGTCCGCTGGCTTCGGGGCTTTCTTTTTCGCTGTGCGGCGTCCCTTCGATTTTTCCGGTTCAGCAGGCTTGGGTGGAGGCTGAAGTGGAAAGAATGCCTGCACCCGCGCTCCTTCGCCGAGCGCGAGAATGCTGCTCCGCCACTTCGTCCACCGTGTCCTTCTTCACCTCCTGACCGCAGTTCAGGCAGTAGGTACGTCCTACCCGGGCGTATAACAATCGCAAATAGTCGTAGATCTCTGTTGCCGTGGCGACCGTCGAACGAGGATTGCGCGTGGTGTTCTTCTGCCGGATGGCGACCGCTGGAGCGATGCCGTCGATGACATCGACGTCTGGCTTCTCGATGCGTTCCAGGAACTGTCGCGCGTAGGCGGAAAGCGACTCCACGTAACGGCGCTGGCCTTCGGCGTAAACGGTGTCGAACGCCAGCGACGACTTGCCCGAACCCGAAACCCCCGTCACCACCGTCATGGCATTGTGTGGAATTTCGAAGTCGATGTTCTTCAGATTGTGGACGCGCGCTCCGCGTACGACGATGCTCTCGTTCGACATGGGCCCCAGGTTTCCGGCAAGGTAAAAATCCGCGAAGCGACGGCATTTCGCCTGTCGAGCCACACAGATGCGGCTAAAGATGACTGCCGAAACTTCTGATTATATCTGTTTGGAGGGTGGCGCGTGAGGCGTCCCTATCTCGCGAAGTACAACAGCGCGAAGATATAGATCCACAGCAACCCCATGAAGTGCCAGTACCACGCGGTCACGTCGATGACGATGCGGCGCGTCTCCGGCGGGCGGTGCATCCAGGTTGTCATGCCGGCATAGAGCAGCGCCAGAATTCCTCCGACCAGGTGCACGGCGTGCACGCCCGTCAGCATGAAGAAAAACGAACTGCTCGTATTCGTAGCGAATGTTGTGTTAGTCAAGCGCAATACGTGCCACGCATATGCCTGTCCGGCGAGAAAGCCGAGACCGAGAACGATCGTCGTCCAAATCCACGGAAGCGCATGGCTGGCGCTCACGCGAATGCCGGGCATTCCCACGATAGGCGCCAGCGCGACATCTTCAGCGGCACGCTGCCGCGCAAACTCCAGGACAAAGCTGCTGAGCAGGAGAATACCGGTATTTACCAGCAGGATCCGGATGGGGAGTGTGAGCGGAACCCAATTGCTGATGTAGTCATTGCTCGCCGGGTCCCAGATGGCGCCCGCCTTGCGCACCACGTAAGCCGTAGTGAAGGAGACGAAGAGCATGACCACCGACGACAGCGCCAACATCAGTCCCAGACGATAGCGCCGCAGGCGTTCGCCATAATTGGGAGTGTTGTCATCACCGCCGCGGCCACCACCGCCGCCGTCACCGGGCCAGCCCGCAGCGGGGCCTCGGCCTCCCCCGCCTTGCGAGGTCCTCGGTACCCGAATGCTGATTCCCCGGCTCACAACTGCGATACCCTTGAGTCGCCGTTTACCTGCGCCTTGCCGGCGTGCAAGCTAAACGCCCGATTGCCAATGTTGATAACGAAACGCGAGACACCCACTTTTCCTCGCGTCACAACGCCCTGTGAACAATATGATGCACGTGGGCGCGACGGAACTCAACTGATCTGTGAAGGTATATTTAGGACACGGAAGTCGTCGGGCCGGAGAGCAAGGGTTCGTCCTCTGCATATGAAGCGCATCGTCCTCATCGTAATTGTTACTGCTGGCCTTCTGTATCTGGCTGACTTTCTATCGGTACGCTTCCGCATTCCTGCCCGCGACACCTTTGGTACGGTGACAATGCACACCTACTATGTGGTCAAGTTGAAGAATGGAAGGACAGAGTACGACTACGCGGGCGACCACGACGTAAGCTGCTCGAATTCCTTGCTGCCGCAGTTCGGAGTGAAACCGTGCTGGTATGCCAGCCGGCATACCGAGGAACAAATCAACATCGACTCCGGCAATCCGAACAATCCGCATTTGTTCTAGGAGGCCGTCAACCATCTGCTATTACGAGACTTCGCTATTCGCCTTTCGCTATTCGCTGTTCGTCAGGGATGGTCGAGTACAAAGCGGAAACCGAGTCCAGTCCCCCGGGGATGACTGTCGGCTCTTCGCTCTCCGGTCCTCGTTCTTCGCCAGCCTCTGTGCCGACATCTAGCGAAGGGCGAACAGCGAGAAGCGAAGAGCGAAACGCGTCTTCCCACTTGCATCCTGATCGACTCTGCTTCATCTTGGTTGCATGCCCGAGCACGAACGAGTTCATGGCCACGAGGTAAAGAAGGCGCAAATCGCCAACAACTGCTTCGGTTGCGGCCCCGCCAACGAAGCCGGACTGCGGCTGGAGTTCGTCCTCGACAAAGAGCACGAGCGCTTTGTCTGCCACTTTCAACTGGAGGATCGCTTCGTCGGGCCACCGGGACACGCTCACGGCGGCATCATCGCCACTATTCTCGACGAAGCCATGGGCAAGGTCAGCAAGCTGCGCAACGTGATCGCGCTGACGGGCCGCATGGAAGTCAATTACATCCGGCCAACGCCACTGTTCACACCGCTCATCGTCGAGGGCTGGGAGGTGCGGGTCGACGGCCGCGAGCACATCCATGCCGCCGAGATCCGCAATGGCAAGGGAGAAGTGCTGGCCGAAAGTATAGGAACATTCATCGAGATCGATCCTCATCGTATGTTCGCGAAATATTTGAAGGAGACGGGGAGCGACGCGACGTAGGGCGAATGGCAGAGCCTGCAGGTAGTTGGTTTTGCCGCTTAGGATGACAACAATGGAAGAGTCAGGCGCCTACCACCGCGCTCCTACGCTCCATCAGCACGGTGTCGCGCCAGCTGGCCGTCCAGGCAGCCAATCCGTTCGCGGGTGCCCACCGTGCGAAACCCCGCCTGCTGGTGCAACCGGATACTGACCGCGTTCTCGGCAAAGATTCCCGCCTGGAGCGTCCAGATGCCATTTTGCTCCGAGGCTTCCACCAGAGCACGCAGCAACTTGCGTCCGATTCCGCGTCCCCTAACTTCCTCCGCGATGTAGATGCTTACCTCGGCGACGCCCGCGTAAACTTCGCGGCTGGAGACGCGACTCAGCGCGGCCCAACCGAGCACCTTTTCGTTCCAGCGCGCGACCAGCCGGCAAGTGGAAAGGTGGCGTTCGTCCCACTCCTGGTAGTCCGGAACGGATGTTTCGAACGTGGCATTGCCGGTCGCAATCCCCTGAACATAGATTTCGCGAACCGCTTTCCAGTCCCGCTTCGTTATGGGGACGATCTCAAGACTCGGCATATTGGTGATTTCCCACAAGGAAGTATAGGGTCTATCACGCTGGAGATTGGAGCAAATGATGGCGGGCACAGCACGGTAGCGGCGCATCCCCGCAGAGTAAAATAGAAGGTTCCGCAAGTATTAGGATCGCGCTGCTGCTTAAGGACGCAAGCATTTGCCTGAAGCTTTGCGACCAACGCCAAGTGCTAAATGCTAAGTGCTAACCGCCAACTGCTCGATCCGGGGAGAAACCTATGTCAGAGAACAATGGCAACAACACCAGCCTGCGCCTGAAGACCGGCTTGGCCGAGATGCTCAAGGGCGGCGTAATCATGGACGTGATGAGCGTCGAACAGGCCGAGGTTGCCGAGAAGGCCGGCGCAACTGCCGTCATGGCGCTGGAGCGTGTGCCCGCCATCATTCGCGCCGAGGGCGGCGTCTCGCGGATGGCCAATCCCAAGCTGATCCGCCAGATCATGGCCACAGTCTCGATACCGGTTATGGCGAAATGTCGCATCGGCCACTTCGCCGAGGCGCAGATACTGCAAGAGATCGGCGTGGACTACATCGATGAGTCGGAGGTTTTAACTCCGGCGGATGAAGAACATCATGTGAACAAGCACGCGTTCAAGACGCCGTTCGTTTGCGGCGCACGAAATTTGGGAGAGGCTCTGCGGCGCATCGCCGAAGGGGCGGCCATGATCCGCACCAAGGGCGAAGCTGGCACGGGCGACGTTATCCATGCTGTCAAGCATATGCGGCAAATAGTTAAAGAAATGCATCAACTCACGGTAATGAGCGAGGAAGAGCTTTTTGCCGCTGCCAAAAACCATCAGGCACCGTACGAGTTGGTACGTATCGTCGCTAAAGCAGGGAAGTTGCCGGTGCCGAACTTCTCCGCCGGCGGTATTGCTACTCCCGCCGACGCTTCTCTCATGATGCAACTCGGCGCCGAAGCCGTGTTCGTTGGATCGGGCATTTTCATGAAGGGCGGAGCGATTCCTCTAGACCTGACGGTGAATACCGAACGCGAGGAAGCCGAATCGCGTGCCAAAGCCATAGTGATTGCTACCACGCACTACGACGATGCCAAGGTTCTGGCCGAAGTTAGCGAGCAGATGACGGGCGCAATGAAGGGCCTCGCGGTTGGTGCCATCGCGGAGAAAGACCTGCTGCAGACGCGGGGATGGTAGGAAGCAGGCCGTTAGCTTTTAGCTCTTAGCTTTTAGCAACATAAGACAACGAGCGCAGCTTCGGCTGCGCTTTGTTTTGCAGCGTAGTGAAGAGTAGAAGCGAATACCGTTCACGGAGCATCTCTCTTTTTGGCGGTTTGCTAAGAGCTAACGGCTAAAGGCTAAGAGCTACACAATGATCATCGGCGTATTAGCCCTCCAAGGCGATTTCGATGCGCATCGCCGCCGCCTGGAAGAACTGGGCGCGGAGGTCGTACTCGTGCGCAAACCGGAGCAGTTCGACGACATCGATGGTCTGGTTATTCCCGGAGGCGAGTCAACTACGTTCCTGAAGCTTCTCGGGCAAGATACTTTTTGCAAGCTCAACGATTTTGTGCACCGCAAACCTACCTTCGGCACTTGTGCCGGCGCCATATTGTTGGCGAAGCAAGTGGAAAACCCGCATCAGCCCGGCCTAGACGCTCTAGATATCACAATTCGCCGCAACGGCTACGGGCGGCAGATCGATTCCAGCATTGTTGACGCCCCCAGCGCTCTCGGTGGTGAGCCGCTGGAGATGGTGTTCATTCGCGCGCCGCGGATCGAGAGGGTTGGCGAGGGCGTGGAGGTCTTGGCAAAACGCGGCAATGATCCGGTGCTCGTGCGAAAGGGAAGTGTGATGGCGGCGACCTTCCATCCGGAATTATCAGACGATAAGCGGGTGCACGAAGAGTTTCTGAAGCTGGTGAAGAACGGGACGAAATGATTGATTAGTCTCCCCGGTTTTCATTGTTAAGATTACATCCGGTGTTCCTGTTCCCTTGATTCTCCTCCGTGCTCTCCGTGTCCTCAGTGGTGAAACGCAATCCACCTGTCATAATCTAAGACTAAGCATTCATATCGACAGATAGGAAGCGAAGCACTCATCTATGGCCGAATCTCCGATTACTGCCCGCACTCAGGATTTTGCTACCTGGTACCAGGACGTGGTTCTGCAAGGCGACATGGCCGAGCCCGCTGAGATCGTCAAGGGCTGCATGGTCATCAAGGCCAACGGCTACGCGGTCTGGGAGCTGATCCAGCGCGAACTCGACGACCGCTTCAAAGCCACGGGTCATCAGAACATGTATTTTCCGTTGCTGATCCCGCAAAGCTTCTTGCACAAGGAAGCCGAGCACGTAGAAGGCTTCTCGCCTGAGTTGGCGGTGGTCACGATGGCCGGCGGCAAGCAACTGGAAGAGCCGTACGTCATTCGTCCGACGTCGGAGACCATCATCGGCCACTTCTTCGCCAAGTGGATCAAGAGCTGGCGCGATCTGCCGGTACTGGTCAACCAGTGGGCCAACATCATTCGCTGGGAGCTGCGCACGCGCATGTTTCTGCGCACCACCGAGTTCCTCTGGCAGGAGGGCCACACCGCGCACTCCAACCACGACGAAGCGTTGCAGGAAGTACTGCGCATGCTCGATGTGTACGCCGAGGTCGCCGAAGACGTGATGGCGATGCCGGTGATCAAGGGCCTGAAGACACAATCGGAGAAGTTCGCCGGGGCGCTGCAAAGCTACTGCATCGAAGCCATGATGCAGAACGGCTTTGCCCTGCAAGCAGGCACGAGCCACGACTTGGGACAGAATTTCGGCAAAGCCTTCGACGTGCAGTTTCAGAGCAAGGAAGGGCAGCTTGATTACGTGTGGCAGACCAGTTGGGGAGTGAGCACGCGCCTGGTGGGCGGGCTGATCATGAGCCACTCCGACGACAAGGGCTTGGTGCTGCCGCCGAAGGTCGCGCCTGTCAAAGCCGTGCTGGTCCCCATCTACCGCAAGGATGAAGAGCGCGAGAAGGTGCTGGAAGCGTCGCACCGTATCGCGAAAGACTTAGGCGCGAAATTGGACGATCGCGAAGGCCAGTCGCCGGGCGCAAAATTCTTTCATTGGGAGAGGCGTGGCGTGCCGGTTGTTCTCGAGCTTGGGCCGCGCGATTTGGCGTCGGGCAGCATCGTGTTGAAGCGGCGGGACACCGGCGTGAAGGAGCCGATGCCGCAGGCTGACGTTGCTGCCAAGTTGCCAGCGGTTCTGGCAGAGATGCAGCAAAGCATGTATGACGCGGCCAAGCAGCGTCTGAAGTCCAACACGGTGCTGGCGAATTCCATCGAAGAGGTGGAGTCGATCCTCAAGGATGTGACGGCCGAAAAAGGGGGCGGCAAATTCGTGATGGCGCATCTGAAGGACGATCCGCGATGCGACGCACGCATTAAAGAGTTCAAGGCCACGATCCGGTGCATTCCTTTGGTGGACGAGTATGACGGGCCAGGCAAGTGCATCGTCACCGGCGAGCCAGTTGACCGGCGGGTGGTGGTGGCGAAAGCGTACTGAAAAGCAGGGGCAACGGTTTAGGGGATAGCGATTAGGGGTTAACCGCTGGCATCAATACCGCCCTGTGTCAACCAGCCCCTGACCCCTAACACCTAGCCCCCCTTGCAGGAGGACTCATGAGCATCTACGATCTGTCCGCAAAGCTGAACAACGGGCGCAACAAGAAACTCGCCGACTACAAGGGCAAGGTGCTGCTGATCGTCAACACTGCCAGCAAGTGCGGATTTACGCCGCAATACGAGGGGCTGCAATCGCTTTACGAAAAGTACAAAGACCGCGGTCTGGAGGTGCTCGGCTTTCCCTGTGATCAGTTTGGCCACCAGGAACCCGGCACCAATGATGAGATCAAATCGTTCTGCCAGCTTAATTACGGCGTCGAGTTTCCGTTGTTCTCCAAGATCGACGTCAACGGCGACGACGCTCACCCGCTGTACAAGTTCCTGAAGAGCGAGAAGGGTGGGTTGCTCGGAGACAGCATCAAGTGGAACTTCACCAAGTTCCTAGTCGACAAGAAGGGAAACGTAATTGAGCGTTATGCCCCCACCACACCGCCGGCATCAATCGAGCCGCAGATCGAACAGCTGCTCGGTAAATAAAGTCTTTTTTTACCACTGAGGACACGGAGAGCACGGAGAAGCAAAGTTCTTTAATTCTTCCGTGTCCTCCGTGTTCTCCGTGGTGAAATATCTCTCTCTCGTCGCGATATACTGGTGGTCACGAGGATGGTTGTGAGTTCCCAGCAAAAGACGTTTTACATCGAGACCTTCGGCTGCCAGATGAACTTCCACGACTCTGAGAAGGTCGTGGGAACGCTCATCTCCGAAGGCTATGCGCAGGTGCAGCGCGAGGAGGACGCCGACCTCATCGTTTATAACACCTGCTCGATCCGCGACAAGGCCGAGCAAAAAGTCTTTCACCGGCTGAACGATTTTAAAAAGCTGCACAAGGAAGGGAAGCGCTTCGCCGTCCTAGGCTGTGTCGCCCAGCAGGAGGGCGAAAAGATCTTCGAGCGGGCGCCTTACGTCTCGCTGGTGGCGGGGTCGGCTTCGTATCGTAATTTGCCGGCCATGCTGATTCAGATCGAGAATGGCGCCGACCGCGTCACCGGCCTCGACGATCGCCAGACCGACCAGACCTTCGAGACCGAGTTCACCGCCCGCACCAACCCGCATCGGGGATACATCACCATCATTGAAGGCTGCGACAAGTTCTGCGCCTACTGCGTGGTGCCGTATACGCGCGGCAAGGAGCGCAGCCGCACCTCGCAGTCGGTGCTCGAGGAGGCCCGGCGGATGACCAACGCTGGCTTCACCGACATTCAGTTGCTCGGGCAGAACGTGAATTCTTATCGCGATCCGGCAGGGAAGAAAAGCTTCGCGGAATTGCTGGCATCGGTTGGAGAATTGCCGGGCATCCGCCGTGTTCGCTTCACAACCTCGCATCCCCGAGACTTTACCAAGGACATCATCGACGCCATCGATGCCGTCCCGACCCTCTGTGATCACGTGCATCTGCCGGTCCAGAGCGGGTCGACGCGCGTGCTTGAGTCCATGTTTCGCGATTATTCTCGCGAGCAATACCTGGAGCGCATCGCCTGGATGAAGGCAACTCGCAATAGGGAAATCAGTATCACGACCGATGTAATAGTCGGATTTCCCGGTGAGACCGAAGCCGAGTTCCACGACACCCTGAGCTTGCTCGACGAAGTTGGATACGATGGCGTCTTTTCCTTTAAGTACTCGCCCCGACCGAACACCCCCGCACTGCAGTATGCCGACTCCATTGCAGATGCCGAGAAATCGCGCCGCTTACAGGTTATGCAGGAGCACCAGCGAGAATTGCAAAGGATTAGCTATCGTAGGCATTTAGGGCGGATTATTGAGGTCATGGTGGAGGGAAAGAATCCGGCGCGCGGACAGATCACCGGTCGGACTTCTCAGAACAAGACACTCAACTTCGTGGTGAACGACAGGCCGGAGCCAGGAGTCGGTGAATATGTCCGGGTGCAGGTTACCCAGACATTTCCTAACAGCCTATTGGGCGAGATGACCGTCTAAACATCCAGAAAGTGTTTGCGTTTCGTACTCAAGACGGAGTATCAACAGTCAAGCACTTGGGGAGGGAACCATGATGGAAGTTGAGATGAAGATTCGCGGGCTGATGATGGACCCCGTGACCAACATGCCCATCGTGATCCTGAAGGACCAGGGGAGCGACACCGTGCTGCCCATCTGGGTCGGCGTCTATGAGGCCAACGCCATTGCTCTCGAAATTGAGAAGGTCACCACTCCGCGCCCCATGACCCACGACCTGCTCAAGAACCTGCTGGTCGGATTGGAAACCACCGTGCAGAAGGTGGTGGTCACAGAGCTGCGCGACGACACCTTCTTCGCGGTCATCTGGCTGGAGCGCGACGGCCAGGCCATCAGCGTAGATTCTCGGCCCTCCGACGCTCTGGCGCTGGCGCTGCGCATGGATTGCCCAATATTTGTCGAGGACGAAGTCCTGAAGTCCAGCAAGCAGGCCAACGCAGCCAGCGACCGAGTCAACAACGACGAACTCCGCAAATGGCTGGAGAACCTGGGTGAGGACGACTTAGGCCGCTATAAGATGTAGGAAAGCCGCTCTACGCCGTTCGTTCTTAGCTTTCGCCGAAGTTCTGCCAAGACGCTGCAATTGCTAATCCCGAGCCCTTGGCGGCATAACCCATGCCCGATCCCACTGAACAACTGCAACGTATCTACCTCGCCGGCTTTGAGCTGCAGACTTTTGAGCGATATCCCAATTCCATCGGTGTGGCGCGTGACGGCTGCATCGCGCTGCTGATGGCGACTCCAGTCGGTTTGCAGATGATTGGAGATCCGGGATGGCGGATGGGGGAAGTACTCGGCGTGCTCGTGGAGAAGGAAAGCCGCCAAGTGTTCCAGGCCAAGTCTGAGATCGTGGAAGCGACATCCGAGAGGTTGGAGGCGCTGCGGCGGTTCCGGGAGGATTTGGAGCAGCTACTGACGGCAACGGCGTAAGCGCTTGCGCAAAGCCGGGTGGCGGGTTACCAAAGGATTTCGACCGGATAAGCTTCAAAAGCTCGGTCGGTGCTCATAATTGGAATTCGTTCTTCAACTGCTTGCGCCAATAAAATCCTATCGAAAGGATCTCGATGATGCGTGGGAAGCTTCTCCACCTGAAGCACATGCGCTAGCGAAATCGGAAGTACGTCAACACTGGTCTTTCGAATCTGCTGTCGGATGTAAGGTCCAGCGGGCTGGGGAAACTGCAATTTCCCGCGCTGCGCCTTCACCACGATTTCCCATACGCTGGCAACGCTGAGAAGTACCTCGTTATCGGGGTCTGCGAAAACACTCCGAGCCCGGTCAGAAAGCAACAAATCGTCACTCAGCAGCCACAGGAAGGCTTGGGTATCAAGCAGAACCCTCATCGATAGAAGTCCTCTTCGAAGTCTGGCAGAGGATCGTTGAAGTCGGCCGGGACAACGAAGTCGCCTTTTCCTGTACCGATCGGCCGGGGGGCGCGCTTAGGCTTGATTGCTACGATCCGTGCCACCGGCTTTCCCGCTTTGGCGATGATCACTTCCTCACCCGAAGCAACCCGCTCCAGCAGATTGGAGAGATGCGTCTTTGCTTCGTGGATATTGACTTCCATAAAGGGCACAGTAGACTAAGTCATGGACTAAGTCAACTATGGATGCCTTCCTGATTGGGCAACCGCTGCACACGAGGATGGAGGTTCGCACTATCTTGTAGTTAACATAATATCTGTTATCGGACATTGAATAAAGATCGTGACCGACCTGTGCGGCGATGGCCTACTAAGAGCGGTTATGGCAGACTTCAACAATTTCCTTACAGGTCGGCTACTACCTGCCTAAACGCCCAAAACCACCTTGGGATGGAACAGCGTCCCTGCCACTCGGCTGGCGATGCAGATCAAGTCCGACTGGCCGGCGAACACCTTGACGAAGCGTGAACGGGACATTTCGGGCAGGTTGACTGTCCGGCCATGGCGAATCTTGGCGATATCCTCGTCGGTGGCCGTGACCGACGGAATGTCCGGCAGGATCCGGCGCGGATGCACCAGTAGCTCCTCAACCCGGCCTTGACCGGCAGCCTCGCCGATTTCGTCCAAGGTATGGCTCTGGTCGATGGAAAACTCGGCCACCTGGGTCCGGCGAAGGCTCGCAAGGTGTGCTCCAATACCCAGCTTTTGTCCTAGCTCGTGAGCTAGACTGCGGACATAGGTCCCCGACGATACCCCACAACGGAAGTCGACCAGGTCGCCGTCCAGGCCTAGAACGGTAAATTCCTTTACCTTAACCTCGACCGGCTCCAGTTCCACCGCCTGCTTCTTACGGGCCAGCTTGTAGGCTGGGACTCCTTTGATCTTCTTGGCGGAGAATGGGGGTGGAACCTGCTGAATAATGCCGACGAAGCCTGCGACGACAGGTCGAATTTCTTCAAGCGTTACATCAACCGGCCGCGCCGGTGCGGTCGGGTCGCCGTCGCAATCGTACGTGTCGGTGGCGAAGCCCAGTCGGATCGCCCCCTCGTAGACCTTTTCGGACGACGAGTAGAACTGGCTCAGGCGTGTCATACGCCCGAGGACCAGCGGAAGCACTCCGGTCGCCATCGGGTCAAGCGTGCCCAGATGGCCAATCGAGCGTTCTCCCAAAATGCGTCGGGCTTTCGCCACTACGTCGTGCGAGGTCCATCCCGCAGGTTTGTCCACCACGATCACACCGTTACACGGCATCCTTCTGCTATCGTGGAGGTTCGCCGCCGGTTTGGTCAAATCGCCGGCGAGATATTAATTGCCGCAAGAAATTGAAGGGAATTCAGTTCCCTGCTTTGCGGTGAGCGTAACCACAGCCTATGATTCCGTTGAAAGACGACGCACCCCGGGTCGGCACTCCGTACATCAATTATGTGCTGGTGGCGGCGAACGTCCTCGTTTTCCTGTTTTCTCTGGATTGGCGTTCGTTTCCCCCGGAGCCGCGGCCGATTTTTCTTGCAGTTTTCGGTGTCATCCCGGCGCGCTTTTCCGTCGTCATGTTTAACCATGGCTACGTACCCTGGGACCTGATTTCAGGGCTGGGCATGAGGTACATTTCCCCCCTGCAGGCTTTTCTACCCGTTATTACGTCCATGTTTTTGCATGGAGGCTGGTTGCACCTGATCTTCAACATGTGGGCGTTATGGATCTTCGGCGATAACGTGGAAGATTATCTTGGGCATTCGCTTTACCTGGTGTTGTACTTTCTAAGCGGAATCGCGGCCACGCTGCTACACACGCTTTTCAACCATAACTCGACAGTACCCAGCGTTGGTGCCAGCGGAGCCATCGCCGGCGTGATGGGCGCCTTCTTCCTCCTATACCCTCGCGCACGTGTCCTGACCTTGGTGCCATTCTTCTTCGTGTTCTTTATGTGGTTGCCAGCGTGGATCGTGCTCGGCTATTGGTTTGTCGCGCAGTTCCTGAGCGGAGCCGCGGGTTCGATCGCAGCGCATACGGGAGGTTCAAGCGGAATTGCCTTTTGGGCGCACGTCGGAGGTTTTCTCGCTGGGATGTTGCTGATCAAGGTGTTCCCTGCCCGGACTCGACGATACCACTACGGGTTGTAGGGGCCGCTGTTCGCTCTTGGCTCTTCGCTCTTCGCTTTCATCGTTCTCCAGGAAACGGTACTCCGATACCGCTTGTCCACGCAATACGATTGCCGGGAGCTGAAAACCGAACTCGCAAGAGCGAAAAGCGAAGAGCCAAGAGCGAATAGCCAGAGCGAATAGTGCTTCCCCTACAGCGCCCCGCCAGCTGGGTCGAGCCGAATCTGTGAAGGATTGACGTTCGGCGGCAGAAGCACTGCGTAGAGCACCGTCTGGGCGATGCTCTCCACGTCGATCATTCGGTCGCGGGGAGCGCCGGGCATGATCTGGTCCCACATGTCGGTAGCCGTCGCCCCCGGCATAAGCGCCATCACCCGAATGCCGCGTGGGATAAGCTCTTCGCGCAAGGAGAGCGTGAACCCCAATGCGCCGCGCTTGGCCGCACTGTAGGTGGCATATTTTGAGAACACTTGTTCGGCCGCCGCCGACAGATTGTTGATGATGGTTCCCCCAGCCTGCATCATCGGCAGTGCGGCGCGCGTGCACAGGAAAATGCCAGTGAGATTGGTGTCGATTACGTCGCGCCACACCTCCAGCGGCGTTTCTTCGACGGTCAGAATCGGCTGCGTGATGCCCGCATTGTTCACCAACACATCGATTTTGCCGAAAGCCTCCTTGATGGCGCTAAACGATGATGATACCGAGTCAGCGTTGCGCACATTGCAAACTATGGGCAAGATCCGCCCCGATTCGCTTTGCGGGCCTAGTGATTTACGGATGTCCGCCGCGCTCTTATCGAGCGTCGACTGATTGCGGCCAGTGATGACAACACTGCATCCTTCCACTGCGAGCGTGCGCGCAATGCCGTAGCCGATGCCGCGGCTGCCACCGGTCACGACCGCGACTCGGCCGAGCAGTCGAGGCTGGCCCAGTCGCGATGCTTCCGTTCTCTTTTTGCTGTGAGACTGCGGCTTCTTCGCAGTCATAGGTTAGGTCCAGTTGGCGTTTTTAGCGTGGATAAGCGACAGAAATTCCTGGCGCGTTTGTTGCGCGCGGAAGGCGCCCAGCATGGACGAGGTGACCGTGGCCGAATGCTGCTTCTCCACCCCGCGCATCATCATGCAGAGGTGACGCGCCTCGATGACCACTCCAACTCCTAAAGGCTGAATGGCTTTCTGAATAGTCTCGGCAATTTGCACGGTCAAACGCTCTTGCACTTGGAGGCGTCGCGCAAAGACTTCCACCAGCCGCGGAACCTTGCTCAACCCGATTACTTTGCCTTTGGGGATATAGGCGACATGCACCTTGCCGAAAAATGGCAGCACATGATGCTCGCAAAGGCTGAACATTTCGATGTCTTTCACGATCACCATCTCGTCATAATCGACGGTAAACAATGCGGCCTTCAGTATTTGCTCGGGGTCCTCCTGATAGCCCTTGGTAAGGTACTGGAGGGCGTTGGCGAAGCGCTCGGGTGTCTTCAGAGTCCCTCGCGGTCCGGCTCTTCGCCGAGGCGGACCAGCATCTCCCGCGCCAGGTCCTCGAAAGTGGCGCTGGTTAAAGTTGGCGTCTCCGTCAGGTCTCTCATTATGCTCCCAGGGTTCACACCCGTAATTCCGCTCCACCTGCATACTCGAAGCTATTCATCATGGTCTCTTCGAGTCTTACTTTTTCAAGATGAGCCGCTGTAAAGGTTTGGCTCAAAATGTTGAAGATGACCTCACTTAGGTTCTCCGAAGTCGGCACGATCGCCGCGAACTCTTGAAGAACGTTCAAATTCTCATGATCAAAACGCTCAAGAATCTCCATCTGTACAGAGCGGTCAAGCTCAGAAAGGTTACACACCATTCCGGTCCGGGGATCAACCGGACCGCTCACCGTCACCTCGAGCGCGTAGTTATGCCCGTGTCCATGGGGGTTATTGCATTTGCCGTAAGTCGCGAGGTTCTCCGCAGGGGAAAGCTCATCGCAATGTAAGCGATGAGACGCCGAAAACAGGTAACGTCGCGTCAAGTGGACTTTCATGCTTCCCCATAGAAATCGACGAAAAGATCAGGCACCTCATATACCCGCACCCGGTGTAGTTCTGCCACCTGCAACTTGCCCTGTAAGCGCTGCCAGATGGCAATGGCAAGATTCTCTGTCGTGGGAATTTGTTGCGAAAACTCTGGCACCTCCTTATTCAGATGCCTATGATCGAGAGCTTCGAGCACTTCGCGATTCAAGATTTCCTTTAATTCCTTGAGGTCCACCACAAAGCCGGTTTTAGGGTCGATATCGCCTTTCACCGTTACTTCGAGGGTGTAATTGTGGCCGTGACCATTCAGGTTCGCACACTTGCCGAAGATGCGCCGGTTCTCTTCCGGCGAGAACTCGGGATTGTGGTAATAGTGCGACGCAGAGAACTCACACTTGCGAGTTAAGTAGACCATGTTTTCCGGGCCGGACCTACGGCAAACATACCGTGTTGGGTTAGAGGAATGTCTTTTCGGCAACGACTTCTGTTTCGCCGGATGGCTGAGTTTCCGTACTACCGGAATACTCGCGCCCTTTCCAGCGAACTGATCCCCGCCTAAGAGAGATGCTGGAATTAAACAAAAGTACCGCGAAAAGCGGCAATCCAAAGAACGCCAGGATGTTTGACAGCCGGTCAAAATGTGCGCGCCCGATCCGTCTCCCGAAGACATAGAGGCCGAGCACAGTCAATGCTGCCAAGACAGCGAAGACGACTAGGTTGCCATGGGACAACGCAACCACCGAAAAGCAAGCCATAGCTACGATAGCGAGAAATTCAAGGGCCCGCCACAACGCCAGCTTCCGCGGATTGGGAAACAGCAACGCCAGGTTCTTCGTCCACCCTTCCCACATCTGCGGAAAGCTGCGGTACATTCTGGTGCTGACTACATCGGACATGCTAAAGCGCAGCGTGAAACCCGCTTGCTTCATTTTTCTTGCCAATTCAACATCCTCAAGAAGCGCTGGTCGCCACGGCGGCATGTCCCCCGACCGCATCGTACGCTTCTCGCCGAATAAGCAAGTACTGTCCGTTGGCGGCCGCTACCGGCGATTTCGGATCGCCCACGTCCTTGGGCGGATAAGTCTTCGCCAGCTCGGCGAAGATGACGGGCATCAGCGCGCGTTCCGCGAATCCGTGGACCTCTTGCTTGGGCGAATACGAAAGCATGTCCGCGCCCGCCGCTTGCGCCTCTTGCATACCGCGCGCAATTGAATCCGGGGAGTGCCTGGTATCCGCGTCGGTAAAGAGCAGCCACTTCCCTTTGGCTGCCTTGGCGCCGCTCCAGACAGCGCTACACTTACCGTTCCAACCGTGAGGCAGTTCACCAGCGCTGAGCACGCGAATCGTGGGTGCTCCATCTTTTCGCGTCTTCTGCGAAAGGGTCGGAGAGCAGAAGCTTTCAGCAATGGCGCGCGTGCTATCGGTCGAGTGGTCGTCCACCAAGATGACCTCATAAGCGGGTCCCGGCTGGTCGACCAGCGATCGCAGGCAATCAGCCAGACAGGCCTCTTCGTTGCGCGCAGGAACGATGACGGACACTTCGGGAGCGCCATCCCCGTCGGGAGAGGTCGAACCGATGCCGATTTGCGGTTGAAGAGTCACGAGGTCGGCGGCTTCCATTATTATATGAGGGTGAAGCGTTCTTGCTTGGCCATACTGCTCGTCTGTTTGTTCTTGCTCGCCGCATGCAATAGCGGCTCGCATCCGCCGCGCATCGGCAGCGCCGCTCCCGAGTTCACCATCACCGATTCGCAGCGCACAGTTTCACTAAACCAATTTCAAGGCAAGCCGGTGGTACTCAACTTCTGGGCGACGTGGTGCCCACCGTGCATTCAGGAGATGCCGTCGCTGGTGCAATTGCAGAAGGAGTTGGGCGACAAGGTGATCATCATCGCCGTCAGCGAAGACGATGACGACAGCGCCTATAAGCAGTTTGTGCACGACCACAATGTTGATCTGCTCACTGTCCGCGACACTGGACAAAAGGCGAACGGCCTTTACGGTACTTTTAAGTTTCCCGAGACGTTTGTGATCGATCGCACCGGCAAAATTGTGCGCAAGTTCATCGGTGCGCAGGAGTGGACCAGCCCGGAGATCGTGGACTATTTGAAGAAGATGTAGCTGGAGAATTCGATTTGTTTTACGACTCGCCACGCCTTGCGAACTTTCATAAACTGCCATAAAATGGCGCCATGCCAACGACCTCCTTAAATATTTCGCTACCCGAGGCTCTGAAGGCCTACGTCGAAGGCCAAGTTTCCTCGGGAGACTGGGGCACTCCGAGTGAATACATCCGCGAGCTTATCCGGCAGGATAAAGAGCGCCGCTTATCTGCTCTAGAGGAGTCGTTGCTTGCCGCGGCGAAGGGACGAGCGATTCAAATCCCGCTGGCAGAAATCCGCAAGAAGGGGTTGATTACAGCCTTGCGCTCACGTACGCAACACCGTTGAAAATGCCTCGAATTACATTCAGCGATCTGGCCATCGCTGATGTCCTGCAGCAGGCTGACTGGTATGAAACGCGGGCGGACTGGAAATTGGCGCTGCGTTGGGAGAAAGCCGTGACCTCTACCGTACTGAGCATCGCTAAAGTCCCACGGGCCGGAGCGCCTTGCACGTTCCAGGCAGATCAACTGAGCGGCACGCGTCGTTTGCCCATTGCTGGATTTCCTAAGCACCTGCTCTTCTATCAGTTTCGGGAGGATGAAATTCGAGTCTTGCGCGTCGTCCATGGTGCGAGAGATCTTGAGACTCTGTTCTCCAATTGACCCCAGCCACTTCTACAATTTCACCCTCCTCAACCTCAGCGCATTACTGATCACCGACACCGAGCTGAAGCTCATGGCTGCCGCCGCGAAAATTGGACTGAGCAGAATGCCGAACTTGGGATACAGGATGCCCGCTGCGATCGGCACGCCCAGCGAGTTATAGATAAACGCGAAGAACAGGTTTTCGCGAATGTTCCGCATGACGGCGCGGCTCAAGCGGCGGGCGCGTACCAGCGCCGCCAGGTCGCCTTTAAGCAGAGTGATGCCGGCGCTTTCCATCGCAACATCCGTGCCAGTGCCCATCGCGATGCCAACCTGCGCTTGCGCCAGCGCGGGTGCATCGTTGATGCCGTCGCCTGCCATCGCGACGACTCTTCCCTGCTCTTGCAGCTTCTTCACCGCGTCGGCCTTGTGGGTGGGAAGCACTCCGGCTTCAAAATCGCTGATGCCGAGCTGCCTCGCAACAGCTTCTGCCGTGGTCTGACTGTCGCCGGTTAACATCACCACGCGCAAACCTTCTTTTCGCAAATCGCGAATCGCCTGTGCCGCCTCTGGCTTTACCGGATCAGCAATACCCAGCAGTCCCGCGATGCGGCCATCCACCGCAACGAAGACCACGGTGTTGCCATCGCGGCGCATAGCCTCGGCTTTCGCCTTCAGTTCCCCGCCATCGACTCCCAGCTCTTGCAGCAAGTCTTCATTTCCCGCCGCAACTTCATGCCCTCCGACTCTGCCCACGACGCCGCGTCCCGTGAGAGAACGGAATTCCTCCGCGGGCATCAAGTGCAGCTCGTTGGCTTTGGCAGCTTCGACAATTGCCGCTGCGAGCGGATGTTCGCTTCCCTGCTCCAGACTGGCCACCAGCCGCACAACGCGATCTTCGGTCTCGCCGCCGACGGCGACCACCGACATCAACTCCGGCTTGCCTTGGGTGAGCGTGCCGGTTTTGTCGAGCGCCAAGGTGTCAACTTTCTGCAGCGTCTCCAGCGCCTCCGCGTTCTTGATGAGAATGCCGGCCCGTGCGCCACGGCCAGTGCCTACCATGATCGCCATCGGTGTCGCCAGCCCCAAGGCACACGGACAGGCAATGATCAGCACTGCAACGGCATTCACGATGGCGTTGGCCAGCCTCGGCTCCGGCCCCACGATGAGCCACACGGCAAAGGTGATAACAGCGGCCGCCAATACCGTGGGAACGAACCAAGCGGCAACTTTGTCGGCCAGCCGCTGAATCGGCGCGCGGCTACGTTGCGCATTGCTCACCATCTGCACAATCTGCGCCAGCAGGGTTTCGCTGCCGACGCGCTCCGCCCGCATCAGCAACCACCCGGTACCGTTCACGGTGGCGCCCACCACCTTGTCGCCGGCGCGCTTCTCCACCGGCATCGCTTCTCCAGTCACCATGGACTCGTCCACCGAGCTGAGGCCGTCAAGTACGACGCCGTCGGTCGGAATCTTCTCACCGGGCCGCACCCTTAGCTTGTCGCCAACCTTCACCTGGTCCAGGGGAACGTCGTATTCGCTGCCATCGTCGCGCATGATGCGCGCCAGTTTCGGCGAAAGGTCGAGTAGCGCGCGGATAGCGCTGCTGGTGCGACTACGGGCGCGGAGCTCCAATACCTGTCCCAGCAACACGAGGGCGATGATTGCTGCGGCCGCTTCAAAGTACACTTCCGGCTGGCCATGCATGCCGCGTATGGAAGGCGGAAAGATCTTCGGTGCGACAGTGGCAACGGTGCTGTAGATATATGCCACGCCCACACCCATCGCGATCAGCGTAAACATGTTAGGGCTGCGGAATTTTACCGACGCCCAGCCGCGCGCGAAGAAAGGCCAGCCGCACCACAGCACGATCGGCGTCGCCAGCGCGAATTCAATCCATGTGCCTGACCGCGGTGTGAAAATGTGCGCTAACGGTCCCATGCGCAGCATGGCATAAGCAATCAGGGGAACACCCAGCAGCACGCTGGTCCAGAAGCGTCGCGTCATGTCGCGCAGTTCGGGGTTCTCTTCCTGCGCGGCGGTGACGGTCTTGGGTTCCAGTGCCATGCCGCAGATGGGGCATGCACCCGGGGCATCACGAACTATCTCCGGATGCATTGGACAGGTCCATTGAGTCCTGGTTGCGACGACGGGAACGTCCGGTTCCAGCGCCATGCCGCACTTGGGGCAGGCTCCGGGTCGCGATTGACGCACCTCGGGGTCCATGGGACACACGTATATCGTGCCCGAGGGTAGCGGAGCAGTCTTGCTCTCCGTAACTACATCGGCGGACATGATCTTGGGAGGTGGACCTGGCGCAAGATACTTCTCAGGATCGGCTTTGAATTTCTCCTCGCACCCTCGACTGCAGAAGTAATGGGTCTTGCCTTGATGCACCGCAGTGGCGGCAGCCTTAGCCGGATCGACATTCATCCCGCAAACCACGTCCTTCTCCCGCTTGCGAGCGCCGACCATCTGCACCGGGGCGCCACCGATTTGGACCGTCGCGCCCATGCCTCCAGCCTTGTAATTGGGGGAAAGATATTTTTCCGGGTAATCCTTGAATTTTTCCGCGCAGCCTCGACAGCAGAAGTGGTACAGCCTGCCTTCGTACTCCACCGACGCAGCAGCCTTGGAGGCATCGACATCCATTCCGCAAACTGGGTCTTTGTCGCCCTTCCGAGCCACCACTGCGGGCGGAGGGCTGGGTGAAGTTTTGTGAGCGGCATCAAGATACTTGCTTGGAGATAATCCAAACTTGTGCATGCACCCGGGCGAGCAGAAATAGTAGGTCTGCCCCTCATGCTGCGCCTTACCGCGGGCCTCGACCGGATTGACCGCCATCCCACAGACCGGATCGATCACCGAAATATCGATAATGCGATTCTCCAAGCTCTCCTCGGATTCGTTCATGCCCTCCCTCTTACGATGTACGTACTTGCATTGTTCATTGGGTCGGCCATGCTCTATATTGAATGCGGATCGAGTGCGGGGGACGAAACTCCTATTGCAGATGCCGACGAAGTTCGCCGCCGCTTGTCCTTGTCATTATCATTGCACGTTTTGCTTAAGGATTGATCGATGACCGCAGTCGAAGTGTTGTTCCGCTATGGAATGCCGCCGGGCGAGATGGAAATGGGAGCGCTAGGACAGCTGAGCGATGTCTACGGTATTCGCCGCGTGCGCTTCAGTGAGCCCGATCATACTATCCGGGTGGAATACGATGCCACGCGGTTGAACGATTCAGCGGTGGAAAAGCTATTGCGGAGCGCCGGTATCGACATTCGCGAGAAGCTGGCCCTGGTGTAACCTGCGACGGCACCAATAATCTGAGAATGTAAAAGGCGAAGTGCCGAATGAAAGCACTTCGCCTTTGCAATCTTGCCAGTTTCCGGCCTGCGCCGAGTCTTATCAGGCGCTCGGCGGGATATCCGGCACAATCGGCGTTCTGGGGGAGGCCAAACTTAAGAAAGGGCCGTTCAGCGAAAGGAACTCTGGCCGAAATTCCTTTCTGAACGGCCCCCTATTGCGCCACTTCGTCTGTGCTTGTATGTAGCATCCGGCGTGCCAAATGGTGGCTATTGAAAATTAAAGGGTTATGGCGAACCATTTGTGCTATGGGCTGTAGAAGTTTCCCGGTACCGCGCAAAGTTTACTAGGCACTAAAGTGCGGCACACCTCGTGCTCGCTGCTGCGACCCTCGCAATCTGTTTTCCCTGACGGTGGTGTCAGCCATTTGCTCATCGCAGATGGACGGTGGATGGGCGCGTTTTGATATAATCTCCTGACTGCTTAATGTCCGCGCCCTTAGCTCAGCTGGATAGAGCGTCTGGCTACGAACCAGAAGGCCGGGAGTTCGAATCTCTCAGGGCGCACCATACTTTTCTGTGCCTAAGTTCAACCTTGGGCAGGCTGTTAGTCGCTTACTGCAAGCGCCCTTGGGCGACCGGAATTCAGCGGGCGCCATCTCTAGGGCGAGTTTCCATCGAGGAGAAGGTGTAGTCTTGCATTTCGTCTTGCCGATCGCATTTTACGTTGATCCCGGCTCCGGCAGCATGATCCTTCAGCTGTTGCTCGGTGGCGTCAGCGGCATTTATGTCATCTTCCGTCTGTTTAAGCAGAAGATTCTAAGAATGCTGGGCATCCGAACCGAAACCAGCCTGTCAACGGCCTCACCTCTCACCGAGCCGGTTCCCGCGGAGAATGAAGATCCCCATAGGCGGTCCGCTTAGGAGCGATGCAGCCGGATCTACTGGCTCCGGGCTTCCGCCGCGATCAAGGATCGTTTCGCGACCCCGACGGCTTCATTGTCAGACAGGACGAACGAATCTTTCGCGTTGTGCTGCCGCGCGCGGTGCAACTCTGGCGGCAGTTTGCCGCGTCTGGTCTCGCCAGAGAGCTTCAATCCGCAGGACTACTGATACCCACGCATGAAGTCGCGGCGGATGTACTCTCATCTGACTTGCCGATTCCCAGCGGCGCCATCGTGCTGGAGCACGAGCGGATTCCCTTTGTCAGTTATCCATACGAATGGACGTTCGACATGCTGCGCGACGCGGCACTATTGCAATTGGAGATCGTCGAGCGCTCGCTAAAGCACGGATGGATACTGAAGGACGCGACCGCTTATAACGTGCAGTTTCGAGGGGTGACGCCGCTATTTATCGATGTACTTTCCCTCGCGCCCTTACAGCAGGGCGAGCCCTGGGCTGGTTACAACCAATTCTGCCGCATGATGCTCTACCCGTTGATGCTGGAAGCATACAAACAGCTCCCTTTCCAGCCGTGGTTACGTAGCGAACTGGACGGCATCGATCCGGTCGTGTTTGGCCGCATGTTTCGCGGGCGAGACCGCTTCCGGCCGGGCGTGTTGAGTCACGTCGTCGCACAGGCGTATTTGCAGCGCAAGTTTTCTTCTGCGGACTACAGCGTACGCCGTCAGATCAAGTCGGCGGGCATGACACCGGAGATGATCTCACGCAATGTTCGCAAGCTGAGGAAGCTAATTGTCGGCTTGAGTGCACCTAAGGAGGGCACCACTTGGAGCAACTACTCGCGCACCCACTACGCCGATGATGCGCTCGCTCGCAAAGAGGCCTTCGTCATCGAGAGCATTGCCGGAAGACACTTTAAGTTAGTGTGGGACCTGGGTTGCAACGACGGCCGATTCAGTCGAATCGTCGGCGATGCGGCTGACACCGTGGTCGCAATGGATTCCGATGCGGGTAGTGTCAATCGACTCTATTCTGAGTTACGCAAAGAGGCCCGAACCAACATATTGCCCCTATTGATGAATGTGGCCAATCCATCTCCGGCACAGGGTTGGGCTTCGAGCGAACGCGCATCGCTGATCGAACGAGGCAAGCCAGAACTGACGCTGGCACTGGCCCTCGTCCATCATCTGGTGATAAGCGCCAACGTTCCCTTGGCCACCATCGTGGAGTGGCTATCGGAAGTCACCCAGCGAGGTGGTCATCGAGTTCATCAGCAAAGAGGACGTCATGGTGCAGCGTTTACTGCTCAACAAGGACGACACCTACAGCGACTACAACCGGGAGGCCTTTGAGGCTTACATGCAGCAGTATTTCCGGATTGAGTCGCGCACCGAATTGCCTGGTGGAACGCGCTTTCTCTACCACGCTGTGGCGAGCCGAGGTCACGACTTGAAAAGGCAACTATCAGGCCGCGCCGTAGGCGGATTGTCCCCCACATAGGACTCGAACTCCCTCTTACGCAATCTTCTTTTCCTGCTTGTACTCGTCGTACGCTTCGAGATAGCGATCAATCTCTTTTCTCTGCACGTAATACGGCGTAGAGAGTCGCAGCTTCGAGGGTTGTGAGCCGCCGCGGAGGCGGATCTTCTTCGTCGTCCACAGCCAGTTCTCCAGGTCGGTGCGCACAATCGGAGGAGCATTCACGGTGACGATGGCGCAACGCAGTGACGGGTCGGGCGATGTCCACGATTCCACGCCACGCTTCTGCATCTGCGTCAGCATGTAGTCGCCGAGTTCGCGATGGCGCCGCTCAATGCGATCCATGCCAATGTCATTTGCCATCTTGATGGAAGCACGCAGCCCGCAAAGCGACGGTACGTTGGACGATCCGATTCGCTGGAAGCGCTCGGCCCGCAGCTTCGGTTCATCCCAACCTTCTGTCGCGATCGTGTTCCACATGCGGTCGATAACCTCGTCGCGCACGTAGAGGTAACCTGACCCCTTGGGCGATTGCAGCCACTTGTGGGGGCTTGAGGTGTACATGTCGCAGCCGAGGTCGCGGATATTAAGCTGCATCATGCCGGTCACGTGGGCGCCGTCAATTGCCGAGAGAATGCCCTTCGACCGCGCCAGCGCACATAGCTCCTTCGCGGGCAATACCACGCCGGTAACAGTCGTGATGTGGCTGAAGAAGATGACCCGCGTGCGCGGTGTGATGGCGTCACTGAACAGATTGAGAACTTGAGGCGCGTCTTTGACCGGCATCGGCAACGCGACTTTCTTGACCACGATGCCGTAACGCTTTGCCTTCACCTGCCACGGCTGCTCGCCGCCGGGATGCTCCTGATCGGTCATCAGCACTTCGTCACCGGGCTTCATGTCGATGCCATTAGCGATGTAGCTGTTGGCTTCGGTAGCATTGCGCAGCAGAGCGATCTCGTCGCGATTGCAGCCCACGAACGCCGCCAGCGGATCGCGAAACTCATTCCACGCCGCGTAGCCCCAAATGGGATAATCCTCGGGATCGACTTCGTCCAGCTTCTCCGTCGAGGCGTACCTGTCGAAGATCGCCCGAAGCACCGGAGCGGGGCTGGAACCTACGGTGCCATTGTTCAAATAAATTTCGTCCGCAGGGATCAGGAACTGCTTGCGCAACTCGGCCCAGTATTCCTCCTCATTGCTGGCGAATAGTTTCGGATCGGGCAGCGAAGATGGAACATTCTGGAGTTGCGCGAAAAGATCGGTGCCAAGACTAAGCGCGGCGGCAGCGAGCCCCGCGCTGGTGGCGAGAAAGCGGCGACGGTCGAGCACGAGTACCTCCAGCAAACAAAGCCAATATGGTACACCTGAGTCGAACTCAGGAGCGCATCTTCCCTTGGCGAGTAGTCTGTCATTCGCCGATTGCTTCTTCGCGTGTCTCGCCATTCGACGAGCGGCTGCTCTCTCGCGCTGCCGACCGATGGTGAAGTAGAGCACAGATATCAGCACCAGCCAGGGGATCCCGGCCTCCAAGGTAACCCGCATTCCTTCGACCCACCAAGTAGAAATCAAAATTGCTAATACGCTCAGACCTCCCGCGATGGTGGTGAAGGGAAACAACGGCATTTCTACTGGCAAACGGCGGCCATGCTGCACGCGCCATTGTTTGCGAAAGCTCAGATGGGTGACGAAAATCATCATCCAAACGAACAGGCCGCCGAACAATGCGACACCAAACATGTACACGTACGCTGATCCAGGAAACCAGATCGCAAGTAGCGTGGCAGCGCCCAGGCCACCAGCCGACATCAATAATGCGGAAATTGGCGTTCCTCTGTCCGACACCCGGCCCAGCACTTCGGGCGCATAACCACTGCGAGACAACGAAAACACCATTCGCGTAGCCAGGTAGAGATTGCAATTCATGCTGGAGAGCGCCGCCGTCAGCACGACGAAGTTGATGATGTGCGCTGCCGCGGGGATATTCATCACCTCAAAGACGCGCACAAATGGGCTGACGGTGATTCCCTGCCCCGGCTGGATCTGCGTCCATGGAATTACTCCCACCAGGATAAAGATCGCGCCGACGTAGAAGATGATCAGCCGGAACAGCATGGTGCGCATGGCACGCGGCACCGATCGCTCTGGGTCTTTCGCCTCTCCCGCCGCAACCGCAACCGTCTCCGTTCCAATGAAGCTGAAGATCACGAAAGCTAAGGCAAGCCCCACGCCGAGCCATCCGTTTGGCAGGAAGCCGCCGTGCGTACGGAAGTTGTCCAGTCCGATGGGCCGCTGCTGGTGCACGCCGAACAAAATGGCTGCTCCCAATATGATGAACACGACGATGGCGCTCACCTTGATGATCGAGAACCAATACTCAAACTCGCCAAATGCGCCGACGCTGCGCGCGTTCACAAAGATGAGGACCGCCGAATAGAAAACGACCCACGCCCACGCAGGCGTCTGTGGAAACCACCACTGGGTGTAGATAGCGGCAGCCACGGCTTCTCCGCCGATGGCGATTGACTGCGCCGCCCAGTAGGTATAGCGCACCACGAAGCCTGCCCAATGCGAAACGTAAAGCTCGGCGTAGATTCCGAACGATCCTGCCGTGGGATGCGCAACCGCCATCTCCGAGAGACAGAGCATCAGAAGCAACGCGATTCCTGCCGCGAAGAGATAGCTCAGAATGACACCCGGCCCAGCAGTCCGGACCGCCAGTGCGCTGCCCAAGAACAATCCCGTGCCGATTGCGCCACCTAAGGCAATCATGCTCAGCTGCCGCTCGCTGAGTTGGCGGGCTAGCCCTTGCTCGTTGTTAATCGCATGACGGTGATGCGGTGGCGTGCTCGCCGGATGGTCCGTCATTACACCGCAGCTTTCGCATGTTGACGGAGGTACACGCCCACAAGTTCGAGCAGGCGGTCGAGATCGTCCTGATTGTTGAAGAGGTGACAGCCCACTCGCACCCCGCCGACGTGAGAGGTATAGCGCACCGCTACCAGGACTCTGTGCTCCTGTAGGAAATTCGTCAGGGCGACATTCTCCTTCACGTCGCCGAGCGTAAAGGTAACGATGCCAGAGCGGCAGTGCCGGTCTTCTGGCGTAACTATGCGAATGTCGTGTTGCTTCAGGCCGCTGATGAGATAGTCCGTGAGCGACAATACGTGGTCGCCGATGTTCGTGATACCCAGTTCATTGATCAATCCTCACCGATTCCGCAAGGCCGATCGCGCCCGGATAATTGGCTGTGCCCCCGGTCTCCCAACGGCGCGCACCCCCGACAAATTCGTAGTGACGCACTGGAGCGGCGGAGGGTTCTGGAAGTACTTCGCCCCATCCACCTTCCGGTTCGGTGACGGACAGATACCCGGCAGTCGGCGCCTTCACCTTCGCGCGAAACTCCTTGCTGAGGTAAAGGAAACCGCAACCAAACGGCGCCATCAGCCACTTATGGCCGCCGCAGGCGATGGCGTCCACCGGAGTTTTCCGCACGTCGAGTGGAATCGCGCCGATTTGCTGGACTGCGTCCACAATAAGAAAGACCTCGCGCTCACGGCATAGTTGAGCCAGGGTTTCGAGATCGCACCTAAAACCATTGCTCCACTGTACGGAGCTGATCGCGACTACTTTGGTGCGGTTGCCGATCGCGGCCTCGATGTCGTCGATCAATATCTGTCCTTCGCGGTTGCGGACGGTGTCGATTTCGATGCCAAGTTCCTCCCGCTTCTGCATCCACGGCACCGCAACTTCAAGGAACTCGAGATCACAAATGATTACGCGATCTCCGTGTTCGAGAGGGATCGCATTCGCCACCAGACTCAAGCCATGCGTGGTGCTCTCAACCAAGGCTATGTCGTCTTCGTCCGCGTTGATGAGCTTTGCGATCTGCGGGCGCGCCTGGCTGCGCATGGCGTCCATATCGAGATGATGCTGGGTCGAGGATCCTGACGGGCAGTACGCGGCCATGTCGAGGAAACGGCGCAACTTTTCTACCGCGCGTTGCGGAGCCAGGCTTACACAGGCAGAGTCGAGGAATGTCTGCTGCTGCAGCGCGGGAAATTCGTTGCGGATGTCGGGCAATGATCATGAGGAGGTCCGTTGGCGAGTGCATCCACCCGCGATGGGACATTGTACAAAACAAAACGGCAGGTGCATGTACATTGAAAATTACGTACACTGCCTGCCGTTGCTTTGTTGGATAATCCCTCAAGGCGACAAGTCCGCCCTGAGCAATTCCCTATTACTTTCTCTGCTGTTTCGCCGTGCGATCGGCGAGTTTTACCTCGCCCGTCTGCGGGTCGAGGATCAGGCGATCACTTCCACTCTGGTTGAAGTCGAACATGTTGTTAAGTGGTCCCGCAATCGCATCAAAGGAGCCCAGTATCCGCTGGCCACCAAGCCAATTGTCTTCGATGAAGCGCACGATAGAGCTTTGATCGGTCATGGTGTGATCGACGAAGTTCTGGCGTGCGAAGGCGGAGATAACCAGCAGAGGAATGCGTGGACCATAGCCGCAGCGGCCTTGGGCGCGCGGTCCGTTGATTCCGGCCAGCACCGGCAGAGCATGGCCGCAAAAACCCGGTCCGTTGAGCGCATCCTGCGAGGTCTGCGACTGATTCACGATCTGTCCGAGTTGATGGTCGTACCAGCCGTCGGAGTCATCCCAGGTGATGGCCACCGCGGTGTTCGCCCATTCCGGCCGCTGCTGAAGAAAGTTGATCACCTGAACGATAAAGTTCTGTTCATCGAGCGGCGTCGAGTAACCGGCATGTCCATCCTGATATCCCGGTGCTTTCAGATAGCTAACAGCCGGGAAGTTTCCGGCATTCACAGCATCGAAAAAGTCGTGGATGTCGTACTGGTGATTACCGGCGTCGCCATTGTGCCCAATCGTGGAAAGTGACGTGGGTCGCGTGTGCTGCAAGTTTTGGGTAGAAACGTAATACTGAAACGGTTGATGGTGCGGAATGTAATCGGCTTTTGGCGTCCCGATGTAGGCCGAGGCGTGAGACCGATGGCATCCCGTGGTTCCGTTTGGATTGGTGATCGTGAGATCAAACCCACCCTCGAAAAATCCCCAGGTCACACCAGCGGCGGTCAGCAGGTCGCCAATGTTTTGGCCGCCCATCTGCACCTGCGAACTTCCCGAGCACACATCGCCTACCGGGTCGCTGTCGCTGACCAGCGAGTATCCGCCATTGCCATCGGGAACCACCGCATAGTCGGAGTTGATGTTCTGGATCACTCCATCGGTCTGCCCCGAGACTACATTCAACGCTCCAGGGGTTGAAGGCCCAAATGTCGTCCCGTAGAAGTTGTCGTTCAGCGAGTAGAACTGGGCATAATTCCACAGAGCCGTCGTGGTGTTGCCGTCGTAATAGCCCAATACCAGTCCGGTAGTGCGAACGACCGGCGGCCCAGTGTAAGGCGGAGGTCCGGGCGTTCCTACATTAAGCGGAAACAGGTCCATCAAGCCGCCATCGAAAGCCGCTTGCTCCGGTCCGTAATCATGGTCCTGATCGGCAGTCCAAGCTTGTGAGCGATCCAGGCGGAAGGGGTTTGTGGCTCCGGCGCCATTGGCGGGATTGAGGTTGGGATTATTGTTCAAGAGCGCGGGGTTGAAGCCGTTGACGGTCGGTGTGCCCGGCGCAGGAAAGAACTTGGGTTCCGGTACAACGGAACTTCCCCCACCCGAAGGATTCTCGGCGTTGGGATACGTTCCAAAATAATGGTCAAAGGAAACGTTTTCCTGAAAGATAATCACCAGATGTGTGATGGGTGTGGCCGTCTGGCTAATCCCGGCATGGGTGCCTTGCGGGGCTGCCGGAGCCGCGTAGGCGTTTACCAATGGTCCAAGAACCATTGCCGCCGTTAACGTAGCTGCGAGAAATCGACGCATATTTCTCCTCACCTTTCCAGTCCGCATAATGGACTCGTGTGCGTTGATACTCTGTCGAGATCAAATGGGAGTGAATATACGGTTAAAAAAGAATTAACCGCAGAGGTGAATGTTCGATTCGTGCGATGGCCTTGGAAGTCAAATGAGACGCCAGAGGTACTCCGCGTGCCTCTTTCCCGCTTGGCGAAAAATCTGCCGCTTGAACGCGACCTATTTGCGGGGCCCCTATTGCTCATCAGCAGACAGAAGAGTAGAGTTCCCAAGATCAGAGCGGAGCATCTTACTTGTGCGAGCAGGGACCGCTTTCGATGCTGCTAAAATCGTAGGCTTTTTTGGAATCAAGGTTCGCCTCTGTAATTGTCACTACAAGTTCTGTGGGACTCCGGCCCCCATTCCTCGTAAAATGAGGTCTGCGCTGTGATTCATAAATTTGGCGTTCGCAGCGTAAGTTTAGGACATCCCTACATGGACAAGTTTGTCATTCGCGGCGGAAATCCGCTGTTGGGCACGGTCCGCATCAGCGGCGCCAAGAATGCCGCGCTCCCGGCAATGGCCGCGGCACTGCTTACAGAAGAACCCGTCATCCTGGAGAACGTTCCGCAAGTGCGCGATATCGAGACTGAGCGCAACCTGCTGGCAGCAATGGGCGCTGAAGTGGAACTAGGGTACGGCCGCGCCCAGCACCGCACCACCATTTGCTGCCGCAACCTGGTGAATCCCGAGGCTTCCTACGAACTGGTCAAAACCATGCGCGCGTCTACTCTGGTGCTGGGACCGTTGCTCGCCCGCATGAAACACGCGAGAGTATCTCTACCGGGCGGATGTGCCATCGGCGCGCGCCCGATTGACCTGCATCTCAAGGGGCTGGAGAAACTTGGGGCAAAGATTTCGCAGGAACATGGCTACATCGAAGCTCAGGCGCGGCGCTTGAAGGGCACGCGCGTCGTCTTCGAAAAAATTACGGTGACGGGAACTGAAGATCTGATGATGGCGGCCGCGTTGGCCGAAGGCGAAACTGTGCTGGAGAATTGTGCCCGCGAGCCGGAGGTGCTGGATCTGGCGACACTGCTCAATAAGATGGGCGCACAGATCGACGGTGCGGGCACGCACACCATTCGCGTCCGTGGCGTGGAGAAGTTGCATGGCGCCCGCCATCGGATCATTCCTGATCGAATTGAAGCGGGCACCTACATTGTGGCGGCCGCATTGACGGGAGGTGACTTGCTGGTCTCCACTTGCGATCCTCATCATCTCGGCGCGCTGCTCCAGAAGCTGGAGGAGTGCGGAGTGCAAGTACAAACAAACGGTGACTCCGTCCGTGTGGTGGGCGATGGCCCGTTGAAGGCGGCAGACTTGCTCACCGAAGAATATCCCGGCTTCCCGACCGACATGCAGGCACAGTTTATGGCGCTTGCGACCCAGGCCGAGGGGGTCAGCATCGTCACTGAAAACATTTTTGAGAACCGCTTCATGCATGCCCAGGAATTGGTGCGCATGGGAGCCAACATCAGAATCGAAGGAACTCGAGCCGTGGTCCGAGGCCGGACACCGCTTAGCGGCGCAGCCGTGCAGGCCAGCGATCTGCGCGCTTCTGCATCGCTCGTGTTGGCGGCGCTCGTCGCCGAGGGCGAAACTATCATCGACCGCGTTTACCACATCGACCGCGGCTACGAGCGAATCGAAGAAAAGCTGCGGGGAGTTGGCGCGCAGATCCGCCGTATTGGCGAATTGCTTCCCAAGCGTGTGGCGACACCTGTCGCGGCAGGATGAGGCCTCAGCGACTTACCTTTCCAGGAGCCGGTCCAGATCGGCAAAGAAGCTCGGGTAAGAAATTGCGACACATTCCGAATTGCGGATAAGGCTTTCTCCTTGCGCCCGGAGCGCCGCGATAGCGAACGCCATGGCGATGCGATGGTCGCCGAAGGACTCAACCTCCGCACCATGCAGTCGCTGACCGCCGGGAATGAGCCATCCATCCTGGGTTTGTTCGACCTGCGCACCCATTGCCCGCAGGTTCTGAGTGACCGCACTTAAGCGGTCAGACTCCTTAACTCGCAACTCGCCCGCATCCCGGACCTCCAAACCCGCCGTGTAGGGAGCTATGGCCGCCAACACTGGTAACTCGTCAATCAGCAGCGCCGTTTGTGCTCCAGCAATCACCACCGGTTTGGCTACTCCTGGAGTCAGCGTTATGGTGCCCAACAGCTCTCCATGTTGCTCTTCCACGCGCACCATCGCGATGCGGCTGCCCATCGCGGTCAACACATCGAGCAAAGCAGAGCGAGTGGGATTCAACAGCACGCCGTCGATCACCAGGTTGGATTCAGGGAAGACAGCGGCAGCACACAGAAAAAAGGCAGCAGAAGAGCTGTCGCCAGGAATATAGGCCTCCAACGGATGCAGCGCTTGACCGCCCTCTATCGTCACTGTATTTCGCAGCCGGTCAACTTTTGCTCCGAAGGCGCGAAGCGCGAGTTCTCCGTGATCGCGGGTCCGCACCGGTTCGGTCACTGTGGTGTGGCCCTCCGCGAGCAGTCCTGCAAACAACAATGACGTCTTGACCTGAGCGCTGGCGACGGGAACCAGATACTCGATACCGTGCAGCGGGGCGCCGGTGATGCGCAGCGGCGCGCAGCCGCCTTCACTCGACTGGATCTGCGCGCCCATCTTCGTCAAGGGTTCAATAATGCGCCGCATGGGGCGGCGCGAAAGTGACTCGTCTCCAATGAGTTCCGTACTGAATGGTTGGCCGGCGAGAATACCCGACAACATTCGCATCGTCGAGCCGGAATTGCCGCAATCCAAGGGCGCCTCCGGAGCTCGCAGTTGCGGGCCAAGGCCATCAATCACCACCGCTCCTTCTTCGTCACGCTCTACGGCGCATCCTAGGGCGCGGACGCATCCCAACGTGCTGGCGCAATCAGCGCCGGGCGAGAAATTCTGAAACCGTGAACGGCCAGCGGCTACAGCAGCCAGCATGGCGTAGCGGTGAGATATGGACTTGTCGCCGGGGACACCGACGCTTCCGAGAATATTGCGCGCGGGATATATGGTGACTGAGCTTGTGTCTGGCATGGGTTCGTTGGAAGGCAAGTCGTTGTTCTCCACGTTGCTGCTTGACAGAAAAATAATTTGTAAGCTGTCGCTGCGGAAGTAGCGATGACGGCTAAACCGCGGTAACGTCTCGCGGCGCAGGCAAACGAGGCTGCGCGTAAAGCGTGGCATGTTGCTTAGCTGGTTATCGCCGAGTGCTAGCCTCAGCCTTGGCTTCCTGCAGGGCTTCCGGACTCACTTCGCGGATACGAACGCCACACACAAACCTGGGTGTCGTCGGTCCACGTCCCCAGCGATTGACGTCCCAGTGCGCGCGAACAACTTTTGCGTTCGGAGCAGCCGTCAAGTCCACCAGCAACGGATAATCACCCGGGTAAAACTTCTGTGTCAAGGTTGCTACTGGTTTCGCTTCCCAGGTCGTGCCGTCAGTAGAAGTGAATACGGTGATCTCGATTGATTCCTGTTCAACTACTTCGTTGACGGAAAGAGTCACAAGGAAAACGGGGTTGGCGACGCCACTGATATCCAGCGCGTCGCTGTCACCCTTAGCGGTGATTACGGTCTTTTCCGGTACAAGAAAGGCATCCAGCATGGCGAATCCATTCTACCGAAGGGCCGAAGCGGAGATGGTGACAGACATCACAAGAGATGAGGAAAGGCCATCTCATGAATGCCGATGCGGTCCAAATGTGGGCCTCAGGGGCTATAAAGCCCAGTCCTAAAAGAGCCGTTTACGGCACGGCTGAAGCCGTGCCCCTTCAAAACGGATTTATGAGATAGCTTCACGTTAAAAGGCTAGCGCTGCAGTACCTCGTCGAAGAATGTCCGCAGCTGCGCGCCGAACTCACCGGGCTTCTCCCGAGCGGCGTAGTGGCCCGCTTGAGTGATGACCTGCAAGCGGCTTCCTCGAATCTGCTGCCGCATCAGCTCGAATTCGCTGAGCGGAATGCTGTCTTCGTTGCCTGCGATGAGCAGTGTGGGTACGTTGATCGTCGACAGCGTCGCGACTGAATCGGGCCGCTCGGCCATGCCGCGCTGTACGCCGGCGATGTCTTCGGCGGACATGCTTTGCATCATCTTGCGGGCGAGGCTGACGAGGTCCGGACGGTTGGTGTGGGTGGTCTGCGACAGCAGCTTCGACAGCATTTCCTCGATGAACCCGACCGTGCCTTCGCGCAGCACCCGGTCGGCAAGCTGCAAGCGGTCTGCCTTACTCTCGGGTGTCTCGGCTCCGGGGCGAGTATTTGCGAGTACGAGCGCTGCAACATGGTCGCGGTATCGCCGCCAGAACTCGAAGAGAAGATAGCCGCCGATAGACACTCCAACAAAGAAAGCCTTGCTGATCCGTTCTTGGCGACATAGTCCGGCCAGGTCGTCAGCAAGCTTTTGCATGGTGACCGGCCCTACGCCTTGTTCGGATTCGCCATGCGCGCGCAGGTCGGGAAGGATCAGCCGGTATCGCGTGGTGAGTTCCGGAATGACTCCCTCCCAGAAGTGATGGTTCAGAGGAAACGGGTGCAGTAAGACGACGTTGGGACCGGCGCCAGCGATTTCGTAGAAGAGACTCGCGTCGCCGGTGCGGAAGGTGGGCATGGGAAGAGGCAATTAGCAGGGGCAATTAGCAGCTAGCAACTAGCAGCTAGCAACTAGCAGTTGGCAGAGTGCTTGCGTCATCCCGAGCGCCGCACAAGTCCGCATGGCGGACTCTTACGGAATCCGCAGGATACCCTCTGCCAGCAATCGCAGCGGGACTCACGACCCCTGATACGGCTGTACGTTGGTCGCGGGTGGAGCGACGGCTGCGTATTCCGGCTCCTCGGGCATCACGATCCACGCGATGATGTAGGCCAGTACGCCGCCACCGCCGAATAGCGCGACAATCAGCCAGACCACGCGAACGACGGTCACGTCGAGATCGAAGTACTCGGCAAAGCCTGCGCACACGCCGGCAATCTTGCGGTTGGTCCGCGAGCGCATGAGCTTGCTGCGACCCGCCACTGCGCCGATGCGGCGCCCGCAATAAGGGCAAAGGTTGGCATCGTCCTGGATCGCTTTTCCGCAATAGTTGCAGTACATACAGCCTCCCTACACAAGTAATACGAATAGCATAAAGGGAAGGTTCCCAAGTGTGCCAATCTACCTTAGAACAAGGGAATTAGGGACTCTTATAGGCCTGTTTCATATAGCGGCGGGCCAAGTCAGCGGCGCCGGAACCTGAGTCTTCGGCAATCACCGTCCGGTATTTTTCCAGCGCAGCGTCGCGCTTTTGCAGCACATCATACATCTGTCCGGCAGCCAACGTCGCCCTTTGACGAAGCTCGGGATCATTCCCATGGGTGGAGGCCAGATCGTACGCCTCGGCGGCTTCCTGATACTGGCGCTGGCCGCGGAGGGCTTCGCCTAATCCATAAGCCGGTACCTCGATACGGCATCCCGAATAAGCATTATTGCGACAGCCTGCCAAAACCTTGCGATAGGCGGCAATCGCCTCCTGGCCGTGCCCGGCCGCATTCATCAGGTGGGCATACTCAGCCGCCACCAGAAAGTTTCGTGGGAAATCCGTCTGCATTCCGCTGACGACCTTTAGGGCTTCGTTATATTTCTCTTCGCGGCGAAGGAACAATGCCAGCACGATCTTGCCATCGCTGGCCACTTCACTGTGGGCTCCGGCGACCACTTCGCGCAAGTAGTCCAGACCCTTTTGCTTGTTGCCACTGATACCCACCACGGACGCCGCCACCTTAGCCGGCCAACTAAGGCTGCCAATGATGTAAAGGTCAGTGCCTACCAGGAGCTTGGCATCCACGTATTTCGGATCCAACTCCAGGACCCGCTCGTGATCGTGGCGTGCGCCCACGGCACTGCGCAGGGCAGCGAACCAGGCCTTTTCGCCCATGCCCATGTAGGTGGCGCGCAGCCCTCGCGTGATACCCCTGGCATACAAGGCGTCGACATTGTTGGGGTCCTTGTCGAGCTCGGCTTGCGATAGCGCCAGCGACTGGTCGCTTAACTGCTTAACCCGATCGTGCACCTTGGGATCGAGCGGCTCCGGATGCTTCTTGGTGAGAAAACTGTCGGCGGCATAGGCCTCGGTGTCGAGCGCCCCAATACGGTACAACTCCCTGAAAATCACGGTGGACAGTACGTGGTTGACCGCGAATGGGTCGTCGGGATGGAGCTTGCTGCGTGGACTCGAACTCACGGAGCGCCTTGTCATATTCCAGGTTGTAGAAGTAATCGAAACCTTTTCGAGTAGCCGGGTCGTTGTCGGAGCGGGTGGGGACTGGCGCTTGCGCGGCTTGGGACAAGCAACTGCTTGCTACGGCGAAGCAGCAGAGTGCTAGGGAGCAAAAGTACAGTCGGTAAGGTTTCATCAACAGTGCTTACTGAGAAGTTTACCTGATATGCCATCTGCTCAAAAAGAGCTACAAATGTTTAGGTACTTCTGGTCGCGCCACATGACAAACCCGAACCGCCACTCCACAGAAACGTACAGCGAGGCGGAAGCTGCCGCCTCCTTAGGCATCACCATCGCTTATCTGCACGAGATTCTGGATCAGCACATCTTTACCCAGGGCAATACGCGTCCGGAATCCATTGAATTCACCTCGAACGACCTGCTGCTGCTGAGCTTCTGGAACAAAAATGTCAGTCTATCCCCGCCGACGGGCCGAGTCCTGAGAATGCCTAAGCGGAGGTGAATCAGTACCCCATGGTTTGGCAATTCTTTCATCCTTGGTGGTAAATCCTGCCCGAGGTGCGCGCGCTCCAGCCGACTTCCCGCACAGGGGCGAGTCCTCAACTCCCAAAGATACTTTTACTTAGGAAAAGCCTGAACTTTGGATGGTCGCTTGCGAGGATAAGCGCAAGGAGACTACCCTCCATGCCACGGTTGGCCCGCAGCGCGAGTCAGGAATACTGGCGCCCGGCCGATCCCGCTACCGCCCGCATCGCTCGCCCCATTCTTGCAAATGACCTCTGCGCTGATTGCGGCACGGGATACTCGACTGGGGCACGATTTTGCCACCTGTGCGGCAGCGAACGCTACCGTCCGCCGGTCGCGCCCCCCAGTCCCGATGACCTTCGCGGACTTTTTTGATCTGGCTGTGATTCGCCAGCGCTTGGGTCTTTCTGTCTTGTCCCTGCTGTTCTTTCTCGCGGGCATAGCCTGCCTGGTCGTTACCCTCAGCATAGGCATCCTGTACAGGCCGGAAAGCCTCGTGCAATGGCAGGCGCTGCAGTTTTGGCGCGTCGAATGGCTGTTGGGGGCAGCAGCGGCAATGCTGGCGGGCATTCTGCTAAAGAAGAAGTAAGGCAGAGCGCTTTATTGCACCTTGGCTTGGCCTTCCTTATCTTGATCTTCGGAGTTGGCTTTCTCGATGCGCAGGTTGCTCGCTCTGTATTCCTTCCCATCAAAGACGGCGTGCGCGGTAACTTCAGACCCGACCTTCAGCTGGCGAGAATCTTCCATTGCGGCCGGGTTGAAGTGGAGTTCGTACGTCTCTTGATCGCTGGAATTTTCCAGTGCCAGCGTGTCAGTAGCGCATGTCGAGGTTGGTCACGACGCCGGAGAAGATGTAGTCATCGCCAGGCTTAGCCAGAACGACGATCTCCTGTGCGACATCGCGGTTCGATCGGTCAGCAGAAAACTGTACGTCCACCAGCGCGCCCGGCTGCACATCCCCTGAACCTGCATTGCCCTTGAATGAGCTGTATTTGGTGGCGGGACTCACTCTGAACGAGACCGGCCTCGCAGACAATTGGTCCTGCACCCGAATAGTCCCCTTCTGGGCATCGGTAGACACCACTTGTCCCCGCACCTCCGCGATTCCAGGATCTGTAATCACGCGAACATTCTTGGCGAAGACCTTGCTGCCGTCGAGCATGGTGTCGGCATAGACACGATCACCCTTATGGATGGCCAGCACCGTGGTTTCCGTACCGTCACGGAAAATATGGGAGCGTTCGTCCATAAACAGCTTCACCTTCGCTCCTCCACCGAACGGAGCGATGGTTAAGCGGTAGCGCACCTGATCGACATGGGTGGCTATACCGCCTATCAACGTTGGCTTGCCCTTCGGCAGCGGCGGTGGCTCCATTACGGGGTCATAGGGATTGTCGTCGTTGTCGTTCACGGCCGAGCGGGTACCGGACTTCGAGGTTGCCGTCGAGCCGGGATTGGTTGAGGTCTTGGTATCAGCCAGCGCATTGGCCGACCCGCCGCTGACGTTCGCAGGCTGCGACGCCTGCCCCGCATTTCCGCTGACAGCTCCCGTGTTCTGCTGTGCCGCACTTTGCGCAACCCCTATGACGATAACCAGCAACGCCAGGGAGAGAATTCCGAGGACTGTTTTGAGGACCGTTGATGTCATGAGTTCCGGCTCGAAGTCTTGATTTCTGCTCAGGGAGGCGGCCCTGGCGCCCCAAGAAAGCTTCCCTCTCGACGAAGTTGGATGCAATTTGGCGCGGCGGCGTTCAGTCGGGCGACATAGAAACAGAAAATCGGAGCGACTGACGGATAACTGCCAACAAAAACACCTTAGATCCCATCTAACAACTTGCGAGGCCGTGCCTGTCTTCTTGGTTGGATGGCAGGCAACGCATGTCCCGGAGGCTTTAATGTTCCCTGTCAAGCCGCGCCGACACTGGATTGGCATTGTGGTTCTTCTCGGCGCTTTCAGCTCACCGCTGTTGCGGGCGATGTGCGGATCAGCATCCCCAAGCGCACAAAACCGACGCCGGTCCAGAAGTTGAATCAGGAAGGCGTAAAGGCGGTCGAAAAGCACGCCTACAAGCGGGCGAAAGCCTTGTTCTATAAGGCATACCTCATCGACCCCAACGATCCGTTCACGCTGAACAATCTGGGATACATCGCAGAGCTGGAAGGTCAAGTCGATCGCGCCCAGCGTTACTACGCCCTCGCCCAAGATCAGGCCTCCGATGCGGTGGTGTACAAGTCCACCGACCGCGCGGCGGTCGGGCAACCGGTCGATAAGGTTGCCGGTGAGGCGGCCGACGCTAAGATGCAGATCAATCGCATCAATGTTTATGCCATCGGCTTGCTCCAGAAAGGCCGTGCTCCCGAGGCCGACTTGGCTCTGGAGAAGGCCCTGAAACTGGATCCGGCGAACCCGTTCACGCAAAACAATCTCGGCTACGCCAAGGAGGAGGAGGGTGAACTGGAGGAAGCCTACAAATACTACATGCAGGCCGCCAGCCAGCACTCGAATACTCCAATCGTAGTGACCATGCACCCGTCTTGGCGCGGTAAGGGCATCAGCGAAATCTCTGCGCAGAACGCCGCCAAGGTAAAGAACCTGATGGAGCGCGAACAGGACGTCGCGGCCCAGATTGCGCGGCTTAACACTCGTGGTGTTGCCGCCATCAACCGCAACGATTACAAGCTGGCAAGGCAGTATTTCGAGCAAGCCTATAACCTCGATCCCAAGAACGCATTCGCTCTGAACAATATGGGTTACCTCGCGGAAATGGACGGCGACCGCGAAACCGCGGACTATTACTACGCGAAGGCCCGCGAAGCCGATCAATCAAGTAGGAAAGTGGCCTACGCCAGTCGCAAGGATGTTGAGGGCATGAAGCTGGCGGCGGTAGCAGGCGACAGCGACGACGCCGTCATTAAGGCGACGGAAGAAGCCGCGGCACTCCGTCGTGCCGAGGGAGGGCCGGTAGTCTTGCGGTATCGCAACAACCAGCCCGTCGCTGAACCGGCAACGCCACCCAAACCTCCGCAACCCGAGCCGACGGTCTCCGCCCCTCCGAGCGATAACCAGTTGCTACAACCGCTACCTGACAACCAGCAGCCTAGCGACGGTGGCCAGCCGCCTCCTGTAGTCCACCGGCCACCCGAGTCGCAGCAGCAACCTCCTCCGGCTGTGAACAGGCCGCCGGAGACGCAACAGCAGGCGCCGCCGCAGGTGGCGAATCCGTCAGGCGGATTGCTAATGCCCCTGCCGGATGACCAGCAGCCTCCGGCGAGCCAGCCGCCGCAACCGCCGCAGTAGGGTGCTATTCGCTATTCGCTTTTCGCTATTGGCTATTCGCTAAAGACTAGTCGCGATTGGGCGGATGAGCCACATATAGCCCCATATAGGAAGTCGTAGCCAAGAGATGTGATTCAGCCAATAGCGAAAGGCGAATAGCGAAGGGCGAGCAGCGAAATTCACACCCCGTGATTGATCGGCCCGATTCCACGCCCCAGCGGGTAGGCGGCCTCGATTGCTCTCCGAACGTATTCCTTCGCGGCCCGGATGGCTTCCGGCAGGGTGCCGCCTCGTGCCAATTGGCAGGCTATAGCCGTCGCGAAGGCGCATCCTGTCCCGTGAGTTGACCGGGACTCCACGTGTTCTCCGAGAAAAACCTCCTCCATGACCGACCCTTCTTTCCCGTATAGAAGGTAGTCATTAGCAGGCCGTAGGTGCCCGCCCGTGATGATCACTGCCCGGCTGCCGCGGTCGCGAAGCCTTCGGGCCATCACCTGAAGCTGCGGAAGCGCTTCTTCCCATGGGATATTGGTGGCTAGTGGCTCGACTCCGGCCAGCATTGCCGCCTCATCAATATTGGGAGTAATAACATCGCACAATGGCAGCAGCCTCTCGATCAAGACCGCTTGACCGGCGGCATCGAGCAAACTGGCGCCTGACGACGACCGAATGACCGGGTCTAGAACGACGTTGGGCAGCCGCCGCTCCTCCAGGAAGTCGGCTACGGCGGCCACGATTGCCCCCGATCCCAGCATCCCCACCCGGACTGCGGCGATGTCCATGTCGTCGGCCAGGATCGCCAGCGTTCGGGCCACCAGATCGGGAGCCAGCGGCTGAATTCCAGAGACTCCTCGGGTGGACTGGACCGTCAAGGCGGTAATACAGGTAACGGCGTAGCAATTTTGGGCAGCCGCAGTTTTTATATCAGCCGTGATTCCAGCCCCAGAAGAGGGGTCGTAACCCGCAATGCTTAAGATGACCGGCGGCTGGCTCATCGGACGACTCTAGCGCAATATCTCGATCCGGGGATAGCCGCGGTAAAGAGTACGAAGGGAGCCAGCGGGATTGGTGGACGCGGAGAGCTTTTACAATTCTCGCGTATCATCTCTTAATACACTGTAAATAAACTACTTAAATGATCTGCCGCCGTCCAACCCCGGCTACTGCCTGCCCATCTTATTGCAAAGCGCCCCCGTCAAAATTCAGGTTTTACCTGACAGATCGAAGCCTGTATATCGCCGTCTTGCCTGCGAGGGGCCTACCGCGACCGGGGAACGCCGCCTAGCATGAAACCTGGCGGGACGCAAGGACAACGATCACACTACGACCTTAGTCGGGTTGACTGTTACTTCTTGTGCTGGATAGACTTAAGGAACTGTCAGGAGGAACCAACTTAACGATGAGAGGTGTTTAATGTTACGAGTACTTAGCCAGGTCGCGGTGACCATGGTTTTTGCCACCGCACTAGGCGCGGCACCCGGTAATAGCACACCGGATTCGAAGCAGGAAAGGGCCCCAGGACAGATTCAGGACACGGATACAGTGAAGCCAGTCAAGACCCGGAAGTTTCAGGTTGGAAAGGCTTCTTGGTACGGCCGCATCTTTCAGCATAAGCAGACTGCCAGCGGCGAGCCGTATGACATGTATCAATTTACGGCGGCGCATCGAACCTTGCCGCTGGGTTCCTGGATCAAGGTTACAAACTTGAAAAATGACCGGTCGGTCGTCGTCCGCATCAATGATCGCGGACCGGTGAAGCGAAGCCGGATCATAGACCTGTCCTATAGTGCGGCCAAAATGCTCGGCATGGGCCACGATGGCGTGGATCCAGTCCAGCTGGACGTCGTTCAGACTCCAGTCATAGCCGAGAATGAAGGCCCACAGTAATCCTGTCTTAATGCGATAAAATGAAGCCGATGAAGGACAAAGATCGGCTCATAGTGGCGCTCGATGTCCCGGGCGCCACGCAAGCCCGCCAAGTCGTCCAGGCGATTGGCGACGCCGCAACCACCTACAAAATCGGGAAACAACTCTTCACGGCCGAGGGGCCACAGGTCGTCCGCGATCTGGTCTCCTCGGGCCGGAAGGTGTTTCTCGATCTGAAATATCACGACATCCCCAATACCGTAGCCGCAGCCGTCAGGTCGGCTGCTGAGTTGGGCGTGAGCATGCTTACCGTCCACGCCTCGGGCGGCAGCGCCATGCTGAGGGCTGCTGTAGAGGCGGCCAGCCAGTCTCCCTCAAAGCCAATGGTACTCGGAGTGACTCTGCTGACAAGCCTGTCGGATTCTGACCTGGAGGAAGTGGGCATAGCTGGAAATGTACTCAGCGGAGTGCTTCGCTTGGGAGCGCTAGCTCGCGCGGCTGGCTGCGGGGGATTGGTCGCTTCCGCGCATGAAGCTCGCGAGCTGCGCAAGGCGCTGGGCGAGGGCTTCGCGATCGTGACTCCGGGAGTGCGTCCCGCTGGAACCGCTGCCGGAGATCAGGCACGCGTGGTCACTCCGAAGGATGCCATTCGGGCTGGTGCCACCTACCTGGTGGTCGGTCGGCCGATCCTGGAAGCTCCCGACCCGGCCAAGGCTGCACGGCAAATTCAGGATGAAATTGAAGCGGCGTGTCGGCAGGAAGCGGTTGGATAGCTGGTAAGGGGCTAGGTCCTAGTGGTTCGACTCTTTATTCCTCCGCGGACACCTTGTCGCCTGAGCGCAACTTCACCTTATTCATCATTCATCTCAAGAAAATTGCGGGGCCGCCCTTCTCGCCCGACTTAGCGAGAGGGTGGGAACGGTTGGCGAATCTTCACCCGGGGCGTTATTCCCATCCGCTCCCTCTCAAATCCCGATCCGCTCGACTCATTTAGCGAGGTTTCATCGTTGCGCCAGTCATCGAGGTTCGTCGCACGCGGTGTGGCTAACCGATCGGATACAGTGAACTATCCGAAGAGATAGCTGCAGCTATCCTACGACCGATAACCCGAGGCTCACTCATGTCGGTGTGAAAGGCGTAACTACCTGACCGAGCGACCGCTTCCAGTGAAGTTGACTTGCGAAAAAGAGATAGCCAACTGGAATGCAAATTGCAACGTATAAAGCACCGGTAACCCGAAAGCCAAGCTATCAAATTAAAGCGTCGGGGCGACCAGTTTGGATAGCAACCCGACCTGGGATGATCTGGCGGTCATCGCCGCAAGACATCGTTGCCGTGTCAGCTGATATCTGTCTCGAGGGGCTCGGTTCACGCAGGAGGAGGTCTTATGCATAAGCAGCTTGGCCATTCCAATCAACCTAAACAGCCGCCTAAGCACGTCGTCGGGGGAATCATGCCACGGCTGCCACGGCCGTCAATACGACGGTGGTCAGCGCCGTTGCCGTCCGGCGTTGGGCCGTCGACGAACGCGGGCGGGGCCTCCAGAGCGGGTGCAAGCGGTTCGATAGCGGGCCGGGCCTCTAGAGGGGGGGCAAGCGGTGCCGGCGCCGGCGCGGGCGGCGGCGCCGGCGGCGGCCCGAGCACGAGCGCGGGCGCGGGCGGCGGCTCAAGCGCGGGCGCGGATCGGGCCTCTAGAGCGGGTGCGAGCCGCTCCAGCGCAGGCACGGGCGGCGGCCCAAGCGCGGGTCACAAGAAAGCAGTCCACAAGAAAGCGGGCCACAAGAAATCGGGGGCACATCGATGAACGCCTCATGGGCATGGCAGAACCAGTCTCAGGGCTTGATCAACTGGACCTTCCAAAACACCTCGAACCAGCAGGAATCGGCAATCCTGCTTCGCAGTGGATACTACTTCGGCGACGCCTTCTACGAGATCTACGTCAACAACGGCTATTCCTTCCTGAACTCATCGCCGTCTGCGCTGAGCGGGTCGCCGCCCCTGGCGGTGATCGCGTTTCCACAGCCCGACGGCACGAACAGTCACATTGTTACGTTTGTGTTCACGCTCGGACCGGGCGAGACTTGGACACAGCAGGAAGGCGGGTTCACCGGCACGAACGGTCCGTCTGGGATTCAGTGCTTCGACGTTTCGTTTCAGGACGTGCAGTATTGGTGCATTTCCTACGATCCGAGCCTGCCGGGGCAGTACGACACACTGACAGGCACGACCGCCCAGCCATATGATCCTAATCCCTCGGCCTTCGCCGTTGCCTTGTTCAGCGCGCCCGCGACGGCACCGTGGCTGCCGTTCGACTCACAAAATAACGCCGTCAGCTATCTCAAATTCGTGACTATCCTCGGGCCTGACAACGGGCAGGGCTGGTGGTGGTTCTTCGGCCAGACGCCAACGGACGTCGGCAATCTTCTCACCCAGAACAACGCGATGCCGACGCAGCTCGCCCCATATTGGGATACCGACGGATCGTTCAAACTGTCGGTGCTGATGCGGCCGGACAACGGGCAGGGCTGGTGGTGGTACTGGGGCGTGACGCCCGCGGATGTCGGCAACCTGCTTTCGCAGAACAACGCCATGCCGGTTCAGCTCGCACCGTACTGGGACTCTGACGGATCGTTCAAGTTCGTCGTCATCATGGCGCCGGACAACGGACAGGGCTGGTGGTGGTACTGGGGCCAGACGCCCGCGGATGTCGGCAACCTGCTGACGCAGAACAACGCTATGCCGGTTCAGCTCGCGCCGTACTGGGACTCTGACGGATCGTTCAAGTTCGTCGTCATCATGGCGCTGGACAACGGGCAGGGTTGGTGGTGGTACTGGGGCGTGACGCCCGCGGATGTCGGCAACCTGCTTTCGCAGAACAATGCCGCGCCGACACAGCTTGCGCCTTATTGGGACTCTGACGGATCGTTCAAGTTCGTCGTCATCATGACGCCTGACACCGGGCAGGCATGGTGGTGGTTCTGGGGCTTGGATTTCGACAGCACGTTTCAGGAGATTGACGCCGCTGGCAACCAGATTCCGGTGCAAACCCTGCCATATCTCGGATGCTAGTTGGGGTCGATTACGAAACGGGTATTCCCTGCCTGCGCATCGGTCGACGGGCGGGTGCCAGCTTTTCTGGCCTGAACTATCGCCAGCTTTCATCCTGGGGTGGCCCCATCCTTCGCGTCCGACTTTGGCAAGAGGGTGGAACCATCGGCCAAATCTTCACCCGTGGCGGGAGCGGATGGGAATAACGGCAACTGGTCTGATTACGGGGCGCCGAATTCGTCCCTGCCGCCGGACCCAAGTTTCGCTATTCCTGGTGATGAGGCAATGGCGCAGGGTGGTGCCTTCTATATTTCCGAATGAGGGCGTTTTGTAATTACGCCGGCTGGAACGATTGAATCGCCTTGGCTTCGTCTTCTTCGACGTCGAACACGGTGTAGAGCTTGGTGATCTGCAGCAGATTGTGGACATTCTTGCTAAGGTTCATCAGCTTGAGTTGACCGCCCTGATTGCGCACCGAGGTGTAGCAACTCATCAACTCCCCTACGCCGGCGCTGTCGATGTGGCGCACGTCGGCCAGGTTCAGCAATATGCTCTTGTAGTTCTTGCCCATCAGATCGCGAACCAGGTCACGAACCACATTGGTTCCCTCGCCCAGCCGTAGCTGACCGATGATGTCCACTATGACAATGCCGTTCACTACCCGTGTACTGGTTTTGAGATTCACAGGGCCGCCTTCAGCTTGCAAAGAGTTTAGGTGCTGCTCCGGCCAGTCTGACGTGACCAACCGGAACCCCATGGTACACCGCAAGCGAATTGCGGGAAATAGCGATCAGAGTGTCAGTATTGAAAAAGCGGCCCGCCAGGCCGCTCAGACGTCATGGCTTCCGTTACACAAACTTGAACATGGCCACAATCAAGAAAACAGCTTCCGCAGCCGCCAGTCCAATCCAGATTCTTCGCCGGAAGCGAGTACGACCCAAGTCGCGAACCAACTGCATTCGGGCCGCGAATAGCACGGGATCTGTGGGGGGCACCTGAGCCGTGGGTTGCTCAGCTTCTTCAATCCTCGATATCAGGACATCTTCCCTGGGCGCATCTTTCAGGAAAACTTTTGAAGTACTGATCAGCGTGGACCAGTCCAGAATCTGAAGGCTCGATTCAACTCCGAAAAGCGCCACTGGCTGAGAAGTCAGCTCCAGCGGCGGGAGGTTCTCCGGCGCAAGCCGATCGCGAAGGCTGGCCAACAGCGTGTCCCACCATCCGCGGCTCAGGTCGTCTCCCAGGAGCTCACCGACATCAACCGGGTGGGATTCCAGTTCCAGCGGAGGCAACATCTCAGGAGAAATTACATCGGCCAAGTTGCTGAAGATCGTGCGATACCAAGGCAGATCGACCAGGTCGCCAACCAGGATGCCGACGTGCACCGGCTTGGAGGTAAGCTGAAGCGGAGGCAAACGCTCGGGCGAGACCCGGTCAATAACATTGAGCAGGAGGGAACGCCATAACGAGATGGTCAGTTCCTCAGGAGGAGAAAAATCCAGTTCGTACATCCAGTATTCCGCCAGCTCCTTAATGTTTCACGCTTGCCGTCACCGGTTGGGTATCTTTCACAGTATAGTCCGAGGGCACCTGGAACAACTGTGCGACCGGTTCCGTGCGCACGATGTTGATCAACTTCATGGTGCTATGACCGGATTGGCCATCATCGGTTTCGGTCAGCACTGCCATCTTCAACTCTGGAGAAAACCAGGTCTCGGTGACAGAGACGATTGGCTTGTCGTTACCCATTGATCCAGCATCAATGATTCGCGTTGTACGGGTGCCAGTGGCGTTGACGCCTTCGATGTATCTGTTCCCGAGGGCTTCGGTTTTGGTCTCGACCGGAGCTGTGTCCCCAGCCTCGCTGGCATCTTCGACGTGTTAGCTGCCGCCCGGAGTCATATTCCGTTCTGCCGGCTTCAAGCCCTGGTTGCAGCGGAGCAACGTTGACCGGAGAGCCCGCGACATTCCCCATCGCAATCGGAGCCGTCGATCCCATTCCCTGCCCCAGATGAAAAATCGTCGCTGTTTTCGTCTTTGGGTTGAGATTGATGATTACCCTCTGCACCGGATCGTTGATCGTGACGTGCTCAACCTTATCAGCGCCGGATTGAAGAGACGGAGTTCCACTGTCGGTGCGCATCCGCCCCTGGCTGTCGCGATAGACCTTGCCTCGGGTTTCGCGATGAATATGACCGGCGTTGTCGAGTGTGCGATCATATTGGGTAACCACCTCTGCTGAAAATGGCGAGTTCTTAACCGTGGCTGCCACGGTTGCGTTCGCAACTCCAGTCGCGCTGGCAACCGCGTGTCCACTTACCTGTGCACCAGCAATTCCTGTCATTAGGAGGAGCAATCCAGCTAGCGTCCACCGAAGTCTCATAGGTCCCCTTTTGCTCGCCCCACCACACACAACGAGACACCAATATTTGTTATTGTGTGCCGGATTCGATGGCAATGCAACTTTATGCGATCCCCCATCGGTTACTTCTCAGGATCAGGTTAACCAAAAGCAACCGCGGAGTTCACGGATGAACATGGATAAAACTCAAGTACTTCTCAAGTGTTAGATCTGCGCTCATCCGCGTCAATCCACGGTTAGATTTTGGAGCTCCGCGATCAGGCCGAATGTGCCATACCCACGGCGGCGGTACGCACCATGTAATGCTGTTCCGGCACTTCGAAGCCAGCTGTGGTAAAGGTCTCCTTAATCAGCCGGTTCGTATCGAAATATACCTGCCAATAGTCTTTGTTGTTGCAATAGGGACGTACTGCAAGCACAGGTCCGGCGAGTGTGAAAGTAAGGATTTCGACGTCAGGCGCAGGATTGGTCATGACGTTCGGAATGCCAGCCAGGGCCTTCTTGAGGGCCGCCATCGCAACGTGCACATCGACTCCATGGGCCAGTTGCGCCGTCAGGTCAACTCTTCGATAAGCGTTGGTGGAATAGTTCTGAATTACATCGCCGAAGATTTTGCCGTTACCGACAATGTGCCGCACGTTGTCCAGCGTGTCGATGTAGGTCACGAACAATCCGATCTCATGCACTGTCCCCATGATTCCGCCCGCCGTCACGAAATCACCAACCTTAAACGGCTGCAGGATGACCAGAAATACTCCTGCGGCAAAGTTGGCTAGCAGTCCACTCCATGCCAGACCGATGGCCACACCGCCCGCGGCGATTAGCGCTGCCAGGCTGGTCGTTTGAACGCCGAAGAAGCCGAGAATGGCGACGACCAGTACGATGTTGAGGATGGCGCCCACCGCGTTCTGGATATAGCGAATCAACGTGGGATCGATTTTCTGACGGGTCATGCCGCGGCCGATGACCTTAAGAACAAAACCGATCAGCCAGCGACCGACAATCCACAGCGCAAGGGCTTCCAGCACGGATATGCCGAGCGCGATCAGTCCGTTCCAACCCGCCGTCATCAATGCATCCATCTTCGTTTGCATAGCTAGATTCCTCCCGGGAGATGACATTAAACCGACTGCAAGCCGCCGGCGATGGCGGCCGCTCGCCGGATGGTAACACAGGAATTGTTACGACGCTGTGACGGGAATTCGGCCATTAACTGAGAATTCACATTCCGTGCTGGGCAAGAAAAGAGCGGCCTATTGTCCGCTCTTCCTTGCTTTCGGCTTTCTCGCGAACTAATACTCCGAATCCGCCAAGTTCGGTGGTTCGCCCTCGTCGGGCTCGATGGGCAGTTCCTGCCGCGGCTCCTCTTGTGGAGTGCTTCCCTCGCCTTTTCCCTTTAGCCTGACAACCGTAATCTTGGCAAAGCCCTCTTCGAACTTTGGGGGACGCAGCTTGGTCGCCATGCGCTGCATAACGTCTTCGGGCACGTTGCGTTCCCGACGGCGATTGCGTTCGATGCAAACCTCGGGCGGCACATCGAAGAAAACCGCATGCGCCTCATAGCCGAAGTCATGCGCCAGCTTTATCCAACTGCGGCGCTCGTGCGGAGACAAATTGGTGGCGTCCACGTAGTTCCAGGGACGCCGGGCCAGAAGCCGCCCGCGCAGCATGGAACGCAAGGTCGAGAACACCAGGTCCTGATAGCGCTGCTCGGTGACATCGTCGAACAACAGAATACGAACCATGTCACTGGACAGTGGAAGGATGTTGTGACGTTTAAACCATGTGCTCTTGCCAGATCCCGGCAGTCCGATCGAGAGCACAACCGCGCCCTTCGACTTCCTAGTCTCATGAGGTGCAGGGGGACGAGGCACAGCGGGAGCAACCACCGCAGGCTCATTAGCCTCTGTCGGTTCCTCAGCCTCGCCAGCTTCTCCGGTCGGGCCACCCGGGCCAGGCAAGGCAGGAGCCTGCACGGCCTGCTGTGGGCGGCCACCACGGCCCCGTCGTCCACGGCGGCGGTTCCGGTCGCGCCGCAATTGCTGTGAACTCTCTTCGCCTCCACCCGTCGGGGCGGTTGGCTGCGGCTCGTTCGACGCAACATGAGCCTCCGGCTGGGATTCGGACTGGCTCGCGGAATCGGGCTGACGATTGCCGTCAACGTCAGCAGCTGCGGGCTCCGGGAACTTGGGTTGCAGGGGGGCGGGATTCTCCTGCCCTGGCTTATCGTCTTGCGATTTGCGCCGCTTACCGCGGTCGCGCATCCATCTGCGCATGTTGCACTTGTAACACGCCTGCCTAGCTGGTAGCAATCTGTTGCTTATCAACGGCACGAAGATGCCGATGGAGGAATTACGCTGACGTATGCCATTGCCTCGCCTACCTCCGGATGCTAGGCTTTGGTTTCGGCTCCCTTTCGTACTTAATGGTTGTGGAGCGCAGTTCGCATTTATTGGATTTAAATCTGACGTTTTCTTAGCGAGGCAAAATGGCAATCAAAGTAGGCATCAATGGTTTTGGGCGCATTGGTCGCAATATTCTCCGCACAGCACTCACCGACAAGAATCTCGAATTCGTAGCCGTCAACGATCTTACCGATCCCAAAACGCTGGCGCATCTTCTGAAGTACGACTCCATCCTCGGCAACTTGAAAAACGATATCTCGGCCACCGCCGACTCCATCAGCGTGGACGGCAAGAGCATTCGCGTTTTTGCCGAGAAGGATCCAGCCAAGCTCGATTGGGCATCCGTGGGCGCGCAGGTGGTCATCGAGTCCACCGGCAAGTTCACCAAGGCGGAACTGGCCAAGCAACATCTGCGGGGGCCGGTGAAGAAAGTCATCATCACAGCGCCGGCAAGCGGCGAAGATATCACCATCGTCTTGGGCGTCAACGAAGACAAATATGATCCCACAAAGCACCACGTGATCTCCAACGCCTCGTGTACTACCAACTGCCTCGCACCCATTGCCAAGGTCATCAACGACAACTTCAAGATCGTATGCGGCACCATGACCACGATCCATTCCTATACCAACGATCAGGTCATTCTCGACTTTCCGCACAAGGACCTGCGGCGCGCCCGTGCCGCCGCGCTTTCCATGATTCCGACCTCGACCGGCGCCGCCAAGGCAGTTTATTTGGCGATTCCCGACTTGAAGGGCAAGCTCGACGGCTTCGCCATGCGCGTGCCGACGCCTAATGTTTCCGTGGTCGACCTGGTGGTTTTCGTAGAGAAGAAGACCAGTGTTGAAGAGGTGAACAACGCACTAAAGGCCGCCTCCGAAGCAGGCCCGCTGAAAGGCTACCTGGGATACGAGACGGCAGAACTGGTCTCGATTGATTACCGTGGCGACGATCGTTCCTCGATCGTGGACGCGCCCATGACCCGCGTCGTGGCCGGGAACTGCGTGAAGGTCATCTCGTGGTATGACAATGAGTGGGGCTATTCGTGCCGTGTGCGCGACCTGATTCATTACCTCGGCGAGAAGGGGCTCTAAAGCAGTAGGCAGTAGGCAGTAGTGTCAGTGTTGAGGAGTGCGTCATCCATCGCGTAAAACGTTGCGCACACAAGTGCACCCTTTGCGATGGGGCCAAAGTTACGGATGCCGCGACAACTGGCTATTGATTACTAACGACTGACAACTGACTACCGACAACTGACTACCGACAACTGAGTTATCTACCGACAACTGACTACTGGTGCAAGCTATGTCGAAATTATCTATTCGCGATCTTCCGCTGAACAATAAACGCGTCTTTATGCGGGTTGACTTCAATGTCCCGCTCGATGACGGCCGCGTCATGGATGACACCCGCATCCGCGAGACGCTGCCCACCATCGAGTACGCCCTGCGCCATGGTGCTCGTCTGATATTGGCCTCCCACCTCGGACGTCCCAAAGGCAAGCCCAATCCCAAGATGAGCCTGAAGCCGGTAGCCGAGCGACTGCGCATTTTGATCGACGACGTGTTGCGCCGCGGAGAGAACGTCGGCTTTTCTCCTGACTGTATTGGCGTGCAGGCGGAAGAGATGGCTGAGAAGCTGGAGCGCGGACAGTCCCTGCTGCTGGAGAATTTGCGCTTTCACTCGGAGGAAGAAGCCAACAACCCCGAGTTTGCCCGGCATCTTGGAAAGCTCTGCGACTTCTACGTCAACGATGCCTTCGGGTCGGCGCATCGTGCCCATGCTTCCACCGAAGGCATCACCCATTTTGTGGAGAAGAAGGCCGCCGGATTGCTGATGGAAAAGGAACTGGAATACCTGGGCAAGGCTTTGTCTCACCCGCAGAAGCCGTTCGTCGCAATTCTTGGCGGCGCCAAGGTCGGCGACAAGATCGGTGTCATCACCCACTTGATGACCAAGGTGGATACGCTCATCATCGGCGGCGGCATGGCCTACACCTTCCTCAAGGCGCAGGGCCACGAGATTGGCAAGTCGCTGCTGGAGGCAGACAAGGTTGGGCTGGCATCGCAAATTCTTGCGGACGCCAAAGCTCACCATGTAAAGCTTCTGTTGCCGGTGGATCACGTTGTGGCCGATAAGGTCGCCCAGGATGCTCGTATCCAGCAGATCGGAGTCGGTAAGCCAATTCCCCCTGACATGATGGCGCTCGACATTGGACCGGAAACGGTAGAGTTGTTCTCCAGTGAAATCGGCCTGGCCCGCACGATCGTCTGGAATGGACCCATGGGCGTGTTCGAAATCGAGGCCTTCGCCAAGGGAACCAAGAAGATCGCTGACGCCGTGGCGGACAATGGCGCGGCGGTTTCCATCGTCGGCGGCGGCGACAGCGTGGCCGCAGTCAAAGCCGCCGGAGTGGCCGATAAGATCACCCACATCTCGACCGGGGGCGGCGCGTCGCTGGAGTTCCTGGAGGGCAAGAAGTTGCCCGGCGTGGAAGCGCTGAGTAACAAGTAGGATGGACCGCGAACCTTCAGCAATAGGGAGATTACTGGTGTGCAGAGGGGTGAAGCTGTTTTCATTGCAACTGGCGCTGTTAGTTTTGCTAAGCGCTGCTGCTTTTGGGGAAACCAAAGAAGATGCCGATCGGGCGTTGCTGGCAAAATCCCTTCAGCAAGCCAACCTCTGGGCGGATGGCCCCGTTAAGCTGGTGGCCAAGGTAAGAGTGCAAAGGCCGGAGAAACAGGATTTAAATTTAATCTATGAGATTTCTTGGGAACGTCAGGACAAGTGGCGAGCCGAGTGGCGTGGCGCCGGATATTCACAAATTACACTGCTTAATAATGGCAAACTGTACAGCTCATCGAGTCTTCCTACTCACCCCCTTCTGGTGATCCAGTTTGAACAAGCGCTGGGCGCGCTCAATCCCTACAGTCCCGCAACACCCTGGGCTGCACCAGTGAATCCAGGCAAATCGAAAATTCAAATCTCCAATGGCATGGTGGGTAAAACGAATGCAAAATGCCTGGGCCTAGCAGGAGAGACCTGGTGTATCGATCCCGTTTCTGCGCACACGCTGAGTTTCCATTCCGAAATGAGTACCATCGAATACAAGGATTACACGAAGGTTGGAGAGGTCGAGTTTCCGCAATCACTACGGCTGACGTTTGGCACCGATGTTCAAGAGGAAGGGACAGTTAGCGTGACTCATGGCGTAACGTTTGCAGATTCGCTTTTTGTCGCACCTCCGAATAGCACGGCCAGCGACTTTCCTCCATGTGCTGACATCGGCAAGAATTTCGCGTGGCCGCATCTGCTCACACGAGTCCAGCCAACCTATCCACAGACCGAGCGCGTGATGCGCCACGAAGGTACTGTTCGGCTTTATGTCACTATTGGAGAAGACGGAGCGATCCGGAATCTTCAGGTGATCGACGGTGCGGGACCTGAGTTAAATAAGTCGGCAATGGATGCAGTGCAACAGTGGAAATACAGTCCATTCAAGCGCTGCGGACAACCTGCGGAGTTCGACACCGTAATTTCCGTCATGTTTTCCTTAAACGGCCATTAGGGCCGAATACACAAAATGAGTCCACCGATTTGCGCGTTAAAACCCGAGACCTTCAGCTACCATCAACCGCCAACATGGAAAGTACTCCTGAAGTTCTGCGTGTAAGCATCGGGGATCGCGTTCTGGTGATCCTCGGTCCCGGTGACATTACTCTCCAGCAGACCGACGCCATCGTGAACGCCGCCAACTCTTCCCTGCTCGGTGGTGGTGGTGTAGATGGCGCCATCCATCGTGCGGGCGGGCCAGCCATCCTTGAGGCTTGCCGCGAGATTGTGGGACGCCTCGGCGGTCTTCCCGCCGGACGAGCCGTCGCAACGCCCGCGGGACGCCTGCGCGCGCGCTACGTCATCCACACTGTCGGCCCGTTCTGGAGCGGTGGCGAGCGGGGCGAAGCGGAGACGCTTGCCAGTTGCCATCACCAGTCGATTCGCATTGCCGACGAGCTGGAACTCACGTCCATTGCTTTTCCTGCAATTTCAACGGGAGCCTATCGCTACCCGGTGGAGCAAGCTTCACGGGTCGCAATAACCAGCGCGGCTCGCGCACTTGGAACAACCAACCACATTCGGGAAGCCCGGTTCGTACTGTACGACTCCGAAACATTTACCCACTACAGCAATGCTGCTCGCGCCTTTGCCACCAACTCATCCTTGAAAGTGGAACTAATCCATGACACGTAAGAAGCTAATTGCCGCCAACTGGAAGATGTACAAGACACCGGAACAGACGACCGCATTCTTCACCGAATTTCTGCCTATGGTCGCCGGCCACTTTCGCGACGAGATCGTCGTCTGCCCGCCATTTATCGATCTTTATGCTGCCGTGGCCGCCGCCCATGGATCAAACGTCGCTGTCGGCGCTCAGAATATGCACTGGGAGAAAGAGGGAGCCTTCACTGGCGAAATCTCTCCCGTGATGCTGACTGCGATCAATGTCACCCACGTGATCATCGGGCATTCGGAGCGTCGGGAGTACTTCAACGAGACGGACGACACCGTCAACCGCAAACTCGAAGTCTCGCTGGAGAACGGACTAACGCCCATCGTCTGCGTTGGCGAGGTACTCGAAGAGCGCGAGGCTGGCCTTACCGAAGATGTCCTGCGCCGCCAATGCACCCGGGCGTTCAATGGCATCTCGGCGAAAAAAGCGGCGAGACTAACGGTCGCCTACGAACCCGTTTGGGCAATTGGCACCGGCAAGACCGCGACCCCTCAGATGGCCGCTGACGCGCACATGGTGATTCGCCACGAAGCCGAGAAGGCATTTGGCAAAGAGTTTGCGCATGCCCTGAGAATTCTCTACGGAGGCAGCGTCAAACCTGACAATGCGAAAGCGCTAATGTCGGAAGAGGAAATCGACGGCGCACTGGTTGGCGGGGCTAGCCTAGATCCTGTGAGCTTCACCAAGATTGTGAAGTACTAAAGAACATCTTTCGCGCCGGACGTTCACCCAATCCCAGAACTGCTTCAGGCTATCGCTGCCTGTGCTTTACTCCGCCGGTGTCACGTCAGAGAGAATTCCCAGCACGAGGGGCTGGTCGCCGTTATAAACGGTTTTGCCTCGGATCGAGAACACATGAGTGTCCGAGCCCACGCTCATTCGGAATTCGGTGACGAACTGCTTGTGTCCGGTCCTGGCCCGTTTCAGCGCCCCGAGCAGCCGGTCTCGATCGCCAGAATAAGGCATGACCGCCAAGAACTGCGATAACGGAATGCATCCCGCTTGTAGCCGAAGCATGTGCGCGGCCTTCGAAGAAAAAGAAAGCGTTTCGTCCAGCAGGTCCATTTCCCAGGTGCCCACCCCAGCCGCATTCTGAAGAAGCAGGATCCGTTCCTGGCTAAGCCGAATTTCGTTCGCCAGGGCGCGCGTCTTTTGCTGCAGGCTGGCCACGTTGCGGCGGCGCTGGCGTTCGCTACCGTGCTCCGGGTAGCCCTCGGCGGGATTTACCTGCGAATGCTCGCCACAGATGGTGAAGAACAGCTGTCGGTGCTTCTCCCGGTCAAAACCCGCCAGGGGATACGCACAGAAAAGATTGAACGAGTGGCTTTGGGCGAGTTCATTCCAGATTTGTTCGAGCCGAATAGCGGCCTCTCGCTTTTCCTCGGCCCACAGTAAGGCAACCATCTCGCCGAAGACGGCTACGCTGCCGGCACCGTGGGCTGTGGCTGCAATCCTTTCGATGACCTCAGACAATACTCGCCGGCACGACACCTCATCGGGCCAACCTTCGACCATGAACTGGGCAAGAACCGCGGCGGCGTCCAAAGCTACATAACGCCCTTCTTGCGTGGCGGCTTCGATGTTTAAGCCGCGCGCTCTTAATTCGTCGGTAAGCAAGTTCTGGTGCGCTTTCGTGGCAACAATCAAAGCGACTCCGCCCGCTGCCAGGGTGGGATCTAGAAAACGGGCGACCGACTCCACCAGAAAATCGTCCTTCTCATAAAACTGGACGATGTGTGCCAACGGGCACGGCGGCAATTCAATTCCGGATTTGTATTGTGTGGGAGTGGCGGACATAATCTATGGACCTTCTCGGCTGACGTCCAGCAAAACCTGCCAATTATATGTCAGAAAAGCGTGGATCTCGGTAGTTAATTCGATGCCACCGCCGCTCACGGGAGGTTGGCACGATCAGCGCTCGGACTGGATGCGAGGTGAAGTCTCAAATTGCGGACGTCGCATCCGGGCTTTCCAATCCAAGACGTGTCGTTTAAAGCTGCGGGCTGCTCAGCGTCTGCTCTTCGCCTCCGCCCTTGTCTTTGCTATACTTAATTGCCTCTACGTTTCTGCTTGGAGCCCGTGATGCTCGCCGCATCCGGTCGGGTAATGCGGAAGTGGTGAAATTGGCAGACACACCATCTTGAGGGGGTGGCGCCGAAAGGCATGGGGGTTCAAGTCCCCCCTTCCGCACCATGCCTCACCCAAGTTGTAAGCAACGTATAGAGTTACGATATTGCCCATGCCGTTGCGGCTCCGCTTGAAGCTGCGCAACCGCCGGACGCGAGGATTGAAAACTACATGGCTGTACTGATCACCGTTATTCACATTGTTGTTTGTCTATTCCTGATCATTGTGGTGCTGCTGCAAAGCGGCCAGAGTGCTGACATCGCCGCCGCCTTCGGAGGCATGGGCAGCCAGACTGCCTTCGGGACGCGCACTGCCGCGACCGTGCTGTCGAAAGCCACCACCTGGGCGGCGATCATTTTCATGGTCACGTCGATCACGCTGTCAGTGTTCGCCACTCGCCATGCCAATCGCAGCGGGTCGGTGTTGGAAGGCTCGCGGCCTGCACCTACAAGGTCGGCACCGCTGCAACAGAAATCCCCTGCACCGCCGACTCGTTAGAAATAACCCTGGATCTGTTCCAAGCCCGCACAATTCCTGAGCTGCGGGCTTGGAAACCCTTTGCTACATCTTCTTGTCTGTCATACCGCTGGCCTTGGTGTACGTAATCGTCATAGCCTTCTTCATACTGCTTGCGTCCGAACCCATTTCCATGGTCATGATGAACGAGTCGGGCTTGAAGTCAGAATAGGTGAACCGGGTCACCATTTTCTGGCCGTTCATGTCACCTTCCATCATGCCCACTAGCTTCTCCCCGTCCCACTTAGTGGTACCGCTGCTATCGCAACCGTTCGGGGTCAGGTTGTCGCACCATACACCGCGGTATAACTGAGCCTTCGGATCCCACCAGAATGTTCCGAGGCCGCTAAAGTTAGGACCCATCAGTCCGCTGGAGTGATACTTCTCCACCAGGGACAATCCACCCGGCCCCGGCGTCAGTACGGCAGTGCCCTTCCCCGCGCCGCCGTTAGGAAACATGGCATTGGGATCGCTCTTCTCGGTCAAGGTCCAGTTCCCCGCCATCATCTTGATCATCTTCGTCATTTCAGGCGCTGGCTTGGGCATGGGCATACCCATTTGATCTTTCGGCTTGGCCGCCTTAGGTTTCGCGGACATTGCCGAGTCCTGTGCCGCCGAGAGCATCGCGCAGAGTCCGCCTAGCGCTACCAAAATCGTTCCCCGTAGAATGGTCTTCATATCGCTCCTCTCGTGGAATAAGTTCGTGCGGCAAGAATCTTATACGATATGAGGAGATTCGCAATAGTGTTTGCGCAATACCGTGATGAATGTTAGGCATTGCATGTGTCACCTCCCGGAGTATCACCTTGACCGAACGCCTTTACTACAGCGACTCCTTCCTTGCCGAGTTCGAAGCTCGCGTGATGACCGTCACTAGCGGTGCGGGAAACATTACAGTCACCCTAGACCACTCGGCGTTCTATCCCACGAGTGGCGGCCAGATCTTTGACACCGGTTGGCTTGAATTGGCAGGCGCCGATCCCCACCGATTTCGCGTAAAGGAAGTGACCGAAAATGAGCGGACCGGCGACATCCTCCACCTGGTTGAAGGCGACGTGCAAGTGCTGCAACCGGGCGCTCTGGTGCGCGGCACTGTCGACACCGAACGCCGCCGCGACCACATGCAACAGCACTCGGGTCAACACGTGCTCTCCGCCGTCTTCGAAAAGCTCTACGGATTTTCTACCGTCTCGTTCCATATGGGCGAGGAGAGCTGCACCATCGACCTCACTGCTGATGCCGTCACGGCTACGCAACTAAAATCGGCGGAGAAGCTAGCCAATGAAATAATCGCCGAAGATCGTCCGGTCGAGATTCGCTTCGCCACACCGGACGAAGCGCGCGCCATGGGCGTCCGCAAGATACCCGCCACGGAACGCGACCGGCTCCGTCTGATTGACATTCGCGACTTCGATTTGAACGCCTGCGGTGGAACTCATGTGCGCAGCACCGGACAGATTGGCGCTATCCTGCTACGCAAAACTGAGAAGGTAAAGCAGGGAGTGCGGGTCGAGTTTGTTTGCGGTTTCCGCGCTATTAGCACCGCGCGTCGCGACTTTGAGACGCTCACCGAGGCCGCCGCCGTGTTTTCAACGCACATTTGGGAGCTTCCTCAGCAGGCGCGTAAGTCGCTCGACGAAATCAAGTCAGCTCAGAAAGCGCAGCACAATCTGCTGGAAGAGGTTGCGGAACTTCAGGGCAATAACATTCTGCAAACGGCGGAAAAGCGAGCCGAATATCAGCTAGTCGTACAGTTCTTTCCCGATCGTGATCTGGCTTATCTCAAGATGCTGGCCCAGAAACTCACCCGGAACGGTAAGGTGGTGGCGTTGCTCAGTTGCGGAGGTTCCCAACCGTCGCTGGTATTCGCGCAAACCCCTGGGCTCGCGAACGACATGGGAGCCTTGATGAAGCAAACTGTACAGCAGCTCGGTACGCGTGGAGGCGGCAATCGCGACATGGCGCAGGGCGGCGCGCCTGATCACGGCAGCGCGCAACAGGCTCTGCGTGAGGCTACGAACGCGCTAGGATAGTGATGGCAAGAAGCAAAAGTCCGGGCCGGGACGCTACACCTTTTAAGTCGCGGGATTTGATTCGCAACTGACAACTGAATACTGACCACTGACAACTGCCCATGGACCATCGCCTCATCCTCGTGACCTTGCTGATCCGCCTCGGCGTAGCCGCGGCAATCAGCAGTGTTCTGGTGCGCGCACGCCGCTTCCGGGTTCTGCTGTTTCGCGAGGAACGCACGCTCAGCGAGAAGATCGAGATTGTCGCCATCGTCGGCACGCCCATAGCCCTGGGGGTTCTGATCCGGCATTGGGTCCCCAGTTTTTATGCAGCCGACATTTCGTTCGAGGGCGCTATCCTGATGGGCGTCATTGGCGGACGCCTGGTAGGGATCACGGGAGGCGCGCTGGTGGCCCTCCCCGCGGTAGTTTTCGGCGAGTGGCTCACGCTACCTATGTACGTTCTCGCCGGGGCCCTGGCGGGCGTGCTGCGCCATCTGGGTCCCGATCGCGAAGCCATCTGGTCTTTCTCTCCCCTCTTCGACCTCAGCATTTATCACTGGATTCGCCGCAGCATCCGCAAGTCCTTCATCGACTGGCAGACCTCGTTCTTCTTCCTCATTCTGGGTCTCGAGTTCGTCCGCATACAACTGCACCGCGCCCTTCCCAAGCGTATCTTCGCCCTCGACGCGAATAACTGGCTGATCGACCTGGCCATCTACGCTGGCACGGTCATGGCCGTCGCAATCGCGCTGAAGGTACTGAATAACGTACGCATTGAGATGAAGCTGGAACAGCAGGAGCGGTTGTTGCTGCAAGCGCGCATGGAAGCCTTGCAAAGCCAGATCAATCCCCATTTCCTGTTCAACACGCTGAATTCGGTGGCTTCGCTGGTGCGCCGCGATCCCGATTCCGCCCGCGAAATGATCGTGAAGCTGGGCAACATCCTGCGCCGACTGCTGCGCAAGGGCGATTCATTCGTCCCGCTCCGCGAAGAGTTGGAGTTCTTGGACGACTATCTCGACATCGAGGTCGCTCGTTTTGGCCGCGACAAGTTGAAGGTGGTCAAGGAATTGGAGCCTGCCTCGCTTGAGCATCTGGTGCCCAGCATGATCTTGCAGCCCCTGGTTGAGAACGCGGTCAAGCATGGCTTCGCTTCCAAGGTTGACGGAGGCAGCATCTACATTCGCAGCCGTTGCGCCGAACAGCGCGTGGTGATTGAGGTGGAAGACGATGGGGTCGGGATGTCCGTCACCGGTGCCAGTGCTTCGTCGGGCACCGGCATTGGAATGGTGAATGTTACGGAGCGCCTTCAGGTCGTTTACGGCGACGCTGCCGAGATCACGGTGGAGAGCCAACCTAATCGCGGGACCTTGGTGCGCTTGGTGCTACCGGTGCTGGAGGCCGAAGAAATGGGTGGCTCGGTAGCGGGCGCCATCTACGAGGAGCGGTCCAGCACTTCGCGATAGAAACTTTCGTACATGGGAATGATTTTGCTGGCGCAGAACCGCGCCTGCGCACTGGCGCGTGCTTCCTCACCCATTTGTTTCAATTTCTTTTCGTCGGACAAAATTTCAATCGCGTAGCGGGCCATCGTTTCCACGTCGCCCACCGCCGCCAGAAATCCGGTCTTGCCGTGGTCGACGACTTCCGGAAGTCCGCCTTCGTTGGTTGCGATGGGCACAACTTCGCAGGCCATCGCCTCCAGGGCCGCGAGTCCGAAAGACTCCAGTTCACTGGGCAGCAACAGCACGTCAGCGATTGCCAGCTTCTCGTTAATGCGGTCCTGCTTGCCGAGAAACTCCACCTTCTCATGAATTCCCTTCTTCACCGTCAGCCACTCTGCGCTGGAACGTTCCGGACCATCGCCGATCAGCAGCAAGCGCGCCGGGATTTTCTTCTGCACCCGATCGAAGATCTCGATAACATCACCCAGCCTTTTCACCGGCCGAAAGTTCGACAGGTGAACCAGGATCTTCTCCTCTGCGCTCGCGTACACGGAGCGACGCTCCAGCAGTTCCGGCGCGCGGTGATAGACATCGCAGTTGACGAAGTTGGGAATTACCTGGATCGGCGTCTGCACCGCAAACACCTCCATTGTCCTACGCTTCAGATAGTCGGAGATCGAGGTGACACCGTCACTCTGGTCGATCGAAAAGCGGGTGATGGGCAGATACGACGGATCGGACCCAACCAGCGTGATGTCGGTTCCGTGCAACGTCGTCACGTAGGGCAACTTGCGTCGCGGACGCGCGTGATCGCAACTCAACATCTGCCGGGCCAGCATCGCGCTGACGGAATGCGGAATCGCGTAGTGCACGTGCAACAGGTCGAGATCGTAAATCTCGGCGACCTCCGCCATGCGCGTGGCCAGCGCCAGATCGTACGGCGGATACTCGAACAGCGGATAACGCGAAACTTCCACCTCGTGATAGTGGATGTTTGGGTACGTCTTGGGAAGCCGGATGGGCTGTGAGTACGAGATGAAGTGAACATCATGTCCGCGATCAGCCAGCTCCAGACCCAACTCCGTGGCCACAACACCACTGCCACCGTACGTGGGATAACACGTAATTCCGATCTTCATCATGAATGGATTTCGTCCTTGCGCGGAATCGTCTTTCGCGGAACGTTATGGCCAGAAGCCAGTGCGAACATCGCCCGAGGGATTGGATGGATTTGGGGGTGCAGGGATTCAGGTGGGCGTCTCAGCCGGCCAGCGGTTCGCAGGAAGCGTTCAGCAACCGGTCAGGTGGGAAGAATCATCGAGTGTCGCCCAAGCAGTAGAAAGTTTCGGATTGTTCGGGTTGTTATCGAATGACAAAAGTTGAGTAATGACATTCGAAAACAGCCCAGCCTCTACGGCACCCGACTCTGGGAGCCTTCGCCCGCTACTGATGACGGATTACTTGTCATCGGCTTGAAGATCAGGATCTTCGATTTGCTCTCCCGGCCACCAGGAAGGAACACGAGCTTCTTTTCGGCGTCATACGCGACGGTGTGTCCTTTCACATCGCTGGCAATCTCCTCCACTGCGGAAAGGCGTCCGTTGGCATGCATCATGAGCAGTGACCCGCCACCTGCTGCGTACAAAGTACGCGACTCAGGATCAAGCCACAACCTGTCTACGCCTGCCGCGGCCGGCACGCGATTGATCTCGGCGCCGGTATCAGCATTGATCGCCAGCACCGCGAAGCGCACGGCGACATACAACTCTCGGAAGCGAGGATCGTACGCCAACCCTGTGGGCTGTGATGCATTCAGATTGAAGCGGGCCGAAATCTTGAGTTGCGGGTCGATGGCAACGATTTCGTGCCGGTCCTGAATCGTGGCGAAGACAATGTGGCGGTCGGGATCGCTTGCCAGATAGCGCGGCGCGCCACCCACCTGCACCCTGGCGACGTTCTGTTTTGTACTCAGATCGAGAAGCGAAACTGTACCCGCCTCAGCGTCGCTCCAGTACATCTTGCCGCTATCGTCGAGCAACAACTGGTCCGGTGAGCCTTGCACCGCAATGCTGTCGCTCACCTTCCAAGAGTCGGTGGAAATTACCGCGATGGAGTTGCTCCCCGCATCAGCTACATAAACTTTGCCATTCTGCTCGTCCACAGCGATGCCGCGGGGCGACTGCAGGCCGGCAATTTGTGCAACGATGCGGCGCCTGCTCGGATCGAAAATATCGACGGCGGAAGCTGCGGTATGGGTCATCACCAGCATTCCCTTGGCGAACGCAAGCTCGCCGAAGCCGGGCGAGCCCGGCAAATTTACCATTCCAATTTGGCGAAGCTGCGATGTCGCCCAAGCCGAGAGACTGACCAGCAGGAGCGCAGTGACTGCAACAGTAGTTCGGGGAACGCGCATGATCTGGGCCAATCCACGACAAGCGATTGCTTCAGCCAGCTAGGATGCGGGCCAGGATTAATTTGCTGCCTTTGTGTTGAAGCTGTGGCGGGAAAACACGGGTCGACCTCGAGGGTTACGTGGGTGACCGTCCGCCTACCAACAGAAAAGCCCGCCGAAGCGGGCCAGGGACAATAGCAATCGACCATCGACCTAAGCGGGCTCCAAATTTAGCGCTCGCCGGAACGATCCGCGCTCGTTCTTGATCTTCTCCTGCAGCAGCATGATCGCGTAAATCAACTGTTCCGGGCGCGGCGGGCAACCAGGCACGTAAACATCTACTGGGATCCACTGGTTAACGCCCTGCACCAGAGCGTAATTGTTGAAGACGCCACCCGAAGTCGCGCACGCTCCCATCGATATCACCCATTTGGGTTCGGGCATCTGCATGTACAGCTCGCGGATCACTGGCGCCATCTTCTGCGAGACCCGGCCCGCAATAATCATCAGGTCCGACTGTCGCGGCGACGGGCGAAAGACTTCAGCACCGAAGCGGGCGATATCGAAACGTGAGGCGCCCATCGACATCATCTCGATGGCGCAACAGGCCAGGCCGAAGGTCATTGGCCAAATCGAATTCTTGCGCACCCAGTTCACGACCGCATCCATCGAGGCCATCAGGACGCCTTCGTGCTGCTGTTCGCCGAACGTAGCTCGGAGAATCTGGCCGCGGCTCTGCTCCGATCCCACAAGGTTGTCGAAGCGCTCGGTACCAGGCTCAGGATTATCGAAGTGCGGAGGGCGATACTCGGTAGTCATTTGGATTAATTATACCTACCTGTTTGGATGTATCGCCTGCAATAGCGGACGCAGCTTGGCTATTGAAAAGTTTCAGTGTTCTAAAGGGGCACACCTTCAGGCGCGCCGACGTATGTCCCTGATTTTTTGTCGTTACGGGTGAGCTTCAGCCCGCAAGGAATCTGTTTTTACCACCGCTTTCGCCATCCGAACCACTTGCAAAATCACTCCGTCCGTCAGCGCCACCTCAATAGGGTCAATCTCGGCGTACCCGTGGGCCCGGTAGAAAGCAACTCCGGTGAGGGTTGAGCGCAACTCAAAGCTCTTGAAGCCCTCTGCGACCGCAGCTGCTTCGGACGCTTGCAAAATAGCGCTGCCAATACCGCGGCGCTCTGCCCCCGGCCGCACGAAGAAGGCTCGAATTCGTGCCGGGTCTGTTTCAGGGTTGAGAAGCGCATCTTCGCGGCTTGCATGATGGTCGCCGCCGTAAAGTGTTTTGCGCCGGCTCCAGCCGCCGCAGCCTACGATTTTTCCTTCCGTTTCGACCGCAAAGTATGCCCCGTCGCGGATGAGTTGCGTGTCGACGCCGTACACCATGCGCAGCGCGGTCTCTCTCTGTTCCACGGTGTAGTCGGGCGCTTGCAGCACCCGCACTGAATCCTTGATCAGTTGCTCCAGAATCGCAATGTCCTCATCCGTCGCCAGGCGAATTGTGAATGCCGCCGCTTTCGTTTTCAATTCAGTTCTTGCGCCTATGGTGTGACTACCACCTTGCCGAATTGCTCGCTCTTGGCTAGGTATTCATGCGCCGCTCGCGTTTCACTCAGCGGGAAGGTACGATCGACGACCGGCTTCAGCTTGCCTGCGAAAATATGCTTGAGGACTTCGTCCAACTCGCCCATGGCACCCATATATGACCCCAGCAGCGAAAGCTGCCGCGAGAACAGGAAACGCAGATCGAGATCACCCTGATGGCCCGTTGTAGCGCCGCAGGTCACCAGCGTCCCGCCAGGCTTTAGCGATTTCAGGCTCTCCTTCCAGGTGGCTTGACCAACGTGTTCGAAGACGATGTCCACGCCGCGGCGATTGGTGATGCGCCTCACCTCGTCGGAGATCTTCCGCTTATAGTGATCGATGGTGTGGTCAGCACCCAACTCGCGAGCTTTCGCCAGCTTCTGCTCATCGCCGGCGGTGGTGATCACCTCGGCCGACAGCATCTTGCATATCTGGATGGCGGCTGAGCCTACTCCTGACCCTGCGCCCAAAACCAGCACCGTCTGCCCCGCCCGCAACTGAGCGCGCCCCACCAGCATGTGCCACGCAGTTAGGAAGACCAACGGCACACTCGCAGCCTCTACAAAGCTGAGCGAATCGGGGATCGGGATAACGTTCACGCGCGGAACGGCGATCAGTTCGCAGTTTCCGCCATCCACCCCATTGCCCAATACGTTAAACTGCGCGCAGAAATTTTGTCGCCCAGCGTTGCACTGCTCGCAATGGCCGCAGAAGACCATGGGCGCCAGTAGCACGCGTGTGCCCGGCGTCAAGTCGGTAATATACTCACCGCACGCCATCACCTCGCCCGCGATGTCGCTGCCCAGGATATGCGGCAGCTTCACGCCTGGCAGGCCCATCCGCACAAAGAGATCGAGATGGTTAAGCGCACAGGCACGCACTCGCACCAGGACTTGGTCTTTGCGCAACTCCGGGTCAGGAATCTCTTCGTACTTGAGAACTTCCGGACCGCCGAATTCATGAATGCGGACTGCTTTCATTACGCTATTCCTCGCAAGTAACGCCTGAGCGCCGTGCCCTAATGGTCAGCGCAGTCTTAAAACGCCCCCAGCCACTTCACGGGAAAATGTGCTGCCAAGGCATTTGCCAGCCTCTCGTCCGCAGTAACCATCTGGGCGTGAGCCTCGACTGCCAAAGCGACGTAAAGGCTGTCATACACAGTTCTGTCGAAGGTGATCGCAATGGCCAGGGCCTCCTCAATAAGCGCGTAGGAAGAAACCGTAGTCAGTTTATGTTCCCGCATTTCCGTCATGCTGCTCTCGGCAACTCTCTGAGTACATCTTCCCGCGCGACTCGCCTTCCAAAGAACGTTACCTAGTTCCACCCAAAACAGGTCTGGAACAATGAACTGAACTTCGTTCCGTCCGTATCGGTCTAATAGATCAAGCGCTTCCGCCACAAGTCTCTCGCCCGTCTCACGCAGCGCCCATTTCGCTGCAACGCTCACGTCGAGGACGAAGAGGCTCATCTCGACCGGTCCTCACGCACCATTTCTTCTGTGGAAAGAAAAGGACCGGCGGATGGTGAGGGCTGGGCACGCAAGCGTTGCAAACGGCGAATAAACTCCCGCCGGGCCTTTAGCTCGCGCGCCGTAGGAATATGTTGCTCCAACAACGCAAGGACTTCGGCAGCGATGGATTTCTTATTTTGGCGAGCCCGCCTGCGCAGCGCTTCATACAACTCATCGGGAACATTTTCTACGTATAGGGTGGCCATAGTCAATTCCTAGGGAAAGTCTAGCACATGCCCACGGCAGGAACCCTCAAGATTAATGCACACGCCTGGCTTTCCCGGCTGGCCGACTATAGCTCTGGGCTTGGGAATTCGACGCTCGGATCGTCACTTACAAACAGGTCTCTAGTTGCAATAACGTCTCCAAGGCTGTCCAGATTCATGACAATCATTGTAAACACCGCTTTGACTTCGCCGCCTGCAACACCAATAATTAGGGTTGCCGCCATGGATATCTACGAACAAATCGTCGAACTTCGCCGCCAGGGACGCCGCGGCGCTGTCGCCACCATCACCAACGTGCGCGGCTCGATCCCGTCGTTCCAGACCGCGAAGATGCTGGTGCGCGACGATGGCTCCATCGTGGGCACCATCGGCGGCGGATGCGTGGAAGCCGAGGTTTGGCAGGTCGCGCGCGAGGTGATGGAAGAGGAAAAGCCGCGCTCGCTCACCTTCAACCTCAACAACAATCCCAAGTACGACACCGGCCTGGTTTGCGGCGGCACGCTGGAAATCTTCATCGAGCCAGTGCTTCCGTCTGCACTGCTTTACATCTTTGGGGCCGGTCACGTCGCCTACAACCTGTATAAAGTCGCGGCCATCGCGGGCTTTGACGTGGTCGTGGTGGATGACCGCGAGGCTTACGCCAATCGCGAGCGCTTCCCTGACGCGCGCGAGGTGATTGCCCGTGATTTCGAGCTGGCCACAGCTGAACTGAATCCGCCTGAATCGTCGTACATCGTCATCGTGACTCGCGGACACCGCGATGACATGCGTGTTCTGCGTTGGGCGCTTAACGCGCGTGCGCGCTATCTCGGCATGATTGGCTCACGTCGCAAGACAATCTCGATCTACAAGGAGCTGGAAAAAGAAGGCATTTCGGCCGAGAAATTCAAAGACGTACACGCGCCGGTAGGTCTTGAGATCGGGGCAGTCACGCCGGAAGAAATCGCTGTAGCCATTGTGGCCGAGATGATTGCCGTACGGCGGCAAGCGACAACGAACGTTCCGAGCAAAATGTATTCCTATCCTGTCGGTGAAGCAGCCGAGCATGAGCAGGACGCTGCCATTGAAGAAGGGCCCACCCGAAAGCCATGACCTTCAAGAATCTTCCCAGAGTTCCTGTATCGAGTCGTAGATGTTGGGCGGGGCAGCCCATCATCGGGTACCAAAAAACTCTGGAAAACGCTTTGGCGGGAGCCTCCTGCTTCAGCAGGAGGGAGCTGGACTTCAGTCCAGTGGAAAACATCTCACTCATGAGATGGGCTTTAAGCCCCGGCATTTAGGTACCGGCGCTGAAGCGCGCCATCAAAGACGGACTCGTTCCGGAGCGCTGAAGCGCCCCTTCCCCCGCATAAATGCGGGGGCTCCCGCCCGGGTACCGCAGATTGGAACCTACCCTACCGCCGGTTGTCGGTCTGTGGCTCGGGATGAATCAGGACGCGAAACAACTGGGGAACTTCCTGGCGAAATCGGCTTTCCATTGCGGTCTGTATATCGTGGACGCGAGAGAGTGGCAGATCATCGTTCATGGTGCAATGCAGCGAGAGGTAGAGTCGTCCACCAACCTGTTTAAACATGAGGTCGTGCATATCCACAACCTCAGGGAATCCTTCCTTCACTTGTTGCAGTCGGTTTTCAAAGCCGGGAGCACGAACTGGCCCATCGCTGGTCTCGATGGTGGCTGGCTCGCTCTCAATGTGGGTCAGAATGCTCGAGATCTCACCGACCTCCTCCTTCATCTCGCTTTCCAAACGGGTGACTCGATCATGCGCCTCCTTCAGACTGAGCTTTTCGTCCAGCTCCACGTGCTGCTCTACATGCAGACTGCCGCCGACATCCTGCACGCTAATATCATGCACATTGAGGTTGTTGCGCGTGGCCACTGCCCGAATCCGGTCGAATAGGCTTTCCTGCCGGCTCGCCCGCGAAACCGTGTTCACCACTACGTCGGCATCCGGCAAAACAGCGCGGATGCGGGCAGCAACTTCATTGGAAACCTGCTCCGACTTCTGAAACGTCACATTGCGCGACATGGCTATAGAGACGTCGGCAAAATAGTGGCTGCCACCTCTCCGGATCCGCACTCGGCCAACCTCCAACACTCCATTGACGCGGTATACCTCTTCAATAATCCGGTTTCGCACACCCGCCGGAGCGGCATCGAGCAAAGCGTCAATGGTTTGACGCGCCAGGCGCCAACTGACGTACACCACTATGCAAGCCACGCAGAGGGCGGCGATCGAATCCGCCTTTGCCAGCCAAGGCTGCGAGTATTGCCGTCCCGCCAATACCAGGGCCAATCCCAAAATCACGACTCCGCTGGACCAGATGTCGGTGCTAAAGTGCAGCGCGTCGGCGTGCAACGCCTCGCTGTCATATTTGTCGGCAATGCGGCCCAAACGGCGTGAACGCCAATAGTCCACCACGATTGAGATACCCATGACCGCGAATGCCCATAGAGTGGGCTCGATGTGGACGAAGTGAAAGAAGAGACGACGGACAGCCTCGTATACGATCCAGATGCAGGTCAATAACAGTAAACCAGTTTCGAGAAACGCCGAGAAGCTTTCGATTTTTCCGTGCCCATACTGATGATCGGCGTCGGCGGGCTTATCCGATACGCGAACTGAAAAGTAAGTCATGGCCGCCGCCACCAAATCGAGACCTGAGTGCGCGGCCTCGGAGAGAATACCCAGACTGCCGGTCGTTACACCGACCGCAGTTTTCAGCAGCGTGATGGCCACGGCGGCATAGATGGAATGCAAGGCGACCGCCTTCTTCTCCCGCCTCATGCCAGCAATCGTGACACCGTCCGCCATATGTTTCGATTATTCACCTTCCGCTTAAATCCGCAAACTCTCAACTGGCCGCTTGCAGCCCGCCTCTGACGCAAGTCAGCCTCAATGTGGTACATTTTGGTATCCATCTACCTGCGCCATCTTAGGGCGTATTTACTCCGGAGGAACATCGCTACATGTCACGTTTTACTTATTTGGTCCTTGCGCTTTCGTGTGCTCTTACCTATCGCACCTATGCCCAGGATCCCAACTCGAACCAACCTCCTGCGCCTCCTGCCGCAGCCGCTGCAAACAATCAGAGCTCAGCTCCGGCGTCCGGTAGTGCGGCACCCGTTGGCTACTCCGCCGACACGACCAAGGTACCTATGAATCAGTCGGTCATCACGCTGAGGGGCGTGTGCCAACCCAAGGCTCCTGCTACCACACCGCCTGCCGGCTGCGTGAGCAGCCTGACTCGCGAGCAGTTTGAGAAGATGACCAAAGCCTTGCAACAGCCCGGCAAGCCCCCCATGCCTCCTGATGTGTTGCGCAATTTTGCTTCGCAATACTCCAAACTGCTGGTTTTTGCTGATACCGCGCGCGAGCTCGGGCTAGAGAACGATCCCCGAGTGCAGGAAATCCTTGAGTTCGCTAGAAACCAAATCCTGATGGACGCACTGAACCAGCACATCGTCCAAGAGTACTCACAGCTGTCCGATAAGCAGATCGAGGACTATTACAATCAAAACCCCAAGAAGTACGTCGAAGCTACTTTGCAGCGCATCATGATCCCGCGAGCGGTCGCCAGCGACAAACCCAAGCCGACTGACGCTGAACAAACGGCTTATGCTGAGAAAATCAGGGAACGCTGGGTCGCGGGCGAGGATCCGGTAAAACTACAAAAGGAAGCGATGGACCATGACGGTCTGACCACCGCGCCGCCCGATGTCAATGTAGGAGGACGCCGTCCTGGCACCTTGCCAGAAGCCCATGAGGCGGTGTTTGAGTTAAAACCCGGCGAGATTTCCCAGGTATTTTCAGATCCTGGGTCGTCCTATATCTACAAGCTGGTTTCCATTCGCCAAGTTCCTCTGAACGACGTCAAAGCGTCCATCACGTCCACTTTGCAGCGCCAATTGATCACCGACAAGATTCAGCAGATCCAGAGCTCGGCGACCGTGGACCTCAACGAAGCGTACTTTGGACCTGAGAAGGCGCCGACCGTCCAGCATATGGTCCTCAACCCAAAGGGATCGGCCGGGGCGAAGCCAAATTCGGAATCCGCTCCCCCGAATTCAGAAGCACCTCCCAAATAGCCATGCCGCCAGAACGAACTGTCCTGGTGACGGGAATTTCTGGAAACCTGGGCACGCGGTTACTGCCGTTACTTTCCGATTTTTCCGTGGTGGGCACCGATACGCGCCCGCCCGACGGTTCCACTCTGGCAAGATTCGAGAAAACCGACCTCGGGCGCGAGCCCTCTTGCTGGCAGCTCATCGAGCTGCTTCGGGAAACTGGGGCACAGTCCGTAATTCACCTTGCATTCGTTCTGGATCCCATGCGCTCCGGCGTTCTCGACCCGGAACGCATGTGGCAGATCAATGTCGCTGGCACGGCACGCGTTATGGAAGCCATAAGCGTGGTCAACCGCACCGGCGGGCAAGTCAGGCAGTTTATTTTCCCCAGCAGTGTCGCTGTATATGGTCCAGAGACCGCGGGACCGGTCAACGAGGAAGCTCCGCTCCGGGCGCACACGCTGCCTTATGCCATTCACAAACGTGAATGTGACGAGGTGGTTCGCTATCGAACCGAGAGCCTTGGCGATTGTCACACCTACATGGTGCGTCCACATATTTTCGCGGGCGCCAGCGTGCAGAATTACATGATTGGCGCTTTGCGTGGAATTCCGCTGGGCAACAGCAAACGCGCCGCTCGCATGCGAGCCGCAGGAAAACGGTTACCCTGGTTATTGCCTCGCGGCAACAAGTATCTGGAGAAGCGGTTCCAGTTTGTACACGTGGATGACATGGCTAGGTTACTCGTGCATCTCTTGGACCGCCCAGCCAGCGACCCATCACTGACAATTTTGAATGTCGCCGGTCGTGGAGAGTCCATCACGGTTCAACGATGCGCTGAGATAGCGCAAGCCAGGATCAAACGCACACCTACCCGAGCCACCTGCCGGGCCGTCTTCGGTTTGTTGTGGAAGCTGGGTATTTCTTCGATTCCCCCCGCTGCCCTGCCCTACCTGATCGGCTCATACACGATGGATACCAGTCGGTTGCAGCGGTTTCTCGGCGAAGAGTATAAGGCTGTTATTCAATACAGCATTGAGGATGCCCTGCGGGACAGCTTCAAGAGCAGTGGATAGGGGCTAGGGGTTAGTGATTAGTCAGCGAGTTACGTTGCCACCTTGCATCCAATCGTCACGAACTTTGGAATACTAGCTACTAATCCCTAGGCCCTAACCCTACTTCTTCCCCCGATACAGACCGGCGATCCCGAACGTATAGGGCGTCCACGTGACTTCGCGGAAGCCGGCGGCGCGCATTCTCTGCAACATCTCTCCGGGGGAAGGAAACCGCAGTACAGAGGCAGGCAGATACGCGTAGGGGCCGCGTACGCCGGAAATGAGAGTACCAATCGCGGGCAGCACCCGCCGAAAGTACACTCGATACAATTGGCCTACCAAGCCCTTAGGTTCGCCGAAATCCAGAATGCCTACCTCGCCCTTAGGCGCAAGTACGCGATAGATCTCTGCCAGTCCGCGATCGTAGTTGGCGAGATTGCGAAAACCGAACGCAGAGGTCACCAGCTGAAATTGCTCCGAAGAAAATGGCAGATTTAGCGCATCAGCCTCGATCCAGCGAATATCTTTGCCTGCCGACTTTTGCTCGGCACGAACTAACATGGCATGCGAGAAATCAGCTCCGAAGATTTTCGTGGGCGCTCCGTTCAAGCGACGATATAGTGCAAATGTCATGTCACCGGTCCCGCAGCAGAGGTCGAGGACCCGAGCACCGGGACGGCGCAGCACCTCGCTGAAGACGCGGGCGGTGCGGTTCCACCACACCCGGTCGATGTTCATCGAGAGGACGTGGTTTAGCAGATCGTACCGTGGCGCGATCGACGTGAACATGTCACGCACCGCTGCGGCAGCCGACGCTTCGTCCTGCGCCCCGGCGGGGGCCGCGCCCACAATGTGCTCACCCTTCGGGGCATTCGGCGTTGCGACCCGCGATTTGTCTCGCTGAGTCAAAGCTGTGCTTTCGATAACTTCTTGATTTCTTCGACTGCTTCGATGATAGCCGGCGTCGGCACGGTATTCACCACTTCGACCTTGCCAATGCCGGTCGGCAGAATGAAGTGGGGCACGCCACCAACCGTCTTCTTGTCGGAGAGCAGTCGCTGCACGATGCTCTCGCCCTCCACGTTTACCGTCGGCAAGGGCCCATACCTGCGGACCAGCCCAACGATGCGTTCCGCAGTGCTCGCTTCGGTCGTCTTTATTTCGGCACCGATCAGAGTGGCGGCGATCATTCCCCAGGCGACCGCCTCGCCGTGAAGGAACTGCTCATAACCAGTTTCTGTCTCCAGCGCGTGCCCGATAGTGTGTCCGAAGTTCAGGATACGGCGCTCGCCGCTCTCCCGCTCATCGGCGCTCACGACGTCCGCTTTTACGCGAATACATTCCGTGATCAGCGTCTCCAAAAGTGAGCCATCCCGGCGCAGCAACGCATCACTGTTCGCTTCCATCAACTCAAAGATTGCCGGATTGCGAATGACGCCGTATTTCATTGCCTCAAACAGACCGGAGCGATATTCACGCTCGGGCAGCGTCGCCAGCACATCAGGATCTGCCAGCACGGCGAACGGCTGATGAAAGGTGCCAATCAGATTCTTGCCCGACTTCAGATTTGCGCCTGTCTTGCCGCCGATGGCCGAATCAACCTGCGCGACTAGAGTCGTCGGTATCTGCACGACAGGAATACCTCGCATGAAGACAGACGCGAGGAATCCCGCGACGTCGCCCACCACCCCACCGCCTAGCGCCAGAATCACCGACCTGCGGTCAGCGCCATGGCTTACCAGCTTCGCGGCAAGCTTTTCCAGTTGCGAGAGAGTCTTGAAACGCTCTCCATCTGGCATGGTGACAATTTCGAGCTTGCGTCCCGCTTTGTTGAAACTCTTGCGCAGCACAGAACCCCAGAGCTTGCGCACGGGTGGTTGCGTGATCACAAAGACACGGGACCTCGCAGGCACGACATCGTGCAGCGCGGCGGCCGCCGAACGCAGCAAGCCACGCTCGACCAGCACTTCGTAAGATCGTGATGGGGTTTGAACCGGGATGCGAGTCAAACTTCTAGTGTAATGGAAGAGACTTGCTACGGCACTCGATCTTTGCGATTCGTGATTTGGTCTGGCGCTGTCATATACCGGTTTCCACCCTCTGCCTGCGTGCTACCATGAACCCGTCAAGCGGCACGGTTTGCGAGTATGAACGCTCTTCCGTCAGAAACCGATTTCATCGTCGTGGGCGCAGGGATCGCAGGTCTGCGGGCATCGGTGGAACTTGCGTCCGCCGGCCGAGTTTTGTGCCTGGCGAAACGTGAGGTCACCGAGTCCAATACGCAATACGCGCAAGGTGGAATTGCCGCCGCTCTTAGCGATGACGACGAAGTCCGCCTCCATCTGGAGGACACGCTCAAAGCTGGTGATGGACTGTGCAATGAAGAGGCTGCGCGAATCCTGGTGGAAGAAGGGCCGCCTCGTATCGAAGAGCTCATCGAGTGGGGTACGGAGTTCGATCGCGCCGGCACCAAGATTGCATTCACTCGCGAGGGAGCCCACAGTCGCAACCGCGTGCTGCACGCTCATGGAGACTCCACCGGGCGCGAGATTGGACGGGCGCTGTATCTCAAAGCTGCAGCCCAGAAAGCGATCACCTTCCAGGAATTCGAGTTCACCACCGATCTCCTTGTACGAGACGGCAGCGTTGTTGGGGTCCGCGTTCTCGATCAGTCGGGCCAGTTGCACGAGATCTTTGCCGGCGCCACCTTGCTCGCCACCGGCGGCTTGGGCCACGTTTATAGCGACACGACGAATCCGTCCGTTGCCACCGGGGACGGTGTTGCCATGGCGCATCGCGCTGGCGCCGAGATCAGCGACATGGAATTCGTGCAGTTCCACCCCACTGCCCTGTATCTGAAGAACGCTCCCCGTTTCCTGCTGTCGGAAGCGCTGCGCGGCGAAGGCGCATATCTGAGGAACATCGAACTGAAGCGCTTCATGCCCAAGTACCACGAGGCTGCGGAACTTGCCCCGCGCGACGTCGTGGCGCGCGCCATCGCCCATGAACTGGAGTTGGTTAAGCGTCCTGATGCCGCGGTATATCTTGATCTCACGCACCTGAATGCCAACCGTGTGCGCGAACGCTTCCCTACCATCTGCGGCACCTGCATGCAGTACAACATCGATATCGCTACCGAGTTGGTTCCCATTCGTCCGGCAGCGCACTATGCAATGGGCGGCGTGCGTACCGATCTGCGAGGACAGACGTCGTTGCCCGGGCTCTACGCGGCCGGAGAGGTGGCTTGTACCGGCGTCCACGGCGCTAACCGCCTGGCCAGTAATTCCCTGCTGGAAGGGTTGGTGTATGGAGCACGTGCTGCCCAGGCGATGCGGGAGCACGTGGGGTCAGGCTATGGACTGGCGGCGGTTGCAGATCCGGACAGTACGGCCATGCCAACTAATGGGCAGCCGGCACAGATCGAGGCGTTCATTAAGAAAGTGCAATCGCTAATGTGGCAGTACGTCGGCGTGGTACGCGACGGAAAAGGCTTGCGGCAAGTAGTCTCGGATTTGACCGCGTTGCAGAGCCAGCAACCTTCCTCGGGCGACCGTCGTTCGCACGAAGCTGCGAACATACTGCAAGCTGGGCTGCTCATCGCCCGATCGGCGCTTGCGCGCGAAGAAAGTCGCGGTGCCCACTATCGCCTCGACTTCCCCCTCAAGAACGACGCGAAGTTCCACAAGCATTCTGTAGTGTCTGGCGAGAACATCCGCTTCCAATAAATGCATTATTTGGCCTTGTACTTTTTCTTCGGAAACAGCAGCGACAATAGAACCGAAACCAGCAAAACCCCGGCGACCACGCCCAGTGCAATGCCGATCGGAACCTGCACGTAACTCGACGCCAGCATTTTTACGCCGATAAAGATCAGAATCAGCGATAGGCCATAATGCAAAAAGTGGAAGACCTCGATCATTCCTGCCAGCGCAAAATACAAGGAGCGCAAACCGAGAATCGCAAACACGTTGGACGTGTACACGATGAACGGCTCGCGGGTCACCGCCAATACCGCTGGGATCGAGTCCGTCGCAAATAGCAAGTCGGTAGTCTCCACCACGATCAACACCACTGCCAGCGGCGTTGCGTACCGCACCAGTCCGCGTCGCACGAAGAACTTGCTACCCTCAAAATCTTTAGTCAGCGGAAAGAGCTTGCGAAAGCCCTGCAGCACCAAATTCGCCTCAGGCTTGAGCTCTGCGTCTTTTTGGCCCAAGAGTTTGAACCCGCTGTAAATCAGAATCGCGCCGAAAATATAAATGAACCAGTGAAAGCGATTCAGCAGTGTTATACCTGCGATGATAAAGATGGCGCGCATTATCAGGGCGCCGAGGATACCCCAGAACAGCACATCGTGCTGCAAAGACCGCGGAACGCGGAAGTAGCGAAAAATGAGCAGAAAAACGAACAGGTTATCAACGCTGAGGGACTGCTCGATGAGGTATCCCGCGATGAATTCCAGCGACAATTGGGAATTCGGTCGGGCCTGACTTCCCACCATGGTGTGGCCGAAAAAATAGATGAGTATGGCGAACCCCGCCGCCAAAGATACCCAGACCAATGTCCAACCGATGGCCTCACGGAAGCCCACCACATGTTTTTGGCGGTGGAATACGCCCAAGTCAAGCGCAAGCAGCGCCAACACGAACAGGTTGAATAGAACCCAGAAGAGCCAGTTGGAAGGCATGGGCAGAGTCTCGGAACAGCCATTCTATCTGGCGAGCCGCTCATTGCCCCAGCCGTCTGAGTTCGCTAGAGTTCGAACTGGCCCTTCAGCAGCAAATGCCGATCACGGCGCTGTTTCGCATGAAGAAGGGGAATGCTCCTAGCTGACGGGCAATCCTGCCATAGCCCAGACGCTTTTCAGATCCTTCTTGGCCATCAGCTCTCTAGCTGGCTCGGGTGGACAACCGACCGGAAATGACCCAATCATCTGAAAGTGCGGATCGTCGGTAATTGACGCAAAGTCCGAACCAGAAAACAGACCTAGCGCCTTTCCCACCTGCACCATGCGAGCGTAGTCGGGAGTCAATTGGTCATGCACTCGATCCGTCCAGTTCGGTTGCCACGGATTGGAGCCCCTGATTCCCGGTATGCAATCCACAGCCAAGCCTGCGTTGTGGTAGCTATACCCTGGCTTGGCGTTGGTGACGATCGCCCCGGGAGCGGTGCGGCCCTTCGCGTACAACGCAGCCTGTTCCTGATAAGTACGTAACCCTTGCACCACACGAATCTCAATTCCCTCTTGCAGCAGAGTCGCGGCCATTTGGCGAACTTTATCCGCGAGGAGCGGGTGCACCAATTGCAGTCTGGCTTCAGAAGTTTTATCCATAACTTTCCTTCAGTCTCCTCGCCTTCAGTCTCCCCGAAAGATACACCCGGATTGGCGGAGAAGCTAGAGAAGTAATGGGCATCTCGCGAGCGCCTGCATCCGGTTTACAATACTGAAAGCAGTCTCGCCAGAGCTGTACCGGCTCCCCACAGGCGCCGTCATTACTTCAGCCATCAACGAAAGGACTCATCATGGCCCGTCAACCCGGCGTTTATGCCACCCTGGACACCAGCGAAGGAACCATTGTCTGCCGCCTCTTCGAAGAAGAAGCGCCGATCACGGTCAAGAATTTCATCGAGCTTGCGGAAGGCTCGCGCGAATGGACTCACCCGCACACCAAGAGCAAGAGCAAAGCTCGTCTGTATGACGGCACCATCTTCCATCGGGTGATTCCCGACTTCATGGTGCAAGGCGGAGATCCCACCGGCACCGGCATGGGTGGCCCCGGCTACCAGTTCCAGGACGAGACCAAGGGATCGCCTCATAAATTCGATAAGCCGGGCAAGCTGGCCATGGCGAACTCTGGCCCCGGCACCAACGGTTCGCAATTCTTCATCACGGTCGCGCCAACGCAATGGCTAACGGGTAATCACACCATCTTCGGCGAAGTCGTCGAAGGCCAGGACGTAGTGGACAAAATCACCAAGCTCCCGCGCAACCGCCAGGACAAGCCCAACAAGGATGTGGTGTTGAACTCGGTAAGGATCGAGCGGGCGTAACTTGCCAGCGTTGCGAACAATCTGAGACCGCGGAAACTTACGGCCTCTCTTTGAGCATTCGGCGCATATTTCGTTTGCCGTGGAGCACCGCAACAATCTGCAGCGGGGATGTCTCTGGCCGATAAACAACGGTGTAGTTAGGGTAGCGTGTCAGAGTCCAGAAACGTAGTGGCCTGACTGTGAGGTCTGGACGTGAATGACCGCACATCGGATCGTCGGCAAGAAAGGCGCAGGCATTGTAAATCGCATGTTCTACACGGGCCGCGGCGTCTTGGCTTTCGGTCGCGATGTACGACCAGATCTCAAAGATATCGGCTTTCGCAAGAGGTGTGAGGGCATAGCCGCTCATCGCTTGGAGGAATGCTCTCGGCGCCAACCGTCCTTCATCGCCTGGATTTCACTGGCCGCCTGTGCGCCATCAATAAGCTCCCCACGATCGGCCTGCAAATAGCCCTCCTCAATGTGGGCTGACAATGCCCGCCGCTCGTCATCGGTCCAGTTTTCTTCGGCATCCTGGGCTTCAAGAGCACGGCGTAATACGTCTTCAACACTCGTGTAGCCACCACTGGAGAGGCGCCTTTTGATGAGTTCCTCAATATCCGGGGAAATCTCTAATTGCATAGCCGTTCTCCCTGTTCTTGGAATCATTGTAACCTTTTGTCTGGCAGCCGTTTATTTCCGGTGCTGATGAGTTCATCGAACAGCTTCTCGTACTTCTCCGCAATCACATCCCAGCGATACAGCGCATCTGCGCGTTGCTTGGCGCGGGCGGCTAGTTGTTGGCGAGCGGCAGGATCGTCGAGTAACGCTTGCAACTTAGCTGTCAGATCTTCTTCCGATTTCTCATACTTCATACCAGCGTCGGCCGCCGTCTCGGAGTTCTCTGGGGTATCGAGATAGAGCACCGCATTGTTGGCAGCCATCGCTTCGATCAGTGCCGGATGCACTCCGCCGATTTCGCAGGCGAACACGAAGACTCCCGCGTGCTTCTGCAGCGCCCAATATCCGTCATCGTAGATCGCGCCGGTGAACCGTACGCGCTCATCCGCTAAAGATTTCATTCGCGCCAGGTAGCCAGGATCGTAAGGATTATCACCGACGATGACCAGCGGCCAGTCGCTGTGCACGTTTCGCCAACTGCGCAGTACAAGATCGGGATTGTTCTCCGGCTCAAGACGGCTGACATACAGCACGTAACGCCCTGACTCGAGATTGAAGCCGTTCAAGCTATAGTCGCTGGCTGCCCCTTCGGAGCTGTAATCGTTAATCGGCGCTTCGGAGCCGTATCCGATGACCGTCGATTCGCTACCATACTTGGCAAGGTAGTAATCGTGAATCGCCTTCGCGTCGGTCACCAGACGAGTCGCACTGAATGACGACATCCATTCGCAGAAGTGCAGCACCTGTGCGCCCAGGCCCTTCCACTTCTCGCGCTTGCGGTCAAGACCGTCCACGTTGAGCACTACCGGCTTACCGAAGAGGCGCGGAATGTAGGCGAACGGGCTGTTCGCCACATTACACAGCAGCACGACATCGGCGTCGCTGAAAGCCACGCGCACGGCAGCGAAAAGAGTACTGACCCAGGTATCGAGGTGCTTTTGATGAAGGCTGGGGACGATCACGCGGCGCACCCGTCGGTCATACACGTCGTCTGGTCGCACAAACGCCTTGCGGCAGTACACGGTGACCTCATGTCCCTGGTCGGCAAAGCGTGAGCTGATCTGCTCGGCAAACCGCTCGAAGCCGCCGTAACGATTGGGGATGCCGCGAGTACCGACGATAGCAATTTTCATTAAGGCCGCTTTTTCGCTGTTCGCTTCTCAGCCGTCAGCTCTCAGCTGTCAGCTCTCAGCCAAACCATTTCAAACTGTCATCCCGAGTGCAGGCGCATCCGCCCTCGGCGGACGCGCCGGAGCCGAAGGATCCCTATTGCCGCAAAGAATGAGGTTAGCGACTGACGACTAACGATTGCCCTTCTCCACGTCCGTCGCCCGCGGAGTGTCGCTAAACCACCATAGCAAATCCCGGTCAGAAACCCTGCGACGCGACTGAATGATCCTGCGTTTGTGTCGGATGCTGTGACGCACGCGCCAGGGATACACCAGTGCGGAAAGCATTCGCCGATCGCGCACCAGTGCATAACCAAAGGTCATCAGATCGCGCCAAGCCACTGGCAGAAACAACCGCCGGCACAGCCATCCCGAAGCGTTCTTGCCGCGCATCAGGAACCGGTTCTTCACCGAATGCCAGTTGATGACCAGCGGCAGATCTTTTCGCCGCTCCGGCGTGACTCGCCGAACATGCCACGCCACCGCCGTGGGCATGTACAAGCACTTCCAGCCCGACACTTGCGCACGCCAGGCCAGGTCGCCGTCTTCACGAAAGGCGAAAAAATCCTCGTCGAAGAATTCGCCTTCCACGGACACATCTTGGATGAGGTCGCGCCGGAACAACACTGCCGCGCCACTGGCACCGAACACATACTGCGGGCGATCATACTGGCCGGTGTCGGTCTCCTCGGCTCCACGGTCGAGATGGCGCATGTTACGCGTGAAGTAGATCCCCGTGGAATCGATAATGTCGCTTCGGTGTTGTTCTGCAACCGGATCCCAGCGCAACAGTTTGCCGCAGACGGATCCTGCATCGGGATGCGCTTTTCCACCAGCCACGATCTGCGTAACGAAATCAGAGGAAAGCACGATGTCGGGATTAAGGCAAAGGACCCAATCTCCTCGTGCTGCTTTGATCGCCTGATTTTGTCCGGCCGCAAATCCGACGTTAAGGTCGTTATAGACCACTCGCCATCGTGACTCGATCCCACGCAAAAGCTCTCGCGTGTCGTCGGTCGAAGCATTGTCCACGACGATGACCTCGAGGTCGCGATAGTCCTGCTGCTCGATCGAGGCGAAGCACTCAACGAGGTATTGCGCCGAGTTCCAGGTGACGATTGTGACTGAGACCATTAGTGGTAGTGCGGGCCTTCAAAGGGTGTGTCAGAACTCTGCCGTCCCTACGGGACTCGGCTTTATTTACCGCTGCACCCAGCGCTGAAGCGCTGGGCTAAGTTCTTTCGCCCCATCTGGGGCTGGTTTTGTGTGCTTCATTCCACCGCTGCTAACCGATACGAGGTCGCGACACAATCCCTGAAGGCCGGCTCTACACGGACACAGGAATTCGTACAGCCTCTAGTACGCCCCGCGTCCCGATAAAACGACCGGAATGGTGCGCAGGAAGATCTTGAAATCGAGCCACAACGACCAGTTATCAATGTAAGTAAGGTCGAGTTGCATCCAGCGGTTGAAGTCAACATGGTTGCGCCCCTCCAATACCCAGGTGCACGTCAGGCCGGGCCGCATGCGCAGACGCCGCCGCTGCCAATCTTCGTACTGCTCCACTTCCTCGGGAACGGCGGGACGCGGTCCGACAAAGGACATATCACCCCGCAGGATGTTCCAAAGCTGCGGTAACTCGTCAAGGCTGAAGCGGCGCAGCCAGCGTCCAACGGTCGTGATACGGGGGTCGTCACTGATCTTGAAGACCGGCCCGTCGAGCTCGTTCAACTGGTGAAGCTCGGCGCGCATTTGTTCGGCGTTGTTGATCATGGAACGAAACTTGTACAGCATGAAGCGGCGACCGCCCAGCCCGCAGCGGGTTTGGCGAAAAAGCACCGGGCCCGGCGAGGTGGTCCTAATCATGGCCGCGATGCACAGCAAAACCGGCGAGAATGCGATCAACGCTGCGAAGGAAAGTACTACATCGAAGATGCGCTTAAAAAATAGTCGCAACTCACTGTCGGGCGCGCTCGACAGGCTGAGGAGTTGCACGTCACGAAACTTTTCCAAATAGATCCGTGAGTAGGCCGCCGGCAGGAACTCGAGCTGGACGCGAGTCCTCATTCCGACGTCAGCGCAATGCTGCATCACGGGTTCGAGCCGAGCCAGTTCCTGCATATTCACAGCGAAGACAATCTCGTCCACCACCTCCTGCTGCAGAAGGCCGGTCAGATCTTCGATCCGATGAACTCTGTAGCCGCCGAGGTTCTCAGGCTGAGCATCGGTGGAGTTGGGATCGACAAAGCCAATCAGCCGCAACCCCATGCCGCGGCTCTCCTCGATCAAGGCCGCCATTTCGCGGGCGCGCGGGCCGCAGCCGACAATCAATAAGTAGTAGTAACGCTTAAGCCGGTCGCGCATCCAGGAAACGGCTGAATACGTGACTGCGCGACCCATCACGAGGAGGACAAAATCCACCGCGCCGATCAGCAGGACATAGCTGCGGCTCACATCTACGCGGCGAAACAGATACAAACCAGCGTAGATAACCACCAGCACAACCCCAAGTTGGCTGACGATATTCAGGATCAGTTGGATCGGGTTGCTGAGTTCGAGATCGCGGTAGAAGCTGGAAAAATATCCCACCACCGCCCACGTAACCAGAAAGGCGGCCATCAACGGCAAATAATGGGTGAAGGGATAAATGCCGGGCAAACGCCGGATGAAAAAGTCAATGTGCACCAGCAGACTGCGCAGCAGATACGCGACCACGAAGGCGACACAAGTCACCCCCAGGTCGTGCATTAATGTGACCGAGCTTAGAAGCTTGGAACGACGATCAAACACAGTAACTGCCGTTGGTTACAATTGGACGTCAAGACTTGGGCAATCTACGCACCCGAAGAGTGACGTAAGCGAAGCGCACAGTGAACAATGGGACAATGGCGTGCGCGCCCATGTCTCTTGTCTACTTTAGCAGCATTTCTAAGCCCCACGCCATTGGTGTAGGCTACTTGATTAACCCGGAAAGTTTCCTCGATGGTGCCCGGACAGCAACCTTCCATAACCGAAATTGTGCGGCCGTCCGACGGCGCAGTCCTGTCTCCTGAAGCGGCACGTTGGGTACGGAGGCTGGAAGGCCTCATCTGTTTCTTCTTGATTCTGTTCGCCATTCTCTTGCCGCACTCGATCAAAGGAGCACGCCACGCTTGGATGGCTGCGGGCTTCCTCTGGCTCGCCAAGCTGGCGATCGAACACAAGCGCCCATTTCCGCAGGCTCTTTCCGCTCCTCTCCTGGCCTATATCGTTTTGAGTGCGATTTCGACTGCACTCTCGCCCGATCCTTACCTGAGCTGGCCTCGCATGAAAGTCGTTTGCCTGGTGCTGGCAGGAATCGTGCTGGCACAGAACCTGCAACGGTTGTCACAGGTGCGCATCCTGGTGTGGTTGTTGTTGATCTCCGGGCTCGCGGCGACGGCTTTCACAGCCTGGCAATACACCTACGGCGTGGGCGTCAAAGTGAGGTACGTCGAACCAACATCAGACTTGCACCGCGCGGGCATTCGCGGCGGTGAGATCATTACAAAAGTCAGCGGCCGCTCTGTGCACACTCCGCAGCGAATGACGCAATTAGTGGAACACAGCGCGCCCGGAACCATACTACGCATCAACTATCTGCAAGGGGAGCCGTTCCACAAACGAGAAACGTTTCTCACTCGCGAGCAATTTCTGAAGAGCGGATTGGGTACTCCGAACCTCCCGTTGCGCCGCGGCAAACCAGACCGTGCCCAAGGAACTCTGGGGCACTATATCGTCTTCGCGGAGATGCTGATGCAACTTGGCTGCCTGGCGTGGGCCATGTTCCTAAGTGCACAGCCGCGGGCGTGGGGTGGTCAGGCGTTCTTTGCCATCATCTTCCTGGCCCTGACTGCGACCCTGATGGCTACCCAAACGCGTGCAGACATAGCTGGACTGGCAGTTGGCTGCGTCGTTGCTCTCTGGCTGCTGGGAAGAAAGCAGACCCGGATCTGGGCGTTCGCTGGCCTGGTTCTCCTGTTGCTCGTTGCGACGTTGTGGATCCACCACACCCGCAAATTGGACTGGATCGGCGCGGGCGACTCCGGAACACATTTCCGGGTGTTGATGTGGGAGGACGGAGTACGGCTGATCCGGCAGCATCCGTGGTTTGGGGTTGGAATGGACACGATCTTCAATCACTGGCAGGAGTGGAATATTCGAGGCTTCTCGCTGTATCGCGTGATCTATCACTTCCACTCCGATTACATCCAGATCGCCGTGGAGCGTGGACTGCTCACGCTGGCAGCGTGGTTATGGTTCGTCGTGGCGTACCTTGTCTTCTTGTTCCGCTTGCTGCGGCGGACGCGCGAGCATAGCCGCTTTGCGACCGGCGTAGTTGCAGGTGTGCTCGCCGCGTTTGTCGGCTATCTGGTTCCGTCAGCGGTGCAGTATTGCCTGGGCGACGATCCGCTGGTGATGATCATGTTCTTCTACTTCGGGCTGGCCGTCGCAGTCGATCGCATGCTGAAGACGCCGGGAGCGGTGGATGTTCCGTAGAGCGCGATGCCAGGTTATGGCGGAGTGCTTACTTCTTTGCCCCAATGGACTTCCATTGCCATTCGATCACGTCACCGAAGTGGCGAATTACGAACTGCGGGTCGTGGCCTCCAGGATAGATGTGGAACTCATGTGGAATGGCCCGCGACGTCAGCAGTTGGTCTAGCTGCTGCGCTCCTTGTTCGAAGCCGTAGTCGTCGTTATTGCCGACGTTGAAGTAGATCTTCATACGCTTCAGACTGGCGGCACTGTCACTCTTGGCAAAATAGAAGACATTGTTGCGCTCGAAGTACGCGCGGTTAAACGGCGAACCGAAGACATCGCCCATCAGCGACCCAGGAGAGCCTGGGCCACTAGATGTAAAGTCTTTCGGCAAATCTGTAATCAGGGCAGGCATCTGTGCGCTAACTGCAGCAAATTCGTCCGGGTGCTTGAATGCCAGCCGTAACGCTCCATACCCACCCATCGAAACTCCGGTGATGCCGCGCGTCGCCGGCGTACCCTCAGCGCGATACTTCTTTTCCATCTGCGGCATAAACTCCTTCATGAAGAAGTCTTCGTATTTTATTTTGCCGTCAGCGGAATTGAGATAGAACGTATGGCCTCCGCTGGGTGCGAGCACGACGAATTCGCCGACCTTGCCTTGGCGGCGGAGGTCCGTAATTACATCCCAACCACCGAAGTTCAGCAGTGATTGCTCGTTGTCGCCGAGACCGTGGAGGTAATACAGCACCGGATATTGACGCGCCTTGTCGTGATCGAAGCTGTCCGGCAGGAATGCGCAGTAGCGCACCGGACGGGCAAGAATTTCCGATTTGATGATGGAGCACTCGGCGCGGCCTTGCGCATGGAGCAGGGGGGCCAGGTAAAGTGCGAGGAGAGCAACCACTACGCGAATCAAGAAATCAGAGTGCTTCGACTCCAGGCCTGAGCCGCGGGACCATAACCGTTTCATTTCTTGATTCTCGGGTCGAACGGATACTTAACTACAGACTTGATGTGAAGTCGCGAGGCGTCGGCGTGAACCGGGTTAAGCATAACGTTGAACGTCGCCGGAACAAGAGCACTGGGAATGCGTAACAAGCAAGAGCGCTGTTCCCGATTCCACGCGCTTCCGATTTCACGAGTGATCTCCAGACGCTTGATCCAGCCTGATGGTAGGGTACTCACGTCCAAGTGTTCCAAAGAAACCCCGGCGTCCGCTTCCACGCCCAGCAAAGTGTAGTTGGGAGGAACATCGTTGGCGCTGGTGTGGACACAGGCCTCTAGCAACGCCCCCGCCGGGCTTTCTGCCAGATAGACAACCGGAGTGCCGCGTTCGTGCCAGCGACCAGGAGCGCGCAATCCACCCGCACCAGCCAAGTCACGATGCCGGCTAACCCGCCATAACGTCGTCAAACAAACATACCTTCATCGATCTGGACGAGGAGCTCCTCCACCACGCGACTGCCGGTGTCCGTCTTTAACGTTTCCAAAGGCGTGCGACCGCGCAGGCGGGGATGGGGGCGACGAAGCCACGCCAGCGCTCGCTCGCGCGATTCGTACACCGATTTAGCCTGGGACAGCAAGCGGGCGACACGTAGCACTCGGTCCGACTCCTCTACCGTAAGCTTCTCGCGACGCGATCGACGGTGTTGTAGGGTCCGCAGCGGAATCACCAGCTTGTCGATCTCTGGCCGAGTGATACCCAAGGCGACCAGGCGTTCGATGGCGGAGGTGGGGAGCTGGCGCTCGACGATCTCCAACACCTGCTGGTCCGTCTTAGGAACGGGAACCCCCAGCCATTCACCAATTTGCTGGTGGAGAACCGACATAGATTCACCTCACCTACATTATGCCATAAATTTATTGGCAAATTGTAGTCTGACTCTACTCATACTTCAAGGTCTGCACCGGATCAAGCCTGGCCGCACGGCTGGCCGGATACAAGCCAGCCAGCAGGCTCACCACAATCGAAAAAGCAATGGCTGCACCAATCAGCCACGGCGGCAGAATCCACACTGCCTCTGACGGCAATTGATGCCGATGCAGGTAAATTCCCGTTCCGAAGTTGATTGCTTTACCGATGGCGAATCCCAATGCGATGCCGAGAAGTCCGCCGAAGAAGCCCATGGCGCCAGCTTCAGCGAAGAACAAGCGCTTCACGTCGCGGTCGCTGGCGCCTATCGCCTTCATCACACCGATTTCGCGGCGCCGCTCCAGCACGGCCATCACCAGCGTATTGATGATCGCCAGCGTTGCCACGGCCAGCGCCAGCGAGCCAAATATCCCAAGGAAAAGATCGAGCACGGTGAAGAATCGCCGCAAGCTCTTAGTGGCATCAAGCACCGAGAATGTCCGGAAGCCCATCTTGTTAACGGCGTCCTGCACCTGCGCGACTTTGCCAGGATCTTTCACCCGCACGGTCAGCGTCGTGTAGGTCTTCCCGCCACCGCCGCGTAACGAGCTGCGCATGTCGGTGAACTGAGCCATATTCAGCTTCTCAGTGAGATCCACCGGCAGAAAAATACGCCCCCGGGAAACCGTCCGCATGCCGCCGTAAGGCTCTTCTTCAACGATGCCTACCACCTTCAGCTTCTGAGTCTTGCGCACCACGGAGAAGCCAAAGTCGTCACCGGAGGTTGGAGCGCTTCCTTCACCGGGCGTACCCGAGAGAGCCGGACGGCCTGCCGAACCCGAATCCGGCGCGAGCGCCTGGCGCTCTCCGTACCGCAGAATTACTTCCTGCCCGATCAGCCCCTTCGGGTTCTTGGGATCGATTTCCTTGGCGAAATCGTTTAACAGAATGACTTCCTCTGCCAAAGGCCCGGAGAAAAACTTGCCTTGCAGGTTATCGAAAGCCTCATTCTCGCGTGCCGACATCGGCAAGCCGGTTACAAATCCGAAATGCGTCTGGCCACCGGAAACAATCTCTCCCATCACACGAATCTCGGGTTCGACTTCGGTGACGTACTGCAAATGCGTCATCTTGTCGCGGGCTGGTTCGTCAATGACCGGCGCATTTTCTGGATGCTCGGTCTTCTGGTCCTCTTCACGATCGAAGCCGCGAAAGTCCTGCTTCGAAGTCACGAAAACGGTATCGAACATTCCCGAGCCAGCCAGACGCCGGGTCGCCAGTTGCTGCAAACCCACGCCCAACGACAACATGGCAACGAGAGAAGCCACTCCGACAGAAATTCCGACGGTTGTTAGCCCATTGCGCAACTTTGATTGCCGCAGGTTGCGGACAGCGAGTTCGAACAGATCGTAGCCCGTCACGCCAGAGTCTCCTGCGATACCAGCTTGCCGTCAGCAAGAAAGACGAGGCGCTGCGCGAATCGCTCGGCCAGGGCGCGTTCGTGCGTGACCATGACTACGGTCATTCCCAGTGAAAGGCTCAAGTCGCGAATGAGGTTCAGAATGTCCTCCCCGGTGCGGCTATCGAGATTACCTGTAGGCTCATCGGCTAGTAGCAGCGAAGGACGATTGGCTAGCGCTCGCGCCAGCGATACCCTTTGCTGCTCACCACCTGAAAGCTCCGACGGCCGGTGCTCCATTCGTTTACCCAGCCCGACCCTCTCTAGCGATTCGCGCACTCGCTGCCCGCGCTCGGTTCGCTCCACTTCCGCGAAGCGCATCGGAAGTTCAACATTCTCGGTAATCGTCATCGACGGAATCAGGTGAAACGCCTGAAAGACCATGCCGACATCATTGCGTCGATATGCCGCTAACTCTTCTGACGACATCTTCGCCAAGTCGCGGTTTTGCACGACCACGGAACCCGAACTGGGGCGGTCGAGTCCTGCCAGCAAGTTCAGCAAGGTCGATTTTCCTGAGCCTGATTGCCCAAGCAACGCGACAAACTCGCCGCGATCGATAGTGAGGGAAATGCCATCAACCGCGCGGATAATGCCGCCGCCCATCGGGTAGTAGCGGCAAACGTCTGAGGTTCGCACCGCCGGCGCCGCCTTGGAGCCTGGAAAGGAATTCATCTGTACTCGATTCGATGCTACTACGGCACCTCTCGGCGCAGCGCACATGCTCCGTAGCGCCTACTGCTGGTACGAAAAAGGGAGCGCTTCCGCTCCCTGATTTGTGTAATGTTTTGTTAAGACGATCCGTTATCTTTCCACTGCTAATCCCACTGCATTTCCGCCGCCCAGACAAAGCGCTGCAATTCCCTTGTGCACGTCACGGCGGATCATCTCGTACAGCAGGGTCGTCAGAATGCGTGCGCCAGTAGCGCCGATCGGATGGCCCAGCGCGACTGCACCTCCGTTGACGTTTACCTTGCTTAAGTCAATCTCCAGTTCGCGGGTCACGGCGATCGCGGCTACAGAGAACGCCTCGTTGATCTCGTAAAGATCAACTTCTTCATTCTTCCAGCCGGTTTTCTTCCACAGCTGACGGATAGCCTCCACGGGCGCCATCATCACCCACGCAGGCGCAATACCGCTCGTGGCCTGAGCCACGATGCGCGCCATCGGCTTCAGTCCCAGTTCCCTTGCCTTCAGCGCTGACATCACTACCAACGCCGCTGCCCCATCATTCACCCCCGGCGCATTACCGGCAGTCACTGTACCGTCCTTCTTGAAAGCAGGCTTCAGCCCACGCAACACCTCGACGGTCGTGTCCTCGCGCGGCCCTTCGTCTTTCGTGAACCATGTGGGCGGCTCGCCCTTCTTCTTCGACGGCAGTTCCACCGGAACAATCTGGTCTTTGAAGCGGCACTCCCGAATAGCGCTGAGAGCCTTACGATGCGAATTGAGTGCGTATTCGTCCTGCTCTTCACGTGTGATGTGGTATTTCTCAGCAACGTTCTCGCCGGTATTGCCCATGTGGTAGTCGTTGTAAACGTCCCAGAGACCGTCATGCACCATCGCATCGATGACTTTCTGATCGCCCAGGCGAAAACCTTTGCGTGCTTGCGGAAGCAGGTAGGGAGCGTTGGTCATGCTCTCCATTCCGCCGGCGACAACGATCCCCGAGTTCCCCGTTTGGATCGCCTGCTGGGCCAGCGCGACCGCCTTCAAACCCGAGCCGCACACTTTGTTGATGGTCATTGCGCTGACGCTGTCAGGCAGCCCGCCTTTGAGCGCGGCTTGGCGCGCTGGATTCTGCCCCAGCCCGGCGGAAACCACATTGCCCATAATGCATTCGTCCACGCTGTCAGGGTCGATGCCGGCGCGTTTGACCGCCTCTCGTACCACGATCGCACCCAGTTGTGGCGCGCTTAAATCCGAAAGCGAGCCTTGAAATTTTCCGATCGGCGTGCGTACCGCCGACACAATCACTACGTCTTCCATAAGTGCTCTACCTCTCCAATGGTCGAACGGCATCCGACGCCGAACATTATAAGATGGGTTTACTTTGCTCCCCGACGCACAAATCCCGGGCAACGCCGGGGATGCTCGCGCTCCCGAAAACTACCTGCTCGCGCCCTGGTGGCACACTGCTCTGCTGATTATCGTGCTGCTGGTTACCTCGCTCAACGGCACACGTGGCCACCATCCCTTAGCCGATCACAGCAAACTGCGGCAATATCTCTGGGGCATGGCGTGGGAATGGATCCTGCTGGGCTTTACCTGGCTTGGCGTTCACAAACGCATTTCACTGCGCGCGTTGATCGGCGGGCGCTGGCGGGCCACGGAAGAGTTCCTGCGCGACGTCATCTACGCCGCACTGTTTTGGATATGCGCGTTGGGCGTGCTGGGACTCGGCGCCAAGCTCATGCATCTCGACCAGGCGGGCAAGATCGAAAGCATGAGGAAGCAGCTCAGCTTTCTCACGCCCGGTTCGCATCTGGAACTCGCTGTCTGGTTCTGCCTGAGTGCCACCGCCGGCTTTTGTGAAGAAATCATCTTCCGCGGATATCTGCAGCGGCAGTTCGCTGCGATCACCAAATCGACCGCAATTGGCGTGTTTCTCTCGGCAGCTATTTTCGGTGCTTCGCACGGGTATGAAGGCGTCTCGCGCATGCTCCTGATTGGAATTTATGGATTAATGTTTGGGCTCCTCGCGTGGTGGCGAAAGAGCCTTCGTCCGGGGATGATGGCACACGCGTGGCATGACGCGTTCAGTGGCGCGGTTTTGCGAATGTTGAAATGACCAGTGTTCATGCACCTTTCACGCATATGCGAACTCGGCGATGAGATCGCGATACGAACAGCGCAAGAGCGGTTCATTGGTGCCGAGCAGATCAGCGCGGTCGCGCGCCGTCGAGAGACCACCATCACGATGCGTTTTTTGCTTGACTATTTTTTTCAATGACTCTATACAACTAACAAATTGCGATGAAATCTTTTGTCGCAATGTTCCATGACAAATGGAAGGGAGAATAGAAACCATGGCAACCAAAAAGAAGGCAACCAAGAAGGCAGCCAAGAAGAAAAAGAAGTAGCTGCTTTTCCACCAACCGGGGGACGCGCAAGCGTCCCTCGTTTTTTTTTGCGCTGGCGGCTGGCAGACTGCCGTCTTTTCTGCCGATTGAGTTCCCCCAACGCGGCACATGGAGGTTTCCACCATGCTGCCGGGGGAAGCGGGACCTGACCTTCGAATGTCGGCGCGTCGGCTGTTGCAAGGCTTGTTTCACCCAGCTGTTGTTCAGCCTGATCTGTTATTCCTACGGCAACTTTTCTCCAGCCACGTTCAGTTCGAAATCTGGTCGCGTTTGGTAAAACTTCCACTGTCGATGCCAACCAGATGTGATCCCAGAGAGCAGGCGATTCGCTCGGATAGCCCCGGTCGAGACCCACGAGATCGTGCTCGTCCGCGACCAACTGCCACTACTGCATCGAGACCTGCTGACCCATTTCTCACTGCTTACGGCTTGAGACTTAGATGAAACCTAAAGGTATCTCGTTGTGAATCGAGCTCGGGGTCGAGTTATGCATCCGGCAAATGGCATAGCCATGGACGACTTTCGACAGAACTGGACTTCACAGGAATTGAGGAGTGTAAGCGGCAGAGCGATACTAGTACTAACGGTTGTTGATAAATGATAGACTGAATTCCCTCTGGGATGTAGTTTTCGTTCTTTGCCATGGAGAAGCGATTATCGGGTTGGAAGCATGAGTTGTTGCGGGCGCATGGCTTAATGTTCTCATCGTCGATGAGAAGGGTTTTCTGGAGAAGGGCCTGCACTCGGCGGGTGTCAAGCGTCAATACAGTAGCACGGCCGGACGCATCGAGAACAGCCAGGTCGGCTTATTTCTCTGCTATGGCTCTGACCAAGGCGCGGCACGGTGTACCGCAAACTCTACCTTCCGCAGGCGACACGATAATCGTACCCGAGAAGATCATGGTGGAATCGCAGACTTGGAAGAATGTGCTGAGCACTGCGCAGTTCATAAGTTCGCTTGCGATCGCCGCTGCGGCCATCCATAGCTTTTGAAGGAGCCATCTTGCCGATCGGCACTCACAACTCGGAGGGCCCCTCCGTCGAACCGGAATACTCGATCGGCGACTCGTTGTCGGCCGGGCCGGAAGATCGAGGCTTTTATCGCGCGGCCGAGTTGCTCTGGGACCAGAGGCTACTTCTGCTTCGCTGGGTGTTGGCCGGCGCTGTGCTGGCACTCTTATTGACATTCCTTTTGCCATCCAAGTACGAGTCCACTACCAGGGTTCTTCCCTCGGACGCCACTTCTGAAGCCGCTATGATGATGGCCGGAGGTGCTTCGGGTGGCGCGGCCATGCCGAGCGTTGGCCTCATGTCGGATTTGCTCGGCGTAAGAACACCGGGGGCTTTCTGCGCGGCCGTCTTAAAGAGCGACACTGTACTGGATGGCGTAATCAATCGTCTCGATCTGCGCAAGGTGTACCGCGTCAAGGACCTCGATTCAGCACGGAAAATCCTTTCGGATCACACGGTTGTGGCCGATGACAAAAAGAGCGGGATCCTGACCCTGACGGTTACCGACAAGGATCCAAACCGCGTCGCCGCCATAGCAAACGCCTATACCGAGGAACTCGACAAAGTTCTGCAGACCCTCAACACTTCCACAGCACACCGTGAGCGCGAGTTTCTTGAGCAGCGCATCGATGTCGTTCGCCAGAACCTGACTGCGGCCGAGAGGTTGTTGGGCCAGTTCTCCAGCAAGAACTCGGCAATTGACATTAAGGAGCAAGGGAGAGCGGCCTTTGAGGTCGCCAGCAAGGTGGAAGGCGAATTGATCGTAGCTCAATCCGAGTTGCAGGGGTTACGGCAAATCTATGGCCCTGACCACCCACGGGTGAAGAGCGCGGAGGCTCGCGTCGCACAACTGCGGGCTGCAGCCGACAAGCTAGGATCGACATCAGTGGACGGCGACGACGATTTGAAATTCCTCTCGATCTCCCGGCTCCCGGTCGTGGGCGTCACCTATGCCGATCTGTTTCGCGAGGTCAAGGTGCAGGAAGTGATCTACGAAGCCCTGCTCAAGCAGTACGAGATTTCCAAAGTAGAGGAAGTGAAAGAAACTCCGAGGCTGAAGGTGATCGATGAGGGTAAAGTCCCTTCGCGGAAATCGAGTCCACGACTGCTTCTGCTCGGCGTAATGTGTACTTTGTCCTGCTTTGTCGTCGGGGTGGTATTCATCCTTGCAAAATCCGAGTGGGACGCCGCAGACCCCGAGAGTCCAATAAGACGCCTGGGAAGGCGAATCGTCAGCGATTTATGGCAAGGTAATACGCATAGATCAAGCCGTCGGGATTGAAACATGTCGTTAGCCTTTATGTGTTCCCGCAAGATGTATTGCAGCGCATGGGGAACGCTCTGCGACATCGTGCTCCGGACGCCCGCGGCTAGTTCTGGGACGACTCCTTCGCCCTTGATTCTGTGCACCTCCGACTCTCAATTCTGGATCTCTCATCCAAGGGCCACCAGCCCATGGTGTCGGCCTCCGGCCGTTACGTGATTGTGTTTAATGGCGAAATCTTCAACCTTCAGGAGGTTAAGGCTGAATTGGGAGCAGTACCGGAACGAGGAGTATCGGAATTGTACCCTGTCATGATGAGCAAAGACCCCCGCCCGGACGTTTAGACGGAGCTTGCAGTTACATCCCGTAGGCTTTTAGCCGCTGCGCTCAAAAAGCCGCTCCAAGGAGCGGCTTTTATCATTAGTTGCGGATTACTTGTTGCGAACCTACTAGCTGGGAGTCTATCGAGAGTGCTGAAGCGATGAGAGTTCTGAGTGATGCAGGGAGGTAAGCCGCCTGAGCGTTAGCGATAGAATCGGTCGAACGGAGGCGCCGCCAAAAACTATGCGTTTTGGACGGCAGTTTGGGGTTGGGGTGTGGCGGGTAGCAGGTCGGGGCGCCAGCCGGAACTGCCTACATTCGCCAAGCCGGTAGGCAGGGGCGGCCTGAAAGGCCGTCCCTAAATACCAATGTTCGCCGTTAATATGAGTTGACGCCGAGAAGCCGCAGCCCTAGTACGTGGCTCGCGACACGTTGTTATCGGCTTGGGTGTTGTAGACACCCCCGTACGTCCCGTTGCGAAAGTCGTTGGTGAAGCCTAGATACACCCGGCTACTACCTGATCCGGTGCCTCCGTGTGCGGCCACACCCACGTAATCCAAAAGGCTCTCAGTACCATAGTAGAGGTCCGCGTCGCCACTCCCATCACCTTGCAGGGAATCGTAGGTTGTGGTCATGTTCACCGGGCTTCCCGGCGTAATCGAACCGCTGGGCACCTGGCTCAAATTCATGATCTCCTGGTTCTTATAGCGTGACGACCCGGTACTGTAGTAGGCGATGTTCACGATGTTCTGGCCGGAGTCGTAGGCCACAGAGGGCAGGAAATGGTGACCCGAGGAGGCATTGACGTGCTGAAAAGCCCACGACGGGTTGCTTAGCGTGGTGGCGGTCACCATCTGGACCTCTGCGTATGGACAGCTGCTGACCGTATACGAACCCGGCCTACAATCCGACCATACGACAAAGAGGGTTTGGCCGCTGGTGTCCGTCCGGGCTGTGATCACTGGCCACGTCGTAAACTGGAGCCCTACATTGCCGGTGAGATTAGTGTAGAGGTTTGCCGAATCGTTGTAGATCAGGCTGGAGCTTCCACAAGTGGGGGCAACCGGAGCGCCGCCAGGCGTACAGGAAACAAACTGGAAGCTGCCGCCCTCGGCGGCGATATAGGAAATCACGATTGCACCGGCATTCGGTCCGCCGCCAACCACGGCAACACTGGGCATACTCGCATTCACATCCCCCATAGGAACATTAAGGACAACCGGCGCGGAGCAATCGGAAGCAGTCGCAAAAGCGCCCTTGCACGCCGTTATCAGAATCACCGTGCGCAGAACTCGCCTCGACGCGGCAACCACATAGATGTCACCGGCGCCGGTTCCGCTGCTGCGAGGATCCTGCGCAATAGCGGGCGTGTCTTCTATGTTGTCCTGACTGGCATCGACGATAATCCCATTCGTCCCCGCGCAGGTTGCCTCCTGGGTACGTGTGAGCGTGCCTGCGGGACAGGTGGTCGTGCTGGTCAAGTTACTTTTAGCAATTCGTCGCAGACCGATGCCCGAAGTGAGCGCATCAAACCGGAGATCGGCCAGAATGAACTGTGCAGGGCGCAAGGAGGTGCCGGGGTCCGCCAATATGCGACCGCCTCCGCCGCCGTTCATCGGGATGCTGTAAAAAGGATCCGCAATAGGCGGATTGCCCATCTCGAAATCCGTACCCCCGTAGCAAGGCTGGGTAGCATCACGATGGACATACATGGCGTCAGCGGAGTCAAACGTCCCCCCAAAGTAACGTGCGTCGAAACCATACTCGGCCACCAAATCTAAGCCCGAGCCGAGGGCGCTCAGCAAGAAATCGACCTGAGGCTGGTATTGGCCGACGGCATTGGTGACCGGCTCCAGGTTCATGACTGTGCCAACGCTCGTGCCGCAACCGGTGACCGTTGCAAACGGTTGAAATACGATATTTGAACCCGGTTGCCAGAACCGTTCCTGCGCAGCCTGACTGACCCGGGGCGAGGCGACGGGACCGGGCTTCAACAGCGGTTCTTGCGGATACTGGCTTTCCGCTTCGGGATGGAACCAATGCAGCAAGGCCGGTGCCGCCGGATTGGGCGAGTGCAGCAAGAGATCCTTGCCGGCGTCGGAGGCCCAAAAGCGTAGTGTGGGAGAGAGCGGAGCCGTGACACCCTCAAAGACGCCGGTGTTTTTTGGAAATCGTGGAGCTTGCGCAAATCCTGGCATTGCGCATAGAACCAACAAGGTTGAGGTAGTGGCGAGTACTATCCGCATTGACAGCTTCATGAGAATTTCCTTTCTTGACCTCGAAGCGGGCGCAATTGTACGCCTCGCTCGCCTGTTTGCGACATTGTGAAACATTTTCTACATTGGGGTCCGCCAGCGGTCTGGTAGAGAAAGCGATTTTTCCTCTTTAAGGCGAATCCACATCCCCTGCCTCACCATGCGCCCGCGATGAGGAGAGGTACTTCATTGAGACTCCGCGGAGGGCAACGGGGCGACGACAAAAGCAGAATGATTCCCCCGGCGGTTTGAGAAGGCCGCCATCACCTGCGCGTCCACCTCGTCCTTATAGGTAGGGCTTCCAACTGCTTTCAAGTAGCGTTGATTGTGGTACCGCACGTCCGTGTAGTCCGTAATCAGGCCCTCATCAAAGGCCTTCTTGATCTCTTCCACACCGTCGCGCAGGGAGTACTGTGCTCGGAACCCGGTCCGCCTCAACAGCTTGTCGAAATTGACACGGTAGTTGCGGCGGTCTGCATTGTCCACATGCTCTACCTCAACGGCCGGGAAGACTCCTCTGATGACCTGGGCGACCTCGGTGAGAGTGTGATTGAGCCGTGTATCGCCGACGTTGAAGATCTCTCCGCTCACCAGCCGTACCGGAGCCTCCAGCACCAGAACCGTTGCCTCCACCAGATCGCGCACGTGGATGAAGGGGCGCCATTGCTGGCCGTTGTAGATGGTGATCACGACTTCCTGGCGGGCCTTGGCGGTCAGAAGGTTGACGACCAAGTCGAAGCGCGAGCGGTACCCCAGGCCGAACACAGTGGCGTAGCGAAGGATCGTCGGATGGAAGGTGTCGGTCCTCGCTTCCAGGAGGGCGCGCTCGGAATCAATCTTCGTCTGCCCGTAGAGCGAGATCGGCTGCACTGCCGCGTTCTCGTCCATTTCAACGTCGGTAGCGCCGTAAACACTGCAACTGGACGCGAACAAGACACGGCTGGCCCCATGCCCTTTGGCGATCTCAATGAGCATGCGTGTGGCGGCGTAGTTGGTTTCGAGCGCCGAGGCGTGGTCCTGGTTGCAGGCGGGGTCGCCGACAATCGCTGCCAGGTGGATGATGGATTCGACGCCGCGCACGGCACGGACCACGTCCTGGATATTCCGGCAGTCGCCGACGATCAGCTCGAAGTCCCGATGATGCCTGACTGGACGTAGCGCCTCATCACCATACAGCAGGCTGTCCAGGACGCGCACCCGGTGGCCCTTTTCCAGAAGCCGCTCCACGAGGAGCGAGCCGATGTATCCGGCGCCACCCACCACCAGAACCCAATCGCGGCGCGGCATCGGCGAAGGAGTTGTCTTCGATTTGATGAGGTAGCGCTTTTCCAGGAAATCCTTGAGTATCCGTATCGAGGCAACGCCGACAGCAGCAAACAACGTGAACGGCAACGCCACGCTGCGGCCCACTTTCTCATCGCCAAACAGCAGGAAGTTCGTCGCGAAGAAGACGATGGCGGCCAGGGTCACCCCGCGCAGGATCACCAGTGCCTTGTACCGGCCGGCGTACGCGCGGGAGCGCGTGTAGAACCCGTTGAGTAGAAACACCAAAGGAAAGACCAACGACAGCCCACAGAAGAAGACCGTGTAGTACCGGAGGAAGCCGGCAACCAATGCGCTGGCTGCAACGGCGTCTCCCATTCCGGTCTGATAAACCACCGAGAAGGCCAGTGCGGCGATCATGCTGACGTGCACGATCAGGAAGTCCGCAATCATGCGGGGAACGGCTTCCCGCGATCTAAAGCTCTGCAGGGATCGTAGCATCTAACACTCCTTGCTGAGGGACTGATCAACGTGAAGGCGATGGGCAGCGACAATGTCCCGAACCGCCTCGATGACGTCCGCAACGTCCTGGTCCGTCATCTTGGGGTAAAGAGGAAGCGAGAGCAGCCCCCGATAGATTTCTTCGGCGACTGGGAACTGTTCCGGGCGGTAGCCGAAGCGATCGCGGTAGAGCGGGTGCCGGTGCAGGGGGATGAAATGGACGCTCGCTCCGATGTTGCGGGCACGCAGTTCCTCAATGAATTCCGCGCGGTTCAGATCCAACAGGTCCAACTGAAGCCGAATCGGGTACAGATGAAACGTGTGATTCCTGTCCGGCAGCCGCTGCGGCAGGAGCAGCTCAGGAAGGTTCGCGAGAGCTTCGTCGTACATGGCGGCGATCTCCTGGCGGCGGCGGATGAAGCCGTCGAGCCGACGCAACTGGTGAATGCCGAGGGCGGCCTGAATGTCGGTCATGTTGTACTTAAAGCCTGGTTCGATGACTTCGTAATACCAGGAGCCAGCTTCGGTGTAGCGCTTCCAGGCATCGCGGCTCATGCCGTGCAGGGAAAGCAGCCGGAGGCGCTGGGCGAGAGCGTCATCATTCGTGGTGATCATACCGCCTTCCCCGGTGGTCATGTTCTTGATGGCGTAAAAGCTGAAACACACCGTGCGCCCGTGCAACCCGATCCTGGCGCCGGCGTACTCCCCGCCGGCGGCGTGCGCCGCGTCCTCTATCACTGGAATTCCGCGGCTATCCGCGAGAGCGAGGATTTCCCGAAGGGAGCAGGCCTGGCCGGCGTAATGCACCGGGATAATTGCTTTCGTGCGCGGGGTTATCGCCCGACATAGCGCTTCGACCGACATGTGGAAGTTCCGGTCCACATCCACGATGACCGGGGTGGCGCCCAGATGGACCACAACGTTGGCGGTGGCGCAGAATGTCAAAGTTGGGACGATAACTTCGTCCCCCGAACCGATGTCCAAGGCAGCTAGAGACGTGTGCAACGCGGCGGTGCATGAGTTCACAGCGATGGCGTGCCTCGCTCCGGCGTAAGCGGCGAATTCGTCCTCAAAGCGCTTTACTTTCGGGCCAGTGGTCACCCAGCCTGAGCGGAGGCTATCGGCAACTTCGGAGATCTCTTCCTCGCCGATGAGCGGGAGGCAATAGGGGAGAAACGAATTACGCATCAGAGAATCTTTCGAAACGTGAGACTTGTGCGAGTCAGCCGGAATCCGAGGCTCTCGTAAAGGCGGGCAGCGGGGATATTTCGAAGCTGCGTTCCGACCTCGACGGTTTCAAGCCCCTGTCCTTTGAACCAGTGAAGAGCGGCCGAACTCGCGCGGCGGGCGGCCCCCCGCCCTCGGGCCCATCTGGCGGTCGCGACCAGAATAATGACCCCACGGTCTGCGTCATGGGCCGCCTGGCAGGTCACGTAGCTGGCAACGCGGCCTTCCTCGTCGGCCACAACCACGGCGTCGGCCGCAGTTCCCAGACAGCAGTTCCGAGTCCAGCTTTCGTTAACCTGGTCAGCGACCTCAGGCCGAAGCGACGGGTCGGCATGGAAGCGGTCGTAGATGAAAGCAGTCCTGCCGATTTCGAGAACTGCCGGCAGGTCGTCGGGCTCGAACAGGCGCGTACCGGACGGCATGGGGGCGAGATTTCCTTTTAGCGAAATGCCGAACGTCTGTATGCCATCGATGAGTTCGAAACCGGCCTCCTCGAGCGCGTGCATCGTGGTGAAGTCTCCGGTATCCACGCGGGCCGACAAGTGACGGATGCCAGCTGCCCGGCATTGATCGAGTACCTTGGCGAGCAGTTCCCGCTTTTGGGCGCGAGCCTCGTCGTACGCGCCGGAAGCCTCGAGCAAGTCCAGCCGAGCAGCCAGCATGCCGAACTCGCCGGTATCCCAATCAAGAGTGCGCCACACTGCAGTGGCGGTCGGCGTTTCAATGCGAAACAGTGGCGCGGGAAGTTTTGTTGTGGCCATCCGTGTTGATGTCTTTTCTCAGAATGACGTAAGGGATTGTTCTTGCGAGTATGGCAAGGTCGAGCCAGAAGGACCGGCGATCAACGTATTCGACATCCAACGCCTTGCGCTGTTCCCAGGTGATGTTGTTACGCCCGCAGATCTGCGCCAGGCCGGTGATTCCCGGCTTAACCAGCAGCTTGCGTTTCTCCGTTTCCGTGTAGAAACGGATCTGGTCGACCTGGTCAGGACGTGGGCCGACGAGGCTCATTTCGCCGCGAAGGACGTTGAAGAGCTGCGGCAACTCGTCAAGGCTGGCCTTCCGTAGAAAGCGCCCGGCCCGCGTGACCCGGGGGTCGTCGCTGCCCGTATAGGCAGAGCCGTCGGGGTTGCGGAGGTCCGGGGCGTTATGAATCATGCTGCGGAATTTCAGCAGGTCAAACGGCCGTCCTTGAATCCCCAACCGTCGCTGCCGGAACAGGATAGGTCCTGGTGAGCTACGTCGAACGGCCAAAGCGCAGGCCAGTAGGATAGGCGAGAGCGCCACCAGAGATATCAGTGCGATCAGCAGATCACGGACGCGAGACATTCGAGTTGACCAGACAGGGACAAATCACAAGGAGGCTATTTCGCTATGTTGGTGTGCTCGATGAAAAAGACATTTCTATCGGCAGGTGCGTTGTACAACTCCGGATGCAGATAGTTGCCGCGTTCCTGAGCGGTTTTTTCCTGTTCTACCGGGATGCGATGCGCATTAGCCCACGGGTCCTCTCGGATTCCCGTCACTTGCCACGACACTCTCATACCGGCTTTGCCACCAGCTATGCTGAACTGGTTGTTACTGACCTCTTGGGAAACATACACCGGTGCGAAGCCACCTATGCAGGTCAATTGGTAGCGGAAGTCGCGGTTTAATGCCTGGAACCAGTCGGGCAGTTGAATCACAGCTTCACCATCAGCATCGAGCACCGCGACGCCATCGTAGATGTTCTTCATGTCGGGGGATTCTACAGAAGCGTGGTAGAGGTACTTGTTTTCGGGATCAACCGGATCGTCGATTTTGAATGAGCCTCCCGCCTCAGAGAGGCTGCCCGAAATACTTACATTGCCGTTGAATTCTCCCGCCAGACCACTGCTGCTGATTCCCAGAACTCCTACGGCTGTCGAGCCGTTATTCGCTTGGCCGCTGACACCGATAGCATTCGGCCCGTTCGCCACCCCTTGTATGGCTGTGTTTGCAGCGGTAGTATCGGCGGCCTCAACCTGCAGCGCGGTGATACCGACGTCGGTAGCGGTCACAGTCTGGCTGTTGGTGAACGAGTTGGCAGTCGCCAGCCGGGGGACCTCCGTAGTGTCCAAGTTCAGCGTGACCTTACCGCTCGTGCCGCCACCAGTAAGACCGACGCCCGCGGTTACCCCGCTAATACCGCTGCTACTGCGTTCGCCACATTGCCAGTCTGAACCGTTCCAGGTTAGCACCTGACCTTTGGCGCAACTCGTAATCAGACTCATGGTCGGGCCGTTCGCCTGCAGGCCACTCCCTATCATTGCCCCAGTAATCGCGCCCGGAAAGGTTTGGTTGGGCGCGAAGGTCACCACGCCATCGAACTTCGCGGTTCCATTGACTTCCAACGTCGTAGCGGGGCTTCTCATCCCCATAACAACGTTGGCATTCAGCGTAAGGTACTGTTGGGCAGGTGTAGACCCAAATATGCCGTATATGAGCGCCTGCGATCTCTCGGCGCTCAGATTCGCCCGGGGCTGGTTGTCGAGGTACAGCGTATTCGAGCCAGTTTCCCAAAATCCCGCGGCATAGCCAAGAGCGACATTATTCTGACCGGTCGTGTTGTACAGGCTATAAGCCCCTACACTAGTATTGCTCCATCCGGAAACTGCATGATACTGACCGTAATCTCCGACGTTGACGTTGTAGCTCCCCGTCTGATTGCTTAGGAGTCCCTCATGCCCGAGGTTGGAGTTTTCTACCCCAGAACGATTGGCTGACAACCCGTTATCGCCAGCATTGGTATTAAAATTCCCGGTCGTGTTTTGCCACAGGCCGTCGGTACCAACGTTTGCGTTATTGTGACCTATTGTGTTGAACTGCAGACCACTCAGACCGGCATTCGCGTTGTCGTATCCGGTGGTGGTGTATTGGAGACCGTACACACCGATACTGGCGTTGCTGTAGCCGGTCGTGAGGGAGCGCAGACTATTGAATCCAACAGCACTGTTGTTGGAAGCAAGGTAACTGCCTCCGCCAGCGGGACTAAGGGTGTAGTTCCCTGTCCCCTGAGGGGAGGAGCAATGAGAACCGCAACTCAATAGGGCTCCTCCGAGGAACAGATTTCCACCCTGCGATCCTGCGGGATCGAACGAAAATAGGGTCATGCCGTTTGCGGTAAATGTCGTGGTTGGACCGAACAGCATGGTGCCGCTACCGAGGGTCAGATTGCCGTTAATTGTGCTGTTAGTGCCCACACTCAGAATACCGGGAATGGTCATATCTCCGGATGCGTTCAGAGTGCAACTGCTGCAGGGCGTCTGAATGAGCTGACCTCCGTCGCCGGTTACTATAGCGCCGTTGGTCAGCGTTCCGCCGCCAACCATCCCGACCTGGCTGTAGGCGGTACTGCTCAGCAGCGCGCACAACAGAATCAAGGATTTCATTTTGCTTTTGCCTCGCCCGGAAGTTACTTAGAAGAAAGAGTCAGGAAACCCGCAGGCGACCGAGCGGCCCGGTAATCGGGTGGGAGGCCCCGCAGAGGACATCCATATCGCAGCCGCACGCATAGCGAGCACCGGAGAGAACAGAATGAAGTCGATCAGTCGCCTTCCGCAGCGGCCAGACTGGCCGTCAACTCCACGTCCACGACGCACTCGAGAACGCGGACCCACTGCGAAGTACGCTTAGACATGCAATAGCGCTCCTGAAATGCGTCGCGCCCGCGCCGTCCCAGCCCTCGTGCGAGTTCAGGATCGCCCTTGAGGCTCCGAAGTGCAGATACCAACCCCTCAGTGTCGCCAGGAGCGATCACAAATCCGCACCGCTCTTCTCGGATAGTGCGGGCGGCCTCACTGCCTTCCGGCCCAATAAAGATGACCGGCCGTCCGGAAGCCATGGCACCGTATAGCTTCCCTGGTACGGAGACGCCGCACATCTCGGGACGGAGCGTGATGAGATGGACGTTGGGAAGCGCAAGCGACACCCCCAGTTCTTCCTCGGGAAACAGCGGATGGCACTGGAGGTTCGGCAGCCCTGTGCGCGCCTGAAAATCCCCTAGGGCACGTGCGCCTGGCCCACCTCCCGCGACAAAAAAAGTGATCTCGCCGGTCAGGCGCGTCGCGGCATCCAGCACGGTCTCAAACTGATGCATCCGGCCCAGGTTCCCGGAATACATCGCGACGAAATGTCCCGACAGACCGAGCCGAGACCGTAAGTCAGACACTTCCGAAGCGGTGTCGCGCGCGCTAAGGTCGTCGCGATGCCACATGGGGACCACCAACGTTCGCTCGGCCGGCGCCCCCGATGCGATCAGCTCGTCGCGCATGCACGACCCCACAGCCACAATGACATCACATTTCCGCAAGGCCCAAGTGTTGAGATAGGACATAACACGCGCCCGTAGGCTATTGCGGCCGACGAGGCCGAGCCGAATGGCGGACTGGGGGTGCAGATCTGCACACCAGAAGACGTGTTTGCTCCGGCAGAGGGCTGACAGACAGGCGCCCGTCACATGGGCGAGAGGAGGTGTCGAAACGCTCACGATCACGTCGAACTTCCGGCCGCTGGTGAGCACGCCGATTGCGGCCGCCCCGTGAAAGAAGAGCATTGCCATTGTCTTTCGTAACAGCCCGATTCCTGATCGGATCGGCGACCAGAGCCGCCGTACCTCGATTCGGCTCATCTCTTCTGAGTGCCCGGCCGCAAGGGTGGCATCGGGAGTGGCCGTAAAGACAACGGTGTGGAAACCAGCAGCGGCGAAGGTCTGGCACAGCTCGTGAACACGCTGACCAGCAGCTGGTTCTGGATAGAAGTGCGCCGTCATGAGTGCGATTCTCATGAAACGTTCCGATCGGCGCCCCTTCGCGTTGCAGGTGAAAGAGTCGCCTGTTTGGTGGGCGTGAACCAGCGCCGGCGTGTGTTCGCCGGCATAGATCTCCCGTGCATTTTCGAAGCAAGCAATTCGTCGTAAAGGGCGGCGTATCTGTCCAGGTTGCGGTCCAGCGAAAACTCAACCCCTGTCCGCTCGCGCCCAGCGGCGCCCAGTTTGGCGCGTAATTGGGCCGACTGCAGGAGCAGGCGAAAGGCGTTGGCCAGATCTTCCGGATCACCGATGCGTACTATGAGTCCTTCCTCGCCAGGCCGGATCAGTTCACGCGCCGCAGCCACGGAGGTCACGACGCATGCCCGAGCCATAGACATGGCCTCAATCAGCGCCGTGGGGCTGCCCTCTACCAAAGATGTCAAGGCAAACACATCCATGGCCGCCAGAGCCAGCCTGACATCGGACACGTTACCCGCCAATGTGCAGACATCTGTCAAGCCCAATGAGGCGATCAGCGCACGTACCATGTTAGCGTGATCGCCGCGTCCAGAGCCTACCAGCAGCAGACGTGCACGTGGAAATTCATCCCGAATGGCCGCGAACCCGCGAAGCAGTGTCGGGTGGTCCTTGGCCCTTGTGATGGATGCCACCGAACCAATGATGAGTTCGGAGTCGCTATAGCCAAACCACTTACGTCCGGCCGCGGCCATTTCGGCCGACCACGTGTACCAGCCGGTGTCCACTGCGTTCGGGATTACCCGGACCTTTTCGGGTGCCACTCCTTCACAGTGCACGGTGTATTCCTTCAGGTGGGTAGCGTTGGTGACGTAACGCGTCACCAGTCTTCTGGTGCAGAGCTCGCCGGCCCTGACCAGATTCCAAACCGCACGACCGTGCGCGGACATGTAATAGTCACGAGCTTTGGTCTGCACGAGCGACACGATCGGAACACGCTTTCTACTCATCCGTGCAGCGACCCGGACTGCACATTCCGATAAGCCACATTGCGAGACTTGGAGCAGGTCCGGATCATATCGCCAGATTGTACGGGCGACCTGGACGATCATTCGCGGAGTCGGCAAAATAGTCCGCTGACCAAGAACCGCACATTCACAGCCGGCGTTCTGCAGTTGATTGAGCAGCCCTGGATCGGCATCTTTGATCACCAGCGCCATCGAATCCCAGTTGCGGGAACGTGCTCGCGAAACGAAATCTACAAGATTCCTGCCAGGCCCGGTCCGCGTCAGGGCACTGACGACATGCAGAATCCGGAATTGCGGCTCTGAATTCACGACGCCGGCTCCGGTACCGGTAGGGCCAAGGGGGGAGACCCACCTCCAGCGCGGGCCCTCAGAGAGGACACGTTCGCAAGAGCAAGAAAGACTGCAAGCAGTACGAACGGCTGCTTAGAAAAGACGAATACCTGCAGGCTCTGGGAACAAATGAGGAAGTACGCGAACACCAAAAAGCCGATCATTTGGGGCGTCAGCCCGGGTTTGAATCGCGCCGGCTCCCACACGGCCTTCCCCATCAGGAGGAATGTCGTTAACGCCCAAAGTGAGCCCGGGACGCCCATCTCCAGCGCGTAGTCCAGCCAGTCGTTGTGAGCCGAGAGACGCGCGCCAAGACTGTCAAGAAAGGCCATATCTCCTGTGCCCACCCCATATCCGAAGGGATGAGCGGTAATAGCATCTATGGCTGCCAACCAGACAACTGGCCTGGAGCCAACGTTGATATCCTCCGAAAGGCTAAACTCGAATGCCTCACGTCTGAGGGTGAAGAGCGCGACCACCCCCGTGAGTAAGACGAAACCTATGACTGACAGGTTCTTCATTGACAGCCTGCGAACCTTCCATAGGATAGCGAAGAGAATCACCATCGCGAATGCAATGATTGCAGTCCTGGTGTAGGAACGTAGCATGGTCCAGGTGAACAGTGCCGAGCAGGCGATTGCGGCTATTCGCACCCGCCGGCTGCGAGCCCCTTCGTTGACAGCGAGCGCGACCAGCGCAAGTGCACCGCAGGCGACTCCGATGTTATTCGGATTCCACTCTTGTAGATATTCGATCTCGCCGAACTTAGCGACATACATGTCTTGGTCGAACGTTGGCGAGTCCCCGATGGGTACATCGTACATCGTGTTCGACGCCATCACAGCGATTACCAGGCCAATGCCACCTGCCAGACTCGCTGCAAGGAGCTTTTTGGCTACAGCTTCGGTCCGAACCACGCGATGGGTCACAAAGAGGAACGCCGTAACTCCCATCGCCTTTTGAATCGTGTAAAAAAATACCTCGCCGCTGGGAGATCGTACGATGGATACCACCTGTCCTACGAGCAGCCATGCTATGAGCCCTGCGTACATAAAGGCGAACCTGCGAGTCCACTTACTCATCGGAGCAGCAGGCGTAGACAGGATGACACGGACCAGAAGAATAAAGACGAGGAGGTCCTCGGGACGAAGCCCCAGTTCTTTCACGCCAAGGTCGACGGACACGCGGAACAAGGGGACAAACGTCAGAATTACTGCAAGCTGCAGGGCGCGTGTCAGGGACAGCGAAATACCGCAAACGACCGCGATAATGAAAACTACTATCGAAATCGCGTGATTGTCCAAAGACTCCCCTTCCACCGGCTGCGGGCACCCTGACTCCGAACGGGTGCTTCCGAGGACAGGTCCCCCGCAGACGCAAGGGTCAGCAAAAAACGCAACTCACTTGATAACCGGGTGTGAATCGACGGTTGAAATTTGTCCTGGTTTCCGATTGAACCGGATGTTGTCCGCGTGTTCAAGCGTCACGCGGTCGATTGTGCAGTCGGTCCAGGCTATGTTGCTTGGCCGCGTCTGGGTACGGTCATCCCGCAGCATGGTAATACCATCACTGACATTCCAATCGCGGAAATCCGCACCGATAAGTCCCTGTATCATTACCCCTTGTTTTCCTGCGCCACTGGAAACCAGATTCGTAATGTGGTAGTCACGGCCGGGGATGTTTCCCTCTGAAAATACGCCAATCAGATAGTTATAAGCTTGATTTTTCTCGGCAACCAGAGTGTCAGCCTGCAATCCGTCATCGCCAGTCAGCTCAAAACCGTGGGCAAAATTGTTCGACGCAGTGACGTTGTGAAGCACCACGCCTGTCGAACCTTCAATGGTCATGCCGCTGGACATCGTACTTCCGGATAGATTGGAGTCGCGCAGGGTGATGTTGTGTACCTTCGTTATATTCAGACCTATGCCATAGAAGGTTTCCATGTGGAGGTTGGACATATTGAGGTCACTTGCACCCTGCCAGGCTTGAACCAGGGATCCGATGGCATGATCGGCCGCTACGCCAAAATTCGCGCCGGTCAGGTTCGCCAACGTGAAACCTTTACCGCCGGCGATCAGGACTCCGTTTCTTCGAATGTTGATGAATTTGACGTTCTTTATCGTGATATTGGAGGTGTTGGAGACAAATATGCCATTGGCGTTATTGCCGGATACGTTGAGGCGATTGCCGTCTATGGTAATGCCATCAATCGTAATACCGGCGGATCCGTTGGGAATATTTAAAAGGGCTCGGTCGGCGGTATGGTCCTTCTGTTTGATCGTACACGTCCCGGAGATAGTTATTTGAGATGGCACGGTCACGGTGGTGATAATGTACACACTGCTGCCGGGGCATATCAGAGTTCCTTGCGGCGCGGTCGCTCTCAGGGCGGCTTTCATCGCCTCCGTATCGTCGGTGACTCCGTCTCCTTTCGCGCCAAAACTTGTGATGTTCACTGAGGCCGGTGGCGTGGCCGCCTGCGGGGAAGCTGTAAACCACGCTCCCGACCCGGCGATCAGGACCGTGATAAAACCAAAAGCCCGTAACGAGCTGCTCATATTCAGTTACCTTCCCTTTTCGATCAGAACCTATAGTCTTCGAATTTCATGGGAGGACGTTCTCCCCACGGAAGCACAGGCACCGGGACTACGACACGGGTGCTGTCCCCGCCGACCTCTGACACACAGATGCTTCGGGTTCCGGCCACATCCGGCTGCCCGGCCCAGCCGCCGCAACCAGCTCGAGGTAGGCACGCCCGACCTGCTGAGGACGGAACCGATCCCCCCAAGTCTGGAGCAAGCGAGCAGAATGCGCATCGGGCTCGTACTGGATAAATTGGATCAGTCGCCTGACTTGGTCGGGTGTCGGACCGGTTCCCGCATCATGAAGGGTGAGGGCTGCCGGGTAGTCCTGCAGGAGGCACGTCGACTGGTCGCCCTCAACCGTGCTAACGGTCAGTATCTTTTTCCCCATTGCCGCGTACTCCACTATCTTGCTCGGAAGTTGATACGACGTTGTATTCGCAATATTCACCAGCACGTCGGCCGTGCTCAGGGCGCCGAGGGTCCTCTCATGAGACTGCACACCGTGAATGAAAATCGTACTGTCGCCGGCACTGGACCGAAAATCATCCGCGCAGTCCGACACATCGCCGATGAAGTGGAGTTCGCAGCGACCCTCCAGAATACCGGAAAGCGCGCGGTATAGGGCCAGCAGGAACCGCGGGCTTCGAATACCCCGGTAAAGGCGCCCCGCGTAGACGATGCGAACGGCCCCATTCGTCGTGAAGATTGAAGTGTCGGAGCGCCGGACATCCGCCGGAGCACAGGGCGGAATCACGCGCAGCCTGCTTCGCGCATCGGGAAATATCGACGCGTACAGGTCCGACATCGTCTGATTGGTGACAGAAACATAGTCGGACGACGCGAGAACCTTTCTTTCCCAGAGCGCATTGCGGTGGCGATGTAGAGCGTAGTTGTTGGGTGCCTCCTTGTCCTGCAAGGCGAACGGATCGCCAATATCGACAATCCAAGGTAACTCCGGATGTCTGCGTTTCATGCTGTAACCGACCAGATGCGCGGTGAATGGAAGCGACACGGTAATGATTCCGTCGCAATCACCATCTTTCACGATTCGTTCGGCCCTGCGCAGGGCAGCCGGGAACCAAGAACAAGCCCGATCGGGCCAGTACACCTTCTTCCACGATGCGTCGTAAATACGACAGGCCATGTTGGAGGCGAACTTTCTAATGCGCGTGCTGACTCGCTTCGTGTCACGGCTTTCTTCCGCCGCCGCGGAACGGATCGCCGGTCCAATATTCGCGCCGAAGACGCCCCCGACGCGATGGATGGTGAGCCCTTCCAATCCTGACGAGGAGGTGGCGCCAGGGACCTCACTCGTGATCACCTCGACCCGGTGGCCTGCCCGCGCGAACTCCTCGCTGAGGGTCTGCCAGCGGATGGCGCGCGGAGTCGGTGTCGGAGCGTACAGCCAGGTGACGACAATCACGCGCATAGCGTAGCTCGGTTTCGGTGAAGCAAGCTGGATTTCATGAGAATCAAGCCACGCATTCACGACTTGCGGGCAATTACGAGGCCCAGCAAAGCTCCCAACGGGGAACGCAAGCAGGTAAACTCATCGTGATAAGAGTCGAAATAAATGGGTTTACGAACCGGCGTGAAGCCCGTCCTATTGAGCAGAGCGCGGAATTGCCGCCAGTTCCACGTGTGCTTTTGAGAGTCAATATAATCGGTCGTGTTGCGAAGCCCCACGTAACGTCGGAACACAGAGGATACGGCGAAGCTGATAATCAAAACTCCGGAGGGGCGCAGGGCATTGTGAAACCACCGGAGAAGCTTCTCCGCTTCAGTGACATACTCAATCACGCTGGAGCACACCACAGCATCGTAGGCCGATTGAGGGGCGTCGCCCGTGTCGATCCCGCCTGTACGAAACTCGACATCCAGTCCGGTCAGAGACTGACTTTGTGCGATCGCAACCATGCTGGGCGAGGTGTCGAACCCACGAACGCGAAACCCGCACCGCGCAAGAATTGCGGAGATGCGACCGGGCCCGCAACCATAATCGAGAATGTCGCCCAAAGCGGGAACCGACGAAACTGCCGCGAGCATGAAAATATCGCCTCGCAAATAGGCGCCGGTGGCAATCTGCTGGTCCACTGCGGATGCGAACCTTTCGGCGGTGCTGTCGAAAACCGCGATTGCCGTGTCGGTTGGGTTGGCTGTAAGCATTCCTCTGTTTTTCTCCGTGTAGCTGGACACCTTCACTGGGGGCGCCTGCCGAGCGTGGTCGCGTGCTGTCCGGGGACCAGCGCCACAATGTCTTTGGTCTGGGAGGAGCCCGGCAGCGGCAGCTCGGCGAGTTCATAGTGGTAAACGATCCCGGAGATTCTGGGCGCGCTTTTGATCTCGTAGAGTTCGTATCCCAAGGCGAAAAAAAAGTCTGCGACCTCGCCGGGGGACTTGCCGGCGGCCCGCAGGGACGCCTCGTTCACCTCGAAGTGCACGACGGGCCGAAAAGTTGCTAACGTGCGCAAAGCGCCCGCAAGTACCAGCGGTTCCGCCCCTTCCACATCCATCTTCACCAGTGAAAGTCGGCAGCTGTCTGCTACTCCGGCTTCCCCAATGAGATCGTCGAGCGTGCGGGTCTGGATGGAAATCGTGCGGGAGACGGCCGTCTGCGCCAGTTCGTTCGGAAACATGCTAGACCACCCCAGCCGCGTCGAAAGCGAGAATTCGCACACCCTCGCCGCATTGCCGAGAAGGCAGGAATAGAGTTCTACGTTGACGGCCCGGTTTCGCCGGCAGTTCGACGTGAGGATTTGCATGGCGCGGGGATCGGGCTCGATGCTGATGACACGGCCTTCCCGACCGACCGCCTTTGCAAGCTGGAGTGAGATGAAGCCTTTATGCGCTCCAACATCGATGCAGAGGTCACCGGGACGAACCACGGCTTCAATCAGACGAACTAAGGGTCGCTCGTACAGACCCAGACAAAACGCACGGTCGTCCGGATCGGAAGGATCGATCAACATGGAAAACCCGGCGTTGGTTTTCTTCCAACCGATCTGGTTTCCCCAGAGCAGGCCCCGACTCCGCTGGTAGGTAGTCAGAGTGCGTCTTCCGACGTGACGCATGACAGAGTTCATTCTGGTTGTGAAGCTGTTTTGCATAGGTTGATCAGCTATAGCGAGTCGGATGCCGCGGGTCTACCGACCGCAAAGGAACTCGGGCGCAACACCAGCCACGTATAGCCGCCGACCAGCACGACGTGTACGACATAGGATATGAATACCGCTTCGGCCAAGCCCATGGCCCCATACCGGGGCACCAGAAGCCAGGCCGATGAAAACAACACGGGAGCCCAGACGGCGTTGAATGCGAGGCTGGACCACATCTTACCTAAACTCGCGATCGCATACCCAATGACGTTGACAGTGGAACTCAAAACCGCGGCCGAGACTAACAGGACCATCACCCACACACCTGACGTGAAATTCCGCCCGTACGCTCTGAGAATCCACGGGGACAGCGAAATGACCACAAGGCCAATGCCCGAGCTGGCAGCCAGGGTGACAATGAGATTGCCGGTCAGAATCCTCTTAAAAGCTGCGGCCCTCCCTTCGGCCGCAAGATTTGACAACATGGGAAGCAGCGGCTGGGAAAGCAGCGAGGCGCCGAAGATGATGGCACTTCGCCACTGATTGGCCGCATTAAAGACGCCCAATTCGGAGTAGCCGTTGGGTTGATTCGCCAGAATGGCGTTTGCCGCCCATGCCACCGGAGCTACCAGAGCGCCGGTTACAACTGCCGGAATGGAGAATGCCCAGAGTACGCGCCGCTCGCTCCAGCTGCCTCTGTACCGTATGGACACACCATGAGCCGCACATTCCTTCCGCACGGCGATGTAGTTGAAGATGAGACTGACGAACTCTGCCGCCGCAAGGCCGCATACGGCTCCGGGCAGTCCCCAACGCCAGACCGCGGCGATCGCCACCGGAAACGCCGAGACGCCACGTATTATGTTTATTCGGGCAATTGCTTTGAATGCCTCAAAGCCGCAGAGCGTGCCGGTCTGGGCACCGTTGATTGCGATCAGCATCAGCAGCCCGGCGGCGATGCGGAGTTCGAGGACCAGCGTGGGTGCGTTGAGGACGGTTGCCGCGAGTCTACTTGAAAAAACAAAAAGTGCCATCGCCAGCAGGAAGCCACTGACCAGGGCTGAGACATTGCTGAGGCCGATCATGCGCCCGGCCCGTGACGGGTCCGCCCACTTCAGCTCCGCCACATGTTTGTTGGCCGTCATGCCCAATCCCATGCCCGCGAAGATGGCCAGCATGGCCACGGTGCTCTGGATCATTCCAAACTCTCCAAAACCCGCTTTTCCCAGGAATCGCGCGACCACGACGGAGGTTGCCAAGGTCAGGCCCTGGGAAGCCACAGCGCCCAGTGTCGACCACAGAACCCCCCCTACAAACCGCGCGCGAAGACTGTTGCCTTTGAAGGAGCGCAGGAAGGTTCTAGCCGTCTCCACGTCGAGAACAAAGGGAAAACGAGTTGCCACTGGATTCGGCTTTGGAGACTGGGAGCAGTCCGGCGCCTGAGGCAGAAGCGCGCTGGAATCCGGCAAATCCGCGATGTTGGCCTCGCGGTTACGCACCTGCCGCCGCCAAGAAGTGACCCGTGGAATCCCGCACAGGCGCGTCGTACTGTCCGTGGATGATCTGGCAGCCCGGCGCTCCCAGACCGATCTTCAGTTCCACCGGATTTCCCAGCGCCTGTCGCACACGGGACTTCTTCTCCGGAGGCACAAACAGCAATAGGAAGCCGCCGTTGCCCGCGCCCAGGAGTTTTCCCCCCAGCGCACCGGCGGACATCGCACGATCGTAAAGCTGGTCAATAGCGCCCGAGCTCACTTCCTCGTGCAAACTCCGCTTGCACATCCAGCTCTCGTGAAGCAGTTCGCCAAAACGGGATAGATTGCGGTCGGACACCAGCACGTTGCAAGCCTCGTCCACCAGGCGCCTTATCCTAAGCAGCGCGGAGCGGTTGTGCGATATTTTCCGGATTTGTTTGGCGGCAACCTCGGATGCGGACCGCCGAATGCCAGTGAAGCAGATCATCAGGTGATCACGTAACTGACTCAAACGCTGCGGCGATATCGGAACCCGGTATACCTGAATATCATCTTCGGCCCGAAATTCGATCAGGTTGAAGCCCCCGACAGCCGCGAAGACTTGGTCCTGACAACCCACGGAGTCGCGGAACACATGCCGTTCCAGATGGATGGCTTCATAGGCAAGATCAATGCCGCTGCGATACCGCCCGCAGTAGGCGTGCAGCGCCTGCAGAAGAGCGACGGTGAAACTGGACGACGACCCAAGACCCGTAAAGGCGGGCAGATCGGCTATGTGGTTGAGCTCGATATCGCGGGCGATACCGCAGCGTTTGAGGGTCTCGCGAAACGGGGCGTGTTCAATCTGATCAACCGACTGAACGAGCTCGACTTTTCGGTACGCAACCCGAATGGAATAATCGAACAATTCACTATGAAATCGGTTGGCGGTGATGTAAATACTCTTGTCAATCGCTGTTCCTAGCACGGCGCCGCCCTCACTGGCGAAGTGCTCGGGATAATCGGTGCCGCCACCGAAGAAACTCACGCGAAGAGGTGCCCGGCTGATGATCATAAGGTTGCGTGCCATGAAAAGTGAGAGTCGATGAACGACGCCGCCGTGAGCAAGGACTCTGGAGTGCCCATGTCGAGGAACGGGGCCCTGACCACGCGAACCCGCACTCCAGCCTCACAGGCAATCAGCGCCGGGAAGACATCGGTCTCGAAACTGAGCGGAAGCTTCCGGGGGAACAGCCGTAAAGTCTCTCGTTGGAACAGGTACACTCCGGCGTTGATCATGCCTGCGCCATGCTGCTTCTCGCCAAAGCGCAACAGCCGCCCCTCTCCGTCCACATCAAGGGTTCCGTAGCGGGACGAATCCTGAACTTCAACGCCGAGGATGACTGCCGGATCGGAGCTTCGGGCAAACTCCTCAAGCGGTGCGCAAACCAGTGAGTCTCCGTTGAGCACCAGCAGTTTCGCGGCGCTGGTGTGATTCTGCGCGTATAGGAATGCCCCTGCAGTCCCGAGTGGTTCCGGTTCCTGAACGACGCTGACCGAAAGTCCTGTCATGGGGTGTGTGCGGTAGTATCCGGCGATAACGTCTCCAAGATATCCGGCGGAAATTACCACCTCCCTAATTCCCTGCTCCCACAGGTGCATCAGAATCCAGTCCATAAATGGGCGCCCGCTGACAGGGATCATTGGTTTGGGAAGATCGGGATAGAGAGCGCGGACGCGCGTCCCCAGACCTCCGGCCAGGACTACAGCGGCCATACTCGCTGAAGCGGAAGGGTTCATGATTCGCCTGGGGACCTCACAAAATCCCGGACAGTGTCTGAGGTCCCGGGCACAGTGCAGTAACCGGCCAGCCGCCCCAGCGAGAGTTCACACCGTACGCGCGGGCTTCCCGGGCGAGCGGTCAGCTGCTTTCCGGCCATACGCGCGGCTTGCTCGACAGAGATCACGCCCTCCCCGCCGACATTGATCACTTCGCGGCGTACACCACGATCCAGCGCCAGTTCGAACACAATGCGGGCCAGGTCTTGGGTGTGCATGTACTGAAATTCGCTGTCGGCACTGACCCAAAGAGGCTCGCCCGCGAGTAAATCGTGAATCGGATTCTTTCTAAGTCCCGGTCCGACAAACCCGCTGAGACGCAGAATTAGCCATTCAGGAGCCTTAAAGCGCACGCATTGCTCTCCCAGATACTTATGAAAGCCGTAGGGAGACTGATAGGCCGTATCGATAGGTGCGTCCTCGGAGGTCGTTGCCGGAAAACTCGAATCGGGATAGACGTCGGCCGAAGAAAAGTAGACGTACATGCCGAATCGGAAATCCTCGAGCGTTTTCCTGACAGAGCGGACATTCAGATCAAAGTCCTCCAACGGGGCTTCGCGCGCCAGGAATTTTCTGGAGTTGCCGTTAGCGTTAATTAACAGATCACAAGAACCGCCGGCCAGAACCGGATACTCCTGCTGGTCGATCGCGGCATGCTCCCACCCTCGCGCCTCGCAATATCGGACCAGGGCCGATCCAAGAAAGCCTTTTCCACCGAGGATGAAGATCATGCAGCCTGGCAACAGCCCTCAACAGTAGCGTTCCGACTTCGCATTGTCAGACCACCACTGTTCTCATAGCTGGAACTCATCGCGTGAAACGGCGTCATCTGATTGGCGGTTGCGATCACAGCCGGATGCCGTCGCAGCGGGTGCCGTAGTTTGCCTCCAGCCAGGATACCGTCTTTTGGAGTCCGGTCCGAAGTGGCGTCGGGCACGTCAGACCCATCGCGTTCAGTTTCGTCACATCGAAAATCTTCACCTTCTGTCCGTCGGGCTTGGAACTATCCCACTCAATCGCGCCGCTGAAGCCGGTTACATCGGCCACGGTCTCCGCCAACTCCCGGATGCTGGTGGTGGTTCCGGACGAAATATTGACCGGCCCGGTGCTGTCGAAGTTTTCGAGGAACCATGGGATGGTGGCGGCCACGTCTCCGGCGTATACAAAGTCGCGCACCGGCGCTCCCGTCCCCCACATCACCACCCGTTCCTGGCCAGTCTGAACCGCTTCGTAATAGCGACGAATCATCGCCGGCACCACGTGGGAGTCGCGAGGATTAAAGTTATCGAACTCACCGTACATGTTCCCTGGAATGATCACGACCGAGTTCAAACCGTACTGACAGCGGTAGGATTCGCTTGCGACAATTCCCATCTTCTTGGCGGTCGAGTAAGCTGCACTGTCTGGCTGCGGGAAGCCATCCCACATTTGGCTCTCGTCGATTGGCGATCGGGCTGTGGCGGGATAGGAACAGCCACCCATCGGATAGAGCATCTTCGCGACTTGGGATTTCGCGGCTTCCTGGAAGACTTGGCAAGTGAGGACAGTGTTCCGGTAGTAGAAATCAGCCGGGAATTCCCGGTTCGCCCCGATCCCGCCAGAGTACGCGGCAAGGTGGATGAGAACATCCGGCCTTTGCTCGCGGAACATTCTTGTGACCTCCGCTGGATCCATGAGGTCGTAGTCGCGGCTGGATACGCCGATAACATGATCACGGCCGTACCGTTCGTGCAACACAGGCATCAAATGCCTGCCCAGGAACCCGGTGGCCCCGGTCACCAAAGTCCGCTTGTTTCTGATCTCCATCAGACGTTCGAGTACAGGGAGTTGACAATGGATCTGTAGCCCTTGATGAGCTCGGAAACCCCACAGTCCAGCGACCAGCGGGGTCGGAAACCAGTCGAGTAGATGCGCCCGTTCGACACGATGTAGTCCCTTTTGTCGGGGTCTTCTCCAACCGGGGCCTCCAGATAGACAAAACCAGGAACATGCTTCTGAATTATCTGGCAGAGCTCGACTTTTGATAGGTTGGCGTCGTCGAGTCCTACGTTGTACGGCCGATCCCGCATCCCGTCGAAATGTTCGATGCAGTGAAGGAAAGCCTGTGCGACATCCCGCACGTGGATGTAGTTTCTCTTGAAATGACCTTCGAAAACCACGAGCGTTCGGTCGGTGACGGCTCGGTACACGAAGTCGTTGACCAAAAGGTCGATGCGCATGCGCGGGGACATGCCGAAAACAGTTGCCAAGCGCAGCGTGATCGAGTTCCCTCGGTCAAGGACCGCCTGTTCGGCTTCGACCTTCGTGGTTCCGTACAGAGAGATGGGCCGGAGCGGCGTGTCTTCGGTACAGTACTTACCGGGCTCGCCGATGCCGTAGCCGCTGTTCGTCGTAGGGTAGATGATTCGCTGCTGCTTTGACAGCACCTTGCCCAGCATTAGAATGGCGTCCCGGTTCACGGTGACCGTGCCTACGGCGTCCCGCTGAGAAAGTGGCGCACCGACTAAGGCAGCTAGCGGGATGACGAGGTCTACGTCTCGAGCTAGCTCGGCGATCAACTGTTCATTGCGGCAATCGCCACGAATAACGTCGAAATCCGGGTGGGCGCAGCAGGCAGCGAGGCTGTTGGCCCGGAAAAAAAAGGAATCGAGGACGGTAACCTTGTGGCCTGCTTCGAGCAAGGCAGGGCACAGAATCGAGCCGATGTATCCGGCGCCGCCGGTAATCAATATGTTTTGTCTCTTCATAGCTGCGGGCCGCTGTTCGCTTTGAGGAGCGGCACGATATCGCTGATGGCGTCGCAGAAATGCACTTCGCAAGACGCCCGGTTTTCCGTCGTCAAACGATGGACCTCGTCGCGGGTCTCGCGACCATAGCCAGTCAGCACGTGAACGGCCCGGCGCACTCCCGCGTTTATGGCAGCTCCAATATCGCAGGGTTTGTCCCCCGCGAGCCAGGAATTGCCCAGGTCAAGCGCGAGCTTCACTGCTGCCTCTTCCAACATTCCAGGGCTGGGTTTTCTGTAGTAGCTCGCCGGTCCGTCGGTCCCGCCGTCGGGATGGTAGGAACACGCCCAAACAGCGTCGACCCACCCACCGCAGGAGGCCAGACCACGTTCGACACACTCCTGCACGGCTTCAAATTCCGGCCAACCGTAGTAACCGCGGCCGATTCCGGCCTGATTTGTCACAAGCACCACGGGAAAACCAAGCTGATTGATGTCGGCGACCGCCTGCACTGCGCCGGGAATAAGCCGTACGTCCTCGGCGCGATGCAGGTAGTGGGTGTCCTCCGTGATCACGCCGTCTCGGTCCAGGAAAACGGCGGCACGGAGGGCGGCACCGGGTCTTACCGGCCTGCGGATGCGGGAGTAGACTCCATCCATGAAGTAACGACTTTATTTTCAACGGCGGCGCAGATCGCGTGGTAGGTGATCACATGAACCTCCTGGATCCTGGGCGTTTCGGTGAGCGGCACAGCCATCAGAACGTCACACCATTGCGCCATCCGTCCGCCGCCTTCCCCCGTGAGGCCGATCGTGGACAGCCCAAGTTGGCGGGCCACTTTCAGCGCTTCGACGACGTTTGGCGAATTTCCACTTGTCGAGATGCCCCAAGCAACATCGCCCGGACGACCCAGAGCCTCGATCTGGCGGGAGAACACCGTCTCGAAGCTGTAGTCGTTGCTCCACGCGGTGAGGACGGCCTGGTTAGCTGATAGTGCGATTGCGGCCAGGGCGCGACGCTCGCACATGAACCTTCCGACCAGCTCGCCGCAGATGTGCTGCGCATCGGCAGAGGAGCCACCGTTTCCGAAGACCAGCAGCTTGCCGCAGGCGCGAAGGCATGACCAGAGCGATTCGACCGCCCGACAAACCTCGGCTATGTAGGAGTCCTTGGCGATCGCTTCCAGGTTCCTGGCGGTTTCCTGAAACACGGAAGCTATCATGCCTGCATTGGGAAGATAGTTATCGTTGGGCGGCACTGGCATCCTCGTGCAGGAGCGCGTTCGACAGGTACTGACTCAAGCTCCTCCACCTGCCAACTGCGGAAATATCCAACATTTCCGCGAGCATCGTTTCCCGTACTTAAGTTCATTAACACGGTACTTATCGGTACAAAGCTGAACCATGTCCCAGGCAGTTGTTTTAGGCACTCCCACTTCGAAAACACATTAGACAGAGACGGGTGGGCTAGACTAGCTACTTCGCGGCATCGTGCACTGGCCAGAACATCACCTGGAATCCTACGCCCACGTTATTCTTGGGAGTCGAACTAATGAGTGGAAAGTTCCAGTGTTCATACTGGACTGTCGAAGAAATCTGAAAATCCCGTTTCACGAGCCAGTCCACCGCGGTCGAGAAGTCGGTCAGACCGCCCCCACCAAGAAATATGGGATCATTCCATTGTCTGCGATATCCCACCTGAATCTTGTTCTGAGCCGAAAACCAATAGGTGCTCCATGCCTGAATGGCATCGCCTTGGCGTCCCACCCAGCTACCGATAATTTGCGAGTAGTTGGTATACCCTTGCGCGTAACGTTGATTTTGGTAGTACGGTCCAAGATCCGGAAGACCTGGAACATTGGTATAGATTCCCTCTACGCGAAGATCCAGTTTGGGCAACTTAGGAAGCTTGGGAAAATATAACCCCGGATTGAAGGCTGAGTCTTGGGGATACGCGATGGGATTCGGCTCGTCATTGGCCATTCCGTCTATGTATAAAGTCACCCAGTCACGTAGTTTGGGGAGGCGATAAGTACAATTAATTCCAGTGTAGCGCTTTCCTGGGTCTAGAGTCTGAGCATTTCCCCTCGTGCTGAATGTGTGAAGCCAGGTCTCCAGGGTCGCTGGCCTTCCTTGCCCGGCCCATACAACAGAAAGAGAAACGCCGACTTCGAAATTTTGGGTCATTTTTAACGCGAGCTTGTCTCCCCACGTGTAAGGAATCGGGTTTACTGGGTGACTGGGACTTCCGATAACCGGAAAGGTCGGGTAGGGTCCTCGCAACCAAGTATAGGTACCAAGCCGTCCAACGAATATGGTATTGCGTATCTTGCCGAGCCAACTAAGCGGCTCCGGAAGTTGGTATGGAGTGACTCTTGAAACGCGTAACATCACCTCCGGTTGCGCATTGTTCGAGAACATCAAGGAGCTTCCGGAATCTGGGCCCCAGTACAGACTCTGCTGACCAAACGAGGCTTGCCAGTTGTGTACATTCAATGCAACATAGGCTTCAATGGGCCGAAACTGATTTACGCCGTTAAACGTGGGAACCGACGAGAGCGGAAGGTCAGGAGCCCCATTAGCCTGACCATTGGCATAAACGATAGCTTGTTGAGTCGACGGACTATAGCCCGCGATTGAGCTGGAATGCTGAAATTCTCCCCTAACATAGAAGGCTAGAGGTCCTGCTTCTGCCCTGCCTGATACCCCCGCGATGGCATTGAATCCCTGGCCATACGGTCGTCCATAGTCATCATAAATAGTTTGAGCGAAGTCATAGCTGTCCCGGAGCGGCATACCGCTGATCTGGGTCGCTCGCGCATAGGCTGACTCCAGCTGAGCGCCGACATTCCGGGCCCCTTCGAGATTTGCGAGTTCGATGGCAAATTCCTGGCGCAGCGCTCTTACCACCTTCCGCATCTCCGAATTATCCGCTCCTGGTTCCCCCATCTGCTCTTCGGCCTCAAGAACAAGCCTCGCGCATTCCAAACGCGGCCAAGGGCGAATAGCAATTAGCTCCGTCGGTAAATAACCCAGCGCTGCCAGCCGCTCGAATGCGGGATAAATCCAGCTATCGAGCGGCATGTAGGTCGTGCCCATGTAGGCCGGATTGCGGACTTCGTCGTCCGGATCTTTCTCAAATGTGCCCCAATTTGCCGCGTCAATTTCTGGGCCAGCGGATCGCGCCCGGTAAATCTGTCGTCCCATGTACCAACCGAGAGCGCTGCCGAGGACCGCGTCTGACGTCCAGTGCTTCTCTCCTATGACTCGGCCAGCGCTTACCCCAGCTGCAACTCCGTAAGCCAATAACTTCGTGAGCGTGCCGGGGTATTCATGGGCGAGTACGGACGCTGCCGCCCAGCTAACCGCTGCCGTATTCGAAGGAAAAGAACTGCCTCCGTCAAAAAATTGCCCGCGACCATTCCCGGTGAACGGCCGCTCCCGCTGGGTGATGTATTGAAGAGCGGTGGAGGCAGCGTATGCGTCTATCGCGGCCTCACCCATCAGAAACCCCGTCTCACGCTCGTGCTCATCGTGCGTCATTTGCCCGATCAAGAAGAGCCCGCCACCAGTGCCAATAAGGGCGGCCATTCCGGCGGTCGATGCATTGGCAGCCATGTTGACGGTGTTTCGTGATGTGGGCAAATGAGACTCTATGGCAGTATCACTGCCAACCAGGAGCGCACTTCCAACTGTAGCCGGCAGGATGAAGGTGAGATCTTTGACGTTTAAATGAAAGGGCAGCGTCCAGAAAGCTTTTTGATCAACCAATAAGTTCTTGGGAAGGGAGCGCAGACTCACGTCGGCTCCTTCAGTATTGAGCGCCGCTGTGGCAGGCTGAATGGCGGCGCTGTTTTCCGCTGGTGAATCCGCTTTCGCCGTTACTGGCCCGTCATTTTTCGCCGAAGTAGTTGTTTTCGGCGACTCGGAGCTTGGCTGCTCAGCGACTGTCGAACCTCTTTCAGATCCAGCGGTCTGCTCCGCGCCAACAGCGGGAACAGTCGGCTCAGGACGTGGCTGCTCCGCTGCGAGGGAGCCTCTAGAGTCTTGATTCTGCGATTTCGCTACGGAGGGCGGCGCCTGCAAACTGCTTGACGTTTGTGCGGCAAGGGCAACCAGCCACTGCGAAGCATCCTTCGCGAATTTTGGGTCGGTCTGGATGCGGCTGTACAGCATTTGATTTGTTATCGACTTTTCGTCGGTTTCGTCGCCTTCGATCCGCAACTGCTGAGCCAGGTAACTCTTAAGTACAGTGGCCAATTCAGGCCTACTTCGCAATAACTGCATCAGCCGTTCGCTTGTGTCACCAGCGTTTGCATCAGACGTCACGGCATTTCGTGACAATTCAGCGCCTGTAGGTCGCTGGGTTGTTGACGAAGAGCCATTGACATCCTGTGCAGATCCGTTTGCGATAGCGAGAAGGAGAAAACAAGCTAACAACAGGTGGATGCCGCATCCTTGTGCAGCAAGCCTCATCGATCAGGACCACAGCCGGTTTTTGTCAACTTGACTTGTTGTGACAAGTAACGTTCCACTACCCAACCCAAGCTACAACTTGACCACAACCGCGGCAGCCAGTGCCATAGATGTCAGGAGCTGGGCCACTTCCAGAGTTGTCTTCCAAGCCGAAGACCCGCTGACAAACTTTTCGGGAACCACCAGCACGTCGCCAGGCTGCATTTTAGTGTTCAGTACGCCGCCACTAAAGAACTTGTCGGTGCCGCTGGACGATACCACAGACCCGTTGGCGCGAATGATGTAGATACCCTTCTTGTATGCCAGTTCGGTCGGTCCACCAGACTGTTTTAGATACCATTCCGCAGTCTTACCCGGCTTATAGGTGATGGCATTGGGGTTGTACACCTGGCCATAAGAAACAATAAAGCTAGGCCGTTTCGGTACGGTTATGACGTCACCTGGGCGGAGGCTGATATCGGCCGGGGTGTTCTCCCAGGTTGAAATGTTGCTGGTAATAGTCAGCACCAGTCGACCGGTCACAGGCTGGCTCTTCAATCCGGCCAAGGTCTGCGCCTGCTGTTGCTGCATCGCTTGTAGGAGAGCAGCCTGGTCTTGTCCGGTAGTATCTGACGAGACTCTAACCGTTGCTGTCATCGTCTCGAGCCGCCGAATCAATTCCTGCCTCCCCTTCTCCTCCAACTGGCGTACTTCCACTCTGTCCAAGACGATGCCAGCAGGATAGGCTGCGCCGGTGAAACCGCCGACCCGCTTGAGCAATGAGCTGAGTTTCTCGCCTTCATTGATTCCGTAATTGCCGGGATGCACCACTTCTCCCGCAATGTTGACGGACCTCCCAATATCGCTCCATCCGGTGATTTGTAGAATCGTTAAGATATCGCCGGGCTTAAGCCGAACATCTGCTTGAGTGTCGCCCCCGATCGCGGCTCCTATCCGCACGGTTTGCTGGCTGGTAATCACCTTTTGTCCGTTTTCTACAACATAGCTGGCCAGAACGGCTGAGTCTCGATAAGCACTCCGCTTGAAGCCTCCTGCCATCTTCACCAATCCTGCAGCGGTCATTCCGCTGCTCATGGGATAGTCGCCAGGACGTAGAACATCGCCATAAACTGCGACTCGTGGAGCATCGACTTGATAGCGACCAAAGATTCGCACCGTATCAAACTGCTGCAGAGAAACTGTTTCGTCACCTGCCAGGGCCCCCGCCAAATCAAACTCGATCGTCACGGGATGGAAGTCGGGTGGCTGCAGACGAACGATCTCTGCGTGATTAGTCGGCTCGGGCAGTATGTCTTGATACGAATGGAGCAGGTCAGTAATCTTCATGCCATCCTGGTAAGGATAGCTTCCTGGCCGGTAAACGTGTCCCTGCAGGTAAACCGTCTTGTCGCTATAGGGGAGAATGGGGGCAACCGTAATGCGATCACCATCCTTGACCCAAAAAGATCCCATGGAGTCCTTCAGTGGTTTGTCTCCCAGGACTCGGGATAGTTTCGCATTGAGGAGAATTCGGTTAGTGTGTGCTTCGATACGTTCGACTTTTATCTCTCCGAGGCTGGCCGCGACCGACACGCCTCCCGCCATCTGGAGGACATCTGCAAGTTGAGTATCGCCAAGCAGTTCGTAGATTGCCGGACGGCGCACCATGCCGGCTACCGCCACAAGAGGCCCGACGGGAGGAACAAGGATCGTGTCGCCAGGCTGCAGGTGTTCAATGGCTCGGCGGACGCCTCCGATCAGCAGGTCGTAAAGGTCCATTTCACTAACTAGTTGTGTTCCCCGATAATGTTTTACGATACGCAGCGACCCTGTCGCTGTTGGGCCTCCAGCAGCATACAGGGCGTTGAGTGGGGTAGACAGTGAGCTGATATCGTAGGCCCCAGGGCGCTGCACGTCTCCCACGACATAGACTCGGACGGTGCGCACCCGCGTGACCGACAGATCCACTTTGGCGTCACGATATTGCGGCTCGAGCTTAGTCTGAATTAACTTCTGCGCTTGCGCTACGGTCAAACCTGCTACCAGAACTGGACCCGCATCCGGGAGCGAGATTCGTCCCTCGCGATCCACAACACGCGTCAGCCTTTGGGAGACACCTCCCCAGATGTCTAATGTGAGAGTATCGCCCGTCCCTAAGACATAGTCAGCGCCCGCAGGGATATCCATTGGGAATGTGTTCAGGCCGACCACGTTAGGCCGGAAAATATCGGAGCCAAACCGCTTTAATGTCTTGGGCTGGTCGGGAAATTGTGTATACAGAGCAGTAGTAGAAGGAAGACCAGGATAGGGGTTGTTCTGCCGAACAGTTTTGGGATTCAACGCAGAATCGTCAAAGCGCTGTTCGCGAGTCGGAGCCGTAGGCCTCGACACGGCCGACCCGGTATAGCCCGGCTGATTAGGCATGGCTTCAGGAGCGCCCGCCGCGCCGGTCGCCGAAGTCTGTACCTCCGGTGGCCGAGACCTCGCCGGAACGCCCGCTGACTCAGTCGTGCTCATCAATCCTCGTGCGGTTTCCGGAGAGATAGTTCCCTGATCCACCAGCCACTGAATAGAAGCGTTCCGGAACTCCGGGTCAGATTGTAGGCGGGCGTAGAGCATTTCATCTGTGACCGATTGGTCATCAATCGCGCTGCCTTCTTGATGCAAGCGCTCAATTAGGAAGTCTCGCAGCTGCTCCAGAACGTCGGGGCGGCTCTGGATGAGCTGCTGCAGTTGTTGCATACCGGCATCTGAAGTGGCCCCTGTGCCCGCTTGCGTGGCACCTCCGACGGTGGAATCAGGCTCCTGGTCGGCAGCCTGCGCCCCGCCTGGTGAGACCGGCTGTTGCGCAAAAGTTTGTACGTCAAGGATCGAGATCGAAAGTATTACGATCAGACAAATGCGTGATTTTCGAAGAAAATTAATCATGGTCATGCATTAAGAAGAAGGGTTCAGCGCCCTCAGGCGCTGTGGAAGAGCAAACACAAGTGTCGTCCCTTCAGGCTCTCTAACCGCCGCGCTCCGCTGGCGGTTGCTGGGAGAGGTGATTCGCATCCGGAACCGGAGTAAGCGCACCCAGCCAAAACTTGCTGTATGCCGTGATCGCCTCTTCTGTCTTTGCATAGGTCTGGCTATTGTGACCGAGCACCGAATATAGTTCCTGGTGCGCCAAAATTGTTGCGGTGAGGGCTATCGTAGTTAGAGAAGCGTCAAGGCTACGTAGGGTACCCCTGGCTACGCAATGCTCAACGTAGTCATTAATTGCCTGAAAGATAGGGTCGAGCTGTCGCCGATAAATCCGTTCGCTGTCCGTGCGAAGCTCCACCAGGCTAACCCAAACGAGGCGTGTCAGGTCAGGCTGGTACATTGCCGTAAGCACCAGAAACTCGATAATAAGCGGCAGCACCAGTTCCGGCGCGTTGTCTTGTGCCAATCCACTTTGTAGCTCTCGAGGAATACGTAAGCGTCTTAATCGCGATTCTAGCGCCGCCCAGAACAAGTCTTGCTTATGTGCGAAATGACGAAACAGAGAGGTCTCGTTCACGTCAGCCAGCCGCGCAATCTGCCGGGTAGTAGTGGCCCTGAACCCTTGGTGCGAGAACAGTTGGACGGCAGCCTCAACGAGGCGCTCGACGACGCTGGTCGAGGCATTCTTCATATGAAAGCTGAATTGATTCCTGGCTTCTGAAATGGATTTTTCTGGCTCTGATCGTGCCGTGCTTATGCCATCCGGGTGAATGTAGAGATCGGCTCCAGATTGTCAGCATCGACTTCCATCGCGAAACTCTGCTGTGTCAGGTCCAACGTGAGTACCACGCGAAGGTCCTTCTTCTTGCGTACAAGTATCCCTTCCATTCCTGCCATTACGCCATTCTTGATACGGACTCTCTCGCCAACAACGAGATCAGGGTGGGGCTCAATCTTTCGTAGCCGGACGGCTTCCCTCAGAGATTCGATGCAGAGATCCGGCATCGGTGTCGGCTCACGCTTGGGGCCGACCATCCACAGGACGCTCGGAATCTCGAGTACCCGCACACGCTCGCGGCGAGTGGTGCGGACAAAAATATAACTGGGGAAGACAGGCAGATCGAGTGTAACCCTCGATCCGTCCTTCCACCTTCGCGGTGTGCTGTAGAGCGGGAGAAAATATTCCATTCCCCGCAGCTCTAGGTGCTGAGCTGCCCGCTTTTCGTGGCGAGGGGTAGTGTATACAGCGAACCAACTCAGCGACTGGTCTGTGACCGCCGAGATGTTACCGGTAGGTACATTCTCAATTGGGTCGAGCCGGTGCGCCATTTCAGACAAAGCTTCGCTCTCCTCGCTTGGGAGCAGACTTTTCCACAGGCTCCCCAGCTCGATATTCAACGGACACAAATTACGAACAAGCTGGAGCAGCCAACGAGGAATGCCGATTACTTGAAAATCTTCATTCCTTCTTAAGCAGCTGCCTCTTACGAGATTTTTTGGATGACCGTAAGTTTGTGCTAACTTCGGTTCGGTGTCAAGAAGAATTCGCGTAATATGTAGATCGCTAGAGCAAGTGTTTGCTAGCGTTTGGCGTCATTCCACTTTCGGCTTGAAGTTTGGCCTAAGCCGCGGCATGATGGGCCACCCTAGTTTCTTAGCGGATACACAGAACCCTCCAAAAGCTTCGCCTGGGTAAATAGACAAGAAGGCCACGCTTTCAGTTCCACCCCTCAATCCCCCCGGCAGCCGCCTACAACTCCGAGTCAAGAAACCAGTACATGCATAGTGGAGATTCCTCGACAGAATTACGGGGAGTGGGTTGGGAGTCGAATCTAGCGGACCGCGACGGCGACTCCGTGCTCGCGTAAACGGGCGCGCTGGTCTGCGATGATACTCGCCAGAGTTTCTTCCAACGACAGACGCGGACGATAGCCGATCAGCCTGGTTAGCTTGGTAATGTCTGGAACGCGCCGCCTCACATCTTCGAAGCCTTCCTCGTAGGCTTTTCCGTAAGAGACAAAAACGATCTTCGAATGCGACCCCGTCATGCGCTTAATCCGCTCTGCCAGGTCGAGGATGGCGATTTCGTGGTCGCTGCCCACGTTATATACTTCGCCGTTGGCGTCTGGATGGGCTGCAATGCCGACCAGCGCACCCACCGTATCGTTCACATGGGTGAAGCAACGGCTCTGGGCGCCGTCACCGAAGACAGTGATGTCCCTTCCAGTCAATGCCTGAACCACCAGGTTAGGGACCACCATGCCGTAACGGCCGGTCTGTCGCGGACCTACGGTGTTAAACAGGCGCGCAATCACGGTTGGAACTTTCTTCTCTTTCCAGTACGCAATCGCGAGAAACTCGTCGATGGCCTTCGAGCAGGCATAGCTCCAGCGGCCCTTGTTGGTTGGGCCCATCACCAGGTCATCATCCTCGTGAAAAGGGACGCGCTCCCCCTTGCCGTATACCTCCGAGGTGGACGTGATGAGAACTCGTTTTCGCTTGATCTCCGCCAGGCCAAGTACGATTTCGGTGCCTCGAATGTTGGTCTCGATAGTGCGCACCGGGCTGTCCACAATCAAGCGCACACCGACAGCAGCCGCCAGGTGATAAACGACGTCACAGAGGTCCACCAATTCGGCCATCAACTGTGTGTTGGTAACGGTGTCAATGTGGTACGTAAACTCAGGATGGATCTTGAGGTGCTGAATATTGGCGATGGAGCCGGTGGAGAGATCGTCGACGATGCAGACTTCATCGCCCAGGGTGAGGTGTCGCTCGGCAAGATGCGAACCGATGAAGCCCGCACCACCCGTGATGAGCACCTTCATTACCGCCCCTCCGCATCCTTAAGAGTAATGGCCCTGACGCGGCAGCGCAATGTTTGTGATTAGTTTGAGTTGTTTTGGTGGACATTTCGATGGCGCATGCGAGTCGGAGGCTCATTACATCCCAAAGGTAGTGCGGGCATATAGCTGGATTATGCGGAATTCGAGATCTCGCGCCGCATAGATCATGAACCGTGGTTCCTTCAGGGTGGATATACGACCCAACGAGGATTGAGTGCGATCCTTCGCTTGCGCGGCTTACAACCTGCGATCACCCGCGGACTTTGACAAGGTTAGGTGCGCCTCTGGTGAAGCCAAAGCGTCGTGACTTGTTAGTCCCACCGGGGCCAGTGCCTTCATCGTCACTCGAATATAAGAAGTCTTCGATTTCATCGATTCGCTCACTGGCATCGTTGTAGCCTATGTCAATGAGGTCGTTGGTGTACTTCGGCGTGAACAACAAGTAACTCATCAGATCTGAGCAGGACGCGGCATCTCGCGCTAAGCCACTTACGAAGTACTGAATAAGATAGGGCAAATCTCCCTGATGTCGTCCGGCCAATTCCGACAAATCGACTGACGGAGTGACCAGGAATGTTTTTAGCGGCCGCATCCTTTCACACCCCTCGATGCCAGCCTGACTAATCTGCCCTTCCTGGAGTAGTTGGTTCAGCCGTTCGAGATGTTCTACGTCAGTCGCAAGATTGTCCAAGAACATAACATTGAAGAGGACCCCCATCACCTGCGCCAGGGAGGGTTCCTTCGGCATGGCAGGTTCTACCTGATGTTCCTTATTTTCACAGCGGACACCGATCGCAAAAACCTTTCTTGCCCCCAGCCGTATGATTGGGCTCAGCGGTTGCTGCAGACGCACGCAGCCGTCGCCAAAAAAAGCCGTCCCCTTGGCGGTCTTGAGTCTCACCGGCTGAAAAACCAAGGGAATGGCGGCGGACGCGCAGATGTGGTCGACAGTGATCTTGGTCGCCAGGGTTACCCGCCGACTGCGGTTCCACATGGGGTGGCCTTTGGCACCGTGAATGAAGAGATAACTTTTTCCTGAGTTGTAGTTAGTCGCGGAAATAGCAAGCGCGTAGAGAGAACCACGCTTAATGTTGTCCTGGATTCGGTCGCAGTTGAGGTGTGCATGGAGATAGCGCTGCAGCGGAGACGCATCCAATAACGAGCGTGCATTACCGCCGCCCAGAACCGCCCCGAAGGACAGGTCTAATATCCAGGTAAGAGAATTACGCGCCTGGGAGAGAACATCGCAGCGAAAGATGTCATTAGGCTTTAGGCGCGACCAGAGTTCTGCAAGAACCCGGGTCGCCAAAGGAAAGTTGTCGCAGCCGGCGGCAAGTGCAGCACCATTCACCGCGCCAGCAGAAGCACCTCCGATAATAGGGAAGGGATTTCCCTGGCTCTGAACCCGCTTTATCTCGCCGATACGTTTGAGAACACCGGCCTGATACGCGCCGCGGGCGCCGCCTCCTGTCATCACTAAGCCGAGTGTGTTTTCCATCTTCCTCCTGTGTTGCTAAAGACTAGTACCCGGACGACGGGAGAATCAAGCGTTAATAATTCTCGCATGATCGCGAGAATGCCTCGTTCTGGATTATTCGGCGACTGCGTGCGTCTCGCAACATAGCGTGCCTCAAATTCATGCGGGGTTGCGCAGAAGGGTACATACGGACGCGCACATCGCGCCTCCAATATTGAAGGTCGCAGCCAGCTTTGGATCCCGCTTCTGAATCTCCTTTGATGCCTTTCCTTTCAACTGCCGGTAGCACGAGCCCAACATTGCGACTCCAGTAGCGCCCACGGGATGTCCTTTGGCGATCAAACCGCCAGACATGTTGATGGCACAGTCTCCATCCACATTGGCTTTGCCTTCAACCCAGTAGCGTGCGCCTTTGCCAGGTGAAGCTTTTCCGATGACTTCGGTCCCGATGGCAGCTGCAACGGTGAAGCAGTCGTGGATCTCGGCCACATTCACATCTGCCGGCAGCGCACCCGCCATTTCGTAGGCCTTCTTCATTGCCCGGTAAGCACCGCTGGGAACCAGCGTATTGCGTCCCTCCTTCTGCAAGGGATCGGTGGCCTGAGCATAGCCGGCGATCTCGACACACTCCGATTTTGCCACGCCAAGCTTTTGCAATCCTCGTTCGGTGGCAAGAATCAGTGCGGCATAGCCGTCGGTAATCTGTGAACAATCGTAGGTCTTGAGGGGCAGGCCATCGACCACGTAGCGATTAATGCCCTCGATCTTTGTGGCCTGCTCCAGGGTGATCTGGACTTTGTTCATCTGGGCCCAGGGATTGTATTTTGCATTGCCGTATTCGCCGACCGCAATCTGCGCCAGATCGCTTTCCGTAACGCCATACACCTGCATGTAGCACTGCATGATTTCCGCAAACAAATGCGGGAAGATAAAAACCTTGCCGGGACGCTCGTCGGGATGCGAGTAGTATCCGAGCACCTCGCCTATGAGCTTGCCGTCCATCTTCCCTTCCCGGTCGCGCATCTTCTCGTAGCCGATTGCAACTCCTACGTCGCCCACGCCCCCCAAGAGCTTGTAGATCACCGACAGAACCGCCTGGCCACCGGAAGCGCAGGCGTTCTCGACAGATTCGATCGGCTTCCCCTCCAATCCAGGAACTGTAGCGAGCAGACCCGAGAGCAACCCTTGCTGGTTCAACGTAAAGTTGCAGGCCGAACCAACCGATCCGGTGTCAATGACCGAAGGTTCAACATTGATCTCCTGACAGACACCAGTGATGGCATTGCTCAGTATCTGAGGCACCGTCATGTCAAGTAGCTTGCCGAACTTGGATTGGTTAAAGGCGGCGATATAAACGGGCTGGTTCATGATTTCTCCTTGCGACATTTCTGGAATCGCTGATTGACCCGGGGCGATTTCCGCGACGGTACTCAGCGCCAAGACGCGATAATCTCTGTTATCACGCGAGCGCTGCCTTTGTATGTGATTCAAATCACCCGCCGGTAGCCTGTATTCCAGTTCCATTTTAAACGGCAGTGCATCGGCTTGGGACTCGACCGATATTCATGGCTAAGCCCAGCCCGCTGCCGCCAAGCAGGCACAAAAAGCCGGAGCGCTAAGCGCTCCGGCTTTTGGACTCTACCACTGAGCCACGGAGGAGGGTTGGACTTACAGGTTCATCTTGCGACGCATGAAGCCCACTACGCCCAGAAGGCCTGAGCCTAGAAGGATCATTGAGCTCGGTTCCGGGGTGGTGCCGGTGGTACCAGAGTTTCCTAAACGGTATTGGGCAGTAGCGAAGTCGTCGCCCGCGTTATCGACGATGTCGATGCTGACGATATGGGACCCGGGGGTGTCGTCTTGCACAGCGTACAGCAGTGCGCCGCCGGAGCCGTTAGGCATCAGGTCAAGGGTAAAGGACATGCCATCGCTGGCGTTAAAGGTTGCCTGGACATCTTCCTGCTGGAACTGGTCTGGCTCGAGCTCAAATCCAGCGGTATTGAAGTTGCCGCCAACAGTGATGTGTAAGGTGCTGAACCCTTGGTTCCATAGAGCGTTCGGAGTGCAGCTTTCGGTTGCCGGAGGGCAATTCCAGGTGGCCCAGCTGCTGCCCACAGCGACTTCTGTCTGCGGATTACTGTAGGTGAGGAACGGGCCCAAGGAGGTGATCTGGTTTAGTGATCCATCGCCGCCGCCATAGTTGGTGGTTTCGCCTGTGTATTGGGCGTTCGGCTGGGGAATTACGGTCCAAATGTCGCCGGCGAACGCGGGCACGCTGAGCAGCAAAAGCGCGCTTAGTGCCACCAGTGTCGTGAGTTTGAGCAGTCGCATAGATTTCTTAATCCTTTCGAGAAAGCTTTCTTTTTTGTTTGTGCACCCCGAGCCAAACATTCCCCGAACACGTGTAAGCGGGGACTTCAATGAGGCTCGTTAATGACAATGCTGCAATCCGGCGGCCATGTGAGTGAAATCTTCGCATTGTCTATAAGTTATTGAGAAAAAACCTGATAGATTGGCTAATCGAGAACCTGAATACAGTCTGGAAGATGGCTGGTGCGCAGGATTTTGCATTTACGGGCGAAGCGGTTTCCTTTGCAATGCTTAGCACTTTCGTGTCTGGCAAATGGTCCGCTGGCCGTTACAGAAGGCATCGCCGATTGGCTTACAAGCATGGCCAGCCGAGGGCGCGCACCCCATGTTTGGATGGTGAGCGAGTCCGCTGCGCTTGAATGGTCGACAACCCGGAACCGCAAACAGAAAAGCCGGAGCGTTATCGCCCCGGCTGTCGGCTCTCAACTGCTGAACCATCGAAGGAGGGTGGGCTATAAGTTCATCTTGCGCCGAATCGCGCCCAGCGCGCCCAGAAGACCGGTACCAAGCAGAAGAAGCGTGCTCGGCTCAGGGGTCGTCGTCACGACACCGGAGCGCAGTTGAGCGATAGCGAAATCGCCACCGGCGAGATCGGTGATCACAACCTTGGTGAACTGTCCATCGGTCTGCGCGGCAAACAGCAGCGCACCGGCGGAGCCGTTCGGGAACAGATCAATGGTCCCCACGAGGTTGGCACCATCGAAAAACTGCGCCGTTACCTCTTCCTGCGCGAAGTTGTCCGGCTCCAATTCGAAGCCCATGATCTGCTCGGGAGCGAAGGTGATGGTTAGAGTGGAAAATCCCGTATTCCATAGAGCGTTAGGAAAGCAGCTCTCGGTAAACGGAGGGCAATTCCAGGTCGCCCAGCTGTTGGGCACATTGACTTCTGTCTGCGGATTACTGAAGGTGAAGGGTCCCAAGGAGGTGATCTGGTTTAGCGATCCATCGCCTCCTCCGAAATTAGTAGTGCTGCCGGTGTAGGCGGCCGTGGGCTGCGCGAATGTGGTAAAGCTGTCGGCGAACGCAGGAATACCAATCAGCAGCAACGCCCCAATGGTAATGAGGGTCGTAAGTTTGCTCAAACGCATAGTTCTCATCCTTTCCAGAAAGCTCTCGGTTAGGTTTTGAAAACTCGCGCCATCAGCGCAATGCGCTCCCCACACGGGTAAATATCATTCCAATAAGGGATGAATAGTTTGTTGGTACTAGTGCAATCCAGCTACCGCGAATTCGAAACCTTCTCGCCTATCTAGGTTGCTGATGGCACAGCTATATAGAGGAACATTCCTGAAATGACACTACACTCAGCAGTGCCCAATGCGCAGGAGTTTGCGTTTAAGAGCTAAGGAGTTTCCCATTCATGACAGGAAGGTCGAGGCGCGATCCATTTTAGGAACATCGATTCGCGCGTGGCGTGAGTCCTTGCTGTCTCTTCCGGTGGAACAGCGCGACCTGTTCGGGCACACAGCAACGCCGATCGCGAGTGCGGTCGGCGTTGCCGTCAGTTATCGGGGCGTCCCCATGATCACTGGCGAGACGCCCCGTCGTTTTGCGTACCTGGTGTGATCAAATCAATTCGCTACAACCTTCCTCCGAAGCTGAAGAGATCCGTCAGATCGCCAATCGCAGGGCTGTTGGAAGGGACATAGGGATTGGCGAGGCTAGGCACTGGATCTGGCAGGTTGTCGCGGCTGCGGTCGGTTATCGGCGGCAATCCCCAGTTGTACTCGATGAATTTCAGAATGGAAACATGGTCGTTGTACTGGTGTGAGATGTGTCCCGGGGTAGTGTAAGGCGAGACGACGATCATTGGGGTTCTGGTGCCGTCGCCGAAGAAATCGACGGGCTGAATGTACCCCGAGTCGTAGTATCCGCCACCTTCATCGAAGGTGACGAAAATCGCCGTGCTCTGCCACAGTGCTGGATTCGCCCGCACACCGTCTACAATCTTTTTCACGAATCCCTCGAAGAGGTCCAGTTTCGAAGAGGAGGGATGGCCATCTACGAAACCACTGGGCTTCACGTACGACACTGCCGGGAGGCTGCCGCTGGCAATGTCGGCGTATAGATCGGTCGTGTCTTTGAGGTGCGTCGTACGGACCGACGGGTTGGTCATGATTGACGTTGAATATTGGAAGAAGTTGCAGATATTGCAGTAAGCATTCAGCGGGTTCAGGTAGTACTTGTCGGCCACATACCGGTTCCACTGATCGCCGTAATACTTCCACGAAATATTGTTGGCGAGCAGTTCGTCACCGATGTTGCGAACGTTCGACGGCGGAACCGTGAAGACGGTGTTGTTGTCGTTGTTGTCGGTATAGGCGTTGCTGCCGTCACCGAAGTAGCCGGGGTTGTAGTTGTTCAGAATGTACCAGCGCCCGGGAGCGCACTTCGGATCGATTTGATATGGGAGGTTCGAAAGGTAGTCCAGTACCGGGAAGACGCCGGGCTGGTCGGAGTCGGAGCAGTTGCTGTAACTGCCACCGCCGTACGAAGGATGTCCGTACGAGCCGCCGCCGTAGCCGTCCTCTTTGTACCAATTGTTGGTACCGCCCTGCGCATTTGGGTTCTCGATCTCATCGACGATACCTTGGTTTTTCGAGCCGATTCCCACCAGTTGATTATGGGGAGGCATCTCTGGGCGGCCCTGGCCGTCGCTGAACCAGATGGCGTCGCCACTTCCCATCATGATGTGGTTCGCTCCGGTGCCACCCATCACAGCCTGGTGGTAGTTGTCGCTCATAGCATAGTTATCGGCAAGGGACTTCAGATAAGGCGCATCGCCTTGCAGGACGTTGTAGAAGGACATCGCGGTCGCGCCTTCACCCGTGGTCGTTTCGGTGAAGGGATTTGGCCTCGGTTTACCATTGCTTCCGGCGCCGATGCTGGTTTCAACCCAAGGAAAAAGGTCAGCGTTGCAGCCGCTTGGGTTGTCGGTGGTCGCGTAGTAGGCATTGCAGTCTGACTGTTGCCACATCTGGTAGAAGCGGTGTACCGGGCTGTTGGCGTAGGCGTCGTACGGGAACGAAAAGGAGGTGAGTTGGAAGGGTCCAGGAGGAAGATTGAACACGCCGGGAATGCGTGTGTCGATATCGGGTTTTTGCAGCGGTGCGGTCCCGCCTGTGAGCAGGTACTGGTAGTAGTTCTCTGCCAGTCCGTTTTCAGCTTGTTTTGCTGCAGCAAGGGTGCTGAAGGGAGGATTGTAGTAGCCTCCCACCACGGGGGGCGGCAGTTGGGAATACAGCGATTGTCCGCCCGGGCTGATCTGGTATTTGTCGGCCGCGTTGTCCACCGCTGAGAACTGCAGGGAAAGTCCGTAGTTCGGGCCTGGGCTTCCATCCTCGCTGATGATCCCTTTCGACAGAAGGTTGTCGATCGTCTCACCTCGGATGGTCGGCTTGTAAGTTGCGAAGATGTGATCGAAGGTGCGATTTTCGCCGATAATGACGATCACATGCTGAATGGGAGTCTTTGTGGAAGAGCGCACGACGGCCGCGGGACCTGATTGGGCGCTCAGGGGTGTGGTCGAACTAAGCAATGCCAGCGCGCTCACCAAGGCCGCGGCACGCCACTTTACAGGGGGGACATGATTCAGTGACATGTAAGTTCCTCCGTGAGGGGAAACTTACGGCTTCTGCTGGCGACGGTGGTGAACACCGAATAAAAAGCTGGTGAATTGATTGTCGCAGTATTTCTAAACTATGAAGGCGCAATCCAGTTGTAAACAAATTGCGATTGGGCAAGGCTAAACGTTCAGCGAAATGCGAAAGAGATGCTTGCGCAGCATGACGATAGCATCGCATGGCCAGTGCTTCGCACACACTAGGCGGCTTCAGGATTGCTGCTCTGAACTTACTCCATCTAGTCCGGCAGTTCTCCCGGAGAGAAGTTGTCGACGTAACACCAGATCCAGGCTTCTCCGGGTTCGATAGAGCGGATAAGAGGATGCTGGACCGCATGAAAATGCTTGGTCGCATGTTTGTTCTTGGAGGAATCGCAACAACCCACATGGCCGCACTCCAGGCACAACCTCAGATGCACCCAGGTGTCCCCCATTTTGACGCACTCTGGGCAGACGTGTGTCTTGGTGTGGGTGATTTTGATTTGGTTGAGATGAGTACAGTTTTCTGCCATATCGTCCTTTCGCGATCGCTTCAACGCTCTAAGGCTTTGCGGTCCCACTTCGCCAACGTTGCAGCAGCGTCGTAGGTGGTTTGCAGGAACTCCATCAGTGCGGCCTTGGGCGAGGCTGCGGCGCGCACGTCGTCGTAGAGCAACAAGAACTCTTTCATCTGCGGATGGTAAAACGCTGCGGCTGGCCCAATGCGCTGCTCGGCAAAACCAGGGGGCTCTGGTGCCGCATACGAATAGAAAGCAGGCCCCTTGATGTCGCCTCCCCCGGGCCAGAACCCCGCGCTGCTGACTTCGTGCGAATAGGCTTCGCGAGTAACGCGATCGGCGCCCGGCCGCTCAGGCGCGGGCCTTCCGGAGAAGCGCGCCACCGAATGATCGAAGCTTCCCCACCAGAAATGCACCGGGCTCACTTTGCCGATGAAACGCGTCCTGAATTCTTTGAAGACCTCGTCAACCCAAGTGAGGATGAGCCAGAAACGATGCGCGGCCTCGGCGTCATAGGAGGAGTGGGTGTGGTCGCGCTCGAACGGAATCGGATTGGGAATTTCGACTGGTGTGGTCCAAATCTTCACCTCCAACCCCAGCTCAGCGAGTGCCGCCATGAGCCCTCGATAGAAATCGGCAACGCTCTGCGGCTTCAGGTCCAGGACCCGCGAGTTGCCGTCTGAGGTCTCAAGGATGAGCTTGTGATCGACGAAGTCAAAGCGTATCTCCACGCCGCGGTCTTGATACGGCATTACCAACGTGGACATACCACGAGCCGTGACATAGAACGTTACATTCCACCAGTGATTTACCAGGGGACAAAGCTCCAAGCGAATCTTACCGACCATCTGCGCCCACATGTGCAAAGTGTGGAAGGTGTCTTCCCAACTCTCGAAGGGCAACGCGGGGAGGAGGTCGGGATTGCTCGCGGCCTGCGGTGGAGTCAAACTGTCTGCCCTCTCTCGAAAGCGATGTAAAACTGCCAGCCCTACATGGATGTCTCATTGGTCCCGTCGGATGCAATGCCTGCGTTAGGAGCTTTGCCGAAAACTGACGGCTTCTTTGCCACCGATCACATCCCGGCATCGCGCATTTCATTACAATAGCCACATGGACTCATTCAACTTCACTATTGCAGGCAGGCAGTTCCGCTCGCGCCTCATCGTGGGTACGGGTAAATACAAGTCAGGGCAGGAGACGGCGCGCGCCATCGCGGCCAGCGGCGCCGAGATGGTCACGGTCGCCGTGCGCCGGGTCAATCTCGACCGCAGCAAGGAGTCGCTGCTTGACTTCATCGATCCTCAGCAATACTTCCTGCTGCCTAATACCGCCGGCTGCTACACCGCTGACGAAGCGATTCGCACCGCGCGTTTGGGGCGCGAAGTCGGCCTCTCCGATTGGGTGAAGGTAGAAGTCATCGGCGATCAACAGACCCTGTTTCCCGACGTGCAGGCCACCATTGAAGCGACTCGCGTGCTAGTGAAGGAAGGCTTTACTGTTCTTCCCTATACCTCTGATGACATTGTTGTTGCGAAACGGTTGATTGATGCCGGGGCGAGCGCTGTGATGCCGTTGGGAGCGCCCATCGGAAGCGGCATGGGCATCCAGAATCAGCCCAACATTCGCATCCTGCGCGAGATCATCACGGAGGTGCCGCTGATCGTAGATGCGGGTGTCGGCACGGCATCGGATGCGGCGATTGCGATGGAACTAGGGGTTGACGGCGTGCTGATGAACACCGGCATTGCGGGAGCACAAGACCCGGTGCTGATGGCGGAGGCGATGAAGAACGCGGTGGCCGCCGGACGGCAGGCGTATCTCGCCGGCCGCATGCCGAAGAAGCTTTACGCAACTGCCAGCTCGCCACTGGAAGGCGTGGTGCGATAGGCCGCAGGCTGCGCCGGCACGTATAATTCCTGCATGGACGAACAGGATTTTCGCCGCCGCGCCGACGCGGCGTTGGAAGCGCTGAAGCGCAGTCTCTACGCCGCGGAAGGCGATGCCGACTTCGAAGTGGAAGAGAATGCGGGGGCGCTACATATCAGCTTTGACGAGCCTCCAGGAAAATTCGTCATCTCGCCAAATTCGCCAGTGCGGCAGATCTGGATCTCGGCGCTGTCTACCAGTTTCAAACTCGACTGGTCCGACGAGAAGAATGGTTTCGTGCTCAGCAAAACGGGAGAAGAGTTGAAGCCGCTGGTGGCCCGCCTCATCAACGAACAAATAGGCGAAGGGACGGTCGCTCTGAGCTAGAGATAATCACCGCAATCGGGTCTAATATCGACAGCGCATTCGAGGCTTCCATGCCGCTTGTAAGAATCGATCTTCGCAGTGGGAAATCGCAAGAGTATCGCCGTGCCATAAGCGAAGCCGTCCACCAGTGCATGGTCGAGGTGCTGAATGTGCCTATCGCCGATCGCTTTCAGGTTGTAACCGAGCACGATCCCGACTCCTTGATCTACGACCCAACCTATCTGGACATCTCGCGGTCCGATGACATCGTGCTGATCCAAATCACGCTGAACCACGGGCGCACCTTACCGATGAAGCGCCGGTTCTATAAGGCAGTCGCGCAGGCGCTCGCACAAACCCCAGGCATTCGTCCGCAAGACGTGTTCGTCAACCTGGTGGAAGTGGCGAAGGAGAACTGGTCGTTCGGCAACGGTGTCGCGCAGTACGCGCCCGAGAGCACACCCTGAATTCGGTCGCGAAAACTGCAACCCCGGGAATTGGTATCGTCGGTCGAGTACCGCTAGTGCGGCGATTCAATTCCATTATTCATCTGTTTCGCCAACTGAAGCGGCCAGTTTTGAAGGGGCACGGCTTCAGCCGTGCCGTTATCGGGCGCTTCAGAGTCAGGCTTTAGCCTCTGAGGTAACTCGCACTTCGTCGCAAACAGCGAAATCCCTCGTGGCTAAATCCATCTTAAGGGGCACCATCTTACGACGCGGCGGAAGCCGCGCCCCTTCAAAGCCGCGAGCTTCTCATGAACAATTCACTTTCCGCCCCTTGGTTCGCTGCGAGAACTGCCCGCTGCAAAGCACTTAGTCCATAAGAACTAAGGCGAACTTTCCTGATGTACTACGGTGATTTTGTTCAATGTTTTCGCGGGTATTCGCACCTGCACACACAGTCTGGCCAATATAATTGAGCCTGTCCCAACTTACATAACCGGCCAGACTCGTCTGAATCTCCTTTAGAAATGGAGCATGTTTAGCATGCAGTTTTGCTTGTCCAAGAAATCTGATCCAATCGTTTCTCGTCTTCATCCCAAATTTTGGTCACCCGCTTTGTTGCTTCTGGTGATATTTGTTTTGACAAGTTGCGGCGGAGCCCCCTCCTCACCGGTCTCACAATCACAAACTCCGGCCACGCCACCCCCGCAAACTTCCACCCCGCCACCCGGCGATTCAGGTTCGACGACGCAACCCGCGCCTCCGCCTTCGCCACCACCCGCGCCACCGGCTCCGCCAGGGCCACCGGGTGTGCCGCCCGGAGCCCAGATCATATCTTCGATCCAAACCCTTCCCAACTGGGATTGGTGCACTGCCAAGCTCCACGGGAAGCCTTGCGCCAGCGGATTAGGGAATGCCACCTCCACCATGACTCGTGACCAACAAACTCCGTCACTGAGCGGAAAGTCCTCGCTGTTTACCCTCGGCGGCCCTACGCAGTATTCGAATGCCTTATGGTGGAAGTCGTTCGGACCGAACAGCACGCCGACACACTTTGTTTACGACGTGTACTTTTATCTCCGGGACCCCAGTTCGCCCGAGGCGTTAGAGTTCGACGTCAACCAGAGCATGGGAGGCAAGCGCTATACCTGGGGCAGCGAGTGCAGCTACAGGGACACCGGGCACTGGGACATCTGGAATCCCGAGGCCGAAGCTTGGGAAACGACCTCGGTGCCTTGCCCGCCGGTTTCGGCCAACACCTGGCACCACCTGACCTGGCAGATTGAACGCGTCAACGGACAGGTGCACTACATCAGCGTGACGCTGGATGGCAATGTCGGCAACGTCGACAAGTACTACAACCCGCAGTCCGATTACCGCGGCAGTGACTTGAATGTTGCCTTCCAGATGGATGGTGACTACCACCAGGATCCGTATTCAGTGTGGCTCGACAATGTCAGCTTGTCGGCGTGGTGAGCCAGTATTGGTGGGAGGCGTTGTCGCCGGCTGAATAGTCTGGGAAAACCAGTGAACGTTTCCTGGTTAGGGCCCCTTCGCGGGACTGCCCGGTGGGAGCCCCCGCATTTATGCGGGGAAAGGAGCGCTTCAGAGCTCCCGAAAAGCCTCAACTAGAATCCCGCGCTTTAGCGCTGGGAGAGCACGGAAAGGCCGGGGCTGAAGCCCTCTTAAGATCGAACGCTTTTTCCGCTGGACTGAAGTCCAGATTCCCCCCTGCTGAAGCAGGGGCTTCCAGCAAAAGCTACGCGCTCACCGTCTCTGCCCGCAGCTTCTGCTTCAGGTCGGCGGCTATGAGGGCCCCGTGGAAGCGTCCGTTCTCGATGAAGATCTCGCTGGTGCGCATGCCGGCAACGATTACGCCCGCCAGATAAATCCCCGGGACATTGCTTTCCAAAGTTTGGGGGTTGACGAGGGGTCGCTTGTCGGCTTCGCCGCTCAACTCAATTCCGAGCGAGCAGAGAAATTCGAAGTCCGGATGGTAGCCGGTCAGGGCAAATACGTAATCGTTCTCCAGCATTACCTCACCTTGCGGCGTGTCGAGCACAACATGCTCCAGCGTGATCTCGCGCACGCAGGTATTGAAGTGAGCGTTCACCTGTCCGGCTTTGATCCGGTTCTCGATGTCGGGCTTGATCCAATACTTCACTGAATTACTGATCCCCGGTCCGCGATGCACCAGCGTCACCCGAGCGCCATGCCGCCATAGTTCCAGGGCAGCAATCGCCGCCGAATTCTTGCCGCCGATGATCAACACGTTGAGTCCAAAAAAGGGATGCGGCTCGCGGTAGTAATGCATGACTTTGGATAAGTCTTCGCCCGGAATATTCATGTAATTCGGCCGGTCGTAATAACCAGTGGCCAGGATCAACTTGCTGGCCCGATATTCGCGCTGATGGCCGTGGAGGTTGGTGGTGTGCACGACGAAATGATTGTCGCTGCCCTCAACTTTCGTTACCGGCTCATACTGGCGCACATCAAGCTGATAGTGCTCGGCTGCTTTGCGGTAGTACTCCAAAGCCTCCTGGCGCGTGGGTTTCTGGTTGGGACTGGAGAAGGGAAGGTCGCCGATCTCGAGCAGCTCAGGCGTCGTGAAGAACGTCATGTTGCTGGGGTAGTTGTAGAGCGAGTTCACCAGGCAGCCCTTGTCGATGTTGGCTACCGACAGGCCAGCGCGCTTGGCATCGATCCCACAGGCGAGACCGGTAGGCCCGGCGCCGATCACCACCACGTCAAGGGAAAAGGTTTCCACTGCCGCTGAAGGTCCGCGATCCATATAGAAGCATACCCTGTCCAGCGGATTACTGGAGGAGTTCGCGGACGGAGGTGCGGGATAGGTAGAGTTAGAGCAGGCCTGGGTATATGTCCGAAGGCCTGCTCTAACCGCAGGTTCTAACGCATGGCGCCAACCGCCGCGGCACCTCCGCCGTTGGAGGCGTTGCTATTGCCGTTCTGCTTTAGCCACGCGGCAAGATTGTTCTGCTGTTGACCGCGCAATTCAACGCAGCCGCTAATCGCCTCGACGGCCTGTCGCTGATCGCGTTCGGTACCCGGGAACGGATGCTGTTGAAAGAACTGCTGCACCTCGTTGGCCTTCTCGGTATCGCAGAAACTTTGAGCTCCATGAAGGAAAATTCCAACGCCCCCCAATCCGCCCCCCGTCTTCTTCATAAGCGGATCGAGGTTCTGTCGCATGAAGTCCCACGTCGCATTCTGGCTCGCTGGATTTCTCAGCAGACCGATGAGGACATACAGGTCCTGGCCGCGAACCTCAGAGGTCAGCGTCGAATCGAGGGTTTGTTGGATCAACGCAGGCTGGGAGAAGTCCGCTAATGCGTAGAAGTACTGATAATACTCATGCGGGGACTTCACCTTTTGCATCCGGGCCTTGAACTGGTTGTAGAGTTCGGTATCACCGTGGTGAGCAGCAACGGAAACCACTGCGCTGGCCAGCGTCGGATCGACCGAAGCCGGGTCTTTCATGTAGTCCTGCACCATGGAGTTTGCCTGCTGAACCACCCCGGGATCGTTGGCGTCATTGCCGAGAATTTCAAACACGACGGCGCGTTTCTGCTTTTGATCAGGCGTGTCGTCGGGACGAGCAGCGTAACCCAGTTGCTGCATGAGTGGAGAGAACGCGCTGCTGAGCCATGCCTGAAACTCGGGCCGATCGGCATCGGTGACGAGCCGTTGATTAATAAACTTGAGATGGTTGCTGAACGCATCGAGCAAAACGCTGCCTGGGGTGTTCTTTAACTGGTCGCCCAAGGCAAGATAGTCTCCCACCTGGTGCTGCCCAATGCGCATGAGTGCCCATTCATTGCCCATCAGAGCGATGCGTTCGTCAGGAGTCAGACCCTTCTCCACCGCGTTGCCCAGTTGGCGCATGGCCGCCGAATCGTAGTCGAAGCGGTAGTAGCCTAGTGCTCCGGCATCCGGGAAAACGAACTTCGAACAGCCTTTCAACTTAAACTGCTGTTGCCTCTGGGTCATCAGAAAGCATTGCTGCTGGCCGGCGCCCGTTTCGCTCACGCCCTTGGCGCAGAGGGGAATGTGCCAGATCTGGTCGTTGGGCTGCTCAAACTCTTGCGGGGTATCGAAGTAGCGCTTTTGCGAGACATCCAATACAGTGCTGCCGCCTCCGCACTTGGCCTCGACCGCCACATACGGAGCACCGGGCTGCATGACGAAAGTCGGCATGATCTTGTCGACGGGCTTCTTCGAGCTACGCGCCATGGCGTTCCAGAAATCGGCCGCCGTAGCGTTGCCGTAGGCATGCTCCTTCAAGTACAGGTTGACGCCAGCGCGGAAGGTGTCCGGCCCGAGGTATGATTCCAGCATTTGCAGTACCGATGCCGTCTTGCCGTAGGCAATACCGTCGAAGAGCTGCTCGATTTCGGCGCGCGTCTCGGCTTCCTGGTGAATGGGGCGGGTGTTCTTTACCGAGTCGAGCGCCAGGGACCGATCGGTGTTCTGCACTACACCTTGAGACAACATCCACTCTGGTTTCCATTGTTCGAGAGGGTGATTCGTCATCCAAGTGGCGAAACCTTCATTGAGCCAGACATCGTCCCACCACTTCATGGTGACCAGGTCACCGAACCACTGGTGCGCCACTTCGTGCGCGATAGTCTCGGCGACTCCCTGCTTGGCGCCCACGGATGAGGTCTTGTCGTCGATCAGCAAGTCGGTCTCGCGATAGATGATGGCGCCCCAATTCTCCATGGCGCCAGCCTGGAAGTCAGGTACCGCAATGTTGTCCAGCTTGGGAAGCGGATACTTGATCCCGTAATAGTTGTCGTAATAGTGGAGGATCGCCTTAGTGGCTTCCAGTGGGAAGTGCGTCAGATTTTCTTTGCCGGGAACCGTGCACACGCTGACCTTCACGCCGTCCACTTTGTCGGACTCGCACTTCCAGTCGCCGACCGTGAGCGCCACCAGGTAGCTCGACATCTTAGGCGAGGTGGAGAACTTGATGGTGTGCTTGTCGCCAGGCCCAGGAGTGTCGGAAACAACCTCGCCGTTGGAGATCGCGGTGTCACCTTTGTCAACGATGGCCGTGATGTCGAAGGTCGCCTTGTAATCCGGCTCATCGAAACAAGGGAAGGCCACGCGCGCGTCGGTGGATTCCATCTGCGACACTTCGTACTTCTTGCCCTTGTAGGTGCTCAGGTAAAAGCCGCGCAGCTTGTCGTTCAAGTGTCCGGTGTATTTGATGTTGACCGTCGCCGGACCCGCGGGAAGCTGCTTGTCCACCCTGAAGGTCGCCATCTCATTCTTCTCGTCGGTGGAAACCTTGGCAGTCTGGGTCTGGCCACCAGCCGTCACCGTCACCTGATGGAAGTCGATCTCAAGCGCATTCAGCGTAATCGTATTGCTGGGCTCGCTGAGCGTGAGATTGATGGTCTCGTCGCCGTCAAAAGTGTTATTCGCAAAGTTGATGTTGACGGCGAGCGAGTAATGATTGGGAGAAGCGCCGCCGGGAAGGCGTTGCGCGACACTTGTGCAGCAGGCCAACAGGCCAGCCGCGAACACAAGGAGGGTTCGTTTCATAGCACACTCTCTAGGAAATTTAAGATGCCCCAATAACTGCGAAAGGAATTACGCGCGGAACCGAATCGAAGTTCCACGAAAGTCATACCAATATTAGACGAATGCAGCAAAAATGCGTGAGCGGGCCAGTCGGAAGCGCTTTAGAGATGAGCCGAAATTGCCGCTGAAAGGGATGAGTGTAGCGTCGAACTCATTCTTGCCCTACATCGATTCATCTACACCGCCGTCTGCCGAATGCCATTCAGGATTGTCTCGCGGCAACGGTTTACTCCAAACCAGTACGCAAGTTCTCGATAGTCCGAGGCCTCGAAGACGGCGATGTCGGCGTCTTTGCCCGGCTCGAGACTGCCCTTCCTACCCTGCAGTCGTAGCGCACAAGCTCCGTTATAGGTTGCGGCGACGAGCGCTTCCGCCGGCGACATCTTCATATGCGTGCACGCAACCGACAGTACGAACGGCATGGACGCGGTCGGCGAGGTGCCGGGATTGTAGTCGGTCGCTAAGGCGACGGCAACGCCGGAGTCCAGCAACTTGCGCGCAGGCGGAAAGCTTTCCAGACCGAGGAAATAGTTGGCTGCGGGAAGTAAAGTCGCGACCGTGTCTAGCTTCGCCAAGAACGCAACATCTTCATCACTGATGTAGTCGAGATGATCGAACGAGGCGGGATGAAATTCCATCAAGGGAGCGAGTTCCGCGGGCGTAAGTTGGCAGACATGAGCTCGCACGCCGAGGTTATGGTCGACCGCGACACGAAGAATTCGCCGCGACTGCTCCATGGTGAACGCGCCGCGATCGCAGAAGACGTCAACAAAGGTGGCGAGTTTCAGCTTGGCGGCGGTGGGAATCATGTCCTCGCAGATGATGCGGACGTACTCCTCGGGATTCTCGCGGTGCTCCGGCGGGACCACATGCGCCGCCAGCAGGGTTGCCACCACGTAGCCCGGCCACTGATGTGAGGCCTCGCGAATTGCCTCTAGCGATTTCATCTCGGCGGCGAAGTTCAGGCCGTACCCCGATTTGCATTCCACCGTGGTGGTGCCATGCCTCGACATCTCGTCAAGGCCGCTGGACCACGTGGGCGGCAAGTTCTTGTAGCGAGGCATCACGCACGCCGCGCAGGCTGGCCCGAATGCCGCCACCGGCTTCGGCAATCTCTTCATAGCTGGCGCCCGCGATGCGCTTCTCGAAATCGATAAGGCGCGGAGCGGTAAAAACCGGATGCGTATGGGAGTCGACGAAACCGGGCAAGACGACCTTGCCAGAGCAATCGATCTCGTCGACATGCGTTGCTTTCGCTGTGAGGAGTTCGTGCTTCGCGACCTCGTCCGTCTTACCGACCGCCACGATTTTGCCTTCGGCGATAAGCACGGCGCCGTCTTCGATGATGCCGAGTTCGCGCATCTGCGCGCCGCGGCGCGGACTGGTGTCACCGGACTCGTTGCGCAAGGTCAACAGTTGCGCCGCATGGGTGAGAAGAGTGACAGGAGAATGCTGGTTATCGGAGTTCAAAATCTTTCTCGCTATGAGGATGACACCATTGCTACACGATTCTTGACCGCTGGCCGCTGACCGCTTTCGGCTAGTTAATTGCTCGCTGCTAGTTGCTTCCTCCCATCGGCACCTTAATTCCCTTCTCCTGCGCGAACTGTCTTCGCCTCGTCATAGCCTGCGTCCACGTGCCGCGCCACACCGATGCCTGGATCATTAGTCAGCACCCGTTCAATGCGTTTCGCCATCGCGTCGGTACCGTCGGCGACGGTCACCTGTCCTGCGTGTTGCGAGTAGCCAATCCCCACTCCGCCGCCGTTGTGAATCGAAACCCATGACGCGCCACTTGCCGTGTTAAGCAACGCATTCAACAACGGCCAATCCGCGATCGCGTCGCTGCCATCCTTCATGGATTCGGTTTCGCGGAAGGGCGACGCCACCGATCCGCAATCGAGGTGATCGCGGCCCATCACGATTGGCGCCTTGATCGTGCCCTTCTTCACCATGTCGTTTATTGCCAACCCAAATTCGGCGCGCTCGCCATAACCAAGCCAGCAGATTCGACACGGCAATCCCTGGAACTTGATCCGCTTGCGCGCCAGATCGATCCAGCGGCTGAGGATTTTGTTCTGCGGGAACATCTCCAACACCAGATCGTCAGTGGTGTGAATGTCCGCCGGATCGCCCGAGAGCGCCGCCCAGCGAAACGGTCCGCGTCCTTCGCAAAACAGAGGACGAATGTAGGCCGGCACGAATCCTGGGAAATCGTAAGCGTTCTTCACCCCATGCTCGAAGGCGAAGGTGCGAATGTTGTTGCCGTAGTCGAAGGTGACCGAGCCCATCTTCTGCAGCTTGAGCATGCCTTCGACGTGGCGTGCCATGGTGTCGAGCGAACGCTCGACGTAAGTTTTGGGATCGCTCTTGCGCAGCGCCAACGCGTCTTCCAGCGACATGCCGCTGGGCACATAGCCGTTCAGTGGATCATGCGCCGAAGTCTGGTCGGTGAGGATATCGGGCACTACGCCGCGCTCGGCGAGCTCAGGGATAATGTCGCCGCAATTGCCGACGAGCCCGACAGAAATGTTCTCCTTCTTGCGTACGGCGTTCTTCAGGATGCGTAACGCCTCGTCAAGCGAGTTGACCATGAAGTCGCAATAGCCTGTGCGCAGGCGCTTCTTGATCCGCTCCGGATCGACCTCGATGCCGAGGTAGCATGCGCCAGTCATGGTGGCAGCGAGCGGCTGCGCGCCGCTCATGCCGCCCATGCCGCCGGAGACGATCAGCTTGCCTTCGAGATCGCCGCCCAGATGCTTTTCGCCCGCCGCCGAGAATGTCTCGAATGTACCCTGAATGATTCCCTGCGAGCCAATATAAATCCACGAGCCAGCCGTCATTTGCCCGTACATAATGAGGCCCAGCTTCTCCAGCTCATTGAATTTTTCCCAGTTCGACCAATGGCCCACCAGGTTTGAGTTGCAGATGAGCACGCGCGGCGCGTATTCGTGCGTCTGAAAGATGCCGACCGGCTTGCCCGACTGCACCAGCAGGGTTTCGTCGTTCTCCAGAGACTTCAACGAGTTGACGATGGCGTGGTAGCACTCCCAACTGCGCGCAGCGCGGCCAGTGCCACCGTACACCACGAGGTCCTGCGGACGCTCGGCGACGTCGGGATCGAGGTTGTTCATCAACATGCGCATGGCGGCTTCCTGGCCCCAGCCTTTGCAGGAGAGCTGATTGCCGCGCGGCGCCTTCACGGGGACATAGGCAGAAGTAGGTATATCGGTTGCGACTGGCATGACAGAACGATGGTAGCAGTTGCCAGTTGTCGGTTGCCAGTAGTCAGTTGCCAGTGATCAGAATATTGGAACGAGGGACTGCCGACTGACAACTGGCTACAGGCCGCTGACAACCGACAACTGACACCTGCAAAAAGAATCGGGGAGTGGCTGTTTGGCCATCTCCCCCTCTCTCCGATCAGGTTTGCAATTGCAGCTAGCCTACCTGCACCGTCGTTTCTGTACATCAGAGAACGATGAATAGCACGTGAATAGTTAGTGAATCCGTATCTCGCATCTGGACAGACGACCGCCGCCGTCGAGCTAAGAGTCCTGTGAGGATTGTGCCGTCTGAAGGAACTTGTATTGGCGCGCGCAGCAAAGCGGGAAATATCGGAACCGAATTCCCCACATTGCAGGAAATCTCTTTGTGATCTCGGCGAACTGCGGTGCTGGCCGAGTAGGGTTCCCGTAGAATGATACACATGCTCGTCCGCGCGCGATTCCTCGCGATCCTCTTTGTTGCTACCGCGATTATTCCCATTTGTGCCAGCGCGCAGACCGAGGAACCAACTCGTCCGGCAGACGCGGTTAAGGGCCTGAAGAGCGATCCGCTGCATGTGTTCAGCCAGTCGGTACAGGCGCTTTCGGCCAGCGTAACCAGGTCGGTGGTGCAAGTACTGACCAGCGGTTATGCGCTGAGCAACGAGAACCAGCAGACGGACACGGCGTACTTCGCTCCCGAGCACGACATCGGCGCCGGCGTGATCTTGTCGCCCGATGGTTTCATCGTGACCAATCAACATGTGGTGCAAGGCGCGCGGAGAATCCGCGTACGCCTGCAAGGCCTGGAGAGCCAGTCTTCCGCCGCGCGCGCTGCACATCCCCTCATCCCAGTTGAGGCCAAGCTGGTTGGCGTTGACCGCCAAACCGATCTTGCGGTGCTGAAAATTGACATGACCGGCTTGCCGGCGCTGCAGCTCGCTAACTCCGACGATCTGAAACAGGGACAAATCGTTTTCGCCTTCGGCAGCCCGTTGGGGCTGGAGAACTCCGTCACCATGGGAGTGGTCAGCTCGACCGCGCGGCAAATCGATCCCGACAATCCCGCCATCTACATTCAGACCGACGCTCCCATCAATCCCGGCAATAGCGGCGGACCGCTGGTCGATGTGGATGGTCACGTGGTCGGCATCAATACATTTATCCTGTCGCAGTCGGGCGGCAACGAAGGACTCGGCTTCGCCATTCCGAGCGACGTCGTGCGAGCCATCTACGACCAGATTCGCACCACAGGCCATGTGCGTCGCGGCCAGATTGGCGTGTCTGTTCGCAGCATTACTTCGGACCTGGTCGAGGGACTGCATCTTCCGGTGAATCGCGGCGTGCTGCTGCAAGATGTAAGTCCCGGTTCCACCGCGGACAAGGCGGGTCTGAAAGTCGGCGACATCGTGATTCGCGTTAGCGGCAAGCCGGTCGACGACATACGTCAATTCGCGCTCGACTTGTACGCCTACAAGATTGGACAGAAGGCCGAGATCGGCGTGCTGCGCGATGGCAAGGAAATAACGTTTTCGGTGCCTGTGATCGAACGGCCCGACGATCCCACGCGATTTGCCGACCTGGTCAGCGGCCCCAACAATCTGGTTAACCGTCTTGGCATCGTGGCCGTCAACGTCACCGGCGAGCTGACAGACCTTCTCGGCAGCGACCTGCGCATTCCTGGCGGCGTGCTTGTTGCCGCCAGAACTCCTACGAGCAGCTTGATCGGTGAAGGTCCACAGCCTGGCGATGTCATCCACGCAGTCAACGGCACTCCTATACAAGACCTCGCACAATTGAAGCAACACTTGCGCCTGATCAAAGCGGGACAACCTATCGTGTTGCAGATCGAGCGCTCGGGAAGCTTGAGCTACCTGGTGCTGGAGTCGGAATAGTTTTCGCTCTTCGCTCTTCGCCGTTCGCGACCCTCCTTTCTTACTGTCATCACATAGTCTCTTTTTTCTGTTCATCTCTACCGTGGGTGCACCGTTCTAGGTCTTTTGGCTAGGGCAGGGGGCGGGGCGAAACCTCATGCACTCTCCTCTTTCTTCTCACTGACGCTCACGTTCTCCGGCGATTTCTTGGAAAGTTTCTCGCCGGCCGCACTATTCGCCTCCATCAATCTCAAATTCGCCGCCGCCCCATGCAACGCCGACAAGATCAGCTTCGCGCGGTCCGGCGGAATCAGCTCTTGCGCCACGCCATGGATCAACTGCATAAAGCCGATCTGTATGGCCGCAGCGTCCTCCAGATAGGGCAACTCGTACCGGTAATCAGGATGGTTCTCCGGATGAGGGTTAAACAGCCGCACAAACAGGTTGGTCTTGGGAGCGCGTTTGCGCACCTCGGTGTGGTGATAGCAGTATTTCTCATCGTGCCATGCGGGCGAACCGCAACGCTCGCCGCCCGGCTTGATGTGCTCGCAGATCGCATAAAGGCTCGCATCGGTAGCTTCTAGAGTAGGAAGACTCACGGGGTCCCCCCCTTTCTGTAACTCGTTTGATATCAGGATCTTGCTCGTAAGATCCTGTGTTTACAGGAGTTAGGCTCGCTAGTAACTCGCGTATTTTCAGTATCTTGCATAATTCCCCGCCAAGATCCTGAGCCGTTTAGACTTACACGTAAGATACTGCGGAATAAGGACTTGGCGTTCACTGCTCTCCTCTTGGACTTGTCACCCCGACCGGAGCGACTCTAGCGGAGTAGAGAGACCTGCTGTCCTGTCGCGATGTCGCCGGGGTGCTTTGACACTTGCGCCCTCCGTTAGCGGCAGGATGGGTACTGGCCGCTGACAACTGACAACCGGCAACTGACAACTGGTTCCGGCGGTTCCTGCCCTACACCGAAAGTATGTTTCTGCCCGCCACCGCGGTCAAGTTACGAAAGTACTAATTGCCGCTCCTATTTTGCTCCTAGTGCCAGAATGGGAATGACGACGGTAAGGCACTTTGTCATCCCGACCGGAGCGAAGCGGAGCGGAGAGCCTGCCCTGAGCGAAGTCGAAGGGGACCTGCTGTTCACTCGGTGGTTGCATCTGCCGTCCGAACCGCCAACACCCCAGTCCCGCCCCGCGGGACGAAAGATGATAGCCCACCGTTTTCAACGGTGGGTGGCGTAGAAAAAGAGGTCGAGTCCCTCGGGGACGACACACTTCCTTCCCGCTCAAACTCGCGAAGCCAGATGGAATTACCGCCCCGCCTGCTAGAATCGCGCTCAATGGCCGACAACAAGCTCTTCTACGGCGACAACCTCGACGTACTGCGCCGCTATGTGCGTGACGAGTCGGTGGACCTCATCTATCTCGACCCGCCGTTCAACAGCCGCCAGGATTACAACGTCCTCTTCGCCGAGAAGGACGGCACCCGCTCCTCCTCGCAAATCACGGCCTTCGAGGACACATGGGAGTGGAATCTCGACGCCGAACGCGCCTATCAAGAGGTGGTCGAGCGCGGCGGATGGGTGTCGAACGCCATGCAGGCGTTTCGCACCTTCCTCGGCAACAGCGACATGATGGCGTATCTGGCTATGATGGCTCCGCGCCTCATTGAGTTGAAGCGCGTGCTGAAGGTGACGGGGTCGATCTATCTGCATTGCGATCCGACCGCAAGTCATTATTTGAAGATGCTGATGGATGCGGTGTTTCGACCCGAGCAATTCAGAACGAGATTATCTGGAAGCGCACACCTCGGGGGCAATGCGCTTACAAGGTTCGCCTCCTCGCACGATGTTCTTTTGTTCTATGCAAGACGACTCAAACAATGGAATCCAGATGCTGCGTTCCGTATGACCGCGGATCTCGACGAAGACCGAACAAAAGTACGCCTCTGTAGACTCGGATGGACGTCGCTACCAGCTAACCAGCCTGCTCAACCCAAATCGCAACCGACCGAATCTGACCTACGAGTTTCTCGGAGTAACGCGAGTCTGGCGCTGGACACGGGATGCAATGAACGATGGATATCAAGACAAGGCCTCATTGTGCAGCCGCACGCTGGCGCTTGCCGCGATACAAGCGATATCTGGATGAGACAGGGCCTCCCTATCAGTGACGTCTGGGCAGATATTCCGCCGATCAATTCGCAAGCCAAGAGCGCCTCGGCTATCCAACCCAAAAGCCCGAGGCCCTCCTTGAACGCATCATCAAGGCCAGCAGCAACGAAGGCGACATCGTTCTCGATCCCTTCTGCGGATGCGGCACGGCGGTTGTCGCGGCGCATCGCCTGAATCGGCGCTGGATCGGCATCGACATCACGCCGCTGGCCACCAACCTGATTAAGACACGCTTGACCGACATATTTGGCGCCGAAATTCGCAAGAGCTACGAAGTAATTGGCGAACCGACGTCAGTGCCGGATGCCCGCGAGCTGGCGAAGACCGAGCCTACGCATTTTCAATATTGGGCACTGGGGTTGGTGGACGCGCGTCCAGTGGAGGAACGAAAAGGCGCGGATCGCGGCATCGACGGCCGCCTCTACTTCCACGTCGACACCAGTGGTAAGACCAAGCAGATTATCTTTTCGGTGAAGGCCGGACAGAACATCAACGTCGCCTTTGTGCGCGATCTGCGCGGCGTGATCGAGCGCGAGAAGGCCGTCATCGGGGTGCTGATCACGATGGAGGAGCCGACCAAGCCGATGATGAAAGAGGCTGCCGAGGCCGGCTTCTATAAAGACGAGTCAGCCTTCGACACGGGCACCTATCCGCGCATCCAGATTCTGACCGTCGAGCAGTTGTTGAGTGGCGCGCAGGTACAGTATCCGCGATTGTTAGAAGCTACCTTCAAGAAGGCTCCGAAAGCGCGAGGTGCCGCCGTCGAGCAATTGACGCTTGATCCTGGGAAATGAACGCTGTGTAGCGCGGCCTTGTCTAATCCTTTTGGGGGCGGGATTAGAAAAGACGACACATGTGTTGCCGGCTGAAGCCGGCTCGGGATTTTATTTTCAGTGCACCCAGGACTTACGAGTCTGTGTGAGAACTGTGCCGTCCCTGACGGGACTCGGATCTACTTCCCACTTCACCCAGCACTCCGCGTTCGGCTACGTGCTGGGCTATCATTATTCCGCCCTTCGGGCTCGATTTTCGTTCGATCCGTTCCACACGCAAACCAAAACTCTTGTTCTCACACAGACTCTGGAGTCCTGGGCTAATCTTGTTCCGCCCTACGGGCTGGGTCTTTCCCGTGATGGGGCTTGATGCAGCCCGAAGGGCGGCACAATCGTAGCCCAGCGCGTAAGCGCTGGGAAATCGTCATGAATTGATCCGAGTCCCTTCAGGGACGGCACACGTTTGCGCGTTGACTGGCTGCGAGCTGTCGCATAGAGTGTGGCCTTCCAAGATCATCCGTAGCATCCCGGAAGCAAGCGAGGTCACGCGGCAATGGCGAACCCTGAACATCTCGAAATCCTCAAGCAAGGGGTCAAGCAATGGAATAAGTGGAGGGAGGAACATCCTGACGTGATGCCGGATCTCAGCGAGGCGGATCTCAGCGGGGCGCGACTCAGCAAGGCGAACCTCCGCGGGGCGAACCTCAGCGGGGCGAACCTCAGCGGGGCGGACCTCAGCTGGCGACCTCAGCTGGCAGACCTCAGCGGGGCGAACCTGAGCAGGGCGAACCTCAGCGGGGCGGACCTCAGTCGGGGCGAACCTCAGCGGAGCGAACCTCAGCGAGGCGAACCTCATCGGGGCGAACCTTCGCGGCGCTGACCTCCGCGGGCGAACCTCAGCGGAGCGAGCCTCAGCGCGGCGAACCTCAGCGGGGCGGACCTCAGCGGGGCCGACTTCACCGGGGCGAGGCAGGCGGAACCCATCTTCGCCGATGTCGATCTGAGCACGGCTAAGGGTCTCGAAACCATTCAACCACCGCGGGCCCTCCACCATCGGCATTGACACCATCTACAAATCGCGCGGCAAGATTCCCGAGGTATTCCTGCGCGGCTGCGGCGTTCCCGACGAATTCATTGCCTACATCGGCTCGATGGTGGGACGGCCCATCGAGTTCTACTCCTGCTTCATCAGCTATTCGACCAAAGACCAGGAGTTTGCCGAGCGGCTCCATGCCGACCTGCAAGCCAAAGGCGTGCGCTGCTGGTTCGCGCCGGAGGAAATGAAGGGAGGCCGCAAGCTGCACGAGCAAATCGACGAGGCCATCCGCCTGCATGACAAGCTGCTGCTGATCCTCTCCGAGCACAGCATGAGCAGCGACTGGGTCAAAACCGAAATTGCCAATGCGCGCGAGCGGGAGAAGCGCGAAGGCAAGCAGTTATTGTTTCCCATCACGCTGGTCCCGTTTGAGGCGATCAAGCAATGGAAATTGTTCGATGCCGACATCGGCATTGACTCAGCCCGCGAGATACGCGAGTACTTCATCCCCGACTTCAGTAACTGGAAGGACCACGACTCCTATCAGACAGCGTTTCAGCGGCTGGTGAAGGACTTGAAAGCAGGGGCTGGGGGCTAGCGATCAGATGCGACGTGCCTCGTTCTGCCCTATAGGGGTCCTTCGACTCCTCGCTACACTCGTCGCTCAGGATGACAGCGCCGGTTAGCGAGCTGGGGGCTGACGGCTGATAGCTGACAGCGGAAAAAGCAGTCCCCTCGGCTCCTCACTGCGTTCGTCGCTCGGGATGACAAATTCAAGGAGAGGCGCAGTCGGGATGTCAAACCTCATTTGCCCCATGACTGGGGTTGTTCGGATTGTCATCCCCGCGTCGTCGGCTCACGCCCCTGTGTTCCCTCCCCCCGACAGCGCCTGCAGAATCCCCGCCCCATTGGGACTGCCCCAGCCGCTGCAGGCGTCCCATCCGGGGCCAGCGTTGTAGTCGCCGTTATTACCCGACGTGATGTCGTTGAATGTTCCGGTCGCCAGGGCAATCGTCTGGTACAGGTTCGGATTGAGGTAGCCGACCGGCGTGCCGATACTCTGATTCAGCAGCGCGACCAAGCCTGCCCACAACGGTGCGACGGCGCTGGTTCCACCCACCACGAATTGCGAGCCGTCCACCTGCACTTGATAACCGGTCTGAGGATCAGCATCCCCTGAAACGTCGGGCAGGCCACGGCCCGGGTTCCCCGTGGTTTTCGACGGCGGCACATTGGCATTTGCCTGATACGACGGAAGCGGAAAGGTCGCACTCACTCCGCCACCGGTCGCGCCGTTGTTGGGAAGATCGTTCCACACCACTTCGCTTGCGATCGAGCTGCCGCTGATATCGAGGGTGGTACCTCCGCAGGCGAGGCTGTACGGGCTCGACGCCGGGAAGTCCACCTGGTCCGAGCCATCGGAGGAGCCATCGGTTGAGCCGTTATCGCCACTTGCGACGCACACGGTCACGCCGACTGCCGCAGCCGCCTGCAGCGCACTGTTGTAGTTCTGCAGCGATTGCGCCGTCCAACTCGATTCCGGGCCGCCCCAACTGATGGAGATCACCGAAGGCTTGTTGGTCTTGTCCATTGCCGCCTGGTTGATGGCGTCGAGAAATCCTGCGTCGGTATTCGGGGCGAAGTAAACTACGATCTTCGCAGCGGGAGCGACTGCGCCTGCGACTTCGATGTCGAGCATCACTTCGGTGTCGGGTCCGCTGGTGTCGCCCGTAGGCTGGTTGGTTGCGCCATCGACGGAAACCGCCGAGACCGACGGCGCCGGCGAAATTCCCAGCGACTTGAAATAGGTGTTGAGATCGGACTGCGTGTATCCGCCGCCCAGCTCGATGATGGCGATAGTCTCGCCCTTGCCGTTCAGGCTGGTTGGGAAGTTGTAAGCCTGGGCGACCTGCAACGCTGTGTATGAAGTTGCGGCAGCCGCGCTGGCATTCGTCGCCGCGCGAAAGTGCGTCTGAGCTTGAGGCCGGTTGTCGAGTCCATGCACGCCGACCACGACGCCGTTGAGCTCGGAGGGAATGCTGACCGCGCCAGTGCGCCCTCGGTAGGTCTTGCCCTGATATTGGTACGCCGCCAGTTCCACCTGAAACGCTTTCGTAAAAGCATCGCAATTTCCCGTCAAGGCCACGGTGCGTGCGGGAAGATCTACCTGGCCTACCTTCAATCCGTGGGCGTGGGCAAATTTCTCCACCTCCTTCACGTCCTTGGGATCGGCGCCATAGCGTTCCGCATATTGTTCGCGGGAGACGCGTTTGCCACTTGCCACCAACTCAGCTAGTGACGGCTCTTTTCCATGAGGCGGCCGTTCGCGCAGGACCAGGGTTACATGCATCGGTTCGTTGGGATCAAGAGTGCCGGTCTGCGCAGCGCCCGGCATCGGCTTGCGTTCGCTGCCCGGCAGTTTGACGTACTTATCGAATGCCATCTATACCCTCCAGGAGGTCGCTGGCGTCGGCGATGCGATCGTCGGCCCCCACATCTAGTTTGAATGCCATTTTAACTGGAATTACTGTCTGACGCCGGATTACGCCTGGTGTGGCGACGACGGGCGGAGCAGGCATGCAGAGGCGTTTCCTTTTCGAGCGTTTAGGTCTCGGCTTAAGGCCGCTTCGATGTTACCATCGGCACGTCCCCGTAAGTGCAGCACGAATACAAGTGTAGCCGCAACAGTTTCTTCGAATAACCGACCCAGGAGTGCAACCATGGCCGCCGCTTCATCCACGCCCAACACAATCACAATTGACGTAACCAAGGATCTCAAGAAGTCCAGCGACCTGAGTTCCCTCTTCAGCGGTCAGCAGGCCGCCATCTTCAGCATGGGTGCGGAGATGGCGCGTTTCGCCGGCCAGCCAGTCCGCACGGCAGTCGGGTCCACTCCGGCAAAACTGACAGTCCAAGGGGATCCCAAGTGGACCATGAAGTCGGGAATCTGCTTGTCCCTGGGTGCGGACGCAAGTTGCACGATCGCGATCTGCAATACCAGCACGACCTTCTGCGTATCCGAGAACATTGACTCGAAAGATACTACGAATGTGGTCGCAGGTCCCACGCCCGGAATGGTGTACATCAACATCGACATGGATTTTGACATCAAGGGAAATGTCTCGGGCAGCGGAACCGTGAGCGGTATTGGAATTGCCGGAAAGGCTTCGGGATCGAAGTCTGCGACCTTCTCTTACTGCCAACCGATCAGCGGTGACCTCGAAACGGCAGCAGCGATCAAAGCGGCCTTTGACGGACTGCTCTTCCCTTTTCAGCCGGACTGCGTCTTGAACATGCCCGTGGGAAGTATCGGCAAGGTGAACTTCGACGGTACGCTGAATTGCGAACTGGATGTCACCTATGGGCTGGGCAACTACAAACTCTCGGCGCAAGACTTGGGCGCGGCGCAAAACAGTGTGAAGGTGGCCTGGGACAAGCTTACCGCTCCCTCCGTGGATATCAATGCAGGAGCGAAAGCCTCAGTGACCTACAAGCACAGTGACCACTTCGGCGTGATCGTCGATAAGGTCGATGCCAATACAGCGCTGCTGTACCTAGTGAGGTCCGCTGACGATGAGACGGGACAGTCGGTGGGCATAACCGTTGGCATATCGGCGACGTCTGTTTCGTGCATAGTTGACCCTAAGCAGCTCACAGCCACCCTCAAACACGTAACGGGAGGCGGATCGCCAACCATGGCAAATGACGTTGCAGCCTTGGCTGGGGATCTCCAGACCAGCCTGGTCGGTAAGGCAAACGACTGGCTTTCCGATCACAAAGGCGATGCCGGATTAATGCTAAGCCTATCGCAGCAGAGCGGTCGCTGTGTGCTGTTCAACTTCAAGGTCGATTTGTCGTCGGTAACAGCGCAGGGCCTTGGCAAACAGAGTTGGATGGCACTCATGAGCGGCGATGTTCTCCAGGCGCTGCAGATTGGCGGCTTTACCCTGCAGCCTGGTTCTGGTGTCTCGGAGAACCTGAAGGACTCTTCCTGCATTCAGTTGCATTTTTTTAATTTGTTCAAGCTGACGCAGACCAGCGACTTCTTCAAGAATTCGGTAACTAAACTGGCGCCGGATGGCAGCATTCGGATCTTTGTTGATATCGGACAGGAATCCCAGTTCTCGATTCAATCGGCAAGCGAGACTGCCACAATCCACTTTGTAGCTACCGCGACGGAAGGCACCAGCGGGGGCAACTATCAAAAAGCAGAGGTCGATCTATACATCGAGTTGTCGGAGACTAACAATCCAAAAGAGGCCAATAGGATTGCCAACTCGATCGGATCGATAGCAGCTAATTCCACGGTTCAGTCTGCGCAACAGAAAATGTCGGCGTTTGTAGCCAACAATGGCAAGAAGAAACTAAGCTTGATAACCGTCTTTAAGCCATCAACCTATCAGAAGCTGGCGTGTTCGGCCTACACGGCGGGCCAGAATGGCAAGCCCCGCCCGCCGGCTCTGCCGCAGGAACAAGACGAGGACAATTGGGACACTTTTCAAACTTCGGTCAAGCGCCTGATGAAAGACTTGTCGGTAGCTGTGGCTGAGCTGAACTACGATAAATGGATGCAGTGGAACGTGGCCTCTAACTATCAAATCGGTGATGTTCCAGATGACAACCACGTGCCGGATCGTCGCAATGTCGGAAGCTACATGGCTGCAGGGCAGAATCTCTTCGGAGATCGCTGGCCGGCTTATCAGCCATTCCTGCTCGCGAGCGCCGGCTTCATGAATCTTTGCGATGACTTGCACACGCTGGCCGGCGCAACTGCGCAAGCCATCACGCCGTCAAATTGGCAATCGCTGATGGCGACTTTGCAGGATTGGGTGAAGTCGGATGTTAATCCGGACTGGTCGAAGCCCGCACTCAGCGCGCTTTTGTATTTGTGCAGCATCGGCACAACTCCGGCTAACGTCGGTGCCACCTTGCAACCTACAAAGGACAACAGCTGTTTTACCTGTACGCTGACGTTGTCATGAGCCGAGGGGGTATAGCCATGCTCTAACTCCGGAAAACCTGCACTTCGAGCTCCGTGCCACTTTCCAGTTCGACTTGCTGCTTTTTGCTCAGCGCCTTAGATGCGGCTCCCGCGCCCCCACCGGCGACTGCGCCGATGGCCGCCCCTTCGCCTCCACCAAAGATTCCGCCCAGCCCCGCCCCGACCGCTGAACCCAGTCCGGCGCGCAGCCACGTGTACTTACCCTGTCCCGAGCTTTCGATGGCGCCTTCGTTCCCGACCTTGTCGCCATGGAGATAAATCTGTATGACCTCGGCACCAAGGTTGGCGCGCCGTCCGTCACGCAGAACGATGCGGTCGAAGCTGAGCAGGATCTCGGCCGATCCCTTGAAGTGGCCGGATTGGTTGACCGAGCGGACCGTGCCGTGAACAATTGCGCCCTTGTAAGGGCCGTCGACTACGTCGGCGGTGAACTGGTCGCCGGGCTGCGAGAACTGCGAGGACAGCGGGGTGTTGAGAGTGAGATCGAGCCGCGTGCCCAGCGGAACAGGAAGCACCTGTCCCTCGGCAAAGCCGAGCAGGCAAGCCGTGATTAGCAGCAATATCAGTGCAGCAACGCGGGAAAGCGGCCGCAGATTCATCGGGGAAAATCTCCTGGGTAAATTGTGACCGTGCTCGTGTCTTTGACGATTCGGTACAGCGTAAAACATCGTGGCCTCGGCAACAACTCTCTGTAACCGTGGGATCAAAGTCCTACCGGGCGGCTAGAGCAATAGTGAAGCCGGGTTAGTCGTTTCTCGTGGTACAACTGAAACTTGCTAGGGATCGCTTGCAGTCGTACCAGGAGGCTTCTGACGGCAACCATAACGCGCAATTTTATCCGTCGACGGACTCGCCTATGAACACCAAGCGCACTACCATCATATTTCTTTCCGCGCTGTTGCTGATTGTGCTTGGGCTCACGTTTGTTATTACGCAGTCCTTCCTGAAGCCGATCGCCTTTGCCATCATTCTCGCAGTCGTTTTTTATCCTCTGCACGAGCGCATCCTGCATTGGAACAAGGGGCGACCGGGCAGTTCGGCCTTGCTGTCCACCCTGCTCCTGATCCTGCTGTTCGCGGTGCCGGGCTTCATCATTGCCGTGCTCGCGGCCAACGAAGCGCTGGTGGCCGCACACTACCTGGGTCGCAGAAGTGTTGAAGAGGGCGGGTTCCCGTCGCTGATGGTGAACCTGGCTAACGGCCCCATTCACTATGTTGGCCGTTGGGTCGACGTTTCCAAGTACGATCTGAGAGCTATCATCAGCGCCAACGCACAGAAGGTCAGTGTCTGGCTGGTCGGCTTCGGCGCAAATGTCTTGAGTGGTATCGCGCGCTTCGTCACCGACGCGCTGATCACGTTCGTCGTGGTGTTCTTCTTCTTTCGCGATGGAGCGCAGTGGGCTTATCGTGCAGGGGGAGTGCTCCCACTTTCACGCGTGCAGGTGGCGCGGTTGTATCGGAACATCTCCGACACCATCATCGCCAACGTCTATGGAATTCTCTCGGTAGGGGTGGCGCAGGGCGTGCTTCTCGGCCTCGCGCTGCACTTCATCGGCATGCAGTCGGCTCTGTTGCTGGGCCTGGCCACCGGTTTTGCTTCCATCATTCCGGTGGTGGGCTCGGCCCTGATTTGGGCTCCCGTTTCGATCTACCTGCTGGTGACCGGCTCCATTGGGAAGGGCGTGTTTCTTCTGATTTATTGCATTGTCGTCGTCAGCAGCGTCGACAATATCATCCGTCCGTTGGTAGTTGGCGGACGCGTGGAGTTGCATCCGATGGTCCTGCTCTTCTTTATCTTCGGTGGCGTGGAAGCGTTTGGATTTCTGGGATTGTTCTTGGGCCCGGTGGTGGCGTCAGTATTGGTTGCAGTCTTCGATATTCTGCGCGCGGAGGTGCGCGACACCAAAACTCTGCCAGCTGAGAGTAGTACGTGAACCCTTAATCCCCGGACAGCGGCGAAAAGAGCTCACCCTCTTTTCGCTCTCCGATGTCCTTCAGCGCGGTGATCGCGTACTCCTGGAAGTGAGGGGTTTGGCGATGAACTTCCAATGCGGCATCGTCGCGATACTGCTCGTAGATGAAGAAGCGCGTGGCGTCCGTCCGGTGCCGATGCACGATGTACATCAAGCATCCTGGCTCTTGCCGTGAAGCGGCTTGCAGTCTGCCGAATATCCCGGCCACTTCGTCTTGGTGTCCCAGTTTCGCCATCCAGGTTACGGCCAGTACAACCATTTCACCCTCCAGACCACCCGCGTGCTTCTATCGGTCATTTCCGCTGACGTTGTCCAGGCTCTTTGCGAACTCGGGGATGAACATAGTCTGCTCACGGTCGGGGCCGGTGGAAACGATACCGACCTTGGCGCCCGATTCCTTCTCGACGAACTCCAGGTACCGTTTCGCCTTCGCCGGTAGTTGATCGTAGCTATCCACGCCGAATGTGCTCGATTGCCATCCGGGCAGCTTCGTATAGATCGGCTCAATCTTTTCGTACCCTGAAGCTTGGGCGGGAATTTCCTGGGTCTCTTTCCCATCAACCTTATAGCCCACGCAGATCGGGATCTCCGGCTGATCATCCAGCACGTCGAGCTTGGTCACCACCAGCCAGCTGGTGCCGTTGATCATGTTGGAGTAGCGCAGCAGCGGCAGGTCCAGCCATCCTGTCCGCCGCGGACGCCCGGTTACGGCCCCAAACTCGTTGCCTTTCTTGCGTAGCGCCTCGCCGACTTCCTCTTTCAGTTCGGTGGGAAACGGGCCTCCGCCGACGCGCGTGCAGTACGCTTTGGTTACCCCGACGACCATGTTGATTGCCGTTGGCGGCACGCCCGTGCCAGTCACTGCGCCTCCCGAGGTCGCGCTCGACGAGGTGACGAACGGATAGGTTCCATGATCGATGTCGAGCATGGTGCCTTGCGCCCCTTCGAACATCACCGACTCGCCGTTGGCGATGGCCCGATTCAGCAACAGCGCAGTGTCGGTGACGAATGGGGCCACACGGTCTGCGATCTCGGCGTAGTCGGCGAACATCTTGTCGGGATCGAGCGGCTCGCTGTTGAACAGCGCGTGCGCGATGGTGTTCTTCTCGCGGCAGGCATTCTCAATATGCTTCTTTAGCAGGGTCTTGTCGAGCAGGTCCTGCACGCGCAATCCGCTGCGCGCCATCTTGTCTTCGTAGGTAGGTCCGATACCGCGCGAGGTGGTACCGATTTTGACGCGGCCGGGAGCATTCTCTGAAGCCAGCTCAATCATGCGATGGTAAGGAAGAATCACGTGCGCGCGGTTGCTGACAAAAAGGTTGCCGTCGACGCGAACACCCGTCGCGCGCAGCGCGTCCACTTCCTTCATGAAGGCAAAAGGATCGAGCACCACCCCATTGCCGATCACGCCGCGGCAGCCCTCGCGCAGCACTCCGCAGGGGATGAGCTGCAGGATGAACTTCTTGCCCTTGATCGTGACCGTGTGTCCGGCATTGTGCCCGCCTGAATAGCGCGCCACTACCTTGAAGCGTTCGGAGAGAACGTCAACGATCTTGCCTTTACCTTCGTCGCCCCATTGTGCGCCGACAACCACTGCTGTCTTGCCAGTTCTCAACTTCATACTCCGTTTGCGGACGCCCGGTATCGAGCGCGAACGACCGCGCAGATTCGCACACAACTCGCCTCTGGATTGCAAAACAAGTTCAAAAATTGGGGAAATTGAAGGAGACGAACCGCGTACTCTAGATTTTACAGGGTAAGGTCTGGGTGGCGCAATCTGCGCAGGCAATAGGTAGTTGTGCAGTTTGTTCTTTGTCATCCGGAGCGAGCTTCTTTTGCGAAGCGAGGGATCTGGGCGTGCCGATTGGCGCCGGTGCGCGAAAGGCACGCATCGCTATCCAATTTGTTAGTTCGGGCAAAGAGCCTTTGCCAAGCGCTTTCTCAGATCTGTGTGTGAAGTAGCAGGCGTTTTGTCTGATTCCAGACAGACAACCACCCACTAGCAGCCTACCCTACCCACTAAGCGCGGTCGCCCCTCAGCTCGTGGAGCCCCCTCCAAGCGGCTACAGCAGTCTCAGGTCTCCACGGGCTGTGCATCCCTGAAAGGCCGAGACATGGCAGACACCAGACCACCTCCGAGCTTTGAACACATCCCTGACTCGCGAAGGCCAATTGTTATCGAATCCTATTGCTGCATCTGCGGCGTGTTTGTCGGCGCAAGTCCCGATCCTTACCTGCTGCTAAGGGCAGAGCTTTCGCATACTTGTTCGGACTGGCTGAAGGTTTTCTAGTTGATGAACTAATACTGCAATACACAGATCCGTGATCTAGCTGTCCCCGACTAGGTCCTAACCAAGCCTGATAGCCAACACAGGTGTTTGGAGTGCCCGCATAGTTGTACTCGCCGGCTTGGGTACCGACAAAGGTATTGTTGCCGGAGGAGTTGTACCGTCCAGATTGGTAACCAAGGAGGGTATTGTTGCTGCTGGTAGTATTTATCGCGCCTGCGTCCGCACCAAGGAGAGTGTTGCCGGAGCCTTTGGTATCACCATTACCGGCATCGTTGCCTACGCAGGTATTGTCAATACCCGTGGCACCCGTGTCGATACTGGGATAAGGACACGCATCCCATCCCACGGGCAGGTTGCCGCCATCATGCATCGCGATCACATCCTTGCGGTCCCTCTGGAGGGACTGACCATTACCACTTGGTCCATTTGGGTTGTACTGATTTATTCTTCCACTAACGTCGATTCCGCCAAAAAAGATCTCATCCTTCACGTTGGAGCTCTTAGCACTTAGCTTTTAGCACTCGGCGCTCACTATTCCCTAGCGCGTATCATCCTGAGCTAATGAGTTTGTCGTCAGCAACTAATGATTTGTCATTCTGAGCGAGGACTTCAGTCCGCTAAAGGCTAAAAGCTAGGAGCTAAGAGCTAAGAGCTAATCGCTAGTTGCTATTCCGTCCCCTCGGCTTTGCAAACTCGTCGCCGGGCTGCCAGCCTACGACTCCCGTCTGGTTCGCCGCCTGCCATCCCAGGGCAATTCCGAATTGCGCCATCACTGCGTCACCGCGGAAATCCATCTCCGGATGGTATTCGTCGCTGGGCTGATGGTAGTGCTTGGCAACGTAGTCGCGCGCCTGCTGTTTGCCCCACTCGGCGTCGTGTCCCTGATACTTGTCGCCTTCGTCGATAGAGAACGCCGGCACGCCTGCCCTCGCGAAGCTGAAGTGATCGGAACGATAGTAGTGTCCTGCGCCGGGCTGCGAGTCAGGCACAATCGTCAGGTCGAACTCTTTGGCGGTCCGCTCGACCGTCGGATAAAACGTGGTGCGCTCGGCGCCCGACACGTTTACCTGTTCGGGCACTCCAAGTGGCGGCACGTCGTCGTAATTCAGGTCGAGAGAAATGTCCTTGGCCGGAATCGGAGGATGCAAGCCAAGATATTCAGACCCACGTAACCCCTGCTCTTCCGCTGTGACGGAGGCGAAATAAACGGAACGCTTCGGCGCCTGCGGCGCTTCCGCAAAGGCGCGAGCAATCTCCAGAAGAATGCCGACACCGGTGGCATTGTCCTGCGCGCCGTTGTAAATGTTGTCGCCCGACATGCCAGGCACGATACCGAGGTGATCATAGTGTGCGCTATACATGACGGCTTCGCCCTTCAGCGCTGGGTCGGAACCTTCGCGCTTGGCGATGACATTGCTGGAGTTGAACGGCCGCACGGTACTGACGATGTGCGCCTTCAACTTGGCCGGCAACAGAACTGCCTTGAAGCCCGGTTTCTGCGCTGCCGCCATCATGCTGTCGAGGTTCATACCACATGCCGCTGCAAGATTGGTGGCGACATCAAGCTGAATCCACGAAGCAACCTTCAACTTGGGAGCGGGGTCGTCGCGCAGGTAGGCGCGCTCACCCGACCACGAGTTACGCACCACGTTCCAACCGTAGCTGGCCATGTCGGTCTTGTGAATCAGCATGACGCCGACGGCCCCCATGCGTGCAGCTTCTTCGTACTTATATGTCCAACGCCCGTAATAGGTTAGCGCCCCGCCTCCGAAATATTTGGGATCGTTCGAGGGCGGCTGGTTGACCATCATCAGCAACACCTTGCCCTTCACGTCGACGTCTTTGTAGTCGTTCCAATTGAATTCGGGAGCATCGATGCCGTAGCCAATCCATACGATGGGTGCGTCCAAGTCGCTCACCGTCTTGGTCGTTTCGTCCATGGCAACGAAGTCCAAGCGGTTGCGCAAGTCCATCGGCGCGCCTTTGTCAGGGACGAGAGCAAACGTGCTGTCATCCTGGGTGGCGATGCCGAGCATCGCCACCTTCTGCAGATAGCTGCCGTGGTCGCCGGCCGGCTGCAGTCCGTAGAGTGCAAACTGCGTAGCAATATATTCGGCGGCGATGTCGCCTCCACGCGCGCCGGTGCCACGACCCTCCAACAAATCGCTGGCAAGAAACTTCACCTGTGCACGAATCTTCTCCGGATCGACGGACGCCATCGCTTGCTCCGCGGCCGGAGGAAGCCCAGTCACGTGCGGTACAGGGAGTGCGGATTTCGCAGGGTTCTGAGATGTCTGGGCGGGTAGCAAAGCGGCTACCATCGAAAGCAGGAAAGCAAAGAGTGCGACCTTCTTACGCATAGAAGAAGTCTCCAGTGGAGTCAGCGATGAATGTAGAAACTCATCATTCTACGTGAAAAGGGTGGCAGAAGATGTGAGCAGCACTCTGAGTGCGGCGTTGAGAATCCCCTACTTGGTCATCCCAAACCGACTTTAGCTGCCGAAGAGATCCGCCGTCTTGCCGGCGCTCACCAGGCCGCAGGAATCAAGCGCAGATCCTCGACTTCGCACGAGCAAGAGCTCGTACATTGCTCAGGATGACAGTTTCAAGCGGTAAATGATCCAACCTCAGATCCGCGACCGCGGATCAATTCCTGGAGTTTCAACCGGCGCGGAAGTCTTGGATCTCTTCGCCCTTGCGCCAGAGCGGTGCGGACGGCTGGTTGCGATACTCAGCCAACCTGCGGTTGACGGCTTCGACGTCGGCCTTCGACCAGCTAACGCAAGAAATTTCGATCTCGCCGCTGGGAGCAATGTAGAAAATCGTGGGCACGTTGGTCAGCCCATAAGCGTTCGAGACCTTATAGTTCGCCGGATCGTCCAGCGCAATCGGAAATGTGACGCCGTATTCACGCAGGAACGCCTTGGTGTCGTGGGCATTATCTTGGGATATGCCGAGCACGGTGACGTTTGCGGCCTGATTCGCCTGGAACACGCGCTCGAGAAGAGGCAGAGCATATTGGCAGACCGGGCAGCTGTTCTTGAAGAACACAAGCACAACCGGGCCTTTGGCGAGAGCCTCGCGTAGCGACACCCTTCCGCCTTCCGCCGTCGGTAGAGTGAAATCTGGAGCCAGTACGCCCGCGTTCAATGCAGCCATCGATTAGACCTCCGAGAATTGCAACACCTTTTTAGATTCATCCCGATTCACGCTGGACTCAGGCGGCCAGGCGACGCAGAATCTTGCGGGCCAGGCCGGTTAGCGGCAAGCGTTCCCACTGACGACGCGTAAACCAGCGCGCATTGTCGTTTGACCTATGAAAATTGCGGGCCGGGACTGTGAACACCGACACTCGGTAGTCGGTATCGGTGATGGAATGACGCAAGGTTGCCAGCGGCTGGTCACCGTTGCGGTGCGCATTGGAAACGCTAGGCAGCTCCCACATACCCGCCATGAGCGATGCATTCGCCGGACGCTTTACCAGCAAGATGGAGCCGTTATCGCAGGCAAGCCCATAAGCGAGATGCTTGCGTTTGCGAGTCGGTTGTGGCGCCGCATGCCTGGCGCCTCGCGAGGCGCACCATTTACGCAATGGGCAAATAGGGCATTGCGGCGCGCGCGGTGTGCAGAGGGTGGCGCCCAACTCCATCATTGCCTGGTTGAAGTCCCCCGGACGCCCGTGGTCGAGCAACAGTTCAGCACGCTGCCACGCCGCTTCCCTTCCCTGGGCTGCTGCAAACACGCGGTCAACCACGCGCTCGACGTTGCCATCCACTACGGCGATGGCCTCTCCGAACGAAATGCTCGCAATGGCGGCCGCAGTGTAGCGGCCAACGCCAGGAAGCGCGCGCCACTCTTCCGCCGTGCGCGGGAAGACCCCCTTGCGCTTGCGAGCGATTACTTTCGCCGCCTGGTGCATACGCCGTGCGCGATGGTAATAGCCAAGGCCGCTCCACGCAGCCAGCACTGACGCCTCACGCGCGGCTGCCAGAGTTCGTACGTTCGGAAATTTCTGGAGGAAGCGGCCGTAGTGGTCGATCACTGCCGCTACCCGTGTCTGCTGCAACATGATCTCCGAGAGCCAAACGCGATACGGATCGGCGTCATGGCGCCACGGCAATTCGCGACGCTTCGCGTCGTACCACGCGAGCAAGGATCGGCGAAGTTTGCGAAGTGCGAGCGGAGTTAGTTGCGGGTCCATGCGGTGGATTGATTGTAAGCGAGCGCAGTAGCAACGATGAAGCGGCTTACTTGGGATGTCATGCTGAGTGCCACATAGCACTGTAGCCTGCCCATCGGGATGGGAATCAACCACGGAGATCACGGAGAACACGGGAAACTCGGGAGAAACGAAAACTCCGTGTTCTCTGTGTCCTCCGTGGTGATTTAATTCTCAAAATGCTACGGTCACATCTTCCCCGGCGCACTGTGCCGCACGAAGAACTGTTCCTTGTCCACATTGGCGGGAACGGCGACGTCGAAGAAGCCGACCATCATCTCTTCGTAGGTCTGGCCGCCCCACATCACAGTCTTATTGGGATCGGGATTATGCGGGTTCTCGTCTGAATTGTCGTACCAAGCTACTGCCTGAAGTTGCGTGCCCGCCTTCAGAAATCGTGGTTGCGCCAATCGGTAGCTCAGTTGCCAATGAAAGTCATAGTTCACGCGCAATAACGTCTCGACCGAGCCGTCCCGATGGACGATGTTGTACTCGAAGCGCTTGCCACGCAAATGCATGTGCGGAAAAAAGCTGAGTAGCGTTGCGTCATTCGGCAGTGTGCCGGAAACGTCCACGCGATAGTTATTTTCCCGAGGTGGAATGACAAACGTGTGATTGGTGAGTTGCAGCGTCAGCACGCGCTGCAGCGGCGTTCGTTTTGCGAACACCATGCCTACGCTGGTCTGGTCCGAGGCAGCGTGGCCGTTGGTCGTGTAATGCATCTGGAAGACGAGGTCTGATCCAGCGGGAATAAACTTCGCCATGCCGTCGGGCCAGCGATCGGGTTCGCTTCCCGGAGCGTAAACGAGCAGCATGTCGCTGGTAGTGGCGTGGGCTTCCGCGCGCTCTTCGGCATCGGAGAAACTTGACGGCGTGAACGGCACACCGATGGGCGCCTTGCGCAACCACGTTGAATTTGGCGGACGGATGTAAACCACCGCATGGTGAACATGCTCGCGGCTCGACGGGCGAATCTCCGACATCTGTACCCACTCATCTTCGGTGAATCCGGTGGGAACAATCTCGTAGGTGTACTCGACATCGCCGGTCGCCGGAAGGTTGACGGCCTGGGGCATCTGCACGACCTGGTCGGGCTGGGGAATGTTCCAGCCTTCGGCCCAGTGACGCGGCGTCGGCGCATCCTTCGGGTTGCCAGCAGGCGCTCCCGAGTCAACCCAGGCAGCAAGCAGGGCAATCTGGTCAGGCGTGAGCGACGGATCGTTGGAGAATTTTCCATAGCGCGGATCGGCGAACCAAGGCGGCATGTGCTTTGACTCCACCGCGTGCTTAATGGCCGCAGCCCAGGGTTGTGTCTGCTGATAGGTGGCGAACGCCATGGGCGCAATCTCGCCCTCGCGATGGCAGCTCTGGCAGTGGTCCTGCAGAATGGGTAAAACGTCTTTGTAGAAGGTCGGCTTATTAGGTTCGGCACGCCCAGCGGACGTGACCGCCAACAAATTCGACGATCTCGCGCCTCCCAGCAAAAGGAGGAACATCGCCATCACAACAAAAGCAATGGCTGGCTGCGCGACACCGGACGTACTACCTGTGTTCAACCGCTTCGAAGCCTACTGGCCGGGCTCGTGCAATTCTTCTGAAGTCGCGTGGCGCCGTAATATTTGCGCCAGGTTCTGTGAAAACGCCGAGCGTGGCACAACCATGTCGCATCCGGCTTCCTGCGCCTTCATCTTCAGTTCGCCCTGCACGTGCGAGACGAACCCAATGATGTTGGTGGCCTTCTTCAGCTTAGTCTTCAGTTTTGGAATGATGCTGAGCGGCTTGGATGAGACATTGTTCAGGTCGAAGATGATGAGCGCGGGCTTGTCGTCGCCGTTCTGCCCCATGCGCTCGTTCAGGTCTTTTTCGGTCTTGACGAACTCGACCTTCACATTCATCTTGCGCGCCGTCTCCTGGATCTTCGCCAGGAAAAACAGATCGTCAACAAAGGCGAAAATGCGGGTGGGCGTCTCATCCGTAGTCACTGGCAGGGGTTCCGGCTCAGGCGGCAGGAACTGCTTGCCGAAGTTCTGGCCCGGACGGCCACCGCGGTTAGGGCGATGCGTATTGCCATTGCTGGCGCCTTGGGCCGCACGGTAGCTGTGATCCATGGGCGCGGTGTAGATGCCGCCTCCCGTCTGGTTCTGGCCAGCCTGCCATCCGCCGGGTTTACGGCCATGGCGCTTGGGAGGGCCGTGGCGCTGCTGTCCGGGGTGTTGTCCAGGTTGTGCCGGCGATCCGTGCGTGACGGGTCCACGGCGGCCGCGCCGCCGTCTGCGTCCTCTCCCTCCTGGCTGTCCGCCTGAGGGAGGATTCGATCCTTGATTCATGTTTCTCTCTTAATCGTTATCACCCGCAGGTGGCGGGCTCCCACACTCGTGAACCGCTGTCATTGGCCAGGCATTCGCACGTTTCCCGCGTGCCGGCTCGGCGGTTGGATGCTTCGATGAAATCTAATCAGTTACGTCCGTCTGGCGCCTGGAACCGTTGGGCGCGAGGGCCGCCTGCACGGGAAGTGCGGCGATTGGAGGACGTCTCTATCGTACTCAGCTTTAGGCCTGCAATGCAAGCCCAAAACCTGCCTTTGCTTATGATGCAACTTGTTGGTCACCAGGCAAGTTATTTTTTGCGTGAGGGAAGGTCGGCTCTCACAGTTCCAATTCGACCCTTCCGATTTCGAAAGCGCCCTTTTGTATTCGATATGACTTCCTGCGACTCTAACACCAAAGTTCCAGATACTTTGTCAAAAGTCGGCAAAAAATGGTGCGGTCTTATTACCAAGCCTCGCGTATTGCGAGAGCGAAGCGAAAATCGGCCAGCGGCCTGTCTCAATTTAACCGCGCTACCATTTGCCTCACCATGTCGAAGGTTTCGCGAATAGCAGGAGCGTCAGCGGCCTCCGGCGCCAGCTTCAGATATTTGCCCAAATCGTGCGCCGCCCCGAGGTATTGATCCAGGTTCAACCGAAGTAGGGCGCGCTCGCGCAGCAGCTCAGCGGAAGCAGGCGGAATCGCTAACAGCATATCCAATACCGCAAGCCCCTTCCGCCCGTTCCGCTGCGATAGGTAGATCTGGCGGAGGTTATGCAGCATACGGCTCAGTATCTCGCGATTTGTGACCGGCTGCAGATACTCGGTTCGCATTTCAACCTGCGCGCCGTAGACTTCGTTAAGGCGCTGCTGACAATCGTCAGGAGACAGAATGCTTCCGCGGTTAAACGCGTCTATGAATATCTCGCCCGCCGCCACGTCATAGTGCTTCAGCAAGAAATGCCCGGGCAAGCCCACGCCGGCAACTGGAAAACCCACCCGACGCGCCACCTCCATGTAAACCACCGAGAGCGTAATCGGAATGCCAAGCTTGCGGTCCAGCACGTCATTCAGAAACGAGTTACGCGGATCGTAGAAGTCTTCGCGGTTGCCGCGCAGGCCCTCCTGCTGGAAAAGAACGTGGTTGAGGAGCACAATCGACTCGCGGGCTGTCGGATTCTTGCGCATGCGACTTCGCACCTGCTGGGCCATGTCGTCGAGATGCGCCAGGTAAGGATCCGGATTGAGCCCGGGATACTCCATGCGCGCAATAGCCAGGGCAGCCATCGCCAACGGAATAGACTCGTCCCCGCGGGTTGGCTCGACGAGCGCGGCAAAGTGTCGAAGAGCGTTATCGGATGGAGGATCGCACGTCATGGCGTGCTGCATTGGATGCCTGCGTCCGGTGCCGCGATTCCGGTTTCGAGGGGCTCTGCGCGCCTAGAAAAACGTTAATGAGGCATCCGCAATCCTCAAAGCCGACAGTAGAACACACCTGCAGGCGGCAGAAAAGCGATGTTCGGATAGTGTCCCACTTCAGTGTGGCCATGAAGAGGGTGTCAGGGCACCGGGCACGGGCAGTTGAATATTCCCCTCTGCACCTCACCACGGAGCTTCTTCAACAGCTTTAATCTACTACTTTTTTGGGTTGTAGATGTAAGTGACAAACGCGTAGCCCCAAGGGACGGCCACGATCGGTAGTATGACCCAGAGAAATTCGGAAGTGATGCCTTCGGCTGGTGAGCCTGCCAATTTGCCTTTGGACCAGAGTGGGTAGGCCACAAGAAATAGCCAGAGAAGTTTGTAGAAAATTTCGAGGAGGACGATCGGTAGCATTTTCAAAGGGCGAATGATTCCGAGGATAGCCACGGTCGCGAAGGCGGTCCAGACGCACCAGGCTACGGCATTGAATGGGTCCCATGGCCCCTGGTGGGTGAGGATATGCGTCCAGGTTTCTTTGCCCAGCACGAAGAACATCAGGATATAGAGCAAACGCAAGAGGTAGATATTGATCGGGCGGACGCCTTCGTAGCGGTCGGATGGTTGAAAGATGGCTTTCGGGTTGAATGTCATGGAGATCGTCGTTTAAGTGAACACCGGCCGCGAACACTCTCGGGCAATCGTCAGTCTATTGTGTCGCTTTTTTCCTCGCTCGAGTTATTGCGCCTGTTGTTGGGTGAGCAGTACGACATCGTCGTTGGAGCGCCCTCGCGCGACCGCCAGCCTCTTGTTCTTCCAATCGTAGTCGAATCCGTAAATGCGAAGATCATTGAAATTGGTGACAATTGAGGCGGACTCGCTACCGATAGGCTGCACAATCAGGTTGGACACCCCCTTGTTGGTGACCCCGTAGTAAAGGGACTGCCCATCGGGTGAATAGCTGAAGTTGGTGGAAATGAAGCGGCTGGGCGCGAAGCTCTTCACCGGCAGCCCTCCCTGCGAAGGAATAATCTCTATCATGAGTTTACTGTTAACGCCGGTACCAAAGACGGTAAGCGCTGCGATTTGTTTTCCATCCGGTGAGATGGCGGCGGAGCTTACGAACTTATCGCTCAGACGCTTAGCTTGTCCGCCGGCGAGAGGCATTTCCATCAATACCTGCTTACCTTTTTCCAGGGTCGTATATAGAAAGTACTTGCTGTTGGGCGAACAGACAGCATTCTGATCCACTTTCCCATTCGTCAGCACAGTTGCGCTGCCGCTCTGCAGGTCAAGACGCCAGATATTTATTGCCTTCGTCTGTTTATTAGCCATGAAGAAAAGAGCATGCGCTCCGTCCGGACATGCCGAGAGACCTCCCATCGGCAAGCGCTCCTTGTAGATCACGTTGCGGTTGCTGCCATCGGCGTTCATCACCGCGATGTGACTGTCATAGTCCATCGTCAGCAAACGTCCGTCCGGCAGCCAGGCGACGGCGACATCGCCATGGTTGTCCACCTCGGTTGCAGTAGTGCTGGAGTTCGCCTCCGAACTCATGGTGTACACGCCGGCTTGGGGCGTAACTTGAATTGCAACCATTTGTTCCCCGTCCCGGGTTAGGCCGAGAGTGAGATTGCTGTAGACAGTCAGATCGTTGGTAATGCGATGGATCTTCTGTCCCGCGAGAGAAATCGCCCCAATCTGTCCATTCCAGTCGCTGGAAATGTCGTGAAAGATGAGCACCAGATGCCGCCCATCCGGCATCCACGTGGGCTTTTGCAGCAGAGCGGTTCCCGCGTACACGGTCTTCTCTTTTCCATTTGCCGGATTGAGGACCACGATTCTGCCGAGATTTTGACTCCCGGGGTCAAGCACCGCAGCGGCAATGGACTTGCCATCGATCGACCAGGCAGGATCGGAGTATCCCGGTAGAGGAAGCGACGCCAGGACGCGCTCGCCAGTGCCATCGGCATGGGCAATAATCAGCTTAGAATTCGCTTCTGAAGAACTGTCGCGCAGATAGACCATCTGTTGGCCGTCCGGCGAAAAGCTGACGGCGCTGTCTACATCCTCAACCAGCTTGCGCGGCGTACCTCCCAGCACTGGAATCTGGTACAGAAACGCCACGGTAGGTTTGTCGGGTTCGATCTGCACGAAGTACAAAAAGTCGCCGTTCGGTGTGAAAGTGAGTCCGGTATAACGGACCTCCGCGGGAGGCCTAATTTGGGTGTTGCTGCCGGTGGCGATGTGCCTCATCCATAAACTCTGCTGGCCGTGTCCCTCATCCGTCACATTCACGACATATTTACCGTCCGGAGAGATGGTCGCCAGCATCGCCCGCCCCGAACTGGTGATCTTCTCCATGCTCATATTTTGAAAGGGCACGGGGCCGGAGTCGCCTAGCCTCTGGGAAATCCACATGTAGAAGCCATACAATCCAGCGACGATCATGGCGAGGCTTAGAACCAGGATGAGACCAGCACCGCTCTTGTGACGCTTGGCGGCGTCGAGGATGACTGCGCTGCTGCTGGAGTGCATCGCTGGGCTGGTGCCGCGTGCGGCGGGGTAAGACGGCGACGCAACTGCGATTCCTGCCGAAGAGTGTCCGCTACCGTCCCGCTTCAGCCGCTTCAAGTCGCTGCGTACTTCCGCCGCACTCTGGTAGCGCAGCTCCACATCTTTCTCCAGTGCCTTGGAGATAATCTCCTCCAACTTGAAGGGCACGGTTGGATTCAATTCGATCGGTGGCCTCGGGTTGCGGTCGAGTATGCCCTGGAAGACAACCGCGGATGTGCTGCCCTCGAAGGGCAGCCTTCCGGTGGCCATTTCGTAGAAGATGGCTCCCAGAGAAAACAGGTCGCTTCTTCCGTCGAGCTCCTCCCCGCGAGCCTGCTCAGGGGACATGTAGGCGATCGTCCCCACCGCGGTACCGGGCTGGGTCAGGTGTGACGGAGCTACGGTCACCGCCTCGCCGGCTGCGGTTTCAACCACGGCGCGGCGGTCATAGGTCAGCTTTGCCAGGCCGAAGTCCAGGATCTTCGCCTGCCCCCGGGTGGTGATGAAGATGTTGGCAGGCTTCAAATCTCGATGCACTATGCCCTTGCTGTGGGCGACATCGAGAGCGTCGGTGATCTGGATGCCGATGTCGATCAGCTTGTCCACCGGAAGCGGATGCCCGTTGATCTTCTCATTCAGGCTCTGGCCGTCCAGCAGCTCCATGGCGATGAAGTGCTGTCCGTCGCATTCTTCGATGGCATAGATGGTGCAGATGTTGGGATGATTCAACGCCGAGGCGGCGCGCGCCTCCTGCTGAAAACGCTCCAGCGCGTACTTGTCCTGCTCGATGTCCTTGGACAGAAACTTCAGAGCGACGTGGCGGGCGAGCCGAGTGTCTTCGGCTTCGTAAACCACGCCCATACCACCGGCGCCCAGTTTTCTCACGATCGTGTAGTGAAGAATACTTTTCCCGACCAGGGTTTCCAAGGCTCAAATCTCCGGATGCTTCGACTGTATTGTCGCACGCAAGCGGGCGTCAAGGATGTGCGGAGACCTGGTTAATGTGGCCGAAGAAGTAGCTGAAATCGTAGGTCTTGGACTCTCCCTTCATGGCACGTCGAGAAGACAGTCTTTCTTAAGGCCGAAACAGGGGACGTGCCCTTATGGGCTTGCCCCACGGCCACGCTGACCGACGGCGGGAGGTTCCATCTGCTCGCCGCGAATGCGCGCAAGAGGCGCCCTGCTTGCGCGTTCGAATCAGTCAAGAGGTACAGCCTGTTTTGCTTATTGCGTGATTGTTTTTACAGCATCGCCCACTTTGAAATCAGAACCAGAAACCGGTGTCCCTACCGCGGAGATTTCATCCACGTCGGTCAGACGAATCACTCCGACGGGCGAAGTCATGCGGCGAATCACCTGGCCGGTTGACGGATCTTTAATCTCCTTGGTCACTCTCTGCACGGTGAGCTGATCGCCGACTTTCAGCCCCGACTTGGACCCGACGTTGAGCACAACCTGGCCTCCATCGACTGCCGCAACCAAACCTTCAACCGTAATCGTGCGAGCTTCCAGTTTGGAGTTATCGGCCACTAGCTCACTGGTCATCTGGACAACCGCGGCATTCGTGGCCTCGCCGATGATCGTGCTTTGGAAATCGCTGCTGCCAAAATCCACAGCGCCGCCGCCAAAACCATGCCAATTGCTGCCACCGCCCAGCATTGAGGTGCTCTCGCGAGTAGATTCGCCCTTGCCGGTCGCCACGCCCATGATTTCCGCCGTATCTATATTGACCAGACGGGCGTCCACGACCACCACAGCCTTGCTCTTTTTGTGGGAGAAACCGCCGAGACCATATCCGCCCCAACCGCCACCGCCGCCACCTACCTTGGTGTCCTTGTTGTCATTTCCGAATTGGGTAATACTGCCGACGACAATGGCGTCCACGCCCAGGATCTTTCCAATCTTCGCCGCCGAGTTCGGATTGGCGCGATCGCTATTGGAGAAGTTCTGCTCGCCCAGAATCTTGTCCATGGCTTTGCGTTCGATTACGGAGTAGGTGCCATCTTTGACCAGATCTCTCACCAGCAGGTCGGAGATACCCTTGCCGATGTCAACATTAGTTCCAAAAACCGCGGCCGAGGAAGTCTGGACCGTCGCGTAGTCAAAATCGAAAATAGCGATCCGCTTCTTACGCGCGTGCGGCGCCTGTGTTGTGTCGGCGGTCTGTGCAGTCGCTCCGGCTACCAGAAAAGCTGCTACACCTAGTATCACCAAGAAGAATCGTTTCATTGCCAGTCTCCCTGCTGCTGAATATTCTTCCACAGAATCTTTTGCCGGATCGCTCGCGCCTGAGCGTCCCTGTTCGCATCTCTCGACTAAACTGTGAGTTTTCTCCGGGGGTGCTTGCGGCGAGATTCTACCACTAAAGCGCGGGTTTCCAACTCGGAAATCAGGTCAGCTTGGACTTTCTGTCCCAATTCGCAACACCGTTGATTTCGGAGCAGAGTGATTTTGAGTGCCTGGAGATGCCGCGACTGGTTTCCACCGTCGTAAATGCCCTCATCTTCTCCGTGGCCTTCGCTTTGGCCGACAACTCATCAGATCACTACCTGCGCGTCCCGGGCCCGGCCGCATCTTGTACGATCTGATATCCTGAGAACCTGTGCTGATTAAGCTATTTTTTGCACTTTTGGTTCTGTGCACCGCAGCGCTGGTTATCGTCGGATTGGCAATCCATTTCCGCGTTAAGCGGCATCTCCGGCAGGAGCAGATGGATGCTCAGGTCCGAGCTGCAATCGAAGGCGCTGCGGAAAGCACTACCGAAGAAAAGACTTCATAATCTGGTGGTCTTGATCGCGAGGTAGAAATGCTAAGAACTGCACTACATACCGAAACAAGCGTCGCCGAATCGTCTTCCAGTTGGATTAAACAGGCCGGCATCGTGATTGGCGCCAGCGCCGTCATTGCGGTCTGCGCCCGGCTAGTCCTGCCTCTCCCGTTTACCCCTATCCCGTTGACCTTGGCAAATTTTGGAGTTCTGTTGATTGGTCTCACCCTCGGAAGCCGGCGCGGATTTGCCGCAGCAGCGCTGTACCTAGCGTGGGGCGCCATGGGCTTGCCTGTGTTCAGTCCGGTCGGTCCGGGAGGCCTGGCCCAGTTGTTTGGCCCCACGGCGGGCTACTTGTGGGCATATCCGGTGGTCGCGTTCGTGGCAGGGTGGATCGCTGAACGCGGACCCTTCGGCTTCTTGCGCAACGTGACCGCCGCTGTGGTCGCTGAACTCGTGCTGTTCGCGGGGGGCCTGAGCTGGCTCGCGATCATGACGCATAGTTGGCAGCGGGCTGCATTTTTCGGCTTGTATCCGTTCTTGGTTGCGGAACTTCTGAAAGTAACGGTCGCCGCCACCGCCGCACTTCGCTTGCGTCGCAGTTTGTAATCGCAGGTTTGGCGTATAACGTGAACGGCGCACTTCTCGGCGACATTACTGAAAGAGCCGAAAAGGCGGATTCTTCGCGGCTTAGAGCCCGCTAGGGATGACAAATTAAAAGCTTGCACGCGCACTCTGTAAGGTTCGCTCTACCAAGACTGCACTCCGGTGGCACTATTTCTATGAGCCGTAACACCGCCAAGAACGTACGCGAAATCACGGTTGCGCATAGTCCCGACTCCGACGATGCCTTCATGTTTTACGGCATGGCGACCAACAAGATTCGCATTCCCGGCGTGAAGTTCACCCACACCCTTTGCGATATCGAAACTCTGAATCGCAAAGCCATGGACGGCTTCTACGACATCACTGCGATATCCTTCCACGCCTATCCTTACATCCAGGACAAGTACGCAATCATGCCCAGCGGCGGAAGCGTAGGTGAGGGCTATGGCCCCATGATCGTCGCCTCGCACAACATCCCGCTCGACGAGATTAGGCATTGCAAGATCGCGGTCCCGGGCACCATGACCACCGCGTATCTCGTGCTCAAATTGTTCGCACCCGAGATCGTTACCGAGACCGTACCCTTCGACCAGATCATTCCCAAAGTGCTCGAGGGTAAGTATGAAGCCGGACTGATCATTCACGAAGGCCAGCTCACCTTCAACCGCGAGGGCCTGCACCGCATCCTCGATATGGGCAAGTGGTGGCGCGATCAAACTGGACTCCCGCTGCCGTTGGGTGGCAACGCTATTCGCCGCTCGCTCGGCCCGGAGCTGATTAGTTCCTGCAGCACCGCTCTGCGTGACAGCATTCAGTATGCTCTGGATAATCGCGAAGAAGCATTGCAATACGCCATGCAATTTGCGCGCGACCTCGATCCTCAAATGGCCGATAAGTTTGTGGGCATGTACGTCAATGAACGCACTCTCGATTATGGCAAGGATGGTCGCGCCGCGATTGGCAAGCTATTGGAGATGGGCCACCAGGCTGGCATCATTCCCCACGAGCCTAATATCGAGTTTGCCGGCGATACCGCGGTGCCTGCCACCAGCTAGGTTCGGGTCACGCGTTTGACACCGCACGCCACCGCCCTCTCGCCGTCCGCCGCGTCTTTCGGCTTGGCAAGATTCCATCTATACTTTTACGACTTCGCTAGCTTCGCCAGGAGGGCGTTTTGATTCGCACAATAATTTCCCTTTCGTTTGCGGCGGTTTTGACCCTGCCGGCTTACGCGCAAAGCCAGCCTGCCGATCGCAGTTGGATCGCCACCAGCAATCGCTACGCCAACATGCTGATCGAAGTTGTCTTCAAGTACCATCCCGAGGCCGGCACTCAGCAGGGATTGAACCAGTTCGACACCAAGGTTTCGCAGCCCACGCTGGCCAATGAAGACCAGGAGCGCCACGAAACGGAAGCAGTGCTAACGAAGCTGAAGAGTGCCGCGGCGGAGAAGCAGCAGGAAGACGTCGCCGAAGATCTGCAGATCATGATCCGCAGGGTCAATCTCAACTTCAAGCGCCAGGACTTTCAGCGCGCCAACGAAGTTCCCTTTTTCAACGCAAGCCAGGCGGTTTTCGGCGGCCTGCAGGTTCTGCTGGATGAGCAGACGCCCGCTGATCGCCGCGCCGCTGCCGTAGTCCGCATTCGCGAATATGCCGGACTGGAGCCTGGTTACACCGCGCTTACCGAGATCCTGAAGCAGCGCACGACCGAGCAGATGGCCAAGCCCGGCGTCATCTATCCCGCAAAGGTTGAGATTGAAACCGAGATGGCGCGCAATTCCAACTATCTGGATGGCATCGCCGCGCTGATGCAGAAGTACAAACTGACTGGATGGGAAGAACCCTTCGCCAAGCTCAAGACACAGCTCACCGACTATGACGCATGGGTGCGCGCGACGGTGCTGCCCAAGGCGCGCAACGATTTTCGTCTCCCGCCCGAGCACTACGCGCTCGACATGGAAAGTTACGGCATCGACATTCCGCCCGCGCAACTCGCCGCTATGGCGCATCAGGCTTTTACCGAGATGCAGGGGGAGATGAAGTCCATTGCGGCGCAGATTGCCAAGCAGCGCAATCTGCCGTCAAGCGATTACCGCGACGTGATCCGCGAGTTGAAGAAACAGCAACTCGTGGGCGACGCCATTCTCCCGTTTTACCAGGAGCGGCTGAAGCAGATCGAGAAGATCATCGTCGACGAGAAGATTGTGACCCTGCCTGACCGGCCCGCTCGTATTCGTATCGCGACTGCGGCGGAAACCGCCCAGCAGCCCGCGCCGCACATGGTGCCTCCACCGTTCATCCACAACACTGGCCAGAAGGGCGAGTTCGTTCTCCCGTTGAACATTCCCGCAGGCCCGGGACAGACCTCGACCGAGAAGTACGACGATTTCACCTACGACGCAGCCGCCTGGACGCTCACCGCGCACGAAGCCCGGCCCGGACATGAGTTGCAATTCGACTCCATGCTGGAGCACGGAGTCTCGCTGGCCCGCGTTCGCTACGCCTTCAACAGTACCAATGTCGAAGGCTGGGGACTGTACGCGGAATATCTCATTAAGCCGTACATGCCTCTGGAGGGCCAATTAGTCTCGCTGGACTTGAGGCTGCAGCGTGCGGCGCGCGCGTTTCTTGATCCCGAATTACAGGCCGGCAAGATCACGCCGGCGGATGCATTTCGAGTGCTGGAACAAGATGTTGTGCTGTCGCATGCCTTTGCCGAGGAAGAGGTCGAGCGCTTTACCTATCGCGCGCCTGGGCAGGCGAACAGCTATTTCTACGGCTACACGAAGTTGATCGCCCTACGTGAGGACACTGAAAAAGCGCTTGGCCCGAAGTTCGACGAGAAGAGGTTCCACGATTTCGTTCTGGCGCAAGGATTGCTACCGCCGGACTTGATGCGCAAAGCGGTGATGGAAGATTTCGTTGCCACGCAGAAGGCGAGCGTGACGCAATAATTCAAAGGAAACTTTGAAGCGCCGGGGCAAGCCGAGGTGGAAGTCAGCAAGCTGCACGACGACTGGTATCGTGCAGCTTGCCAACTGCGCAGTGCTTTGGCAGCATGATTAAGCTATTTCGAATTGTCGGCTCCAACCGGTTCCTTCTTCGCCATTTCGCTATAGCGGCGCTGGATCTCCTCCGGCGAGACGTCCTCGATGTGCGTCCCAATCCACCATTGGTTCCCCTCAGAGTCTTCGACACCGCTGCTGCGGTCGCCATACGCCTCATTTGTAGGTTCTCGCAAGGACTTCCCGCCCGCAGCCACTGCGCGCTTGTAAACAGCATCCACGTCTTCGACGTACAGGTAGAAGCCGCCTGGCTTTGGCTTCCACTGGTCGCGGGCTTGGCCAATCATCACCATCGAGTTGCCAACGCGTACTTCAGCGTGCCCGACTTTGCCCTTATCGTCAGTATGGCGATAGGTCTCTTCGGCGCCAAAGGCCTTCTTCAAGAAATCGATCTGCGCCTCAGCGTCCGCGACCGTCAGATATGGAGTAACTGTGTGGTAGCCGTCTGGAATTGGTTTGACTGCCATGATTTTTCTCCTCACCAAGTTGAATTACCGTTCCCGGTATTGTGCCCGATTCTGACACCCAGTGAAATGTAGGTATTGTAAAAATTTGACCTACGCGGTCAGCGGAACGTGATTCAAGTGCCGGGTGCGTTGCAGCAGATAGGTTGCCGGAGTGATTCCTGCAAAAGCTTGGAAGTCGTGGATGAAGTGCGCCTGGTCGTAATACCCGCAGTCAAGCGCCAGATCGGCCCAATCGATCTCATCTGCGCCATGGGCAATCTGCACAACGCGTTGGAAGCGGCTCACGCGAGAGAATAGCTTGGGAGTGAGGCCAACCTGCTCTCCGAATAGCTGGATGAAATGCCGCTGGCTGAATCCTGCCTTGTCCACTACCTCGGCTACCGACAATCCATGACCTCGCAACTGCTGTATGCCAAAGTGAACTGCAGGGTGCCGTTCCATCGGCTTGGCTAACTGTTCCAGCAGACAAATCTCCATCACGCTGAACTTCTGTTCTGGCGTGGGAGCGGCGAGCAACCGGTCGCGCAGGTCAGACGCCGCCGACCCCCAAAGTGCATCGAGCGCGATGGATTGGTCAACCAGTTCGCTGGCAGGCACGCGGAAGAACGGGAACGCTCCGCCAGACCGAAAGTGCACGCCCATGGTCGCGATCTGGTCCTGCGTGTCGATGACAAAGTACTGGGTGCGCGGACCGGAGACAATGCAACCCGGCGCGCTTCCGCAACGGCGAAAATCGTCGCGGTCGTAGAGATGAATGAGGTCCTCGTGAAGATTGATGACCAACTCCACCGTGCTGTCGGGCAGTAGTCGCTCCATCGGATGGGCGGGCGCATCCCCATGTGACAGCCAGAGCCGATCCACAAAATCCGCCAGCGGCGGCCGCGGTCTGTAGCTCAGAAACTGCATGTTTTGCCACTTCGGGATCTTGGATAGTCCATTGATATTATCTTCATGGTCGCAGAACCAGAATTTTACTGCAGTTTCGAGCTTCAGGTTTCGAGTTTCAAGTTGGAGGCGTTTGCATGCATGCGCTTGAAACTCGAAACCAACAGCGCTTTACTTCACCAGTCGCAGCGAATGTAGCATCGGCAGCAGGTTGGGCAGCAGGTCGCCGGCAGCGTGGATCAGAACGACAATCGAGTAGCCGACGGCCATCAGGAAAGATGGATGTGCGCCTAGGCCCTCATTCGTAAGACTGCTGCGCAGGTATAGCCCGGGCGCATGGGCGAGCCCAAATAGCAACGCCATTAGCACGATGCCTCCGAGCTCGGAGCGCAAAACGGCGGTGAGTCTTGTTTGCAGCAACACCCGGAAGAAAAATTCCTCCACAACTCCTGCCTCCAGCGCCAGCCACGCGAAAACCAGCGGGACACCGACCAGCAGCTTTGCCGCGGGCAGGTGCGCATTCAGGATGTCGCGCAATCCGGAGCCCAACGCCGCCTGAAAGCCAAGCAGGAGCGCTGACATCACAACTATGATTATCAGATGCCTCAGCCGCAGAGACATGGGCGCCAACCGGCGGAAGCTATAGCCGAACAACCGCCACAACATGGTCGCGGGAACAATGACAAGCACCAACGACTTGGCGACCAGCAGCGCGATTGCGTCTTCCGGATCGGCCGGAATGTAGCGATGAATCGCGCCCAAACCCAACGTCAGGAAAGCCACCACCGGAATCAGGTAGATCGCGATAACGGTGAGTTCTTTTTGCGGCTGGCGAATTGTGTACGCGAGTGGCTTGACGCCAATTGTCAACAGCCATGCGGCGAGGCTGAATCCAACGCCAACGATTCCCAGCACCAGCAGCGGCTCGGCGATGTCGAAGTTGCCGGCGCAATTCATCGCCAGCAAAGTTGCCGCATACAGCGCCAGATATCCCACCAGCAGCAATATGCCCCTGCGCCGGCTTTCGGAAAGTGAGCCTTTGTCGGTGAACGCCGGAGTTGGCATCATGAAAGCTGAATACGAAAGTCTCCGGCCAGTTGTTCCTGCCACTTGAAACTTGCAACTCGAAACCTGAAACTGTTCCCATGCGCTTATTCATCAATGGTGACGAAAAGAGCTTTGCCGATTCCCTGTCGCTCCTACAACTAGTCGAGCAGCTTGGCATGAAACGCGACCGCGTGGCCGTCGAACTTAATCGCGAGATCATTGCGCGGGCACAGTGGGGCGAGACGCCGCTCAATGATGGTGACCGCCTGGAGATTGTGCATTTTGTCGGCGGAGGATAAAACAGTTTCGAATTTCGAGTTTCAGGTTTCGAGTCGTGAACCGGCTGGATTCGCTTGCCGCGACAGTCGAACCTCAACCAGGCTGTGGCGCCTCCGAATAATGCCCAGTGCTAAACGCGGCCCCGCTTGAAACTCGAAACTTGAAACTCCGCCATTGTGAATTGCCGATGAACAGGCCTTTCGCGCGGTTGACAATCAGCGTTAACGATCACTAAACTCAAATGTTTACCTGCTCTTGCTCGAAAGTTTCTGAGTGCTTGCGCAATCATGCCGGACTTTTATTTTGCACGCTACCTGCCTTTGCTGATTCACGTCCTGGTCGCCGGAGGCGTGGCCTCGGCGATTGTCCTGCTCTCCTATTTCATCGGCCAGCATAAGTACAACAAAGCAAAGATGTCTCCCTATGAATGCGGCATGGAGCCCGTCGGCAACGCCCGCCAGCGCTTCACCGTCAAGTTCTACCTGGTGGCGATGCTGTTCATCCTCTTCGATGTGGAAGCCGTGTTTCTTTATCCCTGGGCGGTGGTGCAGGGGGACCTGAAGTCCGCAGGCATGGGCATGTTCTGGTTCTGGGAGATGCTGGTGTACATCGGCATCGTCCTCGCCGGTTATTGGTATTGCTGGAAGAAGGGCGTCCTCGACTGGAACAAACAGGGCAAGGCGGAGAAGATCTAAGCGATGCCACTGGAGCCAGCAATCACCGACATCGAGCAGCTCAAAGATCGCCCTGAACTGTCGCGCCTGCTCGCGTGGAATGCAAGTGCAATTACGGGCGCGAAGTTTGACCGCAACGAGCTGACGATCTGGGTTGATCGCACCGCGCTGCGCCAGGCATGCCTGACTCTCAAGAACGATCCGCAGTTGCAGTACAACGCTTTGGCCGACATCACCTGCGTTGATTGGTATCCCAGGGATCCTCGCTTCGAGGTGGTGTACCAGCTTTTCTCTACTTCGAACAAGACCTACCTGCGCTTGAAGGTGAAGGTCTCAGGTGAGGATGCCAGCCTTGACTCGCTGGTGCCAATCTGGCCGGGCGCAAATTTCTTCGAACGCGAAGTCTTCGATCTGTTCGGCGTTCGCTTCGATGAGCATCCCGACCTCAAGCGCATCATGATGCCCGAGGACTGGGAAGGTCATCCCCTGCGCAAAGATTATCCCGTCGAGGGTTACCGCTAATCATGGCCCACATGACTCCAACCCCGGTGCTGGATCCGTCCGACGATAAGACGATGATCCTGAACATGGGTCCGCAGCACCCTTCGACCCATGGCGTGCTCCGCTTGCTGCTGGAGATTGACGGCGAGACCATCGTGCGCATGATGCCCGATATCGGGTATCTGCACACCGGTATCGAGAAGACCTGCGAGGCCAAGTTCTACCAGCAGGTCGTCCCCATGACCGACCGCATCGACTATCTCTGCCCCATGACCAACAACCTCGCCTATTGCCTTGCGGTAGAGAAGTTGCTGGGGCTGGAAATTCCTCCTAAGGCGCAGTGGATTCGCGTCATGTTGAACGAGCTGACGCGCATCAACTCGCACCTGGTATGGCTCGGCACGCACGCCATGGACATCGGCGCCATGACGGTCTTCCTGTATTGCTTCCGCGAACGCGAAGACGTGCTGCGGCTGTTTGAAGCAGTTTCTGGGCAGCGCATGATGACGTCGTACTTCCGCATTGGCGGATTGGCGCTGGAGCCGCCGCTCGGCTTCTTTGACCGGGTTAAGAGTTTCAACGACCGCTTTCCCGCGAACATCGACGAGTACGAAAGCCTGTTAACTAGCAATCCGATTTGGACGGGACGTACCAAGGGCGTCGCCTATCTGTCGGCAGAAGATGCGATCTCGCTTTGCGCAACTGGGCCAACGCTGCGGGCCAGCGGTGTCGATGTCGATCTGCGCCGCGATAAGCCGTACAGCGGCTATGAGAAATTCCAGTTCAACGTTCCGGTGTCGAATGTGGGCGATGTATTCGCCCGATACATGGTGCGGGTGGCCGAGCTTCGCGAGTCGCAGAAGATCGTGAAACAGGCATTGGAAGGCGTTCCCGAAGGCCCGTTCAAGGCTGACGCTCCCCATGTCGTGCTGCCCGACCGCGAGAAGATGAAGACGCAGATGGAAGCGCTCATCTATCACTTCAAGATTGTGACTGAAGGATTCACCGTGCCGGAGGGCGAAGTCTATATGCCGATTGAGTCGCCGCGCGGCGAGATGGGCTATTACGTGGTAAGCGATGGCACGGCGAAACCGTATCGCGTGCACATGCGTTCGCCGTCGTTTGCGAATTTGCAGTCGTTGCGCAAGATGTGCGAAGGCCGCCTGATAGCCGATGTGGTCGCCGCCATCGGCAGCATCGATATTGTGCTGGGGGATTGCGACCGGTAGGCAGGGATTAGTGGCTAGGGGTTAGGGATTAGTTCGCTCGGGTAGAGTCGGCGGTTGAGGCTCGGGGACTCCATTCAGGTCGCGATGAGAATTACCGTAGTCGGAGTTCGGCGCCAACTTGGCCGGGGAACGAGCCGAGTCCCGCCTTGCGGGACGGAAGAAGATAGCGCAGCGCTTCAGCGCTGGGTAGGCGTTAACGAAAAACCTGAGTCCCGTAGGGACGGCAGAGACTGGGAGTGGTATAGGGATCCTTCGACTCCGCATTCGCAAACATCGCGAATGCTCCGCTCAGGACGACATTCAGGCTTTTTTGCTAAATGCTAAGTGCTAAATGCTAACGGCTGATTCATGAAATTCTCCGACCAACTCGAACAGCGCTTCTCGACCATGGTCACGCACTATCCGACCAAGCGCTCGGTCCTTGTCCCAATGCTGCTCTATATTCAGGATGAAATCGGCGCGCTAACGGACGAGGCTATCCACGAGATCGCGGCGCGCACGGAACTGTCGGACCTGGAGGTGCGCAACGTCATCAGCTATTACTCCATGCTGCGCACACGTCCCATTGGCAAGTACAACCTGCAGGTGTGCACCAATGTGAGCTGCCTGCTCCGCGGGGCTGACGACATCTTCGAACATTGCAAGAAGAAGCTGGGCATCGGCAATAAGGAATCGACTCCTGATGGGCTGTTCCATCTGGAGGAGGTCGAGTGCATCGGCGCCTGCTCATGGGCCCCGGCGCTGATGATGAATTACGAGTTTCACGAGAACCTCACGCTCCGCGAAGATCGACGAACTGATCGACGGGCTGAAGAAGAAGGAAGAGCAGTAAGAGGCAGGCTCTTAGCCATTAGCTTTTAGCTGTTAGCAAAACCGGTTTGAAGTTGCCTGCTAAAAGCTAGGAGCTAAGAGCTAAAGGCCACTGGTAGAACGATCGACGGGCTGAAGAAGAAGGAAGAGCAGTAGAGGCAGGCTCTTAGCTTTTAGCTGTTAGCAAACGAGCGGTCTGGACTTTCTCTGCTTGCTAACAGCTAGGAGCTAAGAGCTAACAGCCACGAGCGAAGAGCTGGCATCGCGAAGATATTCGAATGGCATTTCTCGTTTCCCATCCCGATGAAGTCAAGGTCGTCTCCAAGCGCTTCGGCTTGGGGGCGACCAATCTCGACCGCTATCTCGAGCTCGATGGCTACAAGGCCATCCAGAAGGCCATCTCGATGGGAGCGGACGCCATCATCAACGAAGTGAAGGCGTCGAACCTGCGCGGCCGTGGCGGCGCTGGTTTCCCCACAGGGTTGAAGTGGTCGTTCGTGCCCAAGCAGTCGGAGAAGCCCAAGTATGTGCTGTGCAACGGCGACGAGAGCGAACCTGGCACCTGCAAAGACCGCCTGATCTTCGAACATGATCCCCACGCCGTCATCGAAGGCGTGATGATTGCGGCGCTTGCCGTGGGCGCCAAGTCTGGCTACATCTATCTGCGCGGCGAGTATCGCTACCTGATCGAGATCATGGAAAAGGCCGTGGCCGACGCCTACGCGCGCGGCTTCATCGGCAAGAACATCTTCGGCTCGGGCGTCGATCTCGACATCTTCACGCATTCCGGCGCGGGCGCTTACGAAGTGGGCGAAGAGTCGGCGCTGATGGAGTCGCTCGAAGGCAAGCGCGGCATTCCGCGTATCCGTCCTCCATTTCCGGCGGTCGTCGGATTGTGGGGCGGGCCGACCGTCATCAACAATGCCGAGACGCTGGCCAGCGTGCCACACATCATCCTCGGCGGCGGTGAGTGGTTCTCCAACCTGGGCACCCCGAGAAACGGTGGGACACGCCTGTTCTGCATGAGCGGCGAACTCGAGAAGCCCGGCGTGTACGAGCTGCCGATGGGCTACAACCTGAAGAAGATGATCTACGACGTCTCCGGCGGCATGGTGAAGGGTAAGAGCCTGAAAGGCGTGGTGCCCGGTGGCTCGTCGGTACAGATTCTCACGGCCGACGAAATTGATGTCGCGATGGACTTCGATTCGATGATGAAGGCCGGCTCGATGCTCGGCTCCGGCGGCGTGATCGTGCTCGATGATCAAATGTGCATTGTGAAGTTCGCGCTGCGGGTGACCAAGTTTTATCAGCACGAAAGTTGCGGCTGGTGCATCCCTTGCCGCGAAGGTACCGACTGGATGAAGAAGACACTGACGCGCTTTCATGCGGGCGGCGGCGTGGCCAAGGACATCGACAACCTGAAGTACCTGGCGGAGAACATGCTTGGGCGCACCTTCTGTCCGTTGGGGGACGCTGCGGCAATGCCGATCATTTCGTACATTCAGAAGTTTCGTAAAGAATTCGAAGACCATCTCGACGGCAGGCCGTGCCCGTATGAGAAGGCGGCGGAGCCCATGGAGGCAGTGGTTAGTGGATAGTGGCTAGGGCTAGTGGTTAGTAACAGGAATACTGATTAATTTAAATAGTTCGCCAGCGCATTGAATCTGTGTTGCGCGTCAGTGTATGCAGCTCAAGAGACGAGTCCCGGTTGCGGGACGAAAGATGATAGCCCAGCGCTTCAGCGCTGGGTTGGCCTAAATAAAGATCCGAGTCCCGTAGGGACGGCACAAAAAACAGATCCCTCGGGATTGCAGTTTGATCAGGAGAGTGCCTGAGCATTATAGGGGTCCTTCGACTCCGCATTCGCGAAAAACGCGAATGCTCCGCTCAGGATGACAAGCGCATTATTAGTAGCCGATAGCTGAGAGCTGACAGCTACCAGCGAAAGGCGAACAGCGAATAGCGGTTTCTCCATGGCTGACGTAACCCTTACTGTTGACGGCAAGAAACTCACCGTTCCCGCGGGGACGCTCCTCATTGAGGCCTGCAAGAGCACGGGCATCGAGGTGCCGTCTTTCTGCTACTACCCCGGCCTGTCGCTGCAAGGCGCCTGCCGCATGTGCCTGGTGGAAGTCGAGAAGATGCCCAAGCTGCAGACCGCTTGCACCACGCCGGTCGCCGAGGGCATGGTGGTCACCACCGAAAGCGACAAGATCAAACAGGCGCGCAAGTCGATGCTGGAGCTGCTGCTCGCCAACCATCCGCTCGACTGCCCGGTATGCGACGCTGGCGGCGAATGCGAACTGCAGGACATGACCTTCAAGTACGGCGCGGCCGAATCGAAGTTCATGGACCTGAAGAACCATCGCGACGAACAACAATGGTCGCCGGTGGTGTACTTCGACCGTCCCCGTTGCATCCTCTGCTATCGCTGCATTCGGGTTTGCGGAGAAGGCATGGACGTCTGGGCGCTGGGTATTCAGAACCGCGGCACCAGCTCAATCATTGCTCCCAACAAGGAAGATCACCTGGAGTGCGAAGAGTGCGGCATGTGCATCGACATCTGCCCGGTCGGTGCGCTCACCTCCGGCGCTTATCGCTACAAGACGCGCCCATGGGAAATGAAGCACGTCGGCACCGTCTGCACCCACTGCGGCGACGGCTGCAAGACCACGCTGGGCGTGCGCCGCGCCGACACCGGCATGGAAATTGTGCGCGGTGACAACCGCGACAAGAGCGGCATCAACGGCGACTTCCTCTGCATCAAGGGACGGTACGCGTTCGACTTCGCCAACAACGGCAACCGCATCCAGCAGCCGCTCATTAAGCACGAGGGCAAGTTCGTCACGGCGACGTGGGAGCAAGCGCTGGAACGCATCGCGTCGCGGTTCAAAGAAGTGCTTGCCAACGATGGCCCGAACGCCGTCGGAGTGATCGGCTCCAACCGCACCAGCAACGAAGAGAATTACCTGTTGCAGAAGTTCGCGCGAGTGGTATTACGCACCAACAACATTGATCATCACCGCACCGCCGACTTCCCTGCTCTCGCTTCGGCGCTGGCGGGCAAATCTAATGCTACAGCCTCGATGCGGGATGTCTTCTTCGCGCCTGCGATTCTGCTGATCGGCAACAATCCCACCGAACAGCATCCATTGCTGGCCTGGCAGATCCGCACCAACGTTCGCCTGCATCGCGCCAAACTTTACCTGGCGAATTCTTATTCGATAAAGCTGCGCCGCCAGGCGACCGCATTCGCGCAGATTGCACCTGGCGCTGAAGGCAGCCTGGTGCAGTTCCTGGCCGGCAACGACGCAGCCGGCGACGCTGTCATATCGCCGCAGTTCTCGCGCGAGGCCCTGTCGCAGATGCGCGATATGCTCAAGAACGAGAAAGACCTGATCATTATTTTCGGATCGGAGTTGCGCGGGAACGATGTCACCGCGTTGGTAAACTTCGGCCTGGCTCAGGGCGCAAAGTTCGTCTGCCTGGGCGATTACGCCAACTCGCGCGGCGCCGCCGACATGGGCCTTTATCCCGACATGCTGCCGGGCTATGCTCCCGTATCGAGCGCGACCAGCTTCCACGAAGATTGGGTGGACGAAATTCCGAAGGCACCCGGACTGAATCTGCTGCAGATGATGGACGCAGCCAAGGACGGCAAGCTGAAGGCGCTGTATGTCGTCGGCTCTAACCCGGTCGCACGCTACGGCGTCGATCCCTTCGCGTTGTCGAAGACCTTCGTCGTAGTGCAGGACATGTTCCTCACCGAAACCGCCAGCATTGCTGATGTGGTACTGCCGGTCGCAAATGCCTACGAGAAGGGTGGAACCTTCACCAACACTTGCGGCGACGTGCAGATGCTGAAGAAGGCTGGCGAGTTCTCCGGGGTACGCAACGATTTCGAGTGCATTGTGCGTATCGCCCTGGGCATGGGATACGACGTGCACAAGCTGGTGCCGTTTGGCGGCGGAGGCACGCGCGCCGACATGGGACAGACTCGTGGCGCACAGTCGGGCGAGGCTGACCGGCATGCGGTCTGGCTCACCGAGCATAACCTCGAGCCCAAGATGAGTCCCTACGATCCGACAGCGATGCTCGACGAAATTCAGCGGCTCGTGCCGGGTTACGACATCTCGCGGCTCGGCCTGCTCAGCGGTCACGACGAACATACGCAACTGGTGCAGATCACCGGCGTCACCGGTACCGGACATCCCGAACTGGTACTGCCATCGAACGACACGCTGTTTACATCGGGCACGCTGGGCCGGTATTCGCCCACTCTCAACACCGTGATGGAGCGCTATAGTACGTCGGCGCCTGATCTGGAAATGCCGGCAGACTACGATCCGACAGCGAGGCAAGGACCCTAAGAGCCCTTAACAAACCGCCCGCTGCCGGCGGGGAGCGGCGAGCGAACAGCAATTTTACTGACGGCTGAAAACTGACGACTGATAGCTAAATGGGCATTGGAACGTACATCCTGGTTTCGCTGGTCAAGATCCTTCTCGCGGTCTTCATCCTGCTCACCGCCGTCGCCTACACGGTGCTGCTGGAGCGCAAGGTGGTTGCGCACATGCAGAACCGCTGGGGACCTTCCAGGGTGGGGCCGTTCGGCATATGGCAGCCGCTCGCCGATGGCTTAAAGTTTATCTTTAAGGAAGACCTCACACCGCCATATGTCAACAAGCCTTTATACATGCTGGCGCCGATCATTGCGGTCACCACCGCGCTGACCTCCATCGCGGTCATCCCGATTGGTCCGTGGATCAGACTGGGCAGCATCAATACGCCGCTGCAGATTGCCGACGTCAACATTGGCCTGCTGATTATCCTGGGTATCACCTCGGTCGGCGTGTATGGAGTGGCGCTGGCCGGATGGTCGTCCAACAGCAAATATTCCATGCTCGGCGGCTTGCGCGCCTCGGCCCAGATGATCAGCTACGAAATCGCTCTCGGCCTGTCGCTGATCGGCATACTCATCTACACGGGCAGTTTCAGCCTGCGCGACATTGTCGACTCGCAGGCAGGCACGTGGCTGGGATTCATTCCCAAGTGGAACATCTTCCGGGGACAGATCGTCGCATTCTTTATTTACATCATGGCGGCCTATGCAGAGACTAACCGCATTCCCTTCGACCTGCCGGAAGCCGAGACGGAACTGGTCGCCGGATATCACACCGAGTACAGCTCGATGAAGTTTGCCATGTTCTTCATGGCCGAGTACGCCAACATGGTGACGGTCGCCTGCCTGGCGTCAATTTTGTTTCTCGGCGGATGGTCGGGCCCGGTCTTTGGTCCGCCGATTTTGCACTCGCTGATACCGGTGTTTTGGTTCGCCGTGCGCGTGTTCATCTTCATGTTTATTTACATCTGGGTCCGCGGCACGTTGCCGCGTTTCCGCTATGACCAGCTCATGGCCTTTGGGTGGAAATTTCTTCTGCCGCTGGCCATCGCAAACATTGTCGTCACAAGTTTGGTCGTAGCGCTGAAGTGAAGCAGCATTAGCAATTAGCAATTAGCAATTAGCAATTAGCAATTAGCAATTAGCAATTAGCAATTAGCAATTAGCGGATTTCGGTTGTCAGCGTTGAGAAGTTCCTACAAATTTTTCAAGCTGTTTTTGCCAAGTGCTAAGTGCCAAATGCTAATTGCTAGTTGCCTGATTTACTAACGGATCGTCATGCTAGCTCTTGTTCTCTTCTTCATTTTCGCAGCGCTGTGTGTGGGAGGCGCGATCAACCTCCTGGTGCAGAAGCACCCCATCAACAGCGCGCTGTCGCTGATTGTGGTGATGGGTTCGCTCGCCTTGCTGTACCTGCTGCTGGGCGCAGAATTCGTCGCCGCGGTGCAGGTCATCGTCTATGCCGGCGCCGTGATGGTGCTGTTCGTGTTTGTCATCATGCTGCTGAACGCTGGCGTGGAAGAGCGCACCGAGCACCCCAGCCGCGTCGCCATGGTGCTGGGTGTTCCGGGGCTCATTATCGGAGTGGGCATTGCTGTCTGGGTGGTCAGCCATCTTGCCGGACTGGATCGCATCGCCATCGGCGGGCCGATGGTGGTGAATGGCAGCGACGTGTTCGGCAATCCCCAGGCCGTTGGGCACCTGTTGTTCCGCAATTTCCTGCTGCCTTTCGAGGTGACGTCGGTGCTGGTCCTGATCGCCATCATGGGCGCCGTGGTGCTGGCGCGGAGGGAGGAATAGATGGTGCCTCTTTCCTACTACCTGGTGCTCAGCGCAATCCTGTTTGCCTGTGGCGTTGCCGGCTTCCTGATCAAGCGCAACATCATCACCATTTTCCTGTCGATTGAGCTGATGCTGAATGGCGTCAATCTTTCCTTTGTTGCCTTTGCCGCGCAGCTGAAGTCGCTCGAGGGTCACATTTTCGTCTTCTTCGTGATGGTGGTGGCTGCCGCGGAAGCGGCCGTCGGATTGGCCATCATTATTTCGGTATTCCGCACTCGCGAAACCCTGAATGTGGATCGCGTGAACCTGCTGAAGTTGTAGAAAGACGCTTTTTGCCCTTCGTTTGTTCGCTTTTCGCCCAAGGCGGCATGCGAACCGTATTTGCGAAGAGCGAAAGGCGAAGAGCGAAGAGCAAGCTATGCACTTGTGGATCATTCCGATACTGCCACTGGCCGGCGCCGCCATCAACGGATTTTTGGGCAAGCGCTTCTCCAGGGGACTGGTGAACGCGGTCGCGCTGGGCTTCACGGCAGCCGCATTTGCCTACGCGCCTTATGGGTGGCCGCGCAGTTCGCCGGATTGCCGCCCGACCAGATTCCGCACATCGAGCGTTATGCGACTTGGTTGGCCGCGGGATCGTTCTCGGCAGACTTCGGCATTTATCTCGACCAGCTCTCGCTGGTGATGATGTTGGTGGTCACCGGTGTCGGCTTCCTCATCCATGTTTATTCCGCCGGCTACATGGAGCATGAAGGCGGCTACTACCGCTATTTTGCCTACCTCAATCTCTTCATGTTCTTCATGCTCACCCTGGTGATGGCGAACAACTATCTACTGATGTTTGTGGGCTGGGAGGGCGTGGGCCTGGCGTCGTATCTGCTGATCGGATTCTGGTTCCTGAAGAAGTCGGCAGCGGATGCAGGCAAGAAAGCTTTCATCACCAACCGTGTCGGCGACTTCGGATTTCTGATCGCGCTGTTTCTGTTGATCAAGCACTTCGGCACCCTGCAATACGAAAGCCTGTGGCCGCTTATCAGCAAGTATCCGGCTGAAACCGCTGGCGCTGGTTTGTTGACGGCAATCGGCCTCCTGATGCTGGTGGGCGCCACCGGTAAGTCGGCGCAGATTCCACTCTATGTCTGGCTGCCGGACGCGATGGAGGGTCCCACACCCGTCTCCGCCCTGATTCACGCCGCAACCATGGTGACGGCGGGTGTTTACATGGTCGCCCGGTCACACTTAGTTTTCAATCGCGCACCCGACGCCCAGCTTGCAGTCGCGATCATAGGCACACTGACTGCGATCTTCGCCGCGTCTATCGGCATTGTGCAGACCGACATCAAGAAGGTGCTGGCGTACTCCACGATCTCGCAGCTCGGCTACATGTTCATGGCCTGCGGCGTGTTGGATTATGTTGGTGGAATTTTTCACTTGGTGACGCACGCCTTTTTCAAGGCGCTGCTGTTCCTGGCGGCCGGCTCGGTGATTCACGGTCTCGGCGGCGAGCAGGACATGCGCAACATGGGCGGCCTGCGAAAGTATCTTCCTTACACCTTCTGGTGCATGACGATCGCAACCTTCGCCATCGCCGGCATACCGCCGTTTGCCGGTTTCTTCTCCAAAGACCGGATCCTCTGGTCGACTTGGAGCAGCGGCTATCACGCGCTATGGGTGCTGGGCGCAATTACGGCTGGCATGACGTCGTTCTACATGTTCCGGCTGTGGTTCCTTACGTTCTTTGGCAAGTATCGCGGGCCGAACCCTGAAACCGCCGGTCATGGACACGATGCCGATGCGCAGCATGCAGGTCATGCCGGGACTGTCCATGACGCGCAGGATGCACACGCGGGCAATGACCATGAACATGGCGCTCCCCATGAGAGCCCTTGGGTGATGGTTGTGCCGCTGATGATCCTCGCGCTGCTGTCGTTCGTCGGCGGATGGATGGGTGTTCCCCACTCGCTGAACGGCGGCGACCACTTCGATGCGTTCCTCTCGCCAGTCTTTCACGCGACGGCAGCTGCTGCGGAAGGAACTCAGGAGGGTAACTCCACCACGGAGCTGGCGTTCACCGCGATTTCAGTATCGATTGCGCTGCTTGGCTTCCTGAGCGCCTGGTGGCTGTACTACAAACGGCCGGAGCTGCCGGGAAAAATGGCGAAGGCCGCAGGCGGACTCTATACGTTGGTGCTCGACAAGTACAAAGTGGACGAACTCTACGGGGCGGTGATCATACAGCCCTTGATCGCGTTGTCCTCCAATGTCTTCTGGAAAGGCATTGATCGCGACCTGATCGATGGCGCAGTGGACGGCGGCGCCGCGGGGGCCCGCGAAGTTTCCGACGAGATGCGCCACATGCAATCCGGCAATATTCGCTCTTACGCGGGCTGGGTCGCCGTCGGCGCGGCGGCCGTCATCGCCTTCATGGTGTGGAGGGGGGTGCGATGAATTTCATCAACAACAACATCCTCACCATCGTTGTGTTTCTGCCGCTCGCGGGAGCCATTCTTCTGGTGTTCTTCCCGCGTCGCCATCGCGATATCCGATGGTTCGCCCTGGCGGTCTCGCTGATCTCTCTGCTCGCATCCCTGCATCTGCCGTGGTATTTCGTGCGCGGGCAAAGTGGCTTTCAGTTCGAGGAGAACATTCCGTGGATTGCGCACCCGAATATTCATTACCACCTCGGCATCGACGGAATCTCCATGTGGCTGGTCATCCTGACCACCTTCTTGATGCCGATGTGCGTGCTCATCTCGTGGAAGTCCATCGACGACCGAGTGAAGGAATTTTTCATCCTGATGCTAGTGCTCGAGACTGCGATGATTGGCGTCTTCGTCGCGCTCGACCTGTTCCTGTTTTACTTCTTCTGGGAAGCCACGCTAATTCCCATGGCGCTGATCATCGGCATGTATGGCCACGGGCGAAAGATTTACGCCTCAGTGAAGTTCTTCCTGTACACCATGATTGCGTCGGTGTTCATGCTGGCAGCCGTGATCTGGCTTTACGCCAAGACCGGAACGTTTGATTTTGTGGACATCCAGAGCAAGATCCAGTCAGGCCAGGTGCCGGGATTCGAGCACGCCGCGTTCTGGCTGTTCCTCGCCTTCTTCGTGGCTTTCGCCGTGAAGGTGCCATTGTTCCCGTTGCATACCTGGCTGCCCGACGCGCACGTGGAAGCTCCCACCGCTGGTTCGGTGCTGCTGGCAGGGGTGTTGCTGAAGATGGGCACCTACGGCTTGTTGCGCTTCAATCTTGGGCTCTTCCCCGAACAAGCACGGCGCAACGCTCCCTGGATCATCGCGCTCGCCATCATCGGCATCATTTACGGCGCGCTGGTGGCCATGATTCAGCCGAACATCAAGCGACTGGTCGCCTACACCTCGGTAAGCCACCTTGGCTTTGTCGTCTTGGGCATCTTCAGCTTCACCCAGCTTGGCATGGATGGCGCTGTCTACCAGATGTTGAGCCATGGCATCTCCACCGGCGCACTGTTCATGCTGCTGGGCATGATCTACGAGCGCCGCCACACCTATGACATCAGCGAATACGGCGGGCTGGCGACACCTATGCCGGTGTATGCGACGTTCTTTGCCTTCATCATGCTGTCGTCGGTAGGGCTACCTTTGTTGAACGGCTTCATCGGCGAGTTCATGGTACTGAGCGGCGCCTTCCAGGCGAAGCAGCTCTACGGCATTCTGGCAGCGACCGGCGTCATCTGGAGCGCGTGCTATCTGCTGTGGATGTATCAGCGGGTCTTCTACGGGAACGTCACCAACCCGGCAAACAAGTCGTTGCGTGATATCGATGCCCGTGAGCGGGTTTCATTGTGGCCGCTGGCGATTGCAGCGCTGGTCATGGGAGTCGCTCCCATGCTTTGGCTGCACTCAATTGATCCAGCCGTCGCCGCGGCGCTGAAGCAGTTCAACACTGTTGTACAGGCGCACTTCTACGCTCCGGCGTCATCAGTTCGCATCGATTTTGCTCATAACGGGATGGAGGCTCTACTGCAGGTGATCGGACGATGATTCCGGCCGTCGACTACATTCGGATCCTTCCTGAAGTGGTGCTCAGCATCTTCGGCATCATCGTCATGATGGTGGACCCGCTTCTTCCCGAGGAGGGATCGAAAAAGCCGCTGGGCGTCGTGGCGCTGGTCGGCACGATAGCCGCTCTTGCCGCCACCTTTTACCAGACAGGCTTTTATGGCGACGGCTTTTATCACATGGTCAGGGTTGACACGTTCAGCGTGTTCTTCCATGTAGTCGTGCTGATGATCGCGCTGGTCGTCATCCTCGCCTCCTACGACTACCTCGATGTGCAGAGCATTCGTGCGGGTGGTGAGTATTATGCGCTGATTCTCTTCGGCACAGTCGGTATGATGCTGATGTCCTCTGCCGTCGAGCTGGTGCTGATCTTCATTGCGCTGGAGATTTCCTCGATCTCGACTTACATTCTTGCCGGCATGCGCCGCCGCGCTGCCGAAAGTGCCGAGGCGTCGCTCAAGTATTTCCTGCTCGGCTCTTTTGCCACCGCGTTCTTTCTGTATGGCGTGGCCATGATCTACGGCGCCACTGGAACCACCAATATCTACACCATCGCAAACTTCCTGCGCACCCAGCAGTCCACCCTGGCTTATCTCGCTGTGGGACTGATGTTCGTCGGGCTAGGCTTCAAAGTTGCGTCCGCTCCCTTCCACGTCTGGACTCCGGACGTTTACGAAGGCTCGCCGGCGCCGGTGGTGGCGCTGATGTCCACCGGCCCGAAAGCGGCTGCGTTTGCCGTTCTGCTGCGTGTGCTCTTTGGTACCGGCGCTCCGGGCTGGTTCTGGATGGTGTGGCTGTCGGCAGCGCTCTCGATGACGCTGGGCAACGTCGGCGCGCTGGTACAACAGAACGTCAAGCGCTTGCTGGCCTACTCCTCCATCGCCCATGCGGGATATATACTGGTCGCCTTCGCAGCCGGACAACAGGTCGGCATCTCCGCCGCGATGTTCTACCTCGCGTCCTACGCGGCCATGAATGTCGGAGCGTTTGCTGTGGTCAGCCACTTCGCTTCAGCCGGCGAGAAATACGTCACCCTCGACGACTACGCCGGACTGGGGCGCCGCTCGCCTGTGCTCGCCGGCATCCTGACCATCTTCCTGCTTTCGCTGATTGGCATTCCCGTAACCGGCGGCTTCTTTGCCAAGTTCTATGTCTTCTCCGCCGCGCTGCAGTCAAACCTGGTTTGGCTCACCGTTATCGGCGTCATTAACAGCGCGATTGCTTCGTACTATTACCTACGCATTATCGTGTACATGTACATGCGTGACGAACGGACCGAAGCGCCGGTGGCCCATATTCCGGTGGGTCTGGGGATTGGATTGGCGATCAGCCTGATCGCAACCATCTATCTTGGTGTGCTACCGGGAAGAGTCCTCGAATACGCAATTCACGGTGCGCAGGACTTACTGAAGTAGGCGCGCAAATCTCGTCCCCCAATCAGAACTTCTCTGCGCCTCTGGGTCTCTGTGGTGATTTGCTTTACTCGACTGGCACCGCAATATCCCGGTATGAAAACACCATCACCGCTAGTCCCCAGAACAATGCGGCCTCAAGCAGCGCAATTACAACGGCGCCCCAGTCGATCAGCCATCCCGCACGAAAGCGAAAGCGCAGAATGTCGAGCAATACCGGCAGGCCGGGAACCAAGCGAAACCACAGGTGATGCTCGGCATGCACCAGCGCGGGTGCGCCGAAGATGGTTACCGTGAGCGCGATGGCAAGATACGGATTGAGGAACGTGGAAAAAAACATGGCGACCGCCGCCGCGATGGCCGACGCTGCCACGACCAACACCGCCACTAACCACACGCTGTCGGCCGGAAGGCCCGCGCGATGCGCCAGCCAGGTGCAACAGGCCACGAAGAGCACGTCATAAACAACGGTCATCGTGAGAGTGCCGATCAGCATAGCCAGGAGGTATTCGCCCCGGCTTACCGCCTTTGACAACACCAGCAGAATGCGCCGCGATTTGCGTTCATTGTGGATGGCATTGGCAGCGAGAAACGCGCTGAACGCGCAGATATACACCGCCTGCTGCTGCACGAAGAAAATCACGTCGTACGGCACCACCCGCGCCCGGCCGAAGTCGGCAGTGACCACCGTGGTAAAGATGATCCACGCCAAAAGGATCAGCACCGGCCAGCGGTTTTCGCGAAGGAAGTTGCGCGCGATCGACCAGGTGGCCATCATGCTCCTTTCCCGTCCGTCCACGACACGAACACTTCCTCCAGCGTTCGCCGCACCGGATTCACGCTCAGCACTTCCCCGCCTAGCGCCCACACGCGTTCCAGGGCCTCGCGTTGCGACGAAGCAGGTACGGTGAACACGAGCCGACCATCTCGAAGTTGCGACTGTTCGAAACTGTCTGCCGCTATTCCTCGCGCGGTTATCTCGTAGTGTTCCCGCGACACCAGCAATTCTGCCGTGCGCCCTACTTTCACCAGCCTACCTTTATTCAGAATGCCGACGCGATGGCAGATCAATTCGATCTCCGACAGCAAATGCGAGCTCAGGAAGATGGTCTTGCCCGCACGGTTGGCTTCCAGCAATAGCTCTCGCATGGAGACCCGGGCCAGCGGGTCGAGCGCCGAAGTTGGTTCGTCTAGAATGAGCAGCTCAGGATCATTGATCAGCGCTTGTGCGAGGCCAATACGCTGCTGCATGCCGCGAGAGAACTTACCCACATTGCGACCGGCCTCGACTTCGAGTTCGACCTGGCGTAATACCTCATGGCATCTCTGCCTGAGCAGTGGATCGCGCATGCGATTGAGAGCGCCGTAAAAGCGCAGAAGCTTGGTGGCGGGGCGGTGATACAGGGCTACGTTCTCAGCCAGGAAACCCACGCGCGTCCGCGTCGGCGCATTGCCAAACGGCTTCGCCAGCAGATGGCCTCCTCCCGATGATGGACGCATGAATCCCAGCGCCAAGTGGATGGCCGTCGTCTTCCCTGCTCCATTCGGCCCCAGAAAGCCAAAGATCTCTCCTCGCTCGAGTGAGAGGGTGAAGCCGTCAAGTGCGCGCACCCGCCGGCGCGACCATGGCACGCCATAGTCTTTGGTCACATTCTCGTAGTCCAATACTCCAGCCATCGTGATCGTCCAATAGTGTTTACGCTTGTCACCGACATTCGGCTGGAACGTATCTTCACAGCCTGTGCTGACCGCAGCCCAGCGGAAGGTCTCATTATCAATGAATTGTCATCACGAACGGCCTTCAGGCCGTGAGGGATCCGCTGTTTCTTCCCGGCCGCCATCCGAGGAAGCAAACAACAGCAGATTCCTCGCTGCGCTCGTAATGACAATTACGGGAGGAGAATCGTCAATTTCACCAAACAAAACGCCCCATCCGAAGACAGGGCGTTGCCATGCGGCTAAAAGCGAAAGCTAGACAACCTTGACGAAGATGATCACCAGCGTAAACAGCACCAGCGACTCGATGAAAGCGAGGCCGAGAATCAGCGCGAGCTGGACCGCCGGCCGGGCAGCAGGATTGCGCGCCATTGCTTCGCAAGCGGCGCCACCGACTCGGCCCTGACCGAGTGCGGCCAGTCCGGCGGCAATGGCCATGCCGAAGCCGGAGGCTATGGGGACCCAATTGGTCGCCGGAGCAGCGGCGCTTCCGCCCTGCGCGTACGCTGGCATGGCCATCAGCATCATGGCTCCCAGCGAAAACAATACCGTCATCAGTTTCTTCATTTCCTTCTCCTTATGAATCGCTGCCAGTGGGTGGTTGACGTTCACCGAGCTGACGCCCTCACGCTGACAGCAAACTTGTAAACAGCAATTAGCAATTAGCAGCTAGCATTTAGCTCTTATCTGCCTGTTGCAGGCAGAAACGCCGACTCGATCCCTAGCGTCCAAACCCCTTCGCGTTCCCGCTGTGAAGCCAAGTCGTTGCTTATTGGTCTTTACTAGCTGCTGATTGCTAATTGCTAGCTGCTAGTTGCTTTTTAGTGCTCGTGCGCCACCGCTTCTCCGATGTACACGGTCGCCAGCAGCACGAAAATATACGTCTGAATCACCGATACACCAATGTGCAGCAGGATAAACACGACCGGCAGAGCCAGCGGAACCAACGAGAAGAACACCAGGGTGACCAGATCGCTGGCGAACATATTGGCGTAAAGACGGATGGTGAGCGAAAGGATTCGCGCCAGATGACTGAAGATCTCAATTGGAAACAACAGGATCGCCAGCCACGGCTCCGGGCCCATGAAATTTTTTACGTAGGCGAAACCGTTCGAGCGAATACCCTGGAAGTGGTAATAGAACCAGGTGACCAGCGCGCAACCCAGCGGTACTGATGGAATCGCGGTCGGCGATTCAAACCCGGGTATCACACCGAGGAGACAGCCCAACATGATGAAAATTCCCAGGACGGTCAAATAGCCTACGTAGCGTTCGTAGCCGTGACCAATCACTTCGTGGCTTTGCTTGGTGACGAAGGAATCGATCTCCTCCATCAGGTGCTGCATCTTGCCAGGGTCGTCCACCGAGAGGCTCGCCCGGACCACTGCAAAAAACAGCAGGATCAGCACAAATACTACAAGCTGGGTTGCCACATAATTTGGGATCGGTGCACTCGGATAGGAAGCGTGCAGATGAAAGATACCCAGAATCGCGTTCGCCAGACCAGCGAAGTATTTGTTCAGAAGGGCCGTTATCCAAAGTTGCTCAGGCATGAGTGCGTGCTCGTAGAAGGATAATTTAATGACTGCGATTGCTGCCGATTGCACACCCCGGCTTCACCCGGTATGTGCCAAAAGTATTTGGGAAATCAGAATTCGCGCCGCAACGTGACAAACAACTCCACTGCGACTTCGCAGGCTATGGCCGCAATCGGAAGGCAGACGCCACCCAGGAAGCCGTAAAGACCTGCGAGAGAAACATTAAATATAACATAGGCTCCGACGGCGATGAAGGCATATCGCAGTGCCGCGCGCAAGACGATGCCCCCTCCCCGCTCCTTGCTTTCGCCGGTGGTGATGCGTTCACCTAGGGCGTCCACGGCTCGCTCCAGCCAGCGCTGGTTGACGATGGAGATGATCGCGCCAGCCAGAAATCCCGCAGCTACCGGCCAACGGAAGAACACCAGGCATACCGTCAAACCGACGACCGATACCACAACCATGTATTTGCGGATACGCTTTAGCGCTCCCGCAAAAAAATCGTCCGCTGCCGTGGAAGTAGGTTCTGGCATCGCGATGAACACAAACCAATGTAAGGTGTTGAGCGCTTCAGAGTTGTCGATGGCTTGCAGTTCGAGCAGCCAACCAGCGCTCGTTATTCCGTCGGCTTACTCACCATCCGGATCATCTGGACGAAGCCCAGAACAGCGCCTACGATGACTCCCGCGATAAGCAGCCAATGAGTGTGCAGCCAGTGATCGAGCAGTTTGCCAACCACCCATCCAACCACGATTGCGGCCGGAATGATGAAGGCGATCTCCGAGTAGCGTGCCCACAAGATGGCCGCGCTCTGTATTTTGTCGTCCCGGTGTTCATCAGCCATGAAGAGAGGCTACCACCTATGGTCAAGCACCGGGCAGAATGCTGGGCGAAGCATGCTGCTCTGACGGTGCGCGCAGTCAAACATCACCCAGACAAGCGCGACTTTTGACGCCCACGCGCGTTTCAACCTAGTGCCAGCGCTCCGAATTATAATGGGAAGATACATGAGAGCAGCAGGTATTCTATTTGTTGTTTTTCTCACCGCCGCGACGATCCTCGTGGCGCAAGACGAGGATGCCTCGCCGCAACTCACGTCACACGCCGCCTCGGCCCCACAGAACAACAATCCTCCAGCCACGAAAGATGACGCCATCACCGTCCCCGCCGGGACGCGCGTTCCGCTCACTATGAAGCAAGGCCTCACCACCAAGAACGCTAAACCAGGTGACCCGGTTTACGCGCAAACGTCGTTTCCCATCGTGTTGAATGACCGCGTTGTGATCCCGCCGGGAACCTTCGTGCAGGGAGAAATCCGGCGCGTACTACGTCCCGGCAGGGTCAAGGGTCGCGCTGAGTTGCAGATGAGTTTTACCTCCCTGATCTTCCCCAATGGCTACACTCTCTTGCTGCCAGGAGCTGTACAGGGAACGCCTGGGGATGCAAATACCGCCGGAGTCAAAGACAAGGAAGGAACTATTCAGGGAGACAGCAGCAAGGGCAAGGATGTGGGGACTATCGTCGGTACAGCCATTCCTGGAGCCGGTATTGGGGCGATCGCTGGAGGCAGCAAAGCGGCAGGTATTGGGGCAGCCAGTGGTGGCGCGCTCGGATTGGCCACGGTTCTGTTCACTCGCGGCCCTGAGATTCAGCTTGGGGTGGGCGATTCAATCGAAATGGTGATCGAGCGCAGTCTGACGATTGACCAAACCAAGGCCCACAGGGCCGCTCAATAGATCAAGTACCTCTTCCTGACCTGCATGAATTGCTCGATCCCGTCACGCCAATCGTCGGCGATGCGGCGCGGATCTTGTCCCGCTTGTAACCCTATGAAAGCGGCCTGATTTACCAGCAACGGTTTCATATGGGAGATGTCGAATCCGGTTGGAGCCGCATTGTGAAGGGCAGACGCTAACTCGATACCCAACTCGGGCGCGTCGAGCACTTCGCGGTTGATGACGACAATACGGACTCCTTCACATTCCTGGTGAACATAAGGTCCACTCGTTGGGGTAAACATGATTGGCACAAATCGCACTCCGGCGATTTCGCGATTATTCAGATACGCAGCCAGCCGCTTTGCACTGACCCACGGTGCTCCAACCACTTCGAAGGGTGTATCGGTACCCCGCCCGACGGAAACATTCGTTTGCTCGATCAGCGCCACGCCGGGATACAGCGTCGCCTGGTTCAGGTCGCGCAAGTTCGGCGACGGATTTACCCATAGCGCCCCAGTGGAGTCGAACCAGTCACCGCGCATCCAGCCCCGCATTGGAACCACCGTAAGGTTGGCGTTGATGTGCCGCTCGGAGTTGTACAGCTTTGCCAATTCGCCAATCGTCATTCCATGCCGCACTGGCACGGGATAATAGTTCACAAAGCTTCCCTGCCCGGTGTCCGAGACCGGGCCTTGAACATAGGCGCCGTTAAGGGGATTCGGACGATCGAGCACCACAATCGGCTTCCCGGTTGCTGCCGCGGCCTCGAGAAAATATCCCAGCGTCGTCTCGTAGGTGTAGAAGCGTGCGCCCGCGTCCTGAATATCGAACACCAGAATGTCGAGATTGCGCACAACGTCGAGCGGCGGCCGGCGCTTGGCATCGCTGTCGCCATAGACGCTGTAAACCGTGACCCCCGTCGCTCCGTCTTTCGTATTGCCGATGTCCGGGCTGTCGGAAGTTCCTTGCACACCGTGTTCCGGACTAAAAATGGCACTCAGCTGTAACCCCCGCGCGTGCGCTAGAACGTCGATCGTGCGGCGGCTATGACTATCGATGCCAGTCTGGTTGGTGACAAGCCCAACCTTCGGCGTGGCGACCCCCGAAATTCTTAACACATCGAAGTCGTGTGCCTCCAGTTCATCAATTCCGTTGGATACCTGGCCATTGCGAACCACAACGCGACGGCTGGCGACTGCCGCTTCGTTGTAGCCGGTTATGCGCGCCACCCGCATTTTCTGCTCTTCGCTAGGATCCAGTTGCAACGCAGCGGCCACCGCGGTGGCTACTTCGGTACGCAGCGCGATTACGTTGCCGTCTTTGATGTGTACGGCATTGGTAAGCAGAATGATGTAGGTGTTCGTGGTCGGGTCAATCCAGAGCGAAGTGCCGGTGAAGCCGGTGTGTCCAAAGGAGCCGACAGGCAAGAGCTCCCCGCGATTGGAGGAAAATGGTGAGTCGATGTCCCAACCCAGTCCCCGCACGTCCGTCAGGTTGGGCGGCTGCTGCGGAGTGGTCATCTTCTCGACGATCCAGGGGGAAAACACGGGCGCGCCACCGTTCAGCAGCACTTGCGCAAACTTGGCGACGTCATCGGCAGTCGAAAACACTCCGGCATCGCCGGCGACGCCTCCCATCTGGCGCGCGGTAGGATCGTGTACCGTACCACGCAGCATCAGTCCGGTTCGCTCATCGCGTTCGGTGGGCGCAATACGTGGCTTCCACTCTGGCGGCGGAAGAAAGCGTGTTGACGTCAGGCCCAGCGGACCAAAAATGTAGGTTTGCGAATACTGATCGAGCGGCATGCCTCCGACCCGTTGCACCAATTCGCCAAGCACCACGAAGTTAATGTCGCTGTAAACGAACGTCGAGCCTGGCGGGTTGATCAGCTTCTCGGCATTGGCACGCTTATAACCCTCCTCCAGGCCGCTCCAATACTGCTTCAAGTCCAGATCTGGCCGCAGACCCGAGTAGTGGGTCAGCAACTGCCGGACCGTCACCTCCTCTTTGCCGTTCTGCGCGAACTCGGGAATGTACTTGGCGACAGGATCGTTGAGCTTCACCTGCCCAAGTTGCACCAGGCGCATCACGCAGCCCGTAGTGGCGATCACCTTGGTGAGCGATGCCATGTCGAAAATGGTATCGACAGTCATCGGCTCCTTGGGATCGAGCGAGCGATAGCCGAATGCCTTGCGGTAAACGAGCGTTCCGTTGTGGCCGACCAGTAGAACCGCTCCGGGCGCACGACCTTTCTCAACGGCATCCTTGAGCAGCGCGTCGAGCGGAGCAAAGCGATCTTGCCCCGCCGCGGCAGTGGCGGGTGGCGTGACGGCGGGAGCCGACGCCTTCTGCGCTGGAAGAAGAACGCTGCTACCCAGGACAAGACAAAATAGAAGAAGCGCTATAGCTGGCCAAAGACGAAGGCTCAATGGGTCCGAAACCTTTCTTGATTCAGGGATCCGCCGCGCCATTTCGCGGGCAAGTTATTATAAGTTGCGCCCCCATCCGATCTCATCATGAGGTGGCTTTGAACCAATCGTCGCAACAGTCCACTGATCTGTCGCCTGCGTTCGATCTCCAGGACAAGCAATTCTCGCGAGCTTTCTCCATTATTACCGAAGCCATCGAGCAGCGCGCCTTTCCCGCAGCGACGCTCGCTGTTACTCATCGCGGATCGCTGATCGCGCTCCGCGGATTTGGCCGCTTTACGTACGAGAGCGATGCGCCGATGGTTGAAGCCGGCACTATCTTCGACCTGGCGTCCGTGACCAAGGTTGTGGCGACGACTGCTGTCGCCATGCTGCTGTATGAGCGCGAGAAATTGCCGCTCGACATCCCCGTCGGACACTTCCTTCCCGATTTTGTGGCTCGAGCGCCTCGTCATCAGCAGGCGACGCGCGAGGCGGTCACCCTTCGCATGCTGCTGGCGCACTCCAGCGGACTGCCCGCTTACGAGAAACTGTTCGAGTTTGCCGGCTCTCGCGAGGAACTGGTTCGGTCCGCTCTTACCACTCGGCTGGTTGCCGCACCTGGCACGCGCGCCGAGTATAGCGATGTCGGCTTCATCCTGCTGGGGGAGGTGCTCGCGCGTCAAGCTGATCTGGCACTCGACCTATTCGCGCGACAGGAGGTCTTCACCCCCCTTGGGATGACGCACACGCGATTCAATCCTCCGGCGGAGTGGAAGCCCCAGATTCCGCCCACCGAAGACGATCGCACGTTTCGCAAACGCATTATTCAGGGCGAAGTGAATGACGAAAACTCTTCCGTGATGGGAGGCGTCGCAGGACACGCTGGCGTTTTCGCTCCGGCGATCGATGTCGCGCGCTTCGCGGAGTGCATGCTGCGCCGCGGAGCGCCCATCTTTAAAGCGGAAACCGTACAGCTCTTCACTCGAAGGGCAGAATCGCCCGCCGGTTCGTCGCGGGCACTGGGATGGGACACTCCATCGCCGGAATCATCGTCGGGCACCCAGTTTTCGGTGTCGTCATTTGGGCATCTCGGATTCACCGGTACCTCCCTCTGGATCGATCCCACGCGCCAGCTATCGGTAACACTTTTGACGAATCGCACCTGGCCCAACCGCGCATCCCAGGGTATTCGCCGGGTCCGACCGGCCCTACATGATGCAATCGTCGAGGCGTTCGAGGAGCGTTGATGGTCGCATGAAGCGCGTGCCCGCCACAGCAACGCTCGGTACCGAGCGACGGAATCGCGCGAGCCAGAACCTCGATCTGCGCTCTGCATTCGATATCGCGCACATTCTCAATGCTGAAGATCCCAAGGTGGCCGGTTGGGGGGCGCGGAATCCGAATTCTGCAACAAGCGACTGGAGCCGACCGCGACCAGAGCGTGAAAGCTCTCCGAAGATCAGGTGGTAACGTGTCTGCTGCGATTCTCATGGAGAAGAAAGACATCAGCAGAGCCGAAGCAGAGCGCCATCTAAAGAAAGCCACGGGCAACGTACGCGTCTTTAACAACTGGATGGCGACACGATAACGGTGACTTGCATGGCTCCGCGTTAGCGGCAGGTTCTGATAGGTTGAAGTCAGGAGGTGCTGATGAAGCGTGTGCTGGTTGCGACGTCTAACCCAGGTAAAATTCGGGATCTGGTTGGAGCTGCCGTTGCGCATAATGTGCAAATCGAGACGCTGCCCAGCTTCTCATCGCTGCCCGGTGTTATCGAAGATGGTCTGACCTTTGAAGCTAATGCCCGCAAGAAGGCCGAGTACTACAGTAAGTATGCCGAAGGCGAGTTAGTCATCGCCGACGACTCGGGTCTGGAAGTCGATGCACTCGGTGGCGCTCCAGGGGTTCGCTCAGCGCGCTATGCCGCCGATGAGCAGAACGCACCCGAGCACGCACCAAACTCCGATGACGAAGCCAACAACGCGCGCCTTCTGCGCGAACTGCACGATGTTCCCGAGGAATACCGCACAGGAAGGTTCGTCTGCGTTATTGCCGTAGCGCGCAACGGCCACACCTTGGGCACGTTTCAGGGCAAGGCTGAAGGCCTTCTCCTGCGCTCGCTTCGAGGCACAAACGGTTTCGGATATGATCCGCTGTTCTACTTCCCTGAGATCGCCAAGACCTTTGCCGAACTGACCGCGGAAGAAAAAGCGCTGTACAGTCACCGCGGTGCGGCGTTTCGAGCATTTCTGGCCTGGGAGGACGAAAGCCGCGAACAACACCCGCACACGGACCGGTGATCCCGATCACCTCGTCATAAGATATTGTGATTTACGTCACAGGTGCTTCGCCATCGCAGCAGCTATGCTGAACTCCGTTTGTCAAGCCCGAGACTGCCCGCCTCAGGTTTTTGTCAATGGCACAGCGTTCCTTGACTTGCGCTGTTGGCGAAATTGATAATCGAAGGTTCGCTTATACACTCCGCGATCATAAGGAGTTGGCTTCGTGGCTTCTTCGGCCAGTTCTGTCGATACAAGTACCGCTCGAATCAAGAAGGGAGTGGCTCCGCTGCGCGCCGGCCAGGGCTACTCATTTGTTTTGCGCAGACTGCATTCCCTGTCGGGCATCGTTCCCATTGGCGCATTCCTGATCGAGCATTTCATCTCCAACTCGGAAGCAACCAAGGGCGTTCAGGCCTATAACGACCAGGTGAAGTTCCTGACCAGTTTGCCTTTCGTCCACGTGCTGGAATGGGTCTTCATCTTTCTGCCGCTGCTGTATCACGGGATCTATGGCTTGTACATCTGGTACAAGGGCGATTCCAACGTCGGCGAATATCCCTGGACCGGAAACTGGCTTTACACTTCCCAGCGCTGGACCGGAATCATCGCTTTCATCTATATCGCGTATCACGTGATCGATATGCGGTTCACGGGTGTGCACCTGATGGGCGGCGGCTATCAGTACGCGTTCTCGAAGGTATGGTTCGACTTCCAGAGCCCGTGGACGATCGCCTTTTATGTAATCGGGATTGTTGCTGTGTCGTGGCACTTTTCCTATGGTGTTTGGCTGTTTGCCGCCAAGTGGGGTTTTACTACTGGCGACAACGCGCGCCGCAAGTTTGGCTACGTTTGCACGGCTTTAGCGACTTGTTCTCATTGGCATTGGACTGTGGACAATAACCGGATTCGTGCAAACTCCCGCCGATCAGGTTCCCTATGTTCAGCATGATTAGAAGTACCAGGCCCAGTTTGGCCGTTTTCGGCCTTCATAAATTTGCGTAAAGATCATCATGGCTCATCCTAAGATCATTGTCGTAGGTGGCGGGCTAGCGGGTCTGGCAGCCACCATCAAGATTGCCGAGATGGGAGGTCACGTTGACCTCTTTTCCATCGTCCCGGTCAAGCGGTCTCATTCGGTGTGCGCGCAGGGTGGTATCAACGCCGCCAAAAACCTGAAGGGTGAAGGCGACTCCACCTGGCAGCACTTCGACGACACCATCTACGGTGGCGACTTCCTCGCGAACCAGCCCCCGGTAAAGGGCATGTGCGAGGCCGCCCCCGGCATCATCGACCTGCTCGATCGGATGGGCGTCCCCTTCAATCGCACGCCCGAAGGATTGCTCGACTTTCGTCGCTTCGGCGGAACGCTCTACAACCGCACCGCGTTCGCCGGCGCCACCACTGGCCAGCAACTTCTCTACGCGCTCGACGAGCAGGTACGACGTTATGAGGCCGAAGGCAAAGTCACCAAGTACGAAGCTTGGGAATTCCTCTCCGCGGTGATCGATGATCAGCGTGTCTGTCACGGTATTTGCGCCCTTGATCTGCGCAGCATGGCGGTGCACACCTTCCCGGCGGAAGCGGTCATCATCGCGACCGGCGGAAACGGCGCCATCTTTGGCAAGTCCACCAACTCGGTGGTTTGCACCGGGTCGGCGCAGTCGGCCCTTTATCAGCAGGGGGTGTACTACGCCAACGGCGAATTCATCCAGGTACACCCGACGTGTATCCCCGGTGAAGACAAGTTACGCCTCATGTCCGAGTCGGCCCGTGGTGAAGGTGGGCGCGTATGGGTGCCGAAGCAGCCCGGCGATAAGCGTGATCCCAAGAGCATTCCCGAAGGCGAGCGTTGGTATTTCCTGGAAGAGTGGTATCCCAAGTATGGCAATCTGGTGCCGCGCGACATCGCAACCCGCGCCATCCATAAAGTAGTTTACGAACACCATCTCGGCATCGATGGACAGCCGATGGTCTATCTCGACCTGACCCACATCGACCGCGCCACCCTCGACCGCAAGCTCGAGGGCATCCTCGAAATCTACGAGAAGTTTGTCGGCGACGATCCGCGCGACACGCCGATGAAAATATTCCCCGGCATGCACTACACCATGGGCGGCCTGTGGGTGGACTTTGAGCAGCGCACCAATGTCGAGGGACTTTACGCCGCAGGCGAATGCGAGTACCAGTACCACGGCGCCAACCGCCTGGGTGCGAATTCGCTGGTGTCGTGTATCTATGGCGGATTCGTCTCTGGGCCGAACGCGGTCAAGTATGCGCACAACGTGATCAAGAGCGGCCAGCATGCCGCCGGGCATGTGTTCGACTCGGAGCGCAAACGACAGGAAGAGATCAATTCCCGCCTGCTGAAGAACGAAGGCGCGGAGAATCCGTTCTTGCTGTGGCGCGAGTTGGGCGACATCATGACCAAGAACTGCACCGTGATCCGCTACAACAAAAACCTGGTCGACACGGATGCCAAGCTGGTGGAGCTGCTGGAGCGTTATCGTCATGTGAACCTGAGCGACCGCTCGATGTGGGCGAATACGTCGTTCGTGTTCGCGCGGCAGCTTTACAACATGCTGCAACTGGCGCGCGTGATCGTTCAAGGCGCCGCCATGCGCGACGAGTCGCGCGGCGCGCATTACAAGCCGGACTTTCCCGAGCGCGATGACGCAAACTGGTTGAAGACCACCAAGGCATACTTTGCGGCCGACGCCGATGAGCCGCGCTTCGAGTTTGAGCAGGTGGATACATCGCTGATCAAGCCCCGTCCGCGGCGCTACGACGCGGCAACGTAAAGCAGGGGTCAGGGATTAGGTTCGAGTGTCAGTTTCGAGTTTCAAGTTTCATATGCCGCACCGCTGGTTGCTAACGGCTAGCAACTAAGGGCCAAGAGCGAACAGCGAACAGCAAATAGCGAAGAGCGAAAAATAAAAATGGCGAATCCTAAGACCGTTATCTTCAAAATAAAGCGCCAGGAAACTCCCGAGTCTAAACCGTACTGGGAGGAGTTCGAGATACCTTATCGGCCGGGGATGAACGTCACCTCGTCGCTGATGGATATCGCGGCCAACCCGGTCACCCGCGAAGGTAAGCCGACCACTCCGATCACCTATGATTCCAACTGCCTCGAAGAGATCTGCGGTTCCTGCGCTATGCTCATCAACGGCCAGGCCAAGATGGCTTGCTCGGCGCTGATACACAATCTCAAGCAGCCCATCACCCTCGAGCCGTTCTCCAAATTCCCTATCGTTCGCGACCTGGCAGTAGATCGGAGCGTCCTCTTCGAAAACCTGAAGAAGGTGAAGGCGTGGATTCCAGTTGACGGTACGTATGACCTTGGGGCCGGCCCGCGCCAGTCGGCGGAGATGCAGGAAGAAGCGTACCCGCTCTCTAATTGCATTTCGTGCTGCTGCTGCATGGAAGCTTGTCCGCAGTTCAACGACAAGACCGGTTTCGTCGGCGCGGCTACCATCGCGCAGGTTCGGCTATTCAATTCGCATCCCACCGGCAAGGCACTCAAGATCGAACGCCTGAAGGCCCTGATGGGCGACGGCGGCATCCAGGAATGTGGTTACGCGCAGAACTGTGTCGAGGTCTGCCCGAAGGAATTGCCCTTGACGAAGTCCATTGCCGATGTCGGCGGCCAAGTCATGTGGCAAGCCATCAAAGATTTGTTCCGGACGTAGGATCTGAGCCACGCGGTACTCTCTCAACTCCCCGCGTGGCCGATCACAGGTCACTTTTCAAACTGTCACACTGGCCCGCTTCTTCTTTCGGTTCCTGTTCTTCTGCCACAGAGCTCGATCAAAGTCTCGCAAGGTCACCCCACGTTCGGCGGCGATTCGCTCGCACGCATCACGGTACCGAAGGTAATAGTCTATCGATGGTTGCGGCTTCTTCTGGCCGAGTTCTTCCAAGCTGCGAACGTCAATCACCGTGTGCCTGTCCGGATAAATGGCCATCATAATCGCCGAAGCAACGGGCACCTCGATGCCAAATAGCGTAGTCAGGACACCGAGGCCGACGCGAGGTGTTTTTGCATGCACGGCCACCTCGAGCGCCTCCGCAATCTCCTGGTCGGTGTTTTCCGAAATGTGCTTAATGCTCGGCTGATAAGTACCGTTTTCCCTTTCGAGCTTCCATTCGGCAATCTTCATCAGCTCTGCGCGTGAGTAGTTACCCGCGCGGATGGCGGCTCCGGCTGCCAAGGCTTTGTTATCATCGCCGTTCTCGTTTATATACTCCTTCGCGAGACCTCGTATCTCGCTTGAAGTAAGTTGGCACTTGAACACAACAGGTTCCTTTTTCACAGAGTTCACTCCCTTTCATCAATAGTTAGTTGTTTGGGAGCCAGCGCCGACTACTCGCGGTCCCTAGGTATATACCGGCCTCGCGGGCGTTCTCAGGGGGAACTCGGGGTTTTCTGCAGGATTCCGATGCTCGTGTGCCCGTAACTGGCTGAAATAAAACCGGTTGCCAAAGAAAAGTTTTATGGCAATCAGCTTGCGCGCCGCATTCTGATCCAGTCTAAGGAGTATGGTGTATGTGGCCAGTCACAGGCGAGAAAACATTTCGACGAGGTTTGCGGAAACTGCGGCGGCGGTCTGCGGCGATACCGCTCCCAGTCTTCGCACCAGCCTGCGGTGGGCCACCGCGCGGATATGGTCCAGCGCTACCTGGCCGTGTTTGCCCTGAAACGACACGCTCACGCGCATGGGAAGCGGTCGCACAGTGGTTGTCATCGGGGCCACGATGACAGTTTGCAAGTGCCGGTTCATTTCGTCGGGTGAAACGACCAGACAGGGGCGGGTCTTGCGAATTTCGGCCCCAATCGTAGGATCGAGCGCCACCAGCCATACCTCATCGAGTCGAGGTGGGCGTGCGCTTACCACGTCCATTCCTCACGATCGAAATCGTCGTCCAAAACCGAGTTCAGCAGGAGTTCGTCTTCCGTTGCCGGGGTTGCACGCCGGAGGGCCTCCTCCCAACCCTGTCGTGGCTTGTGTTGCGAGGATATGATCAAGCTGTCGTCCTGGACCCGCAGCTCAACCGTGTCCCCCAAGCGGCATTGTTCAATGATGGGTTTGGGAATGCGAATGCCGCGCGAATTGCCGATGCGTATGAGTTCGGTCTTGATTGGCATAAGTACATTGTAATTACACAGGCAGGCGTGATGCAATCGCGCGCATGTTGCGATCTGCTTGCCAGGTCCATGGCACGCGCAGGAACGACGTCCACTCTTCATTTACAATCCAAGCGCGCCAACATTTCCTTATCGGAGCCTATTCACGCTCATGCGAATGCTCTCTCGGGTGCTCATTTTCTCCTTACTTTTCGCTGCCTTTGCTTCAGCCCAGACCGCAACACCGCCAGCGAGTCCCTCTCAAAGGGTAGTCGAAGGGACCGTTGGGGACTGTCCCGGGTACCCGGAGAATTGCCCACCACAGGGAAGAAAATCAAAGGACGTGACGACTCGGGCTGCCGCCGCGCAGGGCTGGCGCGCCATCCACAATTCGGCTCTCATCATCGACACCCACGCCGACACCCCCGGTCGTTTTGTCGATGAAAATTTCGATCTCTCGCAAGACGCCGGGGCCGGCTACCTGGACTTCGCCAAGATCAAGGCCGGCAATCTGGGAGCCGAGTTCTTCTCCATCTGGGTCGAGCCGAAGGCCAACAAGGGCCACGAGGCCAAGCGCGCGCTCGACATGATCGATTCGGTTTACGAGCAGGCGCGCCTGCATCCCGACAAGATGATGATGGCCTTCAGCACGCAGGACATTCTCTCCGCCCATCGCCAGCACAAATTGGCGGCGCTGTTGGGGGTTGAGGGCGGACACGCCATCGAAGGCGACATGCGCATCCTGCGCGACTACTACCGCCTGGGCGTGCGCTACATGACGCTGACCTGGTCCAACACCAACGAACTGGGCGACTCCAGCGGCGACCTCGACGACAAGAGTGTCCAGCACCACGACGGCATCACCGACTTCGGGCGCCAGGTGGTGCGCGAGATGAACCGGCTGGGCATGATGGTGGACATTTCGCACGTCGCCGACCGCACCTTTTACCAGGCGTTGGTGGCCAGCCGCGCTCCGGTCATCGCGTCGCACTCTTCGTCGCGCGCGCTCACCAATGCTCCGCGCAACATGACTGATGACATGCTCGTGGCGCTGGCCCGCAACGGCGGCGTGGCGCAGGTAAATTTCTATTGCGCGTTCGTCTCGCAGAAGTATCTCGACCGCATGAAAGAACTTGAGGCGCAGCATGACCCTGACTTTGAGCGTGAGCAGAAGCTTTTCATTTCCGCACAAACGCCCGAGGTCCGAAAAGAGTATCTTGAGGCCAAGGCAGCACTGGAGAAAAAGTTGCCCCGTCCTCCGCTGAGCGATCTGATCGACCACATTGACCACATGGTGAAGGTGGCAGGTATCGATCATGTCGGCCTGGGCTCCGATTTCGATGGCATCGACTGCTCACCACAGGGGATCGATTCTGCCGCCGACCTGCCGAAAATCACGCAGGCGCTGTACGACCGCGGCTACAAGGCCGCCGACCTTGATAAGATTCTGGGGGGCAATCTTATGCGGGTATTTGCTGAGGTTGAGAAGCTGTCGAAACAGATTCAGGCGGAAACGAATCCGGACATGCGCCGTGAAATTGCGCCTACCGCAGCACAGCCACGGCAGTAAGATGGATGACTCTTCATTGGGAGGGATTTATGCGTAACGTGTTAGCAGCAATTCTGTGTCTCAGCCTGACCGGCTTGGCGGGAGCGCAGACCTCGACCACCGGTTCAACATCGGAGCAACATGCAACCACTGAAAAGAGTGCTCAGGGAACGGTAGGCCAGTCGAAGGAGCCGACCGCTATCTTCGAAACCACCGCCGGCAACATCACTTGCACTCTGTTTCCCCAGCAAGCACCGTTGACGGTTGCCAACTTCATCGGTCTGGCGACGGGCACCAAAGCGTGGAAGGATCCGAAGACCGGCAAGATGATGACGGGCGTGCCGCTTTACAACGGCACCATCTTTCACCGAGTGATCCCGAACTTCATGATCCAAGGCGGCGATCCCGTGGGCAATGGATCGGGCGACCCTGGCTATAGTTTCAAGGATGAGGTCACCCCCTCTCTCACCTTCGACCAACCCGGACGGCTGGCTATGGCGAATAGCGGGCCCAATACCAACGGCTCGCAATTCTTCATCACGGAAGCTCCTTACCCGTCCTTAAACGGGCATTACAGTCTCTTCGGTCAATGCCAGGACCTTGACGTGGTGAAAAAGATCGCGCGAATGCCGACCGATCCTCGCAATGATCGGCCCTACGATCCACCCAAAATCATACGCATAAAGATCATCGATCCGCGCCATCCCGTGGCCAAGCCGGGAACGACCTCAAAGAAGCCGGCCACTCCACCGAGCCAATAGCGTTCCGGTGACATTGGCAGCCGTCCGGGTTTTTAGAGTAATTGCAGGGTGCCTGTAACAGTCTTAAAAGGGCGCGGTTTCAGCCGCGCCGATCTGTGCTTAGGCCCTAAGGTCCGCGCCCTCAGCGGCTAGACACGCTGCCGAAAAAGTCAGAGCGTAACTGGTGGAATGTACTTTTTGGTGGGAGCCCCGCATTTATGCGGGGAAGGAGCGCTTCAGCGCTCCGGGAAGAAGTTGGGCTTTAATCGCGCGCGTTAGCGCCGGGACTTTGGAAAACCAGCGCTAAATCCCATTTTTAGATCGAACGCTTTTTCCGCTGAACTGAAGTCCAGCTTCCCCCTGCTGAAGCAGGGGCTCCGACCAAGAGCGTTCGCCAGAGTTTTTCAGCAACCTGCGAAGGCGTACGCTTTCAAAGCGGATACAGTCCCCGGCTCACGGCTTCCTTCCCCTCGTGCCGTTCTGCCAGTCGTCCCACAGGCCGAAGCCCTTCATTTGATCGTCGAGATGGGTATCTTTGAAGGTCGCCTCAATCTGAGACCGGCTGATACGCGGTCCGATGCGTTGCGGCGCATTCGCCAGCTCAACCATCAACTCGGCAGCCATGGCCTCATTCTTTTTCAGTTGCGCGAAATCCACCTTGTCGAAGGTGTCGGAGCTGGCGTGATAGTTAATCAAGTAGTTGGCTTCGGCCTGGTTCGGCAGAATGGTAGGAACGCCTTGCAACATGAAATCGTAGTTGTCGGTGCCGACGGTCGCGTCGTTGGTCACCTGATTGGCATTCCATTGCGCAAATGGCTGGACCATCGGCGTCAGCGCCGCGTCAACATCGTTCCGGCCGCCGGTTGAGAAGCTGACGACAGGACCGCTGCCCTCGTCCAGTACCAGTTCAGCCACAATGTTGTCGAGTTCATTTTGATGTGCACGCACATACGCGTACGAACCCAGCAGACCCTCTTCTTCGCCCGAGAACAGAATGAAGCGCATAGTTCGCTTCGGACGAATGCCCGCCATCTTGATCGCCCGCAGCGTGTCGATGACCAGTGCCGCATTGCATCCGTTGTCGAGTGCGCCGGTGCCGAGCTCCCATGAATCCAAGTGGGCGCCCAAGATCACTATTTCGTTCGGCAGTTCGGTTCCCTTCAACTCAGCCACTACGTTGCGGGTGGTAATCGTTGGTCCAATTTGATTCGGCATGGACAGCGACATCTGGACTTTCTCGCCATGTGCTAGCAACCGTGCGATTCGTTCGGAATCTTCGCGCGCCAGCAGGACCTGAGGGATCACATCGATGTTCCCGTTCATGGCGTTGATATGGCGATACAGCAAGTCATGCTCACGGCTGGAGGTAAAGGCAATGGCCAGGGCCCTGCCCTTCCGCGCCAGAGTCGATAATTCCGGGCGCGCGGTAGTACTCCTGAAAGAGGTCGTCCCAAGTCTTCAGCACGTCGCTGTGCACCAGCACGATGGCGCCTGTAACGTCTCCAGCTTTGGCAAACTCGGCGGCCGTGCCCATGCCGACATCCACCACCCGCGCGGTCGTCGGCTTCAGGGCCGGTGCCCACGCAATTGAGTGCGCAAGCACATGAAACTTCACCGGAGCCACGACATCGACCTCGGTGTCGCCCTTCGGCCCAAGCGGTTGGCATGGTGAACTCTTCCGTGTGAACCGAGTCAGCGCCCGCGGCCTTGAACCCATCGACGGCCCACTGCGTCGCTTTCTGGAACGCAGGCGTGCCTGGGATACGCCCGCCAATTTCGTCCGTGAGTACACGCAAGTTCTCTTGCAACGGACTTGATGGGCTGAGGGCCTGCTGCATAACAGCGTCGTTTGATTGGGCCAGACTGACACCGATGCTGCATAGCAGGAGCGTAGAGATGAGAACAACAATTCGGCATTCGCGCATGACGAAGGGAATTATACGCAAGGGCTGGCGGTCGCATGCCAACGAGTGGCGAAAGTAGCACGCACTCGTGCGAACGATATGACGATTTACCGTCCGCTATCACCGCTAAGGAAAGCTCGCCGGGAGTAACATGTCAGCACTATGAAAACACGTACCAAGGTGTTCGCTCTTCTCCTATTCAGTGCTTCCCTGCTGTTCGTACAAAGTCAGACGGCCGCGGCAGCGACCCTGGCGGGTCCGCAGGCTCCGGAGCGGGTTGCGGCCGACACTCCGATGACCACCGTGATGGGAAACACGTTCATCGCTCCAAAGGACTGGACGGTGACGGTGAAAGGTCCGGCGACGATCCTGGAAGCTCCGGAGGGCGGTTCGTGGATTGCGCTAGTGGACGTTGCGGCAAAGGACAACGACGAAGCGCTGGCAGCGGCATGGAAGGCGTACAGGCCGGAGGCGAAGTGGCCGGTAATGGTGAGCAACGATCTTCCCGACCGCGACGGCTGGAGTAAGCGCCGCGCGTATGACTATCGGACCTCACCGAATGAGAAGCGCAGCGTGGCCGCGCATGGTCCAATACGCGGGCACGACCTGGACGGTTGTAATCGAAGACATGGCCGACGCTGTGGCCGAGAAGCGCGAGCGGACAGGTTGGGGGTAGCGCTGGGCAGGCTGTTGCCGAAGGGCTATTCGCGCGAATCCTTTGCCGGCAAGAAGGCGAACCCGCTGGACCAGGCACGGATCGCAGAGCTGGGCCGCTTCATTGAGCAAGGAGAAACGGAAACCGGAGTTCCTGGAGTCGCGCTCGGACTGGTACAGGACGGGAAGGTGATCTTTGCCGATGGTTATGGCGTTAAGGAGCTGGGCGGCACTGCCAAGCCGGATGGCGAGACGCTGTTCATGATTGCGTCGAACACCAAAGCGCTGACCACGCTGATGCTGGCAAAGCTCGTAGAAGAGCACAAGATGAACTGGGATACGCCGGTCACGACGCTGTATCCCGATTTCAAGCTGGGCGACGCAGCGACGACCAAGAGCGTGCTGGTCAAGCAGCTGATCTGCGCCTGTACCGGAATGCCCCGGCAAGATATGGAGTGGCTCTTCGACTACGGGAAGATGACTCCGCAGAGTTCCATGACGCTGCTGGGGACGATGCAGCCTACGTCGAAGTTCGGCGAGCTATTCCAGTATTCGAACCTGATGGCCGCGGCCGCCGGCTATACCGGCGGACACGTACTGTATCCCAACATGGAAGTTGGCCAGGCATATGACAAAGGGATGCAGATGCTGGTGTTCGATCCACTGGGGATGACGGAGACCACCTTCGACTTTGAGAAGGCGCAGAAGGCAAATCATGCCGGGCCGCACGCGACGGACATCGATGGAAAACCCGCGAAGGCGATCATGGCGGTGAATTATTCGGTCATTCCGCTCCGTCCGGCGGGTGGCGCGTGGAGCAGCATTGACGACATGCTGAAGTACGTTTCGATGGAACTGGCCGATGGCAAGCTGCCGGACGGCAAGACGTACATTGACGCTGAGCCTCTGCTGGAGCGCCGCAAGCCGCAGGTGTACATGAGCAAGGACGATTCCTACGGCATGGGATTGATGGTGGATAACACTTACGGAGTTCCGGTGGTCCACCACGGTGGAGACCTGATTGGCTATCACAGCGACATGATTTGGCTGCCGCAGCAGAATGTGGGAGCCGTGATCCTGACCAATGGCAACCCCGGGTGGCTGATCCGGAGCCGGTTCCGCCGCAAACTGCTGGAGGTCCTCTTCGATGGACATCCGGAGGCCGACAATCTGCTGGCGGCAGATGCCAAGAGCTATTTCGCAGAGATCGCGGCGGAGCGGAAGCTTCTGACCGTGCCAGCGGACGCTACCGAAAGCGCGAAGTTGGCGAAGCACTATTGGAATGCGTCCCTAGGAGATATCGACGTGAGCATGGCGAGTGGGAAGACGTACTTCGACTTCGGCGAATGGAAGAGTGAGGTCGCGACCAAGAAGAATCCCGATGGGACGCTCTCGTTCGTGACCATCGTGCCAGGCATGGAGGGATTCGAGTTCGTGGTCGGCAGCGGCGCGAAGAAGACGCTGATCACGCGAGATGCTCAGCATGAGTACATCTTCGACGAGAAGTAGGCGTGGCATAGATCTAACCTTCTTGCAATAAGGCGATGCTACAACAGTAACCGCCGAGTGCCCCAAACATTTGCGGGTTTCGAATGTGTGGGAGACCATGATTCAATTAGAGGCGACGTCGCTGAGATTGGCCGTTACGACAATTCGATCCCCACTCATTCCAACGTCGGGAATGAGTTGGGCACCAGGCACATTGAAATTTGCTTTGACATCCTCTCCCGCTGCGCGTAAGTTTTCTCGCCGTATCCCGCTTTGTCAACTTTGGAGGACTACCGTGACTACAACGATGCAGAAATGTCTGCTGGTCGCGATACTTGTTACTCTCGCCGCCGCCGATCTCGGAGCTATCAACCAGACGGTTACGATCACAAACAGCACCTCTGCGAGCCACACCATTTACATCGGCTTCAACGGGTCGTCCCTGGGCCCTTACAGTCAAAGCGATTTTCCCTTCTGTACGTTTCCAGCCCAGGGAAATCCTTATGCTTGCTCCTTCACGCTCGCCTCCGGAAAGTCGCAGCCTATTCAGCTCACGAAAGGTAACTTCAACGTCGCTATTTCGGCGGACATATTGGTCTGGTCGTCGTGCGGAGGGGGAACCGGATTGAGCATGGCCGAACTCAACTTGAATACTCAGGGCAATGACTGGTATGACGTCAGTCTCGTCAATGGGTTCAACTATGGGGTTTCGATCAAGCCGTCCTCCGGCAACGCTATCACTGTGACTTCGGCGACCGGCAATTCCAAGAATCCCGGTGTGTATCCGCTGGGATGCGACATTTGCACGGGACCCTCCAATCCGCCGACCGGTTCTGGTTGTCCGGGCAAGAATTACCCGCAGGAGGGTCATGTGAACACCCAACCGCCATGCCAATTCAATCAGTCCTCGGTTGCGACCTACACTGTGACCTTCACCAATCCAACGTAAGGCCAAGCGGGGTGCCCCACACATTCGCGGGTTTCGAATGTGTGGGAGAACATGAATCAATTGTAGGCGACCTCGCGGAGACTGGCCATTACAACAATTCGTCCCCACTCATTCCAACGTGAGGAATGAGCGGGCACCCGGCGAGCGGAACGGGTGTATAGTGTTCCGCGTTTAGGTTGCCGAAATGGAAATCCCGGTCAGCATTTCAGCCCGAACTATGAGCGATAACGTTTATCTCGTGCTCAAGCTTACGGGGAGCCTGGTCGCTGCCACAGCAGGGGTAATCGGCACCATCTCGGACCTGCGTGTCGACCGAAACGGCAACAAAGTATTATCGAGGGGCGGATACGCGGTACTGGCTTGCCTGATTTTAGGCACCCTGGTCAGCATGACCACGGATTATCACAAAGAGAGCAGCGACGCCGCAGCCGCCCGGGATGCGCGAACAAAGCTGGGAGAACTGGTTACCCAAGCCGGAGTCGCCAATACAAAACTAGAAAGCACGAACACGAACCTTGAGAAACAGGTCGCAAAGTCGCAGGCGATTTCAGACAGTCTTAGCAATACACAGAAGAACCTTGACGTAACTCGGCATGAGGCCCAACGGGCTGCGGCCCCTCTGTCGCTGAAAGATATGTCAGCTGCAGTCGAGCTTCGTTTGCCGGCCGATAACAAGCTTCTCCGGCCGTATTTGGATCGAGCCCGAGCCCTAGAGTCGCTTAGCCCGTACAGTAAGACATACAAGCTCGGTGATGCCGGTTTCCCTAACCTTGACGACGGAGAGAAGCAACTCGACTATTTCGTTCGCGAGATGTACATCGATGTCATCTTCCTGAAAAAAGTTCCGAAGGCATTCGACGACCTTCACAACTATGGCGACTTGGAAATCGTGATTTTTTGCGGCTCCGGGAGTGGCAAAGCTTCCGATCGCAGCGTCGAGCCGGCGTTCAAACAGAATGGAGATCCCTACGATATCACCGTGCGGTGTGAGACAAGCAAGGTAAAGATCGACCGTGACGTGGGCGCGTTTCGAAGCTTCGTCGATCTCATTGGCTCGACGGCTTATGCCAAGTTCTATTGTGACTATTGTGGGGAGGGAAATTACGAGGGCGAGTTGTTCGCTCCGGTTTTGGAACGGATTGTGATTACTACCTCCGACAATCGCGCATTTGAGCTGACGTTTTATGGGAGAAAAAGCAAGACTTGCCCTCTAGGGTCGCCACCATGTTTTGAGACCACTATTAACGAAAGCGCGCTCTGGATCAGCCGCCGCTGATCACTGACTACTGGCCACTGGCCCAGCCACTAGCCACTAGTCGTAATACTCCAGCCCCAGATGCGTGATCATCTCTTCGCCCTTCAGGTGGCGCAGCGTGTTCTTCAGCTTCATGGACTGGATGAACAGATCGTGCTCTGGATACAGCCCCGGCACCGTCATCGGCGACTTGAAGTAGAAGCTCAGCCACTCCTGGATGCCGATGCCGCGCAATTCAGATGAGCGCTTCGCCAGATCGAGGAACAACACCAAGTCGAGCACCAGGGGGGCGGCGAGGATGGAGTCGCGGCACAGGAAATCGACCTTGATCTGCATCGGATAGCCAAGCCAACCGAAAATGTCGATATTGTCCCAACCCTCTTTATTATCACCACGTGGAGGGTAATAGTTAATGCGTACCTTATGGCAAATGTTGCCGTAGAGCTCGGGGTATAGCTCAGGCTGCAGAATGTGCTCCAGCACCGACAACTTCGACTCTTCCTTGGTCTTGAAGGAGCCGGGATCGTCGAGTACTTCGCCATCGCGATTGCCCAGAATGTTGGTGGAGAACCAGCCGTTCAGGCCGATCATGCGCGCTTTGAATCCTGGCGCGAGGATGGTCTTGATCAGAGTCTGTCCGGTCTTGTAGTCCTTGCCGCAAATCGGCGCGTCGTTCTGCTTCGACAACTCGAGCATCGCAGGGATGTCGACGGTCAGGTTGGGCGCGCCATTGGCGAACGGCACACCTTCTTTCAGCGCGGCATAAGCGTAGATCATCGACGGCGCGATGTTGGCATCACTGGCGCGCAGCCCTTTTTCGAAGGCCTCGACCGACTTATGGACCGGCCTCGGCTTGATAAAGGTTTCGGTAGAGCCGCACCAGATCATGACCAGGCGGTCGGCGCCGCTGGACTTCTTGAAGTCGTGGATGTCCTCACGCAGTTGCTCGGCAAGATCCATCTTGTTCTTGCCCTTCTTCACGTTGGGACCGTCGAGGTTCTTCACGTAATTCTTGTCGAAGACAGCCTTCCGCGGCTTGATTTTAGAGAGAAACGGCTTGACCTGATTGAGTAACGATACGTCGAGAACGCCCGCATTGCGCGCGGCGGAGTACATATCGTCCTCAAAAATATCCCAGCCAGTGAACACCAGATCATTCAGTTTGGCCAACGGAACGAAATCCTGGATCTTCGGCGAACGGCCGTCCGTGCGCTTTCCCAAGCGAATGGTACCCATCTGGGTGAGCGATCCGATGGGGGAGGAAATCCCTTTGCGTATGGCTTCAACGCCCGCGACAAACGTGGTGGCGACGGCGCCCATGCCCGGGATCATGATTCCGAGCTTCCCTTTCGCCGGGGCAATGTCGCCCGCGGCGGCGGTGCTAATTCCCTGCTTTTTAGTGGTCGGCATGCTATCAGTCCGTTTCATGAAAGAATGTACAAACTCGTTATCTTCTCGTAACGGCAAGCGATATTGCAATCGAACCTGCGTGAACGGACGCGTTTACGCCCTGTGCGGCAATTTGAAGGATTTGGTGGAAAGCCATGGCTGAAGAGAAAGTTGCAGTTGTAACTGGAAGCTCAAGCGGCATTGGATTGCTAACTGCCGTCGAGTTGGCGCTCAACGGGTATCGCGTGGTGGCCACGATGCGCAACCTCGAAAATCGGGGACGGCTTGAGGCCGCCGCGCAACAAGCCGGCGTACTTGATCGGCTTGATCTGCGTCGTCTCGATATCACCGAATTCGATTCGCTTGCCCCTGCGGTGAACGCCATAATTCGCGACCATGGACGCATTGACGTGCTGGTGAACAATGCCGGCTTCAGCAGCGGCGGTTTTGGAGAGGACTTCGCGTTGCACGAGATTCGCGATCAGTTCGAGACCAATTTCTTTGGCAACGTCGCCATGACGAAGGCCGTATTACCAGTGATGCGCCGGCAGAAGTCGGGCCATATCATACAGGTCAGTTCTGTCAGCGGACGCGCGGCGTCGCCCATGGTCGGCACCTATTCCGCCTCCAAGTTCGCGCTGGAAGGGTGGAGCGAGTCCCTACGAATCGAAGTCCATTCGCTAGGCATTCGAGTTGTGCTGGTCGAACCTGGCTCTTACGACACCGATATTTGGGAGCGGAATGTGAAGGTGGCCGCGGGCGCACTCGATCCCAACTCCCCCAATCGCGAACGCAGTCTGCGATTTGTCGAGTTCATAAAGAAGCGCGCGAAACATCGTCGCGATGCTCGCGAGGTGGCGAAGTTGATCGTCCGCATCGCACAGAATCCCAACCCTAAACTTCGATACTTGATCGGCGGTGACGCCAAGGCGCAAATTTGGCTGAGGCGAATTATGCCATGGCGTAGCTACGAGCGCATCATCGCCAAGGCGGTGAAGATTGACTGAAGAAGCAGTCAGCAACTAGCAACTGGCAATTAGCATTTGGCATTTGGCGCTCGGCATTTGGCACTCGGCATTTAGCATTCGGAACCTAGCATTCAGCGCTCAGGCATTCAGCCAAGAAATTGTCATCCCGACCGAGGACTTCAGCCCAATGGAGGGATCTGCTGTTTCTTCAGGCGCTGACGAACCGCAGAGCCTTCGACGGCGTTCCCGCTCGACCCTGAATGTGGCTGCTAATTACTAGCTGCTTCTTCTCCCACCCGGTGTTGCACATGCGACCAGACGAAGTAAACCACTGCGGCGAGAATCACGACCAGGATAATCGCATCGAGGCGATGGAACCACATCTTCAGCCGCGGGTCTTTGTCCCACCGCTCGCCCAGCCGCATACCGACATACGCCAGCATGAAGCACCAAGGCCACGATCCAACAAATGTATAGATGTGGAACTTGAGACGCGGCATGCGGGCGATGCCAGCGGGTAGCGCGATGAAGGTACGGATCACCGGCAGGAGTCGGGCGATCAGCACGGCAACGGCGCCTCGCCGCTCAAAGAAGCGGTCGGCAATGTTGAGTTCGCGTTGGCTGAGGAAAATGTAGCGGCCGTAACGCTCTACCAGCGGGCGTCCACCAAAGTATCCGATCTCATAAGCCAGCACCGAGCCCAAGTTGCAGCCGATTGCGCCCCACGTCGCCACCGCCAGCAATGAAAACGGCTCGGCGCGATGATAGAGAGCTGCAACGGTCGGAACAACGAGAGCTCCCGAGAACGGCATGATGATTTCCGATGGCAATGGAATGCATGCCGATTCGATGGCCATCAGCAGCATTACGCCTTCGTAGCCGCCCGCCGAGATAACGCTGATAATCCACGCCCCGACGATTTCAAGAATGTGAGCAATCATGTTTTGTAGTGCAGACCTTCCCCTGAGTTAGTTGTGAGCATTAATTTCGCGGCGAAATGTTCGCGTGCAAAGCGACTTGGCTGAATGTTGATGGCTACTTCGGCAGGCTTCCACTTAGCCACCCACCCAGTTTCTGTACGGGCAACCGCACGCCAACGAAGAATTGGCCAAACAACGCATAGACGGCGCTGACCTCGTCAAAGCGCATTTCGTAAATCAGCTTCTTGAATACCAGGGGATCGGGAGCAAACAGATCGACGCCCCACTCCCAATCGTCGAAGCCGATGGATCCGGTGATGATCTGCTGCACCTTGCCGGCGTAGCGGCGGCCTACCATGCCATGTTCTTCCATCTGGCGCTGGCGCTCCTCGATGGGCAGTGTGTACCAGTTTTTATCTTCTCCGCGCTTGCGGTCCATGGGATAGAAGCATAAATACCGGCTGTCAGGAATCTTGGGATATAGCCGCGGACGCATGGCTTCGCGTTGGCGCGCCATCGTCTCTTCGACTTCCCTGTTCCATTCTTCGGAAAGCGGCTTCACACCACGCTCGGTGAGCTGACGAAAGAGCTTCACGCTGGAGTCATACAGGCCCAACTCGATCACCGATAAATACGAGTGCATCGGCTCGAGAAAATCCTGCAAACCGGTCCGGTTGAGTTGCAATTCGGCAGCGTTAAGCTCATCAAAAGAATCGCGAAAGTGCACGATCATCAGATCGCCCTTATGCCCGAGCATGGAGTAGATCGCGGTTTGCCCGCCCTCCTCTGGAGCCTGCAGTGCGGTCGCGGCTTCGCGTGCAATGTCTGCCTGGTGCGCGGGATCCAGCTTGCGCCACTCCGGCCAGCGAAAGCGAAACATCTGGTGCAGCACGCTTAACCCTTCAAGGGTGAGCGGCATCGCCGGCAGTTCGGCAGAGACAGTCTGCACTGCGACATTGCTGGGTGGCATTGCGAAACTCCAGGCTGAGAAGGATGACGTCTCCTCATTGTAATCTGCCGGTGCCGTTATAATCTCTTGTCGTTACCTAGGGAGATCCATCATGCCACGTGGCGCCATGCCTCGCCGACCTTCGCGCACCGGCCGCCAGGATAAAGTTTCCAGCAAGCCGACGCGAGCCAAGGTCAGCGTCGCGAATTCAACCGCCGCTTCGCGAAAGCCTGTGCCGAAGCCGGTCAAGCCCTCTCCAAAATCGTCTCGCAAAAAGGCGATGGCATCGAAGGGCTACAATCCGGTCGCCCCGGAGCGCGTCAACGAGATCCTGAAGCGTCTCGACGACCGCTACCCTGGAGCGAACTGCGCGCTGCATCACAACAGCGCGTGGGAGTTGCTGGTGGCGACCATCCTCTCGGCGCAATGCACCGATGTGCGCGTCAACATGGTGACACCTGTCATCTTCGAGAAATATCCGACTCCCGAGGCGTTCGCCGCGCTCAATCCAGAAGACCTCGAGGACGACATTCGAACCACGGGATTCTTCCGCAACAAGTCGAAGTCGGTGGTGGGCGCCGCCCGCAAGCTGATCAGCGAATTCGGCGGCGAGGTTCCGCGCACCATGGAAGAGCTTCTCCAACTCCCAGGGGTGGCGCGCAAGACCGCGAACGTCGTGCTGGGTACGTGGTATCGGATCGCCGACGGCGTGGTGGTGGACACGCATGTACAACGCATCTCGCGGCGCTTGGAGCTCACCAAACACGAAGAGCCGCAGAAGATCGAGCAGGACCTGATGAAGGTGATCCCGCGCGACAAGTGGATTATTTTTGCGCACCAGATCATCCTGCACGGCCGCGCATTGTGCATCGCGCGCAAACCCAAGTGCGCCGATTGTCCGCTGGAGAACCTGTGCCACGCCGCTGATAAAACGTGGAGCACGGTGGAGATACACAGGGCAGCGAAGTAGAAGAGGGGATAGTGGATAGTGGATGGTGGATAGAGAGAATGGAATGAACAGTCGTCCTGAGCGAGGAGCAAAGCGACGAGGCGCAGCATCTGCGGTCAGGACATGCCGGCGAGGAAAGTAGCGTACGATCCTTTAGCTTTTTTTGTGAAAGGTGGTTGTATAACTCGCCCAGCGTTGAAACGCTGCGGTGTTAGACATCCCTCAGTTGCTCCTCGGTCATTCCGAAGTAATGTCCGAATTCGTGAATGACTGTCTGGCGAATTTGTTCGCGCACGGCAGCCTCGCTGGGGGAGATGGCCTCGATGTTCTTTTGGTAGAGCACGACGTAGTCGGGACCTGCCGGCAGTTGAAAGACGCTCTTGTGGGTCATCGGCACACCGTGAAACAGTCCCAGACGCAGTACGCTTGGCTTGCCAGGTTGGAGCGGTTCCTGGTCGGGAGGTTGATCTTCGACCAGTACGGCGACGTTACGGATTCGGTCCCGAAACTCTTTGGGCAGAGAGTCGAGTACCTCCGCGACCACCTTGGTAAAATCTTCGCGCGTCACGCCGCACACCTCGCTCGAGACCGACGCCAGCAGATGTCCGCCATATGTAGCGTGTCCGCATGCCTGCGCAGCTTCTGGTACGATTCGGCTCCACCGTCTATCATCGCAGATAATCGACGTTCCCAAGGCGGGCGCAGAGCACAGAATGTCCTGCGAGTTTGGGTTAGATTAGCGGAAGACGCGTTGTAAAATGGGCCAGAACGAATTACATGGTGAGCTTGTGAAAAGAGTTTCGGCGGCTGTCTTGTTTGTCCTTCTCGGCCTGACAATGTCCGGATTGGCTGCCCATGCCAGCCCGAGGTCCTCGCAAACCAAATCACAGAAGAACGCGCAGAAGTCCTACAAGAAATACAGCAAGCAATACAACAAGCAGCAGAAGAAACAACTCAAGGCGCAACAGAAGCAAATGAAGAAGTGGAACAAGAATCGCCCAACGATTACGACCACTTAGGAAGCGACATTCCGAAAACGTGACAACCATCCGCAAGCATTACACGACATCCGTGGGATAGTTATCGTGACCATCCGTTGCGCCAGAGGCAGGCGAAAATGATGGTGATCGTTCGCCGCCACAATTGCTTGTGATAACCCTGTTTTGCAACGGCTATCAACGACCACGCCGGTAAGGCCGCCCTTCCTTTAACGATGCAGGGCGCTTCGGGTTTCCGCCGACATCCTTCGGCACGAGGTTGGAAGGCATCCCAAAATCGGGGTGGGGCATGCATTGTGCGGTTCGGAAGCCACCTTATCATTTTCGCGAAAGTGAGCAATTTTGACCAGACTGGCCTCCCTGGAACTCGCTATGCTGCTGCGATAATACCGCGAGCCAGTGGCGGTCGGCCCGTATAGAGTAAGGTTTCCCCCTATCTCCACTGCAACTGGCTTCGCGTTCTATTGGGGTTCCGATCCGGAAGCGATGGCTATGCGTTCACCTTACGGGAGCGCCGTAGCCGAAGATTGTGTCTCCTGCAATTGTGCAGCGAGGGCCCTAGCTGTCGTTTGCCGAGACCGGCGACAGAAGCCTTTCGACAAGTCAGTTCAGGCTAGCTTACCAGCGGCGCAACTCTCTTCGCGGAAGGACAGGCATGCCAAGCGGCTTTCGCGAGCAGATAAGGAGCGACCATGAATTCAGCTCGATCCATTCCGACCGCCACGCCTCCACTCATACTGTGCATTGACGATGCCGACATCGCGCTGCGGGTGAGAAAGCTCCTGCTCGACAGTGAAGGCTACAACGTGCTGACTGCCAGCTCTGGCGAAGACGGTCTGGAACTCTTCAAGCAGAATCCCGTCCAGCTGGTAATCGCCGACCATTTTCTTAGCGGCAAAACAGGAACAGACATCGCCAGAGAAATGAAGGGACTCAAACCGGAAGTTCCCATTCTCATCATGTCGGCTGCAGCGGAGAAACCTGACGGGCTGGAGTTTGCGGATGGGTTCCTGGAGAAAGGTGAGTTGCCGACTGTCCTGCTCGATGTCATCACTCACCTCCTGGCAGGCCACACTTCTGGCTGAGAAAGGACGGTTTCGCAATGAGTGAACCCCGATCAAGATTGGGCATTCATCAATCGGGACGACGCCTTATGAGCAGCGTTGATAGTAACGCGAAGTTAAGAGTATCGACGAAGTGAGAGTACGTACCGGAAGATAAGCTGCGCGAGTTAGCGAGTGACCCTAATGGTTCGCTTTTCCATGAGACATGGATGTTAAATCAAGCGGCGGCCCGGTGTACGAAGCCAACCGGCGACGAGGGCCTCGAGACCCACGTGCTGAACACGATGGCGATTGAATGCTTCCTCATCCACTTCCGCAATCTGCGCGATTTTCTTTACCCCGATGCAGACTCGGCGGACAACCGTGACAACGTTATTGCCCGCGACTATGACTCTGGTTGGCTCAAAACAGACAGCGATTGGAAACCGTGCAGTCGTAATGAGCGTAACCGTATCAACAAATTGCTAGCGCATATCTCATATTCGCGACGGCACCTTGACCATAGTTGGCCGATACAGGCGATGTGGCAGCAGATGATGCAGCGCTTGGCGGGGTTCATCCGCAGTCTTCCAGCCGAGCGGCGGGAGTGGTTTAAAGCGTGGGGTTTGAAGAAGACATAGCTTGTTGCGAAATGCTGGTATAGCCCTGTGATGGCAGCTCGCTCGAAACTGGAAACGCGAAATCTGAAACTCATTATTGACCGTCAGTTCCTATGCTGAAAGCCTCCCGCTCATCACGTCGCTGCCGAGTGCCCCCCGCCCGTTCTCCTCCTTTGCCAAAGGGTGGGAGTTGGATTCCCGAAGGGGTTGCAACCATCCATACGAAATCCGCCAGTCTAGGTGCTCCTCTCCGCATATCCCAAAGGATTTCCGCTGCCAGCCCAAGGGGTGCTAATCCGTTTTGGGAATCGGCGGTTACCTCCGTGTTCGGGTGTGCGTTTTTCTTGCCCGACCAATCCAACTCTGCATCGTAGACTGAGAACGCCGGAGCCAGTCTCCGGCACCGCCAATCCGCTGTGCGAGCGGCGGTATTGATCTTTGAAAATTTGTTCGGTTGCCGGCAGGAAAAGAGGGCGTGTGGTGGTAAGTCCTTATTCCGTAGTATCTTGCATGTAACTCCTTTGTACGGAGTATCTTGCGGTGAATCCCGTAAGATATTGAAAAACAATGGCTTACGGTCGCTCCTAAACCCAATTGATACAGTATCTTGCGGCCAAGATATTGAAAACAAATATTTTACAAAATGGGGAGGGGGCTACTGCGAGCCACAAAGGACGGGGCACGCCGCTAACAGGGCTTGCTGTCAGGCGCCGCGTGACTGACTGGCTTGGCCTTCATAATGCATGCCATACAATGAGCGCGGACGGAATGCCTGAGAATTGTGTCAAACGAAGTTCCAGGCGTAGTTGTTCAGATCGGGGCTGTGTGGCTCGAGTAAAGAAGCAGATCGCTTGTTGGCTGAGGAGTCTGGAACGCAACGTCTGCCGTCCCTACGGGACTCAGTCTCGCCTCCAACTGGACCCAGCGCTGCCGCACTGGGCTAAGCTGTTTCACCCCATGCGGGGCTCGTTCTCGGCCGCATCAGCCTACCGTCGCTGCCGCTCTCATTTTCGATATTCTGAGTCCAATATTATGGCGCTCGTTTCCGTAATTCTTCTCTTTATGACGTTACAGGTTATGACCCACCAAGCCGTCGCGCAGCAGATGTTAAATCCGCCGCAAGCCATCACCGATCCCACCAAGCTCGAGAGCAAGAACATAGCTGACATGCAGACGTTCTCCATCGAGAAGCTTTACATGACGCGCCAGATGGGCGAGTCAACCTGGTCGCCCGATGGCAAGCAGATCGCGTTCATCTCGAACATCAGCGGACGCAACAATCTTTGGCTTGTTCCTTCGACAGGCGGCTGGCCGACCCAGTTGACGATCAGCGATCAGCGGCAAACGGAGCCGGTGTGGTCGCCCGACGGAACCTGGATCGCCTACATTTCCGATCACGATGGTGATGAGCAGTGGGATGTATTCCTGGTGTCGCCGAAGACTGGCGACGTGGTGAACCTGACGATTTCGCCGGAGAGTGCGGAAGAAGAGCCGGTGTGGTCACCCGATGGACGCCAGATCGCGTACATCACCAAGCCCAAGACAGGCTCGAGTTTTGAGATCGAGCTGATGGATGTGGCGACGCGGCACGTGCGGCATCTGACGAAGGACACGCCCAAGGAGCTGAGCAACACCAGCCCGATCTTCTCGCGCGATGGCAAGTTTCTGGTTTACACGCAATCGCACGCTACCGGCAAGGACTCGAATATTTTCGTGCTCGACCTCGCGAGCGGCCAAAGCACCAACCTGACGCAGCACCAGGGCGAACACACCTACGAAGCGAACGACATCTCGCCCGACGGGAAGACCATACTCATCACCTCCGACGCTCAGAACAGCTACGACAATGTGGGACTACTCGACATCGCGATCCAGGAAGATAACCTGGCTGACCGACGAGAAATGGCGGCTTAGCGCAGGAACGTTTTCGCCCGACGGCAAGTCTCTAACGTGGACGGCGAATGTTGATGGCAACACCGACATTTATCTGTACGACGTGGCGAACCGGCGCGCGGACGCGTTGCCGCTGAAGAAGGGCGTGAACTCGCTCGGCGGCAATCCGCTTCCCTACAGCCGCGACGGGGCAAAGCTCCTCTACAACCACAACGGTCCCAACGCACCCAGCGATGTCTGGGTCTATGATGTCGCATCGAAGCAGTCCCAGCAAGTAACCCACTCGCTGGTCGCAGGAGTGAACAGCGCCGACATGGTTGAGCCGTACCTGGTGCACTATCCCAGCCGCGACGGTAAGTGGACGATCTCGGCGTTCGCGTATGTGCCGAACAATATCCAGCGCAATGGCAAGTTTCCGGCGATCGTGTACATTCACGGCGGCCCAGCGGCGCAGACGGTGAATTCGTTCAACCGTTTCATCCAGTACATCGCGAACCAGGGATATCTGGTGATCGCGCCAAACTATCGCGGGTCAACCGGATACGGCAAGGAGTTTACCGACGCCAATCGCGGCGACGCCGGAGGCGGCGAGTTGCACGACGTGCTCGACGCGGCGCAGTGGATCGAGAAGAGCGGCTTCGTCGATCCCAAGAAGATGATTGTCATGGGCGGCAGTTACGGCGGCTACTTGAGCATGATGGCCGTGACCAAAGCTCCGGACATGTGGGCGGCGGCGGTGCCGATTGTGCCGTTCGTAAATTGGGCGACCGAGATTGCCAATGAAGACCCGCTACTGCGCGAGTATGACCTAGCTACCATGGGCGATCCGGTGAAGAACAAAGCGCTGTATGACGACCGCTCGCCGATTAATTTCGTGGACCAGATCAAGGCCCCGCTGCTGCTGCTGGCGGGAGGCAATGATCCAAGGTGTCCGCACGAAGAAGCGCAACAGGTGGCCGATGCGGTCAAAAAGCGCGGCGGATCGGTGCAGCTAAAGGTGTACGAAAACGAAGGTCACGGCTTTGCGCGAGTCGAGAACCAGATTGACGCGTACCAGCGGGTGGCGGATTTTCTCAAGGTACATGTGCCGTCGCCGGGATGCGGGTGCTCGATTTATGAATAGCTGTCAGCCATCAGCTATCAGCCGTCAGCCACGCGGTGTCATTCTGAGCGGAAGCGAAGAATCCCTATCCTGCCGAAAGTTTTCAAGGCTTACTCCGCGTCAGCCTCGAATCCGACTTCTCGCTGCTACGATCGCGGTGACGAGTCCCGGAATGGTGTACTCCTTGGCTTCGATGTCCACCGGCAATCCGAAGTCGCGAAGCGTAGCAGAAGTCACGGGTCCGATGGACGCTGCGTGCACGCCTTGGTGGCGTGCAGACTTTTTCAAGGCGGTACGCGCGCTGCGCAATCCGAGCAAGCGTACAAAATTCTTCACCGTAGACGAACTGGTGAAGGTGATTGCGTCTGGCCTCTCTGTTGGGCTGGCCAAAAGGGCGCGCAGGCGTTTCGCCGACGACTTCGGTGCAACGGTCTCGTATGCTTCGACGACATCAACCTTAGCGCCGGCGTTGCGCAACTCGCGCGGGATGACGTCGCGCGCGATCTTTGCTCGCACCAGGAGCACTCGCTTCCCTTTCACCCTACGCTGCAACGAGGCGACGACCGACTCAGCTACATATTCTTTCGGCGTGACGGCGACGCGCAGGCCACGTTCCTCAATCGCCTTTCTTGTCGCGGGGCCGATGGCGGTGATTTTTAAATGAGCCAGCGCGGCGGCATCGACCTTCTTCTTTGCCAGGCGTTCGAACAGCGCTTCCACCCCGTTCACGCTAGTGAGAATTAGCCAATCGTAGGTGGAGAGGTTGCGTAATGATGAATCCAACGGTTGGTAAGAGCCGGGTTTGCGAATCTCGATGAAGGGGATCTCGATGACTTGGCAACCTAACTCGCGCAACGCGGAAGAAAGAACGCCAGCCTGCTTCTTGGCGCGCGAAACCAGAATGCGGCAACCCGCAAGAGGAGCGGCTTTATCTGCGATTTTGGTGCCAGGATTGTTTGGCAAAATAGAGGTCCTTCGACTTCTCATCCAGTCGCCACGGCCACCGGACTCGTCGGTCAGGATGACAGGTGGACATGCTTTCTTGCCCGGAGGTGAAGAGGCACTCGGAATGACGCCCCGACTCGTCGTAACTCCCGGCTACTGGCGACTGGCTACTGACAACCGCTTCTCACGGCTGCTGTGCCACCGCTGTCGCCGCGCCATAAACCTCTTCGAGAATCCGGGTCGCGCCTCGGCGCAGCAAAGTGTCGCCGACTTTTTCGCCGAGCACAACCGGATCGCCGCCTGTTTGCTGCTCGCGCAGGACTTCCGTACCATCGGGGCGGGCGACGATCGCGGTCAACTGCAAGCTGCCATCTTTCATCTCGGCGAAGGCACCAATCGGGACCTGGCATCCGCCGCCCAGTTTGTTCAGCAACGCGCGCTCGCAGGTCGTCGCAGCGTGTGCTGCGGCGTCGTCCAGAAACGAAAGATGTTTGCGCATCTCCACATCGCCTTCCCGGATCTCGATGCCCAGGGCCCCTTGTCCCGCCGCAGGACACATGAAATCTTCCGACAGGGTTTCCTTTACCAGTTCCGTCTTCCCGAGTCTAGTAAGTCCGGCGGCGGCCAGAATGATGGCATCGTATTCTCCTTCTTCCAGCTTGCGCATGCGCGTGTCAACATTTCCCCGGAGCGGATGGATCACCAGATCAGGCCGCGATGCCTTCAACTGCGCTTGCCGCCGCAGGCTGCTGGTACCCACGCGTGCTCCTCGTGGCAGCGCCTTAATGCTGTCGTACTTGACGGACAGGAACACGTCACGCGGATTGACACGCGTGGTGATGGCGACCAGTTCGAATCCAGGGGGCAGCTGGGTCGGCAGGTCCTTAAGGCTGTGCACCGCGAGATCGACTCGGCCTTCGGCCAACGCCTCTTCGATTTCCTTGGTGAACATGCCCTTGGTACCGACCTGCGCGAGAGCGACGTCGGTAATTTTGTCGCCGGTTGTCTTGATAATCTCGAGCTCGACTTCGTGTCCGCGCTCGCGCAACAGCGCCGAAATGTGGTTGGCCTGCCAAAGAGCAAGTTGCGATCCGCGGGAACCAATTCGCAGGCGCGCCATCAGTTTCGCGCTCCGGGTTTTGCGCTGCCCACTGCAGTTGCATCTTCGTCGGCGGCCTTTCTGGGTTCGCGCAATCCAAACAGCTTGCGCACCAGATCGATGACGGTCGTCGCTTCCGACGATTCGCGGGCTGCACTCTTGAGGGTCGTAATAGGCGTATGCATGATTTTGTTGATGATACCGCGGGACAGCGCCTCTACCGCCAACTCTTGTTCCGGCGAGAGCGTTCCCAGCCGGCCGCGCACGCGATCAATCTCGGCCTGTCGAACCGTTTCCAGGTGCTCTTGCAGAGAAACGATGGTAGGCACTACGTCGAGCGTTTGCAGCCGCGATTCGAACTTATCCACCTCAAGCTGCACGATTGCTTCGGCGCGGTCGGCTTCAGTTCTGCGATCAGCAATGTGCGACGAGACCACTTGCTGCAGGTCGTCGATGTCATAGACGAAGATGCCGTCCAGCTTGTTCAGCTCAGGATCGATATCGCGCGGAACCGCAATGTCGATGAAGAACATGGGGCTGTTACGACGCTGATGCAGAAACTTCTCGCCATGCTCCTTGCGGAAGATAGCGTGCGGCGCTCCAGTGGAGCTGATAACGATGTCGGCATTGGGTACGGTCTCATAGAGCTTTTCAAACGGGATTGCCTGGCCATTGAACTTTTTCGCCAGCGCCGCGGCCCGCTCGTAGGTTCGGTTCGCAACGTAAATCTGCTTGGCCCCATGCGCCAGAAGGTGGCGAGCCGCCAGTTCACACATCTTCCCCGCGCCCACCAGGTAAACGCTCTTGCCCTGCAAGTTGCCGAAGATTTTCTTGGCCAGATCCACGGCCACCGACGCGATCGACACCGCCGATGTCGCAACCGCGGTTTCGTTGCGCACACGTTTAGCGACGGCGAACGAGCGGGTCAACAATGCGTCGAGTTGCGAGTTAACCGCGCCAACAGCGCGCGCTGTGGCATAGGCTTCTTTGACTTGTCCCAGGATTTGGGGCTCGCCTACGATCATGGAATCCAGGCTGGACGCGACCCGGAAAACATGCCGTACCGCGTCCCGCTCATGATACTCATACAAATACTTACGGTAGAGTTCCGGATCGAAGCCGTAAAACTGGCGCATGAAACCCTGCATATCGGCGGAACCGTTGGTGGTGCGCGCCAACATCTCCACCCGGTTGCAGGTGGAAACGATCATGCCCTCCTCAACGCCGGGATAGGTTGCCAGCGACTTCACCGCTTCGGGCAGGCGCGCCTCAGAAATCGCGAATTGCTCGCGCACTTCGACCGGTGCGGTCTGATGGTTCACGCCGATGACGACGAAGTTCATGAAAGGAACCTGTGCGTACGACTGAAGCTGTTGGCCGCCCATGCGCCTAGGGCAATGATGAAGGCAAACGTCGCCAGAAATGCCGCCCGGCGGCCACGCCATCCAGAGCTCCAGCGGGTGTACAGCAGCAACAAATAAACTGCCCACATGGTGAACGACAGCAATATCTTCGGATCGTAGAAGAACAGTGGCCCGTACTTGTCGATGGCCAGCACCGATCCCGCTACCAGTCCCAATGTCATGAACGGGAAGCCGAACAGCAACGAGCGATAGCAGATTTCGTCAATCGTCTGTAGCGGAGGCAGCCAGGTTAGCAACAGCGCCGAGCGCTTGGACTTCAAGGTCCGCTCTTGCACCAAGTACAGGAGGCTCGCGCCAAAGCTCAAGAAGAGACCCGCGTAGCCAGTGAAGATGAGCACCACATGCACAAAGATCCAACCACTGCGCAGCAGAGGCGACGTTAGCGTGACCGGCTTCTGACCGATCGCAGAGGCGAACGTCAGAATAAATACGATCGGAAAAATCACGACCCCGGGCGAGACCGTGCGATAGCCCACAAAGAACACGAAGAACACGACCATCGCCACGAACGCCAGGATGGATTCCGAGTAGTGGATCGAGCCTAGCGACAGGTGGCCAACCAGAACCGTGGATTCAACCAGAGAAACGAAGTGGAAGATCAGTCCCAGTCCAACGGCGGGCTCTACCACCTTCGCCAAAATATTGCCCTGCTTGCTAAGCAGGAGCAGCGAATAGAGCAGGCCCACGCCATAACAACACACCGCGACTCGGAGCCAGATTAACGGCATAAACCCCACGAAGGTAACGCTTAAGCTCGATTGTTTCTTCTACGACTAAGTATAACGGGACAGCCAAAAGGGGGCAGTATGCTTATCACGTCCGGCTGTGATTTGCGTCACAAGGGGCCGGCAGGCCTTAGGGCAGGTAGGCATGCTAGCCGGGATAGTGGAAGTACACGATGTGCTGCGAGGCAACGGTGACTCCGTCCTTTGAGGCCGGCCTAAAGTGCCAGCGCTGCAACACGGAAAGCACCTTCTGCTCTATACCGTACCCGATCCCTTGCAGCAGTTTGGTTTGCACCACGTTGCCCTGCTCGTCAATCGTGACCTCGACAATTACGTCGCCCTGAACGCCTGCAGGTATGTCAGAGCGCGATACCGGGGGATCGGGAAAGACTTCCGGTAGTGCTGGCACCACTTCATCGCCAGTAAGCGGCGAACCCGGCACGCGGCCATAAGGAGAGCCACCACGCGCAGTTTGCTCAGGCGCATTGTCCAGCGTGGGTTGATGGGTTTGCCGAATCTCCGTATCGGGCTTATGCGCTTTTGGCTTAGTTGCCAGCGCGGCGCGAAGTAACGGCCTTTGTTCCTCTGGCGGTACCGGCGTCTTCTCTAGGCCCACCGGAGCAAGGTAAACGATCGACGTTGATCCAAAAGATCCTTTGATTCCCAAGTTGACGTCTGAAGGCGTTACAAGAATAGGACCGCCACGATGGACGAGCAGAAACAGAAGCGAACCGTGGATCGCGAAGGAAGCGAGCAGAGCACGATTCCATCGCTTGCGCCCAGACCACTGCGGTTCTGCAAACATCGGAAAATCCCCACCTGGAAACGCGGGCCTTCGCTGTCCAAAGGGCTACGTTCGTCCCGTCTCTAGCTGCTCGATTGGACGCAAGCAGCCAGAATGGGTTAGCTGCAACGATTGTAACCCTATTCGACCCCGATTGAGTCCAGCAGCGCAGACAGTTCGTCAACCTCGAGACGCAGCCGGCGTCCGTGATTGAGCATGTCGGGAATCTCGTCAAAGGCTTGCATCAGGCGTAGCTTCACAGCGGCGTACTGTTCCGAATCGCCGAGTGTGCGGCCTCGGCTGGCCGCCCAGGCTGAAAGCGCCTCAGGATGCAGAAAGATGCTGACCGCGAAGATTGTCTTCCGGTCGGAGGTCGCATCGAAGATAAATTCGGTGGAGGGAGCTTCGGGATCGTTGTCCAGCGCGGGTCGCTTGCCCACGAAGTAGTACTGATATACGTAGCCAGTCTGAGCGGTATAGGTTTTGACGCGGCGGATGGTCATGAGCCAGTTGCTCCGGGCAATATTGTAGTGCGCCCGTGGCTAGGGCTCCGTCGGCCGCTCCCGCAGGATTGCCGCCGCTGTCTCCGAGCTTACAGGCGAGTAATACACCTCCTTGAAAGTGTAGGACTTCGCCTTGGCGCCGAGGATGGGCAGAATCTCGATGTGCCAGTGGTAGTCGTCCTCAATGGTCTTCCAGAAACCCAGCGTTTCGGAACGGTGCATGGTATTGGGCGAGGTGTGCAGCACCATGTGGAAGCCATCAGCGATGGTACGGATACGGTAAAGCGTACGGCGCAACAGTGCTGCGAGGTCACGCGTTGCGCCAGACTTCAGCGCCATGCGCTCGAAGTAAGCTTCGTGGGTGTGGGGGGCGATCCAGGTTTCATAGGGCACACGCGGAGCGTAAGGACAGCAGGCAATATAGTCGCCACGCACCTCGACGATCCGTAGCTTCTGCTCCTGTTCCTGCCTCAAGATGTCGCAGAAGACGCAGCGCTCTTTCACATCGTAATGTTGCCGGGCCGCACGCAACTCATACAGAACGCGTCGAGGAACAAACGTGGTGGCCACCACCTCCGACGTAGGATGGTCGAACTCCTGCCCGGAATGCGTGCCGTAATTCTTGAAAACACTGATGTATTTGAATCGGCCATCGCCCTTTAGGTCCTGGATACGTTGGCCACAGAGCGCCAAGTACTCCTCGATCTCTCGGTCGTCGGCATTCCATAAATGACGGTCGTGACGAGCGTTCTCGACGATCACCTCATGGGCGCCGATGGGTCGCATCTTGTCATACAAACCGTTGCCGGTACGCGACGGCTCACCGTCAATGCCATACAGCGGATGAGGATGGACAACGGCACGCGCTGACCACGGACTGCCATTTACCGTCGGGGACGAAGCTATTACCTGAAGTGGCTGGCCGGACTCCGGGCAAAACGGGCAGAAGTAGTCGGGCGAGGAGCTATCCTCGGGCTCGTCGCCGCAGATGACCCAGGAACGAGTAATCGGATCTTTGCGCAATTCCATCGCTCCTTTACTTTACGTCTCGGGATGGGAGGCAAGCAATCGACAATCAGGAAATAGCCTTCCGCCAGTTCGCATTTGGCATCTAGCAGTTAGCAGTTAGCACTTAGCAGTTAGCCTTTAGGACCTGATATTTACGTTCGAAGCTGTTGGCAGAAGTTCGCACCATACGAAATTCAAATATTGCAGATCTTGCTAAAAGCTAACTGCTAACTGCTAAGTGCCAACTGCTAAGGTGCTACCTGCCAAATGCGTGGGCAACGCCAGCCTGCTAAAATAAGACATCGTGAAGCGCTCCATACGCCTCATCGCCATCGACTTGGATGGCACACTGCTGGACTCGAACGTCCAAATCTCCCCGGCCAATTTGCAGGCCTTGCGTCGCGCCCATCAAGCTGGCATTGAAATCGTGCTGGGTACCGGGCGGCGGCACAAGTTCGCTATGCCCATCGCGGAATCGCTGGGTTTCGACTTGTGCCTAATTAGTTCCAATGGCGCCGTGACGCGTTCCACCCAGGGAGAACTCTTCCACCAGGATCTGTTGCCGCGGGAGACAGCTATCAAGCTTTGCCGGCGCATGGAGCACTATCGCAACAACATGGTGCTTACCTTCGACCGTGAAGGTATGGGGGCAATCGTCTGCGAGAACCATGAGCGTTTATATGGGGTCATCCAGCGCTGGATGGAGAAAAATGCGCCCTATATCGAATACGTCAGCCCGATTGTGAAGGCGCTGACCGAGGATCCTATCCAGGCTATGTTCTGCGGCCCGGTTGAACTGATGCGGCAGGCGCAGCAGGATCTTCTGAGCTGTGATTTCACGTGCGAATTCACCATGCTACGTACGCAATATGATTTGCGCGATTTGTGCATCGTTGACCTGCTCAATGCCGGATGCTCCAAAGGGCATGCGTTGGAACGCTGGGCCAACCATCGCGGGATCGATCGCTCCGAGGTTATGGCCATTGGCGACAATTACAATGACATTGAGATGTTGGCCTTTTCGGGCCATCCAGTGATCATGGGCAATGCATCGGACGAGTTGAAACAGAACGGCTGGACCGTTACCCTGCACAATGATGAAAGCGGAGTTGCCGCGGCCATCGAACAGGTCCTCGACACGAATGCAGCGAGCGTGAATGCGTAAATCTCATCCCACGAATCTGTCATTCCGAGCGAAGCTGGGATCTCGGCGTAGTCGAGGGAACCGCCTTTCGCAGCAATTCCTGGCGCGCATGGCCACCACGTTTCTGTACATAGGGCTGTTCGCTCTCCTGCTCACCTTGCAGCTTCACGCTGCTGAAATTGCCAACCTGCGCAATGGGTTCAGCATTCGCCATGAACGCCATGAGGTAGACGGTGACATCACGCGTCTTTATATGAGCGTTGAACCGAGCAGTGGATACGTCGATGTTCCCACCGCTCAAATCGAGAACTTCGAACCAGCGCCGCCGGAACCGCTAGCAGCCGCGTCACAAGCGCAACAATCCGTGGACCTAAACACTATCGTGAACGAGGCCAGCAACCGCAGCCAGGTGGACGCCGACTTCATTGCCAGCGTGATTCGCGCCGAGAGTGGCAACAATCCGCGGGCAATTTCGGGCAAGGGCGCGCAAGGACTGATGCAGCTCATGCCTGGTACCGCCAGCACGCTGGGAGTGAAGAACAGCTTCGATCCGGCGGAGAATGTCGATGGCGGGGTGCGCTACCTTCGCGAATTGCTGCTGCTTTACAACAACGACATGGTCAAGGCTCTGGCCGCATACAACGCCGGTCCGCAGCGCGTGCAGCAGTACAAGGGTGTGCCTCCTTACCATGAGACCCACGCTTATGTAGCGCGAGTCATCAACGACTACAACCGCAAGAAGCTGGCCCAGCGCAAGCATCAGAAGCCACCAACGCGGGCCGTGCCTGCGGGCAAGCCGGAGATCGCGCAAAGCGCTGCGGTTACGACGGGCACCGAATAACTCTGAGTTTGACCCTGCTCATCCAGTCATATACCTTGACGGTTGGCTGTCGTTCGCAGGCCTTCATGCCACCACGGGAGAAACACTATCCATCGGTGGCGCTGATTTTCTTCCATGAACAAGAAACGGACGCTCATTTTCGGCATAGTCCTGATTGCATTGTGCCTGCTGATTTACTTGCAGGTTCGCGCATGGAAGACCTTCGACTGGCACATGTTCTGGAGCCGCACGGAACACATTAACTGGCTCTATGCTTTCTACGGCCTCGCCCTGACCTACTTCGCATACGTCCTTCGTGCGGTACGGTGGCGGATTTTTCTGAAGCCCGTTCGCAAGACCACCACGACCCGATTGCTGGCGCCGCAGTTTGTCGGCTTCGCCGCCTTGGCGCTGCTGGGCCGCGCGGGCGAGATGATTCGACCGTACATCATCGCCAAGAAGGAGCGCCTCACCTTCACCTCACAGATTGCGGTGTGGGGGGTGGAGCGCATCTTCGACATGGGAGCCTTCGCGGTGCTACTGGCGGTGAGTTTCTTGTCGCCCGATCTGCGGGCGCTTCCCTTCTATCACGGCCTACGCGAAGCCGCGTTCGCGCTGATCGCGTTGGTAGGGGCTTTGTGTGTGGGGGCATTTGTGGTGCGGCGATGGGGCGATCGCGTGGGCCGGTTTCTGCACGATTTGTTCGCCGGCTTCGCTCCCAAGTTCGCACACCACTTGCGGGAGAAGGTACGCTCGTTCAGCGATGGCCTGGCGACCATCCACGACTTCATCTCGGCCCTGCAGTTGACTGCAGTTTCACTCTTTATGTGGGCGCTGATCGCCTTTGCTTACTATGCTGTGACGCACGCCTATACCGGCCAATTGCAGAGTCTTACGCTACCTCACCAGGTAGTACTGATGGGCTCCAGCATGGTGGGTTCCATGCTGCAGCTACCGGCCGTCGGTGGGGGCTCGCAACTGGCCACTATCAGCATGCTGAGCTCAGGGTTCGGCATTGAGAAGGAGCTGGCCGTGAGCTGTGGCATCCTGCTCTGGGCCATTACCTTCATGTCGGTCATCCCGATGGGATTGTTATTGGCCCGCCGCGAGCATGTCTCGATTCGAGCCGTGGCCGAGGCAGAAAAGCAGGAAGCGGCGCTTATCGAGTGAGGCGCGTCCGCTGCTGGCCCTTGTCCGAACTAAATGAACATCTCGTCTGACGGGCCGCCATTGCGGCCACGCCTCTGGCTATTGAAGAATGTACCCACTCCCACGCTGATGGCCTGAACAATCCCCGACACGTGGCGTACCGGCGACATAACGGAGTGCTGCACCTTCTCCGACGTTTCTTCGACACGATCCAGGGTGTGAGTCACCATCTCATCGACGCGGATTACCTGTAGTCGCAGACGGTCCAGCAGGTCATGCACTGTGGCGTCAACTCGTTCGACCTCGGTCCGCGTGGTAGTGGTTACGTGCGCTAGATTATCCAGGACGACATCGATCTTGGGACGCGTAGTCTCCAGGAATGACTTGATTTCCTGCTGCATCACCTTGGCGTTGTCGAGGATGGGCAGCAAGCGGGACTGAGTTTCGTCGGTAACCGATTGCAGTCGTGCGCTAAGCTTACGCACCGCCATATACAGCGCGAGAAGGATGAGCATCTGCAGCACTACGGCGGCTGCGGTGACGGCGATAAACAGTGTCAGATTGTCAGACATATTCACGTTCAGCTCCGGCTCGCACTAGTTGCGCGACACACCCCCCTGCTATGGAACGTTAGGCGTCGTACCCTCGACGTCTTCGCTCGTCGCCTCACGGTAAGCCTGGCGTCCGGCTTCGTAGGCAGAACGGATCTGGTCCTTTTGCTGGTTCAGATAGTCACGTCCCTTTTCGGCCCAACCCCCCGCCTGTTCCCGAGCCTGCCGCGCCCGCGCGCGAACCGACTCCCGGCTCTCTTCAGCGGCCTCGCGAATCTGCTGGCGCGTCTCGTCGCCTGGTTTGGGTGCATAGAGAATTCCCACTGCCGCTCCGATACCCACGCCAGCCAAGAACCACAGGAAACCACTTCCGTCGCGATCAGACATGATTGCCTCCTTAGGAAATCTTCTACGAGTCCGGATGGTAGCACCCGTTTTACAGAATTACAAACCTGCCCATCACTGGCGGAAACTCTGCGATGCACCGCATCAGCTCTGCCTCATGCCTTCGCCAGCAGGGCGATTTGCCCCGCATGATACACACTATGTTCCATCAGACCGTGCGCCTCATCGTAATACGATCGCTTGCCAGCGGCCGACAACTCATCTAAGTGCGAGGCCTCGAGTTTTTGCAAAGCAGCCCGAAACGTTTGGTTAGATGCGCGAAAGGCTTCGAGTGTCTTCTGCCAATTAGCTTCTGTGGCTGCTGGTGGCGCCGGAGGAAAGTTACCTTCTTCCATCAGTCCGGCCCGCAAACCCTCGATCCGCTTCCCGGCCACGTCCTCCCAGAACGCCATATGCCCGACAATTTCCCAGATACTGTGAGCGTTGGCGATGGGCCGTGATGCCGCTTTTTCAGCCGAAATACTATCGAGAATCTTCCAGATTGCATCGCCGTGCCAAGGTGAGCCGTGCATGACGCGGTCGTACTGATCAAGAATACGTTGCACTTCCGTCATAGTTCCTCCTAACCTTCAAATACTATATTACAGGTTAGAAAAAATTAGTGCGACGAGAAATATCCATTGCGTTGCCGTGTGCGGCTACGGAATAGTCCTCATTCCACAAGTAGCTGGCTACGGCTTCTGCGTGGGACGCAATAAGACCTCACTGATGAACGATTGCGGCTGCTGCGTTACCAGCATAACTACGGCGTGCGCCACATCGTCGGGCTTAAGCATCTTCTGGGTTTCCTTGCCACCGCGGCGAGGGCTGAAGTCGGTGTCCACCGAGCCGGGACAGATCACGCTGACACGGATATTCTGCGCCCGCAATTCTTCGGCAACTCCGTAGCTAAGTCCGTTGAGTCCCCATTTTGAGGCTGAATAGGCGGCACCCCGCGGCAGCGGATTCTTCCCCGCCAGCGAAGAGATGTTGATGATGTGGCCTGCTCCGGCAGCGATCATCAAAGGCACGATACTGCGCAGCATGTAGTACACGCCGCGCAGGTTAGTATTGAAAATAGCCTCCCAGTCCTCAGGAGGAAGCTCATGCAGCAACCCTGATGGACCGCCAATGCCGGCATTATTCACCAGTATGTCCACGCGGCCATAGTTTCTGCGCAGGCGCTCACCGAGCGCTTCCACGCTGGGCAGATCGCTAACATCGCATCCGATGCCCTCCGCCGTATGTCCACCCGCTTGCAGATCGCTTGCGACCTGCTGCACCCGGGCCTCGTCCCGACCGGTGAGGACGACGGTGGCGTCCATCGCCGCCAGGCTGGTCACAATGGCGTGCCCAATGCCGCGGCCTCCTCCGGTCACGACGGCCACCGCCCCTGACAGTGAAACGAACCCTTTCGACTGCATACTGGTCATCCTCTGGCTCTCTGGATTCCATCGTGCGATTTAGAGCAAGCATCACGCCGGCTGCTGAATATTACAAGCAGATCTGTCCTGGCGCGATCACCACGCTCCGGTGCACCGCACTTCCCTATTCTCTCTACAGGCCAGATCGTCCCTAAGATATTAGATCTGCACACCCTGACAACAACTGGAGCGCACTGCCCGAAATGCTGGTCGCCTGTCGCACGAAGCACAACTTGATCGAACCACCAGTAGACCGTATGGTTGCCCGCTGAGGCCGAAAGTCTCTACAATCTGGTGGGTGCCTTCGCGGTTTCGCAGCAGCATCTGAGATTCGGTTCTCCAGCATCTCAAACCACGGGAAATTGTGTAAAGTGGTAAGTAACTTGCCTTAATTGAGGTGGGTACTTATAATCCCGTCTCCGCATGATTTGCGTTTGGATTCAACGTTTAGGGGCGGCGGTGCGGGGGAACGACCTGTTATTATGCTGTTCCGGCAACGCAAGTAGGGCTGCAATCCTGCATGCAAATGAACGTGTCTGAATGAATATCGTCACCAGTTCCCAGAACCAAGGAGCCAGAGAATGAAGAAGTCGCTAGTCACCATGTTGCTGGTGCTCGCTACTGCAGCGTTGGTCCAGCAGTCGGCAGCTCAGGGGGCGGCGCAACCCGCGCAAGCCGGTCAAGCAGCTCCAGCCACGCAGAAGAAGGAAATCAAAGATCCGGCGGAGTACAACGCATACGTGAACGCGATTCAGCAAACTAGTCCGCAAGCGAAGGCGCAGGGACTGGAAGCGTTTGTGCAGACGTACCCCAATAGCGTGATGAAGGAAGATGCTCTGGAGCAGCTGATGGTGGCCTACCAACAGGCCGGCGACGCACAGAAGACAATCGACACCGCGAACCGCGTGCTGCAGGTCAATCCCAGTAATATTCGAGCCTTAGCCTTGCTAGCCTACAACTATCGTGCGGCGGCATCGCAAGGCGGCCCGCAGATGCAGCAGAATCTTCAGCAGGCTCAGCAATATGGTCAAAAGGGACTGCAAGCTCTGCAAAACATGCCGAAACCCGATGGCATGAGTGACGCTGACTTCACCAAACTTCATAATGAGACGGGTGCAATCTTCGACGGTGCGGTAGGATTTGCGGCTTTGCAGCAGAAAGGACTTCGCCACCGCGCAGAAGGACCTGCGTGAAGCGGTGGCTGACGAATCGCAGCCGAATATCATGGACATTTATCCTCTGGCGACGGCCGACCTGGAAGCCAAGCCCATGAACCCCGAGGGGTTCTGGTTCATCATCAAGGCTTCTCAGCTCGCCCAGGGAACTGGTCAGGCTCAGATCCTGGACTATGGCCACAAGAAGTACGTTCGCTATCACGGCTCGGAGGATGGCTGGAACGATCTGGTGAAGCAAGCCCAAGCATCGCAGAGCGTTATGCCGCCAGCAGGCTTTACGGTGGCTGCCGCGCCTCCGCCTCCCTCGCCCGCCGAACAGGCAGCCGATCTGGTGAAGACCAAGGACCCGAAGCAGATGAGTTTCGCAGAGTGGGAACTGGTGCTCTCATCGGGGAACCAGCAGGCCGCCGACACGGTGTGGAATGCCATTAAGGACAAAGCCGTGAAGCTACAGGCCTCCGTTGTCAGCGCTACTTCCAGCTCGGTTCAGTTGGCCGGCAGCGACGACGATATCGACGCCAAGAAGGCGGACATCACTTTGACCATGGAAAAGCCGATCCCAGCGCGCCTGGCGCCGCAACCCGGTACGATGATGGCGTTTCAGGGTACGGTCTCAAGCTATACGCCGAATCCCTTCATGATGACGATGACCGGTGGCCTACTCCTGGACAAGAACGGCAACCCAGTCTCGACTGCAGCACCCGTGCATCACCCGGTACACAAATCGCAGTAAGTTTAATTGGGAACAGATTGTGTGAGCTACGAAGAGGGAGCAGCCAAGGCTGCTCCCTTTTGCTGGATGGCCGCGCTGGGGACTCAAGGCTCCTGGTACCCGCTCTCAGGTCTGAAACATCTGCTGCCCGGCTCGAAATACATTCACGTAAGCTTTCACAACAGTGTCGCTGGCGCCCAGAAACTCATCTGGTGTGTAAATTCCGCGAAGGCTGCCGGATTCCATTAATCCGATTCGACTGCCGAGAAGCAAAGCTTCGCCGACGTCGTGGGTGACAAAGACGACGGTCTTCCCCATCTGTTGCTGAAGCTTCTTGAACTCCATTTGCAGCTCTGCGCGGGTGATGGGATCGAGTGCGCCGAAGGGCTCGTCCATGAGCAGGATGGGAGGGTCGGCGGCTAGTGCACGGGCCAGCCCGACACGCTGGCGTTGTCCCCCCGAGAGTTGGTGCGGATAGCGATTAGCGAACTCAGGACTTGGGAGACCCACCAGCTTCAATACTTCTTCGAGACGGATCTCGATCTTTTGGCGGTCCCACTCCTCCAGCTTTGGTACCAGCGCAACATTTTGCCGGACGGTGTAATGCGGAAATAGGCCAACGTCCTGGATGGCATATCCGATTCTTCGCCGCAGCTTGATCGCGTCCCATTGCTCGACCGGAGTTCCCTCCACATGAACCTCACCTTGCGTCGGGGTCAGCAGGCGATTGATCATCTTCAGACAAGTGGTCTTTCCTGACCCACTGCGGCCAAGCAGCATCAAGGTTTCGCCCCGGCACACAGAAAAACTTACGCCGGAAAGCAGCAACTTGCCCTCCGCGACGTGAAACCCCACATTCTCGAACTCGATCGTAGTAGCGGTTGCGTCGTTCATCACACCAGGGCTGTGTCTGCCGCTCCAGCGTATCAGAGTCTGGCCTCAGCTTATGCCGGAATAAAATCGCAGGGATTCCTGCATCGCCGCGGGTATTCCTACAATTGGATCCATCTAACCCGAGCCCTTGCGATGGCTGCAAAAAGAAATGCCGGAGCCAGCCCCCAAGGGCAAGCACCGGCACGATTCTTAAGTTCGCAAGCTCTAGCTTGGCGAATCAGCAGGCGCAGCAAGTGGACTATTAACGTCCCCAGCCGCCGCCACCGCCACCACCACCACCGGAGCGTCCACGACCGCCGCCACCACCGCCTCGACCACCACCGCCGCCGCCGAAACCACCACGCCCGCCGCCACCGCCGCGAGGACGGTCGGTCTTGGGACGTGCTTCGTTCACGGTCAAATTGCGGCCTCCGAGGTTGGTGCCGTTCAGTGCCTCCATTGCCTTGCCGGCCGAGTCGTCGTCGGCCATTTCGACAAAGGCGAATCCGCGCGGCTGTCCCGTATCGCGGTCCGTGACGATGCTGACCTTATCGACTGGGCCATAGGCTTCGAACAGGCCGCGCACTTGGTCTTCAGTCGCGTCAAAAGTTAAATTCCCCACGTAGATGTTCTTCATTAGATCCTCACTTTTCAGTATGCCGCTTGCTGGATCGAACATCGATCGCGCGGGCGGACGCCGGTTGGGGTGTTCACGACCAAAGACTCAACTGACTTAGCCGCGTAAAAACGGAAGGGCAGCATCTGCCGCCCTTCTGTTGTGATTTTGTTTAGAGTACCTGAACGTTTTCAGCCTGCCAACCCTTAGCTCCACGCTTCACGTCGAAGCTGACGGCCTGACCTTCCTGCAGCGAACGGAAGCCGTTCGACTGGATGGCCGAGAAGTGGACGAATACATCTTCGCCGTTCTGACGTGAAATAAAACCAAAACCTTTGGCATCGTTAAACCACTTAACTGTTCCTTGTTCCATTTGTTTCTTGTATATCCTTGTTGTTGATGTTGCGCTGAAGGATCGGAAGGTTGCAGGCAGAAATCGCTCAACAGAAGGGAGGGATGGCTGCTAGACGCGCCGCTCGTACATACGCACTATCATCATACATGAAACCGCGACATTGTGTCACATAAACTGTGCCTGTGGACCAGTCAGCAAGCATAATTGCCGCCCCGTGGGCGATGGGCGACAAGGAGAGGCGCTTGTCTGGCTGCGATTTTAGCTAGTCCCAAAGTGGAAATGTCTCGAACATTTGCTGCCCTGAAGGTGTAGCTCATGGGAACCACCTTAGCGTGAAAGCCGGAAACTCGTTTTCCAATTCAGCATTCCGTAACCACAATTTCTTTTGGAATAGCTTGACATTCCATCTTCAGCGCAGCAAAATTGCGGCAATCATCCTTCGCAACGCGCGATAGGAGTCCCCATCAGAGTGCCCGCTCGTTGTCGGGCAGACCCCCAATGCGCCCAAACCGGCGTAGGAAAGAAGTCTACACATGCGATGTGGCATCAAGCTCCCGATGTTTGCAGTTCTCTCCGCCCTGGTGATGTTGGTTGGAACATTAGCTACAGCCCAGCAGATCAGATTTGAGGATTTTTCGTCGGTCAACAATTTGCAATTCAATGGCAGTTCTCATCAGGCTACGTGGCAATCGCAGAAGGTGCTTCGCCTGACGGATGGCTTCGTTCCCTTTAACATCAGACCGCCAGCCGGGACGGCTTATTTCAACATCCAACAGCCCTTGACCAACGGCTTCACCACGTGGTTTGAATTCCAGATCCACAATCCGACTGCTTGCTGCAATCCCGGAGACGGGCTGGCGTTCATCATTCAGAATTCCACCGCTACCGACCCAACGTATGGAGCCACCGGCGCCGGTCTCACAGCCTTGGGGGCGGGCGGCAACACCCACTATCCGAACCAGGCCGGGGCAATGGGTTATGCCGGCATCAATAACAATCTGGCGGTGGAGTTCGATATTCATCAGGACGCCTGGGATCCGAATTCTAGCCACATCGCGGTACAGAGCTGCGGAGTGAACACAAATACTCCTGTACATCAATCTGGGAGCTATACCATCGGGCTCCACTCCGACGTGCCGAATTGTTTGTACTCGGGCGCAATCGACATGGTTCCTCCCATGGGTGGCACCTGCACAGGAACTTCATGCAGTGATGGCCCAGTGCACCAAGTGGTGATTGAGTACACGCCACCCACGGGACACCAAGGAACAGGAACGCTGGCAATTTGGCTCGATCACATCGACCCATCGACGCACGAGCCCATGCCGGGAGTACAGCCGACGGTTCTAGTGCAGAACTTCAACATTAATGCATTGTCGCTAAACAATGGCGCAGCATGGGTAGGCTTTACCGCCTCGCAGCCGGCTCGGGGGACGGCGCAGGACATCCTGGCGTGGGAATTCACGCCGCATACTCCCACCGTAATTACTAAGACGATCCAGAACGGAGGAACGCCAACCATGTTCCCGTTTGGCGGTCACGAGATGGACGTCACCTATCCAACCGGATTTATGAACCCTGATCAGACCACGATGACCGTGCTGGCGACGCCGACCAATCCGGTTACTTTCTTCCAGCAACGCTTGTTGGGAACGCAGTTCGCCAACGAGGCCTGCATTACGTATCTCGGAACGGGTGGAAATTGTATCGTTTACTCGGTGACCTGCCACGATCCGGTTACCGGGTCGGATGTGTGTCCTTCGGAGCAGCAGCCAACGATCGACATCGATTCGAGCTTTTACACCTCGGATCCGGTTACCCCCACCAATGCCGATTTCCTTGAGGCAGACCCGATTGGATCGAACAACTGGATAAGCATCTTCTCGTCGTACACACAGAATCCGATCGACGGCACAATGTCAGGGAAAGGCAGAGGCTTCTCCGACATCGTGGCCACATTCCAACGGAACAAGCAATAATCCGTCGGACAATGTGTTGGAAGAAGAGCCTCGGCGCTGCCCGGGGCTTTTCTTATGAGCTATTCCTAGGTGCCACCCTGATAGGATTTGGCGGCGTCGCGGTACATGTCTCTGAGGTCGGCGCGCTCCAATACTCGAGTGGCGCCCTCTTCTTTGCTGATCGATTCCATGATCGCCACGGTTTGGCGATAATGAGAAACGGCTTCCTGGGGCTTGCCGCTGTGAGCGCTGGCGCTACCGAGAAGGAACTGCGCACGAGCCTGTTCCACACGCAAGCCCAGTTTTTCTGCCCTGCCGAGCGCGGTGTCTAGTTCCCGCGTCGCAGCGTCTACTTGGTTAGTCGCCAATAATGCCTCTCCGAGATAGACAGAAGCCTCCACCGATTGAGCTTTCAGTCCCATAGAATCGGCATCCTGTATGAGCTTCTTCAGCACCGGGGCAGCTACCTGAAAGCGTCCTTGCGCGACATCAACCTTGGCAAGGTTCAGCTTGGTGAACACGATCTGTTCCCGCAACGCAGCCTTGTTGGCGGTCTGTAAGGCACGATCATATTGCTGTCTCGCAGATGTGTAATCGCCACCGTAGAAGTAGCTATTGCCCAATGCGTTCAGCGCCTCGACAATTACGGTATCATTCTTCAACTCAGTCGCCAGCTTCAGCGCGTCGTCGATGTATTTCTGCCCTTCATCTTCCCTTCCAACGGACGACAAGACATCGCCGTAACGAGACTGGGCTTCCGCCATCAACCAGGTGCGGTCATTAATTTGCTGGAACCCCTGGACCGCATCCTGAAGCGCGCCTACCGCCTGGCCATACTTTCCTTGAGTGGCGAAAAGCGCGCCCATGCTACTCGACTCAGCTGCCGCTCCCGACTTGTCGTTGGCGCTACGACGGGCTTCCAGCGCCTTCAGGTATTGCGATAGTGCTACGTCATACTGGCCGAGTTTCACGTTGGTTTCTGCCAAGTTGTGCAGCGACTCGATGGCATCATCGCGCAGCTTCAGCCGGTCGCGGATCTCGTACGCTTGCTGAAAATAAGTGAGAGCGTCCTGGTATTCGCCCTTATAAGCATGTGAGCTTCCGATGTTGTTCAAGGACTGGGCCTGATTTAGTTCGTCTCCAGTATCACGGTAGAGCTCCAGCGCCTGGCCAGTGAAGCTAAGAGCCTCGTTGTATTTTCCGTGATCGTGATAGAGCGTGCCCAGATTCATCAAGTTCAGGGCCAACCCACCCTTGTCGCCGATCTTGCGGTCAACTTCGATTGCTTCTTTGTAGCTGGCCAAGCGCGGCATTGAAGTCGCCCTGCGCGTCCTGCACCTGAGCTATTTGTCCTAAGGTCTTCGCAACTCCACTCTGATTGCCCACTTTCTTTCTAATTTCCAGCGCCTGCTGATAATTGCGCATGGCGTCGTCGAGCTTGGCGAGGTCTTGATAGGCGACGCCCATGGCCGCCAAGACGTCGCCCTTTTGTTCCTGACTATCAAATTGGATCGCCAAACTTAGGGCTTTGTTGAGGGGATCGAGGGCTGATTGCGGATCGCCCGCCAGGATATCTACCCGGCCGCTGGCGAGCAATGCATTGACGTTTTTGGGATCGGCGGCCAACACCAGGGCGAGTCGCTTCTTGGCGGCATCGAAATTACTGGCATTTTCATACAGCTTGGCTAGAGCAAACTGGGCGTCGATATCGTCAGGATTTACTTTGGTAAGGTTCTCATAGGCGGCAATCGCTTTTGCCGTATCATGCACGATGCTGGCGTGATTGGCCTCGATCAGGTAGCGGTCCTGCGCGGACAGGTTGTCGCTCAGCGATACCGCCTGCCGCGATGCTTGCTCTGCCTTGTCGTCGTAGCCCAGGTTGGCGTAGGTCTGTGCCAATTGCGAAAACGCCATGGCAAAGTTGGGGTCGTCGGCAGTGGCCTCTTCGAACTTTGTAACCGCCTTGGTATTGTTTCCCGCGCGCGTTAGTGCCAGTCCTTCGTTATATGCCCGCAGTGCAGGTACCGATTTCGTGGGGACACGCTGCGAATGGGCTTGCAGCTCTTTCAGGATTTCCGGCGTTGCCGCCAGCTTCTGGCGAACGTCGTCGGCCAGCTTATCGAGGGAGGCAAGGAGATCTTTCTCGCTGGCGGCGTCGGTCTGGATCTCCATCCGGCGATCCTGCTTGAGATCGAGGACGGTCGAATTGATGCGAATCTGTTCTCCGAATTTCTGATATTGCCCAAAGACCACAGTATCGGCGCCAGTAAAGTCGGCAACGCGCTTCAGCGTCGATATGTCTAGCTGAGACTGCGGTGAGATGTGCAGGTCGTTCAATACCTGTTGCAAGCGCGTAGGAGAAACCGACCGGAGATGGGCAGACTGGCCTATGTCGGAACTCAAGGTCTCCGCCAAGCTGGCTCCCATCCAGTTCAGGCTGGAGTCTCCGGTGCCGTTATAAAACGGAATAATTGCCACCGACGTAACCGGCCCCTGCACCGCCGCACTGAGGCCTGATCCATGGCGGCTGGCATAGCGAATACCGACACCCGTACCGACAGCCAGTACAGCCGCGGTAATCCCGATCGCAATCCACTTCCGAGGAGCTTGCTTGACCGGAATAGTGCTGGGAGCGACATAAGACGCCAATACCGATTGACCCGAGCGCGACTTCTTGCCTTGCCAGATTTCAAGCTCGTCGATCAACTGCTGGAGAGAGGCGAAGCGCGCATTGGGATCGCGTTCCAGACACTTGCTGACCACACTACTCAATACGGGCGGGATTGACGTATCCACATCCACCAGTGGAACCGCCGGCTCCTGCGTGCGTTTCACCAGGCTGGCAATGGCGCTCTCTGCATGGAAGGGGACAAAGCCGCTCAACATTTCATAGAAGATGAGCCCTACGGCAAACTGGTCCGAACGTGCATCCAACTCCTTCCCCATCGCCTGCTCGGGCGACATGTACTCCATGGTTCCGACCATCATGCCGGTTTGGGTCATGCCGTCGCCTTGCACCGTCCGCGCCAAGCCGAAGTCCATGATGACGACGCGGCCGAATGGGTCACGCATGATATTGCTGGGCTTTAGATCGCGATGGATGACGCCCTCGCCATGGGCTGCCTGCAAGCCGGCGCAGACCTGCAAAATAATGCCGACTGCGTCCTCGGGTGGCATTTTGCCGTCGCGGGTGAGAATTGAGCGCAAGTCCTCACCTTCGATGAACTCCATGGTGATGAACTTCACGCCGTCGGCTTCATTCAGATCGTAAATCCGAATGATGTTCTTGTGAGTGACTTGGCGAGCAAGCACTAACTCCTGCTTGAAACGAGCGAGGATGGCAGGATTACCGGCGAGGTCTGGGCGAATTACCTTGAGGCCGACGACGCGCTCGACTTCCATGTCCCGGGCTTTGTAAACAGCGCCCATGCCGCCCATGCCGAGCATCTTCTGGATTTCGTAACGGCCTCCCAGTATGTCGCCTTCATGAAATACGGTTGCGCCGATGTGCGAGAAGATGGGATGGGGAGATTGGCTATCGCTCCCTGAACTGCCGGGAGCAATAGTTGGAGCATTGGAGGGATCGCTCTTAGGAACTGACGATGACACGGTCGGCTTTGGCGATCTCGGCAGGTTACCGACACCCGGCAACGTAACATCAGCATTACTGACGCCAGGCGAAGTCATCCCCTCGGAACCAAGGGCTGGCTCGGGAGTCGCCCCTGAACTTTCACCGCTGGACACGGCTATCCCGTCTTGCGCTCGACGCGCTGCGCCTTCTCTCTCCCCGGCCATCTCTGCCTTCCTCAAGGCCGCCCTAGTGAGTAAGTATGGGGTGTAGGGGGACTTCAACCCGAAGCTTGCTTGGGAGAGTATACCTCGATTTCAGGGTTTGCGAGCTGTTGTTTCGATGGGTGTTAAGCCGCATACCTCCTAGCCAAAAAGAGGTAGTCTTCATAGCATGTTCAGGCAAAGCACCGCTCGCCGAGAGATGCTACCCAAGAAGCTTCTCTTCCGCCACGGAAGTGGAACTGGCCGGTACCCCTACGCGAGCACCGGCCATTCTCTAGTGAGTGGGAGGGGGCGCTGGCGCTGTGCTCTGCACCACCGTCAATCTTGGATCCGGATCCGGTGCATTGATTTGCGGGCCATTCGGAATAGCGACATTAATCGATGCCCACTTATTACCCGACCGGTCTATCAGTGCCCCAGGCTTTGCGGGCGGCGGCGGTCCGGTGATCATGTAGACGATCGCCGTGCACATGCAGGAATTCGTTGGAGCACTTCCAACCGCTGTGAGGAGAATTTTGCCGGTTGTATTCATTCCAGTGTGATTGGGATCGTCCCCCAGTGCATACTTCGACTTCAACGACGGATTCATCTGAACCCCGCCCGGTCCACTGGTCTCGTTAGCCACCACCAGGGTTCCACCAGGTGGGGGTATCGTGGTCGAATCCACTTCGTTGGTTATGCTTGGCAGGACTGGCTGGATGGTCCCGCCGGCGTAAGCCACCAGAAAGGATGCAAGGCTGAAGGGTCCATTAGTCTGGGGCTCGAAGGATCCCTCCGTTGTTGCACTATCGGTTCCGATTACAAACCCGCTGTCCACACCCGCGAGGTACCACACCGGTTGGCTGCCGCCGATGCCAGTCACCGTGACCCGTCCTGTATTTGGGTCTACGGTGTAGGCTCCTGTGAAACTATTTTCTGTAAGGGTCCCACCGTTGTTTTCATCCGTTTGGAATAGGGTGATGTTACCGTTGCCATCAAAGGTGCTCACCCCCAACTGCTCGTCCGGCGCGCTATTTGAGACTCCATTGAGTTCCATTACTGCGGAGCCGTTCAAACTAGCGTTGCTGAAGTTGCCATTGACCGCTGATCCGAATTGTTTGAGGGCGGAGACTAGACTCAGAGAAGCCCCCATGTCGGTCTGCACTTCAATCACTTCGCTGGTAGGATTCACTGTGTAGAAAGCGTAGTGAAGGGTGTTTGTACCAACGTTCAGGGTTGCTGTCCCGCGGCCGGTGGTAGCGAAGTCCGCATCGGCTACCCACAAACCGGTGAACGGCACCTGGCTTTGCACGGTTCCGTTATCGTTGGTGTCTTCAATACCGCTGGTCAGGTTTCCCAACGCATCGAGCTTGAAGAAGCCTGCACCCGCCGAGCGCTTGTCTGAGGGGTCGACCCCAAAGAACCCCATCGCCCACTTACCAGCCATCAGAGAGAAAGGCGACGAACCCGTATTCTTGGGAATGCTCTGGGCCTTGATAACGCCGGAACCATAAACTTGTGGGTGATTTGGATCGGCCAGAATAAACTTCAAATCGCCCTTTATCGGTACAGCCAAGCTGTAGCTGTAGGTGACGTTCAGGGCTGGGATGGTGAGAGTCATGGTGCCGAGATTGTTCGTGCCAACGGTATACGCGCCGGTGAAGGGAGCGTTCGAGGCGACGTCGCTCGGGTTGGCACCGTTCTGGTCGAGAACGCCGGTAAGGTTGCCGGCGCCATCGCCGCTGAAGCTCCCAGCCGTGTAGAACGGTTGCCCATTGTCGAAGCCGTTGAAGGAGAAGGCAAAGGTTCCCTGTAACTTTCCCGTGATCGTAATGCTAACCGCAGCCGTAGCCGTGTTGGAGTCTGCGTCGGTCACCTGAATGGTGAACGGGTAGGATTGTGCCGGTCCGGTGGGAGTGCCGGAAATTGTCGCTGTGACTCGAAGTCAAAGTCAAACCCGGAGGTAAGACATCGCTACAGTCCGATTTCTCGGGCGGTGCGCAGGACCAGGTAAACGGAGCAAGTCCCCCCGAGTTCGTCAGAGTCGTCTGGTAGGCCAACCCTATGGTTCCAGCAGGCAGTGTGGTAGAGGTCACGACTGGAAGTGGATTGATGGTGATGGAGAAGCTGCCGGTCTGATATGCGGCGGTAGGGGTCTGCGAATCCGTCACTTTCACGGTGAAGCTATATTTCTTGGCGGCACCCCCTGAACCTAGGTCGCTGACGGAAGGGGTACCGCTGATCACTCCGCCGCTGCTTAGGGTCAATCCACCAGGCAAAGCGCCCCCTGTGAGCGTCCAGGTGTAGGGTGCAAGTCCTCCCGAAGGAACGAGCGTGGTGTTGTATGCAGACTGCACCACCCCATCGGGCACTGTCTTGTTGGCGATGTTTAACGCCCCGGGGGGATTCTTCGGGTGCGACGAGCCGCATGCGCTCATCAGTACGACGTAAGCACAAAGGAATAATAAGGCTATGACCGGAAAAGGCTTAGACCCTTTCATGCAACTCCTTAATCTGTTCTGAAGCTGGTTTTTGGAAGCCCCTCCCGAGAGACGTCCAACTTGGGTGCAGCGTAACTCGACGGCAACGTCCGGGCAACGAGCAACTGCGTCGAACGACGAAAGCGGTTCCTGTTATCAAGCAGGGTAATTCACCGGTTCTCAAATGCAAGCTTTTTCTGATCTGAGCCCTTCAGGCGCGGCTCTGTGCCATCCGATTTTCTCATAGGACACAGCAACCTGCGATACCGTTCGCCACGAGAGGCGGCATATTGGACTGTCCGAGGTTCAAAGTGGGAATGGCAGCTCAGCAATCGTGGCTGCCGATATTGAACGCGAATCTAGATCACCGAAGAGACCTGCCCCAACCTGCGTAGTGACCAGCGGATTCCGAGTTCGAAATTGTGAGTTGCCTTTGCGGAAGAGTTGAACATGAGATAAAGCCTGATGAGGGCATGACAACTAGTTGTGAACTGCACGCTGACCAACGGCTGAGCCGCGACATTTTTCCGTATCGGCGTTATCCCTCTGCTATTCTTTCTCTTCTTGTTCGGAGGAATTTCCTTGCGCTATAAACTCTTCCTGCTTTCTTTCTCTCTCGTGGCTACCACAATTCTGGCTGGGCAACCTGCGGGGCAGAGCGCATCGCCGCAAACCAGTTCCGGTAATGCTGCCATTGCAACCCAAGCCACAAGTGAGCCCACCTTGCCCTACATCCCCAGCCTCGACGTCTCCGCGATGGATCGCACAGTTGATCCCTGCGTGGACTTCTACCACTATTCCTGCGGCGGCTGGGAGCAGAAAAATCCTATTCCGGCCGATCAAGTTCGGTGGGACGTTTATTCAAAGCTGTACGAGGATAACCTCACGTACTTGCGGGGTATTCTCGATCAAGCCTCCACGGCAAAGAATCCTGACGCCGTTACCCAGAAGATCGGCGATTACTACGCCGCTTGCATGGATGAGCCCGCCATAGAAAAGCTTGGCGCAAAACCAATGCAGGGTGCGCTCGACCAGGTGCAAGCGGTCAAAAATGTCCGCGATCTCGCGCCGATAGTCGCAAGCCTGCATCTAGCTGGCGATTCCCTGCTCTTCGACAGCGGCTCGCAGCAGGATCCCGATAACTCCGATGCCATGATTGTCGCCGTAGATCAAGGCGGCCTGGGGCTTCCGGATCGCGACTACTACACCAAGGACGATGCCAAGTCGAAAGAAATTCGCGCGCGCTATCTGCAGCACGTGCAGAAGATGTTTGAATTGCTCGGCGATTCACCTGCCACGGCTAAGAAAGAAGCCGATACGGTGATGCGCATCGAGACCGGCTTGGCGAAAGCTTCGTTGACGCGAGTGGACCGGCGCGATCCTTACAAAGTGAAGCATAAGATGAAGACGGCAGAATTGAACACGCTCGCTCCCAACTTCGATTGGACCACGTACTTTTCTACGTCACAGGTTCCCACATTCGAGATTCTGAACGTCGAGTCGCCGGCATTCTTGAAGGAACTGAACGCGCAGTTGAATTCCATTTCGCTCGACGATTGGAAAAGCTATCTACGTTTTCATATTGCGAATTCCCGCGCACCGTTCCTCTCGTCCGCATTTGTTAACGAGAACTTCGAGTTCTACCGTCAGTACTTACGTGGAGCAAAAGAGCTGCAGCCTCGCTGGAAGCGCTGCGTGCAGTATGTGGACCGGCAGTTGGGAGAAGCGCTGGGACAAGCGTATGTACGCAAAACCTTCCCGCCCGAACTGAAGGCCGCCACTTTGGACATGACCAAGGAGATTGAAGACGCCATGGCGGTGCGCATTCAGCAGTTGGATTGGATGAGTCCGGCGACCAAACAGCAGGCGCTGAACAAGTTGCACGCGATTCGCAACAAGATCGGCTATCCCGATAAGTGGCGCGACTATAGCTCGGTCGTGATCCAGCGGGATGATTTCTACGGCAACGCCGAGCGGGCCGAAGAGTTCGAGAACCATCGCGAATTTAACAAGGTGGGCAAGCCCGTGGATCGTACAGAGTGGGACATGACCCCGCCGACCGTGAACGCTTACTTCAACCCGCAGATGAATGACATCAACTTCCCTGCCGGCGTGCTGCAGCCGCCGCTCTACGACGCCAAGTTGGACGATGCTCCCAACTATGGCAACACGGGCTCCACCATTGGCCACGAGCTGACCCATGGCTTCGACGACGAAGGCCGTCAGTTCGATGCCAAGGGCAATCTGAAGGATTGGTGGACAACCCAGGACGCTGCGCAGTTTCTTAAGCACGCCGATTGCGTGGTGGACCAGTATGCGAAATACGTCGTAGTGGACGACATCCACATCAACTCGAAGCTGACGGAAGGCGAGGATGTCGCCGACCTGGGCGGCACCATTTTGGCCTACATTGCGTGGAAGGACGCTGACAAGGGCAAGGAACTGACAACTCAGGACGGGTTGACTCCGGACCAGCGGTTCTTTGTGGGCTTCGCGCAATGGGCATGTGCGAACGATCGGCCCGAAGATCTGCGGGCGCGCGCCATCACCGATCCGCATTCTCCGGCAAAGTACCGCATCAATGGCGTGGTGGTGAATATTCCGGAGTTCGGCACGGCCTTCTCGTGTAAACCGGGTCAGCCGATGGTGAAGGCAGCAGATAAGGTGTGCAAGGTGTGGTGAAGGAGGTCATCCAAACAGCCGCATCAATCCCTTACCCGACAAATCGGGCACGAGAAATCTGTTGGCATCGCTCGCCGCATTCGTCAACGCTTCCGCAGCGCCGTAGCCGCTGCGCACTGCGCCTTCCATGGTCGACGGCCATCCAGTGGCAGTCCAATCTCCCGCAAGGAACAGCCTCGGCCAAGGACTGAGGTGCGAAGGACGGAACGCGTCGCTGCCGGGAGTGGGCGAGAACGTCGCGTGGACTTCTTTGATCACGGTCGCCTTCGTGAGCTTCGCCTCGCGTGCTGCTGGAAAGAATTCGGTTAGTTCTCTGACGGCCATCTCGATGATCTCACCGCGCGACTTAGCGACCAGCGTTTTCGACGCGCTCACCACCAGCTCCAGATAGCTCCCGCTCTGCGCCGAGTCCTTCCGTGTCGCCAATATCTTCGACTTCTGGAACATCCACTGAATGGTGCGCTCCAGCAGCACCGCGTGCTCTAAAGGCGTGATCTCACGGTCGAACCAAAGATGAATCCCTGTGATCGGAGACGACGCAAAGTGGCGCAGCTCACCTCGCAGCAAGGCTAGTTCTGGAACATCCGGCAGCACCTTTTCCACGCCGTTGAAGGGTGTCGCTAGAATCGCGTAGTCTGCTCGCACGTCTTCGCCGCCAATGCAAAGTTGAACGCCATCGGCGTCGGCGCGAACCGAATCCACGGCAGCCCGCGTATGCACTTTTCCTCCGCGCGCCTCGATGTACGCTGCCGCTGTCCCGTAAAGCTGCGAAAGAGGGACAGACGGGACCCCCATGCGTCCCGCTTCGGCGGACTTCAGAAACGATTCGCGAAAAACTTGCGCAGCGTAGCGAACGGATATCCGATCCAGCTCTTCGTTGAGCGCGCTGACCAGTACCGGCATCCAGAAGCGGTTAATCGCCCTCTGCGTTTGGCCGTGACGCAACAGCCACGCCAGAAAATTTTCGCCGTTATCCCCGTGGAATCTGGGGACAAACGCCATCATCGCCCGGGCGATGGCCAATTTGTCTTTGAGATCGAGCACGGCAGAGTCGAGGAACGATGGTGCGGCGTGAAAGGGTGGCGGCAGGGCGCCGGCCTTCAACGTCGAGGAGCAACCACCCGGAAGAATGAACGTGAGCTCGTTGTACCAGCGGATCTGTTGTTCCACGCCGAGTCGGCGATAGAAATCGATCAGGTTGGTACAACAGCCCAGCAGAACGTGTTGGCAGTTGTCGACTACCTCGCCGGTCCCCGGCAATTCGTAGGAGGAGGCGCGCCCACCCAGGTAGGGACGCCGCTCGAACAATTCAACTCGATACCCAGCATCAGCCAGAGCGCTTCCCGCGGCGAGACCTGCGAGACCGCCACCGACAATGGCCACTGATGAACGCCGCGGCTTTGACTCGGCGCTCATGTCAGGCGCTTCCAGAATCCTTTGCTCAACACAGCCAGCTTTTCCGCAGTGCTCAACCGCACCCGCTCCGAGAATACGTCGTAGTTGTGTGCTGCGATTCTCTTCAGCAGCCGACGATAGATCTCAACCAGCGTCCACAACGCCGGCTGGCTCTCTTCGTCCACCAGCGGCAGAAGTTCGTCGGCTGCACGGTAGAACTCACGGGCGCGCTGAGCTTCAAACTCCAGTACCGGACGCAAGGTTACGGATGCCGTGCCATTAGTTAACGAATGCGCCTCGACTCCGAAGCGCGCCAGATCTTCCCGCGGCAGGTACACGCGCCCCATCTCGGCGTCTTCCTTCACGTCACGAATGATGTTGGTGAGCTGGAAGGCAACTCCGGTTTGCTCCGCCAACTTTTCAGCACGCGGGTCCCGATAGCCGAAGATGCGAATGCAGATCAAGCCAACCACCGACGCCACGTGATAACAGTAATCGTAAAGCTGATCGAAGGTGTCGTACTGAAGTGGCGCAATTGCTGTCCCCGTCAATGGTTTCGCAGCGGCACCTAGCCGAGGCAAGTCCATGGCAGTGCCGTACACCAATTTCTCCAGCAACTCGATCGGGATGTTGTAGGACTTCTGCGAATCCGCCAAAGCAAATAAAACCGGATCGTCAGTCGGCTCGCCGCCGACAACGCGACGCAGTGCATTGATCCATTCTTCCAGCTTCTCGCGGCGTTGTTCCGCCGGGATGGATGGATCATCAGAGATGTCGTCGGCGTGACGCATGAAGGCATACACAGCTGATAGCGCATTGCGCTTGGGAGCAGGTAGAACCAGGAACCCGTAGTAGAAGTTCTTGGCGGCAGAGCGTGCGATGTGGCGACAAACTCCGTAGGCGGCCCGCAACTGTAGCGGGTGCTTGTTCACAACAGCTTTCCCAGGGCCACCCGCGCCAGCAACCACAGCTTGCGCGGCCTGGAAATGACCGGCCGCCGTGTCAGCACGTCGTAGCTCTGGCGCTCGATCGCGTTCAGGATTTCCAGGCCGCCGCGGCTGAACAGTTCAATGTCCAGCGCCAGATGTTTATCCACTGTCTTTGCCAGCGGCAGACCCATGTGAAACCATTCACGCGCGCGGGCGACTTCAAACTTCATCATCTCCAGAAATTGCGGTGTGGCGTTGCGCTCGGCGATGTCGGCTTCACTCACGCCATACTTCGCCATATCTTCCAGAGGAAGATAGATGCGCCCCTTGGCATAGTCCACCGCAACGTCCTGCCAGAAATTTGCCAATTGCAGGGCGGTGCAGGTGTAGTCGGAGAGCCTCTGTCGCTCGGCATCACGGTAGCGGCACACATACAGAACCAAGCGTCCCACTGGGTTTGCCGAATAGCGACAGTAGCCCAATACATCGTCGAATGTTGAATATCGGGGAGTCGTCTGGTCCTGGCGAAATGCCGTGAGCAGATCAGCGAACGGCTCCCGGGGAATGTCGCATTCGCGGATGGTCTCGCGCAGAGCGACAAATACGGGGTGACGGGGGCCTATTCGGTTCGGCATAGCGGCTTGAGCATGCAGCGTCTCGGCGTCATGTCGCAGATCCTTCAACGGAGGCTCAACCAGGCTTAGATAGGTCGCGTTTAGCTCCGACTCCCACTCGTCCATCAACGCCAGCGATTGTTGTGCGTCACCCACTTCGTCGCCCAAGTCGTCCGAAATCCGGCAATAGGCGTAGACGTTGTAGAAATGCTGATGCAGATGTTTGGGCAGGAACCAAGTTACGACGGAAAAATTCTCATAGTGAGAGTGCGCCAACCGCGAACAATATTGCTGCGCCTCTTGCAGCGAGGGTGCGCACTCGGGAATGGCATACTCTGGGGGCAGCGACTGCCAACCTGGAAGAACACGATTATCGGTGGGGACAGGAAGCATCCTGAAAGAATTGTACCGGGTAAGGCCGGAGTGCAGCCATTTCACGGCGAGCCGTCGAACGGCGGATCGCTCGCCGACGAAGTCGGCTCGCGATCACAAAACTAAAGTACTTGGGAAGGCGTGCCTGAAGGCACGCCCCTTCCAAACCATAGTCGGATCAAAATCACAGTTCCTAGCCACGACTGAGCCCTAGCCCCTGAATCCCTGCTTTACGTTCCCGGAATAATGGCCGTCTTGATGTCGCCGTTACGATTGAGCATGTGCCGCAGGACCTGCTGCAAGCGCGAGAGCGGCGCTTCTCCGGTGATGTAGTCGGTCCCCTTGATTTTGTTCTCGCAAATCAGGGAGAACGCTTTACGCACAGTCTCTGGCGTGTGATGGAATGTGGCCTTCAGCGTTAGCTCGTTATAGTGGAGGCGCTGCGTATCCAACGCTACCGTGGTTCCACTGGCGCAACCACCGAAGAAGTTGACGGTGCCGCCTTTACGCACCATATCGATGGTCCACTCCCACGCTTGGGGACGGCCTACCGCTTCAATCACCACATCGCAACCGCGTCCTTCGGGAGTTAGCTTGCGTACCGCCTTTACGGGATCATCCACCGACGTGATCTGCACCGTGCTGTCCGCACCAACGCGCCGAGCTCCACTGACTTGCGATTCACGCTTCACAACCGAGATCACATTGCAGCCGGTCAGCTTCGCTACCTGCACGAACATCAATCCAATCGGGCCGGCACCGATCACGGCCACCGAGTCACCAATTTCCAACTTGGTCTCGTGTAAACCGCGCAAAACGCACGCCAGCGGCTCGACCATCGCTGCCTCTTCGAAGCTGACATGCCTTGGAATGGCCAGCATGTTGGTTTCAACGATGCGACGCGGAATGCGAATGTACTCGGCATAGGCGCCGTTGTTGAACAGGAGGTCTGAGCAGAGATTTTCCTGGTGCTTTGAGCAATAAAAGCAGGTGCCACAGGGCGCGGAGTTCAGCGCCACCACCCGCATGCCTTTGCGGAAACCCCTGACATTGGGCCCAACTTCTTCGATCACACCCGCTAATTCATGGCCAAATAGGGCCGGAGGCACAATCATGCGGGCGTGATAGCCGCGCTGATACACCTTGAGATCGGTGCCGCAGGTCAGTGCCACTTGCACTTTGACCAGCACTTCCCCTTCACTCAACGTGGGAATCGGCACCTGCTCGATCTTGACGTCCTCTTTGCCATAGAGGACCGCCGCTGTCATGTGTCCGTTCACTTATTGGTCCTTCCATAAGCTGCCCGGCTGAATAACTACCTTCATGGAGTCCGGTTGGGGATGGGCAGCCAGATCCAGCGCTTCAACCGACTCGGCAAGCGGAAAACGGTGACTGATAAGCCGTTCCAACTCAATTTCGCCGTTTAATACAAATCGCGCCGATTCTTCCTGTAAATCCACGGAAGCGCTGTATGACCCCAAAAGACTCTTTTCATCGACGCAAACCGCCGCCGGATCAATCGTTGCCTCACCGTGCTGAGTTTGCGCAAACAGCAATACCCGCCCGCCAGGACGCGCAGCATCCATGGCTGTGCGAATTAAAGCGTTACCAGCTACTGCAAGTATGACCGCATCCGCCCCTCGGTCCTCCGTCAATTCTTTGATGGCCCTTACGGTGTCGGAGGTAGAAGCGTCGATGTTTTCGTTCAGGCCGAACGTCTTGGCTATTGTATGCCTCTGGGGAAACAAATCGGAAGTTATTACCCGTGCCCCACAACGCCGAGCCAGCACAGCCAAGATGATGCCGATCGGCCCCTGGCCGATTACCAGCACCGACTCCCCTGGCGTAAGCCTCAGCGTTTCAATACCTTTCATGCACGTGTTTACAGGTTCGACGAAGGAAGCCTGCTCAAAGGAAACGCTGTCGGGAATACGAATTACTCCCTTGCGAACGATCCAGTCCATCACCCGGACATATTCGGCAAAACCGCCACCGCTGGGTTCGTAGCCAGCGGTGGCGCCGACTTTCTTGTACATCGGGCATTGGGCAAAGACCTTATGCCGGCAGTAGTAGCATTCTCCGCAAGGAATGTGATGGAACACCATCACGCGGTCGCCGATCTCGAAATCCGTAACATCTTCGCCAAGAGCGGCAACCACACCAGTGGTTTCATGTCCGAAAATCCGCGGGGCGGAATGGGAACCGGTCGCAATCTTCTTGAGATCGGTGCCACAGATGCCGCAGGTATGGACCCGAATCAGGATTTCTCCAGGGCCGATCTTCGGAACCCGAACAGTTTCGAGCCGGACGTCATTGACCCCGCGATAGACAGCCGCCTGCATGGTCGCGGGGATGCGCCGCCGACCAATCGAACTATCGAGTTGAGTTGCGCTCGACATCGCTGAATTTAAGTGCGCTACGCCAGCGAGACCTTGTCCGGGTGAACGCTTCCAGAGTACTCCTCAATTAGATGTTCCACCGCTTGGCAGAGGTTCGCAGAGGCGATCTTGCTGTTCTGCCTTATTTTTCCCAGCGTGCTCCACCACTTGGGATGAATAGCGATATAAACCAGAAACCGCTGCGTGTCGAACCTTCCATTCCCGTCGATAAATCGGTTCAAAGGCGGCATCACGAAAGAAGCGTCATCGGAAATAGACTTCAGGGCAGCGAACTCCAATCCTCGCTCCCTGGCGACTTGCGCTACCGCCGCGCCCTCCATGTCAACCACGTCCGCTCCGTATTTTGCCGACATCCCCTGCTTTTCGATCGAATCGCTGACATCCTGCGAGGTCGCCAGCACCCAGTCTCCGCCAGGTGTCGGGTAGCGCTCACCGGTAGTGACATCCACCACCTCGCGGATCCGGCCGACGTCACCCACCTTGAGTTGCGGCGAAACTGCGCCTGCCAAGCCCGCGGAAACCAGCAACTTTGGCTGCGCCTGGTCGATCACCACTTCCGCGGCGTGGCGGGCTCGCGCTTCTCCGATACCGCCAACTGCAACTGCGGCCTCCGGCAATTCGAACAGCTCGACTCCGTCCACCAGTTGCGGCTGTCTCTTTCCCAGAAGGGGCGAGAGTTCTATCGGCATCGCGGCGATGATCGCGATCGACTTACGCACCATAGCCGTTCTTCTGGAACCACTCTACCGCCCGGCGCAGAGCGCCATCGACGGGCCCCGGGTTCCAACCCAGCTCGCGCTTGGCCTTCGCGCTAGTGATAAACATTTTCTTGCGCCCCATGCGGACCGCGTCGAGCGTGACCCGCGGTTCGCGCTTGAGCATCTTCCCAGTTATCACCGTATCGACCACGCCGGTAGCATAGGCCACGGCGTAAGGCAGCTTCACCTTTGGCGAGGGGAAACCCGTGATCGTAGCTAATTTGTCGAGGATCTGCTTCAGCGTCAGGTTTTCGCTGCCAAGGATATAGCGCTCCCCCGGTACCGCCTTTTCCATTGCCAGCAAGTGTCCTTGAGCGCAGTCCAAAACGTCCACCAAATTTAGTCCCGTATCCACATAGGCCGGAAACTTGCGCCGCAGGAAGTCAACTACAATGCGCCCGGTAGGCGTCGGCTTGATGTCGCGCTCGCCGATCGGCGTCGTCGGATTTACCACCACGACATTCTGTCCACCGCGTCCCGCTTCTAGCGCCAGTTGTTCCGCCATGAATTTGCTGCGCTTGTAATCGCCAATCATGTTAGACAGCGCGACCGGTGTTTTCTCGTCGGTAAGGCGGCCGTTGTTGCCGAAGCCCATGGTGGCAACGCTGCTGGTATAAATAACCCGTCGGACGCCTGAATCTCTCGCAGCCGTGAGCACGTTGCGGCTGCCTTCCACGTTAGAGTCGTAGAGCTCTTGACCATTGCGCGCCCAAAGGCGATAGTCCGCAGCCACATGAAAGACAAACTCGCACCCTGACATCCCCTTCTGCAGCGATTTCAGATCGCGAAGATCGCCCACAACGCGCTCTGTTGGCAGGTCGGCGATGTTGTCGACGCGGCTGGTAGGACGCACCAGTAGGCGCAGATCCGCGCCCTGGGAAAGCAGCTGATGTGCAACGTGGCTTCCGAGAAATCCGGTCGCTCCTGTAACAAAGCATTTCATTTTTCATTTTTCATTTTTCAGTTGTCAGTAGCCAGTTGTCAGTAGCCAGTAGTTGTTGGCCGGTCGATTATTTTTGGGTGTCATCCTGAGCGACGAGCGCAGCGATCCAGACTTGTCGCTGCTGACAACTGGCAATCTGGCTACTGATTACTGCTTCTCCGCACGATGCGCAACTGCTCCTCTTGCGAGGCCGCTGAAGCCTTCGCGTACGTCGTCAGTGCCAGCAGCGGAAAGTACTGCCGGTACATGTAATACATGAGGTAAAACACTCGCGGGAAACCCGTCCCGGTATACAAAGCTTCATCCCACGAACCATCTTTGCGCTGCGTCTTTAGCAGATACGCGATACCATGCTGCAGCGAATCGTTGCGGGTGTCATTGGCCGCGAGCAGCCCCATCACGGCCCACGCGGTCTGCGATGGCGTACTCGGCCCAACCCCCTTGGTGTTGGGGTCGTCGTACGAGTCGCACGTCTCTCCCCAACCGCCATCGGGATTTTGCATCATGCGTAGCCACTCCACCGCTTGCAGTACGAACGTTTCGTGATAGTCCACGCCGACGGCCTCTAACCCGCGCAGCACCAGCATGGTTCCGTAGATGTAGTTCACGCCCCAGCGTCCGAACCATGAGCCGTCAACTGCCTGCTCGCGTTTGATGAACTCGACAGCGCGCCGCACGGGTTCGTCCTTGAGCGAATAGCCATAGCTGGCCAGACACTCCAGCACGCGGCCCGTGATATCCACCGTGGGTGGATCAAGCATGGCGTTGTGGTCGGCGAACGGGATGTTCTGGAAGACCATCCGATCGTTGTTCTTGTCGAATGAGGCCCAGCCACCATTCTTGCACTGCATGGACAATATCCAGTCCAGGGCGCGCTGCGTCGATTTGCTGTGATAGCTTTCGTTGCTGGTCTTCACCCGGCTGAGCGCCAGCATGACCTGCGCGCTGTCATCCACGTCGGGATAGAACTCGTTATTGAACTCGAAGTACCAGCCTGCAGGCGCCGCTTTGCGGTTCTTCACGCACCAGTCGCCCTTGCGCGTCACCTGCTTGCGCAACATCCACTCGCAGGGCCGCACCAGGCGCGGATCGTTCGCCGCCACTCCGCTTTCCGCCAGGGCGAACACGGCGTAAGCCGTGTCCCACACCGGCGACATGCACGGCTGCATACGGAAAGTGGTCTCTTCCTCAATGCCCAGCTTTTCAAATTCGTCCATCGCCCGGATCACTTGCGGGTCGTCCAGCGAGTAGCCCAGGCAACGCAGCGCAATGATGGAGTTCATGACGCCGGGATAGATTGCGCCCAGGCCATCGCTCATCTCCATGCGCTCCAGCATCCACTTCTCCGCAACCTTCAAAGCGCGCGAACGCAGCGGACGAACATGTATCTGCTCCAGGAGGTGAACCATGCGATCGAGCACCAGGAAGAAATTGCGCCAACTCACCAGCTTATTGGCCCAGCGCAAGCGTAACCGGGCGCGGTTACGTCCGCCCACAAAGAGCTCATCAATTCCCTGTTCTGAGGGAATCTTCTTGAAAGGCTTCTTGGCGTAGGCGATGGACAGCGGCACCAGGATGGCGCGCGACCAGGATGAGATTTCGTAGATATTGAACCAGAACCACTTGGGAAACAGCACGATCTCCGGAGGAATTGCGGGGACCGCATCGTAATCGTATTGGCCCAAGAAGCAGAGATAAATCTTGGTGAAGGTATTGACCTCGGTCACTCCACCTAAAGCCAAGATGCGCTCGCGGGCCTTTCGAAGCTGAGGATGATCGGCGCTGTAGCCCGCCATCTTCAGTGCGAAATAACCCTTGACGGAGGCACTGACGTTGGACGGACCGCCGTTGTAAATGGGCCAGCCACCATCAGGATTCTGGCGGTTCAGGATCTCGGTGGCGCACTTCTGCGTCCGGACCGGATCTTCGGTGCCGAGAAGGCGATGCAACAGGATGTAATCGGAAACCAGGGTGGTATCGGCGCCTAGCTCGCCGCACCAGTAGCCCTCTTCGCGGTCCTGGAGCGAGAACAGGTATCGCCGCGAAGCGTCGATGGCAGCAGCCACCCGGCTTTTTATGTCGTCGATTTTGCCGAAGCGTACTTCGGCACGATCGGAAGAATCTGACATTCCCTCTCTACTCCGCCATGGCAGGCGCCGCGCCAATGGCCTCGACGATCTCGGAGGGTAGCCCAAAGCGTACGTGCTCCGGCATGACTTCGATTTCACGCATATTGGTGAAACCCTGCTCTTCCAGGAAAGTCACGGCCTGCTGCACCAGGATCTCAGGGGCAGAGGCGCCAGCCGTCAAACCCACGATATTGACGTTCTCCAGCCACTCCGGTTTGATCGAACGGTAATTCTCGATCAGGTGAGATTGCGCGCCTAGATTGCGGGCCACCTCGACCAGGCGGTTGGAATTGGAGCTGTTGTCCGAACCCACAATCAGGAGAAGATCACATTCGCCCGCCACTTCTTTCACAGCGGTCTGACGGTTCTCGGTGGCATAGCAAATATCTTGCGCGTGCGGCCCCTGAATGTTGGGGAACCTTTTTCTGAGCGCCGCAATGACGTGGCTGGTTTCGTCAAGGCTCAGGGTAGTCTGTGTCAGATAAGCTACCCGGTCGGGGTCGGGAACGTGAAGATCGTTGACGTCCTCGGGTGAGTCCACAACCTGCGTGACGGCGGGCGCTTCGCCCAGCGTGCCAATGACTTCATCGTGATCGCGGTGGCCAATCAGGATAAGTGAGTAGCCCTCCCGCGCAAATTTGACGGCTTCGACGTGGACCTTAGTTACCAGTGGGCAAGTTGCATCAATCACCCGTAACTCGCGAAGTTTGCTGGATTCGCGCACTTCAGGTGCAACGCCATGAGCGCTGTAGATGATGCGCTCGCCCGCCGGAACCTCCTCAACACTGTCCACAAAGATGGCTCCCTTGGCGCTCAACTCGTCCACCACATAGCGGTTGTGGACAATCTCTTTGCGCACGTAAATCGGCGCTCCAAAGGTCTCCAGGGCTATGCGAACAATATCAATAGCGCGCACGACCCCGGCGCAGAAGCCCCGCGGCTTCAATAAAAGTAAGGTCTTGGCATTACTTTGAGTCATTGTTTGTGCGTCCAGTATACGGGTAGAAACCCACTTTTCCCCACTGATAACTCTATTGTAGCAGTGCGGAATCACCAAGGTAACGACCTGAAATGGCGCATTTTAAGCACCCTACGGCGCAAATTTCGCAGCCAACGGGGAATCAGTCTCAATCTCCTCGCCAGTGAGGTGCCGGGAAACAAGGACGGGGTTGCGGCTGGGCCCGGCGATCAGTGGGTGTCGGCACTGTACAATCCTTGGGCAGGAGAGCGCAGTCATGACCGGCACCGAAATTGCGAACATGTACGAATTCAGCTACGGAGCCATCAAACGCAACCTTGAGGACGTTACCAACGAAGAGAGCCTGGTCCAGCCGCCGGGCGCCGGCAACTGTTTGAACTGGGTCCTGGGGCACATTGTCACTGCCCGGAACACGGTCCTGAAACTTGCCGGTAGCTCTGCGGTGGTTGGCGAAGATGTAGCCGCTCATTATCGTCGCGGATCGGAGCCACTGCAGGCCGGCAGCAAAGTGCCCGATCTCGCAACGCTTCGCGGCCTCCTGAGCGACACGCAGCATCGCCTGGTTCCAGCGCTCGCCGCAATGTCAGATGACGCACTCACTCAGTCTGTTCCAGAGCAGTTGCGGCGCCCGCCATTGACCGGTTCCGTCGCCGATGCGCTGATTCGTCTGCACTATCACGAGGGCTATCACAACGGCCAGATCGGACTGTTGCGCAGGCTGGCGGGAAAAGAAGGGGCGATCAAGTAGGGTCAGGCGAGGGAATAGCTTTCGCTCGGTGCCCGGTGTCGCCGGAGGCGTCCAGCAACAACTGATCCCTAACCCCTGAGCCCTAGCCTCTAACCCCTGCGCTCACCGGTTCGCCTTCAGCATCTGCTCGGCATGCTTCAGCGAGGTATCCGTCAGCTTGGCGCCGCTGATCATGCGGGCGATCTCCCGGGTGCGTTCTTCGGCGTCGAGCGCCCGCACCGAGGTCTTCGTTCTCCCGCCTGACTCGCGTTTCTCGATGAGGTAATGCTGGTCGGCGAACGACGCGATCTGCGGCAGATGGGTGATGCACAGCACCTGCTTGGTCCGAGCGAGCTGCTTCAGTTTCTTGCCCACCGCTTCGGCCGCACGTCCACCGATGCCGCTGTCAATCTCATCGAAGACCAGGGTCCGCTGCCCGGAACCTCCACGCGCGCCATTGTGTCGACCGCGGCTGGCGCTTCCCGTCTCAACGCTGGTCTTCAGCGCCAGCATCACCCGCGACAGCTCGCCCCCTGACGCGATCTCCTCGACCGGACCCAGCGGCTCTCCGGGATTAGCGGAGATCAAGTACTGCACCTGGTCGAATCCCTTGGCGCTCCAGTTCCCTTCTTCATCGGCGCCGCTGACCTCGACCTTGAAGCGCGCCTTCATGGCCAGCTCGTTGACCTCGCTCTCGACCATCTTCTCCAGCTTGCGCGCCGCCTCATAGCGATGGCGCGAAAGGCTGCGTGCCACCTCTAAATACTTCGCCGCAGAGTTCGCCAGTTCGATCTTCAACGCGCGCAGGACCTCATCCTTGTTCTCCATGTCGTTGAGCTTGCGTTCGAGTTCCTCGCCGAGTGCGATGACGTCGTTGAGGGTTGGCCCGTATTTTCGCTTCAGGCGATCCAGCAGAGCCAACCGATCTTCAACTTCGGCGAGCCGAGCAGGGGAAGCCTCGATGCCTTCCGCATAATCGCGCAAAGTCTGACCAATGTCTTCCAAGGTGATGCGGGCGGAGTCAAGCTCGGGCAGGGACTGACGGAATTTCTCATCGAAGCGCGACAGGTCCTCAATGTGTTTGCTCGCGATCCGGATCGAAGCTGCTGCCGATGCGTTGTTCTCATAGAGCGCGTCGTAGGCCGCCATCGCCGCGGTGAAGACCTTCTCAGAGTTAGCCAGTACCCGCTTCTCAGCCTCGAGCTTGGTATCCTCTTCAGGCTGCACGTGCGCGTCGGCAATTTCTTTGCGCTGAAAGTTCCACATGTCCAGCAGGCGCAGGCGATCGTGCTCGTCACGCTCTAAGTCAGCAATGCGATGGCGGATTTGGCTCCAGCCTTCGAAGGCAGTAGCAACAGCGGACGTGTCAACTCCGGCGAAAGCATCCAGTAGCCCCAGACGCGAGGCCGCATCGAACCCCAACACGGCCTCGTTCTGAGCATGGATCACGGCCAGATGCGGGGCAAGCTGCTTGAGGACGGTCACGGTCGCCGGCTGGTTATTCACAAAGACGCGACCCTTGCCGCCAGTCGCGATTTCGCGACGAAGAATCAGTTGCCCCTCTTCAGTGGCGGAATCCAGGCCGTTCGCCTCCAGCACGGCGTCGAGGGCTTTCGACTCGGCCTCAAAAACCGCCGAAACCACGGCCTTGTCTGTACCATGACGAATGCTGTCAGTGGAAGCTTTATCGCCGAGGAGTAATGCCAGAGCGTCGATCAGGATGGATTTTCCGGCGCCGGTTTCGCCGGTCAGGAGATTCAGACCATGCGCGAACTCCACGGCGACGTTATCAATGACCGCGTAGTTTTCGACCCGCAGTTCCAGCAGCACGTGAGTTCTCGACTCGTTACAGTCTAAGGTTAAGCGCAGTGTAGCAGAAAGGCGGCTGTCAGCTGACAGCTATCAGCCGTCGGCAAAATCGCCTTTCGTTCTTCGCCTTTCGCTATTCGCTTTTGGCTATTCGCTTTTGGCTTTTAGCTCTTAGCTTCTAGCTTTTAGCCAAATCCTCCCACGACCGGTCCTGCTTATATTGTGCGTATCGGATTACCATGCAAAAAGGCCGACGGCCAAAAGCCTCAAGCAACGGGCGAAAAGCGAAGGGCTAAAAGCGAAGAGCGAATAGCCAAAAGCAAAGGCCGACGAGCAGGACAAGCTGACAGCCGACGGCTGATAGCTGATAGCGTAACTACCAAGGAACCCCGCTGCACAAACCTGCTTCTAACGCCTTAAATGCTTATAATGCCAAGTAACGAAAGTCGAGCCTGTTCTGCCCAATGAATGCGCACTTTTTCTTATTTGCCTCGGCCATCGGCGGTGAAATTTCAGGTCTTATTGAATCCAGCGGTCTCGTCGCCAAGGCGGTCCTCTTAATTCTGCTGGTGTTCAGCGTCGCATCGTGGGCCATTATTTTTTCCAAGTGGGGACTGTTCCGGCGTGCCCGGGTGCAGAGCAACCGCTTCATGCGCGCCTTCCGCAAGTCAGAACGGCTACAGGATATTGCCGCCGTGGCCGAGCAGTTCAAGCCCAGCCCGTTGATTGCAGTGTTCGAGGGTGCGTATGAGGAACTGCGCAAGCAGGCGCCGTATTCTATTCGGATGCCCGCCTTGCAACGCGCTACCCAAATCGCATCTTCGGAAGAGTTAAGCCGCTTGGAGAGCCGCTTGCCTTGGCTGGCCACCACCGGAGCGGTCACACCCTTCATCGGTCTGTTCGGGACGGTCTGGGGCATCATCGACGCCTTCCACGGTCTCGGGACCGCCGGTGGGGCCACGTTGCGTGCCGTTGCGCCCGGCATTTCCGAAGCCCTGATCACAACCGCGGCCGGATTGTTCGCCGCCATTCCCGCAGTGATCGCCTACAACATGTTCACGCAACATATTCGCGAGTTCGGCGCGCGCATGGACGACTTCACCCTGGAACTGATCAATGAAGTGGAGCGCGCCCAAACCGGTAGCGCTCGCGCGGTCGAGAGTGTGGAGCGGCGGTAATGGCGTTCACCAATTCACGTGGCCGCACCCAAACGTCGCTGGCCGACATCAACGTCACTCCTCTGGTGGACGTGGTGCTGGTTCTGCTGATCATCTTCATGGTGACCGCGCCCATCTTGCAGTCGGGCATTGAGGTCGCCATCCCGCATACCAAGACCGTCAAAGAAATCACCGAGGAACGCCTGGTAATTACTATCGACCGCGATCAGCGCGTCTTCCTGAATAACGATCCCATCAACATTAACCAGATCGGCGCCCGGATCCACGATAAGATCCGTGATCCCGAAGGCCAGTCGGTTTTCGTGCGGGCTGATGAAAACGTGCCCTTCGGCGCCTTCGCCACCGTGATGGACGCGGTGAAGCAGTCGGGCATCACCAACGTAAGCATCGTGACACAACCGCTGGAGAAGAATGGCAGCCGACGTTGACATCTTTCCAACCGAGGGCAATGTTCGCGGCCCTCTGATCGGCTCGGTGACACTGCATATCGCGCTGTTTGCTCTGGCTCTGTTCGGCTATTTGATTCCCAGCAGCCGCGGCGAGAGTTGGGGAGGCACCGGTGGAAACGGCGGAGCCATGAGTGCAACCCTGGTGAGCAGCATCCCAATACCTGTGCCACCGACGCAGACCCAAAACGTGTTGGCAAATGAATCCAAGGGACTGACGCAATCGCCGCCAAAGGAAATTCCGAAGGAAGAGCCCAAGGCGATTCCGATTCCCGCGCGCGATGCCAAGAAGAAGGGTCCGCAGGAGTCTGCGCAGAAGAAGCCACCACCGAAAGAGATTGCCAAAGTGGAGGACAACAAGGTTCCGTTCGGCCAGGGAGGACCGGTCAGTGGCCCTTATGGTTCGTTCACGGCGGGCGGAACCAAAGGCGGGCTCAGCTTTACTGGAGGCAACGGAGATTTTGGCAGTCGCTTCGGCTGGTATGTGGATGGAGTGCGCCGGAAGGTATCGGAAAACTGGCTGAAGTATGAAGTGGACCCCAACATCGATACCGCGCGCAGGGTTTACATCTACTTTGAGATCACGCGCCCGGGGCAGCCGGAAAACATAAGGGTGGAGCAGTCGAGCGGTATTCCGTCGCTCGATCAGTCGGCGATGCGGGCGCTGCAACGCATCGATACGTTTGGCCCGCTACCTCCGGAATACGCAGGGCGGTACGTCGCGGTCGAGTTCTGGTTCGACTACAAGCGGTAAGGGGTCGGATCGAGTAGTGCATTGCGTTATTCGGATAGCAAGCTTGGAAGGAACGCGGCTTCACAGTTTACTGAAAGAGCCGGTTTGACGAGGCGTTTTGAATGGGCGCACCTTTAGGTGCGCCATTAGGCTCTTTATTTTTCTCATCTCTCGGGGGCTTCAGCCCGCGAGAGACCTGCTCCTTTGACTCTTTCAGGAGACTGTTCAGCGCCGAGTGCATTGAAATTCGGGGCTTCAGCCACCTGAGAGGATTTGGCGCTTCATCGCAACAGGGAAGCCCCTCAGTGGCAAAAGCCACTGTTAATGACGCTAAGCTACGGCACGGCTGAAGCCGCGCCCCTTCAAGTCGCGAGATACTCGTGAGGAATGCCGCTGGGCGCGGCCACGCAGGAACTTTTGGGGAAACCGGAAAGCATGAAACGATACAAAGCAATTCTATTAATTTTGTTCATCCTCTTTACCATTGCCGGTATGTCGGCCCAGGACTGGATTCGCACCGGTACCGGGCTCGGAGTGGAGAAGGTCCGTCTCGCGGTGCCCGACTTCAAGCAAGTCACGACCGATACGGGTACGCAGAATCTGTCAGCCGTCTTCAACGTCACGCTGTGGAACGATCTGCAGTCGGCGGGAATCTTCGACATGGTGTCGAAGAGTTTCTACCCGCTGGCGGTCCCCGGCGCTCCGCAGGAGGTGCATCTCGGTGACTGGAGCGTTCCGCCGCCGAATGCAAGCATGCTGGCCTTTGGCAATCTCGGAATTCAGGCGGGATCGCTAAATGTCCAAGGGTGGCTCTACGACACCAAGAATCCACAGTCTCCACAAGTACTGGGAAAGCAGTACCGCGAGGTGGCTAACGAAGCCAATGCCCGCCTCATCGCGCACCGCTTCGCCGATGAAATCATCCTTCGCCTGGGCGGCGGTGTCGCCGGCGTTGCCGAAACCAAGTTGTACTTTGTCAGCAATCGCACTGGCTCAAAAGAAATCTGGCAGATGGACTACGACGGTGCCAATCAGAAGCAACTGACCCACATGGGAAGCATTGCGCTATCGCCGCACGTCTCGCCCGACGGCACGCGCGTGGCTTACTCCGGCGTGACCAAGGAAGGCTGGCAGATCCTGATGTACTCTCTGGAGCTTGGCCGTCCCGTAAGCTTCCAGCACTTCGGAGGAGATAACTATTCGCCCGCATGGTCTTCGGATGGACAGACGATTGCGTTCTCGTCATCGCGCACCGGTAATACCGAAATCTATTCGGTCAGCTCCGCAGGTGGAAGCACGCGCCGTCTTACTGAGAGCAAAGGTCCGGATGTTTCGCCCACGTGGAACCCGAAAACTAACTCTCAGATCGCCTGGGTTAGCGGGCGCACGGGGCTACCTCAGATCTACACCATGGCATCTGACGGTACGAACGTGGTTCGCGTAACCGATCAGGGGTATGCAGTATCGCCGTCATGGTCGCCGAATGGCCAGTTCTTGACGTTCGCATGGATACGCCATTACGGCCCAGGCGCGCCGGGCGCCAGCGACATCTATGTGATGGACATCGCCAGCAAACAATGGGCACAACTGACGCACTCGGAGGGGCGCAACGATTTTCCGTCGTGGTCACCCGATGGACGCCACATTGTATTTCAGTCAAGCCGCACCGGCCGCGTGCAAATTTATTCCATGCTGGCGGATGGAAGCGAGGTTCGGCAGTTGACGACGGCTGGGGAGAACACTCAGCCGAATTGGAGTTTTAAGTAGTTCTGGGCCCTGCATGCCTATGGGCGCGGAAGGAGCACATTTCGGCCCTGTCTTGAACTGATGCGAGTGCTCTCGCCGAAAGATGGAGGAAGAGACTTGAAGCTAACAAGGAGTCAATGGATCCGGATTATTGTTACCCTGGCCATGGTGCTGGCTATCGCTGCTTGCGGTAAGAAGAAAGTTGCCCCACCGCCCCCGCCCCCGCCACCACCGTCCCCGGCGCCTACTGCCTCGTTGACAGCCAATCCCAATACAATTCAAGCGGGTCAAGCAAGCACGTTAACCTGGAAGACCGATTACGCCACCGACGTCAGCATCGATCAATTGGGCAAGGTTGATCCCAGCGGTTCGCGCAGCGTCATACCGGCTGAGTCGACTACCTACCACCTGGTAGCGAAGAATGATTCCGGAACGCAGGAGGCTACGGCGCGCATCACGGTGATCTCGGCGCCTCCGCCACCGCCGCCGCAAACCTCCAGCGGCACCGAGGAGCAGTTGTTCTCGTCGAACATGAAAGATGTGTTCTACGACTACGACAGCTATGATGTTTCGGCGCAGTATCAGCAGGTTTTGCAGGCGGACGCACGTTTCTTGCAGCAGCATCCGAACATGAAGTTCACCATCGAGGGCCATTGCGACGAACGCGGTTCGACCGAGTACAATCTGGCGCTCGGCGACAATCGGGCCAATTCCGCCAAGCAGGCTTTGGAGCAGCTCGGCATCTCTGCCGACCGCATACGGACGATTAGCTATGGCAAGGAAAAACCGTTCTGCACGGAGAGCAACGAGGCGTGCTGGCAGCAAAACCGGCGGGCGCACTTCGTATATCAGAAGTAGGAGCGTGGCAAGCCGCTAACGTGGCGAGAAGTTGTTGACAACCGTGCTGGTCGATTGGTGCGGGCCTTCGGGCCCGCGTCCGTCGGCCAGTGTGTTAACAACTTTGGCCGACGATAGTCTTTGCACCTCGTATGCCTTTTTCACTGGTGCAGTCTGATCAACAGAGTGAACAGGACAACACTATGCGATTTCAGAACAATGTGACTTGGCTGGCAGTCGTGACGTTGATGCTGGTAACGGTTAGTCCGGCGGTCGGCGCGAACAAGGACATGATTCAACTGCAAACCCAGGTTCAATCGCTGCAGGACCAGGTGGCCCGCTTGCAGCAATCCATCGATATGAATATGGGAGTAATGAAAAACCTTGTTGAACAGAGCGCTGACAGTGTCAACAAGATGAGCACTACGGTTAACGACCTGCAACAGAAGATGCAAGGCCAAGCCAGCGACACCAACGGCCGCATGGAACAGATCTCGGGGCAGATCCAGTCGCTGCACGACACCGTAGACGAGTTGAAGTCTCGGCTAGCCAAGGTAAGCAAGCAGCTTGACGACATGCAGCAAGGCGGGCAGAACCTGGCCGCTGGACAGCCTGGAATGGCGGCTTCGGGCGTTCCGACCAATCCCGCGGCTCCGGGCACGGAGGCCAATCCGGCGGCCTCCCAAGCGCCTCCGGCGGACGTTCTGTACAACAATGCCCTGCGCGATTACAACTCCGGAAAGTACGATTTGTCTTCGCAGGAATTCAACGATTACGTGAAGTACTACTCTAATACTGATCTGGCGGGCAATGCTCAGTTCTATGTGGCGGACATTGAGTATCGTCAAGGAAATTTCGAAGCCGCAGTGCGCGACTACGACAAAGTGCTGGAACAGTATCCCGGCGGGAACAAAGCAGCAGCGGCGCAGTTGAAGAAGGGCTACGCTCTACTTGAACTGGGGCAACGAGATGCCGCCGTTCGCGAGCTGAATAGCCTGATCGCCCGTTATCCGCGCTCCATCGAAGCCTCGCAGGCGCGCGACCGGCTTCGCCGCCTGGGAGTAACCAGCGGCAGCACCGTTCACAAACCCGCGCCACACTGAGCTTCGAGTACCCCTTTTCCATCGCAGTGCTTGTTTGAAATTCGCCAGGCTCGTTGGAGATCACCCTCGACGGGTGGTGCCGTCCTTTCCCGCGCAGGGAGGCCGCGTTTCTGCGTCTGCACGCGTCTATGCTTCTCGATTATCAATGTACTGTGGTACATTGGTACCATGGCCGAACGTAATGATCAAGCCGTGGTGGTTGAACGAGTGCAGACGGGCGTCCGCATGGAAAAGCGGCTGCTCAAAGTGCTGAAGGGGTTGGCAGAGCTAAAAGACCTAACGCTTGGCGACTTGCTGGAGGGCATCGTGCTTCACGCCTTCGAAGGTAAGGCACCGTTTTCTCCCGCGACCTTAAAGGAAATCGAACAGCTTCGCAAAATCTATGGGCTGACTCTGAAAGCCACCGACAGCCACAAGCTTAAGGAGCGTTAGCGATGAAATGGGAGCTCGCAATCTCCGCCGTTATGTTGTTCTCAGCTGTAATCACGTCCGCCAAAGCCGCGGCTCAGGAGCCGGCCGCTTCCCGCGACCATCCGCTGCATACGCGCACGGAATTCAGCTTTACCGTGGATGCGCCCTTCGATCAGGTTGCGCCCTTGTTTGGCGCGAATGAGGAGCGTAAGTGGTCGCACGACTGGAACCCCCAATTCGTCTACCCCAAGCCCGCGCACGATCAGAAGGGCATGGTGTTCAAAGTTGAGCATGGGCAGTTCAGCAGTGTGTGGATGAATACGGCGCTGGATCTGGCTGCTGGACATATTCAGTATGCGTATGTGTTGAACGACGCCATGGCTGTGCTGATCGACATTCACGTGACGCAAGAAGGCGCGCAGAAAACCGGTGTTGCAGTCGTTTACCAGCGCACTGCGCTGATGCCCGAGGCGAACGAGCATGTTCAGCATTTCGCCAAAGGCGACGCCGGAGCGGGCAAAGAGTGGGGCGACGCGATGAATGCGTATTTCGTCAAACTTCGTACAGCGAAGAAGTAGAGATGACAACGGAATGCTTTAGGCACCCGAGCTAGAATCGCGAAAGGCGAAGAGTGAAACGCTCTTTCCTACAGCTCTCTGCGCCCTTCCATGGCCTTCTGCATGGTGACTTCGTCGGCGTACTCGATGTCGCTGCCGACGGGAACGCCGGTCGCGATACGCGTCACTTTTACTTCTGACGACTTGAACAATCGCGAGATATAGGTCGCCGTCGCTTCGCCTTCGACCGTGGGATTGGTCGCGACGATCAGTTCGTCCACGTCTCCCGCCTCTACCCGCTTCACCAGATTGTTGATGCGCAACTGGTCTGGACCTACGCCATGGAGCGGCGACAATGCGCCGTGCAACACGTGGTACACGCCGTTATAGTGTCGCGTCTTCTCGATGGCGGCGATGTTGGTCGGTTCCTCGACCACGCAGACCAGCCGCAGGTTGCGGGTGGCGCTGGTGCAGTAGGTGCAGGGATCGACGTCGGTGATGTTGTTACAGATGGAGCACAGGTGCAGGCTGGCCTTCACCTCGCGAATGGCGTCGGCGAGCAGCTGCGCGTCCTCATCGCTGGATCGCAGGATATAAAACGCGAAGCGTTGCGCGCTCTTGCCGCCTACGCCGGGCAACTTCTTCAGTTCTTCAATCAGTCGAGCCATGGGCTCGGCAAATCTCGACACTACTCGGCCTCCGTCACGTAGGGTATACCGGCGTCACATTTCTTCACCACAGAGGCACGGAGACACAGAACATCTTTTCTTATCAGCCTTACCAACGATTCTCACCAATGAGGACGCCGCGTTCGAGAAAAAAGAAAAAGGACGGCTTCTATCCTCTATTTTCGCGCTCTCTCTGTGTCCTCTGTGCCTCTGTGGTGAAAACAACTCTTACATTCCCGGCAGGCCCATGCCGCCGAACATGCCGCCCAGGCTTGATTTCAGCGCCTCATCCACTTTCCGCGACGCCTCGTTCACCGCCGCGGTCACCAGGTCCTGCAGCATCTCGATGTCGCCCGACTTCACCACCTCGGGTTCGATGACGACACTCAGCAGCTGCTTCTGTCCGGTCATCTTCACGGTCACGCTGCCGCCGCCTGACGAGGCTTCAATTACAACCTGCTGCATCTTTTCCTGCAGCTTTTCTGCCTGCTGACGCGCCTGCGCCAGCATGTCTTGCAAATTGAATCCACCCATCGATTACCTCAGGGGCCAAAGCCCGATGTTAAGACAGTCTTCTTTGGACTCCTAAAGAAACTATGTCACAATTTCTGCCGTTCCTACGGAGCTCGGTCTTATCTTCCGGCATACCCAGCGCTGAAGCGTCGGGCTAAGATCTTTCGCCCCCTGCGGGGCTGGTTTCGTCGCAGGTCGCTCCGTAGTCACATACCCGGCCCAATCATCGCCCACTCCTAATGGCCTGCGCCACCCAATCTCAGCCGCGATCTTTGTGGTCGAGCACGGTACGAATCTCGGCGCCAAACTTTTCCTGCATGCGCTGCACGATGGGATCGGCGGCCGCACGGCTCCGCGCTCCCGCGCCATTGGTTGGACGTGGCGCCGACGCCGGCCTCGACGTGACCTGCGCCCCTCCGCTTACCATCTTGAACTTAAGCGGCCTGCCCGCGGCTTTGTTCAGCGCAGCTTGAATCACGCGCTTCGGCTCCGGCCCGAGCGCCACGTCGATCAGCACCTGCGACATCGCAACCGTCACGCAAACCTCGATGCCCCGCAGCGACCACTCCGCTTCCTCAAGATTGTGCGCCAGCATCTGCTGTCCCGCGTCTTCAAGAGCAGTCAGCACGACCTCGCGCGCCGACTCCACCGGGAACTCAGTACTCGTTGGTTGCGGAGTTGGCTCCGGTTCGACGGCGACGGCCGTCGCGACGCCAGTTTCTACTGCTGCCGAGGAATCGTGATCTGATGTCGCCGATTCCGCCTGCGCGCTCACTACTGGAATAGAGGCGACAGACGGGCTCGCGAAGTCCTGCGCCTCGGCTTTGGGTTCGCTCTTGCGTTTGCGATCTGCTTCGAACGGCGAAGGCCGCGTGAACGGCGACGCCGCGGGCGCGCGCGAGGACGGACCTTCCGGTTCGCTGGTAGGCCGAGAAGTCGTGCTTGGTCGTGCCACCGGAGAAGCCGTGGCACGTGACGTCGAACTTCCCGGCCGCGGCGTTGCCGACGTGCTCGTCTTCCCTGCCTCCCCGCTCAGCAATTCTTCCAGCGGCAACAATCGCTGGGCATGTACCAGCTTCAACAGGCCCAACTCCAGATGGAAGCGCTGCTCCTGCTTATAGCCTAGGTCGCTATGCGTGCGCAGCATGATCTGCATGAAGCGCGCCAGGTCTTCTTCGCTGAAGCGTTCGGCGACTCGCGCCACCCGGGCACGTTCGTCCGTCGAAATTTGCAGCACTGGAGAATCGCTTCCCGCGACTTTCGCAACCATTACGTTGCGCAGGAACCGCAGCATCTGCCGCGCAAAATGCTGCGCGCTTTGTCCTTCCACCAGCAGACGGTCGATGGCCCGCAACACATCCGCACTGGAATTGCGCGCGACCGCGTCCATCACGTCTTCCAGCACATCCGATGAAACCGTTCCCACCAAGCCGCGCACTACGTCGCCGCTCAGCGTGGTGCCGCAGCAAGCGATGGCCTGGTCCATGATGCTAAGGGCGTCGCGCATGGAACCGTCGCCCACTTCCGCCAGCATGGCGAGGGCGTTGTCGTCGTATGTAATGCCCTCCTGCTTGGCGATGTCGCGCAGTTGCTGCACGATGTCGTCGAAGCGCACAGCGTGAAAGCTGAAGTGCTGGCAGCGCGAGCGGATGGTCTGCGGAATGTCCTCCGGCTGGGTCGTCGCCATCATGAAAATGATGTGGCTGGGCGGCTCTTCCAGGGTCTTGAGCAGCGCATTGAAGGCAGCGTCAGTGATCTGGTGCGCCTCGTCGAGAATGTAAATCTTGAAGCGATCGCGCGCCGGGCGATAACGCGCGGCTTCGCGCAACTCGCGAATCTCGTCGATGCCGCGGTTGGTGGCTGCGTCAATCTCAATCACGTCCACGGAATTACCGGCACGAATCTCGACACACGAATCGCAAACTCCGCACGGCTCGGGGACGGGATGGTCCTGCGACCGGCAATTCAGCGCCATCGCCAGAATGCGCGCGATGGTGGTCTTGCCGATACCGCGGTGGCCGCTAAAAATGTAGCCGTGAGCAATGCGGCTCTGCGCGATGGCATTCTGCAGCGTGCGGGTGACGTGCTCCTGCCCGATCACCTCGGAGAACTTTTGTGGACGGTATTTGCGCGCCAGAACCTGATAACTCATGGGAGGGAAAACTCGATTATACGGTGTGGGGCGATGGAACGGAACGGGCCAAGAGTGCGAGCCTGACAACGTTGGGGACCTACCCTCTCCGCTCGCCCTTCGCATGCGGGTGCGTCCGATCGTAAACCTCCATCACATGTTTGACGGTGAGCTGCGTGTAGCGCTGCGTGGTCGAGAGGCGCTCATGGCCGAGCATCTCCTGAATGGCGCGCAGGTCGGCGCCTTCCTCCAGCATGTGCGTGCCGAAGGCATGCCGCAGCGTATGCGGATGCACGTCGGGCGACAGTCCACGCGCCACTGCGATCTGCTTCACAATGCGACCTACGCTCCGGGTGGTGAGGCGCGATCCACGAAGATTGATCAGAAGGGCTCGCTCGGTCGTCCGCTTGGTTTCGCCCAGTACTCGCTGGCGTGCCGGCAGATACGCTTGCACCGCCGCCTTCGCCGAGTCACCGAACGGCACGAATCGTTCCTTGCGACCCTTGCCGCGCACCAGGATGAGTTCGTTCGCCCACCGGATATCGTCAACGTTGATGCCGATGAGCTCCGAATTACGAATCCCGCCGCCGTAGAGCAATTCCAGAATCGCCTGATCGCGCTCCGTGAATGCCGAACACTCCGGCATGGCCGCGTCGAGGACGGTGTTCACCTCCTCGATGGTGGGCACGCGCGGCAGTTTCTTCGGCAGCCTCGGCGTAGCCACCAGCGCAGCCGGATTCTGTTCGACTTCGCCTTCCTGCGCCAGCCACTTGTACAGCGACCGCAATGCCGCCAGCGCGCGCGCAACTGAAGTCTTGCTCAGCCCGCGCTCGTACAGGCTGGACAGATAACCGCGAATCAGCACATGGTCGATGTCGCCCCATCTCCGCGGGCCAACGTAGTCGGCGAACTGCGCCAAGTCGGTGCGGTAGGCCTTGATGGTGTGCGGCGAAGCATTGCGCTCCTGCAGCGCGCGAATGAATTGCGCCACGGCTTTCTCGAGGATGCTTGTGCCGCGCTTGCTCATTCGCTCTTCCCTGCCCGCTTGCCCCGCGGATGATGCTCTTTGTGCACGCGATTCAGCCGATCCAGCGCAAGGTGCGTATACACCTGCGTCGTCGAAATGTCGGCGTGGCCAAGGATGGTCTGCACCGTGCGCAGGTCGGCGCCGTTCTCTACCATGTGGGTGGCGCAACTGTGCCGCAGCATATGCGGACTGGCATGCCGCGCCGACTGCGCCGACGCATCGTTCACCACTTGCCACACCCGCTGCCGCGTGATCGGACGCGCTCCGCGAGCAATGAACAAGAACGGCGACGACCGGTCTGAAGCCAGTACCGAACGCGCATCTCGCAAATATTGCTGCACCGTTTGCTGCGCAGCATAACCGAGCGGAACAATACGCTCCTTGTCGCCTTTGCCCCGCACCAGAACGTAGCCGAGCTCCAGCTTCAAGTCTTCGAGCTTTAGGTTGATGACTTCTGAAACCCTCAGCGCGCCGGCATAAAAAACTTCCAGCATCGCCCGGTCGCGTCCGGTAAGCGCTTGCGACCGTCGATCGTCCTTGGCGCGCGGCGGCCCGCGCAGCACACTCTCGACCTCATCGGCGGCAAGCGACTTCGGCAACACCTTCCACTGTCGCGGCGAATCGATGTTCAGCGTGGGGTCGATGGTAATGTAGCGGTCGAGCAGCAGGTACTTGTAGAAATGCCGCAGCGCAGAAAGCTTGCGCGCCACGCTGCGCCCATCGACGCCATTCGAGAGCAGCGCATTGAGGAAGTCGCGCACATCCTGCCGTCGCGAATCGCGCGGCGCACGCTTGCGCTTCAGCAGAAATTCCGAGTACTGGTCGAGGTCGGAGCGATAGGCCGACACGCTCAGCGGGGCCAGTCCCTTCTCGACCTTCAGGTAGTCGAGGAAGGAGTTCAGCAGCCGCAGATTGGGATCGGCACTCTGCACGCGATAAGTATGATGGCCCGACGCTCGCAGGGGAATAACAAGCGAGGTACGGACGCTCGCCGCGGTCATCCGCAGCAAGAAGATTAGTCCGAGTCGAGGGCCCTGCATCTTGAAATCGGCCCATCTCTCGCTTCGCGCTTTTAGCGAAAAGCGAAGAGCGAAAGGCGAACAGCGGCCTGTTGCACTTCCCTGCTAAAATCTGAATCAAGTTACCGTGCCTACTTATTCTCCATTTTGCGACGTCGAGACCGCGCTGGAGCACATCCGCGACGGCCGCATGGTCGTGGTCATCGACGACGAGGACCGTGAGAACGAAGGCGACCTCACCATGGCCGCCGAGAAGATCACTCCCGAAGCCATCAACTTCATGGCCAAGTACGGACGCGGTCTGGTGTGCCTGGCCATGACCGAGGAGCGGCTCGACTACCTTCGTCTCGGCCAGATGTCGGCGGAGAACACCTCCAACTTCGGCACCGCGTTTACCGAATCCATCGATGCCAAGGACGGAGTCACGACCGGCATCTCGGCTTACGATCGCGCGCAAACGATTCACGTGGCGATTGATCCCGCGACACGGCCCAACGATCTGGCGCGTCCGGGTCACATCTTTCCGCTGCGTGCCCGCAAAGGCGGAGTGCTGGTGCGCGCCGGGCAAACCGAAGCCTCGGTCGATCTCGCTCGCCTCGCGGGGCTGGTTCCCGCAGGCGTGATCTGCGAGATCATGAGCGACGACGGCACCATGGCTCGCGTTCCCGAGCTGACCGAATTCTGCCGCCAGCACGACATGAAGATGCTCACCGTCGCGGAGCTTATCCGCTATCGCATGGCGCACGAGCGTTATGTGCGGCGGCTGGCTGAGTCGATCGTCCCGACCGCGTACGGCGAGTTTCGCATGGTCGCCTACGAGTCGGAGATCACCGGCGATTCGCACATCGCAATGGTCAAGGGCGACGTGGAAAACGCGGGCGATGAGCCGGTGCTGGTGCGCATGCATTCGCACTGCCTGGTGGGCGACGTCTTCGGTGCGAAGTGGTGCGGCTGTCGCGACGTGATTGATGCCGCCTTGCGGCGCATCGCGCAAGAAGGCCGCGGCGCGCTCATCTACCTGCATTCGACCTCGAAGGGCTACTCGGTGGAGCGGCTCGGCGAGCGCATGACCATCCAGTTTCATCATGAGCAGCAACTTGCGACGCTGCCCGAGAGCCAGCGGCGCACCCAGCGCGAGATCGGCATCGGCGCGCAAATTCTGTCGGACCTGAACCTCAAGCGCATTCGCTTGCTCACCAACCATCCGCGAAAAGTTGCCGGCCTCGAAGGCTTCGGCATCGAGATCGTGGAACAGGTGCCGGTGTCGGCGGCGGGAAAAGCGTCGGTGCGATAAAACCAGCCGTCAGCTCTCAGCCGTCAGCCATCGGCTAACTTGCTGGTCAACCATTCACTATCCACCATCCACTAATCACTATCCACTGGCTTCATGCACTCTCCTCTTTCTTTTCACTGGCCCTCACGCCCTCCGGCGATTTCTTCGAAAGTTTCTCGCCGGCCGCACTATTCGCCTCCATCAATCTCAAATTCGCCGCCGCCCCGTGCAGCGCCGACAAGATCAGCTTCGCCCGGTCCGGCGGAATCAACTCTTGCGCCACGCCATGGATCAACTGCATAAAACCGATCTGTATGGCCGCAGCGTCCTCCAGATAGGGCAACTCGTACCGGTAATTCGGATGGTTCTCCGGATGAGGGTTAAACAGCCGCACAAACAGGTTGGTCTTGGGAGCGCGTTTGCGCACCTCAGTGTGGTGATAGCAGTATTTCTCATCGTGCCATGCGGGCGAACCGCAACGCTCGCCGCCCGGCTTGATGTGCTCGCAGATCGCATAAAGGCTCGTATCGGTAGCTTCTAGAGTAGGAAGACTCACGGGGTCCCCCCCTTTCTGTAACTCGTTTGGTATCACGATCTTGCTCGTAAGATCCTGTGTTTACAGGAGTTAGGCTCGCTAGTAACTCGCGTATTTTCAATACCTTGCATAATTCCCGGCCAAGATCCTGAGCCCCTTAGACTTACACGTAAGATACTGCGGAATAAGGACTTGGCGTTCATCTAGCTCGTCCTCTTTGGCTTGTCATCCCGACCGGAGCGAAGCGGAGTGGAGAGACCTGCTCCCGTCGCGATGTCGCCGGGGTGCTTTCCTTGTCGCCCTCGGTTAGCGACAGGCTGGGTACTGGCCGCTGACAACTGACAACCGGCAACTGACAACTGGTTCCGGCGGTTCCTGCCCTACACCGAAAGTATGTTTCTGCCCGCCAACGCGGTCAAGTTACGAAGGTACTAATTGGCGCTCCTATTTCGCTCCTAGTGCCGGAATGGGAATGACGGCGGTAAAGCACTTTGTCATCCCGACCGGAGCGAAGCGGAGTGGAGAGCCTGCCCTGAGCGAAGTCGAAGGGGACCTGCCGTTCATTCGGTGGTCGCATCTTCCGACCGCACCGCCAACACGCCAGTCCCGCCCAGCGGGACGAAAGATGTTAGCCCAGCCTTTCAAGGCTGGGTGAGTGGGAAAGGAGATCGAGTCCCCGGGGACGGCACAGGATTCTCTGCGTTCGCCGTTTGGCCGTACCCGAGGCAGTTGACGCTTACCCAGTTCTGAAGCGCTGGGCTTTCCTATTTCGCCGCGCAACCGGACAGAGCAGCAGCGCGAATTCCCCCTGCTATAATCCGCCGCATGGACCAACTAGAATCCCCGCTTTTATGAGTGACCACAATTATTGGCTGGATCTCTTTACCGGCGTCACATGGGAAGAGTTTCTCGATGCGGGCGCGAATGTCTCTGGATTTCGAGAGAGTCGATGGTCGGCTGTACAAAAGATCAAGCCGGGCGATTACTTACTCTGCTACCTCACCGGTGTTTCTCGCTTCATCGGAATGCTTGAAGCGGTTTCCGCGCCCTTCAAAGATACGAGTCCAATTTGGAGGGACGAGGACTTTCCTTGCCGTCTTAAGGTAAAGGCAGTCGTCACGCTGACTCCGGCGACCGCAGTTCCTGTTTTGGAGTTACGTGACCACCTGAGCATGTTCCGGGAGATGAAGAGTGCTATCGCATGGACAGGCCACTTTCGAGGTTCTCCCGCGAAATGGAAGGCCTCGGACGGCGACGTAGTGCTTGCAGCTATGCTGGAGGCGAAGCAGAACCCGACTACACGTCCGGTGGACGCGGCAAAGCTTGCCAGAGCGCCCCAAGGCCCTCAAGGCGAAAATGGGATCGGTAACTGTTCCTGAGAGTGAAGAAGTTTCTGTCCAGAGACCTGAGGCCACAAAAGAACCGACCGACCACGAGGAAATCCAATGGCTTCTACTCAAGCTCGGCAGCGACATGGGGTTTGATGTGTGGGTTGCGAGAAATGACCGAGGACGCCAGCTGAAGGGTCCACGCTTTGCTGAGCTACCAAAGCTAAAGACGGAACTGCCACTCCAATTCGACGAAGCGACAAACCGAACCATCGAACTGATTGACGTATTGTGGTTGAAGGGCAACGCCATCGTCGCGGCATTTGAGATTGAAAGCACAACTTCAATTTACTCGGGCCTTCTTCGTATGGCCGACCTCATAGCCATGCAGCCCAACCTCAACATCCCGCTCTATCTCGTTGCTCCAGACGAGCGGAGACAGAAGGTTGTCGACGAAGTTAACCGCCCTACCTTCAGGCGGCTCTCACCAGCGCTTTTCGAAGTGTGCCGATTTATCTCTTTCTCCGACTTGCGCACCAGGCTCAAAGAGGCTGGTCCGTTAGTTCGGTATCTAAGGCCTGAGTTCTTGGAAGAACTCTCGGAGTCCTGCGAAATAGAAGAAGCTTAGAGCGGCGACGTGCGGCCATGAGTAAATATGAAGAGGCCAAGAGACTCAAACTAACAAAGGCGCGAGTCCCGACAACCTGTGACGAGTGTGGAAATGTGATTGAAAAGGGTGCTCAGTACTTTCGAGAGTCCCTCGGATCTTTAGCAAAGCCGCCAGGCCTCCGCCTGGGAAGCTATTGCATCGCCTGCGGAAAGGCAAAGGCTAGCTCAACCTGAACGCATGAACACTATTATCGTTCGACTAGAGAACGTAGTGTCCGCCGGCTGACGATGGCTCGGGATTTTATTTTCAGTGCACCCAGGACTCACAGCCTGCCCTGAGCGGAGTCGAAGGGGCCTAGGCTAATCTTGTTCCGCCCTAACGGGCTGGCTCCTTCCCGTGATGAGCCTGATGCAGCCCGAAGGGCGGCACAATCGTAGCCCAGTGCGTAAGCGCTGGGAAAGCGTCGTAATGAACCCGAGTCCTGTGGGGACGCCAGAGCTTATATGCGGCGCTAACGTTCTGCCGTGCCTACGGCACTCAGATTTTCTCTTGCCGCCTACCCAGCCTTGAAAGGCTGGGCTAAGCTCTTTCGTCCCGCAAGCCGGGACTGGGGCATTAGCGCTTCCAGCTTTATCCGCTACAAATACACGTTGGATAAGGGGCGGGCCAAGATGTCTTTCTCCGGCGTCCCAGAGAAACCTACCCGAGGACAAATCTTGGATCGCAGGGGATACCCGATTTCCTCAGCATCGTCAAGAACTCCTGCTCGAAGCTCCATTTCGCGTGATGCTCTGCCTGGCGACCAATGTAGTCCACCACAGTCTTGCGTTGTGACTGGCTTACGCTGAAGGCGCTATAGCCTTCCTGCCACGCAAAGCGAGACATTTCATTCAGCCATCGCGAGGTATTTCCCTTGAGTTCCTGCACAGCCTTGGCCAGGGTGATGGTCGGCGGCAGGGAGATGAGGAGATGGAGATGATTGGCCGTCCCGCCAGCGGCCAGTAACAAAAGGTTTTTCTGGCGTGCGATTCCGCCGATGTATTGCCACAGCCTCTCAGGATCAGGGATGAGGTCGGCACGATCTTTGGTGCTGAAGACGCAATGCACAAGGTTGCAGGTGTGGGTGTGCGCCATGAAGCGAAGATAGTTGTGTGCGACTTGGGTTGCGGTGATCGTCAGCACATTGCGATGTTCGTCTCTGCCGTCCCTACAGGACTCGTCTTCATGAAAATGCTAACCCAGCCTTGAAAGGCTGGGCTAAGCTCTTTCGTCCCGCAGGGCGGGACTGGCACATTGGCGCTCCCAGGCAGCGGCTAGTGATTAGGGGATAGTGGATAGTTGGCCAGCAAGCCTTTAGCTGATAGCTGATAGCTGATAGCAGAGATCACGGGGCGGCCGATGGACGCGCCGCCCCAGCGTCAAGGTTATTGGTTGGAGATGGTCGCAATCGTTCCGTCAAATTTAGTGAAGTGAACGGTGAATTTTTCGTTATAGGTCTGCGCCCTATCCTGCAGGACGCTGATCGCCAGGGCTTCGCCGAGGATCAACGACGAATCAGTGTCGCTGCGCCAGTGGATGCCGGCATGAATTCCGTGACCGAAGCTGACGTTGTGGCCCAGTTTGTTCAGTTCGCCATTGACGGTGATCTGCCCTGCATCGCTACCGGTGTAAGGGACGAGCGAAAGACCATCGCTGGTTGGTACCTGGGGATTGGGAATTACGAAACTGCCGTCGTAGAAGAACTTCAGCATGGTAATGCAAGCGCCGCCGACGGTGCCGTGGCCCGTGGGGTAGGCGGGATGCGTCGGCGAACCTTCAGGAAATGCCTGCGACAAGAGATACGATCCGTATTTGCTGAAGCTCTGCTGAACCGCTTGCGAGTTCAGCACATTACTGTTGACGTGAGCGTCGATGGTGCCGCCCTGGCCGGTTTGCATGAGATGCACGATTCCACCGCCAGACTCGGGACGATGACGGAGATGGACGACCCACTTCTGCCACCAGACCACATCCAGGGCCCGCGCGGCGACTTCGCCAATCGAAGCCGCGAAGTCCGGACCGCCGAAGGTGCTGAAACCGTTTTGCGTCCGCGAGTGTACGTAAGGATTTCCAGGATTGACGGGCGCTCCAATCGTGCCCAGAACCATTAACGCAGTGAGGTATTCCTGATAAAGCACGTCAATGTGAGTAAACGCGGCCAGACCACGACCGTCGTGCAGGTAGCGATCTTGCGAATCGGTCTGATTGCGCAGTCCAGTGTCGATGCCGTTCTGAACTTCCTCCCACGTGGTGAGATCGGTCATGTAGTCGATGTTCGGCAGGTAGGTGGTCATCTGCTGACTCATCGCCTGCTGGCCGATGGAAGTTGGCGTTATGAACAGCTGCGACATGTACGGACCGATGGTCTCGCCAGGAAATGGACCGCGGAAGAGCAGATTGGGCGTTACATGCCCGCTGCCGTTTCTGGGACCGGCGTAAGACGGCATGCCCGACAGTTCCGCCGCTGCCAGGGCCGCGAGTGAATTGCCGGGATAGTCAGTGAAGGCGACGTCGCGCAGCAGCGAGCCCCAGTACATCTCCACCAACTCCGTCCCGTAAGCCGCGCCAGCCACCGCAGGAGGAGGAGGAACAATCACGATGCTCTCCTGATTGGCCGGCGATGTTGCATTGCCGAATTGCACAGCGTCGGTTCCCTCCAAACCATAAGCCAGGGCGCCTTGTGGACCGTTGAGCGTGCGCGTGCCGCCGATAATGATTCGTTCAAAGTCAGATGGCCTGCCGCTGGCCATGGCCGTCTTCAGCGACTGAAAGGCGTTCAAATTTACGCGGCCAGGACCGTCCTGGAGAAGGCCTTTCGAATATGTGCCAGATTTGTCGGGATAGCGCGTCTCGTCGCCGTTGGTCGTATGTGGAGGAACAGGAATGAGGGCTTCCTCGGTGGCGGCAGTGACTCGGTTCACGAACGATTGCATGACGCGGTTGTTGGTAACGCCCGCTGGTGGAGAGATGTGTTCCAAGCCTGGCGATCGGCTGCCGGACTGGGCAAAGGCTGCGGATGGAGCGGCCAGCGCGCCGGCTGCAATGGTTGCAGCCGCTCCAGCTTGCCCCAGAAACCTCCGTCGATCCAGGCACTTCGGCGCCGTCTCGGCGGAGGCGTTATCGCTTTCAAGGAGATGAGATGCAGAGTCGCGATCGCTCATTGAAGCACTCCCTTCGATTCTTGAATTTGGTTAGACCATGTTGCTGCGGAATCTGGAAAGAGTAGGCAAGGAATTACCAAAGTTTGCATCCTCACCATCCGTTTTGGAGAGAGGTTCTCTCAAGCTCGCGAAGTGGACGATACTTGGCCGACAAACCAGTTCACCGATGGCGTAGATTGGGGAGGACGAAACGCTCAAACGGACTTCACGAGGGTATTTATTGAAGTATTTCGTCGTCCAGTTGTTTGGGTAATCTTGAGAGGAAAGCTCAGTACTGTCAAGAAGAATTTCAGGCGGAATAGCCAGATGATAACCGAAATCGGGGTTCCAGTTTGGCAACTGTAACTACACACGAGATATTGGCCACACCGACGATTTCGACCGAAACGGGAAAGCGCGGCTTGCGCCCACGCTACTTCGCTAGCGACTAGCGAACTGTGGCGACGCTCCTAGTTGGGCACGACGGCGACGTTTAGCTCGGCTTACGCTGAACAATCTCTTCGTCGCGGATAAAGAACTGCGCCGAGCACTTCTCGGAGCCGCAAATGACGGTCAGTAGGCCGGCGATTTGTTTGCGCGTAACCAGTCCGAGCTGCCCACACTTTGGGCACGACAGAACCGCCCAGTATGGATCTTCTTTCTCGCCTACTTCACCGGCGTTTTCCAGCACAAAGATGGTTCCCGGCTCCATCTGTTCGGGGATCCACTCGCTCAAGACGCTCAGTTCTCCGATCATGTGCCCTCCTCAGGACGGTTCAAGAAGCCTTATGGCGCCGGACATTTAGATGACGAACGGACGCATTTCGCTTTCTCGCTCCGTTCACATCGGCGCGAACCCGCTGGACGGTGTCGCTCAGGCACACCGATAACATCGGCTGGCGGGCATTTTTCAGCAGGTTAACCACCGCGCGGGCGGAATCTTCGAGGTAAATGTGGTGTCCATCGGTCAGCAGGTGGTACTCGGAAGCGGCGGTGACCGTCTCCACCAGGCGCTTGCCAAGTTCCTTTTGCAGGAAGCGGATGACGCGGCGAATCTTCTGCAGCGAGAAGCCACGCTTACGCAGGTCGCAAATGACAGCCACCTCAGCCAGATCGTCCATCCCATAGATGCGGCTGTGGCCCTCGCGAGCGGGAACCACGATGCGACGTTCGTCCCACCATTGAAGCTGACGCGGGCTGATGCCGGTCAGGGCCACCACTTCTTTGGATGTGAACGTCTGCTGCATGGTCAATCACCCCAAAACAAATCCCACAACAAATGTTTGAAACATCATAGTGCACATCGGTGTGCTGTCAAGATGAATTATTCATTACAACCGTAACTTGAAGATGAACTGGGGAAGAATTTGCTTGGTGTGATGCCGAATACTAGGTCTGAAGTAGGTTTCCAACTGAATATCCGTTGGAGCGGAAGGTCCTTCGAGGCCGGACTCGCCGCGGCAATGCCAGAACCGGCTCAATTCTCTTGGGCCACAGAATCACCGCCCATCCGTTCGTCGTCACCCCCTGCTGTGAGCCCCGACCTTTCCGCGCACAGGGTGTGGGCGCGAACATGGAATGAGAGCCTGGCAGTTATGACTGGCTACTGGCTACTGAATACTGGCTACTGATTTTGGAGGTCTCCGTGGAACCGTTTCGTCATCACATTTTCGTCTGCACACAGGAAAAAGCTGAAGGAGTTCCCTGCTGTTCGGCGGCGGGCTCGTTCCGGCTGCTTGGCAGCCTGCACGCTGAATTGGGAGCGCAAGGTTTGGCCGACGATGTCCAGGTTTCGAGCTGCGGATGTCTGGGAATTTGCGACAGTGGTCCGGTGATGATCGTTTATCCCGAGGGCACTTGGTACATGAAGCTGACTCCGAACGATGTGCCGGAGATTGTATCGTCGCACCTGAAGGCCGGACACAAGGTCACACGTCTGGAGCGAACCGACCAGACCGACATGAAGAGCGGAGATCCTGGACCATCGCAACAAGTACCTTGCCATGTTAAAGAGCAAAGATGCCGCCGGAGTGCTGCCTGATGATCTCAACGACTTGATCCGCGGCTTTATGCCTAGTCGCGTTGTCCTGACCGCCTTGGAACTCGACGTCTTTACTGCCGTTGGCAAAGGTCGAACCGCACAGCAAGTCGCGGACAGTATTCAGTCCGCAACCCGCGCCACCGAAATGTTGTTGAACGCCCTGGTGAGTCTGAAGCTGCTGGAGAAACACGACGGAATTTATAGCAACTCCCGTGTCGCGGCGCGCTTCCTGGTTGAGGGCGCTCCCGACAGTGCTCGTACCGCTCAATTGCATATGGCGAACATGTGGCGGCGTTGGTCGAAGTTGACTGATGCTGTGCGCACCGGTACTGCCGTGGAGGCAGGACGCGACAATGGCTGGGTCAAGTCATTTATCGCTGCCATGGACCATACCGCCCGGGGACGTGCTCGCGCCGTGGCGCAAGCTGCGGAATTGAATGGTGAGAAACGCATGCTCGACCTCGGCGGGGGTTCGGGAGCTTACTCCATTGCGTTTGTCAAAGCCGACTTCTGCGCTGAATTCTGAGATTGTCGACTGCCGGAAGTGCTGCCGATTACGCAGGAGCACATTCGCCAAGCCGGACTGAGCGATCGCATCAGCACTCGCGCTGGCGACATGCTGAATCTTCCGCTGGAACCGGCGAGCTACGACCTGGTTCTGCTTTCGGCCATTTGCCATATGTTCTCGCCGCAGGAAAACCGACAGCTCTTAAGCCGCGCATATAGTGCGCTAGCGCCCCACGGGCGTCTCGTCATCTCTGACTTTATCCTCGATGCAGACAAGACATCTCCGCGTTTCGCGGCCCTGTTCTCGCTCAATATGCTTGCGGGGACGCACGGAGGCGCGAGCTACAGCGAACCGGAATATGAGGAGTGGTTGAAAGCCGCAGGCTTTGGCGCCATTAAGAGGGTCCGCTTGCCGGGGCCCGCCGGTCTCATGATTGCGACGAAGTAAGGTCAAAAGGGAGAGGTCTATCGCCGACATTAGCGCCGGCAGTGACCCCTCTCTAACTTACGACCTGCTCAAAGTTTTGCGCCGAGCAATTTGTCCGCGCAACCTATCACCTTGACTGGCTATTGTTGGCAACTTTGACTATCCACGGCAACATCCATCACCGTCAATTGATCTCGGTGTTTGGTCGCTTCCGGACCCGCAACCGTCACCGTGTGGCCGATATAGGGTGACAAATTAACGTATTCGCCTTCTTTCACTTGCCAGGTGGTTCCGTCTTGTGCCGTGAGTTTGTATTGGCCGGTGCTTCCGCCGCTCTCAAGGCAACCAGTAACGGCCTGGTCGTGGTGGGTGGTGTTTTTTGCATTGGCTACTACTGAAGAGCCGCCAAACAAAAAGAGCGCCACGATTCCCATTGCAAATAAGCTTTTCATTTCTAACCTCCGAAATTGCGCCCCTACATATAGCCGATGGTGGGGGGAGGAGAACGGGTTGTCTCCTATCTATGGGAATCGACCTATTTCAAGAGGCGTTCCGGTGTCTAAGGCGGGGTCCTGAAGAGAACGTCGGCCCATCATTTGCTAAGGGTTAGCGAGTATCATAATTGTCTGGAGTTACCGATGTCCCCGAGCGCCCAACCGCTTACCCGTCGCGAATTGATCACCCGATCCGCCACCGTTGCCGCCGGGATCCTCATCGCCCCAAATCTCCTTACTGCGAGCCCAGAAACGAAAGAACCAGAAGTTACGGCAACCGACGATCTGATGCGCGAGCACTAAGAGTTAGCAATGACAAGTGCGATCAACCCAGAATGGACAACCCGCACCGCAAAGGCGTTGCTGCTCATTCGCGTCCTCGTGGGATGGGTGTTCGTATCGGAAGGCATCCAGAAGTTCGTCTTCCCTGCCCAACTAGGCGTGGGCCGCTTCGAGAAGATCGGGATCCCCGCTGCGCATTTCATGGCGTCATTTGTTGGGGCTATTGAGATCGTCTGCGGCGCGCTGCTGCTCATCGGATTATTCACGCGAGTTGCAGTAATTCCTCTGCTCGGCGTGATCCTGGTCGCCATCGTCACCACCAAACTTCCCATGATCGCCAAGACCGGCATGTGGAGCATGCTGCACGAAGCACGCACGGACTTCAGTATGCTTTTAGGGCTCGTCTTCCTTTTGATCACGGGTGCCGGAACCTTGTCGCTGGATGCGCCAAGGAATCGCTAATCGATCAGCTTGCTTCATCTGTCCCTGCCGAGTTCTCCGCCGCAAAGCGACGAAAGAAGCTGTCGCTATTCCACTGCGGGCGCTGCGGATCGTTGGCCACCTTGATAGCCAGAGCCTGCACGATGCCCTCGAACTTCCCCGCGGCCGCAAGGTCCACCGGTTGATCAAGGTCATCCGACGGCGCGTGATACCTCTCTGTCAGCCACTTCTTCTCAGTTACCGCCTCCGGAGATCCGGGCACGAAACCTACCTTCATCGCGACTGCGGGAATCCCCTGACGAATGAAGCTGTATTGATCGGAGCGAATGAAGGCATTGCGCAGCGGTTCGGGGTCGGGCTGAACTTGTATCCCCTGCTGCTCTGCCACCTCCCGCGCCATGTCTCCAAGGCTCGACTCAGCCAGCCCATAGACGGTCAGCACCTTCAGCGGAAAGATTGGCAAAAACATGTCGGTATTGATGTCGGCGACCATTGAAGTTTTGGGCACCGTGGGATGCGTCGCAAAATACCTGGAGCCCAACAGACCCTTTTCTTCCGCCGTGACCCACACAAACAACACCGAGCGCTTAAGCGTGGCGTGCGAGCGATGCAGAGAGTTCGCAATGTCCAACACCAGCGCCGATCCCGAGCCATTGTCCATGGCGCCGTTGTAGATGCGGTCGCCGTTAATCGGTTCGCCGACGCCGAGGTGGTCGATGTGCGCCGATAGCACGACGTACTGATCCTTCAACTTAGGATCGGTACCCGGCAATTTGGCGATGATATTGTCCGACTCCACCTGCTTCTTAATGACCTTGGCCTTCGCACGAATGCTTAGCTGTTAGCGGGAAGGTCGGCAGAGGGTTGCGGTCTTTGGCGAGACCGGCAATCTCCTCGAACGTGTGGCCGGAGCCTTCGAACAGCTTTTCCGCATCCGCCGGATTGAATACGACCAGCAGCTTGATGCCTTGCGATTCGTTGAGGCTGGGATCTGCAAGCGCCATGCTGGGACGGGTGCGCGCCAGCTTCATGCGGCTCCACGGAATGTCCATCGAGGCGGGATTCGGAATCGAGATCACGCCGACGGCTCCTGCTTCCCGCAACGATTTGGCTCGTTCCGCCATCGACTGATAGTGCGATGCCAATGCCGACGCCATGTCGGCAGGAGATCCCGAGATCAGTACTACCACTTTGCCCTTCACATCCAGACCGGTAAAGTCGTCATAGTTCTTCTCGGGAACGCGCAGACCATACCCAACGAAGACCAGAGGCGCCTCCACTTGCGGGGCCAAGTCCACGCGTGTGCTGAACATGGCGTCCTCGCCCAGCACCAGCGGCTCCGCTTTACCGTTGCGCACCAGCGCCATACTGGAACCCGACTCGTCGATCTGCCGGCTCACAAATTTCACCGGCTGATAGAAACCCTTGCTGCCGGCGGGCTCCAGACCGTCCGCCTTCAGTTGATCCACAATGTAGGCAGCAGCTTTGCGCAGCCCTTCGCTTCCGGTCTCGCGGCCTTCCATCTGATCAGAAGCCAGGACTTTCACGTAGTTCCACCAGCTCTTACCATCAAAGTTAGACGCGGCTGGAGCAGGCGCAGTCTGCGCGGCAAGAGCAGTGGACATCAACATGATCGAAAGTAAACGTTTCATCATTGAGCTTCCTCTAACCAGAGCGCATTCCGCGATCGCGCCGATCCCGCGAAGCTGTTCAACACGTAACGCTCGGTTTGCGACGCAATTTGCCCCGATGGTACACTTTGCTCACCTACCGGACTGAGCGGGGTTAGTTCAGCGGTAGAACGCGAGCTTCCCAAGCTCGATGTCACGGGTTCGATCCCCGTACCCCGCTCCAATTTCTTCAAGCAAATCTTATTTGGACAGCGCGGCGACTTTTTCCCTCGCCAGCGGCCGGGCAAACGCGTTGGTTGGACTGTGCGCATTGATGGCCAGTACCTTGCGGTAGTAATCCAGTGCTTGCGCCTTGTCACCTGACTTCTCGTACGCTTGAGCCAGCAAGCTGAGAACGAAGGGATCTTGCGGGTCGCCCTTTTGCAACTCTGCAATCGCCGTCTTGTAATCGCCAAGATAGAACGCTACATAACCGCTGAGATACGGATAGAAGCGCATCTGGTCGGGATTGTCACCCTTATCCAATATCGACTTGCCTGCGGCCATGTGCTGCTTTGCTTCCTCGCCTCTCCCCTGTCGCACGCGGACGCGCGCCAAGGCGCTCTCCCATCGGAACTCCCACAGGTCCTTCTCAGCTGGGCTCATGTTGGGCTGGCGCAGCGCGGTGAGGTGACCGCTCTGATACCACTGAAAAGCGTTGTCATTGTCGCCCGATTCAAGATAAATCCGCGCAAGCTCGTCGGCAGTGCCCGCCGCATCGGCGTACTGTTTTGCTGAGAACTGTATGTCGAATGCCTGGCGCTCATACTTGGCTGCCTCGTCCGCGTTGCGTTCGAAGGCGTAAGAAACGGCCATCGTGCGCAACGCCCGGACCTTCGCATCTGACGGCGCTTCTTCAATCGCCTTGGCGAAGTGCTGGCGCGCCTGCTGGTATTTGCCCTCCAAGTCCAAAGCCATTCCAGCGGCCAAATCCGCCTGGAAGAGATTTGGGGAGAGTTGCAGGGCCCGATCGTAAAGCGCCAGCGCCTCGTCCTGCTTGCCCTCGCTATTCAGCTTCTGGCCTTGCTTGACGAGCTCGAGCGCATCGTCGGTCTTGCTGCTGGGCTGGCTCGCCTGAGGTTGTGCGCAGAGTGAGACGCTCGAAAGTAAGATTGTCGCTAAAGAGAAATAGAGGGGAAAAGTTCGCAACTTCATAGCCGCGCCATTATTGCACATTGTTGGTGCATGCTGACGGCAGGGCCGCCGTAGTCCACGCGTCATGGCAGCCTTGGCACGCGAGCGGGAATAAAACTGCCTACAACACGGGTGGAGGCTCCGCCGACGGCGTATTGCGTCGCTTAGCCTCTTCGATCGCTTCGGCCGGGTCGCGGCCCGTGACCGCTTTGTACCACGCAGGATGATGCGTCCAGGCCCAACCTTCGCTCACTGTGCCGCGCGTCATTGCCTGAATGGTGCCGGGTTCGCCGAAGGTGCTGAGATAGATGTGGAAGAAAATCCCAAACAACATGACGAGCGCAGAAATGTCGTGGATCACATACGAAATCGCCACCAGGACGCGGCCGAAGATTTCGGGGAACCACATGATCACGCCCGTAATCAGGTAGGCGATAGAGCCGCACACAATCTCCCAGAACATGAGCTTCTGTCCGCCGTTGAAGAAGCCGGTCTCAGGGGATTCCGTGGAGTCGCTACGGATGACGTACCGCCTGATGTGCTTCATCCAGCGCGAATCCGCCGGAGTCCACGTCATCACCTGCAACCAATTCAATGCCTGCAACGCAAAGAAAAAGACGAAGGCCACGCCGAACCAGGGATGCAGTAGGCGCGTCATTGCGCCCCCGCCAAACAGCGGCGTAAAGAAGCGGAAGATCCAGGGCAGATAGATGCCGAAACCAGACAGCAGCGCGAGGAAGAAGAAAATCCCGACCATCCAGTGGAGAAAGCGCGTGTACACGGGATGGCGCAACAATTCGCCGGCGTAAACCACCGTTTGTCCGAAACGGTCGATGACATTGGGACGATGTACGAAGCGATCAGCGGAACTCGCCATCTAGTTCTCCTTTCCCGCGGGAGGCGGTGGCGGGTCAATCCGAACGACCGGAGGAGTGGGTTGCGTGCGCAGCGGCCCTTCGAAGACGTAATGCATTACCACGCCCACCAAGCCCAGCATGGCGCCGAATAGCCCGATCGGCTTGAAGATGCTCTTCCAAACCGTGAAGCTCAGCGGAATCCGCGGCTTCGCGGGAAGGTTTCCATATTTCTCCGGCTTGTCAATGTCGTGCAGCACATAGATGACGCTGGTGCCGCCAATGGTGTCCGGGTCGTACACCCCGGCATTCTTGAATCCTGACACGTCGCGCAACTGCGTGGCCCGCTGTTCGGCCATGAACTTCATATCTTCCTTAGTGCCGAAATGCAGACAGCCGGTGGGGCATGATTTGATGCAGGCGGGCTCCAGTCCCGCTCCCACTCTGTCGGAGCACAAGGTGCACTTGTAAACTTTCTTGGTCTGGGGGTTGAACTTCGGAACATTAAAAGGACATCCCGAAACGCAGAACTGGCAGCCAATGCAATTTTCCTGCTGGAAGTCAACGATGCCATTGGAGTACTGCACAATCGCTCCATCGGCAGGACAAGCCCGCAAACAGCCGGGATCGTCGCAGTGCATGCACTGGTGCTTGCGCATCAGCCAGGCAAAGCTGCCGTCGTCGTGCTGGTCCTCGTTGAACTTGATGAGGTTCCAGTAGTTCCAGTCGGTGTCGGGCATGGTCTGGTAGGTGTTATCGAAGTACGTAGTCTGGAATGGCATGTCGTTCCATTCCACGCAGGCTACTTCGCACGCTTTGCAACCAATGCAGGTGGTGACATCGATCAGCTTGCAGACCTTGTCCTGCCGCTGCGTACCGGCGCCCGCGACTGGTCCGGGATGCGCCGAGATTTGCTGGATTCGTAATGTTCCTCGATCACCCATCTCGTGCCTCCCTTAGACTTTCTCCAGCTTCACCAGAAATCCCTTGAACTCCGGTGTGTATGCATTCGGGTCAATGACCGTTGGGGTCAGCAAATTCGCAGGAGTCTTCGCGGTTCTGCCCTCGCCTTCGGAAATTCCCAGAAAACCCCAGTGGATCGGCATACCGATCTGGTACAGCTTCTTGCCATCCACCGTCATAGGTTTGATCCGCTTGGTCACCATCGCCTTGGCAATGTAATCGCTCCGGGCGCTGGTCACCTTTACTTTTTCGCCGCCCCGAATGCCCATTTGGTCGGCCAACTCAGCCGGAATCTCAACGAAAGGCTCCGGCACCAGCTCTACATTCATCGGATTGTTCTTGGTCCAGTAGTGATAGTGCTCGGTCAGGCGATAGGTGGTGCAGACAATGTTGTAGCCTTCCTTCACCGTTCCGTATTTATCCATCGGAGTTTTGAATTTCTTCACCACCGGATTGTTGGACTGGTTGGGGTGCAAAGGATTATCGATGGGACTTTCGATAGGCTCATAGAACTCTGGGAAGGGACCATCGGCCATCGCGCCCAGCGGCACGAAGATGCGCCCCACGCCCTCGGGGTTCATGATGAACGGGCCCATGTGCTCCTCTGGCTTCGAGTCGGGCTTGAAGTCGGGAACATCGTTGCCCACCCATTTTTCCGCGGTTTCATTCCACCAGACCTGTTTGCGGCTCGGGTCCCACGGCTTACCGGCAAGATCGCAGGACGCCCGGTTGTAAAGCACGCGCCGATTCGCCGGCCATGACCACCCCCAGTTCGGGTAAACTCCCAGACCCGAAGGGTCTTCGGTACCGCGACGCTGCTGCATAGATCCGGCCTCGGTCCATGAACCGCAATAGAGCCAGTTTCCAGACGAGGTTGTGCCGTCATCGTGCAGCATGGCGAAGCCCGGGAGTTGCTGCCCGGCCTTCAGCGAGACTCCGGTCTTTTCGTCGCTTATGTCCGCCAGCGCTTTGCCATTGATTTCCTTCGCCACTTCCGAAAGCGACGGATGGTCGGGAAGCGTGTACGCCCACGACGCCTTTAGAATCGGATCAGGGAATTTGCCTCCCTCTTTTTGGTACAGCTCCCGGATCTTCAAGAAGATCTGCGCCAGAATGTCCTGATCGAGCCGGCAATCACCGGGCGGCGGCAGCGCGGCGTTCTTCCACTGCAACCAGCGCGCCGAATTGACGAAGGTCCCATCTTTCTCGGCGAACCCAGCTCCCGGCAGCCGATAAACCGTGGTGTTGATCTTCTTCATATCTTCCGCAGTGGTTCCTGGCGCCATCCAGAAACTACTGGTCTCGTCGGGATAAATCTCGCACACCACCAGGAAATCAGCTTTCTTCAGGGCATCTATGTTCTTCTGCGAATCCGGGCCTATCATCACCCCGTTCATGCCGAAGGCAAAGAATCCCTTGACCTCGCCGTTGTACATGTCGTTCCAGATATTCACCCAGGAGTAGTTGCGATCCACCTTCGGCAGATACTGGAAGCCGAAATCGTTGTCCTTGGTTGCGGCATTGCCGTACATCGCCTTCAGGAACGACACCATAAACTTTGGCGTATTGGACCAGTAATTGAAGGACTCCCACTCGTTCGGCTTCGCCGGTTTGGGCGTAATGCGTTCGAGATAGGTCTTCAGGTCCTTGTCGGCGGGATTTGGCACCTTGAGATAGCCGGGCAGGATATCAAAAATCCCGGCCATGTCGGTTGCGCCTTGAATGTTGGAGTGTCCGCGCAGAGCGTTCACTCCGCCACCCGCGCGCCCAATGTTTCCCATCAGCAACTGCACCATTGCGGCCGTGCGGATGATCTGCGTGCCAAAGCTATGCTGGGTCCATCCCACTGCGTAAATAACGGTGGCAACCTTCTTCATGTCGCCATTCGTACGAACCGAGGTGAACAAATCCGCAGCCTTCAGGAACTGATCTTTAGGAATACCGGTGATGCGCTCCACCATCTCTGGCGTGTAGCGGGAGTACTGCTGCTTCAAAAGTTGATAGACGCAACGCGGGTGCTGCAGTGACAAGTCGTAAGCGACATTGGGTGGCAGAGACGGAGGAGGAATCGGACCACCGCCCATCGCTTTGGCACCTGCCGGACCTTGCGCCTGATAGCCCTGTCCTTCGGCTGGGTGACCGGTCACACTGCCTTCGTGAGCAGCAGGAGCTTCGCCTTGCCGCTCGTGTCCTTGGGGCGCATTCTGGGTCGCCGGTGGCGCTGCCGATACTGGAACAAACTTGCCGGTCTCGTTACCGCCTTCCTGGTAATTCCAACTGCTCTTGTCGTAGGTTTTCGTGCCCTCATCGAAGCCTGAGAATAGCCCATCCTCCGGCAGTTTAAAGCCATCCTTAATAATGAACGCAGCGTTGGTGTAATTGACGAGATAGTCCTTTGCGACTCGGTTGTTTTCCAGAGCGTAATTAATTAATCCGCCAAGGAAGGCAATGTCAGAGCCGGCTCGTATCTGCAGGAATTGGTCGGCCTGGGTTGCTGTGCGTGTGAACCGCGGATCCACGACGATAATCTTGGCGTCGCGGTTCCGTTTGGCCTCCACTACCCACTTGAAGCCACAGGGGTGGTTCTCAGCCGGATTCCCGCCCATGATCAACATCACGTCAGCGTTCTTGATGTCGATCCAGCCATTGGTCATCGCCCCGCGCCCGAAAGTTGGTCCCAAACTTGAGACCGTGGGGCCGTGTCAAACTCTGGCCTGGTTTTCCAGGCGGACGATTCCCATGCTTCGCATGGTTTTTATGACCAGATAATTGAACTCATTGGTGTCGGTGCAGCCGCCGGTAAATGCGATCGATTCGCAGCGATTGACGGTCTGCCCCTTGGCGTCCGTCTCGATGAAGGTCGCGTCCCGGGTCTTCTTGGTCCAGCGCGCGATTTCATCGATCGCCTGGTTCCATGGGATGTCATCCCAGTGATCGGAGCCGGGACGCCGGACCTGCGGCTTCAATATTCGCCGTTCGTTCTGGATGTCCTGCTGCAGGGACGCACCCTTGGGACAGAGCGTACCGCGGTTGATCGGGTGATCCGGATCGCCCTCCACATGGATGACCTGGGGTGTGACGTTCTTGGCCTTGTCGCCAATGGTGTGGATGATGACGCCGCAACTCACCGCACAGTAGGGACAGGTGCTGCGTGTTTCTGTTGATCGTGAAATCTTCAGGCTGGCGGCCTGGGCCATCAACGGTCGCGCGTCAAACCCGAAGACCGTAATGCCAACGGCGCCTGCTATACCTGTCTTGAAGAATGCCCGTCTAGATACATCCATTACCCAGCCCTCCGGAACGAAGGATTCGAATTCCAAAATTTGTGTAGGGATACAGCAGAAGCGCGCGGTAAGCGCTGAGTTGGAAGAGCGAATAAAGTGTGCGCAATGTGGTCCACATCTTCACCAAGCCGTTCACGTTACGACGAGGAGTCCACATCTCAAGCTGAATATCGCCAACAGCCTATACCGTCGAGGTCATGCCGGTCAAATGGATACGAAGTGGCTTAGGCAGATGGCGAAAACCCAACTGTCTGGACTAAAAACCCATCAAGTTCGCGCTGATTTTGGTGTATCCGTGCTCAATAGCCCACACATCGAGGGGAGCCGACGCCACCTCGTCCACAATGGCAACGGCCAAGCCGTCAATCGTCATGTCCACCGATTTCAAGTAGTGCTTGCAGGTGTCGCAAGCCTCCACGCGTAGTGCTATGAAGTCTTCCGACGAGTAGCGTGGAAGTTTCTGGTGGTCAACTTCGCCGCAGTGCGGGCACAGTATGCGCCGGAACTCCCATTCGGTCCCACAAAACGAACACACCAGATATCGCTTTCCTCCGTCACCTTCCGGTCGTAACACCGCCAGCTGAGGCCGCCCCTCACAGGCCGGACAAACTGAGGCAGAGGAATCTGAGGACGACACATTGAGCGTCGCCACCAGCGCCTCCGCATAAGGCTGAAACAAAACCCGTGCGAAAAACGAAATCGGTTCCTGCTGGTTGTTATTGCCAAACAATAGATAGCTCTGAAACAGATCACGCTGCTCTTCCAACGAGACTCGGCTGGTTTCCGCGGCCAGGAGCGCCAGTTTCGATGGCCCTTTCTGTTGCACCAGAGACAGAAGGGTTGGCAGATACTTCACCGCAGTGTCAACGTCAATCCGTTCACGAAAAGGAATCCCGTCGCCGGGTACAGGAAGAGATGGGCGCGAAGCGGGGGCGCTCAGCTTGCTCTGAAAGTCCAGAATGTGGCCATAGAAAGCGAGGACCTCGCGAGCGCTTGGGTAGCGGTCGGCAAGCTCGGCCGCTCGCTGAATGCGTTTCTCCCAATCGATACTGTTTGCTACGGGCATCGCTGACAATGGGATTCTCCTGAATCCGATGGAACCAAATAATAACCCATCATTCGTCAGATCTGCGTCACATCGAATTGGCGCGTCATGAACGGAATGCCATCGACCCAATTAACTGGCGACGGTAGCGCAGAGGCAGGTACAGTAGGATGATCGAACACAAACTAACTCCGGATCATCCTCCTCATGGAAATTGTGAGGGGGAAGGTGAAACGACTTAAAGGCAGGCGTGGCCATGAACCTCCGAGCTTTTGTCTTCTGCTGTTCCCTGCTTCTTGCTATCCCCGTTTTTGCACGAGACAAGACTGACGTGATTGTGATGAAGAACGGCGACCACCTCACCGGCGAGGTCAAGGGACTCGACGCCGGCGTGCTCTACGTCAACATGGATTACATCCTGGGCACCAGCTCGGTTCAATGGTCGAAGATCGACCACATTGAGAGCAAACAACTATTTCTGGTCAAGACGGAAGACGGGTCGGTGTACACCGGCGCCCTCTCTACGGCAGAAAACGCTGGTGGCCGCCCGGTACGGATAGAGGTCGCGGAGAGTCCGGAGCACAGAGTGACAATCGACAGGAAACAGATTGTTCAGATGGACGAAACTTCAGAAAGATTTTGGCAGCGGTTCAACGGATCGATAAACTCTGGAATTATCTACTCCAAAGGAAATCAAACAACCCAATACAACTTAAGCTCCGATGTCGAATACCCGCGGGAACGCTGGTCCACTGGGCTCAATCTCAATTCCACCTTGTCCTCAAGTACCGGAGCCACCACCTCGACGCGAAACTCACTCGGTCTTAATTATCTTCGCTTGTTGCGGTGGAACAATTGGTATTACGCCGGTCTTGGTGACTTTCTGCAGAGCTCGGAGCAGAGCATCCGTCTTCAGACTAATCTGGGCGCGGGCATCGGACGTTATTTGAAGAACACCAACCACACCACCATTTCGGTGCTGGGTGGCTTCGCTTGGCAGAACACCGATTATCATCAATCTGCGGTGGCCCAGGGCTCGCAAAACGTTGGTACTGCGATGGTCGCTGCAGACGTCAAACTTTTTCGGTTTAACAAAACCAATCTGAGCCTTACCGCCAGCGCTTTTCCAGCCCTGTCGACGCCGGGGCGCGTCTTCGCCACCATGAATGCGTCGTATTACGTCAAGATTTTCAGCAATCTTACCTGGAATGTGTCGGTCTACGGAAACTGGGACAACCAGCCGCCATTTCATTTTTCTGGCAGCGACTATGGCACCAGTTCCGGACTCGGGTGGACATTTGGCAACCGGTAAACACAGCTCAACGGTAATCGGTTACGCGGTTTTCGCGGTGATGGTAGATAATTGCCCAGCCCTTTCATGCGTGAAAAAAGTAAACCTGGGAAGTCCCTTCCGTTTGCCGCCATTGGCCTGGGAGTTGTTGCAATCGCTATTTGTGCCTTGGTGTTCTGGCGCTGGTCCGCCGGAGTACAGGGCCAGCAGGCGAAGCCTGCCTCAGCCGCGACCTATGTCGGAGAGGAGCGCTGTGCCCAATGCCATGCCGACGAGGCGCAAGCCTGGCGCGGATCTCACCACGCCGAGGCGATGCAGGTCGCTAATGATTCCACCGTCCTGGGAAATTTCAACGACTCACGCTTTGCTAAAGACGGCGTGACTTCCACCTTCTTCAAGAAGGACAGCAAGTTTTACGTTCGCACAGATGGCCCCGACGGCAAGCCCCAGGACTTCAATCTTCCATATACATTCGGCGTCTATCCACTGCAGCAATACCTGGTTCCTTTCCCCAACGGCCGCATGCAGAGCTTTATGGTGGCCTGGGATTCGCGCAAAAAAGATAACAATGGCCAACGCTGGTTCCATCTTTATCCCGACCAGAAGGTGACCGCCGCGCATCCGCTTCACTGGACGGGTCGAAATCAGACCTGGAATTACATGTGCGCCGACTGTCACTCCACCAATCTGCGCAAGAATTACGACCTCGCCAAAGACAGCTACACGACCACGTGGTCAGAGATCAATGTCTCTTGCGAATCCTGTCACGGTCCTGGGTCCAATCACGTCACCTGGGCGCAGTCGCACAAGAAAGGGTCGTACAAATTGAGCGCCGGTTCGAACGGTCTCACCGTTGATTTGAAGCCCGCCAGCGGGGCATGGGCCGCCTCCGATCCGGACAAGGGAACGATGCACTGGAAGGGCGCAACTCGATCGCATAACGAGATCAACACCTGTGCGGCCTGCCATTCGCGCCGTCATCCCATCACCAGCGATGCTCAGCCGGGCCAACCTTTTCTCGATGCTTATGTGCCCAGCCTGTTGGAAGAAGGTGTTTATTATCCTGACGGCCAGATTCTCGAGGAGGACTACGAGTGGGGCTCGTTTATTCAGAGCAAGATGTATCACGAAGGCGTCACCTGCTCCGACTGTCATGATCCGCACAGTGGCAAGTTGCCGCCTGTCAGCTTGAACGCCGTCTGCGGCAAGTGTCATTCGCAGGCTAGGTTCGGCAGCGAGGAACACACTCACCACAAGGCCGAGAGCGCGGGTGCGCTGTGCGTCAACTGCCACATGCCGACAAAGACATACATGGTGATCGACGCCCGGCGCGATCACAGCTTCCGCGTGCCGCGTCCCGATTTCTCCGTGGCCTACGGCACGCCCAACGCCTGCAATCAATGCCACAAAGATAAGACGAACGCTTGGGCCGCCGACACCGTCGCGAAATGGTATGGCCCCAACCGCAGGCAGGAGGCGCACTTCGTCGAAGCCATCGACGCCGGACGCCGTGGTTTGCCGAACGCGGAGAAAGCCCTGACTGCACTTATTGCGGATTCCAGCAAGCCCGCAATTGCCCGCGCGACCGCCCTAAGCCTGCTGCCGCAGTACTTGACTCCTTCCGCGCTTCCGACCGTGCAGGTTGCTCTCGGCGATAGCGATCCCCTGGTGCGCAGCCAGGCGGTGCGCTCACTGGAACCACTTCCCTCTCAGGAGCGGGTTCGGCTGGCTGCGCCGTCGCTCTCCGATCCCATCCGCTCAGTGCGCATTGAGGCCGCGCGCCTATTAGCTGGTACGCCGCCCGATCAACTGCCTGCGTCGCAGAAGGCAACGCTCGATTCAGCGGTTGCAGAGTTGATTGCCAGTGAGTTGGTGTCGGCAGAGCGGCCCGAGAATCACATGAACCTGGCCCTAATCTATGTCCAGATGGGCCGCGCCACTAAAGCCGAAAGCGAGTTGCAAACTGCCCTCCGGCTCGATCCAAAGTTCGTTCCGGCCATGGTCAACCTCGCCGACCTTTACCGGCAGCAGCAGCGCGATGACGAGGGACAGAAATGGCTGGAGAAAGCCATCGCAGTTGCGCCCGGTGCGGCCGAGCCGATCCATGCCTTGGGCTTGCTGAAGATCAGGCAAAAGCAATATCCCGAGGCCCTGAGCCTGCTGGCGAAAGCCGCGGCCCTGGCTCCAGATAATGCCCAATACAATTACGTCTATGCCGTTGCGCTCAACTCCACCGGCCACCCCGACGGAGCGATTGCGGTGTTGCAGCAAGTACATCAGAAGCGTCCTGCGGACCTCCAAGTCCTGAATGGGTTGATCGCATTTGAACGCGACCGGGGAGACTTGCCTGCCGCGATTACCTACGCGCAGCAGTTGGTCGAACTGACTCCGGATGACCCGAACGCAAAAGCCATGTTGTCGCAGTTGCAAGCACACGCCCAGTAGCTAAGCAGAGGGACTTGGTTCCTAGCAATTCTGCCAGTTCTTCCGTCATGAGATCAGGTCTACAAAAGGATATCGGGCAGGAGGCGGTCACCTACGTTGCCAATATCTACAAGTACTATGTTGCTTATAAGCTGGCGGTGGAGCAGCGGCAGATCCGGCAGAAGGCAAAAGGACTGCCAGCGAGTTGAGGAGGTAAGCCCTGAAGAAGTATTCAGGGGAACGCTCGAAAAGGAGATGATATGCCCGAAATAGGTGGGCCGAGCATCGAAGTCGCGCACAAGCTCAACGAGGACAGCAAGCACACGGCGCATCATCCGTCGCGCACGGTGGAGATACTGGAGATCGTGGAAGCAATCGTCCTGGCGCTGGTTGCTGTCACTACGGCTTGGAGCGGCTATCAGGCCGCACAATGGGACGGCCGGCAGGATGAACTTTACGAGCAGTCCACCAGACTCCGCGTCGAAGCTCAGGGGCTGCAGACGCGCGGCGATCAGGAGCGCGTCTACGACGCATTGACTTTTGGCGATTGGCTGAAAGCGAGTGCGAGCGGAGAACAAAAAATAGCACAGCTCTTCGAGCGCCGCTTTCGTCCCGAGTTCCGCGTGGCATTTGAGGCGTGGAAGAAGACTCGACCCGCTTAACAATCCCCACGCCCCGCCCGGACCGATAGTCATGCCGGAATACCACAACGCCGAGTTGGAGGAGTCAGCCAAGAGGAGCGATGAGGCTTCCGAAGTTTTTGAGCGAGGCGCGAGCGCGCGGAGAACCTCGGATGGCTATGTGAAAGTCACCGTTTTGCTGGCGACGGTGTTATTACTAACCGCGATCAGCCAGCGCTTTCGGACGGAATCCGTGCGCATCGGTCTTGCTGTCTTGGCGGCGCTGCTGGTGTGCTTCCCATTATGGCGCATCATCATGCTGCCGCGACTTTGACCTTAATTCGACCGTCGTCGAGCTATGAGGTAAAGTGTTAATTCTGGGGCAAAACCTTGCCACAGACGCACAAGCTCCCGCGGGGGATAGCGAGCCTCCGCGGGGCTGAGCTGCTCGACGCCATTCGGTGGAATTCAAGGCGACAAGGCAGGAAAACAGTTGCCCCCTTCGCACTCCGCAATTAAATCATTCTTTCTTGAGGGACCAGCAGGACGCTTGGAAGCACTGCTGAACGTCGGATCGCCCAACGCAGCCCACACAGGATTGGTGTGTCACCCTCACCCGCTGGGTGGCGGAACGATGCATAACAAAGTCGTCTTTCACGCCATGAAAGCACTGCACTCGTTTGGTTTTCCCGTATTGCGCTTCAACTTCCGCGGCACCGGCCTGAGTGCAGGCCAGCATGACGAAGGCCGCGGTGAGGTGGCCGACGTGCAAGCGGCGCTGGCTTGGCTGAAACAGGAGTTTGCGCTACCCATCATCTTCGCTGGATTTTCTTTCGGGGCAGCCACGGGGCTTCGAGCCGCCTGCCCCGATCCTGACGTTAGTGCACTGATTTCGATTGGCACGCCAGTGGAGGCGGAGGGACGGCTGTACTCATTTTCTTTTCTGCATGATTGCGCCAAGCCCAAGCTCTTTGTCAGTGGAGATCACGATCAATATGGTCCGCAAGATGCGCTAGAGAGGCTTGTCGCTGGAGCTGCTGATCCCAAAGAGTTGGTATTCGTTCCCGGTGACCACTTCTTCGCAGGCCATCTCGCCGAAATGCGAATGACACTTGAAAACTGGCTGCACGAGCTACTGGACAGTTAGGACTGCCTCGCTAATTTTTCGACGAAGGACCCGCTGCCAGGTCACGCACAAACTCCACCAGTGACCGCACCGGAATTCCGGATGGCCCTTTCGCAATCCAGGGTTTGTTGTCTTCCATCCACGCGACCCCGGCGATATCAAGATGCAGCCACGGAGTGTCCCCGACAAATTCCTTCAAGAACATAGCGGCTGTGACCGCCCCACCCCAACGACCGCCGCTGTTGACGATGTCGGCGATATTGGACTTGATCATCTCGCGGTACTCCTCGTCCACGGGCAGCCGCCACATCTTCTCACCCGACTTCTGCAGCGATTTATTGAAGCGCTCGTAGAAATCTTCGTTGTTGGCGAAAATTCCTGCATTCACCATGCCCAGCGCAACCACACACGCGCCGGTGAGTGTTGCCGCGTCGATGAGGTGCGTGCAACCCAGTTGGCGTGCATAGTGTAAGCCATCGGCCAGTACCAGCCGTCCTTCCGCATCGGTGTTGATAATCTCGATTGACTTGCCTGACATGGCGATCTGGACGTCGCCCGGCTTCTGCGCCTTGCCGGACGGCATGTTTTCGCTGGCACAGACGATTCCGATCACGCGCAAGTTCGGCTTCAGCTGCGCAATGGCGCGCATCGCTCCGATCATGGCCGCGCCCCCGGCCATGTCATACTTCATCTTCTCCATGCCTTCCCCGGGTTTGATGGAGATACCGCCGCTATCGAAGGTGATCCCTTTGCCAACCAGGCCAAGCACGCGCTTTTTCGGCGCGCGATCGGGCTCGTAGCGCATCACGATCAACCGCGGCTCTTCCTCCGATCCTTGCGCAACGCTCCAGAAGGCGCCCATCTTCAGCGCTTTGATCTTCTCGGGACCGTAGATCTCGCAGGCCAGACCGGTCTCGTCGCACATTGCCTTCGCGCGATCGGCCAGGATGGTCGGAGTCATGCGGTTGCCCGGCTCGTTGACCAGGTCACGGGTAAAGTTTTGTGCCTCGCCGATGATGCGGCCTTGCTCGATCGCAGTGTTCAGAGACCGCTGGTTCGCACCCTTGGGCGCGACGATCACGAGTTCTTCAATCTTCTGTACTTTACGATCGCTCTTGTAGTAGTCGGGATCGAAGTTGCCAACGAAAGCGCCTTCGACGATCGCCTTCGCGGCATCGCTTATTCCGCCAGGCGCGACGAACGCAAAGCTCTTGAGGTCCTTCGACTTCAAGTTGCGCACTGCCGCACCAGCCAGCTTGCGCAACTCGTACGAGGAAAAATTCTTGGCATTGCCACCGCCAATCAGCATCAGGCGCTTCGCCTTCAGGCCGGTCGGCTTGTGCAGGAGCGCGATCTCCAACATCTTTCCTGTGACTTCTCCTGAGGCGATAAGGTCGGCCGCCGCCTCAAGTACAGCCTTGTCCTCGGTTTGGATCCGTGGACTGTGTTTGTCCGATTTGTCGCCGTTGTTGCTCGCGACCGCGTCGAGCACAGACACGACGAGGCACTCGGTTTCCAATTGCGAAGGTGCGGCGGTATGAAGCGTAGTTTTCATGATTAATAGTCCGTTCTCAAGGATTCAGCTATGCGTTCGTAAATTCAGTATCTAGGTCTTCCGGCTTCTCGCGACGGCCTCACGCGCTTCCTTGTCGGCCGTCTTGCGGCGCTCCGTCTCGCGCTTGTCCCAGTGCTGCTTCCCTTTTGCCAGGGCCAACTCCACCTTTACCCTGCCATTGCGAAAGTACAGCCTCGTCGGGATCAGTGTCAGTCCCTTCTGCTGCGTCTTGCCAATGAGCTTGTTCAGTTCATTCTTGTGCACCAGCAACTTCCGGGTGCGCAGAGGCTCATGGTTGAAGATGTTGCCATGTTCGTAGGGGCCGATGTGGGCGTTGATCAGCCATAATTCCCCGTCTTTCACCAGTCCGTAGGAGTCTTTCAGGTTAGCTCGGCCGGCGCGGACAGATTTCACTTCGGTTCCGCGTAATGCAATGCCGGCTTCGAACTTTTCCAGTAGAAAGTAGTTGTGCGACGCGGCGCGATTGACCGATGCATCCCGCTCACCGCTGGCAGTAGGGTCGCGTCGAGCCTGCTTTTCCTTTTCAGGACGACCTGTGGAAGATGACTGACGAACCATCAATATCCATGCACGCGCGATCGGAAAACTTCCCTTGCCTCAAACACCCATCGCACCAGCCGGAGAAGCGCTGAGATTGTGCTGGGAGCTTGCGGTAGCACCTCACTGATCACGCGAATCTATCATGCTAACACAGCATGAAAACAGTGACCGGTCTCCTATTGTGAGACGCTGATGAGATGCTATAATCGCGCCGATTGCACTCATTCAACACCGTCGATGCGGTGGGGCATACGTGCACGCACCCGTGCTCACGTTTGGTGTGAGCCCAAGTCTTACGTTCTGGAACTGAAGGTGCTCAGTCGCGCGAGAGCCGAGTTCCGGCGCAAATTCCCGGGGTCTTAAGGAACTTGATGAAACGGTTTACCCGTGTCCTGGCGGTGCTGCTGATCGGCGCCGTTCTACCGGCAGTCGCCTCGAACGACAAGGCTGCTAAAGCTCTCTTTCAAAAGGGCAAAGCAGCCGAGGTTCGGCAGGATTACATTGCGGCCTATAACTTCTACCATCAGGCTTATCAGCTCAAACCTTCAGACCTGACCTATCGCGCCTCGTTCGAGTATGTGCGGTTTTTGGCATCTGCATCCTATGTTCATCAGGGCGAAATTCTAGTCAAAGCTGGGAAATTGCCAGAGGCACTGACCGATTTCGAGCAGGGCCTCGCTATAGATCCGTCCAGTTTCATAGCTCAACAACAAGCCAACAAGACACGTCTGCTCATTCAGAAGAGCCAAAATCCTTCTCCGCCCACGCCCACCACAGAATCGGGATTGACCAAGCGCATGGAGGAAGCGGCTGGACCGGTTGAATTAGCCCCTATCTCCCAAACGCCGATCACTCTGAAGCTGACGGAAGACGCTAAGACGGTTTACGAAACCATCGGCAAACTGGCGGGCGTAAACGTGCTGTTCGACCCCGATTACACTTCGCGTCGTATCCGCGTGGACCTCAACGGGGTCACCCTGGAAGAGGCGTTGGAGATTACGGCACTGGAGTCAAAAACTTTCTGGCGACCGGTCACTCCAAATACCATTTTTATCGCCGCTGACACGCCGGCCAAGCGTAAGGAATTGGAACAGAGTGTCATCCGCACTTTTTATCTGACCAACCTCTCCCAGCCCAACGAATTGCAGGATCTGGTTAATATTCTGCGAACCCTGCTCGACACACAGCGCCTGCAACAGTTTCCATCACAGCAGGCGGTGGTTGTGCGCGGAACCCCTGATCAGATTGTGATGGCAGAAAAGCTGATCAGCGATCTCGACAAGTCGCGGCCTGAGGTGGTGGTTGAGGTTGCCATCATGCAAGTCACGCGCAACAAGATGCGCAATCTTGGCATCCAGCCGCCCGGCAGCATCAGCGTACAGTTGCAGGACAACAATGTAACCACCAGTAGCACTACCGTGAACGGTAATGCCGGCAACGGAGGTACCGTTACCTCTACTAACGGTACTGGCGGCAGCATCAACCTGAACAGCCTCGCCCACCTTAACGCCACGAATTTTCAGGTAACAGTTCCGGCTGCGACCGCCAACTTCCTGATGAGCGACAGCAGTAGCAAGCTTATCCAGCAGCCGCAAATCCGCGCTGCTGACGGTCAGAAGGCTTCGCTGAAAATTGGTGAACGCGTGCCGGTGGCCACCGGCTCGTTCCAGCCGGGCATCGGCGGTGTAGGCATCAATCCGCTGGTCAATACGCAGTTCAACTACATCGACGTCGGTGTCAACATCGACATTACACCGCGCGTGCACGGGCTCGACGAAGTGACGCTGAAGCTGGCTATGGATATCTCGGCGGTTGACTCCTACCAGAATATTGGCGGCATTCAGCAGCCGGTTATCGGGCAGCGCAAAATCGAGCAAGAAATTCGCCTGCGCGAGGGCGAAGTGAACATTCTCGGCGGTATCCTGGAATCCACCCAGACCAAGTCGCTGTCGGGCATCCCGGGGCTCGCCTCCATCCCGCTCTTCAAATATCTCTTTGCGGAAGAGACCAAACAGGACAACGACAACGAGATTGTTTTCATCCTGATTCCCCATATTGTTCGCGCTCAGGACTTGAACGACAGCAACGTCAAAGCGATTGATGTTGGCACTGCCAATACAATATCCCTACACCATGGCATGAGCGAGGCGCCGGACCAGCAGCAGCATGGCGTGCCACCCTCAAGTACGCCCGGCAGCCCCCAAGGAGCACGGGTCATTCCGCCTCAGCCCCAAGCCGGTGCCGTACCGGCGGCCGCGACGCAGCCTTCCACTGCATCGGCTCCTCCAGGCAGTGCGATCGTAAGCTTTGACCCGCCCATGCTGGATCAGGCGGTAGGTTCCACGTTCACGGTAAACGTGAACCTCACGGGCGCGCAGAATGTGTACTCGGTTCCCATCCAGATTCTCTATAACCCTCGAGTATTGCAAGTGTTGAATATCTCGAACGGGACGTTACTTGCGCAGGACGGGCAGACGGTTGCACTAGTGAACCGCGATGACAGCATGGCGGGAATTTTGCAACTCACAGCGTCACGCCCACCGGGAACCGCGGGTATAAGCGGCGATGGATCGGTGTTCACCATTACGTTCCAGGCGAAAGCTCCGGGACAAGCGACTTTGAGCGTGAACCGGGCCGGTGTGAAGAACGCAAGCATGCAGAACGTGGCCGCCAGCGGCTCGCAGGCGATTGTGACCGTTCACTAGACGCAGCGTCTAACCCTTGGTAGGCCCAGTCCCCGTTGGTCTCCGAGTATCCATAGCCCGGTGGTAATGCGGCTGCTTGGTTGTGAAATCAGTCCCGGGAAGGACTAAACTAACAACGGTGCATCCCAATCTTTCCAGTTGTGTTTTAGCTGCCCGGGAAAGCGGTGTCGTCCGGAGTTAGACGATTTCGTTCGCAAATTTCTGAACGTCGAACGGTTCGTAGGAATGGTTTCACCCTGGTCGAATTGATCGTGGCGATGACCATCTTGATGATCCTGACGGCCGCGGCGACACCGGTGATGCGCGTCGCGATTCAGCGCAACAAGGAGCGTGAGCTGCGCCGCGACCTATGGGAGATGCGGGACGCCATTGACCGCTACAAGGACGCCGCGGACCGGGGTGCATTTCAAACCAAGCTGGACAGCCAGGGATATCCGCCCGATCTGGATACTCTGGTAAAAGGCGTGGATTCCAATGGCAAGAAGATCCGTTTTCTACGGCGGATTCCGATCGATCCGATGACCGGCAAGGATGAATGGGGTCTGCGCTCGATGCAGGATGATCCCGATTCTGATTCCTGGGGCGGGCAAAGCGTTTTTGACGTTTACACGAAGTCCGAAGGCACCGGCTTGGACGGCACGAAGTACAAGACGTGGTAGTTCTTGCAACGCGACCATGAAACGGCGCTTACGACAACGCGGCTTTACCCTGATCGAATTGATGGTGGTGATCAGCATCATCGTGATCCTGCTGTCGCTCGCCATCCCCAATTACTCATCCTCCATCCTGCACGCCAAAGAGACAGCGCTACGCGACGATCTCTATACCATGCGCTCCCTCAGTCGATCAGTACACGCTCGATAAGCAAAAGGCTCCGCAATCCTTGCAGGACCTGGTGGACGCTGGTTATCTTAAGCAACTTCCCAAGGACCCTTTCACCAACTCACGCGATAGCTGGGTGCCGGTCACCGACGATAGCATCATGTCTCCCGATCAGACCGAGCCCGGGATCATCGACGTCCACAGCGGCAGCGATCAATCCTCCAGCGAGGGCACCGCGTACAGCACGTGGTAGCTGTTACATTACCGGCGGCACGGTAATTCCCATCACTCCCAGCACTCGAACCAACTCCCGGCGAACCACAGCCGCTGTAGCCAGCAGGAATTTCTTACGGCCCTCGTCGGCTTGGGTGAGGATGTGGTGACGATGGTAGAAGTTGTTGAACTGTTGCGCCAACTGGAACGCATGCTTGGCCGCAAATGCCGGCTCCGTCGTCGCGATACTTTGCTCGACCACGAACGATGTCTTCCCCGCCAACAGCCATAGCTCCCAAATTTCCGTGCCGCTCTCGTCGGCGAAGTAGCGCGCGTAATCCACGTCGGCGGCTAGCGCTTGCTCGGGATCGATTCCCGCCTTGCGGAAAATATTGGTCGCCCGTACGACCGCATACTGTGCGTACGGGCCGGTTTCCCCCTCAAACGCCAGCGCCTCTTTGAAGTCGAAAGCGATCACCGACTGCTTGGTAAATTTCAGCATGAAATAGCGCAGCGCGCCAATGGCAATCTGCTCGCTGATTCGGCCGCGCCCTTGTTCGTCCAACTCGGGATGGCGGCTATCGACTTCCTTCCTGGCTGCGGCGATCAGCGCGTCCAGCAGGTCGTCAGCCTTGACCCCGAACCCCTTGCGGCCCGAGACCTCAATGTAGGCCTTGGCGCGGTCTTCCTCGCTGACGTCGTAGCCTAAGTCCACGGCACAGCGCGGCGTGAGCGCGACCATCTCATACGAGAAGTGAGTGTAGTGCGCCGCCTGCTCTGTATAGCCGAGCAACCGCAGGGCTTCGATCACCGTGTTCTGCGGGTCCGCTTGGCGCGCGTCAATCACGTTGTAAATCGCCGCAACGCTGCCGAAGTGGGGATGGTCGCTCTCGCCGTGCTCCGTCGAGATCCAGACTTCGTGATTGTTAGGATAGCGGTAGAACTTGCGATAGGCGAAGTCGAGTCCCAGCAGGCCGAACTTCCACAGGTGATAAGCAATGTCCTTGCCGACGTATCCCACTGTCCCGTTGGAACGAACGATCACCTTCGCGTCTTCATCAGGGCCGCTTGTTTCGTTTTCCGGATCCGGCTGCCCCACGCTTGTATCGGCAGCAGCAGGGTGCCCCATCCTTTCGCCTTCCGTTGGCGAAAGGGTGGGATCGCTAGCCTTAGACGCGGTAGGCCTCTTCATCACCCAGCAGCCCTTATTCTTGCCTTCGGTCTCGAAATAGAGGACTCCCTTCTCCTTCAATAGCTGGAAGGCCGCATCCCAAAAGTGCAGGTGCAGAATCTCGCTCTCGCGCGGCAGAAAGTCATACTCGATGTCGAGACGGTCCATGGTCTGCAGGTGCCGCCGCAATACCGCCGAAGAGATCAACTCGGCTACTTCTGCCATCTCATTGCTGCCGTGCTCGATAGCATGCAATGCTTCAAGTCTAACTTTAAGATTATCCTTATCTTCCTCATACCACCGGGATACGCGCGCATAGAGGTCCCAACAGTAAAAGTCAAAATGGCGATCCGCGGCGATCAGCTCGACAATGTCCTGCTTTGATTTCTTTTCCAGATGCAGAAAGCCGACCACAACATCCGCAACCTGCACACCGGTGTTGTCGATGTAGTTCTGCACATCGACCGGATGGCCAGCCGAGCGCAGCAGACGAACAAAAGTGTCTCCGAGGATAGAGTTGCGAAGATGTCCGATATGGGCAGCCTTGTTCGGATTGATGCTGGTGTGCTCGACCAGGATCTTGCCGCTGACATTGGCGGCGCCTTCGCCGCCGTGACCGGGAACCCCTATCGTCTGACCAGTGGCAAGAGCGCGGGCAGCGATGTCGCGCTTCAATCGCGCATTGATGTAGCCTGCACCTGCTACTTCCAGCTTCTCGAATCCATCGGGTGGGGGCAGTTCGGCGACAATCTCCTCGGCGATCTTGCGCGGCGCTTTGCGCAGCCGCTTCGCCAACTCAAACGAAAGCGGCAGAGCGAACTCGCCCATCTCCACCTTGGGAGGTTGCTCGATGACGATATTGGCCAGATCGATCTGGTATCTCTCGCGCAGGAAAGCGCGAACCTGATTGGCCAGTTTCTTTTGCTGTTCTAGGTACACGGAATTCGCTCTTCGTCTTTAACTGTTTGTGGTTTTATGAATTGTCATTACGAGCGCCTGGGTTGGGCGCGAGGAATCTGTTTTCCGATGATCACGCAAAAAAGCAGATCCCTCGCTGCGCTCGTGATGACAATTCCATTCTTTCTCTGTGTCCTCCGTGCCTCTGTGGTGAATAAGAATTTTGAAGGACATCAGCAGAATAGCAAATGCTGAGGCCGTACAGGTTTGACGCTGATTTCCGCGTTACCTATGATGAAGAATCTGAGTATCCTCCATGCGTATTGCATACCTCGAATGCTTCTCTGGAATCAGCGGCGACATGTTTCTGGGCGCGCTCCTCGATGCCGGAGTTCCGTTCGAGCTCTTTCAGAAGACGGTCGCCGGACTCAACATTGGAGCCGAGGTCGAGCACTCGCGCGTCGATCGTGGCGGCGTCTCTGCGTCGAAGTTTGACGTCGTAATAAACGGCCAGAAGGACATGCCGCGGGAAGAATTCTGGGCACAACGCCACGCCAGCTCGCGTGGATCCGAGCCACAACATGAGAATGAGCACGGTGACGAGCCACATGGCCGCGCCCTAAGCGAGATCCTGCACATCATTGCCGCTGCTCCTATTAGCGAGTATGGCCGCCGGACTGCCAGCGAAATCTTCCTGGCGCTGGGCGCAGCGGAAGCAACCGTGCATAACGTCGATGCGGAAAGCGTCCACTTCCATGAGGTTGGCGCTGCCGATGCGATCGTCGATATCGTCTGTGCAGCCGTGGGCGCCGAGGCCCTGGAGGTTGGTCAGTTCGTGGCTTCTCCGCTAAATGTGGGGAGCGGAACGATCGCTTGCGCACACGGAGTCATGCCGGTCCCGGCTCCAGCGACTTTGCAACTGCTGCGGGAGATACCAATTTATTCTGGCGACATTCAAAAAGAGCTGGTCACGCCGACGGGTGCGGCCATCATCAAAGTGTTAGTCTCAAGCTTCGGACCACGGCCGCTCATGACGACCGAACGCATCGGATGTGGAGCAGGCGCACGCAACTTTACCGCCCACGCCAATGTCTTGCGGATCAGTATCGGCGAAACCCTGGATGCTATATCCGGTGAGGGCGGCACGGGCGAGAGTGACACCGAGGAGGAAGCGATCGCGATACTCGAGGCGAACTTGGACGATCTGAACCCGCAGTTGATCGGTTTCATCGTCGATCAGGCTTTCGCCGAGGGAGCTCTGGACGTCTTCACCACGCCGGTGCAGATGAAGAAAAATCGTCCCGGCACGGTTTTGACGATGCTGGCTCGACCGGAGCATGAGGCACAACTGCGCGCTCTGCTGTTTCGCGAAAGCAGCACCTTGGGCATTCGCACGCGCCATGAGAAGCGTTATGCCCTGCCCCGCCACCACCATGCCGTGGTGACACCGTGGGGCGAGGTGCGCATGAAGGTTGCGCATCTTAATGGCGCGGTTTCGCAGTACGCACCTGAGTACGAAGATTGCCGGCGCATTGCCCTCGAACATCATGTCCCCTTGAAGACAGTGATGCAGGAAGCTACCCGCTTGTACCTGGACCAGAAGCATGGATAATCCCGAAAAGTTTTACATCACGACGCCTATCTACTATGTGAATGCGCGGCCGCACATCGGGCACACGTACACCACCGTGGTGTGCGATGCCATTGCCCGTCGCCAGCGCATGATGGGCGCCGATACCTGGTTCCTGACCGGCACCGACGAACATGGCCAGAAGATCGAGCGCTCGGCGGCCGCGGCCGGATGCTCGCCCAAGGAATTCGTAGCCAAAATCTCTGGCGAATTCCGCGCGCTGTGGGATCGCATGAAGATCTCCTACGATGACTTCATTCGAACCACCGAACCTCGCCATGTTCGCGGTGTACAGGCCCTGTTCACTCGCCTGCAGGAGCGCGGCTATATTTACAAGGGTTCCTACAGCGGACAGTATTGCGTCTTCGACGAGCTCTACGTCGACGCCCTTGGCCCTGGATCTCCCTGCCCTGAATGTGGACGGCCAACCGAAACCGTGCACGAAGAGAACTACTTCTTTAAGCTTTCGGCGATGCAAGAGCGCCTGTTGAAGTATTACAGCGATCGTCCGGACTTCATTCGCCCCGAGACCCGACGCAACGAAGTTATAGCCTTCGTGCGCAGCGGACTACGCGATCTCTCCGTCAGCAGGACGTCGTTCAAATGGGGGATTCCGGTGCCGGGCGATCCCAAGCACGTCATCTACGTATGGCTGGACGCCCTGGCCAATTACTTAACCGCGATTGGTTTTGGCTCCCCTGATCCGGCGGACCAGCAAAAACTGGAGCGCTACTGGCCAGCCGACGTCCACATGATCGGGAAGGAGATCGTGCGCTTTCATTGTGTCTATTGGCCGGCGTTTCTGTTGGCTGCCGATCTTCCCCTTCCGAAGTCGATCATTGCCCACGGCTGGTTGCTGTTCGAAGAAAGCAAGATGTCGAAGTCGCGCGGCAACATCGTCCGCAGTGAGACCATACTCGATACCCTTGGCGGCGATGCCCTGCGCTATTTCCTGCTACGCGAAATTGTCTTCGGCCAGGATGGATCGTTCAGCTTCGACGCGCTGGTGCAGCGCTTTAACGCCGATCTCGCCAATGATCTCGGTAACTTGTCGAGCCGCACCCTCAGCATGATCACCCGCTACTTCGACGGCGAGGTGCCCTACCCTTCACCCAGCGAACGGACGCCGGCGGACGAAGCTATTGCCGACCTGGCGCAGAAAACTATTACCGACTTTCACGCGCAGTTCGAGCAATTTCAATTCTCACGAGCACTGGAGACGGCCTGGTCTCTGGTGGCCGCGGTCAACAAGTACATTGTTGAGAACGAGCCGTGGGCAGTTGCTGAACGTGAGGATAAAGACTCGCGTGCTCGCCTGGCGACCATTCTTTACACGTCTGCCGAGGCATTGCGAGTGGTAACCGCTCTCGTGCATCCAATTATTCCAGAGGCAACAGCTCGGATTTGGACACAACTCGGGCTGGGCGAGATCGGCGAATTGGACCTGCGCGCTCTGTCATGGGGACAATTACCGCTCGGCACTAAACTGGGCAAGGTGGAAGGCGTATTCCCGCGTGCCGACAAGAGCACCGTCGAAAGGATGCAACAGATGGAACAGCAGCGCTCCGCGGATATAGCACAAGCCCGCGAACCGAAGGCGGCAGCAGCGGGACCGGAGCCTGCCGGATCTAGCCCCAAACCGGCGCAGCCAGCGCCGCAAACAGCCGCCGCGCCATCACTTGTGCCGTCCGAAGCTGGTGCAATCGTTAGCGCTAAGACCACGCCAGCTACTGGCGGCCAAGGCGGAGCGGCGCTTTCAGCTGCATCAGTCAACAACAATCAGATCACGATTGACGACTTCCTGAAGGTTGAGTTGCGCGTTGGCGAAGTCAAAGTCGCCGAACGGGTAAAAGGCGCCGACAAGCTGCTTCGTCTCGAAGTTGATATCGGCAGCGAAGTGCGGCAGGTGGTCGCCGGAATTGCCAAGGCCTACGAGCCGGAGAAGCTCATTGGACGCAAGGTTGTTATCGTAGCCAATCTGCAGCCCCGTAAGCTGCGTGGGCTGGAGTCGAATGGCATGATCGTCGCTGCGTCGATCGGCGACGACGGCCAACCGGTGCTGGCGGGATTCCTGGAGGACGTGCCGGCTGGCGCTAAGCTGAAGTAGCCGCTGTTGGCTCTTCGCTTTTCGCAAGAACTGGTTCATGGCATCCCTGTGGCCGAGGCTGACTGAACCTGTCACTAGCGAAAAGCGAACCGCGAATAGCGATTCCTATGTACACCGACTCCCACGCTCATCTCGATGGCAAGCGCTTCGACGTAGATCGCGCCAAAGTCATCACTCGCGCCTACGAGTCCGGCGTCAGCACTCTGCTAGCCATCGGCAATGGCGACGGACCTGGGACGGGCACGCTCGACTGTGCAATTAAGCTCGCCCAGCAGTACGACTGGATTTACGCGACGGTCGGAGTTCATCCTCACGAAGCCGGGCTGGCCAAACCATCGGACTTCGACGAACTCGCGCGCCTGGCGCAGTTGCCCAAGGTCATCGCCTGGGGCGAGATTGGGCTGGATTATTTTTACGATCACTCGCCTCGCGACGTCCAGCAACATGTCTTCTTGCAGCAGATGGAGATGGCCCGCGCGGCTAAGCTGCCCATCATCATTCACTGCCGTCCTTCCAACAACAGTGAGAACGCCTGGGACGATGTGTTGCGCCTAATTAGCGAAAACTGGGCGACTAGCGGATTGGGTGGCGTGCTGCACTGCTTCACCGGCACCGTCGACCATGCCCGGGCGGCACTTGATCTGGGATTTGTGATCTCCTTCGCCGGCAACGTCACGTTCCCCAAAGCTGAGAATATTCGAGAGGCGGCTGCCATGGTGCCGCTCGATGGCATGTTCATCGAGACCGATTGCCCTTATCTTGCACCCCTGCCCTATCGTGGCAAGCGCAATGAACCGGCATATGTCATCGAAACCGCTCGCCAGATCGGCCAGCTGCGTAACCTTTCGTGTGATGAAGTAGGACAACAGACGACTGCCAACTTCTACAACTTTTTCCGGCTTACAAAACCCAACTGAAGTGCTACGCTTCCCTACCCGGTGGTGGCTGCGTTCGACTTCTCATTGCGGCAAACGCCTAGTCTCTTGTTACACTTGAACCTTATGGCTGAATCATTCGACGTTGTCAGTAAAGTGGATATGCAGGAAGTCTCCAACGCCGTGCAACAGGCGCTGAAGGAGATCCACACTCGCTACGACTTGAAAGACTCCAAGTCCGATATCAAGATCGACGAAAAAGAAGGGCTGGTGCTCGCCTCCGCGGACGAATATAAGCTGAAGGCCGTAAATGACGTGTTGCAGGGGAAGCTGGTGAAGCGCGGAGTTTCGCTGAAGGCGCTTACTTACGGCGCCATCGAGCCAGCGGCCGGCTCGACTGTGCGTCAGAAGGTCAGTATGCAGCAAGGGATTCCGATTGAGAAGGCGCGAGAGATCGTCAAGGTCATCAAGAACTCGAAGCAGAAAGTTCAGGCGGCGATCCAGGCCGACGTGGTTCGCGTTAGCGGTAAAGACCGCGATACACTTCAGGAAATCATCGCGCTGTTGAAGCAAACCGATTTCGGCATTGACATGCAGTTCACCAACTATCGATCCAACTGACAGGCGAATACGTTTGAATACGACCGTAACCCGTAACGCTAAAGAAGTGTTCGATCTGTTGCATGACGATCTCGCTGCCATCGAGCGTGAGTTCGGCCGCGACACGGTTTCCAGCGTGCGGGCGATCACGGAAATCGGCGAATACCTTCGCGCTGGCGGCGGCAAGCGGCTGCGTCCTGCGCTCTTGCTGCTCTCATGCAAGCTGATGAACTACACCGGCCAGGGTGCGATCAAGTTAGGAGCCGTGGTCGAGATCATTCACACCGCGACGCTCGTCCATGATGACATAATCGACGAAGCCCAAACGCGCCGCGGTCGGCCCGCCGCCAACACACAATGGGGCAATTCCAAATGTGTCCTCGCCGGTGACTGGCTCTATATGCAGTCCTTCAAGATTGCCGTGCAGGAGCGCAATTTTCACATCCTCGACGCTCTCATCGACTTGACCCAGGCAATGGTCGAAGGCGAACTACTCCAGATCGAACGCCTCGGCAAGGCAATCACCTTGGAAGAACATTTCGAACTCATCTATCGCAAGACCGCCTGCCTGTTTTCGGTATGCATGAAGATGGGTGGCATTCTGGCGAACGCCAGCGAGGCTGATCAGCATCGGCTGGCCGAGTACGGCCGCAACCTTGGCATGGCCTTCCAGATTGTTGACGACGTGCTCGACCTTACAGCATCCGAAGAAGCGCTGGGTAAACCGGTCGCTAGCGACCTTCGCGAAGGTAAGGCCACTATGGCGGTGTTACACGCGCTGGAGCGCTGCACGTCAAGCGAGCGCGCAACCATTGAGTCCGTTTTGAGTAATGGTGGCTTCAATGGCATCACACCAGCCGATATCGTCGCAATCCTCAACCGCAACGGCTCCATCGACGCTGCTTACGCGCGCGCGGTTGAATTCAGCAACAAGGCGCGCGAAGCCATCTGCACTTTTCCCGATTCCGAAATCAAACGCGTGCTGTTGTGGGTACCGGAGTTTGTGGTGGAACGGGAGAGCTGAAGGCAGTGGTTAGGGGTTAGGGGATAGTGGTCAGGTTCTAGTTCAAACGTAAAGGCGAAATCTGTTAATCACGCGTTCAGATTTGTCATCCCAAACCCGGCAATGAATCTTCTTCTGCACCGGGTCTTGGTTTTGTCTAAACATTGATTGCTTTCGCCGATGACGGTTTGCCACAGATTGCTGCTCCGCTCAGGAGTTTCCCGCTAACCGCTAACCCCTAACCACTAGCCACTGATTTAAACTTTCCTCATGGCCACTCCTCAGGAAATCGAAATCAAGTTCCTCGTCTCTGATCCAAAAAAACTTGAGCGAAAGCTGCGCGAATTGGGCTTTCGCGAGGAAACACCCTCGACCCATGAGGTCAACACTCTCTACGATCTGCCGGGCCAGAAGCTTCGCCGCAAGGGCGAGTTGCTTCGCCTGCGCAGCTACGGAGGAAAATGGAAACTGACCCACAAAGCCAAGGTGAAGTTAGGAAAGCACAAATCACGCGGCGAATTGGAGACTGGTGTCTCCGATGGCAAGCAGATGGACGCGATGCTCCGCGCACTGGGCTACTCACCCTCATTCGCCTATGAGAAGTTTCGCGCCGAATGGAGCGACGACGATGGGCATGTTGTTCTCGACCGTACACCCATCGGCGACGTCGCTGAAATCGAAGGCAAGTCACGCTGGATCGACCACATCGCCCGCGAGCTCAGCGTGAAGCCGGCAGACTACATCACCAAATCGTATGCTGAACTTTTCTTCGACTGGAAACGTAGAACAGGTAGCAAGGCAGAGAACATGATGTTCCGCGAGGTGAAAAAGCAGGGGCTAGGGACTAGGATTAGCGATACAGAAACTATCAGTGCAAAGATGAAAACTAATCCCAAACCCCTTGCCCCTAACCCCTGCTTTTCCGCGGAAGCCTGCGCCGGCTCCGGAGTTTAGACCTTGCCGGGCCTGAACCGGAGCCGGAAAGCAGTGACTAGGGTTAACTGGATAGTGATTAGTTTATAGCAGGCGAATCAGCGAATCCGAAACCAAACTATCCACTAACCACTACTCACTAACCACTGGTTTTTATCCTCTCCAGCACCGCTCCCGCGATCAGCGGCAAGCCCACCGTCGCGTCCAGCAGCACTTCAGCAAAGCGGCCGCCCTCTTCCGGAGGAACAAACTTACCCCAGGACACAGCTTCGCTATAGGTACATCCGGACAACCCACCCCAGTTCACCGGTTCGGGACAGATGCGTACGCCGTAGTGAAAGCGTTTCAGCGGTAGATCCTCACCGCCGCGACGATGGCGCAATTCAATAAACGGACCGAATTGTTGCGCCCAGTTTCTGGGCACGCCGCCGCCGATTGTCAATATGCCCAGGCGCTCCTGCTGCAGCAGCGTCTCCGCATAGTATTCCAGATCTTCGAAAGGATCGAAGCGCAGCGGAGGAATATTGTTTTTTCGGCGCATACGGTTGTGTAGCGCTACATCCAGGCCGATCTCAGAATCGCTGAACGCAGGCACAAACACAGGCACATTCTTTTCATAGGCGGACTTCAGGATGCCGCGATCTTCTACGTGTTCGCTCAGGTAGCGGCCGATCTCGCGGTTTAGCTTGTACGAACAGAGCACCTCACTGTGGTCCCAATTCTTCAGAATGCGCGCAACGATGGTCTCGACGAAGTCGAGGTTGGTTTCCGGCTCTAGAGTGTCATACACGCGGTTGTAGCCGGCTTCGTAGAGCTCGGTGTCGTCCATCTTCGGATCATAGCGGAAGTGCGAGCGCCCAGCCGCTTCGACCAAGCCATGCGCCATCAGCGCACCGGTCGAGACCACGGCCTTCACCACACCATGGTCGATCAAGTCGGTAACGATCAATCCTTGCTTCGCGACCGTCATCGCGCCTGCCAGGGTCATCACGACGAAACAGTCCTTATCGCGGGCCATGGCTTCCAGGACTTCAGCGCCTTCTCCCACCTGCCGCCCGGTGAATGCGGTGTTGCCCATGGCACGGACGAGATCATCCACGGTATTGATCTTCCCCAGATCGAGCGGCTCAAGAGGAATCAGCTTGTCGGAAATGGGATCGTGGAGATTACGATCAATGCCTTCGCCGTGCGTCTTGTGATGTTCGTCAGCCAAGAATCACCTCAATGAAAGTGGAACAATCGAAGCTACAAGCTTGGTAAGGCTCGCGTCAATCGCAAGCGAGAGCCGAGAGATTGTCATCGCTTGTTAACAATCACCATGCTGCACGAAGAGTTAGCGCGTGGGATGCTATTCTTGAAAACGCATTTCACGCTGGAGAGCCCGCATTGGCTGACAGGAACTTTCAACTCGCTATTGTGCAGATGTCGTGCACATCGGAACCAGAGCAGAACATGGAGCGCGCGATTGGGCACATTCGCGACGCTGCAAATAAGGGCGCTGAGATTGTCTGCCTACCCGAGCTTTTTCAGACGCAGTATTTCTGTCAGCGTGAAGATATTGCGCTGTTTGACTTGGCGGAGCGCATCCCTGGTCCCACGACCGCGCGCCTCGGAGATCTTGCTCGTGAGCTGAAGATTACGATCGTCGCGTCACTGTTCGAGCGGCGCGCCGCAGGCATCTATCACAACACCGCAGCGGTTCTCGACGCAGACGGTAAGCTGGCGGGCATTTATCGCAAGATGCACATCCCCGATGATCCGCTTTATTACGAGAAGTATTACTTCACGCCGGGCGATCTGGGGTTCAAGGCTTTCGAAACCGGTGTCGGCAAAATCGGAACACTGGTGTGCTGGGACCAGTGGTATCCGGAAGGAGCGCGCCTGACCGCGCTTCTGGGCGCCAACGTCTTGTTTTATCCCACCGCAATCGGGTGGCATCCGGATGAGAAGGCGCAATATGGGGAGGCCCAGCACGACGCTTGGCAGACGATACAGCGTGCCCATGCCATCGCGAATGGAGTTTACGTTGCGGTGCCCAACCGCGTTGGCTTTGAGACGGGCAATATTCGCGGCAATGTAGCGCCGGGCAAGGGCCTGGAATTCTGGGGCGGATCGTTCATCGCCGATCCATTTGGACAGATGATCGCGCAAGCGTCGCACGACAAAGAAGAAGTGCTCATCGCCGAAGTCAACTTACAACGCATCGAAGACGTGCGCCGCAACTGGCCCTTCTGGCGGGATCGCAGGGTGGATGCGTACGGCCCCATCACCCAGAGATTCCTGGTCTAGCGTCAGAGAATTGATCGAATGCCCAAGGCTCACGAGTTCTCGCAAACTCCCGCCGCACTTGGCTACCGCATGCCGGCCGAGTGGGAACCACACGAGGCGACGTGGCTTGCGTGGCCGCACAACCGGACCGATTGGCCCGGCAGGTTTGAGCCGATCCCGTGGATATACGCGGAAATCGTGCGACATCTGGCGCGGGTGGAACGGGTAATATCCTGGTTGAGGATGAGGCGGCGGAAGCCAAGGTTCGCGAGCTGCTGATTCGCGCGCACGTACTCGCCGAGAGAGTCTGCACTGCCGGGCAAGCCCGCCGGAAACATTCGCTTTCATCACATTCCCACTGATCGCGGTTGGACGCGTGACTCGGGCCCGATCTTTGTGAGGCACGATTCTCGTGCGACCAAGAACTTCCCTGCCGTAGCGGCCACCGCGTGGCGCTTCAACGCCTGGGCCAAGTACAACGATTGGAAGTTGGACGCGACCATCGCGGGAGCAATCGTCGATCGCCTGCGCGTTCCGGTTTGGACGCCGGAGGTCAGAGTGAACGGCCATCTTCGTCCCGTGGTGCTGGAGGGGGGCAGCATCGACGTGAATGGCTGCGGGACGCTCATTACCACCGAGGAGTGCCTGCTGAGCGAGGTGCAGCAGCGCAATCCGGGAGTTACGCGCGAGCAACTGGAAGAGCTCTTCGCCGACTATCTGGGAGTGGAGAAAGTCATCTGGTTGGACCGCGGCATCGCCGGCGACGACACCCACGGGCATGTGGACGACATCACTCGCTTCGTCACACCGACGACCGTGGTGACAGCCTATGAGCCCGACCCCGACGATCCCAACCATGAGCCGCTGAGCGACAACTTCCGATGGCTGAAGAAGAGCACCGACCAGGCGGGCCATCCGTTGCGCGTGGTCAAGCTGCCCATGCCGGCTCCGGTGTACTTTCGTGGACGCCGCTTGCCTGCCAGCTATGCCAATTTCTACATCGCCAATAGGCTGGTGCTCGTGCCCCTATTCAGCGATTCCAACGATCGGGTTGCGCTCAATACCCTTGCTGCACTATTCCCCGATCGCGAGATCGTCGGAATTTATTGCCGGGACTTTATCTGGGGCCTGGGCGCTCTGCACTGCATGACGCAGCAGCAGCCCGCGAAGTGAACCTTTGGGCCCGCTCGGGGACATCCGCCGGACGGAATTCCACGCCGGCAGCTGAAGACCAAAACAAATCCGGCGTGATCGGTCACAACCTATTTCCGCCGAATGTGCAGCACCTTCTGCACTTCGGCGACAACGTCGCCGGATTCATCCTTCACCTCGACAAAGAATGTGGGCTCGTACTTGTCCTGCAGCTTCAGCTTCTCGCGAATTTCGTCGAGTTGTGCATCAGTTAGGCGGAATTCGGCTTTGACCTTGCCCTTGCCAGGTTTGCGAAAGCGGATGCTGGCGGCTTTATCCCAGACAATGTAATCGCGGCCCAAGTTCTCCATCAGCATCAGCATGTAAAAGGGATCGGCCATGGAGTAGAGCGAGCCTCCGTAATGCGTGCCGACGTAGTTGCGATTCCAGAAACGTAACGTCATTTCGACATCGACAGCCTTGTAGTCGGCGCTCCACTTGACGCGGATTCCGGCGCCGAAGAAGGGCGGCCAGATGTTAATGGAGCGGAGCATCCATCGTTGCAGTCTCGTGGCCATGGAGAAGAACGATGATAAACCCCCAAGGCGATTCCTGACCCGCATTCGCGGATCCTCGAGGGTCCCGAAGGCAAGAAACGCAACTTCGGCTGAAGAACTGCTGAAATAGGCGATCGCAAGGGGAAGACAGCAGGTCACTCCGCAGCCTGACGCGAGTAATAAAAAGAAAGGCCGTCCACCATGAAGACGGCCTTCCTCGGATGGGCGCCCTCGCCCATAGCTCCTCAAGGAGGAGAATTCTTACGTTCGTCCCCCTTACTGCGGCGGTTGCGTCTGCCCCAAGGAACTCGGCTGCGTCGATGAAGCAGACTCGGTCGCATTGTTGGTCATCAGGGTTATATCCACGCGACGATTCTTGGCACGCCCGGCCGCACTCGTGTTCTTTGCGACTGGGTTATCCTTCCCCAAGCCGATCAGATAAATCTTGTATGCCGGAACGTTGTACTTTTGCGCCAGGTACTGGATCACGGCGTCGGCACGGTGCTGGCTAAGCTGATAATTGTAATCGGCTGCCCCTGTCGAGTCGGTATAGCCTTCGACTTGGACTATGTAGTGCTTCTGAGTTCCCATTTGTTGTGCAAACTGGTCGAGTGCTTCCTTGTCCTTCCGGGTAAGATCAGCTTTATTGAAGGCGAACAAAACTGTGGTATCGCTGACCGCCTTGTAGTTATCCAGGTTCTCGACTGTGCCCGCAAGGCTCGTCACGCGATGCGAAGCCTGAGTGGCATTCTGGCTAGCCTGATCGGCAGACTGACCCGCAGCCAGGGCCTTCTGATCGGCGGCGTCAGCCTGCGACTTTGCCTGCTGAATTCCCTGTTGAGCACGCGCATCAGTATCGCGAATGTCATGAGTATTTTTCGCCGTCAGATCATCTAATTCATTGACCTTGTTGACCGTCGGCGTCACTTCGTTACGAACGTACTTTTTTGTGGCACAACCGACTGTGAACGGCAGGCTGCCGGCCACCAGCGCTGCTACGAGGGTAAATCGATTCATGAAAAGGACTCCTTGCGAACCTTCAGCGGCTACATATTGCTGCCTCTAGGGAACAAGAGAGCAACCAAGCTGCCATTGGGCCGAAAGACAGAAGATGAAAAGATATCTATTTGTTTCAATGGATTACGGGTGGCGAAGAAGACGGTGGCGGAGAGTTCCCTGACCGGGCCGGATAATCCTGACGCGAGGAGTAGAATTTTTACCAAGTTAAGAGCGCCAGCCAGCCGCTAACAGAAACTGGAAGAGCTGACATCTTTTGGACGGTGTGCCGGCTACACAGGCGCTGCACAGCGGGGATTTGGCGCTGCTCTCATCCGAACTGATGGACCTTCACCAGAAAATTCGCACTTTGCCGACCACGCCCGGCGTGTATCTCTACAAGAATGCCGATGGCGAAATCATTTACGTGGGCAAAGCCAATAGCTTGCGTGCTCGCGTGCGGTCCTACTTCATGGAAGGCGCTGCGGAGAACGCTAAGACCGGTACGTTGCTGCGGGAAGCGGTTGACCTCGACTACATCGTCGTGGACAACGAAAAAGAAGCGCTGGCGCTCGAGAACAATCTGATCAAGCAGAAGAAGCCGCGCTACAACATTCTTCTGCGCGACGATAAGACCTACCCCTATATCAAGCTCACGATTGGGGAGCGCTATCCGCGGGTTTATCCGACACGTCGCCTACGCCGCGATGGATCGCTGTACTTCGGGCCTTACTTTCCAACGAGCCTAGCCTACCGAATCGTAGACCTTATCCACCGCCACTTCCTGATTCCGTCGTGCAAGCTCGACCTGAATCGTTATTATCCGCGGCCGTGCTTGCAATACTACATTGGGCGCTGCCTGGGACCGTGCGTGGAGGGTCTGACCACACCCGAGCGCTACGCCGAAGCCGTACACGACGTCAGAATGTTTCTCGAAGGCCGCGGAGCCGATCTTTCCCGCTCACTGCAACAACGCATGTCTGCCGCGGCCGAGCGCGAACAGTACGAACTGGCAGCTAAGTATCGCGATCTGATCTCAACCGTCGAGTTGCTGGACAAAAAGCAACGCATCGCCGCAGTTGAGGGCGACGATGCTGATGTCTTCGGCTATCACTATGAGAACGAGATGTTGGCGGTGAACCTCTTCCATATGCGTGGCGGCAAGATCGTGGACAAGCGCGAATTCTTCTGGGAAGACCTCAGCTCAATGGCCGGGACTACAGGTTTCGAGCCGGGAGAATTCTTCTCAGCGCTGTTAAAGCAAATTTATCTGGATCAGCAGTATGTGCCCCACACAATCTACGTTCCGGTGGACTTCGAAGATCGCGTCACCTTGGAAGAAGTGCTGTCGGAAGGCCAGAAGCGGCACGTGCAGATCCACGTACCACAGCGTGGTGACAAGCGCTCGCTGATCGACCTGGTAGGGCAGAATGCCAAGCAGTCGTACGATCAGCGCTTTCGCGTCATGAAGCCGGCGGCTAAGGCAATCCAGGAAGCGTTGCAGGACGCTTTGATGCTGCCGGGGTTGCCGAAACGCATTGAGTGCTTCGACATCTCCCACATCCAGGGCGCCGAAACCGTTGCATCGATGGTGGTGTGGGAAGACGGCAAGATGAAGAAGTCCGACTATCGCAAGTTCATCATCAAGGGCGTCGAGGGCGTGGACGACTTTGCCTCGATGCGCGAGGTGGTGACCCGCCGCTATAAGCGCGGGCAAGAGGAAAAGCATGCGATGCCAAGCCTGGTGCTGATCGACGGCGGGATCGGGCAGTTGCACGCGGCCGCCCAGGCGCTGGAAGGGTTAGGCATCATCAATCAACCGTTGGCCTCCATCGCCAAGCGCGAGGAGATTATCTACGTGCAAGGCCAGGAGGACGAGCCCATCATACTCGACCGGCATTCTCCAGTTTTGCACCTCGTGCAGGTGGTCCGCGATGAAGCCCATCGTTTTGCCGTGACCTTCCATCGCAAACGGCGGCAGATGCGCGACCGCAAAACCGAGCTGCTGGAGATTCCCGGTGTCGGCGCACGGACCACCAGCCGCCTGTTGCAGCACTTTGGCAGCTTGCAGGCCGTCAAGGAGGCGGATGCGGCAGCCTTGACCTCGGTGGTCAGCCGCTCCCAAGCAGACGCGATTCTGCGCTATTTTCGCAAAGACGAAATGCCCGTTGAAACGTCTGAGACTACAATGGTGAAATAGTTGAGCCAATGGCAACGTATGTAGGCAGCGATTCAAGAATCCGGCTAGTAGTTATCTGCGTGTGTGTGGTGCTGTTGGTCTGGATCGTGGGCTTCGGCTTTGACCGAGTGCTGGCGAAAGATGGCGTCACCCGCACAGACATCCTGCTTACTTCGAATTTCCTCACTGGGCTCGTGGCCGGCTTTCTTTTCTTCAGTCTCAGTAATCACGAACGTTTGCGACGCAAGTTGGTGCGCGAGCGCCTGCGTACCATCGCTGAAATGAACCATCACATCCGCAACGCGTTGCAGGTCATCACTTATGCCAGCGCTTCAAAAACCGAGTCACGTTCCGTTGACCTGATACGGGATTCTGTGGAGCGTATCGAGTGGGCACTCCGCGAAGTGCTGCCCGGCCACGTGGCTGCGTCGGAAGCACCTGCTGAGCGTGAGCGGCATGAAGAAACGACCTCCGCGACATGACAGAACTCCGCAATGATCTGGACTGAGATCTCGGTTTTCCGCTGCTACCGGACTGCCAGGTCCCCGCGCTGTCGATACATCGAATAATGCTCATCACACTCCCTGGAGTCACCCACTGGCCGATCGACAATTTACTATGTACCAGGATTGCCTTTCAGATAAGTGCCACAAGCCAACAGATAGCGGAGACCACATGAGCTCAGAGATGGAAGCGCTGGATAAAGCAAAGGAAGCGGCCGCGGAAGCCAAGGAACGAAAGCACCTAGCGCCAGTCAGCCTCACTATGGCGGTCTTGGCGGTACTGGTCGCCACGGTTTCGCTGCTCGGCCACCGCGCACACACGGAAGAAATCCTCATGCAGACTCGAGCCACCGACCAGTGGGCCTACTATCAGGCCAAGAACATGCGCCGGAATAATCTGGAGGCTCTGGATGACGTGCTCACCGCCCTGGAAAACACCAAGGCCGAACGCGCCGAGCAAGTGCAGAAACACTTCCACGAAGAGATTGACAAGTATCGCGATCAGCAGAAGGACATTCAGAACGAAGCGCGCAGCCTGGAGTCAGAAGTGGGACAGGCCAGCCGCCGTGCCGACCGCTTCGATTTGGGCGAGGTCTTCTTGGAGATCGCGCTCGTCGTAACTTCCATCACGTTGCTCACCGACAATCGCGCTTACTGGTATTTCGGATTCGTTCTGGCCACCATCGGCATAATCAGTGGCGCCAGCGGGTTTCTGGTGCGGTGAGGAGTGGAAAGTTCAGCGGTGAAGTGTGAACATTGGTCGGTGCAGGCTCTTATCTATCAGCTTGGAGCGGGTTATCGCCGATTGTGCATTCCCAGATGCTGAATCCTGCCTACGGCTCCCATCCCTCCTTCCCTACGAGAGGTACGAAGCGGCAGAGCTCGTGTAACGTTACAACACAGTCTGACCCAATTTTACGCACGACCTGGACCTGCTGCTCAAATCGAGTCCCCACGGGCACAACCATCAGGCCACCGTCCGCAAGCTGGGCCAGCAACGTTGCAGGGATTTTCGGCGCCGCTGCCGCCACTAAGATCTTGTCAAAAGGAGCCTCTTGCGGCAAACCAACACTTCCATCGCCGAGTACGACATGGACGTTGACATAGCCAAGCTTGGCCAAGATCCTACGCGCCTTCGTCGCCAGCTCCTCATGACGCTCGATGGTCCACACCTCGGAAGCCAACTCACCCAAGATGGCAGCCTGGTAGCCCGTACCTGTGCCCACTTCCAGCACACGATCGGTAAAACGTAGCTCCAACGCCGCGATCATTGCGGCCACGATATAAGGTTGGGAAACGGTTTGACCGGCTCCGATGGGTAGAGGATGATCGTCGTAAGCATTACCGAGGTCCTCGGCAGCGATGAACTCCTCGCGGGGAACCTTCCCCATGGCGGCTAGCAAATTAGGATCGCGAATTCCTCGCGAGCGTAGCTGCTCCTCTACCATGCGGTTGCGCTGTCGCTTCGCGGTCTCGGTGACGTCTCCGTTGTTGAAAGAAGCCGTTAGCATTTAGCAATTAGCAACTAGTGAGCACTGTTGGGAAGTAGGCCTTGACGCCGTTGGTTGACGCGGCATCTGGATGCCAGCGCCAGGTGCTAACTATTCCTCCCCGCTCAGCGCTTCCGTTTACGGATAAGAATGTCGAAGCTGACCACTCCATTCTCATCCCGTATAGCCTCGACGGTATATTCGCTATTGATGTTGTATTCGAACTGAATGACCTGCTGTGCTGACCTCGTCAGGTTGGTAATGTAGGTGATAGTCACGTTGTTTGAGACCTGCTGCTCAACGGTGAGCCGCGCATTGGGGTTGTTGTCAGGCCCGCCTAGCGCAGGATTGATCCGAATGGAGCTCACTCCAAACAGCTTGGATACGCGGTTAGAAACAGCCTGATTGATGGCTGTGCCAAGAATGGCGCCAGAGGCGCTCTCGGCGAATCCGGACGAGGGCGCGGTGTTCATCGCGCTCTGCTGCTGCGTTCTGCCGAAAGCCAGCAGAGCTACGATATCCTCGCTCGACAGGGGTGGGTCGGAGCGATAGGTAGTGTTCAGCCGCTCCAGTGTGCCGTGCAAGCCGATGGTGATGTCGTAATCCTGAACCCGGGTGGATGCCTCTATATCCAGTACCGGATCAATGCGCACGGGATCGGTGAAGGTTATGTCGCCCCGCTCCAGGTGATACTTCGCCCCAGCCAACTTGATGTCGCCCTCGGCAATGTTGATGCGTCCCAGCAGTACCGGCCGGGCTGCCGTGCCACGCAGACGTAAATCTACATCGCCTGCCAATTTGGCTAATGACGTCTGTACCGTCAACTCCGGGGTGGAGAGAATGCGGACGTCGAGACGCAGATTATTCAGCGGCGAATTTACCGTGGGTACGGCCGTGGGAGCCGCCTGTGCCAGGGCCAACGATAGGTCACTGGAGGGAATCTGCGCAAAACGAGTAACGGTTACGTCTCCACTTAGGGATGAACTTTGCAGGGTACCCGCCAGACGCAGCGATTCATCCGCGGTAACGCTGATCCCGGCATACCGGAAGCGAATGTCGGTTCCATTCGCCGTCAGATTAAAACCGATAGTCCGCCCGTAGGTGATGAATCCGCCAAAAGTCACTGTTCCGCCGCCGGTGCGCGCCGTCAGGTGTTCGACCTCCAACCGGTCCCGATTAAAGACAAGACTTCCGTTGATGTCACCAAGCCCTGCGGGCAAGTCAATCATCGAAAGACCCGCGTGTTCGATATCGATACGCCCCGAGATCAGAGGCTGCTCTATCCGGCCATCCACCGTGAGATCAAGATTTGAGGTGCCATACGACGTTACGTCAGGATCAAGTACGTGCACTAGCGCTAAGTTGACATGGCCGTGCGCGCGCAGATCCAGTCGGTGATCGTCTTTCAGGCTGGCGGTGCCGGCCAAGGTGAAGCGCGAATTCTCGCTAACCAGAACGCACCGTTGTACGGTAACCGCCTGGTTCGCCAGCACCAGCTCGACGGGTCCGTCGCTCGTAATCGCGATCTTTTCCACCTCCACCGCAAACTGGTAAATGCTGAACTTGCCATTCAAAAGCGTGGGGGCCTTCAAAGGCCCGGTCAGTTCCGCATGTCCAGCCAGCGACGCGTGTCGGGTGATACGCTGGCGCATCTTTGCCGGCAGGAAAGCGTTAATGTCCAGCCCAGAAAACTCAAGCTTGAGATCAGATGGCATGTCGCCACGCAGTTCAATCCCGCCATCTACAGCCAAGTGGGCTGCCGGAAAACTCGATCGCGCCGTGAGCTCGAGGTGACTGCCATGCGTCACGGCGTTAGCGCTAAGCCCCCCGATCTTCTCGCCGTTGAGGACTAAGTCGCTCACTTGTAGGTGGGCATTAATCACCGGTTGCTCAATCGTCCCGGCTCCCTTTGCCGTGAACCGGCCTATACCCGTGACTTCCAAGTGCCGCCGTTGCAATTCGGGAACCTCGGCCAACTCGATACTCTCGCCTGTCAGGTCGAAACGCACGGCCTTGTTGCTGAAGTTGTAAGCGGCTGAACCCGCAACCTTGCCTCGCATTGCTTGTATCTTGATGTCATCGACTTGGGCCTCATGATTGGCAAAGGTAAGGTTTGCTGTCAGCGATTTGACCGGACGGCCATAAACTTGCGCTGCCGTCAAGGACAAGTGTCCGGTGCCGCGAGGATTGGCCTCGGTTCCTTCCGCTTGGACTGTAAAATTCAGCGAGCCGCTGACTGGATAATCTATTCCCGCGGCGCGCTGTAGTTCCACAATGTCCGCATTACGCATGGTGGCTCGCACCTGAAATGGAAGGTTCTCGGTGAAACTTCCCTTCTCCAGTGCTGCCGAACCATCCACTGTGAGGCGCGCGGTACCTTCTTGAACGATGCCGTGACTTACGGCCACCTCGGTCGACGAATATTGCACGTCGCCGGAGAACATATCGACGTGAGTGGGCCTGGGTTGTATCGTGGGCCCCGGAGCCGGTGACGGTGCCGGCGCCGATGCAAAGTGGAATGGTGATTTCTTTTTCGCAGGCGCGGCAGGTGACGTCACCGTTGCACTCTTCACGGTGGGGCTGTAGAGGTAAGTGAAGTCGGATGCTTGCACATGGCCGGCGATCTGCGGATTTTTCAGCCGGCCGCTCAGTGTGCCATCGAAGCTCGCCGCGCCCGCCAGCTCGATTGGTGGCGGCGAATTGCCCATCGCGCTCAGTAGCGGTTGAAACTCCTTCAGGCTGGTGGTGTTGAGGACGAGACGCAGCGCGGCGGAGGTCGAGCCCAAAGTACCCACTGCATTCAGATGTGTGTGCGGAGTAGCTAAGACCAGGGTCGAGAAATCCATCGTCTGGCCGCGCGGGTTAAAGCGGGCTTGTACAGTCGCGGTCACCGGCAACTGATTGCCAGAGGCTTGCGATGGAGCGGTTACATCGAGCGCCAACGTGGCGCTGGCGTCAGCCATTGATCGGAGCCATGAGAGATTGACCGTACCGCCGACGCTGCCAACTGGGTTGAGCTTTTCATAAGGCACCGCTCTGGTCGAAAACATGCGCGCTAAGTCCGACAACGATAGGGCGTTCAGCCGTAAGTGTGCTGTACCCTGTTGCGGACCCGGGCCTGAGATTGAAGGCAGGGTCGACGCTTGCAACTTCTGGTTCGGGCTTATCTCTGCGCCGCGCTTACCCACCCGAGTGTACTGTTTGGCAGGTGCTGGCACGGTATTCGATGAACCTGACCAGAGGTTCTTGATTTCCGCATCGCCATTCACTCCGCCCCCCAACAAGCGGGCCGCTATTCGACTAAGCGATAGATTGCCTTGCGAGAGCGAAAAGTTGGCGTCGGCACCAGCGTCGCGCACCGCGACCCCGTTGTCCAGATACGTCACTTTTCGCGCGGCGGCATATCCTCGCGTGGCAATACCTGCGGCGGCCGAATATGTGCCCGATCCGTTGAACGTCACCGTGCCCCCACGAAGTTGATACGAGCGGATGACGGATCCCAACTGCCCCACGTTCAGTGCGCTGCTGTATTTAAATTGCACCTCGGGATTGTCGAAATTGGCGACTGTTCCAGTCCCTTCAAGCGAAGACCCTTCCGACGCAAGCTTAAGCGTCGTGATTTGCAGGCGATTGGATTGTAAGCTGAAGACCACTGCAGCCTGCGCCGCAACGTCGCGAAAGTCGCCGTACTTGACATCTATTTTTCCGGCTTGCACGCTGCCGCTGTAGCGATGGTCAGCGCGGTCGTAAGTCATGACCGCGCTGACGTCATCGGCGTGGAAATCAAGCGGCAGCGACCGGTCATTCACCAGGAATGACCCGCTGTTCAGGTTGAGATGATCGATGGCGACATCGAATAGTTGCTGCACCACCCCGCGGTTGCTGGCTATTTTAGGTTCGGGAGCATTCGTGGTCCCGTCAGGATTCACAATCAGGTGCACGACGGGATGGTCCAGAGTCAGATCTCTGACGCTAATCGTTTTTTCCAGGAAAGAGATGATGTGGAGTCGCACATGAATGCGGTCAGCGTGCGCATACGGTTGCTGGCCCAGACCTTCCAATCCGTGAATGGTCAGATCGTCGGCGTCAAACTCAAGGCGTGAAAGATTCCAGCGGAAGGCATGCAACTCGACACGACCGCCGGTGGCATCTTCCAAGGTGGCGATGGTCTTGCGCCGAACCAGGTCGGCGAAGTGTGGGCTGCGCACATACCAAACCAAAACAATCGTAGCCGCCAACAGCACAACTCCAATCGCCGCCTCAATCCACAGGCGGATGTGCGAACGGCGAATTTGGCTTTCTTCGGTCATGCTTAGTTAGCGCCTGAGGCTTGGCCCTGATCGGTCACTCCATTCTCGGCAGGCACGGGAACAGTGGTTCGAATTTCCGCCTGCTGGCGCAAGTTATGCAACCACGCCTCGAGCAGTTCATCCATACGTTGCTGTACAAGCAACTCGCGAATCCTCGGCTCCACTTCGTTCAACGTAACGGTTGTGCCACCGGTCTTTTGCAGGTCGGGTAGCAACTGGTTCTTGTAGTAGCTCTCGATCTCTTCGGGCTGAACGTGCACGGTGGGCCGCAGGCGAACCTCCACAAAGTTCATCACCTGGACCTCAGTCCGCAGGTGCGCTCTTAGAGTCTCGGGGGTGAGTTCATAGTCTGCTAATGACTTCTGCCAACTCTGATCCTCGCGGCCATTCGGAATCTGAGCACGAAGTTTGGCGACATCTTTGTCAACGTCCTTTTCCGATGGCTGCAAGAAAGTCTCGCCGCCCATCTGCGCTTGCAGCAGTTGACGATCGATAAGGCGTTGCAAGGCTCTAGCGCGGTCTGCCGGGGTCAGCTGGGCAAGGGACTTCTGCTGCATGAAGGCTTCAAAGCAGGTCGCCTCGTCCCATTCGCTCCGGAACAAAGGCTGGCGGTTCACGGTGGCAACTATTGCATCAATTACCTCGCCCGCCAGCGCGCTGGACGCAACCGTCAACAGCAGCAACAGCAGGCCTACGGTTAAATACAGTTTTCGTTTCATCAGAATGTCTGTCCGATACTGAAATAGAAATTTATATGACGCAGGGTTTCCACTGTGTTGTTTTCCTGGATGGGATACCGCGTCGGATTAAAGTTGTACCCCACGTCGAAGCGAACCGGCCCAACCGGCGTCTTATACCGTAAGCCCATGCCGATGGCCTGAGGGTTATAGCTGAAATTGCAGGTTGCCTTACTGGTCGGGGCGGAGCAATTCGCGATTGAGGGCTGATGAATTCGCAACATTCCACTGATAATATGGTTTGCGGTGTCGAACACATTGCCCATATCGTGAAAGAACACGAACCCTAAATTATCGCCTACGTAGGGCAAAGGTACCGGAGGCGTTCGAATTTCAACGTTATTTACAAAGAGCCCCTGACCGCCAATGGCATATCCAGTCGTCATATCGCGAGGCCCCGCCTGGTTGATGGAGAAGCCGCGCAGAGAGTTGCTGCCTCCAGCGAAGAATAGCTCGGGAAGAGGCACAGAGGTCGCCTCTGACGGCAAGATTCCCGAGGGGGGAGGACTCAGGAAGTTATTGGTGCCGTACGAATGCAATATCCCAATTTGTGTGTTGCGCGCAAAAACCCACCGTTTCTTGAAGGTATAATAGGTCGAATTCTGGACTAGGACCTTGCCGAAGTTCGCCTCCGAGCCCAGCGCGCTAGTGGCCAGCCCCAAATCGGCTAAGTTGTAACTTCCTTTGTGCGAATCAATGGGATTGTCGCGCGTATCGCGGACATAGGTAAAACTCGGAATTGCGAGTAGTACTGGTTTCGAATACAGCGGAATCAAAGTGGGATCGATAACCAGGCTATTTGGGTCAATCGACACGCGCTGATAACTGAGCCGGTAAAGTAGGGTTGTCGCCCGGCTATATTTATCTTCCGCCTGGACGGTTCCATCGAGTCGCTGCGAGGTAAACGTATTCACGTCGGCTTCGTTGTTGTAGAAGGCAGTGGCGTTGAAGCGCCAGTTCTCGCGGTGAAACAGACGCGGCGCGTCATAGCCGATCAAACCACGGCGGACCAGCAAGCCGACCCGAGCCCTCATGGTGAGGGTCTGGTCCCGTCCAAACATGTTCAGACGAGTGACTTCCAGCACTCCGTTCGGGCTGATTCCGGTCTTCCCTTGCGGATTGCTAGTGGTAGGAATATTTCCGGTGGCAAACTCAATACCGCCGCCGTAGCGGAAAGTCCAGCGTCTGGCCTCCTGGAGGTTGAAGAGCACATCTTTGGAAGGCTCCTGGCCATCAGGATTTTGTACCGCCATGTCCACCTGGTTGAAAAGACCGAGGTCGTAGAGGCGGCGCTGGGAAGCAACCATTCGTGACTGACTCAACGGATCGCCGCTGAAAATGCGCATCTCGCGATTCACAACGTAAGGCCGGGTAAATTCCGCTCCGGTCACCAGTACCCGGTCCACAAAGACCTGTTCTCCCTCGCTGATCGTATAGGTCACCTGCATGCGCTGCGGTTTGTCCGGCACCGCCGATGCCGCGGCCTCGAACTGTACATTGGGAAACCCGTGGTTGTAATAAAAGTAGGTAACGGCATCGCGATCGCTAGCCACATTGGCTTCGCTATACGGCTGTCCTGGCGTACAGCTCAATAACGCGGTCAACTGGTTGGTTGGGAAGACGTGATTCCCGGTCAAAGTCAACGAGTTCACCCGCGTCTGCTGGCCTTCTTCAACCTTGATTACCACTTCCATCTGGTTCTCCCGGCCCTGGTAGTCGTCCTGAAGCTCTGAGGTGACGTTGACATCAAGAAAGCCGTTAGCTTGGTAGAGGTTCTTGATGTTCGTCAGGTCGTCTGCTAATAACCTCTGACTAAAACGGCCATTGGGCAAAAGCACACTCGACGGCTGTAACGCCATCCGCTCGCGGATAGTATCGGTGTCGAAATATTTGTTGCCTTCAACCCTTATGACCGCAAGCTTGTGTCGTACACCGGGATCGACTTTGTAAACAATGTTGAGGTGATTCTTCTCGGGCGAGGGCTGCCGTTCCACCTCTACCGTCGCGTCGAAATAGCCTTTCGTCTGCAGGTAATCGCGCAGGTTGCGCCGGCCTTCATTCAGCAAGTCATCATCAACCGAGTTCTCCTGATAGACCGGCACCAGCTTCTTTAATTCCCGGTTGCTGATCTTCGTGCCCTCAGCGGTAATGGCCACCGTTGGCCCCTCTTCCGCTTTGAACACGTAGTCAAGGCGATTGGTATCGGGATGGTAGCGGCGGTCGATGAGCGAGACCTGGGCCTCAAGATGATCGTTCTTCTGATACTTGTCACGCAGCCTTGCTAAAGCCCGTGTGACGTGTTCCTGCTTGACCTTGTCGCCAGCCTTCAGTTTCGTGAGGCTACGGATCTTGTCGGGGGGAATACCCGTCTCGCCCTCGATTGTGACCTCTCCCACACGTGCCAGTTCGCCGGGAGTCACATGAAAATTAATGTCCATTTGTCGAGTGTCATCGTGGGGCACCAAGTCATAGGTGATGCCGGCCTTGTAATAGCCGTTATCCGCCATCACCTTAAGCATGCGTTCCACCGAGCGATCCACGCTCTCCTGCGAAAATGTAGCCCCCAAGTCAAGCTTGCTGGATTCCACCAGCTGATGGGCTTTGGGATTTGTCTTGGCTGGCGCTCCATCCACCCGGATGCTGCCATTGAAATAGTTTTCGGTGCAGATCACGACCAGTAACAGCCCTTGTTGGCTGCGCTCAGCCTCCACCTGCAACGTGGAAAAGCGTCCCGTGGCATAGAGGACCCGCAGGCTCGCGCGAATCTTGTCAGGATCTAGAGGCTGGGCCGCCTTCTGCACCAGCAACTGCCGAAGCATCTCCGGATTTGTGCCCTTGATACCGCTGAAATCGATGGCACGAACTGTGACGCCTTTGTATTTGTTGAGTTGGCTAACCGCCGCTGCTTCGCTCGGGGTACCCTTCGTGTCGGAGTTTTGACCGACGGACAAAGCTCCGCTTTGGGGCCACGCCAGGGGCACGCTCAGCACCAGGAGGGCGCAGAGCGACGCAATTTTATGGAACGAAGGTGTGTTTGGCTCCGTCAAACTCTGACCCTTCAGCACATCCGCTGTCCGGAGGACCTCGTCTGACGGGACCAGTCCGGTGCGCCATGCCGGCGAAGATGAGTCCCGCAGCAAGGCACAACTGTGGCGACTAATCTTCAACCCGGTCCTCACGGCGAAGTTAATGTCGAATCCCTATAATAAACAAGGAAACCTTCCACGGAGCAGGCCGAGTCTTTGGAGTTCGCCGATCGCTATTCCCGCCAGATCTTGTTTCGACCCATCGGGCCGCAGGGGCAGAAGGGGCTCTCGAGGGCGCGTGTCGCCATTGTGGGGTGTGGAGCGACAGGCTCCGCATTGGCTTCCCTGCTCTCCCGTTCCGGTGTGGGCACTCTGCGAATCATCGACCGCGATTACGTCGAGCCCAGCAATCTGCAACGGCAGGTGCTGTTTGACGAGGCTGATGCCGCCCAGTCCCTGCCCAAGGCAATCGCCGCAGCTCGTAAAATCAAGGCATTCAACTCAGAGATCGTGGTAGAGCCGCATGCGAAAGATCTCACGCCCGCAAACGTGGAGGAGTTGCTCGGCGACGTTGATCTCATCCTCGACGGTACTGACAACTTCGAAACCCGGTACTTGATCAATGACTTCGCCATAGCAAAAAAATTGTCCTGGATTTACGCTGCTGCCGTGGCCAGCTATGCGGTCACGATGACGATCCTTCCCGGTGCGACCGCCTGCCTCGCCTGTGTCTTTCCTGAGTCCCCTTGCGGTATGGTCGAGACCTGCGACACCTCGGGCATTCTGAATTCTGCCGTGAACTTTGTCGCCTCGATTGCCTCCGCCGAAACCCTCAAACTGCTGGTTGGCGCACGCGACCAGGTCCGCCGTACACTTCTGTCCTACGATGTATGGTCCAACGACTTCGCGGAGATCAGCACAGCGATACCTCACGTCGGCTGCCGAGCATGCGATCGTCATGAGTTTGTTCACCTTGCTGGCGAAGGACGGCCACACATCACGCTCTGCGGCCGGAATTCCGTGCAGATTCACGAGCAGCAGCGACCCATCGATTTCGACGAACTCACTCGTCGACTGACTCCTCATGGCACCGTGCGGCACACCGAGTTCATCCTAAAGTTCTGGCGCGATCCTTACGAGTTAACCCTCTTTCCCGACGGCCGGGCTATTATCAAAGGCACTACAGACCCCGGTATCGCCCGCAGCTTGTATGCGCGATATGTGGGCTCGTAAGCGCCTAACTCCCTGGTGCGTCTGGTCTTGGTCGTGAATGCGCTGCGGCCAACGGCGCAATGTCTAGCCATGGGCGAATCGTTAGACGGAATCGAATTCCCGATTCGGGAAGGACTCGTATTTCAATTTACCAATCCTCTCAACTCACACAGAAAACCTCAGCTCAACCCTATACGATAAAAGGCTTGGGGAAGCGATCATAGACGGATGTCTTCCTGGCCGAACGGGATATCGTTACCCGCTATACATTCACAAGCCCTGTCTTATATGAGGTCAACAATGCGAAAACTGCACGCCGTCCAAAACGCCAGAGAAATTATGAAGGAAGGAACAGAATGGGGTGTGTGGAAGTGGCTCCTGGAAAAGAAACGGGTGCGAGGGATCGCCGATGAGGCCAAGGCCGCCCTTGACGAATATGAGATGAAAGTCAAAGCCACATGGAGTGACGATCTAAAGATTGCTTACAATCGTCTCGTGGCCGAAGATGGCGATGCCAAGCGAGTGCGTCAGAAAACGAAGGGCGGGATAAAGGATTCCGCGCCAAAGATCGATTCCCAGCTGATGACAGCAGTCAGGCGGGTGAAAGAGGCGGATGACAATGCGTACAACGCCCATGAAGACGCGGAGGATATGTTCGCGGAAGCTGAGAAGCGAATGAGCACCAGTATGGCTCGGGAAGCGGCGGGTAAGGCCCTCGACGCCTACGATTTGCATGAGGCCGCCATTCGCAAGGCGGAAGCGCTCGCTCAGGCCAAATAATCGTCTGGCGGTTTCGAAATCTCCACCACCAAAGTCCCACCTTTGCGCGAGCCTGTTAGCTCCCCAGCCCCTTATCGCTTAATACATGGGGCAAACTAGGAATTTTTGCAGTGGCGCTCTTGCGTCTCAAAGAGTAAGTATGGATGGCGCATCGCGACTCGCGTTATCCGAATCAAGCGGTCATGCACAGGAGGTATTGGATTGGCAAAAAAAGAGAAGAAAGATAAAGGCAAGAAGGCCAAAATCAAAAAAGACAAAGGCAAGTTGTCTCTGATTAAGACACCCGACACGCCGACTTCTGCAACGGATCAAGCCTATGCGGACGGTACTCCTCTGGATCGGGTGCAATATCTTGAGGCCAAACTCATCCTGAAGCCCGACCGCTTCACTTCAGTGCAGAGTTTTCGCGATTTCGGCAAGATCGTGCAGCGTACCGCCAAGCGGGTTGGCGTTGGTTTCATAGTGGACGAGAAGGCGGGGCTGCGGCCAGAAATCAGGGAAATTACCTTCGGCGATACGTCAGACTTCCGCCTCTACAACAACGCTTTCATCTTGCGCCGACGTATCAGCTACGTGGATGGCTTTCCCGTCGGCGATCCGGAAATCGTCTTCAAGTTCCGGCACCCTGATGAACAGGCGGCGACTGCGGTTGACGTACGTCCCAAGATTGCCGGGGCCTACCGAATTAAGTTCAAAGCCGAGGCCCTGCCTCTAAAGGACCAGGTTGGGGGATACCGCATCCTCTACTCGCACAACTGCCAGTTCGGATTGAGCCAGATGCATGAGGCAGATCGAACCTCCATGGCCACTCTGGTAAGGGTCTTTCCAGCGCTTGCCGCCGCTATTAAGGTGTCCGCTAACGAGAAAATAAGCCTGGTGAACGAGGGTATCGTCGAGGAGGTGCTGCTGCCCCTCGGTCAACTGGATTTCGGCAAAGGGCTGCTGGGCAAGTGTGACATCGGCTTGTGGCGTACCCGGGGCGAGCACAAATCTCTGGTGGGAGAATTCGCTTTCCAGGTCAAGTTCGATCGCCGAGAGAGTGTCGGCGAGAAGCAGAAGAAACTGGCTGCTCAGTTCTATGTAACGCTGCAACAGGATGTACAGGATTGGCTGGCGCTGGGCGTGACTAAGACGGCCATGGTGTACCGTCTGAAAGGTAATGCTCCACAAAGCCACGAATGACGCCGTTGCCATCTTGGGCTTGAACCTAAATGAGGCGACGCTGGGCACCGCCACGCGAGGTCCTCGTCGCCACCATATTCATGGAGGTCTTGGTCGCGAGGCCAGTTCAGGTGGGGTTCGTGTTTTGTCCGGTCGAAACCGATTCACTATTGCTTGTTGTAGCCGGTGCGGTGGGGGGCGCATTGCCAATCTTCTTTCGGCCTTTTGACCAGTTGTTCAAGAGCCGCTTTCCCAAACTGATGTAGCGGAAGTGCAGAATTATCCTCGGACCACCTTTCGCCTTGCAGAAAATGGAGAACCTGGAGCCGCCTTCAGAGGCAAAAATCTGGCGAAACACCCTGCTCGGATAAGGCTCGGCTCTGCTGCGGCTGACTGCGGTTTGACACTGTAATGCGAACTATTTTCGAGCTCGTATTGTCGGCAACAATCGCATTCTGCTCCCTGCCGGGACTCTTTGCCCAGGATCTCTCTCCACGCGCATACGTAATCACGCCAATCCATTCCAACGCCATTACCCTGACGTACTCTTTCTATGACGGCGGCCTTTCTTTTAATGGTGCGGTTCCAATTACTAACGCAACCGGAACATACAGTGTGCCGATTTTCACCTACTATCACTCGTTCAACTTCTTCGGCCGCTCGGCCAACATCAATGCCTCATTACCCTACGCGGTAGGAACCTTCCAAGGCGCGGCGCTTGGGAAGGAGAGGCAGCTTTACCGATCCGGCCTCCTGGATTCTACTTTTCGGCTGGCTGTGAACCTCAAAGGCGGCCCGGCCATGGCACCCAAGGACTTTGTGAAATGGAAGCAAAAGACTTTGCTGGGTGTCAGTCTTAAGGTGGTGGCGCCCACGGGTCAGTACGACCCTACGAAGCTGATCAACTGGGGCATCAACCGCTGGGCGTTCAAACCGGAATTTGGTTATTCCGAACGGTGGGGCCACTGGGTGCTTGATGGCTACGCCGGAGTCTGGTTCTACACCACCAACCCCCAGTACTATTCGCCTCCCAATCCCAAGCCTCAGACGGAAAAGCCGATCGGCTCCTTCGAAGGCCACCTCAGCTACGATGTGAAGCCACGGTTTTGGTTCTCGCTGGACGGCAATTTCTGGTTTGGTGGCGTTACCAGCTTGAGCGGAATAGCAAATCCAGCTACCCGCCAGACGAGCTCGCGCATTGGAGTCACAGGCGCGGTGCCTGTGAGCAAACGCCAATCGTTGAAGGTTAGTTACAACACTGGTACATACATCCGCTTTGGCGGAGACTACCAAAGTCTCTCCGTCGCATGGCAGTATTCGTGGCTGGGCAGGCCCAAGTAAGAGGTTTCATCTTTATCAATCAAGAACGTCCTGCTTCTAACCCGAACCGTTCAACGACAAAAGGCATAAAAAATTTAGGAGAGTAATGGCCGGACTGGGTGTATATTGCTTCGCAGCCAGGGAGAGCAGAACCGAAGCCTGCGCCGGGCGTAGCCTGAGCCACCTACAATTGGTAACATTTAGCGCCCTAGTCTGACGTCTCGTTCAAAACCGCACCGTTGCTGGCGGTTAGGAGTGGGGATGCGCCTTACGACGAAGAGGACGTTCTGGTGGATTCTCCTGTTGTTTGCGGCCGCTTGCGTCTCGGCTGGGATGTCTGATGGCGGCCAGTCCGGCGGCGCACCTCAACAAACATCTACCGCGCTTAGCAGTTCCGCGGGCGGACAATACGCCGAAACCGACATTTGCAAGACTTGCCATCAGGATGTCTGGGAAAAGCATTTTGCGGGCACTCCACATGCCGCGCTGCTCAAAGGCGATCAACACGGTTGTCAGGCTTGTCACGGGCCCGGCCAGGCCCACGTGGACGGCGGCGGCGACGTCACTAAGATCATTCGGTTTGAGACCCTGAGCCCGGCACAAACGGCGGCGATTTGCACGAAATGCCACCAATCGAGCCTGGAAACGCAGAATTTTTCCACGTCCACTCACTTGGCCAACGGAGTGAGCTGCACCTCATGCCACAGTCCGCACAAGTCCAGCGACGTTAACTTCCTATTGGTGAAGCCGCAGACCATCCTGTGCTTCGGCTGTCATGCCGCCCAGAAGGCCGAATTCGCCCGGCCTTACCGCCATCGTGTGGAAGTCGGGCTCATCCAGTGCAGTGACTGCCATAATCCCCACGGCACCGAAACCGGTAGACAGGTGAGAACCGCCGCCGGCCAGTTCGCGGTCTGCACCAAGTGCCACACCGACACCATGGGGCCTTTTGTGTTTGAGCACGCTCCAGTGAAGACCGACGAAAGTTGTCTGTCGTGTCATACGCCACACGGTTCGACCAATCCGCGCTTGCTACAAGTCAATAACGTCAATTTCCTTTGTCTCCGCTGCCATACGCCCAACATGAACGGTGCAGCAGGTCAGCCTATAGGACCAGCTCACAACCAGGCAGCTAAATATCAGGCGTGCACGATGTGTCACACCCAGATCCACGGTTCTAACTTCAGCCCGGTGTTTTTCCAGTAGGTGGGAGTATGCCAATGGATTCTCGACCGAGTTGCAGCGCTCACTATTTCGGAATAGCTGTGCTGACGGCTTGTCTGCTCTTGACGGGTCGCACATTCGCGCAGACTTCGGGCCAAGCGTCCGCTTCCGCCGCTTCGGGTTCGTCCGATACGGGAGAAGGCAAGCAGGTTGGCGATTTTCGAGTGACCCAGTCGATTGAAATCGGCGGCCGCATTAGCGACGTCAGCGGCAGCCAGCCCATGTATGACACGCTGGTCGACTATCAATCGGGGGCACGCATCCTCGACCAGTCTCTTACTATGCAGTCGATGACGCACCAGGATATTTTCGATACGTTGACGCTGAGCAGCTTTGGTTGGGGAGGCGATCCTGAGCAGGCGGCGCGCCTGCGTATCGCCAAGTACCACTGGTACATCTTCAGCGGCAGCTACCAGCACATGCAGAATTATTTCGATTATAACTTATTTGCCAACCCGCTGAATCCGCCAACCGGGTCGCCCTTTATTCCCATACTGAACTCGCCTCACGGCTACTACAACCGGCAGAATCTTTACAACTTTGACCTGGTCGTTCTACCCATGCAGCGCGTTTCATTCCGCATCGACTATAACCGTAACCGCTTCATTGGACCTTCCTTCAGCAGCGAACATGAAGGAACCGAGGCCCTGCTCGATCAAAGCAACAACAACACGCTCAACGGATTTCGTTTCGGCGCTGATGTACGAGTAACCAAGAAAACCACTCTCAGCTACACCCAATCCCTGCAGTACTACGCCGGCGGGACGCTGTCTGCTCTGAATCCTTTTAATTCCTGGCCGCTTTCTAACGGTACGCCGGTGACGTTTGGCCTCTCGTGGTTTAACGGTGGCAGTCCGTGCGCTACCCCCCTCATGAACGGCATAGCCAATCCCGCGTGTAACGGCTTCTTCAACTACGACGTCTTCCAACACGTGAACACAGCTATACCGACCGAGCAAGTCAATCTGAAATCATCGTCGTTGAAGTGGTTGGACTTCAACGGGCAATTCCAGTACAGTCATTCCCACTCCAACACACCATTCACGGCAATGTTCAGCGGTTTGACCTCCCGCACCGCTAATCTGGGATATAACACCGCGGGCAGCAACTCCAGCGCCAGGTGGAACTCGGCGTCGGCGGATGTGTCGGCTATCTTTCACGTGACGAGCAAAGTTCGGCTGGTGGAGACTTTTCGCTTCCGCAATTTCAGCGTCGCTGGCGACTTTCTGAACCTTGAAGCCAATTACTTCGCCGCGGCGAGCGCCGGCTCTGCGTCCTTACTTACTCCGGTGGCAAGCTTTCCGCTCACGAACCTCTTGCACAGTTCGGGCTCCCCCGCTGACATCATCAACGAAACCAACATCAACCTAGTTGCTCAGAACACCAAGCAGAACGACTTCCAAGTGCAATACGACGCCACTCGGTTCTTCGGCCTGCGTGCCGGATTCAATTGGGAAAATCAGACGATCCAGCCAGGAGAGAGTTATCAGGCAGCCCTCGGCGACATCTATTACCCGAACCTCCCCAATCGAGGCAATTGCGCGGGACTCCCGCTAAATCCTAATGGCAGTTGCACGTTCGTCGGTGTCCTCGCGCCATGGGGCGGACCCACCACAGAGATCAATCGTTACTCGGGAGTGTTGGGTGCCTGGTTTCGCAAAGGAAGCACCTTGCATGCCAATGTCGATGCGCAAATTGGAGGCGCTGACAATTGGGTCTATCGTATCGATCCGATCCACTTCTTTAACATCACGGGAAACATTTCCTATGCTCCGCGCCAGTGGTTAAGCTTGGGCGGCAACCTGGTTTTTCAACGAAGCACTAACAACAACAGCGACCTTGCCTATAACCAGCACAACTACACGGCCATGTTCACCGCGACGATTACACCCAATGCCCATTGGGGGATCGATCTGGCGTACAACTTCGACGCCATTCAGCAGAACATGAATATCTGCTTCACTGGTAGCGTCGTTCCGCCGGGATCCTTCACTTGTATCGGCGATGACACCCTTATGGAGGTATTGAACGTCTATCAGACACACACGCAGTACGGCTATTTTGCCTTGATGTTGACGCCGATGGAGCGCCTCACGATGCGACTTGGTTACAACGTGGTGGATAATCAGGGCAATACGACGTCTTTAAATACGCTGTTGCCGCTGGGACCACTTTCATCCATATATCAGTCCCCGCTCGCTGCTGTGGATTTCAGGGTCCACAAAGACGTAACCTTCAAAGCGGCATGGAATTATTACCAGTATGGGGAAGGTTCATTCGTGGGCCCGACCGCGCCTCGCTACTTCCACGCCAACAATACGACACTTGCGTTACAGTATGCGTTCTGAGCGCGCCGTTTAAAAACCGCCCCATTGCGAACATAAGCTGATCTTATGACTAGTCACCCGGAGATCATCGGCCATCGACGCAGCATCGCCAGGTACTTTACTTCGACAGTTCGTATCCGGCGAAGAAATAGCTAAGTTCGAAACGCGCTGTGTCGTCCGCATCTGAGCCATGCACAGCGTTCTTCTCGATGCTCGATGCCCACTTCTTACGTATTGTGCCCGCCTCAGCCTTGGCTGGATCGGTAGCCCCCATCAGTTTCCGGTAATCGGCGATAGCGTCTTCCTTTTCCAGAGCCATCACTACGATGGGCCCGCTCGACATGAAATTCGTGAGCGACTCGAAGAACGGCCGATGCACATGCACAGCATAGAAACCTTCCGCCTGTGCCTTGGTGATATGCAGCATCTTCATGCCGATGATGCGGAATTTGTTTTCCAGAAGGGTGTGGATGATGTCGCCAGTGCCGCCCCGCTCGACGGCATCAGGCTTGACGATGGAAAGAGTGCGTTGAATAGTTTTCATAAATTAGCAGTTCGCTCTTCGCTCCTGGCCTTTCGCTTAGAGCTTTTAGCTCTTGGCCATTAGCTGTTAGCAAAAGATGTTTTTTCTCTTGTGTCTCTGTTTCTCCGTGGTGAATGGGCCTATGCTCTTACTGCCGCTTGCGCTTTCACCAGCGTCTCGCCGATCTCGGCTGGCGACTTCGCCACGTGAATGCCGGCAGCTTCCATAGCTTTGACTTTCTCCGCGGCCGTTCCCTTCCCGCCAGAGATGATGGCTCCCGCGTGGCCCATACGACGTCCCGGCGGCGCAGTCTGCCCGGCAATGAAACCGATCACCGGTTTGCGCACGTTCTTCTGGATGAACTCAGCTGCGGTCTCCTCGGCGGTGCCTCCGATTTCGCCGATCATGATGATCGCTTCGGTCTCCGGATCGTCGTTGAACAAGCTGATTGCATCCACGAAGTTGGTGCCGATGATCGGATCTCCACCGATGCCGATCGCTGTAGACTGCCCGATACCGCGAGTCGTCAGCTGATATACCGCCTCGTAGGTCAACGTCCCCGAGCGCGATACGATGCCGACGTTGCCTTCCTTGTGAATGGACGCCGGCATGATGCCGATTTTGCACCTGCCGGGCGAGATAATGCCGGGACAGTTCGGTCCGATCAGGCGTGAGTTTTTCGTCTTCAGGAACTCCCAGACCTTCACCATGTCCATGGCCGGAATACCTTCAGTAATGCAGACAATAAGCGGCACGTCGACGTCGGCGGCTTCCATGATGGCGTCGGCTGCACCCGGCGGTGGAACGAAGATCACAGTTGCGTTGGCGCCAGTTTCCTCGACTGCATTGCTCACGGTGTTGAAGATGGGCCAGCCTTCATGCGTGGTGCCACCTTTGCCCGGTGTCACGCCACCGACGACGGTTGTTCCATAGGCAGCAGCATTCTTGGCGTGGAAGGTTCCTTCACGGCCGGTCAATCCCTGCACCAGTAATCGCGTTGACTTATCAACCAGAATGCTCATCGAACCCCCTTCGCAGCAGCGACGACTTTTTCAGCTGCGTCCTTCATGGTCTCTGCCACGATGAATTTCAGCCCGCTCTCTTTCAAAGTTTGGCGGCCCTGCTCAACGTTAGTTCCTTCTAGCCGCAGCACAATGGGCAACTGGATGTTAGTCTTACGTGCCGCGCTGACGATACCATTGGCTAGAGTATCCACGCGCAAAATGCCGCCGAAAATATTGATGAGCACCGCTTTCACGTTCTTGTCGCTCAGCAGGATCTCGAAGGCGTGTGTGACCTGCTCTTCGTTGGCGCCGCCGCCCACGTCGAGGAAGTTGGCGGGCATGCCGCCGGCGTACTGAATGATGTCCATGGTCGCCATCGCCAAACCGGCGCCGTTCACCATGCAACCCACATTGCCGTCGAGCTTGATGTAGTTCAGGTTGTACTTGCTGGCTTCGACCTCGAGTGGGTCTTCCTCGCTCAGATCGCGCAAGTCCTTAATGTCTGAATGGCGATAGAGCGCGTTGTCGTCGAAGTTCATCTTGGCATCGAGAGCGAACAGGCGGCCATCGGTGGTGGTAATGAAGGGATTGATCTCGACCAGCGATGCGTCGGTATCTTCGGCCGCGCGCGCCAGGGCCATCATGAATTTTACGGCGCCGCTGATGTACTTCGCGTCCAGGCCGAGCCTGAAGGCGATCTCGCGCGCCTGAAATGCCTGGAGACCGAAGCCAGGGACAATGTGCTCTTTGATGATGGCGTTGGGGTCTTTTGCGGCAACCTCTTCGATCTCCATGCCGCCCGCCGCCGAGGCCATGAACACCAGACGTCCGTTGGTTCGGTCGAGTACGATGCCGAGATACAGCTCGCGCGCGATGGGCAACGTCTCTTCAATCAGCAGCCGCTGAACTTTCTTGCCCTCGGGACCGGTCTGGTGCGTGACCAGTTGCATTCCGAGGATCTTGGTAGCCAGTTCGCCAGCTTCTTCCGGCGACTTGGCAATCTTGACGCCGCCCCCTTTACCGCGGCCGCCGGCGTGTATCTGTGCTTTCACGACGACGCCGGTTGCACCGTCCCGAAACAGCGCCCGGGCGGCATCGAGCGCGTCTTCGCGACTCTCTACCATCTGCCCGCGGGGCACGGCAACGCCGTACTTCGAGAGGATGGCCTTTCCCTGGTACTCATGTATTTTCATGTTTTATGATGACCGCGGGCCAAGTGGCACACGGCTTAGACCAGACAGGCTGGACTTGGCTGCTCCTTATGAGGATCGCGTAACAGTAGGAAACTTATGATTGTAACGGACAAAGAGAGTCCCGAGCAATTCGCGAAGTGCTCACCGGCTTAACAAGCTCACGGCTCCTGTGGAACATCGCAAATCCGATAACGCCCGCGAAAATACAGTAGAGGTGCGCCTTCGGCCACCGCGATTTCTTTCACTTCGGCGACAAAGATTGTGTGATCGCCGCCTTCGTAGTCGTGGATAACGCAACAATCCAGGTTGGCCAGCGTGTTTTGCAGGACGGGCGTGCCACTTCGCATAGGCCGGTATTTCACGCCCAGGCGATAGGCGGCATCATGGTTGCGCTCGGGGTCGGCGAAAAATTCTGACAGCGCCTCCTGCTCCTCCGTGAGCACGCTCACGCCAAACTGACGCCGCTCGCGGATGTGCAGGTAGGTCTCGGCCAGATGGTCAACACACACCAGCACCAGTGGCGGATGTAACGACACCGAACAGAATGCACTGGCGGTCATGCCGTGGACTTCTCCCGTGGGCGTCTCGACGGTAATGATTGTCACACCACTGGCGAAGCGACCCAGAGCTGCCTTGAATTCGCGGGGTGTGACCAAATCTGGCATGCGATCGAGGCTGGGCGCAAAGTTGAGCCCAGTCGCCAATATACCTCTAACGTATCGTGACTGCCACGAGCGCTTCGCTCAGAGGATGGTCTGCGAGAGAAAACCTAACCACGGATCTTCACAGTTCTCGCGAATTAAAGTCTTCGTGATTTGCTTGCTTTCGATTCATTTAAGTTAAAGCCGTGAAAATCGCCGTTTGAATCGGCCTATCTTTGCCGTCGTCCGCAACCCCCTGCAAAGCGCCTCAATTTGCGATAATCTAAACAGCCGCGCGCAACCTTCGTGGGGTCGAGATGTATCCTCGAGCATTTCAATATCACCGGGCTAAGTCGTACCCCGAAGCTGTGACCATGCTCACCCAGTTGGGCGAGGAGGCCAAGGTTTTGGCGGGTGGGCAGAGTCTTATCCCGCTGATGAAGCTTCGTCTCTCTGCGCCGCAGCATCTGGTCGACCTCAACTTCATTCCAGATACTTCCTACATCCAAAGTAACGGTGCGCTGCGCCTAGGGGCAATGACTCGCCACGCCGAGATTGCCGCATCCAAAGATGCAGCGCAAATCCCGATTCTTCACGACTGCGCTGCCGGAATCGCCGACCAGCAAGTGCGCAACCTGGGTACCATCGGCGGATCGATTGCCGAAGCCGATCCCACCGGCGATTGGGCGCCCGTTCTACTGGCCACAGGAGCAACCGTGAACACACTCGGCCCGGGAGGCGTGCGCAGTATCGACATCGCCGAGTTCATCCAGGATGCGTACACCACGGCATTGCAGCCTGGCGAACTTATAACGGAGGTAGCCGTCAGCTTGCAGCCCGAGCGCAGTGGTGGAGCGTATATCGCACTGAAACGTTGCGCTTCGGTTTACGCCAGCGCCAGCGTCGCCGTGCAACTCATCATGCGTGACGCCCAGACGTGCAACGAGGCGCGCGTTTACCTCGGCGTGCTGGGCCTGACTGCGACGCGTGTTGGCGCAGCCGAGGAGGCGCTGCGCGGACAGCAAGTCACGATGCAGACCTTAAAGAAAGTGCGCGAGGCAGTGTTGGACATCGCGCAGCCGACCTCTGACATGCGTGGCTCGGCCGAGTACAAGCGCCAGGCGGCCGGCGCGCTAGCGAAGCTTGCCGTCGAGGCCGCTGTAAAGCGCGCCCGGGGAGAACACGTGGAGGTCACACATCTCTATGCCTGAAGACATTCCGCGCGTGCGCGTCAGTGCAAACATCAACGGTAAACAGCACACGCGCGATATCGAGCCGCGTACGCTGCTGGTGCAATTTCTGCGTGAAGAGTTGAGCCTGACGGGCACGCACATCGGCTGCGACACCAGCTATTGCGGCGCCTGTACGGTTCTGCTGAATGGCAAGAGTGTGAAGTCGTGCACGGTGTTCGCATTTCAGGCGGATGGTGGTGAGGTACTCACCGTCGAAGGCCTGGCGAAAGATGGAGACCTTCATCCTGTGCAACAAGCCTTCACTGACTGTCATGGATTCCAGTGCGGCTATTGCACACCCGGATTTCTGATGAGCACTCTGCAATTGCTGAGCGAGCATCCGCACCCGACCGAAACCGAGATTCGCAAGGGCATCGCTGGAAACACCTGCCGTTGCACGGGATATCAAAACATCTTCAAAGCAATTCGAGCGGCCGCTACGGCAGGGCCGAGGAGCTAGCCGTTGGCTATTACATTTTCAGGTGAGTTCACATCGCCGCGCACCCCGAACGAAGTCTACGACTTCCTCTCCGATCCGAATAAATTCGCACCGCTGCTGCCTGATTTCGAGAGCATGTCGGTGCAGGATGCAACCCACTTCACGGTCAAGGTCCGAGTGGGCGTTGGCAATATTCGCGGGTCAGCAGAAATCAAGATGGAACTGGCCGAGTCGTCGCGTCCACAGCGGGCCGTCTACAAGGGCCAGGGCACGGCGGTGGGCAGCCAGATCAAAATCCGTGCCGGGTTTGATCTGTTCCCAATTCCCGAGGGCACTAAGATTGCGTGGCAAGGCGAGGCCGGTGTATTCGGCAAGCTGGCGTCCATGGCGGGCGGCATGCTTGAGCCACTCGGCAAGAAAAACATCCAGAAGCTGATTGATGGATTGCAGTGGGCGCTGACATGGCCTCCGGCACAGGCCGTCGCGGCAAGCCCGAGCGACCCACCGCAGAAGGCTTCCCTTCAAGAGCCCGTGCAAACGACTCAGGAAGAGGGACCGAGCGAAGTATCGCAAGGCATGCCGGCTGTGCAGTCTCCAGAGTCGGCCGGAGAGGAATTGTCGGGCGCGATAGCAGAAAACGCGGCGGCGCTGACGGCCAGCCACGTACCGGAAGGACCGCGAAACGGCTCTGACGGTAGCGCGCAGGACGGAAGAAAAGTCCAGGACGGAAGTCCCGGGGCGGAACAGTAAAACAGCACGAGTCCAGTAGCGACGGCAGAATGCTGATCGGACGTTGAAGGGGCATGTCTTGAGCTGCGCCTCTTCGATTGGCGAGAGCCGGACGAATCTTCCAGTGACGAGAGACATGATGGCAGCAACAACACGCACCGCCGGCTACGTTGGCCAATCCCTCCGACGCAAGGAAGACGACCGCCTCGTTCGCGGCAGGGGCAAGTTTGTCGACGACATCAAGATGCTGGGCATGTTGCATCTCGTTTTCGTGCGTTCTCCCTACGCTCATGCCAACATCACCAGCGTTGACGTTTCCGAAGCCGAAGCTCTGCCAGGGGTGATCTGCACACTTACCGGCCAGGAAATCTCCAAGCTCGTCGACCCCTTCTTCGAGATCGGCCCATCGCCCAGCAACCGGATCCTCGACTACCCGATGGCAGTTGACCGCGCTCGCTACCAGGGCGAGCCCGTTGCTGCTGTCATCGCGGAGACCCCCGCGATTGCGGAAGATGCTGCTGAACTGGTGCGCGTGGAATACGAACCACTCGATGTGGTCATCGACGGCGAGGTCGCGGCCAGCGACCAGACCATCCTGCATCCCACCATGGCGACCAACGTAGTCTGGCATGGCGTTTTCGAATACGGGGAAGTCGAGCAAGCTTTCGCAGAGGCCGCACACGTTATCAACATTGACCATCTGCACTTCCATCGCTTCTCCAGCACGCCTCTGGAAAACAACGCGGTCATCGCGCAGTGGGACGACAACGATCAGCGGCTCTATTTCTGGAGCAACAATTCTTTTCCCACCATCGGCATTCAGCTGTTGGCACCGACACTGCACCTGCGCATGGACCAGGTACGGGTCCAGACCCATGATATCGGCGGCAGCTTTGGTATCAAGATCACCAACTACCCACAGATGGCAGTGTGCGCCCTGGCATCGCGCAAGGCCGCGGCGCCCGTCAAATGGACCGAGACGCGCTCCGAACACATGACCTCGAGCGCTCATGGCAATGAACGGACGTTTCGTGACACGCGCGTGGCCCTCGATAAGAATGGTGTCATCTTGGCCGTGGATTCGAAACACATCGACGATTGCGGTGCCTATCCGCGCTATGAGCCGCTGGGCTGCGTGATCTGGTCGCAGGTTGCGCCAGCCACTTATCGCTTCAAAAACCTGCGTATCGATTTCACCCAGGTGGTCACGAACAAGTGCCCCGTCGGGCCCAACCGCGGCTATTCGCGCATGCAGCACTTGTGGTTCCTGGAGCGAGTGGTTGACATTTGCGCGCACGAGCTCAACATCCCCCCCGACGATATACGTCTGCGCAATTACATTCGGCCGGAAGAGTTCCCCTACACCACGCCCAACGGCTGCATCTACGATTCAGGCAACTATCCCGGCATGCTGAAGCTGGCAAAAGAGTTGATCGGGTGGGACAAGTGGCAGGGCGAGCGCACAAAGGCGCAAGTCGAAGGCCGGTGGTTCGGCATCGGCATCGGCACCACGCTCGACTCCGGCACCAATAATTTTGGGCAGGCGCAGATCGTCAACCCTCAGGCACCGTTCTCCGGCAACTCGCAGGCGGCTAATGCCAAGCTCGACATCTATGGCGAGGTCATCGTCGCGGTCGGCTCGGTGCCGCAGGGACAAGGCCACGAGACCACCGTGTCGCAGGTTGTCGCTGACATCCTGAACATCCCTCCGGAGCTGGTCAATGTGCGCGTCGGCTTCGATACCGAGCGCAACGTCCACACCGGCCACAGCGGCACCTATGCCAGCCAGTTCGCGGTGTCGGGACTCTCGGCTGTGCATGGGGCAGTGCAATTGCTGAAAGCAGAGCTGAAGAAGCTGGCTGCATTCGCGCTACAGGCCGGCGAAGACGAGTTGGAGTTTGGCGTCGGCAAGCAAGGGCCGGAGATACGGGTACGTGGTAGCGAGAAGGCGATCCCCTACATCGGTCTAGCCAATCTTGCCAATGTCAACACCGCGGTTGTTCCCGATGGACTCCGCTCGATCACGCTGAACTGCCGGTACACCTGGCGGGCGCCGTTCCATGTGCCTGACGTGGCGCGAAAATATGGCAATCTCACGCTTACCTATTCCTCGCAGTTGCACATTGCAGTGGTCGAGATCGATAAGGACACCTTCATTCCCAAAATTCTCGACTACGCCGCCGTGGATGACTGCGGCACGGTAATCAATCCGATGATCGTCGAAGGCCAGGTACATGGAGCCACGGCGCACGGCATCGGTGCGGCGCTCATGGAGAACTGCGCCTACGACGAGAACGGCAACATGCTGGCCTCCACGTTCAGCGATTACACGCCGATCACAGCGGTCAACATACCGAACATCAAGTACGGCCACCTAGAAACGCCATCGCCCCACAGCTACAGCGGCGCGAAGGGCATGGGCGAAGGTGGTGGTGCACCGCTGCATTGCTTGGGCGCCGCATTGCAGGATGCGCTCTATCAGGAAGGCATCATTATCGACGACTCGCATAACAACGCCAGCACGCTGTACGAGTTGATTGAGAAAAAGCGGCGCAGCGAGTTAACGGCGAATGTGACGGTCGATAAGCGTTAACCACAGAGACACCGACGCACAGAGAAGGAAAACGTTTTCACCACGGAGGTCACGGAGATCACGGAGTTAATTCTTGGTTTACTTTCTTAATTCCTGTTTTTTGCGCTTCTTGTTTTTCCACGTGCCCTTCGTGTTCTCAGTGGTAAAAAATAATTCCGTGTCTTCCCGTTTGGCTCCTTCTCTGTGCCTCTGTGTCTCGGTGGTGAAGATCAATGTCCAAACGCATTCTCATCGTCGGAGCCGGCGCCATTGGCAGCCTTTACGCCGCGCATCTGGCGCGCGTCGCCGAAGTCTGGGTCTTTGTCAGGCGCGAAGAGCACGCCCGCTGTCTCAATGAGCGCGGCATTCGCGTCACTGGGCATAGCGAGCTTCATGGTCACATGAAGGCGTCTACCGACCCGCGCGAGCTACCGCAGTTCGACTTTGGCATCGTCGCTACCAAAGCGAACCAGACCCGCGAAGCATTTGCCCCTGTGGCGCATTTGTTCCAGCATGGCGCGGTGCTGTCGGCGCAGAACGGACTGGGCAGCGAGGAGCTCATCGCTTCCCTGCTGCCTTCGGGCTATGTGATTCGCGGGACCACCTTCATGAGCGGTACGCGGCTTGCCGACGATCACATCCACTACGAACTCAATACCGCAACCTGGATGGGGCCGTTCGAACCGACGAATACCCCCTTCGCGATGGTGGAGGAATTGGCCGCCGCGATCAATGCCTCGGGGCTCAAGGCTGAAGCCCTTCACGATGCGCGTCCGGCACAGTGGTCGAAGCTGATCTTCAACGCATCGGTGAACAGCGTTGCAGCGCTGACGGAACTGCCACACTCCAGGCACTTCGCGGCCGTGGCTGAATTCGGCGACCTCGGCCACCTCCTCCATGACCTGATCGACGAGGGCAAAGCGTCGCAGCGGCGCTTGGTATTGAACTCCACGAAGATCCCTGGATGATGAACTGCATTGGCGCGCGTACCAACCATCCGCCGTCGATGCTGTACGACGTGCGGCACCATTTCCCGACTGAGGTTGATTTTCTCGGAGGTGCAATCGCCCGCGAAGCCCAGCGCGCCGGAGTGCCTGCCCCGTTGCATACCGCGCTGTACCGGCTGATTAAGGGTAAGGAAGAGAGTTGGAAGAAGAGTGGTTAGTGAATAGTGAATAGCGGATAGGTTCGAGCTTCAAGTTTGCACGGAAGTTGCGGAGGTTGTCCCATTGCATGCCTGACGGCGTTAAACTATCCACTGCTCGCTAACCACTATTCACTGCGCCTATGCCCTACCCCATCGACGAACGAAAACTCGAGCGCGTTCGCGAACTGATGAAACGCGACAACCTCGACGCGCTGGTGGTACGCGCGCCCGATAACGTCGTCTACCTCACCAACTACTGGTGTATGAAGGGCTACGACGTGGCGATTTTCCCGCGCGAGGGCGAGGCGACGCTCATCGTTCTGGAGCCGCAGGAAGAAGATGCACGGCGCACGGCGTGGACCAGCGATCTTCGCTTGTTCAAAGGCTACGATGCGCGCGATCCGCGGCCTCCCATGCTACGCTCTCTCGACGTTGCTCTGCACGTTCTCAACGAGCGTGGACTGACCGGCAAAATTGGCTTGGAGCTTTCGCAGGGCACGCAAAGCGCCGATCGCATGGTAGGAGAGCCGACCACGTGGACGCAGGGGTGGTTCGACGCTTTCAAACCGGCGGCGCGCGAAGTTGTGGATGCTTCCGGTCTGCTCGCGGAGGCACGTGCCATCAAGACTGCTCAGGAAATCGAGCGTATGAAGCTGGCCAACGAACTGGCCGCGCTGGCCATGCAATACACCTTTGAGCGCATGCGTCCGGGAATGAAAGAGAGCGAAGTCGCCGCCATGTTCGAAGGCTTCGTTCATTCCACCGGCATCGGATTCAAAGACAAAGTCGAGATGGCACGCGCGTTCACGCTGGTCTGGTCGGGCAAAGGCATTCGGACGTTCACAGCGACCGGCGATCGCCCCATACAAGAGCACGAGCCTACGTTGTTCGAGATCTGGGTTTGCGTAGATGGCTACTGGAACGATCTGACCAAGAACCTCTGCCCCGGCGAGCTGACGCCCGAGTACAACAAGTTGCTGGACCTGCTGCTGAGCGTCTTCAATGAAGCTGCGGCTTTTGCCAAGGACGGCGCCAGCCTGCCGGATCTGGACCGCTTGATCCGCGCGCGTATCGCCGAGGGTGGCTATCCTGGACAGCCGTCGCATCCCGTGTGCCACGGTGTGGGAGCGCGTGCGCACGAGCCGCCCTACGCCCATCAAGCCGGTAAAGGCACAATTCGCGAAGGCATGGTGCTGGCCATCGAACCAGGAATTTACTGGCCCGGTGGCGGCGGCCTTCGCCTGGAAGACAACTTCTGGATCACCGGCAGCGGCAATGAGAAGCTATGCTCGTTTCCCGACGATTTTCGGCTGCTGCGCACACCACAAGCACGAAGGGCGACGGGCCGCGCGCAATGACCTCTGCCGCCTCGGCTCTCCTCGACGACCGCATGAAAGACGCAATCCTCTCGCGCATCCGCGAGGAAGATATCGTCGCCATGTGTTGCGATGTGATCAACATCCCTAGCCCCACCGGATCGGAATTTGCCATGGCCGAATACATGCGCGCGGCCTTTCAGAAGCTAGGGCTGACGGTCACCTGGCAATCCGTGGAAGACACCCGCGCCAATGTCGTTGGCCGCCTCGAAGGCTACGGCAACGGCAAATGCCTGATGTTCAACGGGCACATGGACACCTCGAACACCGGCGAGGAAGACTTTCTCACCGGCATTGGTTACAAGCCGCAAGCCGTCGTGAAGGAAGGCTTGATCTACGGTCTCGGCATTTACAACATGAAGGGCGCGCTGGTGTGCTATGTGCACGCGGTCAAGGCGCTGCTTGAGGCCGGAGTCAAGCTGGACGGCGACATCGTTCTGGGCGCAGTCTGCGGCGAGATCGAGAAGACGCAGTGGGGCGAGTTTCAAGGCAAGGAGTATCGCGGCTACGGCGCTGGCACGCATTACCTGGTGAGTCATGGTGTTCTACCTGACATGTGCATTCTCGGCGAGCCCACGGACATGAAGCTGGTGCTCGAACATGCGGGCTCAATGTGGGTACGCTTTGGACTGACCGGTAATTACGTGCACTCGGCATTTGCGCCGGGCAAGGAGGATCAGAATGCCATCCGCCGTATTCACCAGGTGCTTGAGGAGGTGATGCGCTGGATTCCCGAATGGCAGGAACAGGCGCACTGGGGAGGTCGGCCGGGATTCGTCAACATTGGCTGTGTGCAGGCCGGACATCCGTGGCGCGCCAGTCGCACGCCGGAGCGCGCCGATCTGTTCCTCGACGTGCGTGTGCCTCCTACGATGCCTATGACAGACGCCCGCCGCGCAGCGAAGAAGCTGTTTCTCTCGATGAAGCACAGCCATCCCGAGTACGGCCTGGAGTTTGAGACCTATGTGTCGGTGCCGAGCGCAACCATCGACGAGGGTCACGAGATGGTTCGGGCCATCGCCCGTAATCACCACCACGTGATGGGCGAGCCGCCGCTGCGCGACACGGTGCTGTGGTGCTCCGACGCGTCGGTCCTGTCGCGCTTTGGGTGTCCGACGTTGAACTATGGTCCTTCGAGCGGCCCGCGCGATCACGACGGCGAAAAAGTCGCGATTAAGACTCTAGTCGACATCACAAAAGTTTACGCACTCACCGCCGCGGAGATATGCGGCGGCTCAAGCGGACCGCGTAGCTAACTCCACTGCACTCGCAGATCCATTTCTTTCATAGCAGACCCGGCCTGTATTCCTCCGCAATGTTGCGGTGATGTTCCCAATATTGACAGCTCCATTTTGTTGCAAACCTCTGAAAGCTCAAAACTCCCTCTGTTGTGCCGAGGAGATCCGACCCTTAGATCCGCCCGACTCTATGCCGTGTAAGAACCCGAGCGATTTTAAGAAGAACGCCTGATTTGTCTGAGGTGCGATAGACGAGATACTCCCTCGACGGTTATCGCGCGAAAGTGCGAGGCCCTAAGCGCCACTTCCTTCCGGCCGAAATTAATCAGCGAAGGAGCCTGTCTTAATGAAACGTCTATTCTTGTTGGTAATCTTGTGTCTGAGCTGGTCGCTCGCAGCACTCGCGGTCACCGTTACTGTCAATACCCCACTTAATAATTCTCAGGTTGACTCTCCCTTCAATCTCGTCGCCAACGCCAGTAGTTCTCACCCCATCACTGGATGGGTGGTTTATCTTGACAGTCATATCGTTTACACGGCGGGCCAAACAACCTCGATTAATACTCACATCAGTGCATCTACCGGCGGCCATCAGTTGGTCACTCGGGCATGGGACAGCAGCGGGGCCTATGGCAGCGTTTATGAAGAGATAACCGTAACCAGCGGCGGCGGTGGTGGCGGTCTTCCAACTCCCCCACCGTCTGCAATCGTGTTTAACAATATCGACGAGCGCGGCCACTGGAATTGGTGCCATAGTTCCTCTTGCGCGGGCGGCAGCGGCAACGGCAGCTACTGGATGGCCCAATACCAGCGTGACCCCTCCCGCGATGGCTCCAGCATGGAATTCTTCAACTCAGGTGTCTGGGCGAACGCGCTGTGGTGGCAGAAGCTGGGCGCCAACAATGGCGTGCACAATTTCTTGTGGGACTTCTATGTCTGGGTGGACGATAGCTCGCAACAGGGAGCACAGGCGCTGGAGTTCGACACCTTCCAGTTTGTCCACGGCTACAACTACATGATCGGAAGCCAATGCGATTACGGTCGAGGAGTTTGGGATACGTGGGACGAGGCATCGGGCCACTGGATGCCCACTTCGATTGCCTGCCACAAGTTCAGTCCCAACACTTGGCATCACATTCAATGGTACGTCACCACCAACACCAATTCCCACCAGTACACCTACGTCACGCTAGTCGTTGACGGCCAAGGCACGTCCCCCAATGTCACCCGAAATGCCCGCTATCTTGGCTGGTCCGACAACCTAGGCGTACAGTGGCAGCTCGACGTGAACGCCAGCGGCCAGGGATACCATGAGTGGGTTGACAACGTGACCCTCAGCATCTGGTGACGGTACGCTCGACGCGCTCAACACTGCTCAAGGGGCTCCGGGAGGGGCCCCTATCTCGTTTGCTTTTGCGTGCTGGAAATGGGCGTGGGTACGATTGGGACTACACAAACTCCGAAAAATTGATGCGCTGACTCAGTTGGCCTTCATAGCGGCGGCGAATCTGATAGAAATATTCTAGGGTATAGCCCTCGAACCAAATGCCCACCCAAGTAGAAGTCGATCGCAGATACGCCAATATCCGCACCGCGATGCGCGATCAGGGCGTCGACGCGCTCATCGTCTGCGGCAACCAATACGCGGGCTTCGAAGGCGCCGTACTCTACACCTCGGGTTTCGAGATCGTACATCGTTATGTGTACGTTCTCATCCCGCTGCGAGGCGACCCGGTGCTGGTCTTCCCGCAAGAGGCGCGCTGGATCGGCGACAAGAAGAAACCGTTCGTAAAGGAGAAAGTCTGGGCCGAGGTCCCCGGCCGCTGGCTGCGTGAACGAGCGCAGGATGAAGCCTGGAAGCGCGTCGCGGTGTACGGGCTCGACTACATCATGGCGGTGCGTGACTATCGCGAGTTGCAGCAAGGCAGCTTTGAAATCGTCCCTTTCGATTTTCACTTCGACATGGCGCGCGCGGTGAAAAGCGAAGAAGAACTGGTCGAGGTTCGCGATTCGATGGACATCATCCACCAGGGCTTTTACGCACTGCTCGACGGATTTGACGTGGGCAAAACGGAGGCCGAAATTATGGCACCCGCCGTGGAAGTTTTCTTCGCTCGAGGGGCTGGACCGCGCATGATGAACATTGTGCTCTCCGGCCAAAACGGCGAAGCCGAAGCGCACTTCAAGGTTCCGGGCCATCGCAGGGTCGGCGAGCGCGACCTACTGCTCTACTCGCTGGAGATCGCTGGCGTGGGCGGGTACTGGGTGGAATTCTCGCGAGCGCTCATCCACGGAGAGCCCAGCAAGCGCACACAGCAGATGGCGGCGGTTTACCCCGAAGCGATGGAAGCTGCCCGCAAGCTGTTGCACGCGGGCGTACTCGCCTGCGAGGTCCACAAAGTTGTTGCCGAGACGTTTGCGCGGCATGGCTTTGCGCTCGGACACCTTTCGGGACACTCGATCGGCACTACAATGATCGAGCATCCTGCGATCGGGGCGAAGAGCCAGATTGAATTAAAGCAAAACATGATATTTTCCCTGCATCCGCAAGTTATTGATAAAGATGGCGAAGCATGTCTTTACACGCAAGACACGTTTCGAGTGGGCGCAACCGAGGGTGAAAATCTGAGCGACATTCCCTGGAAGTTTTATTCGCAATCTGATGCAAGAGTGCCCGCCATCAAGGCAGCATCCGACCGATGGATCGATGCATGAAGAAAGTTCTAATCGTTGGATGCGGAGCAATTGGCAGCCTGTTCGCCGCTCATCTGGCGAAGGGTGGCGAGATCGAAGTGTATGCGTTCGATGTTTCGCAAGGGCACACCGACGCCATCAATCGCCACGGCCTGCGGCTCTCGGGTGCTTCCGATGTGCACGTGAAGCTGGCGAAAGCGAGCATAGATCCGAACGATCTTCCCGTCTGCGATTATGGCATCGTCGCGACTAAGGCGATTCATACCGCCTCAGCCATCGCGGCGGCTGCACGCTGTTTCGACAACAACAGCGCCGTGTGTTCCGTGCAAAATGGGGTGGGGAATGAAGAGATCATCGCCGAACATGTGAAGTATGTCATCCGAGGGACCACCTTTCCGGCCGGTCATATCGTCGAGCCGGGACACGTGGGCTTCGATATCCAGGGCGACACCTGGATTGGACCGTTCGAGCCGACGCAGACGCCGATGCAGCGCGTAGAGGAACTCGCCGGCTTGCTGACACGCGGTGGGATGAATACTATTGCCCTGCGCGATGCACGGGGTGCGCAATGGACAAAGCTGATCTTCAACGCGGCCACTAATCCCGTGGGTGCGCTCACCCTGCTGCATCATGGAGCCGCATCTCGCTTTCCACCCACAGGCGAGCTGTTTGAGGCGCTGATTGCGGAAGGTGCGGCCGTGGCAAGGGCGATCGGTATCGACCTTCACGGCGATCCCACGGATCTGGTTGCAAAGGGAGCCAACGCTCCGGGCAAGCATAACGCTAGCATGTTGCAGGATGTGCTCGCGCGAAGAACCACCGAGGTGGATTTCATGAATGGCGCCGTTGTGAAGTGGGGAAAAGAGTGTGGAGTTCCGACGCCGCTGAATCGCGCGATGTGGGCGCTGATCAAGGGGCTGGAGCACTCCTGGACAGAGTAAGGCCGCGGTTCGCTCTTCGCTTTTCGCAACTACAGCCAAGGTCAAGAGTCTGATCTCGCGAATGTGGTTAGCTGGAAGGCTGTAGCAAAGCGCGAACAGCGAAAAGCCAATAGCGAAGAGCGATCTCAACCAACGAAAGGTGGCCCCTTCATGTCCGTTCCCTTCCGCATTGGCGTGCTGCAGTTAAGCATGGAGCCGCTACAACAAACCGTCCGCATGGCGCAGGCGTGCGACCGCGCCGGATTCGATATCTTCTGGCTGGCCGAAGCCTATCCATGGTGGCGTAAGCATGGCATGGAAGCCCGCTCTTCGACCGCAATGACGGCTGTCATTGCCACCCAAACCAAGAACATCGTCATCGGATGGGGCATCATTTCCCCGTACACGCGGCATCCGGTGCAAATCGCCATGGAAGCTCGGGTCATGCAGGATGCAACTGGCGACGGCCGCTTCTTGCTCGGGCTTGGCGCTTCCAAGATTTTTATGAAGGAAATTGGCGAGGGTGAGAAGGGCAAAGATGCGGGCCCGGCAGTGGTCATGCGCGAGAGCATTGAGATTATCCAAGCGATGCTGGCAGGCGAAGCCGTGGAATATCATGGGAAGGCATTCGATGCCTCGGCGCCCGCGCTTCAAAGTGATGCCCACATTTCTCGGGCCCGCGTCCCGATCTACGTTGGCGCCACCGGTCCGGTATTGCAGAAGTTGGCGGGATCTCATTCCGACGGATTGCTGACGGCGAGCATCACCACCCCCGATTTCATACGTTACGCGCGCGGCAACATGGAGGAAGGCGCGAAAAAAGCTGGCAAGGATCCAGCATCCCTCGACTTGGGCGCGGTGATTGTAGGCAGCATCAACCGAAATTCTCAGGCGGGCAAGGAGGGCGCGAGAGAGATGGCGGCGATGTATCTCGCGAACAAAGTGCAGAACATCCGCGGTTCGGCCGACATCCTGTTGCAAAAGGCTGGGCTGACGTTCGAGGAGATCGCGCCCATCGCCGATGCCATGGAAAAGGGCGGCCGCAAAGCTGCGGCACGTGCAGTAACCGACGATGTGCTGAAAAAAGTTTGTCCCATCGCCGGTACGCCTGACGAATGCTGTGAGCGGATCGACGAGTACCGTCTGGCAGGTTGCACTAACATCATGTTAGAGATCTGGGGAGATGACCGCGAGGAGCAGGCCCAGCTTTTCGGCGAAGCTGTCCTCCCCCAGTTCAAGAGCGTCGGTCCTGGAAATAAGGCGAACCGTGTGTCATAAGCAGGCAAAACTCATTTCGAATCGTTCCTAGTTGAATGACGCCCCGGCCCAAGCTTTCATTTGTCGGTAGGAAACGAGCTAAATTGAGCGCTGCTAGCGTATGTACCGCTGACTTACCGATTACGAAACCGCGTCATTGTCCTCCCAACACTCCGTAAATCACAACCTGGTTCTCCGCGCCAACGAAGACACTCCATCCGCAATGGTTGGCACCGTGAACTTCACTGCCAGCCCTACGCGATCGCGACCGGGATTCTGCTCGGAAGTGTAGAGCTCGGTTCCCAGGTTAGTAGCATCGTAGGCGCGCAATACGGCGTTGCCTCCTCCGTAGGTATCGTTCTCAATGATCCAGACGATCCCATCATTCGCGCCATTGGACGATACTGACGGAGTGCTGCAAGGAAAGTTGAAGGATTCGGGGGACTCCGAGCCGCTGGAAAGTTTTTCTGTGTGCGAATCGAACGCGAAGGCCCTCAGCCGGTCATAAGAACCACCGAAATACACGGCGTTATTCCAAAAGGCTGGGGCGTCCCAAATGCCCCCTTATCGCATACGGAAGTGTTTGGACGATCTGGCTGTCACCACCCGAGTGGAAATGTCCCATGTTGTCCCGGTTTACCAGATGTATGCTTCATGGCGACGAAGTCCTCCTGTGCGAAAGAAAAGATGCAAGGGCCTGATACAGAGGAAGGCGCGATTATCCTATAAATACTGGTCAGTCACAACAACTTAGTTGCAGCTCTGCAGACGGCTACTATTTCAAATTGAGCGCCCCTGTATGATGCGTCACCGCGAATTGTGACGGCCGTCACTCGCGTTCCGCCGCTTTTGGCCCTAACGTTCTGACTTGGCTTGCATTAGGCAATTTTTGTAAGATTCAGACGGCTGATACCCCGGTGCGCATCATGGTAGACTGGCGCCCAGCCTTGCCACCGGAGCACCAGGCATGCACGCTGGGAGGCTACCATGAATACATTTCCCATCCTGTTGGGAACGCTGTGTGTCTTCGCTATCGCCTACCGTTATTACAGTGCCTTCATCGCGGCCAAGGTTCTGGTTTTAGATGATCGCCGCACCACCCCATCCCATGTCTATGAAGATGGCCACAACTATGTGCCCTCGCCGAAGTGGGTTTTGTTCGGACATCACTTTGCCGCGATTGCCGGCGCCGGACCGCTGGTAGGCCCTACTCTCGCTGCTCAGTTTGGATTTGCGCCAGGCTTCCTGTGGATTTTGATTGGCGCGGTGCTCGCCGGTTGCGTCCACGACTTCACTGTACTGGTGGCTTCGGTACGGCACAAAGGGAAATCGCTGGCCGACGTCGCGCGCACCGAGGTCGGCCAGTTCGCCGGATTGGTCACGATGATCGCGCTCCTGTTCATCTTGTTAGTGACCCTGGCGGGTCTCGGCATCGTGGTGGTCAATGCCTTGGCTAACAGCCCCTGGGGCGTATTCACCATCGGCATGACGGTTCCCATTGCGATCTTCATGGGCTTGTACATGTTCAAGAGCACGCCGGGCGTGATCAAGATCGCAGGGCCTAGCGCGATCGGCGTGGTGCTTCTGATCGCCGCGGTTATCGCCGGCCGCACCTTTGCCGGCTCGTCTTACGCCTCGGCTCTCACTTTCACCGGCCACGAGATTACCTTGCTGATGATGGCGTACGGCTTCATCGCGTCGGTGCTGCCGGTGTGGTTCCTGCTTGAACCGCGAGACTATCTTTCCACTTACATGAAGTTGGGAACGATCGTGCTCTTGATTATCGGCGTGTTCATCGTCCACCCCAACATTCAGTTCCCTGCCGTGACCCAGTTCATTCATGGCGGCGGTCCGATCATTAAAGGCAAACTGTTTCCCTTCCTGTTTGTCACGATCGCCTGTGGCGCAATCTCCGGTTTCCACTCTTTGGTCTCTTCCGGCACTACGCCGAAGATGCTGTGGAAGGAAACCGATGCCCGCTTCATCGGCTATGGCGCCATGATGTGTGAAGGTATGGTCGCGGTCCTGGCACTGATCGCCGCCTGCTCGATGTACCCCGGTGATTATTTTGCCATCAACACCGCCCCGGCGGTATTTGCCAAGCTGGGGATGCACACCGTGAACCTCGACCAGTATTCCTTGGAGGTTGGCGAGAAACTTGCCGGCCGGACCGGAGGAGCGGTTTCTCTGGCCATCGGCATGGCCGAGATATTCAAAGGCCTGCCCGGCATGAAAACGCTGACCGGCTACTGGTATCACTACGCCATCATGTTCGAGGCGTTGTTTATCCTGACGACCGTTGATACCGGCACGCGCGTCGCACGTTACGTCATGCACGAACTGCTCGGGCGGGTGCACAAGCCATTCAGCAACACGGCTTGGCTTCCCGGAAACCTCGTCACTTCCGCGATCGTGGTCGCCAGTTGGGGATACTTGATCTACACCGGAAACATCTCCACGTTGTGGCCGCTGTTTGGCACCGGCAATCAACTGCTGGCTACCATCGCGCTGGCAGTTGTGACCACCTTCCTGGTGAACATGGGCAAGGCCAGGTACGCGTTTATCACAGCCATTCCGATGTGCTTCGTCGGGGTCACCACGCTGACAGCCGGTGTCCTGTCCATCAAGAACATTTATCTGCCGCTCGCCCAGACTCCGGGACATGCCTTTCAGGGCTATCTTGATTCCAGCCTGATGGTCATTTTCATCGTGGGTGTCATTTTGGTGTTGATCGAGTCGGCAAGACGCTGCTGGAAGACCCTACACGGAGCAGCGATTCCGGTGGAAGCCTTCGGCGCGCCGGAGGAACTGGTTGACGTGGGTGTATGAGCTGTTGCGCGCAGTGCCAGAAAGCTTATGAACGCTTAGAACCACATTCCTGAGGAAAGCGTCTGCCGGACGCCCGGCAGAAATGGATGAGAAACTCATGACCACCGCAATCAAAACCCCAGTTCCAAGCAAGAACGCTCCCCCAAAACAGAACCTGTTGCCTTCGGTGATAGCCGCCTTCGTAGCGGTTATTGTCGCGATCATAATCCTTAAGATTCCAGCGTTATCCAGTCCGTGGTCGCAGGGCTATGACCCCGCCGGAAACTGGTTGCTCTCGACGCTCATCGCAGCCCTGCCTGTGGTGGTATTGCTGGGCAGCTTGGCTTTCGGTCACGTGAAAGCTCACTATGCCGCGCTGCTGGGCCTGGCGACGGCATTGGCGGTAGCAATCTTTGGCTTCCACATGCCGGCAAGAATGGCGGGGGCAACGGCGGTGTACGGTGCGGCCTACGGCCTGTTCCCCATCGGCTGGATCGTGCTGAACGTCATCTTCATGTACCAGCTGACGGTAGAGTCGGGACGCTTCAAAGTGCTGCAGCAGAGCATGACCGGCATTACCCAGGACCGCCGCCTGCAACTGCTGCTGATCGCTTTCTGCTTCGGCGCATTCTTTGAGGGCGCATCAGGATTCGGTACTCCAGTAGCGGTTACGGCCGCTCTCCTCATCGGCTTAGGGTTCCGGCCGCTGCAGGCTTCCGGCCTTTCGCTGATCGCCAATACGGCCCCGGTAGCCTTTGGCGCTTTGGGAACTCCCATCATCGCATTGGCCAAAGTGACTGGCTTCAGCGAAGTCACCCTGGGCGCGATGGCAGGGCGCATTCTGACACCGTTCTGTGTTCTAGTGCCGTTCTGGCTGATCTGCGCCTTTGTTGGCTGGTCAGCCATGTGGGAGATCTGGCCGGCCATCCTCGTCGCCGGTGTCTCATTCGCGATTCCTCAATACTTCATGGCCAACTACCACGGTCCCTGGCTGGTCAACATCGTGGCATCGATCATTTCGATGGCATGCTTGATCGCCTTCCTGTTCGTCTGGCATCCCAAGCGAATCTGGACATTTGAAGGGGAAGAAGCCAAGACCGACCACCGCGCCAGCCATGGCTATAGCCGTGCCGAAGTGACACGCGCGTGGGTGCCGTGGGTTGTTCTCAGCCTCACCGTTTTCGTGTGGGGCACGCAAACCGGCAAGAACCTGATGAATGCGCCGGAAAAGACTTTCAAGTCGATGGCCACCTGGCAGACGCCGCCTAGCAAGATCACCAACCCGCAGTTCATCGTCGGCGGCCTGAACAATCTCGCTCTGCGCGTCCCTCCGGTGGTGGCCAAGCCAACCAAAGAGCCGGCGGTATTCGGCCTGAACTGGGTGAGCGCAACCGGCAGCGGTATTCTGGTGGCCGCCCTCATCTCCGGTTTGATCATGGGTCTGAGTATTCCAACCATCTTCAGTGTCTATGGCCGGACGTTGATGAAGGTACGCTTCTCGCTGTTGACCATCGCCGCCATGATGGCCATAGGGTTTATGACCCGCTACTCGGGCCTCGACGCGACTATGGGTCTCGCCTTTGCCCGTACCGGACACCTCTATCCATTCTTCGGCACCCTGCTAGGCTGGCTAGGCGTTGCCCTGACTGGGTCGGATACTTCATCCAACGTGCTCTTCGGCAGCCTGCAGAAGATTACGGCACAGCAGGTGGGCTTGCCGCCCACCTTGATGGCTGCCGCTAACAGCACCGGCGGGGTGATGGGCAAGATGATCGACGCCCAGAGCATCGTGGTGGCGAGTACCGCGACTCAATGGTATGGCCACGAGGGAGACATCTTGCGTTACGTCTTCTGGCACAGTATCGCGCTGGCCGCGCTGGTGGGCGTTTTCGTATTCCTGATGGCGTACGTAGCTCCGTTCACTCACTTCGTGGTGAAGTGAAGAGCGGCGTTATCTTGTGCGTCATCCTGAGCTCCGGCGGCGCTTCGCCGCCGGAGCCGAAGGACCCATCTGGCCGCCAGAATCGCAGCCATTTTTTGGCAGCCGCCCCACGTTTCCTTCCTTTTGTGATGTGCTCACAACCGTCGGCGACACAGGTCACCGCGCCTCGTTCATCCGCCTGCAATGCTGGTTTTATCAGCTTTCGATAAGGTGGGCTCTCTCATGGACGCAATGTTCGATACCTTTAAACTACGCGCCGAGGCAGTCAGCGCAGAGGTCCATCGCTTCCCGCACAAAAGCGAGGCCATGGATTTCATCGTCAGCCGCCTGCAGTCGGAGGGCATCGCCGACACGCCGCAGTCCTATGCCGTCTGGGCCGGTTGCGCTTTCCTGAATGCCACTGACAGAACGCGACTCGCCGCCACTGTTCCCGGCCTTACGTTTGCCGTGACCCGCGAGAAGGCCGCCGCCTCGAAGATCGGGATCAGCCAGTTCGACTGGGCCATGGCCAACACTGGGACGCTCGTGCAGGATGCCGCACCGGTCGATCGCCGGCTGGTTTCGACGTTGCCTATCATTCATATCGCCGTGGTCGCCACCGGCCAGTTGCTGCCCGACCTGCCGTCCATTCTGGCGAAAATCAGACCTGAACAAACCAACTACATTTCGTTCGTCACGGGACCCAGCCGCACCGCCGATATTGAACGTGTGTTGACCATCGGCGTGCACGGTCCGGAAAAACTCATCATCGTCTTCGTGGACGAACTGGCGGAGGCGAATTAATGCGCAAAGAATTTCGCGACTCCATCAACACCGCGGTGCACAACCCCATTCTCACCGGAGCACTGGGCCGTTTTTCCGAGGCCTACCGCATCAGCCGCGAGAAGGCCTACGAAGGTATCGATTTTGAAGCGGTGCGAACCCAGATCGCCGAGCGCAAGGGTTATGCCGCCGCTCATCTAGATGAGCTGGCCGAAACCTTCACGCGCAATGCCGTGGCGCGTGGTGTCCACGTGTTTCGCACCGCCGACCCCGCCCAGGTGCGCGATTACATTCTCAATCTGGCGAAGGCCCAACGCGTTAAGAGCGTGGTCAAATCGAAGTCCATGGCCTCGGAGGAGATTCATCTGAATCCCCATCTGGAGAAAGCTGGCATCGAGGTCCGCGAAACCGACCTGGGCGAGTGGATCATCCAACTCGCGGGGCAGACTCCATCACACATGGTGATGCCAGCCATCCATATGACCAAGGAAGAGGTCGCCACCGTTTTCAGCGACCAAGTCGAGGAAGGCCAGACGCCCGACATTCCCAAGCTGGTGAAATTTGCGCGCGGCAAACTGCGCACTAAGTTCCTCAACGCGGAGATGGGCATTACCGGTGCGAACATTGCCGTCGCCGAAACCGGTAGTCTGGTCATCATTACCAACGAAGGCAACGCTCGCCTGGTCACCACTTTGCCGAAAATCCACGTCGCCATCGTCGGGGTCGAGAAGCTGATGGCGGAGTTCGCCGACGTGGTTCCGGTGCTGACGGCGTTGCCGCGCAGCGCCACGGCGCAGTTGCTAACCAGCTACGTATCCATCATCAGCGGCCCGGTACCGAATACCGACGGATCGCCAAAAGAGATGCACGTCATCCTGATGGACAACCGCCGCACTGAGATGTCGCAGGACCCGAAGTTCAAGCAGGCGCTGCAATGCGTGCGCTGCGCCTCATGCTTGAATGTTTGTCCCGTGTTTCGGCTGGTTGGCGGGCATGTCTTCGGCAAGGTTTACACCGGCGGAATCGGGACCATCCTCACCGCCTGGTTTGATGCGCTGAAGGAGTCCGACGAAATCCAGAGCCTCTGCATCCAATGTGGCAATTGCACGCAAGTGTGCCCCGGAAAGATCGACATCCCCGGTCTGATTCTGGAGTTGAGACGACGCCTCGCGGTCGAAAAGGGACAGCCCCTGGCGCAGAAAGCGATCTTCTCGGTCGTCAACAATCGCAAGCTGTTTCACTCCATGCTGCGTGCCGCCTCGGTCGCGCAAAAGCCGGTTCGGAGAGACGGCTTCATTCGGCATCTGCCGTTCTTCCTATCGGACATGACGGAATTTCGCAGCCTGCCCGCGATTGCCGATGTGCCCTTCCGCGACAAGTTCAAAGCGATGCGGCAGACGCCGCAAAAAGAGAAGGCCGCGTTCTATTCCGGATGCCTCATCGACTTTGCCTACCCAGAGATGGGCGAGGCGCTGGTGAAAATCCTGAACAAGGCGGGTATCGAGGTCGTTTTCCCCGAAGGCCAGACCTGTTGCGGGGCTCCCGCCCGATACAGTGGAGCGTACGAAGTGGCCGCGCAGAACGCCAGCGATAACATTAAGGCCTTGCTCGATCAGGATGTGCAATATGTGGTCTCCGTTTGTCCTACCTGCACCGTGGCGCTGAAGCACGACTTCATCAGCACCTATGAAAGCCTGGGTGACAACACTGCCCTGCCGCGCGCAAAAAAACTTTCCGCTAAAGTGATCGACCTTTCGACGCTGGTTAAAAAGCTGGTGGACGCCGGACGATTGACCTTCAAGGAAGGCCAACGCCTCGGCAAGTTGACCTATCACGACTCCTGCCACTTGAAGCGGACATTGCACGTCTCGGAACAGCCGCGCGAATTGTTGAGGCAGGCAGGCTACGAGATCGCCGAGATGTATGAAGCCGACATGTGTTGCGGCATGGGCGGATCGTACTCGCTGAAGCTACCCGAGATTTCAGCGCCTATCCTGGGGCGCAAGCTGAAGAACATCAAAGACACCGGCGCTGAGCTGGTGGTGACGGATTGTCCCGGCTGCGTGATGCAGATCCGCGGCGGCATGGATAAAGATGGCTCGGCCATCAAGGTCGAGCACACCGTCCAGCGGTTGGTGGAGGAACTGGAGTAGGGAAGGGGCTCCGCGCTCATTTTTTTCTTGTCATACTGAGCGCAGGCTCGCGTGGGATTCGCGAACCGTAGTCGACGGACCCCTATACCTTCCCAACTCACTGTGGCGGCCGGGCTGAAGCTGGAAGGACTGGCGGCGATAGGGGTCTTTCGACTCCTCGCTGCGCTCGTCGCTCAGGATGACAGCTAAAAAACAACTACGCTCAAGAACGCTCCTACTCAACCTCGCTACAACTGATCTCCGAACCTCCCTACGCCGCAACCCGTTCCTCCTCGTGCAAGAAACTTCGCCCATGCTTCTCGTCGCCAAAAAACAGCCAAAGCGACAGCACCGCAATCACCACCAACTCAAAGGACGTCAGCGCCCACGCGTAACCCAACCGATCACGCAGTGCGAACTCGACCGTCGGCGTCGATGCGGCAAACAGAATTCCTATCTGATAGGTGAAGCCTGGCAACAGCCCGCGCACGGCCGGGGGCGACAATTCGTTGAGATGCACCGGAATAATCCCCCACGCACCCTGTACTCCCATCTGCATAACGAATGCGCCCAGAGCGAGGATCATCAAGGTGCTTCCGAAGGCCCACACCGGCATGATGGCCAGCGCCACGGCCAGCGCCGCCAGCATGCTGTAGCGGCGTCCTAAGCGTTCAGAGAGCAGGCCGAAGATGACCGCGCCCGTAACCGCCCCCACGTTATAGAACATGGTCACGTACGCGACTGTGTTCGCCGCGATGCCGTGTGCGTGCTTCAGGAAGTCGGGATACAGGTCCTGGGTGCCGTGCGAGAGGCAATTCATCAGGAACATCAGCCCGACCATATAGAGTGCCAGCCGTTTGTGCTGCCAGGCGATGCGCGGGCCGTCGATGGTCTTCGCCACGCGATGCAGCTTCCAGGCTTCCGACTCCGGCACCTTAGTGCGGATGTAAAGCGCTAGTAGTGCCGGGATGCCGCCGACCCAGAACATGGCGCGCCAGCCCCAATTGGGCAGGACCAGGCGCGCGGCAAATGCCGCCAACAGGTAGCCGATGGAGTATCCGCTCTGCAGGATTCCGGACAGCACTCCGCGCCAGCGCACGGGGGCGTGTTCCATGGCCAGCGATGCGCCCACGCCCCACTCACCACCCATGCCAATGCCAAACAGCATTCGCAGGATGAAGAACACGGTGAAGTTGGGCGCGAAGCCGCACAGCACCTCGACGGCCGCGAAGTACACTACATTGACCATCAGCGGACGCCGCCGGCCATAGCGATCGGCCATCATTCCAAAAAGCAGTGCGCCCACAGGACGCATGGCGAGCGTCGCAGTTACGCTGAGAACGATATCGCGCTTGGGAACGTGGAAGTGCGCCGCCAGGGTGTCGAACAGAAAGATGACGACGAAGAAGTCAAAGGCATCGAGGGTCCAGCCTAGGAAGCCCGCGCCCATCGCGTGCCAGCGATCGGAGCTAGCCTGCGGTGCGCTGCTTGTGAGGTTCGCCATCCGTCCCTCCTCCAGCAAGGTGCAGAGAAGGTAACAGAACGGGCACGAAAAACGCTAGCCTAACTTGCCATGGATGGCCAGATGCTAGCCGTCGAGCCTATCTCTTCTGGCTGGGTTATGGTCCCTGTTTTGGCGGCGGCTCGGGCGGTTGCGTAGGAGTGCTATTTATTTCTCGACCCGGCCAGAATTCCGTGATCGGCCAAGACCTTAGTGGCCTCACAGCAGGTCACGTAGCTTGATTTCCACGCTCTCCTCCACTCCGGCGTGCAGAACCCGGAAGCGAACAATGGTTCCCACAGGCCGGCGAAGGATGTCAAACAGGAATGGCGCGTCCAACTGCTCGCCGGTGTGCCCATTGATGGCGAGGATCATATCTCCTGGCGAGATCCCCATAGCTGCGGCCGGACTATTCTCAAACACGCTTGCCACCTCCAGGCCATTGGGGGTGATTCGTGGCGCCAGACCAGCGCGGTTGAATATTCCCGGTCGATCATAGTTTGCATTCTTCTCTAGATATATCGTGCTGCGCGAATAATCAAACGTGAGGTTGAATCGTTTGAGGACCGAGGTTCCGATGAAGCCCGCAATGTCTTGCATGGTACCTATGCCGGCGGTGTCGACTAGAAGCTCAGTCACCACCGAAGGCACGCGCGTCCCTCCAATTTCGAGCACTCGGGCACGAACGAAGTATGCATCTTCCCGTCCACCCACACCCTCGCCTGCGAAACCGTGGATGTGCGCGGAATACTTCCGAATCAGTCCGTTGCCGGTAACGAACGGCGACGTGAGGCTCAGAGATCCGTCGGAACCCGTGTCGATCTGAAAGGCTCCTTGCAAGCCGTCCACAGTGCCGGCAACTACGGGTACTTGCTTCTCGAGGTAAAACGGAACACCCGTTCCCCTTCCCTGATAGTGAAACGATTGCGGGTCAAGGAAACGAATCCTAGAGCGCTGGAAATCAATGCCCACCACCAATCTCCGAAACAATTCAGAGCCAATCACCCCTTCGACGCTGGGGCGGAAGCCGTGGGTCAGAGCATACGGCAGGGCTATCACATGGAAAGTCTGCCCATGCAGCACGACATTGCCGATCCGAAGTCGTGAGACCGTGGTCTCACCTCCGCTGATTTCCCTCTTTCCGGCTCCCCAGCCGGAAAACTGTCCTTCGACGTCCAGGCCGAGGCGGGCGGCTGCGCTGACCGAGATGACATTCGGAGCTCCGCTATCGAGTAACATGCGGCAATCACGGCCGTTGATCTTGACGGATAGGACAATCCAGTTGGCGATCAAGCGGAAAGGAGTGAGGCGAGGCTGGCTGGTATCGAATTCGACGTCGTGGAGGCTTTGGGCATCAGACAACGCGGCATGCACTTCGGAGCTCTGGGCGATGAGGGGCATTCCTCCGCACAACCAGGCGACGACGGTGTAAAAGATCAGCCAAAGCGCCCACTTGGCAAGCCGGGATCTCCGCGACGCGTAAGTTCTGAACATATTAGCTCAAGTATTGCCCACCTCGTTGGATGCTTTGATCAGGGGAACAAATTGTAAATCCGAGTGGATGCCTCAGTTTGAGGGGATGGCAAATTTTGGTCGTGGTGTCACCCAGCATGCGCCGATGCTAATGCCGCTGCAAAACTTTCCACTTGTAGCTTTAGCGCAGCATTCTTGCCATGTGCTGCGTGCCCTGCACCAACCCCAGCGACCAGTTAGCTACGTTGATGAACGCGTTGGGGAAGAGGCCGATGACCACTGTGCCGACCGCGGTGATGGTCAAGGCCAATCGCATTGCCGGCCGCGTATGCACCGGCTCGGCGTCGATCGGCTGACGCATGAGCATCGAGTTAGCGATGCGCATGTAGTAATAGAGGCCGACCACCGAGTACAGTACGCCGATGGACGCCAGCGTGTAATGCCCCGTCTGGATCAGGCTGAGGAAGATGAAGTATTTGCCCCAGAAGCCCGCCAGTGGCGGAATTCCGGCCAGCGAGAGCAGGAACACCAGCATCAGGATGGCTTCGGTCGGCGCCTTGAAGTACAGTCCGGCAATGTCGTCAACCGTGTCTCCGATGATGTTGCGCCGCCGCAGCGAGGTGATCACCGCAAACGCGCCCAGGTTCATAAAGGTGTACACCAGCAGGTAAATCATGATGGCCATAATGCCGGTGGAGTTGGTCTGTCCGTCGCTGGCAATTAGGCCCAGCAGCATGTAGCCGACGTGGGCGATGGAAGAGTACGCCAGCAGTCGCTTCAAGTTGTCCTGCGTGATCGCCGCCAGGTTGCCACCGGTCATGGTCGCGATCGAAACGAAGATCAGCAGCGGAACATACATCGGGCGCAGGGGATAGAGTCCAAAGAGGAAGATTCGCAACAGCATCGCCCATCCGGCGGACTTAACCGCTACTGACATGAACCCGGTGATACTGGTAGGCGCACCCTCGTATGCATCCGGAGCCCACTGGTGGAACGGTACCGCGGCAATCTTGAACAACAGCCCTGTGGTGGTCGCCAGCAGCGCAAAGATGACTACGGGATCGTTTGGCCGGGTGGCAATCACCTCCTGCAGCTTTTGTGCAATCTGCCCCAGATTGGTGCTTCCGGTCAGACCGTAGAACAGAGACAGCCCGTAAGCGAAGATGCCTGAGGAGAATGCGCCGAGCAGCAAATACTTTAGGGCAGCTTCATTCGAGCGCTTGTCACGCCGCAGAAAACCAACCAGCACGTAGGTCGAGATGGCCATCAGTTCCAGCCCAATAAAGATCAGCACGATGTCATAGCCAGCGGCCATGCACATCATTCCTACTACCGAGAGCAGCAGCAGTGCGTAGAACTCGCCATGGTTCTCATGCTCGACCTCGAGATAACGCATCGACATCAGGATGGCAATACCCGCGCCCATCAGAAACAGGTAGAAGAAGTAAATGGCGAAACGGTCGACCACCAGCGAGCCCATGAAGCCGGTGAATGTGGCCACTGCGATGCCTTGCATTTCAGCGGCATGATATGCGAGATGAAGTTTGCCTACCGCGGCCGCCGAGAACGCAACCCCAATTAAAGCGGTGATGGCATTCACGCGCTTCCACTGTTTCGGTAGCAGTAGATCAATCATCAGGATGCCGAGCGCGAACACGGTCAGCAGCAGCATCGGCAACGCAAGCAGGTAGTCGCTGCTGGAGTACGACAAAGAAAACGTTGTCAGCGAGGTGGTCACTATTTCATCCTCACTTGCTGAGCGCGGCCGGGGCCGCTGCTAAGTTGGCTTTCGCCGTGTTCACCGGAACAGGCTTCTGAGTTGCCGCTACACCCGATTTCTGCCCCTCGTCGGTCGTTGCCGGCTTCTGCGTGTCGGGAGCTTTGGACGGTTCGGGCGGAATCGCCGCGTCGGGATTCGGATTTACCGGTTGCGCAGCCAGCACCGGCTTAGTCAACCCGGGATAATCAGGACGCACGGTCGCGACCAGATTGTTGACCGGAGTCGAGAGAATCTGGAAGAACGGCTTAGGGTACAGCCCGATCCAGAAGGCGATGATCACCAGCGGAACTAACGTGGCCAGTTCCCTTCCCGAGAGATCCAGCAGCTTTTCGTTCTTATGGTTATTCACCGGTCCGAAGAACACGCGCTGATAGAGCCAAAGCAGGTACGCCGCAGCCAGGATCACTCCCGGAACCGCCCACGCGGCCCAGGCCTTGTTCTCCATGAATGTGCCCTGCAGGATGGTGAACTCGCCGACGAAGCCGTTCAGTAGCGGCAATCCCATTGAAGACATGAACATGATCAGGGTGATGGTGGCGTATACCGGCATCACGTTGGAGATGCCGCCGTACTCCGCGATCTCGCGCGTGTGGCGCCGTTCGTAGAGGATGCCGACGATCAAGAACAGCGCGCCGGTGGAGATGCCGTGGTTGATCTGTTGTAGCACTGAACCGCTCAGGCCCAGCGGGCTGAGAGCGAAGATACCGAGCGTGCAAAAACCAAGGTGGCTCACCGACGAGTAGGCCACCAGCTTCTTCATGTCCTTCTGCATCAGCGATACTAGCGCGCCATAGATGATGCCGATCAGCGAGAGCACGATCATGAACTCGCGCACCCACTGGTGTCATGGCGACCGCCGGGAAGAACGGCAGCGAGAAGCGGATCAGCCCGTACGTCCCCATCTTCAGCAGAACGCCCGCCAAGATGACCGAGCCGGCGGTTGGCGCTTCCACGTGGGCATCGGGCAGCCAGGTGTGGAATGGGAACATCGGTACCTTGATGGCGAAGCCGACAAAGAATGCGAAGAACAACCAGATGGCCGCGTGCCCGCCGATCTTCGGCGCCGTCGCGTACAGATCAGGCAGGTAAAACGTGTACACGCCGGTCAGAGTGTGGTGATGGAAGTACAGGAACAGGATGCCCAGCAGCATCAGCACCGAGCCGAACAGCGTGTACAGGAAGAACTTGATGGCCGCGTACAGCTTGCGCGGGCCGCCCCAGATGCCGATCAGCAGGTACATCGGCACCAGCATGGCTTCCCAGAAGACGAAGAACAGGAACACGTCGTTGGCCATGAAGACCCCGAGCATGCCCGTCTGCAATACCAGGAACCAGACGTAATATTCTTTGACGCGGTCCTGAATGGCGTTCCACGACGACAGGATCGAAATGGCCCCCAGCAGGGTGGTCAGCATGATCAGCAGGAACGAAATGCCGTCGATGCCGATCACGTAACCCGAGCCAATGGACGGGATCCAATTGTTGGGTGAGCCCTCGACGAACTGGAAGCCGGCGCGATCTTTCAACGCCCAGAACCAAGGAATCAGCGGCAGCGAAACCGCAAATCCCAGGAATCCGAAGATGTTGCCAATCCAGCGGATGGCATCCTTGTTCTCCTTCGGCACCAGCATCAGGAGAACCGCGCCCGCTAGCGGCGTGAATAAGATTATCGAAAGAATATGGTTATACATTTTTGATAGCTCTCACTGACAACTGCCCACTAACAACTGGCAACTGCTCTTCACCACCGAATCACGTAATAAAAAATGAAGCACACCAGACCCGCTACCATCACCAAGGCGTACCATTGCACCAGGCCCCACTGCACCAGGCGCACCGGATACGACGCCAGCCGGGTCACCATGGCCACTCCATTCACAAACAGCCCGTCGATAATCCATTTGTCCCACAGGTTCGACAGCGTGCCGCTCATGCGCGTGGACCACCCAGCGCCGTTGACCGCGCCGTCAATCACGTTGGCATCAAACTTCCACAGCTCGTCGCCCAGTCCCATCGCCCCCAGGCGCACCGGCCCCACCTTCTTGCGGCCAGTGAAGACCCAGTCGTAAATTTCATCCACGTACCACTTGCGGAAGAGCGTCTTGTAAAAGCGCGGCGAGATTTCCTGAATGGGTTCTTTGTAGTCCTTGTCGGCCTTCTTGTACGCACGTTGCGCCAGGAACCAGCCCACCACTGCCGCGCCCACCGAGGCGAACATCAGCGTGTATTCCATGGGATCGGTGTGTTCGACCTGCTGGTCGCCCGAGGCTATTTGGGCACCCTTGCCGCCTTCTTCCAGCACTACCGCTTCCTTGGCGAACACCGGCTCGAGAAATTTCTCGAAGCGATTCGATCCGCCCAGGCTATGCGGCAGTCCCAGGAATCCAGCCCCGATCGAGCAGATGGCCAGGATCACCAGCGGCACCGTCATGGTCTTGGGAGATTCGTGGATGTGGTGCTCCACCTCGTGATTCATGCGTGGCTTGCCGAAGAACGTCAGATAAATCAGCCGGAACATGTAGAACGAGGTCATCAGTGCCGTCAAAAATGCGATGTACCAGAGATACCGGTACGCGCCAGCCTCGCGCGACCACGTCTCCCACAGGATTGCGTCCTTGGAGAAGAAGCCCGCAAACCCCGGAATCCCCGAAATGGCGAGAGTCGCAATCAGCATGGTGCCGAACGTAGTCTTGATTTTTCCATGCAGCGCACCCATGTGCTGCATCTCCTGTTCGCCGCTCATGGCGTGAATCACCGAGCCGGCCCCGAGGAAGAGCAGCGCCTTGAAGAACGCGTGGGTGAAGACGTGGAAGACACCCGCCGCGAATGCGCCAACGCCGAGCGCCAGGAACATGTATCCCAACTGCGACACAGTGGAGTAAGCCAGCACGCGCTTGATGTCGTTCTGTACCAGCGCAATCGTCGCCGCGAAAATCGCGGTCAGCGCGCCGACGATGGCGACCGTCTTCATTGCATTCGGCGCCAGCACGAACAGCGCGTTAGAGCGCGCCACCATGTACACGCCTGCGGTCACCATGGTCGCCGCGTGGATCAGCGCCGAGACCGGCGTGGGACCTTCCATCGCGTCCGGCAGCCAGACATATAGCGGGAACTGTGCCGATTTGCCACAGGCTCCTACGAACAGCAGCAGGCAGGCCGCAGTGATCCAGTGATCGCCGATCGCGAAGTGCCCGCTGCGCGCCAGCAGATTGACCTTGGTGTATTGCATCGAACCGAAATACCAGGCAATGGTGAACATACCCAGCAGGAATCCGGCATCACCCACGCGATTAACGATGAACGCTTTGTTGGCGGCCGTGGACGCGGAGTGTCGCTGAAAATAGAAGCCGATGAGCAGGTACGAACATAGGCCCACGCCTTCCCAGCCAACAAACATCAGCGCATAATTATTGGCCAAGATCAGCGTCAACATGGAGAACATGAACAGGTTGAGGTAGCCGAAAAAGCGATAATAGCCGCCCTCGTGCGCCATGTAGCCCATGGAATAAATATGGATGAGCATGCCCACACCGGTCACAAACAGAAGCCAGATGCAGGACAGCGGATCGAGGAGGAAGCCGGCATCGGCGCGGAACTGTGCGGACCCGCTATGGGTGGGATACGCGAGCGAATCGGTTCCGGTGCCCATCCAGGTGTACATCACCTTTTCGAAGGGCTTACCAGGATTGGCGGCGCTGTAGCCGGTGTATTGCCACACCGCGACACACGCCCATGCGAACGCCAGCACGACCATGCCGACGCAAATGCCATTCACCGCCTGCTTCGATAGCTTGCGTCCAAAAAAGAACATGCAAACCGCGCCGACGGCGGGAACCAGCGGAATCATCCAGATGTGGTCAAGAAAGAACATATATAAGCTCTCAGCTGTCAGCTATCAGCCGTCAGTAAAATCGCTATTCGCTATTCGCCCTTCGCTTTTTCGCTTTTTCGCTTTTTCTTTTCGTTTAAGGATAAACTGACTTCACGTGTCATCCTGAGCGCAGGCGCGTTCTTTTGCGCCGGAGTCGAAGGCCCCTATAGCCCCGCGCTACCATTTCAAGAGATCCACCTCGTCCACGTTCACCGTCTCCTTATTGCGGAAGAAGGCGATGATAATGCCTAGGCCGACCGCTGCTTCGGCGGCTGCGTCCGTGATCACAAAGATGGAAAACACCTGCCCATGCATTCCCCACAACCGCGAGAACGCTACCAGGTTCAGGTTAACGGCATTCAGGATCAACTCAATCGACATCAGGATGATGACCACGTTACGCCGCGTCAGCACCCCGATGGTGCCGATGATGAACAGCGCCGCCGCAACCACGAGGTAATGCATGGTGGTGATCTCAGTCATAATCAGTTCGCCGTTCCAGGCCCAGCAGCGCCAGTTTTAGTCTTGCGTTTTCGAGCCTGTTCCTTCTCACACCACGGTATGTGGTCCGCTTCACATTGCCCTGGGTGATACCAATGCTTCGGATCACGGCTGCACTGCTGCAGCTCCCGCTGATCGGCCTTCACATTGCATTCGAAGCATTCACGCCTGAGCACGTCTTTCTCTACTCGCTCCATCGCTTCTTTGAGCACCGACCTTGCATTCGGCAAGTTCTCATCGCCTTTAATCGCGTAATCCTGCCATTCGTCATTTGAGTCATAGGTCTGGATAAGGTAGTACTGTCGCTTCGGATAGAAGTACCCGAAGACACGGTTATTTATCTTCAAAGAAATGCAGCCCTTGATAGCGTCCAGAGAGATGTTTCCCGTTTTCCAACCCTTGATATCGGTGAGGATTGACTCAGCTTTGCTTCGTACCGTTCCGTCGGTGATATAGCTCAAAACTTCGTCGATAGTATGAACCTCAGGTGACTTCGAAGAAGCTGGAATCTCACGCTCCTGAAAAACCGGGACGACGTCTTCCTGGCCGTCAAACTGGAGGCAGCCGTACGTAAAAAGGGAAATTGGTAAGTCGAGCCATTTGCATCTGTTGACGAGGGTTTGAGAGAAGTCCGGAGCGACTAGGAGAAGCCGGACCTTTTGCGTCGGATCGATGGAATGCCCTTTGTATTGTCTCGCGTAGCCTTCCAGATGGCTTGAAACGTAGTCATAGTAATCCAGACCCTGAACCAACATGCCGTCGTCTTCTACAACTTTGAGCTCCGCTACGATCAGTGCGCCACCACTGTCTACCATTAAAACGTCGAGACGCCTCCCGGTCGCTTGCTTCTGATGGTCTAGGTACACAAGGCCATTCTCAATGAGTTCAGGGTGCTGCTGGACAAGCGATTCGAGTCGCTGCTCCGAAATCTTGACTTTGGTGTAGAGACTCATTGCTCAAATCCTCTTCTTCGCCATAACCACAGCGCCTACGATGGCCACCAGGAGTAGCAGCGAAGCAATCTCAAACGGCAGCATGTAATTGCCGTACAGCCACACACCAATCTGCTGCGTGTTGTCGCCCTCCAGCCCGCGATAGCCCTGATAGAACGCGGCCGGGAATGTGCCGCGACCCGTGCGATATACGAACGCCAGCAATCCGCCGAGCGCCAAGGCCGCAATCGTGGCCACAATCCATTGCTTGTTGAACTGATACTCGCGGATGTTCTGTTCCAGGTTCACCAGCATGATGACGAACAGGAACAGCACCATGATTCCGCCGGCGTAGAGGACGATCTGCACCGCAGCCACAAAGGGCGCGTACAGCATAAGGTAAAAACCTGCCAGCGACAGAAGCGTCACGATCAGCGAAAGTGCCGCATGTACCGGATTCCGCCGGGTGATTACTGCAATGGCGGATACGATCGCGGTGAAGGACAAGAAGTAAAAAAAGAATGGCGTGGCAACAGGATTCACTTCGCGTACCTCTCCGGTTCCTGGCCGTGCTCCAGCGCCGCTTGGTCCAGCACCATGCCTTCGCGGCTGTAAAGCGCCATCTCGTAATCCTGAGTCAGCTCCAGCGCGTCAGTGGAGCAGGCCTCGGCGCACAGCCCGCAAAACATGCAGCGACTGAGGTCGTAGGTCCACGAAACCGGCTCTTTGCGGCGCGTCGCGGGATTGCGCTCGCCCTTCACGACGATCAACTGCTCAGGACAAGCCAGCGCGCACAGGTTGCAAACAATGCACAGCGATTCGCCGGTATCAGGGTTCACGTTCAGGCGCGGCTGACCGCGGAAGCGCTCGAAGATCACTGGCCTCTCCAGCGGATATTGCTCTGTAATTGCTTCACTTGGAGGTTGATAGTGAAACGTAACTTTTAAGCCTTTGATTAGGTCAACTAACAGGATCTTGCGGATCAGCGGAGTCAGCTTCACTGCAGCACCCCCAGGATCGCCGCCGACAGTTGCGGCATCAGGCCCCAGATCGCGGTGGCGATCAAGACACCCAAGCCGGTCGGCAGCAGTACCTTCCAGCCCACTTTCATGAGCTGGTCAAAGCGATAGCGCGGAAACGTCCCGCGATACCAGATGTACAAGTACATGAAGAACGCAACTTTGACGACGAACCAGTAAATGTCTTGTATGCGGACGCGTACCGCCGGCACTAGCAGCACCAGCCCGATGAATCCCAGCAGAGCACCGAATGTCCCCAGGCCAATCGTCTGAATGCGGAACTGCGGGATCTTCGGCATGCGTATGGTTCCCAAGAAGCACCCAGCAGCGAGCACGAAGAACGTCAAGGCTGGAAGAAACGAGAACGCCATGTCCCACGTCGAGCCGCCCAGCCAGTTGGGAAAGGGCCGCATCCATCCACCCAGCCAGAGCGTCACCGCAATCGACGATACAGCGAGCATGGCTGAGTACTCGGCCAGAAAGAACAGCGACCAGCGAAAGCCGCTGTATTCGGTGTGGAATCCCGCGACCAGTTCCGATTCCGCCTCCGGCAGATCGAAGGGCGCGCGGTTGGTCTCCGCCACCATCGCGATCGCGAACACTGCGAAGGCGATGAATCCCAGCGGGAAGAACTTGAAGATGAACCAGGTATGTTGGGCGGCCTGCGACTCCACAATGCCGATCATGCTCAACGTGCCGGTGCCGGTCTGCAGACTCGTCATCAGAACGGCCGAGACAATCGCCAGTCCCATGGCAATTTCGTACGAAACCATCTGCGCGCTCGAGCGCAGCGAGCCCATCAGCGGGTAATGCGAGTTCGACGACCAGCCCGCCATGATGATGCCCAGCACACCCAGCGACGAAACACCCAGCATGAACAGCACGCCGATATTCATGTCGGTGACGGCGTGAGTGCGGCCGAACGGCACTACCAGGAACGTAGTAAACGCGGTCATGGTCACGACCACGGGCGCACTCCAGAACACAAACTTGTCGGCGTCGTTGGGGATGATGTCTTCTTTGATCAGCAGCTTGAGGGCATCGGCGAAGGGTTGCAGCAATCCGTGCGGCCCTACGCGCATGGGGCCAAGCCGAATCTGCATGTGCGCCAGGATTTTGCGCTCCAGCCAATTCATGCAGATGACCGACAGCGAAACACCAACAATCACCAGCAGGATGTAAACCGTGGCCCAGAACACGTTGCCCGCTTCACCAGGGGTCGTTCCCGAACTCAGATAGCCTTTGACGTACTCGATCATTAGCGGTCGACCTCGCCCAGCACGATGTCGAGGGTGCCGATGACCGCAACTACGTCGGCTACCAGCAGGCCGCGCACCATCTTGTCGAGGGCTTGCAGATTAACGAACGACGGAGGACGCACCCGGATGCGATAAGGCTGCGTGGAAGCGTCGCTCACGATGAAATATCCCAGCTCGCCCTTCGGCGCCTCGATGGAGTGATACACCTCGCCTACCGGCGGCTTAATCACCTTTGGCACCTTGGCCATGATCGGACCTTGCGGCAAGCCGTCCACCGCCTGACGAATGATGCGCACCGACTGGCGCATCTCTTCAATGCGCACCAGGTACCGGTCGTAGGTGTCTCCGTTCAGCCCGGTGGGAATTTCGAAGTCGAAATTTTTGTAGGACTCATAGGGCTGGGCTTTGCGCAGGTCCCACTTGACGCCGCTGGCGCGCAGCACCGGACCTGTGACCCCCAGCGCGATGCAATCCTCCGGATTCAGAATGCCTACACCCTTGGTGCGCTCGACCCAGATGCGGTTGGTAGTCAGCAGTTCTTCGTATTCGTCGAGCTTGGGTAAGAAATCGCCGCAGAACTTTTTGCAATCCTGCTCGAAGCCTTCGTAGGCCTCGTAGAGGCATCCGCCAATGCGAAACGCATGCGTTGTCAGGCGGGCGCCGCAGTACTTTTCAAAGATCTTAAGAACCTCTTCGCGATCGCGGAAGCAATAGAACAGCGGCGTGATCGCGCCGATATCGAGCGCGTGCGTGCCCAGCCAAACCTGGTGGCTGGCGATACGGCACAGTTCCGTGAGAATGACGCGAAGATATTGCGCTCGCGGTGGGGCTTCGACGCTGAGCAGCTTCTCGACGGTTTCGCAGTAACCCAGCCCGTTGGAAACGGCGGCGACATAATCCATGCGGTCGACATAGGGGTTGAACATCGCGTAGGTGCGGTTCTCCGCAATTTTCTCTACGCCGCGATGCAGGTACCCAATGACGCACTCGGTGCCCAGGACTTTCTCGCCGTCTAGCTTCAGGATGACGCGTAACACTCCATGCGTCGACGGATGCTGCGGCCCCATGTTGAGAACCAGTTCGGTCGAGTCAAGAAAAGTTTCATCCTTGGTATCGAGATCGAGGTAATCGGTGCGGTCGCTCATTGTCCACTCTCGATGCCCAGGTTGATCTTCACCCACTCCTGGTCCTGCTGAAGAATCGGATAATCCTTGCGCAAAGGGTGGCCCTTCCATCCGTCGGGTAGCAGAATGCGCTTCAGGTCGGGATGCCCGTCGAACTCGATGCCGAACATGTCGAAAACTTCACGCTCCAGCCAGTTCGCCGTCTCCCAGATTTCCACCGCCGTACGAAGACGCTCGCCGTCTTTGATCTGAGTCTTGATGCGCACGCGCTCGTTATGGTGGAACGAATACATTATGTAAACGATGTCGAACTGCGCCTCGCGCTTGGGATAGTGCACTGCGGTAATGTCCACGCAGTAGTTGTAAAGCTCGTCGTGGCACATGCGCAGGAGGATCTCGTAAGTGATCGAGCTGTCCACGACTAGATACTTCTGACCGACGTAGGTGCTGGCCTCTTTGATCCCTGAGCCGTACTGGCTACGAAGGCGCGTGACCAGGTCTGCCTCCCAGGGCTCTGGCTTGGGACCTTCAGGTTTGGGCGCGGGCTTCGCGGCTGCGGGAGCGGCAGGCTTTGCCGCAGCCGGGGCGGCAGGCTTGTCGGATGTCGCGGGAGCAGCTGGCTTTGGCGGCCCAGGGGCCTCAGGAGCAGCTTTGGCTGCTTCGACAGGCTTGGCGGCCAGGGGAACTTCCGTCTTGGCCAGCGCGATTGGCGGAGCATCTGGCGCAGCAGAACTTGGGGATGTTTCGGCTGACGCCTTGGCGCCGCCCACCCCTGCTGCCTCGCCGGACGACACCGGCGCTCCCACCGGGGAGGATGGTTCAGGAGAAACTGGGTCGGTTCCTTTGGTTTCGTCGGGCATTTCTATGGCTCTCTTCGATTTCGGTTCCCTGTCGTCATGGAACTCTAAGTTCTATCAGCTTGAGGCGCTTACCATCTTGTGCGGGGGTCACGTCGCATTGTGATGTTAATCACATTGTGGCGCGCGACCGCCAATAATGGGCACCACGCCCTCCCCAAAAAAATCCCCATCCACGCTGCCAACGCGAATGGGGTCGATGATTTTCTGCGCTGGAGGCCATTACTGCTATACCCATTCCAGCGCGCCCTTCTTCCAGATCCAGATGTATCCCACAATCAGGATGCCCAGAAAGATCAGCATCTCCAGCAGACCGAACAAACCTAGCAGCTTGAACTGTACCGCCCACGGAAACAGGAAGATGGTCTCCACGTCGAAGACCACAAACAGGATGGCCACAATATAAAAGCGGATGGTATAGCGGCCACGCGCACTGTCGAAGGGCGTGATGCCGCACTCGTAGGGCATCAGCTTGGTCTTGAACGGGTTACGGGGACGGACGATGTAGAAGAGCGCAAGCGTTCCGGCCGCCACCAGAAACGCCAGGAAGGCGAAGATGAACATCGGTACATAGTTTTGCGGCATGAATGTGACTCACACGCCACACCGGAGTGTGACACTAGTATGAAATAACCGGACAATATAATCCCCTCCGGGACACGATTCAATGACATCCGTCACAATTTCCGCTCGCGAGCCGGAAATCCGGCGGATCGAGAAGATGCATTGCTACTAAACGTCGCCGGGAAAAAAGTTTTGCTTCCCGCGTCCAACATGGCACTATGGTACCGGCTTTTCGCTGAACGGCTTGGAAGGAAGTCCTGGTGAAAAAGATCGCGGCGCGGATTGCGGTGTTTGCGTTGGGAGCGTGGTTGATTTTTTACGGCTGGCACAAGGGACATGCCGAAGTCATCAACGTACAAAACAGCCCTATTAATCCGAGCAGCAGCTATTCTCCGGAGATCCTTGCGGTGGGAGGCGCGTTCCTTCTGCTGGTGGCCTTCGTGCCTTCCCCGGCGACACTAGGGCGCTGGATGTCTCTCAAGCGGCGCAAGCCTGTACCGCATGCCCGCTTTCGGCGGCATAAGAGCTAGTTCGCCTGGCCGGGCCCGGAGTCCTAGCGCTGGGGTGATCCCAGCTGCAAGAAATGCGTCAGAAACTCCCGTGCTCCATTGGGCAACAGTATCCCTGCAGTCAGCAATCGGCGCGTCCACAATCTATAATCGGATTTCCTTACCTTTGACCCTGCCGGAAGCCAGGCACCAGGAATCACTGTGGCACTTGACCAGAAAATCTACGAGCTGAGAAGAGAAAAGCTGAAGCAGATCGAGGCGCTAGGGCAGCAGGCCTATCCCTATCGCTACGAAACCACCCACACCATTCCACAGATTCTCGAAGGATATTCGGCTAAGACTGGCCCGGAGCTTGAATCTCCACGCACGGACGTCAGCATTGCGGGACGCCTGATGTCCATACGTGTGCAGGGAAAAGCAGGTTTCGCACACCTGCAACAAGGTGGCCAGCGCCTCCAGATCTACGTCCGCCTCGACAACGTCGGCGAAAAGGCCTTCCAGCTTTACAAGCTGCTCGATCTCGGCGACTACATCGGCGTGAAGGGCTACCTGTTCCGGACCCGCACCGATGAGCTGACCGTCCACGTGGAAGAGATCACCTTCCTGGTGAAGGACCTGCTTCCCTTGCCGGAAAAGTGGCACGGACTGCAGGACGTTGAAACGCGCTATCGGCGCCGTTACGTTGATCTCACGATGAACCCTGACGTGCGCGAAGTCTTCCTGAAGCGCGCCAAGGTGGTGCAATCGATGCGGCGATTCCTCGACAGCAACGGCTTCGTCGAAGTCGAGACGCCGATGATGCATCCCATCGCCGGCGGCGCGGTGGCCAAGCCCTTCATCACCCATCACAACACGCTCGATGTCGATCTATACCTGCGCATCGCGCCCGAGCTTTATTTAAAACGACTGGTGGTCGGCGGCATGGACCGCGTGTACGAGATCAACCGCAACTTCCGCAATGAAGGCATCTCGACCCAGCACAACCCTGAGTTCACCATGCTGGAGTTCTACATGGCCTATGCCGACTACCGGGACATGATGGACTTCACCGCGCAAATGCTGGCGCAGGTGGCGCGCGACGTGAACGGCACAACCATCGCTCACTTCAACGGGCATGAGATTGACTTTGGCAACTTCCAGCGGCTCTCGATGCGCCAGGCCATAATTCAGTACTGGCCCGAAAATGCCGGTGAAAATCCGGAAATGGTTGATTTCTCGAGTGCCGAGCAGATTGCCGCGATGGTGCACCGCTACAATGCAGCGAATCCGCACATTCCCTACGATCTAACAGCTCCGAACGGCAAGACGATCGCCGATATCTTCGAGTTTGTCGCCGAACCGCACCTCATTCAGCCAACATTCATCTATGATTTTCCGCTCGCCATTTCGCCACTGTCGAAGAACAAGCGCGAGCCGGAGGAAAATGCCGAGTGGGTGGAGCGTTTCGAAATCTTCATCGGCGGGCTTGAGATTGGCAATGCTTTTAGCGAGCTGAACGATCCCGAGGAGCAGCGTCGCCGCTTTGAATTGCAGCTTGGAGAACGCGCGCGTGGCGACGAAGAAGCTCATCAGATGGATGAGGACTACATTCGCGCATTGTCGTATGGCTTGCCCCCGGCTGCGGGCGAAGGCGTCGGCATCGACCGGCTGACCATGCTACTGACCGATTCGCGCTCCATCCGCGATGTGATCCTCTTTCCGTTGCTTCGCCCATTAAAGCGCGAAGAGGAAGAGGAACTGGACGGTACGGAAGAGGCCGATAAGAGCTAATACTCTGGACGAACCGGTCACATAAAAATTGCCCCTCTTTCGAGGGGCGTGAGCGTTCAGGAGAAAAGGCCGAGGTGGTGAGAATCAAACTGATTTCGAAAGCAGCTCGCGCAGACGCAACCGAGCCTGATGGAGCCCGAGGCGCGATTCCTCTTCGCTGAGACCGAGAGCACGACCGATACGGGCATGATCGTAGCATTCCACGTCATGCATCAGAAAGATCATCTTTTCTGTGGGAGGCAACTGAATGACCGCTCGTTCCAACTCCACGCGTAATGTGTTGCGCCGCACCGACAGCACTCTCTCGGCCGGAGCGCAGTTCAAGGTCAGAATTCCTAGAGGCATATACTCGCGCAGTTCGCTAATCAGGCAACGATCGATTTCTTCTGCCGTCGGGGTGTCACTCTTAGCAAATGCCCGACAGAAGGTCTGACTCATCAACTCGGCTGCGTCAAGTTCGTTATCCGTCATCCAAAATGCCAGGGCATACACGCGATGGCGATTCTGCTCGTAGGTCTCGCTATAGGTGTCAACGCTGCGCTGCAAAACCGCTGGCATGTATGTTGCAAAACCGAACATCTTCGCTTCCTGCACTGTACTCATCATTACCCCCTGGGTGAGTTCGAACTGTGTCTGAAATTCGTCTCGCTACTCGTATCTGTTCATCAACACCTTAGTACTGTGCAATCGGCGGCCCAAAGACTCTCGCGATTCGAGTCGTTCGCGGGAAACTATATAAGTCATTGAAACTAATTGATAAGACCGCCAATCAATGAACGTTGAAACCGCTCTCGCCAACGGACACCGTAGCGGGCGCTATCACCACCGACGGATGAGATTGGGCCCCCGTCTTCCGTAAGTTGGCATTGCGATGCCAACCTCAAGATTCCCGGGTATGTAAAGTTTCTATATCTATGACCCGCCAAGTACCTCCGTCAGAAAACACTCAGAAGGTTGGCAGCCCACAATTTATGTAACGGCACGAGCGGAAGTGGATAAAATCGAACAAACAACGGCACGAACTATCGCTGCAGCGTTTTTCTATTATGGCGGACGAGCGCATCCTTGTAGTTGATGACGAGAACACGATCCGTGAAGTCGTGTGCTCCATCCTGGGCCAAGTGGGTTTCGAGTGTCGTCCTGTCAGCTCTGGCAAGGAGGCGCTTGCCCTGTTGGATTCCAACGAAAATTACTCATTGGTGCTCTCTGACCTCGTCATGGAAGGCATGGACGGATTGTCTTTGCTGGCGCGGATTCGTCAAGAACATCCCGACATTCCGGTGGTCATGGTAACTGCAGTCCACGACATCTCAATCGCCCTGGCTGCGATCCGAAACGGTGCGTACGACTATCTGCTGAAGCCGTTCGAACGCGAACAACTGCTGGCCATCGTTCGCCGCGCAATGGAAAATCGCCGCCTGAAGCTGGAAAATCTGGCGTATCAAACCAAGTTGGAATCCCTTGTCGCTGCCCGTACCGACTTGCTCCGTCGTGCTCTCGCTGATCTGGAGCGCTCGTATGACATTACGCTGGAGGCCTTGGGTGATGCGCTCGATCTAAAAGATGCCGAAACCGAAGGTCATTCGAAGCGCGTAACCGCTTTCACCATCGCCATTGCCCGGGCCATGGAGTTGCCGCACGACCAGATTCGCATCATCGCTCGCGGAGCCTTTCTCCACGATATTGGCAAAATGGCAATACCCGATGCGATCCTGCGCAAACCGGGCAGACTAAGTCCTGAAGAACAGGAAATCATGCGCCGGCATGCCATGCTCGGTTACCGGATGTTGCGCAGAATTCCCTTTCTGCGCGAAGCGGCAGACATTGTTTACTCGCACCAGGAGTGCTTCGATGGTAGCGGCTATCCCCGCGGCCTAAGAGGAAATCAAATTCCCCTCGGAGCGCGCATCTTCTCGATTGCTGATACCTTCGACGCCATCACGTCGGATCGTCCGTATCGCGCGGCGCAATCTATTCCCGCAGGACGACGAGAGATTGAGCGTAATGCGGGGCGGCAGTTTGATCCCGAGATTGTGCAAGTCTTCCTCTCCATTTCAGAGCAGATCTGGCAGGAATTGCGCACGGAAATCGGAGTTCCAACCCCGAGGTAAGATAGGGATTTCTATGGCAGCGGGAACCAATGACCAACTGCGGATCCTGGTTCGCAAAGGAGGCAGCGAATGAGTGCCGTTCTGTCCGAAACTGAGATTCAGCAAGCGCTGCAAAAGCTTCTCGGCTGGAAGAAAAATGGAAGCGCGATCGAGCGCAATTTCCAGTTCACAAATTTTCTGCAGGCAATGGACTTCGTGAATCAGATTGCGGAAGTCGCCGAATCCCTGAATCATCATCCCGACATTCGCATCAGCTATAACAAGGTGACGCTGGCATTGGTCTCGCATGACTCGGGCGGGGTGACGCAACGCGATATCCGGATGGCAGGAAGAATTAATGAACTGGCGCCCGGCGCAGCAGCCTCGTAGGATGCGGAAGAGGAATACCCATTGCTTTTGCTTTCGATGTCGCAACTCGTGGTACCCGGCGAGGACTTAGTGGCCGAATTGGGTGTGGGGCTCGAGTGAGTCCGCGATGCGATTCAATGCCTCCTGGAGGTGGTCAAGTTCGCTTTGCGCGCTCTCATTCCATTCCACCCAGTGCTCCGGGGACCGGTGAAAGTCTTCGAATATGGCGCGCAGGGTATTTCTTCCCCACTCGCTAAGCAAGAACGCCCCAAGACTGCCAATTCCCAGGACTGTAAGTGGCACATACCATCTGCGCATCGGCCGCTCCCTTACTTCGACCTTGGCTTTAACAACTGTCAGCAACTTACCTTCTTAGATTCGCATTTTCAACATTTGGATGACACATTCGGCGCGAAAGTACATGTCGAGTTTGATTCTGGGAATCCAGCTCATCACCTCCCCCTTTTCACAAACCTAATTTTTCGCAAGTAAGCCAATCTTCGACGTTCTTCCCTGGAAGGGCAATCGGCGGATGGCTTGGTCAAAACCACTTCGCCGGACTATGATTTCGAAGCGAAAGGAGCCACGTCCTCGCAGGTTCTGGCCATTTCCGGCACCAGAGACGAGCGTGGCAGCTCGGTGCTCTCATGCGATTCAGAAACTGCCAGTCCATTGCGTTTGCAGTTATATCTTTCCTCGGCTCACTCTGCGTGGTGGCGCCGATAACGGCGCAGGATCGCTCCGCAGCTGCAGTCCCCAACACGGTGTGGGTCGGCGCTGACGGCAAGTTCGAGGCCGAGCCTGATACCGTGCTGGTGCAATTTAATATCTCGGCGCAAGAAGACAAACTGCAGGATGCGAACCAGAAGGCCAGCCGTGCGGCGGAGCAGGTGCGGCAACTGCTACGCGCCAACGGCCTCGATCCCAAGGACGCGCAGGTAGGCCAGTTCTCTGTGCAGCCGGTGTATGACTACAAGACTCCGAAGCGCAAGCTCGTCGGCTATCGTGTGGACACCAACATTAGTATCAAGCTCAAAGACTTCTCTAAAGTGGGACCGATCACCGAGGGCCTCAGCAACATGGCGGATGTGACCGGGGATCAATCACTCAGCTACCTTCTCGACGATATGGAAGCCGCCAAGGTTAAAGCTGTGGAAGACGCATTGCCGCGTGCCCACGCGATGGCCAATGCGGTGGCGCGCTTCAGTGGCCGTAGTTTGGGCGAACTTTCCTATGCGTCCGTCGACACTTACGAGCCCACGCCGGTGCGTCCCATGGTTTTCGCCAAACAAGCAACTGTCGGGACGATGGCCGCTCCTGCTCCTCCCACGGCCGAGTTTGGAGCGCAGAAGATCACGGTCACGGCTCATGTGAACGCCTTATACGTACTGAAGTAGAGTGTCTGGGCTTAACTTGTGGCTGGCATAAACTCAAAGAGACTTCGCTTGCTGTCGAAGCATTTGAGGCGCTGCTCTGCACTTTCTCGGCGAACCTCGCCATCCAGTTCGTTCAAGATATTATTGTTTGGAGACACGGGTTCACTGAATGTCGAATGCCTTCATCTGTGACGCAATACGGACCCCTTTCGGTCGCTACGGCGGAGCGCTTTCTTCTGTTCGAACCGATGACCTCGCCGCAATTCCAATCAAAGCGCTGGTTCAACGCAACCCCTCCGTTGACTGGAGTGCTGTTGACGACGTGATTCTCGGATGTGCAAACCAGGCGGGCGAAGACAACCGCAATGTCGCGCGCATGGCACTGTTGCTTGCCGGCCTTCCGCAAACCGTGCCCGGCTCAACCGTGAATCGTCTATGCGGTTCCAGCATGGACGCTGTTTCCGTTGCTGCCAGAGCGATGAAGACTGGGGAGAATTCGCTGGTGATCGCTGGCGGAGTAGAGAGCATGTCGCGGGCGCCATTCGTCATGGCAAAATCTGATGCCGCTTTCTCCCGCGGCGGCGAAGCTGGAAGACACCACCATCGGCTGGCGATTCGTGAATCCCTTGATGAAAGCCGCATACGGCGTGGATTCCATGCCCGAAACTGCCGAGAACGTGGCGGAAGAATTCCATATCTCGCGCCGGGACCAGGACGAGTTTGCCTATCGCAGTCAACAGCGCACCGCAGCCGCCATGGAAACTGGGGCTCTCGCGGAAGAGATTGTTCCCGTTACAATTTCTGGACGCAAGGGTCTGCCCGTCATGGTGAGCCAGGACGAGCATCCACGTCCCGATACAACTCTCGAGGCATTGGCTGCCCTGAAGCCAATCGTGAAACCAAATGGCACCGTCACCGCCGGCAACGCCTCGGGCATCAACGATGGCGCATGCGCGCTGCTGCTGGCCTCAGAACAGGCTGTGAAACGTTACGGTCTCACGCCAAAGGCGCGCGTGGTCGCTTCGGCCGCGGCGGGAGTGGCTCCGCGCATTATGGGCATGGGGCCGGCTCCGGCAACACGCAAAGTGCTCGCGTTGGCAAAACTCAGTATTGCGGATATGGACGTCATCGAACTGAACGAAGCATTCGCCTCCCAGGCGCTCGCCGTACTTCGCGATCTGCAGATTCCCGATGATGCTCCCCAGGTGAATCCCAATGGCGGAGCGATTGCGATTGGCCACCCTCTAGGTGCCTCTGGCGCCCGGTTAGTCACCACTGCTGTCCTGCAACTGCAACGGACTGGTGGGCGGTACGTTCTGTGTACGATGTGCATCGGCGTTGGCCAGGGTATCGCTCTGGTGCTGGAACGGGTGTAGTTCCGGATCAAAGACTTTGGAGGTCCTATCTCACCCGGCGTTAGTCGCATCGGATCGCAACTGAGATCAAACGTGGCGTAGGGTGGAAACCATTCACGCCCTCCAAAGATTGGGTGGTTGGTGATAGCGCAGCTGAAAATTCGTCGGGATGTGGCGCACATTGCGATGATAGACAATCTCCACCTTTACTACCCATAGCAACGATACGACAGCCGCCGCCAGCAGTATCCACAGGAACCGTTTCTGGTATCGCAGTGTTGAGTCTAACGGTGTCATTTTGACTTCAGATTCTTTGCTAAGAAATCGACTGTCAGCTTCCAGGCTTGGGCAGCATCATCCGCCCGATATCCCTGCTTATTATTGGGATTCTCGAAGGCGTGACCAGCGTCGGGAAAGATATGGATCTCGACCGTCTTGTGCAAGGCTTTGAGCTGCGCCTCGAACTTGTTGACGTCCGCCACCGCAATACCACGGTCTCGCCCGCCGAAAATGCCGAGGATCGCGGCATTGATCTTCTTCAGTGCGGCATCATCCGTCGCCAGATGGCCGTAATTAATGACCGCAGCCTTCAGCTTGGGATCGTTCAGCGCGAGATCGAGAGAATAACCTCCGCCCATGCACCATCCAATCGTGCCCACGCGCTTGGGATCAACATTCCCTTGCGAGCGCAAATAGCCGCTGGCGGCCAACAAATCGCGATTGGCCCGGTCTTCAGGAACGCCCCGCATGATCTCGTGCGCCTCGTCGGGCGTGGTCGCAACCTTTCCGCGGTACAAATCGATGGCTAGTGTGACGTAACCCTGGTCGGCAAGTTTCGACGCCTGTTCCTTCACCCAATCGTTAAGCCCCCAGAACTCATGGATCACGACCAGTGCTGGAAACGGCCCTTTTCCCGGCGGCGTGTACATCACCGCATTCACCGTCTCATCTCCGCTCTTGTACGATACGTTCTGCGATTCCGCCGCGAACGCCGACACCGTAAACAGGCAAATCGAACCCAACAGCATCCAGAGTTTCATACCCTCTCCTCGGCCAATGGCCGCCTCCTAGATTATTCCTTGTGCGATCCCGCCAATTCTCCCAGTAAATGGCGTCCCAGTTCTAGCAGCTCGCCGAAGCCGCGCTGATATTCGACGAACAGGCGGTTATATTCCAGTGAACGGTCGGCATCAAGGTGTGCTCTCAGCATCATGTCGCGAACTCGCACGGGATTGGGCAACACGGCATCTTCGTTGAGCTCTTCCAGGGCAGTCTTGGGATCGTAGTGATACATGCTTGGTTCCTCGATATTACCTCTGCTAGGAGATGCCGCTAGGCCGTGCCACGTCGCAGGGAATCCAAGCGTGATAAACGGCGGCTCTCCAACAGTCATACAGGTGCGATGTTGACCCAGCAAATCTGCGCTCTACGATCGTTCTTTCTGCCTGCCCTCGTGTTAATCATCGATGAGTCTTCGTCGGACGACCGTTACCAGGCCGAGGATGACAGATCCAAGCAACATCATGGTGCTCGGTTCTGGAGTCGATGACGTCGTCGTGGTAGTGACGGAACTGCTGTTCAGCGTGAACGACTCCGATTCCGTTGTCGGACATCCGCCGACAACGAGGGACCTGCCAGTTGCTACTTCCAGAGTGGGGTGGGAAGTGTCCATTGCCATTTCCTCCTCCGACCCAAGAGGAGAAGAACGGCGTCAGAGAAGGCCGAATTGCCTGATGTTGTTTCCTACAGTCGGGGATGTCAAACGGAAGCCGCCCCCGGGCGACGCCATGACGTCTGGAAGTCAAGTGAAGTTGTTGTTGATAAACGCAGGGTTACCTTGAGGAAGGCCCCAGATTGCTGACGCCGTAAACCGTCGCCAGGGCCGTTCACGTAACAAATATCCAGCGCCGTTAGGCGCGGAACACCTTAGCCCAGCGCGCAGTCGCAGGCGGAGTGCTGGGTGCGGCGGAAAATCGATCAGAGGCCCGTCAGGACGGCAGAGTCTTCACATAGACTCACTGAGAATAGAAACTCAAACCGGCTCGCACACTTTTAAATGTTTGCGATCTCTTCAGGAGGACACATGGCCACATTTGGCTTTATCGAATATGCCGACGCCAGCCCGGAAGTGCGGGCGGTATATGACGACATCATGGCAACACGCAAGACGGACTGGATCAATAATTTCTGGAAGGCGCTCGCTCACGATCCGGTGCTGTTGAAGCGTACATGGGATGACGTTAAGCAGATCATGGCACCCGGTGCGCTTGATCCGCTGATCAAGGAACTGATCTACGTCGCGGTGAGCGTAACCAATGGCTGTCCCTATTGCATTGCTGCCCATACCGTCTCGGCGCGCAGCAAGGGCATGTCGGGGGCTATGTTCCACGAACTGATGTCAGTGGTCGGAATGGCTAATGAAACAAACCGGCTAGTGAACGGCTATCAGATCGAGATCGACGATGCCTTCAAGACACCAGTGAAATAGCCATCAGTTTTCAGCCACGGCGGCTTCGTAATGGAATGGCTTCTGTCTTGGGACTAAGTCACACAACGAAGGAAGTGTCTTTGAGAGCTAACGGCTGATAGCTTCCTCTGGTTTAGGAACGCCAGCCGCTATAATAGAAGCTCACCCATGAAAGCCTACGTTTACGTCTCGCTGAAGAAAAGTGTGCTCGACCCACAAGGCAAAACCATCCACGGCGCGCTGAAGAAAATGGGTTACCGCGGTATCGACGACCTGCGCCAGGGCAAGTACTTTGAGATCGCGCTCGACAGCAGCGTGACCCGTGAAGCCGCGCAGGCTGAAGTCGAGCGCATTGCGCGCGAAGTGCTCACCAATCCCGTCATTGAAGAGTACCGCTTCACGATTGAGGGATAAGCCAGGCAAGGGTACTTTCGTAATCCCATCTTCCGCGTCAGGGACTCCCGCTGGATCATCAAATCGACTAAGATTAGGTGGCCACACGCATTCATTCTTGGTTAATCAGGAAGACCTGCCTCGACCAGCGCGAGGTCGGCCAGTTGCGGTCAAGGCAGACGTTGGGATTATTCATGACATTCACATGCCAGAGGATCTTGGTAGCAAAATTGAGAACTGACCACTGGCAACCGGCGACTGTCGTTTGGAGCTGAACTATGTGCGGGATTGTTGGATACGTTGGGAAGAAACGGGTTGTACCGGTCATCATTGACGGCTTACGTCGCCTCGAATATCGCGGCTATGACTCCGCCGGCATTGCCGTGGCGGGCAATGGCGAGGGGCTGCAGGTGCGCCGCGCCGAGGGCAAGCTGCGCAATCTGGAAGAGGTCATTCGCCTGAAGCCGCTCGACGGCACCTACGGCATCGGACACACCCGCTGGGCCACCCATGGTCGCCCCACCGAAGAGAACGCTCACCCCCATCGCGACTGCACCGGCAAGATCGTTGTCGTGCACAACGGCATCGTCGAGAACTACGTCGCGCTGAAAAAGAAGCTGATCGACGAAGGCCATAAATTCACCACCGAGACCGACACCGAAGTGATCGCGCACCTCGTCGAGAAAAACCTTTCCACTCCCGATCGCAAGGTCCCGCTGGAAGAAGCCGTTCGCCAGACGGTGCGGTTGCTGACTGGAGTATTCGCAATCGCCGTAATCTCGGCAGATGAGCCCAACAAGATTGTCGCCGCCCGCAATGGGCCGCCCGCTGTCATCGGCCTGGGCAAAGACGAATACTTCGTCGCCAGCGATGTGCCGGCTATCCTGTATCACACCCGCGACCTATTCTTTCTCGCCGATGGAGATCTTGCCGTCATCACGCCGTCGGGCGTGCAGCTGAGCGATTTTGAAGGCCGGCCCATTACTCGCCAGGTGCAACATATCACCTGGGACCCGATCATGGCGGAAAAGGGTGGCTTCAAGCATTTCATGCTGAAAGAGATTTACGAGCAGCCCCGCGCCGTGCGCGATACCACGCTGGGCCGCGTCTCGCTCGACTCGGGCAAGGTGTTCCTCGACGAGATGGACATCACCGAGGAAGATTTCCGCAAGTTGGAGAAGGTGCACATTGCCGCCTGCGGTACCAGTTGGCACGCAGGTCTGGCCGGCAAATTCATGATCGAGCGACTGGCCAAGCTTCCGGTGGAAGTGGACTACGCCAGCGAATTTCGATACCGCGATCCGTTGACCGGGCCGGGCGACCTGACGATCTTGATTACACAGTCAGGCGAAACCGCCGACACCATCGCCGCCATGCGCGAATCGCGCGCCAAAGGATCGAAGACGCTCGGCATCTGCAACGTGGTCGGCTCCATGATTGCGCGTGAGGCCAACGGTACTGTCTACACCCACGCCGGACCGGAGATTGGCGTGGCCTCGACGAAGGCGTTCACGGCCCAACTGACAGCGCTTTTCCTGTTCGCGGTTCACCTTGCCCAGGTGCGTGGGACACTCGATCTGGACCACTCCAAGCAGCTACTCAACGACTTGACTCTTATCCCCGGCAAACTGGAGGCCCTGCTTACCCGCGACGAGGAGACCGAGGACCTTGCCAAACAGTATCATCGCGCCCACGACTTCCTCTTTCTGGGACGCGGCATCCACTACCCGATCGCCCTGGAAGGCGCGTTGAAGCTGAAGGAAATTTCTTACATTCACGCCGAAGGCTACCCCGCCGGCGAGATGAAGCACGGCCCGAACGCGTTGATCGACGAAGACCTTCCGGTTGTGATTCTCGCTACGCACGACAAGACCGACCCCGGCTCGGTATTGCGTTACGAGAAAACGCTGTCGAACCTGAAAGAAGTGAAGGCGCGCTCTGGCACGGTGATTGCGATCGCTACCGAGGGAGACGAGGATATTCGCGAAGCCGCTGACCACGTCTTATACGTGCCCGACGCACCGGAACTGCTCTCCCCGATTCTTGAGGTTGTTCCCTGCCAGTTGCTGGCGTATCACATCGCCGTCCGGCGTGGCTGCGACGTGGACCAACCGCGTAATCTGGCCAAGTCGGTGACGGTGGAATAGGGAAGACCGCTATTCGCTTTTCATGTTCGCCAATGAAAGTCAGTGTCCCTAAAATCGGGAATGGATACGGCATCCTGCTACCCAAGCGAGTCATCCACCGCCTCGGTCTAGCCGAGGGCAATGTGCTGAATCTCCCCGAGACGGCTGCCGGAATTGAGTTGTCAGCGCTTGTGAGCAATTTCTCTGAGCAGATCGAGGCCTTCCGCCGAACGGGGCCGCGACATCGTAACACCTATCGGAAACTGGCGAAGTGAGCCACGACCCAGCGGTCTCACTCGCGTCGATTTCTGCCCGCCGGCATCTATATAAAAGAACCTTAAGTATGGAGACCCAAATTCAGGAGCGCACTCCGGTCCAGCGGCAGATATTCACGGCCCGGGTGAACCGGTCCGTGCTGTTGTCGCCGCAGACCAAGCATCTCGAACTCAGCGTCGAAGGAATGGAGGAGTTCCGCTTCGTTCCCGGTCAATTTGTCTCGATCAAGCATCCCCGGCCCGACGGCAAGGAACATACCCGTGCGTACTCCCTAGCGTCGGCGCCGCGGCCGAACGCCACCTTCGATCTTTGCCTCAACCGCGTGGAGGAAGGCTTCCTTTCCAACTGGCTTTGCGATCTGCCGGAAGGGGCGACCGTCCAGTTTCATGGCCCCCACGGACTTTTCACCTTGCGCGAGCCTCAGAAGGACGAAGTCTTTATCGCCACCGGAACCGGCATTGCCCCCATCCGCGGCATGATTCATTGGCTTTTCGAGAAGCCAGAACGTAATAACGGTCGTGAATATTGGCTAGTCTTCGGCACCCGCTACGAGCACAGCCTCTACTACCGCGACGAGTTCGAGCGGATCGAACGGGAGAACCCGAACTTCCACTATGTGCCGACGCTCAGCCGCTGCGGTGATTTTTGGACGGGCTGCCGTGGCTATGTGCAAGACCACGTGCGCGAGATCGTCGCCGGCCGCGCCGACATGCAAGCGTACATCTGCGGTTTGCATCAGATGGTGGATGCAAATCGCAAACTCCTCAAAGAGGAGATGGGCTGGGACCGCAAGCAGATCGTCTTCGAACGCTACGACTGAATAGCTGTTAGCAATTAGCCGTTAGCAAGACCCTGCGCTCCCTGTTACCTCATTCGACCTGTGATGGGGGCGGATGATGTCCGTGCTTGCCCACTTGCAATCTCTGCTGCATCATGATCTGCATGCGTCTATGTACTGCCATTGTTTTGTGTTGCCTGTTAAGTTCGACGACCACTTTCGCACAGGATTGGAAACAGGTGCGCAAAGCCGACGATGTCAAGTGGGCAAAGGCAACCGGGCTCGATCCCGGAACTATACATAAGCTGTGGCGGCAGGCGTCGAATGTTACGAATGAGAAAGACGACGACTCACGGATCGCCAACCTGGACGTCGAAGGCCTTTCTGACCGTCATCAGGTTTTGCTGGTCACTTACATGGGAGAAAAAAACTGCCTGACTCTCACCATCTTCCGGCAATACTCCCAGATTTCATTTTCGAAATTGTGGTCAGCCGACAAGGATCCCGAGGGCAAGGGATTCTGCGATAGTGAATTCGGCAATGCGAGTGCCGATATCGTGAGAGAAGCGATTGAGGTGCGCGTACCACAGTCCCCGGATGCCTCTAACGGATACGCCAACTACAAGATTTATGACTACGAATGGAACGGCATTACGTACCGGTTCACCGGCAAGCGAGATGTGCAAGGCCGGTAACTTCGTCCCACCCTTTGGCCAAAGACGGGCGAACGGATGAGGCGCCCCGCCTTCCGCGGATTTTCACTCGTCCCCTCGCGCAGCCTTTCTACGCTCCCGTTCGGCCTTCGAAGCCTCGCGTCGGCGCAGAGCGCCTTCGTAACGTCGCTTTTCTTCTTCGGTCTCAGGAATGACGGGGGGAACCTGCAGCCGTCGTCCATGCCGGTCAACGGCAACGAAGGTGAGGTACGCAGTTGCAACCTTCTGCCGCGAGGCCGAAATGTAGTTCTCCACCAGAACCCGGACACCAACCTCCATCGAAGTATTGAAGGCGCGATTGACCGCCGACTGCAGGATCACCATGTCGCCAACGTGTACCGGCACGAGGAAATCGATGTGGTCCATCGAAGCAGTCACGGCGTAAGAGTGGGAGTGGCGATGCGCCGCCAGAGCACCGGCAAGATCGATCCAATGCATTAAACGGCCGCCTAGCAATGCTCCCAGAGGGTTGGTGTCATTCGGCAACACGAGCTCAATCATCTCTGATTTTGAGTCGCTCACCGGTCTCGGTCTTAGCTTTCCGTCGTTCTGTTCCATGGTTTCGTTTGCCGAAGTGGACAGCCCTGGAGTCACGGGGTCCTGATTCGATCGAAAAGTTCCAACTGCTGAAAGTGCTTCAAATTCCAGGTATATAGCGTGTCGGCTTTAATCTTGAGCGCGCAACTGGCCAAGATAGCGTCGTAGATAGCGCCGCCCCGCATTCCGCGTCCGGCTGCCCGCTCAATCGACTTGTAATATTCGGCTTCGTCAAGAGCAACCAAGGTGAGCCGCTCGCGGATCTCGCCAAGAAACAGCATGGCCTGTTCACCGCTCACTCTGTGTCTGCCTGGCAGCCTGGTCAGCGTCGAATAGGTCTCTGCCAAACTATGCGCCGCGCAACTGGATTCTTGTTTCTTGAACCGCAGGAAAGTGTCGAGACTCGCTCTATGGTGCACATGATCAGCCAGGAAGACCGGCACCAGGACCGAGGTATCCAGGAAAGCTTTCAAGAATCCTCGCCCAAAGCTGCCTGATCCCGCTCATTCCGGACCTGGCGAAGCGTTTCCTCGGTAGCGGAGGAAGGCAACGTTTCTCCGGTGCGAAAAACCCAAACGCCACGTTCTTTCTGCAAGGGCAATATGGCGCGGACGGGATTTAAGGTAATCTGCTCGCCCGAAGTCGCTATCTCCAAACTGTCTCCAGGACACAGATTAAGCTCATCCCGCAGCGGCTTAGGAAGTACAATCCGCCCTGACTTGTCGAGAGTCAATGTGGCGACCATAATCCCATTATAAAATGGCATATGCCATTTGTAAATGCCATCTACAATGACGAAGGGGGAATCGTACCGCGCCGCGCACGCTTCGCCTGCAGGTAGCATTCGGCCATCCGTTGAATACGAGTATCGACGTGTGATTGAACCCACGACGCACTCGCAGTTTCATACAACAGTTCACCGTTGCCTGCAGGCAGATAATCGCGTTCGCAGACAAAGAGCACGTGGAGAACCCCGTCTCGCTCCTCGCCCAGCGCAAAACGCACTGCATCCGCATAGCGCTCAGCAGGAAGCCGGCTGCAGGTTGTGGCATAGCCCAGATTGCAACCCGACTTCAGCTCTTCGCCGCTGGGCCGCGCGCCCTCGTGACCGGGCGCGGTGCACGTGCCTCCCCATCCCGCTCCGAGGGGAAGCCGCTGCGGAAATGGCCAGTCCGAGTCGAATCGCTGTTCAGGCATGAAGAATGGGCAGGCCACAGAAAACCTCGTCAATACCACTGAGCGTTCAACGCCATTGTACTGGAGCGAGAAGCCCCTTCCAGCTTAGTGCAGGAATGTTTCGTTGAAATACCTGAACAAGTTTGAGACTTCGCTGGCTGCTCTAGTACTATGCGTTCGAGACTGGAGAACTACAATGCCCGACGAAACTCGCGTAGCGGCGCTGAAAGAAATACTGACCGCAAGCCCTGATGACGCTTTTGCGCGCTACGCGCTCGGCTTGGAGTACTCCGGCTCGGGCGAGACCGACGCTGCCCTAACCGAGTTCCAACGCCTGCTCGCTAGCTCATCCCGATTACACCAACGGATACTTCATGGCGGCACAGACGCTGGCTCGCGCGGAGCGCAAAGAGGAAGCGCAGTCGCTGTTGCAGCAAGGCATCGAATGCGCTCGCCGCACACGAAATCAGCACGCCCTGGCGGAGATGGAAGCCATGCTGGATGAACTGAAGAGCGAGTCCTGATGGATAGAACACGCAATTTGTAAGCGTTGAGTAATGCGCGCCGAACACGACAGCTGGGCAAGAAAATTAAGCCGGAGCGACTCCACTCCGGCTTCTCGATCATCCGCAAGTAACAAGGAGGGTCAAAACACTAATCTGCGACGCAAAATCCCTACGAGGCCAAGAACTCCAGAACCGAACAACACGAGGCCGCTGGGTTCGGGCACGGGCGAGACCCAATCACCACTAAAGCTGGCGCCGTTAGGATCGCCACCAGTGAAGAAGATGTTGATAAAGAACGGATCTCCATTGATCAGCAGATCGCCGCCCGGAAGCGCGGTAAAGGTAATCGAATCGGTGGTGAGATTCGTAACATTCCAAGGCTGCGAGTAGGGCGACGCACAGAAGACGGTTCCTCCCGAAGGGCCTCCGTTGCAAGTCGTTCCGACGTCCAACGGATCAATGCTGATTCCTCCAGTGAGATCAAAAGTGATGGTGAACTGATCAACCGTCGGCCCAGTCCAAACCGCTAGACCGCCATCCACACCGGGAACTCCCCAATCTGCTCCACCATCGCCGCTATAGCTGAAAGGCTGCCCTGGATTTATGGTTCCGCTGGATCCCGATCCGCTGAATGGAATGCTGCCGGCCACTGCTGCCGTGGAAGCCAGCAGAAGCAAGCACAGCAACCCAGAAACTTTGCGCATCACGAGCTTTCTCCTCTGGACCGTGGGACATTACATCCCAACGACAATGCTGCAGCTACATTACCACTGTTTTGGTCGCATAAGTACCTCAATTTATGAAAGGCGAGGCTAGTGGCTCAATATCTGGAGTGCAATCTTTTGCATATCATATGCAATAAAATTCCCACGGAGCGAGCTTCCGGGGACGATCGCCATCTCGCGGAACAGCACCACCCTTTACAGGGCCGCGCGTCCAGCGTAGTATTCCCATCCGAATGGAAATGGTGCTAAGCCAAGTCTGTTCTACCTGCGGCAACGTACGATTGCCAGATGGACGGTTCTGCCTGTTCTGTGGAGACCTGCTTTCCGATCCCGACGCTCAGAATTCAGCTGCTGCTCAATCCTCCAACGGACTGGTGTCGCCAGAAGCCACTGATCTGGCCCATCCTCAATTCGCCGGATTCTGGCTTCGCGTCTGGGCAGGCGCAATCGATGTAGCGTTAGAGGCTGGTGGAGCGCTTTTGCTGACCTTCGCAATCGATCTCGCACTTCGCCGTCTCGGGCGTTTGCTGGGAATTTCGCCCTTCGTCTCGAAGGTCGCCACCGGGATGGCTTTCATCCTGATCCTGTCGGTCGGTTCGTGGCTGTACTCTGCCTTCACTGAAAGTTCATCGTGGCGCGCCACAGTGGGCAAACGCGTTCTAGGCCTGCAGGTGGTCACCGCAGAGGGTGAGCGGCTTTCGTTCGGACAGGCCACGATTCGCCACTTGATGAAGTTTCTGTCTTTGTTTTTCTTGACCATCGGGTTCATGATGGCAGGCTGGACCAAGCGCCGCCAGGCGCTGCACGACATGCCTTCCGACTGTCTGGTCATCCGCGTACCGCCCGCAAAAAGCTTTTCTTTGCTGCGAGGTTAAGCTAATCTCCACCCGCCCTGCCCCACATTTCTGTCCCCGGCGTTTGTTGGCGTAATATCGAACAAAGATGCTCCAATCCACAGCTCAAGTGCGTAAGTGGCTGGTCGTCAGTGTGATGTTGCTCGTAGCGGTGGTGACAGTGTCGTACTGGATCGCCCGCTCGCGCGTCGGTCCCACTTTGCACAACGTACCGGCTCAATTAGGACTCGACATTCAGCAGACCAGTGACGGCTTCTCACTTTCCAAGTCCGAAGGGGGGCATACACTCTACACCATCCGGGCTTCAAAGGCAGTGCAGTTCAAGGCTGGCGGCCACGCCGATTTGCGCAATGTTCATATCGTCGTGTACGGGCACGAGCACGACCGATATGACCAGATTTATGGCGACCAGTTCACCTACGATCCCCGGACAGGAGATATCAATGCCGTGGGTGAGGTGCATATCGATCTGCAGGGGAACGCCGAGGGTCCGCAGAAGCCCGACCAGGCCCCGCCTGCCGAACTGAAAAACCCGCTTCACCTGGTAACTCGCTCCCTTATCTTCAACCAGAAGACTGGTATTGCGCACACCGATGAAATGGTGCAGTTTCGCACTGTCCAGGCTTACGGATCGGCTAAGGGCGCTTACTATGATTCCAAGAGCAACGAACTTCAGTTGAAGTCTGACATTCACATCACCACTACGAGCGAACATCCAGCGGTCATTACCGGCACCAGTGGCACCATTCAGAAAACGCCCAGACAGGCAACTCTTCAGAACGTACGCATCGACCAGCCAGACCGCACTCTGACAGCCGACAAAGGCACCATGCTGTTCCAACCGGACAATACCGTGCAGCACGTGGTGACCGAAGGCAATATCCACATCCAGAGTCGTGGACCCTCCGTTGTCGACATTACCGGACCTCGCGGCGATATAAACATGGGTCCGAACAATTCCATGGAGCAGGCCATCCTTTCCGGCGGAGCCAAGTTTGACTCACGTGGCGCGAGTGTGGCACATGGGTCCGCGGACACGTTTGTTCTTGACTTCGATGACCAGAATCAGCCCTCGCGGTTTCACATGGTGAAGAACGCACGCATGATGCAGGATCCAAAGCCCGCTACGCAGAACCCCAAGCTGGCCAAGAGCGGTACCGATAGCAAGCCCAACGGACAGCCTATGGAAATTGCCGCCGACCAGCTCGATTTCCTGTTGGAAAATGGAAACCAGCTCAAGACCGGTGACACAGTCGGTAAGGCCAGCATCACGATTTTCCCTGCGCCCGGATCGTCAAACCAGAAAAGCACCAACAACGGTGGTAAGGAAATGGGAGGCAACTCCACCACAGTCGCGACTGCTGGCAAGTTCCATGCAGCTTTCGACAGCAACAATCGCATTCAGACGCTGCACGGTTCGCCGAATTCTCGGATTGTCTCCACATCGCCGGGAGATCCCGACAAAGTCAGCGTGGCACACAACCTGGACGTAGCGTTCGCTCCCGACGGTGGGGTGCAGAAACTGATACAGACGGGAGACTTCCAATATCACGAGGCTTCGGCCAAACCTGACACGGGTGGGCGAGAGGCGTTCGCCGATGTCGCGACCTATACACCGAGCGACACGATGTTGTTGCTAACGGGTTCGCCGCGCGTTATCGACGGCGGCATGACCACGACTGCCGTAACGGTGCGCATCAACCGCCAGACAGGGGACGGCTTTGCCGACGACAACGTGAAGACGACCTACAGCGATCTCAAACCTCAACCCGATGGCGCCTTACTGGCAAGCTCCGATCCCATTCACGTCACCGCGCAACATATGACTGCACACAAGGAACCCAGTGTGGCGCACTATACGGGCAATGTGCGGCTATGGCAAACGGCGAATGTGGTGCGAGCACCTAAAATCGATTTTGACGACCAGAAGCGCAGCATGGTCGCGGAGGCTGACGGATCGCAGAAGGTCTTGAGCCTGTTCATGCAAAAAGGGCAGGACGGAAAGCTCACGCCAGTTGATGTAACCTCGGACAAGTTAACTTATACGGACGAAGAACGCCGTGCCCGGTACACGGGCGACGTCTTTGCCCAAAGCGTACCCAACACCATCAACGGGCGACAGATTGACGTCTACTTGAAGCCAGCAGATCAGGATACGAAGGGCGCAACCCAAACGCCCGCGCCGGCGTCGCAAAAGAAATCGATCATACCCGGTTCAGACGGGCCCAGTCAGATCGATCACATGGTCGCAGTGGGGAACGTCGTGGTCACCGGACCGAACCGCCGTGCCGTGGGAGATCGACTGGTTTATACCGCTGATGACGGAAAGTATTTCCTGACGGGGAAATCCCCTAGCATTTTTGATGCCGAACACGGTACAGTTTGGGGCGATTCGTTGACTTTCTACAGTCACGATGATAGGGTGCTGGTAGAGAGTAAACGCTCTTCCCCCACCATTACTCGCGCACGTACCACTAAGTAAATGCAGACGTTATCGGCGGATGAGATCGGCAAGAGCTACCGTGGCCGAAGGGTCGTCAACGGGGTCAGCTTCCATGTAAAGCAAGGTGAGGTGGTCGGCCTGCTGGGACCGAACGGAGCTGGCAAAACCACCAGTTTTTACATTGTTGTGGGACTCATTCCCGCCGAGACCGGAAGGGTCCTGATCAATGGGCAGGACATAACTGACGAGCCCATGTATCTCCGGGCCCGGAATTATGGAATCGGATACCTGCCGCAGGAGCCTTCCATCTTCCGAAAGCTGACGGTCGAGGACAACATCCTGGCGGTGCTTGAGGCGCAGCCGATTTCATGGCACGAGCGTCGCGAGCGGATGGAAAAGCTGATTGATCAGCTGGGATTGGGAGTCATAAGAAAGAACCACGGCTACGCGCTGTCGGGCGGGGAGAGGCGGCGTGTCGAGATCGCCCGTTGTCTGTGTATCTCTCCGGCTTTCATTCTGCTGGACGAGCCCTTTTCCGGAATTGATCCCATCGCGGTACTTGATTTACAAAAGATCATTTCTGATCTGAAGGCGACTGGAATCGGCGTGCTGGTTACCGATCATAATGTGAGGGAGACGCTGTCGGTCACCGATCGTGCCTACATTATCAACGAAGGACGCATTTTCCGGACAGGGTCGCCGGAGCAACTCGGAAATGATCCTGAAGTGAAGCGAGTTTACTTAGGCGAGAGCTTCCAGTTGGTTTAGAATTCGTGTGAGGGCCCGCGCCCTTAGGAATCCGTCGCATGGCTTTATTGCAGCCGAAGTTAAACCTCAAGGTTTCCCAGAAGCAAATTCTGACTCCTGGGCTTGTCCAGATGGTCAGCGTCCTGGCGCTCAACAAACTTGAGCTGGCGGACATGATCACGGCTGAGCTGACGGAGAATCCCGTACTTGAGGAACTTGACGACTCGGTCCCCTTGCTCGACGAAGTTTCGGCTCGCGAAGAAAAGATGGAGCGTGACAGCTCCATCACCATCCAGGAAGAACAGCCGCCAACCGCCGAAGAAAAAGATCCCTTCGACGAAATTGATTTCGGCTCGTTCTTCTCGGAGTATCTGGATCCTGGTCTGCGCACCTCGATTGAGATGGAAGAGAACGAGAAGCCCTCGTTCGAGAATTTCCTCTCCAAACCCACGACTCTCACCGACCACTTGATGTGGCAGCTGGGATCGCTGCACGTCAACGAAGACGTCTACCGAGCGGCGGAGTTGGTAATTGGGAACCTAAACGAGGAAGGCTACCTGACTGCGACGGACGACGAACTGCTTGGCCTGGCTGACGAGGAGGCAAACGGCTTCGAGTCGCCAACCTCGGAATCGGCAACGGCGGGCGCAGAATTGCCGGAGCCGTCCATGGCAGCTGTCCTACCCTCTGAGGGTGACTTGGAGCCGGAGATTTCCGAATCCAATGTGGCCGTAGCCGAAGAAGAATCCTCCGTAGCCGAGGCGATGCCCCAAGGGACCGACTCAGCGATTCCACGTCCGAGGCTCGTACCCCCTCGAACTGTGCCGGCTCGTGTTCCTTTCAGCCGCGACGCACTGCGCGAGGCGATCGACCTGGTGCGCCAGATGGATCCTATCGGCGTGGGTGCGCGCGATCTGCGGGAGTGCCTTCTGGCGCAGTTACACGGCTTGAAGCGCGTCGATCGTAAAAACGGAAACGGCAGCCATGAGGCTGAACTTGAGGCGCTTGGCGATGCCATCGTGCTGGTGAATGAGCATCTGCACGCGTTGCAGAACAAGCACTACAAGGAAGTGGCTAAGGCCATGGGACGGCCACTGGAAGCGGTAATGCTGGGCATGGATTTTATTCGTACCCTCGATCCTCGTCCGGGGTTGCGCTATAACAAGGCCGAAACCCGGTTGATCGAGCCGGACGTAGCGTTCGTTAAGCAGGGCGATGAGTATCTCGTTCTGATGAACGACGAAGAAATTCCCCAGCTACGCCTGAATCCGACCTATCGCAAGCTGTTGAGCCGCGACGTGGCGGAGAAAGACGTACGCAACTACGTCAAAGAGCGCTACAAGTCGGCCATCCAGCTCATCAAGAACATCGAGCAGCGCAAACAAACCATTTTGCGTGTTTGCTATTCGATTTTGGCGCGTCAGCGCGATTTCCTTGACCATGGTATTGACGCTCTGAAGCCGATGATGATCAAGGAAGTGGCAGAAGAGATCGGGGTCCATCCCTCAACCGTCAGCCGCGCCGTAGCCAACAAATATGCTCACACCCCGCAAGGAGTCTTCGAACTCCGATACTTCTTCAGCGAGAGCGTCAACGGCCCGGAGGGTAGCGGCACGTCGCTGCTTATCCTGAAGCGCCGGGTCAAGAAGCTCATCGAGGAAGAAGATCCCACCAGGCCGTTGACCGACGAGCAGATCACCCGCATCCTCCAGTCGCAGGGCATCCAGGTCACTCGCCGCACGGTCGCGAAGTACAGGGAAGATATGCGCATCCCGAGCACCCACCAGCGCAGAGTGAAGAACTAGCGGCTGTACCGGCGCCTCGTCCGGTCCGACAACGCGCGGATTTTATCCCGGGCGCGTCTAACTTGAAGGGACGCCGTTGTGAGGAAAGCACCGCGGCTAAGACAGCAAATTAACCAAACCGGCCGCGGCGAGGAGGGAGCTCAATGACAGTAGAATACTTCGGCAAGCAATATGAAATTACTCCCGCCGTTCGTGATGAGGTGGAATTAGGCCTCACCAAGCTGACCAAAATCCTTGGCGAAAACATCAAGAGCAAAGTTATCCTGTCGGTGGAGAAGCACCGCAACATCGCCGAAATCACGGTGAAGCGGCGGCGCGGCCATCTAGTAGGTCTCGCCGAGGCCACGGACATGGTGGCTGCAGTCAACCAAGCCCTGGAACACATCGAGACGCAAGTGTTGCGGCACAACGGCCGCCGCCGCAATATTGGCCGCAAACCCAAAGACAAGAGTTGGACGGCGCCGGTGGCGTCGGAAAGCGAGATGCAAATCTCGGTCGGGGCCAATCCCGCAACGGCGGTTCCGGTAGTCGTACACAAGTTCCCCTCCATCGCACGCACCACCGAGGCACACTTGGTGCACTCCACCGACTCCATCGCTATGCGACCGATGACGATCGAAGAAGCGGTCAAGGAATGCGAATTCCGCGATCGTGAGGTATTCGTCTTCCGCGATCCGAAAGGTCAGGTCAGGGTCTTGCATCGCCGCAAGGATGGCAAGATCGAGTTGATTGAAGTGCCGTAGAGAACTCAAAAGATAAAGACGAAGGGCGCCGGTTCGGTGCCCTTTGCGTTTGCCTCTCAACCTTCTGTCGCGGCCGCCGCGCTCGCGACTGCCGCGCCTTGGACAAAGTCCAACAAGTTGACTTGTACTCCCCCGAACTCGGGATGCTCGTTGTAATCTACGGTGAAAGCCAAGTCCAGGGTGCTGCCCAGCAGCAGCGACTCTTGCGTAAGACGTTCGGCCATGCGCCAGCCCAGCGCGTCGTAGGCACGGGGAAATTCCTTGCCATTGGAATTCCGATCATTGGCCGCGACGCGCAGCTTGAGATGTTTCTCTTTCAGTACCCGAGGCGGCTGAACCAGCTTCGTATTCCTGGCAACGAAGACTGGCACGGGATTTCCTGAGCCAAATGGCTCCAACTTCTGCAGTAGCAACCAGAAATCGTGCTTGACCTCATCGAGCGATATCTCCGCATCGTAGTTGAGGACGGGAACGAAATCCTGCGGCGTCAGCCGCTCCCGAGCGAACGCATCCAGCCGCGAGCGCAATTCGGGGATCTTCTCCACCGGAAGCGCACAACCTACCGCATGCGCGTGTCCGCCAAAACGGGTGAACAACTCCGAACAAGCTTCCAGCGCCTGTAGCAAATGAAATGCTTCGATGGAGCGGCCCGAGCCATGAGCTTCGCCGTCCTCACAGGCAAAGACGAGCGTCGGACGCCGATATCGCTCCACCACGCGAGTGGCGCATATCCCGATCACGCCACGATGCCAGCCTTCGCCTTCGAGCACCAAGCAGTACGCCTCTTTCATCTCGGGAGAGTCTTCAATCTTGCGATGAATCTCCTCTATGATTCGCTGCTCTTCCAGTTGCCGATCGCCGTTAAGCTGGTTCAGTTTAATGGCAATGTCCGCAGCTTTGGTTGCGTCCTTCTCGGTGAACAACTGAATGACGTGCTCGGCCACGTCCATGCGTCCGGCAGCGTTCAAGCGCGGCGCAACGCGGAAAGCGATGTCGCTGGCGCTCAGCGGGCGCGAGCCGCCCAATTGGCAATTAGCCAACAACGCGCGCAAGCCAGCATTGACCGGCTTCCTAAGTCCTTCCAGCCCTAGTTTGGCAAATACGCGGTTCTCGCCGATCAGCGGTACCGCGTCGGCGATAGTTGCGATAGCAACCATCTTGAGAAACGATGGCAGGAGTCGCTCGCGTCCGGTCTCCTCCAACAGGGCCTGCGCAATCTTGAATGCCACTCCCGCTCCGCACAACGACTTGCACGGGTATTCACAGCCTTCCTGATTCGGGTTTACCACTGCGAGCGCTTTCGGCAAGCCATTAGCTTGCGGCAGGTGGTGGTCGGTAACGATGAGATCGATGCCGCTGCGCTGCGCGGTTTCTCCGGCGGCAAACGCGCGAATGCCAGTATCCACGCTGATGATGACGCGAATACCACGATCGGCGGCCTGCTCGATAACCTCATCCCGCATTCCGTAGCCTTCCCGAATGCGATGAGGTACATGGTGCTCCGTCCGCCCTCCGCAGAGCTCGATGGCAGTTTTGAGAATTACGATCGCGGTGGTGCCGTCCACGTCGTAGTCGCCGTAGATAAGGACCGTCTCGCCGCGCTCGATCGCTGCGCGCAACCGCTCGACGGCGACACGCAAGCCGGTCATCAGTCCGGGCGAATGCAGATCTTGGAGGGAAGGTGATAGGAACTTGTGCGCCTGTTCGGCTGTCCGTATGCCACGAACCGTCAGCAATTGGGCCGTAGCGACGGGCAGCCCGGACTCCAGAGCAAGCCGCTGCACGTCTTGCGAATCGGCATTGCGGAGGACCCAGCGCACGTCAACGTTCGTCGTCGGGGTCGGTCCCGTCGATCGCCATGCTCCCGAAATCCTCCACCAGATCCAGCAGATGCTGGTAACGCTCGTACCACTCGGTGGAGACTTCGTAGAGAAACATGATGCCCTGATGCGGCCAACCCAGCTGGATAAAGCCAGTCTTGCCTATATAGTTGCGCAACCAGCGAGCTTCTTCCATGTCTTCATCGCTGGGATAGTTGGCGTGTTGCAGACGCTGAATGAGGTAATCAAGCTCGTCGCGCTGAAGCACTTCCTCGTCCATGGAGAGGAACTCCGAACCCGCTTTTTTCGCCAGCTCGACGAAATCTTTCCAGCTCTCGGGATTGTCCCTCGGGTCCCACATGACACTGTGTACGTCTTCCGTGACATATCCTTGGAAGCGGCTCAACCCATGTCCCAGAATAAACGCGTTCATGTCATCTTTGAGGCTGGTTAGATCGTCTGACATAAGGGTCTCTCGCGGATCGCAGCGACAAATTTGCAGCAATGGAGATCATCATACTCCGATGAGGTCCCGCTGGCACGACACGATGAGAGAAGAACCGCGCTTCAGGGCGCTTTCGCATCGAGAGCGCCTGAATTCCTGTGCTAAACTAAGCTGTTTCGCTACCTGATTCCAACTGACATGCTCTTCTCGAAAGAATACGTGGGCTATCTGGCCCGCGAAGTTACCGACAAGCTCATTACGGGCGAGTTCATCGAAACCTCGGAGAAGCCGGAGGTGACGGCCCGCATTCATGCCGCCCTGCTCGAGGAGCTTACGCTGGAAGACCGCATCAACGACGAAGTCCGCATCATTCTCGAGACCTACGCCGACGAAATGAACCGTAGTGGCGCCAATTATCAGGAAATGTTCAAGAAGATCAAGAACGAGCTGGTGCGGAAGTACAAGGCGGTGCTATGAGGCTCAGCCGCGAAAAGATCAATAAGCTGGCGCACGCCGTGGCTGATACCCTCGCCGAGATGGACAACGTGGACTTCATTGAGGACCGCAATAGCATCCGTCTGGAAGCACGCCGGGTTTTGGAACTGCTGATGGCGCAGGAAGCCCGGATCGACGCTGCCGCGCGGCAGAAGATCGAAAGTCAGCGCCGCACCATCCTGGAAGGCTCCCAGGAATGGGACATCCTCTACCGCAAGTACTACAACGAAGAAGTGAAAAAGTTAGGCATTTAACTTCCGTTATCGCCCTTAGCATTCAACTATTGCAATTACCGCCTGCAGCACCCCCGCGGTGGCAGGCGCCTCGAAAAAAATCTGCAGCAGTCCGGACGTCGAGGATTGTCTTCTCGTGCAACCTCTGAGCAGGTTGATCGTTATACCGTCTGCCGGGAGGCAATGCACCAAGCTTTGGCTGCTTGCATATGTTGCTGACGCAAGTGCAGCCGGGCACGGCAGGCGGTTGCGGCGTCCTGCATGACAGACAGTTCGCGACGCAGCGATACCAGATTTCCTCGATAGCGCGCGAGTTCTTCCCGGATGTCTCTGTCGCTGCTGTTTTGTACGCCCCCATCAAGCAGGACGCCCACCGACCGCAAGGCCTCCTCAAGCTGCAAAAGAGCTTCGACCTCTTCGATGCGGTCCACTTCAGACACTCCAGTAGAACGCCCAAGGAAGTGTAGGAGGCTGGCATTGGCTTGTCGCAGAAGCTCGATGTGAGAGTTCTGTTTCATGCGTTCCATTCGCCAGTGGACGCTATGTCGTCATCGGGAGCCCGACCCAAAGCAATGACAGTGGGGGCTACAGTACCAGGGTTCGACTTCGGCTGAAGCTGCTTTTCTGCCTGCACCCAACATTCGCGGACTTCCGTCATGAATTGGATCTGTTGCTGCATCAGCTCTGCGGAATTCCGTAGCTGGGCCTCCAGAACCTTCGCTCGAATCAGGTTATAAAACTGTTCGAACTGTTTGGCGACCTGCCCGCCCTTTTCGAAATCAAGGGTGCCTTGCAGTTGTTGCAAGACCAGCATGGCGTGACGGATTGCGGTCGCCCGCTCCTCGATACTGCCGGCGCGGACTACCCGCCGCATGTCGTCGATGGCAGCGTCGAACAGAATTACCACTAATCCGATTGGCGTGGCCCCGCGCACCGCATTCTCCCGGTAAGCCGACTTCGCTTCCAATGCACCTTTCATGTCAGTTAGCTGCTCTTGCTGCTGGTAGTGGGAAGGCTGCTAAGTTGGGACGCGATCTGCTGCATCAGAATGGGATATTCCACAAGAGTCGCATTAAGAGTGCTGTACTGCTGGGTCAACTCTGTCTGCATCGAGCTCATGCGAGCCTCAAAGTCGTTGATGTCCTTGCTGAGTGACTGATTGGTTTCCTGCAGTCCCAGTGTCGACAGCGCCAGCGGCCCCTCGGTCACGTCCGTCATCTGCATCATTTGAGTGTTGAAGAAGTTGCCGAATCCTTTCGGCGTAAGCGACTGAAAGAAGTTCTGAAAATCCTGGTAGTGATTCGTCAGGGCATCATTCAACACTTTGGAGTTCACTTGCAAAGTGCCATTGTCCTGCATTTCGATACCCAGCGATTGCAGGTTCACGTACTGACCTGTCCCGGAGACAGAATAGGAGACGGCGCTGAGCAACTGATTCTGTAGGCTGCGCAAGCCGCTGTCGCTGGCTAATGGACCTTCCTGGGCATTGCCATCCAGCGTGAACTGGCTGTTAATGTCGTTAACGACTGCGTTATAGGCGGAAACGAAGTTGTTGATGGTCTGGGTCGCCTGCGCAGTATCACCGCCGACACTTATGGTTACCGGCGTGCCAGGCGCGCCGCTCCCCAGGTTTAGCGTCACTCCAGGCAAGGCCGTCGTTACGGTATTGGTAGCGCTGTCGATGGGTACTCCGTCCACTGTAAGTTGCGCGTCCACTCCGGCGGTTCCCTGGGTGAATGTCAGTGCCGGACTGGTGACTGTCAGGTTGCCCGCGGCGCCAGAGGTCTTACTGACCAGCGACAGCCGCGACCCCGATGTATCGGTAACGACACTGGCCGTTACTCCGTAGTTGGACGAGTTGATATAGCTGGCGACCTGCTGAAGTGTGTCATCGCCAGTCGGGATCATGATCTTGTCCGAGCTCGTGGGATTGTTGGGGTCTCCGTAAGCGACATCGATCTCACCACCGCCGAGCTGCGTGGTCGAAGGCACTACGTTGGAATAGCTGGAAGAAACCGTCGCCAGATTGGTGACCGTCACCGTATGATTCCCAATGGCGGCCGTAGTGTCCGCGGTTGCGGTAACGACATCATCCCGGGTTGAAGTCACCGTTTTGGCCTGCAGACCTCCGTTGATGTCACTTAAGCTGTGGGCTACAGTAGCCAGGGCCTGCAAATCGTTACTGATGGCGCCAAGCATACTGATCTGCTGGCTGATGTCAGACTGTTGCGACTGCATTTGCGCTTCCGGCTGGCGTTCGATCTGCATCAATTCAGCAACCGTGGATGCAACATCGATTCCGCTGGTCTTACCGCTAAAAGCATTGTTGACACTGGAGAGAATGCTGGAGAGATTGACGCTGGAGGTACTCACGATCAGGCGGCTCCTTCCCGGAAATCCTGGCGGGTTCGGTTCCCTGCCCGTTCATAACCCTGACTTAGGCGAGAGAAGGGGAACCCGAAGGTCCCACCTTCTCCCCCGTGCAACCCATCGAGTTCAAGCGGCCGGTTGCGTGCCGTCAGGAGAATGGCTCCCACCCACTCCCAAGCCGCTGCCCACTGCGGGGCGGTTTGGGGTCGCCGATTGCTTACTGCAGCAGCTTAAGTACGCTCTGCTGCATCTGGTTGGCCTGCGCCAGGGCCGAGATGCCGGTCTGGTTCAGGATGGAATACTTGGTTAAGTTTGCGACCTCTGTCGGGATATCGGCCGACGTGATGTCGCTTTGCGCGGATGTCAGGTTCTGGATTTGGTTGTTCACCACGTTGCCGGCCGCCTGCAGCCGATTGACGCTGGCGCCGATATTGCCGCGTAGTGCCGCCACCGCGCTGATGGCGTTGTTGATATCACTTAACGCTTGCTGAGCGTTCGTCGCTGTCTGGAGGTTGTCGTTGGCCAGGCTGATGCCGTTCATGTTATTGCTGGAAAACTGACCCAGCGTAACCCCGATGGTGCTGCTGCCTGCTTTCGTAGAATCGCTAAGGTAAACGTTCATAGTGCTGGAGTTGGTGGCGTTGGTGAAGGTCTCAGCAGCATCGGCGCCAATTTTGAAACTGCCCGTAGCGGCGTCGGCGGAAAGTTCGTTGGCTACCGAGGTGCCCCGGTTCTGGCCATCGGTGACGACGAGCTGGCCGTTGCTATTCAGCGTTGCCACCAGCCCGCTTCCAGAACCGTTGATATCGTTGATGACGGCGCCCACCGTCGTGTCGGCGGCGCTGGTGGTGTAGATGGTAGAACCACCGGTAGTTTTGATGGCCAGGGTTCCGCTTACGGCGGTGGCCAAGCCGGCTGCGGTATTGGCCGCACTGATCTGGTTATAGTTAGTGCTGCCGCCGGAAAAAATGGCGGTGCCGTTATATGTAGTGTTGGTGCCGATGCGGTCGATTTCGGCCTTGATCGCGCTGAACTCGGCATCCAGCGCCTGGCGTTGCGACCCGTCGTTGACGGTCCCGTTGGCCGACTCCGTGGCCAGGGTAACAGCGCGATTCAACAGGGTAGTGACCTGCGACAAGGCGCCATCAGCCACCTGCAGCTTGCCTGCGCCTTCGGTTGCGTTTAGCGCCGATTGGGTCAATGCGGTGACGTTGGCCCCTAAGCCGTTAGCGATCGCCAGTCCTGCTCCGTCGTCCGCGCCGGAGTTGATTCGCGAACCCGTCGACAGCTGGTACAAGGTGTTCTGCATGCCAGCGTTAGTGATGTTTAACTGGTTCTCCGCCGCCAGCGATGGAATGTTATACAGAATACTGATTGCCATGGGATAGCTCCTCTCTCATGGTTCCACCTTGCCCGTTTTGTGTCGGCGGAACCTACTTCGTCTTCAACCACCACATCGGCCCGCTCGCACCACGGCTTTAATCGCACCCGCCGAAAACTGATGCCTGTGAACTTTATCAACTTCGCCGACGGTCGGCTCTCACATTAGCCTCTTCTAATCGACGACCAGGCAGATTGCATTCCAGAAAGAGGTTGCATTCGAATTTCCAATAAGACTTAAGCAGTGGGTATTGATTGCCGATGTGTTGGCTGAATTCCTATCGCTGGCCGAGGCAGGCATGATCCAACTCACACGTTTGAACAACGCACGTCTGGCAGTCAATTGCGACCTCATCAAATATGTGGAGGAAGCTCCCGACACGGTCATAACTTTGGTCAGCGGCGAGAAGCTGGTGGTACGCGAGACCACCGAGCAGGTGATCGAGCGGGTACGGCAATTCCGGCGCTCGATTCTCGCCAACACGCCCCAAGCACCGTCGACTGCCCCGCCTGAAAATTGCGCTGCTCCTTCGAGCCGCCGAACCGATCAGTTCCGGACAGGGGAGTCCCATCGTGGATAAGAGCAGCTTTGCCGGGCTAATCGTGGGAATCGGAGGGATCATCGCGGGACTCTTGCTGGAAGGCGGCAAGATTACGCAGATATTGCAGCCTACAGCTGCGATGATCGTCTTTGGTGGAACCCTCGGCGCCGTCATGCTCCAGTTCCCGCTTCCTGTGGTCGGCGCGGCGTTTCGCCGCTTGGCCAATGTCTTCTTCGAGCGCAAGCTCGATCCGCATCAAGTTGTAAAGCAGTTGGTCGTGTTCGCCAACAAAGCGCGCCGTGATGGCATCGTGTCGCTCGACTCCGACCTGAACGGCATCTACGATCTCTTCCTGCGCAAGTCGCTGATGCTGGCTGTGGACGGCACCGAGCCCCAGGAGTTACGCAAGATGATGCAGTTGGAGATCGACAATCAGGCGGAATACGAAGATAACATCCCCAAAGTATTCGAGTCGGCGGGCGGCTTTTCTCCCACCATCGGCATTATCGGAGCGGTACTTGGTCTGATCCAGGTCATGCAGCATCTGGACAATATCGACGAGGTGGGTAAGGGCATCGCGGTGGCTTTCGTGGCAACGGTATATGGAGTGGGAGCAGCCAATCTCTTTTTTCTGCCCAGCTCCGGCAAACTTCGCATCCGGATACGTGAAGAGCAGATCATCCGCGAAATGACGCTCGAGGGAGTCATTTCCATCCTGGAAGGCATGAATCCGCGGATGCTGGAATCCAAGCTGGATGGCTTTCTGCAAGACCACCCGGACGCCAAGCCCAACGGCGGCAGGACCACATGAAACGCCGGCGCCGCTCTACCGATCACGTTAGTCACGAACGATGGCTGGTCTCGTACGCTGACTTTGTCACGTTGCTATTTGCTTTTTTTGTGGTCATGTACGCGTCCGCTCAAATGGACCACAAGAAGGCCGGGCAATTGTCTGTCGCCATAGAATCGGCTTTTGAACAGCTCGGCATTTTTCAGGCCGACAGTCACAAGCCTAGCGGTGGGACTCAAAAACCTCCGCCACCCAATCGCGTCCCGGGAGCCGACCCTGCAACCGAGTTTTCCCGAATAGCCAATGAAAGCCTGGGACAGCAGCTAGTCCAGCGTAAGAAGGAGGATTTCACAGCACTGCGTGCCGAGCTGGAAAAAGCCCTGGCTCAGGAGATCAAGCGGAATGAAGTTGCCCTGCGAACCGACAATGATGGCTTGGTGGTAAGCCTGCGCGAGATGGGATTCTTCGACAGTGGCTCGGCCGTGATGAAGCCGGAAGCCGAGGACGCCTTCGCCCGTGTTGCCCGGATTCTGCAGGAGCATGACTGTGCAGTGCGGATCGAGGGCCACACTGATACAGTCCCCATTCACACGGCTCAATTCGCATCGAACTGGGAGTTGTCCACAGCACGCGCAACGGAACTGGTGAAGTCGCTAATTCAAAAACACGGAGTTGCCCCGGAGCGCCTCTCGGCGGCGGGATACGCTGAGTTTCATCCGGTCGCAGATAATGCCTCTGAGAAGAGCCGTCAACTCAATCGTAGAGTCGATGTCATTATTCTGGCAGCCCCGATTCCGTCGCCGCCACCGATGCCTCAGGCAGCCGCAGCTGCTCTCCAGAAACTGAAAACTAGCCATCCCAGCACCATCGTTCATGAACCTGTTGCCAACCCACTACCGAGCGGTAAGACTGGATGATCTGAGGGCACTGTCTCTCGGAGGTGTGTGAAGTGCTTTGGCCACACCCGCCAGTAGAACCTCAATGGTGAAGGGCTTCGGAATATAGGTAGTCGTGCTGTCACGCAGCACGTTCTGCAATACATCGCGATCGGCATAGCCGGACATAAAAATCGTAATCAGGCCGGGCCGCAACCTCCGTAATCGCAGCGCCAGCTCAGGACCGCTCATGCCCGGCATGACCACATCAGATAGCAACAGCCCGATACGTCCCTGATACTCATTGCCCAGGCGGATACCTTCCTCCGGGCCGTTGCACTCCAGGACCTGATAGCCTGCATGTTCCAGTACCGCTCGCGTCACTTCGCGAACCGGAGTCTCGTCCTCGACCAGGAGGATAGTCCGTTCAATGTTCTTTTGTTGAGGGCAGCAAGAGTTTGGATTAGCCGAAGACATTCTCATGATCCCTTCACATCAGCGCCGATAGAAAGCGCGAACAACGCTTCTACAAATGCAGCTTTCGTACCACTTTGATGAGAAGGGTCAGCGGACATGAGTAAGCCTCGAGGCAACATTGGGATACGAAGAAAAGGCGAAGGCGGAGGCGTCAAAGCGAGATGAGTCGGATCGGGACAATTCCTGTTTTGAGGTTCGGATTCAGGAAGCAGGGTTTACTGTCGATAATTGTCAGTAGGACCGTTCGTTATGCAATGCGACTTTCAGTGCAGCTATTGCGGAGAGTGGAGCGCGATCGATGTGGATGAATCAGCAGGTTTGCTTCAGCAGTATGTGGAGGATTGCCAGGCCTGCTGCCAGCCCAATGTGCTCTGCGTTCGCTTCGACTCGCGACAAGACCAATTCGTTGTCTCCACGGAACGTGAGAGCTAGATGTCAGAACACCTGCGGCAGATTGCCACTCGGGAGGAGTGCTCAAGGCATGCGGCCCACAGGCGAGCCATCGAACGCGGAAGCTTAACAGGCGGCAGAAATCGATACAAAAAAAATTACAGGCGAGCAGAATTTCTTCTACTCGCCTGAAGTTTGGGTGTTCCGTCAGGGTGTCATTTACTAATTCACGGGAAGGGTGAGTTCATTGCCTCGGCTTCTCTCTTCGAAGAGTTCCTGGATTCGTTCAGCCAGCGCATCCGGATCCTCGTCCCTGGGAACAAACCGATCGACGGCAGTCCGCGAAGAATCGTGCACCGCAAAGTAGGGCGAAAGCACCACCGCGATCACTTTTGGACAAACGTCTTTTACTTGTTGCGCCACCTGCTCCGAGTTGACTCCAGGATAATTGTTATCCATCAACAGCATGTCCGGACAAATGTTCTCGGCGAGCAGGGTCACATCCGCAACCGAGCTGGTAGGCCATACTTTATAGCCAAAGCGCTCCAGTAGCATCTGCCGAAGCTGAAGCATGGTGGTATCGTGACACAAACATAAAATCGCTCTACGGCGTTGTTGCATGTACACTCCTGCAGATATCGCAGCCGTCATAAAGGATTTCTCCTACTCAGCGAAGCGCGCATCCGACGCAAAGTATGTCGGGCGCCGCAGGGAGATATTGCAACGACAATGCCAAATGTCGCAGGCAACAAAACACTGGGGTTATTAAGCAGGTTCCAGATATGCCGAAGGAAAGTTTTACTCAATCGAGGAAAGCCTGCCATCGTAGCGTCCCCCGTTGCAAAAACAGGGAGCAATATGAAGGTACAGGCAACCTTTCCGAGATACGCGCTAGGAGGTCAGGTCGGACACAAAATTTTCGCCTCGACGTACGGCTTCAATAGCGGCTACCAGATCGGTGGCCAGGCAGCGCTTAACCACATACGCATAACCGCCCTCTTCTTGTGTAGCCAGCGCCAAACCCGCATCCTCGTGATTGGTCAAGTACACAAATCGCGGCTTTGCGCTGCGCTGGCGAATCATTCTTGCCAGCTCGATTCCGCTGAGACCCGGCGGCATGGAAATGTCCAGCACGACAACATCCGGCTCCAGCTTGGTGACCTCCTGCAAAGCCACTTCGCCGCTGGCACACTTGCCCACGATGTCGAACTTTGGCGCCAGCAGAACCTCCACGCGCTCCAACATCGCAACGTGGTCGTCAACGATAAGTACCGTGGATCGACGCGTTTGAGTTTCGCGTTGCTGGTTGGACTCACCCTGAGGGCGTTTGGGTGGTCGCTCCACTCCGGCTTGGTTCAGGAAGCTCATTGCCAGAATTGTACTGCTTTCCGGGCCGGCAGAACCCAGTACTTTTACGGTTTCTCGCCGCCAAAAATAGCTGCCACAGTACGGAAATGGGCGAGACGCCGATATGGGAATCCCGCGGAGGAAGGCGGGATTACGAGACGATGCCATTCTCTATCGCGTACTTGTATAAATCGGCATTGCTCTTGAGTTGCAGCATCTCCATGGTGTGGTATTTGTGGTCCGCAACCGTGCTCACGGCAATGCCAAGTATGCTGGCAACTTCCTTCATCGCCCGACCCTCGGCAAGAAGCTGAAGGACCTCGCGCTGTCGGGCGGTCAGCTCCACGTCTGGCGCGGCTTGCTTGGGATTGCGCGCGAAGCTTTGCATCGTATCGCCTGCGATCGCGGAACTCACAAACGTACCACCTCCGCGCAATACCCGATCAATTGCTTCCGTCAACTCGGAGACGGCTGACCTTTTGATGACATAGCCGGACGCCCCTGCCCGGAACGCCTCCATCACCAGGCCGGGCTCCTCGTGAAAGGTCAAGAAGATGAACTTTGTGCGCGGCATTTGGCGCTTTAACTGGCGACAAGCATCCAATCCATTTAACAAGGGCATGCCGATGTCTAGCACGATCACGTCGGGCTGAAGAGCGGCGGCGGCTTTCAGAAGTTCGCGTCCATTGTCGAACCTGCCCACCACTTCAAACCGGGGCTCTAATACTTTCTGCAATGCATCTACCAGGATCTGATGATCATCGGCCAACAGCACTCGCGCCTTGCGCATAAGCGGCTCCTATTTCGGGTTGGGGATTGGGCTGCACGGACCAGCAAGGGCTAAACAGCGGGACTTCCGCGGTGACTTCGGTACCGCTGTTGGGAGATGAGCGGAAGTAAGCCTTGCCGCCCACCAGCCGAAGACGTTCCTTAATGCTGATCAAGCCCAGCCCGGACTTTTTGGAATCGGGGTCGAAACCCACCCCCTTGTCCGACACCTTCAAACGAAGGACAGAGTGGGTAGCTTCCAAGCTGACGCGAGCTTCCGAAGCTCCGCTGTGCTTGACGAGGTTATTCAGTGATTCCTGCAACACCCGGAACAAGCAGAGGGAGATATTGTGGGGAATGGTCTCCGGCACATTTCGATCTTCTACCGTAATGGCCATGCCATGCTGCTGCCCCACCTGCTTACAAAGGTCTCGAACCGCAGCCAGCAGCCCAACATGGTCTAACATGGCGGAGTGTAACTGATGGGAGAGCCGGCGTATGTCGCGGGATAAGTCCGCGGTTAGGCCGCACAGCTTTTCGAGTCGTTGGCGCAGTTCCTTCTGGGAGGAGGGTAACCCTTGCTTGATAAGTTCAGCGTCGATGCTAAGCATTGCGACGCGCTGTCCGACATTGTCATGCAACTCCCTGGCAAGTCGCGCCCGTTCCGCCTCCTGCGCATTGATCAGCTGCCCGCTTAATTCCATCACCGCCTCCTCACTGTTCTTGCGGTCGGTGACGTCGATGCAGAAGCCCATGTAACCGGCAAATTCGCCGGCCTCATTAAATCGCGGAATAGCCTGGTCGGAAATCCAACGGTACTGGTTGTCGAAGCGGCGATGCCGATACTCCACCCGGCACTCCTTGTGCGCGGTGAACGCGCTCCAATAGGCGCCCAGACAGCGGGGCAGGTCCTCGGGATGAACTCTCGAGGTCCAACCGTTTCCCACCTCTTCCTCGAGAGGTCGTCCGGTGAATTGCAGCCATGGTTTATTGAAGTAATTGGCTAGATTGTCCCGGCCCGCGGTCCAAATCATTACCGGAGCGCAGTCCATTAATTTCCGAAATCGCTCTTCGTTTTCCTGTTGTGGAGCAAGTACTTTCTGTTCGGCCATTTTTTGTTGTGCTAGGCACCCTTTCCTTAACCTGTACCGGTTGAGGTCGGCTAGACGGCGGAGATAATCTGCACAGGCATTAGGCGCAATTTGAGCAGATCAACTCGTCACTTCCTGGTCCTAATCTTAGTTTGTCATCAAGCTAGAAGTGAGATAGCTATTGGTCTATATCAGTCTTCGGGGCCCATAGATTACTCGGTTATTGTCCTCCAGAGTCACCGTTCAGTCGGACCGCACAGATCGGAAGCAGCTGATCGATCGATCTCACGGTTAAGCCTGGCTCACATCGGACCATCCTTCTCTTCTCGGCGCAAAGCATTCGCTGGCTTCTGACGGGTCTGCATAATCAACACCAGCCTCACACTCCCACGGACTAGCCGCTAAGTGCTCCGAGCGTTCGATACGGAACGCGAGCGCCGCCGCGAAACCTTGATCGGCAACCTGGCGAACTACTTTTCCTCTTCCACGAACCTGCAGTCTGATACCGCCCGCTTGTCTAGGTGCCACCCTAACAACCACTTCGATGGCGACGCCGATCCCTGGCGACGCTGCACACTGAACTAAAAGCCCATGACTGCTGATGTCGCCGGTTGCCCCATTGCCCTCATGCAGAGATCCATCTGACTCCAGCCATTGAAACCATGCGTTTGCCTGGATTAGGTAGCGATTTGTAACTCGCCGTTCCTCCCGCCTGCACGCGTCGCTGAGACTAGCATCTGTCATGTGCTTACCAGTTGCCCCTGGGTTTATTCAACTATAGAGTCGCGCAGGTCGATCGAGTAGAGCCACAAACACCCAGACACTTATTTCTCATTAGCGCTGGACCCAGAATACAAATAACCCGCAGGAGTGCTCGTTCCATACCGAACCTAGAGTATCCGTGGCTTGGCTAGAAGAAACCAGACGAAACACAAGTGTGGCGTGGCCGCTACGGTTGCACGCTGTACTGGTTTGAGGCTGTGTGCTTCCGTTTCCAGTCCTATTCTCGAATGAAGATCGAGTTACATACGAACGCTGCGGATTCCCTGCTGGATCGCCCTAGTACTGCAACCACGACTGACTGTGGCCCACCCTCCGAGTCGAAGCGGACAATAGAGAAGAAAGTCTCTACCTCGTTCCCGTTGAGTGCGGGTATGCTATAGCCGATGTGGATCGCGTGCGATATAGCAAGCGATCAGTCTGTAGAAACCCGCGCTGGACGGGCTTGTTGAGATCTGAGGTGCCACAGCACGGTAGCACTTAAGATGCTGGATCGAATCCCACCTTGGCGCCAAGGGTTGATCACTCGTTAAGGTTGCGCCGGTGAAATGGGGTCGGGTAGACAGCCGCAATAACGTGATCCGCCGTAAGATCTACTTAACGTGCCCGTAGTTTGCATGGTGCGCGCAGTATACTGTCTATTATCTTTTGTCGGGTCGTGTGAACGCCTGCCTTAATTGATAAATTCTCAGAGATACTGAGAGAGCGTCACCTTCTAAAACCCCTTCAGCTTTGCTCTAGCTATTCTGCCTCCCCCTATTTCTTGGATTGATCACTCCATAGTTTTACGGTTTCGCGTTAAGTGACGCTGACCTATAGTTCGCACATTAGGCCGCAGCTATAGGTCCAACAAGGGGCCGTCGAATACTTGGTGGCTGGCGCGAGCAAGCAACACGGAACCCGGCGAGGCCAGGCTATTGAGAGCGACAGCGCGGTTAAAGGTTTGAGTTGTTTTGGTCAACCATCACGTCCATGAAGACAGACTAGCGAGGAGAAGATTGATGAAAAAGATTTGCAGTCTCAGCATTTTGTTGCTTTTTAGTCTGATGCTTGCGGTAAGCACCGCCAGCGCAGTACCGGTCTATCACCTGACCTTCATCGGCGCCGAAGGCGGCTCGTTGGGGGGAATTTACACCTACCCGTACGGATTCGAGATTAACGGGACCGGAAACTATCCCTTGATTTGCGACACATTCACCAGACAAATCAACCCCGGAGACAGCTGGGATGCGTACGTTCGGAACATGGCTTCAATTAATGCTTCCAACGTGGGCAACCTATTCTTCGGAAGCGTTAACGGAGGCGGAAACGGAGCTGTTCAGTACTACATGGCAGCCGGACTTCTTTTCGAAGACGCCCGCACCAACCCTAGCAACGCAACCTACGACAACTGGGCTATCTGGTATACCTTCGAGCAAGGCGCTGTGACAAGTAGTGGTGGCTGGGGTTCCCTCAGTGCCGGGGACCAAGCCACTATCCAAGGCGATTCAGCCGCGGCAATCAGCGCAGCTGCTCTCGACACTCCATCGCAATTCTCGAACATCGTGATTTACACCCCCACCGATGGTACTGGGCAGGAGTTCTTTGGCTGGAATACACCGGCTCCGGAACCTGCTAGCCTGGCTCTATTCGGCTCTGGCGTACTTGGCGTGGCTGGTCTGCTTCGCCGCAAGCTGAAGGCGCAGCGTTAACTGACCTGCGGCAAGCTTCTGCACACAAGTGCACCGTCGAAGATCGCACCCGACAACTCTGAACCGGTTGTCGGGTATTTTCTGTTAACAACACCAGCTTAGGACCCGATCCCGACGATTGCTCGCGGGTGCGAACAACCATGTATGATGGAGGCAGCTTTCGACGATCAGATTGAATGAGCTGAAAAGGAGCGTGTATGGCCGGAAACTCGCGTCCATCCTTTACCAAACGCCAAAAAGAGCGGTCACGTCAGGAAAAACAGGCCGAAAAGGCCCAGAAGAAGCAACAGCGCAAGCAGCAATCCGACATTGACACGGAAACACCCGCCACCTCGCCGGTGGCCGATCTGGTGGTCACGCACGACGAGGAAGGTCAGCCGCAAGGCTTTGATTTTCATGACTTTGCAAAGTAACCTGGCGGCAGCGGCCGCCCTCGCCGCTGCTCCTCCAACAGAATTGCATTAGCTGTGGTACACTCTTTTTAGACGCTATTAGCCACGGTTCGCTTGTGGTGCGACAGTCCGATCCGATTCTTGATCTGATTTCCCGCCTTTCCTGCTTCCGTTTGATTAGAGCGCCCAATAAACTATTGAGCGGCATCCGAAGTATCTTCGCGAATCGCATGCACTAACTAAATGCAATCGCGAGACGCCCCTCCAGAAAGTAAGATTCGATTGACACAATTTACAGAAATGCTTCTTTCCGCTGAACTTCAGCGGAAGTTGGCGCTTGCTAATTTCACTACTCCAACCGCCATTCAGGCGGAAGCGATCCCGCACGCACTTGCGGGCAGAGATGTCCTGGCCACGGCCCAAACCGGCACTGGCAAGACCCTTGCCTTCCTGGTGCCCTTGATCGAGCGCCTGTTGCAGACCACTTCTCGCAACCCTGAAGCCTTAATCCTGGTGCCTACGCGCGAACTTGCCATGCAGGTTCACGAGCAGTACGAAAAGCTGCGCGACAAGAAACTTGCGCCTGCGGCCCTCGTCATCGGCGGACTTGGCCGAGAAGGCGCAGATTCAGGCCCTGCGCTCCGGAGCGCGGGTCATCGTAGCCACCCCGGGCCGTTTGGAAGATTTCCTGGGCCGCAGACTGGTGCGCTTGGACGCGGTCAAGACTCTGGTTCTCGACGAAGCCGATCGCATGCTCGACATGGGCTTTCTGCCGGCCATTCGCCGCATTGCGGCGGTGCTCCCGCGCGATCGCCAGACCCTGTGCTTCTCGGCAACGTTGGAAGCCTCGGTCGCTGGCCTGGTGAACGACTACATGCGCAGTCCAGTACGCATTGCGCAGGGATCCATTTCGAAGCCGGCCGACACGGTCGAGCTCCATGCCTTTGAAGTTTCTCTGTCCGAGAAGTCCGAGGTTCTACGCCAGCTTCTGTACGCCGAGAAGGGACGCACTCTGGTGTTTGCCCGGACCAAGCGTGGCACCGAGCGCCTGGCCAAGAGCCTGGTGCGCGACGGCTTCACCGCTGCCATGATTCACGGCGACCGCACCCAGTCACAGCGATCGGGTGCGCTTGCGGGTTTTGACGCTGGCCGCTTCAAGGTGCTAGTGGCTACCGACGTTGCCTCGCGCGGCATTGATGTGCAGAACATCGCGCACGTCATCAACTATGATTTGCCCGCCATTCCCGAGGATTTCATCCATCGCGTAGGCCGGACGGGTCGAGCGGGATTGCGCGGCCGCGCTTCCACACTGGTAGCAGGCGCCGAGGTGGCTGAACTGCGCGCAATCGAACGCGCTCTGAAGCTGCGCATTACGCGTAAGTCGATGAGTGGCGCGGACAGGATCGTGCCGAATCGTCCGGTGCAAAACACTCTTCCCTCACGCACACTGTCGGCCATGACCGGTGAGGTATTTTCGTAAGGATTGTTTTTGGAGACCAGGGTTGAAATCCTGGTCTCGACTTCCCTGCACTTTCCCGTTCTGGTTCTACATTTCTCTCGACCCGCGTCCATTTGGTTGACCACTCCTTTGCCGCGGGTATACTCTCCGCCCATGTCACACATTGAGTCGCATTCACCAGGCTCTTTCTGCTGGATCGAGTTGGGAACCACCGACCAGTCAGCCGCCAAAACTTTCTACCAGTCGCTGTTCGGATGGACGCCCAACGACATGCCGATGGGGCCGAGCGCATACTACACGATCTTTCGGCTGGAAGGCCGCGACGCAGCGGCCGCCTATACCTTGCTCCCAGAGCAGCGCGCGCAGGGCGTGCCACCAAACTGGACGCTCTACATTATGGTCGCCAGTGCCGATGACGCCGCCAAGCGGGCGGCGGAACTTGGAGGCACTGTGTTGAAGGATGCCTTCGACGTCTTCGACGCCGGCCGGATGGCGGTGCTGCAAGATCCCACGGGAGCGGTGTTTTGCGCGTGGGAGCCGAAGAAAAACAAGGGTACCGGCATTGCTCACGTGGATGGCACTCTGTGTTGGGCGGATCTGAGCACGCCCGATCCGCAGCGCGCGGGCAAGTTTTACAGCGACCTGTTTGGCTGGCAGATCATGAGCGACGACGAAGACCCCGAGCGTAACTACCTGCACATCAAAAATGGCGAGCACTTCGTTGGAGGGATACCTCCAGTGTCGCATCGCCAGCCCAACATTCCGGCGCACTGGTTGCCGTACTTCAATGCATCGAATTGCGACGCCGTGGCTGAGAAGGCCAAATCATTGGGAGCGAAGTTCTACTTGTCTCCGACCACGATGGAGAATGTCGGCCGGTTCGCAGTGCTTGCCGATCCGCAAGGAGCGGTGTTTGCGCTGTTTCAACACATGCCGAGAGAGCAGAAATAGAGAAATTGAGCGGTGGCAGAAAAAAGCAGATCCTTCCACTCACGCTGAGACCCGTGGGCAGGGTGTGAGAGCCCCGTTGAGCCCGGTGCCTTGCAGCCATTTTCTAGGGAACTCTTGCTACCCAACTCGCTGCCCTAACGGTCTAAACACTGGCAGGGGCGAACCTCGTCTGGTTTCCTGTCGTCCAACGGAACTTAATCCCGATTCCACACGTACCAACCAACAGAACAGAATCCTGCCCGCTCAGGGAGGTTGCAGTGGCTAACGGCAAGAATAAGAAGAAGCGCTGGATCATCATTTCGATCGTGACGGTTGCCGTCCTAGCGTTAGTGATTGTAGCGGTGGCGGCGACGCGCGGTGGCACAAAGATTGACCCCACCAAACTAGCGAAGGTGGAACAAGGCGACCTTGCCAAAAGCGTGGTAGCGACGGGCAAAGTGACTCCCATCACCAAGGTCGAGATCAAGTCGAAGGCCAGCGGCATCGTTGAGAAGCTCTACGTGGATACGGGCGACAGGGTGAAACAAGGCCAAGTGCTGGCGCAGCTCGACAAAGTCGAGATCGAGGCGCAGGTGAATTCGGGCCGGGCCCAACTGCTCTCATCGGACGCCAACCTCAAAGGGGCCGAGGCCGACCTGAAGCGCGCTGAAGTGGATGCCCAAGGGGTGGATATTCCTACGTTGCAGCGGGCATATGAGCGGGCCCAAGAAATGTCAAAGGATGGGGTGGTGTCGCAATCGACCCTCGATGACGCCCAACGCAGCTACATTATGGCCGTCAACAAGCGCGATCTTGCCCGGGCCCAGTACACGGTAAACAAAGCGAAGGTTGCGCAAGCCCAGGCGCAGGTGAAGAAAGACCAGGCCAGCCTGAACCAACTCGAAGAGCAGCTCAGCTATACCACCATCACCGCGCCGATTGACGGGGTGGTACTGTCTCGCGACGTGGAAGTCGGCGATGCCGTTAGTTCTATTCTCGTGTTAGGTTCGGGCGCGACGCTGGTGATGACCCTAGGCGACACCAGCGAGGTGTACGTGAAGGGCAAGGTGGATGAGAGCGACATCGGGAAGGTGTATCTCGGGCAGCCGGCTCGCATAAGGGTAGAGACGTTTAAGGACAAGACCTTCACCGGCCACGTGACCAAGATTTCGCCGATGGGCGTCGAGAAGGACAACGTCACCACGTTCGAAGTGCGGGTCTCGATCAACAATCCCGGCGGCGAATTGAAAGCCGAGATGACCGCTAACGCGGAGATCATTCTGGACGAACACAAGAATACTCTGATGATCCCCGAAGGCGCCATCATGTACGACAAAGACAAGAAGGCGTCCGTCGATGTTCCCGATCCGAAGGGCAAGGATGGAATGCGTAAGGTTGCTATCAATATTGGAATCTCCAATGGAGCCAAGACCGAGGTGCTTTCGGGTCTCAAACCAGGCGACCAGGTTGTTCTTCAGCAATAGTGTGGACTAGAACCCGCGTGGGCTGTCGACCAACGGCAGCCCAATTTCTTGTAACGCAGTCGCTTCGATATCCCGGCGAGGCAATATGAAAAAACACTGCTCTGCCGTTTTTCTTGCCCTCCTGTTGGCTCCGGCGTTGTTACATGCCCGCGCCGAAGGCCACTTCGATCGCACCCTGACGGTCTCCGGAACCGCAAGCCTCGATATCACCACCGGCTCGGGCGATATCACAGTGAAGGCCGGCGGGTCGGACAAGGTCGTGGTGCACGGGACGGTGCGCGCCAGCAATGATTGGTTCTCTAGCGGCGAGAGTGCGATACACACCGTCGACTCGAATCCGCCCATTCAACAGAACGGAAACAGCATCCGCATCGGCTATAACCTGCCTGAGGATGTGCGCCGGCATGTTTCCATCAGCTATGAGATAACCGTTCCCGCCGATACCACCGTACAAGCTCATAGCGGCTCAGGGAGTCTTAGCGTCGAAGGGGTCCGCGCCGAGGTGCAAGCCGAGACCGGATCGGGCGAGATTCGGGTGCGCGACGTCGGCGGACGCTCGCATGTGCAGACTGGAAGTGGGAGCATCCGGGCAGAAAACGTCGCGGCTCCGTTTTACGCGCATACCGGCAGCGGTGATATTGAGGCTGAACTTACCGGCTCGGGCGATGTGGATGTTCAGACCGGTTCGGGCGGAGCGCACGTGCGCGGCGTCAAGGGTAGTCTGCGCGCACATAGCGGAAGTGGTGATCTAAGCGCCGACGGCAGTGTGGGAGGTCCCTGGAACCTGCACACAGGTTCGGGATCGATCCGCCTGGCGGTAGGAACGGGCAGCGGCTTTAACCTCGATGTGCATACTAGTTCAGGCTCGGTCCACTCCGATTTGCCCATCACCGTACAAGGCTCAATGGGCAATCACGAGTTAAAAGGGACGGTGCGCGGCGGCGGACCGGACGTGGAAGTTTCCACCGGCTCTGGGGATGTGGACATACGATAGGGCTAAAGGGTTAGGGTGACAGCCACCTTTCGGGGTGGCTTTTTATTTGTCCCGAAAATGGCGGTTCCGAAAATAGCCAAAATCTGCCGTAAATCGTTGCACCTATGAATTTTTCCAGTTCCCAAACCCAATTAAATGATGCATTCTAGGGACTCATAATTAACCCTGAAATCTATCCATAGGCTTCTTGAATATGACGATGTTGACCAGCGGGCGAGTCGTTCTCGCCGTTTGCCTGGCCTTGTTGTACTCCGGCAGCATCTCCTATGTGAGCGCGCAGGCAGTCGCGGCAAATACCCGCGACACGTCCGAAATATCCCTATCCGTCAAACCGTCATCCAGTTCCCCGGCGGTTCCGGTTGATTTAGGGGAAACGCCGGCGGCGTCCGTAACCGGCGGCCTCCGGGTTCCCTCCGAGATGTCCCTGCCTCCAGTTGGCCGAACATCCAGTTCCCTGGATGTCCGAACGGATTCGGCTGGAACGGCGGCAGCGTCGGGAATCGGCATCATGGCAGTGTCTCCGACTGCCAAGCGCGAAACCGGAATTGACTGGTGGTACCTGGCGGAAGGATCGTTGGCATTTCTGACTGTTGAGCACACGTTCCGGTACGCCACCGAATGGGGAACGCGTGATGCTTTCGACACACCTTTTTGGCCCGGATATCTAGCTTCGGCCGGCAACCTCCACGGATGGGCCGACGGAGATCCGTTCCTCGTCAACTACGTCGGTCACCCCATGCAGGGCGCTGTGGCTGGATTCATCTGGCAACATAGTGACCGCGCCTACCGCGATGTCGTGTTCGGGGAGAACAGACGATACTGGAAGGCAAAGCTTCGCGGGGCGGCATTTTCTTACCTTTACAGCGTGCAATTCGAAATCGGCTTGATCAGCGAAGCTTCCATCGGGCATGTCCAAGCGCAGTTTCCGCAACAGGGGTTTGTGGACCATGTCATCACGCCGACAGTTGGCCTGGGATGGACACTTGCGGAAGACTCGTTGGACCGTTATGTCATAACGCTCTTCGAAGAACACGATCGAAATCCGTACTTACGGCTGCTGCTTCGTTCAGGGTTGAACCCGTCGCGTTCGATGGCCAACGCCATGAACGGTATGGTTCCCTGGCATCGTGATAACCGGCCAGGAGTATTTAAGCCGTTCCCCGAAGCCGCAGTGGCGAAGGCCGCCTTGGAGCGGGAAACGGCCGAGACCCCGGTAAATCCCCCGCTCGGCGTAGCGCCTTTTGAATTCACCGTGACTCCCAACTTTCGCACGTACTTCGGAAGCGGCGCCAAAGGATCGTGTGTTGGAGGCGGGAGTTCGATCGCGTTTCGCGTTGCCTCCGACTTGCAGATCGTCGCCGACGTTAACGGTTGCAAGCTGCTGGACCTTCCCACCAATCTCAGTGGCGATTCGTTGAGTTATATGATCGGACCGCGCTGGACGCCAGCAGCCGCGGGCCGCTGGAACGCGCACGCGCAGTTCCTGGTCGGGGGAGCCAAACTTACCCAGGAGAAGATCTACCCGGACGAGAAGCTCGCGCTTTTCGGGCCGGCGGGGCCAAAGGCGGGGAACCTCTACGCTACTCACCCCATGTACACGAAGGATTGGGAGACGAACGGGTTCGCCGTCGCCGCTGCAACCGGAGTGGACTACAAGATCAATAACGCACTGGCTTTACGCGTCGCCAGCCTGGAGTATTCACATTCCTGGACGCAAGATTTGAACGGCTTCAACTATCAGAACGGGCTGCAACTTACGACGGGGTTGGTGCTGCGCATGGGCACCTGGTAAGCGTCGGCGCGCTTGACTCTGGCATCAGCAACGAATACTTTGCCAGTGCATGTCCGAAACGCGCATTGTCACCTTCACTACTGACTTCGGTTTGAACGACCCTTTTGTTGGCATCATGCATGGCGTGGTGCTCAACATCCATCCCGAAACAACCCTGGTTGATGTTTGTCATGCCGTCGCTTCCTACGACGTGTTCGATGGAGCGTGGACGATCGCACAGACGTATCGATTCTTTCCGCCGCGCACCGTGCACGTCGTGGTGGTCGATCCGGGCGTCGGGGGCTCGCGCCGACCCATCATTGTGGAGACCGACGACTACGTTTTTGTCGCACCTGACAATGGAGTGCTCTCGCTGGTGGAGATGCGCGAACCGAAATTCACCGTGCGTCATGTCACCGCCGAACGCTATTTTTTGCAGCCGGTAAGCCAGACCTTTCATGGCCGGGACATCTTTTCGCCCGTAGCCGGATGGTTGAGCAAGGGAGTTGCGCCGTCGGAGTTCGGTCCAGAGATATCGGACTACGTGCGACTGTCTTTACCGATCGTTGAGCGCATCGGTGAAAATAGCTTGCGGGGCGTCGTGCTCAAGGTGGACAAGTTTGGCAACCTGATCACCAATATCAGTGAGCCGGAGGCGCCGGCATTGTTTAACAATACGCCGCCGGCGGTAAGCATCCTGATCGCGGGCGAAACGATTACGCGTGTGTGCCATTCCTACGCGGAAGGCGCCGAGGATGAGTTCTTCGCCATTGTAGGAAGTTCAGGCTATTTAGAGATCGCGGTGAGACAGGCGTCGGCGGCGGAGAAGCTGGCGTCAGGAGTGGGAACGCCGGTGGGGGTGGTGTTTGGAGGTTAGACTGTCAGTAGTATTTGGAACAACGCCATGAAGGAGATTCCCGCAGCAAAATTCAAAACGCATTGTCTCGCCGTTATGAATGAAGTGCGGGCCACGGGTGAACCTGTCGTCATCACCAAAGACGGCAGGCCGCTGGTTAAACTTGTGCCAGCCGAAATGACGGACGAAAGTATTTTGGGCTACATGGCAGGGAAGGCGAAGATCGTTGGCGACATCGTTTCGCGGTGACGCCGCTCGAGGATTGGGAGTAGTTGAAGTGATTCGGTTCGTTACGGGTTCTTCGGCTTTACACGGGCGTAGCGTTCCATTTCACCCGTCCACTTCAAGAAGCGGAACAGCTCAGCGCGTTCGCGCCACGTGAATCCGAAAAATTCGAGAAACCCGATGCTCTGCATCTTGATACCGGTGTAAGTCTCAATTCTCCAGCGCAAATAAGGACTGCGCCACGGGGCGAGCCGATGGCCACGAGTCGCGTTCCACAGGAAGCGCAGGATGTAATGCATCGCTGTATCAGTATATCGGCATGCGGGCCGTTACCCTGGGCGCTGATTTCGCAGGCGAGGGCGCATCCTGCTAGACTCAGGCCGGAGCTGTTGAAGGCCGGATGACCAACGACCAAACCCGCCAAACTGCGGAAGACCTTTACTACGCAGCACTCGATCTGTATGCCGAAGGGCATCACCAGGAAGCCATTGGCCAGTATGAAGCCGCCATCGCTGCCGATCCATCGTTTCTCGACGCCATGCACGGTCTGGCGCGCGTTTACCAGGACACGGAGCAGTTCGACAAGGCAATCGCGGTCGCCAATCGCATCGCCGAGTTGGATCCGGACGATGTGCTGGCGCACACCAGCCTCTCCATGTTGTATCAGCGAAAAGGCATGGTTCCGGAGGCCGAGGCCGAGGCCAACAAGGCGCGGATTCTGGGATGGAAGCAACAATTGAAGCAAGGTAAGCCGTCGCCGGAGTGAAACCTCGTTCAGCCAGAAAGCCGGAAGCCACGGTGCGTGCGATCTATCGCAAGCTGTCACGCGCCTGGGGGCGGCAGCATTGGTGGCCGGCAGAAACGCCCTTCGAAGTGATCGTCGGCGCGATTCTCGCCCAGAATACTTCGTGGACCAATGTCGAGCGCGCCATGACCAGCCTGCGTTCGGCCGAAGCGCTCAACGTCGAAGGTATCCGCGAACTGCCGCTGCCGAAGCTCGAAGTGCTCGTCCGATCCTCTGGATATTTTCGGCAGAAGGCGCAGCGGTTGAAAAGCTTCGTCGCGTTTCTAGACGCGCGCTACGGTGGATCGTTGGAGCGGATGTTCGCAACTCCTACTGAGCAGCTACGAGCGGAACTGCTGACACAGAACGGTATCGGGCCGGAGACTGCCGATGGGATATTGCTATATGCAGGACATCACGAGATCTTCGTGGTGGATGCTTATGCGCGGCGCGTCCTGAGCCGACATGGCGCCGTGAATACCAGCGACAAATATGACGAGGTCCGCAAGCTCGTCGAACGTTCGCTGCAACGCGAAGAACCGGTCGAGGCGCGGCGGCCACTGCGAGAAGAGCGTCCGGAAGTTCATGAAGCTTCGATAATGAGTACTGCGGGACGCAGCCGACTGGCGCAGGTTTACAACGAAATGCATGGGTTGTTGGTGCAGGTGGGCAAACACTATTGCCTGAAACAGCAGCCCAGGTGTGAGGTTTGTCCGCTGGGATTAGTGCTGCCGATCTCGATAGAAAAGAGTGGTACGTCGCGAAGGATCAGGAAACATTCGCCAAGACGGCGATAGAGGAGTGAGAACCGTACCGTCCCTGAAGCGACTCGTTATTCTCTCACAACCATTACCCAGGGCTCACGAGTCTGTGTGAGTACCGTGCCGTCCCTAAAGGGGACTCAGATCTATTTTCCACTTTTCCCGGCACTCCGCCTGCGGGGCTCGTTTCTTGCGCGACTCATTCCACCGCGCCAAGCCAAGGCGAGCTCTCACACAGACTCTCACGCCCTGGGCTAATATTGTTTCGCCCTACGGGCTGCGAGTGCACGATCAATCCTTCCCTCTGTTCCTCTCGTGTCTCTGTGGTCAAAATTTAGCCTGACTTGTTGCGCGCCAGAGCGCGCCTGATGGTTTCATCGAGCGCGGCCTTGCCCTTGGAGTACTCCTCGGGACTGATCTTCCCTTGCTGGCGATCAATCTCCAGTTGGAAGAGTTCTTCCTTCATCGCTTCAAGCAGCAACGCATTTCGATCGCGAACCGGCGCCGATGGCTCCATCAAGTCGGCGAAATCGGCGGCTGCCGCTCCAGCATCCACTGCAACGCGACCCATTGGTCCCGCTGTGGCAGGGGCGGGATGCGGATGGACATTGGATTTCGAAACTACGTACGCGCCGCCCATAACCAGCACTAGCGCGAACGCCCCGAGGATATAAGCACGGTATTCGTGCAAGGGATCGGGTACGTCGATGGGAGCGCCCAGTCCACCGCCGGGACGATTGTCATTGGCAGCGGCTTGCGACCCGCCCATGGCCCCGCCTCCGCTGGCATCGCCTCGCCCCGTGGACTGCGCGCCCTGCTGACCTTCAGCCTGAAACTCGCCTGTGCCCCCAACCCGGAAGCTGAGGTCTTGCCCGGGCTTGACGTTGGTGACCACCATGATCCCGGCTCCCGTCTCATCGGGCATCGACTGAAACTGTTGCGGATTCTTGGGCGTAAACGTCATGCCCTTGGGCGTCATCACAACGAAGTGCTGTACTTCGCCAAGCGGCTTAGGCGAGATGCTGGCCTCGCCGCTGTAGGGCATGTGATACGACACCTGGAACTGCGTCTCACCCGGGCGCAAAGGATAGTTGAATGAGTAGTAGTTCTTCTGTGAGCCCGGTACCGTTTCGACAGCGATGGGCTGCCCGCCGGGACCTTTGGCTTGAGCCGATTCCAGTTCAGCGCCGTCAGGCAAAACGAATTCAAACGTGCGCTTGTCGTCAGCGACCGTGCGCGGTGGTTGCGATTGGTTGCGGATCGCATAAAGCGCAATTCCGGCTAGCTGTTTGCCATCGCTTTGGTAGCGGTCGACTTCGACGGTCTGGCTGAGGCCATCCACTTTCTTCGCAGAATCGTACACCGTAAGCTCGGCCGTGGTGGTGCCCGGCATCAACGGGCCAGTTGGCGGGAAATAGTTGACGCCGTCGTGCGTGACACGCACCATGTGCGGCGCACGATCATCGGCAGGAGCGGCCAGAGAGAAGTGGCCATGCGCGTCGGATTTGGTGCTTCCGACTTCCTGCATGCCTTGCGAGAGCGAGAGGAGCGTGACTTCGTCGCCGGCGGAGGGGTTGCCCGTGGTGGCGTTGGTCACGGTACCGGTGATGTTCTGGGCGGCGGCGAAGGAGGTGAGCAAAAGCAGGAGGAGACAAGCAGCAAGCGGTCCATGAGTTTTTGTAAGCATTGACGAAAATTCAGCGGGAACGCAAGAACCCTCGGAATTTAGGCGCACCAGCCCCGGAACGGGGCGGAAGAGCTTAGCCCAGCGCTTCAGCGCTGGGTTGGGATTAAAAAGAACTCGAGTGCCGTAGGCACGGCAGCGGTTGACCCAATAAAGGCCTCTCGATGAATGAAGCGTTGGAGTGCCGTTCCTACGGGACTCGTGTCGATGAGGAACCCTGACCCAGCGCTGAAGCGCTGGGTTAAGCTCTGTCGCGCCTCCGGCGCTGATATTAGTGTTTGTTCCTGGCAAGAGGCCATCCAACGATCTCACGCCCGCCCCCCATTCGTCGGGTTGCTACCCAGACCCCTGATTCCACGGCGGACTACAGCGCGCGTTTTCTCGATGCTCTCCATCTCGGCGAGGATGGCGGCCGCTTCGTCCTCTAACGAAGCGCGCTGCACTCCGTAATCGGAGTCGCTCAACTTGCCGGCCTTGAACTCAAAGCTGAGATCACGCAGATTCTCGTAGGTCGCCTCTTTGCGTTCCTGCAGGTACATCAGGCGGGTTTTCTCTTCCCCGGATTCGACATCACCGGGCTGATAGAAAACGTAGAAGAACAGAAGCGCGGCAAACAGCGCGCAACCAAACATGAGGAAGGCGGTTTCCTGTCCGGCATCGGCAATGACAATCAGTGCATACATCAGTAATCGGTCTCCTGACGGGCCTTCTTGCGAAGCTCGTCGAGTTCAGCGGCATCGAGATTGGGAGGGGGCACCGGATGCGCGATGGTGCGCGACTTCCACAGCCGCACCAGCAATATGGTCAGCGCCAGCGCCGCGGCAAAAACCGCGAACGGCATGATCCACGCGACACGATTGAAGCCCGTAGTGGTAGGCGCAGATAGCACGGTATTGCCGTACTTCTGCACGAAGCTCTGCAGCACGAGAGAATCGCTATCGCCACGCTCGATGCCGGCAATCAGTTCGTTACGCATGCGCTCCGAGTAGGTGCAGCCAACATGGTTGCACTCCAGCAGGACCTGGTTGCAGCCGCACATGCACATCAGGCCGTGTCCGAGCTTGTTGAAACGAGCGTCGTCGCCAGCGCCCACGCAAGCGATGATCAGCAGTCCAACTAGCAGGAGCTGCACGATGCGAAGTTTCGAGTTTCGAGTTGAGAGCTTCAAGTTGAGGCGCTTTGGCGGCGTCTGAGCCGCCAGCCGAAATCCTGAGCGAGCGTTGCGAGTCGAAGGATCGCTATAACGAGAACGAGTTTTCATCACCAATACTTTGCCAATCTGAGCGAACCCGCACCGTTTTTGCGCAGCCGCGTCGAGGAACCTGTCTTACGCAACCGCGTGATATTGCGGGACGCTCAACTCCAGCCACTCCACAATGCATGAGAGAACCCCGTGTTCGGGATCTTCTTCGGCGAAGTCCACGCTTGTCGTGACAGGTTCGGGAATTGGATCACCGTCGGCCGCCAGAGCCTCCAAATGAAACTCGACCGCCTCCCGCATTGCCTGGCGCATCTGTTCGAGTGTTCCAGCCGTCGAAATTACTCCAGGCACGTCTGGCACGAATCCACTCAGATTGTTTTTCCCAACTTCGTATACGGCCAGAAATTTCCTTCTCGTCACCACGGAGAAACCCTCTTCAGTTCTTTTTTAGGCCCGCCTGCTTCAACACACTGGACAAGGTCTTCGGATGGACGTCGTCTGACGGCGCGCCCGAGACCGTTACCTTGCCACTCTTTCCATGATGCTTGTACTGCCGATGACTTCCTCTTTGTCCGCTCTGACGCCAGCCATCGCCCTCAATAAGTTTGATGAGATCACGGACCTTCATTATGCGTTCGCCATACTAATCTCAACTCACCCTTACGGCACGGCCTCTCGCTGCCTCTAACGCCGCACGTTCCTTCTCCTTTACCATGACCTTCGCCGGCTTCACGTTTGGAAACAGCGCAATCAACGTCCCAATGATCACGATAATCACGCCCGACCAGATCCACATCACCAGCGGATTCACGTGGGCTTTGATGATCGGCTTGCCGGTGTCCTGGTTGCGCCCTGTGTAAACCAGGTACAAGTCGGCGCTGGGTCGCGAGCGATTGGCGACTATGGTTGACGTCTGCTCGCTCGCCTTATAAAAGCGGCGCTCGGGATACATGGTGTCGATCTTCTTGCCGTGACGGTAAACGTCGATAACGGCCCACTCGCTGGAGTAGTTTGGCTTGTCATCCTGCGTGTAGGAATCGCACACCAGCGTGAAGGAGCCAATCTGCATCTTGTCACCGAAGCCCATCTCCTGTTCTTTGTCCAGGTTGAAGGGCAGACCGGCGAAGCCGATCATGATGACGACGAATCCGAAGTGCACGAGGTATCCGCCGTAACGCCGCGTGTTGCGGCGCGTGATGGTCACCATGCCTTCGAGAATGTTTTTCCCCGTCTGGCGCGCGATGACGCGGCCACCTCGCCAGAACTCGCCCACTACCGTTGCCGCCACCAGCACCGACAGTGAGATCGCCACCAGCGAGTAGAAGTAAGAAGAGTCTTCCCAGGGACGCATGCCGCCGATGATGAGCACGATTGCGGTCGCCGCTGCGAGAACTGCGGGCCACAGCAAGTTACGCTTCAGGCTGTCGAGCGAAGTCTTGCGCCAGGCCAGCAGCGGACCCACTCCGGTGAGGAAGATCAGGAACAGCCCAATTGGAACGTTGACCCGATTGAAGAACGGCGGGCCGACTGTGACCTTGGAACCGGTGACCCACTCTGACAGCACCGGGAACAGCGTGCCCCACAATACCGCAAAGCACGCCACCAGCAGCACCAGATTGTTGAACAGGAAACTGGATTCGCGCGAGACCAGCGACTCCAGCCGGTGCTCGCTTTTCAGCGTCTCGCGGTTGCGCACGAAGAAGAACACGCAGGTGGCGAATGCCAACGCTAAGAACCACACGAACCAAATGCCAATGCCCGATTGCGCGAAGGCGTGCACCGAACTCACCACGCCGCTGCGCGTGAGGAACGTTCCGAAGATGGCCAGCAGAAAGGTGGTGAAGATGAGCCACATGTTCCACATCTTCATCATGCCGCGCTTCTCCTGCATCATGACGGAATGCAGAAAGGCGGTCATGGTGAGGAACGGCAGGATCGATGCGTTCTCCACCGGATCCCATCCCCAGTAGCCGCCCCAACCCAGGACCGCGTAGGCCCAGTGCGCCCCGAGAAAGATGCCGCAAGTGAGGAACAGCCACGCGACCATCGTCCAGCGGCGAGTGATGTGAATCCACTTCTCGCCGGGATACTTCATGATGAGCGCGCCCAGCGCAAACGCGAAGGGCACGGTCACGCCAACATAGCCGAGATAGAGCATCGGCGGATGGATGACCATCTCGGGATACTGCAGCAGCGGATTGAGGCCGTTGCCATCGGGGGGGATTTGTCCGCTGACCAGACCGAATGGATGAGCCGCGAAGTTCACCAGCAACAGGAAGAACACCTGCACAGCAGCGATGATCGCCGAAGCATGCGCCGTCAATTGCGGATCAACTTTGTAGCGCAGCCGCAGCACTAGGGCGTAGGTCGAAAGCAGCCATGCCCAGAACAGCAGCGACCCTTCCTGGCCCGACCATAGCGCGGCGAACTTGTAGGCAATTGGCAGGTCGCGATTGCTGTGATGAAGAATATAGGCGACGGAAAAGTCATTGCCAAGAGCGGCTATCACGAGCGCCACCGCGGCCACCGTTACCGCTGCCCAGCAGGCGATGCCAGCACGGCGGGCGGTTTCGCCCAGGCGATCATCTTTGCGATAGAGCGCGAGCGATCCGGCGACAAACGAATAGGCGGCCAGCGCCAACGCCAGCAACAGTGCAAAACTTCCAATTTGTGGCATGAGGAGCTATTACCCGTATTATTTCCGCCGGATGAATCCGGTGAACAACGCCATCCTTAAGCGAATGTTCTCATTTTACTCGCAATTGCTGGGCCTAACAGAGATTTGTCGCTGGAATGGATACAACTTTGCGGGAGCTCATAGGCGAGCGTACCACCGCGATTTCAATATCTTCTGGTTCTTCGGCTCACTCAGGCAAGAGGGAAGCTCCCGGAGTTCAATCGGAGCCTCCCGATGGGGCTGTAGGGACGACACCGGGTCAAAATCACCCAACTAAGCAGCTTGTCTCTGGCGCTTCTTGGCTGCTCCGCGGACCGGTTGCTTGCGGCCCGTCGACTGACGTCCCTCCGCCGCTCTGGTCCTCGCCGCCTTCTTGGCCGAGGCCTTCCGAGCAGCGCTTCCCCGGGTTCGGGCCGAGGTCTTGGCTTGCTTCGACAATGCCGCGCGCGACGCCGCCGAATGGCCTTCTCGCTTCAACACCCCACTGATCGCTCGCGAGCGTTTGGCGGATGTTTTCTTTCTTGTGGATGACTGACCTTTGTGCACATCGCGCTGTGCCTTCTCTCGCGTCGCCTCCAAGGTCTTCCCCTCCCCCGGCGGAGGCAGATTCACTCCGGCACGCCTGGCCTTCGACAGGCCGATAGCAATCGCCTGCTTAGTGTTGGCGGCGCCATGCTTGCCTTCGCGGATATGATCCATTTCCTCTTTCACGAATTCGCCGGCCTGGGTGCTGGGCGATTTTCCCTCGCGCGCATCTTCCTGGGCCCGCTCCAAGGTTTCTTTATCTGGCATCGATTCCTCCTCGTGTCTTCTAATCGAGATGCACAATCCGGCCTGCGGGATGGGCTACACTATTCTTGGTTTTCGCCCGAATATGCCTGCTGCCGTAGCTCAATCCGCACTGGCACCGCCCTCCACCCGGTCGCACAAGTACCGGCCGGTGCTGCTGGGCGCCGCGCTTTTGCTGGCGGCCACCACCGTGTTGTACAGCGCTGCGTGGATGTACTGCGTTCGCCGCATACCACAGGTCGAAATCGGGATTGACGAGTCGTACTCCGCCGCCGGAATCGAGATTGGCAACGTCCACAAAAACAGCCCGGCGGAAAAGGCCGGGCTGAAGGCGAAGGACCGCATTGTTGGGATTAACGGGAGCAGTGCGAATTCGGCGTTGGCCTGCCGCGAATTGTTGTATCGCATCTGGCTACGATCGCATCCTGGAGAATCCGTAGTCTCTGACCGTGCAGCGGCCTGGGCAAGCGCAGCCCTTGGTGATTACGCCGGTGTTTCGCGCGGTAGAAGGCATCGGCGACATCAAGACTCTGGTTCGCTCCATAGCGGACCAAATCCTGGACTCGTATCCCCTGATCTTCCTGGTCGTGGGATTGGCTGTCCTGTTTCTGCGCGTGGAGGACCGCAATGCCTGGCTGCTGGCGCTGGTACTAGCCAGCTTCGTCACGGCTGCGGACTCGCCCAGCGAATTCGCCGCTGTGCCACTCATCTTGCGGCTCCTTTCTGCTCATCTTCCGGACCGTCTGGCAATAGCGTCCTCCCCGGATTGTTCTACTTCTTCTTCGCCGTTTTTCCCACGCGCTCGCCCATTGATCGCCAAGTTCCCTGGCTGAAGTGGGTGCTGCCGGTGATGGGCGCTTTGCCTGGGTCTTGGAGGTTATCAACAAGGCAACTCGCTCCCCTTACCCATTTTTGCTCGCGGTACTGTCTCCTCAGGCCACTCAGAACGCCCACCTCGTCGTCGCTTACGGTTCCGTTCTTCTGGGACTCATCTCCCTTCTGTGCAACCTGTTCACCGTGTCCAGCGTGGACGACCGGCGCAAGCTGAAAGTGATTTCCTGGGGAACCATTGTCGGCGTCACACCCGCCGTGGTCATCGGGCTGCTGCAGGAGGTTTTCCATTCCGAACTTTCCTTTTGGGTGAACTTCTGTCAAAGTTTTTCTGCTTTTTCTGTTTCCCCTGTCGTTTGCCTACGCGGTGGTAAAGCATCGCGTCATGGATGTGCCGGTGCTACTGAAGCGCAGCGCCAGATATTTTGTGGTGGAGCGCGGATTCGTGATTCTCATCCTTGCGATCTCGGTAGGACTGACGATCTGGTTCGGGCAGGCGTTCTCGCGCCATTTCTCGTCCGGATCGAAGGCGGCCATTCCGGTGGGAGCCACCTTCGGTGTGCTACTAGTCTCCGGCGCAACCCAGGTTCATCGGCGAGTGCGGACCCGGCTGGATCGCGCCTTTTTCCGCAGCTCCTACGACGCACAACAGATTCTGGAGAACCTGGCCGCGAAAACGCTTACGGTCAGTAGCCGCGAGGGTTTGGCTGCGCTGTTGCATGACCAGATTCAAGATGCGCTGCATCCGAGCTCGATGTATGTGTACCTCGATGCTAGCAACGGACAATTGCGAGCATACGCGGGAGCGCCTCCAGTGGAGGCGATGACTCTGGCAGCTAACGGGACTGGGCTTGACGAACTGGCAGACCGCAGCGAGCCGTTGGAGTTGCTCCCAGAGGCCATGCATGGAACGCAGCTGCAGCCGCTGCAGCCCGAGTGCCTGGTGCCAATTCGCGGCTCGAGTGAAGGGCAGTTACAAGGTGTAGCCGTGCTTGGCCCGCGGCTTTCGGAAGAATCGTACTCCACCAGCGACAAACGTTTGCTGGCTTCCGTGGCCAGCCAGGCCGGTATCGCCATGCGCAGCATCACGCTGGCCGAGAAGATGGCTGCGACCATGGAAATGGAGCGCCGCAGCGAGCAGGAAATGCAGTATGCGCGTCAGGTGCAAAGCCGTCTACTTCCCCAGCAGGCACCGTCGCTGGCGACATTGGAGTGCGCCGGCAAATGTATACAGACGCGCGCCGTGGGCGGTGACTACTACGACTTTCTCGATCTAGGCTCGGGCCGCCTCGGTCTGGTACTGGCCGACATCTCGGGCAAAGGAATGTCGGCTGCACTGCTGATGGCCAACCTGCAGGCTAACTTGCGCGGTCAATATGCTCTGGCGTTAGAAGATATCCCCCGTTTGCTGCGTTCGGTCAACTACCTGTTCTTCAAGAACACGGAAAGCAATAATTATGCGACCACATTCTTTGCGGTGTATGACGACGAGACACGGCGCCTGCGTTACGTCAACTGCGGACACAATCCGCCAATGCTTTTGCGGGCGACCGGCGAACTGGAGCGACTGAATGCCAACGCAACCGTGTTGGGATTATTCGAAGAATGGGATTGTACTGTGGCGGAGAAGCAACTGGCGCCCGGGGATGTGCTGGTGATTTACACCGACGGCGTTTCTGAGGCGGGCGAGAGAGACCAGAGCGATAGCGAGGAGTTCGGCGAAGAGCGATTGATCGCCGTAACTAGGAAGTTGCGGCAGGAATCCGCCGACGAAATCATGGAGGGCATTCTTGGCGAGGTACAGCGATTCAGTCCCGACGAGCAAGCCGACGACATGACGCTGATCGTGGCGAGGGGAAGGTAGGGATGGCCGAGGTTTTGTGTTGTCATCACGAACGGCCTTGAGGCTGCGAGGGATCTGCTGTTGTCCTCCGGCCCTCATTCCGGTGCCAACAACAGCAGATTCCTCGCTACACTCGTAATGACAATTCCAAGATTTACGGTCTATCCACTAACCGCTAAGCCCTGCTCTCTCACGCTTGCGCGGCCAGACCTCCATTCGAGATCCAGCGGGTTGATGGTTTGGTCGTGACCTTGGGAAGGATGTCGAGGTAGATCACGGCGTATCGGAATGCGAGAACGCCGGCGGCGATAACCAGAACGCTCGATGCCAACTCCGTCCACTTGGGCACGTAGTGCGTTCCCATGGCCGACTGTAAGGAATTGATCGAGACGTTTAGCCGGTCCACCATGAATCCCGCGACCACAACGGCAGAGGTCCAATAGAGCCGCTCGGGATTCGAGCGCACGCTGTTATAGCTCAAGAGGAAGATAGGAATTGCCAGGAACAGCACAACCTCGAGCCAGAAGTATCCCGCCTCGCTGGTGCGTTGGAAGGCATAGCCCCAAGCCTGGTTCGCCGTCAGATCGAGTGCCTTAAAGAAGGCATATACGATGAGCAGGAGTTGAATCATCCGGCCGCAATCGCTGAGGATGCTGAAATCCACGCGGACCTTCAGCGAACGCATGCACAGGTAGATTGCCATCACGGTCAGCGCCAGTCCGGCGGGAATCGCGGACAGATAGAACAACGCGTGCATGTACTGCGAGTACCACAGCGGATGGATCTTGCCGCGAGCGATCAGGAACAGGCCGCCCAGATAGGATTGGTGCATCGACGACAAAAGCACTCCCGCCAACACGACGGCGATAAGAATCTTGTGGTGATAGCGCAGCACTGTCTCGCGAAATGCCTTCCACGGCAGCTTCTCAATTACGGCGGGAGCGAACTCGAAGGTCAGCACCGTCATGTAGGTCATGATGCAGACGCACACATCGAACAGGACTGAGCGATGGTTCCACATCACGATGGGGTGCCAGAAGCGCCACGGCAGCCCAATCTCGTAAAGGTAGCCGACCATGACGGTGACGTAACCCAGAAATGAAATCAGAATTGAGGCACGCAGAATGGGGCGATACCGCTCCATGCCGAGCAGATAGACGGCGGCGCTGATGCCGAAGCCTGCGGCGGAGAGTCCGACACCGCAGAGCGTGCCCAGGCCGACCCACAAGCCCCACGGCATCTGGTCGCTCAGGTTCGTGCTGGCCCTGAATCCCTCGAAGAACCGAACATACGTCGCATAAAGACCGGTAGTAAATATGATTGCAACAATGACGCGCCATAAAGTTATTTCCGATTTGATTCGCGCAATCATGGCTAGCTCCTTTCCCCTTTGATCCGGTTGATGGTGGCTTTCTCTTCGGCCTCAGCGAGCGCAACTTCGCGCCGCCGTCGCGTAACCCAATACAGCGCCGAGAGAATGGTGCCGCCCATGATTACCACCTTGGGCGAATCGCCCAAAGCGCTGGCGGTAAGAGTGGGCATCGGCTGATTGCCGGTGGGAGCCGGCTTGAATCCGAGTTTCTCGAAGGGAACATCGGAGACAAACAACACGCTGCCTCCGCCAAGCTCTTCGAGGCCGTAGATTGTCGGCACGTACGACGCGTCGCTGCGAATGCGGCTCCAGGCTTCGGCAATCAAGCTATCGCGATCGCCGAAGATGGTCGCCTGGGTTGGGCAGGCTTCGGCACAAGCCGTGGATTTGCCGGCCTTGATGCGGTCTGAGCACATATCGCACTTCTTGACGAATGGCGCCAGCTTGGTCCACTGATAACGCGGCACCTGATAGGGGCACGCCAGCATGCAATAACGGCAACCAATGCATTTGTCGGCGTTGTACACCACAGGGCCCAGCGGAGTTTTGCTGATGGCGGCGACGGGGCAAGCCGATGCGCAGGCCGGATCGTCGCAGTGCATACAGACTTTACGCACGAACTTGTCGCCGCGGGTCTCGATCACGGTGAAGGAGGTGTCGGAAAGTGTTGGCTCGGGGTCCGTGCCGAACCCGTGGAGCTGTTTGCAGGCGGTCTCGCAGCTCAGGCATCCGATGCAGCGCTTGATATCGATCAACATTGCTTTTTGTCTTGGCATGAGATTCTCCGTTGTCTTTTTTCGACCAGCGCTACGTCAGAAAAAATTCCTTGGTCAACTGCGCCTGGGTGCTGGCATCCACCTGGAACAGCAGGCCCTTGATTGGCAGACCGCCATCTTGTGCCAGTGCGGGATTAAGCTGTTGCAGCATTACACCCATACGCGCCAGGCTGTTCTGCATCCATGCCGGAACGATCGGTCCCTGCAACAAGTTTTTCAGGTTGACGGAGAGTTCGGGGGCTTTGACTACGCATAGCCAGCCATTCTTGTAAGGGTCGTCCACGATGAGGTTGGGGTTCTTCAGCACTTCATGATTGACCGAAACCAGCACGCCTTCGACGGGCGACAACATGTCGATACTCTGCCCCTCGCGCATCACCGTGCATAACTTCTGCCCTTGCCGCACCCAGCGGTTCAGGTCGGCGGTCTCGATGGAGTCAATCTTGCCAAACAGATTGCCAGCGAAGGCATCGATGCCAACGCGGGCGTTTTGCCGGCCTTCGTCCGAGACCCAGGTGTGGCCAGGATGGAAAGCATAGCCCTCGGGGACATCGAATCCACTGTGCTTCAACATAGCTGGCGCATTCAGTTTCTTCGCCGGCGCCACTTGCAAAGTCGCCGCCGCCTCTTGCGGACGACGGAAATACATGACGGTCAGAATCAGTAGAAATGTAAGCAGGACAAATAGGATCGACATAAAGCCTCCTTGGACCAGTGGCCAGTGGCTAGTGGACAGTCAATTCGGTATAGAACTGGAACTACCCACTATCCACTAACCACCAACGCCTTACGGCATCGTGCTCCACTCTTGCTGGTGCACGTGGAGGGCAACTCTATTCCCGAAAGAGGCTGTGTTGGCAAAGGGGTTAGAAGTTTCGTGCCAATTGTGGAAGGCTTGACCACTGCGTTATGCAGGTAACCGTCGCATTTTGCAGTACTGCAAAGGCCGTGGTCGATAGCGGAGGTCCATCAGCGTGTCCCAGTGAGTGAGGTCTGCTGGTCGATCTTTCGCGGGCGGATTCCTTTCCCGGCGCCGCTGCCTTCCGCCAGCCTCAGATCGTAGTCGTTCTGCAGGTTGAGCCAGAACTGCGCGGGCAGGCCAAAATATTTTCCCAGTCGAATTGCTGTGTCGGCGCTGATCGACCGCTTTCCTCGCACAACTTCGTAAATGCCGGGAAAGTTCAGTGTCTTAGCTAACTCATAGGCGGTGATGCCCATGGGATCCATGAACTCGGTCTTAAGAATCTCACCCGCGTGTACTGCAAAAGCCTTGTTTCTTGCCTTGGCCATATCTGCCCTCCTCGCTCCTAGTGGTAATCCACCCACTTCAACATCAAAGGCATTGCCCTCGCGCCACACAAAACAGATTCTGTACTGGTCGTTGATTCGAATGGCATGCTGCCCTGCGCGGTCACCACGAAGGGCTTCCAGACGATTCCCTGGCGGTACGCTTAAGTTGTCAAGCATAACCGCCGCATTCAGGATGGCGAGCTTCTTGAATGCCCTGCGGTGCAGGTCGGCAGTTAATCGGCGACTCCTGCCCGAGCGCCACAAGTTTTCTGTCTCTGCATCCCGAAAACTAGCTATCATTGCTGCAGAATGCTAACGCAACACAGTACTATTGTGAAGCGTTAGTACACCCTAAACGAGCTAAACCAGCTCTGGAGTCTTCTTCAGGCGCCGCAACAGCGAGGTAGGATGGATGCCGAGGATGCGTGCGGCATGGGTCTTGTTCTGACCGGTGGCGTTGAGGACTTCGTGGATGTAACGGTCCTCGAGCTCGCGTAGGCTGACAAACTGATCGCCTGTGGGGGAGACTTCGAACGACGACATCTCTTCATGCGCAGGCTCTTCGTGGTAATCGCGCACCTCTTCCGGCAAGTTTTCTTCGTCGATCTCGTTGCCCTGGCAAAGGATCATGGTGCGCTCGATCACGTTGCGCAACTCGCGAATGTTTCCCGGCCAGGGATACCGCTGTAGTAACTCCGCGGCCGCTGGCGTAAAGCCCACGAAGCTTTTCTTCAGTTCGTCGTTGAAATGCTGCATGATGTCGAGGGCAAGCGGCAGAATGTCTTCGCGGCGCTCGCGCAATGGCGGAATAAACAGCGGCAGCACGTTCAGGCGATAGTACAGGTCCTCGCGGAACTCGCCTTTGTTGACCATTTCCTTCAATACTTTGTTGGTCGCGGTGATGATCCGAACATCTACCTGCACCGGCTTGGTGCCGCCCAAGCCGCATGAAAGTTCCCTCTTCCAATACGCGCAATAACTTCGCCTGCAAGCTGAACGAAGTGTTGCCGATCTCATCGAGGAAAAGCGTACCGCCTGAGGCCTTTTCGATGAGACCTTCTTTGCGGCGCCGCGCGTCGGTGAAGGCGCCCTGTTCGTAGCCGAAGAGTTCACTCTCCAGCAAGGTATCAGGCAGGGCGGCACAGTTCAGGCTGATGAGCGGCGCCTGGGCGCGCGAGCTATTGTAATGAATAGCCTTGGCCAGTACTTCCTTGCCGGTTCCGCTCTCGCCTTGGATGAGGACAGTGGTATGGTCGCTCTCCGCTGCCCGACGCGCCATCTCCAGCACATCGCGCATCAGCGGACTTTCGGTTACCACGCGGCCAAAATCGTAACGCCCCTTGGCGCTTTGCACCGTGTCGTGAACGCGTACGCGGAGCGCCAGCATTTCGGTCGCGCGGTGGATGGTGTTTACCATGTCGGCGATGTGAAATGGCTTGATCAGATAGTCATAGGCACCGAGCTTCATGGCTTCCACAACACGATCCACCACATGGTAGGCGCTCATCATCACGATGATGGTGGACGGGGAAAGCTTCTTGGACTGACGCAACACTTCGATACCATTGATGCCGGGCAGTACGACGTCGAGCAGGGCCAGGTCAGGCTTTTCCTCGGCGAGCGTGGTCAGCGCTTCTTCACCGCTCATGGCCAGAAAAACTTCGAAGCCCTCGCCCTCCAAGGCGCGCCCAATAGTGCGCACGGTGAGCGCTTCGTCATCGACAATCAGGATGGAATACGACATAACTAGACGATAACCTCCTCTTGCCGCATGGCGTTGCCCACCTGATGAACGGGCAGCGTCACACGAACGGTGGTGCCCAAGTCCGGAATGCTCTCCACTTGGATGTCTCCGCCATGACTGCGCACGTAGCTTTGGCTGATGCTCAGTCCCAGCCCGGTGCCTTTACCCCGCTTGGTAGTAAAGAACGGCTCGAAGATATGAGGCAGAATGTCAGCGGGAATTCCGCTTCCCGTGTCGCGCACACGCAGCTCGATCACGTCGGCGAACTTGACTTTGTCGGCGAGGATCGTGATCGCCCCTCCCGCGGGCGTCGCCTGCGCAGCATTCAGCAGCAGGTTCATCAGAATTTGCGAAAGCTGATTGGCGTCGGCGCTAATGATCGGCAGATCCAGAGGAATGCAGTTCTGCAATTCGATCTGCCGGAACATCGGCTGGTGCTCAAGGAACTTCAGGGTCTCGGCGGCCAGGCGGTTAAGGTTGACCTTACTGAGCATCAGCGGCCCGGGCCGAGCGTAATCCAGCAATCCACGCACGGCCAACGAAATTCGTTTGGCTCCCTCGATGCACTGCTCAATCTCGTCCCGCTGTTCGCCACTGGCTTCCTTCCACTCCAACTCCAGGTGCGACAGAATTCCCAACAACGGGTTATTGATCTCATGCGCCGCACCCAAGGCGAGTTGCGCCAGAGAAGCGTACTTTTCATACTCGCTGAGTTGCGACTCGAACTGCATCTTCTCCTTGGCCAGCTCGCGCTCTTCTTCCAGGCGACGCAGTAATTCCTGTTGCGCAACGTTGCGCTCGTATTCGCGATGCTCGGCGAGTTCCTTCGACCTCAGCGCTTCGCGCTCGGCTGCCTTGATCCGCGTGCGGGAGAACACAACCGCCAGAATGAACAGGACAAATCCAACCGCGAATCCGCTCCAAAATCCTCCGGTTGGTGCTGCGGGATTCGTAGTGAGGCAATACAATTTCTGCCGGGAAATGAGAAACAGTACGGGCGATAGCGTTGCCACCAAGAAGGACGGGATGTGGCGTTCGCTGCAGCGTGCCGGCCGCCGGCTATCGCTCAGCGAGGCTGAGGGCACCATGCAAACTCTCCTACTATGACGTTCGCGCAGTATTGCCGCAGGAGCAGTGACAGCAGTCACTAGCACAGGTGATGTGGAACGATCTAGGAGACCTCAACTGTCGGGACAATTTCCGGGGGAGAAATGGGCTCCGATACACTTCCGGGATCGGGAGCGTGGCAAACCTCAGACACGGGCACGGGGCGCGCATCATCCTCTGCCAGCGAAACATAGGCTCCCAAGCGGGCAAGGTACAGTAGGTCAGCTCCGGCAAAATAGATCAACGCGATAGCTGCCATGATGAGGAGCACCCATCCTGGTGCGAGGTGAGAGAGTAAGCTGAGCGGCGAAAGTATCGCCAGCATCATTGTCGCGAACCACACCAAGCGAAGCAGGAAAAAGCCCAATCCCAGCAGGGATAGCCGGCCGCCCCTTCGCGATACGAAATCCACCGACTGCGAGAGAGCACCCATTGCCGGGGCGCCGTTGCGAATGCAGAACAACGGTGCCAGTCCGAAGAACCAATTCAATACGGCGCCGAACCAGCACGGCAACCCGATTCCGAAGACAAGAAACAGGGCTGCCCACCCGGCGCGGTCTCGTGCCGCCATGACGCTGCCGATCAGCAAACATGCAATAGCGACCGATATCGCGATCAATGACCATGCAGCACGCATTAGATTCAGCGCGAAGATAGGGGCAAATTGCCACGTCATCGGGGTCGACCCGTCGTCGGCGCTGAACATCGCAACCAAGCGACGGAGTGTAGCGGCGCGGCCTACGGTGGCAGCAAAGCACCAGACCAGCGTCAATCCGAGCAGAAGGGCGGATTGCTCCAGCACGAACCGCGTGAGACTGCCATGGAAGATGTGGTGAATTGCTCCGGAAAGCAGCTGCGGCTGCAAGGTGCCGAGCAGAAGTTCGTCGAGCGGCGAAACTTTGAGGCTGTCGAGAAACAAGGCGCCAGAAATAATGAATAGGGCCCACGCCGACAACCCAAAGCACCACCGCCAGGTAAGCTCGGCGACCAATAGAACAGGGTCGTGCCATACGGCAGCAAAGCCATCGCGGAACGGCGAACCATCGCTGGCAGCGCTCGACATGGGTAAAGAATAGCAGGAGCGAGATGTTGGAAAAGGAGCAGGCGTTCGGGGGACGCACACTCGGCGTAAGGCCGAACCGCATTGTTCCATGGCGTGCGAGTTAGATGTTTGGACGATTTTTGTCGCCCCTAAAGGGACTCGGGTTCCCTGATACATGCATATCCCAGCACCGAGGTGCTGGGGTAAGATTTTCCGCGCCTGCGGCGCTCCGATTGATGAAGGTCGAATTGGAGTGGATGGCCGGAGATCGTGATCGCGAATTGCCGCCGCCTCATCTGTAGTAGCCCTTCTTTGTCCGCACCAGCAGCGCGCCCTCGCCCTTTCGGGTTTCTGGTCCGATCTGGACTTTGATTTCGCAGAACTTTCCTTTTGGCTGTTTGATAGAAGGATAGTATCGCAGCGTGTATCGAGTGCGGATCTCGTCGATCAGTTGGGCCAACTTGGTGCTGACCTCATCCTTACTGGATTTCATCACCTCGCCGCCCGTGCGTTCCGCGTATTTGTAAACATCGCCTGGAGGATTGTGCCTGCGGGAGGAGGCAAACAGCGGATTCTTGCCGTAGGCCACCATGGCAAAATCGGAAAACGCGCTGCGTTCCAGTAGGGCAGAAATCACTGTCCCGGTCTCAAATGCCTGGTGAAACGCCTCGTTCTCGGTGTGCACGCCGGCGGACGGAATGTTAGGCACGTTGTCGGTGAGCCATATGATGGTTCTTCGCCTATTGGGATTTTGCGCCTTACCCAGTTGCGTAGAAGCCTGGAAGATAGCTTCATTGAAAAAAGCGTCTTCGTTACTGTCCATCTCGCTGGCTTTTTCAATGGCCGCAACCACTTGCTCGCGGTTGGTGGTGAAATCCTGCAAAAGGTGCGCCGACGCCGCATAGACCATCACCGCCACCTCATCTTCGGGTTTGAGGTGCTGTAACGCCGCCAGTGCTCCGACGGCCAGCGGTTTGAGCACCGGATTGACGCTGTCCGTAAGATCAAACAGCAGCAGCACGGAGAGCGGAAGCCGGTCCCGGCTCAGTTCGGCGATCTGTTGCTTTACTCCGTCCTCGTAGAGCTGAAAATCCTCTCTATTCAGGGATCCCACAGGTCGGCCGGTCTTTTTCTCCAGTACCTGCACGTCAACTTGGACCAGATCAACCTTGACGCGAATGACCTGATCGTCTGAAGTGCTGAGTTGTCCATGCGCGCTGCCGGAAAAAGCAAATCGCAGAACCAAAGCTAAAACGCAAGCGTTTGTGATAGCCGCATACCTTGTTGAATTGGGTCTCGTCAACTTGAAATATCCTCCCTTGGAAGGCGCACGCGAAGTTATGCAGCGTTTGCCGATGCCGGTTCATCTGATGACTGCTTGGCCCGAGTCAGCACAATCAGTACTACACAAATGATGCCAATCACGCTTAGAGGCGGCAGGTCCGCGCGTTCGCTTCCACTCTGGAATGCCTGCACGGCCATGACTGCAGCGTGAGCTATGGTTGACCATGCAAAGCAGGCGATCAGGCTGCGATGCGCCGGGGGGTTGCGGACGGCAATCAACAGGAAGATTCCGATAGGGACATATATGGCAAGGATCATCTGGTCGCCTGCCGACACATCCGTCAGATGGAATAGAGACGTCACCAAGGGATAGGTCCCAGCTACGAGGGCCAACCCCACCAAGAACAATAGGATCTTCAGCGCGCGTAATTGAGTCATCGCATTTCCTCCCAAATGCTGAATCCATTTAAATGGGGCCACGATAACGGCGCAGCCGGACGGCGGCGGCGAGGAAGGCCGCGGCGATCGCCAGGCCGATCCATAGACCCGGGCTGCTCAGGAAATGCCCCGGGGTGAGGTGTGTCATCGGATCCATCGGAAGCCCACCCGGCATCGTGACGGCTGCCGCGTCACCACTGATGCGGTTCTCTAGCATGGCGGCGAAATGCGAAGTGTTGAAGGCGATCTTTTCTACGACGCCGATCGCGAGCAGCGGTAAAGTAGCCCATAGGAATGGCGCGCGCCGTGCCCAGCCTGAGACCAGCAGCAGCCACGCGTAGATTGGCGCATACCACAGCGCGTGAACCATCACCAGGTGGTAGAGCAGCATCACCCACATCTGGAACAAGGGCACATGTCCCGATAGCGTCGCGAAACCAACTCCGCTCCCCAGCAGCACTGCGGAGCTCAGCAGCAGCATAATGAACTGCGTGACCACGGTGATGGCGAAGGAGAGCAGCGGAATAACCACCAGCGGGATGCTCGCCTTCGAGAGCACGGTGGTGAGATCGGAGACCGGCAGCGACTTCCAGAACAGAATGCTGCGATCGCGACGTTCGCCGTGCAGCGCGTCGAGAGAGTAGAACAGCGCGATGATAAAAGTTACCCCCATGATCAACAGCGCAGCGACGTCGTAGTGGTGCGCGATCAACTTGTGCTGCAGCATCGGGTCGAGCACCGCCGCCCGCAACTTGTGTGGCAGACGAATCACGCTGATCAAATGGCCGAACAGAAATAGCGCGGCAACGGCCAACGGCGCGACGTAAATCGAACGATACTCAAACAATTCGCGTCGCACCGACCAGTACATGGGCCGAGTCGCCGAGTTGACCGGGGGCGCGATTACCCGCGATTCGAAGGAAGACTCAGGCATGGCATTCGATTGCGTATTCATCTAGCCGCTCCTTGGGCCTGACTGGCCTGATTACCCACCACGGCCACGAACAGGTCGGCAATGCTGGGCGTGCGCACGTCGCCCAGCGCTGCCAATCGCTGACGATCCGCCCCATCAAACAGCAGAACGCCGCCTCCGATCGCCTGGCGCTCATACATCGGCTTGAGCTCTCGCGCTGCGGCGGCCTGCTCGGGACGCACCATCACTTCCGCATAGCGCGACTCCACCTCTTCCATGCTGCGATCGAATACGATGCGTCCGCGGTCGATGAACATGACATCGGTGAGCACGTGCTCGATCTCTTCCACTTGATGTGTCGCCACAATAATCGTGCGGTTGCGATCGAAGTAGTCGTTCAGCAGAGAATCGTAGAACTGCTTGCGATACAGGATGTCGAGGCCTAGCGTGGGCTCGTCCAGCACTAGCAATCTGGCGTCGATGGCCATAACCAGAGCGAGGTGCAGTTGGGTCACCATGCCCTTCGACAATTCTCTGACCCTGCTACCGCGCCGGATCGTAGTCTTGGCAAGAAAAGCCTCCGCCTTGGCGCGATCGAATCGCGGATGCACGCCGTCAACGTAGTCGAGCAGTTGCGACACCCGCGCCCAGCGCGGCAGCACGGCGACGTCGGCAATGAAACAGACATCGCGCATGAGCTGATCACGCTCGCTCCACGGGTCGCGTGCGAGCACGTTCAGTTGCCCCTGGTAGGGAGTGAGCCCGAGAATCGCGTTGAGGGCCGTCGTCTTGCCCGCGCCATTCGGACCGATGAGTCCGAGAATGCGACCCTCCTCAACCCGCAAATCGATCCCGTCCAGCGCGATGGTCGCACCGAAGGCTTTGCGTAGCCCGTGTGCTTCGATGACCGTCATGTCTTCGGCTCCTCTTCTGCGCCATCAGTCGGCTGGTGGTTTGTGCCAGCCTCCAGCAGTTCGTCCGCTTTCAGGCCGAGCCGCTGAATGGTTGCGTACACCCGGGGCCATTCCTCGCCGAGAAACTTCTGCCGCTCGCCTTGCAGCAACATGCTGCGCGCACCTGTGTTGATGAACATGCCGCGGCCTCGCTTCGTCTCCACCAGTCCCTCGTCCACCAGTTGCTGATAGCCTTTCAGGACCGTAAGTGGATTGACCCGATATTCGGCCGCGACATTGCGCACGGAGGGCAACGGATCGCCTTCCTTGAGAATGCCGTCAAGTATCATCGCCACCACGCGGTCGCGAAGCTGGCGGTAAATCGGCTGACTGTCGTTCCACTCATGGTCCATCAGGTTTTCCAGATAGTCTTTGCCAGAGTTGCGCTCCCCGTCATTTTGTTCGCTGCAGATCAAAGTGCGCATGCATCGCTTTGTCACCCGGCATCATAAACGTCCAGTCCTCGGTGTGATGGTTGGCGTCGATGTAGGTGAAAACGGCGTGCTGCATGTAGCCAGGTTTCGTGCTACCGGAGACATCGACCAAGGTAAATTCTACTGTCTTGCCGTCGGGTGACATTTTGCCGTTCATGTGCGGCCGGTTACCAGCGTCACAGTAGTGGACCAGGTTGAGTTGGTCGTCATTCACATAAAGCATGGTTACTGGATGGTCGTACTTGGTGGCATCCAGTAGCGTGTTCGCTTCTTGCATTTCGTGCACGATTACGTGCCCTCTGGAAGTCACGCGTAGCGAAACGTGGAGCGGCTTGCCATCACTCATCTCGGGCATCTCCGGGACGGCCACAGGGCCTTCCCAGTCTCCCGCGAAGCTCTTCATGGTATCGAACGATTTTTGCGCCTCCGACGGTGCGGGTTCGTCCATGGACTTGTGCGCGTCAGACATCTGCGCGCCAGGTTTCTGCGCGTCGGACTGCGCGAAAGCCAAAGTGGACAGCGACAACAGAACAGCGGACAGCAGATAGCGATGCGATTTCATGTTTCAATCTCCTCAGGAAGTTCATTTTTCTTCTGCCAGGCCGGAATCATTCGCCGGCACCGATCGGTTCAAATGAACTTGCGTATCTCATACTGTTATACTTAACTATAACACTATGTCACATGTCAAGCCTTTTCTTTTGATTTCTTTCCGATCGCCGTTCGCAATGGACGAAATCCTTCCGTAACTCGCGCTGGGCGTACGAATTGAGGGGCTGTGCTCCGCCGGTCACTTCCTCGGATGGCTGCAGTGCGCGATCTGCCATCGAGTGTCTCTGGTGTCATGGCTGGCGGCACCACCTAATTACGTCGAGCGATCGCGTATACGTTGCGAGTTCGGGCAGAGGCCTGCGCAAGCGACTCTGCCCGAACCCACACAAGAGAAAAATTGTCTAGAAGTGGAAGCCGATCTCCGCAGTCAACGCGCGCGGCGTCACATAGTGCGTACCACTGAACGTCGATAGAAAGTTGTACAGCGCGTATTTGTTGGTCAGATTTATCGCCGTCAACTGCAGACTCCATTTGTATCGATCGCCCTTGAACAGATTGTCGTCGCCGATCGCCAGGTCAAACAGGCTGCGTGACGCAATACGCGGAGGATTGTGGTCGTCGTTTTCAGTTCCCGGGGACGGCACCTGGGTCAGCGTTGATCCGAACTGCGACGCCAGACACGTAAATGGCAGAGGAGTGGTCGGCGTCGCGTGCACACCGTTGCAGGTAAATCCGGCCTGAAACTCCTGGTCGGCAGTGAAAGGGATCAGGGAGCTATTTGTCATCATGATGGCCGGTTGCCCGTTAAGGGTGGTCGATTGCGGGCAAGTGTTTTCTGGGCCAATTCCGTAACACGGTACTGACCCGGCGACGAGTCCGCTGTCATAGCGCCAGTTGAATCCGACCCACGGGCCGCGCTTCCAGGGAGTCTGGTATTGGAAGTGTGCGGTCATGTTATAGGCTTCGTCGTGGTCAATGCGGAAAACTCCCGTCGGCGCCAGGGGCGTCGCCCCGGCTCCCGAGATCTGCGGGGTGAAGAACCGGGCAGCGACGCTGGACATCACCACCAGCGCGCTGAAGCCATGATAGACAGGCACACTCGCACGCAACGCCCAGCCGGGAATCTTGGAGTTATGCCACCCGATCGGGAAAAAAATGGGAGTGTTGCCGAATACGCTGAAATCGTACCCGGTGTGAGTGTATTTCCAGATGTATTCGCCGTCGAGCACCAGGAATCGCCCGAATGCCTGCTGAAAGCCAGCGTGGAACTCATTGCGAAAGCCTGGGGTCAGTGGCGTCAATGTGCTTGAAGTGCAGCCTAGAAGAGGATTCAGGACGGGTGAACTGCATCCGATGCTTGATAGCACCAGATTTTCGTTGAAAGGCGTCTCCAATGTGCGCGCATAGGAGAGGCGGAGAACCGTGTTCGTCTTCTGGACGTTGTAAGCAATTCCCACACGCGGCTCGGCCTGGCTGGCCGTGGTAAGACCGTTGTAAAGGTCACCGCGAATACCGAGGTTGAAGCTCCAGTTGCGTACAGTGATGCTGTCCTGCAAATACATTGCGAGCTCTTTCACGTCGGTGTGGCCAACAAACGGGAAGAGAGTCCCTCCCCGCGTCAGATCATAGGGCGCCAGGGCCGGGTTGAACAACGGATACAGGGCTGAGTTGGGCGCGTTCGGGTTGGACGCGATGTTGGGCTGGAATCCGGCTCCTGCGCATTGTAAGGGATTGGTGAAGCCGTTGACCGGGATGGCGTTCCCATTTAAGCAGGGTGCATTGAGCGTTGGATCGACGATTCCGAACTGGTCATTCTCGTTCAGGAAGGTCTGCTCATACGTCACCCCAGCCTTCACGTTGTGAATGCCCTTGGTATAGGTGACGTTCGCAAGCATGCCGGAATTGAGAAGCGTACGCTGCTGGGCGACGGTTTCCCTCTGCAGACTCGGTGGCCCAAGATCCGCGAAAGGGTCATTGCTGGGGTAGTAGTTGAATGCGTCGCGGCGCACGTAGCCCGTAACATTCAGGATGGCGTCCGGGCTCAGTGTGTGGGTCCAAGTAGGCGCGATATTGAAGGTGAGGATCTTGGAGCGCTGATCGGTCGGGCCGACCGGCAGTCCATTCGGACCGACGACGCCAATGTTCAGGTTGTCATACGAGTTCGGATTCTGGAACCAGGAGCGGGTAAAGCCCAAGTTGAAGTGCAGGGCGTCCGCCTGCGAAAACTGGTAGTCGAAGCGGTCGAATACGTTCTCTTCGTTACCGTGCGCGTGGAAAACGACAAACTCCGGCGGGTCGAGGAAGCGGCCGGTGCCGAGGCCGTTGGCGGCGATGAAGTTCCCCCAGTTCTTGCCGCCGTAGGAGAGGTTCATATCCACGTTCGAGCTGCCGAAGGTACCATAACTGGCGGTGATGGCCCCATGTGGCGTAGTCGAACCCAAGCCGGAACGCGTAGTCACGTCGATCACCAGGCTGGTTTTGTCGCCGAACTCCGCCGGGGGCGCTCCGCCGATGACGGTCATCGATTGCACGGCGTCGAGTGGAACCTGGTTGGAAAATACTTTGCTCTGTTGATCGGTGATCGGTTGGCCATCCAAAGAGAACGAATTAGACGCATGGTCACCCATGCCGTGAAAGAGTCCATTAGAGTCCGCCGCCACGCCTGGCGTGGCCAGTGTTACCAGGGAACTGAGCTGCGAGGAAGAGCTTTCCAGGGGAAGCTTGTCGAACAGACTGCGATCCACGTCTGTATGAAACGTGGGATCATTTTCCAGAAGGTCGCCCGCCTCGCCTTGCACCGTTATGTTTTCGGCAGAGCCAGCTATCTGCAAAGTGATCTTGAGGTTCTGGGGAACAGCGGAATGCACATCGACGTCTTGCGAGTACGAGGCGAACCCGGTCACCGTGACACTGAGGTGGTACGGATTGAAGGGAATGTTCGCAAAACTGAATCGCCCCCCGCTGTCGGTGGTGGTTGACCTGGTGAGCTGGCTAACCGGGTTACGAATCTCCACGGTTGCACCCGGCACAATTGCGCCGGACGGATCGGCAACAACACCGCTAAGCGATGTGCTTCCGGTGGTCTGTGCGCTTCCGTGAATGATGAACAACACTAAACAGAACATCGCCTTGACAACCGCACGAACGAACTTATAGCGGAAATTCCTCTCGATTTTTTCCTTTTTCGAAATCATCTCTTCTCCAATCTCGCTGGCTCCTCCGGCATGCTCAGCTCGCGCAACAAAGTGCGGGAAGCGCGCCGAGAGCAATAGAAAATGCACGCATGAACGCGTGCGAGCACGCGCCATCATCAGTTTTCAGAGTTGGGAGTTTGGACTAGAGGCTAGGAGGCGCCCGGGATGGGATTCTTTGGACGGCCTGAAGCGACTCGTAGTTAACGGCCTGAAGCGCAACCCGAATCCACCGCGGATTCAATAAGTCAGCTTGTGGCAGTTGGGGAGTGACGATTGTTTTATGTCCAACGCGGCAAAGTTCGCATTGATCGCCTGCAACCAGATCGCTGTTTGATTGAGTCGAGCTGGTAATAGACGCGAGGTCACTTGCCGCTCCTGATGTGCCGATTGCATGCACCAGTGGGTGCAGCAGAACGTGCACAAACAACAACATCAGTAGCCATCCTCGAAACTTCACGGGAGTCCTCGTTCGGCTATTCTGACTTAGAGTCGCGCTGATTGTAAAGCGACGCGCATGGCGATTCATAGTCGCCTCGCAACCACGCGTTCCCAGCGGCAGGAGCAGTTCGTGTTGAAGAGCTCCAGCCAAGGCTGACAAGAATCGGAACATTTTGGGTGGTTCGTGTTTCGGCTTATGGCTGAGAGCTGACAGCCGTAAGCAAAGAGCGAAGCGCGAAAAGCGGCCTCTAAACCTCCAGCGTGTACCGGTTCGCCGCCAAGCGATACATCCTCCGCCAGACTAAGCGGTTCACCGTCACCACCACGATCGCCATCACGATAGTCGAAGCCAGTAGCAGATCGAAGTTGCCGGCATCCGTGGCGCGCGAGATGGTCGCGCCCAAACCGACGGTTGTGTACGTCTTGTCTTTCAGGCGAAAGTATTCCGCCACGATGCTGGCGTTCCACGCGCCTCCCGACGCCGTAACCATGCCCGTCACCAGATAGGGGAAGATGCCGGGCAGAATCAGTTTGCGCCAGCGTTGCGCGCGATTGAACTTGAACAGCGAACTTGCTTCTTTCAGGTCGGTGGGAATCGCCATCGCGCCTGCGATCACGTTGAACAGGATGTACCACTGCGTACCCAGCAACAGCAGCACGATCGATCCCAGCCCCAGGCCGCCGCCAATCCGGATCAGTACCAGCAAGACGATGGGAAACAGCGCGGTCGCCGGGACTGATGCAGCAATTTGCGCAAGCGGCTGAGCAATGCGCGCCAGCTTGGGATTGAAGCCGATCGCCACCCCTGCGGGAATTGTCCACGCGGCTCCAATCGCCAGCGCCGCCAGCACACGAAGAAACGTCGCTCCGGCTCCGGTGAGCAGTTCCCGGTATTCCCCGCCATTCAAGCCGGTCAACATTGCGATGGCTCGGGTCACGGCGTACAACACCGCGACCACGGCAATCAGGGCGATGGCTCGACCAGTCCACACCTTCCACGGCGTCGGCGGAGCATCTTCCGCCGTGCTCTCGTGCTGTCCGGCGAAATGCATTGCCAGCCGCTCTTGTAAGGGACGAATCGCACGTTTGCGCAGCCGGATCAATCCTCGCGAACCCTGGATAACGTTAAGGAACCAAGAGTGTGGCACGTCGGCGCTCTCCACCTGCTCCATCTTGAACTTCTCGGCCCAGGCGATCACCGGACGCCATACGATCTGGTCCAGCAAAACAATCACGGCGATCATGACACCGACGCCCCAGAAAATAGCTTGCGTATCACCGGCGCTCGCCGCGGTTTGCAAGTACGAGCCCAGTCCCGGAAGCCGGAAGTCGCGCGAGCCTAGCACGAACATCTCGCACGCCATCAGGAAGAACCAGCCACCCGCGACGGACATCATAGAATTCCAGACGAGGCCGATCGCAGCGTAAGGCAGTTCGAATTGGGTGAAGCGCTGATACCAGTTGAAGCGGTAGATCTTGGCCGCCTCGCGCATGTCGCGCGGAATGCTCTTTAGCGAGGAATAGAAGCTGAAGGCCATGTTCCACACCTGCCCGGTAAAAATCAGCAGGATCGCTCCCATCTCCACGCCGATCTGGTGATGCGGAAACAGTGCCACCATGGCCAGCATCACTCCCGGCAAGAAACTGAGCACCGGAATGGATTGCAGAATGTCGAGCAGCGGAATCATGATGCGCTCGGCTTTAGGGTTATACGCAGCAACGTAGCCATATACCAGCGTGAAAACCAGCGAAAGTACGTAGGCGACCGCAATGCGCAGCAGCGAGTAAGCCGCATACATCGGTAGCTTGGTGGGGTCGCGGGAAATCTCGACGTGGGGATTGAAAGGGCCGAGCCAGGTGCGTCCCAGCACCAGGATCACGTAAAAAACCGAGAGTCCAGCCGCGAAGATGACGAAGTCGGTCAGCACCGACCAAGTCTGCGCCGGCAGCAACGACCACGGTCCCTTGCCCAATATCCGGATGGGCTGCCAAGTGCCGCGCGCCATCAGCGATTTCCCAGCGAGGGAACGGTGTCCGCCTCTTCGTTGTGGAACAGCCGCTTCGATGCCGAGTCGTAGTCGAAGATTTCCGCGTATCGTCCCCAGTTCAGCGCGGTCTCGAACTGCCGCTCCACTTCAGCGGCGCTGAAGTGCTCGTCGAGGATGTCGCGGAAGAACTCCTCACCGATGGCGCGGTCGCGCTTGGCGTGCAAGGTATTCTCGATCAGCCGCAAAAGGGCGACGTGCTCCAGTGCTGCCTTGCGGAAGATCGTCTTTTGAGTCTGAATGTCGGCCTCGCCAAACGTGCGGCCTGACGGCGTGATCGTAACATCCCCTTCTTTTATGACTGCGAACCCCAGCATGACCGAGGCATCCACAATAGGGAGAAGATCATCGACATCCATCGACAGTTCATCGGCCAGTTTGTAGAGGTCCTCAGCTCCGTTGCGGTCGGCCAGCAGCTCCATGAACCCGGCAATGCCCCCCGGGCGCGCATGGGGTAGCATCTGAAATTTGGTGCGCGTGCGCGGCTGGCCATCGGCGGGTTGACCCGCGGTCTTGCCAGGTGCGGACGCTTCTTCGTCTGGCCGCGTCAGTGTCTTGTAGATGTAATCCACATAGGCCAGAAAGCGCGGTGACTTGCGATCGCGATATTGCGGAATATCGATTTCGAAGTCCGAACGAATGCGCCCGGGATTCCGGCCGAGCACAATAACCCGGTCCGCCAGCAGCACGGCTTCTTCGATATTGTGGGTCACAATGAAGATAGCGGTGGTCGGCATCTTCTTGCTGAGCCACAACTCCAGCAGTTCGGAGCGAAGATTTTCCGCGGTCAGAACATCAAGGGCAGAGAATGGTTCGTCCATGAACAGCACTTCGGGCTCAACCACCAGCGCGCGCGCGAAACCTACTCGCTGCTTCATCCCTCCCGAGAGTTCTTTCGGATAGGCAGTCTCAAATCCGTCCAGACCGACGGTATCGATCATCTTCAGCGCCCGCTTGTGACGTTCGATTGCACCCTTCCCGCGCGCGATCAGCGGAGCCTCTACGTTCTCGAGGACTGTGAGCCACGGAAAAAGTGCAAAGCTCTGGAACACAATGGAGACATTTGGAATCTGCCCGTCCATTGGCTTACCGTGCCACAACACATGACCCGAAGAAGGCTTCGACAAGCCAGTCAGCATGCGCAGCAATGTCGATTTGCCCGAACCCGACGGACCCAGCAGACCCACGATCTTCCCCGGTGACACGCTCAGATCGGTAGGAGCGATTACCTCGATGCGATTGCCGTCCGCCTGCGGATAGTACTTCTCGACCGCACAGGCTTGAATAATGGTCTCCGCCAAATTCCTCTCCTTTGCTGTGGCCTTCCTAGTCTATGGGTTGCTATGGATGCAGACAATCATTCCCCGCGTGACTGTGTTAATGGAGTGTGAATTTGAGAATGGCAGGCAAATGCAACGTGGCCGCCGACACCGGATTCGGCCGGTCATACTGGCGACGTAGAGTTCCGTCGCGTGTCTCCGTCGCCTCGCTCGCATGGCAATCCGAGGAAAGCACGACGAACGAAGCACCAGCCCGCAGTACCGCCGTGTGAGGATAGCTTACGTGGGTAGTCTCTATTTCTTCTTCTTGCTTTGAGCGCTGCTGGGCACAACCCGCAGATTGTTGGTGACCTGAAACGTCCCTGGAACCTGGTTGGCGCGCATGCCCGCAAGGTTCTTGTCGGTTTCGTTGTCCACGACGCCATCGAGTGTGATACGTCCACTTTTCACGATGATGTGGATGGGAGGAACCGCCATGTTTCCGTACTTGAAGAGCGGACCATAGCTATAGATGCTGCGGTAAACCTCTCGCCGAATCCGGTCGTCCATTGGGCTGGGCGGAAGCATCTCAATGTTATTGACCACCTTGTCCACACCCTCGATGCGCTTGACGGCATTGCCGGCATCGGATTTCAGGCTTGGCAAGGTGACCTGCCCTTCGAGGATAACGGTGCGTCCGTCAATGCGGAAGACCAGATTATCGAAGACGCCGTAGTACGGCAGCATGATTAGCTCGTGTCGGACCTCTTTGATGAGCCGGTCCTGACTCTCCGGACTCAGGCTCTCGTTGGCCTCCTGGGATTGCGCAGTACCATTCGGCTGGGTGGCTACCGACTGATCGTTCGACTTTGCCGGCGGCGCCTGTTGCGCTATCGCCGCGACCGCAACAAACAACAGGATTACCAAACCTTCGCCCAGATTTCGGGAGCCTCTGAACATAACTTCCTCCTAGCATGCGAGACACTCTAACGCAGAATTTCGGTGCTGCCAATTACGAAGCATCGCGAATTGGATGCCAAAAAACGGCAAAACCGTCGCTTTGGCATTCAATCTGTGCAAAATTCGCAGCTGGCTCGGCAAACGGAAAGAATCCGCGTATCATCTCCACTCGTATGAACACCGAGTCGATGATGGCATTGCCCGGCAAGCGCATTCGGTTGAAAGACTTCGACCCCGCTTTCAAAGGCGGATACCGGTCGCACGCCCATGCCCGGTCTAAGTTAAAGTCGAACGTGCAACGCCTCGCCGAGTATCAAGACCTGCTGTATTCTTCGCACACCTATTCTCTCCTGCTGATTCTGCAAGCTATGGATGCCGCCGGAAAGGACGGCACCATCAAACATGTAATGTCGGGAGTCAATCCCGAAGGCTGCCAGGTCTTCAGCTTCAAGACACCATCCGAGCACGAACTGAGCCACGATTTCATGTGGCGCACCTACCGGGAGTTGCCGGAACGTGGCCAGATCGGCATCTTCAACCGCTCCTACTACGAAGAAGTGTTGGTCGTGCGAGTTCACCCTGATTTGCTTAAGCACGAACATCTGCCCGGCTTCACTGCCCCCAGTAAGAAATTTTGGCGGCATCGCTTTGAGTCGATTAACGACGTGGAACGTCATCTGGTGCGCAACGGCACGGTAATCCTGAAATTTTTCTTGCACCTCTCTAGGCAGGAGCAGGAGAAAAGGTTTTTGGAACGCTTGGATGACCCGAGCAAGAACTGGAAGTTTTCCGAGGCTGACCTACACGAGCGCCTTCGCTGGGATGACTACATGGCAGCCTACGAGGAGATGATCAACCACACCAGCACTCGCCACGCTCCCTGGTACATCATCCCAGCCGATCACAAGTGGTTCACCCATCTGACCGTATCCGACATCGTGGTACAGACGCTGAAGGACATGAGGCTTAAGTATCCAAAGGTGAATGACACTCAGCGTGCGCAACTGGCGCTGGCTCGGGAAGCCCTGCAAAGCGGCAAATGAGCTTGCGGAGAACAGAAGGGGCAGGAAACCAAGCTAGGAGGGCACCGATGTAGCGCTCTGAGGCCGCTCTAATAGGGTAAGCACCTATCCCGATCTAGGGAACGTTTTGAAATAAACGTTCGTTCGACTTTTTCAGGCCGCAGGTCAACCCCGGGGTTTCAGTCAACATTACCAGCCGATTAGCACTCTTCGTCGACCGGTTGCCAGTAGGGCGAGCGTTCTCTTGACCGGACGCCTTTTCCCGGCGAAACAGCTTTGGCGCGATAGCTGAAGCGCTCAGCAATCGCCTGTTTCATGTCCTGCTTTTTAATTTCGGCAATCGTCTCTGGGGTTATGGCTGGGGCCGACGTCTCGTCAATTGCAAAACCGCTACGTAACATTGCATCTCCCGTTATGTTCGTTATTAAAGAGTTATGAATGCTGCAAAGCCGTGCCGCGCACGGTCAGAACCGGGCAGGCGGCTTCCCGCACAATTTCGTAGGCATGAGGCCACATCACCCGACCGAACAAACCAGACGGAGAGCGCACCCCCATCACCAACAGGTCGGTGTCGATTTCGATTTGGGTCCGCAGAATCGTGGGTGTGACTTTGCCGAACTCGACACGGCGGCAAACCTTCAGACCTTCTGCGTCGTGCCCAATAAGGGCCAACAGTTTCTTCTCGATTCCCTCCATGACCTCGGCACGGTCGGCAACGCCCTTTAGCTCGACCTGGTCCAACACATGTAGCATGGTCAACTTCGCGTTGTGCTCTTTTGCCAGGGTGACGGCGTAGCGGGCGGCATGTTCGGATGCCGCCGTGAAGTCGGCTGCGAGCAGAATATTGCGCGGCGCAAAACCTTTCGTCGCGGGACTGAAACACGGGCCGACGGTCAATACCGGCACACGGGATTGGCGAAAGACTCGTTCCGCCACAGAGCCCAGTAGCATCTTGCCAAGGCCGCTGCGGCCATGCGTGCCGACCACGACTATATCGACCTTCTTTTGCCGGGCGCAGTCCAGAATTGATTGGGCAACGTCGCCTTCCATCAGAAACAGTTGATAGTCCTCCCCTTCCCTGTAGGAAAGGGTCTGCCGCAACCTGGTCTTCAACTCCTGCAGGTCACGTTGAGCAATTTCTTTGGCAGCTACGTAGGCATCGGGGCCGGCAATAAAAAACTCGTCAGGATGCAGAACGGATACGACATAGGCCTGGGCATGGTATTCATGCGCCAGTTCGAGACCAAAGGTCAGGGCGATATTGGAGCAGCTGGAAAAGTCTGTCGCGATGAGCAGGCTGTGGATGCCCACCCCAGCCGGGTTGAGCTGTGCAGTCACCATTTTGCGCGACCATTCTCCCCACGCGGTGGGGTCACTAAAGGAAGCTTTGCCGCCGACGGACGGACATACGCTCTCCGACTCAGCCGGCAGGATGCTTCCATAACTTTTCTGGCTTTATTTATAGTCCTATGCGAACTGGAACTCTGTGACTTGCGTCAACTGGAGAAGTGACGCGAGACCTTCAGTGGGTCAACCTTCGTTTGCCGTTTGGGGTCATTTGCGTATCGCGCGCACTTCCCTGCCCCAACCCGGCCGTCGAGGTTTGTTTTTGCTTCTTCTGGCACCGCTCACATACGCCGTAAATCTGAAAACTATGGCGCGTAGTGAGGTATTTGTTCTTGCGGCCAACTTCCTGCTCAATGCGTTCGATGTCGCTGGAGAAGAACTCCACCGAACTGCCGCACTCCGTGCAGACCATGTGATGGTGGTTGCGGCGATTATACTGATGCTCGTACCGCGTGACGCCGTCGTTGAAGGCCACTCCACTGGCCAGCCCGCACTCGGCCAGCAGCTTTAGAGTTCGGTAGACCGTAGTAAATCCGATGCGGTCGTCGTGTTTCTTTACCAGCCGATACAGTTCATCGGTAGAAAGATGGTCGCGGGTGTCGAGAAATGTGCGCAGAATGGCGTCACGCTGCTCGGTAAGCTTCAGGCCCACTCGCTTCAAATGTCTATGGAAGATAGCTTCGGCCTCGCGCACCATCTCGCGTGAGATGGTCGGCTGATCGTCGATTCTTTTCTGGAGCATGGGGGTCTGCTTACTCCCAAACAAATCTTATCCAACCTGGGAGTCCACACGAATTGCCTTCAGGATAACACTGGAATTGCGACACCAATCACAGGATTAGTTTCCATAATCAAGCGGGCGAGCGTAGCCGGTCATCTCCAAATATCCCACCCCGCTTGCGGGTGCACCGTTACGTTTTCCATTGATCGTAATGGCTCCTTCCCAATAAGAAAGACCTGCATTCCCGGGGGTCACCAACTCTTGCGACGCCAGCGGTGTACCGATTTGCACATCCAGACCTAGCGACGGCACGGCCACTCGCCATGCAACCGGGTAAACGGCATGGGTCTCCGGACTGGCATAGGTTTGCGTTCCAGGCTGCATGGAAAAATCGGAGACGCCCAGAAACGTCGCTTGCCCGTCCGCGCTCACGAAAGTCCCGGCTGAGAACGGATCGACGCTGCCATCTTTGTGGCGGAACCGATACAGCATCAGCTCGGTGTTGTCGTCGAATTGCAGACTCAGCCAGTCCCATCCACTTTGGCTCGACTCGCCTTGGTGGGTGAAGAACTCGTGGTCCATCCAGGACGTACCTTCGACCTGGTAAGTTTTCCCGTTCAGCTCGATGGAGCCGCTCGCCAACAAGCGCGTAAACGAAATGTAGTGCGAGGCCTGTCCCGCGCCTGCGGATTTTTGGCTGACACCATTCTCGCCGTGAATGACAGGAGGCTTGTGCGAACTCATGACGAAGCGCAGGCTGAAGTTGTCGCTAATCGCCTGCAGTTGCTGTTGTCCATTCGTCCATTGCACCTGCCAGTTGCCATTCCAGACCTTCGCCAGTTGCTCGCTGGCCCCCGCCAATCCCGGGCCCGTCCTATTGAGACGCTGGGTGTGATAAAAGTGTCCGCCATCCAAATCGCTCAGGGCGAGGTGGGCCAGATAAATGTCCTGGATGTCCCAGTCGGTAGTTCGTGGAAGCCTACGATCGACACCCTGCCGGAAAAATGTCAGTTCAAAACCGAACCGGTGGCCATCTGCCGCTTTCAGGTTACCCGTGTAATACCACCACTCGATCTGATAGTCAGGGTGATTGAAGTGGTCGCGAGGAAACTGATAGTGATAGCCCGGAAGCGCGACCTGGTACTGCGCTGTGAGCGGCATCGCCAACGCAAATAGCAGCAGGGCGATCAGCCAGCTACTCTTCATGCACCACCTCGATCGGCTTCAACCGCGTCGCGACTCGCGCGGGATAGAAACCGGCAAGCACCGTCACCAGGTACACCAGGGTCAGCGATCCAAGCAGCACCGCAACCGGCCAGTGGAATTGAATCGTCCACCCAAAAGACTGCTTGTTGATCACGAATATCAACAGCAAGGAAAGCACAATGCCGAGCGCCAGTCCCGCCACGTTCGCCAGCAGGCCAATCAATCCGGCCTCCACCAGGATGAGCTTGCGTATCTGCGAGACGGCTGCGCCCAGGAAGCGCAATAGTCCCAGCTCTCGCCTGCGGTCGATCACCAACGCGAGCAGCGCGCCCGCAATTCCGATAATGGCGACGATGATCGCAACCACTTCGAGCGCATAGGTAATCGCAAACGTGCGATCAAAGATCTGGATCGCTTCCGCCCGCAAATTGCGATTGGTAAAAATCAACACATTTCGTCCTGCCACGGTTTTTTCGACCTCCGCTCTCACAGTGTCAACGTTCGCACCGGGTGCAACATAGACGCCAATACTGGACGGCGCAGGATCCGGCAGATAACGGAGCAACGTAGAACGTTCGACAACGATGAACCCCTTCTCGCTGCCGTAGTCGTAGAAAACATCGACCACACGAAAATTTACTCGTGCTTCTCCCAGCGGAAGAGTGATGGAGTCACCGGCTCGCACATGATGTTTGTTAGCGAAGGGCTCGCTGACGACAGCATTGTTCCCGCTACGCAGCTCCGCGTCCACCAGGCTGCTGGGGCGGCCCGACAGAAAGTGGATCTTCGCCAGGTCGTGGCTTCCACGGGTGTCGGCAGACCCCAGCGTCGCGGGCAGACCCTGGTAGCTGATGTCGTAGCCACGAAAACGGTCGACACCGGCAACGCCCGGCAAGGCTGCGATCTTATCGGCGAGCGAGGGGTCGAGCGTAGGATAGCGATCGGAAGCCGGGTCGCCCGCTGGCCGCAAAAACAAATCGGCTTTCAGTTGATCGTTCATCCACACCACCACGGTTTGCCGGAAACTGCCGACCATGATTCCTACCGCCGTGGTCATGGCGATGGCCGTGGACAACGCTCCCACCAGCACCGACGTACGGCGCAACGAGGAGGCCAGGCTGCGCGAGGCCAGCATCGCTTCGATGCCGAGCATGCGCCGCAGAAATCCGGACGACAGCTTTGTCAGCCCGCCCACCAGCGCGGGGATAGCAAACGCGGAAGCACCGATCATAAGCAGCGCTGCCGCGTAGCCGAAGAGCGGCTTGCCCGCCATTGGTGAGCCTTGCGAAGCCCCCGCACCCAGTAGAGCGAGGACCAGCGCGATCCAGAGATCGCGGACTTTGTGCACGCGCGCCGCGTATTCGCGCTCGCCGCGCGCCATCGCTTCCACCGGCGAGACTAAGGACGCTTCGCGAGCCGGAGAAGCCGCTGAAGCGAGGGCCATACCGACGCCAATCAGCAATCCCAGAGCCACGATTCCCGACGTTATCTCGATCGCGCCCGGACGGCTGCTGACGTACAAGTTCTGCACCGTTGCGCCCAGCAGACGCACCGCTCCGGTTGCCATCACGCGTCCCAAGACGATGCCGAGCAGTGCGCCTGCGACCCCAAAGCACATGGCCTCGCCGAGGAAAGCCGCGAGCACGTCCACTCGGCTAGCGCCCAGCGCCCGAACAATTCCAATCTCTGGCCGCCGGCGCACCACCGAAACCGAGATGGTATTGAAGATGAGAAATGCTCCGACCACCAGCGCGACGTAACTCAGGATGCGCAGGTTCCAACGAAACGCGCTCAGCATGCGCCGGTTCTCGTCTGTCTGCGCACCCTCGCGGCGGAGTTCCACGCCCGCAGGAAGAGCTGAGCGGATGAGTTGTTCCCATTCTTCAACAGGGGGAGTCGAAGGCACTTTCAGCAGCACGCGGTCCACTCGGTCAGGGCGCTGTAACGCTCGCTGCGCGGTGGCAATGTCCATAATGACGAAGCTGCCACTATCGCCGGAATCTTTGAGTACAGCGCGAACCATGTACTCGCCGGTGCGATCATTGATTTGCAATCGCAGTTTGTCGCCAGTCTTTGCTCCCAGACGCTCGCTCACCCAAACACTGTCGTCTCGGGCGGCCTCATGTAAAGCCTCACTAGTGGTCGGGTTGTGGTCAGTTGAGTTGAGATCGTCAGGGTGATCGGCGACGAGATCCAGACCGATGAGCGGAATGGTTTGACCGGTCACCGCTACAACTGCGTAGTCTTCGATGCGAGGTCGAACCTGGATGGCGTACGGTAGCGTTGCGAGGCGACCAACAACTTCGTCAGGCACTCCGCCGATTGCCGTGACTTCCAGGTCGTTATTCCCGGTAAGAGTTTCGATGGACGAACGGAATGATCCGGCGGCCGAGTTGCCGGCCAGTTCGATGGCAATCACGACCGCGACACCCAGTGCTACAGCCAAAACAACCAAGGCGGTACGAAGTGGCTCGCGGAAGAATGGTCGGATGATCAACCAGTGGAAGATACGTAAGCGCGGCATGCTAAGACCGCACCATCTCTTCGATCTTGCCGTCGCGCATCCGCACCACGGTGTCGGCGAAATTAGCCGATTCCGCGCTGTGGGTCGCCATCAAGATCGTGGCCTTGTGGTCGCCGGCGATACGGCGAAGCAGCGCAAGAATCACGTTTCCGGTGACAGTGTCGAGATTGCCGGTCGGCTCATCGGCCAACAAGAGTTTGGGAGCATGCACCATTGCGCGGGCGATGGCGACACGCTGCATCTGTCCGCCGGAGAGTTGATACGGCATCCGGGAATGCAAGTCTGTGAGTTCGACAAGTTCGAGCTGCTCCAGCGCGCGCGGTCGCGTATCCGTCTTGCCCGCCAAGAGCAAAGGGAGTTCAACGTTTTCGACAACCGAGAGCGTGTTCAGCAGTTGAAAGGATTGGAAGATGAAACCGACTTTCTCGCGGCGGAGATTAGTCAGTCCCATTTCGTTCAAGGTCGCGGTAGAGACACCGTCCAGCAACACACGTCCTGACGTCGGGAAATCCATAGCTCCGGCGAGATTCAGCAAGGTTGACTTGCCGCAGCCGCTTCGTCCGACCAACGCAATAAACTCGCCAGCCCGCGCGCTGAGCGAAACCCCATTCAACGCGTGAACGCTCTGCCCGTCGGTAAGATAGGTTTTCGTGACCTCTTCCATGCGCAGTAGATCTGTGCCGGATGGGGATACACTAAGCGGCGAAGATTCGGTTTGTGATTCGATCAGGTCCATGAAATGTGTACGGGAAGTAAGACGACTCTAAACACTAGCGTGTTGGATGTTCGTGGTCAAAGGAAGTAGCAAGCTTCGCGTCCCGGTCGAGCAATCTTCCCGCGAAGATATGCCGCATTTCCCAACAGCAAGAATGGGGCGGTGGATTTCGACCGGTCAACCCGAGCGCTTCCCCGGCAGATTCATTCCAGAGCAACGCCTTCTACTTGCCGCTATCCATCGCCATGAACAGGTTGTTCAGCGACTCCGTCAGCGTAGGGTGGGCGAAGACGCCATCCTTCAGGACGGTATAAGGCAGCTTGCCCATCATGGCTATTTCAATCGCCGACATAACTTCGCCGCCTTCGAGGCCGAGCACTGCCGCGCCCAGGATCTGTTTCGTTTCAGCATCCACGATGGCTTTCATGAAACCGCGGGTCTCGTCCACCTCAAGCGCGCGCGCGACCGAGGTCATCGGCAGCTTGGCGATCCGAATTTTCCGCTTCTGCGCGCGGGCTTCCGCCTCGGTCATGCCGATGCGCCCAAGTTGCGGATCGATAAAGACGGTGTATGGCACGAGCCGTCCGTTCGTGCTGGCACTTCCCTTCTCGATGAGGTTGGTGCGGATAATACGAAAGTCGTCGTAGGAAATATGCGTGAACGCCGGGGCGCCTTTGATATCGCCGAGTGCGTAAATGCCATCGACCCCAGTCTCCAAACGATCGTTCACTTTGATGAAGCCGTGATTGTCGGCTTGCACTCCAGCCGCAGCCAGGTTCAGAGTGTCAGAGTTCGGCACCCGCCCGGTGGCAACCAGCAAATGCGAACCGGCGAGCGTGATCGAACGGCCTTGTTGCTGGGCCTCCAGGCGAATGCTCCCGTCCGACTGGCTCACACGATTCGCCCTCGCATTCAGCAGGACTTCCACTCCATCCTGCCGAAGGATCTTCGCGACTTCGTCCGCGACATCCTGATCTTCGCGGTTCAGCAGCTGGCCACCCGCTTGCACGATGGTCACGCGGCTGCCGAAGCGCCGAAACATCTGCCCAAACTCCAGGCCGACGTAGCCGCCTCCGAGAACCAGCAGGTGCTCCGGAACCGCGTCCAACTCCATGATGGAAGTGCTGTCGAGAAAAGGTACGTCCTTCAAGCCATCGATTGCAGGAACAGCCGGCCGCGCACCCGCATTGATGAAAATCTTCTCTGCGGTGAGCGTTCGCTGGCCGCCGGCTTTCAACTGGATGAGCAAAGACTTGGCGCTGGTGAAACTGGCGTCGCCGAAGATTAACTCGACGTCAGCGGCTTGCTCAATGCGCGTCTGACCGGCATCGCGGAAATTCTTCACGATGTCGCGCTTGCGCTGCCGGACGCGCTCCATATCGATGCGGATGTCGCCGGTGTGGACGCCATAGTCAGCGCCTCGCCGTGCCAGATAAGCGACCCGCGCGCTGGCCACCATGGTTTTGGTGGGCGTGCATCCTACGTTGATACAGGTACCGCCGACATCTTTGCGTTCGATGATGGCGGTACGCATTCCGGCTTCGGTCAGCGCCGTGCACAGCGGTTTACCAGCCTGCCCAGTACCGATGACGATGGCATCAAATTGTTGCGGAGTGGTCATAAGGGCGCCCCAAAATGAACGTATCCCAAATGCTAACTGCAGAGGAAGATCCGAGCCCGTTCATGATAAAGCCACAAGCTCGGCCAAACGGCAAAATCGGCGACATCAGAACCGCGTGACGATGAGTAATCCCAATCCAATTGCGATCAGATCTTCGGGGACCGCGATAGCAACGTCCGGAGCGTGAAGTGCCTTCACCAGGCCGACGCGAGCGCGATAACCTCCAAACGTTCCCACCAGTGCGCCGATTACAGCCACGATCGCTCCGAGCCAAAGCGATGTGCCTCCTGCAATGCCCAGGCACGCGCCGCAAAGCAAAGCCATCACAATTCGGGCGCCCAGCCCGACAGGCGCAGTACGCGCCGGGGTGCTGGGGAGTTGATCGGCGACAAATTCCACTAGCGCCAAAATGGTGAAGAGGCCAACTGCCCACATCGAACCCATGAAGGCCAGTGGTGAGCCGGAAAGATTGATCCAACCCAAGTGGGCCGCCCAAGCCACAACCGCGGGTGCCGTCAGGGACCGCAGTCCCGCCACGATGCCGATACAGAACGTCAGCAACAGCACGAATCCAGAACTCATGAAGTTTTCTCCCTCACAACGGTAGATTCAATTGCGGGCCGACCGAGAGATGTGGAATGGATGACGGCTCCGCTTGGGAGATTCAAATTTAGCGCGGGGAGCGGTTCTCAAAGGATCATTCAGCAGCTTCCATTTTCTCAGCCATCTCAAGCAGCTTCATAACGCTGTTCCAGTTTCGTCCTGTTCCGGGCGTGTTCAGCGTCTTCTCCAGAACGGCCCACGACATTTTTGGCCGCGCCATGCCGTTGGGGAAATAAATGTAGAGTTCGCGACCGTCCGTGCGCAACTCCTCCGGGTCGGTCTTGAGGCTGAGAACCTTGTCGCGAATCTCGGCACCGGGGTCGCGGGCGAGAAAGTGGACCAAGAGTTTGTTTGGCTCGATGCCGCTCCGCTTTGCAAAAGGATTTCTCGCAATTGCGTCCCGCAGGTCGGAAGAGGTCCGAAGGATTACCGCAGGGCGAAATCGAAAGCCCTTCTCGATTGCGTCCTCGATGCGCGTGCTGAGTGCAGCGAGGTCGGGCTTGTCAGTTCGGAAAACCACGTTGCCGCTCTGCACGTAGGTTTGCGGGTCGCGTAGCCCAATGGATTCGTAGAGCGCGCGCAGCGCATCCATCTTGATCCGGTTGTGTGCCCCGACGTTGACGCCACGGAGCATGGAGATAATCACGGGCACGCCAACCTCACTTCCTACTCGCTTTACGCAGCACCGCAAACAGCCGCTCAATGTCGTCGGCATCGTTGTACAAATAGGGCGCAACGCGGATTGAATCTCCGCGAACGCTCACGAACACGTTAGCGTGATGAAGAAGCTGCGGTAGCTCGGCCGGAATGCCACGGGCGGGCCGAATACCAATCATGTGCGCCGATCGTTGCTCGCGGGGCAGAACCGCGAAATCAATCTCCGGAGCGAGTTGCGCAATTCTCTCCGTCAGCAAACAGAGCGTTCGCTCGATTCGCCCCACGCCCCACGTCAGGATTTGTTGCAGGGCGGCGATGGCCATCGGCGCCAAAACAAATTGCGGAGACTCGCCCATATCGAAGCGGCGCGCCCCGGGCCGGTACGCATCCGTGTGGTCGACCAGTCGGGAAAAATCGTCACTACCGGCTCGCGCAATCCACGACTGCTCCAAGGGTACGCCGACTTCCCGCCACTTCGGGGCGGCATAAAGGTACCCAAGCCCATAAGGACCGAGCAGCCATTTATATCCCACCGCCAACAGAAAGTCCGGCTGCACGCGATCCAGATTCAGCGGGCTGGCCCCCAGCGATTGGCTGGCATCAATCACCAGGCCGGCGCCAACTTCGCGAACCCGCTGGCCGACGCGCTCGAGATCGACTCTGCTTCCATCCGTCCAGTGACATTGCGGGAGCGCCACGATAGCGGTGTTTTCGTCGATCGCCCCGAGCACAGCTTCGGTCCAGTTCATGCCAGCTTCGCGATGCGCCACCACGACGCGCCCGCCGGTCTTCTTCGCCAGTTCATACCAGGCGTAAACATTCGATGGGAACTGCTGATGCAGGATAACGATTGTCTGCCCAGGCGCGAGCGGTAAGTTCGCCGCCGCCGTCGCAATTCCATAGCTGGCAGCCGGCACCAGGGCGACCGCATCGCTGTCGGTGCCCATCACTTGTGCGGCGAGAGTTCGCAGCTCTTCAGAGGCGGCAAACCACTCCGGGCCCGAGAGAGTCCACGGCGACGCTTTGGTGCGAACCGCGCGCAGTCCGGCCTCGGTGACACTGCGCAACTGTGGCGCCATGCTGGCGCAGTTCAGATAGGTGATTCCATCCGGAATTTCAAACAGGTTCCGGACCGGCTCGATTATGTCGGTGGTAGTCGGCTGAAATGATGTCATGGTCCTGCAATTGAGTTTACCCGCTCAGCAAGAATGGCAGATATGCCGTCGCTCATCCGCTGCACGCCCCTGCGGCACTCCGGCCTGGAGCGAACAAGGTCGCTTCCTTCCCTGAAGCCTTCCGCACGAAACTTATATAATCGAGGTTTCCCATGGGAGCTTCGACTATTCTCACTCCGGCCCGGCCATCCCACTCCAAATTCATCTTCCGTGCGGTAGTGGGAGTGCTCATCCTGCTTCTGCTCGCCTTCCTCGCGTTCGACTTCTGGTTTTACCGGGCAGTCCGGGCGGCGCTGCCGCAAAGGGACGGCACGATTCATCTTTCTGGTCTGGCAGGTCCGGTCACCGTGACCTATGACGCGCTTGGCGTTCCCAATATCGCGGCCGCCAACCTGCCAGATCTCTTCTTCGCCCAGGGTTACGTCACTGCTCAGGACCGTCTATGGCAGATGGACATGACCCGGCGCTACGCGTCCGGCGACCTGGCCGCCGTTCTGGGGCCGGAGTACGTGAAGCTGGATCGCGAGCATCGCATCCTCGGCCTGAGGCAGGTCGCCGAGAGAACTGTCGCCAGCATGGATGTGACCCAGCGCGCCCATTTCGAGGCCTATGCCGCCGGGGTAAACGCTTACATCGAACAGCACCAGAAAACCCTACCGCTGGAGTTTCGCTTTCTGACGTATTTTCCCCACTACTGGACGGCCGAGGATTCGGTGCTGATCGGGCTATCGATGACTGAATTTCTAAATCACGGTATGTACAAGGATGAGTTAGAGAAAGAGAAAGTCCTGGCCAAACTAGGGCCGGAGTTGACTGCCGACCTTTTCGTGAATTCCTCCTGGCGTGATCATCCGCCGGGAACCGACACAACTTCCATCGAAAACGAAATTCCAGGGGAGACGACTCCCGATGAAGAAGAGGCTCCGACGCCAAAGCACGGGAAGAAGACCAGTCGAGTCACGCCAGAGGTGGGAGCCCCCCGCTTCAGCGGGAGGGAGTTGGACTTTAGTCCAGCGGGAAAGAAGCCCGTTTTGAAGTGGGCTTTAGCCCCGGCTTTTTCGACCGGCGCTAAAGTGCGTGATCAAAAGGCGAACTTTTCCAGGAGCGCTCCCACGCCCTTTCAAAGTGACTCCTTCGACGACGGCCTTCATCCCGGCTCCAACAACTGGGTCGTCTCGGGTGCGCACACAGCCTCGGGAAAGCCATTGCTCTCGAACGACATGCATCTCGACCTGCATATTCCCAACGTCTGGTACGAAGCGCATCTTACTGCGGGAGACCTCGACGTCGCAGGCGTGACCCTGCCCGGTGTGCCCTTCGTCATCTCCGGGCACAATCGCTACGTAGCTTGGGGCTTTACCAATCTCGGTCCCAACGTGGAAGACCTCTACATCGAGAAATTCAACGATAAGGGCGAATACCTCACGCCGCAAGGCTGGAAGCAGCCGGAGCATCGCAAAGAAATCATCCGCGTGAAGGGCAAGCCCGAGGTGAACGTGGATGTCGAGATCACCCGCCACGGGCCGATCATCAGCGACGTTATTCCCGGAGAGAAGCGCAAGCTCGCTCTCAAGTGGATCGTCTATGACCCGCAATCGTGGCGGGCGCCGTTCTTTGCCGTCGATTCAGCGAAGAACTGGGAAGAGTTCCGCGCAGCGTTTTCGCAGTTTGGTGCGCCTGGGCAGAATGTTGTTTACGCCGATGTCGATGGTCATATCGGCTATCAGGCAACCGGTATGGTTCCGATCCGGGCGGCAGGCGACGGATCAGTTCCTGTGCCGGGCGACGACGATTCGCATGAGTGGACTGGCTATGTACCCTACGACAAGCTTCCCAGTGCGTACGATCCGCCTGGAGGCATCATCGCTACAGCCAACGGACGTATCACACCAGACGGATATCCCTACACGTTGAGCATCGAGTGGGGATCGCCCTATCGGACAGAACGCATTTACAAGCTGCTGAATGCGAACAAGAAACTCACACCGGCCGACATGCTGGCCATTCAGACCGACATTGTTTCGGCATTCGATCGCTTCTGCGCCGAGCGTTTCGTGTACGCGGTCGATCACACCTCGACCGCATCGCAGCGCGCCAAAGCGGCCGCCGATCTAATGCGCAATTGGGACGGCACCATGAGCATCGACTCGGCGGCGCCGACCGTGGCGTACTTCTCACGCAGGAAGCTGGAAGAATTGCTACTCAAGCCGAAGTTGGGAGATGACTGGCAGCAATACAAATGGTGGATGAGCCCGGTGTGGTTGGAGAACATATTGTCGCATCAACCTGCGCGCTGGCTGCCCGAAGGCTACGCCAACTACGATGCATTGCTGACAGCCGCCGTGGAAGGCGCCGTCAGCGACGCGGAAGCACCCCATGCGCTCGCAATGTGGAGGTGGGGACGGGTTCATCGGGTAGACATTAAGCATCCGTTCTGGAGCAACTTCCCTATCCTCAAGCGTAACGCTGGTCCTGGCCCACAGCCCTTATCGGGGGATGGTCAAACCGTGAAGCAGGTAGGTACGCATTTTGGGCCCTCCGAGCGTCTTACGGTTGACTTCTCAGACCTCGACGGCTCGACCCTCGACATCGTCAATGGCCAATCGGGCAATCCGTTCGACGAGCACTACGACGATCAATGGGATGCCTATTACCACGGCCGTACATTTCCTTTGCCGTTCTCGGCAGCAGCAGTGCAGCAAGCGGGCGTACATCATTTGAAGTTGGAACCGTGAAGATAGGGGCTAGGAGTTAGGGGCTAGGGGTTCGCGGCGTTTCCCCTGAAGATGCCGCGTTGGCCATTGTAATAGCTGATAGCCGATAGCTGACTATTGATCCACCTGCACAATCCCGTAGAGCGCTCCGGTGAATACGACTTGCGTCTGTTGAGGCGTGTCGGTAGTGGTGTCGTAGATGATTTGGTATCCACCCTCGATCACGTAAACCACGTTGCGGCCAGAAATCGCGAGCATTCCAGTCACATTACCTTTGGGGGGCAGCGGCGGATCGGCGACATTGTTGGCGACGTTCACCACCGACAGACATCCTGTGGTGACATTGTTGCAGGTGCTGGCGCCAATGTAGAGCTTGTTGTTGGCCGATAGCGCCATGGTGCTGTGATAGCCCTGGGCGATGGCGACCGAGTTCGCGGTCAGACGCGTCATGGTATTGACGTTCACGGCATCGTAGGTCCCAGCCGGGCCAGGGTTTCCCGCGACGTACAAAGTTCCGCTGTTAAGCAGCCCGACGCTGGCGCCTCCGACTGGCACGGTGGCCTTAATGGTTTGCGACGGAATATCGAGCTGCTGCACGGATGCACCCGAGCTCGACCCGCACTCAACTCCGCAGCTGATCACATAGGCGGTATTGCTGTCAGCGGTGAAGAAGGCATTAACGGGCCTGGCAAATCCGGGAATTTCCACGGCGCTAACCGTGGTAGCGCTCAAGTTAATCAGGAAAACCGAATCTGAGTTGTCTGCAAACGCCAGGAGATATTGCCCGCTCGGGCTAAGGGCGATGTAGCGCGCGGATGGCACGGGATAGCTCGCCGTGATGGCGGCGGTGACGGTGGATGAGGAAACCTTTATGACCTCAACCGCGCCATTACGTGCTCCGGTGACGGGTACGTTCCGCACCGGCGCGTACACAGTGTTGCTGTCGGGGGAAAAAAGTGCCATCCCCGCAAAATCAGGAAGAGCCACGTTGCCGCTGGTCATCTCGGTCGCGTTATCGACGAAATAAATTGAGTTGCCATTAGGGTCGTAAGCCAGCGTGGTGGCCCGGCTGGGACTCTCCACCTCGAAGGTCAACGAGCTCCCAACCGTCACTGTGACGGGAACCCCTGGAATCACCTGGCCGGTATTAGGGTCAACCGTCTGAGGGGTAAAGGGCGTGGTGTCGTTTTGGGTATCCATCACCTGCATATTGCCCGAATACGTATTGCTCACGAAAGCGCGGTGCTGCGCCATGCTGGGTGGCGGCGGGTTGGGATTGCTCCCTCCGCCACAAGATGTGATGAAAAGCACGGCCATGCAGGTGAGAAAAAGGAGGAGTGCGACCCGCTTCAAACGTTTACCCCGAACATCATGATGAATTGCGATGATATGGTGGAATCCGCTGAATTATAACAGAGTGCAGCAGACCCCTCGAACACGCGAATGCCGATGGCGAATTCACGCCGTTTGCGATAAAGTTCAATCAACCTTCAGCCTCCTGGATATCCATGACTACGGATCTCATTTCGCGCTTGCAGAAGGGTGCCGTCTTATGCGACGGCGCCATGGGTACCTTGCTGTACGCCAAGGGAATTTTCATCAACCGCTGCTACGACGAACTGAATGTCTCGCAGCCTGACCTCATCCGCACGATTCATCAGGAATACCTGCAGGCGGGGGCAGACATCATTGAAACAAACACCTTTGGCGCAAATTCGTTTCGCTTGTCGAAGCATGGATGTGTCGATAAGTTGGTCGATGTCAATCGCCAGGGGGTGCGCCTTGCCCGTGAGGCGGCAAAGAGTTTCGATGCCCTGGTTGCCGGCGCTGTTGGGCCCTTGGGGGTGAGGATTGAGCCGCTGGGCAAAATCTCGCTGGCCGAAGCCCGGGCGGCCTTTCACGAGCAGATTGCCGCCCTTAACCAGGAAGGCGTCGACCTGCTCATCCTGGAGACCTTCGGATACCTGGAAGAGCTGCATCAGGCCATTTTGGCTGCGCGCGAAGTGAATCCGCAATTACCCATCGTGGCCCAAGTGACGATCGACGAAGACGGCAATTGTCTCGATGGATCAGCCCCCGAACACTATGGCCCGCAAATCGAAGCCTGGGGCGCCGACGTGGTGGGATGCAACTGTAGCGTGGGACCGGTCGCGATGCTCGACGCTGTGGAGAGGGTGCGCGCCGTTACCACCGCGCCGCTTTCAGCGCAACCCAACGCCGGCATGCCCCGTTCAGTAGAAGGCCGCAACATCTACCTGTGCTCGCCCGAGTACATGGCGGAGTTTGCCAGAAGGTTCGTTGATGTCGGCGTTCGCCTGATCGGTGGGTGCTGCGGCACCACGCCCGAGCACATCCATGTCATGAAAGCCTTTCTGAGGGCGGTCTCCGGCGGAACATTGGCACGCAAGCCGGCTGCGCTTGCCAAGGCCCAACCGGTCGAAGTACCGCCGCTTAGAGAACGTTCCCTGATGGGCCGCAAGATCGCTGACGGCGAGTTCCTCACCATGGTGGAGATCGTTCCGCCCAGAGGCACCGATGGCAGCCGGGAGATCGACGGAGCGCGCTTCCTGAAGTCGGTTGGCGTGGACGGTGTCAATATTCCCGACAGCCCGCGCGCCTCGGCCCGCATGAGCAACCAGGCGCTCTGCTTGCTGGTGCAACAGCAGGTCGGGATCGAGCCGATCTTGCATTACACCTGCCGCGACCGCAACGTGCTGGGAATCCAGTCTGACTTGCTGGGCGCAAGCGCGATCGGCATCCGCAACCTGATCTGCATCACCGGCGATCCCCCAAAGATGGGCGACTACCCGGACGCGACCGCAGTCTTCGACGTGGACGCCATCGGTCTGGTCAATATTGTCCACAACCTGAACCGGGGGCTGGACATCGGCGGCAACCCCATTGGCGCTTCGACGAAGTTCGTAATCGCCGTGGGCGCCAATCCGGGCAGTCCTAACATTGACGAGGAAATCCGCCGCTTTGAGTACAAAGTTGAGGCTGGCGCCGAGCTGGCGGTTACCCAGCCCGTGTTCGATATTCGGCTGCTGGAGGAGTTCCTACGCAGGATTGAGCACTGCCGCATACCCGTGGTCGCCGGCATTTGGCCGCTCACCAGCACGCGCAATGCGGAGTTCATGAAGAATGAACTGCGGGTCTCCATCCCCGACGAGATCTTCGCGCGTATGGCGAAGGTGACCACCGTCGATGCCGCCCGCGCAGAGGGCGTGGCCATTGCCCGCGATATGCTTGCCGCCGTCCGCCACATGGTACAAGGCGCACAGATCGCCGCACCCTTCGGACGCTATTCCTGTGCTGTGGACGTGCTGGAGGCGCTGGGCACGCAAAAGCGAGCTGCGGTGTAGAGGCAGCCGCGATTTTCTTCAGTGACTGTCTCTTCGGGAACAAAGTTTCGCGTCGCGCAGGAGAACGAACCGCGAGAATCCAGCCGCAACCCGGCGGAATTGCTTTTAGCCCAGGGCGTAAGCCTTGGGTAAGCGCTAAGAAAAGTCGAGTCCCGTAGTGGGGGCGCCTGTTGCGTTGCTTCCTGGAGCCGGGGATAAAAAGTACTCGCGTATCGGGTCGGGGTGACAGTTTAAGGCCGGGAAAACATTTCCTACCCTAGTGAATTTGTCCGAAATTTTGACATTCACCGAACGCATTCTGCTCTAAAATTACTGCGTACGGAGTTCCAGCTTGCCTAAATTCGAAGAGTGCCTCCAACGACTGGAAAAAATCGTAGCCGAACTGGAAAAGGGAGACGTTCCCCTTGACCACGCGCTGGAGCTTTTCGATGAAGGCATGAAACTTTCCAGTTCCTGCCGCAAGGAACTGGAAGACGCGGAAGGCAAAGTAGAGATCCTGCTGAAGCGAAATGGCAAGCTGCAGCCGGAAGCCTTCGAAACCGCAAACCAAACGGGCGATGCTGCCAAATAACCGTCGCCTCTGTTTGCCGGCGTATCCCCCACCGGGGTGGTGCGGGATGCTCATTCGTTAAAGCACACGTTATTCATTGGATGGCGCCAGCTGTCCCTTCCGCCACTCGAAAAGGGGTTTGCCATGCGGCCTATCAATGTTGTTCTCGCTCACCACGACGCAGTCGCGGCTGATCATTTAGCCGCGTCGCTCAATAAGCAATTTCGCAATCTTGCGATCGCAAAATCCGCTGGGGAAATTGCTCCCGCGGTGGCGCGCTTGCGCGCTCCATTCGCGGTTGTGGATCTGGAGTTAGTTGGCCTCCCAAAGCTCAAGAGTCTGTGCTCGGAATTTCCGTCGACAGCCTTCGTGTGCATCCACCGCCTGGCGGATGATCGCATGTGGTCGGAAGCGCTGGCTTCGGGTGCGGTGGATTGCTGCCACTCCAGCGACCTGCAGGGCATCCTGTTGGCCTCGGAGCGCTACGTCGTGCTCACGCGTACTCGGTCGGCGGCGGCGTGACCTCAGTCCGACTCGCGGGATTATCCGGGTTCATCTGTCGAATAACGGGTGTGCCGTCCCGTGGGGACTCGGATCTTCTCTTCTCCTGCCCACCCACCGTTGAAACGGTGGGCTTTCTTATTCCGTCCCGCAAAACGGGACTGGGTTAGGCTGCTCCAAACAGCCTCGCTCTATGGTTTGCGATCGCGCGCACCCCCGACCGCACCACCGTCACTTTCTTGAAGAAAAACAGCGCTCATCACGCTCATCTCGACGCGAGCCATAGCTATGCGACCGCTGCCCTCTTTGTCGTTTTGGCCGCCGCCTTCTCCTGCTTCTGCGCATCGGCCAGCAGCTTGCGCAAAATCCGCATCCCGCTATCCACGTGCTTCTCTTGCAGCAGGAATGGCGGCAAGAAACGCAGCACTGTGTCCTGCGTGACATTGATCAGCAGACCCTTGGCAAGCGCGCCTTCCAGGATCGGTTTGCCGGGAACCGTCAACTGCAGCGCCTGAATTGCACCCATACCGCGAACTTCCACCGCGATGTCGAACTTGGCGACCAGATCGCGCAGCTTCTGTGAGAAATACTCGCCAACACGGCGAACCTGCTCCAGTAGCTTTTCGTCTTCCAGGATCGCGAGATACTCCAATGCGACGCGGCAAGTCAGTGGGCCTCCGCCAAACGTCGTCCCGTGCTTACCCGGAGTGATGTGCTGTGCAAAGCGCTCATTCGCGAGAAATGCGCCCAGCGGCAATCCGGCAGCGATGGGCTTGGCAATGCACACCACATCGGGTACGACGCCGAAATGTTCAAAGGCGAAGAGCTGGCCAGTGCGGCCGAGTCCGCATTGAATCTCATCGAAGACGAGCGCAGCCTGATGCTGGTCAGCCACCTCCCGACACGCCCTCAAAAACTCGGTTGACGATTCCTGAATGCCGCCCTCGCCCTGAATGGGCTCCAGCACAATGCCGCAAACTTTATCGTCCATGGCATTGCGCAGCGCTTCCACGTCGTTTCGCGGCACAAAGCGCACGCCCTCCAGCATGGGATCGAAGTCTTTGCGATACTTCGCCTGTCCCGTGAGCGCCAGCGCGCCCATGGTGCGCCCATGGAAGGAGTTCTCCAACGCGATCAGAATGCACTTCTCCGGACCACCGGTGGCATGACCGGCGGCTCGCACAAGCTTCAACGCACCTTCGATTGCCTCGGTACCGCTGTTAGAGAAAAAGGCGCGATCCAATCCCGACTTAGTGCATAGCTTCTCTGCCAGCAGTCCCTGATATTCGTTGTAGTAGAGATTGGAGACATGGATGACCTTCGCTGCCTGGTCGCGGATGGCTTTCACGATGCGGGGATGCGCATGGCCCAAGGCATTGACGCCCAATCCGGTGAGGAAGTCCAGATAGCGCCTGCCGTTGATGTCGTAAACATACACTCCCTTTCCGCGTGTGATGGCGAGCGGGTAGCGGGCGTAGGTATTCAGTAGATATTTTTCTTCGAGCGCAACAATCTCTTCATACGTGAGCACGATAATGACCTCGCAAAGAGTTCATTGTAACGCCAGGCGAATGACGGTGCGGCCCGAGGAAAGGAAGTAGGGTTTGTCGCGTTTTTGGTGGGCCATACTATCCTGTGACCGATCTCACAAGATATTGTTTACGAGCTTCGGTACACTGAGTCATATGTTGAGCGAAAAACAATTTCGCGAACGTGCCAGCAGCGAACTTCGCGAAATCCGCAACCAAGTCCTCAGCCTGGCCCGTGACCGTGACGTGTACTGGAAGGTGGAGCGCGAGGTTATCGAGCGCAACCCCGAACTTCATGGCGTTCGCAATGCATTCCTCGACATGGTACGGGCCGCTTACGCAGACGCCATGTCAGCTCGCGTGCTTCAACTTCTCGATACCGAGGATGTCGATCTTTCCTTGCGGCGAATACTGACCCAACTTGAGGACTATCCTCATCTGCTGCACGACAAGGTAGGCGAGCGGGAGTTTGCCGACGATCGCGCCGAACTGGACCGCGCGGCTAGCAATTTGAAGCGCGTTTTGAACCCGCATTTCGGCCATCACGAGCGGACCCTCTCGGCTTTGGCATCCACGAATCGGGAGCTCGACCAGACGATTGACGCGATCATCTCTACCCTAAAGACCTACTACTGGATCATTGCGGACGCCTACCTGGATTTCGAGGTGAGCTATCCCGAGGACCCGCTGGCGATCTTCCAGTTCGCTTGGATCAAGCCCGGGTTGGTGAGCTAGATCATCGCGACGCAATCAGCGCCACCGAGATCAACGCGCCCACGATGCCTGCATTCTGCGTTGCCGACAGACGCTCCTTCAGGAAAACTCGCGCAAGAATCACCGTGCTAGCCGGATAAAGCGACGACAACACTGAGGTGACGTCGAGGCGCCCGTGTTGGGCGGCCGCTATGAAGAGCGCGTTGGCGGAGGTATCCAATACTCCCGAAAATACAATCGGAACAAGGGCGGGCCGTAGAGGCCGCCGGTCGCCGGGTGAAAGAGCTACGATCACTAGCATGAGCAGCGTGGACGCTGTGCGCGCCGTAACCAGCGGCCATAACACCGCGTGATGCCCGGCTTGCTTGCACGCGAGGAAGAACAGGCCGAACATCACTCCCGCCACTATTGCCAGCCCCAGGCCGCGACGGGTATCGATGGCAACGTCAGGCCGCGCAATCATCCATATGCTAACCAGTGCCACCACAAAGCCCACCAGTTGAACAGGCGCGGGCATTCCCTCGCTGTATATGCCGGCCAGCACCGGCAAGACTCCCGTAATGACCGCAGCGACCGGCGCGACAATACCCATGCGTCCGATGGCAAGAGCCCGATACAGTGCCGCGACCCCAATCGCTCCAGTGATACCGGCGGCTACGCCCCACAATAACGTTGAACGCGGCGGAATTGGCTCTCCAGTAACCCAGACCAATGAGAGCATGAGCAGCAAGCCGCATGCGTGTGCGCCGGCAACCACGCGAAAGACATTGGCTCGCTTGGTGGCGATGCCGCCAGCAAAATCCCCTCCGCCCCAAATGGCGGCCGTGCACAGAGAGAGACCAGCGCCGGTTAAGGTTCCAGAGGTCATTGGACTGGAGGACGTTCTACTTTGCCGCGGGACTCTTCTCGCGCAGCACGATCGGATTCTGATCGTACGGCACAATCGTTACGTTGAGTTCTTTGCGAGCGCCAAACTGCTGCTCGGTGACTGGGAACGCCACCAGCACAGTACCTTTTTGCTCCGCGCCTGGCATGATCTTCGTCTCCACCGTCAATGGTTGCGTCGCGTGTTGGCGAAGATCAGGGTAGGCCGCGAAGTACCGGTCATAGTCGGAAGGAGAAGCTGCGTCGTCGGACTGATCGCCCTGGTCAGTTTTCAAGTTGGCGGAGATGGACTTTATGTAGAGCGCCTTGTCGCCCACATTGGTGACTGTGACTTGAATAAGAACCATGGTGTTGGCCATGTTGGCAGGCTGGCTGGCGTATACCGCGTCGATACCACCCTGGGCCACCGGCTTGGACCGTTCCACGAAAGCAACCACTCCTACCACAATGGCGACGACAACCAGCGCGATCGCAACCGGTACGGCAGGCGGCAGGCTGCGCTTGGGGCTGTCAAACTCCTCCGTGATGGGAACGTGCCCAGCGTCATATTGCGGTTCAGGCGGTTTGGGCGGAACTTCATTCTCAGCCATGGATTCCTCCAAATTACATGCCATCCCTTTGATGTCAATCTGTCGCGGCTTGGGCTTCATTTATCGACATGGCCGCTAACCTCTAGCCCCTAGTCACCGCTTCCGGGCCACTGATGCTTCATCTCCTGGCGAAATTCTTTCTCCGGCAAAGTATTCAGCACATCCTTCGCAGTCAGCCACGCGCGACGCGCCTGAAGGATGCCGTACTTTATCTTTTCGAAATGCGACGTGTGGTGTGCGTCCGTATTGATCACGATCTTCACCCCACGTTCTCGTGCCATGCGCAGGTGCACGTCATTCAAGTCGAGCCGGTCCGGATACGCGTTCAGTTCCATCGCCACTCTATTCTTCAGTGCCGTCTTCAGGATTGCATCCATGTCAAAGGGGTAAGCGTCCCGCCGCAGAAGCAACCGTCCCGTTGGGTGTCCGAGTATCGAGACGTTCTTGTTCTCCAGCGCACGCAACAAACGGTCGGTCATTTGTTGCGGCTCCTGATTGAACGCTGAATGTACGCTGGCAACCACAACATCCATCTGCTCCAGCACCGAATCAGACAGATCGAGCTCGCCATCGGCCAGAATATCCACTTCGATGCCCGCCATGATGGTGATGCCATCCGTCTGCTCGTTGGCGGTGCGAATGCGGGCAATGTGTTGCTCGGCGCGCTTGTCATCAAGGCCGTTCGCGAAGGCAAGGTTCTTCGAATGATCGGTGATTGCGATGTACTGGTAACCGCGTTCTTTTGCCGCCGCCGCCATCTCGTCAATCGTGCACTTCCCGTCGGTTTCGACGGTGTGCATGTGCACTTCGCCGCGCAAGTCTTGCACGCTGATCAACTGAGGCAGTTCGTGCTCCTCAGCAGCCTCGATCTCGCCGCAGTTCTCTCGCAGCTCGGGCGGGATGCAATCGAGCTTGAGCTTGCCGTAGATCTCATCTTCGGTCGCACCCGCAACGCGCTGATTATCGTCCAGCCGAAATAGCCCGTACTCGTTCAAAGTAAATCCCATCCTGAGCGCGCGCTGACGCAGTGAGACGTTGTGGTTCTTGGAGCCGGTGAAGTACTGCATCGCCGCGCCATAGGATTCTGGTGGCAATGTACGCACATCCACCTGCATTCCTTTGCGCAATCTGAAACTCACTTTATTGTCGCCTTTGGCCAATACTTCGACGATCCCCGGAAAGCGTAGGATCTCTTCGATCAACGCAGCCCGCTGCTCTTCGTCAACGCAGCACGGTCCGGTGATTAGCACATCGAGATCGCCAACCGTTTCCCTGCCACGACGCAACGAACCGGCCGGCGTGATCTTCTCAATTCCTTTGATGTGCTGTAGGTGCTCGATCAGCTTCTGCGCGGTGCGATCCGCCTCGTCAAGCAAGAAGCGCCCCGAAATACGACGGTAGTCTTCAATGGCCTTCAGAATTTTCTGCTCGCTCTTTTCGCTGAGGCGCGGCAGTTCGCGAAGCTTGCCTTCGCGCGCAAGTTTCTCCACGCCGGCAAGATCGCTCACTTGAAAAGCGCTCCATAGCAGGGCGATGGTCTTCGGCCCAAGTCCCTGGATCTTCAGCAGCTCCAGCATTGAGGGCCGGTATTTTCCCAACAAATCCTGATGGGGACCAAGTTTCCCGCTGCGACACAGTTCCTGAATGTTGGCAGCCATGCCCTTACCGATGCCGGGGATCTCAAGCAACTTCTTGGGTTCGTCGATTAATCCTGAGACCTGCTGAGGTAGTCCTTCGAGAGCCTCGGCCGCACGACGATAAGAGCGGATGCGGAAGGAGTCATCACCGTTAACCTCCATCAGATCGGCGGTTTCGTAAAAGACGTTGGCGATGGCCTTATTGTCCACGCAAGAGCACCCGAGAGGAATTGTAACGTGAGCGAACCTGCGGGTGTCGGTTCGGCCTCGCGTTCCGAAATGACATCCTACAACTCGCAGCGCTGCGCCTCACACCGCCGCGGTTGGGGTTGCGGGATGTTCGACCAACAGGGGAGCAGCACCATGCGAGGCTCGCACCAACTTATGCGGCCTGAAGTCCCCGACGTGCTCGGTATCCTCGAATACTGATCGTCACCTGGCATATTCCTATTATGAGAAGCGTCCCCCAGCTTAGAATCAGAAGATACGGCCAACCCCACGGCCGATAGTGAAATTGAACGAGATTGTCTCCCGCTTCCACTTTCACGGCGCGAAAAACGAAATCCGCACCCAGCACCTCTTGCGGTCTTCCGTTTACCGTCACCTTCCAGCCCGGGGCCCAGCGATCCGTAACCATCAGCCAGCCGGGCTTATCCGCCACGTAATGGAACGAAAGCGAGTTCGGCCAATAGGAGAGCCCGGAAATGCGCGCCACGGAAGCGGAACCCAACGAGTCGGGAGTTATAGTAGGCAACCATTGCTCCTTATCGTCAGCACGCCTCCGCGAGATCTCCTCCATCGCTGGCCTGGAATGAATCACGATTACGGGCTTCTGCAGCTGCTGCATTCGCTTCTCCAACACAACAAAATTCCCATCGTTGGCAGGTGCGGTTACAGCAGACTCGGTGAACCATATACGATCGTCGCCCAGTGCCATCTGGCGAAGCAAGGGGTCATGCTCAATCTGCATGTAGTAGCGGTTCCATAGAGTAATGTCATTCTCAAGCGTGGCAAGCTTTAGCGGAAGATTTCTATTGGTCGGATAACGGCTGGGTGTAATGTTATTCAATGGCGCAGGCGGATCAAGACTGCGAAACAAATCGCTGTCTGAAAGATCTAAGCTAGCGTTATGTTCTGCGTTCATGATGTGCCAAAAACCCCGCGCGGCCGGAGAATGGGTCGTGGACCTCGATATGCGCAGTGTGGCAATGCCATCAAATACCGCGATAGCAATAAGTAAAGCGAAGACAACGGATGGGGGTAGCTTGCGCGTCCATAGCAAGAATGCAAGAGCGACAATCGAGCCCCAGCCTATGATTCCATGCACGACTGCCAAGTTAAATGTCGGTAGCCGGACCGCCGCCAGATGAGTTACGACCGCAAATACCAACCCCGACGCCAGCGCGAGAACAGTCGCGCATATAACTAGCCGCAACCGCCCCCGATTGTCAGCTTCGGCCTTTGCGGATTCTAAGTCTCTGGTGCCGAATGCACACAAGATAACGCCCAAGAGTATGGCATAGGTTCGAAAGCTGGAAGCATTCCGAAAATACCGGGTTGGAGGAACGAAATCGTATAACCATCCTCGCAGTGGAAGTTGATAGCCGGTCGCGCAGCATAAGAACAATATCGCCAATATAAATAGCCACCATCTCCATCGCCCACCGCCGAGCAGACCAAATAGTGCCAGCGTAATCACCGCAGAACCCATATAAATACTTCGCATGGATATATCTGCCCAAGGCCAGAAATAGCCGTAGCGGCTATCCAATAGGCTTAAATATGGGCTACTTAGGGTCGTAACATCGCCAGCCGGAAAAATATTCTCTCTCAGCGCCACTTCTCTAGATCTGGTTCCAGTTCGGTCGCTATAACCTTGCGTGTCTTTGAAAAAGCCGATATATGCGGGAGCCATCACAGCGGCACCTATAACGCTGGTCAGTATGACCGCCGCCACTGAACGGGTGATTTGTTTACCTAGACCGACGGATCGGTCGCGCTCAGTATCCCAAAGAGAGCCAAGCGACCACAACAAGAGAAAGGCGGGCGTCACAATCGTGTAAACTGGGTAGCCGCCTAGTGCGGACACTCCATAAATAGCGCCAGCTTGCACAGCCGGCCAATAGCTACGGCGCAACAAAGCTATATCGAACCGCCATAGTATCCACGGAAGCAACGAAACCGAATAGATATGCGCGGTATGCTCTGCATGGCCGGTATAGAAACCAGAAGCTGCAAAACCTAGGGCAGCTATTAAGCCACCCCAAACTGGACATCGCAGGTGCCGGCATAGTACCAGGATGCCTATCGGACCTAGGATCCAAATAAACATCCAATACATGACAAACCCGGCTTGCGGGCTCGGGGACAGTAGCCCTGCGGCCAACATAATGGGTGAGGTGGTGCCAAACTCAGGCTCAGCGGAATCAGGTGTGCCGGCTGCAACCCAGGGGTCCCAGAGCACGAGCCTTCCCGCTTTAATATGGTCCGCTACCAATGAGAATTCCGGCCCGAAGTAGTCCAGGCCATCCCACTGCGGCGCCGACTTGCCAGAGAGTAGATCGAGATTGCCGAGACAGAGGACCGCGATAACGACACAGCCGGCGAGCCACCAATTGAGAATCGTAGAAGCCGAGAACCATCGCGGCCCACCAGAAAATATTTCCGGGGCGGCGTTGACAATTGGTTGCTTGGCTGTGGGCATCTATGTGGGGGCCTTGATCTGCGTACAATCAGTACGTCAGCGGCATGCGGGGACGTGGAAAGTCTAACACGGAGCCTCACATTCCTACGCCACAGGTTCTCACTGCGTCCAGGCAGATCTCGCATACAATAAATCATCACACGATAGAGAATTTGCCATACAACGGCGGGACGCCCTCGTCGCTCTAACGTATAACGTGGCCCTTTGATGCGCCACTTGAGGTGAATCATGCAGAACTGGAAGAAAGCGATAGTCTTTGGTTCAATCGGCGCCGGCGCGGTGCTGCTCTTCACGCGTCGCCGTCCTCTAGGCATGGCCTTCGCCGCGGCCGGCCTGGCGGTTTTGGCTGCGGAGTATCCCGAGAAGTTCGAGGTGGTATGGGAAAACGCCCCGGAATACTTGCAAAAGGGCACGCAGATTTTTTCGACTCTGCAAAAGATGGGAGAAGGAATTGCTGAAGAAGCGGAGCGGCGAAGCGTCAGCGCTTGGCGCGATCTACGCGCGCAGCGTAGCTCCTGATCGTCGTTGCCGGTTCCAATTTAGCGGCACCATGCCAATTGCCAGCCATACGTACGGCGTCGAACTTCACTCGATGCCCAATTGCTTGCGCGCCTCAGGACTCAGCCGCTCGGGCGTCCATTGCGGATACCAGACAATGTTAACGGTGGCGCTACCCACGCCCGGCATTCGCAGCAGGCGCTGCTGGACCTGATCGCTAATATATTCGTGAGACGGACAGCCCGGCGCGGTTAGCGTCATTTCGACTTCAACATCCTGGCCTTGCAGGTTGGGAACCTCTGTTGGCTTCAACCGGACTTCATAAATCAACCCAAGATCCACAATGTTGACCGGAATCTCGGGATCGTAACACTCTTTAAGCGCTGAGATGACATCTTCTTGAGTCAGTGCCATGAAAACCTCTGACTCTAGTTTAACGGGAATTACTGCGTCCGTCTCGATGCTCGCGTTCAACCTTGGCTAGAACACGAACTGAGACTGGAGCGGAGTCAGAGTTTCGAAACCTCAGGCGCCTGATTATTGGGCCGTTCGGCCGTTCCAGATGATTCCTCGAAGCGCGGGCCCGGATGGATGGTTTCGAGTCGGCGATGGTGCTCAGCGTCGCTAGGCACCATCCAGTTATTTTCCTGTTCAACCACGCGCACGATGGCGAGACTATTGCTGGGCAAAACCAATCCGCCGCTAGTCACCGATACTTCGTCCCGCTCCCAGATACGTGCCAGCATGGTGTTCTGCGTTCGCGATACCTGTCGGGGGGCATCGCTGGAGGCGATCACAACACCACGATCAGCTTGCCCAGCCGGCGTCAGCACTGCGAAACGTGCGCTCAAGACCTTCTCATCGAACCGGCCAAAAACAAACTGAAAAACCTCAGGATGCTCCGCAATGCCGCCGTCGCCCGCGTAGTTCACTACATATTCTTCGTCGATCGCATCGCCAGGCGATAGATCGGATAGCGAGCTTCGCAGACTCTTGCGGATCAAGCTTTATCGGAGTGCCACTTCCGTCGGTATGGAGAGTTTGCAGCTGCAATAATTGTGTCACCGTGCGGAAAATTTCGTCCTTCGATCCCGCGAATGTCCTCCCGGCTTGAAAAGCGAGTCGCCGTGTGGACATACAGCGAAACACTGCCATCGGGCCGCAGAATCGCAACACGATCGTTCACCAGCACCACTGATGCGCCCGGAAATTGGGCAGCGGTGATCTGCAACATTGCATCCGCAGCATCGCGGCGATAGGGCGCATAAAACGGTTGCGCGTCCGGAGTTTTGTCGTCGCTACTACTGGCGGCCGCAGCAAGCCGACGGTACTCGGAAGCGTTGGGCGCAATCCGCAACCATGCGTCGGCAGCGCGTTCCGCCTCGGAAGCGTCCCCGGCTAGCTGCAGCTCGCGAACCATCATCAAACGCGCGGAACGGTTTAATGGAGCCGCCGCCAACAACTGCCGAAGCGCCTGCGCAGCTTGACTATGACGTCCTTGATCAGCCAACGACTGCGCATACGCCAGCGACTCCGGGGCGCAACCGTCCAGCTTCTGCTGCGTTGCAGCGGCCTCCGCCAATTGCCCCTGGGTGCGGTAAAAGATCATCGCCCGGTTGAATGTCTCGCAGGACGGATGCTCCTCCAGGCGCCGTGACCAGAGCAGGCGTGCTTCCTCTGCGGAGTTTGGAAGGCTCACGTCGCTGTTGATTGCGTCGCCCAAAGTCTCCAACGCCATCACGTCGTTGGGGCTGACTTCCAGAACACGTCTGGCAAACGTTGCAGCCTCAACGAGGTCCCCTGCCGCAAAGCTCCACTGGCCCAAACCCTCATCGGCCGCGATGGCTCCAGGCGCGAGCGACAGGACGCGGCTCCATGCCTGGCGAGCTTCGACTGCCGTCGAATTCGCACGGGCCCACGACTGCGCCAAGAGAAATTGCAGTGCCGCCGAACCAGAGGCTGATGGCAGCGCATTGATTTGCGCGATTGCCGTCTTAAACTGCCCCTCGGCACAGGCTGAGGAAGCTAGCTCGTAAGTTAATTCCTCGACCGATCGCTTGGCCTTTACCGGAGTAGACGTGTAGGACACAGACGGCGATATTGCAATCCTAAGTGGTGCTCCCCCTCCGGCAAATCTCGCAAGTACACGGTGAGGACCAGCCGGGATTTCGAACGTGGCAGAAGCTACAGCAAGGGTTTTGCGAAGGCCAGCATCTTGTAGCAACAGCCGCTCGCCATCCACATAAATTTCGAGCTGCCGGCCGCCTTCGGTCCGCACCGTCCAAGTCCTCGACGCCAGCGACGCAAAATGGGCCACCGCATAGAAGGCTCCGCGAGGCGATAGGTAGGAAGGCAGCCTGATGAGGCCGTCGGGGAACTGGAAATTCTCGACCGCACGGTTGTCATAAGACGCCTGCGCCAAATCATCATTCGGCGATATTGACGGCCGGTCCGCCTCAAGCAACGGATGCCGCCCCAGGGGGCCCACAATGCGCCAGTCGGTCAAGATTCCCGATGCGCGTGCGATAGCTTCGGGATCGAGCCTCGGAACACCATCCATGGCGGCATCCAGAAGCGCCATGTTCAGTTCCGGCCAATCCGCGCTGGAATTTGCCAGCAGCGTTTGCAGCCCAGGAAGGACCGCGCGAAACTCAGGCGTATTGGCGGCCGATTCGCGCACGCGAGCTGTGGCTAGCCGAATTCGCGGATCTTGCTTGGCTCCGCCGCCGAGTTCGCATAGGTGCAGGGCGGCATTCAACATGGTCGTTTCGTCGGCTTGCATGGAGGCGACTTCCATCAGCACAAACAACGCCTCGGCGTCGTGACGGTCGCGCTGCCACGCACGCTCGGCAAGCTGGCGCGCGCGAATCAGGTTCCCGTTCACAAATAGCGCAGTTGCAGCCGAGCGGGAAAGCGCCGACTCCGAAAGCGGTGCGGTATGGGTCGCGACGGTTTCGGCAGAGCCATGCGCCTCAACGCGCGGAGGTGCGATCTCGGACGCACTCTCGTGATTCAATCGTGCGAGCGTTCTGTCCTGCGCGAGTGCCGGCACACTAAGCGCCATTGCCACGCAGACACTCGATATTGCGGCCCGAACCTTCATGCTGTGCTTTCAGGCATCCTGCATTGCCATGGACATTGGCATGCCGCTCGCGGCGGCGCATCTTTCTGACGACCAAGTTATCTCGCAGGAGATGATGAAGATTAACTGACAGGAACAGCGCAGGCAAAGAGATTTCTTGCCCTTCGTCTACCACTTCCCGGTAGCAGACGCGTCTCGCCGCAAGCAGCGGCGTGTTGGAACAAAGGTGAGCTAGACGATTCGTTGGCGCTTCCAGTAACTGGGGTGATCGCAGTATGCATCCGAGGCCAGATAAAGCAATATGGAGCAGATGGCTTAGTCGGCCCGTGAAAGAGACCTTAGGCGCCGTTGAAAAAATTGTGCCGCAATCCGGAAGAATTCGCGTCCCCGCGGCCCCTGTCCGTGATGTCTGATTAGTTTTCGCATCGGGCTCGGCTTCGCGGGTACTGGATTTCTGCATCCAACTCCGCTTATAAGACGCTATGTCGAGAACCAGCAAGATCGTCCAGATTGTCTTGCTCGTGGCCATACTGGCTGCGGGCATCCACTCATGTCTCTACCTGCGCGAGCGTAACTCCAGCATGGGGGAAACGAAGAAGGCTAAAATCGCTTTCAATCCCGACTACTACGTCACCCTGAAGAAGTTGTATCCGCAAAATCTGAAAGACGCGAAAGAGCTGACCCAACAGCCGGTATGGGTGCGCGAGGGATATCGTTTCGCTTACTACCCTTATGCCAGTCACACAGATTTCGTCCATCCAGCGGGAACGCTGGGGCCGATTGAGAAGCTGAATATCAAGGATGTCGTTGTCGATCGCCCACCCGACTCTGGGACAGAAAAGCAGGTGATGGCCATCTTCGAGAAGGATGGCAAGCGCTTCGCCTTTCCCATTGGCTTGAAGAAGAATGGCGATTACAAAATTTACTCCGACGATATTCTTTTTATCCAGGACCCTCACAAACTCTACAAACAGTGGCCCGGTGAGGTGTGGCAGTCGATCGACGCGCATCAGATGAAGCCGGGAATGAATGAACTGCAAGCGTCATTTGCGATTGGCATGGGGAGGCCCGAAGGCACCGGGATGTCGAATCCGCGTATCGTCGACTATCCGAATAATGGGCACCCCTTGCGCGTGACCTACACGGATGGCAAAGCCACGCAGGTCGAACCCGGTTCGTAGCGACTAGACATGCAAACTCGGACGGCGCTGCGTAGAATCTGATGGGAAGTCTGCGTGTAGGAGGAGATGGTGAAAGCGATCCGTGTCCACGAATTCGGCGATCCTGAAGTGATGAAGCTGGAGGATGTTCCCGATCTTCAACCGGGTCCCGGACAGATAGTGGTTCGGGTCCATGCCGCTGGGGTAAATCCCGTTGACGCATACGTCCGCACTGGGACTTACGCGATGAAACCAAGTCTGCCCTACACGCCGGGAAGTGACGCCGGTGGCATAGTCCTGTCGGTTGGATCAGGCGTAAAGGCGGTGCAGGCGGGCGATTGGGTCTATGCCACCGGTCCTAACAGCGGCACCTACGCTGAGCAGGTTCTTTGCGGCGAGGCCCAGGTGCATCGCCTGCCGAACAGTGTGAGTTTCGAACAAGGCGCAGCCATGGGCATTCCCTATGGAACGGCGTATCGGGGATTGTTTCAGCGCGCCGACGCCAAACCGGCGGAGACCGTTTTGGTTCATGGTGCGAGCGGCGGAGTTGGCACTGCAGCCGTGCAACTAGCGCGCGCGGCAGGCATCACCGTCATCGGTACGGCTGGCAGCGAGCGCGGCCTTGAATTGGTAAAGAAGGAAGGCGCGCATCATGTTCTCAACCATTCGTCCGACGGCTATCTCGACGAGTTGATGAGGCTGACGGATGGCAGAGGCGTGGATGTCATCGTGGAATTGCTGGCGAACAAGAATCTGGGTAAGGATCTGACGGTGCTCGCCAAGAAAGGCCGCGTCGCGGTAATCGGAAGCCGAGGCACGATCGAGATCAATCCGCGCGACGCAATGGCGCGCGAAGCGGATATTCGTGGCGTGACCCTGATGGCCGCTTCCGAGCAGGAATACAAGGCTATGCACGCGATGCTTGTCGCGGGACTGGAGAATGGGACGTTACGCCCGGTGGTCGGACAGAAGATCCCGCTCGCCGAGGCTCCGCGGGCTCAAGTTGAAATCATGAAGCCGTCGGGCGCTCACGGAAAGATTGTGCTAATACCGTGACCGGAGTATCTCCGATTGGATAGGCCCTAGCCTCGCAGACACAAGGACCGCCCGCCAAAGAAACCACTGACATGTCGCGTCAGCCGGCTTCAGGACGTCGAATGCACCGGCGCGTGCAGCTTGTCGATGATCCTCTCCAGCACAGTGCAACGATTACGCAATCCATCCCTGAATTCGTGGTGATCAGCTTTGGCGATCTCTCGCAATAGATGGGTCTGATGCTCTTGCAGGAGACCCAGAAGCAAGTTCTCTTCTTCCGCGGTCAACCGGAGTTCCATCATGGTAACCTCCACTTAATTCGATGTTGACAAGTTCATTGTAGGCTCGTCCCCACAACTTGCAACTGCGTGGGTGCGGCATGCCATTGCCCGCCTGAAGGCTGCATGAACGATCGGAAAAGCAGATTCCTCACGCCAAAGCCGGGCGCTCCTAATGGCAATGCATGAATCACATCGCATCTGTTTCGTCACCCTCGCGTTTGCACTGCGCCATTACAATCGAGGCATGCCCTACCTGAATCTGGCCTGCCGCTGCTGCGTCATGATGGCCCTGTGTCTCGCAGCATTGCCACCGGTGGCCGAGGAGTCTGGTACCTCGACACTACAAACTGCGGTTGTGCGCGCAATGGCTGGCCGTCGTGGCACGGCTGTAGTCGTCGATGTGCAGTTCGGACGGGTTCTCGCGGCTTACCATCTCGATGTCGCCGCCCGACGCGTGGTGCATCCCGGCTCAAGCGTCAAACCGTTTACGCTGCTGGCGTTGCTGCAAGCGGGAAAAATCGACGCTCACACCGCGCTCCTGTGCAAGCGTACGGTTTCCATCCAGGGCCGCAAACTCGATTGCACCCATCCGGCAACCCCGGAGCCGTTGCTCCCCAGTAACGCCCTGGCGTATTCGTGCAACTCTTACTTCACGATGGTTGCAACGCGCCTGGCTCCCGAACAACTGCGCGACAGTTTTCTGCGCTCAGGCTTCAGCTCTCGCACTGGAATGGCGCCGAACGAAGTGGCCGGCGACGTTGCGTTGAGCCATTCGCCGCAGGAATTGCAACTGCAAGCAATTGGCGAATGGGGAGTCAGCATTACTCCGCTGGAGTTGCTACACGGGTATATTGATCTTGCCAAGCTTGCCCAAGCTGATCCAAGCGGAAAGCTGTCGTCGATTTTTGAAGGCCTGCAACAATCGGTCGCCTACGGCATGGGCCGTATGGCTCAACCGAACGCGCCGCTGAAAGTGGCCGGCAAGACCGGGACCGCCCCGGCGGATGAAGGTCCGTGGACGCACGCCTGGTTTGCCGGTTATGCGCCCGCCGACAATCCCCAGATTGCACTGGTCGTATTTCTGGAAAAAGGACGCGGCGGTTCGGACGCTGCCGCCGTCGCACGCGAGCTGTTTGCAGCGTTCGCGGCTAGCCAAGTCGCACGCGTTGATGTGACTGCAACGGGGGCGCACAAGTGAAACGCCGGTTGGCGGCCATCAGTCTGCTGCTCCTGCTGTGTATAGCGGGTGCTGCTGAATCGGGAGATCGCGACGTCGGCAAGACTTCTCATGGCGGGTTTCCACAGACCGTGCGGGTGCGGCTGTGGTATCTGCATCCCCCGCGCGAGCTGCACATTCGCGCCGAGGCTGGCCGGGCGCAAATGCGAACTTGTACCACTTGCAAGATGACCGCGATCACCTCGGTCGCTGCGCGCGGCACGGATTCTCGGATTGTGATCGAAGGAGACAAATCCTCCTTCTCCGACGTTCGACTGAGTGGCACATATCAGATGAATGCTACCGGCGATCCCCCACTGCATTTTGATTTTCCTATCGACATTCACGCCAGTGACAGTCACTTGCTCATCACCGCGTTCATGCCGATGGAGGAGTACATCGCGGGTGTGCTCGCCGGCGAGACCGGAAACTTCAAGTCCGATGAGGCACTGAAGGCCATCGCAGTTGCAGCACGCACCTACGCGATGCACTTTGGCAGCCGCCATGCCTTGGAAGGATTCGATTTCTGCGACACCACCCATTGCCAGGACCTGCGCATCGCCGGTATCGACGTCCATTTGCGCAGAATTGCCGACGCCACCGCGGGCGAAGTCCTCTGGTACGACGGCGAACCGGCCGCCGCCTACTATCACGCCAATTGTGGGGGCACCACCGAAGACGGGCGCTTTGTTCTCGGCAACAATGAGCCCCGCGCGCCGTTCCTGGTCCAACACTCCGATCAGTACTGCGTGCGCAACGGAAGCACTCAGTGGCGCTCCGAGATTGCGAAGATCCAACTGCAGCACGCTCTCGCGGCTGACGGCATCGTTGTTCCAGGCGTTCTGCGTACGGTTTCGGTCCTGCATCGCACCCCTAGCGGGCGCGTGGAGTTCCTGAGCGTCACCGGTAGCGGCACCATCATGGTAACGGCGCTGAACCTCCGGTCCGCTATTGGCCGCCACATTGGATGGGACCGCATGAAGAGCAACTGGTATGACGTTAGCGATGATGGCGACCGCCTCATCTTTCACGGTCGAGGCTCTGGACACGGAGTTGGCCTGTGCCAGGTGGGGGCCGAAGTAATGGGCGAGGAAGGTCATTCTTATCGCGAGATTCTCAGCTTCTACTATCCGGGAACGCGACTGGGTATTAGCGCGCAGGGCATACCCTGGCAGCAACTCGCTAACGAAGATGTAACATTGCTGACCACTCGTCCCGATCGTGACCGTTCGCTGTTACCTCTGGCAATTGGATTTGTGCACCAGGCCGAAGAAACTACTGGACTGCTGTACCGCGATTCCCCACGCCTGAAGATCTATCCGACAGTTGCAGCTTTCCGTAACTCCACGGGCGAGCCGGGCTGGGTGGCCGCTTCCACTCGCGGACGCACCATCCAGATGCAACCGTCTGATGTCTTGCGCGAAGCGGGCACCCTGGAGAGCACCATCCGCCACGAACTTTTGCACATGCTGATCGATTCCTACGCGCTGCCGGGAACGCCACTTTGGTTTCGCGAAGGGCTGGTGCTGTACCTTACCGCGCCGAATGCCTCGTCGCAACAAAGCGAGGCCTTCGATGACTTGAAGAGTTTGGAGAAGATGTTGCGGGCTCCGCCAAGTGAACAAGAGCTACGGCGCGCTTACGCCGGCGCCCAAGCAAGAGTGGCGCAACTTGCACGGCAACACGGCAAAGACGCATTACTTGGTTGGATTCGGAATGGACTGCCGACGGAACTAACCGCCGACGTCCCCGTGCGCTGAGGGGGACGTTGATAGATCAGGAATCGGCTCGGGATCTTCTTTGTCCACCCGCGTGCCAACGACCAACAAGAGCGCGATCCACGCCGAAATCAGGATCACATACGCCAGGAAGAATCGCAGACCCATGCTCCAGGCTTGTCTGCGCAGGTCGCTGAGGTCGGGGATCCACCAGACCAACTTGTAGGGAACGTAAACTCCGACGAGCATGAGCGCGCAGAACCACAGCCAGTATGCAGGCCGCCGCAATACGCGTAGGGAACGCGCCATGCGCTTCAATCTAAATCCGGCGGCAGCAACGGTGGTGGCGATGGGCAGCCACACTGCAGGCACCAGCACCCACAGAAGGAACCACAGTATCCAATCGGCAGCATGGAAGACCTGCTTGGGTGTACCGAAGCGTAATGACGGCACCTTCTGCCAGAACCATACCCCAAACTGTGGCGCATATTTGCGAAGAGTAATCAACAGCCACGCAATCGCCGCCAGGAGAATTCCCCAGATCGCCAGCGCAACGATGTGTCGCAAGGCATGGCGGAAGGCACGCCACACAGTTGCATTGTCTCGAAACTCTGCAACCCGAAAGTAGGCGAATGTCCCAGTGCGCAGCCACAAGCCCAAAAAGATGACGACAACCGCGTCCAGCGCAGATGCGCCAACCTGCCAGCCATGCGCATCCGGCATCAGCAGCCAGGAATACACAGCGCCCAGCAACAGAGCATTGCCAACCAGATTCAGCAGCCACATCTTCGCCACGCCACTATGTTTCGCGGTCATTTCACGGTCACCGTCAACGCATCGCTGGTCGAGAGATATTCCGGCTGATACATCGGCTGCACGCTAGTCGGGCTCACGCGGAAGATTCCGGGATTCACCACCTTCAGCAAATACACGTATTCATGCTGCCCTTGCGGGAAGTACATGTTGAAGAAAGTTGTGCGGTCGTCGCGCAGCTCGCGATTGCTGTACAGGCGGCCCCACCAATCGGGACGCTCATCCAGTTCGTACAAGTCGTCGCGGGTGATGGACTCGGTCCCCGATGGAATCGGGTCCTCGATCATCAGGTATCGCCAGTCATTACCGCCCACGCTGAGGCGTACCGCCAGAGTATCGCCGACCTGCACCGGTCCCGCAAGCTGGTCGAGGTGATACACCACGCGGCCGTCCTTCTGTTGAGGAGAGAGCCGATAGTATTGGCGCGCCACGCTCAGCTTGAAGCTGCCGGTGTTCACTACTTTCGATTCGCTCGAGTAATACTCCCCGCGCACCGACCAATACAGACGGCCGTCGCCAGACTTCGCGATTCGAATCTGGTTGGTTCCATCCGTCAATTGCAACTCACTCAGAGCAACCGTTGTCGCAGGAGCGAGCGCATCGTCGGCAGTAAACTGCTTGGTCGCCACCGTGCGGCCATTCACCTGGACTGTAACGCTGTAGTTCGGCTGCAACTCTTTCGTCCGCTCCAGATAGTCGGTGAGTCCATAGATCACCATTGCCGTCTGCTCGGTCGACTGCCAGTAGTAGCCTTGATCGCGATGGCTGACCAGGTAAATCGCGGCCTTTGCCAGCAGTGGGCTTGACTCATCGGTGCGATCCAGAAATTTCAGCGCATACGCCGTCGCCTCCGGAGTGGTGTCGCCCGAGAACTCCATCAGATAATTGTTGTCGCTTGGCCACCAGGCCTGTGAGTCGTCCTGTTTTGCCTCGCCTTCAAGTTGCCTGGTCAACTCGTTCGCCCGGCTGTCGTTCATCTCCAGCATCGCGAGTCCGAGCAGCGCCTGACCATACGCAGTCAACGTCGCGCGCTGGTTCCACACGGAATCGAGCACCGCCGTCTCATGCGTTCCACTCAGTACCAACGCGTAGGCCATGTAGGCGCGCAAGTCGGTCTTTACTTTTCCCGACTGATCGAATTGCGGACGCAACCACCCGCGGCCGCGATCAATCGCGTCTTGCTTGACGTCAAATCCCGCTGCCTTCGCCTGGCTCAACCCGGCCAGGACGTACGCCGTCATGAAGGCCTGGCTGTCGTCGGTCTGCCACCATCCCCAGCCGCCATCGGGATGTTGATAGTTGTAAAGCCGGTCGAGACCCGCCTGCACCTGCTTGGTCAGCACTTGGGGATCGATGTTCGAATTGACGCCCAACTTCTTCATCGCATCCGCCACCAGCACATCGGGCAGGAAGCTCGACATAGTCTGTTCGGTGCAACCATAGGGATACGAGGTCAAGTAATTCAGCGCGGCGAAGACCGTGCCTGCGATTGACGGCGTCACCTCGATCGTCAGCTTGCGAGTTCCCGCCTCGGCACCTGGCGGGAAGGTCAAGGGCAACAGCGTGTCGCTCCTGCCCGGGACCGCGACCGATCCCGATTTCGCCACCGCCAGCTTCACGCCGAAAGGAACCACGGGCAGCGTCAGCTCCATCGCGTCGCTCTCGACGTTAGTCAGCGCCTTGCCCAGCACTCGCGCTGAATCTACATCACGCACGCGTACCCGATAATCAACCTTCATCAGCCCGCGGCTCGGAACTTTGACATTCTGCTGAGCGCCATCGAGCACCTGGAGGCCGGTAAACTCCATCGAGACCTGTGCGACTTTTTCCGTCGGAAGATAATTTTGAACGATGGTCGAGAGCGTTATCTCGTCGCCCCGCCGGAAGAAGCGCGGCACTACCAATCGCACCATCAGGTTCTTACGTACGATGGTATTCACCACGGCGCTGCCGACTTTGGTGTCTTGCGTGACTCCTCGCGTCGTGGCCCGCCATGACGTGATGGCGTCAGGATATTCGAAGTGCACCGTGGCTTGTCCGTCGCTGCCGGTGTGCACATCCGCCATCCAGTACGCAGTGTCGGGAAATGCCTTGCGAATCTTAGGCTGCACCAGGCGCTCAGGTTTCAGTTGCGCCATCGCCTTCGACGACCGGACATTCGCCAACTGCATCGCACGCTTCCCCGCCTGCCCGCTGAAGTAGTACGTCAGCGAGGTCTCCGTGCTCACCCTGGAGTAGACGCGACCATAAAACGCACTTACGATGCTGCCTACCGTCTCCGGCTTGATCGCGTAGATTGCTTCGTCCACGACGCCCAAACTGAAGTCGGCCGCCACTGGCTTGCCGCTCGAGTCCGTCGCTTTGATGGTGTAACTGGCGGCTTCGCCCGGCTGGTACTGCGGCTTCGAGGGCAGCAGTTGCACGTTCAATTCGTGCTGCACCGGGGGCACACTGAGACTCTTCGATCCCTGATAAAGCTTGTTGCTGCGAATGAAAACCGCCGCCACGTAGAAGTTCGGCGCGTACTCCGCCTTGATCGGAACATCCACCGTGATGCTGCCGCCGCTGCTCTTGATGACCTGGCCGGAGTAGAGGCCGTTGCCTTCAACCGTCACCAGAACCGAAGTCGGCTCCTTGCTCGTAACAATCAGCACGTGTGCGGTGTCGCCCGGCTGATAGGTCTTTTTGTCCGCGACAATTTGCACGCGCTCCTCGGCGGGGCCGCTCCACCACGGGCTCTCACCGGGGGCCCACAAATAGGCGACGGTCTCGACCGTGCGATTCTCTGGAGTCGTCGCAGTTACGCGAACGCGAAACTCGCCAGCATCGGGAATGGTGAGCTTGATTTGTGCTTTGCCGCTGGCGTCCGTCTGTCCTTGCGATGTCATCACCACTTGGCCCGCACCTTTGCGCCAGTCCCAGCGATTCATTTCGACACGGAACGCCGTCGCCACAGGCTTTTTGTCGTAGTCCTGGGCGGTGATGGTGACGGTCGCCGTGCTGCCCTTGCTGTAAACGTACGAGTCCGGCTCGGCGGTCAAGAAGAAGCTGCCATACGTCGCGAGCGCAAAGCCGTGTCCCGCGATTTCGCGGTTCCCCTCGTCGGTCACGCGCGCCTCGATGCGGTACGTCAGGTCGCGTTTCTTGCTATCGACCTTGGTCGGAATCGTGATTTGCAACTTACCGTCGGCATCGAGGGTACCGCTCTTCTCGGTCTCCTGTTCCCCACCGTACGTTTCATCAGCCCCTTGATTGTCAGTCTCGGAATTGTCACCTTCCTGATAGGCGCCGGCCTCATCGTCGCCTTCGTCGCGCCCCATCGGCCAGTACGTCGAGGTGTGCACCACCCACGTCACTTTCGCGTTCGCAACCGGCTCGCCGAAGTAGTAGCGCGCATCGATGGTCGCTTTGATCGGTTGTCCTTGCAGCACGCGCGGCGTCTGCGCCGTCACCTTCACCTGATACTCAGGTTTCTTGTAGTCCTCCACTGAAAAGCTGGTGCCCTCGACGTAGCGCTCGCCCATCTGCATCGAGAGGTAATAGAACCCAAGATTCGCGTCGGCGGGAATGGCGTAAGTCCACTCTGCCGTGCCCATGTCGGAGAGCTTTACGGTCTGCTGCCAGATGGTTCGGTAATCGCGTGGATCGCGCATCTCCAGTCTGAGCTCGCGATCTTGCGGAACGATGTAACCGCTCGGCGTCTGCGCACGAATAATGGACTTGAAATGCACCGTGTCGCCGGGCCGGTAAACCGGTCTGTCGGTATAGGTGTAACCTCGCAGGCTGGCATTTGGATCATCGCCCAGGTTCCAAGCCCCAGGCGTGTTGATAGCGAACTGGTCTGCACTCGTCGCCAGCACCGCAACGTTTTCCGGCTTCGCCTCGGTTAACGTGGTATCCAGCAGGCCTTGCTGGTCGGTCGTTTTGGCGGCAACTTCTTTCTGGTCCACCCACACGTGCACCATGATTCCCGCGATAGGATCGCCGCTGCGCCGATCGACCACGAAACTCATCAGGCGCCCCGGCGCGCCTTTGGTGATGACTGCAATTTCGGTGACGACGATGATCGTGTAAGCGCGCAGCGTACCGTTGGTCGCCTCGACCAGGTACACGCCCTTATCGCTCACTGGTATCGTGACGTTCTGGCTCTCCCATCGTTCGTGGGAGGGCACGGTCCAGTTCCAAACCGAAACCACCTGTTGTTGATTGAGCACCGGCACTTGGGCGTAGCTTTCAACTTTGGGGCCTGATTTCTTCCCGCCGCCGTTCATCTCCCACAGGCGAATCGTGTGGCGCGACTCGGGCGAGAATTGTCCGCGAATAACGTCGCGCATCCAAGCCCATATGCGGTGCTTCCAGGCGTGAAACTTCTCCAGCCAGGTCCGCGACTGCTTGGGCAGGCTAGGCGCGCGCCCGCCGAAGTTATGCAACTCCTGCATCTGGCTGAAGAACTTCACCGGGTCGTTAACGCGATAAACCCTGAACTCCAACGCGTTCACGTTGTGGGAGTAGACGGAGACTTCGGGCTTTTCTCCGGGCAGGTAGGTGCGTTGGCTGGTCAGCGAAAACGAGGCGCCAGTGTCGGCATCCTCCTGGGCGAAGAGCGGCAGCACCAGCGCGTGACACAAAAGCAGGATGACAATGGCGGATCGAAGGCGCATCAGTCGGCACTCCGCAAGATGTTCCACCGATACACACCGAGAAAGCCGGGATTGTCCGCGTTCGGCCGCCAGCGTGCGTCGGGGTAGTTCGAGAGTTGCGCAACTGATAAACGACGCATTTCGCCCGGTGTGCCGCCGCTGGGACCGGTGTGATAGACGACGTATGTTTCCGAGCCACGCTCGACCTGGCTTCGCCCAATGAAGATCATGGCGTGGAATGGCATTCTCTGGCCATCCTGTCGGAAGAACAGCAGGTCGCCTGGCCGAGCGCGATTCACGTCGCGACCGACAAAATGGGTGTTGTGCCTCCAGAGCGTTTCCACATCCGCAAATTGCGCGAAGGTACCATCGCTTAGGTCGCTGACTTCAAAACTTGCATCACGCACCCGAAAAAGGGCCGCCCCAAGCGGAGTATACGGATATTGATATTGCTGAACGTCGCTCGCCGAAGCCGGAGCCGGCAACGCCATTTCGCGTGCCCACATGGCGTCGTGCGGGTGCAAGGCTTCTCGGTAGGCAAAGCGCAAGAGCGCCGCACAATCGTCGATCTCTGCGGGTATTGCCCGTCCGCGGAAGTACTGTGCCTCGGCCAGGAAGGTGAACCACCGGCGAAAAGCAAGCCGGTCTGCAGGATCGTGTAAGCGCAAGAAGTCCGGAGTACCGTCGCCGATGGTATCGCTGGTGTCGGATGTGGTACGGAATGTGAGCTCTTGTGTCGTGAATCCCGGGGCGGCGACCCGAACCTTTGCCTCGCCGGGCAACACACCAGCGCGCAAGGAGGCGATCGCCGCATCGCCCTCAATTGTCACCGATTCCACTGCTGCGCGATGCGGATCTTCGACCGCGACCTGCAACCCGCGCAATTGGCGGCCATTGGTTGGTGTGATTTTCAGTTCGGTAGAAGTGAACCCGTCGGCGGGAATTGCGGATTGGGAAAGTTGCAACGCAATGGTTGCGGGCGCCATAGCGTGTCGAACCGTGAAAGCGCACACCACCGCCACAATCGCGACCACAGCCAACACTGCCAGCCAGCGAGGCACGCCGCGCATTCCGGTCCTCTCCTTTAAGGGATGCGCGGATTATAAACCAGCAGATAGCAACTAGCAGATAGCAACTAGCTATCAGCCGTTAGCTAGTGACACTTATCTTTGATCTTCAGATTGCTTGCGTCTGAAACGACCAGCCTCTAACAGGCATCGCGGCTCACCGTCGCGATTGAATGAAGGTGCGCACGCTAAAGCTAGTTGCTAGTTGCTGAGTTTCCGCAACTCCGCCAGCAACCGCTCCACTTCTTCGGCGGTATTGTAGTGCGCCAAGCCGATACGCAACATGCCACCGGAGCCCTGCACGCCCAGACGTTCGGCAAGGTCGATAGCGTAATAGTTCCCATCCCAGGTGAAGATACCGCGTTCGCCAAGGCGCGTCGCCAGTTCACGCGGAGTATAGCCTTCCACGCGGACAGCTACCGTCGGCGTACGCTGATCGAACTTCGCTGGATCCTTGATCCCATAGAAGGTAAGCCCTGGAATCGCCAGTAATCCACTCATGAGTTGCTCGACCAGTTCCCGCTCGTGCTGCTGAAAGACGTCATACGCCGCAAGAATCGCCTCACGTCGCGTCTTCACCTCAGGGTCGTTATGACGACCAACATCGGCAATGTAGTCAATAGCGGCGATCAGCCCGGCCAGGCATTCATGGTTTTGCGTTCCGGTTTCCCAGCGGTCCGGCAACTTCTCGGTGCACGCGCGGAGCTTATAGGGGCGCAATCGCTGCAACTGCTCCCGCTTGCCGTAGAGAATGCCCAGGTGCGGCCCAAAGAACTTGTAGCTGGAGCACGCCAAAAAATCGCAATCGACGGTCTGCACGTCGATCGGCCCATGCGGCGCGTAATGTACCGCGTCAAGGAACGCCATTGAGCCGGCCGCATGCGCCAGCCGCACAATCTCGTGCACATCGTTGATGGTGCCTACGGCGTTGGCAGCCCATCCAACCGCTACCATGCGTGTGTTGCGGCGAATTTTCGCCGAGAGATCAAACATATCGAGGGTGCAATCGCCGGGCTTGACATCGGCCGTGCGCACCTTCACCCCGCGCTCTTCCAGGCACACCCAGGGCGAGACATTCGCGTCGTGGTCCAGGCAACTCACCAACAGCTCGTCGCCACTCTTCAACTCGCGGCCAACCGCCCGACTCAACGCGAAGGTCAGCGTCGTCATGTTGGCGCCGAAGACCACTTCATCGCTTGCGCAATTGAAGAAGTCGGCCATCGCAGCGCGCGCGCCAGCGATCACTTGATCGGTGCGCTGGCTGGTGACGAAGGCGCCGCCGGTATTCGCATTGCTCGTGGAAAGGTAACCAGCGATCGCATCAATCACCCGCTGCGGCACCTGGGTTCCGCCCGGGGCGTCAAAGAACGCGGCAGGTTGCCCATTCACCTGCTGATGCAACGAGGGAAACTGTTGACGCACCCACTCCACATCCAGCTTCCGTGCTGGTACAGCAGTTCTTGCGCTCGAAGACATTCTTAGGAACTCCTGACCGCGGTTAGGAAGTCGGCCAGCAAACCATACGCTGTGGCCTCCAGCCCGGGGTCCTGCTCGGTAATGATCAATTCTGGAAAAACGTCGGTTTCAAAACTGATGATCGACGATGTTCCTTTCACGAGTGCCAGCGGATCGGAAAGCTTAAGCCGCCGCGGCGCAACTGACGCCACCACACGCCCCTCCTCCGCGCGCCTGGCGCTGCAGACCAACTTCCAAGCTTCGCCGCCGGCACGCGCCTCGCGAAGTTGTTCCGCATTAATTCCGCGAATCCCTTCCCTGCTGACGTCGTTCAGTTTCAGATCGGCATGCATCAGCACGTTAGCCAACGCGATTACCTTCACCGCTGCCTCCACGCCTTCGATGTCGTCGGTCGGATCGGATTCGGCCACTCCCAATGCCTGTGCTTTACGGACCGATTCCTCGAACGTCATCCCCGATTCCACGCCTTCCAGGATGACGTTGGTCGTGGAGTTCAGTACCCCACGAAAACCTCGAACTTCGATGGCCGGCAGTGTCTCGCGGAAAAGCGAGAAGATCGGCACGCCATCCATCACCGCGGACTCGAACAGAAACCGGCGTCCCTGCGATGCCGCCAAATCGGTCAACTCCTGGCAGGCGTGCACTACCGGCCCTTTGTTGGCGGTTATGGCGTGAGCACCCGCCTCAAGCGCCGCCCGTATGTGAGCAATCGCTGGCTGCCCAGTCGTAGCATTAAGGGAGCTAACCTCAAACAGCGCGTCGGCTCTAGCCAGCCGCAGCCATTCCTGAACGTCGCTCGCGATCTGCGTGCCAGACAGATTTCCTGCCAGCAACTTTTCGACACAGAAGCTATCCGGCGCCGCCAGCCAGCCAAGCCGGCGCGAAGCCACCCCGGTAATCCGCCAACCTACGCCATACTGGTATCGTAGGTCCTTCTCTTTTCTCTGAAGGAGTGCGACGAAGGCCCTGCCGACATTGCCGAAGCCCACGATGCAGAGGTTGTAGGTCCGGATGCGGGTGTCTCCAGGTCGAGAGTGGCTGTAGTTTTCATTGTAAACGCCTCTGGCGGTTCCCAAGGCGCGAATCAGGGACAGGAGGCTATAATTTGCCGACAAATTGGGGAGCCTGTTGTAAGCCGCGTGCATCCATTCTTGTTGGGCTGGCGCTCGCCGCCCAGGGCTAAGAAAACCTTGGCTCGGGGTGGTCGAACGTCAGTTATAATCCTGAGTTAAGCTGATTCCCTGATGCTCACCATCATCGAGCGCCGTGGCTTTGATTGTCTGAGTGAGCGTCGTTTGTATTCTGCACGTCCGGCCCGACAGCGTAACAGTTTGTACCACTCCGAATATTCGAAGGAGCGCCAGCATGGCTATTAAAGCAACCGACTACGTGTGGCATAACGGACAACTGATTCCCTGGGATGACGCAAAGCTCCACGTGATGGCCCACGTGGTCAACTACGGCTCATCGCTGTTCGAAGGAATTCGCTGTTACAAGACCCCTAAGGGCCCGGCCATCTTCCGCCTGCGAGACCACATGCTGCGCCTGGTCCAGTCTTCCAAAATCTACCGCATCGAGCTCGACTATTCGCTCGACGAACTATGCCAGGCGGCCGTGGAAGTCGTCGCTAGCAACAAGGTGTCGCCATGCTATATCCGTCCCATCGTGTTGCGCGGTTACGGGCAGGTGGGCGTCAACCCGTTCAACTCACCTACAGAGGTTTACATAGCCAATTACGAGTGGGGCAAGTATCTCGGCAGTGCCGACTGCGAGGATGGTGTCGATGTCTGCGTTTCGTCTTGGACTCGGCTGGCGCCCAACACCATGCCGACCATGGCCAAATCCGGCGCTAACTACATGAACTCGCAGCTGATCAAGATGGAAGCCATCGTAAACGGTTACAGCGAAGGTATTGCGCTCGACGTGAACGGTTATGTGAGCGAGGGTTCGGGCGAGAACATCTTCGTCGTGCACAAAGACCGCATCTACACGCCTCCGTTGGGCAACAGCGTTTTGCCCGGCATTACCCGCAACTCCGTGATCCACATCGCGCAGGAGCTGGGAATTCCAATGATCGAGCAGATCATTCCTCGTGAAATGCTCTACATCGCCGAAGAGCTCTTCTTTAGCGGTACCGCTGCCGAGATCACGCCGATCCGTTCGGTAGATAAAATCACCGTTGGCCACGGCATTGCCGGCCCCGTTACAAAGTCCGTTCGCAAGGAGTTTTATGGCATTGTCAACGGCACAGCTGAGGACCGGTTTGGTTGGATGACGCCGGTTCCAGTTTCGGCCAAGCAGCCGGTCGGAGTATAGCGAAAATCATCAGCAGTAGGCAAAAGGGCGCAATCAATGCGCCCTTCTTTATTGCGCGAAGTTGGGGCGGTGGGAGTGGCAAATAACCAGCCTCGCCAACTTGCTCATCTCTGCTGAATCGATTCCAGGTACGTCGTCAGGTTATGTATCCGCATTTGTTCTTGCGCCGGATCATGCCGCCCCAGGGTAAGAAATACTGGGCCCCATACTGGCATATCTTTGTTACCATGCGCCGCTGTTAGGCTATCGCCCTTGATGACCTCCGCAATATGGGCGCCCGGAAATTTCCCGCCATTCTTCACCGCGAGCAGCGTCAGATCAGATGGCTTCACCTTCAAGGCCGTAGCTGCCGGACCGTTTCCCATGCCGCCTTGACCATGGCATGACGCACAGTAAGCGACGTACATGTCCTTGCCTGAAGACGAACTTGTGTAAGGCGCGGGGACCTTCTTGATTTGCGAAGGCGAGGCCTGCGCGGTCCCACTTGGGTTCGCGCTTGAATTTGTTTGCGCGGTAAGCGAAATCGACAGTGCCAGCACCAGAGCAGTCGCCAGACACGCGAGACGTGAACTCATGACACCCTGCTTTCCACTTCTATGATTGCATTGCTGCCAGACTCATTATGTTCCGTGCGCTTGCGTGGGGCAGCGACACGCATCACAGGCAGGGGTAATCAGCCTCATCTCGTTCCCAATTTGGCACTTTGAGATTGGGGGTTGGCCGGCACGAGAGGAGGCTCAGAACTCCATTGTCTTCAGCTCGGGGCTAACGATGAGCGGCGCTTCCGTGGCTGCCTGAACGTCGTCCGTAGTCAGCCCAGGTGCGATTTCTTCCAGGACCAGCCCACTCTGCGTCACCCGCAAATACGCCATTTCGGTGACGATAGTGTTTACTACGCGCAGGCCAGTGATCGGCAAAGTGCAACGCTTCAAGATCTTTGACGCGCCACTCTTAGTGGTGTGTTCCATCGCGACGATGACCCGCCGGGCGCTGGCTACCAGGTCCATCGCACCGCCCATGCCTTTCACCATCTTGCCGGGAATCATCCAGTTGGCAAGGTTGCCCTCTTCATCCACTTCCATAGCGCCGAGCACGCTCAGGTCAATGTGGCCACCGCGAATCATGGCAAATGATTCGGCGCTGGAAAAATAAGCTGTTCCGGGAATTTCCGACACCGTCTCTTTCCCCGCATTGATCAGGTCCGCGTCTTCCTCGCCCGCCAGAGGATACGGACCGACACCCAGCATGCCATTCTCACTTTGCAACACAACATCCATGCCGCGTGGCACGCAGTTGGCCACCAGCGTGGGCATGCCAATTCCCAGGTTGACGTAGAAGCCGTCGCGTAATTCGCGGGCGACCCGCTTCACAATGCGATCGCGCTTTTCGGTGTCCTTCTGCTTAGCAGCTTTTTCGTCGGGCATGGGTTCTCCTGCTTCGCCTTTCGCCATCACGCTTTGCGCAGCGTTCGCCGTTCAATCCGCTTCTCGTAGCCGGTTCCCTGGAAGATGCGCTGCACGTAAACGCTCGGGGTATGCACCTGGTCAGGCTCGATCTCTCCAGGATCAACCAAGTGCTCGACTTCGACGATGGTCACCTTGGCTGCGGTCGCCATCATGGGATTAAAGTTCTTCGCCGTTTTGCGATACACCAGGTTGCCCCAACGGTCGCCTTTCCACGCCTTGATCAGTGCGAAGTCGGCTTTTAATCCCAGCTCCAGCACATACGGCTTGCCGTCAAAGTCGCGCGTCTCTTTGCCTTCGGCGACAACCGTGCCGAATCCTGCAGGAGTAAAGAAGGCCGGAATTCCTGCTCCGCCGGCGCGAATGCGTTCCGCCAGAGTGCCTTGCGGGATCAGTTCTAGATCGATGCGGCCGGTCAGCACCATCTCTTCCAGCAGGCGGTTTTCACCAACATAGCTGCCTTTGTGCGAAGTGATCTGGCCAGCCGCGAGCATCAATCCGAGACCGAAGTCGTCGATGCCGACGTTGTTGCTGATTGTGTGCAGGTTCTTGACGCCCTTCTTGACCAGCGCGCGGATAAGATTCTCGGGAATCCCGCACAGCCCGAAGCCGCCGACCATCAGAGTGTCGCCATCTTTGATGTCGTGAATGGCTTCGTCTGCATTCGCAACTACTTTGTTCATTGCCATAGGATTTGATTCCGACCGCCGATTGTACCGGGGCATGTCGCCTCGGCGCAAAGAAGTCAATCGTCCAGCAGTTCAACGCCGTCCAGTTCACGCCAAATGCTTGCGCTGTTTCGTCTCTTACGTGTGATATGGAGATTTTACGACAGCGATCACGAAGAGCGATTCCCGCCATCTGGGATAGATATAATCGTTTTGTTGCATGTCCAAACCTCCCAATATCCCGATTTACGAACAATATGACAGTTACAAGCCGCCGTTCAATGTCAAAGGCGCTGTAAAACGAATGGTGGGCGTTGTTCCCGATAAGTACCTGACAGGCTTGGGATCGATCGTTCTCACTTGCGAAGACGCCCTAACTGGAAAGCGTGCGCGAAGAATGACTTGGTCGCGTGGCAAGAAAGTGTCTGCCGCGGAGGCGAGGGGTCTCTATCATCCAGAGTGGGGTAGCAACCCTGCATGGATCGAATTGCATGTTGATTCAATTTTTCAGAACTATCCAAGATATTTGTTGAGACTAAAAGTGACCAGAGAACTGGAACTCGGACAGACATTTTTCCATGAACTTGGTCATCACATTCATGCGCAACACCGCCCAGAGTTCAAGGAAAAGGAAGACGTAGCGGAGACGTGGAAACGTAAGGGACAGAACACCTATTTGCGAAAGCGATTTTGGTATCTGTTCCCGCTCGTTGTTGTGGTCAGATGGGCGGATAAAATGCTTGATTTTCAGGGATACCTCAGGAGCAGGATAAAGGAAAAACGTCGCGCCGCCGCTGCCCAATCCAACACGCATCCGTGAACCGCCGGAGTGATAGTGCCAAGAGCACGAGACGCCCTCGCCCCCAGCCCCTAGCCCCTGCCTTTCCCAAACTTGTTCGCACTCTCAAACATCTCACGCAGCCCCGGTCCGCGCAGGTTCTCGCGCAGATGCGCCAATTGCTGCTCGAAGCGCAGCAGCGCTTCCTCGATGTTCTGGCTGTTGGTTAGCGCGATGTCGCGCCACATCGAGTAAGGACTGCTAGCAATCCGTGTCATTTCCCGCAAAGCCCGGCCGCCGATTTCCTTGACTGCTTCGTCCTCTCCCAATTCATCACGAAGCGATGACGCTAGCGCTGTAGCGATCATCTGCGGCAAGTGACTGATCCAGGCGCACAGGCGATCGTGCCGCTCCGGATCCATCGCAATCACCCGCGCCCCGATAGACGCCAGCAGTTCAACGTATTCTTGCTGCCGGGGCGTGTAGGGCTGTTCTGCATTGATCGGCGTGATCAACCACACCGCATCGCGGAACAAGCCAGCCTCGGCATTCTCGATTCCGCCGCGCTCCTTGCCGGCCATGGGATGCCCGGGAAGCACGCGCACTCCGGCGTCTGCGCCGGAGACCATGCGCGCGCGCTCCGCGAACTGAACCTTGGTACTGCCGGTATCGGTGACGAGCGTGTCGGCAGGAAGAGTAGGAGCGAGCTTTTCAAAGGCAGAAAGTATAGCGCCAACCGGCGTGGCAAGAACCACGACGTCGCTGCCCTCGACCGCTCGGCTTACGTCTGTGTCTCCGCGATCAATGGCTCCGCGGACGAGAGCAGCGTCCAACACCTCCGGCCGATCGCAGCCGATAAGCGCTCCCTGGAACGCGTGCTGGCGAAGGGCGAGAGCAAAAGAGCCACCGATCAAGCCGGTTCCTACAATCGTGATTTGGCGAATCGCCATGATTATTGGACAACGCTTTGAAGGGGCACCGCTGCAGCTGTTCCGTTAAGTTCCCCGTAGCCACTGCGGATCTCAGTTGGCAAGCCCACAATTAGGGCCGACGTCGCGCTGAGATTTCATTGCGAGCTAAAGCCCGCCCGAAAACATAACCAGTGCTTGAAGAGGATGCGGAAAAAGTCTGAGTATAACTTGGTGGAGATATTTCTTGGTGGGAGCCCCCGCATTTATGCGGGGGAAGGAGCGCTCCAGCGCTCGGGAAAAAAGTTGCTCTTTTATCTTGCGCTTTAGCGCTGGGGTTCGGAAAGCCCAGGGCTAAAGCCCATCGTGAAATCGGACGCTTTTCCGCTGGACTAAAGTCCAGCTTCCCCCTGCTGAAGCAGGGGGCTCCCACCAAAATCCTTTCCTCGACTTTTTCCGCAGACTCTAAAGGCGTGCCTCTTTCAACCGATTTAACGAGGAAGCTTGGCCGATAGATGTCACATAGCAACTCTGATCACCCTATGCCGCGCCCCACCGCCGGAGCGATCATCCGCAACTGGTCCATAAGTTCGGAAAACTGCTGCGGATACAGTGACTGAGCTCCGTCGGACAGCGCCTCGTCAGGCGACGGATGCACTTCGATCAGCAAGGCATCAGCTCCGGCCGCCAGCGAGGCGCACGCCATCGGCGCGACTTTGTCGCGCAATCCCGTGCCATGCGAAGGATCGGAGGTAATCGGCAAGTGCGACAGCTTGTGCACAATAGGAATCGCCGAGATGTCGAGCGTGTTGCGAGTGTAGGTCTCGAAGGTGCGAATGCCGCGCTCGCAGAAGATCACCTGGTAGTTGCCCCCTGACAGGATGTACTCGGCCGAGAGCAGCATCTCCTCGATGGTCGCCGCGATGCCGCGCTTCAGTAGTACCGGCTTCCGCACCTTGCCTACTTCACGCAGCAGGTTGAAGTTTTGCATGTTGCGCGCACCCACCTGGAAGATGTCGATGTAGGGCAACATGACTTCGATCTGCGAGATCTCCATGACCTCGCTGATCACCGCCATGCCATAGCGGTCGCCGGCTTCGCGGAGTAGCTTCAGTGCCTCCAGGCCGAGACCTTGGAAGGTGTAAGGGGAGCTGCGTGGTTTGAACGCGCCTCCACGCAGGACCTTGGCGCCGGCCTTGCGCACTAGCTCGGCTGCGGTAAACAGTTGCTCCTTCGACTCCACCGAGCACGGACCGGCCATCACGACCACTTCCTTGCCGCCTATCTCTGTCCCGTCGGGCAGCTTTACCACGGTGTCGTGCTCGTGGAATTGCCTCCCCGCCAGCTTGTAAGGCGCGCTGATACGGTGCACCCGCTCCACGCCCGGCAACACCTCGAGGTCACGCGTGTCGAAGTCGATGCGTTTGCCCACTGCAGCAAGGACACTCTGCCGCGCGCCCGTAGTGCGATGCACAGCGAAGCCCATTTTCATCAGGTGATCGGTCACCCGCTGGATCTGATCTTCACTGGCATGTTCCAACATCGCAACAATCATGATTTCGCTCTTCGCCTTTCGCTCTTCGGTTACAGCTCTTAGCCCTTAGCTATTAGCTCTTAGCAGTCTGAGCAAACTCTCATTTCCGAACTACGCGCTAGCGTGGCACCAGCCCCTGATCCCTAACCCCTAGCCTCGGCCCTTCAGTCGTTAGGGTCCAACTCGGTGATCTCTCCCTCAACCGGGGTTTCGGGAGCCATCTCTTCGCGCTGAAGCTGCCGCATTACGTCCACAAGGCGCTCGTAGACCTGGCGGAGTTGCACGTCTGACAACGGCCCGCCATTGGCGCGCGCAATGTTTTCAAAGATAATCTTCTCCCGATCCGGCTCATAAATCGGCATGGCCGAGTCGCGCTTGAGCTTGCCGATCTCCTGCGCGCATTGAGCACGCTGGTTGATCAGCCTCACCAACTGCAAGTCCACTTCATCGATCTTCCGGCGCCAATCCTCGATGTCCATGGCCTATTGCCTCGCAGCCACACAACTACACAAAGCTAACTCTTGCCGACAGCTTCTCGCGCTGTTCCAGTAAGGGATGACAGGAATTCTGACACAGCCGCTGCTTCCCGTCCTCGATTTTGTTCGATCGTCTGCACAATCGCACTTCCTACCACAGCTGCATCGGCGAAACTGCCGACTTCAGCGAAGTGCTGGGGAGTCGAAACTCCAAATCCCACGGCGATCGGCAACTTGGTGTGAACCCTCAGCCGCTCGACCAAGGATCGCGCGTCACCTGCAAGCTCTTGCCGCGTACCAGTAATGCCGGTGCGGGAGATCGCATACACGAAGCCTCGTGAATGCCGGGCTAGATCGCGCAGACGCTGTTCCGTGCTGGTCGGTGCGGCCAGAAATATGGGAGCCAGACGGTGTGCTTTCATGGCCTTGAGGTAGTCGCCAGCTTCTTCCACCGGAAGATCGGTCAGTAGTGCACCATCAACGCCAGCGTCGGCGGCAGCCGCGCAAAACTTTTCCAGACCAAACTGCAAAACGGGATTTAGGTACGAGAAGACAATCAATCCGGCGTTTGATTGTTGTCTGAGTTGCTGCGCCAGCACGAGCACAGCGGTTAGGTTAGTCCCATGTTGCAGGGCGCGCTCGCTGGCACGCTGAATGACGGGACCATCCGCGACGGGATCGCTGAAGGGCACGCCGAGTTCGATCACGTCTGCGCCCGCGCGAATTGCGGCCAAAGCCACCTCTCGCGAGGTATCCAGATCAGGATCACCGCAGGTGATGTAGGCCACCAGCCCAGGCCGTTTGTTGAAGATGATTGCCATGTCGCCCCTTAGTCAGTCTTCCGTCAGAACGCCAGGTTCTCCCGCAAAATTCCGATATCCTTATCGCCGCGACCCGACACATTCACGATCACAATGTCCGACTTGCTCATCTTCGGAGCGCGCTTGATGCACTCCGCAATCGCGTGCGCCGATTCCAGAGCAGGAATGATGCCCTCCGTCCGCGCCAGCTTTAGACAGGCGTCGAGCGCTTCTTGATCGCTGGCTGATACGTACTCTGCACGCCCCTGGTCATGCAAGGCGGCGTGCTCGGGACCGATCGCAGGATAATCAAGTCCGGCTGAAACCGAGTGCGTCAATGCGATCTGCCCGCCGGGATCTTGCAGGACATAAGAATAAGTGCCTTGCAGCACACCCGGACCGCCGCCGTCGAATCGCGCCGCGTGCTCACCCAGCGAGTGGCCACGCCCGCCGGCTTCTACGCCAATGAGTTTCACTTCGCGGTCTTTAATGAATTCGTAGAAAACGCCGATCGCATTCGAACCTCCGCCCACACACGCAATGACCGCGGAAGGCAGCCGCCCTTCCGCTTTCAGTATCTGCTTGCGTGCTTCCTGGCCTATGATGCGATGGAAGTCCCGCACCATCGTCGGATAGGGATGCGCTCCCAATACGCTGCCCAGAAGGTAGTGCGTGGTGCGAACATTGGTCACCCAGTCGCGCATGGCCTCGTTGATGGCGTCCTTCAAAGTGCGCGAACCCGAGTCGACGCCGCGCACCTCTGCGCCCAGCAGCCTCATGCGGAAGACGTTCAACTCCTGTCGGCGCATATCTTCCGTCCCCATATAGACGACGCACTCCATGCCGAACAGTGCACAAACGGTCGCGGTCGCAACCCCGTGCTGGCCGGCGCCCGTTTCGGCGATGATGCGGTGTTTGCCCATGCGGCGGGCCAGCAGTGCTTGTCCAATGCAGTTGTTGATCTTGTGCGCGCCGGTGTGCAGCAGGTCCTCTCGCTTTAGATAGATCTTCGCGCCGCCTAGCTCTTGGGTGAGCCGCTGAGCCAGGAACAACGGTGTCGGACGTCCCGCGAAATCGGCTAGCAGGCGGTGATACTCATCGCGAAACGCTTTATCTTTGCGCGCCGCCGCGTAGGCAGCCTCAAGCTCCTGCAGCGCTGCCATCAAAGTTTCCGGAACGTATCGACCGCCATAAGAACCGAAGCGTCCAGCGACGGCACGGGAGCGGGGCTTGTTATTCCCGTCGTCGAGCGCCGCATCCGCTGTGGAATTCTCTAGGTTGCTGGTCGTTTCTTCCATGGTTCCCTTCTACCGCTATGCCACCTGTGCCTGACGCACCGCACCAACGAAGTCGTACAGCCTGACTTCGTCCTTCTTCCCGGTTTCGCGCTCAACACTCGAGACCACATCCACTCCCCAAGGCGCAAACAGTCGGATGGCCTCAGCGACGTTCTCGGGGCTCAAGCCTCCCGCAACAATGACAGGCATGTGCGCGCGAACCTTGGCCACGATGGGCGCGGCGGCGATCCAATCAAACGTCTGGCCAGTTCCACCTCGCTGGCTCGGGGACCCCGCATCCAGAAGGAACGCGTCTATGCTCTGACGCGATTGCTGATAACCATCAAATATGTCCGGCGAACTCAGCAACTCGCGCGCCTGCAATGTCTTAATGATCTTGCATTGTCCGACCGCCTGGCGATACTGCTCCATCTGGTCTGCCGGTTCATCGCCGTGTAGCTGGATCCCAGTCAATCCAACTTGCTCGACAATCGTTGCGATTCGCGCCGGCGTCTCGTTTACGAAGACACCGACCTTGTCTATCTCGGCCGGAAGTGTCGCGACGATCCGCGCCGCTGTCTCGACCTCAATCCGCCGCGTGCTGGGAGCAAATATGAATCCCAAGGCATCGGCCCCGGCAGCAAGACTGATCTGCGCGTCGTGCAGATTCGTCGTTGCACAAATCTTTACCCAGGTCCTCGCACCGGATCGAGTCATACCGTTCCTGCGGAGTTCGCCCGCATTTTTCACGTGGCCCCGCGCTGAAGTGCCGGGCTGAGTTGTTTCGGCTTCTTCTGAGGCTCGTCCTTTCGCTTGTCTAATCGAATTGCTCGGTTTAGCAATTGTCTTAGCACTTCTCCGGGATGGGGCGCACGCATCAGCGACTCGCCGATCAGGAACGCATCGAAACCTGCCTGTCGCAAACTTGCGATATCGTCGCCAGTTTCGATACCGCTTTCCGCGACCTTGACCACTCCGGAAGGCATCAATTCGGCTAGCTGCAACGAAGTATTCAGATCCACTCGAAACGTATGTAAATCGCGGTTATTGATGCCGATTATCTCGAAGCCCGCGTCGAGCGCGCGTTGCAATTCCGCGCCGTCATGCACTTCGCAGAGGACATCGAGGTGCAACTCACTGGCCCTGCGGTGCAAATTGGCGAGCTCCGTCTGCGTCAGCGCAGCGACGATGAGCAATACGGCATCGGCGCGATGGGCCCGTGCCTCCAACAGCTGAAACTCGCTGATAATGAAGTCTTTCCGCAAACATGGTAACCGGGTCGCTTGTGATGCGATCTCCAGATTTTCCAGCGAGCCCTGAAAAAAACGCTCATCGGTCAGTACCGAGAGGGCCGCCGCCCCTCCATCTTCCAATTCAGCAGCAAGTTGGGCTACCGGAAAGTCTGCCCGAATCAATCCTTTGGATGGCGACGCTTTCTTCAGCTCGGCGATAACTGCAATACCAGAATTCGCCCCAGACCCAAGGGCTTCGCGGAATCCGCGTGGCTGATGCTGCTCCGCTACCCGGCCTAGCGCTCGCAGATCGGCCGATGCCTCGACGGTGGCAACACGCTGGCGGGTAGCAGCGACAATCTCTTCCAGCTTAGTGGGCATGTGTAACAAGAATATACCTGAACACTTGCCCTTGACTTACTCTGCGGGTTCGCATACCGTCCGGCTTTAATTCACAGCTGGAGGAAAACCAACATGCGTCCCACGGGAATCGTGTTGATCGCGATCTACCATTTCTTGACCGCCGCGTTCCTGGTCTGCGTTGCGATCGCCCTCGCGATTGGTGGAAGTGTCCTGGGCGCCATGTTCGCTGCCGGCAATAGCATCCCGCTTGGCGGCATGGGCTTTTTTGTAGGCGTCGTGGGAGCTGCGTTTATGCTCGCCTTTGCCGTGGTTGCCGCGCTTGCTGGGTACGGCATGTGGACGCTGCGTGAGTGGGGCCGCGTTCTGTGCATCGTGCTGGCTGGCATCACCGTTCTGTTTTCGCTACCTGGGTTGTTGTTCCTGGGCCTTCACTTCGGATTCTTCCTGGGCGGATATCGGCTGATCAAGTTGGCCATCAATATTGCAATCATCTGGTACCTCCTGCAGCCGCAGGTCACTGCGCTTTTCCGCCGGAGCTCGCCTGCACTACCTCGAATGTAACCTTAAGCCTCCGTAGTAGTCGGCTCAGGGTGGGGTCACTCCCCTGATTCCGTCCGCTTTCGCGCTTGTACGAGGTCTCTCCACCCCTATAATTGAAGTGCTCTGGACGACCAAAGCTCCGCCGGACTGCACCCAACCGTAGCAGCGCTGAATGAGCTGCTATGGCAGACGAGCAGCCGGAAGCATGTCCATATGGCGATGCCATTATCCGCACCCGGCGCGGTACCATCCGCGAGACGCCTTTCCTCACCCTGTAGTTTTCATCAGTGCCGCTATTTCAAAATATTGAGCACGCTGGTTTTATTGTCTCTACTGGCCGCCGCAAGCCGCAACAGCTACGCCTTGAATGCGGCCACTCGCAAGCAGGAAGCTGCCGACCAATTTGAGAAGGCCGAACAGATGCGCGAGGCGCTTAACGGGCGCCCAGTGCAGGAGCGCACTCATCGCGATTACCAGCACGTGGCGGACGCATATCGGAAGGTCTATTACGTGGCGCCCGCTTCCAGTAAGGCCGATGCCAGTGTGATCGCCGTGGCGGAGATACTAGCCACCATGGGCCGCCAATTCGAGCCCGGCGAGAAGGACCTGCGTTCGGCGATCCGCGAGTATGAGTTCCTGCGCCGTGAGTACCCCGGCAGCAAGTACCGCTTCCAGGCTCTGTTCACAATTGGACAGATATATGCGGAAGACCTCGGAGATAACGACGACGCACGCAAGACGTTTGAGGAATTTCTGCGACGATATCCACGCCAGGCGCTGGCGCGAGAGGCGAAACAAGCGCTAGCTGAGTTGGACCAACCGAAGACCACCGTACAGCCGTCGGAGGAGGCGTCTATTCCTAAGCCGGAAGCATCGGTTGCGGAGACTAGCGCGCAACCCGCGGTCCCGAAGAAGTCGGGACTGCCCGTGGTGACCGGCATCCGCCATTGGTCTACTCCGGACTACACGAGGGTTGCGATCGATGTTGACCAGGAGGTGAAGTACGAAGTTGGACGTGTTCCCCACCCCGACCGCATCTTCTTCGATCTGCCGGACACTAAGCTTGCGTCAGTCTTGGTCGGAAAAAGTTTCGACGTGCAAGATGGCTTCCTGAAGAAGATCCGAGTCGCACAATACCACCCGGGATACACGCGCGTCGTACTTGAAGTGGCGGACGTCTCCGACTACTCGGCGTTCCTTCTGCCAAACCCGTACCGCCTCATCATTGATATTCATGGTCGCCAGCCTCGTTCGAAAACGCAGGTGGCCCAACTCGAGAGTTCAGCGAATTCCGCTTTTGAAGACCCCGGGCCTCCTAGCGGAGAGATTGCAAGTTCGCTTCCCAGCACGAGCAGAGCAGCCAAAGGCGTTGCAAAATCGAGTGTCGAGCACAACGGGAAGCAGAATGCTCCCAAAACAGTCGATGGCGAAAACAGTGCCAGCACTTCCCAGCCGCCAAACCATTCAACCCCCGCCGTCACCGCCGCGGAATCCACGCCTTACCATGGCAAAATCGTCGTGGATGAAAATGACGAGGTCAGCACCGATGACCTGCCCCCGCGGATAGCATCAACCGCCAAGCCGTCCACGGCGAAGGCGTCCCATCCCACGGTCGCTCGCGCGGTTAATCCTAATGACCCGCTCTTCTCCGACCCCGGGGATACCAAAGGTCCGGAACTGAAGGCCACAAACGAACCCACGACAGCGCCAACCGCGGTGGCCGTGGCTCCTCGCGCCAAGGATCGCAAGAAGACGAGCAAGGTTGTGTCCACCGATCTGCCTTCCGCTCACGAGGCCGAACCTACGTCGGCCGGTGACCGCAACCTGACCCGCGTTCTCGGACTTAAAATTGGACGCATTGTTGTGGACGCCGGGCACGGCGGTCACGATACCGGGACCATCGGTCCAAACGGGCTCCTGGAGAAAGATCTCGTTCTCGATGTGTCTTTGCGCCTGGGCCGGTTATTGGAAACTCGGCTCGGTGCCGACGTTATCTACACTCGTGACGACGACACCTTCATTCCGCTGGAGACACGAACGGCCATTGCGAATGAGCATCAGGCTGACCTGTTCATCTCGGTGCATGCCAACTCCAGCCCCGACCCTTCCGCCCGCGGCGTGGAAACCTACTATCTCAACTTCACTTCAAATCCGGATGCGCTGGAAGTCGCCGCGCGTGAGAACGCCGTCTCGGAAAAATCGATCTTCGAACTCCAGGACCTGGTTAAGAAAATCACGTTGAAGGAAAAAATTGAGGAATCGCAGGAATTGGCGACCGATGTTCAGCGATCGCTCTACGGCGGACTGGCGGGTAAGCATTCCACGCTGCGGGACCGCGGTGTCAAGAAGGCGCCCTTCGTGGTGCTCATCGGCGCTAACATGCCGAGCATCTTGGCGGAGATCTCCTTTGTTTCCAATCCCACCGATGCCGAAAAGCTGGAAACTCCGGAGTACCGGGAAAAGATCGCCGAGTCGCTGTACAAGGGGATCGCGAAGTACGCGGGCGGACTCAGCGGAGTAAAGGTGGCGTCGAAACTTAGTAAGCCCACTGGAGAATAGGTCTTATCCCATCTAGCGCGGATTCGTCTCCGGAATTGTCATTACGAGCAAAGCGAGGAATCTGCTCTTGTCGCCCCTGGTACGACCGCTGAGGAAGCAGTAGATCCTGAAGACCGTAGTGATGACACCTCAAAATCCCGAAACCTTTATGCAGCAGTCAACAGGGCACCTTCCTGGAAACTTTGTCTGGGTGGCAGTAGTCTAATTCTGCAGGGGCGTTTGCCCATCACTGCGGTTCACTCTCATGAAATGTTTCCTCATTACCGCTGCTTTGTTCCTCTCGTTGGGAGGTCTTGCAATCGCATCTGACACCAACGACTTCCTGCCACCATCATTCGCTGGGTGGACGCAGTCGGGCACTGTGCAGTCAACCACCGACACGGCGAAAGCCGATGCCGCCTATCCCGCAGTCCTGAAAGAATACGGCTTCGCCGGAGCTGAGACGGTAACCTACACTCGCGCAGATGGACGCAAGCTGACCGTGAAGGCAGCAAGATTCAACGACGCCACCGGTGCCTATGGGGCTTTCACCTTTTATCGCCAGCCGGCCATGAAGACGGAACGCATCGGTACCAAGGCCGCATCGGCGAACCAGCGCATCCTGTTCTTCCGCGACAATATTCTGGTGGACGCGGATTTCGATCGACTGACGGAAATGTCCGCGGCGGAATTGCGGGAACTTGCCGGTATGCTTCCTGCTGCGAAGGCTTCGGCCGCAAACTTGCCGAGTCTGCCCGAGTACCTACCGAAAGCCGACGCTGTGGAAAACTCGGCGAAATATATTCTCGGCCCGCAGGCGTTGCTTGCAGAGAAGGCGCCGCTCACGCCGGAGCAAGTTGATTTCAGCCACGATCCCGAAATTCTGATTCAGGACTATTCGTCAAAAAACGGGCCTCTCACTCTTACGTTGATTCAATATCCGACGCCTCAGATCGCAGGCGAACGCTTGCGTGCCTTGCAAAGCGCCGAACAGTCGACTCCGAACACGCTGCTTGTGAGACGTAGCGGACCGCTGGTCGACGTGGTAACCGGCACCGTCGGAAGCAGCGAGGCGCATGTGCTTCTTAACTCCGTAAACTACGAAGCCGAGGTGACGTGGAACGAAGCAACTTCGATGAGCAAGCGCGACAACATCGGCAATCTAATCGTCGGGGTGTTTGCGCTGGTTGGAATCATTCTCTTGATCTCGCTCATCTTCGGAGTTTTCTTTGGAGGCATTCGCATCTTAATGAAGCGTCTTTTTCCGGATCGCGTCTTCGACCGACCCGAAGATGTCGAGATCATTCAACTGCATCTGCGATAAGACGCATCTCTTGTAACCTGTTAAAAATAGGAATGTTAGGTCGTTATAGGGAAAACTGGGCAGTTTTCTGCCTATTTCCCGCGATTCCCTTAACATCTTGTAAATTATTGAAAACACAGTGATTTAAGTCATAGAAATTGCTTGACACGGGGTTTTCCGTGACCCTAGTATTTGTGCAGAAAGTTTTGACGGTTTTGCCTCCGTTGGAACTATTCTCCCTTGAAGAGAAGGCCGCCCTGTTGCCGGGTGGCCTTTTCGTTTGTGTCAATTCGCTCAGTGAAGAGAATTTCGATCGCGACAAATAAAAAGCTCTACTCGAACAGAGCTTGCTCGTCCGACTATCCATCTCTCGCAACCAGGAAACGAGTTTCTATTCTTAGAATGCCAGCAGTGGACAGATCGCACCATCGCCGATGCAACTGGGTCTCAGCGTGAAAGAGATGACCGCACTTCAGCGCGACGGCGCGGAGCTTAACCCATAAAGCTTCGCAGCGTTATCGTGCATCACCAGGTGTGCAATGTTACCGGCTTGCTCGCGCGTGACCTCTCCATCCTGCATCATTCCGGTAAGCGCAATGGCCAACGCTGTCCGTCCGGCGGTTGAGGTCTGATACCCGGTCTCCTCCCAGTTCACTTGCGGCTCAAGTGGATACAAGTCCGTGCCGAACAACACCTTCTCCGGATAAAACTCCAGCATGAAGCGAATGCTGGCCGCAATATGGCGCGGCGATGTCATCCAGGTTTGTTCGGAAAAGTCAGCATAGACATTCGGCTTCATCAACAAGTAAGGCACGATCTGCTCGAATCCGCCCGCGCCGCCGTGGAGCATGACAAAGTTCGTTTTGCGGAGGGTCGGGTCGTTGAAGAGCGAATCCAGGAGCAGCGGATTGCTTCCCTCCATCGCGAAATAACCACCACATCCGCCGCCCGTGTGGAAGTGCACCGCCATTCCCAGCCGTCCCGCCTCGCGCGCAATGTAACGCAAGAGATAGTCCTGCAGCGTCTTGTAGTCAGCGTCGCTGGGAACCCCACCCTTTACGTAGCGCGCATAGACGCGAGAGGCGTCAGGCTCCTTCGCGGGCGCGAAATCCAGTGCTCGCAGATAAGCAGCCTCGAACTTGATGGCCACGGCTCCGTCGGCCTTTTGCAGTTCCAGCAAGGGCGTAACGATTTTGGCGGTGTATTGCGCCAGTGTAGGCGGCACACTGTTCAGATTGAGCTGTTGCAAATATCGCGCGAAGAGCGTCTCCTCCCGGCCGAAGAAAATCTTGCGATCGGGTGATTGCGCCGCCAGCGCGGAGTTGTTCAGGGGAAACAGCAGACGTGTCCTCGAATGGCACCCAGAGGAAGCGCGGCCGCTTCAAACCGCGTCCCATGGCAACCCGGTTTGCCAATTCGCTTTCGATGCCGAGCTGGTCGAGCACCCAGTTGGGATAATTCTCGCCCTCGCGCTGCTTCACCTGCTCTTTCGCGGCCAGCAGCTCCTTCACGTGCTCCGGGGTGGCATCGTTGTACTTGTAGCCGAACATCGTTTGCCATGCCTTGATGTAGATCGGGTTGTCCTCGCGGAACATCAGACCATCCGCAGTAGGCTCCAGCGGGTAGCAGGGCAGCGCGTCGAAGTCGTCGTCCGGCTGACCTGCTTCGTCCAGGGCGGGAGGATGCGAGTGGTTGTCGATCGCCTGGATGTGGTTGATTTCGTCCAGCAGGCCGGCATCGGGTCTGAGTTGGTGATTGTCTTGCCCTACCAAGGGAAGCGAGATCAGCAGCACGGCGGCACAACGAAGCGCGATTTTCATCGGGACTCCTGCGGGTGGATTATCCTACAACCGCCGTAACGGGCGGAAGCGTTCGCTGGCTTCCGAACCCAAAGCTCTGTCTGGTGAATCCAAAGACTTACCCCACTATGGATAACATTCCTCCCAAGCCGGCCAAGAAGACAGAGATATTCAAGGCACTCCCGGAAGTTTGGCAACTGATCCGGCCACGCCGGGCCTTGCTGGCACTTGGCTTGGGATTGATGGTCATCAATCGCGTCTCGGGTCTCGTGCTTCCGGCTTCCACCAAGTATCTGGTGGACGACATCATCGGCAAGCGGCACTTCAAGTTGCTGTATCCGCTGGTGGGAGTTGTCCTGTTGGCAACGATCATCCAGGGCCTCACTTCGTTTGCCCTGACCCAGACGCTCTCTAAAGCGGCGCAGAAGCTCATCGCCGAGTTGCGCCGCCGGGTGCAGGAGCACGTCGGGCGACTGTCGGTCTCCTATTACGATGCCAACAAGACCGGCATGCTGGTTTCGCGCATCATGAGCGACGTCGAAGGGGTGCGCAATCTCATCGGCACCGGGCTCGTGGACTTCGCCGGCGGGCTACTTACCGCGGTCATTGCCTTTGCCGTTCTGATCCGCATTAGCCCAATTATGACGGCCATCGCCTTCGGCTTTCTGGCCGTCTTCGGAGTCGGCCTGCGCAAGGCTTTTCAGACTATTCGCCCTATCTTCCGTGAGCGCGCCAAGATCAACGCCGAGGTCACCGGTCGGCTGACGGAATCGCTTGGCGGGGTGCGCGTGGTGAAGGGTTATCACGCCGAGCAACGCGAGCACGAAGTGTTCAGCTCGGGAGTCGAGCGGCTGTTGCAAAATGTCTTTCGCACCCTGACCGCGACATCGGTGATGAGCCTGTCATCTTCGACTCTCATGGGCATTATCGGGGCAATTGTCATGTTTATGGGAACCCGTCAGATTCTCGCGGGCAAGCTGACACTGGGCGGGTTTTTCACGTACACCATGTTCCTCGGATACCTTGCCGCACCATTATTTCAAGTGGTTGGCATCGGCACTCAACTCACCGAAGCGCTCGCAGGTTTAGAGCGCACTCGCGAGGTTCTCGACGAGACTCCCGAAAACGAAGATCCCAACCGGACTGTCACACTTCCTGAGATACGCGGCGACATCGCCTTCCAGGGTGTCACTTTTGCCTACGAGCAGAAAAAAACAGTGCTGCACGATATCTCGTTTCGTGCGCGTCCTGGCACGGTAACGGCGCTAGTCGGCTCCTCGGGATCGGGCAAATCAACCATCATCGGATTAATTGCCGCCTTCCACACTCCCAACCAGGGCAAGGTACTGGTGGATTCCTTCGATCTCTCTACGGTTCGGCTGGAATCTTATCGCACACAGTTGGGAATGGTTTTGCAGGACTCCTTTCTGTTCGACGGAAGCATCCGCGAGAACGTGGCCTTTTCTAAGCCTCATGCAACCGAAGCGGAGATCCTCCGCGCTTGTGCTATTGCCCGGGTGGACGAGTTCGCGGAAAAATTCGAGCTTAAGTACGACACCATCATCGGCGAACGTGGAGTGAAGCTTTCCGGCGGCCAGCGTCAGCGAGTCTCAATCGCACGTGCGATCCTGGCGGACCCGCGTATCCTGATTCTCGATGAAGCCACCTCCAGTCTCGACTCTGAGTCGGAAGCCTTGATCCAGGAAGGACTCTCGTACCTGATGCAGGGGCGCACCACATTTGTCATCGCGCACCGGCTCTCCACCATTCGCCGTGCCGACCAGATCTTAGTGGTCGAGGAAGGACGGATCGTCGAACATGGTAACCATCAATCACTTTTCCAGCTTGGTGGCCGCTACTACGAGCTGTACACCAAGCAACATGGCATCGAAGAGAACCTCTTCCTGGCTCCAGGAGAAGGCGACATCGCTGAAGAAGCCCCTGCCGTGCTGCCGGATGGAACTCCCGCTGACCCCGATCCGACCACTTTGCTTCGCTAACCAGACATGATCCGGCGCACAACCGCCGATCGCATTCGGCGAATATGACTGGAACCTTGCGGTTGGCGGCAAAGTTACATCTCTCTTCTGACGACCCACGAACATGCTGTATCATCAGGACTTTCGCGCCGTAGACTGCCTCACACCGACGAGTCGATATGGACCAACGCAGTTTCCAAAAACTGCTGCGCCGCACGGTTTTGATACCGGTGGTATTGCTGCTATTGCTCACTGCGACGCTGGTAGTTGAGATCCTTGGCCTGACTACGTCCTTCGGCTGGGTCGATCATACCGACCAAGTCATCGTCAACGTCAGGCAGTTGGCGCGCTACATGGTGGACATGGAGTCTGGGCTTCGTGGCTTTTACCTGACGGGCGACCAGTCTTTTCTGGACGCCTATAAAACCGCGAAGCAGGAAGTACCTGAGCAGTTGACAGTGCTGGATCGCCTGACAAGTGACAACCCTAGCCAGCAGCGCCTCTTGCGAGAACTTCGCGACCTTGATTTTCGCTGGATCGCATATTCGGAACACTTGCTGCAACAGCCGGGTACGCGATCGCTCTCGTCCCAGGAATTCACTGCCGGCAAACAATCGATGGACCGAATTCGCGCCAAGCAACGTGAAATTCTTGACGCGGAAGATCGTCTGCATCACATTCGCTACCGCCGGGCCGAGACGCTAAGCAATGCTGTGATCGGTACAGCGGTTGTCTTGTCGCTGCTGACTGCCGTCCTGCTTCTTACCTTAACCCGCCGCGAGTTGCTCGCACTTTCCTCGACCTACGATAAACATCTGAGAGCGGAAGCTGACAAAACGCGGCTTTTACAGGAAAGCCGCGAATCCTACCGGACCACTCTCACCAGTTTGGGCGATGCGGTGGTCGCCACTGACGCTTCGGGAAATGTGGCCTTCATCAACCCGGTCGCGGAAAAGCTCACCGGCTGGGACTACCACTCAGCCATTGGTCGCCCTCTGCGAGAAGTCTTGCGCATCGTCGACGAAAAGACCCGTGCCGAAATTGAGAGTCCCGTGCCCTCGCATCGCCAACTTGAGCCGGTTGTAAACGTGACCAGCCATGTCGCGCTTATCAGCCGTTCCGGCCACGAATATCCAGTCGAACTCACCGGATCGCCGATCCAGAACGATCGCGATCAACTCGTCGGAGTTGTGGTCGTTTTTCGCGATATCACGCAGCGCAGACAAACCGAGCAGACTCTCCGCTCCAACGAGCGTCTGGCGCTGGCGGGCCGCCTATCGGCCACCATAGCCCACGAAATTCGCAATCCTCTCGACACGGTTTCAAATCTTGTCTACCTTCTGCGCCACGAGGAAACGCCGGGCAACACTGCCAGTCAGTACCTGGAGCTTGCCAGCGACGAACTGGCCCGCATCGCCCAGATCACGGGACAGCTCCTGACCTTCCATCGTGAAGCGCAAGTGCCGGTCGAAGTGAATCTTTCCGAGGTGTTGGAGAGCGTGCTGGTTCTGTTTGCACCGCAAATTCGCAAGGCTCACATCAATGTGGATCAACGTTTTGAACCGGTGCCTCCGGTACGAGGATTTCCCGGCGAACTGCGGCAGGTATTCTCCAACCTGGTGGGCAATGCCCTCGACGTAATGCCTGATGGCGGCAGGCTAATTCTGCACGTGCGCGAATCCACCCTGGCGTCTAACCCCGAGCGCCGGGGAGTGCGCGTAACCGTCCTCGACACCGGCGCTGGCATCCCACCAGGCGTCCGCAAAAACCTGTTCGCTCCCTTCTTCACCACTAAAGGTGAAAAAGGCACCGGGTTAGGTCTTTGGGTAAGCCGTGGCCTCATCGAAAAACACGAGGGAACCATCCATCTTGCCAGCCGCAGGCGCGCCGGAAAAAGCGGAACCGCTTTTTCAGTATTTTTGCCCTTCGAGCAAGAACTGGGTCTGCTCGACGTTCCCAATATGCCCCCGACGTAATCCCACCGCATGATGAAAACCATCTTTTGCTGTCCCACTTATGAAGATGAGTTAACTGGAGCCAACTCCCTCGCCACCCCCGCAATCCGCATCTAATCCGGAGCACGGAGGAAGCGCGAAGGAATGGCAGAACCGTCCGACCAATCCCTGCGCCGTACGGCGCGAGAGATCTTTGAGCATGTCGAAAACAATGCCCACGAGGAACTACGCCGCTCGACCCAGGCACTGGCGTTCTCCGGATTTGCCGGAGGACTGTCGATGGGCCTGACGGGATTGAGTGTCTCCGCCGCATTGGCAGCCTTGGGAATACGCCAGGCCACCAATTCCTGGCCTATACCCTGTACCCCATCGGGTTTATCGCTGTGATCATTGGGCGCGCGCAGTTATTCACTGAGAACACTCTTTATCCCGTAGCCCTTATCCTTAGTGAGCGCCGGCATGTTCTCGACACGGCACGGCTTTGGGGTGTGGTGTTTCTGTTCAACATCCTCGGGGCCAACGCTTTTGCAGCGCTGGCGACGCGCACGAACGCGCTAAATAGCGGCATCCACGACAATCTAGTACGACTTGGAATGCTGGGAATCCAGGGAGGAGCGGCGCATATCTTTTGGAGCGGAGTAATTGGCGGATGGATTATCGCCCTGGTGGCGTGGATGGTAACCGCCAGTCACTGGACCATCGGCCAAATCGCGGTCATCTGGCTAATGACCTTCGTAGTTGGCATTGGACACTTCTCGCATTGCATCGCGAGCAGTGGGGAGATCATGGCCGCGGTGTTTGCAGGATCGGTCACTTTCGCGCATTACTTGTATTGGCTGTCGCTGGCGACTGCGGGCAACATCCTTGGGGGAGTGCTGATTGTTACTCTCCTAAACTTCGGTCAAGTTAAGGCGGGTGAGACGTAGCCCTCATCGCTCACCGCAGCAGACGAGGGAAGTGCAGGTCCCATCCCGCCTCGTTATCAACCGTCCTCGTAATTAATGGACAAACAAGCAGACTGGACGTCTCGACAAAAATGCACACGATAACACCGGGAGTGAATATGGCAGCAGGCACCAAATCCAAGGTTACAACTGACCATGAGGAGATCCGGCGCTGGGCAGTAGGGCGCGGCGGCAAACCCGCACTTATGAATCACTCCAAGAGTGCCAGCGACGGCGATGCTCCTATCCGCGTGTGCTTCCCTGCCGATGGGAGCCACAGTTCGTCGGACGAGATTAGCTGGGAGGACTGGTTCAGGAAGTTCGATGCCGCCAAGCTCGCGTTCCTCTACCAGGAACTCACAGCCGGCGGGGAGAAAAGCAGCTTCAACAAACTCGTTAGCCGAGAAATTGTGGATGAGGTCGAAGTCGCCGTCGGTGGAAAAGGGAGAAGCGCTTCGCGCAGAAGGTCGCGACGTCCTGCCGCAGCCGGTGGAACCGCAACTCTGCCCGATGGCAAACCAGAAAGGGACGCTAAGCCCGGCACCGGCTCGCGCAAGGTCAACAAGAAATCTGGCGCCATCGTGGCGAGTGTCTCCTCTGGAAAGAAACAGCTACCTGCCCAGAAGGCTTCGCCGGACAGGCGCCCGTAACGATCGGTGCACTGACGAGCAGCGAAAATCCGCTGGCGGGCCGCACTCGCAATTCAGTTGGTAGGAGAATGCAAAATGTCAGAGACTCATAAGAACTCGGTCGAAGCGCGCAGCGACGAAGATCCGCCGATTCCGATCCCGCCTGGTGAGGAACCGCCTACCCCAATCGAAGAACCGCCCGACAAGCCGGTGGTTGGGCCTGATGCTCCAGTACGCGAACCTGGGCCGCGAGAGCCCCGGAGATTGTAGTTGCGCCCACCGATGCGGACCTCTTTGCAATGGTCAGCCGGCAGACAGGATGCTCGCGCGGGACCATTTGTCGAGAAGGCGGCAGAAACCCGATTCAACCGGTTAACGGGCGACGGAGACCAGCAGCAGCGTCGCGTCGTCACCAAGTTTTCCACTTGAGTGACCCTTCACTCTGTCGATGATATGAGCGCATTGGTCGGGCAGTGATCGATCTGGCAGGTGCTCCAGCAATGCGGCTAGGCGGTCGGTTCCGAACTCCTCACCGCCGTCGTTAGCCGCTTCAGTGACGCCGTCGGTATAGAGCAGCAAACGGTCGCCAGCCGACAGCCGCAATCGTTCCGAAGGAAAACCTGTCTCTAGCATCAGTCCCAGCACTGGACGGGTGGACGAGAGCGACTGGATTGATCCATCGGCGCGCCGCAGGATGGGAGGACAGTGTCCGGCGTTAACGAAATTCAGCACGCGGGTCTTGAGGTTGAACACGCCGTAGAAGATGGTGACGTAATGACCTTCGCCCAACTGGTTTCGCAGAATGGTCTCGACATTGCTGAGTATGAGGTCGGGGCTGTCATTGGACGTCGATAACGTACTGACAGAGGCGTACAACATGGCCGCGATGATTGCGCCCGGCGTACCTTTGCCGGACACGTCGGCGACACAGAAATGCAGCGAATCGGCTGCAGGCTGCCAGACCCCGAAGTAGTCCCCGCCCACATCGCCAGCCGGAATGCTTTCACCGAAGAGTTCGATTCCCTCGGCAACAACATGCCGCCGGGGTACGATCCGGGTTTGCAGTTGCTGCGCATCCTCGCGTTGGTGGTCAGAGATGCGCTGCGACGACCGGATCTGCTGGACCCGCTGCGTCAGCATGCCTACTTTCTCCAGCAGCGAATCATTTCTCCACGGCTTCTCGATGAAATCGGAAGCCCCGTATTTCATGGCGCTGACCGCCAGGTCAACGTTGCCCCAAGCGGTGAGAGCGATGATCGGAACTGTCCCGTCGTCCCGGCGCAGTCGTTCAATCAACTGCAGTCCTTCCATGCCCGATGTGCTATCGCGCTGATAGTTCATGTCAACCATCGCAAGATCAGGCGGTTGCTGGTGCGCCGACGCGATTGCCTCGGAGGGAGAAGAACACAGCGTAACTGAATACCCGTGGCCCCGAAGCAACATTGCCAATGCTTCTCGCACATGCTCCTGATCTTCGGCGATCAGGATTGTCGATTGATCGATGGCAGCAGACATACCTGCGGATGATGTTGCAGATCGACTTCCAATACGTTGTCGTCAATATCCGCTATCGCATGATGGAGTTACGAGCCTTGTCCCTTGGATGTCCGCCCACAAACGTAAATGCGCTGTCCGAATATGGACACGGCATTATCTGTGATCTCAGGCCGCGACCGGCGGTGTCACCTTGCCGGAACCGTTGCGCCCGTTCGCTTTGGAACGGCGACGGTTCTTGGGAGGAGCGGCAACGTGGCGCACTGGACGTTCTTGCAGCAGAAGTTCAGTTGCCTGAACTCGGGCATCGCGGTGAAACCAGTTCTGCACCATGCCGCCCTTCAGGAAATTACCAATCGACAGCAAGCTCATGCCGTGATGATGGGTCATCCAGGATCGCACCAATACATACCGTTGACGCCATTTCTTGCGTAGATGGGGAGTGAAGTCGGCCGATTCGTACAAGCCACAGGCGCCGACCCACCCTTTCCTTGTCATCCAGCGCAGGTTCTCGATAGCCGCCGAAGGATCGATTCCTAGCGCGAGCATGGTCGCGTAAGGCGCGACGACCAGCCGGTCCTCATCCTGTTGCAGCGCCAGTTGCGGCACTCCGAAGGCACGATAGCTATAGTTGCCTTCTTCGTCGATTTCGGCAAACGCCGACTCCGAGATTCCCCAAGGCACATGTTTCTGCGAAGCGTAGGCTTGCTGAGCCCGCACCGCAGCTTCCTTGCTACGTTCCAGCATGGTATCGGGATAGGCACGCATCCAAAGCCCGGGCATCAGGTACTCAAACATGGTGCCGGTCCACGAGCGCAACACGGGGCGGCCGTCGACGACCACATGCGAACGGCTCATCTGGAACCAGCTCTCCTGCGGAATGTCATCCTTCGCTACCGCAACGAAGGTCGCCAGACGTGCCTCGGACGCCAGCAGGTCATAGCATGCCGATTGGAGTTTTTCGGTTTCGACATCGTACCCAATCGACAACAGTTTGCGCCGGCGATCCAACAGAAAGTTGAAGTCCATTTCACGAATGAGTTGTTCGCAAAGCAAGGCTATGCGCCGCAGATCGTCGATGAGCCGGAGACATCGACGCCGCGCATCGGGAAGTTGCGTCAACAATTTCGCCGCCAAAGCTCGCGATTGCGCATCGCCCGCCGATCGCTCCAGTTTCCCCTGCATTCGCTCAATGAAATCGGGTAAGCGAGCGAGCGGTATTTGATCATCGGTCCCTGTCAACTGAAGAGTCGGGTCATGGTAGAGGGGTTTATACTCCGCGAGCAGCCACGGGCTGTAGCTGGTAACTGCTTGCTTCACTTGTTCGATCAGATCACTGGTCTGCCGGGTGAACCAATGTGCGTCCTCCACGTTCACGTGGTTCCCCTTAACCTCTGGCAATTCCGCCGCAACCGACAAACGATCGAGCCACGGGACCTTGGAGTCCTGCTCGAAGGCATGGGCGACTCGCCGGGGGACGACTTTCAACTCCGCCAACACGCAGAAGTGATCGGCATAGCCCCCCAGAAGATCGGGACTGAGCAATGGCCTTTGCAGTAGTTCCAGGCAGCCATTCTTCAAGGTGATCAACGACGCAACCAGGTTTCCGTTGTCCACGGTTGAGATGAAACGGGGCGTTAACGGCTGCAACGTTCGGGTGTCATACCAGTTAAACAGGTGCCCGTGTTCCCTGGGCAAACGCATTACGGTGTTCATGGTACGCAGGGTTTGTAGCGCAAATTCCGGAACGGTCAAATACCCGAACTCACACGCTACTTGCCGGGCGTTCAACAGCAAGCCAAGGTTCGTTGGCGATAGGCGAGCGGCGATCTTGGCCGGTTCCTCCTGAACATTGTCTGGAATGAGCCAATTATGTTCCTCGTTGCAATATGTGGCGAAATAGCGCCACGTGTATAACGCGGCATGGCGCAAAAATCTCTTGTCTTGCGGGCTGGCGGCCTTCTGCAACGGTCTGGGTGGACGATTCAACCATAAGGAAACTGGTTTGCTGCAAGCCCAAAGAATGAGCACCGGTAACGCTACAGCGAAGGAATGGTGGTGCGAGAAGTACACGATCACGCCAACGATCAAGGCCACGACCGGCGTCCAGTTGAGCAGGACATCCACGAACGTGAGCTTGCCGGTTCCCATCTCCGCCTCAGCCGCTGTCTCCCATTGCAGCAAACGTTGCCGCGACACCACGCGGCGATAGAATGTCCGCAATACGGCATCCGTGGATAGCAAGGTTTGATGAGCCAGAAACGTAAGAGTGAGGAACTCGCTCAACGTGGCCGCGCCCAGCGCGATGAAAGCGTCGCGAATCGGATCCAGTCGGAACGACATCAGTGCACGAACGAGAGAAAACGCAAACTCAAACCACGGCGGCACAAACAGGATCGCAATGGTGATCAAGGTCCAATAAATCGGCTTACCCGGAAGCACCGTCCATCCAATCACGAACAGCAGAAACATTCCCGCTTCGACCAGACTGCGGCGCAGGTTGTCGAGGATCTTCCAGCGCGAGAGAAAGGAAATGGGATTAGGAACGCGACGGCCGTTCTCATCGGGCACGCGCCCGAAAAGCCAGTTAACAATTTGCCAATCGCCACGCAGCCAGCGATGCTTGCGGCGGTTATAGGCACTGTAATGTGAGGGGTAATCGTCGATGACCTCGACATCGCTAACCAGTCCGGCACGAGCGTAGGCACCTTCGATCAGATCGTGGCTCAGCAGCGCATTGCGCGGGAAGCGATGCTCCAGCACCTGGTTCAAGATCTGAACTTCGTATATACCCTTTCCGGTGAAAATACCTTCACCGTTGAGGTCCTGGTAGACGTCGGAGGTGGCACGCGTGTAGATGTCGAATCCGGTTTGACCGGAATAGATGCTCGCCAGCCGGGACCGTGCCGCACTTTGCACGCTGATGCCAACGCGGGGTTGCAGAATTCCATAGCCCGCCGTGACAATATTCCCTCGCGGGTCGATGATCGCCTGGTTCAACGGGTGCGCCATTGCGCCTACCAAACGATGGGCGGTGCCGCGCGGCAGCTCAGTATCTGTGTCGAGGGTCAGAACGAAGCGTACCCGGCGAAGAAGCTCAAGGTCACCAACCTTGACCGGAAAACTGTCATACGCTCCCTTTATCAACCGGTTGAAATCGAGCAGCTTGCCACGCTTGCGCTCCCACCCCATCCAGACTCCTTCACGTGGGTTATAGACACGGTACCTATGAAAGAGCGCGAAACTGCCAAATCGATTGCCGGAATACCTTTCATTGAGGTCCCGAATTAACTCCTGGCACAGATCCACCAAGGGGTCGTCATGGTTGGGCGTCTCCGCAGAATCGGGCAAGTCTGTCAGCAAAGCAAAGTACAGGTTGGGGCTGGTATTGCCTAGATAGCGCACTTCGAGATCGCTCACCAGGCGATGGACTTGTTTCTCATCGAGCAGTATCGTGGGCACCACGACCATGGTCACGCAATCGTCGGGAATACCCTCGCAAAAGTCGAGCTTGGGAAGGATTCGAGGGTGCAGCAAGGCGGTGGTGAGATAGTTCATCACCTCAACCGCACTTTGACTGCACGGCAAAAGAAGCAAAAGGATTGTCAGAATCCGTCCATAGAACGAGTTGAAAGTACCATATACCGGGCTCATGATCGCGATCACGATCAACAGTGTCAGCACTTCGATTCCCCCGAGGTAAAACTCCTCGGGATGGCGGCGCAGAAATGCCTGTAATCTTTCACCGAACGGAAGTCGCACACCGGCCCGCCGCCGCAGCTCATCCGCACCTTCGCCGATCAGGTAATAACCGACGTGGGATTTACGGAACGCCAGACGCGAGTCTCGTACGCCATGCTTCTTGCCGTCGCGGGCGAGGTCGAGAGCAAGCTGAGCAACTTCCGACTCCGAACAATCGGAGTGTTCCGCGAAATGGGCCACCGAACGCCGGTAAAGCTCCCGGCTCTGAAAGTCCATGCGCGCGTACATCCCGGCAGGGTCGGCGGCAAGTATTCGCTCGAAGACGACCAACGGCTCTAGCAATTCTTTCCAAGGCGCTTCGGTTACGTCGCGCAGACTCGAGATCAACTCGCTAATCTGTCGCGGCGAATTCGAGTCGGATAGCGCCTTCTCGCCACGCGCCGCGAGTTCTTCCAGCAATACCAGTTTTAGAGATGGCACCACCAGGGAGACTTCGCGCATGTTAAGGGGCACCACGGTCTGGAATGCTTCCACGTATGCGGAGAAAGCGTGGTCGGAATACCGGTACTTGATCGACTCGAGTAAACCCTCGGCAGTTGCAACCACCCGCGGCATCATGGTTTGGTCGGGAGTCCGAACGTGAGGAACTCGCCGCAAGGAACTGGCTGCCTCCTGTAACTCGTTTTGCACGGCGCGTACAAGTCGTGAATTGTCGCTTAGCCATTGCAAGTCGTTCGGAAGGCTACTCTCGGACTGGCTTCGAGCCTCGGCCGCCGCCAGAACGGCGTCTAGTCTGCGATTGAGGACCTTGAGGCGCTCCTGAAAGTGCAGGGATTCGTCGACTGCGGGGAGCCAAACCAGACTGCGCGCCAAACCCTGGGCGTGCTCCGCCAGTTCGGTGTCGTGCGAAGGCACCTCAACCACTGTTGCACGCACGCGCTCGGTTATTTCAGTCAACATACCCCGATAACTGTTAGTGGCCATCATGAAATTCCAGACAATTTTAGCGATAGCTCGCGGCCTGCATTTCAAACATTGCCGCATACGAGCCACCCAGCGCCATCAGTTGTTCGTGACTGCCATCTTCGGCGATCTGCCCATCAACCAAGACCACGATCCGGTCGGCCATTCGCACCGTTGAAAAGCGGTGTGAGATGAAGAGCGCCATCTTGCCTTCGGTCAGTTCCGCAAAACGCTCGAACACTTCATATTCGCTGCGCGCATCGAGGGCAGCAGTCGGCTCGTCGAGGACGAGCAGCTGGGCATCGCGCAAATATGCCCTGGCCAGTGCAAGCTTTTGCCACTCGCCGCCCGACAGATCGACTCCGTTTTCGAAACGCCGGCCCAGCATCTGTTCATACTTCCCTGGCAGCTTAGCGACCACCTCGTCGGCAAGGCTCTTATGGGCTGCCATCTTAATTGCGTCCATATCTGCTATTTCTTCGATGCGTCCCACGGCCACATTCTCGTGCGCCGTCATCTCATAACGCATAAAATCCTGAAAAATGACGCCAATTTCGCGGTAAAGATCTTCCAGGTCGTATTCGCGGAGATCGATGCCGTCCAGCAAAACCTGCCCCTCAGTTGGATCGTAAAGACGAGTAATCAGCTTCACGATGGTCGTCTTGCCCTGTCCGTTCTCGCCAATCAGCGCCACTCTCTCGCCGGTGTGCAAAGTGAAGTCCAGGTTCTTCAAGATCAGCCTGGAGCTGCCTGGATAGGCGAACGACACGTTGCGGAACTCGAACCCGCGCATGACGGGCCGAGGCGCGGGAAGCGCATTCGGTTTGGACCGAATGGTGGGCTGCATTTCAAAGAATGCCAGCAGGTCGGTAAGGAATAAGGCCTGGTCAGCCACCCCCGAAAGAGTGGAAAAGATCTGCTGGATATTTGTGCTGGCCTGCAGAATCGCGCCCGCCAAGAAATACAACGAACCAATCGTGAGTGCTCCGGTTACTGTCCGCCAAATTACGTAAACATAGGCAGAGTAGTAGCCGAGCGATCCAACAATCGACAACAATCCCCCGGCAATTAGCTTGCGCCGCGATAGGGCAACGTTCTCGTCATAGACCTCGTCGGAAAGCCGAGTGAAGCGCTCGGTGAGGAACTTGCTCAAGCCGAAAAGCTTCAACTCCTTGGCCGCCTCTTTGCTGCCGCCCAAAACGCGCAGGTAATCGAGTTGTCGCCGCACCGGCGTCTGCCTGAAATTCTTGGCATATCCGAGAAAAGCAAAGTGGCTCTCACCCAAGAAAGCGGGAAGAACGCCAGCAATCAGCAGCAGCAGCAACCACGGCGAGAAGTAAATGATCGAAACCGAAAGGGTGACCGTGGTGATTACTTGCTGGATCAGGCGGCCTAGCATCTGGATCATGGCCAGCCGATCAGTTGCCTGCACCCGAGCGCGCTCCAGACGGTCGTAGAAGACGGGATCTTCGTAGGCAATCACATCAAGTTCCGCCGCGTGCTTCATGACCTGAATGCTTACGTGCCGCATATACTTGTCGGCGAGCAGCGAGTCCAGGTAGTCGATAATGCGGGTGAGCACGTTGCCCAGAACGGCGATGAGGAACTCGGCCGCCACCAGCCACCAAAGCCGGGTCGGAATGGGCTGGTGATGGGTGAGAATGGTAACGATCGAATCGATGATCAGCTTGCTGACATAGAGCAGAGCAATCGGTTGTAACGACGCAAGCAGACGGAACACCAGTCCGAGTGTCACCACAAGCGGACCGGATTGCCAAACAATCGCGAGCACGGGTGGCAAATTGCGCAAAGCAGACATGCGCTCCCGCCATGCCTGCCCGAAGTTCTTGTGCCTTTGAGTCATTGGTCCCGCGCTCTCTGGATCTGGCGGCTGCCTTTTCTTCTTATTCTGGATAGAGGAGTGCCTACTAAGCCAAGGCCTGCCTTCAACATAGATGCGCAAAACTGACGTGTAGTTTTATGCAGTACTCAGGTTGGAAAGGCGCCGTCCAAGTCAGCAGCTCGTGGTATCCCCTAGTCGGCGAAGACCGGGACCTCTTCCTTGGCAACGGCTTTTCTGCGGCCTCCGGGAAGATGCCGCACCACCCAATCCTTGAAGTGGTCCATATAGAGATAGACCACGGGGGTCGTGTACAGGGTCAGCGCCTGACTAACGATAAGGCCGCCCACGATAGCTATGCCGAGCGGACGCCGGATCTCAGAACCAACTCCCGTGCCCAACGCCAGAGGCAATGCGCCCAGCATAGCTGCGGCGGTCGTCATCATGATGGGGCGGAAGCGGATCAGGGCCGCCTCATGGATCGCTTCCTCCGCGGTCTTACCGGTACGCTCCACCTCCAAGGCGAAATCGATCATGATGATGGCATTCTTCTTCACGATACCAATCAGTAGGATGATGCCAATCAAGCCGATCACGTCGAGTTGCAGGTGGAAAAGCAACAGAGCCAACAACGCGCCCGTGCCCGCCGAGGGCAGCGTGGAAAGGATCGTGATGGGATGAATGTAGCTCTCATAAAGCATCCCGAGCACAATATAAACGGCGACCAATGCTGCGAGGATTAGGATGGGTTCCGACGACAGCGAATCCTGGAATGCGGCAGCAGTTCCCTGGAAGCTGCCGTGAATGGTGGCAGGAATTCGCATTTCCAATTCCGCGTTAGAGATGGCGCGAGTAGCTGTCCCCAAATCTCCGCCAGGCGCCAGGTTGAACGATATGGTGACGGCCGGGAATTGTCCCTGGTGATTGACAGTTAGCGAGGTGGCCGCCTGGCCGAAGTGAGCAAAGGCCGACAGCGGTACTTGTGCGCCCTGGCTGGTGATGACATACACGCTGTTCAAGTGCATCAGGAGTCAGTTGATAGCGAGGATCAACTTCCAGAACCACGTGATATTGGTTCAAAGTCCGGTAGATAGTCGAGATCTGCCGCTGGCCGAACGCGTCATAAAGAATGTTGTCAATCTGCGATGGCGTGATCCCCAGCCGTGAGGCGGTATCGCGATCGATGATGACGGTTTCCTCCAGGCCGCTGACCTGTTGGTCGCTGTTGACGTCTTTGAGCTGCGGAATTTTGCGAAGCCGTTGCAAAAGCTTGGGCGCCCACTCATATAGCTCATTCAGATTCTCGCCCGAGAGCGTGTACTGGAATTGGGCGTTGGATTGGCGTCCGCCGATCTGCAAGTCCTGCACTCCCTGGAAATACAGCGTGGCGCCGGGAATATGAGCCAACTTGGGGCGAAGGCGTGCGATCACCTGGTCCACGCTGATCTTGCGTTGAGCCAGCGGCTTGAGCGTGACGAACATGCGCCCCTGGTTCTGAGCTGCATTGCCGCCGACAAAAGCGAGAACGTTTTGAATCGCCGGATCCTGCTTCACGATGCGGATGAACTCGTTGGTCTTGGCGTTCATGTCCTGGAATGAGACATCCTGATCGCCCATGATGACGCCGACCATGCGTCCGGTATCCTGCTGTGGGAAGAATCCCTTAGGGACGATTATATAAAGCCATACATTAACTACGACCATGACGATGGCCAACGCGAAAACAAACCGCTTGTGTCGCAGCACCCAGCCAACCGTGGTTTTGTAGGTACGGGTCATCCACAGCCATCCGCGCTCGCTCATGCGATACAGGGCACCGTGGCTGCCGGGATCATGAGCCTTCAAGAACCGCGCGCAAAGCATGGGCGTGGTGGTCAGAGAGACGACCAGAGAAACCGCGATGGCGGCGCTCAGGGTGACGGCGAATTCGCGGAACAGCCGCCCCACTATGCCACCCATCAGAAGAATAGGAATGAACACGGCGATCAGCGACGTGCTCATCGAAACCACGGTGAAGCCGATTTCGCGGGCGCCCAGCAACGCAGCCGGGTAGGGTTTCATGCCGCCCTCAACGTGGCGCATCACATTTTCCAACACCACGATGGCGTCGTCCACGACGAAGCCGGTAGAGATGGTCAGCGCCATGAGCGAGAGATTGTTCAGGGAAAAGCCGCACAGATACATGACCCCGAACGTCCCCACAATGGCCAGGGGCACCGCCACGCTGGGAATCATAGTGGCGCGCACTTCCCGCAGAAAGATGAACACGACCAGTGTCACCAGGATGACGGAGATGATCAGAGTTCGCTGAACGTCGGACACGGAGGCGCGAACGGTGGTAGTGCGGTCAAGACCAACCACCAGATTGATGCTGGCGGGCAGCGATGCCTTCAGGAAGGGCAGAGCCGCCTCAACACGGTCGGCGAGGGCGATCATGTTGGAGCCCGGCTGCCGGAAGATGACCACCAGCACGCTGGGCTTGCCGTTGAAGCTGCCCGCATTGTTGATATTGGAGTAAGAATCCTGGACGTCGGCAACGTCGCTCAACCTGACCGGAGCGCCATTTCTGTAAGCTACGATGATGGGCCTGTAGTCCGCTGCCTTCTTGAGCTGATCGTTGGCCCTGACCATCCAGGTTTTATTGCCGTCGTCCAGCGACCCTTTGGCTATGTTGGCATTCGAGGCCGCTACCGCGGAGCGTACCGCTTCCAATCCAATGTTGAGTTTGTTCAGCAGATTGGGATTCGCTTCAATCCGAACCGCCGGCTGCGATGAGCCCCACACAAAGACCTGGCCGACTCCTTCAACCTGCGCCAGCTTCTGGCCCATGATCGAATCGGCCGCGTCGTACATCTGGTCCTGGGTCATGGCGTCGGACGTCATCATCAGAATCATGACGGGCGCGTCCGCAGGATTGATTTTGCGATAGGTTGGATTGCTGGGCAGGTCGGCGGGCAGGTATCCGCGAGCCGCATTAATGGCAGCTTGCACATCGCGCGCCGCGGCATCAATGTTGCGATCCAGGTCGAACTGCATGGTGACGCCAGTAGAGCCGAGCTGGCTCGACGAGGTCATCTGGTTAATGCCGGCGATCCGGCCAAACTGCCGCTCCAGCGGAGTTGCCACCGAGGAAGCCATCGTCTCTGGACTGGCCCCAGGCAGCGCCGCACCGACGGAAATTACCGGGAAGTCGATTTGTGGCAATGGCGCAACCGGAAGCTGCGTGTACGCCAGGATGCCCGCCAGAAGCAGGGCCGCGGTCAGCAGAGTAGTTGCGACGGGCCGCTCGATAGCTGGTGCGGAGATGTTCATTGCTTAATCTCCGAGTGCCTCCGCGGGCTTGTGCGCGCGTATGTGGCGCAAGGCCTCGCCCAGCCGGTCGAACCATAGATACACAACCGGGGTCGTGTACAGGGTAAGCATCTGACTGAAGATGAGGCCGCCAATAATCGTGATGCCTAGCGGACGCCGGAGTTCCGATCCCGTTCCTGAACCGAGCGCAAGCGGCACTGCGCCAAACAAGGCGGCAAAAGTCGTCATCATGATAGGGCGGAATCGCAACAGGCACGCTTCGTAAATAGCGTCCATCGGCTTCTTGCCTTCTTTACGCTCGGCTTCCAAAGCGAAGTCGATCATCATGATGGCGTTCTTTTTTACGATACCGATCAACAGGATGATGCCAATCAAAGCCATCACCCCCAGGTCCATATGGAACAGCATCAGCGCGAGAATGGCGCCTACGCCCGCTGATGGCAGAGTGGAAAGAATCGTGATGGGATGGATGTAGCTTTCGTACAGAACTCCCAGCACGATGTACACGGTCACGATGGCCGCCAGAATCAGCCAGCCTTCGTTGGCCAGGGAAGCCTGGAAGGCCCGCGCCGTGCCCTGGAATGCCACCTGAATACTCGGCGGTAATCCTATCTCAGAGGCAGCCTGCTCAATCGCCTTCACGGCCTCGCCTAGCGATGCCCCATTGCCAAGGTTGAAAGAAATGGTGACTGCCGGAAATTGTCCCTGGTGATTGATGGTCAGCGGTCCGGTGGTGGTTTCGAAGTGTGCGATGGCGCTGAGCGGCACTTGCGATGCGGTGGCGCCTAGAACGCCCACGCTGGGAGTGTTCGCAACGGGCGCGTTTCCGCCCTGGGCCGCGGGACTCTGACCGCCCCCAGCGGGCACATAGATGCTCTTCAGCGAATCGGGATCGGCGCGGAAGCTGGGATCGACTTCCAGCACGACGTGGTACTGGTTCAACTGCGTGAACATGATCGACACCAGGCGCTGCCCGAAAGCGTCATACAAAGTGTTGTCGATTGCGCTGGCCGTAACGCCTAACCGCGAAGCCGTATCGCGATCGATCACCAGATTCGCCTGCGCTGCCTGGTTCTGCTGGTCGGTGGCAACGTCGCGCAGCTCCGGCAGAGCTTTCAGCTTGGCGACCATTTTGGTTGTCCAGGTTGCCAACTCCTTAGGATCGGCATCCTCCAAACTGAACTGATACTGTGTGCGGCTGACGCGGTCTTCCACCGTCAGATCCTGCACCGGCTGCATATAAAGTGTGATGCCTGCAACGCTGGCAACCTCCTGCTGCAATCGCTTCATGATGGTGGTCACGTCATCATCACGTTCGTCGCGCGATTTAAGATTGATCTGAAGGCGTCCGCTATTCGGAGTCGTATTGGTGCCATCGACTCCAATAAACGACGAGAGACTCTCGACGTCCTTGTCTTTCAGAATCGCCGCCGCCAGTTCGCGCTGCCGTTCCGTCATGGCGGCAAAGGAAATACTCTCCGGCGCATCTGTAATGCCCAGGATCACACCGGTGTCTTGCACCGGGAAAAAGCCCTTGGGCACGACGATGTACATCCAGATCGTGGCCACCAAGGTTGCGATGGTAATCAGCAGGGTTACGGTCTGGTGCTTCAGAACAAACTTCACGGTGCGGCCGTACAACGCGATGGTATTGGCGAAGGCACGCTCCGACCATTCGTATAGGCGACCGTGCTTCGCCTGGTCTCTCTGGCGCAGCAGCAGCGAGCACATCATCGGCGTTAGCGTGAGGGAAATGATTGCCGAGAAGAGAATGGTAACGCTCAGGGTGACTGCGAACTCGCGGAAAAGGCGGCCCACGATATCGCCCATGAAGAGCAGCGGAATGAGCACGGCTATCAGGGAGACGGTCAACGACACAATGGTGAAGCCGATCTGGCCCGCGCCTTGCAACGCCGCTTCCAGCGGACTATGGCCCTCCTCAATGTAGCGTTCGATGTTTTCGATCATCACGATGGCGTCGTCCACCACGAAGCCCGTCGAGATGGTGAGCGCCATCAGGGAGAGGTTGTCGAGCGAATAACCCAGCAGGTACATCACACCGAACGTGCCCACCAGAGAAAGTGGCACGGCAATACTCGGGATGATGGTCGCCGCCAACGTGCGCAGGAAAACAAAAATGACCAATACGACGAGCACGATGGTCAGCATCAGTTCATATTGCACATCCTTGACGCTGGCACGGATGGTATTGGTGCGATCGGTCAGAATAGTGACCTTCACCGAGGCGGGCAGGTTCGACTGCAGCTGTTTCAGCCTCAACTTGATGCTGTCAACCACCTTGATGATGTTCGCGCCCGGCTGCCGCTGAATATTCAGAATGACCGCCGGCGTGTTATTCATCCACGCCGCCTGGTTGACGTTTTCCGGTCCGGTGATAACCGTTGCGACGTCCGACAAGCGCACCGGATTGCCGTTCTTGTAGGCGACAATGGTGTCAGCGTAACCCTGCGGGCTGAGCAACTGATCGTTCGCACCGATCGTGAAAGCCTGGCGGTTGTCCTGTAATTGGCCCTTCGCCTGATCAACATTTACCAGGGCAATCACGCTACGCAGTTGCTCCAGGCTCATGCCGTAGGAAGCCAGCGCCACGGGGTTCGCCATGATGCGAACCGCAGGCTTTTGTCCTCCGCTGATACTTACCAGCCCGACGCCAGGCAACTGCGAAATCTTTTGCGCGAAGGTCGTGTCCGCCAGATCTTCCACCTGGGGAAGCGGCATGCTGTCTGACGTCATCGCCAGCGTCAGGATGGGTGCGTCGGCCGGATTTACTTTGCTGTAAATCGGCGGAGTGGGCAAGTCGGCGGGCAGGTAGGTCTGCGCGGAATTGATCGCCGCCTGCACCTCCTGCTCGGCGACATCGATGTTTTCCTCGAGGGTGAATTGCAACGTAATGACCGACGCCCCGAAGGAACTACTGGAGGTCATCTGGCTGAGGCCGGGAAGCTCACCGAACTGACGCTCCAGAGGCGCGGTGATCGAAGACGCGGTCACGTCGGGACTGGCGCCGGGATAAAAGGTCACGACCTGAATGGTCGGATAGTCCACCTGCGGCAGCGCCGAGATCGGCAGTTGGCGATAGGCGACAATACCTACCAGCAATAACCCCGTCATCAACAGCGAGGTGGCGATGGGCCGAAGAATAAATGGCCGCGAAATACTCATGTCTGCGATCCGATGTTGCCGGTATTCTGATTTTGACGGGCGGGAGCTTGCGGGGTCACGCGGCTTCCCGCCTGCAACTTCTCCTGCCCGTCGGTAACAACTCTGTCGCCGGCTTGCAGGCCGGACGTGATCACCACGGTGCTGCCCTGAGTAAGAGCGACTTGCAGGGGCCTCATTTCTACCGTGCTTTTGGCATCCACCACGTAGGCAAAAGTGCCATCCGGACCACGTTGCATGGCACTGGCCGGTGCCGTGATGGCATTCTTGCGAGTCTCTAGTAAGAGGTGAACATTAACGAACTGGTTGGGCCAAAGATTGTTGTCCGGATTGTCGAAGACTGCCTTCAGCTTGACAGTGCCTGTTGTGGGGTCGATCTGGTTGTCGATCGTGAGCAGTTTACCGGTGGACAGCTTGGTTTGATCATCGCGGCTGTAGGCATCGACCCCTAAAGTACCCTGGCGCATGTGCTCGCGGACTTGCTGCAACTGGTCTTCAGGAAGGGTGAATATTACGGCGATAGGATGAAGCTGGGTAATGACCAGCATCGCGGTACCCCCGGCCGCGGTAACGTAATTGCCCGGATCGACCTGGCGCAGTCCCACACGGCCGTCAATCGGAGACTTGATGTAGCAATAGGTCAGGTTAAGCTCGGCATTCTTAATAGCGGCATTGTCGGAAGCGATGGTGCCTTCGTAGGTACCAAACGAGGCCTGCAGGGTATCCAGATCTTGCTTTGCAATCACACCTTCTTCGTAGAGAACTTTGTTGCGCTCGTATTGCGCCTTGGCATTCGTCAACTGAGCCTCATCCTTCTGCAAGTTGGCCTTGGCTTGCGCCAACGCCACCTCATAGGGACGCGGGTCAATTACGATCAGCAGTTCTCCCTTCTTTACGTCCTGACCTTCCCGAAAATTCACCTGCATAATCTGCCCGTCAATGCGGGTCTTCAGCGAAACCGTGTAGAAGGCATCCACGGAACCCAATCCAATAAGATAGACATTGAAATCGCCCTGCTTGACGGTAGCAACCCCAACCGGGACTGCCGGCGGCGGACCGCTCGCTTTGGCGCTCTTCGCCTGTTGTGAACTGCAACCGGCGAGCACTGCGCAAACAGCCAGCGTCAGTCCCAGTCCCCAGAATGCCCCTGTCTTCACTAACTCCTCCTAAGTAACGCCATCTCTACAAAGATGCCACCGTGCTCATCTTGGCGCACCAACGTAACCCTGCTTTTAAGTTGCAGTACTATTAACTCATACTATTAGACCGGACGGGGGTTGCGGGAGCCGTTAAGAGAGGGTGAAGGAAAGTTAAGATTTGTGAAGGATACAAATACATCGCGAAACAATTCTTCACCGCAGGCGCGCGCGGGAAAGGGCAGAATAAATCCCGTGAATCGTCTGCTCATCATCGATGATGATCACGGCCTGGTAAATCTGCTGAAGCGCTTTCTGGAAGGCGAAGGCTTTCACGTGGATGCCGCCTATGATCAGGCATCGGGATTGAGCGCCGCATGCTCCAACGAGCATGAGTTGATCATCCTCGATGTGATGCTTCCCGGCGGAACGGGATTTGAGTTGCTCAAGGCACTGCGGATCGAATCTTCAGTTCCTGTGCTGTTATTGACGGCCCGAGGAGAGGCGGTTGACCGCATCCTCGGCCTTGAAATCGGCGCCGATGATTACCTGGCGAAACCGTTCGATCCTCGCGAACTGGTGGCCAGAATACGCGCCATATTTCGCCGGACACGCGAAACCCCAGTGGCGGCGACCGCTCGCCCTGATCATGAAGAGATTCTCAGAGTCGGCGACATCAGCATGTCGCTTGGAACTCGTACGGTCACTTGCTCAAATACGCCCGTCGAGCTTACCTCGGTGGAGTTCAATGTTCTCGAGTTGCTGTTACGCAACGCCGGCAACGTCGTCACTCGAGAACAAATCGCCGAAGTAGCGTTGGGGCGGCCTCTGAACATATTCGACCGCAGCGTTGATGTGCACGTCAGCCGGCTGCGCAAGAAGTTGGGTGCTTGTCCTGGAACCGATGAGTTGATCCGGCCGATTCGCGGTACCGGTTATTTTCTGGCGTCTAGAACTCCGGAGAAGAGCAGGATATGAATCGACGCCTGTTCTGGAAAATCTTTCTCCCCTTCTGGCTGGCGCAAGCGGTCCTGCTGGGTGCGCTGTATCTCCGCATTCACTATCGCATTTCTTCTGAACATCCCTGGTGGATACAGCCCGAGCGCCGCGAAATGCCAGTACTCGCCGACTATGCGGCGAAAGTGTACGAAAACCAGGGTCAGGCGGGCCTGGCCCAGCTACTGGACAGCTTGTCGTTGCAGAACCGGTCGAAGTTCTGGTTGGTCGCTGCCGACCATCAAGAGCTTTCGGGACGGCCTATTCCAGATCGCATTCTGCGCGACGCCTCGGCTGCCGAGAAGTCGGAGGGCCTTCATCGTTCGTTTGAAGCGAACGTCTTGGCAGCCTCCGTCGCCACGACCAAAGGTCGTTACGTCCTGATTGCCGAGCTGGTACCGCCCAAACTGTCAGAGCGCGTTCCTGGAGACATCCTTTGGACGTTGAAGTACGGCACTATTTTGTCGGCAATCATTTGCTTCCTGATTGCGCATTACTTAAGCAAGCCGATCGAGCGCTTGCGCGACGCGACCCATGAACTCGCGCGCGGGAACCTCGACATTCGAGCAGGAGAGAATCTGGGCAACCGGCGTGACGAAATTGCTGACCTGGTGCGTGATTTCGACTCGATGGCCGGCGAGTTGCGTACCCAGATACAGAGCGAACGAAACCTGCTCAGCGGTGTTTCCCATGAACTGCGCTCGCCTATTGCGCGCATCCGCCTGGCGTTGACGCTGGCGCGCGACGCCGATGAAAGTGAACGCTCGGAAATGCTCGACCGTATCGAGCAGGACACCATCCAGCTGGATTCCATGCTGGAACAAATTCTTACCGTTGCCCGGCTGGAAAGTGGACAGCACAAGCCCCGATTCGAGCCGCTGTCGCTGAACGAAATCGTTGACGACGTCTTGCATGATGCCAACTTTGAAGCCGCCGCAAGCGGTGTGACCATAGCTTTCCAGGGCGATGGCGATATCCGGATTAATGGCGACGCGGGAATGCTTCGCAGCGCCATCGAAAATATTGTGCGCAATGCGATCTTTTACTCCGGCCAAGGCGGACAAATTGAGGTTCGGCTGGACAAAGACAACAGTATGGCGCTGGTTTCCGTTCGGGATAATGGGCCGGGAGTCCCCGAAAATGCTCTGCCCCTATTGTTCAAGGCTTTCTATAGGGTGGATGATTCGCGGGGCACCACCACGGGCGGAATGGGACTGGGGCTTGCGATTGTGCGCAATGCCGCAATCGCACACGGCGGTACCGTCTCCGCGAAAAACGTTGCGCCTCATGGGCTTGAAGTTGAATTGCGGCTGCCGATCCTTTCGACATCACAGCCGACCCGTGGTTCCGGCGCACACCGCCTGATTCACACCACCACAACAACCTAGGCGCGGCCTCGCACGCCAGTTCAGCCGACCGCACAGACAATTACCCCCTACCGGTGTTAGGTTTGTACCTTTCTGAAGGAGCGCCATGTTCACTAACGATCTTCTGAAGGGCAAACGCATTCTCATCACCGGCGGGGGCACGGGAATCGGCCGGGCCATGGCCGAGCGCTTTCTGCAACTGGGGGCATCGGTTTTCATCTGCGGACGGCGCGTTGAGGTTGTGCAGAAGACTGCTGCCGAGCTGTCAGCTTCGACTGGTGGAGCCATCGAGGGCTTTGCATGTGATGTGCGTTATCCCGAAGATGTCGAGTCGCTTATCGAGCAGATATGGGCGAAAGGCCCGCTCGACGTGCTGGTGAACAACGCGGCGGGCAATTTTCTGGCGCGTACTGAAGAATTATCGGCACATGCGTTTGAAGCTGTTATCGGCATTGTGCTGAAAGGCACCATCAACATGACCCTGGCTTGCGGACGCCGCTGGCTGGCCTCTCAGCACAAGGGCGTGGTGCTTAGCATTGCGACCACTTATGCGGACACGGGCTCGGCTTATGTGGTGCCGAGCGCGGTCGCAAAAGCCGGCGTCGTTGCTCTAATGCGCAGCCTGGCGGTGGAGTGGGGCGGCCGCGGTATTCGATTCGTGGCCATCGCTCCCGGCGCGATTCGCACCGAAGGAGCCTTCTCGCGCCTGCTACCTACGCCGGAGGTGGAGAAAATGTTGCTGGACCACAATCCCCTGCACCGCCTCGGAACGTTAGAAGAAATTGCTAACCTGGGCGCGTTTCTGATCAGTGATCAAGCGGGATACATCAACGGCGAGATGGTTTACATGGACGGCGGCGAGATGCTGGCTGGAGCGAGCACGTTCAGCCTGATTGGCCGCCGAATGCCGGATGCGGCATGGGAAATGATGAAGCCAAAGAAGAAGTAGGCGGTTGCCAGTGCCAGCTTCTACAGCGTGTCACCCGACCAGAGCCGAGGGACTTGCTGTTCCCACTTTTTCCGCAAGCCGTCAGAGCAGAACCCAACTGACAACCAACAACTGCTTACGCGCTTTTCTTCAGCGGCAATGTTGTCACGTCGGACCTGCGTTCGTCCGGCACATCGCACGACAACGGGCCCAGCGCGATCTCCGAAAGCGTCAGGTAATGTTTCTCCTCAGGAGTTAACTCCCGTCCCAAGTGCACACGGAATTGCTCTTCCGCTGTTATGTCAGCGGGAAATAGGGGCCGGTAATTGTTGAACAAAAACTTCAAGCAATACTTTCAAGCCAGGGGGGAACACGACCCGCGGTACTCGTTACGCCGTTCCATCCGATAACGTAACAATTTCTTCCTTACGTCTCGTTGTGATGCGAGGCGCCGTTACGCTGATGCTTCCCATAATTCACTGCTAAGCTGAGTGGTTTCCATCCAACAACGCCACAGAGACACTTACCGCACGGAGTCGATTGGGTTGGTTGCCCTATTCTCTAGCTGAGAATGCGCTCTTCGTGCCTCGGTGTCTCCGTGGCGAACCCTACATCCCTTGACTCAAGACGCGGCAGTTTACCGGGTCTGCGCTCGGGATTACGCCCAGGGTCAGGACGTTAGTTCAATACATGGATGTTCTTCTTCTCGCACATCTCCTTCAGCACCTTTGGCCACACAGTCACGCTGACCTCGCCAAGGTGCGCCTTGCGCAGCAGCAGCATCAAGGTTCGAGACTGCCCAATGCCACCGCCCACGCTCAACGGAATCTCGTGATTCACAATGGCCTTGTGGTAGGGGAAATTCAGGAAGTCGAGCTGATTGGTTAGCTCCAGCTGCTTCTTGAGCGACTCCGCATTTACGCGGACACCCATCGACGTCAGCTCATGGCGCCGGTGCGTTATCGGGTTCCACACCAGAATGTCGCCATTCAATCCGTGGCGCACGTGGCCCTCATCCTTGGTTTCCGTGACCCAGTCGTCGTAATCGGCGGCGCGCATCTCGTGCGGGTAGCCGTCTTTCAAAGTCCAGCCAATCCCAATAATGAACACCGCCGGGTACTTCTGCAGAATGGCGGTCTCACGCTGCTTGCGCGGCAGGTCAGGATACATGTCGAGAATTTCTTCGGCATGCAGGAAGGTGAGGTTCTCCGGCAAATTCGGATATCTCGGATTTTTGAGTTGCGGGAAAAGCTCCTGGGCGTGACGCTCGGCGCCGACGATCACCTTCCAGATATTGCTCACGATTCCTTTCAGGAAGCTCAGATTACGCTGTTCGGCCGTGATCACGCGCTCCCAATCCCACTGATCCACGTAGGCGCTGTGATCGTGGTCGAGGAAGTAGTCCTTGCGGACGGCCCGCATGTCGGTGCAGAGCCCCTCGCCGGGTTGCAGATTGAACTGTTTCAGCGCCATTCTCTTCCACTTGGTCGCAGCCTGCACCACCTGGGCATTGATGGGGTGCTTATCGCGATCGTTGGAGATGTGGAACTGGATCGGAGTGCGGGACCCGTCCCGGTCAAGATAGTCGTTAACACCCGATTCCTCATCCACGATCAGAGGGACGGTGACCATCATCAGGTTCAATTCTTTGCAGAGGTTTTCTTCGATGTAGTTCTTGACCTCGAAGATTGCCCTCTGGGTTTCTTTGGGTGACAGCAGCGAGCTGTAATCCTCGGGAAGGACTTTGTTCAGTTCTGTGTAGTCGCCAATTCCGGGACCAGCCAGATCTGCCTTCTTGTCAGCCATGATTTTCTCCTTACGGTGCGGTCGACGCGGCGGCAGAAAGCGTGTCTGCCATGGTACGAATCGGGTAGCGCACGTCGCCAAGCTAATGAAAGCACCGGGCGGGCAGAAAGGCAGTAACCTGCGTCACGTAGGTGTGTGCGTAGTTGCGAAGACAATTTCGACGCCACCGAGGCATTTCCTCTACACTTGTTGCATTCTTACGGCAGCAATGAAGGCTCGACCGCCGCTCTCGCGCGGAGTGCATCCAAGCCATAAGGAGAACACACGAATGGCACCTACCGTATCTGGTGAGCACGCTTCAACGCTTCTGACCAGCTTTGATCTTCATCTGTTCAATGAAGGCAAGCACAACCGGCTGTTCGAGAAGTTTGGCGCGCATCTGACCGAGCTCGACGGCAAGCAAGGAACATACTTCGCGGTGTGGGCTCCCGACGCCGAACGCATCTCCGTCGTCGGCGACTTCAACAGCTGGAACCCTGACTCGCACCCCATGACGCCACGGGGAAACTCAGGTGTCTGGGAAGCATTTCTGCCGGGCCTGGGCAAGGGGACGGTTTACAAGTATCACATTCGTTCGCGCTATCACATGTACCAAGTGAATAAGGCCGACCCGTACGGTTTCTATAATGAAATTCCACCGCGCACTGCTTCCATCGTTTGGGACCTCGATTACAAGTGGAACGATGACGAGTGGATGCGCACCCGCTACGATCACAACAAGTTCGACGCACCCATTTCAATTTACGAAGTCCATCTCGGTTCGTGGATGCGGATCCCCGAAGAAGGTAACCGCTCGCTGACTTATCGTGAGCTCGCGCCAAAACTGGCGGATTACGTCAACGACATGGGTTTCACCCACGTCGAGTTCATGCCCGTGATGGAGCATCCGTTCTTCGGTTCGTGGGGATACCAGGTCACTGGCTATTTCGCACCCAGCGCGCGCTTTGGAACGCCTCAGGACTTCATGTATCTGATGGACTACCTGCACCAGCGTGGCATCGGCGTGTACCTAGACTGGGTGCCATCGCATTTCCCCAATGATGAACACGGCCTGGCTTACTTCGACGGCACCCATTTGTACGAGCACGCTGACCCGCGCAAGGGTTTTCATCCTGACTGGAAGTCGGCGATCTTCAACTACGACCGCAATGAAGTACGGGCGTTCCTGCTGAGCAACGCGATATTCTGGCTGGATCAATATCATGCCGATGGTCTGCGCATGGATGCCATCGCCTCCATGCTCTACCTCGACTACTCGCGAAAGGCGGGCGAGTGGATTCCCAACCAGTTTGGGGGTCGCGAAAATCTGGCGGCGGTGTCGCTGCTGAAAACGGTGAACACCGACGCCTACAAGGCTTTTCCCGATATTCAAACCATCGCGGAGGAGTCCACGGCATGGCCCATGGTTTCGAAGCCGACCTACATCGGAGGCCTGGGCTTCGGTATGAAGTGGGACATGGGATGGATGCACGACACGCTGCTCTACATGTCGAAAAATCCCATCCATCGCAAGTATCACCACAGCAAGCTGACCTTCCGGGGACTGTATATGTTCACCGAGAACTTTGTGCTGCCGCTGTCACACGACGAGGTGGTGCACGGCAAGGGTTCGCTGTTCGGCAAAATGGCGGGCGACCACTGGCAGAAGTATGCCAATCTGCGCCTGCTGTTCGGTTGCATGTTCACTCAGCCGGGCAAGAAGCTGTTGTTCATGGGGGGCGAGATTGGCCAATGGAGCGAGTGGAACCATGACAGCAGCGTTGATTGGCATTCGCTCGGATTTGCTCCGCACCAGGGAATACAACGCTGGGTGCGCGATCTGAATGCCTATTACCGCAGCGAGCCCGCATTATATGAATACGACTTCAGCCCGGACGGATGGCGCTGGATCGATGCCGACGATTCCGACAACAGCGTCTTAACCTACATGCGCTTGGGGAAGGATCAGAATACCCCGGTGGTCATAGCTTGCAATTTCACTCCGGTGCCCCGGCGGGGATACCGCGTCGGTGTCCCCATGGAAGGTCACTGGCGTGAGGTACTGAACAGCAACGCTGCCATTTACGGTGGTACCGACGAGGGCAACTTTGGAGGCCGATACACAGAAGCAATCCCTACTCATGGACACGACTATTCTTTGCTGCTCGATATACCGCCGCTGGGAATGGTGATCTTCAAGCGATAGGCGCAAGCGGATTGCGACACACGCTCGCAGTGTTTCTGTGCGATGCTGTTTGCGATGGCAATCCGTTCCCTGCTGTCGATAGTCCTTGCCGCAGTGGCGCTCAGTCTTTGCTGCTTTGTCTGTCAAGCGCAAGACAACTACGAGATTCAGGTTTACGGGTCGGAGACGGAAGCGCCAAGGACGACCATGGTGGAGTTGCACAGCAACTACACCTTTCAGGGATCGAAGACGACCGAGGACGGTGTTCTCCCCACGGAACACGAACTGCACGAGACAGTCGAGATCACACAAGGCATCACGCCCTGGTTCGAAACCGGCTTCTATATTTTCACTGCGGTGCCGGATAACCAGGGATGGCAGTGGGTGGGCGATCACATCCGGCCGCGAGTGCGTGTGCCGGAGAGTTGGCACTGGCCGGTCGGCGTCAGTTTGTCAGCGGAATTCGGATATGCTCGTCCCAACTTTTCCACTTCAGTCTGGAGCCTGGAGATACGCCCGATCGTAGACAAACAGCAAGGACGCCTATATTGGTCTGTCAACCCGGCGTTGGAGAAGGCTTACACGGGACCCGAAACCCAACGAGGATGGGAGTTCGCTCCGGACGCAAAGATCTCCTGGAACTTTACCAAGGCCGTAGCTTTCGGTCTCGAATACTACAGCGGCTTGGGACCAGTTGGAGATTTCGACCCGTTTCCCCGCCAATCGCAGCAGTTCGTGCCGGCATTCGATCTGGATGTTTCGCCGAAATGGGAGATCAACTTTGGAGTGGGGGTGGGGGTAACGGCTGGAACCGACCACATGTTGGTGAAGGCCATCATTGGACGAAGATTCGATTGGGGGAAACCGCGTTCGCCCGCGCCCCAAAGACCACAACCGCTACCGTGAGCACGTCGGGCGTGAGTCGAGATAGATCAACCGCCGAGTAAGCACTGAATCTTTTTGCGCCCCCGTGACAAAAATTCTCACTGCCTCTTGATGTGCTCCTTCAGAATGCACTTATCCATCACTACGAAGATGCCCGCCTGGCGAGCCTTTTCAGCAGCTTCTTCGTGAACGACGCCTTCTTGCATCCAGATCGCCGGCGCTTTAACTTGGATTGCCTGTTCGACCATTTCGGGTACGGCGTCGGACCGCCGAAAGATATCTACGATGTCGATCTTCTCCGGGACATCGAGCAGCGACGCGTACGCTTTTTCGCCCTGCCATGCGGTGATGTTGGGATTCACCGGGATAATTCGGTAGCCCTGCGATTGCATGTAGTGGGAGACACCATAGCTTGGCCGGATGGGAGTGTCGGTAAGTCCGACGACGGCGATGATCTTGGCGGATTTCAGCAGTTCCGTAATGCGCTCGGCTTCAGTTGGCGGCACGTGTATCTCCTGGTATCGAACCTGCGATTGTAACGTGCTCCGCCTGTGGCCACAGTGACTAGCGTCTGTTCTTGAGCCTGGTGGTCAACCTGCGATGCGGGCTGGGGGACGCCGCCAGCAAGCCTGAGAGGTGCTCCACCTCGATCACCACGCGATCAAGGTCGTCGAGCAGCGGCTTCAGCAGGTGAGTCACGCCACCGGCGCGGTATTCCGTGACCAGCGAGCGGTAATACCAAATGATCTTGGTTTTGGGAGCGGAGAAGCGCTCGAAGGCGGTATCCCCGTTATAGCGAAGGTCGCGCAGAACGGCGCGCGCGTTGTAGAGCTTGTCGGCCGCGGAGACGAAGCGCGTTTCGGCATCCTCGTGACGGATGCGACGTAGGTAACGAAACTTGCGCCGCTCCCATCCCTCCTTCTTCCTGGGATCTTCGGCGTAGGAATCGGTGCAGCCATCGACGATCTTGGCCACCCGGGAGCCGAAGATCTGCTCGATCATCTTCAGCATCGGGCGGCCGCCATGATCTTCTACCGCGTCGTGCAGAAGAGCTGCAATGGCCATCTCCTCGTCGCCACCGTAGTCGAGCACGATGGAAGCCACGCCCAGCAAATGCGAGATGTAAGGAATTCCACTCTTCTTGCGGTCCTGATCGCGATGAACTTGGGAGGCGAAAAGCAGCGCGTGATCGAAACGGGTGGAAAGCGGAACGAACTTGCGGTCGAAGGAGCTTGCCGGTTTGCGCGCCATATGCAAAATCGCAATTGCTGCTCGACCCAGAATAGCGGAAAAGGGAAAGAGCAACTAGCAGTTAGCAACTAACTAGACGCTATCTCATAAATCGGTTTTGAAGGGGCTCGGCTTCAGCCGTGCCGTAAACGGGCCTTTAAGGACTGGGCTTTAGCCCCTGAGGCCCCACACTTTGGACCGCATCAGCATTTATGAGATGGCCTCTAGCAAATAGCGCGTAGGGCTAGCTAATGTCCCTAGCCGCAATCGTCACAGCCTTGGCCGCGCAATCCTTGCACGCCCTCGCGCGCCATGATGGGCGTCATTATCAGGGCGGCGACTGGATCGGCCCACCACCAGCCGAGCATTGCGTGCATCAGCAATCCGGCGAGCAGAATAGCAGAGAGATAGGCACAGAAATCAGCCTGGCGCGAGTCGGCATGAAGTGCACGGCTGTTTATTTTCGCGGCCACACGACGTTTTGCGCGGCCCAGCAGCGGCATCACGATTACCGCGGCGATGGCGATAAGGATGCCCGGAATACTGCGCTCTGGCGTGGACCTGGTCCAGAGCGCGGAGACTGCTTCGATAGCAACGTAGGCGGCCAGTAGCAAGAAGCAGACTCCCACCAGGCGGTGCGCCATGAGTTCGGTGCGCTCGCGCCGCTGCGGGTCATCTTCAGCGCGGAGCCGCCACAGTAGAATTCCCGCGGAGATGGTTTCGATCACTGAATCAAGACCGAAGGACACCAGCGCAATACTGCCGGCAACCAACCCGGAGATCAGTGCGACCACAGCTTCAAAGGTGTTCCAAGCGATGGTGAAGTATTCCAGGCGCCGCCCTCGCGCAACAAGAGCGGCACGGCCAAGCGCGACGGGCCCGCTTTGGAGATGGGTGGCCACAGGTCTCATCACTTGAGCAAGTATAAGCGGGAGGTCACTGGACTACCTTCCTGTTCCTTGCGTAGTCTCAGAACAGCAGATCCTTCGGCTCCGGCGACGCAAACCCAGCGTCGCCTCCGCTCAGGATGACAGCGTGAAGAGAATGCAGACGATTGAGTGCTGAGTGCGGGACTAGCTAACCAGCAACCAACAACCAGCAACTGACAACTGCGTTTAATCCAGCCTTACCAGAAATACTCCGCCCTCTTTGACGTGGGTCTTGCTGGCGACTTCTTGCGCCTTATGTTTGTCGTCGCCCGGGGGACGCAGTCGCACCCACTCTCCCGTGGGTCCCGTGAACTGAATGACGTTGGCGCCTTCGTAATGGTCCTGCAGCTTCTCTTTCAACTTGCGCGCTTCGCTCTCGCTCTGGAACGCGCCGATCTGCACGCACCAGCGGCCGCCCTCCGCAATCGGCGCCGGCGCGGATAAGACTTCGACCCTTACTTCTGCCGTGCCGGGCCGCCAAACATCCACCGCCTTCGCCGCCGACAGCGACAGGTCGATGATGCGGTCTTCGACGAACGGTCCGCGATCGGTGATGCGCACCACCACCGCGTGTCCAGTAGTTTGGTTGGTTACGCGTACCACCGAATTCATGGGCAGAGTGCGGTGCGCAGCCGTCAGGGCGTTCTGGTCGTAGATCTCGCCGTTGGCACCACGGTGATGATGGTAGGGAGGCCCGTACCAGCTGGCCAGTCCGGTCTCTACATAAATGGGTTTCGTACTGCGCGAAACCGGTGGTGACTCGACCTTGGCTCCGGTGCTCGCCGGCGCAGGTTCAGCCGGACCGACCGTCGGGGGGGGAGGAACCGGATGAGCACGAGCGGTCTTATGCCCGCCGCAGGCCGAGAGCAGCAGCAACGCCGTGCCCACGATAATGAGAGGCGCGACTCGCAGGGGTCAGCCCTTTTTCTGCTTCATGCCGGCGTCCATCATGTCGGCCGCCTGCTTCAGCTTTTCGCTGGCGACGCGCAGACCGGTGCTGGAGTGCTCGCGAATGGCGGGCACCAGTTCGTCGTTAATGTATGCGATGAGTTGCTTCGTTTCCTCTTCAATGCGCTTCGATGCATCGCCGAATACGTCGTCTAACCGCGCGCCAGCTCTCTCGAACGGACGGTCGGTGTTTGTGCTTTTTTTCTGCGCCATAGTGACACCTTGTGAGCAGCGAAATTCGTCAGGCACAGAGATTATGGGATGTATGGGAACGACGGTCAATTGGCAAGGACGGCACCGGGGGAGGCGGTCAGGGAATAGGTCCTAGGGATTAGGGGCAGCATTCCGGAATCAACACGACTTTTGCAGAAACTTGCGCCGGATCCTTTCTCCGGTGTAACTTTTGCTCCGGCTCGCCAATCTGATTAGAGAGCGTGTTCGTATACAAAGGTAAGAATGCCTGACGACATAAGTGACGAGCAGCGGCCGGCTGTGGAAGACCCTCAGGCTGCCGATCAGAGAGAAGCGCCTGCCGAGCCTGTACGAGATGCCGTCGAGCCGGAGGTTCTCGCCGCGCCCGCTGTGCTGCGGAACATCGGGCCGGCGGGAGAAGAAGTGCGCCGCGTATCCCCTATTGATCGCAAGCGCATGAATCGCCGCGAATTGCTGAAGCTGGTTCCGGTGCTGGCACTAGGAGCTTTTGCGGTGCCCAAGCTGCGCGATCCTCTTTTGAACGACGGACTTCACCTGAGCGATTGGGCCTCGGAACAACTCTTCAGCCGCCACCGGCTAGCGCCAACTTTTCCTGATCGTGATGTTGCCGCCTTCGACCGCTTCCCCTACAACTTCTACGACGTCGCCGACCCCGGAGTGGATCTGGAGAAGTGGACATTGACAGTGGAGGGATTGGTCCAGCATCCCGGCCAGTACACGCTGGCCCAGATCCAGGCATTGCCCAAACTTACACAGAACACCCGCCATATCTGCGTGGAAGGTTGGGACGTGATCGGAAATTTCGGTGGCACGCGCGCTTCCGATTTCTTGCGCTTGATTGGTGCCGATACCAGCGCTCGCTTTGTTGAGGTTGACTGTGCGGACGAGTATTACGAATCGATCGACATGGCGACCATGCTCCACCCGCAGACGTTGCTCTGTTACGAAATGTACGGCAAGCCGCTTAGACCGCGGACATGGCGCTCCGCTTCGGCTGCAAATGCCCACGAAGATCGGCTACAAGCAGGCGAAGTATCTTGTCGCCCTCCGGGTGACTAACGTGCTGAGAGATGGCCAGCGCGGCTACTGGGAAGACCAGGGTTATGACTGGTACGGCGGGCTCTGAGAGAGAGTGCTGATGGCAGCGAGTGTGAATGTACAAGAGCAAGAAACGGGAAAAAGGGCTCCGCTAACCATCGCCTACGAGCATCCCTGGGTAGTGCGCTTCGCCCATTGGGTAAACGCGGTGGCTGTGTTGGTGTTGATGGGTACAGGCCTGCAGATCTTTCGCGCCTTTCCCAGCTTCGGTCCCAAGATTCCTCAGAAAAATTTTATTGACGTCCCCAGATTGATCACCCTCGGCGGATGGCTGGGCGGGGCGCTGCAATGGCACTTTACATTCATGTGGATCTTCGTGGCCAGCGGGCTAATGTATGTGATTTACCAGATTGTCACGGGACATTGGCGGCAAGTGTTGTTCACCGCGCGTGACATCAAAGGCGTCTGGCCGATGGCGCGCTATTACTTCTTCTTTGGAAAGAAACCGGTGGTTGATGCCGCTTACAATCCGCTGCAGAAGCTGGCTTACACTTCCACGATTTTCTTCGGTCTGCTATCGACGCTGACTGGCATTGTGCTGTACAAGCCTGTTCAGTTTTGGTGGTTGACATGGCTGATGGGCGGTTTCCATTTCGCGCGCATCTGGCATTTCATCGCAATGTGCGGATTCCTAGCCTTCATCCCGGGCCACCTCATCATGGTCGTTCTTCACGGGTGGAACAATTTCTATTCCATGGTTACGGGATGGAAGCGGGATCCCGAATATTTGGGATAACGGAAAACTAGGACCACCGATCGACACGGATTTTCTTGAGTCGCGACCTCATACCCATTAGTCGCTCAAACGCGCTGCCTGACCAATGAGTTGATCGCAGCTATCAGCTCTTTCGTCGTCGGAACCGCTATGCTGTAACGTTCGCCGCCGCGCACGATGGGGCCTGCGATAGCATCCAGTTCGAGTGGCCTTCCAGCGGCGAGGTCCTTCTGTACGGAGCTGCGTAGGGTTGGTGGGAAACTGTCGAAGGTTCCATGCAGCTTCGAGACGTCGATCTCGGCCCCATCGGCTTTCGCCACCGCACATGCCTCAGCCACAGCGGCACGCAACTTCTCCTTCCACGCTGGATCGGCGTACACCTCTCCCTTGTTCTTTCCCGACGCCGACGTTACTAATGCAAACGGCCCGAGAAAGCACAGCTTGCTCCACAGCAGCGTTTTCTCGTTCTGGATGAACTGGCAGGTGAAGCCGAGGTCGGTCAAGCGGCTGACAATAGCCCCCAACAACCGCTCAGCACTGGCAGCGACGTTAAGGCCAACAAGTGGCGAGCGCTGAATAAAGCGTCCCGGCGCGGGATGCTCCGCCTCCACCGCAATCGTTGCGGGAATCACCTGCGCGTCTCCGTAGCGGGCGCGCAACACTGCTACGTGGTCAACACCGTTCAGAAGCGGAACCACGGCGGTAGGTGCCGCCCGCACGGCTTCCAGCGCAGCTTGCAGTTGAAAAGCTTTGGTCGCAATCCATAGTACGTCGACCTGCTCCGTCAGTCTGGAGACAGCCTTCGCCGGCGCGGTTAGTGTTCCGGATGGCCGCTCCAGTGTCAATTCTGCGGGATAGTCCGGCAGTTTTTCTGGCCGTACGATCACCGTGACATCTTCGCCCAGCGAGGCCAGTGCCGTACCAACTAGTCCGCCGACAGCTCCGGCTCCCAAGATCGCATGCTTCATTGCGGCGCCTCCCGAAAGACTATACGACAGGAGGTCACCTGGTAGCTGCGGTCACGGTTGGTAATGCAAGGAAGCTGCTCCCACAATCGGCCCACCGTCCGAATCCTGCACCAATACCGCGACTTTCAGATTAGCGGTGTTCCAACCGGAATGGGGTGCGATCTCGACGGTCTTGTCAAACGATCCGTTTTTCACGCTTCCCACGTCGCGCAACTGTCGCACAACGGCTGCATGTTGCAAGGTCCGGCCATTGTTCTCCCCGCCAGCGATTGCGGTGGTCAGTCCGTCCTCGGTTACCGCGAGAAGCACATGCGCATGCTTCGTCTCAGGCGCTTGCACCGCAATTTTCAGATGACCACCCGCTTCCCACTGAAGCGACACCTGAGCAGGTTTCGCCTGCGCCGACTCCACCTGCAAGTCGTGGCTCAAAGCTGCGGCATTGTTTCCGCTCAGTTGCAGATGGCCATCGATCACGATCTGCGGGGTGAATGGTTCGGTGACGTGAAGATGCTTCTCATAATCGATCTGCCGCTGGGTAAACTGCGCCGAGGAGAAGCGGTCGCTCCATCCATCATGGTTCCAGTAATCGACGTGTTCACCTAAGAGGATGAGATTTACCTCGGGTGAAGTTTTTTGGCTCAGTTGAACCAGAAGCGCGTCAGCCGGCGGACAACTGGAGCAACCTTCCGAAGTGAATAGTTCAACGACGACGGGGTTCTGTGCCCAGGCGGGCGACAAAAAGCACAATCCAAAAGCGAGGCACACGATCAGTAGCCGACAGGCTTTCTTCATGACATAGGAAAGGACGCGCAACTTTAGCGTTGGTTTCAACAATTGAGGAAAGCATTTAAGTGCAGGATATGGACAAAATCTCTCGATTTCGCAAGACTGCCCGGAGCGATGCAAAGACGTTTCCCGGATCCAGTGCCAGAAAGCCACACCAGGAAGAGCCTCAGCTTCGACTCCGAGGTCTCGCAATCCAATGGATCCTTCTGTGCGTACACTAAGTGTCAATTCCCTTTGCGGTTTGTAAAGCGAATTGCAACTCCCAATTGACTGTAACTTTCGCGGGAGATGCGACTCTAACGTAATGGATATCCTCGGAGCGAAGTCCGGGGGAGGAAGGTTATGTCGAAGTTTCGATTTACTTTGTTAGTTTCTGCGCTGGTGCTTTTTGTTGCGATGTTTGCCAGCGCCGCCGAGAAGGCCGTGGCTCTGCCTAATCCCACGACCGATGAGTCGCTGGCGACAAAAAGCGGGCAGGAGACAGCCGTTTTTGCCGGCGGATGTTTCTGGGGTGTGCAGGCAGTGTTTCAGCACGTCAAGGGCGTGATCAGCGCGACCTCAGGATATTCGGGAGGGCCATCGATCGCCGCCGAATATGAAGTTGTCAGCACGGGAACTACCGGACATGCAGAGTCCGTTAAGGTAGTTTTCGATCCGTCGAAGATCACCTATGGCCAGTTGCTGAAGGTATTTTTCTCGGTTGCGCACAATCCCACGGAACTGAATCGCCAGGGACCCGATTCAGGGACGCAGTATCGCTCGGTCATTTTTTACAGTGGGGATCAGCAGAAGAACATTGCGCAGGCGTACATCGTGCAGTTGGACCAGGCCAAAGTGTTCCCGCACAAGATCGTGACCCAAGTGGTCCCGTTGAAGGCGTTTTATCCGGCGGAGGCTTATCACCAGAATTACGCAACGCTTCATCCGGACAACCCTTACATCATGTACAACGATCTTCCCAAGGTTGCGAACCTTCAACAGCAGTTTCCCAGCCTGTATCGTGCCTCGATTACGGGAAACTGAAACTTGAAACGGGCAGGTTCATCGATATGAGTGACCGTCGAAGTTTTCTCAAAACAGCTTTATTATCCCTTTCTGGAGTAGCGTTCATGAGCGTCTTTAAGAGTACGGAAGCCAATGCTGCACCCGCAGCTGCGGATTATGTCGAGGTCGTTGAATTCAAAGATTCGGGAGAGAAGGTAGGCCCCGAGCGCGTGAAGAAGGTCGTCAAGACCGATGCCGAATGGCGCGCCCAATTAACACCCGAGCAATATGACGTGACCCGGCACGCGGGAACCGAGCGGGCCTTCACCGGACAGTATTGGGACTTGCACGCCAAGGGGATTTTTCGTTGCGTCTGCTGCAAGAATGCGCTGTTCAGCACGTCGACCAAGTTCGATTCGGGTACGGGATGGCCGAGCTTCTGGGCTCCTATCGCGAAGGAGAACGTCAAGACCGATAGCGACCGCAGTCTGGGCATGGAGCGCTCCGAGGTGCGGTGCGTCGAATGCGATGCGCACCTGGGCCATGTCTTCGATGATGGTCCAAAGCCGACCGGGTTGCGGTATTGCATGAACTCGGCGTCGCTGGCGTTCGTGAAGAGCTGAAGAGCAATTAGCAATTAGCAGTTAGCGGTTAGTAAGAGGCTTTCAACGGCGCAGCTAAAGCTGCGCCCCTTCAAAGGGCGTCGGGATCGACTTCTTCAGCAAACTATTACACCAGAGGCCAAAACAAACGACGACGCTCCACGGTGATCTACATCGCAATCGGAGCGTCGTCTAGCCTTCTCCCGAAGCATCGTCGGCCCAACGCTTTTTCCTTTTCCTTGTAGCCTTCCCCAAAGATTTTTCTCTCCTGCCTCATTTCGGTATAGCATGTTGCTCCGACCCTTTATTGCAGCCAAAATGCGGAGGAAGCCCAACATGAGTCCCGTCCCGATACGCGAGAAAGAAAAAGAGAAGCCAGCCCACAAGTCGAACGCTGTCGAAACCGCCGTTGCCGAAACGGCCGAGGCAAGTGGCGCGAGTGTGGAGAAGATTCGCGAGATTCTCTTCGGTTCGCAGATCAAAAACTATGAGGCCCGCTTTGCCCGCCTGGAAGAAGCGCTGGCGCGCGAGACTGCCGAAATCAAAGACACCATGCGGCGGCGCCTGGATTCTCTGGAAGCCTTTTTCAAGAGCGAGACCGAGTCGCTGGCGGCACGCTTGAAAGCAGAGCGCGACGAGCGTGAGGAAACGCTGAACACCATCGGGCGGGAGTTGAAGACGACAGCGGCGCAGCTTTCCAAGAAGATCCTCGACCTCGACAACAAGGCCGCCCAGGACCGCAGCGCGGCGCGTCAGGAGTTGATGGCCGAGTCGCGCAAACTGCTCGACGAAATTCGGCAACGCCATGAATCGCTCAGCGGCCTGCTGGAGAATCGCGTCCAGGAACTGCGTCATGCCAAGACCGACCGGTCTGCCCTGGCGGCGCTGTTTGTGGAATTGGCGGTTCGCTTGAAGGATGAGGGCGACGACAACAAGCCACGGCCGAAGCCAATCCGCAGTGCCACTGAAGCTTGAGGATCTATGGGTTCGACGCCGGCTGACCTGAAGCACGATCCTGACTTCGACCAGCACCCCGATGAACTGGCCGAACTCCGGGCCTTACTGCTCGGCCAGCAACTCGTGGAATTGGAGGCCCTGCGCAAGCGGCTCGACGATCCTGAACTACGCGCCGAAGAGCTCAGCCAAATCCTCGGCCAGGCGGTCGCGCTTTCCATCAAGCGTGACGGTGGCCTGCAACGCTCGTTCTATCCCATCGTAGAGCGCGCGCTGAAAATTTCTATCACCAAAAATCCCGGCATCCTTGCCACTTCTCTTGCTCCCATCATTGGTGACGCGGTTCGCAAGGCTGTCGCGAACGCCTTCCGCGGCATGGCCGAATCGCTCAACTTCCTGATGGAGCGCAGCCTCTCATGGGAGAGCGTGAAGTGGCGGCTGGAGGCGCTGCGCACCGGCAAATCATTCGGCGAGATTGCGCTGCTGCGCAGCCTCCGCTACAAGGTGCAGCAGGTCGTTCTCATCCACCGCGAGACGGGATCGGTATTGCAGTACGTGAAGGCTCCTGGGGAGGGGATCAAAGAAGCTGAGCTGGTATCCAGCATGCTGACCGCGCTGGGCGATTTCATCGCCGATTCGTTCAACGCCAAGCGGTCGCAGGAATTTGAAGCGGTGGATATCGGCGAGTTCAAGCTGTGGGTGCATTACGGTCCGCAAGCGCTACTGGCGGCGACAATTCTGGGCACGCCTCCACCGGAGCTGAAGAATGTCTTTGCGCGCGAAAACGAGCTCATCCATCAGGAGTTCGCAAGTGGACTCGCGTCGTTTAATGGAGATGCCAGCATATTCGATGGCGCACGCCCCCACCTACAGAATTGTCTGCTGGGCCAAACGGACCGGCCGCAGAAGCAGTCTGCATGGTGGCTAGCCGCGCTGGCTGCGGTGCTTATCGTGCTGGTTGCAATCGGGCTCTGGGCAAATCGCCGGAACGCTCGCTGGAACGAATATCTGACAAAGCTCCAAAGCGAGCCAGGAATTGTGGTCACCGGCTCGCAGAAGCAGTGGGGACGTTACACCGTAATGGGCATGCGCGATCCGTTGGCAGCTGACCCGGTGCGGGTGGCCGCTGAATTTGGTATCGCACCCGGCACTCTGGAGGCCCGGTTCGAACCGTATCAATCGCTCGACGCCCGTTTTGCACGCCCGCGCGAATTTGAGGCGGAGAAGCAGCAACTGGAGCAGCAGGTGGTATTGTTCCCCGTGAACTCAAGTGCGCTGGCCCCCGAACAAGGAATGCGCCTGGATGCCATTGAGGACCATATCAACCGGTTGCAGGAAATCGCTGGTGAGTTGGGTCGGCAAATCCATATCACGATTTACGGACGGGCCGACCAGACCGGTGCCGAAACCAAGAATGCTGCATTAAGCAAAGAACGGGCCCAGCACGTCTTAGAAGCTCTGCACGAGCGCGGCATTCCGTCTGACATGCTCACCGCCGTCGGATTGGGAGACAGCGAGCCGATTCGACACGGATCGCCCTCGTACCAGTTGGAAGTCAATCGCAGTGTTTCACTCAAGGTGCAGTAGCAACACCAGGGAGACAAGCCATGATCCAGAAGAAGATCTGCATGCTGGGTTCTTTCGGTGTAGGAAAAACGAGTCTGGTGGCACGTTTTGTTCAGGGAATTTTTTCCACCAAGTACCAGAGCACCGTGGGAGTGAAAATCGACAAGCGCGAACTGAAGATCGGGGACCAGGATGTGTTGTTGATGCTTTGGGACCTGGCCGGCGAGGACTCCCGCTCACAAGTGCAAACTTCTTATCTGAAGGGAGCGGCCGGGTATTTCCTGGTGGTTGACGGCACCTGGTCGGAATCTTTGGTGACAGCGAAGAGTATTCACAAGCGAGTGCTGGAAGCAGTGGGCGAAATTCCGTTCCGACTCATCGTGAACAAGAAGGACCTGTGGGATAAATGGCAGATCACTGCTCCGGACCTGGAAACTCTAGCCACTGAAGGATGGAAGATCAAGTTGACCAGCGCGAAGAGTGGAGACGGCGTGGAAGACATGTTTAGCGATCTTACCGAAGAGATATTGCGCCGGCAGCCAATGAGTGAAGACGCCGGGGAGGTGTGATGTTGGTGGTTTCAGGGTAGAGCAGCGATTTACCAGCGTGGCTGTATCCACCAGTACGGCAGGGGCTGCCTGGACTTGAGTCAGCAGAAAATCCTTCGGTCTCAAGATTGGTTTTAGCACTGGTTTTTTGATCTCCGGCGCTAAAGCGCGAGATCAAAGTCCAAGTTCTTACCGGAGCGCTAAAGCGCTCCTCCCCCCGCATAAATGCGGGGGCTCCCACCAAGAACATTCCACAGTCACGCCCTGACTTTCTCAGCAAACTGTGAAGCCTAAGGTGCGACCGCGTAACGGCGGACCCTTCGACAAGCTCAGGGCAGGCTCTGAAGGTGCGCCTTTCAAAACACTGAGTCACCCCTTAGTCTGTCGGTTGCGAGTATCCATTGCGACCGGACCTGACGGACTTCAGATAAGCGAGGACTGCCTCAGCGTCGGCACGGGTCATGTGAAATTCCGGCATCGGGAGGCGAAGCGGCTTGCCCGTCGTCCAGATTCCGGTCATCAGCAATGTGATCATCTGAGCGTCATTTGCCGGTGGCAAGCCGCCGATGCGTGGGCACAGCAGCGGCCAATCCGATGCAGGTTGAGCCGGTAAGTATGGAACCGGACCGCCAGCCAGCCACCGGCTGTAATCGATTTCTCCGTTCTGAGTGCGCGGAGTGTGACAGTTACCGCATTTCGCAACCTCTGTCACAATGTACTTGCCACGGGCGACCCCACCGGCATTGGCACCAGCTTGAGAGGTCTCCTTTGTCTGCTTCGTTTCCTGTGCGGTTGTGGGGTGGGGCTTGCCCATAATGAGCAGTAGAAATGCGGCAATGGATACTCCAGCCATCAGATATCTGAGAGCGCCCGTAACTCTCCACGATTGAAATGACATAAGGCTGCACCTCTTCCCCTTTATTTTGTCGCACTCATCTCGCTTCGCGCCCGGCTCAACGTCGAAACAGCTCAGCACGGTTGCGAAGAAAGCCCATCACACTGCCCCGCGAAAATATCCCTTCCAGTTGGCCATTGGAGACCACCGGCAATTGATTAATGTCTTGCCGACTCATGGTTTCAAGAGCATCGAGCGCCGAAGCATCAGGGGTGACCGTACTCACTTGACTCAGCGGCCGCATCACGCTCTGCACGCTAGTTTGCGGCCAGCGGTCGCGCGACACGTTGCTGACCTCGTTGCTGGTGATGAGTCCGGCAAGGTTACCGTTTTGCACCACTACAAAACACCTGCGTCCACTCGTCAACAGATATTGATGAACAAAGTCCTGCAGGCTCAAATGGGCTTCAACCGTGGAGAATTCACGATCCATAATATCGGAAACCTTCCTGTCACGAAGTCCCGCCGTAATCTCCACCTGAGCATAGCTACTCCGAGACGCATCCAGCAAGAACCAGCCAATGAATGCCATCCACAGACCGCCAAAGTTCTTTCCGACAAAAAACTGGTAAAGACCCATGAAAATGAACAGGAAGGCGACCGCTTGCCCGACTCTGGCCGCGATTTTCGTGGAGCGGTCGATGCTGTGCGTGCTCCACCAAATCAGGGCACGCAGCACCCGGCCACCATCGAGCGGATAACCGGGGATCATGTTGAAGACGGCCAGTACGAGATTGATGTAGCCCAGCCAGACCAGAACTGCAGAGATCGGAGTACGGGCTTCGCTGTTGGGTATCCATCCTGTGAACCGCGCCAACAGCAGGCAAACGGCGCCAATTACAAGACTCGATAGCGGACCGACAATGGCGATCCAGAACTCGGACTTCGCGTCCGGAGCCTCTGACTCGATCTGCGACACCCCTCCCAGAGCGAAGAGAGTGATGGCCCGTACCTGCAGGCCTCTGGATTTTGCCAACAGCGAATGAGCCAATTCGTGCAGAAGCAGAGTGATGAAGAAAAGGATTCCCGTAACGATGGCCACTGACCACAAGGTAGCGCCGCTCCATTGCGGCATAACTGACTTGAAGTGGTCGATGAGTGACAGCGTGATCAGGAAAGCGATAATGAACCAGCTGTAATGCAGCCCGATGGAGATACCGGCGATTCGGCCAAGCTTTATTTGCGCGTGCATGTGTGGTCAGCAACCTCGAGATCTCGCCGCAGATCGCCAGTTGCAATCGGAGGCGATTCCCCACAAGTAAACAAGATGCGTTCTCCCAGCACAAGTAGGCCACGGATCTAACTGTTTCGACGAGGCCCACAATACCAGCTAAGACGTCTGGTAAAAAGACTCGTGCTAGCTCTTGGACTTCACTTCGCCTGCAACAGTGTTTCGATCTCCTGCTCAAGAACCGACATGTTCACCTCGCCGATATACTTCGCGTGGATTCGGCCATCGCGACCGATCAGGAAGGCGATCGGCAATCCGAGAACGCCTCCGTACGCCTCCGCGACCTTCTCGGTACCCAAAGCGACCGGATAGTTCATCTTGGACCTGCTGGTAGAACTCGCGCACCGGCTGGGGCCCGTCGTCCATGGAAATGCCAATCACCTGGAGCCCCTGCCGGCGATATTTGTCCTGGAGCTGCACAAAATGTGGAATCTCGTCTCGACAGGGCGCACACCAAGTCGCCCAAAAGTCCAGCAGGACGACTTTCCCTTGGTAGTTGGCGAGATTCAACGGCTGCCCATCTAAATCTTGCAGCGAGAAATCGGGCGCGACCGAGTGCGCCGCCGCCGATAGGCGAGCTGGCTTGTCAGGTCTGGAGCCGTGCCGGCTCACCTCGTAGATGGCAAGCGCCGCTATGATCGCGACGACAATCAGGACGATCTTTCTCATCGACTCATTGGCCTTTGATGGTGGGATAGCCCTTGTCAACCCAGTCAGCGCCAAAGTTGTCAGCGATATAGAGCACCTTCACGTTGGTGAAGCCCGCTTTGTGTAGTTCGTTGTAAGCCGGGCGCACGTTGGGACAGTGACTCCAGGGACAGCATCCGCAGTAAAGGACGATAAACGTTTTGCGGGGCAGCGACTTCACACGCCTGCGCAGCGAATCGATTCCCTGCGAATCCGAACCCGCACCAATGTACTCGGCGCCAGGAATGTGCGCCTGCATGTACAGAAGATGCGGACCGACGTTCAGGATCAGCGGTTTTTCGGCTTTGGACTGAAGAATCTTGAACAGGTCCTCGGGCTGAATCACTTGGGCACTGCCCGGCTCGAGATCGGTTGCAGACTGGGTCTGCGTTTGCGGTGTCGAGGTCGCACCGGGGCCAGCCAAACCACTTGCCAGCGCGAACTGCGTGGGCAGGAGTAGTACACCTGAGATTACGAGAACAACGATCTGGAAGTGATAGCCGTTTGGATTTTTCACAAAGCGCCTTTCCTTAAATCAAGCATGGCGGGAAGTCCGCCGCAACACAGCAGCATAAACCATCGGTCCAAGCGACCAAGTGCCATGTTTAGCATCTAATAAACAGAGGTTAAAGAAAGCAAAAAAGAGAAATGCAGCTGTCCAGGTTGAATTGGTTCGCAAGCTTCATTCTGGCAGCGATTCTGTCTGCGCCCGCTTGGGGCGCAACTCCAGCGCTACCAGGAACACTCAATTATGTGGAAGGACAAGCCGCAGTCGGGACTGAGGCCCTGAATGCGAAATCCGTTGGATCGGTAAGTTTGCAGAGTGGGCAGACGTTGACAACCGAAACCGGCAAAGCCGAAATTCTGCTCACGCCCGGTGTATTTTTCCGCGTAGGGGATAACAGCTCCGCCACGCTGGTTTCGCCGAGCCTGACCAATACAGAAGTCTCGTTAACCAAGGGCCAGGCAATGGTTGAGGTTGCCGAGATTTACAAGGACAACTTGTTACGCGTGCAGGAGGATGGCGCGACCACCCAGTTGCTGAAAAACGGCTTATACGGTTTCGATGCCAACAGCGGCGACATTCGCGTTTTCAAGGGTGAGGCCTTGGTGCAAGAAGGCGACCAGAACATCAAAGTCAAGGGCGGCCACGAGCTCGACGTGAACAACACTACGGGCAAATTGAAGGCCACCAAATTCAAAAAGTCGCCGTACGAAGAAAGCGACCTATATCGCTTCAGCAGTTTGCGCTCGCAGTATCTCGCGGAAGCCAACGGCGATGCGGCCGGCCATTACATCGGCGGCGGTGCCGGCTGGTACGGTGCTGGTTGGTATTGGGACTCCGCCTTCTTGGCCTACACCTGGATTCCTGGCGATGGGATGTTTTATAGCCCATTCGGCTGGGGGTTCTACTCGCCGTGGCTTGTGGGATACTCGCCGTTCTTCTATGGAGGTTACGGCTATGGTGGTTACGGCTACGGGGGTGGCTATGCGGGACACGCGCGACCGTACTACGGCGGTCATCCTGGCGGCTATGCTGGGCGCCCGGGAATCGCCTCGCCTCGCGTGGGCGGATCACGTTTTGGCGTGATGGGCGGCGGTTTTCACGGCGGCGGAGGCTTTCACGGCGGCGGTGGCTTTCACGGCGGAGGTGGAGGCTTTCACGGCGGCGGGCATTAGGCTGTCCTCAGCACCTAAGGGCGGGGCAAGAGGCCCCGCTCTTGCAGCTTTAGCGGTAATTCCTCTCTAAAGCGTCCTGGCTGTATAGATCAGATACGCCGCTAATATGGTTCCGAAGAGCGCAGCAATTAGGCCCAGAACGACGACGATCGGACCTGCGGGCTGAAATTCATCTGCATTTAGCCGCTTCATGGTGGTGCGGTATCGGATCAACGCCACGAGCGCCATCAAGATTCCCATGCCCATGAACCCCACGCCGATCGCCAACGACATCCCGCTCTCATGTTGGGAATTGCCTTGCATCCGCAAGAATTCGCGCAAGGTGATCCCAAACTTCGCCACCACAAAGCCGAAGACGATAATGCTGATGCTGGTGCGAATCCATGCCAGAAAAGTGCGCTCGTTCGCAAGATGATCGCTGGCTTTACCGATCTTCGGGGGAGAAATTGAAGCCGCCATAAGAGTTGACCGGTTTCTAGATTCGTGTAGCCAGGGCAGTACCGGTAGTACGGCGCTTCATCGCATGTTTGCCGCGTGCAGCGGTGCTGCCCGTTCTTTTTCGCTTCGCGCGCGACGCCTATACCAACGTCAGTTCAATCTTCTTCGTAGCCGCATCCAGCTTCGCAATTCGAAAACTGCGTATCTGTCCGGCGCGGATGGCTTCCGGCTTGGATGCACCACTCTCGACGCCACCCTTCCATCGCGCTTTAAGCATGGAGCTCAGTGCAGACAAATCCGCTTTCGATTCCGCTGGCGCGTCGTCCTTCGTTGCACCTTTCGCGATAACTGGGCACGTGCCCTGGATACCTTCGCCCAGTTCGACGCGCGCCTGCCCATCTGAAATCTCGATCACACGTCCCGAGATCGTGTCCCCCAGCTTGTGCTCTGCGATGTACTCGTCCAGACCGGTCGGAACCAACTGCTTCATCCCGAGCCGCAGCTGCCGCCTTTCTTTATCGATCGCCAGCACCTGGGCCTTAACTACCTGTCCAACCTTCAGCACTTCTTGCGGATGATTGATGCGCTTCTCAGCGCTGATTTCGCTGACATGAATCATCCCCTCGACGCCGTCGGACAATTGCACAAAGGCGCCGAAGTTGGTAATGCTGGTGACCGGCCCCTCGATTACCGATCCGACGCCAAACTTCTCGGTCACCTCGGCCCATGGATCACCCAGCGCCTGCTTCAGTCCCAGCGAAATGCGGCGCTCGCTCGCGCCAACTGTCAGGACCACAGCTTCGACGATCTCGCCGGGCTTGACCACGTCACTAGGCTGCCTCACTTTCTTTGCCCACGACATCTCCGAAAGGTGGATCAAGCCTTCCACCCCGGACTCCAGTTCTACAAACGCTCCGAAGTCGGTAACGCGCGTCACCGCACCGCGGACGCGCTCGCCGGTCTTGTATTTTTCCGCAACCGCCTGCCATGGATCGGGTTGAACCTGTTTGAGACCTAACGAAATCCGCCGCTTTTCGGGATCGACCTTCAACACCCGGGCTTCGATTTCCTGCCCCACCGACAGCACGTCAGCAGGGTTTGAAACGCGGCTCCAGGCGATGTCGCTAACGTGCAAGAGGCCGTCAACTCCACCTATGTCAACGAACGCGCCGTAATCGGTAAGACTACGCACGGTGCCGTGCACCGTCTCGCCTTCCTTGACCTCGGAATAGCGACGCTCTTTGCCGCTGCGCTCCTCCTCTTCGGTCACGACACGGCGGTCCACCACCACGTCCTCATCGGTCACGTCGAGCTTGATAATCCGGCAGCGAATCTCCTGCCCCACTAACTTCTCCATCTCAGCGGCATCGCGCGCCCCACTGCGCGAACCCGGCATAAACGCTCGCACGCCCACATCGACACTGAGTCCGCCCTTGATGACACCCGTGACTGTGCCCATGATGGTTGACTTGTCGGCAAAGGCCCGCTCCAGCGCCGACCAGTCCTTCGGCACCGCCGTCTTAAGGCGGGAAAGCTCGTAATAGCCGTCGGCATCGCGACCCTTCACCGAGACCGTGAGCTTGTCGCCAGGCTTCACTTCTTCGCCGGCGCTCTGGAATGCCGCCAGCGGCAGGATGCCTTCGCTTTTGAAACCGATATCGAGGAAAACAGAATCGGCAGAGACAGTTATTACCGTTCCTTCAATCTGCCTGCTGCCATCTGCAGCTTTGTGCGAATGACTGCGCTCAAACTGGGAAAGGAGTTCGCCGAATGACTCGTCGGATTCGGTCGTGGATTGAGAATCTGGAATGCTTGGGTTAGACATGAGGGTACTGTTTCATTCTGTCATAATCCGGAGATAGACGACACCACACGAATTTTTTGCGCTTCGAAGTCTGAGATTCGGTGCTTTTCTCGCGGCTTAACACGGAAGCGACAGAAAATCTGCTGGCTAAACAAAAAGAGCCGGAGAAGGCATCTCTACCTTTCCGACTCTACTAATTACATTATAGCACGTTTCGGAGGGTTTTGGCCACGATTTCGCAACTTTATATCGTTATTACAATCATTAGTTTGCATCGATTTCGACACCTATGTGGGGCTTGACAAGCTTTCTTACGGGAATGGGAAGCCGTTTGCGCATTACGCAACCAGCTCCTTCTCCACGGCTGGGTTGGAAATGCCAGGAGTGCTGCAGCTGAAAGAACGTTGGGCTAGAGCTCGCCACACAGCCGGTTACGCGGGGTACTTTCCGCTGATGTAGCCTTCCAGGTGCCGGATGGTTTCCTCGTGACCCGAGATGATCCATTTCACCAGGTCACCAATCGATACCATGCCAACGGCCGCGCCTTCTTCGACCACGGGAAGGTGCCGAAAATGGTGATGCGTCATCAGGGCCATGCACTCGTCCACCGTGTTTTGGCGAGTCACGAAGATCACCGGACTGGTCATAATCTCGCGAACCGGAGTCTCCTTCGAGGAGCGTCCTTTGAGGATGACTTTGCGAGCGTAGTCGCGCTCGGAGAGGATGCCGACGAGCTTGCCTTCCGACAACACCAGCAAGGCTCCGATTCCCTCTTTAGCCATTTTCTCAATGGCTTCGTAAACGGACTGATCGGGGCCTACCGACCAAACCACACTGCTGGTTTTTTGCTTTAGTAGCGATTCAACTGGATCACTAACGTTCATGGCAGCACCTTTTCGGGTACCCATGCTAGCACGCTCGGCCCGCGAAAAACATTCCTCCTCCTCACCTCTTTGAGATCGCTATTTCACAAAATTCGCAGCCTCAAGGCGAGGTCGTCGCAGCACACCACGTTGGTGTGCATGTGCGCTTGCGAAAGGCCATTTTTACCACAAAATTACTTTGACAAGCCCGCCGAACGCGGTTACAGTTCTGCACACTTCCATCCGGATGGCAACTAGCAGGAGGTTCCCTTGGGCGGCATACCCAGTAACTATACCGTTGACCTTGATCTGGTATCTCCGGTGGACCTGATGGGGATTCCATCGAGTTTCGACATCACTTCCCTTCCCAAAATCCAGATTGCATTGGATCACATCACGATCGAGCCGATCACTCTCAAGCCGCTGGACGTCAACGTACACGTGAAGGAAATTCCGTCGATTCGCACTCACGTTCCTGCGGCTTTCACCGTGGGATTTTCAGTGTTGGGATTACAAGTGGCCAGCATTCGTTTGTGTGGGGAAGCACAGGTGATCACGGAGCCTTATATACCAAACCCCTGTGAGCATTGTGGGGGCGTGACCCTTCCGCCTGCTCTTGTGCCCGAGCCCACAACCCCCGAGCCGCCAACCAGCGTTCCTACAACTGCGGTTGGGCGAAGGAGAAGGGGCAAGTGAGGGCATGAAGACTCAGCCAGGGCCCCTGCGATTCAGTGGCACACCAAACCGGTTGTTGGCGACGTTGGAACGCCCGGAGTTTCCGCCTGCAAGAGCTTGCCGTGTGATCTTCCCTGATACTGCTTCCCTGCCGCTTAGCGTTCGTAAGCTGCGCTCCGCTGGTACCCGAATTTCCACTCTAAGTTTTCGACTCCCTCGATCCACCCCACCTGGACTTTACAAGGGCAACATCGAACTGGGCGAGGAACGGATCCCAGTCGTAATCGATGTGGAATCCCGAACCAGCCTGCGCTTCCTGCGCTCGCGGATCGTCTGCCGGGAAAAACCAGGCGCCCGGATTACTGCTGAGCTAACGCTGTTGAATCGTGGCAATGTGGAGGTCACGGTTCCGCGCGAGGATACGTTCTGCGTTTTTGCTAACGATGGAATCGCACGCGCTATGTATCGGGGGTTGGTTGAAGAGGAAGGCGATGGCAAGCAGCGGCTGGACCGCATCATGGATGAACTTGCCAAGGCGCACGGCGGACTGGTGCGGGTGACAGTGATCGAGGGATCAGGACCTCTGGCGCCCGAGGAAGTTCGCGAACTAACGGTGGAGTTGCACTTTTCACACCGGCTGGTGGCGGGCCACACGTATCGCGGGACTTGGCCCGTTTCAGCAGCAAGTCTGGACGTTGAGATCGAGGTCGTTGCAGAATCCAATCGTGAGGAGGCGGGCCGATGAGCAGCGGCAATGCGGCGCTTACTGCATCTTTACAGGCTCTGGCCAAACTGGTTGAACAGAGCGCGCAATTGGGCATTGATTTCGTCGAGTCGCTGGCGAGCAGTTCGCCACAGCTCCTGAAAAATCTCGGCAACCTGACCTCGGCCGGCGGACCGTTGTCCCACTGCAGTCCCTGCGATATTCCGCCTCCTTGCTGGATGCCCAGGCCTTTGTGCGATGTGACCAGCGTCGGACGCCCAGGCGACACCGCAAGTCTGGGATTCGTGATTACCAACTGCACCATGGCGCTGCGTAAGGTGACCGTCTTCACCACTACCAAAAACGCCGGACTGACCTTTAGTTCCGCCAGCCTGGATTTGGCGCCCATGGAGCGCGGAGAGATTCGCGTTTCTCATCTCATCCCGACGACAGCGCCGGTTGGTTCGAAGCGAGAGATCCTGATGTGGGTCCTGGGGTGCAAACTGCACTTTCTTCGCTGGACCATCGTGGTCGCGTCCATCGGAGCGAACACATTCTTCGAAGTGGACGTGAAGGATTGTCCCGACTATATCCACCACTGGTATGACCACTTCTATTGCCCACGTCCGTGCCTCGAAGAACGAGGAACCGTCCCGGGAACACGTGGATGAAGGAAGTAACGCAACTTACCAGGACATGGGGACGAGCGTTAGACGCGAATCTTCGCTGTACCGCGCGGCTCAGCGAATTGGCCGGCCGAAGCCTGGAGTTGCTGCTGGCGGCGGTTTCTGAGGTGGGCCCGCAAATCCTATCAACGACAACTGCAGTGCAGGAGGTTGATCGCGTGACATCCATTCCCCCTGCCCCGGCGCCTTCGCCCGCGGCCATGGTGCTTGAGGGCGAGGCCGGAAGCCGCGCCTTCGGATTATTCGTGGTAGAAAACAAACTGCCAAAAGAAGTATCCACCCGTGTCGTGGTCGGACCGTTGGTCGACCCAGACGGGCAAGAGATCCCATCGGTCTTGCGCTTCGAGCCTGGCGTGATCACTCTGGCGCCCGGCGAGCAAGTAGTTGCCCGAGTGAGCGCACAGATTAGCCGCGGCCTGGCCGCCGGAGTTCGTTACCAGGGAGAGATCAGCATTCCCGGCATTGCAGGCGCGCGCATCCCCATCATCGTCAGACGGGTGCCGAAGACAAGATCAGCAGCTGTCGCCGTCATGGGGAGTCAAGCAAACGCAGACGCAACGAAAAAGCTGCCTCCTGGCCGTCAGCGCTCGCCGCGTAAGCATGAATCGTAAGTGCTAAGCGCCGGAGTTCGGCTGTCAGGAATCGAACCCGGCGAGATCCCCAAACCCATATAGGCCTACGATGACTGCGACCGCCGAGCCTGTCACTGAAAGCAGCGCAGTATGGGAACTTCCCAGTCGCCTTGGCTTGACGGCGGATGTTGAACGGCTGCGTACCTGTCTTTCCACTTGGATCGCGGAGACGGACCCTGAAGTGCGCCCGATGATTCAGACCCAGCTTTCGGGGCGCGCCAAGTATTTTCGGCCAGTCACAATTTTTGCCTGTTATCGCTCGACGGTGGATAAGGCTCCTCCGGACGAAGTGGTGATCGCTGCTACCGGTCTCGAGCTCCTCCACAATGTCAGCCTGATTGTTGACGACATCCTCGACCGTTCACGCTATCGCCGCGGGAATTTGTCGTTGCATTGCCGCTATGGTTTTCTTCCCGGCTTGATGACTTCGGGATACATCATGGCGGCCGCTTCCAAGCTGGTAGCTTCCGACGCCTACTCCGTCGGCTTGCTGGCGGAGTTGATGCAACGCCTCGGCGTTGCGGAGTGCCTGCAGTGGCGGCTGCGACGTCATGCTCTTGGCACCGAAGATTGGCGAATGATCGCGGGCGAAGACACCGGCTCGATGTTTGAAATCTGTGCTCGCCTCGGTACTCGCGATAACCGACTGCAGAAGTTTGGCAAGACGTTGGGCATGCTCTATCACGGCTGCGATGACGTCGCCGACGTGCGCGGAACCACAGCGCTAGGCGGAGGGTCTGCCAAGGACATCGAGGACGCGATTTTGACGTTGCCGGTCGCGATCGCGATTCGTGATCCCGAAACCGCGGTGCTCTTCCGGAATGCGAACGCACAGAATCGGGCTGCGCTTACGCAGAAGCTGGTAGAGGCGTTGCCCAAGGCCGAAGTCTATCTTGACCAGCTCGCTGCCGAAGCCGAGGCCGAGGCGTTGGCCAATAGCAAGTATCCGGAGCGCCTGCTTTCGCTGATTCATGACACGCGTCTGCTGTCCAGAGCTTAAGCAAGTGACAACGAGAAAAAACTCAAAACGAAAAATCAACTCTGCCAACAAACGCCCGGCCAAACCCGCTGATCGTTACGACGTGATCATCGTCGGCGCCGGCCCGGCAGGCAGCACCTTAGCATGGCGGCTGGCATCCGCAGGCGTCAAGACGCTCGTCCTGGATGGCGCGCACTTTCCTCGGGAGAAGGTTTGCGGTGACTACATTGAACCTCGCGGCCTGCGCGTGCTCGACAAGATGGGATGCTTGCAGACGCTGGAGACGACGGCTCCTCTTCCCATCATCTACTCTTCGACCTACGTCGACTCCAAGCGGTGCTACATCGGCCGCATTCCGTTCTACGGTGTACACAAACATTTGCCGCCGCACGGGTACATCGTTCCTCGCGACATCCTGGATAACGTCATTCTTGAAACAGCGGTTAAGGCTGGCGCAAGAGTTCATCAGGAAACCTATGTCACGGGGTTTAGCGTTGATCGAGGTGGAGTGACGGTTGAAGCTACCCGTCACGGTGATCATGCTGCCTATCGCGGGCGAATGATCGTCGGCGCGGACGGAGTTAATTCTGTGGTCGCGCGCCATGCCGGTTTGCTGGTGGACGACCCACGACACATTGCTCTATCCCAGCGTGCTTACGCCGATGGCTATGAAGGCGGCATTGGCGAGGCAGCGTTCTTTTTCGACGCCGACTTTTTCCCCGGCTACGGATGGATGTTCCCTATGAGCGGCGGACGTGTGAATCTCGGGGTTGGCGTTTTGAAAGAAACCTGCCAGCGTCACGGCATCGTCGTTCCCCAACTATTCCGCGACTTCTTCGAGAAGCTCAAGCGGAGCCATCCGCGCTGCAAAAAACTGAAACTGATCAGACCTCCGATTGGCGGCATCGTCAAGACCTATGGTGGCGCTGGTCGCCAATTATTTCGACAAGGGGCTGCTAATTGGTGACGCCGGAAGTTTTGTCGATCCGATGACCGGCGAAGGCATTACACCTGCGATGGAATCGGCCTTACTCGCGGCGCGGGTTATCCTGGACGCCCTCCCAAAGAAACACCTCGATGCTGCGTCATTCTCCGCATACGAAACTGCGTATCGCGATTACTTCGATCCTTCGATGATCTTCGTGGATTTATGTGCCGCCACGCTGCGCAACCCACACTATTGGGGATCGTGGAAGAAAGCCCTTGAGCGTGGTTGTGCTCTGGCTCAGAGAGATTCGAAGTTCGCAGCGACAGCAGGCGCTTGCTTCGGAGGAATGGAAATCAATCCAGTGGGAGTTCTCGCCGAGATGTGGATGAAGGCGGCTGAGAGTTTATTCAACATTGGTCCGCAAAGCATGCTGGAGTTGGTGGATGGCCAGAAAGATGGCGGCGCACTTACACTGCAAGAAGCAGCGGGATGGATGATCGACTCATGGGGATCCCTGTTGAGTGACCCCTTTTGGCATACCAGTTGGACGATGGACGTTCAGCGCAAGTGGATCCATGCGGCTTTCCATCATGAGAAAAGGACTGCCAGACCTGCGAATCAAAGGCGTCAATCTGAACGTGCTTAGGCCTTTGCCTTGGCTTTGCGGGTGTGCGGCGGTGCTGGTTTGCCAACCGGCTTGGAGATTTTTTCAATCTCGTTGGCGAAGTGGTCCACAGCCGTAGTGGGAAGAGTGATCATTTCGCGTAGGTACTCGCGGCTGAAATCGGTGAGCCGCCCGACGAATTGCTGCGAATCGTCGGTACCTTCACTCACACGCGTCAGCTCGGCGCTGACCTTCTGCGTGTATTTCTCCGCAGACTCTACCCATCCGCCCCAGAATTTCAGTGCCGCCGTCACCGCGGCCAGTTGAGTGCGCGCCACCTCGACCATGATCTCCCGGATCTCTTCGCTGCTCTTCGTCGTACCAGTTTGCGCCATGTTATCCATCACCCAAACTTAGGTTAAGTGTGAGTACGATACTACGGATTTGATGCGCAATACAACGTGCCGTGGCGTGCAGTTCAGCGCGAACTGGCCTGCTGGCTCACTTGCTGGCACCTGCCATCACAGGGCTTGCCGCTCCATGCAACTCCCAAGGCGTGCAGGATAAGTTCGTCTTCCAGGGTCAACTTGCCGGAATCGAGGATTGCCTCGTAGGCGTAGGAAACAGATTGATTGCGCGTGATACACCAGGGTTCGTGACGAACGACACCCGAACAGTGCTCACAGGCTGAATCCGCGCTGTACTGATTACTGTGATACCACTTGCTGCGTTCAGTTGTGGGCATGAGCGGTCCTCCTGACTGCCTCGTGCTCACCTCACTGCTTTCGTGGCGTGAACCATCTCAAATTCACGGGCCGGCGGTTTAGTAATTTTAAGAAAGTGCCGGCTGGAGCACGATGAAAACAGCTTGAATCAGGTATGCCCGGAAACGTTGTGATTTTGCTCACAGGTGGGAGTGATAAGGCATGCCACTGTGGTTGTAGGGGTAGTGCAGAGTACCGGATCATTCATCTGTCCAGATATTTTGGAGGGGCAGGACTTCGGCCGTGCCGTGACTTGCCGTCACGATATGGTGGCGTTAGCCGCTGAGGGACTTCGGCGTTGAAGTGCGACTTCCCTCAGGGGCTAAAAGCCCAACTCTCCACGCTTGTAAACGGCACGGCTGAAGCCGTGCCCCTTCAGAAACGTGAGGTCGTCACGAATAATTCGGGCTCCGAACACATCACGCGTACTTGTCAATCGAGGGCTGGAAGTTGTCCGCGAAGATCAAACCATCCCCACCGGAACCTACATGGCACTCATTTTGACGTAGCGTTTGAGGTCAGGCGCCATCGAAACCAACACTCCGACTACTGTCGCTGCAATCGCAACTAAAACCAAGTTCTTCAGCATTTCGTTCTCTCCTCTATATAGAAAATTGCAGATCATGCCATTTTAGCGGCGGCGATCTGTTCCACAAGCTCTTCCACCATGTCAGCCGCTGCGGCGATTGAGTTTTGTACCGGCTCCGTCAATCCCATGCGGCCTTCTTCGCCACCGCAGTCGGCGGGCTCGCATCCCACTACCAGCAGGCGGGCTGTGATCGAATCCCATCGACTTGCGCCAACTGCACCACCTTCACCGGATCCATGCTGTGACCATCCAGCGGGCCGTCGCTCGTTTCCGCCGCAGCGATACTGCTCAGGTCAGGCTCAATCGTGTACAGCGTGCCGGGCGCATCGCCGCGCGGAACCGCGTCCACCAGAATCACTGCGTCCCAGGGATCGAGCAGCGCATAAGCCAGATCGAAGGCACGGATACCGAAGTCAATTACGCTAACGCCTTCCGGAAGTTGGCGGGTTGCAAGTTCACGAGCGACTTCAACTCCGAACGCATCATCGCCGAGAAAAATATTTCCCACGCACGCAATCAGAATGCGATGGCTCATGCCGGCCCTCCGCCGTCTTCACTCAGTGCCAGCGGTTCAACCTCCTCGGGCGAGAAGAAGAATCGATGTCCGGGCTGGCGAAGCATTCCGAGGTCTCTGCCCGGATCATCTTCCAACACCACGGCAAGCTGAATCTGGTCTTCGAAGTCCTGTTCGATGGCTTCGATAATCGCGACCTGTCCTTGCAGCGCCATGTCCATAATGTCGGCAGTCTTCTGCGGCCATAGGCGAACGCGATTTCCTTTCTTCAACTCGACGCCGAAAACGCGGACGCTTTCGACCGCGGGCCGCTCCGGAAAGGGATCCCAGTTGTCGCTCATGATCCTTCCTCGTTATTGGGCACGCGCCGCATACCGCGAATGGCGCCGTGAACTTTCATCAGATGCTCGGCCGGAAGGGTTTCGGTGCGCTCCAAAATCGCGCGGGCGCGAACGTCGCCCTGGCGCATCTCCTGCTTCTCTTCGTCAGTCAGGGTGAGCACGCGCAACGCCAGCATCTCATCCATCTCGGTACCGTCAAAAAAGTCGCCCGCGCTCTCGGGAGCTATCTGGGGATAATCGTAGAGAATGATGGGCGAGCACAGCAGCATGTCATGCTGACCTTGCTCTCCAACCAGTACCGGAAACACACCCTTGTTCTGGCATCCAGCGGCGGCGGCACGAAACTTTTCCGGAGGATCCAGCAGCGAAACGAACTCGCCACCTCGCGCACCGAGAAGCAAGTGTGCCGAGGAGAACGAGTAAGCCAGCACGCGCTCGCGCTCCGCATGAGGGGCTTCATCGACTGAACTCAAGTTCGTGAGCTCCAGATGCAGCTTGAAAAGGCCATCCTGTATGGCTTCTGCCTTGACCTTTAACTGACCGGTGAGGTGGTTTTGCGCGGGCCCACCTTCCACGGTGTCGAATCGCAGGTCGAATATGGCCGAAGTTCGAACCAGGTCGGCGACCAGCAGATCGTTTCGATCGGCCGAGCGCTCCATGCCTTCTTCCCAGTTGGCAGTCCCTTCCGCCGATTCCTTTCGTTGCGCCAGTTGCAGGAAGCGAACGCGCACATCCAACTTGGCCTCCGCACTGCCGGCGATAAGGCATTCGCTGCTCATCCGGTACGCCTCGGCAGGACGCTGCGCCTCAGCGAACGCTTGCGGGTACAGAGTTCCGAAGTTCCAGCGCTGGCGGTTCTTGGTCGACGAAGGTCGATAGGGATAGAGGATGTATCCCTCATACAACACAGCATTCGCAATCTTCTCCACCGTCGCGAAGTTCATGCCTTGACCTCGTCTTCATTTGCCGAGGCGGCCGAGGACGCTAGGTCTTCGCCCGGAACTACTCTTTCGATGAGCTGCTCCCATGTCGGAATGCCATGCCGCACCTTGTACTGGTAGAGACGCTCAAAAGCATCGCGGTGCAGGCACAGCCACGCGCTGTTGGGATAATGCTCGTCCATCATCCGCTTCCAGATCTGTAGCGGCAGACGATAGTTGGCTTCGCGGTCCCAGGGGATCTGGGTCATCTGCAGTTGATCGTTGACATCGTTGTAAAAAAGCGTGCCGCTGAAGAGGACGCACAACGGTATTTCGCCGGATTCCAGGCCATGGAAATATTTGGTGGCGGCAACATTGAAGTCGAAGCTGCAGGGCAATTGCAGATCGACAATGGTTGCGCCGGTGAAACCGGGCACCGAAACGCTGGTATTCATCCACAGCAGCGAACGAACGGTCCTGCCCCACCGCTCCGGTTCGCCGAACAGGTCATGCAATTTCTCCTTCTCGGCAGCCTCGTAGCCACGACGCGTTGGCTCGATCTGCACCTGGCAGCGCAAGCTCAAGCTATGCACGGTTTCGTCGGCCGGCAGGTTGGCGATGCGCAGCTTCAAGGCCAGCAATGGCACGGCTGCATACGGTACCGCTTCCGCGCCCTCGATCCGGAAGCTCAGCTCAGGCATGCATCGTCTCCGTCTTGCCAACGCACCTGCTCTTCAGCGCCGTAAAGAAGCCCTGTATCTCCTTCCACACCTCGACTCCGCCCGACAGACCGCGCCAGTGCAATCGGATCAAGCCGACAAGGCGATAACACTCGTCAATGGGGGCAAGAAAATATTCTCGTGCGGGACCAACGCGGTTGATCAAGAGCGCTTCGACATCAGGCGCCATCGCTTGCAAAGCACGGCTTTGCGCAGCAATCTCATCCCATGACTCAAGACTCAACAACGATTCCGTGGCTCCGGCGGGACTGGGATACATGGCGACCATCTTGCCGGAAGCGCCATCGCGATAGAAAAACGCCAGGTTAATGGGAATCATCAGCGACTCCCACTGCGCATCGGAGACGTCGAAATCCTTCAGTAGCAGGGCGCGTCTGGGGACACGCCGATAGCGCCCGCCGGCCTGCCCGTCAAACAGAATGGCGCACGGTTCGCAGGCGCAAAGAATTTGTCGCGTCGCCGGCTCCAGCAAATGCGCATGTTCCGGCGCGACCGCCGCGCTGCATAATTCGCATTGCTCGGCCGGAGTGCGTTTGCGCGCAAATTTCCGCAAGACAGCGAAAGCATTCTCGCGCTCGACTTCATTCCCCGGCGCATCGCTCATCGTGTTCCTTTTCTTGCGCCCGGCTACGCGGGGGGAAAGTTCGGCATGCGCGGATCGATCGGCCGGCGCTTGTCTGCATTAATTCCGGTGGCGTCTCGCGAGGTACGGCCCTCGCCCTTGCGGCCCGGCTCTCGTTTATTTAAGGTCCATTCCTCCCCCTTGTGAACTCCCGGGGTATGCGACGGACTATCCGGCGTCGTGTCTTGGCGCACCATAAATGCCTCCCTTCAATGTTTCAGGTAATCACCACCAGCTTTGACGAGCTTGGTTGCTGTATGAGTTCCACCATGATTTGCTCCGCGTCGGGAGCAGCTTCGGTCACCGCATCCTCCACGGCGCCCTTCATGCTCGCGGCGGTGGAACCACATCCCCCGGCTTCTTTTTGCACCCGGAGTTTTACTACGCCATCCACGACGCTGACAAGTTCAACGTCTCCTCCATTCGATTGCAGGAAGGGACGCGCCTTGTCGAGGGCGCGAAGGACCCTGGTCTCCATGTCCTCAGGATGAAGTCCGTGCAGGAGAAGAACGCTCGCTACCAGGTCGTCACCCAGCAACTTTCCCGTGATGCTTTCGCCCTCGCTGCTTTCGGAGAGGACCTCTAACACGTGTTCAAGAGCCGCGCCGTGCAGCTCCATGACGGACTGGACAAGCTCAAGCGCCGCCGTATGCAACTCCGGGTCGCTGACTCGCTCGAGCTTGTTTACCAGTTCCTCGATTCGTTCCGTGCGTGCGTGGAACTCCCGTTTTTCTGTCATCCGCGCTCCAACACTTCGGCTATTTGTGTCCTACTCCGAACATCGGGGAATGGCGCGTCTCCAGCACCTTGCCATCTCCCAGGTACATGTGAACGCCACACGGCAGGCAGGGATCGAAGCTGCGTACCGCACGCATGATGTCAATTCCCTTGAACTTGTCGGGCCCATTCTCTTCGAAGATCGGCGTGTTTTGCACCGCATCCTCATAGGGGCCCGGAGTTCCGTAGATGTCGCGGGGATTGGCGTTCCAAGGAGTCGGCGGATAAGGATGGTAATTCGCGATTTTGCCATCCCGGATCACGACGTGGTGCGACAGCACTCCTCGCACCGCCTCGTGGAAGCCGCAACCTATGGCTTCTTCGGGCACCTTGAATTCCGACCACGTCTTAGTGCGGCCGGCCCTCATCTCGTCGAGCGCCTTCTCCACGAAGTACAGCGCCGTCGCCGCGGCATAGGCCTGGAAGTAGGTGCGTGCACGATCGCGTTCGATGGCGTTACTCCACTTCGGAATCTTCCATTCGAACTCCGCCTCCGGCAGCATCGCCGTCTTCGGCAGATTGATCTTCACGCTGTTTCCCGTGGCCTTGACATAGCCGATGTCCACCAAGCCTGACAAGGCCGTCGACCACAAGCGGGCAATCGGTCCGCCACCGGTGTCGAGCGCTAAATGATCCCCCGTGCGCTTGTCGAGCCAGCGCGGCGACATGACCCACGTGTAATTCTTGTTGAAGTCGCGATTCTGCGGCCGTGGAAGGGTCGTCTGGTTCCACGGATGCTTCCGGTCCACCTTGTTCCCCAGTGGATCGGTGGGCACGAACACTTCCGAATTCTCCCAGTCGTCGTAATAGGAGCTGCCCAACAGAATGCGAATGTTCAAATTGATGTCGATCAGTTCATTGGTCACCAACTCGCCATCGACGACGACGCCGGGGGTGACATACATCGCCTTGCCCCATTCGGACATGCGCTTATAGGTGTAGTCGCAACTGTCGGGATCGTTGAACGAGCCCCAGCATCCCAGCAGGACTCGGCGCTGTCCAACTTTTTCGTAGCCCGGCAACGCCTCATAGAAGAAGTCGAACAGGTCATCGTGCAGCGGGACCACCTTCTTCATGAATTCCACGTACTTCATCAGGCGCACGAGATAGTCGGTGAACAACTGGATGGTGGCGACAGTTCCCACTCCGCCTGGATAGAGCGTCGAGGGATGCACGTGACGCCCTTCCATCAGGCAGAACATCTCGCGCGTCATACGGCTCATGGCGAGCGTCTCGCGGTAGAACTCACCGCTGAACGGATTCAGCGAGCGCATGATGTCCGCGATCGTCTTATAGCCGTGCTTGTCGGCGTTGGGACAGGCTTTGCCCTGTGCTTTCTCCCACACGCCAGGGTTGGTCTCTTTGACCATCTGCTCGCAGAAATCAACGCCCACCAGGTTGTCCTGGAAGATGTTGTGGTCGAACATGTACTCGGCGGCTTCGCCGAGATTGATAATCCACTCGGCCAGCGCGGGGGGCTTCACCCCGAAGGCCATGTTCTGGGCATACACCGCGCAGGTGGCGTGATTGTCTCCGCAAATGCCGCAGATGCGGCTGGTGATGAAGTGCGAGTCGCGAGGGTCCTTGCCCTTCATGAAAATGCTATAGCCCCGGAAAATTGACGACGTGCTGTAGCACTCGGCGACTTCGCGGTTTTCGAAATCGATTTTCGTGAAGATCCCCAGGCTGCCAACGATCCTGGTAATTGGGTCCCAGTGCATCTCCACGAGGTTTCGCTTTTTGGTCGAGATATCCGGCCGTACTTCGGTAGTTGTGCCCATCTCGTTCTTCCTTTCCGCGCTAGTGCGCTGAGGGGCGATAGCCCGTGGTGAGTGCCGAACCGCGATGCCGCCATTTCGGTTCTTTGTTGACAGTGTTGTTGGTGATACCGCGCAGCATGCGAATCACTTTGCCGTATTTGCCAATTCCCAGGGTGGAGATGCGCGCGCCCGGCGGTTCATCCATGAACGGCATGAACTTGTCGGGAAACCCAGGCATGGTGCAACCGATGCAGATGCCGCCCACGTTAGGACAGCCACCGATACCGCGCATCCAGCCACGCTTGGTGACGTTGCAATTCACCACCGGGCCCCAGCATCCAAGCTTCACGATGCACTTCGGCGAGCCGTATTCCAGGGCGAAGTCGCCTTGCTCGTAATAGCCGGCGCGGTCGCAACCTTCGTGAATGGTCTTGCCAAAGAGCCAGGTTGGGCGCAGTTGATCGTCCAACGGAATCATCGGAGCCAGTCCCGACACCTGGAACAACAGGTACAGCACCGTCTCCATGAAGTTGTCGGGCTGAACCGGACAGCCCGGCACATTTACGATGGGCAATCCGGCCTTGGAGCGCCAGCCCCATCCCAAGTAATCCGCCAGTCCCATGCAGCCGGTTGGATTTCCGGCCATGGCGTGAATGCCGCCATAGGTCGCGCAAGTGCCGGCGCCGATGACGGCGAGAGCCTTGGGCGCCAGCCGGTCGATCCAGTCGCAGGTCTTGATGGGCTGGCCGGTTCGGTCATCGGTCCCCACTGCGGCCCAATAGCCTTCGCTCTTGATGCGCTCGTTGGGAATGGATCCCTCCACCACCAGCACGAACGGATCGAGTTCCCCTTTTTCCGCCTGGTAGAAAAACTTCATGAATTCGTCGCCATTTTCGTAGGCGAGCACGGGGTTGTGAAGATAAACCTTGGGCAGACCTGGTATCGCGCCCATTACTACATCTTCGACGCTGGGTTGCTCGGCGGCGGTGACCGACACGCTATCGCCATCGCACCCAAGACCCGCTGTGATCCACAAAATATGGACTTCCTTGACGGGCGAGGGTTTCGTCAGCGACGACTGCGGTTGGCCCTTGCGAATGGAACTCGGCTCTTCCGGCATAAGCTCTCCTTTCCTTAGTGCGGCAAAACACGCCTCGAAAGAGGCATGTCGAGGGTGACAGACACAGAGGTGACGTCACGACCCAAGAGGGTGGCGGCGCTCGCTTCCAAATTTTGAGGCATTACAACGGAAAACTTCTCTGGCTTAGTTTGCAGGAAAATTGCGATCGTGCAGGCAGGGATGTCGCGGACGGTTCTGAACACTTCGGGATTTGGCAGACCAACCAACATCCCTTAACCCCACGTTTCAAACTCACAGCGGAGTTCGAGTTGAAGCGCTCTGAACTCCGACGCGCTCAGAGCAGATGGTTACGGTCTAGAATTTGAGTCCGAGTCCCCACGACTCGGGCCCAACCCCGCTGCGATGCCAACCATGTGCCGGATGGTTGGCCGCCTAACAAATTCTTGGCAGTTGCTCGCCGAACATGACATCCAACACGCGAGTACCGCCGATCTCGGTCTTCATCAGTACCATGCCGGCATGATCGGCAACGACTTCGCCAATCACGACGGACGCCACACCCAACCGGTGCCGGCGCATGTGCTGGACTATCTCATCCGCTACCTCCGCGGCAACTATCGCAACCAACTTGCCTTCGTTGGCCACATAAAGCGGATCCAGTCCCAGAATTTCGCAGGCGCCTTTCACCGTTTCGCGCACTGGAATGTCGTGCTCCTGCAGCAGCATTCCGACTTGCGAGCGAGCGGCGATTTCGTTCAACGTGGTTGCTACACCGCCGCGGGTTGGATCGCGCAGACAATGAATTGCCGGCTCTCCGTCGCTGCCCGTCACCTCCAGCATTGTGCTGACCAGCCCATACAGCGGCGCGCAATCGCTTTCGATGGCGCCTTCGAACTCCAGATTTTCGCGCTGCGACATGATCGCCATTCCGTGATCGCCGATGAATCCGCTTAAGATGATTTTGTCTCCCGGACGCGCACGGTCAGCCGAGATTTCCACCGGCCTATCGATTACTCCCAAGCCCGTCGTCGTGATGAACACCTGATCGCCCTTGCCACGATTGACGACCTTGGTATCGCCCGTCACCAGAAGCACTCCAGCTTCACTCGCCGCGTCGCGCATGGATTCCACCACGCGCCGGAGATCATCGGCCGCGAGCCCTTCTTCCAGAATGAAAGCCGCGGCCAAGTACAGCGGGCGCGCGCCGCTCATAGCTAGATCATTCACTGTGCCATTGACTGCCAATCGTCCAATGTCTCCGCCGGGAAAGAAAATCGGCGTGACCACAAACGAATCAGTGGTGAAGGCCAATCGGGCGCCATTCACTTCAACCACAGCCTGGTCGTCCAGCTTGTCGAGGATGGGATTGGCGAATGCCGGCCGGAAGATTTTGTCGATCAACTCAGCCGTCAGCTTGCCGCCACTGCCATGACCGAGCACGATCTGTTTGTGCTCGAAGATCGGCAGCGGACAGGAACCAAAGATTACGGCTTCGCTCATAGCACCTCGAAGTAGCTGCTTAAATCACGTCCTCTTCGCCCATGGCCACATGCGTCAGGTCCCACAGAATATGCAGCAGCGCGACGTGCGACTCCTGAATGCGATGAATGCTGAAACTAGGCACGATGAAGCAGTAGTCGCAGGCCTCCATCATGCGTCCGCCATCCTTGCCGGAAAAGCCGATCGTCAGCATGTTCTTGCGCCGCGCAGACTCCAATGCATAGATCAGGTTTGGCGAGCTGCCGCTGGTGGAAATGGCCAGCGCCATGTCGCCCGGCTTGCCCCAAAGATCGATCTGGTCCACAAATATGCGGGCAAAATCCTTGTCGTTCGAAATTGCCGTGAGTACCGGTATCTGGCTGACCAGGTCCAACGCGGGCAAGGCCCGACGCTTTTCGATGATGGGATGGATGAACTCGACCGCGACATGTTGCGCGTCACACGCGCTGCCGCCGTTTCCCATCACCCAGAGTTGATGTCCCTCACGAAAACGTTCGGCCATCTTCTGGCTTAGCTCGCCGATGGAACCAGCGTAGTGCTCGAAGAATTTCTGCTTCACTTCCACCGACTCCCGGCATTTGTGCATGACCTTCTCGCGCCAGGGATCGGGCGGCAGCGACGGATTCCGGGTGTCGCTCGTGGAAGTGCCAGTCTGGGTCACGCAGCCCCCCCGGTGAAAATCGCCGTCAGTTTGACGTCATCTTTGTCTCTGCGCAGGTGCCGGCCATAGGCGTAATAAGCGGCGCAAGCGCCCTCGGCCGAAACCATGGTCGCGCCCAGCGGATGTTGCGGATTGCACTCGGTGCCGAACGCCGGACAATCGTGCGGCTTCTTGATGCCCTTCAGAATTTGACCGCTGATGCAAACCTCGGGCTCGTGAGTGTCAATCTCTTTTACGTCGAAGAGCTTTTCCGCATCATGATCGCGGAACTCCCAGCGCAACTTGTAACCGCTTTTTGGAATTGTGCCGACTCCGCGCCACTTGCGATCGGCAATTTCAAACACGTTGGCGACAAGCTTCTGCGCCGGCTTGTTCCCTTCCCGATCCAAGATGCGCGAGTATTCGTTCTCCACTTCGGCACGCCCGGTCTCGAGCTGCCGAATCACCATCAATGTTCCCTGCAGAATGTCTAGCGGCTCGAATCCGGTTATGACGATGGGCACCTTGAAGCGCGCGCTGAGTGGTTCGTATTCCCGATATCCCATGACGGCGCAAACGTGTCCCGGGCCCAGGAAGCCTTGCACCCGGTTCAGAGGCGATTGCAGGATGGCGGCGATGGCGGGCGGCACCAGAACATGAGAGACCAGGATAGAAACGTTTTTCACGCCTTCCTGTTGCGCTCGCCATACCAACATGGCATTTGCGGGCGCGGTGGTCTCGAAACCAATGGCGAAGAAGACTACTTTCTTGTCGGGATTGGCGCGCGCAATTTTCAAGCAATCCAGCGGCGAGTAAACAACGCGAACATCGCCGCCTTGCGACTTGATGGTAAAAAGATCTCCATCGGAGCCGGGCACGCGCAGCATGTCGCCGAAGGAACAGAAGATCACGTCAGGCCGCTTCGCAATGGCGTGCGCTTTGTCGATCATTTCCAGCGGCGTGACGCAGACCGGGCAGCCGGGTCCATGCACCAACTCGATGTCCGGCGGCAGCAGGTAGTCGATTCCATGCTTCACAATGGAATGTGTCTGCCCGCCACACACTTCCATAATCACCCATGGCTTGGTCTGAATACGGCGGATTTCATCGACGATCTTGCCGGCCAGTCGTCCATCGCGATATTCATCCAGATACTTCATTGCTTGCGTCCCCCATCGCCGATCTCATTCACGACCGGCGCATTGAGTTCCGTCAGTTGATCCAATTCCTCAAGTAGTTGGTAGGTGCGCTGTGCTTCTTCTTCATCGACCCTGCTGATTGCGAATCCCACGTGGACCAGGACGTAGTCCCCGACCTGGGTCTCGGGAACGTACTCCAGGCAGGCCTCGCGCACGATCCCGCCAAACTGGACCTTGGCCATGCGCATACCACGCTGATCGAATGCTTCGACTACCTTACCGGGAATCGCCAAACACATGTCGGTCTCCTCTGCGCAAAATTTCGTTGGCAATAACTGCCTGGCCGAGCGAGATCCCTCCGTCATTGGGAGGAACCAGGGCATGCAGATAAACCTCGAAGCCATCGCACCGCAATCCTTCCACCGCGCGGCGCAGCACGTACATGTTCTGGAACGTACCTCCGCTGAGGCACACGCGGTTTAGTGGCTCCCGCTTACGGATACCCCGGCAAACTTCCACGATGGCGGCGGCGATGGTGTTATGGAAGCACCCAGCGATGTAACCGGCTGGTTTCGACTGCGCCAGGTCTTGCACAATGCTGTCGATCATTGGCCGCATGTCCACCTGCACGGGCTCACCGTCGTTCACCCTAAAAGGATACCGCTGTTCGAAGTCGGTTGGCGCAATCATTTCCAGTTCGATCGCCGCTTGCCCCTCGAAGTTGACCTCTTGCCGCAAATTAATGAGGGCGGCAACAGCATCAAACAAACGGCCGCAGGAAGAGGTCTCAACACTGTTGATGCCGCGCACGAGCATTGCGTCAACCAGTTCGACTTGTTTTTCTGGAATGGTCTGCAGGAATTGCAAGCCCCGCGGCCGAGACTTCGGACCGAAAGTGTCATGCAGATAGCTGAGCGCCATGCGCCATGGCTGGCGCACCGCGGCATCGCCGCCCGCCATCGGGACGTAACGCAAATGCGCGCGTCGCTCGAATCCAGCGAAGTCGGCAACCAAAAACTCCCCGCCCCAGATCTTCGCATCGGTGCCGTAGCCCGTCCCATCGAACGCTACGCCAATCACCTTGCCGCTGAGATGGTTTTCGGCCATGCAACTGGCAATGTGCGCATGATGGTGCTGCACCCCGATTTTTTGCTCCAGCGGCAGCTTCAGGGCGAAACGCGAGCTCATGTAGTTGGGATGCAGGTCGTAGGCCACCGCGCGAGGTTCAACCCGGAAGAGCTTCTTCAGGTTGGCCAGCGTTTCCTCGAAGAACACCAGCGTCTCGTAATTTTCCAGGTCGCCAATGTGCTGACTCAGGATTGCGTAGTTGCCCTTGGTCAGACAAAACGTATTCTTCAGCTCGGCGCCGCAGGCCAGGATCTCGCTCAGCGGGACGCCGAGGTCCACGGGATGCGGAACGTATCCGCGTGAGCGCCGCAGCACGCGCTCGCGTCCCTCGAAGGTTCGGACCACGGAATCGTCCGTACGCATGTAGATATCGCGATTGTGAAATACAAACCAATCGGACACCGGCTGCAACCGCTCCCAGGCCTCCTCGTTTGACGTGACAATGGGCTCCTCGCTGATGTTGCCGCTGGTCATTACCAATGCCGTGAACTCCGGCGGATCATTCGGCGAGTCGCTGAACAATAGATAGTGCAGCGGCGTGTAGGGCAGCATGACGCCAATCGTGTTATTGCCCGGAGCAACGGCCGGAGAAATGTTCGCGCCAGGCCGGCGGCGCAGCACCACAATGGGCCGTCGTGGGCTGAGCAGTGCGGCGCGATCCGTGTCTGTGACCATGCAGAAACTTTCGACGGATTCCAAATCTCGCGCCATCAGTGCGAAGGGCTTGTCGCTACGGCGTTTGCGAACGCGCAACCGCTTCACGCTGGCATCGTTCTGCGCATCGCACGCCAGCAGGAAACCGCCAAGCCCCTTCACCGCAACGATTTTTCCTTCGCGTAACAGCTCCCGCGCTTGGCGGATGATCGCGGCAGATCCAGCAGGGTTGTAGTCCACATCTCCAGGAAAGGCCGATCCGGATTCCGCAATCGCCAACGCCGGACCACACACCGGACAAGCATTCGGCTGAGCATGGAAGCGGCGGTCGGTTGGATCATCGTATTCCGCCTGGCAAAGTGCGCACATGTGAAACGATGACATGGTCGTCATCGGGCGATCGTACGGAATGTCTTGAATAATGGTGTAGCGCGGTCCGCAATTGGTGCAGTTGGTGAAGGGATATCCGAAGCGGCGGTTCTGGGGATCGCCGAAATCGCGCCAGCACTCGTCGCACGTCGCCATATCGGGAGACACCAGAACGAACTCGCCGGCTTCCGAGTGGCTGGGTTGAATTACGAAGTCGTCGTCGCCGAGCGCATCGAGATCGGCCACGGCAATTTCCGCGATCAATGCCAGCGGCGGTGGGCGGTGTTGCAGCGCGTCCAGGAATTTCTGGACGCTCTCGTCGGTGCCCTCAATCTCAATCCTCACCCCGGCGGATGAGTTGAAAACATATCCTGTCAGCGAAAGTTCACGCGCGAGGTTGTAGACGAATGGGCGGAACCCTACCCCCTGCACAATACCGCGCACACGTATCTGTTTGCGGATTAGCAACGGACTTATCGTGGTCGCCATAGCGGCGAAGTCCAAATTGAGAAGCCGGGGCGCGAAACGCCCGAACCATCGAACGGTCGCACGCCTCTTCGGAGGCGACCGTGCCCCGGCATATAGCACAAATATTCGCCGCCACCATTGTAGCTAATGAAGGCGCCAGCCTACAGACGGGGAAACCCTGTATTGCTCTTCGGGGTAAACCGGCAATACTTGAGAGGATCAGCGGCAGGTTCCTTTAGCTGTGCTGCGCAAGTAATTCGCAACCGCAGTCGCCCGGGCGTCGCTGAGCTTCTGGTTCAGCTGTGCGTCACCGGTGCTGGAGGAGCTTCCGGGGCAAGGTTAACTACGCATCGAGGTCCCGGTAATCATTGGTGATTTAAGCACTCCGCACCTTTTTGCGTGTCATCAGGCTTGCCTCCGGGTATGCTTACGGTATTGGTCTACACCGCCCAGGTGACCCCTGTAATCTCATGGAGATAGCCCAAGATCGGCCCTCTGGCGTCGGCCTGTACATCTGGCCGGGTGTGAGTGCTGTCCTTCTGCTGCTCCGCGCCCTGCTGTCACATGCGCTGCAGCGGACCGCCTTCGACGATTACAACAGCCTGCTTGCCTTTGTTCTGCTCCTGCTCTGCACCGGTTTCGCCACCCTGAACGCAGTGTCCAAGACACAAGGCAGCCGAACCTTCTGGACGCTTCTAGCCGTGGGTTTTGGATTGTGGGCCGTCGACGCGTGGCTCTGGGTGTACTACCCGACCATTCGCGGCCAAGACATTCCTGATGGATCGGTCGCCGATGCGGCGTTGTTCCTCCACATTGTGCCTTTCATGGCCGCCCTGGCCACCCGGCCGCATCTGAACCTGCGGGACCAGAAGTTCTATCGCACCACGGTTAACTTCTTCCTGTTGCTGTTCTTTTGGGTTTTTCTCTACGCATACTTTGTATTTCCGTATCAGGTCCAGTTTCGTAACGGCGCAATCTACAATTTTCGCTACGATCGGCTCTACCTTTTCGAATCTTTGGCTTGGATAGCCGTGCTAGGCGTTCTCGTATTCCGAACAAAAAATCCCTGGAAGTCTATTTACGGTCACCTGTTCATCGCCTCAGGGCTCTACGCAACCTGCTCGTGGTTTATAAACCTGGACATCGATTCGAACTCGTATCGCGGCGAGATGCTTTACGGTTTAGGATTGCTGGCGTCGCGCTGTTGGTTCATATGGGCGCTACTGAGGGCCCGCCAGCTTACCCCCGATCCGGTGCGGAACACCAGCCCCGACACCAGCGATACCAAATACACGCCCCTGCTCGCCATTGTCGTGGTCGGCGCGACCTTACTAATCGCCCTCGCGGAGCTGTTTCAGTTCGAGCCCACGCCCGGGATCCATCGCACCCAGTTGGTGGTGGCATTGGTTTTCATTTTCCTGTTCGCGATGTCGATCTTCGTCAAAGAGTATCTGGATAACCGTGAGCTGATTGGCGAGGTTGAGTCAACGGAAGCATTGCAAAGCGCCATCCTGTCGTCGCTCGACAATGAAATCGCCGTACTCGATCAGAACGGCTGCATCGTGACCGTCAATGAGGCGTGGATGCGGTTCGGGCTGGAAAATCCCGGCTCACCCGACGGTCTTGGTACCGGCGCTAATTACCTCGCCGCCTGCCAGGCTTTGGCTGACGCTTCGACCGAAGTAGGGGAAGTAATTGCCGGCATCGAGGCCGTGCAGAAGCGTTCGGTCCCGCGCTTCTTACGCGAATACGCAAGCCCGTCGGCGGCCAGGCAATACTGGTACCTGCTGACGGTGACCCCTCTCGATACCGTGGAGGGTGGAGTGGTGATATCACGCAAAGATATTACCGCGCTTAAAGAGACCGAGGCAGCCTTGCGAGACAGTGAAGCGCGCTTTCGCAGCATGGCTAACACAACGCCGGCGCTGGTGTGGATGGCCGGCCCCGACCTGGGTGCCACTTACTTTAATCAGAATTGGCTCGACTTCACGGGGCGATCACTAGCCGATGAACTCGGAACTGGCTGGGTGGATTCCGTTCATCCCGACGATGTGCCGGGATGCCACCAACTCTACGAGGTTGCCTTTGCCGCCCGGGAACGCTTCCGCATGGAGTTTCGCTTGCGCCGCCATGATGGAGAGTACCGCTGGATTGTCGATATGGGTGTGCCTCGGTTCGACGCAGACAATTCCTTTGCCGGATACCTAGGCTCATGCATGGATGTGACCGACCACAAGCTGGCCGAAGAGATGCTTCACAATCTGAGCCGTCGCTTGATCGAGGCCCAGGAGCAGGAGCGCAGGCGAATCGCGCGAGATCTGCATGACGACATCAACCAACGTTTGGCGTTGCTCGGTGTCAAGATCGGCGCCTTGAAGCGGCACCTCCCGCTCTCGCAAGAGCAGCTCCTGGAGCGGCTTCGCGATCTAAGCGAGCGCACAACGGACATCGCTACCGGCATCCATAATATTTCCCATAAACTGCACTCGTCGCAACTGGATTATCTGGGCCTGGTCTCCGCGGTCGAGGGTCTGTGCAGCGAGTTTTCATCCCAGCAACATGTAGAAGTCGACTTCGTCCATCATGACGTGCCCACCGCTCTGCCGCAGAAAGTATCGCTGTGCCTGTTTCGAGTGCTACAGGAAACCTTGAGCAATGCCGTGAAACACAGCGGTTCGACATCGTTTGCGGTGCAACTTTCGGGTTCGTCGGGAAAGCTTTACCTCACAGTGCGTGACACCGGAGTGGGCTTCGACGTTCAGATGGCACAGAACGCCACTGGCATTGGGCTCATCAGCATGCGGGAGCGCGTCCATGCGGTCAATGGAACCATGGCGATATTGTCCAAGCGCAACTACGGCACCGAAATCAAGGTCATGGTTCCCCTGGAAGCTGGCATGAGCGAGGCGGTCAGCCGATCCTGATTCGCTAACCGCCATAAATACCCTATTCTTGGCGGGCGAATAGTCTGATATCCTGCCGTGACGAATTTCTCATCTTCTGGCGTCGATTTGCCGTGCGAACCGGAGAGGTCTGCGTGGAAGGGATCAATTTGCCAACCCCAGGGGGAATAGCGCGTCTGGGATGCACCCTCCTGTTGGTGCTGAGCCTGGGGAGCCTCGGCACCGTGGCCCAGGAACCAACTGACTCCACCGACGCTCTGACCGTCGATCAAGCCGTCCAATTGGGGCTCGCCAACAATCGAAATCTGAAGATCGTCTCCCTCAGCCTCGATATCTCCAAACAGAAATTGCTGGCGGACAAGACCAAGCGGTATCCCGCTTTAAATACTTACGTGTTCGGCTCGCAATTGCTCGAACCTATCAGCTTTACGGTGCAAGCTGGCCAGTTTGGGAGCTACCCTGGTATCGGACCCATTCCTGCGACCAACACAAACATTACGACTCCCAGCCAACCCACCGCGTACATCTTTGCCACGGCTGCTCAACCTCTGCTCACGCTTTACAAGATCAATCTCTACATTCACGGGCAGGCATTGTCGGTGGAGCAGGCCGCGCAAAACGTGCGCGAGGAGCGAATTTCCATTGTCGATGACGTACGCCAGGCTTACTACTCGATTGTCGAGATCCAGAACGCTATCGCAGCAACCCAAGCGAGTATCAAGCAGTACGAGGAACTGGATCGGATCACCGCCCAGTATGTCGCCGAGCAAGTCGCGCTGAAGTCTGAAAACCTCGAGGTCAAGGCCAAACTTGCGGACGAGCAGTATAAGCTCCTGCAGTATCAGGACAAGCTGCAATCGGCCAAGGAAAATCTCAACAACTTGTTGGGCCGCGACATCAATACCCAGTTTCATGCGCTTGACGCGACTACACTGTCGCCGACGGAAGAAAATCTGCAAGCCGCACAAGCCCAGGCGTTGGCTCAGCAACCGAAGGTGAAAGAAGCCGAAATAGCCGTGCAGCAGGCTAACAACGCCAGACGCCTCGCGAAATCGCAATATCTGCCCGACCTCGGTGTGTCGTTCCACTATCTCTCACCCTTTGGAGTGAATTTTGTTCCTACCAATGTCCTGGCGCTCGGTCTTGAGTTCAACTGGGAGCCATTCGACTGGGGTCGGCGTAGGCACGAGGTCGACGAGAAAACCATCGCGGTGGAACAAAGCAAGCTCAGCCTGGACGACACCAAAGCGCAGGTCCTGATCAATGTGAACAACCAGTTCCGCTCTCTGCACGAGGCGAGAGTTGCCGTGACCGTGGCCATCGCCAAGCGAGAGTCTTCGACCGAGAAGCTGCGCGAAGTCACGAGCAAATACGGACAGAAAACGGCGCTGCTGCGCGATGTCTTGCAACAGCAATCGGCAGTTGAAGCTGCTAATGCCGATTACAACGAAGCCATGGCTACCTTCTGGACCGCTAAGGCGAATTTTCAAAAGGCAATCGGCTCGGAGTGAAACCCATGCGTAGAACTCGACAGGTGAAGCTGGAATCGATCGGGGTGCTGGCTCTGATTACGGCAGTGGCCGCGACGATGCTTGTCGGTTGCAGTAAGGCAACCTCGGAGCAGCGCGCGCTGGTTCCGGTGCGAACCGCCGCAGTACAAACCATCGACACCGGAGTCGGCAATACCTATTCGGCCAATATCCAGCCCTACCAGCAGGTCGAGCTTGCCTTCAAGTCGAGCGGCTACCTCGCCAGTATCCGGCAGGTGCGCGACGCCGACGGTCACATGCGCAATATCGACCAGGGAGACTACGTCACCAAGGGAACCGTGCTGGCCACGGTACAACAGGACGACTTCCAGCAGAAGCTTGCCCAGGCCAAGGCCCAACTCGACAAATCGCAGGCCGATCATGAGCGCGCCAGCCTGTCCTTTGGTCGTATGTCAGCACTCTATGCCGCAGGCGCAGCCACCAAACCGGATTACGACGATACCGATGCGCAGAACAAAAGCACGGCGGCTGCCGTAGACGCAGCCAAGGCACAGGTCACCGAGGCGCAGATTGCGCTCGACTACTGCCAACTCAAGGCCCCCTTCGACTCCTGGGTCCTCAAACGAAATGTTGATGTCGGGATGCTGGTAAGCGCAGCGACCAGCGGCTTCACCCTTGCCGACACTCGTTCCGTAAAGGCGGTGTTCGGGGTTCCGGATACGGCTATCGCCAGGGTCAAACTTGGAAGTCCGCAGACCGTCACTACCGAAGCTCTGCCCAACTCGTTTTCCGGTCACATAACGTCCATCTCGGCGGCAGCCGACCCGAAGAGTCGCGTTTACTCTGTCGAGGTCAGAATCGATAATCCGCAAAACCTGCTTAAGTCGGGAATGATCGCTTCCATCTCGATCGGAGCCGGACAAGCGATTAGCCGGGTGACGGTTGTACCCTTGTCCGCTGTGATTCGAAGTCCCTCGAACCCGAATGGATTTGCGGTGTACGTGGCTGAAGCCAGTGGAGACACCGCGAAAGTACACACTCAGGACGTCACGCTGGGCGACACCTACGGCAATATGATCGCAGTCGTGAACGGGGTGACTCTGAACGATCGCGTCGTAACGTCGGGAACAAACATGATCAAGAATGGCGACGAGGTTCGGGTGATTCCCTAGTAGTTTGCTAGGAGATCGATTTCGCAATGCTTTGAAGGGGCGCAGCTTTAGCTGCGCCGTGGGCAGTCTTTTATTTTTTGTCATCACGAGCCGACGAAACCGGGGCCCCCGACAAGCGCCGCTTTTGCGCTTGTTAGGGTGGAATTAGTCGGCGAGGGATCTGCTTTCTTGAGGTTTTGAGCAAACTGTTAGGCATCGGACAAGCGCAATGGCAACTCATCACAAATCGGATGCCGAGATAGTTGCGACCACGCACAACACCGCCCGGTTCTTTACCGAGCATCGTCAGGTCGCGCTCATTTTGCTGTTCGCCACCTGTTTTTGGGGCTGGTACGGGTATCACAACATGCCCAAGCGAAAGGACCCGGACATCCCGGTGCGGGTGGCATCGGCCCAGTGCCAGTGGCCGGGCGCCACGGCTGAGCAGGTCGAGCAACTGGTAACTCGTCCCATCGAGCAGGCGGCCGCGCAGAACACCACCATCCGCCCGTCCAGCCCGTCCAACTTCGGCATCCGTTCCATGAGCTTTCCCGGGCTTGCGGTGGTGTACATCCAGCTCGACGACAACGTGAAGGACAAGCAGAAAGAGTTCAGCGATATTAACCTGAAGCTGAACCAGCTCAATGCCAACCTGCCGCGCGGTGCCGGGCCCATTCAGTTCAATAGCAACTTCGGCGACACGGCGGCGCTGATGCTGACCGTAGCCAGCCCCAATGTGACACCCACCGAGGTAGCGCTTCGGGCGATTGCCATCCGCAAGGCCATCGAACAAACTCGCGCGAACCTTGCCAAAAACGCCCCGCAGCCTCGGGTGAGCGTCATCTACGCTTTTCCGCTTTCGGTGGCGGCTGGACCAGTACGCAGCAACTTCGAGGGCATCGCTGACATCGCGCGTCGCAACGGCACGCTGAAAGATCTCCATTTCTTCGAGGGGCCCGGCTATGTCGGCCTCGACGCCAGCAGCAGTCTCGACGACAACACCATTCGCGAGCGCGGTGACCAGTTGATCAAGAACAACCTTCACCGCTCGGAGTTGTACCCCGATGCCTGGTCGCCTGCGATTATTCGCGATCCGGCGGACACGGAGAAGGAACTCGCCAAAGTCGCCGGTGCAAAATACTCCTACCGCCAGCTCGATAACTACACCGACCTGATGCAGCGCACGCTGCAAGGCGTACCGGAGACCTCAACCGTGAACCGGTCGGGCGTGCTGCAGGAGCAGATTTATCTCGACTACTCCCAGCAACGTCTGGCGCAGTACGGATACGATCCCTCCAAGCTGAAAGACATTCTCAACGCGCAGAACATCACCCTGCCGGCCGGCTCCCTCGATGTGGGGCCGCAGGATTTGGTGATCAATCCCTCGGGCCTGTTTCCTGACGCGCCGGCCATTGGCAACGTCATCATCGGCGTTTCCTCGTCGAACAGTCCGGTCTACCTGCGCGACCTGGTCGATATCTCGAGGACCTATCAAAGTCCACCCACGTTTCTCAACTATCTGACGTGGCGCGATCCGCTGGGGCAGTGGATTCGCAGCCGCGCCATTTCGCTGGGAATCAACATGCGTTCCGGTCAGCAGATCGACCTGTTCGGGCGCCATGTGCAGGAGAAGCTGGACGGCATCAAGCACTATCTGCCCGACGATCTGGTGATTGTTCCCACCTCCAGCCAGCCGGTACAGGTGAAAGAGCAGATCGATCTGTTCATGGATGCGCTCTATGAAGCGATCGGGCTGGTCGTGATTGTCTCGCTGATCGGCTTCTGGGAGTGGCGTTCGGCCGTGTTGATGGCATTGTCGATCCCCATCACGCTAGCCATGACGTTCGGCGTCATTTTCGTGCTCGGCATCGATATACAACAGGTCTCGGTGGCATCGCTGATCATCGCCCTGGGACTGCTGGTTGACGATCCGGTTGTTGCCGGCGACTCCATCAAGCGAATGCTGGCCGAAGGGCAGCCGCGCATCGTCGCGCCCTGGCTGGGTCCCACGAAGATCGCTACCGCCATCATGTTCGCGACGATCACCAATATCGTCGCCTACCTTCCTTTCCTGATGATCACCGGCACAACCGGCGAGTTCATCTTCAGCCTTCCGGTGGTAATGACCGCCGCGTTGGTTTGCTCCCGGCTGGTCTCCATGACATTTATCCCGCTGCTGGGCTATTACCTCCTGCGGCCAGACAAGAAACCGGAAGCCCCAATCGAAGAGCGCCGAACCACGGGCTTCACCGGCAGATATGCGGCAGTGGCCAAGTTTGCCATCGAACATCGCTGGAAGGTGGCGATCGGATCGCTGGCTTTCTTGTTGTTGGGCGCGTTTTTCTTTTCGCAGTTAAAGACCTCGTTCTTCCCCGACGACGTGCAGTACTGGTCTTACATCGATGTCTGGCTTCCGAACGACGCCAACTTCGAAGCGACCAATCAGGCGGCCCAGCAAGTCGAACAGATCGTTCGCGAGCAGGCTGACGAGTGGGGCAAGAAGCATCCCGCGAAGGACGGCTCTCCGTCCCACATCCTGCAATACGTCACCACCTGGGTTGGTGGTGGCAGTCCGCGCTTCTGGTTCTCCGCGTCGCCGCAGCCCAAGCAACTCAATTACGCGCAGGTCCTGGTACAACTCACGGACAAGGAGATTACCCCCGACTTCGTCGGACAGGTGCAACCGGTGCTGTCAGCCAAATTACCCGGCGTGCGCTGCGATTTCCGCCAGCTGCAAACCAATCCGATCAACTATCCTGTCGAAATTCGCGTGGTCAGCCAGGCCGATGTGGGCACCGCACAAAGCGCCCAGGACATCGCCGAGTTGCGGCGCATCGCCTCTCAGGTGGAAGACATCGTGCGCTCGGCTCCCGAGGCTGATCGGGTACGTAACGAGTGGCAGAAAGAGAGCTTCCAGGTCACGCTCAACATCAATCCCGATCGAGCGAATCTGGCCGGCATTACGAACCTAGATGTGGCGAACTCGGCTACCAGCGCCATGAGCGGCACTACCGTCACGACGTTGCAGGACGGCGATAAGAACATTCCCGTGGTTGCACGCCTGAAGATGAACGAACGTGCCCGGCTCTCCGACATTCAGAATCTGTATGTCTACTCGGCATCGTCACAGGATGCAACCAAGATTCCGCTGGTCCAAATCTCCGATCTTCAGAACAGCATGACCACGAATCGCATCATCCGCATCGATCACTTCCGCGAGATGTCGATCTTCGCCTTTCCGGCGCCCGGGCACCTGGCGTCGGAGATCACCAGCGTTGTGCTGCCCAAGCTACGACAGTTCCAGCAGAATGTGCCTCCTGGCTACCAGATCACCGTCGGTGGCGAGTATGACAAACAGCAGGTCGGCTTCCGCAACCTGGCCTTGGTGCTGATGATATCGATCGCGGCCATCTATTTGGCGTTGCTGTTCCAGTTCAACAATGCGATTAAGCCGCTGCTGGTTTTTGCGGCCGCACCCTATGGCGTGGCCGGCGCTATCGCCGCGCTTTGGGTCATGAACACCTCGTTCGGTTTCATGGCCTTTCTGGGGATTGCCAGCCTCATTGGCGTCATTGTCAGCCACGTGATTGTGCTCTTCGATTTCATCGAGGAGAGGCACGCCTTGGGAGAACCCTTCGAAGAAGCGGTCATCGATGCCGGAATTATCCGTCTGCGCCCTGTTATGATCACCGTCGGGGCCACGGTGCTGGCATTATTCCCTCTGGCTATGCATGGCGGACCGCTATGGCAACCACTGTGCTATGCGCAAATTGGTGGACTAACCGTGGCAACGTTCATTACTCTGTTGATGGTTCCCGTCTTTTACTCAATCTTTGTGCTGGATCTGAAGATTCTCTCCTGGGAAACGAAGCAGGACATTTCCGGGTCAGCTACGTCCGTTCCAGCAAGTCCGTCGCCTGCGACTGCGGCCAGTGGCGATTAGTCGCGAAGCTCAACCGAATGCATACCAAAGCCGTACTGGAGAAGGTTATGAAAATGAAAAGTGGTTGCAAGTTGCAAGTTGGAATTCTGATGCTCGCGGCACTGGCGGCCGCTCCGGCTCTGGCGCAGATGGGCGGCGGTCAGGGCCCCGCGGAACTGCAACAGAAACTCGCCGCGCTGAAGCAGTCGGCGGCGGCGAACAAACAGCGGCTGCACCAGTATCAGTGGGTGGAAACTCAACAACTCACTCTCAAAGGCGAGGCCAAGCCGCAGAAGTCATTCCTTTGCAGTTACGGTCCGAACGGCCAGATCCAGAAGGTGCCGATGGGTGAACAACAGGCTCCGCAACAGAGTGGCCGTCAGGGCAGGTTAAAGGAACGCGTCATCGAGAAAAAGACCGATGAGATGAAGGATTACATGCAGCAGGTGAAGGGAATCATAAGCTTGTATGTTCCTCCTGACCCGCAGCGCATGCAGAAGGCCTTCCAGGCGCACAATGTTTCGATCGTGCCCGGCGGCGGCGCGACGCAACTTGTCTTCAAGAACTATGCCCAACCCGGCGACCAGATGACGATCGCGTTTGACATGGCGGCTAAGAAAATTCAGACCCTCAACGTGAACACCTATATGGGTGAGGCCAAGGACGCGATAACCCTGGCCGTGCAGTTTGCCAGCTTGCCCGACGGTACCAACTACGCGGCGCAAACCGTGCTCAATGCAACGTCCAAGCAGATTCAGGTGACCACGAGCAATAGCAACTACAGCAAGCTGGCGCAGTAGGTCCTGATCAAGTATTGCCGAGGGATTTGTCATTCTGTGTATGGCGACGTGGCGTTGTCATACACGGGATGACGGCCGCGAGGGAGAGGGCGAGAACTCTCCCTGAAGCTCCTTCGATCCACTATCCACCAATCACTATCCACTCTTTTCTCACTGGCTTTCCAGGGTGCACTCGACGTTCATCTCCTTGCAGACCTTGAGCACGCCATCCACCACCAGAGAGTTCGTTCCGGGCGCCGGCACCAGATTCGACGCAATCACTAGCTGCGTGATCTTGTCGCCCAGCGGAGTGGCCTGCAAGCTGGCTACTTGCTGGCCATTGGTAAATTGCACCGTCCGCTTCTTCGCGTCCTGGTTGGTGATCTTCAGATCGGTGCGCGCCGACAGGTTCTTGATCGGCGGTCTGGTACACCTTGTCGGCATTGGCTTCCAGCACCACGGTCGCGACATCGAAACCCGAACCATCTTTGGAACGGTCGCTCATCTGTTCGACTCGTCCTGCGACAGCGCGCGCCACCATCACCCATTGGGCTTGGACGCTGATCGCACCGGCGGTCAACGCCAGAAACACAACTACCATCGTCATCCTGTTACGCTTAGACACAATTTTCCTCCGCAGTCTTGCTTCTCCACAATTGGAACCTCGACAGTCTACTCTGGAACCGAGGCATGTCAACGTGAAGGCGCGGGCATCGTTCGCCAGCCTTCTTACGGGATAATTACCGCCGCGCCATCGATGGAATCGTTCTTGATCGCCAGCAACGCGTCGTTAGCCTGATCGAGCGGGAACTTCGTAACCTTAGGATGAAGCTTGATATCGGCCGCAATCTTGAGGAAGTCGCGAGCGTCAGTCCGCGTCATGTTCGTAACGCTGCGAATCTGGCGTTCGCCCCAAAGCAGACGGTCGTAATCAAACTGAGGAATGTGATCGAGATGGATCGCGTTAATGGCAACGACTCCTCCCTTACGCAGGCTTGCAAGCGCGGCAACCACCACGTCTCCGCTGGGTGCGAAGGTAATGGCGCGGTCAAGCTCCACGGGTGGCCTTCCGTCTCCGTTCCGACCCATTCAGCCCCGAGTGACTTTGCCAGCTCACGATGCGAGGCTCCCCTTGTGGAGACGTACACCTCGCAGTTCCACGCATGCAGGACTTCGATGGCGAGGTGCGCCGATGCTCCGAAGCCGAATAGTCCAACACGCTCGCCGTGCTCAACGCCCGCAACCCGCAGGCTGCGAAAGCCAATGATGCCGGCGCAAAGCAGCGGCGCTGCGTGCAAGTCGTCGAGTGCTTCCGGAAGTGGAAATACAAAGTCGGCCCGCGCCAGCGCATATTCCGCGTAACCACCATTTACCGTATAGCCGGTGAACACGGGAGCGTCGCAAAGATTCTCCATGCCATGGCGGCAGTACCAACACGTTCCGTCGGTGCCACCAATCCATGAAACGCCAACCCGCGCTCCGGCCGTCAGGTCTGCTGTGGCGCCTTCCACAACGTCACCGACGATCTGGTGTCCGGGGATCAACTGCTCACGGCGAGGAGGAAGCTCGCCTTCCACAATATGCAGATCGGTGCGGCAAACGCCACAGGCACGTACCCTCAACAGCACGTAGCCTGTTTGCAGCGTCGGGCGCGGAACTTCCTCGATGCGAAGTGGGCGCTTCGAAACGTCCTCGGCTCTGGTAAGAATCGCGGCTTTCATTGGAATCTCCGTTTGCGGCTGGTTGCCAAGATTTCAGTTGTGGCCAGCCCACTGCTACAACTTTAGTCGCACAATTTTACCTCCGGCCTTCGCGTCAGACAGAATCGCTGCGCTCAAGTGTTATTCTGACGTGGAAACAATCGAACATTCGAATATCACCCTGAACAAGGGTAACTACGAATCTTTGTCATAGATTTGGAGCACTTATGGTCCAATTGAAGCAGGTACTGGCGTTCGTCTTAACTTGGGGGATGTTGATCGCAACCTCCCCGTCCCTCGCAAGCGCGGAACCGTCAGCTGCCATGTATCCGCCAGTCAGCGGCATACAGGAAGCTCCACCCGCTAATGTTCCGGCTGCCGACATCGATGCCATCGTGGCGCCCATCGCTCTTTATCCGGATGCGCTGGTGGCACAGATTCTGGCCGCCGCGACTTATCCGGACCAGATCACAGAAGCCGACAAATGGCTGAAGGACAATGCCAGCCTCAAAGGCGACGCCTTGATGCAGGCTGTCAACAAGCAACCTTGGGACCCGAGCGTGAAAGCGTTGACCGAGTTTCCTTCGGTTCTCGACAACATGGCGAACAACCTGTCTTGGACGTCTGCGCTTGGCGATGTTTCCTATAACCAGCAGGCGGATGTGATGGCGGCTATCCAGCGTCTGCGCAAGCAGGCGAAGGACGCTGGCAACCTGAAATCGACTTCTCAGATGACGGTGGTCCAGCAGAGTCCGCAAACCATTGTGATCCAGCCGGCGAACCCGACCGTGGTATATGTGCCTACCTACAACCCTACGGTGGTTTACGGCACGCCCTACTATCCACCCGGCTATAGCACGGGCGCGATGGTGGCTACCGGACTGATTTCGTTCGGTGTAGGTATGGCAGTTGGCGCGGCCGTGAGCGGCGGTTGCTGTGGCTGGGGTTGGAACAGTTGGGGCTGCGGATGGCACGGCGGAAGCGTGACCTATAACCGCAACGTGTACGTTTCGCGCAGTAATGTCTATGCCAACGGCAATCGCTACAACTACAACAGCGGCCGCTACACCAACGGTAACCGTCCCACTAATTATCCCGCCAACGTCAATCGTAATGGCAACCGCAATACCAACGTGAGCGGTAATACCGTCAACGTCAACGGTGGCAACCGCAACAACATCAACAACTCGAACAACGGCAATCGCAACAACGTCAACAACGCAAATAACGCCAATCGCGCGAACAATGCCAATCGCCCCAACAACAACGCTGGCTACGGGACCAATCGCACGGGGACTAACACGGCGAATCGCCCGTCTGCATCACCCGACCGTGGCTACGGCCAAAAGCCTGCGACCGGAACTAAGACAGGCGCGTTCAGCGGATACAGCTCCGGCGGAAACGCGCGGGCGCAGAGCAATCGTGGACAATCGAGTATGGGCGGCGGACAGCGCAGTGCACCTGCTCGCAGCGGCGGCGGCGGCGGTCGTAGACGCTAGCCTGTTGCGAAAAGCAGACGTAATTGGCGCGATGTAATTGGCAGGCGACTTGGTGTGATGGAGATTACTGATGTCTCAGACAAATTTGCGAGGTATTTCGATGCAGAGGCACGCAAGGCTGATTAAAGCGACGATATTCGCAATCTTATTGACTCTAGTTGCCGCTATAGCAAATGCTCAGGAGCCCGGGCAGAAGACTTTTGCTACGGCGCAAGATGCCGGCAAGGCGCTGTATGAAGCCGTCAAATCTGGCGATAAGCCGGCCATGGAAGCGGTGCTGGGGCAGTCTTCCACCAGCATCATCTCCTCTGGCGACGAGGTGCAGGACAAAAACAATTTTGAGTTCTTCACTACGCGTTACGAGCAGATGAACCGCTGGGCCAAAGAGACAAATGGAAACCAGATCCTCTACATCGGCGCGGAAAACTGGCCGTTCCCCATTCCTCTCAAGGACAACGCCGGCCAGTGGTATTTCAATACCAAGGCGGGACTTCAAGAAATTCTCTTTCGTCGTATTGGCAAGAACGAGTTGGCGGCCATTCGTGTGTGCAGTGTCCTGGCCGACGCTCAGCAGGATTATTTTGACGGGACGCACGACGGCGATACCGTCCACCAGTATGCGCAAAAGTTCACCAGTGATGAAGGCAAACAGAATGGGCTTTATTGGAAGGTTGCCGAAGGGCAGCCGGAAAGCCCGGTCGGTCCCTTGGTGGCCTATGCCACCGGCGAGGGCTATGGCGGCAAACACGATACTCCGCAGCCTTTCCACGGCTACTACTACCACATCTTGACTGGACAGGGTGCGACCGCCCAGGGTGGCGCCAAGAGCTACATTGTTGATGGCAAGATGACCGGTGGCTTCGCGTTCGTTGCCTATCCGGCTGAGTACCGCAACTCCGGCGTAATGACCTTCCTGGTGGACGCAACCGGGGTGGTCTACCAGAAAGACCTGGGCCCGAAGACTGCTGACATTGCTTCCGCGATGAAGACCTATAGCCCCGACAAGACGTGGGTCGTCGCCTACAGCGACGACGAAGAAGACACAGCGGATAGCACTGACCAATAAACTTGGCTGACAATACGCTGAGTACTACTGATACGCCGGATTGGCGAACCCCATCCGGCGTGTTTTTATTTGTCGATTCTTGGATGGGCATAGGTAATGGCCATTCCGATTTGCGAGTTGTCGTCACGAAACCGTCGTCGGAATGTAGGGAACGTGCTGTTTTTTCGCGTTTACACATGACCAACTTGTCATGCCAGGGAAATTGCCATTCCATGTCGAACCGCTAATCTAGACACACTGAGGGATTTTCCCTCCCGCGAAGACGCTTGACGCAAGCAGAAAGCAACGCACAGATGACACGAATCGCAGGCGTGGCCAGCGCATTTCCACGTCAGTATTACCGCCAGCAGGAAATCGCCGACGCTCTCACGCGGCACTGGGGCAAGGGGCTGGATAATCCCAAAGTGCTCGAGCGCTTACTCACACGAGTGGGCGTCGACGGAAGATATCTGGCGCTGCCTATCCAGGCGTATGACGACCTCACCACCTGGGGAAAATCTAACAACGCGTGGATTGAAGTAGCCGAAGAGCTTGCCGAACAATCGATCTGTCGCGCTCTCACCCGGGCCGGCCTCTGCGAAGCCGACCTCGATGCCATCTTTTTCGTTTCGGTCACGGGCGTGGCCAGCCCGTCGATTGATGCTCGCCTGATGAACCGCATGCATTTACGCGCTGACATTAAGCGCAACCCGATCTTCGGCCTGGGTTGTGTCGCCGGTGCGGCCGGCATCGCGCGCGCTTCTGACTATGTCCGCGCCTTCCCTGACCACTGTGCGGTACTGGTCTCCGTCGAGCTCTGCTCCTTGACCTGGCAGCGGAATGATCTCTCGGTCGCGAACCTGATTTCCGCAGGCTTGTTTGGCGACGGCTCTGCTGCGGTCATCCTTGCGGGCAGCGAACGCGAGGCGGCCGGTCCCCAGGTGGTCGGTACACGTTCATCGTTTTACCGCGGCACGGAAGAGGTAATGGGTTGGGACATCTCCGAAGAAGGCTTCAAGATCGTGCTCTCCCCCGGCGTCCCCGACATGGTTCGCAAACATCTGGCACATGACGTGGACGCATTTCTCGCCGACTACAATCTCGACCGTAGCGACATTGACAGTTGGATTATGCACACCGGGGGTCCCAAGGTCTTGGAAGCAACGGCTGAGACTTTGGAACTTCCGGAAGGTTCGCTCGATGCCTCGTGGCAGTGCCTGCGGCGGGTCGGCAATCTGTCGTCCGCGTCCGTGCTGCTCGTCCTCGAGGAATTCATGAATCGCCGGCGTCCCGCGGCCGGCAGCTACAGCATATTGGCTGCCATGGGTCCGGGCTTTTGTTCAGAACTGGTGCTGCTGCGCTGGTAGGGGCCATGCACGAATCGATCCACGAAACTGAAGTGTTCGTCGGCGGGGGTGGCCCGGCCGGACTCGCTGCTGCCATTGCAGCGCGCATGGCAGGCTTTGCCGTTACCGTCGTCGATTGCGCTCAGCCCCCCATTGACAAAGCCTGCGGCGAAGGCATCATGCCCGATGGACTATCGGTCCTGGCTCAGCTCGGCGTGACCGTGAATCCTGAAACAGCGGCGCCGTTTCGCGGCATTCGCTTCGTAAACGGCGACAACCGTGTGGAAGCCAGCTTCGCGCGCGGCGTGGGTTACGGCCTTAAGCGCACCGTTCTGCATCAACTGCTCATCGATCGCGCGATGGATCTTGGTGCGTCTCTCCATTGGGGCGCGCGCATCACCGGCGTTTGCGAGAAGGGCGTGTTGGTGAACGGCAAGCGCGTCCCATGCCGTTGGTTGCTGTGCGCCGACGGACACAATTCTCTGCTGCGCAAACTTACAGGCCTCGATCTGGGACGCCCGACTCTGCGGCGTTTTGGATTTCGCAGGCATTACAAGCTCGCGCCCTGGTCGGATTTCGTGGAAGTCCATTGGAGCGACTGCGGGCAGATGTACATTACTCCTGTGTCAGACGACGAAATTTGCGTGGCCCTGATCACCCGCCGTACTGGTCTGCGTTTTGACGAAGCGCTTGCGTACTTTCCCGAGCTGTCGGAGCGCTTGCGGACCGCTGCACTGGAGAATCGGGACTTGGGAGCTCTGAGCGTGAGCCGCGACATCAGCACGGTACAGCTGGGCGACGTGGCTCTTCTTGGGGAGGCATCGGGTTCAGTGGATGCCGTAACCGGCGAGGGGCTTTCGATGGCCTTCCGTCAGGCAATTGCAGTGGCGGAAGCAATGCGAGCCGGCGACCTGCTGCGATACGAAGTGGCACACCGCCGAATCGCGCGGCTTCCTCGGCTGATGTCGCGCCTGATGTTGGCCATGGACAATCATCCTAGCTTGCGGAGTCGAGCGTTCCGTGCGCTTGCGGCCGAACCTGATTACTTCCGCCGATTGCTGGCCATGCATACCGGGGCCAACTCGCCCGCAAGCTTCGGTGTGCGTGAGTCGTTGTCGCTGGGATGGCGTCTGCTGCGGCTTGAACCAAGGTCGAATTAGAAAGGGCAACGATCTGAGGATGGGAACCGCAATTCGATCTCGGGCGCGGCTAGCTGGATACGTCCTCCTTCTACTGTCACTGGCGCCGCTTCCCGTAGCCGCCCAGCAGATACAGGTCACGCTGGATCCAGCCCAAACGACCATCGAATGGACCCTGGTCACTACCCTGCACACCGTCCACGGTACTTTCAAGATGAAAAGCGGAACGATTAGTTTCGACACAAAATCAGGGACTGCAAGCGGCTTGATCATTGTGGCTGCAACCAGCGGCGACAGTGATAACCATGCGCGTGACAGCAAAATGCAAAAAGAAGTTTTGGAGAGCCAGCGCTATCCAGAGGTAACCTTTATTCCGCAGCGCGTATTTGGCGGTGTTCCGCAGACGGGTAACTCTACCATCCGGGTTCAAGGCCTATTTCATATCCATGGCTCCGATCACGACCTCACGCTATCGATCCCGATTGCAATTAATGGCAACCAGGTGAAAGCAAGCACCAGCTTTACCGTGCCCTATCAGGACTGGGGCATGAAAGATCCTGGCAACTTCCTTTTGCACGTTGACAAGAAAGTGGCTGTGAATGTGTCAACCGTAGGCCGCCTGACACAGGCTAATGGTGCGCCCGCCGCGCATTAGATTTGGATTTGGATTCGATTCACTGTGGGGCTATCTCATGAATCGTTCTTGAAGGGGCGCGGCTTCAGCCGTACCGTAAGAATTCGCCATAACAAAGGGCTTTAGCCCCTGAGGTTATTCGGTCTGAGCCATTACGGATTTGTGACGCGGTTAGGCCTACTGAATACGCGCCAGCTCTGTAACATAGAGCTGGTTGCCGGGAAATTCCTTCGCCAGGCCAGCCAGCAGAACTCGGGCTCCCTGCCGGTCCTTATCGCGCAAGGCTGCAACCGCCAGAAGCAGGCGCGCGAAGGGCGCCAGATAGCGACCCTTGTCTGCTGTGAGACGCAGGCGATCCAGGCCTTCCTGCTTGTCCGTCTGCGCACCCGTCATTCGCAGCACCCAGCGCACTGGAGCAGGATTGAGTCCGAGAAGGTAGTTTTCCACGCCCACCGCCAAGTAAGCGTCGTAACACGTCGGATCAATCGCAAGTAGCTTCTGCGCGATGGCCCGCGAGGTTTTCATGTAGCTGAGGCTGGCGAGGTTTCGCTTTTCAATGAGCGCGGCATAGTCGCCGCGCAGGCCATTCGCAATGATCTGCGAGAACAAGGCATTTTTGTCGTCGGGTTTCTGCGCCAGAATTTTGGCTATGAGCTGGTCGCTCTGCGCCAACTCCTTCTCGAATTCCGTCTTGATTGCCGGATCGGGCGTCAGTTTCTGACGTCCATCGAATTTCTTATCATCGGTAAAGAGGTCAGCTTCCAGTATGTGTAACCGATCGAACTCGGAAAACAAATACGCGGCAGCATTCGATACGTAACCCATGGGGTCCGCCGGATTAGCTTGCTGATAACCGAGAAACGTAGCGTGGGCTGCGGAGAAATCCAGGTTGTACATCTGCTGAAAACCGCGATCGAGGGACGGCTGCGACGCCCCGCCATGCGGAGGCAGCGCAACCGCCGAGCCGGTAACCACCAGCACCAGCGCTCCAAGACCTACGCAAGTGCGCAACCGTCGAAGAAACCCCAAACGTTACACCTTCTCTGTTAAAACTTCAGCCAACGGCAATGACATCACGATCATGGCGCCGCCGCGCTTGCTGTCGATGATCTGAACATGACCGCCGTGGGCCTGCATAGCGGCATTCACAAACGCCAACCCCAAACCGTGTCCGGTGGAATGCTGCCCTTTTACGAAGCGTTCAAAAACACGCGCCCGCAAACCGGGAGGGAATCCCGGACCGTTGTCCTCCACGGCCAACTCGGCCTGCCCGTCGGATGTCCCCACGGAAACATGGATGCGACAGCCAGGCGGAAGATGCGCTATTTCGTTATCAAATAGGTTCGCTATGCTGCGATTCAGCAATGAGACGTCAGCGTCAATCCGTGCCGGCTCGAGTTGCGTTGATATCTCGTGCCTGTGCTCTGCCATGGCGGGTTGATAAAGATCGACCAGCTGTCGCACCAGCTCGGAAAGATCGAGCGGCTCTTTGCGCAACTGCAAAGCTCCAGCGTCGGCCTCCGCCAAATCCAGCGTGGTGTTCAACATTTGCGAGAGTCGATCCAGCCCGTCAATGGCTTCGGCAACGCGCTCCCGCCACTGTCGTTGATCGGCATCGGAGAGAGCGACTTCCAGGCTGCCGCGAATTGAGGTGACCGGGCTCTTCAAATCGTGCGCCACCGAATCGGTCAGCACTCGCATTTGGTTGACGGATGATTGGATGCGGTCGAGCATGCGATTGAAGGTGCGGGAGAGACGCGAAATCTCATCGAAGTGGCGACCTTCTGGGAGCCGTTTGCCCAGGTCCTCGCTTCCGATGCGAGACACCGTTTCACTAATGCGTTCCACCCGGGTCAAGGTGCGGTGTGCCGCCAGCCATGTAATCAAGAATCCAAGTGCAACGGTAACGGCCCACACCATGAGACAGCGCTGGGTCAAGCGGTCGAGCATCTGGGCGCCACCGAGGTCGGCGAATCCCAGATACAGGCCTCCCCCGTCTTTCTGTGCGTGATACACAACGCGAAATGCCTTTTTCCAGCCCTGCACACGAACATCGCCTGGGATTCCCGGAACCAGCGCCATGCTCGTTACCGCTGGGATAAACAGTTCCTTTGGCGTCGGCCCTACCCAGATCGGTTCCTGCCCCGGTTCGGTCTTCAGGAAGAACACAGAAGCCTGGTGTTTTCCGTACGCATCGCTGGCATCCGGCACCTCTCGCGAAGCGAGTTCCGCCACTTCCTCCACCAGCCGGTCATAGAGCGCATCGCGAGGAGTGTTGGCGGAAACATCGGCAAGCACTTCGGCTTCGCCGCTCAGCCACGCGTCGCTGCGCTGGCGAATGTCTCGAGCGATCAGCAGATACATGATCGCGAAGGCCACCGCGCTTCCCACCGCGAACACCACGGTTGGCCAGATGGCAATGCGCCACGCCGCCGACCGTCCCTGTGATTTAGCTTTCTTTAAGAACATAACCAACACCACGAATCGTATGGATCAACGGACGTTTGCCTTCGGCATCCACCTTATTGCGCAGACGATAGATCTGCACATCCACTACATTGGTTGCCGGATCAATCCGCATGCGCCACACTCGATCGAGAATCATCGTACGCGTCACCACCCGTCCAGCATTGCGGACCAGATATTCGAGCAGCGCGAACTCTTGCGTCGTCAGCTGCACCAGGTCGCGTCCTCGGCGAGCTTCGCGTCGAACCAGGTCCAGTTCGAGGTCTGCAACGCGCAACCGCACCGCTTCGGTTTGCGGCGCCGCACCACGGCGCATGAGATTGCGGACGCGCGCCAGCAACTCCGCGAGCGCGAAGGGCTTGGTCAAATAATCATCGCCGCCCTGCTCCAACCCACGCACCCGCTCATCAACCGAGCGCCGCGCCGAAAGGATCAGCACCGGAGCAGTATGGCCCAAGGCGCGGCAGCGGCCAATCAGGTCCAGGCCGTCCATGTCGGGCAGCCCGAGGTCGATAATGAAACCGTCATAAATTTCCTCAGCGGCCAGCGCTAATGCTGTCGTCGCGTCGGCAGCGGTGTCCGTCTGATAGCCCGCTTCTGTGAGACCCCGATTTAAAAATTCGCGAATCGCTGCGTCATCTTCCACCACAAGCAGTCGCACAATTCTCCTCGTGCACGAGAATTCTTGAGATTCATTAGAGCATAGCGCAGAGCTTGGCCGCACGAACTTCAGATCTCCATGGTGCGTCGCGCCAGCCCGATCGCTTCGGTCCAAAACGCGGAGGAGGTATGCATATCGCTGATCACCCTACCCATCGCTTCAACGAACGTTTCAATGTGATCTTCCTCGGCTACTAATGGTGGAGCAGACTTAAGCACCATGAAGTTGTTGCCGCATACTTGAGTCAACATCTTTTCCCGGCGGAAAAGTCTCATGACCAGCATCTGCCCGAACATGCCCGGATGAATCGAACGGAATGCTTCAAAAGACAGTCGCAACGAAACCTTGGAAGGAGGCTTAAATTCGATGCCACTTAACAGGCCGAGGCCCGGGGCGGCCTTGAACATCTCGTAAGGTGCCAGTGTTTCCGTCAGGCGGGAGCGCAAGAGTTTTCCCAGATGTGTGGCGCGCTCCCCCAGTCGCTCATCCTCAAGCACGTCCAGTGTCGCCAGCCCGGCGCGCATGGCGAGGCCGTTTTCGCTGAACGTCGAGGTGTGTACGATGGCCCGCTTCAACGAGCTATATACTGCGTCGTTGACTTCGCTGGTCATCAGCACGGCGGCAACCGGAATCAGTCCGCCGCTCAAGGCCTTTGCCAGGATGACCACATCCGGTTGAACGTCGAAGTGGTGCGACGCGAGAAATTTACCCGTGCGGAACATTCCCGTCTGCACTTCATCCAGAACAAATATCGTGCCGTAGCGCTTGCACAGGGCCTGCACTTGCCGCAGATAGTCCGGCGCGGGTATTCGGATTCCGCCCTCCGACTGGATGGGTTCGAGAAAGAAGGCCGCAAACTTCTTGGTCTGGAGTTTGCTCTCCACGGCGGCGATGTCGTCGAAGGGAATAGCTTCGGTTTCTTGCAATAGCGGGCCGAATCCTGAACGCCAGAATTCGTTGTCCATCAGCGAGAGCGCGCCGCAGGTCAAGCCATGAAAGGCCCCCTGGGCATATAACAAAGCATCACGCCCGGTGGCAGCGCGAGAAAACTTGATGGCGGTTTCCACCCCTTCGCTCCCCGAGCTGGCAAAGAAGACCCGGCTGAGCTTGCCGCCAGCCAGCTTACACAACCGCTCGGCCAACTCGCCGGCGAGTTCTGGCACGTGGCTTTGCAACATCGCAGGGCCGGACCGGTCCAGTTCCTGTTTCAGCGCCTCAACGATGCGGGGATGATTGTGCCCTGTATTGTGGACGCAATAACCCGACAGGAAATCCAGATATCGATCGCCGTTTTCGGCGAATAACTCTGCGCCCTGGCAGCGCTCGTATCGCACGTTCATGTCGAGCAGGTCCAACAAGCGAACCCATTGCGGATTGACATGTTCGGCGTAGGACGAGCGAGTTGCAACCAGCCCGGATTTCAAAAGATCCCCCCAGACGAGATGACAAGGATGCTATTTACATTCTAGGGGCACAAGGTGGAATTACACTAGCGTGCAGATGACATTCTCTTCATCTTGGTTCCAGACGCGCCATGAAAATCGAGTCAGCGCACTCAGCTGCACGGCGTGATTGCCTTAAACCCAACCGAACCTTACTATTGAGGTTCGACGGCTGTTGCGCCGCATCACCAGAATACGCACAATTGCGCAGCGGTAGCGGCTGGATGCGCGCCCTACTAGAAGCTATCTCATAACTCGGTTTTGAAAGGGTAAATCGGTTTTGAAAGGGCACGGCTTCAGCCGTGCCGTAAAGGGCCCTTAAGGAACTGGGCTTTAGCCCCTGAGGGCTTGGCTGGAGCTAATTCATGCGAATTACGGTAGTCGGATCTGGGCCCGTTGGGCTGGTCTCAGGAGCGTGTTTTGCAGAACTGGGCCACGACGTCATTCTGGTTGACAACGACCCTGCTAAGTATCATGCCCTGCAACGGGGGGTGTGCCCGATTTATGAGCAGTATGTGCCGGAACTGTTTCAGCGCCACCGCGGCACCAGGTTGATATTCTCCGATGCGCTCGCCGATTCGGTCCGCCGTTCGGAAGCCATTTTCATTGCAGTCGGCACGCCCCCTACCGTCAATGGCGAGGCTGACCTTTCCTACGTCGAATCGGTTGCGCGCGAAATTGCTGCCTGCATTCAGGAGTACAAAATCGTCGTCGGGAAGAGCACGGTGCCGGTATACACCAGCGAATGGGTACGCAAGGTCATGCTGCTCAATGGCGCTCCCGCCAGCCTGTTCGACGTCGCCTCCAATCCTGAGTTTCTGCGCGAGGGCACGGCCGTTACTGATTTCCTCTACCCTGACCGCATCGTTATTGGCACCGACAATGAAACCTGTGCTGAACGCCTGCGACTAATCTACGAACCGTTGCTCGACGGCAGCTACTACCGGCGGGCGGACTCGCTTTTGCATAAACACGTTGAGCAGTCCCCGCCCTTCATCGTGACCACCGCCAAGAGCGCCGAACTGATCAAGTACGCCTCTAATGCATTTCTCGCAATGAAGATCAGCTTCATCAATGCAGTGGCTGCTATCTGTGAGTCAGTGGGGGCCGATGTGGATCAAGTCCGCGAAGGTATCGGTTCTGACGTGCGCATTGGCCGTCAGTTTCTGAATCCTGGCTTGGGCTACGGTGGTTCGTGCTTCCCTAAAGATCTGTCGGCGTATCGCGCGGTGGCCCGCGAATGCGGTTACGACTTTCGTCTGCTTGAGGAAGTCGTGCGAATCAACAACGAGCAACGTGAGCGCTTCCTGCGGAAAGTGCGCAGCGTGCTGTGGACACTCAAGGGCAAACGGCTCGCCGTATTAGGACTGGCATTCAAGGGAGGTACAGACGATGTGAGGGAGTCGCCCGCCATTTCGGTCATACGTTCCCTGGTTCATGAGGGCTGCAAGATTCGGGTGTACGATCCTGCCGCAGTTGAGAATGCGCGTGAAACTTTGGGCAACGAAAACATCGACTATGTACCATCGGCAATGGACGCAGCCCGAGACGCTGATGCATTGCTGGTACTCACTGATTGGGAGGAATTTCGCGCCATTGATCTCGACCGCTTACGCGAATCCCTGAAGTACCCAATTGTGATTGACGGACGGAATATGTTCAGCCCGGCCACCATGGCGGAGCATGGATTCACCTACATCAGCGTTGGGCGTGCGGATGTTTCCCACGAACCGGGCAGCAGTCATAAATCGCCGGTTACCACAGGAAAGTCTCTCGACCTCCACCCCGACGTGGATACGGTCAAGACACCTTAGCAGTTTGCAGAAAAAGTCGATTTCAGAGTGCTTTGAAGGGGCGCAGCTTTAGCGGCGGCGGCGGAAAGCCCTTTTTTTGTCATCACGAGACGACTTTAGTCAGCGAGGGATCTGCTTTTTCGAGCTTTTCAGCGAACTGTTAGGTCCGCTTGAGGCCGCTTCTCCTCGGGATATCTCCCAGATCACATGAGGGCGTTATTCACGATCTGCTGCGCTTCGGCAACAACCGCGTCGAGATGGGCTTGGTTCCTGAAGCTCTCCGCGTAGATCTTGTAAACATTTTCGGTCCCGGACGGCCTCGCAGCGAACCAGCCACTGTCAGCGACAACCTTAAGCCCACCGATCGGCGCATTGTTGCCCGGCGCGCGCGTAAGCTTCGCAACGATCGGTTCACCGGCCAGGTTCAATTCTTTCACCGACTCAGGCGAAAGCTTCCCCAATTTCGCCTTCTGTTCGGGTGTAGCCGGTGCATCAATGCGCGTGTACAGCGGCGAGCCAAATTCCGCGGTCAGGTCGCGATAGTGCTCGCCGGGATCTTTTCCCGTGCGGGCAGTGATTTCAGCCGCCAGCAAGGCCATGATCAGGCCGTCCTTGTCGGTGGTCCACACGGTGGCGTCTCGGCGCAGGAAGCTCGCACCGGCGCTCTCTTCTCCACCGAAGCAGAACGAACCGTCGAACAGCCCAGGCGCAAACCATTTGAACCCCACCGGCGTTTCACATAGGCGGCGGCCGAGCTTTTTTACCACGCGATCGATCATGCTGCTGCTGACAAGAGTCTTGCCAACTACAACGTTCTTTGCCCAACTCTCGCGATTCGTGAGCAGATATTGAATAGCAACCGCCAAATAGTGGTTCGGATTCATCAATCCTGCCGAGGGCGTCACGATGCCGTGCCGATCCGCGTCAGGATCGTTGGCAAAGGCGAGCTGGTACTTGTCTTTGAGTCCGACGAGTCCAGCCATTGCGTATGGACTGGAGCAGTCCATGCGAATTTTCCCGTCGTGGTCCACGGTCATGAATGCGAACGTTGGATCAATCTTCGGATTCACCACCGTAATGCTCAATCCATACACCGAATTGATCGGCTCCCAGTAAGGCTCCGCAGCACCGCCCAGCGGATCGACACCCAACTTCAGTCCCGCCGACCGAATGGCCTCCATGTCGATGACCTTGCGCAAGTCTTCGACGTAGGGCAGTACGAAATCTTCCTGATGCGTCGTGGCAGCTTTGAGGGCAGCCGAGTAGGGTATACGCTTCACACCGGCATTCGAAGCCCGGAGCAAGTCGTTGGCGCGGTTCTCGACCCAATCTGTGATGTCTGTATCGGCGGGGCCGCCATTGGTTGGGTTGTATTTGAAGCCGCCGTCTTCTGGTGGATTGTGTGATGGCGTGATGACAATACCGTCCGCGAAATTCTGTTTACGGCCGCGGTTGTAAACCAGAATAGCGCGAGAAATGACAGGCGTCGGCGTTACACCGTCGTCTTGCTGGATTATCGTATCAACGTTGTTTGCGGCCAGTACTTCAAGGGCTGTGCGCTGCGCTGGCGCCGACAGCGCATGTGTGTCCTTGCCCATGTAGAGCGGGCCGTCGATCCCATGGCTGCGGCGGTAATCGCAAATGGCTTGAGTGATGGCCAGGATGTGCGCTTCGGTGAAGGTCGCGGTTAGGGACGAGCCTCGATGACCGCTGGTCCCGAAGCTGACCATCTGGGTGGGATCGCTCTAGGTCGGGCTTACGCTCGAAAGTATTCCCGTTCGAGTCGCGCAACATCGACCAGCATCTCCTTCGGCGCCGGCTTGCCTGCCAGAGGAGAGATCGTTACCTGTCCGTTTGATTCACCCGACATTCGGCTACGAGGTCCGGTATTTCGCGGGCACGTTCGCTGCGGCCGCCTGGTCGGCGATCACCACGGCCTGGTCGCGACTGATGCGTCCGGAAGGAATTGTGGTGTCGCCTTCGAGCAAACGCGGTAGCATCGCAACCTTCTCGGCACCCGTCATCAGCCATAGGATGCGCCGCGAACGATTCAGGACAGGATAGGTCAGCGTCATGCGGCGTCTTCCCATGTACACACCCGTCAGACCTACGTCCGCATCCTCCACATTGAGAACAGGATCATTGGGAACCAGAGAGGCGGTATGTCCGTCAGGTCCCATACCCAGGTGCGCCAGGTCCAGCACCGGCGGCGAACCGGCGACCTGCTCGAGCGTTTTCGCATATTGTTTGGCAGCCACTTCTATGTCGGCGGATTCCACCGGCATGGCATAGATCTGTTGCGGAGGCAGCGCCGCATGTTCTAGCAGGCTTGCGCGCAGATGTGTAAGGTTTCGATCCGGGTCTCCCGCTGGCGCGATGCGCTCATCGACCTGGAAGACATGTACGTCTTTCCACGGAACTTCTTCGTTCGCCAACGCGCGCAACATGATCCACGGCGTCTTGCCGCCACTGACCGCCATGATGAAGCGTCCGCGAGCAGCAACAGCGGCGCGAGCATCCGCCGCAATCGTCGCTGCCGCGGCTTTTGCTACGGCAGCGTCATCCTCAAATACTTCCAGCTTCATTCAGCTTTCTCCCGTTCGCTAGAGCATGCTTCAAAAATGGGTTTGTAAAAGGGCACGGCTTCACAGGCAACTGAAAACTCGATTGTGCTCGCTTTGAAGGGGCGCACCTTCAGGTGCGCCGTCACAAACCCATTATTTTTGTCATTCCCAGGGGCTACAGCCCCGAGGAACTCTGCTGTGTCTTTCCCGCTTCCTTGGTCCGATGTATCCGTCACCCGGCTTTCGCCGGAGCTGCCAACGGCTCCGCTTCGGTCGATGCGGGATTCTGCCAGCCACCCGGCGGTGTAACCTGGGTAACCTGACTCGGCCCCCAGGTATCCGGATCGTACTCATACACCGGAGTGGTCGCCTTCAGCATCGGATCGACAATCCTCCACGCCTCTTCCACATAATCTTGACGCGCGAACTGCGTAGAGTCTCCAGCCATGGCGTCGCCAAGCAGCCGCTCATAAGCTTCCATTTCGCCGGGCTTGGGAGTACGGCTGGCCAGCATCTCCGTCATTGTGCCCACCTGATCATTCTTTGGTGACGGAACCGCCATACCCAGCGCGATCGTCACCTCAGGACTAACGCGGAAACGCATGTAGTTCGTCAGCACCTCGCTCTCAGGAATCATCGTCGGAGGTTTGCGGAAGCGCGCGATGACCTCGGTCGCAGTCTCCGGCAGACACTTCCCTGCCCGGATATAAAAAGGCACGCCCTTCCAGCGCCACGAATCGATCTCGAGCCGAACGGCCGCAAAGGTTTCCACCTTGGAGTCGGCTGCGACCCCTTTTTCTTTGAGATAGCCACGGAACTGGCCGCGAACAACGTCCTTCGTGTCAATCGGAGGAATCGCCTTCAGCACCTTGGCCTTCTCATCGCGAACCGACTCGCTGTCGTTTCTGACGGTAGGCTCCATGGCCAGGTTGCACATCACCTGAAAGAGGTGGTTCTGGATTACGTCGCGAATGGCGCCGGTCTGATCATAGAATGCGCCCCGGCCCTCCACGCCGAAATCTTCCGCCATGGTGAACTGCACGCTCTCGATGTAGTGGCGGTTCCAGAACGGCTCCATGAAAGCATTGGCGAAACGAAAGATGGTGATGTTGTGGACGGGCGCCTTGCCCAGGTAATGGTCGATGCGGAAGATAGACGATTCTCTGGGAACGCGCTGAGCAGAATTCGATTCAGTTCCTGCGCCGAGGCAAGATCGTGGCCGAAGGGTTTCTCGATGATGACGCGTGCGCCTTTGGCGCAGCCCGACTTCATCAACTGCTCCACCACTTTTTCAAACAGCATGGGCGGGATCGCCAGGTAGTGGGCCGGATGCTCCGCTGAGCCGAGTTCTTTACGAACGGCTTGAAACGTCGCTATGTCGAGGTAATCGCCGTCAACGTAGCGCAGTAAGCTGCTCAGCTTCTCCCACGCCGCGGGATCGACTCCGCCGAATTGGGTGAGGCTGTCATGGGCGCGCGCTTTCAATTGGTCAAGGTTCCAGCCGGCCTTGGCGACGCCAATGATCGGCACATTGAGGTGGCCACGTTTGACCATCGCCTGCAGCGCCGGGAAGACTTTCTTGTGCGCCAGGTCCCCGGTCGCGCCGAAGAAAACCAGAGCATCGGATTGGATATTACTCATGGTGTGGCCTCACTTCCCTGCCGCTTTTTCCAGGTGTCCGCCGAACTCATAACGCATAGCCGACAAAAGTTTGTCTGCGAAGTCGGCTTCGCCGCGCGAGCTAAAGCGCTCGTACAGTGCGGTGGTAAGGACCGGACTCGGCACAGCCTCGTCGATCGACGCCTTGATGGTCCAACGGCCCTCGCCTGAATCCGACACCCGTCCGGCGAACTTCGAGAGCTGAGGATCTCCAGCCAGAGCCGTTGCGGTGAGATCCAGCAGCCAGGAAGCGATCACGCTGCCTCGCCTCCACACCTCGGTAATGTCGGTCAGGTTGAAGTCGTACTGGTAGTGTTCGGGATCGCGCAAGGGAGTCGTCTCGGCGTCAGCCGCATGGGTCTGCTTGCCCACATTGGCCGAGCGAATAATGTTGAGCCCCTCGGCGTAAGCCGCCATGATTCCGTACTCGATTCCGTTGTGCACCATTTTGACGAAGTGCCCGCCACCGTTTGGCCCGCAGTGCAGATAGCCCTGTTCGGCTGTCCCGCCCATCTTCTCGCGTCCCGGCGTCCGCGGAATGTCGCCGATACCTGGAGCAATGGTTTTGAAGATTGGATCGAGGTGTTGAACGGCAGAGTCCGGGCCGCCAATCATCATGCAATACCCGCGCTCCAGACCCCAGACGCCTCCGCTGGTACCGACGTCCACGTAGTGGATGCCCTTCGGCGCGAGCTGATTTGCGCGGCGGATATCGTCGATGTAATAGGAATTGCCACCATCGATGAGGATGTCACCGGCTTCAAGATACGGCACGATACCGGCGATGGTCTCGTCCACTACGGCCGCGGGGATCATTAGCCAGACGGCGCGCGGCTTGGTCAGTTTGCTCGCAAAATCTTTCAGCGAAGACGACCCCACAGCCTTTTCTTTCACCAGCTCTTCCACCGACTTGGGGAACATATCGAAGACCACGCATTCGTGGCCCGCTTTCATGAGCCGCCTAACCATGTTGGCGCCCATTCTTCCCAGACCTACCATTCCCAGTTGCATAGCTCACTCCCTTTGTTTCAGATATTAGTTGAAGCTTTAGTTGAAGCTTTACATGTTTTGCCGGTAGCGCCGGATCAGGCTGTTGGTGGAACTGTCGTGTGCCAGCTCCGGTTCGGTCTTGCTCTCCAGTTCGCCGATGATTTTCTTGGCCAGCACTTTACCCAATTCCACTCCCCACTGGTCAAATGAATCAATGCTCCAGATCGTGCCTTGCGTAAATACCGAGTGCTCATAAAGCGCGACCAGCTTGCCCAAATTCTCTGGAGTGAGTTGGTCTGCCAGGATTATGTTCGAGGGACGGTTTCCTTCGAACACGCGGTGCGGCACCAGCCAATCCGGCGTGCCTTCGGCTTTCACTTGCTCCGGAGTCTTGCCGAACGCCAGCGCTTCGGCTTGCGCGAAAACGTTGGACATCAGCAGCGTGTGGTGTTGACCAAGGGGATTAAGAGTCTTGTAGAATCCTATGAAATCACAGGGGATAAGCCTTGTCCCCTGGTGAATCAACTGGTAGAACGAGTGCTGCCCGTTGGTGCCGGGCTCCCCCCAGTAAATCGGCCCGGTATCGTAATTGACTTCCTTGCCGGCCAGCGTCACGTGCTTGCCGTTGCTCTCCATCGTGAGCTGCTGAAGATAAGCCGGAAAGCGCTTCAGATATTGTTCGTATGGCAGCACGGCTACCGTCTGCGCCCCGAAAAAGTCGTTGTACCAGACCGCCAGCAGTCCCAGCAGCACTGGCAAGTTGCGTTCGAACGGCGTCGTCCGAAAGTGCTCGTCCATCTGATGAAAGCCGCTCAGCATGGCGCGGAAATTCTCCGGGCCGACCGCCATCATGGTCGAAAGGCCGATCGCCGAGTCCATCGAGTAGCGTCCGCCCACCCAGTCCCAGAACTCGAACATATTTGCGGTATCGATGCCGAACTTGCTCACCTCCGCCGCGTTGGTCGATACCGCGACAAAGTGCTTGGCGATCGCCGTCTCATCACCACCGAGTCCCGCTAGGGACCAATCGCGCGCGGTGTGTGCGTTGGTCATGGTCTCCAGCGTAGTAAAGGTTTTCGATGAGATGATGAACAGCGTCTCAGCGGCATCGAGATCGCGCACCGCCTCGGCGAAATCCGTGCCATCCACGTTCGACACAAAGTGGAAGGTCATGTCGCGCCTGCTGTAGTGTCGGAGCGCTTCGTACGCCATGACCGGACCGAGATCAGAGCCGCCAATGCCGATGTTGATAATGTTGCGAATAGGTTTGCCGGTATGGCCCTTCCAGTCGCCGCTGCGCACCCGATCGCAGAAGGCAGCCATCTTGTCCAGCACAGCATGCACTGCCGGAACTACATCCTGGCGGTCGACAACAATCTTCTCTCCCTTGGGGGCGCGCAGTGCGACGTGCAGCACCGCCCGCTTCTCGGACACGTTGATCTTGTCTCCCCGGAACATGGCATCAATGTGTTCGCGCAGTCCCGACTCTTCCGCCAACTGCAGCAGTAGCTTCAGGGTTTCGTCGGTGATGCGGTTCTTCGAGTAGTCCAGGAACAGCCCCACGGCCTCGGCCGTAAAACGCTCGCCACGCTTGGGATCATCCGCAAACAACTGCTTTAGTTGCGTGTCGCGCATCGTCTTGTGGTGGGCACCCAAGGCCTTCCATGCGGGCCGTCGGGTGAGCGATTTCAGGCGTCCTGCCATGTTTCATTCTCCTTTTGCTTTTGCTGCCTTCTTGGTCTTCTTCTTGCTGTGCGTCTTGTGCTTCTTCTTGCCGTGCCGCGGCAAGTCTTCCGCTTTAACAGCCGAAGCGGGAGCAGTTGGGGCGACGCTGTCAGGCATATGTTCAACGCCATCGCCCCACAAGCGGAACCCGCCGAGAAAAGCATTTGCGTTGTTGCCCGCCCGGCAACCAGGAGGCAGCTCTTTCAGCTTCTTGACGTTGCCTCCGCCGAGCACAATGTCGTTAGGCTCCAAGGCGGCAGAGATGCGGGCCACCACGTCAAAAACGTGGCGCTCCCACTTTTTCTTGCCCATTCGATCGAGTCCACGCAAGCCAACGTAGTCCTCGTAGGTTCCTCGCTTGTAAGGCAGGTGGGCCAGCTCCATAGGCTCCACGTGTTTATCCACAATCATCGTGGAACCTAGGCCGGTTCCCAGTCCAAGAAACAGCATCCGCCCTTTTATGTAGCTGCCGAGGGCCTGCATGGCCGCGTCATTAATCACCTTCACCGGGCCCCAAATTCCTTTTCGAAGTCAAACCCAACCCATCCCGACGCCAAGTTATGCGGCTCTGAGATCGGACGCCCCTGCGTCACCACCCCGGGATAACCAATCGATACCACGTCGTACTTCCAGTCCTTGGCCAGCTTCTTGGCCTCCGTGACCATCTGTTGCGGAGTCATCGTCGGCCCCGAGACAAACTTCTGCGGAACGTCCTGACCCGTGGCGAGAATCTTGACGTGGGTACCGCCAACATCCACGGCGAGCACGTCCATTACGACGCCCCTTTCGCGATGGCCGCACTCTTCGAGGCGATCACCCCCAGCAATTCCTTCCAGGAGTCGTCGAATGACTTCGCCCCTTCTTCCTGCAGTTGCGCGCCCAGCGCGTCGATATCGACACCCGCCTTGGCAAATTGCGCGAGCACCTGCTCGCAGTCGCCGCCATCGGCAGGCAACACCCCGCCGATATCACCGTGGTCGGCCAGCGCCTTCAACGTCTCTTCCGGCATGGTGTTCACCGTATTCGGAGCGGCCAGCGACTTGATGTACAGGACATCGGAAGCCTTGGGGTCCTTGGTGCCTGTGCTCGCCCACAACAGCCGCTGCGGGTTGAACCCGGCTTTCGCGATCGCCTGCACCCGCGGCGAGGCGAGAAATTCCCGATATGCCTTGTACGTGCGCTTGGCGATCGCAATCCCCAAACGGTCGAGTAATTCGGCGGCCACCTTTTTCGCGACGGCAACGTCCCATCGGCTGATAAATACCGACGCCACCGATCCCACATTGGTCGGCAAGCCGGCCGCGACGCGCCGCTCGATGCCGCGCAGGTACGCCTCAGCGGCTGCCAGGTAATGCTCCCGCGAAAATAGCAGCGTCACATTGATCGAAACCCCGGCGAAGATCGCTTCTTCAATCGCCGGCAGGCCCTGCTTGGTACCAGGAATCTTGATGAAAAGGTTGGGCTGTCCCGCCCGGGCATGCAGCTCCTTGGCCGCAGCGAGGGTGCTGCTGGTGTCATAAGCGAGCAGGGGCGACACCTCCAGCGATACCCAACCGTCCACACCTTTGGTTTGCTCATGGATCGGCCGGAACAACTGTGCGGCCCGGGTAAGGTCTTCGATGGCCAGCTCAAAGAACAGCCCTTCGCCCGATTTGCCCTGACTCAGTTTCTGGCGGATCGCCGGATCATAGGAAGCGCTGTTCTTGATGGCATGATCGAAGATGGTGGGATTTGATGTGAGTCCAGTCACCGACAGTTCGTCGATGTAGCGCTTGAGCGTGCCGCTATCCAGCAGGTCGCGCGTGATATTGTCCAGCCACAGACTCTGGCCCAGATCATGAAGCAGTTGGGTCGCCTTCATCGTTTTCTCCTCAAATTTGCCGCGCTGGAAAATTATCAGCCCCGGCTCAAACCTACAACTGGTAAATTTTTGTAGCGGTTCTGCCGCAAAATCGCATGGTGGAGACGAATGCGGGAAAAACGGAGCAATGATGGATCTGCTCGATCGCGTCCGGGCAGTGCTCAGCAGAAGCCGCGCAATTCAATCCTAGTTAGCGGCTATTATAGTCTGAGTAGCGCGCCTTTCTGTCCAGATCCGGGAATTGGCGCCAAAGCGTGGAATGCCCGACGAATGAGCCTCTAAGCGAAGTCTTTGCTGGGGCCGTTAGCGTCAAGTGGCGCGGCATCGTTGGAAATAATTACATGGCTAATGCGAGCCAAATAACCGAACTAAATCGTCGCTTTGGAATTCCTGGCCTGGCTGAAGTTGTCGCCGGTAACGGGGGACTGCCGAAGGTGTCGATCACATCTCCTGCTGCCGCTGGAGAGATGTATTTGCACGGCGCACAAGTCACTTCATGGAAGCCCGCCGGCGCCGAGGAGGTTTTCTTTCTCAGCTCACAATCGCGATGGGAAGACGGCCAAGCCATTCGCGGAGGCGTCCCCATTTGCTTTCCCTGGTTTCGGGCGAAGTCCGACGATCCCCATGCCCCCGCCCATGGATTTGTCCGCACAAAATCTTGGGAGCTTGAGGCCATCGCGCAGCACGGAAATGCGATTTCAGTCAGCATGTTCACCGAAAGCGACGACAGCACGAAGCGTTGGTGGCCGGCAGACTTTCGTCTCGTGTATCGTGCGACATTCGGATCGGAATTGCGCCTCGAGCTTGAGCTGGCCAACAAAGGAACTACGACCGCGCGCTTTCAGGAGGCCTTGCATTCCTACCACAGAGTGGGACATGTTCAGGAAGCTCGTTTGCATGGCCTGGATAAGGTTCATTACCTCGACAACACCGATGCCAACCGAGAAAAAGTGCAGGATGGGGACGTCGTGATCTCCTCCCAAACCGACCGCGCCTACCTGACCGCCAAACCCGAAGTGGTGTTGGAAGATCCGGTTTTGCGCCGCCGCATTCACATCGCGAAAGAAAACTCGCGCACCACGGTGGTATGGAATCCCTGGGTCGAAGGAGCGACGCGCTCTGCCAGACCTCGGCGATGACGAGTGGACCCAGATGTTCTGCGTCGAAGCCAGCAATGTGCTGGATTACGCCGTGGAAGTCGCGCCCGGAAAGCAGCACCGCCTGGCGGCCACCATCAGAGTGCCAGGGCTGCCGGATTCCTAACTTTCCAATTGCTCCTGACTCTTCTTAAGCCGGTCCCTCTCCAATGCCAGCCGAGCCTCGACTTCCTTCAACTTCGCTTTCGCTTTGTCGCGCTCACGGGTTGCCTTCTCCACCCGTTGCCGCGCATCCTTGATCGCAGCCATTGCTTTCTTGTGGGTTTGCAGCATGGATCATAGTGTAGCCTCCCGGCTCATGATGCGCCCGCGATCGGCGCCGCGACGTCGTTGCACGGATTGTCCTGCGCAATTGCGACCCAGCGACTAGACTGTCCGTAGGCTTACGCTGTAACGAAACTTCATACTGAAGGCAATTCTTATGGCTAATGTGAACACAAAGAAGGGCGTCATCGGCATTCTCACCGGAGGTGGCGATGTACCGGGCTTGAATCCGGCCATCCGGGCGGTCACGATCAGGGCCTTGCGCGAAGGCTACGAGGTTATCGGCTTGCGGCGCGGCTGGGCCAGCCTGGTCGATATGGTCCGGGAAGAGGACTACGACAACAGCGACAACTTCCAAAGTCTTACTGAAGAACTGGTGAACCGTGCAGGGCGCACTGGCGGAACGTTCCTGCATACCTCCCGCACCAACCCGGGGCGGGTGCGGCGAGCCGCCGTTCCAGCTCACCTGCAGGACTCCTATGCCGCAGAGTTGAACGATCTCACGCCGGAAGTGCTCAAGAACCTCGACTGGCTCGGAATCGACAACCTGATCCCCATCGGTGGCGATGACACGCTGAGTTACGGGGTTCGGCTGCACAAGGAAGGGGTCAAGGTTGTCGCCATCCCCAAAACCATGGACAACGATGTGCCGGGCACCGACTATTGCATTGGCTTCAGCACATGCGTCACGCGCACCATCGAGATGACGCACCGGCTGCGAACCTCCGCAGGGTCCCACGAGCGGTTACTGGTGCTCGAAGTCTTCGGCCGCTATGCGGGTTTTACCGCGATGGTGCCGACCATGGCGGGCGCAGCTAATCGCTGCGTAATTCCTGAACACAAATTCAACATGGAACGTCTGGCCGAGTTGCTGATTGCCGACCGGCACAAGAATCCGAGCCGGTATGCGGTGGTGTTGATCTCAGAAGGAGCGATGTTCGAAAGCGGTGAAATGATCTTCGCTCGCGACACTGCGGACGCCTTCGGCCACAAGAAACTGGGCGGGATTGGCGACCTGGTTTCCGACAAGCTGAAGGAGCTTTCTCCCCGATACAACAACGGCAAGGCGCTCGACACTATCAGCCAGAACCTGGGCTACTTGGTCCGCTGTGGCGATCCCGACGCAATTGACTCCATCGTTCCCATGGCCTACGGAAATCTTGCTCTCGATCTGCTGTTGAAGCAGACGCACGGCCGGCTGGTTGTACTAAGAAATGGCCGCTACAGCAATGTGCCAATTGATGCGGTCGTAGCCTCGAAAAAAGTGGTCAACGTAAAGGAACAGTACAACACGGAAAGACTACGACCCTACTACAAGAGTTTTGAAGACAAGCCGCTCTTCATGATGACGAGCGACAGCTGACAGGCGATTTTTGAAGGGGCGCACCTTTAGGTGCGCCGATAAGTCTTTGTTTTTTTCGTCAAGAGCGGGCTTCAGCCCGCGAGGGATCTGCTCTTCTGGCTTTTTCGACAGCTTCCTTAGCCGCCACCCACTCCGATCCCAATCGTAAGATGATCTCCTTCAACGCCTGATGCTGCTGGAGCAGGCGGAGATACTTCCTCTCATCCGCCGACACTTTGACCCGGATAATGTCCACCAATGACTGCTTCTGCGAAGGCATCCATTGCGCGACCTCAGGAGCCATCGACAAAACTGACGCGAAACTATCAAACGCGGACTGTTCGAGTGGACCCCAACTTTCAATATCCTCCCGCAAATCTTGAGATAGCTTCTTCCTCACGACCCGCCCCATTCTTTCAGGATCACCCTCGAATTCTTTGGCCATCCGTTCCTGCACGGCCAGCCCAATCCTTCTGGCTGAGAAGGTGTCCCACTGGCCGCGCGGTCCCTCGCCAAACTCATAAAAGACATGCTCTGCTGCCAACTTTCGCAGCGTTCGCGCAGAGGTCCGATGCGCCGGGTCGCGGGCCATCTTCGCTTCTTCTTGCCTGGTGATCGCAAGCAGCTCCGGATGTCCGGGGCGAAACCCCAGCTTGCGGTAGAACCAGAAGGCCCCCGACTTGATGGCCTCTTCGTTCTCATGGCCAAGCTGATACGGATATACGGAAAAACAGGTGACGCCGGTCAGCTGATGCAAGAAATGAAGAACTTTGGAATAAACCCAGGCTGTCTCGCCATCGCGGTAAGCGTAGAAGGTGTTAAACCCAACCTCCATCCAGTCAAACAGAGAAATTCCCTCGATGTAATTGATGGGAACTCCGTTCTTAATCGTTAGACCCGCATGGTAGGCGCGCAACGGCAGGCGCCGATCGGGCGGCAACCCCCAGAGGAAAATCTGCACACCTCGTCCTACGTCCGCCTGAAACAGGCGATTCGGATCGCCACGAGTTGTACCGTAGAGCTCGCGGTAGCGAACGGTAAGGGCTGTGCGCGTAAGGTCCAAAACTTCTTCACCCTCGCGCCGTGAAAGCTTGCGGAACGGCAGCGGAGGCGAACTCAGCTCGGCAGCCAACGATATCTGATTGCGACGCAGCAGTGGCTGCCGATGATAGAAGATCGGCGACACGCTTCGGCGGGCGAGAGTTCGGCTGGCCGCGGAATCACCCAACCTCCACGAGATGCTGACCGCCAACGAATCGTAGAGCGATGTTTTCTCCAAACTGCTAAGAGGCGTACTGGCGACGCGCCGCAACAGCCATGGCAGTATTTTCTCGGCGCCGCCTGCGGAGTTCGCCATCCAGTCAAGGAAAGGCGTGTCGGCTTCGACAAGCGAATCGTCTGCGAGCAGTGGAGCGAAACGCGGTAACGTCACCCCCATTTGACGGCCTTGCTCGTCGAAGTCCCACTCGACGCTTAGCTGTTGCCGATAATGCTGTACGAGCCAGCACGCGACGTCATAGGTGAAGGTGTCGTTAATCGCCGTGCCCGCAATGCCGGAGAACTGCTCATCATCGAATGGCCCCATGTCGGCGCCCGAAGACTGAAGTCTCTCCACTTGGCGCACGATGCCGCTTAGCAACTGCTCAGTCTGTTGCACAATCTTGCGACTTTGCGGAAAGGCACGCAGGAACAGGAGGGCATCATGGAATCGGATCAGCGATTCAGCGCTGTCGAATTGAACATCGTGCATCGAAGCCAGCAGCTTCTCGATTCTCGCAGCAGCGCCAGGTCCGTAGTTAAGCTTCGAGGCTTCCAGCTCCGCTAAGAGTGAAGCGGCATGACTCTTCATTTTTCGCCCTGGCCGGCATCGGCAAGAGTAGGCACATCAATCGGCAGCGGTTTCAACTCTTCCATCACGAACGGCCTCGCAGCCGGAGACGGCGCGAGCGCGGAGATCTTCGCCGATCTCACGGCTCCGACCACCACAAACAAGTTAGTCACCAGGATGACGGTGAACGCCATTGCCGGCAAGAAGGCAAACACCTGTCCGCGAGCGCTGACAATCTCCAGCGCGAGCACCGCGGTCACTAAGCCGCGTGGCAGCATCCAGAACAATAACTCCGTCTGCCCGCGCGTTACGTCTCGTACCGCCCATCGGCTGCCCTGCAGGGCGAGGAAGCGGGCCAACAGTAAAGCCACCAGAATACCGGCAATGGGAAGGAAATATTTTCGGCTCACGAACTCGGCAACAATCCCCAGGAGGACGAAGAAGAACGATCGCACCAGAAAACTAAGTTCGGCATGGAAGGCAAGCAGGCGCGCGCCCTGTCGAGTCGTATGGGGAGTGCGAGGCAAATTGGCCAGGGTGACGCCAAAAACCAAAACCGCCAGCAGCCCGCTGCCCCCGAAGTAGCGGGCAAGCGCGAACACGCCGAACACCACTCCCAAGTTCAGAATGGTAGTGTTCGGTTGATTAGCTAGCATGGGCCACAGCTTCGACCAAATAGCCCCGGCTACCACGCCTAAGAGCAAGGCGATCACGATGTGATGGGAGAAGTTGGCGGCCACGCCGAACACCAGCGACTGGCTTACTCCCGTTTCCAACAAGCTGCCGATGAGCAGGACGGCGATCACCTCGCCCAAGGTGGATTCCAAAGTCAAGGCGATCTTCACCGGCGGAGCAGCAGTAATCTGCTCCAGCGCGGGTATGACGATGGTTCCGCTGGTACACCCAAGAGCAGCACCCAGAAGTATGCAATCGCTCCACTGCAGGTGCAGCAACGCCCTGCCCATCAGGGCAATCAATCCCAGGCTCAATCCGTAGCTCAGGACCATCAACAACAAAGCAGCGGGAGCATGGCGGGCCGCTTGCCGCAACCTAAGTTCCACTCCGCCGGAAAAAAGAATGAGGATAAGCGCCAGTGTTCCGAAAACATCGATAACGCCCTGGAAGGAAGCGGACGGGACCCAGTGGAGAATCGGCCCTAACGTCACGCCAATCAGCAGCAAAACAATCAGATCGGGTACACGGGTCAAACGCGACAGCCGGTTAGCAACGTAAGCCAACATCAGCAAAGCGGCCAGCAAACCGAAGATGTGGGTCATTTCCATAATGAGGATTGCACTGGTTCAGCACACGAAAGCGAACAGCAGTAGGACGAATCGGTCGAAGTAGACATCATATAGCTCCCGCGGTTGCGCAGCACTCGCGGAACGGAATTACATGGCAGAAGTTCGAGGTTTCGCCCACCCCATCCACACCCACACCAGCGCGAGCACCGTGATCACGGCAATAATCCCTTGCGATATGACGCAATACAGACACCACACCTGCAGAACGTGGGCCTCGATGTTGGTCAAGTACAGGGCGAAGCCCAATTCGATCAGAACGCAAACAAGGAGCAGACCGCGTCGCCGCATGAATCCTAGAGTGCCTATCAGCAGATAGCCGGCAATACCGATGGCTGCCACCGGTACTCCGCGAATCATGGCGTACGGGCTGTGATTTACCACCCCGCAGTCCCATTTGTCATTGATGCTGCACGGCTCCGAACCGGTGTCGTAGTGGACCTTCAAGGCCAGCGCCGAAACCACCATGCCCGCGATGGCGAGAAGCAGAATGAAATAGCGCAAGAAATTTCTCCCGCCTGAATTGTAGCGTGTGAGGAAACAGGAAGCGATGTTAGCTTGTCTCTCCGGCGAGTCCTCGCCGTCATCACAAACAGGTGTGATGTAGTAGAATCCTTCTGCTCATGCGCCGTCTTGCTGCCAGTCTGCTGCTCGTGTTGATTTGCGCTGGCCTGGCTCTGCCCGTGGTTTTGGCACATGACGCCGGTGTTCCTGCCTGCTGCCGCCGTTCTGGGAAGCACCATTGCGGGATACTTCCCCAAGGCGACGGCTTCCGGACGATAGCGGCCGGTTGCCCGTACCACGGCTTCGCGCTGACCTCGCATTCGACGCCTCTTCGCGCCGTAACTGCTACTTTGACAATCAGCTTGCGGTGCGAGAACTCAGCACCACCAGAATCCCCCCATGTCGCGTTGCTCGTCTGCGGCAATGCCCAGAAGCGTGGTCCTCCCGCCCTGTAGTCCTTTCCCTCTCGACGAACTCGAAAGCCAGGCCCTGCTCACGATGCAGCAGACTCCGCGCATGCGCTGAATTCAATGCTTAGCGCCATGGTGTTCGCGTGAAGGCCACGCCACGCTTTCTAGTTTCAAACAGCTAACAGCTATTCGGTGAGAGAACGAATTTGCATCTAAAGACAGCCGCGGTCATGCTCCTGATCGGCGCATTCCTGGTTACGGCCGTCCCGCCGTTGGCAGCGACGGTGTTCGGCAACGTGCGAGGCGTGGTACATGATCCGCAGCACCACCCGGTTACCGGAGCGCACGCCACGCTCAAAGCCAGCGACTCTGACTTTTCATTGACCGCGGAGACTGGAACCGATGGAGAGTTCCACTTCGACGCCATCCCCCTCGGCAAGTACACCGTCACGGTTGAAGCGGCCGGGTTCGCTTCTCAAGAGCAGGTGCTGCTTGTCGTCTCCGGCAGTGCACCAATTTTGCATTACCAGCTCGCGATCACCGCAGCACAGGAGAAAGTCACAGTCACCGCGGCGCCGGAGGACCTGGATCCAGACTCGCCCCGCCGAGACATAATGATCGACCAGAAACAGATCTCGCGCTACGCGGGAGTGGATTCGAGCAACAGTTTCAAAATCATTACGGAATTTGTTCCCGGGGCGTACATGGTCCACGATCAACTCCACGTTCGCGGCGGACATCAGGTGACATGGGCGATCGATGGCGTACCAGTTCCAAATACCAACATTGCCTCAAATATCGGGCTTCAGTTCAATCCCAAGGATGTCTCCTACTTGCAGGCCGAGACCGGCAGCTACGCGGCTGAGTACGGCGATCGGACTTACGGCGTCTTCAACGTCGCTCCTAACAATGGCTTTGAACGCAACCGGGAAGCGGAGCTGATAGTAAGCTACGGCACATACAACCAAACCGACGACTGGCTGAGCTTCGGTGACCATACCGCGAAGTTCGCGTACTACGTCAGCGTCAGTGGCAACAATACGGACTGGGGTCTGGAGCCGCCGACCAGTGTTAATCTGCACAACCAAGCAGATGGTGGCGGCGCATTTACCTCACTCATCTACAATGCGAGTTCCAAAGATCAGTTTCGTTTCGACGCTGGCCTTCGCCTCAACTACTACCAGGTTCCGAACGATCCCGGCATGCAGGCTGCAGGTATCAACGATCGCGAGCGCGAACAGGACGTTTTCGGCACGGCCACTTGGGTCCATACATATTCTCCAGGCCTCATGCTCATTGCGTCGCCGTTTTACCACTTCAACCGCGCCGCCTATGAAGGAGGACCCAACGACGTCCCCATCGCCACTGACAATCGAGCCTCCAATTACGAAGGAGGTCAGGTAACATTGTCGGCCATCAATACGCGAAACAATGCGCGCGTCGGAATCTACGCCTTCGCGCAGCAGGACAACACCTTCTTTTCGGTGATCGCAAACAATGGTTCGGGAGATCAGTTCAGCCAGCGCGTGTATCCCGGAGGAAATCTGGAAGCTCTGTTTCTCGAGGATCAGTTCAAGGCTACGTCGTGGCTGACCTTGACTGGAGGAATTCGGCTCACCCACTTTGACGGCGAGCTTACGGAGAATGCCGCCGATCCACGCCTGGGAGCGGCCATCCGCATTCCCAAGCTCAATTGGATTTTGCGCGCGGCTTATTCGTATTTCTATCAGCCGCCGCCTCTCGACACGGTGTCGGGACCACTGCTCCAGTACGCCGCCAGCCAGGGAGTTTCTTTTCTTCCATTAAAGGGCGAGCGCGACATTCAGCAGGAGTACGGTGTCACCATTCCCTTGCGCAACTGGGTAACGACTCTCACGTACTTCCACACCGGAGTGCAAAACTTTTTTGACCACGACGCCATCGGCAATTCGAACATCTTCCTGCCTCTTACTATTCAAGCGGCCCGCATCAAAGGTTTCGAAGCAACGCTTCGCTCGCCCGTGATTTTCAGTCATTATCACGCCCACTTGGTTTACTCCAACCAACAAGCTGAAGGCTTCGGACCGGTAACGGGCGGGCTGACGGATTTTTCTCCACCTCCTGTCGGAGGTTTTTATCTCGATCACGATCAGCGCAATACGCTATCTGCCGGCACCGAGGGCGATCTGCCCTGGCGCAGCTTTGCCGCCCTGACGTTTAACTATGGCTCGGGATTCCTGAACGGTGATGGGCCCGCTCATCTGCCGAGTAACTACACCTTCGATCTGGCGCTGGGGAAAAACTTTGGCGAGAGTTTTACGGTCCGGTTAATCGGCACCAACATCACCAACAATCGCTACCAACTGGACAACAGCAATACCTTCGGCGGAACGCACTGGGGCGATCCGCGCATGTTGTCAGTGCAGGTGAAGTACCGGTTCCGCTATTGAACGTTACCTCGTGCAGTCCACCGAGAGATGAAAACGAACCACCGAGGCACAGAGATCACAGAGAAATATAACCAAACGCCGTCGGCTACGTGTCGGAGCCTCCCTGAGCGAATCCCGAAGGGTGGTGATTTCTTCCTGGACATGCGCGCCTCACAGAATGTTCACTGCCCGTGCTGCCAGCAACACGATGATGGTTAGGGAAATCAGTGATTGCAGCATCATCAAGGCTTTGGCCCAGCGGGAAAGAATCTGGGTGTCCGTCGGAGATAACGCGGTGCTGGTGTTGAACGAGAGAAAGAGATAGTCGATGAAGCTGGGATGCCAGTTGTCGGGCCGAAGTGGGGATTGCTCATGAAGCGCCATCTGGGGAAAGAGGAATGCACCCAGCTCGTGCCTCTTGGTCCTTTCTCGCTGGATAGGGCCTCCGGCGTCCAACTTCCAATACCACGCGGCGAACACCAGCACGTTGCTGATCCAAAGGGAGGCTGCCGACTGCAGCAGATGAAGAGGCGACTCCTTGTGGGTGGGCAGGAAACGTATTAACAGAACGAGCGATGTAATCACCGCGGCGGTGACAGAAGCAATCAGAATCAGCCCGCCCACGGATGCAATCCGATCAGCCCCCCTGTGATGCGAAATCGAGACAAACGTGGCGAGCACGGCAAACACAGCAACTAACAGCCAGTTTGGTCCAAAGCTCAGTATTTCGGGCAAAGAGAAATGAAGGGCTACGACGGCCCCCATCGCGACAATGCCAGGCCAACGAGGCTCCACATAGGCAGATCGATTCGGCATGAACTCGATGATACTGCCGGCCGTACCGTTCAGGCGAAACCGCGTTGCGGCAGTCTCTCGCGATAGGACACCCCATCTGGTCGACGTCGCCACCCACCCATCATGTGAGAGGTTCGCAAACGTCCCTCCATGTCTACAGCACATTCCTCCAAATTTGCCAACGAGGCCCATCACATCGCGGTTGTGATAACCGTTCTTTGCCGACCCTAAGCGTTCGTGTACCATTTCGGGAATAGACAGCGAAACATTCCCACTTTGTTGCGGAAGCGGCAACTCTATGGGGCACAATAAGTTGAAGGGCAGCTGGTGCGGGGCCAGTGACGGGAAGGAACGCCACGGTTTACGATCCGCTGCAAACATGTAATTGGCCGCCCTGCTCCACTTGGGGCGAGCAAAAGGAGATTTAGCAATGCGGCCTAGAACTCTCTCCCTCGTGCTTTTATTGGTGCTTCTTGCCTCTCTCACCTGTTTCTCACAACAAACCGACATCCTGCAGTTCAGCGCTTTCACCGCCTTTTCTTATCTCAGCACACCTTCGTTAAATCTTACCCAGCGCGGATTCGATGGCGATTTTGGCTACAACTGGAAGAGTTGGCTGACGGTCGGTGGCGATTTCAGCTACAACAGTGGCCACAGTTCTTTGGTACCGAGCGATCTTAATGCCGCCACGCAGGCAAAATTAGCGCCGTTTCTGCCATTTCTTCCACCGGGATTCGTATTGAAGGTTCCCTACAACTCTTCGACGTACACGTACGAGGCCGGGCCGCAGTTCAATTACCGCAGGCTAAAGAAATTTACCCTCTTCGTACGTCCGGCGCTCGGAGCACTGCATGCCAACTTCACCGCCAAGCCGGCCGACCCAATAACAGCAATGATTGTCAGCGGCCTTCTGAACGGGAAGACGTCCAGCTCTGACACGGTAGTGTTTTACGGCTTTGGGGGCGGCGTTACCTGGGAGGCCACACCGCACTTTGGCATTCGTGTAGCTACCGATTTTGTTCACTACAATTTCTTCTCGAATTTACTGGATGGCGGTCGTAACAGCGTGCGGGTCACCGTGGGAACCAAGTTCAATTTTGGAAAGAACATCGTCAAGTAACAGGACATCGGAAGCAGAGGGGCCGTTCCGTGCGCGTCCTCGTCCCCCTAGGGGACGCGCTACGTTTACCGCAGGACAATGCGGACTGAGCGCATTTCCCCTGGCTGCCATCGGCAAGAGTAGCTAACTTTTTCGACTTGAAGAATGCCTCCCCTGGGATGGGTTACTGTCTGCGCCACCGCAGAAACTCAAGCCCTCCGTTGCGATATACTTTGAAGTTTGCCCACCGCTGTTTGCCAGCAGTAGCAGGCAAGCTGGTCCAATTCTGGAAGGAGAACTTTTTCCCTATGTCATCCGCAGCCGTTTCCTACGCACGTGAGAACCAAAAACGCTTTCTTGACGAGTTGAAAGATTTGCTTCGCATCCCCAGTGTCAGCACCGCCGAAGAGCACAAAGATGATGTGCGCAAAGCTGCCGAAATGGTGGCGAATGATCTGAAGCGCACGGGCTTCGAGCATGTCGAGATCATTTCCACAGAAGGCCATCCGCTGGTTTACGCCGACTGGCTGCACGCCTCTGGCAAGCCGACGGCGCTGTGCTACGCGCACTACGATGTACAGCCCGCCGAGCCGCTGGACGAGTGGCACACTCCGCCATTCGAGCCGACCGAGCGCAATCAGAACATCTACGCGCGCGGCGCCGTCGATGACAAGGGCCAGCTCTGGATGCAACTCAAAGCTTTTGAGTCGCTATTCAAAGCGGGCAATGGCAAGCTACCCATTAACGTCCGGGTGCTGATTGAAGGCGAAGAGGAAGTGGGCGGCGAGAGTATCGAAGCGTTCGTGAAGAAGAACGCCGGCTCGGACAAACTGAAGGCCGACTTTGCTTTGGTCACTGATACCGAGCTATTTGCTCCCGATCTTCCTACGCTGTGCGTCGGTCTGCGCGGCCTGCTTTATACCGAGATTCACGCGCAGGGTGCAAAGATCGATTTGCATTCTGGGGTGTACGGCGGCGCTGCGCCTAACGCCATCTTCGGTTTAATCGAGATCATCAGTAAGCTCAAAGATGCCGACGGCAAGGTCCTCATCCCGGGCTTCTACGACGATGTAAAGAAGCCGACAGACGACGAACTGAAAGCCTGGGACCGCCTCCCCTTCAATGAGGAGGACTATCGCAAGGCTGAAGTAGGATCGAACGTGCTGACCGGCGAGCCCGGCTATTCGGTGATGTATCGCACCTGGGCACGTCCGACCTTGGAAGTACATGGCATAGTCGGAGGTTTCCAGGCCCCGGGCGCCAAGACGGTGATTCCAGCGCGCGCCTCGGCCAAAGTCTCCATGCGGCTGGTGCCTAAGCAAGATCCGGACGACATCCTAAAGAAGTACACCGAGTACGTGAAGAAGCTCACGCCCAAAGGCGTCGAGATCAACATCAAGGTGCACAGCAAGGGTCCAGCGTGCGTGGTGAACACTGACAACAAGTACGCGCGCGCTTCGGTGGAAGCCATGCACGAGATCTTCGGGAAAGATACCGTGTACATTCGCTCGGGCGGGTCGATTCCGATCGTGACTCAGTTCGAGGAAGACCTGAAGATTCCCAGCATCATGATGGGCATGGGTCTGCCCGACGACAATCTGCATGCCCCCAACGAGAAGTTCCACATTCCGAACTTCTATCGTGGAATCGAGTCGATCATTCGCTTCTTCCAAATCCTGGGACAGTAAGTCAGGTGAGTGGTTAGAAATAGATATCCCACCCAGGTTCTGCTTGGGTGGGATTTTTAGAATCTCGATGCCGTGGAGCTCCACGTTCGAATGCCGTTCACTAACGGATTCCGACCTGGCCTCGTACGCTATTGATCAGCTTGCTCGAATCGTACCCAATGCCATCCTTCAACACCGTCTCGACGTTCTCGATGTCCTCGATTTTCGTCGACGGATCGCCTTTGATCAGAGCGAAGTCCGCGTCTTTGCCATTTGTGAGAGTACCTATCTGATCCTGCTTACCAAGATAAGCCGCGCCGTTCGCGGTCCCGATGCGAATAGCTTCCACCGGCGTGAACCCGGCCTCGACCAGCAGTTCGATTTCGCGCTGATCGCCGAACCCAGGAAGCGTGGCTCCATTGCCAGTCGGGTCGGGACCTGCTAGTAAGAGACCGCCGCCCTTCACAAACGCAAGCTCAAACTCCATCTCTTTCTTGAACAAAGAGGTCATGGGTGAGTCCATGGGTACGCGGGCACGCGCAGCGAGATAACTCTGTGCCGACTCGGACGACATGGCATCCAGTACCCTCTGCTGCAATCTCGGCCGTCCAGGCACGTAGGCCTCAAAGACTGGCAGCGTGGATGTCACCGCGACATGATGCGCGACGAGATCGTGGATCAGTGCCTGCACCTGCGGGCCGTTGACGTCGAGCTTCGCCCAACTATCGCGTGCGCCGGCCACTGGTGGGCACACATCCGGCTTCTTGTCGGGCGCAAAGTCGGTGTCGGTGAAAACCGGGCCATGCTCCAGATCGTCAATGCCCATGGCGATGGCTTCATGCCAGGTCACCGAGCAGAGATGTCCCGTTAGCTTGAAATTGTGCGCATGTGCTTGCTGGATCGCCGCCGCCAACTCTTCCCGCGTGACGTTCATGTAAGCCTTGTACGACGTCATTCCCTCGGCGGCCCAGTAATCCACCAGGCGCTTCGCGTCGTCAGGACCGGTGAGTTCGTGCATCTGCGCGAACGCTGTCGGCGCACCTTCAAGGTAAGGTGCGGTCGCATCGATTTTTGGACCAGGCATCAGGTTCGCGTCGATGCGCTGCTTGACCTTGAGATCGGTGTAGGGTTCCACGCTGCCGGTGGTGCGCAAGGTGGTGACACCGGCAGCCAGATATAGCCGCGGCGCGGTATAAGGAATTTCCGCGATGTAAAGCCCCGGTTCCCCAACCTTGCCGTCAGCCCCGCGTTGTACCGAGGCCGAATCCGTGTAGTAGAGGTGGTCGTGCATTCCGACTAAGCCCGGGATAATCGTGTATCCCGCACGGTCGAAGACCTGCGCGCCAGCGGGTACCTGAATGGTTGCGGCTGGCCCCATCGACTGGATTTTGCCGTTTGCAATCACGATCGCCTGGTCTTGCAACGGTGCTGCACCCGTTCCATCGATGATTCGCACGTGCGTGACAACAAAGACTGGTGCGCTGACGGTTACAAAGGGAGCGAGGCTGCTTACGTCCTTGGTTTGTGCAACTGCGGTTTGTGCGACTGCGACAGAAGTGCACAACAGTAAGAATGGAAGCAGGCGGCGCATAGTTAAACCTCGCAGTCGGGATCTGGAAGTCAGTTACTTTACAAGGGACCCAGGGTTATTCACCAACAATCGATCAATGTTCCCTCAGCTACTGTTCTACCATTTCGTAAGTGAAACCGGATATTATCAACGGCAATGCATCGGCCAGCGATAGAGCTATCAGGAGACCTCAAGGAGCCTCGGGCGGCATTATCAAAGGACGTGCCGTCGGACTTGGTCCAACTGGTGGACGAGTTCTGCATGGCGACGACACTAGGCGAACGTAACGTCGGGCTAATCCGTCTGGTCCACTGGACTCGCGAGGATAAACGCTCCCACCGAAATGTGGGCCGCCTGATCGCGTTTGTGGAATATCTTGAAACCGACGAGTCAGTGCGGCTCAAGTTTCAATCGTCATTCGGCAGCTTGCTCGCCGAGTTGCATTCCATTCCCCTGTTCGCGGAAGCCGGCATTCCGTCCGACCACAGTCTTTCATCTGAAATCACGCAACGAATCGCCGGCAGATTCATTCCTGCGGCGCGCGCGGAATCGGACGCCTCGAGGCTACTAGTAACGCTGTATTCATCGGAGCGCGATGTCCGCAGTTTCCTGGATACTCCTGCCGAGCTACTGCAACGGCTAATCGCCGTATTATCGCCGCCCAATTCGCCTACTTTTTGGAGGCCTCAACAGCGGGACTTGCAGGAAGCGCTGCGTCTCCTGGCTGCCCGTGTCAGCGGGATCGGACTAGAACCCGAAATGAGGGACCGCAGTACGTCTGGCGGAATCTCCGAATCGCCCTTTTATCGCCTTATCAAGAGCACGGAAGACCTGATCGGACACACATCTCAAGCGGATCTGGCGGCAGCCGTAGCTGGCTGGAAAGATGTCGTCGACGGTTGCAGGTTAGAGATGGCACAGGTCCACCGTCACATGGAGTCGGCTGGTGTCAGCGTCGAACTGATCTTCGACCTTAAGAAAATCGAAGCGCGTCTGCTCCGCATGGAGGCCCTGGTTGATGTGCTGGCCGCCGCGACGACGGCCGAGCAAACTCAGGCAGTGCAGACGCTCTTAGGTCACCTTATCGAAGGGCGACGATCCGACCGAAGCCTGAGGTCGTTACTCCGCGAAAACCTAAACCTGATCGCGCGCAAAATGGTGGAGCGCACTGGCCACAGTGGCGAGCATTACATTGCGACCAACCGTACCGAATATTGGCAGATGTGGCGAGCTGCGGTCGGCGGCGGACTGCTCACCGTAATTACGGCGGCGCTGAAAATGCGCATCGTTGATGCCCACTTGCCGCCGTTCATCGAAGGCTTGGCCGCCGGAACCAACTATGCCATAAGTTTCGTGCTGCTCCAGGTCTTTGGATTGGTCCTGGCCACCAAGCAGCCTGCGGCAACCGCAGCAACGTTTGCAGGAATCATCCGCAACAACCGCGGAGTTGAGCGCTCGAGTAAGTTGACGGACTTCGTGGCCCGCATCACTAGCACCCAATTGGCGGCGGCCATCGGAAATGTGGTCGCCGTCAGTTCGGGGGCGGTACTCTTCGAAATGTTATGGTCCCGTATCTTTGCGGAATCTTATCTGGCTCCCGAGAGTGCTACGCACGTTTACGAGACGCTGCATCCGTTTGCTTCCGGTACTGCCTTCTATGCTGCAGTCACGGGAGTGATCTTGTGGCTGGCTGCGCTGGCGGGTGGATGGTTCGAGAACTTCGCCGTTTATTATCGCTTTACTGATGCGGTCGCTCAGCATCCTCTGGGATTGCGAGTTGGCAAGTCCTGGATGGGCAAGATAGCCAGCGTCCTGGAAAACAACTTGGGAGGATGGAGCACCAGCATTGTCCTTGGTTATCTGCTTGGCTTCACTCCCGTGTTCGGGCGTTTCTTCGGAATTCCGCTGGATGTGCGCCATGTCACACTCTCGACCGGAACACTCGCCCTGGCCGCCGCTCGCTATGGAACGTGGAGTCTGGGACGCGCATGGTTCTACCACGCGGTGGAAGGCATCGCAGTTATTTTTGTCTTGAATCTATTTGTGAGCTTCACCATCGCGGCTTTCGTCGCGCTGCGCGCGTATGACGTCGGACCGACGGAGCAGCTGCAGATTTTGCGGTTTCTCTGCGCTGATGCGGTGAAGGAGCCGCTGCGCTTCGTGTGGCCCAGGTTTGCGCCGGATGTCGGCAGCTCCGATGCCGAGCATTCCCAAGAGAGCAACTCAGCGGAGCAAAGTTAGTTACAAGGCCTGCCCGGCGCCGACATAAGAACCACGCCCCGCATTACGCGCTCATTGCCGGCAGGCAGAACAATAACCGCCCACCTCTAGCCGGGTGACTAGAATCTTGAAGTGGCATTCTTTTTCCACTTGCTGCTTCAGTTTCTCGTAGGTACTGGTTACGAATTCCGTGATCTTGCCGCAGCGCAGGCAAGCGATATGGATGTGCTCGCGGTTCATCTTCCTCTCGTAGTAATGGCCTTCCCCGCGAATATGCATTAAGTCGAGTTCGTCGATCAGCCCGTGCCGCTTGAGCAGTTGCAGTGTCCGGTACACCGTGCTGCGGTCCACGGAAGAGTCCACTCTCTGTACCTTCCGCAAGATCTGGCTGGCATCGAGATGCTTAGTTGCGGTTTCGATCACGCGCAGAACGGCGCGACGCTGCTGCGTGATGCGAATACCGCGTTCGCTGAAATAGGCTTGCAGGCGGCCTGGAATCTCGGTTTCGGGTAGAGGCATAGTGTTATTCCTCCGGGGGTTGCAACTGGTCGCAACAAGACTGCGACGAAATCTCGGGCCCTTGCTTGACAACGAGTGAGCCTGACCGCCAGCATGGATAGGTTACCACTAGATGCGACCGAGTCGCAACTAGAAAAAGTGGAGTGCAGGTGAGAGCACTGGCAGGCTGTCTCGGAGGCGAAAATTAGAAGTCAAACAAATCAACCTGGCAGGCGTCCCGCGATGAGGCTTCGTGTGCAAGCCGCAACATCCCTGTTGGTTGCACACGCCGGAGTGACGCGAATTGTCTACACCGCGTTGCTATTGGTTGGGGTGCTCCTACCTTCCTACGTTCAAACCCATGCTCAGGAATATCCCTACTTCGTGACTTACTCGCAGGAGATGGAAGAACCGGGAAACCTCGACATCGAAATGTTCAACGTGGTCGGCAATCCTCAAGGCGGCAACAGCTTCATTGGCTCGGATATTGAATTTGAGTATGGCCTGAAGGGGTGGTGGACAACGGAGTTTTATCTTGACGGCCAAGCGACCCAGAACGAAAGCACCATCTTTACTGGGTTCCGCTGGGAGAATCGCTTTAGCCTGCTTCCTCGTGAACACTGGATCAATCCCGTGTTCTATGCCGAATTCGAAGACATCAGCGCCGACAAAACCATACGCGAGGTCGTGGGTCATGATGGCCTGCCTGATTTTCTGGTGCCTAACTGGCTGGCGCACACGGATATCGAGCGCGAGATGGAGCTCAAACTGATTTTAGGTAGCAACACTCACGGTTGGAACATCAGCGAAAACTTCATCGCAGAAAAAAACTTTGCCGGCGATCCGTGGGAGTTCGGATATTCACTGGGAGCCAGCCGTCCCCTGCAACTTGCCGCCAGGGCGCAGGAATGCGCCTTTTGCCCCGAGAATTTTCAAGCGGGAGTTGAAATGTACGGTGGCTTGGGAGATGCCAACGGCTTCGGATTACATCTGACCTCGCAATACCTGGGTCCGACCGTGAATTGGACAGCCCCGAATGGGATGACCGTGGCGTTCTCGCCGCAGTTTGGACTGAATAGCTACAGCATCCCCGTGTTGTTTCGTTTCTCTGTGTCTTACGAATTCCAACAATTCTTCAGTCACTTTCACCGGAGCGGAGAATGATGAACCGAACGGCATTACTTGTCATAGCAGCCTTCGTCGTTCTCTCGTCGGCACTGGCCGTGTTCGCCACCTCCAATGGGGCATGGATGGCGAACGTTCCGCAACGCGACCGGGACCGTGTCAACCCTTATCGCGATCAACCCGATGCTGTCGCTGCCGGCCATCGTATCTTCATCGATCATTGTGCCCACTGTCATGGCAACGATGCGGATGGAACCAAGAAGCGACCATCGCTGAGGAGTTCACGGGTACAGCAGGAAGCCACCGATGGAGACCTCCACTGGCTGCTGGTGAACGGTAACCGGAGCCAGGGCATGCCTTCCTGGATCAAGCTGGGCGATCCTCAGATTTGGCAGGTCATCTGCTATGTAAAGTCGCTGCACTGAGCATGCCGGGAGCACGTGTGAGGAGAAGCTTGGCTGCGCCTTGGATAAAACGCATCAGTGTGACGGCAGTGGTTTTGCTGGTTGCCATACAGTTCATCCCGGTGAACCGAAATAATCCCAGGGTGAATCCGTCGCGAACCATCTACGCAAGCTTGCCGATGCCTGCGGATGTGAAGTCGGTATTCGAGCGGTCTTGCAAGAACTGCCACTCCGACGAAACCTCGTGGCCTTGGTACAGTTACGTCGCTCCCGTCTCGTGGATGGTCGCACACGACGTTCATCAAGCGCGTAAGGCGATGAATTTGTCGGAATGGGGCAGTTATTCCACGAACAAAAAGACCGACAAGCTTGAGGAAATCTGTGAACAACTGACCAACGGCGGGATGCCGGATCGAAAATATGCGTTGCTTCACAGGCGAGCCCGTCCCACGGCAAAAGAACGCGATCTCGTGTGCCAGTGGACCGACGACTCACGTGAATATTGACGGCAAACTCGGCGGTTGTTCGGCGCGCAACATGACTATTCGACTCTTATTGCACAACAGGGGTCATTTGTCCCGATTTTCATCTTGTCGCAATCAAGTTCACGCATACTGGGCTAACTAATGCACCGCCGTCTACGTCACTTACTAATGAATAATATTGCCAGGTTTGTTATCTGCAACGAAGTGCGGGTCAGGATGGAATCATGTTGAGAATTGATATCAAAGCTGTACACCCAAATGTCACGTTGCGTTGCTCCGGCCGGATTGTGCTTGGACTTGAAGCGGAAACGTTGCGCTGCATGGCGATGTCGCGCAGGGAGAACTGTCTCACTCTTGAGCTGAGTGGCATTCGCGCACTGGATGCTGCAGGCTTGGGATTGTTAGTCGAGTTGCAATGCTGGGCGAGCGGCCAGAAAAAGGCGTTGCGCATCGCGCAGCCTTCGTCATGCGTCCGCAAGCTGATCGCTCTAACCAATCTGCAATCTGTGCTTGAGCTTGGGGCTTGTGAGAAGTTTGCCGGTTTTGAGGAGCGTGATCATGCGCTTCCACGGCCAGAGCGGAGCGAGGCTATGAGCGCCTAGGCAAAAGCACTCTCTCCGTAAGTTTTCCTGCCAAATTACCTTCAGCAATCCTTTTCCGCAAGCGAAATGCGATGGCGGGCCGTCCAACCGTCCGCCTCGCCACGCATATCTTCCTCGCCCGCCCATCCAGATGAGAATATATTTACGTTGCCGACCCTGGTTTTCGCCATGCATGAAAGCAAAAGGAAATGGATCCTCATCGGGCTGGGCGTTTTGGTCATCGCGGCCCTTATCGGGCTTACGATTACGATTCAGCCGGCGACACCATCCCTTAAGCGAAGCGACACAGCGAGCCCCGCGCCGCAAGCCAAGCTGGTAAATGAGACACCGTTGGAGACGGCACTAAGTCTCGCTAGCGCGGCCAATACAGCCGAGGAACAGCAGATATCCACGGAGGCCATTCGGGTCGCCGATCACGAGGTTGATCTGGCGTTCGCCATGGCATTGCAGCAGGCGCAGCAGCATCCTCCGGCCCAAAAGGGCGAGATCCAGCAGATCAATGGCCGGATTCGCGCGCTCGAAACTCGCCTGCAGGAAGTACAAGATAACGTCACTCGACTGACAAATCTGGTCAGCCACCCGGGCAAAGCTGACGTCAACGCCACCCAGCAACAACTGGAGATCGCCCAGGCGAGAGTTACGCTCCTAAAGGACGTGCTTGACGACGCTAAAGAGGACCTGATCCGGGCTGGCGGCGATCCTCAAGCCCAGATACAGCAAGAACTGGATGAGCATGAAGCTCTCCAACATCACAACAACACTGCTGCCCCGCAGACAAAGCCGGTGTCGTTCGAGGTGGAAGGCAGCCTGATTTCGCAATACCGCACCTGGCAACGGCTGCGGGAAAACCAGAAGCGTCTCCGCCAAGCCCAACAGCAGGCGAAAACTGCCGCCGAAACGCTGACCCACAAACACGAGGCTCTGGAAAAGGGCTTAAGCGACGCCGTCCAAGGGGACGACTTAGGATCGGGTACCAACGACGACACCGCCCCGGCCCCTCAAGCTGAGTCGCAGCAGGCTGCGACCATTGCCAACCTGACAAACCTGTCGCAGAAGACAAGGATGCTGTCCCAGTACGACAAACGCATTCAGGCCGAGAAGCAACTGGCGGACATGTACGGCCGCTGGGACGCGATTGTCCAGGATCAACTTCGGGTGGCGTTGCACGCCATATTGCGTTCCCTGCTCTGGATCCTGCTGGCGCTTCTCTTCCTGGTTGCGGCCGAAGGACTGATTGAGCACTTCTACATGAGTTTGGGGCCCGATCGACGGCAGCTCAGTACCATGCGGCTGGTGCTCCGCCTGGTTTCGCAGCTAATTGGAGTACTGTTCATTTTGTTGGTGTTGTTCGGAATGCCGAGTCAACTTTCGACGGTCCTGGCATTGGCGGGCGCTGGCTTGACCGTCGCTCTAAAAGATTTCATCGTCGCGTTCTTCGGCTGGTTCATCCTGATCGGCAAGCACGGGATCAGGCAGGGCGATTGGGTCGAGATCAACGGAATTGGCGGTGAGGTGATAGAGATTGGTGTGCTCCGCACCATCTTGTTGGAAACCGGTAACTGGAATGATGCTGGACACCCCACCGGACGAAAAGTTTCGTTCGTCAACAGCTTCGCCATCGAAGGGCACTACTTCAACTTCACTACCACGGGGCAGTGGCTATGGGACGAACTCGATGTCCTGATCCCCGCAGGAGAAGATCCGTATTTCCTGCTGAATTCTGTGCTGAAGTTAGTGGCTGAGCAAACCAAATCGGATGCGACCGAGGCTGAGCAGGAATGGCGTCGCGCCACACATGGCTCGGTGACCCAATCGTTTTCAGCGGCGCCGGCGATCGATGTTCGGCCCACCAACCTAGGCATCAACCTGGTGGTGCGTTACGTCGTGCATGCGCATGATCGCTACGAGGTTCGGACTCGTCTCTACCAGGCAATCGTAGAGTTATTGCATCATGGTAAACCCGCAAAGACGGGCGATGGAGTCCCTGTAGCGGGCTCTTAGGCCGATAGCGTTTTGTTACTTTTTCGCGGCGCGGCGGGCTGCGGGTTGGCTCTCGGCCTCTTGCTTGGTTTGCAAGTCATGCCTTTTTAGACGCATTTTTTGCCGCGCTTTGCGCAGGCGGTTCTCGCGTGATTTATCACCATTACGAAATGACATCGTTAACACCTCTCCACGATGCTACAGCATTTGTCGAAGGTGTGTTGCGGGAGCGAACTAGACCAGCTTAGCGAACTCGCAACAACCGCAGGCGCTAATCAACTGTCGAGCCGCGCGGAGGCCGCAAGGAATTCTCCGACCTCCCATGGATGCTGTTTCCTGTAGCTTACTCAGTAGGTGCGATCCACCCAAACCTGGGCGTTCCCCCATTGCTGAGCGGAATCCTCGGCCTTGACGACAATGGTGTGGTTCCCCATGGGGGTCCCAATCCAGGCTTGGAAAGACGGTGTACCTGCGAGGATTCTCACCAAGTTACCATCTACAAAAACCTGATACTGAGTGATCACACCGTTGGGGCTTGAAGCATTGCCATTTAGATTTGTGTACGCACCAGAGTGCTGACCATTGTAGGGACTGGTGATGTTGACGGTTGGCAAGCCTTGCTGACGCACGGTGTAACTCGCCGGGGACGACATATGATTGACAATGCTCGGCTTGCCCACAGCCTTCACGAATATCTGGTAGGTTCCGGGAGAAAAACCGAATGTAGATAGATCGAGTGTGTGCGTGCCAACGGGGTAGTCGCCGAGCGACATCAGGTTCTGACCGTCAGCAGAGATGTAAGCTGTGTAGTGATCGAGCGTCCATTCGTCGGCAACATACCATTCCAACATGTGCCCGGCAACGCCCGCCCAAATAGTTTGACAGTTGTCGATGCCGCTTTGGATTTCAGTTCCCTCTTCATAATCGTGCCAGGTCACGATTTGCACGGCATCAAGTCTGCCCGTGAAGGCACGAATCGTCTCCCAGGAGTCGAGCCAAGTTTGGCCACAGAGCTGTTGGATGTGACGGCCGCCGGGAGGCGCCCAGCTGGCAACAATGTCGTTGAACCCTTTCCAGGTGGAAGCCCAGTTCTTCATAGAAGAATGCTGGCTGGCGGTTTGCAAGAAGTGCTGGGTGTAGTCCAGACCTTCGTAGCCCTGCTGCAGTGGGTCTTTGGGAGAGAGCCAACCGTAGGCGCCGATCGTGTAGGGACTGGTGAAGCTGCCGGCATTCTCGAAGACCCATTCCAGGTCGGAATTAGTGCTCCGAATCGTATTCCAGTCGATGTTGTAGGCTTCCATGCCAAACTGAGTCACAATTGTCTTACCATCGCTACTCTTGATGGCCATGTGGGAGCTGAAATAGCCCTTCGAACGAGCATAACTAATAGTGTTTAAGAGGGCCTGGGTAGCTGAACAACGGGGGTAGCATGAAAACCATTGGAGGGCGCCTTGATCGATCATCAAAGCGAAGGTCAATGTGTCTTGTTGTTCCAGTTGCGTCTTCAGGACCTGGGTAGCGCCATCTTCCCAGCTTCCCTGCCCATACCAGTCAACTATGACGCCGTCGAAGCCGCGACTGGTTAGGTCGGTTATTTCTTTTGCGACCTGATGTGGATCCTGGGAGCTGTATCCAATGTTGGGGTGAGTGCCGTGTCCCCAATATGGAATGTAAGTGGCGTAGACCTTGGCCCCCTGCTGCGAAGCCGACAGCAATGTATGGACATTTACTTTGCTGACGTTGCTGGCTTGCTGGTCGCCGTTATTGACACACTGGCCGTGGGTAACGGTTGTGACCTCACATCCCGCGAACGAATTCGCCGCGGCCGTATTATTCCCGGTCTCCGCTGCTAACGTGGTATTAGGAATGATGGATTGGTAGCGAGTTACGGGATGGTGGTTGACTTGCGCTTGAGCTGTAAATGGAACTAAGAAGGCCGCAAAAAAGACGGCGAGCATCTTCGACATCAGAGCACTCCGGCACACGCGGCTTTAACCCACCGCCACGCGTGGTGTAATGGACCCCTGGGAAGACCTGCTGTGGAACTGGGCGAGTATAGAGCCGGCTGACGCAGACGCATCCCCCGTCAATCCCTCAACTCGGTTCAGTTTTTGTACCTAGTTCCTGGGTGATCACAGCAAGAATGGCTAAGGTATGCTTCGCATCGGAGCCGGGTGGAACATCAAACGAGCAGAAAACAACTGCGTCGCAACGTCCGCCCTGAAACTCTTTAATTGTGCTGAAGATCGTGAGATGCCACGTCAAGCGAGTGAAATAGTGTGAGAATGGGCACAATGCTGGAGCGCGCTGCTAGCCGCCCAAGCCACTACCGCTGACGATCAGAAGAACCGCAGCGTTGCCGTCCGTAACGAGTGCGCCTGTCGGTAGCCTTGGCCCGCGCAGCTGCCTTCAGTCGTTCGATCTCGGAAAACTGATTCGCCGCCATCTCTTGGATCAGGTCCATGATCGTCTTCTGCTTGGTTTCGCCAATCTGTATGAGTTGCATGAGCAAACAGTAGATGATGCTGAAGTATTGATCATCCCCTGATGGTTGCAGGGGTTCTACAACCTCTGTGTCACAGTCTCCGATCTCCCAGGCTGTGGCCGTTCGGATGCTAGAATTCAGGGTCAACGAACAAGTTTGCAACGTGAGCCCCGAGCCATAACAGCACGAATTGGCCCTCCATTATTGTGTGTGCAGACGATCAAGCCGGCCAGCAAAGCCAGTCCCCTGAGATGGTTGCGCTCACGGGTTTTATGGGCGCCGGCAAGACCACGGTTGGCCGCGCGCTGGCAAGTCTTCTCGACTGGTCGTTCTTTGACCTGGACCACGAGATCGAACTGAGGCAGAAGCTGTTGGTCCGCGAATTGTTCCAACTGCACGGCGAAGAAGGTTTTCGCGAAATTGAGACTGACACCTTGCGTTCTTTGCTGCAGCAGGCATCTAGCCCGACGGTTATTGCGCTAGGTGGCGGCACCTTTGTCCGGCCTGCAAATGCAGAGCTGTTACGACTCCGGGGAGTGCGTATCGTCTTTCTGGAAACCGCCATCGAAGAGCTGCAAGAGCGCTGTCGAGTCGCTGACCAGAACTCGCCCGAAAATCCTCGACCCCTCGCCGCTACACCCGAAGCCTTCCACGCCCTCTACGCTCGACGCCTGCCGTTCTACCGCAATGCTGATATCACCGTGGATGCGAGCGGTAAGGAGGTCGAAGAGCTGGCGCGCGAGATTGTCTCGAATTTGCATCTGTACCCTCGTTTGCACTGAGGTTCCGGGTTCGGCTGTGCGGCACTGCGGTCGCTTGAACGTGATATAACTTTGTCTTTCACCATCATGTCTCAGCAGAAAATCCCCGTCGGAATTCTTGGCGCTACCGGCGTTGTCGGCCAGCGTTTTATTCAGTTGCTTGAGTCTCATCCCTGGTTCGAAGTTGCATGGCTGGCGGCTTCTGATCGCTCCGCTGGACAAGCGTATAGGGACGCTGTGCGCTGGCGTTTGAAGACTCCTATTCCCGCGCGTGTACTGGAAATGCAGGTTTCGAACGCCGCCCCGGAAGGTGCGCCACGGGTCATCTTCGCGGCGCTGGATGCGAGCATCGCACGAGATCTTGAGCCTCAGTTTGCCGCTGCCGGTTGTGCCGTGGTCAGCAATTCCAGCGCTTTTCGGATGCACGAAAACGTTCCGCTGGTCGTACCCGAGGTTAATGCGGGCCACATTGCCTTGATCGAGAAGCAGTGTTGGCGCAAACAGTCGGGCGGTTATATCGTCACCAATCCAAACTGTTCGGCGATCGGCCTGGTAGTGGCGCTGGCTCCGCTACATCAGAAATTCGGCATCGAATCTCTCTTCGTTACCACGATGCAGGCGGTCAGCGGCGCGGGATATCCCGGAGTCGCTTCCCTCGACATTCTCGGCAACGTCATCCCTTACATCGCCAAAGAAGAAGAAAAGATGGAGGAAGAGACGCGTAAGCTTCTCGGACATTTGGCTGGGGACCGGATAGAGCCAGCAACGTTTCGCATGACGGCGCACTGCAACCGAGTTGCGGTGGAGGACGGTCACACCGAATCCGTATCAGTGAAGTTGAAGACGAAGGCCGAGGCTGAGGAGCTAATCGCGGCGTTCAACGAGTTTCGCTCAACTCCGCAAGAGCTGAAGCTGCCGCTGGCGCCTGCGCAGCCGATCTTCTATGATGCCGCACCTGATCGGCCGCAGCCGCGCTTCGATGTGGACCGCGGAAATGGGATGACGGTGAGTGTAGGCCGGCTTCGCCCCTGCGGCGTGCTCGACTACAAGTTCACTGTGCTTTCGCACAACACCATTCGTGGCGCTGCCGGCGCCGCTCTGCTTAATGCCGAACTCCTCAAGGTGCAAGGCTTCCTGTCGTGACGCGAGAGCTTCCTCTTCCCTCGCCGGCGGTGAGACCGTGATCGTCATGAAATTTGGCGGCACGTCGGTGGAAGATGCTGCTGCCATCGATCGCGTCGCGACCATCGTGAAGGCACGCTTACCCGAGCAGCCCTTCGTGGTCGTGAGCGCCATGGCCAAGGTGACCGACCAGTTGCTGGCCATGGCGGCGGCCGCGGGAAAAGGTGAGCGCGAGCAGGCGCTCGATATTTGCCGCCATCTCCGCGAACGCCACTATCTGGTCGCGGGCGAATTACTCGGCACCGGACTGCATACCGAGTTGCACAGTGAATTGGGAGAGCAGTTCGACTCGCTCGACGAGTTGCTGCGTGGGATTGCCGCGGTCGGCGAACTCACGCCGCGCACCTCCGATTACGTAGTCTCTTTTGGCGAGCGCCTCTCGAGCATGATCGCGACCGCGGCTTTTCTGGTGCGCGAGATCCCGGCGGTTCTCGTGGACGCTCGTCAAGTGATCATCACTGACTCGCAGCATAGTCGAGCTGTACCTCAAGTTGACGAGATCAACGCTCGTTTGCAGAGTCACGTTAAGCCGCTATTGGAGCAAGGTCAGGTTCCGATCATGGGGGGCTTCATCGGTTCGACGCGCGAAGGTATTCCAACGACCATCGGGCGCGGCGGTTCCGATTTTTCCGCAGCCCTGGTCGGCGCTGGATTGGATGCCGCTCGCATCGAGATTTGGACCGACGTGGATGGCATGAAAACCACCGACCCGCGTATCTGTCCCGAGGCGCGCCGGATTAAGGTCATCAGCTTCGAAGAAGCGGCGGAGCTGGCATACTTCGGCGCCAAGGTCTTGCATCCTGCGACCGTGCTTCCCGCAGTCGAGAAGGACATCCCAGTCCTGGTGCTGAACTCGCGTAATCCATCGAATGAGGGTACGCGCATCGTGGCGAGGACACCGCGCTCACGTTCGTTGTTTAAGGCGATTGCCGCGAAGAACCGCATCACCATTGTCGAAATCGTTGCCGCACGTATGCTCATGGCCCACGGCTTTCTGGCCAAGGTGTTCGAGGTCTTCGCTCGCCATCGTTGTGCGGTGGACGTGGTGTCGACCTCGGAAGTCAGCATCTCGCTCACCGTCGATTCCAATGAAGCCATTCCCCAGATTGCCGCCGACCTCGAGAAGCTGGCATTTGTGAAGTACTCGGGCCGCAAAGCGATTGTTTGCCTGGTGGGCGAAAATTTGCGCGACACGCCCGGAGTTGCCGCGCAGGTCTTTGACGCCATCGGTAACATCAACGTGCGCATGATTTCGCAAGGCGCGTCGGAGATCAACCTGACTTTCGTGGTGGACGAAGCCGATGTCCCCGAAGCCGTACGTCGATTGCACGCCAAGTTTTTTGCCGAGGTCGATCCCGAGGTGTTCGATTGAACTCCTCGCCTCTTAGGCTGTTGGTGCTCGGATGCGGGAAGACCGGTGGACTGGTCGCCGAGATCGCGCGTGAACGCGGGCACCCGGTGCAAAGCCTTGCATCGGACGAGAACCGTGATGCGGCCTGGCTCACGCATGAACATCTACTCGGCTTTGACGTGGTAGTTGACTTCACCACGCCACACGCAGTGGTTGCGAACATCGAGGCCTGCCTCCGTGAGAGCACAGCGATGGTCGTTGGAACTACGGGCTGGTACGGTGAACTCGATCGCATTCGGCGAGCCGTCGAGAAAGCCGGTACCGGGTTTGTCTTCGGGGCAAATTTCTCCTACGGCGTAAATCTTTTTTTTCAGATCGTGCAGGCTGCAACTCCCGCGTTGACACACAACTACCGCGGACACATTACCGAACGGCATCACATCCACAAGAAAGATGCGCCGTCGGGTACGGCCGCAGCCCTGCAGCGGTTACTGGTGCAGGCATCGGGAGAACGCGTCGAGATTACCTCTGAGCGCGAGGGCGACGTTACGGGCACTCACACGCTGGAGTTGACTTCGTCCGGTGATCGCATTGCGCTTACACACGAAGCCACGTCACGCCGCACTTTTGCCGAGGGAGCAGTACTCGCTGCTGAATGGATTGCTGGGAAGAAGGGCTTTTACGACTTCAAGGACATTTTCGCGCAGCTCTAAGTGCGTTTTCTCACCACAGAGGACACGGAGGGCACGGAAAAAGAATAGAAATAAAAAAAGATAAACAATAGCAATAGAAACTCCGTGATCTCAGTGTCCTCTGTGGTGAAAAGAACTTTTTTCTTCTCTGTGCCCTCTGTGCCTCTGTGGTGAAAACTTAGCTTTTGAGATTCACAGCCTGGAGGATTATCCTGCTGAAATGACGTTGCGTGGATGCGGTACCGCCCTGGTCACTCCCTTCAAACAGGATGGAAGTCTCGATGAGGCGGCCCTGCGTGCATTAGTGCGCTGGCAAGTGGAATCGGGCATCGACTTCCTGGTTCCCTGCGGCACGACTGGTGAAACCCCGACTTTGTCGCACGATGAATGGCTGCGCGTCGTTGACTTGACCGTCGAGACGGCGGAGGGTCGTGTACCCATCATGGCGGGTGCAACCTCGAACAACACCCGCGAAGCTGTGGCTAAGACTGAGGAAATCTCGGCGCGCCCGGGAGTCGATTACGTTCTCACCGCGACGCCGTACTACAACAAGCCCACGCAGGAAGGCGTGTACCAGCATTTCAAAGCCATTGCCGAAGCCTCGGCGAAACCTCTGGTGCTATACAACATTGCGGGCCGAACCGGAACCAACATCGAAACCAGTACGCTGCTCCGCCTGGCCGAAATTCCCAACATCGCAGGAGTAAAAGAGGCTAGCGGAAATATCTCGCAGATCGCAGAGGTTTGCGCCACGGTGCCGGAAGATTTCCTGGTTTTCTCCGGCGACGATGCCGTCACGCTCGCCGTGATTGGACTCGGCGGGGTGGGCATTATTTCGGTGGTATCGAATGAAATTCCGGCGGAGATGGCGCGCCTGACCCAGGCCGCCCTTGCCAACAAGTGGGACACTGCCCGCCTGCTCTTCCGCAAATATCTCCCGCTGATGCAGGCGAACTTCATCGAGTCGAATCCTGGGCCGGCCAAAGCTGTATTGGCCATGATGGGCCGCGTTGAGGAGAACTACCGCCTGCCCCTGGTGCCGATGAAAAAAGAAACTCGCGCCCGGCTGGGGAAGATTGCAGTCGACGTCGGGCTGTTACAGGCCAACCCAGTAGCCACATCCTAAGGGCGATTGGGGGTGTGGAGGCCTGACCGCCGCGTGCGATCTCACTGCCCCTTCATCTTCTCTTTGACGCTGCGAGCTAATTTCTCGATTTCGTCGGCTTTCTTGATCACCTCGACCGACAGCTTGTTTTCATCGGTTTTGTCGACATATTCCTTCAGCTCGGTGGCCAATTGCAGCAGCTTTGCGGTGTCCTTTTTAAGCTCTTGCAGGCGTTTCGCGTTTGCTTGCAACGCCAACTTTTGCCTTTGCTGAGCCTCCCATGCCTCCTCCTGAGGGTTTTGCTGAGACCCGCCCGCAAGCGGAAGAGCGGCGGGTTGGTCGGCGGTTTGCACCCAACCGGCAATCCCGGAGGTGGAACAGAAAAGGAGAACCGCAAGCACGGCGGCGTTGCTCAACCTGTGTAATACAACGGATGGATATCTCATAGAAGTATCAGGATTATATTCTGCCGCCACCTCCGCCGGGAGGAGCAACTTTGCCCCCCGTGCTGTCATCCGCTACTCTGAAGTCCAACTAAACCCAGGGAGAATCTTGATTTCAGTGCGACAAGCCTTGCAAGCCATGTTGACATTCCCGCACGACGGCCGAGACGGGCTCTTCCGCATGTTTAGCGACTGGGGAGATGACACCGTCGACTTCGTGCGCCACCAGGTGCCGCGAATCATCGGCGTCCTGATCATCGCCTTCATTCTGACTCGGCTGCTCAAGATAGCGTCAAGACACTTGGCAGAACTCGGCAACCGCACTACCCTGCCCTCCGCGCTCAGGTCGCAACAACTTCGCACCTTGACGACCGTCATCTACAGCGTCGGAGTATTTGTCATCATGTTCGTGGCCGCGCTGCAAATCCTGCCGTTGCTGGGCATCAACATGGGCCCCCTTTTGGCCAGCGCCGGTATCGCTGGATTGGCCATCGGCTTCGGCGCGCAGACCCTGGTCAAGGACTTCATCAATGGCTTCTTCATTCTGGTGGAGAACCAGTACGACATCGGCGATACCATCAAGATTGGCGCGGTTCAGGGGGCGGTTGAGGACATGACCCTACGCCGCACCATATTGCGCGACGACAACGGTAGCGTGCATACCGTGCCCAATGGGCAGATCACCATTGTCACCAATCTCACGCGCGACTGGACACAGCTGCCCATGCATGTCTCCGTGGCGTACGGCGCCGACAGCGATCAAGTAATCAGCTTGCTGAAGCAAGTTGGCGAGGAGATTACGAGCGATCCCCACTACGCGGAGATGATCGTGGCCAAGCCTGACGTCCCCGGAATCGAGAGGGTGAGCGGCAGCGAAGTGGATTACTTGATGTTGGTGAAGACCCGGCCGGGATCGCAGTATGCCGTCAGCCGTGAGCTTCGCCGGCGGATCAAGGCCTGCTTCGAAAAAAATCATATCGAGCCGGGCAATCCTAACCGGTGGTACGTAGTGGACGCCCCCAAGCCAAGCTGAGGCTAGCATCTTGCAGCCTTTCCGTTCGCATCCAACTCGTAGGATGTGGGAGAAATTCGCCATTGATGTGCTCGCGGCGGCCCTTCTGTTGGCGGGCTGGTATTGGTGGTTTCGACGCGCAAATCACCGCCGGGCTGCGCAGATTCTGATGTGGATCGAAGATGCTTTTTCTGGCCACGGCTCCATATCTGGTGCGCGTTGGCGCGGCGCATCATACTTTCATGTCGATCTGAGGCTATGCCCTTCGGTTTTTCGACGGGCCTCCTTGGCGGTGCGCCTCGAACCTCGGGAAATGCCGCTAAGCTGGCTGCTGGACCGCCTTCGCAAGGGTAAAGAGACGGTCACTTTCGAGGCAGAACTCGACCATCGGCCTACCCACAACCTTCATATTCAGAAATATTATTGGTCTGGCCGGACGCGGCGGAGAAGGCCTGCTTCGTTGTCAGGATGGCATCTTGAGAGTCTTACCCCGATGCTGATCAGCACGAAACCTAATTGGCAGAACGACTCAAGTCGCATGCTGGAAACACTGCAGACTTTTACCCGCACTTGCGATTTCTTGCGCGTGGCATTTCGCCGGCAGGACCCACACTTCGTGGTGACGGCCCCGCTGGAGTCGCTGTCGCCCGAGGCCCATGAGGCGGGAATGTTTGAAGTACTGCGCGAACTGGCCAGCATTGCCTCCGCCTCAACCTACTGATTGGCTCTACTTCGGCTGGCCACCCAACCCCGCCCACTTCTCCAGCAAGCGCCAGCGTCGCGGCGTAATCAAGATCGTCCCAGCCCTCTTCGCTGGATAGCTCGTAGATCTCGTCCACGGTTTCAAGCGCCGGCAACTTGACACGGTTTTCTTTAGCTGTGTCGAGCATGAGGTGGATGTCTTTGTGCATGAGACGCAGCGGGAAATTCGGCGAGTAATCGCGCCTCAGCACGAATGGCGCTTTGTAATCCACCACTCCCGACCGCACCATCGACGCCTGGATCAGTTCGATGAGTTTGTGCGGATCGACACCCAGCTTGCCGGACAGAACCCACGCCTCGGCGAAACCTTCGTAGATCAGGGCGATCATCAGGTTCATGCTGATCTTCGCCGCCTGTCCCTTGCCTGTGTCACCCATGTGGATGACCTGCTTGCCCATCGCCTTGAACAACGGCTGCAACGCTTCGACGGCCTCGTTCGAACCGCCGACCATGAAGATGAGCTGTCCGCTCTCTGCGCCGATCTTCGATCCGGTAATGGGAGCATCCACCCAATGAACTCCGCGCGCGTTCACGCGCTCGGCGAAGCGCAACGTCGCCGAAGGCGAGATAGTGCTGGAATCGACGACGATCATACCTTCGCGCAACGACTGTTCGGCTCCGTCTTCGGCGAACATAACGCGCTCGACGGCAGCGGTGTCGGCCACGCATATCCAAACCACCTCAGCGTCTTTGGCGGCGTCGGCGGGGGAAACAGCCGTGGTTGCGCCATCGACGTGCTGCCGGGCGCTGCGATTCCACACTGAGACCTCATGGCCGGCAGCGACCAGTTTGGAGGCCATCGGCCGTCCCATAATGCCCAACCCGAGAAAGGCAATCTTCATTCGTCGCTCCTTGGTTCAGGGGTTCCCTGGCCAGCACTGAAGAGGCGCTTCACCGGCGCTGAGAACCGAACCTTTGATTTAAGCTGAGTAGCTGGCTAAGGTCAAGCATCGAGGAATTGTGTTCACTGCTGCACCACGCCGAATCCGCCGCCAAGCGGATTGACAAGGGCATTATCCTAAAATGCACTCAGAGAGAAGGCGACCTAGTGAACCAAGGATGCTTATGCCGCTAATTGCGTCTAGGCTTGCGCGACGACTCGCCGTCATCGGTATTATCGTCGGCTCTGGCTTCATGGCGACTTCGTGGTACGTGTATAAGTACGATCCGCTTCCGACTTGCCCGACTTGGCAGAGGCGCAGACAGATGGGCACTTTTTCAGAGCCACCGCTGTTGAGGCTCTTTGAGGATCTTACGTTTGTCCTATGCCCTGGATCATTCCTGTTTTTCTTCACGATGGACATGAGCGACGCGACGAACTATGTTGTGTGGGTCGTGGTCGCGCTAGTCAACGGCCCTATTTACTATTGCATTGGGCTGGTTCTCGCCGCATTAATGAAACGTCGAAGTCAAGTTCCCGCTCCATAAGCTGCTTCTTTTGGAAATCAGACTGACCCACTACCCCAACATGAATCCACACCGTCGCATCGCCAATGCCCCTGACAGCGTCTAATAGCTATAACCCATGTTAGGAATTACAGTTCGTCGTAAAGCCACGCAGTTTGGAACTTTGGTGCGCCACTCGGCCATGACGCCTCGTACTGGCGTCGCGCGCAAGCCAGTGCTCGCCCGTCGGGGCGAGTTGGGCGTAACCTTCATCGGACATTCCAGCTTTTTCCTCCAGCTCGGAGGCAAGAACATCCTGATTGATCCCAACTTCGCGCGCTGGATTTTCGTTCTCAAGCGGCTTCGCCGGCCGGGATTGAAGCTGCGTGAGTTGCCGGCAATCGACGCAGTGCTGGTTTCACATGCCCATTTCGACCACCTTCATCGGCCATCGTTGCGGGCAATCGCGTGGCTCACGCGACACAAGACTGGCAAGCGGCCGATGATCATCGTGCCAAGTCATGTTCGCGATCTGGTAAGCGATCTGGGTTACGGGCGCATCATCGAGTTGGACTGGTGGCAAAACTTCCAGCTCGGCAATGTGGAGGTCACACACGTTCCAGCGCGCCACTGGGGCGCGCGCATCGTACGCGACACGCACCGTGGCTATGGCGGATACGTTCTGCGTTCAGGCAAGCAGTCGATTTACCATGCTGGCGACACCGCGTACTTCGATGGCTTCCGCGAGATCGGCGAGCGGCTAAAGCCAGAGGTCGCGCTGCTTCCCATTGGCGCTTATCATCCCGATTCGTTCCGCCGAGTGCACACCAGCCCGGAGGACGCCGTCCAGGCCTTTCTGGACCTCGGCGCCCGCTGGATGGTTCCGATGCACTACGGAACATTTCGCCTCTCGTACGAGCCGGTGGACGAACCGGTCAAACGTCTAAAGACCGACGCGAAACAGCGCGGCATCGAAAAGAAGATTTGCGTGCTGGAAGAGGGCGTGACGACGTTCTTTGAGTAGCACTGGTTGCCGTCTTCAGGCTGGATTATTCACCTGCGTAGTTAGCCTTGAAGGGGCACGGCTTCAGCCGTGCCGTTACCTGGCTGCGGAGAGTTGGGCTTCAGCCGTGCCGTTACCTGGCTGCGGAGAGTTTGGCTTCAGCCCCTGAGGGAATTCGCACTTCGTCTCAACGCCGAAATCCATCAGTGGCTAAAGCCACCATAAATAAGAGTAGCTTACGGCGCGGCTGAAGCTCTGCCCCCTCAAAGCTCGTTGTCCCCAGGTGACCTCTGCTCAACATCCGCGCTTTTGATTACGACTCGGTTACACTGCCAACATAGACCATCATGTTCCACCCCATCGATGACCTTCGCATAAAGTGGACCAAGGTCGTGCTTCCTCCGGTTTTCCTGGAGGAGGAGATGCCCACGACCGAGACAGCGTCGGCCACTGTCCACCAGTCTCGCCACGAGATTTGCGAGATTCTCGGCGGCAAAGATCGTCGTCTTCTGGTGGTGTGCGGACCGTGTTCGATTCATGACCCCGAGGCTGCACGGGAGTATGCAGGTCTGCTGAGGGACGCCATCGCGGAGTTCTCTAAGGAACTACGCATCGTGATGCGCGTCTACTTCGAGAAGCCGCGTACCACTGTTGGATGGAAAGGATTGATCAACGATCCTTACCTCGACCAGTCCTACAAGATCAATGACGGGCTGCGGCTGGCACGGCATCTGCTGCTTGATCTGGCGGAAATGGGAGTACCAGCCGGAACTGAGTTCCTCGACATGATTACTCCGCAATACCTGGCGGGCTTGGTCAGCTGGGGAGCCATCGGCGCGCGCACCACCGAAAGCCAGGTCCATCGGCAACTGGTCTCGGGTCTCTCCTGCCCGGTGGGTTTCAAAAACGCTACCTCGGGAGACGTGCAGATTGCCATCGAAGCAGTTCTGTCGGCCGCTCACCCGCATACGTTTCTAGGACACACTAAGCACGGACAATCGGCCATCTTCGTCACCACCGGCAACTCCGACTGTCATGTGATCTTGCGCGGTGGAAGAAAGACAGTGAACTACACCGCCGACGCGGTCGCCCGAGTATGCGAAGAGTTACAGCAAGCTGGACTGCCACCGCGCGTCATGATCGATTGCAGCCACGCCAACAGCAACAAGGACCACACGCGTCAGCCTTCAGTTTGCCGCGATGTCGCGGGACAGATTGCCGCTGGAAACCGCAACATCATTGGCGTCATGCTGGAAAGCAATCTGATCGCAGGAGCTCAGAAGCTGGTTCCGGGCGAACCATTGGTCTACGGCCAGAGCATCACCGATGCCTGTATGGGATGGGATGAGACTGTGGAATTACTGGCAGAGCTCGCGCAGGCGGTTCGGGCGGAAAGATGAAGGAACACTCCACTCATTCGTGCTGTTTGCGAATGAGTGGACGTTGCTGACCATCATTGCATCCGTAGTCGAAGACGCCTCAGTTCTGGGCCGATATCTGCACCACTTCTACTGTTTGCTTTGGCCCCATAAGATACTCGTCGATCGACTTCGCTGCCTTGCGTCCTGCGCCCATAGCGAGGATCACGGTCGCGCCGCCGGTTACGATATCGCCACCCGCGAACACGCCGGGCTTCGAGGTGGCAAGGTCATCGTTCGCCGAGATGTATCCGCGTTTGGTCACTGCCAGGCCCGGAGTGGTTGATTGGATCAGCGGGTTCGCCGAAGTGCCGGCTGCGATGATTGCCACATGGCACGGTGCCACGAACTCAGAACCCTTGATCGGCACCGGGCTGCGGCGTCCTGAATCATCCGGCTCGCCCAATTCCTGACGAATGCACTTCACGGAGGTCAGGTTGCCCTTCTCGTCGCCGAAAAACTCCACTGGATTCACCAGCATCTCGAAGTGAACGCCTTCGTCCTTGGCGTGGTGCACTTCTTCCACACGAGCCGGCATCTCTTTTTCGGTTCGGCGATAGTAGATACTGGCGCTCTTGGCGCCGAGGCGCAACGCGCTGCGCACCGCGTCCATCGCGGTGTTTCCACCGCCGACGACAATCACGTCGCGATCCTTGCAGGGGTACAGGGGCTCGTCATATTCGGGGAAGCGATATGACCGCATCAGGTTTACGCGGGTAAGGAACTCGTTCGCCGAGTAAACCCCATTGAAGTGCTCACCCGGAACATTCAGGAAGCGCGGCAGACCAGCTCCGGTCGCGACGAAGAGGGCGTCGAAACCTTCTTCCTGCATCAGTTCGTCGATGGTGACCGTCTTGCCGACCACGACGTTGGTCTCGAAGATGACGCCGCGACGGCGCAGGACATCAATCTCGTGACGGACGATATCTTTCGGCAGGCGAAACTCTGGAATGCCATAGACCAGCACACCGCCGAGTTCGTGCAGAGCCTCAAACACATGCACCTGGTGTCCCATCTGGATGAGGTCGCCGGCGCACGCCAGGCTTGCCGGGCCGCTACCAATCAGGCCCACCTTCTTGCCCGTGGCAGGTGCAGACACCGGAGATCCGAACTGTCCGGTCTCGCGCTCCCAATCGGCCACGAAACGCTCCAGGTAAGCAATTCCGACTGGTTCGCCTTTCTTACCCAGCACACAACCCGACTCGCATTGGTCCTCGACCGGACATACACGGCCGGTAATAGCTGGCAGAGCGTTGTCCTCACGCACCTTGGACGCCGCGCCAAGGTAGTCGCCCGCCAGTATGAGGTCGATAACCGCTCGCACATTCACCGACACCGGGCACTTTTCAACGCATCCGGGCTTAGGACATTCAATGCAGCGCAGCGATTCCTGCCGCGCCTGCTCGATTGGGAATCCGAGGTTGACCTCGAGGAAGTTATGGGCTCGCACCTCGGGATTTTGTTCAGGCACTCGCTGCCGCGGCAGCTTGATGCGCTCTTTGTTGGGCAGTGGATTATTGCTGGGAATCTTGTCAGTCATGGCTCACCTCGACCGGCTCCAATGCGCATGCGTGCGCTTGATTGCTCTCGCGAATTCTCTTCAGCTCCGCGTCGGGATCGGCCTGCAGGCGCTCGATGCTGGCACGCTCCTGTTCGCGATACATGTTGTTGCGCTGTGTCAGGACCTCAAAGTTGACCTGGGTAGCATCAAATTCCGGCCCATCCACACAGGCGAATTGGCTGCTGTTGTTCACCAGAACCCGGCAGCCACCGCACATACCGGTACCGTCAACCATGATCGAATTCAAACTCACCATCGTCTTGATCTGCTTGGAACTAGTTAGGTTCGCCACCGCGCGCATCATCGGAACGGGACCGACGGCCAGCACGTAATCCACATCCCCGGCGGCAACCAACTCTTTTAGCTTGTCGGTGACCAGACCTTTCTGGCCGTGGCTGCCATCGTCGGTAACGACGTAGGTTTCATCGCTGACGGCGCGGACCTCGTCTTCCAGAACGAGCAGGTCCTTGCTGCGCGCTCCAACGATGGAAATTACCTTGTTCCCGGCCCGCTTTAGCTCGCGAGCAGTGGGGTAGGCCATGGCGGTGCCCACGCTGCCGCTTACCACCACCGTGGTTCCAAACTTTTCGATTTCCGAGGGCTTGCCCAAGGGACCGACCACGTCGAGAATGGAGTCGCCTGTCTCCAGCATGCTGAGCAGCATGGTGGTCTTGCCGATGGCTTGCACCACGATGGTAACCGTTCCCGCCTTAGCGTCGGCGTCGGCGATAGTCAGCGGAATTCGCTCTCCACACTCATCCAGCCGCACAATGACAAACTGCCCCGGCCGCTGCTTGCGGGCAATTCGGGGAGCCTTGATCACAAACAGCTTGATACCTCGCGCCAGCGGGCGCGTTTCCACGATCTCAAACACGGTACCCTCCGCTTTTGATTCTGCGGGGGTACGCACACTCAGTCTGTGGCATACGTCACAGACCCGGCGGACATAGCGCACATGACGGCCAAAGCCGGTCAGGCGGGGACTTTGGCGAACCTGTAGCGAGTCTGCCGCCTATACTGAAAGACTAGTCCGGAGCCGGAGCGGTTTGTGGTCCACCCGGGGCTTTATTACAAATCTGTCAGACTGGCACACTTCCGCCGCCAACGGGAATCCAACGCGTGTTGTAAGTCCCACGTAACCGACGAGGATACACATATGAGCCAGTGGGCAGCAGTCTCGATAGAGTCACGATCTGCATATCCCTCGCTGGGCCTGAAAGCAATGAGGGTGGTGATGGTCGCCACTGTTCTTCTCGTGCCAACGTGGTCGATGGCACAGTCACCGGACGCCACCGCCGCGAAGTTGACTCCGGCGAATGACTCGTCTCTCCCCGATACACCTTCCGCCGCAAAAGATCGCCAGTCTAGCTCTTTCGGAGCATCTCTGGGAACCGCAGTCAAGACGATCGGCAAGGACGAACTTCACATCATCAAGTCGCCGTTTTCCGTTGGCGCTCTCAAGTGGGATGCGCTGGCTGTCGGGGCAACCGGGGTCTTGATCGCGAATGACGAAAGCGTCCTGCACCAAGTCTCGCCCAGTTGGCACAATACCAGCATCAATATTTCCGATGCGACCGTGTATGGACTGGGGGCGACGGCCGGCGGAATCCTCCTCACCGGATTGATCACTCACAACGATCACGCTATCGACACCGGGATACGCAGCGCCGAGGCAAGCGTTGACAGTGTCATCCTCTACGCCGCCCTGAAAGCGGTGCTGGCGCGGCAACGGCCGTACACCGGCGTGGGCGAGGGAAAATTCTTTTCTGGCAATTGGACGAGCGGATCTTTCCCCTCAGGCCACTCAGCTTTCGCCTGGACACTCGCCTCCGTCATGGCCCATGAATACCCAAACTGGCCTATGCGTCTGCTGATGTACGGAGCGGCAACCGCAGTCAGCACGACCCGGGTTACCGGGGGAGTGCACTTTCCGGCCGACGTCTTCTCGGGGGCAATAATCGGATATGGCGTGGGGACCTACGTGGCGCATAAAGACCGGGAAAAGCTGATGGTGCCTCGTTCGCAGAACCGCTTAGGACGCGTCGAGAATGCAATCCTGGAGCATGTGGCGATTCAGTAATCCCTAGACCACAAAGTACTTCGCTGCGGGATGATGCGCCACGATGGCCGACGTACTCTGCTCGGGGTCGAGCAGGAATCCAGTGGTCAAATGGACGCCGATGTTCTCGTCCGGATGCAGTAAGGCGAATAGCTTCGTCTGGTCTTCCAGATTGGGGCACGCAGGATAGCCAAACGAATACCGTGAGCCGCGATACTTCTGATGGAACAGGTCGCGGATGTGCCGCGAATCGTCCCCCGCAATTCCTAACTCCTCGCGAATGCGCTTGTGCGCCAGTTCAGCTAGCGCCTCCGCCGATTCCACGCTGAGACCATGCAGATAGAGGTACTTGGTGTACTCTCCGCCTTCGAACAGCTTCTGGGTTTCGTGCGAAGCTGTCGCGCCTATGGTCACGCATGACATTCCGAGTACGTCCATCTTTCCACTACTCTTAGCAAGAAAGAAGTCGGAGATGCACAGATGCCTCCCTTCCCGCTGGCGCGGGAACGTGAAGCGCAGCGTTTCCGGCGGTACGGCATCTCCCTGCTTCCATCCCTCGGGCAGGTTGTAGACGATGACGTCGTTGCCTTCGCCCTGCGCTCCGAAATATCCGTATACAACCTTCGGCTCAAACCAGCCAGCCGCAATGACTTCTTCTTCGAGCTCTTTCAAGATCGGCCGATATTTCGTTTCGACCAAGCGGCCGTAATCCTCCTGCGAGGCGGTCTTCAACTGCCACTGATTCTTAAAGAGAGCGGTCTCGTTGATGTACTGGAAGATTTCGCGAAGATCGAAGTCTTTCGGCTTCAGCACACGAATGCCCCAGAACGGCGGATATGGAATATTCGGCGCAGGCGCGATCTCAATGCTCGGCGCGGTGGCTACGTCTCCATCACCCGCGGCAACTGCTGCGCGGGCGAACTCTTTTACCACCTTACCCTCGGCGATTCGCTTCTCGCGCGCGCCATTCGGCGATGCCAGATCTTCCATGATGTGCAGGCCGGCAAAGGCATCATCAGCGTAGAAGATGCCGCCGTTGTATTCGCGGCGCAGATCGTCTTCCACGTACTTGCGGGTCAGGGCAGCGCCTCCGCAGATCACCGGGAAGTCCAACTTCTGGTGGTGCAGATCCTGCACTACATACTTCATCTCGAGCGTGGACTTAACCAATAAGCCGCTCAGCCCAATGGCATCAGCCTTCTCAGCCAGCGCCGAATTAATAATCACATCCGATGGCTGCTTAATACCAAGATTCACCACGCGATAGCCATTGTTGGTGAGGATAATGTCCACCAAGTTCTTGCCGATATCGTGGACGTCGCCCTTCACCGTCGCCAGAACGATAGTTCCCTTCTGGCTGCCTGCCTTCTTCTCCATCTTGGGCTCGAGATACGCGACCGCCGCCTTCATTACGCCAGCTGAGTCGAGCACGGATGGCAGTTGCATTTTGCGCGCGCCAAACAGGTCCCCCACCGTGCGCATGCCATCAAGCAGCACGTTGTTGATGAGCTCCAGCGGCGTATAGGTGACGAGCGCGTCCTCCAGCAATTCAGCTAGCGACCGCTTATGGGCGCCGTCGCCAATCGTCTTTTCGCCATTGATAATCGACCACTTCAGCTTGTCTTCGATGGAGAGAGTGTCCACATGCGCAGTGGTCATCTCTTCCTTGCCCTTGGTCCCGGCAAAATGTGCCATATAGACTTGCAGCGGGTCGCCGTTCGACTGATCGTAGTAGATCAATTTGCGCGCCAGATCGACTTCCGCTTCAGGAATCTTGTACAGCGGATAAATCTTGCTGTAATTCACAATGGCCATGTCCAGACCGTGATCCACAGCTTCATGCATAAAGACGCTGTTCAGGACGCGGCGGGAGTACACGTTCAGGCCGAATGAAATATTGCTGACACCGAGAATCGTCTTGACCTCGGGCAGTTCGGTCTTGATCGCCTTTACAGCTTTCAGGGTTTCGATGCCGGCAGTACGATAGTCTTCCTGCCCGGTCGAGATAGGCAATGTCAGGGCGTCAAAAATAAGATCGACCGGGCGAATGCCGTATTTGTTCACTGCCAGATCGAAGATGCGCTTGGCGATCGCCAGCTTTTTCTGCCAGGTCAGCGCCATGCCATCTTCATCGATGGTCAGCGCAATGACGGCTGCGCCGTAACGCTTGGCCATAGGGAGAACTTTAGAGGTGCGCTTCTCCCCGTCCTCAAGGTTGATGGAATTGATGATCGCCTTGCCGGGAATACGCTTCAGCGCCTCCTCCACGACGTCGGCCTCGGTAGAATCCACCGTAATCGGCGCAGGCACACGCGTAGCAATCTTTTCGAGAATGTTGCTGATGTAGCCCTTCTCGTCTTCGCCGACGATGGCGCAGCACAGATCAAGCATGTGCGAGCCTTCATTCACCAGTTTCTTCGCCAGCGTAAGAATCCCGTCATAGTCCTGGTTGCGGACCATGTTCTTGAAGTGCTCGACGCGGGTGGTGGTGTTCATCTCCTCGGCTACGATCAGGGGCTTGGGGTCGAGATCGAGCGGCACCATGGAGTACGCGCTGGCCGCTGCGGCGACGGACTTGACGTCGCGTTTGGCGGGTTCGAGATTTGCACAAGTGTCGGCGACGGACTTGATGTGTTCATAGGTCGTTCCGCAGCATCCGCCGACGAGACGCACGCCGTACTCGGTAATAAACTGTTTGTGATAGTCGGCGAGCTCCTGCGGCTGCAGGGCATAGACCGCATGTCCGGCGACATTCTGCGGAAGGCCGGCATTCGGCAGCACGGAGACGGGCTTTGGCGAATTTGCCCCGAGGTAACGGACGCCGTCATTCATCTCCTTGGGGCCGGTGGCGCAATTCATCCCAATGATGGCGACATCGAACATTTCCAGTGTCGTAAGCGCGGCCCCGATTTCGGTTCCCAGCAGCATCGTACCCGTCGCTTCCAACGTAACCTGCACCTGTACGGGAACGCTCTTGCCGGTTTTCTTCAGTGCATCGAAGATGCCAACCAGCCCGGCCTTTGCCTGCAAAATGTCCTGGCACGTTTCGAGCAGCAGAACATCGACGCCCCCATCAATGAGCGCCACGGCTTGTTCGGTGTAGGCGGCAGCCATATCGTCAAAGCCGATATGTCCGAGCGATGGCAGCTTGGTGGTCGGTCCCATCGAACCCGCGACATACCGCACACGACCATTCGACGAATAGCTCGCGGCCACCTCGCGCGCCAGTTTGGCCGCCGCCACATTCACCTCATGCACGCGGTCCTGCATGTCATACTCAGCCATTACGATACGGGTGGAGCTGAAGGTGTTGGTCTCGACGACGTCGGCCCCCGCCTCAAAGTATTTGGCATGAATTTGCTTAACGATGTCGGGACGGCTTAGCACTAATACGTCGTTGTAGCCTTCTTTGCCCCAGAATTCGTCGACGCCCAGGTCGTAAGCCTGGACGCAGGTCCCCATGGCGCCGTCATAAATGACGACGCGTTCCTGCACGGCTTTTAAGAAGTCGCTCATTAGTCCTGTGGTCGCGGTCTTCCGGAAAGCTATCGCTGCGGAGTGAAAGTGGCTAGCGTGATCTGGCCAATTTGGATCAAATCATGCTTGCAGCGGGAGATACGAAAGGCTCGCGACTCTAATTAGTATCGCAGTTTCTTTTGCCGGACGAAAGTTCGGCTCAGCCAAGTGCAGTGTTCGCAGCCGGTTGGGGCTTTCCACGCATTGAGAGGCTAAGATAAAGACCCCGAGAAGCGTTTACCTCGCTGCCCCGGAACGGCAAGGCCAAGGAACTCGGGCGCTAGGCCCAGCACCCACTAGCGCCCAATAGTCTTCATCACCTGCACAACGGCCAGGCCATTGACTGGCAGCTGCAGAGTCAGGCTTCCATCTTTCAACTCGTTGTATTCGGGGTCAGGCAATTGCGACTGCTGCCGCAGCTCTCCAATCTGAGTTTGCGTTGGGTAAAGCGGTTTACCCATCTTCGCGTACAGTGCCAGGGTATTGCCGTGGTCCACATCCACTCGGCTGATGCGGACACCCGAGTCAGGCTTCACACCCTTGATGTCGAGTTTTACCGTCCGGGGCGTACCGGCGGAACCGGGATCGGTAATATTCCACAGCGCGATAATTAACGTTCCTCCACTCGTTTTGGTGACCAGCACATCCGGACTACTGTTTTCGATGCGTTGATCGCCAAGGTGGTGGAGTACCTGGAAAGCATAAAATGAAGGCTTGGGAATGCCACCGGCGGCGAGTAACCCGAAGCCGCCGTAAAACGGCTCCTTCACGACCCCCTGCTCTTCAAATACATCCGAGAATGTCCAGTAGGACATCATCTGCGTCAATCCGTCACACTGGCTGATGGTTGTCGCCAGCCATGGCGCCATATAGATGGAATCCGTCACTTCGACCTGATTGTCGTAAGCGGCGTTGAACTCACTCCAGATCAGCGGCAGATCGGGAAGCGCCGAAGCCGCGATCTCGTCGTGCACTTTCTTGACTGCACGACACACCATCTGGTCGCGGGGAATGTTTTCACTGGTGTGGAAAACATCGCTCGCCTTGTCATTGCCATATACGTGAGTGGAGACGAAATCGATGAGCACATGCGTCTGCTTTGCATGCTTGATCATGGCATCCACCCAAGCGGCTTGTGCAGTCGCCGGGCCGCCCACGCGCAATCGCGGGCTTACCGCCTTGATGTCCCGCGCGGTATGGTCATACAGTTCGAAGTAGGTTTCCTGCCGCGGAGTACCCGACCAGAAGTCGAGATTAGGCTCGTTCCACACCTCAAAATACCAGTTTGCGACCTCGTCAATGCCGTAGCGATCAACAAGGTGCTTCATAAGTTGGGTAATCATGTCGTCCCATTTGGCGTAGTCCTTAGCGGGCGAGACATTGGGGTGATACCAGAACGATTGCAAATCCTGTCGCGCGGCCAGCTTGTAGGGCATGAAACTGAGTTCCACGAACGGCTTCACGTTGTTGGCGAGTAGCCCGTCATAGATCTGGTCAACGTAGGAGAAGTTGTAAACCGGCCGGCCTTGCTTGTCTTCGCCATAAATTCCCACCTCATCGTCGAGGATGGCGTGAAAGCGCACGTAACGGAATCCCGTGATTTCGCGGACCCAGCGCAAGTCGCGGCGATAAGACTCGCGTAAGCTGAGGATGGCTCGACCCGAACCGAACATCTGCTCCCAGAAATGGGGGAACGGATGCGTGGGCCCGGCGGCATCAATTGCAATTGTTTCTGCCGGCGCTTGTGCCAGCAACGGCAACGAGAAAAGTACCGAAACGATCAAAAACTGCAGGGTGCGAAGTCGCCCGCTCATTTTTCTCTCCCAGGAGCCTGACTGGAAATCACCCTTACTCATAGTGTCATATATGTGATGCCCATTCGTCGTGCCAGATAAAAGGTTCCAACCGCAAGTTCTCCAGCCAGACGCGCCCACAGATACCTCCGCAATTAGACGATATCCTGGCGCTCGACCCTCAGCTGGTTGAGATTTTCGATACATCGGGCAGCCCATCGTAATATCGTTTCAGGTGAAAGGATCGACAGTGAAACACAGGAAGCTGGGAAAGTCGGATCTGCGCGTTTCGGTTGTGGGACTAGGCTGCAACAACTTTGGATTTGTCGCCGGCATGGACCTCGAAGCTTCGCGCAAAGTCATAGACAAAGCGATCGACGCCGGCATCAACTTTTTCGATACGTCAGACAGCTACGGCCAGTCGGAAGAAATTCTAGGCGAGGCGTTGGGCGCGCGCCGCCAGAAAATAGTGCTTGCCACAAAATTCGGGTCTCAGCTGGACCGTGAAGGCAAGAAAAAAGGCGCCTCTCGCGCCTACATTCTTGCGGCCATCGAATCGAGCCTGCGGCGGCTGCGAACCGATTGGATTGATCTTTACCAGCTCCATCGCCCCGATCCCAACACACCAATTGAAGAGACTTTAAGGACGCTTGACGACTTGGTCCGCCAGGGCAAGGTTCGTCACATCGGCTGCTCCAATCTGTCTCCCGCGCAACTTGTTGAAGCCGAGAACATCGCAAAGGACAGCCGTCTGACGGGTTTTGTCTCCAGCCAGGATGAATACAGCCTGCTAGTGCGAAACATCGAACAGGACGTGTTGCCTGTGGTTGAGGAATACGGTATGGCCGAGATCCCTTATTTCCCGCTGGCGAGCGGATTGCTCACCGGTAAGTATCGCAAGGGACAACCTCCTCCCAAGGGTTCGAGACTGGCGGAGAGGCAAAATCTGGCGGACCGCTATCTGAAAGAGTCCCACGTCGAAAAAATGGAGCGGCTGGAGCAGTTCGCGAAAGAGCATGGGCACATCTTGCTGGAGCTGGCGTTCAGCTGGCTGCTGACACGTCCGTCGGTAGCGAGCGTGATTGCCGGAGCCACCAAGCCTGCACAAGTCGAAAAGAACGCGGTATCGGCCACCTGGGATTTAAGCTCAGAGGAGCTTGCTGAGATCGACCGCATCAGTGGAGAGACATAAGGAGCTTTGCCCTCAGGCGCTTTTGGGCTTGGTCTTCCCGCAGGATGCTTTTGCTCGCGGCACCACCGCGCAAAGGCGTTGGGAGACTGTCTTCCTTTGTAGCTGCAAGTCATTGCACCTTGCGGCACTACTGGCAAATGATTATAGCGAGATAAATATAACATTTTATTAGGCTTACCAGCCAATGCAGCTTGTTCTAGCTGTGGAGGGAAACGTGCATCGATCTATTCGGGAGTGTGCGCTTACGTGGCACTCTGTAAGTGGCAACGTCTATTCAAGGCTTAAGAATCTGAGCCTTCCGACGGGACAGTGGTTCAGGCGCGAGGGTTCTCTGATCTCTACATTTGACCGCGGAGGATATGCATGAAAAAACTCAGCTTACTCGGTGTGGCATTGCTTGCCCTTCTGATAGCTTCAGCAGGACTAGCGAGTGCTAACAATCTACTCAACAACGGAAGCTTCGAATCTGGTACCTTCCCCCCCTGGATGCAGGGCGTCACCTCGAACGGCACAGCGGGAGTTGGTTTCCCGATCATAACCGCCTGGCCTTTGGGAGGCATGAACGCAGCCGAATACGAAGTGGGCGAAGTGAACTTTGACGGAACCGCCCAAGGGGCAACCCTGTCGCAGACCTTCACAACCTCGGGCGGGATGCTGTCTCTCGGCTTCGATTATGCGGCCATGGGCGATGGAATCCACATGAATGCAGATGGTGGCGACTTCGTGCTGCTGCTCGATGGAACGGTTCTAAACAGCTTCGATGTCGGCCAGATCAATCCAACCCAAACCATCAGCGGCATGTTGACGGCAACGGATACGGTCAGTGCAGGATCGCACACTTTCGAAATCGAGATCCTGCGTTCCTTCCTGTCGTCGCAGGGCAACACTCCTTATCAGTACGTAACTGGCGCGTTTGTAAGCGGTGGCGGTGGAGGAACGACTCCTGAACCCAGCACCCTGCTTCTTCTCGGCTCTGGCCTGGCGGGATTGTGGTTCAAGCGTAGGCGCTCCTAGAACCTGTCGGGCAAGGTTGAGATCTCCGGAGGCGTGAAATGTCTTTGAGCGACTCGACCTAAGACTCCCGACAAAACAAAATGGCCCCGTGCTAGTTTGATATTGGCTAGAACGGGGCTTATTTAGTATTGCATGACGCCAAGGGCACGTACGACTGCTAACTCGCTTGTTCTTCCAATCTGACTCTTTCCCGTACCTTCTTACTTTCAGAAGCAGGTGACGATTCTCTTGGCAAGGTCCGGATTGCCGAGGGTTGCACAGACCCTCACGAGTCCAAACCCACACACCGCCGGATATCCATCTTGCGTGGCAAAGATCAAAGGCTCCCCAATAAAAAAGCGCCGAGCGATGGTTATCGCTTCGGCGCGAACAAGAAGGAACTGAAATGCTCTTAAAGCAACTTCCGGCGAATAGAGCCGAGCACTCCCAGGACACCAGTGCCCAAGAGCAACAGACTGGCTGGCTCAGGGGTTGTTCCTCCGCTGCCAGGATTGCCGCCCCATTGCTGGCCGTTCGAATCCAACAGGAAGAAATCCACTAAGGACTGCCCCGGGGGGCCGTTCAGAACGTCGAAAACGGAGGAGTAGGTTCCGTCGATGGTCCAAGTTTCGGTTGTCCCGCAAGCGCTACAGAAAAACCCAGATGGCTGATAGCCAAAAGCGTCAATCCAGCCGTCCGGATTGTCGGGCTGAACCGGGAAGAAGTTCGACTCGGGCAGGTTGGCCGTTGCTGAGTTGAAACCAAATCCCAGGATATTGGCACCGTTTGTAACGGTTAACGAGGCATCGATCGTTCCATTACCTTGCAGAGTGAAGGTAATAGACCCCTGGCTCGGAACTGTATTCAGGTTTTGATCCAAGTTGAACTGGGCTGTGACGGAATCAGCAAAGGCTCCGACACTTAGCAGGCAAAGACACAGCACCAAAAACATCGCACGACGGTACATGAGAAGGTGGCCTCCTATGGGCAGCTTGAGACTTCATCTTTGTTAAAGCAAGTTTATGCCCAAGTTAATTGCAATAAAATCAGTGATTTGCTTGCACGACGCCCGGGCCGACCGCATATTGTTGCATATCGGGTCGAGAGAAATGGAGAATTGCTACCCCACCGGGCCCGAATGGCCGATTCATGGAGTCAGTCAAGATCCCAGGTCCTGATTGCGGAGAAACTTCGTCACCACTGCTGCGGCGTCCTTCTTCTCGCCGTCAACTGCGTAATTCATCTTTCGCATATCGCTGGCGGTGATGAGGCCGCTGAGTCGATCAAGGGCTGCTCTCGCTTGGGAACATTCCTGGAAGACCAGAGGACGCACAATCGGCACCGCGTCGTAGGGAGGAAAATAATGTTTGTCATCGTCGAGCACGACAAACCCTAGCGCTGCGATTAAACCGTCCGTGTTGTTGCCGGCCACGATATCGACGGATTTGTTCTGCAGCGCCCGATAAAGTAGTCCCAAGTCCATCACCCGTGGCGCTTCCGCAAACTTCAGCCCGTAGGTATTCACCAGACCCCTTATATCCATCCTGGCGTTCAAGAAATTCGTATCCCACCCCAGGCGCAAATTCGTGAGCGACGCTGGCGAGTTGCGAGAGCGTAGCCACCTTCAATCGCCGCGCGTCGTCCCCTCGCATGACCATGGCGAAGCTGTTGTTGAAGCCCAGCGGCGGCATGACGTAGAGGTTGAACTTGCGCTTGTATGCCTCTTTCACCTGTCGGTACACACTCTGAGAATCGCCCGAGGGCTGTTCCTTCAGGATGGCGGCGAGCGCCGTCCCGGTGTACTCGACGTAGATGTCGATGCGTCCGGCTAGCAAGGCCTGGTGACAGATGTAGGTACCGGCAAGATAGAAGCGCCGCTCGATTGGCTGGCGGCAAACGCCTCCGAGATACTGCGTCAACAGCTCACCAAGGATAAGTTGTTCGGTAAAGTTCTTGGAGCCGACGGTCAACTGCTCGTTCGTCCGCGACGAGCAACCAGCAGCGGAAAGAAGGGCAAGCCCGGTCAGGAAGCTGCGCCGGTCCATGTCAGTGGATCCTGCGGACCATCATCTTTTCGAAGCCGCTCAGGAGCAGGTCGGCAACCAAGGCCATCAAAGCCGCGGGAATGGCGCCGGCAAGGATCACTCCGTTATCCACCATAGCGATGCCGCGGAAGATGAACTCTCCAAGTCCGCCGGCGCCGATGGCCGCCGCGATGGTCGCAACCCCGATGGTAATCACAGCAGCTACGCGAATGCCTGCTAGCATCACCGGCAGCGCCAATGGGAGTTCCACGTGCCAGAGCAGTTGGCGCGACGTGAGACCCATGGCGACGGCGGCTTCACGCACTGGGGCACTAATGCCTGAAATCCCAACGTAGGTATTGCGAACCACCGGCAGCAGTGCGTAGAGAGCGAGCGCGATGATCGCCAAACGATCTGCGCGAGCACCCAGCCACGGCAGCGGCAGCAGTAATCCGAAGAGTGCGAGACTGGGGATTGTCTGAACCACGTTCGTACTGCCAAGCACGAATGCTTTCCATTTCGGACGTCGCGTCAGCAGTATTCCCAGCGGTACTCCGACAGCGATGGCGAGAAGCATCGAAATCCCCACCAGCCACAGGTGTTCGCCGGTCAGGGTTGCCACTTCGCGCTTATGGGTCAGCAGGAAATTCAAAACGTTCCCCGTGCCTCTGATCGAGAGATGTCCAGGACCGCGACAGCGTGCCGCAGATCGCGGGCCCATCCGAGAGGATACATCAGCCGGCGAGTCGCAGTGATACCATGCTGCCTTGGCGTCGGGTCCGATGCAATGAGGCTTGCGGAGGCTCAGAATGCGCTTCCCAAGGCCCGTCTAAGCCGGCTTCGACTGTTATGATGAAGGACAAGAATTCCAGCCCGATGTCTTCCCCCATCCAACAGCCTGCAGCCCCTTCTTCCGTCGACAGTTACCTGCTGGAAGTGGCAGATGCGGTGAACCGTACGCTGGATTTGAACACTCTGCTGCAACGTGTGGCAGAGATGCTGAAGAAGGTCATCGATTACGAAATTTTTGCCATCCTGCTGCTGAACGAGAAGGCGCAAGAGCTGCGCGTCCGTTTTCAGGTCGGCCATCCTCCTGAAGTTGCAGAACGCATCCGCATCAAGGTTGGACAGGGAGTCACCGGACAAGCGGTGCAACGCCGCGAGACCGTGCTCGTCAACGACGTTACAGCAGAGCAGAACTTCATTAACTCTGCACCGGGCGTGCGCTCCGAGCTTGCCGCCCCTCTCATCGCCAAAAACAAGGTTATCGGCGTCATCGACGTAGAAGCCGCACAGCCGGGGGCTTTTACCGAGGAACACAAGCACCTGCTGACGTTGTTCGCCTCGCGTATCGCCGTTGGCATTGAGAATGCTCGGCTCTATACCCGCGTGTCGCGACAGGCGCGGCAACTAACCTTGCTTACCGAGATCAGCCGCGAACTGACCTCCATTCTTAACGTTGACCAACTCCTGAAGCGAATCGCCGAATTAGTGACCCGCATCATCGATTACCAGATGTTTTCCATTTTGCTGCTCGACCCGAGCGGCAGCCTGTTGCAACATCGCTTCTCGTTGCGCTTCAACGAGAGCGTAAAACTCAAACACGAGATTCCGCTCGGCGTCGGCCTGGTTGGATATGCTGCCCAGCACAAGCAAGCAGTCCTGGTACCGGACGTCAGCAAAGACCCGCGCTATATCAAGGCCAATCCGGAGACCCGGTCGGAGCTTTGCATTCCGCTGATCTACAAAGATAACGTGATCGGCGTGCTCGATATCGAACACACACGCCGTGGGTACTTTACCGAAGACCATGTGCGCACAATGACCACTCTAGCGGCGCAGGTGGCAATCGCTATTGAGAATGCGACGCTGTATGAACGCATCGCGCGGCAGGAGAAACGGCTTGAACAAGACCTGGCGCTGGCGCGCGAGTTGCAGTTCCGGCTGCTGCCACAGAAGATGCCGGTCTTTCAGAATGCCGAAGTGGCTTCGCGCTTCGCGCCGGCGCGCCAAATAGGCGGGGACCTTTATGACTTTGTGAAATACAGCGGTCAGGGCGTAAACGGTATCGCGGTTGGCGACGTCAGCGGCAAAGGCGCCCCCGCCGCTATTTATGCGGCCCTGGTCAGCGGCATTGCGCGTTCGCTTGCCAACGAAGAACCTAGCGCCGCGGGCATGCTGGAGGCGATCAATCTTTCGCTCTCCGAGCGTCCGATTGAAGGACAGTATGTCTCGATGATCTATGCCATCTGGGACGACCACCAGCAATTGCTCCAGATCGCAAACTCAGGCCTGCCACGGCCGCTTCATTGTCATGACGGCAAGGTGGAGGAGATTCAAGTTACCGGGCTGCCCATTGGTTTATTCGCCAATGCCACCTACGACGAATTGAACATCCGCGGGCAAGCAGGCGATGTCTTCCTCTTCTTCAGCGATGGCATTCTCGACGCTACCAGTTCGCAGGGCGAAATGTTCGGGCGTCATCGGCTGGAGAAAATCACGCGAGCTAACGCCCATCGCAGCGCCGAAGAGTTGGTGGATGCCATCTTCAGGGCCGTCTCCAGTCATGCGGAGGGTGTGGAGACGTTCGACGACCAAACCATTGTGGTGATGAAAGTGAAAGGACCATCCGCCAAAAAGTGAAAAGTCTTCGACCGCCGGAACGGCCACCCGCGTTTACCTATCACCGCGATAAGTCACTCTTCCATAAGTCCGAGGGTGAGTTGTGTGCTGACCGGGTTCCGCTCTCCCGTCTGGCACGGATCCACGGCACGCCGCTGTACGTGTACTCGGGTTCCACAATTCGCCAACGCTTCGAACAATTCGATCAGGCGTTTCGTGGCTGCGAGCACACCATTTGCTACTCCGTGAAGGCGAATTCGAATCTTTCGATCTTGCGCTTGCTTGCCCGTCTGGGTGCGGGGTTCGACATCGTATCCGGCGGAGAGCTGCAGCGCGTCGTCGAAGCCAGCGGCAAAATCAAAGCGAAGGTCGTTTTTTCCGGAGTCGGCAAGCTGGCCCACGAAATCGATCTGGCGCTTCGCTCCGGCATAATGCTCTTCAATGTCGAGAGTGCCAGCGAGATGGAATTGCTGGCGGCGCGCGCGACCCATCTTCGCAAGCCAGCTAATTTCGCGGTGCGGGTGAACCCCGATGTCGCAACCGAGACTCATCCTTACATATCCACAGGCCTGCACCAGCACAAGTTTGGCGTGCCATGGCGAGCCGCAGCGGCGCTTTATCGTCGAGGCGCCGAAAACAACTATCTAAAAGCCGCCGGTATCAGCGTTCACATAGGCTCGCAGATTGCCGACGTAACTCCCTTTCGTGAGGCCATGGAGCGGGTGGCTTCGCTGGCGAGCTCATTGCGCGCTGAGGGTCACGATATCCGCTTTGTCGATGCCGGCGGAGGTCTCGGCATTCAGTACGGATACAATCCCGAGGCGAACTTTGCGCTTCAGGCCAAAGAGTACGCGCAGGCGGTGCTGGGGCCATTAAAAAGTCTCGGAATGCATCTTCTGCTCGAGCCTGGCCGCGCTATCGTAGGCCCCGCCGGAGCCTTGCTTACGCGCGTCGTCTACCGCAAGCACAACGACGGTAAGCAGTTCGTGGTGGTGGATGCTGCAATGAACGATCTGCTTCGCCCTTCGCTCTACGGCGCTCATCACCAAATCGTTCCCGTTGTTCTGCGAAAAGACCGGGCTACGGAGAAGGTTGACGTGGTTGGGCCGGTGTGCGAAACCGGGGACTTTCTGGCGCGCGACTGCGAACTGCCCACTGTGCAAGAAGGCGAACTTATGGCCGTCCTGGACACCGGCGCCTACGGAATGTCGCTAGCTTCGAATTACAACACCCGTCCCCGACCGGCGGAGGTATTGGTGGACGGCAAACGGGTCCGACTGGTGCGTAAGCGGGAGTCCATCCGCGAGCTATTGGCACCTGAGCGCACCTGACTACCCCCACCAGAGTGTGGCCGGCCTTAACTCTCCTGATTCCACGATTTTGCTGGTTGCGTTTGGCCGCAAGTTGTCCTATGCTCGCTTTCCACTGGAGATTGCATGCAACCAAATAAGTACGACGCAGCCACTTCCACTGCGATCTGTCTCTGGTGTTATTCCCAATATCTCAAAAGCACAAGCCGGGCTCGTGACGGGCAGACGTTTTGCTCCAGGAAATGCGAATTGATAGGGCGTTCCTGGCTGGAAGACAGTTTGAAACCCGATCGCGAATAACCGAAGGCGCGGCTCTCCGGCCGCGCCCTTCTTCTCTGCAGTTTGTTCTGACTTCTGAATCGGGCGGGACGATCTACCCGCGCTCCGTTCTATCGTTGTCCCCACTTCAACTTGGCACGCAGCGCCTCGAAGAAAGTCTTCCGCATCCGCAACAACCTCACGCTGTGGCGGGCACGGCAGCAAACCACACGATCGCCCTGCTTCACCGGCAAGCCAACCTGTCCATCGATGCTAAGGAACGCATCTTCCTCGTCGGAAGTCTCGACTCGTAACTCGATCTCGGCTTTGTCGGTTACCACTAAGGGACGATGCGTGAGTGAATGGGGACACACCGGCGTTACCACAAACGATTCGACCGACGGCATCAGGATGGGGCCGCCAGCCGCCAGCGAATAGGCAGTGGAACCGGTAGGAGTCGCGATGATAACGCCATCGGCCTTGTAGTTGAAGACAAAAGCGCCATCGATCAGTAGATCGAAGTCAATCAACCGAGAAATTGCGCTCTTGTTCACCACCGCATCGTTCAAGGCGAAGTGGTGGGCCAGACACTCTCCGCCGCGAAACAGCCTGCAATTGAGTACCGAGCGCTCCTCCATGGGGCACAAGCCCGAGTTCACGGCATCGAGCGTGGGGTACATCTCGCCCAGAGGAACTTCGGTTAGAAATCCCAGCGAGCCCAGGTTAACCGCCAGGATGGGCACGCCTTCATGAGCGACAGCGCGCGCCGCGGACAGCAGGGTGCCGTCGCCACCCAGCACCAAGGCAAAATCGGGACGCTTGGCACCTATTTCCTGGCGCGGAACCACCTCTTCGCCATTGGTGTACTGCGCGGTTTCCTGGTCAAGGTAGAGCCGATAGCCTCGGCTGTGAAACCAGCTCAGCAGTTCCGGCAGGATGCCAGCCAGTTCGGTCTTTGACGGCTTCGAGATGATGGCGACGGACTTCATGCGTTGGATACGGCAACAGGTCAGTGTAGCGCGGCGAACTATTTTGCCGGAAGTGGCGGAAAGCAGGCATGCAGCAGGAACTCGCGGTTTCCTTCCGCGCCGAAAATCGGAGACTCGATCACCTCGATCTCCGTACCACCAAGTTCTTGCACCGCGTCAGCCACCTTGGTTACCGCCCCCTGCTGCGCCTGGGGATCGCGAACAATCCCGCCTTTGCCGACTTGACCTCGCCCAACCTCAAACTGCGGCTTCACAAGTAAAACCAAGTCGAAGCCATTGCCCAAAGAACTAGCGCGCGCACAGCGCACTACGGCCGGGAGGACGAGTGTAGCAGAGATGAAGGAAACATCCATGGCGACCAAAATAATGAGTTCCCGCGTTCCCGGATTAGCCCAGATCTGCTCTGGCGTGAGGTAGCGGGCGTTCGTCTTCTCCAGCAGTTGCACGCGGGGGTCGGCTCGCACCCGGGCGTCCATTTGGCCGTATCCGGTATCGACCGCCAACACCCTGGAAGCGCCGCTCTGCAAAAGGCAATCGGTGAAGCCCCCTGTGGATGCGCCCACGTCCATGCAGCATTTATCTCGCACATCGATGCGCCAGTGTTCCAGCGCCCGCGCCAGTTTCAATCCGCCACGGCTGACAAACGGCTGGTCATCGCCAAGGACGCGAATGGCCACATCCTCTTCGACGAGAGTGCCTGCCTTCTCAAGCTTCTGCTCGTTGACCAACACTCGTCCGGCCAGAATAAGCGCCTGGGCACGCTCCCGCGAAGGAGCAAGCCCGCGTTGGAAGAGCAGTTTGTCGAGGCGCGATTTCACCGCGCCAGACTAGCATGATGGTGCACTCGGTTCGAAACGGCTATCGCGTTCGATGGTATAGCCTGAAAAACTGGCGTGCGGTTTTTAGGTGTTGCATTTCGCACTTCGTTCGGGGCATTGTGGTGAAGATTTCGGAATTCATACAACTTAGCGGGTACGCCGTCTGCCTTTTCCACAGCGTTATGCACATTGATGTTGAAAACTTCTACACAGCGCTATCTGCATCAGATCCGAGCGATACGACTCTGGCCGCCTTGAATACTCTCTTGACGTTCACCGCCCGACTTTGAAGCGTCACATTACGTCTGCGCAGTGAGAATTTTCCTGCGATACAATGACGCATCCCCGGGGACTGTGTGAATGGTGACAAAGAGCAAGAAGCGATCTAAGACGGCCGGCCGCAACAAGACAACGACCCATAAGACGCTGACACCTACTGCGGCGCAATCGGCAAATGGAAATGGATCTTCTCCCTCGAACCTTGAGGTGCTGCGCAGGATGTACTCGGCGATGTTGAAGTGCCGCATGATGAAAGACGGGGCACGTGGTTCTAACGCTGAGGATAGTTACGATCTCGCGACGGGACACGAGGCCGTTCTGATCGGCGCCTCCATCGGTTTGAGACCTGAGGATACGGTTGCAGCATCCCACCGCAACTTCGCCGCCCACATCGTTATGGGAACGCCGCTGAAGTATTTGTTGAAGGGCACCGGTGCAAACAATTCAGGAGAAAGCAGAGCATCCATCCTCTCTTGCCGATGTGCTGTGCCCGGTGCGATTTCTTCTGCGGTCTTCCTCGCCGATCCGTTCAATCTGGCCACCGGCCTAGCGCTATCTCAGAAGCTGGAGAAGAAAACGAACGTGGTGGTAGCTTTCTGGGAAGAAGATGCAGCATCGCTTGAGGCTAGCCATGAGGCCTTAAAGTTCGCGGGCATTCACAAACTGCCGATCATTTACGTGACCAGGAGCGCAAGCCTGGACGATCTCGGAAGCAGAAAACATAGCGCTCTTGAAGAGTTCAGCTACTTGGCAAAGGATTATGGATTCCCTAGCATCCTGGTGGATGGCAATGACGTGGTCGCGGTTTGGCGCGCGGCACAGGAGTCCATCCATCGCGCGCGCAATGGCGCGGGTCCGACGCTCATCGAGTGCCAGACCGAAGCCGCAAACTTTGAGGATGCTCTGTCGCACATGCAGCACTATATGACCAAGCGCGGCGCGTGGGATGAAGCATGGAAGCAGCAGGTGGCCGACCAGATTAACGGGGAGATCGCGGAGGCGGTGCAACTGCGCAGAGAGTAAGCCAGTTCCCAGCGCTGCGCTCCCACCCTTTCGCAGCGTCCGCGAAAGGGAAGGACACATATTTGCGGGAAGCGACTGCGGCATCGCGGTCAGTCCTACAGCTTTTCGTAAAACTCGCATACCGAGCACGAGATATACATGCCTCCCGGGATGTCTTTCTCGCGATCTTTCACCCGCTTGACCACTCGGGTAGGCTTGCCGCACTGGGGGCAGTCGGTGCTCTTGGTGGTGTCCATGACCTTCTTACGGTCTGCGGTCTTTGCGATCTTCGCCATTCTCTTCTCCTGAAATGAACAAAATTTTCCCGCAGACGGCTGCGGCTGGTGCTGGTGTCTACTTTTGGCTGGAGCAAAATGCAGATTAGAAGCGGATGGGCGCGTCAGCGCGAGATGCACATGTCATCAGCCCACGCTCCCAAACCACGCGGAGCGGCTTCGACTGCAGGCGGGCGCCCATTGGCGCCACTCTCTACTCGCCGGGTAGCAAACCTATTTTACATGAGCGAGCGCAGCGGCGGCGTTCCCTGCTTAGCGAGTAAGGCGGAAAACGAATCTGCCGACAATCCCAAAGCAAATATCCGCACGGAGTTTCACCGATGTCGCCCGGCCTGCAGGCAAAGAAAAAGTGCTACGCGCTGCGCCCGCGCGCCGATTGATGTATCTTGCCAATCAAGTACACCTGGAATCACCACGGCGGGCTTCGGTCCGAGTGAGGACAACTATGTCGAAATCGCGCAGACAATTCCTGACCCACGCGCCTCTTGCCTTGTTGGGAGCGGCGGTCGCCTCTTACGGCCAAGACCAGAAGCCCGCGGAGCTACCTCCGGGAGCACCGCCAGCGTTCGGCACCGCGCCACCGGTTGGGCCAGAGGTATCGCCGGCTACATTTGCGCAGGCCGAAAAGCTGGTGGAGGTGGAGTTCAGCGGAGCGGAACTCGCCCAGGCGGCCGGCAACTGGCGTAGCGCGATGGCTCCCGTCTATGAGCGAAGGGTAGGACCGCGCAAAGTGGGGCTGGAGGCGACGCTTGCGCCTGCAACCCTCTGGAATCCCGTTATGCCTGGCGAAAAGAACGGTCCGGCGAGGGCTGAATTCGTCAGGAGCAAGACTGACCCTGGCCCGCTGCCCACCAACGACGAAGACATCGCCTTCGCACCTGTAACTCAGCTCTCGCTCTGGATCCAACAACGCAAGCTGAGCTCCGAGCGACTCACCCAGATCTACCTGACACGCCTGGAGAAGTTTAATCCCAAGCTGCGCTGCGTTATTACTCTCACGCGCGAACTGGCGCTCAGACAAGCGAAGAAAGCAGACCAGGAAATCGGGGCCGGCAAATATCGCGGGCCGTTACACGGCATCCCCTGGGGCGCCAAAGATCTTCTGGACACAGCAGGCATTCCTACCACCTATGGCGCCGAGCCTTTTCGCGATCGCATCCCCACCAAGGACGCGGTTGTTGTGCAGAGGCTGAACGATGCGGGTGCGGTGTTGGTCGCGAAGTTGAGTTTGGGCGCGCTTGCGCTGAATGACATCTGGTTCGGCGGCCAGACCATGAATCCGTGGCTGCTGGAGGAAGGTTCGTCGGGCTCAAGCGCCGGACCGGGCGCTGCTACCGCGGCTGGATTGGTGGGATTCGCCATCGGCAGCGAAACCGGCGGCAGCATCGTCAGCCCATCGATGCGCTGCGGAGTTACCGGACTGCGCCCGACGTTCGGTCGCGTCGCGCGCACAGGAGCCATGACGCTGTGCTGGTCGCTAGACAAACTGGGCCCCATGGCCCGCAGCGTTGAAGACACCATGCTGGTACTGAACACCATCACCGGCCCTGATCCCGGCGACGTGTCAAGCGTGCCCAGCAAGCTTGATTTCAACGCAAATGCGAGTGTACAGGGACTGCGCGTCGGCTACTTTCCGAAGTGGATGAAAGAGGCGCCGGCGACCGACGTCGATCGTGCTGCACTGCAGGCAGTGAGCAAGGTAGGCATGGTTCCGGTCGAGGTCGCGATTCCCGACTGGCCGTATGATTCGCTCGATCTGATTCTCTTCGCAGAAGCAGCGGCCGCGTTCGAGGAGCTGACACTGAGCGGCGAGCTCAAAGAGCTCAAGATGCAGGTGCCCGACGCGTGGCCCAACACCTTCCGCCAGTCACGATTTCTTTCTGCCGTGGACTTTGTGCAGACTGACCGCTTCCGCCGCAAAGTTGCCGTGCAAATGGAGCGCGTCTTCTCGCAGGTCGACCTGCTGCTGGTGCCTTCGCTGCGCGACGAGATGCTGACCATCACCAACTTCACCGGCCAACCCTCGCTCACCCTCCGAGCAGGCTTCGTGGAGGTGTCGGAGGCCCGCAGCGACTGGGCGCCCGATCCGGCACATCCGCTGCCGAAGTTTTCGCCGCCGCGCCGCGTGCCGCACGGCGTCACATTGATTGGACAACTGTTTGACGAGGGAACTCTAGGGCAAGCTGGCCTCGCACTTGAGCGAACATTCAAGGTGGCCAGCGAGCGGCCGCCGGGATTCTGAGGACTGCGGCTTGCTTTCGTCGATTCAAGATTGTGCTTCGAGGATTTAGCACGTAAAATAGTGCTGCACGTAATGCTCCACATGAAAACCAACGTTACTTTGAAACTTGATGCTGACCTTTTGCGTGAGGCTCGCGTGCTTGCCGCCGAGGAAGGGAGTTCCATTAGCAGCCTACTAGCCGCCAAGCTTGAGGAGCTTGTACGCGAGCGCAAGGGTTATGCTCGAGCGCGGCGACGTGCCCTCGCCCGATTGCGCCAAGGGTTTGACCTCCGTTGGACGCCTCCTCGGTCGCGAGACGAACTGCATGAGCGATAAGTGCTTCGTAGACACCAATGTTTTGGTTTACGCTCATGATCGATCGACGGGACCGAAACACACGGCAGCTCAAGCACTGATTCAGGACTTATGGAATTCCGGCTTAGGTGTCTTAAGCACACAGGTCCTACAGGAGTTTTGCGTTAGCCTTCGCCGAAAAGCCGCCCGCCCATTGCCCCCAGACGAAATTCGCCGATTGGTGCAGGACTATTCCACCTGGGAGGTCATCACTAACACAGCGGAATCCATCTTGCAGGCGCTGGAGATCGAAGGGCGCTACAAAACCTCGTTCTGGGATGCACTGATCATTCATGCCGCTGAGGCTTCCGGTGCAGCGATTCTCTACTCTGAGGACTTGGCCAATAGCCAGCGGTACGGTTCGATTCGGGTTGTAAATCCGTTCGCGACACCTGCGCGCTGACAGGCCCACTCCGAACGATGCGTTTGACCCTGCTCTTCGCGTCCTGATACCTTCAACTGTTTGTCTCACCGGCAAATCTTCCACAAGAGAGAGACTGCATGGCACTCAAATTCAAGGGCGTGGATTTCATCGAGTTCGACACCCTCCTGAACGACGACGAACGACTGGTCCGCGACAATACTCGCAAATTCATCGAGGAGAACCTCATCCCCATCATCGAGATGTGCAACCGCGAAGGCCGCTTCCCCAAGGAGCTGATCAAGCCCATGGGCGAGTTGGGCTTTTATGGCGCCAGCCTCAAAGGGTACGGTTGCGCCGGGATGTCGGCGGTCGAGTACGGCCTGATGACCCAGGAACTGGAGCGCGGAGACAGTGGTGTGCGCTCGTTTGTCAGTGTGCAGTCGGGGTTGTGCATGTATCCCATCTACGCCTTCGGCAGCGAGGTTCAGAAGAAGAAGTATCTGCCCAAGATGGCTCTTGGCGAAATTCTTGGATGTTTTGGTTTAACTGAGCCCGACGCCGGTTCGAACCCAGGAGCCATGCGCACCCGCGCTCGGAAAGACGGTGACAGCTACGTTCTGAACGGCGAGAAGATGTGGATCACCTCTGGCTCGATTGCCCACATCGCAATCATTTGGGCCAAGGTTGAGAACGAAGACAATCGCATTCGCGGCTTCATTGTGGAAACCGATCGGCCCGGATTCAAGGCGGCGGATGTCCACGGAAAGTTTTCGCTGCGGGCTTCCGTCACTTCAAGTCTTTCTTTACAGGATGTTCGTATCCCTATAGAAAACCTTCTGCCTGAATCGGGCGGATTGAAGTCTCCTTTGGGCTGCCTGAACCAGGCGCGCTACGGCATCGGCTGGGGAGCCATCGGGGCCGCCATGGCCTGCTATGACTGCTCGCTGCAGTATGCTCAGTTCCGCAAACAGTTCCACGACCAGCCGATCGCGTCGCACCAACTGGTGCAGGAGAAGCTAGTGTGGATGATCAGCGAGATCACCAAGGCGCAGTTGCTCGCGCTGCAGGTGGGCCGGCTGAAGGACTTGGGCAAGGTCAAGCCGTGGCACATCTCGATGGCCAAGCGCAACAACGTCTGGATGGCCCTGGAGTGTGCGCGCATGGGACGCGACATCCTAGGCGCGAATGGAATTGCCGACGAGTATCCCATCTTCCGCCACATGGCGAACCTGGAATCGGTGAAAACCTACGAGGGCACGCACGACATCCATGCGCTGATCATAGGGGAACACATTACGGGCCTCGCTGCGTTCTAGGGCAGTACCTCTAGCCGGGGACCCACTACAAGTCGCCTTGGTCGGGATCGCCGCCATACGCGGGATTTTGCTTCTGTCAATGGAATCACGCATTGCCGTGTTTCTATTGACAGGAATCCTAATAGTATTGATAATAGCATTTATGGCAACATTCGCTAAACGTTCCGCCACAAAGAAAACGCGGTCTTTTTCCCTGGATCCCGATGTGCTTTCAGAAATTGAACGCTCCAAGGGAGAGGGTTCGGCCAGCGAACGCGTAAATCAGCTTCTGGAATTTGCGTTGGAAATGGAACGCAAAGCTGGCCTATACAAAGAGGCGGCGGAGTTTTTCGGCAATGTCAGCAATGACCGCGAAGAGCAACGAGCATTCCAGCGGGCCAGTTTGAAATCTTGGGTACGCGAGTGACGGCCTGGCGGAGAGGTGCCAAGCCATCTGGGTGGCACCCATGGCGCGGCGACGTCTGCCTGCTTGATCTGGATAAGCAACGACCTGCACTGGTCCTGTCCAGCGATGCTTTGAACGCTCATTCCCTCGACATATGCGTTCTGCCTATTTCTACCGTGCAGCACGTGGCATTTTCAATGCGGGTAAAGCTGAGGGCCAGCGAAGGTGGTTTGGACCGCGATTCCTGGGTGAAATGTGATCAGCCGACGACTGTAGAGAAGGAGTCTGTTGCTTTCCCGCCTTTAGGAAGGCTGCGATCCGAAAGCATGCAGATGGTTGAAGCAGCCGTCAAGCTTGCGCTGGACTTGCCGTAATCAGAGTGTGCGCTTCGGCCCGCTTCTGAAATTCGATGGTAAGACGCTTGCCGTAGGGGTATGCTTACCGTTTGCCGGATACCAGGTTCGCGCAAGCGTCCCTGTTTCGTCTTTCTACATACGCAATACGCCTGCAGACTTGCGCTAAGCAGCATACATATTCCGGCGCGGCAAGCCGCGGCATCCCGGAGGCTACATGGCGACCAAAGTTCAGACCGAAGAACCTCTCCTTGAACATTCTCCCACTGCAAACCTGGAAACCGACCTCGCGCTGGAGTTCCTGCGCGTGGTCGAGGAAGCCGCTATCGCCTCTGGCAAGACCATGGGGCAAGGCAACCGCAAGCATGCCGATCAGATGGCTACCGAGGCCATGCGCGACGTCATGGACTCGGTGCCAATGGATGGAACCATCGTCATCGGTGAGGGCGAACGCGATGAAGCCCCCATGCTGTATATCGGCGAGAAAGTCGGCAAGCACGACGGGGGAAGTTATCCCGCGGTAGACATCGCGGTCGATCCGCTGGAAGGCACTAATCTGTGCGCCACTGGGTCTCCCGGGGCCATCACGGTTTTGGCTGCCTCAGAGCACGGCGGCCTGCTGCATGCTCCCGACTGCTACATGGAGAAGATCGTAGTGGGCCCATCATGCAAGGGCGTGGTCGATCTTGAAGCTCCCGTCTCCCACAATCTGCATGTCATCGCCAAGGTGCTGGATCGGACCGTAGAAGATCTGGTGATCATCATCCTCGACCGGCCACGGCACGAAAGCTTGATTAACGAGATTCGCAAAGCCGGGGCGCGCATTCGGCTCATCTCTGACGGCGACCTTTCGCCCGGCGTTGCCGCAGCGATGCTGGGGTCGGGGGTGCACGCGGTAATGGGCACGGGCGGAGCGCCTGAGGGCGTGATTACTGCGGCTGCCATTCGCTGCTTGAACGGCTACATGGTCGGCCGCCTTGTCGGCTACACCCCGGAGCAGGGCGAGCGCATGAAGGACATGGGCATCGCCGATCCGAAGCGTATCTATACGGCTGACGATTTGGCGCCGGGCAAGAACATCATCTTTGCCGCGACCGGCGTTACCGATGGGCCATTGCTAAAGGGTGTGCGCTTCTTTGGCGATGGCGTGCGGACCTCGTCACTGGTGATGAAGCTCAACAAGGGCAAGGTCAGGTTTATCGAGACGATCCATGTGGATCGGCGTCCGGACGTAAAGATCAGGATTCCGGAGCGGTAAAGCCTCATACCACATCGAACGGCTGGGCCGTCCTCGCGGGCGGCCTCTGCTTTTGATATGGTCCACTTTTGTTGATTAGTGGCCAATTTCTGTCCCGCCCATCCAAAAGTATGCAACTCATCATTTCCTGCTTGCTTCTGTAGGAAGAGGAGTAAAATCCGATTAAAGGAACGTAGCTGCGGGTGGAATCACTCCATCCGGAGAGGCCTTTGCATGAACGTCCATTTCAGCTACAAGATTTCTAAAACTCCCGACCTCGAAAAACTGATCAACCACCAAGTGGAAAAGCTGGGCCGATACCTCCGGGTATTTCGTCCGGACCTCGTGCATCTGAAGGGGCTTATCGAGGAGAACTCGGCGCGCGAGGGCGTAGTCGTGTCACTCAACCTGCGACTTCCGTCGGGGCAGATGGCCGCACAGGAAAGCAGTCCGACGGCGACAGTCGCGATCAAAGCTGCCTTCGATTCCATTGCAGAGCAGGTCAAAAAGCACAAAGACGTGCTTCGCAATCATCACAAGGGTCAGCGTCGTCAGGACCGGACACCAGTCGGCACGGTGCCCTTCGAAGACACGTTAGCCGCCGTCAGGCCCGAGCACATTTCCAGCGCCGACATTTCGAGCTATCTAAACGTCAATCTGTCTCGGCTGCAGCGCTTCATCCAAAGACAGATCGACTACCGTGAGAGCCAGGGGCAGCTCCGGACCGGCCAGGTCGCAGTAGAGGATGTGGTCGGCGAGGCGATTGCGAACGCGCTCAGCGAGCAAGGCGAAAGTCCGGAACCCATGAAGCTGGAGCCCTGGGTGCATCGGCTGGCTATGCGGGCGATTGACCAGCTTGCCCTGGAGAATCGCGAAGATGGACACGTTCCGCTGGAACGCTCGCACAGCGAACAGAATGTGTATGGCACTGATGAGTCCAAGCTTCAATTCCATCAGCCCGACGAGCAGCTCTCGGAGGAAAATGTCATTCCTGACCCGACCGCCAACAATCCTGAAGAGCTGGCGGCGCGGGACGAACTAATTAACCTGGTAGAGACGACCCTGCGCGATGCCGGGCGCGACCAAGCGGAGGCCTTCATCCTGTACACCCTGGAAGGCTTCACCCTGGAAGAGATCGCCGATATCACCAACCGCAGTGTGGAGGAGGTGCGCGCGTCCATCCGCAAGGCCCGCGAACACTTGCAACGCGCCTTGCCTATCAAAGACCCGCTGAAAGAAAAGCTCGTGGAGTATTCCAAGAGCGCATAAACAACTTGGGGCTGCCCAGCAGTTCCTCTTTAAAATTCAAGAACACATCCATGAGGAGAACCGGAATGATCACACGAGATGACATCCGAGAACTCGCTAATTTTCACTCGCCGGAAACTTGTGCGGTTACTTTTTACTACCAACCCACGACGCCCCTGAACAAGTCGCACCGCGAGGAAACGATCCTGGTCAAGGACTTGGTTCGCAATGCCCTTCGCGAAGCGGAGAAGAATGGCAGAAATGGCTGCGCCCGTTCCGACCTCGACCGCATCCAGGGGATGGCCGAAACCCTGCGTGGAAATAGTGCCAAAGCAAAAGCAATTTTTGCCTGCAACAAGCAGGGATTCTGGCGCGAGTTTGACATTCCTGCCCGGTTACTGAAGACCAACCTTATTGTGAACCAGCGCTTTCATCTGAAGCCCCTGGCCGCGGTATTGGACGGTGTGCAACATGCCTGCGTGGTGCTGCTCGACCGCACCAAGGCGCGCGTCTTCGAACTGGTGAACGACGAGATTGTGGAGAAACAGGACTTCATCAACGAGCTTACCCGGCGCGGTAAGAGCGACGGCTGGCGCGGCTATGACGCCGGCCATGTCGAGCGCCGCCAGACCAATGAGGCGCTGCAGCACTTCAAGACGGTGGCCGATTGCATCGAGCAATATTTTGAACACGGGGATTGCGATCGATTGCTGATTGGCTGCCACGATGACGTTTGGTCTGAAATTCATCGCGAACTGCACTCGAACTCCAAACATCGGCTGGTGGGACACTTCCGCGTCGATCCAAAAGTCGCGACCGCCGACCAGATAAAGCAGATGGCGACCGAGCAGCTCTCCAAGTTCAACTCCCGCTTGAAGCAAGATCTGATCGTCGAGGTGATTGGAGAAGCCCATCGCAATGGGCGCGGCGCAATTGGTTTGCGGAGAGTATTGCGTTCGCTGGAGACCGGTGAGGTACAAACCCTGCTGCTGGGTTCCAACTTCCAGGCGCCCGGAGTGAAGTGCTATAACTGCGGCCACATGGACCTGCATGATGCACCGGCATGCGTGGTTTGCGGAAAAGAGAACACGCAACTCGAAGACATTGGCGACGCTATTGTTGGGCACGCGATTCGGAGTGGAATCGAGATCGTCTATGTTGCCGACGATGAGCAGTTCGATCAGATCGGGCGGATAGCAGCCCTGCTGCGCTTCCGGGCGGATCAGAATACCTCGGTGAAGGCGGCCAGCTAGCGCCGGGAAAAACACTTGACGAAGGCACGGCTTAGGCTGTGCCTTCGCTTTTGAGGTGCGCAGTGGATTTCCGCGTTGCCGTCCTCGTACTGGCGTTCGCTTTGGCCGAGCCGCTGTTCGCATCTCCGTGTGCGTCATATCCGGCTGGCACGTGGAAGCTTGACCAGTCTTCCGCACTGGAATTTGAGCATGTCTGGCTGCGGATGCTGGAGCTAAAGAACGTTGCCGCGCTTAACTGCATGCTGGCTGACGAGTTCAAAGACACCTCGATGAAGGGTGAGCTGCGGTCGAAGGATCAGGTCCTGCGCGAGCTGCCAGGGAAAAGACCAGGGGATGACTATAAGCAGGATCTGGAGGATCTTGAGGTGAATATCGTCGGCGATACCGCCATCGTGCATGGCGTCGACTCAATTTCCGATCAACAAGGCCATGAAGTCTTGCGGATTCGCTTCACCGACGTTTTGCGCCTCGCCGATGGCCGCTGGCAAGCCATCGCCGCTCAGGAGACAGCCGAACAGCAGCAACCGCGATGAAAACTCAATACCCTCACACACCGGCGTGCTATCCTCGTTGACCGTTCGCTAACTTCTGAGGTATCCGCATGAAAGTCACACGCCGCGGCTTCATCGCAACAACCGCCATCGGCTCCGCATCACTAGCACTCGATCTGAAAGCACAGAGCCAGCCCGGCCAAGCGGCCCGATCGTCTAGTGGCTTGCCGAAGAAGCCGGTCATTATCTGCGCCGCCAACGGCTACGACTATCTCGACCGCGGTTACGCCGTGCTGAGCAGCGGAGGCGACACGCTCGATGCCGTGATGCAGGTCATCACCGGGCCGGAAGATGATCCCAACGACGACAGCGTCGGTCTCGGCGGACTTCCGAACGAAGATTGCGTGGTGCAACTTGACTCCTGCTGTATGCACGGCCCTACTCGGATGGCGGGTGCAGTGGCGGCGGTGGAAGAAATCAAGAATGTCTCGCTGTTGGCCAAGACAGTGATGGAGCACACCGGACACGTAATGTTAGTTGGTGAGGGCGCTCAAAAATTTGGCTTCAAGATGGGATTTGCACGCGAGAATCTGCTGACGGAGCGTTCGCGCAAAACCTGGCAACTCTGGCGCGAGACCATGTCCAACGACGATTGGTGGGGACCGGGACTGGCCAGCCCTAAATTCAAATTTCCCGACACCGCCGGCAATATCTCCCAATATAACGACGAGCTCATCCAGCGGATGGAAAAACTGGCGGAGAAGCTCGGCATCGAGCCGGAATTTCGCATGGCTGCTATCGAACGCGTTCTTAGGCCGCCGACTGGAACGATTCATTGCTCCGTGGTGAACGAGAAGGGCGAGATGTCAGGCGCGACCACCACCAGCGGACTGGCCTGGAAGATCTCAGGACGGGCGGGCGATTCGCCGATCATCGGAGCCGGCAGTTACACCGATCAAGATGTAGGGTCGGCCGGTGCGACCGGCAACGGCGAAGAGAACATCAAGGTCTGTGGAGCGCACACCATCGTCGAGAACATGCGGCGCGGCATGTCACCGCAGGATGCAGGTATGGATGCCCTGAAGCGCATCGTCCGCAACTATCAAGGCTATCCGGAGAAGCTGCAATATGTGGACATGAGCTACTACATCCTGCGCAAGGACGGAGCCTATGCGGGAGTCTCCATGTGGAGCGGACCACCCGCACATCTGCGGCGCTTTGCCGTGCACGACGGCGACGGAAAACGCTATGAGAATGCAGTGGCACTATACCAGGGTCAGTCGCTCGGCTGGCCCCCGATGCCGGGCAGAAAACACCTGGCGCCGGAGCAGAAGAAATAAGACATTTCGAGATTAGACCACGACGGTGACCGTGGTCTCCGTCCGCGTCACCGGCCGGTAGAGCGTGTCGCGCTCGAACGGGACGCGACCGGCTTCGGTGATCAGGCGAATCAGGTCCTGGCGGCGCAGCATTTGCGGCGTGGTCGCGCCAGCGTCATGGTAGATCTTCTCTTCCACCACTGTACCGTCGATATCATCGGCGCCAAAGCGCAGTGTGATCTGGGCCATCTTCGGGGTCACCATCTGCCAGTACGACTTGATGTGCGGGAAGTTGTCGAGCACTAACCTAGATACCGCAATCTGCTTCAGGTCAAGCATGCCGGTGGTCTTGGGCAAGTGTTGTAGCGGCGTGTTCTCGGGATGGAAGGCGAGCGGGATGAAGGTCTGGAAGCCGTGAGTGTCGTCCTGGAGCGCACGCAGCTTGAGCAGGTGATCGACGCGGTCTTCATCGTTCTCGACGTGGCCGTAAAGCATAGTGGCGTTCGACTTCAGACCGACTTCATGCGCCGTGCGCGCCAGTTCGAGCCAGTCGTCGCCATCGATCTTGTGGTCGCATATGATATGCCGGATGCGGTCGGAAAAAATCTCGGCCCCGCCGCCGGGCATCGAGTCCAGCCCAGCCTCTTTGAACTTGACCAGCACCTCGCGTGGCGTCATCTTGCCGATCTTCGCGAAGAAGGCGATCTCGACCATGGTGAACGCCTTGAGGTGTACCTGCGGAAATCGCTCCTTCAGTCCCGCGATGAGATCGACGTAATACTGGAAAGGCAGATCGGCATGCAAGCCGCCAACAATGTGAAACTCCGTGATCGCTTCCGTGTAGCCGGAAGCGGCGGTGCTCCAGACCTCCTCCAGCGCCATGGTGTAGGAGCCGGGCGAATCCTTCTTGCGGCCGAAGGCGCACAGGCGACAGGCCGCCACGCAAACGTTGGTGTAGTTGATGTGGCGATTGACGTTGAAGTAGGCGATGTCTCCGTGCATCCGCTCGCGCACGTGGTTCGCCAGCCAGCCGATCGCCAGGATGTCACCAGAACGATAGAGCGCAAGTGCGTCGTCAGCCGACAGTCGCTCACGGGCCATCACTTTGTCGTGAATTGGCCGCAGACGAGGATCGTCGGTTTCAAACGGATGGATCTTCTTGGCGCTAGCGGTATCCTGCGAAACAGTGGACATTGTTTCAATCATATCGTAGGAGCGGGCTTGAAATCACAGACAAAGTTTCCTTTCCATTCGCCAGCCGCGCAATTGATTCAGATTCGCCCCTTCCAATAACCGGCTCGTCTGCGACCATGGGCAACAGCCAGTATCTGGACCCTCGAAGGCAGCTCACGGTAAATGATCAGGAAAGGAAATCGCCGTAAGATAAATTTGCGAATGTTAGCTTTACTTGCTGGCCAGCGCCGGGGCGACTGCGCGATCATCTCAACGGCGCGGTTCACTTCGTCCAGGAATTTCGCAGCTACTCGTTCATCCCTCGCCAAGTACCAGTCAAACGCAGAATCAAGTTCAGCAGCCGCAGCTCGATGAAACTCCAGATGCTTAGCCACCGTGGGACAGCTTGCTCGCAAGGCGGCTGCGAACCTCGGTCCATGGGACGGTCCTTGCCTTACCGGAATCCAACTCCTGTATGCGCAAGGCAATCTCCTCTTGCCACGACGCTTCTACATCCTCGTCCACAGTCTCATCCAGACTGTCAAGCAAGGATCCCGCCAATTCTGCGCGGTCATTCACCGGAAGGCCGAGGGCCTTTTTGAGAAGCTCGTTAACGTCCTCGGTCATAGCGTTATTCTAAACCTCACCGCCCCAGCATCAGGTCTCCGGCAATGAAGAACAGGAATGCCATCGAGACCAGCCCGTTCATAGTGAAAAAGGCAGCGTTCACCCGGCTGAGGTCATCATGTTTTACCAGTGAGTGCTCATAGATCAACAGCAACGCGACGAACACCACGCCGACCGCAGCAATCTTCCCCAGCCCAAACGCTACCACCATCCAAGCCAGCAGAAGAACGGTTACGACGTGGAAAAGCCGAGCAATGCTCAGCGACCTACGAATGCCGAAAGCCTTGGGAACGGAATAAATATCGGCCGAGCAGTCGAATTCGAAATCCTGGCAACTATAGAGGATGTCAAACCCTGCGCCCCAGAAGACCACCGCTGCGGTGAGAATCAGGATGCGAGGATCGAGCGAGCCACGCACGGCGATCCAAGCGGCGGCGGGGGCCGTACCCATCGCAAGCCCCAGCACCACGTGCGACCAGCGCGTGAATCGCTTGGTGAAGGAATACAGGAAGATTATTGCCAGTGCCACCGGAGACAGGTAAAACGCTAGCGGATTCAGCTGATACGCCGCAGAGATGAGGATGGCCGACGTGACCACCACAAACCACGTCACGAATGACTTGCTCAGCTTCCCGGCGGGCAGGGCGCGAATGCGGGTGCGCGGATTGGACGCGTCGATGGTTGCATCCACCAGCCGGTTGAACGCCATGGCTGCCGAACGCGCCGCCACCAGTGCAACGATGATCCAAATCGAAGTATGCAGGCTCGGAATACCACGCGCCGCCAGCACAGCGCCGGTCAAACCAAACGGGAGCGTGAGCACAGAGTGCTCCCACTTGATCATCTCCAAGGTGGTGCCAACGCTTCGCAAGAGTGCCACGGGTTGATTCTAACTTGCGGATGAGGTTTCAGGCAGGACGGGCTGGCTCATGCTCATACCCTGCGGCAAAGGGGGGCGGGACCATTGGCGCTCCCAGGCGGGCACGATGACCCGCTCGGCGACTAACGCCGGTTTGCGCGCCCAGCACACCACGCGTGTGCCGAAGGGAAGATTGATGTAGCGGATCAGATGGCGCTCGCAATCGAGTAGCAGCCCCATGGCGGCATTGGTGAAGCGTGACTCGCTCTCGGGTCTCGGCCGGGACGCTGCCGACTTCCGAAACAGATCTTTGAGGGTGCGGCCTAGGATAGCCGGTAGAAATCCTGTCGCCACCAGGTAGGAGACGCGCGAAATTTCGAAGCCGCAGTTATTGAGTTTGCGCCGCAACTCGCTCGCGGTATAACGCCTCTGATGCCCGCGGGCTTCGTCCTCCTCGCCCCACAAGAAAGCATAGGCGGGGACGGTAAGGCACAGCAGGCCTCCGTCCTTCAAAATCCGGCGCAGCTCGCGCAAAGCCGCCCGGTCGTCGGAAACCATCTGCAGAATGTCGCCGGCCACAATAGCGTCGAACGAGTTGGACGTGAGCCCGAGATCCTCTGAACTGGTGCAAATAAGATCGCTGCTGCCCTCGATCTGCCGAAAGGCCAACACCTCCAGCGAGCTATGGGCATTAACGCATCGAAGATTGGGAGACTCGCAAGCCTCCAATTGTGCACAACAGCCAAAGTCAAGGACGCGAGGTGCGCGGTTGTCATGCACGGCCTGCGCCACCGCCCGGCGCAAAAGCTTGCGCCTCGCGACGTACCACCAGGAGCATGTTTCGCGTCGCAATGCCTCGAATTCGAAGGAAGCGTCCATTGAGCCGAAGCGTGCCGGGTCCCGCATAACATTCTACGGGATTGCCTCAGCGCGCGCGAAAGAACGAATGTCCGAGCATGGGAATGCCACGGTATGTCCGTCAGTTGTCTTTGCGGTAGAGCAGGTCGCGAATCGCGCGCCGTCTCTCGGCGTTCACTTCGCTGTCGGCTTTCAATTCCTCGCCGCTGCGGCGGTGCTTGGTGTCAACCTCGCCTGCTTCCTCCACACTGCACTCCGGACACCGATTGGCAAAGCCGGGCTTGTCGGGTTTCAACTCGAACTCCTGCGAACAAATGACGCAAACTATGATGGGAAAGGCCATGCAACTCTATGATAATGCAACTCGCTGATTGAGATGATTGCAATGCCTGGAATCAGGCACCCGCGCCATCGCCTTGTACGGCCGACTTGAAGTAATCGAGCGACATGCGCAAGCCAGTCCGCAGATCGATGGTTGGCTCCCATCCGAGCAGCCGCTTGGCTTTGCTGATGTCGGGCCGTCGCTGTCTGGGATCGTCCTGAGGCAGCAGCTCACATCGCAACTTGCTGCGCGACCCAGTGACTTCCAGCACCGCCTCGGCGCACTCCAGGATGGTGAACTCGACGGGATTGCCGATGTTGGTCGGCTCGTGTTCCTCCGACTTCGACAACGCCAGAATTCCCGCTACTTCATCGCTCACATAGCAGAAGCTGCGCGTCTGCGAACCGTCGCCATAAACCGTGAGATCTTCGCCGCGCAGCGCCTGTTTCATGAAGTTCGAAATCACTCGGCCATCATTGATCTGCAGCCGCGGACCGTAGGTGTTGAAGATGCGGACAATGTGCGTATCTACCCCATGGTAGCGGTGGTAGGCCATGGTGGCCGCTTCGGCAAAGCGCTTGGATTCGTCATACACCGATCGCGGACCGATGGGATTCACGTGTCCCCAGTAGCTCTCTTTCTGCGGATGCTCGAGGGGATCGCCATAACACTCTGAGGTCGACGCCAGAAGGAACTTGGCGTCATATTTCTTCGCCAGCTCAAGACAGTTCATAGTCCCGAGCGAGCCGACTCGCAACGTTTCGATGGCATGCTCGAGATAATCTATCGGACTGGCTGGCGATGCGAAGTGGAAGATATAGTCAACCTTGCCGGGATCGAAAGGCCGGCTGACATCCTGCTCGAGGAAGTCGAAGCGAGGTTCATGGCGGAGATGCGCCAGGTTCTCCATCCGTCCGGTCAGAAGATTATCCGCACAAACGACGGAGTGGCTTTCCGCCAGCAGGGCATCGCACAAATGCGAACCCAAGAAAACCTGCACCGCCGGTCACCAGTACATGCATAGTGGAGATTCCTCGACAGAATTACGGGGAGTGGGCTGGGAGTCGAATCTAGCGAACCGCGACGGCGACTCCGTGCTCGCGCAAACGGGCGCGCTGGTCTGCGATGATACTCGCCAGAGTTTCTTCCAACGACAGACGCGGACGATAGCCGATCAGCCTGGTTAGCTTGGTGATGTCTGGAACGCGCCGCCGCACATCTTCGAAGCCTTCCTCATAGGCTTTTCCGTAGGAGACAAAAACGATCTTCGAATGCGACCCCGTCATGCGCTTAATCCGCTCTGCCAGGTCGACGATGGCGATTTCGTGATCGCTGCCCACGTTATATACTTCGCCGTTGGCGTCTGGATGGGCTGCGATGCCGACCAACGCATCCACCGTATCGTTCACATGGGTGAAGCAACGGCTCTGGGCGCCGTCACCGAAGACAGTGATGTCCCTGTCCGGTCAATGCCTGAACCACCAGGTTAGGGACCACCATGCCGTAACGGCCGGTCTGTCGCGGACCTACGGTGTTGAACAGGCGCGCAATCACGGTTGGAACTTTCTTCTCTTTCCAGTACGCAATCGCGAGAAACTCGTCGATGGCCTTCGAGCAGGCATAGCTCCAGCGGCCCTTGTTGGTTGGGCCCATCACCAGGTCATCATCCTCGTGAAAAGGGACGCGCTCCCCCTTGCCGTATACCTCCGAGGTGGACGTGATGAGAACTCGTTTTCGCTTGATCTCCGCCAGGCCAAGTACGATTTCGGTGCCTCGAATGTTGGTCTCGATAGTGCGCACCGGGCTGTCCACAATCAAGCGCACACCGACAGCAGCTGCCAGGTGATAAACGACGTCACAGAGGTCCACCAATTCGGCCATCAACTGTGTGTTGGTAACGGTGTCAATGTGGTACGTAAACTCAGGATGGATCTTGAGGTGCTGAATATTGGCGATGGAGCCGGTGGAGAGATCGTCGACGATGCAGACTTCATCGCCCAGGGTGAGGTGTCGCTCGGCAAGATGCGAACCGATGAAGCCCGCACCACCCGTGATGAGCACCTTCATTACCGCCCCTCCGCATCCTTAAGAGTAATGGGCCTGACGCGGCAGCGCAATGTTTGTGATTTGCGTCCTAGTAACTGCGGTCCCACACCCTTATAATCGCGGGTTTACGAGGACTGTTGCAGGATTTTATGGCCGACCGCGAAACCGATCTACTAATCATTGGCGCTGGCATTGTTGGACTGGCGACCGCGCTCGAGATCACACAGCGTTTTCCGGAGATGACCCTGATCGTCGTGGAAAAAGAAGACCGCGTGGCCGCTCACCAAACCGGGCATAACAGCGGAGTCATCCACTCGGGCCTCTACTACAAGACAGGCTCGCTGAAGGCGCGCAACTGCGTCGCCGGGGCCGCGTCGATGAAGCGCTTCTGCCGGCAGCATGGTGTTCCCTTCGAGGAGTGCGGCAAGTTGGTGGTTGCGACCAGCTCCGAGGAGGTGCCTCGGCTCGAGCAACTTCATCAACGCGGAATTGCTAATGGCGTTCCTGGGCTGCGAATGCTGAATCGCGAACAGTTTCGCGAAGTCGAGCCGCATTGCGATGGAATCAGCGGGCTGCAAGTGCCGACCACCGGCATTGTGGATTACACAGTGGTAGCGCAAAAGTACGCCGAACTAATCCGGAGAGCCGGAGGCGAGATTGTTTTCCGCGCCACAGTGCTTGGCTTGCGCGAAGAGGGAGGCGGCAACATCGTCCAGACGAGTGCCGGGACCTTCAAGGCACGTTATGCGATCAACTGTGCCGGTCTCTACAGCGATACCATCACCCGCATGGCCGGAGTACAAACCAACCTCGAGATCGTGCCGTTCCGCGGTGAGTACTACGAAGTGAAACCCGAGCGTCGCAACCTGGTAAAGGCTTTGATCTACCCGGTTCCTGACCCGCGGTTCCCGTTCCTCGGCGTGCACTTCACACGCCGGGTCAATGGCAGTGTTGAGGCAGGACCTAACGCTTTGCTGGCCTTCCGCCGCGAGGGGTACACCGGCACGTCACCCGATCTCGGCGAAGCCTTGCAAATGCTGTCGTTCGGGGGCTTCCGCAAAATGGCGCGAAAGTATTGGCGCATGGGACTGGCCGAACAGTACCGCTCCTGGGTCAAGCCGGCCTTCGTAAAGTCGCTACAGAAGATGGTGCCTGAGCTACAAGAATCCGACTTGGCTCCAGGTGGTTCTGGAGTGCGGGCCCAGGCGGTTGATAGCAACGGCAATCTGGTGGATGATTTCCATTTCGTCCATAGCAAGGCCATGATCCATGTCTGCAACGTGCCCTCCCCGGCGGCAACAGCCTCGCTCGAGATCGGCAGAGAGATTGTTGATATGCTGGCCGACCGATTCGAGTTGCATCAGACCAGCACGCAAACAGTCACCTCCTGACATGCTAACCTTGAGAATATGGCTCAGTATGACTGCGTGGTGATCGTGACCGACCACAGTGACTACGACTATAAGCGCATTGTGCGGGAGTCGAAGCTGGTGCTGGATACGCGCAACGCCACCAAAGGTATTGACTCGCCAAAAATCGTGCGCTGCTAAGCCGGGATTCGCGCTATCGTTTGTAGGTCCCCATGTAATCCGCTTCGACAATAATGTGGTCCTTGATGGCCTGTTGCAGAACCACGTTGCTGGAGCCCGGGGCGAGGTCAAGCTTTTCATCCAGCGCATATAAGCGGAAGAAATACCGGTGCGGCTTGCCCCGCGGCGGACACGGACCGTTGTAGCCGATCTTCCCAAAGCTGTTGCGGCCCTGGCGTGTGCCCCCGTCCAACGGGTCTCGCTTCGGGACGCCTTCGCGAAGCTCATGGGCGCTCGTCGACAGGTTCCACATCACCCAGTGCACCCAGGTTCCGTTTGGTGCGTCGGGGTCATCCATGACCAGGACGAAGCTGACAGTGCGCGGCGGAAGTCCACTCCATTCCAGCGCGGGCGAAACGTCGGCGGCATCACAAGTATGTTTCTTCGGGATCTCCGCGGCGGGTTCGAACGCGGAACTCTTCAGCACCAGTGTCATGGGAGAAGCACCTGCCGATGGATTCGCCTGCGCCGCAACCGTGCTGCCGCCAATCCACTCCAGCAGAAGCAGCAACACGGCCAGCTTCGCGATTAGTGGAAAGTGTTTCAGAAGCGTAGGTGCGGAAATATTGCCTGCCGAGATCATCGGCATATTGTACGGGATGCCCAGTGATATCTAAAACCGTTTCAGAATCACACCAGGAATGATGCACACAGCAACGCGCCAAAAATCAGGGCTTGCGTTAGTTCGCTGAAACCGAGCTTGTGAACATCGAGAGGCCGATAGCGTCGGAAGAACCACAAAGTTCCGCGAGCGAGCACGGGAACAAAAGCCAATGCCATAGCGTCCGAGAAGAGGCCAAAACGGCAGGCAGCGAGGATGGCGCCAATTAGCAGCACTTGTCCGCAGAAGAAGGGCAAACCTTGTTTTATCTTGTCGTCCAGGTTGGTAGCGCGGCTGGAGCGGATACGTACCTGCACGAAGTGAATCTGATCGCCGGCAAACAACCAATTGGCCAACCACAGGGCGATCGCGACGCGGTCCAGTCTGCCGGTGGCGACGTAATAAGCACCCGCCGCAGTTGAGGTCAGACCCACTGCGCCGATGATCTGCGCCGGCATTCGTCCTTTGCGGCCCAGCTTTTTGACGCCCGCTTGAATCGCGAAAGCTAAACCTGCAAGCGCGCCTACTGTCAGCAAACCGCGAAATCGTCCGTTCCACAATAGCGCCCCTATGCTAACTGTGGCCAGTACTCCGATTGCAGCAATCGCCTTCAGGGCGAAGGCACGCTCGTCTTGGTTCTGTGCCTTGATGGCGGAGGTGCCTAGCCAACTTTCAATCGGCGTACGCAGCCAGAAGAGCGACATCGCCGCCACTATAAAAAGCGCAAGTGCGGCCCCATTGACGCTGGAACGCAGCGCCGCCACCGCACCGGTTGCGAGCGGCACCAGCAGCATGCCCCACGCGCCGTGCTCGCGTGGAATAATCAAGGCGCGCCGACGGGCAGCGAATGTTGGAGTGAAATGTGTGGCTACTGAAGCCATGGTGAAGCTCCCAAACAGAACAGCAGATCCCTCGCGGGCTGAACTTTACCCCAACAAGCGCAAAAACGGCGCTCGTTGGGGACCCTGTTCGCCCACTCGTGATGACAAAACAAAAAAGAACAGCCGGAATTCAGAGGCGAAGGTCCGCACAACCTCAACATCGCTGAATGCGACTCTAGGCTATCGCTTGATCGCGGCGGCACGAATCATCTGATTCGAAGTTCCCGGTTCATAGACGCAGAACGGCTCTTCCGCCAGGAAGTCGCCGGTGGCAGCGTAAGCCCGAGCGCGACATCCCATGCAAACGTGACGGAACTCGCAGCAGCCACACTTCCCTTTCAGATTGTCGTCATCGCGCAACTGGGCAAAGACATCGGAGTCGTTCCAGATTTCGGCAAAGCTCTGCTTACGCAAATCACCCGCGATCGCCGGCAGATATCCGCAGGGGAAGACTTCGCCTTCGTGCGATATAAAACAAACACCGGTTCCCGCCAGGCAGCCCTTTGTCATGGCATTCATGTCGCCGGGGTGGCCGGCGGGATGTCCGGTGTGTCCGACCGGCGGTCCGCCATGCGGCTTCAAGCTAATGCCCGTCGAGCCCGGCATGGTCATATCCGTCGGTCCAATATCGTTGGCGCTCGGGACGAAAGCGGCAGAGTCGCTCCGGCCAGCCAGTCGATCGGCGGCCTTGCGCTGCCGGGCCACGCGGAAGTAATGAGGAGCACAGGTTGCCTTCAGCTCGATCCCACCTTGCAACGACTGATCGTAAAACCAATTCAGCATTCGCTCATACTCTTCCGGAGCCACCATCTGCTCGGTGGCGATATCCACTCCGCAGCCCACCGGTACCAGCAGGAAAGTGTGCAGGGCATCGGCTCCAAGAGTTCGCGCCAGGTCGAGCACGGCCGGCAGTTGGTGCGCATTGTGGCGAGCGATTGTGGTGTTGATCTGTACCGAGACGCCCAACTCCTGAAGGTTGCGCATGCCATAGACAGCGGCGTCGAACGCTCCCGGGATGCCACGAAAGGAATCGTGAGTGTGCGCATCCGACCCGTCCAGTGAGATCGATACCCGCTTGATTCCAGCTTGTTTGATCTTTTGCGCGACATCTTTCGTAACCAGGGTTCCGTTGGTGGCCAGCGCCGTGCGAAGGCCTCGACCCGTCGCATACTCGGCCAACTGAAAAATATCGTGTCGATACAACGGTTCGCCGCCGCTAAGCACCAGGATGGGATTACCGAAGTCGGCAATCTGCGAAATGATGTCAAGCGCTTTGTCGGTTGGAAGGTCGGCGGGAGACATGAGTTCAGTCGCGGTAGCGCGGCAATGGATGCATCGCAGGTTACAACCCTTGGTGACCTCCCAGAAGATCAGGCGCGGCGTGTATTGCTTGCTGGCCGCTAGATGGGTGCTCCCACTGCTTTCGCTCATTGTTTTTTCCTCCCCCGCTCTTGCGGAATACGGCTCGTTGTATGTATCCACGATAGGATTTTCACGACCCAGGGAGCCGTGAGTCTTATCACGTTGTCGTGTGATGTTCGTCACTTGGCCGGTTTCGGGGCGATCGGGGCGGATCGGTTTCATGTCCGTTGTAATCTGTAGGAAGGCTGTAAATCGATCAGCCCCAGCCCAATACATACTGGGGAGGGACCGCTCAACAACTATGCTCAAACTGCTCTGCGTAACCGCTCATCCGGACGACGAGGCCGGCGCTTTTGGAGCCACTCTGCTGCTTTACCATGACCGCGGCGTGGAGACCCATGTCATTTGCATGACGGCCGGAACCGCGGCGCGCAACCGGGGCACGGCGGGTTCGAATGAGGAACTGGCCGCGATGCGTCGGGCTGAGTTTGCGGCTTCGTGCAAACTGCTCAAGGTAAGTCACTGGGAGGTGCTCGATTATCTTGACGGGCAACTTAATCGCACCGACCTCTATCAAGCGGTCGAGGACTTGGTGCTTCGGATGCGGCAGATTCGTCCGCACGTCGTATTGACCTTTGGGCCCGACGGCGGACTCACCGGTCATGTCGACCACGCCATGGCAGGCGTGTTCGCAACCATGGCGTTCGAGTGGGCAGGCCGGCCTGATCGCTATCCCGAACAACTGGAGCAGGGACTAACGCCGCATCGCGCGCAAAAACTATATTTCGTTACCGCGGACTTCGTGCTGCCCGATCGCCTAATTATTGCGCCGCCAACAGTGACCACGCGTATCGAAGTCGGTGCGGAGCGCTTCGAGAAGAAGGACGAAGCCTTTCGACAGCACACCACGCAGGCACCGCTATTTGAGCGGGTCAAAAAGAACCTGGGGCAGCGTGGCGGTGGAGTGGAGATGTACCATCTGGCAGCAACACGCGACCCGCGCGACGCGAAGTTGGAGACCGACTTGTTTGAGGGAGTGGTCGAGGAGTAGTGTTTCCGTAGTTATCCACGATCATGTGGATCTGCTTGTCTTTGGAAGGATGTCATCGATGGCGCGCAGGAACTTCAGCCACTCCTGATGACGGTGCCGGTCGTCGCACATGGAAATGACCTGACCTTCCAGGGCATCCAGCGCGGCAAACAGGGTGGCCGTTCCGTTGCGCTTGTAATCGTGGGTCATGGTGCCGCAACGGCCCCGCTTCAGCGGCAATCCCGGCTGGGTGCGGTCCAGAGCCTGAATTTGGCTCTTCTCGTCGGCGCACAGAACGATGGCGTGCTCGGGTGGATTCAGATACAGGCCGACGATATCTTCCAGCTTCTCCTGGAACCGGACATCGCGGCTGAGCTTAAAGCTCCGCAGCTGATGCGGCTTCAGTCCATGCGCACGCCAGATGCGGCGCACACTGGCCTCGCTGATGCCCGTCGCCCGCGCCATGCTGCGCGTCGACCAGTGGTGGCGTTCGCCGGCTTATGGTGCAGCGTCACTCTGACGCAGTGCCAACCTACTCCTCGCGCAATGTCCTCATCGGATCCACCTTGGTGGCGCGGTAGGCAGGAATAACGCTGGCAGCAAATCCCACTGCCGTCAGCAGCACCGATACGGTACCGAAGGTGGCCAGATCGCGCGAGCTTACCCCATAGATAGCGCTCGATAACACTCTCCCCAAGGCGAGCGCACCCGCCAGCCCGATCAGGACGCCGATGAACGTCGGCCTCATGCCTTCCAAGACCACCATGCGCAGGACGTCTGTGACCTGTGCTCCCAGGGCCATGCGAATTCCGATGTCGCGCACTCGTCGTCGCACTGCGTATGAGAGAACGCTATAGATCCCGACCGCCGCAAGCAGTAAGGCGAGTCCGGCAAAGCTGGCCAGGAGCAGCATGGTAAAGCGTTGTGGAGAAAGCGAACCTGAAACCGTGTCCCCCATGGTCGCGATATTCAGGAGAGGTATTTCGGCATCTACGGCGTGTACAGCGTTGGTTACCGCCGACACGACACTCAACGGATCCATGCTGGTACGTACGGCTAAAGTCATACCAAACGACTGCCATTCCCCAGCGTTCGGCGGCGAAGCCTGGGCCAGAGGGTAGTAGAGCGCGGCAGCGGACCGAGTCTGATTCAAGGCATCGTCCTTCACATCACCCACAATCCCGACCACCACGCGCGTAATTGTTGGGAAGAAGTAAAGCGTAAGGTGCTTGCCTATGGGATTCTCGTTTGGCCAGAACTGCTTCGCCATGGATTGACTGATCAGTACAGCACCGGGTCTGCCGGCCACGTCCGAGCCGTCGATGTCCCGCCCCTGTACCACGGGTATTCGCATGGCGCTCATATAACCGGGACTGATCAGGCGAACGTCAACCTCCGGCATTTCTGACATAGGCATGGGGGGACGGCCTTCAATGGCGATTGGCTGGTGCGATCCACTCCCACTCAATGGCAAGCTATCGATGAGCCCAGCGGACTCCACGCCCGGCAACGCGCGCACTCGCTGCAGCACCTGGTCGAAGAAACTGATCAGCTGTGCTGGTGCAGGAAACTTGGTCGCCGGAATCGAAACCGTCATGGTGACCACGCGATTGGGATCGAACCCAGGATTGACATCGCGCAGCATCCACAAGCTGCGAATGAGAAGTCCCGCACCAATCAACAGCATCAGTGACAGCGCAACCTCGCACACCACCAGCACGCTGCGTGTGCGGTTTCCACCGGAATCCGAAGCGGTGCGGCCGAGGCCTTGTTTCAGCGCCTGGTTCACATCCTCTCTGGTCAGGCGTAGAGCGGGTAACAGACCGGCAGCGAATCCGGTCAGCAACGAAATGCCAAGCGTGAACGCCAACACCCAAGCATCAAGCCCAATTTCGCTAGAACGAGGCAACTGCTGCGCCAGGAACTTGACGATCAACATTATCCCGAAATGCGCGAAGATCAGGCCCAGCGCGCCTCCGGCAATCGCCAGCAGCACAGTTTCCGAAAGCACCTGCTGCAATACCCGACGGCGAGTCGCGCCCAGCGCGGTACGAATAGCAATCTCTTTCCGCCGGGCTAGCGTTTTCGCCAGAACGAGATTGGCGACGTTGGCACACGCGATCAGCAGCACGAATGCCACCGCGCCCAGCAGAATCAGCAACGCTGGCTTCACGTCGCCAACCAGGTCCTCGCGCAGGGGGATCGCGATCGCACCCCAGCCTTTGTTATCGGCGGGATATTGCTGCGCTAATCGGTTCGAAATGGTGTCCATCTCGGCCTGTGCCTGCTGCAGGGTCACGCCTGGCTTCAGCCGTGCCAACACCTCATAGTTGTGATCGTCCCGAACCGCGCGCTCCTTATCGGTCCAGGCCAGCGGCTTCCACATCTGCGGGCGATAGTTCGGATCCGTAACAATAGGAAATTCGAAGCCGGGACCCATAACCCCTATGACGTTGTACTTCTCTCCGTTGAGTTCGATGTTCTGGCCGACAATGGCGGGATTGGCACCGTACCGGCTGCGCCACATTCCGTGGCTCAGGACAACCTCGTGATCGTGGCCAGCATAATCTTCACTGGGGAGGAAAACTCTGCCCAGTAAAGGTTGTGCACGTAGGATCGAGAAGAGACCATACGTCACGGCACAAGTAGTGAGCGCCTCGGGATGACCCGTACCGGTCAGAGTGTATTGACCAAACCCATAGGCCGACATGCCCTCGAAAACGTGGTTTTGACTGCGCCAGTCCAGAAAGTTGGCTGGCGAGACCGTGAAGGTCGCTATTCCGGGGAAACTCTTGGGCGGAGGTACGTGCCAAACCTGAACCAGGCGTCCGGAATCCTCGAACGGCAGCGGGCGAAGCAACACGGCATTGACCACGCTGAAGATCGCGGTGTTCGCGCCGATGCCGAGTGCCAGAACCACTACAGCCACGATCGCGAATCCAGGGCTCTTGCGGAGGACGCGCCAGCCATATCGAATGTCTTGCAACAACGCAGCCATCAGTCTTCCCCTCGCTTCGAATACGCTAACCACGAACCTGCGGTTCGCGGGATGTCCCGAGAATGTTGGTGCACTTCGCTTGCCATCGGGTTATCTGGAAGGGAGTGAAAACACTGGAGAAGGCGACGCTATCTTTGAAGCCAGCAGGCGAGACGCGTTCGATTCCGAACAAGGTGTCCAGATGCGAACTGACCCAAGGAACCACGACATCGGGGAGACGCCGTGTTTCCGTTACTTCGGCCGCTTCTTCTCCGCGGGCTCTGGAGACGAGCCGCCCAACTGACCGGTGACGCTGGCCAGCACTTTCTGGAAAGCTTCTTCCTTGGTCAGCTCTTTCTTGCCGGTCTTGTTGTGACGATAGGTGTGTTCATAACTGCAGGTGCGGCAGCGGACTTTCTGAATCTCGTCCGCTGCCATCGAGACTACGGCGTGGTCGGTGGTGCGCTTGCAACGCGAGCAGTAATCGTCAACGTAATCGCCTAGACGCATAGCTGTATCTCACGCGATTTTATTTCCCTTTGGGCGGGTATCCCTTGAACAACTTCGTCACGGCCTTGTCGAGGTTGTTGATGTTCTTGTTGGAATTGTCGGTGACGGTATCGGTGGCAGAGCCACGCCAGAGAAGTTGCTTGTCCTTGACATCCGCCAGCTCGACTACCAGGGTGGCTTCCTTCGTCACCCATGTGTTGTACATCACGGGCCCACCTCCTCCCCACGACCCCCAACCCCAGCCTGGCCCATAACCGTAGCCGGTTCCCACCAACTGCTTCTGGTCCTTGATGCTCTTGCTGTAGGTCACCCAAATATCGGGGTTGGAGCTCTGATCAACTTTTTGCAACCCCTTGGCCTGCAGTTGCTTGTCAACGGCGTCGACGATGCGCTGGTCCCACAGACCATTCGCCGGGTGAGGACTCTTCTCCCAAGCGTAGGTATGGAATTGAGAAAAGTTCGCTTGGCGGTCCCAATCGACGTTAGTTTTTTGTGCGACGGCTGTAACGCACGCGAGACAACTGAGCACAACGAGGGCGAGAATTCGGCTCTTCATCAGTGCGGCTCCGTACAACAAGATTTACACAATGAGAAAGCATCACCGCTCGCTCATTGCATGGCTAAAGATACTATCCCTCTTCCGGCCCGTCTAGCATGCTTTCTTCAGCGAGCGCAGCGGCTCACGCTATCGGCTTTCCGGAACCATCGGCTCCGCGGTAACGTAAGGGTGATCGGGGCAATCGTAATGAGCGGAATGTCGATCTGCGGCTATCTTTGGATGGCCTTCCTTGTACTCTGGGTGGTTTGGGCAGTGCGAACCAAGGCGACCAAGACGCGGGAGAGTATTGGGTCCCGGTTCTCTTACATGATCGCGACCGTCGTCGCATTCTATGTCATGTTCAGTGGCGTTGTACCGTTGGGCTGGATGCACGTCCGGGTTATCCCGCGCGAGCCTTGGATCGAATGGCTCGGCATTGCTATCACCGCGGCAGGCATGGCCTTTGCCATTTGGGCTAGGGCTTATCTCGGCGGCAATTGGAGTAGCGACGTCACCGTCAAAGTGGAACATCAACTGATTCGCAGCGGTCCTTATCGCTGGGTACGCCATCCAATCTACTCCGGGATAATTCTGGCCATGATAGGAACCGCACTGAATCGCCGCCAGCTGCGCGGGTTCGTTGCGGTCGTGCTTCTCTGGATCGGCTTCACCATTAAGAGCCGGATCGAAGAACGCTTCATGGCAGCAACTTTCGGGCCTGAGTACGAGCAGTACAAGGGTTCCACAGGAGCTATGGTCCCACGCCTGCGATTCTGACTCGCAACAGCAAGGTAAGCCGTCCTTGATCGCTTCCCCACAAGCGACGTCATGGTAGACTGCCCTGCCAATGTCAGTTGTAATCGGCCAATAACGGAGTGCATTAAGATGTATCGCCGAACCATCAGTGTGGTGCTGTTTGTTGTATTCGTTTCTGCTCTATGCCTGTGCGCTGAAAGCGGTCAAGCTGCCCTGCAAAACTACTTCGTAGGCCGCCAGGTTCGCCTCAAGATCGACATGCCAGGAACCGCCAAGGGCGTTGACCTCCGCATGGACGCCGGCGACCCCATGGATTGGAAGCAATACTCGTCTCGATTAAAAGAGTCCGGTCCTGCCATCCGCAGCGGCGACCGCTCAACTATCACCACTATCGTCGTGAAGAAGAACCTCATTGAATTCCAACTCGACGGTGGAGGCTTTGGAACCTTCTGGGATGACACCAGCACCACGGTGACACCTTACGAGGTTGGCAAGAGCAACTATGAGAAACAGCTCGAGCGCGATATCAGAGATACAACCGACCCCAACAGAAAGCGTGACTTACAGCGCGAACTGGATCGCGAGCGCAGCCGGCGACGCCGCGAACAGGCAGCCGACGATCGCGCAGCCATGATCGCAAGCCAGATGAAGCAGCAGCAAGTTGCCGACAAGCGCATGCGTGGGGGATCGCGCTTCAATCTGCGCTGGGCAGGTAATATTCCTTCCGACCAACTCACGCCAGATGCGCTGATGAAACTGCTCGACACCTACATCGACTTCGGTGACTTGCAGGGTGAGAAGCCTATCTTCTCGCCCAACGCAACGTCCACCGCCCAGAACGCTGTCCGAACCAATACTCCTTCGAACGGCGTCTCTCATTCGCCCATGACACAACTCAAGCGTGGCATGCTAATTGGCGAAGTCAGCGGCCTGCTTGGCCTGGGCCGGCAAGTGTCGCAGTCAGTCTCCGAAGAGGGCCTGAAGACGCAAATTTTCGAATACCTTCCCGACGACTACCGCGTCGAAGTGACCTACGTAGACGGAGTAGTTGTGCGCTACTCCATTAGTTCGCGTTAGTGGACGCAAATTCGCATGTCGCGACCTGCACCTGCAGCGGGATGCGACCGCTGAGAGCTTGGTATCATGACCCGTGGCCAAACCAACGGTGCCCGGCAAGTTCATCACCTTCGAAGGACTCGACGGTTGCGGCAAATCGACCCAAATGGAGAAGCTCGCCGCAGCATTGCGCGAGCACGGTGTTGATGTCGTCACCACGCGGGAACCCGGAGGCACCGAGACAGGCGAGCGCATCCGCGCTGTGCTGCTCGACTCTCGCACTGCCGGTCTGGATCCGCACGCCGAGATGGCACTGATGTTCGCGTCACGCGCCCAACTGATCGCTGAAGTGATTGCGCCTGCGCTCGAATCCGGTCGATGGGTCCTCTGTGATCGTTTCACCGATTCGACCGAGGCGTACCAGGGCGCGGGACGACAGCTTGGCAGCGAGGCCGTGCTGCGGTTACATAAGGTGCTGTGTGGCGGATTGTGGCCTGATCTCACCATTCTGATGGATTGTGACGTGAGCTCGAGCGTGGGTCGCGCTCGCCGTCGCAACCGCGCTGCCACCAATGAAACGCCGGACGAGAACCGCTTCGAGAAAGAGAGCTATGCTTTCTTCACCCGAGTGCGCGGTGCGTTCCTGGAGATTGCCAAGCGCGAGCCGCAGCGGGTGGTGCTGGTAGACGCACGGCCCCGGCTGGAGCTGGTGCATCCTGAAATCGTGCGCCTGGTCCGCGAGCGATTGCTGGGCACCGAAGACACGAGAGCAACGCCTGCATGAATCGTTATGCCTTTCTCTGATTTTCACGGCAACGCTGACGTGGTTCGTACACTGCGCGAGATGCTTGCGCTCGAACACTTTCCGCATGCCATGATCCTTTCGGGCCCGCCAGGCTCCGGCAAGTTCACGCTCAGTCAAATGGTTGCGAAAGCGATGAACTGTCTGCAGCGACCGCTGAGTGACGGTCTTCCGGATTTCTGCGGCCAATGCGCGAATTGCATTCGCATCGCCGAGGCGGATGCCCTCGAAGAGCGCTTTGCCGAGGCTGTTGAGGCACGCGAGAACCTGCGCGATGCCGACAAGCGCGAAACTCGTCTCTTCGTCCAGACCCATCCCGACGTGCTGATCATTCCTCCAGACCCGCCGCAGATGCTGGTTAAAATGGACCAGATCCGTCACGTCATCCACGAGATTTACTACAAGCCCGTCGAGGGCCGCGAACGGGTTTACATCTTCAGCGACGCTGACTTCATGAAGGAAGCGGCGAACTCGCTGCTGAAAATTCTGGAAGAGCCGCCCGAATTCGCCACGCTGTTTCTCCTGACCGACAATCCCGCGGCGCTGCTACCCACGATTCGTTCGCGATGCATGCACCTGCGACTGGCACCGGTTGCTGCTGCCGAGGTGGAGAACTATCTTGCTGCGGTGCGTCCGGAATGGAAGGCTCGCGAACGGACGCTGGTGGCGCGGGTTTGCGGCGGAGGTCTGGGCCGCGCGCGGAGCTTCGATCTCGCCGCTTACGTGGCCGCTCGCCAGGACGCTCTCGCTCTCCTCGGCCCTGCGATGGGAAGCGCAGACCACAGCGCGCTGTTTCGCGTGACCGACGCCTATCGCGCCGGCGCAGACGGCAAGGCGAAAATGGATATCTTGATCCGCACGCTCTATTCGGTTCTGGAAGACTTGCTGTTCCTGAAGTCCGGAACGCCGGACTTGCTACGCAACACCGACCTGCAGGCCGAGCTGGAAAAAATGGCGTCGCAGATCGAATTCGCGTGGATTGTCTCTGCGACTCAGCGCCTGGGCGAACTCGAGACCGGCATGCGCCGCAATCTGCTACGCTCCCTGGCGCTGGACACGTTTGCGACATCGCTGGAGCGCTGACCTGCGCCATTCGTCCCTCCCACAAAAGTAGTATCCGCAGTTTGGATTGTTTTGCGGATTCGGCTGTGGTAGGGTATCCCCAAGTTCACACCCTTAACAGCCCGGGACAATTCAAGTCTGACTGGTGCCCAGATCCCTGCATCGCATTCACGCTTGAGTTGGCAGTATCTCCGAGGCTGGTGTGCAAACCACCATAGGAGCAAGCACCATGAAAGATTCCATGGACTCTACTGCCGTGGGCCGAGCTCTCGACTCCGAAGTGTTTGCCAACCGCAAGCTGATTCGTCCCGCTCTCAATCGCAACGACCATCCGCGCCAGGAACCCATTGAGCGCCGCGAACGTGGCGACCGCTCTGAGCGTCCCATGAACGGCGGTGGCAAGAAGGCTCCTCCGCCAGAGCAAACGCATGCTGAGAATTTTTATTACCAGAAGCAGATGCAGACCAAGACGCCCATGGTGCTGGTGCTGCAGGACGGCGAAGAGATCCACGGCGTGATCGAGTGGTACGACAAATACTGCCTAAAGGTGAATCGCACCGGAGCGTCCAATGTGCTGATCTACAAACCCAGCGTTAAGTACATGTACAAGGAAAGCGAAGCCGGGCAGCGGAAGTAGAGAGCAGAGGTCAGTGGTCGGTTGGCAGTAGTCAGTCGTCGACGCTGAGCATTGAGCATTCAGCCGTACACAGATCAACATCTGATTTGTCATCTCGACCGGGGCGAAGCGACCTGCTTCTTCCGCGGGGGTGGCAGTCCCCAAATAAGGCTGACGCCCACTGACAACTGGCTACTGACCACTGTTCTTGTCTTCATTTCGCTGGCGCGTAGAAGTAGTATTCGGCGCTATAGCTGCTCTTTACCTCGAGGTTCTGCTTTGAGGTAGTGCAGTCGGATGGGGGTGGCGCCAACCCGCCCTTGGTCTGAATTCGCTGGATGCTGGTGACACGGCTGAGCACCCCATCCCCGGAATGACCTGTGGCGGTCACGAGTAGCCAGGGAATTGAATCCCCATCTGGCGAATCGACCCGGCCCACAGCCTTACCAGCCACTTCACTTCCATCGTTGTCCTTCCATGTAGGTCCGGCATAGTGGCGGCCGATGACCGCTCCTTGCTGATCATGAAGCTCTGCATCCGGAGCCTTTAAGACCCAGGCGAACTTGCCGTCCGGTCCTGGCTGGCACACGTATATTTGTGAGCCCGACCCGTGCGCCTGCAGGACAATTCCCTCACCAGCAGGGGCTTTGATTTTGTCGGGCACATCGGGCCGTGATATGCCTTGCCCACTTGCCTGTATAGCGATTCCGATCAGAACAGCGAGTTGGAGCAATCTTGTCATCACGCGCAGAAGTTTAACACCAACGTTTGCGAATCCGACGGCTCCAAGGCAAAACGCTAATCTGTGGTATTCCGCTTCAGCGTGGGACGTCCGTCATCTTTCTGATCGGTCGTGCTGCCATCGTCCTTCTGGCCGGCTGTGCCGGAGTCGCTACCGCTCGAACTGGTGCGCCGCAGCAGCACGGGACGGTTGGGGTCGCCCTTTGCGCCGCCCAGGTGGCGACTGTTCTCCAGGCGAGCCAGTCGCACTTTGATGTCCTCGAACTCGCTGGTGTCCACCACGTACTCACTGCGGTCAGGTAGGTATTTGCGGATTTCATCCTGCGCCGCCTTGATGCGGTCCGCATTCATGGGATGAGTAGCGAAGGCCTTGGCGATCAAGCTCTGCTTCTTTTTCTCGTCAACCTTCAGCTTCTCAAAAAACTCCACAAACGCTTCCGGATCGTAGCCCGCGGCGTAATCGTATTCCAGGCCCAAAAGATCGGCTTCGCGCTCGGCGTCGCGCGAGAACTTCAGGAAGCCCAGAGGCACCGCCAGACTTGCTACTTCACTGATGGCATACGCCACCGGGCCGCCAATGAAGATCAGGGGCACGGAAGCGATGTTCCAAATCTGCGCGCGAGTCATATTCTTGGTGGCGTGACGGGCGGCAACGTGCGCGATCTCGTGCGCCATCACTCCCGCTAACTCGGCCTCATTGTCCGCCGCCAGAATCAGTCCGCTGTCTACGTAGAAAAAGCCACCAGGAAGCGCGAAGGCGTTGACCTCGTCATTGTCGAGCACCTTGATGGTGAAGGGCACTCGTGCATCTGAGTTGCGCACCAGATTCTGCCCGATGCGGTTGACGTACTCCGTGACCACCGGATCGGTGACCAGCCGCGCCTGCTGCTCCACCTGCTGCGACAACTCGTGTCCGAGCGCCACCTCGCGATCGAGCGAATAAAAATCGAGACCGCTTCCTACATTGCGTTGCCCGATCTGCGACACGTCATACTTGGCCGGCAGCGGCGCCCCATGCGCTTCGGGGGTTACGGCGGCTGGTGATTCACTCTTTGCGACGGGCGGAACGGCGGGAGGGTTTGGAGCCGGCGAACTCCCTTTCGCGTCGGGATCGTCAGATGTGTCTCGCTGTCCGGCGGCTTCGATCTGGGTGGCCGTGGGAAGCTGCGAACCGGTGGCATCCGGTTGCGTTGAAGGAACTGTCGTCGTCTCTTCGACGGGTTTCGCCGGAGCGGATTGCCCTTCTGTCGCCGCGGCTTTCGCTGAATCGGAAGTCGCAGTCTGCGCAATGCCGGAGGTCGCCAGCATCATAACAGTGGCCAGCAGAGCGAACGTTGTGATCAACTGGCGCGCGGAAGACGACGATCGATTGGCACGGGGCACTGGCACGATCATTACCCACTTCATCCACGATTATCCTGCCAGACTCAGGGTTATGGGAATCGAAAACTTCACTCAGCGAGCGCAAAAAGCAAAAGCGAAATCGCAAGCTCGCAAGAAAACTGCGAGCATAGATGCCTCAGCCGACGATCCGGATTTCCCTGCAGGTGAGAATAGGAATGTGACCATTGGAGCTCCCCAGAGTTTAGCCAATTACGTCATGGTAAATCTGTAACATGCTTATTATTAACATGATAGCTATGGATATTATGATACCTTGCAAAATGTGAGTGGATTGCACTCATGTGCTCCTTGACATTGGTCAGTCTGGCGGGTTAAGATTAGCACTCGTTGGGAGTGAGTGCTAACAGGCTGCCGACACACCAATTCATCAGCCGCGCTACCAACTTCGGGTTCATCCCCTAAGAGTTTATGAACATGCTGACAGCAACGCAGAAAACGCGCGCCAGAGCCAGCCAACGTGTAATGCAATCCAACTTGAATCAACCAGCTTGAAAGGAGTTCTAAGAATGGCTACAAAACTAACTCCCCTGCATGACCGCATCGTGGTTCGCCGCGTTGAAGAGGCTGAGACCACCCGTGGCGGAATCATCATTCCCGACAGCGCCAAGGACAAGCCGCAAGAGGGCGAAGTGATCGCCGTTGGCCGGGGCAAGACCAACGACAAAGGCGAGACCTTCCCTCTCGATGTGAAGGAAGGCAACCGCATCCTGTTCGGTAAGTATGCCGGCACGGAGATCAAGATTGACGGCGAAGACTTCCTGATCATGCGCGAGGAAGAAGTACTCGGCATCCTGGAAGGCGCCAGCAAGCCCAAGGAAGTCGCCGCAAAGAAGTAAGGACCGGTGGCCAGTAGCCAGTTGCCAGTCGAACCTGGTAGCGACAGCTGAAGCGAAATGAACTCGCAGCCACTGACCGCCAATAACCGAAAACGATTTCAAAGAAACTATAGTCAGCCCAGTTCCGGTCTAACTGACAACTGACCACTGGCTACTGACAACTAGGAGAGAACAATGGCAAAGCAGATTGTGCATGGAGAAGATTCACGTCAGGCGATCCTTCGCGGCGTGAATGTTTTGGCCGATGCGGTAAAAGTCACGCTGGGCCCCAAGGGCCGCAATGTCGTGATCGAGAAGAAGTTTGGTTCGCCGCTTATTACCAAGGACGGCGTCACCGTAGCCAAGGAAATCGAACTGAAGGACCCGCTCGAGAACATGGGCGCACAGATGGTCCGCGAAGTTGCTTCCAAGACCTCGGACGTTGCCGGTGACGGCACCACCACCGCGACGGTTCTGGCGCAGACCATCTTCCGCGAAGGCGTGAAGACCGTGGCTGCCGGCGCGAATCCGATGGCCCTGAAGCGCGGCATCGACAAGGCCGTCACGGCCGTGTGCGGCTCGCTGGACCATGATGGCAACCGTATCCCCGGCGCGCTCGACAAGTATTCGCAGAAGGTATCGGGCGAGATGATCGCGCAGGTTGGCACCATTTCCGCCAACAACGATGAGACCATCGGCCGCATCATCGCCGAGGCCATGAAGAAGGTCGGCAAAGACGGCGTCATCACCGTGGAAGAAGCCAAGACGATGGAAACCCAGTTGGAAGTCGTCGAAGGCATGCAGTTCGACCGCGGCTACCTGTCACCCTACTTCGTAACCGATCCTGAGCGCATGGAAGTTGTTCTCGAGAACGCCTACATCCTCATCCACGAAAAGAAGGTTTCCTCGATGAAAGACCTGCTCCCGCTGCTTGAGCAGATCGCCAAGAGCGGCCGTCCGCTGGTGATCATCGCTGAGGACGTGGAAGGCGAAGCGCTGGCGACCCTAGTGGTCAACAAGCTGCGCGGCACGCTGCAGGTTGCGGCCGTTAAGGCTCCCGGCTTCGGCGATCGCCGCAAGGCCATGTTGCAGGACATCGCAATTCTGACCGGTGGCAAGGCCATCACCGAAGATCTTGGCATCAAGTTGGAGAACGTGCAGATGGCCGATCTCGGCCAGGCCAAGAAGATCACCATCGACAAGGACAACACCACCATTGTCGAGGGCAAGGGCAAACACGGCGATATCGAAGGTCGTGTGAAGGAAATTCGCAGCCAGGTCGAGAAGACCACCAGTGACTACGACCGCGAGAAGTTGCAGGAGCGGTTGGCCAAACTGGTCGGCGGCGTTGCGGTTATCAAGGTCGGTGCTGCAACCGAGACCGAAATGAAGGAAAAGAAAGCCCGCGTGGAAGACGCCATGCACGCTACCCGCGCTGCAGTCGAGGAAGGTATTGTCCCCGGCGGCGGTGTAGCTCTGGTGCGCTGCGTCGGTGCCATCGACGACCTGAAGCTGGAAGGTGACGAGAAGATCGGCGCCAACATCGTGCGTCGCGCGCTCGAAGAGCCTCTCCGTCAGATCGTCGGCAACGCCGGCGAAGAGGGCGCGATCATTGTCGGCCGCGTCCGCGAGTCGAAGGAAGCCAACTTTGGCTACAACGCGCAGACGGGCAAGTTCGAGGACCTGGTGAAGGCTGGCGTTCTTGACCCGACCAAGGTAGCGCGTACGGCCCTGCAGAATGCAGGCTCGATCGCCTCCCTGATGCTGACCACCGAAGCCCTGGTAGCGGAGATTCCGGAAGAGAAGAAGGAACCGGCCATGGGCGGCGGTCACGGCGGCGGTATGGGCGGAATGTACTAGAAACAGCAACTAGCCATTAGCAGTTAGCTAACGGCAAGAACAAGGCCTCGCAGAGATGCGGGGCCTTTATTTTTGCTGGCATTTGTTATTCCTGGCGCACTGACAACCGGCTACTGACAACTGGCAACTGCTCTTAGTATCCTCGCTCCTTATCCACCACCCACAGCAGCGCGTCGCCAGCTAAAAACCGCCGCAGGTTCTTCGTGTAGTGCTCGTAATGGCGCTCCCACATCTTCGCGGTCAGGCCGGCAATGTGAGGAGTGATCAGCACATTCTCCATCTCCCACAACTGGGACTCTGCCGGAAGCGGCTCCTCGGTCGTGACGTCGAGCGCTGCTCCCCCGAAGCTTTTCGCTCGCAGAGCGTCTACCAGCGCAGCTTCGTCAATCAGAACGCCGCGACCTACATTAATCAGGTAAGCATCGGGCTTTAGCCGGGCCAGACGCTCGGCATTCATCAAATGACGAGTCTTGGGCGTGACGGGAGCAGCCAGCACAACAAAGTCACCCGCGCTCAACGCCTGGTCGAGTTCCTCGAAACCGTGGACGGCATCAGCCACTTCGCTTCCCCGCTCCGGATGCTCGCGCACGCCAACCACGTGCATGCCCAAGGATTTTGCCAGTCGCGCCAACGGAGTACCGATCGCACCCAGGCCAAAAATCGTCATGGTCGCACCGTTGAGCTCGCGGGGGCGAGGCTGCACATTCCACAGATCGTGCTGCGCCCAATGCTTCTGCTGCTGATAGCGAACGGCTTGGGGCAGCCGCTTGGCCAGCGCAAAAGCCAGCGCAATGGCGTGCTCGGCCACTACCGGCCCGTGAACATCCCGCGCATTGGTCACGACAATGTCGGTGGCGCGCAATTCCGGCGTCATGAGCTGATGGACCGCCGCGGCCGTAGAATGAATCCACCGCAGCCTCTTTGCCGCCTTGATCTGCTCGCCACGCAACGACCACGAGATCGCGATGTCCGCGTCGGCGATTTCCTCGATCACATGATCGTAACTGGTCAGATGTACCACTTTGAGTTGCGGAAAATCCGTGCGCAGTCGCTCAGCGAACCACGGCGGCATCTGCCAAAGCTCGAAACGATGATGAAGGGCGATGAGGAGCTTCACGAGGACAGTGTCAAGTTTCGAGTTTCGAGTTGCAAGTTGGAGGACAAAGACAGAACCATTCACCACGGAGGCACGGAGCGCACGGAGAACAACAAATTCGAAAGTGAAACTTACAGAGAGCTTGACGAACCGGATGTAGGCCGACCTTTCACAGCGTTTTTTGACCGGGTTCCTGCCCTACTTCCGCTTCGATGCCAGCTTGAAACACACGGAAGAAAACTCGCACGCCTCCGTGCGCTCCGTATCTCCGTGGGGGATCAGCTTTTCGCCTCTTCCGCCATGACCCGCAGATCATGCCCCGTCATTTCCTTGGGTTGCGCGATCCCCAGAATCCCTAACATAGTCGGTGCGATGTCTTGCAGCGCGCCATCCGGACGCAGCGTGAAGCGGCGAGCGTCACCCTTGAACTGTGCAGGCGTAACCGCCTGCTCCGCCGCTACGATGAACGGCACCGGATTTGTGGTATGCGCCGTTTGCGGGCCGCCAGTCGCTGGGTCGATCATCTGCTCAGCGTTGCCGTGATCGGCGGTGACGATCATCGCCCCTCCACGCTGGCGGAGGGCCGTATAGATCTGGCCCAGGCAGCCGTCAACAGTGTCGACCGCAGTGATCGTCGGCGGAATCTTGCCGGAATGTCCCACCATGTCGGCGTTGGCGAAATTCACCACCATCACGTCGAACGTGTTGTCCGCGATCGCTTTGACAACGGCATCGGCAACGCCCTGCGCTGACATTTCCGGCTTCAAATCGTAGGTCGCGACCTTTGGCGACTGCACCATGATTCGGTCTTCACCGGGAAATGGCTTCTCGACCCCGCCATTGAAGAAGTAGGTCACGTGGGCGTACTTCTCGGTCTCAGCGACACGCAGGTTGCGCATGCGGCGGTCGGCCATGACGTTCGCCAGGATGTTAGTCAGCGATTCGGGCGGCGACACGACCGGCAAAGTAAAGTTCTTGTCATACCGAGTCATGCAGACGTAAGTCAGGTCCTTGGGTACGCGACCCCTCGGAATGGTCCGGTCGAGATCTTCCCAGCCCTCCAGTTCGCGCCCGTCCTGCGGCGTGAAGTGGCTATTGCGCGCCAGGCAACGCGTGATCTGCCGCGCACGGTCGGCGCGAAAATTGAAGTTGATGCAGACATCGCCGTCGCCAATGGTACCCACCGGTTCGCCGCGATTGTCGGTAACTACGAATGGAATGATGAACTCGTCCGTGACTCCGCGGTTGTAGGAGTCCTTCACGCCTTGCACCGCGTCAGTGTTGCGGCCACCCTCGGCATCTCCATACACCATCGCGTCGAAGGCCTTCTTCTCGCGCTCCCACTTCTTGTCGCGGTCCATCGCGTAGTAACGACCACTAACGCTGGCGATCTGTCCGAGGTTGTACTCACGCATTTTTTGCTGCAACTGCTCGATGTAACCGGCGCCATTCGTAGGCAGCGTATCGCGTCCATCCATGAAACAGTGCACGAAGACGCGGTCTACACCGTTCTGCTTGGCCATGCGAAGCAAGGCATAGAGATGGTTCTGGTGCGAGTGCACGCCGCCGTCAGAAAGCAATCCAAAGAAATGCAGCCGGCGGTCGCCGGTGCGTGCCTTCTTCATCGCGTCCAACAGAGCAGGGTTGGAGAAGAGCTCACCGTTCTCGATCATCAAATCGATCTTGGTGATATCCATGTACACGACACGGCCGGCGCCGATGTTGAGATGGCCAACTTCGCTGTTGCCCATCTGCCCCGTAGGCAGTCCCACGTAGCGTCCGCTGGTGTGGATCAGAGTATTGGGAAATTCCGCAAGCAGGCGATCGTAGTTGGGCTTGCGCGCCAGCGAGATGGCATTGGCCGGCGACGGCGGAGCATAGCCCCAGCCATCGAGGATGATGAGGATCAGCGGTTTGGGAATGATAGGCATTTAGCGCTATCCCTACGCCCGTGCCTTCTTCCCGGCGAGGTCGCCCCGATAATTCAGCGCCTTCAACCCCAGGAACCTCGCCGCTGGGCCGAGTTCTTCTTCGATGCGCAGCAGTTGGTTGTACTTGGCGATGCGATCGGTACGCGAGGCCGAGCCGGTCTTGATCTGCCCTGCCCCCGTGGCAACGGCGAGATCGGCGATGAACGTGTCTTCCGTCTCGCCCGAGCGATGGGAGATGACAGCGGTATAACCGTTCTGGCGTGCCAGGTTGATCGCGTCGATGGTTTCGCTGACGGAGCCAATCTGGTTCAGCTTTATGAGAATCGAGTTGGCCACGCCAGCGTCGATGCCGCGCTGGAAAATCCCGATGTTGGTCACGAAGATGTCGTCGCCAACCAGCTGGATCTTGCCGCCGAGCTCATCCGTTACCAGCTTCCACCCATCCCAGTCATTCTCGGCGAAACCATCTTCAAGCGACACAATCGGATACTGTCGCACCCAATCGGCCCAGAACTTCACCATGTCTTCGCTGGAATGTTCGCTCTTGTCCGACTTCTTGAAAACGTACTTCTTCTTGGCGCTGTCATAGAACTCACTGGCTGCCGGATCGAGCGCAACCGCGATCTGCTCACCCGGCTTGTAGCCCGCCTGCGCGATGGCTTCGAGAATGACTTCGATCGCTTCGGTGTTTGACTTCACCGATGGCGCAAAGCCACCTTCATCGCCGACTGCAGTGCTGTAGCCGCGCTTCTTCAGCACACCCTTAAGCACGTGGAAGGTCTCGACTCCCCAGCGCAGGCCTTCGCTGAACGACTTCGCGCCCACCGGCATCACCATGAACTCCTGAAAGTCCACGTTATTGTCGGCGTGCGCGCCACCGTTGAGGATGTTCATCATCGGCGTGGGCAGCAGGCCGGCCGTGAAGCCGCCAAGATATTGGTAGAGTTCAATGCCCAGGTGGTCAGCCATGGCTCGCGAGGCCGCCATCGATACCGCCAGAATGGCGTTCGCACCCAGCTTGTTCTTGGTCGGGGTACCGTCGAGCACCAGCATGGCATTGTCCAGGTCGCGCTGTTCGCTGGCGTCCATGCCCTCCAGCTCAGGCCCGATAACATCGTTGATGTTCGCAACCGCCTTCAGCGCGCCCTTGCCTCCATAGCGGCTCTTGTCGCCATCGCGCAGCTCCAGCGCCTCGTGCTCGCCGGTGGAAGCCCCGCTAGGGACGGCGGCCCGACCGCGTGCTCCGCTTTCCAAAATGACATCAGCTTCGACCGTGGGATTACCGCGCGAATCCAGAATTTCGCGGGCCAGAATCAGCTCAATTTGAGTCATGGGAATAAGTCCTAAGTTTCTCGCCGGTAGATTTGCTTGCGCGTCGGCGAGAGGTACGAAACCTGCAATTATACGGGAGCCGGATGAAAAGCTTGGTGACGGACGACCCGATCGTCGCCACTGCGGGCGGAAAAAATGCTGCCAGTTTGGCTGGTTTGCTGGTCTGCAAAGGTGTGGTTATACTTTGAGTATGAAAACAGCGGTCTCGATTCCCGACGATGTCTTCGAAGGCGCCGAACGGCTGGCCCTGCGCACCAAGCGATCGCGCAGCCGGATTTTTAGCGACGCGCTTCGGGAATATCTGGCGCGCCATTCTCCGGAGGAAGTCACCGAGGCGGTGAACAAAGCCTGCGCGGAGATCGGTGAAGTCGAAGATCAGTTCGTCGCATCAGCTACCCGACGCGTCCTCGAGCGCAGCCAGTGGTGATCTCACAAGGCGAGATTTGGTGGGCGGACCTGCCGCTGCCCCAAGGTTCCGGCCCAGGGTTCCAGAGGCCAATCGTCGTTGTCCAGTCCGACTCCTTCAATCGCAGTCGCATTGCCACGGTCGTCTGTGTTCCGCTGACCAGCAACCTGAAGTGGGCTTTGATGTCCGGCAACGTTCCCCTCTCGTCGCGCATCACGGGATTGCCAAAAAACTCCGTAGCGAATGTCTCTCAAATCATTACCATCGATAAATATCTGTTGACCGAACGCGTTGGCAGGCTATCCCGCGCGAAACTCGAATTGCTTCTATCTGGAATCGACATGGTCCTGGGGCGGTAATCTCGATTGGCCGTGGGAGTCGCCTGAAAGTCACCGTAATTTTGCGGTTACCTGGCAAAATGGTTTGCGGGTACGCTCTCGGTTGGGTATGCTCTTGCAAGCGGTTTAGGCGCTCCCACTGAGGGGTGCCGCGGACGCCTGCTGGCCGACGCCGCGACCGCATGGAGCTCAACAGTATGTGGAAGCGCAAAGAAGACGAATACACGACTCCTGGTGCTGATCCGGGTCCCGCGGGCTCAGCTTTCAATCCGGCTGCGAGCGCGCCACCGCGTCCGGCAGAACCCGTTCGCAGCGAAAGCTTGCGCAGCAACGACGTCGCCACCATTGGCAAGTCTGTTGTCGTCAAGGGTCAACTGTCAGGTAGTGAAGATTTGATCGTCGACGGCGAAGTCGAGGGCTCGATCTCATTGCGCGGTCAAAGCCTCACGGTCGGACCCCATGGACGGGTGCGTGCCAACATCGAGGCCCGCAATGTGATCTTGCATGGCCGCGTGGATGGTGATGTTCATGCCACCGAGCGCGTCGAATTGCGCAAAACCGCCTCCTTGACCGGAGATATTTCCACCGCGCGTATCTCTATTGAAGATGGCGCTTTCTTCAAGGGAACGATTGACATCCAGAAGCCGGAACCCGCCGGAAAACTGGACGCGAAACCTCCGGCCCCAGCTCTAGCAGCCGCGGCTCCGGTAGCGACAACCTCGACCCAAGGCTCGCTTCTTGAACCTAAGAAGTTCTAGCACCCCATTTGCTCACTTCACGGGGCGCCGCTCGCAAAGCGTCCCGTAACCGTTCTAACGAGCCCTCCGAATCGCTTCCGGCCAACTGGCGCGAAAAGATTGATGCTTGTAACGTTCTGCCCATACAATGGAGCGCAGTGGCTCCAGGTATCTTCAGCAGACTATTCGGTGGACCTGTCCGGCAGGCCTCGGATGACGAAGTTGTGCCCGGGCAAAGGGTGAGCCGTCGCTCCACGGGCTTCACTGAATTCATCCGCTCGATCTCTCGCGAAGAAGGCCTGAGAGTTCTCGACTTAGGCTCGACCTCGCCCGCCAACATAACTTTCATGACTGGCCTGGGACACAAATTTCACCAGGAAGACGTACTGCGCACCGCCGCCGACAAGTCGCTCATCATTCCCAATGGTGATGGCGGAACTACGATCGACGTCGAGCGCTTCCTCCACGAAAACCTGTCCTTCTCGAGAGAGGAATTCGACGCGGTCATGTTCTGGGACCTCGCCGATTTTTTGCCCGAGCCCTTGGTGAAGCCCCTGATCGAGCGCATCCAGGTCGCGATGAAACCGGGCGGCATCATGTTGGCTTTTTTTCACACTAAGGATGCCGGCCCTGACGCTCCCTTTTACCGCTACAACATCGCCTCCAAGGACACCCTGGAGCTGCAACCGGCGCGCGCCTACAAACTGCAGCGCATCTTTAACAACCGCCATGTTGAGAATCTGTTTCGCGAATATTCCTCGATCAAGTTTTTCCTTGGTCGCGACAACATTCGCGAAGTGCTGGTCATTCGGTAAAGGTCCTGCTTCAGCCTGCTGCCGCTGCCCCTCTGCCGCACGTTATTCCCTCCGCGTCCGGGGAAGTCTTGCGTAAGAACTGCGTGGGCCTGCCCACGATATGCTCTGGCCTGACAAGCAGCGGGTTCAACCACTCAATGACGGCTGCATATCCCAGACTTTCAGGATCGTCACTCAGATAGTGAGGAACCACCGCAAGAACGTGAAACCCTTCCTGTAATTGGAAGCTGAGCGTTGGATCGTGGCGGATGCCTTCCACTACTTCCGTCACATATTCTTCCGGCTTCACGCGTTCGGCGCATTGGTGATATCCCCGCAGCCGTGCTCCCGCGCGGATCCTTCTCAGTTGAAGCAATTCCGCCAACCCACGCCGGGCCTCGTAGAGTTTGTCGCCAATTCCGTGATGCTGCAGGTTTGGATCGACGATTACTTCGGCGCCGTACAGTGTGTGGCCCCGCTGCGGATCGTGATTGAGGAACATGCCATCCGCGGTTAATCGCTCCCAATTATCCAGCATCTCGTAGTCATCCCAATCCACGATAAGACTGGCTGCCATCCCGACTACGGTTTCGTCCAGGCCATACACAGCTACGAATTGGCCTTGGGGGAAAAGTCGCAAGTGCGACGAAAGCTGCTCCGCATTCCATGGCGCTGTGTCGGGATAAATTCTTTTACAGAGCTCGGTGATGTCTTTGAAATCCACTGGGGTGGTGTTGCGGACAGATACTTGCGGTGTCGGATCGGCCATTCCTTTTGTCCCCAATTCGGCTTGCGAAGTCAGGTGATGAAGAAGTTTAGCTCGAACCCCAGGGCTCATCCAACACTTCGGGTCTTACGGATCACGAAGGGTAGCAAGCCAGGGAAGCGGAACAATTCGAACGCGGCGTATTGGGCGAAAACCGGTAACGACAGCAGAGGGCGCACCCGCGAGGCGGCCAACAACAGCGGCGCAAACTCGCGGGAATACTCCCGCTGGTACTGGGTCACGGCTTCGCACAGCGCAGCGGAGCCCATCAGAAATTTGCAGATGCACTGCGCCGCCATCCGCCCGCTACGCAAGGCGATGGAAATACCGTCGCCGGCAAACGGATCGATAAACGCGGCTGCATCGCCAATGAAGATGGTATTTCTTCGCACCGGCTGCGGTTGGCGATAGATCAGCGGCGCAGTGCTGACAGGTTGCATGATCGCGCGCCACGTTGCTGCGCGGCGGGCCAACTGTGGATGAAGCTTGCAAACCTGCTCCACTGACGTCGCTTGATCGGAGCGCACCATTGCACAAGCATTCACCACACCCTGGGTCACGGGCTGCACGCCACAGTAGCCCTTGCGGAAAAAGTACAGGTCCGTACAGTGCTCCGTCCACGCTTCCTGGAAATGGGCCTTCAGGCCGATCCACTTGGGACCAGGCGGGACGGTTCGGTCGGCGATGAACTGCGACCACCTGCCGGCTGCAACGATCAGTGCTCTCGCCCTGAATTCTCCGGAAGACGTCTCCAGGATGAACGGACCGTCACCGTCGCTGCCGACTGTCTCGCAATTGGGATGGATCGACACCCCCACTCTGCGCGCAGCATCCCACAACAATGCATCAAGCTCATACCGCGAAATGCTGAGCGCTGGAGGATCAACCGGCGCCTCGATTGCCCGTTTGCCCAGCAGCAAACGCATGCGGTCGATCATCGGTGCGCCTTGGAAGAGCGTCTCCGCCGCTGGCATATCCTGCAGCAGGCCGGCAAGGACATCCAGCGATTCCGCCGAAACAAACTCCCCGCACACCCGGTGCCGTGGAAAGTCTTTCGCCTCGAATAATGCGACCTTTGCGCCCAGACGAGCCGCGGTAATCGCGCAGGCACTTCCCGCCGGCCCAGCTCCTACGATTGCCAGGTCGAATTGGGGATCAGCATTTAGCATTTAGTAGCAACCACTGAGATTCGCAGAGTGGCGTGACGGTTATTGGGCTTTTATCACGAGCCAATATAGAGAGCGCTGGCATTGCCGCCAAATACTATGTGCCGAATGCTAAGAGCTAAATGCTAAGTGCTGCCTCTTTTACTTCCAGAGCAACACACCCATCCTAAACATGTGATGTCGTGATAGTTGAATTTTGTTGGCCCCCACCGTCCCGAGCACGCTGTGCATCTCGTCGCAAGTGTAAGCACGCCGGACCGAAGCGGGCGCGTCATGCCAGGTGATGCGGCTGCGAAAGAGCGGTAACCCCAGATAAACCAACAACAGGTGCAATCGGCTGCGGACCAGATCATTGATCAACACCGCCTGCCGGGCTACGCGCAGCGATTCACTAGCGACCTTCACTAGTGTCTCGGGCTCAAAATGGTGGGCCAGCAGCGAACAGCTTACGACATCAAATGTGCCATCCCGAAAGGGCAGGCACAGGACATCACCGGCGACCGAAGCCTGGCCGCTGCATGGCAGATGTGACCACACGCGATCTAGAAGGGTCACCTCCACCCCGAGGCCGTACCCGGCGAGCACACGTTGCGTCAGTAACGGCACGTCCCCGTTCCCCGCTCCTACCTCAAGTATCGAGAGGTTCCGGAGCCCGCGCGCGCGCGCGACTCGGCGGAGCAACTTAGTAGTTGTGCGTACTCCGCCGAACCACTGATTAATATGGCGCAAATCCTTCAGGCTGGCAGCAATCTCGGCCTCTGTACCGAGATCGTCGTCGAGCAGCTCAGGAATGACAGTTCGTCTCATTGGGAGTGAAGCAGTTAGATCGGCGGCCAGACGCGAGATTGTTTGGCTCAGCTCGAACTTGCCCCGTTCAGCACAGCTCCGTTTCACAACTATACCCAGAAGACTGGATCTTGGACGATCTTCGAAGAATTACCGGATCCGAATCGCTAAATTGACCGCCGCAGGGAAATTCTCTTCGGCAGAAATCTGCTCAGGGATGGAACCGCGAGTGCCACAGTTGGTAGATGAGAATTACTTTTCAGTTAACCCACTGAGGTGACTGAACGATACCCTGCGTCGTCCACCCATGGAACACCGCTCGTTTGCGTGTTTGCCGAGTTTGGCCACCCATTTGCTATTCCAAAGGTTGTCGGCCCGATCAGAATGTCGGCCGGACGAATAGAGCCGGTACCAGGGGAACAACGGTTTTTTTCGTGCGGACCCGGCCAAAAACCCAATGGGACTGCCTTTTTCTGATCGGGCCGATGCAATCTTCGACGCTCATTCGAACATCCTCCGCCAACCGCAGCTCGCATTCGCTGGCCCTTGCCGCTACCTCGCTTCGAGAGATCAACACACATCGGCGGTGAGAATATCCAATTCAGTGCCCTAACCTTGGTGTAGTATTTCCGCACGCGTGACGTTTCGCACGACTGCATCTGAATTACAGGCTTTAGCAGCAGAGCGGGCTTGTCGAAAAAGCAACTAAGAGGCTCGCTATTTCGTCTAATTGTCTGGAAGTAGTTTTGCAATTGCACTTCAGGATGCGCTTGAATTCACTACAGAATATTACGGCTCGAATTGTGTCCACAATAATGCTGCTGTTGGCCGTCAGCGCGCCGGGTTACGCGCAACAGAAGCCAAATATTGACCCGCTCGCTTTGGTGCGCCAAGCTTCGAAAAATGAAATCAAGGCCAGCGATGTTCAGTACTATGCAATTTTCAAGGACACTACGCAGTACAAAGACCACTCCATCACCAAAGAAATTGTCCGCACCAAGCAAGGCGGCTTGAGCGCCACGCTTCTCATTAATGGCCGGCCTCTAACGCCCGAAGAGCGCAAGAAAGAGAATGAAAAGCTGGAGAAGTACGCCCATGATGCGGACGCCCGGCGCAAGCGGCGCGAGTCCAATCAAGCCGACGACAAACGTGCTGAGACAATGTTGACCAGTCTTCCCGACGCGTTCCTCTACACCTATGTTGGCACCGATCACGGCCCGACGGGTGAGGAACTCGTCCATTTGAAGTTCAGACCAAACCCCAATTTCAATCCTCCAAACCATGAGACCGCGGTCTATCAGGGCATGGAAGGCGATTTGATCGTTGATCGCAAGGCGATGCGCATTGCCAAGATCGACGGCACGCTATTCAAAGACGTTGATTTTGGCTGGGGGATTCTGGGCAGACTCTACAAGGGCGGCAAATTCATCATCGTGCAGCGCGATGTTGGCGGTGGCGACTGGGAAGAGGTGCAGGAAACGCTGCAGTTCTATGGCAAGATTCTCTTGCTCAAGTCGCTAACGATCTGGTCAACCGAGACCATGACCGACTTCCGGCCTGTGCCATCTGATATCACCACCGCCCAGGCGCTGGATTTGCTGCAGAAGAGCACCGAAGCTGTCGCCCAAAATGGACCAAGTGGGGTCAATCAAGCGCAAAACACTCACAAGTAGGCGCCGCGCTTCATTCAACGAGCCAATCTTGGATTATTTCAATATCTCCTTCTTTACCGTCAGCTTTTCGACCAAATTCTCACGCAGCTCATAGCCGCGTCCAGGCTTGTCATTGACCACAATTGTTCCTGTCGGAGAGACCTCGACCTCAGGCTCGATTATGTCTTCCTTCCAGTATCGCTTTGAAGCTGACACATCGCCCGGCAGCTTAAAGTTTGGCAGCGTCGACAGTGCCACGTTGTGAGAGCGGCCAATGCCCGACTCCAGCATGCCTCCGCACCAGACAGGAACCTTGAAAGCCTGTGCGACATCGTGGACCAGGATTGCCTCGGAGAAACCACCGATCCGTCCTACCTTGATGTTGATGATCCGGCAAGCAGCCAGTTCTAAAGCAGCCTCGGCATCGCGCGCGCTGCGAATGGCCTCATCGAGGCAGATCGCCGTCAGTAGATGCTTTTGCAGTCGCGCATGAAAGTAGAAATCGTCGCTCCATAGCGGCTGCTCAATCATCAGCAGATTGAAGCGGTCAAGTTCCTTAAGACGGTCGCTGTCGGCCAGGGTGTAGGCGGAATTGGCGTCACAGCTCAACAGAATCGTAGGCCAGCGATCGCGGACCTTCTCCAGTACTTCAATGTCCCACCCAGGCTTCACCTTGATCTTAATGCGCTGATATCCGGCGGCCAGCTCGTTTTCGATCTTTTGCAGCAGTTGCTCGTGCGAATCCTGGATGCCGATGCTCACCCCACAGGCGATTTCGCTCTGGGTGCCCCCGAGCAACTTCCACAGAGGAGTTCCCTTCTCTTGCGCCTCGGCATCCCACACCGCGTTTTCCATCGCCGCCTTGGCCATGCGATGTTCGCGGATGCGTGACAACAGCGCAGGCACCTCCGATCCTGACCGCAATGTCTTGCCGAGTAGCGCTGGGGCCAGGTAGCGCACGCTTACGTCCCATGCGCCTTCGATGTATTCCTCGCTGTAATACGGGGCTTCGCCCGCAACGCACTCGCCCCAACCTTCGAGCCCGTCGGCATGAATGGTAGCCAGCAGAATGCGCCGGCTAGTAGTGCGTCCAAAGCTCGTCTCGAAAAAGTGGACGAGCGGCATTTGCAACTCGCGTAGAGTAATGGCTTCAATCTTCATCGATCATTTGCTCGCATACGACCAGTCTTCGTTCCACCGTCCTAACAAGAAGCTACCATTGCCTTGCGCATCGCGCTCATAGCCCAGGCAGGTCAGGCCTCGCGAGAATGCCGCTAGAAATGCCTCCCGGTTGCGCAGTTGCACCGCTGCGGCCTTCTGCCTCGTCTCGAGCTGCTGCTTCCAGGCGTAGATCTCGGCGGGAATGTCTACGCGCAGCTCTTCCGCGAACTCGGGATGCTTACCCGTCGCCAACAGAGTCTCGACACGCTTCGATTTCAACCACCACTCGGCGACCAGCCGGTCGGTGGGAAGAAACCCCTGCAGCGGCGACGACGTAATCCCATATTGGTTGATGTTGTAACGGCGCGCGATGGCTCCCAGACGTTCCAGATTGAGATACGCGTTCTTGATCTCCAGCGGATCGAAGGTCCACTCCATCAGCTCATAACCATGCGCGACGGCATCTTCGCGTTGAAATAGTTTGATGCGGCGTCCCAGCCCGGTATTGCGGCAGCCTTCCCTTACCGCGAGCATATGGGAATGTAGATAAGGATGCCCGCTGCGGGTTCCGGGTATCGAGAAGGCAAAGCCCACCAGCGTTTCGTCTTCCCATGCGCCGATTACCTGCCCTCCGATTTTGGGCGCCAGGGAAAAAATGCGCAGTGGAACCAACTCGTTATCGGCAAATCCCCAAACCTCTTTCTGCAGAGCCACACAGGCGCGAAACTCCTCCAACTCAGTACAGTTGCGCAGCACAATGGTTTCTGCCATCACGCTTTTTCCTGCTGCTTCGATTCCTGCCACAGCGATTCCATTTCGTTGAGCGACGCACCCGATGGCTTGCGCCCCTGCTGGCGCAGCTTTTCTTCAAGATACTCGAAGCGGCGGCGGAACTTGCGGTTGGTCTTACGCAGCGCGGACTCAGGATCGAGCGAGAGGTAGCGCGCAATATTCACCAGTACGAACAACAAATCGCCGACCTCATCTTCCAGTCGCGAGCGCAGTTCCGGTGAAATCTTCACGCCGCGCGCCCCTGCTATTCCAGCGGCGGCGGACTCCGGACGCGGACCCGGCGCGGGATATTCATCGAGATTCTCGCGAAGCTCCTTCGTTTCCTCGTCCAGCTTCTCAAAGAGATCTTCGATATTCGGCCAATCGAAGCCAACCGCGGCCACGCGGGAGCTGATCTTGTAGGCTTCCATCAGCGACGGCATTGCCGAGGACACGCCAGCCAATACCGACTCGGGGTGGTCCTCCTTCTTGCCGTTTTCTCCAGATTCATTCTGGCGTTTCTTCTTCTCCTCCGCCTTCAGCGCCTGCCAGTTGCGCAACACATCGCCCGGCGTGTCGGCCTTCACGTCGCCAAAGACATGAGGATGCCGATCGACCAGCTTGTTCGACAGACGATCGAGTACATCGTCGATCGAAAAGCGCTTCTCCTCCGTTGCCATCTCCGAGTAGAAGAGCACCTGCAGTAGCAGATCGCCGAGCTCGCCCGTCAGTTCGTCCCAGTCGCGGGCATCGATGGCTTCCACCACCTCGTAGGCTTCTTCCAGTGTGTAAGATTTGATTGTGTCGAAGGTCTGCTCGCGGTCCCAAGGGCATCCGCCGGGCCCCCGCAGCCGCGCCATGATGGATACAGCGCGCTCGAATCGCTCACCTGTTGTCGCCATTACAACTAATGTAAAGTGCAATGGCGATCTACGCCAGAGTGCTACCGGATTCGGGCCGCCTAAGTTCCGTACAAATCGGTTTCATTGACTACGGGCGCTCCACTGGGCGGTTTGCCTGTGCGTTGGGCAGCGCCGAACATGGGTCCGCGGGCGGGCTTCACCGGCGCGAAGCGCATCATGCCAATGGGCTTCGGGATGTCGTCGTAGACGGCTTCCATACCGCCCTGCATGAGGTAGGTTTCATGCCAGAATCCGGTACCGCCCGAATTTTTCAGGAAGTTGTTCCACCAGCCGCGATGCGGCTCAGAGCGCGACCACGCCAGCAGTGAAGCCATGTCGCGCCAGTACTGCCGCAGGCCGACGTGCGCGGGAAACAACGAATAGATGATGACCTCATGCAGCAACAGCCCATCAGGCTGAGCCGCTGCCGAGGCGGAAATCTTCGGACCGAAGCCGAACAACGTCTTCAGCCCGGTGAGGCGGTTCACACGCATTCCGAGATAGATGACGACGGGATTAGGATACTGCGACAGATCGACTGTCTGCCGTTCCACATTGGTTGGCATCGCCGCACCCCCGCTGGATTCGATTCTATTTAAATGATGGCGGAAGGTGGTCGCAGGGCTGTCTCTGATGCTTTCGTCCCAGTGCCAAAAGTCTGTCGCAACAATTTGGGATCATCGGAGATCAAGCCATCCACGCCCCAGTTAGCCAGGCGCACCAGGTCGCGCCGGTGATTTACGGTCCAGGTAAAGAGCTTCACGCCAGCAGCGTGAGCCTCATCAACGATACTTTGCGACACGAGCTTGTATTGGGGGATGAAGACCGAGATCGGCAGCTCCGACCATTGCCCTGCTAACTCAGCATGTTTGCAGACATAGCCCAACGGCAGCAAAGGATCGAGTTCGTGCAGCCGTCGCAGCACCTCTGGCAAAAACGACGACACCACAAAACCGCGCATTGGCGGATTGGCAACCAGCAACTTCACAATCTCTTCTTCGTTGCCGCTGACCTTCACCTCGATATCGAGATAGGCGTTGCCACTAAAGCGAGCAAGCACTTCTTCGAGACACGCGAGATGGCGCGCAATTTCCGAGTACCGCATTGCCGCGAGTTCCTTACCCTCGAACGTTGGATCATGGCACAGCACGCTGCGCCGATCGCCGGTAAGGCGCACATCGAACTCGAAGCCATCGCACCCGTTGGCAACGGCATAATCGAACGCCTCAATCGTGTTTTCGGCAGGAATAGTCGAGGCTGGCGAAGGCAGCCCAAAGTGCCGCGGACGGCATACTCCACGATGGCCCAGCAGCAGCGGGCGTGGGTTGTGGTTTACCACAGAGGTACAGAGACACGGAGGTTTTTATCTTCGTTTGTTCGCAGCTACACAATTTGATCTCAACATCAAGCTGAAATCACGAATTAGCAATCACGGTTTTCCTCTGTGTCTCTGTGCCTCTGTGGTGAACTAATCTAGATCAAAATCTCGAATCGGCTTGCCGGTGTCGGGCGTTTCCTTGGCACGCTTGAGAGCTTCCTGAAACTTCTTCTCCAGCAGGTCGCCCGAATGTTTTTGCGCCTCCACGGACTGCCGAAAGATAGACTCTTTGCGCGTATCCTGGTCTTTCATGGCACGTGCGGCCGCCTCCAGGTCCTCGAAGGTCTTGGGCACAGCCTTCGGCGTGTGAGCGATCACCGCCTTAGTTTCGCTATCGATCTTCAGCAATGCCCCGCAGCAGGGGCACGGAACTTCGAATTGGGGAGACGACTTAGCCATGCTCGAATATTACCGCAGGCTGCGGAAACGAGCCATAACCACCCAGAATGCGGCAATTTCCAAAATATCAGAATTCAATCGCCCGGAATCGACCGTAAAGATGAGACCGATCGAAACGTGGGGAATCTAATACAGTGTTGGACATTTCGCGGCGGTCGCCGCATCTTTCATCGCCTTCTTCGTTGGTCAACATTGTTGAGAGAAAGGAACTCATCATGGCAAATGCAGTCGATGTCCTCACTTCTGAGAGGCCAGTAAAGCAAAAAGGACGCATTGAGACGGCTGGCTACGCAACGCATTCCTCCACTTCACCCCTCGAGCCGTTTTCCTTCGAACGCCGCGAACCCGGCCCGCACGATATCCAACTCGATATTCTTTACTGCGGAGTTTGTCACTCTGACTTGCATACAGCCCGCAACGAATGGACAAACACTACTTATCCCGTCGTGCCCGGTCACGAAATTGTCGGCCGCGTGGCTAAAGTCGGCGCCAAGGTGAACAAATTCAAGCCGGGCGACCTCGCGGCAGTCGGGTGCATGGTTGATTCCGACCGCACCTGCGTGGCCTGTAAGGCCGGTCTGGAGCAATATTGCGAGGGCCCCGCCACCTTCACGTATAACAGCGAAGACAAGCACCTTGGCGGAATGACCTACGGCGGCTACTCCAAGACTATCGTGGTTGACGAAGCGTTTGTTCTACGTCCTCCGGCGAACCTGGATCCGGCGGCTACTGCGCCTCTGCTCTGCGCCGGCATTACCACGTACTCGCCTCTGCGGCACTGGAAGGTACAAAAGGGCCAGAAGGTCGGCGTTGTGGGATTGGGTGGGCTAGGCCACATGGCAGTAAAACTCGCCAACGCTTTGGGCGCACATGTGACCCTGTTCACCACTTCGACTCACAAGACCGAAGACGCCAAACGCCTGGGCGCGCATGAGGTGGTGGTGTCGAAAGATCAGGCTCAGATGGAGAAGCGCGCCGGTAGCTTCGACTTCATCCTCGACACCGTTTCAGCCGAGCACGACATCAACGCATATCTCAACCTGCTGAAGCGCGACGGAACCCTGGTGCTGGTCGGCGCGCCGGAAAAGCCCCTGGCAGTGTCTGCGTTCAGCATCATTCCTGGGCGGAAACAGCTCTCGGGCTCGATGATCGGCGGCATAAAGGAAACCCAGGAAATGTTGGATTTCTGCGGCAAGCACAATATCACCTCCGACATCGAAATTATTCCGATCCAGAAGATCAACGAGGCATACGAGCGCATGTTGCGCAGCGACGTGAAGTACAGGTTTGTGATTGATATGGCGTCGCTGAAGTAAGGCCTTTTTGTTATAGCAAGAACCCGCCGAGCACAGAACGCTTGGGGACTGCCGCGCCGTTTCCGCGAAACCTTCGCCGCAACTTTTCGCCGTCTGAGGGGTCTAACCCCTCAGATGACGGGGGTTTTTATGGGGCGTAGTTTTGGGTTGCGGCTCGCGATCTTCCTGGCTTCATTGATTATTCTTTTTTTTCTGGTGGGCTGTGGCGGCTCGGCGGCCGCTCCTGCCCCGCCACCACCCCAGCAACAAGCCTCCCTCGGCACCACGGTGGACGCCGTGGCGACGGCCGCCTTAGACCAACAAAAGATACCTGGCATGACAGTCGCGCTGGCCAAGAACGGCACAATGCTATACGTCCAAGGCTATGGTGTTTCCGACCTGACGACCCATCAGGCGACTCCCACCAACGAGATCTTCGAAATCGGCTCAGTCACCAAGCAGTTCACGGCTGCGTTGATCATGAAGTTACAGGAGCAGGGACAGCTTCACGTGGATGACTCGATAACCACCTACCTGCCTGAGTACAACTTTCCGGCGGCCATAACCCTTCGCATGATGCTGTCGCATACGTCGGGGCTTGCGGATTTCACCAACTTTCCCCAGCTTGGCGACTGGATAAAGCATGGGGTTTCGGAAGCGACAGTCCTGACAGCCATCAGCCAGGCACCTCTGCAATTCCAGCCGGGCAGCCAATACCAGTATTCCAACAGCAACTTCTTCGCACTTGGCACCATCATTGAGAAGCTCACGAGCAAGTCTTATGCCGACAATCTCGACCAATCCATTTTCCAACCGCTGAATTTGCAAAACACCTACTACGCGCTTCCGCCCGCGGACCACTCGGCCGCCGGCTATACAAATAACGGAGCAGGCTTGGTTCCCGCCATCCTTTGGGACCGATCCGCCGCGTTTGCGGCCGGAGCTCTAAGTACAAACGTGTACGACCTGGTTACGTGGGACAACGCTTTGATACACGGAAAAGTCGTCTCGCCTGACTCGTTTAAGGCCATGACTGCCTCCAACGGCTTCACAACTCCAGAAGGCGGTTCCTACGGCTTTGGACTCGCACTCTCGACATTCAACGGCCGGCAGGTCATCTGGCACAACGGTCAGATCGGTGGATTTACGGCGGAGACTGCGGTGTTACTCGACAGCGGTTTCGCGGTGGTGGTCCTCACCAATGACCAGGATGCTGACACCGATAGCATTGTGCTCAAAATCATGAACACGGTCTGCAACTCAGCCCAGCTTTCCGGAAATTGCTGAGGATTCATAACTCCAGGATAAAAACGAAGGCCCTCCGAGAAGGAGGGCTTTTCGCGTATACACTGTTTGCCAAGGCTGTTGGCTGACAGCTGCTTCTTATCGCAGCGCTTCCATGCACTCTTCCAGCACCTTGCGCGACGGACGAGTGACGCTCTCGGGCAAAGTCGCCAGCGGTTGATCGGTCATGTTGATCATGTCGATGAAGTTAGGCGCGGTGGTGTTCAAGTACAGCACGCCGGTCAGCACTTCCTCGGCATCGTGCGACTCCATCACGCGCTTCACGGCCTCGGTTTTATTGGTGGGATCGTAGTCCTGCTCCAACTTGTGCAGCCGCAGAGACGACCCATCGTGCATGGTGACGTTCAGGCTGGTGCCGGCATCGTAGTCCACATCGATCTCGTTGAAGTGCGGCACGAAGTTCAGATCGTGCAACGGCTCTTCGTGGTCCTTAACGAACTTGTAGGACTTGGTCGAGCCCTCGTGATCGTTGAAGGTGGTGCAAGGCGAGATCACATCGAGCAGGACGGTGCCGCGATGTGCGAGCGCGGCTTTCAACATGGTGTGCAACTGACGCTTGTCACCGGAGAACGATCGACCCACAAAGGTCGCGCCCAGCATGATCGCCAGAGCGCAGGTATCGATCGGCGGCAGATCGTTGATGACGCCAGTCTTCAACTTCGAGCCGAGGTCGGCGGTCGCCGAGAATTGTCCTTTGGTCAGTCCATAGACGCCGTTGTCTTCGATGATGTAGATCACCGGCAGATTGCGGCGCATAAGGTGCACGAACTGGCCGATGCCAATGGAGGCTGTGTCGCCATCGCCGCTGACGCCCAGCGCAACCACCTTCTGGTTCGCCAGCACCGCACCGGTCGTAACCGACGGCATGCGGCCGTGCACCGAGTTGAAGCTGTGCGACCGGCTCATGAAGTAAGCCGGACTCTTCGACGAGCAGCCGATTCCCGACATCTTGACCACGCGTTCGGGCGCGACACCCATCTCGTAGAAGGCATCGATGATGCGTTCGGAGATGGCGTTGTGGCCGCATCCGGCGCACAAGGTGGTCTTGCCGCCGCGATAGTCGAGCACCGTAAGTCCGATGCGGTTGGTTTTGGGCTGCGGCGGGGGCGCGGTTGTGGTCGCCATTTACTTGCCCTCCTGGGTAATGATGTCGTCGGTGATGGAACGCGCGTCGATCGGCAATCCGTTGTAATGGCGGACGCTGCGCAGCTTGCTTATCTCTTCAATCGCGATGTCGAGCTTCAGTAGCTGCAACATCTGCGCGTCGCGATTCTGGTCAATCATGTAGATGCGTTTATGCGCGGCCACAAAGTCATGCGTCTCGCGGGTGAACGGATAGGCGCGCAGACGCAGGTAATCGGCCTTCACTCCGTATTCGCCCTGCAGCTGGTCGAGGGTCTCAACCACGGCATGGTGCGAGGTTCCGTAGGCGATGATCCCAACCTCGTTGCCGTCGTTACGAACGATCTCCGGCTTGGGGACGAGTGTGCGCGCGGTGTCGAACTTGTGCGCCAGACGGTCCATGTTGTTGGCGTAATCGTCGGGCCGCTCACTGTACTGAGACTTCTCGTTATGTCCGCTGCCGCGCGCGAACCACGCCGCTCCCGGATGATCAGTTCCCGGCAAGGTGCGATAGCCAACGCCGTCGCCGTCCACGTCTTTGTAGCGCGCGAATCCGCCCACACGTTCCAGGTCTTCGGCGGTCAGCACCTTACCGCGATTCTGCGGCTTGTCGGGATATTGGAAGGGCTCCGACATCCAGTTGTTCATGCCCGAGATCGAGGTCAGACATGACGAACACCGGCGTCTGCAACTGCTCGGTGAGATCGAAAGCCTCGCTCGGCCATGCTGAAGCACTCGGCTACGCTGCAAGGCAACAACATCGGATGACGAGTGTCGCCGTGGGAGAGCTTAGCCACAAATTCGATGTCGCCCTGCGAAGTGCGCGTCGGCAATCCCGTCGATGGACCCACGCGCTGGATGTCCCAGATCACGCCGGGAATCTCGACGTAGTAGCCCAAGCCGGCGAACTCGGCCATCAGCGAAATTCCCGGTCCCGCGGTGGCGGTCATAGAGCGAGCGCCAGCCCATCCAGCACCTAGAACCATGCCGATGGCAGCCAGTTCGTCTTCAGCTTGGACAATAGCGAAAGTCGCTTTGCCATCAGGGCCAATCCGGTATTCCTTCATGTAATCGATGAGGGTCTCCACCAGCGACGAGGAAGGCGTAATCGGGTACCAGGTCACCACTGTGACGCCGGCGAACATGCTGCCCAGCGCGGCGGCGGCATTGCCGTCGATGATGATCATCCCGGTAGTCTTGTCCATGCGCTCGACGGTAAACGGATCGGCCTTCGTGAGCGACGACGCAGCGTAATCGTATCCGGCCTTGGCGGCATTCCAGTTAAGATCTGCGGCCTTGACCTTTTTCGCGAACTGCTTGCGCAGCGACTTCTCCACTTCGATCATGTCGAGGTTTAGTAGCCGCGCCATCACCCCGACGTAAATCATGTTCTTGACCAACTTGCGCAGCTTCGATTCGGAGCAAACCGCGGCGCAAATTTTGTCGTACGGCACGGCGTAGAAGGTCACATCCGAGCGCAGTTCGTTCAGCTTGAGTGGCTCGTCATAGAGCACCGCGGCGCCCGATGCGAGCGACATCGTGTCTTCGCGCGCGGTCTCGGGATTCATCGCCACCAGGAAGTCGATTTCCTTCTTGCGTGCGATGTAGCCCTTCTTGCTGGCGCGGATGGTGTACCAGGTAGGCAGATCCGGCGATGTTCGAGGGGAACATGTTCTTGCCGGAGACGGGAACGCCCATCTGAAAAATGGTGCGCAGCAGAACCGTGTTGGCGCTCTGCGATCCCGAACCGTTTACGGTTGCAACCTGGATGCTGAAGTCGTTGACGACAGGCTCGCGCACGGCGCCGTGCTCGGCACCGTGTACTGCGAATTCGGTTGTGGCCATCAATACCCCTTACTACAGAAGGATGTTGCGGAGGGAGAACTCTCTATTATAAGGCAGGGAGCAAGCGGCGTGAAATCTAACCGCCGCATTCTCACCCGTCCCCGCGTAAACATCGGCCGTTAGGCTATGCTGTTGCCTTATCCGGGGAAATCAACAGAATGCCGAACACGGGTAATCCGATCACCCTATCTGGCCACGCCCGCCAGCAGATGCAATTTCGCGGATCCAGCGAGCAGGAAGTTGTCGAAGCCATCCGGAGCGGAGATTGGCGGCCCGCGGGAGGGGGTAGGTTTGAATGCCGCCAGGACTTTCCCTTCAACTCTGTATGGAACAAAACGGTGTACGCCACCAAGCAGGTGCGGCCCTATCTTTGTGGAGGAGTCGAATGAGATCGTCGTAATTACGGTTTACGTGTACTATTTTTGAAGGAGCGGCGATGACAATCACCTACGACCAACAAGCGGATGCCCTCTACATTCGCTTTCGTGAGACCACAGTAACGACGAAGCACCTCGCGGACGGCATCGCTGCGGATTACGACTCCGACGGACATCTTGCGGGAATTGAGGTCCTGGACGCGATGAAGCAACTCGGGGATCCCTCCGTATTCAGACGAGTGACGCTCGAGGACGTGGCTCTCGAACACCATCAGTAGAATAAGGGCCCTTTCGTCTCAATCGAAGGACCACCCTTCGTCAATCTGCAAAATTGCTACTGCTACATGGTGCTCTTACAACCCGAACAGCTCACGCAATCGTTTGGTCTGTGCCCGGCTGACAGGGACCTCGGTCTGCTTCTTGTCTTCCATGCGAATCTGGTACGAGCTCTTGAACCAAGGCACGACTTCCTTGATGCGATTGATATTCACCAGATATGAGCGATGCGCACGCCAGAACATGTTGGGGTCTAGTGAGTCGAGAAGTTCTTCGAGAGTTCGGCAGTTGGATTGACCTTCCATCGCGGTCGCTACAACCGTAATGACTCCGTCCTCAATCGAGGCGTAGCAAATGTCTTTCTGGTCGACGAGAAAGAGCCTGCCTCCCGACTTGAGTAATACCTTGGCGGCCGGCGGCCGCTGCTGCTGCTCCAGCATTTTGACGATGGTGCCGATCTGGTCGCCCGGCGACCCGGCGGTCTCCAGCTTTTGCCGGGCCCTCTCCACTGCCTTCGCCACCCGCTTCTTATCGAACGGCTTGAGCACATAATCAACCGCATTCACTTCGAAAGCCTTCACGGCGTATTGATCGAACGCGGTGGCGAATACGATTTGGGGCAGCGGAATTTTCTTGTCGATCAGTTTCTTAATAGCGCCGAAGCCGTCCAATCCCGGCATCTGCACGTCGAGGAAGACGAGGTCCGGCGAGAACTCCTTGATCAAGTTCACCGCGTCCATGCCGTTCTTGCCTTGCGCCACGACATCTACATCAATCTCTTTCAACAGATAGGCAAGCTCGTCACGTGCAAGCTGCTCGTCATCCACAATGATTGCGGAAAGGGACATTCAGGCTCCTGGAACTGGGTAAGCTAGAGACATCAAAGTATAACGCGGCCAAACGGCCGCCTCGGCAGGCCGTTCGAAAACAAAGCTCACAGCGACCTCGGACAAGCAGCAGAGGCCCAGTGACGCCCATCTGTTACTTTGTTTCCGAGCCGTCGGCCGCCAGGGGCGTGGCGGTGCCGATCCACAATTCGTATATGCCGGGCGCTGGACAACCTGGTTTCAGATACTTTGGACTCAGATTCACCGGATCAACCTTCTGGAACCGGTGCTTCTCCAGTTTGCCGGTGATGGCTGATGCCTGCGAGTTATTGGCATCGCTGAAATAGTAGCGAAGCTGCGTACTCTTTGGCGCGACGTCAACCCGCTGTACTCCCTGGACCGTAAATCCTGCGTCTCGAAGGAAGTTCGCTAGTTGCTGACCACTCGCCAGCTGCTCGGTGCTGTTTGCTACCTAGTTTTGGACAAGATGGAAGTGGTGCCCGCAACGGCGTATATCCTGGGAATCGTGCTAGGCGCGGAGCCAGTTTGAAACTCAGCATTGCGCCGTCAGCGTACTGAGGCGGCACCAAGAGTGCCCTGCCAAAACGGAGGCCCTTGCGTTCGCGTTAGGCCTTGACCCAGGCCCGCTACAGGCGGGTGCGGATGCACTACGCAGGTACTGTCCGACCGGCATCATCCCATCGCTCGAAACGCTCTGCGCCGAATTCCCTTCCGGCGGCCGGCCACGCGTCCTGGCGTACTACAGGCTGCGACCCGCGTGCTGACCTCTGCACACGGAACACGCTCTTCCGCCATCCTCCCCCTCGACTCTTGCAACCTGCGCTTTCGCCTTGCCAAGATTGTTGAAATCGTCGCTCACATCTCAGTGTGTTAGCTGGCTTTTCGTGCGGCTTGCGGATTCGTACTCTGGACTTGACCTGTGCCCTGACTGAGCCAGGTTTCGAAGCGCGTCTCGCCGAGTCGTGCGTTATTGCCGGGAACCAGTGTTCTCTCGCTGAGTTTCGCCCCAGAGTAATGCGCGTTTGGATCAGCGACCACTTCGCGCGAATCTTTGAGTGTGGCCAAGCGCCGCCGGACTAGTTCATCCACGCGAAATTGTTCCGGCCCGCCTATTTCGACGATGCCGTTTACCGGAGGGCCCACCGCAACTTTGCCTACGGCGCTCGCGACATCGTCAGCCGACATCGGCTGGAAAAGCACCGGAGGCAAATGAACCTTGTCGCCGACCATGGAAATGTCGGCAAGTCCCTTGACGAACTCGAAGAACTGCGTCGCGCGGACGATGGAGTAGGGAATGGAAGACTCTTTGATCAATTTTTCCTGGGCCATTTTTGCGCGGAAGTAGCCGCTCTCGAGCAGGCGCTCAGTTCCCACCACCGACAACGCAATATGATGTCCCACGCCTGCGGACGCTTCACTGGTGAGGAGGTTGCGGGTTGATGTCTCGAAGAACTTCATCACAGCCGCGTCTTCCCACGAGGGAGAGTTCGATACATCAACGACCACCGACGCACCCTTCAGAGCCTCTGCCAGTCCTTCGCCGGTAACGGAGTTAACGCCGGAATCGGGTGAGGCAGCCACCACTTCGTGCCCGTGCCCACGAAGCGTGTTGACGAGCTTTGATCCAATGAGTCCAGTACCGCCGATCACTACGATTTTCATAATCGTCTCCTTAATTTTCGACCTCGGGATTTCGAACCTGCCGGTCGTGGTCGCTAAGACCGAGCACCCCATTGTTTTGGACACTATTCCGTTAAGAGCACTCGTTGTGGTTGAGCAAATCGTGGAGCAGCGGAGAATGCGTGAGCGAGGCCGGTTCAGCCAAACCAGGTCCAGGGCACCGCCATACCTCCTTGGCCCTGCCCCTGTTCCTGTTTGGATGCGACCGAGCGACGCCGAGTCACGGCGGATTCCAGGGCTGTAAGCGCGATGATCCTTTCGTTTGCTGGGGCATTTTCCATCACCGTCGGGCCGCACGATTTTTGATTGGAGCAAACGCTCGGTGATTGATTCTAGGAAGATTTAAATGGCGGACGTGGTCCGAACCGATCCGTCCATAGATTGAGAGAGATTGAGAGCAGGATCTCTAAGGAAGTTCCTTGTGGACCAGCGCCTGTGCCGGAGGGACGGCACCTTGCACTGACGGCAGGGCGCAAGGTGCCAGCGTGATTCGTGTGCCGTCGTTCCGGACTCACCCGCCTTGCCACCGCCTACCCAGGACTTACATCCTGGGCTACGGTTGTTTCGCCCTTTGGGCTGCCGGGGTACCCATTCAAACTTCTTTCGCTTGAGTGGGAGTATCGCAATGCGAATCCATTCTCACCATCGCGCTGACGAGCGCGCTGAGCACACATTACGACTTCTTAGCCGTCAAACGCATATTATTTCTTCGGCTGCGGCTGCGACTGCTGCTCGCTGCTCGGAGGAACGATGCCCTTCATTCGCATGTAGGTGACGAGGTTCCCGTAGTGTTCCATGTTGTGCATGTTGTTGATGGACAGCACGCCTAGTTTTGGCGCCTCCATATCGAAGAGCTTCACGATCTGAGTAGCGGACGCGTCGGTCATGCCGTCGTAGGCCTTGTCGCAATAGGCGAAGGCATCCTTGAGGGCGGCGATGAGATCGGCTTTCGAAGTCTTGCTCTGCTCGATCTTCAGGCCGGGATTTTTCTCGCCGAGTGCGATGGAACAAAACAGGTACTGTGCGTCGGCCACGTGTCCGACGATCTGGCCGTAGCTGCGGACCGTGTCGATGGGCTTAAAGGCGTAGTTCTCCTCCGGCATTTTTTCGGCCGAGCGCAGCAGAATATCCTTCACATGTCCATAGACATGCTTATTGAATGTGCTGAGTGGATTGTCCTGAGACGGGGTGGCGGCGGGCTTATCCTGGGATACGGCCACGCCGGCCGTCGCAAAAAGGCAAAGCAGAAGTGTAAGCGTTCGCATGGGTTCTCCTCCTCGACAAGCATTACGCATTGTTAACAAAAAAGTTTCAACAACTGGCCCGGCCTCGGTAGCGCTTTTCACGTCGTTACTGCCGGTCGTGAAGCTCGATAAAGCTGCCAGGCAAACGCCCCCAAGCCTAGGCAAACCACACCAAAGCGGACCAATCCGCCAACATACGGGATAAACCCGACGATGGTGAGGATCAGCAGTCCCACCAGTAGTCCCAGCAGCCAGTCGCCCTTCGTCGCCCCAGATGGCTTCAGAAGTATCTGCCCCAGGAATGCTCCAACCCAAATCTTCGCCAGGTAGATCGCAGCCAGATACATCGCGAACAGCATCAGCGAGGCAGGCAGGCCAACCAGCGTGATGGCTATCAAGATCATGACGAGGGGCATCCCGGCAAGAACCGCAACCCCAAGTCCAAGGCTGCGCCAGCCTGAGCTCACCGCGTGTGTGCTGGCCTGGAAGAAGCCGGGAAACAGAATCAGGCCCAACCATCCTACCAGCATGGCGGCAGCGAGCCAGACAGCTTGGTAGAAATAGAATCGGGGTCGCGCGAAATGGCTCTCCCTTGTGCGTAACTGGATGTCACGCGTGCCCACAATCGTCGCGCCGTCGGCGATGTGTACGTTTTTCAGATCGCGCACGCGAGCGCTCAGGCCACCGCCGATTCGGGCCGTGTTCGTGAGGGTAAGGCTATCTCCAGTCACGGTCAGTTCGCGGCCGATGCTGCCGCTAACATCGCTATTGCCGGCGAACATGGTTACACTGCGATGCACCTCGCCCTCCAGGCTGACGTCGCCAGCGGCAACCACGACACCGCCGCCTACGCGACCCCGGTCATTCACATGCAAGGATTGCGATCAACCCGTAGAGGTTGTGGGCCAATTGCCCGTCCAGGTCCAGCGAATTCGAAAAGTTGTAGATATTGCCTTCCACGGTTCCGCTCACCACGGTTCGCTTAGCAAAACTCACCAGGTCTCCCTTGACGGTGCCGCGAACTTCCACAGACTCGCCAAAAGCCAGCAAGTCCCCATTGATGACGCCTTCCACGCGCACAATGTTGCCGGTGGCCAAAAGGGTGTCGTCAACAGTCTCATTGCCCCCTACGGTGACGAAATCAGTGTGACGCACCTGCAAGGAAAAGCCTGGCAGTGACAATGCCAGCATCACGATCAGCAGGCGCAGGCCAGGTTGACGTAGTCGCCATCGGCGTGCCAGCAGCAGTACGCCGCCGCCCAACAACACCAGCAACAAGATCTTTCCGACGTCCGCAACATAATCAGCCATCATGGCAGTGCCTCCGTTTGAAATGTAGTAAGAAAAGTTGAAGAGCAGGTTCGTGCGCCCGTTTACGCTGAAGGGATTCAGCCATTGCAGCGCGTCCGGAATACTCACCTTGTCGATCCAGTTGGCAACAACCGAACCGAGCGCTAGCACCGCGGCCACGACCGCTACGTCACTCCATGACCAGTGCAAGCGGGAAAAGCCTGCCGGAAGGGCTTCTTCCGGAAGCTCTTGCAGACTTTCGCTCAGGACAAGGTTCTCTGCGCGCAATGCGTCCAATAGTTGTCGGCAGCGCCGGCATGTGGCCAGATGGTCTCGCAGGCGCCGCGCCTCCTCTGCCGGAAGTTCACCGTCCACGAAGATGGAGACGATCTGTTCCGAATAGCATTCCACGATTACTTGCTCCTCTGGCTCAGTTTCCGGCGCAGCTCCTGCTTGGCCCGGAATAGCAACGCCGCCACGTAATTCCTTTGCAGGCTCAACTGCTGTGCAATTTCGTCGTAACTCAATTCGCCGTAATAGCGCAGAACGAGAGGGATGCGATAGTTCTCCGGCAGACCTGCAATGGCATCCCGCACCTGCACCCTCTCTTCCGTGCTGAGAACCGCACTCAGTGGCGACGGCTCCGAACTGGCTGCCTCAAGCGCGACTCCTTCTTCGCCCTCCACAAACACCAGCCGTCCACGCTTCCGGCGCCGCAAAACGTCAATGCACTGGTTACTGGCCACTCGCAGCAGCCACTTGGGGAACGGTATTGACCCGTCGTAGCTCTCGATTGAGCGCTGCAGCTTGAGGAAGACTTCGCTGGTGGCATCTTCTGCGCTCTCCCTTGACTCCAGCATGTAACGGCACAAGCCGAATACGCGCCGGACATAGACGCGATAGATCTCCCCCAGCGCCTCGGCATCGTGGCCTTGTGCGCGCTCAATTACGCTCTCCAGATCCGGCCCCTCCATGTGCGTGGCTTTGCCCTCGCGGGGCTCCGGTCCTTTCGCATTGTTTCTCTTGGCGTCCATAAAGCAGTACGCTGCAGATCGAACAAAGTTACACAGATTTTAGGAACAAAGGGAACGAAATCAGGACAGGTCGCAGCGCGGCTTCAGCTGTCGCCAAGACCTGGGAACGCGAATGACCACCCGCGACAACAATCGCATGGTGCGTCCGTTCGAGTCGGGTCGGAGTTGACGCGCGGAGGGCCGATGCTCGCGAACTTTCCCTAACTTCAATGTAGAATTCGCAGAGCGCCACACTAAGGAGATAGGGGATGCCCCATCGATGGCGAATCGTGCTCGCCCTGCTGTTCATCGTCCCCTTTGCGTCAGCCCAGGAAACCCATAGTCACCCCGCGCCTGAGAAATTAGGAAAGGTTTCGTTTCCGGTCTCCTGCAGCCCCGCCGTCCAGGAGCAGTTCGATCGAGGCGTGGCCCTGCTTCACTCCTTCGCTTACGCCGACGCCGAAAAGGCGTTTCAAGGTGTGGCCGACCGCGATCCCCATTGCGCGATGGCACATTGGGGAATGGCGATGTCGTACTTTCACCAGCTTTGGGACCCGCCCATTGCGTCCGCGACAATTTCGACTGCGCAAAAGGAAATCCAACGGGCGCAGCAAATCGAAACCAGCTCTGACCGTGAGCGCCAGTTCATCGAGGCGCTGGCCTTGATCTATCAGGACGCTGCTACGGTTCCGTACCGAACCCGTGCGTTGAACTACGAGCACGCAATGGAAGTTCTGGCGGCGAAGAACCGGAAGGATGTGGAAGCGCAGGTGTTCTACGCGCTTGCACTCCTGGCGAATGCATCTCCGGCCGATAAGACGCATGCGAAGCAGAAACAAGCGGCCGATCTGCTGGAGCCCCTCGATCATAGCTATCCGCAGCACCCGGGAATCCCCCACTACCTCATCCACGCCTACGACAACGCCGAACTAGCGCCGAAAGGGCTCGCGGCAGCAAAGGCCTATTCCCAGATTGCACCTTCCGCGCCGCACGCTTTGCACATGCCGTCGCATATCTTCACCCGACTCGGCCTGTGGGACGACTCCATCGCCTCCAACCTTGCGGCGGAGCAAGCGGCGCGCCAGCAGGGCGACACCGGAGAAGAGCTGCACGCCATGGATTATCTGGTATATGCCTACCTGCAGAGTGGACGCGACAACGAAGCAGCTCAGGTGGTTCAGCAACTGAAGAGCATGCCCGAGCTGAACGCTGCGAACTTCAAGGTCGGATACGCCTCTACCGCGATGCCCATTCGCTATGTGGTGGAGCGGGGACAATGGTCTGACGCCGCCGCCATTGTGCCTCCCACAGTGGCGCCACCTCATGTGGTCGCAATTGCGGTTTGGGCCCGCGGTCTGGGACTCGCTCGCAGCGGACACGCCCTTGAAGCGCGCGCGGAAATTGATCAATTGCGGCAGATCGAAACCGAGCTTCGCACGTCAGGCAATGACTACTGGGCCACGCAGGTGGGCATCCTGAAGCGCGAAGTTATGGCGTGGTCAGCTCAAGCGGACAACAAACCGCAGGAGGCCGAAGCTTTGATGCGCGCCTCAGCCGATGAGGAGGATGCAGTCGAGAAGCTTCCGGTGACGCCGGGACCGATTGTTCCGGCCCGCGAACAGCTTGGCTACTTGCTCCTGCAGCAGAATCACCCGGCTCTGGCGCTGAAAGAATTTGAGATAGCGCTGGCAAACGCTCCGGGACGACGCGGAGCCACACAAGGGGCGGCGCGGGCTGCCCAACTTTCCGCCCAGAACTAGCCTTCACCCGGGGAACACGCAATCATTGCGACGATCGCACCGTCGCATTTCGCTTTGAACCAACCCTGCGATACTCGCAAGCGGTTGAAAACCGCCGTGACCGCAAAAAGCGCGTCTCCGCTTAGCCCACACTGAATGCCGTTCGGCCAACAGATGCGCTGTTCATTGATAGACCCGCGACTGTCGACCCTTCGCCTCTGTATAGTTTTTACAGATGCGAGAAACTTACCGCCGCTGGATGCACGACTGGGAAGCGCGAATGACCTCGCGCGACAACAATCGCGTGGTGCGTCCGTTCGAGTGGGGTTCGGAATGGGCAACGCTGGCCCACCCTGGAGAACTACCCTCCACCGCAAGACCAAGGCGACAAAGCAGCGATGCTGGCGTACTGGTCGGCGGCCAATGATCACATCGTCGCCAACAGCGACCAGTTCTACGCCTACAAAGTCCCGTCCGATTTTCGGCTGGAGAAGCGCAAGGTCGAACTCTTCCACACGGGCAGCGACGCGCCGAAGAAGCTTCCGAAAGACGAGCTGGCAACGTTCCTGCGCTTCACCTCGCCAGTGGAGTCACCGTATCCCGAGAACAATTGCATGAACGCGCGCTGGTTTCCGGCGCGCGGGCGGCGCGCAGTGATCGTCATTCCGCAGTGGAACGCCGACGGCGTAAGCCAGAACGCGCTGTGCCGCATCTTTAATTTGCTGGGCATATCGGCACTGCGCATGAGCATGCCGTATCACGACATCCGCCGCCCGGCAGGACTGACGCGCGCCGACTACGCAGTGTCCGCCAACATTGGGCGCACGATTGACGCTACCCGGCAGGGCATCATCGACATTCGTTGCTGCCTCGATTGGCTGCAGCAGCGTGGCTACTCGCGCCTGGGCTTGGTGGGGACGAGCCTCGGCTCGTGCTATGCATTTATCGCGGCGGCCCACGATAAGCGCATCAGCGTGAATGTCTTCAACCATGCTTCAACGTCGTTCGGCGACGTGACCTGGACGGGCCAATCAACCCGCCACATCCGCCAAGGAATTGAGAGCGTGCTTACGCAGGACGAGTTGCGCCAGGTCTGGCTGTCGATCAGTCCGATCGTTTACTTCGACAAGTTTGAGCGCTGGCCGAAGAAGTCGCTCATGATCTATGGCCGCTACGATCTTACCTTCCTTCCGGAGTTCTCTGCCCAAACGGCGGGCGAATTCCTGCGCCGCGGCCTCGACACCACCATCAAGGCGTTGCCGTGCGGCCACTACTCTCTCGGCGAGACGCCCTACAAGTACATGGACGCCTGGCACATCTCACGCTTCCTGGCGAAGGCATTTGCGGGGTAAGGCTGTTCTTCACCACGCTAGAGTAATTCTTCACCACGAAGTACACCGAGAGCACGGAAAAGACCGAGGTTTTTCTTTTCTGCCTTCCTTTCTCTGTGTCTCGGTGCCTCTGTGGTTGAGTCCGACCGTGTCCTCATTCCTCTCTTGTTTTCCCGTGCTCTCCGTGTACTCCGTGGTGAATAAACCACCGCGTGTTTCAGCAGCCCCCTGCGCGCTACAATGATTGCGATGAAGATTGCATTGGGATCAGACCACGCCGGCTTTGAGCTGAAAGAGAAAATCAAGCAAAAGCTCGCCGCCCAAGGTGTCGCAGTTGACGATCGCGGCACCGACTCCACCGCTTCGTGCGACTATCCTGACTTCGCGCGCGCGGTAGCGGAAGAAGTTGCGGCGCACGGCGCCGATCTCGGCATTCTGGTGTGCAGCACTGGAATCGGCATGTCGATCGCCGCCAACAAAGTCCCCGGAATCCGCGCGGCGAAAGTTGACACCGAGTTTGAAGCCTCGCGATCGCGCGAACACAACGACGCCAACGTGCTGACGCTGGGAGCGTCGGTCATCGACGACGACGCAGCCTTCAAGATCGTCGACAAATGGCTGGCGACTTCGTTTGCGGGCGGTCGGCACGAACGGCGCGTGGAAAAGATCGCGGCCATCGAGCGCGAAGACGAGGCGCAATCGTCTCATGCCTGAAACGACAGACACCGTCGAGTGTGCTCCCGCAACCATCCTGGAGGAGCACCGCGGCAACTTCACGGTCACTAGTGACCTCGCGCGCATGGACCTGAATGTTGTTCATGGCTATCTCTCGCGCGCGTACTGGTGCGAAGGTCTTCCGCGAGAGACGCTCGAGCGAGCCATGCGAAACTCCATTTGCTTCGGGGTCTTCGAGGGCGAAAAGCAGGTCGGGTTCGCGCGAGTCGTCAGCGACCGCACCACATTCGCCTACGTCTGCGATGTGTTTGTGCTGGAGTCGCAGCAAGGCAAGGGTCTGGGAACCTGGCTGATGCAGTGCGTTGTCAGGCATCCTGAATTGCAGGGATTGCGACGGTGGCACCTGACGACCCGCGATGCGCATTCGCTTTATCGCAAGGTAGGCTTCACGCTGTTGAGCAAGCCGGAGCGGCACATGGAAGTGTTCACTCCCGACATTTATAAGCTTCAAAAATCTTAGCGAAGGACGCAATCATGAAAGCAAATCCAATGGAACGCCCGCTGGCTGAAGTTGATCCGGAAATCGCGCAGGCGATCGAGAATGAAGAGCGCCGTCAGCATGAAGGCCTGGAGCTGATCGCCTCGGAGAACTTTGTGAGCGAGGCCGTGCTGGAAGCGGCCGGCTCGGTCTTCACCAACAAGTATGCCGAGGGCTACCCCGGTAAGCGCTACTACGGCGGATGCGAGTTCACCGACGTCGTCGAGAACCTGGCACGCGACCGCGCCAAACAGCTCTTCGGCGCCGAGCATGCCAATGTGCAGCCGCACTCGGGATCGACCGCCAACATGGCCGCTTACGCCGCGGTCATTAAGCCCGGCGACACCATTCTCGGATTGAATCTCGCGCATGGCGGGCACCTTACTCACGGCCATCCGCTGAACTTCTCCGGCAAGACCTACAAGATTGTTCCTTACGGCGTGACCAAGGAAACCGAAACTATCGATTACGACGATCTGGAAAAGATCGCCGAACGTGAGCAGCCGAAGCTGATTATCGGCGGCGGCAGTGCCTATCCTCGCTTCATCGATTTCGCGCGTATGCGCCAGATTGCCGACAAAGTTGGCGCACTCTACTTGGTTGACATGGCGCACTTCGCCGGACTGGTCGCCGGAGGCGCGCATCCTTCGCCCGTGCCGCACGCGCATATCGTCACCACCACCACGCACAAGACGCTGCGCGGTCCACGCGCCGGATTAATTCTGTCGAAGGCGGAATACGCCGCGGCGATCGATAAGGTCGTATTTCCCGGGATGCAAGGCGGCCCGCTGGTGCACATCATCTCCGCCAAGGCAGTGTGCTTTCACGAAGCCATGCAACCCAGCTTCAAAGATTACGCGCGGCAGGTTGTGGCCAATGCGAAGGTGCTGGCGCAGACCCTGGCCGACGAGGGCTTCCACATTATTTCCGGCGGCACCGACACTCACCTCATGCTGGTCGATGTCTTCGCCAAGGGTATGCTGGGCAGCGAAGCCGAGAACGCGCTTCACGAAGCCGGCATCACGGTCAACAAGAACGCGATCCCATTCGACACCAATCCTCCGATGAAGCCGAGCGGCATCCGCATTGGGAGCCCGGCGCTCACGACTCGTGGGATGAAAGAGCCCGAGATGCGGCAGGTCGGCAAGTGGATCTCGGAGGCGCTGCACAATCGCACCGACAAGAATGTGCTGTCCCGAATTCGCCGCGAAGTGCTGGGGCTGGCTGAAGCGTTCCCGCTATATGCCTCGCGCCGGGCGAAACATGCGGAAGCCGTGAAGGCGTAAGGGGCTGTGAACACAAAGATGGTCTATGAGGTGTGTATCGGGGCATGACTTTAGTCATGCCGAACGGAACGCAGCAAGGATCAAGGCTTCAGCCCCTGCTAAAAAGCCCCTCAGGGGCTGAAGCGGCATGGCTCAGGCCCTGCCCTGACACACGATTTGTGCTGTGCCTCCGAGCACTCACCTCGGAACCGAAACATCTGGGCCCTTCCAATTCTTGTTCCTGACCTCTCCTTCTCAAGCAATCCCTTCTCCTCGGTTTACACTACTCTGTGCGAATCGCCATCGACATCCGGCGCATTAACGAATTTGGTGTTGGGACCTACACCCGCAATGCCATCCGCACGCTCGCCCGGTTGGACCACGAAAACGAATATTTTCTGATCGGCATTCCCGGAAAATTGCCCGGCACCGACGGATTGCCCGCGAACTTCAAGACCTTGCCGGCCCAGCCGAACGAATTCTCACTATCCAGCTACTTCGAGCTGCATAGCCTGCTGAAGCGCTTTCGCTGCAACCTGCTGCACGTGCCACACCTTTTCTGGAAGCCGCAGGGCATCCCATGCCCCTACGTGGTCACGGTCCATGACCTGTTCGATCATCTCTACCGGGTGAATCGGCATTCCACCTTGAAACGAAGCCTGCATTTTGAGTTCACTAAACGTGTCCTGCACCGTGCCGCGCGCATCTTCGCCGTGTCCAACTTCTCCAAGAAAGACACCGAGCGGTTATTTCGCGTTCCCGGAGAAAAGATTGAGGTCATCTACAACGCCATCGACGAGCGCTTTCGCCTGGGCCACGCCAGTACGGCCGAGCGCGAGTTCATCGCCGAACGCTACCAGGTGAACGATCCGTTCCTGCTGTACGCCGGACGCATCAGCCCGCACAAGAACGTGGTACGCATCATCGAAGCGTTTTCTGCCCTCAAGACCGAGTTGGTCAAGGAGAACCAGTTCGAAGACTTGAAACTGATCATCATTGGCGATGAGGTCTCGAAGCATCCCGACCTTCGTCGCGCCGTGGTAAAAGGGCGCGTCCAAAACGACGTGCGCTTCCTGGGATTCGTGCCCATCGAGGTGCTGCGCATTTTCTACGATCAGGCGAAGATCTTTGTATTTCCGTCGCTGTACGAAGGATTCGGGCTACCGCCGCTAGAAGCCATGGCGCATGGAACGCCGGTGGTCACGAGCAACACGTCCTCCATCCCTGAAGTTGTGGGCAATGCGGCGGTCATGGTGAACCCCGAGAACGTATTCGAGATCATGAGGGCCTTGCATCGGGTATTGCTTGACCAGAGCGTGCGCGACAAGCTTAAAGCGCGAGGGTTGCTGCAGTGCGAAAAGTTTTCCTGGGAAGATGGCGTGCGCCGCATGCTGCAGGTTTATAGCGAAGTGGCACGACCGGCATAGCTGCTCCTCTGTATCTTGGAATCACGCACTGCTTGGCGTTCGGCGTAGTCAGTTGAGCACCGCGGCACCTCACATCGGCACGCCAGTGCCACTCCGGTAATCCTTCACACGAAGATATTGCTCCCTAATGGTTCCTTTTGACGCAGGCGATGTCACCTGAGATCCGCAGGGTCTGCGCAAGTCGTTGAGAGCGTGAGGTCACGCATTTCTAACCCGTCCAGGCATCGACTGGAAGTCAACTTGCTTCCAATTGGTTAACCGAGAAGTTAACTACGATTCCGGTTAGCTAAGATGCGGCTTGCACTCACAACTTGGGCAATCCTTTTTGCTTCACTTTGCGTCGCGATGTCGGTTGGCGCAGTGGCCCAGTCATCCAATCTATCGGTGGACGAAATCGTCGCCAGGATGCAACAGGTGGAGTCCGCCGCGCGAGACCATTCCGTTCCCTATACGGTGACGAGGGAGTATCAGCTTTCCAGCGACAAGGCGCAGCAACCCAGGTCGCAGGTTGTGGCGCAGATCAACTTCGTTCCTCCGTCGCAGAAGGACTACACCGTCCGCAAGGTCGAGGGCAGCGATCGCGGAACCGACATTGTGCGCCGGGTGCTAGAGCATGAGTCGGAGATGGCCACTCACGCCGAATCGCACGAACTGACCGCGCGCAACTACAAGTTCGCACTCGTCGGGCAGGAGGTAGTCGAGGGACACAATTGCTACGTGCTGCAACTGACGCCCAATCGTCACGAACCCGACTTGGTGGACGGTAAGGCCTGGGTCGATGCAACTAGCTTCCAGATAAGGCGCATCGAAGGCACTCCGGCAAAGAGCCCATCTTGGTGGATCCACAATCTTCACGTCACCATCAACTATGGCGCGGTGCAGGGTATCTGGACGCAGGTGGCTACCAAGGCGGTGGCGGATGTTCGCTTACTGGGTACGAACACCCTCACTTCGCGAGAGGTTAATCTGCAACCCGCGACAGTAGATGCGAGGAATCGGATGCCCAAGCGTGTCGCTGAACGCCGCGGCCAGACGCCTCGACAGGCTATCGCCGATAGCGCGGTATGGGTGCCGCGCTAACCAACCAGTCTCTACCTTCCTTATTAGCTTTCGCACTTAGCGTTTTCCCGAACTCTACGATTCCATCAATTCGCTTCTGACGCTTGCCAGACTTGGATTCCGCGCCCACAGACGATAAACTTGTCTGCCATCGGGAGGAGCGGAACAAGCCGCGTCCCCTAATTCCAGAACAGAAGTGCGCAGCGACCGTAAGGAGGGTTCTATGTTGCATCTGCTGTGGATGGCGATTTTTGGTTTGATTATCGGAGCCTTGGCAAAATTGGTTATGCCCGGAAAGGATCCGGGAGGGATCTGGATCACGATGCTGCTCGGCATCGCCGGATCGTTGCTGGCAACCTGGGTATTACGGGCGGTCGGCCACTACGATGAAAACCAGAGCGCCGGATGGATTGCTTCCTTCATTGGCGCTTTCGTTCTGTTGGGGATTTACCACCTGATCAGGCGCGCCCGGACGGCGTAGAGGCAAAGGCAAAAATCTGTACAGCTTCCGCGGGCTGCGGCTTGTTAGATTTAGATAGCTGCCGGGCCTGTAAGCCGAATTTTGTGTGCCGCTCTTTCTCCTCGCAGGCTCCGGAGCCTGATCGCCGAAGACAAAGAGCGGCACGACGGTCATTCCTCTGGGCCGGGCATTACTGCGCGGCTCTAGCGACCTACCCGGAAGTTGTGACGCACCGAGCCGGCACGTGCGCTCGCCGAAGCGAACGCTCCTCCCCTATTTGGTCTTGCTCCGTGTGGGGTTTTCCCTGCCACCGTCATTACTGACGGCGCGGTGCGCTCTTACCGCACCATTTCACCCTTACCTCACTTGCGCGAGGCGGTATATTTTCTGTGGCACTTTCCGTCAACGACGCTTGAACGTCGCCGCCCGGACGTTATCCGGCACACCGCTCTGTGGAGTTCGGACTTTCCTCTGCCTGCCCACGCAACCTGATCTCCCGCCGAGGCGGGCCGCCGAAGTGGACGACCAGTGTCCGCGGGCCGGCAGCGACCGTCCGGCCCAGCAGCTAACAGATCAATTATAGATGGCTGGACTCGCGTTGGATAAACGGATGAGGGGCAGCGCTCAGTTTGAAATCGCGGCCAGCAGCGGTGGTCGTGGGACAGCCAGGATAGAAGATTCCCTCTCGCCGACTGTCCTGATTGATGGGGTTTCAAGAAAACTTTACCCTTGCGCAATATTTCTTAACCGTCAGAGTTCTACTACCAGTGTTTGCATAGATAACCGATCCCCCCGGCTGAAACGAGGTGCTGGATCATGAAACTTCACACTGGTTGCCAAGTCCTGCTGCTGGGAGCTGTGTTATCGTCCGCTGCGTGCCTTGGGCAGGCCGCGCCAGCGCAGCCGGAACTCGCGGCGCCGCTAGCTGCAATTGAATCGGGCAGCGCCGTTATGGACACAAGTTACTGCCCCGCGATCTCCGCGAGCGACCCCCACCTCGGCCTGGTATCGAAGCTCTGCGAATTCGCGCTCACCTATCGTCAACAGCTACCCGACTTCATTGCGCAACAGACGACAACTGCTCGCGAGGGATTTTCTACGAACATTATTACCGCCCGGGTCACCTTCCGGCAGGGCCAGGAGCACTATTCTCACGTCACCATCAATGGCAGGTCTGCCGGAAGGTTTTTAGGCACTAGCACGCCCCCCAAAAATCTCCGGTTGAGCTCGACCGGCGAGTTTGGATCGCTACTGGTGGATCTATTCGCCTCGCCTGCTGCAGTCCAGTTCAAGTTCCGCAAGGAGGCTAGCCTGCGAGGTATATCCGTCGCAGTTTACGAATTTCACTTACCCGCCGTGAAAAACACATTTTGGACCTTACGTGGTACCGATGGACGAACCCTGAAACCGGGGTTTCACGGCCAGCTATGGTTAGAGCAGCAAACCGGACGCCCACTGCGAGAGGAGTTGGAGCCGGTAAGTCTGCCCGACAGTTCGGGAGTGGCCTCGTTAAAGACCGTCACCGATTACACCATGACTTCGGTGGGCGATGTCGGGGCTTTTCTTCTACCTGTCAGTTCCGAGTCGACTATCTGTTTCTTGAGGTCGAAGGTTTCGTGCTCCACCAATGTCCTCGTGTTTCATGATTATCGAAAGTTTGCGGCTACAGCACGAATCCTGGATGCAAGTCCGGAGCCGTGAAAATGTGGACGGTTCCGCAAAGCAAGAAGAGTCTGTCTTCAGGCTCCCCCAATCTGAGAAAGATGTCAAACTGAGGCGACACCGAATCCGGCCCATCTCTGGCGCTTTCGATGGGAACGGAATAGCATCGGCACGCAGTCCTTAACGGCTCGACCCGGAGCTATCTTGTGCACGCACCTATTACCTTTTCCCTTGTGACACGCAGAAAGGTTTACGAAACTTTACTCTGCTGTTCGAGTCGTAGTTGCTCTACCAGGGTTCCTAGTGACAGCCGATGCCCCCGTCGGAGAGAAGAGGAAAGAAAATGAAAGCCACTCGGGGGACCATTGCAGCCACGTTTTTCGCGATCGCGCTGGGGGGCATTGCGGTATCAGCTCAGCAGGCCGCGACTCCCGCGCCAGCGCCAAGCTCAACGAACAGCAGCTCGACAACGGCGCAGTCGTCGCCGTCTGCTTCGCCTTCTCTGCAAAAGCCGCTGGACGCGAATGCGCCTGAAATTTCTTCACAGGAAGAGGCCTCGACCACCTTCAAGGTAAAGGTCAACCTGGTTGAAGTGCGAGTCGTGGTTCGCGATGCCTATGGAAAAGCCGTGGGCAACCTGAAGCAAGAAGATTTCCAGCTGACCGACAATGGCAAGGCTCAGATCATTTCAAAGTTCTCCGTGGAGCAGGCAGCAGCCACCCGTTCCCCGAAGCCGGCAGGTTCAGGAACACCAATCGAAGACGCTGGACCCAAGATGCCGGAGCGTTACATCGCTTACCTTTTCGACGACATTCATCTGAAGTTTGGCGACCTGGCGCAAGTGAGAGAGGCAGCGTGGCACAATCTGCAAACCTTGCAGCCCACGGACCGCGCTGCCATCTTGACCACCTCCGGCCAGACGCAGCTCGACTTCACCGACGATCGCGACAAGCTGCACGATACCTTGAACCGCCTGCTGCCACGCCCCATCACCGGCTCTGGAGTGCAGGAGTGCCCGGACATCTCGTACTACATGGCGGACCAGATCATAAACAAGAATGACCAGATAGCAGCCGAGGTTGTAATGCAAGAAGCCGCCTCTTGCGGCGTCCCGGTCAAGATCAACGAACTGCGAAACTTGGCGCAGCGGGCTCTGAATCTCGGCGATCACGAAACCCAAGTTTCCCTCTCCACCATAAGGGATGTCATACGCAGGATCGCCGCCATGCCGGGCCAACGCAGCATTATTTTGGTCTCTCCCGGTTTCTATAATCCCGACCAACTGCAGGAGCAGATGGACATTGCGGACCGAGCGCTACATTCAGGCGTGACCGTTAACACGCTGGATGCTCGTGGCCTGTACACGACCATGCCCGACGCCAGCACTCAAGCACCAAGCCATGACACTGCGGGACCCATGTTGAATTACATGCGTGATGAAGCCTCAGCCGACGCCGACGTGCTGTCCGACCTTGCGTATGCCACCGGCGGCACCTTTATCCAGAACACCAACGACCTGGTAGGCGGCCTGCGGCGATTGGCGACGCCGCCCGAGTACTCGTACCTGCTTGGGTTTTCTCCCCAGAATCTCAAATTCGATGGCCACTTTCACAATCTGAAAGTCACGGTGAAGGGCCAAAAGCTAAACATCCAGGCACGCAAGGGGTACTATGCTCCCAAGCAGGCTGCCAGTGCGGCCGAGCAGGCCAAACAGCAGATACAGGACGAGGTTTTTTCGCAGGAAGAGTTGCACGATCTTCCGGTTGAGTTGCACACCCAATTTTTCAAGACCAGCGACGACGATGCAAAGCTCTCGGTCCTGGTCAAACTCGACGTGCAGCACCTGCACTATCGCAAAGTAGATGGCCGGAACAACAACAGCCTTACCGTTGTCTCTGCCGTGTTCGACCGCAACGGCAACTTCGTCACCGGCAATCAAAAGACGCTGCACATGCATTGGAAAGATGAGACCTTGGGCACCAAGCTGGCTTCGGGAGTAACGTTGAAGAGCAGCTTCGACGTAAAGCCGGGCAGTTACCTGGTTCGCCTAGTGGTACGTGATGACGAGGGACAATTGGCGGCGCAAAATGGCGCCATCGAGATTCCGTAAGCACGCGTAGGTATAGAGGTGTTGTATGAGAACCCGTCGCCCGTGGCTAGCAACGTTGGTAATGGCCAGCGCTTTCATCTATGTGGCACTCGTGTGCGTCACGACCTTGGCGCAAGCCCAGCAAGCACAGCCCCAGACCCAGCAGGCGCAGAGCCCGGTCCCGCCAGTGAGCGACGGCTCGACCCCGGTATTCAAAGCGGAGACGCGCCTGGTCTTGGTGGACACCGTCGTTACTGACAAGAAGGGCAACTACATCACCGGCCTGACCGCCAAGGACTTCAAGGTTTGGGAAGACAACAAAGAACAGCCCATCAAGAGTTTCTCGGCCGAAGGCGGCTCCGCTGCTCCGTCTGAAGACCATCGGCACTACCTGGTGCTGCTGTTTGACAACTCTACGATCAGCTTCTCCGACCAGGCGCAGGCGCGCGAGGCGGCTGCAAAGTTTGTCGAAGCCAACGCCGGGCCTGACCGGTACATAGCAATCATGAACTTCGGCTGCGGCTTGAGCGTGGCGCAAAACTTCACAGCCGACGCCGAGCGCCTGAAGCAAGTTGTCCGCAATGTGAAGTTTTCCAACGTGTCGCCGAACGCGCAACCAACCGAAGTTGCGTCGCTGGGCGCACCGCAGCTGGGCAACGCCGAAGCAAATTTTGGAGTGCGCGACCTGCTCCAAGCACTGCGCAGCGTCGCCAAGAGCCTGGCGTCGGTGCCGGGACGAAAGAGCTTGATCTTGCTGACCGCGGGCTTCTCCATCACGCCTGGCTCTCCCTACTACTTTGAACAGCAGTCTGAACTAATGGCGGTGATTGACGCCAGTAACAAGGCCAACGTGGCAATTTATCCCATCGACGTCCGCGGCTTGGTCGCGCCGTTCTCCGCGGCGCCTGGGTCCGCGCGCTTAGAAATAGTGCCCGACTTTGGGACGGCGCGCCTGGTAACCGCAACCCTCGACTACTCCGCCGATGATCAGCCCGCCCATCTGGTTTACGTGCAGCGCAGCGGAGGTGGACGTGGAGTTGGCGGCGGAACTGGGGTCGGAACCGGCGGAACTGGCACGCACACTGGAGCCACCACCGGAACCAGCGGCAGCGGAACTCGCAGCGGCGGTAACACGGGAACTGGGGGCACTGGCACGCGCGGAAGTGGGGGCAGCGTCCCGATGAATCCCGGCTTGTATGGCTACAACCCGTACGATCAGTCGCATCAACTCATTCCGTCAATTCCGAATGTCGTCGATAACCAGCAGGTGCTCTATCAGCTCGCCCAAGGCACGGGCGGGTTGGTGATCGTGAATTCCAATGACCTGCTCGGCGGCATGCAGAAAATCGCGCGCGAGCAAACCGAGTATTACGTCCTGGGATACGCACCGCCTCCGTCGGAGGAAGGAACTTGCCACACGCTGAAAGTCAAAGTCGACCGCGGCGGGACGATTACCCGCTGGCGCACCGGCTATTGCAATGTGAAGCCCACAGACATGCTTGCGGGAAAGCCCGAAGAAAAGCAGATGGAGAACCGGGTCACTGGCTCTCAGCCGGGTACCATTGCGGCTTCCATGTTGGCTCCTTACTTCTACACTTCGGCGAACACCGCACGAGTAAACCTGGCGATCGAGATCCCTCCTAACGCCATCAAATTCGAAAAACAGAAGGGGAAGCCGCACGCCACGGTCAGCGTACTCGGGCTGGCCTACAAGCTGGACGGAACGGTTGCGGCGCGGTTCAGCGACAGCCTCAATCTGGACTTCGAAGATAAGAAGCAGGTGCAGGAATTCAACGCGAAACCGTTTCATTACGACACCCAGTTCGACATTGCCGCCGGGCACTACGACCTGAAGGTTGTGTTCAATCCCGAGGGCGCCGACACTTTCGGAAAACTGGAAATGCCGCTGGTGATCGACCCGTACGATGGCAAGCAATTCACCCTGAGCGCGGTGGCGCTGAGCAAGGAGATCCGTCCGGTTTCGCAGATGGGCGCGAGTCTGGATGCCGCGTTGCTCGAAGATCGCACGCCGTTAGTGACTCAGGGGCTGCAGCTCATCCCGTCCGGCAGCGACCAGTTCAAGAAGACGGATCGCGCCGGGTTCTACGTGGAAATCTATGACTCGCTTCTCACCGGCGCCAACCCTCCCAAAGTCGGAATCAAGATGCTCGTCGTCGATCGTAAGACTGGTGAGAAGAAGATCGACAGCGGCGGCGCGGCCCATGACGCGAAAGCGGGCAGCGCGCTTGTTCCCCTGGGATTGATACTGCCAGTGGATAAGCTTCCGCCGGGATCATATCGTCTTGAGCTAAAGGCCGTGGATTCAGCTGGCAACGTCTCGCAGCCGCGGACAGCGGACTTTGAAGTCGAGTAGGGTGTCGCTCTCCATTTTGGGACGTAGGAACTCGCAGCGAGGGTGCTTGCTACCGAAAGCTGTGCCGAATAATCAGTAAAGAGGGCCGACATGACGTTTGAGGAATTGGACCAGAGATATCCAAATGCTTTTGTCGACGCGGAGATGACCAGCCTTATTGATAGCGACCACCACGCCTTTCGCGCCTTCCTTCTTCAGTTCGCGCAACATGCCGTCGTAATCGGCGGCGACGGAAGCCACTCGCTTTTGCACGTCCGGATTCTCCATCGCCTTGGCATACGAGGTTGACGCACGCATGGTCGGGGCAGCTCGCGGAACTGCTCCGGCCATCCCTGCGAGCGCCGAGCCCACCTGTGCCCACACGCTCTGCTGATTGCGCTCGGCCATCGCCGGAGTGCGCACGCTGGGTTGCACCATCGCCGAACTCATGCTGCTGAACTGCTCCGACGATGCCACCCAGCGTCCTGGCTCAACGCAGAACACCGACAGATCAATCGGCCCCGATTTCGGCGAAACGATCCGATCCACGCCGATCACCCGGTCTTGCTTGCCACCCGTGACCACCTCACCAGCCAGCAGCAGCAGAGGATGGTCGGAGTTATTGATCAGCACCAGCCGGTTCACCTCTGCCCCGGATTGCCGCGGGACGGGCGCTCCGCGTCGCACCAATCCCTGAAGCGAGCCCGCCTCGGTTACAACCACCGATCCGGCGCGCAGTCCTTCATCCAGCGTTAACAAGTGGCCAGTGTCGTTCTCCGCGCCTCCGACGACTGGAAAGATGCTGAGATTTCCTTTGGTGACGGGTGGCAAGACGTGCAGTTCGTGAGGATTTCCAGCGGCGGCGAAGGTTGCCGCCAGCATGGCCGATGCGAACGGAGCCAAGATTCTGAGATTCACGGTTGACCTCCAGAGGCGCTGGAGCGTCTCTTCTAACCAGAGAACGCCGGACGGTGTTCTTCTTGCACCCGAATTGATACGATTCGCTTAATGGCCTCCGCACCCGCTTCCGCTCCGCTCGATCCGCAGGTGGTAGCGACGATTGGGGAGTTCTGCACCCTCCACTACGAAGCGACTGGCGCGCGACAGTTTGATATGTCGGTGGACGACCTGGCGGAGATTCTCGCGGATATTGTGTGTCAATGGAATCGCGCCGCATCGGAAGTCGCGGTACGCAGCTTCCTTGCGGTCTTGCACCTGGAGGAGGTGGTGCTGGCGCGCTCCTGCGCCACCGGCAACAACCGTGCGTGGGAAGTCTTCCTCAATCGCTATCGCGCCACGTTGTACGAGTCGGCATACAAGATCGCAAAGGAAGAAAGTGCCGCGCGCAGCTTGGCGGACTCGCTGTATGCATTGCTCTACGGTGTGGACGCCAGGGGACAGCAACGGACCTCCAAGCTTCGCTCTTATCAGGGCCGAGGTTCTTTGCAGGGGTGGCTGCGCACGGTAGTCGCGCAGGAATATGTCAACCTGTACCGGGCTACTCGCCGCGAGACCAGCCTGGACGCCGCCTTGGACGAAGGACAACAGTTTGAATCTCCCGACCCGGATGTCAGCGTCACCGATCCTCGCGCCGAGATTGCGGCCACAGAGGAACTCGCGGTGCTGGCGGCGGAGGAACGTTTCCTGCTCGCGGCCTACTATCTTGACCGCCGTACGCTGGCGGAAATCGCCAAGCTGCAAGGCGTGCACGAGTCCACCATCAGCCGCAAGCTGGAGCGCGTGACCTCAGGTTTGCGTAAACGCATTCGCAAACGCATGATTGATTCTGGTATGTCTCCACGCCAGGCCGACGAAGCCATGCAGGACGTCGATGTCCGTGATCTGCGCGTGCGCGTGAAGGAAACTTTAAGGCAAGGAACCGAAGATATATCGTTCTATAAAGAGAAGAGCGGGAACGAAGGATGAACCAAAGAATTCCCAAGCCGCTGCGGGACGCGCTGGCCAGGCAAGTGGCCGGCGAGGTTCATCCTTCGCCCGACCAGCTCACGGCGTTCATGGAGCGCACATTAACTCCCGTGGAAAGCGAAGTAGTTGTCCATCATCTGGCGCAGTGCGCGGAGTGTCGTGAGATCGTGTTCCTGGCGAGTGAGGCGGCAGAGGATGAACTAATGGACGAGCGCGAGCTGGTGGCTGTGGCTCCCACCGGCGTGGCTGTGAAGCCTGCCTATGTTGCCGCTTCGGTCCCCGCCGCTGCTCAGGCTGAGAAGCCGCGTCCCAGGTGGACAACTCGGATGCGGTGGGCCGTGTCGATTGCGGCCGCCGCGGTGCTCGTTGCCGGAGGGCTCGTTCTGCGATTCTCCCACGTCAACAACGGGTATAACGCCGCGCCAATCACGGTTGCCAGCAATCGTCCGGTACCTGCAATGCCGGAGACGCCGCCGCAAGCCGTGATCGCCCCAAATTCGCAGCAACCGTCCCCGGAGCCTTCTGCGCCGCCGGCACTCGCAAAGTCTTTGCCGCACAAGGCAACGACGACCCCTGCCGGACGAGTCTCTTCATCAACCTTCGTTGCCGGTAACGCCGATCGTGCATTCGCGCCGGCTCCGAACGCCAAGACCGCGCCAGGCGCGGCCGCGGCATCATCAACTCCCGCAGTGATTGGCGGAGCGGCTCCCTTTGCCGTCCCACCAGTCCAGATGCAAAATTCGTTCGCGGAGACTGAATCTTCGACTGCGGTGCAACAGACCGCCCCGCTGACGTTCGGCAAAACACAGATGGGAATGCTGTCGGTGCACGCGGTAAGACCCCAATGGCGCATCGGTCCTCAGGGCCATCTGGAACGCTCGATTGCCGCTGACCAATGGAGTCGCGTGCTCAACGACCAGCCCGTTACCTTTCGCGCGGTAGCAGCCGTGGGAAACGACGTCTGGGCTGGTGGCAATGGCGGCGCGCTGTTCCACTCGCCTGATGGCGGCGAACATTGGAACAAAGTTCCACTTGCCGCAAGTTCCAACGTCGAGACCCGCGCCATCGTTTCCATTCGCTTCGACGACGCGCAACACGGAGTCGTTACTTCCGACGGCGGAACTCACTGGGCGACTACCGATGGTGGATTTACCTGGACGACTCAGTGAGCGTGGGGAGCGCCCGGTAGCCGTGCCCCTTCGACCATCTATAGAAATAGAATCTTCGTGCCCTCTGTGTCCGAGCCTGGGCGTAGCCGAAGGGTGGTGAGTGATCGAACGAATGACCGCGCAAGACGCCATCTCGCCATCCTCGATATAATTCCACCGCCATGGACTTGGCTCCTGCGTCGTTCATTCGCCGATGGTTCGACTCCGAATGCGGCGCGTCGGACCGCCTGCTTCCGCGCTGGATCTTTCTGCGGGCGCTCGGCCTGATTTATTTTTCCGCCTTCTTCTCGCTGGTATTTCAGATTCGCGGGCTCATCGGGGCTCAGGGCATTCTTCCCTCCAACGAATATCTAGAAGCCGTAGCGCACCAGTTCGGGATAGCCCGCTTCTGGTTTGCGCCAACGTTGCTGTGGTTCTCAACCAGCGGGCACATGCTCAGTGCAATCTGCTGGGTCGGGATGATTGCTGTCGCTGCTGGTCGTCTTGAACCTCTGGCCGCGCGCAACATTGTTCGTCTGTCTGCTGTGCTTTTTGTCTTTTGTAGCCGCCGCACAGGACTTTGCCGGTTATCAATCCGACGGCATGTTGCTGGAGGCAGGATTTATTTCTCTGTTTTTCGCGCCGCCAGGATTCTTCCCTGGCTTGGGCCGAGCGCATCCACCATCGCGTGCCGGCCTCTTCCTGCTGCAATGGGAGTGGTTCCGCATTTACTTCGAATCGGGCATGGTGAAGCTCGCGAGCGGCGATCCCCAGTGGCGAAATTTCACCGCGATGGACGAGTACTACCAGAATGGCCCACTGCCTACATGGGTCGGCTGGTATGTGCAGCACCTCCCGCACGGCTTTCACGCATTCGCCACCGGCGCCACGTTGATACTGGAACTAGGCCTGGTGTTCATGTTGTTCCTGCCGCGACGCTGGCGCATTTTGTGCTTCTTCATCGTTACCGCTTGGCAAGTCCCCGTAATTCTCACCGCGAATTACACCTTCCTGAACTACTTGGTGCTCGTGCTGGGATTTCTCCTACTCGACGACCGGTTTCTGCTGCGTGTCATGCCGGAGCGCTGGCGAGCGTACCTCAGTCCGCGAATTGCCGTTCCGCAAGAGAAGAATGTGGAATCGCAGGATTCTGATTCTCCGTTACCTCGGCGAAAGTCTTTACGTCCGTTGCAGGCGCTGCAATTGTCCCTCACCAGCGTGATCTTGATCTGGATCTTCTACGCCACCACGGCGCAGATGATCTGGATCATTTCTCCCCGCTTCCCCCTGCCCACTTCACCGGTTGCTGCGCTCGATCCTTTTCGTATCGCCAATCGCTACGGGCTGTTTGCGGTGATGACGCGGGGCCGCTGGGAGATCGAGTTCCAGGGCTCAAACGACGGTCAGACCTGGACGGCGTATCCCTTCCGCTATAAACCGCAGGACCTGAGTAAGCGTCCGGGAATCTACGCGCCTTACCAGCCGCGTTTCGACTGGAATCTGTGGTTCGCCTCGCTGGGCTCCTGGCGCGAGAACATAATTGTGCCCAGCACCGAGGAACGTCTGCTGGCGGGCTCGCCCGACGTGCTGGCACTATTTGACGGAAATCCGTTCCCGCAGGCTCCGCCGCAGCAGATGCGCGCCGTGCTCTGGCAATACTGGTTCACGACGCTAGAAGAGAAGCACGCCACTGGAATGTGGTGGAAGCGGAAGCTAGTCGGACTGTACGCTCCCGTGCTAGAACGGCTTCCTGACGGCAAAGTCGGCGTCGTGCAATGGCCGGAACCACTACCACCGCGGCAGTAACACCGGTTGGAGGGAGCGCATCCTACTCCAGAGAATCGTGATTTGAGACGAGGAGGTCGCATGCCTGCCAAGAAAACAAACCGATGGGTGAAGACGGTGACCACAGACTCCACCCATCCTCCCAAGGACTTGTTCACCAAGAGCGCGGCCACGATCGCAAGATCGTTGGCCTCCAAGAAGGTGTCTCCCAAAGGACTGGGATCAGGGATGCGAATGCTGACTTATTACATCAACCGCGCCGGGCACAATTTGAGCGCATCGCGCCGGGCCGAACTGGAGAAAGCAAAGTCATTGCTCTCCAAGCGCGTAGCGCAACACAAAGAGGCAGATAAGCGGCGAAAGGCCGCGTAACGGTACCGCCGCGAAAATCACTTGCGCTTAGCCGCCATCAAAGAGAGAATGCCCAAAGCCTCGCCGTGTAGTGTCAGTCCCCAAGATGTAAGACGTGGAGTGTTTTGTGCAGCCGCAAGTGCAAGTAGAGGGTCAGCCGAAGGTAATAACTCCGCCCGCCGAAGATATCCGTTCAATCAGTAGTTCGTCGTCTTGCATGCCCGGCAAATACATAGCTATCTTCACCGAAATATCTTCGCCTGTTGGATTGGTGCAATCCTCAAGCTAAACTATTGCCCTATGCCTGCGACGCCACGACGAGCCGCTGTGATCGGCGCAGGGCCCAATGGTTTGGCAGCCGCAATTGTTCTCGCGCAAGCAGGCTTGCAAGTCGATGTGTTCGAAGCGGAGGCGCTGCCGGGTGGCGCGGCCCGCAGCATGGAACTGACCCTGCCGGGCTTCCTGCACGACTTCGGTTCCGCAGTGCACCCGATGGCCGCGGGCTCTCCATTCTTCTCTTCCCTTCCCTTGCGTGATCACGGCTTGGAATGGATCCAACCGTCGGCACCGTTGGCGCATCCGCTCGACGACGGCACCGCGGTAATCTTGGAGCACGACCTTGGACGCGGCGGAAGCTTGCCTTCGGGGAAGATGGCAAGCAGTGGCGCAGGTTGGTTGGTTCCTTCGCCGAGCACTGGGCCGAACTTGCACCGGAGGTACTGCGGCCGGTCCACCTGTTTACCCGGCATCCCTTGCTGCTGGCGCATTTGGGGCTGGTCGGATTCCCCTCGGCCATCGCGATTGCGCAACATTGGTTTCGCAACGCCAGGACTAAAGCGCTTTTCGCAGGGCTGGCGGCACATTCCATCCTCAGCCTTGACGAACCGCTGACCGCCTCCATGGGGGTGATATTTGGCGTCACGGCGCATGCGGTAGGATGGCCCATCCCGCGCGGCGGCTCGCAGTCCATCAGCAATGCGCTGTGCAGCTACCTGGCGAGTCTGGGAGGAGTACTGCACCTCTCAACCCGCGTTGACAGTCTCGACAAGATTGGTAAGTACGATGTCACGCTTTGCGATGTGACTCCGCGGCAGTTGCTGCGCATGGCTGGCGATCGATTGTCACCAGCATATCGGCGTCAACTCGAGAAGTACCGCTACGGCCCCGGAGTCTTCAAGGTGGACTATGCCTTGTCGGATCCGATTCCGTGGCGTGCCCCCGAATGTTTGCGCGCCGCCACCGTGCATATCGGAGGCACTCTGGAAGAGATTGCTGCGTCAGAAGACGCGATGAGCCATGGACACCATGCCGAGCGGCCGTTTGTCTTGTTATCGCAGCCCACCCTGTTCGATCCCACGCGTGCCCCGCAAGGGAAGCACGTAGGCTGGGCGTATTGCCACGTGCCGAACGGCTCGCAATTCGATATGCTCGACCGCCTGGAGGCGCAGATTGAGCGCTTCGCACCAGGATTTCGGGATTGCATCCTGGCCCGCCGGGTGCTCAATGCAGCATCGCTGGAAAGCATGGACGCTAACTTGGTCGGAGGAGACATCGGCGGTGGAGCGATGAACCTGCGACAGTTTCTCTTTCGCCCCACGCAGCGGCAATATGCCACTTCAGCCAACAATATCTATCTCTGCTCTTCTTCCACTCCACCGGGCGGCGGGGTGCACGGAATGTGTGGCTACAACGCCGCCAGATTGGCGCTCTCGCGACTGTGACCGATACACGTGAACTCGGCGCCGCAGGCAAGGTGGGGACCGCGCTTACGCTCACCTCGATTGGCGGCTTCGTCGATGCCGTAGGCTACATCGCCCTGTTCCAGATTTTTACCGCCAACATGAGCGGCAACAGTATCCATGTGGGGATAGACCTCGGCGGCTCGAACTTTTCTAACCTACTGCGGCCAGCTTGCGCGATCGCCGCCTATGTGACCGGAATGGTACTGACTCGCATCGCCATGACGCTGGCTGCTCGCCATCGCGTGCAGAAGATTGCCAGCTACACCTTGGCGATAGAGGCTCTGCTGCTGGTGCTTTTTGCGCGGGCAACCCCGGCCATGAAACTCGGCCAGCTCGTCGATCTCAATTCGGCCGTTTACTTTTCCCTGGTGGCGCTGCTGGCCTTCGCCATGGGCGTGCAAACAGCGACCATGACTCACGTTGGCGCGATGACGGTGTACACAACCTTCGTCACCGGAACCCTGACGAAGTTCTCGGAGTCGTTCACCCGGGTAATCTTCTGGAGCTACGATCAAGCCGAACAGACCGGAAACACTATATCTGACATTGTCAGACTGTCGCCAAAGCAAAAGGATGTACGCGAAACCACATTTCTGGCTGCGACCTGGATGTGTTACGTGGTGGGAGCAGCAACCGGGACGCTCACGAAACGCAGGTGGGAGTTGCGGGCGCTGTATCTTCCCGTCGCGGTCTTGGTAGCCTTCATCGTGATCGATCAGTTTCGCCCCATCGGAGTTCAGGAAGAAAAACATCAGCAGGGCTGATTCCGCTTTATCACCTCAACGGATAAGGCCGATTCATTCTCGATCGTGACTGCACTGCTGAACCTGAATTGTTCGCCTGTTTCGGCATCTCAGCCGACTAGCTTTGAAGGGGCACGGCTTCAGAGGCTGCTGAAAAGCCGGTTTGGAAAGGCGTTTTGAAGGGGCGCAGCTTTAGCTGCGCCGTTAAGCTCTTTAGTTCTGTCGGTACGAGCGGGCTTCAGCTCGCGAGAGATCTGCTTTTCCGACTTTTTCCGCAGCCTGTTCAGCCGCACCCTAGAGAGCTACTCTTCGGCGATGGCTTTAGCGACTGAGGGACCTCGGTATTCCAGACGAAGTGCGCGATCCCTCAGAGGCTAAAGCCTAAACACTCAAGAGCTCGACAACGGCGCACCAAAAGGTGCGCCCCTTCAAACCGAGCGTAACCGAGTTTTTCCGCAACCTGTGAAGCCTTGCCCCTTCAAGGCCGCGAAGCCTTAATCGTGGAAGAGGGCGCCCGCTTGCCTCACGGGATGTCTCTCAGCCACCGCTAACGGCGGGAACAATCGAAATCTCGCACTTTGCCGACAGGCGGCTCGTCAAGCCTCCCGTGTATCGGCTATTTTCGTCGCCGATGAAAATATTGATGTGCTCGCGTACTTGTCCTTGCTCGGTTGCGATGCGGTCTCGAACGCCTGGGTACAGTGTCCAGAGCACCGCCAACGCCTCGGCCAACGACGCCGGTGACTGTTCGATCTCGACAGTGCGGCGTCCGCCGGTAAATTCGCGCAAGGCTCCCGGAATGTGAAAAGTGATCGGCATGGATCACCGCTTCGTTCGACGCGACTTGGTCACGGTCCGCGATCTGGCCTTGCTCATGGTTCGGGATTTGGTTGGCGAGGAAGTCGCCGGCGTCGCCTTAGGCAAGTTTGGTTTTGCGCTGAAGGAGGCGTCTCCAACGATTGCACTCCGTACGCAGACCACCGCCGGCAGCCCCTCAAGTATCTTTTGCCATGTCTTTCCTTCATCCCGAGAGCCAAAGAGCTGTCCACTACGCGTACCGAAATAAATTCCCACCGGGTCGAATGAATCCGCCACCATGGCATCACGCAGAACAGTTTCGTAAGCGCGTTTTTGTGGCAAACCGCGCATCAGAGGCTCCCACGATGCACCTGCGTTGCGCGTTCGATAAACCCGCAGCCGACCGTCGCACGCGCAGCGAAACTCATCCGACTCAACTGGAACGACATACACGCAGTCAGGATTTCTGGGATGCATCAGCACGACAAAACCGAAATCCGACGGCACTCCGTTGGCGATGTCGGTCCAGTTCTCCGCACGGTCGTCGGAACGATACAATCCCCAATGATTTTGCAGGAAGAGCCGGTCGGGACGCTCAGGGTGCAGCGCAATTTTATGTACGCACTGCCCGAATTCGGGATATTTATCGGGCATAAACATAGCGCGGATACCGCGATTTTGCGCGGTCCAGCTACGTCCGCCGTCGTCGGTTCTGTAAACGCCGCCGGATGAGATAGCCACATACATTCGCTGGCAGTCAGCGGGATCGAGCAAAATGGTGTGCAAAGCCAGACCCCCATTGCCCGGCATCCAGCGGGGGCGATGAGGATGATCGAACAGACCACGCACCAGCGACCAGGTCTCGCCCGAGTCGCGCGTTTCGAAAAGCGCGGCTGGTTCTACGCCGCAATAAAGCACGTTGGGTTCCTCAGGCGGGCCAAGCGTTATCTGCCAGATGTTTTTCAACGAAACGCCCGTGTCGACGGGAAATCGAATGTTGGCCTGTTGCGGATTGGTCCAGCTCTTGCCGAAATCGTCGCTCGATCGCAACAGGGTGCCCCAATAACTCTGCGTCGAAGCCCATATGCGGTGCTGATCTCCCCGGCCGTCATAGGCCATTGCATAGACATTGTGCCCGTGAAAATACGGACCACCGACTTCCCAGCGGGTGCGCTGGGCGTTGGAGCGAAGGATGAATGCTCCTTTCGTGGTCCCCACTAATAAAAGTGAATCTCCTTTCTTAACGTGAGCGTGCCGCACACTGTGCAACATCGTAGTCCTGGGCGGATTTATGTCGGCAGTAGGATCAATGGCAGCGATGGCGCCCGACTGCACGGCTTCCAGAGCTGCCTGAACCTCGCCCGCGCGCTGATAACGCTGCGTTGGATCCTTGGCAAGGCAGCGTTGGATAATGGCCCAAAAGCCAGGAGGCACGGGCGGGCCGAGCGGGTTGGGAGCGTCGCGTATGATCGCCGAGCTGATCTCAAAGCCGGTGCGTCCTTCAAATGGCAGGCGTCCGGAAGCCGCTTCGTAGAGCACGACTCCCAGCGACCACAAATCACTGCGGTAGTCAGCCGCCTCGCCACGCAGCAACTCGGGCGCCATATACGGCAAGGTGCCGCTTACGCTGGACGCGTCCTGCATGGTTGCAAATGACCGGGTAGCTCCCTCGGATGTTCCACCTCCTACCTGTTTAGCGAGGCCGAAATCCAGGACCTTAACCAGACCGTCAGAGGTGACGACAATATTCGCCGTCTTTAGATCGCGATGAATGATTCCCCGGTCATGAGCGCGAACCAGTGCGCTGGCAATCTGAACCCCATATCGCACGACTGACTCGGGGGCAGCCCCGCGTCCGCGCTCATCTCGCGCAGAGACTTGCCCTCGACCAGTTCCATTGCGATGTAGAGTTCGCCGTCGGTCTCGCCAACTTCGTAGATGGTACAGATGTTGGGATGAGCTAGAGCCGAAGAAGCACGCGCTTCGTGGAGCAGTTTCTGACTAGCCGATGCATCCAGGCCAGCGTCCTTCTTGACGACTTTTAATGCGACATCGCGGTGCAACACCTCGTCATAAGCGCGATAGACAACTCCCATGCCTCCTTCCCCAAGCTTCGCCACGACGCGGCAATGACCGAGAACCTGGCCGATCACAGATCGCTCTCCTCCCTCCCAATCTAGGCTGCGCTTTGGATTCCCGTCAACGAAGCTCAGGTCCATCCAGGCGCCTACGAGCAAAAACGAGGCGCTAGTACTTTTGCCAGTAGACCAGGGGAGGATGGTGCAACTACGATTCCTTCCACCTACAGAGACCTTACCTCGGAGTCCGCTTTCGATTTATCGCAGGTGGCTCTTCCCTGAGTTGATCGTGGGGATGAACTCGGCAACTACCCTCCCGCCGCGGAGATTAACCCAGCAGTATTGCGAGGAGAAATCCAATGGATTTGGGAGCGGGTATCCGGAAACTAGCGCTGGGCGCGCTTGCCGTAACGAGTTTTTTCGCGGGCGGAAATGCGGCTTTGGCGCAACAGGTCACAGGCACGTTGGGTCAGGCCGACGCCACCACGACCATCAACGGAAAACAACTTCCGCCACCGCCTCCGAAGTTCGGCGGCGTGATCAAGGAGAGCTACAAAGATTCCACCCCCTGGTGGCCGCCGCGCATCGTGCCGCCGAAGGGCGCGCCCAACGTGCTCCTTATCATGACCGATGACCAGGGTTACGGCGTGCCCGGCACCTTTGGCGGCGTCATTCCGACACCGTCGCTTGACCGCATTGCCAAATCGGGCCTGCGCTACATTCAGTTCCACTCCACAGCTCTTTGCTCGCCGACGCGGGCGGCGCTGATCACCGGCCGCAACCACCACTCAGTCGGTTTCGGCGTCATCGGCGAATTGTCCACCGGCTATCCCGGCTATGACTCCGTCATCGGCCCGGAGAGCGCCACCGTCGCCGAGATCCTGAAGGAGAACGGATACGCTACGTCGTGGTTCGGCAAGGACCACAACACGCCGGGCTTCCAATACAGCACTACCGCCGGTCCGTTTGAGCAATGGCCGGTCGGCATGGGATTTCAGTATTTCTATGGTTTCTTAGGCGGCGAGACCGACCAGTGGACCCCCTACCTGTTCCGCAATACTGAGATGGTCACTCCTTGGGTCGGCCATCCCGGCTACAACCTCACCACTGACCTCGCCGACGATGCCATCAAGTATCTGAGGGACCTGAACGCGTCTGCGCCCGACAAGCCGTTCTTCCTCTATTACGTGCCCGGAGGCTCGCACTCGCCCCATCAGCCCACCCAGGAATGGATCGACAAGTTCAAAGGCAAGTTCGACATGGGCTGGGAAAAGCTGCGCGAGCAGATCTTCGAAAACCAGAAGCGGCTGGGCGTGATTCCGCAGAATACGACGCTGACGCCGTGGCCTGAAGGACAGCCAGAGTATGGGGGAGCCAAGCTGCCCAAGTGGGATTCGCTGACAGCGGTGCAAAAGAAGATGTATGCCCGCGAAGCCGAGGTATTTGCCGCCTACACCGCCTACACCGACTATGAGATCGGCCGCGTGATTGACGAAGTCCAGAAGATGGGCAAACTGGACAACACGCTGATTATCTACATCGACGGCGACAACGGCACCAGCGCGGAAGGCAGCGTGTACGGCACGTTCAACCAGATGACCGCCTACAACGGCATCCTTAACGAGCCGGAGGTCAAGCCCGTCCTGGCGCTCAATGCATTGCACTATAACGATTGGGGCTCCGATAAGACCTACCCGCACATGTCCGTCGCTTGGTCGTGGGCCTTCGATACTCCCTTCAAGTGGACCAAGCAGGTGGCGTCGCACTTCGGCGGCACGCGCCAGGGCTTGGCAATTTCGTGGCCCGGCCATATCAAAGACGTGGGCGGAATTCGCACCCAGTTCCACCACGTGATTGACATTGTTCCGACCATCCTCGATGCCGCCGGCATCCAGGCGCCCGACGTTGTGAAAGGCATCCCACAGAAGCCGATCGAAGGCGTCAGCATGCTCTACACCTTCGACTCTGCCAATGCCAACGCGCCTTCGAAGCGCGACACCCAGTACTTCGAAATGGTCGGCAATCGCGCCATCTATCACGATGGTTGGATTGCCGCCACAACGCCGCCCTCTCCGCCCTGGGAACTGGGTACGGGCGCAATGCCGCCCCTCGACCAATACAAGTGGGAGCTCTACAACATTGCGAATGACTATTCGGAATCCAACGACCTTGCAACCAGCAATCCCGACAAGCTGAAGGAAATGCAGGCACTGTTCCAGCAAGAGGCGGGGAAATACCAGGTCTTCCCCTTGGACAACTCGGGATTCGTGCGTTTGCTGACGGCCCGTCCAAGCGCGGTCGCTGGCAAGACCGATTTCACCTACACCGGCGTGAATCCGGGCATTCCCGTGGGCAATGCTCCCAGCATTTTGAATAAGGACTTCACCATTACCGCGGAGGTGACCATCCCCAGCGGCGGCGCGGAGGGGGTCATCGCCACGATCGGTGGCCGCTTCGGTGGCTACGCACTCATGCTAAGTCCGAGCGCAAGCTGGTTGCTCAGCAGCAAGCCGTTCAAGTACATCGGTCTGGGGTTGTTGATTCTCGGATTGCTTCTGATCCTGATTGGTAGGGCCGGCAGATGGAGAAGACGGTTCGGCTACGCATGCTTGCTGGTCGCGACAATAGGTCTGATTTTGGCTTTTGCTACTGATATATTCCACATTGGCCGCGGCCGACCAGTGTTCGTTTACAACCTGCTGGACTTGGAGCGCTACCGCTGGAGAGGGCTTTCTTCTCTGGACGAAGGCAAGCACACCATTGTGTTCGACTTTAAATATGATGGTCCCGGCCCCGGCAAGGGTGGTACTGGCGTGCTGAGCGTGGATGGCAAAGAGGTCGATCGCAAGAAGATCGAGCACACCATTCCGCTGCTGATGTCGATCGATGAGACCTTCGACGTGGGGCTCGATACCCGAACTCCGGTGGATTTCACCTATGACGTGCCGTTCGCATTCACCGGCACCATCGACAAGCTGAACTATAAGTTGGGGCCGTCGCAGTTGTCGGCCGAGGACCAAAAGAAGGTGGACGACGCAATGGCCAGGGTCAACAATTAGGAGCCAAGTCGGCCGCCGATATTCCAAGTCAAGCGCTTTTAGGGCGCCGACTGGCTGCGTAAGGCCGTGCAGAAGATGTTCAAGCAATGACCAAAGTGAGTGATACCCGATGAGCAGTAAGAGTTCCGCCGGACAAGGCCTGAAGCGCAAAGCCATGCACGAGTTTTGGGAGCTTGCCTGGATATTCTTGTATCTGACGTTTTTCTTTTGCTCGCTGGAAATCTACAGCGTGCTCTTGCTGAAGGATTTCCATGTCAAGTATTTGAACTTTGGTTTCGCGGTGATCAATGCCCTGGTGGTTGCCAAGGTCATCCTCCTTGGAGAATATGCGAGGGTTGGCAAAAGATATGAGGACCGGCCACTGATGTTGTCAGCCGGGTACAAGGCCTTTCTATTTGTCTTGCTGGTGTTCGCCTTCCACTTGGTGGAGGAGTTTGTCAAACGACTTCTGCACAGGGGGAACATCGCAGGAGCAATTAGTGAGGTGCGCGTCGACGACCTGTTGGGCCGGAGTATCGTGGTGTTTTGCACTTTCCTCCCGCTCTTTGCATTTCGCGAACTTCGGCGCGTACTGGGCGAGGAAAGGTTTGCGGATTTGTTTTTCCGTTCGGGAGAAACAGGCGAATCGGACCTTCTTGCTAAGAGGTGATCGAATCCCGCCAGACGGGATCGGAAGAATACCGGCGCATAACGGGTCGCCAACGCGCACAGTTTCTTGAGCGTGTTGAGCTGGCTATGCCCAGGGTAGAGTGGAAGAAATAACGAGTCCCTTTAGAGATGGCCCAGTTCAGGATTCGCAACTTCATGGGGCAGATCACGTTGGAAATACTAATCACGAAAGTCCAAAAGCTGACGGTGATGGCGCTCGCGATAATGCTCATCGTCGTCATGATTCTCTCTACCGTGCATTTGGGCGTCATGATTGGGCAAGAAGTCTTGAAGCCTCCGAAGTGGCTTATCCCAGTGCAGGGCCTGCTTGAGATTTTTGGCTACTTTCTGCTCGTACTGATCGGCGTGGAATTGCTGGAAACCCTGAAAGCCTACGTGAGGAAAGACGTCATTCACGTGCGCGTGGTCCTGGAAGTTGCGCTCATCGCCATGGCGCGAAAGGTCATTATTGAAGAACCGAACACCGTGCCCGGCGTGACCTTGTTCGGCATCGCAGCCCTCATTCTTGCCTTGGGCATTGCGTTTTATTTCGAGCGGCAGGCGAAGAGAGAACCACACTCTGGCGAGCACGGGGTGTTGTAATCGCCGTAAGCACCTCGGCCGGGAAACGCTCAGAAATCTGGACTACGGATGATGACAAGAGCGCTGGTAATACTGTCCGCGGCGATTGAGTTCGCAACCGGAATTGCTCTCATCGCCGCTCCTGACCTTGTTGCCCATGTGCTGTTGGGCGACGGTCTATCCAATAGCGGCGTGGCGGTCGCCAGGCTGGCCGGGGTTGCGCTGCTCTCTCTGGGGCTGGCGTGTCGGCCCAGCAGAGACGGCGCCAGCGCCCACGCCACTCGAGCGCTGTTCGCTTACAATCTGCTGGCAGCTCTATACCTTGGCTATCTCAGAGTTGGCGGAGGCTTCGCCGGCTACCTGCTATGGCCGGCATGTGCTCTTCATGCTTTGATAACGCTTCTGCTGGTACGCCCAGTCTATGAGAGATTTTCAGCCGCGTAGGTAGCTGGGAAGAATCAGCCACAGCTTACCAACAGAAAAAGCACCATCGGCGCCACGCTCCTGACGCTTGTCACACCGCGATAACCCTTTACGGTGGGCTTAGTCAACCGGACGGGGGATCATCCTATAAACTAATCGCTGCCAATCGTTACCTTGCGCGCAACACATCCGGCTGCATATACTTTGAAGGTTTGCCCGCCGATGCTGGATGCGCACGTCTGCAAGTGCGTCCACGGAATCGTGCCGCAAGACGCCCGCAATAATTCGGAGAAAACTTATGGCTACTGCACACACTCTTGAGCAGGAAAGTAATCCTTGGGAACAACAGGCCGCGCGCTTCAACCTGGCGGCCGAAAAGCTGAAACTCGATGAAGGTCTATGGCGAGTCTTGCAGCAGCCCAACCGCGAGATCATCGTCCACATCCCGGTCAACATGGACAACGGACAACTGGAAGTGTTCACCGGCTACCGGGTGCAGCACTCTATCGCGCGCGGACCCGCTAAAGGTGGCGTGCGCTATTCGCCCGATGTGACCCTCGACGAAGTGCGCGCCCTGGCTAGTTGGATGACCTGGAAGTGCGCAGTGGTGAATATCCCCTTCGGCGGCGCCAAGGGCGGCATTATTTGCGATCCCAAGAACATGTCGCGTGGCGAACTGGAGCGCATGACCCGTCGTTACACCTCCGAGCTGATCGAGTTTATCGGCCCGGAGAAGGACGTTCCAGCGCCCGACGTCAATACCAACGAGCAGACTATGGCCTGGATGATGGATACATACTCCATGCACATGCGCCAGACAGTTACCGCGGTCGTGACTGGCAAGCCGCTGAACATGGGCGGTTCGCGCGGCCGTCGCGAGGCTACCGGCCGCGGCGTGATGATCATCTGCGACGAATCCATCAAGAAGAACAACATGACGCGCGAAAGCAGTCGTGTCATCATCCAGGGCTTTGGCAATGTCGGTTCCAATGCCGCAGTTCTCATGCATGCTGCCGGATACAAGGTAGTTGGCATCGGCGAGTGGGACGGCGGCTTATACAACAGCAAAGGCATTGACGTTGCAGCGCTGTGGGAATATCGCCAGAAGGAAGGCACCATCCACGGTTTCAAAGGCGCTGAACGTGCCGACACCGAAGAGTTGCTGATCACCGATTGTGAAATCCTGATTCCGGCGGCCACGGAGAACGTCATCAACTCAGGGAATGCCCACAAGGTGAAGGCAAAGATCCTGGTCGAAGGCGCCAATGGGCCCACGACAGCCGCCGCCGATGATGTCCTCAGCGACAAGCATGTCTTTGTGATGCCCGACATTCTGGCCAATGCCGGTGGCGTCACCGCATCGTATTTCGAGTGGGTGCAGGACCGGCAGGGCTACTTCTGGAAAGAGTCTGTCGTGAACGAACAACTGGAGCACATCATGGTTTCGTCGTTCGAAGATGTGGTCCGCTACGCCGAAACTCACAAGGTCAACAACCGCATTGCCGCGTACATGCTGGCCATTGATCGAGTGGCCTACACGATCCGGCAGCGCGGGATTTACGCATAGAAAAGAAACCGCGGTTGGAAACTGCCCCGCCCTGGCTAAACCCGGGCTAGAACGGGACACCCAACGTTCCGGAGAACCTCCCTCAAGCGGCGATCAGACGCTGGCTTTGAAGGGATTAAAGACTGGAACGCTCAGTTGATTGAAGTCATCCTCGTTCCTGGTGGCTACTACCAGTCCGTGGATACGGGCGGTGGCTGCGATCATTCCATCCTCAATCAGATGGTCTGATTTGCCATGCACCAGCCGGCCCCATTCGCGAAAGGAAGCTGTATCCATAGGCAGAATCTGATACGACGCTTCCAGTTGTTCCACCCATAGTTCGATCTCCTTGGCTTTTTCCGGATTCTGGCGTCGCGTCAACTCAATTCCTGCCTGCAATTCGCCCATCGTCACCGCCGACAGAAATACCTGGTCATCGCGCAAATCGGCAAGCCAGGCGACCACGGCTCCGTGCGGCTTATGCTTTCGCACTTCTGAGACTACATTGGTGTCCAACAAGTACCTTTTCAATTGAAGTTCACTGGCTTCCGCCGCCGAAGCCTACGCCTGTCCGGAATGAGGTCTTCAAAGCGCGGGCCCTCCCCAAGAAGGAGCGCCTTCAGGCCGGGGCGAGCGGACCTCTGCAGACGACGCCATTCTTCGATCGGCACCAGCACCGCTGCCTCAACTCCGCGCCGTGTCACAATCTGCGGGCCCTTTTTGAGGGCCACTTCCAATAGCTCGCTGAATCGAGCTTTGGCTTCTTGTAGCTGCCACACGGCCAAATGGCACCTCCCTTGCCTCAGAATACGACTAGTCAGCTGACTAGTCAAATTCAGGTCCTACACGAGGGTCGCCGTTCCCCGACAAAACCGCTTGCACCGTCCAGCGAGTTAAGACGGCCGTTCCCCTTCTGGGACAAAATAAATTTCCGTGACACCATCAATTCACCCCCCAAATTGAGGCATAATATCGCCCAAGCTGTACTGCCTGTTAGGAACTCTTCCTGTAGGGTCATGATGCAAAGCGTCTATTTTTGTCTGCGATTGTTGGCGGTGACGGTGGCCTTTCCGGTCATCCTGACCTACATCGTCATCGTTGTTGCGTTTCACCCAATCGCCAGCGTCCGTAGCGGTTTTCGCCCGGCTCTGCGCGTCTGGATGGGCGCATTGGACTGGGCCAAGGGGATTCCCGTGGGTTACAGCTACTGGGAGCAATACCAGGCGCCATCCATGCTGGACGAGCTTGCCGTTCACCACGACGAATAGTTCGTTGAGCCACCTTTCTCTAATTGCATTCAATCCAAGCGGTGGAGGATAATCGGCTGTTGCAGCCGCAGCCTGCGCCGTGGTGTGCACTATCTCTCTTTGTGAACCTCCCGACCTACATCACGCTCACCCGAATCTTCAGTATTCCGGTCTTGATTTGGATCTTGTCCAGCAGTCGCTTCAACTCCACGAATGGCGACCGCGAGCTGCTGGCCTCATTCGTCTTCATTGCGGCTTCGTTGACGGACGCCATTGACGGCTACCTCGCCCGCAAGCGCGCCCAGGTGACGACGATGGGCATGCTGCTGGATCCGGTGGCCGACAAGCTTCTGATCGCCGCGGCATTTATTACGCTGGTGCAATTCAACCCACGTACCGTGCCGGCGTGGATGGCCGTCATCATTATCGGGCGCGAATTCCTGGTGAGTGGGCTGCGATCCATCGCCGCCTCCGAGGGTTTCACCATCCAAGCCAGCGAGTTGGGTAAGACCAAGATGCTGGTGCAGATCGTGTCGGTGGTGGCGGCGATTATCGATCACCATTGGACCCATCTTCCCTGGTATTTCCTGAGCCTCCCGGTGCACCCCATCGCGCTGGTATCGATCTGGCTGATGGTGACTCTGTCACTGCTGTCGGCCATCGACTATTTCGTGGGATTCTGGCGAAAGATTGACCGCCATGCCGAGAAGCGCCGCAAGCGGCGTTCGTTTGTGCTGAGCCGGCGCAGGAAGCGCAACGATGTCCCCGTCCTCTAAAGAACCCGCGACGGTAACGCTGTCGTGCGAGTACTCACAAGAAGAGCGCGAGCTGCTTCTGCGCCTGGCTCATCGCTCAATCGAATTGGCGGTGGAAGGGCGGAGCGTCGATACAGCCGCGCCAACGCCGCATCTCGAGGAGCCTCGCGGGGCCTTCACCACCTTGCATCTGGAGGGCAAGCTGCGTGGATGCATCGGATATGTGCTGCCCAGCCGATCGCTGTATGCGACAGTCGCCGAGTCAGCCCGTGCCGCTGCGCTAGATGACCCGCGTTTCCCGCCCGTAACGCCGGAGGAGGCGCCGCATCTGAAGATTGAGATCAGCGTGCTGTCACCTTTGCAGCCCATTCGACCCGAAGATGTCATCGCCGGCCGACACGGACTCGTGGTCAGCGAAGGCCTTCGCCGTGGATTGCTGCTGCCGCAAGTTCCCATGGAGTGGGGATGGGACCGCGAGACCTTCCTAGCGCAAACCTGCCTGAAGGCCGGGCTGTCAGAGGACGCATGGGAACACGGTGCCCAACTGCAGGGATTTACTGCGGAAGTGTTTAGCGAATCCTAACTAGCAGATTCCATTAAGTTTTTTTTGCGCTAGTAGCACACCTGATTCGTGCCCGCCGATGAACCTTTCTGTCTGTAACTACAATATTTTGTTAGAAGGAGGTTGCAACTATTCTTGTGCATCTGTAACATCGGGCAGCTACATGCGCGCATCTGCAAGCAGTTACGCATCTCGAATCCATCGCTTCCGGCTGCCTCGGGTTTGTGTGCCCGTGGTGGGCTCCGATGCCTCTAACATGATCGAACGAGCCGAGTCGGTGGTACGTGATAACCCTTTTATTGAGTTGAGATTAGACTATCTTTCCCAGCCGGCGGCAGCACTTCCGAAGCTGAAGAATTTTCTCGAATTGCATCCTGAGGCGACAGCCATTGCCACCTGTCGGCGGGCAGTAAACGGCGGCAAATTCAAGGGTTCGGTCGCGGCCGAATTGGCTGTATTGCTTAAGGCGGCTGACGTCGGCTTCCCCTTGGTCGACATCGAGTTACAGAGTGCGAAGAGCCTGAAGCCTGATCAACTGCGAGGGCTTACCGACCGGGTCGGCTTGATCATCTCCTACCACGACTTTCGTGCCACCAAAAAGCTCGACGAGCAGTTTGCCGAGATGGGCAAGTATCCCGCTGACTTCTACAAGGTGGTATCGACGGCGACCAATCTCTCCGACAACGTAGTGATGATGAAATTCCTCGAGGCTAATTCCGGCAAGCACGAAATGGTCGGATTGTGCATGGGGGAACAGGGAATCATCAGCCGTGTGTTGGGAGTCAGGGCTGGCAGCATTTTCACCTTCGGGGCGGCGAAGAGCGGCGAAGAGACCGCTCCCGGACAAGTACCCTTCAATGAACTGAGGGACATCTATCGTATCGATAACGTGGACGCGGCCACCCAGGTTTATGGAGTGGCGGGTGACCCGGTGGAACATTCGCTCTCCCCCATCATGATGAACGCGGCGTTTCGACGCGAGTCCGTCAATGCTGTCTATTTGTCACTGCACGCCAAGAGCCTGAAAGATTTGTTGGCCTGCGTCCGCGACATCCCCATTCGCGGTCTCAGTATCACCATGCCTTACAAGCAGGCGATCGTCGACGAACTGGAGAATTCCGATCCGCTGACACGTCAAATCGGCGCCTGTAACACGCTGGTTCGCAGTCTCGACGGCAAACTATATGGCTTCAACACCGATGTCGGTGGCATTGTAGCCCCGCTGGAGCAGCGTCTTCACTTGGCTGGCGCACGCATCCTGGTGTTGGGAGCGGGCGGGGCGGCACGGGCCGCGGTTTTCGGATTGAAAGCCAAAGGCGCCGAGGTTTTCATTACGAACCGCACGCCGGAGAAAGCGCAGACTCTGGCGCGGCAAGCGAAGGCGAAATACTTGAAACGTGCCGATGTCGCAAAGACTGCGTTCGATGTGATCATCAACGCAACTCCCGTGGGGATGAGTAACGGTAAGTCGCCGCTCGAGGAAAAAGAGCTGAACACGAAGTACGTCTTCGATCTGGTTTACATTCCGGCCGAAACCAAGCTCATCAAGATGGCCCGAGCCAAGAACCTGCAAGTCATACCAGGCTTGGAAATGTTCGTGCAGCAGGGCGCCCGCCAATTTGAGATATGGTCCGGCAAACCTGCCCCGATCGCTGAAATGGGTTACGTGGTGACCAAAGCGCTGGAACGGCGCGCCGCCCAGGAAGAAGCCGAAGGTGCGAAACCGACGACGAAAAGCGCACCGCGTAAAACGGCCAAACCGTCTCGCAAATAACCGTCGCGAGCGCCTGAAGTGCGAAGTGCCGTCGCAGCGACGAATTCAAATAACAAGTGCCCATCAAAGGTTGCACGGCGAACCGCACCAACGCGCAATGCCGGTTGACGCATGGTCTCGCTCAGGTGCAGAGCTTTGCCAGCAATTCTGCCGGATGGACGGGTTTCGTCAGTAATTCGAAATCATATCCACTTCGCCGAGCTTCCTCGAGAAGGTTAGCGGTGGCGGCCTGCCCTGAGAACAGCAAAATCTTGCAGGCAGGGTATTGCTGCCTCATCTGGATAGCCATTTCAACTCCCGTCATTCCCGGCATTACAACGTCGGTGACGACCAGGTCCGGATGGAAAAACTCACAGTGCGCCAATGCACTGGAGCCATCATACGCGGCGACAGCTTCGTAGCCCGCGTTACGGAATATTGCGGTCAGCGTGTCGGCAATACGCGCTTCATCATCTACCACCAACACTCGCTTCGGCGTTGCTTTCGGGTTCATAGCGGTTTCAGATTGCAACTCGACGGGCCTTTCCTCCGACTGCATTTCCAACAATTGGGGTTCCTGTCTCATCGGTGCTCGCGCAGCGCACGGGCGCTGACGGTTTTGGGCACCGAGTAAGGCTCATCTTTCTTGATCGTTTTCTCAACCTTTTGGCGGCCGTTCACTTCAACCGCCTTCTCAAACACTTCCGCGAGCGGAACCGTTTCAAATCGCCGTGCAGCTTTTCTCACGAGAGACCTCTATAGAGAAAGCTAGTCCACAAGGATCGATACGGGGACTTTTTCTTTGCAGGAGAATCCAGGAAAGCGTAGGGGCAGAATAACTTATGGGGAGAAGAGTTTTTACCTTGCCAACTTGCTGAAGTTTGTGTATTTTTAGCAAGTTGTTAGCGATACTTTAGCGAGAGGATAACGATGCCTAACAGCGATAAGCGAACTCCGCACCGTAAGTTCAAAGTTTCGGAGCGCGCCAACATCCCCACCGGACGCAACGGAAAGCACAAGGAAATCGTTACGCAAATCCTGAGCGACTTGGAAGGACTGGATAGCGGACAGTGCTTGAAAATTCCTCTCTCTCAGTTGCCCGACTCAAAAGTCAACATCCGGTCCGCCCTTAACCGTGCTACGCGCAAGTTGCATCACGCGGTGGCGACGGCGGCCGATGAGGAGTTCCTGTACGTCTGGAATTCGTAAACCGCAAGGGTGTATCTCTTCCCGGCGCTTCCGGCCTGGTGCGCACGGCAAGCCATGCTGCACCACGAAATCTCTGAAGGCCGACACCCTCGAACATCACTTTCCTGCCGCCCTCCGACCCCGTTCAGAAGGCAGCAGGAAACCCGAGATCAGTGCGTAGTCCCGGTTTCGGTCAGGCTTACGCCTTGTTGTGATAGCCAGTTCGCGTTGGTTCCGCAGAACTTTCCTTGCGGCAAGATGCCGGCGTAAAGGCACGAACCTGGGTTCTGCGTGGGGCTCGAAAACTTCACGTTCCAATTCTGGTCTTTGGGGAAACAGCCGACCCGCGGCGGAGCAACAACTGGGGTTCCCGCCACAAAGTCTGTGGGCAAAGTGATCGCGAAGCCGTAGCAACCTCCTTGGGGACAGTCCACGTCCTTGGTTGACCAATTGGCGCAGGCGTTCTGACACTCCGCCGGGGAGGCGCTCGTCTGACTGGGATTGCATCCGCACGTACTGGTCTGACTATTCCAGGTACAGAAGGTGGCCGGAGCGCACTCGTCTTGTTTGGCCGCATTGTAGTTGGCCTTGAAATAGCTGAACAGCGACATGTCTAGAGGAATCGTCAGAATTCCGGTGCTGCTGTCAAAGCATCCTCCCTGCGGACACGGATACGAACCCGCCGGCCCCGGGGTGAACGTAGGCGGATTGGTTAGCTGATTTACCCGAACAGGGACCAATTGCGTGCTGGGGTCGAAGTCTTTGCCCACGTAAATCTGATAGATCACACTGGTGTCCGGTTTGGCGAACAACTGGAACACATAGTAGGTCTGGCCGCCTACAAAAACATTCGTGTTTGCACCCTGTTGACTCTGGATGGCATTGGAGACGGTAGTGTCGATGTAGAAGAGTCCATGGTTGACGGTGAGATTACTGCGCTGATAGGTCGAATCGGCCATCATGCGAATCTGGGATGCCCCTTGTTCTCCGGGGTTCGTGTCCTCGCGGTAGAGCGGCACGCCATAACAACTCTGATCTTCGCAGTCCACGCCCCAGTTCCCGGCGGTCGAAGTGCAAGTGCCGGTTACGCCGCAGTCCGGGAACACGACCGTAGTCACATACTCGTAGGGACTGGTGTTGGCCGTCGCGCACAGATCGGGGTAACCATCTTTCGCGTATGGGCAACTGCTGCCCTGCGGCATCAGATCGGGAATGTCGGAGGCGCACTGTGCCGTCTCCACCGGGACATTGAAGAAGGTGTCTTTGTTGACGGAGATAGAGGGGGAATAACCGCTGTTTAGATTTCTTGGACCGAGTAGCCCGGTGAGCGAGCCGTCGTCGTCGCTGAGTTCGGTCTGGCGATCGATATCGGTGAAATTTGAAAACATGTCGCTCTGGTAGATGCAGTAGCGCGCCTGGGACTTGGCAAGGTCGGTCGTGAACGTGTTGGACTCGAACAGGGGCTCGACCACAAAGTGGCGTATGTCCACGTTATTGAAGTACAGCTTGTTGGAATGGAAGGCCGGCGGGTAGTAAAACCCGTTCGATTGCTTCCAGGCAATCCCGGCGTTAGGCAGGTAGCACTGATTGCCCGATGCAGCCGTTGGGTCGAGAGGCACGCCGAGGGTCCGCCAGAACATCCAGTTGCTGCAGCTTCCGCCACCTGAGCCACTGCCGGGCGTGCAGCCGGTCAGGACAGTTTTGTTGATATCCAGGTAGGCATTGGCCGACTGGTAGGCGGGACCGTCGTAGATGTTGAACAGCCGCTGGTTCACGCCGAAATTGGCGAGCGGTATGGCAATGCCTTGGGAAATGTTGGAGCAGACGGCAGCCGGCTGGCCGGTGTCGCACGCCAAGCCTGAGTTGGGATTAAACGGGCCTGCGGGCGAAGTAAATGGGTTGGAGGGCTGGGTGTTGCCGATGAACACGTTCTTATGCGCCAGCGCCCAGTATCCGGGGATGTGGTCGGAGCCGGTGTAGCCGCCGCCGGAGACAAAGGTCAGCCCGGCATTGATGACATCGGTGACGGCGCTGTTAGTGAACAGGTACCACTGCGAACGCAGCCAGATGGCGCCGTAGTTGGTCTGCGCCCAGTTAAACGATGTGGTGTAGTGGTCGATATCGGTGATCATGCAGTTGGAAGGCGCCGTGTCCAAGTTGCTTTGATAGGAGCAAGGACTGACTGTGGCGCAACTGCCGCTGGCGGGACACTGGGTGGCTTGGCGGAAGCCTGCGCCCGCCACCTTGGGATAGTAGGCGTCGGCTTGCGGGCTGAATGCCTGGGAGGTTGGGTCCGCTGGAAAAGCCGGTGACAGCGGATTGATGATGGGCTGAATGTCTCCGTTGCCGCCGGGAGCAAGAGCGCAAAATGTTGAGTCGCCGATGGTGTTGAACGAATTCTGTGCGGTATTACAGGAGTTGCCGACGAATTTGTAGAGCGGGGTGATGCCGGCCTGGTTCAAGTCGTCCACGCCGGTGGTTGGGTTCTTCAGATATTGCTGCTCGCCGGCGTAGGAATCCCAGTACTCGTAGCGCGAATCGCCGCTATTGGTATTGGGCAGGAACCAATAGCACATGCCACAGGTCCCGGCGCCGGCGGCCACGTTGTATTCGAAGTCGTTATAGCCATTCGTGATCCAGAACGTGGTGGGATGATCGTAGTCCGTATGAAATGGAACCTCATCGGCACTCGTATTGATATGCGCGGCGGCGAAAATTCCGGGCACATTGCGCGGGTTCTGCGGACCCTGAACGCCGGCGCGGACCAGGACGCCCAAGTTGGCGTAGAGCTTGTTGCCGGTCTCGCTGCCGTCTTCCAGGTAATAACCATGGCCAATAGAGAGATAGCCCACGTTACGCGCCAAGGTCACCCCCTGCGTGGCGTGGATGGTGTACCAGCGCGTCATGGAATCGTACACGGTAGAGTCGGCGACGTAGGTGTTGGCCGGCACTTGACGCGCCATGTGGAAATGGACGGGATAGTGCATGATGCGGCCGCCTTCTCCCATCTGGAAAAACTCGACGCCCTGGATCTGCACCGAGAGGAAGCCTTGGCGCGCGATCATTTGCCCGCCAAAGGAGTAACCAGTGCTGGGGTCCCCGAATGGTGCGTTGTAGGTATCGCCTCCTGACACGATGCGGATGCTGCGGGTCAACAGTCCCACGGCAGCGCGAGTCTCTACGCAGCGGGTTTGGCCTGCCGAGCAAGTGACGTTAGGATCCGGATCGGGGCCGATGTCGTTGGGCACCTTCTTGAGGCCGTAGTCATAAGTGCGTCCGTTGTGGGTATAAGCGACTGGCGTAGTGGTGAGGGTGGTAACGCCGTTAAAGATGCTCACCCCGAGGATGGTCAACCGCTCCGAATGCGCCGGCAAGTAGTCGGTAGTGCTAAGAACGATCTCATCCCCCGCCTGCCAGTCCACAGCGCGATCCAGGACAAGCATCCTGGCGCCCGCCTTCACCGACTGATTCAGACGCGCCCAACTGGTTCCCGACTTGGCCACGGGGAGGGTTGAATAGGTGGCGCCCTTCTTGCCATATAGTTGCAAGCTCCCGCCATAAGAAACCCCCAGCACCTTGTATCCAAAGTACCCGGGAGGGTTGCCCCCGTCGTCATAGTCGAGCGGCATGTAGGCGTAAAAGCAATCGTTCACGTTGCCCGGCAGGTTTTGATTGAATCCCGGCACATTAACGGCAAGCACGCACGAGGTGGGATTCAATCCCATCGACGGATTGGAATTCCACAGGGCAGTCGGTACGCCGCATTGGCTGGAGGGGTCCGACAGACAAGTGATGCCCACGCCTCCGTCGCCTTTGCCAGTTCCGGTAGTTTGCGCCGGCCCCCAAAGATGAATGGTGAGCACGCCGTTGACGCCGTACGGCGCGGTCGGAGTGCCCGCGAGCAGCGAGCTGTTGTTTTCCACCAGAATGTTGGCGGCCCAGAGATCGATGTTGCCATCGTCAAGGAACTGCAGGGTTCCGCCGTTGTAGATATTGAAGTTGTGGTAGTAGTAGGTGCCCATTCCCACGGTGCAAACGCCGGGCCCAACCACTTGCACATCCTGCGTGCCGTCCCCGCCGGTCGGAAGTGATCCGCTGTTGCATACCAGAGGTGACGGGGCCTTGCGGTCGGCGGCTTCGCACAACCTTCCCGCGAACAGCATCGAGGTGAGCAGTAAGGCCAACATCACGGTTAAGGTGATAGGTGTGAATTGGTCGACGGCCGTGGCGGATTTCCGCGGAGAAGACATGTGGCGCTCCTTGCCTAGGACACCGTGCTCTGCACACGGCTCTATGGCCGATTGATTCATCAGGAAGGTCCCGACTAACGTTGTGCCCGCGCTTGCACAGCGTGAACGTGGCGCTGCTGGCATCAGTGAACAGGCTGAAGTTGGGACGAGAAAGATACTATCGACAAACGACGCGGTGTCAAGTGTCCACTAAGACAATACAAACGCGGTAACCACGAACCTGACTATCAAGACCGAATGGGTCAATACGCCTCCAGTGGCGGTCTTTGGGCGAGAGCGACCCGCTCCAATTTGAAATTAATTAGAGAAAAATGCAGTCTAAGGCAAGATGTAGGTTGCAGTTTCCGGCTTCCAAGGCTTAGGATAAGGAAGTGGAAGATGGTTCCCGGCCATCTTCTTCGATTGAGCCAGACCCTTTAGTCCCACGTTCGCAAGTCAGCATTCCCTCATACACAGCGGTCGTGAAACTGTGTGCGAGCACTCCCAGGAGAGACTGAGATGGCGTGGTACGCGTACTGTATTACTGAGCAGCAGAGCCTTCAAGGTAGTATTCGAGCCCGGCGTCCGGTGGCGATTGAAAATCTCCGAGGCGTAAACGACGCTCCGGTGTTCGCCTGTCCCAGCGGAGAGTTCGCGGTTATTGTAAGCGAGCATTCCGCCGCCAAACCTCTAACCCAGCAAGCCGTTCTGGACCATGCTCACGTAGTCAGTGAGTGCTTCCGTACTCTGACCGTCCTTCCCTTTCGCTTTGGCACCATCTTCGATTCCGATGAAGCCTTGCGCCGGGCGGTAAGGGCAAACCGTAAGACCTTTCTGGAGTCGGTGGATCGTCTGCGAGGAAAAGCTGAAATGCATTTCAAGCTTATCCTCAAGGATGGGACACTGCAGGAAGCGATCGCCGAGCTTCCCAATGGCGTAGGTGGCGAGTACCTTCGCAAATTGCGGGAGCGAGCTACGCGCGACCGCGAACGGCAGACCAAAGCCCGCGCACTCTCCATGCAAGTGCACAAGCTGTTCTCGCCATTGGAAGAAGACATTATCTGCAAACGCACCGACTCCGGCGGCATGCTGATTGACTTTGCCCACCTTATCGATTCTGACTCCATTGCCAAATATCAGAACCGCTATAGCGCCGCCACCAGGCACTTCAAGGATTGCCATGTAACCATCACGGGACCGTGGCCACCCTATCATTTCATGCCTGGGAAGCTGCGGACGGTCAACGGCGGAAATTGAGCGTATAGAAAAGCTACAGCGGTTAGGAACGGGCGGCCCTTGGGCCGCCTTTACCGCTTGCGAACTGGCCTGACGCGCAATATTACTGCGCTACCAAAAAATCTCCAACGGGCTTTCGTAATCGGGCCGTCCAGAGTTACAATCGCCTCACCAATCCTAAGCAATTCGAGGAGCGATGCCTCCTGGCTGCACTGCAGTCGCATTTTGAAGATGCGATACACATAAGGTGCAACCTTGAAGTGGTATCGCGATTCTCATAGTGGTACGCCGGTTTCTCTGGGTGGGGCCAAAGGAACCTACATTCATTTCCTGGAGCTCAATGATTCCGGAAAAAAAGGTGCGCGCACTGATTGTTGACGACGACGTCGACATGAATCGATTCTTGAGCTCCCACCTGATGCGCCGAGGCTTCGACGTCGGCAATGCATCCAGCGGGGAAGAGGCAATCCGGATCCTTCGGGTTTACGACCCCGTGGTGGTTCTGCTAGACCTGTCAGCACCCGGAATGGGTTCGTTGGACATCCTGGAAAGAATCAAGCAAATTAAGCCTGACACCGGAGTGGTAATGCTGTCAGCCCGGCACGACCCGGAGATGATCTTTAAGGCTTCCAAGCTGGGCGCCGACGACTACTTGAGAAAACCCTTCGAGCCCAGGGAACTCGACCTGCGAATCAACAAGATCCTGGAAAAGCAGCGAGGCTCGACTGAAGTCCCGCAGCTTCGCGATCAGGTGCGCCGTAACAGCGACTTCCTGGGGCTCTTCGGAACCAGTCCGAGGATGGAAGAAGTCAAGGAAACCATCGAGCAAGTGGCCGATACTACCGCCACGGTGCTCATCCGCGGCGAAAGCGGGACGGGCAAGGAAGTTGTCGCACGCATGATCTACGCGCAATCGGGAAGGGGCGACAAACCCTTCGTCAAAGTCAATTGCGCCGCCATCCCTTACGAACTGCTGGAAAGTGAGCTTTTTGGCTATGAGCCTGGGGCCTTCACTGGCGCCAACCGCCAGAAGCTGGGAAAATTCGATTTAGCCAACGCCGGCACTATCTTCCTGGATGAAGTCAGCGAGATGCATCCGGCGCTGCAGGCCAAGCTGCTGCACGTGCTGCAAGGTGGAGAGTTTTCGCGGCTGGGCGGCAAGCGGGATATTTCGGTCGATGTAAGGGTCCTGGCCGCCACCAACAAGCCTCTGGAGCGTGCCGTGCAAGAAGGGCTCTTCCGGGAGGATCTTTTCTACCGTCTCAATGTAATTACCGTCCACATCCCTCCTTTGCGCGAACGCCGCGAAGAGATCCTGGTTTTTCTGGAGTACTTCCTGAAGAAGTACAGCGAGTTCTACGGTAAGCAGCCAGCTCCCTTCGGAGACTACGCCATCGGCCGCATGTTGGAATATAGCTGGCCGGGTAACATTCGCGAGTTGGAGAACCTGGTGAAGCGCTACGTCATCGTGGGCAACGAAGCGCAGATTATTCGCGAGCTTTCCACCCACAAGCCCATCATGAGTTCATCCTCCGGCAGCAGTCCGCTTTGGGGCTTGAAGGATAACAAATCCAATGGGGACCAACCGGCGGGGAGTTTGCCGGCGCATGCTGCGATCCCCATTGATGCGGCAAAAACGAACGCTGTGGAAACGGACGCGCCATCCCTCCTGGAAATTGGCCGGCGTGCGGCCATGTCGGCCGAGCGCGAAGCCATAGAACGGGTGCTGACCCAAACCCGCTGGAACCGCCGCCAAGCCGCCAAGATCTTGAAGATCAGCTATAAGGCCCTCCTTAACAAACTGAAGATCATCGAAGGGGAAAAGGCAGCACACAATGAGAATCTTTCGGCCTAGATTTGGCACCCGAGTGCTACTAATGCAGCTGTAGTGGACGCAGATTTTGGGTAACATTGCCTGAGCTGATCAAGAAAATATCGCTCCTGTTATTAAACACTTCGGCTGTATTTCCACAAGCGAATACGGGAGCGTAGGTCGTTCTGGCGTTAAAAGTGCACAGTCAGGCTCAGCTAAAGAGGCCCAAGACATTGACTTCAATTCTCTTCCATCAATCCCGACATCTCTCTGCTGATCTCTTTAAACGAGACAGCATCTCGCGGTTCCTTCCCTGAAGCTTCCTCCTTCGCCTCTTTTGAAAAGAGCGGCCCACGTGGGGCCGCTTTTTTTGCCTCGCGCGAAATCAATCATAAGTACGGCTGCGGGCATCCAACCCCTGAACGCCGGGATTCTCCAGGCCGGCCGGGAGCGCCAGTTGACGTGGGTGCCTCCCACGCATATCATTCCGGTTTCGCGCACCCAATTTTCCGTCGGGGATTTTTGGAGTCGATTCCCGGAGTCCGCGGCGGAGGGATCGGCAGGGTACGAACCTATGGACAAGAAAAAACTGGAAGTTTTCAAGAAGCGATTGGAGGAACGTCAGCGCGAGTTGCGCCAGACCATGACCCGCACTGCCCAGGATGGGCGCGAAGCCGACGTGGAGTCGGCCCAGGACATCGCCGATCGGGCGGCCAACTCGTACAACAAGGAATTCTTATTTCACCAGAGCAACAACGAACGACAGCTTCTGCAGATGGTGGAGAACGCCCTCGACCGGATCCGGGAGGGCACGTTTGGCGAGTGCATCTCATGCGGCGCCGAAATCAACTCTAAACGCCTGGAAGCAGTCCCGTGGACGCGGCATTGCATCGAATGCCAGGAGAAACTGGAAAAGGGTTTGCTGGAGCAAGCCAGCACATAGTAGCAAGATCGTCTTCTGCAAAATTAGGCCGCCCACCGAGGGCGGCTTTTTGCTGGAAGTAATCTCGCAGGTTACTTTTTCTTCCCGCCCAGCAATTGATTCAGCGCGTCCCCAAGCGGATTGGCCTGCTGCTTTTGTTGGGCAGGCTGGCCAGGTTTTGCAGGCTGCTGCTGGCCGCCCAGCAACCCACCTACGAGACCACCAAGATTGTTACCCCCGCTGCCGTTCAGCAATCCACCCGCCGTAGGCAACAGGTTCTTCAACTTCATCTGAGCGATCTGCTGGATATCCGGAGCCACAATCGGGTGATTCATGTTGCCGGTGATGATGACTGGCAGCACCAGTTCGCCGTTCTTATTCGCCAGCGCCGTATTGAGATAGCCGCCTACCCCGGTACCGCCTACCGACTGGCTGAAGCTCTTGTTGAGCACGGCGGTGACGTGCATATTCAGGTCCTGATTGACCAGATTTACGATGCCGTTGGCCGCCATGGTGCCAACGTCCAGCGCAGCTTTCAGATCGTTGGTTTGCGCCACTCCACTGTGCACGTTGAACGTTCCGCTCATCTGCGAGACAGCAGTGTAACCCTTGGCCGCGCCGCCTCCAAACTTTCCAATCTTCGACAATTCACTTAGCAGATCGAGCTTGGTGATCTTTCCGTTGGCCAGGTTCATCGCGATCACGCCATTCAAGGTCTGGACCACATCGCCCGATGGCGGTGTAGAGAAGGTAATGTTGGCATTCGCACCGAGCGAGCCGTACACCGTGTCTTTCACCGACGAGATGGACGACAGCATCCGATTTGCATCCACCCCGCTGAGCTTGGCATTCACCGCGAACGCCATGTTCGCCGGCCGGGTATCGACGGTGATGCTTCCGTTCTCCTGCCCGCCATCAATCTGTGCGGTCAGCGGATTGAGCTGAATGACCCCATGGTTCAGCGTCACGTTGGAATGCACATTGGTCAACTGGATCTGCTGATAGAGAATGGTACCCACTGCGATGGTGCCCGTCCCAGTTGCATTGGCAAGCAGGCCAGGTTGCGCTGCGGGAGCAGGCGCCGCATCGGCGGCAGGAACCAGACTCCAAGTCGCTTCCGCTTTTTTCTTGGCGGGAGCGGGCGTAGAACTGCCGGTTATTTTCTGCAATTCGTCGACGTTTAGTTTGTCGGCGGTCAGAGCAAATGTCAGTCGCGGAGCCTGGAAGTTGGCAACGCTGAGATTGCCGCTTGCATTCGTGGAACCCAGCGACGCCGCCAGGTTGGTCAGGTTCACGGAATTCTGCGTGAACTGCATGTTCACATTGCGAATGTTCACTGGTTGGGTGAGCGATGGCATCTTCAGCGAGGCATTTTGTAACGCGCCGCTGCCACTAAAGGTCATGGCGTCGGTGTTCTTGATAGGTCCAACAGCGTGGACATCCAGCGTGATGTTGCCAGTGCCGGTAAAGCCTTCGACCGCCGAAACCCCGTAGGCTTTGGCGATGCCCAGTAATTCATTCACTTTGCCATTCACGGTTTTCAGGGTCGCATCCACATTGGGCGAATTGCCGGTATATTGCGAGACCGTCATCTGCGCCGCCAGGGTGGTTGCGCCCGATGTGGCCGTGAAATTGTTGGACTGGATCTGCTGCGGGTTCATGGTGAGGTCGATCGCAGGGACCCGCACCGCCTGTGGGATGTCGCTGCCCGTGACCTCGAGATTCCGTCCATTGACATTGCCGTTGAACGCCAAGTGGTCGGTCGGGCCCTGGGCGTGGACGTTGAGCGTCAATTGTCCCGCGATTTTGGTGTTGGGGCTGAAGGCCACGCCGAATGCCGACGCCAGTCTTGCAACTTCTTGAATGGAGGCATTCGAGGTGCTGACCTTTACGTCCACCACGGACGGATTAGGACGGGTGTTTAGTGTGCCAGTCACTGCGAGGGGTGTCGAACCCAGCTTAAGCGACGCCTTCCTGATCTGAATAACATCGCTGGTGAGATCGTCGGTGACATCGAAATCGGCGGAGATGGGATAGCCGGCCTGAACTCCATGAATGACGGCGTTCTCCAGCTTGAGCGAGCCATCAGCGCTCATCTTTCCATTGGAGTTGGACAGGTTGGTTGATCCGGAGATTACCGCATCGGTGTTTTCCAGGGCGGCGCTGTTCAAGAATTTCTGCGCTGCCGAAAGCGAGACTTGCTCGAGTTTGACAGTACCTTTGAAAGGGGTCGCGGTGAAGTCGACATTGTTTACAGGACCTCCGTCTCCGGTCAGACGAAGCGTTTGCGAACCGTTGCCCGGCAAGTGCGCCGTGGCATCAATAGAGAACGGTTGGCCCGGGGCGTAATCCTTAAGGCTTAGGTCGATGTGGTCGTAAACCTGGCGCGCCTGGCGCTTCTGGTAGTCCGTGATCGCGATTTGGCTATCGGTAATTTTCAACTCGCCGAGCGTGAACTGCTTCTGCTCGGAGGGCGCGCTTGGGGCGGCGGCTGGCTTGGCAGTTTGCGACGGCGCCGCAGTAGCGGCTGCCGGGGCATTCCCGGCCGTCGAGAAGTTCCACACACCCTGCGCGTTGCGGATCAATTCGATCTTCGCCTGCTTCAAATTCAGGCTGTCGACCTCGACATTGCCGGCGATCAGCGGGAACAGTTTCACGCTGACGTCGAGTTCGCCGACCTGGGCGAATGGCACATTATTGTGGAAACTGGGATCGTCGCCAATGACAACGTTGTTCACATCCACCCTGATGGGGAAAATACCCAGCGACATCTCTCCCAACTGCACGGGACGGTTCAGCCGTTGCTGCAATTGGGCCTGGACCTGTCCGCGATATTGGTTGACATCAACAAAGTGAGGCAACGCCAAAAGCAGGACAATCACGATAACGACGACGACTCCGATTACGGTAATGAGCTTTCGCATGGGTCCTCCTCCGTTTGAAGTGGCGAGGCTGGATTAATTGTATTGAAATTCCACTACTGTAGATAGAAGCGGCGCCGTAGGGCGAGTTGCCTTGCTGAAGGCTCTGTTTCCGCTGCCGGTTAGTACTTCGGCATCTTTGGATCGACGCGCTCGGCCCAGGCGTTAATGCCGCCCGCCAGGTTGTGCACCCTAGCGAAGCCGGACTGGCGCAGAAAATCTACAGCCTTGGCGCTGCGCCCACCGAGCTTGCAATGGACGACCATCTCGCGGCTGGCATCAAGCTCGCTGACGCGCTTCGGGAGATCATTCAGCGGAATCAGATGCCCGCCGAGATTGCAAATCTGGTATTCATGAGGCTCGCGCACGTCGAGTACAAACAGGTCATCTCCGGCATCGAGCCGCCGTTTCAATTCTTCGGGTGTCATGTCTGGCATAGTAGTGGTTGCCGCTTTTTCCTCTCTGCCAATTCCGCAGAACTGATCATAATCGATCAGTTGCGTAACGGTCGGATGTTGGCCGCACACTGGACAATCAGCATTCTTGCGCAGCTTGAGTTCGCGGAAGCGCATCGCCAGCGAATCCACCAGCAGCAGGCGGCCGATCAGCGGCTCGCCCACTCCAAGAATCAGCTTGATCGTCTCGGTGGCTTGAATCATTCCCACCAGCCCCGGCAAAATGCCGAGCACGCCACCCTCAGCACAGGACGGAACCAGCCCCGGCGGAGGTGGCTCGGGGTAGAGGCAGCGGTAGCATGGGCCTTCCTTGGCGGCGAAGACGCTGGCCTGTCCTTCGAAGCGGAAGATCGAGCCGTACACGTTGGGCTTCCCGCTGAACACGCAGGCATCGTTGACCAGGTAGCGCGTGGGGAAGTTGTCCGTGCCGTCGACCACAATGTCGAAGCCGCGAATCACTTCCATCGCGTTGGCGCTAGTCAAACGCGTCTCGAACTTGCGAACTTCGACGTTCGGATTAATACCCGTAATGCGTTCAGCAGCCGAGTCCAGTTTCTTGCGGCCGACGTCGTCGGTGCCATGTAGGATTTGCCGCTGCAGGTTGGTCAGATCGACAATATCGAAGTCCATGATACCCAGAGTGCCTACCCCGGCGGCGGCCAAGTACAGCGCCACGGGCGAGCCCAAACCGCCAGCTCCAATGCACAGCACACGGGCGCTGCTTAAGCTTGAGCTGACCCTCCACACCGACCTCGGGCAGGATGAGGTGGCGCGAGTAACGCAGCGTCTCATCGTTCGTAAGCGCGCTGGTGGGTGTTGGCGACTTTTCAGCGATACCCATGGTTGTTACTTGACCGATTTCCTAACGCCCTCCCCCTGGCGTGGTCACGGCCGTTGGCGGAATCCTCATGACGCAGAATAGCAAGGAAGACGGGAAGACGTTTTGCGTAGACGTTTATATATATATATATTAGCCAATAGCTATGGCATTAATGGCTATTTTATAAGCGAGAAAACTGATACGATATTAAACAACTTCGGTGGTAACGCGTTAATCAGGTAGTACTGCCATCCTGCCGTAACTTCCACCGCATCAACATCTTTGTTGGCCCAGAAGTTTATGTCTCCGTTGCTGCCCATGAAAGAAACTTCGCGCGAGTTGGTTGTCGAGGTGACTCGCAGCCTGCAACCGTATTTTCAGGAGATTACGGCGGCGTGGCGGCAGCAGATGTTCGCCGAATTCGACTATGACGGGCGAGCCATGGCAGCCTTGGAACGACTGACCATCGGCACTGGTTTCTCCATCTTTTCCCAGACTGACTTCGCGGCGTTTTACGACAGCCTGCAGTATTTCGGAAAGCGCCTGGCCAAACTGAGGGTTAATGCACGGACCGTCTCACGGTCACTGCAAATTTATCAGGAGCTTATCGATCCTTATCTGGAAAAAATCTTCCCGCCTCAGCGGTTGAGTGAAGCCCTGGCTGCAATGGAAACCCTGTCGTGGGCCAGTTATGTAGCGGTGTCGGGGGCCTACTTCGATGCCCAGAAAAATGAGTCGGAAGCGTTGTTGTCGGTGCTCGATGCTGAACTTTCGGCGAGCAACTTGAACGCATTGCTGAATCGGGTGCTGGAAATAGCGACTCACACTTTTAGTGCCGCGGTCGGATTGATTCTCCTGAAGGAACCGGAGCAGCAGGTTCTGCGAGTGCAAGCGCAGGTGGGCTTCGGCGACGATCTCGATGATCCCACGATGGCCATTGCTATCGGCGAGGGATTCTCGGGCAAAATTGCGGAGACCGGTGAGCCAGGGATTTTGCCTGACTTGAACGTATCGCACGGGATATTGAGTCCCGTGCTACAGGGCAGAGCCAAAGCGCTCTGGGGAGTGCCTCTGAAGTCCAGCGACGCGGTGATTGGGGTGCTGTTGATTGGATTTTCCGACCCCCGTGATTGGCTCCCCACCGAACGGGAGTTGCTGAAGGCGATTGCCGATCGCTCGGCGCTGGCCATTGATCGCGCCGGCATGACGGATGCCCTGCGCGAACGTGAGATGCGTATCGCTGAACTCTCTGGCCACCTCTTGCGAGTGCAGGAGGAAGAGCGTAAGCGCATCAGCCGCGAGCTGCACGACGAAACCGGACAGGCGCTGATGGTGATACGGCTTTACCTCGGCATGCTTGAGAGCAGCGTGGGGGCGCGCAACGCGCGGGCGAAGATCCGCGAAACCCTCGATGTAGTAGATCGGACAATCGAAGGTATCCGCCGCATCATCGGCCGGCTGTCTCCCCTGGTATTGCAGGAACTGGGACTCATCGCGGCGGTCCGCAAGGAAGCCAAGGATTTAGCCAAGAGCAGCGGCGTGAAGGCGCGAGTCACAGTTTCGCCGGAGTTCGGCAGACTGTCTCCCCTTGTGGAGACCGCGGTTTACCGCGTGGTTCAGGAAGCCTTGCATAACGTCGCCCAGCATGCCGCCGCCAGCACAGTCAGCATTGAGATGAGACGTGATGGAGAGTGGGTTTGCCTGGTTGTAGAGGACGATGGGGTCGGCATTGTCCCCAGGCCAATCCCCGGGCGCCAGACCTTCGGCTTGGCCGGAATGCGCGAGCGCATCGGAAATATTGGAGGAAAGGTGAAGGTTACCTCTGCGCGAGGCAAGGGCACGCGCATCGAAGTAAGTGCGCCCATTGCAGCCGGCGGATTTGGACACCACCGCGGACTTCCGGTGAGCGACGAAGGCCCCGATGCCTTAGTGGCGCGAGGGGCCTGATCAGAGCCTTCCATTGAATTACGGGGATAATAAAAGCTGGTTGACGAGACTTATTGATGGAGGCCGATCCGCACTCCTGCGGGATACGGAGACCCGGCCTTAGGTGAGACATGCCGAAGATTAGATGTGTGTTGGTGGACGACCATACGTTATTCCGGCAGGGTGTACGCCGCCTGCTGGAGAGCGAAAGCGACTTTGAAGTGGTGGGTGAATCGCCCGACGCGGGCGAGGCCGTCGATAAAGCGCGCGAGCTGCGTCCGGATGTAGTGTTGCTGGATATTGGAATGGCGGGGCTCTCGCCTTTTGAGGCCGCGCGGCAGATCAAGAAGAACCGTCCCGAGACTAAGATCATCTTCCTGACCATGTACGAGGATGAAGACTACCTGGTGCAATGCCTGGAGGTTGGCGCTGCAGGATACGTGTTGAAAGACACGCCGGCGCAACAGTTGGTGAGCGCGGTGCGCGACGTGTACAAGGGCGGCAAATACCTGAGCTCGCGGGTACTCGGCAAACTGGTGGAAGATTTCCGTGCCCGGGTCAAAGATTCCAGGATGCGCCCGCGGATGTCGACGCTTACGCCGCGCGAACGCGAAATTCTGAAGCTGCTGGCCGAAGGCAACTCGGTAAAAGAGATCGCGGTGCTGCTGGGATTAAGCGTGAAGACCATCGAGGCCCACAAGTTCAATCTGATGCGCAAGCTCGACATTCACAACAAGGCTCAGCTCGTGACTTACGCGATCCAGAAAAAGATCATCAAAATCCCCATGGCGCAGTAGGTGACGGGCAAGCACCTTAAGGCTTTCCAAGCCAGAACCGGTCGATTCCTCATTCGCTTGTGAGCGGGTAACTCTTCTCTCGCCACTCGCGAATGCCGCCATCCATGGAAACGACATTCGTGTATCCCATTCTCTGCAAGGCGTCAGCCGCCAATGCGGAGCGGAATCCACCACCGCAGTACAAAACCATGTGCGTGCTCATGTCGGGCACGCGTTGCTCGACGTCGCGTTCCAGAATTCCCTTGCCCAGATGCACGGCCGTCGGCAGGTGATCTTTTGTCCATTCGTTGTCTTCGCGAACATCGATGAGAAGAAAATCTGCCTTACGGTCCAGCATTTGCTTCACATCGTCCACAGTTACTTCGCGGACGCGCTGCTTGGCGTCGTTAACGACATCGAGAAATCGGGGAGAATGATGATGCGCCATGCGCAACATCATAGCGCGAAAAAACGCACCAGCGCTCAGGGTTTTCAGTTCAAATCAGTGTTCCGGGATCGCGTGCTGTTCCTCGAAGCACGACTCCAGATTCTTGAGGTCAACCGGAACGCGAGCTTGTGAGCCCTCAGGGGCAGCCCGGAGATATTGGACAGGCCACGAAATTGACTGCCCCAACTCACGAGCGGCGCGCAATGGGAAATAGGGATCGCGCAAAAGCTCGCGCGCGATGATGACCGCATCCGCCTGGCCGCTTGCGACGATATGCTCGGCCTGGCCAGAAGAAACGATCATGCCCACCGTACCGGTCATGATCCCGGCTTCCCGGCGGATCTGCTCAGCAAACCGCGTTTGATAACCCGGACCCACGGGAATTTTGGCGTGGGCCACATTGCCGCCGGAAGAGCAATCGATCAGGTCTACCCCAATGTTCTTCAGGCCCCTGGCAAGTTCAACCGACTGCTCGATGTCCCAGCCGCCATCAACCCAATCGCTGGCGGAAATGCGCACGAACAGCGGAGCTCCCTCTGGCCATGCAGATCGGACTGCAGTCACCACCTCGCGCAAGATTCGAGTGCGATTCTCAAAGGAACCCCCGTAAGCATCCTGCCTGCGATTGCTCAGAGGCGACAGAAACTCATGAATCAGATATCCATGAGCCGCGTGGATCTCAATCACACGAAAGCCGGCTTCACAGGCGCGACGGGCGGCCTCCGCAAAAGCGGCGACCACCTCCTGAATGCCGTCGCTGGTAAGTGCTCGCGGCATCGGATAGTGATCGGCGAACGGAATGGCGCTGGGGGCGACAACATTGGCCCATCCTCCGGCGTTTTCGGGAACTGTTCCCGGGCCTTCCCACGGCCGATAGGTGCTGGCTTTGCGTCCAGCATGTGCCAACTGCATCCCGGCTACACTTCCCTGCTCGTGAACAAAGCGGACGATCCGGGCCAGCGGCGCAATGTGATCGTCAGTCCAGATGCCAAGGTCCTGCGGGCTGATGCGGCCTTCGGGAACAATGGCGGTTGCCTCGGTGAACACTAATCCCGCTCCGCCTACAGCGCGGCTTCCCAGATGCACGAAATGCCAATCGTTGGCATACCCATCAGTGCTGGAGTACTCGCACATGGGCGAAACGAATACACGGTTCGCAAAGGTGACGTCTCGAATGGACAGCGGATCGAACAGGTGGGCCATGGCTCTTGCGGTGCCTCTCTGGTCTTAAGGTGAGTCTGATCGGCGTGGGCCTGAAGGCGGGCGCAATTTAGAGATCCTCGTCCTCCTCCTCATCCAGTTCGTCGCCGGGATACTGGGCCTCGTAATAGAACTCCAGATCCTTATCCAGCTTAGCCCAAAATGCCGCATCCTGGACGGGAGGCGAGTCGTTGCGCAAGGCATGCTCTCGAGAGGTAGCCCGGAGGGTGAGCATCTGGTTCAGCGCATCCAGCAGTCCCCAGTCGTCGGCCCTCCAGCTCGCCACTGGCTTGTTCTTGTAGACCAGCATCTTCTTGGCGAGTTCGTCGGTCTTAATGTTGCGAAGCACGGGGTACAGCTCGGACCACAGCCGAGGGGTGTACTCGTCATCGACAAAACGCAGCGGCATCTCCATCCCGCCATTTTGATGGCACTCGCTGAAGACGGCAAGCTTTATGTTGGTCCCGCTCCTCTTGTGATACCCACGGGGCCGTTCTTGCGGGGCAGGCTGGAGTACACAGTCAGATCAGAAAAGGTAGATCAGATTGATGGCCGACGTAAACTGATGGCCGACCCAAGTGTCCCCGCTTTGGAACACGTCTTTGTTCGACCGATCGAGACGAACCTCTCCACGAATCACAAACTTGCCATCCAATTTCTTCAGACGCTGGTCGATGTTTGAGAGCTTCGCGATCATGTCATATTCCGGAGTCAAGGTATATCCCCGGAGAGTCTGGGGCACACCGGTGCGGGTACCTCCACTGTCGTTGAAGACCTCGCCCCGGAAAGCCAGCGAGAATGGCTTCGTCAGGTTGTACTTGGCGTATCCGGCGACGCTCTTCCAGATGGCATCATGCCCAACCGCTACGCCGTTCTCTTCGTGGGCATAGAGCGAATCAAAGCCCAGGTTCAGCTTCGAAGTGGTTTTCCAGCTGCCCACCACTTCGTAGGCGACTGCGCTGGTCGTGATCGTCCTTGGGTCGGGCCGGGCCATGAATGAAATTGAAGTACAGCGCTGTGGTCTTGGTGGGAGTTAACGTGATTTGCCCGCCGATCGAGTAACCGTGATTGAAACGCTGAAACTCATCCCATCCATTGGTCACCATCAACATTCGCGGAGATCTTGCTGGTAAACGCGTAAGTGGCCTTTACGCCGGTGTGGGTAAACGGAACGCCGAAGCCGAACAGGAAACCCGCGGCTGAATTCGTCGTTGTAGCCGTCATAGCCGCCGATAATTTCTGATCCCATGTGGGTGGCAAATTTCCCGGCATCGAATCGCAGACCTTTCCCCAGCGCCGCAATATAGCTAAGATACATCTCGGGAATATCAACATGGTGTGCAATCATCGTCTCGCAATTGCGAAACAGACCGTAAGCCGCAGTGACCTCGGGAACGCCGGAGCCAGCGATGAGGTTGAAGCGGAAGCCGAACTTGTTGGGATTTTCGATAGCCCTCTGGATCACCAGCTGGGCCATATCAAGCTGTGGCTCGTTATCGTTGAAGTCGAAGACTCGATATTGGTTCTGGTGAGAATCGGGCTGGTTGGTGTTGTAGCCGTACGACAGCGACAGGAAGCCGTTGGTGGTGATACCGCGCCACCATGTGTGGGTTTCGGGAGTGCCGGCCGGATTGGCAGACGCCAGACCGGTGGTTACGGGGTCATCCTGTGCGCGCAAAAGCAGGGGTGAGATGATCACCCCTGCCAGTGCAATGCTTCCCAGGTACCCGCCCAACGCCCTGAGCGGCGCCGCCATCGCTAGTCCCTGGTGCCGACCAGGTGTTCCTCCTCGTCGACCCGTTCGATCAGATCGTGAGGCTCACCGTTGAACAACTCCTCCACCTCGAGCGTCTCGTAGGCGTGCTCGCCGTGGATGGATTCATCCAGGCCGAGCTCTTCGCTCATCTCCGTCACTTTGACCGGGGTGAACAGGTTGATGACGCACAGCATCCCGTAGGTGAAACCGAATGCCCATACCGACGAGAAAAGCACTGCGACCACCTGTTTCATAAAGAACGAAGGATTGCCATACAGCAAGCCATTCGTCCCGGCGGGATTGAAGGCTTTGTTGGCGAACAGTCCCAGCATCAGGATGCCGAGGAAGCCGCCGACTCCGTGTACGCCCCAGACATCGAGCGCGTCGTCCCAGTGCAGTTTGTTCTTCATTTCAACCGCGAAGTAGCAAACCACGCCTGACACCAATCCGATGATGACGGCCGTGGTAGGCGAGACATAGCCTGCGGCCGGGGTGATGGTCGCCAGTCCTGCCACCGCGCCCGTGAGCAGTCCGAGGAACTTCGGCTTTCTCTCGCGGAACCAGGCCACACCCAGCCAAGCCACGGCCGCGAACGACGCGGCGATATCGGTGTTGAGAAATGCGGTCGCCGTCACCGAATCAACCCGCATTTCGCTGCCGGCGTTGAAGCCGTACCAGCCAAACCACAACAATCCGGTGCCCAGGGCAACCAGCGGGATGCTGTGCGGACCGCGATCAAGTATCCGGCGTTTGCCGACGTAGAGAACCGATGCCAGTGCGGCCAAACCGGCAATGTTATGCACCACGATGCCGCCGGCAAAGTCGAGCACGCCCCAGCGCTGCAGGATTCCGCCGCCCCAAACCATGTGCACGAAGGGGAAGTAAACGAAGGTCAGCCATCCGGTCAGGAACAGGCAATAGGCTTTGAAGCTGACGCGATTCGTGAACGCTCCTGAAATCAGTGCCGGAGTGATGATGGCGAACATCATCTGGTAAGCGATGAAGACCATCATCGGGATGGTGTTGTTGGGCGAAGCGGTCGTGAGATCGATACCGCGAAGACAGGCATTATGGAAGTTGCCGATGATGCCGTGCCAGTCGCCACTGAAGCACAGCGAATATCCGTATAAGTACCAGATGACGGTGGTCCAGCCCATCGAAACGAAGCTCTGGATCATGATGGCCAGGACATTCTTGCGTCCGACCAAACCGCCATAAAAGAAGGCGAGGCCCGGGGTCATGAGCATGACCAGGCTGGTGCACAAAATCATGAAACCGGTGTTACCGGTATCGAGGTGAAGCATTAGAACCTCCAGGAGATGAAATGCGGCACGGGATTCGCCCATCGTCCCAACAGCAACGGGACTCGATGGCCGTGCTAGCGCAATGAATGCCGGAAAATCGGAAACCGGAAAGAAAGTCTGCCGCCCTTTGGTAAGGCAATTCCCTCTTCACGTTCGCGACGATCAGGTGGTGATAAGCAATCGCGTATAAGGGCGAGGGTAGCGTACCGTGCCTCGTAGCAACGTCCACAGAGCGGCATCAAACGACCGCCCAGTAAGTTTCTTCTTGTTGAGCACCAGAATCTGTGTGACACGTCACACGATGGGGTGACGAGTGTACGGAATGGCTAAGGTAATAGGGTCCTTCGACTCGCCTCACGAGGTGAGGGGTCGCTCAGGATGACAGCGGAACGTACTGCCCATCTGTTACCGCCAACTCCGCCAGCTTAGCCAGGTCCGGCACCTCAAGGTCAGGGTGGGCCTCGCCCAGCTTCGTCGCTGCGGCGTCTTTGCCCTGCCGGCGATTGACCCAGACGGTCGCAATCTTCAGCGTATGCGCAGGTACCACATCGTGGTATAGGCTTTCGGCGACGTGTAGCAGACGCTCGCGCGGAATCTGGAAACGCCGCAATAGTGCCTCGAAATTATTCAAGGACGGCTTGTAGCTGTGTACCTGTTGCGCCGTTACCACAGCATCGAAGCAGACGGTCAGCTTTGGCGAGGTGTTGGCGAACAAATCATCGTCAATATTAGACAGAATTGCCAGCTTGTAGCGTGACTGCAAACGGCGCAGGGCGGCGTCAGTATCGGCAAAGGGCTGCCAGTTGCGGATCGATTCCGCCAGTCCATTGGCCTCACCCGTGCTGACCGCGAAGCGCAACTCGCGCGCGAAGTCACGTACCACTTGTGCTAGGACCTCGCGATAGCTCTTGTAATCGCCGCTTTGGGCGCGGGGCTCGAACTCCGAGTACAGATTCAGAATCCGGGCATCGGTGAGCGAGTGGCCCTTGCTCATCAGCAACGGCCGCAAGTAGCCGAGCAGGCCGGTTTCCCAATCAATCAGGGTACCGTAGCAGTCGAAGGACAGCCACTCAAATTGTGTGAAGTCGAGCATACGCTTATGACTTCCGAGCCAGATGATTTGCCGGGCTTCGGCGGCCTGCATAGCGCCGTCCGGTCCATTGATAGGTGACGTCTCCATTACGAGAGTGGCTCTTGATATTAGGGTTCCCAGCCACTGTTTGTTGAATGCGGGAGATGACTGTGGCGTCGGCTTGCTGGAAACCGTTCCTGCGCAGTGCCTGTATCACCTGCATGCAAGAGATAGGGGTGTCAGCCCGATAGATGGCATCGAGAATTCCTTCTCGAAGATCAGATGTACTTGCAACGAGAATTTGCCGGATGAAGCGCGTGTAGGGGATGCCCCGCGCCTTTGCTCTGGCCTTTAGCGCTGCCAGCAACGGCCTAGGGACGCGCATATTAATTTGCTCGTCCTTTTTCTCAAATTCAAAACGCGCCGGTTGGAACTGCGAAAAATCGAGGTCCGACAAATCTTGTTCGAGAAACGCTTCCGCTTCCTTATCGGTTCTGAGTCTTGGCACTTTCTTTTTCATAGGCGGCAATCTCCTTCGCGTGCATATAGCGTGCCGTCACCGGGCGGATAAGGCGGCGCCGGTTTCTCATGCGTATAGTGAAGGCTACAAACACGGGCCGCCCAGCGCCGGTTCGTCCCACAGCAATCATCCGGTCTTCCTCCCCCGAGTGCTTGGGGTCAGGTGCAATGCGGGGAGCGTTTCTAAATAACGCCTCAATCTCGGCGATGGAAACGCCATGCTTTTGGCACTTGACGCGATTGCCGGCATCCCATTCAAACCCCGCAACGGCAAAATTTATCATAGCAAGGAGCTACACAAATATCTATACAAACGTATATACGGATGCACACTCCACGAAGCATCGGCCGCTTGTCGTTCTTGACCTTTTGCGCACGGCTAATCGCAGATTCGGTACGGTTTAAGACCTAATGCGCCTTCGGATCAACCGGCGTCACCTTGTGCGAGGCAAACTTGCGCTCCAGAGCTTCCAACGGGGATAGCTCGGGCTCTTTTTTGGCTGGTTGGGCGGCAGCCACGCATTCAGGTGCCGCTAGGACGTGGTTGACAACGGTGGGTTCTGCCGGGACGTCCCCATTACCGGCTACTGCAGCGGCCGTTCGCGACTCCGCCTCGCGCGCCGCTGCCATCCCCCTCTCCAGAAACTTCTTTGTGTTGAGCAGTGGCCGCGCCAGCGAAGGGTTGTAGCTGGTCCACGGGCTGTCGAAATCGGCCTCGCGCTCGAACTGGGCGCGCATGCTCTCCATCTTGGAGTCGAGATCGTCGAGATAGTGCAGCATCAGCGCCTCGGGAAACATGGGCAGTTTGGGCGATCCGAATTCGTAGTGCCCGTGATGGCTGATAATCATGTGTTCGATCAGGATCTTCAGCTCGGGAGGAAAACCGGGCAGACGCGTGAGCTTCTGGTGCAGCATTTCCAGTTCGATAATCATGTGCCCCAGCAACTGGCCCTCGGTGGTGTACGAAATCGAGCGCTGATACGCGAGTTCGTGCAGCTTCCCGATGTCGTGCAGGAAGGCGCCAGTCAACAGCAGGTCGCGATTCACCGAGGGATAGTTGCGCGCGGCCAGGTCGCAGACGGTAAACAACGAGACCACGTGATCGAGCAGCCCACCGACGAAGGCATGATGCAGCGTCTTGGCCGCGGGTGCATTCTTGTACGCGCTAACGATTGCCTCGTCGGCCATGAATTCCTTCAGCAGCGATTGCAGCCAGCGATTCTCGAAGCTCTCGACGAAGTCATTCAGCGTGCGCCAGAGCTGATCGATGTCCTTCGAGGTCTTGGGCAGGTAGTCGCTGTAGTCGATCTCCGAGTCGCCCAGCTTGCGCATCTTGTGGATGGTGAGCTGCCAACGGCCGTTGTACTTGTGAATAACGCCCTTCACCTTGACGAAGTCATCCTGGTCGAAGGCATCGAGCGTGTCGGCAACGTTGTCCCACATATTCGCCTGGACTTGCCCGCTGCGGTCGGCCAGAGTAACGGAAAGGTAGAGCTCACCATTCTTCTTCGACTTCACCTGCTTGGAGGCGACCACGAAGAGCGAGGTAATGGTCTGGTTCTCCAGACGGGCGCAATCGCAAATGTAGAATTCCTTCATAGCGGGACCGTGGACACACCGTGGCAAGCAAATGCGGCCAGGAGTTCATGGTATCGCACTCTTCAACTGGGCGCTAAGCAGAACCGCTGAACGCGGAGGAAGAGACCCCGCCAGCTGGCGAAGAAACCGAAGGGTTGGGGCACCGGGTCGCTAAGATAGTCCACCGCACCCTTGGCACACGGGTTCAAAGCTCACCGCTTCGAGCGCTTGCGCAACATCTCGGCGTTGAACTGCTCGCTTTGGCCTTTGGGAACGCTCAGCGATTTCCAGTCTGCGCCCTTCCAATGCTTGGCAAGATAAACGATCTGCCCCACGTGATACGCATAATGGGTGACTTGGCGATGGATGGCCTGCAGCACGGAATGGGGTTCGCCGCGGATGGTAATCGTACGGCCGAGATCCTCGGGGAGCATCGAGTTGACGGCCTGAAAAACCAATTCCCAATTCTCTTCCCAAGCGGCCAGGACTTCGTCGCGCTTGGCGTCAGGAGCCATCACAAATTCGCTATCGCGATTGCGATCGGGCTTCTCGCCGTCGGTGGTAAGAAAGTCGGTGAAGCGTGAGCGCATGTTCCCGGCGATATGCTTCACGATGATGGCGATGCTGCTGGATTCGGCGTCGGGCGTCGCGAAAAACTGCTCTTCGCTAAGCTGAGCAATGGCAGCATCGGCGAGACGCTTGTACCCCCGCAGGCTGCGGAAAGCTTCGTCGAGGTAGAGACTGTAAGAGGCAGGCATAAGTTTTCATCCGTAAAAACTCGAGGTGAAGATGATTTTATTGCGGCGGCACAAAAATATTACGAACTAATATCAAAAGGCGCGCCGCAGCACGCCTTTGGTCAATTGCTTCTGAAATTAGAAGAGTCCGAACTTCTTCTTCTTCTTCGCCTTCGACGAACCTTCGGTGGTCGCCGTCGTATATACCGGCTTGGTTTCGTTGGGACTGGCGCCAGTGTCAACGTAGCCGGCCTTGATATCAATGTAAGCATCCTCACGCAGCTTGGTCAGATAGTCGCGCAGCGCGGGCTGCATCTTAGTCATGTAGATCTGTTCCTGGATCCGGCTGTCCACTTCTTTCAAGGGAGGAACACCGGCCGTCTGGTGTTCGCTGACCTTCAAGATGACCCACCCCTGATTGGTGCGAACCGGCTCGGTGTAGCCGCCGGGATTCATGGCAAATACCCGTTCTTCGAGATCTTTCGAAAGCGTGCCACGCTTGAAGTATTCCAAGTCCCCACCAGCGGCCGAAGTGGGACCGTCCGAGTATTGTTTGGCCAGTTCCTCGAAGTTGCCGCCTTTTTTAAGCAGGTCGTAAACTTTGTCTGCTTTGGCCTTGGCTGCGGCGACCACTTCCGGACTCGGGGCCTCAGGCAGCACTTCCTGTCCCTTCTCGGTCTTTACCGCCGGCGTCTTCTGCGTCGAAATCAGAATCTCGCTCATGCGGACCTGCTCCGGGCGCTCCATGTCGGCCTTGTGCTGGTCGTAATATTGCTGGATCTCCTGCTGCGACACTGTGATGTGGCCGCCAACTTCCTGGCTGATCACGTGTTGGGTAATGATGCTGTTCTTCAGGTTCTGCTTAAATTCCTCCCACGAGACACCTTGCGCTTGGGCGGCCTTCTCCAGTTCTTCCATAGACTCGGCGTGCATTTGTTTGCGCAGTTCGTCGAGCCGCTTGACCACATCGGTGTCGGCCGAGATTCCCAGCTCCTCGCCTTTTTGCAGCAGCAGTTGCTGATCGATAAGATCGCGGAGCAAGTCCTGCTCTTTGGGTCCGGACGCACCTGAGGGGTCGGGCTGGCGCGAGTCGGCTTGCAATTGTTCGCGGCTGCGGCGCAGATCGGCGCGTGTAACGATGTTGTTGTTGACGCGGGCAACGATCTCTTCGACGACTGTCTCGTCCTGTCCAGCCGCCTGGTCAGATTGGGCAATCGCCAGGGGAGCACCCAGGAGTACAAGTAACAACAGAAGCACAGCAAATTTCTTCATCAAATACCTGATCAGGCGGGCCTACCGTCGCGACGTCTCACCTGGGATCAAAATCGTTTACTGGTTAGGAATTATTCTACCGCGTCTGGCCCTATTCTGCTGGAGCGAAGCAACCGGAGAAAAATGCCGCACCGCATTGCTGGCGCAAGTTGGTTCGCCGAACAGGACCGCACCGGGTTCGCTTCTCCCTGATTTATGATGACCCTTTGCAGGAGATTGATCCGATGAAGCATCTTGCTCTTCTCGCAATGGTAATGATGATGGGTTCGGTTCTAGCATCGGCCGCCGATCAGCTCGCCACTAAGGTCCCCGACCTCACGCAACTGCAGAAAATGACCGCCCGCTTTGCGCCCACGGAACTCAACGTGGACATTAGCAGCCTATCCGAGGGCGACCGCAAAGCGCTGGTCAAGCTGGTGGAGGCGGCGCGCATCATCGACGATATTTTCATGATGCAGTACTGGAGTGGCGACCTCGCGCTCTATGCCAAGCTGCAGAAGGATACGACTCCTCTGGGCAAGGCCCGGCTGCACTATTTCTGGATCAACAAGAGTCCGTGGTCGGAGCTGGACAATAACACGGCGTTCATTCCCGGTGTACCCGAACACAAGCTACCAGGCGCGAACTTCTATCCCGAGAACATGACCAAGGAGCAGTTCGAAAGCTGGGTGAAGACGCTGGCCGCAAAACAGCAAGAGCAGGCCAAGGGATTCTTCACGGTCATTCGCTCTGATGGCAAGAGCGGATTCCAGATCGTTCCTTATAGCGAAGCCTACAAAGCAGATCTCACGCGCGCAGCCGATCTGTTGAAGCAAGCAGCGGCGCTCAGCGACAATGCCACGCTAAAACGCTTTCTGAACACGCGTGCGGCCGCCTTCCTCTCCAACGATTACTATGAGAGTGACGTTGCGTGGATGGATCTCGACGCGCCGCTCGACATCACCATCGGGCCGTATGAGACCTACAACGACGAACTGTTTGGCTACAAGGCATCCTACGAAGCCTACGTCAACGTGCGCGACGAAGAAGAGAGCGCCAAGCTGGGTGCGTTCTCGAAGAATTTGCAGGAGATCGAGAACAATCTTCCCATCGATCCGAAGTACCGCAATCCGAAAATTGGCACACAGGCACCCATCCGCGTGGTCAACGAAGTGATGAGCGCGGGCGACGGAAACCACGGCGTGCAGACCGCCGCCTACAACCTGCCTAACGACGAGCGCGTGATTGCCGAGAAGGGCAGCAAGCGAGTCATGCTGAAGAACGTGCAACAGGCCAAATTCGATAAGACGCTGATTCCCATTTCAAGGGTCGTGTTGGGCGGCGACGAGCAGGACCGGGTGGAGTTCGAGGCGTTTTTCACTCATATCCTGACACACGAACTGTGCCACGGACTTGGTCCTCACCAGATCGCGGTGAATGGAAAGCCGACTACGCCACGCGAGCAGCTGAAGGAACTCTACAGCGCGATCGAGGAAGCCAAGGCCGACGTAACCGGCCTGTTTGCGTTGCAGTACATGCTCGATCACGCGCAGGCGATGGGACTGGCCGATGTTCTGAAGCCGAACCGCAGCTCAGAGAAGCAGTTGTATGCCACCTATCTGGCGTCGTCATTCCGCACGTTGCGCTTTGGACTGAACGACGCGCACGGCAAAGGCATGGCCGTGCAGGTGAATTACCTCATGGACAAGGGCGCCTTCGTGATGCGTCCCGATGAAACCTTCGCCGTAGATTATTCAAAGATCAAAGACGCGGTGCGGGACCTGACGCATGACTTGCTGACGCTGGAGGCGGAAGGAAATTACGCCGACGCCAAAAAGATGCTCGATACCCTGGGCGTGCTGCGACCTGAGTTCAAGCGAGCGCTCGACAAGCTCGGCGACATTCCGGTTGACATCGAGCCCATCTTCGTGACGGCGGAGAAGGTCGCACCGCACACTGCGGCGCCACATCGGCAGTGAATGACGGCTACGGCCCAACAGCGGACTAAACGCAGTGCGCTACTCCACCTCGACCTGAAGCATCATCTGCGTGCCGCTCTCCAGGCTCACATTTTTTCCGCCGGAGATGAGCACGGAATTCTCGCCCAACTCAAGATTGTGCATCCCGATAATGCCTTTCGACTGCGCATTCAGCAACGGGCGGCCTGATTGCTGACTTGCGGGCATGCTGGGCGCGGCAGGAGCCGTTGTGCCCGCGCCCGAACCGTCATGTCCGGGCATCATACCGGGATAATTGACGCCACCGCTGTCTGAGGTTCCGGCATTCGGATTCGGAGCTACGGCCTGTATTTCGCCCTTAATGGCCATCTCCTTGCCATCTGGCAAACTGATCTTGTCGAAGATTATCCCGAGCGCCGACTGCGAATCACCCTTAGAGCGTGCCTTGGCTTCCGTCACGTGGCCGGTCACCTTGCTTCCGCGCGGAATATCTGTTCCGTCCTTCATGCGCAAATCTGCGGCGATGCGAGCCGTCACTACGTCGCCTTCCTTCAGCTTCTTTGAGTCCAGCGACTTGGTTAGTTCCACCGGCATGACGCCGTGGCCTTTGGCACTCGCTGGAGCTGTCGCCTGTGACGGTGGAGTTTGTTCGGGAGTTTGCGTCGGCTGGGCTGTACTCATACTTTGTCCCAGACAGAGTGACGCGGTGAGCATTACAAAGTACAGAGAGTTGGCAAGTCGGGCCATGATTTCTCCTCTTGGGAAGCGGCGGGCGAATGCGGCCTCGAGGTTCCGGGCTCGCGCATCTCGCCTCTCGGTTGAAGTTTATCCCCATCCTCGCGCGCAACCAATAATTATTGTCCGATTACAGCGATTGTTAGTTAGTAGACGGAAGTCATTCCGGATGCGGCTCAAGCGCTCATTTTCGCTACGTCTCGCACGTCTTTGATGGCGAGCCAAGAAAGACGCCTACGTAGTAGTAGTGAATTTCTCCCAAAAAATGGAGATTAAGAAACTCGAAATCTGTGAAAAGTAGTACTTTAGTGTCGGACACAATACCGGAATATATATAAGTTCTTTGTATTCATAGTGATATGTGCTAAGGCCTAGATGGGTAAGTGGCAGGATGCTTGCACTACTTCCCTACAGAACATTGCTCATTAGACCCAAACAGGTCTTTGGCAATTAAATTAGCAAGATTCTTTAGTGCGAGGAGAAGAGGTTCGCAACATGAAAAGATTTAAAAGCTTCTATGCGCTGATGGCGTTGCTACTAGCGACGTGTTTGATGGCTCCCGCAGCCTTCGGACAGTCGCTGGTTTCAGGCGATCTGGTAGGTACGGTTACAGATCCCAGTGGCGCGGTTGTATCGAATGCCACAGTAACGCTGAAGAGCAATGGCACGGGCGAGACCCGCACCACCACAAGCAGCTCGAGCGGTCTTTACCGGTTTTCTCTGTTGAATCCGGGAAGCTACACGGTAAGTGTCACCGCCCAGGGCTTCACTACTGCGTCCAGCGTGTTTTCGGTTAACGTTGGCCAGTCAACCGTCGCTAACATGAAGATGGCGGTTGGCGCAAGTTCAACCACGGTGGAAGTGACCGGTGCTCCACCCCTGGTGCAGACAGACAACGCCAACCTGTCCACCAATTTCGATTCGAACATAATCCAGAACTCACCAAACGGTGGTAATGACCTCACCTACGTGGCGCAGACTGCGCCTGGTGTGACCATGAACACCGGCCAGGGATATGGCAACTTCAGCGCCTACGGCCTGCCTGCCACTTCCAACCTGTTCACCGTCAACGGCGAGAACGATATGGATCCGTACCTGAACCTGAACAACTCGGGTGCGACCAACCTGACGCTCGGCCGTAACGAAGTTCAAGAAGCGACCGTCATCAGCAATGCCTATTCTGGACAGTACGGCCAGCAGGCCGGCGCCCAAGTCAACTACGTAACCAAGTCGGGCACCAACCAGTATCACGGCGACGTCTTCTACCAGTGGACCGGCCGGTCCATGGATGCCAATGACTGGTTCAACAATCGCAGCGGCACACCGCGTCCCTTCGCCAACAACAATGCCTGGGGAGCGAATTTTGGTGGTCCGATCAAGAAGGACAAACTGTTCTTCTTCGTGGACTACGAAGCTGTGCAGTACATCGTTCCTTCCAGCGAGCCGGTATATGTACCGTCGCCGACCTACATCAGCCAGACCATAGCCAATCTGCAGGCAACCTCGCCAGCCGAGGTCGCCAGATACCAGCAATTATTTGGCATCTACACTAATGCCAAAGGGTATAACGGCACCAACTACATCCCTGGCAGTTGCGGTTCGGTGCTGCCGACGCTTAACACGGCATTCAACGCCAACAACTGCTTCTCCACCTACCAGGCGACGCCGGCGCTGCCCGGAACGGAATGGATCCTGCCCTTCAGGATCGATTGGAATCAGTCAGAAAAGAACCAGTTCTACTTCCGTGCTCGCATCGATCACGGCACGCAAGCCACCTTGGCCGATCCGTTCAGCCCCGATCTCAGTGCCGCCAGCAAACAGCCTGCTTACGATGGCCAGTTTGGTTGGACTCGCATATTGAACTCGAATATGACCAACCAGTTCAGCGCTGACCTCAGCCACTACCAGGCTATCTTCTCCCAGGTCAACCCGAGTGTTATGCCCTTCGGCATCATTTCCACGGGCTTCAATCTGGGCGATCCGAGCGGAGTTACCGGCTACTCGTGGGACTTCCCTCAGGGACGTAACGTCACGCAGTACCAGTTCATCGATGACTTCTCCTGGACCAAGGGCAAGCACAACCTGAAGTTCGGCGCCAACTTCCGTCGCTATGACATCAGTGACTTCACCTTCAGCGTGCGCAACAATCCCGAAATCCTGATCGGCGACGTCTCCGGCAACGGTGATGGCGGCGTAACCGATTTCTACAATGGACTGGCGCTGCAAACCCGGCAGGCATTCCCGTCCGCCGCGGAGCAACCGGTTGCTCTGTGGGGCATCGGCATTTACGGACAGGATGAGTGGAAGGTCAGCCATAACTTGACCCTCACTCTCGCCCTGCGTTTGGAGAAGAACTCCAATCCGGTCTGCCAGAACGACTGCGGTTCCTTGACGAAGGGTGGGGCGTCGTTCAATAATCTGCTCGCCGCGGGCTTGCTTAGTCCGACAACTCCCTACAACTCCATCATCAACGGGCATAACCACCAGCTTTACAATGCCACCGACAAGATCGACCTGGCTCCCCGGTTCGGCTTTGCCTGGTCGCCGCTGGGTCCCAACACCGTCTTTCGCGGCGGCTTTGGAATCTTCGACGATGCCTTCCCAGGGGTAGTGGCTGATTCCTTCATGACCAACTTGCCTGGCTTAGTCAACGTTCGAATCAACTCCACACCCTGGGGTGATACCACCACGGCTGCCAGTCCTTACATTCAGGGAGCGAACAGCGCCGCGGCTATCATGTCGGGATTCAACAGTGGGGCATCCTATGCCAGCCTGAAGGCAGCGTTAGGATCCCAGTTCCGGACTCCGGGCTTCAATAGCCAGATCGGGACCTTCCACACTCCGTACTACGAGCAGTGGAGCTTTGGAATGCAACAGGCGTTGGGTAGCATGACCACGCTGTCCATCAGCTACGTCGGCAACCACGGAGTTCACATCCCGGTCAACAACGAGGGACTGAACGCCTACGGCGCCGGCTTTGGGCCATTCCCCAACACGGTGCCCACTCCGATCTTCGGCACGTACCAGCAGTACTCTTCGAGCGGCATCTCCAACTACAACGGTGTAACCACCAGCGTGTCGATGCGTCAGAGCCACGGCCTGTCGCTCCAGTTCAGCTACACCTGGAGCCATGCCATGGATGATGTTTCCAACGGCGGCATCAGCGCGACTCCTTACAACAACTCTCAGTCATTCGGGTCGTTGGTCTATCAGATCAACCCGGCCTGTTTGTCCTGCAACAACTACGGCAACGCTGATTACGATATTCGCAACAGCTTCAACGGCAGCTTCGTGTATCAAACGCCGTTCAAGTTCAGCAACAGCTTTGCTAATGCGGCTCTGGGTGGCTGGATGCTTTCCGAGAACTTCTTCTGGCGCTCGGGCTTGCCGCTTTCCGTTATTGATGGCAACACCTCCATCACCAACTACGGCCCAACCAACACCGTTGCCAATGTGCTTTCTGCCAATGGCCAACAGGGTTGTTCCAACGGCAACAGTCAGTGTCTCAACCCCGCTGCCTTCGGTCCGGCAGGTTTGTTCACCTCTTTCCCGAACCAGCGGCGCAATCAGTTCCGTGGCCCGACCTTCTTCGATTCCGATGTCACCATCGGCAAGAACTTCAAGCTGACGGAGCGGTTCATGTTCAACTTCTCCACCAACTTCTACAACATCTTCAATCACCCGAACTTTGCCAACCCAGATCTGAATCTGGCGGACGGAACCTTTGGTCAGCCGCAGGTCACGACGGCGCCGCCAACTGGCCCGTACGGATCGTTCTTCCCAGGCTTGCCATCGGGACGAATCATCCAGTTCGCTGGCAAGATCACCTTCTAAGCAGTTACGCTCTGCGTTACTTTGGCGGCTCCCTTGGGGGCCGCCATTTTTCTGCCTCCTTGCCATTATTCAATTACCGCCCATAGCGAAAACTTGGGGTTCGCCAAACCGCGAACCGATCGCATCGACACGGCAATCACCCATGCTTGCTAGCACCCGTCAAGCCACATTCCCGCTTCACTGGGAGAGCCGCCATCTTCGGAAATCTGGAGGCGTTGCGCTGGGAAGTCTGTGAAAAATAGTACTTTAGTGGGGATAATAGTCTTATTACTAACGCAAGGCACTTAGTTGCTATAACTTCAAACAACTCCTCCCTGGCAGCTTGCTTGCTTTAAATCTCCACGTTGCCACGATTTGTCCCTGCGAATCTTTGGTAACGCGAGCGATTCAAAGTCACAAACAAAATGAAGAGAGGTTTGTACATGAAAGGACAGCGTTTGTATGTGCTGCTAGCATGCTTGCTAGCAGCGTGCCTAATGGCGCCCACAGCATTTGGGCAGTCACTGGTTTCAGGGGACCTGGTAGGTACGGTTACAGATCCCAGTGGCGCAGTTGTATCGAATGCCACGGTAACGCTAAAAAGCAACGCCACGGGCGAAACCCGCACCAGCACAAGTAGCTCCAGTGGCCTTTACCGGTTTTCTCTGTTGAGTCCGGGAAGTTACACGGTCAGTGTCACAGCCCAGGGCTTCACTACTGCGTCCAGCGTATTTTCGGTTAACGTCGGCCAGTCAACCGTCGCTAACATGAAGATGGCGGTTGGCGCCAGCTCAACCACGGTGGAAGTGACCGGTGCGCCGCCCCTGGTGCAGACGGACAATGCCAACCTGTCCACCAACTTTGACCAAAACCTAATTCAGAACCAGCCGAACGGTGGTAATGACCTCACCTACGTGGCGCAGACTGCACCTGGTGTGACCATGAACACCGGCATGGGATATGGCAACTTCAGCGCCTACGGCCTGCCCGCCACTTCCAACCTGTTCACCGTCAACGGCGAGAACGATATGGATCCGTACCTGAACCTGAACAACTCGGGTGCGACCAACCTGACGCTGGGCCGCAACGAAGTGCAGGAAGCCACCGTTATCAGCAATGCCTACTCTGGACAATACGGTCAGCAAGCCGGCGCCCAAGTCAACTACGTGACCAAGTCGGGCACCAACCAGTACCACGGCGACGTCTTCTACCAGTGGACCGGCCGGGCCATGGATGCCAACGACTGGTTCAACAACAACACGGGAACGGCGCGCCCCTTTGCCAACAACAATGCGTGGGGAGCGAATTTTGGTGGTCCGATCAAGAAAGACAAACTGTTCTTCTTCGTGGACTACGAAGCTGTGCAGTACATCGTTCCTTCCAGCGAGCCGGTATATGTACCGTCGCCGACTTACATGAGTCAAACTCTGGCGAACTTGCAGGCAACCGCGCCAGCCGAGGTTGGACTCTATTCCAAGCTGTTCAACCTGTACTCCAACGCGCCCGGTTACAACGGCACCAACTACCTCGCGGGCAGCTGCGGTGGATTGCTGCCAACGATCAACCCGGCATTCAACGCCAACAACTGTTTCTCGACTTACCAGGCGACGCCGGCCCTGCCCGGAAAGGAATGGATCCTGCCCTTCAGGATCGACTGGAACCAGTCGCAGAACAACCAGTTCTACTTCCGCGCCCGTATCGATCATGGCGTTCAGGCAACCCTGGCCGATCCGTTCAGTCCCGATCTCAGTGCTGCCAGCAAACAGCCTGCCTACGATGGCCAGTTTGGTTGGACTCGCATCTTGAACTCGAATATGACCAACCAGTTCAGTGCGGACCTCAGCCACTATGACGCCATCTTCACCCAGGTCAACCCAAGCGTGTTTCCCTACTCCATCATCTCGACGGGCTTCAACATGGGCGATCCCAGTGGAATCACGAGCTTTGCCTTCGATTTCCCTCAGGGACGCGACGTCACGCAATACCAGTTCCTCGACGACTTCTCCTGGACCAAGGGCAAGCACAACCTGAAGTTCGGGGCCAACTTCCGCCGCTACGACATCAGTGACTTCGCCTTCAGTGTGCGCAACAATCCAGAAATCCTGATTGGCGACGTCTCCGGCAACGGTGATGGCGGCGTAACCGATTTCTACAACGGACTGGCGCTGCAAACCCGGCAGGCATTCCCGTCCGCCCTGGAGCAACCGGTCGCTCTGTGGGGCATCGGCATCTACGGACAGGATGAGTGGAAGGTCAGCCATAACTTGACTCTCACTCTGGCTCTGCGCTTGGAGAAGAACTCCAATCCGGTCTGCCAGAACGACTGTGGCTCCTTGCTAAAAGGATCCTTCAACAACCTGCTGGCGGCGGGCCTGCTTAGTCCGACAACTCCCTACAACTCCATCATCAACGGGCATAACCACCAGCTTTACAATGCCACCGACAAGATCGACCTGGCTCCCCGGTTCGGCTTTGCCTGGTCGCCGCTGGGTCCCAACACCGTCTTTCGCGGCGGCTTTGGAATCTTCGACGATGCCTTCCCAGGGGTAGTGGCTGATTCCTTCATGACCAACCTGCCCGGCTTGGTCAACGTGCGCATCAACGGCACGCCCTGGGGCGATACAACCACCGCAGCCAGCCCCTACATTCAGGGAGCGAACACCGCCGCGGCTATCATGTCGGGATTCGACAGTGGGGCATCCTATGCCAGCCTGAAGGCAGCGCTCGGATCCCAGTTCCGGACTCCGGGCTTCAATAGCCAGATCGGGACCTTCCACACTCCGTACTACGAGCAGTGGAGCTTCGGGATGCAACAGGCGTTGGGTAACACTACCACGCTGTCCATCAGCTACGTCGGCAACCATGGAGTTCACATCCCGGTCAACAACGAGGGATTGAACGCGTACGGCGCCGGCTTTGGGCCATTCCCCAACACGGTGCCCACTCCAATCTTCGGGACGTTTGAGCAATACTCGTCAAGCGGCATCTCCAACTACAACGGCGTGACCACCAGCGTGTCGATGCGTCAGACCCACGGCCTGTCGCTCCAGTTCAGCTACACCTGGAGCCATGCCATGGATGATGTTTCCAACGGCGGCATCAGCGCGACTCCTTACAACAACTCTCAGTCATTCGGGTCGTTGGTCTATCAGATCAACCCGGCCTGTTTGTCCTGCAACAACTACGGCAACGCTGATTACGATATTCGCAACAGCTTCAACGGCAGCTTCGTGTATCAAACGCCGTTCAAGTTCAGCAACAGCTTTGCTAATGCGGCTCTGGGTGGCTGGATGCTTTCCGAGAACTTCTTCTGGCGCTCGGGCTTGCCACTATCTGTTATCGACGGCAACACCTCCATCACCAACTACGGCCCAACCAACACGGTTGCCAATGTGCTTTCTGACAATGGCCAACAGGGTTGCGTCAACGGTAACAGCCAGTGCTTGAACCCCGCTGCTTTCGGTCTGGCGAGTGCATTTACCGCCTTCCCGAACCAGCGGCGCAATCAGTTCCGTGGCCCGACCTTCTTCGATTCCGATGTCACCATCGGCAAGAACTTCAAGCTGACGGAGCGGTTCATGTTCAACTTCTCCACCAACTTCTACAACATCTTCAATCACCCGAACTTTGCCAACCCAGATCTGAATCTGGCGGACGGAACCTTTGGTCAGCCGCAGGTCACGACGGCGCCGCCAACTGGCCCGTACGGATCGTTCTTCCCAGGCTTGCCTTCGGGACGAATCATTCAGTTCGCCGGCAAGATCACCTTCTAAGCAGTTAAGCTCTGCGTTACTTCGGCGGCTCCCTTGGGGGCCGCCTTTTTTTTGCAGTTGTCGCTAGCCGCTGCCTTCCCGCATCCACTTATCAGGGTCGAAGTCGCCCCATAATTCCTCACAGGCAGCCGGCAACTGACTACCGGCTGCTGTTCTGCTACACTGCGATTTCCGCTTGCCAGTGGCCGTTTCGGGTGGCTTGGTCTGATCACCGACGACTGGTCACTGGCAACTGACAACTGCTTTTCGAGGTCACCATGTCGAATCCTCCCTCCCAGCCATCGATTCAACTGACCAACACTCCCGACTACCGCGAGAGCTACGCCAACAGTGTCCAAGTACGGGTAAACGTGTGGGACTTTTTCCTGATATTTGGCACTCTGCAACAGCAGAACGAAATCCGTGTGGATGTACGTAACTTCCAGGGAATTTATTTGAGCCCGCAGCAGGCGAAGGCGTTGTACACCATCCTGCAGCAAAATCTGGTGAACTACGAGAACACCTTCGGCGAGATCAAGCTGGATCCGCGCATGGGACCAGGAACCGGACCGGTTCACTAGAAGCATGTCTTTCCAGACACGAATTCTTCAAGGCGTATCCCGCCTGCGCGAGTATTTGTTCGCCTACGCGCTTATCTTCACCTTCCTGTTTGTCACGCATGCGCCGCTCCTTCGCCTGCCGTATTTCTGGGATGAAGCCGGCTACTTCATTCCAGCGGCGCGCGATCTTTTACTCACTGACTCGCTGATTCCTCACACCACGCTCTCCAACGCCCATCCTCCATTGGTAATGCTGTGGCTGGCGTTCTGGTGGAAGTTTAGTGGCTTCACCCCGGCAGTGACGCGAACTGCAATGCTGTTGATCGCCGCATTTGCCCTTCTGGGGCTTTGGCGACTCGCGCGCAATGTGGCGAATGAGCAGGTCGCGGCCGCAACTGTCTTTTGCACGGCGGTTTACTCCGTATTTTTTGCGCAGAGTTCGCTGGCTCATCTCGATATGATGGCTGCCGCGCTGACCCTATGGGGACTCGCCATGTACGTGGAGAGACGACCGCTGGCCACAATCGTGTTTTTCGCTCTGGCGCCTCTCGCGAAAGAGACCGCCATCGTAACGCCTATGGCACTGCTGGCCTGGGAGTTGCTGTGCCCGGTGCTGCAAAGCAGCGCGCATGGAGGCGAAACCCTCTGCCTGTTTAAGCGACGACCGCTGGCATCATTCTCGTTTCTGCTGTGCCTGGCGCCGCTGGCACTCTGGTTTATCTACCATCATCACCGAACCGGCTTCTACTTGGGCAATCCTGAGTACCTGCGCTACAACCTGCAGGCCACGCTCAGCCCGCTTCGTATCCTTCTGGCCATCGTAGTGCGGCTCTGGCATTCCCTGGGTTACCTGAACCTGTTCGTGCTCACCCTTGCGGCAGCTTACGCCATGAGCCTGCCCCCGTTACGCGAGTCCGATGGCACGCTTCGCCCCCGCATTCCTATCAATGCGCAGCTCGTCTTCGGAGTTGTCATCCTGGCGCACGTTGTGGCTCTGTCAGCGCTCGGAGGCGCTGTGCTGGCTCGCTACATGCTTCCCGCCCTGCCATTAGTCATTCTGATTTGCGTTTCCACGTTGTGGCGTCGCACGCGGCATTGGCCGTGGTGGATCGCGCTTACGTGCGCGGCTTTCATTTTCGCGTTGCTGACTCCGCCACCGTATCGGATCGCTCCTGAAGATACGCTGCTCTACCGTGACTACGTCATAGTCCACAAACAGGCCGCCGATGAATTGTCTGCGCGCTTCCCGCACGCGCGTGTTCTCACCGCATGGCCAGCTACCGATGAACTCTCGCGCCCGTTTCTGGGCTACGTTCAGCACCCGCTCGCAGTCGTCCCCATCGAGAACTTCTCAGCGCTTGAAGTTGAGCGGGCCGCGCAAGCGACCGATCAGTTCGACGTCGCGCTGTTGTTTCCAACCAAGTGGCAGCCTCCCTACCCTTTGTTTCGCAGCCTGCCTTTCGGACAGAGGCTTCAGGAGCGGTTCTTCGACTATCACGAGGAATTGCCTCCACAACAAATAGCAAATATCCTCGGCGGGCGAACGGTGCGCTACCTGAATCGCAACAACGAGTGGATGGCGATCGTGGTGATTGAGAAGGTGGAAAACGCGGCCAACCCTAAAAATCTTCTAGACGTCAAAAGCCGCGGCAGGCATCAGAACGGCAGACGAGTGGTGAGAATCCAGCCGTGATTGTAGGTATGGAAGTGACTGGCTGCGATTTGGACACCGCTGCCGACGGTCAATCCCAGTCGCCGCCATAGTGGGACCTTCCCGATGACCACACCCGGCGTGAGAAACACTTGCTGCTTCCCATCATTAGGGCCGAGGTGATAGAAAGTCGAATTCATTTCCAACTCCGGCCATATCTTGCGCAGCACGCGATATTGGGCCGTCAAATTCCAGGTGACCGGCTGGCCGAGCTGCTCGCTGTCGCCCGTGGGCAGAGCGATGCCGGCAGTAGTTTGAATATCGAATTGGCCCCAGCCTTTTCCAAATGCCAGCGTCGGCGTGATTACCGCGTGAGGCGAGCCGTTCTTGTACGTGCCGGTCGGGATGGACCAGCCCAGAAACGCCGTGAGAATGTAATTGCCGTTTTCCTCATTCTTGGCCAGAAAACGATACTTGACTAGAAAGGATTCGTCGCCCCAGCCATCCACTTGCTTGGGATTGTTATGCACGATGTAGGGCGGCAGGTTGACGATTACTTCAACATTGTTTGCCGGAATCAGCTCCAGCCCCTTACCGCCGCCGTAGTTCTCGGCAGTGGGGCCGCCGGTGTGTCCCTGCCAGAAGATGTCATAGCGAAACTCCTGCTCCAGGCGCGGCGTGATCGTCGCGATCGGAGTGATCCAGTGCGGCTGTTCTTCCTGATTGCGGGCCACTCGAGCAAAGTAATCGTCGAGAAACGATTGGGCAAACGACAGCGTAGCAACCACCGGCAGGAGGCAGATGAGGAGGACCACAGATCGAGATCTCAAGCGAGCGCGTCCTTTGTTTTTGCGGATAACTACATATCAAATCGACAAATATATATGATTTAGTAGGTATTTGTCATACGCCTGCCGAACCCCGCTCTCCTAGGCAAGGGAACATTGCCCAATGGCTGCGGCCTCCCATTGCAACGTAAGACCCCTGGTCCACTGAAGGAGGCGCTTACGCCGCTGCTCCCGCTCCTCCCTCGACCAGTTAAACTGTCAGCAGATGGCACGAACCACCATCCTGGAGTACCTCGACAACTTTCGCCGCCACGCTCGCGAGGCGGCCTACGTTCACCATCGCGGCTACCGTATGCAGCGATGGACCTATGGCGATGTGCTGAGCAATTCATACCGCTTGGCGCGCGAGCTTGAACAGCGCCGCATAGGAAACGGCGACAAGGTCCTCATCTGGGGCGAGAACTGCGCTGAATGGGTGGTTGCATTTTTCGGATGCCTGCTCCGTGGCGCCATCGTCGTTCCCATCGACAAGATCGCGGCCCCGGATTTCGCCCAGCGTGTCGCCCAACAAGTAGATGCCAAGCTCTGTGTTGGCTCAATCCAGAATCACATCCCCGGCGTCGCCCAGATCAATCTGGAAACTTTGCGTGAGCAGATCGCCGGTCGGTCTTCCGATCCCGTCGTTCCGCCGTCCCTCACACGCGACGACATCGTGCAGATCGTCTTCACCTCGGGCACAACCGCTGAGCCGCGCGGCGTCGTCATCTCCCATGGGAACATTCTGGCTAACCTCGAACCGCTGGAGCGCGAGATTGCGAAGTACCTTCGCTACGAACGCATCTTTCATCCGCTGCGTTTCTTGAATCTGCTTCCGCTAAGCCACGTCTTTGGGCAATTCCTCGGGATCTTCCTGCCGCAATTGCTAGCCGCCACAGTGCTTTTTCAGGACACGCTGAACCCGACGGAAGTTCTGCAGGTCATCAAGCGGGAGCGCGTGTCGGTGGTAGTTGCGGTTCCCCGCCTGATGGAGTCGCTACAGGACAAACTCCTCCGCGATCTTGAAGCGGCCCGCCGGCAGGAGTGGTTTCAATGCCAATTCTCCGCCGCGAAGGACCAGCACTTCGTGCGGCGCTGGTGGCGCTTCCGGAAGATTCACAATCAATTCGGCTGGAAGTTCTGGGCATTCATTTCGGGAGGCGCCCCCCTTGACGCCGAGACCGAAGAGTTCTGGCGGCGGCTCAGTTTCGTCGTCATTCAGGGCTACGGCCTCACCGAAACAACATCGCTGATTTCCTTGAATCACCCTTTTCATACCGGCAAACGCTCGATCGGCAAGGTGCTCGAGGGCCGCGAGGTCAAACTCGACGAAGGCGGCGAGATTCTGGTACGCGGCGCAAATGTCGCCGCCGGTTATTGGCAAGGAAAGCAATTGCAGCCGGTATTGAATGAGGAAGGCTGGTTTCGCACTGGCGATCTCGGCGAGCTTGATCCCGAAGGAAATCTCTATTTCAAGGGCCGCAAGAAGAATGTCATCGTTACGCGCGAAGGGATGAACATTTATCCCGAGGACTTGGAAAACGCGCTGCGCCAGCAGCCCGCGACACGTGACTGTGTGGTCGTCGGCGTGGAGGAGGGTGGCAATGCCGAGCCTTGCGCTGTACTCATCCTGCGCGACTCCGCCGATCCGGAGTCGGTGGTCAGGCACGCTAACCAACAGCTGGCGGAGTATCAGCAGATGCGTCGCTGGTTTGTGTGGCCCGACCAGGACTTCCCACGCACGCCCACGCAAAAGCCGCAGATCGCGGCGATCCAGCAGGCGGTGCAGCAATATTTCATCTCGGGTGCGGGGGCAGCGCGCATCCCGCAGGGTGCCCTGGCCGACCTGATCTCTCGCGTCACCGGACGGAGCGTTGGCCCGCTTACGCCCGATGCCAAGCTCGACGGAGACCTCAACCTGAGCTCGATGGATCGCGTCGAACTGATGAGCGCGCTGGAAGACCGTTATCAGATCGATCTCAACGAAGCGAACTTCACCAGCGTCAGCACGGTTGGCGATCTCGAGCGTCTGCTGCATGAGCCTCAGAAGTCCCTGCAGAGCGGATACCGTTATCCGCGATGGGCACAGCGCTGGCCCATAACCTGGATTCGCAGCTTCATCTACTACCTGCTCACCTGGCCGGCAACCATGATCATGGCGCACCCGAAAATCGTTGGTCGCGAGCACCTTCGCGGCATCGACGGGCCATTCCTCATTAGTTGCAATCACGTTACCTACATCGACGTTGGCTTCGCCTTGATTGCGCTTCCACCCGGCATGCGGTACAAGCTGGCGGTCGGCATGTGGGGAGAGATGCTATGGGAGATGTGGCGGCCGCCGCAGACCTGGACTCCGTTTCGTCGCCTGTCTTACAAAGTGGGATACTACCTGGTTGTAGCATTGTTCAATGTCTTTCCGCTGCCACAGCAATCGGGTGTGCGCGAGAGTTTTGCCTACGCTGGTGAGTCGGTGGATCGAGGTTACAGCGTGCTGGTTTATCCCGAAGGCGTGCGTACGCCTGATGGCAAGGCCTGTCCATTTCGCTTGGGTGTCGGCATGCTGGCGGCGCGGCTGAATATTCCGGTCGTTCCGATGCGGATTGACGGCCTATACGAGATGAAGATGGCCGGCCACAAGATTGCGCGTCCCGGCGAGCTGACGGTCGTGATCGGCAAACCAATGCACTTCGCGCCGGAGACGCCAGCCGAGGAAATCACCAATCAAATCGAGCACATCACGTGGACCATGTGAGAATGAAGGGGCGAACGAGTTTATTTGCCTGACCCAACGCTCCAATCGCTTCGGTTCCCGAGTGTCAATTGGAAGAGTTGGACGCGAGCGTTCTCGGTATCGGCGACGTAGAGACGGTTGCTTGCATCGATCCACAATCCTTTCGGAGCACTGAACTCGCCCATCCGGGAGCCCGCCTGGCCGAAGGAAGCCACAAGCCGGCCCTCTTCGTTGTACATCCTGACTTCAGAGGTGCCAGCGTCCGAAACATAGACGTTGCCTTCATTGTCCAGCCCCAGCCCGTCTTCCCTGTCAGCCTCCCGGTAGGAAGCATTCAGTACACTGAAACTTCCAAGGAGGTTGCACTCCAAGTCCATGATTTGAACCCGCGTTCCGGCCGTATCCAGAACCGCAACTTCGCGATCGCTCACCGCAATCTCCGTTGGATAATTAAAGCCTTCCAGTCCAGGATTATTCCTGCGCTTCAATCCTCCGCTGCCAGTATCGTCCGACTTTTTTCCCACACGCTTAAGGAGATTGCCTTCCAGGTCAAGCACGAAAATAAGATGACGAGGGCCGTCGGCAAGATATAAATGGCCCGCCTTACGGTCGATCGCGATTCCGGTTGGGCGTTGATAAATGTTCTCTCCGTGGAAGCTCCCGATGTAGCGGACGAACTTTCCGTATCGGTCGTACACCAAAACCATTCCACGCTTGGCATCGGCAACGTAGATATTGTCTTCCCCATCTACGGCAACTCCGGTCGGCGACTGGAGCCGTCGACCTTGGCCGCCGAGAATGCTGAAGGAGGTTTTTCTCTTGGGGTCCAGTACGTGGACGGCGGGAATGCCGGGATCGCTGAGAATGACGCGCTGTCGGGAGTCGGTGGTCAGGCGTTGCGGTGTCCGCAATACTCTTGACGGGCCGTAAACGAAGGAAACAACCGCATCGCGAATGTTACCCGCCGGGGAATGCCCTTCCGCCAGCGCGATTGCATGGGCCGGTGGCTCAATATCGTCTACGACCCGCTGGTTGCAAGAGAGCATCCACGGGGGAACGCCACTCTGCCTTGCAGCTTGCTCCGATGAACCTACCGGCGGCCCTGCGTCTGGACGAGGCACGTTCATCGCGTCAAGAAAACGGCTAAACTTCGATGTCCCTCGAAATATTGCGTCGGGGAGAAACACGCCGACATACACGACTTCGCGACCAGTACCAAGGCTCAGCCGAGGAAAGACGCGGGCGGCTTGGCTGGAGTTTTGCGTGTGCGATGGTTTGGACTCAACGCGGGCATAGGAGTTCTGGGCCTGCGGCGACTGCGCTAAGCCAACCGTCAGCGTAAACACGGTCGCTATCGTCAGGACAGCCATCATCGTGCGCGAGGCTGTAAGGAGTAGCATGCTGCAAGCTTGCTGTTTGTGGCGCATTGGTCTCACCTCCCTGTCATCGGGAAGAACGAAACGGCCCCTGGGCAGGCGCAGTTGGAAACCTGGAGGAAGGAAGTTCGAGGGTCTTGTTTCTCGCGCGGACTCGACGACGTAGGCGTGAGAAAGGCCGGATGCCTGCTCCTCAGACACCTAAAAAGGATTTCACTCTGTGTCCGGTGCCTTGTCAGTGACCTGTGCCGCCCGGGGAAGTGACAAGCAGATTGATCCCTACGCTTGAGTCGTCATGCGTCCAATGGGAAACCGGGGACAGACTCGCGAATCCCTTCTTGGTGGGATCAAGAAGAAAGAGAGCAGAGAGAAGAACATCTCACAGCTAATATGGAGAAAACCCTAATGTCTTGTCGTCGTTCTGCACCCAGATGTGCGCCTTGTCGCTAATCCTATCGTTGACCGTGACCACTACGACCACGCCACTAGCGGTTGCAAACGGGGAACCGCTGTAGCCTTTTGGCACCGCCGCGCCATCGATGTGATGGCTCTTGATGATGCCCCATTCGCCGCTCGGCCCCCAATCCTTAAGGAAGTCGTTGTACGGGTAACGTGAATACCTGTTGGGATGCTGCTTCCATTCCGGGTCGTGCATCCATACGCTGTAGGCTTTTTCGTAGTTCTGCTGCTGGAGCGCGTCGAAGAACTGGTTCACGACATGCTCTTCGGGCCAGAAGCGAAATATCCACCACAGGATTCCGATCACAATGACGGCGCCGACGATCGCAAAAATCAGCTGACGTTTTTTCCGGGCGCGCGTCGGATCATAAGGTTGAGCTTCGAACAAGGTCATGGCAACCACAGTTTAACGCGTTGTCAGGCGAAGCTGCACAAGCGCCCAGAGATTACCCGCTAAGATGAAAATTGGTTTCACTCGTTTTTGAAATCCAACAACATTCAGTGTGTAATCGGAATGCAGTCTGCAAGCAATGCCGCAAGCAAAAAATCAAATCATCATGATGGGAACCGAACGTCGCGCGCTTATCTTTCTATTTATCGCGGGCATAGTCTTATATGCCGCTACCGGCCCGGGCGCAACAACCGCCGGCGCCATCAACCAGCCCAGGGACGATGCAACTTCCTCCTGCTCCGGGACTGGTGATCGTCACCCTGACGCCTGAGGCCGGTTTCCATAATGAGCCTTCCATTGCGGTAAGCTCCATGAATCCTTCGCGGGTTATAGCCGCCTACCAGGTTCCGGCTACGGTGGCTTTCTCGCGGGATGGCGGTAGTTCGTGGAAGGTGGCGACCGGCACGGCGCCCGCTGACTATCGAGTGTCAGGCGACGTCTCCGTTACCTACGACAAGCATGGCGCGGCAATCCTCTGCTACATTGCGTTCGACAAACTCGGCACCGATAATTACTGGGCTCGCGGCGCCACGCGCAACGGCATCTTCGTGCGTCGCTCGGCCGATGGCGGCGCCACCTGGGACGCGCAGGCCCACGCCGTCATCTCGCAGCCTACTAAGCCGGGTATTCCCTTCGAGGACAAACCATATATCGTCGCTGACAACACCAATAGCAAATACGCCGGCAACCTCTATGTAGGCTGGACCGAGTTCCGAATCGACGAGTCTGTAATCCTTTTCTCGCGCTCCAGCGATGGCGGCCTGACATGGTCGGCTCCAATTGAGATCAGCACGCATCATGGGCTGCCGCGTGACGACAACGGCGCGGTCGAAGGCTTCACCGGAGCGGTCGCCGCGGACGGTACCGTGCACGTGGTTTGGGCCGACGGCGATTCCATCGTGCTGGCCTCCTCGCATGACGGTGGCAAGACATTTTCTAAGAGCCACCCCATCCTCAAAACAGCGCCGCTTTATTTTGCGTTGAACGGACTCGACCGCGCGAACGGCTTTCCCCAGATCGCTATCGATCCGCGCCACGGCCGCAAGGGGCTTCTCTATGTCACTTGGAGTGATTATCGTGACGGCGACATCGGCGTGTTCTGCGCGACCTCGGACAATGGAGGCAAGTCGTGGAGCAATGTGGTACGCGTGAACTCGAATTCCGTTCACGACGGCACCGATCAGTTCTTCCAATGGCTGGCGGTCGATCCTGCGACCGGCGCAGCAAACGCGATCTTCTACGATCGGCGCCTCGATCCGGACAATCAAAAAACTACTGTCACCCTGGCGCGTTCGGTTGATGGCGGTCGCACCTTTACGAATTATGCGTGGACCCATGATGCATTCGTCACGCGGCGGGAGGAATTCCTGGGAGACTACATCGGAATTGCGGCGCTGAACAACCGCGTCTATGGCATCTGGGCGGAGATTCCGCCGCCCACTGCGCCCAAGGACAAGAGCGAACCATCGCAAACATCGTTTCGTCCACACACCGTGGTTCGGGTAGGCGTGGCCGACTTTGGCAGCCCGTCCCACTAAATGGACAGCTAGGCCTTTGCTCTTCTGCGTCTTTGTTTCGCGGGGCGAGACACCGGCGGCGCCGCGGCTACTTGGCCAACGCGAATAGCTCGCGTGAACTCGTCGTAATCTTTGGTGCTCTGATCGGCGTAGGCGACGCCGAACTCAACCATCGCCTTATCGAACTTGTCGCTGTTGCCGAGATATCCCGAGATCGCGCATGAGTCGCCCGAGCGGGCGTGTCCCTTGGAGAGCAGTTCCCCGCAAACCCGCGCATACTGCACCAATCCACTACCTTCCAGATCTTCGTTCTCGATGCCGGCCTTGTGATCGCGCAACTGGCGAACCAGGTAATCGCGTCCGGCAATGGACGTCCATCCCAGAAAAATGTCGGATTGCACTTGCATGGCGCGCTGTCCCTGGGCCGTGCGCTGTCCCTGGTTCATCGGAACGCGGCTCTCCGGACAGTAGGGAGCATAGGCCGAGTTGTCTTCTTCCTTGATCTGAATAAACAGCGGATCGCTCGCCGTTCGTCCGAACATTAGAACGATATAGTCGCGTATGCCGACGCTGCCGGTTCCGACCACTCGAAAAGCGACATCCTCGACATGGTACTGCGCAAACCACTCTTGCCTCTCCGGCAAGAGAGTCTCGATATAGCTGCGCAATCCGGCAACAACTTCCTCCGCAGTCCGACGCGGCAGGTGAAATTGCAACGGCTTCTGCTCGCGGAAGCGATGCTTGCCAGCTTGCCGTACGGTCAACTGATCGAGATTGTGTTGGGGGGTTGCGCGCTCAGCCTTGCGGAGGACAGCCAACACCGGCGAAATGTTCAAGTGGCGGAAAACCTTGTAGCGCGCGAGGTCAAGCACCGTCATCTCACAGAAGTGGCGCATCGATTCGCGATAGCTGTGCGCGAAGGCCAGTACCGCCTCTTTGCATTCCTTCTCGGTATTGTTGGCTTCGCGGCCAGCCAGCATTAAGCTGGCGGCCATGCGCTTTACATCCCATTCCCAAGGCCCGCGGATGGTTTCGTCAAAGTCATTGATGTCGAAAATAAGGCGCCCATCCGTGCCGGCAAACGCTCCCAGGTTTCGCACGTGCGCGTCCCCGCAGATTTGCGACTGAATGCCGGTGTTCTCCAACTTGGCGAGGTCTGCGGCCATCACTGGAACGGCCCCGCGGTAGAACCCGAACGGCGAAGCTGCCATGCGTGCAAACTTGATAGGCAAGAGGTTGGATATACGACCGCGCTGCGCTTTGCGTAGCAGGTCCACAACACCAAAGTCGCGGCGCTTGGGGTTCCAGTCACCCTGGCTGACACGGCTGACTTCGTCGCGGCGAGACTGGCCGAACTTCCGCCGCTCCTCGTGTGTGGATGACGGTTTCTGCTTTGGAGACATGGAACTGATGCATCATACCCCAAATGCAGCCTGGGCACGGATATGAAACAGAGCCAAGCGCATAACGATGCGCGGTCGCCAATCTCACGTCTGCTACGATTACAGCGCGTCACAAGCGTGAATTAGCATCGGCTCTGTCATGCCCTAAAGGCGGTAGGATGAACTTGTAATTCATGGGAACGCTGAAACAAGACTTCCTTTACGGACTACGAATGCTGCGTAAGAGTCGCAGCTTCACCACTGCCGCGACAATTACGTTGGCTCTGGCGATTGGCGCCAATACGGCGATCTTCTCGGTTCTGTATCCGGCGCTCCTGCGTCCTTTGCCCTATAAACAGCCCGACCGATTGGTGACGCTTGGCGAGAACCGCCGCCAGCTTCCCTGCTGCAGCTACGCTTCCTCGTATCCTGATTACCAGGACTGGAAACGCACCGCAAAGAGCTTTGAGTCGCTGGCGGGATTTTTCGATGACAGCTTCATCCTGACAGGAAATGGCGACCCCAAAACGGTTTTCAGCGTCATGGTGACGCCAGACTTCTTCTCCACCTTGGGCGTGAGGCCTCTGCTGGGCCGCGATTTTGTTGCCGGCGAGGACCTGCCTGAGGGTTCTGGCCCGACCGTAGCAATCATTAGTTATGGTTTCTGGCGAAGTGACTTTGCTGCCGATCCACACATCATTGGGCGCACCATTCGCCTGGACAATAAGCCAGTCACGGTGGTCGGCGTCTTGCCACGCGACTTCGAATTTGCGCCCGAGGGATCGGCACTGCTTTGGGTTCCCGTTGCACATCAACGCATACACCGCAGCTGCTCGAAATGCACGGTGGCTAAACGTGATCGGCCGGCTTGCGCCGGGCGTCAGCCTCCAGCAGGCGCGCGCGGAGATGGAAGGTATCACCGCGCAACTGGCGCGTGAATATTCACGACAAAACGCTTCCGTCTTCGTCACTGTAGGAATGTTGCGGGACGAAATTGTCGGCAACATTCGGCCGCTGCTGTTGATTTTGTTTGGCGCAGTGAGCTTTGTTCTGCTGATCGCCTGCGCCAACGTTGGCAATCTGTTGATGACTCGCGCCATTGATCGGCGTAGGGAATTTGCGGTGCGTACGGCGCTGGGCGCAAACCGCTTCCACTTGCTGGCCCAACTGCTTACGGAAAGCCTGCTGCTTTCGATTCTGGGCGCAATCCTCGGGGTGTTGGGTGCGATTGTGGGCGTGCGTCTGCTAATTGGCGCAATCCCCGAGGAACAGCTTCAATCGATGCCGTTCCTTGCCGATGCCGGCATCAACCTTCCGGTGCTGGGGTTCGTTTGTGGCATCACCATTCTTACGGCAATTCTATTCGGAGTGGGCCCTGGCATGACTGTTCCGCAAACTCCTTTGAGCGAAGTATTAAAGGACGAATCGCGGGGCGGGACGAGTAGTGCTCACGCGCGGCTTCGCAACGCCGTGGTGATTGGCGAAATCGCGATTTCCATGGTCCTGCTGGTGGGTGGCGGGCTGATGTTGCAGAGCCTCCGCAAACTGATGCAACAAGACCCGGGCTTCGATCCGCAACACCTGTTGACGTTCGGCGTCAATCTTCCTGGTTTGTCTTATCCGACGGCAAAGGTATGGCCATTCGCCAATCCCAACGGTCTCCGCTTCGAACATGAGTTTGTCGATCGGCTTCGCAGCTTGCCCGGAGTGCAAGGAGCGTCGGCGGCTAGCGGCCTGCCGGTCACGGAGAACCGCAGCAGGAACCGCTTCGTGTTGGAAGGCCGCGCTGCCGGGGAAGGTCAGGAAGAGGAGTCTGTGAGCAGGCGCGCGGGCGCAGACTATTTTGCGGTGATGAAGATCCCGCTCATTGCAGGCCGGTCGTTCACAGCATCGGACACGCAGGACTCGCCGCTGGTCGCGGTCGTCAACCAGGCTTGGGTGAAACGTTACGCTGGCGGGCGCGATGCTATCGGCCAGCGCTTACGGCTGACGTTTTCGCCCAATGAGCAATTCCGCCAGATTATCGGCGTCGTTGGCGATGTGGCTGAAGTCAGTCTGGCTTCGCTGCCACCGCCGGTCATGTACTTTCCGCTGGACCAGAATTCCGGATACACGGTTTTCCTGGCATACGTCGTTCGCAGCACACAGGACCCGGCGGGTATGATCGGCGTCGCTCGGGCAACCCTGCGCGAACTGGACCAGCAACTGGCCATCGTGCAACCGCTGCCGATGGAGCAAGTCGTCAATCAGTCACCCGCCGTCTTCCTGCGGCGCTATCCCTTTTACCTGATCGGCGCCTTCGCCACCCTTGCCTTGGCGCTCGCGATGATCGGCTTGTACGGGCTGATCTCGTACTCCGTCCTGCGCCGCACACGCGAGATTGGTATTCGTCTGGCCCTGGGTGCGCAACGCGAAGACATTCTGCGGCTTATTGTTCGCCAGGGAGTGGTCGCCACCGCCGCGGGAGTTGGCATCGGCCTGGTCGCGGGCTTGGCCTCGATGCGAGTCATGGCCAGCCTCCTCTACGGCATAAACTCGAGCGATTGGATCATCTTCGCCTGTGTAGCCATTCTGCTGGCGGCAATCGCCACTACCGCTTCCTATGTTCCCGCTCGGAGGGCAACGCGGGTGGACCCGATGGTTGCTCTGCGTAATGAGTAGACGAAGGCAATCCCGCCATGCGATACCATGTCCAACATGTCTCGAACGCTAGCCGTCTTCATCGTTCTTGTGCTGGTGAGCTGTCTGCTCACAGCCACCGCATGTGCCAAGCACCGTCACGGGACAGCAAGCTCGGCTGACAACACACCGGGCGAATTCGACTACTATCTGCTCACGCTGTCCTGGGCGCCCGAGTTCTGCGCCACCCACACAAGCAATGCGTCGTCGAGCGAGTGTGATCCCAAGCGGCACTTTGGTTTCGTCGTCCATGGCCTCTGGCCGGAGAACGACAGTGGCTCCTACCCGCAGGATTGCGCTCCGGCGCAGCCTGTTGCGCAGCAGACCGTCCAGCACATGCTAGCGATCATGCCGGCTCGCGGACTCATTCAGCATGAATGGGCAACGCACGGCACTTGCAGCGGGCTGCCGGCGCAGGATTATTTTGCCGACATTGAAAAGGCATTTCGGGAGGTACAAGTCCCGCCGGAGTATCGCGCGCCCGGCCAAGCCTTCCAAGTCAGTCCGTCTGAGATCGAGCAGAAGTTCGCTGCCGCGAACCACGTGCCGGCTGGCGACTTTCGCGTGTCATGTAGTGGGACGGAATTCGTCGCCATCGAAGCGTGCCTGACGAAAGACTTGCAGTATCGCCAATGTGGCTCAGGACTGCGTGATTGCCGCGCGCCCCAAGTCACGATCGAGCCAACACCGTAGCGGCGGAAGAGATGGTAGGCCCGGCTGGAATCGAACCAGCAACCCTCAGCTTAGAAGGCTGATGCTCTATCCGATTGAGCTACGGGCCCACAGGACGGTCGCGGCGTAGCACGCGCGGCGACTCGCCAATTCATTATCGCAAATCAGGGCAACGATTGGCAGGCAGGACCGACTTTAAAGAGTGAGCGAACTATGCCGTCCCTGAAGAAAAGCGGATCCCTCACCGACTAAAAGTCGGTTCGGGATGCCAAAAATAAAAGATTCACGACGCGCACCTGAAGGTGCGCCCCTTCAAAGCAGACTGATCGGCTCTCCCCGTTGCACGCGCTGCAGAAACGCAATCGCCTGACGCTCGGCCCAGCGGCCATCGTAGCCGTTGGCGTCCGCGAGGAAGGCGCAGTGTCCGCCGTGCTCGGTTTCGATGTAGGTGATATGCGGATTGTGCAACAGCTTCTCGCGGCTCGCAGGTAGGATGCGGATGAAGGGATCGTCCTCGGCATGCAAGATCAGCGTTGGAACCGCGATGCGGTCAACCACATTCGACGCCGACGCGCGTGTGTAGTAGTCCTGAGCGTCGCGAAAGCCGCAGTAGCGGGCGGTGATCTGGTCATCGAAGTCGCGCAAGCTGCGCAGGCCGCGCAAATAGCGCAGGTCGTAAACGCCGGGATACAACGCCGCCTTGCGTTGCATTCGCCGGCGTAGACCCCAAAGAAATTTCATTTCGTAAATGCGATTCGCACGATCGTGCAGCGCATCGGCCGAAGGCGCAAGATCCATCGACGGCGATACGCCAATTCCGGCCACGACCTGCGGCGGCGCACTCTCGCCCCACTCTCCCAGAAGCTTCAGCACCAGGTTTCCACCCATGGAAAAGCCTGCCAATGCCACCTGCTGCAGGCGGTCCTCGGCAATCAGCGCGTTGGCTACCGCTCCTACATCGTCAGACATACTGGAGTTGTAGAGCGTCGCACCCAGCGACTCGGTGTTGCCACAGTTCCGCATATTCATTCGGACTACATTCATCCCAGCGCACCAGGCCTTGCTGCCGGTGCCAATCACATAGCCAGATTCGCTGGAGCCCTCGAGTCCGTGCACGATGACAAGTGTCATGGCGCTGCTGCGATTCGCCTGCCAGTGGCACTCACAGCGAACCTGAACATTGGGCTCGACCTGAAATAGGCGGTTTTCTGGCCGAGGCAGTTGGTTGCGACGTGGAAGAAAATTACCTGCGATGGTCTGGGCGTGGCCTCCGCGAAATGCTCGCCGCGGGCGGAAGGGCTCGCCAAAAAAATCCGGCTCGCGAGTTGTCGCAGGAAATGGCAGCGCCGCATTGCTCGTGGACGATTGCTGCCCGAGCCCTGCTCCCTGCGAGATGGGATTAGGTTCCTGCATCTATAATGGTTTTATCATCCCGGCGATTCGGATGAGCAAGTTTGCCTTTGTGCGACTCAACGTTTCCCGGAAATTGATTGGAGTGACGATGCCGATTTTCGAATACCGCTGTGAGCAGTGTGGACATAAGTTCGAGGCCATCCTCTTCGGCGATCAGAAAGCCGAGTGTCCCAGCTGCCACACTGGCAAACTCGAACCCCAACTCTCGACGTTTGCCGTCAACACGAAAAGCAGCGCGTCGGCGGCGGGTTGTGGGCAGAGTAACTGCTGCATGATGGGCGGCGGCTGCTCCGAGAACTGAACCGCACACGATTTCGACCTGTCTGAGCGCTGCGAAAACAGCGCTAGCGTGCTGGATACTCAAAAACCGCGCAGCTGCCGAATGTTATAATTTTTGGATACGGTGGGTGTAGTTCAGTGGTAGAACTCCGGACTGTGGCTCCGGCTGTCGAGGGTTCGAATCCCTCCACCCACCCCAAGAATCCTTCGCCGACTCCGCTTTGCTTATCCTCAGAACTATCGTACTGGCACGCCAATTAATGGCAAGGTAGCCAAATCAATCCAGCGTTCGCCATTCCCTTTCACAAACGTGAGCGAATCGATCCGCACCGTACGCGAGTCCGTGTAGGCGCTCCAGCGCTGGCGAGCGACGACTTCCACCTTCTTGGCCTCCTCTACCGTGTCCGCCTTCACAACGGTGAGATGCGGCATGTAGGGCCAAGGCTCTTCATATTGCAGCGCGTCTCGATTGAGCAGATCGTGAAATTCGCGCATTCGATATGCGCCACGCGCCACGCGGAGGAAGATGGTGGGCGTAACCGGGACAAAGCTTTCCACATCGCCCATCGTGACTTCGAAGCTTCGGACCGACTGGCACACCTCGGTCAGCACACGCAACGCCTGCTGTTCGGTGCCGCGCAATGGCCGCGGAGGCAGCACGGTTAGGTGGGCGTCGGCATGAGTGTGCGCTGGATGCAACTCGCGGCGCAGCTCTTCCACGAAAATCCCTGCCGGGCTGCGCACATATGCAACCGCAGCGTATACGATGCCGATCATGAAGGTTACATTATAGCGGTCACTCCGCCACAATGCGTTCAAGGAAAATGCCCGCTGAGTTCAGCGACAAGTACGCAAGACACAGTTGGTCTGACTACAGACAACCCGGACGGCGCATTTCGTTAACCCGGGCACATTCCGGTTCACGGAAAAACGATGCGTAGCCTCTAAATCGGGAAACTGCTTCTGACCCCCACCCATAACCCTTCGCCGTTAGTCTGCAAGTTTTTGCAGCTAGTCAGGCGCCTGCTTGGAAGGTCACACCGTATCCCACGACGATAGTGCGAGATAACGGGAAATTCGCACTGGCATTACCCGTGCCTTTACACAAGGCGAGTGCCCGAAATCCTCCCCGGTGCGTTTCGGGAATAAAACCAAAAGGGAAAGGCACACACCATGCGGCAACATAAGATTATCGCTTTCAGTTTCGCTCTGATCGTCGGTCTGCTGCTCGCCATCGCGCCCGCGTCGGCATCCACGGTCGATGTCAATTTCGTCGGGCTCGGCGGAGCCAGCCAGAACGGCGTTTACACTTATCCTTACTATCTCACCGTCAACAACGGTCCATGGACGCCGATGATGTGCGACGATTTCTACGATCACATCAGCGTCGGCGATAGCTGGCAGGCGACATCACGCAGTTAAGCAGCGGCGACATGAGCCAAACGCGCTTCGGCGACCTGACCAAGTATCAAGAAGCCGCCTATCTGCTACTGCAAACCCGGGTTGTTGACCAGTCGCAGTGGGGCAACATCAATTGGGCGGTGTGGGACATCTTCGATCCCAGCGCCGATCCTGGCGCCGCCTACCAGCCGGGTGTGGACTACTGGCTGACGAAGGCAGAGACGGTTGACCTGTCCAAGATCAACTTTTCCGGCGTTTGGATTGTCACCCCGACCGGCGGCTACGGCCAGGAATTCCTGTATGCCACTCCTGAGCCAGGCACGTTGCTGCTCATCGGAAGCGGGCTGCTTGGACTTTGGGCGCGTCGCAGACGCCAGGCATAACCCAGTTCTAATCTAACTTTGGCCGGAGCAGCCGTGCTCCGGCCTTTCGCTTGTGCCACAGCCTCCTAAAATCGGACGCATGGCCCTCAGTACTTCCACCGTTCGCACAATTCCCACCAGAGCAGCTTCTCCCATTCGGTAAGGTAAGTTTTCGCCCACTCGCGATTTTTCCACCAGGGTTGGCCGAAAAGGAAGTCGTTGCTGACCGCTCCCGCCGTCCAGTGAATTTGCGGTAGACAGTGACGGAAGATTGAGAGGGCGCGCCTGGTATGGTAGTCGTCGGTTACTAAGACGGCCGAATGTATCTTAACTTGCAAGCGCGCCAGGCATCCTGCTGCCTGAGCGGCCTCTTCCCTGGTGGAGTCACCTTCGATCATGCAAAGGCTAACTTGAGGAGCGTTCTCTCCCGCCGTCTGGGATACGAATTTCGCTGCCAGGTCCGCGTAGGACTGCCCGTAGATCTGTCCTCTGTCTACATCGACCAGAAGATGCTGCCCGTAGCCGCGGCGAAGCAATTCCATGGCGCGCCAATACCGGCCGTCAACCTGACTACCGCCTAGCATTACGATCGCGTCCGACTTCTCCGGGTCGTTAACAACCAGATATCCGCCCGGCTGAAAAAACAGCAGCGCGCAGACCAAAATCAGAACAGCAGCAATAATTAGAGTTTTCATGGCCATCCGGCTTGCGAGGGCATCATAACCTTGGTCCCAGTGCCCGCGCCATCATTGGCCAACTAAGCGTAAAACTGAAAGTGTGCGCTTTGCTACACCCAACGCCTGTCTTTCGCATCTGTGCGGGTTGAAAGGAGCGCCACCCTCTGTCACTCTCTGCGAAATTCTCTCCCTGGCTAGCTGTTGCGTTTCTGTGCCTTTGTCCGTTTCTGCTGTACGGGCAGGACAATACCATGCAGAACGACCAGTCAGGAATGAGTCAGAATGCGCCGACCAACCACCATATGGTGAACATAACCGGGTGCCTGAAAAAGGGCACCGAGGAAGGCGGATACCACATCACCGACAAGAACGGCAACATGTGGGAGTTGAGCAGCAAGAGCGTCGACCTCTCGGAGCATGTGAACCACACTGTCAGTGTCTCGGGTCACGAGAAGCCGCGATCGAACGCGGATGAAGCGAAAACTGAGCAGGGCGAGAAGTCGGAATCCGGCGGCAACAAGTATTTGGATCTACGAGTAGCGCAGTTGAAGATGATAAGTCCGAGTTGCACCCAGTAACCCCAGAGCGGGACAATTGCCTCACCAGCAGCGTGGGAAACGACGCCTCTTCCACGCTTTTCTTGTGCCCCGACAAGTCGCGCGACCCTGTAAGCGGGTACCGGTACATACGTCGCGATCGCCGCCGATCCGACTTGCACAACCGCGCGAATGCTGCCATGATGACGCAAATCCCCACTGGTGGAGTATTCCCCAGACGGAGGGTCGTCTGGATGTCCATACGCATTCAATCAACGTTGGACAAGAACCTCGGGCTCACCCGGCTCGTGCTTTGCATTGCCTTGCTGTTTTGCTTTATGGCCACGATGGGCGCGCAATGCAGGCTGCCGGAAATCGATCCCGACGCTCCACCTAAGCCGCCCACCCCTCACGCCGCTGCCGAGGAATTGCTGCCGGAAAACGGCCACCTTTCCAATACGACTTACACCAGCGATTACTTCGGATTCGCGTTCGATCTTCCGATTACCGCGCAGGGGCACCTTATCATGTTGCCGCTCATGCCGGAGAGACAGCACGCTCTGCTGGCCCTCGGGTTCGAGAATACCAAGCATTCCGGAACCATTACCATCACGGCAATTGAGCCCCGACCTGGGTTGGAAGCGCCGACGCCACAGCAGCAACAGCAAGAATTCAACAACTGGGCGTCTTCCGGGAGCGACCCGGGCCGAAGCCTTCGTTATCCCATTCCGGATTACATGCTACACAGCACCGGTCATTTCTATTACTCGGTGCATCATAAGGGCGAAAATTACGCCGCGCTATATTCGGCGAGGATCAATAACTACAATCTCAGAATTCTGGTGGCTTCCAACGATCAGGACTTCCTGCGAAAGGCCAAACAGGCGATAGGGGAAGCACATTTCTATTGCACCCAGGACGACGGAACTCTCACCACAGTGGACGGGAAACCGGTAAAACCGCAAGGCGACCCGTATATGGGTCCAACGGTCCCAACATCGCTGGCCACTGCAGCCATCAAAGACAAGCCAGCCTTGGAAAGCATTCCGCCCGGCGGAGTCAGCGGCGGAGTGTACCGCAATCCAGACTTGGGCTTACAGTACGAGATCCCCAAGGGTTGGGAGGTTTCGCAGGCTGAAGATAACGAAGATCCGCCGCGCGACGTAACGGCATTGCGCGAGCATGAACTTCTGCACGCTTGTTCAAAGACCCTGCTGCGCATTGCGCAACGGGTCTCTGGCGAGGATGCCCACACCGTAAAGCCCACGATCATCCTACGAGGACTCGATCCATCTTGTCTGTCGATGCGAGTTCCTTCTTCACTCACCGACAAGACTGCGGTGGACAATATATCGGCCAGCTTTGAGGTCCTCTCCGAATTTGGCGAGATCGGATCCGATGAACTAGCTTCCATCTCCGATCATCTGTTCATGGTTTTCAATGGAACCATAGCCTCGACCGCGTCCAACGAAGAGCTGGCTCAGCGCTTGTCGCAAGTTATTTACGCTACGCTGCAGCACAAAGTGCTGCTCGTCTGGTCTCTAATGGCTCCCACATCCGCCGACCTGCACGCAATGCCGACCACTGGCATCACGCTCGACGGCGCCCAACCTATCGATCTTCGGGCATCCCTTACCGCAAAACGATAGTTCGGTTCACGCCAGATGAATTTTGGGCGAGTGGAGGAGTGCGCCTTCCTCAGACTGCAGAAAATCGGAGTGCTGACTGCCCTTGAACGAGCGCGCTTCCTGGCGGCCGTAATGCTGTACAACACTTCTCGTATCCCGTCTTTCCCACCGCCTGTTTTATGACCGAAGCGCGTTTTTTGGAGGTTGTTCACTTCCGAACACAAGCTCACAAATCTGGACATTTCAGCATCGGAACTCCAGACCATAACTCACTGCATCTACTTTCCTATCAAGCGATTACAGGGACAAACCCTGGCGATTCACGTGCGTCTCACAACATCTTAGAGAGCTTAGGAAATGTCGAGATTATTCCAGGATCTACGTTACGCGCTTCGCCAACTACGAAAGTCCCCCGGCTTCACGCTCACGGCAGTAGTGACACTGGCGCTCGGCATCGGCGCCAATACGGCAATCTTCACTCTCGTGAATGCGGTAATGCTCAAGTCGCTACCGGTTGCCAACCCCGCTCAGCTCTATCGTATCGGCGACAACGACAACTGCTGCGTCTGGGGCGGGTTGCAGCGTGATGGATGGGGAGAATTCTCCTACGCACTCTATCAACATCTGCGCGCCAATACGCCACAATTCGAGGAGATGGCAGCGTTCCAGGCGAACGAGCCTGAAGTCAGTGTGCGTCGTAGCGGCTCGGAGTCTGCCGCAGAACCGTTTCCCAGCGAATTCGTCTCCGGGAATTATTTCTCCACCTTTGGCATTCACGCCTTCGCCGGACGCATGATTACACCACAAGATGACACGGCGGGCGCCGCACCAGTCGCTGTGATGAGCTACCGCGCGTGGCAGCAGCATTACGGGCTAGACGCTGCAGTGATCGGCGCGACCTTCATGATCAACGGCAAACCTTTCACTGTTGCCGGCATTGCTCCCCCGGGTTTTTTTGGGGACCGCCTGCGTGTCGATCCTCCGGACTTCTATATCCCTATCGCCTTTGAGCCGCTACTGCAGCAGAAGAGCTCGCTGTTACACCTCGATAATCAACATTGGCTCTATTTGATTGGCCGCATGAAGCCAGGGGCACAGCCTGCGCAAGTGGAAGCGCAACTCACCACTGAGCTGCAACAGTGGCTTCCCACGGTTGCCGCAAGCCTGCCAGCGTATGAGCGCGAGCTGATACCAAAGCAGTTCGTCAAGCTCGGCCCAGGTGGCGCGGGCATCGCCAGCTTGAAGAATCGCTATCAGTCCGGTCTCTACCTGCTGATTGTTGTATCAGCGCTGGTGCTGTTGATCGCCTGCGCCAACCTTGCCAATTTGCTACTCGCTCGTGGCATGGCACGACATCGGCAAACGGCCGTGCAACTTGCCTTGGGCGCCACTCGCGGCCGCTTGATACGTGCCCTGCTCACCGAGAGCGTCCTGCTGTCATGCATCGGCGGGGCCGCCGGAGTGGCCCTGGCATATTTCGGAACCCGAGCCATTCTCCTGATTGCCTTTCGCGGGTCGAATTTTGTCCCCATCAGTACCACGCCGTCGCTGCCAATCCTGGCTTTCGCCTTTGCTCTCTCGCTAGTTACGGGGATAATTTTCGGCATAGCTCCGGCCTGGATTTCCTCCCATTCCGATCCCGCCGAAGCTCTGCGTGGCGCCAACCGTTCCACGCGTGACCAATCCGCCCTGCCGCAAAAATCACTAGTGATCGCGCAGGCATCTCTGTCGCTTGTACTGCTGGCCATGGCCGGCCTGGTGACCGAAAGTTTGCGTAACCTGGAGCATCTGAACTACGGTTTCGAGACGAAGGGGCGGCTTATCGTCGAACTCAATCCCCTAACCGCCGGCTACACGGTGGAACAGCTGCCAGCGCTCTATCAACAACTACGCGACCGATTGGGTCAGATCCCCGGGGTACGTAGCATGAGCTACTCGCTCTACAGCCCGCAAGATGGGGACAGTTGGAACGACGAGGTCTTCATCCAGGGCCGCACCCCGGAGTCGACGCAGGACATCAGCGTGGGTTGGCTACGCGTTGGTCCTGACTACTTCAAGGCGGTCGGGACGCCGGTTCTACAAGGGCGGCCCATTGGCGAACAGGACACACCCACATCGCAACGGGTTGCGGTGGTCGACGAAGCTTTCGTTCGTAAATTCTTTCCTAAGGAAGACCCCATCGGACGGCACTTTGGGTTCGCTCAGGCCGGTCACGCCGGGGACTATGAGATCGTAGGCGTAGTGAAGGACACGCAATATCGCGATCCCGCGGAGACCGACAAGCAGAATCCCATGTTCTTTCTCCCCTATTTTCAGCGGGTCTCATTTGAGAAGCCTAACTATCAAACGGCGGAGGTGCACTCACAGTTTCTCAATATGATCGAGTTTCAAGTCGCCGGAGCCCCGGAAAACATCGCGCCCGAAGTGCGTCGGGTCCTGGCCAGCATCGACCCTAACCTCAGCATTACGGATATGCGCAGCTTGAGCGAACAAGTGGATCGTGTTTTTAACCAGCAGCGTCTGATCGCACGGCTCACGGAACTCTTTAGCCTACTGGCCCTTTTGCTGGCGTCGATTGGTCTGTATGGGGTAACAGCGTACAACATTGCCCGCCGCACCAGCGAAATCGGCATCCGCATGGCGCTGGGCGCGGACCGTAAAAATGTCGTCGCCATGGTGCTGCGAGGCGCATTCTGGCAAATTGGAATTGGCCTGATCGTCGGCCTGCCGCTGGTGATTCTTGCCGGCCGGCTGATGGCCAGCAAGCTCTACGGCGTAGGCGCCTTCAATCCTCTCATCCTGGGCGCGGCGGTTGCCCTGCTGGGACTATGTGCATTCATCGCCGGCCTGGTTCCGGCGCGCCGGGCCGCTTCCATTGAACCGGTCGATGCTCTGCGCACGCAATAGCCAACAGTCTCGCCGGGAAGGCTGCGAGCCAACTGGTAGTGACGGGGCTCACATGCCGGTGTGACGCGATAGATAGGGCAGCAGAACTTTCAGGATTACGGTATTCTTAGAGAAGGAGCTGTCCATGCTTGACAATCTGTTTCAGCCCATGCACCTGTTGGTGATTCTTTTCATTGCCTTGCTGGTGTTTGGACCAAAGAAGCTGCCGGAACTCGGCAAAGGTCTTGGTGAGGGAATCAGGAGCTTCAAAGACTCCATGAATGCGAAAGACGACGCTGCAGGCAAACCCGACGAAAAGAAGCCCTAGCGAAGACGGTAACTATTTCCTTGCCGTGCGTGTCTAAGCTGTCTCCTCATGCCCGACGTCCTCTTCATTCTGTTGCTGGCGCTTGTGATCTTCGGCCCCAAGAAGCTACCGGAGATCGCCCGCCAGATCGCCAAGTACATGCTGCAATTTCAGCGAATGAGCAACGACTTCAAGCGTCAACTTGAAAGCGAGATGCTAAAGATCGAGCTGGAAGACAAGCGGACGACCGCAAAGCCGTATCCCCTGGCAGCGACCAACCCACCGGCCAATGCGGAGTCTCTGCCGCAGCCTCCTCCTTCGTAAAGACGCTTTCTCCATACTCCGAGGTAAAGCAAATCTAGGGCGAGGCATTGGCACTGGCCGTGATACGCGCCAAAGCAGCACGCGCTTGATTGGCTTGCGGACCGTCAGGACTCTCTCGGAGATACATCTGATATTCCGTGGTGGCATTCGCCAATTCATGTTTGTTTTCGAACGCCCGTCCGGCAACATAGTGCACCACAGCATAGCCTTCATGAGAAAGTTTGTGCACCTTCAGCGCACTCCGCAGCGCCCCATCGAAGTCGCCGTTTTCTAGCTGCGCCAAAGCGAGCAAGCTTAGCGAGGAAGGATCCTGCGGTTCGACCATGAGAGCCTTCTGCAATAGCTCTTCAGCGGCTGCGTATTGTTCGTCGCTGATTAGCAGGCGTGAATAATTCCGGTCGGCGTCGGCGTTCTTGTCATTTAGTTGCACAGCGTGCTGAAAGGCAGCTCGTCCCTGGTCAGCCTGCCCCAAGTTTACGAGCGCAACGCCCAGATTGTCGTAGGCTGCGTCGTATTCCGGATAGGCGATAGTTGCCTTCTGAAACAAGTCGACTGCCTTCTTGTAGTCCTTCTGCCGTAAGGCCTCGACTCCCTTGTCAAACAACTTATGAGCGCGGGGCGGAATCTTCAGCTCAGAAGCTGAGGTCATAGCTCCATTATCGGTCGTGGGGTTCGACTCCGGATCGGCAGTGGGATGAACCTGCACGTACACCTGCTGGAAACGGTCGGAGTCGCCAATCTGCAATTCTTCCGACACAGCGCTCTCGATGCCCAGTCCTGAGACCTTCACTCGAAAGCTGCCGGATCCGGTGAGGCGGAAATCCGCCTGTCCTAAATCGTTGGTAAAAGCCTCCATCACTAACGTGCCCGAGGAGTTCAGCAAGTCGACTCGCAGTTGTTGAGGCGCAGGCTGTTCATTGGGGTAGGTGACGCGAACCTGGATCTCGACTCCATTTGGTTGCGACCTGACACCACCCCGTTGCGCGGATGCGACCGGAGTCACAAATAAAGAAAACAACAAGGTGAGAAGAATCGATTTCGACCGGAACATACAGCCTCCGGAACCCTGATACCAACAGGACGTCGAAAGCGATTGTACCGCGATGAAGCAGCCACAATGTCAAAGTTTTGTGGATACAGTACTCGGCATGCTCAGAGCGAGGCGCATCCCAGAAAAAAGGCGGAGATCAGTCACGGACCTCCGCCAAAAGGAGAGTGCTAAGGCTACTACGGGTGCATCGGCATGTAGAGTGGTTCACCTTGCTTGCCGGAGACTAATTTGTAATCGGACGGCACCTGAAACAAGGAAGCATCCGGCTCCCCGCGGTTAACATTTGCCAGCTTGGTCGTCATGGTACCCATCATGGGATCGGCGTGGGTCATCAATACTGTCATTTGCAAGTCCGGCGAATACCAGCGCTCGGTTACGACCTCGATGGGATTCGCATTGCCAATCTCGCCCGCTGGAATGGTGCGGGTCATGCGCGTCCCAGTCGCTTGCAGGCCGTTGATCGTCTTGGTTCCTAACTGCTCCGTCTTCAAGTTGGCGGCACTGGATCCTATTAACACCTTTCCCGGCATAGCCTCTGGACCACCGTTGCCAGGCTTGCCAGGATGAAGCGGCATCTGGTGCGCCGTCTTGTTTTCCGGGTTCAGCATGTAACGATTTCCCGAGACTGGGTCCATAATCACGATCATAGTTCGCTTCGCGGCGCCCGTGGACGGAGTGGCGAGCTCAAATTGGATCTCACGGCGGACCCGGCCTTCGGAATCGCGGTAGATCGTGGTCTGATTTTGAGTGTGAATGCTATTTCCATCAGCCAGAGCCTGGTCGCGGGTGGCGACCATCTCTCCGCTCATGGGCACACCTTTAACGACCTTCCCCTCTTCCATTCCGTCATGAGCCATCCCCATCATGAAGCCCCCGCCGAAGGCCACGTTTACGTCAGGCGGTGGAGGCGGTGGCGGAGGAGCCTCACTCTGTGCTGCAGCGAACGCGGTCAGCCCTACTAACGTCAGCAAAAGCAGCAGCCAGCTACCAGTCCTCGCAAAAATCATAGATCTCGTGACACGCATAATTTCATCCTCGATTTCGATTTCACAGATTTCAGTTCACAATCCGAACGGCCCGCACCACTCCGTCGTAGCCCACAACAACATCGGCAATTCGCACTTGGGCATCCTGTTGATTGCTAGAACTTGACACTCCCGGATTTGGAAGTTCCATCCGCACCACCTGGGTGTCACTGGAGCAACTTAGCGGGTCGCAAAACATCAGGGCAACATACCCTGCGTCGGCGCTAGTCTCCGATGTCTCCGCCGTGTCTGTGTCAGATTGACTTATGGGAACAGCATGCCGCGTTCGTAACCGGGCAACATCGCTTCGCAACACCGCAGGCCGGTGCAAGTTGGACTCAGACTTCTCGGCAGTTACAACCGATTTTTCCGGAACTTCGCTTGGAATACTGGCGCTCCGCTTTAGCGATTGACTTGCCACCGGCGAGTTCGAGCCGCGCTTCTCCAGCAGTTGTACTCCCAGGAACAGACCCACCAAAATAGCCGCCGCCACCGCTACGTACGCTCCAATTTCGAAGAACCGACTGAGTCGCATGGCGATCGGAGTGAAACCCTCCGCCATTTCTGGCGGCCCATTCAGTGCGGGCCTTTGCCGGAACGCCTGAAGCAGCACCCGTTCTGTCTCGGGGCCAGCTACGAAACTGGCCGTGCGCGCCTGCAAGGTTTGCATCGTGACTGCAAGGGTCCGTTGCTGTTGCAACCAGACCGCACATTTCTGGCATTCGCCCGCATGGCCAACAATCTGCTGGTCCTGCACTTGCGACACCTCCCGCAAAGTAAGGGCCTCAGTACGACGTTCGAATTCACGGCACGTCATGATAAGCACCTCGCCGTGACGCTTGAGACCCCGGGTGCAGTTGCTGCCGAATGTTGCAGCTTCCGGCTAAGCATGTCGTGCGCCCGGTGCAGCCGCGAACGGATGGTGCCCAGTGCGCACCCCACTGCTTCCGCCGCATCCGCATAGCTCAACTCCTGTAAATCGCAGAGCACCACTACCTCGCGATAATGTTCCGGCAGTGAAAGTACAGCTTTCCACAGCGCGGTCGAAGTCTGCTGGCGAGCGATCCCTTCCCCGGGATCGCTGGTGACGGTCAGAGACTGCGCTTCATCATCCACCGGACTGCTTAATGCCGTCTCCGTGTAGTTGCGCTCCAGCGCCCGCCGCACGTAGTTGCGGGCCACGCCGAACAGGTAAGCCCCTAGCGCGGCGCGGGCCGGATCGAAGCTGCGGCCTCGCTGGATCAGGAACATGAAGACATCCTGGGTCACTTCTTCGGCGATCAGCCTTGAGCCGCTCATGTGCAAGGCGAAGCGAAAGATGGGACCCTGCCTTCTGTGATAGAGGGCAGTGAAGGCATCTTCATCTCCGGCTAGTGCTTGCGTAAGCAGCTGTTCGTCGGTTAGGTCGGTCAGCAACTCCACCTCAGTGGTGAACCCGATCTCGTTTCCACCAGTATTTCACCTCGGGGAAATGTAAAGTTCCGTAAAGTTGGGATTCTTTATCGTATGCCCTGAGCGGGCTTACCAATAGAGAAACCCGCTGAAGTGAAAAAAGGTGCTAACGGGGTCGCGTGGACAAGTAAGAACGACAGGACTTCAGCGAATGGTTTGACGGGCGTCCGTTATAGACTGCCGGAAGCAACGGAGAAGTCCGCCTGGATTCCATTCTTGCGCCTCTAGTGCCCGGCAGATTCGGAAATGCAGCGCTGGCTCACCCAATCATTTCCGCGCGCGTCACCTCGATAGGGTGATCGATCAATGGCGTCACCCGCTCGATGAATCGAACGGTATGCGGCAAACTGGCGTGATACTCGAATGCATCCTGGCTTTTCCATCGCGAATGAATGTAGAACACGCCGGGATCTCGTATCGAACAAAAAGCGTGAATGTTCAGGCAGCCAGCCTCCTCCCGGGAAGGAGGCACAACGGCAGACAACGCCTCTCGGACTGCGTTCTCATTACCTGCGACGGCATGAAAACGCGCGAATATGAATAATTCCATATTTATCTCGACGCGACGTTCAGACGGAGTATTTGGCCTATTGCACCGACCGCAGCTTGGGCTCTGCCCCCTTCTGCTCACCCGTTTTTAGCTCTTCAAAGCTGAATTGCTTGCTCACCGCCTCATAGGGCTTGCCGTCAATCTCGACGTAGGGATAGACGAAATAGTTCAGCGGCGGCCCATCCTGCTTTGGCGAGAGAGTTATATCGCGGCCGGTCGAAAACCTGACCCGGTTCGCGTCCAGGCTGCCGAAAAAATAGTCCCTCTTCTCTTTGGCTTTCCATGCTTCGGAGATATCAACGGGAATCCAACCGATCTTTTGCGCATAGAACTCAGCCCAACAGTGATAGCCGGCAATGTCTCCCTTGTCCTTATCGTCAGGAAGTGGGAAGCCGATGTCGAACTTCGCGGGAATATCATCGGCGCGCATCATTCCGATGAATGGCGAATGGAAGTCGGTACAGTTGCCGTGCTTGGCATCACACGCCCACACGGCGTCTCCCCGACCCCAGCCGGTTCCGCTCTTGTCGTAGCGCATGGTCGTGAACAGATAGTCGTAGGCTGCTTTGGCTTTGGCCACCGTCCCAATCTGGTTGCCGGTTACCTCCTGAGCCAGGCTCTTGATCTTGCCGTCGACGGGTATCAGCTTATCGGGCTCGACGTAGCGGCTCATCGACGCCGGTACCACACCGGGCTTAGTGTCCTTGCGCTCGAGTTGCGCAAAGTCGCCGACCGAGTATTCCCGGCGCGTCGCTTCATACTCCAACGTGAACTCCGCCGTGCTCTGCGTGGGATTGCGCACCTCCGCATACATCATGCGATTGCCGTATTCACCTTCCTGCGTCATCTCCGTCTTCCCCGGAGCCTTGATACCAACCAGTCGCACAGTCTGGTGCTCGTCGGTATGCGCCACCGGGGCCCACACGCGCACCAGTTTCGTTCCCGGCGGAATGTCTTTGACGGTGAAGGAATACGTAAACCGAAACTTGCGAACGGGCTGGCTGAACTTCGGCTTTTCTGGGGCGGACTGCGCACTGGCGAGTGATACCGCAACGAAGACTAGCACCAGCGACGACAACAGGCGTAACTTCATGACAAATCTCCTGCTCTCAACGGTTAATTCCGGATGGGAAAATCGGCCCGCGATTAGAAGGAAAAGCTTCAAGTGAAGCCCATGAGGCGAAGTTGCAAGGGTTGTGCCGCGGCGTGCATTGGCCGACATTTTATCAAACGCGAACGATACCTATGTCAACCGGCGGCAGATATTGGAAGTTTGCTGCTCAAGATGAAACTGCAGCTCGTCGCCCAGCCGGGCTGTTCCCTCCGTCGCCGGAACAGCGTCACCATGGCCATCCTGAAATGTTCTTTCCAGCGCATACGTCCTCTCGTGCTCTCAACGACCAGGTTGATCGCAGTCGAAAGCCGATTCTCCTTGTATTTCTCCAGCTGTTGCCGCCCTGCGGCCGTAAGCGATGCTGTCTGCTGGCTTGAGCCGGGCACTCTGGCAGTGTCAAGGTCCATTTCGGCGCCGCCTTTCCGTCCCGGCATCAAAACGTCGAGGCCCGCACTTGCATCGAACCACGTTGGGATATCCTCAATTGAGCAATCGTCGTTTTAGAGTGAGTTTGAAGGCGCCTGGATTGGCGAGTGAAAACATGTGCGCGCTGTAAACGTCAGATAATCAATAATCATGAATTCGCCTTCTAAAGTGACGTGGTACAAAGACGCCATCATCTACGAAGTACACGTGCGTGCTTTCTTCGATAGCAACGCCGACGGTATTGGCGAGTTTGCCGGCCTGACTCAGAAGCTTGATTACCTGGAAGACCTCGGGGTAACTGCTATCTGGCTCTTGCCCTTCTGTCCGTCACCGTTGCGTGACGACGGATATGACATTGCCAACTACACCGACGTCCATCCCTCGTACGGGACATTAAGGGACTTTCAGCGTTTCTTGCGCGAGGCACATCGCCGCGGCCTGCGCGTAATCACGGAACTGGTTCTGAATCACACGTCCGACCAGCATGCATGGTTTCAGCGTTCTCGCCGGGCCGCACCCGGCAGCCGTTGGCGCAACTACTACGTGTGGAGCGACACCCCTGACAAGTATCGTGACGCCCGCATCATCTTCAAGGACTTCGAAAGTTCGAACTGGTCGTGGGATGCGGTCGCGAAGGCGTACTACTGGCATCGCTTCTACTCGCATCAACCCGATCTGAATTGGGACAACCCCGAGGTCCGTGACGCCATGTTCGCTGCCATGGATTTCTGGCTCGATCTTGGCGTTGATGGCTTACGGCTCGACGCTGTCCCTTATCTGCTCGAACGTGAAGGCACCAATTGCGAGAACCTGCCGGAGACCCACGAAGCACTCCGCGAACTGCGCAAGCACGTTGACGAAAAATATCACGACCGCATGCTGCTGGCGGAGGCCAACCAGTGGCCCGAAGACGCGGTCGCCTATTTTGGACAGGGCGACGAATGTCACATGGCCTTTCACTTTCCGGTTATGCCGCGGCTCTTTATGTCGTTGCGCATGGAAGACCGCTATCCGCTCACCGACATTCTGAAGCTGACGCCTCCTATTCCCGACAATTGCCAGTGGGCGTTGTTCCTGCGTAACCATGACGAGCTGACGCTGGAGATGGTGACCGACGAAGAGCGGGACTATATGAATCGCACCTACGCGCGTGATCGGGAGATGCGGATCAATCTCGGCATTCGCCGGCGGCTGGCGCCTCTGCTGGAAAATGACCGCCGCAGAATCGAGCTGATGAACGCTTTGCTTTTCTCGCTGCCCGGAACGCCGGTTATTTATTACGGGGACGAAATCGGAATGGGCGACAACGTCTTCCTCGGCGACCGCAATGGCGTGCGAACTCCGATGCAGTGGAGCTCAGACCGCAATGCCGGCTTCTCCCGCACCAATCCGCAACGCCTGTATCTGCCGGTGAATATCGACCCCGAGTATCACTATGAGACGGTCAACGTCGAGGCCCAGCAGAACAATCCGCATTCGCTGCTATGGTGGACCAAGCGTCTGATCCAACAACGCAAACAGTTTTTCGCCTTCGGAAGTGGCAGCTTGAAGTTTCTCTACCCCAGTAACCGTAAGGTGCTGGCGTTCATCCGGCAATTCGAGGACGAGAAGATATTGGTGGTTGCTAATCTGTCGCGCTTTACCCAGTGCGTGGAGCTTGATCTCCAGGGCTTGCAGGGCTCGACGCCGGTGGAGGTCTTCGGCCGAAGCAAGTTCCCCAGCATTGGTGAACACTTTTACCCGCTGTCGCTCGGGCCGCATGCTTTTTACTGGTTCCACCTGCAACCCCGCGAAGCGACCCAGGAGTCGCTCAACGTCGGTGGTGCGGCTCAAGAGTTACCCGTGGTGTCGGTTGGGCCGTCGGAGGATGTTTTTACCGAGGATACTCTGCAGAAACTGCAGCATATCATCCCGAGCGCGTTGCGTAGCCGTCCGTGGTTTTTGGGCAAGCAGCGTTATATCACGCGGCTCGCATTGCAGAACGTGCTTTCCCTGCCCGAAACGTCGGCGCATCTGCTCTTCCTGAAGGTCGAATATGGGGACGGCGATCCGGAGGTCTATCTGGTCCCGATCTCGGTGGCGACCGGCGCAAAGTCGGAGGCGATCCTGCACGACCGTCCTGACGTAGTGTTGGCCCGCCTGAACGGCCCCGGACCGGAGACCACGGCGATTTTATACGCCGCTACCTTCGACCGCGATTTCAGCGACTCTCTGTTACGCGCCATTGTTCGCCGCCGCAGAATTCGCGGCGAATTCGGGGAACTGGTTGGAGCTCATACGCGCGCCTTCCGCAAGGCATGGACGTCGGTCCACTCCAACCTGGAGCCTTCCCCTCAGGCCGTCGACCAATGTTTCACCGTAATCAACTACGGCGATGATTTCGTATTGAAGCTATATCGCAACTTGGAAGAGGGTATAAACCCGGGACGGGAAGTGCCGGAGTTTCTGTCAGAACAAACCACTTTCACGGCAATCCCCCGGCCTTTGGGCTCGCTGGATTACCGCCGCAGCGCTGAAGGACTGGCCTCAGAGACTTGTATCGGCACGCTCAGTAGCTTTGTCCAACACTCAACTAACGGGTGGAGCTTCGTTGTGGATCATCTCGGACTGTTTTTCGAACACGCGTTGGCCATCCCTCACGAGGACCCGCGAGTAACCGAACTCAGCTTGACGGATTCCGGGCCAGCCATTAACGCGCCGCTTCCTCAGATCATCGCTGAGTTGCTGGGAAACTCTTTGGACAGTATTCGGATGCTGGCGAAGCGGACCGCGGAAATGCACATCGCCCTCAGCAGCCGTCCCGACGTGCCGGACTTTGCTCCGGAACCCTTCACCACGTTCTATCGGCAAGGCATCTACCATGGAATCTTAGGCCAAATGAATCGTTCGTTCGACGCGTTGCGGAGCGGCCTCGGCACGCTCCCTGCGGATGCGCAGTCAGATATTTCAGAGGTCGTTAGTCGTGAGGGCGAGATCCGCAACCTCCTAATGCTGCTGCGTGACAAGCGCCTGTCAGGTGCCCGGATTCGGCAACATGGGGACTATCAGTTAAACAATGTTCTCTACTCGGGCAGCGATTGGATCATCACCAATTTCGAGGGCGATCCCTATCGTTCGTTGAGCGAACGGCGCATCAAGCGTTCCGCCTTGCGGGATGTCGCCACCATGCTGCGGTCCTTCCACTATGTTTCCCACGCTGCGTTGTTTGGCGATGTTCCCGGCATTGTTCCCAGCCGCGAAGCGCAGCCCCAATTAGAAAAATGGGCGAGGACCTGGTATCGATGGGTCAGCACCATTTTCCTTGAGACCTACTTGAAGGCTGGATCGGGTGGCTCGTTCCTCCCGCAGAACGATGAGGAGATCAATATCCTTCTGGGCGCTTACATGATAGAGCGAGCTTTGACGGAGATTGAGTATGAGCTGGAACACCGGCCGCAATGGATTCGAATTCCGGTGCATGGAATTCTGGAGCAGCTAAAGCCATCGTGATGGAAGGACGGCAGGGGAAAACAGAACTGGGAATTATTCAATTACGCTGAGAAAATCTGCTCGAACCGATTACTTGTTTGGGACGAGTCTGGCGTTCTCGTATTGGCTGAAGACAACATTCGCGCCTTCATGCGCCGGCGTTCCTGCCAGTAATTGCTCTTTCCGGTAAATCAGACTGCTGGCATTGTAGGTCGCCAACTCGAAGCCATGACCGTGCGTGATGGCGTCGGTGGGACAGGCCTCCACGCAATAGCCGCAAAAAATACATCGGTTGTAATCGATGTTATAAACCTTGGCGTAGCGCTCGGCGCCGCTAACCCGCTTCTCGGCTGTGTTCTCGGCCGCCTCGATGTAAATGCAGTTCGAAGGACACGCGGCGGCACAAAGGAAGCACGCAACACACTTCTCCAGCCCATTCTCGTCGCGCTGCAGCACGTGCATTCCGCGGAAGCGCTCTTGAAACATCGCGCCCCGGGTCGGGCCAGGACCATCAGGATAGTTCTCGACCGTAGTCGGATTGAACATTTCCCGGAAAGTAACGCTCATGCCCTTGGCGATCGCCGCTATGTTCTTCACGATTCCCATGTTCGTTTTCAGTATAACAATCGGCCAGCTTATTGTGCGACGTAACGGGTGGCGGCTAGGCAGATTCAGAGATTAGTGTATCCGCAGGCATGGGTAGTGTGGCGCTTCAGCCCGATTCGTCAGGAGGAGCTCACGCTTTGAAGGGGCACGGCTTCAGCCGCGCCGTAACCGGCTGTCATTACGGCGGCTTTAGCCACTGAGGGACTTCGGGGTTGAGACGAACTGCGAGTTCCCTCAGGGGCTGAAGCCCGACTCTGCACACACACGAACGGCACGGCTGAAAGCCGTGCCCCTTCAAAGCTTGCACTCAGCTAACGAAATAGATAAATAATCCAGGCTCAGCGGCTTCTATTGCGGAACCACCTTAGCCACCGGATCCGAGCCCTTAACGAAGCCGGCTTTCAGTAACTCCAAGTGATGTTGTGCGTGGCCGGCGGTGATGTACGCCAGCGCGCGCACCGTAACCTTATTTCCGTTGGCAATGCCAACACGCATTTCCGCCTCAGGCGGCAAGGAGCTGAACAAGGCGATGGTCGCCTTGCGAATGCTCTCGAGTTCCGTCAGCAGGTCGTCTACACTGCGCGAATTGGATTCGGCTTCGCGAACATAATCGTCTTGCTCGAAGCCACGCAAGTCACCCGTATCGCCGCGCGCAAAACGCAGCGCGCGATAGGCCTGGATGCGCTCGGTGTCGCATAGATGCCCAAGCACCTGCTTGATACTCCACTTCCCCGGCGCCGGAGCCACGGTGGCTGCTTCGTCGGACACACCCGCCAGGAGTTGGCGATAGTCTCCAAGTTGCTTGGCGAGAAAATCGAGGACAGGGCCATCGGGAACGCGGGCTGATGTAGTTCTTGTAGAACTCGGCGTATTCGGTGGGATCGGGACGGCTAAGCATAGCGCTAAAACTGTGCCACAGATTACGGCGCCGCGGCAAACGGGAGGCAAAGTTTCAGCTTGCTTATTCCAGCCCCAACTCCTTCCACCGCTTGGTCACCTGCGCCTTGGTCTTCTCGTCCATCCTGATCTCGTCGGGCCACGGGCGCGTGAAGCCTTCGCTCGGCCATTTGCGGGTGGCATCGACGCCCATCTTCGAGCCAAAGTCGGGCAAGCGCGAAGCATGATCCAGCGAGTCCACGGGACCCAGCGTGAACTGGATATCGCGCTCAGGATCGATGTTGTTCAAGACCTTCAGTGTGACATCGCCGATGTCCTGCACGTTGACGTCTTCATCCACGACCAGAATGCATTTCGTGGACATCGCCTGTCCCAGCGACCAAATCCCGTTCATCACCTTGCGCGCCTGGCCGGGATACGACTTCTTGATCGACACAATCATCAGGTTGTGAAAGATGCCTTCGATAGGCAGGTTTACATCCACGATCTCAGGAATGGTAATACGCATCAGCGGCAGGAAAATCCGCTCAACTGCTTTGCCCATCCACGCGTCCTCCATCGGGGGCTTACCAACAATGGTCGTCGAGTAGATCGGATTCTTGCGATGAGTAATGCAAGTAACGTGAAACACCGGGTACAGATCTTCCGGCGTATAGAAGCCGGTGTGGTCGCCGAACGGTCCCTCCATGCGCAGTTCGTCCAACAGCACGTAGCCTTCGAGCACCATCTCCGACGTGGCCGGAACTTCCAGATCGACCGTCTCGCACTTCACTAGCTCAACCGGCTTCTGCCGCAAAAATCCGGCAATCATGTACTCCTCGATATCGGGCGGCGCGGGAACAATGGAGGAAAACATCATCGCCGGATCGGTGCCGATCGCGACCGCTACATCCATTTTCCCTGTGACCTGCTTCCCTTCCGCCACGCGCGAGCCGCCACCGGAACGCGCCATCATGTCCAAGGCTGCGGTTGCAGGATGCGCTTCGCCGGCCGCCGCGGCCCTGCGCATCTGTTGCCGATAGTGTTCTGCTCCTTGCTTCTGACGCTGCCAATGCATGCCGGCACTCCGCGCGTCATACACCTGCATGCGATACGTGCCGGAATTGCGCTTACCTGTTTTGGGGTCTTTGGTGATGACCGAGGGCAAGGTAATGAAGCGCCCTCCATCGAGCGGCCAGCATTGCAAGATGGGAAAATCCAACAGCGAGAATTTGTCGCGCTTGATGACTTCCTTGCACGGGCCGCTGGACACTTCCTTAGGGAAAAACTTGCCCATCTCGGCCAACATGGGCAGCATCTTGATTTTGTCGAGCAGGCCCTGCGGCGACTTTACGTCCATGAAGTACTTGATTCGGTCAGCGATCTCGTCGAGCGAATCCACATCCAGAGCCAGTCGCATCCGGCGTTCCGAGCCGAACTGGTTAATCAGCAGCTTGGCGCCGGGATATCCCTTAACGTTCTCGAAAAGCAAAGCTGGCCCACCGGGACCATGCTTGCCGCGAGGTCCCCATTTTGAGACCCGGTCGGTGATCTCGGCGATTTCGAGCACCGGATCGGCTTCTGCCCTAATGCGCTTCAACTCTCCGGCTTTGTCGAGCGCGGAGATCCAATCTCGCAGATCGTCGTAGGCCAAGCCAACCTCGTTTCAGTGCAGCCCCCAAGGGCCGCTCAAATCATTTCCGTATTTCAGAATTGGGTAACTGACGATTATAGTGGGCGCCTGATCAAGCACCGCACCGTTTGCCGGGCCCGCGGCCGAATATGAAGGTGCGCTTTGGCTGGAGCCAGTCAGGCAAAGCGCAATTCCATCCAGATGGGATCCCGGTTTGACACGTCCAGGAATGTGGACAGCACTAAATTGTTATGTACGCTTACGTCAAGAAACGAAGAGCCGGAAATGGTGAGCGCCGAAGGAATCGAATCCGCCCTCTCAACGTAAACAGAAGGACTTACAGGGCACGGACGGCACTCCAAGAACCCGGAAAGACGCGGTAATTCACGGTAAGTGATTGCAGATTGACTGCAAGATTTGGTTTTAGCGAGTACTTCCCAGTATTCATGCCGCGCTGTTCGGCGACTTCACTATTCAAGCCACCGGGAATCACAGGACATAGACCCGTAGCATCCACCATACGAGGAATAACGCGACAATCGCGCCCGCGACATGAACGAACCAGTCGCCGAGTGTTTTTGGTTTGCCAAAATTGAACACGCCGCATGGTAGCACGAGGGGCGCCGAGAACAGGGCAATAAAGACGGAATGAATCCGCTCTGCGGCAAAATACTTCGCAGAAATGTCGGGAAAAAGTTTTAGGCGAATAAAAGGCGAATATAGAGCTATAATCCCGCAATGGGCGGAGAGCGGGCGTCGTCGGTTCGACAGCGGTACGCAGGCAAGATTTGCTGCGAGTGCAAGGCTCCCCTCCCTCCTCCGCATCGTAGGGGCGAGCGGCTATGCGACCGCTGCGGTGGTGCTGACAAGAAGCGCGTCTACATGCATTTCATGTTGCGGAAGGGCTGGTTCTGCCAGTTCCTCGAAGAGGATCTGAAGACGCCCTTGGCGCGCAAGATCACGGTCGCGGATGAAAAGAAGATATTCGAGATGGCGAAGCGCGGCGGCTTCACGCTGAATATTGCCGGACGGCGGGAGCTTCAGGAGGCGATCAGAAAAGGTGTGGGCGGAATCTGGCTGGAGCTTACGCCGCAGCAATATGCGACGCTGCAGCGAGGGAGGACGGAGTGACGCGCGACATCATCGAAAAGCTCAATGAGCAAATCGAGGTGGGTATCACAACAGAAGTAGAGGTCGTTTATCTGTTAACCGGCGTTTGGAGCCTTATCGAGCGTGACGAAGCAGAGGATGAATATCCACGATGAAGAACACGCTAGCGATGCTCTAGAGCCTAGCAGTTCAGCGGACGACCTTTGTCATCGAGCGCTGGTCCCGGCATCGCCTTCCATAGCCACCTCCTCTTGGGTCACCTAAAACAAGCAGCCATGCGGCTTAAGGCTTTTCAGGAGGCCGAGCTTCGTTATGGCTCGGCGGTGGCGCCGGCGGCCGGGCTAGCTGCTGTTGCTGCTGAGCATGTCTTTGCTCCATTTGCTGCGTCTGTTGCTGGTGCTGCTGTTCCATCTGCTGGGTTCGAGCTGCATTGGCGTGCTGTTGCGCGGCTTGCTGATGCTCCTGCTCCTGCTGCTGTGCGAGCTTCTGATGCTCCGCTTGCTGCTGGGCGTAAAGCTTCTGCTGCTGCGCCTGAGCATTCCGGTCGGCCTGCGCATTTCCAGTGCTTGGAGCCGCGGGCGGCTGGTGCGGCGGAAGGTCCTTCGCGTGGGTAGGAGCTGGTGGTTGTGGAACGTTGTGCGCCGCAGGGGCGTTCTCCGGATGCGGAGTTGCTGCCCTTTCAGGCGACCCAGTCGGCGGACGGTTGGACGCAGGTGGCTGAGCTACCGGGTGATTGGCGGCTGCTGGCTCAGCAGGGCGATTACCCGCAACTGGCTCGGCAGGGCGATTCCCCGCAGCTGGCTGAGCAGGGTGATTGCCCGCAGCAGGTTGCGCGGCGCGATTGGCGGGCGGATGATAGGGAGCTCCCGCTGCCTTGGCCGGTACGACTCCAGCGCCGCTGAACGAGGCCGGCTTCGCGGTAGCGGCGATCGGCGGTTTGCCATGATTGGTCGAGGCCCTTAGCTGGGGATTAGCGGCGGCCGCTTGCACGTGTTGCGTTTGCGCCGCAACGGGGGGTATGTGCCTTTCGCGAGCGGCAGCCGTTTCCGCTGCCGTGGGCTGGGCGGTGACTCCACCTTGGCCGCCGTTATAGCTCACCCGGTTGTTCGTCGTATTATTGATGACCGTCGTATTGTAGACATTGTGAATGTTGGTGACGTTGACGTTGTTTACCGAACGGTTGTAGTAGAACTGACCGTTGTTCCAGCGCCCGCCTTGGTAGCCGTTACCGAAATATCCGTAACCGTAAGCAATGCCGCCATAGAAACCTACCTGCGGTCCCCAATAGCCCTGATAGAAGTTGTATCCGTTACCGCCCCAACCCCAGTAAGGCGGAGTCCAGAGGTAGCCCACTTCGGGCGCCATTACCCACGTGCCGGGAACCCAGTAGTAGTCGCCGTAACTGTCGTCATAGGCCCAGTAGCCGGGCGTCCAGATGTAGCCCTCGCCGGGGCAAAGCGGTTGTGAATAAATGGGTAGAGCGGGAGGTCCGAACGAGACCGAAACGGCGAACTGACCGTACGACGTCAACGACATCGCCATCATGAACAAAGCGAACAACAATGCACGACTGCGTAGCATGAAATGCATCAGGTTCCTCCTGGAACTACCGTTTGCCAGATGTAGGTTTGCTCCCACCGGGTTGCCGGATGGGACGCGGCAGGCGAGTGCAGCACGCCGACAGCTACGAGCCGCTTCAGCACATTTCAGGTAGCTCGTTAGCGAATCCTCTCATTTCAAAGCTTCTACAGTCTGGTCAAAAACGCTCAGTGAAGATTACAGAAGAACCCTGATGCCGGGACCGACCTGCGCCGGAAACACGCCTTTCCAAGAACGCTCGCGGAACAGCGCGCGCAACCGGATGATTCTTTAATGCCGGCAACAGGGGTTCCACCGCAAGCGAGTGTTGCACAAGCTGGCGGAACAACTTCGGATACCGAGGCTAACGTTTCAGGTCATCCGGCGCAGCATTGCTACGCTGGCTCAAAGGAAAGGCACAATGAAGGACGTTCAAGGCGTGCTCCGGCATTCGCGGATGCCGACCACAACCGACGTGTATATGCAGGTGATGCCGGAAGGCGTTCAGACTACAGTGAATGCGATCAACGCCGAACTCAGAGGAAAAAGCACGAAAGCAGCAAAGAAGATGGGGACTTTGCTACCAAACTGCGAGAGGGGGTGCCTGCAAGTTATTGGAGATCTGGTGGACCTGGCCGGGATCGAACCGGCGACCTCTTCCAT
>CAVRID010000017.1:0-64921 GCA_963721155.1 uncultured Acidobacteriaceae bacterium | reverse complement strand
GGTGATGGATCTGTTGCAACATTCTCCAGCAAAGACAACGATTCATGCCGACGTTCTCGACAGCACGGTTGCCTTGGATCAGTTTCGTTTGGGCAAGTATGCCCTCGTCGTAACCGCGGACGATAACGGAGTGCATTATCGCTATGATCCGGCCCGGCCCGAGAGTGTCTTGGCTCGCACCCAAGTGGACGACGCGCTACAAACTGCAGCCGGCCGCAGCAGTCCAGTCAAGACAGATGCCACGCAGTCCAGCGAGCCGGGCGCACGCTACATTGATTTTCTGGTCCCCGGACTGCTCGGCATGAACTTGATGAACTCAGGCATGTGGGGCATCGGCTTTGCCGTAGTGGACATGCGCCAGCGCAAGTTGCTGAAGCGTTTCGTTGCTTCGCCAATGCGCCGCACCGATTTTCTTCTGGCGCTCGGCAGCAGCCGCCTGGTGCTTATGCTGATCGAAGTGGCACTGCTGCTTGGGTTTGGGGTGCTGGTTTTTCACATGCGAGTGGAGGCTCGCTGCTGGCGATCCTTCTGATCGGAGGGCTCGGTGCGGTTTCGTTCGGTGGCATCGGATTGCTGACTGCCAGCCGCGCGCAAAAGATCGAGAGCGTGAGCGGACTTATTAACCTGGTCATGATGCCGATGTGGATCTTCTCCGGAGTGTTCTTCTCCTACGAGCGCTTTCCGCAGATCGTACAGCCGGCGATCAAAGCTCTACCACTGACGGCGCTCAACGACGCGCTACGTGCCATCATTCTGCAAGGCGCCACGCTTAACTCGCAAGCCAGCAGAATCGCCATCTTGGCAATCTGGGGCGGTGTGTCGTTCTTCCTCGCGCTACGCTGGTTTCGCTGGACCTAGAGCGGTGTTGTTATCCGAATCCGGCGCGATTTCCCTCAAGCCAGCCCAAGCCAGTTCCGCTCGTATGCAACTTTTGCGCTCGATAAACACACTAGTCAGAACGTGACGGCCGCCTGAATGCCGGCAACTGCAATCCCGGGTGCATTGTATCCGCCTGGCTTCCAGATGTACTGGAAGTCAGGGGTGACGACCAGTACGCTGCGGTACTTCCATTGGTAGTTCACTTCCAACACCTGCTCCGCGGTGGTGCCGGGGATGAAGTTACTGACACGTCCGTAAATCCAGCCCGCCGAAACGACATCCCTCTTGCGTGCCGGAATGAGCCCTTCGTAACTCGCGCCAGCTCCCCAGAATGAAGGTATGGGACTGACAACGGGCTTGGAGTTGTACGCCCAGCTGCCCCAGACAGTGAGTCCGCGTGAGCTGCCGGGGCCGCTAGGCTGATAAACCATCTCTTGACCCAGAGCAAACACCCCGGAGTATCCACCGCTCTGAGCTTTGCCGCTGGCAAGCGGCGGCAACGGATTGTTGTCGGTTAGAAAGCCCAACGTGTACTCACCTTGCTTGCCCTGGTCTTTCTCTATTTGGTGCGGGAAGTAGCTGACTTCGGCGGTCACCAGCGCGCCCTTGTTTCCCTGTTGCAGAGCAAAATCCGTTCCGTGGTTGGCGCCATTCGCCGAGTTAACGTTGGTGTTAAAGAGTCCGGCGGATATTTGGATCACTGGGGTGACATCATAGATCGCCTGCGCGCCCCACTCGGTCCCAGACGGTGGACTAAAGAAGCTGATGTCGTTCGCGCCAAGCGGATACGGATTGGGATCGATCCCGTAGTTCACATAGTTGACGAACACGGGAAGAGTGGCAAAAGTGTTCGCCGCTCCCAAACGACCTCCAACCAAAGTGAGGTTCTTGTTGAGCAGCGTCTGTTGCAGGTACATCTCTCCCAGGTAATAGGTGGGCGCGTAGAGCGAATTCACCGGAAATAGGTTGTGCAGAGGACCGCTCAAGTTATCGCCCGTACCCCATGAAGCTCCCACGTACACGGACATTCCACGGACCTTGAGCAGTTTCTCCAGGCTGATATCGAGACCGCCAGCCAGTTGACCGGCGTAACCCCAAATCTGATGGGGACCGCCGGTCGCATTGGTCTGCAGGACGCCCGTGTACGACAATGCTGGCGTAAGTCCCAGCCGTCGCATTTCAGAGCGAATGCCATTCCAACCCTTCGACAGAGTTTCGTCCCAATCGACTTCTTCGTCCTTGCAACCAATGTGGCGGCGGTGCGGATCGGCGGGGTGCTGACAATCGAGCCTGCGTGGCTTGGGAGGAGTGGGCGGAGGTTGGGTGGGTGCTTGCGCGGAAGAAGGACTCTGCGATTGCGAGCTCCCATCCGGGGAGTTGGCGTTTTGGGCATCCGTAGAGAGGTCAAGGAATACTGGCTGAGATAAGGCGTAGTTGGACAACCCTGTTAGCAGCACTATCCCTACTCCCGCGGATAGTAAGGCCCTAGTTGCGCGACGAATCGGATGGGAACGATTCACAGAAGGTCTGACCGCCTGCTGCTATGCCTCGTACTGCACAAGAGTTGCCATACCGGCGTCCAGGTGCCACAGAACATGACAGTGGACGTACCACAACCCAGGATTGTTGGCGTCGAATTCCACCGTGACACTCGTTAGACCGGGGACTAACACCGTGTCTCTTAGCGCTCCAGTGAAACGGCTATCGTTGATGGCGACCACCTCAAAAGAGTGTCCGTGAAGGTGCATAGGATGAGACATAGGTGTTTCATTGACAAATTTGAGTGCCACCCGCTGCCCCCACTTCACATGCACTTGCGCTTTTTCGCTGGCTGGATTGGCCACGTTGAATGCGATGTCATTAATAAGCCATTCGTAGCGGCTCATGTTGCCTTGCAGGCGCAGGAGGCTGGTCGTATCGGCGGGCCTCGAGTTCAGCGGATTCACCGCAGAGAGCTTTCGTTCCATATCCAAGGTGAGCAGTCCAGTGGGAGTTGCTCCCTTAACCGGCAGGCGCGGCACCGTGGCGCCGGGAGTAGCCAGCACGATGCCGGTTTGTTCCACCGCCAGTTCACGTAAAACCAGGATGGGGAATGCGCCTCCATCACTTGGCAGATTTATGACTATGTCGAGACGCTGCGCGATGGCAATCGGGAAGCGACCACCCTGAAAAGGCCTTACCGGCATTCCATCGGTCGCGATCACTTCGCCACGCAGTGATCCTAAATCGATGAAGAAGTTCGTGCCGCTACTGCCGTTGATAATCCGCAAACGGACCCGCCCACCCTTCTCGACCTTCACTACCTCAGGATCATTGAGGGTGCGGTCGTTCGCCAGGTAAGCATCGTAGTTCACGTCATTCGCATCCGGCTTAGCGCCTGCCTTCATGTTGTCCATGCTTTGAGGACTCTGTCGTTGGCCGACGACCGATATGCCTTTCTGCCCCTGCCGAAGGTTGCTGTAGATTTCCTCGGGCGGTGTGAAACTGAAGTCCGACAGAAACACGACAACCTCTTGCTCGTCGCGAACGCGATCCGCTGGGTCGTGCACAATTAACGGCGCCGCCAGCAATAAAGCTTCCTGCAATCCCTGATGCGAATGCATCCAATGCGTGCCCGCGGGTTGAATGGGGAAGTTGTAGAAGACGCTGGCGCCGGGACGTATGGGGGGTTGCGTGACCCCGGGAACGCCATCTTCATTATTTGGCGGGTGCAGGCCGTGCCAGTGGATCGCAGTCGGCACCGACAATTTATTTTCGAGTATCACCGCAAAGGGATCGTTCACGACACAGCTCATACCTTGGGTACCATTGGGTTGTAACAGTCCCATTACGCTGGCTGCTTTGCCGTTAATATCCAGCGTGCGTTTCGTGGCTTGGATCGCTGTGGGTGGGGAAGCGGGCTTTTCTTGCGGCGAAACCTGCGGAAGAAAATAAGTTACATTGGCGAAGCTGCAATGCGGGAGCATTGCACTTCCGACGACAGCACCGACTGAAGTAGACAAGAACTTACGGCGCGACAATTCTCGCTGCATCTACGGGCACCTCCTGACCCGGGCCGCAACATTTCCGCTCATAAGGACGCCGGAGACAGCTCTTACGGGCGGGCTCTAAGCGTCTTCTTCGCCAGGCTTTCCATTTCGCACGCGGACAAGGACACAAGTGGCGTTGTCTTCTCCCCCGCCTTCATTGGCCGCGTCGATCAGGGTTTGACAAGCAGCGTCCAGCGACGGGATTTGCAGCAGGATGTTGCTCATTTCCTGGTCGGCGACGTGACGCAGTACGCCGTCGGTTGTCAGCAGCAGGACGTCTCCATCCTGTGCCGGAAACTCTCCAAGATCGGGAAGCGTGCTTTCGTCGGTTCCCAACGCGCGGGTGATGATGTTCTGGGCCGATGAGCGCTTGGCTTCCTCCAACGTGAGCATGCCACGGCGGACCTGCTCCATTACCAGAGAGTGGTCCTCGGTCAATTGCAGTAATTGCCCTTCGCGAAACAGGTAGATGCGGCTGTCGCCGACGTTAGCAATACTGAAAACGCCGTCCGAGAAGCGTGCCGCCACCAGTGTTGTCCCCATTCCGCTGGTGTTCTTGTGCTCTTCGGCATAATCCAGAATTGCATCGTTGGCCTTCTTCACGGCTTCTGCGAGCAGGCGTGCGCCGACTGGGGCATCGTCCAGGAAAGCGTTCTGTTCGACTTTAGGCGCGTGCTCGCGAAAGTAGCTCAGCATGGTATCCACCGCAATTTGGCTGGCAACTTCCCCCGCGGCATGGCCACCCATGCCGTCGCATACCACAAAAATGCCCAGCCGCTGATCGTAGCCGAAATTGTCTTCGTTGGACGGGCGCACCCGTCCTACATCGCTGCGGCCAGCGACCTCTAGTGTTAATGACATTCGGGCAACAGTTTACGCTGTATAGCAAAATCGCGCGAGCACCGAAAGTGCCAGGCGCCAGTGAAGAAATCGACAGGCACGAAAGCGCTAGTTGTCGGTGCCAGTAGCCAGTTGTCAGTTATGGTCAAGGTTCCGCTCGGACTCCAGAACGGAACGGCGATCGGTCAGTGCTAAGGACGTTTTGGTCAAAAGATCGCATCAATGTGTTTGTTGGAGGGGACACCGGTGAGTAATAACTGACTACTGACTACTGACTACCGACTACTGACTACCGACTACTGACAACTGACAACTGGCCTTCTACGGTCTGGTCTTGGCGATCTCGGGTTCCTTCTCACGTGCGTTCCACTGATCCATGTGATGCGTGGTCAGGTCCTGCCGCAGGCATTCGAAGGCTTCCTCGGGCGTATTGGCCCAGTGAAACAACTCCAGGTCCTTTGGAGAGATGGTGCCGGCGTCCACCAGCGCCTGGAAGTTGATCACCCGGTCCCAATAATCTTTGCCATACACCACAATGCAAATGCGCTTGGCCAGTTTTTCAGTCTGGGCGAGGGTCAGCAACTCGAACAGCTCGTCGAAGGTGCCGAACCCTCCAGGAAATACAACCAGCGCCTTTGACAGGTAAGCGAACCACAGCTTGCGCATGAAAAAGTAGTGGAACTCGAAATTCAGCTCTGGCGAGATGTACGGATTGGGCATCTGCTCGAACGGCAGATGAATGTTAAGTCCTATCGTCTTGCCACCTGCTTCGGAAGCGCCCAGATTGGCAGCTTCCATAATTCCCGGTCCACCGCCGGTGGTAATGACGAAGCGATGCCGCGGTTGGTTGATGGTCTTCGTCCACTGAGTCACCAGGAAAGCCAGCTTGCGGGCGTCTTCGTAATAACGCGCCATTCGGACATCGGCCTGCGCACGACGAATTCGCAGCTGCTCCTCCTCAGGAGCCAGGGTTGCTGAGCCCGGCTTGTCCAGCAGCTGCAGGGCCTCTTCCGCTTGCGAGCGGCTATGAAAGCGTGCTGAGCCAAAGAACACGATGGTGTCTTGGATGCGTTCCCGACGAAAGCGCGACAGCGGCTCTTGATATTCGGCAAGGATGCGCAGGATGCGTCCTTCCGGCCCGTTGAGAAATTTCTTGTTCTCGTAGGCCAGTGGGGCGCGATTGTGGCGAAGATGTTCTTCGGTCTTGTCAGTCATGGAATTGCTATCTCAGTTCATCGAGAATTTCCAGAAGATGCATCTTGGATGCGAAAAGCACGAAGGCTGCGTTAGGGGGGTGCACGTCAGGAAGCTTCGCGATAGCGGACCGCCTCGGCGATTCCCATCCAGATGTCGACCAATCCTAGCCCACTGACCAAGCCACGCACGAAATCCTGCATCAGGAACTCCCGGATTCGCAGGTGACCGAGCAGAAGAGAGTTGTCCGCCCAAATTCGCGTCCAGGGAAGGACTGTGAGGATTATGCCCACTTCCAGACAGAACAGCACAAACACTACCAACCAAATACGCTGCAGCCAGATATGCGGCCGCTTCTGAGGCAGGGGCGACGACATCACCAGCACGGGTCGGTTGGGCTCCCGATTCCCATCCTGCGGCTCCTGTGTGAAAGAACTCATGGTAAGGACCCGGTCCAGTGCCTATCCTGCGAATGGAATCGACCCTGGCACACTTTCTCCCTCGACAGAGTTCGATCTCGCCCGCCTATTCTGCGCACAACAGGTCGCGAAATACCCATAGCAGGATTCTATCAGTGCGCGCGCAAACGCCGTCTTCAAAGGAGGGCAATGCCGAAGTGAAACCCCGGAGTAGAGATGCCCACGTTCTGCTATTGACTGGGTTGCAGTTCTTGTGAGAGCTCTTCCCACTCGGCCATCAGCGGTTCGAGATCCGCGCGGCGTTTGGCCAGCAAATCCGTCCAGCGCGCCGTCTCCTCAGCATTTACAAATGATTGCAACTCGCGCTCGCACTCGGCGATACCACTTTCCAAGTGCGCGATTTCGTCTTCAACCTGCTTGCATCGCTCTTCCATTTGCTTGCGCTTGATCGGATTGACACGCTTCCGGGACGCCGGCTTCTGCTCCTCATATCCGGGAACATCCGACAACGTAGGAGTCCAGCCACTGCCTCCATTCGCCACTGCCGCAGCATCATCTCCTGCGCTGACTCGCTGCTTGCGCCAGAGATAGTCTTCATAATTGCCAGGAAAAACCTCGACGTGCCCATCTCCGATTTCGAAGACGCGCGTAGCTAGCTTGTCGATGAAGTATCGATCGTGCGAAACAAAAACTACCGTACCGTTGTATTTCTCCAGTGACTCCAGCAGCACGTCTTTGGCGCGCAGGTCGAGATGGTTGGTGGGCTCGTCGAGTAGCAGAAAGTTCGAGGGATGTAGCAGCATGCGCGCCAGTGCGTAGCGGTTGCGTTCGCCGCCCGAAAGCACACCAATTGGCTTGAACACGTCGTCTTCGGAGAAGAGGAAGCAGCCGAGAACGCCGCGCAATTCGGTCATCGACTTCTGCGGCGCTACATCGGAGAGATCGTCAAGCATGCGTCGCGTAGGATCGAGTTCCTTGTACTGGTCCTGCGCAAAATAGTCAGCTTCTACGTTATGACCGAGCTGTAGTGCGCCTGCAGTGAGCGGTTCAATACCGGCGAGAAGTTTGATCAGCGTCGATTTGCCTGCCCCGTTGACTCCGACCAGCGCGATGCGATCTCCGCGTTGGATCGTAAAGTCCACGTCGCGAAAAACTTCCTTTTCGCCATAGCTTTTCGCCACGCCTGCGCACTCCACGACCGACCGGCCGCTGGGCTTGGGCTGGGGAAAGCTGAAGTGAATGGTTTTTTCGTCGGGTGGAATCTCGATGCGATCGATTTTCTCCAGTTCCTTGATGCGGCTTTGCACTTGTTTCGCTTTAGTGGCCTGGGCGCGAAAGCGATTAATGAAAGCCTCAAGCTGCTCGATGCGTTCGCGCTGGTTCTTGTAGGCAGCGACCAGCGAGTCGCGGTGCTCCTGTTTCTGCTGTAAATACTTTTCGTAATTTCCGCTATAGAACTGCACCCGCTTGTTCCATATCTCGACAATGCGATCCACGGTTACATCCAGGAAGTAGCGGTCGTGCGAAATCAGCAGATACGCATACGGATATTGCAGGAGGTATTGTTCCAGCCAGTTGCGGGTTTCAAGATCGAGATGATTGGTGGGCTCATCGAGCAGCAGCAGGTTGGGCTTGGCCAGCAGGAGTTTGGCCAGCGCGATTCGCATCTGCCAGCCGCCGGAAAATTCTTCCGTCTGCCGCGTCCAGTCTTCCTTGCGGAAGCCAAGACCGTCCAGCACAGTGCCCACCTGCGAATCCAAGGCATAACCGTCGCGCACGCGAAACTCTCCAGTGATGCGCTGGTAGCGGTCCGCAACCTGCGCGTATTCGCTGGAGGTGTGGTCCAGTTCGCCCATCTTGTGGGCAAGTTCTTCCATCTCCTGCTCCAGCGAACGCAGATCGCTGAACACCGACATGCATTCGTCGAACACGGTGCGGCCGGAAAGCTGCAGCCCATCCTGTGGCAGATAGCCGAACGTCATGTTCTTGGCAGGGGTGACAGTGCCGTAGTCGAGGGACTCAATGCCGCCCAGGATCTTTAGCAGGGTTGATTTGCCAGTGCCGTTGGCGCCCACTAAACCTACGCGATCGCGCGGGGTGATGAGCCAATCAAGTTCATTGAAGAGAAGTTTGGGACCGAAGCGTTTCCCTGCGGAAGAAAGCTGGATCATGACGACTTATTCTTTTGTGGAGCAAATGAACGATGTTCGTGTTTCACAAAAAGCAACCCCGCCAATAGCATCATTCCCAATCCTGAGACAGCCACCCATCTCGCAATACGATGCAGATCCTCATCGAGATCCAAACCGACTAATTTGTCTTTCGTGTAGTACCAAACGGGCCTGACGATGATGTTCGCGCCATGAGGTAGTTGATCGCCTTTAGCCGCGAGCTGAATTTGCACTATGGAACCGGGCCGAACACGAAACGTCTCGCCCTCCGACTTGCACTCCTGAGGAAATTTATCGTAGTCGCTACTAGAGACGCCGTATATCCAATTGGCATGTTCAAGATTCAACTGACGATCTTCTTGGCTCACCTTGACGTTAACTTTGTCGAAGCAATACTGATAATTCCCGGTTGATGAAAGAAGCGCGATTGTATAGCTGGGTTCACCCCAGCCGCGCATGATGCGTTTCCAAGCGGGGTTATTCGGTGCAGGCACACTAACGTTCACCGAATACTGTTCCTGTAACTGGGAAACTGGAATCTCAACCAAATTTTCAAACGCAACTCTGGCATCATCAGGTCGAGCCGGACCGGAAATCAAATACCAAGCCTCTGGAAGAAGCAGCAGCAAACCCACCGCCAGCAGAATCCACTTCTTCATTGTTCCTAAGAGCTAATGGCTAATCGCTAACGGCTGTTTTTCAATTGCTCTTCTTCTGGCCCCGGAGGATGCGCTCGTCGATAGGCTTGCGGCCGGCAAAACCCTCCTCGGTACCATGCCAATGCGTGAGCTTTTTCTCACCTAGCTTCCAGCAGAGCAGGATGACCTCTTCCCCCACGATGCAGGGAAAATCGAGCAGGCCGATGTCGAGGTCCTTCACTTGAACGCCGGTTGCATCGATTTCAGCGACAGCATCCTTGGCGCGCTGTACAGCCTTCTCGCGCTCAGCCTTTCGCCGGGCCACCGACACCACGTCAACTAACGTGCCGCCATTAATGAAGATGCGGTTGGCCAGCGATTGCAGCTCGCCATCAACTTCTTCAATCAGCGCCTTGGCCTGCATGGCCGAGCGCAGCAGCGACTCCAGCACTGGCAGCAGGGTCTCAGCTTCGGAAACGGTAAATGTACGTGCCATATCTATACTTCCCAGTCCGGCTTGATCGTAAGCTTTGTGGCGATTTGCCATGCGACGCCGATACGCCCGCAGGTCCGACCAATACCGCGGAACGCGACGCCAATATTTTTCCCGGGGACGTTTGCGAATAATCACTGTATTTCTAACATTCTATCAAGCGCCACGCGTGCCCACTTCTTGACGCTGTCTTTTACCTTGATTTGATTGACAACGTTGCCGTCCACCAGGTTTTCCAGCGCCCAGCACAAGTGTTGCGGCGAGATGCGGAACATGGTCGTGCAAAGGCAGCCGGAGTCGTCGAGTGTAATGACGTGCTTGTCGGGATTTTCTTTCGCCAGACGGTTTACCAGGTGAATCTCCGTTCCGATGGCGAACTGCGATCCTGCGGGCGCTTGCCGCACAACTTTGATGAGGTAATCGGTCGAGCCGATCCCGTCGGCCTTCTGGCAGACCTCCCAGCGGCATTCGGGATGGACCATGACCTGGATCCCCGGATAGTTCGCTCTCACTTTCTCCACATGCTCGGGCAGAAAACGCTGATGCACCGAGCAATGCCCCTTCCACAAAATCACTTTGGCTTTGCGCAGTCGATCCGCGGTCTGGCCACCTTGGAGCATATAGGGATCCCAAACCACCATCTCGTCCAGCGGAATGCCGCGCGCATAACCCGTGTTGCGCCCCAGGTGCTGGTCGGGTAGGAACAAAATCTTGCCATTCCGATTGAAGGCCCACTCGAACGCAGACTTCGCGTTGGAGGAAGTGCACACCATGCCTCCGCGCTCGCCACAGAATGCCTTAATGGCAGCGGTAGAGTTCATGTAAGTAATTGGGGTGATGCCGTGTCCTTCATCGTCGGTCAGCCGGAGATGGACGAGTTGCTCCCAGGCGTCTTCCACCTGCCCGATCTCGGCCATATCGGCCATGGAACAACCGGCGTTCAGGTCCGGCAGAACGACGGCTTGTCCGGGCCGAGCCAATATGTCGGCGCTTTCCGCCATGAAATGCACGCCGCAGAAGACGATGTAGCTGCCTTTGGCCTGCGCCGCCATCTGCGACAGGCGATAGGAATCGCCACGGCAATCGGCAAAGCGGACGACTTCATCGCGCTGATAATGATGTCCAAGAATGATGCACTCGCTGCCCAAGGTAGCTTTGGCGGCCGCAATACGGCCGTCCATGGAGCTATCGGGAAGTACCAGATAGTTTTCGAGCGAGCAGGATACCGCTTCGATAATCGGTGCTGTAGCCACTTTTTGTCTCTGCCTTCAGTCCCAGCCACGCGGCTTCGTCTTGATGAGAAACTCACGCCCTGGAACGGGGATGTTGAAAGCTGACCCGAGGCTTCAGTAGATCCACTACGCGTACTGCGCCCGACCTACGGGGATGTTGAAGCTACAGGTTGACGCTTCTTTACTACTCACTTCATTCGATGACCTGAACCGCGTGTACGTTACAAAAACACACGCCGCGCCTCACCCGGCACGGCTTCCGCGCAACGCGCTGTGACAAGGACCGAATAGATCTATTGTTGCGCGTTGAGGGGCTTTCCGCAAGCCAGAGTTGCGCATTTCGTAAAACAGCCCCCTGGCAAACGTGAACCTCACTCCGGACGGTCGATCTGGGCGCGCTGCAACTTATCCGAATAATCTACATACACCGACTTCCACTCAGTGTAGAAATCGATAGCCCCGATACCGCCTTCACGATGACCATTGCCCGTGGCCTTGGTGCCGCCGAAGGGCAGATGCACTTCGGCGCCGATCGTCGGTGCGTTGATGTAAGTGATGCCGGCGTAAAGATCGCGCATCGCCGTGAACGCCTTGTTCACGTCCTTGGTGTAGATCGACGATGACAATCCGTACTCAATGTCATTGGCGATCTCGATGGCGTTCTCCAGGCCATCGCACGGGATGATAGAAACCACCGGCCCAAAGATTTCTTCCTGCGCGATGCGCATCTTGGGATCGACATCCGCGAACACCGTGGGCGCAACAAACCACCCATGGTTGTACGCTTCGCCTTCCAGTCGATGTCCGCCGCACAGCATCTTTGCGCCTTCGTCCTTGCCGATCTTGATGTACTTCAGGTCGGTCTCCATCTGGCTGGAGTTGACTGCCGGACCCATGTCCACGCTCTCGTCCAGACCATTGCCCACCTTCAGCTTCTTCGCGCGCGCCACCAGTTCATCCACGAACTTCTTGTACACACCCTTCTGAATGATGATGCGGCTGGTCGCGGTGCAGCGCTGCCCGGTGGTGCCGAACGCGCCCCACAGCGCGCCTTCCAGCGCGAGGTCAAGATTGGCATCGTCAAGCACAATCATCGGGTTCTTGCCACCGAGCTCCAGCGAGCAATGCTTGAAAGTCTTGGCCGCCTCCTGACCGACAATGCGGCCCACCGCCGTCGATCCCGTAAGCGAAACCGCGCGCACCTCCGGATGCTCGGTCATCGGCGTGCCGACCTCGCCACCGAATCCGGTAACAATGTTGACCACGCCCGCGGGAATGCCAGCGTCATGTAGGGCCTGAACGAAATTGAAAGTCGATAGCGGGGTGTCTTGCGCGGGCTTGATCACCGCCGTGTTACCGGCCACCAGCGCCGGAAAAAGCTTCCATGACGGGATCGCCATTGGGAAGTTCCACGGCGTGATCATCGCGCAGACCCCAAGCGGCTGCCGGATGGCCATCGCAAACTTGTTCGGCAGCTCCGACGGCACCGTCGGCCCGAATAAGCGTCGGCCTTCGCCGGCCGTGTAGTAGCCACAGTCGATGGCTTCCTGCACGTCGCCGCGCGTCTCCTTGATAACCTTGCCCATCTCCCGGGTCATGTCGCGGGCGTATTCCTCTTTGCGCGTGATCAGCAGCTCGGAGGCTTTGTAGAGCATCTCGGCGCGGCGCGGCGCCGGCACCAGCCGCCACTTCTTGAACGCCTGCTTGGCGGTTTCGATGGCATGATCTACGTCTTCTTTGCCGGATTTCTGGAAGATGCCGACCACTTCGCGCGTGTCGGCGGGATTGAGATTCTCAAAAGTGCGACCGGTGCGGCTCTCGACCCACTCTCCGCCGATAAAGTTCTTGAACACTTTGGTTTTAGCGCCGGTATGAACGCCTGCCGGTTTTTGTTCCATAGTAGCCATAAAATTGCCCTCCGCAGCGAACTGCAAACCTTTAATGCTATCGGGTAGTATTGGCAGCGCGCAACCCCAGTAATTGACAGTCACGCCGCATGAAGTTAACCGGAATGCAGTACGTTGAACGCCTGATGTAAGCAGTTATCCCGACTGCTTCACGCAAGCGAGATCTCGATCAAGTCTAGGCTTAGGTCAACAATCCCCAAGCCGGAGCAGTCCACAAACTCTTAGGGGAGAAGGGGCTCTTGCGCGGGAGCAGCTGGTTGCCGCTTAGCCGGAGGGCGCAACTGTTCACGGGTGAAGGTTCCGCCGCAGGTCCCGCAGTGCCACTGTACTCGCGAGATGGGGAGAGTGGTGACCGCCTGTTGAGGCTGCCATACTTTAGACAGCTCCCCTCCACACTCTGGACAGATCATGATGGTGCCACTTCATTGCTGCTGACCGGGAGAATAGTGACCCTCGCGGCCAAACCGCCATCTTCTGTTATGCCAAGGACTTTTCTGGCGTGCTGCTTCGCCTTTTCTTCGGTGCGGAACCTCTTAGGATGATGCGGCTTGGGGGTTCCGGCCGGAAATTCAACTCGGTAGTAAGTCATACCCTATTATCTCACCTAACCGATGCGGATGCCCTTATTTCTGCGCGCAAACATACAGCCCTGCCCCTAGCTGACGGCTGAAAGCTGATGGCTGACAGCTTCTACGGCGTCATCCCCAACTGCCAGAATAAGAACGAGTAGATGTCGGTCCACTCTTCCACTTGCTTCGCGATAGGTTTGCCTGCTCCATGTCCGGCTTTAGGCTCGATGCGCAGCAGAATCGGGTTCGGCCCGCCATTGTCCGCCTGAAGCAACGCGGTCATCTTCTTGGCGTGCATGGGATCGACGCGCGTGTCGGTATCGGCAGTCATGAACAGCACCGCAGGATAGATCGTGCCTTCCTTGACGTGATGATACGGCGAGTAGGCATATAGCCACTCGAACTGCTTCTGGTCCTGCGAGGAACCGTACTCCGGGATCCACAGCTTGGCGATTTGGAAGTTCTGGTAACGCAGCATGTCGAGTAGCGGCACCTGGCAGATCACGGCACGGAACAGGTCAGGCCGTTGCGTGATCGCCACACCCATCAGCAGGCCACCGTTGCTGCCGCCGCGAATGGCAAGGTGCTCTTTGTCGGTGTAGCCCTCTTTCTGCAGATACTCCGCCGCGGCAATGAAATCGTCGAATACGTTCTGCTTCTTGTCGAGCATGCCGGCGCGATGCCAATCTTCGCCGAACTCGGAGCCGCCACGCAGATTGGCCACAGCGAATACGCCGCCATGATCAAGCCACGGGAACAACGCCTTATTGAATTCCGGCGTCAAGCTGACGTTGAACCCGCCATAGGCCGTCAGCAGAGCAGGACCGTGGCCCGTTAGCTTCAGTCCCTTGCGCATGACAAGAAACATGGGAACCTGCGTACCGTCTTTCGACGTGTACCACACCTGCCTGGTTTCATAGTCATTGCTGTCAATGCCCGATGGGACCGAGTCCCACCGCGTGCTCTTTGCCGAGTGGATGTCGAAACGGCAGATCGTGGTGGGCACCGTGAATGAAGTGAAGAGATAGAACGCGTTGGTGCTGTCGTACTCACCACCCAGGTTGACAATCGTGCCGAGGGTAGGAAGATCAATTTCACCCAGCGGCTTACCGTCGGTGGTGAGACGCCGCAGAAGCGAATGCGCGTTTTGTTCGTAAAGTGCGAACAGTTGGCCACCGATGATGCGCACTTCCTTAAGCACAGCATCAGATTCTGGAATGATCTCGCGCCACCGTTCTCGCGCCGGCGTCGTTACCGGGGCCTTGAAAACGCGAAAGCGTGGACCGCCTTCATTGGTCAGGATGTAAAGATCGCCGTCATAGATATGGACGAAGTAAAGGAAGTCTTTCCCGCTGGTGATACGCAGCGGTGTGGTGTTGGCCTCCAAGTCCTTGAGGAAGACTTCATTTTTGGTCCAGCCCTGCTCGACCATAATGCAGAGCCACCGGCCGTCGTTTGACAAAGTTACATTCGGCCAATCCTCCGGGTCGCGGCCCTCTCCGAAGATAAGAGGGTCTTTCGCAGGATCGCCCCCGAGTGGGTGATAGAACACGTGCCGGTTGTACATCTCCTGGCCTTCTGCCACAGCGCCCTTCTTGGGGTAACGCGTGTAATAGAAGCCGCTGTCGTCAGGCTTCCACGCTACGCTGGCCGCACGCGTGCGTTCGATGCTGTCGGGCAAGAGCTTCATGGTGGCGGTTTCGATGACGTGCAGTGTGCTCATCTCAGAACCGCTCTCGGAGGTTCCGTAGGCGACAAACCTGCCGTCACGCGATGTCTGCCACCAGTCAAGCGCGACCGTTCCATCCTTAGAGAGCTGATTGACGTCGACCAGCACCTCGTCTTTGCCATCCACACGCTTGCGAACGTAGAGGACGGGCTGGTTCTGCTTGCCTTCGCGGCGAGTGTGAAAGTAATATTCGCCGCCCACTTGCGTCTCGCCCAGGTTGCCGATCTCGAGCAACTGCTCAATGCGTCCGTGCAGCTTGTCGCGGCCGGGCAACTTGTCGAGAATGCTGCGCGTGTAAGCCAACTGCTGGGCGACCCATTGCTGGGTCTCCGGACTGTTTCCATCTTCGAGCCAGCGGTATGGGTCAACAACTTTGTGGCCGAAGTAATCGTCGGTGACGGGCTGTTGTTTGGTCGCGGGAGGCTTTGAAATGGTCATGGTAGAGGCGCCGCCATTGGTCTGCGCCAGTGCCGTTGCCAGCAGCATCATTGACGCGCCAAAAGTGAGCGAATAGCGGACGATGTCATGGAAATTCATCGCAACGAGTTTAACAGTGTGGGTTACAATCCGGTCAGTGTCCGCCGAGCGGGCAGCGAAATGCGCCGCGACGGCGCGGTGGCGACCCAAAATCGTAAGCGATCGGTAGGACTGCGCCTGCACCAAAACGGAACAGCTGGTGCCTTTCAGTTACGCGAATCTTTTGACGGCATCTGCGGGTGCCGCTACAATACAGCTACAACTTGACGCGCTGCCGACAGCGCACAGACACTCCTCAGTAGCTCAATGGCAGAGCATCCGGCTGTTAACCGGAGGGTTGTAGGTTCGAGTCCTACCTGAGGAGCCATTCTTTTCTTGGACTTGCCGCGAATCCGCGAAAACAATCTGGGTCAGATAAGGGTCACATAAGCTTACTAGGTGGGTACAGGCCTCTACTGGACGCGTGTGGCCTGCGGCTTGACGAAGTTCACCAGCTGCTGCTGAATCCTCCGCTTGGCTTCCATTCCAAGATCGCCGTAGACCTCGGATGTGGTGGCGAGATTCTCGTGCCGCAGAAGAGTTTTGACCTCCTCCAACTCGAGTCCTGCCTCTTTGCCCCAAGCGCTCACCGTGTGGCGGAAGCTGTGCCAGCCGATGTTGGGAAGACCAAGCGCCAAGGCAACCGGCTTGATGTGCGTCTTCAGCAACTGCGCCGGCCAGAACGGTCGCTTGCCCTTCGTGTAGGGCGAGGCAAAGACCCAATCGTCGGCTGCGCCGTAAATGGTGACGGAGCGCCACTGGCGCAGCAACTCCAACACCTCTTCCGGTACCGGCAAATTGGTGCGTGACGCTTCGGTCTTGAGTGGCGTTATTCGTCCTTGGACGCAGCCTTGGCGAAAGGACACCACGCCGAGATCCAATTCCAGATCCTGCCACTTTAGTCCGAATGCCTCGCTGATACGCGGCCCCAGCCAGCCCGCAAAAGCGACTGCTACTTTCTCGCAAGGCCCCAATCGGCTCAATAGCGAGAAGAACCCGGCTGCCGTTAACTGCATCGGTTGCTTTTGCCGTTTGATCGAGCCACGGGGTAATTCGACCCGCTTTTCGCCCATCGGGTTCTCGTTTAGGTAGCCCCACTTCACTGCGAACTTGAACGCGAGCTTCATCACGTTCCAAATGGAGCGAACCATTTTCGGTGCAAGACCATTGGCGTTCTTGGGTGAGCGCCATAAGGAGCGCAGCCATTCCTCGATGCTCGCCCGGACCGCAGGCTTGTTGAATTCCTGAAGCCGGTAATCCTGCCAATGCGGCCGGACCCAGCGGTTCAGGGCCGACTGGTAAGACTTCGCGTACTGGAAGGACATTGGCGACGTGCTGTCCTGCACGCCGCCAAGAGGAACGTCGAGACAGGGACGGAGTATCTGCTCGATGTAGCGATCGCAAAGCGGCAGCATCCAATCGCTGCCCGCAGCCGGTAGATAAGTCCTTTGCAGGTGTTCCATTGTCCGTTGGGTCGTGGGTGACCTGCGTTCGGCCGGTTCCATCCGCGTTCATGATGAAGACCTGCTGGAATTCCGCAACGCTTGTCTCAAAGACGATTTTCGCGCCGTCCGGACAAAGAAACGGCTCGCCCTGGTCAATATGAGTGAGTTGATAGGCCAATGTCAGCACGCTCTGCTGAGCGTTGCTGGTTGGCGCGCAGCAGATGGATGTGATGGTCAACCATAAAATCAGGAACGGGCGTTTATCCAGGATCTGTTTCATCGTCGGACCGTCTGCTTCAATCCTCTATTGTTTTTTCATGTAAACAAAATCGTACTCGGTTACCCAAGTCTTGCCGGTGTCCGTTGAACGTTCCGACAGCTGACGCACGCTGCCGTCCGGTAGCTTCGAAAGAGTCAAGTGTCGGGTCAATGTCCCCCTTGACGGTGCGTTGGGCATTTCGTAGACATAGCGCATCTCGCCGTTGACCAGCGAGCCCTTGAAGTAATTGGTGGTGCCGCTGTCAGAAACCCAGAATTGCTCCGGCTTGATGAAAAGGACTGGCTATGCACGCTTGAGTTCTTGTCAACGGAGGATTCTAGGACTCGGGCCCGGAACGCGGAGGACATTGGATATTTGCTCGGTTATGCCTGGCTAACCGACACACGCGTGCTCGCATTAGTCGGTGACCCAGATGCTGAGATTTACGAAATCCTGTTTTCGTTTTCTTCTCCAGCAGACAAACGGTGCTTCTTAGACCTTGTCCGCTCAAACGAAGACATGGGTGATTCGTACGTTGAGGAAGAATTCGTCGTGCCTGCGACCTCTGAGATTCGGGCGGCACGACCGTTAGCGATGGTACTCCCCAATGATGCGGTGCAACAGGCCACGTTATTTGCTGTGATGTTGGCGGCTGGCGTCGAGTATGGTAGCAGCCCTTCGTGATCACCGGCGTGGAGGACTAACCGGGTCCTCGCCTACTATTGCGATCAAGCATTGCCTTCATTACAAGTCGAAACCCGACATCGGAAAATCCGATGTCGAGGCCAGCCTTTCCGGGAAGTTCTGGACGGTCTCGCCTCGGTGCGCGGAAAGAAATTCGTTTTACTCAGGAAAGCCGTTGTCCATCCACGCCTTGAATTGGGAAATCTGTGTTTTCGTGAGGGGCGGGAAGGGCGGGAGAGGCATCAAGTTCGAAGATATCTGGGCGTAGATTGCCGCCGCATTTGACTTGACGTCCTCGAACCTTGTCAGGTCGAACCGCCACATCATCGCGCCACGGAACTGCCGAAAAATAGGAACGATGTCTTTTTCGAAAGAAACTGACGAATCCATTTGTACCTCCATAAAGCTCGGCGGCAGCCTCCAAAGGCAGCCACTCCCTGCACGGGCAGTAGTTCCCCCGCCTCCTGTCATCTCAAACTCTCCGAAATCCAGAACGTAAGCCGCTTTCGAACGCGGGCAGAACGCAATATCGATCGGACGCCGCAGAGACACCGGTGCAACCGGGTGCAATGACCAGTCGCACGGCGAAACGCGGACTAATTCGCGCCCGACACGCGGACCTTCTGGTGCGGCCATTGGCTTCTCGTCCCCGAAAAGTGCGACAATCAGGTCGCCCGCATGAGGCAAGCCGTTGGGGACGATCGCAAATTTCACAGCGCAGGAGTTGGGTTTGAATTCGACCAGCGCGAATTCGGGAGGCGGAAGTTCTTCATGATTTGCAAGAATGAAATCCGCGGGGTCCGTCCCTGGACTTCCTCCATAGAAATCGGGCCATCCATACCAGGCGCCTTTGCGTACCTCGTACAGGAAATCGGGACAATTCGCAATCGGACGGCTCCCTCTCATGTCAGCGCCCTGATCTATCGCGATCAGGCGTCCATCGGGAAGGAACCCGAGGCCGTAAGCGTTGCGCAGTCCCCAGGCCACAACCTCCAGGTGGGAACCGTCTGAATCACAACGCATGACTGATGCAGTACACGGGACTTGCCCGGCAATTCGGCGGCCTGCAGCCGATGTACCAAAGGGAGAAAAGCCGCCGGTTCGCACCCGTGCACCAACCGAAGAACGCGGATCGGGGGTCTCGGCCTCGAAAGCGGCCAAGGTGATATCGTAGCCCGGCACATCGCAGTTGTGTGACAATTCGCGAAGCCATGCCAGATCACAGGAGTCGGGTCCAATGACACCGCTATTAGTCATTGCACCCTGGCTGAAATAAAGCCTGCCGTCGAGACCGGGCACCGCCATATTGGTGTGATAATTTCCGAATCCTGGCAGTCCGTCGAGAATAGTCGAACGCTCGCGGGTTTCGGGGTCAAGGCGGCTGATGCGCCCCGGAGTTCCACCCTCCGAGACAATCAGCGATCCTTCATGCCACGCCAGCCCATTGACTGGTGGTCTGAGACCCTCTGCGAGAGGTGCGCGGCTACCGTCGGGAAATACTTCGGAAACAACGCCTCCGACCAGCGCCCCGTCGAACGGCAATCCGGACTCGGCAACAAAGATCGAGCCTCGAGGGTTGATGACCACGCTGGTAGGAAAATCCAGACCATCCGCGACTGGTACCATCGCTAGGCCCTGCCCACCAGCAACATGCGCACCGCCAGTGCACACAGGTATGCGCCCATCAGCGGTTCGACGCGAATCGGTATTATCCGTTGGAACGAATGGCGCAACAACGCTGCTCCGTAAAGCCCTACGCACGACATTCCGCCGCTCACCAGCCCGATGGACAGAGCCGCTGTCCAAGCGTCACAATGCATAGAACTCACCCCTGCCCCAGCCACGACATTGTCAAGACTCAACGAAAGAGGCAGCCCAAGGAGGAAGCGGTTAGCTTTCACTGAATCAGTTTCGCGCTCGCCCCATAGCGCCGCCGCCAAAACCGCGGCGCCACACAGCATCGTCATTAACGGCCCAGCCATCCGGGCATAAGGCTTGACTAGCGCCAGTGCCGCATGGCCAATTAGAAATCCCGCCAGTGGCGCAGCAATCTCGCACACCATGAAGCCCACCGCCAATAAACGCATGCGCACTCTGGACAGGGGAAGCAGCCCGATGGAAGAGCAGACCTGTAAGTTGTCCAGGCCGGCCAAAACGCCGAACAGCAGGAGCGTCGCGATCATTGGCCACCTGACTTACGGCTTTCGCGGTCGGGCAGTGCATAAATCCGCAGTACCCCACCGCGCTTGCCAAATACGAGCGCCCCTGCTACAACGAAATCGCTCCAAATGGCCGGGCCGAGGCAGTATCCATACCCGCCGTTCATCCCACCCGTCTGCTCACCCAATTGGTCTTCCCATAGCGGCTTCCCGCTCCAGGCATCGAAAGCGTATAAAGCGATTTTCGACGTAGAAAAAAAGACAACGTCGTTAACCACTGCGGGCGAACTCAGGCCAGACTCTCCAGGGGTTCGATACATGGGCGGCTGAGCGTGGACATACAGCCTGGGATTGCTGTTGTCCATTTCCCAGGCATCGTCAAGCGTTTGCCAATCCATGACGCGAAGGAACGGAGTGGTTGCGCAGTCGATCCCCGCCTGCACATTGTGGTAGTTGTTGCCACCGATTCCAATGAAGATCCGGCCGAGATCTTCGTGGATAGCTGGGGTGCTGTAGGTTCCAGAATAGTTCTCCTGGTCCTCGCCTTCCGACATGCGGTTCGGTACGAGCGGATCAAGCCGCGGATCATTGGGTCCGATATGCGGATCTACGGACGGAATCCGCTTCCCGTCGTTGTAGTACGGCAACAGTTGTCGCCAACCAGCTAATTCCATCGTAACCGCATCCAGCACGAAGAAGCCGCCATTCTTGCATCCGGCGGCCACAAATCGGCGTCCGTTCTTTGTAAACAGCACTGGAGAGCCGCCGAAATCTACGTCAACATCGGTGTCGCGATAGCTGCTCTCCGGCGGTGCCTGGAAGAATCCCCTGAACTCTCCGCTGGTTGCGTCAAGGGCAAGAATGCCGTTCGAAAAACCCTTGGAGGGTAACGTGGTGTCGGGCACCGGGTTGCCCGTCGCACAATAGAGGCGATCAAGCAAATCGTCGTATGCGATGGAAGACCACACGGAGCATCCGCGAATCGTCGGGTTCACAGGCCCGACGCTAAACGGCCAGGGGAGTTCGCCCTTCACGACCGCAGGCGGTAGAACGTTTGGTCGATTGGCAATGCCTTCCTGAAATTGGCAGGTGCAATACATCCAGTTAACGTTGCCGGTCGTCATATCCAAACAAAAAACGAAGCCAAACAGAGCGGGATTTTCGCCTTCCCCCATGCCGACGAAGACGCAACCATTCAGAACATCGGTAGCGACCACCGGCGAACTCCATCCTGCGGCCGGAGGTGCGCCAGGCCCGACGTTCGAGACCGGTTGGTTGTGCGCAGGGTCAGCGTTTCTCAGGTCTGTGACCCAGACCGGTTCCAAGTCGCTGGCGGCCAGGCAGTAGAGCTTGCCATTAAAGGCGCTGAAATAAACGTTGACCTTCCCGTCAGCTGGGTTCGTGATCACTGCTGGTGTGCAGCCCATGCCCATGAAGCCGTGACTATCGCCGTCCGCTGGGTCGATTGCCCATTCAAATTTGGCGACAGTCTGACCGGTTGTCACGTCGATTTTCAGTAGCTGTCCGCCATTCGCACCAGGAGCGTCGTGGCTGTTCGCGAGCCCCACATAAACGAAGCCATCCACCAACGCAGGCACTGAAAGAACCGGACCCGGGAGATCGATGTCATGTAGTAGCTTGAGTTCCCCGGCATTGCGGGCGTTTATTCGGCTACCTTTCGCTAGCCCTGTGTGGGCGGCGTCGCCGTGGTACATCCACCAATCCGTTTTACTCATGAACGTACCTATGGACTCACCGGGCTGTATTCAAAACTGGGCCCAGCTGTTTGGCCTTGAACCGTTTGGGTTGACATCATCACCTGCGCCTGTTCCTTCATCGCTTCCATCAGCCCGATAGCCGGTCCGAGTCGATCCGGTTCTCCATTAAAGACAAGTTGCAGCGATTTCAGCAGGCCGGTGTAGGTGTGATTGAACGCGTCATTAAGACTTCGCGCTTTCGATTCGGGAGCGTAGGTGTTTCGGTTCGGATTCGAGATCACGGGCGAGACTCCCGCTGGATCGAACTCGATCTTGTGGCCCCCGTACACGAACTCCAGCGCCCCGGTTGCCGTCTCGGGATTACGGATCAGCTTTCTGCCATAGTAGATTTCCGCAAAGCGGTAATAATGCGCTGGCTCTCGCCCCGGAGCCAGAGGAGAAGTTGTCGTGCCTTCACCCTGTTGCATGATAAGTTGAATGGCCGCAACCGCGGTGTCGACGCTATTGACCTGAATCTGTTGGAGCGGCTTGAACCCGGTGGTCAATTGCCTATTGGGATCACCCGTAAAAATCCCATCCGAGAGCTGTTTAATCTGCTCGATGATTTTCGCGTAGAACTGGCCGATAGTCACCTGCTCTTCGACGCTGAGCGCGGCAAAATCCCGAACCGGAAATTGAAGCGGCTCTTCCGGTTCTTCAATCACCATGAAGGTGTCCTGCACCAGTTGCTTTGAAAATGGCGCCAGGGGCACGATCAGGTCACTTTCCACGCCGCCTGGAAGCGGCCCGGGATATTTTGGCAAGGAGCAGGGGTCGTCGATCTTCGGCGCGCCGCCAAGCGCATTGAGAATATTGCAGCCCAGCGCCATGTGCAGCATCTCTTCCGATACGATCGATTTGATCAGGCCGGCAATCTCCTGGTTAGTTCCCGGTTTAATCGAATAGAGCGCATACAGATAAGTAGGAATCGTCGCGTGCTCAAGTTCTATCGCGTTCTGCAACGCCCGGCGCAATCCTTCTACGGTGCCGTCCAGGTCTGCGAATAGTTGTGGTTTCAGCCGGATCATGAGTGCTCGAGGCCGCAGATGCAATATCCGAAATTGCTAACGAGTATCCCGTAAGAAAGACGTCCCGTCTAGACCAATTCTATGGAGATCGATCGCATTCCTTTCATCGCAAGCGATACTGAATGCCTACTTGCGCGGCTATGCCGGGGTTGGGAAAGCCAAGATATTCGTGAAATCGCGCATTGAAAAGGTTGTCAATCCTGGCATATAGGGAGGTATGCCGAAACCCGTAGTATCCGGCTACCAAGTTTGTCGTGGAATACCCTCCTACGGTGGGAATGGTTGGTGCAGGTACTTGGAAGTCATACCTCCTGCCCACCCATAATGTAGTGCTGGACGCTCTGATCTGTTTGGGAAACTTAGCATCGAGGCTGAACCCGGCCTGCCAGTCAGGCTGGTCGCGCAACGGCTCACCTGCAGGCTCGATCTGCCAATCAAGAAATGATCCCCAGGCCCTCACTTGTATCCAGCGTGCTGCTAATGACACTGCCGTTTCGGCCCCTTCAGTACGCACGTGTGACCGATTGACTAAGCGAAAAGCGACCGAGCTGAAATCGATGAGGTTTGAGAAGAGGTTGTAGTAATAGGTCCCCGACACAGTAAATCTCTCGCCGAAACGATGCTGCACCCCTGCATCCATGCCCGTCAGTTTCTCCGGCTGGAGATTTGGATTGCCAACGTTAGGGTTGCCGAGCGCATACAAAGAAGGCACCTGAAAGGCTTGCCCCCAACTTGCCTTGATGATCGTATTTTTTCCGGCCGGCACAGCGGCGCCAACCCGCGGCGCAAGCTGCACGTTGAATCCCGCAGTCTTATTGATCCCGAGGGCCACCATTCCGGTCATTCTTGGCGTGGAGTAAACGAGATCGCCGTTGGCATTAAAGATGCCCCTGTTTTCGCTGAAGTGCGACGGATAAACTGCTTGGATAAGTGTGTTGTTGTATCCAAGTTCGTCCGCGCCTTGCACATTGAAATGGCCTTGCAGCTTAGGCTTGAAGTTGAACACGTTCTGCAGAGTCATCCGCGAACGGGTGAACCGGGTGTAAGTGTCGGTGCTGGGCTGCGATGCCGGGGAAGGATGAGGACTATCGAGAATCGGGGGCGTGTAAGCGTGCTCACCTCTCGTGAAAACATCGGCGTCGATGTTGACCGTCCAGAGATCGTTGAAATGATGTTGCACTTCAAAGCCGCCCAGGATGTTGCCGGAGTTGCTGGTCTTGGGGATTCTGAGGATTGACAACTCAGGCCCTCCTCCACCTTCGGGGAGACCTGAGCGGTCGAATTGGATCCACCGCGCCGTCCAACTCACAATGGTGTTCGAACTGTGAGCGTAGTCTGAGGCTACGGAAAACGTGCTGGTGGAGAAAGCGTCGGATTCCACTTGCTCCCCTACCCGCAAAAACGATCCCGACAACTTGTATCCCAGCCGGCCTTTCAGTCCTTCCGCTCCAAGGTTCACCCCCGCGGTGCCGAACGATCCAGTCTCCATGCCGCCGCTGAGGTTAGATTCGTAATGCGTGGGCTTCGTGATCACATTGACAACCCCGCTCATGGCTTCTGAACCGTAGCCGGAAGATAATGGACCGCTTACCACCTCAATCTGCTCGACATCATGAGTGAGTAGGCTGGAGAAATCGAAGGCCCCTCCGAGCAGGTTGCTTAGATCGTTCGCCGGGATACCGTCGATCATCACCAGCACCTGATTGGGCTTGCCTCCGCGAATCGTGATGGTGCTGAGAGAACCGGCGCTGCCATTTTGTGCAAGGTTGACGAACGGCACAGCGCGCATGATATCGGCGGAAGTGAGTGCGTGAGCGTCCCTCATCTCTTCGTCATCAACCACACTGGCCGAGGCTGGAGCCAGCGAGACGGTCAGAGGTTCACCAGTGACGGTGACGACAGTCACGAGAGTAGGCTTAGTGGTGCTCGGAGGGTTAGGAGTCGTTTTGCTGGACGCTGAATCATCCTTGCTTTGCGGAGAGGGAGGCTCGGTCGGCGTGTGGGCCTGGCATAACGGCACAAAGGCGACCAAATATAGGACGACAATCAGAAACTGAAGACGGCCGAACATCATAGGTCAACCGCGCTGGTTCCAAGGTCTGATACACACAGTGTGCGCCGCTTTAGTTCTCTTTAATAGCTTTAGACGATCCAGGAGGATTCGTGGGATTGTACTGGAAGCTGGGTCCCGCATTAAGGCCTGGCACGGCTGGCCCCGCCGGAATCGCCGACATCATTGCGAACGCTAGCTCCTTGAGCGACTCCATCAAGCCGATGGCCGCGATCAGCCGGTCAGGATGGCCATTGAAGAGGATGTGAAGCGTACAGAGCAGGCTTGTGTAAGTGTAATTGAACGTGTCGTTGTTGAAGGAGGCCGCCGACTTCGGCGCGTAGCCATCCAGAGCCGGATTTGTTACTACCGGATAGACACCGTCGGGATCGAACGGTATCGCCTCGCCTGCATAGGCGAAGTCCGGCGGAGGAGTCGTGTTCGGTACCAGTGTCTTTCCATAAAAGATCTCGGCGTAACGATAGTAATGTGCTGGCGTGTGCTGCGGATCGAGTGGAGATGTGTGCGTGCCTTCCCCTTGCCGCACGATCGTATCGATGGCATCAGAAGCCGTACTTACGTCGTGAACCGCGATCAATCCCGGCAAGCCCTTCGTCAATTGATAGCTTGCATTGCCCGTGAATATGTTGCCCTTCTCCGACAGTTCGATAATGCAACGCTTGAGGCGGTCGTAGAACTGACCAATGGTCATTTGCGCTTCGGCCGCCAGCGCCTCTGTTTTCACCGGGAAATGCTGTGGATCTTCCGGTTCTTCAATCACCATGAAGACGTTTTCAATCAAAGCCAGGGAGAAAGGGGCCAACGGCACTTCGAGGTTGGACTCGATCCCGCCCGGCAACGGGCCTGGATACGCCGGAATAAAATCGGCCTTGTCGATTACTGGATGTCCACCCACGGCGTTGAGGATGTTGCAAGAGAGCGCCATGTGGAGCATCTCTTCCATGATCACGGAGAGCATCAGAGTGGCGATGCGCTCGTTCGTGTCTGGCTTGAGCGAGTAAAGCGCGTACAAATAGGTGGGCAACGTCGCGTGCTCCAACTCGATAGCTTGCTGAAGCGCACGACGGACGCCAGGCAGTGTGCCGTCAAGATTCGCGGCGACTTCCGATTTGAGAAGAATCATAGGGCCTCTCGTGAATTAGGTTGTGCGCTTAAGAAACATTCTGCGAGCCATGGCCGCGCCCTTGCCACCTTTCATTGCGGCGGAAGGCGGTCCCGTTTCGGCTGCCTTCGATGCGGCTTTGGCAACAGCGGCAGGGGACGGCGTGCCGAGGGCCGGCTTGCCGTCCGGACCCGTGTGTTCCAGCCATTGCAAGATCGCTTCCCGTTTGGACGGCGAAAGGTCCCGTGTGACCGGCATAGAGTTTGGATCCGAAACCGGCAATCCGAACGCCAGCCGCAGCAGGCCGCTGTGGTTGCACACCGATTCATAGTCCGCGAGATCCAAGAACGTATCCATTACCGGATAGAGATTCGCGTACTGCTGGAAGACCGGCTTCAATCGTTGCCACGTCGGGGGATCGGCAAATTTGTACTCGCTCCACAAAAGGATGGTGATGAATTCGGTACCATTGAAGGGATACCCAACTGGCGGCGGCATTGTGGTTTCCAGCATGGGCCTTACGCCATAGACTTGCCCGTCGATGTAGGTGCGCGGATTGCCAGGGTCCGAGGTTCCGATTGGAAGGGTGACAATGCCGTGAGAATCGGTTACCAAGCGGCACGGAAAGCTAATGGCGCCGGGCGGCGTAGCGACAGGGGGCGCCGTGTCGCCGTCTTTGACTGGTTGTCCTTGAAGTTCGCTTGGATCGAAGATGCTCACCACGGTCGCGCCGGCCAATGGCTTGCCAAAAGCCGTGGCGTACAGTTTTGCCTCCGCAGTCTCTCCGGGTTCGAGACGGTAAACAAATTGATCGGCGCGAACGTACAAGCCGCCGAGCGGTTCGGTGATGCCGTCGGTCGGCGGCCCGGACGTAGTCAACAGCAAACCGAGTGCGTTGGACTGAGTCTTCTGCAGGTTGACGCCGGTCACGGGCACGGCGACGACACCGGCGGTCGTGGCATACCAATTTGCATCCAGGTAGGCAATTGTGCCCAGAGGCAGGGGCGGCACGGGATTGTTGCTGAAATCGTTGGGAAAAATGCAGGCCAGAGACAGTTGTCCGAGATCCTGCATGGGACCACCCGCTGCACTGGTGGGAAGCGCGTTCCCCAAGTCCACGTAGATGAGTCCTGCCGATTCATCCACTGTGGCGACGCAACAGTTCATCGGATTCTGTGGAGTTGCCAGAAAATGGCGACCCAGGATCAGATGCGCTGGCTCGTCGGCCGCCGCCGGCCCTATCGTTCCTACGATCCGTCCCCGTGTAAACGTCGGCAATGTCACGTTGTCGTCGTAGCCGTCAACGTTGAACTTGATGGAGAGCCGTCCGGTGGAAGCAGCGCCTTTCAGCGCTGTGAGAAACGGCGATCCGGATACATCGCCCCATTCCAAATCGGTCAGCACCGATTGGTACATGGCCCCGTAGAAGCTGTCAGGTTTCCCGGTTGGGAATCGCAGCCAGATGTCCGCAAAAGCCGCAGGATGGAACCGTCCCTTCACCAGCTTGCTTCCGCCCGTTGTGCAAATACGGACTTCCAAGCCCCAGATTTCCGAAACCATTTGCTGCTCGGGGTCCAAGTCCACAAGTTTTCCGGCGACGCGGGTGTCGGAATCGGCGATCAAGCACTGCAAGATGCTATCGCCAGACACAGGCTTTCCAGCCTGCCAAGCGGCAGTTACCTTGCAGCCGATGAGCCGGAAATCGGCATTGCCGCGTGGGTTCCACCAACCGTCCGTGGTCCCCGCGCCGTATTTCCGGTAACGCGGGAGAAATGTCTCATTATTGAAATGAGAAGGATCGTTGTTTACGGTAGAAGGTGCCGCCTGAAATGTCCCGGCAAAGTGCAGCCTAAGCGGATTGAGATAAGTCATTTTCGTCCATTCCTGAAAACAATACCTTGGTTAGCGATCAACTTTTGGTCGCAGACGCACTAGGACTACTTCCGATTTGGGCCACTAAACTCTTCGCTTTGACGAGATAGCCTGTGATATCCGCTGCTGAGAACGAACGCTCTTGGGCGAACGCTATCCCAACCACCGCGACAATAGTCCCTGCTTCATCCCGCACCGGCAACGCTACAGCAGCTTGCGCATCGACCGCCTTCGCGCCCGGCCGTATGGCACCCGACGAATCATCTTTTAGATTGCAGGTGAAAATAGGTTCGCCTCGAGCGAGCGCCTGTCCCGCCATACCTTTGCCAGACGGTACCCACTCGACAATCTGTTGAACTTTCTCAGGGATATTGACCGCCGCCGAGAGCCGCAGTCCGCTGCTCTCCCGCAAGTGGACGGAACCCGCGACGGCACCACAGTCTCGGATGTACTGCTTTAGCCAGTCATTGCACCATTCGACAATCAAGATTGCACCATCGTTGTCATGGCCCATGATAATCATCGCTCCAACCGATGAAGGAGAGAGGGAGAGAACCTGAACCCGAGTCCTACGCGTTGCCAGGACTCGGGCCCATCTTAGGTTGAGTAAATAAACACCGTTCCGCCGGCGCCCACCACCACATGATTTCCGTAGATGGCAGGTCCCAGGATGAATTGACCGCCAGGTAGTCCCGGAGCCGACCACAAGGGTAGGCCGGTGTTGGCGTCCAATGCGTACAGCGCCGACAGGTTAGTGGATACAAAGACGACGTCGTTCACCACAGCCGGCGAACTGCATCCAGCCTCGCCGGTCTGGTACATAGGCGGCACCGGTACCGTGTACTTCGCCACCGGATGGCCGTTAATCGTTTGGTTGGCCATGTGCCAGGCATCGTGGAGGTTGTTCCAGTGGAACGCTCTCAAGAACGGGGTCGTGGACACATCGCCTATGCCGGCATAGCCACCGACACCCACGAACAAGCGGCCTAGGCCGTGGTGGACGGCGGCGGTGCCAAAGACACCGTACATGTTCTCTCCGCCAGTCTTTCCGCCGGTGTCGACGTTCGGTAGTGGGCCACCCGTCGCCGCGTCGCGCGGCAGCACGTTACGAATATGCATCTTCTTCATAGTGTCAGCGTTCAACAGCATGAACGCGCCGCTCTTGCTGCCGATCGCCAAAACTCGGTGGTGGCCGTGGCTGAAGAGCGTCGGACTGCTGGAAATGTCGATGTCGCTATCGCCCGGATAGTAGCTGTCCGACGGATTCGGCTGAAAATAGCCCTTGAACGCTCCCGTGTGAGCATCCAGGGATAAGACGCCGCTGCCGTACTTGTAGTCGATGGCGCCGGGGGGGCCTCCGCCAGTGGAGGAATTGCCGAGGCCAAAATAGATGCGATGAAGCCTGGAATCGTAGGCGCAGGACGACCACACCGAGGCGCCTAACTGCGGGGGGTCCGGATGGGAAGTGAACCCGGCTGGCATCGGATGCAAGCCAACCGCGCCGGCAGGAATAACGTTCGGTGAGTTGTCCGTTCCAGTGACGAACTGGTCGGTGCTATACAGCCATATCACATGACCGCTGTGAGCATTGAGGCAATAGACGAATCCGTATGCCTGCGATTCGCCTTCACCACAACCGATGTACACCCGGTCGTGCACCACTACTGGTGAACTCCAGCTATCGGCGACCGGATTCGTGACTGGCTGGTTCATGGCCGTGCTGGGATTTCGCAAGTCCAAGGACCACACTACAGCGAAGGTGGCCGCATCCAGACAATAGACGTAGCCGGGCAGGCCAGTGAAGTAGATCCGGCCATGTGCCACTGCCGGTGACCCGCCGATCCCTGGGAAGTAGGCCGGAAAACGGTTGGGAACTCCGAACTTGTGATCGATGTTGCCGGTGGCGATGTCTATCTTGTATAGGTAACCTCCGTCTGCGCCGCCTACTTGGGTAGTACCAATGTAGACCTTGCCGTGCGCGATCGTGGGAATCGAAACGAAGGTACCGCCTTCCGGAACCGCGACGGATTTCTTGAGGACCAAATTCTGTACCGTCGTGCTGGTAAGACCACTGCAGCCGGAGGCGTGACCGCTATGGTCGTGGTCGTGGTGGTACATCGGCCAGTTCCGCGAGAACAACCAGCAGAATGGAAAATGAATCGGAGGCCACGATTTCCACTCCGGAATAACCATGGCACTGATTTTCGATGTCAACAGGGAATCGTGTTCCAGTTGTGTGTAAAGTGGTACTCCCATCGCCTGGCGGTCGGGCCCAAGGAAAAGGCTTTCTTCCGGCAAGCCATCCGCGGGGATTTTCAGTTTGGCAATGCGATCCTTCAATTGAGCGACCGAGCCGCCACCAGGCAGGGTAAAGCCGGTGACGTGAAAACCTTCCCCTCGTTCAACTTGGTTCGGCGAGGCCGGCTTCACACCTGAATTTAACGCGCTCGCTGCGGTTATCTTGCGTAGCGTTGCCAAGTCCTCTTCCGGCAGATCGAGGAACTGAGTAATGGTGCTCTTGGTCAATGCGGTTACTTCCTCGGCTGCACCGGAGTCCAAATAAGCGCGCTGCTGCGAGACGAGCTGCAGGCACTCCTTCAAAACCAGATCGGCCGGCAAACCGATGGCTACGAAGATGCCAGGCTGCTGGATCTTGGCCCAAACAAAACCGTGGGCAACGTTAATACCTGAATTCCAAACCGGCGCATATCGCTTATTCTTTTTGTCACATCGAAAAACTCGCACGGAAGACGTATCGATCCCGGTCAATCCATCTTCGGCGAGTGGAAGGACCAGCAGCGTCAACGGAAAGTTCGCACTTCCTGTGACGCTGGCGGCCACTCCCAGATCGCCGAGGGTGGAGTTCGGAAGTGGGTTCTCGGTGGCTTCGATCTTAAGTGTCTTCCCGGGATCCCAGTTATCCACGGCCGGGTGTAGAGCAGGGGTCTTTGGTTGGCGATTCGAGTCAATGAGACTCATAGCGACCGTCCTTTCCACCGCTAGTTTGCGTTATTCACCGCCTAGCGCGTTGGGCTCGGAGTTTTTCCAATGTTCTGCAGATATTTGAGCAAGAGCGCTCGTTTACCCGCCGACATCTCGCGCGTGATGGGCATGGCCAGCGTAGACTCGAACTGCGACGGCGAGATTGCATGCTCGATGGCCGGAGCGCTCGAATCGATTGCCTTTTCATTGTGCAGGTTGATGATTAACGACATTACGGGATACACCACGTCGAAGTTGAGAAGAACATGCTGGTAGACGAAGTTCCAGTCCACCACCTGGTCGGGTGGAAGGTGCTCGAACTTGTTGTCGAAGGGAAGTGTGCGAATAGCTGCGTAGAAATCCCCCGTACCCGGGAATCCATTGCTGGGCGGTTGCGGCAGCGCTTGTCCCACCTGAAATGGAAAGAATCCCAGGGAGCACGTGCCGGGTTGCAGAGGTCGGACCTTGATGGAAGCAATTCCATTGTCCACGCTGGCTACGCCCCCGGTTAGCGGCTTTCCTTGTTGATCGAGCACTTCCACCAGCCGCTGCTGACTACTCGTGATCAGCGTACCCTGGTTGTCATACTGCGCAACCAGGATCTGGAGCTGGGTCGGTCCGCTTGCGAGCTGGCCCTTCTGGTAGACGTTTATCGTGATGGACCGGGTCTGGCTCTGATCGACGTACACACCCCGCTGATCGGTCTCCGCCACCAGAGACTGCTCAGCGAGAGCGGGTGTGCCTTCCTTCCCTGGTTGTGCGATCTCCAGACTGCCGGTTTGCAACGCTTGCAACTGGTCCGGTTTGAACGGGACTTCGACCAGACCTGCGGTCGCCTCGTACGCCGTTTGACCATAATCAGCCGGAGTTAATGGCGGTCCGATTTGTGTGACCGTGCCATCGGCGGAGCGGACCTGCAGCTGGAAGGTACCCAGGTCGGCTTTTGCCAGGGTGGAGTTCTGCTCCGGAAAAGTGGCAATCAGGTCCAGCACCACCACCTGCCGTTGATCATCGATTTCGGCTAAAGCAGGACCCAAGGTGACAGATTTCTCGGCAACTGCGACCTCTTGCGTCGCGAGTTCCTGGACGGCGCGCTTTGCGGACAGCACCGGCTGCGGAGGCAGGACTGGCTCATCGGGCCCGAGCACACGGGCGATCGGCGCACTGGCTAGTTCGCCTTGTTTCCAAACGCCGATGGTGCCGGCAATGATGCTCTCGGCTGGGTTGCCGTCCGTAAACCCCGCTTGATACGCCGTCGACAGGTCCTTTCCATTCTGGATCGGTTTCCCTGCCCAAGTCGCTTTCTGGTAGTAAAGGGTGCGATAAGCGGCAAATATCATGACGAGTCCCTGGTTCCCAGGGGCATTCGCCGCCTTTTGCAGCGCCTGTAAGGTAGGCGATTGCTCCACCCCGAACCATTTGATATCGGACGATTTCGCGGCTGTGTGCCAGATGACGCCCATCGGTCCGGCGACCGGAAGTTTTTGGAGATTTCGCTGAAAATTCGGCCAACGCGAAAACATTCGACAGGCTGCATGGGCCGAGAAACCGAGAGTCTGATCGCCCAGGCTGAACGTATCGTAGAAAATCTGCGAGGTTGTAGAGCCGTACGGATCTATATCCACCAGACGCGCCGGCGTGGCATTCTTCCCACGTATGTTACCCAATATCTGAATGGGCTTTCCGATTAACGGGTCATTGGCCGGGGAAGGCTGGCAAGTCTTTACGATGGCGTTTACCAATGTGGCGGAATGGTCTCCGTACACGTTCCAGCTTCCATTCGGGCTGGTACCCTGCTGATTTAACTGGGTTAGCCAGTGCACGAATTGATCGAAGGGAATCCCTTTCTGTGGGACCGGTTCGGCGGTGCTTTCGTCGTACACCGTAGGTGAGTTGTTAACCGTATTCGGGTTCCAGTCACAGGCACCGAGAAAATTAATTCTGGGAAGCGAAAGAACGCTCATAAACTCTCCCTTCACTTGATTGATTCAAGCCAATTTCTGGCTCGATGCCATAAATCGGTCAACTCGTGTGGTTCAATTTAAGCCTTAGGTTGGCCCTTAACAATTTCGCCTTCACCCGTTGCCGCCAATATCTTTCGGCACCATGCTCGCAGTAGCGTACGTCGGCTATGCGACATGTCCCGGGTGCGAGGCATGTAGTCGCTAGTCATCCAGAGCGATAACTCCGTGCGCGCCAGAATGGCCTTTAAAACTGCCACCTTCTTAACCTCCGTCTCTGAATTCAGCGCAAAAATCTGGTTCATCGCCGGATAGAGCAGATAATAAGTACGCAGCACGTTCTGATAAACCACATCGAACGTCAGCAGGTCGTTGCCCACCGGTTCCTGCGCATTCGGGTCGATATAGTATTTGCTGAAATCAACGGAGTTCGGCAGGATCCGCAGACTGATTGCCGGATAGTTCGTCAGATACGGTGGATTCATGAATGTGCTGTAACTGGTCGGCACCACGTCCGTTGCATTGATAGAGAACGTGAAAAGGAAATTTCCCGGCTGTGAAGTGTCGACCACAATCGGCTGACCAGGCGTGAAGTTGGTCGCGACTATCTCGGCGTTGCCTGGCGACTCCAAGGGCACCGACCGGTACTGCCACACCGTAATCGGTGGGCATTGATCCGCCGCTAGCTCACGGCCACGGCGGTACACCTGGATGGTCGCAGGTTCCTCGCGCCCTTGATTCAGGAACAACTTGCCGCTGCCCAATTGCTCGGTATACATACCCTGCTGATTGGAAACGAAATAGTAGTCCGTCTCGCCCAGCACGTTACCCAAGGTCGTGCTTTGCAGGCTAAATACAGCTTGGGGATGAGCCAGGATCTTTTGCGCCTCGGGATTGGTAGAGACGTCGAAGTCGAAGATCCACCCCGTCTGGTTCCCGGCCGCTACGTTCGTATAGTTGACCGAACCGATGGTCGCACTGCCGCCACCCGCCGCAACCACGAACGACACCGGCCCGAAATCGAACTTCGGATCGGGTAGGTTCGGATTGCCCTGATAGTTCTCGGGAAACGTGCCCACAAAATCGGCAAGGATCCTGTCCCCTTTTTGTTGGACCACTCCGGGAGCAAGCGCGATCAGCCCGTTGGGACTGTTGTTCTGATAACCCTGCGGCACGGGTATCGTGGCCTGATTGGCAACCATCAAGCGGCCCACCGGTGTGGTGAAGATGGTTTCGTGCTCATACAGCGGCGCCAGCGTTCCGGCCATGCGAATCGTCACCGGATTGGTGTTGCGTTGTTTGTAGAGCTCGGCAATCTGCGCGTTGTCACTGATCGCAATCGGGCGATAAAGGTAATAGCGAAAGATCGCGCCCACGATGCCGCGTGCTTCGAACCCGGGAATGTTGATGGTGGTACCCGGCCCTTTCCGGAAGACGTGGTACACGTAACCACCCGCTCCGGCGTCGGCCGTCAGGTTGACGTTGCGGTAGAAGTTGAGCCATTGGCAGGCACCTTTACTCGGCGCACCCTTGAGGTAAGTGATGCCGCCGCCCGACAGTGTCATCTCGTCGAAAAAGAACTGCGTCGAGGGCGGCGATCCCTCGGAGTTGACGTCCGTGATGACGCCGGAGAACGTCAGCGCCGCGCCCAGCAGGCCCGCCAGCGGTCCGCTGCCTGCGTCTTCGGGGCCGGCTTGGGCGCCTGTAACCAAAATCGCCACACTTTGCGAATTCATCGCGCCGTAATAGTTCCACTCAGCGGGGATGGTGTGGCCCGTCTGTCCCGGCTGGCCCACGATGTCGAAGGTTTGCACCTGCTGCGCCCACGCAATAAAGTCGGCGTCAGACATAGCATAGGTGCGCGGCTCAACCGACTTCGAATCAATCAGAGCCAGGGGCTGGCCCGCGAAGCGCCCGTACGAAGCCGGCAAGGAATAGTTGGCAGCGTAGTCGTCATTGTTGGCGGTTCCTGGGTTGAGTTGCAGGGTGCCCTCGAAGTTGATGCGCGGATAGTCGAAGAGGCTCATAGGTTCCTCACATCTGAGTTCTGGATACTAGGACGTCGACGTGATTCTGGACCACGATCAAACCATTTCAAGTGCTGGACAAGTCAATCTTGCGTGACCTTTACGAGGCTTGCTTTCGAAAGAATTGACGTATCCCCTGAATATCTATTGTGATAAAACGCACCGCCGTTGGTTGAGCGACCTCCGATATCTCCTTGGAATCATTGCAGACAAACTCTACAAAGACCAACTGCCTTTCCACTACAGCATTTTTCAGTTGCCTTATGTAAAGCGGCAGATGGTGCAAAGGGGACATTACTAGCAATGCAATTATCAGCAAGCATGCCGAGCTGATCTGTATCCCACGGGGCTGCGGCCCATGCATCCACGACATGAGAAGATAGCTGGCAACGATGCCGGAAAGCAGGCTCGAACAAGCGAATAAAGGCATACAAAAGGTGTTTTCACGCCTGTCCAAGTAGAGGAATGAAAGGAAGATCCCAAGCGCGGCGTAGAATAAGCCAATTGCCCAGCCAAACAGAGCAAAAGGGGCATTAAACAGGTGAGCAAAGCCAAACCGGAGATGATTCACTACGTCGCCGCGCCCCAACACCGTCACGACGACCAGAATCACAATCAAGGCTGGCATCGCAACGGCCTGCTCTTCTACAAAATATTCATAAGCGACTCTTCTGTCCCCAGTTTTCGCGATCTGGGTCATGCTGGGAATGCGGAGAGCGTAACCGGCAAGATAAATAGCAAGATTTATCAACACCGCCGTACTTAACTGGTAACCATGAATATCGTTTAAAGAGATTATCACCGCGATCAGGCTGAGGATCAGGCCAGCCCACGAAAACCACCTTACTCGGCGATGGAAAATCTGGTCGATTATGGGAGACATGGTCAATGTGCCAGCGCGCATCAACACTAGCGCTAGGATGATGGACACGCCGTTGAAGCTGTAAGCCAGTGTGGTCGTGACGATGATAGCTGCAAAGCCGATTCCGGAAATGAACGTTTGTCGCCTTGGAAAAGGAACATTTGATAAGCCAAATACTCGGCGCTTCTGCCCGTACTGCCACCACCCCATGATGGTAATGAACAGGAAGATTGTAATAGCCGTTGAGACTGCGGCAGAGGGAAGAAGCTCAGTTGCGGGAATGAGACGCCCGCCGCTCAGAAGGCCAGAGGTTGCCGCCTTGGTTAACGCGCTGTAAGGGACGTAGGAAACGAAATATCCCAGAGCAAGGGCCCAGATTCCTAAAGTGTATTCGCGCTTTGTGGCGGCCATCGGCATTGACTAACCTCTAGACAAAGGGCCAATTCAACGGTTTCCGTTCACGGCTTATAGAACGATGGATCGTGTTTTTGGCCAAGCAGAGACTTACCGACCGTTGCCAGAACATGATCATCGTTGTCATGCCGCACGTAAAATGAGAGGTCCCGATAGATGCGTTCCAGCGGGCTGGGACGGTTTAAGCTACGGGCTCCACAAGCGCGAATGCTTCGTTTCACGGTATCTTCGGCGAGATGCTCAATGATGTGGCGGGCACGACTTCCAGCGAGCTGGGCCTCGGGGTGCCTGCCTGTATCCCACATATTGGCAACATGCTGTAGCCACAGGTACGCGGTTTCTACATTGATGGCGCTCTGCCCGATGTGGTGTTGGACGTAAGGGTCTTGGCCCTTGCCCTGCGATGTGACATAGTCCAGGGCGAACTCATAAGCTGCTTCCGCGGCTCCCAGAAACGTTGCCGCATAATGAGGTATAAAGCAGGTCTGCCAACCTTCGAGCAGATACTGTCCAGGCTTGCCAATCAGGTTGGCGTCAGGAATGAACGTGCGATGGAACTCCATCACGTGACTGGCCGTACCCCTCATTCCGATTGGGTCCCACCAGGATTGATCAATAGAAATTGAGGGATCGGAAAGATCGCAGACCAGGAGGAGTTGCGCATCCACGCTGCCAACCTGGTGTCTTGCCCCGCCGGGCCCGGCCGTACTGACCAGCAGGATCGCCCACCTTGCGCCGCCAGCGCTGGTGGCAAAGGCCTTCTTGCCATCCACAATATAGCCACCCTCGACTCTTGTTGTGGTGGTGCCGAACGTTATCTTTTCTGACGAAGCGCGTGCCTGCGGCTCGCCGCTCCATGCCACCCATATATCTCCGGCCTGCACCACTCCACTAAACCAGCGTTCCTTTTGCTCCGCATTGGCGACGCCATCGAGCAAAACCAGAGAGTTGACGTGTCCCTCCCAGCAGCGGGCCAGTGAGAGATCAGCTTTGGCGATTTCCTTTGTGAGCAGCCAAAGCGTCAGCACATTTCCGTGACGGGGTCCCAAGCCCAAACCACCATATTCAGAGGGAACAGCTGCAGACAGCAGACCAGATCGGAAAAGATCCCTGAAATCCTCTTCAGGGAAAGCAGCGGTGCGATCATATTCAGCGGCACGTGGAGCAAACTTGGACTGTGCCAGATCACGTACCTGCGAGGTAAGTTGCTGCTGCAATGAGTTCAGTTCTATTGGCATGACACCATTCATGTTGAGCCGACTTTGTCTTTGTACCTGTGCGCCGGTTAACTTGGTGGGGCGCTTTCAATGCGAAGGGCCGGACCTTCCGTGAGCGACACCGGCAGGTTTTCCTCTTGCAATTCTCGTTTTGAGCAAATCCCGTTCTCGAATCCCTGAGGGGTTGCTGTCAGTCTGCCGATTGTGAGAGGTAGCCGGCAGCCGGTCATCATGTGAAATTGCTTGCGAACCTGCTTGAGCAGGACGTCGTAGCCATCAATCACTGTGCCGCCCCGAGCGACTACACCCAAAGCCAACGGCGTGGGTTGTGCGCGATATACGAGATCAATAACCAAGGTACCGGGCCCCACAGTCTCGATGTCAAACGGTATGGAATTGTCATCTTTTCCGATGGGCGTGGCATTCACCAGCAAGGAAAAACGGGCGGGGTCGAAGTCCGAAAGAGAGATAAAAGGTAGGCCGAGAAGCCGTACAGCTAGTTCGCCGCGTTCCTTGCCGCGATTGACGATAGACACGTGCGCTCCGGCGTGCTGCAAGGCAGCGGCGATTGCACGTCCGGCGCCACCGCAACCGATCACAGCAGCCTTGATTGGCACGGGTGCAGTGCTAGCCTTTTGCATGACACCGGCAACACTCTCTGTATCCGTGGTGTGGGCCTCCCACGAACCACCTCTGGGCAGAAAAATATTGCTGGCTCCAGCTTTGCAAGCCATGTGACTGCGTGATGCCGCAACAGCAAATGCCGCTTCCTTATGCGGAGAGACAATTGTGAGTCCCTTGATCGCCAATCCCAAAGGTTCGAGAACTGAAGTCTCGATAATCTCTCGCCAGAAATCGTCGAAATTGTCCGCGTGGAACGGCAAAAACAAAGCCGGATAACAAAGGGAACGGTATCCTGCATTGTGCAGGCGGGGTGACAGCGACTGAAAAACCCGATGTCCAACGATGCCGTAGAGTTCGGAGACCGGATACCATCGGGGAAATCCATAGTCTTCGATGAGCTGCCGAATAGACGGCTCGCCGCCATCACCGACCGGACCGTTATCCAGCCTTCCAAGCATTACGGGGGCGCCGAAATGGGGGGTAAGGAGACGGCTCCAAAATCCGGCCTTGCCTTCACAGATGGCGGTGACATCGCTTCGCCCAAGTTCTTTCAACAACCGTAGGGGTTTGACCCCGTCAATAATGCTGGAGCCCGGGATAATCATGGAATACAAGCGCGCCGGAATTGCACTAATGCGCTCGAACACCGAGTGAAGGTAGGCTATGCTCCCGCTGGGTCCTTTCCACAAAACCAGGCGCTGCTGGGCTGGAATTGCAGCCAGCACCTCCGGAACCAGATCGCAATCGGCGTCCAGTTCCACACAGTCATACTCGCGGGCAGCTTGAACCAGGCAGCGGGGGCGAACATTCAGCGGGACGGCGCAGGAACCGTTGGGTCGATGGCGTGGCAGGCTGTAAAGCAGTTCTCCGGGAAAGTGATTGCGGAGCAATGACGTGGATATGCCTCCACTCAGGTCCCCACTAACCCTTAGAAGTTTTACCGCATTCGGAATCTCGCTAACCGTTTCCTTAGAAATGGCGCCGGCTAGGGTAGCAACCAGTGTAATTGAGCCAACCATACAGCTTAGATCACCTCGTCAGAGCCTGATAGATTGCATTAATGGCACTACAGGTCCGGCAGACCAGCTGCATTGAGAACTCTTATTAGAATGACGGTGAGGCTATCCTCCCTCGCGAGAGCTGTCAAGTAGAATTCTACTTTCCAATCGTCTCCGTCTTGGTGGGGATTGGGCTCCCTACGACGGGATTTTCACGATCGTGCTGCCAGAAGTCGACAGCTCTTCTTCCTTCTTCCTGACTAAGGGGATTACATGCTTACCGAAGAACACCATTTCTTCCAACTTCGGCCAGCCCGAGAGTATGAACTGGGAAACTCCTATTGTCTTGTATTCCATGAATGCGTTGGCCAGTTCATCGGGAGAACCGACAAGGCACACGGCTGCCGGGCCGTGGGTGGCTACCGCCCCCATCCACAGATATGGCTTTGGCCACTCCACTTTGGCCGCGATTTCAAACTTTGCCTTCATCGAGACAGAGTCGCTCCTCTTTACGAACTGCTGCTCTTTTTGACGCTCACCCAGGGAGAGATCGAGACCGTCAATAAGGGCGTGGGCAGCGCGAACTGCTTCTTCGCGAGTAGGGCGGCCAATGACGGCCATTCGCAACCCCGCTTCCTTGCCGGCTTCCAGCACGGGTTGGATGCTTTGACGGACATTTTCCGGAGTATCTCCCATCTGCATCCAAAGGGTTCCGCACCTTATTGCCATAGCCTGCGCTTCGGCCGATCCACCCGCGACGAAAATCTCCGGAAATGTACGTTCGGAGGAGACAAAAGGGGTACTCAAGCGAGCATTTATTATCTGATAGTAACGGCCTCTGTACGTGACGGGGCTGTCTTGCTGCCACAAGGCGAGGCAGATTTCCAGGAACTCGACGGTACGGGCGTATCGTTCTTCTCGCGGAAGAAGATCGCCGTAATATGCCTGCTCTTCAGGCGAATGTCCAGCTACGATGTTGAGGCTCAACCGTCCGTCAATCAATGCCGAGAGTGTATTGATTTGCTGGACGAAGCTTGTGGGTGCGATCAGCCCCGACCGATAGGCAATAATAAATTCCACTTGTTTGGTCGCCAAACCGAGTGCCGTCGCCAGCAAGATGGAGTCCGGTTTGGATGCGCCAAAGTCAGTCAGGAGCCCTGTGATCCCCAGTTTCTCTGCCATCCGGCAGAAGTCCACCTGAGGTGTGAGATCGGGGAGGCCAGTCGACGCGCGTGATGACCCGCTGCTACGGGTCTCCGCCGAGCCCTCACCTCCCTGGAGAAGCCGCCAATGAAACTTTAGTTGCACAGGCCTCTTGAGCTGCGCTTCGTGACTCCAGCGCTCGAATCAATGGCACAACTCCACTGGCAAATAACTGCATCTCTTCGATGTCTGGCCAACCCATGAACAGGAACTGTGTGACGCCAGATTGTCGGTACTCCCACAGCGCTCCCGCAATTTCTTCAAAAGACCCCACCAGTGCAATGGAGGGCGCTCCCAAGTAGGGAACTGCGCCACTCCACAGGCAATTTGTCAGCCAGTGCGGCTTGTCTTCCGCCATCGCCAGGGTCGAGCCAAAGGCGACCGAATCAGAACGCTTGGAGAATTCTTGGTGAACCTTCTTGGGTACTGTTCCCAAGTCTTCCAACATCGCCTGTGCGGCGGTGACGGCTTCGGCTCGGGTGGGCCGGGCGATCAATGAGACCAAGAGACCGACCTCTACACCTGCACGAAGCACCTCGGTAATCCTCGGAAACAGTTCATCAGGGCCTGCTGGAAGCGTCCAGAAGCACGAAGCGTGTTTCACGGCCAGTTCAACAGCCTTGGGGGATGCGCCGCCGACGTAAATCTCCGGGCCCGGGCCATACAGAAAAGGCGTGTTCAATTTGCCTTTCTCGATATGAAAGTACTTGCCCTGAAAATTCACCTCCGATGAACTACTCCAAAAGCTGCGGCAGATTGTGAGGAATTCGTCGGTACGATCGTAGCGGTCGTCGTGGGTCAGGAAGTCGCCGTAGTAGCGTTGTTCTTCCGGCGTATGTCCGCCGACAATATTCAGACAGATTCGTCCATGCGTAAGTGCGGATACGGTATTTACTTGCTGCACGTAGGCCGTGGGAGAGATCAGGCCGGAACGACAGGCCACCATGAATTTGATCTTGGTAGTGAGGACGCCAAGCGCGGCAGCGAGTGCTATTGGGTCGGGGCGATGAAAGCCCACAGCAGTGAGCAGACTCTCTATCTGGCAGTCTTCCGCTGTCCGGCAAAACTCAAGATGGGCATTGAGATCAGGAGTGCCCGATTGGGCAGCCCGCGCCTTCGCACCCCTCCACTTTTCACCCGCGGAAGACATACTCCAGTGAAACCGCAAGGGTTTAGCTGAGGCTACGGGTCCTGCACCCATGGTCGATGGCTTGGTGTCGATCATCTCTCTTTGTAGTAGAACTCTCGCGAAAAATAATTGGAACGTCCGCTGCCATCTCTAAACTCGGTGAAATAAGCAACCACCAGGACGCCTTGTTTTACATTCGCCTGCAGGCTGCAGCGTATTCCTGTCAAACCAAAAGCGGCACTAAACGCCATGGCGTCGGGGGAAACGCAGTCTTTCGCGTAAACCGAGCCCGCGGTTTCTCCCCAATCCATCGTGCCTGATTCTGCAACCCCATAGGCTCTTATGCCCACTTCTTGACCATGGTCCGTAATCTCGATGGCCGCAACACCCAAGGACGCACTGTTTGTGTTGCGCCAAAAACCAAGCAGAGCTGAGTGATCCAACCGAGTGATTCCAGTCGCATGAACTGGGTTATGAGGGGTGGGTAGCTGGGCCTTCGGGCTTGCCACGGAATAAAAGAATTCACGGGAGAAGTAATTGGATCTGTCGCTGCCATCCTTGAAATCGTGAAAGCCGGCCAGGACCAGGAGTCCAAGGTTCACGTTGCCCTGGAAGAAAGAAGCCATGTACCCGAAGTCCAATTCGACGAAAAATGACATTGCCTCTCGCGAAGCGGAGCTGGCAGCGAAAAGAGCGCTCGCTCTGGCCGCCGGAGAACGTAACGGCGCAGTAGCACCGGTTCCGAAACACTCTATTGACAGTGCCTCCGGCGTTCCTTGGATGATAACCTGACGAACGCTGCTTGCTTGAGGATCGGTATGGCGCCAGGTCTGTGTAAGCAGCCCTACGCTCAATGGACCGCTTTCGGGCGGGACGATGGCGCGATCCTGAAGCCGCATGTATTGCTGTGACTGGATTGATGTGCTCACTGGCTCGTCTTCTCGTGGCTGATAGTAGCATTTTCGAAATCGGATGCCGAGACAAATAGCTTTTCTGACCAAACTGTGGCCCGGAATCTTGGCTCGCGCTCGGTATCTCGGAAACCACTGATCTGGACCGTGAAGGCTCCTTACCGTGGCCGTCTGATACCCTGCGAAACTTGACGGCGTCCCAAATGCAGGTGGCTATGGGCCAGCCGCGATTACCACGGCCCACAAGGGAAGGAAGCGGCAGGTGGAAACTCCCATGCACTCCATAGGAACAGCTGGTGGGCCCTCGCTTTCTGTCCGCGTCGGGTTAGGCGTCGATGCGGGAAGGCTGACGTTAGAAGGATCCTCGCTGCGTCTATCCTTATGAATGCACCCCTTTCAGCCTCGCGGGCTTCCGACTGACTCGGGCCACTCACTATAGGGAGAACTGTATGCCGAACTGGGTTTCCGAAGAAACAAACCAAGCGGGCATGATGATTGAGGAGATCGACCAGTTCGCCGGTCCCCGGCGCCGGGCTGTCAAAGAACAGATCCTCACGTTGAAATTGTCGGATGCCATCCCTCTACTGGCAGGCCTTGCCGGAGACCCCCGTGCAGTAGCCATTCGTCAGCTTTATCGGGCCTTGGGCTTTAGTGAGCATCGGCAGCTGCGCTGGCGTATAGAGCATAAGCTGGTTCAAGCCCTGGTGTTCAACCACTACTGCCCAGGTGTATTTCCTGTAACGCGCGGCTTAAGCGCCCACCTGCGGGGTGTGGGCCGCAGCCGTGTCCGACAGTCGCTACAGGATGAGTTCCCGGAAGGGTTCTACATCAAGGCTGCTCTTAGCGACTCTTCGGGTGACCACGAGATCTGCGATAGCACTGAGTTAATCCTTGCTTCCATCGAAGCCGGACAGCACCACCCCATTCCTGAACATACAGCTATTACGGACGAATCTTTGATCGTTCAGGAACGAATTCCCATGGTCAAGGAATATCGCGTCCACAGCATTGAAAACCACGTTATTGAAGATTGTACTTTTCATCGGTATGCCGGGGGCAATATCCCTGGAGAACGGGACGCCCCCAACGCCTACATCCAGTCGATTCTCGACCAACTGCCGAACGGGATTATCGGAGAATCGTCCTATGGTTGGGACGTCGGACTTAGTCCCGACGGGAACTTTCGCGCGATCGAAGCCAACCCCAGCGGGTTCCACCCGATCTACAAGCCAGGTTTTCATTGCAGCGGCTTCTATCAGGACATACAGTGGGGCGCCAACATAACAGCTCGGCTGCTTCGTTTCCTGGAAAATGTTGATCGGATAAGGGTAGTGGTCAAGGTGGACATAGAAGACCACCCCTTGCTTCATAAGTTCTATTCTGATCTCATTTACTGGCAAGGACGTCTGAAAACAGAACCCTGACGAAGTTGTTACGCTTTTACCGACGAATGACGAAAAGCTACGAGAGGCGACGGGCAAGACAGACGTTACGCTCTTATGACCGTTTATGGCAGGTGGCAGGCCTGCAAATTGCAGCTGGCGTAACAACAATTGGGGAGTCCAGATTCAAGCCATAGTGCCGCAATCTTTCCTTCTTTGGGTTGCCAGCGCTTCCGTAAGCCACAGAAGCTCATCAAAAAAAATGTTGGCATGTTTTGCGAATCGCGTATCAGAAAGTGTTCCGTCAGGATCGAACAATTCCTGCACCCGTGTGGCAAGTAATGGCGCTGGAATAGGTATTCCTCCCAGATGAAGGATCATTTGCCGTAGTGAAACCAGACACAGAATTCCGCCGGTGTCTGCAACGGAAACGGTAATGATTCCGAATGGTTTTCGTTTGTACTCACTCTTCAGGTAATCAAGCGCGTTCTTAAGTACTCCAGGATACCCCCCGTTGTATTCCGGGGTGACAATGACAACCGAATCTGCCTGGTTGATTTTCGAACTGAAGGCGCTAACCCTGGGAGGCGGGTTGTCCGCAAACCTGAGCCTCTCCTCCATCATGGGGAGATTTAGTTCTCTCAGGTCCAGCAGTTCGGTGCTGACGGCGCTCCGCGTTTCCAGCGTACGAACCGCGAAGTCGGCGACTTTAGCGCTCTCTCTGTTTGTTCGGATACTGCCAAGAATGACAGGTATATAGAACATTCGAAGCCTTCCGGCCGGGGATCGTCCCGGAATCAACAGCGATTCTGAATTTCTTACAAATACTGTTTAGGGTGCATCCGCTTCCTCAATCGGCCAGACATGACCCCAATACACCGTTCATTCGCATGAGACACACGTGCTCGCTGGAATAGATCATTTCGCCGAGCTTTGGCCATCCTGAGAGAATGAATTGCGACACCCAATTGTCTCGTATTGGCAAGCTCCGATGAACCATCATGGCTGACTGCCACGGACACATGCGGAATCACCGACGAGTAAGCAGCCGATCTTTCGTATCCGTTCAATTGGTAGTGTGCACTGAGCTCTCCGTAAGGGGAGGCCCAATTTGCTCCTCCGGCGGCTTCAAGTGGCGGAAGTTGCGATAGAGCAGCAGGTCATAAACGATTTTCAGCGTCCCACCGACGACCAGCGGCGCTGAGAACGCAAGCCGCTGCATCAACAATCCCGACAATGCCGCCGCCGCTGCCCACCCACCAGTTCTGGTGAGGTTGGTAATGCCGCTAGCGTACGGACGTTCCTCTGGTTTTACCAGCGCCGCAACATAAGACTGCCGCGTCGGCACGTCCATCTCAACGAAGGTCTCTCTGAGAAGAAACAGCGCAATTGCCAGTTTCGGGCCGGATGCGAGTGGCACGGCGATGAGGAAAATGCTCGATGGCAAATGGGTGAACACCATTGTGTTCACAAGCCCGATTCGTTGTGCGATCCATGCAGCGCCCAGATGTGAAATGGCATTCAGCACGTGGACTGTAAAAAACAGGACCCCCAGCTTCTGCTCAGTAATGCCAAAGCGGTGAAAAAACCAGTACGCAACCAGGGCGTCGGTAAGAAAGCCACCACCGAATGCGTCAATGGCAAACAATCCTGCGATGTGATGGACGATCTTCCGGCTTTGCGGCGAAACAATGGGTTGGGTTGTGACGGGTGTTTTCGTGTGCGGTTGCTGGCTGTCCAGGGTAAGCCGAAGATACAAAACCGCAATGACAACCTGCAGCGCCCCATATCCCAGGAAGATGTATCGGTATGCGGCCATCAAGTCAATGTGCGTCCACGCGCTGACAGCCAGTGGCAGAGCGGCGCCAAGCGCGCCGAGTGCTCCGCCGCTGTCGAGCAAGACGTTGTACCACGACAAACCCCATGTTCTGCTTCGTTCGGGAACGAGTCCGGGGACGATGGCCTGTTCCAGCGCAAACGCAGCGCTTCGGTCGGTGCCCATCCCATTCACCATGCCTACGAAAACCAGGAGCAGCAGGACCGGAAAGGACGGCAGGGCCGCGAGTGCGAAGCCGCCCACTGCGGCGAGCAATGACAGCGTCACCAGCGAGGTACGGTACCCAACGCGCGCCGCAGCCCACGTCACCATCCCGGTTGCAGCGCACGCTCCAAGCAAGCCAGCACCGACCAAAACCCCGATGTTGGTCGCGCCTATCCCAGCACGGGAGAGGTAGACCCCTAGAATGACACCGAGCAAGCCAACTCCGAGTGAGCGCAAGAATCCTGCCACGTAGATCAGGAAGAGCGAGCGGGATAGCCGCATCACGAAACCTCGAGTTGCCGGGCGCATTTGTAGAGTGCGTCTATGCTACAAGCTTCGGTACTCGATGGGAACGAGAATCCAAGAAGCAGGTTCGCCTAAGAGTGGGTGTCGAACACATTTGTTTTCCGAGTGCGCGCAGAATTGCCCAAGAAGGCCACCCAGCAAGAGGCAACATGCCTGATATCTTTCTGGGCGACAAATATCGACGTCGTCAAACCTTCCTTGACCATGGCGATTTCACCTGATGAGTAGGTAGGAGTTCCGCGCGTGTGGAAGCGAGCCCGTTGCCCCAGACACGCGCGCGCTTGAGATGCGGGATGATTATGCCAGTTCTAATTATCCACCGTCTCTCGTTGCTAGCTCCGACGTATGCTCCCTTGTCATGGGGATACTATAGCGCGGCGTTGCGCCACTTCTGTGCCGTGTATATACTCCTGACTACCCTGTCAAATCTAGGCCCAAACTTTGGACACCCCGGCAGCGGCGAGAGCCCCTGGATCGTAGCCGGCATTTCAGGTAGACACTGTGTGAGCCACTCAGGGAATACCAGCACTCTGAATCTCTCCAGCGTTTTAGAAGAACCGATAGACTCGGTATTGATCCTTGCCCGCCGGTCGTATGCAGAATTCCTTGAGTCGGCTGATCTATTGTTGAAATTAGTACTGACTGCACAGTCGACTTTGGTGATCCTAGTTCCACGCGAGGCGGCCCCAACGGACGTCGACGTCACGTCGGATCCAGACGTGTCCTCTCTGTTATGCACACCCGGGATGCTTAAACAGCTAATCGCCCTTCGTCCCGACCTCTCTCCGAGGGACGCCTGTTACGAGCTTCTCGAAGCGATTCTGAACGGGGATATCAGCGATGTGGATCACATTTTTGTGCGCCAAATTCCGGACACCTCGTCCGGTCCCATAACTGCGACCTGCTCCGATGGCCCAACGGCCCTTCTGATGGCGCATCGCGGCCGGCGTCGCCACTTACGCATTGCTTTACGATATTTGTTGAGGTGTCGCGGCGTACCGCTACGGATTCGAGTCGGCTTGGACATAGATACACCCGCTGCGTATGACAATCTAATTCAGGAACACCCCGAGGTCGACTTCTTCAGGGCAAGTCCGTCGCCAGCCGGACCGTTTGTCATCCGCCAGGATCTGGCCACCAGATCCCCTGAGCCTCTGTTAGCTTTTCAGGACTCGGATGACTTATCATGCACCGACCGATTCGCATCGTTGAGTGATGAGATGAGCTCCACGCATTGCGATATGATTGGATCGCACGAATTGCGGGTCGACGAGAGCCGTCGAACGGTCACGGCGGTGCGATTTCCTTTGGATGTCTCGGCGGCGCTCAAGACGGGCCCATGCCATGCTCTCCTGCATGCCACACTGATGATCACACGGTCCGCATTCTTTTCTGCTGGTGGCCTCTCAACTGATCAGATATTTGCCAGTGACACTCAATTCCTTTTGCGCGCCTTCTTTTATCTGAAGATCCGTAATGTGGACAAATTTCTGTATATCAGACGACGCCACCGCGATTCACTGACAGCCGCTCCTGCAACCGCGTTCGGCAGTCCCCTTCGATCGCGTCTGGGCAGGCAGTGGTCAGCTGATTTTGAAAAGGTAAAATGCGGAGAGTTAAAACTGGAAGATAGTTCGCTTTCCACCAGTGTGACATCCAGGCAGTTTCGTATCGAGAGGGTTTTTCCAAGTGTGAATGGGCTTTAATTGTCCGTGCAATACTCGGGCGAGAGCTTAAATCCAAAAGCGATGGGCGCGGTGTTCAAACGATGAAAGATGTTACTGCGTTAATCAAAACATTCTTGAGAGACGATTTTTGCTTCAACTGCGTAAGCACCTTGAGACAGCATTATCCCGGCATCCTGATCATGGTTGCCGATGACGGTCATTTCACGAGCGAAAAGGAGAGCAGACTCAGGGGCTTGGGCGTGGAGAAATATATTCGGTTGCCTTGGAACTCAGGCGTCTCGGTCGGCCGGAACGCTCTGATCGATGCTTGTAGCACTCCCTTCTTTCTTCTCGGCGATGATGATTTCAGCTATATTTCGCAGTCAAGGCTACATGACTTGGTTTCGATGATGGCGATTGCTGATCTTGCGGGCGGAACCGTTATCCAGCGGGGAGAGCCGCAACATTACGAGGCCACCTTTGTACCCATGCCGGACGGGGGATTGAAATATCGCGATATCGATCGCAGCAAGCCTCTCCTGCATCGTGAAATCACCTATTATGAAGCGGATTTGACATTCAACTTTTTCATCGCAAGAACGGAGCTTGCCCGTCGGGTACGTTGGGAGGAGAACATCAATGTTTGCTATGAGCATGAGGATTTTTTTTTGAGTGCGAAAGAGGCGGGTGTAAAAGTTGTCTATTGTCCCAGTAGCATCGTCGAGCATCGCTCAGCTCCCTTCGAGGTGTCCCGTGAATACCAGAAATTTAGAATGAACCAGAAAGATAAAAACGTGTTCTTGAAAAAGTGGGGATTCAAGTACGTGGAAGATATGTTCGGCGAACGCGTGTATCCGGATATTCAGGACACCGCAATCTTGGAGACACCACCGCCGAACGGCTAAGCTCCGAGGAGAAGTCAAAAGTCCCCTTAGACCAAAATATGGCGACATTGAACAAAATCGGCGTTTATCTTCCGACGCATTGCAATCCTTTGTTCCTTCGGCTTGCTGTTCTTCAACTCATGGCACAGCACACGCGACCCGCGGTGATTGCTATTCATGAAAACAACCACGAGCGCAGCTATCTTTGGGCGGTAAAGGACGTGCTCGAAATTGTCGCAAACTCCGGGGTGGAGGTTATTCATGACTTCACGCCGGCTCGATTAGAGGAACCGGAATTTTATCGCGTCCCATTGATGCGCCTGATCGAGTCGGGTTGTGAGGTGTTTTTTAAGTTCGACGATGACGATTTTTTTTACGCAAGTCATATCGAGCACGGAGTTGAACAACTACAAGGGTTTGACTACACGATTAACAGGTTGGCGGAGATCCTTGTCCTGCCATATCGCAGTAAACACGTTTACTTTCCAGCCGCGCCGTTCGACCTTAACCCGACCGGTTGCATGTCGGACTCGGTATGCTTTAATCGTCGGTTTGCGGTCGCTTACGAAGAAGCGCTGAGATCCGCCGACCCGGGGACGCCGGATGATGTTGTGATGAGTGCCGTCCAGAAGGGTTTTCGTGGAAACATCGTGGGAGCGCGCGCGACCACATGCTACGTAACCCACGGAGCAAATATCAGTACAGCAGGCTGGGCCGAAGAAGAGCGGTTTCGCCAACGACGAGACAGAAGGAAGCCCATCAAAGCCGACGATTCAGTAGCTGCGACTGAGCCATAGAATCGGTCTAGGGCGAGCGCAGGTTTGCATGATGTGCAGCACGCTGACCAACGGAGAGGTAACATGCCACGGGTGCGCGATACCAAAATCAGTGCGATGCTCCATTCCATTAAGCGCAACATTTGCTACTTGACCCTGCTCGCAATCCCGTTCGTGCCCGCTCGACTCTGGTCTCAATCCTCAACCAGCCAACGGCAGGTCGAGGATGCTGGGAAAGCGAAAGGTTGCCCTTCGTTCCAGGGACATACCATTCCGGATTCAGAACTGGTCGACCAGAATAACAGGGAAGTGCGCTTCCGAACTGATTTGGTGGCAGGCCGGACTGTAGCGATTAACTTCATCTATACCTCGTGCGGAACGACTTGCCCACTGATGGGGGCAACCTTTGGTAAGCTGCAAAAGCTCCTCGGTGACCGGCTGGGAAGAGATATAAGGCTGATCTCGATCAGCGTCGATCCGGTTAACGATACACCTGCCGCGCTACGAGCGTGGGCTGCGCAATTCCAGGCCAAGCCCGGGTGGACTCTTGTTACCGCTGTTAACGGTCGGAAGGCGGAAATCGACAACTTGTTACAGGCACTGGGGGAGGCTGGGAACCAAAGCCAAAATCACTCTGTTCTCGTGCTCATCGTGAACCAATCTGCAAATTCGTGGGCTCGCGTTAATGGGATAGGTTCGTCGCAGAATCTGGCGGACTGCATTCTTAGCATGGCTGACACGCGCTGAGCGCCGGGAATTTGCATGCGGAAGACTGGTGAGTTTCCTGACTTGCATTCAAAACGAAGATCACATCCTGTAGTCAACCTGGCATTTTTTGCTCTGCTCACAGCTGCGTTCGCGCTTAGTGGACTCGACGCAACCGAAGCGCAGTGCACGTTGTCCGCGCGACAACGCCAAGGAAAAGAAATTTACCTGCAAGGCACCACTGTCTCCGGCGAGGGTCTCCGAGTCAGGGTAGGAGATACCGAGGCAGTGACGTCGGCATTTCGTTGTGCTTCTTGTCATGGCTCTGGCGGATTGGGAACGACTGAACGAGGTACGTCGTCAGGAGATATCAGCTGGAAGAGCCTCAGCTCGCCTCAAGGGCACCAACATCTTGACGGACGAAGACACGCTGCCTTCACTCAAGAAAGCCTGAAGCGAGCAATTCGCGAGGGAATAGATCCAGCGGGAAACACGCTGGCTGAGCAGATGCCAAGGTTTCAGATGGCGCAAGCTGACCTGGATGCTCTGGTCGCGTACATGCAGTGCCTGGGAAACGAACGAGCTCCCGGCGTGAGCGAAAGCATTATCCGCATCGGCAGCATTCTTCCGGCGGGACAGCTCGGAAGGTCGATTGAGCAGGTGATTGAAGGCTACTTTGATGATATCAGCCAAAACGGTGGCATTTACAACCGGCGCCTCAGCTTGGTCGTAACTAGAGCGGATGCTGCCGTGCAACCTGCTCGTCGACTGGACGCGCGCCAGAGACAAGATGACGATGTATTGGCATTCGTCAGCTCGTATGTGCCCGCCGCCTCGGGAATAGGCCAAGGCAATCCTACTGTGACCGCCGACGATCTCCCCATAGTAGGTCCGTTGACTTCCGAGATGGAGGTAGAACCTTCCGAGGATTCCAGAGTTTTCTACCTTTCGGTATCGACGAGGGAAATGGCGGCCGCGCTGCTGACGTCTGCTACAGATAAGCGCGATTGGAACGGCGACCTGGCGATTGTCTACCCCGAGGGACAGGTATCTCAGGATACGCTTGCCTATCTGGAGAATCTCTACACCGAGCGGACCGGGCGCGGTTTGAAACGACTGCCGTTTGCAGGCAAGACGACATTGGTGAGCGTGACTCACCATGTCAGCCAAAACGGCGTAGGAGCGGTTCTTTTCCTGGGATCGGCAAGCGACGCAGCCGCGTTTTTGGGTCAGGCAACGAGGGATTACTGGAGCGGCGTACTCTTACTCGCGCATTCTCCCTCCCGCATTCGATTGAAGAGTGCTGGGCATGAGTTCAGGGGTAAGGTTGTTCTATCCTCCCCGGCGTGGCCGGATTCAAAGGTTTACTCTGTATTTGCCGACAGGCACCACATAGCTCCTTTAGACTTGGAGCTCCAGGAGTCCGCCTATTGCGCATCGGCGCTTCTTGTCGAGGGCCTCAGAAATGCGGGAAAAAGTCTCACCCGTGCGGGATTAATTACTGCACTCGAGAGCTTGCGAGAATTTCAGACGGGTGTATGTCTACCCCTCACTTACGCTCCCAAGCAGCATTGGGGTGCCCAACGAGTTTCTATTCTGGAGACGACATCGCAACCAGCTCAATGATCCATTCTGCTACCTTTCCTGCGCCAAACATTGACTCAATCGCAAAACCGTATTGCAGACAGAAGAGACTGCTAAGGACCCTGCCGAGGCGCAGAGTTGACATCACCTGGGGCGCTAAACGTCACGTGCATGCATTGTCCAATGCGTGGGCTGTCCAGAAAGATTGCCAACTCATAGTCGCCGGCGGCAGGCAGCTTCGCGCTGGCTTCGTAGATGCCCGGATATGTTTCCCTCAGGCTACTATCCATGGCGATAACGGCACGGGGTTCCCCGCCGTGGTTGCTATAGGTTCCCATTGGTGCTGCCATGCCTTCCATGTAATAGTGGACGGAGCGATCGGCAGAATTTGCTATAACAATGGAATTCTCTCCGGGCACCGGAGCGATGGAGTTCGCCAGCGTGATCTCGACTTCGCTTCGGTGTTGACGCTCCCCCGATGGCAATTCGATCATGGGAATGGGTGTGTCCACCGTACCTAGTTGAGGGAGAGGCAGCAACGTAACGGTGTCATAGTCCAGGGATTGCAAGTAAGCAAACTGGTCGGATAAGACGATGCGATCGGGTTTTGCGGATACGAGGCCCGTCTGAACAACGCGATTCCGTGATGCATCAAAAATGTAGATGCGCCCTATCTCGGGATTGAGAACTATTCCTAACCGACTGTCACCAAAGAACAGAATACGTCCTAACCCTCGATCGAGAGATAGCTGTGATGTTATGGCATTCTTTTCTGCATCGATCCCGAATATCGTTCCATTCTCGGCGGTAACATATGCGAGGCCAGCAAGGCTGGAGAAACCCACCGAGACTGGAGCGGGTACCCTCCAGTCTTTCACCTTTCGTAAAGCAGCGACATCGATCAGCGAAACGGTGTTATCGCTGCGGTTAGTCACGAAGACATAACGGCTGTCACTGCTGAACGCAATTTCGTGGCCTCCACGCCCCGTGCGCAATTGAGCAAGCTCCTTGCCGCTTTGCGCCGAGAGCGCTGCTACTCCGGAATCCGCCGATGAGTTGCCAACTTCTCCATAAGCAACCCATACATTGCGGCCATCTGGTTGGATCGCTACGCGAGCCGGTTGACGGATTTTCGTTAGTACCGACAAACGCCAGGAATTGGTATCTATCATCGCCACACGGTCGGCTGTTGGCACAGAGACGAAGAGGTGCGAGCGCTGTTCTGCGAAAACCCAATCTTCGCCGGGCCCCGGGAGAGGCACTCGGGCCAGCAGCAGCGACTTACCCGATTCGAAGTGAGGAGCAGCAACTTCAACGCTGGAATCACTGTTCAGGATCACGAGAGTATAGCTGTCGAGGCTGAGATCAGGCCGCGGCACAAAGAGCCCGCCGCCAAGGTAGGACTGGATCCGAGTCTTGCAGCTATTCGGACCTGCTTCCATGCGTTGCCCAATCCAGAGCAAGGGATGCAGGCCGCGTAGCGCCGTCCCCGTCGCTGAATCAGATAAAGCCAGGCGAAAGACTGCTTGGTGTCCCGCCAGGAGAGCGGCGCCGGGGTCTGCGTCAAGTGGCGGCTGGATCGCAACGTTAATGGTGATTCCCTCGTGAATAACTGAAGTGTGAAATCCAGTCGGGTGATCATCACGGGAAGCTTCGGTGTTGCTCCCCTTCTGAGCTTGAGCTTGGTCAGCCAGTATGGCCGAAAATGCCAATAGAGCTATCGACGCTAATGCTGAATACGACCTCATAAGCTCAAGCCCTCGGGAATGCTGCGGGGAGAGGTTCGCCATCGAAGCCGGCCTCATCCCCTTCGCCGAAGCCACACCAAGGTATATCAGACAACCTCTAGATCTGGTTTTATAGGCCGAAGTGCGCCTTGGCAATGTAGAAGTGACTTATGTTCCAACACACGCGCATTCTCAGACCTACAACGTCTCCATACAGATAACTAAACACCTCTAAAATGCAATGCCGACGGACGCCAATTTCTAAGTCAGAAATATCTTGACTTCGCGACACGAACGGGCATATGGTCTCTGAAATCTAAGTTGCTATCTATCCTGCACTTAAGTGGCCCAGATGTAGTGAGGCGGATCTTGGGCTCGGCCTCGGACAAGTTGTACCTAGCGAAAGGACCTCTCCGATGTCTAGACTAGGAATCGGGTTAAGATTCTCGTTTTTCTGTCTCGTTGCGACAATCCTGACTTCAGCTTGTGGCGTCGCCCAGTCATCTAGCATCTCCTGCACGGCCCAGAACACAATCACCGCCACCGTCGTTGCACTCAATCAGCCTTTCATGCTGAACCGTCTGGGCGCTGCGATGCCCCAAGGAATGATATTTGCACTGAAAAGCGATGTCGTGGCTTTGAATGCCAGTCAGCCGCTTGGGGCTGGCAACGCTGTACTGCGGTCGGACAAACGGCCGCGTCCTATCGTCTTGCGGGTCAACCAGGGGGAGTGTCTCAAAATCAACTTTACCAACTGGCTGATACCCCTGCCTACTGCGGGAGTCTGCACGTCTGACAAGTCCGAAATAGCGAGTTTGTCGCCCTGTACTAAGGAAGCGTCCATCCATGTAAACGGCATGGAACTGGCTACGAGTAGCAGCGACGACGGCTCGTGGGTAGGCCAAAACGGGGCTTCTGGAGGCATAGGAAGTTTAGTCAAGCCTGGTGGCTCGGCCACCTACACCTTGCTTGCAGCCCAGGAGGGAACCTATCTGCTTCACAGCATGGGCGCGACCTTCGGCGGATCGACCAACGGCGGCGGCCAGGTCACCGCCGGGTTGTTCGGTGCCGTAATTGTAGAGCCTAAGAATGCAGAATACTACCGCAGCCAAGTGACGCAGGCCGACCTGGCCCAAGCCACGACAGGGACGACGCCGGACGGTCACCCGATTCTTAACTACCTGGCAAAATTCAATTCGGGCCCGCGGTCAGGCCAGTTCATCCTCAAGATGGTGGATGACAATAACAACCTGATCTACACCGACCTAACGGCTATCGTCACCGGTCCCAATCAAGGTCCATTTCCCGCGAATGAGTTTGATCCGATACCCCCCTCTCCCGGGCGGAACCAGCCTTTCCGCGAATTTACTATCCATTATCACGAAATGTTCGAAGCTATTCAGGCGTTTACACAGTTTTACCCAATTAAAACCGGTTTGGGTGCGACACTTTCGCCAGGGCAGGATAACCTTGGCATTAACTACGGTACCGGCGGAATCGGAGCGGAGGTGGTGGCGAACCGGCTGGGGGTAGGGGCGAGTGCCAGCTGTGTCGACTGCCGCTTTGAAGAATTTTTCCTAAGTTCATGGGCGCTGGGCGATCCGGCCATGGTCGTCGATATCCCGGCCAACCGTCCTGATAATCAGACGAGCAACTCGCCGCCGTCTCCAAACCTATTGTCGACTTTCGAGAATCAATTCACTGAGTGGGTGGTCTCGGGTAGCACGACGCCCGCTCCCACTGCTCCGCTCGCTGCACCGAAAGCCACCCTCGCCTACTTCCCCGACGATCCTTCGAATGTGTATCACAGCTATGTCCAGGACCATGTCAAGTTTCGCATTCTCAACGTCGGCGCCTTTCTGACTCATGTGCACCACCAGCACGCGCATCAATGGCTGCACACACCGAATGACCCGAACAGCAGTTACCTCGATAGTCAGATGATCAGTCCCGGAGCCGCTTTTACTCTGGAAGTGGATTACAACGGAAGCGGTAACCGGAACCAAACTGCTGGAGACTCCATCTTTCATTGCCATTTCTATCCCCATTTTGCAGCCGGGATGTGGTCGTTGTGGCGTGTACATGACGTGTTTGAGGCGGGGACCGTCCTAGACGGCAACGGACGGCCAGTAGCCGGCGCCCGAGCACTGCCCGATGGCGAAATACCAACCGGCACGCCGATACCGGCAGTAGTTCCGGTGCCAACCTTGGGCATGGCTCCGCTTCCGGAAAAGGTGAGCATCGTCGCGGCGACAATCCCAGGTGGAAATCAGCAGATTGGCTATCAGGCCCAGGTCTTGGGACCCGGGAATCCCGGATTCCCGTTCTTCGTGCCAGGGATCGCGGGTCATCGCGCTCCTCATCCTCCGCTTGATTTCGCCTATCTCACAGACAGTTACGGGAACAAGCAGTATCTCGATGGCGGACTCCCCCGACATGTCGTATTGAGCGGCCATATCAGCAATAATCAATTCAACGTGTGGGACTTCAGCAAGGACACCGACACCCTGATAGCCCAGCAATTGCCGGAAGCGGGCACAACGGTTGAGCAGGCAGCAATGGCTTACTTTGGCACCCGGCAACATCCCAGTTTCAGTCCCGACGGGAAGCCGGCGAGCTTCATCGTGAACGGTTTACCGCGCAAAGGACCTGGACAGGCGGAAAATCAGTGGGGCTCACAACAAGGTGCACCCTTCGCCGACCCGGGAGTGGACGATAACGGCAACGCCGTGGGCAATGTCCGCCAGTATAGGGGAGCAAATATCCAGCGAGACGTAGTCTTCAGTAAGACTGGAACGCACTACCCCCAGGAGCGCTTTATCACGTTGTGGGACGACGTCATGCCTACCATGACCGGTGCACGCATGCCCCAGCCCTTCTTCTTCCGGGCAAACAGTGGCGATATCGTGGAGTACTGGCAGACCAATCTGGTGCCAAACTATTACCAGTTGGACGATTTTCAGGTGCAGACCCCGACCGATATCCTCGGGCAGCATATTCACCTCGTGAAATTCGATGTGCTGGCTTCGGATGGCGCCGCGAATGGCTTCAATTACGAAGACGGTACTTTCAGCCCGCAGGAAGTACAGGAGCGAATCAAAGCATTACAAACTTCAGGGGGCAAATGGCTACCGTTGACGGGCCAACCGGCGACTCTGACCGCACAGCCTCCGCCGACAGAAATCTGCCCGAATTCCACACAGTCACCCTGCAACCAATGGTTCGGCGCGCAAACCACGATCCAGCGCTGGTATGCAGATCCTTTGGACGGTTGCCCATGGCCTCCGTGCCAGAACGATGGCAAGGGGCAGGACCGTACTATCCGGACCGTGTTTACACACGATCACTTCGGTCCTTCCACGCATCAACAGGCCGGCCTCTATGCCGGGCTCCTGGTGGAACCCCCCGACGCCACGTGGCAAAATTCCGAGACCGGCCAGACTATGGGCGGATATAAGGTGAATCCAGTTCGACCGGACGGCGGTCCCACCGACTGGAAGGCGAATGTCACGAACGGCAATGGAGGCCAGGATAGTTACAGGGAATTCGCCCTGGAGTTCGGCGACCTGGCACTCGCTTATTCCGGCAACAGCTTGGCATCGTCGTTCTGCTATCCGTTGTCCACGCAAAGTCAACTGGCTGGGTGCACACCCTACAGCGGCAGTTATCCGAACCCTCCGGGAACAGGCACTCCGTGGGGATGGGCCGACTCTCGCGCGGTGGTCAATCCCTCGAACTGTGGAAGTGCGACACCCGCCGCCTGCTTGATTACGGGTGGTCAATCGACGGGCACGGCGACCGTGAATTATCGGAGTGAACCGCTCACGACGCGAGTAGGCGGGAGTGGTTCGACGGGCCCGTGCGTGGCGCCAACTTGCCCTGCTAACTCGACCGATCTTTCCTACGCGTTCGCTTCCATCCCGAGAGTCGCCGCGGCATTGAACAGCCAGCCCAATGCTGGTTCTAGTATCGGCCACTCAGGCTTCGAATTTCCGATCCCCTTCACCGGAGCCCAGGGGCCCGACCCTTACACACCGCTACTGCGCGCGTATCAGAATGACCGCGTGCAACTGCGGGTACTGGTGGGGGGCTACTTAATGAACCACAACTTCAGCATTCACGGGATCAAGTGGCTCTTTGAACCGTCGGCGGAGAATTCCGGATACCGCGACAACCAGGCGATGGGCATTTCGGAACATTTCGAGATGCAGTTTACGATGCCGGTGACTGCATCGAATCCGAGTCCGGGTGTTTCGCTGCCCGCATCTGACTATTTGTATATGACTGGTTCGGGGGTGGACGATCTGGCCAACGGCCACTGGGGCCTGATGCGCGCCTACAATGCGAGCGGCAGCAAACCATTGACCGACCTCGTCCCGCTCGCCAACAATCCTTCCGGCGGCATTGCTCCGCCGCAGAGCAGCCAGAGCTGTCCCGCAAATGCGCCTCAACGCCAATATTACGTGGCGGCGATCAGCCCTGCGAAGGCACCGGTGACGTATAACACAGGAGAGGCCGGCCAAAAGGCGATCCAGGTCACAACACCGCTGCTGTACGTTCTCGCAGACAACAAGGGCAATCCGCTGACCCAAACGCCTGCCGCCCCACTCGTTTTGCGAGCAGTGGCCGGCGAATGCATCAACGTGACTCTCTACAATAAGTTCGTCGCAACAAGTGGGGTTTTTAATACCCCCGACAGCAACTCTCCTATTAACAACCTCGCCGTAAACCTCTACCCATCTCCGAACGTCGGTCTCCATCCCCAGTTGGTGGGATATGACGTGACCAAGGACAGCGGCCTGAACGTCGGCTTCAACCCCGCACAAACGGTACCTCCGGGGAAGCAAACGGCCTATTCCTGGTATGCGGGAACTCTGACAACGGGCGCAAATGGCCAGGTGACAGGAACTCCGGTTGAGCTTGGATCGGTAAATCTTTTGTCCTCGGACCCAATGGAGCAGCAACCTTACGCGCTGATCGGCTCGTTGATTATTGAGCCTGCAGCTTCGGTTTGGTGCCAAGCCGGAACCTCGACCTGCAGCAACAGCACGCCGACGTCGCCGGCGATTCCCGACACCACAGTCGACGTCAAGGATTCCGGCGGGAACCTCCTCTTCCGTGAATTTGTGACCATGGTTCAGGACAATGTTTATCTAAATAACGGATCCTATTTCCAGTCTGTAAACTTTGGGACTGAACCGATGTTCTATCGCTACCAAAGCCCCAGTGTTAATTTCAATTTCATCGACATAAGTCAGGCGTTTGCAAACAGCCTGAACAGTGCCGATCCGCAGACACCAATCTTCTGCGCCCAGGCCGGTACTCCGGTGCGGTTTCGAATGCTGCACCCCGACGGCCCCGGCCAGTTCCCTGATAGCGTCTGGACACTGCACGGGCACGTATGGCCGGAAGAGCCTTACGTCTCGACCAACGGAGTTCCGAGCGCCTCTATCGGCAGCAATCAAGATTCACAATGGATGGGTGCGCGGGACGGCTTTGGTCCGCAAAACCATTTCGACCTGGTCCTGGCCAGTGCCGGCGGCAGTAACAAAGTTCCGGGGGATTACCTCTATGAAAGCTTTCCCACGCCCGAAGGTTCGGCCGGCATTTGGGGCGTCTTCCGCGTGACACCTTCAGCGACGGGCGCTTCGTGCCCCAGTCCGAAGCCGGAGCTGTTTGCAGCGGCCCTGGTTGCTTCACAGAGGACGACGGCGGCGGCTGTGCAAAAAGCCTCACAGCGTCCCAGTCCGCCAGACAATTCCGACCGATTCCTGGTCCAACGTGGGACGCGAGCGAAACAGTAGATTTCCGGACGGCAGGGACTTTGGAGGGAACAATGGTTCGGGGAACAAGATTTTGGCCGCAGGTCTGACCCAGGAACCTCGAATACGCTGGCGCTGCGTATGGGCTATCGGAATCTATAGGGGGAACTCGCCTTATAGTTTCTCACCGTCTGAACAAGCCGCTAACCCTGTCCTCTCGGCAGCGGATGTTTCCGATGTTGCCGCGGCATTCGTGGCCGATCCGTTTATGGTGAGGCACCTGAATGTTTGGTACATGTTTTTCGAAGTCATGGATCGGCAGACGGAGACAGGCGTTATCGCTCTGGCAACAAGCTCGGACGGCGCCGACTGGAAGTACGAACAGGTCATTCTGCGGGAGCCGTTTCACCTGTCCTATCCGTCGGTCTTTGAATGGCAGGGCGACTATTACATGATTCCCGAGACGCTGCCTCTATCGGAGGTGTGTCTTTACCGGGCGGAATCGTTCCCCACACGATGGCGGTTCGTGCGGACCCTCTTGTCTGGCGTGTTTGCGGACCCATCGCCATTCCGCTTTCGCGGCAGGTGGTGGATGTACGCGTGTCCCGCTCCGCATGCTCATGACTCTCTCAGCCTCTTCGGTGCAGACAATCTTGAAGGGCCGTGGAAGGAGCACACCGCGAGTCCAGTGGTGAGCGGCGATCCCCGAAGAGCTAGGCCCGCCGGAAGAGTGCTGCCCCTGGAAAACAGGCTGATCCGATACGCTCAGGATTCGGTGCCGCTTTATGGCAGCCGGGTGAGAGCGGTTGATGTCCTCAACTTAGCTGAGAACGCTTATGCCGAGCGGGAGAGCGACAAGAGCCCTATACTGACCGGTGCCGGAACCGGATGGAACGCAACCGGAATGCATCATCTGGACGCTCACCCCGTGACGCAAGGCGAATGGCTGGCGTGCGTGGATGGCTTTCATTCGTTAGGGTAAAGAGCTGTGACCGGAGAGACCCATGGCGAGGCGTGGGAAGAGGCGGCCGTGACAACGGGGGAATTGCTACCTCCGCGCACGTCGAAGCTCGGCTGGGGCGGTCTTGAATTTGAGCTGTTGAACGAACTCCCGCAGATCCGAGCGATCGCTCGTGAATGGGATGAGCTCCTTGCGAAAACACAATGCAACCGGGCTTTCAGTTGTTCAAGCTGGTATATCGCATACTGCAAATCTTATCCCTCGGTGACACCGCACGTGGTGGTGACCCGGCGATACTCAAAGCTGTCAGCGGTCTTGCCCCTGCTGATAATTCCTGAGGAAAAATCCCTTGAATTCGTGCGCGGCTTCACAGACTACAACGATGTGATTGCCACAAAGGACGATGCGGATGCCGTCGCTGTGCTGCTTCGGTACGTGTATCGAATGTCACGCGACTACAGGGCAAAACTATCGAGATTTAGGCAAGACTCCGTCTGCCTTCAGAGCCTGAAGGAAATCGGACCCGACCCCGAACTTCCATCTCCGAGCATCTCTACCGACTTTTACTCATATGTTTCGCTGCCGCCCAACCATAACGACTATCTGATGAGTAGAAGCAGAGTCCATCGAAAAAGTCTCAACCGGGCGTATCGGAAGGCGGCGGCAGCCGGCCTGAATTTGACAGTCCTGACGCCGCAGACATTGCCTCCCGCCCATTTGCCTGATCTTTTTCTCTCTTTGCATCTGAGCCGCATGGGTGCCAGGAGCTGTTTCGCCAATGCCGCTGCCCAGGCTTTCGTCGGAGAAGTGCTGCCAGCGCTGTTTGCCCAGGGTCGCGTGCAGGTCCTGGGACTTGTTAAGTTCGATCGCGTAGTCGCCATGGATCTTTGTATGGTGGGGGCGGGCAGCCTGTGTACCTGGAGCGGTGGCTTCGTGCCCGAGGTGGAGAACATATCGACCGGGACACTGCTGATGGACGGAGGGATTCGCCATGCCTATGACATTGGATTCAGGGAATATGATCTGCTGCGGGGGGGATATCCGTATAAGGCGAGTTGGGCGACCAACCGTCGCTCGACCTCCATACTCGCATTCGCCTGATAAGCGGAGCGCTTATGTCGCTCCCGGAAATGCATTCGTTTCACGTCTCGAGGGCTGAATTCCGCCGATTTCGATTTCGTACTCCTTCAGGTAGTTGGCCGCCATCCGCCGGTAATGGAAATCCGTCATGGCCTTTTGCCGGCATGCTTGCGGAGAGATTTCGCCCACGTGATCCATCGCGTGAACAAACTCGTTCATATCTTTGCAGACGAATCCCACATCCGGAGTTACCATCTCGGGGCAGGCGCCGTAATCACTGGCGATTACGGGCGTACCCGACATAAGCGCTTCTGCGACCACCAGCCCGAATGCTTCATTGATGCGCGTCGGAAATAGCAGCGCTTTCGCTCCCGTGAGGAGCTCTGCCTTCTGCTTTCCCTGGACCTCGCCGGCGAACGTCACGGGCTTGCCGCGTGCAAGATCGCGAATGCTTCTGTCGGCAGCAGCGTCGCTGGTGGATCCCGCAATTACCAGTGGCAGTGACGTTATGTCCGCCAGAGTTATGGCAATATCGACTCCCTTTCGCAGGAAACGACCCAAGTCACACATGACCAGGAAATAGCTCTTTTTCTGCTGAGAATATTCATAGTCGCCGGGATCGATTCCGTTAAGAACGTGACGGCTACGGCCATAAGACTCGGCCAGCGTGCGGGAGACAAATATCCAGTTGTCCCGAGCATAATTTCGCGACAAGCCGCGAACGGCAAGGTCCGCATGGCAGGTCCGCACCCATGGGTCCGTCAAATTAATTGGAACAGTCAAGTCCCGGTCCTGAACGTGAATCACATCCGCGTGCCAGCCCGTCTCGCACGCCACTCGTACCCCGGCCGGCAATGGCTCTGCCGCTCCTTGTTCCAACTGGTAGACGATGTCTTGTCCGAGTTCTGCCAGGCCTTTTACCAGAGTGTCAAGCACTCGGTATGAGGCAAGACCGCCATTACACACCGGGTGTCTGTCGGCTGGGTATCGGTGCTGGCTGGTAAGCAATATGCGCATTTTTTCTCCTAGTTCAGAGGAGACAACCCCAGGTCTGGACTTGCGGAATTGCAACTGGCTAGCTTGGCAACGGCGCCTTGGCGAGCACCGCGCTATAGATGGCCTCCAGCCGGGACATCAATCTTTCCAGGGCGAAGCGATGCCGGACAATACTAAGGCTCGCAGCACCCATTCGCTGCCTGGAGTCCCGTCCGCTTCGGATTAATTCAGCCAAGCGACGGCTCAACCTTTGCACGTCGCCTGGCTGAAAGAGATAGCCATTCTCGCCTGACTCGACGCACTCTCCATGAATCCCTGTTTCAGAAACGAGCAGAGGTAAGCCCTGCGCGGCTGCCTCCAGAGTGGCAAGGCAGAAACCCTCCAATTCCGAAGTCTGCACGTAGATGCTGAAATCCTGCATAAGCCGAAGGGTATCCGCAACCGTCATGTCGCCGGTGAATTCGACCCTTGTGGCGATACCGAGACGTTCGGCTTGTGCGCCCAGGTCTGAAAGCAATTCGCCTCCGCCGATGAATCGCAGTCGCAGGTGCGGAAATTCAGGAGTGAGCATGGCTAGAGCAGTCAAGAGATCACACTGACGTTTCACAGGCGATAGCCGGCCAACCGAGCCGATCAATTCCTGATTATCCGATTGGAGAACTGGTTGGAGCGCCACCTCGTCTTGTGGGAGACCATGACGGCATATTCGCATTTTCTGCTGATCAAATTTAACAGGCAATCCGTCGGGCAGCGATGATGGTGGATTCTGGCCGGTAAGGAAGCCAACTAGAAACGGGCTCACCGGGCAGATGACGGCCGCGTGATCCAGGGTGTGTTCAAGGGCAGGGGAAGGGGCGGAATGGACGTCGCCTCCGTGTAAGCGCAAGGCATAAGGGATGCCGGTAGTTAAGTGAGCTTGGCACGCCAGCTCTCCGGCATCGCGGCCCCCATGCGCATCCATTATTTCGATACGCAATGCGTTTACAAACGCGATTAAAGCCTCGGGCGACGGATGCAGTCCCAGTATCAACACCGGCACCTTCTCCAGACCATAGCGCGTGAGATTAGCCTCTCCTGGCCCGGCGCCTTGCTCGATCGATACCACGGCGACGGCGTGACCTTGCTCTTGCATCCACCGCATCTCGCGATAGAGGTAGGTGGCATGCGTGCTTGGCCACAGTTCTACAACGTAGAGAAGCCTCATCAAGTCCTGCGTAGAGCGACGTGCCTATCCCAAGCGTGGAGCTTGCAGACTGTTTGCCTGCAGGAATGCTGCGTGAGCAGCAATGGAGTGTTCCAATCTGCACGGTTCGGGTGCCATGACCAATCGCAGATGATCGCATGGCTCGGTGCCCCGAGCGCGCACCAAGGGCAGGATCGACGTCGGAACCTTTGGGGTCACGTACGAAATCGAGAAACCGATCCGGGAAATATCGGAGGAGTTGGCCTCTGACCCGTGAATCACATTTACGTCATGAACTGACATTTCACCCGGTTGCAAGGAGACATCCACAATGTCAGCACGAGTCGAGTCCACATCCACTTCCTGCCCGTGATTTTCAAGGTTATCAGCGTGGGGTTTCTCGACGAAGGAGGCCGGCGCGAACCGGTGGGAGCTGCGTACGATTCGCAGGCCGCCATTCTGCCGGTTACTCTCGGTAAGCGCAATCCACACCGTTGGAGCCTGGTAGGAATTCAGGCCCGAGTATCTACCGTCAAGATGCCACGATACATAAGCCGGGTCTTTCGGATGCTTATAGAAAAGCCGAGTGGAATGCAACAATATTTCCGGCCCAACCAAGGATTCAACCACGTCGAGGACCGCAGGCTTCAGGGCCAATTCGCAGGCCCAGCTAAAGAAGAGGTGACACTGGTCTATGCGTTTCAGAGCCCCTCCCAACTTCGCGCAAACTGTCTCGATTTCTAGCCTGAACCGCTGGACTTCATCCCTTGACAACACTTCGATCGGGAAGAGAACGCCGTCACGGTCGTAGGCGTCTAATTGCTCAAGCGATAGGGCTGCGGAACGATTCAGGTTCAGCACGGTCCACCTCTGGACGAGATCGTTAGATCATTGCATCCGGAGCTTGTAACTCGCAAGACTGAAATTTCTTCAAGCTGATTTGGTTCACCGCACGTCCTACCGCGCCCTTAAACAAAGATATAGTCAGGGCGGTGGACGCGATTCTTGCCCATGTATTTTCTATATTCAGACCAAGAACTTCTATTGGCACATGAGTGCGCCACACTTCCGTGAGTACCATTTATTGCTCGACGAGCAAGCCAATCAGCTGTTTGCCATGACCGGTCCGATTGCCGAGCGCATCCGGAAAGTGGGTGGCACCACATTGCGGTCGATCGGGTTAGATAGCTCGCATCCAACGGGTGTCCGACTACGATGCCGATTACGTCCGAACCGATGACATGCTGGCCGAGTTGCACGAAGACAATAAGATCCTCGCGGCGCGCCTGCGCGAGTCCCAGGGCGTGTTGCACGAGCCGCGCCACAGGTTTGTCCCGATTGTGCGCCCTGTTCGGTGTCGATAGTGTCCGTTTGACAACAACGACGTTCAAAGGGCTAATCCCCCACGAATCAGCCCCTCAATCCCACTCGTTCAGTTTGGTAGCAATTTGGTAGCAAACTGCGCTGTTTATGCCGGTTTTGCCGGCTCCTCCGGTCATTGACTGCCTTAGAATCAATGGTCGGCTACCCTAAGACTTCCATGGCA
>CAVRID010000016.1:0-185327 GCA_963721155.1 uncultured Acidobacteriaceae bacterium | reverse complement strand
TGCAGGTCCCGCCGAAGGGCGAGGCTCCTGAGGAGCAACAAGGCGACGTCTTCGTTTTCAAGAAGGAGGTTGACGAGGTCACATTGCACGCCACAGTGGTTGACGTCACAATCGCCTGATCACGAACCTGGCGAAGAACGATTTCACGGTCTTCGAGGATGGCAAGGCCCAGAAAATCACCTCGTTTCGCAGCGAGGACATTCCCGTCGCGATGGGGGTCGTCATCGATAATTCTGGTTCCATGCGGGAAAAACGGCCGGCGGTCAATGCCGCTGCCATTAACCTGGTGCAATCCAGCAATCCTCAGGACCAGGTCTTCGTTGTGAACTTCAACGAAGAGTATTTTCTCGACCAGGATTACACCGCCAAGATTCCGAAGCTGAAGGATGCGCTGGAACGCATTGAATCGCGCGGCGGCACCGCGCTTTATGATGCGGTGGTCGCCTCAGCTGACCACTTGAAGAAAAGTGGCGCACTGGAAAAGAAAGTGCTTTTGGTCGTCACCGATGGCGAAGACAACGCCAGCCGCGAGTCGCTGGAACAGGCCTTACGCCGGCTGGAAGAGAAGAACGGCCCAACGATCTATACCATTGGATTGCTCGGGGACGAACATGCCAAACGGGCGCGCCGAGCGCTCCGCGAAATGGCGGAGGACACGGGCGGCGTCGCGTTCTTTCCCAAAGACCTAAGCGAGGTACAGGCAATCACCTCGCAGATCGCTCACGACATCCGCAATCAGTACACCATCGTGTACAAGCCCAGTACGCCGCAAGCGCCGGCGGCTATCGCACCGTGAAGGTAGAAGCCGCCGCCAAGGGCTACAAGAAGCTACAAGTCCGCACGCGTAGCGGTTACTACGCGGGCCAGCAACGCGCAGCGGTAACCGATCAAGGTGGCACTAAGTAACGGTCAGCAGCGAGCGCAGCGTCTCCAGCCGCTGTCGCTGCAAGAATATTCGGATCGTCGCCCTGCGCTCGGTGCCACCGCGCAGGAAAAAACCCCCAATGCCTCGCATGTAACGCCTCTCCGGCCGCCCTGTTTTAGCCGCCGTTTACTTAATCGACGAGGCGGCGGACATAATCTCGTGGCAGTTAATACGACACTTTCTGGTTGCATCTACAGTATTGCGCCCATCGGTTGACCCTCTCTCTGGCAGCCCCCTACAATCAAGGATTCTCAACCTGCACAGGGAAGGTTCATGGCGCTTCAGCTTTTTAACACTCTCACTGGAAAAGTCGAGGAGTTTCATCCACTGGAAGACAACCTGGTCCGCATGTACGCTTGCGGGCCCACGGTTTACGACTATGGCCACATTGGCAATTTCCGCACCTTCATTGTGGTGGACACGCTGCGGCGTTTTCTGAAGCAGAGTGGCTACAAGCTGAAGCACGTCATGAATATCACCGACGTGGATGACAAGATCATCCGCAACGCCGCGCGCGACGGCGTCAGCGTCCAGGAATACACGAAAAAATACAAGCAGGCCTTTCTCGAGGATGCCGACGCGCTGAACATCCAGCATCCCGAATACCTGGTGAACGCCACTGACCACATTCAAGAGATGGCGCACTTCATCAAGGGGCTGGAGGAAAAGGGCTTCGCCTATCGCACCGACGACGGCTCCTACTATTTTCGAATCGCAAAGTTTCCGGAGTACGGCAAGCTCTCGAAGAAGGACTTCGCCGGCATGACCGATGGAGCGCGGGTGGACGTGGACGAATATGACAAGGACAATGCCCGCGATTTTGCGCTGTGGAAAGCGCCGAAACCGGGCGAGGCCATGTGGGAAACCGAAATAGGTCCCGGACGTCCGGGCTGGCATATCGAATGCTCGCAAATGTCGATGAAGTACCTCGGCGACAGCTTCGACATCCATGCCGGCGGCGAAGATCTCATCTTTCCTCACCATGAAAACGAGATCGCACAATCGGAAGCCATGACAGGCAAGCCGTTCGTCCATGTTTGGGTGCATGCCCGGTTTCTGTTGGTGGAAGGCGAGAAGATGGCCAAGAGCGCGGGGAACTTCTTCACCGTCCGCGACCTCATTCTGATGGGTCACAAGCCGTCGTCGATTCGCTTTCTGCTGATGTCGGTACCCTATCGCAAACAGCTCAACTTCACCTTCGACGGGCTAACGCAGGCGGCGAACTCGGTGGAGCGGCTGCGCAACTTCAAGCTTCGCTTGGAAACCTCACAGTTTGCCGATGACGGCAATGTGATCATTGCGGAGATAGCAGAGAGGACTTCAGCCGAGATGCGTGCCGGACTCGATGATGACTTGAATACCGCGCGCGCCCTGGGCGCTGTCTTCGATATGGTGCGTGATGTGAACGCAGCGGCCGACGCCGGGGAAGTACGGAAAAACAACGTGCCTCAACTGCTGAGGGTTCTCGAGGAATTCGATGAGATCTTTGCCGTGCTGAAAGACGACGATGCCGCCAAGGTGCGTGCGACGGTCGAGTGGGCGAAGTCAGAAGGCCTGGAGAACAAGATCAGCCCCGAGACAGTCGAACTGGCCAAAGCGGCCGCGCTCTCTGACGCTGAGGTAGAGCAACTCGTTGCCGAGCACTCACAAGCGCGCAAGAGCCGTGACTACGCCCGTTCGGACGCGATCCGAGCGCAGTTAGCGGAAAACGGAGTCATCCTGGAAAACACCAAAGACGGGGTGCGGTGGAAGAGGAAGTAGGCGTCGGACCTAGACTTCCGATTCCAGCTCCGGCAATCCGCCCACCGCTTGCTCACCCGCTTCGCGGCTGTGGACTTTTGCCGTGGTGACCAACGCAACGGCAGCGATGATCACTACGCTTCCGGCAAATATGTAGCCATCAAAGCGCTCGTGCAGAACCAGCCATCCCAGAAAGACGGCGACAATCGGATTTACGTAGGCGTATGTCGCCACCTTTTGCGTGGACACATGCTTTAGCAGCCAGATGTACGCCGTGTACCCGACCCACGACCCGAAAACCACCAGGTAGAGCACAGCCATCAGCGCGCGAGAAGTCAGCACAATGCGATGCGTCTGCCCCATAACCAACGCGACCAAAGCATTGCCGATCGCCGCAAAGCACATTTCCCAACCGGTTGCGGTAAGCGGGTCAACCTTCATTTGCCATTTGCGCGAAAGCACGGAGCCGATGGCCCAGCTCATCGACGAGAACAAGAGAGTGAACGAACCCACCAGTTGCATGGAGCCCAGGCTGTTGCGAGCTGCAAACTCGGGCCAGAAGAGAATGGCAATGCCGGCAATACCTAGCGCCAGTCCGATTAAGCCGCGGCGCGAGAGCCTGTCCCCGCGGAAGACGAAGGTCTCCAGCACCATGAACCAGATCGGTGTAACCGCGACGATCAACGCAGCCAGTCCTGTCGGGACCCACTGCTCGGCCCAAGCCAGACCTCCATTGGCCGCTACCAGTAACAGGCAACCGATGGTCGCCAGCCGGACGGCCTCGTTCAACGTGATGCGAACGGTGCGGCCCATGACAGCACACGCCGCCAGCATCAGCGGACCCGCAATCAGGAATCGCAGAGCGCACATTACCGCCGGAGGAAGATGCTCGTCGTCGGCGATGCCGATTGCGAGATAGGTCGAGCCCCAGAACACATACACCAACGCAAATGCGACGATCACTTGCAGACGGTGATTGCGATTGCTGGTCATGATCCTGAATAGCCGCAGAGCGTGTGGCCTTATGCTAAAGCGGTTTGTATCTACTTTGACGGGTGGAACGGTGCTTCAGTTCGATTGTTCAAGGAACATCTCGCGCTTTGAAGGGCCACGGCTTTCAGTCGTCCCCTTCAATGCTAGGCGGCTGATTTTTGGTCCTGTTTGCGTAAGCGATGACCCATCAGCAGAACATAGTGGACGCCCGATATGGTTGTGAACGTAAAGGTCGCGTAGAGAAAGAACGTTTCCAGATACAGCACCAAAGGAATCCGTACTACTTGTGCCAGGACCACGAAGAAAACGGCGGCGATCTGACAGGCGGTGTTTACCTTGCCATAAATACTGGGGCGGAAGTCGCGAAATCCAACCGTGGCATACAAAACGACGGCAGTCGCTACAATGCACAGGTCGCGGCTGAACACCAGAATGGTGTACTTCCACGGAATCTTTTTGACAAACGAAAGCACCAGAAACAGGGAGCTCAGCAGTAGTTTGTCGGCGATGGGGTCGAGGTATTGCCCAAGCAGGGTCTGTTGGTGCAAGGCCCGCGCCAGCAATCCGTCGAGAGCGTCGCTTAGGGCAGCCGCTACCAGAAGACCGAGCGCCCAGCGCCATTGCCCGTCGAATACCGTGATAATGACAAACGGGATGAAGATGAGGCGCAGCAGCGTGATCTGGTTCGGCGCAGTCCAGAATTGACTCTTCAAGTGGCCGCCCCGAAAACGAACTTTGCCATTCCGCGATATTCCACGTGAACCTTTCCGGTGGATCTTCCCGAACTATCTCGACATCGCTGGCGCATTAATACCCCGACCGGGCACATAAGAGTCGGCCAGCGCCACTTCGATTCTGACGGCTTTGTCTCCGGCTGGCAACCACGTAACCCAAATTCTCACGAACGACGCATTGTGGGCTCCCAAAGCACGGCTCCAGGTGATGCTCATCACAACTGCAAAAGCTGGAAACCGTTAGAGTCAACCTCATCGGACGTGTGACTCGCCTCATGGTATGGCTGACCAAGTTCGTCATCCGCAGTTTGGAATTCGCCAACCGGCACCTACCGGCGCGTCTGCCGAAACATCTGCTGACCGGCAAACGCGGCGAACTCGAAGCATACCTGCACCTGCGGAGTCTGGGTTACACGATTGTTGCCGCAAATTTTCGTGTTCCCTATGACCGCGGTGAAATTGACCTGATTGGATGGGACGAAGGCATTCTGTGCTTCATCGAGGTCAAAACCCGGACCGGCGAAGGATTTGCTCCGCCGGAGACAGCAGTCGATCGAAGTAAGCGGCGGCACATCTTATCGGTCGCTCGGAGATATGTTCGTCGCATTCCCAGCGACCGGCCACCGCCCTGCCGCTTCGACGTCGTCAGCATCATTCTCGACGGGGATGGCAGCAAGCCTCAGATCACGTTGCACAAAGGCGCTTTCTCCTGGGGTACGGACAAGCCACGAAACTACTGGCATCGCGACTTCCGCGCCGCACACTTCTGGCAGCGAAGAAGGTGAGCGATGCTCGGTTTTCACTTCGCGTTTCCGAAGGCTACTCAAGCGTGGATGCGGGCGAAGCTGCTTTGGGTGGCTACTGAGAAAGCGACGGTATAGCGGTAGTGCGTGACTTCGAGACCCGAGGTACAGCGAACAATTACTAAGCAACTTTCTCTTCGCTGCCTGAGAGAACCGGAGTTCGGCGTGATCGATCAGGCTTTCCCGGTCGGTGGCAGCTCGCGGAGCGTCGCAATTGCAAGGCTTGCCCACATGACCGCAGCCCGCTAGAATAAGGTTTGTCCCACCTACGTAGGCGCGTAGCTCAGTTGGTTAGAGCGCTACCTTGACACGGTAGAGGTCAGGAGTTCGAGTCTCCTCGTGCCTACCATTCTTTTCTTTGGGTTAGCGGGCAAACCGCGAAAAAGTCCAACCCACAACTCAACCCACATCTTCATTGCACACCGCCCGAGGTCATAACGGCTTCGAGGAACTGCCCCTGCGCCGCGCGTGCCTCATCCGCATCTTCCTCCGTGTACAGGTCCAGGGTCGTTTGTATTTTTGAGTGACGAAGCATCGATTGCACCGTCTTCGGTTCCACTTTCCCTTTGTTCACCAGCCAGTTGCTGAGCGAGTGACGAAGGTTGTGCAAGCCGAACCGCTGACCGTCTTCGATGACGACCCCGGCCTTCTTCGCCGCCGGGCGGAGGTAATCCGCCACGAATATCGAAGCGGAAAGCGGAACCTTGCCCTTGCACTTCAAGGACGGGAAAACAAAATCCGTGTCCCCAGAGTGCGGTGAGCGTTCATGCCAGTCCCGCAGATGCTCGGCCAGGAGCGGATGCAAAGGGACGTAGCCGTCCGATGCGTCCGTCTTGGTTTGGCCGTCGTTGCCTTTCGCCCATCGCTTCGATACCCGAATCCTTGCCTCTTCCCACAGGATGTCCGACCAGCGAAGCGCCAGAATCTCTGACGCGCGCAAAGCCGTTGCCGCGGTAGTTAGCACCAATGCGTGATGCAGGATGCTCGTGAGGTTCTTGAGAATCGCGAAGGTCTGGGCGGGCGTGATGATGATGGCCCGATAGTTGGTTTTGGACCGCGTCTCGACGTGCGCCACGGGGTTCGTCGTCACGATTTTGTGCAAACCACCGACCTTATAGGCTCGATTCATGACACCGCGCATCTTTGAAATCGTGGACCAAGCCAGCCCGTTGTCATCGTGCAGAGATTTCAGCCAGCGCTGCAGCTCAAGTGGCGAGATGCCATCCGCACTCTCCTTGCCCCACCGCTTTGACAGATAGTCGCGAACGATGTGCTCAGTGATCGGGATGGTGTTGGGGGACTTTGGCCTGATGGCATCCGGGCCGCAATCCGTTTTGAGGTAAAACTCAGCAAGTTCGGCGAACGTGGGGCGGCGGCCTTCGGGTGCATCGTTGATGCGGACGAGAATGCCGAGCTTATCGACCTCTCTCCACGCATCCTTCTCCTTCGGGAAATCGCGCACGAGCCCGACAGGAATGCCGTGCTCGACCCTCTTTCCGTCCGGCTGTGTCACCCGATACCGTAGCACCCAGGTTTCTCCGTACTTGCGAGCAAATTTCTTCAGAGATCCTCGCTGATATGGCATGTTGCCTCCTCAGCGGGGATGGCCTGATCGGATCGTACCTCTTCCGGCCGAATTTTGGATCAGGTGCAACGAGGTTTTTTCCGTAATCGCTTGGGCAAGCTCGGAAAGACGGAAGACCCATATCCGGCGCAAGCTGCCGCCCAGGGGATAAGCGCCTTTCAAACCTTGCCGCGCGAGCTGGAGCAAGTGGCGCCGCGTGATGGACAGGAAAATGGCCGCCTTTTCAGCAGAAACGAACGGTTCGGGTGCCTTCAACGGTTCTGCGTTCATGATTCCCCCATAATCAGGACCATGAGGAGGCACAAACCGCTGGACAGATAGTAAACGCCGTGCTTCCAGTCCTTGCCCTTAAAAGAGTTAACTGCCGACCCGATATTGATGGCGATGAGGAGGCTGGGAAGAGCCAGACGGCTCTCGCTCAGAAAGTGGTAGATGAGGAGAAGATGCCGCTGCATGATTTCAGCCTCCATGGGTGAGTTGGATGGAGGAGGAACGGCGATGGTAGCGTTGCAGGACGTTACCTGATTTCAGATAGCCGAGGAAGTTGTGGCGGTGGAAGTTGTGATTGAAGGAGTTCGATAGTTGATAGCCCGCACAAGATCCTCAGACGTCCTTCGAGTATAGCTCTAGCTTCATCGAACTGTTCACAGTCGATAAGGCAACCGTATAGCGCGAGATATGCTGTAGATGAGTTATTGTCGAGCGTGGTCGCCATGCGTGCAAGCGGGAGCGCCTCGCTTGAATCGATAAGCCGCAGAATTATCGCCGCCCGCGCATAGACGGACGGATTGACACCACCCTTGTCCAGGATTCTCCGAACTGTAGCTCGAATATCTTCATCTGATATTTTGCCTGAGGCGTATTGCACAACAATATAAAGAGGTTCCTCCTGCCAGTCACCTGGGGGGGGCAAGTTTCGTCGCATGATCGAGAAAAAGCTTTGCAGTCTCGACATCGCCATCGAGCAGATTGGCATATGCAACCAGTATGTAACCGTCGGGTGACCGGGGGTCTTTGGTGTACATTTCAGTGCCAATATCGGATGCTACGCACAGAAACCTGTAAGCGATCTTTTCAGGATCGGACCCGATATCGGCGAATTCGGGATGGTGCCTGAGGTGAGCGGACCCTTTTAGCGCGAGCATTCCGTATAACCACTGAACATATGGCTCTTGATCATATCCCTTTTCCGTCAACTCCTCCGCTTGTTCGATTGCCAAGAGCAACTGAGGGGCTTGTCCATATAGCATTAGATATTCAAATAATTGAATTTTGGCGTTAACGGGATGTGCAGGATTGTAAGTAAAAACGGGAACATAGCTCTGGCCTATATCCCGAATGATTTTACGGCTGGACTGCTTGGTGGCAGGGAGCTGGATGAAAACAAGATCTTTTGCTCCTTCCTCCGAGTAATACTTAGGGAAACTCTGATTAAGCTCCGATTTTTGAGCGGCGACTAAGCAGTTCCCGGTTATCACCTAGTCTTCGTGGTGGTTTCCGTTGGGCTTGTTTTCGCCGCGCACGTCGCGGCGAGCCGTTCTGGTCTTACGCGAGTGCCATCCGCAGCAGTTGCTTGCGGGCGATGTACAGGTTCACTAGCGCGCACAGGGCAAATAGTCGGTTGCCGTTCTTGCTGATGCCTCGATAGCGCACCTTCACGAACCCGAACTTCACCTTCAGCACCTGAAACACGTGTTCCACTTTCGAACGTATCTTCGACTTCTGGCGATTGCGCAGAAACTCCTCCACATTCAGCTTGCCGTGATACAGGCAGCGCCGGTTGATGCAGTCGCGAGCCTGTGGCGCGACCTCGGCAATGACCGCCGTCTGTCCCACGTAGCCCTGGTCGCCCCAGACTTCGCGTTCTTCTCCGTGCAGCAGGTGCGGCAGCACCTTGGCATCGGCCTGGTTCGCCGCCGTTGCCACCGCGCTGTGGATCATCTTCGTCTGGCTGTCCACGCCCACATGCGCCTTCATCCCGAAGTACCACTGCCCACCCTTCTTGGTCTGCTTCATCTCCGGGTCGCGCTCCCCTGCCTGGTTCTTGGTCGAACTCGGCGCCGCGATAATCGTGGCATCCACGATCGTTCCCGTGCTGATGCGCAGGCCCCGGCTCTCCAGATGCAGGTTCACCGTTTCCAGCATTGCCCCGCCCAAGCTGTGCGTCTCCAGCAGGTGGCGAAACTTGCATACCGTGGTTTCGTCCGGCACTGGCTCTTGCCCCAGATCAATGCCGACAAACTCGCGCATCCCTGGCGACTCGTACATCGCGTCTTCCACCGCGGGATCGGAGAGATTGAACCACTGCTGCAAGAAATATATCCGCAGCATGCGTTCCACTCCCACCGGCCGACGTCCGTTCCCCGTCTGCGGATAGAAGGGCTCAATCAGCGCGCACAGCTTTTGCCACGGCACCACCTGCTCCATCTGCTCCAAAAACAAGGCCCGCCGCGTCTTTTTCGTGTACCGCTCGAAACCATTCGCCATCGCCAGTGTCCTCTGTTGTTTCATGCTGGCGCGACTGTAACCTATACTGCGGTGCAAAAGGGAGAACTTAATCATAGTCTCCTTAGCAATCGAGTCTCTCAATTTGAAAACCGTCACACGTAGATTATCCCGGTCGAATACATCTGAATTGTTGCCATAAATGACTTCGCATATAGTGCTCGTCATAACGGCCTTTGGACTAAACCGCTACGCGGTAGGAATCAGGGCGACCTTCAGTTCGTGGCAGCGGAAATCCATCTGGGTTTCACTTCACGTCTTGTTCCAAACGTACGCCTCTTTGCGGGACCATGGAGTCGCTGCTTGCAGCGAATCCATCCGACAAAGGAGCTTTCCATGACTTCTCTTCGTTTGCGCATGCTCGAGGACATGCAGATCCGCAATTTGGCGGTGAACACCCAAGAGTCGTACGTCCAGCAGGTCACACTCTTTGCCCGCTACTTCCACCAGTCACCCGAGCGGTTGGCACCCGAGCAGATTCGTGCCTATCAGGTCTACCTGACGAAGGAAAAGAAGCTGGCTACCAGTTCGATCCTCATTGCCATTTCCGCACTTCGCTTCCTGTATCGAGTCACTCTCAAGAAGGACTGGATCTTCGAAGACATCATCCCCGCTCCGAAAAAGCCTCAGACCCTGCCCGTAGTCCTCAGTCCTGAGGAAGTTGTGCAGTTTCTTGCCTGTGTGGCTAGCAGGAAGCACCGCGCCATCTTGACCACATGCTACGCAGCAGGCTTGCGCGTCTCCGAATCCATCGCTCTTACACCCCCTTCCATCGATAGCAAGCGCATGGTCTTACGGGTCGAGCAAGGCAAAGGAATGAAGGATCGCTACGTGATGCTCTCCCCAAGGCTGCTGCAGATCCTGCGAGAGTGGTGGCGAGTGGAAAAGCCTGCGCACTGGCTCTTTCCCGGCGATATGCCGGACCAGCACATCACCCGGGCCGCAGTCGAGCGCGAGTGCCAGAACGCCCACCGTTTGTGCAAGATCTCCAAACCCATCACCCCGCATTCCATGCGCCACGCCTTCGCCGTCCACCTCCTGGAGCAAGGCACCGACGTCCGCACCATTCAACTGCTCCTGGGACATCGCAGCCTGGCCACCACAGCAAAATATCTCCGTATCGCAACCAGCAAAGTGTGCTCCACCTCGAGTCCGCTCGACTTGTTACCACACCCTATTCCCCAGGAGGTCAAGCCTACTCCGCCATCGCTCTTCTAGCCGCTGGGCCCCATGGATCGCCCAAAGCTGGAAGTGGCGGACATCTTCCGCCGCTATGGTGAAGCCTATCGACAGAAGCATGGGGCGTCGCTCTCCACGTCACAGCGGCGCGTCATGACCGCGATCGAGGTGTGCCGCACGGCGGCCCTTGGCGGTCATCTCGAGCGCTGCGACAGCTGTCCTTTCGAGCGGCCCTGCTACGATAGCTGCCGCGATCGACATTGCCCCAAATGCCAGTCGTTGGCGCGTGCGCAGTGGCTTGGAAAACGGAAAGCGGAAGTTCTCCAGACGCACTATTTTCACGTCGTCTTCACTCTCCCCGAACAAATCGCGGCCATTGCTTACCAGAACAAAGATCTTGTCTACGGCATTCTGTTCCGAGCCACGGCCGAGACCTTGTCCACCATTGCTGCCGATCCCCAACATCTGGGCGCCGAGATCGGCTTCTTCGCGGTACTGCACAGTTGGGGACAGAATCTCCTTTTTCATCCCCACCTGCATTGTGTCGTTCCGGGTGGCGGGATCTCGCCCGACGGTACCCGTTGGATTCCTTGCCGCCCCAATTTCTTCTTGCCCGTACGGGTGCTGTCCTGCCGATTCCGCCGATTGTTCTTGACCTATCTGCAGGAGGCCTTCGACGCCGGTAAACTCAACTTCTTCTCTTCCCTCGAGGCCCTTCAAGATCCCCAGACTTTCCGCCGTTATCTCGATCCGCTGTGCGACGCGAAATGGGTCGTCTACGCCAAACCGCCCTTCGCCGGACCTCAGCAAGTGGTGGACTACCTGGGCCGCTACACTCACCGGGTCGCGATTTCCAACCATCGACTGCTGGATATCGAGGACGGGCAGGTCAAGTTCAACTGGCGGGACTACCGGGATAACAATCAGCAGAAAATCATGACCCTCTCGGCCGAGGAGTTCATCCGGCGATTCCTCCTCCATGTTCTCCCCAGTGGATTCCACCGCATTCGCTATTACGGGTTCCAGGGCAATCGATACCGCAAAGAAAAGTTGGAGCATTGCCGCCAACTGCTGGGCATGATTCCTCCCAACCAAAGCTCTTCCCAACCGCAGCCCTGCGAGGACTATCGTGATCGATACGAGAAGCTCACCGGTCACTCTCTGCGGGAATGCCCGGTTTGCCATCGGGGAAGCATGATCACGGTCAAGCTATTGTCCAAGGATCGCTCTCCCCCAAGCATCCCAGGTTCTTCATGATCGATCCGCTAGACTCCAAATCGCTGTTGGCCATGAACTCCAAGCTGTCGAGTCGGTGGAGTCTTATTGTCTTACGGACGTTCCAACTACCCTGCGATCAGCCAAGCACTTCCCAACTTGCCCTACTCGGCTTGCCGAAGCCCATGAATGCAGCCCACCGAGTCCTTCCCCCTTCACTACCTACAGTCGGTGCTACCAACTTGGAACTCCTGCTCGCCATACAAAACCCATAGTACGCACATCCTACCAGCGGTTCAGCCCAATGAATTTTTAGCTCGGCGGCGCGGCTCCACGAATTTTTCTCTTCGCCCACGCCTTACCACGAGCCGCGCCGCCGAGCTAAAAACGCTCTGCATTATGTCCGGCTATCCTAGAACGGAAGAACTTAGGGTTGGGCACATTTCCCTCGGCGGCAGGATTTTACAATCCTGTGATAGTTTTGCATCTGGGAGAAAGAGACGCATGAAGTTTCGGCTGGCCGGTGGTGCCGGTGGAGTTGGCGGCCAGGAAATCGCCGACGTAGCACGAACCGAGTTGTGGGCTGGCTGTGGTGCTGTCGGGCGGGCGCCGGATCGAGGTACATCCTGATTTTGACACGAATACGTTCAAGCGCCTGGTGAGTGTACTGGAGCGGGCGTAAACCGTGTTTGGATTGGGTCCAGCCACGCGGATCCACCTGGCCGCCGGGGTCACCGACATGCGCGAGGGGTTCGAGGGCCTGTACGGTGGTCCGGGATCGATTGTCGTGTGAGCCTCTAAGCGGGCACCTGTTCTTGTTCTGCAACGCGCAGCGCAATCGGCTGAAGATTCTGGTCTGGGATGGTAGCGGACTCTGGGTCTGTGCCAAGAGGTTAGAGAAAGGGTGTTTCACCTGGCCGCAATCGGGCGATGCGGAGGGCAAGGTCGTCCTGAGCCACGAAGAGCTCTCTCTCTCTTGTTAGGTGGAATCGATCTGGCCAAAACCAAGCACAAGCGGTGGTACCGGAAAGCTCCGAAAGAAGGACATGCCGCCGCATAGACCGCTTGCACGTCGCGGGCCCACTCTGTTAAATCAGTAGCCCATTGTGAGTGCGTCTCCCATTCCTTCAGCGCCCGCCGATCTGGAACTCATCGCACGACTGAGGAGCCGGCTGCAGTACGCAGAGCTGAGGATTCGTGTGCTGGAAGAGCAGCTGCGGCTGATGCGCATCGAGAAGTATGGAGCGGGCGGCGAAAAGCTCTCCTAAGCACAAATGGAATTGTTCACGCTTGAGCCTGTCGTCAGTGAATTGATAGTGCAGGCGGAGAGTGAGTGCACGCTGGTGCGGCGCTCGAAGAACAGACGCTGCAAGCATCCGGGTCGCCAGGAATTGCCTGCGAATCTTCCTCGCGTAGAGCGGATGCTGCCTTGCACACCGGATCAGCGCGTGTGCAAGAGTTGCGGCAAAGAAACGGTGGCGATCGGCTACGAGGAGAGTTCACAGCTGGAAGTCGAGCCGGCGAGGTCTTTCGTCCTGATCACGAAACGAGAGAAACGGGCTTGCCGATCTTGTGAGGAACTCGGAGTTGTTTCAGCGCCCTTGCCGCCACGGATCATCGAGAAGTGCCTGGCGAGTGACCGGATCGTCATCGAGACGGTCGTCGGCAAATATTGTAATCACACGCCCCTGCATCGGCAGAGCATGATTCTGGAAAGAGACCTCGGCTTGGAAATCAGACGAGCGACGCTGGACGGCTGGGTCCTCAAAGTCGGCGAGTTGCTGATCCCGATGGTTGCGGCAATGAGGCGAGAATTGATCAGCGGAAGTTACATTCAGGCGGACGAAACCCCGGTCGATGTGCAGATGCACGAGGGCCGGGGGAAGAATCATCAAGCCTATTTGTGGCAGTAAGGCCGACCCGGAGGAGGCGTGGTGTTCGACTTCCGTCTAGGCCGTGGGCGCGATGGACCGAAGCGTTTCCTGGAACCTGGAATATCCGGAACTTGAGCTGAGCAATGACCTTGCAGAGAATTCAATGCGTCCCGTGGCACTGGGTCGAAAGAACTGGATCCACATCGGCAGTCCACAGGCGGGACTCAAGGTTGCGGCGATTCTCTCAGTCGTGGAAAGCTGCCGCCGGCTTAAACTCCCAGTGCGCGACTACTTGGCCGGGATTCTCCCCGGGTTTGCCGATCTTCCCATCCAGTGCCTCCCAGCCCTTACTCCCGCTAAGGGCAATAATTGACTAGGCTAACCCAACCGTTGTAAAAAGGAGACAGCCGTGACAGGAATTGGAAATGACAGAGTTGTAGCAGCGATCTTCGAGGCTGTTGCGTGTATCGACGTGTCCCCAGAGCAGCGCCGAATTGCCGTGGTGCGAGCTGGCCTTATTGCACAGGCATATCAGGGGGACTCACTAGCCGAAGACGTGTTCGGTTCATCCTCTGATGAGTTCCATAATAACGACGATCTGAACCTGCGCCGTGGGAGTAGCGCCGACGCAAGCGCTCATTAGGATAGGCCTCCATCCAAGCAGCGCACTCGTGGTGATTTGGCTTGAGACGGTCTGACCGTTCCCCTGAATAATTTTGTACTCGTTATTCTGCGGCATACTTTCCTCCAATCGGTTTGGTCTCTGGTTCCATGTCAATAACTTCCCAGTGGTGGAACAAGCGCGAAGAATCGCGCAAATCGTGGGATAGCGTCTGCTGTGACGAACTCGTATATTTGCCGGAGTTCGGCGATGCTGACAGAAAACTCTCCCATGTATTCGCCGAAAAGTATTTGCGGCACGACCTTTGGTTTCACATACGTTGGCTTGAAGCAGACGCGAGCAAGACAGGGGATGCCTATCACGAAGCAATCATTGATGGCGTCGTGCGACACGCGCATCAAGCCATGGGCAATCGTTATCCTCCAGTCTCCGCAATTGACCGGAATGGTGCGGTGCTTGTCGATGTTCCAGAGCTTGTCGAGCTTCCAGAGGGCGTGAGTGTATATAGCGTTCGCTCTATCGTCAGGCTGAAGCGAGTCGAGAACGCCGTGGATGCTGGAATGGAACAATGCGCGCTTTTGCCTGTAGGACTCGTCGGTATCGCAGATTGGGAAGGCAATCTTCCTTGCAGCTCTGTCGGTCGCAGGGATGGTATCGGGAAAGAGGTGAACCAGGTTCCAGGCCAATTGGTCGAGAGCGGAGCGAAGGCAGTTGACAAAATCCCCCACGCCGAGAGCAACGTCTTCGGTTATGGCGTGCGGGCGGAGGATGAAAAAGTGCTCCGTTCTATCCGGATTATCCTTTTCCTCGATAGAGTAGGGCTCACGTTTCACCCAATCTCTAATCTTCACCTCCGCCGACTGGAGGTGAAAGTCTGCCCGTCTGGTTTTCATGTAGACGTACTCCAGTGAGGGCTGCCACTTCTCACCAATGGGGTCAACGATTTTCTGGTTTGGAGGTACAATGGCAGGCATGAGTCAGCCCAAATCTACCGAAATGCGGCGATTCAACAATGCCCTTCGGGACGTTCTGAGCGTCTCGAAGGGTGATCTAAACCAAATGCTCGAAGACGAGCGTCGCGGCAAGATTGGCAAACCTAAGCCCGGCCCAAAGCCTAAGACTTCCGCTTCGGGCCACGAAGTTTCCGGAAAGGGTTAGAAGGTCTCTTGACTGCCGGTCTTGCCAGTAAGCTGTTTGAACGTAAGGCGACGATTAACCACTTGCGCCAGTGCGGCCACAAAGCGGTCTGAATCGTTCAACGGATTGTCTTTCGTGGCGCGATTGTTGAACCTGAATATCTGCTCATCAATGTACCGCTCAAGGTGAAACGGCTCGACAGCGATGTACGTACCCTTGAGGGTTCGCTTGAGACACGACCAAAAATTCTCGATTCCGTTCACATGCACTTGGCCGTCAACGTAGTGTTCCATCTTGTTAACAAACTCATGAACAAAGTGATGGTTCATGCCGTCGTCATATACCGAAGCCTGATCGGTATAGACGCGAGTTCCGTATTTCACCTCGCGGAGAATCTCAGCTTGCAGAGTCTCGCGCTTTACGTTCGGCACGATCTTGGCGCGTACCTGCCGGAGTTCGCGGTCGAGAAAGCCTTGCACGGCAACCTTGCCCGACGCTCCGCCACGGGCTTCGTAGCGCAGTTTCTTTTCAGCGTGCATGTACTTTTTTTGTCCGCCTATGAAAGTCTCGTCAACTTCGACCGGCCCAGCATCTTGCCCGCCAAGCTTGAAAGCGAGATCGCGGTGCTTCATTACCAGTCTCAGGCGATGCAGCATGAACCACGCGGTTTTCTGCGATACGCCAAGCGAGCGGTGAATTTCGTAAGACGAAACCCCGTTCTTGTCGTTAACCAGCATCCACAGAGCGGGAAGCCATTTCTGCAAAGAGATGGGCGAATCCTCAAAGATCGTTCCCACCTTCACGGAGAACTGCTTCCGGCATGAACGGCATTTCCAGCGCTTTTGCGTCGCCAGATAATAAGGCTCTTTGGCCCGGCAATACGGACATTCGGGGCCAGCGGGCCAGCGCATCGCGGCTACAGCGTCAATACAAACCTGTTCGTCTGCAAACCGCTGAATCGCTTGCTGTAATGTCTTTGGCGTTTCCATGTACCCGAATGTACGCTAAAGATTCGGGTTAGTCAAGTCAATTATTACCCGCTAAGTGGCTCGCCCAGCATTCATAGACTCAAGCCACGGAGTTGGCAGCATGCAGGCGATTTTGCAGCACGACCGGATACTTTCCTGTTTGTCTCCCAATTGGGAGTGCTAGGTTTTCTTTGCTGGAGAAGGGTCGCCTTACAATACCGCCCAATCTGGGTAACAGGAAATTCATGCGGATGTCACAGACCTGCTACGAGCCTTTGGGCTAGTGTAAAGAAATAAACATTGTTGAATGCCGAGTAGACCCCGCAACGGTACGGTTTATAGCTGCGAGCTGTTTCCGCCGTTCATCGCGCCGGAGAGCAGCAGCGCCCTTGCTTCTGTCGCAAGGCTCTCAGGAAGTGCGGAGATGATAGCTGTGTTTAGATCGCTTGGCCAAAGAATTGCATGTTAAGTGTCAAGCCGACGCGAACTGGGCAACAATTATGGGCGTGCCGTCAGCAATTCCTCGTCGCGACCCTCAATTGGGGTAACTCCTTACGCCCCGCGTTTCTTCAAACCACGCGATGGTAAGGAAAATGGGAAGCATGCGTTCTCTCAAAGTACTGGTTGTCGATGACGATCCGGATACCTGTTCGTTTCTTCAGGCTGTCTTCGGAGCCGAGGGGCACCAATGCGATTCGTTCCTGTGCGCCTCTGGCGCCGAGCAACACCTTCACAACCATCGCGTAGACCTGGCGTTAGTCGACGTGTACTTGGGTACCGACAATGGGGTTGATCTGGTGCAGCGCTTTAGAGAGCTGCAGCCTGATCTCCATGCAGTCGTCATGACTGCCCAGGTGAGCCTGGAGACTGCGGCTCGGTCGCTGGCCGAGGGCGCGGTCGATTACATCAGCAAGCCGTTGGACATCAGCCGCATTCGCGAGTTGTGCCGGCGAACGGTCGAGTTGGCAAAGTATGAGGCGCGACGTTCACCGGCGGAGTTGCCTCTACGAGTCGCCACTACCGCGATGGTGGGAAAAAGTCCGCGAATGCTGGAGGTCTTCAAGGACATTGGGCGGGTCGCTTCCAGCAATGCAAACGTATTGATAACCGGAGCCAGCGGCACGGGAAAAGAACTTGTGGCGCGCGCGATTCATCTGCACTCGAAGCGTTCGGAGCAGCCATTCATACCGGTTAATTGCGGCTCCCTCACCGAAACCATTCTGGAAAGCGAGCTGTTCGGACACGAGAAGGGAGCGTTCACTGGCGCCGACCGGCTGCACAAAGGACTGGTGGAAGCCAGCACCGGCGGGACTCTATTTCTCGATGAGGTGACGGAAACCGCTCTGAGCTTTCAGGTGAAGCTGCTGCGGGTCATTCAAGAGCAGCAGGTGCGCCGGGTAGGCTCCAATGCCAGCATCCCGGTGGATGTCCGCATTATTGCGGCGTCGAATCGCGATGTTTCCGACCTTATGCGGCGGGGATTGTTCCGCGAAGACCTTTATTACCGGCTCAGTGTTGTGCAGATCGCGGTGCCTTCCCTGGAGGAGCGGCGTGAAGACATCCCGATGCTGATCGCACACTTTCTCCAGCAGTTCGCTCTTAAGAACGACCGGCCTGTCACCATTGATGAAGAAGCAGTCGAGTACCTGCAAGTGCAGAGCTGGCCGGGCAATGTTCGCGAACTAGAGAACACCGTTAATCGATTAGCAATATTTGCCAGGCCTGGACGGATTTCCATCGCCGACGTGAAAGCCGAAGCCCAGCGCATGATGCGCGGCAATCGTCACGTACGCGACCTCGCTGCGGCCGCGCCGGACCGGCTGCTTGAGTTGGAGCGGCAACACATCATTCACATGTTGAAGGCGACCCACGGCAATAAGTCCGAAGCTGCGCGGCGGCTGGGTATAGAGCGGAAGACGTTGTACAAGAAAGCGGTGCGCCTGGGCATCAACCTGCAATCCGTGGAAGAGCCATGACAACGGGGCGGCGAAGAGAGTGGTGGCGCATATGGTCGCTGGCTGCCATCCTCTTTCTGGTGGTGATGGCGGTCTCAGTAATCCCAGTGGTGCGGGATTTTCAGCTGCGGATTGCGGATACCTACTTCCGCACCGCACCGCCTCCCTTTCCGCCGTCGCCTGTTGTATTGGTGCTGATTGACGACAAGAGCCTGTATGAGTATGGCCGCTGGCCGTGGTCACGCGCGCGGGTTGCAGAGTTAGTACGCATCCTCGAGCGCGCCGGGGCCCAGGTAATCGGACTTGACATACTCTTCTCCGAGCCGCAATCGGCGGACATCGATCGAGAGTTGGGCGATGCCATGCGCGAAAGCCGGCGCACCGTCATCGTCGATAAAATTGGTACATATCCTGATGGACCACACTGGATTGAGCCGCTGCCGGTATTGGCTGATGCTGCGCTGGGAGTCGGACACGCTCAAGCGGTATTGGATAGGGACGGGCTTTGCCGGCGTTTTCCTGTCCAGGAGCTGACCATTGACGGGCCCCGGCTGGCGTTTGCGCTGGAGGTTGCGCGCCACATCGATGCGCCACGGACCGCACAATTTCTGGCTGCATATGGCGTTGCTGGACCGGATAATCGTTCGACAATCGCTGCCGCAGCCCCTGTACTGGCACCGATTGCGTTCCGGCGCGACGCATTCCAAAGCGTGTCGGCGGCGGCGCTGCTGCAAGGGCACGATCTCGACAAGTTGCGCGGCCGGCCAGTTCTGGTCGGCTTTGGTCCAACGGAGATCTCAGACCGGTTAAGCACCCCCCTAACCGGACAGTGGCCAGCTTCCGGAGTCGAAATTCACGCGCAAATCCTGGACAGTGTGTTGAGCGGCCGCATGGTGCACCCATTGCCGCAGTCAACAAGCCTAGTCCTGCTTTTCGCGACATGCGTTGCCGCTGTGTTTTTCTTCCGCAATCGAAGAGGTTGGCAAGTCGTCATCTGGATAGTGTGCTTAGGAACCATTGTCTATTTCGCCGGATGGTCGGTGTTTGTGCTGGGGTCGAGGATTCTTGCCATCGGCCCGATGCTGCTTGTTGTCACCTTCGCACCTGTCGCTGTGTACGCTGCGGACTTTGTCCTGGTGGAGCGCAGTATCCGAAAGCAGATGCAGCTTCTTCGGCAATGGCTGGCTCAACATCGGCGATATGAATTGCGAGAAGATCCCGACGACATCGGCCGCAGTCTCGATTTACTCCAGGAGTTGCAAATGCAACTCGGCTCACTCTATGAACTGCACGAAACCTTGCTCGATTCTACCCGCGATGCCATCGCGATCTTCGATACTGATGGCAAGCTGATTCTGCAGAACCAAATCTTCGCCCGCATTTTTCGTAGCCACCTGCAGCTCACGCGTATGCACGAGCTGGAAGCAGAGGTCCAGTGGCTTGAGGTGGAAGAGCGAGTAAAGGAAGGAAACGCGGTCGAGAGCGAGGGCTACGTCCGCAATGAGCTGTATTCGATGCGACTCATTCCCCTTCCGTCAACAACGCTATCGCCGAAAGGCGGGACCATTTGGATTCTCACCAGCCTGAAAGCACGCGATGAGCGCGATCGATCGCGCGCCGAGGCGTTAGGCTTCATCACCCATGAATTGCGCACTCCTCTCACTTCCATTCAGGGTTTCGCTGAACTGATGATCACATATCCGAATTCCCCGCAATGCGCGGGGGCGCCGGAGACCATCTTTCGCGAATCGAAGCGCTTGCTGGCGCTTATCTACAGTTACCTTGATGTTCTGCGCCTTGACGCCGGCGCTACGCCACTTAAGCGAGAAGAGGTTCCTGTGAGTGACGTTGTGGGTCAGGTATTCGAGATTCTGCGGCCGCTTGCCGCCTCCAACCAAATGAAATTGACTTGGCAGGGTGAAGGCTCGATGTATGCGTCTGGCGACAATGCTTTGTTAAGCGGAGCAGTGCTGAATGTGGTCAGTAACGCGATCAAGTATGGTGAAAAGGGAAGCGAAATCCGCGTGGCCTGCGTACAGGAGGAAGAGCAGGTGGCGATTTCTGTCCACAATTACGGCAAGCCCATCGATACCGCCGATCTCCCCGCTTTGTTCTCTCCCTATTTCCGGGGCAGTCATGAGCGCGACGGCGCACCCGGATGGGGACTTGGTCTGGCCTTTGTCAAAAGGATCGCGGAGAGACACGGAGGCAATGTGCACGTGGAGAGCTCCGCGTCCGGTACGACCTTCACAATCCGTCTGCCGGCGGCATTGCCCGAGGTCGCGGTAAGGGGTGGTTGATGAAAACGACACGGTTGGTCCTTTGGTTTTTAGCGCTGTTCCTCTTGACTGGTCTGGCCACCACGCAATCAACCCAAAGTGAACCGGTGGCGCTTGTGTCGGGTTCTGCTGTCATCGCCGATCTGAAGGGCGAAGTTACTCTGCAATCCCCGCAAGGCGTCGCGGTAACTGCGCAAAAAGGCCAGGTTTTGCCCGCGGAATCCAGCATCGAAACGGCGAAGGGAAGCCTACTGTTGAGCCTGCAGGACGGATCGCAGGTTTTGGTCAAGCCACATAGCCGCGTGGTGTTGAAGGCACCCGAGCAGTCGCCTGGAAATTTCCTGCAACTTTTTCTCGGCAACATCTTGGCAAAAGTTCAGAAGCGGCTCGGCAATGATCCCTCCTTCCGCATGGGAACACCAACCGCTGTGATCACGGTCCGTGGAACGCGCTTCTCGGTCGAAGTTACGAAGAAAAACAAGACGATCGTCCAGGTATATGAAGGGTTGGTCGAGGTTGTTGGAGTCGGCATGCCGAACCAACCGATACTGATCAAACCGGGCTTCTACACTCAGGTTGACAACGATCGCCCACCACAGAGTCCCCGCGAAATACAGGGAGTTGAAGGACCGGGCGGACGAGGCGCTGAGGGAGAAAGCGAATCGCCGTTTCAGCGCAACCAGGGCACGGGAGATGCAGGCGAACGCAATGTTCCACAGGGAACGAATCCGGGCCAGGGTCAGCACGAAGATTCAGCACCAGCGAAGCCAGAAGGTCCGGATTAGTTGCACCGGAGCGTGGGCGCCGATTTCCCTGGAAGTCACTGGGTTCGCTTTGAACTCGCAGTGGGTCCAAACGACACATCTTCAGCCGTAATCAACACCTCCCCTCGCTGCTAATGGCCGCTCCAAAACCGAGCCGTCAATGCCTCAATCCCCAATTGAGACACTGCGCACCTAGCAGTCTACCGCCGGCAATTCCCAATCCTCTCATCCTCTAGAAATGGCCATGCAAGTGCATTGACGTAGTTGCACCGCAAGATGTGGTTCCCTGGCCAGCCATAAGCAGATTTCGACGATTTGCATTGATCACAAAAAAAGGAACAGCTCAGAAGTGCAAGGAGCGCCAAGGATCAGTCGCCAGGGGATTGAATTGAAAACGCCGAAAGGAGACCTGCAGAAACCAACAACCGTGACGCCGTCGCCCGCGGAGGCTTGGTTCTGTGTACCCCGACCCTGGTGGATCTTTTGGCTGTTCGTGCTCGCGATCATGCTGCTTGTGTTGGGAGCGCTTGTGCCACTCCATGCTCAGATCTCGCCAGGTGCGCTCTCCCGAGCCCATCACAACCTGGACGGTCCGGCCGGATGCGTGCGCTGTCATGCCGTCTCGCCTGGCACGCCTACGTTTCTTTGCCTCGACTGTCACCAGGAAATCGCCGCACGACTAAAGCAGAAGCGGGGGCTGCATCCGGCCTTCATGGCCGAGCCGAAGGCTTCGTGCGTGCGCTGCCATTCAGAGCACAACGGCATTAACTTCAGTCTGCTGCACTGGGATCCCTCCCCAGTGAAATTTGATCACGCTAAGACGGGCTTCACCCTCGATGGCAAACATACGGGTCTCGCCTGCGCCAAGTGCCACAACGCCACTAACATCGGTCAACTGGAACGCACGGCGTTAGAGGTGAAGGACGCTAACCGAACCTACTTGGGCCTGTCTCGCAGTTGCGTCCCGTGCCATGAAGACAAGCACAAGGGGCAACTTGGAGCCAATTGTTCACAATGCCACAACAATCAGGACTGGAAAGACGCACGTAGCTTCGACCACGCTAGAACCAAGTTCGCGCTGACCGGGCTACATCGCCAGGTCACTTGTCAGAAGTGTCATGTACCCGGCGCCGACGGCGTACCGAAATACGTCGGTCTGAAGTTTGACCGCTGCTCGGCGTGCCACAACGATCCCCATCGCGGAGAGTTCAAGCAGAGTTGTGAATCGTGCCATACCACTTTGACGTGGAAGCAAAGCTCATTCGTGGCGCAGTTCGACCACTCCAAGACGAAGTACCCACTTACTGGAAAGCACCTCGAAGTGGGTTGTAACGTCTGTCATCGCGGAGGAGACTTCAAGACCCCCATCGCCCACAATGTCTGCGCCGACTGCCACAAGCCCGATCCACACAACGGGCAATTCCTGGCGCGGGCCGACGGCGGACGCTGCGAATCCTGCCACTCGGTGGACGGCTTCAAACCAGCGAAATATTCCGTCGCCGATCACAAAGCCACGGCGTTTCCTCTGCGGGCGAAGCACGCCGAAGTGGCCTGCGCGAAGTGTCATGTGCCGGCAGGCCGCGCAACCGTATTCAAGATCAAAACGTCAGGTTGCATCACCTGCCACCAGGACATACACCGCAATCAGTTCGCCCGCGCACCTTACTTCAATCGTTGTGAACAGTGCCACAACGAGACCACCTTTCACTCTGCGGGATTCGACTTGGCGCGCCATCAGCAGACCCGCTTCGTGCTTACCGGCAGTCATGTCGCCGTCGCTTGCATCGACTGTCATAAGCCGGCAGAGAGCGGCCGTAGCGCTCTCTATCATTACGAAGTTTTGAACTGCACGACCTGCCATGCTGATCCGCATAAAGGCCAATTCACAGCTCGCATGGCAAGCGCCGACAGCAACGGCAGGCCGCTGGGTTGCGAAGCGTGCCACTCGACCAAGACCTGGAGCGATCTCTCGCGCTTTGATCATGGAACCACAAAATTCACGTTGACCGGCGCCCACCGAGCCGTGGACTGTGCCAGTTGTCATCGTCCCCCCAACCTGGAGCGCAAGCTGCTGAACGTGAATTTCACATCAGCGCCATCAGAGTGTGAGGACTGCCACGAAGAACCTCACGGTTTGCAATTCGCACGCGGAGGAGCCGTTACCCATTGCGCGGATTGCCACCTAACCGGCAAGTGGAAGCCTTCGCTCCTCGATCACGACAAAACCGCATTTCCGTTGAAAGGAGGACACCAGAACGTCCGCTGCGGCGCCTGCCACAAGGTCTTTCGGCAGGTCGAGGGAAAAGACGTCCTGTTCTATAAACCAACGCCGACCCAGTGCGCTGCGTGCCATGGCAACCCAGTTGCGAAGATCGCGATGTGAGCGAGTCGTGACTGAATTACGAAGGTGAGACGAAACTCGTGCCCACACTGATACCACTGCTTTTCTCGCTGCTTGCAGTGTTGCTGCCGGCTCCCGTAGGCCAGCAGTCGCAAGCGATCCCGCGCGCGCAAATCCAAAGCCCGCACGGGAACCTCAACATGCCTTGCGAGAGCTGTCACACCTTCACTTCGTGGCGACCGATCCGCAGTATCCCCGAGTTCAATCACGACAAAACCAGGTACCCACTACGTGGCATGCACGCCAACCTGAGTTGCATGCAATGCCACACCAGTCTGGTGTTCAGCAACGTGGGAATGCGTTGCAAGGATTGTCACGCCGATCTTCATCGCGGACAGTTTGGCGCGGGTTGCGAGCAGTGCCACACGGTTCGCGGCTGGAACGTTTCGCTGTCAAAGGTTCAGCGCCACGATAATCGATTCCCCTTGATTGGCGGGCACGCTGCTTTGGAATGCGACGCCTGCCACAAGAACGCGGCGGTCGGCCAGTTTCAGGGGCTCTCCGTGAACTGCTACTCCTGCCACCAAGTCCAGTATCAGAATGCCGTGCCCGATCACAAGGCGACGGGCTTCCCGCCCACATGCCAGAACTGCCATTCTTCGGTGGATACATGGCTGGGAGCGAAGTTCGATCACGCGAAGTTTACAGGTTTCGCATTGACAGGAGTGCACGCCACACTCGATTGCGCAGCGTGTCACGTTGGCGGCCGCTACAAAGGGACGCCTGCGAATTGTTACGGCTGCCATGCTAAGGACTACAACGCGACCAACAACCCGAACCACGTGCAGGCCGGTTTTCCGCGCGACTGCGCAACCTGCCACTCGACGTCGACCTGGAGCGGAGCCAAGTTCGATCACTCCAGAACCAAGTTCCCGCTTACCGGGCTCCATGCAAACGTGCCCTGCACGTCCTGCCACATCAACGGGAAATTTGCGGGCACGCCGACGGACTGCGCCTCGTGCCACATCGCCGACTACAACAAGACGACTAATCCCAATCACAAGGCTTCCGGGATTCCCACGACCTGTGCTGTTTGCCACAGCACCAACGGATGGATTCCGGCGGTGTTCGATCACTCCAAAACCAAGTTCCCATTAACCGGTGTGCATGTCACGGTAGCCTGCGCGTCGTGCCACATCAACGGCAGGTATGCGGGTACGCCGACGGACTGCGCGTCATGTCACATCAACGACTACAACAAAACCACCAACCCTAACCACAAAGCGGCCGGATTCCCGACCGATTGCTCGATTTGCCATTCGACCAGCGGATGGAATCCGGCTAGCTTCGATCACTCCAAAACGAAGTTCCCACTCACTGGCAAGCACGCTACCCTCCCATGTGTCGCCTGCCACGTGAATGGGAACTTCTCCAACCTCCAGACCACGTGCGTTTCCTGCCATCTCAACGACTACAACGGCACTACCGATCCGAATCACAAGGCGGCGGGATTTCCCACGGACTGCCAAGTCTGCCATTCGACTAGCTCCTGGCAGGGAGCACAGTTCGACCATAGTAAGACGGGCTTCCCGCTAACCGGCGCGCACATCAACGTGCCCTGCGCAAAATGTCACATCAATGGCGTGTACCAGGGCACGCCCACTGACTGCTACTCCTGTCATAAGGCGGATTACCTGGGCACGAACAACCCCAACCATGTGGCGGCACACTTCCCCACAACTTGTGCCACTTGCCACACCACGGCGACTTGGCTGGGAGCAGTCTTCAATCACACTTGGTTCCCCATCTACTCGGGGACTCACGCGGGCCGCTGGATGACTTGCGGTGACTGCCACATCAACCCGTCTGACTATTCGGCCTTCTCGTGCATCACCTGCCACGAGCATAGCAAACCAAATACGGACCCCCACCACACCGATGTGCGTGGCTATGTCTACAACCCCACCAGCTGTTACTCGTGCCACTCCACCGGCCAGGGAGGTGGATAACCATGGTCCACCGCATGACTTCCGTGCTGCTTCTGCTGACGTGGTCCATGCAGAGTGGGGTTGCGCAGAGTCCTCAGCCGGCGGCCACCGCGCAGGATGTTGCGGCACCGACGGCGCCCGTTGAGGTGCATACGACCTTCCGCGTCCGTTACGTCAACGGCGCCAATGTGTACGTCGAAGGAGGCCGCAGCGCTGGCTTGGCGGAAGGCACTCGCTTGGTGATTCGCGCCGGCGCTGCTTCCACCACAGCTCCATCCTCGGATAATGAATCGCGAGAGCCGGCGGACGCTGATAGAACCTCGGGCGACTCGTCCGGCCTAACTACGATCGCGGAGCTGAAGGTTGTTGCCGTCGCCGAAACATCTGCCGTCTGCGAAGTGATCTCATCCACACGCCCGGTGGTGGCAGGCGACATGGCCTCACTGCCACAAGAGGAGATCGAGAAGCTGGTGGAGAAGCATGCCCTGAGCAACACACGCAACTATCCCGCGGTAGTGAGCTTTACCGAGGGCGACCCCATGGATGAAGACGTACGCGATGCCATTCCTCGTCCACCTTTGCCCGAGGTGAATCGCGCCCAGGGACGAATCGGCTTCGACTTCAGCACAATACACAGTGGCGGGCCATTCAGTTCGTCCTCGACCACCACCGGCGTAGTCCTGCGCGCCGACATTACCCGCATCAACGGCACACATTGGAACTTGAACGGGTACTGGCGCGGCGGGTTGACTTCGACCAGCAGCCGAAACCAACCGACGCTGCAAGACCTGCTTAACCGCACCTACACCATAAGCTTGACCTACCAGAATCCCGACTCGCGTTGGATCGCCGGGATGGGGCGCTTGTACCTGCCATGGGCAACCAGCCTGAACTCCTTTGACGGCGGCTACTTCGGCAGGAAGATGTCAGACCGCGTTACCGCCGGAATTTTCGGCGGCCTGGCATCCGATCCGACTGCATTGAGCTACGACCCCAACCGCCGTATCGCCGGCGGCTTCACCAACATCAGCGGTGGCAGTTACGACGACGTGCACTACAGCAGTACGTTTGGCGCTGGAGTGGAAATGCTGAAGTGGAGCGTGGACCGGCCGTTTGTGTTTACCGAAAATACGATCGATTTCAAGCGTGTCTTTTCGGTTTACGAGGCGCTGCTGCTTGACCGGCCGCGAACTGGACCTGGCGTCACTCCGGTCGGGGCCGGCGTGGCCAGCAGCTTTGTCACCTTACGGGTTCAGCCCCACCCACGTGTCAGCATCGACTTCAACCATAGCTACTTTCGCGATGTTCCTACCTACGATCCGCAACTAGTGGGAACTGGCTTGCTCGACAAGTACCTGTTTCAGGGCTTCAGTGCAGGCGTGCGGGTGGAGGCGCCCGCCCACATCACGCTGTACACCGACATAGGCCGCAGCGACGTGACTGGCGACGCGAAGGCCTCGTGGAACACCATGTATGGCATCACCTTTAACCGGATCTGGAAGACTGGGATTCGCCTGGATGCCCGCTACTCGAACTTCAACAGCCCTTTTGCCCAGGGCGACTATCGTTCCTTCTCGGCGTCTCGAAGTTTCAAGGAGTCTTTTCAGGTTCAAGTTCAAGCCGGACTCCAGAAGTTCATCTCACCGGTGTCGAAAGACAATGGTTCGCGCTTCCTCAACGCGTCTGGCGAATTCATTCTGGGCCGCCACTACTTCATCGATACGGGCTTCACGATCACGCGGGGCGCTCTACAGAACTACAACCAGGTGTACACCACCTTCGGTTATCGCTTCGATAATCGCTGGAAGCGGGAGGCGTCAAGTGCGACACAAAAGTAAAGGATGGGTCCGATGGGGTCTGGTCGTCATGACACTTGTATTGCCATGCCCGCAGGCGGCCTGCGCTGCAGACGCCGATACCATCGTGGACCGAGCCAGCCGTCAGGTCACCGCGTTTCTCGACCAGATGTCGGACGTGAAGTGTTCCGAACACGTGACCCAACTCAAGCTGGACAAGAACGGCCACACCTCTTACCAGGAGAACAGCAGCTTCGATTACCTGGTACTGCTGCAAGGCTCCGGCGATGAACTGCTGCTGAATGAGTCGCGCCTTGGCGACGCGCATAACGAACAGCGCAACAAGAAAAACCTTCCTCTGCTCGTCACCAATGGCTTCTCGATGCTGATGCTCATTTTTCATCCTTACTACCGCAACAGCTTCGAGTTCGCAGCGATGCCCGACCAAATCATCGCCGGGCATCGCACCGCGCAAGTCCGGTTCACCCACATTCCCGGAACGCGAACACCGGCGGCGTTGGCAGTTCGGGGGCGTGAGTTTCCTCTTGAGCTGACCGGCACCGCCTGGATCGAGCCTGAAACCGGACAGGTGGTCAAGCTTAAGATAGGGCTCGCGAAGGACATGAGCGATGTCGGATTAAAATCTCTCACCGCGGAAATCGACTACGACACAATTCAACTTCCCGGCTGGACGCAGGCATACCGTTTTCCCACCGTGGCCACCGTCGAGGTGGAAACCTTGCGTCAACGCTGGAGAAATGTTCATCGCTTCAGCAACTACAAACGATTCCTGGTTGATACCTCAGTCTCGGTTGCTAACCCGGAGCAAACAAAATGAGCGCTCCTGCCAGCATCATGAACTCTGCTTCCTTGCACCGTGCAGGCGAACGCGCTCACCGGATTCGGCTTCACCTCACGGCCGTAACCGCGGTTGTCAGCGTTGTTGCGCTTGCTGTCTACGGATGGAACTACTATCTGTTGGCGGCGGCGGAGCGACCGTTCTCGCCCAAGCATGAGTTGCTGAAGCCCAGTGGCTCCATCGCCATCAAGTTGGGAATAGCTGGCGTGCTGCTGTTCATGATGATCTTTCTTTATCCGCTGCGTAAGCGCATCAAGTGGCTTGGCAGGATTGGGTTGGCGAAACATTGGCTCGATTTCCACGTGATCGCCGGACTCACTGCTCCCGTGCTGATCGCATTTCACGCCTCGTTCAAGTTCCGGGGCATCGCGGGAATCGCCTTCTGGATCATGCTGTCGGTCGCGATCAGTGGAGTCGTTGGCAGGTACATCTACGCGCAAATACCACGTTCCTTGTCTTCTGCGGAACTCTCGCTTAAGGAATTGGCCGAAATCGAGGAAGAGCTGGCGAAAGACCTTTCCGCCCAGAGCCCGCTCTCGGCACAGGATTTCGCGCCGCTCCTCCAGGTTCCAACCCCAGCGCAGGTGCGGGAGATGTCAGTGTACCGTGCAATCCTGCTGATGATCGTCCTCGATCTGTGCCGTCCATTTCACATCGCGCGGCTGCGTATTTGCGTGCTGGGATGGAGCCGGGTACTGCCGTACTTCGGAGGATTGATCCGCACATCACACGAAGATCTGGAGCGGGCTATCCGCATCGCGCGAACCAAAGCTGCGCTGTCCAAGAGAATTGCTTTCCTCTCGCGCTCGCAACAGGTATTTCACTTGTGGCATGTCATTCATCGTCCGTTCAGTTACTCGTTTGCAGTGCTCGCGCTTATTCATATCGTGGTCGTTATTGCTCTGGGATTTGTGTAATCAACGATGGAGACATTCCTGACATTCCTGCTCGCCGGGGCCATTACCCTGTTCTTCGTTCGCGGTTATCTGAAAAAGTTGACCACGCCGAAAACCGCGCGTACGCCTGAGCCGGTTGTGCCCAAGAAATTGCGCAGCTGTCCGCGTTGCAGTCAATCGATGGAGCAAGGCTCCGCATTCTGCCGGCATTGCGGCGCGGCCATGGCTATGTGGACGGTGCATGACGCCGTGGCGCAGTCACCGGGCACAGGGGAGAAGCCAAGCGGGCCTGCGAAGCCAGTCATCAACGCGTCCCTGTGCATAGGCTGCGGCAGTTGCGTGCACGTGTGTCCCGAGACGGGCACGCTGGAGCTCGAAGCCGGAAAGGCGATTCTAGCGCACCCGGACCGCTGCACTGGACATGCCAAGTGCGCCGAGGCTTGTCCGACGCAGGCAATCATGATGTCGATTGGCGGCGTGCTCCAGACCATGCGCGTACCTTCGGTGCGCGAGAACTTCGAAACCAATGTTCCGGGTGTCTTCATTGTCGGTGAGTTGTCGGGCATGGGCTTGATCAAGACCGCCGTAAACGAGGGGAAGTTAGTCGTCGATCATCTGCGCGATCGCCTGAACTCAGCGGAAGGCGAGAAGGGCAGCGACGTATACGACGTCGCCATTGTCGGCGCCGGGCCCGCAGGGTTGAGCGCCTCGTTGACAGCACAACAATATGGACTGCGCTACATCACCTTGGAGCAGGGTGAAATCGCATCCACTATTCGGCAATATCCGCGACAGAAGTTCCTGATGGCCGAGCCCATTCAGATTCCGCTGTACGGGACCTTGTATGTGGGCGATGGCACCAAGGAGGCTTTGCTGGCGGTTTGGGAAACCATCATCGCCAACACCGGCGTGCTGATTCGAACCAACGAGAAAGTGGAGGTCGTGCGAAAGAATTCTTCCAGCTTCCACGTCAAGACCACTCACGACGAATATCTGGCACGCTATGTCGTCCTCGCGTTGGGGAAGAGAGGTACTCCTCGCAAACTTGGCGTCGAGGGCGAGGAGCTGCCTAAAGTTTCCTACAAGTTGATCGAAGCCGATAGTTATTGCGATAAGAACATAGTTGTGGTCGGCGGTGGAGATTCGGCGGTTGAAGCTGCGCTCGCCCTGAGCCGGTCCGGAAGGAACAATGTGGTGTTGTCCTATCGTAGCGATTCCTTTCGGCGCGCCCGCGAACGCAATCGCGAACATTTGCTGGAAGCACAACGCGAGGGACGCTTGCATGTGATGCTGAATTCAACCGTCGAGCGCATTACACCGGAAGAAGTCATCGTCAGCGATCCCACGGGACAAAACACTTTCCACAACGATTTCGTCTTTGCCCTGATTGGCGGGGAATCGCCAGAGGAGTTTCTTCAGAAGATCGGCATAGATATCGTCGAAAAGGCAATCGGAGAATTCTGAACTGCAATCCGCCGATCCGGGCTTTCCCAGCCGATTGGCGGCGCATCTCGCAGTTGTATCTGGATCAGCGCAAACGGGACGTAATTCGCCTGGAACGAAAACTGTGGGTTTACAAGCGGCTGGATAACGGCAATTGGCAAAATCAGGGGCTGCGCCGCCGCCTGATGGTTCTGCCGGTGAAGTCGCAACGTCTCAACATTGACGCGGCGTAGGTCCTGAGACCACCGCTTCGTGTGGACGCTGCTAGCGCCTCAACCACAACCCGTCAAGCGTGTGCTTCCTCTGACGCTTACTGACGGAAGAGATGAACCTTTGCGGGTTTCCTCTGGTAAACTCGTTCCCATTCGGATCGATATCGGCCCGTCCGTGAAATAGGACTACTTTACCCCGTAGCGTAACAGCCATGGGCAGAAGGTGCGGTCACGGTGCCTGACTACGAATACGAATTCAGAGATGTGCCACCCGTGGTACGCTCCCGAGTGGCGGACTTAGTAAGGGAAGGGGAGCAGTTACTCGCTGAAAACCCTCTCGGATTATCTCCAGGTCAGGGCGTATGGATGTCGCACGTGGAAAGTATTATTGCGGGACTTGATCCACATGCTCGTGCCATGAGCGATTCTATAGGCGAGCGCTGGAGGACCTCTAAGTGGTATTTACGGTATAGCTCTCCTAAGACGCCCCAAGAAGAGGCTGTCGTGTTTGGCCAACTGGTCGGAGTTGCACGATCGGTGACAACAGATCAGATCAGAGTCTGCAAGCCGAACAATGAGGATCAGTTCATTAATGCCTCTACTTCCCTTTTTTATCGTCGGCGGATCAGGAAGCAGGACAATTTAGTCTTCGTCCTGATGCCGTTTAGCGAAGGATGGTCGGATTACATTTGGAGAAAACAGATCAAACCTATTGTGGAAGCCAATGGCGGCGCCTCGCTCGTCTGTAAACGTGCAGATGATCTATTTGGCCCCGACGTTATGCAAGACACGTTCGAATCTATCGCTTCCGCCAGAATCGTCATCGCGGAAGTGACTGGCAGAAATGCGAATGTTTTCTACGAACTCGGAATTGCACACACCCTGGGCAAAGACGTAATCCTATTGGCGCAGGGGGCAATGCACATACCGTTCGATTTAAATCGATATCGGCATTGCATATATTCGAACGATGGTCCCGGTTACGAGATTCTTCGCGAGTATCTGCCACGATCTATCAACAACCTACTTGGCTTTTCACCGCAAGACGAAGAGGCTGAAGAGGCTATGGATCAGCTTCGTCGGGTCGAACCAGGCAACTGTTTACCACGGATTAAGGCAGCTTTTCCAGTTCCTGCAGCGTGGTGTGGTTGACGTCATATTCTTCTTGCGTGGATTCGGCCATGCGCGGTTCATCCACTTCCTTTTTGACGCGAGCGAGTATCGCTTGGTTGGATTCTTGCTTTGTCTGGTTCTTATGCATACTTGCATGATGTCACGAGTCAAGAGCGATTACAGGTCAATCGGGAACAGGGCCGGCAGTTTCAGAATTGTTTTCGTAGCGAGCAGTCTTGCACAGTCCCCACCAATCTGGGACATGTAGCATTGTTATTGTGAAACAACGTGCCCGTTTCACACGGTCGGAAAGTTGGACTATCGAAGACGAACAGTGGCAGAAGATCGGCGGAGGGTATAGGGCAGTGAAGTTCAGATTTTTACTGTTTCTCTGAATAGAGCCAACATTTATCTACGCCGATCCACAGTCTAACGTAACGAAAGCTGAGAAGAACGCTCCATCAAGTGGCCAAGCGTTCAATTCTGACCGGACAATAGGACTCTTCAGGGCATATACCTGACTAAGTAATACCTGGAATTCACAAATGTGAATACGCAGAAATAAAGGAGACACCATGACAGCAACAATGGAAAGAACACCGACAGTACTGGCGGCAGACACCTTAACCGGCGATAAGGTCGTAAATCTCCAAAAGGAAGACCTCGGAAAAATCGAGCATTTGATGATCGACCTGGAGTCGGGCCGCGTCGCTTACGCGGTTCTTTCGTTCGGGGGTTTCCTGGGCATGGGTGACAAGTTATTTGCCATTCCATGGAGTTCCCTTGCGGTCGACACGGTTGAACATCAGTTCATTCTGAACGTCGATAAGGAGTTGCTCAAGGCCGCTCCCGGTTTTGACAAGGATCGTTGGCCGAACATGGCCGATCACACCTGGGGCGCCAAAGTCTACACGTATTACGGCGCCAAGCCCTATTGGAATTAAAAGCGCGAGCGGAAAGTCAATGACTAGCCACCCGATGCCCCACTCATTCGCAAAAGTCGCGAATGGGCGGGGCATCATCTTACGCCACCTCTGACCCAGTATGACAATTACGCCGTTACGAATTTGGTCGGGAAACGGAGCCAGGACCCTGGACTTATGTCGATGGCTGCCGGGTGGTACATCTCTGTCCAACCTCCTCGTGGCGGCTCATGAATTGTCACTTAATGGTCAAGTTTGGACAGCTCGGGCGAGGATAGTTCTGCCACACTATAGCCATGGCAACTAAAACGATTCCAGAATACCTTGAGGACGAACGCCGAAACCGCGCAGATACTGAGCTGCGGACGGAAGAAGAAGCTGCGCACATCCAATCGCTGCATCATGGTCACCATCGCACTCCGAAACCGCCCAAGCCGGAATTGCTGGCTCCGGTTGAAGCCGTGACCAAAGCGAGGAAAACTCACGCAGCCAAAACGAGAAAACCTGCCGCTGCCGAAATGAGAAAAACTACCGCAGCCAACGCGAGAAAACCTGCCGCAACACCTCGGCGAAAACCATCCGCCGCCCGAAAAACGGGAACGAAAACCCGCAAGATGGCGTGACGCGATCCCCGCATGAACTTTGGCGGTCGGAGGCGGCTTTATTCCTGCAGAAAGATATTGAGAAGGGAATTGTGAACCCGAATCTCGCCGTTATATTCGACGAAGCCCAGCTTTCTGAAGCGATTCATGAAAAAACTCACCCGGGATCGGGTGGTGCCAATCATCTCAGCCAATATCTCCTGGCTGATTTTAGGAACCACTGTCTCGGGTTTGCTTTCCTTGCCGAACTGCGCGAGCAGTAACAGAATCCTCGCCAGCCGCTTTTCACTGGAGTTGAAAAGCTGGTCTACCAGGTCGGCCTGGATGCGAGCGTTGCGGGTCAGCAGAAAAGAAACGAACACATCTGACAGCGCGTGTTCTTGATGAAGTATGCGCACCATTTCCACCTTGCTAATCTTGAGCAATGCACACTCAGTCATCGCGGTAGCAGTCGCGAGTCGAAGAGGATGAGCTGAGAGCAGGCAATCCTCCCCCACGAACTCCCCGGCGCCCACCAAGGCAAGCGTCGCTTCTTTTCCGTTCGCGGAGGCGACAGTTACTCTCAGTTGGCCCTTCTGCACGTAAAAAATCGCGTCGGTAGGGTCGCCTTGCGCATAGGCCGTCTCATTCTTCTTCAGATGGAGAATCGTCCTGCCCAACCCAGCTCTCGCGAGAAAGGCCTCGGGATCGAAAATCGCATCGCCATTTATTGGTTGTGACTTGGGCGTTTGACGCCGGGAAGGCTTTGAAATTTCACTGGTCGTGGGTCTTGCGGATCGCACCGAATTAGCCGATGTAATCGACTGGGCGAGACGGCCCTGGCTGCGGGTTGGAATGCCCCTGGCGCTCATTTCATACCTCCGAAGCGGCAGTGCGCTTACACTTCGACATTAGACCTCTTGGAGGCGCTGAAACAGAATGGGAATCCCGTGGTTATCCTGGCCGGCGATGACCAAGGGGACCCATTAGTTTCTCCCGTTCAGTAATATCATGTGCCAATTTTGCCGGTCTGTTGGGCATCTTACATATGCAGAAGATTCTTAGTTCGCACGCCCAGTTCGGGACCTTCTTTGAAGTGGCGGAATACCCTAAGCGTGGATCATGTTTCGTGCGTCGCGATGCTTGCGTGTACCAGCCGTAAAGCCAATGTAGGACACCCTACAGAAGCGTTGAAAAGGGTACTGTATAATTTCGCGCGTGGAGCGAATGAGCAGGGTTCCTGTTTCGCATGCCACGACTAGTTCACTCTCCCATCTGGGATGGTTTTCGGTTCTGGTTTGTGGCACGCAAAAACCTCCAAGTCGTGCGGTCTGGCGAGCGGACCAGTACCGATGGAAAACCAGTCAGGAACATAATCTTTTTATCGATATCCGATAGCGACTACAGCTCACTTCGTCCTCATCTCGAATACGTCAGCTTGCCAAACCATCTAGTCCTTCACCAGGCGGGTGGAAAGCTAGAATTTGCGTATTTCCCGAATCGAGGTTTGATTTCTCTGGTAGTCGTAATGAAAGATGGAAAAACGGCCGAAGCTGGCATAGTTGGAAAAGAGGGCTTTACAGGAACAGCGGCGGCTGTTGGCCTGAGCAGGAGTCCGCTTCAAGCGGTGGTACAAATCACGGGGGATGGGTTTCGGGTAGAGGTCGGGGCTTTGCAAAACAGCTTGGAATCCGTTCCCCACCTGCAATTCATGTTGAGCCGCTATGCGGCAATTCGGGGCATGCAGGTTGCACAAACAGCCGCGTGTAATCGGCTGCACGATATTGGGCAGCGCCTTGCACGGTGGTTGCTCATGACTCAGGATAGAGTGGATTCAGGGTGGCTGCCCATCACTCATGATTTTCTCGCCACGATGCTAGGGACAGATAGACCTACCGTGAGCCTGGCAGCGGGTCTATTGCAGAGGAAGAAGATCATCGAGTACACCCGTGGTGCAGTGAAGGTCGTGAACCGCAAGAAACTTGAAGACTCCGCCTGCGAGTGCTACGCGGTCATCCGACAGTACGATGGCGAGCTTGGCTTGAAATAAATTCGGAAGTGAATACTCGCATTGTGTTTAAGTGCCGACTCGTTTCGGCACAATCAGTGCCTCTTCCTGTGCTCCGCAAAAACCTCTGCCAGTTCATTAAGTGCATGACCCACCGCGCGAATTCAAGGAACTTCTCTCCGAATCAAGTTCGGTCGAGGGTAAGCATCAGGTCAGGGCCCAGGAGGCAGCTAAGTGTGGCCGCTAAAGTGTCAGTTGAGATTCCCAACGGATCATCGTCGGCCGCCGTGATCAATCCGGGCCCTAAGATCGCGAAGGATCTCTTCAGAGGGCCGCGCTCCTTGCCCTTTTTGACATTCTGGGTAGATGGATGTTTTTTCGCCATCCGTCGAAAGCGATGCTCGGCATGAAGGGTATTCATGGAGTTCGTGAGCCACCGCGGCATTGAATTCTCCAATGGGAGAGTAATACTTGCAACTCTAATCGCCGCCGCAATCGCTTGACGGAGGGAAGGGAAAGGATAAATTGCCGCCCCATTACGGATATTGCTACCCCTCATGGGATTGCCTGGTTGCTAGGCCTCCGGGAGTTTATCTTCAAGGCTTTGTGCGAGAGTCTCCACTGAAGTTTTCTGGCTAAATTCTTCTACCTCTTTGTCCTCAGCGATGTGCTTAAGTCCCATGTGCCCACAAATCGCCTGGACCATCTGCAAGAGTTTCGTGATCTCTTTTTCGGCTATCAAATCGACTTGTAAATTCAAGTGATCTCGCCGCTCTCCCCGTTTTGCCATTCGGTTCTGACGCATGAGTATAAAACTTGAAAGAACCACCGCCTCGACAGCGACAATCATTCCGAGCAGCGAGAAGGGGTAGGGATCAAATCGCGGAATCCAGGGAACGCGATTCAGGTTTGTCAAAATCCAAAAAAGCACGAGGAGGACGTGGATCAGCACAAAGAGCATGCTCCCGGCAAAACCCGCTATGCGATCGCTCGCGCGTTCCGATAGGGTTCTCTGCTCCAGGAACTCATGCTCTTGTCTCGCAATGGAATCAATATGCGATTGTGTATGTGTCGAGTTTTCGCTCATCTAACCTCTCTTCAGTCCGCAATCGGATGTACTTCGCGACGGTGAATCAACTTTGCGGAAGGCCCAGTTTACAAGTCCAGTTTGGGACGAAGAACTACAGTGTGTTCTTTATTGACCAGACCGATCAAGCTCGACCTGTCAGACTCTTAGTAGATCCCGGGGCTAAGCAGGTCTGGTACTTGCGCCAAGAAGTGGCGCACAAAACGGCCACCTTTCAAGCGTTAAGTAAAGGCTGCCCGCCAACCTGATGAATCAGCCCTCGGGGATCCTCAAAGGAGAACTTCAAAATGAGTATCGAAACGATTCTAGTTATCGTCCTGGTAGTGTTCTTGCTTGGTGGAGGCGGTTGGTACTGGGGACGCGGGCGCGCTTAACGCAACCGGTTCTGGAGCCGAGATACCCGTTAAGCAGCCGCAACCGGGCTCTCGCTTGGAGACGGGCGAAAGCCTCGGCTGTCGGCATAGATCGTTGCTTCAATCGAGGAGGCTTATGAGTCTGTTCGATTTGGTCTTCGGTTGTTGGCACAAACGCTGCAGCTTCCCCATCACCGTACGCGGCAAAGTACGCCGCGGCATTGCAGCAGCCTCCCTAACAGGGACATATGTGGTTTGCCTGAATTGCGGCCGTGAGTTCCCGTACGACTGGTCGCAGATGAAGATGCTCGCGTCCAACCCCCACACTGCGGGGATGGCACAGGCCGTAACTATTATTCCCGGTCTTAAGACGGCTTGAGGCCTGCTGAGCCATGCGCGGAGACCCAGATTTGCATGCTGTCTAGCAGGTAATTTGCTGTTTCCTGGGCGGGTAACCGAAGTCCCGCTTCTTATATTAGGCAATTCTCAACCATAAGGAGAAAACCGATGAGCACGAGTACGAAGGATGAGATTAAAGGCGCTGTTCATGAAGTGAAAGGCAAAATCAAAGAAACGGTAGGCCAGGTCACGAACAATCCTGACTTAGAGGCCGAAGGCAAAGCTGAACACCGGGCTGGCAAAGTCGAAAAAAAGGTCGGGCAGATCGAGAAAGTCCTCGAGAAGTAAGTTCGGCGGGCTCTGTCCGGAGCATAGGGCTGCATTGGGAGGAAACTGACGCACCGCCGTTTCCCGCTCACTACCACAGAGATTCGGCGGGCGTCACTCCCGCGCTCGGAGTTCTGTACTGAAGTGGGCCATACTTACCCCACGAACCAACTATTTCGGCGCACAAACCCGTCCTGATGCCCCCTTGAGGCGTAAATCACAGTTAACACGAATCGCAACAACTTACCAGCAACAGTAGGTGACCAGCATAAGGAGAAGCAAAATGTCAGATCAAGAAAATCGCAACCTACAGCACAGCGATCCGCAGAAGCCTGAGGACAAGAAACCTGTAACCCAGCCGAACGTACCAGTGCCTCCGAAACAAGAGATCCCTAGTGGACAGCCCAAAACTCCACAGCCGGCACAAGAGAAGCATGATCAAGAGAAGAAAAAGCCGGCTTAGGTTGTAGTGGATTTGGATCGTCGAGGTGGGGAACTCAGGGCGGTTCGTTTTACGTAGGGCCGCCCTGATAAACGTCGATGAGATTTGAACGTCGAGGAGGCTGGTGTTTCGGCGGGTCTCGCCCTCACAAGTTCGTCCAAGAATCACGTGGGAACTACCCACAATCGTGGTTCTGGGAAATGTGTGGGATTGCTCAAAGTCTATAGCCACAATCGGGTCATGCCAGCTCCATCCTAGCGGCTTCGCTTTTCGCAAGAATCAAGGGCAATCGCGTGTCGTTGGTCTTGGGCTCCTGAGGGATGATCATCTCAACTACCCGATGCTGCGCCTCCCGCTTCGCTTGTAGCCGAGCCTAAGAATAAATCTCCAGTGTGCACCGGCAGTTCGCATGACGCATGAGTTCCTGCATCACTCTCACATTTTCCCCGTTCGCCAGGAGGGGTCATGCCAGGATGGCAGCGCTATTCTTGCGTACCGCTTTGAATTCGTGGAATGAGTCTCATTTCTTAAGGGATCACGGCTATTGGCCGTGAATAGCGGCCCGGACAAAATGATCACGAAACAGCTGCTTGTATCGCGGTCCAGAAAACCGGCGTATAGGAAGTGTGCGGGACTGCTCAAAGTTTGATTTCGGAGTAGTCGGCAAGGTCCTCGGCGTTGCCTTAGCGGGCCGGGCTCGGCGATGGTGAAATTTCTGCGCGCCTCACCGTCCACTTCAGGTGGTGATCTTCGGCTTCTTCTCGTGCCTCATGCGGCGGGCGCGGTCGCGAGCAATGAGTTCTCGCAAATCGTAGCTGTACGGGCCATAGCCGCGAAACGATTTGGGATCAAACAGTCGCTTGATGCCGCAGTCGGTACAAACTCGATAGGAATAGTGATCGTCGTGCCTTGTCGGCCACCCCATATGGGTGTGCCAGCACCCACGGGAGAGGACCACCGCGGCTGTGCCTACTCCCGCAGCCGCAATGCTCAGAGGCCAAGCCCAGCGCCAAAATCTCCCACGTGACACGTCGAAAACCTCCTGATCCCCGCCGCTTTTCCACTTCCGATCGATAGGATGCCAGCACCCACGTTATCACTAAGCCTTGACAATTGCTGTAGACCCGACCATACTTGCGCCGCTCGCTCGAGGTGATTCCGCCTGAGAACGCCATGAAGAAGAAGGCAGCCAAGAAAAAAACTTCCGCGAAAAAGACCATCGCTTCGAGAGGGGCGAAACGTGCAGCCGGCAAGCCCCCCAAGGGTGCGATAGCCAAGCCGGCCAGACCTCCGCAGGCTGCGGTGCCCGCGCCACCGGAAAATGGCGGGAAGCTTACCTTCAACCACGCCATGATCTATGCCAAAGACGTGGAGCGTGCGATGGCCTTCTATCGCGACATGATGGGATTCAAACTGATCGAGGATTTCCGCTATGAGGGCACAGCGGTATACGCACGCCTGCGGGCGCCGGGCGGAGATGGAACCATCGCGCTTCATCAGGCGGGACCAGGGGTTTCCCTAGCCAGCGATGGGGTGCGCTTGTACTTTGAAGTCCGTGATCTCGATGATTTCTGCCGCAAGCTGCAGAAAAAGAACTTCTACATAACCCAACTGCCGCGCATGATGCCTTGGGGCTGGCGGCACGCTTACCTCAACGATCCCGATGGTCACGAGATCAGCCTGTACTGGGCGGGCGAAAATCGCATGACGAAAACCGTTATGAAGGCGGCGAGAGAAGCCGCCAAGAGTTAGGCCGCCAGTTCACGGCAAGCGGGTAGCGCTCGCCAAAAACTACGAGCACAGCCCCGTTGAAGAACTGTGCTCGTTCGTCGCTTCGCTCGATTGGACAATGCGTTTGAATCGCGTTTATTGGCAGCTCTCGCTTACCATTTTCAAGTTGGTAACCTTCATGTCCACATAGGTAGCACTGCCGGCCTCTGTTTTCTCCATGGCCTCTTTCTTCGCTTCTTCTGAATGCGAGAGCTTTGCCTCGTGGCCGGTAACGGTTACGGTGTGATTGACGTGGGCAGCCAGACCAGACCCCATCAGTTCGTACATCTTGCCATCTTGCCCCATGATGTAATATCCGCCGGTGTCGCTGCCTTGCTTCAAGCAACCGGTGACGGACATCGACTGCTTGCCGCCCATGCTCATGTTGTCTTGTGCGCTGAGTAAGGTGGGTAACAGGCTAAGAAATACAAGGGGAGCTAAACACAAAAGCGCTTTCTTCAACTTCGACATCGTTAGTGCTCCTTTTCAACTCAATTTCACAACGCTCGCGAGAGCGTTGGTTGGCCTTCCATTAGATGTGTACCGGTACGGAGAAGGGGCCTGCGGCCATACTACTATCGACGGTAGTAGATGACCAAAAGTTGTCTCGTAAGGGCTGGAACCGTCTCGAGAGGGCCGGCACCCGCGAGGCTTTGGCGGGCTGATTTTGGGGGTTACGCCGCGTTTCGGAAGCGCCTATAATCAATATTGGAGTATCGTTTTGACCAGTTGCGCTAACAAGCTGAACCCCTCTGGCAGCACCTTACATGCGGTGTGCGGCATTGGTGTGCGCGATCCCTGGTCACCCCGGCTCTCCAGCCGTGCGGAATCCAAGTTGTCTCCCTGCATGGCCCGTCCCAACCTTTTCTCCGGCGACTAGCTGGTTTCCCTTCTTTCCGTCGGTGTCCCGCGCCATTCCAGTTTAACCAGACTGCGCTCGCGGGCTGACAGAAGCTCCGGCATCAACTCATGCCGCAAGCCATTCGAAGGAGAAACATCATGACCACCACTACACTCACTCAAGTTGCCGGTCCAAACCTGAAGACCAGCCTGCCCGGCCCCAACGCACGCCGCATTCTGGAAGGCGATCAGCGCTACATTTCGCCGTCCTACACTCGTTCTTATCCCATGGTCGCCAAGCGCGGGCGCGGCGTCATCGTTGAGGACGTCGACGGCAACGAGTTCCTCGATTTTTCCGCCGGCATTGCGGTGACCTCCACCGGGCATTGCCATCCGGAAGTCGTGGCTGCCATCCAGAAGCAGGCTGCTGAACTGATTCACATGTCGGGCACCGACTTTTATTACGAGAGCATGGTGACGCTGGGTGAGCGGCTGTCGAAGGTGGCGCCGATGAAAGGGCCGCACAAGATTTACTACGGCAATTCCGGAGCGGAGGCCGTTGAAGCGGCGCTGAAGCTGGCGCGCTATCACACCAAGCGGCAGAACATCATCGCGTTTTACGGTGCGTTTCATGGACGCACCATGGGCGCTCTTTCGCTGACGGCGTCCAAGCCACAACAGAAGCGCCGCTTCTCGCCGCTGGTTCCGGGCGTGACCCACGTGCGTTATCCCGATGTTTACCGCGGATGCGTGGGCGGAAGCCAGGAAGCCGAGGCGTTCGCTCTAGGTTGCGCGCGATTCATCGAGGAGAAGCTGTTCAAGACGACCCTGGCCCCCGAGGAAGTGGCTGCGATTTTTGTCGAGCCCATTCAGGGTGAGGGCGGCTACGTTGTCGCGCCAACGGTGTTCATGCAGGAGCTTCGCCGGATCTGCGATCGTCACGGCATTTTGTTGGTCGCGGATGAAGTGCAGTCGGGCGCGGGCCGTACGGGTAAGTGGTGGGCCATCCAGCATACCGGAGTCGAGCCTGACATTCTCTGCAGCGCCAAGGGAATCGCCAGCGGGATGCCGCTGGGCATCATGATGTCAAAGGCCGAAATCATGGACTGGGTGCCAGGTTCGCACGCTTCGACCTTCGGTGGAAATCCGGTCTCAATTGCTGCGGCCCTGGCCACCATGGATGTGCTCGAGCGCGAAGGCATCAAGAATGCCGAGGCTGTGGGAAACCACATCATGAAACGCATCGCCGATTGGCCGCAGCGGCTCGATCTAGTGGGCGACGTCCGCGGACGCGGCTTGATGATTGGTATCGAGATTGTCACTGACAAGAAGGCCAAGACGCAGGGAGGCGCAGAACGCGATCGTATTGTCGAGCTGGCTTTCGAGCGCGGTGTCCTGCTGCTGGGATGCGGGCCGAACAGCATTCGCATCGCGCCTCCGCTTATCGTGACCAGTGAGCAGGCCGACATCGCGATGGATGTACTGGAAGAGTGCATAACCGTCGTTGGCAAGGAGCTTCATGCCAAAACTGCGACGATCGGCAAGCCAGTCGGCGCCTAGCAACATTTTGCGACGGAACGAAAAGCCTGGGCCGCCTGGTCCAGGCTTTTTTTGCTTCACGGCAGGCTAATGACTGCGGCACTGCGCGCTGCGGCATTTAGGACTTGTTTCCAGCCGGCCTCACCCAGGGACTGGCGCAGTCGCTTCTGTGCTGACTGCCAATAGGGCAGTACGCGCTCGTATTCTCGCTTCCCTGCTGCTGTCAGCGAAAGCCGAAGTTTCGCGGCGGTCGCTCCCCGGCTTGGATCGGATCCAACCTCGCCGCCGCAGAAGGGCCAGTACCCTGGTCAGGGTTGTGCTGTCGGTCCCCAACAGCTCTGCCAGTTGCTTCTGCGAGATTCCGGGAGCGCAGGTCAGGGCCTGCAAGAGCGTGAATTGCGTCACGCGGAGGCCGCTGGCGCGGAGGGCCTCATCATAAAACTGAGTGACCATGCGCGCGGCCCGCCGCAGGTTAGCGCATGCGCATGGCAATAGAATAATTGGCCTTGCGGGCGTTCTCGTGGGAGTGCGGGTCTTCATAAGTTCGGTGCATCTACACCCATATCACAGGCATCCGGGCATGGCAAATATCCTGAATCCTAATATACATGTATATACATCTATTTTACTGGGTAACCGAAAGAAACCACAGGAGGTCGATTATGGACTACCCCAATTATTTGCCCAGTTACGTGTTAGGCGGAACTCTGGGAGTCGTGATTGTCGCGCTGGCCGGCTTAAACCGTGCCGTCCAGCGCGCACCCTGGCAGGATGCAGAGAAGAGAGGTGCGTTTTGGAGTGGACTGGCACTGCTCACGGTGTGGCTTTTCATCGCGCTCTGGCTCGTGGCGTCTGGATTCTACGGCGGCACGCCATCCCGCATTCCGACCATTCAATATGGCATCCTGGTTCCCATCGTCGTTGGCACTTTGTTATATCGCTTCTGGCCCGCTCTCAGACGTGTCGTGGAAGCTGTACCGCAGGAGTGGCTCGTGGGCGTGCAGTTTTATCGCGCCTTGGGGCTGATCTTCGTCGTGCTCTATACCCAGGGTCGGTTGCCGGGTGCTTTTGCTTTGCCGGCAGGCATTGGCGACATGACGGTTGGCTTGCTGGCGCCAGTGGTTGCCATCGCCTATGGGCGTAGATCGAGCTTGGCTGGCAGTCTGGTCCGCGCCTGGAACTGGCTCGGCATCACCGATCTTGTCGTCGCCATTGGAACCGGCTTCCTGACTTCGCCTTCACAGCTGCAAAGGCTGGCCCTGGACGCACCCAATGAGCTCATCAGCAGGTTCCCCCTGGCGATGATCCCGGTATTCCTGGTGCCTCTCTCTTTCTTGCTGCACTTTGCATCGCTAGAAAAACTGCGGCAGGCGGAGACTGGCCGGCATTCGGTTCGCCCAGTCCTCGCCGGGTAGTCGAAGGGCAGGGAAACTTTGCAGCGCTAACTTGTAATTGGTGTTCCCGGGGCGTCCGCATGCGGAAGGTGGCCGTCCCGGGGCGATTTTGTCCTATCTGTGCGAAACCACCTTTTGTCACGAACGTCACAGGCTCTGGCGTAAGATATTTAAGTTCGTTTCTTCGAGGTTAGCCGTGCCTGAATTACGCAAAGATCCAATCATAGGTAGATGGGTAATCATTTCGACCGATCGCGCCAAACGTCCCACTGACTTCACCCGTGAACCCGTCAAGATGAAGGGCGGCTTTTGCCCTTTCTGCTATGGCAATGAAAGCAAGACTCCACCCGAGGTGCTGGCGTATCGCCCGAACGGGGCTGCGCGCGACACATCGGATTGGACGGTGCGCGTGGTGCCCAATAAGTTCCCGTCCCTTGGAATCGAGGGAAGCCTTAATCGTCAAGCCGAAGGCATGTTTGACAAGATGAACGGCATTGGAGCGCACGAGGTCATCATCGAAACCCCCGAACACAATGCCACTCTGGCCAGCATTTCGGAGAAGCGAATTGAAGATGTCTTGTGGGCGTACCGGGACCGCATCGTCGATCTAAAGAAGGACCGCCGCTTCAAGTACATCCTGATCTTCAAGAATCACGGGATCGCGGCGGGGGCAACCCTGGAGCATTCTCACGGACAACTGATTGCGCTGCCCATCGTTCCCAAGCATGTTGCTGAGGAACTCGAAGGCTCGAAGCAATATTACATTTACAAAGAGCGCTGCGTGTACTGCGACATCGTCCGCCAGGAAACTGAATCGGGAGTGCGCGTGGTGGCCGACGATCCCGGCTTTCTTACCGTTGCTCCGTATGCCCCGCGCTTTCCGTTTGAGACGTGGATCCTGCCCAAGCGGCATGAATCGGCGTTTCGAGAATTCGTCATCGCAAGTTTATGAGGGACTGGCAAAAGCCTTGAAGAACCTGCTGGTCCGTGCCGATCAGGTGCTCGACAATCCAGCCTATAACCTGGTGATCCACACCGCTCCCGTGCAGGAAGCGGCCATGGACCATTACCACTGGCACGTCGAGTTTATGCCGCGGCTTACCAAGACCGCAGGTTTCGAGCGGGGAACAGGCTTCTACCAGAACCCAACGCCTCCCGAAGAAGCTGCCAAATATTTGCGTGAAGCAAAAATTGAAATGACGCAGCCCGTGGCCGCGGGAAGCAAGTAGAGAAGTGGGTCAAGCAAACCACTGATCGGCGAACCACAGTCGCAAGAAGTTGCTATTCGTTGTTGATAAGGGTATTCAGGCGGATACACTTGACACCGTTCGTTGTCCCGCCTACCGTGAAGCAAATGGATGTTATCCCCATCAAACCGGAGCGCAGGGCACAGCTAGAGGAATACGCGCAACGTCGTGGAAAGGACCCTGCCGCCGCTCTCGATGACGTTTTGGCCGAGTATCTGGAATGGGAGCGTGAAGATTTTGAGCAAGCCGTTGGAGGCATTCGGCAGGGCTATGACGACGTGAAAGCCGGACGCACCCAACCCATCGACGAAGCATTGGAACAGCTACGCGTGAAGCATGGCCTTTCGCGTTAGAACCACTACCAAAGCAAAGCAGGACTTGGATGGAATTCTCGAGCGACTCTTGTCGCAAGAGGCAGGAGACTCCGGCTTGCGCTGGCTTCAGGGACTGCGTCGGGCCGTCGCAACGTTAGCTGACTCTCCGCAACGCTGCGCTTTGGCTCCCGAGAATGTGGTCTTCCCCTTCGAGGTGCGCCATCTACTCTACGGGCGCAAGCCTCATGTCTACCGAATCATCTTTACCACGGAGGGCAATACGGTGTTCGTTCTACATATCCGCCATGGACGCCGCCAGCCCATCGCCAAGCAGTAAATTGCCTGAAGTCACATTTGTCGAGAGACCGTCGGTCGTTCCCGACAGCGTGAGTCAGGTATCCATGGGTAACCATCCTTACGATTCCCCCTTCACAAAACCGCCCGCTTTGCCGGCATCCAGAAGCTGTTTCGGGTCAAGACGACCGAACAGCTCGATTAGTTTTGCAACCACGCCGGTCCACCCGGTCTGGTGGCTGGCGCCTAAGCCGGCGCCGTTATCGCCGTGGAAGTACTCGTAGAACAGGATGTAATCCTTCCACTGGGGATCGGTCTGGAATTTTTCCGTGCCGCCATACACCGGCCGCCGGCCCGATTTATCCCGTAGGAAGATGCCTTCCAGCCGGTTGGCAATCTCGCGGGCTACCTCGAACAAGTTCATCAATTTGCCCGAGCCGGTGGGACATTCGATTTTGAAGTTGTCACCATAATAGAGATAGAACGACATCAGGGCGCGGATCAGCACGGCGTTCACCGGCATCCATATCGGCCCACGCCAGTTGGAGTTGCCACCGAACATGCCTGTGTCCGACTCTGCCGGCAGATAATTCACCCGGTATTCCTGTCCCTCCACATTGACGACATACGGATGGTCTTCGTGGTACTTGGACAATGCCCGGATTCCGTAAGGGCTGAGGAATTCGCTCTCATCGAGCATGCGCGTCAGAATCCGGCGTAACCTGTCCTCTTTCACCAGCGCAGCAATGCCGCGTTCGCCATACCCTAGATGCCCCTTTCCGGTTGCATGAATGCTATCGCGCAACTCGGGCATACGTTGCAGGCGTTCTTGTAGGATCTGCAGGGTCCGCGGCGCCCGTTCGCGCTGCCAAGGCTCGATCACGGTAGTAGCACACAGGGGCAACAACCCGACCATAGAGCGGACTTTGAGCCGCCTGGCACTACCGTCGGGGAGGCGCAGGACATCGTAGTAGAAACCATCCTCCTCATCCCACATGCCTTCGGGACCCATCTGATTCATGGCGTGGGCAATCCACAGGAAATGCTCCGCGAACTTCATGGCCATGTCCTGGTAAAAAGGATCATGGGCGGCTAACTCGATAGCGATCTCCAACATGTTCTGGGCAAACATGGAGACCCATGCGGTGCCGTCCGCCTGCTCCAGGCTGCCACCGGTGGGCAGCGGCGCGCTGCGGTCGAAGACACCGATGTTGTCCAGCCCGAGGAAGCCACCTTCAAACAGGTTCTTGCCAAAGCGGTCTTTGCGGTTTACCCACCAACTGAAGTTCAGCGTCAGCTTGGCAAACGAGCGCTTGAGAAACTCGATGTCACCTTTTCCGGTAAGGGCCTGCTCCGTGCGGTACAAGAAAATGGTCGCCCAAGCGTGCACCGGCGGATTGACGTCGCTGAAGTTCCACTCGTAGGCCGGGATCTGACCGGTCGGATGGATAAAAAACTCCTGCAGCATCAGGTCGAGCTGTTGTTTGGCGAAATCAGGATCGACGGTGGAGAGAGCTATGGTGTGGAAAGCCAGGTCCCAAGCCGCATACCACGGGTACTCCCATTTGTCGGGCATCGAGATGACGTGCTGATTGATCATGTGGAACCATTCGCTGTTCCGCATGAAACGTCCGCCAGGTTTCATCGGATCCTGACCGTGTTCATCGAGCCATTTGTCCACGTCGAAGAAGAAATACTGCTTGGTCCAGAGCATGCCGGCCAGAGCCTGGCGCATGACCAGAGCCCGATCTTTGTCCACACTCTTCGGAGTGATGGCTCCATAAAACTCATCCGCCTCACCTTGACGGGTCTTCATCGTCGCGTCAAAGCTCTTGAACGGATCGCCGATGGCCGCGGGCGCCTGATCGCTCAGCCGCAGACGGATGGTGACGGTCTTTCCCGCGCCCACATTCAACTGATAGTGCGCCGCTGATTTTGTCCCCGTTTTCTCGGGGTTCACCGAGTTCTGATTTCCCTGGACGACGTAGTTGTTGATGCCATCTTTCACGTAGAGAGTGGGATTGGGCGTGCCGAACAGCCGTTCGTTGTTGGTTTCGTTTTCCGTGAACAGCAGAGAGGCATCCCCCTCGCAGTACAGGTACCGCTCTCCCAGACCGGCGTGTGACGCTGCAACCGCCTGCGCGCCCTTCTGACCAGCGACCTGTTTCAAGGACGGTTTGGGTGTGCCTGGCCACCATGTCCAGGTGTTGCGAAACCATAGGGTCGGCAAGACATCTATTTTGGCCGCCTCAGGACCGCGATTACTCACGCTGATCTGGATGAGGAGATCTTCTGGAGACTGCTTGGCATATTCCACGAAGACATCGAAGTAGCGGTCTTGGTTGAAGACTCCGGTGTCAAGGAGTTCGTACTCCATGTCGTTGCGGGTGCGCCGCTTGTTCGTCTCGATCAGATTGCTGTAGGGATATTCTGCCTGCGGATACTTGTACAGGTACTTCATGTACGAGTGCGTCGGCGTGCTGTCCAGATAGAAGTAATATTCTTTGACGTCTTCGCCGTGGTTGGCCTCGCTGTTGGTCAGGCCGAACATACGCTCTTTGAGGATAGGATCTTTGCCGTTCCACAGGGCCACGCTGAAGCACAGCAACTGCTGATCATCGCTGACGCCGGCAAGACCGTCTTCGCCCCAGTGATACGCGCGCGACCTGGCCTGGTCGTGGGTAAAATAATCCCAGGCATTTCCGTCAGCGCTATAGTCTTCGCGCACGGTACCCCATTGCCGCTCGCTGAGATACGGACCCCACTTGCGCCAGGGTACATTGCTGTCACGGGCTTCCAGTAAACGGCGGTGTTCCATCGTAGGTTGTGGCGCCATAATTTTCCTCGCTGATAACAGTACTGCATGTTCGCATTGCGTTAAAAGAATATTTGTCAATTCCGGCTGAAAGAGCGTGGCCTTAACCATGCGACTCGCCGCGCCGAACATAACCGAGCTGACTGCGGAAAGCCGCGGCTCCCGTTGCTGAAAGGGGTTGCATTGTGCGCGCTCAACCCGTAGTCTTCTTCAACCGCACAAAATTCAACAAGCTGGCAGTCTAAACCAGAACCTTGAACAGACAGAAAGAGAGGGCCCGGATTATGTTGAGAAGCAGTGTCTTTGCTGTCCTGGTATTTTATTGCGTTGGTAGTTTATGTGCCGAACAAGTGACCCTGAAGAATGGCGATCGATTTACCGGCAGCATCGTGAGCATGAGCGACAAGAAGCTGGTCTTGAAGACCGAGCACGCGGGCACGGTCACTATTGATTTTGACGCAATTTCTCAGTTTTCTTCCGACCAGCCGCTGGTCGTCACCCGCACTGACAAACAGGTTGTCACCGGTCCGGTAAAGTCAGAGGATTCGCAAGTGGCGGTGACGACGCCGATGGGAACGCAGCAGATCCCGATGGCCGACGTCGCAGTGATGCGCTCGCCCGCTGATCAGGCGGCCTACGAAAAGTCGTTACATCCTGGAATCATGGAAGGCTGGGACGGCGGGGGCAACTTCGGCCTCGCGCTGGCACGAGGGAACTCCGACACGACCAACCTGGCACTAGGCTTTAACGCCGAGCGTCCGACTACTACCGATAAGTGGACCATCCAGGCAGCCTCTATCTACTCGACCAGCACCACCAACGGAATCAATTCCACCAGCGCGAATGCCTTAGGGGGCTTCATTCGCTACGATCGCAACCTGACCAAGAAGATATTTGTATTTGGGTTGTTTAATGGGGCGTACGATCATGCCCAGGACCTCAACGCGCGTATCAGCCCCAGCGGCGGTCTCGGCTATCACTTGATCGCGAGCAAGATGACGACGCTCGATCTCTTGGGCGGTTTTGGCTACACGTACGAGAGCTACTCGACCGGCTATAACGGCTCAACCACCGGCGTCACCAACAATCTGATCAATGCGACGATTGGCGACGAATTCAGCCACAAGTTCACGGCCAATACGTCCGTGGTCCAGGACTTTTATTTCTACCCCTACCTGAACGGAATCGGAGGTTATCAGGGAGTCTTCGACTTCGGAGTAGCCAGCAAGTTTTATCGTGCTTTCACGTGGAACTTGAATTTCGGCGACCGTTACAACAGCCGGCCGGTAGCAGGGAAAAAGGACAACGATGTACTGCTCACCACAGGATTAGGACTGACCTTTGGTGGGAAGGCGAAATAATGTCGGGAAGGGCGGCGGCGCTGAGTGAACTGTTTATCCAGCGTCGCCGCCGGAAGACGATGATCTTTGAAGGGGCACGGCTTCACAGGCTGCTGAAAAAGTCGTTTAACGCACGGTTTGTGTCAGGGCACGACTCCAGTCGTGCCGATAAGTCATTTATTGTTGTCATCACGAGCCGACCGTAGTCGGCGAGGGATCTGCTTTTTCGGCTTTTTCAGCAGCTCTGAAGCCCTGCTACTTCAAATGACTAATCCAGACTGAACGCAAGTTCCAGATGAATTTCGCGACGGGACGCGGGATCGGCCCCTGCGCACCCTGTCGTCTGGCTTGCAAGAAACAGCCATTTGACGTACCGTCGAGACCTCCTCTCACGGTCACCAAACCTCTAAAATAGAGGTATGCGTTCGAGTTTTCTGTTGGTTCAAACAGTTCTTTTAGTTCTTATCTCTACATGCCCAGCTCGTGCCGATAGCGCGGCCTTTGACCTGCCGGGCCCCCGGGTGGAAGTGCGAGTGGATCGCGCGGGCAAGGAATTGCCCATCGCAAAAGTACCCAACCTGCAGGCAGGCGACCGGCTGTGGGTGCATCCTAACTTTCCCGAGAGCCAAACTGCACACTACCTGCTGATCGTCGCGTTCTTACGCGGCTCGACCAATCCGCCACCGGAAGATTGGTTCATCCGCGTGGAGACCTGGAACAAGAAGATTCGCCAGGAGGGAATCCTGGTGACGGTGCCAAAGGAAGCCGAGCAAGTTCTGCTTTTTCTGGCTCCGGAGACGGGTGGGGATTTCAGCACCTTGCGTTCTGCCGTGCGCGGCAGACCGGGTTCATTTGTGCGCGCGTCGCAGGACCTGAATCAGGCCAGTCTCGATCGCTCTCGTCTTGATGCCTATCTCGCCGCCGTGAAGCAGACCTCTAACGAGGACCCTAAAGAGCTTCATGAGGAGTCTGTACTGCTGGGACGGAGCTTGAATATTAAGGTCGATTCGCAGTGTTTCGACAAGCCGAGCGAGCAGCAAGCGGCTTGCCTGATGCAGGGCACGGACCAGCTTGTCCTCGACGACCCGCACACCCAGTCCATGGTGGCGGCGCTTACTTCGGGGCCGTCCGCCGATCTTATCGGACAACTCAGCGCCACCCGCCTGGGAGGCGGCGGTTACTACAGCGCTTACGTTGGGACGGTCGTCGATGTCGCCAAAATCCTGACGGGACTGCACACAGCGGTCTATCAGTACATTCCAGCATTGGCGCTTCCCCAGGATGACGAGTTGAACCTGAAACTCAATACGCCGCCATCGTTTCGCAATCCGAAGTCTGTGTTGGTCATCGGCCTGCCCGCAGTAGAGTCGGCGCAGCTGCCTCCCTTGCGTCCCGTCGATGCAAAGCAAGTCTCATGTTTGGAGAAATCATCGCTGGTTCTGCCCGTGGAAGGTGCGCCGTTAATTTTCTCGACCACTCTCGGCCACGATTTTGTATTGCACACCTGGAGTAAGACCGGTAAAGCCTTCGATCTGCCCGCCCATGCCGACGCGTCGCGTGGCGGCTTCGTCGTAGATACGCACGGGCTGAAGAAGAGTGATCTCGATTCGGAAATGTCTGGAACGCTGCGCGGCTATTGGGGATTCGATGCTTTCGACGGGCCGACCTTCCACCTGCAAAGCTCTCACCCAGTGAAATGGACGGTCGCATCCACTGACCGCAGTGCGCTCATCGTGGGCCGGGAGGACACTCTGCATCTGGAATCCAACGCTGCCACTTGCGTTGATGAGATTACGGTGCGCGACGCCGCCGGCAAGAAACTTGACAGCAGCTGGAAGCTCTCCAAGCCGGAGGAAGTCGAAGTAAAGATTTCTCTGAAAGATGCGACGCCGGGTGCGGCGACCATGGAAGTGAAGCAAGCTGGCCTGTCTGAGGCAGACCGGGTACCGCTGCAAACCTACGCCGAGGCCGGACACCTCGAAGGCTTGGTCATTAACTCGGGTGACCAGCATGGATTGCTGAAAGGCACGCGCCTCGACGAAGTGGCCGGCGTCGAGATGAATGGGGTGCATTTCTCCCCATCGAAGCTGACGCGGAACGGCGACGAGGACCAGTTGCTGCTGGCCGCGGTCGCTCCTACCTCGCTGTTCCAGCCGCAGGAGAAAATCACTGCTCACGTCGCACTTAAGGATGGCCGCGAACTGGCATTGCAGACGACCGTCGAGCCACCACGGCCCAAGGTGACGCTCATCAGCAAGAGCATTCAGTCCGCTGAGGCGAGTTCATCCTTGGGCATTCGCGTAACCAGCCCGGATGTGCTTCCGCAAAACGCCACCCTGACCTTCTTTCTGAGGAGCGAGACACCCAGCTCTTTCTCGCGGGACGAGAAAATCGAGATCGCGACGGAAGATGATTCTGTGCACGCGATGCTTAGCTTTGCCGACGGCACGCTGAATTTTCAGGATGCGAAGACGGTGATGGGGATTCTCGATCCGAAAAAACTTCTGGGACCGGCGGCGTTTGGCCAATTGCGTCTGCGGCCGGTTGCCCCTAACGATGCCGAGGGCGACTGGCAACCGCTGGTCGTGCTAGTGCGACTGCCGACACTGAAGGAAGTCCGCTACTCCGCGGGTCCGGATAGAGAATGCACGGTGAGTGGGTCGAGTCTGTATCTCATCGACTCTATTGCGTCCGATCCGCAATTTAAGAACTCGGTGCCAGTGCCGGAGGGATTCGCGGACTCAACGCTCAAAGTACCCTGTGGCGACAGTACCACGCTGTATATAAAGCTGAGGGATGATCCGTCGGTGGTGAATGAGGTGACCGTGCCCGCTGGGCCCGGCAGCTGAGTTTGCGGACGGTTCACTGCGTGCGGTCCTGGTACTCCTCGTACCACGCCATCTGGATGGCTTCGAGTTTGCCCTCGTTGGACATTTTTGGATCGTCGACAAAAGTCGGGAGCTCGGTGACGTAACGGTGCAGGTCGGTGAAGCGGACCTCCAGCGGATTCATGTCTGGGAACTTGTCGGCCAGGGCAATGCCGAGGTCTTCCGCGTCATCCCATCTCAATTCAATAGGCATAGGTCTCTCGAAAATGAAATTAGTGCGGGCCGGCAGGCCCAAAAGCAGACGCCTCACGGCTAAGCCAGTTCGGGATAACAATCCCGACCAAACTCAGTCGTGGTGGGTCGCCGCTTCCGAAACATAGTTGCGGTTCCACGACGGTATCTCGACCACCACCTCGCCGGGCTTCTCGATCACGGTCTGACATCCCAGGCGCGAGTTGAGCTGGAGGTCGGCGGCCATGTCAAGACGATCGGCTTCGTCATCGTCCATTTCGTTAAGCAGCTCCTTGCCCTTCTTCACCACGACGTGGCAGGTCGTGCAGGCGCAGTTTCCGCCACAAGCGTGCTCCAGATGCAGCCCGAAATTCATGGCTACATCGAGGATCGACTCAGGCTTGCCGTGGTCCTGATAGGGAAGCTTGCCGTGTTCAAATTCAAATGTCTTGTTCTCGGGCAGGAAGGTGAGCCGGACAGTGTTCGGCCCGAGGGCCTCTTCCGTCGCCGTTCCGCCGCCTTGTGTTTTTTCGTCTGGCATAAATTCTCGTTACCTCGGCGCTGAAGCCCGTCGTGCTCTTCGGCGCATCCACAATTCAGACCGCTCGCACCTTGTCATCCTGAGCGACGAGCGCAGCGAGGAGTCGAAGGACCCCTATCCGTCAATGATGTTGTACCGCTCCTGAATGCCGCACTAACCTCTAGCCCCTAGTCCCTGACTTAATCTCCGCTTGCGCGATGGGATGCGGAGACTCGGGTCCCTCGCCTACGTCGGCGGTATCCATGTTCTGCCCCTTCAACGCCGTGCCCACGGCCGATTCCATCATCAGCTCGGCAAGATGCATCGTGCCCTGGTTCAGCGCATCAATCGCGGTGCGAATCGCCTGGTAATCGTCTTCCTTCATCACCGCGTGAAGCGCCGTCTCCAGCTTGCCAACATTGCTGCGCTCCTGCGATGACAACTGCTCCCACGCAGGATTCTTGCGACCCTTCTCCAGTGCCGTCAGCATGGTCTCGGCTTCGTTTCGCGCTTCAATCACCTGGCGGCGGCGGAAATCTTCTTCTGCGTTATCGAACGAGTCGAGGATCATGTTCTCGACTTGCTCATCGGTAAGACCGTAGCTGGGCTGCACCTGAATGTCAGATTCCTTGCCGCTACGCAGCTCGCGCGCGGAGACATGCAGAATGCCGTTGGCGTCGATCAGGAACTTAACTTCAATACGCGGCAGTCCCGCCGGCATGGGCGGAATGCCTTTCAGATCGAAGCGCGCGAGGGAGCGGCAATCGCTTGCCAGTTCGCGCTCACCTTGCACCACGTGCACGGCAACGTTGGTCTGCCCTTCCACACCCGTGGTGAAGTGCTCGGTCGCCGACGCCGGGATGGTCGAGTTGCGATGAATGATCTTCACCACGCCGCCGCCCAACGATTCGATGCCGAGCGAGAGCGGCGTCACGTCGAGCAGCAGCATTTCCTTGGTCGCTTCCGAGCCGCCTGCCAGAATGTGCGCCTGAATGGCCGCACCCAGAGCAACCACCTCGTCGGGATTCAAGTCGCTGTGCGGCGTGCGCTGGAATTGCCCTTCCACCAGTTGCCGCACGCGCGGGATACGGGTTGAACCGCCCACCAGCACAGCCTCGTTAATCTGCTGCGCCGTCAGACCGGCATCTTTCATCGCCTGGCGGACCGGGGCAACCGTTCGGTCAATGACCGGCTGAATCAGCTGCTCAAACGGTGCGCGCGCAATCACGCGCTGGTAGCGTTTGCCGCCGGGCAGTTCGACGTCCAGCGTCGTCTTGTCGTCGGACGACAACGCAATTTTCGCTTCGATGACCGCCTTGCGGATCGCCTGCACGATCTCGGCGTTGCGGCGAACATCGATTGCCAGATCGCCCTGAATGTCATGCAGCGCAATCGCGATCAGCAGATTGTCGATATCGTCGCCACCGAGATGGGTGTCGCCATTAGTGGCGATGACTTCGAAGATGCCCTCGTGCAACTTGAGTATCGAGATATCGAACGTGCCGCCGCCCAGATCGTAAACCGCAACCGTCTCGGCGTTCTTCTTGTCGAGACCATAGGCGAGCGAGGCCGCAGTAGGTTCATTCACCAGGCGCAGAACTTCGAGGCCGGCGATACGGCCGGCGTCTTTGGTGGCCTGCCGCTGCGCATCGTTGAAATACGCAGGGACCGTGATGACCGCCTTGGTCACCGGCGCGGCAAAATAGCGCTCGGCATTGCGCTTCAATTGGCGCAGGATGAACGCAGAAATCTCCGGCGGCGTGAAAGTTTTTTCACCGAGCTTGATGCGTAGCACTTCGCCGGCGGCGAGATCGTCGGCCAACCGGAAGGGAAAGAGCTTCAACTCGTCGCGCACGTCGTCAACGTCGCGGCCCATGAGGCGCTTCACGCTGTAGACGGCGCGCTCCGGGGTCTCAATGAGGTATTTGCGCGCCGCGCTGCCCACGACGATCTGGCCGTTTTCGTCCAGCGCGACGACCGACGGCACCAGGTTCAGTCCGTCCTCGCCAGGAATGACGACGGGACGGTCACCTTCCATGTACGCCACCAGCGAGTTGGTGGTGCCGAGATCGATTCCGACAATGCGTTCGTTGCTCATTCGCTATTCGCTATTCGCTATTCGCCTTTCGCTCTGTCATCCTGAGCGACGAGCAAAGCGAGGAGTCGAAGGACCCCTAAACCGTCGCGCTCTGCGTCCTTCGCTATTCGGCTTTCGCCAAGAACTTCTTCAGCGCCGCTCCGTCTGGGCGAAGAGCAAATGGCGAGGAGCGAAAAGCGCTCCGTCAGTTCTCCAGCACCTCATCAATATCTCGTAGCAGGTTGCGGAGGTAGGTGCGGCGATTCAGCACATCTACCATCTTGTCGCGCACGGCCATACGATCTTCATCCAGAACGCTGCCGCCCTGCTCCGCCCGATCGATCAGGGCATCCCATTCGTTCCATGCGGCATGCAACTCGTCCAGCAGGGCGTTATATCTGGCTTGCATCTGCTTCTTAGAGTCCTGCAGCTCACGCTCGAGGGTGCGGTCGGGCTCGCCCATTTTCTTGTTCATCCGCATCTCTTCGAGCTGCATGTTCAGCTCGAAAACCTGCTCCAGCAAATCGGGTGGAACCACCTGCTTCTTGGCGTTGCCTGTGCGGCGCGCCTCGTCGGTGGCGGCCTTCGACTGTTCTTCCAGTTGCACGCCATTTAAGCGAAGCAAGTATTCGGTCCGCGTGATGGGATCTTTCAACGTGCGATAGGCGTCGTTAAGTTGCGAACTTTTTTCCAGGCTCCACTGTTGTTCCTGATCGCTATTGATGGCGTTGATGTCGGGATGCAGATGCCGGCTCAGAGCGTAAAACTCGCGCTCCAATTTTTCTGGCTCCATGTTCAGCCGGAAGGGAAGTCCGAAGAAGGTGAAATAGTCCACCGGGGCCGGCGGCTGCACTTTGCCGCACTCCTGACAAAAATGCGCTGCGCGCATGGCGCCGCACGACCAGCAATTCGCCTTGGTCGGCCGGCTTTGCGTGACAACCAGGATGCCGTCGTCAGATTTTTTGTGGTCAGTCAGTGCCATTCAATTCTCGGTTTTTGTGCCGTCCCTGAAGGGACTCGAACCTATAATTCGTTCAACCCAGCACTCCGCCTGCGGCTCCGTGCTGGGCTAGACTATTCCGCGCCTACGGCGCTGGATTTTCCAGCAGCAAATGTCATTCTTAGGAGAACGAAGTGCCGCAGCCGCAAGCCTTCTTCGCATTCGGGTTCTGGAAGGAGAAGCCCTGATGCATCAGGCTCTCTTCGTAGTCGAGAACCATGCCGTGCAGATAGATGAAGGACTTGGGATCGACAAAGACGCGAACATCGTCGAACTGAAAGACGCGATCGCGCTCGCGCGGCTGCGTGTCGAAACGGATGTTGTAACTCAGTCCCGAACAACCACCACCCTGCACACCCAGACGCAGTCCACCTTCGGTTGGCGAGATGTTTTCTTTCGCCATCGCCAAGCGAATGCGGGCCAGCGCCTTCTCCGTCACCTGAATGCCTTTGGCAGCGGGGGCGGGCGTCTGGGCCGGATTTTCAATGTTGACCGTGCTCATGGTTGTGTTCCCGTGTTCCCCGTCGTAAGACGACGCGGCACACCGGCCTCAAAAACAGTCTACGCCCGCTGCTCAACCGGAGTGGACTGAGCCTGTGCCTGGCTGTGCTGCTGTCCATTCTTCTTCTTCCAGTCGCCGATGGCGGCGCGAATTGCGTCCTCCGCCAGCACCGAACAGTGGATCTTCACCGGAGGCAGCGACAGCTCCTTCACGATGTCGGTGTTGCGAATGGTGAGCGCTTCGTCGACCGTCTTGCCCTTCACCCACTCGGTGGCGAGCGAAGACGAGGCGATCGCCGAACCGCAGCCAAACGTCTTGAACTTGGCGTCTTCAATGATGTTGGTGGTCGGGTTTACCTTGATCTGTAGCTTCATGACGTCGCCGCACTCGGGCGCGCCTACCAGACCGGTACCCACCTCAGCGCTGTTCTTGTCGAGCGAACCCACGTTACGGGGATTCGAGTAGTGGTCCAAAACCTTATCGCTGTAAGCCATGTTGTTTATCTCCTAAGTTGCGAAACTCTGCCGCCGGCCGAAGCCGGCACTACCGAAATCCAACTTGTGCCGTCCCTACGGGACTCAGTCTTTCATCCCGTTCTGCCCAGGGCTTACGCCCTGGGCTAATATTGTTTCGCCCTTCGGGCTGGAGTGAGAACAATTGGACATTTCTCGCGCCGCTAAAGATCACGATTGTCCGACCGCTTCGCTTGAAAGCCACAAAAACCAAAAGCCGCCCGATGTTACTTAGTGCGTCGGCTCGGCCGCCCATTGCACCTTGGTCAGGTCGATTCCTTCTTTCGCCATCTCGTACAACGGCGACAACTCACGTAAACGCTTCACCGTATCAACCACACGCTCGGCAACGTAATCGACCTCGGCCTGAGTGTTGAAGCGTCCGATTCCAAACCGGATCGAGCTGTGCGCCAGGTCATCACCGGCGCCCAAAGCCTTCAATACATAAGATGGTTCCAACGTCGCGGAGGTGCACGCTGAGCCGCTGGAAACTGCAATATCGTTAATGCCCATCAGCAGCGATTCGCCTTCCACATAGGCAAAACTGATGTTCAAGTTGCCCGGCAAACGGTGCTCGACGGAACCGTTGATATAAACCTCGTCAAGCTGGCTCATGATGGCGTCCTTCAGGCGATCGCGCAACGTCGAGAGCTTAACCGCCTCTTCGGCCATGCCCTCGCTTGCCAGCGCGCACGCCTTGCCGAAACCTACGATGCCCGGAACATTCAGCGTGCCCGAACGCATACCGCGCTCGTGGCCGCCGCCATCGATCTGTGCCACTAGTTGAACGCGCGGGTTCTTGCGCCGGACGTACAACGCGCCGACGCCCTTGGGGCCATAAAGCTTATGGGCCGTCAGTGACGCGAGATCCACGTTGTCCTGAATCACGTTGAACGGGACCTTACCAATCGCCTGGACTGCATCGGTATGGAACAGGACGCCGCGCTCGTGACAAAGCGCGCCGATCTCGCGGATCGGCTGCAACGCGCCAATCTCGTTATTGGCGGTCATGATCGTCACCAGGATGGTCTTGTCGTCCATGGCGCGCTTCAGGTCGTCAAGATCGATGCGGCCGTCCTTCTGCACCGGCAGATAAGTGACGCGAAACCCGTACTTCTCCAGGCGCTTGCAGGTGTCGAGCACGGCCTTGTGCTCGATGGCCTGGGTAATGATGTGATTGCCCTTTTCCTTGTACATCTCGGCAACGCCCTTGATGGCAAGGTTGTTGCTCTCGGTCGCGCCGGAGGTGAAGATGATTTCCTTGGAGGTCGCGCCGATCAGCTTGGCAATGCGTTCGCGAGCCTGCTCCACCGCTTGCTCGGCGACCCAGCCGAATTCGTGGTTGCGGCTGGCGGCGTTGCCGAACTTCTCGGTGAAGTACGGCAGCATCTCTTCCACCACCCGCGGATCGGTGCGCGTCGTGGCATGGTTGTCCATGTAGATCGGCAGCTTCACGTCCTTATTATTCCCGTTACCCGAAATCACATTCGTGCTCATTGCTTGTGGCGTCTCCTAAACGTGTTCAATCTTGTTTGGCGTCCAGCTCAAAGTGACCAGTTCCGGTGCGGATTCCTGCTCCGGTTCGGTCATCTCCCAAATCGTAAGGCGGTTCAAAACCTCTTCGATGCTTCGGCTCACCTTGCGCAGCGGACCGCGAACGGTGCAGCGGTCACTCTGCTCGCAATCTTCCGTCGCCGAGCTGCACGAGGTGATGAACAAAGGTCCATCAATCGCCCGGATTACCTCAAACGCGCTGATCTGTCGCGGATTGCGTGCCAGGGTGTAGCCACCATTCGTGCCGTACTGCGAAACTAGCAAGCCAGCCTTGGTAAGCTTCTGGAGGATTTTCGCCAGCGCTTCCTGCGGCATGCTGTACATCTCGGCGAGGTCCTTGGCACTACAAGCACCCAAGTCAGCGTGCTCGGCCAGATGCCGCATGGCGATCAGCCCGTAGTCCGCTTTCTTAGTCAGCTTCAGCATGCCGGCAGTGTACCCAGTCAGATGAATATGCGACCAATTCAGTCGCAATTCAATAATACGCTGGGCGGAAGGAAAAGCGCAAGCCTTGACAGCGAAGGGCAAGGTTCCGCATTTATCGGTAACTAGCGGGCAGGGAATGGGTTAAAGAATGCCGATGAAAAGGTCGCATATCTCGGGTCCTGATGTGGCGGAACGTCATGCACCGGCTGCGAACACATGGAGGAGACCGCAGGATTCCTTGTCCGCGCGGGATGAAAATTATGGAGACTTAGCTTGGTGGTTAGCCACGAGTATGGAGAATTCTTCCTGGCTGTCTAGGATGACAGATTCGACTGGCTTCAGCTGGACCAGTGCGATGGCAGACAGGAAACGCAAGCTGCCGCTCGGCTGCGGTCGTGGCCGAATTCCTGAAACGAAGCACCCGGAGATTCTTGCGGGCGCTCCGGTCAAACGACAATTTCGCCATCCCCGGTGGACGGAGGATAACGAGATTTAACATTCCGCGTGCCGGAAAAGCTTGACAACCGATGGTTCCGGTCTAAAATACCGGGAAATTTCATTACCGCCCTTGCAGCCAGGGCGTATGTTATGAACGTTAGTCAGCCAGCGAATAGAACTTCAAACTTCCCGCAGAGCAAGCCCATGGACCAGCCGTGTCGGCATGCCCGTGTCCAGGTGGTCGCTCGAGATGAAGACGCGGAGTACGTCGAGTGCATGGAATGCCGCGAGGTCTTCGAATCGAGTGAATTCCGCGACATGGACATCGAATCGAAAATCCCTCCCCAAGACGAATAAGCAAGAAGGTCGAACAGCGTCGAGTGCGCGTGCTGGCGCGGAGGTGTGCCGCGAATCACCGCAAGCGCAGGGCTGCTTCGGCAGACAGTTCCGCCTCAGCGAACTCTCCCGCCAGAAATCGTGGATAGGCGGCGGCGGCAATCATGGCGGCGTTGTCGGTGGAGAGTCTTGCGCGAAGGGAAGTACACCGCCAGGCCTTCCTCGGAGGCGCGCTGTTCGAATGACGTTCGCAGCTCGCTATTGGCGGCAACGCCGCCTGTCACCAGCAAGGTAGCGACATCGTGGGTTCGAGCAGCCAGCAGAGTTTTGCTGACCAGGTCATTCACCACCGCGCGCTGGAAGGATGCGACCAGGTCGAGCGTGGACTGGTTACAGGCAGCCAGATAATCTTCACGCGTCGGACTTGATAGGTGCGCCAGAGCCTGGCGGCGTCGCGTGATTTCCGCGCGCATGTCATGGGTCTCCACGTAGCGCAGGACCGCGGTCTTGATTCCGCTGTAGGAGAAGTCCACACGCGACTCGTCGTTGTCGTGGCGATTCTGCGGATTGCGGTCGTGGTGCTTGATCTGCGCGAACGGGAACTTTACCGCCTGCGGATTGCCATGGTTGGCCAGGAAATCGATGGCCGGCCCTCCCGGATATCCTAGTTCGAGCAGCTTGGCGACTTTGTCGAAAGCCTCACCGGCGGCGTCATCGCGGGTGTGTCCCACATCGTGGTACCGCCAGGCGCCCGATTCTCCATCGACCAGAAAGAGGTGCGTGTGGCCCCCGCTTACCACCAGCGCGAGCACGGGAAATTCCAGATCGCGATTGCCCTTCTGCCGCTCTTCCAACAGGACGGCGTGGATGTGTCCTTCGAGATGATTAACTCCGATGAGCGGCTTCTCGACGGCGTAGGCGAGCGCCTTCGCATAACTCAGGCCGACCAGCAGCGATCCGGCCAGCCCGGGACCTTTGGTGACCGCGATGGCATCGATCGTCTGGTAAGACTTTCCAGCGTCCTCGAGGGCTTTGCGCACAACAGGAACGATGGCGCGCAGATGCTCACGCGAAGCCAGCTCGGGGACTACTCCTCCGTAGGGGCGGTGCGTGACGTACTGCGAATAGACGACGTTGGAGATCAGTTCCTCGCCCGAGCGCACCACGGCCGCCGCGGTTTCGTCGCAGGAGCTTTCGATGCCGAGGATGTAGGCGTCGGGCACGAGACTATTGTAGAGGAAGCTTTCAGCCGTCAGCTATCAGCTGTCAGTACCCAGCATTCAGCACTCAGCGTTATTGTCTGTCATCCTGAGCGACGACCGCAGCGAGGAGTCGAAGGACCTCTATACCCGCAAGGAACAACAGTGTCGCCGCCCGCAACCGTAATAACTCTGAGATTGCCCGTGGTTATAGGGGGTCCTTCGGCCCGCGGACGACTCCGCGTTGCGGACTCGTGCTCCGCTCAGGATGGCAAGCCTATGTTCGCTTGCGCTCGCGCAGCGGCTCTAGCTGACTAGCTGACAGCTGACGGCTTCCCCCAAGCTACAATCAAACTGCGATGAAGCAGCATGCCACCAACATCGTTCGCGAGCTGCGCAACCGGGGCTTCCAGGCCTATTTCGCCGGAGGCTGCGTGCGCGACATGCTGCTGGGACTCGCGCCCACTGACTACGATGTCGCCACCGACGCCACACCCCCGGAGGTGATGCGCATCTTTCCCGAGACCTACGCGGTTGGTGCGCAGTTTGGGGTGGTGCTGGTGCCGATGAGAGCTCCCGCCCAGCCACCAAGCAGAAGAGGCTTGAGGTGGAGCACCCGGCTGAGGTGGGGCACCCGGAGTCTGCTTTTTCCGAACATCCGAATTACGTCGAAGTTGCTACATTCCGCAATGACGGAACCTACTCCGACGGGCGCCATCCTGATCAGGTGAGCTACGCCAAAGACCCGCAGGAAGATGTGCGGCGACGCGACTTCACCATCAACGGCCTGCTCATGGACCCGCTCGACGGCAACCGAGTGCTTGACTTTGTCGGCGGCCGCGATGATCTGAAGGCAGGCATCGTTCGCGCCATCGGCGATCGCGGAGCTGCGCTTCAGGGAAGACAAGCTGCGAATGTTGCGGGCGGTACGCTTTGCGGCCCGCTTCCATTACGTCATCGAACCGGAAACCCTCTCCGCGATTCAACGCCTTGCGCCCGGTATTCAGCAGGTGAGCCGCGAACGCGTGCGCGATGAGTTGACCAAGATGCTTACCGAAGGCAGCGCGCGGCGGGCGTTCGAGTTGCTCGACAGCACGGGCCTGTTGAAGGAGGTGCTGCCCGAAGTGGACCGCATGCACGGAGTCGAACAGCCGCCGCAGTTCCATCCCGAGGGCGATGTGTGGATTCACACCCTGCTTCTGCTGGAGAAGCTGCCGCCGAGGTGTTCGCGCACTCTGGCGTGGGGCACGCTGATTGCATGACGTTGGCAAGCCGCCGACCTTTCGCGTGGCGCCGGACCGCATTCGCTTCGATGGACATGTCGAGGTGGGCGTACGCATGGCGGAAGAAATTTGCCGGCGCCTGCATTTCTCCAACGAAGACACCCGGCAGATCGCCGCGCTTGGTGGCCAACCACATGCGCTTTGCCGATGCGGAGCGTATGAAGGAATCGACCCTGAAGCGCTTCCTGCGATTGCCGAAGTTCGACGAGCACCTGGCGCTGCACCGCATGGATTGCCTGAGCAGTCATGGCGACCTGACGCTCTACAACTTTGTCCGCGACGCGCTTGCAACAGACGCCGGCAGAGGAGATCAGGCCAGAGCCGTTGCTGACCGGACAGGACCTGATCGCTCTGGGGTACGAGCCTGGCCCGCGGTTCCGAGAAATTCTCTCAGCCATCGAAGATGCGCAGTTGGAAGGGAAGCTCAAGAGCAGGGAAGAGGCGCTGGAGTTTGTGGGGCGGGAGTTTCCGCACCGGGGCTAAGAAAAAAGCAGGTCCCTCCGCTCGGCCGCCACGGCGCACTCGGTCGGGACGAGAGCGAAGGAGGGACAATGCTTCGCGGATGACAGCGAATCTGGCGAAAAGCGAAATGCGAGCAGCGAAGGGCGTCCCTGCTGCTTTACAATCAAAGCTTCATCGCCATGCAATCTGCCAGCTCGACACTGAAGAAGATATTTGCCGATACCCTGCGTCGAGGAAGTGGAGACGACGCGCCGTTGCTGGCCTGGCCGTTGGCCTGCGGATCAAAGATCGCCGAGAAGACGAGCGCAATTTGCTATGCGGAAGGCGTGCTCACAGTCGAGGTTGCGGACGCGACCTGGCGACAGCAACTGCAGAGTTTCGAGCGGCAATATCTTGCAGCTCTGAATCAGGTCAGCGGGCGGGGCGTTACAGCAATCAAGTTTGTGGTGATCAACCAAGCCGAGCGGCGGCCGCGTTAGAAAGCAGATCGCTAGGGGAGCCTTGACTGAAGTTAATCGGATGTCCCTCAGGGGCTAAGGCCCGGTTAATGTCGAGTAATTGCGGACTCCTGAAGGCCGTCCCCTTCAAAGAACCAGACTTAAGATTAAAGGTCCGCGCTTAAGTAGAGTCTTGTTAGGAAGCACACATGGTCACCGATAAAGACGTTTCTTATGTTGCCGAACTCGCGCATCTTGAACTGACCGCGGACGAGCGCACTCGTATGCTGAAGGACCTGAACTCCATCCTCGGCTACATCGACAACCTGAACGAGTTGGACACGAGCAACGTCGAGCCCATGGCGCAAGTCGCCAGTCGTTTGGACGAAGCCGATAAGACGAGCGTTGCTGAGGGATTCGCTTACGCGATGCGAGCGGACGAACTGCGTCCTTGCCTGCTCCGTGAGGAAGCGTTGCGCAACGCGCCAGCTTCCGATGGTGTGTTCTTTAAAGTGCCCAAAGTGATCGAGCGATAGGCGCGCGGACGAATACTGGGCGTGGGCCAAGCCGAGTACCTCAAGGGCCAAAGCCCAGTCTGTAGACGCCCGCTGCGGCACGGCTGAAGCCGTGCCCCTTCAAAACGATTTATGAGATAGCCTCTTCATGAACATTGATTGTCTAACAGTTGATTCCACGCGAACGGCGGTGCTGGAAAAGCAGAACACAGCCACCGAACTGGTTGACGCTTTTTACGAGAAGATCGACGCCGAAGATGCTGCTATCGGTGCGTATCTTACCTTGTGTAAGGAGCGCGCGTATAAGCAGGCTGCCCGCATTGACTCCCTGGCCGACAAGGGCGATCCTTTGCCGCCACTGGGGGGCGTTCCCATTGCGGTGAAGGACGTCTTCGCGACCGAAGGCGTGCGCACTACCGCTGGTTCGAAGATTCTGGCGAACTTTATCTCTCCATACGACGCCACGGTGGTGGAGCGGCTGGAAGCAGCTGGCGCCGTCATTCTGGGCAAGACGAACTGTGACGAGTTCGCCATGGGCTCGTCGAACGAGAATTCCGGCTTCCATCCTGTACACAATCCGCACGACCACTCGCGCGTGCCCGGGGGTTCGTCGGGCGGATCGGCGGCTGCGGTTGCTGCTGGAACCGCGGTCGCCTCGATCGGTTCCGACACTGGCGGCTCGATTCGGCAGCCGGCGGCGTTCTGCGGAGTGGTCGGTCTGAAGCCCACCTACGGACGAGTGTCCCGCTACGGGTTGATTGCGTTCGCGTCGTCGCTCGATCACGTAGGGCCGTTTTGCAAGAGCGTGAAAGATGCAGCCCTGATGTTGCAGTACATGGCGGGGCGTGATCCCCTCGATTCCACATCGGCCCAGCTGCCTGTGCCTGACTATCTCGAGCAGATTGAGAAGCCGGTGCAAGGCCTGCGGATCGGAATGCCAAAAGAATATTTCGGGGAAGGGCTGGATCCCGAAGTTGACAAAGCGGTGGAGGCGGGTATCGAGGAGTTAGCCAAGGCCGGGTGCGTGATCGTCCCGATATCGCTGCCCAATACGAAGTATGCAATTCCAACGTACTACGTGGTCGCCACCGCTGAAGCGTCGTCGAACCTGGCGCGTTACGACGGCGTGCGTTACGGAGTTCGCGCAAGCGACGGCAAGACTCTGGCCGAGATGTACCGGCGAACGCGCGACGCGGGTTTTGGAGCGGAGGTCAAGCGGCGCATCATGCTCGGCACCTACGTTCTTAGCGCCGGCTACTACGATGCGTACTATCTGAAGGCGCAACGTGTGCGACGGTTGCTGGCGAGCGACTTCGACAAGGCATTCGCCAAGGTCGATGCCATCGTTACGCCTACGACTCCGACGCCAGCTTTCAAACTCGGCGAGAAGACAGACGATCCCCTCGCTATGTATCTGGCGGATATTTACACGGTGACGGCGAACCTGGCAGGTATTCCGGGGATTTCCATTCCGTGCGGCAAGACCAAAGAAGGTTTGCCGATCGGGATGCAGATATTCGGGAAGTACTTCGACGAGCCCATGGTGTTGCGCGTGGGGCATGTGGCGGAACATGCGTTGGCAGCGAGGGTGGCGGGGTAGCACACACCTGGAAGGGCGACCATGGCAGTCAGACCACAGCACTCAACTGGTAAGCTAAAGGTCTTCTCGCTTTAGCCCGGTCTTTTTAGAGATTTTGGCGAGCATCGCCGGACCCAGCTCGTCCGAATCATCGAAGGCCCAGGTGTATTCGCCTAGTTTTGGATGGATCAATTGCACGTGGGAAGAGGCTTTATACGCCTTGATCGACCAACCTATGCGACCGAGAGCTCTTAGGACTTTTCCAGCCTTCGTGCTTGGCCAGCGACTCACACTACGGAGAACCGCACTTCATCCTGCGGGGTACTGTCCTCTTCAATCTTGCTAGCCAATACCCGTAACGCCAACGCCTGCACCTTGGCAAGCGCATCTTCCTTCGAGTGCCCATAAACCAAGACGCCGGGAAGATCGGGAATGTCGGCTATCCAGCGCCCATCTTCCTCTCGATCGAGTTCGATTATGAGCAACTTAGGACGTCGCTTGATCGCAACCGTTGGCATTAAACTCCTCTGTGCGGAAATTGATTGCCTTGACATTACGAGTGTACCCTGACTGTCAACAGTATAGGCCTATCGCAATTAGAGAACATCAAAGGGATGAGAGTTGTGCCACAGGTCGTACAAGTCCTTACGAGATTTCCTCGTAATAACATTCTCCCGCGCAAGCGCGGCACAGGATTTTTCCGTCGCGCCGCACTTCGCGCTGGAAGTTGATGCCTTCTCCGCATTGCTCGCAGACGATGCGCTCGCCTTTGTAGCCGGGCAATTCTTCTGGAGGCAGGGAAACCTTCACCCACTGCACGGTGAATAGGTCGTCGTTCGAAATCTCACGGTAAGCCAGCATCTGTTGCTGGTTCTTGTCGGCGATCTCGGGATGCATTTGTCGCGCGAGTGTTTTCGAGCTTTCCCGAGCGCAGACGCGCACAGCACGGTCCGAGTCGAGATCGACAAATGTAGCCGCCACTTTACCCCAGTCGCGGAACTTGAGCGCGCGCTTGCCCAAGCGGCATCCGGTTACGACGGCAACCGCGTCGGTGGCGCAGCGGTCGATCTCCACAAACGTAATGAGACGTTTGCGGTCTTTCCCGTGCGGGTCGTCGATGCCCAGTAATTCCAGTCCAAGCATAGCCAGACGAACCCCCAGCACCTGCCCGGCACAAAGATGTCCGTGGGCCACTTCCGCATCGCGCAGCAGTTCGTCGAAGGTCTTCAAGCAAGTCCGATCTTATTCGTCGGAATCGTCGTCCGCCACTTCGTCTACAAAGCGGCCCCTTACGGTCACGCTAAGTTTGTCACCGGCCTTGGGAAGAAAGCTTACGCGCGCCGGTTGTCGTTCCCACTGCGGGGCGGAGCAATCGGAGTCGGGTCGGTCCCCACCCTGCGCTTTTCCCAGGTCTTTCCGGTATAGCGGCTTGTTGACCCCAATTTGCATGACGATGGCATCCACCTTTTCGCCGTTGGCCGTCGTCCCGCAATAAGCCGCATAGTCACGGTACCAGCTTATCTCCGAGTGGTAGGGGTCGAAATCGGGCAACCTGAGCGCCGTGATCCTCCCGGAGATGCGGTTTACCAGCAGCCAGCCACCAAGTTCCCAGAGCCACTTCGGAGATTTGCGTGCTTCGTCGGGAAGTGCGTCATTGATGCGAAAGGCCCGGCGGATCACGAACTCCCGATCAGTGACGTCATGTTGCTTGCCGGTGGTGTACTCCTTCAGCTTCGTATCCACGAAGAGAGGTGAAACTGTAATATCCATCGTTGCGGTTTCCGACGCGCCGACGAACAGCTTGACCGATTGCGGCTTACCAAGGCTTACAACGTGAGGTTTCGAGGCAGCGCTGACGGTAATATTCAAACACATCAGAACGACGAGAGCGTGAATAGTGCGCATCGCTATGGGAAGGCTAGTCCCGACTGATGTTTGCTGCAAGGCCACTTTCCGGGAATCGCGTTACCGCCTTGCGGAGGCTGGCGTAAAATTCAGAGATCAGCAGCCCGGGGTGGACATGACATTCATTAATACCAATAAACTGCCAACGATCGAACGCTTGCCGGGCTGGAGAGGCCGCTATTTCGATTCGGCCAACATGACCTTCGGCCATTACGAGTTCGACGCCGGAGCATCGATTCACGAGCATTCCCATCCTCAGGAAGAGGTCTGGCAAATCCTTGAAGGAGAGCTGGAAATAACGATTGGCGGCGTTACCGAGCGCGCAGGTCCTGGCTCTGTCGGAATCGTTCCTCCGGACACGCTCCATGCCGTAAAGGCGCTCTCACCCGGGAAGGCGATCGTCGTGGACTATCCTTTGCGTGACCGCGCCCCCCGTCCAGCGGCGACGCATTAGGGCGTCCCAGGTCCCCGAAAACAAACGTTTGCTTGGTGACAACTGGAATACAATAAGCAAGCGTCTAAGTGCTGATGACGGACTTGTATTACAGCTTCATAATTCCGGCTTACAACGAAAGCGAGAGGCTCGCTACTTCGCTTCCCAAAGTGTTTGCCTACGTTCACGAACGGCAGATGCAGGCTGAGGTCATCGTCGTAAACGACGGTTCGACCGACGACACTGCCGAGGTGACTCGCAACTTTTCCATCCAGTATCCCGGTCTTCGATTGCTAGAGAACCCCGGCAATCGCGGCAAAGGTTACAGTGTTCGTAACGGCATGCTGCACGCCAACGGAGATGTTCTGCTTTTTACCGACGCGGACCTGTCGTCGCCGATCTACGAAGCTACCAAATTATTCGCGGCCTTGGAGCAGGGCGCCGACGTCGCCATCGGCTCGCGCTGGCTACAGGCTGCATTGCAAACTGAACGTCAGCCCTGGTACCGGCAGTTGTACGGCCGCCTGTTTAATCTCGGACTGCGGATTGTCCTGGGGTTGAAATATCGCGACACGCAATGTGGGTTCAAGGCATTTACCCGGGCAGCGGCCCAGACCATTTTCTCGCGACAACGTATCGAGCGCTGGGGGTTCGACCCGGAACTGCTCTTCCTCGCCGACAAATTCAAGCTTCGTACGGTTGAGGTCCCAGTCGAGTGGGCCCATGATCACCGTTCCAAGATCAATCCTCTGCGCGACGGCCTGAAGATGGGCGTGGAGATGCTGGATATCCGCCTGAACGATCTCCGGCGGCTGTATGAGCATCCTTCAAGGGCCGTCGAAGAGCCGCTGATTCAGCCGGCGGTTCCAGCCGAAATCGCAAAGTAAAGAAGATAGACACTACGGACACTGTACTTCAATTTTTGTAGCCTTCCTCCGATCCACGCATCTGCTCTTGGAGCGGCAAAGGGTTTTTGCTTGCTCCCGCGCAAGGGGTCTAGCCGCAGTTTTCGATTTCTGCATCTTATTGGCGATTTACGGTTGCAGCGCATATGCCTGGCACAAGCCCAACTCGCGATTTGCCAATGTCGATGGCGACCCAAACGGAAGCATCACTGGCGGAGAAATATTTGACCGTGCGGGAGGCCTCTCTGCGGATTTGTGCTCCCCTCGGTGTGGAAGACCACAGTTTGCAGCCGATGCCGGACGCCAGTCCCGCGAAATGGCATCTGGCACACACGACATGGTTTTTCGAGACTTTTCTCCTCAGCGCGCAGAGCGGCTACTATCCCTTTAATCCCGCTTTTCGCAGCCTCTTCAATTCTTACTACAACGCAGTCGGGGACCGGCCATTGCGGGCTTTGCGGCACATCTTATCGCGTCCTGGCCTGGACGAGGTGCATGCCTACCGTGCCCATGTGGACGATGCCATGGTGCATTTGCTTACAACCGAGGCTGCGCCCGAGTTGACGGCGCTGGTGACGCTCGGGATCAACCACGAGCAGCAGCACCAGGAGTTGATCGTCACCGATGTAAAGAATGGGCTCTGGACGAACCCGCTTCGACCGGCGTTTCGCGCCGCGCAAGAGAGTCACGAGGCACACCACGCCCCTGTGGCTCCGTTAAAGTGGCGCGGTTTCGACGAAGGCATCTACAGCGTGGGCTTTGCCGGCGAGGGCTTCGCATTCGATAACGAAGGGCCGCGGCACAAGGTTTACCTGGAACCATTTCGCCTGGCCTCGCGATTGGTAACCAATGGCGAGTATCTCGAATTCATGTGCGACAACGGTTACGGCACGGCCAACCTGTGGTTTTCGGACGGATGGGATTGCGTGCGCAACAATCAGTGGAACGCTCCGTTGTATTGGGAGCAGCGAGACGGCGATTGGTGGCACTACACCGTTGAAGGCATGAAGCCGGTCGACGATGAGCGAGCCGGTTTGTCATATCAGCTATTACGAGGCTGACGCTTTTGCTCGCTGGGCGGGCGCGCGGCTGCCAACCGAATTCGAGTGGGAAGTTGCGGCGAGATCCTGTCGTACCGAAGGAAATTTTCTGGAGAGTGGGCATCTGCATCCGCGTGCGCCGAAGGAAGACGCGGCGGAGCCGTTGGCGCAGATGTTCGGCGATGTTTGGGAGTGGACGGCCAGCGCTTACGTGCCCTATCCCGGTTTCAGTCCGGCTGCGGGTGCCGTCGGCGAGTACAACGGCAAGTTCATGTGCAATCAGATGGTGTTACGCGGCGGATCCTGCGCGACGCCGCAGTCACATATTCGAGTGACCTATCGCAATTTCTTTCCGCCCCATGCGCGCTGGCAATTTATGGGCATACGGTTGGCCAATGGCAACTAGCAAGCAACAACTTCAGTTCCTGGCAAACGACGACGTCGCTCTGGAAGTGCTCGAGGGCCTCACTGCGACGCCCAAGTGGCTTCCGTCAAAATTGTTTTATGACGAGGTCGGTTCCGATCTCTTCGAGCAGATCACCGAGTTGCCGGAGTACTACCTCACCCGCACCGAACGGTCGATCCTCGAAACTTACGCGGGCGAGATCCTGGAGCAGGCGGGAACAGCGTTGACCCTGGTCGAGCTCGGAGCCGGCACCGCGACCAAAACCTGCATTCTGATTGAGGAATTACTTGCGCGCCAGAGCCGCGCGTTGTTTTATCCCATCGACGTTTCGCCTTCGGCTTTGCAGGAAGCGGTGGCGCAACTCGGACAGCAATTTCCAGAGTTGCGAGTCAATCCCATCGTCGCCGATTACACCGGAGGCGTGCCGGCGCTGAGTCGCATCAGCGGACGCAAGCTGGTGCTGTACATCGGATCGAGCATTGGGAACTTCGAGCCGGAGGAAGCGATACGGATTTTGCGTCGCATCCGCAGGACGCTGCGCGCCGGAGACGCTTTGCTGCTGGGCGCCGATTTCGCCAAGAGTCCGAAGATTATTCTGCCCGCGTACGACGATTCGCAGGGAGTCACCGCGAGGTTTAACAAGAACATTCTGGCGCGCTTGAATCGCGAACTCGATGCTGACTTCGAGGTCGATCAGTTCCGCCACATCCCGATGTGGAATAAACGGCTGTCGCGCATCGAGGCCTACCTGGAGAGCACCACCGCGCAAAACGTATTCATCCCGGCGCTCGACTTGGACCTGTCGTTCGCTCCGGGAGAGCGCATCCACACCGAGAACAGCTACAAGTACACCCACGAGATGATCGAATCGATTCTGCACGAGGGCGGCTTCACCCTGGAGCACACCTGGTGCGATCGGAAGAAATGGTTTGGGGTGCATCTGGCGAGGGTGTAGGGCTGATCTTTTCCGGCTGTCATTCCGCTCTGTCTTAAATGACATCGCGATGCGATTGTCTTCGGGGACCAAAATGGAAAGTCTGATCAAGGCGTCCCTCGCCATGGCGTTGCTGCTCACACTCAGCGTGGGTAGCTTTGCTCAACCGCCCGCATGCCTCGACGGCACACCACACAAAAAGACGATGGTGCCGGTAGACAAAGGAATCCAACTTCAGGTGCTGGACTGGGGCGGTGCGGACAACCCAGACACCATGGTGCTGCTCACCGGGCTGGGTGACAATGCGCATGTGTACGATCAGGTTGCATACCAGTTCACTGATTATTTTCACGTCATTGGGATTACCCGCCGAGGATACCTTCCATCCAGCCAGCCGGAACCGGGCTCCAACTCGGGGGCAGGGTATGACTTCGATGCCAGGGCACACGACGACATTGCTGTCCTCGATTTTCTAGGTGTACGCAAGGCCGTCTTTGTCGGACATTCCGTTGCCGGTTCGGAGTTGAGTACTCTTGCGGTGAAATATGGAGACCGCGTAGAAAAACTGGTCTACCTGGACGCTTTCGACTTGTCAAAGCGTTTCCAGCTCCCCGACATACCTTCTCCACCCTATACGGACGCGGACGAAAGGTCGTTGCAGATTTTTCTAGCCGCCGATGAGCGGCTGGAGGATATTCTCAGGCCTGCCCAAGCGACCTGCATCGCTGTCCAGTTTGACGGAAGCGGGAAGATTACGGGCAGCACGACACCGGCTTGGGTACCGCAAGCGATTTTGCTGGGTGTAAAAACAAATCCACCAACGGATTGGGCGAAAGTCGAGGCGCCGCGGCTCGGCATTTTTGACCAGCCGTCCGTGCAAAGCAGGCTGCCCTATTACTGGTATCTAAGTCCCGAGGACCAGAAGACATTCGATCAGAATTGGCCGGCCATCGTGCAGTGGTATACGGATAGAATTAACGAGTTCGCCGTCCAACAGTCGGGCAGGCCCAAGCCCATGGTCTATAAACTGTCCGATGCTCCGCACTATTACTACCTTAACGATCAGGCATTCGTGGTTCGAGTAATGCGGGAGTTCTTGCTGGGCAAAGTGGGGCCATGATAGCGATCTGGAATTGAGGGACAGGTTTCTCTGTGTCACCAGTCACTCGTCGAGACTTCTGTCGTCAAGTCGCTCAAACCGGGCTGACCCTGGCTGTCGCTTCGCCATTGACTGGCTTGCTTGGTTGCGGCGGTAGCGTCGTCAACCCACCTCTCGATAGTTACGACGCGATTATTGTAGGCGGCGGCACGGCCGGTGCCATCGTGGCCTCCAAGCTGCGGATGGCCAGCGGTGGCAGCAAGCGCATCCTTATCATCGAAGCCGGCGGCCCGACGTCGGCTGCGATTGACGGCACAGCATTCCCCGTGTGGTTGCCTGCGGCACGCACCGATCTCACCATCTTTGACGTGCCGGGCGAGTACTCGTTGATGGCATTTCAGCCGGTGGGAGCGCCTTACCAGCTTACGGAGACTGCCTTTACATTTCAGGGCATCGGCCTGGGCGGCAACAGCATGTTCAACGGCATGCTGTTCCAGACTAATCCGTCGCAGGTCTTCGATCGCAGTTGGCCAACCGGCTGGCATTGGTCAGACATGGCCCCTTACTTCGATCGTGTGCGGCAGAGAGTCCCGGTCACCAATACGCCGTCCACCGACGGGGTGCCGCAGAACACCGGACCGGCGCAGATTATTCATCCTTTGTACGCCGGCAACGGCTGGATCGAAGGCGATACCAGCCAGCCATTTGCTGGGCCAGGCGTCTATAGCCGGCCGTACGTTGCTGCTGCGGATGGCCGACGCGCCGGACCACTCAGTGGCTATTTCGAAGCGGTTGATCCCGGTGGTGCCCCCGTTTCGAATCTCGAAATCCTGGCCTACAGCAAGGTCACAAAGATTGACTTCAGTGATGGAGAAGCGTTTGCGGTGCACTTCAATCAACGCACTGGCCTGGACCAGTCGCAGACCGGCACACCCGGAACCGTCCGCCTGAATAGCGGCGGTCTGCTGATCATGGCAGCGGGAGCGCTTGTCACCCCAAGACTACTGCTGCTGAGCGGGGTCGGTCCGCGCGGCCGCGAGTCCGAGATCTTTCCCGGTCAATCGCCTGCCGCTTTCTCCATCGACAACCCAATGGTGGGGGTGGGGCTGTACGACCATGTAATGACGATGGTCACCTACAGCTACGACGGGCCTGTCCCCTACCAGGCTTACAACTACGGCGACTACACCGGAAATAACGCGGACCTGCAGCAATACCTGGATGACGGCCGTGGCCCCTACGCGCAGTATCAGCCGGTATCGATCCTGAATTACGAACTGGGAAGCGATGTCCCTGCCGTGGAAATTTTCCTCAACCCGAATGGGGCTGGCCCGCCGGGTGGATCCTACTATGGGCCCACGACCCTTTCAGCATTCTTGATGTTGCTTAACCCCCAGGCGCGAGGATTGATCACTCTCGATGCCAAGGGCAATGTCAACTACCCCAATATTTATCTGCCCGATACGCCGGATGGCCAGGCCGACACCACGCTGATGACACAGGCTGTGTTCAACATGATCCAGCTGTTCGCCAAGCAACCGGGATTGAAGATTGTATTCGGCCCCGGCGGCGCCAGTCATCCCCACCTGAACCCGAATTCGCTGGCCGACATCCGCACGTACGTCACCGGACCAGCGCCGGTTGACGGCGTGTACTTTAACCGGCTGATCATCAATCACTATGGCGGCACAGTTGCACTGAGCGATGGCATCGGTGGTGTTGATCCCGCAACCCTCATCGTACGCGGCACGAGCAATGTAGCTGTCGTGGATGCATCGTTGATCCCGACAATTGTGCCCGCGCACCCGGTGGGAACAATCATGGCGGTTGCCGACCGCGCCGGGGACATCCTGGCGGCACGCTTGGGTTAGGCGTCGGGTAGTGAAGTAACCATCAGCTCCTCAATTCCTACTGATGGTTGGTCGTACCGTGGTCGAGGCCGCAACGGGTCTCCTGTATCGGCAGAACTCGCAGTCCGCCGCCATACCGGGTCCCGGCAAACGCACAGCCAGTCATATCTACGTCACGGTGGTGTTGTTGGAGGGGTGGTGCCCCGCATCGCGTGCCAGCTCGATGTCTCGACGAATCCGTTACGGCGATCCTTTAATCGCCTGTAGAAATGCGGCTCCGAACTTCTCAGCCTTGTTCGGGCCAATACCTTTGATTCTTGCCAAGGCCTCCAGCGATTCAGGGGCGGTGCGCGCTACCTCGCGTAGTACCCGGTTATGGGCAATGCAGAAGGCAGCCACCTTTTGCGCGCGCGCCAATTGCAGGCGCGCCTGGCTCAGGCGTTCAAACCTTGACTCGGCGGCCGCGTCGAGCTGGTCTGCCTCTGCCAGGCTCGCTCTTACGCTAGACCGATTGTCGGACCGATCGAGATTAACCGGGGCTTGGGACCGGCCCTTGCGACGCCGCGGTCCGACGACGGTGGTTGCGGGCCGGGCCCGCACATCTCCCCGGCAAACGTCGCATGCGCAACGGGTGATGGGGGTGCGGTCGCCAAAGTACTCCAGAATGGCGCGGCGGCGGCACCGCGATCTGTAGGCATAGTTAAATACCTGATCAAGCTTCTGTCGGGCGTGAGCTTGCAACGTCTCAACTTGCGACGGCGTAAGCACAGTATTGTTTTCCCCGATCTTGTCGATAAAAAATTCCTGCGTGAAGCGATCGCGCGGACTGCAATACAAAATGCATTGCGCGGGCCGGCCGTCGCGTCCGGCGCGGCCTGCCTCCTGATAGTAGGCTTCCAGGCTGGCGGGAATGTTGTAGTGGACCACGAAGCGGATGTCAGCCTTATTGATCCCCATGCCAAAGGCATTGGTCGCCACCACCACTGCATCGGGGTGAGCCATGAAGTCTTCCTGGCTCCTCTTGCGTGACTCGGCATCCATGCCGGCGTGATAGGCGCGCACCGTGCGGCCGGGACAGCGCTCTTCGAACAATGCGGCCAGCTGCTCAACCAGCCGGCGAGTCGAACAGTACACAATCCCGCTGCCTGGTTGCTTCGACAGACCATGCAGCAGCGCCTCATCCTTTTGCGCTTCCATATCGAGGCGGCGGCAGGCATAGGTAAGATTTGGCCGATCGAAGCCGGTGACGTGCAGCTTGGGCGTCCGCAGCCTGAGCATTCTTACGATGTCGTCGCGCACTGTTGGAGTGGCAGTAGCCGTCAAGGCCATAGTGACCGGCGATCCCAATTGCTCGCGCACCTCAGCCAGCCGCATGTATTCGGGGCGGAAGTCGTGTCCCCAGAAGCTGAGGCAATGGGCTTCGTCCACCACGAACAGTCGCGGCTTTCAGTTCTGGGAGTATGCGCTGGAACGATGGCGCCGCGAATCGTTCGGGAGCGACGTACAGCAGACCCGCAAAACCTTTCTTCAGCTCCGCGAAAACCTTGCGCTGTTCCTCGTGGCTCTGCGAGCTATTCATGAACAGAACCGGAACATTCAGCGTCTGAAGTTGTTTTACCTGGTCTGCCATCAGGGAGATCAGGGGAGATACCACCACGGTGAGCCCGTTCAGCGCGACCGCGGGAAGCTGGAAGCAGAGACTCTTGCCGCCGCCGGTCGGCATCACGCAGACCAGATCGTTGCCGCTCAGGACGTCCTGGATGATCTCTCGCTGATGAGGACGGAACTCCGCGAGCTGAAACACCCGTCGCAGGAGATCGTCAATGTTGTCCATACGCCAGCCTCATCTACTTTAACTCGTTCGCGCCCGGTGCCTATCCTTTCGCGCATGTTTAGTGTGAAGGGTAGGAGCCATTTGTCAGAACCGCTCTCGCACCAATCAAACTAATCCCATGTGGCTTTGTAGTTTCTCGTTCCCACCCTTTCGCAAAGGCAGCGAAAGGATGCGCGCACCCGGTGCGACGCCGGTACATTCTCGACAATTGTGGGAGACTTGGGAGAAAGCACGATAGAAAGGACGAGCACAGATGAAGCTGATCTCGGTGAGTACAGGGCTCCCGCGAGAAGTGACTTGGCACGGAAGAATCGTGACCACGGGGATCTTCAAGCACCCGGTTGAAGGCCGCGTCGCTTTGCGCAAGCTCAATCTAGACGGCGACCGTCAGGCAGACCTCACCGTCCACGGGGGAGAGTACAAGGCTGTTTACTGCTACCCGGTCGCACACTATGACTATTGGAGAAGGGAACTGCCGGGCCGGGAGTTGCCGACGGCCATCTTCGGAGAGAACTTTACCACCGACGGATTGCACGAAGACTCGGTCCATATCGGCGATCAATTCTCCATCGGTTCTGCGGAAGTGATCGTGACCCAGCCACGCCTTCCTTGTTACAAACTGGGCGTGAGATTTCAGTCCGATGACATGGTCAAACGATTTCTGGCGAGCGGGCGAACGGGCTTTTACCTTGCCGTCACCCGCGAGGGAGAGGTCGGCGCCGGTGACGAGATCGAAAGTGATTGCTCAAGACTCAAATAGTGTTTCTGTTTCGGACATCACCCGCTTATATATCGCAAAGAGATATGGAGATGACGAGGTGAATTCGGTGCGGCGTGCTCTGCGTGTGGCCGCATTGCCAGAAAGTTGGAAGCAGTACTTCCGCCAACGGCTCGATATGGTCGGGTGATGATGTGCGAACAAGACTCGACACGCCTGCCCGCCGCGACGCCGTCATTTGTGAGCTTTATCGGGGAGTCGGAACCGAGGGTTCCGATTTCTTCGGGGACGAGGGGGTTCGAACTTCGACCGTCTTCCTCTGCTTAATTCTTACTCTTCTTCCAATTCCTCCCATATTGGGAAACCACGCGACAAAGTAAAGCGCTTGATTTTTGCGTTTAAACGCCCTCTGGAGGTCATCTGTCCGCTCGGATGAACTTTCCCTTACCGAGAACGGCAAAGTCTCGCCTACGGGCCAGCAAACGCACGCAATGGCCATCCTGCTTAGTGGCCATATAGTGGTTTTATCGTCGTCACTTAAGTTTTGGCTGTTTTACCCAAGTTTATAGCACTTAAGTCTTAACAATCGGATTGCTACCTGGGTTCGCCCCCGCGAGCGGACGACGTTGATCTCCCTGCCGCGGAATTGCGATTCCCGGGAACCGTCCAGGGCTTCGCCTCAAACTGCCGAAACTCGGTTTCCAGCTTCCATTGCAAATGCGCCTTCTCGCTGGCATCGAGAAACTTCTGGCATACGGCCGATGGTTGCGTTGCGGCTGCCTTGTCGCTTGCGCATTCCTTGACTGCGATGAACGCTTTGCCGTCCCTCCACAAACTTGGGCCACCGATGAAGGCGTGCTCCAGGCTGGTGCGCGCCATCTTCTTCAACTGCAGGTAGCTGAGATTTTGGTCCTCAGCGCCTCGCAGGTATTCGAGGGTCATGTCGGAGCGGGCGACCCCTTCATCATCAGTTGCCAGCGCCACCGGCACGCCGGCGCGAATGTATTCGCTCAGCGGATGCTGCGGCCCGCGCACGCCGAGGATGACGTCATTGCTGGTGAGGCAGATCTCCACCATCACGTTGCGGTCAGCCATTTCCTGCAGAAGTTCGAAGGGGCGGCTTTCGTTCATCACGTCAACGCCGTGTCCGATGCGTTCGGCGTGGCCGGTCTCGACTGAATCGCGGATGTGAAACTGCAGACCTTCCGGAGGAACCAGCCCCGCGGCCAACTCGCCGGCGTGCAAAGTAATGTGGACGTGAGGATAACGTTCGTGTAGGTAATTCAGCATGCGCATTTGCAACGGGAAGTCGCGCATGGGAACGTACCAGTCTTCCGGCATCACCAGGTTCAGGCTTACGAAGTGAGGATTAGGAGTAACCAGCTTTGGGTCGGCGCCCGCCAACAGGAAGCCCGACAGAATCTCTGCGAAGACGATTTCTTTTGATCGGCCTCGCCCCACCTGGAAGAGGAAACGTTGGGTGATCTGGCATCCCGGATCGGCTTTAGGTACGCCGCAGTTAAGCAGTTTGTCGCGAGCCGCCTCGGCGGCTTGGAGTTGCTGGCTTGCGGTCGCCAGAATCTGGGGCAACCCGCCATCGAGCAACTTTTGTTGCAGCCGGGCGAAGTCATCATCCCAGCCAACGGATTCGGCAAGTCTGTCCAGGTCCTTGCCGGTCGGCGTGATCGTCAACTCCTGGTACACCTCGTGTTGCGATGCGGCGCGAGCGGCGGTCTCGGCCAGCATTTTGTCCTCAGCGCCCGCCGTGGCTTGTCCATACTTTCCAAAGGTATCGAAGAAATGGTCGTGGCCAGACTGGCCCGATAGCTGCCAGTTGCGCATGGAAAAGGCGTCGATCATTGCTGCGTAGAGGGCGGGATCGCCGAAGGCCGTGCTGACTGGAATGGTGGTACCGCACGGACCGGCGATTATCGTCATAGTCTTTGTATCTACGCAGTCCTGGCTGTCCGCTCCCCACTGGATGAGCGACTCCGCATAAATGGCGCCCGAGAGATGATTGTGCAGGTCGCCTCCCTTGGGCATCTCCCGCAGAAAGGGCAGGAGCAAGTTGGGATTGTTGCGAATGCTTTGGAAGTAGCGCTCGGTGCGGGCCTCGTTGGAGTTGGAAACCGCGGGGCGGGTGGCTGCAGTTGTAGTCGCTGGTCCAATCAGCGCGACGACTAAAGCGAAAGTCAGCAAGAAAAACCGGCGGCTGTGCTTCATGCAGACTCCTTAATGCCAGGTCAGATCAAAGTTTCAGGAAACGGCATGATAACAGCGGCGGGAGCAGTCGCTTATAAGACTTTCTTGCCGGGATGCTTTGTCGTTAAGGAAGCTCTGATTAAGTCGTAGTTTTGAAAGGGACGGCCTTCAGAGACTGTGTCGCGACCTCTGCCGTCCCCGGGACTCGATCTCATTTCCCACCCCACCCAGCGCTGAAGCGCTGGGCTAAGATCTTTCGCCCCATTCGGGGCTGGTTCTTGCCCGCTTCACTCCACTGCCGCAAACCGAGCCGAGGTCGCGACACAGTCTCTTCAGGCCGTCCGTAGGTGCCTTAAAAATGCCGCAGGGCTTTAGCCCCTGCGGGACTTCGAATAATTTAATCAGAGGCTCCTTAGTCCGGTTGCGAGCCAGCGCCAGCAACAACACGAATCGTCTGGCTATTTCTTTTCCAGAGCTTTGATCTGCAGAACCAACGTATCAATCTCTTCCGGCGTCAGCTTACCGCCGTACTTGGGCATGTGTCCCTTGCCATCGGTAATGATTTTGTGCAGATCGTCAGCTGAGGCCGAAGTCGTCTTTTCGGTGACAAGCGAAGGCCCGCCGAAATGGCGGCCCTCGGCGGTTTTACCGTGGCATTTCGCGCAGTCTTTCTGGAAGACTGGATTCGCCGTCAGACCCGCCTCCGGCGGAGGAGTTTGCGCGGTGATGGTTGTGAGTGCGAAGAATGCAAAACCGACGGCAACGGTAATCAGGAGTGTTTTCAAGCCAGCCTCGTTCAGGAATCAGGAATTTGTTCAGTATGGACCTGCAGATCTATGATAATCCGATCGGCGCGGTCACTGGCAAACGCCGTGGCAACTTGCCGGCGCGCCAGGCAGCGAGGGTGCGGCTAGGCTATCGATCGGTGGGGTGCTGCCCAAGAATGAGCCGCTGGGAATAACTTGCGGAATTGTTTTTACTCGGGACGCCCCGGCAAATGAAACCGTGCGGGATGAAAAGGAAACGAACATGAATAAGGAACGGAAACTTCTCAGAAGCGCCTTGTGTGTTGCGGCGGTCGCTGCGGCGCTTTCTGGTTTTGCGGCTGCCCAAGTCGAAACCATCGATGCCACGGCCCGCGGGACCAGCACGCAGATGGGAAATATTGGCAGCATCAAGGTGATCATCAACCAGTTCTCCACGCCTGAAGACCGGGCCGTCCTGAAGGATGCCTTTCAAAAAGGCGGGAACGAAGCGCTAGTGAAGGCACTGTCGAAGATGAAGTCTGCCGGCCGCATCCAGATACCCGGCACCGTGGGCTATGATCTCGCCTACGCAATTGTGATCCCCACCCCGACCGGTCGCAAAATCCGTTTCGTTACCAACCGCCGCATTGCTTTCCGCGAAGCCTACCGCGACACCCAGTCGCAGGCGTACGACCTGACCGCAGGCGAGATCGAGATCAATGACCAGGATAAGAACAAGAGCGCGGGAGTGTTGTACCCGGCGGCCCAGTTGGGTGTCGATTCCGACGGGCAGGTATCAATCAACCTGCGCAAAAATCCCTGGCAACTGACGAACATCATCGACTGGAAGGGCAAAGGCAAAGAGTAAGAACGGGAGGGTGGGGATTGTCGGCCGTCTACACTGACAACTGACAACCGACTACTGACTACTGACAACTGCCCAGTGCCTAGCGAATAAAGAGTCTGCGTGCCATTAGGCAGCATCTGACAGGAAACGTCTGCGGCAAAGGTCACAGGTTCGGGTGACGCATAGTCTCAAGGCGAAAGAGTGGCGGACACGACCACCCGCCGTCACTTTGTAGTTTTCTCTTCTGGATAATTGGATGCAGCCTCTCCCAACAAAGCTTTGTAATCTGAAGTAGGACGATCATATTCGAGAACAACCCACATGTGTGGTGGAACTGATATGATCGCCGCCTGGTCTGGTACAAGCGCAATCCAGCTTGCCCCTCTCGAGCTAGATACAATTAGATCTAAGAGTTGTGCGACAGTCGCCCCCCGCTCGTCGAAAGGGCCCACCAAGTCCGCTTCATCGCCCGCAGCAAACCTGCCAGCAAAACCCTGAATCTCTGGGTGAAGTTCATGCTCCAGTCGCAATCTGATACCTACGGACAAAGTCTGAAGTGAAGCTCGGGTAACTGTGAAGTTACCGATCGGCCTATCAAAAAGAGAAGCCGTGCTTGGAGCTCGAAAGATGCTAACAATCCCCTTGGACATGCTAATTTGAATTTCTTGATCCGCGAAGATCGCTCTCAGTATTTGCGCAGGACTTTCCTCCCGGATATCAAAGTTTACTTGCTCGACGAATGCTGCGCGCGGGAGGTTACGCATGCCCAGACAAAGACCCGTCTCGCTGCCAAATGCCAGGGCTGCCTCGACTCGGGAGCCGCCCTGAAATGTGAATCGCGTAACAACGCCGTTGAGGTTCCCCAAGCAGGCCGCACTGGCGGCCGACGCCATTAGCACCACCGACACAATCAAACGGATCATGGAATCACTTACCGTCTATCGTTATGTACGAACACGCGTAAACCGCTCCGTTAACAGGGGGCACCGCAATACCATTCCAAGTCCAACTTTGCGTTGCACCGGCATTGGCACTCGAACCAAAGCATGCGGTCGTGCAGACGTAGTACTTGTCCTGCCAGGCACCGTTTCCTGTAGTGATGGCCTGTCCAGTCTCTGTTCCCGACACCCCAAGTCCGTTGGGCGTTGCAATGTTTATAGTGTCAGCCACGACAAGCCCCGACACATTCACCGGTGAACCGTCTTGAAATTGTAGCTGGTCATTCACATACCGGACCCAACCACGTCCGAATCCCGTTAACTGAGCGCAAGAGTCTAGACCGCCTGTTCCGTCCTGACCCTGATCAATTGTGCAGTTACCATTTATGCACAGAGGTTCAACTTGATATACAGTGCGCACGTTCGTGGGTGTTGCCGGGTTGTACTGGTGCATCGGGCAGTGCCGAGGGGGCCCCGAGTTTAGCAGTTGTCCAGAGGCAAATGCGTCAGTTGAGCCGACGCCCATGCCGGTAATCTGGTTTGAGGAAAGCATCGCGACGGAGTGGTTCCCTGAGTCCCAGCCGCTAAAGTGACCGGTCACAGGAGTCCAGTCATCAAAGCATGCGTCGTAGGCCTGTACACTGAGCAGGTCCTGCCCTTGGACAGCCGAGCTGCTCTGGGTTGGCCAGCATCTCGGTGGCGGTATATCCGCAGCAATGGAGACAACCGTAGGCCAGATGCCCGTAGGTCTTATCGACGATGAACTTGCCCTCAAAGAGACTCGGGTTGCCTGCTCCGTCGGTTTCCCGGAGATCATAGGTTCCGGAAGTCAGTTCCGGGGGGAATGTCCGTCCTTGATTGTCCGGAACCCTACCATGAATGGTGTCGCCAAGATTCAGCCAAAGCTGGTCGCCAGCCGCGATGGTCCTGCGAATTTCGTAACCGTCCTGGCCATGATTGTAGTGGAAGGTCAGCACCGCTTCAGTGGCGCTGTGCCCCGCATTGGTCACGGCGATGATGGTGTTATGCGTTGCGTCCACCTGCCACTCACCGCCAACCCACCGGTCTGCCAGTTGATCAGAAAAGGGTGTTTGTGCGCCATACCGACCGGTACTGTCGTAGCTGGATGCGATGGCCATCAAATCGTCGGGCTTGCCTGGGCTACTAATTTCCACCAATGCCCAATGGGCGTCGCTCGGAATCTGCTTAGATTGCTGCAGCGCCCCGACATCCACAAGATGCGTTTCGAACGGCCTAAGTTGGAGCGCAGCTAATTTCAGAACGCCTTGCTTCGACTCGCCGCGCCAGGTCAGCTTGACATTGGCAACCAGCACACGTGAAGTTGTGTTTCGAACCAGAACTCTCGGTTGCAGTCTCGTCCCAGCCGGAAAGGCCAACGCCGGATCTGGCTCCTGCAGCGCAAGCATCGGGGCCCTTGTGGTCCAGATCGTGTTTCCGCCCCACACACGTTCTTCCAGCTTGGCGGATGGGTCGTGGTCGAACATCTTCATGAGGGCCGAGAATCCAGCGGTTTCGTCGTACATGAAGTGAACCGTATCAATGTAACCCGCCCCTTCCGCAACTTCGAATCTTATCCCTCCATACGTCCCACTAAATCCCGCGTTCCGTACCAAGTCACCAACGACCAGTCGCACTGTTTGCCTAGGCGCAAGATGTATATCTCGGACCCAAGGCTTTCCTGTCGAGTCATAAAGAAATAACCGGCCCTGATTCGCCTTGTCACTGCTGTTGGCAATGATCAGGTTGTCCTTGGTGCCGGGCCTTGGGAGCCACCAAATGCCCTCCCGGCTTCCAAAGCTATATTGAGGGTCTGGGGCAAACGCATCGATGTGGTACCCGATTGGCTGCCCCATCTCGTGGATCATCACCGCTGTGTGGAGGTTCTTGTAATGAGGTGAGGTGAATCGGAGCATGGCCGAACCATACGTGCCTGGTTGATCGACTATTTGCGGAGCGACGCTGAAGGCAAGGCATTCCGCATTTGAAAATCCGTATCCCAGCCCGGCTCGGCCGTCCAGTAGGGAGCGAAAACCTCGTGCGGTGCTGAAGCCGGAGATGCCGGATGGTCGGCAGCAGCCGAGTTGAACGCAAACACAGAACAGAAAGCTAGAATCAACCAAATGACGGTCCGCACCATCGCGATGCCTCCAGTCCGTTTCTTGAATTTCCCTGGTAATCACGAAAATGGAGGGCAGAGTTTCTTACGAAAGTGTTTGCTAGTCAAGACCACTAAAGTGTCTTACTCAACTGCGTCTCCAATCAGGGATTTGCGCAGACCTTTCTATCGTCCAGTACGCCAAATGGTCCAAGGTCCGCACGCTCATACCTGGTTGAGATTGCGTTGGCTTTCTCTACCATCCAAGTTAGCAATGTTCAGTTGAGTTTCCTCCTCGCTTTCTCTACCATCCAGATTTCTCCATCCCTTCTCAGGCGGAATGCCGGTGGACAAGCTTCGAGTGCTGATCACGCGCGAACGCATTGCGGCGAAGGTGGCCGAGATGGGCCAGCGCATCAGCCATGACTTTGCCCGGTGAACCAGCCTGGACGCTCCCTCCGGGGCTCAGCAGAAAGGTTTCTTCAAGAACTCCTCTTCGGCTTTCGTGCTGGTGCGTCCCAGCGCTTTGTTTCTGTCCGGGAAACGGCCAAACCGAATAATCTGATCGCGATGACAGATGGCGTACTGCAGAGAGGTTGCATCGCCAAGGTTTACGAACAGTTTCACGCTGCGGTCCTGCAATCCCAAATCTTCAGCGTGTTCAAAAGGGAGATAGAAAAAAAGTCCCTGGACTGTCAGGACATTCTTGTCGAAACCTTTTTCGAGTGCGTACTCCGTCAGGGCCCGGGCTCGGGGATCGTTGGCGAAGGCTGCCGCTGCCCCGCGAAAAATATTCCGCGAAAACTGATCCAGCAATATGATCAACGCCAGGGTTCCCATCTGCGTCTGCTTTAGATCGTCCAACTCTCCGCTGGCGGCAAGCCGGTTGGCTTCAAAAAACTTCTGTCTGATCTCCTGATCAAATTGATCGGTTGACTGAAACCAAATCGGACGACGGCTGCCCAGTTCTGCCGAGTCCGGCGAACCAAACCAGAAATCGAGAACTTCCTGCACAAGGTGGTTGCTGTCCATATCGGAAACACTCCATGGTCTGTCTTCCGGACACCAGAGGCGGCCCGGTCCAGATTTTCGGGCTACCTCGCGTCGCATTCAACCTAATGACTTGGCTTAAGCGGAGCACCGCTGTATTGATTGAAACCGTTTCGCAGCGGGAGCAACCCGAGTGGTGTTGCTGTATTCGCTGGCCCCATGGCTTTCCACCACGCAGGGAGCGTCTTAAAAGCGAACACCATGTCGTAGTCAGTTGCGTTTGAGCCAGTATTGGGATCCTGGGGCTCAGTTCCGTTGCGGTCCTGGAACCACCGCGACCAATCCGAGGACCCCGGCGCCGGCGAACAGATCAGGTTACTCTGCTTACCGCAGAGTTTGATTGACCCTGGGGGAGGAATGGGAAACGAAGGCAAGAGGAACGACAACATGGCGTGCTTCTGGGGTTGCCATTCCGCCGGCCCGTGGCAACTCATGCACGAGGAATCGGGCTCATTCGTCATGGTTTTTCCAGCCACTTGAATGTCGTTTCGGGCGCCGTCGTTTGGACCCGAGAGGCGTCCGCCCCAGCCCAGCGTCTGCGTTGAATACGTGGGAGCACTGGGGTTAATCCAGGTTTCCAGCAAAGCGCTCGTAGTCACTCCCGGATCGTTGCCCCACATCACGCCCAACGGCACCATCTTGTCCCACGCATCGCCGCTGGCATTGGCGTCGTAGACGAGGGTGGTAAAGACCCAACCGGTCTTGGGCGCGGAGACCGAGTCTTTGACAATGATGTCGAACTGCATCAGGTAGCCGTTGGCCACGCTCGGTGGCGACGGCGGGGCCAGCGGTTGGGTTTGCGGTATCGGCACATACAGCGGCCACATGGCTGCACCGTTGGTTACCGGCCACCAGTTGGTCTGCACTTTAGGGTTGTCGGAACAAAACATGGCTGCCTTGACCACTACCGAACCTTCCTCAAACTGAAAATCTGTGGTCTTGACGTTCGGCTTCATGGCATTGGTTCCCCACACCTTATAGAGGGTGTAGGCGGCCCGCTCGTCGTAGTAGGTGAGCACGTTGGTATCAAACAATTGTGTCAAGCCCGTGCCAGGAAAGCTGGTATTCCCAAACTGACTGGCTGAGTAGGTCCCGTGGATGCTCTCGCGGATGGATCCCAGCCACGGTTCCGTATACCAATGCGCCTTGTCGGCGTCCCAGTTGGCATAATCGAGCACCAATTGCCGGGCGTTCGCGCTTACGTATTGTTTCAACGCCGCTACGTAGGCCGCTGCATTTTGCTGATTGATCGTTTTACCGCCAATGGCTTGTGACCACGGAGCGTTAGTGAGCGGACCCAGTGATTTCTGTGGCCAATTGTGGCTGAGCTTGAAGAACGGTCCCGAGTACTGCGAGGCCGGTGGCATTTGCCCGTTGTTGGTCACGAACGGGTTCTGCGGTACAACAACTAGTTTGGAGGAAAATGGGTGTTCCTGCGCCACTGCCACCGTGGTTATCTCGCGCAGGGTTCCAGACAGTACTCCTATTACCGCTATGCCGCATAGCAAAATCACGGCATTCCGAAATTGCGTTTTCACGGCTCGACCGCCTGACCAGAATATCCTCCGGAAAAGCTCGCCGCAGGTGCACATCAATTTTGGGTTTATCGACATCACTTCCTCCTTACGCACTGGTTGCATGATTCGCAGTACAACTGGCCCAAAGTCGTATTAGGACCGCACACTGCTATAGGAGGGGCAGACGTAAGAAGGAAAAGTGGCCGCTCCCGAAAAGCACTCTAGTGCTACCCGAGTTCGATATACCCATGTACAGCAAGGAGTAAAGATGAGCAACACTACGATGACTTCGAGAATAAGTCAAACACTAAGGTGCGGAGAAGGGATATTTATTCTCGTCGCTAGTAGATGGCCTTTAGCGGTCCAGGCTCGCGCACGTCTTTTTTGGGCATCTCTTGGACAATAACCTGGGCAGAGGAAGACTCGGGTTGACGGGAACCGAACCTGGACTTTCCAGATTGACGACTGCGGTGGGCCCAGGTTGGCCCGACCGAAGGGCGGGAACCTGGGCACCAGGTGGCCACTCAGGGAGGTCGCCGTATAATATGAAGCCATGCTGACCCGGATCCACATCGACAACTTCCGCTGCTTCGTCAATTTCGATTACCGGCCGCAGCAGAAGCAACTGCTGCTCGGCCCAAATGGGAGCGGCAAATCGTCCCTGCTTGGTGCGATTCACTACCTCAAGCAGTTTGTTAAGGGCGATGAGAATCCGTTCACGCAGTCCACGCGGACTCGATGGCTGGATCTTCCTCTCCAGCTTTTAGAGATTGAAGCTCTCCTGGACAACCAAAAGTATGAATACCGAGTTGAAATCCGGTTTGCGGCGGAAACAAGGCAGCAGTCGGTCAGTCTGGAACGACTGACAGTGTCCGGCACGCCGGTGTTTGAACTTTCGAATGGAGAGATTCGCTTTTTCCAAAACAGCGACGAAGCAATGGCTGTACCATTTCGGACGACCAAATCCGCATTACACCTATCACAATTGAGTAAGCCAGAGGTGCATCGCTTTGTTCAGTGGGTGGAGTCTCTTCATTGTTTTCGAATCGATGCATATCAAGGCGCCATGGACGAGAGCGCCGATAAGGAGGAGCAAGAACCCGATGACGAACTCGAGAACTTTGCGGGCTGGTACCGTCACTTGGTGCAAGATTACCCAGACGATAATGTGAAGTTCGTCAACTCCGTGAGGGAAGTACTGGGCGGATTCCAGAATTTGAGGTTCGCCTCTGAGGAAGACGGCACGCGGAAACTTTGGGCTGATTTTACAGCCCCCCGAAAAAGGAGAGCTAGTTACTCAATATCGGAGCTTTCAGAGGGCCAGCGGTGCCTTCTATGCCTATACATGATCCTCCATTTCGTTATTGCTAAGGGACGTACGGTGTTTATCGATGAGCCCGACAACTTTATCTCCTTGAGGGAAATACAGCCATGGCTTCTGGCGGCTGAAGCGGCGGTAGAGGATCATAAAGGTCAGCTCATTCTGATCTCCCATCACCCGGAACTGCTGAATCAATGGGCTTCAAAACACGGATTGCGTTTCTTTCGTGAGGAGAACGGCAACGTGCGAACGGAGAAGTTCAAGGCCGATCCCAACGTCGATTTACAGCCCTCAGAACTAATCGCTCGAGGGTGGGAGGATGAGTAAACCTTCAAGGGTCATAGTCTTGCTAGAAGATGATCATCAGCGGATGCTCCTCTACAGGTATCTCAAGAGATGCGGACTGGCCCACGCTGCTACAATTTTACCTTCTCCATCGGGCAAAGGGAGTGCCGAACAATGGGTGCGGAAACGGTTTATTGAGGAAGTAATTGCATATCGGGCTCGTCAAGCTAAAGCTAAGACTGCACTGATCGCCGTAGTCGATGCAGATAACCATACGGTTCAGGACAGGCTAAGGCAACTCGATCAGGTGTTGAAGGATAGTGGTAAACCGATCATTCACGAAACAGAGCAAGTCGCTCGGTTGGTTCCAAAACGCAACATCGAGACATGGATTCTTTGTCTGCCGAATGTACACGCCGTAGAAGAAGAAACCGACTACAAAAGAACCAGGGACAATTGGAACGATCTGATTCCGTCGGCGGCGGACATGTTATTTGAGTGGACTCGGCCAAATATGGAATTGCCGAACTACTGCGTCGCCTCTCTGCGGAACGGGGTCATGGAGTTAAGTCGTCTGACATTTTAGAACTGCTTTTTCGATATCATTACGAGACGAGGATATCGATCTTAGGACGTTTCTCGGGCGAGCGGTTTGCCAGTCGAAACCAATTCGAGATGACCTTACTCCGACCCGCCGCTCACTCATGAGTTGAGTTTCCCTCCCCGCTATTCTCTACCATCCAGATTTCTCCATCCCTTCTCAGGCGGAATGCCGGTGGACAAGCTCCGAGTGCTGATCACGCGCGAACGCATTGCGGCGAAGGTGGCCGAGATGGGGCAGCGCATCAGCCACGATTTTGCCGGCGAGCCGGTTGTGCTGATCGGAGTGCTGAAGGGCGCCACCATTTTTCTTGCCGACCTGGCGCGACAGATCACGCTCGACGTCAGCTTCGATTTCATCGCAGTGTCGAGCTATGGCAACGCCAAGCAGCAGAGTGGCGAGGTCAAGCTGGTGAAAGATGTCGACCGCTCGATGGAGGGCCGCAACATCATTCTGGTGGAAGATATTCTGGACACCGGCGTGACCTTGACCTACATCCAAAACATGCTGCGCGCGCACCGGCCGAAGTCGCTGAAGATTGCGGCGCTGTTGGACAAGGTGTCGCGGCGCACCGAGCCCATCCACGGGGACTACGTTGGTTTCGAGATTCCCGACGAGTTTGTGGTGGGATACGGGCTGGACTATGCCGAGCATTATCGTAATTTGCCGGATATTTGTGTGCTGGAGTCCGGCCCCGAATCGGGATAGAATCTCTGGTGCTCATGTCCGTGAACTCTCCTGTCGTAATCGGTGCACCGGCCAGTCTCGTGAGCGATTGGCATAGCGCAGCCAACCTCATCGATCACACCTTGCTTAAGCCCGATGCCACTCGCGACCAGATCATCGCGTTGTGCGACCAGGCCGCGCGTTACGGCTTTCACGCGGTCATGGTGAATCCCGCGAACGTTGCCGTGGCTGCGGCGCGACTGCACGGCTCGCCCGTGAAGGTGGGCACGGTGGTCGGCTTTCCCCTCGGCGCGAATCTCACACTCACCAAGCTGACCGAAGCTGAAGCCGCCTTGCGCAACGGCGCCCATGAGCTGGACATGGTCCTCAACATTGGTGCACTGAAGTCGGGCGACCGGGTGTTGGTGCAACACGAAATGCGGAGTATGGTTCGACTCTCGCATGGCCGCGGAGCCATCCTGAAGGTGATTCTCGAGAACTGCCTGTTGAACCAGGTGGAGAAAATCCTGGCTTGCTCGCTGGCGCTGGAAGCAGGCGTGGATTTCGTGAAGACCTCTACCGGCTTCGCCGATTCGGGCGCGACAGCCGCTGACGTGGTATTAATGCGCGGCGTGGTGGGACTCAAAGTCGGTGTGAAAGCCGCAGGCGGTATTCGCACCGCAGCGCAGTTCATGGACATGATCGACGCCGGCGCCAACCGGGTCGGCACCAGCGCCAGCGTCGAGATCGTGCGCGAATTTGGCGCGCCGGCGGACGATCGATCCAATGGAAACCGTTAGCAGAGTGCCGCGTTTCGCCGCTGGAACCCGCTCCCGTGACCACGCGATGTCCCATGCCAAAACCGGACGGAGATAAAAGGTCAAGCGGCACGGATGAGCAGGCCTTGGAAGAACTCTGGGGAACGCTTTCGGTGGGAGCTCCCTGCTTCAGCAGGGGGAAGCTGGACTTTAGTCGAGCGGAAAGGAGATCGATTTTGAAATGGGCTTTAGCCCTAGTCTTTTCGATTCCCAGCGCTAAAGCGCGCGATCAAAAGAGAATTGTTCTCCGGAGCGCTAAAGCGCTTCTCCCCCGCATAAATGCGGGGGCTACCACCAACAAAGCTTCTTACGATCGACTCGCGCGGCGCTTTCTTGATCTGCCTCCCACCCCGGAGTCCGCATGGCGCGTCTGACCGGCGTGCTGGGCATCCTCGCGATCCTGCTTTCTGCCTACCTCTTCTCGACTGACCGGAAGGCCATCCGCTATCGCACGGTTTTCGTCGGACTGGGGCTCCAGTTTATCTTCGCCATCCTGGTGCTTCGCGTCAGCTTCGGCGTGCGCGCCATGGCGATTGCAGGCGACGCGGTCGAGCGGCTTCTCAGTTATTCCTTCGCCGGATCGCAGTTCGTCTTTGGCGAGTTCGGCGCCAAACTCTCACGCTTCGGCGTGGTCTTCGCCTTCCAGGTTCTGCCTATCATCATTTTCATCGCGGCGTTTTTCTCTATCCTCTATCACTACGGCGTGATGCAGTTCATCATCCGCCAACTGGCAAAAGTCATGATGCGCTTTATGGGCGCAAGTGGCGTCGAATCACTGGATGTCGCGGCCAGCATCTTCATGGGAATCACGGAAGCGCCGCTGACGATTCGTCCGTTCCTGTCCAAAGTGACGCGCTCCGAGCTGATGACCATCATGACCAGCGGCATGGCGCATGTTTCCGGCGCGATGCTGGGCGCGTACATTCTTCTTGGCATCGAGGCGCGGCACCTGTTAGGGGCGGTGATCATGACCGCCCCGGGAACCATCCTGATTGCCAAGATGCTGGTGCCGGAGACCGAAAAGCCGCTGACCGCCGGTAAAGCGAAGATCGATTCCGTCGAGTTTGGCGAGCGCGCCAGCAATGTTCTGGACGCCGCCGCGAAAGGTACGACCGACGGTCTGTATCTCGCATTGAACGTGGCGGCAATGCTGATTTCATTTTTGGCCCTGATTGCGCTGTTCGACGGCGTTCTCGGCGGAACGCACAACTTCCTCGCGCTGCACGGTTTCCCCTGGTTCCCGTCGAAGCTGGAGTCGATCTTCGGTGTGATCTTCGCGCCGGTCGCGTGGCTGATCGGCATACCGTGGCATGACTGTCTCGCCATTGGAAATCTGCTGGGCACGCGCATGGTGCTGAATGAGTTGGTCGCCTACACCATGCTGAGCGCGCAGAAGGCAGCACTCGATCCGCGATCATTCACCATCGCCACGTTTGCGCTCTGCGGATTCGCGAACTTGGGATCCATCGGCATCATAATCGGCGGCCTCAGCAGCCTGGCGCCAAATCGACGAAGCGACTTGGCACAACTCGGCTTCAAAGCCATGATCGCAGGCACGCTGGCGAACTTGATGTCGGCTAGCATTGTGGGGCTGTTATTGCGGGCATGAAGGCAGGGCTGAGACTCCATTCTCCCGGATAGGCCTCACAGGGAGACGATCTTGAGACCAGGTATCATCTCGAAGTGGCGAAGGTTGGCAGTACCGACGCTATAACCGAGTTCCAGGGCAGTCACCCCGATCAACAGATCGGAGGGCGGAAGTCGGACACCTTTGGCTTGGTTCTCGCCGTCGATCTGTCCGGTGCGAAGCGCAACGGGGACTGTGATGGGATGAATGGGCATGGCCGTGAGCAACTCTTGAATGAACTGCTGCCGCTTAGCTTTTCGCTGTGGTGTGTCGGCACGGGCCGCGCCATGGGCCACTTCGATTAGCGTCACCACTGAGATTGCGATTTCGGTGTCCCCTGCTGGGCCGGAGAGGTTAGCGAGCATCTGCCGCGCATTCTGCCCCTGGCGTTCGGCTGCAATCAGCACACTGGAATCGAGGATCAGTCCCATGCGGGCGGTTCGAGCGGTTCACGATGGCTCGCGATCGCGGCCTCGACATCCTTGGCGAAGTCGGCGTCCATGACTGCCGTCGAGTCTTCGGGTAGCAGCGCAATACATTCGGAGATGGAGCGGCGGGGCGGAGCCGGGGAATGAATCACCGCCAGCGGCAGTTTGCCGCCCTCGCTCTCGATGACCACCTCCGCGCCTGCGCGAACACGAGCCAGCACCGAGGCGAAGTCGCTGGCGGCTTCCGCTTCCGACATGTGGATGACCGGCGCCATGCCGCGATTATACCGCCATCTATCCTCTCTCCGTGTTTCCTCCTTCGCACCGAGCACGCTATCGACCGTTTTGTGCCTTCCCTCACAATCCCATGTGACCTTCGCACTAGTTCCGCCTTCGGAACAAGCCCATGATTTCCTGGTAGAGAGTCTCGTTCAGCTCTCAGGAATTCGTGTGGGTCCATTGTCGAAGGCGCGTGCCTGTTCAAAGCGATTTCATTTTGTTGCCGGCAACTCCTCAGGTAGGCTTTTGCGGTTGTAATCGCGCCGGAGTTGTTGTTCCCACTCGCACAAACTACGCAGATTCGTTCGGAGGCCGTTATGGCAATTACTAAACAGGATGCTCTCGACTACCACTTTGGGTCACGGCCGGGAAAAATAGAGGTCGTTTCCACTAAGCCTTGTCTCACCCAGCGCGATCTAAGCCTCGCCTACACACCGGGTGTTGCCGATCCCTGTCTCGAGATCGAGAAGAACCCGCAAGACGCATTCAAGTACACCGCCAAGGGCAACCTGGTCGCGGTGGTGACCAACGGCACCGCCGTGCTGGGACTCGGCGACATTGGCGCCCTGGCCGGCAAGCCGGTCATGGAAGGCAAAGGTGTCTTGTTCAAGAGATTCGCCGACATCGACGTTTTCGACATCGAACTCGGCACTCATGATCCCGATGAGATCATCAAGACCTGCCAACTGTTGGAGCCCACCTTTGGCGGCATCAACCTCGAAGACATCAAAGCGCCAGAGTGCTTTTACATTGAAGAGACCCTGAAAAAGACGATGAAAATTCCCGTCTTCCACGACGACCAACACGGCACCGCGATCATCTCCGGCGCGGCGCTGGTGAATGCCGTGGAGCTGACCGGCAAGCGCATGGACCAGATCAAGGTGGTCGTCAACGGCGCCGGAGCCTCCGGCATCGCTTGCGCTGAGCACTACGTCTGCATGGGTGTAAAGCGCGAGAACATTACGCTGGTTGACACCAAAGGCGTCATCTACAAGGGCCGCAAGGAGGGAATGAATCCCTACAAGGAGCGCTTCGCCAAAGAAACGTCGATGCGGACGCTTTCCGATGCGGCGAAGGGCGCCGACGTACTGCTCGGCCTTTCCAAGAAGGGCGCATTCACGCCTGCGATGATTGCCTCGCTGGCTCCTAAGCCGGTGGTCTTCGCCATGGCGAATCCCGATCCCGAGATTACCTACGACGAAGCCCGTGCCGTACGCGACGACATCATTATGGCGACGGGACGCTCCGACTATCCCAACCAGGTCAACAATGTCCTGGGATTCCCGTTTATCTTCCGCGGAGCCCTCGACGTTCACGCCACCACTATCAATGAAGAAATGAAGCTGGCGGCCACGCATGCCCTGGCAGCGCTCGCGAAAGAAGATGTTCCCGACTCAGTCTGCCGGGCCTACGGTGTGGATGCGCTGAAGTTTGGCGTCGACTACATCATTCCCAAGCCGTTCGATCCACGCGTGCTCGTCTGGGAAGCCGCAGCCGTTGCCAAGGCAGCAATGGATACCGGGGTAGCACAAAATCCGGTTAACCTCGCCGACTACCGCGAGCAGCTCGAGAATCGTTTGGGCAAAGCGCATGAGCTGATGCGCTTCATGATTCACAAGGCCCAGGCGAATCCCAAGCGCGTGGTCTTCCCCGAAGGATGCCACCAGAAAATCCTGCGGGCCTGCCATGTCCTGATTGAAGAGAAAATTGCCGTTCCAATTCTGTTGGGTAACGCCGATGAGATCAAGCGCACAGCAGCAGGCTTGGGCTTGGCCCTCAACGGTGTCACCATTGTCGAACCGAAGACCGCTCCACGCCGGCAAGAATATGTCCGCGAGTTGTATCGCTTACGGCAGCGTCGTGGCGTGACCCTGGGCTCCGCCGATGAGTTGATGAACGATCACAATATCTTCGGCTCCATGATGGTTCGGCTGGGTGACGCCGACGCCATCGTATCCGGCGTGACCCAGAATTATCCGGACACGATTCGTCCGGCATTGCAGGTGATCGGCGTTCGCGAGGGGATCCACAAGGTTTCGGGCGTCTATCTCATCATTACCCGCAAGGGCGATCTGTACTTCCTGGCCGATGCCACGGTCAATATTGAACCGACTGCCGAGGACCTGGCGGAGATTGCTCTCTGTGCCGCCCAGGAAGCACGCCGGTTCGACATTGAGCCGCGCGTGGCCATGCTCTCCTTCTCTAGCTTCGGCAGCACTAAGCATCCGCTGTGCGACAAGATACAGCGGGCAACGGAACTGGCGCGCTATGCTGACCCCACGCTCATCATCGATGGCGAGATACAGGGCAACCTCGCGGTCAGTGCCAAGAAGATGGAAGCGGCATTCCCGTTCTCGCCATTACAGGGCGGAGCCAATGTGCTGATCTTCCCCAACCTGGAAGCCAGCAATATCGCTTGCAAGCTGCTGATCAGCGTCGGCGGGGCGGAAGCGGTTGGTCCGATACTGCTAGGTATGGCGAAGCCGGTGCACTTGCTGGCGCGCGGTGCCGAGGTGGAAGAAATCGTCAACATGACAACCATCGCGGTGGTTGATGCTCAAGACAGCGGTGAACCGACTGGTGCTCGTGTAGCCCGAGCGGTAGCAGCCGTCGGATAGGCAGGACCGCAGTTTCTTGGTGGGAGCTTCCGCGTAAGGCGATGCTCTGCGAATCGCAGCGGAGTGACTGCGGCGGGAGCCCCCGCATGTAGGCAATGCTCTGCGAATTCCAGAGGAGTGTCCCCGGTGGGAGCCCCCGCATTCATGCGGGGGAGCAATGCTTCAGCATTGCGAAAATGAGTAGTCGCGATGGAACGGGCTTCAGCCCCGGCTCTTCAAAGGCCCAGCGCTAAAGCGCAAAGGTAAAGCGAAGATTTCGTACGGAGCGCTAAAGCGCTCCTCCCCCGCATAAATGCGGGGGCTCCCACCCAGAAGATGCGTCACTTCGCCGCATGATCTAGAACGCCGGCCTGACATGTCGCTCGCTCCACAAGAAACCCGTACATTCTTCGTCTCGTCTGCGACTTGGCAGAGAAGACTGATCCTGCAGTCCAATCCTCTTTGCGATCTGCTGCTGGACGTAATTCGTGAAAACCGGAGCAAACAGAGGCTTCAGGTGCATGAGTTCGTCTTCATGCCAGATCACGTTCATCTGATTCTGACGCCTGCTCCGCTGATATCGCTCGAGAAAGCGATGCAATTTATCAAGGGAGGATTTTCCTACAGAGCAAAGAAAGAGATGAATTTCAATTTTGAAATATGGCAGAAGGGTTACAACGAGCACCGAATCGGGGACGGAGACGAGTATGCGCAACACGTCGAATATGTTTGGATGAATCCTGTCGAAGCAGGCTTGGTGGAGCAACCAGAGGAATATCCGTACTCTTCGGCGCGACTTAAGGCAGAGGTCGATCCGGCACCCCTTCAATTTCAAACGGGGTCCCTCGCCGTCGCCACCTAAGTTCCGCGGCCCCAATAAAGAGCTTGCGGAAAATGGACTGCGGTAACCTGTCGCGTGTATCTCTTGGCGGGAGCCCCCGCATTCATGCGGGGGAAGCAACGCTTCAGCGTTGCGAGAAATAAGCTATCCCTTAATCAGTCGGGCTTTAGCGCTGGGGTTTTCATACCTGGCGCTAAAGCGCATAGTCAAAGTTGAATCTCTTGCCGCATAAGTGCGGGGGCTCCCACCAGAAAAACCCTTGCTTCCACCGCATGAAACAAACGCAGGGCTTTACTAATGTCGCTGGCCGGGCAAGATCTCGCCCAGAGTTTTTGCACCTTGTTGAACCGGTACGCGAACTCCGCTGCTTTACGCCTCCGCCTTACAACGGAAGTTGTACGCCTGTACCGCATACGGGGGATTTGCCCTGCCCATTTCAATGGCAAAATCACTCCATCGAGATTGACCGCTGTCAGAGAGCAGCGGGCAGGGAAGGCGAGAGCTTAGCGAGATTTCTTCGTCGCTCAATTTCCTTCATCGGTTGGCGGAATTCTGGGCCGTTACGGTCTTCGGATGTGCAACTGGGCGCTGCGCTTCCGGAACAGAGTTCCGCCTTTTCTTGGCGGGCCTAATCCCCGAAATAAGACGCAGTTTCAAACGGCAGTCGGCTCGTACTCCCACTGCCATCTGCCATCTTTCCTCCTGCACGAAAAACGCCCTTACCGATGGCAGCCCACCTCACGCGTTCGTGTGACCTGGGTCCTATACCCGAGCTTACGCTCCGGCTCATGCTGCTAGTAAGGCTCGGGCCGGGAGGTCCAGATGATGCGTAGACATTTCGCCAGTTTGATAGCGGCAGCTACCATTGCAGCGTGCTTCGGAGTCCCCGTCACAATTTATGGAGTCACGCCGCTTCACAGAATCGCTGTAGTCACAGGCGCCCCGCAAGCAGAGTTCGTAGACACCGTAACCGGAAGGTTCTTCCTCCCGGAAGGCAATAACTACATCCATCTCACGAGCGGAACCGAATCAACATTCAATGTGGGCCTATACGATTCGGCGGCTGCCGAAAGCGCGTTGGCGGGGATGCAGCTCGACCAGTATAATGTGGTCCGCGTTGCGATTGAACAGAGCCGACCCAATGATCCTCTACTCCAAACGGGCAATTACGGGGTCGGTGGGCCATTGTCGACCAATGTGCCAGACCTCTATCCCGCGTACTTAGCAAACTTCATAGACTTCTTGACCCGTGCGACTTCCCACGGTATTCACGTCATCCCCATATTGAGCTACATTCCATATAATACTTATTACTACTCTATTATCAACACTCCCTTTCCATATGTGGCCGGCAACAACGCTTTCTATCTGTCGCCCTACGGATTACAGGCAAAACAAATCTATGTACAGCAGTTTGTCAATGCAATTAAGGCCGCAGATCCTAATCTCTTGCCAACCATACTGGCATATGAGATTCAGAACGAAGTTCTTGCCGATGATACCGCCCAGCCGTTCAGTCTTTCATCAGGCCTCGTTACTACGGGTGACGGTGTTCGATACAACATGGCAGATGCTACGTCTAGGCAACAATGCCAAGATGCAAACACGGTGTTTTGGGCTAACCAAGTGGCTTCTACCATTCGTTCCTATGACTCTGGAGCACTTGTTTCTGCAAGCGTTTTTACATTCGCGGCGGTCGGCAAGCCCGGAGGGCCCAATGGCCTGCTACCTACTTATCCCGCGTGCGGAAACTCCTGCGCGTACCCTGCAAGACCAGTGACCCTTAGTTTATATGCTACCGGCTTGAGTTTCATCGACATCCACCTTTACCCTGCCGGAACGAATAACGACTGTGGGACCGGTAATTACTCCATCGATAGCGATCTCGCCAGTAGTGAGTTTAGCTTGATCGACCAAACGAAGAGCCCCTTAATGATGGGCGAGTACGGTGCTGCGGATTCCTATTTCCACACCGTTACGTGTGCAGCGCTCGGTATGGGAAATCATCGTGAACAAGCCTACGCCAGAGGTTTCTTTGGCTCATCGTTCTGGACATGGGATCTGCCCAGGGACGACAACCCGAATGACCCCAACTATATGCCATACTATCCTTTGAACGAATCTGGCGGTGCAATCAACGGAATACTCGCTCCGATTGAGCGAATAACGGCGTCGAATACGATATCGACAGCTTATCCCTATTTAGCGACGGACGGAAATGCTGCAACGCAGTGGAACTCAGGTGCTTACGCCCCACAGTGGATTGAGATTGATTTGGGAAAGAATGTCACGATATCAAAAGTCACTCTCACGGTGGCACAGTATCCGGCCGGGCATACCACGCATCGCATAAGCGGAGGCTTGAATAAGGGGAGCTTGTCCCTTCTGGGAACCCTTGACGGTATTACCCAAAGTTCCCAGGTGCTGCATCTTACCTTTAACCCGCAGTACCTGCGCTATCTTCGCGTCGATACGGCAGTGAGTCCATCTTGGATCGCGTGGTCGGAAATTATGGTGCAGTGAACTAAAAGTCAGGAGGCTGTGCGACCCGATCATCCCGACTACGAGCCAAGTCTTTTGATTAGGGGTTACCCGCCCTTGCAAAAAAGGGAGACGTTGACTTGTGTGAGAGTCTACCTACTGTTCGATTAAAGTGGCGGGCCGGTCACTCCCCCGCCCCAGGTTCCCTCCAGTCGTAACTCGTAAGTCGAAAGTCCGTAGATCAGGTAGTTTTCAACGTGAACCACTACCCGTTACCCCCTTCTTCTGCTAGAATTCTTGAGCTATCGTGCCCCTTAGCTTTCGGTTCTGGCTCGTTGGGATTGTGCTGGGATCTGTCCCAGCCTGATGACTCGGGCAAACAACCGTGCGACGAGTTGCCAAAGCGCGCATTGGAGGCTTATTTAGATGTTCTGGAGAAAAACGTCGGCTGTCGCCGGAGAGTTAACCAAAGCCCAGTGGCTAAAGTCCCAAATTGATGCCGAACCTTATTGGTTTCATCGCATGGAGTTGCCTGATGGTCTGGTCACCCCGGGGTGGAATAATCCGGAAAAGGAGAAACTCCCCTACTTCTCTCTGCCGACTGACATGACGGGCATGCGAGTGCTGGATATCGGACAAGCGGAAGGTTTCTTCTCCTTCGAGGCAGAGCGCCGAGGAGCCACAGATGTCGTTGGCATTGAAAACTATCCGCCGATGCTACGCAAATTTCAGATCTGCCGGGCGGCCTTGGATTCGCGGGCGCAATCGGCCCTCGCCAGCGTTTATGACCTCGATCCCAGCACATTCGGGACCTTCGATTTAGTGATGTTCTTTGGCGTGTTGTATCACCTTCGTCATCCGATTCTGGCGTTGCAAAAGATTCTCTCTGTATGTACCGGAACGCTGTTGATGCAAACCGCTACTTGTGATGACGAAGGTGACAAGCCGATTGCGGAGTTTCATCCCTTTGGGATCGAAAGCGGACCGCCGGGCAATCGCAGTTGCGATCCAACCTGCTTTTGGTTTCCGAACGCCGTCTGCTGCATCGCAATGCTTGAGCACGTGGGGTTCAAAGACGCCGAGCGTATTTCGAAGTCCGCGCCAGCTGGTGGAATTTTTCGTGCCAAGTCGCCACTGCAAGCCACAGGCGCGCCTCCCGATGAAACGAAAGCCCCGTGGTCGTAAGCTGGGCGGCGCCTAAACTTCGAAAGTAGTTTGTGGTGTGTCCTTCGGAGAATTGCTCCGATCCTCTCGCCACAGGCGGCGAAGAGGTTGCAGTACGCTATCCGTATAAGTCACATTCAGCGAAGAAAAGGCCCGCCACCCATCGCTGAGGGTCGAGTTCTCCACAGTCACGTCACGTCCCTCCGTGCTCCAGGTCACACCTTTCCGGCTGGAAATCTGGTATCTGTAGCAGCGTGGTAGGCGTGCGCTCCCACGCATGCTCTATAAGACACTTAGCGCCGCCGTGTACGGCATCGACGCCAGCCTCATCGAGGTTGAGGTCGACATCGCCCCCGTAAAGGGCGACCACGACACGTTCATGACGGTCGGGCTGCCTGACACCACGGTGCGCGAAAGCCGCGAGCGCATACGCGCTGCGCTGAAGAACAGCGGCTATGACGTTCCCTCCACCACCACTACCATCAATCTAGCGCCGGCCGACATTCGCAAGGAAGGCTCGGGCTTCGATCTTCCCATGGCGCTGGGAATCCTCGGCGCTTACGGAGGCCTGAACAACAAGCCGCCCGACGATGCGCTCTTTGTGGGCGAGTTGTCGCTCGATGGCGGCCTGCGAGGCGTCCGTGGAGCATTGCCCATTGCCGTTACTGCGCGAGCCAACAAAATCCGCAGGCTCATTGTTCCTGAGGTAAACGCGCGCGAGGCCGCCCTAGTGGACGGTGTTGATGTCTATCCGGTCCACTCGCTGATCGAAGTGGTCCAGCTTCTGAATACCGGCAATGGCATCCAGCCGATCAAGGTCGACACCCATGCTCTGTTGGAAACTTCGCAGCAGTTCGGGGTGGACTTCGGCGACGTGCGCGGACAGCAGACCGCCAAGCGAGCGATCGAGATCGCTGCCGCCGGCGGCCATAACCTGCTGATGATCGGTCCTCCAGGTTCGGGCAAGACCATGCTTGCCAAGCGGATGGCCACCATTTTGCCGCCGCTCACATTCGACGAAGCCCTGGAGACCACCAAGATTCACAGCGTGGCGGGAGTTCTCGATTCCACCAGCGGGCTGGTCGGCACACGCCCGTTCCGCTCGCCACACCACACCATCTCCGACGCAGGGCTGATCGGCGGTGGCATGATCCCGCGTCCCGGCGAGGTGTCGCTGGCCCACAACGGGGTGCTGTTCCTCGATGAGTTGCCGGAATTCCCGCGCAATGTCCTGGAGGTGATGCGGCAGCCGCTGGAAGATGGGACGGTGACCATCGCGCGGGCGTCCATGTCGCTTAGCTTTCCAGCGCGTTTTATGCTGGTGGCGGCCATGAATCCCTGTCCGTGCGGTTATTTCAACGACCGCTCGCGCGAGTGCCACTGCACTCCAATGATTATCCAGCGCTATGTGTCGAAGATTTCCGGTCCGCTGCTCGACCGCATCGATATTCATATTGATGTGCCGTCGGTGAACTATCGTGAGTTGCGGAGCGGTGTGGTGCCGGAGAGTTCCGCCGACATCCGTGCCCGGGTGATTCGCGCCCGCGAGACGCAACTGTTGCGCTTCGGCACGGAGGGCGAACGCATTTACGCCAACGCTCAGATGGGCTCGCGCGAGATCAGGAAGTACTGCGAGCTGGGTACGGACTCCGAGCACTTGCTGGAGCGGGCCATGATGAAGCAAGGCCTCAGCGCCCGCGCGCACGACCGGATTCTAAAGGTGGCGCGCACCGTGGCCGATCTCGCCGCCGCCGAGACCATCGAGCCGGGGCACATTGCAGAGGCCATTCAGTACCGGACGTTGGACAGGACGTTCTGGGCGTGAGTTGGGAGCACTCACTTCAGGCTATCCGGTTCTCCTTTTCGTATCGAATTCGTGATTCCCCAACTGTCTTAACCCTGCGCCTTCCTAGTTGCGAGTTCCTTCGCTTGTAGCCGCCGAGCCTGAAGGTCTCCGCTGCTGGCTTCCTTGACAGTCTGGGCTTGCGTCTCCATGATTTCCTGCAGCAGTGCCTGCGCGGCGTTGCTTATTTGAGCGGTATCCGTGGGGGCGTTGGCAGTGGACTGAGGGAGCGAGCGCACCGATTTCGGACTAGCGCTCGGGGGTTTTGTGACAGGCGGGAGTGGGCCCGCGTTTGGGCCAGACGCGTAGGATTGGATTGCTGTAAGACCGACCATTTTGGAGGTCCCCTTTGCCTCTAGAATGTTATCGGCTGAAACCAAAGAAACTCTAATTGCGCTGGCGGCCCCATCCCTTTGCCTCTTAACAGAGCGGCTGATGGGTTGTTCTCGCCCTTCGTGCCAAAACCCGGGCCATGCATGGCGCACCCAGCATTTGTCGCTGCGCGCATCGGGTGGCCGGTCTATACTTTCCTGGCTTTGTTGTCGACCACCCAAGAGGTCACTAATGAAGACATGTTTAGTTGCTTTATCCTGCTGCATCACCATGATTGCGATGCTCGCCTATGCGCAAACCGCGGACGAAGGCTATCAGATGGCCAGAGTTGTCTCCATCGAAAGAGTTGCCGCTAACGCCCAGCACATGGAAAATGAGGATAACTATAAGATTTCCATGCGTCTGGGGGACACGCTTTATGCTTGCCACGCCAGCGCTCCCGCTGCGACGTTTATGGACTGGACCATCGGCAAAGAATTTCCTGCCAAATTAAACGACCCAAGAGGCAAGGTATTGCTGGTGAAAAACTCCAACGGTCAAATCGTGGAAATGAACATTGTCGGCAAGAAAACACCAAAGTAGTAACTCCTGAAGCCGCAGTTTCGGTGGATGGATCGTCCCAGCCGTCTGCGGGGTTGGGACGGTGCCGATTCCCAATACAACCGGCCCCAAGCCGGATTCTTGGTTCTCGCCCTGAGGCGGCATCTCTCCAGTAATCGGTTTGTTTGCATCAACTTCCAAACATTAGCTGCTGGCCGTCCACCCAGATTTCGACGGTCGGGAATCTTCGATCCACAGCAACTTATTGATCTCCAGCGGGTTACGAAAATATTGCGAACCTTTGCCGCAATGACACGTCTAAGGGGCAGGTCGGAGGTTACTACAGTTACAATCGAGGGCAAGATTTTACTTGACGGATACGGTTCGGGCGACTACCTTACTGTTTTCACGTAAGGCGCAATCCCGTAAGTACCAGTCCAAGGCGTCCTGCCCCGAAAACGGCCACACACTGAACGCCATCATCCGGCAATCAGGAAGTCAATCCCGGCAAGAGCATTGTGCTGAAATATGGCGAGACCTACGTAAGTAGTTGTTTCAAATAGCTTTACCGTTCCAAGAAGAGCTTAGTCCGGAAAAGGAAAAAATGAGTAACCGAATCGGCGACCGGGGCATCAAAGGGTTAGCTCCTGGCACGGGCCGTCGCAATCGGTGACCCTTACCGCCCATTTTCATATGCAGGAGCAGTGGTTCTATTCTGACTGGGCTCCGGGAACATTCATTCATAGAAACGAGGAGAACAAATTGATGCGGTCCGATCTAGTATTTGAAGCTGTTCACACACTGCGCAACCGCTACACGCTGTGTCAGCTTGCGTCGAAGGCGACACGCAAGTTCCATAAACCCAACACCCGGATTCAGGACACGACCAACGACGTGTTGAATCTCATTGCCGATTCCGAACGGCAGGACGTAATTGTTGAACCGGAGACGGCTACCGAAGCACAGCGGCGCGCTGCATAACGCGCCGCGCTTCGGCGCTTCCCGCAGTTCCTCCGACCCGCCTTTCTGCACATTCCCCGTAGGTGATCATGACAATCTCAGAGTTAAAAGAAAAGAACATAACCGAGCTGACCAAAATCGCTCGGACCCTGGAGCTACCCGGCGCCAGCGGCTTGCGTAAGCAGGACCTCATCTTCAAAATCCTGCAGGCGCAGAGCGAAAAAGAAGGCCACATTTTTGCCGAGGGCGTACTGGAAATCCTGCCCGATGGCTATGGTTTTCTGCGCTCTCCCGATTACAACTACCTTCCTGGTCCGGATGACATTTACGTTTCCCCGTCACAGATCCGCAAGTTTGACCTGAAAACCGGCGACACCATCAGCGGCCAGGTGCGGCCTCCACACGAGGGCGAGAAGTATTTTGCGCTGGTGAAGATTGAGGCCGTCAACTTCGAATCTCCTGAGGAAGCGCGCAACAAGATCCTGTTCGACAACCTCACGCCACTGTATCCCCAGGAGCGAATCAAGCTGGAGACGGTGCGCGAGAACATCAGTGCCCGTGTCATGGACCTGTTGACGCCGGTCGGCAAAGGGCAGCGCGGCTTGATCGTCGCGCCTCCGCGTACCGGCAAGACCATGCTCTTGCAGAACCTGGCCAACTCCGTCACCACCAATCATCCCGAAGTTGTGCTGATTGTGTTGCTGATCGACGAGCGCCCGGAAGAAGTTACCGATATGCAGCGTTCGGTGAAGGGCGAGGTCATCTCGTCTACCTTCGACGAGCCGGCTGCCCGCCACGTCCAAGTGGCCGAGATGGTTATCGAGAAGGCCAAACGTCTGGTCGAGCACAAACGCGATGTGGTGATTCTGCTCGATTCGATTACCCGTCTGGCGCGCGCCTACAACACCATAGTTCCGCCCTCAGGCAAAGTGCTCTCCGGCGGCGTCGATTCCAACGCGCTGCAGCGTCCGAAGCGCTTCTTCGGCGCGGCCCGCAACATAGAAGAAGGTGGTTCGCTCACGATCATCGCTACGGCCCTCATTGAAACCGGCTCGCGCATGGACGACGTCATCTTCGAAGAGTTCAAGGGCACCGGCAACATGGAAATCATTCTCGACCGCAAGCTGGTCGATAAGCGTACCTTCCCGGCCATCGACATTCAGCGCTCGGGCACACGTAAAGAAGAGCTGCTGATTCCCAAGGAAGACCTAGCGCGCGTTTGGGTGTTGCGCAAGGTATTAAACCCATTGTCGCCGGTGGAAGCCATGGAATTGCTGATCGACAAGCTGGGTAAGACGCGTTCCAATAGCGAGTTCCTGTCGAACATGAGTGCGCTGTAGGAGCTGTCGGTCGTCAGCTATCAGCTTTCAGCCACTGCGGCTGCGAGTCTCAGCCATAGTTTGGATCGAGGTGAGAGGTGCGGAGGCCTAACAGTTTCCGCGCTTTTTCTTGGTCACCAGCGCGCCTGAAACTCATATCCGAGTCTTTTCTCTCCAGCAACTTTCCTCTCCCTCCAGGTTTATAAGCACTAAGTCAGTTGAGGGGCCTCGCCGCATGACCCACCGCGCACAACGCACAACACTTAAACGCAAAGTGTGCTGCATTACTTCCGCGGTGTTGTTGTGCATAGTAACGGCAAGCCTCTGGGCCGCCAAGAAACCGAAGAACGCCGATCCTGTGAGTGAGCAGAAGCGCGCTCTGCACGCACTCGATCGCCTTACCTTCGGTCCCCGTCCCGGCGATGTTCAATCCGTCACTTCCAACGGTGTGGACAAATGGATCGAGCAGCAACTCCATCCAGAGAAGATTGACGACAGCGCGATGCAAGCACGGCTCTCCGGCTATCGCACTTTGCAAATGAGCTCTCGCGAGATGCTGCTCAACTTCCCGCCTGATCCTGTCATTAAGGCCATGCAAGCTGGCAAGTTGCCGATGCCGCAAGATCCCTATCGGCGAGCCATATATGTGGCCGCGATCGATCGCATGGCGCAAAAGCAGGAGCAAAAGCAGAACGCGCCCGCCGCGAATGCTGCGACCACTGAGTCAAAAAATGTGCCAAGCCCGGTCTCACTTCAGCGGCAGCAAGACCGGCACAACGCGCACAGCGTAGTGGATGAATTGGTCCTGCTGCCTCCCGATCAACGCATGCAGCACATCCTCAGTTTGCCAGTTGCGCAGCAACGCGACCTGACGCAAGGCCTTCCCGTGGAGAAGCGCCAGGCATTGTTTGCCGGTTTCTCGCCGGAGCAGCGCGAAACCGTGCTCGCGCTGAATAATCCGCAGGGCGTCATCAACGGCGAAGTGCAGTCGGCCAAGCTGCTGCGCGCCGTTTACAGCGATCGCCAACTGCAAGAAGTGCTCACCGATTTCTGGTTCAATCACTTCAATGTGTTCATCGGTAAGGGCGCTGACCATTACCTGGTCACGGCCTATGAGCGCGATGTCATTCGTCCGCACGTGTTGGGAAAGTTCAAGGACCTGTTGGTCGCGACCGCACAGAGTCCTGCGATGTTGTTCTACCTGGACAACTGGCAGAGTGAAGGGCCCAATTCCGATGCCGCCCGCGGCTTGCCTGATCATGCCCACGCGCCGCAAGCGGCCAGAATGAACGGGCCCTTCGGGCAGCGGCGCTGGCCGGGATATCCACGACCTCAGCAGCAACCCAACGCTCAGAACAAGCAGCCGAAGCCCAGCAGCGGGTTGAATGAGAACTATGCCCGCGAGCTGATGGAACTGCACACTCTCGGCGTCAACGGCGGATATACGCAGCAGGACGTAACTCAAGTCGCGCGCGTCTTCACCGGATGGACCATCGACCAGCCGTTCCAAGGCGGCGGTTTCGTATTCAGGCCACGACTACACGAACCAGGCAGCAAGACCGTGCTGGGTCATAAGATTAAGGAAGGCGGCGAGAAAGAGGGCATGCAAGTGCTCGCGATCCTCGCGCACAGTCCTTCTACCGCGCGTTTTGTCTCCACGGAGCTGGCACAGCGCTTCGTTTCCGACAATCCGCCGCAATCACTGATTGACGCGATGTCGACAACCTTCCTGAAGACCGACGGCGACCTCCGCGAGGTCCTGCGTACTATGTTCCGCTCGCCCGAGTTCTGGGCGCCTGAAGCTTATCGTGCCCGAGTGAAGACGCCATTTGAGTTCGTCGTCTCCTCGTTGCGAGCGACGCAAGCCGATATCGCCGACCCGCAGGCGCTGCTCGCGACGCTGAACAGAATGGGAATGCCGCTGTACGGCGCGCAGCCTCCGACTGGCTATTCCACCAAGGCAGACGTTTGGGTGAATTCAGCTGCGCTGCTTGACCGCATGAACTTCGGTCTGGCGCTTTCGACCAATCGCTTGCCCGGCACCAGTTTCAATCTTGCGCAACTGACGAATCAGGCTGCAACTTCTGATGTCGATCCTTACCAGGTGCAGCTCGATCTGGAACAAACACTGCTGTCTGGCGATGTTTCGAAACAGACGCACCAGACCATTGAAGCAAAGATTGTTAGTCCAGACGTGGTTGCGCAATTTGCCAACCCGAAACATACGATGAACGTAAACGTCATCGCGGGGCTATTGCTGGGCTCGCCGGAGTTCCAACGGAAATGAAAGGGACGGCGGTTCGCTTTTCGCTATTCGCCGTTCGTTGTTGATTGTTCGCTTTTGACTCTTAGCTTATAGCTCCTAGCTTTTAGTTATCGGCAAAACAAACCATTATGGCTAAAGGCGAAAGGCTAAAAGCGAAAGGCGAAAAGCGAGCCGCGACAGACGTATTGACGCGACACTAAGGACACCATGAGCATCACACGGCGAGCATTCATACAGGGCGGAGCGATGGCGATAGTCGGCACCACCGCCATTCCATCGTTCCTCACGCGTGCGGCATGGGGCGCGGTCCCTGCTGCGAGTAACAAGCGACTGGTAGTGATCTTCCAGCGCGGCGCGGCCGATGGCCTCAACATCGTTGTGCCTCACGCTGAGGCCGCCTACTATGCGATGCGTCCCAGCATCAACATTCCGCGAGCGCAGGTCATCGATCTCAACCGCTTCTTCGGCTTGCATCCCGCAATGGCGCCGCTCAAGCCGTTGTGGGACCAGCGCCACCTTGCCATCGTTCACGCCGCTGGGTCGCCCGATACCACGCGTTCGCATTTCGACGCGCAGGACTATATGGAATCGGGCACCCCCGGGGTAAAGGCCACCAGCGACGGCTGGCTCAATCGCACGCTGCAATCGGAGACAGCCGCCACCAACTCCCCGTTCCGCGCGATTGCGCTCGGCACCTCGCTGCCGCGAATTCTTTCCGGCAAAGCTTCGGCGGTCGCGGTTAGCAACGTGAACGGATTCGGGATCGCCGGAGGCAATCCCGCCAGTGCGCCACTGGGCAACACTTTCGAAGCGATGTACGCGCAGTCGGTGGACACCGTGCTCCACGGCACCGCCGCCGAGACCTTCGAAGCGGTCAAGATGCTGAAGTCCGCCGATCCCAAGAAGTACACTCCTTCACCGGGCGCGAACTATCCGCGTGGCTCCTTCGGCGACGGCTTGCGCCAGACCGCGCAGCTCATCAAATCGAACCTCGGCGTGCAGATCGCCTTCACTGACATTGGCGGCTGGGACAACCACGTGAACGAAGGTGCCGTGGAGGGCCAGCTCGCTAATGTTCTGCGCGACTTCGCGCAATCAATTGCTGCATTCTGGACCGATCTCGGTCCACTGGCGGAAGAGACGGTGATCGTCACTATGTCAGAGTTCGGACGCACCGCCCGCGAGAACGGCAATCGCGGTACCGATCACGGCCACGCCAATGTGATGTTCATCCTCGGCGGTCCGGTGCGCGGCGGACGGGTTTACGGACGGTGGCCCGGCCTCGATCCATCACAGCTCAACGAAGGCCGCGATCTGGCGCTCACCACCGATTTTCGCCGGGTGCTGGGCGAAGCGGTCTCGCGGCATCTCGGCAACGCGCAGTTGAATACGGTATTCCCAGGCTTCGACAATCAGCCGGGCAAGTTCCTGAAATACTTAGGATGAACGAAGCTGACGGCTCGCAAAGATCGCCCCGATCTTGGTGAAGAAGAAATATCGAGGCTCAACCAGCAACTACCTCACGCTTTGCTTTGCACATCGCAATCGCTGCCAGTAGAATCAAGAGTTGACGGCATTGTCCTCCAGCCCATGTCACTGAAGCAGTCGGAAGCGATCGTGTTGCGAACTTATCCGCTGCGCGAGGCTGATCTGCTGGTGACGCTGTTCACGCGGGCCGAGGGCAAGGTCAAGGGCATTGCGCGGGCGGCCAAGAAGTCGAAGCGGCGTTTTGGTGGAGCACTGGAGCCGCTGACCTGGGTCCGGGCGTACTACGACGATCGCGAAGGGCAGGAGTTGGCGCGCCTCGATTCGTGCGACATACTGGAGTCTCCGCTGTCGGCCCCGGTGGATTACCCGCGCGTCGTCGCGTTGGAGCATGTAGCTGAGACGCTGGATGAGTTGCTGCCCGACCGCGAGGCCAACGACGCCATTTTCCGGCTGACGGTTTCGGCGTTGCACCAGTTGCGCTCAGGCTCGATCTGGATGCCGCTGACGTATTTTCAGCTGTGGCTGGTTCGGCTGGTTGGATTCTTGCCGGAACTCAGCGAGTGCAGTGCGTGTGGGCGAGGCACTTAACGGCAGCCGGGCCTTCTATCATGCGCTTGCCGATGGTTTGATGTGCGTTCAGCACAAGCGCTTGGCGTCGTCGGAATTGTCGGCGGAATCCCGGGCGCTCGCCGCCCAGATGTTTCGTGCACCGGTGGATGCGTTTGCGGAGGAACCTTGGGCGGCCAGTCAGGGTGCCGACCTGCGAAAGTTTCTGGTGCAGATTATGCAACGCCACCTTGAGAAGAAGCTGATGACGGCCGGCGTGCTGGCGAAGCTGTGAGGGGGAGAATAGTGGCTCGTCGAGTGTGGAAGGGGCGCACCTTCAGGTGCGCCGATATGAGTTCCTTGTTTGTCATCCCGAACCGACTTTAGTCGGTGAGGGATCTGCGGTTGCAATCGGTTCGCGAAATCTTTAGCCGCGGTTGGACTTCAGTATTCGAGAAAACCCCGATGTCCCTCCGGGGCTAAAGCCCGGTGATAAGGTGTTATGCACGGCACGGCTGAAGAGGTTGCTGAAAAATGAACCAACTCAGTAATTTTGATCATTTCGGCGAACGAAGTTTCAAGTACTTGCAAGCCAGTCCGGGTCCGAAATGAGCCTAAAAAATACTTTTTCAGCAGCCTCTGAAGCCGTGCCCCTTCAAAGCGAGATGTTCGGGCGACACGTTCGAACATCGTTTTAATCAGGACGCGCTTTTGCCTTCCTCGCAAAATCCGCTGACCTTCCAGCAACTGGTGCTGCGCCTGCAAAATTTCTGGGCCGACCACGGCTGTGTTCTGCAGCAACCGTACGACGTCGAAGTGGGCGCTGGAACCATGGCTCCCGAAACGTTTCTGCGCGTGCTCGGCCCCAAGCCCTATCGTGTGGGTTACGTGCAGCCGTCGCGCCGCCCTGCTGATGGCCGCTACGGCGAGAATCCCAACCGCCTGTTCAAGCACCTGCAGTTTCAGGTGATCCTGAAGCCGCCACCGGTCAACGTGCAGGAGCTTTACCTGGAGTCGCTGACTGCGATCGGGATCGACCTGCGCAAGCATGACATCAAGTTCGAAGAGGACAACTGGGAGTCGCCAACGCTGGGCGCGTGGGGTATCGGCTGGCAGGTGATGCTCGACGGCCTCGAGATCACGCAGTTCACCTACTTCCAGCAGTGCGGCGGCATCGATCTCGATCCCATCTCCGCCGAGCTGACCTACGGGCTGGAGCGCATCGCTGCGTTCTTGCAGGACGTGGATAGCATTTACGACATCACCTGGGTTGTCGGTCCCGACGGACGCCCGGTGAAATACGGAGAGATCCGGTTACAGGACGAGTTGCAGTTCTCGGTCTACAACTTTGAGGCCGCGAATGTGGAGTTCGCTTGGCAACACTTTAATCTCGCTGAGCGCGAGTGCCGCCTTCTCGTCGATGGGTACTGGATGGCGAAGGAAGGACATGCCGACGAATTGGTTCGCACGGGTCTTAAGGGTCTAGTCGATTCAAGCGGACTAGCAAACCCGGGTCGTTATCCCGTACTCGCCGCCTTCGATCTGTGCCTGAAGTGCTCGCACTTGTTCAATATTCTCGATGCTCGGGGCGCGATCAGTGTCACCGAGAGGGTGGGCGTAATTGCGCGCATCCGAGCGCTGGCGGTTGGCGTAGCTAAGGCTTACGTCGATCAGCAGAAGTCCGACGAAGACAGCACTCCTGCATCGGAGGAAAACGGTTCCGCGAAAGCGGAGCAATTGTCGGCGGCAAGTTCGTAGATAACCCACCCTTTTGCCAATGGCGGGCGAAGGCTGGGGCACCCAAATTCCCGCTTTCTGTTGTGACTCGAATCACATCGGAATACTCGGCGGTTCGTCAAAATAGTTGTTCCACACGTTTCTTTGACTGATAGCTGACGGCTGATAGCTGACAGCTAATTGCTAATTGCTTCTTCTTATGCCTGACTTCCTTCTCGAGATCGGTACCGAAGAAATTCCCGCGCGGATGATCGACAGCGCTCGCGACGAACTGGCTCGCCGCGTCGGCGATTTGTTGCAGCGCGAGAGGCTCGTCGATGGTCCCACGCTACATACCTACTCCACGCCGCGCCGTTTGGCTGTGCTCGCGGCCGGAGTGTCGTCCGCACAGCCGGATGTCACCGAGCAAGTCACCGGACCCTCGCTCAAGGTTGCCTACAAGGACGGTAAGCCGACTCCCGCCGCCGAAGCCTTCGCGCGCAAGCTCAACCTTCCCGTCGATGCCCTGGACAAGGTCACAACTAATAAGGGTGAATACCTGGGCGCGACGGTGCAGAAGAAGGGGCGTCCGGCGGCGGAGATTCTTGCCGAGTCGTTGCCCAAGGAGATTGCCGGAATTTACTGGGCGAAGAGCATGTACTGGCGCGGCAAATCGGCGGAGCGCTTTGTCCGCCCGGTGCGCTGGCTGGTCTCGCTGCTCGACGGTGAAGTTGTGCCGCTGGAGTTTGCCGGCATTCGCGCCGGCCACGCCAGCGAAGGCCATCGCATCCTGTCGTCGGGATCGCTGCCCATCGTTCGGCCCTCAGACTACGCTTTCACGCTGGCAAAGGCTTCGGTGATAGCGAGCGCGGCCGACCGCGAGCAGCGAATCCGTAAGGCGCTCGACGCCGCCACTCGCACAATCCCTGGCGCGCGGTGGCGTGAAGACAAATCGCTGCTCGACACGGTCGTCAACCTCACCGAGTTTCCCTCAGTCGTGCTCGGTGACTTCGACCCCGAATTTCTGGCGCTTGCTGACGAAGTTCTCGTCACGGTGATGCGCGACCATCAGAAATATTTCGCGCTTGGAAGATGCCGAGCGGCAAACTGCTGCCGCACTTCCTGGCAGTCCTCAATACCGACGGCGATCCGGATGGACTGATTCGTCATGGCAATGAGCGCGTTTTGCGCGCCCGCTTCAACGACGCGCGCTTCTTCTGGGAGACCGACCAGAAGATTCCGCTACGTCAGCGCGTGGAGATGCTGAAGGCCGTGACCTTCCAGAAAGACCTTGGCAGCTACTTCGACAAGACGATGCGCGTGCAGAAGCTGGGCAGCCTGATCTGCGAGGCGATTCGAAATGCCGGCACGCCAGTAAGGTCGGGCGTCGTTTTCAAGGCGGCTCTGCTTGCCAAAACGGACCTCACCACTGAGTTGGTGAAGGAATTCACTGAACTGCAGGGCATCGTCGGTGGCTTGTATGCCAAGGTGCAAGAGCTCGATCCCATACTGCCACGGGCGACGGCAGAAGCAATTGGCGACGCCATCTACGATCAGTACAAGCCGGAGTCGATGGACGACAGCGTTCCGCGTTCCGTCGAGGCGGCTGTGCTCGCACTTGCCGATAAGGCGGACAGTATCGCCGGAATGTTTGCGCTTGGTCTGCAGCCAACCGGCTCGAAAGATCCATTCGCGTTGCGCCGCGCGGCGAATGGCATCGTGAAAATTACCGCCGAGCACAAGCTGCCGCTGCCGATAGGGAAGCTCTTCTCCGATGCTCGAGCGGAGTATGCAGGCTCGGAAGCCGAACGGCGATTTTCCAAAGAGATAAAGTTCGACGAAGCGATTGCGAACTTCATGCGCGAGCGCCTGGAATTTTACCTGCGCGACGCACGCGGCTTCGCCTACGACGTGGTGAATGCCGTGCTCGCCGCGGGCAGTGATGATGTGGTGGACGCAATTGCACGGTCCGAAGCTGTGAGCGAGGTGCGCGGTTCGGAAGATTTTGCCTCAATCGCGGTGGCGTTCAAGCGCATTAAGAACATCCTTCGACAAGCGCGGGAGACAAACAAGAGCGGTGGCCGCGAGAGCTCGACAACCCCGCCCTCACCGAAGACGCCGAGAAGAAGTTGGCGACGGACATGCCGGTGATCGCGGCGCAGGTTCGCCACTTGCGCGAGCAAGGGAATTACGGGCAGGCTTTAGCGCAAGTCAGCCGATTGCGGCAGCCGGTGGATTTATTCTTCGACAAGGTCATGGTCATGGTTGACGATGAAACCGTGCGTGCCAATCGTTTGGCGCTGCTGCGCGATCTGTTAAGTGAGTTCTCGACCATCGCCGATTTCAGCGAGATTGTGACGGAAGGAAATAGATAGAAGAGTCGTGCCCGTTCGAACATGAATGTCGACAGCCCGAAGGCCGGCATAAACATAGCGAGCACGTGAGTGTTGGGACAAGTCGGGCCAGTTTCAAAAGTTCCATTCGGGGACGACAAACGTTGGCAGTCCTGTCGGACTCGTCGCAAAAATATGAATTTAGCCCAGGGCGGCAGCCGCTGGGTAGGCGTCATAAAAACAATCCGAGTCCCGTCAGGGACGACAGAAGTTCATCAGTAAAGGACACCATCATGAGCACCCCTACTACCGAGCTTGAGCCCACAGCGGCCGCCAATGCGAAGGCCGTCAAATACGTTTACTTCTTCGGCGATGGACATGCCGAAGGCCATGGCAAGATGAAGGACGAGCTTGGCGGCAAAGGCGCGGGACTGGCCGAGATGACCAACGCCGGACTTCCCGTCCCTCCCGGATTCACCATCCAGACCGAAGCCTGCCGCGAGTACATGCGGAACAATTCCGTCTCCAAAGAAATCGATCACCAGATGGACGAGGCGCTTCGCCGCCTGGAAGATTTGCAAGGACAAAAACTCGGCGGCGCCGACAATCCGCTGCTGGTAAGCGTCCGCTCGGGCGCCAAGTTCTCCATGCCCGGCATGATGGACACCATCCTCAACCTTGGCTTGAACGACAAATCGGTCGAGGGCTTGGCCAAGCGCAGCAACAATCCACGTTTCGCGTATGACTCTTATCGCCGCCTCATTCAGATGTTCGGCTCGGTGGTGCTCGACATTCCCAAGCATGCGTTTGAAGAAGTATTTGACGGCAAGAAGAAACAGAAGAAGGCCAAGCTCGACACCGACCTCGACGCCAAGGCCCTGCAGGAAGTGATCGCCGAATATAAGAAGGTCGTGCTGAAGCACACCAAGCGTGAGTTTCCGCAGGACCCGCACGAACAACTTGTCATGTCGCGTGATGCCGTGTTCCGCTCCTGGCTGAACGATCGCGCCCGACCTATCGCCGCATCAACAACATCGACGACATGCTGGGCACCGCGGTCAACGTGCAGGCCATGGTCTTCGGCAACCTGGGCGAGACCAGCGGCACCGGCGTCGGCTTCACGCGAAATCCCGCGACCGGCGTGAAGGAGTTCTACGGCGAGTTCCTGATGAACGCGCAAGGCGAGGACGTGGTCGCCGGCATTCGCACCCCGGTACACATCTCCGAACTGGAGAAGATCCAGCCCGACGTTTACAACCAGTTGCGCGAAATCACCACGCGGCTGGAAAAACATTATCGCGACATGCAGGACTTCGAGTTCACCATCCAGGATGGACGCCTCTACATGCTGCAGACGCGCAATGGTAAGCGTACCGGCCGCGCGGCAGTTCGAGTTGCCATCCAGATGGTGGAGGAAGGACTGATCTCGAAGGAAGAAGCGATCTTCCGTGTCGAGCCCAACCAGCTTTACGACTTCCTCGTCCCCAGTCTCGACGAGAAGGGCAAGGACATCGATGTGCTCGCGACCGGATTGCCAGCGTCACCGGGCGCGGCGGTCGGGCAGATCGTCTTCACCGCGGACGAAGCGGTGGAGAAGTTTAACAAGGACAGCAAGGCTAAGCTGATTCTCGTCCGCAGCGAAACCACGCCGGAAGATATTGGCGGAATGGAAGTGGCTGCCGGCATTCTGACTTCGCGTGGTGGCATGACCAGCCATGCTGCCGTGGTCACCCGCGGCATGGGCAAGTGCTGCGTCGCAGGTGCCGGCGATATCGACGTGGACGAGAAAGCTCGCGAGATGCGTGCCCACGGGAAAGTGTTGAAAGAGGGCGACTGGATTTCGCTCGATGGCACTACAGGGCGCGTCATCAACGGCAAGCTCAACACGGTTGCAGCGCGGCCCGACGATCCCGAGCTGCAAAAGCTAATGAGCTGGGCCGAGCCCTTCCGCCGCATGGGTGTCCGCGCCAACGCCGACATTCCTCGCGACGCTCTCCAGGCGCGTGCTTTCGGAGCCGAAGGCATCGGCCTTTGCCGCACCGAGCACATGTTCTTCGCCGAGGACCGTCTGCCACACATGCGGACCATGATTCTCGCCAACAGTGAAAAAGATCGTCGTACCGCATTGCGCAAACTGCTTCCCATGCAGCGCAACGATTTCGTCGGCGTCTTTCGCGCGATGGACGGATTTCCCGTCACCATTCGCACCATCGATCCGCCGCTGCACGAGTTCCTGCCGCGCCGCGAAGACCTCATGGTCGAAATTGGCAAGCTGGAAGTCACCAAGCCGAAATCGCCCAAGCTGAAAGAGCTGCGCGCGCTGCTGAACCGCGTGGAGCAGTTGCATGAGGTCAATCCCATGCTCGGCCATCGCGGCTGCCGTCTGGGCATTACCTATCCCGAGATCACAGAGATGCAGGCCCGCGCCATCTTCGAAGCCGCCGTCAAGGTTGCCAAGGAAGGCGTGAAGGTGAAGCCTGAAGTTATGATTCCGCTCACCGGCGGCCTCAAAGAGATGGCCAACCAGGCGGCCATAGTGCGCCGGGTAGCGACAGAAGTGTTTGCCGAGAAGGAACACAAGGTCGAGTACTTAGTGGGAACCATGATTGAGTTGCCGCGCGCCGCGTTGGTGGCCGACGAGATCGCAAAAGAAGCCGAGTTCTTCAGCTTCGGCACCAATGATCTCACGCAGACCACCTTCGGCTTCTCGCGCGACGACATCAATAAGTTTCTGCCGACCTATCTTGCGGAAGGAATTCTGAAGCAAGATCCGTTCGCGGTACTCGATCGCGAAGGTGTTGGGCAGTTGCTGAAGATGGCCGTCGAGAAAGGCCGCAAGACGCGTCCGACGATCAAGATTGGCATCTGCGGCGAACACGGCGGCGAACCTTCGTCGGTTGAGTTCTGCGCGCAGCTCGGCTTCAACTATGTCTCGTGCTCGCCCTTCCGCGTGCTGACCGCGCGGCTGGCGGCGGCACAGGCGGGCGCAAGTGCCGAGCTGAAGATCGAAGGTGGGCGGACGAAGTAACGAGTAGGCAGAGAATGCGTTTGTCATCCTGAGCGAGCGTAGCGAGTCGAAGGACCCTATGGCTGCGGTATCACCCTGAGGCCAGCAGGCTCCGCAGCAGTGAAGATTATTGGCGCTAAAAGGGCTCCTTCGACTCCTCGCTTGCGCTCGTCGCTCAGGATGACACCCAAGATTCAGGCGCTGTTGAATAATCTGTCTGCGGTGCAGCACCGGCAGGTCATCCATTTGGACACCCTTCGGCACTCCATTACTATTGCTCCTACATGGTTTCTGCCCCCCGACGCTGGTACCGCAATCCTCTAATTCGGTTCTGCTGGTTGCCGCGCTCAGCGCGTTCGTTATCCAGTCGGGCGAGCTTGGCACCTCCGACACCTCTCACCGTCTGCAGACCACGCACTCGTGGTGGACTTCGGAGCTGCCGGTCCGGCCATATGAATATCCCGAGTTCGGCATCCACGGCCGCGGAGGCAAGCTCTATAGCTGGTATGGAATGGGCCAGTCGCTGCTGATGTTTCCGGCGGACGTGATCGGCACCGGCCTGTCGCACCTGCCGATCTTCGCCAACTACAACGACACCGATCCCACCGTCCGCGCGATTTTCGTCAGCTACACGACCAACATCCTGGTCAACGTTCTGACCGCGTTGGTGTGCTTCCGTTTTCTCTGCCAGTTGGGCTTCAGCGTCAAACAGTCCGTAGCAGGTGTCTTAGCGTTGTTGTTCTGCACCACGCATCTGCACTACACGCAGAACATGATGGAGAACAACTACATTATGCTGCTGACGCTGACTGGCTTTTCGTTTCAATACGAATGGCTTCGAACCGGCAGCAGGCGCGCACTACTCATTGGTTCGCTTGCCTTCGGCCTCAACCTGCTTACGCGTCTTACCACCGGCCTCGACCTGATCGCCGGAGGAGTATTTCTACTTTTGGTTTTGTGGATGGATAACGTGCGGGGCCGTGCGTTGTGGCAGCGTTTCCTGACCTACATCAAGACTGCGTTGCCCGTGTATGTGATCTTCGGAGTGATTGATCGCCTGTACCAGCTCTACCGTTTCGGCTCGCTGTTCACAAACTACATCACCATTGCCGGCCAGGAACAGAAGCGGCTGAATCCATCGCTGCCGGCGAACTATCCGTGGGAAGTTCCGTTCCACGTGGGCTTTCTCGGGCCATTGCTCATGCCGGAGAAGTCGATCTTCCTCTTCGACCCGCTGCTGGTGCTCACGATTCTTCTTGCGGTGATCGCGTGGAAGCGTTTCGGTCCCGAGGTACGAGCATACCTGATCATGGCGTTCCTCCTGCTTCTGGCCTACATCAGCTTCTACGCGCGATACACCGTGTGGAGCGGCGACTTCGCCTGGGGCGACCGGTATGTCTCCACCGCGGTTGAGTTGGCCGCGTTCATCTCGGTGCCGCTGCTGCTGCGCTGGCGAGCGTCGCTGGGAAAGCTGGTGTGGTGGCTGGGAATCGCACTGATCGCGTTCAGCACCGCAATCCAGTTGGCGCTCGCTCGCCTTCTGGCTGCCGCTGGAAATCTACCAGGAGGACACGCTCGGCCACCCGACGTTCGTCGTCTTCCTGCGCTTCAAGAACATCGCGGCGTTTGCCGTGGGAAAGATGCACGCCTGGGGACTCAGCAACGATTCGATGACCTACGACCCGTGGGACTACGTGCACCTCGACACCTGGAACTTCCTGCCATTTCTGCTGCGCCGAGTGGGCGTAGCTCCGCGCTGGGTGGTCAACTTGACGTTAGCTGTTTGGGGTGCGGGCCTGGCCGCGCTGGCGTGGACGCTGCTGCAGCTGCGCAGGGCGTTGTCAGCGGAGGAAGTTGATGCCGGCTGCTAGAGCATATTCAGGAGTCATGGGGAGCAAGATTCATTCAGGCTCGCGTTAAACAATCCGGGTGTCGCCGTAATCCAGCCGGATCATCATGAGGGCATTCACGCTTTGAAGGGGCGCGGCTTCAGCCGCGCCGTTATCATGCGTTTGAGAGTTAGGCTTTAGCCTCTGAGGGAACTCACAGTTCGTCTCAAGTACCGAAGTCCGCTCAGTGGCTAAAGCCACCCCGTTTGAACGCAGGTTAAGGCACAGCTGAAGCCGTGCCCCTTCAAATCACCTGCCCCCTACTGCGTCTGCTGCAATTTGGCGATCAGCTTTTGCGCCAGGTTCTCTTCCGACTCCGACCACAGCACCCGTCCACTCAGCACGCAATTCTTTTCCACTGCCGCCGAGAACGCGACCAGCTTGGCGATGTTAGCGCGCAGATACTTTTCGATGAACGGCGAAAGCGTCAGCCCCTCGTACACGAAGGACGTGTCCAGCCCAAAGTCCACCTCGACATGCCCGTCGTCGGTGTAGATACCGTCATCGAATTGAACTCCATGCACCAGAAAGCGCACCGCAACCGGCCGCTGCACCCAATCGTCGCCGTGCTCGTCTTCGTTCGGTACCCAAAGGTCCCAGAACGCCTCGAAGACGAAGGCGAAATCGTCATGCACAAATTCGCTGGCCATCTCGGCGGCTTCCTCGGGCGAGATGCCCGGAGTGAAGCGGCGCTCCAGCACCGTCGGCTCTGACCACGCCACTGGATGCACCGACAAGTAGGTGATGCCCTCGCGCACCGCCGAGAAAGGGAATTGCCGCAGGACGCTGACCGCGCGCGGCATCATCTCGCCTTCGCGGAAGCTGGGAAACCAGATGCTCAAATAAAGCGAGTCCGCCATATAGAGCGAGTCAGCCATCGCGATATTTTAGCGCGGATGGTGATGAGAGGTTAGACCGAGTCGGGTTTTCGACAGCGAAAAAACCCACCCTTTGCTTCATTCAAAGGGTGGGCGGACGCCAGCAGTAACGTAGTGGGGCCTCTACGTAATGGAACCTCCTCCCCCAACAGCCGTTTCGCAAAGGGATGAGTATCCCTTGAATGTTCCGTTGTTGGATGTCCAGCCAAGGCCGCTTCCCTGGTGAAAGAACCACGGCATCATGGCAAGTTCCTGGGGGTCGTACGTGTATCCATTAAGGGATATCGTTGGGTACAGCACGCCGCCGAGTGGATCACCTACCTCGAAATTACTCTGACAAGCAGTTCCCCAGCCAAACACCATATTGTGACCGGTAGGGTCGTTCACAGCCTCGGCGAGTTCGTGGCTTAGAGGCATTATGTTCTTCGAGGCACCGAAGGTTCCGGTGGTGTCGAACATGGCCCACGCATAGGCTTGCATGGCACTCGTGCTATAGGCGCTGTGATAACCCAGGATGCAGCACCCCCCAGCGTTTTCCACCACGTTGGACATCAAGATCACTGGAAATGTGGTTGGACCTACGCCCTGATTTGAGAGGTTCTTGATAAGTGTCGTCTGAATCCAGCTCTGAAGAGCGGAGAAGTCAATCTCAAGCCAAGTACAAGAGCCGAAGTGCACTACAGCAGATGACGGATGGTAGGTTTGCGTTGTGGTGGTGTGCAGCTGGAAGAGAGTATGCCACCCTCCGTCAACGGCATCCCATGGGTACCATTCCGCCCGCTGGAAGGCATCAACGTACTGCGTCGTGCCAAAATTCACTTGCGGGCTCCCCCACTTGAATGGGCCAGAGTTATTGAACAGTGGAGACTTCTGAACCGCGTCGAGGGGTACTTTACCAGCGTAACAGCTGTCAGGTGCCGTCGGGTCGAAGGTATAGGGGCCGATCTGAACGATCAAGGGAACTACATAGGTTGGAATGTTGGTTGTGGCATTTCCCGCCGGGGCTGCTCCCATGATCTGTCCGCGATAGGGGATGCACGCCGGCAGGATGCCGCCCCCAAAGCACAGATCTAACTTATACGGCCACATTGGGACGGTAGCGCCGAGCAGGCTTTGCTGCATCGCCTCGTCGGGAGTGATGTCTTTGATGGGATCACTCTTAAAGAGTGCCTGCGTTTGGTTCGAATCTCCTTGCGCGAAAGCCGCCACAGAAACGGACAGATAGATTAGTGTCCAGAGAAGAATGAACATCAGTGCACCTTTCCTTTTCTGTGGTGACACAGCTTCGGGTTGTGCCGCTGCGTTGCGTGTGCGAGCTTCGGATGGAAGGTTAACTGCTGCCAGGTCTAACGTGAGGGTTTGCGTTTTCATATTGACCTCCTTGTGGTCATGGGTTGTGGCGGCGATCGAAGGCGAGCGGCGCCGGGTTGTGGTTTGGGACCCCATTTCGCTTCCGGAGGCGGGATGGTCGTCGCACCTCCGGAAGCGTTCCCCTAATCAGAGCGGGTCGCTCTCGCAATTTCCCGCTCTCGTGAACGCACAATAGGTCAGCTCGCTTGGAGGCTCAATGCACCAGCGGTGATTTGTGGGTGATCTAGCGGTGATTTACAGGTGATCTGAGAATTCTGTGAGCTAACCAGCAGATTCAAAAGGGGCTACATATTGGGAGGAAAAGCAGTACTACTAACGTACAAAACAGCACCGTCGAGAAGGCTTACCAGCGCACAGCAAGCTTGTGACTTGCGACGGATCATCACCTCATAAAACTAAGCAATTTCTTACGCAGTCAAACCTATCCGTCATTGCGGCATTATGCGGCTGGTAACTCGAAACTTCTGGCAGTTCTGGAAACGCTGTGTATTTCGGGCGCCAATCCCATCAGAATCGATGGTATTGAGTACCGACTTGACCGGCAACACGAAATGCGTGCCGTCGCCCAACAGAACGCTCTTGTAGTCGATTTCAAGCGTGGCGTTGCGTATGGGAAAGCTGCGTGGAAGCTCCGTAGCTTCCACTTGTAAACGCAGAATCACCCCGGACTGCTGGTCGATCCAGAGTTTTCCGTAGTAGGGCGGCGCCACCATCTGGCCGGACTTTGCAGTCGCCATAACGGAACGGCCTGGTGCGCGATGCGGTACGTGAACTCCCACGCCTCCTGGCCCTCAATCTTGTTTTCGCCTACGAATTGGAGTTCGACCCTGTTACGCCCATCGAAGATCGACTGAAGGTGATTTCCGAACTGTCCGGCTGACCATGCACCCGGCAGAGATCCAGTACTGTCCAGAGGCCGGCCATTCTGCTTCAGGTCGCGGTACGATTCTTTTCCGTCTTCATAGGTGACCACTCCGGTGATGGTATCGGCTTCGTCGAGCGCCCCGCTGAGGGCGCGCGACGTCTCCTGTTGGCAGGTAAAATCTGGCATTTGCTCCGGGACGGTAACGGCGTACTGGCAGACCTTGCGTCAGCGCGTCAGCATGGGGCATGTTCGGGTCAAGCGAGTCGCACTGGCTTACCTCAACGGGCGCATTTTGAGAACCGCTTGAGGCCGATTGGGCGGCCAGAGCTGCGGTGAGAATTAAGCGTTGCACTCATCCCGGACCAAATCAGTCTGAATGCCGGTAACATATCGACCTCCTTGTGGTCATGGGTTGTGGCGACGGTCGAAGTCGAGCGGCGCCGGGTTGTGGTTTGGGACCCCATTTCGCTTCCAGGAGGCGGATGGTTATCCGATCCCCGGAAGCGTTCCGAAATAAGCCATCGCGTCTGAGAAATCATCCTCAAGCGTCACAATTGCTAATTACCGGAGTCCGTCTGCGCCGATTTTTGCATCGTCACGTCGAGCAGGATCTGCATCCCGCTGTCGAGCTTTACCTCTTTCCCACTCGAGGTGAACACTCCATTGGGTCCGAGCTGCAGGTTCTTGATCCCGAGAACGCCTCTGGATTGCTGATTGAGGATGGGTTTACCGGTCGCTCCCGCCGTCGGCGAAAAAGTAGATTTCTCGGTCGCTTCGCTCAGCCCGCCGTACATGACGCCACCGGCAGGAGCGTCCGCCTTCGGATTCGGGGCCGCCGCCTGAATGACGCTCTTGATGGGCGTGTCTCCGCTTCGTCCGCCGGCTCATTCTGTCAAAGACAATTCCCAGCGTTGATTCCGAATCGCCTTTCGAGCGGGCCTTCGCCTCGGTTACATGACCAATCAACTTCGTACCGCGAGGAATTGTTGCGTCGCCAGTCTGAATATCTGCCGCAAGTTTGGCGTCAACCTCATCGCCCTCCTTCAGCTTTTTCGAATCGAGCGACTTTGCCAGCTCCACGCTGATGGCCCCACGTAGCTGACCACCGGTGGCTTGTCCGGCGTCTTTGGCGGGACTCGGTCCCTGACCCACGGACATTGTGGCGGGCAAAATGGCACAAACCATAATGATCACGGCCAACGGGCTCTTCTTCAGCAGACTCATTGAACTCTGGCTTTTCATACGATCCTCCTTATGGAATGTGGTTGAGGGTTGAACTGCGACTATGTTGCTGTGCTGGTTGGTAATCTGGGGTTTCATGGTGACCTCCTATGGTCATGGGTTGTTGGCGGTGCTTGATCCCGAAAGGTGAGAGCGACTCACCGCTTTGGCTGCTCTCCTCCCACCGCTTGGAAACTTTGCCGGGCAGGGAAGCGATCCATCCGCGCTTCCCGAAACGTTCGTCGTTCTGCCCGCTGGCGAACGACGGCCGCTCTAGCGAAATACCGCCATGAAGCCGTCCAGGTCCGCACTGCCTCCGCTGCCCGGAGCCACGTCAATGGGAATCACCACGCGGATTGCCTTCTGAGGCTCATTGAACTGACCATTGGCCGCGGGGGTCTTTGGCCCACGCGCACTCAGGACCACCTTGAGCTCGACCTTTTGAGACCCACAGGCTCCTGTCGCGTCAGCCACCGGGCACAGATGAGCCAGGGCCACACAGCTATCTGTTGTGTTGTCCAACGCGCATAGATGAGCTAGCACTGTCGCGCTTCCTGTGCCGGTGATCGTCCCGAATTGCATTTGCAGGCTGGCGGCGGTTATTGGCTTCCCGTTGGGCTGAGCTTCGACGTTGTAGGAGACAAAGGAATCCTCGGAGGCCGAAGCCCACTTGGCCTCAAACAGCAGCCCAGGATCGTCGGTGTCGGGGGTGGTTCCCGGCGTCAGCGATATGGCGTCGCTGGGCAATCCGGCGGCTCCCTGGTGGTATTGAAAGTTCGAGAACTTCTTGTCGCCGATCATGCAGCCCTGGGTGCCGAGCTTTTCGTAATCAGAGAGCTTGCCGGCGGCACAATCCGCGACTTGAGCGTGCGCGACCGAGAGTGTTGTGAGAGTAAGCAACGCCGTTGCGGCGAGTTTCTTTGCAGCGCTTGCTGCCCACGAAGGGGTCGTGACGGCGATGCGGGTGATCTTTTCAGTCTTTGCAATTTGCGTTTTCATATTGACCTCCTTGTGGTCATGGGTTGCGGCGGCGACGGTGGATAGAAAGCGAGGAGCAACTCACCGCGTAGCTGCTCCTCACCGAGACGAAAGGTGTCCCATCGAGTAGCGCTCGCATCATCCAAGGAAGCGTTTTCGCAGCAATCCGCCAATACCGAGGATCCCGGAACCCAGCAGCATCAGGCTGCTCGGCTCAGGAGTGGAGGGGCTGTAGTCCGGAGTCGCGAAGACGATGAAGTTACCGCTACAGCACAGGCCGTTAACGTCCAGCGGGATGTAGAAGGTTGCCAGCCCGCCAGCTCCGGAGATAGCTCCGCCGGAGAAATCGATATTGGTGTTGCTCCAATTGTCCAGGCCATAAACGCCGTGAGGCGCCTGCAGACCGGTTTCCCCCGCGTCGAAGGTCACCGAAAAGTCTTCCAACGGCGCGTATTGAATTGTGAAGTGCATCGAGTACCAATCCTGCTGGCTGTTGTTTGTCATGTTCCATGTCATGCCGTACTCCCTCAAGGGATTGCCATCCGACGCAAAGTTGAGGTTTGCATAGAACGCGCCGCCGGGGAGGGCGTTTGCCGTCACTGTGATTTGGTTCGGGTTGCTCTCGGGCGAACCGGCCCAATCTCCAAAGCCTCCACCGTTAGCGACGACAACAGGTCCAGTTGCGGCGCCGCCGATGGTACCGCTGGTGACGGTTTCCGCCCCGCAAGGCAATACGGCACTGCCGATGACCATAGCCAGGTAGCAAAGGGCCATGGCTGAAATTCCATACCTCAGGTGTTTCGTTGTCTTTCTTTCGGGGTGGAGTTTTGATGTTTCGCTATCGGGGCTAAAGCCTTTACACGTCACTTGGGTTTTCATATTGACCTCCTTGTGGCCATGGGTTGTGGCGACGGTCGAAGTCGAGCGGCGCCGGGTTGTGGTTTGGGACCCCATTTCGCTTCCGGAGGCAGGATGGTCGTCACACCTCCGGAAGCGTTCCCTTTTTCAGAGCAGGTTGCTTTCGCAATCTCCGCTCTGGTGAACGCACAATGCGCCCGTTCGCTCGCAGCATCAATGCACCAGCGGTGATTTATGGGTGATCTAACGGTGATTTCTGGGTGATCTGTGGGATGTGGCGGGTAAGTGGCAGATTAGAAAGGAGCTTACATGTCAGGAAACATGTAGCCCCTTAGTGTGGATATGCCAGAATTGCGGCCGAAAAAAGCGCTTCGCGGTCCCGTTAGGAGGTGCCGCTCGTCAAACGAGCTACGCGCTCAGGCGTTTTTTCGCCTTAATCTCGTCCAAGAGCGCGTCGATTTTCTGCTCGCGCTCCAGCGCGTCGAGCCGGCCGTCGATGTCGTCACCCAGAACCTCGCCCTTGGCTCGGCCCAGAGCTTCTTCGCGGGCGACTTTGGTCCGCATGCGCTCGAAGGTTCGGTTCTCTCCCGTGGGGGTGATTTGGGCGTCGGCGGCGCGGTGGACGGCACGCGACCGGCGATGTTGCGCGATCAGCAGATCGGCTTTTCCACGAGCTTCGGAAAGCTTCAGCTCCAGCTTCTTCAGCGCCGACTTGAGCGCCTCCACCTGGACCTCCTGGTCCGCGATCTGCTGGTCGAAGCTCTCGGTAAGCTGCTGGAAGCTCATCGCCCGCTCCAACGCGGCGCGGGCCAGCTCGTCGTCTTTCTTGTCGACCGCGAGCTCGGCCTTGCGCATCCATTCGGCGTGTTTGTCAGCGTTCTCTTTTTTCCGCTTCTCCAGCAGATGAAGGTCGGCAAGGGCGATGGCCACTTGCGTCTTCACCTGCATGAACTGGTTCTCCATGTCCAGGATGACCTGCTTCAACATCTTCTCGGGATTCTCCGCCCGGTCAACCAGGTCGTTGAGGTTGGCCCGCACCAGAGTTGCTACACGATCGAGTAATGCCATAATTAACCCCTTTTCTTGAGCTGTCAGCCCTCAGCTGTCAGTTTTCAGCCGTGACTGCATATTCCGCTATTCGCCTTTCGCTCTCGCCAGAAGGCACATCATCCTAAGAAGAGGATCCTTTGTGATCCGGAGCCGAAGGATCCCTATCCAACTCAGAATTGCTCGCCGCGAACCGCAGCCAACAGGAAGGCGACGAGCAAGCCTCCCAAAGCGCCTACAGGAACCGCCACGTTTGAGTGCGTAATGAACCGAACTACCGCACCCAGTAATGTGCCGATCAATCCAAGATTCACCACTATCTGCGCGTTATCGGTTTCTGAATTCATACCAATCCTGTCTAGAGCCGACCGTCCTATCGCCTCTCCGAGACTAAAGCGGTGCCCCACCCTGATCGCCGATTTCGCGACAGGGGTGGGTATTGCGTCACTTCCCAGCCCCCGCGGCCTTGGACTTCCCATCGCCATCGCCTGGCGGCAGTTCGTCCGGTCGATTCGGTTTCTCGCCGAGCGTTCTCACTTTGCTTAGCAGGTCAGACATCTTCATGCCCGAGAGCGCCTCGAACAGTGCCGGCACCTGCGCCGCCATTTCAGTGATGTCTCCTGTGATCTTGTTCATCCCAGCCGAATGACCGTTGCCGGTGGAGACAATGGTGATCTTGTCGACGTTAGCCAGCGGACTGGCTAGCGCCTTCACGATCTCCGGCAGGTTGGTAAAGAGTTTGTCCACGACCGCGGCCTGGTTGTACTCCTGATAGGCCTCGGCCTTCACGTTCATCGCCCGCGCTTCGGCGTCGCCCTTCTTGAAGATGATCTCGGCTTCGGCCTCACCCTGCGCACGAATCGCACTGGCATGGCCTTCGGCTTCGACAGTCAGTCGCTGCTTTTCGGCGCCGGCCAAAGTCTCGATCCGCTGGCGCTCGATCTCCGCCGCCTTCAGCACGGTAGCGATCAGCTCTTTCTCTCGACGCATGATTTCCGCCTCTTGCACCTTGACCTGCTGTTCCTTCTCGACTTGCTGCACCTTCACGGCTTCGGCGGTCACCTGCTGCTGCATAATGTTGGTCTGAATCTCGTATGCCTTGTCGGCCTGTGCCTGCTGGCGTTTTACCAATTCGTTATAGGTTGCCTTCTTCACCTCGAGATCGCGTTGTGCCTCCGCTTGCCGCGCCAGGGAAGCAGTTTCGGCCGCGACGCGCTCCTGGTCGGCTTGCGCCTTGGCGATCGCCGATTCCCGCAGCGCAATGGCGCGTCTGATGGCCGTGTCGCGTTCCGCTTCGGCTGTGGCGACGTCGGCGTCGCGCTTAATGCGCGCCACGTCCGGACGCCCCATGTTGGAGATGTATTCGTTCTTGTCGCGAACTTCTTTGATGGTGAACGAGATTACCTCCAGCCCCATCTTGTTCATGTCGTCGGCGCAGGTGGAGCGCATGCGGTCAGCCACCATCTCAGGCTGCTTCACGATCTCTTCCACGGTGAGTTGTCCGATGATGCCGCGCAGGTGACCTTCCATCACCAGCCGGATCAACGCTTCCCGGTCCTGTGGTGCCTTGGTGAGAAACTGCTCGGACGCGGTCAACACCGATTCCGGATCGGACTTCACCTTGATCTGCGCGACCGCCTCGACGGTCACGGCAACGCCCTGCTTGGTGTAGAGGTCCTGCTGCGGTGCCACGTCGAAAGACATCAGCTCGAGCGATAGCTCGCGAAACGTCTCGACCATCGGAAAGATGACCGTGCCGTGTCCCTTCACCACGCGGGTACCGCGAAATCCGTACACCACCAGGACCTCGTTGGGCCCGGCTTTGCGGTAGAGCCTGGCAAACACGCTGATCAGCAGCACCACGGCAGCAACTGCTGTCCAGGCAATGATCAATACTTCAGTTGGAATGTGGAATCCCATACGCCTCCTTAGAGCAACGAGCACTTAGCATTTGGCACTTAGCAGTTGGCAATTAGCTTCTAGCTCTTAGCTCTTAGCCTCCAGCTAGTTGCATGCATGTGCGCGCTTTACTTGCAAACTGCATTTTCAATGTCGAGTTCTAATCCCTGATTACTGATAGCTAATTGCTAATTGCTAACTGCTAACTGCTTCTTCCTCTTTTGCCATTTCGTCCCAGCGCCGCACGTAGGCAATGCCTTTCTCGTACCGCGTTACGATGACTTCACTGCCGCGCGGCAAGGCTTCGCCATTCTCGCTGCGGGCGCCGCAGGTGTTCCGTGTACCTTCTTGCGAGAATATGATTTCGCCGGTTCCCCCGGCGCGGATCGGACTACTGACACGGCCTAGCACACCCACGCGCTCGTAGTCGGCCGGATCAAGATCGCGATCATATTTCAGCAGCACCTTGGCCACGAACCAGAAGACGATCGTTGCCCCGGCGATTCCGGCAACCACAGCGAGTGTCAACACTCCCGTCACCACCAGCGAGGAGTAGCGCGTCAGCAAGTAGCCTGTCCCGCCAAACCAGGCCAGAAATGCCATGACCGTTCCAAAGTTGAAGAACGACATCTGCGAGCCGTTTGCGGCTCCGCCGTGAGCTCCACCTGCGACGTGCGGGCCTCCATGGGGCAAGTGCAGGTGAATGTGCGGCAGGTGCAGGGTTCCACCCAGGAATGACAGCCCAATCATCGTTACGCCGAACAGAAAGCACACCAGATAAAAAATTTCCCACGTCATAGGGTTGCTCCCGCCGACTTCCTTCTTCGGCCACCACCATGCGTCGCGCCAAGGTCCGGCTTCAACACCTCGGTCAAACGGTCCACCAGTTCTGGCGCTTCCAGAATTGCGCCCAGCAGCACCACGCATTTGCGCGAGTCCTTATGCTTCGCCACCTGCAGCAGTGCTCCACTCAGTTCGGGATCGCGCGCAAACTGCTCCGCCCCATTGATGAGCCACAGGTCGAGCCGGTCTTCCATCGCCCGCAGATCGCTGGTCAGCTCCGTGTGATAACCCTCGGGATCGTCCACCAGGTATCCCGGATGCACCTTGAAAAACCGCGCTAACAGCATGCGGGACGCATTGGTCAGGTGGGGGCGGGATCCACTCTCGATCTGCGATAGATAAGACTGGCTCAGTCCGCTGCCCATTTCCTTCTTGAGCGCGACGACCAGGTCCTGCTGGGTCATTTCGCGACCCATGCCGCGCAAGGTGCCTTCGACCAACCGCAGATAACGGATTTTCTCGCCCAGCTTCATATTACAATTTGCAATTCTAGCATTGCAATTTGCAATGTCAAGAACTGGATTTGCCCTGGAATCAGGGGGTTTGGCGGCATAGCGGAGGAACCTTGTCACCACGGAGAACACGGAGGGCACGGAGAAAAAAGAATGATCTCCGCGACCTCCGTGTTCTCCGTGGTGAAAGAAAGTCTTTTGTGATTCTGGCGCACGCTGGCGCGGTGCGGTATCCTCAGGAACGCGCGGATACCCAGATACGGACCGGTTTTTGGATTCGTTCGGGTAGAGCGGACTTCAGCGCCGCGTTGCAGCGAATGTTTTGAAGACGGCCGGTTTCAGCCGCAGACCGCGTGCTTTGTTCGGGCTGCCTAATATCTAGACAGCTGCAAACGTCCGCGCACAGACTCTGGAGGAATCGTCATGAGTGATGCCAATCCTCTCCTCGCACCCATGAAGGGAACTCAGCACCGCGAAGTTGGTGACGGTCAACTCGACATCGCCGCCGCTGGAGCAGCCCGCGTCAAACGTGTCATCTACCCACCCGGATTTCGTTGGTCAACGCACATGAAGCCGGTCAGCGGAACCGATCTATGCATGCACGCACACGCCGGGTTTCTCGCCTCCGGCCAGATTCACATTGAGTATGAGGACGGCTGCATCGTGGAGTTCAGCGCTCCTCAAGTTGTGGTGATCGATCCCGGTCATGACGGCTGGGTGGTGGGGAAGGAGCCGGCTGTGCTGATCGAATTCGACTTCGAGGGTGATACAGTTCGCAGTCTCGGCCTGCCCGAGCGGCACAAGCATGGTGATTGAGGACTGAACCCGCTAAACCCCGGCCTTGAGCCTGGCTGCAAACTTCTCCCGAATCTTCTTCACCTTGGGCGAGACCACGAACATGCAGTACGGCTGATTGGGGTGGTTCTTGAAATAATCCTGGTGATAATTCTCGGCCGCATAAAACGTTGAAGCCGGTTCAATCGCCGTCACAATCGGATTAGCAAACGCATGTTCCGTGGTCAGCTCATCGATTACGGCCTGCGCGGTCTTGCGCTGCGCTTCGTCACGGTAGAAGATGACCGAGCGATATTGTTCGCCCACGTCGTTGCCCTGCCGGTTCAGCGTCGTCGGATCGTGAACGGTGAAGAACACCTCCAGCAGATCTTCGTAACTGATGACGGCCGGATCGAAGGTAATCTGCGCCACTTCGACGTGGCCGCTGCGTCCGCTGCAGACTTGCTCGTACGTCGGATTTGGAACGCGCCCGCCCATATAGCCCGACACCACCGAATGGACACCTTCCAACTGCTGAAACGTGGCTTCCACGCACCAGAAGCATCCGCCGCCGAGAACTGCCGTTTCTGTATTAGCCATGTTGGATAGGATGCGCGAGCGGACGACTTGTTGCAAGCGCGGAACAACTGGCGGCTAGCGGGCCGTGAATCTCCTAATTGCGGTCGGGGTTGCGCCCAAACCAGTGCTTCTCCAATGGACTGTCTCGAACTATACTGCGAGCAACATATGAAGCGTCCACTCGGCGTCATCGTATCCGCGTGTTTACAGATCGCGGGTAGCCTCGTTACGCTATTTTTGTCAGCGTCAATGGTGATCGTTCCTCTAGTCGCACCCAAACTGGGCGAAAACCGGCCGGCGCCTCCACCGAACGCAATGTTTTACGGCTTGGCCATTTTCTATTTTGTTTTCGTCGTACTCGGGCTGGCGACCGCAGTCGGACTGATTCGTTTGAGGCCGTGGGCAAGGGTATCTACGCTTATCTTTGGAGGAGGGCTGATATTCTTGGCGCTATTTCTCGGTGCCGTCTTCTGGTTCCTGCCGCTGATGGTGCCTGCATCCGACCAACTCTCAGGCTCAGCGGCGCATGCCATGAGGCAGACGCGATCGTTCTTCGTGGTGGCCTGTCTTCTCGTAGCAACCCTCGGTGGTTGGTGGCTTTACTACTTCAATCGAGCGGAGGTATCGGAACGGTTTTCGAGGCAGCTGGCTGTGGCTCTCATTGGCGCTTCCGGGGGACACCAGGCGGGGACAAGCATTCCGATCAGCATTGTGATCATTGCATGCTTAAGTCTACTTGGGGCTTTGTCTACATTGTTTTTGAGCGTCTCGTGGCGCATGCCGGCTATGTTCTTCCTGGTCCTAATCACCGGCGCAGCAGCCCGAGCGTTCTATATCGCTCTAGGCTCCTTGCACGCTTACATAGGGATTGGCCTGCTGAAATTGTGGCCATCCGCTCGTTATCTTGCGATTGGGTTATACGTTTATGGGTCGTTGAACTGTTTGATTTGTCTTCTGCTCCCGCAGCGCTACCTTCGCGAGATTACGAATTCGTCTGAGATGAAGGGATGGATGACGCAACAAACAGCTGCCACGATGATGAATCCGCTCCTGCAGTCTCGGATGTTGATGGCAATGATGGCTTTTTCGTTGGTGTTGTCGCTGGTGACGCTTTACTTCCTCATGACCCGTAAGGCCGCATTTGAGCGCGCTCCCGCGACCCCGGCTAGCGTCTGATTTCCTCACCCGGGGACGAGAATCTACTGTGGTGTGCTTTCCTCCAGCATGAATTCCAGCACCTCCTGTGGTGCTGACGAAGTCCACACGGGCGCGAATGACAGACGATGCAGCGGACTTGGACCTTTCTCGCGCAGCGTCTTCAGATGATGCGGTGTGCTGTAACCCTTGTTGGACGCAAGTCGATACTCAGGGAAGATCGGGTCCCAGGCGGTAATCATGGCGTCGCGCTCGACTTTGGCGATGATCGATGCCGCAGCGATTGAAGCCGAGAGCGCATCACCGTGGATGATCGGCGTCTGCGCGCATTCGAAGTTGATGCGCATGGCGTCGATCAACAAGTGGTCGGGAGGAAGCGTGAGTTTTGCGACGGCCACTTCCATGGCGCGCTTCGAGGCCCAATAAATGTTGATCTGATCGATGGTCGCGACGTCGACCGCCGCGATTGCCCAGGCCAAAGCGTGCTCGCGAATCCGCGGCGCCAGCTTCTCGCGCGTCTCGCGGTCCAGCAACTTGGAATCGCGCAATCCACGAATGCGATAGCTCGGATCGAGAATAACCGCCGCCGCGACCACCGGTCCGAAGAGCGAACCCCGGCCGACCTCGTCAACACCAGCTACTAGTTTCGCGCCCGCGTCCCACGCCAGCTTTTCGTATTTCAGCGTGCACTTCAGCCGCTTAAGGAGGCGCAGCTTCAGCGTGGCCGCGGAGACGGGCTTGGCGCCGTTGTCGGCGATCTTTGGCTTCGGATCTTTGGCAGTGGATTTCAATGCGAATTCGTTGAGAAGATTCTAGAGCAAAGAGCAGTGGAAAAATAACGGAGCGATAGATTCTTTTTGCCCATGGCAACGCAGCCGTGCGAGGTCTCAAGCATCCCCCCGCAAGTGTTATGATAACGCCCATATGAGTACAGTTAGCCCCGCCTACTTCGAGATTATTGACTTCATCGCCGCCGGTACAACCCCAGAAGCGGTTGTGGGATTCCGACCATCGACCGACGCGCAGCAGAGAGTGGCCGAACTGATTGAGCGCGAGAAAGAGAACCATTTATCGCGGGAGGAGAAGGCAGAACTCGATCACTTCGAAGAACTGGAACACATTCTGAGAATGGCCAAGGCGAAGGCCCGCCAGATCCTCGCCCGTGCCAGCTGACATCAGCAGTTCTCTCCGAGCAGAAGTATCTCGCCGCGCTGATCACCGCTGTGAATATTGCCTTATCCGCGACGAAGACACCGGGTTTCCCCACCAAGTTGATCACGTCATAAGCCGTAAGCACAGTGGATCGTCCACTGCTGATAACTTGGCTCTTGCTTGTATCTTATGTAACCGCCACAAAGGCAGTGACGTTTCGTCAGTCGACGCGAGCACAGGGAAAGTGGTTCGGCTTTTCCATCCGCGGCAAGACCGGTGGGCCGATCATTTCCGAATTAGGGGAGAGCGCATCGAGCCGCTTACCGAGGTGGGACGCGTTACGGTTGAGTTGCTAAAGCTGAACACGACTGAGAGATTATCTGAGCGGCGATTGCTTCAGGCCGCCGGACATTATCCGCCTCATTGAAAGGGGATGGGACAATTCCTAACTGCTGATCGTCACCAGCTGCTTATCTTTCGCCGCGTAGTGCGAATCCACGTACTCGTCGAGAATCTTGATGAACTCCTCGACAATGTGATCGCCCTTGAGGGTGAGCATCAAGCGGCCATCAACGTAGACTGGCGCCTTCGGTTCCTCGAACGTACCCGGCAGCGAGATCCCGATATTCGAGTGCTTTGACTCGCCTGGGCCGTTGACGACGCACCCCATCACCGCGAGTTTCATCTCTTCCACACCGGAGTAGCGCGTCTTCCAGACCGGCATCTGCTCACGCAGATAGCTCTGGATTTGCTCAGCCATCTCTTGGAAGAAAGTGCTGGTAGTGCGTCCACAACCGGGGCACGCGGTGACCTGCGGCGTGAAGCTGCGAATGCCGATGGATTGCAGAATCTGTTGCGCAACCGTGACCTCCTCGGTGCGGTCGCCATTGGGCGCGGGTGTGAGCGATACACGAATCGTGTCGCCGAGGCCTTCTTGCATCAGTACTGCCAGCGCAGCCGTGCTGCTAACGATGCCTTTGGCTCCCATGCCGGCTTCGGTGAGACCAAGATGCAGCGGATATTCGCAACGGCGGCCCAGTTCGCGGTAAACGTCGATCAAGTCCTGCACGCCGCTGACTTTTGCACTGAGAATGATCTGGTCTGGCCGCAAACCGTAGCTCACCGCAAGTTCAGCGGAGCGCAGCGCACTCTGCACCATCGCTTCCATGGTCACATCGCGGGCATCCTTCGGATCGTCCAGCTTGGAGTTTTGGTCCATCAAGCGGGTCAGCAGCGCCTGGTCCAGCGAACCCCAATTGACGCCGATGCGCACCGGCTTGTTGTACTCGATGGCGACTTCGATCATGGTGCGGAAGTTGTCGTCGTCCTTCTTGCCAATCGAGCAATTTCCGGGATTGATGCGATACTTGGCCAGCGTCCGCGCGCACTCGGGATACTTCTTCAGCAGGATATGCCCGTTGTAATGGAAGTCGCCGATTATGGGCACCGGGACGCCGAGGCGGTCGAGGCCATCCACAATGTGGGGCACGGCAGCCGCGGCGGCATCGTTGTTAACGGTGACGCGCACCAGTTCCGAGCCCGCACGAGCTAGAGCCATGCACTGGCGAATGGTGCCGTCGATATCGGCAGTGTCGGTATTAGTCATCGATTGCACCACAATTGGTGCATCGCTGCCTACGCGAACTCCACCGACCGAAGCTGTGTAAGTTTTTCTGCGCTGAATTTGAGCCATACAGGACTTACTAAAAGTTTAACACGTTTGGTTCCAACTCTTTGGCGCTTTGCAGGTTGGGACAGCCAATTGTGCACACCGAACCGAATTCCGGAACTCAACCGTCCAATAAATGGAACCCCTTTGTAAGAGAGGCTCATCTGACTAATAAGCTGCCCAATTTGCGGCTGGATTTTTCCGGTAAACCTCATGAAAATAAAAGGTTCACCGGACGACAAAACCGCCCGATTTGGGTTTATAACAGGGCTTAGGGACATCAAGGGCCAGTCTATCTGGCCTGCGATCCGGCCCAAAAAGGTGTTTATCATGCGTTGCCTATCCCGTTACCTCGGCTGCTGCGCCCTTGCACTCATGCTAGTTCCGTTCGGGGTTGCTCAGAGCTCAAGCTCGTCATCGCAGGACCCGAACGCCACGTCTAATCCGCCCGCTCAGGACTCGAATCCACCCGCACCAGAAAAGCAGGAAAAGCCAGACAAGAACGCGCCTGCACCCAGCACCCTGGACAACATTGACGCCATCGGCAACCGCAATGTCGGTTGCAACAAGGGGATGGGCAACTGGTACTCGCTCGACAAGCAGGTCGCGATGGGGCGCGCCTACTCGCAGCAGGTCGAACATGGCGCCAAGATGGTCAACGATCCGGTCGTCACCGAGTATGTGAACCGCATCGGTCAAAACCTGGTGCGCAACTCGGACGCAAAGGTGCCATTCACGATCAAAGTGATTGATACAGATGAAATCAATGCCTTCGCGCTGCCAGGCGGATTCTTCTACGTGAACTCGGGCCTCATTTTGGCGGCAGACAACGAAGCGGAGTTGGCCGGAGTCATGGCCCATGAGATCGCCCACGTCGCGGCATGCCACGTGGCTCGGGAGCAGACACGCGGCAACATCGTCAACCTGGCTAGCATTCCCCTGATCTTCGTGCCGGGAGGCTGGGCTGTGTACGAAGGGACGCAAGCCGCCTTGAGCATCGGCGTACCGCTGACCTTCATGAAGTTCTCGCGCAATTTCGAAGCGGAAGCCGACTTTCTGGGCATGGAATACATGTACAAGGCGGGATACGATCCGCAGTCGTTTATCTCGTTCTTCGAGAAGATCGAAGCGCAGGAGAAGAAGAAGCCCGGGACTTTGGCGAAAGCCTTTTCGTCTCACCCGATGACCCCTGACCGCGTCGAGGCGGCGCAGAAGGAAATGAAGAGCGTCCTGCCACCCCGCGATGAGTACATCGTGAATACTTCGGAATTCGACCAAGTCAAAGGGCGCCTGGCCTCCATCGAGAATCGCCACAAGGTGCAGAACGATAAGGACAACAAAGACCGTCCGACGTTGCGGCGTGCCACTGCCGACAATCCTTCCACCGATACCGGAAACGGAAGCAGCAGCGGTAACGGCAACGGCAGCTCGACAGATGATGACCGTCCGACGCTGAAGCGCAACGACGGCTCGCAGTCGTAAGTAGCATTTTCATTACCCGCTGAACTGAAAGGCTCCCGAAGTAGGGGGGCCTTTCTCTTTTGGTGGGAAAGGCAGGTTGTTTGCTAGGCAGGCAGACGACCAGCAGGCCGTGATGGGCCTCACAGAAAACTCATAAGGTCAGCGCCTACAATTTCGCTACACGAACATTTACTCCTGGCACAGCAGGTTCTTGTCCGAGCTACGACCGGATCCACGGAATCCTGTACGAGGAGAACCGTTATGCGAGAAGGAAGGCTTTTCATCTTCCGTCGGGCGCTCCTGGCGATCTTCACCATTGGTGTGTTTGTGACGAGCGCCTCGGCCGCCGTCAACGAAACAGTGCTGCATGCATTCGACCCTAACCCGGGTGGGCTTCATCCCTACTCTGGCTTGATTAGCGACACCGCCGGCAATCTGTACGGCACGACCGCCGTTGGCGGCACTTACAACGTAGGGGCGGTCTTCGAATTGTCGCCGCGACAGGGTGGAGGCTGGACCCAAAAGGTGCTGCACAGCTTCAACAACAACGGCTCGGACGGCTACCTTCCCTACGCCAGCCTGATCTTCGATGCCGCCGGCAATCTCTATGGCACGACCGCGGGTGGCGGCACGGGCTCGGAATGCACCGGCAGCCCCGGCTGCGGTACGGTGTTCGAGCTGTCCCCGGGACACGGCGGAAGCTGGACCGAGACCGTGTTGTACAGCTTCGATATGGGGCACGGCGCTTGGCCGTTCGCCGGCCTGATCTTCGACGCCCACGGCAACCTGTATGGTACGACGGTCGGGGGCGGCGCTTACTGGCAAGGTACGGTGTTCGAGCTGTCCCCGGGACACGGCGGAAGCTGGACCGAGACCGTGTTGTACAGCTTCGCCGGCGGTGCTGACGGCGAGGCTCTCTATGATGGGCTGATCTTCGACACTGCCGGCAACCTCTACGGCACGACCTACTATGGCGGCGGCTCAACCGCTTGCCTGGGTGGATGCGGCACGGTTTTCAAGCTCACGCCTACCGGCGGCGGCAACTATACGGAGGCTCCCATATACCGTTTCCAGGGCAGCCGCGACGGTGAGTACCCCAATTCCGGAGTGATTATGGATTCCGGGGGCAATCTCTACGGCACGACGCAGTATGGCGGCACGGGCTCAGAATGCAGCGGCTACGACCGCTGGCATGGCGGCTGCGGTACGGTGTTCGAGCTGTCCCCGGGACACGGCGGAAGCTGGACGGAGTCGGTACTGTACAGCTTCAGCAACAACGGCTCAGACGGGACTTATCCCTTAGCCGGGCTAGTCCTCGATGCCAACGGCGATCTCTACGGCACGACGCAGTATGGCGGCACGGGCTCAAAATGCAGCGGCGGCTGCGGTACGGTGTTCGAGTTAAAGCCTCGATCGGGCGGGGGCTGGACAGAGATGGTGCTGCACAGCTTCAACAACAACGGTTCGGACGGTTCCAATCCCTACGCCGGCCTGACCTTCGACACCGCTGGCAATCTGTACGGCACGACCTGGATGGGCGGTAGCGGCTCAGAATGCGTCAGCGGCTGCGGTACGGTTTTCGAGTTGTCGCCAAGGCAGGGCGGAGGCTGGACCGAGGCGTTGCTGTATAGCTTCAATTTAAACGGCACGGAGGGGTGTGAACCATACGCCGGCTTAGTCTTCGATGGCGCGGGCAATCTCTATGGCGCGACCTACAGAAGCGGCACTTATGGCCATGGAACGGTGTTCGAGTTGTCGCACGGGAGTGGCGGCTGGACGGAGACGGTGCTGCATAACTTCAACCTCGTTGAGGGCGCGTATCCCAACCCTGGCCTGATTGTCGATGGCTCCGGCAATCTCTACGGCACGACGCATGGGGGGGGTGCTCATGGCTACGGTACCGTGTTCGAGTTCAAGCCCGGATCGGGCGGGGGCTGGACGGAAACGGTGCTGCACAACTTCAACTGGGAGGGCTCGGACGGGGCTTATCCCTGTGCTGGACTCGTCTTCGATCGTGCCGGCAATCTCTACGGCACGACGATGCAGGGCGGCACTCACGGATACGGTACCGTGTTTGAGTTGTCCCCGGGACAGGGCGGAAGCTGGACGGAGACGGTATTGTACAACTTCAACAACAACGGCTCAGACGGGACTTATCCCGGCGCCGGCCTGGTCTTCGATGCCAACGGCAATCTCTACGGCACAACGAATGTGGGCGGCGCTCACCACTATGGTACGGTGTTCGAGTTGTCGCCCGGCCAGGGGGGTTGGACGGAAGCCCTGCTGCATAGCTTTAACAACGACGGCATCGATGGGATCTATCCGGTGACTGGCGTTATTGTCGACGCCCACGGCAATCTCTACGGCACAACCGTGTATGGCGGCATGAGGTTGTCTTACGAATTGTGTCGTTACGGCTGCGGCACGGTGTTCGAGCTCTCGCCCAACGGTAGCGGAGGCTGGACGGAGAACGTGCTGCACAGCTTCAATAACAATGGCACCGACGGGGCGGACCCATATGCCGCCCTGATCCTCGATGCCCACGGCAATCTCTACGGCACAACGAATGTGGGCGGCGCTCACGACTATGGTACGGTGTTCGAGTTGTCGCCCGGCCAGGGGGGGTGGACGGAGGCAGTGCTGTATAGCTTTAACGATGACGGCATCGATGGGATCTATCCGATGGCTGGCGTTATTGTCGACGCCCACGGCAATCTCTACGGCACGACCGAACTGGGCGGTGCTTATACCTACGGGACGGTGTTCGAGGTCAGCCCTTAAGGCGGCATCAGCGCCGCTGGCGGCGAGGCCAGCTTGGTCACCGGCTCGACTACAGCCGTTGCTGCCGGCTCACTTACGCTGACCGGTAGCAGACGTACGCTGTTGGCTTTGTTCCCTCCCAGCCGGCCCTGGCGATAGAGCTTCCGCCAGTAGTGCACCATGTTGGCATTCACCCCATGCTCCCGTGCCACGCGAGCGATCGATGCTCCAGGCTTCACCGCCAACTCTACGATCCTGCGTTTCTCAGCGATGCTTCGCAGCTGCCGCTTGGGTTGTTCGATCTTTACGACGGCCGAACTATCCATCACCACCTCGAGCACAACTACGCTTCGGGTGATGATCTCTCTGACTTAGCTGGGAGTCCAGGCGGCAGTAACCGGACGCTTACTTTGGTGGGAAAGGTGGATCGTGCGAAGGAGAACGCCTCCACCATAAAGAATGGGGCGCATCATGCGCCCCAATTGCATTTCAAGAAGGTCCGGCTTCAGGGAAGCCGCTGGGCAAGTCCGGGAAGTGCTTTCATCAGGTCGTTGTAGATCACCACGACTGCGAACAGTATCAGGAAGACAAACGCGGTTTGATAGATGCGCTCTTTGATGCGAATGCTGATCTCCCGTCGCAGCAGGCCCTCAATGATCAGCAACAGGATGATGCCGCCATCGAGGATGGGAATCGGCAGCAGATTGAAGATACCTAGGTTGAGGCTGATCATGGCCATCAGGCTCAGCAATGGTGTCCATCCCGGCTGACGCGCCGCATCTCCGGAAGCGCGCGCGATGCCGATGGGACCTTCCATCTGCTTGATCGACGCTTTGTGCTGAACCAACTTGCCGACTAAATCCACAATCAGCAGCGAATACCGCTTATTTTCCTCGAGAGACCGATTGAGCGCCTTCGCGAACGGCAACTTGTCGACATGGACCAGTTCCGAACCAAATCCTAAGCGGAAAACCTTTTGTCCGTTGCTTTCCGTTTGGACCGGAGTCACCTCGAAGTTCAAGCTTTGTCCATTGCGGACGGCGGTGACGTCCATGGGCTTGTCACGATTGGCCTGCACGTAGTGTTTCACCGAGTACATTGACCGCATGGCGGTGCCGTTTACTGCGACAATCTCATCGCCCACCTTCAGCCCAGCTTTTGCTGCGGGCATGTCCGCTTCAAGATAGGTAACGGTAATCGGCTCGTCCGGCAACCATCCCACTGTGCCGTATTGGTCCGATCCTTCCATGTCCGGCTGGATCTGCTTTTCCAGGATTTCGTTGCCGCGCTGGATGGCGACATCCACTGGCCCCTTGGAAGTGATGGCTACCTTCAGCAGGACATCTTCCCAGGTAGGGTTTTGCGTGCCGTCGATGCGCACGATGCGGTCGCCTTGCTCAACGCCAGCTTTCGCAGCCGGCGAGTTCTCTAACACCCATCCCACCACCGCGGGTTGATCGAGATAGGCTGGAAGTTCGTAATGCACCATGAAAACGCCGGTCAGAAGCACGACGGCCAGAATAATGTTCATGGCCGGACCGGCAATGGCGATCACGAAGCGCTGCCAGCGCGGGTGCGACATGAACTCGTCAGGCGCACCGCTACGCGATTCCAGCGGATTCTCGCCAGCCATTTTCACGTAGCCGCCCAGCGGAAGTGCGCTGATGCGGTAGTCGGTGCCCCCGCGACGGAAGCCGGTGAGACGCTTTCCGAAGCCGATGGAAAACACATCGACGCGCACGCCAAACCATTTAGCAGCAGCGTAATGGCCGAACTCGTGCACCAGAATCATGATGCCGAGTACCACCGCCATTGAAACCACTGCAATTAGAAACGATTCCATAAACCTCTTTGTGCTACGGAAAAATCAATCCGGGGTGCCCGTTCCAGCCGTTCGGTGGCTTGGGTGGGGGACTTTATGTTCTGGAGCCCACATATTCGATGCGGTCACGGGCCCGGAGTCGCGATTCTTCATCCACAGCCAGAACTTCTTCTATAGATTCGGGTATCTTTGTCGGCGTTTCCCTGACAACCTGCTCTATTGTAGCCGGAATATCCCGAAATCCAATACTACCTTCGAGGAATGCCGCCACCGCAACCTCGTCCGCCGCATTGAGCGCAATCGTCTTCGCGCCTCCTGCTTCGACTGCCTGATAAGCCAAACGTAAGCAAGGAAACTTTTCCAGGTCGGGAGGCTGGAAATCCAGTCGCCGTAGCTCTTCCACTGGAAAGCGCAGGTCGGACTCGATGCGGTCGGGATAACACAGGGCGTACAGGATGGGTAATCGCATGTCGGTTACCGAGAGCTGCGCCAGCAGGCTGCCATCCACGAACTCAACCATGGAGTGAATCGTGCTCTGCGGGTGCACCAAAACGCTGACCTGGCTGGGTGGCATGTCGAACAACCGGCAAGCTTCGATCACCTCGAAGCCTTTGTTCATCAGGGTTGCCGAATCGATGGTGATGCGCTTGCCCATTTTCCAGGTCGGATGATTGAGCGCCTGCTCGACAGTGATGTTGGCGAACTCGCTCGCTGGGGTATGCAGAAACGGGCCGCCTGAGGCGGTCAGCCAAACCCGCTGAACTTCGTTGCGACGACCACCGCGCATGCATTGGTGAATCGCGTTATGTTCGCTGTCGATTGGCAGCAGCGGTTTGCCTTGCCTGCGGGCTTCGGCGGTGATCAGGTCGCCTGCGGCTACGAGACATTCCTTGTTCGCCAGTCCGACCGTCTTGCCGGCTTTGACCGCTTCGTAGGTAGCTTCCAACCCAGCGACGCCCACGATGGCGCTGACCACGAAATCAGCGTCGGGATGGGTGGCGACCTTTACCGATCCAGCCGATCCGTGCACGACGTCAACGGCGCTGCCCAATCCGGCTTGGTTCAGCCTGTCGTGGAGCTGATTGGCTGCATCGGCGGTCGCCATCGACAAAATCTGTGGACGCCAACGCCGTGCCTGTTCGAAGGCGAGATCAACGTTATTGCCAGCCGCCATGCTGACCACGGAGAAGCGGTCGGGGAAGCTCTCGACGATGCTGAGCGTGCTCTTGCCGATGGAACCAGTCGATCCGAGGATGGCGATGCGTTTCATGAATGGGAAAGCCGGCCCACATTTATTTTGCAAATAGTTCGCTGTGAGAACCCATACGCACCAACCGTAGGGTTTGGCGATCGGGTCGTTTGTAAATGAGTAGCAGGTCCGGCTTCAAGTGGCATTCGCGGTGATTCTTCCAGTTTCCGCCCAACCCGTGATCGCGGTACTTTTCGTGGAGCGGCCGATCATTGGCAAGCAAGCCGACGATCTCAGGAAGCAGACTCTCGATGTCTTTGTATCGGGGCGTTGCCGTGGTCCGTTTATAATCGCGCCTGAATGCGGTGGTCCACTCAATCGTTCGCATTGAGATCGGCCATCATCTCGGCCACGCTGCGTGCTTTGGATACCTCACCGCGCTCCCCTGCTTCCATAGCCGCTCGGGTCTCACGATTGGGCACGCGCACCTCAAAGGGAAGCGCCTTCTCCGACGCAATGCGCATCAGCAAAAGCCGCACCGCGTCGGACACGGTCAGGCCCATCGCAGCCAGTGTCTTCGCAGCTCTGGCCTTTACCTTTTCGTCAACGCGAATGTGGACCATGCTGGTGGACATTAGGGCCTCTTAAGTAAGTATACGTTGTGTACACGGAAGAAGCTAGCGGGTGGCCGATGTCCGATTTGTCATTCCGACCGAGGGCTTCAGCCGAAGCGGAGGGACTGCTATTCGTGGTGAGCTTATGGCTATTGTACGCAATGCGGTTCGAAGACGGAGTACCACCAGCAGCACAACCGAAGCGCACCGGTCGCGCCAAGCTGAGGATGGCGACACGCTTCATGAAAATACTGACTCAGTATCGCACGATCCTGAACGTGAACTGCATTGCCGACGCATAGAAAAGCCAACCCACCGGCATCGCGAACAAAAGAGCGTCAATTCGATCAAGAACGCCGCCATGCCCGGGGAGCAGGGAGCCGGAATCTTTAACGCCTGCACCACGTTTCAACGCCGACTCGACGAGGTCTCCCAATTGCGCGACAACATTGACACACAGCGCAAGCACGACGATCAGCCATGTCGGCCCGTAAAAGCTGAACAATGCTGGTCCTGTTTCGCTGGCGTCACGAAAGACATTCGAAGGGTTGACAAGCAAATGTATTTGGGACAGGCCGCGCTGGATCGGGACCGCCCAATGAAACAGCAACAGACCAATGATGATGGACCCGAGCGCTGAAGCGATTGTTCCCTCCCAGGTCTTGCCGGGACTGATGCGCGGCGCGAGTTTGTGCTTTCCAATCGCGCGGCCAACGTACAATGCCGCAATATCGCCAGCCCAAACGATCACCATGAGGTAGAACAAGAACAAGGCTCCGGGTCCGTACATATTCCGCAGGACGATCATCAAACCCAGCGGAATGCAAACGTACGGCAACATCATGAAGGAGACAGCGGCATCGGGTAGAGCGCGCGACAGGGGATCGCGTGTCATTCCAGCGACCATGAGCGCGAATGAGAACAGAACGAGTGGGGCAATCAACGCCAGCAAAGAGAAGAGAATGAGAGGCGAGACCTCGAGCTTGCTAGCGGACATGGCGAGCGCGACGAATATCCATGCCAGCAGCAGGTAACTGAGCCTGCGAAAGGGCCGAAAGCCGGTCTTTTGGGCGATATCCAAATACTCTCTTGCTGCCAGCAGCGCCACCCCCATCACCAGCAGCGTGAACAGCCACAACGGCGCCTTGAACAAAGCCAGGATGACAAGTGGAATCAGGATGACTGCGGTCAGGACGCGCTTCACGAGTCGTGCCCGTTATCGACTAAGCCTCCGAAGCGGCGCTCGCGCTTCTGGAAAGCTTCAATGGCTTCCAGCAATTGCGTGCCGCGAAAGTCGGGCCACAGCGTTTCGGTGACGTAGATCTCGGCGTAGGCCACCTGCCACAGCAGGAAATTGCTGAGCCGCATCTCGCCGCTGGTGCGGATCACCAGGTCCAACTCGGGCAAGCCGTTGGTGTAAAGATGCGACGCAATCGAGCGCTCATCGATCTTCAAGTGCTCGACGCCGCCGTTGCGTGAGGCCTCACGAACCAGCGCGTTGAAGGAGTCAACCAACTCGGTTCTGGAACTGTAGTTGAGCGCGAGGGTGAGCACCATACCGGTATTCTTCTCCGTCATCTCGCGCGCCCACGCCATGCGCTCCTGAACTTCCTGCGGCAGTTCCTGCTGGCGGCCGATGTACTGCAGCCGAACGTTGTTCTCCATCAAGGTGGGCAGCTCCATCTTGAGGTAACGGCGCAGCAGGTTCATCAGGTAACTGACTTCGCCCTTGGGCCGCTTCCAATTCTCCGCCGAGAACGAATACAGGGTGAGGGCGGGAACCCCGATACGCGCCGCCGTTTCGACCGTCGAGCGCACAGCAGCCACGCCCGAGCGGTGTCCCGCGATGCGGGGCAAATGGCGGCGTTTGGCCCAACGGCCATTTCCGTCCATGATGATGGCGATGTGGTGGGGCAGCCGCTCCGGATCGAGGTGGGAGAAAATCTCGGCCTCTCTGCGGTTCAGCCCGGCCGGCACTTGAGTGCGCAAGGCGTACCTCTAATCGTCTTTGAAAGTAGCACAGGGCATACAGCGGGTGCAACGAAACAGGCCGGACCGTATTTCCGACACCACCGCTGTGACCCGAGATTTCCGCCGGAATGAGAGGTGAAATGCCTGTTCTCACCACCTGCGGCCTTCCCGGGAATGGCATTGCTGTGACTTCCTGAATTGGGAGTTTCCTCTTTCTAGATTTGTTGGGTTCATCTCCTCGCCCACCGTGGCCGATATCACTGCCAGGCGATTGCTGCAGGCATGCAATGGTTGTGGGAGAAGACTCGTGATCCCTCGGAATATTGCTGTACCACTGCTGCTGCTACTGTCGATCCTTAGCCTGACGCTGCTAGCTGGATGCGGCAGTTCTTCCACTCCTAATCCGCCAACGCCGCCTGTTCCCCCAACTCCCGCTCCGCCCGCTCCGGCTCCGTTGAGTTCTGCTAACGTCAATCTGATTTTCGTAGTTAGCGAGGACTTGGCTTATCAAGCCTCCGGGGACATGAATCCAAAGACGGCCAACCTTACCAATCAAGGTTTACAGCGGTCGCTGCTCATGGCCACGTTTCTCAAACAACAGGTATTGGGGGCGAAAAATGTAACCGGCATTTACGCGTTGACCCCGATGACCCATTTGCAAACCACAAACAATTATCCGGACATGGTGGCACTGGAGACGGTGCAGCAGTTCGCCATGCTCAACCAGATCACTATCTCCAGTGACCTTGCAGGCGGGACTCCCTATACCGGCCAGAACTACCCGCTCAACGCATCCTATGCTTCGATGCAAGTACCCGACGGAGTGGTTACGCCGACGCAACTCTGCCCCAATTGCCAGGGGCTCGATTTCAGCGACCAAGGAGGCGATAACGAAAACCTGGTGACGGGAATTATCAAGGCGAAGGCGCCGGGCTTTTATGTCTTCTCCGCGCCATGGAAGACCACCAGCGCTCTGTTGGCAAATATCAATAAGAGTGAAGGTTACAACTTGGCTGTCCCGATGAGCTACGGGGGTCCCAACTATGTCTACGCGATCTCGATCGCGCCGTCGGGCACCGCCAGCCTGACCACCTACAACAGTAATCTGAATCCGTCCTCCGGCTACCCGGTACTTCCCGGGCCACCGTTAGTCGGTGCTCCGTGTGGCACCGCGCAGCCGAATTTCACCGTCACGGTGATCGGCGGTCGGGGCGGGGCGTTAGTCCCGGCGGGCACCAACGTCAACGAAACGGTTTACATCATCCGCCACGCCGAGGCCCATCCCCGGGACTACTGGTCTGATAACAACTACGTCGGCGCAGGGCAGTGGCGCGCGCTGGATCTTCCCAATGCACTGCGCGGCAAAATCCGCCCCGACCAGGTGTATTCGATGGATCCTGGTCAATTTAGCCAAGGCTCCGTTAGTAGCGCCTCGGGTGATTCCACCTGGTCGAATGTTGCGCCCTCACTGACCGCCGAACCATACGCCATCGCCAATAACTTGCCCTACAATCTGGTCACGAGCTTTCTGATGTCTGATCAGAACGCTCCCCAGCAAACCAGCACTTTTTTCTTCAACGGCGGCAAGTTCTCAAATCACACCGTGCTGCTGGCGTGGGCTTACCAATACATACAACCGACAGTCAGTGCGCTGCTTGCAAGCTACCACGCTGACGGACAAACGGTGCCCGATTGGCCAGACACCGACTACGATTCCATCTGGACGGTGAGGCTTGACGCCCACGGCAACGTGACGGTGAACAACTCAAAGTGCGAAGGCATCGATTCCGCGGCGTTGCCAGTCATGCCTCCTCAATTCTGACTGTAGGGGAAGCGGCGGCGGCCAGCATGAAAGACATCGGCCGCCACCGCCTGTCATATCGTTTCGATTTAGCCGCGCGTCAAGGTCACATCCATCTGATAAAACCTGAAAGTGTTTTCCTCGTCCGGTCGATCGGCCGCGACTGGCCGGTAGCGATCAAGGACATCGGTAATGAACGCCGGCCTTTCGGCCCCGGGTAAGCACTTTGTCCATTCCACGAAGGTCACCGAGCCGAAAGCGAAGAATGCGGAGCGAGATTTGAAGTCCCACGCCTTGGCTTCAGTGTGGGTGCGAAGAACGTGCAGGCCATTCTGCTCGGCCAGTCTTGCGTATTGCTCGGGCGTCAGATGCAGATAAGGATCACGGAACTCCCGGAAGTAATGGGCCCACCTTGATGACAGGCGCGTATCTTCAAGCACATTTTCCAGGCTCTTGCGTTCACCTGTCGGGACCAGGCGCAGTTGGGCCAGCCCATCGGATTTCATGGCAGAGCGTATTGACCGGAGAGGCTCATCTTGCTGAGGTATCCAGTGGAGGGCATTGAAGGAGACGATGAGGTCGAACTCTTCGCGGAACGGTAGGTGGCGAGCGTCGGCCACTAGGAATCGAAGGTTGAGCCGGCTTGAGCTGAAGTGGCTCGACGCGAAGGCGATCATCTCCTGCGATGGGTCAACACCTACGACGGCTCCTTGCGGGACCCGAGCGGCGATCTCGGCTGTGATCTTCCCGTTACCGCACCCGACATCGAGCACCAGCTCGGACCCCTTGAGATCGAGCAGGGCGAGTACCTCGTCGGCCATGGCCTCCTGCAGCCCGGATATCCGGGCGTAATCAGTCGCGTCCCATTCGGTCATTTATATGTCTCCGCCAATCAAGAAAATGCCGAGGCAGCGAGCCTCGGCATCTTCCGGTCAGTGTCTTTTTCACGCGGCTTTCAGCGTCTCCACGAGCGCCGGTTTACGCACATCGGGCCGAACTTCGCCACGCAGACCAGTGCTCGTCAAAAACTACTACGCACCGCGCCGCGGATGCAGCACCATGTCACGCACTTGGGCGAGCACGCTCGATAACTGCATGGCGTTCAGCTTGGAGGTGAACTCCAACAACTCGGCGACGAACGGATCGGTCATCAGTTCCTTGATCTCGTCGTCGCGCGACGGGTCGCAAGCGCGCAGCAGGTCAGGCACGCTTACCTCTAGCGCCAATGCCAGGCGATTGAGTGAGGAAAGTGTCGGGGTCGCCTTCTCGTTCTCGATCTTGGAGACGTAAGTACGAGGCACGCCCATCCGCAGAGCGAGCTGGCGCTGGCTCAACCCGCCGCGCAAGCGCAAGCTGCGAATCGCCTGCGCTACCCGCACCTCGGAACGAGTGGAGGTTGCCGGAACTGCGACCTGCAGAGACGGCACGAGGATAGGCTCAGGTTCATCCTCATCCAGCGATGTGTGGCAACGGCGACAAAGATTGTTGAAGGTTTTGAACTGGACGAGATGACACTGGTCGCATCTCACCACTTCCCGGGAATCTACGGGCGCGAGAGTCGTGGCCATTCAGGTTGTGGGAGTGCCAGAGCAGGCACAGCCTAAAACGTAGAGGTACTTTGCGGCATTCCTCTGCTAGAGTCAAGTGTATTGTCGGATGAAAACCGAAAAAGCTGTGCGAATCCGTCAATCGCACGCCAACGAGGCGGAAGAAAAGCCCATGAAACACGGGAGAAACACGGAATGACTCGCTCCGACGCGTGGTGTTTACTAACTGAGTTCACCCAGTCAGAAAGTTTGCGCAAACATGCCCTGGCGGTGGAGGCGTGCATGCGCGCCTATGCCCGCAAGTTCGGCGAGGACGAGGAGCGCTGGAGCATCGTCGGCCTGATTCACGACTTCGACTACGAGAGGTATCCCACTGCGGAAGAGCATCCCTACAAGGGAAATGAAATCTTGAAGGAGCGTGGCTATCCCGACGATGTCCGCCGCGCCATTATGTCCCACGCCGACTACACGGGCGTCAGTCGCGACTCAAATCTGGAGAAGGCGTTGTTCGCCTGCGACGAACTGGCGGGCTTCATTACTGCCACGGCCCTGATCAAGCCGAATAAATCGCTGGCCGAGGTGGATGTGAAGTCGGTGCGAAAGCGCATGAAGGACAAAGCCTTTGCGCGCTCCGTGAGCAGGGAAGACATTATCAACGGCGCCGCCGGCATGGGTGTGGACCTGGACGAGCACATCACGTTTTGCATCGAGGCGATGAAGGGGATTGCAGGGGAGTTGGGGCTGGAGGGGAGAACATAATGAGCCGATTTGTTTGTGTCGGCGGAACGGTCATTTGAAGTCCTTTGGCCATTTGCGAGAACCGTGGAGCACGCGAATGACCTCTACGGTTTGTCCACGTATCCGGTAAGGAAGAATGTATGGGGTGCCTGGAACAACCAACTCACGAGTTCCTAGGACACGCCCAGGCCTGCCGGATGCCGGATAAGCTGCCAAGCGATCTGCTGCGGCAAAGGTGTTGTCCACGACGTGTTCCGCCGCGGTAGGGTTATCGCGGGCGATGTAGGCTGCTTCAGCATCTAGATCGGCCAGAGCAAGGCTCAGCCATTCAACCAGCACGGCGTTTCCACTTTTTGCGCATAGCCATTACTTCTTCTTTGGTTGCGAAGTTTCCCGCGTTCGCTTCTTGAATGCCTTTCTGGATTTCTTCGATCTGCCACTCATTGAGCGCCACGAATTCACGGATTGCCTCCGCCGCCAGGAAGGAGCGGCTGCGCTGCGTGGATTTGGCCAGCTTATCGAGCTTTTTCTTGAGCTTAGGGTCGACCCTAAGAGTTAGAATTGTTGAGCTTGACATACGAAGTATTATAACCGAATACATCTGATGCGTTTGTATTCAGCCGGGAATTTTGCCCTCGAAAGCCATTCCTAGCGCCGGCGCAAAACGACAATGTCGTGATGAGCTGCAATTCCATCGACTATATCCAGCACATCGAAGTACTCACTCCAGTTAGCAAAGATATAGTCGCGAGAATGCTGGACGTCGCGGTAAAAGGTCCGGTCATCGATTACCCCGCGTAGTTGCGGGTTACGCCCAACATCGATAAATCCCTCCTGTTCCAAGCTTGCATAACTCTCCGATGGCAGCTTCTGTAGTGACCAATGAACCGGGCCGCGAACAGAAAGCAATAGCAGGCCGCCGCGTTTAGTCAGTCTTTGCAACTCCCCCAGCCACAGAAACTGATCCTCTTCTCTCAGGTGTGTCACCACGGAAATACCAATCACAAGGTCAAACTGGCCGTCTGCGAATGGCGTAGGAGGATACAACTGAAGCTGGCGAAATTCCGCCCCCCCCCGCAAATTCTCCTGGCACCATCGAATGTTGTCGGGATCTATATCCGCTCCGATGATCGCGGGGCATCCCATGCGAATAAGGTGCCGAGTAATGCGGCCAGAACCACATCCCCAGTCGAGAACGCTCGAAAACGAAGTGATCGGGTGGTCGAAACGCTCCCGCAGGAGCATGTCGAGCCGCTTGGCAATTGTTGCCCCACCCAGGAGGAATAATTGCGGGTCCTCGGTGGAAGCCACCCGGTCCATCCGGGCTTTACTGGGCAGCGGTAAGGCATTGGACGGGTCGGGATAGAACCAGGAAGTACGATAGGAACGTGGATGCTCACCGAAGCGGTTCACCACACTGAAGCGCGCGTAGCCATCGGGGTAAATGTCGTGTGGGTTTGTTATCGACTGCCGACAGACGAATCTGGCGCGACTCGCTCCCGGTATGTAGCCAAAGAATTCAGCGAGGTCTTCGCTCGGCAAGGGCCATTCGATGGAGGCGAAAGGTTTTCCGTTCAGCAGGAATCTGATATCAGCAGGATCTTGCGGAAAGCTTAGGCACCATCCGCGAACTACTAACTCGGAACCCTGCGTTTCAACGCTATCGATGAGCCAACGGAGATGTCTTGCGGCTGCCAGCTGCAGATCGGCGCTGTAGGCATCCGGAAAATCTGGGCGAATATGGGCTGAATGCAATTTGATGCGTACGCGAGTAAGTACCGACCGTAACCATTTGGACATGCCGTCAACCATCACAGCGCGGCCACGCGCCGTTGTACCACCAGAAAATACAACGCCATGGCGATCAGCAGCATTCCATTTACGCTCAGCACCAGGGGCGCGCTAAATACTGGCACCAGCCAGCCTGACAGCAGATTCCCCATGGGCATGCCTCCCCGGAACGCGCAGTTATAGACGCTCATCACGCGTCCGCGCATTTCGTGAGTGGTAATCAACTGCACCAGCGAAGTCACAGTCGCGAATACTGCCATCATGGAAGCACCCACGATGACCAGAGCGGAATAGCTGAACGGCAACGATCTCGAGAGGGAAAATGCCGCGATCGCGGCGCCCAGGCAAATGAGCCCTATGATGGCAAACCGGCCTTTATGGCGGATGTTGCCCATCGCGGCAACCCCCAGCGAGCCGCAAATCGAACCTACCCCCATGAGCGAAAGCAGATTGCCGTAAGTTTCCGGGCCGCGATGGAAGATGTCTTTGACGAACACCGGAATATAGGTCCGCATCGGCATGGCCAGTGCCGTCATGCAGAACGCGAGCACCACCAGGGCCTCCATGGAGGCCTGCCGACGAACGAACTTGATGCCCTCCTTCAGGCTGGTGAACATCGACTCGGTGGTACTGACTGGCAAGAAGCGGGTGGTGATCATCAAGAGCGAAATGATGGGCGCAAGAAACGACAGCGCGTTCAACCCGAAGCACCACTTCTCCCCCAACCTTCCCAGAGCGATGCCGGCGAGCGCCGGGCCGATCGTGACCGCCAGGTTGAACTGAATCGAATTCAACGCAATGGCGTTGGGCATGTCCTCGCGATCCACCAACGTGGGAATCAGTGCCGAGTACGCTGGTCCGCCAAAGGCTTGCGCGAAGCCGGACATGAACGACAAGCAGAGGATGGGCCAGACGTGAATCAGTCCGTTGGCGACCAGCACGGTGAGGATGGTCGCGCTGGCCATCTGCACGTACTGCGAGGCGAGCAGGACTTTGCGGCGCTCAATCCGGTCGGCCACCACACCGCCGATCAGCGAGAACAGGAAGATGGGGATGCCGCCGAGAAACTGGTCGAGCGCGAGCAGGAAGGCGGAATGGCTCAGGCGATAGATGAGCCAGCCCTGCGCCACGATCTGCATCCAGGTGCCAATGCTGGAGGTGCAGGCGCCGAACCACATCAAACGGAAATCACGATAATGAAATGCTTTGAAGACCCTGCGCAACATTGGGGTTTGGATGTGCTCCGCGTATCTTTGGCGTCAGGACTCTATCTTCGCACGAGTCGGGTTTCCCAACCCCTTGGCCAGAGGAGTGGGGCACGCCGCTTTCAGCATTCAGCAATATCCGATTGCCATCCTGAGCGAAGAGCGTGGCGGCGAGGCCGGTATCTCCTTGAAAACGGCATTGTTGGCGGTGGTATAATGTCAGTTTGCCTGCTCTTTTTCCGCTCGATTTCGAAGCGGAAGCATCGCTTTGTCTGCGGAACGAGCGCGGCATCCATCTGTACTCATCCGAACTATTTAAGATCTGAGGTCTCTCCATGTCCGGCCATTCCAAATGGGCAACCATTAAACACAAGAAGGGCGCGCTGGATGCCAAGCGCGGCAAGATTTTCACTCGCTTGATAAAGGAAATTACCATCGCGGCCAAGAGCGGTGGCGATCCTGAAAAGAATCCCCGGCTGCGGGGCGCGGTAGCGGCGGCCAAGGCCGAGAACATGCCGGCCGACAACATCAAGCGCGCCATCCAGCGCGGTACCGGCGAATTGCCCGGTGTCTCGTACGAAGAAATCACCTTCGAAGGTTACGGCCCCGGCGGCGTTGCCATCCTGGTGGAAGTTTCGACCGACAATCGCAACCGTACGGTCAGCGAGATGCGACACGCCTTCTCCAAGAATGGCGGGAACATGGGCGAGGCTGGCTCTGTCGCGTGGATGTTCCACAAGAAGGGCGACATCGTGATTGCTAAGTCGGCCGCCAAGGAAGACGACTTGCTGAATATCATCCTTGAGGCTGGGGCAGACGACTTGAAAGACGATGGCGACAACTGGGAAATCCTGACTGACCCGGCGGTATATGAGTCGGTGCTGGAAGCGGTGAAGAAGGCTGGCATCGCACCCGAAGTGGCTGAGATCGGCATGGTCCCGCAGACCTACACCAAGCTGGAAGGCCATCAGGCCAGCACCATGATCCGTTTGCTGGAAGCGCTGGAAGACCAGGACGACGTGGAGCACGTGTACTCCAACTTCGATATCGATCAGAAACAGTTGGAGGAAGTGGCGGGATAGGAAAGCCACGAGCAACTAGCCATTAGCTAAGACCTCGGGTCGCTCTTCGGAGCGGCCCGGTCTATTTTCACCACAGAGATACGAGAGACACAGAGAAATCATTTTCACCACGGAGAACACGGAGAGCACGGAGAATTCGAATTCAAGGAACACAATTAGCGCGATTCCTGAGTTGCTGTAACCGCCGCCTTGAAGGGGCGCGGCTTCAGCCGCGCCGATCCGCGCTACCACCCGGCCTTTAGGCCCTGAGGCACGCCTCCTCAGCGGCTAAAGCCGGTCACTTGCTGCTATCTTTTCGGCACGCCTGAAGGCGTGCCCTTTCAAAGCGGATACAACCACTGTGGAATCGCTCTAGCCCTTGGCAATCAGCGTCTAGTCACACACCTCACGTTCCCGTCAAAACCACCCGAAGAACAGAAGAACATCAGATCGACGGCGAACTGGCTTATTCGCCTCCATAGTTTTCGAGCTTTGATGTTCCTCCGTGCCTTCCGTGTCCTCCGTGGTAAAAAGATCCTTCTCCGTGCCTCTGTGTCTCTGTGGTGGATTCATCGCGCCATTTACAATAGCTGCAGAATGAAACTGTCCGGAGCCACGTCTTCCCGCATTGCCCTCTCTTTGCTGATCTCACTCGCGATGTTTACCATCGCATGCAACAAGCCGGAACAGACTGCCTCGGCGTCGCCAACGGAAGCGAAGCCCGTGGCTGCTACGGTGGCAGACAGTGCGCCGCCAGAGGGCACCGTGCCTCAGGCTGCCGAGGGTGCTGGCCCCAAGCCCGACATCAACGGCAACCACGTGATGCAGTACGTGAAGGAGGTCGTTGCGATTGGTTCGCGGCCAGTCGGTAGCGCTGGACACGCCAAGCTGGAACAGTACATTCTGTCGAAGCTCAAGGGCGTGGATGTCGAGCAGGACAAATTCACGGCGCAGACGCCGGTGGGCAAATTTCCAATCAACAACATCATCGCGAAGTTTCCGGGCCGCAAAGACGGAATCATCGTCGTCGCCGGACATTACGACACCAACTATCCGTTGCCCAAGGCTTATGTAGGTGCCAACGATGGCGGCTCATCGACCGCGTTGTTACTGGCGCTGGCCGATCAGTTCCGCGGCAAAGAACTGGATGGGTACAGTGTGTGGCTGGTGTGGACCGACGGGGAAGAGGCCTTCGTGAAGTGGAGCGATACCGATAGTCTCTACGGCACGCGGCAGTTGGCGCAGAAATGGCAGCAGGATGGGACAGCGAAGAAGATCAAGGCGTTCATTCTGGTGGACATGCTCGGTGACGCCGACCTCGATGTTCTGGAAGAAACCGCTTCGACGCTATGGTTGCGTGCACTCGTCTACCAGGCAGCTACGAATCTCGGCTACCAGTCGCACTTCTACCAATACAAGGCGGGCATTGAAGACGACCATCTGCCCTTCTTGAAGATTGGCGTTCCCTCGGTAGACATCATTGATCTGGACTACGGCTACAACAACGTCTTCCATCACACGGTACAGGACACGATCGACAAGCTGAGTCCGCAATCGCTGGCGATCAGCGGCGACGTGGTGCTGGAGACGATTCGGCTGGTGAATGCGCGGCAGTGAGTTCGGGCTTCTGCTACTTCAGACCGATGTAGATGTCCACCTGTGCGTCGGCCGGGTCGGCGGCGCGTTGATCGTAGACTTCGAAGTCAGCACGATAAGCTCGCTGGCCGTTAGCGGGCGATTCGTAGTAAGACCAAATCCGCTGCCACCTTTCGATAACGACCTTTGCCACCGGTCCACGCTCGCTGGTGAAGACCGCGTATTGGCCGGCAGGGATTTCCTTCTTGACCATCCCGCTTGGAACTTGCGAATTGCCCGCGGTCCCAACCTTTGCGCCGAGCACCAGCGTGTAGTCCCCATTGGCATCACTGGCATAGTCGGTATAAACGGCGTAGATATCAGGATTTGTTTTGTGCGAAATGCGATCCAGGACATGCTCCTGCATGAACCGTTGCCACAGCTTCGGGATGGCCCCGTCTGGCTCCGCCTCCTTTGCATTGTTGGTGCGAACTGCGATACCGACTACCTCAAAGCCATCGAGTTGGACGATTTTCGGGTGCATAGAAGTCTGGCTCAATGCCGCACATAACGCGACCGAGCTAAGTGTGATCAGCCCGGCCAAGCAAATCCAGGCGCGAGTTGAAAGCCTCACGAACAAATGTGGATTTTACATCGCAGATCGCGATGAAAAAAGCTTAGAGCGTAGGTGACATTCCAGCCGCATCACTCCTTTGCAGCGAACCGTTTCAAGCCGAATCCTGATAAATCGATGCGCGAAGGCCGACCCAGCGCCTGGAGGGCCAGCGCTTCGCCTAACGCCGCGGAATGCTTGAATCCGTGTCCGGAGCAAGCCGACGCGAAAACGATATTCTGACAATCGCGAAACTTATCGACGATGAACTTCGCGTCCGGCGTGACTGTGTACAGGCAGGTCGCGGTGCGCAGGCATCTGGCGGAGACATCGGGAAAGTGGGGCGCGATGTACTCGGTGTACATGGCAGAGATTTCCGCGTCGCTGACCTCCCGGGGGACTGCATCCGGATCGACAGTTGCGTCGTATTGCTCAGCTGCGATCTTTACCCCGCCTTCCGGCCCGTCCACGGCAGGGAAGCCGTACATCATGTCGCGCGGCCTGTTGCCAGCGATCCAGATGAACACCGGAAACCGTTCCGGGCGGTACTGCTCAGCATGACCGGCGAGGGCAAACCAGTACATCACCTGTCGATAGATCTTGAAGTACTGGGCGTAGCTGTCACCGAGCAGTTTCTGTATCCACGGGCCGGCCGTGATGATGACCTTGGCGGCAGAATAAGTATTAGTGCTCGTTCTGACTTCGACCGTCCCGTCTTGCATCGGCGGGCAATCAGTCACCGTTTCCGAGGTGACGACTCGCGCGCCTGACTGTTTGGCCAGGGTGAGCTGGGTTTCAATGCAAGCCTCGGGACGCAGAAATCCCGCGCCGGGCTCGAAGTAGCCAATCTCATCGCCGCGCAAACGGAACTGCGGATATCGATGACGCAGCTCTTCCGTGCTCAGGATTTCGTGCGCGATACTGAACTCCGTGGCTGCCGCGATAGTGTCCTGAATAAACGAAGTTGAGCCGTGATGATCGCCCGGCGTGCTGGGTGAGGCGAGGACCAATCCTCCGTTGCGGGTAATCAGACTGCGGCCAGTCGCAGCCTCCAATTCCTCCCATATCTCGTTGCGAACGCTGCACCAAGGGCACGAATGCGCGGCCCTCGCCGATGGCTTCGCGGGTGATGCGGGTATCGCCGTGCGATGAGCCTCGATCATGCGGCGGAGCGAAGCGATCGATACCAATAGCGCGCGCGCCGAGCTTGGCTGATTGGTACAGCGCCGCGCTGCCGACGGCTCCCAGACCGACCACCAGAACATCCGCCGTGTTTGGCATACGCCGCCATCATAGAGCACCGAAACCGGACTGAAGGGCAGAAGCCGTTAGTTTTACGGTCGCGGAGCGCCACAAGTCGGTGTAAGATGCGTATCTCAATACAAATTAAAGTTGCGGATTACAGCTTCCCCGACAGTTGAACGGACAGCCTCTGCGGTGTGGCTGCCTTCGGAAATTCTGGCGCACCGGGTACGGACGCATTTTCTAATTCGGCTTCAAATTCAATCTTGAAAAAACGGAGGACAGATGAGAACGAGAAAGCTGGTATCAGCTTTTGCTGTAATGTTGTTTGCATTCTCGGTTGCCGCGCAGCAGAAACCGGGAACCGTCGCCGCGCTGGAATTTCAAAAGCCCAAGAACGGCATGGTGACGCAATATCAGAGTGGACGAAAGCAAAAGGCGGCATGGCACAAGCAACAGAACGACCCTCAACCGCTTTTGGTGTGGGAGACACTCACCGGACCCGACACCGGAACCTACATTGTGGGCCGGTTGAATCAACACTGGTCCGATTTTGACAAGCCCGCCATTCCAGATCAGGCCGACGTTGAGGAATATCAAAAGGTGGTGGGCAACTACGTGGACTCCATCGTGGCTCGCTACTATGAAGCAATGCCGAAGGTTAGTAACCTACCGGCTAACATGGCGCCTCCTAAATTCGACGAGATCATCACTTTTCAATTGCGCTACGGCAAGAATTCGGATTTCCGGAGCGCAATCACCCGGATTTACGACGCTGCCCAGAAGACCAAGTGGCCAGTCAATTTCGAATGGTATGCCCTGGCGAGCGGTGGCAACACGGGAACGTATGTGCTCGTTCTGCCGCGCAGCAGTTGGGCCGACTTCGAGGACAAGCCTGACGTGAAGCCCTTCCGCGACATGCTGAAAGATGCTTTTGGGCAGGCGGAGGCGGATTCCGTCGTTGATCGCATCGATGGCTCCGTGCAGAGTGAGACCACCGAGATTATCCAATTTCATCCGGAATTGAGCTATTTGCCGGGTAAGTAGGGAGAGCATCTAGCAAAGAAGCAACTAGCAAAGAAGCAACTAGCAAAGAAGCAGCTCGTAGCTGGCAATTAGTAGTTAGCAAAAGCCGAAGAATTACTATCCAGACTGCGGCCTTGACCAGCTGCTAATTGCTAATTTCACCAGGAGAAACTATGAAAACCAGAACAATTGCACTAATCATGGCGCTGTGCTTTATCGCAACCGCGGTATGCCTCGCCAGCGACGTCAATATGGGCACGTGGAAGCTGAACGAGGCCAAATCGAAGCTCGCCCCCGGAGCCACGAAAAACCAGACGGTTACCTACGAGGCGATGGGCGACCAAGTGAAAGTCACACTGGATGGCACGACCGCTGACGGTAAGCCTGCGCACATCGAGTGGATGGGCAAGTACGACGGCAAATTCTATCCTGTCACCGGCGATCCGAATGTGGACGAGCGCTCGTATAAGCAGGTTAATGAGCGCAGCGTGGAGGTCATCAGCAAGAAGGACGGCAAGATAGTAAGTACCACTCGTGTTGTCGTAGCGCCCGATGGCAAAACCCGTGTTGTTACCTCGACCGGTGTTAACTCTAAGGGCGAAAAGGTCAAGACGGTTGCGGTCTATGACAAAGAGTAGGGACTTCTGCAAGGTCTGACGTAAGGGTAATGCCCCTTGCGCTCGAGACCGGATTCCAGGGAGCAAAAACAATCGCCTCAGCCGCTGGGTCACAACGTAAGCGGCTGAGCGATTCGTCTTTGAGGTTGTCATTACGAGCGAAGCGAAGAATCTGCTTTGGCTATGCAGGCAACAGCAGATCCCTCGGGGCCTAAGGAGAGTGTGTGAGAACTCTGCCGTCCCTGAAGGGACTCGATCTTATTTTCCGCTTAGCCCAGCGCTGAAGCGCTGGGCTAAGCTCTTCCGCCCCTGTGGGGCTCTATTGCGCGCAATCTGTCCCACCGCGCCAACTCAAAACAACTTCTCAAGCACGCTCTAAAAGGCCGTTGGTGATGACAACTCAAAACTGGCGAGACAGCTTATAGAACCATTGCTAATTGCTAATTGCTTCTACTGCTGTATTGCCTGGATTGCCTTGGGATGCACTTGTTCGTTCTGGATTTGCGATGCATCCCAACCTCCGCCGACGGCCTTCACCAAATAGACCGAAGTCACCATCTCTTGGCCAAGCAGCTGCGTCGCCAGACGCTGGTTGGTCAACAGCGCCGATTGCGCAGTGATGACGTCGAGGTAAGAGGTCACGCCGCCGACGTAACGATTGTTGGCGATTGCCAGCGCACGTCGTGCGTCGGAGACGGCCGCGTTCTGACTCGTCGTCGCCTGCGAAAGTGCGTTTAATCCCGACAGCCCATCTTCCACCTCTTGGAATGCGGTCAGCACTGCCTCGCGATAATTCGCAACCGACTCATCGTAGGCAGACTTGGTGGCCGCCAGGTTAGCGCGGTTGCGTCCGCCTTCAAAGATTGGTTGCAACAGGTCGCCCCCCACCGACCAAATGGCGCTGGGAGCGCTGATCAACTTGGTGATATCGGTGCTCTGAAGGCCGCCGCTACCAAAGAGGGTGAGTTGTGGATAAAACGCCGCAGTGGCTACTCCGACTTCAGCGTTCTCAAACGCCATGTTGCGTTCGGCCGTCGCCACATCGGGCCGCCGCTCCAACAAGTCGGAAGGCACACCTAACGGGACGGAAGGAGGCGTCGCGTGCAGTGGTACGACCGGAACATTGAAGGTGGAAGCCGGATTTCCGGTCAGCACCGCGATGGCGTGTTCGTACTGCGCGCGCTGCTGCTGCACCAGGTACAGTTGCGTGACCGTGGAATCGAGTAGCGTCTGCTGCTGCGCCAAGTCCAGCCCTGAAGCGACTCCGCCGGAATGACGGTTTTCCACCAACTGCAAACCCCTTTGCTGAATGTCAACCGATTCCTGTACCACCCGGGTTTCGGCATCCAGTTCACGCAAGCTGAAGTAGTCGGCGGCGAGCTCCGCGGTCAGCACCAGATTGACGTTATACATGTCCGCCGCTGTGGCTTGCAGAGAGGCATTTGCGGCCTGCAGAGTTCGCCGGTATTTTCCAAACAGGTCGGGTTCGTAACTGAGAAGAAAGGGAATTTCGTAAGTGCTCTGGGTGAGCGGGCGTCCCAGGGTGGCGACCTCTGGTCGAGTTCCCGAATACCTGGTGCGCGCTGCATTGGGATCGGTGCTGGCTTGAGGGAATAATCCAGCCGAAGCTACGCGAGCCAGGGCGCGCGCCTGATTCAGGCGATCCTGCGCTGCGGCCAGCGACTGATTAGCCTTCAGCAGTTGCTGCTCATAGCCGTTCAGTTCGGAGTCTTCGTAGACTTTCCACCACGCACCTTTGGGAAGCGAGTCCTTCGGAGCAGCCACACGCCAAGGGCCTTCCGTCTTGTAGGCCGTTGGGGCCTGAACGGGAGGACGCTGATACTTTGGGCCTACCGCGCATCCCACCAACAAAGCGCTGGCGCTTATGCCAGCGGCCAGGGCCAACCACTTCATGACGGATTTTCTCCCTGCGGTTCGGGAGCCACATTCACCTGCTGACCGTCTTCAATTGAGTCCGATGGGTTGACGATCACGCGATCGTTTACATCTACACCGCCTACGATCTCCAAGGTGGTTCCGTAATCGCGACCAATCGAAATTCCCCGCAGTTGTACTTTGCCGTCGCTGCCCACCACCGCGACTTGGGCCCCTTGGCGTCGAAACAACATGGCATTCACTGGAACGGTGACTTTATTCACGTCGATGTTCGGTTTAAAGTGCACTTCGCCGAAGGAGCCCGGCAGCAACTTTCCATCATGGTTCGGCACATCGACTTCGGTGAGCAAGGTCCTTGATGTGGTGTCGATTGACTCGGCAGTGCGCATCACTGTGCCGATGAACTTCTGTCCGGGAAATTCCTGCAACGTAACCACAGCATTCATCCCGACTTTGATCGCTGGAGCATAGGCCTGTGGGACCGAAACATACACGCGCAAGGGATCGGTGCGGGCAACGTCAAACAGCTCCTTGCCGGCAGCTCCAGCATTTCCTACATTAATCAGCGCGCCGGGATCGACGGTGCGGGTGGTCAGCACGCCGTCGAATGGGGCGTAGATGTGCTTGAATCCTTCCAGCTCTTCCAGGCGCTTGACGTTGGCATCGGCGGCGGCCAGATTCGCCGTGGCTTGCTCAAAGCCGCTGCTCTGGGTGTCAGCTTCCTCCTGCGAAACCGAATCGGTCTTGCGCAGCGCCTGATAGCGATTGGCATTGATCTTCGCCAGGTCCATGGCGGCCACCACCTGCTGGCGCGCCGCGCGCGCTTGCATCAACTCCTGATCGACTTCGGGAGTGTCAATATCGGCCAGCAGCTCGCCTTTCTTTATGTGGCTGCCAATGTCCTTGTACCAGCGCAGCAGATATCCATTGGTGCGGGCGTAGATGGGAGACTCGATGTAAGCCTGCAAAGTGCCGGGCAACACCAGCTCTTCGTCGGGCTTTTCGGCTGTCGGATGGACTACAGCGACGGTCGGTGCGGCACTCTGCTCGGTTTCGTCCGCCAGAACATGGCTGTCATGGATTCGCAGGACCATGACGACAACGCCAGCCAGGACGAGCGCCAGAAGCACGACCCCAATAAATAACAGGGCTTTGCGCGGCGTTGCGGGCGGAAGTTTCGGTGGAGGCGTGATCTCAGCCGCGACCGGGCCGCCATCGTGGACATAGGTCTCGTGGTGTTGCGGATCGCCCCCGTCTGAGCCGGAACGGCCCAGCTTCGCAGGAGCTTCCAATTGGCCCGGATTGTAATGCGCTTCCATCTTGGTCGTTTGCGTCTCCAATATTCTACGACTGCTTCTCCGCCTGTCTGGCTTCCCTGTGCCCGTGAATCATCGCAAACACGGTCGGCACAAAGAACAGCGTAGCCACTGTCGCGAACAGCAACCCGCCGATGACTGCTCGTCCCAGGGGCGCATTCTGCTCGCCGCCTTCGCCCAAGCCCAGCGACATGGGCAGCATGCCGATGATCATGGCCAGCGCGGTCATCAGCACCGGTCGAATACGTGTGTAACCAGCTTCCAGGGCGGCTTGGGCAGCGGGAATGCCGGCCCGCATGCGGTCGCGCGAGAAGGAGATCATCAAGATCGAATTCGCCGTCGCCACGCCCATGCACATCACTGCGCCGGTCAAGGACGGCACGTTAAGCGTGGTGTGGGTAAGCAGCAGAATCCAGCAGATTCCGGCCAGCGCTCCCGGCAATGCCATGATGATGATGAACGGATCGAGCCAGGACTGGAAGTTCACCACGATCAGGAAGTACACCAGCACGATCGCCGCCAGCAATCCCACACCCAGACCGATGAATGAACTCACCATCGTCACCACCTGCCCGCGAACGATCAGCTGCGTCCCACGCGGCAAGTGTTGCCGGAAGGGTTTCAGCTCCCGGTCCACATCGCGTATGACACCGCCCAGATCGCGGTCCTGGGTGCTGGCGTAAATATCGATCACCGGCTGCACGTTGTAGTGCGAAACCACCGCGGGTCGCACCACCGGCGTCAACTGAACCAGGTTGCCCAATACCTGCGAAGTGGGCACGGCAGGATTATTGACCGGCGTATTCATCAGGTCCTGCAACGAGGTCATGCGATATTGCGGCGACTGCACCGCTACCGAGTAGCTGACGCCGTTGCTGGGATTCAGCCAGAAATTGGGTGTGGTAGCGAAACTCCCGCTGAGTGAAACCAGCACGCTCTGGGCAACATCATGCGCATTCATCCCCACCTGCGCGATGCGGGTGCGTTGGATGTCCAGATGCAGCGTCGGAAGATCGAGCAATTGCTGCACGTGAACGTCGGCGGTGCCGGGAATGCGCCGCAGGCGGTTCGAAATCTGCTGCGCAATCTCGTAGTTGGTTGCCATGTCGGGGCCAATCAGTTGGATATCGATGGGCGCGGGCAGGCCGAAATTCAGGATTTGGGTGACGATGTCCGCCGGCTGGAAGAAAAACTCAACGCCGGGGAACTGCCGCGGCAACTCCTGGCGCAGCTTGCGGATGTAGTTCGCCGTAGGATGATGGTGCTCTTGATTCAGGCCCACCAGAATTTCTGCGTCGCTGGTACCGATCACGCCGGAGTTGCTGTAGGAAAGATTGATACCGGAGTTCGGCAGCCCGATGTTGTCGAGGATGGTGACCAACTCGTCTTTGGGGATCTGTTGCCGCAGATATTGCTCGATTTCATCGCATAGCCGTGCTGTTTCTTCCACCCGCAGTCCCGCGCGGCCGCGAACGTGGAGCCGCATCTGTCCGGCATCGACGCTGGGGAAGAAATCTTCGCCCAGGAAAAACACCAGCAGCATGGAAGCTGCGCAGAAGGCGACGAAGCAGACTGCAAACAGCTTGCGGTGCTCCAGCGTGGTCTCCAGCAGTTGGTAATAGCCGCAGCGAAACTTTTCGAAGCCGCGCTCGAAGCGACGCTGGTACCGGCCGAAGAACGTCTTGGCGCTTTCCTCGCGGTGCTCATGGCCGCGCATGATGTACATCACCAGGGTCGGAATTAGAGTTCGCGACAGGAAGTAGGAGGCGAGCATGGCAAAGACCACCGCTTCGGCCAGCGGCACGAACAGAAACCTGGCCACGCCAGTCAGGAAAAACATGGGCACGAACACGATGCAGATCGACAGGGTCGAGACGAACGCCGGCACCGCGATCTGCGATGCGCCGTCCAGAATGGCCTGCTTCATCTCCTTGCCTTGGGCAAGATTGCGCTCGATGTTCTCAATTTCCACCGTGGCGTCATCCACCAGAATGCCGACCGCCAGCGCCAGGCCGCCCAGCGTCATGATGTTGATGGTCTCGCCCAACGCGCTGAGTAGCAGCACCGAGACGAAAATCGACAGCGGAATCGAAATCGAGATGACGATGGTGGGCCGCCAGTCACCGAGAAACAGCAGGATCATGCAGGCGGTCAGCGCCGCGGCAATCAAGCCCTCGCGCAGCACGCCGTTGATCGACGCCCGCACAAATAGCGATTGATCGAACAGCGGCTTAACCGTGATCCCCTTTGGCAGCGCCTGCAGCGCGATGGGAACAATCCCCTTAATGGCGTTGACAATCGTGATCGTCGAGCCCTTGCCGATCTTGTACATCGACATCAGCACGCCGTGCACCCCGTCCTGGCGGACAATGTTGGTCTGCGGCGAGAAGCCATCGCGCACATGGGCCACATCGCGTATATAGACGGTCGAGCCGTTGATCATCTTGATCGGGATGTCATTTAGGTCGGCGACCGTTCGCGGGGCGCTGTTCATCTCCACCTGGTATTCCAGCAAACCAATCTTGGTGGTGCCGGACGGCGTGATCACGTTCTGCGCGCTGAGCGCGTTGACGACATCGCTGGGCGAGAGACCATACGCCTGCAGCCGCGGCATGTTGAGATCGACCTGCACCTGGCGGATCTTGCCGCCGTAGGGATAGGGCGTGGCTGCGCCCGGCACCGTCGCCAATTGGGTGCGCAGGAAGTTTTGCCCAAGATCGAACAGCATCTGGTCGGGCAGGGTTTTGCTGCTAAGCCCAAGTTGGACGATGGGGGTTGTCGAGGCGGTGTACTGGATGATCAGCGGCGGCGTTGTGCCCTGCGGGAGACTCCGCAAGATAACTTGCATACCCGCGGTCAACTGCGCCATAGCGGTTTGGATATTGACCTGCGGCTGGAAGTAAACCTTGATGACGCCGATCCCGTTTACGGACTGCGATTCGATGTGCTGGATGTCGCTGACGGTGATGGTGGTGATGCGCTCGGAGTTGCTGACGATGCGGTCCGCCATATCCGACGGTGCGAACCCACCGTAGAACCAGATCACACTGATCACCGGAATGTTGATGTCGGGGAAAATGTCGACTGGAGTGCGCACGATGGCCAACGGCATCAGCAGGATGATGATGATCGCCATGACGACGAAGGTATAAGGACGCCGCAGCGCTAGGGCAACAATCCACATCGGTGAGGAATGACTCCTATCAGGGCCGACGGCATTTCGTCAGCGGGCTAAAAAGGCAATGGCCTAACAAAATCCGATTCGATACGGTACGTATTGGATTCAAATATATGCTATTGTGGAGTTATGGCGCAAATGCATTCCTCTGCTCAAAAGGTGTCACCGGGAAACGACTGCGCCAAGCGCCCACCGGGACGGCCTCGCAGCGAACAGGCTCGGCAAGCCATTCTGCGCAGCACCAGCCGGTTGTTGCAGCGCACCGGTTTTGCGGAACTCTCGATTGAGGCCATCGCGGCCCGCGCGGGCGTAGGCAAGGCGACCGTTTATCGCTGGTGGCCCGACAAGGGCGCGCTGGTGGTGGACGCTTTTGCTTCCAGCGCGGAAGACGAATTGCATTTCCCCGACAGCGGTTCAGTCTACAAGGACATGACCCTGCAGATGAACCAATTCCTGGCAATACTTCGTTCGCGGCGCGGGCGCGTTGTGTCGGCGGTGATAGCGGGTGGCCAGTCCGACCCTGATCTCATGCAAGCATTTCGAGAGCGGTTTCTGAAGCCCAGGCGACAAGAAGCCTACCAGACCCTGCGACGCGGAATCGAGCGTGGTGAGCTGCCCGGTAACCTCGATCCTGACCTTCTACTTGATATCCTCTACGGCGCAATTTACATGCGCTTCCTCATTCGTCACGACCAACTCAGCGAGGAGTACATCGCGGACGTATGCAGTTTGGTGCTGAATGGAGTGACGACGAAGAATGGGCACCGCCCCCGGCGCACACCGAGGCCAAAAGTTGGTGGAAGCAACGGAGGGAATGGCAAGCGGGCGTACGGATGGGAAAAAGGCAGTCCGCCAGTCGGCTAGGTTTGCCGGGATTTTCGTACTCTTCGGTTGGTAGGTTCGGCAGGCATTTTGGTGTGCGAACCGAATGCCTCACTCATCGCTTGCATCTTTTCTGCCTCCTTACGCACCTTGGCTGCATACGCGACGGGGTCGACCTTCTTTTTTTTCATCCCGACAGCATGACACAAATCTCAGAACAGTCAACTAGTCGGGTTTTCCTGTTTAAGCGGAGCCTTGGCAGCGACAGCAGACATTCATTCTCTGTGACTTCGTTTGTGTAAAAGTGCGCTCCCACGATTTCTCCATACAGCGCGCCCGTCCCACAAGTGCTACTGTAGTTTTTCCTCAGATTCTTGCGTTGACATTGAGCCCAACAGTGAGTCCATGTAGGTCGGGCCTTGAGCAAGCGCCGGCCCAGGGAATTATCGAAACCGCCGCCGTGCCGCTCTATCGTTCCTGAGCGTGAACCTTTGGGCGCTTTGGTGCGTATTACACTGAGGCCATAGTCTTTAACAATAAAGGGAACACAAACCGACGTAATCGTCAGTTTCAGGAGATGAGGAAAATGTGCCTTGCCAGATTCGTTGAGTGCGCGCTTCGCAAGACCATCACGCTGGGGATCGCAGTTCTATTGGTAACAGCGGGTTTTGCCCAGAATGCAACTGCACCCAGTGGCCAATCAAACGCGCCGATCATGCCGCCAATGCCGCAGGCGCCGGCGCCACAGCATAATGCGCATCTGTATTCAGACAAGGATTACTCCAAGCCAGCAGCTGCGTTTCCCAACGTGATCGCATCGTATACGTCGCGCAGGGTGCCGCCACCGAATTTGAGCAATTCCGCACGCACGGATCAACTTTTCCACGACGGCAAAATGTATCTTTCTATCAATGATGCCGTGGCAATGGCGCTGGAGAATAACCTGGACATCGTGCTGCAGCGTTACAACCTCTCCATTGCGGATACCGACTTGCTCCGCACCCAATCCGGCACGCCTGCTTTGGGCGTGAATGCCGGCGTGGTGCAGGGGACGCTTGGCGGGCTGAGCGGTTCCACATCCGCGGGAGGAACGGGGAGCGCCGCCACTGGAGCGACGGGCACCGGAGCGGGTGGCACGCAAACAGGTGTTGGCGGCGCCGGCGCCGGCGCAGGAGGCATAGTCTTCTCCACGCTTGGCGGAGGTCCTCCGCTGCAGAGTTATGACCCGGTGATCACGGGTACGATCCAAGGCGAGCGCGCACAGACCCCTCAGGCGAACATCTTTTTCTCCGGTGGTGAGCCGACTGCGATACAAAATACGAATACTTATAACTTCGGCTACTCGCAGGCGTTTTCAACTGGCACCCTCGCCTCAGTTACGTTTAACAACAGCCGCATTACGACCAACGTACCTTTTGACTTGTACAACCCACAGATAACGCCGAGCTTCCGGTTTCAATTGACCCAGCACCTGCTGCAAGGCTTCGGATTCGATCCCAATCTGCGGTGGATCCGGATAGCCCGCAACACCCGCGAGAATGGCGATGTTGTCTTCCGTCAGCAGATTATCGCGACGGTCTCGCAAGTCGAAAATATTTACTGGGACCTGGTGACGGCGTACGAAGCGGTGAGAGTGAACGAGCGGGCGCTGCAACTGGCGCAGAAGACGCAGTCTGACGATGAAGAAGAAATCCGGATTGGCACGTTGGCACCCATCACCCTGGTGCAAGCCAAGAGTGGGGTTGCCACCGCCAACCAGAACCTGATTACGTCGCAAACCCAGCTTCAGCTTCAGCAACTGCTGATGAAGAACGCCATCACCAAGAACATGGGCGATCCAATCCTGGCGGACGCGACGGTGATTCCCACCGACACGCTGCAATTCAACGAGCAGCAAGAGATCCGGCCGGTACAGGACCTGATTCAAGAAGCTTTGCAGGCGCGGCCTGAAATTGCCACGCAGCGCATCAACTTAACGAACGCGGAAATCTCGCGCAAAGCGCTGAAGAACGCCCTGCGTCCAACCCTGGATGTGTATGCGTTTTATGGGGCCTCGGCGCTGGCGGGCGATCAAACACCTCTTCTTCCTCCTTGCGATTTCCAGGGAGCGATTCCGGGAGAGAATTGTTTGCCTCCAGGAACCATTCCCCGTTCCGGCTACCCCAATGCGTTTCATGATCTCTTCAACAGCACGGGGCCGGACAAAGGGATTGGAGTGAACCTCAACATTGTCCTTCGCAATCGGGCAGCGCAGTCCGAACAGGTACGCTCCGAGTTGGAATATCGGCAGTCTCAGGTCGGCTTGCAGCAGATTGAAAACACCATCACCATCCAGGTGCGGCAGGCTCAATTTTCGGTGCAGCAGAATTACGCGGCGCTACAGGCGGCAATCGCGGCTCGCGACTTTGCCAAGGAAAGCTTGTCTGCGGAGCAGAAGAAATTTGGATATGGCGCTTCGACCCCTACCCTGGTTCTACAGGCATCGAGCAATTTAACCCAGGCGGAATCGAACGTTCTCAACGCCGCCGCCAACTACGAGAAATCGAAGGTGCAACTGGATCAAGCTACCGCGGAGACGCTCACCAAACTGGGGATCGATATCGCCGACGCTGAATCCGGACAAGTAAAGCGCGCGCCGGCGGTGAAGGGCGTGGTCCCGGCAAATGTGGAGGAGCTGACCACGCCGACAGCGCCCTATGTGCCGCCACAGGGAAGCGGCGTTGCTCCGAATCCATCCGGCGCGCAGCCGCAGAGTACGACACCACCGCCGCCTGGCCAGGAGCAACCTGAGCCTCATCGCTAGCTGTTAAAGCGGCGCACTTTTCAGGTGCGCCGCCTAGGTTTTGTCGTTATCAGGGCTAGTTGATCTTAGTGGTTCGCCAACTCCACCATCGCCTTGAAGACGTCTTCCGCCTGCGGCAGAATCTGGTCCTCCAGAATCGGCTGGTAGGCGACAAAGGTGTCTTTGGCTGCCACTCGTTTCACGGGAGCATCCAGCCTGTCGAAGAGTTCGTCAGCGATACGGGCAGCGATCTCCGCACCGTAGCCCCAACTCAACATGTCCTCGTGCGCGACGAGCACGCGGCTGGTCTTGGCCACGGATGTCGCGATCGCCTCCCAGTCATAAGGGTTGAGCGTGCGCAGATCGATTAGCTCCACGCTAACGCCATGCTCGCGTTCGATTCGTTGCGCTGCTTGCAACGCGCGCGGAACCACGGCTCCGTACGTGACCACGGTGAGGTCGTGCCCCGCACGAACGATCTTTGCCTTGCCGAACGGAACCATGTAATCCGGTCCGGGATAGGGCGCACGGCCAAACGTCTCGCGATAAAGCCGCTTGTGTTCGAGGAAGAGCACCGGGTCGTCGCAACGGATCGCGGTGCGCAATAACCCGTTAGCGTCGAGCGCATTCGACGGGAACGCCACGCGCATTCCCGGCGTGTGGGTAAAGATGCTTTCGCCGCATTGCGAGTGATAGATGGATCCGCCGGTAAGATAACCGCCAATCGCAACCCGCACGACTGCCGGCGAGGAGAAGGCGTTGTTGGAGCGCCAGCGCATCAGCGGAAGTTCATTGCGAAGCTGCTGCATGGCCGGCCAGATGTAGTCAAAGAACTGGATCTCCACCACGGGCTTCAGTCCACGAGTTGCCATGCCTACGGCCCGGCCAACGATGTTGGCCTCCGCCAACGGAGAGTTGAAAACGCGGTCGTGGCCGAACTCGGTCTGGAGGCCGCCCGTCAGTTTGAAAACGCCGCCCTTGCCCTTCACTTGCTTGTCTTTGAGATATTCCACGCGGCTACAGTCGGCCACGTCTTCGCCAAACATCACGATGCGCGGATCGCGCTTCATTTCGTCACGCAGACAGGCGTTGATGAGGTCCGCCATCGTCTTTTCCGGAGCAGCCGGCGCTCCCTTTTCCGCAGGCAAAGGATGGACCGCCTCGGTCTGAAACGTCGCCGAGTTCGGATCGAGGTCAGGCGAGTACACGAACTGTTTATATGAATCGGGAGCGGGCAACGCCGCCGCGACGGCTCGATCCGCCGCTTCCTGGATCTCAGCCTCCGCATCTTTCTCGAGGTTGTCGATACCTTGCTCGTCGAGAATGCCTTCCCGCACCAGGAGGAGTTGGAAGCGCGTGATAGGATCGCGTTCCACTTCCTGCTTGCGCTCCGATTCTGGCCGATAGAGTTTCTCGTCGTCCGACAGCGAGTGCGAGTACGGCCGGATCACGTGGCCGTGAACGAACGCCGGCCCCTTGCCGGCACGGATGTAATCGACAGCGGTCTTTAGCGCGGCATAGCTGACTAGCGGATCGGTGCCGTCGATTTCGGCAAAGTGGAAGTTCGGAAATCCCGTAACTAGCTTGCTGATATTGCCGCCCGCGGTGCCGACTTCCACCGGCACGGAGATGGCATACTCGTTGTCTTCAATCAGGTACAGGACCGGCAGCTTCAGATTCGACGCGGTGTTCAACGACTCCCAGAACTCGCCTTCGCTGGTTGTGCCATCGCCACAGGAGACATAAACGACTTCGTCGCCGTGGAACTGTACGTCCTTGAACTGGCGATAATCGCCGCTGGCCTTTTCGGCAGCTTCGGGATAGCGGCTGAAATAGCGTCCCGCTTCGGCGCAGCCCACGGCTTGCAGGAACTGCGTTCCCGTCGGCGAAGATTGGGTGACAATGTTCAGCTTCTTGTGTCCCCAGTGCGAGGGCATCTGCCGGCCGCCGGAGTTGGGATCGTCGGCCGCGCCCACGGCTTCCAGCAGTTGCTCGTAAGGCGTCATGCCTAGAGTCAGGCAGAGCGCGCGATCGCGATAATAGGGATAGAACCAGTCGTAACTTGGACGCAGCACCATTCCGGCGGCAACCAGCAGCGCTTCGTGTCCTGCGCCAGAGATCTGAAAAAAAATCTTTTGCTGGCGCTTAAGCAGGATTTCGCGATCGTCGATGCGTCGCGAGGTGTACATCAGCCGGTAGATGTCGATCATTTGCTGGCGGCTGAGGCCTTCATATTTCTCACTGGGAGTAGCCTGCGCTACCGCAGCTTTAGGTTCTGTTTTTGTGGTGGCCATCCATTACCTCAGGAGTGATATGCGAACCCAGACACCGCGACGAACGTTCCATCATTGTAAATGGTCGGCGGGGTTTCTTGAATTGTCGGCAGTGGATTGGCACTTCTGGCCACTATTGAATTGTCATCACGAGCGAAGCGAGGGATCTGTTTGTGCTGACTTTCGAGAAACCACCCTCACGCGAAGCGAGCCAGTGGCTGAGCTGTAAGTCAGTTTCCGGATGGCCCGTGATCCAGCGGCAAGCCTGGAGCGTCATCACAATTGACGCTTATGCTTGTATCGGTGCAACACGCGAACCTCTCGGAATAAATCATTCGTTCTCTCAAGGTCAGGAGCAAGCTGGCGAGGAACCTAAAGGGAGCCGAGATCGTACCAAACTAAGCACTAAATGAAGAACCGGGGAAGGATTGATGAGACTGTTGATGATCGTAGCGCTTTTGCTCCTTGTGATGAGTCCACCGGACGACCACCTCGACCAGTTAGCCCGTAGCGGCAACATTGACGAAAACGCTCCCGTCAAAGCCTCATTAGAGATCGCCATCAACGCATCGCCCGAAAAAGTATGGGGTTTACTTACTGACGTGAAAAACTGGCCAGGATGGCAGCGGGACATCAGCAAAGCAGACATCTCCGGTCCTCTTCAAAGCGGAACGACATTCTCATGGACCGCCGGCACCAACATACGATCCCGAATAGCCCTCGTGCAGCCCCTGGAGCAGTTCGCTTGGACAGGGACGGCGTACAAGGCGAAAGCCATTCACGTTTGGAAACTGCAAAGGCTGCCTGGCGACCATACACTTGTGAAGACTAATGAATCGATGGAAGGCTCCTTGCTTACGTTGTTTTACTCATCTTCGAAACTCAAAGAAAGTGATCAACGCTGGCTCAACTACTTGAAAGCGGCGGCGGAGCAATAATTTGCCCAACGGTCCAGCCTGCATTGCGCGAATCAACGTTTATGCAGAACTTGGAGCAAGAGGTAAAGCTCTTGGCCGGGATTCCTTGACTTTCTCCCAGGAGGGAAAAGCAGATGGCTCGTTCCACTCGTCATGACAAGTTCAAAAGTAATGTTGCATGACTATACTGAAAGGGAATGATACGCACCTTTCGCACTATTCCGGTTGAGAAAATCAAACTCGTTATCTTTGACCTTGACGGTACCCTGATCGACTCCGAGCACGACCTTGCGGCCGCGGTCAATGCCATGTTGCGGCACTACGGTCGCAAAGAACTGCCCATCGAGGTAATCGGCACCTACATCGGCGATGGTGCGCCCATGCTGATTCGCCGCGCACTCGGCGATCCTGCCCACAGTGAGTTCCTGCAGGAAGCGCTCAATTATTTTCTGCTTTACTACCGCGAACACAAGCTCGACAACACGCGCGCCTACGACGGGATAGCCGAGGCATTACAGCAAGCCAGTAAGGCCGGCAAGGTAAGGCGCAAGTTGGCGGTACTTACCAACAAGCCGGTGCGAGTATCGCGCGACATTCTCGTGGGGCTTGGACTGGCTGACCACTTCGTGCAGGTGTACGGAGGCAATAGCTTCGAAACCAAGAAGCCCGACCCCCTCGGCGCCAACACCCTGATGCGTGAAGTGGGCGCACCTCCCGATGAAACTGTGATGGTGGGCGACTCCGGAGTGGACGTACTTACGGCCCGCAATGCAGGACTGTGGAGCGTCGGCGTGACTTACGGATTTGCTCCACAAACCCTGCAACAGGTCCCTCCCGACGTGTTGGTGGACACGCCAGCCGAGCTGGCTCGCGCACTAACCGTGAGCGAGACGGCCAAACCAAGAATGGCGCTAAGGATACGAAGAGCAGTGGCGGACCCTGTCCGCTTGCGCGACGCTCATCGTTGCAGATGTCCGTAATAGATTTTGGTGTCGTACTCCAGAGTGACGTGGCCGTTCTCGGCGTGGGACGAAAAGAGACGCGGCAGTTCGCCCATCATCGCTTCGAACGGTTCGCCGGACTTGGGTATATACGACGAGGACAGCAGCCGGCCGCGCAGACCGTCAAAGTCAAGCTCCTGCTGGTTGTGCTGTTCGATCAAACGCACCTCGTTGGGGGCAAAGAATCGTTGCAGCGCTTCATAGCTGGCCAGGTACTTGTGTGCCACCTGTTCGTAATCGGTAGAATGGCGGCGTACGAAGTCTTCGTAGGCGCGCAGGAACGGTTTGGTGGTCGTGTCGCGATCATGCCAAATCAGGACCACCCATCCTTCGGGCTTCACAATACGGGCGAACTCCGAGCGGGTATCGTCCGGCCGAAACCAGTGAAATGCCTGCCCGGCAATGACGAAGTCAGCGCTGGCATCAGCCAGGCTGGTGACCTCAGCGCTGCCATCGACCATCGCGAAGTTAGGATATGCTGCCAGATAGTTCTCACCGGCAATGCGCATTTCGCGATTGGGTTCCACTCCTACCACGCGATTGCCGTTCTCGAGAAAGATCTTTGCCAACAGGCCGGTGCCGCATCCAACGTCGGCGATCGTGTGCTCGGGACGAAGTCCGCATGCTTGTCGCAGCGCCTGCACCACACTTTGCGAGTAATGCGGACGATACTTTACGTAATCGTCCACGCGGTCGGAGAAACGCGCTTTGGGGTCGTGAATCGCTTCTGTCATAGGTGTATCTTAACGTGATCATGAACCTTGAGCGCTCCGCGAAATCGCCCCTCGTCACGGCCATCTCCGACGCTATTCGCAAGATCCCGCGAGGACGAGTGAGCACCTACGGGGCTATCGCCAAGGCTGCTGGCTACCCGCGTTGCGCCCGCCAGGTGGGACGAGTTTTGCACGAGGTTAGCGGCCTGCCGTGGCAGAGAGTTTTGGGAGTCGGGCGGGCGAATTTCGCTACGCGGCGAGTCCGCCATGGAACAGCGCTTCCTGCTGGAATCGGAAGGGGTGCGATTTCACGGTCGGCGTGTCGATATGACGAACTTTGAGCATCGCTTCGGGAAAACCAGCCGCAAGCCGCCAGCCTCTAAAAACCAGCGGGTACCGCGAAAGTAGCATTAGGCAATCACCATAAGGGTGGACATTGACTGTCGGCTGCCTTAAATTAGTGACAGGTTTACGTTTCCCCCTGCGAGTTCTATGAGCATTTGGGCCCAAGTCAAAATCTCAGTGGTCGCCATAACCGTTTTCGTGGCGATGCCGGTTGTTGCGCAGCGCTATCAGGAGCATGACCATCACGTTTTCCATCCGCCCGCTCCGGCTAAGCGCCAGGGTGTGTCGTCCACCGGCAGCACGATGCAAACGCGAATGTCGTCCGCCGGGAATGCATCTACGACTCGCGGCCATGACTCAAACCTGAACGCATCGCACAATGACCCGTCCCATACGCCAATCTCATCCAATCCGTATCCAGTTCATCCACACTAGATATCGCCTAATAGTTCAAGCGGAAATTGAGCATGTGCCAGTTCACAAGGAACCAGGCACAGCCGACGCATGCCAGCTTGAGCAGAGCGTTCCTGAGCTTCATCCAAAGCTGAAAAGACGTGTCTCCAAGCTGCGTTCTCGTAAATTTACTTCCTCAGGTCGTGGTCGTTTCAGTAACCGGAAATTAACAATTGACCATGGCTTTGCCGTTATAAAATCAACGGCTATGCAAGATAAGCCACTGCAAATAGAGATGATCGCAGAGCCAAATGGGAGCGATGTGGTGCTCCGAATCCACGGGCCACTTTTGTTGGGAAATTTTTTTCCGCTTCAAACCGCCGTGAGGGCCGACTCGTCCAATTTGTTAATAATTGACGTCTCCGATATGCCATACATCGATTCCGCTGGCATCGGTTGCCTGGTGGGAGCCCACGTCTCAAGAGAGCACTCGGGCCGTAAGTTAATCATCGTAGGCGCCAATGATCGGCTGCTGACCTCGCTGAAAGTTACGAAGGTGGACCAACTCTTTACCTTTGCTCCCACCGTGGAACAGGCCCGCACGCGATCTAGCGAAGCTTAGTTCCTGGAATTTTTCCGCCACTCGCGCTGCGCATTCGAAACATCCAGTCCCAAGCTCTGATAGACTTTTGCCCGGCATGTGGGGCCGATGTTCGCTGTTCAGTGGCGAGCATTCCTAAGACGATGGATCGGACACGATTCAGGCGGGCGACGCCACATGAGGAGGTTATTTATGTCTACTGCAGTAAGTACGGCGCAGATGCACAATCGCGTTCAGGAATTTGTTAGCCGGCCGCGCAAGATGTTCATCGATGGAAAGTGGGTCGAAGCGGCCTCCGGGAAGACCTTTCCCACATACAACCCCGCAACGGGAGAAGTCTTGGCACAGATTGCCGAAGGCGATCGTGAAGATATCGATCGCGCGGTGAAAGCAGCGCGCAGGGCCTTCGAGGGCGACGCCTGGGCCGACATGACGGCCTCGCAGCGTGGCCGCCTTATCTGGAAGCTCGGCGATTTGATCGAAGAGCATCTGGAGGAATTCGCTCAGCTCGAAAGTCTCGACAATGGCAAGCCACTATCGGTTGCACGCGTCGCCGATGTGCCGCTGGCAGTCGACCTGTTTCGTTACATGGCCGGATGGGCCACGAAAATTGAGGGCAACACCATTCCGATTTCGGCCTCGTCGAAGCACGTCAAGTACTTCGCATACACGCGGCGCGAGCCCGTGGGAGTGGTGGGCCAGATCATCCCTTGGAACTTTCCATTGCTGATGGCGGCCTGGAAACTGGGTCCGGCACTGGCGACAGGTTGCACGGTCGTGTTGAAGCCGGCCGAGCAGACTCCCTTAAGCGCTCTGCTACTGGCGGAACTGATTGCCGAAGCGGGTTTCCCGGAAGGCGTGGTCAACGTGGTGCCCGGTTATGGCGAGACGGCTGGAGCGGCGCTGGCGTCGCATCCTGATGTGGACAAGGTCGCCTTCACCGGTTCCACCGAAGTCGGCAAGCTGATTTTGCAGGCGGCGGCCGGCAATCTGAAGAAGGTTTCGCTCGAGCTGGGCGGCAAGTCGCCGAACATCGTCTTTGCCGACGCTGATATGAAGGCGACCATCCCCGGAGCGGCAGGGGCCATCTTCTTCAACCACGGTCAGTGCTGCTGCGCTGGATCGCGGCTATACGTTGAGCAGAGTATCTTCGATCATGTGGTGCAGGGCGTGGCTGAACAGGCCAAAAGAATCAAAGTCGGGCCGGGCTTCGACCCTGAGACTTCGATGGGGCCGCTGGTTTCCGAGGAGCAACTGCATCGCGTTTGCAGCTATCTCGAAATTGGGCTCAGCGAAGGCGCCGAAGCGGTGGTCGGCGGACACAAACGTCCGGGCTCGGGATATTTTGTGGAGCCGACGGTCATGGTGAAGACCAAGCCAGAGATGAAAGTTGTCCGTGAAGAAATCTTCGGGCCGGTGGTTTGCGCCATGCCTTTCCGCGATGTGGACAAACTGATTGCCGAAGCCAACCAGAGCGAGTATGGCCTGGCGGCCGCGGTGTGGACCCGTGACATCAGCAAGGCCCACCGGATTGCCGAGAAGCTGCGCGCAGGGACGGTGTGGATCAATTGCTACAACGTGTTCGACGCAGCGTTGCCTTTCGGCGGATACAAGCAGTCAGGCTGGGGCCGCGAGATGGGTCATGAAGTCTTGGAGATGTACACCGAGGTCAAGGCGGTCTGCGCCGCGATCTAGGTGCCAGCCCTTTTGCTTGATTCGGATAGCTGACTCTGGGCGTCCGTTCAAAAAGGCAAGGTCCTGTGAGCTCGTCCGTGATGACACGGAGCAGGACCTTGCTATGCCCGCCGCGCAACCTTCCGACCTGCGCAGGCGAGTTGGGCAATCACTGCCCGAGTGTTTCGATTGTCAAAAAACTTTCGTCAGGCGAGGGCAGTGGGCCAGCCTGTTTTGATTTGCCGCCGGTGCACACTCTGAGTTTCTCAACGGCAAAACAAAAGGCACCGAAACAGGTAACGTCTACCTTTGTTTCGGTGCCAATCTCAAACTAGCACATGGCAGCTGAGGCAGGTAGCACTTTCGGAAATATCTTGCGGCGGCTCCCGAAATGGGAAAGAGAAAAGACGACGCGGTCTGAGCTCCTCTACCATCCTGCCTTTACATTGACATGGACTTTCCCAAAGCGCAGACTTTCACGCAGCGAGGTACGCTATGCGCTACTTTACGGGGCTTGCAATGCTTCTCATCTCAAGTGCTGCGTTTTCACAACAGGCATCGACACAGCAGCAGGCACTTAGCGGGGTTCAGAACTATGCGCCTTACAGCATCGCCCTGCTACCATCCGCACCAGGAGGCGAGGTCGTTCTCCCGTTCCTGACCACGGAAAACAAAGTTGAGTTCTTTCCCCTTTCACAGGTACAGCTCGCGTCAAAAGAGAAGAGACTGCTTGGGCGGGCCAATTTCTTACGGAGAGGTGGTTGTCTTGATTGGACAGCTTCAAATCGAAGTAAACCGGCTGAAGGAGGAGAACGAAAAGCTTTGGACTGCAGTCGGTAAGCCTTCAGTCCCGCCAACGGTAATTGTGCAGACTCCGCCTACGCAAAGCCAGCGCACAAACAGTGACGCCTTAACAAAATACCTGCTGCTCCGGCAACTTTTCCCTTCGTCACAGCCCTATCAGATACCCAAGCCCGTAGCGCCAAACAATGGTGTGAACTGCACAACCACGTATGTCGGCACGACCGCTTATACAAACTGCCACTAAAACAGACCGTCAGGATGATTCTTGTCCATTATTGAGGCGGCTTTCACAAAGCTTAGTAAAGGCGGGAATGAGGGCGGTGATGCGGTTGTAGCTTGTCTCGAACATCGCCAACGCCACGCTGAGATTCATAACGCCTATGCACTTTGTGCTGTCTGCCTTCCGAATATTTTGACCAAAATCTGTCAATCGGTTTTCCGGGTCGTGTTTGGCATACAGGAGAACGGTTCCTGCCCAGTTGGGATGTGCATATTCGCTAAGGACTCCATACTGATGGCTGAAGCCTTCTATGTCCTTGTCCGCTTGTTTGAGAAAAGCATCAACCCTCACAGGTCGGGGCAAGGCTACGTGTGTCGTGCTGTCATTGGTTTTGGGTGCGCCGGTTGCGGTGCCCACCACCATCTTCATCAGGTAGTCGTCGATGTCACCGACAGAATCTGATTCAACGGCGATAGCGACTTTCGCGCAGAGGTACCATAACGCGGCACTCGTCTCTACCGCAGCACGTGCGAGAACGATCGCCGCTACGAGCCTGTCTTGTTCGAAGTTCTCGAACGCAGCCCGGCCCAATTCCGCCATTCTCCAGATAAGGGCCTCTCGGTAGAGCAACACTTTGAATGGTAGCTTTGAGGTCGGTGACACGCCCATCGCGTCAACGCGCTCGGGGAGGCTGGATTCGAGCAGCTCAACCCTGCCACGGATTTCACTCATGAGAGATAATAGCGACTCTTGCATGCTCGATTGCTCTCTCGCAACGAATGGCATTGCGATCCGATACGGCACCCTTGGAATGAATGTGGGCTGGTTAATCCCCGCTTGTCATCTCGCTGAGACTATTGACCCCAACGCGCGCCACCGCGATGTTTGTTAACGGTTGTTCGGTATCGCGTGGATGCATAGTTATGACGTCCGCGGTATGCCGTAGTTTGTCGGCAATCCAGTTCCGTCGCTCGACAAAAGTCTCCGGCTCGTAGGTCACGCCGTTGGCCAAGCGTCTGTCTTCGCGCTTCGAAGTCCACAGCAAGATCGGGCCGACCACGGTGCGCACTATCCGGGTCAATGTTCCGAAAGCCGATTCAACCTCGCGGCGGAGATCGCGAATCCTCTTCGATATCGGCGGATTTGTCTTGCTAAGCCGCTTCTCCATCGCCCATAGCGCCGCATTGTAGGTGGTACGCAGCTTCACCGCCTCTTGAGCGAAGCGACGCTGCACTCGCAAGTCGGGATTATTGTGATGGCGCTTCCATCCTTGAAAAATGGTTTCGCAGATACGAAATAAGCTGGGACCGTTGCGCTCGAAGTCGTGCCGGAAAGCCCAATCGAGAAACGTCTTCGACTGGTCACGCGAGATGGCCGCGTGCTTGTAGTTGAACTTGTACTGCCCGTGAATGTCAGCGAGGTCGACGTCCTCAAGCATCCGGCCTTCTTGATGCATCTGCGCGAACAGCGGAGTCCCCGGCACCGGTGTGTACAGCATGAACTGATGGAAATCTGTCGCGTGCGAAACCGCATAGTCGATCTCGTCGTGAATGTTCTCGGGCGTGTGGTGCTCGAGCCCTACAATCGTCGAACCCAGAATCTTGATGCCGTGCTGGCGCAGCTCCACCGCAAGCGCCCGAGTATCGGAATTCTTCAGTTTGGCATAGCTGGAGTTGGGCGATTCGAGTCCCACCCAAATCCACGACACACCCAGTTGCACCAGTTCTTCCATGGTGTACTTGCGGATGGCGTTCACCGACGAAAAAACGTAGAGCGCCCAGCTCTTATCGGCTTCCTTCATGCGGGCCAGCAGTTGCATAGCTCGCGGACGATTCAACAGAAAATTCTCGTCCATCATGAAGAAAGAACTCACGCCGAGCGAAGTCTCCATCTGCTGCATGACTTCAAAAAGTTGGTCTCCAGTTTCGTAGAAGTGGATGCTCTTGCCCTTTCCGCCGAAGAAAGAAGACGTCGTGCAGAAGTTGCAGCCCAGTGGGCATCCAACTGACGGAATGATAGTGGCCGCGGTATCGCATTTACTGTCAGGCACGCGCATCCCCAGGACGCGGAAGCCGAAGCCAGAGACGATTTCCGGATGTGCAATTGGAGCTTCGGAATCTTCGCCGAGATAACGACGCATCCAGGAGATGCCCTCGCCGCGAACGATGTAATCCGCATCAATTAACTTATCCAGTCCGGGAATGGCAGCGACGTGCCCGCCTACGACGATGATGGAGTTGGGCGACAGGAGCCTGACCTGGCGGCACATCTCACGCACCTTGCCGAAATTCGGAATGATTCCAGAAATCCCAACAATGTCGTATTCCGAGGAGGTCAGTTCGCGCTGAAAGTCTTCGAGGGTGGGGAAGTCGAGCAGAGTGCTAGGCGCGGAGATGTTCCGCTGGATCATCATCAATCCCCAGGAGCGGTGAAACATCCGCAGCGAGAAGCTGCCTTGTTCGCGCGTGACTTGGTTGTGATACAGCTCCATGGGATTGATGGAGCGGCTGCCGAACTCGTCGTCCTGCGCATACGGACCAAACACCGAGCTCAGCAAGACCCGCGCCTGAGTCGCTTTGGGATGCGGAGTAATCCAATCAAAGTTTGATGTCGAAACCATGAGTTCATGGTAGGGAAGTGCTCATATCGATTCTGTGATCTGCGCAACACCCTGGTTGAAATGACAGAACTATTACATTGCTGATCATCTTGGGAAACGGGACCGAAACACGGGAATGGCACTGATCGGAAGCAGGGAACATCGGGAAATCAATCCATGGCTGATTGCCATCGCGGTTATGTCAAGCACATTCATGGAGGTGCTGGACACGACCGTAGTCAACGTTTCGCTCCCTCACATCGCGGGCAGCTTATCGGCCAGCAATGATGAAGCCACCTGGACGCTCACGTCATACCTGGTTGCTAACGCCATCATTCTCCCCATGACCGGGTGGCTGGCAGGACGATTCGGCCGAAAACGATTGCTGATGCTGTCGGTCACCGGATTCACGGTTGCGTCATTCCTGTGCGGCTTGGCGCCCTCGTTGCCGTTCCTCATTTTGTGTCGCGTGATTCAAGGCGCATGCGGCGGCGGGCTGCAGCCGCTTTCGCAGGCCATCCTGTTGGAATCGTTTCCGCCGGAGAAACGCGGCCAGGCAATGGCCTTCTGGGCGCTCGGCATCGTCGTGGCGCCCATGCTCGGTCCGGTGGCAGGCGGTTGGCTCACCGACAATTACAGTTGGCGCTGGGTTTTCTACATCAACATTCCGATCGGTATCGTTGCCCTCATTCTGACTGAAATATTCATCTTTGATCCGCCTTATCTGCGGCGCCAGAAAACCGGCATCGACTACTGGGGAATTGGCCTGCTGGCACTCGGTATCGGAAGCCTGCAGATCATGCTCGACAAGGGTCAGGAGGACGATTGGTTCGGTTCGCACTTCATTGTTACGCTCGCCATTCTCGCAGTGGGAGGGCTTACTGCACTGATCATCCGCGAGATGAGAGCTGAGCATCCCGTCTTGGATCTTACGGTGTTCAAGTACCGCTCATTCGCCATCGGCACTTTTCTGATGACGGTGATCGGCTTCGTGCTCTATGGCAGCACGGTGTTGCTGCCACTGTTGATGCAGGTCTTGCTTGGCTACACCGCGACCCACGCCGGCATTACCAATCTGCCGCGAGGCCTGGCATCGTTTTTGATCATGCCGATCGTCGGTCGCCTGACCGGCAAATTCGATCAGCGGAAGTTGCTGGGGATTGGCCTGGTGGCGTCCGCCTACGCCATGTGGGAGCTCTCGCGGTTCAGCCTGAGCGTGGCTTCGGTGAATTTCTGGTGGCCGCTGATGATTCAAGGTGCGGCCCTGGGCTTTGTATTCGTGCCGCTGACTACCATCACCAACGGCCCGATTCCGAATGAGCGCATGGGCAATGCCACCAGCTTGTTCAACCTGATGCGAAACATCGGAGCCAGCATCGGAATCGCCATGGTCGAGACCGTCCAGTTCCGCAATCAGCAGAAGCACATTAACACCCTGGGCGCGCATGTTTATTCCCAGAGCGGCGCTACCCAGCAGATGTTTGAAAGCATGAAAGCGTTATTCATGAGCCAAGGGTTCAGTGCGGCAACTGCAACCCGGCAGGCTTATCTGTCGATTTGGGGAGTGGTGCAGCGGCAGGCGGCAATGCTTTCGTATAACGACACGTTTCTCTTCATGGCGTTGATGTTCGTAGCCATGATTCCATTCTTGTTCCTGCTGCGAAAGCCGAAGCCCGGGAAAGCCGGAGCGGCGATGATGCACTGAGGCGGCGTTGCTCCGCAAAGACGCACTCGTAGGCTATCTATCCCCTGACCTGGACCTTCGAAAACGACAGGATCACGCGGCTCGCGGTGGGCTGTCCGAAGGCCGTGGCCGGCTGGAAGGTGGTGAAGATCAACATGTTCTTCAGTTGCGGCAGAATGGCTGCTTCGTCTTCCGGAGCCGATAGGACACGGTAGTCCTGTACCCGGCCATCGGACCCGACGTAGGCCTCCACAACCAGCGACTCCGCGTTGCCCACGCCCGACAATTCGAAGGGCGTGAATTGCAATTCCGCTGGCGTGTAAAGCACGGTAGGCACATCGTTGGCCGCCCTTACTTGCGCGGGATAGAGGAAACTGATCAGCAGTCCAAAAACGATCAAGGTGGTCACTACACCAGCCGCGGCCGGAACCATGGTTGCATTGAAAGCGTTCTCCCAACGCACGCGCATCATCTCCCAGCGCGAACGCTGAGTGTTGGCCAGCTCCTGCGAAGCGGCAACGCGAAGCCTGAGGGCCAGGTCAGGCGGGGCTGCCTTTCGCCCCAGCGACCCAACCAGCATTTGAACTTTTTGTCCCGACGAATAGTGTTCGGCGCATTCCTCGCAGCTCTGCAAGTGTTCATTCACCTGAGCCAATTGGCTGCGCGCCATCGCGCCGTCCAGGTATGACGACATGAGACGCTTCGCAACTGAGCACTTCATGGCATAACCTCAACCTTCTTAGCACCAACTGGATCTTTGTGGCGTTTTGCATGGCGCGCCCCGCCCGGGTTCATTCCGAACGCAGACAGATGACGCTCCATGCGCTTTCGCAGTGCCTCACGGCCGCGCACCAGCCGTGACTTCACCGTCCCGAGGGAGATATCCATTACCTCGGCGATTTGCTCGTACGACAGTTCTTCGATATCGCGCAAGATCACCGTCGTGCGGTACGGCTCTGTCAGGGCCTTCAACTCGCATTCCACCCGGGACCGTAGTTCTTCGTCGTGAACGTTCTGCAGTGGAGACTTACCTTCATCCACCAGAGTGTCTTTCATCGCGAGACAATACTCGTCTCCGTTTCCGCTGGGTTCGATCGAGGTCTCCTGCACTTTATGCCGGAACCACCAGCGGCGGTGGTTGGAAGCCTCATGCACCGCGATCCGGTAGATCCAAGTCTTCAGACTGGAATCGGCGTTGAAATTCTTGATCCCACGAAAAACCTTGATAAATACTTCCTGGGCGGTGTCAGCGGCGTCGGACGGGTCGTCGAGAATTCGGTATACCAGGCTGTACACTGGTTGGTTATAGTGCGCGATGAGCCAGTAAAAAGCATCTTCCGATCCGGCCTTTAATTCGGCCACGATCGCTGCTTCCGCTGTGCGGATATCCAGCGCACTTGCGAGGTCGCTCAATGTTATTGCTCCCGCCATGAAGGCGTACCTCAATGATAAATAGATTCGGAGCCAGCAACAACTCCCGCAACGATCTCGACGCTTCCGTCCCTCCAGCAAACAATCTCGCCATATCGACACAAGCGCGGCGGGTCCGCTGGGGGAGGGCCTGATGAAATAGACCCCAGATCGGGTCCAAATGTTCCCGGAGACACTCGGGATGAAAAAGAATTCCCGGCTAAAAGCTACGTGTTTACTCGGGTTTCGTCTGGGATGTATCGGAAGGCGTGCCGCTGGCGGGCGTGGCCGGTTTCTTCTTTTTGTGCACGGTCTTCTTCGGCGGCTCCGTATCGTCCACCACGACCTTCTTGGGAGGAGCCGCAGCCGCGGCAGCTGCGGCCTGTTGATAGGTGCGAAGCTGGTTCTGTAACTGAACCACTTGGGACTGCGTCGAGGAAGTCAGGCGCTCGAGCGAATCTGCCAAGTTGCGTCGCACAGAATCGATGGTCTCAAGCTGCTGCGCCAGGGCCTCGTAGTCGCCCCTTGGACCGAAGGCCCCGGTAGCCTCGGTGAGCGATGCAAAGACGTCGTACAAAACGTTGAGATTGCGATAGAGCTTGAACTCGGCATTCAAGTCCTGCGGCGCCGCGCGTACAGCATCAATTAGCCCAGGCAAGGCGGAGGTCAGGTTTCGCTGCACGGAATCGGCGTTGGCCTCAGATTGCCGTTTGGACTCTCCGTCGGTCTTCCATTTATCGATCCGCAGATGACCGAGGTCGAGCGCGGCCTGCGATGCAGCCCCCTGCAGCCGGTCCAGATCTGGCAACACCGAAACCGCCGGTGCACTGGCGGCGGACTGTGAAGGCAGATGTCCCGACGCGGTTGGCGAAGTTGCCGGGTTCTGCGCCAACCCTGCAACGCTGGTCAGGAAAAGATAGAGCAACAAAAATCTCATGTTCCTTATGCTCCCAGCAGGGGAGAATTTCAGACGAGGTGGGAGGGAGACCGGGCTCACAGGTTTAGTTGGATGCTACCGCACGAAACCGTGGCAGTGCCACTCCCTGGAGGCGAAGTCGCGTTGTGCGGTGCCTGGTCCGGAAGTGGCAGGAGCGTGGCGTCAGCTGGAATAGTCGGGCCCGGTGCGATGCAGAAACAAAATCAGATGGCCAAGGGCATTACGCTACCTGCAGGCTTTCGGTTGTTTACACGATCAGCTTCACGTCACCCCTGCCACGGAGGTTTGACTAAGCTATGGCGGTGGGAGAAAATACTTGAGATGCCCGCATCAGGGCGTCTGCCTTCCTCAAGAAGTGGGCCTGTGGCGCAGCTGGGAGCGCGCTTCCATGGCATGGAAGAGGTCGCCGGTTCGATCCCGGCCAGGTCCACCATAAAACCAACAACTTACAGATTGTTCGCACAACTGTTTGGTAGCATTTGGTAGCAAATTCCTCCAAATTTAGCTGGCTTGCGTTGTCCTTGGCTTCATTCTGAGTTCGGCGTGAATCGCGTTGATGGTAGCGTGAACGCCCTCGGGGATCTCCTGCATGTACACGTCCGTGGTTGTGGCGGCACGCGAATGCCGTAGCAGACCTTGAACGTCCTTCACGGTTCCCATCTTTTGCGCTAGCGTGGCAATCGTGCGTCGGATTACCTGAAACGTTAGCTTCGGCAGGCCTAGATCTTGCGCCAGCTTGTGAAGCACCCGCTTGCGGTAATTGCTGGTGTCCATGAACCCACCGTTGCGATCGGGGAAGATGAAGGCGTCGGACGAGGATCCGGGGGACTCCTGTTTCCACAACCACAGGTCATCCGCGAGTTCTTTTGGAAGGTGCACGACCCCCAAGCTCCTCTGAGTCTTACCCCAAGGCCGGATCTCACCTTTGTACACTGTTTCGAAGACTCGCATCTTCGACTCAGCGTTGTTGAAGCACTTCCAGCGAAGGGCGAACAATTCACTGGGGCGAAGGGCGTTCGTCATGTCGAGCTCTAGCAGAATGCTCCCGCAGTGACAACTGCGAGAGCGCCTCCCGTAGCTGTTCCCAGCTCAGAGTGGTCTTGTCCGTTTCGCGCAGCCGCGATGGGACGGTGATCTTTCTGGCGGGATCTTTGATCAGGAAGTCTTGCTCAACTGCCTCGGCAAAGATGTCTCGCATATACGCCCTAATTTGAAGCACGCGGTCTTTCGACCTGATCTTACCAAGTTCGTTCAGGTGAACCTGCAAGGTGAAGCGGTCGAAGTTCTCCAGCGGGATGCCATCGAATTTTTCGATGAGGTCCTTCCGGATAAGCAACTTCTTCACCTTTGCGGTTTCCCGGTTCCAGTGCGCTTCTTTTAGCGGGAAGAACCGGTTGCGCACGAACCAACCAAACGTCATGGAACCGTCGTTCATCAGCTTAGCGCCCGATTCCTGCCCGACTTGTCGAGTTATCTCCTGCTCCAGCAACTCCCGCGCCTGATATTTCGTGAGCTGAGCTTTCGGCCCGAGAACGACTGGAATTACGTCAACTTTCTGTTCGTTCTTGATCGGATCGAGCACGGTCTTGCGGAAATAGCCGTACCATTTCTTTCCGCGAAGAACGACCCAACCCCGCTGGTGCGATTTTCCCATTCATTCCTCTTGTTTTCTGTAGGGGAACAAGTGGGTCACGCTATTCTACGCCCCGAGGGTTTACGCCGAAGGACCGAAAAACGCTCCTGCTCGACGATGAATTCCTCGATCTTGCTAGCTCGATAACGGAGAATTCCCGAGCGCCCCGGCCCATTGCCAATACGAATGACGGGTAGCAGGGGCAGCTTTCTTGAAGAGTGGTCCCAAACCCAGTCGATCGAGGTATTCAGCCTCTTGGCGACCTGTTCGGGCGTTAAGAGGGGATCGTATTCACGCCTCTCACTTGCGCCCGCGATAAATTTTGGATCTCCCAGCATAATTTGCAGCAACTCCTGGATTTCAACTAGCTCTTTGTGCGTACTCTCATACTTTTCAGCGTGGACTTGGGTCCACCGGCTCCGAGCCCTTTGCTTGCCCTTCCGGTCAACGCGGCGCGAAAACGGCTCCTCCAGTGCTCTTGTTAGCTGTAAATCCATGGTTCGTCAAACGGACCCATCATGCCCGTGCTGGGTAGCAATGGGGTCCGTCTGTGCGGATTTGCTTCTAACTTGAGTGGACATAGCAGGGGATCTTTAGAAGGGCCATCCCCGCACAGCGCTGGTGGTGCGGCTGTCCAAGGCGGGGTTTGACCCGGAACCACGGCCGTCAATAGATTTAATTTACCGATGACACTTTGACTGGTGAAAGCAGCAGGCACCCAAGAGACCCCAGCCAACTCGAATGCCACAAACCTGTACGCAGATAAAGCCGCGATTCACTCTGCCATGGCCGCCGCAAGGTCGACACTTTCACCGATGCGTAGTTTGATCTCCTTGAGCCACGCTCTTGGATTCGCGCCGTGAATCACACGTCCCAGAAAGCCCAACCGCTCGGCCGCGTTGTTGCGGTTCCGCCGAATGTCGTCCTTTGTGATCTTGGTATACAGAGCGAGAAAGCTATCCATGCTCCGGGGCTTGGCGAAGACGTATGTGGCGTGGCCCAGCTGAGGGGTTTCGACGACGACAGCTTTCTCAACGTCGAAAATGTATTCACCTCGAAACAGATAGATCCGGCGGGCCCGGCGTGAGAGCTGGCGATAGAAGAACGGGTCATAATCGGCACGCCAGCTGATCTGTGCGACATCAAAGTCGCCAGGAATATGCAGTCCGGAACACATTCGCTGCAGTTCCGTCTTCTCGACTGCCCGATGTTCCAGGCACAGACGGATCTGGTCAAGAGCCCGGGAATACTGACCGAAGCGATGATAGGTCGTTCGCGCCGCGTCCAGTTGCTGCTGGAAATCGGCTGGGAGTTTGACCTCCAGCCGGCTCGGCAATGCAGTCTCCCAAGCAACGAGTTCCCACTCTCCGCGACGTTTGCGGTATTTGCCAGTTTGTACGAACGTGCCTTCGACCTCGATCTTGGTTCCCAATAGGTGCTTCCACTGATTCCAAGTGCGGTCCCAGACTGTGTGTAGGGCGGCTGGATCGAGCCAGAATTCGAGCTTGCGACGCACGTCGCGGCAGAGTGCCCGATCTTCGTAAAAATCGCACCTGCGCAGTGGCACATGGAACCGCCGGCGCCGGAGTTCCGGTGAAAACGCAAGAATGCGGCGAGCGAAGAATGTTTGTCCGTCTCGGGAATGCTCGCCGGCAACGATCAGAGAGCCAAATCCACCGTAAGGAAATACAGCAGGCGCTTCGGGATCGGCCAGCAGCGCGTCATAGCAGGCGCGCAATTCAGGCTGACCGACGATGTTGAATGCCCGCTCCAGCGCCACGCGCTGGCTGCGAGCAGCTCCTGCCGTTTGAAGTTCCAGGTCGCGTAGCTTGAAAGCTACGCGCAGCTCAGAGGGAGAAGCGCTGGCTGGAATACGCAAGATCTCGTACAGGGTGGGATGACCGACTCGTCTGCCTTGAGGCAAGCGATAGAAGTACTGCGCAAGACCTCGCAGGGCAGGAAAACCGTACCGATGCCAAGGCCTCCATGGTGAACCTCGGCCGAAACGAAGTACTGATTTCGTTTGTCC
>CAVRID010000015.1:0-18434 GCA_963721155.1 uncultured Acidobacteriaceae bacterium | reverse complement strand
AATTACTTGCAGGGCATTGTCGGATTTGGATTTCTTGACTGTGCCCAATTTTGTGCCCACTTAGCCGAATGTGTCCCGATCGTCGCTGGTGATGGTGCTCCAAAATCAGAGGACTTGAGAATGACCGGTGATGACAACAGTGTCACGCCTTTGCGTGATGTGGGACACCGAAATTCGTAGTTCTCAGCCGCATAATCCGTCGAGGCTTTTTACTCAGCGGGGCTTTAGGTGCCGTGTGATTGAGTGCAAATGTGTGAGGTGATTCGTGGATCTTGCAGCAAGGATTACGCGCTACGCAGCCATAGAGCAGTATCGCCAGCGACCCCTCATTGCGTATGCCACTAGCACCCGGATGGGCGTGCCAGCTCAGATGTCAGGCGATACACAGCGCGAGTTCATCGACCAGATCGATGCGATTCCGGCCGACCAAACTCGTGTAGACGTTTTATTACATAGCAGCGGTGGTGATGGCTTGGCCGCTTGGAAGCTGATGTCACTGCTACGCGAGCGGTTTACCGAAGTGGGCGTGTTGGTTCCGTTTATGGCGTTTAGCGCGGCTACGATCTTTGCGCTCGGTGCCAATGAAATAGTCATGCACCCCCATTCGTCTCTCGGTCCTATAGATCCACAAATCACAATCCCGCAACCGGATGGCACCGTGCGTGGATTTGCGTATGAAGATGTCGGAGCTTTTCTGCGCTTTTTGAGTGACGACGCTAAGATTACGGAACAAGCCTATATCTCTGCGGTGATTGAGAGGCTATTCAGTGTTACTGACCCAATAAACGTCGGCGCAGCAAAGCGTGCGAGCGAACTATCCTCATCAATAGGCGAGCGGCTGCTCAAGATGCACATGACAGGCGAAGATCGCGTCCTTGCCCAACAAATTGCCGACAACCTCAACAAGAGCTTCTTTGCACATGGCGACGCCGTCTCCCGTCAACGCGCTCGGGAGCTGCGCCTAAAGGTAGCTGCCGAAAACGCACAACTCGAGGAGTTGCTGTGGCAAGCGTATCTGGGAATCGAGAGTTACATGGAACTCCGAGTGCCGTTTAACCCGCTGCAGGCATATCTTGCTGACCCTGCTGCCGCAGCAAGCTTAGCTCCCGTTGCACCGTTGAATCTTCCGCCAAACACTCCGCCTCAAGTCGCGCAGCAGTTCTGGAACTTGGCTGGGCAGCAAGCCCTTCAGAATGCTACAAATCCCGCAGTTGAATTGCCATATAACATTGTAAATGCGATGGTTGAAAGCACTCGGCGAGCTTCGGAGTTTCGAACCCAGGGGAATATGTACGGTTTCAGGACACTCACCGGCCAAATACAGTTAATTGCTACTGACACAGTGTCCAGGTGGCAGGATGTTCCAATTCCGCAAGTGCTACCAGCGTTGCCGGTTACAGACGCCCTGACGGGGTCGGCTGGCTCAGACGGAGAGAGCCCGCAAGACGGGTCATAGAACGTGTCAGATCGAGGCCGCATTGGAACTCGCATAGAGGCGGTTTCAAATTGAATCGGTGACAGACGAATCGTCTTATGTTAATGTTTCAGCCCCATGGTGCCGATTTATCATCTGAGATGGGAGAAGTAGTCATGTTATACGGTAGCTCGACAGAATCGAACATCATTCGCCCTGACGTGTTCCGCCGAACACCGTTCGAATTCGAAGTTGTTGCCCCGGCATTACAGCGTGTATTGGTTGTTCCGATCACACCTCACCAAGGCACCAGTGTCAGTATTGGCAGTGTGATTCTTTCTACGCGGATTGTTCCCGGCTGGATGCAAGTGGAGCCCGCAGGGCCGGAACGCTAGCGCCTGAACTGGTCGTTTACGAGTCATCAGTTACAAGCAAGCTCCTACGCTCCCCTTGGCAGTGACAGTGTTTTCCCCACTTTTGAGAACATTCCAAACGCCCTCTCCACTGCGTCTGCTTGAGGATGCACGTATCGCTGGGTAATCGTGATCGAACTGTGCCCGGCAATTCTCGCCAGCGTGAACACGTCGCAACCCGACTCAGCAAACCGGGTCAGGGCCGTGTGCCGAAGGATGTAAGGCTCGAACCGTGCGACCTTGGACCGTTCCAAGCCAATCGCGTGTTGGTCTTTTGTGGTGTCGCCGTTCAAGTGTCCCTCGCGTGCCGTGGAAGGGAACACCCAACCCTCTTCCGGCTTCCCTTGTTCTTCCCTGCGACGTTCCAGAACTGCGTACACTTCGGGGACGAGTGGCAGGATGCGCTTTGCTGCCTTGGATTTGCCCTCTGTGACTTGCAATAGCCCACGCTCACCACTGAGCAACACCCGCTCCCAGCGAAGCGTGAAAACCTCGCCTGGCCGCATTCCTGTACCGCGAATGATCGTTGCTGCATCTCTCCACGGTTGAGGGCACGCGGCGAGGTACGCAGTGACTTCCGTATCTGTGAGCACCCGGTCCCTCTGCCGCTCACCTTTGGCGAGAGTGATCTTGGCCGGTCTTTCCAGAGTCCCCCACTGGTAAGCCAGATTCAGGGCACGGCGGAGAGTCCGAAGGCCGCAATTGATGCGAGAGGGTGAGAGTTTCGATTTCTGCGCCGCGAACCGTTGCGCGTGCTGGTCATTCACTTCGTCCAGTCGCAGCGAGCCAAGGTCAGTGTCGCAAACCATCTTGGAGCCGTCCGTGTAGTATTCGACGGTTCCCGGCTTCTCAGCGTGTTTCACCTCGACGTATGGCACGAAGTCCTTCTCCATGAACTCGGACAGTGTGGGGACGCGCTTCTTTTCGCGGATGCCCACTTCGCCCATAGCAAGCCGTGAGCGATGGGTGGACTCCATGTCCTTAGCCTTGTTCTTGTTCTTTTGCCGTGTGGATTCCCGTATCGCCTCGCCGTTGAAGGTGAACTTGTACCAATAAATCGAACCGCGCTTATAAATTGCCATGTCTGACCTCAGCGTTTCTTTCTCCGTGGTTTCCGGCTGGCCTCACGGCCTCTGCGAACGGACTCGATGTGTCCGCAGTACTGGCTGCAATATTTCCGTGAATGCCCGGATGATATGGCGAAGTACTTGGTGCCGTTGCAATCCGGTCGCTCGCAAACTCCAAATCTGACGCCTTGGAGAAAATCTATTGTGATTGTCGTGTCTATGGCCGTCTTACACCCTTCCGTGGATACCCAAAAGGGCGGAAATCCCGTCCTAGTCGTGATAGACTGCGACCAGCCCGCATACGGATACCACCTCTCCGGTGGCGAAGAAAGGGCTTTTATCCAACGCTTGTGACTTCTGACGATTTCGTCTAGCCGGGCAGTCCTAACGTAATTTTGCGAGAGCTGGATCGAGGACCGCCATGGTCCCCACGAGTTCAGAAAAATCAGCACCTCGTCCGGAGTGGGACTGAGTTTCAGGAACTCACTCCTCATTTCCCACGCATCCGCCGATTTTGTCACAGCGAACCCCCTCTCAAACCAGAAAATCGGGATGCTCCATCCGGCACAGACTTCAGCCGGATCCCAGTCCGGCTGTTCCTGAAGAATCTCGCCCAATCTGTCGGGGATGAGTGCAGAGTCCTCCCTGAATACAAGGTCGCGGGACCCTTTCACTCGCATTTGAACATGTTCAGTATCGGGCGAACCGTCTTGGTGCTCGATCCATCCTGTGACAACCGCCTCGCCCAGGTGCCACTTTACACTTTGTCGAACATATTGGAAGCCGATCGGCAGTTGAAAAATTTGTGCCATAATGTGTGTTCTTGTTTATGGCACAATAACACGGCTAGGATGTGGTTGCAAGAAAATTCTTGGAGGTAAATACGCATGGACGCATTGATATCAGTTAATGAAGCAGCCCGCCGTTTAGGCGGAATCAGCCCATGGACAATTCATGCCTGGCTCTCAAAGGGCCGGTTGCAACGCACCAAAGTTGGCGGACGCACCATGATCCGCGAATCCGAATTGGCAAAGGTGATCGAAGACGGTGGCAAGTCACGGCCGCCACGCGGCAGGAATAACTGACCATGGCACCGACGGCGCATCAACAGCGCGCAGAGGCGCGATCTGCGAGACACGGTCAGAGACAGCGGGTCGTCACACCACCAACTTGGGACCGCGAGGACTATCCCCGTATCGACGGCGGTCTCCGCATGGTCAGGGCGCACAAGATTCAGGGGCCGGAATGGGTGATCGCCTACGGTCGTTGGTCACTCCGCATCGAGTTTCACACGATGGACGAGCCGGGCACGGTGAGCCTGTTCTTGAACCTTGGAACGGTTCGTAAGAACCCAAAGGTTCCCGGTCGCAAGTCGAATTTCTATCGTTACTGGACGCTCGCAAACGGAGGGCCGCCGAAGAGGGGCCAAACGATGCACTGGGATGTCTTTCTCGACAAGTGCTTTTGGGCACGGGTCGAAGATTGCAAGGAAGATAGCCAGGGGCACGAAAAGGAGGAATACGACGTTTACTCCAGGATCGTGGACCTCGAGAAGCTCATCACTCAGTGACTTCGTTCGGCTCCCAGGGACACCATGCCCTTCGAGTGCCAGCGATTCTAATGAGTCATGATTAAGTTCTTCAGCTTCGCCTGAAGCCGGGCGGGGTCTAACACCAAAGCCAAAGCGACCCAAGGGCGGGGCGGAGAAATCCCCCCGCTCAGGCCATTTCAAAATCGTTCGGAGCCGATCCAACGGCGTAAGTGGGAGCAGCGTGACAACTCCTAGTACGCTCGTCCAGTTCGGTCTCGGGTCCTCAGTGCCTGAGGCTGACACAGAGCTGGCACAGATACAAGTGGTGGGTCTCATACGGGTGTTTGACTCCCCCACGCCCCCTCAATCGGGAATCATGAATCAAGAAACGGTAATCAGAAATCACACAAACAAGCAATCAAGCAATCAACCAATCAAGGTCGCCATATACAAAAGGGCGCTTCCAGCTCCTTTCCGTTCCCTTCCTTTCCTTGCTCTTCCCCGACTCATTCACTGTTCGGCTGATACTTCTCGTTGTACGACGTGGCGCGGTATTCAAGCAGCCGATGCCTGATCCCGATACTAGCTATGGGAAAGGTTGGTCAAACTTCGCTAATGATTTCGGTTCACAACGGAGGATGAGTGGGCTACAGGGGCGGAAGAGATACGACTGAACAAAACCACAGCATCGACATCCGCTGGCTCCGCCGCAAGGGATACTTAAAGGCGGACAGCCGGTTTACTCTTCGCTGGAGCCGGGTGGAGACCATCACGGGTGCCTTAGTAGGCTCCGCAGAACACCACTGCCTAAACCTGTCGTACATCCGTCGAACAATTGGCTCGGCGGAATGGGAATCGCATCAGCATCGGGTTCTATTTACATGGACGAGGTGTAACTACGGTGGACTGCGGCCCTGGTTCACCTGTCCCGCTGTCGGATGTGGACGGCGGGTAGCGGTCCTGTACGGAGGCCGAATATTCGCCTGTCGCCATTGCTACCATCTCACTTATCAGAGCCAAAAGGAGCAGCCATACGATCGATTTCTGAGGCGTGCTCAGACGATTCGGAGGAAGTTAGGCGGCTCTGGCATCCTTCTGGAACCATTCCCAGCGAAACCGAGGGGAATGCACTGGCGGACTTATGAGCGGCTCCTGTTGGAAGGCAAGGCAGCAGAGGCGCGATGCTGGCCGAGCTGGGTACTGGAGCGCATGAAAGCCCGCGCCGACGACACCGATTGACAATGGGATTGGTGTGGCTGCGGCGGTTGCCACAACGGCAGTCGTGACTGCGGCTGTTGTCGCATCAAGGGTGAATACACTTCCGCCCAATTGCACCACCATCGTCGCCAACGGCGTGGCCTACCAGCAGTGCGGTAGCGCCTATTATCGGCCGCAGTTCTCTGGTGGGAACACGACTTACGTCGTCGTTAACCAGCCGTAGCGGCGAAAGTGGTTGAGTAACTGACGAGAGGTACTTATTCAAGAGTTGGCCGGTTGGAGGAATTCCCTCCGGCCGTCGCTTCTTCTCGCTGGCTCTCGATTTATAACCTAGATCAACCCGGGATCTCCTCGAGATCCCGCGACTACCCTTGCTCCATTCCGTCTTTTCCTCTGTGTGGGGTTTTTGTTTTGCCTGATGCAGGCGGTATGGGCGCTGCCCGCCGAGATAACTTATCTACGCACCCCGTTTCCGCTATAGCAGGAATTCCAGCCCAGCGCCTTTTGCCGGTTCCGTCGACAGGTGTCCGGAACGAACGGCTGCCTGAAAGGTTTCATAATCAGCCTCTGCCTGGTCAGCATAGGCTTTGGAGTATTGCGTCAGTGCGTCGTCGAACTGGTCGGTCGATCCCAAGTATCCGGCGATCATCGCGGCGTCCCCAGCCTTCGCATGAGCTCGCGCCAGCGCCCAGCCGCACATGGTGGCGTACCCAACCAGAGTGCCGGGCTTGAAGGTTTCAACTTCGGCGGAAACCTTCATGTCGCGGAACTGCCGAACGTAATAGTCGTGTCCTTTGGTGTGGCCCCACCCGAGAAAGATGTCGCTTGCAGCTTGCATGACATGGATGCCCTCCACCACGCGGTAACCCTGATTCGCATAGCGGCTCTTGCCGCGTGGAGTCTCCAGCACAGACCTGCGTGCTTCTTTGAATTGAAGGAACAGTGGATCATCTTCATCGGCCAGAAGCAGCGAAAGATAGCAGCGAGTTCCCACGCTGCCCACTCCAACAACCTTGATTGCCGCATCCTGGAAGTGATAGCGCTCGTACAGCTTTCGGCGATCCGCTTGCAGCGAGTTCTTGTACTCATCAGTGAATTTCAGGCGCTGCTTTTCGAAATCGGGCGCGAATTCATCGAAATGGTAGATGACCGGGGGATCGTCCTTAATCTTCCGGCGTCCATTCACAATCCCAGTGAGCTTGGGGATTACCGCCTCGGAGTTCCGAGAGTGAGCCTGCTTTTGCTTTGCCGACAACCGGGCGGACATGTCGGGATCTTTCCGGAATTGTTCTTTGAGCGCGTCGATGGTGACTCGTGCGTACCACGTCTCGAGCACCGTCATCTCGGCGAACTCAGCCATCCGCTCGCGATACGACGCAGCGGCCGCACGCACGGCTTCATCTGCGATCGACTTGGAGAAACTCCGGTCCCTCACTGCCAACACAAGGCTGGCGCCCAATCGCTTAACGTCCCATTCCCACGGTCCCGGGAATGTCTCGTCGAAGTCGTTGATATCGAACACGAGCGCTCGTTCAGGCGTGGCGAAGCCGCCGAAGTTCGCCAGGTGGCAATCGCCGCATGCCTGAACGGTGATGCCCGACACACGCGCATTGGCAAGGTCCCGCGCCTGGATGATGGCTGCTCCGCGATAGAACGTAAAAGGCGATATCGACATCCTCTGATATTTCACCGGGATTAGGCCGGGAATCCGATCGGCGTCTGACTCCTCAAGCAGCTTGATTATGTCCTGCGACTTCGATCTCGCCTTCCACTCAGCCTGCGCTGTGCGTGGGCATTCTTCGCGACGTGCTTTGCCTTGCTTGCGTCTTTCAGTCTTGGACAACGCGGCAGTAAGTTGCCTTTTCATTTCTCTCTCTCCTGATGCCACTCCCTGTTTCACCAGCCACGCCGCTCAGAACAGAAGCTTCATAGCGCCCTGCATAACGGTGTCGAACGGGATGGAAGCGATCACAATCGGAATTGCTGGGACCAGAGCGACAACAACGAGCGCATACACGTCGACGCGCCCCACCGGAATCACACGAATGTTGTTGATGTTGTTCACCACACCATAGAGATCGGTAGTCGTGGAAAAATCGGGGACCTCCAAAACGTCTTCGTCTAGACTGACGGCCCGATCGAGCCACTTCTTCTCAAACTGCTCGCCTACTGCACGGGCGAAAGCTCCGTATTTCAACGTGGCATGACGACGCATTCGCATCAGCGTGCTGGTAAACAGGAAATAAGGCGCGACGCAGATCAGCAGTACAGCGGCAATGAGGATTAGAGGCAAGTTACGAAATGCCATCAGTTTTTGTCCGTCATGAAAAACCCGATTGGCGACGGCGCCCGCCAGTCCAACTCCCAGGCAGAAGGCGAACGGCAGTTGTCCCCGCAGCGCGCCTTCGAGAAACCCGAGACCTCCCAAACCATCGGGGTGAGCGGCGACGAGCTGAAGGTTCAGGCGCGTCGTCAACTGCAGGAATCGTAACCATAGCAGTTGCCGCCATAACCAGAGAAAGCCCAAGTAAAAGACGATGGGATAGCTGACAAACGCTGCCCACGTACCGGCCGGTGACATGAACCGCACACCGCCGGTTCCTCTCCACCAGGCCGTAAATTCAATGCCCTCCGGGCTCAGGTATTGGTGCAGCCATATCACCGTTGCGTAAACCAGGACAGCTATCACTATGCGGGTAAGCCAAGAGTCCCGGAGCCTGTCGGTCGACGTCCAGTCATCATGAAAGGTTGGGTACTGGTCACGTGGGACAAGAAAGGTTTCGATATGCTCTGCAACTTGCTGGCGCCTCTCGTGCAATGCTGGCGCGGATAGAATCAGCACGGGAATGATGATGAGGAAGCGAGACTGCGTGGCATAGTCGGTCAGGAAGGATTGGAAGGAGCCGCCTCCGCGCAACGCAGACAAAAGCGCAAGCGGGACCCACGCGACCGCGACGGCCATGCCCGTCCAGGTGAGCGTCTGTGAACTCGCATCTCGGAACAGGTCAAGAAAGACCTGAGGTCGGCTATACGAGGAATGATCGGATTGGGTGGAGCCGGGTTGCCGAGACAATTTCTCTGACCTCTCAGTTCGACGCGTCTTTTCCTCGCACCTTGATCTTCTCCCCGGGGCCGACGTGGAAGTTGAAGATCGGGCTCACCTCGAAGCCGAGAATCAAGCCAGGATTGGGTACTCCGGACGGTCTGGCGGCTGCGCCTCCAGCCTCGATCGACATGCTCATCGGTTGCTTGCCGATTCTTACCACCTTGCCGACCTGCATACCTAGCGGGATCGTCGGTGCGCCACCATTCTCCCAGTTGAAAGAGAAATTGTAGTCGGTCAGCCCGACAAACCATCCGTCACTCAGGTTGAAAGTGAATGTGGGAGTGATGATCATCTGGTTCACCGTCGGGCGGTTGGGCGAGCCCGCATAGGAAATTGGATTCTGTACGATTGCCCCGAGGGTGAGGTTCTTGATGCCGGTATAGATCAGCGCGGCCGAGGGACCGATCTGGTACTTGCCTGCACCGAGTACATTCTCGGTGGCAGTGGGAAAAACCAGCGCCGGCCCAAAGCCCCATCTGCCCCAGGATTGCTTGATGGTAATAAGGTCGAAAACCTGCAAGTCTCCTGTGCCCGTTACACCTGTCGTGCCCGACTCGCAGCCTATGCACCCCACCGGGGGAGCAACACCCGGAGTTGAGCTCACCATTGGAAATGTGATCTTCACCAGTTGCACAAAGGGGAAGGACTGAAAGGGACCAATGGGAAGGACCGGTTGCATCTGCAAGGAATTCAGTGCGCCCTTAAACCCGGAAAAACTCGGGATAAGAATATTGCGAAATTGAACGAAGGTGACTGGAGCCGCCGGATTGTTCACCTGATTGGCCAGTTCCTGGGCCGAGACGGAGGCCCCGCCCTGAGCGGCGGGCGGCGATTGGTTTGGGGATTGAGTCGCTGTATCTGGCGGATTGGCTTGACCTCCGGTGGTGGTGTCCTGCGCCGATGCCATTATGCCGGGTAGAAGAATAGCGAAAAGCAATAAGAGCAGTTTGCGTTTAACCATTTCTAGTCTCCGTTACCCCTCTCGCTGGCGCCGATACCGGCGAACAGTGACTTCCCGCCAAGCCACTCCTACACCCGAAAATTCGGGAGGGTCGCCGGTATTCCGGCTTGCTCCACGCGCTGCAAAATCTCTTTAATGTCGGGATCGATGTGCTGCCAGAACTTGAGCCGTCCACTGCACAGGTAGTTCAGCCCGGGTTCGCCTTCACGGGTGCGGATCACCCGGTTCTTGGGACACTCGCCCCAACAAGCGAACTTGTATTTGCACGCGCGGCACTGTTGCGGCAGATCGTCACGCTTGGCAAAGCCGAACTTTTTCTGCTGGTCGGAAAACACCATGCGCGACTCGTGGGTTTCCGCGATGTTGCCCAGCTTGTATTCGGGATACACGTAGTGATCGCAGGAGTAGGCGCTGCCGTCGTGCTCCAGCGCCACGCCCTTGCCGCAGAACTCGCTGTAGATGCATAGTTGCGAGTCGCGACCCATCCACTGGGCTACCGCCGTCTCGAACAAGTTGACGTGTACTTTGCCGTAATCGCGGCGATACCAGTCGTCCCAAACTTTGCAGAGGAAGTAACCCCAGTCGTCGGGATCGACCGACCAGTCCGTGACAACGGAGTCGGGACTGCCAGGATGCGCGGCGGGAGAATCCTGCAGCGGCAGCGTACTCGCATCCCATTTCTGCGGAGCGACGTTGTGAAATACCGTTGGCTCGACGCAGGGGATGAATTGCAACTGCCGTGGCCGCAACTCGCGGCTCAGGAAGCGATACACGTCGAGCGGTTTTTTCGCATTGACGCGGTTGACGACCGTCAGCGTATTGAACGGGATTCCATGTTTCTGCAATTGCAGTCCGGCGGCAAACACCTTGTCGAACGTTGGCGCTCCGCCTTTGTTTACCCGGTAGCGGTCATGCAGCTCCTGCGGGCCATCGATGCTCAGTCCGACCAGGAACTTGTTCTTGCGCAGAAACGCGTGCCACTCGTCATTCAGCAGCGTGCCGTTTGTCTGCAGGTCGTTCTCGATATACTGGCCCGAACGCTGGTATTTCTTTTCCAGCGCTACAACCTTCTCGAAGAATTCGACACCCAGCAGCGTCGGCTCGCCACCCTGCCACGAAAACACGACTTCGTCGCCACGCTGCGCTTCGATGTACTGGCGAATGTGGGTTTCGAGAATCTCGTCGCTGATGCGGAACTTGCTGTTGCTGCCCAGCAGTTCCTCTTTGTGCAGGTAATAGCAATAGGTGCAGTCGAGATTGCAGATCGCCCCCGTCGGCTTCACCATAGCGTGGAAGCGCGGCCTCGTTCCCGGATAGATCGGCAGCGGCGATAACGGACTGTTGACGGTGTTGCTCATACTGTCGAAACTCCACTTCCGGCGTCGGTTTGGAAGTGATTTTGGGTGGGAAGCGAGGAAGCTAGTTTCACCTTCCTCGCTTCCGAGTTCGGCCTAGTGCGCTCCCATAGTCTTCGGAATCTTCATAGGATCGTAGGGCAGCGGGTTTTCCGGGTTCTGCAGGTTCGGGATCATGTCGTTCGAGGCCCCGCCCGGGAATCGTTTCAGGCTCGGATACTTGACGATGGACTGGTTGAACTCCGAGAGCGGAATGTCCAACAACGAGATGGCCCAACCATTGTCCATGCCGGCGTAGCGGCCCGGTGAAGTGGTCGGGTTGCGTGTCGCCACTGCGCCGTTAAATGTCATGTCGTATTTCTCAAACGGGTCCATGGTGAGGTTGTAAGTGGAACCGATGGCGCCGAGGTCTAGCGTTGGGCCCAGCCAAGTGTCTTTCGACGAGTAAAGCAGCTTCCACGCGATGTTCAGGTCAGGATTGTTCTTGTCGCCCGCCTCGTCGTAACGCATACCCAAGAACTTCTCGCCGTCGGTATAAATCCATCCCCTACGCGCCGAGTGTTTGGTCTTGCCGGTGACGTAGGCGGTGTTGTCAATGCCGTCGAAGTAGATGGGCTTGCCGTTGTTGTCTTTCCATTCCCCGTGGGGCGGCGGTGTCAGTCCGGCCAGGGTGGCAGTCGTGGGCCACACATCCATATGCGACATCATTTCGTCGAGAACTTGCCCCGCCGGAATGTGTCCTGGCCACCACATGATGCCCGGCACCCGGAAGGCGCCTTCAAAGCCGGTTCCTTTTTCGCCGCGGAACGGCGTGGTGCCGGCGTCGGGCCAGGCATCCTGCCACGCGCCATTGTCAGCCGTGTGGATGACGATGGTATCGGGTGCCTCGGCGCGGATGGCGTCCATAATGCGGCCGATGTTGGAGTCCATTTCGATTAGTTTGTCGGAGTAGTTGCCAAGGTGCGACTTGCCCACGAATGCCTTGTTTGGGCTGGTCGGCTGGTGCATACCCATGAAGTTGATGCTCATGAAGAACGGCTTGCCATCCTTCGCGTGTTGCTTGATGTAGGCGACCGCTGAGTCCGTCTGCCGGACATCGAAGTCGGCGAGGTTTTCGAGGGTAATTTTGTCTCCGCTGTTGCCCTTCACGGCCGGCTGGCCCGCTTTGCCTTCCCATTCGTATTGGTTCACGACCTTCTGATACATGGCCCAATACTCCTCGTTATACTTCGGGAACCAGGGATGTGCGTTTGGCGCCGTGTCTTCGTAGGCGTAGACCCCGGGGTAGTAGGCGGCGTAGTGCTTCATCTCGTCGAAGCCATGCTCGGTGGGATAAAACTTGGGCACGTCGCCCAGATGCCATTTGCCGGAGAAGTAGGTTTGATAGCCGTTCTTCCGGTAGAACTCGGCGATGGTTGGCGTCTCCGCCCGCAGGCCATTGGCGTCGCCGGGAACGACCACGACCGACAATGCAGTGCGGATCGGGATGCGCCCGGTCATGAACGAGGAGCGGCCCGCCGTGCAACTGGCCTGACCGTACCAGCTCGTGAACATTGCGCCTTCCCTGGCCAGGCGATCGATGTTCGGCGTGGGATGCCCGAGGGACCCGCCTCCGAAGTACACACCGTAGTCGCTCCAGCCCACGTCGTCGCTCATGAGCATGACGACGTTAGGCTTTTTGTCTTGCGCAACAACAGGAGTCGCCCCGACGCCGACCAAGAAACTCGACGCGGCGAGCGCTCCCAACGCTAGTTTTCGAACACCTGCTCCTAAGTCCATTTGCTGCTTCTCCTTCGCAGTTGATAAGTTGCTGCTTGCTAAACGAGAGCGCGATGGGCTGCGTCCTGCGGTCGAACTAAATTCTTGGCGTGCGACCAATTTTGTGCGTCCCGTTTTGGGAATGGAACCGTCAAAACTACCTGTTCGGTTCGACCGGTGCCCCGCACGTCATCATGGTTTCGTCCCATGGTTTAATCCGACTCCTGCGAGGACGAGAACCGGGACACAAACACCCGCCCGGCGAGCGCCTCTCTGATCGCGGGAACCAGGTCAGTCGCCATAAGCGCCTTCACGACGTAGCCCAGGCCGCCCGCGGCCAGGCAACTCGCCAGAATCTGGGAGTCCTCGTGCACCGTGAGAAAGACAATTCGGGTCTTGGTGCTGTGCTTTTTTAGCTCCCTGGCGACGTCAATGCCACTCATCCCGGGCATCGAGATGTCCAGGACGACCAGATCAGGGTTGAGCTTCAGCGTTTCGTCCAGGGCGGCTCGTCCGTCGGAGACCGACGCGATGACATCGAATGACTTGCCCAACAGCGCGGCCACCGCGGTCAGGATGCGGGCGTGATCGTCCGCCACTAGCACACGGGTTCGCGTCGCTGAGGATACATCCCGCAACTGTTCGTCAGTTCTTGAGGTTGGAACAGGAATTCGGGACACGTAGGGCCTTTCAGAGTGCTGTTTCACCGGAGCCCGATTACTTGCCCCGCACTCCGACCTTCGCTTTCACACTGCGCTCGAACGAGGGGAGAGTCTATAGGTAGTTCTGACGGGGTGGCAGGACCACTTGCTAACTGCGGTTGAGGGAGATAATCGCGTGCGTGATGGCGTACTGGACCAAGTCGGAGTTGGCTTTGAGTTGCAACTGCTCCATGACCGCGTATTTGTGGCCTGCTACGGTTCGTACGCTGATCTTCAACTCATCGGCGACTTCTTTCATGGAACGTCCCTCCGCCAGGAGTTGAACAACTTCACGCTGCCGGGGAGTCAGTTCGGGAGCGTGATCTCGATCTTTGGGGTCACGCAGGGAGATACTAGTCTGACCTTCGGCGGCGCTTGGAGTGACGTAAGTGCCGCCTCTCAATACCTGGTCGAGCGCGTCGATCAACTCTGAGGCGGCTGCCTCCTTCAGGAGAAATGCCGAGGCGCCCGCACGAAAAGCCTCTCCTACCAGGTAAGGGTCTTCATGCTGGGTCATGAAGATGAGTTTCACGTTGGGCATCCTGGCTTTGAGTTGTCGGCCGGCGTCGAGCCCGTTCAGGCGGGGCATGGCAATATCGAGCACCACAATGTCAGGATTCAGTTTGGCGGCGGCTTCCAGCAGCGCGCGTCCGTCAACCACTGTGCCGACAACGTCGCAACGAGGCTCCAGGACTTTCTTCAGCGCATCCGCCAGCATCCGATGGTCATCGGCCAGCAGCACACGTGGGCGACTCATGACTGCAGTCCCTCTTCGGCGTATGTCGCTGCGGGCCCCGCTTTCAATGCGCAGGAGATCGGCACTTCGGCCAGAATTTCGGTTCCTCGGTTGAGTTCTGAATGGACCGTGAGCGTGCCTCCAACCAGCCGAATCCTTTCGCGCATACCGATCAATCCGATGCCCGTGCCATTGTTCTTCAGGGCAGGGTCAAACCCTTTGCCCTCATCGGAGATGCAGAGACTGACAACGTTCCGGCTTGCGGCGAGATCAACGTGAGCGCTACCGGCACCACTATGCTTAACGACGTTAGCTAGCGCCTCCTGGGCAACTCGAAACAGGCACAGCCTTACGTCCTTTTTGAGATCCAGACGAACATCGTGCTCCGCAAAATGGATATCGATTTTGTACTTTCTGGTGATTTCTTCGCACAGCCCGCTGAGAGCCGGCACCAGTCCCACTAATTCCAGCCTGCTGGAATGGAGTTCGTGAGAAAGAGAACGCATGTCCGACGATATGGCCTTGGTCTCTTTCAGCAACTTCTGCGCTCGGGCGCGTTCTTCAACTTCGGATGCGGGAAGGTTCCTTCCTAGCTGCGTAAGTTCAATACTCTGAACTGCCAAGCGTTGGCTGAAGTCGTCGTGAAGTTCCCGGGCGATGCGGGCGCGCTCTTCCTCCTGAGCATGAATCAGGTGGCCCCCAAGCCTGCGCAGATCTGCCGTTGTAGCCTTCCGTCGCGCGCGTTGCCACAGCAATCCCGTAATTAAAAGGGTCTGCAGGATGATTAGCGCGACGCCGGCGAGAATGTACTTCCTGTATCGTTCCCAAACCGATGGCCGGCGGAACAACACAATCGTACCGGGCGGAAGCGCGGACTCGGGGACGTTCCACTGGACAAGTTCGCGCCAGTCAACAGTGACGTGGGTCCCAGAATCGTGAACCACCGGGATATTCTCGGCCCTTTCCCCTGAAACGATTCGTGCGGCAATTTCGGCAGTTTTCGACGTCTGCTCGCCCGAGTCATAGAACGAGCCGCCGATGCCGCCATGACCAAGGCAGTAGTTCTGGAAGATGCAATACGTAGGAAAACGCTGCCCGATAGCGGCTGCCGTGTCATACACCCCAACTTCGGGCTGTGCCGAATCCCTGGGCATGACGATGAATAGAACCGCGGTGTGAGGAGGAAGCGCGGCGACTTGCTTGAGGATGTCGGTATTCCCGAGGCCTACGATCTCGATCAGCTTCACCTTTTCTGCATATGGACCGAACTGATTGCGAACTGCAGCCCGCCAAAATCTTTCAAATTCCGAGCTTCCCGCGACCACTGCGAGATTCTCTGTGCCGGGATGCAGCTTGAAAGCGAGTTCTAAGGTCTCTCGAATGCCCACCGACACGGTAACCCCGGTTACACCGGGCGGAAGTTGCTTCCCGTCCACTCTGCTGCCATTGACGTACGAGAAAACCACCGGGACGCCAGGGAATATCTCATCGCGATGCCGCAACGCAAACTGATACGACGAGTACACTGCGGTGATTACGACGTCCAACTTCACGCCACGGAGCTCACTGCGCAAGTTTTCGCTCAAACTGTGGTCGTAGTTGGGATCTTCCAGCCCCTGTGCCTCTAGGTAATGCACGTAGAAGTTCATCGGGGAATCGACACGAGACCGAATCGCAGCTTTGAGGTTGTCGAGCGGATCGAAGAGGTTGCGGTCGGAGAAGCTGTAGAGGACCAGTATGTTCTTCGGCTGTCCGGAGTCGGTAACCTGGGCGAGGAGCCAGGGTACTGGAAGAACGAGAAGACACAGCACGACCAGCACGCGCGCGCGCCAGCCACAAGGGGAGCGTGAGCCGGTTCGACAATGCGGTGTGTCATTCATCCGACAGCAGATATGACACCCGAAGGCAGGGCAAGCCCCGCCGATTCCTTCCACCTTCACGAGGCGGACGTGGCTGTCACAGGTGGCAATAGTCTGGTCCTTAGTGAGTGTTTCTGCATTCAATGAAAGCAGGATCAGTGAACATTGGGCAGTGACATCCGTCACACGGAATGCAGGGAACGCAACTAAAGGGCACCTGACGTGGATCATCATCCCGAATGGTTGCCGCCAATTTGGAAGCTGATCTGGCTTCCACTGATCGATGCCCTTGTTATTAGGCGAAAACGCGGGCATGTGGGAGATTACTCCCGGTCGTCAGCAAGCGTTTCGGAACGTGTTTGCTCCTGGCGGTGTACGATCTTGGAATATCACTGGACGAAGACAGGGCATTGCATGAATTGCCTGCTTGTCATCAAGACAGGACAGCCTCCGAAATGCCGAATAACGGTTGTGTGGTCCCGCAACTCGAGGTTGAAAATTCCGATTCGAGATACTGCTTGTTGTTCAACAACCGGCGACTCGTTCGCTCGTCCCGTGCATGGACTGTGCCCAAATTTGTGCCCACTAGCCATTTGGAGCGGCTTGCTTCTGCTGGGGACCAGGAGTGGGAAACCCGCATAAATACTGGCGAATCCCACTCCATGCAAACTGCGCTAAGTTATTGATTCCTCGTGCGAGAGGAACTTAGGATCTCGCGGGTAAAACCGTGGGGGTTCGAGTCCCCCCTTTCGCACCAGTATTTAGGCACGTAGCTATTGGTTGTCCCACCCCGACCTGCCAGGAGTCGATCACTTCCGCATCAGTGTCGTTCCTGTGCAACCGCGCGAGATGGTGATGTATTGGATGTCAGTGCGCCGCGGGGAAGTTTCGCTCTAAAACTCGGCGAAAATCCTGTCGTTCTGCTGAGCGCTAGTTTGCGCAGGGACTTATATCTCTCATGCGTGCCATCAGCCCACGATGTTGGCGAGCCGAACTCAACGACCACCGGGGCACAGCGTGTTGCTCAGAGATTTCGCCACGAGCTTTAATTGGAAGATTTCGCTTCCTCAAAGCTGAACCGCTTGTCGAGCTTGTCGTAGGGCTTGCCGTCGACCTCGACGTACGGGTAGACGAAGTAGTTGAGCGGCGGGCCGTCTTGTTTAGGAACCAGCGTGATGTCACGCCCGGTGGAGAACTTTATTCGGTTCGCATCAATGGTGCCGAAAAAGTAATCGCGTTTTTGCTGCGCTTTCCAAGCCTCCGAGATATCGACGGGAACCCATCCAATGTTCTTGCTGTAAAACTCAGCCCAGCAGTGGTATCCGGGAATGTCTCCCGAAGTCTTGCCTTCGGGCAGTGGAAATCCGATGTCGAACTGGGCAGGAATTCCGTCCGCGCGCATCATCGCGATGAATGGCGAGTGAAAGTCGGTACAGTTACCATGTTTGGCATCGCACGCCCACACCGCATCGCCGCGACCCCATCCGGTCCCGGATTTGTCATATCTCATGGTGGTGAAGAGGTAATCGTAGGCGGCCTTGGCCTTGGCCACCGTCCCGGTTGCGCTGCCAGTGACTTCGTTGGCAAGTGCCTTCATCTTTCCGTCGGTCGGAATCAGTTGGTCGGGTTCGACGAAACGGGTCATTGACGCCGGCACCAAGCCAGGCTTGCTGTCTTTACGTTCCAATTGCGCATAGTCGCCGCGCGAGAATTCCTTGCGCGTTACCTCGTACACCAGGGTGAAGCTGGCAGGGCTTTGAGCAGGATTCCGCAACTCCAAATACATAATCTTGTTGCCGTACTCGGGCTCTCGAGTGATCTGCGATTTCACGCTCGCATTGGTCTCGACCAGACGCACCGTCTGGTGCTCATCGGTTTGTGCCACCGGAACCCATACCCGAATCAGTTTGGCGCCCGCCGGAATGTCCTTTACGGTAAAGCTGTAAGTGAAGCGAAATGTGCGCGACGGCGGACTGAATTTCTCAGGATTCGAAGGGGCTTGGGCGGCCAACTGGCATGCTGCAAAAAAGAGCAGCAGCAACGACGGGAGAACTCGCAGCCTCATGGAGACACTCCTTGGTCGGCGGACATGAATGGAGATTTTACCAGCAGTCGACGTGAGTTGGCAGGACCGCAAGGAAAGCTATTTGGCGATAATTGGTACCCAAAGAGTTTACCGAAAGGATTAGGAACAACAAGTGGGCACAACGAGCGTTTCTGACTGCACCAGACGGTGGACTAACCGGAATTGTTCTGAACCAGAAGTCTCCTTACCGCCTGATTCGAGCCTGTGTCAGCCGGGTTGTTGTGGCGGA
>CAVRID010000014.1:2500-976640 GCA_963721155.1 uncultured Acidobacteriaceae bacterium | reverse complement strand
GTCAGGACCTGGCGCGAGTGGACATGAAGGTTAGCCAGGCGCCGTCCGGTATGGAGACATTCACCATCTCGCTGGACAAGACTAGCGCGACCTCGGCCATGTTGAAGCTCGATTGGGAAAATACCATCGCCAGCGTGGAGGTGAAAGAGAAGAAGTAGCAGGCGGACCAAGTGTTTTAAAAGGGAAGGTTCCACAGGTTGCTAACAAATTCGGAACCGCAGATCCCTCGTGGGCTGAAGCCCGCTCGGGATGACAAAATGAAAGAGCCTGACGGCGCACCTAAAGGTGCGCCCCTTCAAGAAATCCGCCGAAGCCGACTTTTTCAGCAACCTGTAGAGTCGGTTCGGGATGACATACATAAAACACTTCTGACGGCGTACCTGAAGGTACGCCCGTTTCAATGCGGAATCGAGTTTTCCCGCAATCTGTGAAGCCGTGCCCTTCAGATCACATCTGCGCAAGCATTTCTCCCGGCTCGCGAAAGCGGGTTCCACTGATCGCCGTAAACCGCCATGAAATTGCTCTAGCTTTTTGGAAAGCTGTTCAGTCGCGACAAGTCCACTGCATCATCGAGTTCAATGCCGAAGTGATCACGCAAGCGTTGCCGAACCTCCTCGTCAGTGCCAAGCTCACTCTCCTCGCGATGGTCCCTGCGGTAATAATCAGTCGCCGGTTGGTTATGGTGATGCGGCCATCCGGCGTTGCCTTGCTGCAGATCCAGCGCTTGGTGAATCCGGACTCAGGTGATGTCTGATGGATATTTCGACATCTCCTCGTAGTCGCCCATCTGCCGGGGTACATCGCGAAAAATGTAGAGCGCCACCTTGCCGGTGTCATCCTCGCGCAGCAACTGCCACCGGTCTTCAAAAGGCGATACCTGATAGCGATGCCCGTTGACCTGGTCAGCGCCACCAGCGCGAAACACGATGGGATCGACAAACGAGTCTCCGAATCCGACATCGACGAGCCATGGCTCTTCCAAGTCAACCCGCAGCAACATGTGATCGAACTCCGGGCCAAAGCCGCCATCGTCGCGGCGCACCCGGGCAGAGAGCATTTGAACCCGAAATCCCAGGGCGATCAGCAATTCGCAAAAAAGGCCATTCAGTTCATAGCAGAACCCGCCACGACGACGCTGCACAATCTTGTCATACAGCGACGCAAGGTCGAGAACGATCGGCGTCCGCAGGGCGATATCGAGGTTTTCGAAGGGAACGGTAAACAGATGTTGACGATGCAAGCCGCGCAATGCGACGGAAGTAGGCTGGCGCGGGCCGTCATATTCGATGCGGCGTAGATACTGCTCGACGTCCATGGCTACACTGGCAACTCACCCTGCAGCCAACCGGCTTCCTGCAATTTTGGTTCGGCGGTCAAGTCCAACACAAGGTTTTCCAGAATAAGCCGCTTGCTGGGAGGATTGGAGCGCAGCGCGAGGTCGGCCCGCGCCACGCGGCGGATGGCGCTAGTCAATTCGCGGCGCGACTTATAGCGGCGCGCCTGCCGGATGATGTCTTCCGCGGCGAACGGCGGAATGCGGAAGCCCTGCCACAGCACCTGCCACAATGCGCGCGAGTCGCGCACGTTCCGCTCCAGGATGACCAGCATCTGGCGAAAGGTCCGCGCCAGCATATAGAGATGACCGATGGCCGCCTCGTCGCCGTCCCCGGTGCTGAGGATGGCGTCGAGTACACTCAGCGCACGCGCGCGGTCGCGCGCCGAGATAGCGTCAGTTAATTCGTAAAATGACCGTTGCTTGGCGGCTAGCACCAGGGTCTCAACGTCGCCCAGCGCAATCCGCTTCTTATCGCCGACGTACAGAATCAACTTCTCCAGTTCGTTGGCAACCATCATCATGTCGCCGCCCAGCGAGTCCACCAATTCGCGCGCCGCGTCGGTGTCAAGTTTCACGTCTTCAGCGCCGGCGGTCTCTACCGCCCACTTCACCGCGTCGCTTTCGTCCACCCGGGCAAACTCAAGCACCGAGCAATACTCGCCCAAAGTTTCGCGGATGCGCTCGTAGCGGTCCTTGTCGGTCAGGTCCATGCGGCGCACATCGGTTGGGATGTTGATGTGATCGGCCACGAAGATGAGCAATGCATCTGGATTGGGATCTTTGAAGTAGCCTTCGATGGCGCTGAACTCTTCGTCGTGTTTCCCGCGCCCGTACAGATTCTTTACTCCGCGAATGAAGAAAACCTGGAACGGCGACATCAACGAAGGAGTGCGCGCTTGATCGAGAATGTGCTGCAGTTCCACCTCGCTCAGGTCCATGTCATACACGCTCAGTTCCCGCACCTCAGCCGGGACCAGGTGTTGCAGGATCGCGTCACGGCAACGCTTGCGGAAAAACGTCTCATCGCCGATGAAGACATACCCCGACGCCATTTTGCGCGCCTTTACATCGGCGACAAACCGGTCTGTAGCCGCAAAACTGCGCACTCAGTAGGCCTCCAGGATGTCGCTGACCAGCGTCTGCGCAAAATTATTCGCAATGCGGCCCAGGGCCGGCTCCTCTTCCTCGAAGAAACTGGGAGCGTCCCGCGAAACCTGATACTGCTCGCGATAAAGATAATTGGGATTGTCCCAAAGCACCTTGCCTTTCTTGGTCACTAGCGATGCCTTCATGGTGACCGTCACCATACCCGATGAGATGCGCCCGGTAGTGGGGTCGTAGGTCATGGGACTTATGATGGCTGAGGTGACAGCTCCTGTGAGGGTAGCATCGGCGTCGCCATCCTGGTTGGTGGTCACGATCCGGTAATGGGTCCGATCGCGCAAGCCGCGAATCACGTCTTCCGTGATGGTTTGCTCGATACGGTAGATCGACGTCCCATTAACGAAGGTCGGTACATACAGCGTATGAAGGTCGGTCGGCAAACGGACCGCTTGCCCGGCAGTGTGGTACCCGCACCCGGCTGAGGCAAGCAGCACTCCCACGATGCCGGCGAGCATCATGCGGCGGATGACTTGACCTGAGCTACTCATGAGCATTTCACGCTTTGCAGAGGGCACGCTCACTGAACAGTTCCTCGCGGACGCGCGGCACTCATGCTCTCGGCGCATTCCAGAGCATTAATCGCCGCAATTCGCAGGTTGTCCGATGCTGCCCACAGCCAGAAACCCTTAGGCTGTTGCGCGTCGTTGCGCACAAACACCTGGATCTGCTCCTGCCCCGCTGCGTTGACGTTGCTTGGCGATTCTTCCGCGGTTTGCAGCACTTCAACATGCTCGCCAGAAATTGCCGCCGTCATTTCTTCCGTCTGGGCTGCTTGCTCCAACTCAAGGTACAGCGAGAAGGCATGACCGTGGAAGATGGGCGCCTGCAGAAGCATCAAGGAAGGCACGACCACCTGATTACCTGCCAGGCTGCGGAAGTGCCTCTGGATACGGCTTTCTACGACATTCAGCGGGTACAACGCCTTTTCCCCATAGCGATCAATCAGGTTGAAAGCGACTTGCGCATCGAACACCGCTTTGGGTAATTGCTGGAAAGAAAGCAGGTTTACGGTCTGCTCGTGCAGTTCGTCCATGCCCCGCTTGCCGTACTCTGAAATCGGCTGGAAAACCGTAGCCACCGCGCGTTCTATGCGCCCCACCTTCTGCGCCCGCAACATCAAGAGTGCCAGCACCACGGCCGCCGGATGAGCAATGGTGACTGGAACCGGGGTGAGGTCAACGCTGGCTTCAAGACCCAACTCGCGTTCCACCCAGGGCGCGCGCAGCCGAACACCTTTTTCGCCCTCCAGCCCGTAAGAAAGATCAATGATGTCACTGCCCGCCTTCCGGGCCATTGGCCAGGTGTTCCGGGTAAAGGCCTCGTCAGACGCGAAGAACGTGAAGTCCACGTTTTCCAGATGCTCGGGAAGGACGCTCTGGATGAACGTCGGTTCTTCGCCCACGGCCTCGAGTTGGCCGAGTAACTCGTCATTGTCGAGCAGACGAATATCCTGCGCCGGAAAACTGCGGTCACTGAGGACATCCTTCAGTTCGCGGCCTTTGAGAGTGCCAGCGCCTATGATCGCTACGCGAAACATGGCACCTCAATGTCCTCCGCCGGAGCAAACACCAGCGGTGCGGTTTGGCTCATTTTCATCAAGCGTGTGATGCCTCATCTTGAGGTGGAGGAGGCGGCAGCGTGGGCCGCCGGAATACGAAGGACAGCCTGGCCAGCACTCCCGAGAGGATATAGACCAGCGCCAGCAGGAACAGTACATATTGGGAAGAAAACCAAATCAATGCGATGACCGCGCCCATCACGATCAGCCAGCGGAAATTCTGCGGCTGGCGAAAGTTGATCCCCTTCAGACTGAAGAATCGCCATGTGCTCACCATGAGGAAAGCCAGGGCGAAAACGAAGACGCCCCATCCGATGGAAAGCCACCAATATTGCAACGGATCCCCTTGTACCAGGTGGACGACAGCAGCCACCGCTCCCGCGCCCGCCGGAATGGGCATGCCGACGAAATACTTGCGTCCCGGGCGGCCCGGATTCGACGGCTGGGGATTCACTTGAATGTTGAAACGCGCCAGGCGCGAAGCGCCGGCCAGCAAAAACACGAAGGTCGCGATCGCTCCCAACTGAATTACGCGATTGCGAAGATCGGGATCGCCGGCCAGTGGCAGCTTGTGGAACCCCCACATCCACGCCAGCACCGCGGGCGCCACCCCAAATGCAATCACGTCGGCCATCGAGTCCAGTTCGCGGCCAAAGGCGCTGGTGGTGTTGGTGAGCCGCGCTATCCCGCCGTCGAAGAAATCGAACACGATAGCGAAGCCGATGGCTTTAGCGGCATGATCGAAGTGCCAAGGGTCAGATACCGTACCCTGAATCGCCTGGGAGATGGCGTAATACCCCGCTGCGATGTTGCCGGCAGTGAACACGGAAGGAAGAATGTACAGGCCCTTGCGTCTTCGGCGCGGTTCAGGCGAATCATTCCCCGTTAGCATGTGCTGCTCGCTCATCGCACCTCCGCCACATTCTGCACCGAAGATCGCACCGTGCGAGGCTGGGTCATGGCTAAAATGCTGGAGCCACCTTTCACGTGGTCACCCACTTTCACTTTCATCTCGGCATCGCTCGCGAAGATAACGTCGGTGCGCGAACCGAACTTGATCAGCCCCACCCGCTCGCCGCGCTCCACGTGATCGCCGATCTTCTTGGTGAAGACAATTCGGCGGGCCAGCAAACCGGCTATCTGTTTAAACACTACGGCGCCGGTTTCTCCCTCGACAGTAACTGCGTTCTGCTCGTTTTCTTCGGCCGAAATGGCCCCCATGGCGTTTCCGAACTTGCCCTTCCGATACTTCACGCCGGTGATGACGCCACCGACCGGGGAGCGGTTGACGTGTACGTTGAATACATTGAGAAAAATGCTGATCCGAGTCCGTTTCTCGCCATTTTCCTCGATGTTTGAAATCTCTGTGACCTTTCCGTCAGCGGGAGAAACGATGACGCCTACGCCGCCGGGAATCGCACGTTCGGGATCGCGGAAAAACCACAGGAAAAATGCCGCCAGCAACAACGGAATGGCCGCCAAGGCGGGGAGCGTCAACCACCCCACCACCGCAGCCACAACAATAAAAGCCAGCCCGTAATAGATCCCGTCGCGAACCATGGGTTGTTTAGATTATAGAGCCTGGCCTAAGGCTGTGCCTTAGTCATGGGCTCCAGAATCTGCCGTGTGAGCTGGTCCATTCGCTGTTGAACTTCCTGGTACTTGTCGCCAGTGGACGGCCCGGCAAAGCCGGCATGAATTGCATGCACTCGTCCATCACGGTCGAGGAAGATCGTTGTCGGGTAGGCGCCAAAATTCACCAGTTGCGGCAGGGTCTTTTCGATCTGTCCCTCGCCCGTAGTGCCGGCCAGGAGCAGCGGGAACGTGATTCCGTGCTTGTAGCGATAGATCCCAAGCTGCCGCAGGTTCCGTGGGTTGTCGTCCGTGTATTCGTAGGCGAGCCCAACGATCTCCAAGCCCTGTGAATGGTACTTGCGGTAGAGTTCCTCCAGAATCGGGGCCTCGTCGTGGCAATTCGGGCACCAGGAGCCAAAGATGTCCACGATGACCGCTTTGCCTTTGAATTGAGCGCTTCCCTGATCGAAGGCTTTTCCCGATTGGTCCACTCCACCGAAGCGAAATGGTTGAAGCGGATCTTTGACTCTAGTCAAACTTCCGGCCTGCGCATTGGGATCGGCAGCGGCCATATCTTTGCTCCGTCTTGCCATGAATGGCGTAGACGACGCAATTCCTGCGAGCTGCCCTTTCAAACTTCCGTCCGACTGAAAGTCGCCGTCCAGAGCCAGCACATGAATGCCATCGAATCGACTCAGATGAAAATGAGTGTGGCCGCTCGGGTCGAGGTAAACCGCGCCGTGCAACAAACCAGTGTCGCCGCTGACCGGCTCGAGAATGCCGGTCACGGGAACCTTGCCATCAGCTGTCGCCGTCTTCTCCTGCTGGAAAGTTGCCAGCGTGACTTTGTCTTCGACGCCCGTACCGCCTGGCCGCACAAATAGCCAATCGCCCGCCAAGGTGGCACCTGTCCACGGCTTCCCGGCCGCACGTTCCTGATGCTGAACCAATGTGACCGGAAGGTGGACCATGCCTTTGCTCGTCAGACGCGAGTACTCGCCTTCCATCTTTTGCGGAGAAACAAAGCGAGCTGTCAGCGTGCCGTCGTAATAATCAAGCCGCAAGTTGAGCACTTCTCCATCCCAGTTGGCGCTACTGAACGGTTGGCGATCGGTGTCATTCACGAGCACTGCACTGATTCGGTTCCCTTCGGGCTTCAACTCGATGCCGAAGTTCACGTCACCGCCAGAAGTTTGAATGGAGCCCGCCCACACTCCCCGGGGAGTTTGGGCGTTCGTGTCGGCTGCTGTTGCAACAGGAGCGCACCACAAGCAAAGCACAATCAGGGCAAAAAATATGACACGGCAAAGCTGCCGAATGTGAACCAAGAGACCTCTCCCACCATGTTAACTTGATTATCGCTTAAGGAATGTTCTCAAAACATTGCGGAGCGAGGAAAGAAGATACAACTAGAGCGGGGCGGGAAAGAATCGGTCCTCACCGCCGCGAGAAGGAGCTTGACGTTGACTAAACGACCTGGTGGCCGGTCCGGAACTTCTGTTCCAAACTCTCCATCTGGTCCTTCAGGCGGAGCTTCAGCTTCTTCAGTCGCACTTCCTCGAGCTTCTCATCTTCAGAAAGATATTTTTTCTGAATCAAATTTTCGAGGCGCTGCGAGTATTGCGAGTGCTCATCCGCCAACCGGCGGAATTCATCGTTACTTGCAAGAAGCTGATCGCGTACCTGAGTTGCCATTCAGTGAACCTCCGGAGAGATGCAAAATGCAAACGCTAGCATAAGGGCTATTCTGCTTCAAGGTTAAATTGTCTCAGATTCGTAACAAAGAAAGACAGTAATAGTGCGTCTTCCTCTGGATTTTTGTAATAGTTGCCGCGGCGCCCTTGCTGACTAAATCCAAGCTTTTCATACAGTCGGCGTGCCGGCAGATTCGATTCCCGCACCTCCAATAGCACGGAAGTGGCTCCCGCAGTTTGGGCCTTAAGCAGCATCTTTCGAATTATTTTGATGCCTACTCCCTGCCTGCGTTTTTCTGGCGCGACCACGACATTTTCAATTTCCCAATCGGAAGTGACATGACCAGCGATTGCAAAGCCGATCACCCGATCTGATTCTTCTTCAGCGATCGCGACCAACGCCAGTCGCGGTGGAGCGTCGGCAGCAAACAACGCCCCGTATTCGCGCTCAGCCCAGTGTGCCGCGGTTTCGGTCTGCTGCTCGAGCGCACGAATCGAAGGCACATCAGCGGGAGTAGCAGGGCGGATCAGCACTACGTTTTCTGCGGCGTCGAAAAGATCTCGGCGTCCGATCGTCGGATATAGTTGACGTCAACGGTCGCAGGGTCGGCGGTTTCTCCCGACAGCAACTTGCGCATCCCGATACGGCCAATCTCGCCGGCGTCAACTGGCACGACCAAGGCAACGCGGCTGTTTGTGTCTCGCAACGCCTCGGCTACATTCACATCCACCGTCAGAAGATCGTTGCCGCCAACACGTTGTTGCGCCACAAATTCGTCCAGCTTCGCGATGTACTCGCGAACTAGCGTGGCGTGGCTTGTGGCCACCTTGTACTCGCCCACGTAGATCTCGCCCCGGCCTGCGTCCAACACGGCGCTCACGTTTTCGTACTCTCGTCCATGTTTGAGCACCAGGACCTCCAGCATGGAGACCGTTGCCAGCGGCTTGCCCAACACTTCGCAAAGCCCTTTCACCGTCGATAGGCCAACCCGCAAGCCCGTAAACGAGCCGGGACCAGACACCACCACGAAGCCATCGACTTCAGCTTTGTTGAACCCTTGCTGTTGAAGGGCTTCTGCGATTCGCGGCAGCAATTGCGCCGAGTAGGTCCCGCCCTCCAGTGAAATCAGTTGCAGGACGTCGAAACTGTCCTCGTCGCCACGGCACAAGGCGATGCTGCCCTTGCGGCCCGAAGTATCGACGGAGACGATCAGCATTTCAGACGCCCAGGGGAGCGTCTTCCACCAGCTCCAGCAGCACGCCTCCAGAGCTGGAAGGGTGAACGAAAACGTAGAGATGCCCGCCCGCGCCAATTTTGATCTCGTCCGAAATCAGCCGCGTTCCCGATGCTTTCAACCGCTCCACAGTTCCCACCAGATCGCTGATGTGCAGGGCGACATGGTGAAGGCCCTCGCCCCGTTTAGCGAGAAACTTGCCAATGGGCGAGTCGGGCGAAGTTGGTTCCAACAGTTCGAGGCGGCTTTCGCCGATCGGCACCATGGCTAGGCGCACCTTTTCTGCTTCCACAGTTTCTTCGGGCATCACTTGCAGGCCAAGCTTCTCGTAAAACTTCTTGGCTTCCGCCAGCGACTTCACCGCAATACCAAGATGGTCAATTTGATTCATTCCGGTTTCCCCAAATTTTCGATTATCTTTTCCACCAGAGAATACGGGTCGCGCTTATGCTCGGCAACTTCCGTCGCGTAGCGCGCGGCCTCGCCTTCGCTGAGGTAATACGCCAGCACGCGCTGAAATAGCGCGTCCCGCAACATCTCCGCAATTCGTTCGCGCCAATTCTCGATACGTCGTGTACGTGCGCGGCCGTCCTGCTCGAGATAAGCGCGATACTTTTCGATTGCCGCCAGCAATTCAGTTACGCCTGTTCCCTGACTGGCGACCGTCTTCACAATCAGAGGCGTCCAATTGTCTTTGCGCACCGCCAGCGTCTGCATGGCTCGAATCTCGCGTTCCACACGCTCGGCGCCATCACGGTCTGACTTGTTGATGACGAAAATGTCAGCGATCTCCATGATGCCGGCCTTGATGGTCTGCACATCGTCGCCCATGCCGGGTACCAGCACAACGATGGTCACATCCGCCAGCCGAACAATGTCCACCTCGTCCTGTCCTACGCCGACGGTCTCGATCATCACAATGTCACGGCCACTGGCGTCGAGCACGGTCGCGACATCGGCGGTAGTGCTGGCCAACCCGCCCAGAGAGCCGCGCGTGGCCATGCTGCGGATGTAGATTCCAGGGTCGGCATGATGTGATTGCATGCGGATGCGATCGCCAAGAATTGCGCCGCCACTGAACGGGCTGGTGGGATCGACAGCGACGATCCCAATGGTCTTACCTTGCGCGCGATAGGCGTGCGCGACCTGGTCCACCAGCGTGCTCTTACCCGCCCCCGGAGAGCCCGTCATACCCAGCAGCATGGCCTTGCCGCTGTAGGGAAACAGCGCCTTCAGCACCTCGGTCGATTGCCCGCTGTGATCTTCGACGATGGAAATGGCGCGCGCCAATGCACGCGGCTCCCCCGCGCGGATTCGCCGGACAAGTTCCTGGATATGATTGTCTGAGGTCAAGAATTAGGTTACCAATAGACAAGCTTAACAGCAGTTGAAGCGGTCACAGCCCGGTGTGACGATGGCGAGCATTCTTAGCCGTTTCAGACCATGCACGGCGGATTCATTCAATCCTTCAGAATTTGCCGCGCAATGACCAGCCGCTGAATTTCGCTGGTCCCTTCACCGATGGTGCAGAGCTTGACGTCGCGATAAAACTTCTCGGCGGGATAGTCCTTGATGAACCCGTACCCGCCGTGAATCTGTACCGCTTCGTTGGCGCACCTTACCGCAACCTCGCTGGTATAGAGCTTCGCCATCGACGATTCGAGAGTAGTCTTCATACCGGCATCTTTCATCGCAGCCGCCCGATGAGTAAGCAGGCGGGCGGCATCGATTTCCGTGGCCAGATCGGCCAGCTTGAATGCAATTGCCTGAAACTCGCTGATCGCCTTACCAAACTGCTTGCGCTCCTTGGAGTAGTTCAGCGCGGCTTCATAGGCGCCTTGCGCCATGCCTAACCCTAGCGCAGCGATGGAGATGCGGCCTCCATCCAAAACCTTCATGGCGTCAATGAACCCCTCGCCTTCGTGGCCTAGCAGGTTCTCGGCGGGAATTTCGCAGTCTTCGAAGATCAGCTCGGAAGTATCGCTGGCACGCAAGCCCAGTTTGTTCTCCTTCTTGCCGGCGCGGAACCCCTTTGTGCCCTTTTCCACCGCGAATGCCGATAGTCCGTGGGTGTTCGCCTTTTTGTCGGTAACCGCAACCACGACCGCCACATCGGCATAGCCGCCATTGGTGATGAAGGTCTTGGTGCCATTCAGCACCCAGTTCTTGCCCAGACGCACGGCGGAGCAGCGCGCCCCGCCCGCATCCGATCCGGCGCCCGGCTCCGTCAGACCCCATGCGCCAATAAACTCACCAGTGGCGAGCTTGGGAATGTATTTCCGTTTCTGCTCTTCGTTACCGGCGACAAAGATGTGATTCGAGCACAGCGAAGTGTGCGCCGCTACGATGATGCCCACGGAACCGTCCACGCGCGAGAGTTCTTCGACCGCGGTCACGTATTCCACGTAGCCCATGCCTGCGCCGCCGTACTCGCTGGGAAAGATGGTGCCCATCAGCCCCAGCTTGCCCAGTTCTTTGATGGTCTCCAGCGGAAAGGTTCCGGGTTCGTCCCACTTCATAACGTTGGGCGCAATCTCGCGCTCCGCGAAGTCGCGCACCATCTTCTTCAGTTGCAGTTGTTCGTCCGAAAGCTGGAAATCCAAGTGATTCCTCCGAATACTGGGAACGCGGCTACGGTTTTGGAGTGAGTGCATCCGGCGGCGGCCGGGCACAAAGTGGAAACAGGAGGTTATAACACACGGGATAGAGCGGGGCGAAATCGCGCCGGCGCAATCAACGTGCCCGCAGCTATTTCCCTCCAAACACCCGGTTAAAGATCTTGTCCACATTTCGCAGTGGTCGTCGCAGATCGAAGGCGTGCTCCAGCGTCTCGCGCTTCACCTTCGACGTGATCTCAGGATCGCTCATAATTAGTTCACGGAAATTCAAATCTTCTTTCCAAGCCTTCATGGCGTTCGCCTGCACCACTCGATATGCGTCCTCACGCAGCACCCCGGCTTCCACCAAGTCCAGCAGCAACTGGCCGCTGAACACCAGTCCGCCGGTCGACTCCAGGTTCTTCAACATACGTTTGGGATAGACCAGCAGTGTGTCGATGAGATTTGTTGTCTTGCTGAGCAGATAATCGGCCAGGATCGTCGAGTCAGGAAGGATGATGCGTTCAACCGACGAGTGTGAGATGTCACGCTCGTGCCATAGCGCAACATTTTCCAGCGCCGCCTGCGCATTGGATCGCACTACGCGCGCCAGCCCGCTGATCTGTTCGCAGGTGACTGGATTGCGCTTGTGCGGCATGGCCGACGAGCCTTTTTGCTTCTCGCTGAAATATTCTTCCGCTTCACGCACCTCAGTGCGCTGCAGATGGCGGATCTCGGTGGCAATCTTGTCCAGAGTCGAGGCGATCACCGCCAGAGTTGCAACGTAGAATGCGTGACGGTCGCGCTGGATCACCTGCGACGAAACGGCCGCAACCTTCAGTCCCAGCCGCTCGCAAATTTTCTCTTCGTACTCTGGTTCGAGATGTGCTGCATTTCCCACCGCACCGGATAGCTTGCCAACCCGCATCTGCTCGGCCGCCATTTCGAAGCGCTCGATGTTGCGCTCCATCTCCGAATACCAGTTCGCCAGCTTCAGTCCGAAGGTCACGGGCTCGGCGTGAATGCCATGCGTGCGCCCGATCGCGGGCGTGTCCTTGAACTCCCAGGCGCGGCGCCTTAGCACCTCCCGCAATCTCTGCAGGTCTTCGCGGATAATGCCCGACGCCTGCTTCACCAGCAGCGCTTGGGCGGTGTCCACCACGTCGTTCGAGGTCAGCCCGTAGTGCAGCCAGCGCGATTCCGGTCCGACTTTCTCCGCCACGGCCGTGGTGAAGGCAATGACATCGTGCTTCACTTCGGCTTCAATCTGGTTAATACGCGCCAGATCGAATCCGCCCTTCCCGCGGATGGCTTTGGCTGCCGCCTGCGGAACAATTCCGGCCTCGGCTAGCGTTTCGGTGGCGGCAACTTCTACCTCGAGCCACGTGCGAAATTTGTTTTCGTCACTCCAGATGCGCCCCATCTCGGAACGCGTATAACGAGTAATCAAGAGAACTCCTTAACAATTGCGATTTTTATGAAAGGGAAACTCTCCATTGTACCTGCTTGAGCATGCATATTTTCGTTCCGGCAACGGTACGCAGTCGCCGCTGCAAACTTGCGGCGTACGGCTCTCAACGAAAGAAACCCAAGTCGCCCAGCCTTGCTGGCCCTGCAATAACCCTCCGTGAATCATGTGGCTGCGAATTGATGGACAGCAATGCGCCAAGACCTTCCTAATCTATGTGCATCGTAATACGACACAAATGCATCCAGCCTTGTTAAGAGAGGAGGCTCGACTTCGCGGTTACGAGTTGCACAATACATCGTTACACGATAATATCGTGTTACCCTGCTATGATAGACCATCACGATCTAAAACTCTCTGACTACCAGGCCCTGGCCGAATTTCGCTATCAGCTTCGCCGCTTCCTGCGCTTTAGCGAGCAGGCGGCCCGCCAAGCCGGCTTGGAGCCGCGCCATCATCAACTGATGCTGGCGGTCAAGGGTACGCCCGACGCCATCGGCCCGCGCATTGCCTATTTAGCCGAGCAACTCCAGATTCAGCATCACAGTGCGGTTGAGTTGGTTGATCGGCTCGCCAAGAAAGGACTGATCACCCGCAGCCGTAACGGGCCGGACCGGCGGGAGGTACATATACGGCTCACCGCCCGCGGGGAAAGCGTGCTGGGAGATTTAACGCGCCACACCCGGGCCGAACTGCGCTCGGCGGCCCCGACCCTGGTTGCAACTCTTCGTCGCCTGACCAGCCGTGCCAGTTCCCGCGTTCCTTCGCTTCAACGTGACCGGCTGGCGATACCGGGGAGGGGCCGATCATGACAGAGTTTACCGAAACCCTCGGTACCGACGGCGTCAATCCCCTGCATCCGGCGCAAACGGCCTCGGATACTTCCATCTCGCAAGAGGCAAAGTTCCGCACTGGGTTGGTCTCGCTATTGGCAGCATTGATCGGGTTGTTGGCAGGGGTGATCGCTTATTTGCTCTACAATCTGATCGGACTGTTCACCAACATCTTTTTCTATCATCGTCTGTCCTTCGCGTTTGTCAGCGCGCGCAACAATCATCTTGGACTGCTCGTTATAATCACGCCGGTCATTGGGGGCCTCGTAGTCGGCCTCATGGCGCGCTACGGCTCCGACAAGATACGCGGCCACGGCATTCCTGAAGCCATGGAGGCGGTTTTGGTTAACCGCAGCCGCATCGAACCCAAGGTCGCTATCCTGAAGCCGATCTCGGCTGCGATTGCCATCGGCACCGGTGGACCATTCGGCGCGGAAGGTCCCATCATTCAGACGGGCGGCGCGGTAGGTTCGCTCGTAGGTCAGGTGCTGCACATGACCGCGGCTGAGCGCAAAGTACTGCTGGCATGTGGAGCGGCCGCCGGCATGGCAGCAACCTTCAGCACACCCATCGCCGGAGTGATTCTTGCGATCGAACTATTGCTCTTCGAATTCAAGTCGCGTTCGTTCATCCCGCTGGTAGTAGCTAGCACGCTGGCTACGAGCGTGCATTTTCAACTCATGGGTCCTGGCCCCATGTTCAAGGTGGGCACACTGGATTTTGGTCTTCCGCGCGCCTTGCCGTTTTACCTGATACTTGGAGTGCTGTGCGGCATCGCGGCGCTCGCATTCAGCAAGGCCCTGTATTGGGTCGAAGATCAGTTCGAGAAGTTACCCATCCACGACATGTGGTGGCCGGCGATTGGAGCGCTCGGGCTGGGCATCATCGGCTATTTTGTACCGCGCGTCCTGGGCGTCGGTTACGACACCATCTCCGATATTTTGAACGCTCGTATGCTGCTGGGAGCACTGCTAGCCGTCATGGTGTTCAAGTCGGCGGCGCTGGTTATTTCTCTGGGTTCGGGCACCTCCGGTGGTCTGCTGGCGCCTATGTTTATGGCTAGCGCCGCTATGGGCTCGGTATTCGCCATCGTCGTGGACAAGCTGTGGCCGGGGGCAGGACTCTCGCCTGGCGCGTTCGCCCTGGTGGCCATGGGAGCGGTGTTCGGAGCCGCCTCGCGCGCAGCCTTCACCTTCATCATCTTCGCCTTCGAGATCACGCGCGACTACAACTCGGTGCTGCCGCTCATGTTGGTCACCGTTATCGCCGACGCTATCGCGGTGCGCTACGCCAAGAACTCCATCATGACGGAGAAGTTGGCGCGGCGTGGACTGCACATCCATACCGACTACGAACCTGACGTTCTACAATCGGTGACCGTGGGCGAGACCATGTCGAAGCAGTTCGATACGATTCCCGCCACGATGCCCGTAGCCGAACTGACCGAGCGCATTACCCGGCGCGATCCTTCGGTCACTACCCATCAGGGGGTTTTCGTCGTTGATGAAAATCAGAAGCTGGCCGGCATCATTACCCGTGCTGACCTAATGCGCGCACTCGAGAAGGATTCATCCGGTAACATGACGGTATTGGAAGCGGGTTCGCACAAGCTGGTCGTCACCTATCCCGACGAAGTTCTTTACGACGCTGCCGCACGCATGCTGCGCGCCAACGTTGGGCGAATGCCGGTGGTGAGCCGTAAAGACCCCCGCGATGTCGTCGGATACCTGGGCCGATCGGGTATCATGGCGGCCCGTCTACGGCGCCTCGATGAAGAGCACGTACGCGAGCCGGGATGGATGCATAGGTCTCGCCCGGCTTGAGCATTCTCTCCTCGCAAGTTGGCACGGCGCGGTGATCACCCTTCGTCCATGATGCCCAGAAGCTGGGCCATCTCCTCGTAGAGAAATCCTTCGCCAGGACGATAGGGCTGCACCCACCGCCCATCGATCACGAACTGCGGAATAGCCCGCTTGCCGGCGTGACGGATCACCTCGTCGGCGGCGCCAGGCGTTGTCTCAATGTTGACCTCGGTATAGGGCACGTTGTGTTTGTCGAGGAAGCGCTTGGCGGTACGGCAATCCGGGCACCACGAGGATGAATAAACCAATACTTCCATATTTTCTAGATTAGCAAAAAACCAGTGCGTCCCTGGCCAGTCAATCGCCGACTCTCCCGTTCGACGACCTGTCCATTGAGTCCATTTCGCTTTTTGTCATCCCGATCGAGGATTACTGCCCGAATAGAGGGACCTGCTGTTCTTTTACGCTCGACAGCTGGCCACTATTCAGGGCGCAAAAGGGGGAGCGTTTCCGCTCCCTTTTTTGTGTTCGCTTACTGCTTCAAAATTAGTTGCTGTAAAGCAGCACGCCCTCGGTCTTCTCCTCGCCCACGGGGCGATAGAAGAGCTGGTTGTTCTCCAAGTACACCTCGATGAACGTGGGCCTCTGCGCGAAGGTGCCCTGGATGAGCGCCTCTGACAGCGGGTCCTCGATATACTTCTGCAACGCCCGGCGTAACGGACGCGCCCCGTAACTGCGGTCCACGATGGTCTGATCGAGGATCCACTTGCGGGCCTCTTCCGCCACCGTAACCGTTATGGCGCGTTGCGCCAGGTTCTGGTTCAGTTGCTGCACCATCAGTTCCACGATCTGGATCAGGTCGACCTCAGTCAGTGCGTTGAAGATGATGACCTCGTCGAGACGATTGAGGAACTCGGGATTGAAGGTGCGCTTCACCTCGTTCTTCACCATGTCTTCGACCTTGTTTGAGATCGTCTCTTCGTGCTCGGACTGAAAGCCCAGTCCCGTGCGCTTCTGCAAATGCCGCGCGCCAATGTTCGAGGTCATGATGATGATGGTGTTCTTGAAGTCCACCGTATTCCCCAGACCATCGGTCAGCTGCCCATCTTCAAACACCTGCAACAGAATGTTGAACAAATCGGGGTGAGCCTTCTCCACTTCGTCCAGCAGTACCACGGAGTACGGCGCGCGCTTCACGCGCTCGGTCAACTGGCCGCCCTCTTCGTAGCCGACATACCCCGGAGGCGATCCGATCAGCTTCGATACGGAATGCTTCTCCATGAACTCTGACATGTCGAAGCGCACCAGGGACTTCTCGCTGCCGAACATGAACTGCGCCAGGGTACGTGCGACCTCGGTCTTGCCAACACCCGTTGGCCCCAGGAAGAGGAACGAGCCGATGGGACGGTTCGGGCTCTTCAAGCCGGCACGCGAGCGGCGGATAGCGCGAGACAGCGCGGAGATCGCTCGGTCCTGCGAGATCACCCGCTTGTGCAGCTCTTCTTCGATGCGTAACAGCTTCTGGCTTTCTTCCTCCTTGATGGAAGCGATGGGCACGCCGGTCCAGCGCGACACCACGTCTTCGATGTCCTCACGTCCCACCACGCCGGTGGATGACTCGTCGAGGTGATACTTCTCGCGCAGGGCACGCAGGTTCTCGCGCTCTTTGCGCTCCTCGTCGGAGTAGAAGCGGGCCTTCTCGAATTCGTGATTCGCAATGGCGTTTTCCATGCGGTGCACGATGAACTTGATCCGCTTCTGCACCTCGGTGATGTCCTCGGGCAGCGAGGTCTGGCGCAGTTTCACCCGCGCGCCCGCCTCGTCGATCAAATCGATCGCCTTGTCCGGAAGGAAGCGATCCGGCAGATACCGGTTGGAATGCGAAACTGAGAAGGTAATGGCGTCGTCGGTATAGGTGACGGCATGAAACTTCTCGTAGCGTTCCTTGATGCCAAACAGAATCTTGACTGCATCCACCTCGTTCGGAGGCGGTACCTTCACGGCCTGGAAGCGGCGCTCCAGCGAGCGATCTTTCTCGATGGACTTGCGGTATTCGCCCGGAGTAGTAGCACCGATGCACTGGATTTCCCCGCGCGACAAAGCCGGCTTCAAGATGTTGGCGGCATCGAGCGAGCCTTCCGCCGATCCAGCACCCACCAGGGTGTGCAGTTCGTCGATAAAGATGATGGAATTCTGCGACTCCATCAATTCCTTCATGATGGTCTTCAGCCGTTCTTCAAACTGGCCGCGATACTTAGTGCCGGCAACAATCAGCGACAGATCGAGGGCGAGGATGCGCTTGTCCGCCAGGAACGAGGGCACTTCGCCATCGGCAATGCGTTGCGCCAGGCCTTCGACGATGGCGGTCTTACCCACCCCCGGTTCGCCGATTAGTACCGGATTGTTTTTAGTGCGGCGGCACAGAATCTGGACAACGCGCTCCAGTTCGGCATCGCGCCCGACCAGCGGATCGAGCTGATTGTCCATGGCCGATTGGGTGAGGTCACGGGAAAACTCTGACAACAGCGACGACTCGCGCGAACGTTGCGAAGGTTGCGCCTTCTCCTGCGAAGTACGCGCAAGTTCTTCGCGAATGCTCGACAGGCGCAGTCCACGCTCGTGCAATATTTCAGCTGCGAAGCATTTCTCTTCGCGCAGCAGGCCCAGCAGCAGGTGCTCGGTGCCGATGTGCTTATGCGAAAGCCGCTCGGCTTCTTCCGCGGCATAGGCGAGCACACGCTTGCATTCATTGCTAAGGGGCAGATCCACGGAGGTCGAGACCTTCTCGCGAATCGTGGTGTGACCCTCGATCTGTTTACGAATGGATTCCACCGAAGCGTGGGACCGAAGGAACCGATTGGTGAGTGCTTTGTCCTCGCGTAGCAAACCCAGCAGCAGGTGCTCCGTCTCGATGTAGGGAGAGCCGAACTGACTGGCTTCGTAACGCGCGAAGAAAATTACTCGCCGGGCCTTTTCCGTGTACCGTTCAAACATTGAGCCTCTCCAAGGACCCTCGGGAAAGTTCCTTCTCAGCTTGCGAAAGAACCCTTACCCGCGATGTCCCGTTGCCTGCCGCACCCAGATCGTCGGCCATCAAGGTACTTCGGCCGATTGATAAGGACCTCGCCGGTCCTTGTACTTCGTACTTCTACTTACTACGTACAAACCCGTCCTGCGCCTGCTGGTTGCATCACGCAGATAATGACTGCGGCGACACTTCGACAACTCGCCCGCGCTCTAACCGCAATACACGGTCACAGCGCCGCGCAAACCCAAGATTATGAGTAACGATGAGCGAGGTCAGACGATAGTCGCGATGTAACCTGGCAATCAAATTAAAAACCACGTCGGCTGTCCGGTTGTCGAGGTCTCCCGTAGGCTCGTCAGCCATCAGGATCTTCGGTCGGGTGATCAGGGCCCGGGCCAGCGCTACCCTTTGTTGTTCTCCACCCGACAACTCGCCGGACCGATGAGTTGCACGGTCCGTTAACCCAACCTCCTGCAACCAGTGCAGGGCTTGTTGCTCAGCGTCCCGCCGACTCCCGCCGCGCATCAGCAGCGGCATGGCGACATTCTCCGCCGCGGTAAACTCCGGCAACAAATAATGAAACTGCCAGACGAACCCAAGCTCGCGGCCGCGGAACTCCGCCGCCTCGTCTTCCGAGAGCTTACCCAAATCGAGTTGGGCGAAGTATACGTCACCTTCGGAAGCCCTATCAAGCACTCCGAGCATGTGAAGCAAGGTACTTTTTCCGGCACCAGACTCGCCAACAATGGCCAGCATTTCGCCGGTCTGCACCTCAAACGACAGATTCTCGAAGAGCACTAAATCTGAATTGCCCGAGCGAAACACCTTTTTCAGGTTTTGCGCTTGTAACAGCACGTCTTGAACAATTGGATGCAGGCGTTCTCCCGCGCGACACAAATTCCGGCCAAGTCGCTGCAAGCAAGTCCATTTCGGGACTCAGTACACTGACCCAAGACCTGCTGGAATTAGATCACGTCTGGGCCGCAAAGTCAGCGACTCTGCGACGGAAGGGGCAGAAAGCGTTCCCACGATGGTTAATCTCTTGTCCCTAATCCCACGGCGGGCAATCGAACCTGAAACCTGGTGTCACCGGGAGTTGAAGTCACATTAATGGATCCTCGGTGCTTTCGCACGATTCGCAGCGTTGTATCCAAGCCCAATCCAGTGCCTTCTCCCACGCCCTTGGTGGTGAAGAATGGTTCGAAGATGCGCGACTGAATCTCCGGCGGAATCCCAGGCCCCGAATCCCCGATCTCAACCACGGCGCAGTCTCCCTCGGGGAAAGTCTTGATGCGCAGTTCACCTTTGCCCTGCATAGCGTCAACTGCATTGTCGATGATATTGGTCCACACCTGGTTGAGTTCACTGCCATAGGAATTCACCAGCAGAGGTGTGGGGTGGTAATCGCGCCTGATGGTCACGCCCTTCTTCAGCTTATGGGCCATGATGGTCAACGTATTCTCCAGACCCTTGGTCAGGTCCACATCTTGCACCGGCGCCTGGTCCATGTACGAGTACTCTTTAATGGCGCGAACCAGATCCGAGATCTTGGAAGTGCTATCTTCGAGTTCCCCTAGCAGATCATTGATCTCAACCAGCGCCGACACACGCTTGAGCGCAGGCTCAGCTGCATCACGGCGGACACCATCGAGCAAGACCTTCAGCGGCGCGGACTGGACGCCTGATTCCACCAGTGCCGATGTGTACTGCCAGCCATCCTGGATTCCATGCTGATGCAGAATTGCTTCAATCTCCTCTTCAAGGTGACTGGCCTTCAGCACGTCGGTCTCGGGCGTTCCCGTACAGCATGAAGATTCGAACGTCTCGATGACCTTCCTCTCGTCCGTGGTTAGCTGGTTCTCCTCCAGCATGCTTGCCGAACTGCGAAACTCAGCGACCGCGCAGCGCAGCCGTTCGGCAGCTCGGCGTGCTGCGGCCGCCGGGTTGTTTAACTCGTGCGCCAGCCCGGCCGAGAGCTTTCCCAGGGCGGCTAGTCGATCGCGCTGCTGCTCGCCACGCGTGGCTTCGCGGGTACGGTCCACCATGGTGGCCACCAATCGGCGTCCTAATTCCGGCAACTGGCTGAGCAGCTCATCAAACTTGTCGGCCGGAAAGAGCAAAGCTCGCGAAGGCTCAATCGCCCGGACGGTCGCGGGGAACACCTTCATACGCGAGTACGGCAATAGGCCGGTGACCGCGCCTGCATAGGTGGTGAACACGTTTTCGTTTGTTCCTTCAATCCGCCCCTGCAAGGCACCCTCCAGGATGACCGCCATTCTGTCAGCTGCGTCTCCCGCGTGAACATAAATCTCGCCGGGCTTCATACGGATTTCGGTTGCGTTTTCCAGGAACCAATCCAGTTGCTCGTCCGGAAGGTCATGGAAGACTGCCACGGTACGAAGTTCTTCTCTGGTCACGTTCGACATCGCTTACACCTTCGCCATATAACGGTGGATGAACTGCACCGCGATCGCTCCCTCGCCTACCGCTGAGGCAACACGTTTAATGGAGCCATGCCGCACATCACCCACGACAAACACGCCAGGTAGGCTGCTCTCCAGTAGAAAGGGATCGCGATCCAGCTTCCAGTCTTCGGGAAGCTTTCCGTCTTTCAGAAGATCTGGTCCCGCCAGGACAAATCCTCGCTCGTCGCGGTCAACAGTTCCTTCGAGCCAATCAGTCCTAGGCAGTGCGCCAATGTAGATAAACATGGAAGTGGCGGGCACTCGTTCCACGGTGTTGGTATCGGAACATTGCACCGAAATCTCCTCCAGATGAGTTTCACCATGTACTTCGATGACTGCTGCGTGCGTCCATACCTGAATATTAGGCGTCTTCTCGATCTGGTCGATGAGGTAGCGCGACATGGTTGCCGACAGCGAGTCGCCGCGGACCAGCATCACGACTTTGGCTGCATATTGCGCAAAGTTAAGCGCGGCTTGGCCGGCCGAATTTGCACCGCCCACCACATACACCGTTTCGTCCTTGCAGGAAATTGCCTCCTGACTGCCTCCACCGTAATAGACCCCCGCGCCCTGCATGCGATCCATGCCGGGAACATCAAGCTTGCGCCATTGCACTCCGGTGGCGATCAATACGGCATGGCAGGAAATCTCGTTGCTGTCGCCAAGCTTCAAAATGCGGTACGGACCCTCCGCGCGGAGTTCCACGACTTCTTGCGGCGCCAAGATCTCAACGCCGAAACGCTGCGCCTGCATCACTGCTCGACGCGCCAGGTCACCGCCACTCAGGCCTGACGGAAAGCCGAGATAATTTTCGATTCGCGAGCTAAGTCCGGCTTGTCCGCCGGGAGCCTCGCGGTCGATCATCACTGTCTTCAGCCCTTCGGACGCCCCGTAGACGGCTGCCGCCAAACCTCCGGGACCGCCGCCGACAATCGCGAAATCATAGAACTGAGTGTCGGCGCGCGTCTTCAATCCAATTTTTTCGGCAAGCTCCGCCGAACTGGACTGAAACATGCGTGTGCCATCGGGAAATAGCGTCAGAGGCAACTTCGCGGCGTCATCGCCGACCGAAGCAATGAGCTGCTTTACTTCTGGATCCTCAGCCGAAAGCTCAACATCGATCCACTGATAGGGAACGTGGTTCCTCGCCAGAAAATCGCGAACCTCATAGGCCTTCGACGACCAGCGCGTGCCCAACACGCGAATTCCCTCATAGGCCGGGCGGTACGACGCCGTCCAGTCTTCCAGCAGGTCGTCAATGACTGGATACAGGTGCTGGCTCGGTGGGTCCCATGGCTTTAGGAAAAAATAATGAACGTTGACTTCGTTAATGGCGTTGATGGCGGCGCTGGTGTCGGCGTACGCAGTCAGAAGCGCTCGCTTGGCGTCGGGATAAACTTTACGAGCTTCGTTGAGGAAACCGATGCCATCCATCTGCGGCATCCGCTGATCGGCCAGCAGCAGGGCGACGGCATCGTTGCGAACTCTGAGTTCCCGCAGCAGTTCCAAAGCAGAATCGCCGGAGTTTGCACGGAGAACGCGATACTTCTCGCCGTATCGAGAGCGCAGATCTCTCTCGATAGCCTTCAACACGTTGGGATCGTCATCGACCGTGAGCAGTGTCGGTTTGGCCATGCCTGATTCACCTTCTTCCATTTACTGGCAGTGTTGCATTCTTAGATAAGGAAATAGTGTCGGGCGACTCTCCGCAGGAGCATCTGATTGAAAATTAGCATATCGAATTCTTGCCAGCTTTTCAGGCAGTACTCAATGTTGGCGCGACCTTCAACTTAGTGCCAGCCGGAATCATTCGCCACGCGACCACAGCGCTGGCAATCGCGAGCGCGGCGCAAATCGCCATCATCAGCCGAAAGCTAGAAATAAACGCTGCGATAATTGCAGACTCAATCGCGGTGGCAGCTGCAGGCTCGATTCCAGGTGGAGGCTTTAGTGCCGCCAGTTTGATTTCGTTTGATCTCAGTTCGCTGCGCACGTCGTCCGGCATAGCAATGCTTGCCAGGCTGCGATTCACGTGAGTACTGAATGCCGCCACCATGACGACGCCAAAAACCGCGATCGCCAGGAGTCCAGCAACTCGGGCCACGGCATTGTTAATCCCTGACGCGGTACCGGCCCGGTCCTGGTCAATGGATTCCATCACGACCGTCGTCAAAGGAGCCACACTCACCGCCATTCCAAGCCCAAGGACAATTACGCCGGGGAAAAATGTTATCCAGTAGCTACCGCCTGCTGATGGCGCCGCGAAGAGCAAGAATCCGAACGCCGCAATCAGCGGCCCCACGACAAGCGGCAATCGCGCTCCGTAACGGACGACCAGTCCCCCCGACCAACGCGACAACAGGAACATCAGAAGAATCAATGGCAGGAGCGCGCCGCCGGTCGCAGTTGCCGAGTAGTCTTGCACCTGGATCAGGTTCAGTGGCAGGAGGAAAAAGAAGATCCCAATCGCTGCGTACAAGAAGAGAGTCAGCAGGTTTGCTCCGCTGAAAGCCTGCGAGCGAAATAGATTCAATGGCACCATCGGCCAGGCCACCTTGGCCTCGATCAACATAAACACCGCTGCACAAATCACGCCGGCGGCCAGACTCCCTACGACCAACGGGTGTGTCCAGCCGAGAGTGGCCGATTCAATCAGTCCGAACACCAAGCCGCTTAAGCACAACGTGGCCGCAAGAGCGCCCCACCAGTCGATTCGCCGGCGTTCGCGGCTGCGGCTCTCCGGAACCCGCCATACGGAGATGACCAATACTGCCACCGCTAGCGGAACGTTGATGAAGAAGGCCCAGCGCCACGACAAGTGCTGAATCAGCCAGCCTCCTAAGACGGGACCAATCGCTGTGGTGATCGCTGTCGATCCTGACCAGGTCCCGATCGCCCGGCCGCGCTGGCTCTCCTCGAACGATGCGCTGATCAGTGCCAGACTGCCGGGAACGAGGAGTGCAGCTCCTATTCCTTGGACGGCTCGCGCAAGAATCAGTTGATGAATATTGGGGGCAATGCCACAGAAGAACGACGCGATGGCGAACACTACAACTCCCAGCAGAAATATCCGCCGACGGCCGAACAAATCGCCCATCGATCCGCCCACCAGAATCAGCGCAGCCAACGTCAGTCCATAGGCTTCTACTACCCACTGCACACCGGCAACGGTTGCTCCAAAATTCGACTGCAACGCCGGCAGAGCGACGTTAACGACGGTGCTGTCAATGAACGCCATACTCGACGCAAGAATAGTGGCCGCCAGCACCCAGGCCCCCGTATTTCCGTGGCAGGGCGAAGTCGCGGCTCGGATGCCAATCACGGCCTCGTCGCAGGGAGTTTTCATGAGAGGTATGGATGTGTCCAGGAGCGGGCGGGGTTCTTTAGGCCGCTATAATGCCAGCCATGTTCCCCTACGACCCAATTCTGCTCGCCGCCGCCAAAGCCGTGCCTGAAACCGTCGACGACGTCTTGCAAACCATGAAGGTCATTGAAGACACGTGTATCGATGGCGACGGCCTGAAATGGTTCAATCATCTCTATCTTCAAGTGACGCAGGCCGTGGAAAGCCGCATTACCTCGGGCGGGTTCAGCGATCCGCCGTGGCTTGCGGCGCTGGACGTGCAATTTGCGCGACTGTATTTCGGCGCGCTCGCGTCATCGCTTTCCGGTCAGCCCGCAGCGGAATGCTGGCAGGTTCTGTTCACCCGTCGCAACCAGCCGTTAATCGCCCGCATCCAGTTCGCCTTGGCAGGCGTAAACGCTCACATCAATCACGACCTGGCGCAGGCGATCGTATCCAACTGCCAGGCGACCGACACCGTTCCGCAGCACGGCAGTGCGCAATACAACGACTATACGGCGCTCAACTCCACGCTGGACAGCCTCATCGAAACCGCTAAGCGCGAGTTGCACGTTCGGCTGCTCGGCGATCCGCTCCCACCTGTTTCTCACCTGGAAGACACCATCGCCGCATGGAACGTGAGCGCGGCGCGCGAATCTGCGTGGAACAATGCCGAACTGCTGTGGCACTTGGAGGACGCGGCGCCACTTGCTTCGAGGTTCATGAACACGCTCGACGGCCTGGCCACAGTGGCCGGCAAAGCTCTGATGGTGCCTGTCCCTCTGCTGGTCGCTGCTGCTGGTTCCTGAGCTGGCGGCTAGTTGACTTTCAGCCGCACTGTGCGGGCCAGTTTGCGTTGCTGCTTGTCGAAGCTGTAGAGCCAATCCACGCCCAGTTCGAGCGCCGCTGCCACATGCAAGAGGTCCGCGGTTCGGGTGCCCAGTCGCGGGGTGGTCTGGCGCGATAATTCGAGCGCACGGTCAAAAACGTGTTCTGGCAATGGGCGAAGCTGGAGGATGCCATCCCGCAGGTCCTTTTCGAAGTCGTCCAGGGAGGCTTGCGCTTGCATCGCCGACACTTCCTTCCGAAACACGCGCAGCCCCAAGGCGTTCACCACTTCCAGTTCCCCGAAAGTCGTAATCCAGCGGTCTCCTTTAGAGGCGTGCATTATTCGGACGGCAGCGTCGAAGTTAACGTCAGGGCTGTAAAGCGAGATTAGAAAGCTGGAGTCGAGATAGATCTTCAATACCTGATCCGATCTTCACTTACCAGGTCAGCGCCGCTGACAGCCAACACTTTGTCTCCATAAATAGCGCGGACCCGTGCTCTGAAGTCGGGAAGTTCAGGGGAAGACTGTGTGGTTTCAGGAACCAGACGGGCAATCACACGTCGACGTTTGGTGATTTGGATCTCTTCGCCCTGGCGCAACAGCCGCTCGATCTTCTTGAATCCATAACGAAGGTCACGGACCGAGGCTTTTGTCATGTGATACATTCTAGCATCACATTGGCGCCCTCGGAAAGGCCGGGCTACCCTATGTCGCCGTCATTCATACCGCAATGCCTCGGCGGGCAGAACGCTGGCCGCCGACCATGACGGATAGAGTGTCGCGATGAAACTAACGCCGATGGCAACCATTGCCACCAGCACTCCATCGACAACCCGTGGAGCAAACGGTACGTAGTCGATGGAATAGACTTCAGCGGAAAGTGCGACCAGGTGATAGTGCCCGGCTGCCCAGGAGAGCAGATATCCCGCGATCAGCCCCAGTACCGTCCCGATCACGCCGATCAGGATGCCCTGATAGATAAAGATCCGCCGAATCTGACGTTTCTTTGCGCCCATCGAAACCAGCACCGCGATATCGCGCGTCTTCTCCATCACCATCATGATCAGGGAGATCAAGATATTAAGCGCGGCCACAAACACAATCAGCCCGATGGTAATAAACGTCACCACCCGCTCCAGCCGCAGGGCGTGAAAGATGGCGCGGTTCTGCTCCATCCAGTTGGTCGACATGAAACCCTTGCCGGCGGCGGCTTCCAGCTTCTGCGCGATTTCCGGCGCCCTGTAAATATCGTCGATTTTGAATTCCAGGACGGAGACGACATCGCCGAGGTCGAAGAGTTTCTGCGCATCAGCGAGCGGGATGAACGCCCACGAGCTGTCGTATTCATAGAAACTGGACGAGAAGATTCCCGTCACCTTGAAACGCTTGTACTTGGGAACAATTCCAAACGGCGTGAGCTCTCCTTGCGGACTGGTGACGGTCACGAGAGACCCAACGGTGGCGCCCAGTTGGTCGGCCATGTCCTTGCCCAGAATGATCGGCGGCAAAGACGCGGTAACGCGCGCGGAGAGCGGGTTGGGTTCGTCAGGGTCGGGAGGTGAAGATGCAGCTTGATCTTCCTTCCGTTCGTTCGGTTTTTCGAGGCTGTCAGCAGAGCCGCTCTTGATGGTATCGAGGATGTCGCTAACGCTGCGCTCATCTTGCGGGATGATGCCCTTGAGAATCGCTCCCTGGGCGCGGGCACCGCGCGAGATCAATACCTGCTCGTAAATCGCGGGCGCCCCGGCGAGAACGTGTGGCTGCTTTTCAAGTCGCGCCAGCAGGTCCTGCCAGTTGCGGATGCCATCGCTTTCGACGCGGAGCAAGTTGATATGCGAGGTCGAGCCAAGTAGTCGCTCCTGCAAGTCCTGGCGAAACCCGTTATTGATAGCCAGGGCGATGATGAGCGACGCGACCCCGGCCGCCACTCCAACGATCGAGATTAGGGTGATGACCCCAATGACGGCCTGACGCCGCTTGGCCCGCAAATAACGCGCCGCGACAAAGAGTTCGAATTGCATGCAGAGAGCTCAGCGAAGGTTCATTGTAGCGAAAAGCGCGTTAACCACGGATTTGCACGGATGAACACGAATCAGTTAACTACGGGAGTAACGAGATCATGGAGAAAACTGGATAGAAATGTAGAACTCTGTGTCCTCCGTGTCGGAGCCTGCCCTGAGCGAAGCCGAGGGGTGGTAAATGATTTTTGACGCAGTGTGTCCTTGTCCATAAATCAATTCGGAACCACTCTTGCAATCCGGGTTCATCCGCGTAATCCGCGGTTAGCTCTTCTGAAGTCTCGGCAGCACGCCAGGCACGCTAGCCCTATATTCGCGAAACGCCTCCCCGAACCGCGCCTCCAACTCTCGGTCTTCCATGCGGATCATCACCGCGCCGGTAATCATGGCAAAGGCCGCCAGCACATACAGCGAGATCAATCCTGTTCCAACGCACCAGCCGACAATTTCACAGAGATGGCCGAGATAGATGGGATGGCGGACCCGCGAGCGAATACCGGTTGTGATCAACTGCTGGCGATGGCGGTCCGGCTCGAGTTCGGCCAAGCCGGAAACCTGTGCGCGGTCGAACCTCTGGAAGGCCGCGCGGTAAATCGAGAAGCCCAGAAAGAAGAAGACGGCCGCAGGTGCCCAGGCAAACCAATTCGTATAAAAGTGGGCCGAGCGCAACGGCCACATTAGCAGGAAAGCGATGGCGATGAATCCGCCCCATACAGGAATGATGATTGCATAAGCGCGACGCCCGCTGGCTCGCCAGCGCCCCACAAACGGATGCACCACAAACCAGAACAGCGGAATCGTGCCATATACCGAACAGGCGAGCAAGGCGAGCAGGTCGATAATCGTGCGGGGATTCACCGAGACATTCGCCTCAGCGCGAGCCGCGTATAGTAGCGGATTGTCGTCCTGAGCGCAGCGCGAGCTTCTCTTGCTCGCGCGCAGTCGAAGGACCGCTATAGCTGCATCGAATCATCGTCCTCCCGTCCCCTTCACCACGCTCTTGCTGATCCCCATGTTCTCGAAGCGATCATAAACGCGGATCACAAGCGTGTGCTCCTCGGCACGGCTACTGGAGGGCCGCGCGCCCGAATCACTCTTGCTCGTGCTCGCATTGTCCGCCGCAAGTGGCACACTGAAGTCGTAGTTCTCGATTTTGTAATCGGAGATCTTTCCCAGAGGGTCTACAGTTTGCCAATCGCCTGCATCCAGCGAGTACTCAGCGCGACTGATGGGCGAAAAGCTATCCACCGCACGGAATGTCACATGTAGCTTATCTCCTTCAACCTTGGTGCTCAGCGACTCAATGTGAGGCGGGGTATTGTCCACTTCGAAGCGCGGGCTGGTGTTCTCGCCCGTCAAAGTGTCCTCCGGTGAATGGGAAGGCGCGTCTGAGGCAATCACACGAATGGTGTAGCCTCCATCGGGGAAAAGATCGGCGTCGAGGTTAACGAACCGATCTTCGATCCCCTCACGCAGCAGCTTCCAGCGACTCTCACCATCGCCACGGTAGTAGACGCTATAAACCAGGGAGTCATCATTTTCATCTTGCGCCTTCCACTTCACCACGATGGAATGTTTATCGTGGACCATCGGGATGGGCGCGGCATAAGGATTTGCCGCAGCGCTTTCCGGCTCGGAGTGGGTGCCTTCGGGGACTCGCGATCCAACGACAACCGTCACATCTTCCACCTCGGGCGCGACATTCTTAGGCAGGTAATTCAGGGTTACACTTTCAACCGTTGTCGCCGGTTTGCCGGGTTGCAGCACCGCCTTCCACTGAATGAAGCGAGCCGAAGGCGCATCCACTGGTAGATCTTTCTGCAGATCAATCTGCTTCCACAAGCTCCAGTTGCGGTCAGGATTGTCCACGTTGCCGCTGCGCGCGAAGAGAGTGAAATTGCCACTGCCACGAACTTCTACACGTCCCCATTGGGAAAAGTTCTTCGCGTCGAAGACATCGCTCTCGAAGGTGCCTTCTTGCACCGGGCCTGGACCGAGCAAAAAAATCTTCCCCAGATTGCTGGTTGCCGCGTACAGGCCGCCCTTCGGAGCGCGCGCGAACGCAGTCACTTGGTTCGCACTGGCCGTGGCGAGATCGGTGTACTCGTTGGCGCCGACGACATAGATTTTGCCCCGATTGCCAGTGCCGGCGAGCAACCGTCCTGCTTGATCGAAAGCTAGTGCGTAAACCAAGTCTTCATGCGATGACCAAATCGTCTTCGGCGAACCGTCCGGCGCGATGCGATAGACCTCAGACCCGCCAAAATTGCTCGCGTTGGGATATGGAATGGCCGTGAATGTGGAGGGGGAAGTCCCCGCTCCTGTCGGACTGCCTTGCGCGCCAAGCGTGATGACTGTTCCCCCGCCGGTTGGAGTTGCGGCCGCGGGAGGGGGGCCGCTCACCGCCGCTGGCGATGAAGTCGCGCCATGCTTCTCGCCGGTTCCGGCCGCATAGATGTCGCCCTGCCCATCGACGGCAAGAGCGGTGATCTCCTTTTTGGGGGCGCTGTACAACACGAAAGCTTCACCCTGCGGCGAGATGCGATAGATGAGCCCGCTGCCGTCGGTTCCGGCGATCAGGTTACCCGAGCTGTCGAAATCAAGGGCGCGGATTTGCGCTTCGTCGCTTTTGAAAAACAACTTGCCGCTACCGTCGCGATTCACACGGAAGATTTCGCCGCGATCGCCGGTGCCGACGTACACCTGTCCCTGGCGATCGAGGGCCAGCGCCCAAATATACTTTGTCTTGGGGTCGAAAAAGACGCTGGCAGTGTAACTGGAATCGACGACGACCGAGCTTCGCGGAGACTCGCCTGTTTGACTTGGCTTGCTACCTTCCTGCGCCGCGGCAACTTCGGCGGTAGTGTGCGCTCCCTCGGGGCTCTTGCCTGGAGCGGGGCCCCCGTGAACGATCTTATATACCTTGCCATCGGGCGACGTGGCGGCATAGATGGCGCCGCTGGAGTCCACCACCAGCGCCTGCACCTGCAATTCCTGTGGAGCAAAAATGATGCTGGCCTTGCCTTCCGGCGTCAGCTTGTAGACGCGCGCTGGCGACCCGGCCGCGGCGTAGGCATTACCCTGCGGGTCGGCGGCGAGGCTCCAAAGAAAAGTGGAAGGAGATGTGTAGAGCGCGTCGAACGCGGGCGCGAGCGTGAGCGTTCCACCACTGCAGATAGCAATGCCGCGGCTGGTGCCTTTTTCAAACTCGTCGTATTTAGTCTGTTCCCAAGTGCGCGTCCCTTGCGCCCAGCACATTACTGCAAGCAACGGGCAGAAGAGCGCCAGTCGAAGCACTTTCATCATGAGTCCTGATTGGCCGATTGGCAGGAATAGGAAAAGCGTACCACAGGCGGGGCGATAGACCGTGGGAAGGCGGAACGCACACGGCGGTCACGTCCACGGGTTCAGCACATACCTGAGTACGGGTTGAAAGTGGGACACATTGCGAGTTACCAATGTCAGCCGATGCGTCTCTGCGGTCGCGGCGATAAACGCGTCCATAACCTCCATCCGGCGCCCCGCGACTTCACTGCGCGCCACAAACTTTCCAGACGTATCGGCAATGTTGGGGTTAATAGAGAGAAGTCTTCCCTCGAAGCGAAGCGGCAATTCGTCCTGCAGCCAATCTTCCAGTCGCTGCCTGCGGTTGCTCGCGGCCATGCGTTCGATTCCGTAGCGGATCTCTGTCAGGGTGGTAACGCTCAAGAAAGTGCGGTCCTCGTCTACGTCGGCCAGCCACGCAACCACGCCGGGATTCGGTCGCGCCTTCATCCACTCGGAAATTACGTTGGTATCAAGCAGGAAACTCATAAGTCAACCTTGCGTGGGCGGCCGGTGAGGCGTCCGATCTTTGTCTCCGAGCCGCGAAGCGGAGAAGAGGCAAAGAATTCGGCCAGGTTGCCTTTGCGCTTCGTCTTTCGCTCCCATTCCTCTACTGCCACGACCACTACGGTCCTTCGGCCGTTTCGAGTGATGTGCTGTGGTCCGTCCGACTTCGCTTGATCGATCACTTTACTAAACTTGGCCTTCGCCTCGGCAACTGTCCACACGCCCGTATTCAATGTAGCGCCTCCATACTTATGGTCATGATAGTCATTATAGTCATCACAGCCCGTCCGTACAAGGCGATCGGGGCAAGGCCCAGGTTTCCTTGTTTATTTTGGGGGCGAATATCCAGAAGAAATCAAGGTAATATCAAAATCCCCACCCTAGAAAGATAGCTCGGGTGGGGCTCTCGTAGCGTGGCTCTTAAAGTATGTCGACTGAAGCTCCGCTCCACTATATCCGGACGATCTGGTCCTCAACACGATTCGTCGGCGCAGACAATTAGCGGACCGAGTTCTGTCGTAGCATTTTCGATCTGATCGATGGTGCTGTAGACCGCGAACTTCTTGCCGTCGATGGGGACCCCGCCCGCGTGAATCCCGGTGAGCGTCACCTCATTCCTGTCTTGACTGGTGATCACAAACACCGGCCCACCACTGTCGCCACCGGCAGAACTGTAATCCGCTTCGTTTACGCACAATAGCTCGTACTTGACGCCTCTCTGCGTAAGCTTGTCATCCGTGCATGCGTCGGTTATCTTGCCTTCGGTTCTTCCGCCGGTCGAACCAACTTTAGTAATCGACTGGCCAACTACGAAGGTCGCACTTTTCGCAGTGATCTTGAAGGTTGGCGGAGGATCATCGCCTCCCGCCCAGGTAGTTTTGTTCAGGTCAGGCCTCGCAATATAACCCAAGGCATCGGCAAGGCTTCCGTTGTTGACCTCCGCGAACAAGCTGTCACTACAGCGGCAGCCCCGGCCGCCGGAACACTTAACCTCTTTGGCGCCTCTCCCGCACTCCAGCGCATTCAATAGCGGTGGATTGACCGTTTCTTTGCCAATTTGAGTAGTGTCCGGAGAGGTATTCAGCGGTTGAGAAAAAATAGATCCCTTGAGCTGGAAAGGTTTGTTGCCACAATGTGCGGCCGTGATGAAGCCAGCCTTACCCTGGCGAATGGCGACCACACCAAGTGTGCATTCTTCTCCCCCATCTGCCTGAATGTTGAGACCTCCGTACAAGGGGCGGATGCGATCGGTAAGAGACCCCTCGGCAGTTGCCTCCCCAGCAGGTACTATGTTTACCGCCAAACGCGGGATACCCAAAGCATCCAACTCCGTCTGCACGGCCGAGGCAGCTGCGGACGACTCAACCCCAACTTTCAGCCGATTCTTGCGATCGTCAATGCCGGTTAGCACCACTCCATCCATGGGCAAGACGCGCGACCTCATGTGGCTGTACCAATCCTGCAGTTCGAGGAACGTGTACTGTCCGTCTAGGACCCTGATAAGACGTTGCGGTGGACGCTTGGACCCAAAGATGTCCGTGATGGCTTGGTTTAACTCTGCGATATCGCCTGGTTGGCCGGGCACTAAGTAAACATACAAAGTGTCCTTGTCCTCATCGACGAACATTCCGCCGAAGCCATGAACTTTCATGCCGATGTCAGCGAAAGCGTCATGGACATTTCCGATCGTTTTCTCCTGCGACTGGGCTGCTGCTGTGGCAGTCAGCGCGATCAGAACAAGCGATAGCACCAAAGCGAGGCCGTCGTGTTGATCGAGTTTATTGGGCGAGTCGTCGTTACGTTTTTCATGACATTGACCTCCTTTGGTCATTGGGTTGTGCGGCGAGTCACGTCGGAAAGAGAGCGATTTCATCGCGGAGCCGCCTTTACCTATTCCACCGTTTCGCTTCACGAAAATAAAGATGGCACGCATGTGGCCTTAACCATCAGTTCTCGCAGGCCGGTGGTTTTTTGTCGTCGCTCGCGGGGTAGATGGTGTAGTTGTATTCCTGGTCCTTGAGAAACGGAAAGTCCACCCTTACCTTAAATGTTGTGCCACTGGGAATCCCTTTCTGGTCGCCATTGTTAGTCCCAGAAAACTCCACTCCCAGCTGTTTATCTACGGTGCAAGGTTGGGTCGGGTTCTTGAAGAATTTTTTCAACAGATCGTCTTTGCCCGTTACAACCTTGGGTTTCTTGATTCTGTCCACTGTGAACCTCAAATTCGTCCACGTCACGCCGGTGAAGTTTTGGAGGCAGACCGTCTTTCGTCCATCCTTGGTTTGGTCTTCCTTAGACTTGATACTGTGATCTGGGTTGACGTCACCTTTTCCCCATGTAATTAACGTTGTCGTGTTCGGACACTCTTTGCCGACGCTCTCGTTATCTTGCCGGATACGCTGAAGGTCGAAATTGGCTGGCGCTGGAGCTAAGGCGGGGTACTGTGCCTGTGCTAATAAAAAGACCATCGGCGCTTTGGCCCGCAAAGAGCTATCATCTGCCAACTTAATCGGCGAAAAGTCTACATACGCAGTAAACGACGATTGGTATCCGGAAGCTCCCAGATCGAACATCGTGCTAAATCCAGGCAGCACCGAACCACTCCTCACTGGAATGTTCTGAACAACCCACCCGGCAGCTTTCCCCCCGTCATATCGTTCGACATTGATGTAACCGTCGCCATACAGCATGGTGTAATCAATGAAAACCTGGCCGTAATGCGAGTAGCTCTCGGGCGCCTCCTCGCCAGTAAAGCTGACTTGGGCAAAGGATATGCCGGAGGTTAGGCTGTGTCGGCATACGCTGGACTCGAACAGCGACTTGCTAACCAAAGACCGTAGACAGGAAGCAATGCGTGGAGCTGCCATAAGTTGTGAGCTTGATTGGATCACATTCTGCGTTTCATACTGACCTCCTTTGGTCATAGGTTTGTGGCGGCGATGATTCTTGGAAGCGGGGAGCCAACTTCACCGCAGAAGCCGCTCCCCACCGGGAGTGCGCGCGTAACTCGGCCAGAACTACAACGCTCTCCCTAACAAAAAATCAAAGGACCCCATGACTTTGGCTCGACCAGGCTTCGGACACTCTCTTCCGAGCGTGTCTCGACCGTGATCAAAACGGTCGCCTAAGACCATCCCGACGGCGCAGAAGCGCCAGCCGAAGCCATCAACAACTTCGCCTCGCGCGCATCGAAGTGCGGCTGGGTGGCGATCAGCCTTTCCATCTCGGCGAGCGTCAGGAAACAACCTCCGATGCGGAATGCCCATACCACCGCGTCCTCGCCTCGCAGCTCCGGCGAAAATCCGGGATGTTCCTCCAGGAAGAGGACGACCTCTTCCAACTGACTGGCTGGTAGTGCTCCTGGGCGTCTCATAACGACCTCCGCTGGCTTCAATCTTTGGCGGCGCGATTTCAGGGGTACCGCCTCGATTTGGGTCTCCCCGCTATCCGGAGGGGGGTCTTTTCCCCTCCGGTAGCCTTCCCCGAGAGAGCGGGTGATAAGCCCTGCCTATTCAATTCCCGCTCTCGTGAGCCACAATGCGCCGGTTCCGCTTTTGCTTCAATGGTTAGCGGATGATTTGCGGATGGGTTTTGTATGATCGTCCAACTATCTGATGAATAACGGGTTAGGCACACATATGATCAAGGTCGACGCGCGGGGGTAAATTGGCAGAGGTCTTTCTAGGGGAACGATCCGAAGCCGGACGCTAACAAATCGCGGGTTTCTGGATTGCGCAGATCTAGGAAAAGCAGACGTTGGAGCTACCAAAAGGTCGATAAGTGCCTTGGCCGGATCTGGCGGGTGGAAAGGGCAGCAGCCGCGAGTCGTGGCGGAATGGGAACGTCGAAACGCGCGCCGCTGTGCCGGATGCTGGGAGGCTAAGTCCGAAGTCCGAAGCCCGCGACTGGGAATCGACTCGCTATTTGATCGTCAGTGTGATGACCTGTGACCCGGTCACCACGTAATCGACCGGAGTGGACGCTTCATCCACGGCGGACTCGCCCACGACGATCATGTCCTGCGTGCCACGCATGCCATCCATCACGTTCATTACCGACAACGGCAACGTTGGCATCACTTTATCGTCCACCATGGCTTGCGGGTTTGCCTCAAGCAGGGAGACGTAAAGCTCGGAATTCATGTGCTCTTTGTTGAGCAGCGCAATGGTGGAACCCAGATCGAGGCGGCGGCTCATTGGTCCGGACACACGGCGCATTTTATCCAGAGTGTCGCCGTCACTGACCAGAATGCGCAGCGTCCCTTTCGGTGTGGACGTCGGAATCTTCATCGGAATCTGCCGCACAATGCTTTCTCCGCGATACGGCCGCAGCAGAGTCTCGATGGTAATTTGATCGCCGGGACGAGCTTCCGTGACGTCGGTGCGGGCGGTTTCCAGGCGCGCCGAGCGGCGGTCGGGAACCAGATCGAAGTTCAATTCCACTCCTTCGATCTTGGGCGTTGCATAAGGATTCTCGAAGATGCGGCTGAAGTGCTCGCCGATGGAAAGGGCGATGCCGTAGGCTGTTGGAGTCGTGCCATCGAGCGGAGCATACATGTTCTGTACACGCAGCTTGGGATAGCCCAAAACGTCAATATCACCCCGCAAACGATAAGTCGTGTCCTCGCCGTATTCGTTCATCCCCTGGATGGCATTGAACACCGTAGCCATCATTGCAGCAGGCGTGACCTTCGCATTGTTCAGTACTTCGTAATGGAACTGCTTGGGATGCGAGACTCCGTTGAAGGTCAGGGTCACCGGGATCATGTGGGGCTCGCGATCGAAGCGTCCCATGATTCCCGCGCGGCGATCCTGGACGAATGCGCCAACCGGCTCGGTGGTGTTGACGATCTTGAAGGAATTTTGCGGCGAAGGCAGAGTGGCTAGCACCGTCGCTTTAGTCATCGGCATATCGACGCTGCCCGACTGCAACAGAGGATGTCCGCACGCCAGCAGGTGAGCTGTCGTCGAGATAGGTGACAGTGCAGGTGCCTGCGATATTCATATCGCCACGTACCAGAATTGCGCTGACGGCGGAACCCGGCACCAGTGGTTCAGGCTGCTTATCATTGCTGACCGAGCCGGCGCCCATCACCGGAACAACACCGGCTGAGGCAAAATCTTTGGAGAAGAGGCGAATTGTATTTTCGGTGAATCCGGTGAAGACCAGCGGAGTCTCAATCGGCTTAAGCAGGTTCGCATAGCTTGCATCCTGCTGGTCTGGAGAGACGGCCAAGCCTGGTCCCGAAGTTCGCGCCGCCTCCTGCTTTCCGCCCGGCAACCCTCGCGCCTCTTCCGGCGCAGAGGTCTTGTCCATAGCATCAATTTCAAGCATTTCGCTGGCCGGAGTGATGCCGGCTATCGGCTCTTTGGAGAACTCGCCAATACGATAGGCGATAGCCCCCACCAGTTTGCCGTCAATGTAAACCGGACTGCCGCTCATGCCGGCGACCACGCCGAAGTATTCCACTTTTTTTCCGTGCAGCCGCGCCAGGATCACATCGGCTTTCGGCCCCCCCATATTGCGCAGTACGCCAAGAATTTCAACGTCCATGGCCTCAGGAGTGACGCCTTCGAAGACCGTGTACGCCACACCGTGCATACCGGCCTTGACCTGGTCTTCCGGCATGATCTGGACTTTTGGCTGTTCCGCCGCGAACCCGGCCAGCGAACTGAGGCAGATTACAACCCACGAGACGACGTTGCGCAACATGTTCCTCACCCTTACCTTAAGCCGCGGGGCGGCTTTGCGACCAAGATCGGCGATCCCCACTACGCCCGAGAGCGTTACTGATGGACGGCCACGACTGGCTGAATGGACTGCGGCAGGGCTCCTCACGTTAGCAATTGAGCACTTTTCTGCGTACCGCAGCGAGTCAAATAGGCTGAATTTGCATTTATACTAGCAGACAGTCCGCCCCAAGAGGCATCCTGATGTGCTGTGAGAAACACCTTACTTGTCCCGATTTTTTACCTGCCACCCTTAGCCCCCTGAGAATGGCCGCCATAATCGTGGCGGCAGGCGTTCTTTGCTTCGCGACACCAGCGCCCGCGCAGTCCACTAGCGGCAACGATTCAGGGGCACAGACACAACCGCAGCCGACCAAGAGCCAGCAAGAGCAGATGCCTGCCGAAGCGGGCGGGCCAACGGGAGAATCCGGCCCCATCGCCGTGCCCAAGAAACCGGACACCGAGGAAGCGCCTCCGCCGCCCAAGCCGAAGCAGACTAGTGACAATCCGCAATACTCGTTACACGTCGATGTTCCAGTGGTGAGCGTGGATGCGCGCGTGTTACAGAAGGACGGACGTCCGCTCGCATTGTCTGAAGAGGTGGCGAAGGAGCACTTCAAGATTTGGGAAGATGGTGTTCCGCAGCAAATACAAAGCGTCACCATGAGCAAAGCGCCCATCACCGCAGTGCTGTTAGTGGAGTTTGCCGCTACCGATTACAACTTCATGTATGACGCGCTGAATGCGTCATACACCTTCGCGTCGAATCTGCAGCCGCAGGACTGGGTGGCTATCGAAGAGTTCGACATGAAGACGCACATCCTGCTGGACTTCACCCAGGACAAGCAAGCGGTCTTCGGCGCGCTTAACATGCTGCGCATTCCCGGCTTCAGCGAAACCAACGTCTTCGATGCCATGTATGACACGCTGGACCGGCTGGATCGTATTCCCGGCCACAAGGAACTGGTTGTGGTTGCCAGCGGTCGCGATACGTTCAGCAAGATCACCCTCGACACCATTCTGAAGAAGGTCAAGGCAACGCCCAACGTCACCATCTATACCATCTGTACCGGTGAGGCTTACCTGGAAATGGTGGACGCAATGGCTGGCTCGAATCCCGACGTTTCCATGGCGCTGATGGATTACGTGCAGGCCAAGAACCAGATGGCAACCTTCGCCAGGATGACTGGCGGACGCAGTTATGCTCCTCGGCTGATGGGTGAAATGCCTGACATTTTCCGCGAGGTCGCCCAGGCAATTCGCAATCAATACACCATCACCTACAAACCCACCAACGCCAAGCAAGACGGCACCTATCGCAAGTTGAAGGTGGAACTGGTTGGACCTAACGATAAGCCGCTCATCATCAAGGACGAGAAGAACCACGACATCAAGTACACGATTGCGGCGCGCGACGGTTACACCGCCAAGCACGAAGTGGAGTAAAGCCCAATTTGCCAAGTCCACTCTCCGTTGCCTCGAACGTCCGCTCCGGAACAGCCTAGCCGTCGTGAATGCTAAAATCGAAGGTTCCTAGCCCACCTGGAAGGATTGCCATCATGTCAGAAGCTGTCGCACCCCTTATTGCTTCCGCACCCGCGCCACTGGTTTCGCTTACCGAAGATGAAGTGCTCTTCCGCGACACGGTTCGCCAGTTCGCAGACGAAACTGTGCGTCCCTATGTTAAGGAGATGGACGAGAAAGGCGTCTTCGAGCCCAAGCTCATCGAATCAATTCTTTCAGCTCGGATTGATGGGCATTGAAGTTCCCGAGCAGTACGGCGGCGGCGGAGGCACCTTCTTCGAAGCAATCCTCGCGGTAGAGGAACTGTCGCGTGTCGACCCGTCCGCCGGAGTCATCGTGGACGTGCAGAATACTCTTGTCAACAATGCGTTCTTGCACTGGACCACGGAAGAGCAGAAGAAGCGCTATCTGCCTCGCATGTGCAGCGACACCGTAGGCGCTTACGCGCTGAGCGAGGCCGGTTCGGGTTCGGACGCGTTCGCTTTGCAAACCAAAGCAGAGTTGAAGGGCGACGAATACGTCCTCAACGGCCAGAAGCTGTGGATCACCAACGGCAAGGAAGCAGGAGTGTTCATCCTGCTGGCGACGATCGATCCTTCCGCCGGATACAAAGGCATCACCGCGTTCATCGTCGAGAAGAGCTTTCCTGGATTTACCGTGGGCAAGAAGGAAGACAAGCTCGGTATCCGCGCGTCCAGCACCTGTGAGTTGATTCTGGAAGACTGCCGCGTACCCAAGAACAACGTGCTGGGCGAAGTCGGCAAGGGCTACAAGATCGCCATCGAGACGTTGAACGAAGGCCGCATCGGCATTGGCGCGCAGATGCTCGGACTGGCCCGTGGAGCATGGGAATTCGCCGTCAAGTATGCGCAGGAACGCAAGCAGTTCGGCCGGGCAATCGCGGAGTTTCAGGGGATTCAGTTCCAGATTGCCCAGATGGCCACCGAGATTGAAGCTGCCCGTATGTTGCTTTACAACTGCGCTCGTATGAAGGATGCGGGCATGAACTTCGTGAAGGAAGCCGCGATGACTAAGCTCTACACCTCACAGGTTGCCGAGCGCGTGGCCTCGCTTTGCGTCGAGATCTATGGCGGCTACGGATTCACCAAAGATTACCCGGTGGAAAAGTTCTTCCGCGATTCGAAGATCGGCAAGATCTACGAAGGCACATCGAATATGCAGTTGCAGACTATCGCCAAGCTGGTGATGGGCAAATAGGCCGGCTGTGTCAGTTATCAGTAAGCTGTTGCCGAGTCATCCGCTATGATTCTGCGCGGGGCATAAGCTTCTTTGGCAGGTGCGAAGTCTAAGCATACGCGCGGAGCCGAAGTTCGCGCCCGCTTGGCGATGACCCGCGCCTCATGGCGGCGTTTGTCACTCAATTTTAATCATGACTGACATTGCGCCGATGTAAATTGTTATGTCGGCGGTCGATCGCGATTGTTCCCATGCTCTGGCTCAAACTTACCGCTGGTTTTCTGTGCACCATAGCAATGCTGGCCGCCCAGGAGCTTCCCCCTGGCACCGTGTTGCCCGTGATGCTGAACTCTTCCCTGGACGCCAAGAAGGACAAGCCCGGCGAAAAAATCGAAGGAAAGATCATGCAGGAGGTGCCCTTGCCATCGGGAGGGCAAATCAAGTCGGGGTCCCACGTCATGGGACATGTGGTAGCCGTGACCAAGCCGGGGGTCGCCGGCTCTCGCGTCGCAGTCACCTTCGACCAGATCCAAGACCATGGGCAAGTGATCCACTTGTCGGTCAACCTCCGCGCCTTGGCATCCATGGAGAGTATTTTTGACGCGAAACTCCCCATGGGTAATCAATCGGACTCTGAGTCGTCGGGCGAGTGGATGACGAAACAGGTGGGCGGCGATGTAGTGAATCGCGGACGTGGCATAGTGGCTTCGAATACCGGCATCGTTGGCAGGTATACAGGATCAGGAGTTTGGGGAAGGCTAACCGCCGAATCGGACGCTGGCTGCTCGACCACGAATGGGAACGATAGTGAGCAGGCGCTTTGGGTGTTTTCAACCTCGGCATGTGGGGTTTACGGCCTTAACGATGTGCGGCTAACGCACAACGGCAGCTCCGCTCCTGTCGGACAGATCGAACTTCAATCCGATAAAGATTTACAGGTTCGCAGTGGTAGCGGATGGCTGCTGGTAGTCAACTCGGCCGCGACGCATTGAGCGTTGATCGTCGTGTTTTCCGCTACGGCAGGACCCCCAGTTCGGAATACAACTCGGCTGGCTTATAGACAACTCCATCCTTCATGGTCAGTGAAGTTCTTCGCACATCGCTGATGTTGACCGCTGGATTTCCGTCGATCAATACCATGTCAGCTAACTTGCCTGCGGTAATCGAACCGAGTTCTGCGTCGCGCTTCATGATCCTGGCAGCACCGAGCGTGGCCAGTTGCAGAACTTTCGGCGGTGGAATCCCAGCCTGAGTATCGAGTTCCAATTCGCGTTGCAGCGTGAACCCCGCCATGGAGTCGGTACCCGCCTCGATCGGGATGCCGGCGCGATAGAGCACGCCCACCAGATCGACCATTTTTGCGAATGACTGTTGATAGCGAGCCTCCATGCCTTCCGGTGGAGTTATCCCGCCGGACAACAATCCTCGGCGCACCTGGGCCGGCAGTCGGTTCTCGACCGTTTTGTATCCGGGAGGAACTTCGCCGGGACGCGCAACGATTGTCTCTTCGAAAACACTCATAGTCGGATCAAGGGTTGTGTGGTGTTCCTGCAGGAGCTTGACGAAGGCCTGCACTTCCGGCGAATTCAGATCCAGGTCGGCGGCGCGCTTGGCGGGTTCACTGAAGCGTGCCGGAGTTCGCGTCTCCTTTACGTCCGGCATGAAGTTCAGGATGAGAAAATTTACGTGCTGTATCTCGTCGTAACCCAGCTTCACGCATTGCGATGCCGTCATGAACGCCGGAATGTGCCCACTCACCCGCAATCCATTCTTGTGAGCTTCGTCAATGATCGGCGGCACCAGCTCAGGGCTGACTGAGCTGTAAATCTTGATCTGGACGTAGCCGAGACGGACGTAGTTGTCGACTGCGGCGCGCGCTTCGGCCTCAGTGGAAACCAGCACTTTTGTCGGTCCCTGATATGGACCGCGTCCGTCAATGATTCCAGCGATAACGATGCGCGTGCCAATCTCAGTACCGGCATCGATCCGCTTGCGTCGCGCCAGAAGGGTGTCAGTATCGTTGGCCAGGTCGCGCACCGTAGTCACGCCCGCTGCCAGGTTCAAGAGCCCATCATTGTCGCCAACGTGCGCGTGCATGTCCCATAGACCAGGCAGCAGGGTCTTACCGGTTGCGTCCACGATTTCGGCATCCGGGGGCGCCTGCACAGTAGCGGCGGGCCCCACCGCTTGAATGTGGTTGCCTACTACGACCACGTTTTGGTCCTGCAACATGGTTGCAGTGGTCGCATCGAAGACGTTGGCATGCGCAAACACAACTCCATGTGACGGACGGTGCGCCAGCTTCTTCGCTATCTCCGCCGCCCGCGCTTGCATCACTTGGTCCTGCGTCGTTTGGAGGTCCTTAGCCGTTGCTTCCCAACCTTCCGGCACGATCATGCTCCAACTGCTCCCAGCGGCGAAGAAGTGTCCGCTGTCGTCGAGCCAAACATAGGAAGGTGAAAAATCGAGTCCAGCAACGGAGTACAGGGTGACCTGCTGCTTCTTGCCACTTGCTTCAACATCCCGCTCGGTGATGCGTTCGACCCGCGCCTCACCGGCGGGCAGCAGCGCGATACTTCCACCATTTACCAGCGCGGCATGAACCAGCAGAGCAATTTCCGAAGGGGCGCCATTCATCGCGATGTAAACCGCGGGCGCTGCAACTTTCTTCTGTCCGTGCTCGGCCGTGTTGGTCCATCTCGCCGTCTGCCCATCGATGGAAAACACTTCGTGGACCGCTGACTTCAGGTAATCGTTTCCGCTGATTGATTCCGCTATCGGAATGCCCTTCGAATCCAGCGTGATGACACTCATTGTCTTCGGACCTCGTCCGCGGTCGTTGAATTGGAAGAAGGCATGCACCTTGCCATCGGGCGCCGTCCACGCAGCCTGTTGACCAGCGAGGCTCCCCATAATCAGCACGGAATAGCGGGCCGCGCTCGTGGGAATGTCGGCCGGCATTGGCGGAACGTTGCTCGCGGCGGTGCCGGACTGCTGTCCGTGCATCCTCAGCACACCAAGCAGCAGGGCGGGGAGAAGAAACAGCATCCAATTCCAGGTTTTGCGATTCATGCGTATCTCCAAGTTTCCGCCGCGCCGCTACGCGGTGCCCCAGATCTCTCCAACGATGCGTTGGAAGTTTGCACCCAGCACCTTCTCAATCACGGATGATGGTTGTCCGCGCTTCTGCAGTTCTAACGCGATAATTTCCATATGGTCGGGACCATTGAGAGTGGGAACATACGGATAGCGATCTTCGCCTGGCGCACCGATGCCCAGTTGCTTGCGCCGCGCTATGTCCGCGTCAAACGCCTTCTGCTGCTCAGGGGTTAGAGCGACCGCCTGGATGGAACCGTCGGAACCTATTCCGACATGGTCGGTTCCGCAGACGTTGATGGCATGCAGCAAGTGTTGCATAACGTGTTCACGCGTAGGCACGGTCGGTGATGCGACCAAGTATGGCATCAGGTAAACACCGAAGTATCCATCATGGTCCGCCAACGACTTCAGAATCGAGTCGGGCTTGTTGCGGGGATGTTGATAAATTGCCGCACATCCTGAATGGCTGATGAGCACAGGCTTGGAAGAGGACTCGATGGCTTCAGAGGTCGTGCGATAGCCGCTGTGGCTGAGATCGATAGCCACGCCAGCTTCGTTCATCCTCCGGACTGCCGCTTGGCCAGCTTTGCTCAGACCGGCGTTGCCCGGTTCCAGACAGCCGTCGCCGAAGGCTCCGCGATTGTTGTAGGTGAGCTGCATGATGCGGACCCCCAAGCGGCGGAACATCAAAATGCGCGCGGGATTCTCCTCTAGGAATCCACTGTATTGAAAACCGGGAAGGATGCCGATCTTCTTTTCACCTTTGGCGCGAGCGATTTCGGAATAAGTCCGCACCACCATAAAGGCTTGCGGGAACCGCTCGACCAGAGCATTGACGTAGGCGAGGTTCTGGACCGTACCTTCGAAGGTTTGGTCCGAAATGGTGAAATTGATTGCGGTGATACCAGAATTACGGACCACTTCAACAGCCGTCGGCGTAGGGAGAGAGTCCGTTTCCAGGAACGGGCTGCATAGCGAATCGATGACAATGCTGTCGTTGTACAGACTGGCGATGTTGGCCGGAGGGACGGGGGCAACCTGTGCGAAGACATTGGGCGTAAATTTCGCCAGCACAAACAACTCAGGAATAGCGGCTAAGAAATCCCGTCGATTCATAGGTGGGGTCAGTCGGCAACGGATTATATAACGCGGACTCGGTTGGCGTTCGGGCAAAATGAGGCGTTCATGCTAGCATTCCTCCACCGCGATATTGCTGTTCGATGAGCATTACCGATCGCTGCGAAACGGAGCGTCCGCATGAAACACATCCTTGGAATAATCGTTGCTTGTTTTCTGTTGGCTTGTCTGGTAGTTGCGCAAGCTCCTCAGCAAGAACCAGTGCCCACTCAGGCCGAACAGATGATGGGCTACTTCGTGGGCGATTGGAAGCTGGCTGGCACCATGAAGGTCAGCCCCACTGCTCCGGCCGGACCTTTTACCTCCACGGAACACAGCGAATGGGTGCCGGGCAGCTTTTTCGTCGAGACGCATTCTTCCATGAAGTCGCCCATGGGAAACATCCGCGGGATGCGGGTGATGGAATACAACCCCGCCGACAAAACCTATACCTACAACGCGTATAACAGCCTCGGGGAACATCAAATTGCGGTCGGCCACGTTAAAGGCAATGTTTGGACTTGGACCGCGGAAGAGAAACTAAACGGTGCGACCGTGAACGGACGCTACACAATCACTCTTGTCTCGCCAACTTCGTATACGTTCAAGTCTGAAGTGTCAACGCCCAGCGGAGCATGGAGCACGGTCATGGAAGGCAAAGCTACTCGTGCGCCACAGCAGCCTTCAAATTAGTGGTCAGAAGAACGTCTAACGCTTAAAGGTTCTTGTGCCGACGGGCCCGCCGCAAAGCTTGCCATTCATGCGGACGCGCGGCTGCCAAAGCGCGGCGCAATCGCATAGAAAAGTTGCACCAGGACGATGAAAGCGATACTCCAGTACGTATCAAACACGCACAGCAGCGCGCCGAATGCGTAGAGCGCTTGCGCAATTACGATGCGACGCTTAATCGCCGCCGAGAAGTGGGGCGGCATGTCCTCTTTCACCAGCCTGCTTCCCAACGCGCATACCCAACTGAAGTACAGAGCAACCCCTAGCAGCAGGATGTTTAGCCAGTAAAGCAGCAGCGCGAGACGATAGGCCGTGAACTCCGCCAGAAACGCGGTGGAGAACGGTGTGATCGATACCACAAACAGAAAAGCAATGTGAATCCAGGAAAGACTGCGGTCGGAGCGCACCAGATGATTGAGTTGCGTCTGCTGGCCGACCCAGAAAATCCCCAGCGTCATGAAACTCATCGCGTACATCAGGAGCCGTGGCGAAAGCGCAACTAACGCGTGCCACAGATCTCGCTCGTTGTGAACTGACTCAACTGCAGGGGCTCGAAGATCCAGAACGAGCAAGGTCATCGCCACCGCGAAAATGCCATCGCTCAGGGCCGCCAGACGCTCCACACTCTGACCAGCAATACGGTTGTAAGGCGTCGTCATCTATGTCGTCCACCTGTCGCTCGGCTACACGCGACCGCTCCAAATATTGTGCGTTCTCAGAATTCTAAAGCGTGAATTATTCCAGCCGGTTAATGATGGACGCGACATAGCCTGCGCCAAAACCGTTATCGATATTCACCACGCTGACATTCGACGCACAGGAGTTCAACATTCCGAGCAGGGCTGCAATTCCCTCATACGAAGCGCCGTAACCAACGCTAGTGGGCACCGCAATAACCGGAACGCCGACCAGTCCACCAACCACGCTGGGCAGCGCGCCTTCCATTCCAGCACAAACGATCACCACACGAGCCTGCGTTAGTGCTTCACGGCGTGCGAGCAGCCGATGGATGCCAGCCACACCCACGTCATACAGGTGCTGCACCTCGTTGCCCATGGCTTGCGCCGTGACCACTGCCTCTTCCGCGACAGGAATGTCGCTGGTGCCGGCAGAGACAACAACGATCTTCCCTTTGCCGTAACGAGTCTCGTCCTGCATGAGAGTGATGGCGCGGGCGAGCTCGTGGAATGTTGCCCTGCGAAATTTACGCTTTACGACGCGAAATTGCTCCTCCGAAACCCGCGTCCCCAGTACGTTGTGGCCATGTTGCGCAAGCCGCGCAAAAATCTCCCTGAACTGCTGCGGAGTTTTCCCCGGGCCGAAGATGACCTCGGGCATGCCCACACGCAATGCGCGATGATGGTCCACGTTGGCAAAGCCGAGGTCCTCGAAAGGAAGATGCCGCAGCTTCTGCACTGCTTCCTCGGGTGAAAGCTTGCCGCGCTTCACCTGGTCGAACAGTTTCTTAATGGCGTCGGAAGTCATGACAATCAGTGGTTAGGGGTTAGGGGCTGGTGGTTAGCAAAAACACCGATCTTCTAGTTTCAAATTTTGAGATCAAGTTGCAAATCCTGAAAAGGTGGCCGGCATTGCCACCACGTGCGATAACCGTCGCCGACCACAGCCGAATGATACGATGTGATGCTTACATGCATGCGTCGACTCCCATAGCACCGCGAACACTGACCGTCGCCGTTACCGGCGCCAGTGGCTCCATCTTTGCCAGGCACCTTTTGGATGCCCTTGACCGCGACGACCGCGTCGCAACCGTTAATCTTATTCTCTCCGATAGTGGCCTGCGAGTGATGGCCGAAGAGCTCCAGATATCCGGCCGCAACGAGTTGATCGACAAACTTCTGGGACGATCTTCGCAGAAAATCCGCCAGCAGAACAATTCCGACATTGGCGCCAATGTGGCCAGCGGCTCGTATCAGACGGACGCCATGGTCGTGCTACCTTGCAGCGTGGGAACCTTGGCGCGCATCGCCCATGGAATGGCGATCCAGCTCATCGAACGTGCCGCCGATGTCTGCCTGAAGGAGCGCCGCCCGCTGATCCTGTGTGTACGCGAAACGCCGTTCAACCTTGTCCATCTGCGCAACATGACCCTCGCCGCCGAGGCGGGAGCGACCATCTTTCCAGTCATCCCGGCGTTTTACTTCCATCCGGTTTCGACTGATGAGATTGCGCGCGAGTTCGTCAACCGCGTCCTGGCACATGTGGGCTTGCCGCAGCAGGATGCGTATCAGTGGAAGGGTGAGTAAGCACTGGTTGCTGCTAGAAGAGCGCTACTTGCCCCTCAGGTCACCAGATACTCCATTGCTTCTTCACGGGTTTCGAACGTCGGAATCTGGCGCCCAGAGAAGCTGCGGATGGAATCGTAGAACGCCTTAGGAAGGTTCTCGGTCAGCACCCAGGCAGATCGCTTCAAGTGAGGACGATCGAAGACGGCTGCAATCTTCACGTGCTCGACAGCATCGCGATTGAATTGCGCGCCCGTGAAGTCGCCAAGCAACAGCACCGATCCCAGCGGCTCTCGGGTGACGAAATCGGGCAGTAGATCTGCGACTGTGGCCACTTCTTCGGCGGCGCAATGGCTGCAATCTACCAGCAGGATGCGCTGGGCCCGATGCGTAATGAACCGAATGCGATCCAACGGCGACTCCTGTCACATGGTTCGATGCAGCGTCGTCCGGTAAAGCTCCACTTGAGATCGCCTATTTGACTCGTAAGCGATTGCACTAGCTCGTTGTACTGCTTGCCTACCGCGTCTGTCACATTCTTGGTGGTTTCCTTCGCCACGCGTCCGGATGTTTCTGCAATAGCGTTGTTACGATCCCTTACCGCCTGTCGAGCGGTTCGCACCTGCTGCCAGTACGTAATTGCGCTGAATAGCAATCCGCTTGCGACAGCAGCACCGACAAACTTCCAGTAGTGCTTTTCGTGCGGGAGTTTTAGGGCAAGCACGGTTGCCCCCACAAGTGACCAGAAACGGTATAGCGACAACGAACCAATTGAGGAAAATGTCCAGCATTGTGCACACCTTCGCGTTGTCGGTCCTAACAGTCGGAGTATGCGCCTTTGCTCAGTTTGAGTAAACGGGATAATCTTGTAACAGAGTTAATGATGACTGGGCACCCGCCCACCGGAAGTTGATCGTCGTCGCCCCAAACTCTGCATGTGGTGCACTCCATCCTAGCGCGGGTGCGGGCCTGAGGCGAAAAGCAGTGACCTGTAGGTAGAAGGTGAGCAGAAGCCAGCAGCATCTACCGCCGATATCTCTCCCATGCACAAACAGAGCGAATGCGTTGAGCCATTGGGGACTTGCACGCCGCGAGCGTACCCTTTCGCCGACGTCGCCCGCGGCCCAGGAAATTGCGCTGGATCGGGCGAGCGAGGACTGGCAGGCCCCCGGATAAATTCATAATGTAAGGGGTAGCGTTGCCAACTCCTGTCCACGCAAATCATCCAATAGAGTGCAGATTTTCAAATCGAACAAGGGGAGCTGGGTTTGACGAGACCTGCCTTTATCGTTGCGGAACCCGAGCCGGAACAGGCGCTATCGACCCGCAAACTCATCTTAGAAACTTTCAAGTACAACGTGATCACCGCCCACTCGGTGGCCGAAACGCTGGAACTGGTGCGTCTGTTTCCTAATGTTCAGGCGCTGATCATTCACTGCGGAATTCCGAATTTCGATGCGGGTGACCTTATCGAGACGGTAAAAGGAGTGACTCCCAAACTGCCGATTATCGCGCTTACGCCTACCCAACGCGAATTGAAGTGGGCGGACTATGTTGTTGAAAGTCACAGTCCACAGGAATTGCTTAACCTGGTGCAACGGCTGTTTGGCGATCCCAGGAAGAACCACGGCGACGCGGATGAGGGCTTGAACTGATGGCAAGGTGTCCGGTGGATGTCAGGATTGCAGCGCGCAGAATCGCGATTCTGCACAGCTGCTTGCGCGCACGGCCGAACGGGCTTGCATGGTTGGCAACCCGACGCTGGCAGTCCTGCTCTAAGCGGGAATGGATCCTGAGCAACCCAAAGGTCTGTGTTCCAATTGCAACCGCGCCGTCGAGCTGGATGCCGAAGTTTGTCCCTACTGCAACGCGCCGCTCAGTAATCGTCCATCTAGCGCGCAGGACAAGTCGCGCGGCCCATCAGAGCGTGGGTGAGAACGGCGTCGTGGTCCGCCCGAAATGACAAACAATAGTTGGCATTTGCGAGTTGTTGGTTGTCAGTAAAGGCGACCGGAGGTTTAGACTGACCACGGGCAACTAGCCACTGACAGCTGTTTCTATGCAGAAGTTCCTCTTCTGGAATCTGAACCGGCGCGACCTCCACGGCTTCGTTCGTAACCTTGCTCGTCAGGAGAATGTGGACGTTCTCATCCTCGCTGAGTGTGGCACGCCGCCAGTGCGGATGCTGGAGGAACTCAACGCCGAGTCGCCCGACTACCAGTACGCCGCGGGCAACTGCGGCCACCTGCTTTTCTTCACGCGCTTCGATTCGAGTTTGTTCCCGCCGCTGTTTGAGAGCCATCGCATCTCGATTCGGCGGCTCACGCTGCCCCATCATCAAGACATCCTGGTCGCCGCCGCCCATCTTCCCGCGAAGATAAACTTCTCCGAGTCCAGCTTGCTGGTGGAATCGGTACACTTGGCGCAAGCGATCGACGAGGTGGAGAACCGCGAAGGTCACCAGCGCACGATTCTGCTGGGCGATCTCAACATGCATCCTTTCGAAGCGGGCATGGTCATAGCCGGAGGCCTGCACGCCGTGATGAGCCGCCGTATCGCGGCCCGAAAGACCCGCACGATGCAGCGACAGAAGTACAAATTCTTCTACAATCCGATGTGGAACTACCTCGGCGACAATGGCGATGCCTGCGGAACGCATTACTTTGAGAGTGCCGAGCACCTTTGCTACTACTGGCATCTGTTCGACCAGGTGCTGATACGCCCCGATCTGCTGGCTGGCTTGGCGCCTCACGGCGTGAGCATACCGACTTCGATCGGGAAAGATTCGCTGTTGCAAGATGACGGAGAGCCCGACAAAGAGATGGCGTCGGACCATCTGCCGGTGATGCTGGAACTGAAGTTCTGATGTGCTTAGGTCTTGCTGTGTCATCCTGAGCGAGAAGCGTGGCGACGAGTCATCTGTCATCCTGAGCGAGGAGCGTGGCGACGAGTCATCTGTCATCCTGAGCGAGGGGCATAGCGACGAGTCATCTGTCATCCTGAGCGAGGAGCGTGGCGACGAGTCATCTGTCATCCTGAGCGAGGAGCGTAGCGACGAGTCATCTGTCATCCTGAGCGAGGGGCATAGCGACGAGTCATCTGTCATCCTGAGCGAGGAGCGTAGCGACGAGTCATCTGTCATCCTGAGCGAGGAGCGTAGCGACGAGTCATCTGTCATCCTGAGCGAGGAGCGTAGCGACGAGTCGAAGGACCCCTATCGCAGTCCGGGTGCTGGTCCCAGAGTACTTTTGACTGGCAACCGACAACCGACAACTGACAACTGTTTTTGGAGTTCCCTATGCCTGACAATCTTTGGCCGGAGAATATTGCCGACTCTAACCTGACCACGCCGGTCACCATCCTCAAAGAACAAGCCGCGTTGTTGGGAGAGAAGACCCGGCAGCTGGTTAAAGGCGAAGTTGTAACCCAGCCTACCGGCAACCTGTTTGTTCATTACTTCTACATCGTCGCCCCGACGCTGAGCTATAAATTTGAATTGTTTACTCTCCAGCACAGCGTCAACTTCTATCCATTGGTGATGAAGTACCTGAACAACACCATCTCGCTTAGCAACGAGAGCGACTTCAAGGACAAACTAAAGGAAATCTTCGCCGCGCCGCACACCCTCAACGTGGTGCATTCGATTCTGGCGCAGGTCCGGTCCTGAACCGTATTTGAAGGGGCGCAGCTTTAGCTGCGCCATAGCAAGTCCTTTGTATTTGTCATCACGAGCGGGCTTCGGCCCGCGAGGGATCTGCTTTTTCGACTTTTTCCTCAGCCTCTTCAGCCGTGCCGAAGCATGCGCGGAGAAAATATGGCCGGGTGCCGGGTGCCCCACTCATTCGCGGGTTTCGAATGAGTGGGCGCGTGCAGTGGAATAACTGGATCATCCGCGGCCACTCCTGACAGTTTACCTTTACCAAACCCCCTCGCCGCAAGCGTACCCCCGGAAGCTGCTCCACTCCCAGTTCAGCCCAACCCGAGGCACCCGCTTTACATTTAACGTCAAGCGTTATACGCTGAGATGGTGATCAAGTCTTTCCGGTCGCGGGAGACCGAACAGCTCCACGGCCGGGAGCGAGTCAAACGGTTTCGGGGGTTCGAGCGCGTGGCCCAGCGAAAGTTGCGGCAGTTGGATATCGCCGCCGAATTACGTGATTTGAGGTCTCCCCCGGGCAATCACCTGGAAGCATTGAAAGGCGATCGAGAAGGGCAGTACAGCATCCGCATCAACGACCAGTGGCGTATTTGCTTTGTCTGGCGCAATGGCGATGCCCACGACGTGGAAATTGTGGATTATCACTAGGAGGGGACATGGCGAAATCTGAAAAACTTCCGGCCATTCATCCCGGCGAAATTTTGCGCGAAGATTTCATGAAGCCGCTGGGCATCAGTATGAACCGGCTGGCACTCGATCTGCATGTTCCCGTGACCCGTATTGCCGAGATCGTGCACGAGCGACGGGGCATCACTCCCGATACCGCGCTGCGCCTGGGGCGCTATTTCAACACCAGTGCGCGCTTCTGGCTGAATGCCCAGTCCAGCTACGATCTTGAGGTCGCACAAGACGCACTGCAGCGCACCATTGAGCGCGATGTGCGTCCTCTGGTCGCCTGAGGCTGGTGTTCCGTTGAACGACAGATTTCCCCACCCGTCTTAAGTTTCGCTCTCAATGACGGTAACCGATGAAAGGAGAATCCCACCCAGGCAAACTAAGCTTGGATGGGGCATCCGATTCTTAGAACAACCAAATAGTGGTAGTCGAAAGGGCGGGCCATCCGCCTCCGAGAGCGACTTCAAGGACAAACTAAAAGAAATCTTCGCCGCGCCGCACACCCTCAACGTGGTGCATTCGATTCTGGCGCAGGTGCGGTCCTGAGGCGAGGAACAGTAGTCAGTAGTCAGTTGTCAGTAGTCAGTAGTCAGGTGCCCCACTCATTCCTGACATTGGAATGAGTGGGAATGGATTGTCATAACGGCCAGTCTCGGCGAGGTCGCCTCCAGTTGTTTCGTGGTATCCCACACATTCGAAACCCGCGAATGTGTTGGGGCAGCCGGTATGTTCAGCCATGATGAAACCCCGGACGAACTCGCCGCGCGAGAACTATCTGCAGAAGCTTACAGACAAATCGTACTAGTACCCCAATCCCCCCGAACAGCATCGCGTTCCCAATAAGGCTGATTGCCACCACTGCGCCGATGCTGTGAACCAGAGTCATAAACATCAAAACATAGAACGGACACAGCCAGGCACCTATAGTTATTAGGTCTATGTGCAAGGCGTGAGAGAAAGGAAATGGCAACAGCAGAATTACGCCAACGACGATCGCAAAGAACTCGCCGAGGACGGCTCCTAATAGGAATGACCTCCCAATCGTCAGCTTCATTGCGGAACCATCCCCAGCGACTGCTCGACATGTAATTCCCTCATCAACTCGCCGGGAACTGCTGCAGTCGGTGCTTTGATGCCCCCCGACGGGCACCCTCTCACCAAAGGCGGGCGACTGGCACTGGCCCTCACCCGCTCCCGGATCGCTCGCCCTGTCCGCCTAGGAACACGGCCAGCACCTACTCACGCGGCGGGTCAGAATCGCAGCAGCTCGGTCACGTTGAGACGGGCGGTTTGAACAAAAAATCCGTAGCCAGGATATTGATCGTGCCGCCCGGTGGAATCAGTCCGATCTCAAAGTGCAGGTATCCCTCAAAGCTGTCGTGTGGATTCCGCTCCGATAGAGTCCGTGTCCACTTGGACGAGGCGTAACACTCCGCACCAGAGATGTCGTCAGCACACACCCGTTTGCCTTCCAGGTCCACTTCCAGGGCGACGTACGTGCTTCCCGTGAAGACTATCTCGGTTGGCGTCAGAACGCCTCCCTCCCCGAGTAGTTGGAGGGAGATTCTCACCTGCTCCTCCGAATCTGTCCTGTAAAAAGACAGGCCGAGCAGCTTGGAGTCGTGCCACCGAATGGCGTTGAATCGCTGTATCGTTGCGTCGATTGTTTGAGTGTTCATAGTGGAACTCAGGGTACAGGTACCAGATTTCTCGGAGGGTAGAGCCTCGATCCTTCGTCGATGATGATGTATATAACCACTCCCGCCGTTCCCAACTTCAGTATCGGCCCTGGCGTGATCGATTTCATTTTGTCCATCATCGTCGATCCCTGCTTCTTGCCGGCTGCTTCATCCGGAGTGAGCGGTCGACCAGGTTGGCGGGGAGGATTCTTACTCCAATCCCAATCGTGCGCGTGTGGGTCGCCCGCCCCGTGGTCGTGGCCACTATCGACATCTTTAACGGCACGCCCATCTGGACCGTAGGTTCTATCCGTACTGTTCCCGCCTTGCCCAGGAAGCGTGACGGTCGTGTCAGGTGTCCCTGTAGCTGGTGTGCGGTTTTGCGCCATCAAGACCGGCTGGTTGGGGTCCTGCTGACTTTGCTGGGTTTGGGTTTGGGTCTGGGTCTTATTTTGCGCCGGATCTCCGGGCGCTCCCTGGCCAGTGTCTGCCGTCCCGGAGACGCTATCTGAGCCACCCGCGCCCTCCATGTCGTGACCATCTGCGTCTGTGTATCTTAGCGGATTATCCACGACATAGGTGTACAGGTTCAGGCTTTGCGGATTGTCGAGCTTGGCGTAGGGAACCGGCTCGACTGACGCCGACCAGTCCGGCGAGTAGAAGCGTGCCATGGTGTAGCGGTAGAAGCGTGCCCCGAAGTAGTCAGACGCTCATGTCTGGGTCGCGCTCTTTGCCGGTGAATTTGTAGTTCTGCGGACAGGTGTTGGCGTACACATGCTGCTCGCCGCCCCAGGGAAAGTAGTCGGCGTCATAGCACTTGTTCCCGGCGCCATCGGTAATTAGACGGGCCGTGCCCAGGTGATCGCCGTAATAGTAGTAGATGGGGCCGAGGTTAGCGACCCGCGCGACGCGCAGGTCGCCCACGTACAGATACTCGTTGAGAAAGCCGCTGCCGCCCTGCATGGACTCCATAATCACGTGTCCGGCCTCGTCGTACCAGTAGATTCTGCTTCCCGACGCTCCTCCGGAAGACTCTACCTTTTGTCCGTCTCCGTCATAGAGATAAGAAATATTGTACGTCGATTGGTGCGTCCACTGGTTCTCGGAGTTGAAGGTATTGTATAGGTTCATGTTACCGGCCGCATCATACGGGGAACCAACCATGTGGTTGTTCGAGTCTGCCGCGTTCGACAAGACTCGGCACTTCCTCGAGTAACGGTTTTCGACAACAGGTTTCCCCGGCTGTCATAGCCGTAGATATCACCCCACGTGGCGGCGGTTCCGGCAGTATACAGCCGATTCAACGAGTCGTAGGTGAATGTTTGCGAGCCGGGTGCCCCACTCATTCGCGGGTTTCGAATGAGTGGGCGCGTGCAGTGGAATAACTGGATCATCCGCGGCCACTCCTGACAGTTTACCTTTACCAAACCCCCTCGCCGCAAGCGTACCCCCGGAAGCTGCTCCACTCCCAGTTCAGCCCAACCCGGGGCACCCGCTTTACATTTAACGTCAAGCGTTATACGCTGAGATGGTGATCAAGTCTTTCCGGTCGCGGGAGACCGAACAGCTTCACGGCCGGGAGCGAGTCAAACGGTTTCGTGGGTTCGAACGCGTGGCCCAGCGAAAGTTGCGGCAGTTGGATATCGCCGCCGAATTACGTGATTTGAGGTCTCCACCGGGCAATCACCTGGAAGCATTGAAAGGCGATCGAGAAGGGCAGCACAGCATCCGCATCAACGACCAGTGGCGTATTTGCTTTGTCTGGCGCAATGGCGATGCCCACGACGTGGAAATTGTGGATTATCACTAGGAGGGAACATGGCGAAATCTGAAAAACTTCCGGCCATTCATCCCGGCGAAATTCTGCGCGAAGATTTCATGAAGCCGCTGGGCATCAGCATGAACCGGCTGGCACTCGACCTGCATGTTCCCGTGACCCGTATTGCCGAGATCGTGCACGAGCGACGGGGCATCACTCCCGATACCGCGCTGCGGCTGGGGCGCTATTTCAACACCAGTGCGCGCTTCTGGCTGAATGCCCAGTCCAGCTACGATCTTGAGGTCGCACAAGACGCACTGCAGCGCACCATTGAGCGCGATGTGCGTCCTCTGGTTGCCTAGGGCATTTTCACACTTGCTGTGTAGGGTGGGGCACCGCTTCAGCGGTGAAATTGGGATTCGAAAATGAGACGGCTTTAGTCTAGCCGCCGAGGTGACGGAAAACATTACCTCAGGCAGCTAAAGCGCGATCCAACAACTCCGCACAATTATGTACGCCTGAAGGCGTACTCCACCCATGACCTATACACGCGGTGTGAAACTGCGATGAGGCTGGATTTCGCTTGAAACACAGATTTCCCACCCGTCCTCAGTTTCGCTCTCAATGACAGTGACCGATGGCAAAGAAAATCCCCACCCAAGCAATGGAAGCTTGGGTGGGGCACCCTCAAAGGCTAGGATGGGCCACTCAGCAATGTTTAACGCACCCCACAAGCACCCACACATGCGGCTCCCCCGCTCGGGATGTTTGTAAAGGTCACTTCGGTCGTGCCACTGTCGATGATGGCAATTGTGGAGTTGGAGGTTTGCATACCGCCCCTGTCCGCTGGAGCTACCGTAATGTTCGACACTTTATACCCCGTCTGGGGAAGCTCTGTAACTAGCACTGGCGTCCCAACCGGGTACGACTTACCTACCACGCAGTAGCCTTCCGGCGCGGGGCCTGCCGGCACCTGATACACCGTTGGGTCGCCACTTGCCGTGAACGAAAATAGCGTTCCGACCATGACACCCGGACCAGCGACCTTACACATTTTCAGCTCGCCCGGCCCGGATGCACAATTCGTAAAGCCAGCGACAGTTTCGGTCGAGACATCGCCTGATACCACATCTACGTTCCCAGTTTGAAACGGCAAGTTGAAGGACAGCAGGGCGCTGATCTGGTAGCCCCGGTAATCGTAATAGTAGGCGGCGATGTCGCTGACCTCGATACCGAGCTGTCTGGGTTTCGTGAATGGTTACCGTACCGTTGGGGATCTGGATAGGTCCGGAGCAGGCGTTAACAGGAATCGAGAGTGGACCACTGTACTGAACCCCGAATTCGTCGCCGTGAAAATAGAAGTACCCCCTGACCGGGTCCGTCGAGGCACGACATCTTACAAATCTCGACAAAACCCCTGTCGTTGCAGTTCTCGGTGAATCGCACGTACTTCGGCCGGCCAGTGGTCATATTGCCTGGAATAAATGGGGTTGGTGCATAGAACTGACAGGTCCCAGGACTGGCGAGGGTTGTTCCCGTGCAAGTCGTCGGATCAATCTGATCCACAGTCTCCGTACCCACATCGAGGCGCCCTTTCCGTAGAACTCGGCAATCACAATGCAGCCTTTGCAGGAATCTATGAACGGACGCCGGGCGGATTCTTAGGGCTGATATCCATGCCTAGGGGAACGGCACCTACGCCAAGAGTGCGGCCCAGTAAAATTCAAGAATCCGAACGTGGAGGAGCCGGGATATAGCGGGGCGAACTCAAAGATGGCATCCGTACTGTCAGAGCCATAGTTAACGTTCGTCACCCAAAGATTGCCGCCGCCGTCAAAGATCATTGCCCCAGCGTTTGCGAAGGAATGCGTGCCATAGCTGGTGCCCGGAATGATAACAGACCCAGTCCCGGGGCTCCAGAGCCGAGGCGGGGGCGGGACCGGGGCGAACTGCTTGCAGCGCCTAGGGAAGGACGACCTCTATCCGTCGCGTAAACATTGTGATCGGGGCCGACAACTACGTCGCGCGACCAGTCCGTGCTGGCGCTAGCAATTACCCGCAGGTGTGCAGGGACGCGCCAGGGCTAACGGGAACATTCACGGCCCATATACGGCGGTTATTAGGGTCAGCCGCATAGAGCACGTTGACGCTGGTACTTGAATCCAACGCGAGGGCCACGATAGCGCCTGGCACCCGTGATAGTAAAATCCTCCGCCGACAAATGCGTCCCCCGTGGTCAAGTTATAGACCCGTGATGTAGCCAGGAGTGCTGAGGCTTGCCACGTAGATTCTCATTGTTCGAAAGCTTTACACATTGAACGCCCTCGGCAGTATGGCGACTCCGCTGAGAAAGCTGCGAGTATTGAGATCTACCGTCGTCGTATGTATTTGTCGACCACTCCATGATCATGGTTTGACACGAGGATATCGGCATGGACGGTTCCAACGAGAGCGAACAAAGCCATGGCCGCGACGGCACAACAGCCGGAGCACCTTGATTCTTGCCGCAATCACTCGCTTGGTTGACTGTTTTGGATTGGGGGTGGGTTCGATCTGGGATTGATTGGCCATGGGTAGTCTCCTTATTTGGCGCTTCTCGGCGCGGGTGTTGAGTCTCTGGAGTCGTGCTACCGCATCGCCAAGAGTTGCCGCGCAGCAATTCAATCCCACAACAGGAACCTCACGGACATTGCACCTGCCCAACCAGTCTCAGGGAAAAACTGATCCGGGAAACAGGCGCATGACCGTAGAACGGCGAATGCGATCCTAAAATGCTGAGTACCGGTGCCTTGACTCAAAAAAAGGAGATTGGACTAGCAACGCCGCGGAGAGCCAAGGACGGCGAGAGCGGCGCTGACTTCAGTAGGGCCCAGGGGAAAGGCTTCTTTACTGCTGCCGCTCCGCGAAACAATCTGCGGATACCATGCAGAAGTTCCCTGCCTGAATCTATACCAGCTAAATGCTTGATGGCCCACGCCTCGAAAAGGGTCACGAGGTGTCGTACGTGTGTGTAGCCGACTAGCGGAATTTCTCGGCTGAAAGGTGAAGCCATAGTGTAACCACTTCTTCTAGTATGTCAAGAAGTTTTTAACAGAATTGAAATAATTCTTTTATAGTTAGCGCTTAGGTGGTAGTTTCTTGACTCTAGTTCCTGGAAACTATACGGGAACGGCTTCAGATAGCGATGATCGACATATACCCACATTTTCGGAATGTGTCGTCCCTGAAGGGACTCGATCTCAATCTTCACATGCTGACCCAGGACTCACGTCCTGGGCTACGGTTGTTTCGCCCTGCGGGCTGGACTGGAACGAGAAGGCTAGCGCACCTGCGTGATAAAAGCAGATCCTTCGCTGTGCTCGTGATGACAAACCAACCCTAGGTGGGAGAACTATGCCCGACTGTCGCTCTCGGCCATTGAACCTGACTTGTCAGCGTCCTGCTAGGATACCGAGATTGCAATTCTCGGATTCCAGAGCATGACCGAACACTCCGTCATCTTCAAAGAGCTGTCGTACATCTTCATCGCCGCCATCTTCGGAGGCGCGCTGGCGTGGCGGTTGCGCCAGCCGCTCATCCTTGGCTATGTGCTGGCGGGAATTTTTCTCAGCCCGTTCACGCCCGGGTCCGGCGGTGCGCGAAGCCCACACCTTTCAGATTGTCGCCGAGGTCGGCGTCGTCTTCCTGATGTTCTCCATCGGGCTGGAGTTCTCGCTGGAAGAGTTGCGCGAAGTGAAGTGGGTGTCGCTGATCGGCGCTCCGGTGGGCGTGGTGCTGTCGGCGCTGCTGGGCGAAGGCGTGGGCTGCTGCTGGGCTGGGGCGCGCTGCAAGGCGTGGTGGTGGGGATGATCGTCTCGGTCGCCAGTACCATGGTGCTGTCGCGACTGCTGATTGACAGCGGGCAACTGCAATCGCAACACGGCAAAATCATGATCGGCATCACCCTGGTGGAAGACCTGGTGGTGGTGGTGCTCACCATTCTGATGCCGGTGCTGGCGAGCCTGACGCCGCATCACGTGCTGGGCGTGGCGCAGGCGCTGGGCAAGGCGGCGCTCATCCTGGCGCCCATCGGATTTCTGGCGGTGTACCTGGTGCCGCGCGCGCTGGCGGGAATTGCGCGCTCCAATAATAAAGAGCTGTTTCTGCTGGTGCTGCTGGCTGTCTGCCTGGGCACCGCGGCGCTGACCGAGGCGGTGGGGCTGTCGCTGGCGTTGGGCGCGTTTGCCGCCGGACTGATTGTAAGCGGTTCGGATTATGCGCATCGCGCGCTCGATCAACTGATGCCGCTGCGCGATGCGTTCGTCGCCGTGTTCTTCGTGACCGTGGGAGTGCTGATTGATCCGCGGGCGGTGGTGCGTGAGCCGGGGCTGCTGATTGCGATACTCGCGCTCGTCGTGGTGGGCAAGTTCGCGATCTGGACGGGCGTGGTGAAGATGTTTGGGTATCCGCTGAAGACGGCGGCGCTGGTCGGGACCGGACTGACGCAGATTGGGGAGTTCTCGTTCATCCTGGTGCAGGTGGCGCACGCCAATGCGCTGGTCGGCGACGAGTTTTACTACGCGGTGCTGGCGGCGTCGCTGATTTCGATTTTGCTCAACGCCACGCTGGTGCGATCGGTGCCGCGGTGGATGGGAGCGAGAGTTGGACCGCGGCGGCGGCGTCCGGTTAACGGATAAGGCACTCCCGCGGGTTTGAGCTTGAATCGGGCGTAGGCGGTCTTTAGACTGAAGGCTGCTCCGGCGACCTCCCCACCTCCATATCCTCCCCTAGCGCGTCCAATTTCTGGTCATTTGCTGCGCGCATGGTGCAATATAATGTGGCTTCCACAGGGATGGCCCCAAATATAGTGTTTTACATCTTGACCCCTCCTCGCCTTCGAAAGTACAGTTGGCATGGCAATTCACGTCGGGTCGAGAGGAAATCGCGGATGGCGCTGGCCCAACCGGCCCAGCCCTATCCGAACGGAGTGCGCATTTGCTCAAACTGAAGAAGCTGCAAATCCTCGGTTTCAAATCGTTTTGCGACCGCACCGACCTTCGCTTCCAAGGCGAGGGCATCGCCGCCATCGTCGGTCCGAACGGCTGCGGCAAGTCGAACATTTCCGACGCCATCTCGTGGGTGCTGGGCGAACAATCGGCACGACTGCTGCGCGGCGTCAACATGCAGGACGTCATCTTTGCGGGCACGCGCGAACGCAAGCCGACCGGCATGGCCGAGGTGTCGCTCACGCTGGTCGATCCTGAAATTTACGGCGACGTGGTTGAGCCCGAGATCGACATTCAAGATGATCTCCCCGTGGATGATTGGGATGAATCGGCCGTGCGTGCGGCCAAAGCCGACGATGTCGAGCGCTATTCCGATGAAGTGCGGCCCGGTCAGAATGATGACGAAGATACGTCCCCGACCGCAGCCGAGGCTTCTCACGATGCTGTCGTTCCGCATGTCGTGCTGAAGATTCGCCGCCGCAAATTCAAGCGCACCTTCAAGGCCGGCGAGATCACGATCACGCGCCGCCTGTTCCGGTCCGGCGAAAGTGAGTATCTCCTCAACGGCAAGCTCTGCCGCCTGCGCGACATCCAGGACATCTTCATGGGCACCGGTCTCGGCCCGGAGTCCTACGCCATCATCGAACAGGGCCGCATCGGTCAGATCCTCAGCAGCAAGCCCACCGACCGCCGCGCCATCATCGAAGAGGCTGCGGGTATCACCAAGTTCAAGACGCGCAAGCGTCTGGCGGAAGCGCGCCTCGAAGACGCGAAGCAAAATCTCGCCCGCATCAACGACATCTTCGACGAAGTCAGTCGCCAGATGAATTCGCTGAAGCGGCAAGCGTCGAAGGCCGAGCGTTACGCCAAGCTGCGCGACGAAATGCGCGCCAAGCTGCGCGTGCTGCTGGTTAGCAAGTTTGCGCAGCTTGATGCCGAGGCTTCCCTGCTCGAGCAGCAACTCACCGAAATCGGCGATGCCATGCACGCGCAAAGCGAGGCGGTGCTGCAAATGGAAGGCGAACATGGCGAGCGCACGCAGCGTGGCTACGCCATCGAGCGCGAGTCGCAAGAGAATCGCGAACGGCTCAACACGCTTTCGCTGGAGATCGACCGCGCCGCTGCTCGCCGCCGCACCAACGACGAGCGCTGTGCCGAACTCGATGCGCGCACCGCCGCAGCTCAGGCAGAGACCGCAAACACCGAAGCGCAAGTCGCTCGCTTACAGCAGGAATTGGAAGCCAATCGTGCCACGCTCGAATCGGCCAAAGTCGATGTCGCCCGTGCTCAGCAGGAATCGCACACCAGGCAGCAAGAGGCTTCGGTCGCCGCGGCATCGCTGTTGGAGGTGGAGCGTCAACAGGAACAGCGTCGCGATGCCATCCTGATCGCCGTCTCCGGGACTTCCGCGGTGCGCAATCGCATCACGCAAGCCGAGGAACGCATTGCCGCGCTCAATCGCGAGGCGCAACGTCTGCACGACGAAACCGCCGCCGCCGTGCTGCAACTGGAAACCTTCGGCGGCCAGCAGGGCCAACTCGGGCTGGAGTTTGAGTCTGCATCGCAACGCGTAGTTGCGCTGGCCACCCAGATCGACGAGACGCGCCAAAGACTTGAGGAGAAACGCGCTAGGGAAACTGCCAGCAAGCGCCATCTGGATTCGCTACGTGCCGAGTACGCCACCGCGATGGGCAAGCGGAGTTCACTGGAAGCCGTCATCACCGAGCATGGCTACACCACCGAGTCGGTACGCAAGCTATTCACCTCGGGCGCGATGAAGGAAGGTCTTGCACCGGTGGGCGTGCTCGCCGACTTTCTGGAAGTGGAAGACCGCTATGAGCATGTGGTTGACGACTTTCTGCGCGATGAACTGAACTACATTGTGGTGAAGTCGTGGGACGCGGCCGACGAAGGTCTGCGGCTGCTGCGCAGCGACGTCGATGGTCGCGCCACGTTCCTGGTCCATCCCGAAGATTCACAGGCGAAGTTCTCGTTTCTCTTCGACGAATCCACACACCAGGTCGCACACGGCGATAGCGTTGTACCGCTCAAGCACTGCATTCGCGTACTCAATGGCTTCGGCAAGTCGCTGGAAGTGATTCTTCCGAAGCTCGGCAATGGCTACATCGTGCCCGACGCCAGCGCCGGTCGCAACCTCGCGCTGGAAAATCCGGATGCCTTCTTTCTTTCCAAGTCAGGTGAGTGCTTCCACAACGTCACCGTGACCGGTGGCAAGCAACGCAGCCAGGGTCCGCTCTCCATGAAGCGCGAACTGCGCGAGGTGCTGCAGCAGATGGGCGAGATGGAGCGCGCCATGGCCGACGAAGAGTTACGCGTCGCGGCACTCGGACGCGAGATCTTCGAACTCACCGGACTACGGCACCGCCTGGAGGAGGAGAAGCGCGATGGCGAGCGACAGGCGATGACCTCCGGCCACACGCTTCGCCAGCTCGAAGCGGAGATGGTCCGCGTTCGCGAGCGGCTTTCCACCTACGAGCGCGAACTGGGGCGCGTCGGCGAGGAGCGCAACCAGCAACAGGCGTTCATCGCGGAACAAAGCGCCGAGTTGTCGGCGCAAGAAGAACAGCGGCGCCAACTTGAGCTGGAAATGCAGGCCGCCCAGAGCAGCCTCGAGGGCCTGCGCTTGCGGCGCGACGAAGCGGCCCAAGTAGCCAGCGAGGTTCGCGCGCACGTTGCGACCTTGGAAGAACGGCGCCGCGGAGCGGTCACCACGGTACAGCGCCTTGAAGGCATGGTGTCGGAAGTTTCGGCACAGCTGGCGAAGTTGCAGTCGCAACTTGAGTCGTCGGCGGCGGAAAAGCACCAACGCGAAGCCGAGAACGTGCGTCTCGCGGAGCAGGTAGTCGCCTGGACCACGGAGCGCGAACTCGCGCACACTCGCGATCGCGAACTGCAAGCCGAGTTGCAGACCGTCCGCGTGCGCATCGTGGAATTGGAAGAGGCACTCAAGTCAGCCCGCGAGGCGCTCGACGCCGCCCGCGATCGTCGCGGCGAACTTTCCGCCGCCCAGGCGCGCGTGCAATCCGATGTGCAGCACATGTCAGAGACCTGCGTGCAGGAACTGAGCCAGCAGCCGCATGAGCTGATGGCCGACGATTCCCTGCCCCGCGTCGCCGCTGAGGAATTGTCCAGCGAAGAAGAGGGCTATCGAGAAATGCGTACCCGGCTGGACAACATGGGTCCGGTAAACATGATGGCGCTGGAGGAGTACAAGGAAATCGCGCAACGTCACGAATTCCTGGAAACCCAACGGCTGGATCTGTTGCAGTCCATCGAGAACACGCAGAACACAATTAAGGAAATTGACACCGTCTCGCGGCAGAAATTTGAAGAAGCGTTCAACATCATCAACGAGAATTTCTCGCGAACATTCAGCAAGCTCTTTGGGGGAGGCCAGGGCTTCATGCGCCTCACCGACATCGAGAACTCGGTGGAAAGTGGTATCGACGTGGTCGCCTCTCCTCCAGGCAAAAAGCTGCAAAACGTATTGCTGCTCTCCGGCGGCGAAAAGGCGCTCACCGCGCTGGCGCTGCTGGTTGGCATCTTCCAGTATCAGCCCAGCCCGTTCTGCATTCTCGACGAAGTGGACGCTCCGCTCGACGAGGCCAACATCGGTCGCTTCACCGAATTGATTCGCGAGATGAGCATACAAACCCAGTTCATCATCATCACCCACAGCAAACGCACCATGGGCATGGCGCCGGTTCTCTACGGCGTCACCATGCAGGAACCGGGAGTTTCGAAGCTGGTGTCAGTGCGCTTCCACGAAGAGCAATCACGCCTGACCGCAGCGACGGCGTAGCCGGTGTCTTGTTAGGGGTTCCGCGATCGATGCAGGTCCGCTTTGAAAGAGCACAGGTTTAGCTGTACCGCTAAGGTCCTTACTGTTACCTATCCGACGGGCTTGCCGATTTTCGGCATCAAACAATCTTGCGTGGCCCAGACTTTCCTATACCCCATGAGGCCGGTTGTCTTTTCAGCCTCCTGCGTATTCGGTACCCAAGAAGGCTGCACTCAAGCAGGGATGAAGCCATTACATTAGTAGGACTACATGGATCTGGTTAACATACTCCTCGGACGTCCATTGGCGACCGAAGAGGAAAAAGCCGAGCGGATCGGACCGGGAAGGGGGGTGCCGGTGTTTGGGCTCGACGCCCTCAGTTCGGCCGCTTATGGGCCGGAGGCTGCCCTTACGGTGCTGATTCCTCTCGGAATGGCGGGCGTTCGCTACATTTGGCCGATCACCCTAAGCATTATCGTCTTGCTCGGCATTGTTTACTTTTCCTATCGCCAAACTATCTCTGCCTATCCGCAAGGCGGCGGCTCTTACACCGTCGCCAGCCAGAATCTCGGAGTTTGGCCCGGGCTTCTTGCCGCAGCGGCGCTCATGATCGACTACATATTGACGGCGGCGGTGGGCATCTCGGCAGGCGTGGGTGCTCTGGTATCGGCGGTTCCCTCGTTACAAACTTATACGCTCCTCATGTGCCTGGGAATCCTGGTGCTTCTCACTATCGTGAATCTGCGTGGAGTGCAGCAGGCCGGCGGCGTCTTCATGCTTCCGACATATCTTTTCATCGCTTGCCTTTTAGCAATGACCGCGATTGGTATAGCGAAAACCGTGCTCGCGGGAGGCCATCCCGTTCCAGTGGTCGCGCCGGTAAAATTGTCCGGCACAACGGCGGCGGTCGGCGCATGGCTCCTCCTGAGGGCTTTTGCAAGCGGCTGCACGGCGATGACTGGAGTTGAAGCTGTCAGCAACGGAGTGATGGCGTTTCGTGAGCCCACGGACAAATATGCCCGACTGACGCTGACCATCATCATCGCCACCCTGATGGTGATGCTTGGCGGTATCGGCTATCTCTGCCCCGCCTACGGAGTAGCTGCGACTACGCCAGGAGAAGCAGGCTATAAGAGTGTTTTGTCCCAGCTCATTGCGGCCATCACCGGTCAGGGTACGTTCTACTGGATCAGCATTATTTCCATCCTGATTGTTCTGTCATTGTCTGCAAATACTGCATTCGCTGACTTTCCCCGTCTCTCTCGTGCCATCGCAGAAAATGGATACTTACCCCACGCGCTCACCCTGCGAGGACGACGTTTGGTGTTTACGCCTGGTATTTACGCGCTGGCAATTCTGACTGGCGTTTTGCTAACGATCTTTCGCGGGGTCACCGATCGGCTGATTCCGTTGTACGCGGTCGGAGCCTTTCTCGCGTTTACGCTTTCCCAGGCCGGCATGGTGATGCACTGGAAGAAGAACGGCGGACGCGGCGCCCGAAAAAGCATGGCTATCAATGCCATCGGCGCCCTTGCAACAGGCATTACCGTAGCCGTGGTCCTGGTCGCCAAGTTCACCCAGGGCGCCTGGATTACGGTGCTGCTCATTCCGGCCTTGATGACGATGATGTATTCGGTCCACCACCATTATCAGCGCGTAGAGCGCGCAACTGCGCTCGACAAGCCGGTGAATACCCAGGACCTGTGCCCACCAATCGTCCTGATTCCAATTGGAAGATGGAGCACCGTATCTGAGAAGACCCTGCGCTTCGCATGGTCGATCTCAAAACAAGTCAGCTTTGTTCATGTTGAGTGCGGGGAGGAGGAGGATAAGAACCTTCGGGAGCGGTGGAGTGAGATCGTGGAAGCGCCTGCCAGGAACGCCCAGCTTCCTGTACCTGACTTGGTTGTGCTCGAATCTCCCTTTCGATTCGTTGTAAGGCCGATCGTTGAGTACGCCTTGAAGGTACAAGCTGAAAATTCAAATTGCCACATCGCGATTCTTGTCCCGGAACTGATTGAGAACCACTGGTATAACTTCCTGCTTCACAACAACCGCTCTCAGTTGCTAAAGGCCATTCTCAACCTCAAGGAAAACTCCAGAATTACGGTCATCAATATTCCCTGGTACCTAAATCCCTCCACTAAGAACTCCTGAAGGGATGCTAATGAGCAGGTGACGACCACATGCGGAGCATCAGCTCCTTCGACAGCCGAAACAATAAAGGCGCTCCTTCCCGGAGCGCCTCTTGGCCACAACGCAACGGACTACTACTTGCCGGCATTCGCCATGCTCGAATCGAAGGTGACACCGGTTTTGCTGCCGGCCAAATCGACTTCCTGGATCGAGCCATTTTGCAGCACGAGTTGTGCGCGCTGGGTTTTGTTACCGAGGTCTTTCACTTGTCCGCTAGCGCTTGCCACTTCTTTTCCGTTCCTGATGAACTTGACTTGGGCATTGGTGCCGTTGGTCTCGCACTTGACGGTGTAATCGCCAGCAGGAATGGTTGTACCGTTTAGTTGAGCATCGTGGTAAAGGCTGATGTTGTCGGTCTTGGTTGATCCCGCAAGAGCGCTGATTGACATGCCCAGCGCGAGGACCAATACAGTTAGGGGAGCCAGAATACGAGTCATTGCCATCTCCTTTTTGACAGTTCGCTCTGGCGGCCCGCGCCGGCAGGAAACGCTTGCGTTTCCCGCCGGGTTGCATAGAATGTGACACCGGGGTTAAACAGCAACAGGGATTGGTTTCCAAGCCTCCCTCAAGATGATCTCGCCTGGGCCGCCAAACCGCGGGCGAAACATTCTGTTTGACCCCTAAGTTTCTGGTTCGGTACGGAGCGCGCTTCCGCACTCCTCCTCCAATTTTCTTCACCGGTATACGTTGCACGCGCTTAGAAAGTTCACACCTTGCAGAACTTTCTGAGTCGCACATTGGACGCGACTCTTACACCGACGTGAGCGCAACCCGCATCAATTGCGGGGATTTGCATTCCGCATAATAAACCCGTGCATTCGTCCCCACTCCGGGCGCACTTGTCCCATGACTGGTTTGTGACAATAGCCGTTCTGCGCGGAAAATCTTTTTTCGTGATTGCGAGGAATTTTTTTAAACAACCAGTGCAGTGGCATCCAGGGCGACAAGAATTAGCCCGAATGGCGAAGAGCTAAGCCAGGCGGCTCGGCGCCGAGTAGGATTCTCTTTCACTTTCTAGGACGAGATGCTTGCTGCGGCTGCCACACGCTGCTTCCACTTCATGCGCTCACGCAATGCCGTTATGTGCGCCAGGTGATGCTGCGAGTGCCAGGCATACATTGCCAGCATTTCGTCAAGCGAAAGCAATCCACGCTCCGGATGTTTCAGTGTGCGCGCAAAGTCCGCGGGCTTCATCGCTACCAACAAATTGACCCACCGCGAGTGCAATGCAGCCAGCATTTGCAGGGAAACCTCGATTGGCGTGGTGACCACGTCAGGCAGCTTGGCCCACGCGTCTTCGCGATACGGCTTGATGGTCGGCTCGTCTTCGGTAAGCGCCAGTTTGAAGCGAATGTACGCGTTCAGGTGACTGTCGGGGACATGATGCACTACCTGCCGCACGCTCCATCCCTCTGGCCTATAAGGTGTGTCGAGCTGTTCAGGACTCAAATCTCGAACCGCGGCGCGCATCTGCGCCGGCAGTTTGGACAGCACCTCGATGTGCTGCGCGCGGCCCTTGGCCATTGCACTTTCATCCCTAAGCGGGATCCACTCGAATTTGCCAATGGGGTATCGGAGGTCGTTCATTGCAAGCCTCAGCTCGTGACTCTTTACATTTTACCGCGAAATGATCGACCTCGATCTGGCCTGGCGTACTCCTCAGTCCAAGGTATGTACGGACTCAGCAGGCAGAAGCTCGATAGTGCACGGCGCTGCTGGTCCCTGCGAATCCTGGCTTCCCACCGTGGCCACCGGGGCTTTCCCTTTGCCGGCGGCAGTAGTCGCCGATGGACTCGCCGTCGTCGTTCCGCAAGTCACGACGGCTCGCCGTACCACGCGTACTTCTGCAGCGGGCGGAAATTTTATTCCCACGTTGGTTTTCTGCAGCACGTTGGACAGGCTCTTCAGCCCATCGCTTCCTTTGATAAACTTCACCTGCTCCACCTTCGAAGGTGATATCAGCAGGTAGAACTGAGCGCTTCCCTTGCCCGATGTCCCGAGCGCCGTCGTGCGCTCGCGTTGCATTTCCTGGCGCGCTTCCTCAATCTTGTGGTCGAGACCCTTGCTGACTCCAAGCGCCGTCAGGCGGTCACGTGCAGTATCGCTTGGCGGATCGCCGGCCAGCGCGTCGACGTAAACACGAATCGCCTGCTCCCGCTTGCCCTGCTTCTCATAAATTTCGCCCAGGTGTTCGCCGATGGTCCCACTGCCAGCTGGCCTGCCACGCCGCATTGATGTACTGCTCCGCCCGTGTCGAGGTCCCCGCGCTTGAACGCGATCCACCCCTTGGTATCCCAAATCTCGTACAGGAAGAGCGCGGCGGCTAAGTCCTGCAACCGGAGGCTATCCAACCTGACGTCGCGCAGTTGCGTCTGCATCGCATCGATCGCCGCATCGGCGTACTTGTCCGCGCGTTCCAGTTGAACATTCTGCTCCGCGAGGGAATACGCAATGTTGTTCCAGGTAAGCGGGCTGGGCGAGACACTGATGGCCTTCTCAAATTGCTCCATCCCTTTGTCAGTCTGGTTGGTCGCGATATACGACTGTCCCAGCGAAATCAGCAGGACGGGATTCTTGGGCTGAAGCGTTACTGCTTTCTCCAGCTCTGGAACGGCCTCCGCAAATTTCTTCTGCCTTATGTACACCTCGCCAAGATTTCCGTGTGCATACTGGTCCAGCGGGTTCACCTCAATTTGCTTCTGATACTGCTTGATCGCCTCGTCGTATTTCCCCTGGCGTTCGTAAGCCCGCCCCATATTGTTGTAAGCATACTGATCGTAGGGGTCGATCTCGATCTGCTTCTGGAACGCCTTGATAGCCTCATCCGTCTGATTGAGCCCCAGGTAGGCGCGACCTAGATTGTTCCATGCGTCTTTATGCTTTGGCTCCAACTTCAACACGCGCTGGAAAAGATCGATCGCCAGTTGGTAGTTATTGTTCTTGAGCGCTTGAAGCGCGGACTCGTTCAAATCGTCAGCGCTCTCGTTGGCGCCGATTCCAGCCGTCCCTGGCGACTTTGTTGTCCAGCGAGACTTCTTGCGCCTCATCGGCTGCCACCGCGCGCCGGAAGGCGGCATAATCTTCTCGTCGCGCTACCGGCAGTTCCCGGCTGAGCAGCTTCAGCGTGCGCACCGCCGTCAACTGCCCGGCCTCGAACTTGTAGCTGGAGACATACTCAGCGTAGTCGCGCTTGACCTCGACTCCGATTGGCAGGTGGACGGCATACTTCGCCGGGATCGTGACTTGAACCTCGATAAGAGACTCCCCAATCGCGCCCAGCTTGATAGGCTTGGGATGCGTCTTGTCGTCGTCCTCCGCGTCACCCTCTGAAGGAAGAAACATCTGCATCAAGGGCAATCCCATTTTCGATTCCGGCGCCGACCAATCGAAGTAGTTGTTCGCAGTGGCGTCAAGATCGATTTGCAACGGATCGTCGGGATTGCTGGGATCACTGACCTTCAGGTTGTCAATCTCAACTCCCTTCATACCCAGCCGTTGCAAAACGCCGATAAACAGGTCTTTCCAGTGGTTCCCGGGAATCTGGCGCAGCATGAAACGCAAGAACAGCTCCTGGTCACCTCGCATGCGAAACGAGACATGTGCCTTCAGTGTGCCGGTTTCATTGATCGAACCCTTGACCATCGAGTGATCGAAACCCTCAAACGGCAGATCGGCGGGAGTCCATACCAGGCTGGCTTTCCCATCGGGCGGAATTGCCAGCGCTTGCTTACCGCGCAAGTTAGCAGCCAACATGCGGAAGGGAGCGACGCCATTGGTGCTGTCGAGCCAAATCTCTTTTCCGTTGACCGGAACGCGGGTGATAACGTGATCAAACTGCGACGGAGACGGAATCTCAGGATCAAGTTCATGTTGCGACCCAATCAGCACTGAGGTCGACTGAAATCCCTCAGCCGCCAACAAGGCTGCCAGTAGCGTGTTCTTGTCCTTACAGTCTCCATAGCCGTTGCTGAGCACCTCGCTGGCCTCGTGGGGCTGGTATCGCCCCAGTCCAAACGACAAGACTGACATAGCGAATGTTGCGCGACACGTATTCGTATAGCGCTTTCACCTTCGCCATGTCATCCGTCTTCCCCTGCACTAACTCCTCGGCCTTCGCTTTGATCGCATCGTTTGGCTGGCGCCGGTCGCGTTCCAACGATGCATACCACTCCCCCAGCTGCTCCCAACTTTGAAACGTGGTCAACTGCACCGTGGGAATTTCGTCTTGCGATTTGTGCTGGCTCTTCTTTTTCTTTGCGTACGGGCCCTCGTCCTCATCCTTCAAGTGACTGTAGGTCCAGCGATAGATGCGGCGGTCGCCCTCGTCACTGATCTTGGGCTCGTAACCCGGTTTGCTTTTTAGCTTGATCTGCCGCCCCTTAGGAACGTTGATCTCCAACTGCTGGTCGAGGATGATGCCCTTATCGGAAAAGTTAACGCTAGTCCAGAACTGTCCCGGGGTTACCGGATTCGTAATGCTGCGAACGAACTCGTACTCCAACACGTCTCCCGGACGCAGCGACGGGACGCTGATGTGTTTCTCGTGATAGTCGGTGTACATCGGCGCATCGACCAAGGGTGTGAGGTCCTGGATGGCTGATTCTTGCGCCGTAATAACGCTTCCGTCGAGCTTACGCACTCGCACGTAGACGATTTCCAGCTTGTCGCTGAGTGCACTGTAGCCAACCTTCAACTGGCCCAGCGCCTGCACGCCGCTCTCGCTGACGATTCTGATTTGCGCGTCGAGCTGGTCCCGCCCCGTCCCGTCATTCTCAAAACGAATTGCCTGGTGATAGTGCTCGGTGACGTAGGCTTCCTGCGAATAGTCCGGAGATGTTGAAGACTGTCCCGACCCAGCCTGAGACGGAATCGGCGTCGTAGGCTGCTGTGACCCCGGCTGCGCGGGAGTTGGCTGCATTGGAATCACCGGCGTTAATTGCTCGGGAACAGCCTGGGTTGGTGCACCCGGCGGGCCTTGCTGGGGTGAGGCCGGTTGCGTCGATGGGCGTGCTGGAGTCTGCTGCGCCGCCGCGAAAACCGTCGTCAGCAGGGCGAGAAAAAGAAATCCGGCGAGAACTGATTTCATGGTTATGCGGCTGAAGTGAATACCCATCCTACGCGTGCCACAGGTAGAAAGCCAAACGTGCCCTGATTCTCTGACCACGGATCTACACGGATGAACGCGGACTTTTTGTTCTTCTCAAGACCTCAAAAAAACAAATCCGTGAAAATCCGTGGTTGATTTGCTTCTCCTCTACGACCGTTTGCGTTTGTTTTCTTTGGGAGTGTTGGATGGGCCTGCGGAGCACCATGGAAACGAAAAGCTTTTTCGCCTGTCATCCTGCGCGAGCGAGGCGAGGCGAAGGACCCCTGCTCTCTTCCCACTTGAGGAGGAGGGAATCCCCGCTGCGCTCGCGGTGGCAGACTTAGGAGCGTGCGCGCTGATCGTCGTGCCACGCACGAAGTCTATTGCGTTCGCAACAGATACGCGTTCGCCTCGCGATTCGTGTTCGAGGCAGAGTGGTGCCGCCAGGCAACAATGCTCATGCGCGTCAGGTCATATGCGCCATAAATAATGTTGGCGCGCCAAATATCGCTGCGGAAGGTCAATATCTGCCGCCGGAAATAGCGAAATACCCGATTACCGGGCCGGAATCGCGCTGACGCAGTTTCCGAGGCCAGTCCCGGTACCATCGGCTGGCATTCCTTTAATTCCACGACCGCCAGCGCTCCGTCGGTGGTGACCAGATCGCCCGTCGAATTCTGGCTGATGGTCGCCATCTTAGGCCGCGGCACCAGGTGGACGGCCTTCACACACCCGGCCACGTTGAGATCGCGGATCACCTTGCTGCGTTCTTCGTCAATGTCGGACGTAATGTGGTGCACGAACTGGTGATGCTCCAGCGAAAGCGTCGCCCCCGTATCATGGGTTGACGAACTCAACCACACGGTCTCGGAATCCTCGGGGCCGGACCACTGCCACATGCGCAGATGGTCGCGGCGCGCATAACTGTTCAGGCTCTTCTGCCAGTTCATGTCGGCAGGCTTGCCGTCCAGCAGAAAGGGCCGCATGGGCGCTTGCGGGTAGCCACTATTATTCAGAAACGCATAAAAGTCGCGGAAAAATGACTTCCTGTTGAAGGCATCACTGGGGCTCCAGCCAGCTTCCTGGAACGCCGACTCCACCTCTTGGCGCGAGCCCACGAAGACCAAGTTCACCACATCCGCATCCACCAGCTTTACCGTGGTCGAATGCTGCGGAAGCGACTGAGCTAAACTCTCAAACTCAGAATCGTCCCTTTGATCAACCGCACTTTCCATTGATGGGTCTGGCAATGACTCAGGCTCCGTCGCTAACCCAGGAATTGCTTCGGTCAACTTTATCCGTAGGTCGGTTCCAGCCGGAAAATAGATTTCCGGCTCAGGAAAGATGGGAAAGGCCGCCTTGAATACGATTAGCCCCACGTCCGAATAAGGGTTCCATGTTGGCAGGTGCCGCAGGCGGCTGTTGATGCGCCCCTGAGGGGTGTCACTGCTACGGACTCCCTCGATCACACCCTTGGAAACCTGCTCGCGTGCGTTTTCAACTTCCACCACCGCGGCAGACATTGTGACTGGCGAGCCCTCGCTGGGAATCACGCGATCGAATTGCAGCTGCAAGCCAGCAGTCTCATGGCGGATGCCCCAGCCCACTTTGCGAACCGAGACAACCCTTCCATCGATCCCTGTGCCCACTGGGAATATCTCGCCGCTACCACAGGTCACGGCTTCGATCAGAACAGCGTGAACGGTGTCACCCGCTTTCGCGTCGTAGGAGGAAATCGGCGAGCTCAGACGAATCCACAGAGTCTGGCCGGCTGGAAGGCTTTCACAGGCAAGCGCCATCGTGGAGCAGAAGATCAGCAACAAGGGAGCCAGTCGACGGCATGCACCGGGCGGGACTCTCATCAAAGACCAATATTCCTTTATCGAGGGATGACCTCATCATAAATGATAAGCAAGTGGAGCGCAGGATTTCTCAGTAGGGCCACAGGCGCCCTATTCCCGGCTCTTGTCGGGTAACTGCACCGGGATTTCCATCATCGGCCGCCCCATTCGTTCGGCATCTTCGGGAGTAACTCCTGCCATTTTCATTCTGCGGTCCTGAATCTCGCGTAGCACCGCGAGGATCTCCCGCTCTTGCTCCACATACTCCTCCTCACTAATCGAGCCCTCTTCGAGCAGAGTCTGCAACTCCAACAGACGCTCCTTGATCGGAGCATCGTCGGTGTATTCTTCTTCCGCCGCGCGCGCCAGGGTACGCAGGATAAACTTGAATCCCGTGATGGGCGACAACAGCAGATCATCAAGGAAGAGCATTGGTTCCCTCAGCCCGCACTGCTGGGTTCCAGCTTCAGCCGGATGTTCACAAAGTTGTAGGGCGGCCATGGGCCTGTGTATTTGAAGTTCAGCCGATCGCCGAACTTCTTGGCTATGCGGTTGACGGCTGCGTCAAATTCGGCCTCCCGTTCCCTCTCAATCAGGAACGCCGCGTTCATAATCATCTTGTCGCCAATCGGCTTATTGTCGCGAGAGGCCACGCAAATGGTGCGCAACCCTTCATAGATCTCGCGGAGATACTCACCCGAGCGCTCGGTCAGCGCCTTTTCGATCATGCGGCCCAGCTGCATACGGGCGAAGTAAGTGGATTGCAGGTGTTTGCGCGTAATCTCCTGGTGGAAGCGATGGATCTCTTCGTGGTCGCGCCTCAGCTCTTCGACAATATGATCGCGGTCCCACGAAACCTTCAGCCCAAATTCCACCTTGCCCTCCATCTGCTTTAGGACGTCCTTCACCGACGGGTAAATACTGCGTAGCACCTCGCGAATGTCGTCTTCGGTACGGAACACGGTTCCGAAGCTCATGGGGATGATGGTGTGAGTTTTCATCACCGTCTCGATGACGTGTTCGTGGGCCAGGGCGTTCTCGCGGGTGGGGTCGAAAATGAAGACGCCGGTGCGGCTGACCACGGCGGAGATGTCACCATGCGTAACCGCATACACCATCTGGCCCGCTCCTCCAATGCCCATCTTGCCAAACGTGACTGGCTCCTTGGACTGGATGATGCCATACACGTATCGGCCTTCCTGCGGAAGCTCGGGAGCGGAAATCGGCTCCGGCGTGAGGCGAATCCTCGGCTTGGGTTTGGAAACCAGTTCGGGCGCGGGGGCCACTTGCAATTGAATTGGCCCCCTGTTTTTGACCTTCTTCTTTGCCGTTTTCGACGTCTTGGCAGCAGACGGCTTCTTAGCCGGTCGCCTTACGTTGCTCATGAACGTCCCTCAATAATTCAGTAATCGTCTGCAACAGCTCTTTGATGTCAATCGGCTTGAACAACACGGGAATTCCACTTTCATCGGCGCGGTCGTTCGCCTCTTGCGTGGCGTAGCCGGTCAACAAGAGGGTCGGCATTCCCGGGTCTATTTGACGGGCGAACTCAACAACATCAAATCCGTTCTCCTGCCTCTCCAGGGAAAGATCACAGAGTAATAGGTCGACCTTCCGCTCTAACAGCATCTTCCGAGCTTGTTCTGCTGATAGCGCCCCACTCACTTCGTACCCCTGCTGTTGCAGGATGAGCTGGTAGGTGGTGAGCACGTGAGGCTCGTCGTCCACGACCAGGATGTGACATTTGCTTTGCATCATGTCAGCTAAGGCTTTCTACCGCACTGCGGGCAGTGCGATGTTGAACACGGTTCCCTTCCCCAGTTTGCTGCGGACGCGCAGCTTGCCCCCGTGGTTCTCGATAATGCCTTTCACAATCCACAATCCCAGACCGGTACCACGCTCTCCCTTGGTGGTTACAAAGGGTTCGAACATCGTGGGCAGAATGTTCTCGGCGATACCACTTCCATTGTCCGCCACCAGGATGGAGATCATCTCCTTCACTTCGTCTTTGTAAACCCGGGTGCGAATTCGCAACGCCCCGCCCTGGCTCATGCTGTCCTTGGCATTCACCACCAGGTTGGAGAGGACCTGGCGAATCTGATCAGCCGATCCCATGGCAAAAGGAATATGTCCAAGATCCTTGTGCACCGTGACGCCGGCCCGCTCGAGTTGGCGCGCGAACAGCAGCAGCGTATCCTCTACCACGCCATTGATATCTACATTGCCTACCTGTTCCGTGCCGCGATAGAGACCCAGCATTTGCCGCACAATGCGCGCCACACGCTCGGTCTCGGCTTTCAGAATCTCGTAAACCGGACCGGCCTCGGGCTTCACTTGGTCCGTGAGCAGGAAGATGCAGTTCTTGATCGCCTCCATGGGGTTGTTCACCTCATGGGCGATGGTGCCCGCCAAGCGTCCCGCAGCGGCAAATTTTTCCATTTCCAGCATGCGCCGCTCCAGCCTCAACTGCTCCAAGCGGCGCACGGATGTCAAGTCGCGCAATACTGTTACGGTGTAAGCGACCAGGCCGCGCTCATCGTAAATCTTGCCCGAGCGCGCATCATATTCCACCTCCTGGTGCGATCCTGGGTGGGTCAGTCGGATGCGGGAGCTCTCGCGGTCGGAAAATGAATAGGTGAACTTGGTGACGTAGGCATCCAGCTTGGACTGGTTGCGCACGTGCAGCCCGTTCCTCCCCTTCTCGGAACCCAGCAGATCTTGCGCCAGCGGATCGAGCAATACCACCTTGGCATCGCGGTCGCACACCACAATGGGATCGCCCACGTTTTCGATGATCAGGTTCAGGCGGTCGCGGTCCTGCCGCACCACTTCTTCAGCCTGGCGCAAGCGGTCATAGTTGGCACGCAGTTCATCATCGGCACGGCGTAAATCGGTTACGTCTCGTAGTACCGTCACCATGCCGGTATGGCGCCCATCGGGAGCGAAGCTGGGAGCCGACACGGCTTCAAACAGGACCTCATCGCCCTCAATCGCATCCACCAGCGTCATGTCACGCGAGGAATCAGTGCCCGACACCACCATGGAAGACAGCGCTGCGGAGAATAGGAGGTTATTCAACTCGACCGCGCGCACCCGCCCGGCACTCACCTCCTCTGGAACCTTGAAGAAGCGCTCGGCAGCCTTGTTCTGGGTGATCACGCGGTGTTGAGGGTCGGTAAGTATGACCGGGTCGGTCATGCTCTCCATCACTGCCTGCATCTGAGCAATGACAGTTTCCATTCCCATCATGCGATTGTAGTAATGCTCAACTTTGAACAATCGGGAGAGATAGCGGTTGGCCAGCTCGATGAGAGCGCTCAAATCCGCGATATCGGCCGTACTCGCCGGGCGTTTTACCTCCGTCACCACGATGGCCGCGTAGGCACGCATCTCGCAAAGGCCGCAGACTTGCTCCTGCAACTGTAGCGGTCGCCGGGAGTGATAATTCTCCACCGCTAGGCAGTCGCCGCGCCGCGTGCGCTCCGCCTCCCAGCACGCGGTCTTGTTGCGATATAGCAGCGGATAATAGTACAGGTCAGGAATGCGTGTACCACGGCCCGGCACCAGTTCCGGCTCAAAGCTATGCAGCACGCGGACCGGCGTGTTCTCCATGGCATAGAGCGAACCACGAAACCGCTGCAGGAAAAGTTTGGAGCAGTTGAGCGATGCCACGGGGATGATTTCGCAGCTATCGAAGTCGACGCGCGCGACCAGTGCGCGCGGACAGCCCAGCGCCACGATCTCTTCCAGTAGGACGGGAAATATCTCCTCGCTGCGTTCGGCGCCAAGCAGGCGAAGCGCGGGACGACGTTTCGCCGTCCGGTCAGGCGTCTCTGAGCGCATGCGCATCTGGGGCGAAGCCATCGCAACCACTCCTGGATATCGCCTTCCTTAGCGAGCGGCTGAACGACGCGTGCGAACCGGACGGCGAGTGGTTTCCACCGTAGTAATTTCCTCTTCTTCTGGCGCACTCAACTGGGGACGAGAGACCAGCCCGGTGAGACCCACCGCATCGGCATATTTCAGATAGGTATCAATCGAGGCCACGACGATGCGCGCCTCTACTGTGATGAGATCGATGCCGACCAGAGAAATACGCACCCAGGCGTCAATGACGATGCCTTTGTCCAAGACCCGATCAAGTACGTCGATCAGACTCGAACCGCCGGAAAGCCGTTCGACTGCCATTCCAGAACCCTCCTGCTTTTCCTACTCTAGCCGCTTAGACTTTCTTCTTAGCCGTCTTCTTCACCGCTCGCCGTTTGACTGGAGCACTAGGCGCCCGCAACTCTGTTGCCGGTCCGGGTCTGGGAAGCATGCGCGGAGCGGGCAGCCCCGCTTGGTGCGTGAGATTGGGATCGAACTTCCACCAATTCAATCCAATTTGTTCCGCTTTGTCCACTGAACACACCAGCAGACGGATGCGGATGGTCAACAGCTCCACATTGGCAAGCGAAATACGCACGTCTCCGGCAATGACCAGACCCTTGTCCAACACCCGGTCAAGGATGTCGAGCAAGTTTGCAGTTCCTGAGACCGTGGGCACCCGTTCCATGTTTTAGTCTTTGACGAGAAAGTACGAACCGTCGAAGTCCACCCGGTCGACTTCGACACAAGGGGAGTATCCTAGCGAACACCGATTCCGCTGTCAATCGGCATAACGCACAAGAATGCCTCACGAATCCCCAGTTCGCCATCGCCCTCGGAACCGACACCCCTCTGCAAGTTAGATGCAGCCGGGTTGCCTGTGCTTGGGCAATACTTTGCCTTAGGTGAAACTTTTTCGCGTAACCACCGCACTCCCGTTACTTTGCTCCCCGACCTCTGGCAACGCTGAAATTGCGGTCCTCACTAATTAGCGGGGCTGATCGCACCAGTCGGAAACGTACGTTATCGCCGCATTCAGAGCAACTGGGAAAGGCTTTACCTCGCAATAAAGTCACCTCGTGGTAAAGCCGGTGGCGATAGTGCAGCACCTGATATACGCCCGATTCCGGAACCTGACCGGCTGGTTCGAAGACTTCGTCAGCCATGTTGCCCCTGCCCTTGCTCGGAAATATTGGGGGGACAGCCACCACAAGCGCTCAGATATATCATTACGATATAAATCCAGCCCCCCGGACACATTCGAACTAGATGTATTAGCAGCCTTGAGGCAAATTCACTCCAAAAGGTTGCCCAGCGGACCCAAATCCAGGTTTAGATCCTCGGGCTTCAGGCCGAACTGCTCGCCCAAATCTTTGATCTTCTCCTCCAGTTTCATCAGGGCCAGTCCCATTTCCTCCACCTGCTGGTCCGTGAGCGAGCCACCTTCCATGCGGCGGATTGCCTGCCGCTCCAATAACCGGCGCAACAACTCGATGAGGCCGAGCACCAGCTTCGCCAAGCCTTGCTCAATGGTCTCCGGCGAGCAGTCAATGCGCTCCAGCGACCGCTCCGTTACGCCTTGCAGTTGCCGCTTCAACTGCGCGACGGCCTCTTCGACATCTTTCGGCGTCACCGGCTTCGGGCTATCCATCCTCACCTCGCGGCGCAACGAACTCGGATGGCGGCCATGGCCCGCTCAAGCGAAGCCGTACCCCCTCGGATGTTCCGGCGCTTCTCAACGACGCGATGAAGCGGTCGCGGTTTTCGCGCGGCACCAACGCAAACCAGCGATGGCTCTTTCGCTCCTGACGCGCCCGCCACTCCCGCACGGAGTCGGCAGTTACACTCTTTAGTTTGCTATCGATTGCGGCAATACGTTCCGTCGCCTGCGAGCGTCGCTTCAGGTATTCTCTTCCGCTCACTGGCGTCGCCAAGTCAGTTTGCTCATCCACGGCCCAGCTTCCCACCACTTCATATTGCACGCCATCGCCGATCCGCTCCAAAGCTGCGTGATACTGTTCCTGCTCGCCAGCGAGATGTTGCTCCATACCTTCTTCGCTCTCTAACAACGCGGGAAAACGAAATGGAATCGGCGTAGCTGTCAGCAGAATGTCGCGCAGCACCTGGTGAAATTGCAACGCCGCTTTCTTCAGCGATTCGGCCGTGCCCAGGCATTCTTCAGGGTTGGCGAGTTCGCTCCAGTAGATATGCAAACCCAATATCTCGCGCGCTAAGACCGGGCTTTCGCACACTCCTGCGACCACATTGACGCTCTGCTTCGGTAAGGTAACGCAATAGAGCAGGCAGGCCATACGGCGCTCACGAGGCCTGGGGCGAAGATTCATTGCGCAGTCCCCCACCTTCGTGGTTCATGCTGCGCAAAGCTGTCTCCACCGAGGTCAGAACTACATTCAAGCCGATATATACGAGATCGACACCCGCCAACGAGATCACCAGACTGCCATGGATCACTACGCCCGAGTTAAGCACGTGGTCGAGGATTTCGAGCAGCGAGATATCGCCGTCGTTGTCCGCTACCAGCAACGAGGCTGATGATTCAGGAAGCGGCTCAGTGGACATTGTCCCCCACAAATGAGTACGGAGGCCACGGTCCACTCCAATCTACGCGTCGGCTATCGTGCCACTTGGTGGCGTATTCGCTCAGAATGCTCTCCAGCTTCGCGCGATCTTTCCTGCGGACAAGAAACGAGCCATGCCAGATCAGTCCTGGTTGGCTCGCGCTGGCTTTTCCTCCGGGACTTGAGGCCACGGCCAGCCCATCCAACGCGGTGATGAACGAGCGTACCTCCCGGTCGAGAGTCTTATTGTGCTGCGGCTGCAAAACCGCCGCCTTCTTCTTCAAGTAATCGGATCCACTAACGGCAGTGACGGTGGCCGAACTCTTTCCCGGCGCAACCGCAAAAAGCTTGACTCCCCATTCGTCAGCCTCGGCAACCCGCTTAAACGCTGCCCGCAACACGTTTTTGCGCGCCTTCAAGTGCTGCGCCATTGAATCTTGGTTGAGAAAAACAGTGCCGAATCGCGCGGGCAGACAAGCAATCTTGCCTGCAATCTCGCCTACCGCCTGCTGATGTCGTAATCCCGCGGTCGCCAGCCACTCCAGGTCTTGCATGCACTCCGCGAGGCGATCGGCAAATTGGTTACGAGGCACGCGGCTTACCCAGCAGACATGGTCCTGGCACATCACTGCTTCAACCGCTGCCGAACCGTCAATACCTTCGGCGGCAATCGGCGGCAGTGGGCCCTTCGGCACATGCGCAATCGCGTAGAGATACAGCACCCGACCAGACTCGAGAGTTTTCACCTTCTTCGGCTTCGACGTTGTTTTCAGACGAGTGCTCATCGTATCTATGTCAATGTGCGAGCTGAACTCAGTTTGCCACGCGATTTTGTTTGCAACATGAATTCGGTTTCAATGTGAATTCGCTTTGCGGAACCGCATCACAGTTAGCCCGCCCGGGCGCCGCTCTTCGGCGCGAAGGTGTTAGAAAGCTTTTTCGTCCGCATCTCACACCAGTCGCCACAACTTCCGCGTGAACCGCTCCAGAGCCTTCGCCCCTGCGATTGGGCCATCAAATTCTTCCATCACGTAAATCTCGCCGCTTCCCAATTGCTTGCGCAAGGTGGCGAGCGAAGCGGCTTGCCACGCCTTCATCAGACTACACCGCCGACAACCCGCGCTGTCCACCAATATGCGATTAACGAACACGGCCCCAAGCGGCGCCTGCAAATCGCGCAGCGCTTCCAGCAGTCTTCGCGTTTCGTAATCCGGAAGCGGCTCGGCAAGCGTAACCGTTACAATCTGGCAGCGTTTGCTGTCGCGCAAAATAGACGATAACTCTCGCACTCGCTGTGACAACTTCGCAATCTCGACACCAGCATCGCGAGCGATGGGTAGTGTACGGTGCGCCGCCAGGGTTTTCAATAACACGCGGGCCCAGGCCAGCAAGCGATCAGGCGTCCGCAGCACTTCCAGTGCGTGCGCCGTAGGCGCCATGTCAATAACTACCCGCCCTTTCTTGTCTTCATTCAGCAGATCGAGGATGCCAAAGGTGGCGAAAATCTCGTCCACTCCGGGCGGCACTATATCGAGCAGCGCCGCCAAGAATCTGCGATCCAGGCTAAGATCGACGTGAACCCCGCGCTGCTCGCCCTTCATGGCTTCATCCAAGTGAGCTCGCAGTTGTCCTGCCCATTGTTCGAACTCGGCGATCGCGTCGAATTCTGCCGCGCGCAGCTTGTGGTCTCCCAACACCGGGCGCAAAGTGCTTCCGACATTTGCCGCGAAAACATCATCCAACGATGGCGCGGGGTCAATGGAACAGATACTCACACTGTCGCTCGGTATGAGGTTGCGGTGATGATATGCAAGAGCGGCTGAGATTGTGGTCTTCCCTACGCCGCCTTTACCCAACGTCAACGTCAACGGCGACTTGAGTGTCGGCCAACCAGTTGGTTCAAGCTTGAAGCGACCTGGCTTGGCCGGCTTAGCACGGATCGAATTCGTCAATCGCTTGCCGGCGAATACATGGGCTCCAAATCGCCGCAGCGCTTCCACTCCCATGATCGGGCAGCCCGGATCTTCGCCTGAGAATAACTCGGCATCGCCAAAGTGCTTGCGGATAAACGTCCGCGCGGAGCGCCCCTCCTTCCATCTTCGTTGACACCGCCGACAGCTTGCTTCACTCGCAACCACGCGATTGAGAACTACCGCCGTAAATCGGTTCCGCGGTCGCGCGTCCTGAAACGAGGCCACCGAACGTGCCGCCTCGTTCAGCGAAAACGGCTCCGGCGTGGTGACTAGCACCAGCTTTGACCCTTCGACAGAAAGTGCCCCCTCCACGCGCTCCACCATCCGCGACCATCGCTCTACCGCCGGCTCACGCTGCACGTGTCCGCCAAAATGCCGAGCGAGTACCACGTCACGCGAAGCTGCCGCCTCCAGCACGTCAAGAAATCGCGCAAAGTGTTGCGGCATCTGGAACAACCGAATAGCGTGTCCCAGGGGCGCGGTGTCCACCACAATCTCCTCGAACTTGCTGTCCAGCAGTTCGTGGATCGCCAGCAGCGCCGCCACTTCGGCCATGCCTGGCAAGCTCGTATCGAGCAGCGACGCCAACTCGTCACCCGTGAACAGGCTGCCGCGATTCAACAAAGCAAGCACCTCTCCTCGCTCCACTCTCAGAAATGCATCGATCTGTTTGTCCGCGTCCAATTGCCGGATCCATAGGTTATCGGCAATGTGCAAGCGCTTCGCGACGTTGCTAAGTTTGATTTGCAGAATGTCGCCGAGCGAGTGAGCCGGATCGGTGGAGATGAGGAGGACGGGCCGGCTTGGCCGTTTCGCAGCTTGATACAGTGCGTACGCCGACGACACAGTCGTCTTACCGACGCCGCCTTTGCCGACGAAGAAGGTGAAGCGAGCCATCGCTCACTCTCGCATGAGCAGGCTCACTGCGGCAACTGCGGGTAAATGAAGAGGGACGTTAGAGTAGGCGCGGTTTGAGCCTGAGCAGTCAGGCCTTTCGGCCTAAGGAATTCCCGGAATCGCATGGCCTCGACTTCACACCAGTTGCTCAATCTTCTCGATGAGCACTTCAGGCGGTTCGCCCTTCGTAATAAACGCGTCGGCCATCTCTAGGGCGTCGGAGGGCAGGGAGAAATACGCGGACAGAAAAATAATGGGAACGGTGGGTCTGCGGCGGCGCATCTCAGCCGCTACTTGTCCCCCGTTAAGCCCAGGCATGTAGAAGTCGAGCACCACCAGGTCAACATCATGCTGCTCGAACAGAGCTATCCCCTCTTGCCCATCGGTCGCGGTGAGCACTTGAAAGCCGTGGCTCTCCAGCATCATTTTTCGCACTCGTAACCCAATGGTCTCGTCGTCAACACAGAGCACCGTTTTCTGGCGGGCCGCGTTCATCCACCTCTCCGATCCTGGTATTTCCCCTTCAAATGATTGCGAATTGCCGACCGCACTTTGACTAAGCATCGAATTCAACCGAGTAACTATGACGGTATTAGAGCTGGAAGTGGCGCTACCTGTGTTTGTACCCCACCCTCGTCCTTTTGCCTATGCCGAAAACGTCGTAGATTGCTCCATACCTTTGAAACTAAATGTCTTATCTTAGTTTGCTAGCCAAGTTTGATACTGAAAGTTGTGCTACGTTTGACAGTAGTTCACCGGGTGCTGGCTCCTTCCCGCCTACCCGATCTCCCCGCGACGGCGGGACGAGAAGATCAGACGCAGCTGTCTCCGTTTCGCTTCAGCGTGCCAGCGTGGTATTTTCAAAGACTTATCGGATGAGTGATCTTCGTCCTGGTAGCAGCCTCGACACGCGGCTTTCTGGCTGTCTAGCTAAGTAAGTCGAAATAAGGCGGTGTGAACACAGCTATGATCCGCTCCTACAAAGGAACCAGCCCCACTTTCCCACCGTCGTGCTATGTGGACGAGTCGGCCCAGTTAATTGGTGATGTGACGCTCGGGGAGAACGCCAGCGTGTGGATGAACGCCGTCCTCCGCGGCGACGTGCACTTCATCCGGGTCGGTGCCAATAGCAATATCCAGGATTGCAGTGTGCTCCACGGCATGCTGAATCAGTGGCCGGTAGTTGTTGGCGACTGGGTGACGGTCGGGCATTCAGTCACCCTTCATGGCTGTGTCGTTGAAGACCGCTGCCTCATTGGGATGGGTGCCGTCATTCTGAACGGAGCGCGCATTGGTGCAGGATCGATCGTCGCGGCGGGCACACTGATTCCAGAGGGGACGGTCATCGAACCCGGTTCGCTGGTGATGGGCGTTCCCGGAAAGGTGCGCAAGAAGCTGGCGGAAGAAGATCAGGAAACGATTCTGCGCTACGCGCGAAATTATTTGGGCTACAAGGAAAATTACCTGGCGGAAAGAAAAAATAGTGGTTAGGGACTAGGGGTTAGCGGTCAGTGGCTAGCTTCCCTGGCACGCTGGTTCCAAATAACTAACCCCTAGCCCCTGATAACTGGTTCTCATGATCAAAGCCGTCCGAGGAACGCGCGACCTTCTCCCGCCCGACACCGACTTATGGAACCGGGTGGATGCGAAGGTGCGCGACATCTTCACGCGCTACAACTATCACGAGATCCGCACTCCGATTTTCGAGGACACCCAGCTCTTCTCGCGCAGCGTGGGCGAAGAGACTGACATCGTCTCGAAGGAAATGTTCACCTGGGAGGACAAGGCCCGTGCGCAAAGTGAAAAGGCGCAATCGCTTACCTTGCGTCCCGAGAACACAGCCGGCGTGGTGCGCGCGTACATCGAGCACGGTCTCGACAAGAAAGGCACGCTGCAGAAGCTGTATTACATTGGACCCCAGTTTCGCCGCGAGCGTCCGCAAAAAGGACGTTATCGCCAGTTCTACCAGATTGGGGCAGAGATCATCGGGCCACCAAGCGCGGGCAGCGAGTCGCCATTGCACGATGCGGAAGTGCTGGAGATGCTGGCCACGCTGCTCGACGAAGCCGGACTGCGCGATTGGCAGTTGCAGCTGAATTCCGTGGGCTGTGCCGAGGACCGCGCGCGCTACAACCAGGCGCTGCGCGAGGCGTTGAAGCCAGTGGTGCACCTGATGGACGCTGACTGCCAGCGCCGCGCTGAGACCAATCCGCTGCGCGTGCTCGACTGCAAAGTGCCGGAAGACCAGCCGATCATCGAGAAGCTGCCCAAGATCAGCGAGTATCTTGACGAGCCTTGCCGCGAACACTTTGCGCAAGTCCGTGCGATCCTGGATGCCGTCGGCATTCCGTACACAATCAACGAGCGCATGGTGCGCGGGCTAGACTACTACACGCGCACAACGTTCGAATTCACGCACGGCGGCTTGGGCGCGCAGAGTGCGGTTCTGGGCGGCGGACGCTACGACGGACTTTCGGAATCCCTCGACGGACCGAAGGCACCGGGCATCGGTTTCGCTATTGGCGAGGACCGGTTGATTCTCGCGTTGCAATCACAGGGCGAACAGCCGGCGGAAAAGGTGCGGGCGTACGTCGCACCTCTGGGCGCGGGAATGAATGCGCATGCGCTGACACTAGCGCGAGAGTTGCGGCGCGCGGGTATTAGTGCCGACATCGGCGATGAGGCATTCCGGCTGAAAAAGTCATTCGAAAGCGCCGAGAAAGTTGGGGCGCGATTCATTGTGATCGTCGGCGAGAATGAAGTGGCGGCAGAGCAGTTCGCCGTGAAGGAACTCGCCAGCGGAGAGCAGGTGCTGGTCGCGCGTGCGGATTTGGCGGCGTACTTGCAGCAGCGGTAGTCATCACATCCAAATCCTCCTGCCTTGAGGTAATCTGAATTCATGCTCGACTTCCTAGGTGATTTGACACGCACTCATATGTGTGGCGACTTGCGCGCCTCTGATGCCGGTTCCAAAGTTGTGCTCATGGGATGGGTGAACAAGCGACGCGATCTAGGCAATCTCATTTTCCTCGACTTGCGCGACCGCAGCGGGATCACCCAGGTTGTCATCACTGCCGATGCCGGCGCCAATGTCCACGACCGCGCGACCGCGGTTCGCTCCGAATTTGTGGTTGCCGTCATCGGCCACGCCAAGCTTCGCGAGCCCAATACCGTCAACAAAAACATTCCGACGGGCGAGATCGAGGTCGTAGCCGATGAGCTGCGCATCCTGAACGATTGCAAGGCATTGCCATTCACACCGGCCGACACCGTATTGGCCAACGAGGAGGTGCGCCTCAAACATCGCTACATTGACCTGCGCCGCCCGGATCTGCATCGCAACATCGAGTTGCGCCACCAGGTTGCCATCGCTATTCGCGACCATCTCAACGCACAGGGCTTTTACGAGATTGAGACGCCCTTCATGACTCGCTCCACGCCCGAAGGCGCGCGCGATTATCTTGTGCCCAGCCGCGTGTATCCCGGCGAATTCTACGCGTTGCCGCAATCGCCGCAGCTTTTCAAGCAGATCCTCATGATCTCGGGCTTCGACAAATACTTTCAGATCGTGCGCTGCTTCCGCGACGAAGATCTGCGCGCCGACCGTCAGCCAGAGTTCACACAGATCGATCTGGAGATCAGCTTTGCCCGTCCGGAGATGGTCTTCCGCGTGGTCGAAGGTTTCTTGAAGGCAGCGTTCGCGGCCACTGAACGCGGAAGTGCGGCAAAAGCCATCGGCATCGAACTCGAAACGCCGTTCCCGCAGATGACCTACGACGAAGCGATTCGGCTGTACGGCATTGACAAGCCCGACCTGCGGTTGCCGGCGATGGCCGATGTGCGCGAGGCTTTCGCAGCGCAGAACTTGGAAACCCTAAATGTCGATGCCGAGTTGCCGGTGGTTGCGATCGTCATCCCGGAGGTAGGCGAGCTTTCGCGTAAGGAGCGCGACGAGATCAAGACAATGTTCGGCGAGCGCAAGGACGCCAGGGTTTTCGAGGACATCAAGCGGTTGGAGAAATCCTTCCCCGACGCTGTCGTGAACATTCGCGAGCTTGCGAAGCCGAACGCCGAAGATCTGGTCGTCATCGTGGCGGGCACGAAACGTACCGAAGCCACCAGTGCGGTGAAGTCACGGCAACAGGCGTACGGAATTTATTCCGCCGCCGGCCAGCTTCGTCTCGCACTGGGACAAAAGTATGCCGACCGTCATGGCGCATTCAAGCACGGCGATTTCCGCCTGCTCTGGGTCACCGACTTTCCCATGTTCGAATGGGACGAGACCGACCAACGCTGGAACGCAGCGCACCATCCCTTTACGTCGCCGCATGAGCAGGACATGGACAAGCTGGAGAGCGATCCGGGCGCGGTGCGTGCATTGGCGTACGACGTGGTGCTGAACGGGACAGAGCTCGGTTCAGGCTCGATTCGTATTCACCGCCAGGACATTCAGAGCAAGATATTCAAGGCGATGGGCATGTCGGCGGAGGAGCAGCAGGCGCGCTTCGGTTTCTTCCTGGAGGCGCTGCAATACGGCACTCCGCCACATGGCGGTATTGCGCTGGGACTCGACCGCATCGTGATGATTCTGGCGGGAGCGGAAAGCCTGCGCGAGGTAATCCCCTTCCCCAAGACAGCCAAGGCAGTTGACCTGATGGTGGACGCGCCCACTCCAGTGAGCGAGCGGCAGTTGAAGGAGTTGGGGATCGCGGTAGTGGGGAAGAAGGACTTGTAACACCCGTAATTAGCAACTAGCTATTAGCTTAGCAACCAGAAGCCATCGCCCAAATCGTTTTTGTATCAGGGCACGGCTTCAAACGTGCCGTAACACATCAACAGCGACTCGGGCTTCAACCCCTGAGGGACCCGCTTGAAGGAGGAATCGATTCGTACCATGCCTATTCCGACGCCTCTCTGCAAGCTGAAAGAGAACGCCACTGCAAGGGGCCGCTCCATCCGAAACTGATTTTGGCGGGCGTCAAATCCGCTCAATTTCCTTGATGCCGATGTTTAGCCCCCACGAGGAACCCATGACCGAGAGAGGCAGCGTGATTCGCACGGAGGTTCGTGGGCTCGATCTCTGCCTGGACGAAACCGCGTTGTTGTTGTCGAGGTCGGGTGAGTACTTGACTCCTCCCATCCTCCTCGGTCCAGCCGACGCGGAGAGACTAGCCATGGAAATGGCCAAAGCTCAGTTGTGGGAATGGAACCGGATCGAGGAACTCAAACGTAAGGCCGAGAAGCGCTACAAGAATTATCTCGGCTCGTGGTTGGTGATGTGCGTGGCCGCCTTCAGCGCCTATGTCGGCTTCCCCGGTTATTACCTGCCTGTATTTCTGCTCCTGATTTCGATTTTTCTCTGGTGGCGAGCCAGCTTCCAGGAGCGCAAGGAAGAAGCGGCGGCCCGCGAGGAAAGAAAGCAGTTCGTTCCCGACTGGACCTACATTAGGCAAAGGCTGGAGGAGTCGGGCACGATAGACAATGGAAATCCGACCAAGGCCACGGAGTAGACTCTCCTCTGTCGTCCCGACGGGGCTCGGATCCATTTCCGAGCCAGCACATTCAACCGGCGATTACGCGATCGGTTCTCACACACACGACCTGAAGACCCCCCCCCCGGGTGAATGCATCAACCTGGGAACCGCTTTATGCTGACAGCGAACTAACCCCTAGCCCCTGCTCTTCAGTCCTTGGCCATTGCGTAGTAACCCTGCCGGGCCTGGATTTTGTAGTCGCCCGTCTTCCCGTGGATCTGAATCTTCCGATAGCTGCCGTCGAGCTTCGTATTCGTTGGCGTGTAACCAATGTTGTACTGGCTGCGCAACTCGTTCTGGATCTGTTCGAAGGCTTGACGCAACTTCTCCTGCTTGTTGCCGACTTCAATGACACGGCCGCCGGTTTGCTCAGCCAGCTTCTTCATGTCGTAGTCGCCGCTGTAACCGAAACCGCCATAGAATCCACGGTCGGCAATCAGGATCACGTAGCAGATGGTGTCGGCTTTCTGCGCGGCTTCGATGGCATCCTGAATACGCAGGCGGCTCCCTTGGTCTTCGCCATCGGTAAAGATGATCATCGCCTTGCGTCCAACTTCATTCTTCAACTTTTCGTTGGCGCCCAAGTAGATGGCATCATACAGAAGCGTGCCCCGCGGCGTGGTTGGGACGGGGCCGCCACCCAGACCCGGCGGACCACCGCCCATTCCGGCGTTGATTTGCACTTTGTTCAGCGCCCGCGTCAGATCGTGCACGTTGTTGGTAAAGTCCTGGTCAAGGTCCACATCCACGTCGAAGTTGATAACAAAAGCCAGGTCTTTATCGCGAAGAACGGAATGCAGAAACTCAGCACAGGAAGTCTGCTCAATGTCCAAAACGCGGGTTTGGCTGGCGCTGGTGTCGATCATGATTCCAAGCGTCAACGGCTGGTTCGATTCGGCCGAAAAGTACTTGATGGTTTGCGGCTTCCCGTCCTCCAACACCTCGAAGTCGCTCTTGGTGAGATTGGGAATCAACATGCCATGTTTGTCCTTCACATTGAAGAACAGGTTGACAACGTTGACCTCTGCCTTAAAGGTTTGCAGGTTATCGTCTTCGGCCGGCGCTTGAGACTGCTGATCCTGGGCAGGCGGCTGCGACGGCGGATTTTGCGACTGGGCCTTGACCCCCAGACTGGAGATGAGGAGGAGGCATAGGAGAGTGGCGAATAGGCGAAATCGGTGGAACCGCATAGCTTCTCTTTCCTATTGGATGCGTCTATTGTAGTGCACCGCAATACGATTCCGCTCGGATGAAGGCTGCCGGGACGTCCCAGTGCGGTTATACTGTCCAGAGTTCCGGCAATTTGGGAGACAGCAGAGATACATGTTCAGTCGCCGCTTGAGCCCTTGGATTCAGTCCGCCGTGATGGTGGCGGCTCTGACTTTCGCTGCCAGCTATGCGATATCGCAAGAGCAGAAATTGCCCGATGCTCCGACGCCGCAAAACAATGCACCCGCTCCCAGCGTTAACCTGCCATCACAGGGCGCACCCGACGACCAGGGTTCTTCTTCGAGTGGAAACTCCGAAGCGCCTCCAAATACTCCCAGCGGCCAACAGCCGTTTCCCGAACCAACCAACCCTCAAGCGCCACCTCCGGGGTCGGAGGGGATCAAAACTGTGCCTGCGGGCAGCGCATCCAACGCCGGGGAGAGCGGTCGGGATGAGTTGTTCCGGCTGCAGCGGACGGTCAGCTTTGTTACCGTCCCGGTCACGGTGAAAGACAACGAGGGCAAGCTGGTGGATGGATTGCTGGAGAGCGACTTCAGTATTTACGAGGACGGCACCAAGCAGCAGATCAAGCTTTTCACCAGCGACCCGTTCCCGCTTTCCGCTGCACTGGTCATTGACCAGGGCATGTCGGACCTGACTCTAAAGAAGGTGAACCTGACGTTCTCCGCCCTCGGAGGATCGTTTGGCCCGTTCGACGAGGTGGCCGTATTCACTTATGGGAATACGGTCAACCAGCGGTCGGATTTCGGCAACGCGACTCGCATGGAGATTGCTCTGCAGCGGATCAAGGATGAGCGCGGTGAAGAGCCCAGCGCGCCTTTGGTGGGTGGACCTTTTGGCTCCGGTCCGGTGACCAATAGCAAGCCCGTGCCGGGCGGTAAGGTGGTATACACGCCGGACAAGGAATCGCACGTGCTGAACGATGCAATCCTCGCAGCGGCTCAGAACCTTGCCCACCGTCCCCGCCAGAATCGCAAGATCATTTTTGTTATCAGCGACGGTCAGGAACTGGGCAGCCGCGCCAGCTATGCCCAGGTGTTGAAGGTTCTGCTGACGGACGAAATCGCGGTCTACGCGATCGGCGTGGATTCAGCGGCCATGCCGGTCTATAACAAAATCGAGAAGGCGCGGATTCCAGGCTTCGGCTACAGCAATATCCTTCCGCGCTACACCAATGCCACGGGCGGCGATGTGCTAAACGAGTTCTCCAAGGAGTCGATCGAAAGCGCCTATCAGCGCATCACGATGGAAGCCCGTAACCAGTACACGTTGGGTTATAACACTCTGCAAAAACCTTCCAGCAACTACCGCGAGATCGAAGTGCGTGTGAAACGCCCTGGGCTGGAAGTTTTCGCCAAGCACGGATACTACCCACTTCCTCCACAGCGGGCTGAGGCGCCACCCTTGACGGCCGACCAGCCGCCTCCGGGCGATACCGGAACGACAGCTCCACCACCACAACAGCCGCCGCCGCAGTAGTTGGCACTTAGCATTGGCAATTGGAAAAAGCGATCTTCACAGAAAGACCTCAACACAATCCGGGTGATGGTTGTTGTTTCGAAATTGTCATTAGGAGCAAACGAGGAATCTGCTGTTCCTTGTGTCTGGAACGACGTCTGGAAAACTGCGTATCCTTTCTGCCGAAAGGCCGTTCTTGATGACAACTCAGAGACAGCGTAACCGAAAAACTGGTTATTTCGCCCTAAAGCTTCTCAGCATCTCCTCGAACGTCGGACGCAGCTTGGCGAAGTCCGTCTCCGGCGCGATGAATACCAGGTAGATCACACTTCCGTCCGTGCACTGTGTGGTCACTAGCCAGTCGCGCTCCGGCACAGCTTGATTACCTTGCTTGATTGGCGAAGTTCCAAGCATCTCTTGCGAGCGGCCCGGCACGCCGTTTATCCGAATGCTTTCGTCGTTGCCTACGGTCCGCAGGCCGGGATTCGACTGGCGCAAATTGGCAATCAATTGATGGGTGGCCGCATCGAGGGACATGTCCGTCTCGGGCTGGAAGTCGTCAATGATTACGCCATACGCCACGGCATTCTGCGCCACTCCATTCTCCGGGGCGATGGTCATGGAGGACGACGGATCTCCGTAGATTTTCCAGTTTGACGGATAGCCGATTTCGAAGGCTTCGTTACTCTGGGTCTGGAAAGACGCACTGGGCGCGGCAATTGAAGAGTTGATTGCGCCGTTCGGCTGTGGCTGGGCTACTCCCTGGCCAGCCTCGATCTGTTGCGCCGTTAGCGGATGCCGAGCCATCGCCAGTTGATGAATGCGAATGAACTCCGGGGTGTTTTCGATGAGCTGCTTTGGCGGAAGTACAGACACCTCGTGGCTTACGGACTGAACGCGATTCCCTGGATTGGGGTGATCGCTGAGGAACTGGATGCCCGCGTTGCCCTGCGCCTCTAGTTTGCGGAAGAACTCGGCCATCTGTTTGGGATCGTATCCCGAGTCGTACATGATGTCGGTACCCATGAGGTCGGCTTCGTTCTCTGATTGCCGCGAATTGTGCAGAAAATACGACCCCACGCCGAAACTGATGCCCATCTGCGTCAGTTGGGCCAGCAATCCCGCATTGCCGAGGAGGGCGCCCAGAATCTGCAACGGCAATTGCGCCTCCATCTGCTTGGTCGCTGCGCGGGTGCCATGACGCAGGGCGACGTGAGAGATTTCATGCGCCATCACGCCCGCCAGTTGCGCTTCATTTCCGGCTGCCTGAATTGTTCCCAGATTGATGTAGATGGGACCACCTGGAAGCGCAAAGGCATTTACCTCCTTCTGATTGACCACATGAAAGCTGTAAGGCCATTTCTCTCCGGGAGCATGCACCACCAGTTTTGCGCCCAACTGCTGCACATATTTCGTAATCGGATCGCTATCGGGCAGGAGCGGTAGCTTCTTGTTGGCCTCGGCAGCCGTCTGCTGTCCAATCTGGATCTCCTGGGTGCGGGTAAAAGCGTCGGCACTGGTCGAAGGCTTGAAGCGGGCCTGCACCGTCATCGGCGCAGCTACAGTAATGGCCAGCAACATCGCAATAAGTCTTATTGGGGACTGGAACCGGGGAGGCATACCCGCCTAATTTTACCTGCCAGCCGTGTGGAGAGAAACTTGTCAAAAGTGGTTATAGCAACGAAGGGTGCCCGCAAGCACCCTTCGAAGAAATGGTTCGCTTCACTTGCGGTCGAGAAGTGGAGCCGTTCCAACCTCGCGTCCACGCGATCCAGACGATCCTTTACCCGCCCTGCCGGCGGCCGCCACGTGAGCACTTGTTTCTTTGTCATAGCGTTCCAGCAGAACCGGAACCAGCGCACCCTCGGCCTCTTTCACGAATGTCATCTTCCCGCTGGCATTGAGGTCGATGCGGATAAAATCGCCTAGCTTCACTTGTCCGGTGGCCACCAGGTTAGCTAAAGGAAACACGATGTTGCGCTCGATGGCACGCTTGAGATGACGAGCGCCGTATTTCAAATCAGTGCCTTCACGTAACAAGAACTGCTTGACCGGAACGGTACAACTGAAAACAAACTGATGGTTTCCGGCGATCTGCAGAATGCGCTGTTGCACTAAGCCGAGTTCGATTTCCAGGATCTGCTCCAGGTGCTCGACGCGCAACATGCGAAACACTACGATCTTGTCGATGCGGTTCATGAACTCGGGCGAAAACTTGCGGCGCGCGGCTTCCACGGCCGTGCGGTTGATTTTCTCGTCGAGCCGGATGTCCATCTGCGCCGGCGTCTGGGCAAAGCCCATCGAGCCATTGATTAGCTCGTTCATCTCGGATGCGCCCAGATTCGAGGTCATGACGATTACGCATTGGGAGAGATCGACACGGCGATTGTCACCAAGCGTGAGCGTCGCCTTGTCAAGAATGCCAAGCAGCAATTGCCAGAGTGCGTCGGAAGCCTTTTCAATTTCGTCGAACAGCAGAATCGAGAGCTTCAGTTTCTCGGTGTGCCATTGGTTGAGCGCCTCCTGAGTCAGCAGCGGATGCGTCTCCCGGTGACCCAAGTACCCCGGCGGCGAACCGATTAGCTTGGCGATCTCATGTGAATGTTGAAACTCGGCGCAGTCGATCTTGATGCAGGCATGAGGATCGCCAAACAGCGACTCCGCCATGGCTTCCACCACGCGCGTCTTGCCGGAGCCGGTTGGCCCCAGAAAGAGTAGATTTCCCACCGGCCGTCCCGGGGGATTTAGTCCGGCTAAAAACATCTGGTAGATTTCAGCTACCTTTTCTACGGCCGGGTCTTGGCCAACGATCCTGCGCCGCAGTGAGGTTTCAAATTCCAATGCATCGCTGCTCCGCAGCGTAGGATCGAGAGTTGCGTTCAGTCCAGTTTTCATAGTTCTTGCCACTTCATCAGCCAGGTCTCTGATGGACGGAAACTTATTCCGTCTCCATGAGATGGAATTCGGTGCCCCCTGAGTTGTGTCCAAACTTGCGAGGCGTCACAAGGAGAACTCCAGTCTCCGGCTCACGTGACACTTGGATGCACCCTGTGTGGCCTTGAGGCGACTTACTGATTAGTCAACAACTGGGTTTCGATGAAACCGGCAGGTACGCTCCCTCTCAGGCGATTCCGAGAAGTCCACAATCCAATCGAGCCAGGGAGAAGTTATCGTGGTTCTCGCACGTCGATCTCTGCCGATAAGCGATAATGGGCGAAAGCATGTTTCAGCGAATTTCATTGGCGCGCGCGGCGCGCCTCAGCGCATCGGCGGGATACGTTGTCTTGATCCTGCTATGCCTCGCCGCGTCGGCCACGGCCCAGCCCGGAGTTTCGCTAAGCTCGCTGCTGGGTAACAAGAACAATTCGCAAGCCAGCCAACCCGCTCCTCCACCTAGCACGCCTGCCGAGGCGCAACCTCCAACGGCCATCCCGCTGCCCGATGTCGCGACCCGCGCGGAAGACTTGATGCGATTCTTGCGCGACATCAACAACCAACTGCCCACGCGCGAGCAACTCGATGCCATGAAGGCTACGCTAGAGGAACGCGACGCCGCGCTGCGCGCGAAGAAGAAGGAAGTCGACGCCTTGCTCTCTGGATCGGCCAGTGCGCTGGAACTGCGCGAGCAGGAGACCTACTGGCAGGCCGTGTCCACCGAAGGCACGGCCACGCGAAAACAACTACTGGATTGGGCCAATGCTGCGCAGTCATCGGTGCAGCAACTGCAAGCCTTGCAGCCGCAGTGGACAGCGACCTTGGAGGAAAACAAGAATACTCCCGACTTGGGTCCTACACTCGACGTGATTCGGGATGCCGTCAAAAGTATTCAGACAACGAAGGCGCAGACGCAGGACCTGCTGCGAGTGATTGTCAACCTGCAGGTGAGTGCCGCCAATCAACACCAACTGGCGCTCGACATAACGGACCAGTTGGCGAGATCGCGCACCCAGATGAAAGACCGTGTGCTGCAACGCGACAGCCTGCCGCTATGGCAAATTTTCCTGCGGCGGCAGCAGGGTGAGCAACCTCCGGATTTCCTGAGCAACCGCCGCGCACGGATGATCGGCATCGAGTCTTTTGCCCAGGAAAACTTGGGAATCTTCTTCCTCCTTGGCTTGCTGCTTTTATTCTCGCTTTTCGGCGCATACCGGTTGGCCGTCGGCACCCGCGGAATGGAGCCGGCGGCGGAACCGCAAGCCAGCGCCCTGGCGATCACGCAGCATTGGTTTGCACTCGGGCTTTTGCCGCCATTGCTACTGGCATTCCTGCTTGCGCCTCGAGCGCCGCTGCCCTTGATCGGCCTCACCATCCTGCTTTCATTCTTTTCCATACTGGTATTGTTGCCGCCGCTCATCGCCCCCCGCTTCCGCAAGCCGCTGTATTGGTTAGTGGGGGTCTATGCCTTCAACGCTGTTCTCACTTGGATCGAACTTTCTTCTGCTGCCAAGCGCGAGGTGCAGTTCTTAGGTTCCTCGGCGGCGGTCGTGCTTTTCGCGTATCTTTTTCGGCCGAAGCGCATTGCCGAAGAGGAGAAACCAGCAACGCCGCCCCGACTGCTGATCTTCGGAACACGAATGGCCATCGCGGCCCTGGCCCTGGCGCAGTTGGCAAACCTATTGGGCTACTACAAGTTCACGCAGTTCTTGACTGTGCTGTGCGTGTACAGCACCTTCATCGCCCTGGCTGCGTTTACCGCACTGCGGGTTTTTACTATTTTGTTGCTGGCCGCTTTAGAAGCGCCTTCGGCCGAGCGTCTGGCGATGGTGCGCCTGCATCGTGCGGGGATCGCGCGCTGGGCACCGCGCGTGCTGCAATGGGCCGGCATACTGGTCTGGCTTGGTGCCACGCTCGAATTAATGGGGGTGCGCACCTGGGTCAACGAACAGATCGTTGCCCTGTTGGATTTCAATATCGCGGGCGGCTCCAGCAACATCACACTGGGAGGCGTCCTTGGTTTTTGGGCGATTCTTCTGGCTGGCTTCGCGTTTTCCACCTCGCTGCGCTTCTTGTTGCGCGAAGAGATGCTTAAACGCCTCCGCTTAAAGCGTGGAATCCCCGAGCTGATCTCGACCACGCTGCACTATTTGCTTCTGCTTCTGGTTTTCCTGTTTGCGGTGAACGCAGGTGGCGTAGCGCTCAACAAGTTCACTGTAATCACTGGCGCTTTGGGCGTTGGTGTCGGTTTTGGTTTGCAGAACATCATCAACAACTTCGTCTCCGGACTCATCCTGCAATTCGAGCGGCCGATCCGCGTGGGCGATGTGGTGGAAATTCAGGCCGGACTGACCGGCACCGTGACCCGCATCGGCATCCGCGCCAGCACGGTCCAGACCTTCCAAGGCGCCGAGGTCATCATTCCCAATGCCACTTTCATCTCTAGTAATGTGACCAACTGGACGCTGTCGGAGGCTCGGCGACGGGTGGATTTGCCGGTAGGCGTGGCGTACGGCACGGATCCCAAGGTGGTCAAGGATCTGTTGGAGCGGCCCGCGGTGCAGCATCCCGACGTTCTTACTTCGCCCGACCCCGCCGTCTTTTTCAAGGAGTTTGGTGAAAGCGCGCTGAACTTCGAGCTTCAATTTTGGGTGATGCAGGAGAGCAACGTTACCAGGGTGAAAAGCGAGGTCGCGCTCGAAGTTATGCGGTTGCTCGCGGAGGCGGACATTGAGATTCCATTTCCACAACGCGATCTTCATCTGCGCGGGGTGGATTCGGCTGCGGCTGGACTCCTGGCGGGAAATGGAGCCCCGCCGGTTTCCGTGGCAAGCGATGCAGACGTGGAACTCAGGAGCCGTAGCAAGAGCTCGGTCGCAGGAGAATGACGTGGCCGGTACTCTGGATTGATTGCCGGGTGTTCCTGTCTTTATGTCCCTGTCTCTTGGTACTGACACTCTCTGCTCCCTTCTTGCTGTGACAGACAAACTCTTGCTTCTGACTACCGCAGGCGGGTGCAATCCTCGCAGGCGTAGAATACGAACATTCAGCATCATCCGGTTCGACACGTAAGAATGGCAGCGCCGAACCTGGGGAGGTATCCAGTCCCTTGAGCAATCTTCCACAGACGTTGGGTGAACTTCGCCGTAGCCAGCAGTTTTCCGAACCATGGGTGCGCAACCGTCGCGTCAAGGACGAAATGCGCGACAACCTTATCGCGCGCTTGCGCAGCAGCGGCCCCATGTTCCCCGGCATTGTTGGCTACGACGATACGGTGGTGCCGCAGATTATCAACGCGGTATTGTCTCGCCATAATTTCATCCTTCTCGGATTACGCGGACAGGCAAAGAGCCGCATCCTCCGCGCGCTTGCCGGCCTGCTCGATCCGCATGTGCCGTACTTGAGCGGCTGTGAGATTCACGACAATCCCTACGCTCCGATTTGCCGCCGCTGCCGCGAACTGCTGGCCAACAATTCCGACGACGCGCCAATTTCTTACCTGGCCGCGGACGATCGCTACGTGGAAAAACTGGCGACGCCCGACGTCACCATTGCCGACCTGATCGGCGACATTGATCCCATCAAAGCGGCCAAGGGCGGCCACGAACTGGGCAGCGAGTACACGGTTCACTACGGACTGTTGCCGCGCGCCAATCGCGGTATCTTCGCCATCAACGAGTTGCCCGACCTTGCGGGGAAAATCCAGGTTGGCCTATTCAACATCATGCAGGAAGGTGACGTTCAGATTAAGGGCTATCCAGTACGCATGCCGCTCGACGTGGCTCTGGTCTTCAGTGCCAACCCCGAGGACTACACTGCGCGCGGCAAAATCATTACGCCGTTGAAGGACCGCATCGGCTCCGAGATTCGCACCCACTATCCGGCGACCGTCGAAGAAGGCATTGCCATCACGGCACAGGAAGCATGGATCGCGCGCAATGGCTTGCAACTACAGATCCCCGAGTTCGTGAGCCAAGTGATCGAGCAGATTGCCTTCATCGCTCGCGAAGACAAGCGCATCGACAAACGCTCTGGGGTGAGCCAGCGGCTGCCTATCAGCGCCACCGAAAACGTCATTTCCAACGCCGAACGGCGTGCGATTCGCTCCGGCGAGAAGCTGGTGGTACCTCGCATTGGCGACATTTACGCCGCGCTGCCCGCCATGACCGGCAAACTCGAACTGGAATACGAAGGCGAGTTGAAGGGCGCCGACAATGTAGTGCGCGAGATCATTCGTGCCGCGGTCGCCCGTACTTACGACAAATATTTCCATGGCAATAGCAACATGAACCAGGTAGTGCAGTGGTTCGACTTGGGCGGCGAGATCCAGATGCGCGACTCCGCCAGTGCGCAAGAGATGCTGCACAAGCTGCGGAGCATTCAGGGACTACTGGATAAATTGAGCGGCCTGGGCCTGAGCGGAAAAGAACCGTCGGAGGTGCTGGTCTCGGGCGCGGAGTTCATCCTCGAAGGCCTGTACGCGCACAAGAAAATTGGCCGCAGCGAGGAACGCATGTTCACCGCGGGCGAGAAACAGCCGGTGCGCGAGAAACGACCCGTGCGAGACGAGGACGATGATGAGCGCGAGTTTCGCCGGCAGCGAAGGCCGTTTAACTAGGCCGCTGTTCGCCATTCGCTGTTCGCATTTCGCTTGTTTACAACAAGCCTGCGATTGGCGAAAAGCGAACGGCGAAGAGCGAAGAGCGTCCTGATGAAATTCATTCGCTACAAGAAATACGTTCCCGACCCCGCCTCCGAGATGAGCATGGAGGACCTGCTCAACGCGCTTTCCGACTACCTGCTGCAAAGCGGCTTTCAGCAGCAGTACATGGATTTCTACGATCTCAAGGACGCGGAGCAGACACTCGACGATTTGCGCCAGGCCATCGCGGAGGCGTTGCTCAACAGCGACATGCTCGATGAGCAGATGCGCGAGCAGATTGAGAACATGAGTCCCGAGCAGATGGAAGACCTGATCGATCAGCTCATCGAGCGCATGGAGCAGGAAAACTACATCAACGTCGATCAGCCGCACGATCCGTCGCGCAGCTCAACCGCCGGAGGCCAGGTTGGTGATGCACAATCGCAGGCGCGCTTCGAGATCACCGACAAGGGGCTCGATTTCCTTGGTTTCCGCGCACTGCGCGATCTTCTGGGTTCGCTCGGCAAGTCCAACTTCGGACGCCATGACACGCGCGACCAGGCCACGGGCATCGAGGCAAGCGGCGCGTCGAAGACCTACCAATTTGGCGACACCCTGAACCTCGACATCACTGCAACGTTGTCCAGCGCGATTCAGCGCGAAGGCTTGCATCTGCCGCTGAATATCGAGTACGGCGATCTTCAGGTGCATCAGTGCGAGTATCAATCGTCGTGCGCGACTGTGCTTATGCTCGACTGTTCGCATTCCATGATCCTGTATGGCGAGGACCGCTTTACCCCGGCCAAGAAAGTTGCGATGGCGCTGTCGCATCTTATCCGTACGCAATACCCCGGCGATTCGCTATCGCTGGTGCTGTTCCACGACTCGGCGGAGGAGTTGCCGCTGTCGCAGTTGGCGCGTGTCAAGGTCGGGCCGTACTACACCAACACGCGCGAAGGTCTACGAATGGCGCAACGCATCTTGCAGCGCCAGCGTAAAGACATGAAGCAGATCGTGATGATCACCGACGGCAAACCATCAGCGCTGACCCTGGAAGATGGCCGCATCTATAAGAACGCCTTCGGGCTCGATCCGCTAGTAGTCAGCGAGACCCTGAAGGAAGTTTCTAAGTGCAAGCGCGCGGGAATCCTGATCAATACTTTCATGCTCGCCTCCGACTACGGGCTTATCCAGTTCGTCCAGAAGGTGACGGAGATGTGCCGCGGCAAAGCTTACTTCACCACACCCTACACGCTGGGCCAGTATCTCCTGATGGACTACATGTCGCGAAAGACGAAGACTGTGCATTGAGAAGCAGTCAGCGCTCAAGCAAGGCATCTCACATCGGTTGTAAGGTCCGCTTTCCTACGCCCGGCGCCTCATCAAAGAACAGAGTGCATTTGCCGCCGTTCCCCTTGTTCGGCCCGGCAGTGAGGTTGTCGTCCTTGTCAAACTTGAACCATACCGAGCGATTCTCTGCATCGTCCTTCTGATTGGGCGTGTCGATAACCCGGATTTCGTAACCAGTCACCATGCTCTGGTTATTTTCGTAATAAACAATCTCCGCCACAAAGGCGATGTGGCCGCCCAAGTCCTTGCCGCCATCGTTCTTGCCAAAGCTGAAGAGTATCTCGAAGTCTTCCCCGCTGTCGAGGTCCAAAGCCACTGCGCCCACTGAACAAGGTCTTTCAGTGGTATTGACCTTCAGTTTGTTGTCTTTGGCATACTTGTTCTTACCATCTACAAAGGGCTTGTTGAAGGTACCTTTGCCCTTCTCACCTAGATCTGTATTCATATAGTTCTTGGTCTTCAGGTCGTCGTATATCTGCTGTGCGGTCTTGTTAAACTTAATTTTGCCCTGCTTAACCAGATAGCGAAGCGAACGCGCCGCCGAACCGGGTCCGCAGCCCTGCAGTTCCTCCTTTACTTTCTCAACATCGGCGTCCTCGATTTTAATCTTGGCCTGCTCTCGCTTCGTGTCGGTGGGCGCGGCTCCCAGATAGTTTCCCGCCGTCGCCGGTTCCACCTCGCCAGCCTCGCCAATGAAGGGGGCTCGGGTGTTAGATCCGCTGAAGGCGCCTCCACCAAAAACCCATTCTTCCTTGCCCACCGCAACTTGATATTGTTGTCCGCTGATGTTCACAATGGGCATTGACGCCAACGGAGTCGCAGTAACGAAAGCATATGCCCTGTAATTGGGATTGCCCGTAAGGTCGTCGCCGCGCGGCACTCCAAGATTGAAAGTAATGCCGTCGGGCAGGCGACCTTCGAAGGCGCTGCTGCCCTTGAAGACCATGAGTTTATTTTGGACTGCCCAGTTGTTGGAGCCAAAACCGGCATTCGGGTTGGTCAGCAACTGCAAATAGCCATAGAAACCCCCAGAGCCGTCCGAAAAAAACTGGCCCTGGTCGCCTGGGACAAACTGGAAGTTGGCTATGCCCCACTCTGAGTTCTGGGCAAGAAATCCTCCAGAGCCCTGCAGCCAATCGGCCTGGTCAATCACCAGCGTCGACGCCCAGACGCTGGCGCATACACACAGACATGCCGCCAGCAATAGTCTTCGGATAGCAGAAAAAAACATGGCATATCCTCCAAGTCGCCGTCTGCGAGAAAATGGTCTAGACTTTACACCCGCTTGCCGCTCGTAGCCACAGGAAAGATTGGCGTCCCATCAAAGTTTTTGCGCGAACCCGATTCTTGCCCTTTTTCACAGTCGCTCATAGTAGACGGCTCACCCGGTTCTGGTTGACCATAGTTAGTCCACCGGTGCCCAACACGCTAATGATTGACCAAACTCAATCCTTTCTTTTCCGCGTTGCAATTGTCTTCGCGCTCCTATTGTCAGCGCAGGCTGGATTCGCGGCGATATGGCTGGCATCACTCGACGGGGTTTGCGTGGACGAACATGGCAAGCCTTTGGCTGGCACGGTTGTTCATTTCACCGATCCGAAAAATGGGAAATACTTCGACGTGCGCACCGATTCAGCTGGTAAGTTCTTCTACATCGCGGCACAACCTTCGATTTACACGCTGCTGATCAAACGCGATCGAAGACCGCCCGTCATCTTTGACGATGTCGACATTCAGTGGAGCTCGCAACCGCTGCAGCTTGAGGTGAACTTGGAGCGAAATGCCGTCACCGTCACACGCAAGACGATGCTTCCGGAATTCTCCCGTCAGGATGAGACGCAGGCCGCATTGTTATCGCAAGGGAGAGGCGATCAGGCCACGGTCGCCGCCATCAACCAGCAACTGGCTGCGGCGAAACGGCTTTCCGATCAAGGCGATTGGCAACGCGCCATCCGAGATATTTGGAACGCGATCGAAATCGATCCCAACCGTGATCTTCCCTGGGCGTTGCTCGGCGCGGCTTACTACGATGCAGCGACGCACACTCCAAAGGATAGCCACGCTCTGCTCGAGAAGTGCGTCACCAGCTATCAGAAAGGTATCGCCATTGCTCCTGTCGCGGCATACTACAACAATCTTGGAAACGCGTTCGCGAAGCTCAAGCAATATGACGACGCGATTGAACAGTATCGTCAGGCGGAGGAGCTGAACCCAGACGAGCCGTCTTTGTACCAGCAGAACATCGGGATGGCGCTGGTTGAGGAAGCGCAGGCGCGCCCGAGTGATTCCGCACTAGAACTGCTGCAGCGCGCCCTGGAAGCGTTCGGCCAAGTGCAGGAGGTAGAGGCAAAGAACGCGGAGATCTTCTACTGGAAAGGCATCTGTCAGTTGCACCTGGCGGCCAACGGGAAGGGTTCGTACAAGGATGTTGCTGCGGAATTTCAAAGCTATTTGAAGCTCGCGCCGCAGGGACGGTTCGCCGCAGACGTTGAGGCCATGCTGCGAGCGCTGCCCAGCGTTGAAAAAGGCACGTCGAATCGATAAAGAAAAACGGAAGGACCGGATAGCAGTCCTTTTCGGTTGCGGAATTCTAGAACAGGCCGGATTAGACGCCCGGGGTAGGCTCTTGGGGGAGCGCCTCCTCGGCCTTTTTCACGGCAGCTTCTGCTGCCTGGAAGCCAATCTTGGAATGGGTTCCGTCGCAGAACGGTTTGTTCACCGATCCGCCACAGCGGCAGAGCGAAAACGCCGTCTTGCCAGTCAAGTCGTATGGGTTGCCGTCGGCATCCACCAATTCGATGGAGCCTTCTGGTGCTTCCACCCGGAACGGCCCATTTCTACGGACCGTGATTTTCACTTGTGCCATCCAACTCCTCCATTAGTGCGTAACGCAGTGCTCTGTCTCGATTGTAACGGAGTTCGCACAATTCAACGCTGACACCGCTTCGAAATAAGACGGCGCGTATCAGTAAAACAGGTACTTTCGCCACTTGGAGTCAGACCGTCCCATCATGCGCATAATGTGGCGGCTGGTGTGCAGGTTGAAAGCGCGCGGCTCGCGCATGAGTTTCATAGTGGCTTCGTGAGGCAGCAGGTTGCCCTTCCGGCGATTGCAAGAGTGGCAGCAAGCCACGAGGTTCTCCCATGTGGAAGCGCCGCCCCGCGAACGCGGAATAACGTGATCCAGTGTCAACTCGCCTGCGGCCAGGATCTTCCCACAATACTGGCAGGTGTTGCGATCGCGCAGCAAAATGTTCTTGCGCGACAGCGCGCGCGTCTGATGCGGGATGCGCCGGTACTCCAGCAGGCGGATGACCGACGGCACGTGCATGGCGATGCGCGCCGCGTGCAGATAATGTCCGTTGGCCTCTTCCATCATAGCCACGCCCTTCAGCACCAGAATGATGGCGCGACGTGCAGCGCAGACGTTAATCGGCTCGTAGGACGCATTGAGCACAAGTACTGGTGCATGCATTTCCGTCCACTGCGGCGGCTCATCACCGGCGACGCGGGCGTGATGCATACACCCGGCAAGTGACTTGCCGTATCGGGACGCTGCGCTATGGGCCGACATGGACATATCCGGTTAGACCGAAGCGGCGACAGCCACCGCTTCGATTTCCTCCTCATCCCCGTGGTTGGCAGTTATCCGTGGAGCTGCGGCTTGAAAAGCACGAGCCACGGTCGCCGCCCAAACTCTTTCTGCGCCTGCCTTCTTCAACACCCCGGCGCACTCGGAAAGCGTGGTCCCGGTCGTCATGACGTCGTCCACCACGATCACGGTGCGACCCCGCACAAGGCGCCGATCCCGAACACGAAATGCATCGCGCACATTCGAAATGCGCTCTTCGCGGGTGAGGCCTACCTGCGAAATAGTCGGCCGTTGACGAACCAAAACTCCCGTCGCCAGTTCGAGCGGTTCTAAGCGCTTTACTGCTGTCCGAGCAATCAATTCAGCCTGGTTGAATCCGCGCTCACGGAATTTAGTGTGGTGCAGCGGAACCGGAATAACCAACGGATGCGTGTCGCCGCACGCAGGGAGAAGTTCCTCGATGGCGCGGGCCAGCATACGACCCAACACCGAAGCAACAGGCAGAACGCTCTCGTACTTAAGTAGATGCACCAGACCGCGAAGCCCGCCTTCGTATTCGCCAAAAGAGACGGCACGCGCGAACTCCGGCTCGAAGTCTCGGCAGTTCTGGCAACGGCCATCGCCCATCAGCAACTGCGCGCTGAAGAGTCGATCGCCACAAATCACGCATTGTGGCTCGAGCGTGGGCACGATGGCGGCTAGACATTCCGAACAGACAGGAATTCGTGAAATATTATTGAGCGGAGTCTGGCAGAGCCGACAATCGGAGGGAATGAGAACGGAGAAAACGTTACGGAAGATGGTTTGCAAGGGCGCGAAGACTACGGCACGTCGCTGGGCGTGCTGACTTCGCCGGTCTCGCTCTAGCGTCTCACGACTGCTGAAGACGACCCTCCAACCATCCGATAACACGCCAGTTCAACGCGTATCGAGGAACCCGTCGCCGGTGCCTCCAGGTGCCAGACGGACGATGGTTGACGCCCGTCCGATCACCCCAACGAGATACGACTCGCCGGGGACCCTGATCCGGTCCCGAAGCACCGTGACAGCACAGTATAAAAGCTTCGATGCACAGGCGCAATGCAAGAGCGGGTTCCGGAGAACGATTTCACCGAGATTTCATGGTTCGCCACTTGCCAGTAGTTGTCGCACTTGACCGACGTTCTACTATGCGTCGGAGTTTGCGCTGACGATCAACGGTATCCATGCACTGATCTATTGTGCGACGACCTTCCGACGACGATCCGGGAATTCGTACGGAATGGCGTCGAGCTCGACCACCGGTCAAAGATATGAGCTGGGGTCTGCTGGCGGCGATCGAGATTCGTGGCCGCGAAGTCCTGCGCTTGTACCAGCCGAAGCACCCAACGGCAATACGACTGGCGCCCCGAACGGTGGACCAGGCTATGCGCACTGTAGATGCTCCAAGATAATGTCACCCCCTAACTGCAACAGGACTTTGTCACCCTCGAAGGATGGTGACGATGAGTCAGAAAGAGTTCCAACGGGTGAAAGTGATTGAGAATGCAGCAGGCGGGAGGCTGAGCGTACGCGAAGCCGCCCGTCTGCTGCAACTCAGTGAACGCCAGGTGCAGCGCCTCAAACGCCGCTATCAGCCCGATTCCATCGCCTGGGTGCAGCACGGCAATCGCGGACGCTCCATGCCGTGGGCCTTGCCGCTTCCCCAGCAGCAGTTGATCTTGAGCTTAGCCCGCGGCAAGTATCAGGGCTTCAACGATTCCCATCTCGCGGAAAAACTTCGGGCCGAGGAGAACCTCTCGGTCAGCCGCGAGACCGTGCGCCGCCTCTTGCGAGCCGCCAAACTATCCTCTCCGCAGAAGCGCCGACCTCGCCAATACCGCTCTCGCCGCTTACCCCGTCCCCGTTTCGGCATGATGGCACTCACCGACGCCAGCCGCCATGACTGGCTCCAAGGCCGCGGCCCGCAACTCACCCTCATCGGCTTTCAGGATGACGCCACCAGCCAGATCCTGGCCGCTCACTTCCAACTCGAAGCCGAAAATACTGTCGGCTATCTCCGCGCCCTGCACAGCATGATCACCACTCACGGCGTACCGCTCAGCCTCTACCGCGACCGTCACAGCATCTTCCAGCGCAACGATGCCCACTGGAGCGTGGCCGAACAGCTCGCCGGAAAACAATCTCCCACCCAACTGGGACGCGCACTCCAAGAACTCGGCATCCAGCAGATCCCCGCCTACTCGCCGCAAGCCAAGGGCCGCATCGAGCGCGCCTGGCGCACCTTCCAGGACCGCCTGGTCAGCGAACTCCGTCTCGCCCGCGCCACCACTTTGGCGGAAGCTAATGCCGTGCTCGCCCGCTTTTGCGCCGACTACAACCAGCGCTTTGCCCGCCCCCCAGCCGAGGCCACCCGCGACTTCCGCTCTCTGCCTCGCCGCTTCGATCTCGCCCGCTGCCTCAGCTTGCGTTATCAGCGCGTCGTCAGCCCTGACCACGTCGTCACCCTGGGCGCCCATTCCATCGCCCTGCCGCCCTTGCCCTCTCATCGCGGCTACGCCGGACAAACGGTGGAACTTTCCCATCAGCTCGACGGCACCCTGCGCGTCTATCGCGGCCATGCTCTGTTGCTCGCCCAACCACTGCCGCTGCAAGAATACGCACACCGCCGCCCGTCTCCACCCACCACGACCCACAAACCAAAACCCAAGATGCCCCGCATCTACAACCTCTCCGGCCGCCCCGCTTTAGCGGCCGTTACTTAAATGTCAGGGGGTGACACAGTCTCGTTGCAGTTAATACGACATTTTCTCGTTGCATCTACACCAGGCTATGCGCACTTGTAACAAGTGCCACGGACATGCTAACTTGCGCCGTCGCCTGTTTGCTGCGCCGCCGAGGTCTTCTTACATGAGTACTACCATCAGCACGCCGGAAAAGAAGTTCCGTTCCTATGTTCCCGACAACACAACCATGCCGGAGTTTACCCTTCGGGCGGTGCTGCTCGGCTTGATCCTCACGGTGATTTTGGGTGCGGCCAACGCGTATCTTGGCCTGCGCGCGGGCATGACCATCGCCGCCACGTATCCTGCTGCCGTCATCGGTATGGCTGTGTTGCGGCTGATGAAGGGCTCGATTCTGGAGGAGAACATTGCGCGAACCGTGGGCTCGATCGGCGAATCGGTCGCGGCGGGCGCGATCTTTACCATCCCGGCCTTCGTCATCTCCGGCGCGTGGCCGGTCTTTGACTTTGAGCACGCGTACTGGAAATCGTCCATCCTGATGCTGGTGGGGGGCGTCCTCGGCATTCTTTTTGTGACCCTGCTGCGGCGAGTGATGGTTGAAGATCCGGAGCTTCCTTTCCCGGAGTCAGTCGCCGCGTCCCAGATTCACATTGCCGGCCAACAGGGTAGCCGCGCAGCCAAGATTCTCTTTGGCAACATGGGTTTTGGCGGCCTGGTTTACTTGCTCGGACAGTTCAGCTTGTTTAGCGCAAGCCGGGACTTCATCGTGAACGTCGGTTCCCTGGGCGCTAGTTTCGTCCGCATGGGCCGCAGCGCCACCGCCCCCAAGTTGCCTGCCGGAGCTGTGACCACGGTGTCAGCGCCGGCCATAAGCCCAGCCTATCTCGGCGTCGGCTACATCATCGGTCCGCGTCTGGCTTCGCTGAACTTCGCCGGCGGGGTGATTGCGTGGGGCCTGCTGGTTCCGTTGATTCTGTTCCTCGGCGGTCCGACTCTGGTTGCTCAGTTCGCACCCGCGGGCACGACATTCCCGGACAACGCATTCTGGACCGGACAGGCCGGAGCGGTGTGGAGCTTTATCGTGCGGCCGATCGCGGTCGGAGGGATGTTGGTGGGCGCCTGCTTCACGCTGTTCCGCATGCGTAAGAGCCTGGGCTCGGGCATGGCGCGTGCGGTCTCCGACCTAAAGAAGTCCGCCGCAGCTCACGCCGGTACAGCCCGCACCGAACGCGACCTCAACGCCAAGTTCGTATTCGGTGGATTACTGGTGGTGTTGATTAGCATGGTGTTTTTGTACAAAAGCTACGCCGCGGCGTGGGGCCCGGGCATTGTGGCAGCGATCGTGATGATTATCGTCGGCTTCTTCTTCGCCGCTGTGTCGGGCAATCTGGTGGGCCTGATCGGGTCGTCGAACAATCCGATCTCCGGACTGACACTAGCGGCCCTGGTCATCTCGGCGATCCTCATGGTGCTGATGGGCGTCTCGGGAATTCACGGTGTCGCTGCCGTACTTGGTGTAGCCGCCGTGGTTTGCATTTCCTCCGCCGTAGCGGGCGAGATGTTGCAGGACCTGAAGGTAGGACACATCCTGGGCGGCACTCCCGCAAAAATGCAGATTGGCGACTTCATGGGCATAGCTGTCGCTAGCTTTGCGCTGCTTCCGGTGCTGTTGTTGCTGAATCAGGCCAACATTAACAGCGGCGGCATCGGCTTCGGCGACCGCCAGCTTCCGGCTCCGCAGGCCGGTCTGATGGCGATGCTTTCGCGCGGGATCGTTGGCGGCGAAATGGCGTGGCCGCTGATCGTAGTCGGCATTCTGATGGGGATTGCCTTGATCATGATTGAAGTCAGAAGTCCGATGCTGTTTGCCGTCGGCATGTATCTTCCGCTGGAGACCACCTTCGCCATCTTCCTGGGTGGCATGATCCGCTGGATCACCGACAAGATGCGGGACAGCAAAAACTTTAACGACGCGCAAAAGGCGCGCGTGGAGAATGCCGGAGTGCTGACCGCCTCAGGATTTATTGCCGGTGAGGCGCTCATGGGCATCGTGATCGCGGTCTTCCGTTACAAGCAGTGGCCGCTGCCGGTGATCTTCCAGCATCCGAATGTGATTTCTGGATTTATCGTGCTGGTGATCCTTGCGGTCGTCATGATTCGCGTGCCGCTGGCCAATGCGGGCAGACCGGACGAGCCGGCGCCCCCGACGGCAATTATGTAGAGCGCCAGTCTACTTATCATCTACTGTCATCCCGAGCGAGGACTTCAGTCCGAGTCGAGGGATCTGTTGTTTGTGCGCGGATGACCATCGCATCCAATCTTTCCGCCATCCATGAGCGCATTGCGCGCGCCGCCGCACGCACGGGCCGCAACCCAAGCGACGTAGCGTTGATGGCCGTCTCGAAGACTCAGCCTGCCGCTAAGGTTATCGAGGCTTATGAAGCCGGGCAGAGGCTCTTCGGCGAAAATCGCGTGCAGGAGTTCGCAGATAAGGTCGGCGCTCTCGCTGACCTGCGCGATGCTCGCTTCCACATGATCGGCCACCTGCAATCCAATAAGGCCATGAAAGCCGCCGAAGTATTTCACGGCATCGATTCTCTCGATTCGGCAAAGTTAGCGGAACGACTAAACATCGCAGCAAAGAAAGTGGGCAAGACTCTCGATGCGTTGATCGAAATCAACGTCGGCGGCGAAGAAGCCAAGAGCGGTATCGCTCCTGATTCGCCAGAACTTGAAAGCATTCTCGCGGGCGCTCCCACCTGGGCGAACCTGGGCATTCGCGGGCTGATGACGGTGCCGCCATTCACCGACGATCCCGAAGGGGCGCGGTCCTACTTCCGACAGCTCCGCGAATTGCGCGACCGACTCGCCGCCCGCAATGTGCCTGGGCTTACGATGGATGTTCTCTCGATGGGCATGTCGCACGACTTCGAAGTCGCAATCGAGGAAGGCTCGACCTGCGTGCGCATCGGCACCGCCGTCTTTGGCGATCGCCCCAAACCATGATCCCCGTCCGCGACACGCCGTCGGGCGCGACCTTTCACGTAAAAGTGCATCCCCGCGCCAAGAAGAATGCGATCACCGGCGAGGTTGGCGATGCACTGAAGTTGGCTTTGACTGCACCACCGGTGGAGGGCCGTGCCAATCAAGCTTGCATTGAATTTCTCGCGGAAGTTTTGAATGTGCCGCGCTCGTCGGTTACGATAGCCGCCGGGGAAAGCAGCCGAAACAAAGTGATTTGTGTGCGTGGGCTGTCCGCCGCGCAGGTCGAGGCCAAGCTCTCCGGGAAGTAGCTCGCCGTACAACCTTTGTTCGCCGCCGCTTTGTATCAAGGGACAGCTTTACAGAAAAATCGCAACAGCAGATCCCTCACCGACTGCGTCGGTTCGTGATGACAAAAATAAAAGGACTTATTCTGACAACTGACTACTGACTACTGGTAACTGACTACTTCTTCAACGAGGAGAACATATTGAGCTTTGCGCAGCGTTGGCGCGACATACGCACCGGCTTTGAGCGGCCTTTCTGGGTCGCTAACATCAGCGAGTTGTTCGAGCGGCTTTCTTACTACGCGGCCTTCGCTTCGCTGGCGCGATATCTGCACGAGACGTTGCGCTTTCCTATCCAGCAGGCCAGCACGCTCACCGGGTTCTTCGGCGGGCTGGTCTGGTTTCTCGCTGTGTTTGGAGGAACCCTCGCCGACCGCATGGGCTTCCGCCGCGCCTTGTCCCTGGCCTATCTGATCCTGAGCTGCGCTTACTTCCTTCTTGGGTCTCTGGGTGCGCCGTGGCTGGCGCCGGTTCGCGACGCCGTGCCGCTGGTCGTGCTGGCGACGTTTGTGTTGGCTCTGCCCGCTCTCGGCATCGCGTTGGTGAAACCCAGCGTGGTCGGCACCACAGCGCGGGCCTCCAAGGAAAATGTTCGTTCGATCGGCTATTCGATTTACTACACGCTGGTCAACATCGGCGGCGCCGCCGGCCCCTTGGTAGCGTCCTACGTTCACCAGCGCATGCGCGTCGAGAACGTCTTTCGCGTGGCAGCGGTCAGCGTGTTCCTGATGTTCGTCGCTGTGCTCCTGTTCTTCCGTGAGCCGCGTCAGCACGATCACGTGGAAACCGCCAGCCTGGCGCAGGCGGGCAGGAACTTCCTTACCGTGCTCAGCAACCCGCGCTTCATGTTGTTTCTGGCGATTTTTACCGGATACTGGATCGTGTACTGGCAGGAGTTCATCATGCTGCCCCTGTATGTTCACGACTACGTCAATCCGCACACCGACACCGAGCGTTTGCTGGTGACGGGACCGCTGGTGGTCATTGCACTTACAGTGGCAATTAATCTGCTGACGCAGAGAATTCCGGCGTTCAGCGCTGTCATCCTCGGAACGCTGATCACCGCGTTAGCCTGGATCATCCTGATTGTGCAACCTACTGTAGTGGGAGCAATCCTCACGCTGATCGCCGTGGCTCTCGGCGAGATTACGCAATCGCCGCGGTATTACGAATACATCTCGCGGCTGGCGCCGCCCGGGCAGCAGGGGACGTACATGGGGTTCGCCTTCTTGCCGCTCGGTGTCGGTTCGCTGATTGCCGGCCCGGTCGCCGGTTGGCTCATCCACCACTACGGGGAGGTGAAGCACCAACCAACGATGATGTGGGTGGTGATCATGGTGATCGGAGTTATGACCGCGATTCTACTGTGGATTTATGACAAGCTATTGCTGCCACGGCAAGCAGGTGAGACCACGCACGCAAATGCTGGTTGATCGGGCCCGGCTTACGCTGTCACGTCACTGCTTTGGGGCGCCTCTTCCTTTAAACTCAAGCCGGCCCCGGTAACTCTGATGAAAAAAACTCCCTCATACATTGCTAAGCACATCCGTACCGTGCTCAAGAACGGAGGTTCGGCGCCTCACACCGAGGAAGTCCAACGATTCTTCAAGCATGAAGTTCAATCGCGCGGCTGGTACACTGCCGAGCTCCGCAAGGTTGCAGTTCGCGTTCGGCGGGCGATCATCGCAGAGAATGGTTTGCCTTTCCTGCTGCAGGTGGCCGATCAACTTTTTCGAGGCGACGTGCTGGAGGAAAAGGTTTTTGCGGTCGTGATGCTTCAAGCGGTCGTCGATGGCTTTGGCAAGGCGGAGTTTAAGGTATTCGAAAGCTGGCTCGACCGAGTTACCACATGGGCCGATCACGATGTGCTGGTACATTACCTCATCGGCCCAATGATCGCTGCAGATTCCGCTTTTCTGTCGCGACCGCTTCGCTGGGCGAAGGCCCGCGAGCGCTGGCACCAGCGCGCTGCGGCGGTCGGTCTCATCCACTGCACCCGGCAGCACAAAAACTTCGGCGACATCCGACGCATCACCGAGATACTGCTGTCGAGCGACGACGATATGGTGCGGAAAGGTTTAGGCTGGCTCCTGCGCGAGGCCGCCAAGGCCAACCCAGAGCAAACAGTCGAATACCTAACGACGATCCGCCATCGGACACCCCGCTTGGTGCTTCGTACCGCTTGTGAAACTCTCTCAACTGCCACGCGGAAACGCGTCTTAGCCATTAAACGGCCCCGGCAACCATAGGACAGCACAGGAACGGCAAAACCTGCGTGGGCGGGCCGCGTCGCCTAGCCTCTTTAGTTAGTTCGCCTTGCTCTCTGAAGCTGGCTTTGCCTTCGTCGATCCGTTGAATTTTCCGACCCTTGGGCGTATATTTGGTGGAGTACTGTTGTGTTTTGAGGGTTCTGTCACCCCCTCCCGGCGTGACCCCGAACCCGTGCATAATCGGCGAAGCACATCGGTGGGCGCGAGCCCACTTTTTATTTCCACCCGTAATCCGCTGGTGCGCGGCGAGTCCAGGCGGCAGCGATAGCCTGACGGGCGCTTTGTGCTCATTCGCGGGGTGACGCGTTTTTGGTAAGAACAAGACGATGGCAGCCAGTTTGGAAAGAGTTCGAGAGATCGCAGACCGGGTGGCGCAGTCAAGCGGCCTGGAAGTGGTTGATCTCGAACTGCTAGGCGGCGGTAAGGCGCGTATGCTGCGCATTTTCATCGACAAGCCGGAAGGGGTCACGCATGAGGATTGTTCCAGCTTCAGCCGCGAAGTAGGCACCATTTTCGATGTTGAAGAAGCCGTGCCGGGAGCTTCGTACTTACTGGAAGTTTCATCACCCGGGCTGGATCGCAAGTTGTCGAAGCCGGCTGACTACCAGCGTTTCACGGGCAGCCTGGTTAAGCTAATGACTCGGGACCCCGTCAACGGAAACCGGCATTTTGAAGGACGCCTCAAGGCGTTTCAGGATGGCCGGCTCAGTTTGGAATTGACCGGCAGGAAAAAGTCGAAGAAGCACCAGGAAGTGGAGCCGGGAACAGAAGTTGAAATTGAGTTGGCCAACGTGGAGAAGGCAAACCTAGTTCCCGAGTTCTGATTCGAAAGCAATAAAGACCAAATGGAAGTAAGGTGGCAAACATTTTATGGCGAGTGAACTGTACAACGTAATCGACGCTCTGAGCCGGGAAAAAGGCATCGATCCGCAGATCGTCGTGAACGCGGTGGAGGATGCCATCGTTGTAGCCACCCGAAAGTATTACAAGACCCAGGAGAACCTGCGCGCCGAACTCGACAAAGAGAGCGGCCAGATTCGCGCCTTCGCGGTGCGAACCATCGTTGATGGGTCTGAGCAGATAGAAGATCCTCTCGCCCAGATTTCTCTTGAGGATGCCAAGCGGATCGATCCTGCCGCCGAAGTCGGTGGCGAATTGCGCACCTATAAACCCACGGACGTATTAGGGCGCATTGCGGCGCAGCTGGCAAAGCAGGTGATCTTCCAGAAGGTGCGGGAAGCCGAACGGGATACCGTCTACAACGAGTACATTGGCCGCGTCGGTGAAGTGATCAATGCCACCATCAAACGCCAGGAAGGCCAGGATGTCATTGTGGACCTCGGCAAGGCCGAAGGTCGCATGCCCAAAAAGGAGCAGTCGCGACTGGAGTCGTTCGCTCCTGGCGAGCGCGCGCGAGTGGTGATCGTCCGCGTGGAAAAAGCTTCCAAAGGCCCGCAGGTCGTGGTCTCGCGTGCCGTGCCGGAGCTGGTATCGCATTTGTTCCAGACCGAGGTGCCTGAGATTTACGACAACACCGTTGTCATTCGCGCCATCGCCCGCGAAGCCGGTGAGCGCACCAAGATTGCCGTAATGTCGAAGGACAAAGACGTTGACCCGGTCGGTGCTTGCGTTGGCATGAAGGGCATGCGTGTGCAATCGATCATCCGCGAACTGCGCGGCGAGAAGATTGACATTATCGAATACCACGAGGACTCGGTGACCTTTGCCGAAAAGGCGCTACAGCCCGCGAAGGTCAGCCGCGTAACGGTCCTCGAAGGTCAGGAGAAGCACCTGGAAGTGATCGTCGACGATAGCCAGTTGTCGCTGGCCATCGGCAAGAAGGGACAGAACGTTCGCCTTGCCGCCAAGTTGCTGGGCTGGAAGATCGACATCAAGAGCGAAGAGGAGAAGCGCCAGGAAGTCGAAGACCGGATGAACGTCGTGTTGAACCAGCCGGCCACACCACTGGAAAGTGTGCCCGATCTGGAGCCAGGCATCATCGAGAAGCTGGTCGCCGCCGGCATAACGACCGTCGAAGCCGTGGCCGACATGACGCCGGAGCAACTCGAAGAGGTACCGGGTATCGGCCCCAAAACGGTAGAAAAAATCAGTATCGCAGTCAATAGTTACTTTTCCAGTCTGGATGCCGCGGCAGCTGCCGGCGATGAAGAAGGTGTCGTGGCAGAGGAAGCAGCTGCCGCCACCGAAGAACTCGCGGTGCCGGAAGAAGCCAGCGCCGCTGGTGAAGACGTTGCCCGGACCGAAGATGAGGCGTCCACTTCAGACGATGAGGCGGCTGCTTTGAACGCGGCTTATGCCGGCGATGAAGAACTCACCACGCCGGAAGGCGCGATGTCCGCAGAAACCGAAGACGGTGGCGACGACAGTGCCGTGGGACCTGATTCAGGCGGCCAGTCGGGCGATGTTGAGGGTTTGGATGAGGACGCCGAAGCAGATTCCGAGAGTGTAGAAGAACTCGTTGAGAGCGGCCAATACTACGAGGCTGAAGTCGTAGAGGGGGTCGAGGATGCGCCTCCGGCCGATGAAGCCGAAGTAACGACGCATGAGCGTCCGGCTGGAGAAAACGAAAACGTTTCGGATGAAGAAAAACCTGGCGAGCAGCGATAACGAGCATCACCTTGGTTGCTGCCATGGGCCAGTAAAATTTTGCCGTGAGGATGCTATGAAGGCTTAAGCGGGCGCGACAATACGGAGGAGATAGGGCGGAATGCAGAAGATTCGAATTAATGACCTGGCAAGAGAGCTTGAGGTAAAGAGCAAGATGATCCTCGATGCTCTCATCAAGGTCGGCGTTACTGAAAAGAAGACGCACTCCAGTTCCATCGAAGTGGACGAAGCAGAGCGCGTTAAGAAGTACTTTGCCGAACACGCAGAGGCCGGCAGCAGTCGTGCGTCCTCGCGCGCATCGGCAGAGGAATTCAAGCCCAAGCTTGACCTGTCGCACATTTCTAAACCGGGCGATGTGCTCAAGGCAATTACGCAACGGGCCGCCCAGCCTTCCGCAGTCGCACGTCCAGCCGCAGGTCCGCCGCCGCCCACCGGACCCCGACAGACCATCGCGCCTCCGTCCGCCGTTCGTCCCGCCGCACCTTCGCTTACGAAACCCGTCGCACCGGTGGCGAGTGCAACACCAGCCGGTCTTGTGGAGCCGCCCAAGCCAGCGCCTCGCTTCATTACGCCTCAGTCGGTCGCGCGGCCGCCAGCCGCCATCGTCATTCCGCCAAAGCCGCCGGTAGCGGCGCCCCCGGTTGCGCCCTCACCAGCGCATGTGTCTTCCACGGCTGCGACAGCTCAGCCTTCGAAACCAGTAATCGAGGACCAGATAACGGCACTCGAGGAAAGTGAAGCTTTGCCGTCTCCGTCCGAAGCGATCGAATCCGGAATTCCCACTGCGGTAGAAGGTGGGGTTCCTGCCGCCCTCTTAGAAACACTATCGCCAGCCACAGGAGGCCGCGCAGCTACTGGCCATCTGCCTGCCTCCGCACAGCCTGCTCATCCCAGCTCGCCGACACGTCCTGGACAACCGGGAACTGCCGCGCATGCACCACGGCGATTGATCGTTCCGCAGACCGGACCGCGTCCGGTGTACCTGGCTCCGCCGGTAGCGCCGCCGCGTCCCGGTGCTCCTATCGCTCCGCGAGCCGGAATGCCGGAGCGCGGCAAACCGATCTTTCAGCGTCCTCGCCCAGGTGGAGGCCGCCGCCAGGACAGACGCGGCCACCGGTTCGTCCGGGAGAGCGTCGTGGTCCACATCCAACGCGCTCTGGTGCGCCGGGAGCCCGTCCGGGTTTCGGAGCCAGCGCAGGTGCTGCTCCACCGCCTCCTACGGGACAGCGTCCCGCAGGTAGGCCCGCGCGTCCGGGACAACGCTATGTTCCCCGAGGAGTGAAGGAAGGCCCGATGAAGGGCTTTGTTCCGCCGCCGCGGCTTTCGCTTTCCAGCGAGCCGCTACCCATTACGCGGAGCATCACCATTCCGGAAGGTATCAGCGTGAAAGACCTGGCAGAGAAATTGGAAATTCGCGCCAAGGACCTTATCGCTCGCTTGCTGGCACGAGGCGTCTTTGCCACCGTCAACCAGACGCTTGATTCCGATCTGGCGACTGATATGGCTCGTCACTTCGGAGCCGAGACCGCAGTTATTACCTTCGAGGAGCAATTAGCTAAGGACACCGTGCCAACGGAAGGTGCGGCCGTAGAAGGCACAGCGCAGGCGGTGGTACGTCCGCCGGTGGTCACCATCATGGGTCACGTTGACCACGGCAAGACCAGCCTACTCGACGCTATCCGCTCAACCAATGTTGCCGGGGGCGAAGCCGGTGGAATTACCCAGCACATCGGTGCGTACAAAGTGGCAATCACCGATCCCAACTCGCCGGCTTTTGGCCGCGAGATCGTCTTCCTCGATACTCCTGGTCACGAGGCTTTCACCCGCATGCGTGCGCGAGGATCGAAGGTCACCGATATCGTAGTGCTTGTCGTTGCTGCTGATGACGGTGTGATGCCGCAGACCTTGGAAGCAATCGATCACGCCAAGGCTGCGAACGTTCCCATCATCGTCGCGGTGAACAAGATCGACAAGCCGGACGCGATGCCAGAGCGGGTGAAGAAGCAACTCGCCGATCGCGGCCTGATGCCGGAAGATTGGGGCGGCAGCACCGTCTTCGTAGATGTCTCGGCCAAGCAGAAGACCAATCTCAATCTGCTGATGGAAATGATCTGCCTCGTCGCCGACCTGCAGGATCTGAAGGCGGTACCTGACCGGCTGGCGCAGGGCACAGTGCTCGAAGCCAAGCTTGACCGTGGCCGTGGTCCAGTGGCAACGGTGTTGGTGCAGAACGGTACTCTGAAGACCGGCGACAACTTCGTGGTCGGAAATGTCTTCGGAAGAGTTCGCGCCATGTTCAACGATCGCGGCGTTGCCCTGGATGCCGCTACTCCCGCAACCCCGGTGGAAATTCTTGGTCTGGAAAGTTTGCCGCAGGCAGGTGATCAACTTGTCGCCGTAGCAGACCGCGAGAAGGCGCGTGGCATCTCCGAATATCGTGAAGGCAAGGCCCGCGAAGCTCAACTGGCGAAGAGCTCGCGAGTCTCGCTCGAAGGCCTTGCGGAACAGCTGAAGTCGGCAGGACAAAAAGAGCTGGACATCATCCTCAAGGGCGATGTTCAGGGCTCGGTCGAAGTACTCAGCGACGTGTTGACGAAGTTGTCTAACGATAGGGTCAAAATCAAGATCCTGCTCAGTGGCGTCGGCGCCATTACGGAGACAGATGTACTGCTGGCCTCGGCGTCGAATGCGGTTATCATCGGCTTCAACGTGCGACCGGAACGCAAGGCGCAGGAATTGGCCGAGCAGGAGAAGGTCGATATTCGCCTGCACTCCATCATCTACGAATTGGCAGACGAGATTAAGCGCGCCATGACCGGCCTGCTGGAACCGATCATCAAGGAAACCTACCTTGGACGGGCCGATGTTCGCGACACCTTCCGCGTACCCAAAGTCGGTATGATCGCCGGCTGCTACGTCACCGATGGCGTCATCAAGCGTGATGCCGAAGTTCGCCTGCTGCGCGACAACGTGGTCGTGTTCAAGGGCAAGATTGGATCGGTGCGGCGCTTCAAAGAAGATGTCAGCGAAGTCCGCCACGGCATGGAATGCGGTATCTCGATCGCGAACTATGGTGATATCAAGGTTGGGGATGTCATCGAAGTATTCGTCACCGAGAGAGTGGCCGCCGAAGCTTTCGTGTAGTGCAGTTATTAGTGGATAGTGGTTAGAAAGCAGTCGGGCCAGCAGTACCATAAGACCAAAGGCGTCCCGGAAACTGAATCCTTTGAAAAGAGGACCCGGCTCCGGGACGATGTGCAATAGGACAAGGAATGGTTGCGTATCTCACGCTCGAGATCCGCATTGAAGGCGCGCACTCGCTCAAAGACAAACGGCAGGTGGTGCGCAGCGTGAAGGACGGACTGCGAGCTCACTTCAACGTTTCCGTCGCGGAACTCGACCCCAGCGAGGCATGGCAGCGAGCTACGTTGGGCGTGGTTGGCATTTCCCATTCGCGCGACTATCTGGAAGGCCTGATGCGCAACGTGGAACGGCACGCGGTTCGCACAGCCAATAATAGCGGCGGCGAAGTCACCGATTCATTTCTTGATTTCTTGAATGAAGCAGAATTTGGCGGGCGTGCAACCCAGGAACCGTGATGATTATCACCGCCAGTTTGACGATTGGGCGTATTCTCTAACGTTCCCCTATTTTCGGCTGGCAGAATAGAAGGCTATGGAGAACCGGGGACAGAAATACCACCGCGGCCGCATGGCAGAAGCTTTGCGAGAGGAAATTGTCGCCCTGGTGGAAGGGGAACTGGGCGATCCTCGCATTGGATTGGTCAGCGTCAGCGAGGTTCTCCTAGGGCCAGATGGCAAAACGGCCCGCGTGTTAGTCTCAGTCGCCGGTGATGAGAAAGAAGCAGAGCAGAGCCTCAAAGGGCTGAGCGCGGCGGGCGGCTATATTCGACATGAACTGGTAAGCCGCCTTGGTATCCGCCAGGCCCCGGAACTCATATTCGTACTGGACAACTCGGAGCAGTATGGCGGAAGGATTGAAGAGCTGTTGCATCGCATTCAGAAAAGGAAGCGTTAGGGTCGAACCCGGAACACTAGGATGCTGGACGAAGTTCTGAATCAGATCGGCAGGAGACAGAAGTTCATTCTCACCTCGCATGCGCGGCCCGATGGCGATGCGGTTGGATCGGTGCTGGCCTGCTGCCAGATTCTACGCAGCATGGGCAAACAGGCGAGCGTCGTCCTGAGCGATGGTGTGCCGGGGGTGTACCGCCCGCTGCCCTTCAGCGATTCGGTGCTGCAAACCACCGAGAAGGCTCCCTCACCGGAGGCGGTCATCATTCTGGAATGCGATAGCGTGCAGCGTACACGCTTGACTGGCCTGGAGCAGCATTACCTCATCAACATCGATCACCATTCCACCGCCCGTCCGTTCGCCGACGTGAACTGGATTGATCCCAGCGCCTGCGCGACGGCGGAAATGATCTTCCGACTAGCGCGCGAGGCCGGCGTCCGGATCTCGCCCGAAGTAGCCACCTGCCTTTATACGGCGGTGCTAACCGACACCGGTTCATTCTGCTTTAGTGGAACCAACGAGCGGACTTTTGCCTTGGCCAAGGAGTTAGTGCACTGCGGCGCTGACCCGGTCCGGATTGCCCATAACGTGTACTTCTCAACCCAGCTGTCCAAGATGCGGCTACTGGGAGCGGCCCTTAGCAGTCTCCACCGCGACGGTAGTCTGGCCTGGATGCATGTGGATCGCGACTCTGTGGAACGCTGCCAGGCCAACGAAGAAGATTGCGAAGGATTGGTTAATTACGCATTGGCGATCGACGGCATCGAAGTGGCCTTGTTTTTCCGCGAACAACCGGACGGGGGATTTCGCGTGAGCCTGCGCAGCAAGGGCGCGGTCAATGTTGCCGCAGTCGCCGAGCATTTCGGCGGTGGTGGACATGAATGCGCTAGCGGCTGCGCGATGCCGGGCCCGCTATCGGTCGCAACGGAGCGTCTGCTGGCTCAATTCCGCATTCGCGGTTACCACGCCGCGGTGCAGTAGCCATTCCTAAGAGAACGGATCAAGCATTGAAACAGAACCGCATCCTCTCGGAGGAACGCACTCGCCGCTCTACCGACGTTATCGCCCTCATTGCGTTCTGCGGATTCCTGTATTTTCTCGGCCTGCAAATCATCGGGCTGGTGGGTGCTGATGAGCCGCGCTACGCGCAAATCGCGCGGGAGATGCTGCAACGCCACGATTGGGTCACCCCAGTCCTGTACGGTCATCCCTGGCTGGAAAAGCCACCGCTTTACTACTGGTGCGCCATGGTTTCATACAAGGCGACCGGAGGTGTGAGCGATTGGGCGGCGCGATTGCCTTCGGCAATTCTGTGCTCGCTGATGATCTTCTTCATCTACGTCTGGACGCGGCATTTTCGGCGGGGAATGCAGCTTGACGCGGCATTGATCACGGCAGCCTCGGCAATCTTTATTGGCTTCGGGCGAAGCGCCTCCACCGATATGCCGCTGACAGCGATGTTCACCGTAGCCATGCTGTGCTGGTATGGGTGGTACTCCAATCAGAATCGGGGCTGGCTGCTGGGGTTCTACCTCTTCGCCGGACTTGGAACACTGGCGAAGGGGCCTGTTGCCATTTTGCTTGCCGGGTTGATCATTGTGATTTTTGCCGCCCTGCGACGCGATGCGCGATTGATTCTGCGGACACTTTGGCCAGCCGGGATCCTGCTGTATCTGGCGGTAACCTTGCCGTGGTTTATAGCGGTGCAGCGCTCCAATCCGGAGTTCTTCCGCACGTTCTTTCTACAGCACAACCTGGAGCGCTTTAGCAGTAACCTCTACCACCATTCCCAGCCGTTTTGGTTCTACCTGCCTGTTGCGCTCCTGGCGCTGGTGCCTTGGACGGTTTTTGTCGTTGCGGCGCTCGTCGACGCCATTCGCGACTGGCGCTTCTCGGTACAGCAGCGGCCCGGAGTAGAGGATCTGCGTACCTATCTGACGATATGGTTTCTACTGCCGATCGTATTTTTCTCGCTGTCGCAGTCGAAGTTGCCGGGATACATTCTGCCCGCAATTCCCGCCGGTACTATTCTGCTGGCCAATTTTGTCTGGCGCCGCGAGCAGGTGGGAGAAAAGCCGAATACCTTGCTGGGCCTGCTTCATGCGCTGCTCTCTGCGGTCATGTTGGTAGCAGCGCTGGCGGTGCCGTTCAAACTACTAAAGCTGTCACTGCCGGGAAAAGTGATCATCGTTGCGGTGGCGCTGGCGGCTACAGCGATTCTGTCGCTCGGATTAAGCCTGCGGTTTCAGGGCTACCGCGTGTTACGGTTCGTTACGCTTGTGCCGGTTGTCATTGCATTTGCGCTATTACTGCGCGGCACGGCGCCGATCGTCAATTTTTTGCAATCGGCACGCCCCGTAGAAGAGGCGATCCATCAAAGCATCCTGGGACAAATTCCGACCATTGCGGTCTATGATGTGCCGCCTGGCGTGAGATACGGATTAGGGTTCTACCTTAACCAGCCGATCCTAAGCTACGAGCAAAATGAAATCCCCGCTTTCGATCACCTCGTTGTGGCCGCTAGTGGCGCTCAGAAGGAACTGGAATATCGGCTTGCCGGACGTAGTGTGACGCGCATCGGAGGCTTCGCACCGCAACACCTGGATTTTTATGTGGTGTCGGGAAAATCGTCAGAACACGCGAAACCATAGATCCACACAACCTTCCAGTTTCGACTGGTCTTTTTAAGACCCAGGCTGAGTTGCTAAAAAGGGCGCGGCTGAAAGCCGTGCTCTGTGGTGCAAGTATCAATCGAGCCGAGGTGAAGTAGAGATGTATGCGTAACAACTAACCAGCGCGCTTGAAGTACTGCACCGCGCGCTCGTGAGCTTCGGCTTTATCGCGACTCTTGAAGGTGCCGAGATTCCGACGCTTGCCCGTCTTGGAATCCTTCTTACGCGAGTAGAGGCGGTATTCTCCGGACTTCAGTTTGCGGATCATTGTTGTTCATCTCCCTCAAAATGAATGGATGAAGGATCCGCTTCGCTGGTGGCCTACAAATTAGCGCTGTGCCGCAGCTGTCGCTCGTCTGGCTTCCACACGAGCACTGTGCTCAGCCGCCGACAAGTAAGCGCCGCCCAGCAACAACATCCCGCTCCAGAACGACCAGAACATCAGCGTCACGGAAACCGCGAAGGGGCCATAGACTTCCTGAAAGTTCAGCCAAGGCAGTGCCAGAATGTAGATGTACTTTGCCGCTTCCGACAACAGGCCGGTGATAATCGCGGCGGGCAGCACTGCTCGAGCCGGAACCCGACCATGCGGTAGTACCCAGTAGATGAGGAAGTAGATTCCGATAGTCGCCAGGATCGCCGAGGCTTTCATCACGATGAAGCCTAGTCCTGCAAAGACAAAGTTCTGGTCGCCAATCACGAGTCCCAACATCTTCAGGTTCTGCGCGGTCAGCGCGATCGAGAGCATCGCCAGACAGCCACATGCCAAGCCCAGTCCCAGAGAAACCAGCAAGTTCATGAGGTAGGACCGATTCTTCTTGAAGCCCCAGATTCTATTGAGTGCGACTTCCAGCGGAAGAAAGATTCCGGTCGAGGTGATGAGCAACATGATGAACGACAGCACCTGACCTCGCCCCCTGACGCTGGCCAGAAACTGCAGGTTGCGTATAACGAAATCCTTGTTGCTGGGCAGGTAGTCGCGCAACAGTTGCAGCACCACGTTGTACATTGCCTGGGAGTGAATGACTCGACGGATGAGGGTGAGCAGCAAAACGATGAATGGGAAGAACGAGAGGATGGCATTGGCTGCAACCGAGAAGGCGTAAGTATGCACCTCAGTTTGCGTCAGGTAGCGGAGCGTGGACCAGCCATGCCGGCGAAGGCGGTGCGACAGGCTGTAGGTCTCGGGCAAGTTCTGAAACAGTTCCTGGCGGTCGTCCTCTCTCAGCAGGCGGACAGCCGCCGTCCCTGCAACGGGCAGTGCATCTTCCAACTCATTGTTGTTGTTAGATTTAAGAGTACTGGCCATACTAGCGGTCGAGGTTGTCGAAACTGCGGGCGTCACTTGGCTCTTGGCGTCTTTTCGGGTTACATCAGAATTGCTCATCCGAACCTTAATCCTAACAGAGCATGCTTCAGGGCTCGGCCAGCTTGAGCGTGCCGCGTGGCCTTTCGTCCCGTATTGGGATGGGCAAGCCTCTGTGATGAAAACACTTGCCAGAGCCCCCGTGTTCCTGTAATCATCTCCTGCTCCCCTCTCGAATGGGTGAGGGAGGAGCTTTCGGTGCAACCGAAACGCGGATTTGGGTTGATGTTTCTGTCAGCAGTCGAAACTCACGCATGGTACTGGCTCCAGGGATCTGCTCTGCCGCGGACGCATGAGTCCGCCAAGACGGATTCACGGGGCTTTTTCATTGCAAGAAAGCTGCGAACTGAGCCGCAACCCTTGTTTCCCGGCAACGTTGAGACGTCTTCCGAGCCTGCTCCTCAGGGTTGTGTTCGGAACGTTCGCGAGGCAGGGGTTTCTTCCAAGTTCTATAGGTGAAAGGAGTTCGTTGTGAGAGAGAAAGGTACAGTGAAGTGGTTTAACGGAGCCAAAGGGTACGGATTCATCCAGAGATCTACGGGCGAGGATGTGTTCGTGCATTTTTCAGCTATCCAGGAGAACGGATATCGGAGCCTGAATGAGGGCGAAACAGTTGAGTTCGACCTCACTAAGGGTCCAAAAGGCTTCCAGGCCGCCAACGTGCAGCGCGTGTAAGACGTCTCCGCGGCGCGGAAGCAGGTCACATTCGCGTCACTTTGCAAGGCTTCCGAATGCGGCCCAAACCACTAAACCCTCCTGCCCGGGAGGGTTTTTTTGGCGCAACGCGCGTAGTCAACTCTCTACCTCTGTCTCGAAATTCAAGGTTACGCCGCAACGGCAGCCGCCGAATGGAACTGCCTAGCCAATGTTGACAGCTTTTGCACCGCTGCCTCCACTGACTGCTGGGCCACTTCGACTCCAAATGCCTGTTTGTCCGCGGCGATGACGGCAACGTCATCCAAACCCACAAATCTCAGCATGTGTCGCAAGTAGGGGACCTGAAAATCGGAGGAAGATGCCGGGCCGTCGTCGTACACTCCGCCGCGAGAAACTATTGCTACCACCTCTTTTCCCGGCGGTATCAAGCCCTTCGGACCTTTATCGCTGTAACTAAAGGTCTTCCCCGCGCGGACGATCAAATCAAACCACGCCTTTAAGGGAGCTGGAATCGAGAAATTGTGCATCGGCGCGCCGAGCACGATTACATCCGCCACCATCAGTTCCTCAATCAGCGCATCGGAAAACGCCAGTACTTGCTGCTGTTCGGTGGTTCTTTCGGTCACGGGAGTATAGGACGCCTTAATCCACGATTCCGTGACGAGAGGGAGGGCCTCCACCGCCAAGTCCCGTTCGGTGACGCGGGCATCCGGATGCGTGGCCTTCCACTCTTCGGCAAAGTGCCGGGTCAACCGCCGCGAGGTGGAATTGCTGCGAGGACTCGAATTGACGATCAACAGGTTATTCATCGTTGTACTCCTGGGATTGAGCGCCCTAACTTAGATTAAGTGTTACGACATGTAATAACTGTGTTGTAACACATTAAATCAGATGTGACGGCCTGGCAAAGGATTCAAAAGCCTGTTTCGGGATCGATTTTCGTTTCTTAGCAGAGTTCCAAATGGCAGTGCCCGGCTACGTCGAGGGAGATTCTTGTTTCGGTAAAGCCGGCTCCAGGATCATCCCGCACAAGCGGCTCAATTCCCGGAAGTCGTCGTCACTAAGGCTACGAAGATGCGCGCCAACGGCCGTGTCGATCTGGGGCTGCATTTTGGCAAGCAGCTTCAGTCCTTTGGCCGTAATGCTGGTCACGGCCTGGCGTTGATCGTCGTTTCCCCGAGAACGCGTCACCAGACCGCGGGCTAGCAGACGGTCTACTAAACGAGTCACATCGGGAGCACGGTCGATCATGCGTCGGGCAATTTCGCAACGGGCGTGACCTCCGGGATGAACTCCGCGCAGAATACGTAGCACGTTGTACTGTGCGCGAGTGATGCGGTGGGTCTCGCAGAGCTCGTCCATGAGATCGTTGAGCGTAGTGGCTGCAACCAGAAGGCTCAGCAGTGCCTCCTGCATGGGATCGGCGAATTGGGTCTGACTAAGGCGCCGACTGAGGGCCTCATTCATGCCTTCTTTATAGCCAGAATCGGTGCGCTTGTCACGCCGCGGGAGAGAAGGATTTGCGTGCCGTGGAACGCTGGGAAAGTCATTTTGACGAAGCTCGCCCGAGTTCCCGACGCAAATGCTGAAGACCCCAGCGTGCGTGTTCCGCAACAATCATGTCTTCGTCGCCGCACAGCTCTTCCAGAACGGGCACGAAACGCTGTTCGTCGCTGTTGCCCAGTGCGATGGCGATATTGCGTCGCAGGCCGTTGAACCGCGCACGCTTTACCGGCGATCCGCGAAACACTTCGCGGAACTCTTCCAGACTCAGGGTAGCCAGCCACTCCAAGCCGGGATTCACCAGGCGGGAGCGTGGTTGAAGTTCCGGCGCATTCGTCACCGGGGCTTCACGGTTCCACGGGCAAACGTCCTGGCAGATATCGCAACCGAATACCTGCCGGCCGATGCCGGACCGGAACTCTTCGGGAATCGCACCGCGTTCTTCGATGGTGAGGTACGAGATGCACCTGGTCGCGTCGAGTTGATAAGGGGCGGGAAAGGCGTTGGTCGGACAGGCATCGAGACAGCGCGTGCACGAGCCGCAGCGGTCGGGCGGAGGCAGATCGGGCGTCAGCTCCAGCGACGTCAGCATTACGCCCAGGAAGAGCCAGGATCCCAACCGTTCATTCAGGATGCAGGTGTTCTTACCGATCCAGCCGATGCCTGCGTACTGGGCAAAGATGCGCTCGATGACTGGACCCGTGTCCACGTAGCACCACGTGCGAGGTACGGGCATATTCTGCTGCTGGCAGATTTCAAGCAGGCCAGACTTCCAGCGCGCGGAGCTTTCTCAAGCACCACGTCGTGATAATCACGTTGCGACCACGCGTAACGGGATATCCATCCTTGCGTCGTCGTGCCGGCATGCGTCGAGTAGGGCTCGCTGGTGTTGTAATTGAGGGCGCAAACCACGACCGAATGCGCCCAGGGAGCGGCGTTTGCGAGTGAAGCGCGTTTCAGGTCTCCAGTTTCATTGCGGGCCTCGAGATACTTCATTTCGCCGGCACGGCCATCGGCAATCCATTGGGGAAAAAAACGGTGCTCGGACGTGTCGCCCACACCGGCGATGCCGGCGAGATCGAAGCCGGCCTCGGTGGCTAGGCGCTTGATGTGGTTGCCAATCGACGACTGAGAGAAACCGCTGGACATGCTGGAACGATTATAGGAGGGCGCCAAGCGTATGATAGCTCCATGGATTTTCAGTTCACCGCCGTTTTTCGCCGCGTACCCGAGGGCTACATCGCATTCGCCGAGGAATTGCCTGGTACCAACACCCAGGGTCTAACACTCGATGAAGCCCGCACGAACTTGCACGAAGCGGTTGCCCTCGTGCTGGGAGCGAACAGAACGCTGGCTCAGGAAGCCGCGTTAGGAAAAGACGTGATTCGGGAACCACTGAAAGTCAGTGCGTGAAGCGTCGGGAACTCGTTCGGCACCTTGAACGGCACGGATGCGAACTATTGTGCGAAGGAGCCAATCATTCGGTCTACGTTAACCGCGCCGCTAGTAAGACTTCGGCGCTGTTCCTCGCCATTCCGAAATCTACGACAACCTGGCCGGGAAAATCTGCAAGGACTTGAGCGTCCCCCACCCGTAAATCTAATGATTGAGTAAAAAGTGCCCTCTGAGCCCACAATCAAGATGATCGTGGGTCCTCCCGTTGCTTGAGGGAGGAATTGGAAAGGCACGTCGTAACATAAATCGAGATTCCTCCCGCGGTTCGAGTTGTCCACGGGCGGACAAGCGGTTCTGATTTCGGACGTTCAGGGTGTCCCGTCGACCCCCTCTTAACCTGTAACTATATTTGCAGCAACCACTTGCACAAAGGTTGTCAATGGCACTTGACGTGTACTTTACCTCCTCTAAGAACGCCGGTCAGTAGACAAAAAACAACCTAACGATCAGATCAGTTTTACGTCTTAAAGTTAAGTCCTAAACGGGTAATGGGCGGTACGAGGAGGCTGTATGGAGCGCAGATATCTGGTGGCGGCCCTGGCGATCATAGCGACCTTCGCGGTGTTCTCTCATGGACTACGGACACTCGAACGCGTTTCGCTGATGTATGGTCAACGTGGCGAGGCGAACCTGCACGCGAAATGTAATGCCGCAGACTCCGCGATGTCCCGATTCGTGGGCAAGGTGCGGACACATTTGCGTCCGGGCTATGCGGAAGAGGCGCAGATGTTGGCCGAAATGAATCTGCCCATTGTGATGGCGCAAGCGAAGGTCGCTGAGCAGGTGGCGCGGCAGAACATGGCAGCCGCCCGATGTGCTCGGGCTACCGCCGTACGCGAAGCCGAACGTGCCCAGCGTGAAGCAACCAGAATGCGCGAGAGAATGGCCCGCAACAACGGTTCGGGGATGCCAATTGCGTGGGAAACGAATATGGCCGCTGATGTGAATCAACGGATGCAAGCCCAGGCGGCAGCACTGGCTGAACGTATTGCTGCTGAAACTGCCAGATTGCATATGGCCGCAGAGCAAATGCGGGATGTTTCCATACAATTCTCGGATTCCGAAGCGGCCAGCGGCGACTCCGCAGAGGCAGCGCAGGATTCCGACTCCTATGCCAACGATGCTGGTTCTAGAAACAATTGCAATGCGCAAGCCCGTGAGCAACAGAGCGCGCAGGCCATCCGTGCCAGAAGCCGGGCAATGGTAAACCAGGTTGTGCATAGCCAGGGATACAGATAAAGTCAACGTTCCGCCTGAGGGAAAGTCGGGCGCACGGTGCAGTGAAGTTTGCTGCACCTTTTTTCTGCGCCTTGGAGAAGGCTGGAGACGGTTGTCTGGGGAAGTTTGCCGCGTGTTATCACAAGCAAAGCGGACGGCGAAGCTTGACCACCATACTAAACCGTACGATGATTGAGGCATGAAGCACCGCCGCCCTCCTGTCTGCCCCAGGTGCGATAGCAATGAGGATGTGAAGAAGATCGCCTACGGGCGTTTGCCGTCGGACGAACCTGTGGAGTTCCTTCAGGAAGGATACGTGTTGGGCGGTTGCTGCATTCGCCCCGATAGCCCCGAGTGGTACTGCGATGCCTGCGAAGAAAGCTTCGGCACGTGGCGCGAGTCATGGGGCGAACCACTCAGCGACAGCGTCCAATAGCTGACTTCTGCGCCACAATTATCCATCTGGTACTTCAAATTCATTGGGTGCCAAACTTTGCCATCCGGGCCCTGCGCTGTTGCCATTCCTCGGTCGCGAAGATTCGAGGTCCCACCTCGATCAGCCGCGGCAGCATCTGAAAAACCGAAATCGGAGTCCACCGCATTCCCTGACGGGTGCGATATCCTCGTCGATTGAGTTCTTCCGCGATTACGGAATACGGCCCATCCTGAATGGTCAACTCCATCATGAGGAACAGCACTTCCCTCTCGGTGGGATTCTCTTCCAGGTGCGGGAGGTCGTTGGCAACAACCTGCAATCCGAATGGCACTTCCTCCACCGCATGGGCGGCAGCCTGATCCTCGGGGATTTCGCGCTCCCACTCAACTGCGACCAGCTTCCAACCTTGTCCCGCCTTCTGCGCCAGATCCTCCGGACCAAACGTGGGCGGCACGTCCTGACGAATGCGCTCAATCTTTGCCATACTCACCCCGCTCCCTCATCGGCGAACGAACGAATCTTCAATCCCTAACCAAAGTTGGCCTGCCAGTCCTATGAACATTTGTGTGGCCATCTTTATTGTTTTGCAAAGTTTTGTGGTGGGGCTACATAGGCTCGCTTCCAAACCGAGTCATCAGCCGCGAGCGTCCGAATTCAGGATTGCTTGTCCGAAAGCGAACAGGCTGGCCCGTAGCCTAGCTTGGAGCAATCGGAAGAACGACCCAGCCAATCCACGCAGCCGCCGACGAGCACTGCACGGTTGCCGCCCCTCTTCCACGGCTGATAAACTCAAAGGTTAGATCAGGCGTTCGCCTCACCTTCCTTACTACCTATGTCGAACACAACAGATATTGCAATCGTCAACGGCGCTCGCACGCCCATGGGGCGCTACTGCGGCAAGCTGCGCGACTTCAACGCAATGGACTTGGGCGCCATCGCAGCCACCGAAGCCATGAAACGCTCGGGAGTCGAACCCGGCGAAATCGATCACGTGGTGATGGGCAACGCGCAGCAGACCTCGGGAGACGCGCTCTACGGAGCGCGCCACGTGGGCCTAAAGGCGGGAGTCCCCATCGAAGTCCCGGCCCTCACCGTGAATCGGCTGTGCGGCTCGGGGATGCAGTCGATCGTAAGCGCTGCGCAGATGATCCAGCTTGGCGAGTCGAAGATCGCGCTGGCGGGTGGCATGGAATCCATGTCGCAAGCGCCCCACGTAATCCGGGGCATGCGCTGGGGTGTGGGGCTGGGCGAAGGCAAGCTTGAGGATTCGCTTATGGTGGCGTTGCTCGACACCTATTGCGGCCTGTACATGGCCAACACCGCAGAACTTTACGCGGGCCAGCATGGGGTCACGCGCGAGATGCAGGATGAATTTGCAATGCGCTCGCAGAAACTCGCTGACGAAGCGTACAAGGCTGGGAGACTTGAGGAAGAGATAACGCCCGTCGCGCTGCGCAATCGCAAAGGCGAGCCGACGGGAGAGATGTTCACCGAGGACGATCATCGGCGTCCAGAGACGACGATGGAGAGCCTGGCTAAGTTGAAGCCTGCCTTCGGCAAGAACGGCTCGGTCACCGCCGGCAATGCCAGCGGGATTGTGGATGGCGGCGCGGCGGTTGTCGTAATGCCGCTCGATGAAGCGCAGAAGCGCAATCTGAAGCCGATGGCGCGCATTGTGAGTTGGGGAATTGCGGGTGTCGATCCCAAGATCATGGGGGCCGGACCAGTTCCATCCACTCGCATCGCGCTGAAGAAAGCTGGGCTAAAGTTAGAAGACATCGATTTGATCGAGGTGAATGAGGCGTTCGCGGCGCAGTACCTTGCCGTCGAGAAAGAGCTGGGTCTCGATCGCAACAAGGTCAACGTGAATGGGGGCGCGATCGCGCTCGGGCATCCGCTGGGCGCGACTGGCACGCGTCTATTGATAACGCTGATGAACGAACTGCGTCGCCGCAAAGGCAAGTATGGACTTTCGACCGCGTGCATCGGCGGGGGGCAAGGGATTGCTGTCATCATCGAAAATCTACATCGGTAAGGTTGCACAGCGAATGACCAGCGACGAAAAAGCGCTGCATGGAGTGGTATATCAACTGGAAGCCGCGTGGAATGCGGCCGACAGCACGAGCTTCGCCGCTCTCTTCGCGGAGGATGCCGACTTCGTCCACATCCTGGGCGGCTACTACACCGGGCGCGCGGCCATTGAAGCCGGGCATCGCATGATTTTTGGGACGATCTACAAGGGCAGCACCGTGAGGTATAGCGTCGAGAAGATTCGCTTCCTGCGGCCAGATGTCGCAATCGTTTTTCTTCGGCAGTTTCTGCAGTTTCGCGAGGGCGGGGTTGCAAACGAACTGGAGGCGCGGCCCACGATCGTTGCTCAAAATGTCGATGGAAGCTGGCGGATTGCGGCGCTGCAAAACACCAGGATTACGGAAGCGGGCGCGCCGTCGAAGGAAGTCTCGTCCTCATAGGATTCGAGTTATCGATTCATTCAAAAGGGAAGGCGAAATCATGGATATCAAGAAAGTTGGAGTACTTGGTTGTGGGTTGATGGGCTCGGGTATCGCGCAAGTGGCGGCCACCGCGGGTTTCGACGTGGTGGTGCTCGAACAGGAGCAAAAGTTTCTCGATAAGGGCTTCGCCGGCATTGAGAAGTCTCTCACTCGCCTGGTGGAACGCGGCCCAGAAAAGGGTGGTTTGACTGCCGAGCAAAAGACCCAGGCGCAGGCGCGCTTGAAGGGCACGACCAAGATGCAGGACCTCGCCGAGTGCGATATCGTCATCGAGGCCATCATCGAAAACGTTGATGAGAAGCGCAAAACGTACGCCCAGCTCGATGCGATCGTCAAGAAAGACGCGATCTTCGCCACCAACACATCGTCGATCTCGGTCACCGAGTTGATGGCTGCGACCAAGCGGCCCGAGCGCTTCATCGGCCTGCACTTCTTCAATCCGGTTCCGATGATGAAGATGGTGGAAGTGGTGAAGACCATCGCCACAGCGCCCGAGGTGTATGACACCGCTTATGAGTTCGCCGTGAAGCTGGGCAAAGTTCCGGTGCGCACCAGCGATAAGACCGGCTTCATCGTGAATCGGCTGCTGGTGCCGTATTTGCTCGACGCAATTCGCGCCTACGAAGAGGGCGTCGGGTCGATCACCGACATTGACGAAGCGATGAAGCTGGGTTGCGGCTATCCGATGGGGCCGTTCACGCTTCTCGACTTCGTAGGCCTCGATACCACGTACTACATCACGCACGTGATGTTCGACGAATTTAAGGAGCCACGTTTCGCCTCACCGCCGCTACTGAGGCGGCTGGTTCTCGCGGGCTGGTACGGACGTAAGACAGGCAAAGGCTTCTACGACTACGCCGACCCCAACAAGCCGGTGCCGGGCAAGTTTGTATAGCAAAGTTAGTATTTGGCAATTAGCGGTTAGTAAGTGCAATTCCAGAGCTTCGTAATTGTCATACGCTGTGCTGTTGGCGACCCGAAGGCTGAGTCCCACGCAGTGGGACGGAAAAGCTTAGCCCAGCGCTTCAGCGCTGGGTAGAGGTTCGCCAAGAAGCTGAGTGCCGTAGGTACGGCACAAGAATAGCCAAGAACCTCGCCGACTAAAGTCGGCTCGGGATGACGAGAAGAGACGACCTTAACGGCGCGCCTGAAGGTGCGCCCTTCAAAACGCGACGAGTCGAAGGTGCGGAGAGACAAATTCATGACCGAATTCCAAAACATTAAGTTTGAAAAGAAAAATCAGATTGCCTACATTACTGTTGACCGGCCGAAGGTGCTCAATGCCCTGAATATGGCCACCATGCAGGAGCTCAAAGACGCCTTCGCGTCCGTTAAAGACGACGCCGAGGTGCGCGTCGCAATCCTGACCGGCGCTGGCGAAAAGGCATTCGTCGCGGGAGCTGACATTAGCGAGCTCTCGCAGCAAACGCCAGTGTCAGCCAAGGAATACACGCATCGGGGGCAGGCAATCGTGGATGCCATTGAGAATCTTGGCAAGCCGGTCCTCGCCTGCATCAACGGTTTCGCGCTCGGCGGCGGTTGCGAACTGGCGATGGCCTGCACCATGCGCCTGGCGAGCGACAACGCCAAGCTTGGCCAACCCGAGGTGAAGCTCGGATTGATTCCCGGCTACGGCGGCACGCAGCGGTTGTCGCGACTGGTGGGCAAGGGACTCGCCATGCAACAGATCCTGACTGGCGAGATGATTACGGCGCAGGAAGCCTATCGCATTGGCTTGGTGAACGAGATTGTTCCGCAGGCTGAGCTAATCGCACGCGCCGAAGCGATCGCCGCCAAGATCATCGCCAATGCGCCACTGGCAATTCAATACGCGATGGAGGCGGTGAATCGCGGCTTCGACCTGACGCTGGCTGATGGCCTGTTTCTGGAGGCGACGCTGTTCGCCGTGTGTTGCGCCACCGAGGACAAGAACGAAGGCACGCGCGCCTTTCTGGAGAAACGGCCGGCGCAGTTCAAGGGAAAGTAGCTGGTGCTGTGCTGAAGACGGCGGGATGCCGTCCCTGAAGGTCGGATGTATTTTCAATCTAGCCCAGCACTCCGCCTGCGGCTGCGTGCTGGGCTAGACTGAGCCGCACCTACGGTGCTGGTTTGATGGTGGCACGTCGCATCGTAGTCCACCAAGCGGCGTTCTCCCGCGCGGGCAAAAAGAGTGGCACTAACCGAAGGTTTTTGATCGATTAATGCTCCAAACAAAACCGGCCGCAGGTGCGACCGGTTTTACTAACCACTATCCACTAATTAGTCTCCGTACATTACTTCGCGCTCTTCTACAGCGGGCTCGGCTGGCTTGATGCCGCCGATACTTCCTAGAGGAATGAAGCCGTCGTTGACCACGGGCTTCTCGCCGAGGACATGCTCCTTGTAGAGAGCCAGCATGCGCGCTTTTTCGGCTTCGGCTTTCACGCGCTCGTCGCGAGCTTTGAACTTCTCCTGGCGAGCGTTCTTGGCGATGCCGAGATCGTCGAGCGTGTGGTTGGCTTCAGCGTTCACGTGCTCGTCCACCAGCTTAAGCGTGTGTGCCGTGGTTTCGAGGCCAACCTTTTTGCCACCGGCGAAGATCTCGTGACGGCCATGCTCCTCGTACCACTTTGTCAGAGTCGCCGTCATGTGCATCTTCTCCACGATGTTGCGCCAGCCCACGCCAGTGTTATAGGCGCAGAAGCTGATCTCGCCTTCCTGCGTAGCGTAAGGAATGATGCATTGCTCGGTGCGGCGGAAATCGTAGTTGAAGAGGTCCTGGAACCACATGCCAGCGATAAACAGGAAGTTCCAGCGATCACGGCGGCGGCGCTCGATGTCTGTCTCGGTGCGATCACCGCTGACCTTGCCGTAATCCTTGCCGGTCGCGCCGAAGGTTTTGTCGAACTTCTTCAGCAGGTCGGTGAATTTGAAGTGTGTCGGCGACTTGAAGGGATCGTAATTCTTCAGCAGCGCCAGCGTCATGCCCGCGATCGACATCCACTTGCCGCGTGCGGCGTCATTTACCTTTGCAATGTCTTTGGCAATCGTGTCGCCGTTCAGAAACGCCGTCACGGGAACCGCTTCCTTGGTTTCCTTGTCGATCATGACGGCCATGCCGACGCCGCAGTTGGGATGGCAGCCGCAGCTTAATGATCCCCAATCCTTGTCAGGCCCGTGCACCAGGTCGGCCCAATCGGAGAAGGTGCTCATGAACGATATCGGGAACCAGTCGCGGACGGGCTCGCCCAGTCCAGTCTGGCTCTTCACGTCGTGCGCCAGATGAGAGAGCGTGTAGCGCTGTGCCTGACGCCGCTCGTCGGTGATGGCTTCATCGCGTCCCGTAAATGATACCGGCTGGAACGAGAGGAACGAAATGCGCTTGGGATTATCGAGCGCGAACTGGATAATGCGTCCAACCTGCTCGTTGTTAAGGTCGTTGACGATGGTCACGACCGGCACAATCTCGACGCCGGCATTGTGCAGGTTTTCGATCGCCTGCAGTTTCACGTCGAACAGGTTGCCGACCAAGCGGTGCGAGTTGGCGGCGTTACCGATGCCATCGAACTGAAGGTACGCGTAGCGCAGACCCGCTTCAAACGCCTGCTTGGCGAACTCCGGACTCTTAGCAAACTCGATGCCGTTGGTGGCGGCCTGCACGCTGTTGTAGCCGACTTTGCGCGCGTAAGCGACTGCGTCCAGGAAGTAGGGCGACAACGTAGGCTCGCCGCCGGAGAACTGCACCGACATCTGACGGCGCGGCTTGATGGTGATGGCGTTGTCGAGCATGGTCTTGATCTCGTCCCACGTCAACTCATGGACGAAGCCAACCTGGTTGGCATCCATGAAGCAGGGATCGCACATCATGTTGCAGCGATTGGTCAGGTCGATGGTCAGCACCGATCCGCGGCCGTGCAGCACGGTACTGCTGCCGTGATGATGCAGCTTCTCGTCATTGTGAGCGCGAATGTCGCGGCCAGGGAAAACTTCCTCAAGGTGCTTGAAGAACGCGGTGTCCATCGCCATGACGTCTTCGAAGTGCCCGTGGACGGGGCAGTCCTTCACCATCAGGATCTTGCCGTCGCGTTCGACGATTTGCGCCTTGATCTCGCCGGCCTTCTCGTTCATGAGAACTTCAAGCGGCAGTTTGCCGTCGATGATCTCCTGGCGAATTTGCGGGACGCACTTGGGACACAGCGAATCGGTGGCGCGCGGCCAACCGAGCGGCGGCTTGGACTTCTGGTACGACTTCAAAAGTGGCTTATCCGACCACTTGGGCGTAAACGAAGGATTGGGATGGATACTATTGAACTTGTCGAAAACAGCCCATGCCCCCTTGGCAGCAACGGTAACGGCTTTCTCAACATACTTAACCGGCTTATGCATTTACGCCTCTCTACTGACTATGAAATGACGGTGGCCAACCCCACGTTGTACGGGCCACATTCTCCACTACTTATGTGCTAGGTTACTGGTGGCGGCCAAAAGGGCCAACTGAGATGGAGCAAGTGGGCGGATTTAGCGGGTCAGCGGGTGGTATCGAACATTGAATGGTGAGCTGGATCACAGGCGTATGTTATTGAAAAAACAAGGTGGTGAGCCGACAACACATCAATGACGGCGATGATTGGATTCAGTTTTGACCGCCCGAAACTACCAACTTGTTTTTCGAAACCCCCAACATCTGAGCGAACGGCGGCAAAAACCAATCAGACTTGCGGCTTTACGATACCCTCTCACGGTCAACTCGTCCCTGGCATGGCGTCCGTTTCAGGCCGAGATACTGTGCGATCATCCCGCATAGAGGGTCTTACTTACTGTGTTAAATGTAAGACATGAAACAGATGCCAGCGCCCTCTACCGTTACCTCTCCGATGGCGACGGGGTGGCTCGCGGCAGCAATGGCGTTAACACGGTGTATTGGGTCGATCCCACCCTAGCCATCTGCAATGACTCAAATGGTGTCGGCCTTCCTCCATCGACCGCAACTCTGCCCACGGCGCGCTCAACTATGACCCTTCCCTGCTGCAAACCAAGCGTCTCGACCCCAACAATATGTGCGTGCTGAAAGGCTTCCCTACTGCCACCACGTATACGACTTCGTTCCCATTCGGAATCTGGTTCGCGAATGCCAACACTGTGTATGTCGCTGATGAGGGCAACGGTGACAACACCTATTCCGATGGTCTGTATACAATGGCCGCCGCGCAGACCACGGCAGGGCCGCAGAAGTGGATATTCGCTCCCGCACAGGCTCAATGGAACCTGGCGTATGTTTTGCAATCCGGACTGCAGCTGGGCGTACCGTACACCGTCGATGGCTACCCAACCGGCAACAATAGCGCTACAGGGTTGCCATGGTCTCCTGGAACGGATGGCGAGCAACATTACCGGAATCGTGAACGGAGACGGAACAGCGACGATCTACGCCGTCACCTCTACCGTGAGCGGAAATGGCGATCAAGGAGCAGACCCAAACAAGGTCGTGGTAATCACCGATCAATGGAATGCAACCAGCCTGCCTCGCAACGAAAGTTTCACGACGTTTCGGGCGGCTGGTTTTGCGGAGGTTCTGCGCGGCGTCTCTTTCGCTCCGAGGAGGGGAGGCACGCGCTGGCAGAAATCAAGCAATATCCACGCTGTCTTCTACGCTAGGGCTATCGGTGGATTCTCTGCTAAACGTAAACCAGGAACGGCGGCCGAGTCGTCGATCACCGCCGTTCCTGAAATTGTTGTCGCAAGACGGCGGGATGCCTCCGCTTCCTTGACGAACTGCAGAGGCAGCCGTTTCGCCGTAATTTGCCGATCATCGGCGCGGTTAGCTATGCAGAACTAGAACATGACCATAATGGCTAATCTCAGGCTGGGTTCATCCTTCCGAAGGTCAGGACACCAGCCTGTCGGTCCAGCCACACACGTATAGCCTGGCGTAGCGGATAGAAACGGGCCTGGTACAAACGTCGTCCCCGGCACCACTTGGCCAGGGGTGCCGCTGTTACCACCCGCGAAGACACTGGGAGAGCCTGTGTTTCCGCCCGGAGGTGTTATGCCTCCTGGACCGCTCCAATACGGCACGTTCGAGTGCCGATAACCATACTCGGCGCGGAAGGTGATGTACTGCTTGGGCATGTAATCAAAGGTGATGCTAGTGTCCCAGGCTTTGTAGGGATCTCCAGGATTCTGCGTGAAGTAGGGTGACCCAGAAACCGCATCCGCTGCATCGATGGGCGGGAGCAGCACCAGATAGCGTCCCGGATTGTCCATCACGCCGCCGCCGATCGTTAGACCATACAAATCCTTCTTGAACCAGAAGCGGTTGTAGAGCATCCAACCCGCGAAGGTCTGTTTGTAGCTATTGATGGTTCCATTAGGATTCTTTTTATTGTGGTAGCAATTCACTCCCTGCACAACGCTATTGGTAGTGCCATATTCACATCCCAGATCGCCAGTGAGAGAGAATGCCATCTTGTCGAGCAACTTATTGGGGTTGTCATAGTATTTAATCTCGATGCTGTCGTCGGTATGTATGCGCGACCGGCCAGCGCTGCCATAGCCGTTGCCAAGCGTATCTTCGCCCATGCCGTAGTTGTTGAAGACTAGCGAAACCCACGGCTTCGGCCGCCACAAAATCTGCCCTCCAAGTCCCGGCTTGCTGCCCAGCCTGCCATAAGATTGCCATCCGTTGATGATCCAAGGTTCAATCTTAAGTTTCTCGGTGGGGAACCACTGTATGCGCAAACCATTAAAGAACCATGGCGTGTTCGACGACACGTAGGATGGCTGATAGGCCCAGTTATCGAAGTTGTAGTAGCTGAACAGACCTATATAAGAGACGAAAATTCCAGCATCGACATTCAGACCATAGTTCACATTCCAGTGGTACCCGCCCCACGCTTCCGAAACGTAGCGGTATGCACCGCGCAGAGACCATTGGCCGCGACCAGCGCTGGCATCGTTTCGTGGGGTCGTGACGCCGAACAGTCCATTCATGGTCAAAATGCGCGCACGCACGTCGTCCCAGTGGAAGTCGCCTCCAAAGCTTATCTGGTCCATCTGAATTTCGTTGGACCGGAAGATTTCGGTCGATCCGCCAAGGGTGTCATCTTTAGGATGGTTGAAACTTTCGATGAACGAGGTGTCAACTCTGACCTCTGGGGTAAAGAATTTCGAGTCAAAGGGCAGATCCTTGACGCGTGAGTTGCCGTTGAGCCAGGTCCAGTCGGCGTACGAGAATGGATCGGGTTTGCCCTTCGTTTCGGGCGCAGAGGCCTGCAATGCGTTTACGGCTGTCCCTGTCTGCGCGCCCGAAGCTTGCTCAACGAAGGAATGAGCCGGGAGCGAACCATCCGCTACGTCCGCGCTCGGCCCTCCCTGAGCACGCCGACTATTCAGCTCCATCTCCAACTGCTCAATCCGCTTTTGCATGGCCTCGTTGCTCTTTTGCATCGCGTCGAGCTGCTTCTGGATGGCAGGCGATATCGGCTGGTCGGTAACGCTCGACGGCGGATCCGCCGGCTGTGCTGCCGGCCCTTGGGCGACGATCGGAATTGACATCAACAGTATTCCAGTCAACGACATCGCAGCTGCTCGACGATGTGCTGAGAAGCGCCGCATAAGAAACGCAGCAGTGCAACACAATATAGACATATCAAACCTCCAACAATGTGGTCTTTTGTATAGGCCTATTGAACTTTCATTTGCGGCGAATAGGAGACGCTACATAAATAAATCTATACAGAACCTTATGAATAATATGCTTAGCCGAAATAAAGCTTTCAATCCGCGCCGGAATGACATCTCTGTCGGACTCGGATCGTGATCGTGTGAGCAACTGCTTTATGATTCATTACTACGCTAACTATGCCGCTTATAACTGGTAACCATGACTTCCCGGTTTCATCGACTGCAACGTTGCCGAGGCACTCAGACCATGTGCTGCGAGCCAAACGCCATCTCTTTTTTCAGACGGATCGCGAGACGACGCCCACTGCGGAGTCGAACGCGCCGGTAAGTGTCCAAGCTCGCTGACACCTTCTTAGCAACGTGCTGGCGCCGCGAGCATTCAATCAGGAGTACTGTGTAGAAGACAGCTACGGCGCTGACGATCAAGAACAAAACGCTCACAGTTTCCGGTTTCACGCGGGTGCCCTTGTTTGGCCACACCGTGGGATTGAAACACTCCGCCCGTAAGCCCCGCCTAAAGGGTTCGTAAATCTTTTATAAAGATCGAAACATGAAACATTGGTAAGCGATCTAAGACTGACATTTGACGCTTGGCTTGGATCAGGGAGCAGTGCTGAGCCCTAGACCTGCAGGTTCGCTGCAGAAATGTCGTTGTATGGAGTGTGGCCACCGCAAAGTGGACGTGACGCGGCTTTACCAGCATCCCGGCCTGAAGCAGATCGGGATGCCAAGCAACAAACGAAATGAGGTCGTACAGTGAGCACAAAACCGAGCACGCAGTATGAATTGTGATTGTCGCAAGATAGGCCTTAAAGGCTGCGCCATAGGTAGTTAGGGGTCCCGCCCGCAGCAACGAATTCCAGTTTCGAAGGAATGTCGCAACCAACGTAGTCGGCTGCGAATGCCTCGTTCATCACCTTGGCAAACGGAACCTCCGTGGCGGGGGGCGGACACGTGTTGCCCGCAGAGGCGCTTGCCGTAGCAATTGGGACATCAGTCTCATGAATTATTCTCCTTATGCCAGCAGGTGACGGTTGTTTCTTCAATAACTTAGGGCCAGCGCGAATGGCAAGTTAGTTGCACTTTGCAAACGTGCTCGACGGCACGTTCTGATGAAATCGCGCTGTTCCGTTGACGAATGCGATGCTAAAGCTTTTCCCTGATTGCGAAAAAGATTGGCTCAACTCCACGCCTTGTTGTTTTTCTGTCGCGGGAGATAGCAAACAGCCAATTGCCCATGGGAGCAAACAAGAATGAAAGTCCTAGGCCCCGTAGTATATTTAACGCCGTCTCCGGACCGACTCTCGGTTTTCAAGACAGTTGTACTCACATTAAGGAGCTATCGATGCCAGACGCCAAAGCAAACATCCTCGTAGTGTTTTACTCTCGTGACGGGTCCGTAGAAGCACTTGCTAAGGCCGTTAGTGAAGGAGCTCGTCAAGCCGGAGCCGAAGTCCGGCTTCGCCGCGTTCCCGATATCGTTTCTCATGAGGTGATGGCCAAAGTTCCTGGCTGGGAAGAGCGGAGTAAGAAGATGCTCGCCGAGTACGGAGCCCCGACACCGGCCGACGCAGAATGGGCTGATGGAATCATATTTGGCACCCCGACGCGTTTTCGTAATACGTCGGCGGAGTTGAAAGCATTCATCGACAGCCTTGGCGGCCTGTGGTTTCAAGGCAAACTGAACGGGAAAGCGGCTGGTGCCTTTACTTCCACAGCAGGACCGCACGGAGGAAACGAGACCACGGTGCTCTCACTGTACATCCCGACCCTACGGCGCCACCAGCTCGTACGAGACAATCTTCCATCGGCCCTCCACCTTGCTCCACAAGAACGTAAGAGCGGCAGGATGGTCTCCCGGCGTTCGCAGCGCGAAGAGGGTGGCGTAATATTGCCCGTAGCTTTTCGCCCGCGGACCATCTGAGGCAGCTTTGTACGGTTCCTTCGCCGTCCATTTCTCGCACGAAAACGCTTCCTCCAGGTAATCCGGAACAGCGACCACCGTGTAGGCGTTTTGCGCGGAGTGCCAAACCACTTTCAGGTCGTCATGATAGGGGACAACTGGTTCAATCACATCGCGAAGGTGCTGTGCGGGACCAACGTCTTTGCCGACGATCGAAAGACCTTTGCGAATTCGAGCTGTGTACTGCTCAGGCGTTTGCGGTGCTTCTTCGTCGACTGATAAATAAGGTGTGATACAGGGATAACAACGGGAGGAGAAATACTGGGATGCCTGGTCGAAGTTGTCGCTCACTAGCCAGGAATGCAGAAACTGGTTGGCCGCATGCAGGAAATCAGCGTCGGCCTGAGTGCGCACCTCAGGAGCGGTGGCAACCGAGGTGCTGGGTCGCGTGTCAGGAGCTGCATCGGGCTTTGCGTCATCCGGTTCAACATCCCAGGAAACAATCCTCCAGTACTTACCTTCCTTCGTCCATAGCAGGGTGATGGTGTCACCTTTCTCCTGTTTCGCCTTTAACTGAAAGACGGACGCAAAATAACGGCCATACTTCCCTTTCGTTCCTGAGATTCGCGAACTGTCATAGTCCTCGAATGCGCGCTCGGGATCGCACTCAAAGTCGGCAGCTACCCCATCGGACACCTGGTAGAGCGCGAACGCGTTCCCGTAATTCTGCCTGATCGGCTTCAAACTGGAGTCGGAAATCGGCGATGGCTTCACCGCATCCTGCAGATTTGCGGGCCTTCCCATTAATTGATTCGTAGCGGCCATGTCCCTTGCCGCCAGATAGGGAGCGACGCCCGCATTGATTTCCGTGCCTGCTTGTGGCCCGTACTCCTCCAGGCAGGCGAAGGAGCGCTTCGACAGATACGCGGCAGCCAGCTCGGGCTTTTGCTCTATCAGCCAAGAACTCAGATAGTCAGCCACAGCATCCTCTAGCTTGTCCGCTCCCTTGCGTGGAACAGGGGGCACTTCCCCGGAAACGGCACTTACGTCGGCTGGAGTCTCTTCCTCGGAGCTCGCGAGGCCGAACAGGTTGCGCCACCAGTCGGTCAGGCCATTCCACCGCTGCAAGTGCCTCTGGGTATTGTTGCCCGCCCGAACATCTGAATTGGCAGCCGTAAGATGGCCGTTGATAAGTGCCGTAGGAAACCTCGACGAGCGATAGTCCACGTCAATATCGGCGTGTCTGCCATCTTTGGCGATCGAGACTTGAATCGACGGCACGCCGCCGTCTTGCCGGTAGTTCATCGGGTAGCCGTAGTGATAAATAGTGTTGTCCCGGTCACGAAAGAATTCGCTGGAGTCTTTGAGTTTTTGCACAGCGTCCGGCTTCAACACCACATACATGCGGAACTGCAAATCGCCTCGCGCCTTGGGAACCTTTCCGTTGATGGTTTCAATCGACTGCACCAGCTCTAACGCGTTGCCCTCGGGCTGGCCGGTTTTGCTGGTCATCTTCGTAGTCAGCAGGGCGTGGGTAACTGCTTCAAAGGTGGTGCGCGTGGAGAGCGACAACTGGTCGTAGTCGGAGGGATCGTCGTGGGTCTTCATCATCTTGTTGTATTCCGCGTACCAATCGTCGATCAGCTTTTTCTGCGCCGGCCGCAGCTGTGCATAGGTCCCGTAGAACTGCTGCGACGTGGTAGCGGGTTTCTCCTGTCCAAAGGCACACAGCGCCCACAAGATAATGAGGCCCATTTCGATTCTCATAACCATCCCCCGGGTGAACCATCCTTTCATCGAGGGATAAGTATGCCTCAAGCTCATAACGTTTTGCATGTCGTGTGCTCAGTCTGGCGTTGGGAAAGGAATCGCCGATCTTTTTTGTCGCGGGTTGCAGTTGGGAATGCGGCTTGAAGGGGGTGAGGAGCAACTTCACAATCCTGGTTGCTCCTCGCGAATTCTCGTCCAAGCGCGGTGTGGCTGGTTCACCACGGTCAGCTCGGGTCGAGCGGTCAGTCAGCGTAATCCCTGGCCAACTCAGGTAATCGCCCGCTTGCGGAGAAGCTTACAAATACCGAGTAGCCCTGAACCGAGCAAGAGCAGCGACGAAGGTTCGGGAGCTTCCGCCGGCAGCTGCAGGCCTAAGTGGAGGTTGCCCCCATCAAAGGAGAACGCAGCCACATCGGAAATGGGCGCGTCGTATGGATCGGTATAGAAAGAAACTTCCGTACCATCCAATCCGACGCCCTGATACCCCGCGCCGAGCAGCGTCTGGTCGAATGCGTAAGCCACCTGGGACATCGTTTCTCCGGCGAACAGCGGAGTGTTGAGCATGGCTTCACCGGCCACATCAAATGACAGCGTGCCGGCGACCGTGACTCCCTGGGTCGGATCAAAGTTGGGCGAGAACAATGCCACCCATTTCTGCCCTGGCAGCACGGATTGTGTCTTTACCGTTCCACCCAGGAAAAGGCCGGGGCCTCCGCCATCGACTTTGTCGATCTTCACGCCGTTGATATCGTAAACGTTAACCGAGTTTCCTTCGTTGAGCGAGGCTTTGGCGCCATCATCTTTGAGTAGTTGCAAGATGTTATTGGCAGCTTGCGTCTTGCTCAGCCCGGAAACGTCGATGGTGAAGTCGATTTTTTGGTTTTTACCTGCTGTGGCGGTTATACGAATTTTCGTATTGGCCGGAGCAAATCCATTCCAGTTGAGGGTCTGCGATCCCACGGGATCGGCAAACAGCAATCCAGAGAACACGAACATCCCCAGCAGCAATACCGCGATTCTGCTCAGAGGACTAAGTTTGCCGGGCCGCGAAGCCTTAACGTTGTTGCGAAAGTGTTGCAAGTTTGACAAAACGGTTTTCATAGTGACCTCCTTTTGGTCATGGGTTGTGGCGGCGAGTGATGAGGAAAGCGAGGAGCAACGCACCGCCTGGCTACTCCTGCCTTTCGCTTCACGAAAAAGAGTCGAGGCTTCTCCGCTGCGGCAACCCTTGTCAGTTGCAACAGGGTTGGCCGCCCAGGCATCCGCTCATTCTTCCGATTCGTTGGCCTTGGAGTACTTGACGATGAGCTTGGGCTGGTTGCCATCGTGATCACGCGAGAAGTACGCGCGCATGGCGTTCTTGGTTACCGCCAGGGTGATTCCGACGTGCGTTCCTCCGCCCCGGTAAACCGTGCTCACAAAAGTTGTGATGTCTTGTGGCGTTGTGAAAGGGCACCGGCCATCCGCCGGGCCAGCTATACGGTTGGTTTCATCCGTGAAGTTACCGGGCGCCTGAATTCTTCCCGTGCCGGCATAGCCATAAGCGACCAGCCCGGCGTCATCGCCCCGGCCGCCCGCACAAGTCAGGACGAACGAGGCACTGTCGATCTTCTGGCCCGCCGGAATTAATCCCAAAGAAAATTGCATGGTGCAACGTTCTTCCGGGAAGTTCTCACGGGGACCCATCGACGGCTGGTAACGGTCTCCTATCGGAGCAAAAGTTTGTCGATAGGGATTTACAGCACATGCGTCGGTGACGGGAATGACCTCGAGCTCTCCGGCGAACAGCATGCCGCCGAAGAACAATACGGTTAGAAATGGGAGTAGGCGTGAGCAGATTCTCAGTGTGGACTTCATAGTGACCTCCTTTTGGTCATGGTTTGTGGCGGCGGTGGATTAAGAAGAGCGAGGGACAACGGCCGCGCAGTTGCCCCTCCCCGGGAGCGCGGCTTCGGCCAGCAAGTGGGTACGCGCTCCCTGATTGGCGGCGCTCATCGCGAGACGTAGCGCGCCGCTAAGACCGCTCCGCGCGGCGTCGTTGCGGCCTGCCACCAATCGCGTTCGGTCCACGAACTACGGTTGTGCAAAGTCAGCAAGAGCGTCAGGAACGGTCCTAAGGTCGTGGCACGTGTGGAGACACGGGGTGACATCCTGGTGCCCGGCTGTCTCTTAGTAGTTATGGAGGAGCTGAAGTGCGGCGCTTCGTCAGCGGGTCTTTGCCTGTCCTGCGCTGCCTCAGCTTCGCAGTGCAATGTCAGAGTCAGAATCAGTCTGAGGAACGGACCCAATGTCATAGGGGTCCAATGAACCACTTGCGTCTTCATGGCGACCATCCTTCTTGCTACCCGGAAGCGGGATTGTTTCCCCGCCTCCGGGAGCGTCCCCCTGAGAGCAGTTGGTCGAGATCAACTCAACTTCCGCTCTCGAGCGCACAATGCGCCGGTTTGCGGTCAGCTTCAATGGTTAGGCCCTGATTTGCGGATGATTTGCAGATGATCGTCTAAGCTTTTGAAAGAGCAGTAGTTACGTTGAGAGATGATTGAGTCTGTCAATCTTGCATAATGGCAATCGCATATAATCGCTAGCGCCCGCTCCTTATTTAGAGGTGGTTACGCTTGAGCGCCACGCAGAAACTGCTCCGTTTCGGGGTCTACGAGCTGAATCTCGCGACCGAAGAGCTGCGCAAAGGGGGGACGCCCCTTAAGTTGTCGCCGCAGCCCTTTCGGCTTCTTGCCTTGCTGGCTAGTCACGCCGGCCAAGTGGTGACGCGCGAGGAAATTCAGCAACAAATCTGGGGCGAGGAGACCTACGTTGACTTTGAGCAGGGGATGAACCACTGCGTCAAGCAGATAAGAAATGCCCTCAATGACAATGCGGATACGCCCCTCTACGTTGAGACCCTTCCCCGGCGCGGATATCGCTTCCTGGCGCCCGTAACCTCCAAGGAGGTTCCCGCGCCGCCGCCACGCGTAACGGAATCCAAGTCTGGCTTGCAGAGCGGAATTGCAGCCGCCGTGCTGGCGAGACAGGCCAGCACACATCCAGCGCCTGCCACTGCAGCGCCTGCCACTGCAGCGCCTGCCACTGCAACGCCTGCCACTGCTACATCGGTTTCGGAAAAGGCTGTCGTCAGTCCCGCGCCTGAAGCCAGTGTTGCAACCCGCCCTCCGGAGGTAGCCCCTCCGATCCCGGAGGCCCGGCAGGCTACTCCGCGGGTTTGGCTAATCTGGGCCGCGCTTGGGTTGCTAGTTTTGCTCGGCGGTGGACTAGGTTATAGATTGTGGCGTACCTCGACGATCAGTAGCCAACCATCCCGCCCACCCGCAGTCAAGCAACGACCAACGGTGGCCGTGCTCGGCTTCCAGAATCTCTCCGGTCGCGCCGAAGAAGGCTTCCGTTCCAAGGCTCTCTCCACTTATCTCAATACGGAACTCGCCGCTGGTGACAAGCTACGCACGCTTCCTGACGGAGACATCAACCAGATGAAGAATGACCTGGGCTTGAAGGATGAGAACGGCTACACCCTGGCCACTCTGGCCAGGATTCGTAAAAATCTGAACGTTGACTATATTGTGATGGGTTCTTATGGCCCTTCCGAGGGAGGCGATCTGCGGCTGGACGTGACGCTTCAGGACGCCGCAACCGGGACCGTAACGCCTTTCTCGGTCAAGGGCAGTGAAGGTCAGATGGATGAACTGGCGGTCCGCGCAGGCGAAAAACTGCGCGAACGGTTGGGAGTGAAAGCCGCAATGTCGCAGGAGGAAGTTGCGGCGGTGAGCGCATCGATGCCGGTCAATCCGGAGGTAGCGCGTCTTTACTCGGAAGGTCTGACGAAGTTGCAGGTATTTGACGCGGCAGCCGCACGAACTCTCTTAGAGAAAGCGGTGGCTGGGGAGCCTGACTATGCTCTGGCGCATTCGGCCCTGGCGGAAGCTCTGAACTTCCTCGGTTATGACAAAGAAGCGCAGGAGGAAGCCAGGAAGGCCTTCGACCTTTCGGCCAAACTTTCGCCCCAGGAGAAGCTCTTGGTGCAGGCCCGTTATCTCGAGATGTCGAACCAGTGGCCGGAGGCGATCAAGCTGTATCAGAACCTGTGGCAAGATTATCCCGACAACCTGGAATATGGGCTGCGGCTCGCGGACGCACAGAACAACGCCGGCCTGGGAAAGAACGCCCTCGCTACCGTCGATCAATTACACGCGCTACCGTCGCCCAGCCGCGATGACCCGCGCATCGATTTGGCCGAAGCCGCTGCTTACAAATCTCTGGGCGAGTGGAAACTACAGCAGGCGGCGGCAAAGAAAGCTGCGGAAAGAGCGACCACGCAGTCGCGGCAACTGCTACTGGCCGAAGCGCAGTCCGTGGAAGCGGGCTCCCTGCTGGAGCAACAGGACTTCTCCGCCGCCCTGCCTCTGTATAAACAAGCGCTGGAGATCTACCGGCGAAGCCGTAATAAGACCGCCGAAGCTTCTACTTTGAACAATATTGGAGACGTGTTCCAGGGGCAAGGCGATCTGACGGCAGCGGAGAGCAAGTATCGAGAGGCGATAGCAATGTACCGCGCCATCGGGGCCACCGGGCTCGCCGCTAATACGCAAAGCAACCTGGGCGCCCAGTTACAGCGGCAGAGGAATCTGGCTGGCGCTGAAAAGCTGTACGAACAGGCTTTGGGCATGCTTCGAGAGGTGAAAGACAAGAACAACGAGGCCACCGTGCTCCTCAATATGGGTGAGATCCTTCATGACCAGGGAGACCTGGCCGGCGCCGCAACCAAGTATCAGCAGGTTCTGCAGATGTACAGCGAACTTGGCGACAAGTCAGGTGCGGCGTACGCCCGCTCGGACCTGGGAGAAGTTTTGGCCCAGCAGGGCGATCTTGCGGCCGCGCAAAAGATGCAGCAGGAGGCGCTGTCGATCCGGGAAGGTATTGGCGAACCGACAGCGGAAAATCGGCTGGCGCTCGCCGTGTTGTCGCTGGACGAAGGACGACCGGCGGACAGCGAAATCAACGCTCGGACCGCGGCTGACGAGTTTCGAAGCAAGGGCATCGTTGACAAGGAGGCACGGGCCGAGACCGTTCTTGCCAGATCGCAACTGGCACAAGGGCAGCTTTCCAAGGCGAGGGAGTCAATCGGGCATGCCGGCACTCTCGCGTCACAAATTAAGGACGCCGCGCTTCGCCTCCCGGTGGAGATTGAAGTAGGCATCGCGGCAGCCCGCATACAAGCGGCCTCAGGCAATCAACGTGATCAGATCCAGGCCATGGACAGCCTGGCGCGGAGGCTCGCGGAGGCGACTAAGAACCACTTGGTTAGCCTTCAGTTCGAGGCCATGCTAGCGTTGGGAGAAGTGGAGATCGCATCGACGAAGGCAAGCAGTGGACGCGCTCGCCTGCAGACCCTGGAGCAGGATGCCACTGCGCGCGGCTACCTGCTGATTGCGCGAAAGGCCGCTGCGGCGAGACAGCAATCGGTAAAAACAACTTGAAGTGACGTCGCTTCCGATTCTTCAGAGCTTCTTAACTATCCTCCTCGCCAACAAAGGAGTCAGGCCGGTAAGGAAAAGCGCCAAGCTGCCAGGCTCGGGGACGGGATTCGCAAAGGCAAGGAATTGTTCATTCGGCTGCCAGCCGGCAAGTCCAAGATCGATTGAAAACTCCTGTCCGTTCGGAAGTCCGGCACCGCCGAAGAAATCGATGATGGTGAAGCCATCGACGGGTTGTGGCTGCACCAAACAAGTGGAGAAGAAGGTTCCGCCTCCACATAGGATCGTATTCTCGGGCGGAGTCCCGCGCGTCTCGATTTCGAGGAAGTGCCAATTATCGCCACTATCATTCATGAAGCAGAATTTGCCGCCGCCGGAAACATTGGCACTGAAGCTGAAATCATTTCCGACCGGCATCGGCATGCATACGCCAATCGGATCGTGGGTGTTGTTCACTATGATGCGGGGATCGCCAGATTGAGAATCGCCAGATTGCGGAGTGGCGCGCACCTGAAGCACGCAGGACATAACCAGTACAGTCAAGATCAGTACACGGAAACGCATCGTCCGAGCACCTCCTGGGCTGGATGCCGAGGTAAGTGCTCGTCAGTATAACCTTATTTAACAAATCCCCACGAAATAAAACTTAGTGCAGTTTCACACCGGATGTATAGATCAGGGGTGGAGTACGCCTTTCAGGCGTGCACAATTGTGCTGAGTTGTTGGATCGCGCTTTAGCGCCACTCTTATCTTCGAACTTCGGGTTCGACCCGCTTCGCTGGCATTGCCAAGCGATTTCTTGCACCTTCTCCTGCTTTCCCGGTACCATGACGGTTTTCACAACAACGGAGGTTCGTCTAATGCGTCGCCGGCTTGCGCTTTGCGCGATTATGTTCGTGTGTTTTGCAGCGAATGGCTTTGCCCAGGTAAATCCGGTCATCGTGGGTGGCATGAAGTGGCGGGAGATCGGGCCGTTTCGTGGTGGCCGTGTGCTGGCGGTCACGGGAGTTCCCGGCGATCCTAATACCTACTATTTCGGCGCAGTCGCGGGAGGAATCTTCAAAAGCACGAACGGCGGCCTAAGTTGGACTCCGGTCTTCGATCATGAGGCCATCTCTTCCATCGGCGCTATAGCGGTAGCAGATTCCGACCACAACATTCTTTACGCGGGCAGCGGCGAAGCGTGTCTGCGCGGCAACATCAGTTACGGCGATGGTGTTTACAAGTCAACCGACGCCGGCCTGACGTGGAAGAACGTAGGTCTGAAAGACACGCGCCACATCGGGGCCGTGATCATCGATCCTCGCAATCCTGACATTGTTCTGGTCGCGGCCTTAGGACACGCGTGGGGCCCGAATGCTGAACGCGGTGTTTTCCGCACCGCCGACGGCGGCAAGACGTGGCAGAAGGTCCTGTACAAAGACGACAATACTGGCGCGGTTGAAGTGGTATTCGATCCCAGGAATTCCAGCGTCGTTTACGCTGCGTTATGGCAGGTTCGCCGCCAGCCTTGGTACTTCAACAGTGGCGGCCCGGGTAGCGGACTCTACAAATCCGTGGACGGCGGACTCACCTGGAAGCAACTGACCGGGCATGGTCTGCCGGAAGGCGATCTCGGACGCATTGGCATTTCGGTTTCGGGAGCCGACTCCAATCGAGTGTATGCGCTCATTGAAGCCAAAGAAGGCGGGCTGTATCGCTCCGACGATGCCGGCAATACCTGGACGCGCGTCAACGATGATGAACGCTATCGTCAGCGTGCGTGGTATTTCAATCACGTGTTCGCCGATCCAAAACAGGCTGACACTGTTTACGTGCTGAACACTGGCGCATTCCGCTCGACAGATGGCGGGAAGACCTTCACGTTGCTGCCAGCGCCGCACGGCGATCATCACGACCTGTGGATCGACCCGACCAATCCGCAGCGCCTGATCAATAGCAACGACGGCGGGGCGACAATTTCAGTGGACGGCGGCAAGACCTGGACGCAGCAGAACAATCAACCGACCGCGCAGTTTTACCATGTCGCAGTCGATAACCACTGGCCTTATCGCGTGTATGGAGCGCAGCAGGACAACAGTACAGTTGCCATCGCCAGCCAATCTGACGATGGGGTAATCGCACGCCAGGATTGGTACGAAGTTGGCGGCGGCGAGAGCGGATATATCTCGCCCGATCCACGCGATCCGGAGATTGTCTATGCCGGTTCGGACGGATCTATCATTACCCGCTACGATCACCGCACCAACCAGATGCAGGATGTCTCGCCTTATCCGCTGGATACTTCGGGAAACGGCGCCGGCGAACTCAAATACCGTTTTCAGTGGACGGAGCCGGTATTGGTGTCGGCCTACGATTCCAACGTCATCTACAGCGCGTCGCAGTTCGTGCTCAAGAGTAGCGACCAGGGCCGCAGTTGGAGCCCCATCAGCCCTGATCTGACGCGCAACGACAAGAGCAAGCAGAAACCTTCCGGCGGCGATATCACCCTGGACATTACCAGCGTCGAGTATTACGACACGGTGTTCGCGCTCGCCGAGTCGCCACTGCAGAAGGGAATGCTCTGGGCGGGAACCGACGACGGATTGATTCAGCTGACGCGCGACGACGGTAAGAGCTGGGAGAACGTCACTCCGAAGGTTATGCCGGAGTGGAGCATGGTCAGCATCATCGAGGCTTCGCACCACGACGCCGGCACCGCGTATGCGGCGATCGACCGCCACAAGCTAGACGATTTCAATCCGCTGATTTACAAGACGCACGACTTCGGCAAGAGCTGGACTCGCATCACCGACGGCATACCGGCCGGCGCTTACGTGCGTTCGGTGCGTGAAGATCCCAAGATGAAGGGCTTGCTTTATGCAGGCACGGAGACGGGGGTATATTTTTCCGCCGACGATGGCGCTCACTGGCAATCGCTGCAGTTGAACCTGCCGACTTCGCCAGTCCACGACTTGGCCGTCAAAGATGATGACCTTGTCGCCGCGACCCATGGCCGGGCCTTCTGGATACTTGATGACGTCAGCCCGCTGCGGCAAGCGAGCTCCGCGATTGCCGCCGACGATTTTCACCTTTATCAACCTTCCACCGCAATCCGCCTCCACTTCCCTGACGAAGTCGATCGCAAACGTCCTGTGGGAGAAAACCCACCCAAAGGCGCAATCCTTTATTACTATCTGAAGTCCAAGCCGGCCGAGAAAGAAGAAATCACCATCGAGATTTTCGACGCCAATGGCAAACGGGTCCGCAGGCTGTCCAATCGTAAGGAGAGCAAAGAGGAGCAGCCGCCCGAGTGGCCCGACCGCGAGAAACCGGCCGACCTGCTTCCCGACCGCAGCGGGCATGAACCGCTTCGCCTGGGACTTCCGCTATGATGCCCCCGTTCAAATCCCAGGCGCCTTCTACACGGGCGACCCACCGCGCGGTCCGCTGGTAGTTGCCGGCACCTACCAGGTGAAGCTCACCGTTAAGGGCCGCAGCCAGACTGCGTCGTTAGAGGTGAAGCTCGATCCTCGAATACAGAATTCAGTGACAGCAGCGGACATGCAAAAGCAGCTCGATCTTGCATTCAAGGTGCAGCAGGACATCGACGCACTGCATCGGGCGGTCAACCAAATCCGCGAACTCCGCACCAACTTGCAGACCTTGCAGAAATGGGCAGGCGCAGGATCGTCGAGCAGCGACGTTGTCTCCGCCGCCCATGCGCTCGATCAGAAGATGACCCCGGTCGAGGCGGCCCTGATACAGGTCAAGATGAAGAGCTCGGAAGGCAACCTGCGCTATCCCAACGAGCTCAACGAACAGTACGCGAGCTTCAATGACCTGATACAGGGGGTCGACGGAGCGCCGACGCGCGCAGCAGTTGCTGGTATTCGACGAACTGCACTCTCGGCTGAGTACACAACTGGCAAGTTGGCAGGAGATTGTGCAGACAGACGTCCCGGCACTAAACAATCAGATGCGCAAGAATGGAGTTCCCACGCTTGCGGTTGGGAGTGGGCAGGGGGAGTAGGGGCGCGGAAGTTTACATTGGGGGTATAGAGAGGCACGCCGCTTTAGTGGATCGGTCATCTGTTTGCATGCTGAAGACACGAATCTTTGAAAGGGCACGGCTTCAGCCGTGCCGTGACATAAGCGTGAAGTATAGGGCTTCAGCCCCTGAGGGAAACTTGCCCTTCGATACAACACCGAAGTCCCTCAGGGGCTAAAGCCATCATGACTCAGAGCAGATTATAGCGTGGCTGAAGCCGCGCCCCTTCGAAGAACCCACCCTAAGCAATACCACAATGTAGGAATCTCACATTGTGGCATAGCTAGGCGTTAGGGATGCGACTCAGCAAGCAATTCCTGCAAATAGCCCTGCCAGATCGCCGGCAGCGTATGCGTTCCATGCCCGCGAGTCTGATCGGTGATCGGCAGCAGGACATACTTGCCTTTGGGGACGCGTTTGATTTGGACTTCCATGATCCCAAGTTCCGGCGGATTGATGAAATCGTCGGCGGAGTTGACCGCCATCACCGGCACTCGGATCTTCTCCAGGCTAGGCGATGGATCGTAGTTGCGTGAGGCATTGAAAGCGTAGAGAAAGTCGTTGGCATCGGTGGAAGCAAAGCGGGTGCGAATAAAGTTGTCCAGAAACGCGTCGGCTGCGTCGCGTGTGGGATATTGCTTCTGCATCTGCAGCGGGCTGCTGCCCATAACCAGCAGCACATCAAGTGCGGTCTTCAGCCCTGGCGGAGGCGACTTATACTCGCCATTCTCCCACGCCGGGTCTTGGCGAATTGCATCCATGGCCATCTTGCGCATCATGCGATTGCGCCCGGCAATCTGCACCGGCAAACATGCCAAGGGCATCATCGCGTCCATGAAGTCGGGATAAGTCTCGCCCCATACCCAGGCGTGCATGCAGCCCATCGAGGTGCCGATGATCAGGCGCAGATGGTTTACCTTCAGCCCATCGACCAGCATTTGATGCTGCGCGGCCACCATGTCGTCGTAGTCATAATGAGGAAAGCCGGCATGCATTCCATCGCTGGGTTTGCTGGACTTTCCGTGCCCGATCCCATCCGGCAGGATGATGTAGTAACGAGTCGCATCAAGCAACTCCCCCGGCCCAAAGAGCACGCCTGCGAATTGCGGCGAGACAAATTGCTTGCCTGACCCAGTGGTTCCGTGCAGGACCATCACGGCGTTCGTCACTTTGCCGCTGGCGTCACGTTGCGGCGTGCCGAAGGTGGTGTAGTGCAACCGCAGGCTTGGCATTACTTCTCCAGAGCGGAAATGAAAGTCTTGCGCGACAAAGTCGCCTTCGGTGGCGACGGGGGTGCTCTGGCCCGCCGCATTCAGAATGCAGCCGAACAGACAAACCCAGAGATAAACAAGGCATTTAGACATAGAGAATCCTAGGTTGCGCGACAGAGCGTCCGATCGAGCAGCGGCTTGCATGAAATGGCGTCAGCCTTTGCTGTTCCACCCCACTCAGAGTCTCCACCAGCGAACGTCGGCTAGCTGTTAAGGTTTTTGCTCTGGACTCGGTGCGCTCTGGGCGGAAGCGTTCTGCGGTTGATCGAGATCGACCAGTTGCGATCCCGGCGGCTGCTGCAAGGCAAACTGATCATCCCTGAGCGGCTCATTGATGACCAACTTCTCAACCGTGAGCCGGATTGAATACTCCTCGCGGGGACGATCGATCTCAATCACCGTGGGAAAGCTGACACCGCTGTAGTCTCGATAGACCTGATAGGTAACGTCGGTGGCGATCTCACCCTCGGTGTCGTAAACAATCTGATGGTGGGGGACCAGGTTCACGCGCTCGAAGATGATCTTGCGGTACAAGTACCAGCCCGCGCCAGAATCGGAGCGGCGGATGATGTCGATGACATAGTCGGGCTGCTGTACTAGCTTCTTGGTCTTTGCGTCCACGATCGTTTCGGTGTCATTTTCCAACACCGCAATCTGGTTCTTGTCGATCTCAGGCAACAACAGAGCGTTGTAGATGACCTGCGGCCGCAGGTTTTCCAGCGGATTGCTCGTCGGTTTGGTGACTTCGGCACCGCCGACATAGAACTTGTTTTTTGCCGGAATCGACAGTTTGAAGCGGTTCCCGTCACTCACCATGTCAAAAGCTTTGTTGCGCACGATGGGAAAAAGACCGATCATGCGCAGCATGTCCGGCTTGCGCACCAGAATGTAGCCGGTGATTTCTTGGTAGTCGGTGACTTTACCCTTCTTTTCTCCACCTACGGAGGGGTCAATCTCTACCGTGGCGTTCAGGGTCTTGATTTGCGAGGCTTCCCGGTTGATGCGGTCCACCAATTCCTGCTTTGTGGCGATCTGCAATTTGGCGGTGCTAGTCCGCATCTCCACGACGCGGGTGCGGAACAGACATCCTGTTCCTCCAGCCAGAAGCGTGGCAAGCGAAATCGCGGCGAGGATTTGGGATCGTCTCATCGTGGGATCGTGGCGGACCGACCGACAGGAAACATCAGTATATAGCGCCGACCAGATTTCAACAGGCTTTCGCGAAACAAGAGAGAGTTCTCGGGTTGAAATTTTCCTCTCGCTCGGGATGATAACCCTAAATTCCTGCCCTTATGAATGATCCCACTGCCGCACTACTCTTTGCTCGCGGAATACATCAACCTTGACATTGTTTATCGCAACTCGGCAAGCAACCGTTCGAATCGTCCCTACTGCGCGCTGGTCACCGCCCGGCGATACGCTGCCACGTTGCGCGCATGTTCCTCCATGGTGCGGGCGAAACGGTGATGACCGTTGTTGTCGCTGACGAAGTAGAGGAAATCACTCTGCGCCGGATGCATTGCCGCTTGCAAGGAGGCGATCCCGGGATTCGCGATGGGGCCAGGCGGCAGACCAGGATATTTGTAGGTGTTATACGGCGAATCGAATTGCAGGTCTGACTGGTAGATAGTTCCGCGATAGCGGCCGGCCAGCAGGGCTGCATAAACCACACTGGGATCGGCGCCCAGCAGCATGTTACGGGCGAGCCGGTTGTAGTAGACGCTGGCCACCATTGGACGCTCTGCAGGTACTGCGGTTTCCTTCTCCACAATCGAGGCCATGGTCACGATGTGATGGGTGTCTACATTTCCCAACAGCCCGATCTTTTGCGCTTCCTGGCGAAAACGATGCACCATCGCTGCCGCCATGTCATGAGCGGTATCGATGCGCGTGAATTCGTAAGTGTCAGGAAAGAGGTATCCCTCGAGCGACTGAGCAGCGGGATCGATTCCACGAAGAAGAAATGTATCTCCCTTGACCGCAGTAAGGAAATCGGCGGCCGGGCCAAGGCCCGCCTGCTCGACGGCAGCCGCTATGTCGAACATGTTGTAGCCTTCGGGAACGACAACAGTCCGCGCATAGACATCGCCGCGCACCAGGCGCCGCCACACGTCCAATGCGCTAGCTGGTTCGTCGAACTTGTACTCGCCGGCCTTGAGGGTCTTCAATCCCTTGGCGTACTGCACCATGAGAAATGCCGCTGAGCTGCGGATGACACCCTCGCGCTGCAGATCTTGCGCAATGTGGCGCGTGCTCCACCCCGGACGCAGCAGGACGAACTTCGTCTCCGAAGGTTTCAGGGGCAGCAAGGCCGCCCACGCAAACCAAAGAACGAAGGCGAGTACCAGCGCCGCCGACGAGTGTGAAAAACGTTCGCATGGAATACAGCACAGTTTAGATGAAAGGACGGTATGTCTGCGCTGCTCGGCAAAGCAAGTACTGGCAAAGATCGTATGAGTCTGGCGCTTGACACTTATTTCCCCGCATCATACTCTCAAGGCCATGGAAGTAGATTTCACTCCGGATCTGCAAGCCAAACTCACTCGGATTGCCGCTGAGCGGGGCCGGGACACCAAGGCAATCGTGCGAGAGGCCGTCGAGCGTTTCGTGGACTACGATGAATGGTTTGTGCGGGAAGTGGAGAAGGGCTTGGCCGCCGCCGACCGGGGCGAGTTCATTGAACACGACGAAATACGCAAGCTCATTGATAGCCGATATCCGGGCTGATGCGCATTCGCTGGACAGAACCCTCAGCGCGCGATCTCACTCACATCTGCGAGTACATCGAGGAACGAGACGGCCCGGCAGCGGCCCGGCGTGTAGCCCTCACACTCCACCAAGGCGTTGGTTCCCTCGCGCAGTTTCCCTACCGTGGCCGCCCGGGGCGCAAGGTGGACACCCGCGAACTGGTATTTCCGGGCTTGCCCTTTTTGGCGGTATACCGAATCCGCGCAGAGGTCATTGAAATCACCCGCGTCCTGCATGGCGCACAGAAGTGGCCTTAAGGGTGACCATTGTCTACGAGAATCGGTAATCATCCCTGCCCTGAGGAATTTCTATTTTTCCGGAATTCCAGGAACGATTGCAGAATGAGGACGGCCGCCAGTTGGTCCACCACACCTGCGCGGCCGCGAATGCTCATGTCGGTTTCACGTAATAGCCGGTTGGCTTCCACCGAAGTCAAGCGCTCGTCAAAAAGGTGGACGGGCAGCTTGAACTTGCGGCGCAATTCCTCGGCGAACGCCTGCACCTTCTCCGCCTGAATCCCTTCGCTGCCGCTCATGCGCAGAGGCAATCCCATCACTAGTTCGGCGATTTGGTATTGCTTGATCACTCGTCGCAAGTGGTCCATATCATTGCGCTTGTTGCTGCGGCGTAGAGTGGGCAGGCCCTGGGCCGTGATCCCGAGTTCATCGCTCACCGCCAGGCCAAGGTTGCGCGCGCCAAAATCCAAGGCCAGAATGCGGCCTGGTTGATTAACTGGCGACGCTGCCGTAAAAGTATTTCCCATCTTCGACACAGCAAAAGTATCATGTTCGGAATCCTAGGTTTATACGAGTACCATAGGCAAAATGGCAGAAGAGTTGCTCGACAACGTGGAACCACACCGCGCAAGCCATGACGATCCCGATGTGGACGCCAACGCGGCAGGTGGAGCTGCACCTATTCCGCAGGTGTCGATCAACCGCTCCACGGTCGCCGAACTGGAGCGCCGCCGCATTCTGCGGCTGCAGGCATCGGCATTACTTATCCTGGCGATCGCAGCCGTGCTGACGATGCTCTATGTCGGCAAGCTGATCCTCAGCGTCATACTGGTTGCCATCCTGATTGCATTTGTGTTGGCGCCGCTAGTCGACTTGCTAACCAAATTTGGCATACCCAATGCCTTGGCGTCGCTGGTCGCCGTGCTGCTGCTGGTGATCGCCATGGGCATAGCCACCTATCTCTCTTATAACCGGGCTTTGTCGTTCATGCAGGAGTTACCGCAATACAAGGCCAGGATCCAGCAGATGATGGGAGGGTTGCGCGAGGAAGCCGAACAGATCCAGCGCACCACCGAGACGGTGTTGCCGTCATCGGAAGCCGACAAGAAGACGGTGACGGTCCGGCAGTCGAGCGACTGGACCGACATGGTCAGCCGGAACGCCAGTTCAGTATCAGAGATGGTGCTGAGCATCACCTTTGTTCCGTTCCTGGTGTTCTTCATGTTGAGTTGGCAAGACCATGTGCGCTCCGCTTCGGTCATGCTGTTCAGCATGGAGAACCGGAATACCGCCTACGTGATGCTGGGGTTGATTGCGCGCATGATCCGGTCGTTCATCGTTGGCAACTTCATCATTGGCGTTTTCTTGAGCGCCTGCAGCATCGCCGTGTTCGGAATGCTGGGACTGCCCTACTTCTACTTCCTGGGAGCAATCAGCGGATTTCTAAGTCTGATTCCCTACCTCGGCGTTCTTCTTGCCATTATTCCACCGCTCATCGCCGACTTGGGGCACTTGAACATGGGAGTGGCCCTGGTGATCATTCTGGTTGTGCTGGGACTGCATCTGGTCGGCATGAACGTGCTCTATCCCAAGATTCTAGGCAAGCGCCTGCAACTTAACCCCCTGGCGGTCACCATCTCTCTGCTGTTCTGGGGATGGCTGTGGGGAGCGATGGGGTTGATCCTGGCCGTACCGATCATGGGAGCTTGCAAGATTATCTGCGACCACATCGATCGGCTGCGGCCCTATGGCGCCTGGCTGGGAGAATAAGACGCCGAGGCTGATCGCGAGCACGTCGCCCTGGATTGGAATCTTCCGGCCCTGGATCTACGCTGGTAGCGCCGTGGTGCTTAGCTCGTCCCCAATGCCGTGCGCCGCGGCCGGAATTCTTCCGCTGAGTAGGGTTTCGAAGAACCGGTCCACCGCGTCGAGGATCTCGATCTCGCTTTTCGACTCGTACACCGACTTGCGAAGCTGCGCGCCGTGCGGCACGCCGTGGGTGAACCACGCCGCGAACTGTTTCATCTTCCCTTCCGCGCCGCCCATCTTCTCTTCCACCAGCATGCTGAAATAGGTGCGGATCATGTGGTAGCGGTCAGCGTCGCTGGGAAGGTCGTACGATCCGGTACGGGTGAACTGCTCGATCTGACGAAAGATCCACGGGTTCGACGCCGCGCTGCGGCCGATCATCACCGCATCGCATCGGGTTTGCGCCACCATGGCGGCGGCATCCTCGGGCGAGCGCACGTCGCCGTTACCGATGACCGGAATCTTGACTGCGTCCTTCACCGCGGCAATCCACTCCCATTGCGCCTGCCCGCTATAACCCTGCTCGCGAGTGCGAGCGTGTAGCGCGACGGCGGCCAGGCCGCACTCCTCGGCCATCTTCGCCAGGTTGACGTGGACGATCTCCTTGTCGCTCCAGCCCGCGCGGAACTTCACCGTGAACGGCACCTTCACTGCTGCGCGCACCGACTCGAATATGTTCTTGATGAGTGGCAGATCGCGCAGCAGCCCCGAGCCGCCATTGCACTTGACGACTTTCTTCGCCGGGCAACCGAGGTTGAGGTCCACCAGATCGAAGCCCAGCCCTTCGACGACGCGCGCCGCTTCGGCCAGCGTCGCCGGATCGCTGCCAAACAGTTGCGCCGAAATCGGGTGCTCATTGCCGTAGAACGTGAGGTACTGCTTGGCTTTCTTGTCCTTGTGGCGAATGATGCCGTCGGCCGAGGTGAACTCGGTCATCATCAGGCCGCAGCCGCCGAGGTTGCGGATGAAGCGGCGAAATACCGTGTCGGTGATGCCGGCCATGGGCGCCAGCACGGTGGCAGGCCGAATTTCGACTCCGCCCAGCGACACCGACGCGGGCACGCGTGCGTCAGGTGGCGCAATGCGCTCAGCCGGGTTGGTGAAGTACTTGTGCATTAGCGAATCAACCGACTCAGATCCGTACTTCTATGTCCGGACGTACTTTCTTGTTGTTGATTAAGTTCTTCTCGATCTTACTCAGCTTGGCGCCGTCAACGCGAAAGCGCTCGGGAGCAATCACGATCTCGGCTGCTGGAGGTTCCGCTCCGCGATCTGTAATTGCGATGATTCCGATCCTTCCAATTCCATCCGGAGAGTACAAATCTCCGAGCTCCCCCATTACCGAATCGCAACTGTCTTTCTCGATGGCTAAATATCTGTAGTGGGCTGGCAAAGACATGAGCCGCCCGCGTACTTCTCCAATCCTTTTTCTCAAATGCGTCCGCCATTCCCTATTCAGTTCATTCAGCGCCTTAGGGTCTGCCGATTTCTTACCTCGCTCCATCCTGAAATCGTTCTCCAGCTTGATGCTGACGGCGTGCAAATCACCTGCCCCTGCACGATCTACGGCCAACACATCCACTGCAAGCGGATACGAGCGCGTCTCGAGATAGATATTGGGCACCAAAAGCTTCTTCCGCAGAATCTCGGCCACGGCATTCACGGCGCGCCCTCTCTGCTGGCGATGCGTCAACTTCCTGCGGTCCCCCTTGACGATCGTTGTCATATGCTTCTTTCATCCTTCAATAACGGTTCAACCCAGCCATAGAACTGTTCGGCTGCCAGGCACAGGATGTGAACCCTCTCATCGTTCACTTCCCCCTCATCATACGAAACCTCAGCCTTCGCGTTCACCAGTTCCCGCAGATGCTCGATGCCGTCCGCTGGTATTGCCGCCTTCTCGCAAGCTCTGATGATGGCCCTCACAGCTTGCTTATGGTCGCGACCGCGCGGACGCCTGCCGGTCAGTTTGATCAAAAGAGCGTCATTGTAGGATATCGCGCTGTGGACCGCCAACAGCGCTGCAGCCGCACTGTAAGATGATAAATCAGACCAGCAAAGCTTCATCGCATCCGCCAGTTGTAAAGCGCGACTGTGATAGACGCCTACGCTAATCTCGTTCATTTAGTAAAGACGACACGAGCCTGTTTCAATTGTAACGAACGGCGACCGCGCAGAAGGAACCCTGCACGACCAAAGCAAAAAGCCTCCGCCGCAGCGGAGGCTCTAGCCCAAACCCTTGCAGACGTTAGTTTTTGGCGGCTTCGACTTTCGCTGCCTCGGTCTTCGCGGCCTCGGCTTTGCCCGCATCGCTCTTGGCGTACTTGCGGCGGAAGCGTTCGACCCGGCCCGCGGTGTCCACCAGCTTCTGTTTGCCGGTGAAGAACGGGTGGCACGCGGAACAGATTTCCACGTTGATGTCGCCCTTGTGGGTCGAACGGGTCATAAATGTGTTACCGCATGCGCAGTGCACGCGTACTTCGTCATAAGCCGGATGGATGGCTGCTTTCATAGAAACTCCCTGACTCGCTGGTGGCAAACCATTATTGTAACGGAAACCCAAGAGTCGCGGCAATTGCGACCTCGGCGCTTTCAGCAGTCAAACATTGGATTCACGACACGCAATAACGATTCGCGGCGGTCGCGATCGGCTCGCTGATGATGGCTATGTTGCTTGGGGTACCGCAGGTGGAGATGTTGGCCAAGACAAAGTGCGGCAGAGCTTTCACACTGCCGCCAGATCGCAAACCTACTTGGCCTTGGCGCCAGTTACTTTTTGTTGACTGCCTTCTTTAGATCGACGCCAGGAGTAAACTTGGCAACTTTCCGCGCCGCAATTTTGATGACGCCTCCGGTCTGCGGATTGCGTCCGTTGCGTGCCTTGCGCTGGGAGACGGAGAAGGTGCCGAATCCCACCAGCGTCACACGGTCGCCTTTTTTCAACGCGGCAGTCACCGCATCAATTATTGTGTCAATCGCGCCCCCCGAAGCGGTCTTGCTGATCCCGTGGGCGGCTGCGATTTTTTCAACCAAATCGCCTTTGTTCATGCTCGCTCCTCGCCAGGTGAGAACTGTGGAGCCTGTATTTACGTGCGAAATTGGGCACATGTCAAGAAAAACCGGAGAAATCACGCAGTTTTCGGTGGTTTAGGCTGCTAACCGCCGAGCAAAGCAGCGCAAACGGCATCTCCGCGCTGCTTTTCTTCACTATTCAACGTTCGAGGCCGCGTAGAGCTACCAGGGTAAGATCGTCGCGCTGGTCGCTGGCTCCAAACCGGCAAACCTCTTGCACGCATTGTTGCAGGAATGCGGGCAGCGGGCCGCTTTGCGCCTGCAAGGTCGCCAGCAGTCGAGCCTCGCCAAATTCCTCGCCGGCATGGTTCGTCGCCTCGGTGATGCCATCCGTGTACACCAACAGAGTGTCATCTGCCCGAAGCTGCACCTCGCCAATCGAGCCTTTCCAATCGCTGAACAGCCCCAGTACTTGCGAGGTCGTATCCAGCCGAGAAACACCATTCTGACCGTAAAGCAGAGGCGCGGGATGTCCGCAGTTCACGTAGCGAATCGTGCGCGAGATCTCGTCATACTCGGCGAAAAATAGCGTGGCGTACATCGATTCCGGCGTAGTTTCGAATACCAGACGATTCACCAGCGTCCAACGACTGCTCAAAGTCATCGATACCCAGCTTGGACGCAGCTCGCAGGCTGGCCTGGAGGGTCGCCCTTACCAATGCCGACGCCATCCCTTTGCCGGAGACATCGCCAACGGCGAAACCCAGCCGATCCGCACCGCGGTCGAAGAAGTCGTAGAAGTCTCCGCCAGCGTGATGGGCCTCGACGCAAACCGCCGCGTAGGTCAGACTTGCCAATTGCGGCAGGTTGCGGGGAAACATCCTCGCACTGACCCGTCGAACCTCTTCCACCTCGTGAAACCCTTGGCGTCCAGGGGCGAACAACAGTGCGTCCGCAAATTTCTCGTCCGCGTGACTTTGTGGATCATGGCAAAGCTCCATCGCTGGGAGCACGTTCGGATCCGGCAATCGCCCACGCGGGCTAAGCGCTCTGATATTTGGTTCGTACATGGCTTCTCTCCGAGGGTTCGTCTGCATCGCTATCACGGTTTCTATTCCCTCACTGATATGTCGTTCAAAGGCATGCGAGATCGACAGGCGGGAAGAAAATTTACCTGGCTGTGCGCCGCAAAGACTGTGTCGTGTGTCTCGCCACTTCGTGTCGGGTTGGCACCATCCAACGAAAAGATTTGTGCATGCCGATGGAATGTATTTCTCGGTGGGAGCCCCCGCATTTATGCGGGGGAAGCAATGCTTCAGCATTGCGACGAAGAAGTGCAATTCATAACATCGGGCTTTAGCCCCGGACTACTCCATGCCCAGCGCCAAAGCGCATCATCAAGGTTCCTCCGGAGCGCTGAAGCGCTCCTCCCCCCGCATGAATGCGGGAGCTCCCACCGACTGCCTGGGTTGAGAGGTGAGCGTGGATTAGCAGCAATTGGAAGGCTCCGGTAACGATTGTGACGCCCTCCGGGCTTAGCGGATACCAGCGTTGTCACTGTGGGCGCCGAGATCCGGAGCTGTTTCCGCAGCTTCGCGCGCGCTCTAGCAGTAGCGCGCGCTCGCGGGCATTGTGGGTAAGCGCCGCGGCGCGCTCAAACTCTATGCGCGCCTCGTCCAAACGGCCGAGCTTGGCCAGGAAGTCGCCGCGCACGCTCGGCAATAGATGGTACTTCTGGAGTGATGGCTCCGAGGTCAGGGTGTCGACGATCTCCAGTCCCGCCGCCGGACTAAACGCCATGGCCACCGCGACGGCACGGTTCAGCTCGACAATCGGGGATGGCGTGAGTTGGGCAAGCTGTGCGTAGAGCGTCGCGATGCGCTGCCAGTCGGTTGCTTCCGGAACATGCGCACGTGCGTGGCAAGCGGCCAGCTCGGCCTGCAATGCATACGGGCCCAATGCTTTGCTGAGTTGCTCGGCGCGCTCGAGCGCGGCCAGACCGCGCCGGATAAGCAACTGGTCCCAGAGCGCGCGATTTTGATCAAGCAGCAACACCGGCTCTCCCGAAGGCCCCGCACGCGCTCGTGAGCGCGAGGCTTGGATTTCCATCAGCGCGACCAGGCCGTGAACTTCAGGCTCTCGGGGAGCCAGCCCAGCCAGAATGCGTCCCAAACGCAGACCGTCTTCGCACAGCGCCGGCCGCATCCAGTCCTCACCGGCGGTTGCCGTGTAGCCTTCGTTGAAGATGAGATAGATGACCTCCAGCACCGACGACAGACGTGCGGCGCGATCGGCCCCGCGCGGGACTTCGAACGGCACGCGCTCGGCGGCGAGGGTCCGCTTGGCTCGCACGATGCGCTGCGCGACGGTCGGCTCGGGCACAAGGAAGGCGCGCGCGATCTCTTGCGTGGTAAGACCTCCGAGCATCCGCAGCGTGAGCGCAACCCGCGCCTCGGTGGGCAGCACCGGATGGCAGGCGGTGAACATCAGGCGCAGCAGGTCGTCACCTATATCGTCGTCGAGGGCCGCATTGAAATCGGGCACCGCCATTTCCCGTGCCTCAAGTTCGCGGCCGAGTTCCTCGTGCTTGCGCTCCAGCCGCGTGTTTCGCCGGAAGAGATCAATGGCACGATGCTTTGCCGTGGTCATGAGCCAGGCGCCGGGGTTGTCTGGGATGCCCGACTCGGGCCACTGCTGGAGCGCGGCCACAAGAGCGTCCTGTGCGAGGTCCTCGGCCAGACCGATGTCGTGCACGATGTGCGCGAGCCCGGCGATCAGCCTGGCGGATTCGATCCTCCAAACTGCGTCGATAGCGCTATGAGCATCGGCGGCCGTCATGGCTACCGATCACATCATGTCCCGAGCCAGCAGCGCAAGCCGGGCTGAATCGATTCCCACCCTTTAGCAAGAGAAGCGACATAACGCCTGTCACCCTGAGCGAGCGGCCGATTTTGCCGCGATGTCGAAGCGGCCCCTATTCCAGCTATACATCTCGAGCCGCTGTACGGGATGCTTCGACTCCGCCTGCCGAAAAGCGGGCAGGCCGCGCTCAGCATGACACCCAAATGGTTGCAGCCGAGGGGACGCCTTAAATCGCGTACTCCACCCATCGCCCCACAGTCCTACGGTTTGCAACGGAAGTCGTCGGGCCCAAACATCTGGCGAACTTCGGTTTCGCCTTCCCAGCCGGGCCAGTACTTCTTATGAAGTTCCATGAATTGCACCGCTGATTCGACCGCTTCTTCTTTCGAGTTCAACTCAAACTGCGCGTAGCCGCCGATAATCTCCTTGGCTTCAGAGAAAGGTCCATCGACCACTTTGATCTGGCCACCAGAAAGCTGGACCCGGGCTCCCAGCGCGGTTGGGGCGAGCCCACCGCTCCCCAGCATGGTTCCCGACTTGCTGGCCTCTTCGCCGGCCTTGGTGATGGCATCGATCAACTCTTTGGGTGGAGGGGCCGAGCTCTCAGCGTGCTTGACGATCATCATGAATCGCATTGTCACATCTCCTTTTATTCTTAATTGCGGAGCCAGGTTCTGCCGGGTAGCCTCCGGCTGAACTCAGTCTCTATTGAAGCGTCGAACGACGGGCGGCGAAATCGACAACGGTCTAACATTTTTCTTCCACCGTTCCGCAAAAGAGCCAAAAACCGGATCCGCATCCTTTCGCCGCTGTTGCGGAAGGGGTAGTTCGTCCGCCATATTTGGATTGCGGGCACGCGCACCCTTACGGCTGCTGATAGGCCTCTTGCAGGCGCTTGATGTCGATTTTGTCCATCTGCAGCATGGCTTTCATGACGCGACTTGATTTCGCGGGATCAGGGTCGCTCATCAGTTTCATTAATACAGTCGGAATGATTTGCCACGACAAGCCATACTTGTCTTGCAGCCAGCCACATCTGTCTTTTCGTCCGCCGACCAGGAGCTTATCCCACAGCTCATCCACTTCTTCCTGTGTATCGCAGTCCACGAACAATGAAATGGCTGGCGTGAAAGTGAATTGCGGTCCGCCGTTTAACGCTGCAAATTTCTGCCCTTCGAGTTGAAAGGTCGCGACCATGACCGTTCCCTTGGGTCCGGGACCTGAGTCTCCGTAGCGGCTAATGGTGTCGATCTTTGAGTTCTTAAAGATGGAGACGTAAAAATTCGCTGCCTCCTCCGCCTGGTTGTCGAACCACAAGAATGGGGTGATTTTCTGCATAGTATTCATCTCCTCATGATTTGGGATTTGCCGATGATCTCCGGCGCCTTAAACGAAACACTTGACACCCTGAGCGAGCGGCCGACTCTGCTGCGAGCCAAAGGGCACCTGTTCCACCCGTACACCGTGGCCGCTATAGAGGTGCTTCGACTGCGCCTGCCCAACAACGGGCAGGCTGCGCTCAGCATGACATCCGATTGGTTGCAGCCGACGAAATCCTCTACCTCGCGACTTCATCGGTTCGGAGCTTCTCCGTGGTCCCCGTGTCCCCCTGTGGTGAAAATAGTCTCTTGCTTTCTATGCCACGCTCTCGTCACTGTTGCGAAAGAGTATGAAGGACTACCCCTTCACTGTCTTCTCCTGCAGCTCGGGCGGAAACTCGCAATTCTCAAATACCTGGCGAATCTCCATCAGGCCACCTTCGGGCAGTGGGCATCGTTTGGCCCACTCCATCGCCTCCTTCAGCGACTTCGCTTGAATCATCCAGAAGCCGGCTATCACTTCCTTGGCCTCGGCAAATGGGCCGTCGGTCACGACCGGCTTGCCTCCCGACACTCGCAGGCGCTTGCCCTTGGACGTTGGATGGAGCCCCTCAGCGGCGAGAAACACGCCAGCCTCTTTCATGTCATCGTTGTACTTCCTCATCGCCATAACCAGCTCTTTCGTGGGAAGCCCCTGCTCCAAGGCGTACGCCGGTGCGGGCAGCAACATCATGAATCGCATTGTTTTGTCTCCTTAATTTATTTGTTCCACCCGCAGGAATAAAAATTCACGACGGGGGTGCGAAGATCACGGAGAAAATTCCGATAGGAAGAAAACTCTGTGTCCTCGGTGTATCCGGTGTCCAATGGCTTTCGGCGGAGCCGACACGACGCGCCGGAGCAAACCGGTTCTCCGCCACTATTTTTTGTTTGCGGCTGTGATCTCGCGAAAGCGCTCAACCGCATCGCTGGGAGCGAAGTCATCCAGCTCGAACAATTGACGAACCTCGATTTCTCCCTCCGCTTCGGCGCCGAAAGGAGACGGAAAGCGCTTCGTCCATTCGAGGGCCTCTTCTCTCGACTTCACCTGAATCAGGGTGTAACCGGCGATGAGTTCTTTCGACTCGGTAAACGGCCCATCCACTACGGCATGTTTTCCGCCCGAATACTTGATGCGCCAGCCCTTTGAGGTCGGCTGCAGTCCGGAGGCGTCGAGCAGCACGCCGGCCTTCGCCAGCTCCTCGTGATACTTCGCCATGGCAGCAATCAGTTTCTCTTCGGGCATGACGCCCGTTTCCGAGTTCTTGTTGGCCTTGACCATAATCATGAATCGCATAATCTCTCCTTCTGGTTTCGGATTCGGAGCCGGACTTCCTGGTACCGACCGGCTGATCCTGGCTCTCTACTTGGACGTCGAACGAGATGCAACGAGATCGACAAAGGGGCGAGCATTATTTGAGAAAAAATGTTTCTGGAGGGATTGCCGGTGCCCCGGCTTGGTCCAGACACGCACAAGAAGCAAATTCCTCGCTTCGCTCCGTTGGGAAACGTTTCACCACGGAGGGCACGGAGCGCACGGAATTTTGATTTAGCTCCACTCTTCTCCGTGATCCCCGTGGCCTTCGTGGTTGGTTTTCATTCCTATCGGTGGGCGGCAGGCCTATGGGACATCGTAATGACAGCTCCAAACGCGAAAGCGTCAACCCCAATCGGACCCCAAGGAGGTCACTGATGCAGTGGTCTATGGACCAAAGGATCGGGCCGCCGGCTGCTTACGATTGCTCCAAAAAGCGACCCAGCCGTTGCTTTACCTCTGGCCACTCCGCGGCCACAATCGAAAAGCGCGCCGAGTCACGAGCTATGAAGTCAGCAGCCATGCGATGGGCGCGGAGAATGCCCTCGAACTTTCCACCAATGCGTTCCAACGCTGCGCGCGAGCGCTGATTACGCGCGTCGGTGTGGAAGCAGACACGCAGGACCTGCCAGCTTTCGAAGGCATGCGTTAACATGAGCAGCTTGGCTTCGGTGTTGGCTGCCGTGCGAATTGCCGAGCGGGTAAACCACGTGTAGCCGATCTCACAGGCGTCGAGTGCGCAGCCGTGTCGCGGATGGGTCGGCGGCCACGCCCATCGCTCGATATTCCAGAAGCGGCTCGACCCGATGACCACTCCATCATCTATGCGCATAATCGCGAACGGCACGGCGGTGCCGGCGTCGCGCCACGCCAAAGCAGTGTCGACATAGCTGGTGGCCTCGGCCTTGCCTTGTGGGATGGGACTCCATTGGTAGAGCGAGGGGTCCATCGCCGAGGCGGCTACCAAGCCATCGACGTGACGATGGTCAAGCGGCTCGAGACGAACGTGTTTGCCTGACAGTACAGGATCTTCGATTCGCACGCATTTAGTATGCAATGAGTCCTCCGCGGCGGCAAAGCATTGTACGAATCACGAGCGGTAAATGTGCGCCAGCGGAGATCGATTTTGCGGGCCATCCTGAATGGTGCCGACTTATAATGAATTCTCACCCCTGAAGGCTCTCTATTAATCACGCCGCGACGCAGGGTACTTGCCACTCAAGCGTGCGCAGCTGCGACATAGATCTTCCGCGTGGAAGCGGCCACCTACCCGGTGAACACTGTAGCGAGGTGAACCATGACGCCTGCCGAGGTTGCTGCCGCCGTAAGCGAACTGAAACCACGATTTCTGGATGGACTAGCGCCGCCTGAGGTCAAGGCCGTGCTGGCGACGGCAAAGCCGCGGCGATACGTAGCCAATTCCGTGGTCACGAACCAGGGCCATCCCGCCGACCATCTGTTTCTTCTCGTGAGCGGCCGCGCGCGGTTTTTCTATATCACCCCCGACGGCCAGAAAACCTTGCTGCTTTGGCTTCCGCCTGGCGACACCTTCGGCGACGCTGCATTCTTGTCAAAACCCGTTCCGTACCTCGTCAGCGCCGAAACGGTAAAAAATAGTTACGTATTGGTTTGGGACCGCGCCAGCATCCGGAGGCTCGTCGCTCTCTATCCAAGATTAGTCGAGAACGCATTGTTGATTGCGTTTGACTATCTGGTCGTCTATCGCGCTATGCACGTGTCGCTGACCTGCCATACCGCGCGCCAGCGGCTTGCCACCGTGCTGGTCAACCTCGCCAGCGGGATCGGCCAGCAAGTCCCGGGAGGCATTGAACTCGACGTCAACAATGAAGAACTGGCCAACGAGGCCAACGTCACCCTGTTCACCGCGAGTCGCCTGTTGAGCGAGTGGCAACGCAACGGTATTGTGGTGAAGAATCGTGGTAAGGTCCTGCTGCGTTCTCCGGAACAGTTGTTGTCGCACACAGTCTGATCCAGCACCGCTCTCTCCCGCCCTTTCCATCATTGCTCCCGAGCAAACCCAGAATTGTTCTCGGGCAACGACGGCATCTGCCTTCCCTGTAATCATTAATCAACCTGTAACAAAAGCAGTTCAGCACCGCCCGTCAGTGGCGTTGATTTTGAACTTTCACTGGCGGGAGGCTGTTCGTAAGTGGCATCAGTTCGGATTCTTATCGTGGATGACTGCGAACCCTGGCGGCGCATGATCCTTAGCCTGCTCCAGGAGCACCCGAATTGGCAGGTCATTTGCGAAGCTTCGGATGGACTGGAAGCCGTTCAGAAAAGCAAAGAGCTGCAACCTGACCTGATTTTGCTGGATATCGGGCTTCCCGGAATCAATGGCATCGAAGCGGGCCGCCAAATCCACGAGGTCACTCCCGCCTCGAAAATTTTGTTCTTGAGCGAGAACCTCTGTCCGGAGGTCGTGCAGGCAGCCTTATTTATAGGCGGCCGGGGCTACGTAGTGAAATCCGACGCCGGACACGACCTGGTGGCTGCCATGGAAGCAATCATTGAGGACAAGCAGTTTGTGAGCGCCAGATTTTCGGGTTGCAGCCCGGTCCGTCCTTCGGACGCCTAGGCTGTCCGTGTAACCAATATGTCTTTCAACCTCGGGGAGGCAGCAAGGCCGACACCCCGGGATATACGAAAGAGAATTTCCGTGTCTAATCCAACCGTCATCTTATGCATTAATGATGAACCCACCATACTAATGTTGCGTAAAGTCCTGCTGTCGATTGCCGGTTACACGGTCCTGACCGCAACCAATAGCGAATCGGCTCTCCAACTGTTCACGCTTAATCACGTGGACCTCGTCATCACCGACCAGTTGCTTTCCGGTCAAAGCGAGGCGCAGGTCGTGACCGAAATGAAGCGCCTGAAGCCCGAAGTCCCCGTAATCCTGTACGCGGCATCGCAAGAGCTTCCTCCGGCTACCGCACAAGCCGACGCGATTCTCGTCAAAGGAATAACTCCACCCGATTTTCTTGCGGCAATTGCAAAGTTGGTGGCGAAAAAGCAGCCCTCCGGGGAAGAAGCGTCCTAGTCGAAAGCGATCTCAGAGTTACCCTGGCCCGGCGCTCGGGTAGAGCGTCGCTCCACTAAATTACTTCAGGCGGAAATTGTATTTGTCTTCTGGAAAGTCCTTGGCCATGGTCAAAATTTGCTTGTCAACAGCGATGAAGTAACTCCGCAGCTGTTGCGGGGTTGTTTTGGGGCTGCTCTGGCTGAAAGCGGGAGTAATCGCCAGCAGAACTATCGAAACACAATACAGCGCCTTGCGCAGGGACATCTGTCACCTCCGACTCATGGACGGCGGGCGACAAATAAGGTCACCGGAAGACGCGGCAACCACAGCTCAGCCGGGAAAGCAACGTTCAATCTCGCGATTACGGATGGCGATGCAGCACGTGGGTGGCAATGTCGGGCCAGAACTCGCGAAAGATGTTGGTGAGGGCATCGCGCCCGACGGCGTATCCGTATTTGACCGCCAGCTTTTCGCCGGTGCGGTCCTGACTGGGATAGTAGCTGAGCGAGATGCCCTGAGCGATGGCGCGGCCCAGCAACTCCGAAATATTGAAGCTATTGTGTCCGTGATAGTTCGGGGTGACAAAAACCCGAGTGGCCGCGTAGGTGCCACGCTTCCATACCCCGCCCTCGCCCATGGCGTAGTAACGCTCGTCCTGATGAAAAATGGTTGGCAAGACAAAAAGCACCAAGTAATTGCCGTCGGTCTTATCGACAAGGCCGCGCCAGTAGTACTGCCCGAAGCCGCCTATGCCTTTGCCCAGTTGTGGATGGGCATCCGTGCCTTCCGCCATGGCGGAAGTGATGCCCACGAAGATGAACGAGGAGTAGTCGAAGCTGTTCTGAGTGGCCAGGATGAAGGACTGCTTGGGCGTGGGCGGCGGCGGAAGCGCTCCCGCGCTGACCGCGCGAAAGTTGGGCATGACACCGAGAATTCGCTTGGGCTGCTGCTTCGAGACCGGAACATCCGACTGCGGACTCGCTTGGCTGCTAGCCCTCGGCGGGCCCGAAGTGTCGCCTTGGGTTGGCGTCTGCGTGGGTGGCTGGCTTTGTGAGTTGTCCGAGGTGGACTGGGTCGCATCCGGCGGCCCGTTTGGTGTTGGAGCAGAATCGCTCTGTTGCGCAAAGGCGCAAGCCGTAAACAAGATGAGTATGATTCCCAAAACTAAACGCAAGAAATTCCTCTCCCCGGTGTGGATTCGCCACAGCCTCAATTCTAACCGCTGGACAGTGAGATCTAGTTACGTGGAATGGGAACCCGATTTCGCACGGAAGGTTTCCTGATCGAAAGCGTTATGGCTCTTATTGGTGCGCTCCAGGGCTAGGGCTCTGTCTGAAAGCCGGGGCAATCGCCAGCAGAACTATCGAGATACAGCACCGCGGCTTGCGCAGGGACATCTGATAAACTCGGGATGCGATCCGCCATTACAGTATGAAAGTATGAGCTACAAGTTGAATTTTTCCACCCAACTCTTATTCGGTATTTTCTGTATTTGTGGTTTGTTTTCGAGCTCTGCGATTGCCCAGCGGGCCTTTCCAGCAGGACTGGCAATGCCCGCAGCGGCACAGGCATCGGCGCCCAACGAAGTGGCAGAAACACAGGCATTTGCCCTCGTGGATGCGGGAGCACCCGTTGGCGAGCCGCAGCAGTCAGACCGGCAACCTCAGGGAAGCGTCAGTGGAACGGTTGTCGATCAGGCTGGAGCCGTCGTCGTTGGCGCGAACGTGCGACTCACCATTAAGGATCAAGCCCAGAAACAGGATGTGTTGTCGGGCGACAATGGGCAGTTTTCCTTTTCCAATCTTGCTCCCAGCCCTTTCCAGCTCACGGTTAGCGCCCCCGGATTTGAAACCAAATTGGTTTCCGGAATTGTGAACCCGGGCCAGGCTTTTATTGTGCCCCCGATCGTGCTTACCGTTGCCGCCACCACAACGGATGTGAACGTCGGGCTTTCGGAAGCTGAAATTGCTCAGGTAGAGGTTAAAGAGCAGGAGAAGCAACGCGTACTTGGCATCTTCCCGAACTTTTACACCACCTATGTACCCGATCCGGCGCCTTTGGCCCCGAAGCAGAAGTTCTCGCTGGCCTGGAGATCGGTTACTGACCCTATCAGCGTTGTCGGCGTCGGATTTCTGGCCGGCATTTATCAAGCGGGTGATGAGTTAGGCGGATACGGGCAGGGTGCGGCAGGTTACGGCAGGCGTTTCGGCGCGCTTTACGGCGACGTCTTTTTTGGCACGTTTATCGACAGCGCGATTCTGCCATCGTTGCTGAAACAGGATCCACGCTACTTCTACAAGGGCACGGGCACGAAGAAGGAACGATTTCTCTATGCGATCCGCAACGCGGTGATCTGCAAGGGAGACAACAAGAAGTGGCAGGTGAATTACTCGACAATCATCGGCAGCTTTGCCACCGCCGGGCTCTCCTATACCTACTATCCAGCCAGCGATCGCAGTGGGACTTTGCTGGTGGAGACTGCGCTGATCAGAATTGCCGAAGGCAGCGTTGCCGGTATTTTCCAGGAATTTGTCATTCCGCATCTAACCCCGCGTCTGAAGAGCCACCCAGCGCCGAAACCGTAAGGCATGTGGCACGAAAAGCTGTTTTGAGGTGGCGGATGGAACGCTCGTCACACCCCCAAGTGCGCGCCCGGTTGTTCGGCCACGATTTCCACGCTGGACGTGATGGCAATCGCGGGAATCAGCGAACGATAGACCGGGCAATTCTGCGCATACACACCATGCACGCGCTCCACGGTGTCGCGCACAGCAACGGGATCGTCAGCTCGCAGAGTGTGGGTCACATGCACCCGCTTGATGATCAGCACACCGCCCTCGTCCTCAACTTCACCGCGAACTTCGCAGCTGAGGCGGCCATCTTTGGCGTCGATTTTGCGCGCATCCAGCGCGCCGGCAAAGGTGCCGAGCATTCAACCGCCCAGCGCTGCGACGACGTAGTCGATGGTCGCAGCGTGGGGCTCGGGCAGGCGACTCTCGTCTATGCCATAGTGTTTGGCAATACCGCCGTGCACGCTGAACATTACCGGCTGCGGTTCTCCCGGCAGGTAGGCCCGGCGTAACGGCCCCTTGACGCGTTCAATACGCACATTGGATGTGTAAGCAACTTCAGACATGAATGCCTCCGGTGTGCCAGAACATTTTACGCGGACAGGCAGGATACTGGCGCGAGACAGCGCCCGGCTCAGACCGTCTCAATCTGTAGATGCTGATACCGGCTACTTGAGGGCCTGAAGCCGTTGGCTGGCCATCTGACCCGCGGCGGTGGAAGGATTCTCCTTCGCCAGTTGCTGATACAGCGCGCGCGCCTGGTCCGTCTGATGATCTTCCTCATACAGCGAGGCCAACAGAAATTGCGCCGAACTCTTGCTCACGGAGGTCGTCGGATGATCGGCGAGCTGCTTATAGATTTCGATGGCCTGCGGATCGCGGTTGGTGTTGTGATAGATGGACGCCAGCGCCAACTTTGCGAGGCTGGCAACCTCTTTGTAGCGGCCGTCCGCAACATCTTTCAGGGCCTTCTCGGCGCCCGCCGTATCGCCCATATCGTTCAGAGTAATTCCCTGGAAGTAACGGGCCACGCTCGACGACTGCGTGAAGCTGTACTTGTCGGCGATGCGGGTGAAATCGGCGTTGGCGGCCTTGGCACGCTCCTGTGAGGAGCCATAGCTCAACATGTCCGGGGTGGCGGGTGTGCCAGCCGGACGAATGGGGGCGTCATACTTCTCAATCGCCCCCGCCAGTTCGCTCCTGGCTTGCTGGTCGCGATAGTTTATGAAGGCCCAACCCCCAATAACGAGGGCGATAACCACCAGCACGGCCACGACCGCAGCGGTGACCGTGGAGCGGTTCTCTACCGCCCAGGAGATGGTTTCGGTGGTCGAGGTCCGGAATGAATCCTGCTTAAGTTGATGTCGAGTGTAACTGCGCACGAATGGTCCTTATCTGGTGTGTCACAAGGTGGGAAAAGCCAAGTTTAACAGGCAGGCGAAGAGGGGGTCAAACGGGGGGAGGGGTATTGGTGTGGCTGGCTACTCCCAAGCCACCTACGAGCAATAGTCCCTAAATTCCATCGGTTAGTTGTCGGGCAAGGTCTTCAGCCGCTGTTGGGCGTTGGTATTACCTCCAGCAGCCGCCTTCTCATACCACTCGCGTGCCTTCTGATAGTCCTGTGGTACTCCTTCCCCGTGATCGTAAATGACGCCCAGCCCATTCATTGCCCCGTCGCTTCCAGCCGCCGCGCGCCTTTTACCTATGGCCGTGGTCTGTCGATTCGCCTTGCGACCACGAAACTGAGCGCACTCAAAACAAGCATTCCTGCTACCAGCACGAGCCAGGGACTTCGCAAATCCAGCCACTCCGTGAATGACCATGGGGCAGGCGGCTCGCCCGGCGTCATCCAATCGGGCACGCGGGCCACCTCGATGTTGCGCCGTAACGCCTCGATTTGCCAGTCCGGCAAAGGAGCGAAGAACAGCTTTGCGGCATCACTGTCTCTTATGTGGAATTCAAACACGATTTCTCGCGCCTTTGGCTCTTCATACTCCCTGAAATCAATTTGGCCCGCCTTGGTTCGAATAGGCGGCCGCCCCTTGCGGGGGGCGGGGCGTAATTCGGGCGGGAGTTGGGAAGGAGTAGCGGGTTCGTCGACCGTAAACCCTGGAGGCGCCTGCGGAGTCGAGGACTTAGCTGCGGCCCCCGCTTCGGCGGTGACTTTGTCGAATATGTCCTTCGCCAGGCAATCCCCGGCCTTTTTGCCGGAAGTCCCTATCACAAACGTCAGAGTCTTGTTGTCATATCCGGGCGTGGATGCGGAAAGGAACCGCGCCATTGCGCGCTGAACGCTGCGATCATCACAGCTCAGGCTCCGCAGCATGAGTTCCGCCTCGTGGAAGTTTGAGATGCGATATACGTCTTCGTCAAATCCTGGAGGTGGGGGCGGAACGAGGTGGTTGCCGGGATTGAGGGGAAATGCTTCCTGCAGTAGCGGCTCTTTGGCTTGAAATTCTCGAACTTTCTTGTTGTAGTCGTGCAAAAGCGCAAAGCGAACAATTGCATCATAGCCTCCTATCGCCCCAAGAATCAGTACAGCAGCGCACGCCATAACCAGGCCAGCACGATGAAACCAAACCTTCAGGGCTCTAACTGAGGGGCGTCCAATCATTGGTGCCACTGCGGCCACGATCGCGCCGATGACAGCGACTAAGCAAAACTCGAGGGCCAGACGGGACCAGTCGAGGCTCCCTCGTCCGCGCCACAGCAGTCGGTGCCCGTGGTAGTACCCCGCACGCCAAGGCGGGCAGAGCATCAGGCCCAAGGCCGCGGTCAGCAGGCCGGCGACAATAATTCGCTTTCCCGACCAACTCATTATCACCCTCTACGTCAACAGGTTTTCTCTACATTCTTCCTGCTGGGTTGGACAACCAACGCTATGCCGATGCCAATCGTTACGAGCCGCGGATTCGAAGCTACAGAAGTTCCAGTTTAGATCGCCCTATCCGCTCCGCTTCAATTCCAGCTTTGGTTTCTTCGAGGTAGCTTATCGTGGCGTCAAGGCCATAGAGATAATCGGCCAGCCGCCCCATGGTCTCTCCGAAGTGTCGGAGATTGATATTCTTCAAATGCTTGGGCAGCGAACGCCGGCCTTTCTTGGAACGTGGAAAGCGAAAGCTGAAGGAGTCAACGTCCAGTTCGGAGAGCTGACGAATATAATCGTCAATTCCGTCAAGGTCTTCGCGCGCCGGCTCGCTCCAAAGGGCAGCGTTACAAATGGCGGGAATCATGGGCTTAAGATCTTGCCACAGCGAATCCAATCGATGCTTGCCGAGATGCTGCTTTTCTTCATTCGTGAGCGAGCGTTCAATAAGATGGGGCGCCCGCATGATAACCCTTTTCAGCGCCAGTTCGATATGGTGCCGGTACATAAAGATGATCGGGTACACGAGGTAATCTTGATTGCGCTGGGTTTCCTGAACGGTTCGAATGAGAACCTCAGCGCCGCGTCGGTAGCCCTCCTTGTAGGCAATTGGGTCGCCGTTGCCCATCACGTTCAGACAGGCGTTGTTTCTCCAGTCCGGCAAATCACCGCGAAAGAGCTGATCGCCCTTTCGGGGCGCTAGACAAGATGACGCTATGTTGTCATCGCGATCAGCCACTTGTCCCCCTTTTAAGAGACCACGGCATCTTTCTCAAGATAGTACAACGTAACCGCCGGGTGCCCACCTTTCGCCGCTCTTGGCGAAGGGTGGGAGCAAGTCTTAGCCTGCTTCAACTAATACGGAACTGGTTCACCCTCGCCAAGCTACTCTTCCCCACGTCTCGCGGTGGATGAGGAAGGACGCTTCTCCGCTACATCCATACTCCGCTGCATTCGCCGAACGATCATCGGCGCGGCGCTGCACCCCACGTTTCCTCGGCAGTTTCGAGCCGCAGAACTTCACGCTGCGTCCGCACCTGAAGAGCTTGCCGCATCCGGCACACGAAGCCTGCCCTCCGGCGGCCGGCGTCGGAACCTGGGGCGCCGATCCCCTGGGCGCACGCGACATTCGCGTGTGCGGAGCGGGGATCAGATGCGCCCAGCTGGTATCCGGTTATGCGCAACCCGTAGTTAATCGCGCGAGGGGAAGACGCCAACCAAAGCGATAATCCAGTTAAGGGTAAGATACGGCGAGCGAATATCGACTGGCTGGCTGCCACCCGTCGAGCTAACCGCACCAGGGTTCAGCGTCGCATTGGCTGGTCCCGAACCGTAGATGTTCACCGCGGTAGGGCCGGCCGCGCCGGGGACCGTCGCCAGGAACTGGTTCGCCGGGTCTTTGCCGGTCGCTGCTGCTGTGGTCACGTTCACAGCATGATTGTGGGCCGGTAACTGGGTGACTCCCAGAGTAGCGCTCTCCGCACCACCAGCTTGGCCGAGAGCATAGTTTTGCATTCCGGGACCCTGCCCAGAGCTAATCGGAACCCGTCCGCGCAAGTCCGGAAGGGCGAAGTTGGATATGCCATCTCCGCCGTATGTGGTTCCAATCAGCGAAAACAGCGCGCTATATTGTTGGATGGGCAGTAGCTGTCCATTGCAGAACGCCCATCCTTGAGGGGCGAAGTTGTACGGCACAAGCAAAAGTGAACCGAGAAATTGGTCCATAAGGGGGAATTCCTTTCTAAATTGAGGTTGTAAGAAGTACTGCGATAGTAATCCCGCACCCTCCCCGGTACAACTAGGTTCTCCGGATCTTCATTTGTTATTTACTTGCCCTGCGGCGCGCCGCCCGGTGCTCTACGTGTCTAACCCATGCGAATTCCCTGGCCCAACAAACATCCCCTCAAAGAGGGATATTTATTGGCCGAATTGAAACGTCCCGAGCGTCACTACTCAATTCCCAACTTGTGCTGCATCTGCTCCAGAGTGACGCCCTTGGTCTCGGGGAAGGTGAACAGCACCACGAAGAACATGAGGGCCATCATGGCGGCGAAGAAGACAAACGGATATCCTCCGCCGAAGCGCACCGCGAAATACGGAAAGACCAGCGAGACGGCGAAGTTCATGATCCAGTGAGTGGAACTGCCGAGGCTCTGCCCTTTTGAGCGCACGCGGTTGGGAAACACTTCGCTGATGTACACCCAGATGACCGCGCCTTCGGAAATCGCGAAAAAGGCGATATAGGCGACAAGAAACCACACCAGCAGACCCTGGTGCTGATGGCTGAAGAAGATCACCGCTACGCCGCTCAGGCAGAAGGTCATTCCGACCGCGCCAATGAGTAGCAGGGTCTTGCGCCCCAGCTTGTCGATGAGCGACATGCCCAGCAGCGTCGCCACCAGGTTCATCGCGCCCACCGCGACCGCTTGCAGGTCGCCCGAGACTTTGCTGAACCCCGCCATCGCGAAAATGTAGTTCAGGTAATAGAGGATGGCGTTGATTCCGGCCAACTGATTGAAAGCTGCGACGGTGAACGCCAGATAAATCGGCAGCAAATATTTGCGCTGGAAGAGTGGCTCGGAGTGCGGCGCGTCCTCCACGTGAACGGAGGCGACGATCTCGTCCAGTTCGCCTTGGGGATTATCCGACCCCAGCTTCTCCAGCACCTGACGCGCCTCGGGCAGGCGATATTGCGTCACCAGCCAGCGCGCGCTTGGCGGAATGCCGAACAGCATGATCAGGAACAGGATGGCGGGAGCAGCGGCGATGCCAAGCTGCCAGCGCCACTCATTCATGCCGAAACTGCCGAGACCGATCAGGTAGTTGCTAAGGTAGGCGACCAGGATGCCGATCACGATGTTGATCTGGAACGAGCCCACCAGCAGGCCTCGCCAGCGGGCGGGAGCGATCTCCGCGATATAGACCGGCCCCAGGACGGAAGAGCCGCCAATCCCCAGTCCGCCGATGAAGCGGAAGACGAGCAGCGAGGGCCAGTTCCAGGCGAAGGCGCAGCCGAGCGCGGAGATGATGTAGAAGCCAGCCAGAATGCGGAGGCTCTCGCGGCCGCCCAGCCTGTCGCCCAGAATGCCGGAGAACATTGCCCCGATAATCGTGCCCAGCAGCGCGATCGACACGGTGAAGCCCAGCTCTTTCGGGGTCAGGCTGAAAACCTGGCTGAGCTGTTGCGTAGTGCCGGCGATGACAGCCGTGTCGAACCCGAAGAGCAGACCGCCCAGGGCGCCGACGACAATGCTCTTCACCAGCAAAGCATTGAGTTTGGTGCTCACGCGGTGGTCGCTCTTCGCTCTTCGCTATTCGCTTTTCGCAAAACAATCCCAGGAACTCTCACCGCAGTTACTCGCTCCAGACCGCCAGCTCGTTACCGTTAGGATCGGCGAAGTGAAAGCGTTTGCCGCCGGGAAAGTCGAAGATCTCGCGAACGATCCTTCCGCCTGCCGCCATCACCTTGCTGCGGGCGTCGTCCAGCAAGGTGGCATAGAGGACGACGAGCACGCCGCGGGTCTTTGTGCCATCGGCTCCGGCGGGCTGCGACTCGCTGTTGAAGCCGCCGCCGAGGCGACCGTCATTAAAGCTGGTGTAACCCGGACCGTAGTCGGTGAACTCCCAGCCAAACACCTGGTGATAAAAGCGCTTGGTCGCCTCAATGTTGGTTGCCGGAAATTCAATGTAGTCCATGCGGAAGTTCTGTTCTTGCTGGCTCATAGTGCCTCGCTCGCGACTGCTGAAGTTCGAAGAATGGAGATTAGCACAACAGAGTTTCGAGGTTTCGCAATCGATATAGAGGGCCGGATTCCCATGATCGCCAGCCCTTCTCTTTTGCGAACTGGCGTAGCGCACACGCGGAAAAGGCGCGGAATCTCCGCGCCTTCCACCCTTCAATATGTTGTCTCAGCTATTGCTGGTCGGTCGAGCCCCCGGGCTGAGTTTCGCTGTCCACGCCGAGTTCGTGCGGCGAAGGGATATTCGCCGTCTCGGGATTCAATAGGCCTTTGTGATCCGGACCCAGACCCAGTTTGATCAGTGCCCTGGAGTCGGGCGTGAGTTTGGTCTGCCAACCGTTGGCCGCCTGATAGCGGGTCATGGCGTCACGGGTTGCGGCGTCCCAAGTGCCGGAAGGCTCGCCGGTGAGGTAGTGCTCCTTGATGAGGGCGTTCTGGATTTCTGTGGTGCGTTGTTCGTCGATCCCACGTTGGCCATGCGAACGGGAGGCACTTTTGGTCGTCTTGGATTTGCCGGAATGATGACGAGAGGAATGGGTCTTGGTTACCTGTGGGTGCTTGGTTTTTGTCTTGGTGGTTGTGGTCGCATACGCCGTGCTGGCCATTAGCAGCAGCGCGAGGAGAATGCTGGCGACTTGAAAGTTACGTTTTCCGATAGGCAACGACCACCTCAGAGAATGATCTATGAATTCCAGTATGCGCCTCATTGTAATGAAGCTTTAACCTCGTGGAAACAAAAAAAGCGGCCGGAATCCCAAAATGAAACAGCAGCGGCATTGGCCACTTTTGGTTCGATGCGCCATTGCCGCTGTTTGGGTTGCTTCCGTGTAAACGGGCACTTCCGGTCGAGGGTACCTTCTGGTTACTGCAGGGTCCCTCCCATGAAGACCGTGGTATTGTCCCGGGTACCGCGCGGGCGAACCAGGAAAACGACGTCCTGACCGCTCTTCACCTGCGACTCGACCTTCTGAAAATCGTCCTCGCTGTTTACCGGCTGCTTGTTGATTTCCAGAATGACATCGCCACGGCTCAGTCCGACGGTATCGCCGAAGCCATCCGGTTTCAGGTCTTGAACCATCACGCCTTTGGTGTTGGGCAACTGGTAGCGATTGGCCATTTCCGACGTGATGCCACGAATGATGATGCCAAACTTACTTTCCTGCGGCTTGTTCTCTTCACCGCCCTCCTCCTGATCACCGAGGCGCGCTGCAAAGAGCTTGGAGCGATCAGCAACCGTCACATCGGTCGCGGAACTCTTGCCATTGCGAATGTAGCCAATCTTGGCTGTGCTGCCCGGCTTGATCGCCGAGATGTCCGCCACCAGTTCGTCGCCCGTCTTCACTTGCTTGCCGTCGACGGAAACGATGGTATCGCCGGTCTTCAGGCCAGCCTTGTCTGCAGGGCCGTTAGCAGTAACGTGAGCGATGGTCACCCCACTGGTGACTCCATAGACGCGGGCTACCGCCGGATTCGGGACGGCATTGAACTCCACGCCAATCGAACCGCGCGAAACTTTGTGCTCCGGCCCGATCAGCTGGTTATAAACCGACACCACGGTGTTAGACGGCATTGCAAAGCCGACGCCCTGATATCCTCCGCCACTGGTGTAGATGGCCGTATTGATGCCAATCACTTCACCCGCCATATTTACCAGCGGGCCGCCCGAGTTGCCGGGATTGATCGCGGCGTCGGTTTGGATGAACGACTCGAACTGCCGGTTGGGAACGATGTTGCGACCCTTGGCGGAAACAATACCGGCAGTGACGGTCTCATCCAGGCCGAAGGGACTTCCCACCGCAAGTACCCAGTCGCCAACCGACATGCTGTCGGAGTTGCCTAGCTTGGCAGCGGGTAACGGCTTCTTAGCGTCAATCTTGATGACTGCGAGATCGGTTTCCTTGTCAACGCCGATTACGGTAGCGTCGTAGGTTACGGTCGCAGGATCGTCCATCAGCTTGACGCGAATTTTGTCGGCTTTTTCGACCACGTGATTGTTGGTGACAATGTAGCCCTTGGAATCCACGATGACGCCGGAGCCCAAGGAGCGCTCGCGAAGATCGTCGGGGCCAAAGCCCTGGTCCCCACCACCCTGGCCGCCCTGGCCACCTTGCCCACCCTGGCCGCCGAAAAAGCGGTTGAAGAAGTCCTGGAATGGATTGTCTTCATCGCCGCCACCACCCGGTCCTTCCTCGCCGGGAGGCATGGCACGGCCACCGCGATGAGGGTTCTTAATCGTGGATTCGGTGCTGATGTTGACCACCGATGGTTCCAACTGGCGGGCGATTTGGGAGAACTGATTTGACAACTGCACCGGCGAGGGAATCTGCAAGGGCGTCGCGTCAGCAGAAGAATTTTTTTCCTTGCCCTTCACGCCTCCGGAAACAACTGTACCAATCAAAATACCGAGCGTCAGGGTCGCTAAGACCACCAAGGTTGAGGCAAAGCGATTGACCCTAAGCTTTTGCCAGAAACCTGAAACTTGCGGATCCATTACGTCTCCTCCGGCTAACAAGCCAAATGGAAATTATACAGTCGTTATGACTGTGCAACTGAATTGTGAGGGGATTCACAGGCAGTTCTCGCTTTATTAGACGCAGGAAACGGGGGAGTTGTCACCTTAAACCTGCTGTTTGTGCAGCCTCTTTAAGATATGGATGGTGGCCAACACGTGGACGTGGTTCTCGGTTGGCGACAGTAGTTACAATTCACTGCGGGTCGACCTCAATCATGGCTTTAGTCACGGGCTTTCGTTTTGGGGCGTTTACACCTGGTCCAAAGCGTTGGATGATGGCGATTCGCTGAACCGCACCACTGCAGGGAATGCGCCGGGATTAGTGTCAAATCCCTACGACATATCTGCGGATTGGGGTCTCGCTACCTACGATGTGAGGAACGTGGGAGTTTTGCAGAAAGTGTCATGGCACAAGTTAATCCGAGACGTTGTCCGAGGTGAAGCCCCATACCGCTAATCACCTCCGTTATTTACCCGGCTCGTACGCCGTCTTCCCTCCCACCACAGTTCGAAGAACGCGCGTTTTCAGGATCTCCGGCGGCGCTACCTTGGTTAGGTCGCGATCGAGGACCACGAAGTCGGCCAGCATGCCCAGCGCCAGCGTTCCCTTGTCTTTCTCAGCGAATTGGGCGTAAGCCGAGCCGGTGGTGTAGGCGGCGATTGCCTGCTCGATGGTGAGCTTCTGCTCAGGAAAATATGCTTGAGTGCCAGCCTCGTTCTGGCGGGTGACGGCCACATAGATTCCGCGGAACGGATTGATAGGTTCGACGGGGTAATCCGTTCCAAACGCCAAAGGCACGCCGGCGTCGAGAAACTGCTTCCAGGCATAGGAAGTCTTGGCGCGCTGCGGGCCGATGCGCTCCATCACCCAGTTCATGTCGGTGAGCAGATGACTGGGCTGCATCGACGCAATGACTCCGAGGCTCTTGTACTGCGCGAACTGCTCTGGATAAAGAACCTGGCTGTGCTCAATTCGAAAGCGGAAGTCGCGGGTCTTGTCGTTTTCTTTGGCGCCACGCTCGGCTTCAGCAAAGGCGTCGAGCGCCATTTGCACAGCGCGGTCTCCGATGGCATGAAAGCCAATCTGGAAGCCGGCGAGGGTTCGCTCGATGGCCATGCGATTCAGTTGGCCTTGCCCATAGCGCGCCAGGCCAGAGTTGCCGGGATCGTCGGAATACGGCGCCTGCAGTGCGGCGGTGCGCGAACCCAAAGACCCATCCATGAAGCCCTTCAGCATCGCGGTATGCAGCATGGGGTCATCCGCAGAATGATGAGCGCGGTGCTTCTGCAGCAGATCGACCGAGTCGTTGAAGTCAAGCCACTCGCTGATGCGCAAGGTGAGCTTGCCTTCGCGCTCCAGGTCTTCGTAGGTGAGAAAGTCTTCCCAGGTTGAGTTATCCTGCGCCGAAGTGACGCCCCACTGCGCGGCGTTGGCTATGGCATACTCCGCCGCCCGGCGCCGTTGCGACAGCGTGGGAGCTGGAATCTTTGACCAGACCAGGACCTCCGCTGGCTCTTCGCGGATGATTCCCGTCGGCTCGCCCTTGGCATCGTGATCGATCTTGCCGCCGGGCGGATCGGGAGTGCGCGCAGTAATTCCCGCGGCCTTCAGAGCGGCAGTGTTGCCGATAGAAATATGACCATCCACCCGGCTGAGAAACGCCGGGTGATCGCCGGTTACGGAATCGAGGTCCTGTCTCGTGGGCAACTGCTGCCCAATCCAGAGCGTGTGGTCCCAACCGCCGCCAACTATCCATTCTCCAGGCTCCAGGGCCTTCATGTGCGCCGCAATCCGCTGCTGCATCTCTTGCAGTGAGTGAACACCTGTCAGATCGACCTGGAAATGGCGAAGGCCGCCCGACGCCAGATGAACATGCGCATCGTTGAAGCCCGGCATCACAAAGTGGCCGCCAAGATCGACGACTTGAGTGCGAGAGCCCTTCAGCTTTCGGATCTCGTCGTTGGTCCCCACGGCAAGAATGCGGCCGTCGCGCACGGCCATCGCCTCTGCGCGTGGAGGTGTCGCCTGCGTGTAGATGTCGCCATTGAGAAAAATGGTGTCGGGCGGCTCGGCGCTGGATTTATCGGAGCCTTGTTCGGGATTGGCGAAAGCATTCTTATTCAAAGAGGTTACCGATAACAGCGTCAGGAAGATTATGGCAACCACCAGGAACATCTGGCCAGGTTTGATGACCGCCCTCGGACAAGCAAAAGCACGGTTTTGAAGGGGCGCGCCTTCAGGCGCGCCGTTAGGACGCATATTTTTCTCATTCCGAGCGGGCTTCAGCCCGCGAGGAACTTGATCCTCTCGCCGTAAGAAGTCAAGAGGAAGCAAAATCCCCCAGGCCAGACAGTTCGCTGCAAAAGTTAGAACAGCAGTCTCTCGCGGGCTGAAGCCCCCTCGAGATAACAAAGTAGAAAGCTTAATGGCGCACCTAAAGGTGCGCCCCTTCAAAGCCGCGGACCATCCGCCATCGACTCAATTTCATTCGTCCGCCACTCCGGCGAGCGTGAGTATCAGCAACAAGATGCGCTTCAATCCGAGGTCGCGGCCGACCGAGTCGTACCATTCGCTGATAGTGTGGGCGCCGCCACCGCTACCTCCGGCGCCGATGGCGATCGCTTCCCGCCCGAGTGACAGCGGGACGTTCGCATCGGTGGACGCCCGTTGAATGCGCGCTGGGTTGTTGAGCTGCGCATCCACCGCGCGGATGGCTTTCAGTAACTGCGACTCCACCGGCAAATCAGCCGCCGGACGATTGCCGATGAGTCGTACCTCCGCCGTCAGCAGCTCTTGCTTCTTGCGTCCGGTGCTGTCGGAAATGATGGCATCCACCGCATCGTGCAGCGCGCTTTCCAGCCGGTCAAGCTGCTCCACCGACGCCGATCGTGTATCCACCTTCATCGTTGCCGACTCAGGAATGGAGTTCACCGACGTGCCGCCGTTGATCATGCCAACGTTGTAGGTGGTCTTCGGGAGGTTTGGTAGCGGCGTTCGTGTGAAGCGGTCAATGATCCGAGCCAGCGCAATGATCGGATTGGCGACGCCGAAGTCACTCCACGAGTGGCCGCCATGCCCGCGCACCGTGACTTCGTAGCGTCGGCTGCCGAGACCTTCGGCAATGATGGTGTCCGTTCCTGCGCCGTCGAGCACCACCAGCGACGCTATGGTCGCCGACCACTTTGGCTGCTGAAAGATGTGACGCATGCCGCGCAAGTCGCCTTCGCCTTCTTCTCCCACGTCGCCGATGAAGAGAACGGGAGCGGCATTTGATAGGTTGGCAGCCTGCATCGCACTGGCAATCGCCAGCAGGGCAACGACCCCTGACGAGTTGTCGGAGATGCCCGGGCCGTAGAGCTTGCCGGCGTCACGGCGCACTTCGATGGGCGTTCCCAGGGGAAACACCGTATCGATGTGTGCGCTCAGCGCGATGTAGGGAGCGTTGGGATCGGTGCCCGGACGAATGGCGAAAACGTTGCCGAGCTCGTCCTGGTAAACATCGGCAAGCGCCAACTCGCTGAAACGCTCTTTGAGCCACGCGCTGCGTGCTGCTTCACCCCACGGAGGCGCGGCGATCGAGGTCACCTCGAGTTGCAAGTCCTCCAACTCGCGAGCGTGCGAGCGGAACCAGGCAAAGGCCTCATGGACCTTGCGCAATTCGGCCACACGCGCGACCTGTTGCTGGGCCGAGCGCAACGACTGAGATTCGCTGAAGGACAACGCTTCGGTGGAAGACGCGCGCACTGGAGGACCGGGACCCATGGGCGATGCCCAATACTAATACGGCAGTTGGAAGGAGCGAAAGCGATCTCGGGTCTTGACTCGTCAAAGAGGCCTACGACGCCAGACTAGACTGCACGCCCGGCTCAGCCTGGACGCATTCCATGATCTCGGGGTCGGTCAGCATTCTGTCGGAGCGCTTCGCTCGCTGGAAGATGCGATCCACCAGTTCATCGGTGGCGACGATGCCATGGCGCTCCAGCCAGAACACCACGTTCGACTTGCCGCTCATGGGGCCAACCTCGATGATCTGCTCCATCCCAAAATGATGGGCGGGTACGCCGGAATAAATGCTGTTCGCCAGCAGCACATCGTTCTTCTTGTATGCCTTGATGACCGCCGCCGCATGAACGCCGGTGCCGGTCTTGAAAGCGTCCTCACCGACCACCGGGTAATTCTTGGGAATGGGAACTCCGGTCGCTTTCGACACCGCTTCGCAATAATCTTTGAGTTTCGTAAGGTCCTGGCTCTTCCACGGCTCGATACCGAGAAGCTTCAGGTTCACCAGCATCTGGTCCATCTGCGTGTTGCCCACGCGTTCGCCGATGCCGCACGCGGTCGCGTGGACAACCTCGGCGCCAGCCACCAGCGCCGCAATGGCATTGGCGACAGCCAGGCCGCGGTCGCAGTGCCCATGCCAGTCAACGCGAATGTTTTCTCCGGACGGCTTCACCACTTCGTTAATGACAAAGTGCATGAGCGCGACCACGCCCATGGGGGTGGCGTGTCCGCAGGTGTCGCAAATCACGATCGATTTCGCACCGCACGCGATCGCCGTGCTGTACAACCGCTGAATGGTCTCGGGATCGCAGCGCGTGGTGTCCTCGGTCACGTACATCACTTCCAGGCCCTGCGAGATCGCATACTTCACCGCGTTCTCGGTAGTGCGCAGCAGGAAGTCGTCGGTCCAATCTTCGGTGTAGCGTCGAATCGGACTGGACCCGATGAAGGTTGCTGCCTCGATAGGCACGCCTGTGCGCTGCACAATTTCGGCGATGGGACGAATGTCGTTTTGGTGGGTACGGGCGGCGCAGTTGGGCTTGATCTTCATCTTCGCGCGCCCTATTTCGCGGGCCAAGGCTTCGCAGTGCGCCACCGCACGCGGACCGGCGCCGGGCAGGCCAATGTTCAGCATGTTGATGCCGACACCCTCCATCAAGTGGAGGATCCCGATCTTCTCCTCGATGGAAGGATCGCGCACCGACGGCGACTGAAGTCCGTCACGCAGCGACTCGTCATTCAGCAACACTCTGCCGGCCGGCACCATGGACCGGGCATAAATTGTGTTCCAGTCGTATATGAGATCAGAAACTTTGGCAGACACGTTTCGTCAGTTCCCCACTTCCGGCGCCCCACAGCACCAGACCACATTGCGCGGGACTGGCCCGCACCTTTAATTATCTCGCAAACCGGAGCTACTGCTTCTCTTTTTCCTCACCCGGTTTGGCGGTGAGGGTCAATCCAAAAATCGATTGTTTTCCCAGACCAGCAACATTGCGGCCGCGGGGCTCCTCTGGACCTGGAAGGTACAGCGTCTTGCAATGCTCACAACGATAGATCTCCATGTGGTCGCCAAAGGTTTGGCGAACGTCGCCGCAAGCTTGCTCCAGCAGATCAGCCAGATAGAACCAGCGCTTCAAATGTCCGCCGCACAGCTTCCCTTTTTCATTGGGCTCGTTGCAGGCGCGCTGAAATTGCTTTTTGTATTTGAGCTTGTGCTTGGGAAGCTGTGGAGGATCGGTGGCGGCCATCTCGGGCATGGAGGCAGTATCGCTGGTTACGTTGAATATCTCAATACCCGATTGGCTCGCGTAAACTGGCGAGCGCGGGCGTGACCACTAAGAATCTGGCCGCAGATGAATGACCTGCCCTCGTTCATGGAATCCAATCTCAAAGAAAGAGAAGATCACATTGCGGCCCAGAATGTTGCGGGAAGCATGACCCGAGAAGAACCCAATTTGCCCGGCAAAGCGGGGACCTGCTCCCATCAGTTGAATTTCCAAGTCGAAAAGATAAATCTCGATCGAACCGCCCAACGTCCTGATGCCTTCCGGATGACCGACCGTCACGTCCTCAATTCCAATGAGCGATGCATGTTCAGGACGAAACACCGTATACGATGAACCTGAATCGAAGATGCCTACTGCCTTTGCAGCCATAGCCCCATTGAAGAGTTGTACCTCTGCGGCAGGCTGAAGCCCGCGCATGTTGGGCACCGCGCGGTAACGAAGGGACACGGGATAGCTGACAGTTGTCACACTAGATCGTCACTGCACTGGATTCATCATCGGTGGGGACATAGTAAACAAACGGGGGGTTGATCTGCCGTTTTTGAATTACCTCCCGTAAATCGGCAAAATCGCGGCTGTGAACAAGCAGCTTTTCTCCCTGAATTAGCAACCACTCCCCTGCATGCCGTGCAAGCTTCCTGGCGTTCGCTTCTAACCAAACCATCTCGGGCGATTCGATTTTTTCCACTGAGTTTGACTGGGCCGCTGAGCGCGAGCGGACATTCCCCGTGAACGTTTTTGTCTTTGACATAGTAGATCGCGTAGGTTTCTTCCTTCGCCGCGGGCGGTCCCAATAGGGACTATTGCAGCGAGGGTTTGGACAGTGCCCGGGCTGCTTTGGACCACGCGGAAACCACCGGTAGCCGCAACGCGAACATCGCAACTCACGGATGACTCTTACCATATAGGTCTCACTATATAGGCCTATCTAGGGCTGAGTCAAACTCATCCACGAGGCTAGCCGCGCATTGCCTGCACGAGCAACACCGCTCCAATCACCACCAGGCCGACGTGAACGTACATGAGGAAGGAACGGCCATGGAGGCGACGGTTTATCGCTCTCCCAAGTAGCACCGCCGCCAGCGTCAGCGGTAGCGACATTAGGTAATAACGCGTGACCGCGGGAACCCAGAGACCAGCCAGCCAATAACCTGCCATGCCGACGATGCTGGCGGGAAGAAAATATCCCTGCAGGGTCGCGCGAAAATGCTGGGCAGACCAGCGGCGCATCGCTCCGTAAATTGCCAGCGGCGGCCCGTTCATTCCGTAAGCGCCTCCCATCAGGCCGGCGCAGAAGCCGAAGACCACCAGCCACAGCCGGCTATCGCTGTGCAACTCGGGCGGCTTTCGGCCGATCAGTGCGTACACCGCAAACGCGATAATGACCAGGGCAAGGGCCGCTTTCACGCCGCGTTGGTTGCCGCCGGTAAGCGACCACAGACCTAGCGGAATGCCGAAGATGGTTGGAAACAGCAGCCAGCCTGCCGGTTCCAGATGTATCTTCCGCCAGTCTTGTGCGACGATCACGCCCGCCACCGTGATCGACACCAGGACGGCGAGCGGCGCGGCCACCTTAACCGGGATTCGCAAGGCGAGCAGAGGAACAGCCACCAGCGCTTCGCCGAATCCGAAGACCGAGCGAATCAGCGTGGCCAGGAACACAACCATCAGGATGTAAACGGTAGTGCCCTCCAATTCGCTCTCCGGCCGCCGGAACCGTTCGGCGATTCAGCTTGACACGTGCAGTTTCCGCTGGCGAAGTTAAATTAGCACGGTGGCAGAGAAAGCGCGTCTGGAGAACCGGAAGCGTAAGACTTAAGTGCTATAATTCGTCGCCATGAGTTCAGGACCTACGTGGTTTATCTTCTTTCCACCATATGGCTACCATTACCAGCTACCACCATGCCATTTGCGAGCGCTGGAGAGGCCGTAGGCGGACTTTAAGGCTGGGAGTGACACCGAAGTACCGTCTCAGTAAAATAGGCCTCTTAAATCGATTACAATGGCGAAATTCAGCTAGCCAGTGTTCGGAGATATCTGCGGCTTGATTAATATCACTTTAGTGGTGGTTGCCTTGTGAGGCTGAAAGCCTCTAGATCCGATTTCCGCGTCGCAACAATCCCGCGGATCGCAGTGCGCCCTTCAGCTTCTTCCCCCAACTCCTCGCGAATAGCAGATCGATGAACCCATCCATCTGTTGGCGGAACTTCTCCCCGTATCCGAACCACCAGACTTTCGGCATCCCCGGAAGCAGGTCGGTGTCCACGTACTTCACCTGGACCATCTCTGCCAAACCCATCTTGCCGTGAGTGCGGCCGATGCCGCTGAGCTTGAATCCGCCGTGCGGCGCTTCCGCAATCCCAAAGCAAGAGATCACGTCATTGATCATCACGGTCCCGGCCTTGATTCGCCGGGCCATGGCCTCGCCGCGACGACGGTTTGTGGTCCAGATGCTGGCGGCAAGCCCGAAGTCACTGTCATTGGCGAGCCGAATAGCTTCATCGTCTGTGTCGAAAGGCTGCCACCGGAAGGACCGGGCCAAAGGTTTCCTCCTGGATGATGCGCATGTCCCGCGTCACGTCGGCGAGCAGGGTGGGTGCATAGAAATTTGGACCAAGTTCGGTCAGGCGCTTTCCGCCCTGTAGCAGGCGCGCGCCATGCAGGACAGCATCTCTCACATGCTCGTCCACGGTGCGCAACTGACGCTCGTGGATGAGCGGTCCAACTTCAACCTCCGAGCCGATTCCATTTCCCACGCGCAGCCTGGCGATCTTGCTGCTGCACGCTTCCAGGAACTTGTCATACAGGCTGCGATGCACGTAACAGCGCTCGACCGATAGACACGTCTGGCCGGCGTTCATGAACGCGCCCCACAAAGCCCCGCTAGAGGCGATCTCCAGGTCGGCATCGTCGAGCACGATCATCGGATCTTTGCCGCCCAGTTCCAGCACCACTGGCAACAGTTTTCGCGCAGCCGCTTCAGCAACACGTTTGCCGGTCGCAACGCTGCCGGTAAAGATCAGCTTGTCGATGGGCGCATCGATCAAAGCAGCGCCGGCTGGTCCTTCTCCAATGACCACTTGCATGAGATCGGGATTCAACCCTGCCGCCAGAAGCAGTCGCTGCAGCTCCAATCCAATTAATGGGGTGAATTCCGACGGCTTGAGGACGACGGCGTTGCCCGTAACCAATGCTCCGAGCGTTTCAGTGGCCGCTATGGAGAATGGATAGTTCCACGGCGACACAATGCCGATCACGCCAAAGGGTTCGCGCAATAATTTGCCGCGCTTGGTCTTCATGGCGATGTTGCTGTGCGGCAGGGGTTCCTCGCGCAGAAAATCGTGCGCGTTGCGAATGCAGAACTCTGTTGCATCCAGAATGACCAGAACTTCGGTGGTCAGTGCTTCGACCGCGGGCTTACCGGCTTCGCGACAAATCAGTTCGGCAACCTGGTCGCGCTGTTCGCTGAGGAGCCGCTGGAACCGCCGCAGCATCGCGACCCGCTCACGCACCGGGGTGGCCTGCCAGGCGGGCTGAGCTTGTTTTGCGCGAAGAACAGCATCCCGCACATCGCTGGGGCTGGCGCATGCCAACTCAGCCAGCACTTCTCCGGTCGCAGGATTGCTGCTGACGATCGTACTGTTTCCTGCGACGCTTGCTTCAGTTGCCATTAGTCTAATTCGCTTTCCTGCATGCTCTTTCGGTGGTGGCGAGCACGCCTTTCGGGCTGCGGAGCAACGCGGGTGAACGCTCTTGGTGGGAGCCCCCCGGCTTCAGCAGGGGGAAAGCTGGACTTCAGTCCAGCGGAAAAACGGTCCACCTCAAAGTGGGCTTTAGCCCTGGGGCTCTTCGATCCCCAGCGCTAAAGCGCGCGATCTAAGCCTACCTTCTCGCCGGAGCGCTGGAGCGCTCCTTCCACCGCATAAATGCGGGGGCGCCCACCAAAAATACATTGCACCAGCAAAGCCGTGTGCGCCGGTACCCTGAAGGCGACGCTCCACCCGCATAAACCAAACTCCGGGCAGTGTTCCAAAGTCGCTCTAGGACACCACCACCCAACTCCCCGTCAATATTCCACGCTCACCAGATACAGCCCACAGGCAGCAGCGGTCGGCCCGGCAGCGCTGCGATTGCGGGCGGCGAGGATCTCTGCCACATCCTCTATCTTCAGCGCGCCTTTTCCGACCTGCAAAAATGTGCCCATCAGATTCCTCACCATGTGGTGGAGGAATCCGTCTCCGCGCACAGTGTAAACCAGTTCTTCATCCGTTCTCACCCACAGTGAGGAGTGAATCGTGCGAACATTCGTCGTGATCCCAGAATGGGAAACTACATCTGCGCTTCTGTCCTCAGCCATCCGTGCACTGCGCTCCGGATCGGACGCCGCAAACGAAGTGAAGTCGTGTTTGCCGACGACATGCTCCGACGCGCGAATCAATGCTTCTTCATTCATCGGATAGGGATCATGAAAAACGTATCTCGCCAAAAACGGCGGGCATATGTCCTTGCGATAAATGCGGTAGCGATAGGTTTTTGCCTTGGCCGAATGGCGCGCGTGGAAATCATCTCTAACCACCTCCACCCGATTCACTCGCACCGAGGGAGGAAGCACATCATTCAAAGCGATGACCAGATTTCGCTCTGGGATGGGACTGTCGAGCCTCACCGAGGCGACCTGCGCCAAAGCATGGACACCCGCGTCTGTGCGCCCCGATCCTTGCGGCAACACGTCTTCACCGGTCAGACGCTTTAGGCACTCCGACAGGGTGCCTTGGACGGTTCGCAGTCCCGGTTGGACCTGCCATCCGTGAAACTCCGATCCGTCATAGGCCAGCGTGATTTTAAGATTGCGGCTCATGTCCTTCCATGCAGGCCTCGGCGCGAATGTAGCGTTATGTTAAGCAGCGTAAAGCTATGCAAAGGTGCGCGGATGGCGGCATTGTGTCAGCTATACTATGACACTTCCTGCTGCTTACGAGGCGGGCGTTTAGTTTACTTGCCTCTGCGGCGTCATCTGAGAACGATTCCTGGCGATCTCTTCCGTTCAGAGATAGGGCAACGGGAAGCATGCTGAATGTGAAAGCCAACTCTCAACGTCATTCTTGGAGACAAAGGAATGTCAGGTTTTAAGTTTGTCAAACCGATTGGTTCGATCTTACTGTTCCTATTTCTGTTGGGGATTCTGGCTGCCACAACCTGTGCCCAAGATGCGTCGCCGCAAGCGCAGTCTAACAATCCGCCGTTGACCCCACTGCCACAGGCACCGGAGCCGCAGCGTAATGCTCATCTCTATTCCGACCAGGACTACAGCCGGGGCAAGAGGCAATGGCCCAATCCTTTCGTGGTTTACACAGTGCGCGAGGTTGCGCCCCTGAACGTGACCAACTCCGCCCGCATCGACCAGTTACTTACCGACGGCAAGATGTACTTGTCAATGAATGACGCAGTGGCCATGGCGCTGGAAAACAACCTTGACATCGGCATTCAGCGTTACAACCTGTCGATTGCCGACACTGACATTCTGCGGACCAGTTCGGGGGCAGTTGCGCTCGGCGTAAATGCTGGTCTGGTGCAGGGCACTCCCGGCGGGACTACGGGCACCACCTCGGCTGGTGGGACTGGAACTTCTACGACCGGTTCCACGGGCGGCGGTGCGGGTGGCACCACTATCGGAGTGGGTGGGGCCGGGGCCGGAGTGGGAGGCATCGTGGCGTCCACACAGGGCGAAGGTCCCCCGATTGACAATTTTGACCCGGTACTGACTGGAACCGTATCGCTTGAGCACGCGGTCACCCCAGAGGCGAACACCGTGTTTACCGGTACCAATGTTTTGGAGCAAAACACGACCACGGCCAACTTCCTTTATAGCCAGGGATTCTCCACCGGGACCCTGATGACGGTGGGCTTTAATAATTCCCGGGTAGCTTCCAATTCGCTCTTCAACACCCTGAATCCAAATCTGACACCAAATTTCCAGTTTGAACTGCGCCAGCACCTGCTCTCGGGGTTCGGCTACGACCCCAACCTGCGATGGATCCGCATTGCCAGAAACAACAAGGAAATCGAAGACGTAACCTTCCGGTTGCAGATCATCCAGACGGTTTCGCAGATCGAGAACATCTACTGGGACCTGGTGAATGCGTACTCCAATGTAACCGTGCAGCAGCGCGCCCTGGATCTCGCCAACAAGACACTCTCCGACGATCAGAAGCAGGTGGTGGCTGGAACGCTCGCTCCGCTGGTCGCGGTGCAGGCGCAAAGTGCCGTGGCAACGGCGCAACAGAACATAGTCGCCGCACAAGTGAATCTTCAGCTCGAGCAATTACTGATGAAGAATGCCATCACCCGCAACATGGCCGATCCAATCCTGGCGGTGGCGCCGGTAATTCCTACCGATACTTTGGATATCAAGGAGGAATATCAGATCGCTCCGGTTGAGGACCTGATCAACGAGGCCTTGCAGCAACGCCCGGAAATCGCGACCGCGCGCCTGACCCTCACCAACAACGAAATCTCGCGCAAGTCGATTCGCAACCAGATGCTTCCGACGGTCGATTTGTACGCTTTCTATGGCGCCTCCGCTCTGGCGGGTCCGCAAAACCCTCTCTGTATCAACCCCAATCGAGGCTGCCCGCCGGCGGGAACGATTCCAACTACGGGATACAGTGACGCATTTCAGAATTTGTTCAACAGCAGCGCCCCCGATAAAGGGGTGGGCGTGAACATCAACATCCCGCTGCGCAATCGCCAGAATCAGGCTGACCAGGTGCGCTCCGTGCTGGAATATCGGCAGGCGCAGATGAGTTTGCAGCAAACCGAAAACACCATCCGGCTACAAGTGCGGCAGGCCCAGTTCACATTGCAGCAGAACTATGTGGCCCTTCAAGCTGCGATTTCGGCCCGGGATTATGCCGCGCAAAATCTGGATGCCGAACAGAAGAAGCTGCGCATGGGAGCTTCCACCACCACCCTGGTGTTGCAGGCTTCCAGTGCCATGACGCAGGCTGAGTCCAATGTCCTCGTCGCGGCTACCAACTACGAGAAGTCGAAGGTGCAGCTTGATTTGTCCACCGCCGATACTCTCACCAGGCTTGGCATCGACGTGTCTGACGCGGAATCCGGCCAGGTGAAGCACGCGCCGAACGTGACCGGAACGGTGCCGGCAAATACCAACGACCTGACGCAACCTAACCTGAGACCTATCCCGGTTCCGGGACTGACGCCGGCGCCACAGCCGGGCACTCCACCGCCAACGTCGGACCAGGCGCAGCCACCGCAGGCTCAACACTAGCGTTGTCCACCCGCTCCGCGCTGAAATTTCGCCGGGGGGTGTCTCGTGAGAACTGAGTTTGGATATTGGTAGTAAGGAGCGCGAAAATCGAGCGCCGGGAGGCGCGGCGACAGTCTAGCCCAGAACGGAGCATAGCGAAGTCCTGGGGTAAGTGCGAAATGACACTGAGCCCCGTAAGGGCGACAGATGTCCTCATGCGCACTCTAGAGGCGCACGGTCCAACTTCACCGTCGCGCGGGTGACTTTGTGCCGACTTGATTTTCCATTGGCGCCCACCTTAACATTGCCGAACTCTGGAACTGGTCTGCCTTGGACGCCGCTTGGAGAAAGAAACAGCACGCCTCGAAGCCTTCAGCGATGGTGTCTTCGCCGTCGCCATTACTTTGCTGATTCTCGAAATCCGCGTTCCCCAACTTCAGCTCGAAGGCAACCGTAATCTCCTCTTGTCGCTCGGCCAGCTCTGGCCGTCGTTCTTGGCCTTCGTCCTCAGCTTCTTCGTCGTGCTGCTCATCTGGATCAACCATCACGAATTGTTCCGGATGGTAAACCGGGTGGACCGGGTGCTGATGTTTGCCAATGGCTCTTTGCTGCTGATGGTTACTTTTATTCCGTTTTCCACGGCAACGCTGGCCCGCTATTTTGGCACCCCGGCGGCCAACACGGCGGTCGCGTTTTATTGTGGAACGTTCCTGGTGTCGAGTTTCTGTCACAACTTGCTGTTCGAGTCGGTTGCCCGCAACCGGAGACTGCTTCGCCATGACATCAGCAGCGTCGCAATTTCACGGCTCCGGCGAACTTATCAACTGGGATTGGCCACCTATTCGATCTCCTTTCTGGTCGCGATATTCAGCCCCATCGGTGGTCTGGTGATCTCCAGCGCCCTGTGGCTACTCTGGGCGACGCTGCGCTACGGTTCCCCTGGCGGAGAAGTGTGAAGCAATTTCTGCAATCGAACGCCGACAATCGTGTACAACAGTAATGCAGTTATCTCGACTGGAACTGTTTCGACAAATCCAGCGCCGTAGGCGCGGCCTAGTCTAGCCCAGCACGTAGCCGCAGGCGGAGTGCTGGGTAGGGAGAAAATTGATTTTGAGTCCCTTTAAGGGACAGCACAAGCCTTAAGGCCGCACTACACCGACTAGAGCCACTGAAACCGTTGCCACACTTAAGGGAGGAGCACGCGCCATGATTGAACGTCTCAAGGAAAGCTTTGGAGGAGTACTGGGCTTCAAAGTCGTCGGCAAGATGACGGCCGAGGACATCAAGCAGTTCGAGCCGCAAATCGCCATGCTGATTGCCCAACGCAAGCACAAGCCCATCGGCATTCTCGCTGACCTCTCGCAAATGCATGGCGCCGACTGGGGCGCGCGTTGGGCTGAGATGCGGTTTCTGCAGAAGCACACCGACCACATCGCCCGCATGGCAGTGGTGGGCGCCGATAAGTGGGAAGAGATTGTGGCGATCGTCACCGCAGGCGCGGCTATTCTTGAGGCCGAGACGCGCTACTTCGATGAGTCCGAAATTCTGCACGCGTGGGAATGGGTACGCACCGCGAAGCATGCCGAAGATTTGCCCGTCCGCCAGATCTCATCCGGAACAGGCATCTGGAAGGACTACCATCCGGAGTGGATGGACATCGGCACGTAGTGGCAAGCAGCAAGCTACACATTTGCTGCCAGTTATTGACAGGATATGTCACCCATTCTTAAACTAAACTACATGGAAATGACATCGCTAAACGTCTCGTTGCCCAAGGTCCTCAAAGAATATGTCGAGGGTCAGGCCACGGCAGACGGTTACAGTACGCCCAGCGAATACATTCGTGAATTGATCCGCGATGACCGGAAGCGCCAGGCAAAGGAAAAGCTGGAGGCCGCCCTGTTGGACGGGCTCAATTCCGGCCCCGCAAAAGAGATCACTTCGGCCAAATGGGAACAAAAGCGAAGCGCTCTACGCCAACGTCACAAGCCCGCCAGGACCGCAGGTTGAAGTGTGATCCTGGTTTACGCTGAAAGGACTGTCAGCGTCGCCGGCATTTCGTCGTAGGTTCGTCCACTGTTCATCGGTCATCGAGATATGTCGGTTCCTCTTTACTTTACTGTCGGTCAAAGCCGTTACGAATATAAAGCGGAAAATGGAGTACGCGTACCACGAAATCAACCCTCCGGGGTCTTCAGTAGCGACAAACCGCTCCTCCCGCGCTTATCATTAAAGCTTGGCCTGCGCCCGCCGCATCCTGCCGGAGCGCACGGCATCTACTTAGACTGCACCCATTAACCACCCTGAGAGGACGCACTTATGGCTACCACTACGACTCCGGCCCGGGAAGGCACTCGCATCGCCGCTACCATTAATAACGCCCAGATTCCCGACACATTCAAGAACGAACCATCCATCGACTTCAGCAACCCGGAGAACGCGCGCCGCATGCGCGCCGCTATCGAGAAGGTCCGCAATGAACTGGGCCGCGAATACGACCTGGTGATCGGCGGCCGCCACCTTAAGACGGCGGAAAAGACGCATTCGCTCAACCCCGCCAAGCCGTCGGAAATTGTCGGCATTCACCAGGCGGCCGGCGCCAGCGAAGTTGAGCCCGCGATGCAGGCGGCGCTGAAGGCGTTCGAGACCTGGAAGTACTCCTCCATCGAGGAGCGCACCAACCTGTTGTTTCGTGTGAGCGCCTTGCTGCGCGAGCGCAAGTTTGAGCTGATGGCGTGGATGATCTTCGAGGTCGGCAAGAACTGGGCCGAGGCCGATGGCGACATCGCCGAACTCATCGACTTCTGCGACTTCTACGCCCTGGAAGCGTTGCGCCTCTCCAAGGCCGAGCCGCCGGTGCAGTTGCCCGGCGAACGCGACTATCTGCGCTACATCCCGCTGGGCGTGGGCGCGGTGATTCCGCCGTGGAACTTTCCCGGCGCCATCATGGGCGGCATGACGCTGGCCTCCGTCGTGAGCGGCAACACGGTCATCCTGAAGCCCTCGGGCGACTCGCCGACCATCGCTGCGAAATTTTTCGAGATCCTTGAAGAAGCCGGCCTGCCCGACGGCGTGGTCAACTTCTGCCCCGGCCATGGCAACAGTTTCGGCAATGCCATCGTCGAGCATCCCAAGACGCGCTACATTGCGTTCACCGGTTCCAAGGAAGTTGGGCTGCACATCAACCAGCGCGCCGCGGTGCAGCAGCCCGGCCAGATCTGGATCAAACGCACTATCCTCGAGATGGGCGGCAAGGATTCCATCGTTGTGGACACCGACGCCGATCTCGATGCCGCGGTTGAGGGCGTAGCCTCGGCGGCATTTGGATTCAGCGGACAGAAGTGTTCGGCGTGCTCGCGCGCCATTGTTGATGAGCGCATCTACGACAAGTTTTTGCAGCGCCTGAAGGAACGCGTGGAGAAGATCACGGTTGGCGACCCCACGCAGAATCCGGCGATGGGCCCGGTGGTCAACGAGAAATCGATGCAGTCGATCCTGGGGTACATCCAGAAGGGGATTGCCGAAGGTGGACGCCTAATCACCGGCGGCGCACGCGCTACCGAAGCCGGCGATGGTTTCTTCATCCAGCCCACCGTGATTGCCGATGTCGATCCTATGGCGACGATCTCGCAGCAGGAAATTTTCGGCCCGGTGCTCGCGGTCATCAAGTCTCGTGGCTTCGAGCATGGCCTGGAAATAGCCAACAACACCGAGTTCGGCCTGACCGGCGCGGTGTATACCACGTCGGAAGACAAGATCGAGGCGGCCAAGGAGCAGTTCCACGTTGGCAATCTGTACATCAATCGCAAGTGCTCGGGAGCGATGGTCGGCGCGCATCCGTTCGGCGGCTTCAACATGTCGGGTACCGACTCGAAGGCCGGCGGTCCGGACTACCTGCTGTTGTTCACCCAGGCGAAGTCAATAGGGGAGAAGATCAGAAGATAGGGGTTAGAGGCTAGGGGTTACAGGCCGGAGAGAAATCTCCGGTCTTCTTGTTTTATCTGACGGCCGACAGCCGACGGCCAGTTCATTTCGACCGTATTCCGATCACCGCCATCATCCGTCCGGTGTTGCCGAACTGGGCGCGGTGCGAGAAGAAGCGCGTGGTTTCGCACGCGGTACATCCATCGACGACGCTAATGTTTTTGTTACGCAATCCTGCGTCCGCTAGCTGACGACGGTTGGCCTCGACCAGATCAAGATGCAGTTCGGGACCAAGCTCGCTATGGCCGGGCGCTCGCGCGGTCAAGAACAACATCGGATAGCGAACGTGAATGGCGTTAGCGTCGAAGACCTCTTCGAAGAGTTCGCTGCTATAAGGGAATTGCGAATCGAATTCGGCCCGCACCTCGGGACCAACCTGATAACAGCAGCGCCGGATCGACGGCCCGATGGCCGCGCGTAGATTTCGCGGTTGGCTGCCAAACTGCCGCCGCATTTCGCCCACACCCTTCTCCACGATGCGGGCCACGGTACCGCGCCACCCGGCATGAAACGCGCCCACCACCCGACGCTTGAGATCGGCCAGCAGCACAGGAACGCAATCGGCGGTCTTGACTGCCAGCAGCAACTCAGAAGTGTCCGTGATTACGCCGTCGCCCGCGAGCGGATCCTGCGGCAATGCGTTTATCGGATAAACGAGCGCCGAGTGGATCTGCTTCACTTGCACCAGCGGCCACATTGAGCCGGAGTCTTCGTTCGTCGCGCCCAGCGCTTCGAGCAAGAGCTCGCGGTTACGCGCGACGTTCTCCCTGGTGTCCGCCGGGGTGACGCCGAGGTTCAAGCTTAGTCCGCCGTAGCAACTCGAGACGCCACCCGGCCGTGTGCTGAATCCATGTATCAGCCACGGCACATCCGCGAGGCTTGGGGCGCGCAAGATCTCAAGCGTGTTGCTCGTCGCGGGCTTGCGTTTGGCTGATTTCCGTTGGACGGAATGAGAATCGGGACGGCTAGCTGACGGCACGGTTCTATTCTAATCGCGTTTTAGAGTGGTGTAGGCTCGGCGATTACCGGTAGAGCAGTGTTCAGCCTGAATTATTCACGACCACTTCAAGCTTTGAAGGGGCACGGCTTTCAGCCGTGCCGTTAAGGTGCTGTCGTACTTGCGGCTTCAGCCACTGAGGGACTCCGGGGTTAAGACGAAGTGCGAGCTCGCTGGGGCTGAAGCCCAATTTCTTCTAATTCCTGCGGCGCGACTGAAGCCGCGCCCCTTCGCAATCGAATAACGCAGCCCGAAATCTGCCGCTCTCGCTCATCGGAATACAATCACAGCGGCGATGCTGCTCTACTACATCACCGACCGTAGGAGTCTCGCAGGTACAGAGGCGCAGCAGTATCGCAAATTGCTCACTAGAATTGGCGAGGCGGCGCGCGCCGGGGTTGACTACATTCAGCTCCGCGAGAAAAATCTGGCGGTGAGCGATCTGGAACGGCTGGCGCGCGAAGCGCTGCAAGCAGTTCGAGATCACTCCCCGACGGCGAAGCTGCTCGTCAACGGGCGCGCTGACGTCGCCCTTGCGTCGGGAGCCGATGGTGTGCATCTTCCCGCAGGCGACCTGGCGGCTTCAGAAGTTCGCGCGCTGTGGATGCAAGCCAGTGGTCGGGCCCCGGTAATTGCGGTGTCGGCTCATACGATCGAGGAGGTACGTGCCGCCGCGGCCAGCGGAGCAAACTTCGCGGTGTTGGCACCGATATTCGAGAAAGCGAACACCAATGTCCACGGGATCGGCGTAGACGTGCTGCGCGCCGCGTGTGCTGGATCGACGCCACTCGAGCATCTGGAACAAAGCTTCCCAGTATTAGCACTGGGAGGCGTCACTCTATCGAACGCCGGGGATTGCCTTGCTGCTGGCGCGGCCGGGATCGCAGGGATTCGCTTGTTTCAGGGCCGCGATATCGTCGAAACAGTTCGCCGCCTGCGAGAATTGGAACGATCACAATCAAAAACCAAGATTGACCACGGATCGACACGGATGAACACGGATTGACAGAAGAGATGTGATGTAATCCAACTGCACGAAGCTCACGCCACTAAATATGGCAGCAGGAATCATGGGTAGTCTCTCCTCGAGAGAAAATCCGTGAAGATCAGTGTCGATCCGTGGTCGACCGCTTTTCGATTGACTGGGGTTAAAGCCCTACCCGCGTTCCGCCTCCCGCGCCAGCGACTTCAGCACCATGTTGATCAGCGAGAGCACGATGGCTCCCCAAAAGGCCGCCCAGAAGCCGCGGACTACGAAATCGGGAGACAGTAGCGTCGAGGCAAACATCAGCATCAGGGCATTGATGACCCACCAGAAGATTCCCAAGGTCACCAGCGTTAACGGCAGCGTAATGAGCTTCAGCAAGAGCCCAAGCGTAGCATTCACCAGCCCGATCACTAGCGCGGCGATCAGTGCCGCCTTAAATCCTTGCACGTAAAAGCCAGGCACCACCTTCGACACGATCAGCAAGCTAATCGCGCTCAGCAGCCAGTTCAACAACAGACGCATTTCGTTCCTTTCACGGCTCAGCTCAAGAGATCGTCTTCTTCTCAAGCATCATGCTAACCGCCTTCGCGGCGCGGCGCTCGCGAGTCTCCTCTTGCTTGGCGCCGCTGATCCACTGCGCGAATTCCTTGCGATGAGTGTAGGCCAGCTTGTCCCACAACGACTTGGCGTCTTTGCTGTGGCGAAACGCCTTGGCCAGTTCTGCGGGAGGATCGATCGCCCACTCTTCGGTATCGCGTTCCATGACGACGGCAACCATGTCGCCGGGCTTCGCCTTGGCGCCAGCCTGCAGTTGCTTGTTGAAGGTCAGCAGGTGGCGTCCCTCCATGGGCTGAATGTTCGTGCGGAAAGGAAAGCCGTTGATCGTGCCTTTGACGCGAACGCGTCCGCGCGTTCCCCAAACCTCGCTCACATCAAACGGCACCGCCAGGAAGCACCACGCGTTGTTCGGCCCTGCAGGCTCGGCTTTTGCTTTGAACTTTTTCGGCATCGCTGTCCTGTTAACAAGTCTGTGTTTGGGAAAATGCGCGGGAGATTATACCGCGCGAGCAAATCGATTGGGCTCCCGGCCACGCCAAGCTCGGTGCGATAAGCTAATTGCAGAGGTTGTCGACCATGCCCGACGCCATTGCGCAATTTGCCAAAGCCAAGTACCTGAATCTGGAAACCTTTCGCAAGACCGGCGTGGGCGTGCGTACTCCCGTGTGGTTTGCGCAGGATCCCGGCACGCCGTCGCCCACCGATTTTTCCCCGACGTCGAGAAGCGTCTTCTATGTCTATTCAGCGCCGGACGCCGGCAAGATCAAACGGATTCGCAATAATCCCAGGGTGCGGGTCGCGCCTTGTAACTTTCGCGGAGATCTTCGGGGCGCATGGGTGGACGCACAAACTCGCATCTGCGAGGGTGCGGAAGTGCAGCATGGGCAAGACCTGCTACGCCGGAAGTATGGTTGGATGAAGATTACCGGCGACTTCTTCAGCCGCCTGCTGGGCAGGACGCAAGCCATGATCGCGATTCACATCGATTGACGTCACGAGCGATCCTGGACTTGTTCAGAGCAGTCTTACCAAGCGAATTTGCCAATCTCGGAACTCACAGTAGGGAGACCAATCATGAATGCCATGAATCTCGAGCACTCAGCGTCTGGCATGTCCATCGGCGAGATGAAAACCTTCATACGGAATCATTTCGACCAATTCGTTAACCGCAAAAATCTCGACGTCGCAGATGTGAATTTCGCCAGTGACTTCGTCGATCATGGAACGGATGTGCCGCCTGGCACCCCGCCCGGACCGGCCGGCGCGAAACAGTACGTGGGAAATGCCCTGAAGAGGTTTCCGGACATGAAGGTCACTATCGACGATATTATTGCCGAAGATGACAAAGTCGTGGTGAGAAATACCTGGCGGGCCACCGATCCGGAGACAGGAAATAAGTTGCAGTTCGGAGGCATCGTCATTTGGCGTATCGCCGGCGGGAAAATCGCAGAGCGCTGGGCCTATCTGGGGATTGCCAAAGTGGTATAGACCGGGCGACAAGACCTGCGAAGCCATCCGACAAAGCATGAAGCGCACTCCGACATTGACCGCTGTTCCGGGCTGGGGCTTGTGTGCCGCCGGAGCTACTGCGGTCGTCGCCACGGTTGTGGGAATTCGCCAGCCAACCACCCACGCATGGCTGGCGGTCTGGCTGGCTGAAGCGCTGGTTGGCTTCAGCATTGCGCTGTTCAGCATGCAGAGAAAGGCTTCCCGGCTGGGAACCGAAGCTCTGTCTGCAGCCGGACGGCGTCTCTTGATGGGACTGCTCCCGGCCCTGGCTGCCGGAGGTCTGCTCACTGCGGCAATTGTGTGGGACGGGTCCACGCGCTTGATTCCCGGCGTATGGTTGTTGCTCTACGGAATTGGCGTAGTACAGGCCGGCGCATTTTCCGCGCGCGCGGTGCCGGCGATGGGCATCGTGTTTGTGATGCTGGGCGCCGTGGCCCTCCCCATGCCCTGGCTGTGGGGCAATGCCATGTTGGCTGCTGGTTTTGGACTGGCGCACATCGGATTCGGTGCGCTCATCGCCAGCAGGCACGGTGGGTAGACGCACAGTCAGCCACGCGCTCGCCGGAAACGAAACTAACTCCTCGTCGTATAATGTTGAAATGCTTTCGGGTTGCATTTAATCACCCGAACCCAACGATCCCGAAGTATGCCTGAACACATCAAGAAGAAGTTGTCGGAAGAGATTGCAGTTCTGGAGCACGAGCTCACTCACGAGCTGCCCAAAGAGCTGAAGAAAGCCGTTGCCATGGGCGATCTCAGCGAGAACGCCGAGTACCACATGGCCAAGCAGCGGCAGGAGTTTGTCCGCGCTCGTCTGGGTCAGCTCAAGCAGCGCATGGCTGATCTCTCGATGATCAACATGGCGAACATCCCCCGCGATCGCGCCGCTATCGGCTCAACCTTGTTGGTCTATGATTCCACCAAAGAGGAAAAGATTGAATACAAGCTGGTCACCAGCGAAGAATCGGACGTGACCAAGGGATTGATCTCCACTAGCTCCCCGATAGGTCGTGCCCTCATGGGGAAGAAGGTAGGAGATGTCAGCGAGGTAGTCACCCCTGCCGGTAAGCGCGAACTAGAGGTGCTAAAGCTAACTACCATTCACGACGAAGGATAATGGCTCGGAATGACGTGGACGAGCGCAGTCGGGCGTTCCAGCAAGTGGCTTCTGTATAAGATTGTCCACGGTCTTGCGCTCACCAAGATCTCGCCTAATGCTCTCACCTTTATCGGTTTGCTGATCAACGTGGTAGCCGGCGTCTTGTTTGGCTATGCCCACGCGGAAAATCAGCGCCGCATGTTTCTCTATGCCGGACTGGTAATTATTGGCGCCGGCATTTTCGACATGGTGGACGGCCGCGTGGCCCGTGCCACCAATCAGGTCACACAATTCGGCGGCTTCTTCGATTCCATCATCGATCGCTATAGCGATGCGGCGCTGTTCTTTGGGCTGCTGGTGTACTACGCCCGCGCCAATCGCTTCTTCTACGTGGTGATGGTCGCCTTGGTCATGATCAGCTCAGTGATGGTGAGCTACGCGCGCGCGCGCGCCGAGTCGCTCATTCCCAGCTGCAAAGTCGGCTTCATGGAGCGGCCCGAGCGCATCGTGCTGATCATTATCGGCGCACTGTTCAACCGCATGGGCCCAGTGCTGTGGGTAATCGCCGTCCTCAGCACGATTACGGTGATTCACCGCATCAGCCACACCTATCAGGTCCTGAAGGTGATTGAGCCTCCGCCGCATCCCGTGCCACCCGATCCGCTGAAATTTGAAGAGATCGTGGGATAAATCACGGAGTCGCCATCTCGGCGTAAGCCGCTCAGATTGCCCTTTGCTTTCACTTCACGAGTGATTCTCCAATCACAGCGGCCCATGTATGCCCCTTGCTCTTAGGCGCTTCCTGCGATCTGGATTTGGCGCTGGTGATTCGCTACTGTTTTCTTTGAGCCAGTGCCGCTTCGTATGCCGCCTGCACCTTCTGCATGGCAAGAATACGCGTGGATTTCGTCGGGCGCCGGCCCTTTTTCTTGGCGCTTGCCTTCCCGAGATGGGTTTCGCGAAGTTCAGCCATAAATTGCACCCTCAGCTTAGGTCCTCCTTCTTCCAGGACCTGAGCTAGACCCCTTAGCCTGGAGGCCGGCAAACACTTGTGCCCCCATGCCACCATCTCCATCAGAAGAGGGAGCAATTCGATGCCTCTTTCGGTGAGACTGTAAATGGCTTTCTGTTTATGGCTGGGGTCCTGAGACTTGACGATGATCCCCTGCTGGACAAGCCTTTGAAGACGATCGGCCAAAATATTCGACGCAATCCCTTCCACAGACTTGGTCAGGAGCTCGCGAAAATGCCTTCGGTTCATGAAAATGATGTCGCGGATGACGAGCAGACTCCACTGGTCGCCAAATATCTCGACCGTCCGGTTGATAACGCACTCTGACCTATGATCTTCGCGCACTCTGCCTCCACTCCGGTTGGGCGTTGCCTGCCCCAATGATTGTACAACTGGTTGCATATGATAACTAGTTGTGTTGCGGGGGGTAGGACGTAGCTTCCGCCAACTTCTTCCATTGCAGACGCCGTCGCAGCCATGGCCTGGAGGCCAGTAGCCTTCTCGTCAATACTTAATTCCTAGGAGCGCAACTAGTTGTTCTATACAACCAGTTGTATAATACTAGCAGTCTTCCTTTTTCCATAGAATCGTTGTTGCTAAAGTCCGGTTTCTTGTAGATGTGGGTCGGCTTTCCGCAATCGAGTCTGATTTCAAATCATGCTTTCGTGCAAACCGCACTACCCCGCGAGTAGTCCATCCCTGATTTCATTCATTCCGTAACTAGAGCTGAGATCGGGCTGGCGTAGCGGAAGTTGGTGGCAGCCCGCATGCCTTCGTATATGCCATGCACGCAACAGCGCACGCTTCTGCTCTGAGTTGCACCGCCGGGCCGGAAGGCCAACGCGGGAGAGACTCAGCGGTGTCGCAAAATAAGCGGAGCTGGCAGCAGTAATGTCTTCCGTCTCCAAGCCAATAACAGAACAACTCAACACTGGCCACTGCTTCTAAGGGGTTCCAGCATGACCACTCACTTCAAATCAACACCGGAGGAATTATGAATCGACTGCAGATTTGGAAGGTAGTTAGTATCGTACTTCTTGCATGTGGTTTGGCAAGCGCTCAAAACACTCCAACCATCACCACATTTAGTGCTCCGGGCGGAGGCACAGGCTTCGACCAGGGCACCGGTGGCTTCGACATCAATCCGCAGGGGGCGGTCGTGGGATCGTTCCATGATGACAATAACGTCTTTCACGGCTTCCAGTGCATTGCCCCGTGCAACAGGTTCAGCGAATACAACGCTCCGGGCGCCGGCACCGGCGCCAACCAAGGCACAATCACGTTCGGCAATAACCTCTTCGGAGAGACGGTGGGGTTCTATGTCGACGCCAACAACGTGGCCCACGGCTTTGCCACGGAGTATCCGTTCAAGAATTTCACGAGCTTGAACGTTCCCGGCGCCGGGACAGGCGCCAACCAGGGGACCTTCGCGGGCAACGTCAACCCCGGCGGAGAGATTGCCGGATACTGGGTCGACGCTAACAATGTGAATCACGGCTTCGTCTCTTATCCGCCTTACCGCAATTACACCTCATTCGATCCGCCGGGCTCGGTGAACACCTTCACTGCGGTGGCTACCTCCCTCAACCTGGAAGGAACGGTCGCGGGCACGTACTTTGACGCCAACGGCGTGGCCCATGGCTACCTGCGCTATGCCAACGGCAGCTTCACCGAGTTCAACGTCACCGGCGCAGGCACGGGAGCGAACCAGGGCACGGAAAGCGACAGCATCAGCGACCTGGGCGTCGTCGCGGGAAACTACATTGATTCGAACAACGTGAATCACGGCTTCGTCCGGAGCCCGACCGGCGAGATCACCAAATTCGACGTTGCGGGCGCGGGCACCGGCGCGGGTCAAGGCACCATACCGGAAGGCATCAATCTTCTGGGCCTGGTTGCTGGAATGTGGGTCGACGCGAACGGCGCAAATCACGGCTTCGTGTGGACTCCTTGGGGCGGCATCACTAAGTTCGACGTGCCGGGAATCGGAACGGGCGCGAACCAGGGCACCGAGCCTGCGACCCCCAACGTGTTTGGGGTAATCACCGGACAGTGGGTCGACGCAAACAACGTGCATTACGGCTTCCTGCGGACCCCGTAAGCCCGCTCTGGGGTAAACAGGCATCGCCAGTTGACGGTTAATTCTGCGACACCGGGACGCAGGGAACCTGGATGTCCGGTTGGAGGAGGGAGGGGTGTCGTATCACTGCCTCTCCCGACCTCAACACGGACCCATAGGTTTGTCAGCCGCAGATTTCGCACCTACACACCTGAAATCCAATTTGCCCGCGAATGCTGGTGAACAGCATTTGTAGAGATTCGGACTCGTGCACTTCGGCCGATAACGAAGTCGTTGCCTCGGGTAAGTGCATGGGCCACCCCAACCCGGCGAGTTCGGCCCCGAGAGTCTGATCTACCGTACTGGCCTCGGGGCCGGCGTCCGGTTTATGCTGCGGCACGTTTCGCGTGGGGCGTGCCAATGTAGGGAAACTCCTTCAGAGTGTCGGTGTGGGGTTTGAGGCCCGTGGGCGGACACTCATTTTTCGTCAGGAAGGCGAGGCGGTAATTGATCACGTCGTCGGTGAAGACGCGGCCGTTAGGATACGTCGCGGGCTTGGACGGATCGAAACTCAGCACGTCGGGAAGAGTGCGCTCCGTGTCGATCGCGGCAATCGCTTCCTCGCGCGTGTAATTGCCGGTATGCCCCAGCAGGTGCACGAACTGCTCCAGCCATCGCTGGCGGTCGTTGACGGGCTCACTGGCGTTATATTCCAGCTTAGTGTCGTCGGTGTTGAAAAAGCTGCTAACGCTCGGATGGCCGGCACGATCGGCGTGAACCAGTTTGCCGTTCTCGCGCACGCTGCACCGCCCCCAGATGTGTATCTCCGGCTTGGGATTCAGTTCACTTGTTGGCAGTTCGATCACGGTCGAAAACACGTTCGCTTCCGTATTCGAATCCACGCCCGTCCATGGAGACTTGCCGCCGAGGTGGGGCTCGGTGAAGTTGCGTTTGCCCCGGGTATCGAACAGGTTCTTGATCCCGTCGAAGTCGAAAAAGAACGCGTCGCTGCGGCTGCCGGCGAAAAAAGTGTAAGGGCCCGACTTGATGATATTTGGCTTGGCGCTGAAGGAGACGTCGGCGTCGGCGATTATCTTCGTCCCTACCGCTTCGACCGAGCGCGCCTCCGCGCCCTTGGCCATGAACACACTAACCGTTTGCGTGCCGTTCTGCGGCTTCGAGAACACATAGCTGAACGCGATGTCCGTCAGGTAATCGCCGTCGTTATCGATGTTGACGCGATAGATGGCGTCGGGATGGAGCGCGTCCGCATTGGGATTCGCATTGAGAATGATCACAGTTCGGTTGTTGTCAGTGGGCGACTGGAATGCGTAGAGGTCGCAGAGGTCGAGTCGCTGATCGCCCAACGGCGGGCCAAGACTGAGTCCGGTGAAATGGTTTGACATTACACTTTCTCCTTTTTTGTCTACATTTCCAGTTTGGGTCTCCTGGGCGAGAAATTATATATCGATCCGCCTCGGCTGATCGTCACCGCCCCTTTGGGTACAGCGTCGCGGGCGATAACAGCTATTTCACAGGTAGCCTTTGGTTTCGGCCCTGCAAACGTGTGCCAACGGCTCGCTATTTTGGTTTCTCTTCGGCTGCCCCGGCTGCTTTCTTGGCAGGAGGCTTTGCGGTCGGTGGCTTCTTGGGCGGCGGCGCCTGCTCATCTTTGCTGCCATCGTAGGCGGTTGAGCGAAAGCGCTCTAGTCCCGGGTCCCAACTCCAGTAGCGGTATAGCGTCAGGCTGGTCTTGTTTTCCTTCAGCACTTCTTTTTCCAGGATGCGCGTCCCCGGGCCCACCTTCGCGTCCCCTTTCACTATGGTGAAGATCGACCGCTGCGACTGCTCGACTTTATCGGAGTCATTCTCCGGGACATCTGGCATCACGAGGTCATATCGCTCCACAGTGTCGAGCACCGGCACGAGCCGATCGTGCAGCAGCTTCAGGACCATGAAGTTTTCCTGCTGCGCGCTGCCGCTGTCGCGCGTGGTCTCGCGATGGACCACCACCTCGGAGATGCCGGGCTGCACCAGTTCGGCGAAGCTGACCTCGGGATGCTGTACCAACGCGGACAGGCGCACGGTTTGCACATGCTGCCACTCGGCCTTTTTTCCTTTCTCGAACACGATGAGGTAGGTGGAATCGCATTCGGTGGAATTGGCCACAATCAATGCATTGTCAGCGTCGGCGCGCAGGCGGACTTGATGTTCATCCACGCGATCGAAGCTCACGCAAGGAGCGTCGGACTTGGCTGCCGGATTGGAGAAGTTTGGCGCCATGATGTCCAACTCGGTCGCCAGTTGGCTGCGCTGCACAGCATTGCCGCTACGCAGCGTGCTGGCCACCGCATCGGGTTCGTGCGTCTGAAATCCCTTGTCCTTCTTGCCAAACGGGAGCTCGGCGGACGACGCAGCCGTGAAAAAGAGGAGAAGAACATACGCCCAGGATATTTTCATTGAATTAACACAAACCCTGTGTCGCTGCGAATGACTCGCGAAATAAGACACTGGGCAAACGGGCAGTGGTGAAGTTTGTTCTTTGTCATTCCGAGCGATTTTTTCTTGCGAAGCGAGGGATCCCGGCGAACCGATTCGCGCCGGTGCTAAGAGCTAGTTGCTAGTCGCTGATTGCTAGGTGCTCCCTCACTTCAGATGCACCGCCGCCTCGACCGGCTTCGGCCCCGTCGATCCCTGCTGGCGCGGCTTTGCAATCACCGCACCGTACTTCGGTTTGATCTGGTGACACGATGGATCGCAGTAAACTCCTTGGTGCGTCTTGTCGGTCGCCGGGTCGGGCATAGGTGAGGCGACGGCCGCGTCGCGATCGGCTTCCAGTTCGCGCTCCACGTCCTCAATCAACTTGTGGTTGTCGTCAGCGGTAAGCCATTGCTTCACGTTGATCAAGTAATTCTCAAAGCGGGCGATGGGATCGCGCGCGCGCCAGTACTCGAAGAGCGTGGCCGGCACGTACTGCGCGGCGTCGTGGATAGCGTGTCCCTTCATGCGCATCATCTTGGCTTCGATCAGCGTAGGACCCTCGCCGCGATGCGCACGCTCGCACGCCTCGTAGCTTGCGTCGTACACCTGGCAGGGATCGGTACCATCCACAATCACTCCCGGAATCCCATACGCGATGGCGCGCTCGGCCAGGTCTTTCACGCAAAACTGCATGTCGCTGGGGGTGGAGTAGCCCCATAGGTTGTTTTCAACGACGAGCACCAAGCCCAGCTTCTGCACGGCGGCGAAGTTCAAGCTCTCGTAGGTGACACCGGTACTCTGTCCACCATCACCGACGTAAGTAAGACCGGCGACATTCCTACCCTGCAAGCGGGCACCCAGGCACACGCCCGCCATCACGCCGATCAACTCGCCCAGCATGGAAATTGGCGCGCACACGTTGCGCCGCTCCCAGTCACCGAAGTGCGACGAAGCATCGCGCCCCCACGTCGGCGAGTCGCCCTTGGCCATGTACTGCCGCATGATGTCGCGCGCGCTGAAGCCGCGCACTAGCATCGCGCCCTGGTTGCGGATCATCGGTCCGAGCCAGTCGTCAGGACTGAGCGCGAGCGCCGAAGCGCACGAGCAGCCCTCCTGCCCTAGCCCGAAATAAACGCCGCCGACCACCTTGCCTTGCTTGTACAAGTTTTCCAGCGCGACTTCCATGCGGCGGTTCAACAGCATCCAGCGATAGAGAGCGATGCACTGCTCGCGAGAAAGGTACTTGGAATCGCGGATGGGCGGGGCGGCGGCGGTCAAGTCGCCTTCGATGCGGTACTCCAGATTGGGTCCGTCACCCGCCATGAACATGCGGAACTCGGGCTGCTCGAGGCGGTAGTCGGGAATGTTGTAGCACCGCAGCGTGGATGAGGCAGAATCGTCGCCTTTCTTAGCGGCCGCGGACGACTCAGTTTTGGTCGGCTTGGGCGAACCGTCGGCCTGCTCGATTGGCTGCGGCGGCGGCGGCGTTTTCGTCGATGGAGCCAGCGGAACCTTACTCGATTTCTTCGGCGGATTGATGGAATGGGAGCGTTTCTTGTGTGGCATAGGGAGGATCGCTGTTCGCTTTTCGCTCGGTACACGAATGATCGACATTCGGCCAAGCCGTATTGGTTTCGATTGCTGTCGTTCCAGGAGGCTGCATTGTTCCTCCTGGTTCGTCGAAATGCATTCTACTTTATGCAAACTCGGGCCTGAAACGAGGGGCTAATAGCAAGAGGCGAGCAGTTGGCCTCTCTCACGCCAACTCGTCTCCGCTGCCGTGCAGCTTTCGCAGTTCCTTTGGAGCTCGCGCCGGTGTGTCCTGATTCGCCGGAGACTCGACCGGTTGAACCGCTGCAGCCTGGGCCAGCAGGTCGTCGAGCGACTCCAACCATAGCATCTGCGAATGAAACACTCGCCCGAAGTTCCGCGAAACGGCCGTCGCCACATCTTCCATAGTCAACTTCTTTTGCAACTCGCGCTCCATGGAGGTCACCGGCTTGCCGGTGATGCCGCACGGCACGATGAGAGTGAAGAAATCCAAATCAGTGTTCACGTTCAGCGCAAAGCCATGCGTCGTAACACCGCGCGAGATGTGCACGCCGAGCGCCGCGATCTTGGCCTCTGGCTTGTTGCGCAGCGCGTAAGTCCAGACCCCGGTCAGGCCCTTGATTCGCTGCGTGGCAATACCGAAATCGCCGCAGGTGCGGATGAGCACTTCTTCCAGTCGCCGAACGAATTCCACTGCCCCGAGCTTGGGCTCAAAGCTGCGCAGATCGAAGATGGGATAGGCCACCAATTGTCCGGGACCATGGAAGGTTACGTCGCCGCCGCGATCGATGTCGAACAATTCCACGCCGCGCTGGGCCAGGAACTCGGGCGACGCGAGTACGTTGGACAACTGCGCATTGCGGCCGAGGGTGATAACCGGAGGATGCTCGAGCAGTAGCAGGGTGTTCTCGATTCGGCCGGCCTTGCGCAGTTCCATCAGCGTCCGCTGCAATTGCAGTGCGGTGTCGTAGGGAACCAGGCCGAGATTGAGGAGGTTGAGGAACATTGCTATCAGCTATCAGCCGTCAGCCTTGAGCTTACGGCATTCGCGATCCGCTATTACGCTCACCGGGGCTAAGGCGGCTCCAGAGGCGGTGTGTCAGGCTTGCAAACGTAGAGCGACCCTTCACCCGGATTATTCATTAGGATTTATGGTTTGAAGCCGTGCCCCTTCAAAACGGCCGAAACAGATGATCCAGCTAACGCGCAGCTCTACCCGACAATCGATTTTCCCGCAGGCGTGCTCCACACATTTCCAAACCCACTGTAACCCTACAGGCCTTGGATGACCGCGCATCACGGTTGGAATCAGGAGAAGTGGCCACTCGGTAGCGGTTGTTTTGAATCTTAGTGGTTCCAAAACATGTAGGCGAAAAATGCCGCCATCCCGACGGTGACGGCTCCCATTGCTCTGAATAACCAGAGCGGCATTCTTGCTAGACCAGTCTTGAAGTAGGGACCGTCGGCATTCTCTCTCTTTGCCCCACGCGGATCAATGAGCGCGTACAGTCCCAAGATCATTAAGACAAGAGCAAGAAACAGGAAACCGAAATGATCGCTCATGCCATGGCCTCGCGCTATTTCGCGTAAAACCCCAGCCATCCAGCCAGGTTTGCTTGTGCTTTTTCAATGCTATTCTAAACCCAGCTCCCACTGCCATGAAGCGCGATGTCGAAGAGCCCTCGGTCACCACCTCGCCCCCGGCGGAAACGCGCAATGGCGGGCACAAGTTTGTCGGCAACGCTCTTTTCGTTCTTTTGATCGCGGTAGCAGCCGTGGCGGGAGCACTCTCTGGCTTGCTGCTGGTTTACTCCACCGATCTGCCGCAGGTAACCGAACTGGAACAGTTCCGGCCAGCCACCATCACTCAACTTTATGACGACCAGGACCGCGTAATCGGGCAGTTTTCCTTGCAGCGGCGCGTGATCGATACCTACAACGACTTCCCCAAGGTACTGCGCGATGCTCTGATCTCGACCGAGGACAAGGAATTCGAGCAACACTGGGGCGTGGATGTATGGCGAGTGTTCGGCGCGGCCTGGCGCGATGTCCTGCTCGACAGCCGCGCCCAGGGCGCTTCGACGCTGACCATGCAGCTCTCGCGCAACCTGTTTCTCTCGCCTGACCGCAATTTTCGGCGCAAGATGCAGGAGGTGATGCTGGCCATCCAGATTGAGCGCCGCTTCACCAAGCCGCAAATCTTCACGTTGTACGCGAACCAGATTTATCTGGGCCACGGCGTTTACGGTTTTGAAGCGGGCGCGAACTTCTACTTCAGCAAGAAAGCCAAGGACCTCACCCTCGAGGAAGCGGCGATCCTGGCTGGGCTTCCCAAAGCTCCGAACGCTTATTCGCCGATCAACAACCCGGAGCGTGCCCTGCGTCGCCGCAACCTGGTGATCAACAACATGCTGGAAGACGGCAAGATCACCGCGGCCGAAGCCCAGCGTGCCAAGAATGCGCCGCTCGGGCTCAACGTGCAAGCTGACAACAACGGTATCGCTCCCTACTTCGTGGAAGAAATTCGCCAGTATTTGGAGAAGAAGTACGGAACCGAGGAGGTGCATGAAGCCGGACTGCGAGTTTACACCTCGCTGAACCTGGAGATGCAGAAGGCAGCCCAGCAGGCGGTGCGCGACGGACTGGCAGCTTACGAACGACGGCACGGGTGGAAGGGCAACCTACTGAACATTGTCGCGAACGGCGACTCGCTGGACGCCTATCATCACGTGGATTGGGACGGGACCGTCGCACCCGACTGTTATGTTCACGGTCTGGTTACCGAGGTTGACGCTCAATCGGCAACCGTGAAATTTGGCAACTACGAAGCTCGTCTCGGACCGCTCGAGATCAAGTGGACCCGCTATACATCACCGCAGCAGTTTCTGACTCGCGGCGATCTGGTGTATGTAAAAGTCGTCGCGCTGAACGGCGGCGACAGTCGCGTATCTCTGGAACAGGAATCGGGAGTGCAGGGCGCGCTCCTCGCGCTCGACAATGCCACCGGCGACGTGAAGGCCATGGTGGGCGGACGCGACTTCGAGCAGTCGAAGTTTAATCGTGCCGTCCAAGCGGAGCGCCAGGTAGGCTCGTCGTTCAAGCCGTACATCTATACCGCGGCGATCGACCAGGGTCTCACCCCCGACGACACGGTCCTTGATGCACCGATCACGTTCAATACCCCGTCGGGCCCCTACACGCCGCATAATTATGACGGCAAGTTCGAGGGCGTCATCACCTTTCGCCATGCCCTGGCCGAGTCGCGCAACATTCCCGCGCTGAAGGTGACCGAGCGCGTGGGCGGCATCAAGACGGTCATCGAGTATGCCCGCAAGTTCGGCATCACCTCGCCCATGCCCGCGTATTTGCCAGTCGCGCTGGGCGCGGCCGACATTACGCTGGCCGAACAGACCGCCGCATTCACCACCTTTCCCAACGATGGCGTGCGCGTGATGCCGCGCTACATTCGCAAGGTCACCGATTATGATGGGCGCGTGCTGGAGGAAAACTATCCCGAGGTGAAGGATGTTGTCAGCGCGCGCACCGCTCGCATCATGACTTACATGTTGCGCGAAGTCGTGTTGCACGGGACCGGCTACGCCGCCAGCAAGCTGAAGCATCCGCTGGGCGGAAAGACGGGAACCACCAACGATTTCACGGACGCGTGGTTCGTGGGCTTCTCGCCGTCGCTGACCTGCGGCGTGTGGGTTGGTTTCGATGAAAAGAAAACCCTCGGCAACAAGGAAACCGGCGCCGCTGCCGCATTGCCCATCTGGATGGACTTCATGCGAGTGGCGCTCGTGGGACGCGAGTCGGAAGATTTCCCCGCGCCTCCTCCCATAACGCACAACGCTGTCGCTCAGAAAGCGGAACAGCCGGAGCCTCCCGCGGGCGACACCGAGGTCCACTGATGCGTGGCTTCTTCCGCTATCTGGTGCGCGTGTTGGTGCTGTTCGTCGTGTTCATGGCGTCGGCGTTGACGGCCATGCGCTTTGCCATACATGGCCGCCAGACTGCCATTCCAAAAGTGGTTGGAATGTCGCCTCTTCAAGCGGAGCGGTTGCTGGCTGATCATGGCCTCGTTTTGGATCGTGGCGACCGCTTCTTCAGCTCCGATGTGCCCGAAGGCCGGATCATGTCGCAAGCGCCTCTGCCGGGACTACAAGTGCGACGAGGTTGGCATGTGCGAGTTGCCGAAAGCATGGGTCCCCAGCGAGTCGTCATTCCTGACCTGGTTGGTGGCAGCGAGCGAGCCGCCGAAATCAATATTCGCCGCCGGGGCCTGGAGCTGGGAAGCATTGCAAGCGCAACCATTCCGGGTGGTCCGACGGATCAGATCGTAGCGCAGAGTCCACCGGCCAATGCGGTAAATGTGTCCGCGCCAAAGATCAGCGTCCTGGTAGCTACGCCCGAAGAGCGCAACTCGTTTGTCATGCCCGATCTGGTTGGGCGGAGTGAAGACGACGCAGTCAACGAAATTGTAGGCGCCGGGTTTCACGTGGGAACGATCGCGAGCCAACCGGCGCCGGCCGGAGACAGCACGTCGCCGGATGCTGCTGCTCTGCCTAGTCGCACGGTCGTGCGCACCATACCCGCCGCGGGCCAGAGAGTGTATGAGGGCCAGGGGATCGGGCTGGAAGTGACGAGGTAGCGCGTAGCGCTATTCGCCTCTTAGCTTTTGGCTTTTAGCCTTTAGCTCTTAGTCAATGCGTCAGTGCGGAGTCCACCGCTCTAATCGTGGGAAGTGCTTTTCCCTTTACCGAATCTCAGAAAGCTAAGAGTTAAAAGCTAACGGCTAATTGCTACTGCTCGAAATATGGGAGGCGCTTCTCCTTCACCGAATCTCCGAATGCTAAAAGCTAAGAGCTAGAAGCCAAGCCGCTAAGAGCTAAGTGCTAAAAGCGAATAGCGAATAGCGAATGAGCGAAGAGCGAAAAGCGTCTTCACTCCGCCTTAGACACCTTCCCATTGTGCATCACGAATTTCACCCGCTCTAGTTCGGTAATATCCTTCAGCGGATCGCCCTGCACTGCGATTACGTCGGCGTAGGCTCCGGGCGCCAGGATGCCGATTTGTCCAGTCATGCCGAGCATCTCCGCCGGACTGACGGTCGCGGCGCGGATCGCCTGCATTGGCGACATCCCGAACTTCACCATGTACGGAAATTCCTGCGCGATCGGCTCGGTCCACGAGAAGCCGCCCACATCCGTACCGAAGACGATCTTGATCCCCGCCTGCAGCGCCTTCTTAAACGACTGCTCGTGCTCTGCGGCGCGGGCACGGTCGCGCTGCCCTGCGGGCGTGTTCTCCGGCGACCACTCCTTGTAGTAGATCGCGATGGTCGGGCAGTACCACGTACCCTGCCGCTTCATCTGCGCGATGGCCGCATCATCTAGCCCTAGCCCATGCTCGATGGAGTCGCATCCGCCGTCCAGCGCACGATGCAGACCCTCGCCGTTGTAAGCGTGGCAAGCGACCTTGCGGCCCCACCCGTGCGCTTCGTCCACGATGGCTTTCAGTTCCTCCACGGTAAGCGTCGGCTGCGAGACCAAGTGGCCGTCCTTGTCGGCCCACGAACGATGTGTCATGTACACCTTGATCCAATCGGCGCCGTGGTCCATTTGCTCGCGCGCCGCCTTACGCGCCTCCACCGGACCGTCAATGATCTGGACTCCCTTGGGCACCTGGATCTCCGGTGCATAACCTTCCAGCGGATAGCCGCCGGTTGTCGAAATGCCGCGCGTGGTGGTGATGATTCGCGGCCCGGGAATGTAGCCCTGGTCCACCGCCATCTTGATTCCGACGTCACCGTAACCGGCGCCTTCCGTTTCCATGTCGCGAATGGTCGTGAAGCCCTGCTCCAGAGCGCGTCGCGCCGAAACCGTCGCGCGTGCCGCTCGGTACGCCAGGGGAAATTTCAGCAGCTGAATGTCGTAGCCGCCCAGTGCGGGATCTTCTCCCTGAAGAAAGATATGGGTGTGCGACTCGATCAGCCCGGGCAACACCGTGGCGTTCGACAAGTCGATGACCTTCGCGCCAGCAGGGATTTGGGTAGAAGCCGCGTCGCCGACGCTCTCAACCTTGTCGCCGCGAATCACGATCACCTGGTTGTGCTTGGGTTCGTCGGTGCGCGGATCGATGAGCGTTCCCGCGCGAATTACCGTGACCTGTGAGGATGGAGTGGTTTGAGCAGGATTCGATTGCCCGATGGCGGTCAGCGGGAGAAACAGGACAACGATGCTACAGATGAACTTCTTCATCGCGCTCCTTTACTAAGAGCTAGTTGCTAAGAGCTAATTGCTAATCGCTAAGAGCTGATTGCTGCTTTCATCTCCGACGCGATAATCGCATCCGCTTCGATCTCGACCATCATTTCCGGAGCAACCAATCCCGTCACCTCCACCATGGTCGCAGCCGGACGGATGTCGCGGAACACCTCGCCATGCGCCTTCCCGACCTTTTCCCATTGACTGATATCGGTAACGTACATCCGAGTGCGCACCACATCGCGGAAGCTGGCGCCCGCCTGCTCCAGCGCGCGGCCAATGTTCTTGAGCGTCTGCACTGCTTGCGCGTACATGTCGTCCCCTCCGACGATCTTACCGTCGGGACCGGTTGCAACCGTGCCGGCAACCGAGACGAAGGGGCCGACTTTTACCGCCCGCGAGAAGCCTACGATGGGCTCGTAAGGAGAGTTGCCTGAGACATTCTGCCGTTCCATTCCTGTCCTCCGTGGAAAGCGGCATTGTGCCATAAGAACGGTGTATCCGGCACATCAGCGAGTTGTTTCGAATCCAGCCCGGCTAATGCAGCCTGTGCGAGCATACGCTTCGTGATCGTTTCGCCGCAGCCCTTCAGGTGGAGCGTGTCAGGGACTTCCCTGCCGCCAACTGACACTATTTCTGCGTCGTGTTGAGGACGATGACCAGGACGCGGCCGTCGGACTTGATGCTGCCGCCGGTAGCGGTTTTGGTTTCTTTGATCGGGTTCGAGCGCATCATATAGTCCATCGCTTGCACCCATCCGGCCTGCTGCAAGGTGGCGCCGATGAAGTCGCGCTCGTTGTCGACATCCTGATCAATCTTGTGAGTGATCGCGTTGGCCGAGCGCTGGTCGCGCTCGATGCCGATGTCGTGGGTTCCGGCACCCGCCCAGATGGTTTGCTGCGGCGTGCTGATGGGCGCTTTCCAAATGCGGAAGTGGTTGCGCTGCGACACCACCATCACCGGCTCGGTGCGCTCGTAACCGAAGTCCTGGGGACGGCCGAAGAGATACAGGATGCTCATCGGCACCGTCATGTAGGAATTTTTCTGCAAGGTGGCCAGCAACGCGCTGACCACCGCGTCAGTGTTGGTTTTGTCGGCTGGGAGCCAAGCCGCATCCTTCAGCGCTTTGGTCACCTGCTCCTGCGAGCCGACGATCACAAAGTTGACCAAGTCGCCGGGATTGCCGCCTTCCGGTTTGTCGGTGACGCGGTAGGGCAGATTTCTTGTCGAGCGTGGCGAACAGAGGCTTGAAGTCGTAGTTGCCCTTGCCCGCAGCCACGCCGCTGGAAGTCGCCGTGCTGGACGCGATGCGGTCGATATGCACCTGATATTTGCCGTCGGGAGCCTGCGTCATGTCTTGATTGATGCCGAGATAGAGCCGTCCAGAGAAGGGCACCAGCACGGTGCCATCGGCGCCCACAAGAAAGGGCGTGGCGGCGTCACTGGTTCCAACGCGGCCCACCAGAGCGCCGCGTCCCGCGCTTGGGAGCGTCAGCGGGCGCAAAGTGTCCACCCACCCCCGCTGCACACCGTTCGGCGTGACACCGGTATTGTTGCCCATGGTGACAGTGCCCGTCGCAGTGATGTGGAGCTTGTCGCCCGCGTTGACATCCATGCCGGTGTCAATCCAGGTTTTATCGCCGGCGATGGTGACGTTCGCGCTACTCGATGCGCTCGCGGCGGCTGGCGTCGGAAGTGGAGCCGCATGCGCCCGGACTACGCAACACGGACCGCCTAGAACAGCAGTGAGAAGAATCCAGCTGGCAATTTTCATCGAACTAGATCTCCCAACCCGAATTATAAACAGGGAGCCGTCGAGTACGCGCAGAGTGTCGCTGGATTTGAGCCTACTTCACCGCTTCGCTGAACATGAATTTCCCCAGGTACATGGGATGCGACTTGGGCGGCACGGTCTTACCATTGTCAATTGGGTACGGACCCTGCACGGTAGTAGGAAATCCCCAGATGTCTCCGTTGCGCATGTCAATCACCACTTTGCCATAGACTTGCGCAGTGCCGTCGGGTTTGCGCAGCATGGTGTAACCCGGCTCTATGTAGAAAGGATAAGCCTCGCTCGCCTGCGCCTGCACTGGTGCCGGTTGGACGATGGGACGCAACGCGATCATCCCAAGCAAAAGTGCAATAACGATCAGCAGCGATTTGGTGAAGCGGTCTAGCGTCATAGGTTCTCCCAATTGAGGTTCGCAGATCCAGTGATATTTCTATGGAGATTGTCATCACGAGCGCAGCGAGGGATCTGTTTTACTCTGCTAACGGAAAAGCAGATTCTTCGCACGAAAACAGTCGCTGGTGACGACAATTCACAAGTCCATCATCGACCACTTTCGTCCAGGCTCTAGTATTTTCCCCGAAACAGGTAAACCAGTTCGATGACCAGGATGATCACCACCATCACTTCCAGGATGAAACCCCGGCTCTGGTGAAATTCGTCGACCAGAAAGCGGTACAGGCCTTCGGCGGTATGAAGCTTCTCATTGACCAGGTTCTTGTACTCCGGCACGCCGACCTTGGCGGCCGCCAGCCGGTAAAGGCGCGCTGAAAACATGTCGCTGACAAACTTGATGGCGTTGTCGGAGCGCTCGACCAATTCCGTCACTTCGACCGTCACCGAGTTCAGCCGTGAGGCCTCTCCGCGCATACGCCAGCGCCGCCACAACCCAGCTCGATGTTTTAGCGAGGTATATACACCGGCCAGCTCACGAGTCAGCAGCTCGTCATAATGACGAAACTCCAGCAACTGCGAGTTGACGTATTCCAGGATCTGCACCGAAGTTTCGGCGCCTGCCGGTGTGTCATAAACCAGCGCGGCATTCCATCCCACCACCACCAAATCATTGGGATAGTAGGAAAGGCTGGCCTGGAGGACATCGTCGTTTTCCTGACGCGCCAGATCAGTTAGCTCGCCACGCAGTATCTGGGCAATCTGCGGCCCGTGTTGCATTAACAGGTCAGCGCCTGACGGCTGACCCGGCACACTACTCAGCGTGAAGATGTAATAGTCTTCGCTGAGCCACTCGCGATAGGGACGCACCATGGCAGGTGCAATGCGATCAAGGCGGCCGCGAATGACCTGCTGCGCCTGACGTTCGAGCTCCGGGTTCGGCACCCACCGGGCCGCCAGATGTACCAGCGTTTCCCAATCGGCTTCGAACGCCAATTCGAACAGCACGCTGACCACGCCATAGTCGTAATACTTGACCTGCGGAATCAGCTTCTCGCCACTGCTCAACAAAACTGGTTCGAGGCGCTCGACAACGGGTGGATTCTCAAAGCGCACATAGTCCGGCGTGGCGTGCTTGAAGGTGGGCTCGACTCGCCGCGCGCCCAGGATGTCACGCAATTGCTCGAGCCTGATTTCCTCGCAGACGTCGTGCAGTATGACTCCCAGGACGGAACCTTTTATGGTCGCAATCGGCGTGCTGGTCGCCATGGGCTAGCGTGCTCCTTGTCGCTCTAGCTTCCCAAAACCGTGTAGCCGCGAATGGGCGCGAGCGCAAAAGTCAGTACCAGCATCAGTAACGCGAGCAGCACCAGCCACCGGCGATTGCCTTCGAGAGGTGGCCACTGCGGAACGTTGGGATGACGCAATCCCGTGAATCCCAAAATCAAGGCCCACACCAGCCATCCCGGCCAAAAAAAGATACCCAACGGTATCAGCGCGACGATACTGGCCCGTGTCACCCATTTGTGGGCCCGTGGCGCGACCGCATAAATGATATGGCCGCCGTCGAGTTGTCCACCGGGCAAAAGGTTTAGCGCGGTGGCGAACATTCCTACCCACGCCGCAATTCCGATAGGGTGCAGATACAAGCTTCCCAGCCCAACCGCATGGGGCGTGAGTGGCGCCAACATACGATGCACCAGGTTGAAAACCAGGGGATAGCCCAGGATCAGCGCAGAATCGGCTGCCGTGTCGGGCATGGGTTTGGAAAGCGCCAGCCCCCAGAACAGCACGGGAATCGCCACGACAAAGCCTGCGATGGGCCCGGCGATGCCGATGTCGAACAATGCCTGCCGTGAGCGAATCGGCGACTTGATACGAATGACTGCGCCAAACGTCCCTATCAACGTGGGAGCCGGAATGAAATAAGGAAGCGTGGCGTAAACGCCATTTCTCTTGGCGACGATGAAGTGGCCGAACTCGTGCGCCAACAGAATGCCCATCAGCGTTATCGAAAACGGAATGCCAAGCATCAACTCTGCCGGGTGACGGACCAGCCACTTCAAGTGAAACAATGGCAGGACAACCGAATCCTCGGTAAACGCCGGCAGATTATGCAGGAAGTTGTATTCCAGGCGCGCTCCAACCACTAGCGTCGTAAACAGGGTGACCAGCAGCAACAAGATATGAAGCCAATAAGGGCGGCGCGGACGAGGAGCAACGATATAGACCGGAGGACGGGCAGGAACTTCGAACGTGTAAGAGATAGGAGGCGTGGGATCAGACATCGTGTGTTTGGATGATAGACGAGCCGCGCATAAAACGGGTTAACCGGGCGCGACTCCGGTCCAGGAACAAGCGGTCTGCTCCGCAGCCTTCGGCGATCTCGCAAACCTGACCGGAACCGCTACTCGATCGACTGCAGTTCTTTGCCAGGTTTAAAGCGAACCGCTTTGCCGGGAGGAATGTTCACCTCGGCGCCGGTGCGCGGGTTACGCCCAATGCCAGTCTTCCGTGGCCGGACCGTGAACACGCCGAAACCACGCAGCTCGATGCGATCGCCGCGTGCCAGCGCCTTCTTCATGCTCTCGAACACGGTTTCAACCGCAGTTTCGGCCTTGGTTTTAGTGACACCCGTCTTACTGACAACTTCGTTGATCAGATCCAGTTTGATCACTAGTGGCTCCGCAATTTCCGCCCGCAGGGAGGAGAAGTCCCAACTACCGACCTTATGGGATTCTAAACGAACCCCAGCGTTTCCGGTAAGTCTTAGTTTCAGTTTGACTTACAAGGTGATGCGCGAATCGTAGTGAAGCCCGGCCCCATTGTCAACACTAGCCGCATTCCGTAAGATGGCTTTTCGTACAGTCGCCTGACTTTTGAAGGGGCGCACCTTCAGGTGCGCCGTGTGAGGCTTTTTGTTTTGTCATCCCGAGTGGGCTTTAGCCCCGAGGGATCTGCTTTCTATCACCTTCGACCATTGCAGACGAAATCCCGGCCACGGTGCCGCCCCAAGGAGTCTCATGTCCATCAAGAGTGACCGTTGGATCCGCAAAATGGCCACGGAACACGATATGATCAACCCCTTTTCGGAGAAGCAAGTCCGCGAAGGCGTCATTTCCTACGGTCTCTCTTCCTACGGCTACGACCTGCGCGTGGCCGACGAATTCAAGATCTTCACCAATGTCAACAGCACGGTCGTCGATCCCAAGAAGTTCGACTCGCGCTCGCTGGTCAGCGTGGAATCTGAGGTGTGCATCGTGCCGCCGAATTCCTTCGCCCTGGCGCGCTCGGTGGAGTACTTCAAGATTCCGCGCGATGTCCTCACCATCTGTGTGGGCAAGTCAACCTACGCGCGCTGCGGCATCATCGTCAACGTTACCCCTTTCGAGCCGGAGTGGGAAGGCTTCGTCACGCTGGAAATATCCAACACCACGCCACTGCCCGCGCGTATTTACGCGAACGAAGGCCTCTGCCAGATCCTCTTCTTCCAGTCGGACGAGCAGTGCGAGACCAGCTACAAAGACAAGAAGGGGAAGTATCAGGGCCAAAAAGGCATTGTGTTGCCGAAGCTGTGAGAAGGGGGGATCGGGGACCAGGCTTTCTTATTCCGCGCCCGAGGCGCTGATGAAGTGCCGCTATGCCTCATCGCTCCTTGAACCGATCCAGAAACTTGAAGACGAATATTCCGATCACCGCGTTGGCCAGCGCGGAAACGGCCACGTGGCTCCAACTCCAAACCTGCACCTGGCGCAGCAAACCGTGCGCCACGCCGTAGTAGATCCCTTGATGGGCCACGAAGAAGAGGTAGGTGATGATGAAGCGCGAGCCGGGATTCTCGACGTCGATTTTCAGACCCAGCGATGACGCCATGTATCCGATGATGGTCAAGACAATGCCATACATGCCCAGCGGATGGCTGGGCCCGGCGAACAGGTCTTGCATCAGGCCGATCACGCATCCGGTGAGGCAGCCGCTGATCGGGTTGCGCCGCGCCACCGCGAAGAAGATGGTCACCATGAACGGCAGATCGATAATCGGCAGAAACCGGACCCGCACCGGAATGAAGATCTGGATCAGCACCGCCACCAGCGGGATGAAGATGATCGCAGGCCAACTGAATTCGTAGACCGCGACCTGATCGCGCGAGGTCAGGCTTCCCCGGAATGGCATGACCCGGCTGCTCATTGCGGTGGCTGCTCCCCGGCAGGTGGCGTTGTGGACTGCTGTGGATTCGCGGTGGGTGCCTGCTCCGGCGCGGGCTTCACTCTCTTCGGCGCAGGCGTCGTGTCTTCATTCGTGGCGCCGTTCGCCGAGGGTGAAGTTGCTGGCGGCGCAGTGGGATTCGGATTAGGCGTGGTGGCTGTGCCGGCGCCATTCGACGGTTTTGCAGTTGTTCCGGCAGGGTGGCCTGCATTCGCCGTCGCGGGTTTCGGCGGCTTCGATACCGCTGGGTTTCCAGTTGTGCCCGATACGGTGCCGTGCACAGTGGTAGCCGCACCGTTTGGCTTGGGAGCAGTTGCGGCCGAACCGGCAGTCCCCGGCTTCGTCGTGGCTGGAGTTCCAGCCGCACCTGGATGAGCAGCGGTTGCAGCGGCTCCCGTCCCAGGAGTTGCTCCCGCGGTAGCCGGGTTCGCAGCGCCGGGCTTTGCGTTTCCGGCGGCATCAACCGCGGGCTTGTTGGGGACGGTCGGTAGTCGTTCGGCCAAAATATCCGATGCACGAAGTGGACCCAGATCTTTGGTGTCGGGCATCTTCTCCGTGATCTTCGTGACCACCAGCACCTCTTCCACCTGGTCTAGACGGGCCGCGGGAACCACACGGATGTTGAGGAACAAATCTTTGCCCGGCTCAACCGACACGACTTTGCCGACGGGCAAGCCTTTGGGGAAGATGCGGTCTCCACCGCTGGTGACGACCTCTTCGCCCGGTTCGACCTTCTCGTCGCTCATGACGTATTGCAAGGTAGTCGCGCCGTCGGGCGAGCCTTTCAAGATGCCCTGCAGTCGCGACGACTTTAGCGCGGCCCCTACTCCGCTGAATTGATCGTTGATGGGCAAAACTTGCGAGGAGTCGGGGAAGACTTGCACGATCTTGCCTACGATACCGGTCGGGGTGATGACCGCCATGTCCGGCTTAATGCCGTCCGTCGATCCCTTGTCGAGGTACAGGATGCGCGATTGTTCGCTGCCGCTGGTGCCGATGACTTGTGCCGCAACCGTGGTGTCCACATACTGCTCTTTGAAGGCGAGTAAGGCCTGGATGCGATGCGCCATGAGCGCATCCTCTCGCAGGCGGGCATCCTGGACCGTCATGTTCTCGATCTGCGCGCGCAGTTCACGGTTCTCCCGGCGCACCCCGCGAAGATAGGCGTAGGTCCTCCAGGTGTCATAAACCCACTGCTGCGAATGCACCACCGCTTTCTCGATGGGAGTTACCGTCGAAATTGCCCATAGCCGCAGCAGGCGTGTGTCTCCGCTTTGCGTTGGGCGGCGAACTTGCACAGCCAGAGCAATAATCTGGGCAAAAAGAATGGCCACCAGCACGATCAGGTTCTTGTAGCGGCCGAGGAATGTATCCATACTGTTGCCGGTCTCGCCGGATTTATCTGCCTGCCGATCGTCGTGCCATCAGGGCGATGGGAAGCCCGACAAACACGGTGTGCGAAAACAACTGGTCCACAATTTCAAACAAGGTGACTGGAACCGTTCTCTTGGGCAATGCCGATAATGGAATCACCACATAATGCATGAAGAGGTAAACCAGCACGCCAAACGTTGGGCCGTAAATCCAAGGCTTCCGCCAGAGCGCTGGGATGACGAGACTCGCCCCGTAAAAAACGGCGGCGGCTCCGATAGCAATTGAAAAATGACACGCGACGCCCAGCAGAACCGTGCACCAGCCCCCGTGAAACGTTCTGCGTCCCAATAATCCGCCAGCGATGTTCTGGAAGAGCAAGTTAGGGGCGACGCCAAATGCCAAACCATAAAAGACGACTGCATCGAGGCCATCCAGAACGCCCGCGATCAGGCCGCCCAACAAAATCGTGTCGAAGGCCTTGGGGCGAGCAGTTGCGCCGATGGTTTCAGCAGACATGATGCAATGTGTCCCCAGTGTCTCGGTATCTCTTCGCTCGTCACGTCCTTTTTGAAGGGGCCCGGCTTCAGCCGTGCCACAAAGGTTCATTGAACAATGGCTTCAGCCACTGAGGGAACTCGCTCTTCTTCGAGAGAGTCCGAGGTCTTCGAGAAGCACATCTGTCACCGACTAAAGTCGGTTCGGGATAACAAAAATAGAGGTCTTAAACGGCGCACCTGAAGGTGCGCCCCTTCAGAACCATCCACATGATGTGAGCAGTAACTCCCACAGCGTGTCCCTTCAAAGCAGACACCGCTGGCTGTGCGCCGCCGTCAGTCAATCGATATTTTCCGCAGCAGCTTGAAGTCGCTCAACATTTTTCCGGTGCCCAGAACCACGCTGCACAACGGATCGTCGGCAATCGAGACCGGCAGCCCAGTCTCTTCGCGAATGCGTTTGTCGAGGTTCTTCACCAGCGCGCCACCGCCGGTCAGCACGATGCCGCGATCGCTGATGTCGGCCGACAACTCGGGAGGCGTGCGCTCCAGGGCGACGCGGATCGCGTTCATGATGGTCGAGACACACTCGCTGAGCGACTCGCGAATCTCGCTGTCGTCAATCGTAATCGTCTTGGGCACGCCCTCGATCAGGTTGCGGCCCTTGATTTCCATGGTCAGCGGCTTGTCCAGCGGATAGGCGGAGCCGATCTCAATCTTGATTTGTTCGGCGGTGCGCTCGCCGATCAGCAGATTGTACTTGCGCTTCAGGTAATTCATGATGGACTCGTCCATCTGATTGCCGGCCATGCGGACCGAGCGCGAGTACACGATGCCGCTGAGCGAAATGACAGCGATGTCGGTGGTGCCGCCGCCAATATCGACCACCATGTTGCCGCTGGGCTCCGTGATGGGCAGGCCCGCGCCGATCGCGGCCACCATCGCCTGCTCCACGAGGTGCACTTCGCTGGCCTTGGCGCGATAAGCCGAGTCCATGACCGCGCGCTTTTCCACCTGCGTGATCTCCGAAGGCACGCCGATCACGATGCGGGGATGCACCAGCATCTTGCGGTTGTGCGCCTTCTGGATGAAGTAGTTCAACATCTTCTCGGTGACTTTGAAGTCTGCGATCACGCCATCTTTCATCGGCTTGATGGCGACGATGTTGCCGGGAGTGCGGCCAAGCATTTCCTTGGCCTCTTTGCCCACCGCTTCGACTTCACCGGTATTTTTGTTGATGGCGACGATGGAAGGCTCGTTGACCACGATGCCTTTGCCGCGCGCGTAAACCAGCGTGTTCGCCGTCCCCAGGTCGATGGCAAGATCGCTGGAGAACATGCTGAACAGCGAACGCATGTTGCTGAATCGCGAGGCGCTACTATGAAAGCCGTTAGATGACATTACGAGCTATTTCTTTCCATGAATGACGGTGTTGCCTACAGTTTATGACAGAAGTGGCCCGCACGCGCAGTCAAACCAATGCATTACTCCGGCAGGTAGCTAGTTTGTGTTCCGAGGTCACTGCCGAATGGAATTTCCGTCACACGCGCCACTTTTTCGCGAAGCGAAAGAGTAGGGCTTCTGCGCGCCGTTTGCAAGTAAGCGTACCACCTGAGAGTAACACAGGAGAATATTACTTTCGCGTTAATAGCGCCGTGAGCTGGGACGTGACTACGCATAGCGCACCGCCTACTTCGCCACCGCCACAATAATCATCTCGTAAGGCAGTTTGCGGGTGAGTGTCTGTCCGCCGCTGGCATTGATAAAGGTGCTGATCGCGTTCAGGTTGATGCGCGGAATTCCGATCACATGCATGGTGTCGCCGTCGCCCAGCTTCTGATCCAGGAGCTGCTGCAGTGGCGGAGTACCGGGCACGAAGATCATTCGGATGTTGCTCGCTATCGATTCGTCGGCCTTACCATTTACGTTGGCCAGAACCGCGTAGCCGCCATCGTCCAGCTTCTTCGGACTGCCCGCCAGCGTCATCTCGAACTCGGTGTAGTTGTAGGCCGCTTTGCTGGCGGAGATGGTCACCGCCGACGAAGTTGCCGACACGATGATTTTCAGCTTTTCATAACCTCCGAATGCCGTCGCGGCGTCATAGGGCTCAAAGCCGTCAATCGGGCCGAACGAACCCGACACGTCGTTCTTGTCGAACTTGACGATGGGGTGGATCTCGAAGGAATGGTTTGGATTGGTGTTCTGCGGGACCGGGACTGGAGCAAATTGGATCTGTTGCTTGTCGGGATGTTCAAACCAGAACCGCCACACTCCGGTAATGGGAAGCGGCTGGTTCTTTCCTTCCACGGCATGGATTTCGCTGACTGCGGCGGTTTCTCCCGGCTGCGCTGAATTCACCACTTCCGCCACCATGGGCAAGCCGACTTCTTTTTGCGCTCGTCCCGCCACGTGCATGTCGCCGTCGTTAGCCGGTGGATTGGGATGCTTGTGCGCGTGGTCAACGATGAAGGTTGCATCAATGGTGGCGCGGTCTTTGTATTGCTCCACAAAGGCCCGCTTCAGCACCACCGTGTTATTTTGCGCAGCCAGCGGAAGCGCTAACAGCAGCAGCCCAATCAGACGGAGCGTTTTCTGGTATCGCATCGTGCAGTGACCTCAACCCTTCATCTGGTAGCTGGTGTCGTAGTTGGGGCAGCCGTACTCGCTGGCGGTTGGGCTTCCTCGGGAGGTTTCCCGGAGTTACGCACGTTCATGAATTTGCTGAGGGTGTCGAACCAGAACGGCGCGCCGAGAGATACCGCCAGCATTGTGATCAGCCATCCTCCCAATCGCTCCTTCAGCAGATACCAGATCCAGGACCAGAATCCAGCGGTCGTATGGTCAGGCCAGTCGTTGTACCAGTCGCCCTGCCAGCCGGTGACCTGGCCCAAGAGCTGTTTTTCTTGCGCGGTGATGACGTCCCTCTCGGGGATTTCCGTCGGGGTACTGGCAGTGGGATCGTTGGGATTGTCGTAGGTCACCATGGGCTGCGATTCAGCGTCTGGCCGCCCCTTCTGCAGACGTTCCTTGGCGTTCTCCACCAGCACCGCGCTCATGGTGGGATTGTCCCAGAGAGTTCTGAGGATCTTTAGACTGTCCGCATTCATGAAGATGGTGACCGCCGCCGCCAGCACATAGATTCGTATCTGACTGGTGCGCTTGTACCATCCTGAGACGCGGTTCATGTTTTGTTCGTACCAGGCTTCAAGCCGCTGCTGGTCGGTTTTGTATTGCGGATTTTGCAGTACCGCCGTCAGTACGGATTTCGCCGCGGAGTGTTCCAGGCTGTCGACGCCATTACGCAGCGCCTGGGGATCATTGGCTGGCGCGTTGGGTCCAGTCAGGATATCCATTAGCGCCAGCGCGAACTTATTGGACGAGATGTACGAAGGCAAGCGGTCGTTGACGTCCTCCATGCCGTGGATCAGCGGATGGGCATAGAACTTTGCCTTGAGATCCGGATCGTGCAGCATGTACGCAATTCCCTGTTCCAGCGTCTTACCGCGGGAATTGAAGACTCCGGCAATGCTCTCATTCAGGGTGGAGCAAACCAGCGCCATCAGAAGGTAGATAAAGCATATGGCGATTGCGATATCAAGATAAGGGAACGAGGGCATACGCACACTCCGCGCGGAAAGCGTTGGACTGCACCATGACAGGGGAGAAGCGTGAGTATGGAATGTTTATGGCGACGGCACAATAGGAAAATGGTGCAGGGTACTGCTAATAGCACTGTCGGACGAGCCCGCGGACGGTCTTCCCCAAGAGGCGAGTTCGCTTGCTGCCGTCGATCGAGGGTTTGTACCCCGCGGCACGTGACCGGGTAGTGTCATTGACCCCGCTTTGTCCGGCGTGTTACAAAAAACTCGCCTTTTGTGCTGTGCCTGTGGTGTGTCTGAAGAGGCACGCGAACAGGTGCAAGTGTTCCCGACGCGGCCAAACCTCAACACTTCTGTCTTGAAGTGGAAGCGCGTTTCCGGGATTCCAGCAGGTCCATGCATGGTTGTTTCTGGCGATCCGCGAAGACGCGAGCTAGAGCCTTGTACGCCTGACCTGTTGGGTGGTAATCGATCTCATGGAAACGCTGCCTGCGATTTATCGCAGGAGAGCAGAACAAAGCTAACGTCATTTTAGGGGTGCGCCCCGGCAAAACGGGGTTCGCCCATCGGAGGAATTATATGCACACCTGGCTCGCCGCCCTGCGGCGGCTGTCACCTGCAACCATCCCCTTCAGAAGCCCAATCAAGCTGCTGAGCGCGACGCTGACCGTCTTAATGCTGAGCGCCACGGCTGCCTTCGCCCAACCCGAGGCGGCCGGAGAAGCCAGCCTGAAGCTACCCGATTTGTCGTCGGTCAGCTTCCTCGGCATGGATGGCCATAAGATACTGCTGGTCGGCATACTCTTCTGCTTCTTCGGACTAATGTTCGGACTGGCGATTTACATGCAACTGAAGAACCTGCCGGTCCATCGCTCCATGCGCGAGATCTCGGAGCTGATTTACGAAACCTGTAAGACCTACCTGATCACCCAGGGCAAGTTCATCCTCATCCTGGAAAGTTTCATAGCGGTGGTCATCATCCTGTACTTCGGCGTGCTGCTGAAGTTCGACATCGGCCGCGTGATCATCATTCTCTGCTTCAGCCTGATCGGCATCGCAGGCAGCTATGGCGTGGCGTGGTTCGGCATTCGCGTCAACACCTTCGCCAATTCGCGCACCGCCTTCGCCGGGCTGCGCGGCAAGCCATATCCGATCTATGCCATTCCGTTGAAGGCCGGAATGAGCATCGGCATGATGTTGATCTCGGTCGAGCTGCTCATCATGCTCTGCATTCTGCTGTTCGTTCCGGGTGATTACGCCGGCCAGTGCTTCATTGGTTTCGCCATCGGCGAATCGCTGGGCGCGGCGGCCCTGCGTATCGCCGGCGGCATCTTCACCAAGATCGCCGACATCGGCTCCGACCTGATGAAGATCGTCTTCAAGATCAAGGAAGACGATGCGCGCAACCCGGGCGTCATCGCCGACTGCACCGGCGACAACGCGGGCGATTCGGTTGGCCCCAGCGCTGACGGCTTCGAAACTTACGGTGTCACCGGCGTGGCGCTGATCACGTTCATCCTGCTTGCCGTGAGAGATCCGAAGGTCCAGGTGCAGTTGCTGGTGTGGATCTTCATCATGCGCATCATGATGCTGGTCTCCAGCACCGTGGCCTACTTCTTGAACGAGGCGGTTGCCAAAGCTCGTTACGGTAACTCTGACCAGATGAATTTCGAAGCGCCTCTCACCTCGCTGGTATGGCTCACTTCGATCATCTCCATCGTTCTGACCTACATCGTGTCGTATCTGATCGTGCCGATATTGGGCGGCGATTCTACACAGTGGTGGAAGCTGGGAACCATCATCTCGTGCGGCACCCTGGCCGGCGCTGTGATTCCGGAACTGGTGAAGGTGTTCACCTCGACCGAGTCTCGCCACGTGAGAGAAGTGGTGACCTCAGCCGACGAGGGTGGTGCGTCGCTGGGCATCTTGTCGGGCTTCGTGGCCGGCAATTTCTCCTGCTACTATCTCGGCTTCACCATCGTCAGCCTGATGGCGATAGGGTCTTACGTCAGCCAATTCGGGCTCGGCGAGCTGATGCTGGCTCCTGCCGTGTTTGCCTTTGGCCTGGTAGCCTTCGGCTTCCTCGGCATGGGGCCGGTGACAATCGCCGTGGATTCATACGGCCCGGTGACCGACAACGCGCAGTCGGTCTACGAACTCTCTCTGATCGAGACTATTCCGAACATCAAGGGCGAGTTGCAAAAAGACTACAACATGACCGTGAACTTCGAACGTGCCAAGCACCTTCTGGAAGAGAACGATGGTGCGGGCAATACCTTCAAGGCCACGGCAAAACCGGTGCTCATCGGCACGGCCGTCGTCGGCGCGACCACGATGATCTTCTCCATCATCATGGCGCTCACACATGGCCTGTCGGAAAATGTGGGCAAGCTATCGCTGCTGCACGCTCCGTTTGTGCTTGGCCTGATCAGCGGCGGTGCCATCATTTACTGGTTCACTGGCGCCTCGACGCAGGCGGTCACCACCGGCGCTTACCGGGCAGTGGAGTTCATCAAGGCCAACATCAAGCTGGAAGGCGTGGAGAAGGCCTCGGTCAGCGACAGCAAGAAGGTGGTCGAGATCTGCACGAAGTACGCGCAAAGGGGCATGTTCAACATCTTCATTGCGGTGTTCTTCGTGACCCTGTCGTTTGCGTTCATCGAGCCGTTCTTCTTCATCGGATATCTCATTTCCATCGCGGCATTTGGCTTGTACCAGGCGATGTTCATGGCCAACGCGGGCGCGGCTTGGGACAATGCCAAGAAGATCGTGGAAGTGGAGTTGAAGCAGAAAGGCACCGCGCTACACGATGCCACCGTGATTGGCGATACCGTGGGCGATCCGTTCAAGGACACGTCGTCGGTCGCCATGAACCCGATCATCAAGTTCACTACGCTGTTCGGGTTGCTGGCGGTGGAACTGGCAGTGCAATTGACCGCGACACAAGGAGCCGGGCTAAGCCACATACTGGCGATTGCCTTCTTCGCGGTGTCGTTTATTTTCGTGTGGAAGTCGTTCTACGGCATGCGCATCGTCAAGACTCCAGCATGATTGCAATCCTCTAACCGCAAACGCCATCCTTCGGGATGGCGTTTTGCATTTGGGTTAGTGATACCTGATGTGATTGAGAAATGAACCCGAGTCCCTTCAGGGACGGCACAGTTCTGACAAACTCCCACGAGTCCCGCACTTCCCACGCTACTCTTGAACCGCTCCAACAGATATACTGCCCGCGATGCACGAACTTCAGCGTCAGATCGAGTCTCTCTATGCGATGGGAGCGAATGCAGCGACGTTCCCCGGCGCCGGCGAAGCCTTCGTGCGATTTCGCGATGCCCTGACCGCAGGCACCATTCGCGCCGCCGAAAAAGTCGACGGCCGCTGGCGAACGAATGAATGGGTTAAGCAAGGGATCCTGCTCGGCTTTCGCATCGGCAAACTGGCGGAGAGCGGTGACCCGCACGTGCTCTCGTTCGTTGACAAAGATACTTATCCCATTCGCCACTTTACCGCTACCGATCTGGTACGCGTGGTTCCCGGAGGCTCGTCCGTCCGCGCCGGAGCTTACGTTGCGCCCTCCGTCATTTGCATGCCGCCGATGTTCATCAATACGGGCGCCTTCGTTGACGAGGGCGCAATGATCGATTCGCACGCACTGGTTGGTTCGTGCGCCCAGGTGGGAAAGCGCGTCCACATCAGCGCGGCGGCGCAGGTCGGAGGCGTGCTGGAGCCGATCAACGCATCGCCGGTGATCATCGAGGATGACGTTTTGATCGGCGGAAATTGTGGCGTCTACGAAGGCACGCAAGTTGGTGCGCGCGCCGTGCTGGGCGCCGGGGTCATTCTGACGCGGTCCACACCCCTGTTCGATACCGTGCGCGGCGAGGTCTATAGGGCGACGGCCACCGCACCGCTGCGCGTCCCAGAGGGCGCAGTGGTCGTGCCCGGTTCACGCGCCATTACCAAGGGCAAAGCCGCGGAGTGGGGACTGTCGCTCTACACTCCGGTGATTGTGAAGTATCGTGACCAGCGCACCGACCGCGGAGTGGAATTGGAAGATATTTTGCGCTAGCGGAGGGCTCTCCACGAATTTCGCTTCGAAGGCGCACAGCTTTTGAGGGGGCATTGGTTTTGAAAGGGCACAGCTTTAGCTGTGCCGTTGAACCCAAAATATGAAAATGGGCTTTAGCCTCCCATGATCAAATTTCTCACCCTATGCTCTCAGTCCGCGGCACGGGTTTGTAATGGTAGGAGAAAAGGACGCCAACCAGGCTAGCGTCTAATCGCGGGACGCTAACCTGGGGGCATCGGGCTAGCTATCTATGTGTTCGGCTTCCGCTTCTGAGCGCTCTTAGCGCCAGGCTTGGTCAGTTCGGCCTTGACCGCTGCTGCATGAGCCGCTCTCGCGGCCTGCACCTTGGCCATCACTTCCTTGATGTAGGCGTCGGCGTCTCCCCGGGTCTTGATGGTGGCGACCCTGGCCTCGATAGCGGCGTGTTCTGCCGGCGTCCCGGCGGAGAGTTCCTTGTCGGTTTTTGCCACCACCGCGAGGGTTCCCAACAAATTTCCCTTTGGCGGGAGCGGTTGAAGAGCGAGCGCTGCCAATTCTTCGGGTTTCATAGGTGGTTTCGGCGTAGACGGCCGTCCGGCATTTAGATGCGGAACGTTCTTGGCGCGCACCGCGCCGGCGCCGGACGAAAGCAGATGGGTAAAATCGTTTGCCGCCGCGTCTCTTGCGGTCAGAGATGACAACCCGAACAACCTCTCGATCGTGGCCGGAACCGAGCTGTGATCGTAAGGCGTGTGGTCGGGCCCGACGGTGATCAGGGGAGAGACAATGACGGCCGGCACGCGCACGCCCAGTTGGTTGAAGACGAAGCCGTTGGCGCCGGGCTGGTCCGCAGGATTCGGTGGAATTGCCGGTCCGGGGATAACGGAATCGTAAAAGCCGCCGTGTTCATCGTAGGTGATGATCAGCAGGCTGCTGGCCCACAGCGGGGATTGCGAGATCCAATTGTAGACGTTGGCGATCAGATTCTCCCCGCCGGAAACGTCATCCATCGGATGCTGGGAGCTGCCGTTTTGATACGTGTTGTTGGTGATGTCCCCGTAATTGGGCTCGATAAAGGTGTATCGATAGGGATACCCGCTTTGCAGGTCACCTTCCATGTCCGAGAGGTGCTTGACGTCCAACGCATCAAGCAACGAGACGTTTTTGAGGGAGGCCACCTGCGGAACGGAACCGGGTATAGAGTCGATTTCCCAGTCGTAGTAGATCCTCCAGGGGATGTTCGCATTCTTCAATGCGTCGAAAATGGATCCGCTCTGGTAGGTGAATCCGGAAAAGGACTCCCAGACGCCCATATCAAACTTGGTAGGACTGTCGTCGAGACTTTGGTAGGCGCTTCCATTCCAATAGGCCGAGGAAGCGCCATGCACGTAAAAACGGTTCGGCCAGGTCGGACCCGGAAGCGACGAACACCACTGGTCGCAGATCACATAGTAGCTGGCCAGAAAATAGATGTTGGGCAAGTCAGTTGGCGTAGTGAAGCATGCCATGATATCGCCAATAGCACCGGCAGCTGGCAAACCTGTACTTTCGTCTGAGCTATTGGCGTAAGTAGCCGCGAATCCTGACAGGTTGATCGTAGGATAGGTAGGCGGAGTATACGTAGTTTGGTAGCCGCACAATTGATTGACAATGTCGGCGAATTCATGACCGGGATCTGTCGTCATACTCGGTGGTGCGGAGCTATTTACGCAGTACGGGTTGCCGTTATAAGAGTTGCAGTCCGTAGTGCCGGCAACCGTGATCCCGTTAATTCCCGAGAATGCGAAGATGTTATCGAACGAGTGGTTTTCCAGCATGAGCACGAATACGTTGGTCACTGGCGAGTAGTTGCCGGCATGGAGCATGCTGGCGCTACAGGCGCCCGACTTGAGATTGACGTTAAACGTATTCCAGTCCACCGTGAAGGTCGGGCTCGACCCGTTATCGTTCCCGCCTGGATCCCACCATTTGTCGATCAGCATACATTCCTTCCAGTACGGAAGCACCGGATCATCCGAAGAGTAGCTCACGTACATGCCAGGCTGTGATCCGCCGGAAACGTTGATCGACGCATACCAGAAGTCGCCCGGCGTTGCCGTGTCCCAGCTGACCGCCAAGGGGCCGATGCTCTGGCCAGGAGCTACACCTTGCACGGAAATTCCTACCGTGCCGTAGTTCACGCTCCAGTGATAGAGCACGAGATCGGCATTGGAATCAGTGTTGTTTTGAAGAAAGATGTTGGCGCTGCTCATGGAATGGGTCCTCCTGTGACTTGTTTTGTTTGGTCTTGAACTCGCAAACGCAGCCAAACTGCGGCTCAGTGATGATCGGTGCCCCGGAAAGCGTGAATATCCCTAGGTGCTGAGCCCTGGCTCACGAAGAAAAAAGTTGGCGGCGCGGCTAGAGCCGGGGACGTCGATAGCAACGCCAGGGGTTACCGGTAGAGGAAAAAGCATCCAGCTGCCGCTCCGTGTAACTGTCTACGGACTACAGCGAGGACCTTCCTGCCTTGATTTGTGCAACTTTAATGCTAGGACCGGTGGACTCGAAAGTGACTGTCTTACTTCCTGTATATGGCCGATAAGTACAACTTTTGATAGGGTAACGACGGTATTCGTATTATTTCGTGATGTCAACTATATTTTTCGAAAGCTGCGTCTCTGCAAAGCGTGTAATTCCCGGGTCGCGCAGCCTGTCAAGGCGCCCTTTAAATTCAAAAACCGACCACGGCAAGGCCGGCTACAACTAAATGAAGGTATGACCCTGATCGACAGCCATCGCCGCCAGAACATTGCCCTCGTCATCGCGGCCGTCCTTGTGCTGGCTGCACTGCTGTGCTGGCGCTTCGCTGGGCAGGCAACCATGCTGTCGGCCGCTCTCCGCTACGACGCGCTGGCCGCTCTCGTGGTCTATGGCTGCTTCAAGCGCACGCTGACTGCGTGGATCTTCATCGCCATGGTGTTGGGTGCGGCGATCGGACACGACTTCCCCAATGCCGCCACGCACCTGCGCGTGCTCGCGCTCATCTTTCTTCGCTTGATCAAGACCATCATTGCGCCGCTGCTGTTCGCGACGCTCGTGGTTGGCATCGCCGGGCACTCCAATTTGCGCCAGGTGGGGCGACTGGGACTGCGCTCCATCATTTTCTTTGAGATCGTCACCACCATCGCAATTTTTCTTGGACTGGGCGCCATCAATCTGAGCAAAGCTGGAGTGGGAGTTCAGTTGCCCGCCACCAGCGCCTCGGACACGTCGTCGGTCAATAAGCTCAGTGGCGAAGACACCATCCTGCATATCTTCCCCGAGAACATCGCCAAAGCCGTGGCCGACGGTGCCGTATTGCAAGTGGTGGTATTCAGCCTGATCTTCGCCGTTGCGCTGGCCATGTTGAGCGAGCAAAAGCGCCGCCCCATGCTGGCCTTCTGCGAAAGCCTCAGCGAGGTGATGTTCAAGTTCACCAACCTGGTGATGTATATGGCGCCGCTGGGTGTCGGCGCAGCCGTGGCCTACACTGTGGGACATACCGGGATCGCCGTGCTGGGCAGCCTTCTTAAGCTACTGTTGACCCTGTATGCCGCGTTAGTTGTCTTCATCCTGGGTGTCCTGCTGCCGATTGCGTTGCTGTTTCGGGTACCGCTGCGCGTTTTCCTCAGGGCTGTGGCCGAGCCGGTCTCAATTGCATTTGGCACCGCGAGTTCCGAAGCCGCACTTCCCCGCGCAATGGAAGCGATGGAAGCCATCGGCGTGCCGCGCCAGATTGTCGCCTTCGTCATTCCGACGGGTTACAGCTTCAACCTTACCGGCAGCTCACTCTATCTCAGCGTCGCGGCGATTTTTGTGGCGCAGGTGTCCGGGATGCATCTTTCCCTGGGACAACAACTGCTGATCATGTTGACGCTGATGGTCACGAGCAAAGGGGTCGCAGGGGTCTCGCGCGCCGCGCTGGTGATTTTGCTGGCGACTGCGAGCTCCACGGGGCTGCCGACGGAGCCGGTGTTTCTGCTGCTCGGGGTTGATCAGTTGCTCGACATGGGCCGCACTGCGGTGAATGTGCTGGGAAATTGTCTGGCTGCGGTGGTGATGGCCAAGTGGGAGGGCGAGTTCGCGACGGAGGCGCCGTCGCCGGTGGTGAAGGAAGCGGTGTTGCGTTAGCAGGCCGCCGTATGAGCCGGAGAAGTGATTCCCTCGAAGCAATCTCGCTTTGGCGCCTCAGGAAGTGTTTTGTTACCTCAGCGGCTTAGAGCCGATTCAGCTCGCTCCAACTTGCACTGCTTCAGCTGGACTATTCATGAGGGTTCCACGTTTTGAAGGGGCACGGCTTCAGCCGTGCCGTAAAGTACCGTCTTTCATAAAGGCGTCAGCCACTGAGGGAACTTCGGGGTTGGCGAAGTGCGACTTCCCTCGGGGGCTGAAGCCCAACTCTCACTCACCCGTAACGGCACGGCTGAAGCCCTGCCCCTTCAAAACGTCTTGCCTTCAGCTACAACAATCTTCACAATTAAGATGAATAATCCGGCTGAAGCAGCGCGCCACCCTATATATCCAAGGCGGGCTTGCCCTAGCGATCCGAACGCTTATTCCTGCTTCGGCTGCGGTTGGTTCGTGTTGTATCCATACGGGCAATTTCTGCATCCTGATTCGCAACAATATCCCCGCTGTTGCAGATAAAGAGCCGTGAAGACCATGAAGCCGTCTTCCATGTAATAGTGAATGCCCTCGACCAGGTCGTCGGGGATCATTGCGCAGCAGCCTCAAGTAATGCGCTGGAACGTTCCGCTTCTTCTACGGGAACCCCATCGCGGAAGGTGACGTACTTGCCGGAGATCGCAGCCACGCGCTCGCCGGGCACGATGAATCCCACCAGGTTTAACGGGTCGGCGGCAGAGACGGTGACAACTTCACCGCTGGCCGGGAGGTTACGCATCGCGCGCAGCGACTCCACCGCTTCCGGAAGGGCGAACTGCTCTCCGAGAAATCCGTTGACGAAGCGTCCCCCACGCACCTCGCCCCGATCTTCGAGGCGGCGGAACGCAATCAGCAGCTCGCGCCACTTGGGTAGGTTCGACTCGCGTGCCAGGGTTTCGCGGAAGACCACACCATAACGGCGCAGCAGCATCCAGCAGGTGGCCTCGATGACTTTTGTGCGGTCCGTCCCCTCGCCGGGATAGAGCAGCGACCAGCGCCCGCCGGTGTGGCGAGGCCGCGTCAACTTCGGCGTGCCCGTGGCGTTGCGACGGCGCGGATTAATCAACGAGCGCAGATTCTCGAAGCCATCAGCGGTGACCATGCCGGCGGCCACTAGTTCCCAGAGCGCGGTCTCGACTTCGGCCTTGAGCCGTTCAGTTCCGCGGACGATGTCGGCAAAAAACGACGCACCGCGCCGCCGCAGAAATTCCAGCACGCTGCGGGCGCTCTCGCTGAGCACGCGGTCAAAGTTCGGTTCGTCGTCGCCATGGCGCGGCTGCATCCAGTCAGAGTCGTCGCGGACAAAGAACGTGATGGGCGCAACGCTGGTTGGCACAACGCGGCGACGGCCTTCGCCTGAATCCTCCAGCGTCGCTGGATGCGGCGACAGGCGCCCCCAACCAACCGCTCCGGTGAGGCAAAGCTGATCGAGCGCAGCCGGATCGTAGTTGTTCAAGCGCGCCGCCAGGATGTGCTTCTCCCAGGCGTTCGCCGGAATTTCGAAGCCCTGCAACTGGCGCACCGCCTCAAGCAGTCCACGCTCGCCGGCCAATTGCGATTGCGGAGTCACATGCTGCCAGCGCAACAGCCAGCGCATGTACTGCGCCGCTGTGACGGGCTCGACCTGCTTGCGCAAGGTCGCGACGGTGAGATGGTGGATGCGCGCCAGCAATCGCCGGTCGCACCACTCGACGGTGGACTGGCTCGTTCGCCCTTGGCCAATCCGGTGAAGTTTCCGCGCAGGATGGAGCCTGAGCCTCCATGCGGAGCAGCGCTTGATCTACTTCCGTGACGGGCAGTCCCAGCCAATAAGCCAGCGCACTGGACGTGACTGGGCCGCAGTGCATCATCCAGCCAGTAACCATAGCGAGCAGGGCGTCGTCGCGCGAGGCGGTGTTGGACGGCAGCTCCGGCGGCGTGACTTCGAATTGCGCTTCGGGGAAAATCAGCGCGAAGTCTTTGGCTCGCTCGGAGGCAACAATGTATCGTCGGGTGCCGCCGGCTGAAGCCGGCTCGGAGGAAGAAAAAGTAGCGTCTGCCGACGCAGCTAAAGCTGCGCCGCTTCCGCCAACCGAGGGCCCAGCTCCAGCTTCTTTCGCTTGGGTAGGGACGTTCGCTCGCACCACACGCCAGCCTTCCATCAGCTCTTTGAGAAATGGCTGCCAGCTCGTGATCGCCTCCTGCCACTCGCCATCGGCAATCTCTTCCGGCACTGCAACCAGTGTCTGCAAAACGTCGTGCAACTCGTCGCTGTCGCGAGCATCGGGTCGAGCCTCTTCGCGAACGCGCGCAATCGCCGTCTGGTCCAGCCGTCCTACCTCCTGCAGAACCGCTTCGGGCAGTACGCGCCGCATCTGCACGGCACGCGCCCGGCGCTCTTCCAGTGGAGCATCGTCAAGGTACGCGTAGGGATTCGCATTCAGGATTTCGTGCGAGAACTGCGACGGCACGGGTGTGTCCACCGCGAGCGTGCGAATTGCGCCGCTGCGAATGCCGTCGAGCACCCGTCGCAGGCCGTCGATGTCCATGGCTTCCGTGAGGACATCCTTCATCACTTCCTGAATGAGCGGATGGTCCGGAATCTGGATGTCGCCGACGATGTTTTCCTGACAGGCAGCCACATCGGGGAAGACCGATGCCATCAAGTCGTCGCTGCGGATGCGCTGAATCTGTGGCGGGACCTTCTTGCCGCCCTGAAAGCGCAGCAGCGCCAACGAGCGGTTAGCGTCCCAGCGCCAACGCGTGGCGAAGATGGGCGATGCACAGGCAGCTTGCACCAGGATTTCCTGCACCGTCTCGCTTTGCAGGTAATGGAAGACGTCGCTGAGCGGAAAGCTGTGCTGCTCGGCCAAGGCGATGTTGAGGCCGTTGTCGGTGGCCGCGGCCTGCAACTCAAAATTGAAGGAGCGGCAGAAGCGCTTGCGCAGCGCGAGTCCCCAAGCTTTGTTGATGCGGCCGCCGAAGGGCGCATGGATGATGAGCTGCATCCCGCCGCCCTCGTCGAAGAAGCGCTCGGCGATGATGCAGTCCTGGGTCGGGACTTCGGTCAGCACCGCGCGGCCGGTGACGATGTACTCGACGAGTTGTTCTGCGCCGGAATCGTCGAGGCCACATTCGTCCTTCAGCCAGGCGACGGCGTTCTGCACTTCAGGGCTGGATTCGAGGCCGCGAAGGCGGGTTCGCGGGCGAGGGAAGTGTGTCGCCGGCTGAAGCCGGCTCGGCAGAAGAAAGGGGTCGGCTGGACGCAGCCCTAAAGGGCTGCTCTACCTGCTCCGCATCGTCGCAGATCGAATTCGATTGGTCGCGGTTTTGAAGGGGCGCAGCTCTAGCTGCGCCGCCACGGTTCCCTTTTGAATTGTAATCACGAGCCGCCTTCAGGCCGCGAGGACCTGCTGTTCGTGGATAAGGGCCGGCATCTCCGGATTCGCTGGCACCGCAACCGGCGCGGTATTCGGCAGCAGGGCGCTGACCCGCTCGCGCAACTCGGCCACGTGATGGGAAAGCTCGTCGGTGCGCGCCGGGGCCTCGCCTCGCCAGAAAGGAATACTCGGCGGCGCGCCGTGCGCATCTTCGACCAGCACTCGTCCGGAGTTTGACTCCACGCGACGAATTCGCCACGAGGTGTTGCCCAGCAGCATGATGTCGCCAGCATTGCTTTCGACGGCGAAGTCTTCGTCGAGCGTGCCCACGACAATCTCGTCCGGCTGTGCAACCACGGTGAACAGCGCGGTGTCCGGGATGGCTCCGCCGCTGGTGATGGCCGCCAGACGCGCGCCGCGCCGCCCGCGCAGGCGGCGATTGACCATGTCGCGAAACAGGTACGCGCCATAGCGGCCGCGCTTGGCGGCGATCCCTTGCGACAGCATTTCCAGAACGCGGTCGTATTCGTCGCGCTGCAGGCCGCCGTAGGGATAAGCACGGCGCACACACTCGAACAGCGCATCCTCGTCCCAATCCTCGCAACTACACATGGCGACGATCTGCTGGGCGAGAATGTCGAGCGGAGCCGTGGGAATCTGGATGCGGTCGAGATCGCCTTGCTTGATGGCGCGGACGGCGGCCGCGCATTCCACCAGATCGTCACGCGTGGTGGCGAACAAGCGACCTTTGGGGACGGCCCCGCGCCAGTGGCCAGCGCGGCCCACGCGTTGCAGCGCTACGGCAATTGCACGCGGCGAATTGATCTGGCAAACCAGGTCAACGTTGCCGATATCGATTCCAAGCTCCAGCGACGCCGTCGCTACCAGCAGACGAATTTCGCCGTTCTTCAACTTGCGCTCGGCGGCGAGGCGCAGCTTGCGCGCCAGGCTGCCGTGATGCGCAGCTACCAGTTCTTCGCCGATTCTTTCGCCGAGATGAAGCGCAACCCGCTCGGCCAGCCGCCGTGTGTTGACGAAGACCAGCGTCGAGCGATGTTGGAGCGCCAGCTCCGCGATGCGGTCATAGATCTCGCCCCACATCTCGTTGCTGGCGATGGGGCCAAGCTCGGACGGCGGGACCTCGACCGCCAAATCGAGCTTTCGGCGATGGCCGATATTGACCACGGCTGGAGCAGGGCGTCCCGCACCGGTCAGGAAATGCGCAATCTCCTCAATCGGCTTCTGCGTGGCCGACAGACCGATGCGCGTCGGCCGATTCGCCAGCAGGTCAAGCCGCTCGAGCGAGAGTGTCAGGTGCGCGCCGCGTTTGTCATCGGCGACGGCGTGGATTTCGTCCACGATGACAGTCTCGACGTGGCTAAGGATGGCCCGGCTACCGTTGGCGGTGAGCAGAATGTAGAGCGACTCGGGCGTGGTGACCAGGATGTGCGGCGGACGCTTGAGCATGTCGCGCCGTTCTTTCATCAGCGTGTCGCCGGTGCGTACGGCGGTGCGAATCTCGGGCATCAGCAGGCCGCGCTCGGCGGCGAGAGCCAGAATCTCGCTGAGCGGTCCGTCGAGGTTCTTCTGAATATCGTTGCCCAGCGCTTTGAGCGGCGAGACGTACACGACCTCGGTACGGTCGTGCAAATCGCCCTCGAGCGCTTTGCGAACCAGGCGATCGATGCAGATGAGAAATGCGGCGAGCGTTTTGCCGGAGCCGGTAGGGGCGGAGATGAGCGTGGTGCGACCGGCAAGAATCTCTGGCCAACCTTGCTCCTGGGGCTCGGTCGGCGAACCGAAGCGTCCGAGGAACCACTCCGCCACCAGCGGATGCGCCCAGGCCAGCGCAACCGGAATTTCGCCCAGAGGCATCCGGCTATTTTAGCAGAGTTTCGCTAATTGTTCGCCGTGGGAGAATTCACCACGGAGGAATTCTATTCACCACAGAGGCACAGAGGGCACAGAGGAATTACCAAGCAATCAAAGAACAGAAGAGCCAAGGAGGAAGAGAGTCCAGGAAAGAAAAGAATCAAAGAACAAAGGAGAGTCACCAAGGACAGCGTAAGACCTCCTGGTGAATACACAAGAATTTCTCCGTGCCCTCTGTGTCTCTGTGGTGAAAGGATCTTCCCGGAATCCCTCCTGCTAAACTTTCCCCATGTCCGACGAGCGCGCGAAGAAGATCAAGATGATGCTGTTTGACGTGGACGGCGTGATGACCGACGGCACGATTTTTCTGTTTCCGGCGCCGGGCGGGGGCTCGGAACAGGGCACCCATGAGCATCGCCAGCAGATGGCCGACAAGGGCGGCTTCGGATTCGCCAGCCGCGCGATGATCGAGGCCAAGGGATTCGATGCGCACGATGGCACCGGATTCTCGCTGGCGCGTGCCGGAGGCCTTAAGACGGGCATCATCACCAAGCGCATTTCTGAAACGGTGGCGCTGCGGGCGCGCGATCTGAAGATCGAGCATGTCTATCAAGGGCAGCAGGACAAGGCATCCGCGTTCTACGAGATCCTGGCGAAGGAAAACCTGAAGCCCGAGCAGGTCTGTTATGTTGGCGACGACGTCATCGATTTGCCAGTAATGCGGTTGTGCGGGCTGGCCATTGCCGTGAAGAACGCGCGGCCGGAAGTGCTGCACGAATCCCACTACGTGACGTCGCATGAAGGCGGCCATGGCGCGGTGCGCGATGCGATTGAGTACGTTCTGCGGGAGCAGGGAGTGCTGGAACGGGTGATCGAGGAGTACATTCGGTCGCGAGCGGCCGATCCACCGAAGACCGCGGAATAGTTCTTCCGGAACTGAACGAAAAAATCCCCTCCGAAGGACAGGGGCGAATTGCACTTCGGAGGGGTAGCCGCTTTTACACGACCATTCTCAGGGTTGTTACTGAGTGAAACCCTCCACTTTTGGGGAAGTTTCGGTCGGCAAGAAAAAGCTATCGGAATTCGACAAGAGGCCGGCTTCAGAGGGGCCGTTACAGAGCTCTGGCGCCCGGGGAGTTTATCGTAGCTCGTAGCGCCACTCCGCGGCTCGCGTTTTCTCTCGCTTGACCGCGGGCTTACCAGTTTGCTGAAAAACCCACGACAGCAGATCCCTCGCGGGCTGAAGCCTGCTCGTGATGACAAATGTAAAGGACCTATGACGGCGTACCTGAAGGTACGCCCCTTCAAATGCCGCCGCTCCACAGCCGATTCGCTCCAAATTTCGCCATACTAACTACTGTCCGCCAGCCTTCTTCCAAACTGGAACGAGTATTTGCCCAACCCAAGAGCGCACTAATCTGCCGGGGAATCAGCCTTGCTACGGTTCCAAGTGAGGCGAAATGTGATAAGTAATCAAGTAGGAACTAGTGGCGGCCGAGTGATTGTCACATTCGCCAAGTCGCCGGATTTTCGCAACTCCGGCCTAAGTGCTGGCATCTGTTTTGGTTGGGTGGGGTTGTTTTGTTGTGTCGAGAGCAGTTTTGAGTTGAATCCGGAATCCAAAATACCTACTATGGAAAATCCCGCGACCAAAAAATGGTCGTGGAGGCAAGAGTTCTTTAAGCGGGAAATGTGAGCGAGTCCGGGGAAGTACAGGATTATCCATGTTAAAGCGGTCCGCCATTGTCGTAATGAATACTTTATTGGCACTGTTTGTATGTGCCAAGGCCCCGGCTGCCACCATCGCCACCCACAAGGCACATAGCAAGACCCATCACATTACCGAGACCACGTCAGCGCAAAAGAAGATGGCTCGGATGCGCAGCAGCAGCAAAACCGTGGCGACCCGTAATCGTTCCACGCATGTGGTTGCTTCCACCCACCCCGCGGTCTACAAGAGGCACCATTATTACGAGCGCTTCTACGCCAGCTCTTTTGCCGACAATCAAGTGGAAGGCGACATCACGGCGGGTGAAGATCCTATCGTGCGCGCGGCCGCGGTAGAGGCGTTGGGCAACATGAATGGCACCGTTGTCGCGGTCGATCCCGACAGCGGGCGCATTCTGGCGATGGTGAATCAGAAGCTGGCGCTCTCGGCCGGAGCGCAGCCGTGCTCGACCATAAAGGTTGCGGTGGCGCTAGCGGCGCTGAGCGAAAACGTCATCACGAAAGACACGCAGGTTCCGCTGGGCAAGTACTGGCGGGTGGACCTGACCACGGCGCTGGCGCACTCCAACAACGCCTACTTTGAAGCTGTGGGCCGCAAGCTGGGCTTCGAGCGGGTCAGCTATTACGCTCACCAGTTCGGGCTGGGCGAACTTGCGGGATGGCATATTGGCGGTGAGAATCTGGGCACATTCCCCCCGACCGAGCTCGATGCGAAGCTGGGCGGCGTCGGCAAGATGTGTTCCTTCGGAGAGAGCATTTCTCTGACCCCGCTGCAGTTGGCCGCGCTTATGAGCTCAATCGCCAACGGCGGCACACTGTATTACCTGCAGCATCCCACCACTCCCGAAGAGGTTACCAGCTTCACTCCGAAGGTCAAACGCAAGCTGGATATTGGTCCGTTGATTCCTGAAATTTCCGACGGCATGTCGGGCGCAGTGGAGTACGGAACGGCGCGGTTGCTGCGAACCAACTTCATCGAGGAGCCGGTGCTGGGCAAGACGGGCACCTGTTCCAAAGATGGCACGCGCTTCGGCTGGTTCGGTTCCTATGCCAACACGCAATATGGGCGGATTGTGACCGTCGTCTTCCTGGAAGGCGGACGGCCTACGTTTGGGCCCAAGGCGGCAGAGTTGGCTGGTCGCTTGTACCGCAATCTCTATGACCATGAATTCTTCGCGGCGAAACCTGCGGCCACGCCGGTGCGGACGGCGGGCTCCGAGGTAACTCCCGCGGTGGTCACTCCCCAGTAGCTAAGCCGAAATTACTAGACAGCAGAGGCCTCCCAAGCGCGGGAGGCCTTTGTTCTATCAGGTGCGACACTGGAAGCCATGGCTTAGTGGGCGGGCGGCGGCGCAGATGGCGCCTGCAACTGACGCAATGCTTCCTCATAAATACTCTTGGCCGACGCGTCCTGAGTAGCTGCTGATCTGCGCAGTGAGCCACTTCACCATGGCCGCCTGCGAGGGATGAGGAAAATTCGGTTCGGCATCGTCGATGCGCCATTCGTCCTTGACCGCAGTAACGGTGTACTCCACATCCTCGGTGGGACTTGCCATTATGCGCGAATACCCTATGCCCGGCTCGTATCGTCCCAGCCGCCGATAATGAACGGTTACGCTGTACCTGCCGTTAGTCAAGACCGGCGCGGTTTCCACGGTATAGCGCGAAATGACGTCAATCTGTTGGTAGTCGGGATTGGTCTTCCACCAGACGAGGGACTCCAGTTTCGTCCAGCCTTGCTGGTCCAGGCGGGCTCCGCTGTAATCCAGCCGGCAATATTGGGAAACCAGCGCGCGAACCTGCTCGGCCCGGGTGTCTTGTTCTGCGTGGCCCACGTTAAACGGAATGTCCTGTGCCGCACAGCCGACGGCCAACAAGAAAATTATAGACAGTGCAAGACGGGGAAACAACCGCAATGGCATTCGGCCCTCTGGTTCCGGATGGGTAGTATGTGCTCGCTTCAAGCCTACACCGATTAGGGAGCACGAAAAAGCGCCCGACAAATGCCGGCGCACGGTTTTGAAATTGAGTTGGACTTACGCTCGTGCCGTTTTCTGGTCGCTGAAGACCTGCCCGTCGCGAATGTGGATGACGCGGTGGGCGTACTCGGCGATGTCGTGCTCGTGGGTAACCAGGACGATGGTGTTGCCCTGTTCATGCAGACGATCGAAGAGCGCCATGATTTCCACGCCGGTTTGCGAGTCCAGGTTGCCGGTGGGCTCGTCAGCCAGAATGATCGACGGCTTGTTGACCAACGCGCGAGCGATAGCCACGCGCTGACGCTGTCCGCCTGACAGTTCGTTGGGCTTATGGTTCATTCTGGATTCCATTCCTACCGAAGCCAGCGTCTGGCGGGCGCGTTCGATGCGCTCCTCGGCCGGAATGCCGGCGTAGATCAGCGGGAGTTCGACGTTGTGCAGCGAGGTCGCGCGGGCCAGCAGATTGAAGGTCTGGAAGACGAAGCCGATCTCTTTGTTGCGAATGCGCGCCAGTTCGTCGTCGTCGAGTTCGCTGACCAACTGTCCATTCAGCCAATAGTTGCCTTTGCTGGGCGAATCCAGGCAGCCGATGAGGTTCATCAAGGTGGACTTGCCCGAACCGGAAGGCCCCATAATGGCCACGTACTCATTGGGCTGAATACGGACGTTGACTCCACGCAGCGCTTGAACCTGCTGCTCCGAACCCATGTCATACGTCTTCCAAAGGTCCTCGGTACAAATAATGCACTGCTCTGGCGTGGTCGATGTCTGTGATTCTGCCAGGCTCGCCAATTGGGTTGCCATCCTCTTCTCCTCGTTGGGTAACTGGTTCGGGTTGCTCATGGATGCCAGCTCTCCTGCCCTGCCCTCTTAACGGTTAGGACTCTTCCTTCTTGCTGGCCGTCGTGTTGTCAACCTTCACGCCAGTGCCATTTCGCAGGGTCCGGAGCACCTTGTAACTTCCGGTGACGATCTCGTCCCCCTCGCTCAGTCCGCTGGTCACTTCAATGTCCGTGGTTCCACTGATACCCGTGACTACAGGTACGAAGACGGCGTCCTTTTTGTTCTTGAGAACAAACACGCCTTGTAATTCTTCCTTGGGATCTTTCCCATCCGTAGGGGCTGCGGCCTGCGCCGTAGCCGGCTTTCCTTTACTGTCGGTCGCAAGATCGGCGCGTTGGCGAATGGTCAGTGCCTGGATCGGAATGGCCAGTGCCTTAGCGCGGGTAGAGGTGGTGATGCGCGCCGTCGCCGACAATCCCGGCAACAGGTTCGGCGGCGGATCCTGGAGCGCCACAACCACCTTGAAGTCTTTGGCTTCCTGGCTGCTGGACGTGGTCTGCGCGGTCGAAACTCCGGTCGAGCGCAGTACGGCATTTCTGCCGATCTCGGTGACCGTTCCTTTGAACTTCTGCTTCGGAATTGCGTCGATGGTCACCTCGGCCGGCTGTCCTAGTTGCACGTTCACGATGTCGGTCTCGTCGACTTTAACCTCGGCGGTGATTATGGACATGTCGGCAATCGTCATCAGAGTGCTGCCCGGGGAGTTCTGGATGCCGGGGACAACAGTTTCGCCTTCGCGCACGGGAACGTTAGTGATGACCCCGTCAAAGGGCGCTGGGTATTCGGTCTTGCTCAGCACATCGGCGGCGTGGCGAAGCATGGCGCTGTTCTGGCTGATATGGCCCTGGGCAGAATCCTGCTGGGCCTTGGCCTGGGCGAGTTTAGCCTTGGCCATCCCCAACTGTGCAGTCGCCGTATCCAGTGACGCTTTCTTGGTATCGTAGTCGGATTTGGCGATCAGCTGGGCATCGTACAAAGACTTGTTTCGATCGTAATCGAGCTTGGCGTGTTCGTACTCGGCCTCGGCGGAATTCAGGTCGGCCGCCGCCGTATTGACGGCCGCTCGCGCCGCAACTGCGTCAGTCCGCGCGGCGTTAAGGGCCGAGTCATTCATGGAAACGTCAGCCTCGGGCTGAACGTTGTCCAGCACCGCCAGCATCTGCCCCTTCTTGACCCGATCACCTTCCTTGACATACAAGTGCGTGATCTTAGCCATCGTTTGGGAACCGATGTTGACCTGTACCTTGGGTTTGATCTCGCCCGAGGCGGTCACCACCGACACCAAATCTTCGCGAACGACTTTACCGGTCTGCACCGTCACGACACCTTTGCGGCTCTGCTCGACCGTGAAGCCGACAATGGCCAGCAATACGACGACGCCCCCGGCAATAAGAGCGAGTTTCTTCCAGTTTTTCATCGGTCCTCGATGGAGAAACCGTAACGCAGGCGCACGTTCACTCCACAACGTAGTACGAAGTCAGACGGGCCAAGGTTCCTTTAGAAAGCAAAGACTTTCGGCGTTTCTTGGCTGCCGGTGTAACACACCGGGAATTAGCCAGCTCGCGGGGCAAACGATGTCCGAATCTCTCCGATGACTCATTATAGCCATAGCCCCTAACTCGGCAACCCTGGCGGGTAACTTTTGGTGGGAGATTAGACCTGTGACCTCCTGTCCTGGCGTTCGTCACATTCAGTGCGACTTTTGATTGCAGCGAGGGTTGGTGACAGTGGAGTGCTCCATGCGTTTCCCGCCGCGAATCCTCCGCTGGCAACCTTGCTTTCGCCCGTGCAAGAACATACAATTTAAAGACCCAGACTGTTTCTCCAGGAGTCCGTTGGTACACATGAAGTTGCGTTTTTTTCGTCCGTTCTTTTTATCGTTTTTAGCCGCAGTTGTGGCCTGCAGTTTGGCCGTGGCGCAAAGCTCTACCCCTGCCAGCGGTGACCAGTCTTCTGCGTCCGCAGCGCAGGCGGCGAACGGCACGGGCACCTCCGCTGCGGGCCAGACCGGCAGCCAGGCACAAAGCTCCACTCCCCTTAGCGGCGACAAGTCCGCCACGCCGGTGCAGGCAACGAAGAGCGGGGACACCCCCGCCGCGGGACAGACAGGGAGCCAGCAAACTGATCCATTGAAGCGTCCTCTGACCGCGAAGCAAAAGAAAGCCAGTTCCAAAGCTTTAAAGCAGGAGTTGAGTTCCACCTACAAGAAGTGGCTCAACGAGGACGTGCGTTACATCATCAGTCCAGAAGAAATGTCCGCCTTCAAACAGCTTTCCAACGACGAAGAGCGTGACCAGTTTATCGAACAGTTCTGGCTGCGTCGCGATCCCACTCCCGACACGCCAGAGAATGAGTTCAAGGAAGAGCATTATCGCCGCATCGCTTATGCCAACGAACATTTCGCCGCCGGCATTCCGGGCTGGCGAACCGACCGCGGCCGTATCTACATCATGTGGGGTCCGCCCGATCAGATCGACGCTCATCCGTCGGGCGGCAGCTACGAACGTCCGATCGAAGAAGGTGGCGGTGAGACCTCCACCTATCCTTTCGAAGATTGGCGGTACCGATATCTCGAAGGAGTCGGCCAGGAAGTCAGCCTGGAATTTGTTGATACCTGCAGTTGCGGGGACTATCACCTGACCATCGATCCCAATGAGAAGGACGCTTTGTTGCACACTCCGGGAGGCGGTCTGACCCTTTACGAGCAGCAGGGCCTGTCGAACAAAGGCCAGCGAATGGACGGCGGCTTCGGGGCCAACCCCGGTCCGGAGCAGCAGCTGCAGAACCAAAATGAATTCACCAAACTGGAAACCCTGGCCAAGGTCAACGCGCCGCCCAAGGTCAAATTCAAGGACCTGGAAGAGGTCGTAAGTCACAAGATCAACGTTAACCTGATGCCGTTCGAGATCCGCACCGACTTTGTGAAGGTCACGGACGATACGGTGCTGGTTCCGGTAACGTTGCAGATCAAGAACAAAGACGTTACCTTTGCCGCCAAGGATGGCATACAACGCGGCACCGTGAATATCTTCGGGCGTGTGACCGGTATGACAGGGAAGATCGCCCAGACCTTCGAAGACACCGTGCAGGTGGACGTACCAACCGAACTGCTGGAAAAAACCATGGAGCATTCCTCGCTCTATTGGAAAGCGATTCCGCTGCGTCCCGGCCGTTACCGCTTTGACGTAGTGGTGAAAGACGTAAATGGCGATCGCGTGGGAACCTGGAGCCACGGCGTTCTGGTTCCGGAATTCAGCGAGGACAAACTGGCGTCTTCGTCCATGATTCTGGCTGACCACCTGGACAAGGTGGCCACCAAGAGTGTGGGCTCCGGAAGTTTCGTCATCGGAGAGACCAAGCTCGCTTACCCGCATCTGGATGCGCCGGACGGAAAGCCCGCGAGTTTTAAGCGCGATCAGCGCATGAATCTGTGGATGCAGGTCTATAATCTTCAGGCAGACGAGAAGACCAAGAAGCCTTCCGCCAATATTGAATATGACATTGTGAATATGGCCAACAACCAGTCGGTGCTGCACTCCTCGGAGTCCACGGAAAGCATGGGCAACGTGGGAGACCAGATCACCCTGGAGAAGGGCCTGGCGTTGAACACCTTTCAACCGGGCATTTATAAGCTGACCGTAAAGGTTGACGACAACATTTCCAAACAACAGATCGCTCCATCGGTGCGATTTGCGGTTGAATAGGATTAGGATGATGGCAGTACGGGCCCGCGGACGGGAGTTTCCGCCCGCAGTATTTGTGATCCCGGGGACCTCTGACAGGAGGTTTGAGTGATGACGCGAATACTGGGTTGGTTGACGGTGGTGATCGCGCTGTGCGTTGCCGCGGCGGGGTCCAATCCGGCTTCGATAACCGGATACGTCAAGAACTCGGCCGGTGTGGCGCAAATGGGCGCTACCGTCGAACTGCTCGGCACAGCTGGGCAGAACCAGGTGGTCTATACCGATGCCAAGGGTTTCTTCACCTTGAGCGGGCTGCTGCCCGGCAGCTATGACTTGCGCGTATCCGCGCCGTCCTTTCTTCCCGCCGTGCGCGAGGATGTTGCGTTGGTAGCCGGCGCCAGTAAGGTCATCAACATCACGTTGAATACTTTGTTCGAAGCCGTCCACATGCTTCCGCCTCTCAAACAGGGCAACAATGAGGACGATAGTTGGAAGTGGACCCTGCGCTCGGACTCCAATCGGCCGATTCTGCGCTTTGACGACGGAACGCCCGTGGTGGTGGAAACTGCGGCGCAGGACAAGGCTGGCAGTGGGACCCTGGCGTTTATGGCCGGCGGTACCAGCCAGGGGTATGGCAGCGCGTCGGACTTAGGCACGGCCTTCATGGTCGAGCATTCGGTCTTTCGTACCTCCACAGTCGGCCTGGAAGGAAATCTGGGATACGCCACGGGTACGCCTGATGGCGTCATTCGCGCCTCCTTCAGCCGGCCCGCCAATCGAAGGTTGGACTCCCACGATTGCGCTGATTGTCCGGCGCTTCTCCAGTCCCGACGCCGTACCGCATCGCGGATCTTTGGACGCAGTGGCGATGTCCTACTCCGACGGCTTCTCGATTGGCGATTCTCTCGACATTCAATTTGGTGGAGAGGCGCAGAATATTCAATTTCTGGGCCACGGCGCGATGGCGTTTCGCCCCTCGATCATCGCCGATTGGCACCTGACCTCCAACACCATCCTTGAGTATCGTTACGCCACCAGCGAACCCGATAGCGACGCCGCCCGAGGCTTCGACTCAACTCCGGCAGAACTCAGCGAGGCCAATCCTCGCATGACCATGGTCGATGGCCAGCCACTGCTGGAGAACGCGCATCACCATGAGGTTTCGCTTTCGCAACGTGCCGGGAATAACAAAGTGCAGGTCGCCTATTTCAACGATCGCGTCAAGGACCCCGCGTTACTCGGTGTTGGTGACATCGGCTTTAATCCCGGCGACATTTTGCCCGACGTGTACTCCGGCACTTTCAGCTACAACGGCGGCGCGCTTGAGGCCCAGGGGATACGGCTGGTGTTTCAGCGCCGCTTGTCGGACACGCTCACTGCGACATTGGATTACGCCTACGGCGGGGTCCTCGATCTGGAGCAGCCCAACGTGGATTGGAGCGTGGTGCGCAGCAGCCTGCAACACGGCTGGCGACACTCCGCGGCTCTCCAGTTGAATGGTCGAGTACCACGCTGTAAGACACGCTGGATCGCGTCCTATCGCTGGACGAGCGGCGACAATACCTTGACTCCGGTTGATCTGTTCAACGCATCGGCAGGACAGAACGATGCCTTCTTCAACCTCTTCATTCGTCAACCGCTGCCGCACATGCATTTCATGCCCGGCAACATGGAAGCGCTGGTCGATCTGCGCAACCTGCTGGCCCAGGGCTACGTGCCGGTAGTCGGCCCCGACGGCAAGACCGTGTACCTGATGCAGTCGGCCCGCAGCGTTCGCGGCGGAGTGGCGTTCACGTTCTAGACGACGCTCTTGTAAATGAGAAGGCCCGCCGGACGTGGCGGGGCTTTTTTGCGCGCGTCCGTTCGAATGAAGGGGCGCGCCTTCAGCCGCGCCGTATGCGGCTCTCATTGGCATTGGCTTTAGCCACGGAGGGACTTCGCTTTGCAATGGAGTGCGAGTTTCCTCAGCGGCTAAACAGCTTGCTCTCGGCGGCATTTGAAGGGGCGTACCTTTAGGTACGCCGTAGAGCTTCCCCTCTTGTCCTCTGGAGCGGGCTTTAGCCCGCGAGAGATCTGCACTTTGGCGCCGCCCGTAATCAATTCGGCCCACTACTCCCCCATCACCTTGATGATCAGCCGCTTCTTCCTCTGCCCGTCGAACTCGGCATAGAACACGCGCTGCCACGGACCTAGATCCAATTTGCCCGCAGTCACCGGCACAATGACCTCATGATGAACAAGCATCGACTTCAAGTGCGAGTCTCCGTTGCTCTCTCCGGTCTGGTGATGCCGGTAGTCCTCACGAAACGGCGCCAACTCCTCCAACCATTTGTCGATATCGTGAATGAGGCCGCTTTCGTTGTCGTTGACGTACACGCCCGCCGTAATGTGCATGGCCGAAACCAGCACCATGCCCTCCTGGATGCCACTCTTGCGTAGCGCCTCATCGACCTGCGGCGTGATGTGAATATATTCGCGATGTTTCCTGGTGTTGAAGGTCAGATATTCGGTATGAAACTTCATCGCCGCTCCTCTGTGCGCATGCTTAGCCTCGCTCCACTGTTTTGCCTGGCCTTTGGCTTTCGCGTATTGTAAGCCCAGTCATCGGTGCCGCAGCGTGTGGGACTCCAAGCAATCCGCAGAACTCCAACAATTAAGACAGCAGGTAGCGGAGCTTACGCGACGAATATTCCGCCTGGAGCAGTTGCTGCGGACCGACGGCACCGGCAGTCGCGAGGAAGAAAGCAGCACGCCGTCGCCCACAAAATCTGCAGGGCCCGAACCGTTGCCTGCCGTGGCTCAGTTGACCTCAACTAAGGCTGACTCTCACGAACAAGTCGCTCCTCAGCTCATCCCGCAGGCTCCAGCTCCGCCAGCAAGAGCCGACGTCTCCCTGGAGACGCGCATTGGCGGCCAATGGTTGAACCGCGTCGGCATCGTCGCCGTGCTGGTTGGCTTGTCGTACTTTCTCAAGCTCGCCATGGAAAACAATTGGATCGGCGCGGGCACGCGCGTGGCGATCGGCATCGTCACCGGCATCGCGCTCATCGTGTGGAGCGAACGCTTTCGCAGACGCAGCTTCACCGCCTTCGCGTATTCCATGAAGGCCATCGGCTTCGGCGCGTTGTATCTGTCGCTGTGGGCGGCCTTCCAGTTCTATGACCTCTTGCCGGCGGCAGCGGCCTTCGTCGCGATGCTGCTGGTCACAGCGACCTTGGCGGCCATGTCGCTGCGCCAGGATTCGGAACTACTCGCAGCCTTCGCGCTCGTCGGCGGGTTCCTGACCCCAGTGCTGGCCTCTACCCATCAAAATCACGAGATCGCATTGCTGGCGTACGTGGCACTGCTTGATCTCGGCGCGGTGTGGATAGTCGCCATCCGAGGCTGGCAGCGGTTGCTGTTCGGTAGCTTCGTGGGGACGACGTTGCTCTTCGCGGCGTGGGCATCCGCCTATTACGACGAGTCCCAACTGGCAACCACCCTGGCTTTCGCCAGCTTCTTCTTCCTGCTCTACGCGGGGGCGCCATTCCTGGGACGCAAATCCGGCACCGAGCGGCGATATCCGAACATACTGGTCGTGCTGGCGCTGCTGAATGCCAGCCTCTATTTCGCAGCCACCTACTCGATGCTTGACGACCACTACCGCTTTGAGTTGGCTTGGCTCACGGTTGCAGTTGCAGTTCTGTTTTTCGTCCTCACTCGCGCTTTGCAAACGCGTGAAGGCAGCGCCCATCCGCTGTTCGGACCGTTGTATCTTGCGCTGGGTGTCGGCTTCCTCACTGTCGCCATCCCGATCAAGTTGGAAAGCTACTGGAACACCCTGGGCTGGATCGTCGAAGCCGGAGCGCTCTTCTGGGCTGCGCATCGCGCCGCGAGTATGCTGCTGCGCATTCTCGGCACCGGCGCGTTTCTGCTCGGGGTCGGGCGGCTGATCTGGGTGGATTCATTCAGTCGGCAGCCGCTGCTGATCAACCCTCGATTCGGGCTCTACCTGGTGGCGATCGTCGCGCTGGCGGTATTGGCTTATTTCGCCACCCGCGAAGGCGGCGCCGGCAATCGCCAGTGGGCGGGAGCGGCGATCATCGGTATCAACCTTCTGGCGCTGGTCGCACTCCACTTCGAGGTGATGGGATACTTCCAGCCGCAACTAGCGGCGGCGTACTCCGGCAACGAGCGGCGCAGCATCGTGACCGTGCGCGACTTTGCCTATTCCGCGGTGTGGATGGCCTACGGCGGCGGCTTGATGTTGATCGGCTTCTGGAAGCGCTCGGCCTTCATTCGCTGGCAGGCCATTGTTCTGCTGGTGATGACCGTGTTCAAGGTGTTTGTCGTCGACATCAGCACGCTGGAGCGCGGCTATCGCATCGCTGCGTTCATCGTCCTCGGCGCGATTCTGCTGGCCGTGTCGTTTTTCTATCAGCGCAGCCGGATGCGGACGGCCGGGTAAGGGCTGAGGATCCTCCCAGAGCGTGTGCCAAAACGAGGCGCAGGTCAGCGTCGTATCAGGGGACGACTTTCAGTCCTGGAGGTCGTGCCTCCCCGGAGCGTTCCACGCTCCAGACCGTAACTGGTGGAACGTGCTTTTTGGTGGGAGCCCCCGCATTTATGCGGGGGAAGGAGAGCTTCAGCGCTCCGGGAAGAGCTTGCACTTGATCTTGCGCTTTAGCGCCGGAGATCGGAAAAACCATGGCTGAAGCCCATTTATGAGATCGAACGCTTTTTCGCTGGACTGAAGTCCAGCCCCCTGCTGAAGCAGGGGCTCCCACCAGGGAGTGTTCGCAGACTTTTTCAGCGGTCCTTGAAAGCGATCTCGACCCGCCGGGAGAAGACAGCCAAAGGACTGACATTGCTTCCAACAGAAAAAGCACCGGGCGGTGCGCCGGTGCTTTATCCAACGTTCAAGACGAAATCACTTTCGCCCGCTCACCAGCCTGACGATCCACGTCAAAATCACCGCGCCGATTACGGCGACGATGATGGTGTAAATCATGCCGCCTTGCCCGGAAAAGCCGAGCGCCCGCATGATGAAACCGCCGATGATGGCACCGACGATGCCAACCACGATGTCCATTATTGCTCCGTAGCCGGAGCCTTTCATGATTTTGCCTGTGATCCAGCCAGCGATCAGACCTACGATGATCCACCAAAGAATGAACATACTTCCTCCGCTAGTTGAAGTTTGTACTGGGCCCAAGGTGCGATGATGCGCACTGACAGCAGGTTGGTTTATTTCAATCGGACGAAGCGTGAAACGACTAGGAGACTATCTGTTCACAGCGCGGTTTGCAACCATCCCGAACCAACTTGAGCACTTGCTCCTGCGGATGACAGCAGGTCCCTCCACTCGGACTGAAGTCCTCCCTCGGGATGACAAACATTAACTTATTGAGGCCCCCGCCGGGATGACAGTGCGTGATTTCTTGGGCTTCACTCCCAACCCAGTTCTAATATGGGACAGCCGTTCAGCCTTGCCCAATTTGGTCATTGCACCGCTGCTGGTCGAGGCGGAGAATGATCTTGCTCCCTACTCGCGGCCGCAACCGCGGTTTTGCGCCCACGCCACCAAGGCGGCTGCCTCCATCGGAGGAATGATGCATTCCACTGGCCGTCCGATTTGTGCCCTACTATTCTGCCTTACTATCAGCGCCGCGACGTTCGCTCAAAATCCGCCCGCTTCTCCGCCGTCCACAACCGACAAGCCACGCGTCTTCATTACCGACAGCCAATCATGGGAGATATCTGGCGGAGGCGGAGGCGCCAACGGGACATGGGGGGCGGCAACCTCGGGCGGCGCGCGTCCGCAAACGGCAGAGATCGTCAAGACCTTTGGCGAGCGCTGCCCGCAGGTCATGGTGAACAACAAGCAGGACATGGCCGACTACATCGTGCTGCTCGATCATGAAGGCGGTAAGGGATGGCTGCGGCACAAGGACAAGGTCGCAGTCTTTCAGAAGGCGTCGGGAGACGTTGTCGTGAGCCACTCCACGCTATCGCTGGGCGGCTCGGTTCAGGACGCCTGCGAAGGAATCGCCAAAGATTGGTCTGCGCACGCAACGCAGATTCGGGCTGCTGCGACCAAGCCTCCCGCGGCCGTGGCATCGGTTGTTCCCGCGGCCGAGGTATCGAGCAAGAGCGTGGCTGCTCCGATTCCTGTTCCGAAGGTCAGCGTATTCTCCACGCCGGAAGCCGCTGATATCGAGATTGACGGCAGCTTCGTCGGGAACACGCCTTCGGTGGTCGAGCTAGCTCCCGGCGAACATGTGGTGATTGTCAAAAAGTCGGGCTATAAACCGTGGGAGCGCAAACTAAAGGTCAGCGGCGGCGAGATCAAACTGAGCGCAGAGCTGGAAAAGTAGGTCTAGGCTTAAGCCGCCAAACGCTTGTTAACCACGCGCGGGTGACGGTTGCGGGTAGAATTTGCCATGGTGCACCATGAACCCCTGTCCATCAAAGAGTCTACATGGATAGTTCATGAAAACAATTGCTGATCTCAAGCAAGAACGTGAACGTCTCGACAAAGCCATCTCAATACTAGTAAGGGCTCAGTTCGAGCCACTCGTCGCGAAAGACCAGCCGCTAGCACTGGAACCAAGCGCAAACGCCGCCACATGAGTGCGGCTTCGCGCAAGCGCATCTCCCAGATGATGAAGCAGCGCCGGGCAGAGCGAATCGGCAGAGTCAGAAAGAGACGAGATGACGATTGGGGCGGCCCATTGATAAATTCCTAAGGAGCACCGTGCCCACCGATGCGCAGCTAATTGCTCGATTGGATGTCGTAACCGACAAGGTAAGCACTCAGGTTAGAACGCTCGCCGTAGGATTACTCAGCAAAGGCCAGTTGACCCGCGGGTCGACCTCGTGCCGATAAAGGCTCGTCCTCTTTGCCAGATTAACGAGTATGCAATTACATGCCTTGACACCGCGCTGCTCGTGGAAAAAATGTTTGCTGGGGTTCACTGGTTGATTCACGATGGCTTAAACACTCCGCAAGAGAGGAGGCATTTGTTTTCTGCATGGGGCTTGCTATTTGAAAAATACGTCGGGTGGCTTTTTGCGGGCCTGCAGGGACGGCACGGAAACGTGTTCTTATCAGATATTAGTTGGAAGAACGGCGATAAGTCGTTTGATGGTCTTCTATTGAAAGGTCACATCATTGCCGTCATGGAATACAAAGGGGGATTCCTAAGGCAGGATGCGAAATACGCGCTAGACAGGGAGAAAACGCTCGCGGACATCGAATCAAAATATGTCGCAAAAGGATGCCACCAACTCGCTCTGCACTTAGAGCGAATGTTCCACTAGAAGGCCTTCGCTGGCGGTCTTTTGGTTACGGGGCTCAGCGCTGTGAAACCAAATAGCGAAGGCGCGCAGTTACCCAATTGGGTCCAATTTCGTCTCCTGTTAATTGCTGCGCTGGCACTCGCGACGCTCCTGTTCGATCTCTTGCAATACGTTTTGTTGTATGTATCGACTCGACAAACCCGCAAAAGGCTTAAGCAGAAAGCAGCAATGCTGAAGGCCAAAGATGAATCGCTAGATGCGAACAGTGTCGAAATCGGCTACGATCAGGACGCCTTTACGCAACTTCGCGGAGCTAGAGCAGGCTTTTGGCTGAAGATTGCGTCCTTGCACCTTTGCAACGATTTCGGCCATTTATCCGACTCGATCTCGACCACTCCGTTCTCGCGGAAAGCATAGTGTCGGAAGCTGCTCCAGTTCCAGTCTTCTTCCTTCACCATGTCGATTTTCACGAAGTCCGGTCTAGGACCCCGACGGTGCTACACCGGCGCTCGCTGGGAACCCCGGTGTTGCGCAACTGCACCGCGAACTCCCGCGTATCCCTTACGTCGTAGTAGCGTTTTTGCCAGAATGAAGTAGGTTTCTCTGAACCCAGGTTAGCCCAACCGAGGGGCGAATCTGGTGCACCAGCTGATACCAGCCTTACATCGAGATGACAAAGTCTTCATTCTGCAGTAACCGCATTCGTGGACTTAAACTGCTAGAGTGACTCAGGTGTGGGCGGGCATGTCATATCGACCTTATGAGCGTGAAATGGATTCCATGGGCAGGGTGAGGGCCCTGTCAGGTTCGGTGCTGTCATGTATGTTGTTGTTGGTAGCCGTAGCTCACGCCCAGCAGCCATCAAGTTTGCCGCAACAAAGTACCACCCCGACGCAGCAAACCTCTCAAGCGCCGGACACGTCCTCGGGACAGACTGGCTCTCAACCTGGTGGCAGCATCTCTGGCACCGTGCTTGAGCAAGGTGGCGCGGTCGCCGTGGGAGCCCAGGTAGAGCTGACGCGCCCGGATCAGCCGCAGGCTCAGCAAGTGTCCTCCGGTGACAATGGGCAATTTACTTTCGGCAATCTCGCCCCTGGTTCGTTTCAGCTCACCATCACAGCTCCCGGCTTCGAAACAAAGATTTTCACGGGCTCGTTGCAATCGGGGGAGGCATTTCTGGTGCCGGGGATGGTCCTGAAGGTTGCGCCGGCGACGACGACGGTGCAAGTCGGAGTGACGGCCGAGCAAGTGGCGCAGATCCAGATTAAGCAGGAGGAGAAGCAGCGGGTACTCGGCATCGTTCCTAATTTTTACGTCAGCTATATTCCCGATGCAGCTCCGCTGAGCGCCAAGCAGAAGTTCCAGCTTGCCTGGAGGTCGGTCTCCGATCCCGTCTCAATCCTGGGGGCGGGTACGTTAGCAGGAATTGAACAGGCTACCAATGATTATGGCGGGCTTGGACAAGAGGCCGGAGGCTATGGAAAACGGTTCTCGGTGGCTTACGCCGGGCTAGTTACCGGAGCTTTTATTGATGACGCTATTCTGGCGTCGCTGCTGAAACAGGATCCTCGCTATTTTTATCAAGGCACCGGCACAACTCGCTCGCGGCTGGGGCACGCTCTCAGCCACGCGATCATGCGCAAGGGCGACAATGGTCGCTGGCAGCCCAACTACTCCGGTATCATCGGCAGTTTCGCCAACAGCAGTCTTACTTCTTTGTACTATCCCGAAAGCGATCGTAGCGGCGGATTGGTGGTCCAGAACGCGCTAGTTGGGATCGCCGGCCGTGCCGTGGGCGGCGTCTTCCAAGAATTCGTGCTGCGCAAATTCACGTCACACGCGAACAGCCAGACCACAAATCGGCCCTGAAGACTGGTGCCCCATCGATAAGAACGAAGGCGTTGTCAAGCGCGAGCTTTTCCTGGGCGGTGCGCGAGCCCCGCTGGAGGAGACGCCAGAGTTGGGTTGTGAGGACCAAGACTCTGGAACATGACTCGCTGCTCATCTGCGGTGGAACCACTCGTTCCACCACCCATCGATACGGCTTTTGCTTTCAGCCATGATGCTTTTTGCGAACATCCAGCCGCCGTCGCCGGTGCGAAAGTGGAAAACGGCTGTTTCGTTTTCCAAGCGCGCCAGCGCGTCTTTTGCACCGGTCCGCTGGATGCGAGAGCGCCCAATCAGGTTCGCGGCCTAGCTTGTGCCGGCCATGGGGCACCGCGAGCTACTCTCGTTATGAACGATCTCTGGATACGGGGTATGGGTGCGCAGCATCCAGTAGAGTCGTACCGCCAACTTGCGTGCCGCCGCCACCTTGGCTACGCCCTTGGCCTTGCGATGGCAACGGTGCTGATACTTCTTGCGCAGCCCTTCATCCAGGCGAACCGCCGTCTGCGCCGCTTCCACCAGCAACATGCGCAGGAACCCGTTGCCCTGTTTGCTGATCGCCCCCAGCCGTTGTTGGCCGCCCGAACTGTGTTCGCGCGGAATCAATCCCAGATAGCTGGCTACCTGCTTGCCCCGCGGAAACCGGTCGGCCGTGCCGATGGTCACCACGAACGCCAGCGCCGTGATCGCACCCACTCCCGGCTGCGTCATCAGCAGCCGCGCTTGCGGGTGGGCAAACGCCGCTTTCTCCACCGCTGCCTCCAGGGGCCGGATTTGCTCGTCCAGCTTGGCCAACAGCGCCAGCAGATCTTCCCGCCGGCACCGCGCCCAACCGGGCAGCGGTAACGCCAGAAAAGCCCGCTGTCCGGCTGCGCTCCACAGCTTATTCTTCTTCTGCATTCCGCGATTCATCGCCAAGTGCTGCAACCCGTTCTTCACTCGCGTACGAATCTGCACCAGACGATGACGATGGATCAGCAGCTGACGCAGATCGCGCACCTCGGCATCCGGCCTCCATAGCCGTGGGAAACGACCTTCTATGAGCAGCTTCAGAATGTGCGCCGCGTCGCGCCGATCCGTCTTCTGCTTACGCACATAGCTGGCCCGAATCTGCGCCGCATCGCCCACCCATACCTCGTGTCCCAACTGCTCCAGCAACTCTACGAACCACTGACTGTTGCCACAACTCTCCACGCCCACCAACGAAGGTACCGGTAAGCCGCGGTAAAACTCCTTGGCCTCGCCGCTACCGTTGACCAGTTTGCGTTCCACGATTTCGCCGCTGGCCGGATCGAAAATCGCAACTTGCTGCCACTGCGGATGGAAATCACACCCTACAATCATCATGAAGGCTTCTCCTGACTCCGAGCTGGTCCTCACAAACCAAGCATACCGAGTCCGCTGAAGCCTTCGTTCTTATCCCATCAGGTTCGCGTCCGTTCGTTTGGACACTAACATGGGAGTCGTTGTACTTGGGGCGGGGATCTCTGTACACCCACAGTCGTTATGGCAAGGCAGGCAGCCCGACCTGCGTTACCAACTTGCGAAAGGCTGGATCGCCGTGGAGCTCTTCGAAGGCAAGATTATTACGGATGGATGTCAGTCCTAATTCGTGATGGTCGTAGGCCAGTTGGAGATACGCCAGCGCTTCGGACTTATTGCCCAGGAAAGCATAGGTTTGCGCCAGGTCGTACGCTGGGAGGAGTCCTTCGGCGTAGAGTTTCTTCTGCTCCTCAAGCATGCTCTCGAACATGCCCCGGCCCTGGCCTCGGTTGAAGCCCTTTTCGCCGGCCTTTACGATGGCGAGCTTTCGCTCGTTGTGCGATAGTCGCGCCACTCGTTCCGCCGCCTCCAGGTACGCCGGGTAGTCCTTGTTCATGAGGGCCGCGGTTTGCAGGTAACGATAGGTCGAAAGAAATGTAGGTTCGGTGCTCTCCAGTTGTTTGAGTAACGCGACTCCCTGTTCCCTCCGACCGGCATGGAGAAGAATCAGGCCCTTATCGGCCAGGATCGCGTTGGAGGCTGGATCGAGTTGCTGGGCTAGCTCGATTTGGTTCAGAGCTTCCGGATAATGCCCTTCGGCGAACAGGAATGTCGCATACCAGTGATGTGCGCTGGCGTCGTTAGGGTTTAAGGCAAGGGCCCGGCGAAACTCGCGCTCCGCGCCGGCGGCATCGAAGCTGCCATAAAAAGTGGCAAATGCCAGCGAGGTATGCGCTTCGGCGGAAGAGTCGTCCAACTCCACAGCTTTCCTGGCGGCCGCCAGCGCGCGCGGATAGGCTTCTTCTGGCGACATTGCGCTGTATTCGCGAAGTAGGTTGTAACAATCGGACAATCCCACGTAGGCCTGCGCGTAGTTGGGATCGTGGACGATTGCCTGGGTGAAGTAATCGACCGCTTTGTTCAGAGATTCGGGGGTGCGCTTGTCCCATTCATATCGGCCCTTGAGATAGAAATCCCGCGCCTCAGCATTAGGGGTATGGCTGGCGGCGAGCGACTTTCCCGTGGAGACGTCCTGCCGGACGGAGCGCGACGGCGCCCACTTGAAATATAGAACCCCGCCGGTGACGACAAGCAGGGCGGCCAGCACCAAAGCTCCAACCAGCCACCTCTTTCGTGCTGGACGGACTTTGTCCGACGCACGACGACGTAGGTTCTGCTCACCTTGCTGCGGTGCTGCCGGAGGAAGAGGCGTAGGCTGCGGGACTTCTACGGCTGCGGAAGCGAGGTCAACTGCCGCGGGTTCCATGGTCGAAGCCACCGGTACGGCGGACACTGGCGACTTCATCCACTGCAGCAGTTCATCGGAATAGGCGTAAACCCTTCCCGTCGCACTACCTTGCAAGCGATGGACGGGCAGCCCTCGTTCCTTTTCCCAGCGCTTGACGGTGCGCTCATCGCGACGGAAGAAGGCGGCGATCTCCTTCCAGGAGTCCAGCCGCCGATTCTGGTTTTTCGCCTCGTCCAGGTCACTCATGGCTCGTGATGTCCCGGAATGTCCCAAAATGTCACGCAATACCTGTTGCTCAAGGTTTCAGAAATGAACATAACTATACGACAGAGCGAACGAAGCCGCTAATGCAGTGCCGGTCATCACGCTTCCCCCTGCGCGATGACGGGGTGCTCCCCCATACAGGGCAATGCAGGGCAGCAATTGGGGAGAAAGCAGACGCGAGTTCGCCGCTTTAGCTTGGCCTCGTTCGCTATGAAGTAACGGTTGAGCCTAATGCCAGCCAGAGCCAACATTTTGGATTGCCCGCGGTCTTCAGGCCTCTTACAGACGACTCTAAAAGCTTGAAAAGGAATGGATCAATGAAAAAACTTGGGTTAGTGGTATTTCTGTTATGTGCTGTCTCGGCCTTTGCCGGCACGGCTAACGTGTCCACGGGCTTGGATGCCAGTGGACACCTCATCACTGCCGACGGCGGATTTGATGCGCACTGGCTGGTACAGCAGGCGAGCGGCCAGTTTACGCCTGCGCAAGTCGTGATGCCGCAGGACCCCGATTGGTTCGGCGGCTGGCTCCCGAACGGTCCTAATTCGGACTGGATCGCGAGGAACGCGTTTGTGACCAATAACGGCCCCGCACCGTACAGCTTCACCACTACTTTCAGTTTACTCGACACCACGAATGCCTCCTTCTCAGGTGGGTGGGCTATCGATGATGGAGGGACCTTGTCTCTGAACGGAAATCTAATTTCGTCGCTTGGTTCAGGGAATTGGGGAAGCTTAACTCCATTTTCAGTGGACGCCAGCAGCGGTGACTTTGTGGTCGGCCTAAACACCATCACGATAACAATTACCTCGAGTGACCAGTTCCTGGAAGGCGTTCGGATGGACGGAACGGTCTCGGGTGACTTGGGCGGGGGCACTACCCCTGAGCCCAGCTCGCTGTTGCTGCTCGGCACCGGCTTGGTTGGAGCGTTTGGTGTGATTCGTCGCAAACTGAGCCAGTAAATTCGCCGCGGTTGAATCGAAGCCGGAGCCAACCAGCTCCGGCTTTTTCTACTGCCGGTGACGCCTTCGAAGAAATTGAGGTAACAGTTTTCTTGCCGGGCGCCCCTCCTCGTCGCGCAGCGGCAGCGTGGGAATCCCGAACGGCTCTCCGATCAGAAAATCCCCTCTTTCTCCAAATCCTTCACCACCACTTTCACCACGCCGTTGATTGCCTTCTTCGCTGAGTTGGGATTGAAGCTGTCGCTGATGCCTGTCCAGACGAGTTCTCCCTCCGGTGTAGCGGTGGCGTAGAGATTGGTTTCGACGCGCACCGTGCGATCCTCGCATACCAATGCAGCGAAGGTTAAGCTGACTCCCACCCCATTCGTCAAACGAAGGTGAATAGGGTGGGCAATCGAGAAGACGAAGAGAATGGGCATCCAGTACGAGGCAGAATCAGGCCGCGCAGACCGCGATTCGCGCAGACCGAGTGCGGGGCTTGGCTTTCACAACGATTTCGACATCCTGCCCGAGCGCCACTAAAAAGCGCATCAGCCGCTCCACGGAGAAGCCTTCCAGCTTGTAATGCAGCAGGGCGGAGACCTTCGGCTGATTGATTTCGAGCGCCATCGCGACTTCGGCCTGGGTAAGCCTACGCCGTTCCACGATCCTATTGATGGCGGCTCCAAGACGGGCTTTGGTGTCGAGTTCTGCGGCATCCGGCAGCCGCATGTCGGCAAACACATTGCCGCTGCTGGGCAGCACTCGTTCCCTGGTTGCTTTAGCCATATCTCTCCTCGTAGTCCCGTTGCGCCAGCTTTAGACGATCGTGCACCAGGGCAACATCGGATTGCCTGGTCTCGATCCCGCGCAGCGACTTCTTCTGAAAGACGTGCAAAACATAGACGGCCTGTGCAAAGCGGACTGTGTAGATCGCCCGGTACGTGTCGCCGTCATAGTTCTTGACAACCTCCAGAATTCCCCGCCCTTCGCCCTTCCACGGTTTAGCTGCCCGGTGTTTGCCTCCGTACTGCGCGGCGCTCAACGCAAATCCGACGCTGCGCTGAACGTCGGAAGGGAATCGAGTAATGTCTTTCAGCGAAGAGCCGACCCAATAAAGCGGCTTTTCGCCCGGTACGGGCGTCCGTGTCATGATTATCCCACTTCTAGGATATTGTGTCGAGCACAATCCTGAACGGATTAACGGTACCCCAACCCTTTGCCTGCATAGCAAGGTGTGCCCGCTATTCGCCTCCCGCCACCCGATCCAGGCGGGCAAGCGTGTCGGGATAGTGGTTGACCAGGCGCAGCAGCGCGATAGCCTGCGCGTTGGGTTTACCACGGCCTTGTTCCCAGTTCTCCAGAGTGCGAACGTTGGTGTACAGCTTGCGTGCGAAAACTCCGCGCGACAGCTTCAGCTTGGCCCTGGTCTTGCGGATAAATGCCGGGCTCACCTGGCGAAGCGGCTTCGCTTCCAGTTTGTAGCTACGGAGCGTGATCTTCCGCTGGCTCTGCGCCTGCATCGAGTGCACGCCCTCCATCAACTCGTCGAAGATGTTTCGCTTTGCCTTCATTGTGTTCTCCGTGGCCGTCGCTTGCGGCGGCGTGCGGTTTCGGCCTCAATCGCGCGCTTCAAAGATCTTTTCTGCTCCGCCGTCAGGTCGTCAGACTCGTCCTTGCCGTAGATCGTCATGAGCCAGATTTGGTCGTCCTCAGGGAACCAGAAATATATGACCCGCAGACCGCCCCCGTTTGCCCTTGCTTCGGCGCGGGTCACCAAAGCGGAGCTTTCTGAAGCCGCCAGTCTGTGGCATCACATCGCCCAATTCGGGGTTTTGGGCAAGAGCCTCCTGAAGACCACGGTATTGATCGTCGTCGAGATAGGCAGCGATGTTTCTGGTGAATGCGGGCGCTTCAAAAAATTCCACTACGGCGATTATACGCGAATAGCGTATAAATCAAACTCCCAAATATCGCCCTGGTTCGCGCCAAGCTTATTGCGGAGCAGAACTCAGAAAATTCCTTCCTTCTCCAGATCCTTCACCACCACTTTCACCACGCCGTTGATTGCCTTCTTCGCCGAGTTCGGATTAAAGCTATCGCTGATGCCTGTCCAGACTAGTTCTCCCTCCGGCGTTGCGGTGGCGTAGAGATTGGTTTCGACACGCACCGTCTTGTCCTCGCGCAGATAGTCGGGCGAATAGACCTGCCGGTACGCCATGGGGTAATAGCCGTAGAACGAGTTGTAATACGGATAAGGGACTGTGTAGCTGTGTCCAGGAATGTAGGTGATGCTCTTGTCCACCTTCACCAGCCGCGTCAACAGGACAGCTTCGATATGGTGCTCGCGAATCTGCGCCTTCAGATAGTCCATGTCCATGTTGGCCGAGTCGGGCCGCAGCAGGATGGAATGGCCGGGGATGGCCTCAACTCCGTCGCGCGCAAGTTTAGTGGCCAGCGCGTCTTCGAAGTCGGAGCGAATTGCGGGATCGTCGCTCATGCCAATCACCAGCACCTTCTTGAAGCGCTGTCCGGAGTAGCTGGGATTCTTCACGCTGGCCACCAGCTTGGCCGAGTTGCAGTTTCCAATTGCCGACGCGGTCAGCAGAACGGCAATAAGCATAGCGTATCGTCGCAAGAGTTTCTCCTGGAACCGTGCCGTCCCTGAAGGGGCTCGATCTTTATTTCGACACTACCCAGTGCTGAAGCACTGGGCTAAGCTCTTCCGCCCCTTTGGGGCTGTATTTTGTGGCAAGAAAACGGCGCAGCTAAAGCTGCCCCCTTCAAATCGCCCAAGCATCGACTCTTCAGCAACCTGCCAGGAGGATGAAGCGATGGAATCAATCAGACGGTCGGCAATTTCGACATTACCGCTTTCAGTGGCAATGTAGTACCAGATATTGTCAAGTTCCGATTCAACTTCAGGAGCAAGGCGGTGCGCCATCAGCGGCGCGCTTTTTGCTCTGCCGCCTGGCGGGTCCGCCCGCGCTGTTTGATTTCGCCGGCAAGCTCGCGCATGAACTGCGGTGTGATGGTGCGTCCTTCGCCGCGTGCAAGCGAAGCTTCCGCCATATCGACGGCCGCTAGAATTTCCGCGCGCGCTCGCTCACGTTGTTCCCACAGGGACAAGGCTTCCTTCACCGCATCTTCGACACCATGAAACGGGCCAGTCGCAATGGCCTGGCGGACAAATGCTTCCTGGTCGGGCGTCAATCGTACTTCCATACGCTCAAGCGTATGAGTGAGCAAAGAGGGTGTCAAGCACGTCACCATTGTGCCCCGCTGTCTAGCCTCCGGAAGATTGCAGATAGCGCTCTTGTTGCCGGGTGCTAGAATCTGGGCAGTAGCCCCATGTACCGGGTTCGCAATCTCGCCGCCTTCGTTGTGCTGTTAACCTCCCTCGCGCCTGTTCTAGTCGCCGCCAACAATAAGGCGGACAAGAAGCAAACTGAGGAGAAGAAGCTCGCTGCCGAGGTCGAGAAGATCCTCAGCGATCCCGAGGCCGCGCGTGGTTTCTGGGGTATCAATGAAGTCTCCGTCGATACCGGCAAGCCGATTTATGCTCTTAACCAGGACAAGCTTTTTACTCCGGCGTCGAACACCAAACTGTTCACTACGGCGGCAGTTTTTGGACTGATCGGTCCGGACTATCGTTTCAAGACCACCGTGGAAACCTTGGGCACGCTCGACAAGTACGGACGGCTCAACTCCGATCTGGTGGTGGTCGGGCGCGGCGATCCCAACCTCTCCGGACGCACGTTGCCCTATAACATGCACACGGAACGCAAGACGCCGCCGATCCAGGTCCTGCAGAGTCTCGCTGATCAACTGGTACAGCAGGGACTGAAGTACATTGACGGCGACGTGGTGGCCGACGATTCGTACTTCGTCTTCGAGCGCTACGGTGAAGGTTGGTCGCAGGACGATCTGGTGCGCGAATGGGGCGCTCCGGTTTCAGCGCTGACCATTAACGACAACGTAATCTTCGTGAACATTATGCCGGCCGACCGTCCGGGAGAGCGCGCGTTTCTTAACATCACGCCGTTTCCCGAGTACTACAAAATTGATAACCGGGTGATGACCACGCCGCAGGGAACCGGACCGCGCACCGTATCCATCAATCGCGAACCCGGTTCGAACCAGCTCACCTTCTGGGGCAACATCCCGCAGGACGATTCCGGCTTCGGAGAGGCGCTGGCCATCGAAGACCCCGCCGACTTCACGGCGCGACTCTTTCGCCAATTGTTGGAGGAGCGCGGCGTCACTATCTACGGACGCGCACGCACCCATCACACCGAGCTGGCATCGACACAGACATTCAGCGTCACCTCGATGGCTTCGGGCGGTGGCGATACCACTCGACCGCCCAACCCCGCGCCGCTGGTGCTGGCCAGCTATCAGTCGCAACCAGTCTCGCAAGACCTGCGGGTGATCAATAAGGTGAGCCAGAACTTGCACGCCGAGCTGATGCTGCGCCTGCTGGGTAAAGAGAAGGGCACCTCGGGCTCGATTCAGGGAGGCTTGGAAGTTCTGCGCGGCTTTCTGATTCGTGCTGGCATCAAGCCGGAACAGTTCGTCTTTCTCGACGGCTCGGGGCTGTCACGGGAGAACTTGGTCACTCCCGATGCCGTGGTCGCGATTTTGCTTTACTGTCACCAGCAACCCTGGGGACAGCTTTACGAAGATACGCTGCCGATCGCTGGCGTGGATGGATCGCTATCGGAGCGTTTTCGCAACATGCCGGTTATGGGTCTGGTCCATGCCAAAACCGGATCGCTGGCACATGTGTACTCGCTCGCCGGTTATGCCACTACGCAGCGCGGCGAGCACATCGCATTCTCCATCATGACCAACAACGACAACATGCCTGCCAAGAAGGCCCTCGACACCATTGACCAGATTGTGGAGAGGATGGTCGAAGACAAGAAGTAGCCTCCCTGCCTAGAGTATTAGAACTTTCTACTTGTCATGGCCCCCGCCTTGCTTGTGTTATCGATGCGACGATTGCGTCGGCACGAAGAAATGGCGCTGCGCTGCGTGCTGCCAGAATTGCAGACGCCAGAGCTGCGCCCGGGAGGTCATCATGTCGGTTCTTGGTATTGCGAGTACTGCGCTATCGCAGCTCGGCAACATCCAATCGAAATTCCAAGGGGTACAAAGTGAATTCAAGACGCTGGGGCAGGACCTGCAGGCAGGTAACCTGACCCAGGCGCAGACCGATTTCGTCACCCTGTCGCAATCGGTAACCAGCCAGCTCAGCGGCAGCAACAGTCCATTTGCGAAGGCATTCAACGCGGTGGGGCAAGCTCTGCAGTCCGGCGATCTGTCGGCGGCGCAACAAGCCTTTTCCGCTATCTCACCGGGCGGGACTGCGGCTCAGAGTGTCCGTCATCATCACCACACTCCGCTCACGCAAACGTCCGCCTCGGCGCAGAGTTTGTTTGCGCAGGAGTTGAGCACCCTGGGACAGGCGTTGCAATCGGGAAATCTGACGGCGGCGCAACAAGCCTTCTCGGCCATGCAGCAAGGTTGGCAGCAGACGCAGGGGTCCGGCACCAGCGGAAGCCTCCTGCCACCAGTCAGCAGTGGGGTGAATGTGACGGTGTGAGATAGGCAGTCGGCGGAAAGCCGTTGGGGGGTGTGGGTTCCAAAATGGGACGTCAATCTTCGCTTTAAGCGCGTCGAGGTATCCGGAGGTAGTTTTCCTTGTCCGATGTATCACTCGTCGCGCTACGGTGCGTTGAACGCCCGTAAGAGGCATTCCAAGGAATAGACTGGCGGGCACTTGCGCGTTACGTTTCCTATAGCACTAATAGGCTACTCGTCGCATGCGTAAGAACGGAGCCTCGCTTGGCTTGCCAAGACTGTCCTCAGCTCTCAGCCGAGGCACCGTGACAGCGCGTCGGGTACGTTCTATTTCGAGAACTCGCGTAATGAGCGACGCTTGATTTCCGTTGACTCATCCGCAAACTTGCTCTAAGGTATCTCAATCTCATGTCAGCTTTCCGCCTCACGTCCCGCTCGCTGAACACAACAACAACATCAGGGACAAGTGTGCGCACAAGCACGGGCGGGGAGATCAGCAATAGTTCCTAGAGCAACTTCAAGGACAAGATCAAATGACCCACCGCCCGAAAGGCTGGTGGGTTTTGCATTTTTAGGCTCAAAGGATCGGGGAGCAAGCATGATCGTAATGAAGTTTGGTGGAACATCAGTAGAAAACGACGTGGCGATCAACCGGGTTGCCGGCATTGTTGGCGCTCGCCTCGAGGAGCGGCCGGTGGTCGTGGTCAGCGCCATGGCTGGAGTGACGGACTCGCTGGTGGCGATGTCTGGCGCCGCGGCATCCGGATCTTTGCCCGAGGCGCTGAAGCTGCTGCGGAAGATTCGCCAGCGGCACTGGTCTGTGCTGTCCTCGCTTGGTCAGCGGCCCGCGAGAAGCCGTCGTCCGCCAGGAAGTGCAGGCCCTGCTCGATTCGACGCAGGACCTGTTGCGCGGCATCTCCGCGTTGGGCGAACTCACGCCTCGCAGCACCGACAACATTCTTGCCGTCGGGCGAGTTGCTTTCGAGTCGAATCGTCACCGCCGCTCTTGCAGGCCCGCGGGATCGACGCAGTGCTGATCGATTCCCGCAGCTGCATCGTCACCGACGCCAACCATACCCGAGCCATTCCATTATTCGATGAAAGCAGTGAGCGACTGCGCCATCACGTCAAGCCTGTTCTGCAGGCTGGCCAGCTTCCGGTGATGGGTGGTTTCATCGGAGCCACCGCCGAGGGTGTACCCACCACCCTCGGCCGCGGTGGTTCAGATTTTTCCGCGGCCATCATCGGCGCTGCACTGAATGCACGCAGAATCGAGATCTGGACCGATGTCGAAGGAATGATGACCACCGACCCGCGGCTGTGCCCGCAGGCGCAACGCATCGATGTCATCGGATTCGACGAGGCGTCGGAGCTGGCCTTCTTCGGTGCGAAGGTACTGCACCCGGCAACGCTGATACCGGCGGTGGAAAAGAATATTCCCGTTCATGTGCTGAATTCACGCCGGCCGGAAAGCCGGGGCACTTGTATTCGCGCCCGCGCTCCGCGTAGCCGCACAGTATTCCGCGCCATCGCCGCGAAGAGCGGCATGCGGGTTGTCAACATAAAGTCTCCACGCATGTTGATGGCGCACGGCTTTCTGCGCGCCGTGTTCGAGGCTTTCGATCGCCACGCCTGTGCCGCCGACCTGGTCTCGACCTCCGAGGTAAGCGTGTCGGTTGCGCTTGATTCCTCGCGCGACGCCAATGCGCTGGTGCACGACTTGAAGAAGCTGGGAGAGGTTGACGTCGAGAATGGCAAGGCCGTGATTTGCCTGGTGGGTAAGCACATTCGTGGGCGAGCCGGTATTGCCGCGAGCGTCTTCAGCACGGTGGCAGCCGCCAATGTCAACGTGCACATGATTTCCCAGGGAGCGTCGGAGATCAACATCAGCTTCGTGGTGGAAGAGCAGGATGTCCCACGGGCGGTGCAACGACTTCATCAGCGATTCTTTGAAGCGGCGGAAACCGGTCGGCAAAAAGCGCCGCGTTTGGCATCGCGGGTGTTGGCCTTTTCTGCGCCCGCAAATACACCTCGGGAGGTTGCGCAGCCATGACCACTTTGCTTCCATATCTCGAACGGCCCGGATATCTCGCCGACGAAACCTGCAAAATCGCGCTGGTGGGATTCGGAACGGTCGGCAGTTCCGTGGCGCGTCTGCTCTACGCGCGGGGCGAAGAACATTCGCTCCGGCTAACTCATATCTGCAATCGGCGCGTGGCCCGCAAGAAGGTGGACTGGATTCCGCCTGATGTGACCTGGACCGAGAACATTGAAGACGTGCTGGCCGCGGATGTGGACGTGGTCGTCGAGTTGATGGGCGGGCTGGAGCCCGCGCACGAATGGGTGCTGCTGGCGCTGCAATCCGGCAAATCGGTGGTGACCGCCAACAAGCAATTGATTGCGCATTCTGGGTCGGAGCTATTGCGCATAGCAGCGCGCCACGGACAATCGCTGAGCTTCGGCGCGTGTGTAGCGGGCGGCGTTCCGGTGCTCTCGGGTCTGCGCGATGGACTCGCGGGCGACCGACTGACCAAAGTTTGCGGCATTCTCAACGGCACCTGCAATTACATCCTGACTCGCATTGAGCAGGCAGGCACGTCGTTTGCAGAAGCTCTCGTCGAGGCGCAGCGTGCGGGATTCGCGGAAGCCGATCCCACCGATGATATCGATGGCTTGGACGCGGGCGCCAAGCTGGTCATCCTGGCGCGAGTGGGATTGAATCTCGAACTTCGCCCCGAACAGGTGGTATGCCGTTCTATCCAGGATGTTACGGCCCTCGACTTCGGCTACGCGCACGATCTGGGCTGCACCATCAGGCAGATCTCCACCGCTAGCATAAGCGATGGAGAGTCCCACGCTGTGGTAGAGCCGTCGCTGGTGCCGAAGGAATCACCGCTGGCACAAGTTTCGGGCAGCCAGAATCTGGTAGTGAGCAGTGGGGAATTCGGAGGAGACATCGCCTTTTCCGGCGCTGGCGCTGGAGGAAACCCCACCGCGGTCGCTGTAATCTCCGACCTTCTCTACTTGGCCCAGCATCGGCCGAACGGACTATCCGCGTCACGTCGTCCGGCCGCCATTTCACACGAGATAACCAACGACCGTGAGCTTCCGCAATATGTGCGTTTCGTCGTTCGCGACCGGCCGGGAATTATCGCAGCACTGGCAAGCGTATTTTGCCGTCACCATATCAATATCGATGCAGTGTTCCAGAGACCGGGCCATGCGAAGTCAGAACTGCCGTTTGTAATCACCCTCGAATCATGCCGCGAGAGCCGGGCGTCGGCCGCGCTTGCCGAGATCGCCGACTTTGATTTCCTGGCCGAAGCGCCAGTGAGAATGCCAATACTGAAATAGGAGTCATCTTGATGCATCTGCGTTGTAGCAACCCGGATTGTGCCGCGACCCTGGACCTTCATGATCGCGCGCTGTCTTGCCCCGTCTGTGCTGACCTGCTGGAAGTGGTGGTTGACCACGTCGCGAACACACCTGCCGAACTCAAGCGCATGTGGTTAGGGCGGCGAAGCTCTTATGCGCCGCTGGATGCAAGCGGTGTGTGGCGCTTTCGCGAGTTTCTGCCGAGTTGCTATTCCGAAGTGGTGACAATGGCGGAGGGCAACAATCCTCTCGTGCGAGGCCAGAGAACCGCGCAATGGTGCGGCGTGCGCAATTTGAGCTTCAAGCATCTGGGTTGGAATCCCACCGCATGCTTTAAAGACCTCGGCATGACGGTCGGCATGACCGAGGCGGTATATGTTGGCGCAAAGTCGGTCGGTTGCGCTTCGACGGGCAATACCTCCGGGTCGCTCGCGGCCTATGCGGCGCGCGCCGGACTGACTGCCAAGGTTTATCTTCCCGCGGGACAGGTTTCGCAAAACAAACTGGCGCAGGCCCTCGACTTTGGAGCGGAAGTAGTGCAGGTGGATGGAAGCTTCGACCTTGCCCTCGACCGGATGCTGCAAACGCCGACCCGCGATCTCTACTTCCTGAACTCGATCAATCCATTTCGCCTGGAAGGACAGAAGATGGCGATGTTCGAAATGATGGAGCAACTCGGCTGGCAGGCGCCCGACTATGTCATTGTTCCGGGCGGCAATCTCGGCAACAGTTCGGCATTTGGCAAGGCGTTTCTGGAGTTGCAAACCGCCGGGCTGCTGGACAAGGTTCCACGACTCATCGTGGTTCAGGCTGAAGGCGCCAATCCGCTCGCGCAAATGTGGCGCTCGGGTGCTGCTGAACTTACTCCGGTAGAACACCCCGAGACGGCGGCGACGGCGATTCGCATTGGTAATCCGCGCTCGTGGAAGAAGGCGCTGCGCGCCATCCAGCACAGCAACGGCTTCGTCATGGATGTGACGGACGAAGAGATTGCCGAAGCGAAAGCCATGATTGGGCGCGACGGCATCGGGTGCGAGCCGGCATCGGCTACCACGCTCGCGGCGCTGCGCAAGCTTACAGCGCGCGGCAAGATCGATCGCGACGCCGTGGTTGTCGCCATCCTGACCGGCCACGCCCTCAAGGACACCGATTTCATCATCAAGTCACAGCAGAGTGAACGCGTCCTGCAGGGAGAGTTGCAAGCATGAACACGGCATGGACTGAATCGCAAGAGCCATTCGAGATTCAGGTTCCGGCATCGATTGCCAACCTGGGGCCAGGCTTTGACACGCTCGCCGTCGCGGTGCAGTTGTATCTGCGCCTTTGTGTGAGAACGATACCGGGACGTGGCAAGCTGGAGTTTCGTTTTGTGGGCCAGGACCTCTGCGGCGAAAACTATGTCGAGCGGGCCTTCCGTTTCCTAGCGCGCCAGAACAGCCGAAGCTTCCCATCCCTCTCGGTGGAAGTGCACAGCGACATTCCCATGCGCGCCGGACTGGGTAGCAGCGCAGCCGCCACGGTCGCGGGTCTGCGCCTGTACGAAGCGTTGGCGGGACCGCTGCCGCTGCAGGCGATCATCAATGCGGCATGCGCGCTTGAGGCCCATCCCGACAACGCCGCCGCTGCGGTGCTGGGCGGACTCACGGCAAGTTGCCAACTGCCGGACGGCTCCGTCTATGCCACGACGTTTCGCTGGCCGGAGTCACTGGCGTTTGTCGTCTTGACTCCGGATGTTCCACTGGCGACCGCGGAATCACGCAAGGTCCTTCCCAACTCTTTTTCGCGCAGCGATGTTGTCTTCAACTTGCAGAGAATTACGCTGCTGCTGCAGTTGTTGCAAAGCGGCAACTTCTCATTGCTGAAGCAGGCGCTGGGCGATCGCTTGCATCAGCCATTCCGCCAGAAAATTGTGCCGGGCTTGGAACAGGCCTTGCACCTTGAGCACGAGGACCTGCTGGGCGTCTGTCTTAGCGGATCGGGGCCGTCGATTGTTGCATTTGCCGAAGATAACCTTCATGAAATATCGGACTTGTTGGCCTCGGTGTATGAAGCGCTCGGGGTCGCCTACCAGGTGAGAACGTTGACGGTCCATCAGGAGAGGTCTGACAAAGAGCAGAGGGTATACAGCCGCGGGCTGGTGTGCTCGTAGCATCGTCTGCCCGGCGATCAAATTTGTGGTGCCCAGTCTTACGGATGAACCACGCGCAACCCAAGATATTTCTCGAAGGGATCGAAGTCACGGTCACGGTGGAGCAGCGAGTGCCCCGCCTCCAGGCAGAATGTCGCGATCAGGCAATCGATGGTTGTACGCACCGTATGCCCCGCTTGCCGGAGGCGGCGATAGTTCCCGGCAGCAGTCACTGCTAACTCGCTTCCTCCGGTGTCAAAAATATGGAACTTCTCCAGATCACGCCGGACCCCAGCGAAGGCTGCATCGCTCCGAATTCCCTGTAAGACTTCACACAGAATGATGTCCGTCAACCCCAGCGGCTGCCGCCCGAGTTCACGAATCAGCCAATTCGTCTGGCGGTTGTTGACATTCCCCAGGTAGTCGATCCAGACGGTCGTGTCGACGATGACCATTGGCGCTGCTTATTGCGGAACTCGGCTACGACGCAGTTCCTTCAAGTTGCCTTCCCATTGCACTTTGCCACGCCATCTGCGAATAGCAGTCTGTTCGCGGGTCTTTACTAGGAGCCGAAGGGCCTCCTCCACCGCAGCCTTCTTGGTCGGAGCCCCGCTGCGGCGCATCGCCTGCCGCATCAAATCGTCGTCAATCTCAATATTGGTTCGCACAAATTACCCTCAATGTGTAAACATCTCATATTTGTGTGTATTGTTCAACGGGAAAGTGCCAGTTCGGGCGGCAGCAAAATGCTGCGGCGCAACGCTCACCCGTCTCTTAACCGACCCCGGGAGGGACTAGCGCATCGCGTCTTCTACCTCGCTCAGCCAGTCAGGACGCTTCAGCAGTTCGCGGGGCTTGGGACCGTCGGCTGCGCCGACGATGCCATCCCGCTCCATCAGGTCGATCAGATGGGCGGCGCGCCCGTAGCCAATGCGCAGACGGCGTTGCAGCAGAGAAGTGGACGCCTTGCCATATTCCAGCACGATGCGTACCGCATCCTGGAAGAGCTCGTCGTTGTCGTCCTCTGCGGCGCCTTCAACTCCCGCAGCCCCGCTTCCGGACTCGCCATCTTCGCGCGGCGCTTGCAGGAAGTGCTCCTGATACTGAGCTTCGCCCTGGGCGCGCCAGAATTCGACTACGGCAGCAATTTCCTTCTCGGTGACGAAGGGTGCGTGCAGGCGATGCACCCGGCCCGATCCGCTAGGTAGATAGAGCATGTCGCCACGGCCCAGCAGGGCTTCCGCTCCGTTGGCGTCGAGAATGGTGCGCGAGTCAATCTTGGTGGCCACTCGGAACGACATGCGGGCGGGAAAATTCGCTTTGATCAAGCCGGTGATGACGTCCACGGAAGGCCGCTGCGTAGCCAGCACCAGGTGGATGCCGACCGCACGCGCCATCTGCGCCAGGCGAGTGATGGACGCTTCAACGTTTTGCCCGTCGAGCATCATCAGGTCGGCCAACTCGTCGATGATGATCACGATGTAAGGCAGCGGACGCGCCTCGCTGCCATCTTCAAACAGGTTGGGAGTGCTGTTGTCGAAGAGCCGATTGTACTGGTCGATGTTGCGTACGCCCTTCTCGGCCAGCACCTTCAGCCGCCGCTCCATCTCGCGGACAGCATTGCGCAGCGCGTTCGACGCCAGCTTAGGCTCGGTGATGATGGGCGTGTGCAGGTGCGGTACGCCTTCATAGTTGCCCAGCTCCAGCCGCTTCGGGTCCACCAGAATCAGCCTCACCTGCTCGGGTGTGGCCTTGTAAAGGATGGACATGATGAACGCATTGATCGCCACGCTCTTGCCCGAGCCGGTTGAGCCGGCGATGAGCAAGTGCGGCATAGTGTTCAACTCGGCGGTGACGATGCGCCCGTTGATGTCCTTGCCCATCGCCAGCGTGATCTTCGACTTCGACCCCAGAAACTCCTGCGCTTCCACCACCTCGCGCAGCCAGATGGTTTCGCGTTCATGGTTCGGCACCTGAATGCCTACCGTCGATTTTCCCGCCATGCGTTCAATCAGAATGCTCTCGGCACGCAGCGCCAGGCAGAGATCATCGCAGAGTCCGGTAACGCGGCTGTACTTGATTCCGGCCTCGGGCTTGAACTCGAACGTTGTAACCACGGGGCCGGGATTGATCTGCACCACCTGCCCGCGAACATCGAATTCGCCGCATTTCTCCGCCAGCACCTGGGCCAGGTTTTTCAACTCAAGCTCATTGATGGCGCTGTGCTCATCAGGACGGTGCAGCAGTGCGGTCGAAGGCAGTTTGTAGCTGCCGGCAACGCGCGGCATGGTCGTCTTGCCGTGCGGGGTGCTATCGGCGCGCGAGGTGACCGCAATGCCTTCGGCTAAAGTTGCCTCTGGAGCTTCCTGATCGTCGGCGTCCTGCTGGGGCGCTTCGCCGCCAAAGGTGCGCTCAATGCCACTCTTCACTCCGTTTGCCGGACGCGGCGTTTGCGGCAGCGGAGGAATGACAGCGGCCTGGGGAGTTGACGCCGCTGGAGCTTCGACATCCAGCGTCGCGACGCGCTTCGGAATTAATTGTGCGGTCACCACCGGCTTGGCATTCGCAGCGGCGGCGCGCTTCTTCTCCAGTTCCTTCGCCGCCCGCTTGCGAGCGCGTTCGATACGCCAGTCGGCGAACCGGTCGAGCGCCGCATAGACAAATGTGAACCGCGTCTGCGACCAGATTTGCAGGGCTCCAAAGGAAAACGCCGTGGAAAGATACAGGGCGACCGCGATCACCGCCAGGCAGACCAGATAAGCGCCCACCAGGTTGAGGTAATGGATGAGTGCGTCTGCCACAATCCGCCCGAGAAGTCCTTCGGAGGGAATGGCTCCCTTCCAGCGAATGCTCCAGGGCAATAGCCCGATGAATCCAGAGAGAAACGTGATTAGTGCAACTGCGCCCAGAGTCTTGGCGTAAGGCGCGCTGATGGGTCGCGAGCGGAACCAGCGCAGCGAATACAGCATCAGGAAAAACGGAATCAGAAATACCGCGGCGCCGAAAAGTTGCAGCCCAAGATCGCTGACGACCGCCCCAACCACTCCAATCCAGTTGTGCGCGGGCCTGCCGGCGGGAGGAGTGGACGCGGTGTTCAGCGAAGGATCGAGGGGCGAATACGATACCAGCGCGAGGACAAGGAGGACCGCGAAGACCAACATCAGGAAGCCGATCAGCTCATTGAGCCGCCGGTTGGCCGTCGGAGTAAAGGCGCGCGAAGCGATTGTCATGTGGGCGTTCGGGCGCGCCACGGAACCACGTCGTTTGCGAGGACTCATGCTGCCTGCTCCGTCCAGCGCGGGCACACATTTACGTCTAACCCGCCGCAAACGAAAAAGCGTGATGCCGGGAATCGACCGATGCGGGCTCCCCAATGAGCGTTCTTCAGCCGCTTGGGGCGCCGATACGCCAGAGCCCAATAATTATCCCAAGAAAGCCGGTCGGCGGGGCGAGAAATGGAGGGCCGAGAGTTGGCGAAGTAGTGTCCCCCTCAGAACAAGGTATTGCTCGCGGTGACTGATCGGTTTCATTACAAACCCAGATGATCCGAGTGAAATAGGCTGTTATCGACAGCGACGCCGTTCTATGCTAGTTGTCAGTCGCGCATCACGAACGAACATAGAGGCTTTTGAGTGGGCGCTTTTCTGGGAGTGCTGGTAGGTCTGCTGCTTGCGGCATATGGTTTCGTCGCAATGAGAAATCCTATGCGTCTGAACTTGTTTCCTTTCTATCCAGGTGCGGAAGGATACTATCAGCGCATGGTGCTCGATACATCCACGCGCAATCAACTTCGAGTCTTGGGGGCATTGATTTGTTTGTTCGGGAGCGGCATTCTCACGGCCTCGGTCGGGTCAGCACTCAAACTTCGTTCTCTGAATGCTGTCTCGGAGGGCCTTTGGGTACTCATGGGCCTCATATTCTTTGGTGCCTGGGGCGTTGGATTCATCGTCCTTCTTTGGCAGCTTTTCAACGGTCAAACATTCAACTGGTTTCGGGCTTGGAAGCTAGGAGTACAGCTCGGACCTATTGATATTTTTCCACCCGTCACCCCGAAGATGCGCCGGGAGTCGCAAATCTTTACAGTGGCGCTTCTGACACTCGTCTGTATCGCTTCCGTCGCTGCGCTTTTGCGCTAACTGGCAACAAATCGCCATCTCACCACTGACGCATTCAACGGCATCATTGTCCAAGAGGCAGGCGACGCGCGATCCAACCAATCGCAAGAACTATCCAGGAACGAGCGTCGCTGGGATGGAGCCAATAAGCCCTAGTCTCGTCGTGGTGAGGGCGCTCTAATGTTGGCGAGATTGATCTACCCCGCAAACCCCCCAAAATAGCCCAGCAGCAGAATCGCGACGCCGAACAGAATACGGTACACAACGAAAACCGTCAGGGTTTTAGTTTGCAGGTAGCGGATGAACCACGCGATGGTTGCATAGCCCACCAGCGCCGATACGATCATGCCGACGGCGAAGCCGGTGGCCATACCGGGCGGCAGGCCTTCCTTCATCACATGGTGAAGCTTTAGTAGCGCCGCACCCGCGATGATAGGAGTGGAAAGCAGGAAGCTGAAACGGGCCGCGGCCTCGCGGGTGAAGTTGCGAAACAGTCCGCCGGTGATCGTGATACCCGAGCGGGAGACGCCAGGAATGACGGCAAAAGCTTGCAACAGCCCCACCGTCATCGCGTCGCCCAAGGTGATTTGCGGCAGTGGCTTCTGGAAGCGGCTGGCGCGTTCGGCCAGCCACATGAGGATGGCAACGATGATAAGCATGGAAGCCACCAGCGCCGGCGCGCGGAAGGTGGTTTCAATACGCTTTTCCAGCAAGGCACCGGCAATTGCGGCGGGGATGGTCGCCGCAATCAGGTACCAAAGCAGTTGCCGTTCGCGACGCTGTTCCTCCGGCGTCAAGTCGCGCAGGTTGTCGCTGGTCTCCGAGAAGCGCACGACCTTTCCGCCAAAAGCGGCGCGCAGAATCTGTATCCAAGTGCGCCAGAAATAAAACAAGATGGCGAACAGTGTGCCGGCGTGCAGCGCCACGTCAAAGGTGAGCCCAGGATCGCTCCAGTTCGCCAGTCCCAGCCGGGTGACCAGCCAGGGGATGAGTGCCAGATGTGCGGTGCTGGAGACCGGAAGAAATTCGGTAAGTCCCTGCACGATGCCCAGGACAATCGCTTCAAGAATAGGCAAGCTATTCCACCATGTTCCCAAATGTGGGGATTTTGTTCTGCACCATGTATACCAGACGCTGGGCGCGGTCGGACCAATCTTCGTCGCTGGGGTATTGCGAAATTAGCTTCTTGGCCGTGCTGAGGGCGCGGGCGTTGGAGTCGTCGGCCTTCTTGGCTTGGTTGTCGGTGGTGTAGATCACGATCAGCGCCGAATAACGCCACGCGGCCTTATAGAGGGCCTCGGCAGCCTTCGGCGACTTTGGGTGGTCCTCAACGTACTTCAGATAAATCGCAGCTTCCTTCTCCGGACACTGCGCCTGTGCCTCCCACTCGCCGCAGAGTTTGTTGTCGATCAGGTGGTAGGCGGCCAGATCGGCCCACTTGGTGCCCGGAAATTTCTTGATCACCCGCTTCATGTGCTCTTCGTCGATGGGAAGCCGCAGCGAAGGATCGCGCAATTTTGCCGAAGGACGAGTGGCCTGGTCTGCTGCCTCGAGTTGCCAGCGGATGTCGGCGCTGCGATAAAGCGACTCGGCTGCCAGCGGGGATGTTGGGAAGTATTCGGCAATGCGCGCGTAAATTCGCATCGCATCCTGCGCCGCTCCCCGACGGCCGCCGCGCTTGCTGGCTTCCATCTCGCAATCGAAAGCTTCACCGAATAGAATTTTGTCGCCATCGGGTGTCGTGGTGGTGATGACTCCCCGATCCAGAATCCAGCCGGTAATATTGCGGTCGTTCTGCTCCTCGTCGCCGAGTTCGACGGTGGTAGTCACATCCACGGTGCCCACGACCTGGACCCATCCCGGTGAGCGTTCGAGGACGGCAACCTCACGGCCGCGGCCAATGTTCGACAGCTTTTGCGAGGAGGTATCGGGCGAGATGTAGATGACACCCTCGCGCAGCATCACGCCGCGTTCTGTGGCGAAGAGCGCAGTAGAGGAAAAAATCAGAAATGCTAGAACGAAATAGCAGTACTGCGAATGTTTGTGAAGCACCTTATTACTCCTGCATGCCGAATTTGGTGGAAGCCCCCTGCTTCAGCAGGGGGAGCTGGACTTCAGTCCAGCGGAAAAGCGGTCCATCTTAAAAGGGGCTTTAGCCCTGGTTTTTCCGATCCCCGGCGCTAAAGCGCGCCATCAAGCCCAACTTCTTCCCGGAGCGCTGAAACGCTCCTTTCCCCCGCATAAATGCAGGGGCTCCCACCAAAAGTACATTCCATCCGTTACGCTCTGATTGCTAATTACTAATTGCTAATAGCTAGTCGCTAGTTGCTAACTGCCCTCATCCCTCTTCCATCAAAACCTGCGCCAACAACTGCGGCTCCACGTTTCCACCGCTTACGACGGCAACCGCCTTCTTCGACTCAGGCAGCTCATGACCATGGAACAGCCAGGCCGCAAACGTGACCGCGCCGCTGGGCTCGGCGACAATGCGTCCGTTCAGGATGATCCGCCGCATCGCCGTGCGTATTTCATCTTCGGTCACACTGATTACGTCATCGACGAATGAGCGCATGTGCTCGAAGTTCAGCCGCCCAACCGATTGCGTGCGCAGTCCATCAGCCAGCGTGCTGGAAACGCGCTCGGCCGATAGTTCCACGATCTCACCCATGCGAAAGCTTTGCTGCGCATCATTGGCAAGTTCGGGCTCCACGCCAATCACCTTCGCCTTAGAGCCGCTCAGCTTGATGGCAGCGGAAACCCCGCTGATCAGCCCGCCTCCGCCGACCGGCGCCAGCACGAGGTCAACGTCGGGGCAGTCTTCCAGAATCTCGAGTCCAACCGTGCCCTGGCCGGCGATGATCTGCTCGTCGTTATACGGAGGCACGATCATGTAGCCATGCTGGCGTGCCAGCGCTTCCGCCTTCCGCAGGCGCTCGGCGCTGGCCGGACCCACGGTGACAATCTCCGCTCCCAGCGCGGCGGTACTCTCAACTTTGATCCTGGGTGCATTGCGCGGCATCACGATGACCGCCTTCACCCCGAGGGCCCGCGCCGCATAAGCGACTCCCTGCGCGTGATTGCCGCTGGAATACGAGATAACCCCGCGCTGCCGTTCTTGTTCCGTGAATGACGCGATCTTGTTATAAGCGCCACGCAGCTTGAAGGCGCCGATGGGCTGAAGACTCTCGGCCTTCAGCCACAACTGCCCGCGCGCGGGTTCGTCGGCGGGTTTGGCATCGACAGCCAAGCTCGGTTTGCGAGCTGGAGGAAAGTAGGGAATGAGAGGCGTGCGGGCGGCGACGCCACGTATTCGCTGCTGTGCAAGTTGGATCTGTTCGAGAGTCACCATGGCCGCGTCAATTCGCTGTCGCCACGGGCGCAAGCCACAGTCCGGCAGGCAGATGCATTGAGCCTTGGCCGCCACCGGCGGATCGCGCCTCGTGGATCATCAATGCCATCCAGTGTACAAGTGCCAGCCGATCGCGCAAGCTGACCTTGACGCCGAAGTCCACATGACCGATCGCCGGGCTGATTAGCGCGTCACGCAAATACCTCTTCGGGATGTCACGCTGCAGCCACAACATCTCCGTCGGCGGAATGACGGTGTCGTCAGAGCCGTGCAACAACAACACTGGGACCCGCAGCGACTGCAGGTGACCAGCCGGAGAGGCGGCAGCCAGTTCGTCGTGGCGCTTGTCGATTTCGGCGAGAATCTCAGGCGCGAAGCTGGCGCGTTGCTTATGGTAGATGCGCTGCATGATCTCCTGATCGACCGGCGTCATTGTCCTGGTCAGCGCTTCGGAAGCTTTGCCCTGTTCGGCGAGCAGTAACTTGAGGGCGTCGTGTCCCGCCTGGACATCCTGAGGAGCGAAGAAATCCTGGGGCTCGTCATAGACCACGATCAGCGGGCCGTACTCATGTGGCTGCATGTGCTCGATCGATCCGTCGGGACGAACCGCCTCGCCGGTCGCGAAAAACCGTAGCACATGCGCGAGATCGTAGTAGCCACCCATCGAAGCCACCCACGCGATCGCCGGAGAATATTGCGGATTGCTGGCGGCCCGCAACGACAGGCCTCCCGAGAAGCTGATAGCGAGTATGCCTACCTTTGGGACGTTGAGTTCTCGCGCGAAATTCTGCGCGGCCGTGCCGATGAGGTCGGCCGACTCTCCTTCCACACGATAGTCTGCAATGGCGGGGACTAGCGGGGTCATCACGAAAAATCCGCTCCCAGCTACCGCGCGCGCGGCAGCCACAAAGCGGGGATCGTCGATGCCCAGCCGGTGCATACCATGAACAATCACGATACCGGGTGCGAAACCGATACCGCGCGGCATGTACACGTGCGCCGGAACCGCGTTGCCTTGGAAGGTGAAGGTGGTGTCGCGCACGTCAACCGGATGCGCCTCATAGTTGGCTAGCCAGCCGGTGGCATGCGGATCGGAGATGCGTTGCAGCAGCGAAGCCGCCTGCAGATAGTCTTCCGCGAGCGGATAGAGAAGGACCACGACGATGGGAAGCAGCAGCAGAATCCAAGCCAGGATGCGCGCCTTATGCGATGGACTGCGACCTTGCCAGGGGACGGTGGTCATGAGGAAGCATGGCGCAGCACGCCAATCTCAGCCGATTCGCCAGCGCCCTTTTCGTCCGAATTCTTTGCAAAGTCCAATGCGGCTAGCTCGCGCGCAGTTCTTCGATTCGCTGGCGGTGTACCTTGATCTTGTTTTCCTTCTTGCGCACCGCTGCAAGATCGTATGCAACTTGAATGCTCAACCAAGTTTCAGGCGTACCCCCAAACGCCTTAGTCAACCGAATCGCCATCTCTGGGCTAATTCCGGATTTGCCGTTAACGATATTGTTGAGCGCCTGCCGGGTAACCCCGAGTACCTTTGCTCCCTCGGTCACCGACAGTCCTAAGGGTTCAAGGCAATCATGCCGCACAATACGGCCAGGATGAACGGGATTCTTCATGGGCATGACTCTTGCATTGCCGCGCAGTTTGGAGAAGGCCCTCAAATCTCCAGTATCACCGGCATAATCAACGGCCGTCGCGAGGTATTTTTTACGATGAAGCGCTTCAGGTCCTGGCGGATTTTTTCCTTGATCATGCCGTAGTCGCCCTTCTCTTCATCGCTCGACGACTCGAGTGTATTCATCACTGTCTGCCTCGCCTGATCCATGAATCCGTCTTCGTTAGTGTTGGCAGAGAAGCCACGCATTACGATTTCGGGCGGCGTCTCGACCTTGCCGGTCAGCTTGTTGATGGCGATGATGGGCAGCACAATGCCGTCTTCGCTGAGGTGGCGGCGATCGCGAATGACCAAGTCCTCCACCACGTCGCCCATGGAATTGGAATCGATGCAGACGCGGCCCACGGCAATGCGCCCGGCCTTACGCGCGCCCAGCTCGTCGAATTCCAGAATGTCGCCGCTCTCGATCATGATGACCTTACCCACCGAGTTGTGCATGGCGCCCGCCATTTCGGCGTGCAACTTGAGCTGCCGATACTCGCCATGGATGGGAATAAAGTATTGCGGCTTTACCAGGTTGATGATCAGCTTCAGCTCTTCCTGGCTGGCATGCCCGCTGACGTGCACCGGCGGCGTCGAACCATCGTCATAGATGACGTGGGCATCGCGGCGGAAAAGATGGTCCACTACGCGGTAGATTGCTTTCTCGTTGCCCGGAATGATGCGCGACGACAGCACCACCGTGTCGCCCGGCTGAATGCGCGCGTGCTTGTGATTGTCAACCGCTGCCCGCGAAAGCGCTGACATGGGCTCGCCCTGCGTGCCGCTGATGAGCACACAGACTTTCTCCGGCGGGAAATCGCGAATTTGCGCAGGATGAATCAGCAATCCTTCGGGTGCGTCAATGTAACCGAGGTCCTGCGCGATCTCCGCCGATTCCATCATGGAGCGGCCGACCAGCGAAACCTTGCGCCCATTTTCAAACGCCTGCTCCATGGTCAGCTTAATGCGGTGGATGGACGACGAGAAACAGGAGATGAACAGGCGCCGTTCGGCACGCGAGAAGATCTCTTGAAAGCGCGCTCGCACGGCGCGTTCGCTGGGCGTGTAGCCGCGGCGCTCCACGTTGGTTGAATCCTGGAAGAGCGCCAGCACTCCTTCCTTGCCGTACTCCGCAAAGGAATGCAGATCGAAGAGGCGATTGTCGGTGGGCGTGGGATCGACCTTGAAGTCGCCGGTGTGAATGATGGTGCCGAGCGGCGTGTGAATAGCCAGCGCTACGCAATCCACCAGGCTGTGCGTGACCTGGATTGGGTTGATCGTGAATGGCCCGATCTTAAAGCGCTCGCCTGGCCTGATTTCGTTCAGCACGGCATCGTCTAGCAGGGCATGCTCTTCCAGCTTGCCCTCGACGTAGGCCAGGGTGAACTCTGTGCCGTACACCGGAACGTTGAGCTCCGACAGGATCCACGGTAGCGCACCGATATGGTCTTCGTGGCCATGGGTGAGAACGATCGCGCGCACGTGGGCACGGTTCTCGATAAGGTAGGCGATGTCGGGGACAACGATGTCCACGCCCAGCAATTCGGCTTCGGGGAACATGAGTCCGGCGTCGATGACGATAATATCGTCACCCCAGCGGATCGCCATGCAATTCATGCCGAATTCGCCGAGTCCACCGAGCGGTACAACCTGGAGTTTTCCTGTTGGCATCTGCAGCTTTCGATGCTAGCACAGGAGCGCCGGGTAAGTTTCAACCGGCGAGAGGGCCGCGAAACCCGGCGCGCAGCGCTTATACTTAAAGACGATATGGCCGACCGAACCAGCAAATCGTGGATGAGGCGCGGCGTGGAGAGTGCTGTCCGCAGCGCCTTCATGAAGGCCTATTCCACCGTCAAAGTTAATCCCGAAAAGTATCTCGAACATCTGCGGATGGCGTATGACCTGCCGGCGTTGACCTATCAAGGCGTGTATTCCGTCGATCCCGAGATGCTGGACCACATCGCGGCGCAGACGATTCGCGCTCACATGCGGATGGCCACTGTCGAAGGCGCCGGTCTGGGTCTTGGCGGCATGTTCACCATGGTGCCCGATCTCGGCATTCTGGCGGCGATTACTTTGCGCATGATCCAGAAGCTCAGCCTGATTTACGGCTTCCCGTACAACACCGAAGAGGAAGAGGCTGAACTGTGGGTCGCCGCAGCCAGCGCCGCAGGCGTGGACATCAGCCGCGAGCTACTGGAGAAGCAGTTCGTGTCCAAGTTCGTGCCGCGCGTGATTCAGCGCATCGCGGTAAGTGCCAGCGCGGAGATCGTGGAGAAATGGACGGCGCGCCTCATCCCGTTGCTTAGCTCGGTGATTGGGGCAAGTTTGAACCATTACTTCGTGAAGGTTTGGGGCGAGCGTGCGCTTAGACACTTTCGGCAGAGGCACATGGAAATTCGTCACGCCAAAAATGCCATTCCGCTGCCCGCCAGCCGGATGTAGAGGTAAGTCTCAGGGCATCGCCAACGGCGCACTTTACTGGCATATACCGCCCCTTCTACTCGCCACTCCGTTCAGGCCCAAGCAGTTCTTTGTGGCACGGCTAAAGCAGGCTGCGTAAGAATGCCGTGTCGAACCCAAAGAGTATGTGGGAGCCCCCGCATTTATGCGGGGGAAGGGGCGCTTCAGCGCTCTGGGAAGTTCATCTTTGATAATGCGCTTTAGCGCCGGAATCGAAAAACCCCAGGGCTAAAGCCCATTTCAAAATCTGCTCTTTTTCCGCTGGACTGAAGTCCAGCTTCCCCCGCTGAAGCAGGGGGCTCCCAGAAAAGTTCTTGCGTGAACCTGCAAAGCCCGACACCTGAAGGGCCAATCGTTGAGATGGCTCCCCGCTATCCCATTACGTGCACGTGTTCGGGCGTGATCTTGTAGAGCACGCGCTGCTCTCCCGGCTGCGCGAACGGATACTTGTCCTTGTCGAGATATTTCTTGGCCATTTTGTCGATGTGTTGCGGGGCGCCTTCCTGCGTAATCTCGCGTACCTTGCCACGCACTTCCACGAACCGGTAGGGATTGTCGGGATCGATGACCGCGACCGAAACGCGGGGGTCGCGTTTCATGTTCTTGTCTTTCAAACGGCCCGATGCAGAGTTCACCCAGACTTCGCCATTCTGATAGTCAATCCACACCGGATTGGTTTGCGGACTGCCGTCCGGCATGAGGGTGCTCAGGCTGCCGAACGCTTTTTTCTTGAAGAGGTCGAGATAATTTTCGGGAATCGTAGCGGACATGCTTTATCTCCTTGCATTTTCGAAACTGATATCGGGAGCAAATACCGACGTTTAGATTCCGCAACTATTGTATGGGGTGCAGGAAGGAATGCAAACCGGCTCTTAGCCGCCTTATCGGATGCTGATCCCTTTCGGCAGGTGCTTGGGGTCGTAGACAAAGTCCACCAGCCCGTCACGATAATCGATCTTGACCTGCAGGATCCGCAGCAGCGCGAAGCCGAGAATGCCCGACACTTCGGTACCGGTGGATTTGCTGACCGCCGATAAGTCCAAGGTCACGATGTCCTGATTTTCCTGGTAGTAGTGGCCGAACTCCAGCGTAGCTTTGTCTGCCCGATACACGTTCTTCACATTGCCGCTCAGGCCTTTCACTTGCATGCGCGGATCCGACCTGACCTGGGTCACTTCGCGTGCCGCCCTGGTAGAGAGAACGTTGGTAAACGCGCCGGTGTCGATCATGAACAGCATGGAGTTAGACTTATCGACCAGCGTCGGAATCAAGAGTATGTGGCCAAAGCGGAAGACCTTTGTCCAGCGGGCCATCTCCGGAGCGACGTAGGCGTCTTTGGGCAAGCTGAAGCTGAAGCTGGCAGCGGTTTTTCCCTGATTCGCCGGTGGCGCCGTCCTCTGCTCGCCTCCGTTCTCCACATTATCCTCTGGCGCGGCGCTGGTTTCGCCGGCACTGTTCAGAGCGGTGGGGGCCGCAGCCTCATCGGGACGCTTCGGCAGGGGCGAGAGCCTGAGTTTTGCTCCGGGAATGTCGATGTCAATCAAGTAGGGGCCAAAGACATCGGTCCCAATCAACCCGTCGTTCTCGCTGGGGCCCGCTGAGTCAATCACGCGCACGGCGCAGTCTTCAAACTCGAGATCGCCGATGCGAATATGGTTTGCTACGGCGATGTAGCCAGTCTGCTGACCCTTATCGCCCAGCCCGCCGACGTGCTGTTCGCCGATGCGCGTGAGCCCGGCTTTTTCCGCCGAATCGCTGCGCACCAGGATTCCGCTGCTGCCCGTATCCAGCGCCAGCCGACTGACGAGACCGTTGAGCTTCACTTCCAGACCGGTGGCGGCAAGATGCGACGTGTTCGACTTCATCGCCAGCAGCTTGGTGTTGGTCCGCTCGACTTTGCTGACCAGGCGGCAAGGGTGGCCCGGCTTGTTCGCCGTAGCGTTGAGGAACTCGAGATAGCGGTGCAGCAAAGCGCTTTCCTCCTGGTCCTCGGAATTGCCGCCCGCCAAATAGTTTTGAAGGGTGGCGATCCGCTCAGGAACCGGGAGTGTGCTAAGCCACATCAACTGCACGCCGGAATCGTTGGGCGCAATCTGACGCGCGTGATTCAGTTGATCGTAGGCGCGCCGGTAGAGCGAATATGCACGATAAACGCGGGCTGCACCGACATAGGGACTAGGGTTATTGGAATCCAGGCCCTCCGCCTTCAGATACGACCTTTCCGCTTCCGGCATTTGTCCCAGGCGAAATTGAACATCGCCCAGGGCCGTCACCAGTCGCGAAGAATCTGGTTGCGCGGTGACCGCCGCGATCGCCGCAGCCTGGGCCTGGTCAAGCTCTTGCGCGCGCAACAAGGAGTGGATCAACCCAAGCTGCGCCAGCAAGTCCATGGGATCGGCTTTCACAATGGCTTGAAACTTGGTCGCCGCTTCTGCGAATCGGCCTGAACGAAAGAGCATATTGGCATTGTTCAGGTCCGCATTCTGCTGTGTTGGCCCCGGCCCTGCGGTGAAGGCCTGTAGCGGGAGCCATAGCATTGCGGAAACAACCACGGCGGCGAGACAACGTCGAGTCATTGGGGAATAGGTCCTAAGGATAAGCAGGGTAACACGAAGCGAGAGGAGGCGGCCAAGGCCTTCTGTAACTCAACCAGGGGAAAGCCATACTTAGTTCGAGGGAGTTTGACTATGATCTGCGTCACTCTACTCTGTTCAACCACAATTAGGTGATGGCAAGCGGCCCAATTCCCTCTACAATACGAGGCGTGTGAGAAATGGGGCCATACTCACATTACGGTTACAGCGCGAGTAGTTGGTGCAAATGGCCGCAGGCTGGTCCGGCTTCGGAATTTTGTTTATCACAAACTAAGGAGATCATTTTTCTATGAAGCGTTATCTGATGATGTTGGCGGCGGTAGCCTTGGTATCGAGCATGGCTTGGGCCCAGGACGGAGCCGCTCTTTACAAATCGAAGTGTGCCATGTGTCATGGCGCGATGGGCGAAGGAAAAGTTGGACCATCCTTGCAGAAGACAGCCTTAACTCAGCAGCAGATCACTGACTTGCTGGCCAACGGCGCGGCCGGCAAGAAAGCGCCGCACACCAAGGCAATTTCAGGCTTGACCGCCGCTCAGGCGGGGGAACTTGCTACCTACGTAGGAACCCTCAAGAAATAATCGACAGCATACCCTACGCATAGAAGCCGGCCACTTCGGCCGGCTTCTTCATTGTCGGTTCCGCGCTAGAACGTCACCCGCAATCCCAATTGCGCCGCAAATGGAATACCCACTGTAGTTCCAGGACCAAAGAAGTCGCCCAGCGCGCCGGCGGGCACCAGTAACTGTTTCGGGTTGGTGATCGGCACACTGCACGCCGGGGTCGGACACAATGCCGTCGCGTTGTACAGACTGTTTACCGGTGTCGGCAGGGCTGAGATATCGGTCACATAGTTTGCGCCAGGATTGTTGCGGTTGAACAGGTTGAAGAACTCAATGAAGGGCAGGATCTGCCAGCGCTCCCCAACCTTGAACGGACGAGTAACGCGAAGGTCAAGCTGGACATAAGGCGTTCCGCGGAACTGGTCCAGAGTGGTTTGTACGCCGTTGACGACGGCGCGATCATTGGTCGGATCGCCAAATCCGTTCACATCAACCGGCGTGGTGAGCGTAATCGGGCGTCCTGTCTCTGCCTGGAACAACGCTGACAGTTCGAAACCTCCCGGGACATACACGACCCCGGCAAGAGTAAAGCGGCTGACGACGTCTTCTCCCGATGGCCCGTAGTCGCCCGGAGCAAAGGGGTTCAGCGGATTGCAAACCCCGTTCACATAGTCCCAAAGCTCGCCCAGCACGCAGCCCCAGGTGTTGGCACGCGATAGCACATAGTTGGCGGTGAGATTGAAGCGCTTGCTGACGTTGCCTTGCAGATGCAACATCATTGCGGTGTAGCTGGACCGGTTGTCGGCTTTGAAGACGGACAGGTTTGGCACATTGGCCATCTGGGTGGCCGGGTCTTGCGCGAACAGCGGCGAGAATAAGGTATAGCCCGCCGTGTACTCATACCGCCGGTAGCCGTGGACGCCTTGTTCGTGCACGAAATCGCCGCTGAGTGTCCAGTTCTTATGCCACAAGTACTGCACACCGCCGCTGACCGTCAGCGAGTAGGGCGTGTGATAGTTCGGATCGATTACGACTCCGGCGCCACCGTTGGCTGCACCCGGCAGGCATCCGGGATCGCCCGGTTTGGTGCATGGCTGAAACAGCTGGGGCGTGTTGACTGCCTGAAACGCAGTCGCCCAGCCGTTTTGCGCCAGGTCGTTATCGTAGATGCCGATGCCCGCGCGGATCACCAGGTCCTCAATCCGGTCGGGCGAGTAGGCAATGCCCAGGCGCGGTGCGAAGGCCCCATGGTAGTCATGAGGCACACCCGTGGGCAGTGGCAGCTGCAATCCCCGGATCGTCTGTAAACCGGGATTGAGTAACTGGCTGACCCCCGACGACTGGAACAATCCCCAAGTCGTGTCATAGCGCAGCCCGTAGTTGACCGTCACCTCCGGCGTCATGCGCCACGAGTCCATGACATATAACCCCAGGCGCTGCACATTCTGGGAGAAATTGCCGTTCCCGGCTGGCGTAGACGTGGTTTGACAATTTGCGCCGTCGAAGGGCGGCAGGCAGTTCTCCTCCGCGAGGAGCTGTCCAGGATTCGTCAGATAGAAAGTTGGGTTCTGGGTAAGAACGTACAGAGTTTCCGCCTGACCTGGGAATGCGCCACTGAGTACCGGTTCATGGATAAAGTCGATGCCGAACTTGGGAGCGTGCCTGCCGACTGAGGCGCTGACGTCGTAACGGAACTGGTACTTCTCCTGATTACGAACAACCGGAAACGCAGTAATCGGAGTTACAAACTGATTGTCACCGTAAGTTTCGAAACCCGAGATGGTCTTGGAGGTGGAGCTGAACGGAAAAGCCAGAGCAAAGCCCAGGTATCCATTGCGGTCGGCGGTGCCGTGCAAATAACTAGCCCCGAAGGTGAAGTTCCCAACCCAGTTAGGGCTGAAGGTATAGGTGTTGCTGATGACGCCGTTCTGGTAATTGCCATGGGTGGTGGCCCCGGTGGAGGGGAGGGTCGCCTGCTGCACGAGAGCATTGTTGGTGGTGTTGTTGTCGAGCGACCAACGGATGAACCATTGCGAGTGCTGCGATTGTGCCCAGTCGAAACGCAGCAGGCCCAGGTATGACACGAATGGCACGCGAACATACGGCGGAACGTTAATCGAGGTGGTGTTGGGAATCAATCCTTCTTGCGCCAATTGTGACAGGGCATTGAACTGGGTGATGCTCGTGGGACTGTAATTAATGCTGGCATGCTCGTTCACCATCTCGAAGCCCGAATAGACCCATACTTTGTCCTTCACCACCGGACCGCCAATCGTCCCCACGTAGTTCTGCCGGGAAAACGGTTGCTTGGGTTCGGGTGCCGGGTTTTCGATGGGAAAACGTGCGTTCAGGCCGGCGGCGCGTTCATACACCGCCATGTCGCCGTGCCACTCGTTGGTTCCACTCTTGGTGCTGATCACGACCGAACCTGCCGTGGTTCGCCCGATGTCGGCGTTTTGCTGCGACGTTTGCACCGCAAACTCCCGAATCACGTCGGGAGAGAAGTTTTGCAGAAAGCCACCAATGTAGTCGTCGGAGTTGTCGGCGCCATCGACCGTGAGCTGGTTATTCAGTCCCGAGCTTCCGCCGGTGGACACAGCCGTGATGCGTGCCTTAGTCGGATCAGAAGGCTCGACCGGCTCCGTGCCGGCAACCATATAGGCAATGTTGGCAAAGCTGCGGGCCGCTAGCGGGATAGTCTCCAGGTCCTTGCCGGTTACTACTCCTCCATTCACAGCGTCGGTGGTATCAAGCTGTTCGGTAGTGATGGAAGAAGGGGCAGCCTTCACGTTCACGGTCTGCTGAACGGCGCTCGGTCGCAACGTCACTAGCACATCGCGGACATTACTTATCTGCACGGTAACATCCGAGCTGGCCTCGGCAAATCCTGTTGCGTTGACTGCCACATGGTATTTGCCGGGTAGCAGGTCCGGAAAACGGAATTGTCCGCGGTTGTCGGTGGTGGCTGTACGCGCAACGCTGGAACCGGTATCGGTCGCCGTAACCTGTGCCGACTTGATTCGGGCTCCGCTGGCGTCCTGCACTTCGCCTAGCAGTGAACCGGTGGCATTCTGCGCGCGCAGAGTGAAGGGAAGCAGAGTGAAAACACAAATTGTGAGCAGAGCGCTCCTGAGTAACTGTCCATTCAATTTCGGCAGCATCGTTGGGCTTCCTATACCTGCGCGGAGAATTCGTTCCGGCGAGATTGTGCTTGCGAGGGAATCAAGCGTCCCAAGGCTACTCTGGCGGGATATCTACTACCATTGCTAGTAGTCATTGACTGTGTTTTTTGGTGAGTCTGCAATCCCAAACTAAAAAGGGGTTCGATAAGAGGAAAAGGATTTTCTTGGCGAATTCATGCCGCAGAAAACTTCACCGCTTTGAGGATCAACCTTGGCTGCGTTGGCTCTCGCGCGTATGGGAAGGGGCCGAGTTTTAGCTGTGCCAGGTAGGTGCTGTATCCTCGCGAGGGCACTTCAGTACTCGCAGAGCCTGGAACTGTAAAACGGGAAACGGAGGAAACTAGCATGCTCGGTATCGGAGAAAAATTTCCTCACTTCTCGCTGATCGCGAATGTCAGCGCTGAGCAGCACCGTGCCTTCCGCGTCATTACAGATCAGAGCTTTGGCGGCCAGTGGAAGGTGTATTTCTTTTGGCCGCAGGATTTCACTCCTCTCTCGCTGGCGGAGATTGTTGACTTCGGCGCGTTGGAATCTGAGTTTCGCGAACGCCATACGCAACTTCTGGGCTGCAGCGTCGAATCGGAGCTGGCACATCTTGCCTGGCGAACTCAGGAAGATGATCTGAGAGAACTCGCATTGCCGATGCTGTCGGACCTGAAGCGCGAGCTATGCGGAGAGCTCGGTATTCTCGACGAAAACGAAGGTGTCGCGCAGCGGGCGACCTTTATCGTCGATCCGCACAGGGTGATCCGGTTCGTTTACGTAACCGAGCTGAACATCAGTCGCGATCCTGGAGAGGTCCTTCGCGTACTGGCCGACCTGCAGGATTGGTTTCCTTCCTGAAGGATCCTTCTTTTTGTCATCACCGGCAGCGCACGTGTTGGGCCGGTTGAAAGCAGGAATGACAACCCTTTAATCCGTGGTTGATCTGGCTTCTCTCTATGCCCCGATTCTTTAACCGCGGATCTACACGGATGAGCACGGATTCTTGTTCTTCTTACGACCTTAAAAAAACAAATCCGTGAAATCCGTGGAGATCCGTGGTTGATTTGGTTCTTCTCTTCGACCTCGTCCAGCGAGCAGTGCCATGCTGCAGAATTTCGCAGCAAGCAAAACCCCGTGCCCTCCGTGTCTCCGTGATGAATTGATTTTCGGTGGCAAAAGCTCATCCACCTTCCTACCCGCAATTTTTGCGGATTGCGCCGTTAGTTTTACGGTTTCGCCCAACTTTCCTCGCACCTATAGTCATCCCAGTGATTGAGAGTCACTGAGCAGATAGCAAGCGCAGCAGCCCTGAAGCGAGACAGGGCGTTTTGTTCAAGGTGCCGGTAGTTGGTGACGAGGAGTTGGAATTCAGGTTGACTTCAAGACTTGCGGGCAGGCCTTCCTTAGCCGCGCCCGCAAGTGATTTCACTCCTCAGCGGGCAACAGTCGCCAGTTGCCGTGACGCCCGGCTAGAAGTCCCCACTCTTGTCGTCCCATGACCGCGTTATTGGACCGGAATCCAGCCTTTGTCGGGATTGAACTCCGTCATCGCTTTCGCCAGCGTGGCTGTATCCTTCCCGAGGTTCTTCTGATAGACCACGCGGTCCTGATTGACGATGAATGTCATTACCCCTGAATCATCGTATTGGGCGGGACATGCCACGAAAGCGAAGCTTTGGCGCCGCCCTTTGCGTCAGCACCCTGGCTGGTCAGCATGCGAAAGTAGTAGCCGTGAAAAGGCTGGTACGAGCCCTGCTTAAAGGCATACCCCTCGTCGCTCCCACCCAAGCAAATGGAAGCCTGGGTGGGAAGGCGTCGAAGGTTAAGATGTGCCCACCGCCGAGGTGCGTAATACTCTCAGCGGCCGATCTTGCGACGCACGACGCCCGCGAGTCCGAGCATCCCAGTACCCAACAGAATCAAGGTACTCGGCTCGGGGGTCGTTCCCACGGTGCCGTTGCGCACCTCGAAAATGTAGCGTCCCAGAACGGTGCTGTTCAAGTCGTGTGAGATCAGAGCATCGGGCCCACCGTCAATCAAGGCGCCATTCACCAGTGAACCTGGCAGTTGATAACAGGTGCCTGCCGAAATACAGGTGGTTCCAGTTCCATCCGTGTAGCCGACAGCGGCTGAGGTGCCACCCAATCCGCCGTGTCCGCCGCTCGCATCCCCTGTTTCCCACTGAACCTGATCATAGTTGAAGTAGATGTCGAAGTTGCCTGCTCCAGTATCTGATCGGTCGACCAAAAGCAATTCAAAAATATTGAGCTTGTCAGTGTGCTCACTATAGTAACCGACACCAGGCCACTCCACGGCGAACGCACTGTGACCAAACAACGATCCGCTACCATAAGTCACAACATTCCCCACTCTCGTGTCGACGTCCGCAAAGAAGGGCGCGATCATCGGGATAGTGACGCTGGGAATTCCCTGTGGAGTGTATTGAGATAACGGCCCAGTGAACGTCACATTGCCATTGTTGTTCACATAAAGGCCCGAGTAAGTCGTTCCAAAGTAGTTAGCCATGAATGGCAGCGGCACAAAACCTGTAGAGCCGTCGTCATTCCCAGGCAGGACGTTAGCACTCGCAAACCCAGGGTTGACTACTGCTCCGGCATAAGCGCGTGGAGCAACCACCGATGCGAGCAGCAATAACGAAAGAGCGAAAGTGAGCAATTGAGTGACGCGAATTTTCATTTGTTGATCTCCTTGTTCGGGGGGGCCGCATACTGCTGGGGACAACAATGCCAACGCCGTCTTGGGGAGACAATAAACAGAATCGTTGGACAAGTATTCGTTAAGCTTTAGAGAGCAATTCTGGTACCATTCGCGCAACTTGCAAACCTCTGAAGAAACTACGCCTTGCCGTCCAACACCTAGGTGACTGTCGCAAACTCTTGCACCTTCGGGATAAACAATGTGACTCTTTCGCACTTTTGGCGAGGGCCCCCGGAGAAAGTTCTGGCTATGAATGGAAACAGGAAGGGCAATGGGCAGGAGGTATCGAGCGGGCGAAGTGCGGCCGGGACATCACGCTTCGAGGGCACGGGTGCTCAGTTCCAGAAGGACGTTTCTATCGGGCTTCGACTCCCGCCACTCGCCGCTGCGGCTGTCCCTTCGCAGCGAACAAAAGAATGTACAGATAGCAGATCACAGGCAGTATGAACGCATGATGGATCCCGATGCGGTCAGCAATGAAGCCCTGCGCCAGGGGGATGACAGCCCCGCCCACTTGTTCCTGAGGTCCTCTCACTATTGGGTTTGGCACCACTCATAGCGAAGAACAGGATGTAAAGATAGCAAGCTGAGGCGATAACCAAGGCGTAATGTATGCCTGGGCCCCAACTTGTTTGACCCTCGCTCATTGCTGGATAGTAGCTTCTGTTGATTAAGTCGGCGGTCTTGCCAACCAGCCAGGGGATAACCGCACCACCCACGATCGCCATGTTCAGTAGTCCGGAGCCGTCGCCGGTTAGCGGTCCAAGCTCAGCGATCGCGAGCGTAAAAATGGTCGGGAACATGATCGAGTTGAACAATCCAACCAAAAGGATCGACCACATAGCCGCGTGCCCGGTTGTGAATACCGATATTGTCACTAATAGCGTGGCAGCGGTTGCGCACAAAGCAAGCAGACTTCTCGCCTTCATCTTTTGCAAGATCGCCGATCCAATGAACCGCCCTACCATTGCACCCACCCAATAAAGAGAGATGTATCTCGCTGCGAGCGCCACGGCTGCGCGGTAGCGGCTGGCAGGATCAAGGACGGACGATGGGTCGACGAAATGGCCTATGCTGTCGAGTCCGAGGAAGTTGGAAATCGAACTACCGATCGAAACTTCTGCACCCACATACACAAAAATGGCCACCGCGCCGAAAATGAGATTTGGATGTTTCCAAATAGAGTCGTCGACCGTTTCCCCGAGGTGATGCGCTGCGGATTCTATCTTGGGAAAATTGAACAGGCCAATGGCGATCGCCAAAAGAGCGAGCACGACACTGAAGAAATACACGTAAAGCTTGATCACAGCTTCGGCTTGCTGGGACGCGCCTTCGGCCGCTGAAGTGGTCACCGTTCTTAGAATCAGGTGCGCCCCGACCCACGGGAAGATGGCCGTCCCAAGTGAGTTGAACGCCTGCGTAAGATTCAATCGGCTGGAAGCCGTTTGGGGCTTCCCGAGTATTGCCACATACGGATTCGCAGCAACCTGAAGAATGGTTATACCGGTAGCCAAAACAATGAGCGCAAACAGGAAAACGGGAAACGATGCAAGTTTAGCCGCAGGATAAAAGACGAGGCATGCTAGCACCATCGTTAGCAGTCCGACCACGATGGCTTTTTGATACCCGATCCAGTCGATCACCCTGGCCGCTGGAACCGAGAACACAAAGTAAGCGGAAAAGAATGCAGTCTGAATCAGCATGCTGGCAGCGAGTTTCAGATGAAATGCATTCTGCGCGAATGGGATTAGCACGTCGTTCAGGGAAGTGAGAGATCCCCATATGAAGAACAGAGTTGTTACCATCGCCAGAGGGCCGCGATAACTCTGTCCGGTGTCAGGGGCATTCACGGTATTGGTGTTCGGTTGGGTTCCTAGCGCCATTCTCACCTTTGCGATCTTAGATGTAAGAACCAGCCGAAATTGTATCCCGCCCTAACATCAGGTGCAGCACAAAAGCCAAATTTGGAAGGATTTTTGGGCCCTTCACGTTTTGAAAGGGCACGGCTTCAGAGTGCGAGAAAAAATCTGGCTTTCGGTGGGAGCCCCCTGCTTCAGCAGGGGGAGTTGGACTTCAGTCCAGTTGAGGAGCGTGTCGATTCTGAAGCGGCTTTTAGCCGCGGGCGCACCCTACAACTCGCACTACCGAACTGCGGCTTGCGACTGTGGCAACTTGTCCAGGGCGGCTTGTAGCTGGTCGGGCTTGAATCCGAAGGGACCCGGCTTGGTCTTGAAGACCACCCGGCCATCGCGATCAATCAGGTAAATGCGGTCAGGCCAGCCGGTGTAGGCGATCTCGGTCCGATTGTCGAAGCCGTCGATAATCGCCGGAAACTTTATGCCGAGTTTGCGAACACATGCGCCCGCCACCAGTTCGCGCTCGCCTTCATCCTTCGGACTGGCGAAGACGACCGACTCGCGAACGTTGCTTTGCATCTGCCAAACGTCGCTGGGATGAGCCTCCAGGATGTACACGGCGTAAAACGCCACGCGGTCACCGTACTGCGCGTACAGCTTGTTGAGGGCGGGAACCTCCCGCCGGAATGGCGGTCAGGTATAGCTGCCGAAGACCAGTACGACTGGTTGCTTGCCGCGGAAAGAAGAGAGTTGGACCTCGCTCTTGTGGTCGAGCGTTGATAACTGAAAGTCAGGGGCCGCCTCGCCCACCTGAATCGTGCCACCGCGCGCGCGCGTCCAAAACGTTTCGAACGGGATGACAAAATATGCCGGCATGGGCATCTTCGCCATCACGCGCCCGAAGGTCTCAGGCGGCTGATGCATGGCCCAGTTAATGAAGAGAAGGAATCCCGGCATAGCCACACAGCAGAACCAACGCAACTACCAGGAAGATTCGTTTGGATGGACGGCTCATGAGAAATTCCGGCTATCATATCATCGACACGCGGTTGCATAGATCATCAATTTTTGTGTGGTAATGTTTCGGTTTGCGCTGACAGCAATCTCGGCGAGCGGGTGTCCAGGAGGTTCAGTCGTGAGGTTCTCATGGTTTGAAGGGGCACGGCTTTAGCCGTGCCGTGCCGCCAAGTTATTGTCGTGGCTTTAGCCACTGAGGGACTTCGCTTTCCGAGACAGCGTGCAAGTTCCCTCAGGGGCTAAAGCCCAGCTCTCAAGCAACCCAACGGCACGGCCGAAGCCGTGCCCTCTTCAAAGCTACTGTCAGTTCGACAAATTATGAGCAACCCGACGTAATGAAAACGTCAGGAATGACACACGATGGACAAGACAAATGACGACATGGGGAACACGGCGATTCCCTCCCCGCCCAGCTCCCAAACCAAGATCCGCATCACCGAAGACGCCGACGCGACCGGCGATACGGCTTCGGCCTACGATTATTGGCGGGCCGGTTCCGGCCGGCAGCAGGTGCCGGGAATTATCAAGTGCTTCGGTAGCCGTCCTGATTTCCTGCGCCAGGTCGTGGATTTCTCCAACACCATCCATTTCTCCGAGGGCCATCTCACCCGCCGCCACAAGGAGATGATCGCCAGCTACGTCTCCTATCTCAACCGCTGCCCTTATTGACTGGACAGTCACGCCTACTTCCTGCGTGTTCAGGGAGCCAACGAACAGTGCGTCGCGGCAATTCTCGAGGGCAAAATCGACGAGGCCAAGCTGACCCCGGCCGAGCACGCGTTGATGCAGTATGCGAAGTTGATCACTGACGCTGCGTACCGCTCGACCGCCGAGGATGTCCAGGTCCTGCGAGATCACAGTTGGACTGAGGACCAAATCTCGGAGGCGGTGTACGTCATCGCGATGTTCGCCTTCTTCAATCGCGTGGCCGATGCGTTCGGCGTTCCGCCGCAGAACTACCTGGCCTTGGGACGAATGACGCCTTAACAGAAGCACTACTTGCTGGCACCTCCACAATAGTGTTTTTGGATTATTGCGCTTGCCTTATCAAGAAGATAGGGTTGTCGCAAATGTGGGTTCCCTGTCGGGAATGTGAGCCTTGAAATGGGGTTCGGCCTGGAGTTAAGCCGGACAACGCGTGAGGTTTCAATCTTTTGTTGTTCGCGATCCTCGGCCCAAACCTAGGAGACTTTCTAAATGTCTGCAGCCTTGCGCCGCCTTTTGCCGACCATAGTAGTTGGTTTGATTGCGATTAGCGCGTGGCCGAGCGACAAGTCCGCAAACAACGCTGCCAAGCTGAACAATCTCGGCGTCGCTTACATGAACCAGCAGCGCATGGATAAAGCAGTCGAGGAGTTCGACCTCGCGCTGAAGGCGGATCCTGGCCTGACGATTGCCGAGTTGAACAAAGGCATCGCGCTGCTGAATCTCCAAAAGCTGCCCGAAGCACAGGCAGCGCTGGATGCGGTGGCAGCGAAAGACCCTTCCAACCCGCGCGTCTGGTACAACCTCGGCCTGCTGCGGCGAAGTCAAGGCAAGCCGGCCGAAGCCATCGATGCGTTTCAGCGCGTCCTGAAGATCGATCCAAACGATCCCGACACGCACTACTTCCTGGGAACGATGTATTCCCAGGAGCAGCAGTACACCAAAGCGATAGCGGAATTCGAAGCGGTGCTGCGTCTGCAACCGCTGCATGCGTCGGCGCAGTTCGGCCTGGCGCGTGCGCTGCAGCGCTCGGGTAACGTGGACGCTGCGCGCGAGCACCTGCAAACCTTCGAGCATCTGACCAAGGCCAATCTCTCCTCGCCCATAACCCTCACCTATGGCGAACAGGGACGCTACTCGACGGCGGAAGACGTCACCACACAGGAGCCGAAGGTCGGGCCCATGATTCCAGTGAGGTTTGTCGAGCAGTCGGTTGGCCATGCGGCGGTGTCTTCGACCGAGGCAACAAGTGACAAACCAGGTGGCGGCATCTGCATGTTGGACGTGACCGGGAGCGGCCATTTCGATTTGGTAGTCATGAGCACAGGAGAACACGCCGTTCACGTGTACCACAATGGGGGAGATGGCAAATGGAGTGAGCTCCCGCCCAAGCAGACAGGTCTCGACGCCACCGGCAGCGGCATTGCGTGCGCGGTCGGCGATTTCGACAACGATGGCAAAAACGATATTGCTGTGGCGCTCAGCGATCGCGTGCTGCTGTTTCGTAACCTGGGCGGCGGCAAGTTCGCGGATGTAACCAAGTCAGCCGGCGTCGTGCCGGTCAACCGTCCGGCGGGCCTTACGTTCGTTGACTACGATCATGACGGCGATCTCGACCTGTTCGTTACCGGGCGGCCAGGCGAAGGGCAATCGGCGGGGGCTAGCAATGTCCTCTGGCGCAATAACGGCAACAGTACGTTTACCAACTGGACGACGGAAGCAGGCCTCGGCGGCGACGGCTCAAGCACCAGCGTCACGCTCTCCGACATCAACAACGACCGCGCGGTCGATCTGGTGGTGGCCGGCATGGGCGCTGCGCCGACGCTTTACCTCAACCCGCGCGAGGGCCATTTCAAGGCTGCCCCGTTGTACGACGTTGTGGGACTCCCTCCGACCGTCGGCGTGTACGTCTTCGACTTCAACAAAGATGGCTGGATGGATGTCGCCCTCACCCATGCCGGAGCGCCGGGCGTCACCCTGTGGCGCAATATCGACGGCAAGCGCTTCGAGCGGGTGCCGTTGCCCATTAACGACGCAACGCGCGGCTGGGGCATAACCGCGATCGACTTCGATAACGATGGCTGGATCGACCTGGCAGTAGTCGTCGATACCGCGGGCGGTCCTGAGTTGCGCATGCTGCGCAACCTGGGCGATCAGGGTTTCGAAGATGTCAGTACCAAGCTCGGACTCGACAAGATCAAGCTGAGCAATCCGCGCTCTGTGATTGCGGCCGACGTGGATGGCAACGACGATTCGGACCTCGTCGTATCGCAACTGGGCGCCGACCCCGTCGTCTTACGCAACGATGGCGGCAACAAGAATCATGCGTTACGGATCGACTTCAAAGGACTCGCCGACAACAAAACAGGATTGGGGACCAAAGTCGAAGTATTCGCAGGCACGCTCTGGCAGAAGTGGGAAGTTCCGGGCGCCGCTGGATATGCAAGTCAGGGTCCTCCTGAAATCCTCGCCGGTCTCGGCAGCGCCGATCACGCTGACATCGTGCGGATGCTTTGGCCGACCGGGGTTCTGCAGGACGAAATCGAGGTTGCCGCCAACAAGCCTGTCACCTTCACCGAGATCGATCGGCGCGGCAGCTCCTGTCCCACGCTGTTCGTTTGGAATGGACACAAGTACGAATTCATCTCCGACGTGATCGGCGCTGGAGTCATCGGGCATTGGATTTCTCCGACGGCAAAGAACACAGCCGATCCCGATGAGTGGATCAAGGTCGAAGGCTCGAAGCTCAAAGCTCGCGATGGTTATTTCAGCGTGCGTTTCGGCGAGCCCATGGAAGAGGTCAATTTCATCGATCAGCTTCGGCTGGTCGCCATCGATCATCCGAGTGGGACCGATGTTTACCCTGACGAGCGCTTCCTCGACGACCCACCGTTCGCCTCCGGCGCCCCCGTACTCACATCGCAGCCGCACGCGCCCGCCGGTGCGTGGGATGACCATGGACACGACGTGCTCGCCCTGCTCAGTGCACGCGCTCGGGTGAAGGATCATCAATATGTTCAAGACTTCACCAATCTATCCTTCGCGGGCTTTGCGAACATGCATTCCCTGACGCTCGATCTGGGCGCATGGACGCCGCAGAATCCGTTGCGACTCTTCCTGCACGGATTCATCGAGTACTTCAGTGCCAGCTCGATGTACTCGGCCTGGCAAGCGGGCCTGCAACCGATTTCGCCGTACATCGAGGCGCAGATGGCGGACGGGACCTGGAAGCACGTAGTCGATGACATGGGATTTCCCGCCGGTTTGCCGCGGACCATTACCGTCGATCTCACTGACAAGCTGCCACCTGGGACGCGCAAGATTCGCATCACCACCAATCTTCAGATCTACTGGGACCAGATACTGGTTGACAACGGGCCGGAGCAATCCCGCCAACTGCGGACGACGGAGCTGCCGCTCGCGTCCGCAACCCTGGCCTTCCGCGGCTACCCCCGGCAAGTTGAGGGGACGGTCCCCGGTGATCTCACCTATTACTACGATCAGGCCAGCACGACGGGACCGTTCTCGCAATTTCGCGGAAGCTACACCCGCTACGGCGATGTCACTTCGCTACTGCAGAGTGTTGACGATCGATTCGTGGTCTTCGGCACCGGCGAGGACATCGACGCTGAATTCAGCGCCGCACCTCTGCCGCCCCTGGCGGCCGGATGGACGCGTGACTATTTCTTCTATGCCAACGGATTCGTGAAGGACATGGACTTCTACGAAGCCACTCCGTTCACCGTCGCCGACATGCCGTTTCATGCGATGACGGCGTATCCCTATCCGGCGGCACAGCACTATCCGAACGATGGCGCAGCGACTGCCTATCGTCTCGATTGGAACGACCGGTATCAACGAGGGACAACCAGCGCGAGCGGGTATAGCTTCCACTATGCGCCGCGCGTCATCGATCCGGAACCGCTGACTCCGCCGCAGGCACAACCCACTGCAACCGGCGGAAGTCAGCCGTCGGAGTCCAATGAGCAATGGTGATGAAGCGCTTTGGCCAACTCGCGATCGCCGCGCTGACCGTTTCGGCCATCTACCTGTATGCGTGGCCCGCGGCTAATTTGTTCTATGCCGCTGCCGTGCTCTTTCATGTCGGACTCGGAGTTGTGTTCTGCGTGGCAGGGTTGTTTCTCTTGCGCGACGCACTGCGCGGCCCCATGCTGGTAAAGCTAGGGTCTCTGGTTCTTGCCGCCGGATCGGTCCTCGGTCTGGCGCTCATCTACACCGGCACGTCGCACACTCACCGGAATTTGATGTATGCGCACATTGCGGTGAGTGCGATTGCCACGGTCCTGCTTGCTGCCTGGTTCTTGAGCCGTCGTAAAGTTCCGGCGCGCAACCTGTGGGCAACAACCGCGGGTGTGATAGCCGTTGCCGTCATCGTCTCCGTCGGCGCAGTTTACGCGCGCGGATCGTGGAGCAAGCGCTTCACCATCAAGAACCCTCCCGTAGCGCCGTTGTCCATGGACGGCGAAGGCGACGGAACGCAAGGCCCGTTCTTCCCTAGCTCCGCCCAGGTCGCGGGAACTCGCAACATCCCCGGCAAGTACTTCATGGAGTCGGACGCCTGTGAGCGCTGCCATCAGGACATTTACAAGCAGTGGCAGAGCTCGGCGCATCACTTCTCGTCGTTCAACAATCAGTGGTATCGCAAGAGTATCGAGTACATGCAAGACGTCGAGGGGACGCGCCCTTCACGCTGGTGCGGTGGCTGTCACGATCCGGCAGTGCTCTACAGTGGCATGATGGACACGCCCATCAAGCAGATCATGGACCGGCCCGAGACCCAGGCTGGGCTTGGCTGCATGATGTGCCACTCCATCGTCAAGGTGAAGAGCACCATGGGCCAGGGCGACTTCGTACTCGACTATCCCGAGTTGCACGAACTTGCCGCCAGCAAGAATCCCGTGGTTCGCTGGCTGCACGATTTCAGCGTCAAGCTCAATCCCGAACCGCATCGCCGCGTCTTCCTCAAGCCCTTCATGCGGACGCAGACGCCGGAGTTCTGCTCCTCGTGCCACAAGGTTCACCTGGATGTGCCGGTGAATAACTATCGCTGGTTCCGCGGATTCAATGAATATGACAATTGGCAGGCCAGTGGGGTTTCGGGATTGGGCGCACGCTCGTTTTACTATCCGCCAAAGCCACAGGGCTGCCAGGATTGTCACATGCCTCTCACGGATTCGCATGATCTCGGCAACATCGCCGGCAAGGTGCACTCGCACGCGTTTCCTGCCGCGAATACGGCGCTGCCATTTGCCAATCAAGACCAGCACCAGATGGACCTGGAGCAGAACTTCCTGAAGAGCGGCGTGGTGTCGATCGACATTTTCGCACTGTCAACGGCGGCGCCCAAAGAGAGTGGAGGAGCTGCGCCGCATCCCGAGTTACAGACTACCTTTGCCGTCGGCGAGGAAGCCGAGATGCCTGCCGCGGGCGAAGCCAACGGATCGGCGGCGCCGGTGACGGCTCCGTTGAATGAAGTGAATGCAGCCGTCCGACGTGGCGATAGTGTCCGCGTCGATGTCGTGGTGCGCACGCGCAAGGTAGGACACTTCTTTCCCGGGGGCACCGTCGATGCCTTCGACACCTGGGTGGAGCTGAAGGGCGTCGACGACAAGGGGCAGACCATCTTCTGGAGCGGCGGCGTTGCCGACGATGGTAAAGGTCCCGTCGATCCGGGAGCTCACTTCTACCGGTCGCTGCAGGTGGACGAACACGGCAATCCCATCAACAAACGCAATGCCTGGGCTACGCGTGCCGTGGTTTATGTTCACCTTATTCCGCCGGGCGCTGCCGATACTATTCACTACCGGCTGAAGGTTCCGCAGAACGCGGGCAACAAGATAACCCTCACCGCGCGCATGTGCTATCGCAAATTCTCTTGGTGGAATACGCGTTTCAGTTACGCGGGAGAATCGCGTCAGGATGCCAGCGCTCCGCAGACTACAAGGTCCTACGACGATCGCCAGTTCACCTTCGACGGCGACACGTCCACCGTATCCGGCAAGGTGAAAACAATTCCCGATTTGCCGACCGTCGCACTGGCCGAAGATTCGGTCGAGCTGAGGGTGCTTCCCAAAGGCGCGCCGGCAGAGGCTCCCAAGGTTCTCACTCAGAAAGCCGAGTGGCAGCGCTGGAACGACTATGGCATTGGACTGTTCCTGCAAGGAGACCTGAAGGGCGCAGGAGCGGCATTCTTTCATGTTACCGAAGCGGACCCGTCGAATCCTGACGGATGGGTGAACCTGGGCCGCGTAGCTGTGCAGGAGGGCGACATGGAGCGTGCTCGCGTGGTGTTGCAGCGCGCGCTGTCTCTAAACCCTGACCTGGCGCGGACGAATTTTTTCTATGCGCGCGTGTTGCGAACTGGCGGCGATTACGACGGCGCTTTGCAACATCTGGAGAAAGCGGCAGCACAATATCCTAAGGACCGCGTCGTGCGCAACGAGATGGGCCGCATTCTGTTCCTGCAACACAAATACAGCGACGCCATCGTGCAATTGCAGCAGGCGCTGGCCGTCGATCCCGAAGACCTGCAGGCGAACTACAACATGATGCTTTGCCACCGAGGGTTGGGCGAGATCGAGCAGGTGGATGAATATCAGAAGCGTTACCTGCGCTTCAAGGCAGACGAGTCCGCGCAAACCATTACCGGCCCGTATCGCCGGCTGCATCCTGAAGACAACAACGAACGGCAATTGATCCATGAACATGTTTCGGCGCCACTCGGGCCAACCAGACCGATGGCGGCTGCCACGCACTACGAGAACCAGGGCCAAGGAACCGCACCGTGACCTACATGAGACGAGTCTTCTTCTTCCTGCTGCCGCTGCTTTGCGCAGCGTTCGTGTGCGCCGCGAACGCGCAAGTGCGTTTTCGCGACATCACCAAGCAGGCCGGCATCAACTTTGTGCATAACAACGGCGCCACCGGGAAAAAGTGGTTACCCGAAACCATGGGTCCGGGATGCGCATTTATCGACTACGACAATGACGGATATCCCGACATTCTGTTGGTTAACGGTCAGGACTGGTCTGGCTCCGGGCGGCCATCGACGATGAAGCTGTATCACAACAATCGCAACGGAACCTTTACTGACGTGACCGCGAAGGCGGGGCTTGCCGTCAGCATGTACGGGCTTGGAGTTGCGGTAGGCGATTACGACAACGATGGCTTCGACGACATCTTTGTCACCGCACTGGGGCAGAGCCATCTGTTCCACAACAACGGAAACGGGACCTTCACCGATGTGACCAAGGCCGCGGGACTGTGGGGCCCGAATGAGTTCAGCACCAGCGCCGCTTGGGTGGATTACGACCGCGATGGCAAACTCGATCTGGTGGTCGCCAACTATGTGCAATGGACGCCGCAAAGCGATATCTACTGCACGCTTGATGGCACCACCAAGTCGTACTGCACGCCCGAGTCCTACAAGGGTGCGTCGCTGCGGTTATGGCACAATCTCGGCAACGGCAAGTTCGAGGATGCTACAGCTAAGGCCGGGCTGCTCGATAACACCTCCAAGTCGCTCGGGCTGGCGATCCTCGACACCGACGGCGACGGTTGGCCCGACATTGTAGTCGCGAATGACACCCAGCCAAACAAGCTATACATCAATACTGGCAAGGGAACGTTCACGGAATCCGCAGTCTCCGCGGGGATCGCTTTTAGCGAAGATGGCGTGGCGCGCGCCGGCATGGGGGCTGACGCAGCGGACTATGATCGCTCGGGAAGGCCGAGCATCATCATCGGAAACTTCTCCAACCAGATGATGGCCTTGTACCACAATGAGGGAAACGGTCTCTTCGTTGATGAGGCACCACGTTCCGAGGTCGGCCGCAATAGCCTGCTCACCCTGGGTTTCGCCTGCTTCTTCTTCGACTACGATCTCGACGGATGGCTGGACATCTTCGTTGCCAACGGTCATATCGAGAACGGAATCGAGCGCATTCAGAAGCGGGTGAAGTATGCGCAGTCTCCCCACCTGTTTCACAATCAAGGTGGCGGCAAGTTTGTGGAGACCACCAACTCGGTGGGGCCTGATCTTGGTGTGCCACGTGTGGGACGGTCGGCCGCGTACGCAGACATCGATAACGATGGCGACCTCGACGTGTTATTGACGACGAACGGAGGTCCGGCGGTGCTGTTTCGCAACGAGGGCGTAACCAACCATAGCCTCCGAATTAAGCTGGAGGGAACGCGCTCGAATCGCGACGGCATCGGCACGGTCGTAACCGTAAATGCGGGCGGGGAAAAACAGTCGCTCACGTTGCGTAGCGGATCCGGATATCTTTCGGCGAGCGAACTGGTGCTTACCTTCGGATTGGGAAAGCGTCAGCAGGTGGACGAGATCGAGTTGCGCTGGCCGAGCGGCCAAGTGGATCATCTGTCGAAGGTCGCGGCAGGCCAGACCATCACGGTCCGCGAAGGCGGGAGTGTCGTGCAAGAGCGGCCATATGGAAAAGCGCAAGCGCCTGTCGCCTCGCAAGCCGCCACCCGCAGTCGCAAGGGAGCGCCATGAAGCCGGTCACGCAGCAGTCTGCCGTCGAGTTGCTGGCACTTCTTCGCGAATCGAAAATCTCGCCTCTGGAACTTGCCGACGAATACATTGCGCAGATCGAGCGGCTCAATCCTCGACTGAATGCACTTGTCGATTTTGATCCGGAGCGCGTTCGCGAACAGACGCGCGCGGCGGCGCGTTCGAAAGCCCCCCGTGGTCCGCTCTTCGGATTGCCCGTAACGATAAAAGGGTCGATCTCTGTCGCGGGTCATCGTTGTGAAATCGGCAGCCTGATCAACCGTGGCAGTGTGCCGGCAGAGGATGCGACTGTGGTTTCGCGGATGCGAAAAGCCGGCGCGACCATTCTTGGCATCACCAACAGTCCGGAATTTCTGATGGCCTATGAGACCGACAACTTCCTCTACGGCCGCACCAACAATCCGTGGAATCTGGATTACACGCCCGGCGGCTCCAGCGGTGGCGAGTCGGCCGCCATCGCAGCAGGATTGTCGTGCGGCGGTCTCGGTAGTGACAGCGGAGGTTCGGTTCGCGAGCCTGCCCACTTCACCGGCATCTGTTCGTTAAAGCCGACGCCGGGCCGAATCCCAGGAAACGGCCACCTGCCGGCCTGCGTGGGTCCGTTCTCGATTCTCGGTGCGATTGGACCGATGGCCCGCACGATGGATGATGTTTCGCTGCTGTTCCGAGTGCTGTCCGGGCAGGACCCCATAGATCCGGTGAGCCCTCCTATCCCACAACGTCAGATATCGCTCACCGACCTGAAAAGGCAGCGGGTGGGCTACTTCGAAGATGACGGCCTGGTCCCGGTTACAGCGGAAACGCGAGAAGCCTTACAAGCAGCGGCGCGCGCGCTGCAGAAGCAAGGCTTCGACGTGCGGCCGTTCCGTCCGAATGGGCTGGAGCAAGCGCGAAAACTCTGGTGGACATTCTTTGTCCGCTGCGGCGCCATGTTTGTCGACGGCTTGGTCAAAGGCCACGAATTGGACTTAAGTCCTACGCTGCGGGGGTTTCTGGAAATCGCCCATGCCGACGCGCCATTAACGGCAGATGAACTGTTAAACGCCTGGGCCGAGTGCGATGTGATTCGCGGCAAGCTGCTGCAGCAGATGCAGGAATATCCGGTGCTGCTCTGCCCAGTATGTTCGATTCCCGCCTTTCGTCACGGCGAGCGCCGGTGGAAGATTGATGGACAAGAAGTGGAGTATCTTGACGTGATGCGCTACACACAGTGGTTTAATTTGCTGGCGGCTCCCGCAGCCGTGGTGCCCGTGGGGCGGTCGCCCGAGGGACTGCCGATCGGCGTCCAGATCGTTGCCCGGCCATTCGAGGATGAGGTTGCGCTGGCCGTCGGATCGGTCATCGATCGGGAATTTGGGTTTGTTGCACCGCCGCTTGCGAGGGGCGAGTAGCGCATTGTTCTAGACCGGAACGCAATAGGCTTTGAAGGGGCACGGCTTCAGAGGCGGCTGAAAAGCTCGGAGCGCAATGGGTGGAATGTGATTTTGGTGGGAGTCCCCGCATTTATGCGGGGGAAAGGAGCGCTTCAGCGCTTCGGGATGAAGTTGGGCTTTTGATCGCGCGCTTTAGCGCTGGGCATCAAAAAGCCCAGGGCTAAGGCCCATTGCGAGATCGAACGATTTTCCGATTGACTGAAATCCAGCCCAGAGCATTCACCAGAGTTTTTAGCAGCCTCTGAAGCCGTGCCCTTCAAAACGTGGAGACCTCATCAATAATTCACCTAAAGTGCCGCTAGACTTTTCCGCAAGCATGTTTGGCCTGTCTGTACCCGCGCGTTGTATCCTCTGGGCGTGGCCAAGCGCCTGACCCCAAAGCGATCTCCCACGGTGTCCCTGCTTCTGGGCCTGGTGATCACGCTGACCGCAGTAGTGGCCTACACGGCGTACATCAGCTATCAGCTTTCCGGTCTGCGAAAGTTGCAGCGCGACGCCATCGACCGGAACCGGAGAGACTCCCTGCAATTGCTGCGCATCCAGAACGACCTCAACTCTCTAGGGTTGGGCATGCGCGACATGCTCGATACCTCTCAGCCTTATCCGTTGAAAGCGTGGTCGGGGCAATTTCGGCGGGTCCAGGGAGACTTGAACAATGCGCTACAGCTGGAGGAAAACCTGTCGGTAGCGCAGCGCACTCCGGAGCAGCGGCAATATCTGCAGGACTCATTGGCGCAGTTCTGGGTTGCATCCGACCGCATCTTCGCTTTGGCGAGCGAAGGAAAAGAGGCGGAGGCGAGGGCGGAGATTAGCGCATCCTTGCAACCGCGAGTTGCGGCGCTCAGTACCGCCGTGGCGCGGCTGCTGGTGGCCAACAACGAAAACGAAAAGCAGGCGGGCGAACGAATCGAGCGGATCTACGACGGCGTCGAGCGCCAGGTCTATTTGTTTCTGTTGGCCACGCTGATTACCATCGTGCTCACCAGCGTTTACCTGATCCGTTTGAATCGCCGGCTGTTCAGCCACATATCCCACCTTTCCGAGCAGCGCAGCGAACTGGCGCAGAAGCTGATTGCCACGCAGGAATCGACGTTGCTCCACGTCTCGCGCGAACTGCATGACGAGTTTGGCCAGATCCTGACGGCGGTCGGATCCATGTTGCGACGGGCCGGCAAACTGGTTCCCCAAGGCTCGCCGTTGCACACCGATCTGCAGGAGGTGTCGGAGATTGCACAGTCGGCGCTCGACAAAGTGCGCACCCTGTCACAGGCGTTGCACCCGGTCACGCTCGAAGAGGCCGGTCTGGACAGTACCATCGACTGGTACTTGCCCATAGTGGAGCGACAGAACGGGATCGTCATACACTATGACAAGGTGGGGACGCCGTTTCCGGTGGAAAGCAGCGCGGGTATTCATATTTATCGCGTGCTGCAGGAAGCCCTGAACAACGTGGCTCGGCATTCCGGAAGCAAGGAAGCCTGGGTACGTCTGCAGTTTAAGCCCGACCAGTTGGGGCTGGAAGTGGAAGATCACGGCTCTGGCTTCCGGCCAAATGGGCGAAAGGGAATTGGTTTGGTCGCGATGCGTGAGCGTGCCGAGTTGGTAGGTGGGACTATCGAGTTTTTGCAACCCGCTGGCGGTGGAACGCTGGTGCGGTTGCGGGTCCCGAAAGATGGCATCGACACCAATGACTGAGGATGGAATGTCCGAAAAGATTGCCGTATTGCTGGTTGACGATCATGCGCTGGTTCGCCGTGGTTTCCGCCGGCTTCTGGAAGACGAACCCGACATCGACATACTGGGCGAGGCCAGCGATGGGGAAGAAGCCGTGCAGTTGGCGAAAACCTTGCGTCCCGACGTCATCGTCATGGATTGTGCTTTGCCGGGAGTTAATGGGCTGATCGCGACCCGGCGGATTCTCGAGGAAAACAAGAATGTCGCGGTCCTGATGCTGAGCATGCACTCGGAAAATACCTGGGTGCGACAGGCGCTGGAGGCTGGGGCACGCGGCTACGTGCTGAAGAATGCTGTCGATTTGGAACTGGTAACCGCTATCCGGCGAGTGGCAGCAGGAGAGGTAGTTCTCGACGCTCAGATTGACCGCCTGGCCACACTCAAGGGCGAGCGCGAGACGGGACTGACCAGCCGCGAGTTGGAGATCCTGCAATTGATTGTCGATGGCAAGTCGAACAAAGAGATCGCAAGCCGGCTCAACCTGAGCGCGAACACCGTCGCCGTGCATCGCGCCAATATCATGGATGCGTTGGGCATACATAAGACGGCAGAGTTGGTTGTCTTCGCTATTCGCAACGGATTAGTGAACGTGCCCTAGCTAGACAATCCTCCCACCCAATCATTTCTTTTCGCCAACTCTGTACACTCTCTGGCGCAAAAATAGGAGGGAGCCCGAAGACTCCCTCCTTCAAAAAGTACCCGCTTCGTGTCTAGAAGAACAAATGCACGCCGAATTGCAGCTGTCGCATGGTAGTACCGAACAGGATGTCGGTAATCTGCCCGCTCGAGGAACCGCACGCGTTCGTAGGCGAGAGCGACGCCACGCAGCTTCCACCGCCGCCCTGGTTGTTGGAGTAGCCCAAGGCCACATGGTTGAAGATGTTGTAAGCGTCCATGCGGAACTGGAAGCGGAAGCGCTCCGAAAGCTGGAAGTTCTTCATGATGGCCATCTGGGCGGTGTAGTCGCTGGGGCCGTACAGTCCGTCAAAACCAGCATTGCCGATCCCCCCGGTGGGTGAAGCCAGCCATGCTCCCCCCACAACAGCGGGGGTGAAGTACTGGACGTAAGGCGAACCTCCGCCGGCCGGATGAATCAGGCCGCTGGGGCCGAGCTGGAAGCTTCCAACTCCCTTGTCAGGCCGACAGGGCGACGAGGAGTTGATGGTGGGGCACGAGCTCTGGGTAGGCGTAAAGGGCAGGCCACTGCCCCAGTTATTGGTGAAACTGATTTGCCAGCCGCCAATGACCTCATTCATCGCCGTACCAACGCCGCTGGCAAACTTCTCGCCTTTACCAAAGGGCAGGTTGTACACGGCGCTGGCAACCCACACCAGCACACGGTTCTGGTCATCAGGACCATAGGCGATAGCAGGAACGTCAGCAAAATAATTGCTGTCGTAGTGCAGCGCCCTCGACCAGGTAAAGTGAGTGATGAACTGCAGCCCGTTGGAGAAGTTCTGATTGAATTTCACCTGCAAGGCGTTGTAACTGGAGTTGGCATTGTTGCCTAAGTAGTTGTTGATTCCCGTAGTGCAGCACGTCAGCGTCTTACCGGTCGACGGATCGACATATCCCGGATAGGTAAATCTGCCTGCGAAGGGGTAAGTACCGTTTGCGAATTGCTGATTCACGTTGTAGCTGGGACTATCGCCGGCGAACCCATGCCGGCCCACGTTTCCGATGTAAGCCATCTCCAGGCTGGAGTTCTTACCGATCTGCTGCTGAACCGTGAGGTTCCATACTCCAATTGCGGGCAGGGTCTGAGTGAGCGGACGAACATAGGGCTGAGCGTTGTTGGTGGGACCCAGCAGCGGCAACTGGCCGTTTGGCGGAATTGCCGGGAAAACCCCAGCGGGTGCGCCGGTTATCACGCCCGGCAAAGTACTCAAGTAACCACCAGGACCTAGGTTGAATGCCGGGGCGTAGTTATTGTTGGCGCCGGGGGCATTGTTTTGCTGCGACAGCAGAACCGGCAGACTTTGGGCCACGCTATGGCCGAAGTTCGAGCCGAACACGCCCATGTCGTAGCTGATGCCAAATCCCGCCCGGATGACGGTCTTGTCATACAGTTGGTAGGCCACTCCAAAGCGAGGTGCAAAGGCGTGCCAGTCGTTGCCGATGTTGCCGTTCAGACCATAGGGTCCGTAGCCGGCGACCCGGCCGATGCCCTCCACGATATTGTAGAAGCCGCCGTTGCCTTTTCCGTTAACGAACTCAGGGAAGTAAACCTCCCAGCGCAGTCCGTAGCTGAGGGTCAGCTTCGGGGTCACGCGCCAAGTGTCCTGCCCATAGTAGAACATGCGCCACTGCTGGTCGGTAGCATCCGAGGTACTGCTGACGAACCGTGAGAAAGAGGTTACATCACCGAACAGGAGGGTCGCCAAAGTCAGTCCGCCGATGTTGCCGTTCCCAGTGCCCACTTGGGCGAACGACAACTGGCCAGCGCGGTTTTGGTCACTCGGCACCCGCAGGTTCGTCGCAAAACGGACATCCGCGCCAAACTTGAAGGTGTGGTTGCCGTGGATCTTAGTAACGTTACCCACCAACTGGTACTGGTTTTCCCTCTCGGTCAGTGGGCAGTTGCAGCGCTGGACCCCTAGACCGTTGCCGAAATCAGAGATGGTCTGGTTGCCCTGTTGGTTGTTGGTGTTTGACTGCCCCATGGCGAAGTATGCCAAACCTGAGGTAAGCAAAGGTTGCGAGGGCAGGTTAAGGCCGGGGATACCGAATGACGTCATCGGGGTCTGTCCCTGGTCCCAGAAAGCGGTCTGTGGGTTGTACTTAAACCAGCCAAAGTGGAAGTCAGCCAGAAGAGTAGGGCTGAAGGTGTGCGTCCAACCCGAAGCCAAGCTGTAATTATGGACGTTCGAGCTTCCCGCCAGACCGGGGCCTGGACCAAAGCCTATTCCACCCAGCTGGGAAAGAGAAGGATTTCCCGACAGGGTGAAGTAGGCGAGACTGAAACGTCCGTAAATCTGGTTCTTTTCGTTCAAGTCGTAATCAATGCGGGTGTCGAAGGCGTTCTGCTTGAAAGCGCCCGCACCCGAAGCGATATAGTTTGCGAAGAGACCGTCATTGGTCGGCGCTGGAAAGTCTTTCAGAACTGCCACTGCCTGTGGGGAAAGCTGGCTTACGGGGATCATGTTGCCCGGCACCGGAGTGGCGCCTGTGAACGTGCCTGAGTTGGCCGTGTTGGGGTAGTAAACCTGGCCGCCGCCCGCTACGTGGCCTAAGTATTGGCTCAGATTGCAGAAGCCCGTCGCAGCGGTGCAACTCTGCTCGACCTGTAACGTCGGAACGGTAAGCACGTTGGTTACACCGGTGGTTTCCTTGGTGCCCTGATAGTCGCCAAAGAAGAACAACTTGTTCTTGATGATCGGACCGCCGATGGTGCCGCCGTACTGGTTCCACTTGTCGGACGGAATGTACCTTCCGGTGACGGAATTGGGAGCAAACTGCGTAAACGGATCGCGCGCCAGGTTGGCGTCGGTACGACGGAACCAGAAGCCGCTGCCATGCAACTCGTTGGTGCCGGATTTGGTCTGCGCTGTCACCAGACCGGCGATGGCCTTGCCCTGTTCAGCATCGTAAAACTGCGATCCGACAGTAGCTTGGCTGACGGCGTCTAGGTTGGGATTGATGACGATGATACCCAAGATGGGGTCTTGGTTGTCGGTCCCGTCCAACTGGAAGCCGGTGCCGCTGAAATGCTGGCCGTTGACAAAAATCTGCAGACCGCCCTGCGGGTTTTCTGTGGCGGCATGGCTCCAGCCGGCCAATTGCTGGGTGCCGGGCGATAGTAACTCAAACTGCGTGAAGTTGCGGTTGAAAACCGGCAAGTTCTCCACGTAGCGCTGGTTATAGGTAACGCCAACGTCTGCGTTCTCGGTCTGTAGTTGCGGCGCTTCGCCTGTGACCTCCACGGTCTGAGAGGCGGAGCCTACATGCACCTGAGCGTCCACTCGCTGGGAGGCATCGGCGATTACGGCGACGCCCTTTTGCTCGAAGGTCTGAAAGCCCTGGGCCTCAATCTTGACCGTGTAGACGTCCGGGATCAAGTGCGTCACGGTATAGTTTCCCGAGCCGTTCGTGGTCGCGGTGTCGGTCGTGCCCTTGGCTACGTCGGTTACCGTCACCGTCGCATTGGCTATCGCCGCGCCTTGCTGGTCCGTCACCGTTCCAAAAATGGTGCCGGTTGTCACCTGCCCGAAGGACATGGTCGGAACCAGGGAAAGAATCATGATCGTGATCGCAAACCAAACGCACCGCTTCGTCATTTTGTCCCCCACAACATAGTCTCTGCATGCAGCGTCGGCCGCCCATGGGCCTGTAACGCTTCCGTTAGCTGCTTCACTTTTGTGCTGATCGAGTGGTGGAAAATCGGAGAGTAAAAAAAAGAAGGGCAGTGCCGAAGGCAAGGTTTTCCCAACTTCACAGCATCTGCGATTTGGGAGCAGATACTCATCATGTTGGTCTCTTCCTGGTCAGATCGCCCGCGATCTCTTGTCACACCGCAACGTGACTGTCGTCACATAACTGTGTGAACAGAAAATTAATTGCCTTGGGTACGCCGTGTCAAGAATTTTTTGACGTGTTGTCAATAATAAAAATGAACTAGCGACGGATTTTTTTATACTAGTCGTGGGGTAACTATCAGAAAGGTGACGGAAGGCCTCCGGGCTGCCTTGCGGGACGCGATTCAGTGTTTGGGGAATTGCAAAACCACCGCTTTCGTGGTGTATGAATCCGACGGTCTCGGCGGGAACTCGATCTGGAGCCTACTTTGCGAGAGCTCCGCGCCGCTGACCGTCATTCCGGCGAGGTCGCCGACGAGGGGAACGATGTATTTCGCTCCTGCCACGCCGGCAACTTGCAGTTCGAGCCTGTCATACACAGCATTCCAATGCTCGGAGATGAACTTCAGATTCGAGCTGACGGCGCCCATAGCCGGTGCGACATACGGATAGGCAATTCCGAAGTCGTGCTCTAACCGTACGCGGATTACCGTGTGGTCTGTTATCGGCATTGAAATGGTAACGTGCTGATCGACTTCGTTGGCGGGTTCAACTGCTTTGAAACCGGCGGCCTTCCCGTCGACATCCACGCTCAGGACGTGAGCGCGCAGACTGAAGGCCGGCAGGAATTCAAGCTGAACGCGCTGCCCGCCATGCCGCACGACTTGAAGCGTGACCTCGTTGGCGCTGCGATGGTACGACAATGTCAGACTAGCTGGCGACGCCCCGGAGGCTGTGCCGATTGGAATATTGCTAATGGAGAAATCCGTCCAGTCTGCCGGGACATGCGGTTCGAACCGGACGGTCGAATTCAGCGCGTCAACGGAAAGGCCAAACATGCCGCGCAAGAGCGGGCTCACAATCATCGCTGACGACCAGATCTGGTGCGAGCTGCTGGTCGCGACCGGAGTGTAATAACGGCCGGAGAGAACTTCGGTGGCCCGTCCCGGTGATCCATCGAAGACCAGCTGCGCGTTGGCTCGAAGATTGGCGTACGCCGGCAAGCTGCGATGGTATCGATACTCTGCGACTGCGGCCCATCCGGTAAATAGCGGCCACACGCTGCCGAAATGATACCCAGTGGGGTCATAAAGAGGGTCGTCTTCCGCGATGATGCGCATCCCCCAGTCCGCCTGATGCCGCGGGCCGGCAAGTTCGTTCAGAAACTGCTGCCCGTGCTGTTGATCAAGCAAGCCGAACCACATAGGCACCGTTCCCAAAACGCTGGCGCGATCGATGCGTTTGCCTTCGAGATCGAGCGCGTAGCCGTAGATGTTCTTGTCCCGAGACCAGAAAGCAGTCTCCATTCGGCTCTTAAGGAGCTGGCAGTTCCTGGGAAAGCGATTCAGCCTCGGGCTTGTGCAGCCAGGCCCCCAGTTCGGCCAAAGATTGCTGTGCCTCGATGGCCACACCCACCTGGTACAACTCTGAAGACACCGGCAGCAGCGGGCCGCCTTCGACCCATCCGTGACCGACGCCGTAATTTCTGGGAAAGCCATTCGCACCATAGGTGGAACGCAGCCATTGATAAGCGTGCCACAGACTGTCCCATTTCGCCGTCGCGAAGGCGAGGTCGCCGCTCGCACGAACGTAGTCGGCGGTTCCGATGATGTACAGCGGCGTGGCGTCGGCCGAAGCGAAGCCGTATGGATAAAGCTTGAACCACGGGACCAGACTCACGGTCTGTGGCACTTCGTGAGGAATGCGTCCGTTCTCCCCCTGATACTTCGCTAGAAACTCCAGCGCCGTGCGCGTCGTTTGGAAATCGCCGACAGAGTCCAGAGCCAGCGCCGTCCACATGGAATCGCGGCCAAAGAACCAACTGAATCCTGGCCGATGATTAAATCCGGAAACGTCATAGCCGGCGATCAACCCCTCGCCCGCGAACGGATCATCGACCAAGCCCTGCACCTCGCTGATGCGCGACCAGTCGTACGCGGTCTGCAAATCGCGGTCAGGGAGAAAGAGCGAGACCGTAGTGTCGAGGTAATGCTGGTAGTACTCCCGCGCCTGCTGCCGGAGTTGCGGATACTGCGTCAGCAGCTTTTGGTAGAGATCGCTTGCCTCTTTTTTCTCCTTGAACGATGCCGCCAGAACAAAGCGATAGGTCGCCGAGCCTTTCACAGGTGGTCCAAACTGAAAGCCGTCGGTTGTTGCGGATGAATAATTGGTGGAGTAGGCCTGCCGTATGTCGCTGGCTCCCGGTGAACCGGCAACCGCATAAAAGCGATGCTCTTCTTCGCCGAAGCGAAAGACTCGCGCGGTGGAATCCCACTCGACGTAACCAGCTCCCAGTCCGGCGGGCCACATCCAGGCGACATCGGGCGTGAAACTAGCTTCTATCGCCACGGGCTCCGAGCTTTCCAGTTGCAGCGCAACCACCGCGCCCGTATCGTGCAGTGGCGCGAACCAGGTCTCGCACACCGAGAACGAGTCGTACACGTAGCGGATGGAGGTTGATTCCGGACGTACGGTGACGGTCCGCGGCAATGTATCGCCTGCAATAACGTGGCTGCCGAGATGAAAGGTGAGATGGAAATCGCGCAACAGCTTAAGCGGATAGATCCAGGCTTCAAAGTTGCCGTCTTCACGTCCGAATAATGCCGAGTGCGGTCCAACCGCGTCGAGAAATTGCCAATTCTGTGCGGTGCGCGAGAGGCTCAGCTCTCCCGGCGACGCTTGGCAATCATTGAACTGCGCCTGGGCTGGCAAAGCGGCGGCGACGACCGCAAGAACCAGCAAGGTAAGAGGCAGCAGGAAGGAAGTGCGTTTGTGCATGATCGTCCCTGAGGAGTCTATGCGATAAGGTGTATCACCTTCAAAATCCGTAGGCGATTCCCTTTTCCGCGCCGCCCAGTTTTCACCGCGGAGTTACACGAATACACACGGATTTGCATTTTCTCTCTAAAAATCCGTGCCCATCCGTGAGAATCCGTGATCGATCGCTCTCATCTCGCTAGTCACGATCATTCCACGGCGTCGGGCTCAGTTTGTCGGCGGTTTCAAGCCAGGGTCTAAATCCGAAGCCTTCTTAAATTCCTTGTCGGCTTCCTTTGTTTCTCCTTTGCGCGATAACGCGACCGCCAGTTGCTGATGCGCCGGTGCATAGCTGGGAGCTTGTTGAATTGCGTCGCGATATTGCGAGATGGCCCCGTCGATATCTCCCGCGTTAAGCAAACGATTACCGGAATTAGTTGCGAAGGTTGCACCCTGCAGACCAGTCTTTTGTTTGGTCAACTGTTCGGCCGCGCGGCTCTCGGCCTCTGCCCCGGCGGTGTCGCCCATTTGCCGCAACACGGCAGCCAGATTGGTGTGCGCGCCCAATAAATCGGGTTGTAGCCGGATCGCCTCACGCAACGCTTGCACGGCTTCCGGCAATTTGTTCATCTGCTTCAGCACCGTGCCCAGCATGTAGTACGCTTCCGCATAGTCGGGCTTGGCCTGAACTGCATGTTGCAACTGCTCGGCGGCCGCAGGGAAATCGCCTTTCTGCCAGAGCGTCACTCCCAGGCTGTAGTAGGCATCTGCAAGCTGGGGGTCCAACTGAATGGCCTGCTGGAATTCGGCAATCGCACCCGGCAAATTGTCTTTGAACTTCAACGCCAGCGCCAGGTTGTAGTGCAGCGACGCATTGCCGGGAGCCAGCTTTAGCGCTTCTTGCAACTGCTCGGCCGCGGCGTCGAATTCCGACTGCTGCAACAAGGTGACAGCGAGATTCTCCCGGAAGCCGGCATCATCGGGACGGAGTTGCAAGGCATGCTGAAACTCCTTCACCGCCGCGGGACCTTGGCCGTACTGCATCAAAGCCAGCCCAAGATTGTTGTAGGCCTCGGGATCGTTCGGCGTGAGTGCAACCACTTTTCTGAACGCCGCCGCCGCACTTTCCGGATTGCCGGAGCGCTGCAAGAGCAGGCCCAGCTGGGTTTGCAGAGGGACCATGTCGGGTACGAGTTGCGCTGCTTGTTGATAAGCCTGCAGCGCGGCCGCGGTGTCGTGCTTGGCGTCAAGAGCCGTTCCGAGATAGTAGAGCGCAATGCCGTCCTTGGGGTTCAACTGGGTCGCCTGCGTAAGTAGCGGAACGGCGTCCTCGACGTCGCCCGCTCGCAAAAGCGTTACCCCGAGATGAAACAGCGCCGGCTGATAATGCGCGTCGAGTGACAGCGCGGCACGAAACTCTTTCTCCGCTTCGGCAAATTGCAAGTTCTGCGCCAGCAATGCTCCCAGATCATCGTGCAATTCCGGTCGATCGGGAGCGAGGGTAAGTCCTTGGTTAATCTCCGCGATGGCGTCATCGGTTTTTCCCTGCATGCTGAGAACGCGAGCCATCTGGCGATGCACCTCGGGATCCTCGGGAGCCAGTTTCAAGGCTTCGCGAAGTTCGGAGTCCGCTTCGTTTAACGAGCCCTTGGTGGCCAGGGCCTTCCCGAGTTCCACGTGAGGCAGCGCGGCAGTGGGCGCCAAGTGCGTAGCCTTCCGAAGGTGCGCGATTCCGGCATCAATGTCGCCCTGCTGTAGCAGCACTTCCGCCAGCGCATTTTGAAACTTAGGATTGGTCGGACTGAGTTTGACTGCCTGCTCGAAGGCGGAACGCGCCGTCGCAAGATCGTTGTTCTGCAAGGCGCTTACACCGCGCTGGTAGGCGTTGGCGGCCGTCGCACTGCTGGAGCGAGTCTTAGTTTGCGCGGGCGACGTCAGGGCACTTCCGAGAACTGCTAGGAGCAATACGCAACCGAGGACAATCTTGCCGGAAAGCTTTGCGGGACGCGATCGGGACACAGTTTAATCAAGGTACTTGGTCGAGTGCTTTCGTTCAAGGCCGGAAAGCATGGACTAAGGTGCGATTTGGTTAGAATGACACTGCAGCACAGCTAAAGGCCGTGCCCTGATACAGAACATGGAATATCGCAGCAGGCGTCAACGCCGGAGCAGTCTCCGAGATTTTTCCCATGTCACACCTCAAATTGGTTCTCATTCTTCTGCTCGCAGTTGCGGTCAACGGCGCAGTTCCGTTGCACGCGCAGACAACACCAGGCCCCACACCCATGGACAACGCGGCGCAATCCAACAAATCGCCTGACGCCGTCTTCGCCGAAGCCCGCCGTCTCTCCGAACAAGGCAAGTACGATGATGCCATCGCTGATCTGCAACAGCTCGCGACTCGCACTCCGCCGCCAGCCGGCTTGTCTCATGAGTTGGGAACTGCCTACTACAAGAAGAGCGACTACCTGAAAGCAGCAGAATATCTGAAGCAGGCCCTCACCGAGAATCCCAAGGATGACGAAGCTGTGCAGCTACTCGGCCTGTCGTACTACCTCGCGGGGCGGCCAAGCGAAGCGATCCCCTACCTCGAGAAGGTGCAGACGTGGTATCCGCGCGCCAACGTGGACGCGTCGTACATCCTCGGCATTTGCTACATCCAGTCCAAGAACTATCCCCAGGCGCGTATCGCGTTCGCCAAGATGTTTGACGTCAAGCCCGACTCGGCCGCCAGCTACCTCTTCACCGCGCGCATGCTCTTTCGTCAGGAGTTCGACCCGGTCGCCGAGGAGTACGCAGAGAAGGCGATCGCGCTCGATCCCAAACTGCCGATGGCGCATTTTCTGCTTGGTGAGCTTCATCTGTACAAGTCGAGAATTCCTGAGGCGATCGCCGACTTCCAGCAGGAGCTCGCCATCAACCCCGGCTATGCCGCCGCCTATTACAAGCTCGCGGACGCCTACTCGCGGGTGCAGAAATATGATGATGCCGAGCGGCTGCTGCAACGCTCGATCTGGCTGGATGCAACTTCGACGGGGCCGTACATCCTGATGGGCAAGGTCCTAGAGAAGAAGGGCGAGGCGGCGCTCGCGGTGCGAACCTTGCAACGCGCAGTGGCCATGGACCCCAACAATCCTATTTCGCACCATCTACTGGGGCAGAGCTATCGCGACCTCGGAAAAACCGAAGATGCGGATCGCGAACTGAAGCTGGCGGAGCAGCTCCAGCAGAAGCAAGACGCCAGCCAGTAGCCTAGTTAGTCATGCCTCCGTCGGGACGGCCAATCGCTTCGAAGCACCCCCTCCCCCCTATTTGGCATCTTTGTTTTCAATAATTTGCCCGCAAAATATTGTTTTTATTGGACTTAGACGATTTTTTAAACCTTTGTTTTTCAATACTTTGTAGCACTGCTCGCAAGATATTCCGTACAAAGGAGTTACTGGCAAAGTATTCCGGAAGGTAATTATCCCTTGACAGTACGTACAGATTTCCATCACAATTACGGCGACATCATTATCCGCGACGGCAGGATATGCGTGTCCGGACGGAGGGAGTACGGATTGCGCGTAAGTGAGGAGATGCTCAAGTGCGTGGCATTCGTCGGGGAGATGCTTGGGCCTGACAAGCCCGGCGATCTACATGGGACTGGATTCTTTGTATCTATCCCCCCTGAATCGCCAGAGCTGCGGGGGATGGGGTTCCACTACTTCGTGACCGCCAAACACGTCGCCAAGGAGTTGGAGGGCTGCTGTCTCTATATGCGGGTTAACAAGTTTGGTGGGGGTATCACGGACTTTCAGAACACAGTCGGGAACCATTGGTATCTTCATCCAACCGATTCCGCAGCGGATGTTGCCGTGGCTCCGCTGGCAAGCCAGCCGAATGCTGACGTTAAGGCAATAGGGGTCGAGCAATTCGGAACACCCGAGCGGTTAGCAACGCTGCAAATCGGAATCGGCGACGAAGTATTTGCGGCAGGATTATTCACCCCGGTCGGAGAAACCACATCTTCGAATATGCCGATTGTCAGGCACGGGAACATCGCCATGATGCCGGAAGAACAGATTCAGACGGAACTCGGGTATGCAGACGTGTACCTTGTTGAGGCGCGCTCACTGGGCGGACTGAGCGGGTCGCCCATATTCGTGCGCCCCACAATGAAGATAGACATCCCCGAAGTGTGTGGCATTAACAAAATGCTAGGAGTAGCGCCGGACATAACGCTGTTGGGGCTGATGCAAGCGCACTGGGATGTCAAAGAGTCGGAGATGAATGACGCCTCTTTTGTCAACGATAGGAAGCGCGGCGTAAACTACGGCATGGCGATTGTCGTTCCAGCAACCAAAATCCTCGACGTGCTCAACAGGCCGGAACTGGTGGAGATGCGAACGGAAGCAGAAAAGCTCCGCGTCGGACGGCGCAACATAGTGCCAACGGCGGACTCCGCGAAGTCAACGCAGACGACGCCAGAGGGCGCGGAGATTCCCATTCCAACCCAAGAGCAATTTCTTGACGATCTGACGAAGGCGAGTCGGAAGATCAAGCCTGAATGAATCCAACCAAAGTGCAAAATGTCACCTACTAGAGATGGGAGGGGGCAAGGCCGTCCCCTTGCTTTCGCTTTCCCGATCATTCTTGCATTGTTCGGAATCCTCTACCCATTCAATGCCGTTGTCGGAGAGACGGAGAATCGTGATTGGGGGGCCAACTTCATTGGGATTGCTGACAACCTCGTCTTCGATCAAATGTCTTACTGTTCTTTCGACTCCGAGTTGTGCCAACATGGACGGATGCTTGGCAAAATCTTCGTCAGCCGCGTCGCGGAACCCGAGTGCGATATAGGCGGTGCCGTCTGGGCAATCCCCTGGGCAGCTATACCACTGCGCCGTCAGGACGACCCGCCCATCTTTCGCCGGAGCCGTTTCGGCCTTGAGGTAGAACGCCATTATCTTGGGGATGTGCTCTTCGGTGGCCGCAAAAACTATTTCCAAAACAACTTGTCCAGAGAGTTGCTTCTCGTACCCCAACGGGTCATCCCGTTTAACCTTGGTGAGCAGCTCTACGAGTTGCGGGGTGACCTCTCCCTCGACAGCGTTGACGCGAGTCGCAAGGCTACCGCTCCCCTTGAGATTGCGGCGCACTATATCCGAGGTGGCGAAGTGAGCCTTGGACACGGAAAGAATACCGCCATAACCGTAGGCGACATTGTTGGCGACGTTAGTTTTACAGGCGAGCCCAGAATCGGATCCATTCACTTTGCTATCTCCGCCAAGGACAATGGCCTTCGAAGCGGTTCGGATGGCAATGACCGATGTGGCAAGAGTACATGCGGGAAGCATGAGAAAAACAACTGCCGTTGCGAATGTGGACATACGCATGGTGCGACTCCATTCAGAACGGCTCAACCTCAACCGGAGCACGGCGGATAACCACATCCCGCTTTTCGATCTGGTGCATGAACGTGGTGAACATCGGCTGCATATCGGAGCGGTGATTGTAGCGAAAGCTAAACTCGTCAAGATATGTCTGTAGGTAATGGCGTCCCACGTTGTGGTATACGCCCCGAATACCATTCTTGACTAAGCTCCAAAATCCCTCAATCGTATTCGTATGCGTGTCTCCGACCACATAGACGCCTTCGCTGTGATTGATTCGGCGATGCGTGTAGCCACGCGCCCCGAGTCCGTTATAGGAGCGGTAATCGTCGGTGAATACCAGGGACTTAGGCAGGACGTGCTCTTTAACCAGTCCTCGCAATGTATCGGCTTTCGTGTCGGCAGCAACAAAGGCGCGGACTTCGCCCTTGCGTTGAACCATGCCAACGACGGCAACTTTCGTGGGATTCTCGGCAGACGGACGACCGCGCTTCCCGCCGCGTACATTCTTGGCTCCGAAATAGCTCTCATCCATTTCGACTCGGCGATTAAATCCTCCGATGGGGCCGGACTTCTCGGGACCCAGCATCGAACGAATCTGCTTAAACATCCGCCATGCCGTTTTGTAAGTTACGCCAGTTTCGCGTTCGATCTGCTTTGCCGAGATGCCGCAGCGAGTCGCGGACATGAGGTACATGGTATAGAACCACGTGGTCAGCGGTGTTGGACTCTTGTGAAAAATCGTGTTCGCCGTGGGGTGAACGTGATCGCCGCAATGCTCGCAGGAATAGGACGGGCTGCTCTTGAGGCGGTAATGCTTAGTGACCCCTTCGCAGTTCTCACAGTAAATGCCGTCGGGATACAGACGGTTCTTGAGCCATTCTAGACAGGCCGCATCATCCGGGAACTGGGCGTCAAATTGCTTCTTGGTGTAGCGCTCCATCTTGAGCTTGCGGTTCATGGTACGTACCCTCAAGAAAAAGCGTACCAAAGAGTTTACGTACTGTCAAGGGATAATTACCTTCCGGAATAAGGACTTATCTCGTACGCACTTCCTCTGGCTCGCAACCTAATGAGTTTTGAAAGATCAGGTACCGCCGCCCCAACAGCGGACTGGCAGTGCGGCAGACTGGCTTCCGCGCTCTCAGTCTACGATGCAGAGCCCAGTTGGACGGGTAAGAAAAATGCACTCCAGAGCACCGTCGTAACTTCGAATTCCCAAAATGGATAGCACCCTTGGAGGTTTGTATCAGGGCACGACTTTCAGTCGTGTCGATAAGTCGTTTCTTCTTGATCGGCCGAGCGGACTTCAGTCCGCTCGGCATAGGCATTTTGGACTTTTCCCGCAACCTGTTCCAGCCATGCCGCAGAGTCGTTCAAAGAAGTCGGGCCTTGGTCCCGGCTAACATCTTCCACGCTTTGTATCAGGGCACGGCTTCCAGCCATGCCGCAGAGTCGTTTAAAGAACTCGGGCTTTAGCCCCTGCTTATGGCGAGACCTCTTCGCAATGCAGATGCCAGCCACATCCTGAGTTCTTCACGCACATTTTTTATTACCACGAAGACGAGCATGGGCCGGGCCTTGTTGCAATCCGAACGCAATGCAACGCTGCCTATCGAGGTCTTACGTTCATATGTAGCGGCAAGAAAATTCCTCCTACACGATTTCGTAATCATGCCCGACCATGTCCATCTGCTCATTACGGTCCACGCCGACATGTCTATCGAAAGGACCATGCAATTCATCAAGGGCGGATTTTCCTATCAACTGAAAAAGAGGTTCGGGTATTCGGGAGAGGTGTGGCAACGTGGGTTTTCCGAATTGCGGATCGAAGACCGGCAGAGCTTTTTGCAACATCGGGAATATATTGCTCAGAATCCGGTGAAAGGCGGGGCTGGCGGATTCGGCGGAGAAGTTTCCCTATTGCTTTACTTATTTGGCAGGGCGAAAAGCAGCAGGGGCTAAAGCCCTGTAGTTTTTCACATTCTCGCGGCACGGCTGGAAGCCGTGCCCTGATACAACCCGTAATCAACCTACGCCGGATTGTGCCCAGATTATTTCCCGATATATAGTTCTGCGGTGAAAGGGTGGGCCACCCGCCTCAGCCAGCCAGGAAGCAGGTCAACGTGCCTTTCAATTCGAGCCTAGCTCATGTTCTGATTGGATCCTTCGGGGCATTCCTTCAGGAGATCCTGTTTTGGTACGAGGCGAGAACCAAGCTCTCTGCTCGCAAGTACCGGGCCTTATTAGAGTCGGTGGGGTATTGGGTGACAACAGGATTGATGGTCGTCGGAGCTGGCGTAGGGTCTTGGCTCTGGCTCTGGTCTGAGCCCGCACTCCAGAATCCCAGGACATATCTTCTCCTGGGAGCCGCTTTCCCAATCATCTTCAAGAAGGTGGTGGCAGCGTTCATCCCCAAGGCTACCCGTCTCGGAGCACGAGACAAACCGGAACGCGTCTCCGCAGTCGACTATTTCAATCTTGCCTGAGGGGTCCGATGAGAATGCGTTGTCGTGACTTCCTAGCCCACCTACTTATTACATGCATAGTATGCTCCCCGCTTCCTTATTACGGACAGGAAATACCTGCTCACGATAAGGACATAACAGGCCCGTCTGCGGAAAATGCCCGAATACAACGAGAACTTGAAAAGTACGGGAGGGAGCTGTCGCCAGAGGAGGAAGAGGCAACAAGCGAGAAGCGACAGGAGGAAGAGGCAAGAAGGGTCGACGACGCGTTGAGACACGGAAGTGCCACCCCAGAAGAAAGGCAAGCCTGGTTGGAAGTCGAGGCATCGGTTAGGGCGGCACAGGCCATTGCCGCCGAAAAAAAAGCCGACGAAACACGCAATACATTACTTAGACCCAGCGTTGATGCATTTCTTATCGCTCCCACCACCTCTGAGGAGTACGTCCGGATTTTTGGAACGAACGGAGCGCAACCTCAAGACCTCACGACGGCCCAAAGTAGCGAGATCAGCGGCATTCGGCGGCAAATGCAAGCGGGTTTTGGTCAATCAACTGGAAGTCGCAATCTAAACAGCAGGAACTTCAAGACCGTGATTGCTAATTCGCCTTCTTCATTCATTTTGATATTAGGCCATAACGACAAAGGCTTCTTCCGATTCCTTGACGGCTCCAGCGCGGCGCTCGACGATCTTGTTGCTGCATCTAAGCCGGGTCAGCGCATGATAATAGTGAGCTGCAAAGCTGAAGCGATGCTCTCCAACCAAGCTGCCCCTAAGGTTGCTGCGACACGGCATGATCTCACGTATGGACAGGCGTTTGAGATCGCGGAAACGGTTCAGAAGTATGTCGCCTCTGCGGGCGCTCAGGTTTCGCTCGAGATGGTCAGGCAGGCCCTACAAAGTGCCGAGTCGAAAAGTCGTTTCACGTACAACCTGGGCATTCTCGTGAGACCAGCAGTCTTCGCGACCGGGGCCATCGTGATTGCCCTTGTTATTTCGGGTGGTGTTCCGTGCGCTAGAAAAGACAATTGCCGTTAACGACGGGGTTAAGAGTGGGATTTTGTCTTCCCCCACGAGAATCCCCGCTCTAGCCAAACAGCAGGTCCGCCAGCTTCGCTTCGCTCGGGATGACAGATTAAGCTGGACATTCGCTCCCCCTCACTTGCTATGCCCTTGCGCCAGCATCTGCTCGACGAGTTGCAGATTCTCCTGCGCCAGCGCGTGGCCGGGCTTCAACTGAAGCGCTCGTTCGAAGTGCGACTTCGCTTCCTTCAGTTCGCCCATCTGCGCTAGTGCGCTTCCCAGATTTGCTTCTGCATCGGCGTCCTGGGGATTCAGGTGGACCGCATCGCGAAATTGCTCCGCCGCTCCGCTGAAGTTGCCCTGCGAGGCCATCGCGCTCCCCATGTTGTAGTGGGCGTCGAAGTAGTCGGGACGCGCCTTCAGCGACGCCGAAAGATGAGCGGTGGCTTCGTCCACCTCTCCCGAAGCCAGCAGCGCGGCACCCAGCGCGTTGTTCACCACGGCATCGCCCGGACGAAGCTGCAAGGCAGCCTGATACTGCGCCTCCGCTCCCTGCACATCGCCTGCCGCCTGAAGCATGGCTCCCAGATTGTAGTGCGACTCGAAGTCGGCAGGGTCGCGTTCCACGTGGTGCCGCGCCAGCGCTTCCTGTAACACCATCCGCGGATCGCGATTAGAGTCAGGAAGACTCTTCGGCAGCACCTGCAGCCACAGGTGCGCCATCTCGTCGCTGGAGCGGTTCCCGCCTTTCACGCGCTTGGGCGGATGGTTCGGGTTGGCCGCGTTCTGCTCCGAGTTGTCGTACACATAACGCATCGCGATGACAGTGCCCTTGGGCAGCGGCACCGGCTGCTCGTAGCGGTAAACCGCCTGCCAATTCAGGTCCCAGTGCTTAATGTCGATCAGCGTCTCGCGGGTGCCATCGGGCAAGGTCGCGGTCGCTTCCAGGTGTTTGCCTAGATAGTGCGCGTGCGGATAAATCGCGAGCACGTCGGCATCCAGCGGCAGTGTGAACTCATCGTGCACGACGAAGTTGGAGTCGCCCGGCGGAATGTCGAGCTGCGAGTCGCACTCCAACTGCAGCAGCATGGGATGCTCGGTGGCCGGCTTGTCGGTGAAGTAGATCCCGATGCTCGGCTCGATCGTCTCCGGCTTGCCTGATGGCTGCATGTGCGTGTTGAGCACCAGGTCGGTGCCTTTGTCGAGACGAAGCGCCATGCCATCCGGCTCAACATAGGGCACGGTGCCGGGCTTCCAGAAGAGAAAATGGCTGTCGGGATCGAACAGCTCCGACTCAATCCTGATTTCCATGCCGCCGAAACCGGCGCCCGGCTGCGTCTCCATTTTGCGCGACAGTTCCAACCGGTCGACCAGGATGTTGGCGTGATGAACCAGGCGCTTGTCGCCGGGGCGAATCTCGACGGCTTTTACCCAGCGGCTCTCGGTGATCGGTATGGGCAGAATGAAATTCCAATACGTGTCAATCCCACTCGCCGGCAGCTGAAACGGCTTAGCCGCCTTGACGATCAGGTCAGGCTTGCCAAGTTGCCATCCCTTTACGAACTGCGGCTGAGGCGGCAAGTCCGACGGGCTGCCTTGCTGCATGCCTTGCTCGACCCACTTCTGAATGAGCGCGATCTGCTCGTTGCTGAGACGGCGCTCATCGGCGAACTTCAGCGCTTGCGGTTCCGGCAGCCAAGGCGGCATGAAGCGCGTTGTGGTGACGGCGGCTATCTGGTTGCCATGCTTCTTGACGTCGTCGTAGGTCAGCAGCGGAAACGGCCCGGCCTCGCCTGGCCGATGACACGACGCGCAGTAGTGAAAGACGATGGGAGCAATATCGCGATTGAAGGTGACCCTTGGCTCGGGATTCGTCGGGCTCGTCGCACCGTGAGCGGTGTCGGCTGTTAGTTGGAGCGCAGCCAGTCTGGTTACAGCTATTTCTGAATCGTCATCACGAGCGGCGTTCAGAGCCTGAGTCGCGGCCTCTGCCGTCCCCACAGGACTCACTCTTATCCCCGCCTGCACGCAGCGCTGAAGCGCTGGGCTAAGCTCTATCGCCACATTCGGGGCTGGTCTTGTGTTCTTCGTTCTCCCATCGCTAACCGATACTGCCTCGCGACTCAGTCTTTCTGAGTCCTGTGGGATCCGTCGTCCTCCCCTGGCGATTCCTGCAATGGAAACATGGACCCCGAGCGGCAGGGCGACAGCGACGGCGACGACAAAGCCGCCCCATCTTTTCCTCAATCCATACCAGCCCATCATTCGAGGTCCGAGATGTAGCAGCCTATTCCGCTGGCTGTTGCGACCTGAGGTTTAGCCCCCTTTAGAGCTGCCTGCACCGCGTCATCTAGTTCATGGGTCGTGGGTGCCGGACGGGCATGGCCAAAGGTCACGTACCAGTCGTCGATTCGTCCGTGATAGACGAGTTGCCCACTGGCGTCGAAAACCGCGACCTCCGGCGTGATTTGCGCCTGGCCTAGCTTGACCAGCGCATGTTGCGGATCGTGCAGCGCCGGAAGCTTGTATCCGTAAGCCCGCAGGTGCTGTTCGATCGCCGCGCTGGACTCCGACTTATCCGGATACACCAGCCAGAACGCAGCCTTCCCCGCATACTGTGCGCTGAGCCGCTGGATGGTGGGAGCGTAGCGATTCGAGATGGGGCAATCGGTTCGTACGAAAATCAGCACCACTGGCTTGCCGGGATTGGCTTGTAGCGGATCTACTGCGTTGCCCGCGAGATCAACGCCGGTCAGCGGCTGATTTGCGCGAACGCCTACGCTACCGATCCATCCCGCCGCTACGATTACGACCACGACGTTAACCAGCAGAAGCAGGATAGAGAAAACGCGTTGCCGATCGCGGTACATAAGTCTCCACCTGGGCGTGAACAGATTCTAAACAGGATGAACGTCAAAGTACACGGCCGATGGCCGCATGTGCGGTGGGACAGTTTTTCGGGTGCGGTGGCCTATTGTCACTTACCTTATAATCTCCGCCGGGAACGAACCTTCCGCTGCATCGGGGTGAATGTGTCTTACGCGAAAATCATCGTAGCTATTCTGACTCTGCTTTTCAGCCTGTCCGGCGCTGCTTCGGCACAGGCACCGCTGGCAGCCGACATCTCCGACGTGCTCACTTACATCGACCATAGCTGGGATGCGCTGACGCGATCTCCGGTGGACTGCAAGACCGTGATGGATGTTCGCGTACCCGAGCATTCGCTGCTATATCTGCCGAACCGCTATCCGGAGCCTGCCTCGGTGAAAGAGCTGGCGACGAAGTGCAAGATCGCGGTTGAACACCTTCCCCAGGTCATAAACTCGCTCGGCAGTCTCAACATGGACACCTCGCCGCGGCAGGGTGTGTTGTACCTGCCCAATCCTTACGTTGTGCCCGGCGGCTTCCTCAACGAGATGTACGGTTGGGACAGCTATTTCATCATGGTGGGCCTGTTGCGCGCAGGGCGTATCGAACTGGCGCGCGGCATGGTGGAGAATTTCTTCTTCGAGATTGAGCACTATGGCGGCATTCTGAATGCAAACCGCACCTACTTCCTGACCCGCTCGCAGCCGCCATTCCTCAGCTCAATGGTGATGGCGCTTTATGATGCGCTGCCCGATCCGACAACCAAGCGCCTCTGGCTGGAGAAGTCGTACCCGTTCATCCAGCGCGACTACGACATGTGGACGCATGGCGAGAAGCTCGCGGGCAACACCGGACTGTCGCGCTTTTATGATTACGGCGATGGGCCGGTCCCGGAGATCGCCACCATGCACGATCCTTACTACCGCGACGTTTTCCGTTACTTGCAGGCTTCCGTGCAGGCCAAGGAATATCTCCGCGAGCCGGGCAAATCTTCGGCAAAACTGATCGGTCCAACGTTCACTTTCGAAGCTTGCCAGCAAGACAAGGGCGAGAAAGATTCCTGCGAGAAGTCGCCGGTTGAGCAGTTCACCGCCGACTACTACAAAGGCGACCGCGCCATGCGCGAATCCGGCTTCGACATTTCCTTCCGCTTCGGCGACTTCAGCGGCAGCACGACGCACTATGCCCCTGTATGCCTGAACAGCCTTCTGTACAAAGAAGAAACGGACATGGCGTCGATCAGCAAACTGCTGGGCAAGACCGCCGAAGCCGCGGAGTGGACCGCGCGCGCGCAACATCGCAAGGAGCTGATCGACCGCTATCTATGGAACGCGCAGGCGGGAATGTACTTCGATTACGATTTCACCAAAGGCGAACAATCGAAGTATCAATACGCCACCACGTTTTATCCGCTATGGGCCGGTGCTGCGTCGCCTGAGCAAGCTAAGGCGGTGGTGGCAAATCTAAAAAACTTCGAGCACCCCGGCGGCATCGCCATGAGTCCGTACGCGACCGGCGTGCAGTGGGACCTTCCCTACGGCTGGGCGCCAGTGAACTATATCGATGTTGAGGGCATGCGGCGTTATGGCTTCAACGAGGACGCTAACCGTGCCGCACGCGAGTGGATCGACACCGTCGCCAAGAACTTCCGGCAAGACAATACCATTCGCGAGAAATACGACGTGGTGTCCAGTTCGAAAGAAGTTAACATCACTGCCGGGTACAAGCAGAACGTCGTTGGCTTTGGATGGACGAATGCGGTCGTGCTGGAATTTGCGTACGAGTTGGGAATGACTGGAGAGAAGGCGAAGGCTGCGGGTGTGCAGTAAAGATTGCGCGCAACTGTAGGGGTCCTTCGACTCCTCGCTGCGCTCGTCGCTCAGAATGACACCCATTTATCCCGGCGTTCCTGTTTTCACATCTCACACTTCGGCGGAGTTCCGTTCAGCCCATTCAACATCTTCTTCGCCGAACCCAAGTCAGGATTGAACTGCAGCACACGCATGGTAACGTCGCGCGCCCGATCGAGTTGTCCCGCGCTGCAAAATGCTCGCGCGATATTCATGCCGACGCTGCTTCGGCCAGGTGCGCGCTCAAACGCGCCCTCCCACAACTTCACTGCCTCGCCTAAGTGGCCGCTGTTGGCTTCTATCACGCCGAGGTTGGTGGCCGCATCGAGCAGATTGGGATCTTGCGCCAGTGCTCGCTGATACAACTCGCGGGCATCGCTGACCGCGCCGCGCCTCTGCTCCACATAGCCGAACGACGACAACAGCGTGGCATCCTTCGGCGACTCCTGCACAGCCTTGCGCAAGAGTTGTTCCGCCTGTTTCAATACCGCGGCGTCGCCGTTCTCCGCCATGTTGGCCCAAGCGAGCGCCATGTCACGATCGTCGCGTTCTGCTTCTGGCGAGTCTGGAAATGGCGTCAGCTTGGGCAACGCCGGTGACGGTCGCGCCATAGCATCCTCCATCACCACCCCGGTGTTCGGACGCTTTTGAAGTCGGTGGTCGGTAACCTCAGTATGCGCAACGTCACTACTTGCGTTGGCGGGCATGTGACATGAGGTGCAATCCGGCTGGCTGGCATGATGCTTCGTGCTTAGCCCGGTGTGGCAAGCAAGGCATTTCCCGCGATAATACGAAACTCGCTCTTCGGCTGGCACGGAACGATGCGGATCGTGGCAACTCATGCACGACATCGCCGCTCCCGATTTTTTCTTGCACATACTCTGCGCCAGCGCCTCGAACTGGCTGGCCGCGCGCAAGCCGGGCTGGTCCTCGCCTGTTCGAACGTAATACCGAACGTAGTCCGAGAGATCGTCTCCCGGCCGGAATTGATACAGGTGCTTACCCGGCCGCTCAATCGCAGCATTGCCCTCGAGATGACATTGCATGCAGATTGCGTCACGTCGATCGGCGGGGAGTTTCACAGGATTGACAATGGCGCCGCCGTTTGCGTGCGCTGCTCCCGGTCCGTGACAACGCTCGCAGGTAACCCCGGAATACTCAAACACCGGCCTCTTGTAGCGGTTCTCGGTGCCTTGGATGGGCGGCTGAATTCCACTCACGTGGCAGTCCAGGCAAGAGGTGAGCGCGGGAAGATTCATCGGGGCTTCACGCACGTTCCCGTAAGCGGGTGCCATGTCCCACATGTGCTTGTCGGTGTACCAATTCACTGGCGACTCGAAGACGAATCCATCGACCGAGAAGAGATAGGTCCGCCCGCGGCGCCCTTGCCCGATGTAGTACAGCAGTTCGCGTTTGCCTCGTACCAACGGATCGCCTGGGCGATCAAAGCTCAGCCATACCTTTCCGTCCTGGGTGTAGACGCGGTAGTTGACGCTTGACTTTTTGTGGAGGAAATCTCCCGCGATGAGGTTTTCGGTGGCCGGACCGCTAGCGTGTGCCATGGCCGTGCGCTGGTAGGACTCAAAGATCGCGGCATGGCACTTCGCGCACGCTTCGTTGCCGACATAGCCGTTCGCGTCGGGGGTGACCGACACCGGTGAGAGAGACTGGCCCGCAAGATTAGCCGATGCCATCAGCAACATTCCAAGTAACGTCGCGGCCATTAGTGAGCGCTGGATACGCAAGGGTTGCAGCCGCAATTTCCTGGTTGTCATCACGAAGGGCCGAACCGGGGGCCCCAACAAGTGCCGTTTTTGCGCTTGTCGGGGTAGAGTTCAGGCCGTGAGGGATCTGCTGTGAATCCCCGACACGATCTGAAACTAAAGTAAAACAGATTCCTCGCTTCGCTCGTAATGACAATTCTCCAGAGCACGGACTCTGCCAACTTACTTGCTAATCTCGGCGATGTACACCGCAAACGGCTCCAGCGAGAGTTGCTTGACCGACGACGCGTTCTTCAACGACGACTGCGTAGTCAGCAGCGTCTTCGCGGCTCCCGACTCGAAGCCTTGTTTCGCCAGGTCGAAGCTCACTTTCTGCGGACTCGCCGACATATTGATCACGACCAGAGCCGCATCGCCTTGGTAGCTCCGCAAATACGATAAGACATTAGGATCGTCCTGGTTCAACGCGATGTAGTCGCCGTCGAGCAACGCCTTGTCCTGATGCCGCAACGCCAGCAGCCCCTTGTACCAGTTCAGGATCGAGTCCGGGTCTTTCAACTCATCGGCAACGTTGTATGTCTTGTAGGCCGTGGGAATCGGCAGCCACGGGATGCCAGTCGTGAAGCCGGCATTAGGACCGTCGTCCCACTGCATGGGAGTTCGCTCGCCGTCGCGACCTTTTTCACGCGGCCAACCGGTACGCCCGATCGGGTCCTTCACATCCTCCTTGCGCCTAGGATTGTTGTTTTGCATCCCAATCTCTTCGCCGTAATATATGATGGGCGTACCCCGCAGTGTCAGATACATTGCCGCCATGTCCTTGGCGATCTGATCGTTGTGCTTGCCGTCGCCGTAGCGGTTCCAGGCACGCACGATGTCGTGGTTGCTGATGACCCACGTAGGCCACTCGCCGGTGGAATCGACGGCCGCAATATGCTCACGAAATACCGGCGCGGAGAACTTCAGCTTGGTCAGCATCAAGTCCATGGGCATCTGCAGTTCGTCGTGGTTTTCGCCGTAGTATTGCTTCAGTTCGGCGATGTTGCTCGTCCACGTCTCGCCGATCAGCACGGCCCCATAGGGGTCCGCGGCCTTGCGCAGCCCTTTCAACACATCATGGACCTCAGGCAGCTTGTCGTTGTACTTGTTCTCCATGTTGGGATCGCCATAGGCGTTTTTCCCCGGCGACACCGGGTTGTTCTTCAGGTTGGGATCCTCGAAGAGCGTGTCCACCGCGTCCAGGCGAAAGCCCGCCACTCCGCGCTTGTACCACCACTCCGAGGTTCCATACATGGCCGAGGCTACCGCCGGATTGCGCCAATTAAGATCAGGCTGCTGGGGATAAAAGAAATGGTAGTAATACTGATTGGTCTTGCCGTCCCACTGCCACGCCGATCCGCCAAAAGTTGACCCCCAATTGTTCGGTGGCTGGTTCGGAGCTTTGCCGTCGCGCCAGATGTACCAGTCGCGCTTTTCCGCTGTCTTCGATGAGCGCGAGTTGATGAACCACGGGTGCTGGTCGGAGGTATGGTTCACTACGAAATCGAGAATGATCTTGACGCCATGCTCCTGCCCTAGCTTCTCCAGGCGATCGAAGTCCTCCAGCGTGCCATATTTCGGGTCGATATTCTCGTAGTCGGAGACATCGTAGCCGAAAGTCAACTTGTGGCGACGGGAAGCACGGCGCAATCCAGATCGCATCCACTCCGAGCGCGTGCAGGTAGTCCAGCTTCGAAGCGATACCGTTCAAATCGCCATAGCCGTCGCCGTTGCTGTCCATGAAACTACGCGGATAGATTTCGTAGAAGACAGCGTTCTGCCACCATTGATGCCCGGCGGCGTCCGATGATTCCTGAGCATGAACAAACGAAGACGCAAGACCAAGACCGACTAATAGTGCCAGCATTCTTGCCGCAACTTTGAGCATCGGAGCCCCCTTGAGATGGTCGTACCGTGCCAAAGGCAAAAGTCTAATGCATGAAGGCGAGGGAAGCTAGGCGCGACGCAGGTTTCGGCGCGTCGAGAATGCAGCTCGCTTTATTTGCTTGCGGCTGCCGGTCCCACCAGAACCGAGGTCGGCCGGCGAGTGTAATTGGATAAAGACTGAGCAATCCTAGGCCGCACCATGGTTACGGAAGGAGCCGGGTGGCTAGGGGCAACTGCCGGAGAGGACGCCGGGATGGAGGAGACCAGGGGAATCTCCCAGAGGTTGTCACCTTGATTGAGCGGGTTTGTAAGGTCATATGTCTGGTATCCCTGCGCTTCAATCCTAAGTTGCCCCACAACCGGCACCTGGTTGGGACGTATCAGGAAATAGTATCTTCCTTCTGAGTCCGTAGATTGTTCGCCCGAAAATGCGTCTGCCTTCAGGAGAACCGTGGCCCCGTGGATGATTTTGCTGGAGGTGGAATCGACCACCCTTCCCTCCAAGGTGATTGTGGGAGGAGGCGGAGGTAGGCGGAGGTGGACGTTAGTTTCCCTTGGATGTACCAGATGAGAACCGCAGTCACAACCGCGGCTACAATCCCTGCAATCCATTTTGTTACGGAGCTTAGTGCGCCTGGCATAACCAAAATTAACTCAAAGTGTCCTTAGGATATACAAAGGTCTGTTTTTCCGGCCCGGCTCTGAAAAAATGCCTGCCTTAATTTACTCTTCGCTGAAACCCGGGTAAAGAACGCCCCGTTGTTAGCATCTGAGACGCGGGACGTGCTCCCCGCTTGCAAAACTCCTCCGCACTGCCGGACAATAAGTCTCACTCCCAGCACGCGCGAGAGCAGACGGATACCCTTGTGTCACCATCACGCCGAACATTTCTGCAGTCTCTTTCCCGTTCCGCGCTGGTGCTGACTTTCTCTGACGTGCTTTCGCTGGCCCGGCCGCTCTTCGGCCACGCCCAACCAACTCCCACAAAATCCGACACCGATATCGGCGTGAACTTCATCGACATCGCCCATGAAGCTGGTCTCAACGCCAAGACCATCTTCGGCGGCGAGCATAAGAACAAGTATCTGCTCGAGACCACTGGCTGCGGCGTCGCCTTCTACGACTACGACAACGACGGCTGGCTCGACATCTTTCTGGTGAACGGCTGGCGGCTGGAAGGCTTCCCCAAGGGCGAAGAACCGTACTCGCACCTGTTCAAGAACAACCGCGACGGCACCTTCACCGACGTCACCGCAAAAGCCGGCGTTGGCCACAGCGGCTGGGGTCAGGGCGTCTGCATCGGCGACTACGATAACGACGGCTTTGACGATCTGTTCGTCACCTACTTCGGCAAGAACGTCCTCTACCACAACAACGGAGACGGAACCTTCACCGACGTCAGCGAGAAGGCAGGTGTCGCCGGCAAGAAAACGCGTTGGGGCACCGGCTGCGCGTTTGTTGATTACGATCGGGACGGCAAACTCGACCTCTTCGTTGCCAACTACATTGACATGGACCTTAAGACGGCGCCGGTGCCCGAGTCCGGCCCATGTCTCTACAAGGGCGTGATGGTCGCCTGCGGTCCGCCCGGTCTCAAGGGCGACACTAACATCCTTTACCACAACAATGGCGACGGCACCTTCACCGACGTGAGCGCGAAGGCCGGCATCCTGAAGGCCAACGGCAACTTTGGTCTCGGCGTGCTTACTGCCGACTTCGATAATGATGGCTGGCCCGACATCTACGTGGCCGACGACTCCACCGCGAGCGCTCTATACAAGAACCTCCACGATGGGCGCTTTGTGGACGTTGGCATGGAGGCCGGATGCGTGCTTTCGGCCGACGGCAAGCCCCAGGCCGGCATGGGCGTCTCCGCCGCCGACTACGATCTCGACGGCAATCTCGACATCGTGAAGACCAATTTCGCCGGCGACACGCCGTCGCTGTATCACAATCTCGGTAACTGGAACTTCGAGGACACGACTTTCCAGGCCGGACTGGGCGCGCACACCCAGTATCTGGGCTGGGGCTGCGGTTTCATCGACTATGACAACGATGGCTGGGCCGACATTCTACTCTGCAATGGCCACGTGTATCCCGAGGTCGAACAGTTGAAGACCGAAGCGGGATATCCGCAACGCAAGATTCTCTATAAGAATCTACGCAACGGGCGATTCGAAGAGGTGCTTAACGCGGGAGCGGGCATCAATGTCCCGAATGCCTCACGGGGCGCGGCTTTCGGCGACTTCGACAACGATGGCGACATCGATGTCGTGGTCAATACGGTGAATGGTTATCCGCAGCTGCTACGTTGCGACTCGAAGCTCGACAACAATTGGATCAAGGTGAAGTGCATCGGGACCAAGTCGAACCGCAGCGGCATTGGCGCGCGGCTGAAATGCGTCAGTCATCCTGCGGACGAGCCGAAGCCGCACCCGCAGATCGACGAGGTGCGTAGTGGTGGCAGCTACATCTCGCAGAGCGATTTGCGGATTCACTTCGGCTTAGGTAAGGCCGATAAGGCCGAACTGATCGAAATTCGCTGGCCCAGCGGCCAAGTCGACACGGTGAAGGACGTGAAAGCGAATCAGTTGATCGTGGTGGAAGAGGGCAAAGGCATCGTCAAGACGCAGACGTTTGAGATAGCGAAGAAGGCAAGCAAACCAAAGTAGAACTCCAGCCCAGCCTGAAAAGGGACTGTGATAATCTCAGCTTGTGAAACTTACCGCCGTATTTGAACCAGCGAAAGAAGGTGGATACACCTGCTTCGTGGAGGAGATTCCCGCGGCCATTTCTCAGGGAGAGACCCTCCAGGAGGCGAAGGCAAACCTCCGCGACGCTCTCCGGTTGGTGCTGGAATGCCAGCGAGAACTTGCGGAGAAGAGTCTTTCGCCAGGAGCCCTCCGTGAGACCTTCGAACTGGCTTAGGGATGAAGCTCATCGATCTGGAGCGCCATCTGCACCACCACTCCTGTGTGATGTACCGTGAAGGCGGTTCGCACACCGTTTGGGCTAATCCTCAGCGCCGAAAGATAGCCAGCGTCCCTCGTCATCGTGAAATCAAAGAAGGAACCGTCCGGGTCATCTGCAAGTAGCTCGAAATTCCACAACCGTGAGACCATGTCGGGTGGCATATCCGCACCACTCCTCCTGTAGCAGTAGGCGCGAAACAATGTTCGACAATTGGAGTTCACAAGTCTGGCTGTACAACTTGGGAACCACCAGTGCATAGTGGTTACGCACCGCTTGGAGATGAAACCGTGCGTTTGATGCTGCCGTTGGAGGTAGGAACAATGAAACCTCGCACTCCGCGCAAGCGCCATCCGGAACGTTGGATGAGCCTGCTGGTTGCGCTATTTCTGATGTTGCCGTTCCCGGCACATGCGGTTTTGGGCGACAATGCCGCTTCCGTCCTCTCTGACCAGGCCCGCATGAAGGGGACCCTGCACAGCACCGACCTGAAGACCTATGTGATCCATGAAATCACGACGCCCGGAACGGTGGTACGAGAGTATGTTTCCAATAGTGGGTTGGTGTTTGGCGTGTCTTGGGAAGGCCAGTTTCCGCCCGATTTTCAGCAGCTTCTCGGCTCCTATTATGAGCAGGCAAAGCAGGCTACGGCGCAATCGCAGCAGGCGCATCTGCGGCGGGCGCCCATCGCCATTGATACCCCCGGCCTGGTGTTCCGGCAAACCGGACATCCGCGAAATTTTCATGGTGTTGCCTATATCCCGCAGCTAGTGCCTAACGGAGTACTGGCCAGCGATATCCGCTAAGGAGAGAATCGGGTGAAAATACTCTGCCGGCTGCTGGTAGCAGCCACTGTGATCGGGATGGCGGCCTGCGGTTCCAGCAACTCATCAACTGTTACCGGCGTACAGGTGGGCTGTTCGCCGACAGCCATCCAATCCAGCCAGCAGATACAGTGCTTCACCATTGTTACCGGAACCGGCACCTTTGCCATGACCGTCACCTGGAAGGCAAATGCCGGAACCATTGATTCTTCGGGCATCTTCACGGCTCCGGTTGTCACTGTGCCGACGCTTGTAACCATCACGGCAACTTCGACGCAGAACACCAGCGAGTCAGCAATAGCCGGGATCGTTATCAATCCGGTGAACCTGCAGCCGCTCACGGTTGACGCTGGACCGCAGCCACAGACTTTCACCGCCATAAATGAAGCGTTCATCACCGTAACCGTTTGCGTTCCCAATACCACTACCTGCCAGACCGTGGATCACGTGCTGGTGGATACCGCGTCCTCGGGGCTGCGCCTGTTGTCATCGGTATTGACCATCCCGCTTCCGCAGCAGAATGATTCGGCCGGAAATCCTCTTGACGAGTGCGCGGTGTCTCTCGACGGTTATGTTTGGGGGCCGGTGGCGCTGGCCGACGTCTTGATCACAGGAGAGAAAGCTCCCTCCGCTGCTGTGCAGGTTGGTATTGCCGATAGTGCTTCGCCGCCGGTGCCGAGTAGCTGTTCCAGCCAAAGCGTTGGGCCGAATAAAGGCAACAGTGTGAGCGCTCTGCGCGCCAACGGAGTTATCGGCCTGGGGATGTTCCAACACGATTGCGGCGCTGCTTGTGCACCAGGAGGTGGAACCGTCCCGCCGGTTTACTATGACTGCCCGGCGTCCGGCTGCAACCCCATCTCCGTCGCTCTGGCCCAACAGGTGCCGAACCCGGTCACACTGTTCTCACCGGATAACAACGGCATCATGATCTTTCTGCCCTCGGTTCCTGCCGGAGGTACGAGTACTATAAGCGGCTCGTTGATCTTCGGCATCGGCACGCAATCGAATAATAAGCTGCAGGCCGCGACGGTTTATACCGTCCCCGACAGCGGCCCGAATGCCGGCGACATCACTACCACCTTCAACGGGGTCAGTTATCCGGCAAGCTTCATTGACAGCGGATCGAGCGGCATTTTCTTCCTTGATAGCGCCACCACCGGCATACCAACCTGTGCGGGAGCGAATTCGCAGTATTATTGCCCAACACCATCGCCCGATCTCCTCTCTGCGACCAACCAGGGTGCAAACGGAAGTTCGGGGGTCGTCAACTTCAGCATTGAGGATGCCGACCAGATCCTCAGCACGGGCAATACCGCCTTCAGCACGCTGGGCGGCCCACGGACGGGTTCGTTCGATTGGGGATTACCGTTCTTCTACGGGAGGGTTGTGTTCTTCGCGATCGAGAACATGAATACCCCCGGTGGACCGGGGCCCTACGTCGCCTACTGAGAACCGGAGTCTACTGAACTGGTTCGCCGCTTGGACACGAGCGGCGTGTGGCTGCCGTCACCGTGGCTGCCATCGTCAAGCCCACCGTTACGTCTGTCGAGAAATCATAACTCCTCGGACATTAACCAGCTTTATACTTGACTTTCCATCTCCTGCGGATAACATCTTCTCTGCCACTTCAGACCCAACTCACTGCCGTCAGCTGGAAGCTGAAGTTGGCCAGCTACCGTGTGTACATTTCCGCTTGCCGTAGCTGAATAGCTCATTCGTTTGTCGAAGTCCGCGATTGTCTCGCCCAAGCAATCCGCGGATCAACCTCGTCATTATTGCGGCGCTTGCACAAAGACTTCGTAAACTGAGGAGGTTGTATGTCTTCCCTCTGCCGTGTCAGCCAAATCCTTCGAACCATGTCCATCGTCATGACCATTGCAGTCGTGATCGCCTTTTGCATGGGGTCGTCGAATGTTGCATTCGCTGCGACCTGCAGCGGGTCACTGCTTCCCGGAGGCAGCGCCACCACGGATCTCTTAGTCAACAGTCCATGTACGGTGGTCGGTACTCCAGGTTCAATCGGAGTTTACGTGTTCCGCAATGTCAACATCGTTGCAGGGGGGACGCTGACGTTCGATGATACCCGCATCGATTTTCATGCCGAATCTATCATCGTCGAGAACCGTGGAACCCTGTCGGCGGGAACCGTTATGCACCCGATCGGCATGAATCCGCCGATCACGGGGGAAGTGGGTGCGAGGGTCAGAATCTACCTCTGGGGGCCGAGCGACGATCCTGGAGCGCTCTGCAACGGAGCTCTGTGCGGTGTTCCCACCACCCTTTGGAACTCGAACACGACATTGATGACGCACACGGTGCCCATGCCTAAGAATATGGCTTGCATTAAGGCCAGCTCCATTGATCCCTCATACAAACTGCCCGGCGACGACTGCTTTTATGGCTATGACACTTTCGACGCTGCCGACAAAGGCAAAGCAGCTTATTTCGGTCACAAGGTCCTGGCCCTTTCCTATGGCGGAACGATCCAGTTGTTGGGAATGAAAGGCGCCACCTACGATCCTAAGATCGACGCCGATCCGGGGAACACGGGAACCAGCTGGGTGCGGCTTAATAGCACACTCAGCAAAGGGGCTACCAGCCTGTCTCTGTCCCGCGCGGTGGACTGGGCGATGGGTGACCAGATTGTGGTTACTACCACCGACTACATGCCCACCCACTCGGAACAGCTAACCGTCGCAACGGTAAGCGGCGATAAAAAGTCCATAACATTCACCCGAAACTCCGGCTATCCGAATGTGCCATGCGAAGACGAGGGCACTGGTGTTTGCTTTCCTCATAACGGTCAGACCTATGCCCTGACGGGCGTTCCGACTGGGATCGGGCCGACGCAAGACTCACACATCACCTGTTCTTCTAGTACTCCCAATAACACACGCTGCATCGACACCCGCGCGGCAGTCGGATTGCTGACCCGAAGCATTGAGATTCTTTCGGAAGGGATTCAGCCCGACACCGACACTTCGGAGCACGACCATTTCCCACCCAACAAGGGCAATTACTTTGGCGGCCATACGATTGTCCGTCAGGGTTTCACCAACTACCAGATCAAGGGAGTGGAGTTCTACCGGTTGGGACAAGGGGGGCTGATCGGGCATTATCCCGTGCACTTCCACATGGCCCGGAAAACGCCGCAGCCTACGGACCCCACACAAATGCCTTACGTACGGGATTCTTCCATCCACGAATCCATGACTCGCTGGATCACTGTGCATGCCACGCAGGGCATGACTATCTCCCGCAACGTCGGCTTCCAGTCGATCGGGCATGGTTACTATCTGGAAGACGCTACCGAGGTTAATAACAAGCTCTACGCCAATTTGGGTGTGAGCGTGATCGCGGGAGTGCACAGTGCTACCTTGAACCCGCGCGACACGCCAGGAATTCTTGCCCGGCAGGGAGACCCACCGCGCGGCGACTTCATGCCCTACCGCTCCGACTGGAACCATCCTAGCGCGTTCTGGATCATGAATGGCTGGAACGACTTTCAGTACAACATGGCCGCGGGGGTAACCGCCTGCGGCTCGTGCTACTGGTTGCTGCCCGGCGCCAACGGCGGGCCCTCGATGTTTGAGACGTGGGATGGATATGCGTCTCAGCAGTTGAACGTTCAAGATACGTCATCGTTGCGGATGGACAACACCGGACGCTCGGGGCTGACGCCGTTGAAGGGCTTTATCGGGAACAGTTGCGTTGCCTCCCAGCTCTCCTTCACCAGCATTGGAGATACCTACGACTGCGGCGGGTTCAGCGACGGCCCCGCGAATGACACGACGTTGCAGGCGGTGACCAACACGAATGCACCACCGATAACTCAGTCCGGTACCCCCGGTTACCAGCTCTATTATCCGCAGATTACAGGCTTGCGGAATCCAAGCCAGTGCCTGGGAGCTGACGATCCTAAGAACCCAACCGATTGCAGCAGCGGCAACACCACGGTCCCTCCTTGCGCCAACACTGGGCCGAATAAGTCAATTTGTGAGGCCACGGTCCTGGACCATTACGACACATCATTCAATTACGCGCAGACCAACTTTGCCGCGATTTGGATGCGACCCAAGTGGTTTCTCTTCACGGACGGCGCCGTCACCGATTCGCAGTACGCCGGCTTGAACTTCACCACCGGCGGCGGATACACGCAGTCCGATAACCCTCTCGGCAATTGGATGCTGGCTTATAAGACTGCTTTCATTGGCACCTCGCAGACGATAGGCAGCGATGGTTTTCCGGCCAACGGCTATGCCTCCGAGGCCGGACCCTTCAATCCAAAAACCGGGTTGAATTGCGCCAACCAGGCTGATCGTGGTTATTGCCTCTCGACCGCGGATGCCATTAGCATTCAGGTGAATCCTTTCCCCGGCCAGCGCCTGTTCAGCGTCTATGATGGACCGGCTTTCCAGCAGTCGAATGCCTACCTTGACGTTTATCCCACGCTGATGCCGGGCAGCGGGACTGGCTGGATGTATCGGAACTTCTTCGTGGATGGCGTGCCCAAGGACGCCTCCGCTATGTGCTACCTTCCCAACGCCGCCATTGCTTGGAAACAGCCCAACGGGTTCTATTACCCCCCGGCCTTTCATTCGCTGAACCTGATGTTCCGGAATGCGAATATCCGGCACTTCCTGATCGAGCCGCTGTTCGTCCCCAATACCTGGCCCTACATGCCGGACGCGGGCGCAATCCACGACCGTTACTGTCCAGGTAATGATTCACCCGGGATGTTCAACAATTTCACCGACATTGACCGCCAGACCGTCCTCAACGATGGTGTGCCCGATACCAAGAACAAAATGGGCATGAACGTACCTGGTGGTGACGGAGCCCTGACCGGCTTGGTTGCCTCCGAGACTACCCCCACGCCAACCACCGGTCGGGAGACCATCTCGGTCAACGAGGATCCGTTCTTCAACGCTCCGCTGGAAACCGTGGAATGCGCCTCCGACAAGCACGCCAGCGTTGCGGATGGAAAGGGGCCCCCGGGAACGGCCAAAACCAGCCCCTACGAGTATGTGACCACGGGAATCATCTCTGGCTGCGCGATCGGATTCTACCCCGGGACCAGACCATGTCCGCCCCCCAATCAGGGGATGCAGTGTTCCTATCCCCACGAGTGCATCCAAGGTGACCCCATAACCGGTCCCGCGTATTGGACCCACCAGGGTGCCACCCCACAAACTTTCGGCGTGCCCCTGTATCGCCAATACTTGACCGAAGACGAGCTCTTGTTGTCTCCGCCCCCCAAACCGCGCTCTTTGATGCTGGGCCAGGACTCGGGACAGCGAAGCTCGCTCACCCTCAATCACGGTCATTACTACATTGACACCAGCAACAACTGTGCGAACCAGGGCGGATGTATGGCCTCTAACCCAGCTTCCGCAAACGGCGTCTCAGTCTTCCAGGGAGGCCAGACTTACTATGTGTATTTCATCTATGGCAAACCCTCGACGCAGTTGACATTCGACATTTACCTCGGCCCCAACGATGAAATGGGGAAATGGAAGGTAGCTCCGGTTCGGGGCACCTTCGACACCGATACGTATGTGTTCAACCCCGTCACTGGCGCAACGCCTTGGCTTCCCACCCCGGGGTACAGCAAAGACACGAATTTGCTGACGGTAACGGTGGATCTAAGCAAGAGTTCTATAGCGTCGGAATTCGCCAAGGAGTTCGATGATGCTTGCCAGCCCAAAAGCTACTGTGGAGTAAAAGTCGGAAAAGACGGAACCAGAACGTGTGGCTGCACCACAGCTCTCGGGTCAACCTGCAAAGATGACACCGTATGCAGCTGGGGTCCTAAAGATCCCGATTGCCCAGAAGCGGGCTGCTATGGCTTCGCCTTCACCATGCCCTCGGATTGGTCGCCGCCCGCCAACCCTGTCGATCCTCCTAAGGCAGTAGGATTCAGCGAAAATATGTATTTTGACAAGGGGAATGTGCAGTTTCAGACAGTGGACACTAGTAAATTTGGCCAGAAGACGCAGTGTCAGTACACCACGCCGCCAATGCAACAATAACGATCAAGTCCGAGTGCCCCGTTCTAGCCGCTTCTGGCTAGGGCGGGGCTTTCTTGTGTGCCTACCGCCCAATCCATTCCAGTCGCAGCGCTTTTTCCGCAGATGCCATGGCTTTAAGTTCCGGGTCGCCAGTTACCAACGGCGCTTCTCGCAGGATGGCGGTAGCCGCAGCGAAGGCATCCGCGCAGGAGATCGCATTCCGCGACTTCAGTGTTGCAGCCAGCATGACCAACTCGTCACTGGCTGAAATCCTCGTCACGCGAGGACGCAATGCCTCGAGCACACGCTCTCCGTAGGCCGGGCCCTTGACTTTAGCGCAAAGGTAGAAGACCTCACCCAAATTGACGATGTTCATTTCGAGTTTGAGCCGCCGTTTACCGGCCTCCTCAAGCAAGGCGCGCACCAGATCGGCGCCCGGTTGCTGACCTTTGAGCCACGCCATGATGGCCCAGGCGTCGAGCACCAGTTCGGGCATCAGGACCAGCGCCGATCTTTGGCGCGTTCGGCCTTGCGTTCCTGGCGCTTCAGTCGCTCCAGATCATCCCCGGCAAGCGAGCCTTGCAGTGCATCGAGAGGCGGCAGTGCTGTCGGGAGCTGCGCCGACCAGGCTTCCAGCGCCTCCTGCACGGCTTCTTGCAGGCTCACTCCCCGATTTGCAGCGAGGCTCTTGAGGCGACGCACTTCGGGTTCTGGCAACCGGACCGAGAGCATCTTAGAATGTTTGCTTGCTGGCATGCCAGCATTCTAACAGATAAACACAGTGTCGCCCGCGCTTATCTCTTCTTCGGCGGCTCGTTCTTCACCGCGACGCCGCCTCCTTCCTTCACCTCGTTGATCTTATCCGCCGACAGATTGTCGAATTTCTCCGTTAGCCCGCTGGGCCAGCGCACTTCGACGGAATCAACCTTCGTCTCTTTGCCGAGGCCGAAGTGCACCCGCATGTCGCTGTTGGAAACATAGCTCGACCCGCTGCGCACTTCGTTCACCAGCAGCAGCTTCCCTGCCTTGACCGTAATCCGCGCGCCGATGCCGTCGCGATTGGAGTTGGTGCCGGTCGTCTTGAAGGCGATCCAATGATTCGCATACTTGATCTGGTTCTCCAGCAGGCTTGGGCGCGCGTTCATGTTACTGATGACCGCCGACATCCTTCCATCGTTCCACAGATCGCCTACGGCCAGCCCGCGCGACGACGCCGGTGTGGTGATGCCGGTGCCCGCTGAATCCGAGATGTCGGTGAAGGTGCCGTTGCCGTTGCTGTGATACAGCAGCCGTGGCTCCTGAAAATCGCTGCCCAGGTGAAATTTGTCCACCTCGGGATAGACGTGGCCGTTCACCAGCAGCAGGTCGGGCCAGCCATCGTTGTCGAAATCGAAGAACATGGTGCCCCAGCCAAGATACTTGGTGTTCAGGCCCAGGCCCGCTGCGGTTGTGGTGTCGGTGAAGGTCCCGGCTTTGTCGTTGTGCAGCAGCGTCGAGGTGTCGTCGGAAAAGTTGGTCTTGAAGATGTCGAGGCGGCCGTCACCATCGTAGTCAGCCACAGTCGATCCCATGCCCGCCTGCGCGCGACCGTCTTCATTGAATGCGGCGCCCGCAGTGACGGCCACGTCGGTGAAGGTGCCGTCATGGTTGTTGTGGTACAGAATGCTCGCGGTGCTGTCGCAGGCGACGAAAATGTCGGGCCAGCCGTCGTCATCATAGTCGAGCGTAGAGATGCTGAGCGCATAGTGGCCGTTCGTCTGGTCGATGTGCGCCTTCGTGGTTACGTCTTCGAAGGTGCCGTCGCCGCGATTGTGGTAGAGAATATTTTTCGCAGGCGTCAGTCCTCGCGGGCCGCACATCACCGGCGCACCCTTCCAGATGCACGACGGGCGATCTCCCGGAGCCGGTGCCGTCGAGAGATCGAAGTCAACGTAATTCGCGACGATAAGATCGAGTTTGCCGTCGCGATCGTAGTCAACGAAGGCGCAGCCGCTGCCCCACGCTTTGCCCGACCCACCAACGCCCGCCTTGTCGGTAACATCGGTGAAGACCCCGTGATCGTTATGGTAGAGGCGGTTCTTGCCGTAATAGGTGACGTACAGGTCTTCCCATCCATCATTGTCGTAGTCGCCGACGCAAACCCCTTGTCCCCAGCCAGTCGCGTCCGCAAGCCCCGCCTGCTTGGTCACATCGGTGAAGGTGCCGTCATGATTGTTGCGGTAAAGACGATTCGTCGGTCCTTTACCGGTTTTCGCGGCCTCCAGCGTAGTGCCATTCACAATGAAGATGTCAGGCCAGCCATCGTTGTCATAGTCGAAGATGGCGACACCCGTTCCCGTGGTCTCGATGATGTACTTCTTGCTGTCGACCCCGCCGAATATCTCCGACATCGTGAGTCCAGCTTTGTCCGCAATATCGACGAAGTTAGCGATTTGTGGCTTTGCCGGGGATGCGGGCTTTGCGGCTTGCTGGGCGAATAACACGTTCGCCAGCGGCAGAGCAAGTAAGAGAATGGCTGTTCGGGCGATGAGCTGCCGCAAAGAACGATGACCTGGGACGGAAGACATGCTTGCTTCGGATACTAGGGCGCGGCTAAAGGAGAGTCAAGGAAGGAGCCCGACTCGCGAAAGCGTTTCGTCCAGACAAAAAATCGGGTTCCCACGGTCATTGCCTGGAGGTACAATCCGGCTTTGCCGAGCAGGATGTTCTGGCGCATTCGCGATGGTTGCGATTGCGGCTCGATTTGAAAGATCTTTCTCCCAGCGAGGCGACTATGAAAGCTGCTGCGAAGTCTACACTCCTGACGTCAACCGTTGTGATCATGTCTCTCTTCCTGGGTTGTTCTCGTCACGACAACTCTGAGCGCTACATTCTGGTTACCGTAAATTCCAAACTGCCCTATTGGCAGACCGCCGCCGCCGGTCTTTCCAAAGCCGCGGCCGTGTACGGCGTGAAGTGGGACGTTCGCGGTCCAGAAACCTATGATCCGCAAGCCGAGGCTGGCGAATTCCGCAACGCCGTCGCCATCAAACCAGCGGGCATTCTTGTATCAGTTGCGGATCCGAAGGTGATGACGCCAGAGATTGACGCTGCCATGAACGCCGGCATACCGGTCATCACCATCGACTCGGACGCTCCGGACAGCCATCGCCTTTACTTCATCGGCACCAACAATCTGGAAGCCGGACGCCTCGGTGGCCAGCGAGTAGTCGACAAGCTGCACGGCAAGGGCAATGTTGTCTTCTACACCATGCCCCAACCGAACATGGAACAGCGCCTCAAGGGTTACAAGGACGTATTCGCCGATCACCCGGGCATAAAGATTACAGAGGTGTTCAACATCAAAGGCGACTCGGGCAATGCATTTGACCGAACTACCCACTACCTGCGGGACAAGAGCGCCGAAAGAGTCGACGCGTTTATCTGCCTGGAGGCTTCGTCAGGAAAAGATGTTGCTGAAGCGGTAAAGCGCGAGAAGGCAACCGACCGGCTACTCATCGCCATGGATGTGGATGAAGCAACGTTGAACTTGATTAAAGATGGAGTGATCGATTCCACCATTTCGCAGAAGCCCTACACCATGGCTTACTACGGATTGAAAGCGCTCGACGATATTCATCACTACCCTGTCGATTTGAAGACGGACTACTCGGCGAATTCCTTTGCGCCCATACCGGCTTTCGTCGATACCGGCGTGTCGTTGGTCGACAAGAGCAACGTGGACGTTTTCCTGAAGTCTCGTTCCGAGGCGCAATCTAAATAGACGCTGACCCGAACGACGCCACTTGACGACCGGGTTACTGCGGCTCCGGAGGCGGTGGACTTTGCGGTTGCTGAGCCGGTCCACGGCCCGGAGGTGGCGGGCCGCCTGCAGGTCCCACAGGCATTCCCCGTCCCGGCGGAGTCATGCCGGTCGGCGCACCCGGCGGCGCCTCGGGACCGAAGTAGGCTTCGTTCAACACGGGCGTCACCGAGTTCTGAATTTCCTGAATTCGGTCCGTTACCATCTGCCGCTGCAGGGCATTGCTGATGCTTTCCTTCACTTCGCTAAGCGGGACTTGCCGCACCGAAACGACCTTGTAAACGTAAAACGCGCCGGGATCGGAAAACAGTTCCGAAACCTCACCCGCCGTTAGGTTGAAGACCGATTCATGAGCGTCCGGTAGCGAGCCCGGGCGACGTGCTCCAACTTGCGTCGAAGGTGGCGGGCCGGGCGACCCGGCATGCTCGGACGCTTCCTTTTGCAACTTATCGGCATCTTCGCCGGCGATCAACCGCTCCCTGACCTTTTCTGCATAAGCCTTCTCTTCGGCCTCGGTTGGCTTAGGCTTGTCAGTAGTTGCGGTCAGCCGCGGAATAATGATTCGCTGAAGCGTTACTTCCAGATATTTGCTGCCGTTCTTGTTGTAGTAGTCCGCAATCTGCTGTTCGGTAGGATGAGAGTACTCGGTGGTGATCTGCTGATTGAGTGCCTCAGTGAGGATTTGGTCCTTGGCGAAGTTGAAAATATCCTGCACCCGGGGATCATTTTCGAGCCCCATCGCGCGCGCGGCATCAGCGAAGGTCAGCAGTTTGGCATACTGCGTAGCAAATGTGCGTCGCTTGTCCGGCGGCATTGGTGGCCGCCCGGGCGGAGTAAGCGAGGTAATCAGCTTTTCGAACTGCTCGCGAGTCAAGGAGCTTACGCACCCGGCGGGCGGCGCGGTGGCTCCGGTCGCAGCCTTGCAGGCTCCCTTCAGCGTAAGGACGGGCTCCGTCATTGGCACCGCGGTAGCGCTGGCGACGGGAGCGGAGGATGAACTTTGTTCGTTGGCACCGGGTGCGGAAGGCGCAGATGGCTGTTGTTGCAAGGCATAACTCGAATAGCTCACCGCACACCAAATCGCGAGCGCTAAAAGGCCGAAGCGTGGCATGAAGTTGTTCCTCCGGAGATGTCGCATCCTAGGCGGGCGGTACATTGCTGCCCAGCAGTTTCTATTCTACTGGGTCAGCAAGCCATAGATGTCCAGTTCGCTCGCGGTCCCAACATAGACATGTCCGTCGGCAACGGTTGGCACCGTGAATTTCACCGCCGGACCAGCAACATCGCGGCTGCCTGCCTGTTGGCTGTTGTACAACTCATTGCCCAAATTAGTCGCGTCATAGGCATGCAAGATAGCAGGGCCGCTGGTGTGGACGTTTGTACTTTCTATCTCCCATAGGATTCCGTCCGACGTTCCGTTGGCCGATAACGAAGAAGTTGAACCGTGGGTACCATATACCTTGGTTCCGCGCGAGATAGGAGAATCCGATAGCAGACCGGTATTGGCATCCCAGCTATACGCTTTCACTACATCCTGCTCGCAGTGGTAGTAGATAGTCCCATTCCACAGGGTTGGCGTGGCGAAAATGTTGTCGAATTCTTGCGTGCCGGTTTGAACTTCTTGGATAACATGGTCGGAGCTCTGATATCCACCCATGTTGTCGCGGTTGATCACAAAGATTCGTCCATCCTTGCCGCCGCCGATTAGTTCATGGGGATACTGCGAAGGATTGTCCGGCATGATAATCGGCGATCCGCTACCGAAGTCCGCATCATTGGCGCGTAGAAAGCTTTCGTTTGATGGCTTGAAATAGTCGAGAACCGACAGATCGCTTGCCTGCAGACGCATAGCCGAATCGTTGTAGTCGGGCGCAGGATCGCCCAGATCGACGCCAGTGATAAGATACAGGTCTCCGGTACTATCGTCGATTGCCGGAGTTCCTCCCCACAGTCCACCGCCTGCGCCGTCCGGGGTCACATTGAGGATTGCAGTCTGTTGTAGTGTTGACTTGTCGTAGGCCAGAATCCAGCCATGACTACAGTGTCCAAATGTTATGTAAATTGCATTGCTGGCAGGATCAAGCGCGAGACCATTGCGCTGATAACAGTTGCTCTCCAGCGTAATTTGGCCGTTAACGCTGTCCCACCCAGTGCCGGCAACCGTACCTGTCACCACCACCGGACCGCCAAACTTCTCATTGCCAGTAGTTACATCCAGCGCATGCAGACGGTAAACCTTCTGCCCGCTTTCCAGCCCATCGGTAAGCACGTAGATCGTACTAGTCACGCTATCGATTACCGGAGTTGACGTGATTCCCAACGAGGGCTTGATTCCTTCGGAGTCATTCACCGGGACGGGAGTGCCAAGATGCTGCTTCCACAGCGGCGAATCGGAGAGGCCATCGCCATCATAGGCATACACGGTGTCGTTCTCCGTGGCAACGAACACTAAATTGTGACGAACTCCACCAATTGTCACGTTGGGTAGGTACAGCGGCTGGGCGTAGATCTGCGCATCCACTTGCAGCGCGAACAATTTGCCGAACTGCGCCTGGTTGATGTTGGACGTATTCAGGGCAGTTTCGCTGAGGTTGGCGCCATCGCGAACGTCGTCATTGTGATAGGTAAGTACCGAGACCGTTCCAGTCGGCGCGTTGATTATTGAAACGGACGCATTGACGCTATAGGTTGTCAGGGCCGAGCTGGTTGCGCTTACGGTGTGGGAGCCCACATGTGCAGGAGCCGTGTACAATCCGCTGGTGCTGATCGTTCCCACGTTGCTGTTGCCGCCCACCACTCCATCTACTGACCAGGTAACGCCATTATCGCTCGTTCCCTGGACAGTTGCCGTGAACTGTCTGGTCCCGAACGGCGCGAGCGAGGTGCTCTGCGGCGAAATCGTAAGACTGATGACCGTAACCGCGGCGCTCGCGCTCTTGGTGCCATCAGCCACACTGGTAGCGGTCACAGTGTGAGTACTGGCAGTCGCTGGCGCTGCATAAAGTCCGGTAGTACTGATGGTGCCGACCGTCGTATTTCCCCCGGTGATGCCATCCACTGACCACGTTACCGCCGTGTTGGTCGTGCCGGTTACCGTCGCAGTGAACTGCTGAGTCGTGGAGACGGCCAAAAGGGCCGTGGTAGGCGAGATGCTAACACTGATGGTGGGAGGCGGCGGCGGTGGAGGCGGAGCCGCATTGACCGTAACAGCGGCACTGGCGGTCTTGCTGGTATCTGCGGTGGCGACCGCTGTCACTGTGACTTGCAGGGCGACATCCGACGTGGGGGCAGTGTAGAGCCCGCTAGTCGAGATGGTGCCATATTGCGAATTCCCTCCCGCTATTTTGTTCACTTGCCATTGGACGGTATTATCGCTGGAACCTGTTACAGTTGCTTGAAATTGCTGTGTTCCTCCCGCAGCAACCGTTGCCGAGGTCGGCGAAATTGAGATCGCGATCGTCGCGGGTGGGGAACCGCTTCCACCAGCACTGCTGCTGCTACTGCTGCTTCCTCCACAACCCGCTATCGAGAGAAGAATGCAAATGATAACCGACAGATGAAGCGAGCAAGCGATGTGACGAGACATCTACGAGGACCCCTAGTTTATGCAGTGGTCGTACCAAGTCGCTGAATAGATGAGGAAATGCGTCGGACTGTTGCCTTGCCGCCGGATCAGGGATTCGGCGTGCGTTTGTTACAGAACTCGCACGGTTTGTTACAGAAAATTAAAGTTGATTTCCTTGGGCGCAATAGGAAAACTCTAGAGTTGACAAATGCGTGTTCATGACTGATAAATGTTTCACCGAAAGGGTGGCACGGTACAACTTCCTGTTCACTACTATTCATCCATAGAGATAGTAAGAAACACGAAATTGGTATCCCAAACTTGATAGCTCGAACACGGGGTTTGCTATGCGTTCGGAATTCAACATTGCGCGAACTCGTCAATGTCCACACTGCGCTAGCCTTGCAGTAGTCGCCACTCGGAAGAAGATTGATGATTTCGAACTATTCGTCCTCCCGCTGATCTTCATGAGGCCGTACCGCTGCACCCGCTGCGGAAATCGCCATTACAACCTTTCCTGGGCGCGGAAGGCTTTAAGTGTGAGGCCGACCGGCGAAGCGCAGGTTCCTGCCTGAAGGGCAATTAACCCGTGCGAAACGGCGGGTTGCGATCATAGGTGTGGTAATCGCCGCATCAAGAGGGTTGCTAGTTGCAACGGCTTCTTTCTTGTCATAGATTCCACTATCGAACCACCCATCGTCCTCTCATCCTCCGGATTTTGCATCCAACGAATAACCGGAGGGTTTCTCTTTGGGAATTCGGTTCACGATATTACTGCTGGTAAGCTTTCTGCTGCCCGCCACGGGCCAGGGCCATGCGCAACAAACCAAGGCCGCGCCACCGACACCCATCGATGTAAAGAAAGCCGACCTCGGCGGAAAGGTCTGGAATCCCGACTGGGATGTCATCGTGGAGAAGGGCATTCCGCCGGCCATGCTCTCGTCTGAGGTGTCCCGCGATGTCGCTCGTTTCTGTCCCCGATTTTCATCCATGGACGATACCGACAAGCGCGCCTTCTGGGCATACTTTTTCCAGGCGCTCGCCGGCGCGGAGGCCGGACTGAATCCGCGTACGCGCGTCCACCACACGGAGCCGGAGGTCGCGAAAACCGACAAGGTAACAGGTATGGCCGTCCGCAGCGAAGGGCTTCTGCAACTTTCCTACGGAGATGGAAAGCTGTATGGCTGTGACTTTGACTGGGAGGCGGACCGCAAGCTGCCGCCGAATAGTCCGGCGAAGACCATTCTCCAACCCAGGAACAACCTGGAGTGCGGGGTGAAGATACTCTCCAACCAGATCATTGATCAGCATAAGCCGCTATTTACGCGTACTTCGTACTGGTCCACGCTGCAGCCCGGGCGCAAAAGCTATCGAGTCTTTGCTAAGCAAATGACGAATCCCCCGGCAGCCTGCGGCCTGCATGTGCGCACCCCGATCAACAAGGCCGCAACTACTAAGACCGTTAAACAACAAGCGGACGAGACCGCCGCGGCGCATTAGGCAGCGCCAGCATCGACAACCTCAGAAACGAAAGTCAATCCCCATATTCTGGGCAATCTGTTTCGTGGCCTGGCGAAATTGCACAGGGTCGCTGACGAATTCCGATCGCCCGCCAGTGCTCGAGGAGAGCGCCTGTAGCCGATAGCGGCCGTCGAGTTCGCTCACCTCCATACCGATGCAGTAGATGCGCACCCCTGCGGCATTGATCTGGGCCGAGGTACGCACGGGAGAGTCGTGACTGTCCACATTGCGGCCATCGGAGATACCCAGCAACACGCCAGCGTCTTGGCTCAGTGTGTCTCGGCCGCAGGCGTGATCACACCCAGCGTGAGTTGCGCGAAGCTGATGTGCTCGTCCACCGTCGGTGCGGTTGGCATTACGCAATCCTCCGCCGGGTCCGGCTGCGCCACAACGAACGTAACAGACACCTTGTCGCCTCGCCATTCGTTGTTAGCTGCCAATCGGCGAACAACCTCGGTGACATCGAAGCTGCGTGCTGAGCTGGCCGCCTGAACGGTTTCCGCCGCGCCGCCATGATGATGGTGTCCGATCCCGAAAAAGTTGAGAAGTCCTACAAAGTATCTTCCTTGCCAATCCAGTTGCGGTTGTGCGGGTAGATTGAGATAGACCTCGTAGAGCGTGTCCACCGGCTGGTTCATTTGGATGCCCTCAAGCTCGAGGGCGATGGAACCGTCCTTGGCCTCGCCCGCCAAAATGCGACGAATGCGCTCCTGAACATCGGCGGGAAGATCGACCGAAACCGTGACCGGATTAGCACCCAGGTTCACGGGGGCATCCATAGTCTTCCACGCCACTTCAGGAGGCGTTTCGTACAGATCGGCAACTTGCGAAAGGTTGGCCATGTCCTCCTGTTCTGTGATCGGCGGGAAGGGATCGCAATCGGTGTACTTGTAATTCAGCTGCTTTGCGATGTCCACGACCTGCTTGCCGGTGAGGCATACCTCTTTTGCTTTCCACGTCACTTCCTCTTTTCCATCGGGTCCCTTCAACGAGACTTTTTCCGCATCGAAGAACTTGAACTTCTGTGTTGCCCATAATGAGGTATTCGTATCCGGAAGCGTTCCTGGATGCTTTCCCTGCCAGCAATACCAGGCACGGTCAAGGTTGACATGAATCGGCCAGAATAGCGGATCGAGCCCGGCCCCGTCAGCGGAGTACAGCGATAAGAACCAGAGCTTGCTTTCCCTCTGGCTCAGGCCCACCGTCGCATGCACGGAGTTATGCGGCTGGTCCTCTAACTCGCCGGTTCCCGGCCCGAGGATTCCGTGAATGAGAAAGGTCTTCTTTGTGCCTCCGAAGCTCGCATTTCCCATGCCCGCAGGAACCCAAAACTTGTCTTTCTTGAAGGCTTCCGACCAATCGACCACTTCTTTGCAGAGCGGCTTACCCTCGTTAATACCTGTCCGGCGCAACGAGTAATAGAGCGGATTAGGTACCGGCTTGCCACCACCATACGTAGGATCGCGAAATGACGCGGGCGCCGCACGTTTGGCCGCGGCAGGGTCAGTGAAATTCCAGTAGGGCACGGCAAAGTCGTCGTCGCCCGACAGCGCTCTCACGATGCGCTCGAAGTAATAGATTTCCATCCTGTGCCAGGAGAGAAAAAACCAGCTGGAATGTTGGCAGCAGTTCTGCCCTGGCTGTATGTCATCGTTCTTATAGGTGCCGTGGATAAAAGCCTGGTAGCGCCAGCTCAACGGATCGGTCTCAGGCCGAGCCATCATGGCTTTCACGCCGTCCCTGAAATGTTGCAGCTCAGTTTTGTCGAGCTTGTCGATATCTTTTCGCTCAACCAATTTGTGAGGCTGGAACAGCTTGGCGCAATCTTTATCATTTTCACAGGGATCAAGCTGGGCGCGAGCCGATATCGTCAGGCCGCATACGGTCGCCAGTATCCCCATCGTGGAAACAATCTGCCACAGAGCACGCTTTGTGGTTTTCATGTCCTGCTCCCTTCCAGGTTGTCTAAATGACGGAAGACGCTTCTATCAGGACAGAGCCGGGGATAAAATGCGGCCTATTATATCCCCGAACAATCTGAAGTCAAGCATTACCAGCTCATGGTAGTGGTGCAGTTTGAAAGTTGACGCTAACGCACCGTTGGATTTCTCCAGTTGCGAGCAATGCTTTCAGATTCCTCGTGAGGATATCGGTGCGAGACTTTCCCTGTTGCGATATCGACAGCAATCACTTCCTTGTCCGCCTTATCGTCAAGCCGCGACCACTGCTCACAAGTTGCCCCTTCCATTGCGAAGGAGTCGTTACCAGGCAAAACCCCAATTCTCACGATCTGATACACAAAGCGTGTACTCATTTAAGAGACCTCGCATCGGTGATGAATGTCACAGCGTCAATATCGGTGGAGATGTTATTACCCAAAGTGTGCAAACGTTTTCACGGTTAGCTCGTCAGTGTTATTAGAAACAAAAGGCTTAATATGGCGTCTCGATTGCACGTAGTAAGGGCGCGGCGTCCCCAACGCCGCGCCCCAAGGGTTTAGGGTGGTTACTGCACGAGGGTGTTAGCGCCATCGGTCAGCCTTGGCTGACTCTGTGACGTAATCCCAATGACCCACAAGTGGAAGCGGTTCCCATTGTCCATAACGACTATGCCGGGTTCCTGCTTCTGAGCTTGCGGTTTAATCCGGTGTTCAGCGTCCATAACGTCAGTCTCCGTAATGGAAGGCAGATACATCGTTGATAAGCCGGAAATGCGCGTCTCCTCCGACCGACGCTAAGCGGTCAGAGGGATACGCTGTTCCGGGGCACCCCGTACCACAATTGGTACGAGAACTTGTGCATAAACCTATTGACGAGAATCTCGCAGAATAGTACGCTGAGGGTACGAGATTCGCCGCCACGCTAAGCGGCATCCGAAGGGCCAACCTATCAGTCGGGTTGGCCCTGCTCAATTCTGGTCAATGTCAATTATCTCTGTTCCTCCTGATTAAGCAAGTATTATCTGAGCTACTGCCGCACTAATGGTGCAAATCAGGTTGTGCTCACTGCGCACAGCCTTGGTTCCAGCAATCCGATCAGTTCTTCAATGCTCCATACGTGGTCTGTCAATCCTGCTTCCATTGCTGGCGTCACTCGCAGGGTTTTGTGAACCCGGCAGAAGTTGTAGTGCATGTAATGCAGCGCAACCGCGTGACCATGGTTCTCTAGTTTCTTACTGAATCCGTTTGTTAGGCGCGTGAAGCGGCGCATCCCCATTCTCATCGTGAGATTCTGGCGCTCCACAAATGAGGTACTGACGTGTTTCGGATCGGGGTCTCCCATGACGGTTTTCATCTCACAACCGATGCAAGTTGCGGGACTGTAGCGCGATTCATCGGGAGTAGGAGCACCGTAAATCTTATGCATCTGCGCGTAGTCCACTTCCGTTCCGAAGCAGTCTTCCACGGCCTGTAGATAGGGCCTGTATGCGTCTGTGGTGATCTGTGGACGTCCCGCGATGCGATTCGCGGCATCCCGCATGAAGTTATAGGCGGAATACTTGGTGCGGTCGCCTACGTAGTACGTGACGCATAGTTTCGTATCGGCATCAAGCGCAACCCAAGTCCAAACATCGCCCCAGCCCTCGGCTTCTTTCTCCGGGCTGACGTTCTTGCGCTTGGCTCCGACGAATGCCCAGGTCTCATCGCACTGCAAGCGCCTGACGCGGAGATTGCGCACGTTGCGGTGATGGTAGTCAGCAGAAGCGCAGCCGAGATCACCGAGCAGATTCAAGACGGTATGCTTGGCTACGCCAGTCATGCGAACAATTGCGTTAATCGAGTTGCCCTCGACCAGCGCCGAAACCACTTGAACCCGCTTGTCTGTGCTAAGGCGATTCATGATGTGATAACCTTATACTTGCTCGGGCATGAAGTCAATATAATTATTGACTTCTTTCTCGGGCAAGTATAAGTTGGAAAGCATGACAGACGAACCTTTCACTCTCACATCAGAAGCAGCTAAGGAACTCTCTCAGCTTGGGGCTTCCAAGGGCGGCGAAGCTCGGGCCATGAAGCTCTCCGCACAGCGTCGTAGTGAAATCGCTAGAGCAGCCGTGGAGGCTCGATGGGCCAAAGCCGGGAAGGAGCCGCTGCCAAGGGCAACACATGGCTCCCCCGACCGTCCGCTTGTCATAGGGGGGATTGTTCTCTCTGCTTATGTGCTGGCAGATGGCACTCGGGTACTAGCGCAACGCGGCCTTCAAAGTGGAATCGGACTGTCGGAAGGCGGCGGTCAGGGCGGCGAGCGGAGAATCGCCGCTTTAATGCAACGATTGGCCGATAAAGGCATTGATGTCAGAGACTTAGTGGCGCGCGCAAATTCTCCGATTCGCTTTATTCCGCCTCACGGTGGCAACCCCGCAGACGGCTATGATGCGCTAATCCTGCCGGATATTTGTAGGGTTCTAATTGATGCTCAACGGCAGGGGAAATTAGACAAGCGACTCCTGCGGCTCGCGGAACGTGCGGCCATATTGCAACACGGCTTTGCTGTGGTAGGCATTACAGCTCTTGTTGACGAGGCGACCGGGTATCAAGACGAGAGAGACAAAGCTGCCCTTGCGAAGATTCTAGAGAAGTTCATCGCGAAAGAGCTTCGTCCTTACGTCGGAACCTTTCCTACCGACTTCTACAAGGAAATGTTCCGCTTGAGAAAGTGGAAATGGCCCGATCTCCCAGCCGATCAACGTAAACGGCCCATACTCGTAGGAAACCTTACGGACAACGTTGTCTATGATCGCCTTGCTCCGGGAGTAAAGCAGAGACTGAAAGAATTGATTGGCAGGAATGAAACCGGACGGTTGAAAACGAAGATGTTTCGCCGCTTAAGTAAAGAAGTTGGCGACCCGAAGCTCCGAGAGCATCTGGCTTCGGTTGTCGCTTTAATGAAGGCCGCCGATGATTGGCCGCAGTTTATGGCGATGATTGATCGCGCATTACCGCGCTATAAACCGTTGCCGCTGTTCGACCAAGTATCTGAACCCTAGCTCTCTGTTGTCTCTCTGACGATCCGCGCAGCGGCTTGGTTCACGTCCTCGTTGGTTTGGCCGGGTTTGTGGGCCTTACTCAGGTGCTCCGCAAACGCCACGCTCATGGACGGCTTTTCATCCGAATCGAACGGGAACCCACACACTGAGCAACGTTGCAGATTGCCGTCGGCAATCAAGTGGGGGTCGCCTGACTTCTTCTCTGCGCGTTTCTTGCGAAGCTCCGCTTCTCCTGTCCTGACTTCCGTGGCATGATCAATGGCGTCCTGGGCTTTTTTGTGCGGATCGTACAACTGGTCGAACGGCTTCTTGTATTCCATGCCCCAAGTTTACGCCGTTCGTGCTGGCATTCAAGGAACATCAAATTCAAACTGCCCCACTACCGCTCAGTGCCTTGACACCCCTCGCTCATGAATTTATCCTTGATGTTTGCCTTAAGAACGACCCCGCCCGTCTGTACCTGCCAGTGTTTCCCTTAGGAGCTTGGCCTGCCAGACCCGGTTCCGACCGGAGCGAAGGGCTATTCTGGGCGTTTTTAGGCGGGTGCTGCTATGCTGATTCGGGTTCGGGAACTGGAACTCCGGAACTTGGAGTTCGACGAGAACTATCAGCCCGGCGACATCGAGTTTCTTCCCGACGTCCGGCAGGTTGGCCCGCTGCACAGTGCCGGCCGCGCCGAGCTGATCGTGGAACATCGCGGCCACCACCAGAACGTCGAAGACATACGTTTGGTGGGCAAGGTGGAGGCGCATCTGGAGTTCAGTTGCGCGCGCTGCCTGGAGCCGGTTGGCGAGGACGTGAACCGCGCTTTTGATCTGATCTACCGGCCGTTAGGGGTGGATCGCCGCGCCGATGAGGTGGCGATTACCGAGGCGGAGACCGAGATCGGGTATTATCAAGGCGAAGGCCTTTTGTTGGAAGATGCGCTGCGTGAGCAGGTGCTGCTGGCCACGCCGGTCCGGGCCCTGTGCCGCGAAGATTGCAGAGGACTATGCCCGCATTGCGGCACCAATCTGAACGTCGAGCAATGCCATTGTGAGCAACATGTTAGCGATCCCCGCTGGGAAGCGCTGAACGAAATCAAAAAGAAGCTGCAAAGCTAAAGTTCTGATCGCGCGGCAAGGCCGGGCGGTCGTGTAACGAGGTTCTGAATGCCTAATCCAAAACGACGTCATTCCCAGGCGCGCACGTCCAAGCGCCGCTCCCACGATCATCTGACGGCGCAGTCTTTGTCTGAGTGCCCCAACTGCCACGAGCGCAAATTGCCGCATCGTGCCTGCCCAAAATGCGGTTACTATAAGGGCCGCGAAGTCATCGCCATGGAAGAAGAGACCAAATAGCGCAGTGCGGTGGATCGTTTTTTCCCGCGAACTTCGAGCGGGAGCTACACCAGCGCAAATCGCAATTCGAAGCTGGACTGCTTCCTCGGTTTGACGGTTACAAACTGACAGGCAAACATGCCAACGACCATTGCTCTTGACGCCATGGGCTCGGATCGCGCGCCCAAACCAGAAGTGGAAGGCGCCATTCTCGCCGCACGTCACTATGACGTGGAAGTTCTGCTGGTGGGAAAAGAGGACGTGGTCCGTGCCGAGCTTGACCTGCACCGATTCTGGCGCAGGCTATCCATCCGCGTCGTCAACGCTGACGAAGTCATAGGCATGCACGAGAAGGCGGCGCAGGCGGTGCGCACCAAGCGCGACTCATCCCTGCGCGTCGGGCTGCGGCTGGTGCGCGACGGCAAGGCCGCGGGATTTGTCACGGCAGGCAACACCGGCGCGGCTATGGCGACCGCCAAGATGGTCCTCGGCGCGATCCCCGGTGTGGACCGTCCCGCGCTGGCGGCGGTATTTCCCACCGCGCAAGGCACGGCCACCATCCTCATCGACGTCGGCGCCAATGTCGATTCCAAGCCGCAAAACCTGCAGCAGTTCGCCATCATGGGCGACATTTATTTCCGCAGTATTTTTGGCGGGAGGTTTCCCAGCGCTGAGAATCCGCGCGTAGGTTTACTTTCCATTGGCGAGGAAGAGAGCAAGGGCAACGAGCTTACCCGCGAAGCCTACAAGCTGCTTAGAGAACTGCCCATGAATTTCGTGGGCAACGTAGAAGGCCGCGATCTCTACAACGGGAAGGCCGATGTTCTGGTTTGCGACGGCTTTGTGGGCAATGTGGCGCTGAAGATCTCCGAGGGCATGGTGGAGACGGTGCGCTTCCTGTTGAAGCAATCGCTGCAGGCTACCATCAGCAGCCAGGTCGGCTTCCTCTTGTCGCGCAGGGCGTTTGCCGATTTCAAGAAGCGCCTTGACTACTCCGAGTACGGCGGCGCGCCACTGCTGGGGCTGAAGGGCGTGTGCATCGTCAGCCACGGGTCATCGAACTCGAATGCTATCAAGAATGCGATACGAGTGGCGATGGAGTTCGCCAACAGCCAGCTTAATTGCGTGATTCAGGAGCGCATTGCCGCTGCCAGCAAGGGCCTGAACAATCATGCCGCTGACGCGGCCGAAGCGGGACGGGTCGGCAGCGGATTGGTGTAACGCGGCATTTGCCCGCGACAGTTCTGCCATCTCACATTAGCTGTAAGATTCTGCGAGGCTCGATGAGTTTGCACTCTTCTCCCATCGCATTTCTCTTTCCCGGACAAGGTTCGCAAGTGGTTGGAATGGGCAAGGAGCTTGCGGCTCTGTATCCCGTAGCGAAAGAAACGTTCGACGAAGCCGACGATGCTCTCGGCTACAAGCTTTCGCAACTGTGCTTCGAAGGCCCCGAAGATCAATTGAAGATGACGGAAATCACGCAGCCGGCGATCCTGACGGCATCGGTTGCGGTCTGGCGCGTGCTTCAATCGAAAGCCATCGTTCCGAACTACGTCGCGGGGCACAGCCTGGGAGAATATTCGGCACACGTGGCTGCAGGGACCCTGTCGTTTATCGACGCGGTACGCACCGTGCGCAATCGCGGCAAGTATATGCAAGAAGCTGTGCCGGTTGGCGTCGGCGGTATGGCAGCCATCCTGGCCTTGGCTAGCGAGAAGGTGCAGCAGGTATGCGAAGAGGCGGCGCAGGGGGAAGTGTGCCAGGCAGCAAACCTGAACTCACCGGAACAGACGGTCCTATCCGGCAACAAAGCGGCGGTCGAACGCGCTGCCGACCTAGCCAAGAAGCGCGGTGCTAAGCGCGCCATCATGCTTCCCGTGAGCGCGCCGTTCCATTGCTCGCTGATGCAGCCTGCCCAGGACAGACTCGCCGAGGACTTGCACGCACTGACGTTTCATGCGCCGAAAGTTCCTTTGATGTGCAACATCGATGCGACTCTAGTAACAACTGCCGAGCAGGCGCGCGACGCATTGATACGTCAGGTGACGGGGGCAGTGCAGTGGGACAAGTCCATGCGAGCACTCGCAGCGGTTGGCGCACAGAACTTTGTGGAGGTTGGCCCGGGCAAGGTGCTCTGCGGGCTGATTCGCCAGATTGATCGCTCTCGCGCCTGCGTCAACGTGGAGGACGAAGCTTCGTTGCAGAAGACGATAAACCACTTAGGAACTGCTTCGCCCAAGCCGGATTAGACTTGTCCTTCCCTACTCCGCTGGTTTGCCCTGGGGTGGCGGATGTAGCTCCAGCGTCCACTCAACCACAGTTCGTTTGAAGGCATCGCGGCCAACTCGAACTTGCATCTGTCCGCAGTTGTCACAGGTCGAACGAAAGACGTGACGGTCCACTTCGTCCTCATTGGGGTTGTGGTCGAATCGTTCGACGATGACGCATGGGTAATTACACGTCTGGCACGGGATGTACGCCGCTACGATGAATGGACTCTGGGGTGCGGACATGGCCGGTATTTTTCCAGAAAACAGAATAGCACTCGCGCGCCTGCCCGGCAGAGGATAGCCAGGCATCCGACGACCGAAGCAACCGCGGTTGAAGCGGTTCTGGCGAGTTCGAGTGATGGCCATGGGCTCAATCTGGCCGAGTGCTTGTGACGCACGTCATATCTGTCCCATGGGAAGAAATGATACGAATACTTGTTTGGCCTTCGACCGGGAATTTGCCCGATTAGCACTGGGCGCAGGCCCGTCCGAGTGGATTTCGCCTGGTGGGATTTTGCGGAGGAGTACCGAATGCGTGAAGCGGTGCTTAAGTTGTGGCCTGAGATTGAGTGGATTCAAGCTCCCGAGCTGCGTGAGCAAGTCACGAAGACCTGGCAGCGCGCGCTCGAACTCAGCCCGCTGAGCCCTGACGACCTCAATCGCATCCCGTTCACCCTGTTGGTGCCCAACTGCCCGATAACGTTTATGGAGCACAAGCGCTGCGTGGTGCACATCGCGCGCAAGGCGGCCGAGAGCATGCGGGAATTTATGGGGCGCGCGCTACCGATCGATTTGGATACTGTTATCGCGGGCGCGATTCTCGCCGATGTCGGCAAGTTGCTGGAGTACGAGCACGTGGACGGCAAGACCCGCCAAAGCAAGCGCGGCGAGTTGGTGCGTCATCCGTTTACCGGAGTAGCGCTGGCGATGGAATGCGGCGTGCCCGATGCGGTGTGCCACATCATTGCAGCGCATGCTGCGGAAGGCGACCTGGTGAAGCGCACCACCGAGGCATACATCGTGCACCACGCTGATTTCATGGCCTATTTGCCGTTCAAGAACCTGGCGAAATAGAAGGAGAACATTCTCATGTCAACCACAACTGCGCCAGCGCCGAGCAAAGCCGCAGCCAAGCCGACGGTCACCGCAACCATGTCGCAATGGGCTGCCGGATTGAAGTTCGAGCAGCTTTCCAAGGATGCGGTGTATCAGGCGAAGCGTTTCCTGCTCGACAGTATTGGTTGTGCGCTTGGTGGCTACCAGCAGCATGATGTCGTTATCGCGCTGGAAGTGCTGAACGAGATTGCCGGCGCCGGAAAAGCGACCGTGATCGGTAGTGGCCGGCGGATGGACGTAGTCTCAGCATCGCTGGCCAATGCCCTGATGATTCGCTGCATGGACTACAACGACATTTACTGGAAGCAGGACCCCTCACATCCGTCGGACATTTTTCCCGCTGCAATGGCTTGTTGTGAGCGCGCGGGCAGCGATGGGCGCGAACTGATCGTCGGCCTGGTGCTGGGCCACGAGTTCGAGATGCGGCTGTGCGAGGCGGCATTCCCCGGTATTCGCGAGCGCGGCTGGCATCATGCCACGTTGACCGCGTTTCGTCTCGCCGATCGTGGCTGCGCGCATGTTGCACCTCAGTCGCGGACCAGATTCAACACGCTATCGGCATCAGCGCCAGTGCGCGCGCCACGCTGGGCGCAGTCACTGCCGGCAAACTGACCATGATGAAGAACACTGTCGATCCCATGGCTACACAGAGCGGAGTGCTGGCAGCCCTGCTGGCGGAAAAGGGATATACGGGACCAGAGCACGTGATCGACGGCAAAGAAGGGCTGGTGCACTGTTTCGGTCCAGAATGGAAGCTGAACATCCTGACTGACGGGTTGGGCGATTCGTGGCGTATCACACAATGTGGGATGAAGGCATTTCCCACTGAGGCGCTCACGCACACGCCCATCTCCGCGGTGCTGGCACTGGTAAAAGACAACGACCTGAAGCCCAACGACATCGCCAGGGTACACATTCGCACCACCGCACGCGGCGCCGACATTCTCAGCGATCCTAGCAAGTACGATCCGCATACCAAAGAGACCGCCGATCACTCGCTGCCGTATGTCATCGCAGCTGCTATCGCCGAACGCCAAGTCACACCGTTGCAGTTCACCCAGGCCAAGATTATGGATCCGCTGATCCGAGCGCAGCTCAGCAAGATCGCCGTCGCGGCCGATCCAGAGATCGAGAAGGTCTTTCCGGCACTGCAGCGTGTGATTGTTCGGATCCATACCATCGACGGTCGCGAATACACCACGCAGCTTGACTATCCGAAGGGTGACACGCGGAATCCGCTGACCGACAAGGAAGTAGAAGAGAAGTTCGAAGCGCTGGCGGAGCCCGTGATGTCGCGCGACGCCCGCCGCCGCGCCATCGACGCAATTTGGAACCTGGAGAAGCAGGCGAGCGTGACTGAGTTGATGAGGCTGTTCAAAGCCGACCGGAGCTTTGCGGAGGGAGGCCACTGAGATGGGACAGACCATCGTCGAAAAAATCGCGCAAGCTCACATGGCAGAGGGACCGAGTCGCCCACTGCGCGCCGGTGACTTCCTCTCCATCCGGCCTTATCACGTGATGACACACGACAATACCTCGGCGGTGATGAAGAAATTCAAGTCCATTGGCGCCAAGAATGTGCACGATCCGTCGCAGCCGGTAATCACCGCCGATCACGATATTCAGAACCGAGAAGAGTCGAACCTGGCGAAATACCGCAGCATGGAGGCTTTTGCGGGAGACCAGGGCATCGACTTCTATCCGCCGGGCACCGGAATCGGTCATCAGATCATGGTCGAAAAGGGATACGTGCTGCCCGGGACATTCGTCGTCGCCTCCGATTCGCACTCGAATATGTATGGCGCATTAGGCGCGATTGGCACGCCGGTGGTGCGCACTGACGCGGCCGCGATCTGGGCGACGGGTGAGTTCTGGTGGCAGATCCCGCGCACCGTGCAGGTTGTCCTCGAAGGCAAGCTCGCACCGGATGCGACCGGCAAAGACGTGATCGTGACGCTTGTGCGGACTCTACAACCAGGAAGAAGTGCTCAACGCTGCCGTCGAGTTCAACGGCCCCGGTGTAGCGTCGCTTAGCATGGATGCGCGCTTGAGCATCGCCAACATGTCCACCGAGTGGGGAACGCTAGTCGGCTGGTTCCCGGTGGATGAGGTCACGTTGCAATACCTCGAAGCGCGCAATCGGAGTTGCGGGCACATGGGATCGCGCGCATTCCCGCAGGAAGAGTTGGCAGAATGGCGCGCAAATCCTCCGGGCCCGGACGAAGACGCGGCGTACGCTGGACGGATCACACTGAATCTTGCGGAGGTCACGCCTCACGTTTCTGGTCCGGACACGGTGCAGGTGATGCAGTCGGTCGCCGAGATCGCAAAGAAGAAAGTTGACATTCAGAAAGCGTACCTGGTGTCATGCGTAAACTCGCGACTGGAGGATTTGGAGGCAGCGGCGAAGGTGCTGCAAGGCCAAAAGGTCGCGGAGGGCGTGCAGTTTTATCTTGCGGCCGCCAGTCACGCGGTGCAAGAGGAAGCTGAAACGCGCGGCGTGTGGCAAACGCTGCTCGATGCCGGCGCGCATGCGCTGCCCTCAGGATGCGGACCGTGCATCGGCCTGGGCACAGGGTTGCTCGAAGCGGGCGAGGTCGGCATCTCGGCAACCAATCGCAACTTTAAAGGGCGGATGGGCTCGCGCGATGCCCAGTGCTATCTGGGCAGCCCCGAAGTCGTCGCGGCGTCCGCCATTGCGGGCTACATCTGCGGGCCTGCGGAACAACTTGTCGAAAACAGTGCTGGGGTAGAGCGGGGCTTTAGCGCCGCGTCCAAGCCGGTTCCTTATGTCGTTCCGAGCGGGCTTCAGTCCGCGAAACACTTCGAGGTGTTCGCGCTTGCGTCCACGCCAGCCGAAAAGGTCGAGATCCTGCCCGGATTTCCGCAGCGCGTACGGGGGCGGCTGATCTTCCTGCCACAAGACAACCTGAATACCGACGGCATCTACGGCAAGGACTACACCTATCGCGAAGACATGACCGCGGAGATGATGGCGGCGCGTGGTGATGGAAAATTACGATCCGCAGTTTGCCGGGCGCACGCAAGCCGGCGACGTCATTGTCGGTGGTTTCAACTTCGGCACCGGTTCCAGTCGTGAGCAGGCAGTGACCGCGCTGAAATACAAGGGCATTCCTCTGGTGATTGCCGGCAGCTTCTCGCAGACCTATCTGCGCAATGCGTTTAATAACGGCTTTTTGTGCATCGAGACGCCAGAGCTGGTGGACCGGTTGCGCAACAAGTTTGCGGACGCGGTCGGCCGCAAGGAGAAGACGATCATTCCAGGGGACGAAGTCGAGGTTGATTTCGCTACGAGCACAATTCGCTACGCAGGCGAGCAGTTCGTTTTTCCGGTGCTTGGTAGCGTGCCGCAGTCGCTAGTGATTGGCGGAGGCGTGGAGAATCTGGTGAGCCAGAAGCTGGGGCTGAGCGTGGCAGCGATGTAGGCATAGATTGCCGCAAAGCGGCGAGATGAGGTTAGCCCGGGCCTACCCGGAGACGTTACGAAACTCGACTTCAAAACTGCAGTGGTAGCGCAATAGCCCAGAATGCTGAACGAACTCTAGCCCGAAGGGCGGAACAAGAATAGCCCAGGGCGTCAGCCCTGGGTAAAGTGTGAAATAGATGCGAGTCCCGCAGGGACGGCACGAGTTTGTAACAGCTGGGTAAGCGCAGGGATAAGTGGAACATTGTGCGGAGACCCAAAGCGGCGACACCAGCTGCGACATCCGACTTCGTAGGAACGAAAGAAAGGCAGGTCCCTTGACCCGGTCGCCGCAGCAAACCTCTGCTCGGGATGCAAATGATTAAAGGAGTTCGCATTCATGGCAAAACATAAAATCGTATCCATGCCGGGCGATGGCATCGGCAATCAAGTTCTGCCCGAAGCGATTCGGGTGCTCGACGCCGTCGGTTTCGAGGCCGAATACATACACGCTGACATCGGTTGGGATTGCTGGACCAAGGAAGGCAATGCCCTCCCCGAGCGCACCATTGAGTTGCTGCGCCAGCACAAGATCGGCCTGTTCGGCGCCATCACGTCGAAGCCGAAGAAGGAAGCCGAGGCCGAACTGAGCCCTGGGTTGCGCGGCAAGGGTCACCAGTACTTCAGCCCGATTGTTTCCATGCGGCAGATTTTCAAACTGGATGTTTGTATGCGGCCGTGCCTGTCGTTTCCCGGCAATCCGCTCAACTTCATCCGCAAGAAACCGGCTGGTGGTTTCGAAGAGCCGAAGGTTGACGTTGTCGTCTTTCGTCAGAACACAGAAGGGCTGTACGCGGGCGTTGAGTGGACGAACCCTCCGCAACCGGTGCGTGACGCATTGCGCACTCATCCAAAGTTTAAGCCGTTCGACAAGGTCGCCGGCGAGGATCTTGCGATCTCGGTGCGCATCATCACCCGACCGGCGGCGCGGCGGATTTGCGAAGCTGCATTCCGGTACGCCCGTCAGCACGGCTATAAGTCAGTGACTATCTGCGAGAAGCCGAACGTGTTGCGCGAAACCTCAGGCATGATGGAAGAGGTCGTCAAGGAAGTGCACAAGCAATACAGCGACATTGCACTATGGTCTACCAACATCGACGCGCAGACCATGTGGCTTACCAAGAACCCCGAAGAGTATGGTGTGATCGTGGCCAGCAACTTGTTCGGCGATGTCATCAGCGACGCGTTCGCGGGATTGGTCGGCGGGCTTGGTTTCGCGGCTTCCGGCAACATAGGTCAGGAAGTCGCAGTGTTTGAGCCAACGCATGGTTCGGCTCCCAAGTATGCCGAGCTGAATCCGGCGATCGTCAATCCGATTGCCATGATTCTTTCGGCGGCGATGATGCTCGATCATCTCGGCGAGAACGACAAGGCGCGCAAGGTTCGCGATGCCATCGCGGCGGTGGTGGCCGAAGGCAAGGTCCGCACCTATGACATGATGCGCATCTCTGGCGGCGCGAAATCGCTGGCGCAGGGCGCGGCATCCGACGACACAGATGACGGATGCCATCCTCGCAAAGCTTGAGGTGACGGTGGAGAAGGCATATGCCGGCAGTAGCAGAAACTAAATTGCGACGAGGCGAGGCAGGTCGGTGCGGGCGCCGACGTTCGCTCCGATTTACACGTTAGCTTCGAAGAGCGTACCAGTGGCGGTATCGAGATCGCGCTGCGTTCGCGGGTCGAGTTGTATTACGGTGAGGTCATCCGTCAGCAGGTGCGCGACGTGCTGCGCGCGCTTGATATCGAGCACGTCTTCATCGAGATCGTGGACGAAGGCGCGCTGCCGTTCGTGATTGCCGCGCGCATCGAAACGGCGGTGCGCCGTGCCGGATTCGCGCCGGGCAAGCGAGCGCTGCCAGATGCGGTGACGCTCGCGTCGCCGTCGCAGCGTGATCGGCTGCGGCGCTCGCGACTCTACCTTCCCGGTAATGAGCCCAAGTACTTCGTCAATGCCGGACTGCACGGACCGGACGCGATCATTCTCGATCTGGAAGATTCGGTGCACTATGCCGAAAAAGATGCGGCGCGGTTGCTGGTTCGCAATGCGTTGCGAGCGGTGGACTTCGGAGCGGCGGAACGCATGGTTCGCATCAACCAACTACCTTTGGGATTGGCCGATCTGCAAGAGATTGTGCCGCAAGCCCCCGACCTCATTCTGATTCCGAAGGTCGAGGGCGCTGCGCAGGTGAAAGAAGTCGATGCGGCGATCACCACCATCGCCAAGCAGGCGAACGTCGCCCGCCCCATTTGGCTGATGCCGATTCTCGAATCAGCGCTGGGCATCGAGAATGCTTTCGCCATTGCGATGGCGTCGGAACGCATCGCAGCCATAACGATCGGCTTGGAGGACTACACAGCAGATCTCGGCGTCGCCAAGACTCCAGGTGGAGGCGAATCGCTCTATGCGCGTCAGCGTGTGGCGAATGCCGCTCACGCAGCGCACATGCAGGCTATCGATTCGGTGTACGGCGACGCATCTGACACTGAGGGACTGCTGCACTGGGGCGAGACTTCGCGCGCCATGGGCTTCGAAGGCATGGGATGCATTCATCCGGTGCAGATTGAGATCATCCATCGCGCGTTTGCTCCTTCATCGAACGAGCTGGACAAGGCGCTGAAGATCGTCGCGGCTTTCGAAGACGCCCAGGCACGCGGTCTTGGCGTGGTGAGCCTCGGATCGAAGATGATCGATGCGCCGGTCGTGCAGCGCGCAGTGAAGCTGGTTGTGCGTGCTAGGAAGATGGGCATCATTGCCGACGAACCGGTAGCAGGAGAACAATCATGAGTACGGTTGTATCCAGCAGCCTCGTAACAAATGCCGCATGCCGCCGCGTGCCAACCCAGGTCAACGGCCGCGAAGCGGCGCCATATAAAGGGGTCAATCAGCATTGTCCTGAGGGGGAAAAAGTCGGACCGCCGATTCGCAGCAGCAGCGACTACCCCGCAGACGGCGATAAGCGCGTACCAGATTTAGAGACTGCGCTACGCCTCAGCGGACTGCGCGATGGCATGACCATTAGCAGTCATCACCACCTGCGCAATGGAGACCGCGTCGCGCTCACTGCGCTACAAACCGCTGCGCGCATGGGCGCCAAGGACCTGGTATGGTTCCCCAGCGCGTCGTTTCCATGTCACGAGCCCGTGATCGACTTAATGAAGTCGGGCGCGGTGCATCACATTGAAGGCAGCATGAATGGTCCGCTCGGCGATTACTGCTCGCACGGACACATGCGCGGCCTCGGGGTGTTGCGCTCGCACGGTGGACGCTGGCAGGCGGTGCAGGACGGCGAAGTCCACATTGACATCGCTGTAATCGCGGCACCCACGGCGGACTTCTTCGGGAACGCCGATGGCTCGCACGGACGGTCGGCATGTGGTTCGCTGGGATTTGCCCTGGCTGATTCCGTCTATGCCGATCGTGTCATCGTTGTGACTGACAATCTTGTCACTTTTCCCTGCATTCCCTGGCAGATCCAGGGCAACAACGTTGACCACGTGGTTGAGGTTGACTCCATCGGCGACCCTTCGAAGATCGTCAGCGGTACTACGCAGATCACGCGCAGTCCTGATCGTTTGCGAATTTCCGAGCTGGTAGCGCGCTTTCTCCGCGACAGCGGAATCATGCGCGACGGCTTTTCCTTTCAGGCTGGGGCGGGCGGCATTGCGCTGGCCTTCGTGGATTATCTCGCCCGCATGATGAAGCAAGCCAACGTAAAGGCCAGCTTCGTGCGTGGAGGTTCAACCAAATACCTGGTCGATCTGCTCAATGAAGGTCTCATCGGCTATATCCTCGACGGGCAAACGTTCGACCTGGACGCGGTGCATTCGATCGCGAGCAATCCCCGTCACGTAGCCACCAGTCCATTTACCTCGTACAACTTTCACGGCAAAGGTAACTTTGCTTCTATGGTCGACGCTGCGGTGCTCGGCGCAACCGAGGTTGACATCAACTTCAACGCCAATGTCGTCACCCACTCTGACGGTCGGCTGCTTCACGGAATTGGTGGCTGGCAGAATTGCCTGTTCGCGGGATGCACGATTCTCGCAGTCCCGTCGTTCCGCGATCGCATTCCGGTGATCGTTGACGAAGTGACCACGCTTACCGGCCCCGGTGAGCTGATCGATGTAGTCGCCACGGAACGCGGCATCGCGATCAATCCGCGGCGGCAAGATTTGCTCGATGCGGTGAAGGGCAAGGGCTTGCCGATTCGTCCCATCGAAGAGTTGCAAGCCGAAGTGGAGAAGATCTGCGGCGGAAAGCCTGCCAAGCCTCGGCTTCTTGACCGTCCGGTGGCAGTGGTGAAATGGGTGGATGGAACCGTGCTCGACACTGTTTGGCAGGTAGTGGACGACAACCCTTACGCGCCGAAAGTGAGTAGCGCAGAGTAAACGGCTCGCAGCAGAACCATCAGGCTCACAGGAACCGTAATCTGCCTCCCTCTTCCCTTCGTAGCCTAACTTTAAGCGCGTTCGCTTCCTGAAATCTCGAGGCGGATCCACCGCGCGCGGTCTCCGATTTCGAGACAACACGCCTGCCGTGTGCGCCATCACAACACAAAATCAAATTTGGAGGGCCCAATGGCGCTATTTTCGATGAAGCTCGAAAACCTGCAACAGCTTTTTCTCAAAGAACTCCGCGATCTTTACGACGCGGAAAACCAGATTACCGACGCTCTGCCCAAGCTGATCGACGCAGCCAAGTATCGTGAACTCAAGAACGCTCTGCAAGACCACCTCGACGTTACCCAACAGCAAATTTCGCGCCTCGACCGAATTTTCCAAATCTTGAATGAGAAGCCCTCAGGGGAAACTTGCAAAGGCATGAAGGGTGTCATCAAGGAAGGCGATGAGATCGTGTCGCAAGGCGGCGACCCCAGTACGATTGACGCCGGGATCATCAGCGCAGCCCAACGCGTGGAACATTACGAAATGGCGGGCTATGGCACGGTTCGGACGTATGCCGAGTTGCTGGGCAAGCGGGAGATCGCTCAACTTCTGCAACAGACCCTGAACGAAGAGAAGGAAGCGGACGAGACCCTCACCAATATCGCCCGCAATGTCAACCTCGAAGCCAAGGCGGCTTAATTCTCTAACCTGTGGTGCGTTTCGCGTTCGCAATCGTCTGTGACGGCCAGCGTGAAGCGCACCCCTTACTCCTCTTCTACTCTTCGCACTTGCAAACTTCTTAAGAGGAACAACGCCGCGATATCAATCCGCGGGGACCAGTCGCGCCTTCGGCCAGGCAGCATCTTTCGTGCGTGGCTGCCGCGGACCGCAGGTTGTGCTCCTCACGAATTCGGGCGCGTGGTCGTCGTCCCTCTTAAAGATATAGGCGCGAATCTTATAGCAGGTCCCATCGTCGTCAGTGGCAAGCGCGATGCCGTTGCGCGACTCAGGTACCACCGACGGCGTGGTTGTTAATGGCATGGCGAGGACCGCCGTATTTGAAGCTGGAATGGATTTATCAACGGTGCCCGCCGGCTGGACAGCGTGGCCGAGGGCAGCCGCTAATAGGAAGAAGCACAGGGTGAAGCGAGCCATCGGGAAGCCCTCCCTTGCGCGCATCATAGCACTGTTTCGGCCTGCTGAATCAGCGATTGGGACGAAGCGCACCTGCCTCTTATACGACGAAAGCGGCACCATCCATACGGCTTCAGGGGGATGTTGAAGCTTTGCCACGAATGGCAGTATGCATTCAGCAGTGAAACCCGGCCGCCAAGATAAGAAACCGTACCGGCGGCGAAGCGATGCAGGTCTCATTCTCCTCCTTACCCCACATACCTGCACCGGGGTTGTTGAGCAAACGCAGGCTGACCCAGCGGACACACTCCGCTGGGTCTTGATGTCAGGGCAGAAATTGTGGAGGACGATACGTGGGTAGAGCGACATTTTCAAGAGCATCGCTTCCAATTTGCTAGCCGGGCTTGTTTCCTGCTATCACAAAGCTTCTACCACGGGTAGAAACGGGATGCTTTCTCTACAAGCCACCTGAACAAACCACCTGCCTTACTTCCTTGAAGCCACAACTATGTTCTAATACTATCGCGAGATGAGCCACCTTCTCTGATGGCCAACGGAGGAAGCTGATGGACGAGCGCGATCTGTATGACGAGCGGCAGGAGACTAGAAAGGCGACCTTGAACTGTCCCCATTGCCATCAGTCCGCCGAATACGAACTGGGATGGTTCGTTCGTACTAAGAAGCGCCAGCTGCCTCCTCGTGCAGACGAGCGTGACCGAGCGAAATTTGCCAAGGCGCGTTCCTACATGGTCCGCCGCGACGATCTTGTCGCTTGCAAGAATATTCGTTGCCGCAAGCGCTTTGAAGTCTCAGGCGTACAGTCGGTGGCCTTTCTCGATGAGCAGGTGAAACCCGAGACTCGGCACTGACTCGGTTATCATCGACCGAATCCCTGGGTTCTTTCGTCCGGGTAGACATCGCCTTCTATAATCCTGTTTCTGCGAATGAGCTGGAACTCTCAACGCGCAGGTCCTGTGCCTCCGCCGCGCGATAAATATACCGCGCGCGTCGAACCTGTCATGGTCCGTGTGGAGAAGTTTTGGCAGCGCATCAGCGATGGTATGAAGCTCAACGAGCTCTGGAAGCAGTTCGAGGCCGAGGCTCGTTTCAGTTATCGGCTTTACTCCCAGGACATCGATCGCAGTCGCACGGCGGGTGTGCCCAAGGGCCGGCATGTCTTCAATCTCGCGCGGCAATTCTTCTGGGCGATGATGGAGAAGTTGACGCCGGCGCGCCGCGTTCTGCTGCTGGTCGCCCTGGTGCTGCTTCTCTTTCCCAGGAGCCAAACCAATTTCGATAATCATTTTTGGGGCGGCCTGGTAATGTTTGCAATCTTGCTGTTGGAAGTCGCTGACCGGGTAGTCATGAAGCGCGATCTCCAGATCGCGAAAGAGATCCAGGCGTGGTTGCTTCCGGCGAGTCCTCCCGCCGTGCCTGGCCTCGAGATCGCATTTGCCACCCGTCCGGCGAACACCGTGGCCGGCGACTACTACGATGTCTTCTCCCGCCCTAGTTCAAGTTCATCGGGCAACACATTTCTGATTGCGGTGGCTGACGTAGCCGGCAAAAGCATTCCCGCCGCCATGCTGATGGCTACGTTTCAAGCTAGTCTGAAAACTCTTTCCACAACCCCAGGCTCACTGGTCGAACTGGTGGGCCGCATGAATACTTATGCCTGCAGCAACAGCCAGAACGGCCGCCGCTTTACCACTGCGTTTGTCGGCGAGTACGATCCCGTCTCCCGAACGTTGACCTATATCAACGCCGGCCATAACGACCCGATATTGCGGCGCCAATCCGGCAACATTGAACGCCTGCAGGTTGGCGGCGTGCCCCTCGGCATTTTGGAGAATGCTCCATACCAGTCGGGGTCGGTTACGCTGCAAAGCGGCGACTGGCTCGTCATCTTTACGGATGGCGTAGTGGAAGCTGAGAATCAGCGGCAAGAAGAGTATGGTGAGCCTCGCCTGTTTGCGGTGCTGCAAGCCGGAGTCGCCTATCCGCCGGCAACGCTGCTGAATTACGTCATGGGCGACCTCGACCGCTTCGTCGCCAATGCTCCGCAGCACGACGATGTTACCCTTCTTTTGCTGAAGGCGGCCTGACTTCTTTCGGGCCGGCTACTCCACGGCTTTCCCGAACAATGTACTGACCCCCGCAATGTTGGGAAGCAGCTCTGCAGGAAAATTGTGACGCTGCTGTAAGTACGAAGGATCGTTGTAGCTGAGCCAAACCTTACCGTCAGCGTCCTGCCAGAACAATGCTTTCAGAGGCAGGTCGATCGCAAGACTGGGAGCAGCCTGCATCAACGGAGTTCCCCCCTTTGGACTGCCAAAGATCAGCAGCTTCGTGGGCCGCATGCTGAGCCCAACCTTGGCGGCCTCGCCGCTGTGATCGATGCGAGCGAAGATGGTGATCCCGCGCTCGCTCAGTAGAGCCTCCAAGCGTTGCATGGTTTCTTCAACACTGTGACGACTTGACAGGTGGACAAGCCCGTTCTGGGTGTTCGTGCTCATGCTTACTCCCGCTGTTTCGCCGCACTCTAGGATGCAGTGGCGGCGTGCTGACAGTATGAGCGCGCCAAATCAATGTCAGCAAGCGTCGCTACGAAACTCTCGGCCGTGTAAGAATGGAATCGATGCCATCGAGCCGCTGGGATGCCGTGATCTTCGACTATGGCCGGGTACTAAGCCTCACGCCCTCGGCCGCCGAGCTGCAGGAATTCGCGGCACTGGTTGGCGTCACTGAACCACCCTTCTTCGAGATCTATTCCGCCACCCGCCATGATTACGACTGCGGCCGCGCTGACTTCCGGCAACACTGGCAGGCTTTCGCCGACGCAGCCGGCGTGAAGCTACGGCCCGCGCAAGTTGAGCGCATTGCAGGGATGGAAACCGTGATGTGGCTGCGAGTCAATCCCCAGACGCTCGCCTTGGTGCGCGACATCAGGGCACACGGAGTGCGCACCGCGATCCTTTCGAACATTCCTCACGATTTGCTGGCCGAAGTGCGCAAGTTCTCCTGGCTCGACGAATTCGAGGTGAAGATCTGGTCGTGCGAACTCGGGATCGTAAAGCCGGATCCGGCCATCTACCGGGCATGTCTTGAGGCGCTGCATTGCGAGGCGCCCCGTGCGTTGTTCCTCGACGACCGCGCCAACAACGTAGAAGCCGCGTGCGAGCTCGGCATGGAGGCGCACATCTTCGAGTCGGCGGAGCAGGCCAGAAAGATTGTGTTCGCGCGGGGATGAATATCAGTGGTCAGTAGCCGGTATTAGCTATCCGCACTCAGCCACCAGCAAGGCTGCACTGCTGTTCTGACCCGTTAAACGCTAACCAATGACTTGTCTAGTGGGTAGCATGCGCTGGTGCAAGATACGGACAACAAGAATCCCAGATTTCTCTCGCCGGTAAAACACGACGTGCTTGCCGTGCTCCATACGGCGCAGGCCAGGGCGAATATCATCACAGGGCCGCCCTAATGCTGGATTGTCGGCGAGCATCTGGCCACAACTCTCCAATTCGCGGAGGTAGCGGTCGGCCTGAGCTTCGCCCCAGGTGTGAAGGGTATAACCGCCAATGCCGAGCAGGTCGGCCTCGGCGCGGCGTGAAAAACGAAGCCTGGCCATCGTGGCTAGTGCCCCGTCAGGGGAAGCTTGAGCTTCTGCCGGACGCGAGCAAATGTATGGCCTCTGGCAATCCCGCTGGCGTCGCCTTCGTCGATGGCCGCCCGCAACGCGGCCAGCTTGGCTTCGTATTGCTCTTCTTCGCGCTCCAAAATCCGCAGCGCTGCGCGTACAACCTCGCTAGCGTTTTCGTAGCGTCCGCTTTCAACCTTGGCGAGCACGAAGTGTTCAAGCTCCTCTGTCAAATTAACGTTGCGGGTAGGCATCGCGGTGCTCTCCTGGGACCTTGACTTCCAGTTCGAGCCTAACATTGTTAGCAAACCTTGCCAATAGTAGAACTCGAAGAACGGTGTCTGCGCTACCCATGCTGCATAATCGTGCCAAGGAGAGTTCAAGAATGTTCCTATCTCGGCGCCTCACCGGTATCGCTGTGACCGTGTTGCTGCTGTCCCTTTCCCTGAGCGCGCAGGTCGGCCCTCGCTTTGAAATTACCGTTCCAGCCGATGTTCATGCGCAGCCCATCACTGGACGAGTGTACGTGATCATCAGCCGCACTGGCGGTACGGATTTACGTGATCAAATCGGCTCATGGCAAGAAGAAACTCCGTTCTTTGGCGCGGATGTGTCCGCGCTGGCGGCGGGGCACGCCGGCGTAATAAGCGACAGCACACTCGGATATCCCCTACGCAGCCTGAAGGAAATACCCGCCGGCGACTACTACGTTCAGGCTCTGGTAAATGTCTATACCGAATTCCGCCGTGCCGATGGCCACGTCATCTGGGCCCACATGGACCAGTGGGAGGGCCAGCACTTTACCAAGTCGCCCGGCAATCTTTACAGCGACGTGCAGAAGGTTCATCTCGACCCAAGTGATGGATACGCGGTTAAGCTGGAAGCCCGGCACGTGATTCCACCGCTTGAACCACTGCCAGACACCAAATGGGTCAAGCACATTAGGCTGCAGAGCAAATTGCTCACTCAGTTCTGGGGACAGCCGATGTATATCGGCGCCGTCGTGCTGTTGCCGGAAGGTTATGACGAGCACCCGGCGGTGTCTTATCCGGTCATCTACGAGCAGGGACATTTCGGTCTGGAGCCACCTCTGTTCATGCAAATGGAGGCACCGGCGACCGCGTCGAAACGGGGACAGTTTCGCTATGCAGCCTTCACCGCATGGAGCGGCGCCGGCTTTCCCCGCATGATCGGAGTGACCTTCCAGCATCCCACACCTTACTTCGACGACTCCTACGCCGTGAATTCTGCGAACAACGGACCCTACGGCGACGCCATCATGCAAGAGCTGATTCCGTACCTCGAAGAGCATTTCCGTATCATTCGCGAGCCTTGGGCGCGCGCACTGATGGGTGGCTCGACGGGTGGTTGGGAGTCGCTGGCTTTACAGCTTTATCATCCTGATTTCTTTGGCGGCACCTGGACCGGCTTTCCCGATCCCATCGACTTCCGCCACTACCAGCTCGTGAACATCTACAAAGATCCGAATGCATTTGAAGTCCCGGGATACGAATGGGTCGCGCGCGAGCGTCCGTTGATGCGAACCGCGGAAGGACAGGTGGTGGAGACGATGCGCCAGATGAGCCAACTGGAGGAGGTGCTGGGCTCGCATGGACGTTCCTGCCAGCAGCTCGAAGCTTGGGAGGCAGTGTACGGTCCGGTTGGGAACGACGGCTATCCGCAGCCGCTATGGGATAAGCAGACTGGCAAGATTGATCGACACGTCGCTGACTACATGCTTGCTCACGGTTATGACCTGCGAGCCTACGCGGAGAAAAACTGGGCAACGATCGGCCCGCAGCTAACCGACAAGATCTTCATCTGGGTTGGCGATATGGACAACTTTTATCTCAACCTGGCGGTGTACGACATGGAAGACTTCCTAAAACAGCATCCCGAGGCGCACGCCCGCTTTGAATATGGCCGGCCGGAAAAGGGCCACGGTTGGTTTCCCTGGGAGCCCGGAGACTTTCTGCGGCAAATTGGTACACAGTTGGCGGCGCACGCGCCCGCCGGTGCGGACACCAAGAGCTGGCAGTACTGATGCGTCCAAAATTAACATTGCAAGTTTTCGGACACGCTGCGTTCAGTCAATAGACAGGGCTGTTTAATCGCAACCGCAATGTCGTTGCTGGTCTGTAATGTTGGTCATCCATAGATTCTTGCAACGGAGACACCGCTCATGCGAGGCGCTCGTCTAGCTCAACTGATCTTCCTGCTGATTTTCTTGCTTGTGCTTCCGATCTTCGCGCAAGCCCCAACTGAGAATGCGCTAACCAACGCACGACGTGGTCAAGATGGTGAAAGCGGGTCTTCCCGAGAGCATCATCGTGCGCGAGATCCAGATGTCCAGAACCAATTTGGGCACCAGCCCGACTGCGCTGATCGAATTGAAGAAGCAGGGAGCGTCGGAAAAGATTTTGGGGGCGGTCCTCGATAGCCGAATGGGCACAAGCATGCCCGAGCCAGAAGCGCGGACGACGCCGCGCATTGTTGCGCAAGCAGCCGCACCCGGACTCCACCACATGCCATCCTTCCAGGCGGACATGCGAATCAATCCCTCGGTAAATGGCAAACTTTCAATGACTCGCAATCAAATAAAGTTTGAGCGGGCAGGAGTACCAGTGTTTAGCTTGAAGTGGAAGGAAATCAAAAGCACAAGTAGTACCAAGTAAGACAGTTTCGTCGGCCACCCATCCCCATCCGCTACTAAGTTGATTGCAGGTTCTGACTATACAGCAGAATCCTTCTATATCTATAACCGCACGCTCAAAAATCAGAACAGGGGGCTGACTCTCTTCCAATCAGGCACCTATGCTCCCGATTCCAACTCCCGCTGGATGGGCTCCATGGCCCAGGACAACGTCGGCGACATCCTCGTCGGATACAGCCTCTCCAGTTCAACGGTGTATCCGTCGATAGCTGCCGCGGGCCGCGTCACTACCGATTCCCTCGGACAATTGGAGGCTGAGGTCCCGATCTTTTCCGGTACAGGATCGCAGAGCGGTACCTCGAACCGTTGGGGCGATTACAGCAGCATGGCGATTGATGGCTCCGACGGTTGTACCTTCTGGTACACCACGGAGTATTACACCGTCCCGAATACCCAGTTCGACTGGAGCACACGCGTGGCGTCTCTGAAGTTCAGCAACTGCCACTAATAACCGAAGCTATCTTCGCGATGGATCGCGGGGAGGCGAAGCCGGTTGTTGAGGTAACCAGCGCCCCACCCAGGCTCTTCTTGGGTGGGGTTGTTGTTGAAGACCCTTCCTGCACAGTGAACCGACTTGTTTTACTCGCTGACAGATTCGGCCTTCGGCGTAACGCGTTCCCTCCTTATCCCGTATTATTCTCGGTGAACATCCTGGTCAGGAGTAGCTGATGACGTCTGCAACCCCTAACCTCTCGCAGTTAGCAGATCGCAAGAATTCGATGCGCTGGTATGCGACTGGCTTTGCGATCGTCGCACTTATCGTTGCGGCGCGCTTGTTGCTGCATCTGCTGACCGCCAACCGCTACGGCATCTTTCGCGACGAACTCTACTACATCGCCTGCGCCCGCCACTTGGACTGGGGTTATGTAGATATGCCGCCGTTCATACCGGTGGTAACTCGGTTGGTCACGTCTCTGTTCGGGTCTTCATTGTTTGTCATCCGTCTTATCCCGGCAATCGCGGGCTGCGGCGCCATCGCCCTCACCGGATACCAGGCGTTCCAATTCGGCGGACGCCGCTTTGCGATGGCAATGGCGGCTTTAGCGATGGCGGTTTCACCGGTGTTCGTAATTAACGGCCACTTGCTCGGCACCAACGATTTCGAAGCCCTCTTCTGGATGGGCTGTGCTTCCATCGTGATCCGCATTACTCAGACCGGCAATCAGAAACTGTGGCTGTGGTTCGGGGTGTTGGCGGGTGTCGGCTTACAGAATAAGTATTCCATAACGGTGTTCGGACTCGGTATCGTCCTGGGATTACTGTTCACGCCGGAACGCAAGGCCTTCGCCCACAAATGGATTTGGATCGCCGGAGCCATCGCATTTCTGATTTTCCTGCCGAATTTCCTCTGGAACCTTCATCGCGACTGGCCATTCGTGCAACTGATGCACAACATTCGCGCGAGTGACCGCGACGTCGCGCTCAATCCTCTGCAATTCATCTTGCAGCAGGTCCTCATGGTGAATCCTTTCGCGCTCCCTCTGTGGCTGGCGGGATTGGGCTGGCTGTTCTTTGGCCGCGAAGGTCGGCGCTATCGTGTTCTAGGATGGGCCTTCGTGGTCACGTTCGTCGTCTTCATGGTCCTGCACGGCAAGGATTACTATGTCGCACCGGCGTATCCCATGCTGTACGCGGCTGGCGCCGTGGTTTGCGAAGAGTGGATCGTCCACACGCGGCGCGCGTGGCTGAGGCCCGCATTTGTTTTGATACTGCTGATTCCGTTCCTGGCCTTCCTGCCCCTGCTTGCGCCCGTGATCAGCCCCGCGCAGTTTGTTGCCTTCATACGAGCCATCCACTTCACGCCGCCCGTAAGCGAGCACAGCCACGCGCGCTCTCCGCTGCCGCAGTACTATTCTGACGAGCTTGGATGGGAAGCCATGGTGGCCGAGGTAGCGCGCGTCTATCACAGCCTCCCGCCCGATGTTCAGGCCAGGACCGGGATCAAGACCGACAACTATGGGGAAGCGGGCGCAATCGATTACTTCGGACCGAAGTACGGTCTGCCGCCTGCCATCTGCTTTCATCAAAACTATTGGTACTGGGGAACGCACGGCTACACCGGCGAGAGCATGATTCTGTTGGGGGAAGGCGATCCCGAGCATCTGAAGCGGATCACTGAGCACGCCGAAAACATGGGACACTTTGAGTATCCCTACGCGCTGGAGAATACCGACATCTGGTACATACAGGGACTGAAACTCAACCTGCACGATGTCTGGGAGCATGAGAAAAACTGGGACTAGTTCCAAAGCAAGAGCTCTTCGAGAGACTTCGCCCGCTGCACCGTCAAACGGGGCAAGTTCGCACAAACGCTTTGCCCGCAAAAGCCGGATAGCGCCGCCTCCGTCCCGGCGCTACGCTGTGACCATGCAAACCGAACTTCCGGACGCACACCAGAACGAAAACCATTGGCAACAAGTAATGGCGCGCGATGCCCGGCAGGACGGACGCTTCGTCTTCGCAGTCCGTACCACCGGCGTTTATTGCCGCCCGTCGTGCCCCAGCCGTCGTCCGCGACGGGACTCGGTTGAGTTCTTTCCCGATCCCCGCGAAGCCGAGCGCGCCGGATACCGCGCCTGCCTGCGTTGCAAGCCGACGGAAATCTCCGCCCAGGCGAAATATGTGCTTCGGGCGCGGCAGTTGCTCGACAACGCCGAAGGCGTCGTTACGCTGGCGCAACTTAGCAAGCGTGTCGGGCTTAGCCCGTTCCATTTGCAACGGCTGTTCAAGCGCGCAACCGGGCTCAGTCCGCGTGAGTATCAATCCGCACGGCGCATGCAGCATGTCAAAACCGAACTGCGCAAAGGAGGAGATGTGACTACCGCACTCTATGACGCAGGCTTCAGCTCGCCCAGTCGTCTCTATGAGAAGTCGGGCCAGCAGCTCGGCATGACTCCGGGTACATACCGTCGTGGTGGCGCGGGCGCGACCATCACCTTCGCAATCGTGCCGACCCCGCTGGGGCGGATGCTGGTTGCTGCCACTGAGCGCGGTCTGTGCGCTGTCCGCTTTGGCGAGAGCGTGATCGAGTTGGAGGGGGACCTGCGCAGCGAGTTCCACGCAGCCGACTTGCATCGCGACCATGCGGGCATGCGCCGCTACATCGAGCCGTTAATGGCCAATCTTAGCGGTGCGAAGACGACAATCGACCTACCGCTCGACGTGCGCGCCACCGCCTTCCAGCAGAAAGTTTGGGAGACGCTGCAACGGATTCCGCGCGGTGAAACGCGCAGCTATACGGAGATCGCGCGCGAAATCGGCGATCCGAAAGCAGTTCGGGCCGTGGCTCGCGCTTGCGCGTCGAATCCCGTGGCGCTCGCCGTGCCCTGTCATCGCGTAGTGCGCCGCGACGGCGACCTGGCGGGATATCGCTGGGGAATCGAACGCAAAAAGAAATTGCTGGAAGCAGAGCAAGCAAATTCTTAACAGTAGTTCTTCGGTGAGCGGCGGAGTTCTGTCCGCCGGATGCCTTTCGCGCAAATGTCCCATTTCGGAACTCGCCTCTCCCATCGCGTTTCCCATCCTCGCTCCGCTCATTTATACTCGCCTGTTTCACGGTATGTGCTGAAACTTCCCGTGAGGTGTTAGGAGCCCTGGTGAAGATCCTGGTCTGCATGAAGCAGGTTCCACAGAAAGACGCGCCGCTGAAGCTGAATGAGGGCGGCACCTGGATTCGCGAAGATGTTTCCTACGAAGTGAACGAGCCTGACGCCTATGCCCTGGAAGAGGCGCTGCGCCAGAAAGAGAAACACGGCGGCGAGGTGGTGGTGATCACCAGCGGTCCGGCGCGGGCGCAGCAGGTCTTACGCGAGGCGCTGGCCAAAGGAGCCGACCGCGCCATCCACCTCGAAGGCGACGGCTTTGTTACCCTCGACGCGTTCAACACCGCGAAGGCTTTCGCCGAAGCCATCAGGGACGAAAGCTTTGATCTCGTCTTCACCGGTTTGCAGTCCGATGATTATGGCTTTGCGCAGACCGGCGTCATTCTGGCTGAGTTGCTGGGCTGGCCGCACGCGACCATCATTATGCAGATCGAGAAGACCGACAGCGGAATCAGGGTGAAGCGCGAACTCGAGGCAGGCTTCTTCCAGTTTGTCGACATGCCGTTGCCGGCGCTCCTGACCATTCAGTCGGGCATCAACAAATTGCGTTACGCAACGCTGATCGGTATCAAGCAGGCGAAGAACAAGCCACTCAAGAAGGTAAGTTTCGACGAAGTTAAGCCGGCGCTTGGCGAAAACTTGCAGAAGATCGAGAAGCTGTACATCCCTCAGAAGACCAAGAAGACCGAAGTGCTGGAAGGTCCTCCGGGAGAGATTGCCAAGAAGTTGGTGGATAAGCTGCGCAACGAATTGCGCGTAATCTAGGAGGTTATCCGAGCGGCCTGGCCGTGACGCATTCGATGTTGCGTTTGAGATCTTTGGTAATCAAGCGTTGTCCGGCGACGGGGTCGCTGTCGCGGAGCTTCCGAACCTTTTGCAACCCTGTTCATATTTGGCATCTAAACGGGTGTTCTACGTCATAGACGAAAGGAGCTCGGCTGGTTATGCCAGGATTTGATCGTGATCAGGTCGCCATTGACAACACGGTTGAGAACCGCCGCCTTGGTTCGGTTTTGCTCACATTGGGCTGGATACTGCTCTGGATGGACGCGGGCTTGGGGATATTCTTCTTCATCAGCCTGCGTAACGGTTCGTGGTTTTGGCCAATATGGCTGGGCATCGAGGGCCTATTGGGGCTGGTGCTGGTGATCATGGGAACTCGCTACCGGCGTGCCGTCGGCGCTACCCGGCTGGGACAACGTGATCTGCAGCGCACGGCTGAGGAACAGCGCAGAGAAGACGCCGAAGAGAACCAGGTCGCCTGACCGGCGAACCTGCGGGGGTCGCTGCCAGGGCAAAAATTTTGGGTAGCAGTGAGAGTGGCAAAGTCGGCGTACCCGTCGCGACGGGTGGGAGGCCACTATGCCGTCATCGGAAGAAAAACGTGAAACCGGCTCAGCCCTCATGGTGATCGGCTGGGTGCTGGTCTTATTTGCATTCCTGGTTATGTTCTTTCAGCCGGCAGCGCTCAAGCTGGGAGAGACGCGGTTTCAGATCATCGCAGCTGTGTTGATCGCGCTAGGTTTGACACTCAACATCGTTGGTGCTCGCGTAAGAAACCGCAATCGGTGAACTCGTAGGAGTTTATTAAGGCGCGATCTAGCGCGATCGCTGTGTTGAATGGTTCCGCGCCGCCGAACCAGTTGTGCGGACATTACAGCCTTATCAGGTTTACGCGCACGCCGCGCGGACATTTTCTGGAAAGCAGGGAAGATCGGATCAAAATGGCAGATACCATCCTGGTCGTAGTGGAACAACGCGAAGGCAAACTGAATCGGGTTTCCTGGGAGACCGTCACCGGCGCGCGGGCGATTGCAGCCGAAACCGGCTGGACTCTGGAGGCGGCCGTGGTCGGCAGCGGCGTGGGCGACATTGCCAAGGAAGTTGCAGCGAAAAAAGTGTCGAAGGTGTACGACATTGAGTCGGCCAAGCTGGAGCCCTACACCCCTGATGGTTTTGTGGCCGCACTGAAGCCGTTTATCGAACAGAGACAGCCTAAGCTGGTGCTGATGCCGCACACTTACCAGGTCCGCGACTTCGCTCCCAAGCTTGCTGCCGCGTTGAATCGGGCCCTCATCAGCGATGCCGTTGGCTACAAGTATGAAAGCGGCGCGCTGCGTTTCACTCGCCAGATGTTTCAGGGTAAGTTTGCCGCGGACGTGGGCTTTGTTGGAGGCGCGCCGTATTTCGCGACCTTCCAGAATGGAGCGTTCCGTGGCGACCAAGTTGTGCAAGGCGACGACGACGCGCCGGTCGAGACGGTGAACGTCGATGTGGCGGACGGATTAATTCGCAACAAGCCCGAGGCTCCATTCAAAGAGGCGAAGCAGGCGGTGGACCTTACCCAGGCCGAGATCATCGTCGCCGTCGGCCGTGGTATCAAAGAGCAGAAGAACATTGAAATTGCCAAGCAGTTGGCCGAGGCCTTGGGTGGCGAGATCGCAGCGTCGCGGCCGATTTGCGATTCCGGCTGGCTGCCGATGGATCGTCAGGTCGGATCTTCAGGACAGACGGTTGCGCCCAAGCTGTATCTAGCGCTGGGGATCAGTGGAGCGATTCAGCACGTAGTGGGAATGAAAGGCGCGCGCACGATTATTGCAGTCAACAAAGACTCCGAGGCGCCGATCTTTGAGATTGCTGACGTCGCCGTGGTGGGGAATTTGTTCGACATAGTTCCACCGCTGATAGAAGAAGTAAAAAAAACGAAAGGCGCCTAGCGGTAGGGAACGCAGTTTCTTGAACGTTGGAAAGGGCGCAATCAACCTGCGCCTTTCTTTTTGCGTCGGTTATGCGTAACGCCGCGAATCGGCCGGTGGGGTTCGCCGGGCCGTGCTGAGTTGTTGTAACAGCCTCACGCGTATCTCACCGACGGTGACTATAGAATGATAAGTTCTCATTTTGGAAAGGCCTAATGATCGTTTTTCGTAAACCACTTGCAGATGTTGAACGCCCGGTAATGGAAGCTGACGTGGTCATTGTCGGCGGAGGCCCCGCGGGTATGGCATGTGCCCTGCGCCTCTCGCAACTCATTGACGAACATAACGCCAAGCATCCCGACGCGCAGCTAACGAAGGAGAATATTTACGTCCTTGAAAAGGCCCGGGAGATCGGAGCGCACTGTCTGTCAGGCGCTCTGCTCGATCCACGCTCCATGAACGAGCTGCTGCCCGGCTTCGAAAAGGAAGCGCCGCTTGATGCCGCTGTCGTGAAAGAGGCGGTTTACTTCCTCACCAGGACGGGTAAGTTTAAGTTCCCCATCACCCCTCCGCCGATGCGCGATCATGGAAATTATGTGATCTCCATCAACAAGTTCGTGAAGTGGCTAGGCAGCAAAGTAGAAGAGGCCGGGATCACGGTGTTTACCGGTTTCGCCGGTTCTGAACTGCTATTCGAAAGCGGCCGAGCCGTGGGCGTGCGAACCGACGATAAAGGCGTGGACAAGAACGGCGAACGGCAGTCCAATTTCGAGCCCGGCTACGATTTGAAGGCCAAGGTTGTGATTCTGGCCGAAGGTACGCGCGGCTCGCTGACCAAGCAACTCATCGGACGATTCCAGCTCGATCGCGAACGCAATCCGCAAACCTACGGCGTAGGGGTGAAGGAATTATGGGAGCTGCCCGCCGGGCGCATTGCTCCAGGCGAAGTCATCTACACCATGGGCTACCCGCTCACCTTCAATGAATATGGAGGCGCATGGATTTACGGGGCCAAAGACAATCTCGTCTCGCTCGGTTTCGTTACCGGGCTCGACTACAGCGACCCACGCCTTGATCCTCATCACGTTCTCCAGGCGTTCAAGAAACATCCGTTCATTGCCAAGCTCCTGGAAGGTGGCAAGATGGTGCGCTATGGCGCCAAGTCTCTGCCTTATGGCGGCTGGTGGTGCATTCCCCCTGTGGCTGGTGATGGCTGGATGGTGCTCGGCGACTCCGCCGGCTTCTTGAATTCACAGCGGTTGAAGGGAATCCATCTTGCCATCAAGAGCGGGATGCTGGCGGCTGAGACCGCCTTCGATTGCATGGTGGAAAACGATTTCTCGCTCGACATTCTGGAGACCTTCCAGGATCGCGTCGAGAAGAGCTGGATTAAGACCGAACTTTGGCCGGTGCGCAACTTCCACCAAGGTTTTGAGAGCGGCTTTGTCTCCGGCATGATTCATGCCGGCATTCAACAGTTCACCGGTGGCCGCGGCTTGCACGCGCATTATTCGAACGAAGCTGGACATCGTCAGATGGAGCAGTTGAAGCGGCTTCCGGTTGATGGTGGCCCCGAGGCGCATATCATCGGCCCAGCCAAGGGCGATGGCAAACTCACCTTTGACAAGCTGACGGACGTATATCACTCCGGCACCAAGCATGAAGAAAACCAGCCCGCGCACCTCGTGATTCATGACACGAACATCTGCAACGAACGCTGCGTGACCGAGTACGGCAACCCCTGCAAGAATTTCTGCCCGGCCAACGTTTACGAGATGGTCGAAGCGACGGACACGCCCAGCGGATTGCAAATCCATCTCAACGCTTCCAACTGCGTGCACTGCAAGACCTGCGACATCATGGATCCGTACGAGATCATCACCTGGGTGCCACCCGAGGGCGGCGGCGGACCGAATTACGAAGGGATGTGAGAAAAGCCGCTATTCGCTATTCGCTTGTAGCTCTTAACTTTTAGCGCTTAGCTCTCACTGGCAATAGATTCCGCTCATCGTTGATCCATTTGGGCGCATAACTATGACTGAACGATTCCTTCCATCGTTACCGCTGCTTTCCGCCATCTGGCTCGTCTATAATCACTAGTACTGTTTCCGACCTCCGCGGTCTACGGGAATACCCATGGCTGCGGCGGCGGTGTTCCGCGGAGTTTATGGAACCGAGGGTGTGGCGGGAAACGGCCATGCCTCCCGTGCTTGGAAAGGAAACGACCAGCGGCGTTGTGTCCTCGCGCGTGCTTTTCTCCTTTCCCCGTACAAAAACAGATTTGAAGTCACAGAGATAAAAAACCCTGCGGCGAGACGGCAAACGTGCAGGGTGGTGAGTGAGTAGCAATAGGGATCCTTCGACTCGCTGCGCTCGCTCAGGATGACAGACGGAAATTGCTTGCTAAAAGCTAAGAGCTAACGGCTAAGGGCCGCTGGCGAAAAGCGACGGCGAACAGCGGATAGCGAAAAGCGTGTTTCTCACCGACAAATTCGGGCGACGCATCAACGATCTGCGAATCTCCATCACGGATCGCTGCAATTACCGGTGTGTCTATTGCCGCTCGGGCACCGACGGGCCGCAATTTCCAGAGATGCCCATTGCCGACTACGTACGCATGGCGCGCGTCTTTGTCGGCCTGGGAATCACGAAGGTTCGCCTCACGGGCGGTGAGCCGTTATTGCGCAAGGGGCTGGTCGAGATGGTTCGCGAGCTCAGCGGCCTGCGCACGGTTGAAGGCGGCTCTCTGGATATCGCCATCACCACCAACGGGCATCTGCTGGCCGAGATGGCGCAACCACTGGCAGAAGCTGGCCTGAGCCGGGTCACCGTGTCGATGGATGCTGTCGATGCCGAGCGCTTCGCGCGCATCACGCGCGTGCCCAACGGCTACGACCGGGTGTTGGCCGGAATCCGCGCCGCGCAACGTGCCGGGCTGAGTCCTGTCAAGGTCAACTGTGTTTTACTGCGCGGATTCAACGACGACCAAATCACCGCCTTCGGCCGCTTTGCGCGGGAGGAAGGCGTTGCCGTCCGCTTCATCGAATTCATGCCACTAGAAGAAGATCGGGTCTGGTCGCCGGAGATTGTGGTGACGCTCGACGAGATCCTGCGCCGCATGGCCGAGTTCATGCCGCTGCGCGAAATCGGGCATGCGCGAAGCGAGACCGCCCGTCGCTATGTCTTTGAAGACGGTGTCGGCGAAATCGGCATCATTGCTCCGGTGTCGCATCCGTTTTGTGGTCATTGCAGCCGTATTCGTGTTACCTCAGATGGCAAAATTCGCACGTGTTTGTTCTCGGTTCGCGAGCACGATCTGGCGGGCTTAATGGCCCGCGGCGGCACTGACGAAGAGATGGTCGAGTTTATCCTTCACGCCGTAGAGCAGAAGGAAGAGCGCCACCACATCGGCGAACCAGGATTTATTCCCGCGTCACGGACCATGGTGCACATTGGGGGGTAGCCAGGTCGGCATAACGAAAACGGCATAGCCTAGTCCGCAGCCGTATCGTCTCGCTGATATACCTCGGTTTCGACCTGCCGGGCCGGCCACCATGCTGCCAGCCCAGCTCCCAGATACATTGCACCCACGATCCAGAAACCGTAAGTCAGTCCGTGGCGATGGGCGGCTTCTCCGGCCAGCAATGAAGTTCCGATCTGCAGAGCGCTGGCCGCGAATGAGAAAGTGTTCTGCACCCGCCCCATGAGGTGACGGGGCACCATCTGCATCATCTCGCTGGAGAGCGCAATGCCGCCAATTCCGCGGCTTGATCCCATGATGAAGTAAATCGGCACTGCCAGTGCCAGCCAACGTGAGATCGGTAGCAGGAAGAGCGACAGTGCGATGACTGACATAGTCATTGTTACCGAGAGGTTGGCTCCATGCCCGCGAATGAACCTGGAGGCATAGAAAACACTCACGAAGGCCCCCACCGCCCAACCGGCATTCAACCATCCGTAACCCACGGCTCCTCCGTGCAGAATGCGCTCGCTGAGCGGCGCGGACAGTACACCTTGAGTCATCATGGCCGCGACAAATAAGGCCCAGGCGAGTCCGATCAGCAGCACCCTGCGGTTGTGACGCACGTAATGGTAGCCTTCTCTGAGCTCGTGAATATAACGTGCGAATGCCCCAACGGGTGATGCCGGTGTCTCTCCCGACATCGGACGTGAAACCGTCACCCTGCCTTTGCGCACCTGGAGGATGCATGCGAGCGAAACTGCATAACTGGCGCAGTCGATGAGCAATACTCCGCCCAGCCCGACGTGGTTGTACATGAAGCCCACCACAGCGCCCGCCATCAACCAGCCTCCCTGCAAGGCTGCCAGTAGCAGAGAGTTCGAATCCAGCATTTTGTCGTCAGGCGTCAACTCCTGGATGAGCGCATTCACGGTGGGGAAGAACATCCAGAAGCCGATGGCAACCAGAATGTTCATGGCGTACAAATGCCACAGCCGCACATGATGAGTGAATACCAGCATGGCAACGAAGAAGATGATGGCCCCGCGCGCGGAGTCGAGCCACAGCATCAGGTGACGCCGGTCTTCGCGGTCGATGAGTACACCGGTAAAGGGCAGAAGCAGCAGCGAGGGCAGGGTCTGCAATGCAATCAAGGTCCCCAGCGACACTTCGGAATGCGTGGCCTGCAGGATGTACCAGATCACGGCCGCGGCGTTCATACCGCTGCCGATCATGGAAATGAGGTTGGCGATAAAAATCAGCCGCATCCCCCGGTGCTGGAACATCTCCCTCATACTTCAAATGTAACCCAGTCGCAGTACGCCTTAACGGTTAGATATAGTGAAGCACTGAACAACGCAGTTGAAGAAGAGCACAACCCGTGGGTGAATGGGGATTCATTTGCACGCCCCGATGGGCTTGCGGGGGAGGAGGCGCTGGTGGAGAAGCCTACGGTACGTATTTGCCTAATCGGTGATTATGATCCCGAGGTCACGGCGCACCAGGCCATTCCGGAGGCGTTAGCTTTGGTAGCGCGTGGTAAGCCGGTTGAACCGGTGTGGCTCGGGACCGAAAGCGCGCTAGAGGTTGATCTGAGTGCATACGATGGCTTCTGGTGTGTGCCGGCTAGTCCTTATCGTTCGATGGAAGGGGCCCTCCGCGTTATTCGCTGGGCGCGCGAGACGGGACGGCCTTTCCTTGGAACTTGTGGCGGGTGTCAGCACGCCATTCTAGAGTTTGCGCGGAACGTGTTGCACATCGCTGAAGCCGGACACGCCGAGTGCGATCCTTCAAGCGCAGAGCCTGTGATCACGAAGCTGAGTTGTTTCCTGGTTGAGGTGGAGGAAACCCTGCACCTGACGCCGGGAAGCCGGCTTCATCAGATCTACGGCACGGATGAGATCCGCGAGACTTATCGCTGCAGCTTCGGTCCTAATCCCGCTTACATGGCGCGCCTGATGAATGGGGGGTTGAAAGTGGGTGCCATGGGTCCTGAGGGAGAGGTACGCGCCATCGAACTGCCGGGTCACCGATTTTTCTTTGGGACCTTGTTTCAACCTGAACGATCCGCTCTCAAAGGGACAAGCCATCCTGTAATCGCAGCGCTAGTGGCGGCTGCAAGCGGCGGCTGAACCCTATTTCTTGACCAGGGCGTCGGAGAGTAGGTGGGCTTTCGTGGCCAGGTTGTAGGCGCGCTCGAAGTCGTTCTCGGATGTGGCTTTCTTTGACTGAGCAATGTACGTCTTGATCTGCGAAACCATTGCCTGTTCGTCGTGGCTCAGCTTCCGATTCACACTCGTCAAGTTCTTCTCGGCAGCGGCAAGCAGATCGGTGGTCGTCTGTTTCTGCTGGCTGACCTGCGCACTGGTGACGTCAGCGGCGATTGCAGTGTCGGGGGTGCCCTCAGTCGGGCTCGGTGGAGGATGGGCACTGGCAATTGTAGAATTGCCGGCACCATTGGCCGGGGGGTTTTCTGGGCTGGTGGCTGGAGGTTGTGACGGTTTCTTTCGATGATGAGGTTGTGACTTTGGCTTCTGCGGCTCCGGCGGCGGCGCCTCCTGTGCGGGCGGTGGCGGAGGGGGCGGGGCTGTCTCGGAAATTTCGTCCGGTACCGGGACCGTGATGGTGGGGGCCTGCGCCTGTGGCGGAAGCTGTGGCCGTTTCTTTTTGCATGCCACGCTCAGCATCAACAACAAGACCAGAGCCGTGGCAGCGAATTGGCGCAAAATTTTCATGTGAGGTTCTGCAAAACGGTTGCCGTGCGCCAGTCTCTGGCCGAACGACTGCTCAAAAGCAAGCGAGCAGAACGACTATGTCCATGATAAACCTCATCCTGCACTCATTGATACCGTAGTATTACGGGTCATTCGCAGCATTAACATTCCCGCGCTCAGATGCGAGTCGCAATTTCTGTGTCTTTCAGCTCCTGCGCTCCCGCCAGCGGGAGAATCAGGCGAAAGGTGGTTCCTCGTCCCATCTCGGTTACAAAATGGAGGCCACCGCTATGGAGCTGCAGTACGCGATAGCTCATTGCCAGGCCAATGCCGCTGCCCGCCTTCTTGGTGGTGAAATACAGATTGAAGATCTTGTCCCGGATCTCTGGGCGAATGCCAGTGCCTTGATCGCGGACCTCGATGATGGCTGCGGTTTCGTCGCGGCGTGCGATGATGCTGAGCACACCGCCGTCGGCCATGGCTTGCACTCCGTTGATCACAACGTTAAGCAAGGCCTGCTTAATGAGATCGGCATCGGCTCGCACGGGCAGCGCCTCACTGCCTAAGTTGGCTTCAATCTTAACGCCCTGGCGCGCCGACTCCGGCGAAGCCAGCAGGGTTACATCCTCAATCACGCGGCGCAAGTCGAAATCAACCAGTCGCAACTCCAATGGACGATTGAAATCCACCAGCGTCTCTACTACACGGTCCAAGCGATGAATCTCGCGCCCAATGATATCCATGTGTCGCCGCGTGTCAGGGTCGACTTCGCGCATTTTTTCGCGCAGGAGCTCAAGGTGAACCACGATAGCGTTGATGGGATTTTTTACTTCGTGGGCTACACCGGAGGTGAGCCTGCCAATCGCCGCCAGACGGCGGGACAGCTCGATTTCGTTCTCGATGCGGCGCACGGATTCGGAGTCGCGCATGGTAAGAAGCGCCCCAATACGCTCCCCGCGCTCGGCAATGAAGTCGAGCGCGATTTGTATGCGCTGCCCATTCTCCAACTCGATTTCTCGTTGGGGAATGGGTTGGTGCAGCGCGAAGGCGTCCAGGACAATGCGGCCTAGCTTGGTGGCATCGTTGAAGACCTCCTCCACTACGTTTCCCAGAATTTCTCCCCGCGGACGTCCGACGAACCGTTCGGCCGAAGCGCTCACCAGTACTACCCGCGTGTCACGCGTAAACAGAACCAGTCCGTCTTGCAGCGTCCCCATGATCTGGTCCAGGTTTTCTTTGAGGGCGCTAAAAACTTCCTTTACGTCGCGAATCTGGCGGCCCAGGCGGTCAATCTTGGTGTTGACCAGACCGTACTCATCGGTGCCCCGGGGATCAGGTTCCGGCGTAACGTCGGGGACGCCCGCGGTCATCTGGTCCAGGCGCCGGCCAATCGCCTCCAACGGCCGTAACGCAATGTTGGAGACGCCGGCTGCCAATGCCAGTGACAGCAGGATGGCAATAGCCGAGAAAAAAAGGGCGCGCGTGAGCTGGGGCTTAATCTCGCTCTTCAGAAGAACTGTGGAAATCCCGACGCGGATGTCGCCGAACGGTTGCCCCTCGCGCTGGATAGGCAGATATACGTCGTAAACCCTTGGCGCACCGTACACAACGGCAAGCTGGCGTCGGAAACTACCATTGCGCACGTTCTGAAAATCTTCCCGCGACTCCAACTGGGTGCCAATCGCGGAGGGGTCGGTGTGCACGATGGCCCGTCCGCTAACGTCCGTGATAGCAGCATCGGCGATCGTTGGAGAGTAGCCGACGATGGACTGCAGCAACGTGTTAAGGCCGGGATCCGTTTGCAAGGCTTCGTCGAGCACGGCTTCAACCTGCTTGGGATCGTTGGTATTTACGAAGGTGCTGCTGAGGTCAATTTGCGATGCGTCGCGTGCGCTCTCGCGGATCTCCTTGGCTACGAAAGCCGCATTGTCATAGGTCTCCGCGGTACGCTGTCGAACCACATGCGAGACGTAAAAATAAGAAAACACCGCGACCACAGCGAATACCATGCCGCTGATCGCAAGCACCAATTTTGTTTTCAGGCGGATTTGAGCCATCGGGACACTCGCATTGCGCGGGTTGTTGCCGGAATCATATCAGCCCCGGCAGACACCGCAAAGGTCGCCGCCTGTCAGCCAGCCAGATGACGTCTTAGTTTTGATTGTAAATTGCACATTTGCGATGGGTTAGGTTGCCGACGTCCAATCCCGGGCCGCAGCCGGTATGATAACGTTACTCGATCATTGCAAACGCGTGAACAACGAAATCCTTCAGATTTGCGTCCAATATCACAAGCCGACCTAGGGGTAGCCCGCGAGAAGTGTGGGTTGGCAGGAGAAAACCGTGGCTCAACCGGCAATGGAAGAGAGCAAGAACACACAAACCGAGACAGTTACCAAATTGCGTGTCCTGTCGCACGATCTCAGCAATTACATTGAAACCATCATGCAGGCTTCTTATCTATTGGCCCAAGCGAAACTCGACGACAACAATAAGAAATGGCTGAGCTTGATCGACAAGGCGGCGCAAGATGCGGCCCGCGTGAACCGCGAGATTCGTGAGATTCTGCGCTCGCAAAATTGACGGTCGTGATTGATCCGACGGACTTGGGACCGCCAACGCCAGAGGGCACAACGCCGGTAGTGTGTCCGACCTTTCCCTGCACGCTGATTCAATTACTCGACAGGTGTTCCCCCCTGACTCGCCGCGCGCAATCATAGCTATTCTTGCGGTTGGCGCAAGCTGACGCGAGCAAACACGCCTACCTATCATGAGAGATGGCCGGAAGTCTATGCAGCTCATGAAGACGAAAATTCCCAGCCAGGCAGGACCCGCCGACAGTCTGGTAGTGAGATGGCCGGTCCTCCCATAGGGAGGGAGTTGGCATGAATGGCAGTCGTCTCGAACTAACCCGGATTCAGGGAAATGTTTGAGTCGTATATCCAGACGTGGTACTGCCCACGAGGCCGGCGGAGACGAGACGTCTCCGCCGAGCTTATGTGGGGCTCGTTTTCTAATTGCTACTTTTTGCCGGCTTTGCTGTCGAGCAGCGAAACCAAGGACTGGCCCGCGGGCGTGGCCTTAACCTGGCCGCCCACGATGTCCCGCGCGCTGACCGCCTTCCCGTAGAGGCGCTGGTTAGCGTCACTGTCAGGGTTAAGCGAGGCGCCGTCAAGCGACACGCCAGCGAAAAGTCCTGAAGTCCGGGAATAGGTCAGCATGTCGGTAGTACTCGTACTCGCGCTGGCTCCGGAACCGGCCGCTGCGGTCGCGTCGCTGCCGACCTTGACTTTGCCGTCCAGCAACTTGTTGGCCGCCGTCGACGTCATGACCAGGACGACGTAGTCCTTGGCCGTGCCGCCGATCTGAAGACCGGCACTGGCGCCGCCGATGCTGTACATGGCGGGCGGTCCCCATTTGCCAGAGAAGTCGGCGCCCTCACGGCAAGTCATCGGACCGCGGCCTCCGGTTCCACCAATGCCCACGGCGAACTTCTTCACACTGGGCAGAATGACAATGCAATCAGCCTTCGCAACTACGCTGGCTGGAATGTCCTTGCTGCCGACCATTGCCCGCAACACGGTGTCGGCATTTCTGATGGTCTCCTCGTCTTTGCTCATGTCGGAGCCCCAAACTGGCAGCGCCAACCACACAATCCCTAATACGAGCAGAATAGGTACGAATCTCTTGGCTGAAACTTTCATTTTGTTCTCCTAGGTGCTTAATTGTCCAGAATGCTTTGGCATGTCCTGCTTACCGGGGGTAGTTTTCAGAACTGTGGTCGACTCGGACAAACGTTCGACATTTTGTTCTGGGCGAATAGGGGCGGTGAAAGTGCGAAGCACACCATCAGTAAAACCAATCTTCTTTGCCCTGGGGAATCCTTTCGTTGCCCCGCCTTAGAACTTTAAAGCAGCGGCACGTTTTGCACAACCTGGAAAAGGGCCTACCTGACACAGCATGCCACAGTGCCGGGCAGCCGTCGAGTTCAGGAAATGAGTTTGGCGTCCATAGTGATCTCGGCGTTGAGCACTCGGGAAACGGGGCACCCTTTCTTGGCCTCCAGCGCCGCCTGGTCAAACTTCGCCTGGTCTGCGCCGGGGATTTTGACTTCCACGCTGAGGTGCACCTTGGTAATGCTAAAGCCGGCATCGGTCTTTTCCAAGGTTAAAGTCGCCTTGGTATCGATGCTCTCGGCGCTCATACCGGCGTTGCCAAGCTGTGCCGACAATGCCATGGAAAAACAACCGGCGTGGGCTGCGGCTATTAGCTCTTCCGGATTCGTTCCGACGCCGTTTTCAAAACGCGTGCTGAAGGAATATTGCGTTTGGCTAAGGACACCACTTTGTGTTGAAATAGTGCCCTTCCCGTCTTTCAAACCACCCGACCAATGGGCGGTGGCTGTGCGTTGCATACGGTCCTCCTTGGAAGTCACTCAATTGTATCTCCACACAAGACAAGTGGCGATACCGATCGAAACGCGTTGGCAGGCAGTGGCTACTATTTTGATTAGCAACTACCGAGAGAAATGGCGGTCAGCTTGCAGCCAGTTCAGTAGAAGTCCGAACAACTGAGGTAGTATCCGCATTTTGGGCAAACCGATTTGCAGTGGTTTTGCCGCAGAGTCGAAGAGCAGTTGGGACAAACTTCTGAGGGCTGCAGCGCCGAATGCAGGGTCGTGTCACATGCCGACTTGGCGCTCGCTTCAGAATTCGGCTCTTGATAGGTTCTGGTCGTCATGTTAGGTGTCTGGCAGCGGTCAGGCGATTCCAGCATAGAGGAAATCTTACCCTGCGACGGTACAAATTGCGCGATACTTCGCACAGCGGTAGAGCAACTCCCCCTTTGGTACATGTACCTCCGTCATTAAGTAACCGCCGCGAATTCTGTCGGATTTCCGCCTGCCCTCTCTATAATGCGAATGCGTGGCAGCAGGTCCACCGAGCGTCACACGCGCGACCGGAAAGCCCACAAACCTTGGAAAAAGCGTTCGCGGACCAAGGGGGAATGTGGATCGGAGCAGTTTACTAAACAGTTAATATACAACAAGTTACTGGTTCGCAACTTAGCGGAGGGTTCGCCCCACCCGAAACCTGCCACTAAGGACAGGACCTTCAAAAGCAGAGAAAACTTCAATTCAGGAGGACGTAACAAACCATGAAACAAGCAATGATCGCAGCCTTAGCGGCCTTGATGTTAGCGGGGGCTCTCAGTGCCGTGAGCGGTGCAACCTCCGTAAGTTCCCTCAATACCGCCGTTGTCATGGGCGAGGGTTCGTCGCCGATGCCCACGACTTTGCCAGCCTGCGATGAACGGAAGTAATTCCGCATCGCGCACCTATCTAAGTAACTCAGGTCGAGAAACACCTAAGGAGAATTGTATGAAAAACGTTCTGATTATTGTCATCGGTATGCTGCTGTCCTCCGGAGTTCTGTGCGCCGCTACGAACCCCAATTCGCTCAACCCGTCGGCACAACCCCAACTTGCAGGTGACAGCGCCTTGTCCGTGTCATCTTGCACTGCAACTGCAGACGGATTCTGCGCTATCGATCATGCCTTATTGGTTCCTGGCGATGGTTCGCCGATGCCGAGCTGCCGTCCGGGCACGCAGGGTTGCAATGACACCCAGCTACAGCTGCGTGCCGGCGATGGTTCGCCGATGCCGAGTTGTCGTCCGGGCACGCAAGGCTGCAACGACACCCAGCTACAGCTGCGTGCCGGCGATGGTTCGCCGATGCCGAGTTGTCGGCCGGGTACGCAGGGTTGCAACGACACCCAGCTGAAGCTGCGGGCAGGCGACGGTTCTCCGATGCCGAGTTGCCGGCCGGGTACGCAGGGCTGCAACGACACCCAGCTACAGCTGCGTGCTGGCGACGGTTCGCCGATGCCGAGTTGCCGTCCGGGCACCCAGGGCTGCAACGACACCCAGCTACAGCTGCGGGCCGGCGACGGTTCGCCCATGCCAAGCTGCCGTCCGGGCACCCAGGGCTGCAATGACACCCAGCTACAGCTGCGGGCAGGCGACGGTTCGCCGATGCCAAGCTGCCGTCCGGGCACCCAGGGCTGCAACGACACCCAGCTACAGCTGCGTGCTGGCGACGGTTCGCCGATGCCGAGCTGCCGTCCGGGCACCCAGGGCTGCAACGACACCCAGCTACAGCTGCGTGCTGGCGACGGTTCGCCGATGCCGAGTTGCCGGCCGGGTACCCAGGGCTGCAACGACACCCAGCTAAGCTGCGTGCCGGCGACGGCTCGCCGATGCCAAGCTGCCGTCCGGGTACGCAGGGCTGCAATGACACCCAGCTACAGCTGCGTGCCGGCGACGGCTCGCCGATGCCAAGCTGCCGTCCGGGCACCCAGGGCTGCAATGACACCCAGCTACAGGCACAACTGTGGGCGATGTACTTCGATTCCCGAAATGGGGTAGAAATCTAAATATAGACAAAAGAAGATCTTAAGTTGGACCGCAGAAAATCCGGCTTGTCTATAATGGCATTCAGAGATATGCTTCTTGAGTTGCCATGCACTTCAGTTTGATCGACTACATGCTGTGGCTGCCCTCCGCCTTTTTCCAGGTGGGAGTGGTGGTGTCGTTGTTCAGGCGTGGCTTGCACAGGGAGTATCCGTATTTCTTTAATTACACGATTCTTCAAGTCCTTACCGTAACTTTTCTGTTGTGTGTCCAAAGGTCGCCATACCTCTATTACTACGGCTACTGGGGTATCTCCGCAGTCAGTGTGCTGATCTCGTTCGCTGTTTTGCAGGAAATTTTCAAGGACGCATTTAGGCCCTACGAAGCGCTGCGTGACCTGAGTGTCATCCTCTTCCGTTGGTCGATTTTGGTTCTGCTTCTGGTTGGGGGGATGTGGGCTGTCAATACTCCTCACGCGGACCACGCTGACCTCTTCAACGCAATGGTTTTGCTGGCTGACCGCAGCGTGCGTTTGATGCAATGCGGGCTGGTATTTTTTCTGTTGTTCTTCAGTGAATACCTTGGGATTTCGCGGCGTCACGTGTTGTTCGGTATTGCCCTGGGATTTGGTTTGTTTGCCTCCGTAAACATGCTGACCGCGACCGGCATGTCGCATGCAGGTCACGGCTTGCTTTTGCGCCGGATCAATTGCGCTGCCTACGACGTGGCGGCCCTCCTCTGGCTGGCCTATACGGCCTTTGCGCCGGTACGCAGCAGCGTTAACGCTGCTGCTCGGTCTCCAGAATGGAATTCTGCCTTGGAGGATGCCAAGTTTCAGCCGCCGGCCGACAGCCTGCTCGACACCATGGATCGTACGGTTGAGCGGCTCCTTTATCCCAAGAATGAAGTTAAGATAAACGCCTCCGTCGGCACCAGACTCTAGTCTCATCGCTTACTTGCAGGTTGCGAAATCCGCCGCGGCAACGGCGGCAATTTTTGTCTGCAGTGGCTGTGAGTGCAGCAGGCCCCTACACCGGTATTTTGGTCTTGCGTGAGGGATTGAAGAACGGCAGGGAACGGACGGTGGCCGACACCTTGTGCCGAACCGCCTCCACGGTCATTTCCATTTGCAGCCTGGCGCCTGGCGTTGCATGCTGAGATTCCAGACTGGCCAATGCAATCAGTTGCTTCAGTAACGGCGACCAGGTGGTCGAAGTTGCTTTTCCAACCTGATCTCGACCCTTGTAAACGGGTACGTGTACTCGCGAAGCGGTAGCAGGTGTCTGTGGTGCGAGGCCCATGCGGTCGAATAGCGCTTCAACTTCATTCCAGTCGATTTCCAGCCCCATTAGAAGCCGCTGAGGTCCGGTTTGCTTTTCTTCCAGAAGCGCCTGCCGGCCAATGAAATTTTCTTTTTCATAGTGGACGAGCTTGCCCAGACCAACTTCGGCGGGAGTGTATTTTTGCGCTCCGATTAGCGCCTTCTTGCTGCTGATGTAGTCAACGTCGGCGAGAATTAGCCCGGCTTCGATTCGGGCTACATCGAGAGCGAGCATGCCAGTGGGATGAATGTCGAATCGCCGGCCTGCCTCCATCAGCGCGTCCCACACCTTGACGGCGTCCTGCCACGGGATCCAAATCTCATATCCCAGATCACCGGTGTAGCCTGTTCGCGAGATATCCACCGGCACGCCGCCGATTCTGCCGCTGGTCTTGCGAAAATACTTCAGGTTCTCGATGTCGGCTTCGGCCACACTCTTCAAAAGTTTTCCCGAAGTTGGTCCTTGTAACGCCAGGGCCGCGACCTGCTCGGTGACCTCCTCGATCTCTACGTCCAGTCCAATGGCGTTCTGCCGAAACCAGCGCAGATTGGGATCGGCGGCAGTCCAGCGATAGAGATTTTCCTCCAGCCGCGTGATGGTGCCGTCGTCGATAATTTTGCCTTCTTCGTCGCACCAGCAGCAGTAGATCACCTGCTCGACGACGACCTTGTTGATGTCGCGAGCGATTACGCGATTCACGAAGCGGGTGGCGTCGCGCCCCGAGATCATGTATTTGAACAGTGGGGTTACATCGATAAGGGCAGCCGCGTTCCGAATGGCGTTGTACTCGTGTTCGTGATGCGTCTCATAGACACTGACCGCGTAAAATCCCGACCACTCACGGTAATTCAGGCTTTGACAGAGTGGGAAGGTTCGCTCGTGGACTGCCGTTCCTATGGGCACACCGACTCCCTCATTCGCTTCGACGTGCGCGAATTATAGCTAGCGCGAGCGCTGTGCGGCAAGGGCGTGCAGACCTTCGTTGTGATGAGATTTGAAGCAGGGATTCCGGCGGAGGGAAGCTAGCACCAAAGACCAGCGACAACAGGCGGTCAACAAGTCGACGCGGTCAATACACTCCGCCATGTCCCGTGGCATGGTCGGCGTTCACCCGCGAGGTTATCTCATTGCGCACGTCCCAGAGCGCCCGGTACAGCGGATATTCCATTCTCTGCTTCAGCACCTCGACTGGCGTTCCCATTGTGCCCACTACCCCGCCACCGATGATTCGCTGTGCCAGCTTCAGGTGAGCATAGCGGAAAAGCTGAATGTGTTCGTCATAATCCACCAACTCTTCGGCGATATCGTGTAGTTCGAAGAACTCCGTGTGACGTCGATACAGCTCTTCCAGAGTCAATCCCGCATTTTTCACCTGCTCGAAGAAAGCATCGCCGAGCCGAGGGGCGATGTGCAGCAGAGCGAGAAATCCTGGCGAATCAAGGCCGCTTCCGTGACCAAGTCCGGCGCGGATGACGTGATATTCGTAGGGCGTAATGGTCTCAAGCAAGCTAAGCATGCGCAGCGGATGATCGAGCATCTTGTTGGTCCGCCGCAGTAGCCGCGCCGCGTTTCGAAAATCTCCCTCGTGAATGCATTGCCGGGCACGATCAAGTTCCCACGCCGCTCCCTTCATCAGCAATTCCGAAGCCTGGTGCGTAACCTGAAAGGTGAGCTCGTCCGGATGCAGCATTTCCTGCGCCGACTTCTGCAGCGAGAGCAACTCATCGGTGCGGAGGTAACGTTCGTAGTCGGAGGCGCCTTTTCCGGGCAAGATGGGAGAGCGAAGATCTTCAGTCATGGGCGAGGCTCCATTGCGGGTCCTTCTCGGGTGGCACGATGGAACCATCGCGCATATGAATGATGCGGTCGCCATAGCATGCGGCTTCGGGATTGTGCGTAATCATCAATACCGTTTGCCCCAGCTCCTGGTTCGATTGCCGCAGCATTTTCAGAACAATTTCGGAATTTTCCGAATCGAGATTGCCGGTAGGCTCGTCAGCCAGCACGATGGCCGGTTGATTCACCAGCGCGCGCGCCAGGGCGACTCGTTGTTGCTCACCTCCGCTCAGCTCGGAAGGGCGATGGTCGAGACGCTTGTCAATCCCCAGTAATCGCGTGATTCGATCGATATATTCGTGGCTGCTATTCCCATTGCTCTTGCCGGCAATATCACGGGCAATCTCGATGTTGCCGTTCGCGGTCAGGGTTGGCAGCAGGTTGAACTTCTGGAAGACGAAGCCGATTTTCGATTTGCGCATTCGCGTGCGCGCCGAGTCCGACAGTGCGGTGAAATCGGTGGCGTCGATAAGCACCCGCCCGGAGTCGGCGTGCGTCAGTCCGCCCAGGATGTAAAAGAGAGTGGACTTGCCGCTTCCAGACGGCCCTACAATGCTGACAAATTCGCCCTTCTCGACCTCGAGGGAAACGCCACGCAACGCGGGCACATCTACTTTGCCTATGCGGTAAGTTTTGCGAACATTCTCAGCTTGGATCATCCACGCCATGCGAATCCTTGATATTACACGAAAAGATTAGGCGGCCGGGGCCAGCCCTAATGCACCAAGCCGGCACTCTTTCGATACTATCCAGGTTGCGAGATTCGAGTTACAACAACAGCATGCCACGAGCTTCTTCCGATTCCCAGGCAAAGCATGCTCAGTTGGTGAAGCGAGCCGTGGAGTGGCTCCGCTACACATACAGATGCGGCATCATTCTGTCGGAGCAGTATTGCGTTACCGGCGAAGTCCCAGATGTGATCGGCTGGAAAGGCTCGTGCCAGTCGGTAGTTGTGGAATGCAAGGTCTCGCGCAGCGACTTTCTTGCCGATGCGAACAAGCCGTTTCGCTTGACTCCCGAAGACGGACTGGGAAGCCGACGGTTTTATATGGCTCCGGTGGGCTTGATTGCCCGTGAAGAATTGCCGCAGCATTGGGGCCTGCTCGAATGCAAAGGCCGAGATGTGCAAGTATCGGTGAAACCGGGGAGGCAGGACCTGAGAACCCCGGTCGGCTTGATGAAAGAAATGAATTTGCTACTGGCGAGCCTGCGGCGCGTAGAGGTACGCATCGAACCGCAGACGATCACAGATTTCTTGAAGTGGAAGAACCGTCTCGCCGAATACAACGGTGGCCGCATGCCTGAGAACATTACTCCGCCGGACGAGGAACGGAACCATTATCTGGTTTCTTGATGGCGCCAGCCCGCAGCAAATGCCAATTTCATTCGAGGACTTAGGCGGTGGCCTTCCGCGATCCTGCTATCAGCAACACGACTCCAGCGGCACACAGTACGCCTCCGATCGCCGGAGACAGCTTTTCATCACGGTGGGTCGTGATGCCCACGGAAGCATCTCCGACGGTGACGCCATGGGAATGGCTGGTGGGAAACGGTACAACGAAAGCCAGAATTCCCAGCACGAGTACAACAAGTCCAATTACCGCTAACGGACGCATTCATCCCCCGTTCAGTTGGGCTTAATTTCACAAATGTGTCATCCGATACGGCGCCTTGAGTTTGCGCAATTAACTCGGTGCTCGGCGAGAGTCGCGGACTGCTACTACTCCCACATTTGTGAAATCGCCTTCGGTAGGATGCATTTACTGCTTGTCCGTATGCCCGGCCGGCTGGCGCGGCGCATTCTCTTTCGAGCCCACCTCCAGTAGTCGTTTGGTCATCAGGACCAGCCCCAATATCTGCGTCCATTCTGAAACAATGTTGCCCACCACTTCTCCCCACCGACTATTCGGACGCATTGCACTGAACGCGACGACCCAGCCGACGCCTGTAACCAGCAAGAACAGCGTCAGGGAATGTTCACGAACGAATTCTCGGATCGCCGACGGATCCTTGCCTTTGGGCTGCTTGCTTTCGGCAGAGCCCTTCTCATACAGGTACTTGGTCATGACCACGGTCACGACGACGCCCGTCCAGTCCGCGATGGCGTTGCCAAAAAAGGAGCCGAAATGGCTGTCGGGGTTCGATAAGCAATAGAGCACGATCAGGAGCAGCACCACTCCCAGCGCCGCCAGACTCAATGAGTGCTTCTGCAGGAATCGTTTCAGGGTAGGGGATTGCTTCATGGAGTTACTCTACTAAAGCTTGCTTCGCCAATCGCCGGCAGTTGTTGGTATGGTCTTTTATTCTGGGTGGAGGAAACACCGGTCCACTCCAGTCGGAAGCGGCAGCTTCGCCATCTGCAGCGAGGCACCGCACAATACGCTATTCTTTGAAGATGGACGTTTTCGCCCTCACTCGCAATCTGATTGATATCGAGTCAACCACCGGCCAGGAACCGGCGGTGGCGGAAGCGCTCGCCGGTGAACTAACGCAGCTCGGATACGACGTCGAGCGCATGCCGGTCGAGGGTGATCGCTACAACCTCTGGGCGACCCATCCCGGCCATCCCCGGCCAGACCTGGCACTTTCCACTCACATGGACACAGTTCCGCCCTTCGTGGTTTCCTCCGAGACCGGCGATCGCGTCTACGGGCGCGGCTCCTGCGATGCCAAAGGGATCATCGTGGCGCAAATCGCGGCCGCCGAAAAACTTAAGGCTGAAAATATTCACGTGGGATTGCTCTTCCTGGTCGGCGAGGAGCGCGACAGCCAGGGTGCGCAGACTGCTAATCAGCAGCCGCGGGGGACGAAGTTCCTCATCAATGGCGAGCCTACCGAGAACAAGCTGGCGGTGGCGTCGAAAGGCACGCTACGCGTGGAGGTGGCCGCCCGCGGCAAAATGGCGCATTCGGCCTATCCCGAACTCGGCGAGTCGGCAATTGAGAAGCTGCTGGATGCCTTGGAGAATGTCCGGCGATTACAGCTTCCGGTGAACCCTAAGGCTGGCCCGTGCACCATGAACATTGGTCTCATCGAGGGAGGACGCGCACCCAACGTTATCCCCGACGAAGCGCGCGCACATCTACTCTTTCGCCTGGTCGGGCCGGCGCAAGACTTACGCCGACAAATAACAAACGCCGTTCGCGGCAAAGCCGAAGCCGAATTCAAGCTCGAGATCCCCTACATGGAGTTCACCACCGTGCCGGGAATCGAGACCATGGTTGCGGCCTTTACTACCGATATTCCCGCGCTGACGAATTGGGGCAGGCCTTTGCTTATTGGTCCCGGCTCCATACACGTCGCCCACACCGAAGGGGAACACATCGAGAAGCAGCAGTTGCTCGACGCCGTCGACTTGTACGTGCGTATCGCTCGCCAGCTGCTTTCGCACAACTGAAACAACCCGTAGGGTGGCGATGAATCTCGGTTCTTTCGTTGGCATCCAACACAAAACTGAGTGCGGTACGAAATCATTTGAGAGAATTCGAGGGAAGATATGAAGATCGCGGTTCTTGGCAGTGGCAACGTAGGAACAGCGTTGGGAGATGGATGGAGCGCCAAAGGACATCAGGTAATTTACGGCTCGCGCTCGCCTGACAAAGAGCCAGGCAAGAACAGGAAATTTGCTTCCATAGCCGACGCAATTGCCCAAAGCGAAGTGGTGGTACTCGCCGTGCCTTGGGACGCCGTCGAGCCGGTCCTCAGTTCGAACAATCTGTCGGGCAAACTATTGATCGATTGCACCAATCCCATCACTCCCAGTTTCGAGCTGGCGGTGGGGACGACCACCTCGGCTGGCGAAACCGTTGCCCGCTTGGCAAAAGGCGCACGCGTGGTGAAGGCTTTCAATACAACTGGCTTCGGCAACATGCGTAACCCGAAGTATGGCGCAGTCAACCTGACCATGTTTTATGCTGGCGACGATGCGGCCGCCAAAGCGGTGGCTAACCAACTTATTAACGACATCGGATTCGATCCCGTCGATGCCGGACCGCTGAAGATAGCCAGATATCTGGAGCCGTTGGCAATGCTCTGGATCAACCTCTCGACGACGATGGGACGCGACATCGCGCTGCAGCTTCTCAAGCGTTGACTGGACCGTTCTTGGTACAGCATGTACTTTCTCCCAATCCGGGCGGTGGACTAGATGAAAGCTGCTCCTACCAGGTTGGCCGTGTCTGATAGTTTTTGCGGCAGGGCCTCCATTAATTTTTTGCTATGCCGATCTTTCTTCATAGCGCACAATGGGCGACGCACCCATGCCGACGAAATCGTTTGCCATAACTCAGCCCAAGAAATCTTCCACGACCTCCGTCGCTGGCTATCGCGTCAACCGTGGAGTTCCACTTCCCCTGGGCGCAACCTTGCGCCGCAGCGGTGTCAACTTTGCCATCTTCTCGAAACATGCGACGTCCTGCACGCTAGTTCTGTTGGAGCCCGGAGCTGAGCATCCCTTTGTTGAGTTTCCACTCGATCCGCATTCCAACCGCACTGGGCAGGTGTGGCACGCCTTCGTGGCAGGGCTCGACTCCGGCATGCAATATGGTTTCCGCTTCGATATGCAGCCGAATCCTGATCCGAACGTGTATCGCTTCGACCCTTCGCATGTGTTGCTCGATCCCTACGCCCGCGTGCTCTCTAACGGTGGTGCATGGGGGCAATATCCGCCCGGGAAACGGCCCTATCGCAACAGCTTGGTGGTAGAGAACGACTTCGATTGGGGTGCCGACCAGCCACTCAACATCCCCTTGGTGGACAGCATCATCTACGAAGCGCACGTCCGCAGCTTCACGGTGCACTCTTCTTCCGGGGTCGCCCATCCCGGGACCTACGGCGGACTCATCGAGAAGATACCCTACCTCAAACAACTGGGAGTGACGGCGGTCGAACTGCTTCCCGTCAACGAGTTCGAGGAAAGCGACACCAATCGGGTCAATCCTTTTACCGGCGAGCCCCTGCTGAATCTCTGGGGGTACCAGCCCACAGCACTGTTTTCGCCTAACGCCGCCTACTCATCGAACCGCGCCGATGGCGAGCAGGTTCGCGAGTTCAAGCAAATGGTGTGCGACCTGCATAAAGCGGGCATCGAGGTCATTCTCGACATGGTGTTCAATCACACCGCGGAAGGCGATGAACACGGGCCCACGTGGTCGTTCCGTGGAATCGATAATTCGACCTACTACATCCTCGATCCTGAGACCGGCAAGTATGTGAATTTCACGGGTTGCGGCAACACCGTGAACTGCAACAATCCCGTGGTGCGCGACTTTATCGTCGATTGCCTGCGCTACTGGGTCATGGAAATGCACGTGGACGGCTTTCGCTTCGATCTCGCTTCCGTTCTCGGCCGTGGCATGGATGGCCGGGTGCTGAAAAATCCGCCCGCTATTAGAAAGCCTGGCCTACGATCCGGTGCTCGCCAATACCAAACTCATCGCCGAAGCGTGGGATGCCGCCGGCCTGTATCAGGTCGGTACTCTGCCTTCCTGGGGACGGTGGGCGGAGTGGAATGGCATCTTTCGTGACGATGTGCGCAAGTTCGTGAAGGGCGACGCCGGCATGACCTCGGCGCTGGCGACCCGTTTGCTCGGGAGTCCTGACCTCTACGAAACCAGCGCCCGCGAGCCTTATCACAGCATCAACTTTGTCACTTGCCACGACGGCTTCACGCTCAATGATCTAGTTTCGTACAACGAGAAGCACAATCTCGCCAACGGCGACAACAACACCGACGGCGGTGACGCCAACTATAGTTGGAACTGCGGCGTTGAAGGTCCGACCGACGATCCCGCCATCAACGAGCTGCGCGAGCGTCAGCGCAAGAACTTTGCAGCCATTTTGCTGTTCTCCCACGGCGTTCCCATGATTCTGGCGGGCGACGAAGTTGCACGCACACAGCAGGGCAATAACAATGCCTACTGCCAGGACAACGAAGTGAGCTGGCTGGACTGGCGCATGACCGAGAGCCACGCCGGTTTGCTGCGCTTCTTTCAGCAGATGATTGGCTTCCGCAAGCGCTGTCCGTTACTGCGGCGCGACAGCTTTCAGCTTCATGGCGAGGGCAACTTCCACGTTAGCTGGCATGGCGTGAAATGTTTGCGACCAGACTGGGACCATGTATCGCGCACGATTGCGATGCAGTTGACGCAATTGTACGCAGACGGTTCGCGAGACGATGTGCATTTCATCGCCAATGCGTATTCTGGCGACCTCGAGTTCGAGCTGCCGCAGATTGGCGATCATGAGTGGTTTCGTTTTGCCGACACGTCCCAAGCTTCTCCCCTAGACATTGCCGAAGATGGCCTGGAATTCCCGCTGTTGTCACAGGAGAAGTACCTCGTGCGCGCTCACAGCGTGGCGATCTTCATCGGCAAGTAAGCCTGACCTACGCTGCCGAGGGGTAATCAGCCTTGTCACGACGCTCAGGAACCATCCCCAAGAAATGCGATCGGGATGGTGTCGTGATATGCGAGCGAAGGTTTTCACGGCCACAATACAAACGCGGCAGCCGTTTCAAACGGATGCCGCGTCACGACACTACGCGTTTGTCTTCGTCGTCTAGCCGTCGCCGCGTCCACTCCGCCGGATTCGGCCCTTCTAGACGATCTCAGCCCCTAGAGGCGAATCTTACGGCGAACTATGCCAGCGATTCCGATGAGCCCGCTACCGAACAGAACTAATGTTCCGGGTTCAGGAGTCGTTAAGCCGCCGGTGGTCACGCTCACATTATCCAAGAACCAGTAGTTCGGATCGTTGCGGAACGTGAAGGTTAAGCGGGTCGAGGTGCTGGTCGCTGTTCCGGTGAACTCGAACAAGGACCATTGAAACGACCCCGGAAAGTTGGTCAGACTAAAGCCGCCAGTGCCAAATGTCGCGCTGAAGGAATTTGGTGTCCCACTCGCCGGGAGGGCGAGCCAAAACTCGACAGTGTATTGATCTCCCACGACGGTCGAGATGTTTTGGTAAATGCCGCCGGTGTCACCTACGGGGCCAAAAAACGCCGAGTAGGTACCGGCAAAGGGCGTCTCGCCGCCCGGGCAGGTTGAAGCGTTGCAAACACCGTTGAAGCTGGTGTCTCCAAACTGCGTCCAGCCGGAGAAATCTCCGGTCTCAAAGCCCCCATTAGTGACTTGAAGCGTGCCTGCGAATACGGCCGTGCCAAACGAGAGAAGTGCAACGGCCAGAGTTACGCGAACCAACCTGTTGATCAAGCGAGAACCTCCTTGGGTCAAAGCGGCTACCAAGTAACAAGCATTCGGGTTACCAAATGTCACGATCGTAAACCGATGAAAAAAATGGCATAACTCAGCGACCACCCCACGAGAGTGCATTATTTTGCAATCAAAGTAGAACTGTTTTCCGTCGTGCAGCGCCTGTGGCGCAGGGACCTAGTTCGCCCAATCCGGCACGAAAGGGCCATGCGGCAGTAGTGAAACACGAATAACCAGCCAGAACCGTAAATCCTCGGTATAGCGTCTCTCGGAAAACGAATCAGTAATCCAGCTCGGCTGGCCGCCCGGTCAGCCGTTCGATGCGCTTGGCGATTGGTGGGTGCGTCGAGAACAGGTTCGCAAAGCTCACGCCACTGAGAAGCGGCGCGACGATGAACAGGTGCGCATTCGACGGTGAAGCCTGCATCGGGATCCGCTTCGAATAGGCATCGAGCTTCTTCAGTGCGCTGGCCAAGGCATAAGGATTACCGGTGAGCTGCGCGCCACTGGCATCGGCCTGATATTCCCGCGACCGCGACACCGCAAGCTGGATCAGAGTAGCCGCTATCGGCGCCAAAATTAACATCAGCAGGGCGACGAAACCACCACCACCTCCGCGGTCGCGATCGTCGCGGCCTCCCATGCCCCCGAACAGTGCCGCCCAGTAACCCATGCGGGCAAGCATCGTGATCGCGCCTGCCAAGGTTGCGGCGATCGAGCTAATCAGGATGTCGCGGTTCCTCACGTGTCCCAGTTCATGTGCCAACACGCCTTCCAATTCCTCGTCGGTGAGCAAATCCAGAATCCCTTGGGTGACAGCGACGGACGCGTGTTGTGGGTTGCGCCCAGTCGCAAATGCGTTGGGCGAATCCGTGGGGATAACGTACATCTTCGGCATGGGGATGCCGATCTTCTGGGTAAGCCGTTCGACGACTTGATAAGCGCGCGGCAGTTGTTCACGAGTGACGGGCTGCGCCCGGTACATGGCCAGAGCGATCTTGTCACTGAAGAAATACGAAACAAAATTCATGACGACAGCCAGCGCGAGGGCAATTACCATACCTCGCTGGCCGCCGAAGATTTGGCCCATAAACAGCAGGAAAAGCGTCAATGCGGTCAGCAGCAACGCTGTCTTAAAAGTGTTTCCCATAGCTACAGAGTAGATGACAACGGCTGCGCCTGGTTGCGGAAATTCGATTGGTCGGTGCACCAGCGAGTTGGCCAGAAGAGACCAAAAGGCCTGTCAAGACTGCCCCGTGCAACTGGCCACTGACAACTGGCAACCGGCAACTGTAATATTCCTCCATGCCTGAGTTACCCGTTCTTCATCCTCGAGTACATGAAGAACTGCTCCTGATCGGATTTCGTGTCGATGCCCGCCACGACGGTCCGCAGTTCTACACTTTGTTGGCAGTGGGCGGCAATGACGAACGGCCCATTACTTCCGGCGGGCGGGTCGTATTCTTCGTTCATCCAAAGCTGGCTGCGAAGGCGCTGGCACTCGATCCGGGCATGGCGGGGTTTGGTCCTCCGCCGGAAACCATCGAAACATTTTGCGATGTGGCCGAGGCGCTGTATCGGATCAACTCCCAACAAGCTGACCCGGATGGCGTCATTCTGGACTGTCTGCTGGTCTTTGACGATCTGGTGCGCGCCACCAAGCTGCACATGCCAGATCGCTATCAGGGTATCTTGACTGAGTTGGCCGCGCGCCTGACCGAAGGCGCCCCCCTGCGAAACATCTTTACCAACCAGTCGTTGCGAGAGCACGTGGAAGATGCGCTGCTGTGGTGCGTCGGGGCGGTGACGGTGAAAGCGTGGATGGTCACACAGTGAATTCGGCGGTGACCCCAGATAACCTCACTCTGCTGAGCAATCGAAATTCTTACCGATCCCCCGCCTCTGCTGTTCTTTCATATGCCATCCTCCTCGTCGGCCTTCTGACCGCGGGCGCTGCCGTGTACATGGTCATCGCCAGTTACTCAAGCCTGCCATCGACCGACGGATGGGAGCAGATCGACACTGCCATGCAAGGGATGAATCCCTTGTCCCCGGCCTGGCTATGGACGCAACACAACGAACACAGGATGGTGGTTTCTAAACTATTCCTGGCGGCCGACCTCCTTCTATTTCGAGCTACGCAGAAATTCTTGCTAACCAGTATTCTGGTAACGCAATTCCTGCTGTTGATGGTGCTGGCGTGGAGCATGCGAGCGCTCGGAGGATGGCGCGGCACTGTCTGGCGCACCGGCGTCGGCATGGCAGCCTTTTGCCTTTTTTGGCCCACCCAGTGGGAGAACCTGGTCATCGGCTTTTCAATCTGCTTCATCCTGCTGGAGCTATTCTCCACCCTGTCATTCGTGGGTCTGATGCTTTACTGGAAGCATTCCGAACGATCTGACGATCGGCACGCATGGGTCTATCTCCTGTTCTCTATCCTGGCGGCGCTGGGAGCGACTTATTCGCTGGCGAACGGAAATCTCTTGTGGCCCTTGCTGGTGGCTGCAGCGCTACTGCTTCGGTTACCTCGCTTGGCGGTGCTGAGCTTCCTGATCACGGGAACAGTCAGCACGGCGCTTTATCTGCACGATTACCATCGTCCACTGGGCCACGGCGATCCCGTCTCATCGATGCGGACGCCGCTCGAAATCCTGCAGTACATCGCTACATACTTCGGAAGTCCATGGGTGCGGCACGACGTTCCTCTGGCGACGCTTATTGGAATCGGAGGTTTGGCGGCCGCGGTTTTCGTGCTCTTCCGCTTCCGCGCATACCTCCGAGCTGGCCGTCCCTTCCCAGTCCTGCTTGTGCTTATCCTGCTTTTTTGTCTTGGAACCGCTTTCATTACGTCATTGGGCCGGTTGAATTTCGGCATTCGGCAGGCTTTCGCCTCGCGATATCACACCTTCGCGCTTTTATTCTGGTGCTGTCTGGGCTTGCTGCTGTTGATGTCCGATTCGGTCATGACGAAGAAGCAGGTGCGGTTTCTTGTGGTCCAGATATGCATCCTGGGCATCATCGTCTGGTCATCTCACATCACGCGCAACGACATACGCGGAGCAAGAATACGTGGATTCCAGATCAATGTGGCCGCAACAGCGATGTTCGTCGGAGTACGCGATGACCTGCAATTCGCGAAGGCCGCCATCACGAACCCTGGTGCCGTGGCCGCCGAGGCTCAGTTCATGGAGAAGAACGGGTTGTCGGCCTATTCGGATAACGCGTATACGCAAATCGGCAAGCCTCTGGAATCGGTTTACAAATTAGCTTCTCCGACGGAGTGTACCGGCATGGTGGATTCCATGGCTGCGGTAGCGGGAAGCGGGCAAACACCGGCCCTCCGCGTTGCAGGTTGGGTCTGGGACCGTGAGCACCAGCGTCCCCCATCTGCGATTGTGATCACGGAGGCTGGAGTCATCACTGGCCTTGGTGCCGTCGGCGGTTGGCGTCCCATGACCTTAGTGGACAATCACTGGATCAAGGACGGCTACATTGGCTATGCCGGGTATGCGCGAATGGTAAAACCCGACACGGTGGTAAAGCTTTATGCCGTCTTACGCGGCAGCCCACAATCGGCGTGCTATTTTGCGACCGCAGAATCAGCTCAAGCGCAGTAACGAACCTACGCCCGCGGTAAGTCTCCAGACTCGGCTCACTCTGACGTGAAGTAGTCTACCGTGATGGGATTTTCGAACAGCGAATAATCGCGCGTCACCACCGTGATGCCGCTATCGGTGACGTGATATTTCTGGCGGTCCGCCTCGATGTCGTAGCCGATAACGGTGCCCTCGGGGATATCCACGTCGCGATCGATGATGGCCTTGCGGATACGACAGTGGCGCCCGACGTTTACATGCGAAAAGATGATGCTGGTGTCGATCTCCGAGTAGGAGTTCACGCGAACGTCGGGGGAGAGCACGCTGTTGCGTACTGACCCGCCCGAGATAATGCAGCCCATCGAGACAATCGAGTCATGCGCTTCTCCGGTACGTCCGGGATCGCTGAAGACGAACTTGGCCGGCGGATATTGCCGCATATGGGTACGAATCGGCCACGCGAAGTCATAGACGTTGAAGACCGGGGCCACGGACACCAAGTCCATGTTGGCTTCGTAATACGCTTCCAGAGTTCCCACATCACGCCAGTAAAGCGCCTCTTTCCTGTTCTCGTCGATGAAGTTGAACGAATACACTTTGTAGTCGTCCACCATGTGAGGCAGGATGTTATGCCCAAAATCGTGGCGCGAAGTCTGGTCTTCCGCGTCTTTCAGCAGCGCGGGAATAACCACATCGGTATTAAACAAATAAATGCCCATCGAAGCCGAGACCATTCGTGGGTTGTACGGCGAACGCAGGTCAGTTTCCTCGGGCTTCTCCTGGAAACCGACAACTCGGCCAGTGCGATCAATTTCGACCACTCCAAAATGCTTCGTTTCCGATGGATCGACCAGGATGGTGGCGATGGTGACATCCGCGCCCGAATCCTTATGCTGACGCAGCATCAAGTCATAATTCATCTTGTAGATGTGATCACCCGACAGGATCAGTACGAAACGAGGCTGCTCGGAGCCAATCGAATAAAGATTCTGGTACACCGCATCGGCCGTGCCCATATACCAGTTCTCGCTGACCCGTTTCATCGGCGGCAGAATCTCGATGAACTCTCCCAGTTCACGTCCCACGATGTTGCCCCATCCTTCGCGGATGTGCCGATTGAGTGACAGCGCTTTGTACTGTGTGAGGATATAGACTTTTCGCAGGTCGGAGTTGATGCAGTTGGAAAGCGTGACGTCAATGATGCGGTAAATTCCGCCGAAGGTGACGGCCGGCTTCGCGCGATCGCGCGTTAGCGGATACAGACGCTCGCCCGCTCCTCCCGCCAGTAAGACTCCGAGGGTCTCTCTCATCCTGGTTCCCGAAGCACTAAATTCCCCAAGGGGATTTCTAAGAGCGCTTGTTGCTTGGAGGGCTGACTGCGCCCTTGGTGGCGCGTGCCGACCCACAGGCGAAGTGGAATGTTAGCACACCGCTTGTGGTTCGGGACGTGTCAGCCCAGATGCCCGAAACTCGACGCTACTTTTCGTCGTCGAATTTGATGTGAAGCGATTTCAGAAACTTCACATCCTGCGACGTCACATGAAAGTCGGCAGTTGAACGCTGGTCGTTTATTACGGCAGGCTGCGAGGCGTCCTCGCGCTCGTTGAACCCGATGGTCGCCTCCAGTACGAGAAATACATCATACCCATCAGACTTGATACGAGTTATGACCTCCGCGATCTGTTCGGAATCGGAGAGCGAGTTGTTGATCGCTTCACCGAGTTGTTCCATCAGGCTTTTTAGTCGTTGATCCACAATTGCACCTAGACCTTTTAGCTCGCCGCCACTCTTCAGCTTAATTGATTTAGATGCCGGCCCAGCGACCGGAGTTTTGTGATCTTTGAGCGCAAACGTCCGCGACAGTTCCCCGTGTTGCGGAAATCCGCTGATAAAATGAAGGGCCGGGGCATGGCGAAACCTTGGCAGCAGCGCAGAGGGAAAGGTAAAAGGCATGTCATCCCGCAATTTTGGTACTCAGGGCCGGGCATTTCTGCGCGTTGCGGGCCGTAAAACGGGCGAGAATCGCTGGATACGAGCGGTTTACAGGGGAAGTAGGGTTACGCTCGCAAGCGTGGGCCATGTGCTGCACGTGCTCTGGCTGGAAGTTACTGGACTCCTGTTCCTGGTACTTGCCGCAGTCGGCGGCGGGGCGGCCGTTCGGGAATATCATCGTCATGCTGGTGGTAAGGGCGGACTTGGCAAGATGCTCCTGGCGGCGGCATTCGCGCTGGCCTTCTTGTACTTCGGCGTGAGTTCCTTCACCAGGTCTCGCCGTAAGTCAAGAAGGTAAGCAAAAGCCTTGAGGATTGACCCGGACTGCTGCTGCCCGGGCAATTGTGACCCGCGTCATAGCATCCTCAGCCTCTCGAGTTCATACTTAAGTGTTCCTACAGATATAGAGGGCCCACTCTTATGCCCGAAGACAAACAAAAAGCAGCGGTAGCCACCAAGCTGGCGCCCGAGCAAGAAACCTCCTCTCACATCAGCATTCATCCGCTTTATACTCCGGCCGACCTGGAAGGCTGGGATTATGACCGTGATCTCAACTTCCCGGGGCAATTCCCCTATACCCGTGGCGTGCAAGCCACGATGTATCGCGGACGGTTGTGGACCATGCGGCAATACGCAGGCATGGGCGATGCCGAAGAATCGAACCGCCGCTACAAGTACCTGCTGAGCAATGGCACGACAGGGTTGAGTGTAGCCTTCGACTTGCCAACACAGATTGGGCTTGATTCCGACAACCCACTTGCGATGGGCGAGGTGGGGAAGGTTGGCGTCGCGATTGACTCCATCGAAGACATGATGCGGCTCTTCGACGGCATCAACCTGGAGAAGATCTCAACTTCAATGACGATCAACGCCACGGCTTCGATTCTGCTAGCGCTCTACATCGTGACCGCGCGGCGCACTGGACGCGACGTGCGCAAACTTTCCGGCACTGTGCAAAACGATGTGCTGAAGGAATACATCGCGCGTGGGACCTATATCTATCCGCCGGCGCAGGCCATGCGCATCATCACCGACATTTTTTCCTACGCACACGAGAACGTGCCCGAGTGGAACACGATTTCTATTTCCGGTTACCACATGCGCGAAGCCGGATGCACGGCGGTGCAGGAGGTCGCATTCACCCTGGCCAATGGCATTAGTTATGTTCAGGCGGCCATTGATGCGGGACTCGGTGTTGATGACTTTGCGCCGAGACTGTCATTCTTTTTCAATGCCCATAGCAATTTTCTGGAGGAGGTGGCGAAGTTTCGCGCCGCCCGCCGCATGTGGGCTCGCATTATGCGCGACCATTTCGGCGCCAAGAATCCAAAATCTCTGATGTTGCGTTTCCATACGCAGACCGCGGGTTCGACGCTTACCGCGCAGCAACCGGAGAACAACATTGTCCGCACCGCGCTGCAGGCCATGGCGGCGGTGTTGGGCGGGACGCAATCGCTGCACACCAATTCCTTTGACGAGGCTCTGGCGCTGCCTACCGAACAGTCAGCCCGTATCGCCCTCCGCACCCAGCAGATCATCGCCCATGAGTCAGGCGCACCACAGACGGTCGACCCGTTGGCGGGCTCGTATTACATCGAATCGCTGACCAACCAGATCGAAATTCAGGCGCGCGAATATCTCGACAAGATCGACGCTATGGGTGGAACGTTGAAGGCCATCGAACGGGGATTCATCCAGCAGGAAATTCAAAATGCCGCGTACGAGTATCAGCAGGCTGTCGACAGGCACCAATCAATCGTGGTCGGTGTGAACGCTTTCGAACTGCAGGAAGAAAAGCCGATTCCTTTGCAGCACATTGATGAGTCTTTAGAACGCAAACAAGTGGAGCGTTTGCGAGCAGTGCGCGCCAAGCGCGACCAGGCAAAATGGCAGGCGGCGCTGACGAAAGTGGAAGACACAGCACGAAACACTGAAAATCTGATGCCCCCAATCGTGGAAGCCGTTGAGGCGAACGCCACGGTCGGTGAAATCTCCGATGCCATGCGCCGCGTTTATGGCGAATATCATGAGACGGTAGTGATCTGAGACTATGGGTTTTCAAGTCCTGTTGTTCTTACTTGCGATCACTGCCAGTGCTATTTCCCAAACGGTTGCGGTTCCGACCGCGAATGCCTCGTCCACCGATCCTAATGTCGCAATCATTTGCCCCAAGGCAAGACAGGCCCTCGAGGCGAGCCATCAAAAGAGAGTTGTAGTGCAGTTGATCGTGAACGCCGACGGATCGGTGAATTGGTTCAAGGTCCTCAGCCCCAAAGGATTGCATTTGGAGAGGGACCCGGAGGTTCGCGAAGGGTTTGAGAATTCGCACTTCGATCCAGCCCACAAAGACGGTCAGCCCGTCAGAATCCTAATCAACATGGGATTCAACTGCTCATTTGACCAGCCAGCAACCGGCCCTGAGCAGCAACCCCGCACACGCTAGCATCTCTCCCTCCGATTGACGCGCTATCCTCTTTCCATTAGGCTTGCGCGTTTCCCATAGATTGTGCCGGAGGACAGTCTTCATGCCCGAATCATCATCTGCCGACTCGCACCAAGAAGCGCAGCCCAGTAGCCAACTGTCACGTCGGGAGTTTGCACGCCGCGCGGCCGTCGCAGTCACCACCGCGGCGGTTCTGCCTGTGTCGTTGCTGTCTCAGGAACCCGCACCCCAGCCAACGCCATCTACCAATCAAACGCTGCAGCCTCCAACTGCTCTCCCGTCCGATCTCCAGGCTGAGGGCGAACTGAAGTATCAATGGATTATTCAAACGTACGGTAAGCGTCTTAGCGAAGAACAAAAGCGGGATCTGCATCGCCTGGTGATGGAAGGTCAGAAGCCGCTGGCGGCATTTCGGGCTTTTCCGCTCGAGAACTCCAATCAGCCGGCGACGGTGCTTAAATTCACTGACGTCGAGAGCTCCGAAGGGAGTCGCGACTGATGGCGATCAGCGAAGATGTGCTGTACCTATCTGTCCGCGAGTTAAGTGAACGCATTCGCACCCGCCAGTTGTCGCCTGTGGAGCTCACCCAGGCATATCTCGCCCGCTGCAAAAGATATGGCCATCAGTTGAATGCATTCGCCATGCTGATGCCGGACCTCGCTTTGCAGCAAGCTCATGAGGCTCAAGACGAAATCGACCAGGGGCATTATCGCGGGCCGTTGCACGGTATTCCTTATGCCGCGAAAGATCTGCTCGAGGTTGCCGGATATCCCACAACGTGGGGGGCGCGACCCTATCAGAACCAGGTCTTCCATGAGGATGCAACGGTCATCCGCAAGCTGCGAGATGCTGGCGCCATATTGCTCGGCAAGGCGGCAATGATCGAATTGGCTGGCGGGTTGGGTTATCGCTTCGCCGCCGCATCGGCTACGGGAGCGGCCAGGAATCCCTGGAACATGAACTGCTGGACCTGCGGATCATCCAGCGGTTCGGGTGCAATCGTCGCCTCCGGCATGGCGGCGTTCGCCATCGGTACAGAAACCTGGGGCTCAATTGTCTGCCCTTCAGCCTTCTGTGGAGTCTCGGGATTGCGCCCGACCTTCGGCCGAGTTGGCCGCGGCGGCGCCATGGCGCTTTCCTATTCAATGGATAAGATCGGCCCCATGTGTCGCACAGCCGACGACTGCTCCGTAGTACTGGCTGCTGCCAGCGGACACGATCCCCTCGACGCCGGCTCACTTCCTGAAGCCGAAGCGCGTTTCAGCTACGCTGCTCCGCCAAAACCATTGCGCATCGCCAGAATCGAAAAAGCATGGGAGAAGCCCGACCCGGATGTGGCCGCTGCATTCGAGCAGGCGGTCGCGGTGCTACAGCAAGCGGGAACAGCCATCGGTAGCGTTCAGTTACCCGAAGGTCCGTTCGAAACCGCTGGCGGTATAGTGATTAACGTTGAAGCTGCCTCCGCGTTCTCAAAACTGATCGAATCGGGAGACGTGGCGCAACTCAGCGATCCACTAAGCCGCATTGGCGGCTACGCGGCGCAAACAGTCTCGGGCCAGGACTTTATCCGCGCCCAGCGCATCCGCCGAATCCTGCAGCAAAAGATGGACGCGATCTTTCAGCAGTTCGACGTACTGATTGCTCCCTCGCAACCCATCGGCGCATCTCCCCTCAATGCCAACCTGGAAACTGACTTGGCATTCGCCGACCCGATCGGGGGCATCGGCAATTTGTGTGGCTTGCCGGCGCTAAGCGTACCGTGTGGGTTTACCAAAGGGGGGTTGCCCATTGGAATTCAATTCCTCGGCCAGGTGCTGAACGATGACGCGGTGATCGCTGCCGCTGAAATGTACCAGGCACGTACGGACTGGCACCGCAAGCACCCGCCGCTGAGTTAGCTCGAACTACGGCTGGCCAATTCGGCCCGTGGTGTTCGCGGCACCCTTCTCCCGATTTTTGTTCACCTCAGGCTGTCGTTATTTATAATCGTCGCCCAATAGCTTCTCACCACATCTGAGGCGAATCATGAACTGCAAGAGCTTCGTGTTTCTCGTCCTGATGCTGCTACTGGCAGCTACCCTGGTTCCCGCGCAAACCTTTCGCGGAACGGTTCTCGGAACAGTTACAGACACTTCTGGTGCCGTGGTTCCCGGCGCCACGGTCAAAGTTCGTAATGTCGACACCGGATTAGAGCGCACCACGCAGACGAGCGCCGATGGTACGTACAGCGCTCCCGAGCTGCCGTTTGGGAAGTACTCTGTCACCGTTACGCAGAGCGGCTTTCAAACGTCAGTAACCAGCAACGTTGCGGTCGATGTTGCCAGCGAGCGCCGCGTGGATGTCGCGTTGAAGCCTGGGGAAGTAGCGGAGCGCGTCGAAGTGACCGGCGAGGTGCCGGAAGTGGACACCACGAGCGCAGAACTGGGTGGGATTCTCACTTCGCAGACGATTGAGAACATCCCGGTCAATGGCCGCGATTACACCAAATTGATCTACCTCAACCCCGGAGTGGCGGGTTCGCCCGATCAGATTAGCGACTCGCCCGGTTCGTTCGGTGAGTTCTCCATGAATGGCTCGCGCGGTCGCTCCAACAATTACCTGCTCGACGGTACCGACATGAACGACGGTTACCGCAATGATCCGGCCATCAACGAAGCCGGGGTTTTCGGCGACCCGGCTACCATTCTGCCCATCGACGCCGTCGGCGAGTTGCACGTGCTCTCGAATTATGAGGCAGAGTACGGCCGCAATAGCGGCGCCATCGTCAACATCGTGACTAAGAGCGGCACCAACCAGTGGCATGGTTCGGCGCTAGAGTACTATCGCAGCGGCGCATTCGGTGCCCGCAACTATTTCAACTTCGTTGGTCAGCCCAAGAATCCATTCACCAACAATCAGTTCGGCGGTGCCCTGGGCGGTCCGATCGTGAAGGACAAGGCGTTCTTCTTCTTCGACTATGAAGGTCAGCGGGAAAGCGGCGCGCAAGCGGGCCTGAGTTGTGTTCCGAACCCGGCCTTGGTTGCGCAAACCATAGCGAGCCTAGGTAGCAGCGTCAGTCAGCCCATGCTCAACTTGCTGGCTCGCAACCCCTGGCCATCACCCAACATCGCCGGTGCAGCAAGTGATCTGACGGGATGCACCTCACCTAACCTAGCTACGTCCACGCGATTCCTCAATAACATAGATAGTCTGATCGCTAAGGTTGATTACAATCCCAACCTAAATAACAATATCTCCGGCCGGTATTACTACGGTAATAGCAACCAGAGCTTTCCTTTCGCGCAGCTGGCGGGCGGTCTTCTGCCAGGATTCAATACGGTCACGCCGACGCGCGTGCAACTGGTCGCGCTTTCGTGGGTGAAGATCATTAACTCAGCCCAAGTCAACGAAGCCCGCTTTGGATGGAATCGTTTCGCCGAGGGGTTCTTCCCGCAAGACAGTAGTTTCGATCCAGCCTCGATTGGATTGAACACGGGTACGTCCTCGTTCGATGGAGGATTGCCGCTTATCTCGGTTGGAGGCTTTTCCAGGATTGGCGCTAGCGCCGGCGTTCCCCGGCAGCGCGTGGACACGAACTGGCACTTCATCGACAACTATTCCTGGAAGATTGGCCGCCACGATATCAAGTTCGGATACGAATTCCGCAGGACGTCGATTGCGATTGTTCAGGACTCCAATTTCCGTGGCAAGCTCAGCTTCGGCGATCTCACATCGTTCCTGGAAGGACTTCCCTCAGGTGGGAGTCAGGCCGCCGGTAACACTGATCGGCATGAATACGAGAACAGTCAGGGACTCTATGCGCAAGATAGTTTTCGCTGGACGTCGCGTCTAACGCTGAACTTCGGAATGCGTTGGGATTACTTTGGCGTGCCGGGCGAGAAGAATAATCTCTTCTACCGGCTGCTGCCCGCGAACGGTGGAACCTTGGCGCAAGTGGGAGCCTCTGGTGGTCCCTCGAATCTTTACAACCCCGACTACAACAACTTCGCTCCGCGCTTCGCATTCGCGTATGACTTGGGCGGCAAAGGTATGACCGTGATCCGCGGCGGATATGGCGTTTTCTACGATGCCTTCTCACAGGACATGTTCCTCGGGCACATCCCCTATAATTGTACTTTTTGCCCCGGGCCCGCATACGTCGGTGTCGGAATTGCACCAATCTCGTTTGCCGGCGCGACGTCAGGGCCAATCACCACAGGATCGCCCGTGTATGTCAACCCGTCTCCGCTCGGCAGCTTCTTCGGAGTTGACCCCAATATACGAACTCCTTACGTCCAGAATTGGAACCTGAATATTCAGCAGGCGATCACCAACAAGATCATGTTTCAACTCGCCTACGTCGGTTCCAAGGGAACAAAGTTGTTCCGCTTCCGCGATATCAACCAGCCCAGCCAGGCGCAGATTACTGCCTACGACACAAGTCCGACAGGAGGCTGCGCCGGTGGCTTTACGCCGCCTAATTGTCCGATCGCCGGCTTCGATAGCGGAGGTAACGTGCCCAGAACCGCATTCCCGAATTTCTTCTACGTGAACCAGGAAGAATCAACCGCGGGATCCACTTACAATGCGCTTCAGGCCAGCCTGCACGTGACTTCATGGCACGGCTTTTCGTCACAGGCGAACTACGTTTGGTCGCACTCCATCGATAACGCCAGCGACCTGGAAGATTTCATTCCCAACGCTTCGCAGCCTAATAACAGTTTGGATCCGCAGGCCGAGCGCGGCAATTCCAACTTCGATATTCGCCAGCGTTTTAGCTGGAACTTTGTTTATCAGCTTCCCAAGTCAACTGGGTCGTACACCAAGCTGAAGAATGGTTGGGGTTTCGATGGAGTTGCCACTGTGCAAACCGGACAGCCGTTTACCCTCAACTACAATTTCGAGGGAGACTACTCGGGCTCTGGAGAAGGCTTCGACCGTCCGCAGATCGTGGGGCCAATTCAGTACGGCAACGCTCCCAACAACTTCCTCAATCTGGCCAATTTCCAGGTTCCGTGTACGTTCGGAAACACCACGGCGACAACGTCTACCGGCGACAGTAATTGCCTTGCCGGTACCCGTCACTTTGGCAACCTTGGACGCAACTCTCTAGTTGGACCCAGCTTCAAGGAGTTTAATTTCTCGGTCTTCAAGGACACGGCAATCACCGAGCGTGTCAACCTGCAGCTGCGTGCCGAGTTCTTTAATCTCTTCAATCATCCTAACTTCGCCAACCCGGAGTTGCCCAACTTCATCGCTGATCCGGGAGTCAACGGAATTGGGGGTAACGGACGCGGTATCGGGTATTACGCTTTAACCGCCACCGGCGATGTTGGTATTGGGAACCCATTTCTCGGCGGAGGCGGCCCGCGGGGCATTCAGTTCGCCGCCAAGTTCACGTTCTAGGAAAGTGCCCTGGGATCAGCCGCCAGCTGTTTTGTAGATCGCGAACTGGTGCGTCCGATGTATGGGTTGCAACCAGCCTTGGTCGGCGAAGACATTCTCGTGCACCAGATTGTGATAGATCACGTAGCCCTCGCGTGGTAAGTCCGTGACCGATCGGTGCAGGTTTGCCAGCACATCACGCAGCACATACTCGGGAAAGGGATTAAACAGGTAGAGCACGAAGGCTTCGGGAGGAAATTTAAAGGAACGGGCATCGCCGACGTGTGATTCAATCTTGAAACACTTCTGCCGTTCGCTTCGATAGTGCGCAATGTTTCGCTGCGCCATCTCGTTCAATTCCGCAAGAATTTCCACGCCGATGATTCGCCGGAAGGGATACTCCGAAGCCATGAGCAACGTTCGTCCCCTTGCCGGAGCCGAGATCGATGAACGTGAGTCCATCCACAGCGACCGGGCATGGAATCGAGAATCTCGTGAAACAGCGCGGGCTCCGAGGGCTGATATCTGCCCTTCCGGAAAGCAACTCGCGAATCCGAGTGCGCAAACTAACGTTTGCCCATGTCGTGTCAACGCTATGCTCGAAGTCGTAATCGACGTCGCCGTAACGCGATTTTCTGCGCGCCGGCGTGAGGTCTCTTAACAACTCAACCGTGCCTGCCGCGTAGTAGCGACAGGCTCCAAATAAGCCGCGACGGCGGAATGTGTCGCTGATCCAAGCCAACACGCCCGACCGGTTGTAAGTGGATTGTGGTTTTCGTTCTGCCACATCAAGATGGTAGCTGCGAATGGCGCGATGGGATAGCTTCCGCATCGCGCCGCAGATCGCACCGGAATTATGCGAGATCAAACAGCAGGAACTCCGCCTCGCCGTTGGTGCCCGCGCTGGTCAGTTGCAACTTAGTTTCCCCGCTGATCGCGGCCCCGTCGCCCTTCGCCAGCTTGGAACCGTTCACATCAAGTTCTCCCTTGACTAGTTGCACCCAGGCATGCCGGCCGGGCTGTAGCTCGAGATCCAGCTTCTGGCCGCCGTCGAGCAGCGAAGCATACACGCTGGTGTCCTGATTGATCCTGGTCGAGCCATCTCGTCCGTCATGCGACGCGATCAGACGCAGCTTATTCCGCTTCTCTTCCGCAGGGAAAGTGCGGTCTTCATAGCTGGGCTTCAGCCCTTCCTCCTCCGGCAGGATCCATATCTGCAACAGGTGTGCCGGTTTCCTGGACTGATTGACCTCGCTGTGCATGACGCCGGTGCCTGCCGACATGCGCTGCACATCGTTCTGCTTGATCGCTGCTCCGCGCCCCGTGCTGTCGCGATGGTTCAGTTCACCCTCGATCATGTAGGTGATGATTTCCATGTCGCGGTGGGGATGCATACCGAAACCCTTACCAGCGCTGATCCAATCCTCATTGATCACGCGCAGGTCCCGAAAACCCATATGTTTGGGATCGAAGTAATCTGCAAATGAGAATGTGAAATGCGTATCGAGCCAACCGTGATTGTTGTGTCCGCGCTCCTCGGACTGCCTGACGGTAACCATGATGTTCCTCCTGAATCCGACACACATAAGATGCTTTAACGTTAAAGAAAGATTCAGGCGACAAGGCAATCAGACAACGCCCGAACGCAGAGCAGCCCTCCGAACCGGTTCCAGCTGCTAACGACAAATCCACCGCCAGCCTTTAGAATGAGGCCCGTCGCACAAAATGCAGCGTAACGGAGCGCCCATTACGGGCGACCATACGCGTAATGAAGCGCTGAAAACCTGTACCCGGAAAAACATGGGCCCCAAGAACTCAGGAAAATACGATGCCATCGTCATCGGCGGTGGGCACAACGGCCTGGTGAACGCCGCATATCTTGCACGCGCCGGGAAGAAGGTTCTGGTGCTGGAGCGCCGTCACGTCCTCGGCGGCGCCGCGGTTACGGAAGAGATCTTTCCCGGCTTCAAGTTTTCGGTGTGCTCGTACGTGGTCTCTTTGCTGCGGCCCGAAATCATCCGTGACCTCGACCTTCCCCGGCACGGTCTCGAAATCCTTCCCTTGGACGGCACCTTCACGCCGATGCTGAATGGCGACTACTTGTGGCGGGTGAACGATCACGGCAAGACCATGCGCGAGATTCGACGTCACTCCAAGTTCGACGCCGAAGCCTACGAAGAGTTCGGCAAAGCCATGCTGCAGATGTGCCGCTTCGTAAAGCCGATTCTCGGGATGGTGCCCCCCGATCCGACCACGCTGAACCCGAAGGACCTGTTCAAGCTGCTCTTCCTCGGCCGCCGCTTCAAAGACCTCAGCGGTGAAGACAAGTACAACCAGGTGCAGCTCATGACCATGAGCGCCATCGACTTTCTCGATCAGTGGTTCGAAACCGATGTGCTGAAAGCGACGATGTCGGCCTCGGGAATCATTGGTACGTTCCTGGGAGTGCGCTCGCCAGGCACGGCCTATGTGCTGCTGCACCACTACATGGGCGAGATCGACGGCGCGTTTCGTGCCTGGGGCTTCGCTCGCGGCGGGCACGGGAGCGATCTCCAACGCAATCGCCGATTCGGCACGAGAGCTTGGTGTGGAAATCAAAACGCAGACTGCGATCGCGCAGATTCTGGTCCGCGACGGTAAAGCTGTGGGAGTCGCAACCACGAGCGGGGATGAGTATTACGCTTCCGTCATCTCCTCGAGCGTCGATCCTAATCTCACATTCTTGAAGATGCTCGATCCCAAGTACCTGAGCGACGAATTTCGCGACGAGGTAAAGCGGTACAAGTACCGCGGCTCGTCCGGAAAAGTCAACCTTGCGCTCAATGGCTTGCCCGACTTCACCTGTCTGCCGGGCGAAGGACATCATCTGCGCGGCGCTATCTCCATTTCACCCAGCGTGGACTACATGGAACGTGCCTACGACGACGCCAAATACGGTAACTATTCGCGGCGACCCTACATTGACATGGTTATCCCTAGCCTCACCGATCCTTCGGTCGCGCCTCCGGGTAAGCACGTGATGTCGTGCTTTGTGCAATACGCGCCCTACAAGTTGAAAGAGGGAACGTGGGATGAGAAGCGCGAGGCGTTTGGCGACAATGTGATTGACACCATTTCCGAGTTCGCACCCAACCTCAAGAAAATCATTGTTGGTCGCCAAATCGTGACGCCTCTCGATCTCGAGCGGGAGTTCGGGCTGACCGAGGGAAATATCTTCCAGGGCGAGCTCTCTTTGGAGCAGTTGTTCTTCTTGCGCCCGGTGCCTGGCTTTGCGCAATACAAGTCGCCCATTAAGAACCTCTGGATGTGCGGATCGGCCACTCATCCGGGCGGCGGCATTATGGGCGCACCGGGACGGCTTGCGGCACTGGAGATCCTTAAGAACGCGAAGGGGAACAATTAGCGATGCCGCAGACTCGCGACGTCGTAATCCTCGGCGCCGGACACAATGGGCTGGTCACCGCGTTCTATCTCGCCAAGGCCGGATTCAAGCCGCTCGTCCTGGAGCGCCGCCCGACGGTTGGCGGCTGCGCGATCACCGAGGAATTCCATCCTGGCTTTCGCTGCTCCCGGCTCGCTCACAACACTGGACCGATGAGGTCTGACATTGTGAGAGACATGGATCTAGCAAGGCATGGCCTGAAGATCTACACGCCGGATGTGCGAGTGCTGTCCCTATCGAGTGACGACAAGCCCCTCGTCCTGTATAGCGACATCGGAAGATCGCAAAAGGAGATCACCCGCTTTTCGCAGAAGGACGCCACGAAATACGGTGAATTTCAGAAATCTCTGGCCCGGATCGGCGAGGTCGCCAATCTGCTGATGACCATGACGCCGCCCGATCTGGAAGCGCCGGCAGCTGGTAGTCTGTGGGAATTGCTGAAGGCTGGCCGCAAGGTACATGGCTTGGGCGAGAAGGATCTCTATCGCATGATGCGCTGGGGGCCCATGCCTGTCGCCGACCTTGTGGCCGAGTGGTTTGAGACGGAATTATTGCGTGGGACGATCGCCGCGCAGGGGATCTTCGGAACGTTTCTAGGCCCGTGGTCTGCAGGTTCCAGTGCAACGTTGCTCTTGCGCTGCGCCGCGGATGGAAACCCGGCAGGATGTTCATCCTACGTTGTGGGAGGACTTGGCGCACTTACTGCGGCCATGGTTTCGGCAGCGAAACAAGCCGGAGCCGAGGCCCGTACGTCCTGCGAAGTCGTAAATATCAAAGTGAAGGACAGAGCCGCGATTGGAGTTGTTCTTGCCAATGGTGATGAGATCGCCGCTCGGATGGTCATCTCGAACGCCGACCCAAAGCGCACTCTGCTAGGACTGGTCGATCCTCGATATCTGGATCCTAGTTTCCTGCAGCAGCTCCAGCATTACCGGATGAACGGCACCGTTGCCAAGGTGAATCTCGCGCTTGGCGGCTTGCCGACATTCCAGGGCGTGGCGGATGGCGATGCCGCCCTCTTGTCGGGAAGAATTCAGATTTCGCCTGAGATCGATTACCTGGAGCGGGCTTTCGATGCGTCCAAATATGGCGAGTTCTCGCAACGGCCCTACCTCGAGGCCACCATTCCTACGTTGTGGGACCAGTCGCTCGCGCCACCGGGAAAACACGTGATGTCCGTCTACATGCAATATGCGCCATTTCATCTGCGCAACGCCGACTGGGACTCGCAACGGAATGCCTTGGGCGACACTGTGGTAAAGACTCTCGCAGAATACGCTCCTGACCTGCCGGGCCTGATCGAAGGCTCCGAGGTGATCACGCCGAAGGACCTGGAACAGACCTACGGTCTGACTGGCGGGCATATCTTCCATGGAGAGTTGGCGCTCGATCAGTTGTTCACCATGCGGCCGCTGCTGAACTGGGCACAGTATCGAACGCCGATCAAGAACCTATATTTATGCGGGTCGGGCACGCATCCCGGGATTGGACTGACAGGGGCCTCCGGGGCGAATGCGGCAAGAGAGATCATCAAAGACCTCCGCGGGTAGGCGACGGCTATCCGACGAGGCTCCGGTATCAATTGTTACTTTTTCTCTCCATTCTTGGGCTGGTTGTAAGTAAGGCCGGTCGTCTCGAACATCGTCGGCGGGAAGCCATTATTGAAAGTAACAGACGTGATGAAACGTTGACTCGTCATTTCGCCGTTACGATGTCTCACAATGCTGTAAGGGGTCTGAATACCCTGGATCAGGCGGTAGTTGCTGAATACTTCTGATTCGTCATCGAGCTGCCGATCGAGGGGATCGCGGTAGCTATAGGTTTTTTTTACCGGCAAGTGAGAGCGCGGATCAACCGACAAGGTCACGCTATCGTTGGTGGAGTTCAAGATGGTGACTTGATCGGTGAGGTTTTGTTCCACGATTGCTGTCCCGTTGTAAAGGACCATGGTGTCCGATTCGCCCAGCCATTTGCGAATCACCCACTCCAGCGAATGGTCACGGCGGCGCAAGTAATCCTGAAGCTGCTGCGGATCCTGGGTCGCGGTGCCTTTGTAGGTGATCTCGTATCCTTTATCGCCAATATTGAGTTCGATCACGTCACGCTGCTTGGTCAGCTCGATGCGCTCTTTGTCAGGCCATTCCCAGAAGCGCCAGAAGAGCAGGCTCATGCTGTTCGGCTGTCCGTGATAGAAGGAGTAGGCCCGTCCTTCGGTCTTGGTGTCGCGTACATTGAGGTACGCATCTCCACCGAGCGCCCTAATCATGTCGTTGAGAATCTGGAGGGCCTTTTGTACGCTGGGATCTTTGTTCGCGGCGAAGTGCGCCGTCGGCCATGCGGCGGGGGTGGCCTGGGTCTGCGTTGGCGTGACTGGCGATGAGGCCGTCTGAGCAAGGATAGACGTCGCCAGCAGGACAAAGAAACTGTATATCGTAACTATGCGCATGGGTCCTAGAGCGGTTTCGGAGTTTCGATGTCCGCTTTATGCGATTGTAAACGCACTTTCGCGAGGCCCGCTCGCGCGGATGTAGAAAGGTCGCGGAGGTCGTCCGGGGCAATCTCTCACTTCTGCGCGACTAGCGCCTTGGCGCGCACCAATTCCGGCCGGTCAGAATTCGCGTCTGCGCAGTTCTTTAGCAGGGTGGCGTAGTAGGTCGCAGCCTTCTCGGTCTCGTGGGCTTGCGTAGCAGCCTGGGCTGCGCCCGCCAGCGCGTTGAAACGGTTGGGATCGATCTTCATCGATTTCTCGTATTGTGCCAACGCTTCCTTCGGTCGGTCGAGTTGCAGCAGCATATCGGCCAGCATCTCCCGCGCGGGCAATTCCACCTCGCCTTTACCGATGGCATCCTGTTTGTCAGCAACCGACTTCAGAAGCCCAACGGCCTCTTCATCGTGCCCCTCGGCGAAGGTCAGCCACGCAGTAGCTTCGTCACGATTTGTGCTCATGCCATCCACTGCAAAAGGCTTGTCGCTCTTGCGAGTGGCCTCGATCATGGCGTTGTACTCGTCAACCGCGTGCCGCGCCGCAGCCACGTCACGCAAGTGACCCGCTCCGACGGCCTGTGCCCAGTAAGTAATTGCCTGGTTGTAAGGCTCGGCTCCGGCCGGCGGTTGGAGCGCGACTGCTTCCTTCCAGTCCTTAGTCTCCAGCGCATACATGGCGGGAAAATGCGCGCGCATCCGGTTGAGGTAGCCCCTCAAACTGGGATCGAGATCTTCCGGACGTATGCTCGCCAACTGATCAACAACCGTCTTGGCCTTGGCGTCCGCGCCAATTTGTAGGTACGCATATTCCAGAAAGTCCATGGCATGGACTTGGTTCTCGGCGCCCATGTGCATGCCGGTTTCGTTGTGCTGCACGGCGGCGATGGAAGCAAGGTTGGATTCGATGTCCTCCTGCCACAATCCCAGGCGCGCGAAGATATGCGACGGCATGTGCAGCGCGTGCGGCGAGGCGGGAGCGATTTGCGCGTAGCGGCGGGCAGCCGCCAATCCCTCCTGTGCGAACTGCGGATTGTCGCAGGCATGGATCAAATAGTGCGCCACTCCGGGATCATTAGGGTCTTCTTGAAACAGAGCGTTGAGGATGGAAATCGCTTTTTTTCGGTTAGTGAAGGTAGTGTCGTTGTCGGGCTCTGAACCGAGCAGCGACAACGCGTAGAACGTCGCTGCTTCGTGGTCTGAAGGGTAACCTTCGTAGACCTTCGCCATCGCGTGCGAGTAGGCAGTCGCTCGCTTTTCGAAGTTCCATTTGCTGTGATCGCTGTGATAAAAAGCGGCCATGGCGTCGATGTAACCTCGCTCGCGTGGCGTCTTGGCGCCGATGGCTTGCGCTTTCTGGACTAGCTCCCATCCCTGCTTGACCGTGGCGGCATCGGGCCGGTTCCACAGCTGGTGATACAGGCTCATGGCCTCACCCCAATAAGCCATGGCACAGTGCGGATCTTGAACTGCCACCGCCTCGAACTGCTTCTCGGCTTCTTCGTACCAGAAGGAGTGCAGCAGAGCGACTCCACGCTCGAACGGCTTCTGCACCTCAGCGGAGCACGACGGGACGGGGAACGAAACAGCGCCGAGCTTGGCATTGGGATCGTAATGCTGGTGCGTATCGTCGGCCAGCGCGGTGAGCGGCAGTATCAGCAGCAGAGCGCCGAGTAATAACAATCGCTGTCTCACAAAATCCCCCTAATTCCGCGGCCAGAAAATCGACGTAACGATAGACGCCTCAAATCGCCATTCGTCAGCCGAATGATAGCTTACGCCTTCTTATGCTTGCGCCTGGACCGCACGGGCCGTTCCTCGACCAATGCGAACTGAATGCGCCTCTGCATGCGGTCGATACGATCCACCAGCACGCGTACGGGATCGCCGAGCGAGTAAGTCTTGCGGCTGCGCTCGCCGATAATCTGCCGTGTGTTCTCGTGATACCGGTAACGGTCATCGGTGAGCGACGTCAGCGGTACCAGCCCTTCGATGAACATGTCGATCAACTCCACGAACAGCCCGAACTTGGTGACGCTCACGATCAGGCCCGCGAACTCTTCGCCCACGCGGTCTTCCATGAACTTTACCTTCTTCCATTCCATCAATTCGCGTTCGGCGTCGTCCGCGCGGCGTTCGGACTGGCTGGATTCCTCTGCGATTTCATGTAACGTATCCTCGGGAATCGGACCGCCCAGAGGCGTGCGGGACTCCTTCTCGTGCGTGCCGCGGGTCTTCGTAGCCGCGACCGGCGGTTGCCGCTTCGACCATGGCGACGGAGATTCGCTGTGCGCGATCTCTCCCACACCCACGGCGACACGGCGTTCTTCGACCTCCGCCGAATCGCGCAGCACCTCTTTCAGGATGCGGTGCACAATGAGGTCGGGATAGCGCCGGATGGGTGAAGTGAAATGCGTATAAACCGGTGCCGCCAGCGCAAAGTGGCCTTCGTTGATCTCCGAGTAGCGCGCCTGCTTCAGGGAGCGCAGCATCAGGTACGACAAGATGCGTTCTTCCGGCTTGCCCGCAATCTTCTGCGTCAGCTTCTGATACATTCGCGGCGTGATATGCACTTCCTCGGGGATCTCGACGACGTGCGGACGGTTGCTGTGGCGATCGCGCCGTTCAGCCCGCATTGTCATGCGCTTCACTGGCAGTGCGCCCACTCCCAGGGAATAGCCGAAGGTGGCGGCGATGGTCTCGAAGTCAAAGACCCGCTTGGGGTCGGGCTTTTCGTGGATGCGATAGAGCGAGCCAACTCCCTTGTTCTCGAGATAGCTGGCTACACATTCATTCGCCGACAGCATGAACTCCTCGATGATACGGTTTGCGATATTTCGCTCGGAGCGGGTGACTCCCTTCATCAATCCGTTCTCATCAAACTCGATAACCGGCTCCGGCAAATCAAAATCGATGGAGCCACGACGTACGCGTTTCCGATTCAAGACCATCGCCAGCTCACGCATGAGCTCAAACACATCGACCAGCTTGGCATAACGCTGGCGCAATGCGACGTCTCCTTCGAGGATGAGATTCACGTTGGTGTAGGTCATGCGTTCCGTCGAGCAGATGACCCCTTCGTTCAAGGTGTAGCCAACAATCTCGCCCTGCGCGTCGATCTCCATCACGCATGACAGGACTAGCCGGTCCACCTGCGGGCGCAGACTGCACACGTCAGTGGACAGTTCCATCGGCAACATGGGCACGGCGCGGTCGGGGAAATAGACCGAAGTTCCCCGCAGTCGCGCTTCCAGGTCAATCATCGAGCCTTCCTGGACATAGTGCGCAACATCTGCAATGTGCACCTGCAACTCGAAATGGCCGTTTTCGAGACGCCGGACGGCAACGGCGTCGTCGAAGTCGCGTGCGGTTTCGCCATCGATGGTCACTATGGGCAATGCGCGATAGTCTCGCCGGTCGCGTATCTCACTCGATGGGATCACCGCGTCGAACTGCTGTGCCTCCTGCAGAACCTCAGCCGGGAAACGATGAGGCAGGTGGAGCTTGCGAATGATGATCTCGACGTCCACGCCGAATTCGTCTTCGTAGCCAAGAATCTCCACGACACGGCCGCGTGGATTGTCGGCTGGCGAAGGCCAATCGGTGATCTCCACATCCACGACTAAGCCTTCGAGATCGCTCCACTCGCGGCGGAGCGCCTCTTCGCCGAGCACACGGTCGGCGGCGACTTGCCTCTTGCGATGTGTCGTCGATTGTTTTGCAGGAGGAGTTCCGGTGCGGCCATGGTGGGCGGTCTTCGCCTGGGCTTCTCCTTCGCTCTGGGATGGCGATTCCATGCCGCGCGGAATGATGATCTCCCGGGTGACTTTCTCGTCGATGGGCGTCACGTAGTTGTGGCGCGAACCGTAATGAAAAGTGCCCACCACGGTGGGATTACCGCGTGTGAGCACGCGCAGGATGCGCCCCTCGGCACGGCCGTCGTCGCGCTTGCGTCCAAGCTCCACCAGCACCTGGTCGCCATGCATGGCCGAACCGATGGCCTGTGGGTTGATGTAAATGTCGCCGCTGAAAGTGCTGCGCTGTCCGGCGTTGGGGATGACGAAACCGTAGCCGTCGCGATGCATCGTCAGGCGTCCGGCGATCAGGTTCTGATGAGCGGCCGCATGTTCGGCAAGCGTGTAACGGTCGCGTCCGGTTTCGATCAGCCGCGCGCTCTTCACCAGCGCCTGCAACCGTTCGGCCAGTTGCTGCCGTTCGCTGCCACGTAGGCGCATCTCGCGAACGAGCTGCTTGAACCCCGCCGAGCGGTGGGGTTGGCGTTCGATATGGCTTAGAATGGATTGATCGGACAGCATTCGGCTCAAAGCCAACCGCGGATTATGCGGATCACGCGGATAGATATTACATCCCGGTCTGGCAGGCGAGTCATTTCCATTGCAAACTCAGGCAAAGTTGCAGGGGACGCCAGCGAGGAATCAGGAAACGAATCCGAGCCGCGGTCTACTACACAATCTGCGGTTAGAATTTTTCGGTTCAGCGTAGTTCTTTTCCCCTAGCCGTTTACTAACAGCATACCGGGCTCGCGGGAAAAATTACTTAGGGGTATTCCCTCATATAAGAACTCGCTGTATGGTAGCAATAATTACATCGCTAACGAACGCGTTTCGGCGCAGGTGCCGAGCGATGAGCCCACACAAACCGCGCCAAACTATTGGATTCTGAAGAAGAGCTGTGGAGCGTGGGTTTGGCAAAACAAGTGCCTCTGCAAGGCGGGTCCCCGACGACCGCCGCGGTTGTTGGGGTGGAAGCACTTACAATTTCAGAAAGGAATCTTTTACCGATTATGTGGAAACCAACCAATTCTCCTTCTACGACTCCCACTCCGAGCCCAGAGCCGCAGCGCAGCTACGCTCCGGCCACTCCTGAACCGCCGAGTGTGCCCCGTCCGGCGAGCCCTCCGATCAATACCCAGGAACAGGCCACGCTGGGAAAATCGCTGGTCATCAAGGGAGAGGTCACGGGTTCGGAGTCGCTTTACATTGACGGCCGGGTGGAAGGATCCATTAACCTGCCCGGCAATCGCGTAACCGTGGGACGAAACGGCGTGGTAGCCGCTAACATTTCGGCGCGTGAGATCGTGGTGCTAGGCAAGGTCCGTGGCAACATGACGGCCAGCGATCGTGTTGACATCCGCGGCGAAGGCTCGCTTACTGGCGATGTGGTCGCCCAGCGCATCAGTATCGAAGATGGCGCTTATTTTAAGGGCGGTATCGATATACGTAAGCCGGGACAGAAAGCCAATGGTGAGTCCAAGGAGAGCAGTGTGACAACTACTGGCGAGACGAGTACCTCCGCGGCAGCAGCTCGGGTGTAATCGTTCCCGAAGCAGAACTATGGTCAAAACAGTTTCGAAACTCATTACCGAGGATGCTCTAGGGTATTCCTTTTCTTGACTCCTCTTGCACGCCGGAGAGACTCTCAGAATTGCGGGCGGCGCTATTCGCCGCCGCGCAATGACTCTGGAAAGAAGGTGCTATCCCATGTGGGAGAGAGTGCTTCAGTTGCTCGCAGTGCATTGCCGGCACAGCAACCTCTCGAAGCCGTTCTCGGCTGCGTCATCGAGCCGGCACGATACTAGTCACACCGAATGGGAGAGCGTATCCAGCAACACGTCGAAGCCTTATGTTGTCTGCCTCGATTGCGGCAAACACTTCGGCTACGACTGGTCGCGCATGCGGGTGGTGAAGTAGCTATCGGCTGTCAGCTATCGGTGTTCCGGCAAGTCCCATTCCAGCGAACCGCCATTGGGAACGGGTTACCTGACCGCTGTTACTTCGCGAACGGTTCGAAATTAGGGAAAATGCTCATCAGCTGTGGGTGCAGTTTCGGATTGCACAACGAAAAAGCTCCATTCAATTGACAAACGACCCCGATGCCCAACTTGGTTGCAAGGTCGAGTTTCTCCTGGCTAACCCTACAATCAAGAAACATGATTGCTGCGGATCGTTCGTGAAAATAACTGTGGCGATAGTCCAGCAGTTGTCCGACCGCCATTCGGAAAGCCTCAATTGTTGAAGGAGGCGTACTAACCTTAATTTCCCCGAAAAACTGCCGAGGGCCGATTGAGAATCGGACATCAATAAAATCTTTCTCAAATTCTGGCGTTAGATCTCGATCTTCCAAGTAAGTCTTCAACTGCTTTTTGAAGCACTCGTGCCGCTCCTTCACTCGTATCTGCCTCTCTACCGCAAGGTATGAATATCCGGTCCTTTCTTTTGGAGGAGCTGCCGACCGTCTGCGAGTGCCGATGGTTCTCGATGGTGCGGCACTAACGGGTAGTCGACGGTTGGCCTTGATGAAACGAGCAAAAGCCTCGTCCTTGATACGATAAAATCGGCCCTGAATGCTAAGCAATCTTCGCAGTTCAGCCGGGAAATCCTCGAGTAGACGGCCCCTAATAAACATCTTGCAGGTGCGACTTGAGCGAAAATCCGGCGTTCCCGACCCGAACTCGTACTCGCCGGTCACCTTCACCACTGTGACCCGACCACGCTCTGGCTGATTACGATAAAAAAGTAAGTCCCCGGACGCGACGGGGTCGAGGAATAAGTGGTTGCCTCTCCACGCGTCATGCTGTTCCTTCGTGAGCTTTTTGATTTTTTTGAGTTCTGCAAGTGTCCGAAGGTCAAATGCCGGGCTTGAGGCCCATCCAATCCGAGCAATCCCCTTCCTGAGGCCTTCCAGAACTAAGGGGTTCGGAGATTCTCCCTGATCCGTAGTCTGAACGGCAAATCCTCGCATAGGCGCCCCCTAGAGGTCTCTTCAGTCCAATCGTAACTTATCCATGCAAGCTTGCTCACGGTTCTACGCTGCCGGCGGTACTATCCAGGACCTGTTCAGGAATCACATTCGTTGCCGACACTTTCTTCCTACGCAAATCTCGCGGCAGACTCGACTTGGTGATCCACAATCCAACAGCCACAGCCACCAGCCAAGTCAGGCTGATCAGAGCAAGAGACACCAGGTCAGCATTGCGGCTGCCGTGCACCGTGAATCGCCGCGAGACGCCGTAGCTCACCAGGCCCGCGAAGACGGCGGTGGCCAGCGCCTTCATGAGCTCTCTCCCCGGCAGTTCGCTCAGGGAAACCATCTTTCTCCAATGCAGTAGCCCAGCCAGCACAACGGTGTGCATCAGGATGCCGATGTCAGAGGCGATTGCCAGTCCGGTCACGCCGTATCGATGGAACAACGCCCAATAGACGGGAAGTGACGCCACCACGATGATCGTGCTGGCAATCATGGGTGTCAGGGTGTCGCCTGCGCCGTAAAAGGCCCGAGCGTACTGGGCCTGCGCTGACCATAGCGCCAGAGATAGAGCAAACCAGAAGAAGTAGATGGCAGTCTGCTGTGCGTCGGCAAAGGTGAATTCCCCGTGACGAAATGCGAGGTCGATAATGGGCAGGGCCGCCGCCATCATCCAGGCCGACGCCAGGAACGAAGCCGCCGATATGCGATACACAGTGTGATTCACCGTATCGGCGAAGAGCTTGCGTTTTCCCTGTTCCCACAGCAGCGCAAAAAATGGCATCGAAGCTTGGCCGGTGGCTTGGCCCAGAATTGAGATAGGCACCGCGAAGAGGCGCTTGGCGTAATTGAGTCGCGAGATATCGCCCGCGCCGCCGGAGGCGAAGTAGCGCAAAATCCAGTCATCGGCCGACACCAGCGAAACCCCCAGCATCAGGGGAATGGTGAGCCGCACCCATTCGCGAAACCCGGGATTGCGCCAGTCGAAGCTGAAGCGGTAACGCAGCCCGCCCTGCGCTGCGCCGATGGCGTTTATGAGGAACGGGCCCAGAAGCGATCCCGCCAGTGCGCCGTAGGCCAGCGATGAAATGCCGAAAGCCTTTGCACCAACCACCCCTCCCGCAATGATGAACACGTTGTATAACGCAGGGCTGAGTGCGGGATAAAGAAACATTCGCTTTGACAGCAGTACCGCCGAGACAATCCCACCGGCATAGAAAAAGATCTGCCCGGGCAACAGAATCCGGGTGAGGTGAACGCACAGTTGGACTTGGTCAGCGGAGAACTTGGGAAAAACCAGCCGCACCATTTGCGGAGTAAAAATCTCCAGGAAGACCGTGCCCAGGCACACGACAGCGCTCATGATGGTGATGGTGGAATTGAAGGCGTGTTGGGCGCCGGCCTCGTCATTGCGCGAGGTGTGACGAGTGTAGATTGAAATAAATGTAATCGACGCCGTGCCGCCCGCCAGGATGTAGTTGAGGAAGTCTGGTATCTGGAAGGCGGCGAAGTAGGCGTCGGTCTGGTGTCCAGCGCCGAAAGCCCACGCGATGTACATCTCGCGAAGGTAGCCAATCAAGCGCGAGGCCATCACCGAGCCCATCAGCAACACGGTGGCGGAAAAAGCGGTGTGCTGATGCGAAGGCCGCAGGATGCGCAGCAATCGCGCCCAAAATCTAGGCGTTTGTTCGCTGGAATGTTGTGCGGCCGGAGGCGGCATTAGACTGCGATTTTACACGCTAAAGGTAGGTTTTCAGGTGCCGGGTAGCGTCTCAGCTTGGATTCTCCACAGATCGGAACCAAAGTTTATCGGTTTTGAGAAAACGTGATCTTCTGGGTCGGTTATTGTATCTAGTTCGTTATGATTCGGGTGATACCTAACAATCATGTTCGACGATCTCTACGATTCGCTCTCTTTGCTTTGGTCTTCGCGATGGCCCGAGGCCATCGGCGAGATTACGGCGATTGATATTGAACGAATCAAGCACACGCGCAGTCGCGATACGCTGCGACTCGCAATCGCGTACAAGTTTTCGGTGGGTGATGACGGACCGTACACAGGCGAAGGCTTTTGGGAGCCTTCGTTTTTTGCAAACCGAAGAGTGCCGGAAGCTCGCCATAAGGTTCACATTCATCAGCAGGTTCTGGTGCACTATCGGCCCGATGATCCTAGTGTCAACAAGTTAAATAGTCGCATTTTTCGAGATTTCTGAGTTCATCTGTGTCGCGTTTGGTACCCTGCAGGCGCCCGTATCCATGATTTCAAACTGAGGCAGTAAACGCGGAACAGATGGCAAACATTGGTGCGACAATTCCGACGCATCGCCGTCTATTGATAGTCCTGTCAAAAAGCAAACTTCGGTTGATATCGATTTGCCAGCCGACATGACAGGCCGTTTCCAATGAGAGCCAGGTATCGTAGAAGCAAGGTGCAGCGAACTTCACTTTCGGCAACCCGGTTAATTGTTCTTGGGATTCTCTTCGCCGCCATCCTCTTTGTCGGTGTTGCCGCTTCAGGGCAGGTCAGTGCACCGCTGCTTCGCTACAAACTACGCGCCGGAGACCACCTCATCTACCGCGAGGTGTTCGAGCGTGAGGGTAAGTCTCCGGATCAAACCTTCAAGACTCAGTCTGTCTTTCGGAATGACGTGGTCGTGCTCGACGAAGCCGGCGGCACGATACTTGTTGGCATCCAACGTAATCGCCAGTCGGCGGAGATGCTGGAATTTCGTGAGCACGGCAAGGACAAACTCGCGCAGGAAGCGCCAAAGTTCGAGCAGCGCATGGCCAAGCGCTCCTCCCATTTCTCTGACGCGAATGTTTTCTCAGCGACCGGGGCGCCGCAAGCTCCCTTGACGACGGTGCGGGAAGTCACCAGCAAACTACTCTATGGAATTCCCGAGATTCTGCCGCTGCCTGCGGGCCCAGCGCTGGCTGGTGCCGAGGTGCAGGGCCGGCCTTCTGGGATCACTGTGGATTTGCTCCGCTATGAACCTTCTTCGGGCGAAGAGTGCGCGGTCTTCTCCGATAATGGCGCTCGCGCGGGAATGCATCTGACCTATACGTTCTGCCCGCAGCAGGGTGTATTGACTAAAGTGCAGTTATTCGGAGAGGGCCACGAGTTCGGGGATTCCATCACCATCGAGCGAATGACGCTCGACCTATTAGAAGTGCGCCACGCTGAGACGCCAGCATTGTGGCTGGCCGATGCACAGCTGCAACAGGGCGTTCTCAGCGCCTATCTCATCGCCGGAAGCCTGACTCCCAATCCGGAGACGCTGGCGAGCTTGCTGCGCGTTGGCTCGCCGGAGGTGCAGGCGCTGACTCTGGCTATCTACTATCAGAAGAAGCTGACTCCGCCGCAGAGTCTGCTCGTCCCATTACTCAATAGTCAGAATGCTGAGGTGCAACGTATCGCGGCACGATTTCAAGCGAAGAGCTCCGAAGAGCCGAGCGGCCTCTGCACTCTTCCGGAACGGCATTACGACCGGCAGAAGCCCGGCACCACGTTGAGAGGCATGACGGCGCCGTCACTCGAGGGCACGCCGTACATGGTTCATGTGCCACTGGACTACCGCGGCGACCAGCCCTTTCCCTTGTTGGTCTACCTCAGCGGCGGAGCCGGGCAGGCGTTCGATGCCGCGCTCTCGGCGCAAGATGTTATCGAGCATTCTGGGTTTCTGGCCATCTATCCGAACGCCGGCGGTGCGATGTGGTGGGAGGAGAAGCCGACGACGATGGTTCACGCTCTGCTTCTTGAAATCCTCCGCACTTACAACGTCGACACTAACCGCGTTTATCTTGCGGGCTTCAGCAATGGCGGAAGCGCAGCCTTGTATTACGGCACCCTATGGCCTGACCGCTGGGCCGCCATAGCGTCCCTCATGGGCGCGGGAGTGAATTCTCCGAGTGGCGAGGTCTTGCCATTGAAGAATGTTCTCAATGTTCCGCTGCTCTTTCTGCACGGTGACAAAGACACGCTCATTCCGTCATCGGCATCGGTGACCACATACGATGAATTGCGCGGCTTGCATCCACGTGTACCTCCCGAGTTGCACATCTTGAAGGGCCGCGGACACGAGATTACTTTGTCGGAAGATGACGGCTTCACTATGCCCTTCCTGGAACGCTTCACGAGGAATCCGTTTCCCCACAATATCGCGATGAAGATTACGAGCTTGGAGTATCCCCGGCGGTACTGGGTTGAGGTGCTTGAGAAAAACGAAGGCGCTGCCGAAGTCGAAGGCCGCATTCTTCCCGACAACTCAGTCGAGATCAAGACGAAGAATGTGCGCCGGCTGCGACTGCTGCTTCGGCCGGAACTGTTTGAGACGGCTGCGGCCGTTCGTGTGCGCATCAATGGCAAAGAGCGACCCGCAATGGAATTGAGGCGGAATTGCCAACTTTTCGCTCAGAGCGCGGAAACGTATGGGGATCCGGTGCTCGGGTACACAGACGAGATGGTCATCGATGTGCCGAAATAGCGGAATCGAACCAGCCCTTAATAAATGCCGCTACGGTAGATCACCCACCAACTGACGAACAACGCCGCAAAGGTTTCTGCCACTCCCCACGCGAGTGGCAGAAAGAATGCTCCTAGGCCAAGAAGAGTGAACAGCAGCCAAAACGACTTTTTCTGATTGTCCAAGGGAATTTACGCCGCGCGTTGATCAATCCGCGATGACCACGTCGGCCCGCTCCTCCATCGGAACGACGCTGGGAACGATGGTGAGGACGTCAGTCTGTACCTTGTCCCACTGCTGAATGAGCAGACCCTTGGCCTCGAACAAGTTGCGAATCGAATGCTGGTCCCAGCCGACCACCTCCTCCAGGATGGGGACAAGGATGGCCAGCGCGCTATCGCTGATCACCGAACGCTTGGCGATCGGTGCAAGGTACTTGTTCTCGGAAACCGCTATCGTGAAGCCGTCACGCCGATTCACGTGCAACATTACGTGGATATCGGAGCTGCCGTCGCCAACATAGACGATGCGGTCCGGCCCGGTCTTCAGGGTCTCGAGCAACTGGTCGATGACGGCGACCTTACCGTACCCGGCCGTCACCTGCAGAATTCGTTCGATTTCGCCGTGTTTGTTGTACTCAAACTCCGTGCCGTAGATGTGATCGGCCGGGATAACGCCCTCAAGGGCGGAGCGGATCACTTCCACTGGCCCAGCGGAGATGACATAAAAATCGAAGTGGTACCCGTCGACTTCCTCCGAGAGGAAGCTGTAAAGCGAATCAATATTGGGCTTCAGACGCACTCGCTTGCCCGCTTCGTAAAGATGCTCCGGACGCACCTTCGAGCGGAACTCGGGATCATGCAACAGCAGGTACGCGAGTTCTCCTCCCTGTTGCACCAAGTTCAGCTTGGCCATTCCACTGGCCTTGCGCTCAAATTCTGCTTCAGAAATGCCCAATAGCTCGGCCAAAACGTAGCCCGAGTCGTTAAAACTTAGGGTTTGGTCGAAATCGCTAGCGAATATAAATCGCTTCCTAGGATGTATTCTCTCTATCATGCCTTGTGGTTCGGGTTGATGATCGTACTGGTATGGATTCAAACCCAGTTCCTCTCTAGAAAATGTAGGTATGAGATACGTATTAGATTCTCAGCCGAGTTGAGAGTTGATTAAATTGCGGTTGATTCTGTCGATAGCAGATATCAGGTGTGTTTGCTGCAAGATAGGGCTTTGAAATAGCGAACAATCGGCGAAATGACACCAAGGGGAAGGCCTCATGAAAACATTCCGGTCTGTAATGGCGTGCTTGATTCTAACAGCGAGCGGCTGGTCGCAGTCGTCTGGCGGCTCTTCACTTCCTACCGAAGTCAACGCGGTTTACCCGCAAGTGAAGACACTCTATGTGGACTTGCACGAGCATCCCGAGCTATCGGGCCACGAGGTCAACACGGCCGCCAAAGTTGCTGCTGATCTCCGGAAGCTGGGATACGAGGTGACGGAGCACGTGGGGAACACGGGTGTCGTCGCCCTTCTTCGCAACGGGGCCGGACCGACGGTCATGCTGCGCACAGAGCTGGACGCCCTTCCAGTCGAGGAGAAGACGGGCCTGCCTTACGCGAGCAGGGTCACAACCAAGAACGATGCTGGCCTGACGGTGCCAGTGATGCATGCCTGTGGGCACGACATCCACATGGCAGCTCTGATAGGCACGGCCCAGATCATGGCGAAAAACAAGGACCAGTGGCACGGGACGCTCATGCTGATCGCGCAGCCCGCCGAGGAGACGGTCGGGGGCGCTCAAGGCATGCTTGCCGCTGGGTTATTTACCCGCTTTCCCAGGCCTGACTATGCAATCGCGCTGCACACCACCAACAATCTGCCGGCGGGCAAGGTTGGAGTTGCGCCGGAGTATGCGCTGTCGAACGCCGATTCGGTTAGCATCACCATCTATGGCCGTGGCGGTCACGGAGCGCGGCCCGAGACTACGGTGGACCCCATTGTCATTGCTGCGAAAACCATCTTGAGTTTGCAGACGATTATCTCCCGCGAGATCAAGCCGGGCGATCCCGCAGTCATCACCGTAGGCTACATCCAGGGCGGCACCAAAAACAACATCATTCCCGACGAGGTGCACCTCGGGCTGACGGTGCGCTCGTTTACCGCGGAGGTCCGCAAGCATCTGCTAGCGGCGATCGAGCGCGTAGCCAAGGCCGAAGCCGAAGCGGCAAATGCTCCTCGGCTGCCAGAGGTCAAAGTCACAGAATCCGCGAACGCTGTGTACAACGATCCCAAGCTGGCCGAACGCCTGGGACAGGTGCTGAGCGCGGCGCTGGGACCGGGACATTTCGAGAAGATGCCACCGGAAATGGTGTCGGAAGACTTCTCCGCGTTTGTCGAGGCGGGTGTGCCCTCGTTTTATTTCCGGCTGGGAGTGGCGGACCCAGAGAGGTTCAAGGAGGCCGAAGCCAGCGGCGTGCCTCTGCCGTCCAACCATTCGCCGTTCTTTTCTCCTGACGTTGAACCCAGCCTGAAGACCGCCATCGAGTCGGAGGTCGTCGTGCTGCGGGACCTTATGCCCGCCGTCAATAAAGGCAGTCCAGGGGCACAGTAGAGCCATTAGAAATTGCGCTCCCGAACGTCGGCTGTTTTGATATCCTCCGCAAGGACGATTCCGTAGGGATGGAAATATCGGCGATGAAAATTCTTATCCTCACTACAGACCAGGAGCTGGCGCTTTTACGCCAGCGAGCCCTGGAAGCTGCTGGCCACGAAGTGATCGCTACGATCACCGAAAAAGAGTCAATGGAGGCACCAGACAAGCACAAACATGTGGACGTGGCTCTGGTCTGCCATCGATTGCCCGATGCCACCGCGAGAAAGGTAATCCGCCTGTTTCACGAGCGCCATCCCGAAGGCAAAGTGGTCTATATCGTCCATCTGTATGGCGAGTGGCCCGAAGTGGAAGCCGACCGATACGTGGTGGGAGCCGACGGACCGGACGCGCTATTGCGTGTGATCGGCGAGACCAGTCCGCAAGCCACGGCTTGATTACTTAGCCGAGCTATCAGCCTCAAACGGCCCGATGACATTGCCTTCGGTGTCCTGGCAGTAGGCCAGGTACCAACCCGCGCGGCAGTTACCACAAAAGTTAGGCGGAACGCACGATTTCAACTGCAACTTGGGCGAAATTGTGCTACAAACACTGCACCGCTTTCAGTGCGACCACTCTTTTGAGGGTCAGCCGGAAGAGTATTTCCACAGGACGGGGTTCATAAAGCCAAAGGGCCGAACCGGGTGAGGTGCCGCATGGATGTAGTAACGATTGCAGTGGTCAGCGTGATTTTGGTCAGCTACCTGATTGGGACATTGACCAGCTCGGTGGATACTGAGCGGGAACTGCCACACCGCTATTAGAGCGGCAGCAGACTTGAGACAAGAGAAGATTCTTGCGGATTTCGCCGGCCCCTTTGTCCAGCTTCGCTCCGCTCAACTAGAATGGTCGCAGCTGGCTCTGACTGTCCAGAGCACCCTGCATGACACATGCCTGGCACGACATTTCTCCTGGACCCAACCTGCCGCGAGAGTTCTATTCGGTCATCGAGATACCTTTCGGTTCCAGCGTCAAATATGAGCTCGACAAGCAAAGTGGCCTTATCAAGCTTGATCGGGTGCTCTACTCCGCCGTTTATTATCCCGCGAACTATGGCTTTATCCCCCAGACGCTGGCCGAGGACGACGATCCGCTTGACGTGCTGGTTCTGTGCCAGGAAGCGGTGGTCCCCCTTACGTTGATTCACGCCCGCGCCATCGGTTTGATGACCATGATCGATTCCGGCAAAAAGGACCACAAGATCATTGCCGTCGCCACCCAGGATCCGGAATTCAACGCGTACACCGAGGCAGCCGAGATGCCGGAGCATCGACTCTCAATGCTGCGGCGCTTCTTCTTGGACTACAAACAACTCGAGGGCAAAGCGGTCGAGGTGGATGCCATCCAGCCTGCCAAGCATGCCTTGCCAGTCATCGAAGACGCCTTGGCCCGCTACAGCCAGCAACGTCGCGAAGGTTTTGGCAAAGGCCATTAGGACCGCGGCTTTCCGAGCTGGCGTATAATCGAACTAGTGGGATTGTCTTCGGCGGGTCTCGCGCCAGCGCCTTCGGTTACCTGAGAAGGTTTCTCTTCAGCTTTCCTTACAAGCGTACCTCCAAAGCAGCTATGACCTTCTTTTTGCCCGGGAACCGCGCAAAAAATTGAAAGAGAACGATGATAACCGCGTCGAATCTACTCTCTAAAACCGTCCAGCTTAAGAAATGTGTTCTTCTCATGGACACCAATCCTGAAAGACGGACGCTGCGTAAGAAAATCATGGCATTGCACGGCGTACAAATGATCGGCGCCAGCGACCTCGAAGAGGCGGCGTTGGTTTGGCATCCGGATCGGTATGACATGGTGCTGATCGACATCCGCCGCGATCACCATGGCGCACTCGCCTTGCGTGACGAAATCAAGAGAGACTGCCCAGATCAAATTGTTGCTTTTCTGGTCGGTCGACCGAATTTTGTCGCCCTGCAGCCCCCTCTGGGTTCCTATGTTCCCGAAGAACATGCAATGGAATGGGGAGAGTCGTTGCGCAGTGCGGTTAGGGAGAGTTGCGAATCGCTACCCCAGAGGAACGGATTCGTGGAAGCAAGCTGGAGGATCGCCGCAACCAAGGCGCGCAATGGCCCGGCACCGACGACATCCGTCGAAGAGCCTTTGAGCACGTCCGTTGAGCCTCTGCTGGAAGAAGTAGCCGGTTAGCACGGTTTGATATCCAACGATTCAACAACCCCTGGAGGAACAATGACCACGACACCGCAATCTCTGCCTTCTCAGAATGTCGAGCTCAGCCAAATTCTGGAAAGCGCCGTGGTGCTGAACTGGAGTGACTTAGTGCAAGCGGCATCCGGCGGCTTGCTTCAGATCGAATACCACGTCGGCGGCGAGCGGTCGGTAGACAGTCTGAAGATGTGGTGTAACACCACGCGCGGATACTGGAGCTTAATCTGCGACTACTCGGTGAATCCCGGATGGGCGAATGGTCCACGTTTCAGCAATGGTTTCCATTCGCGTAATTTAGCGCGGTTGCTCGAGTCAATTATGCTCAATCAGAACCTGTTCCTCCACTCCTCCGAGGCCAATAGCAACGTTGTAATCCAAGTCGGCCCACCGATGGAGGAAGAAATCGCCGCCGCCAGACTGCAGATGGCTGAAGCGTTTCCTCCGCATGTTCCTGTCTTGCGCAAGGTGGCGCCACGGCTCCGAGTTCAAGTTCCATCCCCTGTATTACTTTAAGGTCCACACGCTTGGGAGACATGGTGGGGTGTTGCGATCCCGCACCAGAGTTCGCGGGGCAGTTCGCCAGCGGCAATTGGGTACCCTATCCTTTCGCCCCATCTAGCGAAAGGGTAGGAGACGCTGGCCCTTCCCCACTGGCCGTTCCCCACTGATCGCTTCTTCCATCGCCGTGTTAAAATTGTTGGTTTGCCCACCGCTTCTTAATCTCACTGGGCCGACGTGGGTGCCCCATCCTTTCGCCTGCCTTTGGCGAAGGGTGGGAAAAACGAACCCCAAGAGCCATCCTCATGTCGAATACTATGCTTGCTGTTGTTAAGCCCACGTCCGCACCGGGCACGGAAATCCGCCAAGTCCCTATACCGCAATATGGCCGGACCGATGTACTGGTCAAAGTCAAGATGGCCTCCATCTGCGGCACCGATCTGCACATTTACCAGTGGGACCAGTGGGCGCAGCGCCGCATTCATCCGCCGCTGATTCCCGGCCACGAGTTCTGCGGCACCGTCGAAGCCGTTGGCGATGAAGTCACCAGCGTGAAGGAAGGCGACTTCGTTTCCGCCGAGATGCACGTGGCCTGCGGCAAATGCCTGCAATGCCGTATTGGCGAGTCGCACATCTGCCAGCACGTAAAGATCATCGGTGTCGACACCAACGGCGCCTTCGCCGAGTACGTCGTCATTCCTGAGTCGAATATTTGGAAGCTCGATCCGTCGATCCCGCAGGAGTACGCGTCCATCCTCGACCCGCTCGGCAACGCGGTACACACTGTGCTGGCGGGCGAGATCGCCGCCAAGAGCGTGGCCATCACCGGTTGTGGACCGATCGGGTTGTTCTCCATCGCGGTGGCGCGCGCCTGCGGAGCCACGCAGATCTTCGCGCTCGAAGTGAACGAGCATCGCCGCAAGATCGCCAAGCAGATGAAGCCCGACTTCGTCCTCGATCCCACCAAGGACGACGTCTACCAGATCGTGATGGACAACACCGACGGCACCGGAGTTGACGTTGTGCTGGAGATGGCAGGGCGCACCGATGCGATTCGGTTGGGGTTCAAGATCCTGCGTCTGGGCGGCCGCATGTCGCTCCTCGGAATTCCTTCCAAGCCAGTCGAATTGAACCTCGCGGAAGAAGTCATCTTCAAAGGCGCGACTGTCCAGGGTATCAATGGTCGCCGCATGTACCAGACGTGGTATCAGATGACCGCGCTGCTGAAGGCCAACAAGCTCGACCTGCATCCCGTCATCACGAATCGCATACCAATGAAGGATTTTGCCTCCGGCATGGAGTTGCTGAAGACCGGCGAGGCCAGCAAGATCCTGGTGTATCCCAACGGGACGAAATAGTCTGGGGCAGGCTGATTTCCATCAGTGCAGCCTTGCCGTGTGCTAACTAAACAACCTAGGCAACGTCCGACGCGGTAACCCTCTTAGCAGACCGTTGCGGACTGCCAACCTGTCGCAGTTGCCGTTATCCCTTCATCAGTTTCTCCATCTCGTCCTCGTCAATCACGCTGACACCCAACTCGCGCGCCTTGTCGAGCTTCGACCCGGCCTCGGCACCGGCGACAACGTAGTCGGTTTTCTTGCTGACCGAACCGGCCACCTTGCCGCCAGCGTCCTCGATCATTTTTTTGGCCTCGTCGCGAGTATGCCGCTCCAAAGTTCCAGTGAGCACGAATGTCTTCCCGGTGAGAGTTGTGCCGCGCTGCTTCTTGTGGCCTTTGAAGACGAGTTCTGCCTTACGCAGTCGCTCGACCAGCGCCACATTTTTCGGCTCGTCAAAAAACTCGCGGATGGCTGCCGAAACCCGCGGGCCAATCTCATTCACCTGCTGCAGCTCTTCTTCGCTAGCTTTCATGAGTTCATCCATCGATCCAAAATGCTCGGCCAGAAACTGCGCGGTGCGCTCGCCGACCATGCGAATGCCCAGCCCGTAGATGACGCGCTCCAACGGCAACTTCTTCGAGTTCTCAATTTCGGAGAGGATATTCTGTGCCGACTTCTTGCCCATGCGCTCCAGGGTAAGCAGCTTTTCTTCTGTCAAGTCGTAGATATCGGCAATGTTTTTGACCATGCCGTTCTCAACCAACTGATTCACCAGCGCGTCGCCCATGCCTTCAATATTCATGACTCCACGCGAAGCGAAATGGCGAATGCTTTCCCGCAGTTTGGCCGGGCAGTTTGCATTGACACAGCGATGATCGGCTTCGCCCTCGGCGCGTACCACGTGTCCGCCGCACACCGGGCAACGCTCCGGCATTTGGAAGTGACGATGGCCGCGTGGCTTGTCTTCCAGCACCCTCACAACTTTTGGAATAACGTCGCCGCCGCGTTCGACCATCACCCAATCGCCGATGCGCACGCCCAGGCGATCGATCTCGTCCATGTTGTGCAACGTCGCGCGACTGACCGTCGTGCCGCCGATCGCAACCGGCTTCAGCGCGGCCACGGGTGTTAGCTTGCCAGTGCGGCCCACCTGCACCAGGATGTCTTCGATCTGGGTAACGCCTGAACGCGCCGCGAATTTGTATGCGATCGCCCAACGCGGCGCTTTGCCGGTGTAGCCCAGCTCGTTCTGCAGGCGAATGCGGTCCACCTTGATGACGATGCCGTCGATTTCGTAGGCCAATGCGTCGCGCTTGGCTTCCCATTCGTGGATGAATTCCCACACCTGATCGAGGTTGTGTACCAGGCGGTGGTTGGGATTGACCTTGAAGCCCGCGGTTTGCAGCGCCTTCAGAGTTTCCGAATGCCGCTCGAAAATGGTGCGGCCCTTCACGAACAACGCGTAAGAGAAAAAATCGAGCCGACGCTGCGCCGTGATGTTTGGCTCCAGCACTCGTACCGTTCCGGCCGTCGCATTGCGCGGGTTGGCGAATTTCGACAGCCCCTGCTGCTCACGCTCTTCATTCATGCGCTGAAACGCAGCCAGCGGCATCAGCAATTCGCCGCGCACTTCGAAGTCCGGCGGCAAACCAGCCTTGGTGAGAGTCTTCGGAGGAATGGTGAGCGGCACACTGCGCACCGTGCGCACATTGAGCGTCACATCTTCACCGACTGAGCCATCGCCACGCGTGATGCCTAGTGCCAGCTTGCCCCCGGCAAAGCGCAAAGCCAGCGACATGCCGTCGAGCTTCAGTTCACAGACGTAGTCCACATGCGACTCGCCGCTCAACTCGTGCACGCGCCGCTCCCAGTCGCGCAGCTCGGCGTCGCTGTAAGCGTTGTCCAGCGACATCATCGGCGTAGAATGCGGAATTTTGACGAAGCCCTCGCGCGGCTTGCCGCCAACCCGCTGGGTGGGCGAATCAGGAGTGATCAGCTCGGGATGCTGGGCCTCCAGGGCCTTCAGCTCGTTCATCAGGCGATCGAACTCAGCGTCGCTGAGCTCGGGATCGTCGAGCACGTAGTAGCGGTGCTCGTGGAAGCGAATTTTCTCGCGCACTGCGTCGGCTTGGCGCTGAACATCTTTGGCGGCGGCCATGGAGCAAGTATGCCAGTTGTCAGTAGGCAGTAGCCAGTTGTCAGTAGTCAGTAGTCGGTAACCACTGGGTGCCGATCCCGTCGCCGGCATGGCGAAAGGCAGGCACCTGCTCGCTAAGATTCGCCTTCGCGTAGAATCGAAGTCGTTAACTGGCTACTGACTACTGGCTGCTGACAACTGACCTTGAATCACCTTCTCCACAAGTGGACCCTGTTGATCCTGGCTGTGCTGAAGCCGCTCGGCATCTGGGGTGTGCTGGGATTCGCAGCGGTGGACGCGGCCTTTCTTGGCATGCCGCTCGATGCCATTGTCGCCGGGTATGTCTGGGCCAACCCACATCGCCTGGTTTTGTATTCGGCGATGGCGGCCGCCGGCTCGGCGCTGGGCAGCATCGTCTTCTACGTGATCGGATACAAAAGCGGCGAGGTGCTGCTGGTAAAGCGCATGGGCGAGAAGCGCTTCAACAAAATCAAGGCTGCGTTCGATCGCCATGAATTCTTCGCGATCATGCTGCCATCCATGTTGCCTCCGCCGACGCCTTTCAAGCTCTTCGTCCTTTCCGCTGGCGTGGCGGAGATGAGGTTCAGCCACTTCCTGATCGCGATTTTCTCCGGACGGTTTCTGCGCTTCGTGGTGCTCTCGTTTCTGGTGATCAGCTATGGCCCGCAGATCGTGGGCTTCATCGGCGGCATGGTGCACAACCACTGGAGGTACGTCATCGCCGCGGTCGCCACGGCTTGTCTCATCGGCTGGTGGGTCTGGCGGACGCGCAAGCTGCGATCTCGGCGGCTAGCGAAGGACGGGCAGCGAAAGTAACCCCCAAAAATAAAGCCCTGTCCGGCTTTCATCGCGCTGGCGACAAATCTTAGCGAAGGCTACGGCTAACTGGGACCGAAACAGGCTCGGTGCCATGCCGGCTCACCAGGTATCCAATGCCAAAGAACGCGGCGCAGAACAGCAGGTCGGATACAACTTCCGGGCGGAAGAAGGGAAGGCCAGCGACATAGCACGCCATCAGGCCGTTGAGGGTCTTGGGATACATGTCGCGCCAGACCATCCATACCGCGAAGTTGCTGACCAGGAAAAACGAAACCGAGGCGGTCAACGAAGCGGCGCCGACGCGCAACGCCGAGAAGCCCTTGATCATCACTCCACCCAGTAGCAGCATGGCCGCATACCAGGCCCAAGTGACAAAATGATCGGCCGTGAGCGGATAGGCGTAGGTCACCCGCGTCAAATACACGTCGGAAGCGACTAACAGCGCCACCGGAATCCACATCTGCTTGCGGGGCATACGCGCCCCAAAGAACAGCAGGGCGGCCGCCACAGGTGTGAAGCTGAAAGGCATCGCGAAAAAACGCAGATGCACGGCCACGGCCACAAGTACGAAGAGATATGCCAGCATGTCGACCTCAATACGAGAGTACAGCTTGATTCTGTACGTCGCGTCGCCATCCGTCAAGGGCAGTCAACATATGGCGAAAAGTTTTGGTAACGAAAGAAAATCGAATCACTGCTGGTCAGGACCGTGCTCCAGGCTGTCCACGGACGGCGAGCGGCTGGAGTTCATCCCCTCGTCCAGCACGCGCAGATTGGGACTCAGCACGACGTATCCACCCAAGGGCGTCCTGCCCCGGCTGTCCGGATAGGTGTAGCGCAGGTCCTTGAACTCCGCGAGATAACCGCTTGTCTCACCCCGAAACTCTTGTACCTCCACAATCGGAAATACCGCCCAGTCGAGATATACGCGCCCCAGGTAAGAAGACTTCGCCGCGCGGCTGGCATCGGTTTCCGGCGACTTGTAAAACAGGAGCCCATGCGAGTCATCGATATCTGGGCCCAGCGAATTCACCGGAACGGTTTCGAAGAAGTCGGCAGTCTCCACCACGCCGTGCCAGTGAAAAGGATCGATCATGTATGGGTAAGCCGCCAGCCGCAACGGCGTGGCCCCATGATAGAGGAACGAATTCATGGCCGTGACCGCACGGCGGTGCTGGTAATCGCGGACACCCCAAATGATCACCAGGCACACCAGAGCGAAGATCGCCCCTGTGCGCCCTCGCGGGCCCTTGCTGCGCGCACCAATTTCCTGATTGATCAAGCTGAAGAGCGAAGGCAGGATCAGCCCGGCGACGAGCGCTAGCAGCATCAGAGGCTCGATGATGTAAACGATGTCCCAGGAGTACCAGCGAAAGTTGAACGGCTCGAACAGGCGAATGCCGTACGCGGTGGTGTAATCCAGCAGCAAATGGCTGAGCGCGGCCACGACCGCACAGAAATAGAGAAATCCCCAACGGATTGGTAACAGCGGCGGAGCATCGGGCGGGCGCACACGAGGTGGGCGGAGCCGAAGCTTCAACCGATGGCAGAGATACACGAAGACCAGAACCGCGGCGGCAATGAACGGCACACCCACAAAGCTGTGAGTGATTCCGCGATGATGCTGGAGGCCTGCGATGGAGCCCTTGAGCGCCCACAACACATCGATGTCGGCAGCCTCGGCGGCCAGCACCATGGTCACGGTGGCCAGCGCGCTCTTCCGATTGAAGCCGGCGCGTCCCAGGCAGCCGCCGGTCAGAAAATGGGTGACAGGATCCAAGTCTTCCCTCAGGTGACTCTTGGGACAGCAAGAGAGCTATTGTACGCAGGCGGGCAGTTGGATGGATGCAAGAGCCTACTTGTCGTGTTGCGGATGGGCGTCGTCATGCACGGTTTTACCCGCCAGCAGGTCGAGCGCGTGAGGCAGAATGTCAATCACCGCCAGCAGCGATTCTGATGCACCGGTAGGACTGCCGGGCAAGTTGAGAATGAGAGTGCGCCCGCGCACGCCGCAGACGCCCCGACTCAAGATCGCATAAGCAGTGTTAGTCCGGCCCTCAGCGCGCATTTTCTCGGGAATGCCTTCGATCAACTTCGAGCACACAGCGCGTGTAGCCTCAGGTGTCACATCGCGTTCGGCAATGCCCGTTCCGCCGGTGGTCACAATCAATTGGACCTGCTCACTCAGACGCATCAGCGAAGATTCAATCATTGGCTGATCGTCGGGAACAATCTCCTGATGGACAACATCAAATCCCTCCTGGCGAAGCAATTCAGCGGTGGCCGGCCCAGAACGGTCGAGGCGGTCACCGCGCGCGGAAGAGTCGCTAATGGTCAAGACGGCGGCAGTTCTCATAATTCCTTATCTCGACTTTGATGCTTCGCGCTGGTAGTCGCCACTCTTTCCGCCTGACTTTCGCACCAGCATGATCTCGCGAATCTCGATGCCTTTGTCCAGAGCCTTGCACATGTCGTAAACCGTGAGCGCCGCGACCGACGCCGCAACCAGGGCTTCCATTTCGACGCCGGTGACAGCAGTCGTGCGTGCGAGGCTGCGAATGGCGATTCCGTTCTTCTTTGCTTCGATACAAACGTCAACTTTGCTCAACGGCACCGGATGGCACATGGGAATCAGTTCAGCCGTGCGCTTGGCGGCCATGATCCCGGCCACGCGCGCAACTTCCAGCGGATCGCCCTTGGGATTTTGCGGCAGCGCAAGTATGACGGCCGGGCTCATCGCCACAAACGCTCGGGCTTCGGCCTCGCGCAAAGTGGGCTGCTTGGCTGAGACATCCACCATCGACGCACGTCCTGCTGCATCGTAGTGCGACAGCTTCTTCGACTTGTTGCTGGTTTTTGCCATCGCTCGAATCAGAACAGCAGCACAGTCATTGGTTCCCCGGCTGCAAACCGCTCGCGATCCGGCGGTACCACAATGTAGCAGTTCGAGCCGGAGACTGCCATCAAATCTCCTGAACCTTGCCAGCGCACGAGTTCCACCTCAGGTCGCTCGTGCGTGCCGCCCAGCTTTGCCGGGAGAAATCGTGTCATCCCTATCTTCGTCGTCAACTCTGCTTTTAGGCTGGCTTGCGCAAACGGCAACGGCTGGGGCTTCGTGCCCGAGAGCGCGTCGAGCACTGGCCGAGCGAAGAGTTGAAACGTGACCATCGTCGAGACTGGATTTCCCGGCAGTCCAAAAAAAGGTACGGTGCGGCCATGTAGAGCAACCTCGCCGAATACCACTGGCTTTCCCGGCTGGATGCGAACGCCGGTGAAGATGAATCGAGCGTCGAACGAAGCCAGGACCTGCTCGACCAAGTCGTACTTGCCCATGGAAACGCCGCCGCTGATCAGTAGCAGGTCCGATTCGAAGCCTTTGCGCAAGAGCAGTGCTAGTTCATCCGCGCTGTCGGACGCAACTGGCAGAATAACCGGTTCACCACCGGCAGCGTAAACCTGCGCGGCCAGCGAGTAGCTGTTGGAGTTGCGAATTTCGTTCGGTCCAGGCGGCAGATTGATGTCCACCAATTCGTCGCCAGTGGCGAGGATAGCGACTCGTGGGCGGCGATAGGCCGCGACCTCTGGGCGTCCTACGGCGGCAGCGATAGCCACAACGGTATGGTTCACGCGCGTGCCCCGCGTGACCATGGTTGCATCCTTGCGGGCTTCAGATCCAGCTGGTACCACGTTTTCGCCGGCTCGCACCGACCGATGAATGATCGCCGCAGCGCCGTCCCTCTCGGCGTATTCGACCATCACGACGGCATCGGCGCCCTCGGGTACCGGTGCGCCCGTCATGATCTCGGCCGTTTCTCCGGCGGCAATCTTGATCGCACTTTGCTCTGCGGTCGCCCCGGCTTTAATCTCGCCGACGCAACGCAAGCGCGTTGGAGGCGCCGCTACGTCCGCCGCCCTAACCGCATAACCATCTCGGGTGGAGCGGGGGAATGGCGGGAGATCGCGGTCAGCGCGCAGATCTTCGGCAAGCACAAGTCCGAGAGCTTCAATTAGCGGTAACATCTCGGGCTGCGTCGGAGGTAGCGTCAAAGCGTGCTGCTCAACAGTCTGTCGGGCTTCGCTGAACGACAGGAGCTTAGTTTCCGTTGCAATGCTCATGACCTGACCGGATTTTACCGGAGAGAACTGTTGATTCAAACGAACCTGACCAGCTTGGCAAGAAGGCCAGTTCTCCGGCCAGCCAAAGGAGACTGTGGAGCAATCGCTTCCATGTTTCCAAAGCGGCTCAGATAACAGAAAAATAAGCCGTCCAGCAGACTTCGCTCTGATAGCCGACGGCTGTCCTAAAACTTCTCTTTCAGACGGCGGTAGGTGGTTTCCAGCAATTCCGGCAGCATGCGAGTCTCACCCACCACGGTCATAAAGTTCGCATCGGCCACCCAGCGAGGCAGAACGTGCATATGAATATGGTCGGCAACGCCAGCGCCGGCAGCTTTTCCAATATTCATGCCAACATTGACGCCGTCAGGGCGATAAAGCTCGATGAGGGCTGTTTCCAGCCGCTGCGAGAGGGCCATCATCTCGCTTGCAGCCGGCGGCGGTAGCTTATGGAGACGGTTAAGGTGTTCGTAGGGCACAATCATCGAGTGGCCGGAGGTATATGGAAACGCGTTTAGGATGACGAAGTTATGCTCACCGCGATAGACAATCAGCGACTTCTCGTCATCACCCGAGCGCAGCAGTTCACAGAAGATGCAAGCAGGCACCTCGCCGGCAGTGATATAAGCGTAACGCCAGGGAGTCCACAGATAATCCATATCATCAGCAGGGTAACAAACCGTCTCAGCATCCCCAACCGTCCGCGTATCGATGTCACATTGCCCTGTGTCCAACGGACTTGACGCGGACATTAAAAATTCTAGAAAAGCTTGTAAAATCAATGCGAATATTGAACTTGGACGTTTGACACTGCTCCGCACGGTTGTTATATTCGAATAAGTTCCATGGAAGCAGAGCTCGCTCCATAGGATCCGGCCGCTGGGTTGTCCAAACCCGCTATAAGCGGGCAATCACACCTGAAGATTCAAACCAGCAGTCCGTTTTTTTTAAGGCTCTCAGCGCGTTTTTAAAGCGTGCGAGTGTACAAACGCAACCACATGTCTTTCGAAGAAACCCACAACGCCCCCTCTACCCAAACCGAAGACTCCGGCGCTCCCGAGCAGCCGCAAACCCAGCAGGCATCGGAGACCAGTCAGCCTCCCCAGCCTCCCGTGGAACACGTTTCTGAGACCAGCGCGGCTCAGCCTCAGGTTGAACCAACACCTGAGCCCAGCCCTCAACCGGCAGTTGCAGCAGCTCCTCGTCCTGAAACTCCTCGCTCTGAAAAAGAGCCCACAATGGAAGATTTCGCCACCGCCCTCGAAACCTTCGAGCAGGAACAAGCTCAAACCGAAGCCGCGCTGAACGAAGAACAGATCGTCACCGGCACGGTGCTGAAGGTGACGGCGCAGTACGTAGTTGTGGACATTGGCTACAAGTCCGAGGGCGTGGTTCAGGTCGCCGAGTTTACTGACCACGAAGGCAACGTTACCGTTAAACGTGGGGACGAGATCGCGGTTATGCGCGAGCCCGGCCACACTGAGGAAGGCTACATCCACCTCTCTCACGAGAAGGCACAACGTCTGCATGCGTGGGACGGGATTGAAAAAGCTTACAACGACAAGGCTTCGGTCAAAGCTCGCGTCATCGATCGCATTAAGGGCGGCCTGACGGTTGACATTCTCGGCGCTCGCGCCTTCCTTCCCGGTTCCCAGGTGGATCTGCGCCCGGTGCGCAATCTCGACGGTCTGAAGGGCCATGAGATCGATGTCCGCATCATCAAGCTGAACAAGAAGCGCGGTAACATCGTCGCGTCGCGGAAGCAGTTGCTGGAAGAGGAACAGTCCGAAAAGCGCGGTAAGACCCTGGAGCAGTTGCACGAGGATGGAATTCTCACCGGAACCGTCAAGAACCTGACCGACTACGGAGCGTTCGTTGACTTGGGAGGCATTGACGGTCTATTGCACATCACCGACATGTCCTGGGGCCGCCTGACACACCCGCGCGATCTGGTGCAGGTTGGCGATCAGATCCAGGTGAAGGTGTTGAAGTTCGACCGCGAGAAACAGCGCGTGTCCCTGGGCTTTAAGCAACTCACGCCCGACCCGTGGCTCGACGCGGCGGAACGTTACCCTATCGGGGCGCATGTTCGTGGGCGCGTGATTAGCGTGACTGACTACGGCGCGTTCGTCGAACTCGAACAGGGCATCGAAGGACTGGTACACGTCAGCGAGATGACCTGGTCCAAGCGGATGAAGCACCCTTCAAAGCTGGTCAATATCGCCGACCAGGTTGAGGCCGTGGTGCTGAACGTAAATCCGCAGGAGCGTCGCATCAGTTTAGGCCTGAAGCAACTGGAATCGAACCCCTGGGAGAGTTTGCACGAAAAGTTCCCGGTGGGAGCGGTTGTGGAAGGCAAAGTCCGCAACCTGACCGATTTCGGCGCGTTCATCGAAATCGAAGACGGAATCGATGGACTGGTCCACGTGAGCAATCTGAGCTGGACCAAGCGCGTGAAGCATCCCTCCGAGGTGCTGAAGAAGGGCGACAAGGTGAAAGCGATCGTGCTGGCCATCGAGCCAGACCAGCGACGCCTCTCCCTGGGCGTCAAGCAACTTCAGCCCGACGTGTGGGACACCTTCTTCGAGCAGCACCGCGTCGGCGATGTTATTCACGGCAAGGTACTGCGGCTGGCGAGCTTTGGTGCCTTCGTCGAGATTGCCGATGGGGTCGAAGGTCTTTGCCACAACTCTGAGGCGGCGGACGCTCACGGTACACCCACCAAGCTGGAACCTGGTCAGGAGTTCGATTTCAAGATCATCAAGATGAACCCTGCCGAAAAGAAAGTCGGACTCAGCATTCGTGCGGTGGGTGGCGAAGAAGCCACGCGCCATGATGTCGAGGCCTACAAGGCTCCCGCTGCCACCTCTTCCGGGAGTGGCTCGACGATCGGCGAATTCATGTCGTGGAAGCGCGCCAGCAACGAGAACAACTAGTCTGAGTGAATTGGAAGTGCAAAGGCCGCCAGAGATGGCGGCCTTTGATTTTCGGAACTAACGTCCCTACTTTCCCTGCTTGTTCATATTGATGCGCAGAACAATATTGGTTTTCTGACGGTCGTCGAACTGGCTCACGACTTTCGTATCACTCTTTTTCCCATCGCGCTGTGCATACACCTCATAGTCCACATTGGGCGAAAGTTCCGGAAAGCGATAGCTGCCATCATTTCCGGCGATGACAGTCTTCACGGCGAGTGACTTCGTGTTTTTTAGATAGACCACGGCATTACTCACGGGAGCGTCGTCGCCCTTGTCGAGAACTACGCCAGTAAGAGTGCGTGTGGTCACGCGAGTCGCCTTATGGCTGTCTGAAGACGAGGATCCCGAGCCTCCCATGGGCAGGGTCAATTGCCAGGCGACGCAACTTGCTGCAATCAACAGTACCGCGATCGTTCCGAGTGCTTTCTTCATTCGGTCTCCTCTCGGCAGTCTCAACTTACGAGAGTGTCTACTTGCTCAGATGCAGGCTAACATCCTTTCGCTCATTATCGTCGATGTGGACCGTGATTGCAGGCTTGGGGTGGCCCTTAGACGTCTTGATGTCGGCTTCGATTATGTAATCCTGACCTCCGACTGGAACCCGTTGGGCAAATTCACCGCGGCTATCGGATACAAGCTCCCACTTCGCTTTCTTACCGGAAGTCCGCCGAATGGTGATGCGAACACCCGCCTGGGGATGTTCGTCCACTCCCCACACTGTGCCGTAAATCACAGCATAGTCATTTTTCGGGGCCTGCGAAGCGGATTGAAGCAAGTGAAGAGCGGGCTGGGTGGTGCGAAGCCCGAAGGCAGCCACCGGAACCACAAAGAGAAGGAAAGCACTACTGGCGACCATTCGACGCCTAGGGATAATGCGCCTATACAACTCAGTAATCACCGTCCTCCTCTTCCTCCTCGTCCTCGTCTTCGTCCTCGTCCTCATCCTCGACGCGAGTCAGTTCAAGAGGCTCCACGGCCACCACTTCAAAATCTGTCCCGCATTCAGGACACGAAACGATTTCTCCCTCGTCTACCTCGTCTTCTTCGATATCCAGATCGCTCTCACATTCAGGACAAATAACCATGATGATTGGTCTCCCGTTCTCGATTGCACCGCGCCGTCAGAATTACATCCACGCCGTCATGCATTTATATTTAGAATCTCTTTGCGGCAGCGTCAAGTGATAGACGCCTAAGCCTTCCTAACGTTCCAGGAGTTTCGATGTTCATTCACAACTCGATCCTAAATGGAATCGCGGTTTTGATGCTGACGATTGTCGTCGCGGTTGCTCTTTTTTCTCAGCAGTCGAACGACATCCCCCCTGCCACCCCTGACCCGCAGATTGCCGCAGCGCTGCGCGACGTCTCTGCCGAACGCATCCAGCAAACGGTTGAGAAGCTGGTCAGCTTTGGCACCCGCCAGACGCTCTCGTCAGATATGCCGGCCTCCGGTGGTAAAGGTGCGACTGCCGCGGCGGAGTGGCTCCGAAGCGAGCTCGAACGTTACTCCAGAGATTGCGGCGGTTGCCTGGAGGTGAAGACCGACGAGTTCACTCAAGAGCCTGGACCGCGAGTTCCGACACCTACGAAAATCACCAATGTGTATGCCGTTCTGCGAGGCACCGATCCTGCAAATGCCGGCCGCATTTACGTGGTGAGTGGCCATTACGATTCTCGCAATAGCGAGACCAACGATGCCCAGGGGCTTGCCCCGGGCGCAAATGACGATGCCAGCGGCACCGCAGTTAGCCTGGAGTGCGCTCGTGTGCTCAGCAAGCATCGTTTTCCCGCCACCATCATCTTTTTGACCGTGGCCGGAGAAGAGCAAGGGCTATACGGCAGCGCTCATTTCGCCAAAATGGCTAAGGCGGCAGGCTGGGACCTTGAGGCAGTGCTGAACAACGATATCGTCGGTGGAGATCGCACTCCAGGAGACGCCTTGCGGGATCCGCATATCGTGCGCGTTTTTTCCGAGGGTATCTCCACGACGGCAACGGACAAAGAGCTGCATGTGATTCGTTCGCTTGGCGGTGAGAGCGACGGCCCTTCGCGGCAGCTTGCGCGCTATCTCGCGTCTGTGGCTAAAGAATATATCTCCCCGATCACGTTCAGTCCTTTGCTGGTTTTCCGGCACGATCGCTATCTGCGCGGTGGAGATCATTTCTCGTTTAACGAACAGGGATTCGCGGCCGTACGTCTTACCGAATTTCGCGAGAACTACAACCATCAGCACCAGAACGTGCGCACCGAGAGTGGCATCGAATACGGTGATCTGCCGAAATTCGTGGACTACGATTACACCGCGAATGTGGCGCGTCTGAATGCCGCGACCCTGGCTTCGTTGGCGTCGGCTCCGGCGCCGCCAGCCAATGTGCGACTGCTAACCAAGGAATTGCAGAACGATTCCACGCTGGCCTGGGAGCCTTCACCGGGCGGGTTGGCCACTGGCTATGAAGTCCTGTGGCGCGATACCACTGCGGCCGACTGGCAGCATGTTAAGCCGGTGGGTAATGTCACCAAGGCCACTTTGCCGTTCTCCAAGGACAATGTAGTCTTTGCTGTACGTGCCCTCGATGCCAAAGGCCATCGCAGTTTGGCGATCGTACCGCTGCCGGAACGCTAAACGCCGGCGATGTTAAGAACGGAGTAAGTCATGCCACGCGGCTCGACCATGTCCATGAGTTTTCCGCCATTCACCCGCGCGGTGAAGCAGCTGATGATCGCCAATGGCGTGATTTTCCTGCTGTTCGCCCTGCTGGGAGCTTTCGCACCGGCCGCCGCCGGCGTAGGCGAGGCGCTTTTTCAGCTGCGTGGCATTACGGTCGTTCACGGATGGGTGTGGCAATTGGTGACCTACGCCTTTTTGCACGCAGGTGTGCTGCACATTTTGTTCAACCTGCTGGCACTCTGGATGTTTGGCGCGCAACTCGAAACCGACTGGGGTTATGGCCTGTTCATGCAGTTCTATTTCTTCTGCGTGATTGGTGCCGCGCTGGTCACGGTCGTCGTTTCCTTTACCGGGTTGCTCGGCATCAGCCCGTACACCGCAACGGTCGGCGCATCCGGCGGCATTTACGGATTGCTGCTGGCTTTCGGAATTCTGCACGGCGACTCGCAAGTCATGCTCTTCCCGCTCCCCTTCCTCATCAAGGCCAAGTACTTCGTCATGGGCATCATCGCGCTGGCCCTGTATGGCGCGTTGTCGTCTGCACACGGCGGAGGCCAGTCAATCGCCTACATGGCGCATCTGGGAGGTGCGCTCTTCGGATATATCTGGCTGAAGTTCATCCCTCGCCGCGGCTTCGGCTACGCCGCCTCCGAGCGAGCCTTCGGATTGCGGAACTCCTATTACCGCTGGAAGCGCAAACGCGCGGCGCGCAAGTTCGAGGTTTACATGCGGAAGCACGATCGCAGCGACTACCGCCACGATGACTACTTCGACGAACACGGCAACTTCCGCGATCCCAGTACTCGCGATGTGCGCAAGAAAAACGGCGACTCCACGCCGCCGTGGGTGAATTGAGCTACACGTTGCAACCGACCAAAAACGAATCACCGCGGATTGGCACGGATTCTCACGGATTTCTTTGATACGGTAGGCGCGCGACGCGAGGGGTTTCAGGCTTATGCGACGGCGTTGTTCTCGATCAATCGGCGCGCATCCGTGGTCAAGGGTCTGTTTTCTCACGTCGCCCATATTTCAAGCTTGAACTTGCAATGGCTATAGATCATTTCGAAATCGGCGCGATTGGAGGTAATCAGGCGAGCGCCATTCGATCGGGCCGTGAGGGCGATCAGCACATCGAAATGCATGTCGCGAAGTTTTTCCGGGGTAAATCCTTTCTCCGCGCTGATCTTCGCCAGCAGTTGTCCCGACTCGAGCCAATTTCCCGCAGTAGGAGTGAGAACGGGATGATTACGCTGCAGGGCGCGCAGAAATTCCCGCTCCGCTGGCTTCCTCGCGCCGCGCCACAACTCCGCCAACACTACGGATGAGGTTCTGACCAATCCACTGACCGATTCGATTCGCTGCCGGTGGCGCCCCGTCCGCAGATCGTCGATAAAGATGGCAGTATCGAAGAGGATCAGGTCACTCATCGAGCCCCGCGAAGGCCAGCTTTCCCCTATGCTTTCTCATCAAGTCCTTAAATCGTTTCGTCGCCACGATCTCTCGGAGGGCCACATGGACGGCCTCGGTGCGGGATTTCACGCCCAGTACCTTCGCTGCCTCGTCCGCCAGATTCGTGTCCAGCCTGATTGATGTCATTGTCACAGTCATAAGCTTCAGCCTCGCCTGTATATACATCATACCTTTGTCGTATATACACATCAAGCCGAGCGCCCCATTCTATTGCCTCTCTAGCGAAGGGGAGACGAGGCGCATGATTCGTCAGATCTATTCCACGAATCTGTCTATTCCTAACCCGATCATTTTCGGGTATTGTGTATTTCCATAGCGCCCAAAACTAGATCGGCAAGCGCCACGGAAGATGACGTTCACGACACATCGCGTTCTACTTGCGGCCCTCGTGTTTGCGATGGCGGCTTCCGAGGGAGTGATCGCCCAGGCGCCAAGCGCGACGCAGGAACAGCCGCAAGCGTCGCCATCTGCTGTGCCGACATCACCTAAGGCGCCACAGGAAAATCCTGCTCCGTTATTCGACTTCAAAGACTCCGACATTAAGTTCAGCCTGAACAGCTTGATGACCGTCCTTCGCGACAGCCGGCATGAGGGCTGGGTACTTGCGGCCTATCCCGACCCGAAAACCAGCCGCCCGCTTATTGGTGCGGGATTTGGTCTTGACGTTCCGGCGACCGAGCACCCACAGCGTGACCCGCTCAATTCCCATTCATTCGTTGAGCCCTCCACGGGCCAATTGTGGCAGGCGGCGGGGCTTGACTCGGCAAAACTTCAAAGCATTCTCGACCAGTTCGATCGCGATCTGGCCGCATGGAAGAAGAAAAACTTTCGCAAGAAGATCAGGACCCACGCCCTGTCGTCGCAGATAACCGAAGACGATGCCACCAAGCTGTTGCGCATATCTGCCATTCAAGCCACCTACAATGCGCGGGCCTACTGCCGCTTCTTCGACCAGCTGACCGCGTCGCAGCAGATGGCGTTAAGCCAGCTTGTCTTTCAGATGGGTATAAATCTTGAGGAGTTCACTCAGTTTCTCGCCGCGATAAACGATGACGGCAGCTACCGCAATTCCCTTCAGCCGGTAAGTGCCGGGGGACCGCCAACCGATCACTGGAAAACCGTGCAAACTACACTGATCCAAAGCCAGTGGGCTAAACACTATCGCAGTCGCGCCGTCGCCGTAATTGCGATGTTCGATCCCAACTACGATCAGGATCCCCGTGCCGCGGAGCGTAAGGTGCAGACTGAGCTTCGTCCGCCAGTTTCGCATCGTCGCAAGAGCGCGCACCTGAAATCAGTGAGGGCAGCGAACGACTCCAACCAAAAAGATGCCACCCCACACGGCGCGCCCACAGGCCACTCTGGGAAAACTTGACTCGGATGGTTTCCGGGTTGCGCCCGCTGTTCGCCGGCTTGCACCACCGAAGTGACGGAGATTTTACCACTTACGGTTTCCTCGCCATGCGGCTAGAATCGCTCCATGGCCGATACTGAGGATCAACAGGAACAGCCGGCGAGCCGAGGCAGGAAAGCTCTAGACCATTTCATCCAGGGCGACATGCACGGTATCCATTACGCGGTGAGCATCTTCTTTGCAACCGCAATACTCTGGGTCTGTGTTCACATGATGGCTAAAAGTAACCCGGTCTGGGCGATCAGTTCCATGGTTGCCACCAGCGATCCGTTGATGAAGCAAGCTCTGGGGTTCTTGCGCTCGCGAATCATAAACACGATGGTAGGCTGTGCCGTTGGACTGCTGTTCATTGCCATCGGGGGCGGCCGAATAATAACCCTACCGCTTGCCATGGCGGCAACGGTTTTGCTGTCGTCGTATGTTGTGCGGATTCAAACCATGTGGCGACAGGCGCCGATAAGTGCAGCATTTATCATCTCGGCCGGGCTGGAATACCACTCCCGGAAACATGGTTTCATAGCGGGAGTGGGTCGCATGAGCGAGGTGCTCTTCGGTTGCGTCGTCGGGATTTTGGTTGCGTGGCTCATGTCGGTGGTATGGCCATTACCGGAGCCCGTAGCGGCCGGCCAGGCCGCCAGCAAATGAGTCTTCCGTGTGAAGGCACGAGTTCCCAATCATCTTGGTCGCCCTAGCTTTCGAACACCTTCTCCAGGTTCTCGTAAACAATCGGGATGGTGCACAGGTCCGGCAGCATCTGCCAGTACCGATGCACCTCGGGATCAGCTTGCGCTTCACTGCGCATCTCCGGCGATGTCCAGCGCCGCAAGTGCAGTAGGCGGTCAGGATTCGATGAATCGCGGTGCAGCGAATCATGGCAGTACCCTTTGCCCTGCATCATGGTATACAGCTCTCGCAATCTGGCGAGCAGCTCTTCCTGCTTCCCGGGCAGTGCTTCCAGGATCGCCATCGAGAAGATTTCTTGCGCCATAGTGTTGTCGCCTCGCAGCTCTGACTCTAGATTTCCGGGCTAGTGTATCTGCTTCGCTTTCGTCTTGCAGGCTTGCTCACTTTCTTTCGAGGACGCGCTGCATTTTCTCCTACGGTTATCAACCGCATGAAGTTGGTTGCGCCCGAACTGTTGGTTGTTCCGGCGACCAATCCAAACACGTCACCGCGAGAGAGAACTTTCCTTCGCACCAATTCCGCTTCGGCGAATTCGGCCATCTCCGCTGCTGATAGTCCGCCGGAGCAGCACGACGGCGCCACGCCCCATAACAAGTTCATGCGATTGCACACTGTTTCGTACTGCGTGAAAGCATAGATATCGGCAGCCGGTCGATGTTTCGACAGCATCCGAGCTGTAGTGGCGGTCTCTGTGAACACCGCAATGGCACGGATGTTGAGGTCTTTCGCGGCATGCGCCATCGACTCACAAATCGTTTCCGCGACCGACAGGTGCTCTGCCTGGCGATGACCCGGCACCAGCGGATGGAAGGGATGGGCCTCAGCTTCAGCTACTATACGCGCCATCATCTCCACCGCTTCCCTGGGAAACTTGCCCATGGCAGTCTCGCCGGAAAGCATGACCGCGTCGGTACCATCGAAGATGGCGTTGGCAACGTCGCTGGCCTCGGCACGCGTGGGACGCGGGTACTCGGTCATGGATTCCAACATCTGAGTCGCGGTGATGACCGGCCTGCGAAAGTCGAGTGCGCGGCGAATAACGAACTTCTGAATCAGCGGCACCTTTTCCGGGGGGACTTCGACCCCCAGGTCGCCACGTGCCACCATCACGCCCTCAGCAGCTTCGAGGATGGCATCCAGATTTTCGATGGCCTGCGGCTTCTCCAGCTTAGCCACCAGCGGAACGTTTCGACCCAACGCCATCATGGCGCGCTTGGTGCGCAAAACGTCTTCGACGGTGCGCACGAAGGAAATCGCCACGGCGTCAACCGCGTGCTTCAAGCCGAATTCGAGGTCCTTTTCATCTTTTTCGGTGAGCGACGGAATACTGACATTTGTACCCGGAAGATTGATGCCCTGGTGCTCTCCCAGGGTTCCACCGTTCAGCACCTCGCATACTACGTCGCTCCCGCAAATGGTTCGCACTACCAGTTCAATCCGCCCATCCGAAAGCAATATGCGCTCGCCTGGTTTCACGTCGTGGGCAAGGCCTTGGTAAGTGGTGGCAATTAGGCTGGCCGTTCCCATCACATCCTTGGGGGTGATGGTGACCTTCTGCCCCTGCTGCAATACGACAGGGCCGCCGGGCTTGAGCCGTCCAGTCCTGATCTTTGGCCCCTGGAGGTCTTGCAAGATACAGATGGTGCGCCCGAGCTCGCCAGCCACCGTGCGCAGTCGCCTGATTACGCGGGCGTGCTCGTCGTGCGTCCCATGCGAGAAGTTCAGCCTTGCTACATTCATTCCGCGCAGCATCAGCTCGCGAATCATCTCTTCGCTATTGCACGCCGGGCCAATGGTACACACGATCTTCGCCCTGCGGCGCGCCGGAGTGGGGCTGTGCAAGGGATCTTTGGGGCGCTCGATTGTGTCTTCCATTTCGTTCTTCATGCCTCACGACGCCGGAACGCGCTTCTTCTCGGAATTAATATCGGAATGAGATCCAAAGAGGAAACGCGGATAGCGTAGAGCATTGAATTCCGCGCCGATGAGCACGACCATGGAAACGATGTACAGCCAGATCAGCAACGCGATCGCCGTGGCCACCGAGCCATAAATGACATCGTAGTTTGCGAAGTGGCGAAGATAGACGCCAAACAATACGGTGGAGACGAACCACAGTACGGTCGCGAGCGCCGCGCCCGGCAGCACGCGATGCCACGGCTGAGTGCGCGGCACCCCATGATGGTAGATGAGCCCAATCACGGCAATGCTGGTTAGCGCTGCGATGATCCAGCGCAACGCCGTCCACAGTCCTACAATGTAAGGGCCAAATTCATGGCCCACATGATAGGCAATCCAGTGTTCGATCTGGTTACCAAACACCAGCAAGAACGAAGAGAAGGCCATGGGAACCCCCGCCAGCACCACCAGCAGGAAGGCGATCATTCTCTCCTTCACCAGTCCCCAGACCTTCGGCATCTGGTAGGCGTTGCGAAAGCCCTCCATCCAGGAGATCATCGTGCCCGATCCTGTCCACAGGGTGATGACTATCAAGGTGATCAGCGTGCGTACGCTGGCTGGTTTGGTCCCGCTGAAGTATTGCAGCACGGCTTCGCTGGTCCCTGACGGCAGAATCCGACCCACGGCATGACCGATCTCGCGAACGAATGTTGCGGTGGTGTGAGACTCCGACAGGATAGACGCCGCCAGAAGCACCGCCGGGAACAAGGTGAAGATCGCCGAGAAGGCTGCTCCCTTGGCCACAGCGAACGCGTCGTGCTCAAATGCACGCCATAACGCTACCCGAAAGTGCAGAAGGAATCGCCGCATGAGGAGATAACAGGAAGTTTACACACCCCCCGACTAGTTGTCAGTGTTCGTGGAAGGCACCCCGTGTCTCCCTTAGCCCCCCTCCCCCTCAATTATGAATCTTTGTTTCCAATATCTTACCCGCAAAATATTCATAACATTGGAGTTGAAAGCATAAATAAGTCCTTACAGGTCAATACTTTGCACGATTCCCGCTAAAATATTCCGCACAAAGGAGTTACAGGCAAAGTATTCCAGATAAACGACTTAGCACGGTCGCAGCTCAATCCGCGCTACAACGCTCCAGTTGTCAGTTTTCAAAGACCAGCCCCGCTCCGCTACAGGTCGCGGAGAACAGAGCGGGTTGCACACGCCTCGGCGTTGGTGCCCCCTTGTCCGGGGGTGCCCCGCCCGGATACTCCACTCACTCCCCATCTTCCGAGTGATGGACTTGGCCGGGCACCGGAGTCGCGGCCGGAGATTACCTCCGGCACCCTCATTCTATTTTGTGGGAGTGAATGCGGCCGCGACGAAACCCTAGTTTGCGGAACGAAAGTAACCGCGAGTCCTGAAATGGGCCGGTGCCAACCACCATCTCGTTCTGCGTTTCGAATAATCGCAGGCGGTATCAGAAGCGGTAGAGCACCAGGCCGGTTATAAGCGCGATTCTGGAGAAGTCATGATCCAGGGTGAACACGCTAGCTTTATGTTCAAGCGCAATGGCTGTAATCAGGGTGTCAATGGTGGTCAGCGAGATGCCTTTTCCGCGCGCTGTGCGGTAGATCGCAGCCGCTGTCCGATAGGTTCCAAAGCCGCTGGGTTCCAGCATGTCCCACTGCGCCAGAAACTGCGCAATAGTGCCTACATCCTTGGTGAGGCCCTGTAAAACCTCGGCTACCACCACTCCCGTCAGCGCCATGGGTTCGCTATCCTTGATCATCCGGCGTAGTTCGCCACCGGCTCTTCCGGGAGAGGAGCTGAAAAAATCGATCCAGACAGAGCTGTCCACCAGAATCAAACGCGACTTCTCCGCGAAGCCTTAAGGTCGCCGCTCCAGACACCACTTCCGTAGTAGCGGAGAATTCCCTTACGGCTCTCGCAGCGGACGAGCAACTCAAGCGCCTTGTCCACAATCTGGCGCTTGGTCTTAAGGCGAGTGAGTTTGCGCGCCTTGCGAATCAGGTTCTCGTCGAGGTCGATGTTGGTCCGGGACATAGGAAATAACATACACCAATTTTGTCGAAAACTGTGCATCGGGAGGACTTATTCTATTCGATGCGGCGGCCCGGCGAGTTCGGGAATAACACTCATTCGAGAGCCGCGAATGAGTGGGGCACGGCAAGAAGGGGCGACAAGAATCATCGCCCCTTCGCTTGTGCTGTTTGATGCGAGCTATTACCTCGCCCGGTTATTCCGCTGTGAGTTCCTCCGGCTCGTTCTCGCCTTCGTGGCGGAGCAGTTCCAGCGCGCGTTCGGCTTCTTCGTACGCGGCCGTAACTTCCTCCTGCACCTTGGCTGCGGCCTCTTCCATCTCCTGCGAGAGCCGGACGTTGCGGTAGTACTCCATTCCGGTGCCCGCGGGGATGAGTCGGCCGACGATGACGTTTTCCTTCAAGCCGCGCAGGTGATCGACGGCGCCCTGGATAGAGGCCTCCGTCAGCACACGCGTGGTTTCCTGGAACGACGCCGCCGAGATGAACGAGTCGGTCGAGAGCGATGCCTTGGTGATGCCGAGAAGCAACGGACGCCCGGTGGCTGGTTTGCCGCCGTTTGCAATCGCCTTCTCGTTCTCTTCGCGGAAGCGGAACTTATCGATCTGCTGCTCCAGCAGGAACGAGGTATCGCCCACGTCTTCCACTTTCACCCAGCGCATCATCTGGCGAACGATTACCTCGATGTGCTTGTCGCTGATGTTGACACCCTGCAAGCGGTACACTTCCTGGATTTCGTTCACCAGGTACGCCTGCAGTTCCTTCTCGCCCAGCACGGCCAGAATGTCGTGCGGGTTCAGAGGACCGTCCATCAGAGGCTCGCCAGCGCGGATGCGCTCGCCTTCCTGCACGTTGATGTGAACGCCACGCGGCACCTGGTATTCCTTCTCGGTGCCATTGTCGGCCACGACGTAGATCTTGCGCTGGCCTTTGGCAACGTCGCCAAACTTCACCACGCCGTCGATCTCGCTGATGACCGCGGTTTCACGCGGCTTGCGGGCCTCGAACAATTCCACCACGCGTGGCAGACCACCCGTGATGTCCTTGGTCTTGGTGGTCTCGCGCGGGATCTTCGCCAGCACGTCGCCCGGAGTTACCGTGTCGCCGTCCTGCACCATAAGGTGAGCACGGGAAGGCATGAGGTAACGTTTGCTGCCCTTCGCTCCTTTAATGATGATGGTCGGCTGACGCTTCTCGTCCGGCGAATCAACCACGACGTGACGCGACAAGCCCGTGACCTCGTCCACTTCTTCATGCAGCGTCATGCCTTCCTGCAGGTCCTTGAACTGCACCGTCCCGCCAATTTCGGTCAGGATGGCGAAGGTGTACGGATCCCACTCGACCAGGACATCGCCCAAGCCGACTGGTTGACCGTCTTCCACCTTGACCTTGGCGCCGTAAACCACGGCGTAGCGCTCTTTTTCGCGGCCCTTGTCGTCGAGGATGGCGATGGAACCGTTGCGGTTCATCACCACCAGGTGACCTTCCTTGGCACGTACGGTCACCAGGTTGATGAAGCGTACGCTGCCGTTGTTCTTGGCATCGAGGCGCGACTGCTCGCTGACTCGCGAAGCCGTGCCGCCGATGTGGAAGGTACGCATAGTGAGCTGCGTTCCAGGCTCGCCGATGGACTGCGCCGCGATCACGCCCGTGGCCTCGCCCAACTCGACCAGGCGGCCGGAAGCCAGGTTGCGTCCGTAACACATCACGCACACACCACGCTTCGACTCGCAGGTCAGCACCGAGCGAATCTTGACGCGCTCGATACCCGCTGCCTGCACCGCACCCGCCAGGTCTTCGGTGATTTCCTGGTTGATGTCGACGATGATGTTGCCTTCGTAGTCCTTGATCTTCTCCAGCGAGACGCGACCAACGATACGGTCACGCAGCGGTTCGATGATCTCGCCCGACTCCACGATGGAGGTAACGTAGATGCCATCAACCGTACCGCAATCGTATTCGCTGATGATCACGTCCTGCGCCACGTCCACCAAACGCCGGGTCAGGTAGCCCGAATCCGCCGTCTTGAGAGCGGTATCGGCCAGTCCTTTACGGGCGCCGTGGGTGGAGATGAAGTACTCCAGCACGGTCAGGCCTTCGCGGAAGTTCGCCGTGATCGGCGTCTCGATGATCTCGCCCGAGGGCTTGGCCATCAAGCCACGCATACCGGAGAGTTGACGAATCTGCTGCTTCGAACCGCGAGCACCGGAGTCAGCCATGACGTAAATCGGATTGATGTCGCCTTTCTTGTCGTCTTCCTGCATGGCGCCGAACATCTCGTCCGCGACCTTTTCGGTAATCGCCGACCAGATCTCGACGACCTTGTTGTAGCGTTCGCCGTTGGTAATGGCGCCGTCCAGATACTGCTGCTGCACAGCAATCGCCTGCTTTTCAGCGTCGCGCACCAGGCCCGCTTTTCCCGGAGGAATGACCATGTCGTCGATTCCGATCGAGAGGCCAGCCGTCGTTGCGTAGTGGAAACCGAGCTGCTTGATGCCGTCGAGCATCCGCACTGTGGTTTCCAGACCGAAGCGCAGGTAGCAGTAGTTCACCAGGTTGCCCACGCCCTTCTTCTTGAGCAATCCGTTGATATACGGCATCTCCGCGGCGCCGCGCTTGAGATGATCGTTCATGATGGCGCGACCCACCGTGGTCGATATAAACTGCCGCTCGAAGTTGGTCGGCTCGGTATGGATCACGTCCTGATCGTCATACGCAATGGTCAGGTCGATCACTTCACCCGAGTAACGCAAGCGAATCGGGGTCAGCGTTTCCACTTCGCCCGCTTCTTTCGCCAGGATCACTTCGTCGATGTTGGCGAACGCACGTCCCTCACCCTTGGCGCCCGGCTTACCTTTGGTCAGGTAGTAAATGCCGAGCACCATATCCTGCGTAGGTACGGTTATCGGCTGTCCCGATGCTGGCGAAAGAATGTTGTGCGAGGCCAGCATCAACACGCTGGCTTCCACCTGCGCTTCCGGCGACAACGGAATGTGCACCGCCATCTGGTCGCCGTCGAAGTCGGCGTTGAATGCGGTGCAGACCAGCGGGTGGATCTTGATCGCCTTGCCTTCTACCAGCACCGGCTCGAATGCCTGGATGCCGAGACGGTGAAGCGTTGGAGCGCGATTCAGCAGCACCGGATGATCTTTAATCACCTCTTCCAGGATGTCCCATACGATGGGCTCCTGTTGCTCAACCATTTCCTTCGCCTGCTTGATGGTGGTGCAGTGGCCGGTCTGCTCCAGACGGTGATAGATGAACGGCTTGAATAGCTCCAAAGCCATCTTCTTGGGCAGTCCACACTGATGCAGCTTAAGGTCGGGGCCCACCACGATGACGGAACGGCCGGAATAATCGACGCGCTTGCCCAGCAGGTTCTGGCGGAAGCGGCCTTGCTTGCCCTTCAGCGTGTCGGACAGCGACTTGAGCGGACGATTGTTGGCGCCACGCAGTACGCGGCCACGTCGGCCGTTGTCGAACAGCGCATCCACTGCTTCCTGCAACATGCGCTTCTCGTTACGCACGATTACTTCGGGGGCGTGCAGGTCCATCAGCTTCTTCAAGCGGTTGTTGCGATTGATGACGCGGCGATACAGATCGTTCAAGTCAGAAGTCGCAAAACGGCCGCCATCGAGAGGAACGAGGGGGCGCAACTCCGGCGGGATCACCGGAATCACGTCCAGAATCATCCATTGCGGTTTGTTGCCGCTCTTGCGGAACGCCTCAACCACTTTCAGGCGCTTGGCATACTTCAAGCGCTTCTGCACGGAGCTCTCGCTGCGCATCTTCTCGCGCAATTCGGTGGAGAGGCTGTTCACCTCAACCCGCTTCAGCAGTTCCTTGATGGCCTCGGCACCCATCATGGCCTTGAAGCCACTGGCACGATGCGCCTGGTCGAGTTCGCGGTACTTGGTTTCGTCCTTAATTACTTCGCGTTCTTTGACCGGAGCTTCGCCGGCCTCAACCACGACGTAGGCCTCGAAATACAGCACCGATTCCAGGTCGCGCAGCGAAATGTCGAGAATGTGCCCGATACGGCTGGGCAATCCCTTAAAGAACCACACGTGCGAGCAAGGCGAGGCCAGTTCGATATGGCCAAGGCGCTCACGGCGGACCTTGGAGAGCGTTACCTCCACGCCGCACTTATCGCAGATCACGCCGCGGTGCTTCATGCGCTTGTACTTGCCGCAGAGACACTCCCAATCGGTTACCGGACCAAAGATGCGGGCACAGAACAAGCCGTCGCGCTCCGGCTTGAAGGTGCGGTAGTTGATCGTCTCCGGCTTGGTGACTTCGCCGTGAGACCAACTGCGGATCTTTTCGGGCGAAGCCAGGCTGATGCGGATGGCGTCAAAGTCGGCGATGGCATTTCCGAGATCAAATGGACTCGAACGGTACAAAGTGTCCTCCTCCCCTGCGGGCTTCCTGACGAAAGTGCAGGGACCTGCGGCCTTTGCGCTGCCGCTGGCGGCTCCCGGTATTTACTATTTCCCTGGGTGCTGCCTCCGCGGGAGTGAAGGAGGCAGTTACCCCAATCTTCGGCCCCGGTGAGCGCCGATTTTGCGCCCACCAGGGTGAAAGAGCGAAGTCGAACCTAGTCGGCCGCGACCGGAGGAGCTGCCGGGAGCACCTTGCGCTCGTTGGTCATGATCAGCTCCACGTCGAGGCACAATGACTGCAACTCACGAATCAGTACGTTGAAGGATTCCGGCACACCCGGCTCAATGGCTGCTTCGCCTTTGACGATGGCCTCGTAAATCTTGGTACGGCCATAAACGTCATCGGACTTCGCAGTGAGCAATTCCTGCAGGATGTAGGCTGCGCCGTAGGCTTCCAGGGCCCACACTTCCATTTCGCCGAAGCGCTGACCGCCGAACTGCGCCTTGCCGCCCAGTGGTTGCTGGGTGATCAAGGAGTACGGTCCGATGGAGCGCGCGTGAATCTTGTCGTCGACCAAGTGCGAGAGTTTGAGCATGTAGATGTAACCGACGGTTACCGGCTGCTCGAACTTCTCTCCGGTCATGCCGTCGTAGAGCGAGGTCTTGCCCGACTCGGGCAGGCCACCCTGCGCCAGCAGTGACTTGATCTCTCCTTCTTTCGACCCGTCGAATACAGGTGAGCCGAAGTAGACAGCTTCCTTCATGCCATCCGCCACATGCTCCAGAGTTTCGTCGTCGAGGCCGACAAGCTTGTCCACGAACGGTGTGTCCTTGAACATCACCTTGAGTTCCTTGCGCAGACGCTCTGCCTTGGAGTTCTCTTTCAGCAGTTCGCCAATCTTCTGCCCGAGCGCGTAACCAGCCCAGCCCAGGTGAGTCTCCAGAATCTGGCCCACGTTCATACGGCTTGGCACACCCAGGGGATTTAGAACAATTTCCACCGGGGTACCGTCTTCAAGGTAAGGCATGTCTTCTTCCGGCAGGATGCGCGCGATGACGCCCTTGTTACCGTGACGGCCGGCCATCTTGTCGCCGACGCTCAGCTTGCGCTTCATGGCGACATATACCTTCACCAGCTTGATTACGCCCGGCGGAAGTTCATCGCCCTTCTGCAGCTTCTCGACTTTCTCGCGAACGATCTTGCGGAGAACGTCAATCTGCCGCGAAGTCATCTCTTCGATTTCATCGATCTGCTCGTTGATGCGCGGGTCCTTATCGGGGAACTTGACGCGCTTCAGGTTGCGGGTCGAGATCCGCTCGATGGTGTCGCGATCCAGAAGCACGCCCTTGGTCAACAGGCGCTTGTTGGTGCGCTCGTCGTGCAGGTCGGCGAGGACTTCCTTGCCGCCAAGCAACGACTCCAACCGCTTCAAACGCTCGTCGGTAAGGATTCGGATCTCGTCGGCCAGGTTCTTCTCCAGCTTCGCCACCTGTTCCGACTCGATGAACTTGGCGCGCTCATCCTTTTCCTGTCCCTTGCGGGAGAAGATCTTCACGTCGACTACCGTGCCCTCGATACCGGGAGGACAGGTGAGCGAAGCATCGCGAACATCACCGGCCTTTTCGCCGAAGATGGCCCGCAGCAGCTTCTCTTCCGGAGTAAGTTGGGTTTCGCCCTTCGGCGTGACCTTGCCGACCAGGATGTCTCCCGCCTTTACCGTAGCGCCGATGCGGATGATGCCGCTCTCATCGAGATCGCGCAGCGCCGATTCGCTGACGTTGGGAATGTCGCGCGTTACTTCTTCCGGCCCCAGCTTGGTGTCGCGCGATTCAATTTCGAACTCCTCGATGTGGACGGAGGTGTAATAGTCCTCTTTCACCATCTTCTCGGAGACCAGGATGGCATCCTCGAAGTTGTAGCCACGCCACGGCATGAAAGCCACCAGCACGTTGCGGCCGAGTGCCAGTTCGCCCATGTCGGTACAAGGACCATCAGCGATTACCTGCCCCTTGGCGACGCGCTGTCCCTTCCTCACGATGGGACGCTGATTGATGCAAGTGTTCTGGTTGGAACGCTTGAACTTGGTGAGCTGATAGATGTCGCTGCCCACCTCGCGCGAAAGCTGCATCGGATGATGCTCGCCCTCAACGCGCACGATGATGCGCTCGGAGTCGACAGAATCAATGATGCCGCCGCGGCGTGCCAGCACTACCGCTCCGGAATCACGCGCCGTGACGCCTTCCATTCCCGTGCCAACGATAGGCGCCTGCGCGCGCAGCAAGGGCACGGATTGGCGCTGCATGTTGGCGCCCATCAGGGCGCGGTTGGCATCGTCGTGCTCCAGGAACGGAACCAGCGATGCCGCAACCGACACCAGCTGTTTCGGGCTCACATCGATGTAGTCCACTTCGTCGCGGCTGGTCAGCACAAAGTTGCCAGCCTTACGGGCGTTAACCAGTTCCGCGACGATACGGCCCTTGTCGTCGATCTCGGCGTTGGCCTGCGCGATCACGTGGCGGTCTTCTTCCCACGCCGACAGGTAGAACGAGAACGGCTCGAAGTCGATCAACTTCTTGCGGCGTTCCCGCAGGTCGTTGTTGGCCTTGGTAGCTTCCGACTTCTCCATGTGGTCGCCGACGCGGTAGTCGCTGTCGCCGGCATTGACCACGGTGACGAAGTCCAGCACACGGCCGCTCTTCACCTTGCGATAAGGCGATTCGATGAAGCCATAGTCGTTGATCCGCGCATAGCAGCTCAGCGACGAGATAAGGCCGATGTTCGGACCTTCCGGCGTTTCAATCGGGCAGATACGTCCATAGTGCGTCGGGTGTACGTCGCGGACTTCGAATCCTGCGCGTTCCCGCGACAGGCCGCCCGGCCCAAGCGCCGACAGACGCCGCTTGTGCGTAATTTCCGACAGCGGGTTGGTCTGGTCCATGAACTGCGACAACTGCGACGAACCAAAGAACTCGCGAATCGCCGCCATTACCGGCTTGGCATTGACCAAGTCGTGCGGCATGGCCGTGGACATTTCCTGGTACACGCTCATCTTTTCCTTGATGGCGCGTTCCATACGGACCAGGCCAATGCGGAACTGGTTCTCCAGCAGTTCGCCGACCGCGCGTACGCGGCGGTTGCCAAGGTGATCGATGTCGTCCACCGAACCGATGTTCTTGCGCAGCTTCAGCAGATAACGGATGGTGCCGTAGAAATCGTCTGGCTCCAAGGTGCGATGGTCGAGCTGCGTGGCGTCTTCGCTCTCGAAAAGTTTGATGTTGAACTTCAAACGGCCCACGCGCGAAAAGTCATACTTGCGGGGGTCGAAGAACATCCCGTGAAACAGCGAGGTCGCCGTGTCGAGCGTCGGTGGATCGCCGGGACGCAGCTTGCGGTAAATCTCGATCAGCGCCTCCTGCGGGGTCTTCACGGAATCGCGGCGCAGCGTGGCGCTGATTACCGTGCCTACATCGTCGCGCTCCGGGAAGAACACATGCACTTCGGCAACGCCCGCGTCCAGCAGCTTTGACAGCTTTTCGGCGGTCAGCTCGGAGTTTGCCTCCAGCAGGATTTCGCCGGTGTTGGTGTCCACTACATCCGCAGCAACATACGCGCCTTCCATGTCGCTGAGGTCAACTTCGATCTCGGAAATCTTGTTCTTCTGGATTTCCTTCATCACCGCGGTGGTGACCTTGCGGCCGGAATGAGCGATCTCTTCGCCACTCTTGGTGGCGATCCGGTGCGCCAGCTTCATGCCAACCAGGTTGGTCGGCCGGTCAACACCCGGTTCCAGAGTCCAGTAGAGCTTCTTGTCTTTCAGCGCGATGCGATCTACGGTGTAGAACGTGCGGAGAATGTCCTCATCCGAGCGCAGGCCCAGCGCGCGAAGGAAGATGCTTCCCAGGAATTTGCGCTTGCGATCGATGCGCACGTACAGAATGTTCTTCTGGTCGTACTCGAACTCCACCCACGAACCGCGGTAGGGAATGATCTTGCCCAGGAAATAGGTGCGGTTGCTCGCGGTCTCGAAGAACACACCTGGCGAGCGGTGCAACTGGCTGACAATAACGCGTTCCGTACCATTCACGATGAAGGTGCCGTTGGCGGTCATCAAGGGGATGTCGCCAAAAAAGACCTCCTGCTCCTTCATGTCGCGGATGGAGCGGTTGCCGGTTTCCGGGTCTTTGTCGTAAATGGTGAGACGCATGGTGACCTTCAGCGGGGCGGAGTAGGTCATACCGCGCTCTTCGCATTCGGCCACGTCGTACTTCAGTTGCAATCCAACCGGGTCGCCGCACTTGTTGCAGAAATCGGGCGTATTGGCGTTATAGGTGCCGCACTTGGTGCACAGCACGTCTCCCAGGTGGAAGGGATCGGTCTTCACCGTCGCGCCGCAATTACGGCAGGTGGTGCGCAGGTGATTCAGCCCCTTAAGGTGGCCGCACTTGCACTCCCAGTTGCCGATGGCGTACTCGACGAAGTCCAATTGCGAAACATTGCGGAAGTCCGTGATCGGAAATACCGATTGGAACACCGCCTGCAAACCGCCGTCATCGCGCTCGCTCGGCAGTGCATCCATCTGCAGAAAGCGGTCGTACGAACGCTTCTGCACCTCAATCAGGTTAGGAATCTGAATGGTAGCCGGAATTTTTGAGAAATCGAATCGATTTCGATTGGCAGTTTTCTGTTGTGCCATGTATAAAGCTCCTATATCAGCGTCGGTCCGCTCGCTCAGACGTGACCATGTAAGCCGCTAATGCGGATGTGCGACGGACAGGACTGCCGTCCCACGGTGACAGGTCGCTCGAAGAAGAATGGGCTGCCGCTCGAGGTACGTGCAAAAACGCAAGTGCGCCCACGAAGACAGAAGTCCCCGTAAGCGCCACGCTTGGCGTTCTGCAATCCCATGACCATTCGGTCCGGAATTTCGGCACAAATTGTGCCGCGATGTTTTTCGCTTCCCGCGCCAGTATCTTCAGGCCTTGTCCTCGACTAGCTCTACCGTCGCGTCTGAGCTGACGCGACTCCGGTTGAGCTTGTCGCCTGCCACTACCTGTTTGATGCTCCGGATTCCAGAAAGAATCCAGACCCAACGATGCCCGGGAATTCCGCAGCCCCTGCTGAGCAGGACTGCTCTACTTCCTCGGCTTCATCGCGCCCCTTCACGACCGCTCCGACGTGAAGAAGAACGTAGCCGCCGCCCCGTCTAACCGCAGGCGGCAGCAGCCTTAGCTCCGGTCAGCGCGCCGGAGTAATCGTCCCGCTTCGTTACCAGTACCACGGCGAAGCGGGACGGAGAGTTACTTCACCTCGACGGTCGCGCCTGCCTCGGTGAACTTCTTCTTGATGGTCTCAGCTTCGTCCTTGGAGACGCCTTCCTTCACGGTCTTGGGAGCGCCATCGACCAGGTCTTTGGCTTCCTTCAGACCCAGGCTGGTCACTTCGCGGACGGCCTTGATCACGTTGATCTTGTTTGCGCCCACTGCGGTGAGCACGACTGCAAACTCAGTCTTCTCTTCCGCTGGGGCGGCCGCCGCGGCACCCGCGCCGGCTCCGCCTGCCATCATGACGGGGGCCGCAGCCGCCGCCGAGACGCCAAGACGCTCTTCCAACTTCTTCACCAAGGCCGCCGCATCCAGAAGCGAGAGCCCTACGATTGTTTCTTCCAACTGCTGCAAATCCGCCATGTGTTTATCCACCTATTCGTTATTCGTTGTGTTGATTTCGTTATCGGTCTTCGAGGCTTCCAATGTGCCGCCGCATGCCAGACTCACGCAGACTGCACGCCTCACAACGGATAACGCAAATCCTAAGGAAGAGCTTGCGCACTTCCAAACTCGTGTACAGCCCAGGCCTAAGCCTGTGCTTCGGTCGCCACAGGTTCAGCCGCCGGGACTGCTTGAGCTTCCGGGACTGCTTCTGCTGCACCACCAAACTTGTTCTTCTCCACGCCCTGGTTGATCACGACCGCCAGATCGCGTCCAATGGCGTTCATCACCGTTACCAGGCGCTGCGCCGGGGCACTGATCAGGAACAGGAGCTTGGAGTGAATTTCTTCCTTGGACGGCATGCTGGCCAATGCGTCAATGTCTTTGATCGCTATGACCCGGCCATCCACAATCCCGGCCTTGAAGGTGTACTCCGGATTGTCCTTGGCGTACTTGCTGAGCGCCTTAGCCAAGGCCACCGGATCGCCGCCCGTGTACGCGATGGAGGTAACTCCAGCGAGGCCCTTCATTGCCTCCTCCACCTTGGTTCCCTGGGCAGCGCGCTCAGCGAGGGTGTTCTTCACCACGCGATAATGTCCGCCGGCACTGCGCACGGCCTTGCGCAGTTCAAAATCCTTCTGCACGGTCAACTTGCTGAAGGTGCCTACCACGGCGTGGCTCGCGCTCTGGAATTCTTCCTTGAGCTTCTCGACCTGCTCGACTTTTCTTGCTTTTGTGACAGCCATCTTCGAATCCTTTTTCCGGGCGCCTGTAACGCGCCTCTGTACGCGTTACCCTAGGCTCGCGCCGCTGCTTCCACTGGTGCCGTGTCAATGGCAACACCCGGTCCCATCGTGGAGCTGAGGTAGCAACCCTTGATGTATTTGCCCTTGGCGACCGTGGGCTTGGCCTTGATCACGCTGGTAATCACCGTGGCGGCATTCTCCACCAGCTTTTCCGGCGGAAACGAAATCTTACCTACCGGCACATGCACCAGCGCCGTCTTGTCGGTGCGGAACTCCACCTTGCCGGCCTTGGTCTCGCGCACCGCAGCGGCCACGTCCATCGTCACGGTTCCGGTCTTCGGATTCGGCATCAGTCCGCGGGGGCCCAGCACCTTACCCAGTCGGCCGACCGACTTCATCATGTCGGGCGTGGCGATCACGGCGTCGTAGTCGGTCCAGTTTTCCTTCTGGATCTTCTCCACCATCTCTTCGCCGCCCACGATGTCGGCGCCCGCTGCTTCGGCCTCACGGACCTTCTCCCCGCTGGCGATAACCAGTACTTTCTTGGTTTTGCCCAGTCCGTGCGGCAGAACTACTGTGCCGCGCACCATCTGGTCGGCGTGCTTGGGATCGACCCCCAGGCGCATCGTCAAGTCCACCGTCTCGTCGAACTTGGCGAACTTTATCTTCTGCAGAAGGGGCACTGCGTCCTGAAGCGTGTACGAACGAGCTTCGACGCCGGCACGTGCCTTTGCGATGTTCTTTCCCGATTTCCTCATTGCTCTCCTTGTCTCCCACCGCCATCCCTTGCTGCCGGAAGGCCGTGGTATCTACGACGGCGGCCGAGCGGCCGCTGATAATCCCACATTGCGGGATAACCTATGCTGTAACCTCAATGCCCATGGAGCGTGCAGTCCCTTTTACGCTCTTGATGGCCGCTTCCACGGAAGCCGCATTCAAGTCGGGCATCTTCTGCTTGGCAATCTCCAGGACCTGCTTCTCGGTAACCTTGCCAACCTTGTCCTTGTTCGGCGTTCCCGAACCCTTGGCCACGCCTGCGGCGCGCTTCAACAGAATTGAAGCCGGAGGCGTCTTGGTGATAAAGCTGAAGGTACGGTCGCTGTAGACCGACACCACCACCGGAATGATCAGGCCATCAAGTTCCTTAGCGCTGGTCCTGGCGTTGAACTGCTTGCAGAACTCCATGATGTTGATCTGCGCCTGGCCGAGGGCCGGACCCACCGGAGGAGCCGGAGTGGCCTTGCCGGCCGCAATTTGTAACTTCACCGAACCAGTAATCTTCTTTGCCATTTGATTTCCTACGCTTTTCGCTACTCGCCTTTCGCCAGAGTTTCATCGCAGTACGTGCGAATGGCGAAAAGCGAAGAGCGGTTCTACTACGTGATAACTTTTTCGACCTGCCCGAATCCCAGTTCCACCGGGGTAGAGCGGCCAAAGATCGTGACCATCACTTTCAAGGTCTCACGGTCTTCGTTGACCTCGTCCACTATGCCGGTAAAGCTGGCAAAGGGACCTTCGCTGATGCGCACCGACTCGTTCTTTTCGAACTTGACTTTGAGCTTCGGCTTTTCCTTGCTGTCGGCAACCCGGTACACGATCTGGTTAACTTCTTCTTCCGATAGCGGAGTAGGTTGCTGCCCTGTGCCGACGAATCCAGTTACGCGTGGCGTTCCTTTAACGACGTGCCACACGTTGTCGTCCATGTCCATCTCGACCAGCACGTAGCCGGGATAAAACATGCGCTCGCTGGTGTACTTCTTGCCGCCGCGAACCTCGGTGACCGACTCAGTGGGAATCAGAACCCGGCCAATCCGGTGCTCCAGTTCGGGGTAGGCGCGCACCCGCGACTCCAGCGATTCCTTCACCTTGCGCTCGAATCCGGAATAGGTGTGGATGATGTACCACTTCATATTCAGGTTCTGCGGATTCGGCTGATTGGCAGAAAGCGGAGCGGTAGCTTCTTCCCCGCCCACTTGAGGTTCGGCGCCGTTCGTTTCCAGTTTAGTTTCTTCTTCTGTCATGTGTCCGCGCATCAGCGATGGGTCAAGAATTTCAGTAAGCGATCAAGGGACGACGCCAGTATCTTGTCAACGACGGCAAAGTACAAGCCGAACAGAAATACCGTGATAATGACCACTGTCGTCGTGCCTTGCACTTCTTTGCGAGACGGCGTGGTGACCTTTTTCATCTCCGTGCGCACGTCGTTGTAAAAACTCTTGGCGCGCTGCGGCCACGCCTTGATGGTACTGAGCTTATTGTCGCCCGCTACTTCGATCGCTGTTGACTTCGCCATCTGATACCTATCTTCCGGCGCCCGCGGCGCCTTACAACATTCATCCCGCACCAACGCTTACACTGCGTTCCAAATACTGGCAGGGGCGGAGGGATTCGAACCCCCAAGTTCGGTTTTGGAGACCGACAGTTTAACCGTTGAGCTTACGCCCCTGAACTCCGCTCTTCGCCATTCGCTCTTCGCGCTTCGCAGAACCTGACTGGCGAAAAGCGAACAGCGAAAGGCGAGGAGCGTTCTTCGCTACTTCACTTCTTTATGCGACGTGTGCTTGCGACACTTACGGCAAAACTTATTGAATTCCAACCGGGCCGTCGTGGTCTTCTTGTTCTTGGTCGTGGAGTAGTTGCGATCTTTGCATTCTCCACACTGTAATGTCACGATTTCGCGAGGCATTGAACTATTTCCTTTGTTTACTTCACGGCTTAATACCGCGAAGCCTTGTCCGCATCGAAGTGCGGAAATCAGCGAAACTCAATTGCTCCGCCGAGAAAACTTGGGTGCAAAACTACGCAATAATTTCACTGATGGTGCCGGCGCCCACGGTGCGTCCGCCTTCGCGAATCGCGAACCGCAAGCCCTTCTCCATCGCCACCGGCGTGATCAGCTCAATCTCCAGGCTCACGTTGTCGCCCGGCATCACCATCTCCGTGCCCGCCGGCAACGTCGCCACGCCCGTCACGTCGGTCGTGCGGAAGTAGAACTGCGGCCGGTAGCCCTTGAAGAACGGCGTGTGCCGCCCGCCTTCGTCCTTCGACAGCACGTACACCTCGCCTTTGAACTTGGTGTGCGGCGTAATCGATCCCGGCTTCGCCAGCACCATGCCGCGCTCCACGTCTTCCTTCGCCGTGCCGCGCAGCAGCAGGCCGGCGTTGTCGCCCGCCAGACCTTCGTCCAGCTGCTTCTTGAACATTTCCACGCCCGTCACCACTGTCTTGCGGGTCTCGCGGAAGCCGACAATCTCAACGTCCTCGCCCACCTTCACCTTGCCGCGCTCGATACGGCCCGTGACCACCGTGCCGCGCCCCTGAATCGAGAAGATGTCTTCGATCGGCATCAGGAACGGCTTGTCGATGTCGCGCGCCGGCAGCGGTACGTTCTTGTCCACGGCGTCCATCAGCTCGTCGATCTTGGCTTCCCACTGCGCTTCGCCATTCAACGCACCCAGCGCCGAGCCGCGAATTACCGGCACATCGTCGCCCGGAAACTGGTACTTACTCAGCAGCTCGCGCACTTCCATCTCGACGAGATCGATCAGCTCGGGATCTTCCACTGCATCGCACTTATTGAGAAACACCAGCACGTAAGGCACGCCCACCTGGCGCGCCAGCAGCACGTGCTCTTTGGTCTGCGGCATCGGCCCGTCGGTGGCCGCGACCACCAGAATCGCGCCATCCATCTGCGCCGCGCCGGTGATCATGTTCTTGATGTAGTCGGCGTGGCCGGGACAATCCACGTGCGCGTAGTGCCGGTTGGCGGTCTCGTACTCCACGTGCGCCGTGGCAATGGTGATGCCGCGCTCGCGCTCTTCCGGCGCGTTGTCGATCGAGTCGAACTAGCGGAACACGATCTTGGGATTGTGCTTCTGCAATACCTTGGTGATGGCCGCCGTCAACGTCGTCTTGCCATGATCGATGTGCCCGATCGTGCCAACGTTTACGTGCGGCTTGCTGCGGTCAAATTTCTCTTTCGCCATAATTCCTATGCCTTAGTAGTACCGGTAAAGTTTGTTGAACTTCTCGCGCAGAGGCAGGTCCACCGCCTCTAGCGCCGTCAAATAAAATTCGCGCACCTGCGCCTGATCGCTGACCGGCAGCGCTTCATATAATTGCTGCGCCGATATTCCTGCCTGCCCCAGCTTCCGGTCCGCGCGCTCCAGCAACTTCTCGCGCAACACCCGGTCGAAGTCGCGAATAGGAACTCCCTTGCGCTGCAGCAGCCGGAGAAAATCTTCCACCGCGGCCGCCGCAAAAATCCTCGCCAGGGCGGAACGAAACTGCTCAAACTCGTCCAGTTTCTCGATGCGAAGAGCAGCCTGCTGAAACGGTATTCGCGAGTCCGACTGTCCCATCGAAATGTTCACTAGGCCAGAAACCCATTCCGCCCGCACGGCGGGCCTTAACTGATTCATGGAGCTGATGATCGGGATTGAACCGATGACCTCTCCCTTACCAAGGGAGTGCTCTACCAACTGAGCTACATCAGCCCGTGCTTTTCAACAACAGATCCCTCACTTACGTTCGGGATTTCGCCTGCGGGCTCCCGCTTCGCTCACGCCCGCAAAGCGCCTCAACTTCTGGAGCGGGAGACGGGAATCGAACCCGCGACCAACAGCTTGGAAGGCTGTGACTCTACCACTGAGTTACTCCCGCGCATTCCAAACCACTCGTTCAATCTTCATCGTGCCGGTCGCGCTCTTCGCGCTCCTGCTTGCGGCTCCACGTCCAGGTGCGAACGGCAAACATCGCCAGCACTGCCACTGTCGCCAGCCTGAACTTCTGATCGCCGATGGTGGTCCACGCCAGTACCGCCAGTACTGCAAATAGACCCAAGGCCATCCATAACCGCTTCATCTCGACCACCCCAAGGCACGCAACCTCGCCGCACCGGGGAACCACGGAAAAAACCTGGTGCACAGGGGAGGATTCGAACCTCCGTAGCTCGCAAGGAGCGGCAGATTTACAGTCTGCTGCCATTAACCACTCGGCCACCTGTGCACATTCGACCGAGATCCCGCTCTCATCGACTTCCTGAAAGCCCGGCGTCGCCGTTGGCCCGGAATCGCCAGTCTCTGCTGTCAAAGAACACCGCGTGCCAGACGACGCTCAGCAATCCCGGCAAAACTCTGCATAAGTCGCGCGGCCCTACTTCCGCGCGCGTTTTGCGATTTAGGAAGCTTGCTGGAATCAGTTCTCTGGGAGAGCTGCGCGTCTCGTTTGGCTTGCTCCTACTACGCCTTGCGGCGCGCTCACGGTTACGATCCTGGAGCTGGCGAAGGGATTTGAACCCCCGACCCTCTGATTACAAATCAGATGCTCTACCAGCTGAGCTACGCCAGCACTGCAGCGTGGCTCGACACGTAGGCGCCGAACCAAGCATGATTCTTCCTGCCAGCCGGGACAAACAATAAAGTTATCACAACGGCACACCGCGTGCAAACAGACGACTTGGCGTGCGTCCAAACTTGTCCTAAGAGCAACTTACTCGAAGCAACGACCTACCACTCGCCACTCCCGCGGGCCTCGTGGCTGGGGATTCTGCGGAGCGCGTCTGCTCTCGCCGACGCCGAAATGCGGTCAAGCCATTCTAACCAATTTCGGCGAGGTTGGCCACCGCAGCGTCTTTTCTCGTATCATCAAGGCTCACTCCATGCGAACACGCCGAAAGCAGTTGTGGGTAGCCTTAGTAGTCGTCCTTGTCATCGCCGGCGGCATCGTTACTGCTGTTCTGCTGCGAAAGCGTGCGGCCCCCGACGCTGTTCGCCTCCTGCCCGACTCCGACGCCGTCCTCTACGTTAACTTCGAGCCCATTCGCCTGTTCACCGACCTCGGCAAGCATCCGGTTAAAGACCGCGATCCGCAATACGAGGACTTCGTCCGCCAAACCGGCTTTGAGTTCGAACGCGACCTGGATAGAGCCGCCTTGGCGATTCACTACGGCACTACCGCTCGCGGCAAATCCACGGAAACACGCTACAGCGAAATTCTGCAGGGGCGCTTCGACAGCGAACGGGTAGAGGCCTACCTGCGCAAGCTGGCGGCCAGCGTAGAGCACTACGGCAATTTCGACATTTACATTATTCCGCTGGAAGGCCGCACGGTCCGGGTGGCGCTGCTTGCAGTTGATGTAGCCGCCGCATCGAACACCGAAGGGCCCGACGCCATCCATGGCATGATCGATCGTTATAGGCAGGCCGCTCTGCCATTCGCCGGTCCACCGCTTGTGAGCGAATATTACCCGCGCGTGCCGCTAGGCAGCATCATCTGGACTATCGCACGGCCGCCGGCTGCAAGTTCCTCCGAAGATCACGCCGAGTTGCTGTTGCCCGGAGGCTGGAGCGGCCTGCTGCCGGCGAACAGCACCGTGATCGCGTCAGCGCGTCCGCTGAACGAAGTCCACCTGCGGGCGCAAGTACTCACCCACAGCGAAGCCGAGGCCCGCACATTCACCGATCGAGTGAATACCTTTCTCGCTCTCTTCAAGTCACTTAATATCTCGATGGATGGCGGAGGTCCCGATCCGGATGTGAAGGCTACCTTCGACAGCCTGGAAATCCATCAGGACAAAGACGAGGCCGTGCTGACTGCTCAGGTCCCGTATGCCTTCTTCAAGAAAGTACTCAGCGAGCCTCCGGTGGAACTGGGACCAGACACACAAAAGCCGCCCGAGCAGAAGGCTCCGGCGGCCAAGAAACCTGGAAAGTAACGTAGCTAAGCGGCGGGAATTCCGCCTGCATTTATGGTCGTACTGCGCAGGAATTTGTGGGGATTGACCGGCGTATCGTGGATGCGCACTTCATAATGCAAATGCGGTCCAGTGCTGCGTCCGCTAAGGCCGACGTAGCCAATGACCTGCCCCCGGCGCACTGTTTGCCCCTCGGCCACTGCGAACCCTGACAAATGTCCATAACGAGTGGTGACGCCATTGCCGTGATCCACCTGGATCATGCGGCCATACCCGTTGTAAGGCCCTGCGAAAGTTACCACTCCGTCTGAGGGAGCCAGCACGGGTTGCCCGTAGTGACAGGAGATGTCCACCCCGGAGTGGAACGCGCCCTCACCGTTGAACGGATCGATGCGCTCGCCAAACGATCCCGTAATCGGACCCATCACCGGCCACAGGGTTGGTGCTGTGGTCGCCCTGACCCAGTCGGTCAGGGTAGCTTCGTGAGTCAAGCCTAAGCCTAAGCCGGCCGTCGCCGCGCCGGTAAGCGCTGATCTGCGTAAGGCATAAAGCTGGTCCAGGGAAGACGTCACCTGTTCAGGCTGCATGCTGCTGCTGTCGCTCAATAGTTTGGGATTCGGCTTCAGGCCATAGATCATGGAGACTTCATTGGCGAGCGAGCCCAGCGAAGCTACCTGGATGTCCTTTTCGTGGTTGACCTGCTCCAGTTGCTTGTAACGGGTCTGCAGCGAGTTCTTCTCGGAGCGCAACTGGTTGAAACTAGCTACTTTCCACAACATGCGGGTGTAAGAACCCGCCATGCCCGTGATGGTAGACATGCCAATCAAGGCGCCAGCCATGAAGACGTATAGGTAATGAATAGGGATGGGAATCTTTCGTAGCTGACCTTCCGCATCGCGGGCTACGAAAAGAATATAAAAGCGTTTTCGCAAAACTTATAACCCTCAATTAAAAAATGGTTCCGGAACGCGCAACAAGCTAACCTATAAAAATCCGGAACTTCAGTCCCTGCCGGTCCGAACTGTCGGCTTACGGGTACCTGGACAACCGTGGGTTAACGGTTCTCCTCTCAGTCGTCAGCCGATCGGCTAACTAGCTGAGCGCATGGCTGGTGTCAATGAATGACATCAAACCGTAACAGAGCGTCTGTACCGTGTCAACGCATATCGGGATAAGTCGCTGATACTAAAGTGTTAGACGCTAACTGACAGCCTTGGGTGGCCTCGCGTATATTGGGCTGTCATAGGTGTGAGGCCGGATGCCGCTGAACGAAAAGTTGCTGATTGAACGAATTCGTCACGCGACAACCGTGCCCGGAAGACAGGCCGGTAGAGGCATCGGAGACGACTGCGCCGTGCTGCCGCTTCCCCGGGGGCACGAGGCGCTGGTCACCACCGATTTCAGCCTCGAGGGCGTTCACTTCCGGCGCGAGTGGCATCCGCCCGACTCCGTGGGTCACCGCTGCCTGGCGCGCGGGCTCAGCGACATTGCCGCCATGGGAGGAATTCCGCGCGCGGCATTCCTCTCGCTGGCACTGCCGCCTGACCTGCCGCAAAGCTGGGTAGACAAGTTCATTGCGGGGCTATTAAAGCTGGCAGGCGGGTTTTCCGTTACGCTGGCTGGAGGCGACACCGCGCAGTCGCCCGGAGGCATCCTCGCTGACATCATGGTGCTGGGCTCGGTTCCGGCGGGGAAAGCCGTCTTGCGTTCAGGCGCGCGGCCGGGGGATTTCATTTATGTAACAGGAACGCTGGGCTCGGCAGCAGGGGCTCTTAACCAACTGCGCGACGGGAAGAAGCTGCGGCCCAAGTCGCACCCAAAGCACTTCTATCCTGAGCCGCGGGTTGCGGTCGGGCAGTTCTTGCGTGAGAAGAAGCTGGCCTCAGCCATGATCGATATCAGCGACGGACTGTCCACCGACCTCGCGCACATCTGCGACGAGAGCGGCGTCGGCGCGGTGGTGTACGCCGCGGCTTTGCCTGCCGCCTCCGGAAGGTTTCAAGACCATGGCCTTCTGCGATCCGCCTCCGCAGGGTCTCAAGACCATCGCCTTGTGTCAGGGCACGGCTTCAGCCGTGCCACACGACAGGTAACAAAGACCGGGGCTTTAGCCCCTGGAGGAGAGCCTAGTGAAAGCCGTCCGCTTTCGCTGGGCCTGCACGGCGGCGACGAATATGAGTTGCTCTTCACGGCGTCTCGTCGACGCGAAATTCCGAAGCAGATCGCCGGTGTGCCGGTTACGCGCATTGGCGAGATTCTGCGTGGAAAGCAAATAGCGCTGGCCACCGCCGATGGCAAGACGCAGCCTCTGAAGGCCGCCGGGTGGGAACACTTCGGGGGATGAAGTCGCAAAGACGGATGGGAGTAATCAGAGTTCGCCAGTCGCGGCGTTTGATTCCGGAAGTGCGAACGCGGACGCCGGACCGTTTCGGGAATCGTGATCTCCCTGTGCGTGCCTCCATCGGCTTGATATTGCCGAGCATCGTCATAAACTATGCATATGAACGCAACCGACTTTGAATGTCCTGTCTGCGGAGCGAAGGTGGGCGAGAGATGCCACACGGTTACCGGCAAAATGTTGCCCGTCACCCACTCCAAGCGCAAATGGGCCGTCGCCACCCTGGCTGCGGATGACGGGGAAGAAGAGGTCACCCATCCCGAACGTCTGAAGGAATTGACCAACAAGTCTTAGTCCGGCTCGAACTTTTACCGTAAGAGGAATGAGATGTCCACAGTCGCAAGTCACCGTGCTACGCAGCTTACCGGGATAGCCCCGCAGTTTCTCGTCGATAATCTCGACCGAGCAATTGCATACTACTGCGACAAGCTGGGCTTCGAACTTGATTTTAGGTATCAGTCGTTCTACGCCGCGGTCACGCGGGACGGATTCGCAATCCATCTCAAGTGTGCGCCGAAATTGGCGGCGGACAGAGAACACCGGAAACAGAACGAACATCTGGATGCGTACATTGCAGTATGCGGTATCCATAGCTTGTTCAGCGAGTTGGAACAGCGTGGGGCGCAAGTGCTTAAGCCGCTTGAAGAAAGACCATGGGCATGCCTCGATTTTTATGTCGAGGACCCTGACGGCTACATTCTCTGCTTTAGCGAACAGAACGCAAACCCTGAATGATGAGCAAGAAATCCTCTTAGCACAAGCAGCCGCCTCCGGCACTTTGTATTGGCCCAGTTGGAACTCTGGATCGAGCGGCGAGGCAAGTGCCCGCGTCACATCGTGCAGTGATTCCACTATTCGGCTCTTATCCCGTGCTCGCTGGTTATAATCCCTCCCATGAACCTGGAACAGAAATTGACCGAACTGAAGCGGCGTGACTCGCTCGCCGAAGCCGGCGGAGGCGAAGAGCGCCGGGCGCGTGAGCACAAGCAGGGCAAGATGTCGGCGCGTGAGCGCATCGAGTTTCTGCTCGACGAGGGCACCTTCGAGGAGACCGACAAACTGGTCACTCATCGCTGCACCGACTTCGGTATGGACGAGCAGAAGTATTTCGGTGACGGCTTCCTCACCGGCTACGGCCGCATCGAAGGCCGGCTGGTATTCGTGTTCGCGCAGGACTTCACCGTGTTCGGCGGGTCGCTGTCAGAGACCAATGCGGCCAAGATCGTCAAGATCATGGACATGGCCATGCGGGTAGGGGCACCGGTCATCGGCCTGAACGATTCCGGAGGCGCGCGCATTCAGGAAGGCGTGATGTCGCTCGCTGGCTATGCCGACATCTTCTTACGCAACGTGCTGGCATCCGGCGTGGTGCCGCAGATATCGGCGATCATGGGCCCGTGCGCTGGCGGCGCCGTCTACTCCCCGGCGATGACCGACTTCATCCTGATGGTGAAGAACACTTCCTACATGTTCATCACCGGGCCGGAGGTCATCAAGGCCGTGACCCACGAAGAAGTCACTAAGGACGAACTCGGCGGTGCGATGACGCACAATGAGAAGTCAGGTGTGGCGCACTTCATGGCGCACGATGACGCCGAATGCCTCAGCATGATTCGCGAGATGCTCAGCTTCATCCCCTCGAATAACCTTGAGGATCCGCCGCGCAAGGCTTGCACTGATCCTATCGATCGCGCCGACGAGCACCTCGACACCATCGTTCCCACTGAATCGAACCTGCCCTACGACATTAAGGACGTCATCAACGCCGTGGTGGACGACAGCTATTTCTTCGAGGTGCAGGAGCACTATGCGAAGAACATCGTGATCGGCTTTGCCCGCCTGAACGGCAAGCCGGTGGGCATCGTCGCCAATCAGCCCGCGTTTCTGGCAGGCGTCCTCGACATCAGCGCCAGCATCAAAGGCGCGCGTTTTGTGCGCTTCTGCGACTGCTTTAATATCCCGCTGATTACGTTTGAAGACGTTCCCGGATTTCTTCCCGGCACGCAGCAGGAATACGGCGGCATCATCACGCACGGGGCGAAGCTGCTGTTCGCATTCTCCGAGGCGACGGTGCCGAAGATTACCGTGATCACCCGCAAAGCCTATGGCGGAGCCTATTGCGTGATGGCGTCCAAGCACATCCGCACGGACGTGAACTACGCGTGGCCAACCGCTGAGATCGCCGTGATGGGACCTGAAGGCGCAGTGAACATAGTCTATCGGCGCGAGTTGGAGAAGTCAGAGAACCCAGAATCCGATCGTGCTGCGAAGATCGAGGAGTTCCGCGAGCGCTTTGCCAATCCTTATATAGCGGCCGAGCGCGGATATCTCGACGCGGTGATTCGTCCACGCGATACGCGCCGCAAATTGATTCAAGCGCTCGACATGCTGGAGAACAAGCGCGACAAGAACCCGCCGAAGAAGCACGGGAATATACCGTTGTAGGAAGCAGTCAGCACTCAGGACTCAGCACTCAGCCGTCAGCTTTCAGCTAACAGTCAGAGCGTTTCCATAAGACGCGGACTGCACCCGTTTGCTCATTTCCCATGCACCGCGGCGTGGATGGCATCCCTCAGCTCCGGATGAGCGAATTGATATCCGGCGGCTTTGAGCTTCGCTGGTTCGGCGCGAATTGAGGTCAGCAGTAATTCATCTCCCATTTCGCCGAGCAGTGTGCGCACAATCCAGGCTGGCAACGGGAAGATCGCAGGACGGTGAAGCTCCTCGCCCAACGCGCGAACAAACTCCTCGTTGCGAACTGGTGCCGGTCCGACCGTGTTCACCGGTCCGCGCAGAGCGCCGTTCTGCAAGGCGAACAGTGCCACGCCGATCACATCTTCGAAAGAGATCCAACTCCAGAACTGCCTTCCGCTGCCGATCCGCCCGCCAAGCCCCAGTCGAAAGGGCAGCAGCAACGGCTTGAGCGCCCCGCCGTCATGGGCGAGCACTACTCCAATGCGAAGATTCACCACCCGCACTCCAGCTTCGCTCGCGGGAGCGGTCGCTGCCTCCCATTGCCGGCTCACCTCGGCCAGGAATCCCTGGCCGGAAGAACTCTCCTCAGTTAGCATTTCGTCGCCACGACTGCCGAAGTAATTGATTCCAGCAGCTGAAATAAAAGTACGTGGCTTTCCGGTTCGGCGATACGATTCGGCGGCCGCATTGGCCAGAGTGCGAGTTCCTTGCACTCGGCTGTCCAGTACTTCCTGCTTAAACTTCTCCGTCCAGCGACCGGCGATGTTCTTCCCCGCAAGATGTACGATGGCATCCGCACCCGCAAGCTTCTCCGGATCGAGCCGCTCGCCAGGGTTCCATTGCACTTCATTCGCGCGTGGCGTTCGCCGAACCAGAGCGATAGGCTCGTGACCAGCCGAAATCAAAGCCGGAGTCAGCGCCCGCCCTATCAACCCCGAGGCGCCGCTGATGAGTACTCGCATCTCTCACTCCTTCAAGCAAGCTTCGCAGCCTAGCTGTAACACATCGCCGCCAATTTCGAAAACCCACATCACAGAGAGCCGCGCGCGAACTGACGTATAATCGGACATGGCGACTTTGCGCCAACACATCGCGACCAATGTTTTGACGGTTACACGTTTTCGCGATCTCCTGCGCAAAGTCCGCACCTATCGGCCCGACGACGACCAGGCCCTCATCAAGAAAGCCTACGAATTCTCCCTAGAGCATCACAAAGGACAGGCCCGCGAGTCGGGAGAGCCTTACCTGGTGCATCCATTGGAAGTCGCGACCTTGCTGGCGGAGATGCGGCTCGATCCCACCGCAATTGTGGCCGGTCTGCTGCACGACGCGGTGGAAGACACCACGGTAACCATCGAAGAGATCGAGGCTGAGTTCGGCGAGCAGGTTGCCCACATCGTCGAAGGCGTCACCAAGATCAGCAAGATTGACTTCGCATCGTCGGAAGAGGCGCAGGCCGAAAACGTCCGCAAGATGGTACTGGCCATGATGGATGACATCCGCGTGGTGCTCATCAAACTGGCCGACCGCTTGCACAACATGCGCACCTTGAAGTTCCTATCGCCGGAGCGCCAGCACAAGATCTCCAAAGAGACCCTAGAGATTTACGCTCCCATCGCTCATCGTTTGGGAATGGGCAAAATTCGCGGCGAACTGGAAGATCTGGCGTTTCAGTACGTCGATCCCATCTCCTACAACCAGGTCAAAGAAGCGATCGAGTCGCGCCGCAAAGAGGGCGAGGCGTTCCTGGCTGAAGTGCAGACCACCATCGGACAGAAGCTGAAAGAGGCCAAAATTGAGGCCAAGGTGGAAGCTCGCATCAAGCGGCTTTACAGCATCTGGCAGAAGCTGCAGCGGCAGCGCATCTCGGTCGACCAGATCTACGACATGCTGGCGCTGCGCATCATTACGCAAAGCGAGTCCGATTGCTACGCCGTGCTGGGCATCATCCACAATCAATGGCGTCCGGTGCCGGGGCGCATCAAGGACTTCATCGCCATCCCGCGCAACAATTTCTATAAGTCGCTGCACACCACCGTCATCTCCGAGAAAGGCCACGCTTTTGAAGTACAGATCCGCACCGAAGAGATGCACAAGATGGCCGAAGAGGGCATTGCGGCGCATTGGAAGTACAAAGACGGTCCAGTGTCGGCGCGCGACGAGCAGCGACTGGCATGGCTGCGCCAGGTAGTCGAGTGGCAGCGCGACATGAAAAGCTCCGACGAGTTCCTCTCCACGCTGAAGATTAACCTCTATCCCGAAGAGGTTTACACCTTCACTCCGAAGGGAAAGATCGTCATTCTGCCGCAGGACGCCACGCCGATTGACTTCGCCTATTCCGTCCACACCGAGGTGGGCCACACTTGCGTTGGCGCCAAGGTAAACGGACGCATGGCTCCCTTGCGGCAAAAGCTGCGCTCCGGCGACATCGTCGAAATTCAAACTTCACCCACCCATCATCCCAGCCGCGACTGGTTGCAACTAGCCAAATCGCCGCGTGCGCGCCAGAAGATCAAGCACTGGCTGAACGTTCATCAGCGCGAACGCGCCATCGAGATCGGGCGCAAGCTGATCGAGAAAGAGGCGCGCAAGTATCGCATTGCTCTGAAGAATCTGAGCGAAGCGGAGTTGACGCGCGTGGCCAGCGAGAATGGCCTCGCTAAGCCCGACGATCTGCTGGCCGCCATCGGTTACGGCAAGTATTCGGCGCGCAGCATTCTGGCGCGCGTGCTTCCCGCCGAAGCTTCGTCTGGGGTGTCAGGCGCGGCCGAACCGGAGAAAGACCCATCGGCAGGATTCACCAACGTACTCCGCCGCGTATTTGGCTCCGAAACGTCGGCGATCATGGTGAAAGGTCACGACGATCTGCTGGTGTACCGCGCGCGATGTTGTAATCCGATTCGCGGCGAAGAGATTGTTGGGTACGTCACTCGGGGCAAGGGAGTGGCCGTCCACTCCAAGGCTTGCCCCAACGTCACCAATCTGATGTACGAACCGGATCGCCAAATTGCGGTGCAGTGGGGCAAGGATGCGGCTTCACCTGCCTGGCAAGCTGGCTATCCGGTCAAGCTGGCGGTGTACTGCGACAACCGTCCCGGCATGTTGAAACAGATCGCCACCGTCATCAGCGATGCGAACACCAACATCCGCAACATCGAAGCCAAGACCGCCGAAGATCACGCCACCGTTGACCTGGTGGCCGACATCGCCGACCTCAAGCACCTGGAGCGCATCGTCACCGGCGTGCGCAAAATCCCCGGCGTCCGCGACGTGCAGCGTATGCAGAAAATCTAAAGTGCCGCTTTTTCGCTGCTCGCTTTTCGCCGTTCGCTACGGGTGCGTGCCACTCGCTATTCGGTGTACGAGCTTTTCCCCAGAAATGAAATCGAAACTCTTTGGACCAAACTAAGATCGGGGTGCCCCGTTCTCTCCCGTTTTTGCTAGGGCGGGCCTAGCCTCGATGAAGGCAGTCTCGTTTGACAGTCCTCAGTGTCGAGATTAAGGTGACGACATGACGATTGAACTGAAGCCTGAACAGCAACGTGTGATCGACCTGGCCGTCCGGTCCGGCGCATATCAGAATGCCGCCGAAGTTCTTGATCAGGCTTTCGAGATCATCCGCGAACAACTTAATCTTGAGGACTGGATGCTCGGTCAACGCGAGGAGGTGGCTTCGCATATCGCGACCGGATTTGCGCAAGCCGAGCGGGGCGAATTGATCGACGAGGAAGACGCGCTTGAGATGTTGCGGAAGCGCCACGCCGCACGGCCAGAACCGCAGGGATGAAGGCGCGGATTCAGTTCACGCCGCAGGCTGCGGAAGACCTCGACGCCATTTGGTGGGTTATCGCGGAAGACAATCGGGACGCGGCCGACGGGGTGGAGAGGGAAATTCTTGCCACATGTACCGGCTGGCGAAACATCCCCGGATGGGAACCACGCGGCAGGACCTCACCCCGTTACCCGTGCGCTTCTGGACCGTCACGAGATTTCCTAACTACGTGATCGTCTACCGCCCGGAAACTGTGCCGTTGCAGGTGGTTGCCGTTCTGCACGGGAAGCGCGACCTGAAAGAGGTTCTGGAAAGCCGGTCCTGAAGAAAACGAAAACTCACCCACGCGGATTCCAAAACTCTGAACTGCCCGGGCCTAGCCAAAACCCAGCTAGAACGGGTACGCCAACATTGAAAGCTGTTTCGCGTTTGGAATCTGTTGGCCGGGCCCACCCGGCATGCGCAAAATCCCCGGCGTCCGCGACGTGCAAAGAATGCAGAAAATCTAGGGGCCGCTAACACGCCGGCTTCAGCTTGATCCCAGCAATTGATTCAACTTGGTGGTGCGCAGAAGCTCCTTGACCAGCGGCGAGAAGTTGATGAACTCCAGACTGCAATAGGCTGCCGAGGCTGCTGACACCTTCAGCCCTACCAGCGTACCCAAGCCGGAACTGTCCACAAAACTAACGTCGCTGAGATCGAGCACGATTCGACGGCACTTGGGTATCATCGGTTTAATCAGCTGCTTCAAATCGCCCGCCGTGTCGCTGACGATTCGGCCATGACACTTCACCAGCGTGGTGTCACCCGACAGTTCTACCTCATACCCAAAGGGAAGCGATGACGAGGTTGCCACAGTTGCCTCCTCCCATGACGAATGCGCCATATTGTACTGCAATTGGCACGTCTAAAGTTTTCGCTTACCTCTATCCCTTCTTCACCTCCGTCAGCACCTCTTCCGCATGTCCCTCAGGCTTCACGTTCTCGAAGATGTGCGCGATCTTGCCGTCGGGGCCAATGAGGAACGTGGTGCGTGCGATGCCCATCACCTTCCTGCCGTACATGTTCTTCTCTTTCAGGACGCCGAACTTCTTGGCGACCTCTTTCTTCTCGTCGGCCAGCAAGGTATACGGCAGGTCGTACTTTTCTTTAAACTTTAGTTGTGCCTTCGGCGTGTCGCCGGAGATGCCCAGCACCACCAGTCCGGCTTTCTTCAGTTTGCTGTATGCGTCACGGAACCCGGACGCCTCTATGGTTCAACCGGGCGTGTTGGCTTTGGGGTAGAAGAACAGGACCACGGTCTGGCCGCGGAACTGATCGAGCGAAACCGGGTTTCCGTTTTCGTCGGGCAAGGTAAAGTCGGGAGCTTTCGATTTGATTTCCATATCGCACTATCTATACCGCAAATTCAGCAAATGGGCCACCGCAGTACTGCTCGCGGTCCTGCTGCTGCCAGCTTTCGCCACCGCGCAACTTCGCGATCGTACCGAGCACAAGCCAGCCGACCAGGGCCAGCAGGCGTCAAAGCAAGACAAGAAGAACAAGCGCGGCCCGCGCGCCATCGCTGTCGTGGAGTTTCTGCCTGGCGGCGGCACTCGGCTGGTGCCGATTGCGCTATGGATCAATGACCGCTTTTACGACGCGAGTCTGTATGGTGCAAACCCTGAGCCGATGGCGCTCGAGCCCGAAACCCTTTATCAAGCGCTGAACTACGGCGAGCCCGCAGGGTGGTTTACCGTTACGACGCCTAAAGACGTCAATGGCAACTGGGTCGCGGATGGGCAATGGAAGCCTGAAACGCCGCTCGAAACAAGGATCGCCCAGCAGGCCGCGAAGCAGCCGAAGCCGAAGCCAAAGTCGCAGGATGTGCTCAGCGACGACCAAGGTCCGCCCGTGCTGCGCCGCCCTGGGGCAACTGACGGGGCTTCTCCTGGCGGAGGGCAGGGCAGCGGGCCGTCCACTTCGGGAGGAAATTCAACTTCCGCCACTAGTGGGAGTTCAACGGCGAGCGGCAATGCTCCGCCGAAGTCGGACGACGATTCTGACCGTCCCACGCTGAAGGCGTCGCCAGCCGCTTCGTCCGCGCCGTCGAATTCCAAGCCGACCCTCGGCAACAACACCCAGCCAGCGAATACGCCCGCTGCGGCTTCGAACGCGCCAGCTACGTCGTCGCCCGATGAAAATGATCCCAACCGACCCGTACTGCGGCGTGGCAAGCCAGCCGAGCCTGTTCTCAACCCGTCTAACACCTCTGCCCCGAATGCAACGGTGAGCAGCGTATCCAAACCGGTCGCAACGGGCCACGCAACTGCCGGCGCGAATCCCGTGGTCAAAGCCACACAGGCGCCCAAGGCCTACGCGGCGATCTCTGATGCGGGCAACTACGAAACGCGCTCCTTGCTGTACGGCATGGCGGCTGGCGAAAGGCAAAGCTTGGGCGAGCCAATGGCGAAGATGGCGATGGACGAGGTCCTCAAGTATGCCAGCAAGCACAACGGTCCGCCGGTGCCCAAGACCAGTACCATTACAGACTACGAGTTGCGGGGCTTCGATCTCGACTACAGTAACTCGCCCACGCTGGTTCTGAGCGCCAAGCTGCCGGTTGGGTCGCCAAAGACGGCGGTCGCTGGCGAGTTCGATTATTTCGTCACCGTGGTAGCGAGAGTCGATGTGAATGGAGTGCCGCAAAAGATCTTCAGCGTGGTCACCGATCGCAACCATCTCGACGCTTATCCGCGTATGCAGATCATCGATGCGATTGACGCGGATGCCAACGGCCGCGGCGACTTGCTGTTCCGCCAGTACTCCGATACAGGCATCAGCTATGCTATCTTTCGCGTATTTCCCTACCAGATGACGAAGATCTTCGAGGGTGGGGCAGGGATGTAGCAGGTGTCAGCGGGCAGTGATCAGTGATCCGTTTTGGGACGGAAGGATTTCCGCAGCTATAGGGGGGGCCTTTGACTCGCTGCGCTCGCTCAGGATGACAGGTCGCTTTCATGAATGATCCAAAGTCTCGCCCCCGATTTACAGTATGTACCGCGACAAGTCCTGGTCCTTCACGATGTCGGTGAGAGTCTTGCGCACGTAGTCGGCGTCGATGGTGACGTTCTTCTCCTTCATGTCAGGAGCCTCGAAGCTGATCTCATCCAGAACGCGCTCCATGATGGTGTGCAGGCGCCGCGCACCGATGTTCTCCGTCCCTTCATTCACCCGGAAGGCGAAGTTTGCTACCTCTTCAAGCGCCTCGGAAGTGAACTCCAGCTTGAGCCCTTCGGTGTCGAGCAGCGCGATGTACTGCTTGGTGAGCGAGGACTTCGGCTCGGTGAGGATCTTGATGAAGTCTTCCACCGTCAACGATTGCAACTCCACGCGGATAGGAAAACGGCCCTGTAGTTCGGGAATCAGGTCGCTGGGCTTGGACACGTGGAACGCGCCCGCAGCGATGAACAGGATGTGGTCGGTGCGCACCATGCCATAGCGCGTGTTCACCGTGGTGCCTTCAACGATAGGAAGAATGTCGCGCTGCACGCCTTCCCGCGAAACGTCAGGCCCGTGTCCACCTTCCCGCCCGGCGATCTTGTCGATTTCGTCGAGGAAGATGATGCCCGAGTTCTCGACGCGCTCCACGGCGATCCGCGTGACCTGGTCCATGTCCACCAGGCGCTGCTCTTCTTCCTGGATGAGATACTCGAAGGCCTCGCTCACCTTCATCTTTCGCTTTTTGGTGCGTTGGCCGAAGATGTTGGGCAACATGTCTTTCATGTTGACGTCCATCTCCTCGACCCCCTGATTGGTGATGATCTCAAAAGCCGGCATCGACTTTTCACGGACATCGAGTTCCACGATGCGCTCGTCGAGTTTGCCCTCGCGCAGCTGCTGGCGAAACTTTTCGCGAGTGCGAGATCCGGGTTCGCCCACCAGCAAGGGCTCGCTGGGCATGTTGAATCCGATCTGCTGTGGATCGGCTGCAGCGGGACGGTTCTGTACCGGAGCCGGCATCGCCGGCAGAAGCAGATCGAGTAAACGCTCCTCAGCGTTCAGTTCCGCTTTGTCGGCTACGTCCTCCAGCTTCTCTTCACGAACCATGTCGATAGCGATCTCAACCAGATCGCGGATCATGGACTCGACGTCGCGGCCCACGTAGCCGACCTCGGTGAACTTCGAAGCTTCCACCTTCATGAACGGAGAATTCGCCAGCTTCGCCAGCCGGCGCGCGATCTCAGTCTTGCCCACGCCCGTGGGGCCAATCATGATGATGTTCTTAGGGATGACTTCTTCGGCGAGCTCGGCCGAAAGCTTCTGGCGGCGCATACGATTGCGCAAGGCAATGGCCACGGCGCGTTTCGCCTGGTTCTGGCCAACAACATATTTATCGAGTTCGCGCACGATTTCGCGCGGCGTCAATTCGTCGAGTGCTACGTGTTCTTCATCTGTGGTTGCTGGAAGATAAATAGCCAATGAATGTACCTCTTGCGGCCCGAAGGCCGATTGCTACCCCAACTCACTTACGGGTTGGGGCATCCACATCCTAACCCCTTTAGGGGGCTGCGATATCGCTAGTTTTTGCCGCCGAATCAATCAGGAAATTAGTTCTCAAGGATGACCAACTCGAGTAAAAGACGATCGGGCCGGATCGCGTCGTGGTAGCCGATGGTGCATTTGATTGTAGCATTCGTGCAGCCACCTCCCCCAATGCCGTTTGGGTCCTGCTTACGGGAGCATGCTCCCAGTTTGTCACCTCCCGAGGTGATGGCAGTCACCGCACAAACCACGATTCCGATGTTGCAATATTAACGTCTGCATCTCAACTTGCGCCGCATTCTGCAAGCTGGGAACATGTTCGACCCTGGACGAGGCGTTTAACCTGCCGTCGTCTCGCCCGCACCTCTAATGACTTTTCAGCTGCTCGCTTGCGCGGGCAGGTAGTCCAGAGGTCCGAAATGAAGCCATTCTTGACTCTCGCGGTGCTCACTGCACTTGTGCTCTGCGTCTCTGATGGTCGTGGGGCACCTTCGCATTCCACACATTCCTCTCCTGTGCTCGTTGCCAGTCATGCAGAATCCAGCGCACCCCCCAGTCCCCTTGGCGTGCCAACCGGCTCCTATGTCCTTACCGGTTGGAGCGAGTTAGGTATGCATTGCATCGATGGCAAAGACTATTCCGTCTTTGCTGTGTTGCCACCATTTAACACCATTCGCGCAACCCTGATCAGGCGGGCCGCTCGACCCACCATCATTACCAGCGGCGTTACATTGACATACGAGGCGATTCCCGATACCGCTGGCTCGATTAACACCATCAGCTCCACCAAAACCAACTTCTGGAGTTGGGTACGTGCGCTCTTCGTGGTCAGTCCTCCGCCCGACGTGGGCCTGGCGAACTTCCAGACTCAAAGTCGCACCCCGCACACCATGCGGTTCAATTCGCAGCTTGGAGTTTTTGAAGCAACAGGAGTTCCGACGATCCCCTATGACGATCGTGGCAGGCGCAATGCCTACCCGATGGTGAAGATCGTTGCTCGGGATCCTCTGAACAACGTGCTCGCCACCGCCAGCATTGTCATGGCCGTCAGCGACGAGCTGAGTTGCAATCTCTGCCATGCCTCCGGTTCCGATCCTGCGGCTAAACCGCGATCGGGCTGGGAAAATGATCCCGATCCAGCGAAAGACACCAAGCTGAATATTCTGAAGTTCCACGATGATAAGAACAACATCGCCCCATTCCTGAGCGCTCTTGCGGCGAAGGGCTACAACTACCAGACGAGTCTCTATGAAACGGCGAAGTCAGGAACACCCATCCTGTGCGACGCGTGTCACGCTTCGAATGCGCTGCCAGGAACAGGGTTGGCCGGCATCGAATCGGAAACCCATGCGATGCATAGCAATCATGGGCCGGTCATCAATCCTTCGACCGGGGTGTCGCTCGATAATGCTACCAGCCCATTCGGCTCTTGTTATCTCTGCCATCCGGGCATCTCTACCCGCTGTCAACGGGGCGCCATGGAGCGGCTAGCTTGCATGAACTGTCACGGCAATGTCTCACGCGTAGGCGATCCGCATCGCGTGGGCTGGATGACCTTGCCCAGCTGTCAGATGTGCCACAACGGTGGAACGCGCTATACGAGCGCTTTCGATTCCTCCGGACAATGGCGGCACACCTCGGACACAACGTTCGCTACCAATCCCAATACCCCGGCGCCCGGCTTTTCCCTGTACCGCTTCAGTTCCGGGCACGGAAATCTCTTCTGCACTTCCTGCCACAACGCTCCTCATGCGGAGTTTCCTACTTCGCAGAGAAACGACAGCGTATTGCCGATGGCCTTACAGGGCTATAACGCGAAGCTAACGGAATGCAATATCTGTCATACGACTATGACGGCGACTCCCAACGGTGGACCCCATGGCACTCATCTCCTGGGGCAGCAATCGTGGGTGAACCAACACGGTCAGTACGCAGAGGACGGCCGCTATACCGTCTGCGCCTACTGTCACGGCAGGGATTATCGTGGAACCCAACTGTCGGTCACCAAGGTGCAACGGAGCTTCACGGGGGAGGACCAACAGCAGGTCATCCTTCCCGCGGGCTATGCGGTTAGTTGCTACGACTGCCACAATGGACCGAATGGAGGTTAACCATCCAACATTGAACCTGCTGGGAGAGAATATCGCTTCATCTCCCAGCAGGCTGTTCGAGTGAAAATCAGCGGAAGATTCCAGATTGGCTATACGAGGGTCGTTTTTTGCCCTAAGCGAATACCGAAGAGCGAACCGGCGGCCCTTCCTACATGCCCGGCATCTTCATGCCCGCCAGCCGGCGAGCGAAGCTGGGTTTGCCCATGCTCTTGAACATCTTTCGCATCTGCGCGTATTGCCGCAGCAAGTGATTCACTTCCTGCACGCTTGTGCCCGAGCCGCGCGCGATGCGCTTGCGCCGGCTGCCATTGATAGACTCGTGGTGCTCGCGTTCGTACGGCGTCATGGAGTTGATGATCGCCTCCACGCGATTGAGCTGCTTCTCGTCCACTTTGTCCGCCGACTTCTGCATGTTGGCGAACGGTCCGATCTTGGGCATCATACCCATGATGCTCTGCAGCGAGCCCAGCTTTTTCACCTGCCGCAACTGATCGCGAAAATCCTCCAGCGAGAAACCGTCCGCGCTGAGCGCCTTCTGCGCAAACTCTTCTGACTTCTTCTTGTCGAGATGGGCTTCGGCCTTCTCGATCAGCGACAAGATGTCGCCCATCCCGAGAATGCGTCCCACGATTCGGTCGGGATGGAACAGTTCCAGGGCATCGTACTTTTCGCCCATGCCGATGAACTTGATCGGCTGCCCGGTAACGTTGCGGATGGAAAGGGCCGCGCCACCACGGGCGTCGCCGTCCATCTTGGTGAGGATCACGCCGGTGAGGGTCAGCTTCTTGTGGAACTCGTCGGCCGACTTCACCGCGTCCTGTCCGGTCATCGCATCTGCGACGAAGAGAATCTCCTGCGGACTCAGGATCTTCTTCAACGACTGCATCTCGTCCATCAACTGCTCGTCAATGTGCAATCGGCCGGCAGTGTCAACGATCAGTACGTCGCAGGCGTTGTTGATGGCCTCGCGCCGGGCTTCCTTTACCAACCGTTCAACAGTCGCGGTGTTCGATTCCTCGACCTTGCCTTCGTAAATGTGGGCCTTGATGGCCTGCGCAACCACTTTGAGCTGTTCGCGCGCCGCCGGACGGTAAACGTCCACCGACACCAGCATGGGCCGGTGCCCGCCATTCTTGAGCCAATTCGCCAGCTTGCCCGAGGTGGTCGTCTTGCCCGAACCTTGCAGGCCCGCCATCAGCACAACCGTGGGCGGCTGGGAGGCGAACTTCAGCTTGGCTGCGTCCTTGCCGAGGATGGCGATCAGTTCGTCGCGAACAATCTTCACCACCTGCTCGGCCGGCGAAAGCGCGGTCAGCACTTCCTGGCCCAGCGCTTTCTCGCGGATGTGGTCGATGAGTTCTTTGACTACGTTGAAGTTAACGTCGGCCTCAAGCAGCGCCATGCGGATTTCTTTCAGCGCTTCGCCGATGTTCTCTTCTGTTAGCGTGCCCTGCCCGCGCAGATTCTTGAAGGCACGCTGCAGCTTATCTGTAAGGTTCTCAAACATTGTCGGGAGTCCACAGCTGGGCTGGGTGGCGAAAACTTACGATTTTCGCACTGAAATCAGGATATCACGCAGTAACTCGCCTTTTCGGACCGCGCTAACAACTTGTTCACAAAAGCGTCCTACGATGCGCAGTACAATCCTGGGTCGAGGGGGTATCGCTATGCTGAGGGCCCGCGCACTTTCCGTCTTGCTCGTAGCCGCTATGCTGGGTGCGCCTTCCATGGCTCAAATCAACAACAGCAATCCGCCCGACTTTGAAGACAAAAGCCATCCGCCTGCCGCCTTGCAGCAGCGCGGTACCGACTGGAAGGTCATGTTGGCCGAAGCCAATGATCTGAAGCAACTGAGCGACGCCATGCCGGATGACATCCAAAAACTCTCACAAGGCGTAATTTCAAAAGACTTGGCCGAGCGCCTGAAGAAAATCGAGAAGCTGGCGAAGAAACTTAGAGAGCAAGTGCAGCAATAGTGCCTATCGGGGAGCTTCACTCGACGCGGTGCGATAGACCTCAGCCGCTGCAACCACGGTGTTGGAGTGGATTGTTATTGTGTCTTCGATCTGATTCGCATAACCACCGGCATAGGTGACCATCACCGGTATTTCGCGCGCCCGCGCGGCGCGAAACACAAGCTCGTCGCGTTGCTTCAACCCTCCCATGGACAGGTTCAGGCCGCCAAGCTGGTCGTCGGAGTAAGGATCGGCGCCCGCGACGTAGCAAATCAGCTGCGGCTCAAACTGTCGCAGTCCCGAACTCAGAGCGTTATCCAGCCAGGCGAGATACTCGGCATCGCCGCAGCCATCGGGCAGGTTGACATCGATGGAAGATGGCGGTTTGGTAAAGGGATAGTTGTTCTCTTGATGCAGGGAAATTGTAAACACATCTTTGCTGGGCGCTTCGGTCATGGTGGCCCGTTGCGGAGTCCCCAGCGTCGCCGCCGGCCACGAGGGCAAAGTGTTCGGATTGGCCCGCGGACTTCCAAAAATAAAAGCCGTACCGTTTCCCTGATGTACGTCGCAATCCACTGTCATGGCGCGGCGAATCTTGCCGCGCTTCTGCATGGCGCGAATGGCAACAGCAAAATCGTTGATCATGCAAAAACCTTCGCCGTGCTCGGGAAAGGCGTGGTGAAATCCTCCTCCGATGTTTACGCAGACACCGTCCTCAAGTGCGCGTTCGGCGGCCAGGATCGAGCCTCCGGTGTGGAGCATGAAGGCGTCAACCACCTGCGGCGAGTATGGAATCTCCATCTGCAACTCTTCGCGCGCGCTGAGGCCGCCTTCCATCAACTTGTTCACATACAGCGGCGAATGGACCAGCATGACGTCAGCTTCACTGGCCGGTTCCGGGGCTATGAAGTCAGAGTCTTCGGCGACACCTTGCTGAAGCAGTCGTTCGCGAATGAGACGAAATTTGTCGGCACGAAAAATGTGCTCGCCGATGGGCAGGAAATATTTCTCGCTATAAACCAGTTTGAAGGGCAACATGGGCCGACTATCCGGATACGCAACGTCGAACCCATGATTCTAGACCCCGGGCGCAAATGTCGCGAGGGCCTCCGCCATTTCGTGGCGGGGGTTCACGCTGCCGCTTACCCAATTCGTGATGACGTTGTCCTCCATCAACGTCGAACTGAAGCGCAGCAAACGCAGAATCCCGCGAGCCCGGCAGTAATTTGCTTTACGGGACGCCAGAGATAGGGCACACTCGCACATCACAAAAATAGGAGGCTATAGATGAAGCAGGCTTTGCGGCTCGCACTAGCAGTATTGTGTGTCACCCTGGTGTCTCTGGCCACGGCTTCGGCACAGGACCAATACACTGAAGGCAACGTGGAACGCGTCATCCTGGTCCATATCCTTCCAGGACACTTCGACGCCTTCATGGCCGATGTGAAGAACAACATCAAGCCGATCTGGGAGGCCGAGAAGAGCGCCGGGCTAATCGAGGGCTATCAGATTTTCCTTAACCAGACGAAATCCAGTATCGACGACTGGGACATTGGGTTCGCCCTGACCTACAAGAACATGGCCGCTCTCGACGGTCTGGGAATGAAAGTGCTTGAGCTGCGATTGAAACAATATGGCGACAAGAGCAAAGAGCAGCAGGTGATCGACAAGCGGGTCGAGAACGCGCGGGCGGTTGCCAGCTATCTGATACGAGACATCACCATGAAGTAGCGGCTCGGTCGCGAAATCTCCAAAAGCTTGGCGGCGCCTTCGAAAGAACGCCGCCGTATTCATTTACCAGCGGATTTTCAGAGCATTTCAGCGATTTTAGTTAGCTCAATGCGTCCCTACTTTCCGTTACCTAGGACACATCAGAGACGACCCATGCTACCGCTTCGCGGGAACATAGACTCTGTCCGCCGAGACGAGATTCACGTTGGGCACCTCGGCGATTAACTTTACTGGCTCCAGCCCAGCCTTCTTCTGGGGCCCAGCGAGAAACGACAACAGATATTGATGATTCAAACGATTAGCCAGGTCATGCAGGTAGGGAGCAAACGCAACTGCCGGCTCATTGAAACCGATGTAATATGATTGACCACCGGTTTCGCTCGCAACCTGCGTCATGTAAACCTGACCCAAATATGTCTGCCAAGCACTACGACCATAACCGCCAATACCAGGGGTATAAATCACGGAGACGACTACACCCGCGCGCTGAACATCCTTGATCGTTTTGGCAAGATAGGGATCCAGTAAATCGTTGCCATCGTAGTAGCGATCGACTCCGTCAGAAATCATGAGGACTTCCCGGCGACTGTCACTCTTCGGCCAGCGCTTCACCAGATCGCTTAGAGAGAAGTACGGGCTGCCGTTCGCACCCGCTATTCCCAAAGGGAGGCGTAGGGCTTTTGCCGCGAGCGCGTGATCACTGGTTGGTTTCTGTTGTATCCAGGCGATGCCGTTTCGCATGTAAGCAATGCCAATCTTCGTAGAGCTTGGTTGTCCATTGATGAACTCGCGAATATCCCCAAGTTGTGTACCGAGGCTTGTCGTGGAATCATCATCGAGGAGAATGAAGAATTCGAGTCCTGCATGCTCCCCCTGAGCTGCTACCCAACCGGTGACGTTGTCGCGCTCGCCTGCCTCGGAAACAACGACCTCGCTGGGGCTAATCACCGGTACATTGGAGTCTTGACTAGCTTCCTCCGTGACCACCATGTGCGTCGAAGCTCCCTTTGCAGGCGGACCGGCCTGAGCCGCAAGACCGCATGTGCCAAACGCCCCCAGAGCCAACCCGACCACTAAACTAGAAACAAATCGCGACGTGTTCATAAAACCTCCTCCAGAATTCGGGCGTTGACCCTACATCGGAGCAGAATGCGCACCGAACTGTTCTACCAATTAGACGCGCCGATCACATATTCGACTTTTCTTCCTGAGGCAATCTGCGTGGTTTCCGCAGTAATAGTACGTGTACTAAGTAACTGTTAGCATGATGCTGCATGGCGTCCACTGCTCAATTGGTTACGCTCCGCCGGGCTGCCGGATATAACGTACTCGCCACCGCGGGCGTAATAATGGTTGCCATCTTTCTGTTGTGCGCCGTGTTCGCGCCCTGGATCGCTCCCCACGATCCCGCGCAGATCGACTTGCCGGCACGACTCATGGCACCTTCCGCATCGCACTGGTTTGGCACGGACGAACTGGGACGCGACATTCTTTCTCGCATCATCTACGGCGCACGCATTTCCATGTTGGTGGGAAGTTGCGTGGTGGCAGCGTCACTCACGTTAGGACTTATCTTCGGTTCCATCGCGGGCTACTACGGTGGGGTAACCGACCGCGTGCTCAATGTGGTCGTGATGAATGCGTTCATGTCGTTCCCGGGAATCTTGTTGGCGATCGCATTTGTGGCTTTCCTCGGGCCCGGCATCTTCAACCTGATACTGGCGTTGTCGATTGGTGGATGGGTGGGCTATGCGCGATTAGTTCGCGCTCAGGTGCTGGCCGTGCGCGAACGCGAATTCGTGGAAGCCGCTCGCGCGTTGGGTGCGAGCGACCTGCGAATCATCGTGAGGCACATCTTGCCCAACATTATTCAGCCCATCATCGTGCAAGCGGCGATCGGAATGGCGGGCGCCATCCTGGCGGAAGCCACCATGAGCTTTCTCGGGCTGGGAGTGCCGCCTCCAACAGCGAGTTGGGGTTCAATGCTGAACGACGCGCGCTCTCACCTCTTCGATTCGCCGCACCTCGTTCTGTTCCCGGCGGCGGCGGTCATGCTGGCAGTGTTGTCGTTCAACTTTATCGGCGACGGATTGCGGGATTACCTTGATCCGAGGTCGCGGATTCAGGTTGGACTCTAAACGCAGCTCGTAGGTTTCACCCGCACCACTTTCGCCTTGGTTCCCAACGAACACTCGAAACTGACTACCTGATAACCGGCAACTGGCAACTGCTCTTACAACTCTTCGATGGTCACTCGGTCGTTGGTGTAGATGCAAATCTTGCCGGCAATCTTCATCGCCTCCTCGGCAATCTTTCGGGGCGTCAGGTCAGTATGCTCGAAGAGGGCGGTCGCGGCCGCCGTGGCGTAAGGGCCTCCACTGCCGATGGCAGCGATTCCGGTGTCAGGCTCGATCACGTCGCCTTGTCCGCTAATGAGGAATGTTTGGTTCTGGTCGGCGACCAGCAGCAGTGCTTCCAACGAGCGCAGCATCTTGTCGGTGCGCCAGTCCTTGGCTAATTCGACCGCGGCGCGGCCAATGTTGCCGTGATACTGCTCCAGCTTCGATTCGAAACGCGCGAACAAGGAGAACGCATCGGCAGTAGAACCGGCGAACCCAGCGAGAATTTTGTCCTGGTATAGGCGACGGATTTTCCGTGCGGAATGCTTAATGACACCTTCGCCGAGCGTGACTTGGCCGTCTCCGGCCATCACGACCTTCCCATCCCGGCGAACGCAAAGAACAGTAGTAGAGCGGATCAAACGCTTCTGTGCCATGAATGAGGTTGATTATAGCAGCGTTAAATCGGGCGCTCTTCGAGTGGCGTAAGAGTGACTACGACCACATGAAAGCTGAAACTCAGAATTAAGATACTTTCGGTGTCTCGGTGCCTGCGTGGTGAATTACTCTTGAAGTCATGGGCCGCATCCACGTTCTCTCGGAAAACGTTGCCAACAAGATCGCCGCCGGCGAGGTAGTGGAGCGTCCCGCTTCGGTGGTCAAGGAGTTGTTGGAAAACGCGCTGGATGCCGGTGCGCGCCGCATTCGGGTCACAGTGGAAGCGGGCGGCAAGAAACTGATCCAGGTTACGGACGACGGATGCGGCATGGTGCGCGACGATGCCATGTTGGCTTTCGAGCGCCACGCCACCTCCAAGATCCGCAATGCCGACGACTTACTGAACATTGCAACTCTGGGATTTCGCGGAGAGGCGCTGCCGTCCATGGCTTCTGTCAGCCGCCTTCGCTTGGAGACCCATGCACCCGAAGACGCTGCCGGAACGGTGATCGAGATCGCCGGTGGCAAGCTGCTGACCGTCGAGGAGGCGGGACTGCCGTTGGGCAGCTGCATCACGGTTCGTGACTTGTTCTTCAATATTCCGGCACGCCGAAAATTCCTGAAGGCCGAGTCCACCGAGCTGTCGCACATTGCATCGCTGGTGACCCACTACGCTCTTGCTCATCCCGAGATGCACTGGGAGCTGCACTCCGCGACCAATGCGATGCTGATCGCGCCTCCCGTCGCCGACCACTCGCAACGGATCTATCAGGTGTTCGGCAAGGAGACACTCGATCAGCTGATTCCACTGAGCGCCCTGCTGCCGCTGTCGCACGTGGGTCTGCCCCAGCCTCCCCCGTGGAGGCGAGAAGAAGATTACGAACCACCAGTTGCGGGAGACGTAAAACTGCACGGATTTGTTTCGCGGCCAGAGATTCAGAAGCTCAATCGCAACTCCATTTTCATCTTCGTCAATGGCCGCCTGATTCGCGATCGTGTGGTCCAGCACGCTCTCACCGAGGCGTACCGCAATATCATTCCTCCGAGCGTGTTCCCGGTTGTGCTGCTGTTCCTGGAGATGCCGTTCACCGAGGTTGACGTCAATGTGCATCCCTCCAAGACTGAGGTTCGGTTTCGTCAATCTTCCGTGCTGCACGACTTTGTTCGCGACTCGGTGCGCGCCGTTTTGATGAAGACGCGCCCAGTGCCCGCTTTCATGACAGAGATTCATGCTCAGCCCACAGCTTCGCCTTCGCTAACACCCGGAGCACGCGACTTTGCTACTGACGAATTGCAGGTGACCGCTGCCGACGCTGCCTTTGCTTTACATCCTCCCGAAGTCCCGCCGTTCAATGCGCGATTGCAGTTCGAAGGCAGTGGATTTGCTGTCGAAGGAAATGCCGCCATTCCAGTGGCCCGCTTTCCTCCGCAGACATTTGGAGGCCCAGTAGCGGCCCCTGCAACCATGACTCGGAGCGCCGAGGGATGTTCGGCCGCGGTGGCGGACGACGACGCGCCTGTCGGCCTGGACTCGTTGAGCACGCTCCGTCCGGTTGGCCAGATTCGCGACTCCTTCATCCTAGCGATCAATCCGCAGGGTCTGTGGATTATCGACCAGCACGTCGCCCACGAACGCATTCTGTTCGAGAAAATCTGCAAGCTGCGCCTGGCCGAATCGCCGGAGAAGCAACAACTCCTTATGCCGCTGATCGTCGAATTGACTCCAGGCCAGATGTCGGTCTTCGCGGAGATCTCCGACGAACTGGAACGCAACGGCTTCGAGGTGGAGCCATTCGGCTCGCGCACGATCGCCGTCAAGACCACGGCTGCCGGGGTCACGGCGAATGACGTCGAACACATGCTGCACGAGATTGTGGATCAGTTTGAGCGTGAGGAACAGGTGCTGAACCTCGACAAGATTCGCACCAGCATCGCCGCCTCGATCGCGTGTCATGCCGCCATCAAAGTCAACATGCCGCTGGAGCAGAATAAAATGGAGTGGCTGCTAAGCGAGTTGGCGAAGACGGATTGCCCCATGAGCTGCCCCCATGGACGCCCGGTGGTTCTGCGGTATTCTGTTAAGGATATTCAGCGGGCGTTTAAGCGGATCTAAAGATCCGCCAGCAACTAGCAATCAGCAACTAGCATTTGGCTTTTAGCATTTAGCATTTAGCTTTTAGCATTTAGCTTTTAGCATTTAGCATTTGGCAAGCAATCGGCAGCGAAGACCACGCAACTCCCCATATCCCGCGAGGAAAACTGTGCTTCTGGGATGGATTACTAAAAGCTAAGAGCTAATACTAAAAGCTCAGGGCTAAAAGCTAACTGCTAATTGCTAGTTGCTTCTCCTATGCACGAACAGCAACTACAGGAACTGCGCCGTGAAAAATGGCGCCTGAACGGGTGGCCTATCCGCACGCTGGACGAGGCGCGGGAATTCATCGATTCCGTAGGCTTTTGCCTGCTTTACCCGCAACGACCAGCGGTCCTGGTTCCAACTTTCGTTGGCGCATATGCCGGCAGTGACGAGCATCTGCCCGCGCGGCAGATGGCGTTCGCCGATCCCAGCGCCCGCGAGGCCAAGGATTTGATGGTTCGCCTGCTGCGTGAGAAAGCCGCCTATGAGGCGAATGTATTCCCCGAGAATAACTTCATCGTCTCGGCAGCGGTCTTTCCCTACTTTTACGGACTGGTAGGAGATCGAAACCCGCGACAGCCGCCGAAAGCCGGCGCCCGCTCGGAATATTCTCCACTTGCGGTCGATGCGTTTCACATAATCCAGAAAGAAGGACCGATCTCCGAGTACCGCCTGCGCGAGCTGCTGGGTGGCGACATCTCCGCTGCGGCACTTGACCGCGCACTCGGCGAATTGTGGGCCAAGCTCCGCATCACACGCGTCGATTACACCCAGGAGAAAGGCGTGTTCTGGGATGTCCTGTTCCGCTGGTCGCCCGATGCCGTTAAAGAGGGCATGCACGTGTCGGTGGCGGAGTCGTTGACCGCGCTGGTTTCGAAATATCTCGACTGTGTGTTGGCTGCCCAGCAGGAAGAGGTGGAACATTTCTTCTCCAGCCTCATCGGTCGGGCGCGGGTTCGCGAAGCGGTGAGCGCACTTCAAGCTGCGCGCGAACTGAGTTTCGTCCACGTTGCCGGCCGGGTGTTGCTGCAAGTTTCTTCCTTGGAGGTGCCGCCGCCTCATGTAATCGAACGGAGGCCCAAACTGCAGCCGCGCTTTGACCCGCAACCACCAAGGCCCGGTAAGCCATTGGTACAGCGGCGACCCAGGAAATCGCCATCGCGACCAGTCCCTCCCGCCAGGGACCGCGACAAAGAATGAATGCAACCCTCAAGTTGGTGATCGCCATTGACGGTCCGGCAGGCTCCGGCAAGAGCACCATCGCCGCGCGCGTGGCCAAGAAGTTTGGTTACGTCAACCTGGAGAGCGGTGCGATGTATCGCGCGCTGGCCCTGAAGGCGATCGAGCAGCAGGTTTCGCTGGACGATGGCGAAGCCCTTCGCCGGCTGGCCGCAAACACCGTGATCGAACTCGAACCTCGCGGTGAAGGTAACCGGGTGCTGCTGGATGGCCGGGATGTTTCCCCGCGGATACGAGACAACGATGTAACCGCAGCCGCATCGCGCGTCTCCATTCACCCCCCCGTGCGTGAGGTCATGGTGAAGCGCCAACGCGAGTTGGGGCGGGATGGCGGTGTCGTAATGGAAGGTCGCGACATCGGCACGGCTGTATTTCCTAATGCAGACTTGAAGATCTTTCTCGATGCCGATGAAGGGGTTCGCGCGGAGCGGCGGGTCTTGCAGACCGGCTCACGTTCTGCCGAAGAGACGCAACGGGTGGCTGAGGAATTGGCGGCCCGCGATCACCGCGACCGCACGCGTTCGGCATCGCCTTTGGTCGCCGCGCCTGATGCCGTACACATCGACACCACGCACAAGAGCATTGACGAAGTCGTTGCTGAGGTGGAACGGCTGGTGAGGGCAGGAGCTAGGGGTCAGGGGTTAGGGACTAGGGAGTAGGGAGTAGGGGCTAGAGATCTGAAGCAGCAGGTTCGCCCAGGATCACAAATCTTAAAACTCGAAACGTGAAACTCGAAACTAATCCAACATTCGTTAGTTCCTAACCCCTAATCCCCAGCTCCTAGCCCCTAGCCCCTGAACTTCACCCCTTCGTTATCCGGATGTCGCCGGTATCGGTGTTGATTTGCATCTTGCTTACACCGTTACCCACCGATCCCGACGCCCGCGCCGAGCCGTTGCTCTCGTCAACTTTTACGGCGTCAAACTCAGAGGTGATACCGCCCTTGCTGGTGATGGCCTGTACCTGGAATCCAGCCTTTGGCGGCAGCACCAGCGATATGTCGCCTCGTTTGCTGGAGATGCTAATGTGGCCCAATGGCAGTTTGTCGGCCGCGTGCACTTCGATATCACCGTTTGTAGTCTCAACCTGCAAGTCGCCGGAGACGTTCTCCATGTGAATGTCCTTGGACCGCGTAATGAGGCGGCTGGGACCACTGAGGTCGGTACCTCGAACCTCGTCGCCGGCAATCTCCAAATCGCCCGGCACGGAAGCAATCTGCATGTCGGAGCGCGATGACTTGAAGGCCACGGTCTTGGCGATCTTGCTGAGACGAATATCGTCGAAGAAGTCGCCATTGAGATGGACCGCGCCGGCCACTTCATCAATGGTGACATTGTCGATGTGGCCCTCCACCTCGAGGTCCCCAGCGATCTTGGAAGCGCGCAGCGAACCACTCTGCAGGCTGATGCTCACCATCCCCGCGACATCATTCACGGCAACGTCGCCGTGCTGCAACGCGATCTTGACATCGGCCTTGCGGTCGTTGACGGTCACATCGCCCCGCTTACTGGCAACATCGAGCGTTGCGTCGCGGGGCACGAAGATGTCCATATCGGCCTGCACTCCGTGCTCGCCGGCGCCATTGGTATTGGCGTTCAGTACCACGGAATTTCCGGTCACAGTGATCTGTGGCTTGGTGCCGTCGTTGTATTTGTTGGCGTCGTTCTGGTTCTGCGCATACACCTTCTTATGCACCACCACGCGCAGAGTGTTGTCGTCGGCCGGAGCAATGTTCAGGCTGCCGTGATCGCACACCACGCGCAGAGTGCCATGCGCAGGAAATGCCTGCTGCACCGTATCGTCGAAGGTGAAGGCGGTCCCGAAAATGCCGCCCAGATCGTCGTCCATCTGCATCTGGTTGCGGACTCCACCCCAGTCAATGTCCGAGCTGTAATGTGCGGACAGGCCGGCGATGACGATCAGAACCAGAAGCACGACTGTGCCTGCTCCCAGGCCACCTCGGCGATAACCCTGGCGCTGGCCTATGGAGTGCTCGATCAGCCGAATCACTCCAAACAGAATAAGCAGCAACGGCCACCAGCGGCCGAAAAAGTGCCAGATTGGAAACCGGATTCCAAAATTCCGCAGCAGAAATACCAGCCCAATGATGATTAGCACCAGCGGTCCCGCGATCGAACGCCGATAGCGGTAAGGTGGCGGCACCGGTGCCTGATACTGCGGTGGTGGCGGAGGAGGATAAGTATTCTGGCTAGCCATTGCGCACCTCCGGATCATTGGGATTGTGCCAGTTCTCACCCGTCGTGATTGAGCCAGGCGGAGGAACAGGAGGCGGCGTTACTATCGGCGGTTGCCCGGGATACACCTGAGCACCCGGAGGCATCGGTTGTACAGGCCGCCCAGCCATTCCCGGATAATCGCGCGGCACATGACCCTCCGGGGAAGCGTTGTGTTGCAGGAACATGATCAGCCCGATCACGATCAACAGAGCCGGCCAGGTGCTGCTAAAGTCCATCCAACGCGAGTGCCCTAGCTGGTCAAGCAGGAAGAGCACGCCAATGGTGATCATCACAGCCGGTCCCATATACCCGTGAGCGCGGCAACGAGCGCATGAACAATGGGGGTTATAGCGGTATCTCATAATGTCCTCCTCACCAGCTCATCCCGCGCCGGCGCATCAGCACGCGAATGCCGATAGCGATGAGCACGAGCGGCCAAAACCGCCATAAACGATCGAGGTTCAGCACATCCATCTCGTTCAGCAAGAACAGCACACCCAGACCGATCAGGATGAAAGCCCCAATCGGGATGGAGGAACGCCCACAGCTCTCCGCCGGTTCGGCTTCTGCCATGGCGTTAGGGTCACCGTCGGCCACTGGCACGGCGCCGGTGGTCGGCACGGCGCTGGCAGTTACACCAGCCCCAGAAACGGCTGCAGCGCCTGTCGATGAGAACAAGCGGTTAAGGCCCAGCGGATCCGGCGCGGGCAAACCCATCAGGCGGGCGCGGGCAGTCTGATATGCCTCAATCGGCATATAGATTACGAACGCCGCGATGCCCAACCCGAAAATGCCGTTCACGTGAGCGGTCATCCAGATCAGGGTGGCGAAGATCAGCACGTGAATGAAGCCTTTGCCGAATTCACCGTTGTACATGGCGCCGACCCCGGGAATAAATCCCAGCAGCGCAGCCAGTCCTGGACTTCCAGTTCCGGTTTGCGGTTCAGCACCCGGCGGCACGGCGGTAGTACCGGGTGGCGGCATGGTGCCGCTCAAGTGCGAGGCCAGACACTCCTCGCAGTAGATAACGCCACGGACGTCTCGCGAGCAACCGCTGCACAGTGGTTTCCCACACGTACGGCAGAATGCGACTGCGGGAACATCGACATGATTGGCGCAGTTCATGCTGTTCTCCTGTTCAGCCGGGCCTGATGGGTCAATTCCTTGGTCAATTCATTCATCAACTGTTCAGTCCTAACCGGAGACGCGGCCAGCTCGGGCTGGCTTTCGTCACGGCTGTAATTCTGGTTATTGCGATTCTTGTCTTGCCGGTTATCGCTCTTCGGTTGAGACTTCGGAGCGGGTTCTTCCGGCTGCTTCTCAGGAGTCGCAACCCGGCGCAAGTCACGCACCCGCGACTCGATCTCATATACCAGGCGGATGTTTTCGTAATAACGAATGACACGTGCCTGGGTGGAGTAATACGTCTTGGCGATGCCCCTGGAGCTTAAGTCCATTCGCCGCAGATCGCTGATGTGCAGGCCAGCGATGCTAAGCAATAAGGTGATGGAGAAAAATGCCATCCCAAACGACATGGCGAAGCGCGGGGTTGCAACCGGGGCGAAAATCGGTGCCAACCGTCCCTTGACCTTATCGAGCCAGCCATCGCCTCGTGGCGAGACCACCGCATGCTCGGACGGCAGCGCTCCTATGGTCTGCGCCAGAATGTTGTGCACCAGATTACGAGGCGGCTCAACCTCATCCAGCCCCTTCAGCCAGTGCATGCCCGCCTTAGCCTCTTCGACCATCGCGTGACATGCCGGGCAGGATTGCTGATGCGCCTCGAATGCGGCCAGCGTAGGGCCGTGCAAAGTGCCGTCGATCGCTTCGGCCAACAGGCCTTCGCACTCGAAGCATTGCATTCCGGATTGGTTCTCGCCGTGCATCAACTCACCTGTCTGTAACTACGTTGTAACAGCCTCGCAAGTTCCGTTCGTCCCCGATTTATGCGACTTTTCACGGTCCCCTCGGGGACTTTAAGGACTATGGCAATGTCTTTGTAATCCATATCCTGGAGATCGCGCAGAATGACCGCCTCCCGCAGTTCGGGCGAGAGCTTTTGCAGCGCGTCATGGACCAGCTTCTGCGTCTCCTGGCTTCGGACCCGGGCTTCCGGGCCGGCCGAGCGGTCTTCCAGCTTCTCGGCCAGGGTCAGGCCGTCTTCCTGGTTGCCCGCGGTCGCGTCCAGAGAGTCAGTGACCCGGTCGTACTTTCCCTTACGGAAATGATCTACCAGCAGATTGCGAGTGACCGTAGTGACCCAAGTCATGAACGAAGCTCGGGTGGTATCGAACGTACTGAGCGTGCGATACATCTTGATGAATACTTCCTGCGCCAGGTCCGCTGCGTCGTCGGGCGATCCCGAAAAGCGATAGCAGATGTTATAGATCCGGCGATGATACTGCTGAACGATCTCCTGCCACGCCGCAGCGTCGCCGGCAACACAGCGACGGACAAGGGCATTGACGGCTTGGATGTCGTCCAATCAGCGCTCCCAAGGGGCGTGACTCCTGGCCCAATCCCACTCACTGCTAAAGACTTATACGAAAAGCCCGACCAGATGTTCGATCGATTTGGGCAGACTTCGCCCCTCTGGCGTTCGCCAGAAACTCTGCATGCGAATGGTTTTCGCCTGCATTGTAGCAGGCTGGCAAGAGAGATTTGACCGGTGTGACCGGTCAGATGAATTCCAGACAAGTTGAGCAAACGGCCAGCGGTGGCACCGTTCTTACGGTGTTTGCCGGATGTCTGAATTAACGCTGCGCCGGGCGTTCACCCTCTTCTCGACTAAGCGGCCGCGACCAAGGATGCTTGTAGTGATCGAAATCCGTTAATCCCGTAATTGCGGTTTGCCCCAAAGCATGGATAGTGAAAAACCTGGCCTCGGGCTGGTCCCTGAAGCTCATGAACCGCGGTATCGCCGCCGTGAGGCCTGCGATGCCGGTGTCGATGCGGCCATGACTCCGGTAGCTGATGACTCCGAACATCCCGCCGGGATAGTCTGTCAGCAGGTTGTTGACGGCAGTTGCTCCTCCGCAGATCAGAGAACTTACAGCTGCTCGTCGGTTGCGCCTCCACCACAATGCACCCATCAGCATGAATGAACCCGCGACTGCGTAGTCAATCATGGCGTGTGACTTGGGCCTTATGATCTTGGGTAGCTTACCCGCGGCCATTTGCAGACTTTCCTGCCAAAGTGGCATCCCACACCTCAATCTTCCTAATGATTGTATTTCTTGTTTTGACGGCGCACCTGTCGATTGTAAGTCACCAATCTCCGACATTCCCGATCCCATCGCTGGACAGATGCCCTGATGTTGCCGCAAGTTGCCGATAGTGGCTTAATTGGCCGCTTCCAGAGTGGTCTGACCGCTTGTTTATTCTGGAGGCCAAAAGTGGTGCGAACCTTCCGTCAGGCTCTGCAGCCGCAAAGCCGCTGCACCGTATCTGCTACAAAAGTGGCACCCCGGCACGCCGGGCTGTGTCGTAGGTCACAGGCTGAACACGTGTTCAAGCGCTATAGATGAAGTCAGGCTCGCGTGATGTGCACGGGTGTGTGGATCAAGATGGACGCTTTGCTTGAAGTCCTGCACAGCTAACTGAAATAGGCTCTTGATCGGGCAGACACTAACGCAGTCTGCGGGCACGCAAACCCTCGATAAGCGTTGACGACCCTCGCATGTTGCACCGCCCAACTACGAAGTTCTGAACCGGTGCCTGTACGAAATGCTCCCGGGAGTCGAGGTTGGGAGACGTTGTTATTTTGGAGCGGAATCTGGCCGGATGTCGCTAGCAGTCATCGTCGCGCTCGTAATCGGCGCTGTGGCAATATTTTGGTTGCTGCAATGCAAGCTCAGGTGTGGCCGGGAACTCGTGGAGCTACGCCAGCTATTGGCCACTGAATCTGCCCGATCGCGCGACGCCGAAAACCAGAGCCAACTCCTCTTCTCGGCCAATCCTTGTCCCATGTGGGTTTATGACCGCACGACTTTGCGCTTTGTCTCCGTAAATGAAGCCGCTATCCAGACGTACGGATTTTCCCGGGAACAATTTCTGGCAATGACCATCCTGGATATCCGTCCCCCTGAGGACAAACCGACGTTACGGAATCACGTGACCCAAAGGGAACTTGGGTTTAACAACGCCGGCATCTGGCGTCACCGCAAAAAGGACGGCAGTCTTCTATCCGTCGAGATCAGAGGCTTCGCTTTCGATCGCAGCGGCGGTCATTACGAATTGATACTGGTCAATGATGTCACCCAAGAAAAGGTGACGGAAGAGGCGCTAAGGCAGTCGCAGGCTTCATTGCAGTCACTGGTTGACAGCGCACCCTTCGGCATTTGCCGCAGTTTGCTCGACGAGGACCGCTTTGAATCCTTGAATCCCGCGATGCTCAAGATCCTGGGCGGATACAGTCTCGACGAAGTCTTGGGCCTGAAAATCTCAACCCAGCTTTATTCGGCTCCCAAGGATCGAGGCCGGCTGGTCGAGGTACTCAGGCGAAACGGGAGAATTGAGGGTCAGGAAGTCAGTCTCCTGAGGCGTGATGGCAGCACGGTACCGGTGCGACTTTCCGGTTCGATCACTCGCGACGTTGATACAAGCAAAGAGTACTTCGCCGGTTACATCGAAGACATGACGCAGCAGAGTGCTCTAGAGCAGCAGGTGCGGCAGGTGCAGAAGCTAGAGGCGGTAGCCAGGCTGGCAGGAGGTGTGGCGCACGATTTCAATAACATTCTAGTCGTGATCAAGCTTTCCACCGAGCTGATGCTCGCTCAAATCACGCCTGATAGTCCCCTGAGCAAGCCACTGTTGCAAGTTTCAAACGCAGCCGACCGGGCCGCCGCCCTCACCCGCCAAATGCTGGCTCTCGGCCGGCAACAGATCATGCAGGTCCGCGTCATCAACTTGAACTCGGTGGTAGCCGAGACAACACACATGTTACGGCGCATCATCGGAGAAGATATCGAGCTGGCAACAAATTTGTGTGACAAACTGGCCAACTCCCGGCTGGATCCCGATCAAGTTGGCCAGGTCATTCTCAATTTGGCGGTCAACGCGCGCGATGCCATGCCGGAAGGAGGTACCCTGCATCTGGAAACCTCGAACGTCGATCTGGACGATGCCTACACCAAGGAGCACCCTCCCGTCCAGCCTGGGCGCTACGTGATGCTAGCGGTTAGCGATACGGGAACCGGCATTGACAAGTCAATTCTGCCGCGCATTTTCGATCCCTTCTTCACGACCAAAGAGGTAGGCAAAGGCACCGGCCTGGGGCTATCGATCGTGTATGGAATTGTGAAACAGAGTGGAGGTTACGTTTGGGTTTACAGCGAACCGGGACATGGCACAACCTTCAAACTGTACTTCCCCACAATTGCGGCACCGCTTGAGCATCCGGTTGCGCGCAGCGAGACGTTCTCGGGGCCGGGCGGACAAACCATACTTGTGATTGAAGACGAGGCGACGATTCGTGGCAATGTTCGGGAGTGTTTGCAGCAGTTGGGCTACCGGGTTCTTGAGGCTGAGAATGGAGAAGCCGCGCTGCTAACCTGCGACGACGTTGCCGGCAAGCTTGATCTCGTCCTCACCGATCTGGTAATGCCAGGAATGGGGGGTTATCAACTGGCTGTCGAACTAACCCATCGATACCCTGAAGTACGCGTACTGTTCATGTCGGGCTACACCGAAGACAGCGCGGCGCGGCGAGACATACTGTTGAAGGGTAGTGCTTTTCTGCAAAAACCATTCAGCGTTGCGGACCTGTCGAATGCAGTTCACCAGGTATTGGCCGTGCGCGCGATTCCAGTCTAAGCGACCTCTTCGCCCGCGCAAAACGACAGCGCCTGTCGAAAGCCAGACCGAGCCTGCAGGCGATAGCAGGAATTCATTCCTCGCGGAACAGGCCAGCCCAGGAATCATCCAGATTGTTCCAACGCTCTCCCTCCAGCCACTTGGCCTCTGAATCCGGCAGGTACAGAATGCCGTGTCCTTTGGAACAAATCATCTCTGTCCCCGACCAGTTGAAGAGGATATTTCCCGGTGCACCGATCCGGACTGGAATGATGAGGCGCCACAAGCAGACACGGCAACGCTTCTGTTGATCGTGGATCGACCAGGACAATGGTGCAATCGAGAGAATCAGGAAAAGCCAAACGGTCACTCCATCTGCCATGGGATAATCTACCCCTACCAGGTGGACCGACAGAAAATGAATGCCCAGCCACGCCAGCAGGCAGGTAGCGACCAGCAATAGCGTGGACTTCACCACAAAGAATGACCACCAGCGGCAGCGTAGAGCCAAGGTCAGCGGAGCACCTCCTAAACCGGCTCCCTCGCGGCGAGCGCAAACGATCGCCACGGCACTTGCAATCGCCAGCAACAAGAACAAAATCTGGGAGATTAGGGTATGGCGCATCTGTGACTTGGCCGAAGTCACCACCAGCAGGGACGCGGGAAAAATATATCCGGCATTTTCGCTGAGGTCGGTCAGATCGGATTCCACCCGAGCCTCAGTCGCTCCCGGCTTCATCAAGGCCACGGCACCAATCCGTTCGACGAAGTTAGTGAACGGCGGCGAGCCTGCATCCAATAAAGTCCAGACCTCGATGTCGGAGGAGACGAGACGGAAGTTGCCAGGCAGAACTCCGATGACAACGTTCTCGTTGCCGTCAATCACAACTCGGCGGCCGATCACTGCGGGACTGTTCTTGAACTGGAGCGCCCAAAGTTGGTTGCTGATGACGACGCAGTCAGGACAATTCCGCTCGTCGCTGCTGGTGAATGTGCGCCCTAGCGTTGCCTTCGCACCCGCAATCTCAAAGAAATCAGAAGCAACTCGGGCAGATAGGATCGGAACCATATGCTTTCCCGATACGAGCTTGCTTGGCCCCCACGAGTAAGGAGCGACCGCGTCAAGAAGCTTGCTGGTTTTCCACGCGGAAGCAAGATCCAACAATGTCTCTGAGCGGAAGCGTCTGAATTTGCCATTCAGGCTGACGATGCAGACCCGTTCGGGTTCAGAAATGGCTGAGGAAATCAGCGACCGCGCTAGCGGGATGAATCCGCCTAACAAGATAATCACCACCAGCGTCAGAGCAAGTACCGTCAGGCAAGTGGCCGGTGCGCGCTGCAACTCGTCGGCCCGCCGCAGAAACTTTTCCTTCTCGAAGCGGATCCAGAAGGCCTCGGAGAACAAACTCCAGCAGTAGCCTGCGACTTCAAGCTTTTTATCGCGATTCAGTTGGCCAGACTCAGCCAGGAAATAACACCAATGCCAAAGATGGCTCGTCTTAGCCGCGCGCCAGTCACGGCGCTGAGAGCGAGGCACGATCCAACCGGCAAGCCACACCACCGCGCGGCACCACCAGATCGTTCGCCGCAATGGATCAGACAACTGCACGGTTCCCCACCCGATTGAGATGATTAGACACAACAACTGGGTGGCTAGTCCAGTGCCGTCCGCTTCTAAGCGATTCGAAGCCTAGGAGCGATTTCGAGGGCGGTTGCCTCGAACCGTACTCGCGGACACTCGACGAGAGCACGGACTTCCTCAATTGGCAGTCCGGGTTGAACAATCGCCTGTGCACTGGCTCACATTCATAATCGGCGTAAACCCGATACCATAGGTCTAACGGCTCTCGCGGCTGGATTAGCTGGTGATTGGTCTGGCGATGAGGGGCGACAGTGATTCGCGGTTAGCTATTTCGAAGGGGAAATCAATATGGCCGAACCAAGTTACGAAGAACTGAAAGCCAGAGTCCAGGAATTGGAAAAGCAGTCTCAGGGGCGTAAACGAGGTGCTCTGGAGTTTAAAGTCAGTGAAAAGGGCGGTATGAGCGTGTACGGCCTGGGACGCTTTCCGGTCACCCTCTATTACGAGCAATGGGTCCGACTGCTGGAGCAGACCGAGCAGATTCGCGAGTTTCTGGAGACGAACAAGGCTGGCATGAAGTTGAAACACGCCGAGTGAGTCCTCAGCTGATCGCTATTAGCTGCAGGTAACACGAAGCGTTAGCCAACGGCGCAGCCAATTCTATTGCGGCTGCCGTTGCTGGGACAGAATGGCGGCGCGCACATGGTCGGCGCGTGGGCCGGTAGGCTCCTCTTTCAAAAATACCTGCAATTCGGCGAGGCACTCCGCTCGCCGGTTTTCCTTGTCGTAGGCGCGAGCCGCAATGTAGTGCACGAATGCCGGATGTGTTTTCGCCGAAGCGGCCTCATGAGCGCTGGCGATGGCAGCATCGTAGTGGTTGTCCATGTACTGGGCATCCGCCAGCAGCATTAGGCTCTCGGCGTTGTTGGGATCCACACTCACTGCCTTCTCCAACAGCGTTTCGGCTTTGGAGAAATTTTTCTCTCGCAGGCGGAGTTTGGCCAGGTTCACATTGGGCGCGGCGAAGTGATCATCCAGGCTAATGGCCTTTTCCAGCGCCGCCTGCTCGTGCGCGTCATCGTTCATCCGGGCGTAAAGCACACCGAGATTGTTATAGGCCACGGCATAATGCGGATCAATGGCGACAGCCTTATTCAAGTGCTCCAGCGCCTTTTTCCATTCCTGCCGGGCCATGGCTTCATTGGCCTTGTCAAGTTCCTTCCGCGCTTTGGGAGCAACGTTCAGTTCGGAGGCTGAAACCATGGCCGACTTCGAATCCACCGGCTTGGGACCGGAATCATCGACGCGTCGCACGGTAACGTATTGTGCCTGAGTGCCCTTACGTTCATCGACTTCGAAGAGTGGGCTCTCAGTGGTCTGGATGCCATCCCCACTCACGACGACATGGTAGTCACCCACCCGAACCGCTCTGAAATCTGCCTGCCCATTGGAATTCGTGAAGGTATTCCCCATCGGAGTGCTGCTAGAGCCATCCATCAACTGCACCAGCAAATTGGAGCCTGCGGGACGATCGTTGTCAAAGACAATGTGCACGTGCACGCTTCCCATCTGGGTGCCACCAGCGCCCCCTCGTAACTGGGCTTGCGCAGACGCGAGAAGAAACATGAAGCAAACGGGAGCGATCCAGCGTTGATGCGGCATAGCTGCCTCCCTGAGACCCGGCGGGAGACCGGGAATCTCAAGAGCAATGGGTCAAACTCGGGGGTCGAACCCTTCGAGCGAGACTCGCGGGGAAGCAAATCGCAGGGTAGGTTGGGCGCAGAGGCGGTGCCCCACAATCCGCATCCTCTGATGGGCGCGATTCTACACCCCAGCGAACGTGGCCTGTCAACAAATTTAGAGGCAGCAGCTGGCGGAAACGACGGCGCTGGTTGCCCTCTTCCGGCGCTTCGACAACTGGGCGGTGGCAATGGTCGTCCACACGACGGCTTCTGCACGGCAAAAACTGGGAAAAGCAGAAAGGGTGGATAGGCTGCAACTTGTCGATGAAGGGAAGAACTCTGGCGCGCCCGGAGAGATTCGAACTCCCGACCTATTGCTCCGGAGGCAATCGCTCTATCCAGCTGAGCTACGGGCGCGCTCCTCAAAATTATACACGCGGCTGCTGTGGCTTCGGGGTGTGTCCGCGTTGACCGGGCCAGTGGCGCATAGAGCAGGGCCTTCGGAAGCGAACGAGGTCACACGGCGATGGCGAACCCTGAGCATCTCAAAATCCTCATGCCGAATTCGTTCTTGAATTCCTCACTGAATCTGGCGTCGGAGCCACCACGCACCAGTCCCGCGCAGTGGGACGAAAGAACTTAGCCCAGCCTTTCAAGGCTGGGTAGGCGTTGTCATGAATTCGAGTCTCTCCGGGAAGACGCAGACCCCGGCGCAGCACGCGGAACCCCGGATTCCAACCAGGTATGCCCTTTTCCCCTCCGCTCCCGCACCTAATCGGACTACAATAGTTCAGGGTTTCCGATCCGTCATTTGCCACCAAATCGGGTGCAGTCCTGCGATGCACAGCTTCGCCCGTCGGAGTTGGTGCCCGAGCGGAACGCTGTGTCAGTTTCAAACCTTTGCAACCGCGTTACTTCGGGAAGATGTAGTTGATGTTCGGTCGCGACGAAAAAGTCTCTCAGCTCCGCCTCACCGCAGTGCAATACGTCCTGCTGGGAGTTTTCCTAATTCTCGCGTTCGGGCTGTGGCGCTTGCAAGTTGCGCGCAACGATTACTACAGCTCGCTGGCCGAGCAGAACCGCATCAAGCAGGTCCCCATCCTGGCGCCGCGCGGCAAAATCCTGGACCGCGAAGGCCGCATCATCGTTGACAACTATCCTTCGTTCTCCGTGCTGTTGCTGCGCGATCAGAACCGCAACCTGCAGGCCGATGCCGATAAAATCGCCGCCGGGCTGCATATTCCGCCTGACGAGCTGCGCGCGCGCCTGAAACGCATGGCCGCGGTGCCGGGATATCAGCCACTCTTCCTGAAGGACGACATCACGCCGGACGAACTGGCCTTCATCGAGTCGCACAAAGCCGAGTTTCCCGAGCTCGACACCATCACGGTTCACCGCCGCCTTTATCCCAAGAACGGATTCATGGCGCACATCATCGGCTACGTCGGCCAGGTGAGCGAAGACATGCTGACCCAGCCGCAATGGGAGTTGTATAACCCTGGCGACATCGTTGGCATGTCCGGGGTCGAGCAGTACTACAACGATATTTTGATGGGCAAGAACGGCTCGCGTCAGGTGCTGGTCAACAGTCGCGGCAAGGAAGTAGGCACGCTCAGTGACGTGCAGGCGGTCCCCGGCAAACAGCTCAAGCTCACCATCGATCTCGATATGCAGATCGCGGCCGAGGAGGCGCTGGAGGGCAGGCCTGGCGCCATCGTCGCCATGGATCCGCGCAACGGTGAAATTCTGGCAATGGTCAGCCGTCCCGCATTTGATCCTAATGAATTCGCGGTGCGAATCACGCGCGACGAATGGAACCAACTGGTCACCGATCCCGGCAAGCCGCTGCTTAACAAAGCCATCCAGGCACAGCTCGCTCCCGGCTCGGTGTTCAAGGTCATCATGGCCACTGCGGGACTGCAGGAAGGGATTGCCCAGGACCTTATCGTCAACTGCGGCGGCGGCAAGACGTTCTATGGCCGCTTCTTCAAGTGTTGGATCGCTGGACACGGCAGTCACGGCACTGTAGGCATCAGCAAAGCTATTTACCAGTCGTGCGATTCGTATTTCTACACGCTGGCCGAGAAGCTGGGCATCAGCCGTATCGCCAAATACGCAACCATGCTTGGACTGGGACAGAAAACGGGTATCGATTTGCCGCAGGAAGTCTCCGGCGTCATGCCTTCTGAAGAGTGGAAGATCAAGAACTTCAAGCAGAAGTGGTATGCCGGCGAAACCATCTCGGTCGGTATCGGGCAGGGAGCAGTAGCCACTACGCCGATTCAACTTGCGCGGGCTGTTGGCGCGGTTACCAGCGATGGACGACTAGTCCGTCCGCATGTGGCCTTTCCGGACCAGTTTCCACCGGGGTTTAAGCAGGTGGCAAACTACACCGACCAGGTCCAGATTCCCATTGACCAGGAGAACTGGATGACCATCACCGACGCCCTGGCGCAGGTGGTGTCGCCTGTGGGGACCGCGCCCAGCGCCCGCTTGCCAGGAATTGACTTTGCGGGAAAGACGGGCAGTGCGCAGACCATCTCCAACCAGTTGAAGGCCAAGATGGGTAACGGCGAAAAGAGTAAGTTCAAAGACAACGGCTGGTTCGTTGGCGTCACGCCACGCCGGAATCCCGAAATTGTTGTAGCCGTGCTGCTCGAAGAAGGCGAGCACGGATACTTTGCCGCTCGTGCCGCCTCGCAAGTGATCAAGGCCTACGTTGAGAAACAGCGCAACCTCCAAACGCAGGTGGCCAAGGCCAATGGAACGGCTGCCGGAAGCCATCAGGCAGAAGTCGCCGCCGTGTGGCACGAGGGTGACCCCAAAACTCCCGACAAGATGCAGGCCGGACATTTCACGGTCACCGCCGATGGCAAGACGAAACCAGTAGCAGCGGCCCCGGGAATGGGTGAAGCCGATAAACCAATTCCTCCTGCCGATCTCGAAACCGGTGAGTCGCACGTCGAGATGGCTCATCCCGAAACCGCGCCGCCCGCCGAGAATCAGCCAACCGCTCCGGCGATAACTCCCGAGCAACAAGCGCCACCTGCGACGCCTCTTCCCACGAAGAAACCTGCTGGCGAGCCAACCATCGCACCTGCGGCGGCAGTCGTTCCGCGGAGGCAGCAATGAGCCGCTATATCTCATTCCGCGATTTTGATTGGGTCCTGTTAGCGCTCGTGCTGCTGATCTGCGCCTTAGGCGTAGTGGAAATCTATAGTGCAACCCTCAGCACCAAGTTCGTTGGGGTACATATAAAGCAGGTGTATTGGATTCTGGGCGGCGTGGGGCTGATGTTTGTGATCAGCTTTTTCAACTACCAGGCGCTGCTGGAACGTGTGCCGCTGATGTATTTGATTTCCATCGCGTCGCTGGTCGCGGTCGAGGTGTTTGGCAAGAAATATCTGGGCGCGCGTCGCTGGGTGCAGTTAGGCTCGTTTCACTTCCAGCCATCGGAGTGGGTGAAGCTGGTGCTCATTCTCGCCATGGCCAAATACTTTGCCGACACCAAGTCCGAATGCACGGCGCAGGACATCGTCAAGGCGGGAGCGTTGGTTGGCGTTCCCATGCTGATGGTGCTAGTCCAGCCGGACCTGGGTACGGCCCTCACCTACATCCCGATTGCGGTGATGGGCTTGTTCCTGGGTGGAATGAAAGCCCGGCACGCCCTGGTCATCCTGGTGCTGGGTGCCCTTCTGGCTCCCGTGGGTTGGCACGTCCTGAAGCCCTACCAGCGTGACCGTCTGACCAGCTTCATGCAGCCGGAGGCCGACTCCCAAGGCCGCGGATATCAGGTGCTTCAGTCACTGGTCGCGGTGGGTTCAGGCGGCATTTTCGGCAAGGGAACGGCACATGGGAGCCAGACCCAGGGGCAGTTTCTGCCCGTGCCCCATACCGACTTCATCTTTGCCGCCTTTGCCGAGGAACACGGCTTTCTAGGCGCTATGGGCTTGCTGCTGCTATACTTCATAGTGCTGATGCGTCTGATCCAGAACGCTCAGACGGCCCCGGATCGAGCTGGTACCTTCGTGGTCATGGGTGTGGTTGCGGTGCTTGCGTTCCACATCCTGGTCAACGTAGGCATGGTGGTAGGGTTCATGCCGGTCACGGGTATTCCATTGCCGTTAATGAGTTACGGCGGATCATCGGTACTGTTCATGTTTCTGGCGCTGGGAATTGTGATGAACATTCGTATGCGCCGGTTTGTGAACTGAGTTTGCAAACTTTTGCCACGGGACTTTCTTAGCGCGCATCGGCGCGCTTCAGAGCAGACCGGCCTCATTCGCCGGGGAAGCCATTTCAGACTGTAACGGTCGGGCTTCTAAAGAATGACAACAAGATTACGACGGCCCTCACGTACGAGGGCATACCGGCCGCCAGGAGAACGGGCCGGACAGGATTGCAAAGCACGTTGATCGAAGCGGGAAACGGCCCCCTGGCTGAAGCTGAGCGTGAGGCCACAACCTTCGACCGCGTGCTCTATACGGTGCTAAAGATTCCACAAATAGACGCTGCACGAATCAGGTTCGGTTCACATCCCGGCATAAGCCCAGGTGTGCGCAGGCCTAGTCACCTGTAGAGTTTTTCCTGTCCTTCCGATCGACCGCGCCGGCTGAACCGGAGCATTCCATGAACAAGGAACTTTATGTGTCCTCCACGCCCCACGAAACCAAGGTGGCGTTGGTGGAGGACGATCAGCTCGCCGAAGTGTTTTTCGAGCGGGAAAACGAGTACACCCTAGCAGGATCCATCTACAAAGGCCGGGTCACCCGCGTGCTTCCCGGCATGCAGTCCGCTTTCGTCGACATTGGTCTGGAGCGCGACGCATTTCTCTACGTCTCCGATTTCCTCGAGGTCGGGGGCGATGAGGAAGACGAAGAAGAGTTTGGCAGCATTCCGGTGCCGCGCAACGCTATCGATGTAAGCAAAGCGCATGCCGCACAGGAGGCACAACTCAAGGCTGAGTCTGCCGTTTCCGAACCTGAAATCGCAGAGGAGTCTGAAGCTGTCACCGAAGATTTTGGTCCTGCCGATGGGCCCCCAGTCGGTGAGGATGTCGAGACTTCTTCCAGCTCAGACCCGGATTCGGCGGAAGGAACACGGCCTTGGCGCGGACGCCGCCGCCGGCGTGGTGGACGTCGCGGCCAGGGAGACGAGCGCAACGACCGGCCGGAGCCAAAGATCGAAATCGCGAAGCCAGCGCCGATAGAAGAGGCGCCGGCCTATCACGCTGAGACGCGCCCGCCCGCGCGTACTCGCACAGACTATGGTCCGCCTGCAGGCTATACCCCGATTGTCCTGCCGGGAGAATCGATCTCGAAGTATCGCAATTTACCGCAGCGGCCCACCGCTGAGCCTAGGAGCGTCGAACCCCCGAACGACGACGCTACCGAGCAGGTTGCCTTCGCTCCGGTTGAAGACTTCAACCGATCTTCCGACTTCGACTCGCGCGCTGGCGCTGGGGTTGAGGAAACCGAGTCGCAGCCCGACCTCGAACGCGAACATGCTGCGGAACCCAATCAGGTCGGCCATGCGGAGTGGCCTTCTGTGGTCATCGCGCATCAGGAAGCCGAACACATCGAAGCCGCGCGCCATGACGACGAGCCCCAGCAGCCGGAACACTTGAGCGCGCCTCCAACGTCTTTCCACACACAGCCCGAAGCGCCGTCATCTGAGACGTCCCACACGACCGCCACCGAGGTCGAGCACACGGTGGCGCAGAATCAAACTCTGGTTGACGAACTGCCCGCCGAATCGCCGAGCGTCGAATTCCCTGCCGTCGACGAAGACCACGAACAAGATCACAACGAAGCTGAAACCGTCGAGGCACCAGTTCCCCCGTCACACGAAGCTCCGTCCGTCGCTCCCGCGGGGCGCACGCTTGAGCATGAAGTTCTGGAAGACGAAGAGATGGAGTTCCATCCCGTTCCCGACGATATCAACGCGTTGAGCGAAGTAGAAGGCGATGAGGAACTGGTTCTCGAGGAAGAGACTCTCGACGCCGACAATGGCGACTCGGACCGCTGGATTCCCAAGATTGCCGACGTTGACGAAGACGAGGTCGTCGCGGCCGAGGAGCGTGGCGAACAGATCTACGGTCCCGATACCGACGAAGAAGAAGAGGAAGATGAGGGTGGCGAGGAACAGGAAACCGATGGTCGCGCCGAGGTGCGGGCAGCATCTCCTACCGCAGGCTATCAGCAGCGGCAGACTGAGCGTCCGGGCTACGATCGCCGTGGTAATCGCGATCGCTATCGCCGTGGCGGTCCGCGCCGCAACTTCCGCGCTCGTCCCAATACCAATCGCAATCAACCGCTCATCACCGACCTGTTGAAGGAAGGGCAGGAGGTGCTGATCCAGATTGCCAAGGAGCCGATCGGCAAGAAGGGCGCCCGCATCACCAGCCACATTGCCCTGCCGGGCCGCTTCTTGGTGTACATGCCCACGGTCAATCACGTGGGGGTTTCGCGCAAGATCGCTTCCGACGAGGAGCGCCAGCGCTTGAAGCGCATCGTAACCAGTGAACGCGAAAACGGATTGGGCGGCTTCATTGTGCGCACCGCCGCCGCCAACATCAAGGAAGAAGATCTTCGCGCCGACATTCGCTTCCTCAAACATCTGTGGGCTGAGATCAAGAGCCGCGCCGAAAACAGCAAGTCGCCGGCGCTCATCTATCACGACCTGAACCTGGTGGAACGCGTGTTGCGCGACCAGGTGAATGCCGACTTCTCGCAAATCTGGGTGGACACCGAAGACGAGTACGAACGCGTGGTGCGCTTCGCCAGCCGCTTCCAGCCATCGCTGGTCCGGCGCATCAAGCTGTACACCAAAGACACGCCGCTGTTCGAGCAGTTCGGCATTCAGGACGAGATCAACCGCTCGCTCAAGTCGAAGGTATGGCTCAAGAGCGGAGGCCATATTGTCATCAACCAGACGGAAGCGCTGGTCGCCATCGATATCAACACTGGCAAGTACGTCGGCAAGACGCAGCGGCTGGAAGACACCATCGCCAAGACGAACGTGGATGCGGTCAAGGAGATCGTGCGGCAGATCCGGCTGCGCGATCTGGGCGGCATCATCGTCATTGACTTCATCGACATGGACGAGCGCAAGAACCGCCAGAAGGTGATGCAGGCTCTCGAAGAAGCTCTGCGGAATGATCGGGCTCCGTCAAAGGTGCTGCAGTTCAACGATTTCGGATTGGTGGCGATTACCCGCAAACGCGTGAAGCAATCGCTGGAGCGCACTCTGGGAGAGACTTGCTCTTACTGCGACGGTGCGGGCTTTGTGAAATCGGTGCCCACGGTTTGCAACGAGCTTTACATCGAGATGCGCAAGATGGCGAAGCTGCACGACAAGACCGACATCACCGTGCGCGTGCATCCGGAAGTTGCGAAAGCTCTGAAGGCGAGTAACGGCAAGCTCATCTCCGAGATGGAGGAGTTGACCGGCAAGACCGTGCTGGTGAAGAGCGATCCATTGCTGCACCAGGAAAACTTCGATATCCACTAAGGGATAGCGGCTAGTGGCTAGTAGATAGTTGATAGGAAAGCCGGGCGCGATGCCCGGCTTTCGTTTTAATCGAATCGACCCAGTCCCACCATTCCCCTTCCGCCCAAGCAAAACCAGTCTGGTTGGGGCACTCTTAACACGGTCAGCTCGGCCACTGGCCAACGCTTGAGCTGAGACGAGCGTCATTCAGCGGGGAGTCCGTTGGCACCAGTGACCAGCATAATCGGGACTGCCGACTGAACTGCGGAATTCTAGCGCGCCGGCTGCAAACGCTTTTTGGGTGAGCGACGCCGCGAACGTGTGGGAGTAGCGCTCGCGGCTGCAGTTTCCAGCAGGAGCCGCAGGGCGCGGTTTACCGATTCCGAATCGCGAAACACGCGAGCTAGCTCCGGCTCGATCAGAATGAGGTTCGTCCCTGCGACGGCTTGGCGGTAGTATTTGCCGCGGACCCCTCCCGCGAGTTGGGCAAGATCGTACTCCGGACGCAACTCGTCATTTCTCCTGTTGGCCGATGCCTTCTTCATATTGTTTGCGCTCTTTCCTGGTCGCCTTTCGAGCACTGATAAGTCGGGTGCGTTCCCCGCGCTGGCAATGCGCTACAAAGACTATCCGATGGCGGACGGTATATCCGATTGTGATCTCCCGGGCCTCGGCAGCAGAGTGATTAGGATCTGAAAACGTCCAGGCCAAAGGGTCAAGGAAGACCGTCGATGCCTCTTCAAAGGATACACCGTGCTCATGGGCATTGGCTTTTGCCTTCGCCGCATTCCACTCGTAGACCACCGGCTCAGTTTAGCTCAACTTGGGCGGTGGCTCAGCGAACGATTCCCAAAGGCGCCTTTGCTTGGCGGGAGAGTTACTCCCTCGCCCTTCGTGAGTCCACTTCAATCTGGACGCTTTTGTTTGTGCTATTGTCGCTCTGAGAGCGCAGATACTTCGTGGGCAATCTTTTGCAAAAGGGTCGGAAAACCAAACTCCCAGAAAACCCGGGCCCCCGGTTCGAGCTCGGCCTTGGCTAGGGCGGGCGCTCTCAAACTGTGTCATCCTGACCGCGCCCAGCGTATCGACGGTTCCCTATGTTGTTGAGAATGTCCGCAATGAACGCCTCAGGCTTGTCGCGATCATGTTGTGGTCGGCGGTGTGCGTGGGGCAAGAGCTGCATGTCTCGCGAGGTAAGGACAGTGTCTCCCTGAGCGTTGTCGCCCAACAGCCCTACCAACTGCTCTCGGGTGAAGGAAAAATGTCCGTGTTGAGTGTGGAGTGCATCCACAAGGGAAAGAAGAGCGGACATGCTCTTGAAGTTCTCGCCGGGCGGTTCCCTGGCCGAAGACAATTTCGAAGTCGATGCTAAACCCGGACAGATGACTTTCAATATGACCATTGCCGGGACCAAGGAAGGGACACCGTGGGCTCCCTATGGCGACACTGTAACCTTCGCCTACCTCGCCAAGACGGACGCTGATCGTTTGCAATTCATTCAGTCGTTGCTCAACTCCGGAACAGTCTCCATCGAGTTCAAGCCCTTCCTCACGGGCGTCCCCACCACCAGCGTTTTTGACCTCAGCAAACTCCGCGACGAAATCGGCCAATATCCCGAGTGCGCCGCGAAATAGCTCCCTGCCCGACAACTTCCTGCCAGTTTCAAGAAGGTCGCATGAGGCGCGTCTGGGTTTGACCCGGTCAAGGGCACTGAGTCGCAGAAAGAGCTTTACATCTTGAGGATCCACTCTAGCTTGCAGTCTTGGCCTGGCGGGCCATTCGCGACCCATTGGGTGACAAATCCCTCCGACTGCGGTTCTCCGCCGATAAACATGTTACTGGTCTAGCTTGGCTTAGGATTTAATGTCTGATCCACATGGTCGGGGTCGCGGGCAATGAGTGTTAAGTAGGCGCGCGTAGGTTGATCCGGCTCCGCGCGGCCCTGTTCCCAGTCCCGTAGTGTGCCAAGAGGAATGTGATAGCGGGCGGCGAATTCCTCTTGCGTCAGTTCCAAGGCCCGGCGGATGATCTTCGTCTGTGGGGTTCGCTTCATCCGCTTGAGGTCGGTTTCGGTAAGCGGCTGTGCGTCGCGGTCGGCACGTGCGCTGCGCTCAATGGCCGCAGGGGTCATCGGCCGGGGGGGCTTAGGCGTTTTGCCGAAAGTAGTCGTCTTGCTCATATTGCGTTGCTCTCCGAGCCGAAATAATGCGAACCCGCTCCCCGCGTTCTGTATAGGCTACGAACAGCACAACGTGACCCTCCGCCATGCCGATGATGATAAAACGCTGCTTCGCCTATAGTCTTCACGATCGTCGAGGCGCTCAACAGCAAACGGATCTTTGTACACAGTCGTTGCCAACTCGAAGCTCACGCCATGGGCTTCCAAATTGGCTTCGGCTTTGGCCTCGTGCCATTCAAATTCCAATTTCATGATACTACGGGATACCAGTAGTCTGTCGGCTGGCAACAGAAAACCCTGTCGCAGCCTATGTCATTTTTTCTTCGTATTTCGCCTTTGCCGCTAATTCTCCACGCTGGCGAATTTTTTCTCTTCCGCCGCCATGTGCAGCCGCATTATGCGCGTGAAGTCCTTGCCCTCTTTTTTCAATTGGTTGACGGCGTTCTGCAGGTCGCTGGTCTCGCTCAGATGCGCTAGCCTATCGCGAAAACCCTCCAGCCGCAGCCGCATTTCGCCATGTTGCCGCTTCATCTCGCGGGCGAACGACGCCATCTCCGGACTCATTCTCGCAATGGTCTCCAGCACCGTGGTCTCTTCGTGTGCGTAGTGCCGGGGAAGCCACTCGGCTATCCACTTGCCTTGGCTCGTCGCCCGGTTGGCGGTAGCGAGATCGGTGAAGACCTCCGCGTAGCAGGCCATCTGCTCCACCGCGGCATCGAGCTGGTCCAACTGCGCCAGTAGTTCCTCGTGCTCTTTATGAATGCTGACTGTCTCTTCGTGGAATTTGGGATCCAAGCTTGCCATGTCGCACCTCGCCAGCTTGATGGTCGGCCTGCGCCCCCATCTCGGCAGTGATAGATATCACCTCCCGGCGTGATGTCTCGCGCTTCACGCCGCAACCAAGAAAAAACCGGAGCTTGTCGGCTCCGGCCCACTCTGCGTCTCTTTTGCCCCTTGTACTTACTTCTTGCCTTGCACCGCCGCCAGGCATTGGCCAAACAAGTCCAGCAAATGCTGGGCATAGTCTTCCGCCTTCGACACCGTCCCCCCCTTAAACCCGGCTTCCGGCGCGCCGGCCTTTCCGTACCCCGTGGTAACGGCGATGAATTTCATCATGTCAAGCGCAATGTCTTCATTGCGACGCATGATTAGATTGTTGACGCCGTGTTCTTCCATAAGTGCTGACCTCCCGTTCGCCGTCCTCTACCGCCTACGGGCAAGAATCATAGCAGAGAGCCTGCTTTTCACACCTCGAATCCAACATGGCAAACTCTACCCACGATGTAATCGTGATAACTCCGGCCGCGAGCGATGCGCACCAGTTCCACCGCATACTGCGGATTGCGCGGCCGCAACACCAGTTGATCGCCGGAAACCGATACATAGCCTACGAGACATCGTGCTCCGGCTTGCACCGCATAGATGTTGGGCTGCAGCCGGCGGTACGGTTGCAAGGAATTGTAGTGACGATCCAAAAGCAAAGTAGCGGCCGCCATGCGCGGAAACATCCCTCCCACGGCCTTGGCGTCGAGCCGGATCAGCACGAAGCGCAGCCACTCGCCGCGATTGCCGGCATCGTTCGGCTTCAGTTTGCGCAAGAATGACTTGCTGAAATGGCGGGTTTCGCGCACTTGCTCCGGCGTGAATCGCGGCAGGCGGGCGGCTTGCTCCCCGTTTACCAGTGCCACACTCTCGAATCCCGTCAGCCCCGCGGGGAATGAGGCCCGGCTCTGAATCTCCGCCACATCCGCCAGGTCAAGCACGTCGAGATTGAGCGTTTCCAGCAGCCGGTCCATCGATTCCAGGCTGAGCCCACGGCGGCCATTGAGGAAATTGGAGAGATGGGCTTGCTGAAACCCGGCTTCGCGGGACAAGCCGCTTCCGGTCAACTCTCCTCGCTCGATTCGGTCCCGGATGTGCGCGCGCAGTTTGTCCTGCAAGTCTTGAAGGGTCATGTTGGTGGGTATTTCTCGAAGCTATACATGTACTTTAGTAATATGCCTAAAGCAATAATTTTATTGACTCCCAAGATTCCCCATGCCACAGTCGAATTGTCGCCAGGTTCTGCGGTTCTGGCCGAGGTAATGAACCGATGATGGAGACGGAAACAAAAGGTGAGGAAAGAATATTTGCCGAGTTACGGCGCAAGGTCCGGGAGGCCGATCTGCTTTCGGCAGCTACGCAAAAGCTCCTGCATTCTCTGCGCTTCTCGGGAAGGCTCAGTGTGGTCGTGAAGAACGGATGCATTCTGAAATCCGGGTACGAGGAGGGCTATTTCAGCCGTCGGCAAGATGACCGGATGATACCTTGAACCAAATGGCAATTGCGCGGGGAAGACACTTCGGATTCGTCTTGATAGATGTCAGCCGCCGCGCTCTGGCCAGCATCCCGTTTTGCACCTAATTAAATAACCAAGCAGGTCATCGTAACTGAAACGAGCCCTGCGTACAGCTCCCCAACGTTAAGTCGGGCCTGTCGCAGGGCTCCGCTTTTTATGACAACGCCAACTCTTAAAGGACGCTCCATGCAACTCGCCACTTACGAACTCAAATACTGTGAACGGTGCGGCTCGCTGAAATTGCGCCGGGCCACCTCCGCGGACGCTTATTGCGAGCCCTGCGGACGAATTCTGATCAACTACTCGCTTCCCAGTCACGCGGAGCGGGCCCGCATGCTTCTGCGCAAACCTCCAGCCAAATCCGGTATCGCCCCTGCAATGATCGATGAGATGCAGGTAGAACTGCCGCTCGGGAGGCTGCAATGAAGCGCGGCACCCGATCGCAACCACAGTTACCGCTGTTCGACGCCAGCGACTCCATCGAGGCGGGCGACGAGATCGACCCCCGGCCGGAAATTTCGTGCTACCGCGGGCAGACGCTGGCCATCGTGCGCCATTTCTTCGAGATCTCTTCGCAGGTTGGCAGGCTCCCTTCATTGCTGGGCCGGGAATTCTTTCGCGCACGCGTCTCCCATCACGCCATTCCCAGCTTTGAGGACCAGGCGGTCTTCGTACGCGACGTCGAGCTCTGCTTTGCCCGGCTCAGCGAGGCCCATGCCGAGATGATCACCCTGGTCGGACTCTATTCCTTCTCTCGCGACGAAGTGGCGGAGATGCTGCGCTGTAGCAAAAGCTGGGTGAGCAACCGGGTCGCCGATGCCCTGGATGCGCTCAGCGAAATCTTTCTGCATGCCCGCTTGCTCCGCGAAGACCGCCCCGATCGCAGGCAGATGCACGTGACCTCGCGTTCCATTCCGCCTGACATTGCTTTGGCAGGGACGCTGGGCCGCAAGCCGCCTTCAAACACATTTCAGCCGGCTGGGGAGGGGCGTGGGCAGATGCCGGCATGAAGCCGCGACCAGGAAGATCAATCCGGGCCTGTGTCTCGGCCGGCGCGGCTGAAATCACGGCGGAGGCCCGCAAACATTGACTTGCCCCGCGCCTATCCCTAACATGGCCTGCCAAGGGTGTTTTCCGCCGACGATGATCGACCAGACCGTTTCCCACTACCGCATTGTGGACAAACTTGGCGGCGGCGGCATGGGAGTCGTGTACAAAGCCGAAGACCTCAAGCTCGGCCGCTTCGTAGCTATCAAGTTCTTGCCGCCCGAGGTCGCTCACGATCCGCTTGCCCTGGCGCGCTTTCGCCGCGAGGCGCGCGCAGCTTCGGCTTTGAACCATCCCAATATCTGCACCATCCATGAGATTGACGACTATGACAACCAGGCCTTCATCGTCATGGAGTTCCTGGATGGCGTCACCCTGAAACATCTCATCGGCGGCGAGCCAATGGAACTGCATCGCCTGTTGGAGATCGCTCTCGATATCGCGGACGCCCTCGATGCCGCCCATGCGCAAGGCATTATTCATCGCGATATCAAGCCCGCAAATATCTTCATAACTAAGCGCGGCCATGCCAAGATTATGGATTTTGGCTTGGCGACTGCGGTACCGCTCAAGACCACGGCTCTGGTAGATGCTCAGGACACCATGGACCATGCCCATGCACACCTGACCGACCCAGGTACTACCATCGGCACCGTCGCCTATATGTCTCCCGAGCAGGCGCTAGGCAAGCCTTTGGACGAACGCACCGACCTGTTCTCCTTCGGCGCGGTGTTGTACGAAATGGCCACCGGAGTTCTACCGTTCAAGGGCGACACCACCGCCGCAGTCTTCGATGCCATTCTGCATAAAGCGCCGATGGGGCCAGTACGTTTCAACGAAGAGTTGCCCGTCGATCTGGAACGGATCATCCACAAAGCGTTGGAGAAGGACCGCGACCTGCGCTATCAGCACGCCTCAGACATGCGTTCCGACCTGAAACGGCTGGAGCGGGACAAAAGGATCGAAAATGATCCCACCGTCTCGATCGCCGCTGCCGTCGATGTAGAACCGGTACACAGCCGTAGCGACGGAAGCTCTGCCGGCGTTGTCAAAGCGCGATCGGTCAGCGCGGTCTCCACGCCCCACAGGCGCGCAACGGATGCCGAGCCACCACGTCGCAGCAGATTGGTTTGGCTGGTGCCACTGCTGTTGGTGATTATCGCCGCGGCCGGCGTTTGGTACTGGCATTCGCGGCAAACCCCGGTGCTCACTGAAAAAGACACCATCGTCTTGGCCGATTTCAACAACACTACCAGCGAGCCGGTCTTCGATGCCGCCCTGAAGCAAGCCTTGACCGTGGACTTGGAACAGTCGCCGTTCCTCAATGTGCTCTCCGATCAGAAGGTCGACGATCAGTTGCGCTTCATGGGACACTCTCCCGACACGCGTCTTAACGAAGACCTCGCGCGCCAAGTCTGCCAAAGGACCGGCAGCAAAGCCATGTTGGTGGGCTCCATCTCGTCCTTGGGCAGTCATTATGCGATTGGCCTTAAGGCAATCAACTGTCGCACCGGCGACTCCCTCGGTGATGAACAGGCCGAAGCCGCCAGTCGCGAACAGGTGTTGAGCGCGCTGGGCAAGGCCGCGACGCGGTTGCGCGGAAAGCTGGGCGAGTCGCTGGCCTCGCTGCAGAAGTACGACACTCCCGTCGAGCAAGCGACTACACCCTCGCTGGAGGCGCTGCAGGCCTATAGCCTCGGCCTCAAGATGCAGAACACCACAGGCGACGCATCTGCCGTCCCGTTTTTCAAGCGCGCCATCGAGCTGGATCCGAACTTTGCCATGGCCTATGCGCGCCTGGGTGTCGCTTACTTCAATCTCAATCAGCCTACCCTGGCGGCCGAGAATACAACCAAAGCGTATGACTTGCGCGACCGCACCAGCGCGAAAGAAAAGCTGTACATTACCTGCCACTATCACGATCTGGTCACCGGCGACGTGGACCAGACGATCGCTGCCTATCTTCTCTTGCGCCAAACGTATCCCCATGAGGAGTCTTCTTACACGAATTTGAACTCCGCCTATACTTCGATCGGACGGTACGACCAGGCGCTTGTGGAAGCGCAGAGCGCGTTGCAGGTGGACCCCAGCGACGTCATCAACTACACCAACCTCGCCGCCAGTTATCTCAACCTGAACCGGTTCGATGAAATGAAGGCGGTGTTGGAACAGGCACAGGCCCGCCATCTGGAAAACCAGGCGATGATCTGGGACTTCTACGCGTTGGCTTTCCTGCGCGGCGATTCAGAAGAGATGGCGCGCCAGTTGGCGGCGTCCATGGGCAAGCCGGGCATGGAAGATCAAATGCTCGCGCTGCAGTCAGACACCGACGCATACTTTGGCCGCTTGCAGAAGGCGCGCGAGTCCACGCGTTTGGCGCGGGCGTCGGCGTTGCGAGCGGGCTCTCAGGAGGCGTCCGCGTTGTGGCAGTTGGACGGCGCCCTCCACGACGCTGAATTGGGTGATCCCCAGCGTGCCCGCCAGCGGGCTTTGGAAGCCCTGGCATCCGGTTCCAGCAAGAATACCCAAAGTGTTGCGGCACTTGTCCTGGCGCGCAGCGGCGATCGCAAACGCGCGGGGTCGCTGGCTGATGACCTCAGCAAGCAATATCCCTCGGATACCTTAGTCAATAATTACTGGATACCGTCGGTGCGTGCGGCGATTGCCTTGGATGAGAAGAATCCCGGCGCTGCTCTTGAAGCCTTGCAACCGGCAGCACCCTATGACCTGGCCTCGCCGCTTCCCGGAATAGCTTTTCTTTACCCGGTTTATCTGCGCGGACTGGCATATTTACAAGCCGGCCAAGGCAAGTTGGCCGCCGCCGAGTTTCAAAAGATCCTAGACCATCGCGGCATCATACTGAACTTCCCCACCGCCGCGTTGGCGCATCTCCAGTTGGCCCGTGCCAAAGCCATGGCCGGAGACAAGGATGGCGCCCGCGAAGCCTATCGCGACTTCCTGGCCTTATGGAAAGACGCCGACGCCGATAATCCTGTGCTGCGCGAAGCCAAAGCTGAGTACGAAAAGCTGAAGTGAGAACCTGACCGCCGGCAACTGACAACTGACAACTGACGACTGGCAACTCGCAACTGCCTACTGCCCTCCCACTGCTGCTAGAATTTCTCTAGCCCCTATGCCCATCCGCAAGCTTATCCGGTTCTGAAGTTCGGTCCATGTTTCTGCGCTATTTTGAGCAGCACGGACACAAGATCGTGCGCTCGTCGTCGCTGGTTCCGGCCAACGATCCCACCCTGCTGTTCACCAACGCCGGCATGAATCAGTTCAAGGATGTCTTCCTCGGCATCGAGAAGCGCGACTACTCGCGCGCCACCTCGTCGCAGAAATGCGTGCGCGCCGGCGGCAAGCACAACGATCTGGAGAACGTCGGCTTCACCAATCGCCACCACACCTTCTTCGAGATGCTGGGCAATTTCAGCTTCGGCGACTACTTCAAGAAGGACGCCATCGCCTTCGCGTGGGAGCTGGTCACCTCGCCGGAGTGGTACGGCATTCCCAAGGACAAGCTCTTCGCCACCATCTTCAAGGGCGAGCAGGGCATTGCGCGCGACGACGAGGCCTACGAGCACTGGGTCGCAACTGGAGTCGCGCCCGAGCGCATCTTCGAGATGGGCATGAAGGACAACTTCTGGATGATGGGCGACACCGGCCCGTGCGGCCCGTGCAGCGAGATTCATTACGACATGGGCCCGGAGGCCAGCGACGCCGGACACACTGACTGCCAGTTTGGCTGCGAGTGCGGACGCTACGTCGAAATCTGGAACCTGGTCTTCATGCAGTTCGACAAGCAGCCCGATGGGGAGATGCGTCCGCTGCCCAAGCCGTCGATTGACACTGGCGCGGGACTGGAGCGCGTCACGGCGGTCATGCAGGGCGTGATCTCGAATTACGACACGGATTTGTTTGTGCCGCTAATCAAGCGGGCGGCCGAGTTGACCGGAGCCCCGCTGGAGACCGAGCTAAAGAAGGAAGATGAAGAGGAGCGGCATCATCAGGCGGCATCGCTGCGGGTGATTGCCGATCACGCACGCGCGTCAACGTTCCTAATATCTGACGGTGTGGTACCAGCTAATGAAGGCCGCGGATACGTGCTGCGCAAGATCATTCGCCGCGCGATTCGGCATGGGCGGCTGTTGGGTCAGGAGAAGCCGTTTCTGTTCGAGATGGTGTTCGCGGTTCGCGACCTGATGAAGGATGCGTATCCCGAGTTGGTCGAAACGGCGAATCGCGTGTCGGAAACGATCAAGGGAGAAGAGACAAGGTTCGCGCACACGTTGGACATCGGGCTGAAGCAGTTGGAATTGCAGATCGCTCATGCCGTGCTGGATGCTTGGGAGCCCCATGAGCGAGACTACCTACAGCGCTGGAAGTTTGACGGAAGCCGGCATCAGAAAACCATAACGACTTGTACCAGGAGCTCTTGACTGGGACCGGACAGCGGCTGCCCGAAGCGATCGCCTACTTTGCAGGTTTGCTGCAGAAGCGGAATCTCGGCGCCGTCTCTATCTGGCGGCAAAGCTTTCAAACTCTACGATACCTTCGGTCTGCCCCGCGACTTCATCGAAGACGCGTGCCGCGACGCTGGAATCAACTTCGACGCTGCGGGTTTCGATGCCGCCATGGACGAGCAGCGTAAGCGCGCGCAGGCTTCCTGGAAGGGCGGTTCGAAAGCCACGGCGAGTCCGCTGTATCAATCGCTCCCGCGCACCGAGTTCGAGGGCTATCACAAGACGCTCTCTACCGGATGCGAGGTGCTGGCCATCATCAAGCCCCACGACGGTACCGGTGTGGGCGCACAGGAGTTGAAGCCCGGCGAGCGCGGCGAGATCGTACTCGATCACACGCCGTTCTACGCGGATGCCGGCGGGCAGGTCGGCGATGTTGGCTGGCTCTACGGCGAAGATCACAACACCATCGTCGCCGAAGTTGAGGGCGTGACCTATCCCGTGCAGGGTGTGCGCGCGCATCGCGTCATCGCCAAGCAACCCATCCACGTCGGCGACAAAGTGGACGCGATGGTCAACGACGAAGTCCGCCGCGCTACCATGCGCAACCACACCGGCACGCACCTGCTGCATGCCGCGCTGCGCGAGGTGCTGGGCAAGCACGTGAAGCAGGCGGGCTCGCTGGTCGATCCGGCGCATTTGCGCTTCGACTTCTCGCACTTCGCCTCGCTTGACGACGAAGAGTTACAGGACATCGAAGACCTCGCCAACCGGGAAGTGCTGCGCAACGATCGCGTCGAGGTCATCGAGGACGTACCCATCGACGTGGCCGTCAACGAGTACCACGCGATGGCGCTCTTCGGCGAAAAGTACGGCGACCGGGTGCGCGTCATTCGCATTGGCGACTTCTCCACCGAACTGTGCGGCGGCACGCACACCGCGGCAACCGGCGAGATTGGGCTGATCAAAGTCTTGAAAGAGGGCAGCGTCTCCAGCGGCGTGCGACGGTTGGAGGCCGTGACCGGAGAAGGTTCGCTGCAGCATTTCCGAAAGGATCACCAGCTTGAAGAAGCCGCGCACCCGTACTGCTGTCTCTAACCTTCAAAGACGAACTGCATCCAATCGAGTACGTTGGCGGTAAAGTCGGACGCACGCGCGAAGTTTCAAGGCAGTCACCAAGAGTTGCTCTGATCGAAGCATTCAAAGAGCGTGACGACGAGACTAAACGTCTGAAACGCGAGCTCGACCAGGCGCGGATGAAGTCAGCTTCCACCTCCGTCCAGTCAGCGGCGGAGAACGTGCGCGAAGTGAAAGGCGTCAAGGTACTGGCCACGCGGGCCGACAATCTGGAGCGCGCGCAACTGCGGGTGCTGATCGACAACCTGCGCAACAAGCTGGGATCGGGCGTGGTCGTGCTCGGCTCGGTCAGCGACGGCAAGGTGGCGCTCATCGTGGGCGTCACCAAGGATTTGACCTCGCGCGTGCAAGCCGGAAAGATCATTGCAGAGGTCGCGAAGAAGGTCGGCGGTTCGGGTGGCGGGCGTCCTGACATGGCTGAGGCCGGCGGCAAAGACCCGGCCGCGCTGGATTCTGCCCTAGCCGAAAGTTATGGCGTGGTAGAACACTTATTGCCGTAGAATAGGCCGCAAGCAAATAACAAGGAGATTCCGTGCGCAAGGGATTAATGCTTGCTCTAGTATTACTGACCTGTGGCGTTTGGTTGCAAGCGCAGGATGGGGGCAAGGCATCCGACCTGGATACAGTTGAAGGATGCCTGCAAAGCTCGAAGGGTCAATACACGCTTATCGACGATACCAACACGATTCATCACCTTGCCGGGGGCGCTGCAAAGCTCAAACCTCTTGTCGGCTGTGAGGTCGAAGTCACCGGTAAGCCTGGAGTGCGGAATTTAGACACCACCACCGCAGGCCTGGCATCTAGTGTGGTAGTGCAACCGGTCATTGAAGTAAAGAGCGTGAAGCGTATAGCGGACACGTGCAAATAAGCCGACAAGAGGTCACCTCGCATCGTGTCAGTTTTAGTGGGATGGATGTAGCTCAGCGGCGATGCTGCGACGCCGCGCAACTCGAATCCAAGCCGTAAATCGAAAGGAGACTGATTGTGCGAAAGACATTGATGCTCACTCTAGTGCTGCTAATCTCTGCCGTTTGGTTGCAAGCGCAAGATGCTGGCCAGACTATGGGCAAGTCCGATCTGATGACCGTCCAAGGCTGCCTGCAGGTTTCTAACGGTCGATACAGCCTCACCGAAAGCAATGGGGATGTCCACCAACTGACAGGCGCCGCCACCAAGCTCAGCAAACACGTCGGCCACGAAGTCGAAATCACCGGCACGCCTAGAACGAGGACTGCGAGCACCACGCAGCAGGGTGCCGCATCCACGGCCCACGTGGTGCCGGCGATTGGAGTGAAGACCATTAAGCATATAGCCGACACCTGCACGGCCAAGTGACGGATGTCTGCCGGTAACAGACATCCAGGGGCGCGATGACGGCTTGCGTAGCAGGCTCTCGCTGCGCCCATTTTTCTTGCCTCTCCAGCGGCTTTGACCGCAAGAACCGGGCTGACACCCACAACGATGAAGCCTAGAGTGAAGGTTATGCAGGATGGCCTTCGGCTCGCCCGCGAGGCGCGGGCTCGCTCTGGATCACAGTCGTATGTAGGGTGATCTTCAGGAAAAAAGACTGCATCCAGCGCTCGTTCATAACCCTCTAAACGGTATAAGGTGGTTAGTCATGGCGATTGGTGAAACCATTTACGTGAACAATGTCCGGGAGCAGTTGCTGGCCGGACGCGAGCGGCTGAGTCACGTGCTGGCTGACAACGAGACCGAACATGTCCTCCGCCTGCTGGAGGAAGTGGACAGCACGCTGCACCGCATTGACCATGGTTCCTTCGGCGTATGCGAAATATGCCAAGGCAGTGTTCCGGAAGAGGAGCTCCTCACAAACCCGCTGGCTCGGGTTTGCCTGGAGTGCCTTACTCCCAAGCAGCAACGCGCGCTGGAGTACGACCTCGAGCTGGCCGCGCAGATCCAGAAAGGTTTATTGCCACCGGCGGACGTCGCCATCTCTGGCTGGGAGATTTCTTATCACTATCAGCCTGCGGGAATGGTGAGCGGCGATTATTGCGACGTCATTAAAGATGACGGCCACCTCAATTTCATCATGGCCGACGTTTCCGGCAAAGGTGTCGCAGCCGCTATGCTGGCCTCGAATCTGCGAGCAGTCTTTCGCTCGCTCATACCGCTGCGTCTGCCGGTTGCGGAACTAATGGTGCGTGCTAATCACCTGTTCCGTGAGAGCGCGCTTCCCCATCAATACGCCACCCTGGCGTTTGGCCGTACTTCGAACCGGGGCGAGCTGGAGATAGCCAACGCCGGCCATCTCCCGGTGTTGCTGGCGGGCAAACATGGCGTGAAGACGTTCGAGAGTAACTGCAAGCCTCTTGGCTTCTTCTCCGACGACAAGGTGGGTGTGGTGACGACGGTGATGTCGCCTGGCGATACCGTTGTCCTCTACACCGACGGAGTCAGCGAGGCGGCCAATAGCAGCGGCGAGGAATATGGCGTGGAAGCCCTGCGTAAGCTCATTGCAGAACAGCCGCCATCCTTTTGCCCGGCCGCGCTGGTGAAGGCCTGCAAACAGCGCGTGGCCGCGTTTCGCGGAGGTGAGGAACAAGCCGACGATGAAACATTGCTGGCCATCCAGTATGCGCCGGCGATGGGCGCGCATCTGAGATCGGAAGCGCGCTCGGCCGGATCAGTGGTATAGCGCGAGGGGCAGATGTTTTGCATAGCGCTCGAAGGTTGAGCTCGTTGAAGGAGCGCTTCGGCGCCGCGTTTACCAGTGCTTACCGGCGTTTGCGCCGCCGTGCCGCTTTGTAGTTGTAGGTGGGGTCATAGTCGATCGTGCCGAATAGTTCGATAATGCCGATCTGCTTGCGCCGCTGAACGTATTCCACGAGAGCCGCCGTGAAGGCCTGTTTCTTCGTCCGATGCCCGCCAAGTGTACGGGCTTCTTCAATGAGCTGGTACAAGTTCATAAGTCCCCTCAACCACGAACACCATGCCTCCATCGGCCGTTGGCTGGGCGGTGTAAGTGCCGCCGCCGTTAAGACCGCGCAGCTTGCCTGTCCCGCCGGTGTAGTGCCACGCACCAGTCAGGTGGAGAGGCACACCGTCTTTCAGGGTTGCGGTTCCCTCATAGCGTAGAAAGTATTTGTCACCGTTGGAGACCATGCCGACCGCGTAGCCGTGGTCGCGAGATTTGTCGAACTGAACGTCATCGACACCGGTAGCTGTGTATTCCGCGCCCGTCAGTCCGGCCAGAGTAATGGGCTTCTCCCACTTGCAGACACGTTGGTCCAGGCTGATGGAATGTTGGCCGTCATCCGCTATGACAGCCGTCTGATGCACAGTTGCGACTCCGCACCTGGAAGTAGCCGAGATGTTTCCGCGGGATTGTGCAAGCGCCGGCGAGCAGAGAAAAATCACCACGAGCGAAGACAGGGACGTTCTGCTAATGAGAAGAACCTGGTGCCGAAGAAGGGACTCGAACCCCCACACCCTTGCGGGTACATGGACCTGAACCATGCGCGTCTGCCAATTCCGCCACTTCGGCGAGTGGATGCGAGTGAGAACTGCAACCCGCGATCAGGAAGCATGATTATTGTAAAGGCGGGATTGGCAACTAGCAACTAGCAGCCCCGCCAGTCGCCTTTCGCTGTTCGCCTTTCGCCCTTCGCTATTCGCTCGAACCAAGAATCGGCCGTTCCTACTCTGACGCCTGATTCCGGCGTAGACAGCACTCAAACGGAACACGACGAACGAATAGGGAAAAGCGAACGGCGAGGAGCGAAAGGCGGCTCTCTTAGCTTGCTGCCTCGGCGGCTTCGCTGGCGCCATGGGCCCCGTATTCCTTCAGCTTATTGTGCAAAGTCTTCAGGCTGATGCCGAGGATCTCCGCGGCACGCGTCTTATTATTGTTGGTCGATTCCAGAGTCTTCAAGATGAGCAGACGCTCTGCCTCGCCTACGGTGGTGCCGACACCCAGACGCACCGCATTGGCCTCTTGCACGGGAGCACGCGGCGCGACGTGGCCGAATCCAGGCGGCAAGTGCCTCGGTTCAATCAACGCGCCATCGCACACAATGACGGCCCGTTCGAGTGTGTTGCGCAATTCGCGGACATTGCCGGGCCACGCATGGGCGTGGAATGCGTTGGCCACGTTATCGCTGATACCGGCAACCGTGCGATTATGCTTTTCGTTCATGTCGGCCAGCAACGACTGCACCAGGTCGGGAAGATCGTCCTTGTGCTCGCGCAGCGGCGGCAGATGAATGTTGAAAACGTTCAAACGATAAAACAGATCGTTACGCAGCTGCCCGCGTGCCACCGCTTCTTCAGGCGGCTTGTTAGTGGCCGCGAGGACGCGCACATCCACCGAAGTCTCGGTCTTGCTGCCCAGGCGGCGCAGCTTGCGGTCTTCCAGCACACGCAACAGCTTTGCCTGGGTGCCAATCGGCATCTCGCCAATTTCGTCGAGCAGGAGTGAGCCGCCCTCCGCTAATTCGAAGCAGCCGGTGCGCCGTTCCAACGCGCCCGTAAAGGCGCCCTTTTCATGTCCAAAAACTTCGCTCTCAATAAGGGTCTCCGGAATTGCCGCGCAGTTGATGGCCACAAATGGCTTGACCTTGCGATTGCTGAGCGAATGGATGGTGCGAGCCACCAGCTCCTTGCCGGTACCGCTCTCTCCCGTGATGAGCACCGACGCGGTGCTGGGAGCCACCATCTCGATCAACCGGAACACTTCCTGCATCTTCTTCGAGGGACCAACCAGCGAGCCTAGTACGCCAACGTCGCGCAGCTTGCGACGGCTGGCTTCCAATTCGCGCTCGGTGCCGCGGATGCGCGAAGCATTCTGCAGAATGTTACGCAGGCGGGTAGGATTCACTGGCTTTTCGATGAAGTCGAACGCGCCGATCTTCATCGCGCTGACCGCGGCATCGACGCTGCCTTGAGCCGTGAGCAGGATAACCGCGACGGCCTGCGGCTGGGCCGCGATGCGCTGCAGCAGTTCCATGCCATCCATCCCAGGCATTTTCAGGTCGGTAATCACGATTCCCGGGTTCCACGACTCGACCTTCTCCAGTCCTTGGATCCCGTCCTCAGCGGTTTCCGTGTCGTAACCCCAGTTGCCCAGCAGTTCGGCCATGCCGGTGCGTTCGTTCTCCTCGTCCTCTACGATCAGGATTTTTTCTCGCAGCATGGGGAAAAAGGCCTCTTACCGCTCCAGTGACGAATGTCCACAGCTTGCCGCTATACCGACGACCACCTTAGATGCGAAGCCAGGCCTCTGCGGTCGCAAATGCGAAGCGGTCTCTGGTTATCCGGAAACTGGCGCGTCACGACAGGCTGCCAATAAAGTACCACTTCTTAAGCACTTTCGCCTGACCCCGGTATGTTTGTAGCCAGCATTTGGAGGCCACAACGAGGATCGAGACAATCGCTCGTAAGTGCAGTCCGACGCTGGCACGGAATCCTCTCAGCCTAAGAGGGTCGTAAACATTTATTAACTGGACGGTATTGCTCAATAGTTACTCTTTGGTTATCGATTCCCAAATTGGATCCACTCTTGACGGCTTCCCCTCCCCGGTCAAGCGTGAAGCCGAACGTCGGCCAAAGCGGTTAGTCTTGATTGTTTCCGGCGGCCAAAATGTGCAATCGGAACGCAAGAAAACGGTATCCGAGGGCACAAAATCAGTAAACACCCCTTGAGGAATAAACTGGAGACAACAGCATAACTTTGTTAATCTTCCCCGTTGCGGTACAATCATTTTCGGTTGCGAGCAGGACCTTTACCTGCACTTGTACTAGACAACTGAATTGAATTCGAGCTGGGCCACGTTGCTTACGGTACTGCTAGAGTTCCGGAGGATTACGAATGTCTTCTCGTATTGGAGTAGTTCCGACACGCCTTATTGCAACAACGATTGCGCTGACGTTCGCGCTTTGTATGCTAGGCGTTTTTGCTTCAGCGCAGGTTGAAATTCAGCCCAAAGACGAAGTCTTTGGCGGTTATTCATGGTTACACCCCAATGGCAGTGTAGACTTTGGTTATAAGGTCAAAGACATAACCAAGGGTTTTGATTTCTCAAATGTCTACTATTTTCCCGAGGCGCACAATCTGGGCGTACTGGTCGATGGCAGCGGCCATTTCGGTGCCAGCGACAATGCTCAAGTGGGCTATATTTTGGGAGGTTTCCAGTACAAGTATCATACGGACACCTTCTCCCCATTTGTGCGGGTCTTTGTCGGCACCTCTCAAATCAATCCGCCGATTACGCAGTCTGAGTGGAACGTCGCTGTGGGCGGCGGCGGTGGTTTCGATTTGAACATCACCCACCGGTTCGCCGTTCGCCTGGCGCAGGTGGATTACATTTACTCCAACTACAAACCGCACGTTCTCGGCAATACCAGCCAGTGGAACAGCATCCGTCTGGCGGCTGGAATTGTGGTGAACCTGGGTACCTATTACCAACCGCCACTTTCCTGCACGACAACGGCTACGCCGACCGAGGTTTTTGCGCCGGACCAGGTGAAGGTGACTGCCACGGGCAGCGGTTTCAACCCGAAGCACACGATCACCTACTCTTGGTTAGCCAATGGCGGTGGCAAGCTGGACGGTGCCAACTCCCAGACTGCCACGGTTGACACTACGGGCATGGCGGCAGGAAGCTATTCGGCGAATGCGACGCTCACCGACCTCAAGTTGAACCATATGGACTCCGGCAGCCATTCCTGGCTGGGCAAGCCGGACCCAGTCAAGCCGGCGATGTGCGCGGCGGCCTTTACCGTCAAGCAGCCGCAACCTCCGGTGGTCAGCTGCTCCGCCAACCCGACCACGATTGCAGTCGGTGAGACTTCCACTATTACGATGACCGCCACTGACCCACAGGGATGGCCAATGACCTATAGCTGGTCGGCCACCGGTGGTCAGATAAGCGGCACCGATACTACTGGCACACTGACAGCGTCCAATGCGGACGCCGGCAACACCATCACCGTGACCGGCACGGCGACAACGAATCGCACCGGTGGGAACCCGGTTACTCAGAGCAGCACTTGCACTGCGTCGGTTACCGTGCCGCCGATTCAGAAGTGCGGTGTCATCGAGGATTGGGGCGAGTGTACGTTCGAGAAGAACCCCAAGAAACCGTGGCGCGTTGACAACGATTGCAAGGACACGCTCGACAAACTTTCTCTGCGGTTGCAGCAGATGCCTTCCGGCAAGGTTGACATCGTGGGCTACACCAACGAGAAGGAAGTCGTAACCGAAAAGACGCTGGGCGCGCAGCGCTCGGTTAACGTCAAGTACTACCTGACCACGGACGGTCCGAACAAGGTTGACGCCAGCCGCGTGCAGCCTCGCGACGGCGGCACCAAGGGTCAGGCTACTCACTTCTACTACGTACCTGAGGGATGCCTGCAGTCCGGTCAGACCGAAGAGGGCAGCGTAGTTGACGAAACCGCAGTTCAACCGCAGTCGCGTAATGCGCCTGCTAAGAAGATGAGGCACAAGGCTAAGGCTAAGCCGGCGGCTCCGCCTGCTCAATAGTCTTGTGCTGTAGCTAAACTCAGGCCGGTGAGAGATTCGTCTCTCACCGGCTTTTTCTGCCTGGGGTTGCGGACCCGAGACTGGACGCAGACTGAGGGGCCGGGATTTACCGTGCCGGTACGGGGATGCTTTGCAGAGTGCATCGCCGGCAACTCCGAGTTATGATTCAAATCTAGGTGTTGGTTTTTAAGGTGCGCAGCATGCGCACGCAATATCAAAAGGCAGGAGTGTTGTCTACTGTGGGTAAGCAATTTGTTTTTCTGGCCAAACTGGTTTTCTGCGTTACGCTGATCTTCACCGTTGGTTGCTTCGCCTCCGATTGGCAGTTGATTGGGCCGGAGGGTGGCAATGTGCGCAGCCTCGCCTACGATCCCAGCGATCCTAACCGGCTCCTGCTCGGAACCAGTTCCAGTCAGCTGTTTATTTCCCAGGACGGGGGGAATTCGTGGAACTTGTTCGCGCACCTCGGCGCGGGCGACGATTACGTTTTCGATCACATTGTCTTTGACCCTACCAATCCAGCTACGGTATATGCGGCGGCCTGGGGACTATTCAACGACAACGACGGTGGAGTTTTTCGTTCCGACGACGGCGGCCACACATGGCGCGAGTTGATGGGCGCGCATGGCAAATCGATCCGCGCCCTGGCCATGGCGCCGAGCGATCACAACACCCTGGTGATTGGCGCGCTGGACGGAGTTTTCCGCACCCGTGATGGGGGCGCGACGTGGGAGCGCATTACGCCGGAAAACACTCAGGCCATCGAGAACCACTCCTCGCTGAGGAACTTTGTCTCGGTCGCTATTGATCCGCAGAACCCCGATATCATCTACGCCGGCACCAGACATCTGCCGTGGAAGACCACCGACGGAGGAGCGAACTGGCACAATCTCAAGGAAGGAATCCTCGACGATTCCGATGTCTTTAGCATCATTGTTGATCCTAAGAAGCCTTCCCGAGTGTACGCCAGTGCGTGTTCGGGGATTTATCTAAGCGAGAACGGAGCAGAACTCTTCCACCGTGTTCAGGGACTTCCGCATTCGGCGATTCGCACCCGGGTGTTGCGTCAAGACCCGCAACGTCCCGCGATTGTTTATGCGGGCACCACCGGCGGACTTTGGAAGACGGAAGACAACGGCGTCCGGTGGAAGCTGGTGACCGCAACTAACGTCATCGTAAACGATGTAATGATCGATCCTCGTAATCCTGATCGCGTGCTGGTAGCCACCGACAAGCGCGGAGTGCTGGTCAGCAATGACGGTTTCAGGTCCTATACCGCTTCCAATCGCGGCTTTTCTCATCGTGTCGTCGGGGATGTGATTGCCGATCGCAGAGACCCCAATAAGCTTTACGTGGGAGTGGTCAACGACCAGGACATGGGCGGCTTGTTCTACTCGGATGACTCGGGAAAAAGTTGGAGGCAGTCCAGCCGCGGCCTGGCGGACCGCGACATACTAAGCCTGCAGCAGGCGGAGAACGGAGTGCTCTTTGCGGGGACCAATCACGGCATCTTCTCGCTGGCGTCGGTGAGCGGTTCCTGGACGTCCGCGGCGATGATTAGGGGGCCTGTGCCGGAATGGCAGCCGAAGGTTGAAACGCCGGAGCCGGTAGTGGTCAAACCCAAAGCCAAAACCTCAAAAGCGACCGCGGCCTCCAAAGGTAAGGCTCGCACCTCCAAGCCAAAGGTTCCGGCTGAGGCGGTGATTCCAGCAGACACCGCGCCGCGAGTGCGTTCGGTTCGGATTGGAGAAAAAGCCTGGTATGCGGCCACCGATGAAGGACTGTTCATCAGCGTAGATGATGGAAAGAAATGGTACGGTCAGCCGGTAGAGGGAGAGGGCGACTTCAGCGCAGTGAACAGCTACGAGGATGGTACCGTGACCCTGGCCGGCCCGAAGGGCGCCTACATCTCCCGCGATGACGGCAAGACTTGGAATTCGCTCGTCCTTCCCAACTGGGCCACCCATGTCTACAACTTGACCCTTACACCCGATTCGTCGCTCTGGCTGGGCACTCGGCAGGGTGCGTTGCGCTCAACGGACGGGGGCCAGAGCTGGCGTTATCTGGGGGCAGTGGGACTTCCCAAGAATGAAGTATTGGCGGTCCGGTATGATGCCGAAGGCCATCGTCTGCTGGCCACCGCACTTCACTCTGATGGTGTATTCGAGAGCAAGGATGACGGGAAGAGTTGGCAGAGCACCTCGGATGCGGGCGTTCCGATTCGCGCAGCCCTGAACTACCAGGGACACCTGTTGGTCGCATCGTTCTACAACGGTCTGCTGCTGCAGCAAAGCAGTGCGGTCGAGTCAGCGTACGATTCGGCGCCTGCGGGCAAGCGGGCTCCATCCGCAAGTCAGCAGTAGTAGTACCCAGCGGGACTACTCGCAAATCGTTTCGACGGTAGCTCGGCCGGGTTGTTGACGAGAGACTTAACCCGGCCGATACTGGCTACTTGAGTGGCTGCGCAGGTTGCTCAGTTCGAGTTTTGATTCGAAAAGTGCCTTCTTTCAGCTTGCGGTTGCGGGTCGGTTGATCGCTTCCTAACTGGCCCCGCACTTGCATTAAGACAATCAAGACTGAAAACTCTGCCCAGGCTGGCGCCACTTTGCTTACGGTAGTGCTAGAGTTCCGGAGGATTAGGAATGTCTTCTCGTATTGGAGTAGTCCCGACACGCCTTATTGCAACAACGATCGCGCTAACGTTCGCGCTTTGTATGCTAGGCGTTTTTGCTTCAGCGCAAACTGATATTCAGCCCAAAGACGAAGTCTTTGGCGGTTATTCGTGGTTACATCCCAATGGCCAGGTAGACTTTGGTTTCAAAGTCCGGGATATAACCAAGGGCTTTGACTTCTCCAACGTTTACTATCTTCCCGCCGTGCACAATCTGGGCATCCTGGTCGATGGCAGCGGCCATTTCGGTGCCAGCAGTAATGCCCAGGTAGGCTACATCTTGGGAGGATTGCAGTATAAGTTTCATACCGACACGTTCTCCCCGTTTGTGCGGGTCTTTGTCGGCACCTCTCAAATCAATCCGCCGATTACGCAGTCTGAGTGGAACGCCGCCGTGGGCGGTGGCGGCGGTTTCGATTTGAACATCACCCACCGGTTCGCCATTCGTCTGGCGCAGGTGGATTACATCTACTCCAACTACAAACCGCACATTCTTGGCAATACCAGCCAGTGGAACAGCATCCGTCTCGCCGCGGGTGTAGTGGTCAACCTGGGCAACTACTATGCTCCGGCGTTGGCGGCGACCTGTTCGGCGCAGCCTACCGAAGTGACGGAAGGCGAGCCGGTCACGGTCACTGCTACCGGGGCCAACTTCAATCCGAAGCACACCGTCACGTATGCCTGGACCACCGACGGTGGCAAGATCGATACCGCGAATGCGCAGTCGGCGCATATCGACACCACCGGCGCATCCGCTGGCTCGCACACTGCCAACGCAACGCTTACCGATGCCAAGATGAAGAAGATGAACTCGGCAACGTGCAGCGCGCCGTTTACGGTGAAGGCCAAGCCGATGAATCCGCCACAAGTTACCTGCTCCGCCAACCCGACCACGGTACAGGCCGGTTCTCCGTCCACCATCACGGCGAATGCGACCAGTCCGGATCCGGGAGTAACCATCTCCAGCTACGCATACACCGCTTCGGCTGGAACGGTTAGCGGAACTGGTACGAGCGCGACCCTGGATACGACCGGCGCATCCGGGCCGATCAACGTAACCGTTACGGCGACGGATTCACGCGGATTGACCGGAACTTGCACCACCTCGGTCACGGCCGAAGCTCCGCCTCCGGCCCCGCAGGTGAGTCGCGCGTACGCCGATCCAGTTCATACCGCGTCCGAAACAGAAGTACATTCCGTGGCGCGTGGACAACGAAGCCAAGGCCATACTGGACGACGACGCCTCCGCATTGAAGAACGATCCCAATGCCAAGCTGGTCATCGTTGGTTACGCCGATGGCGAACCGCAGCCCATGATCGGCAAGGGCAAGAGCAGGCACGCGATGGACCTGGCAGCACAGCGTGCGGTCAATGCCAAGGCCTACCTGGTACAGCAGCAGGGTATCGACCCGAGCCGTATCGAGGTACGCAAGGGCACGGGCAAGGACCACGTTGCGGATATCTTCTGGGTACCGCAAGGCGCGGACACCGCCACCGCTTCTGTACTGCAAGGCACCACGCCAGTTGACGAGTCGGTGGTGACGCCGAGCGAGAACGCCTATCCGAAACCGAAGACGGCGGCTCCGATGCATCACCACAAGAAGTCGGCTGCAATGGGTGCGGCTGACACCACGGGCAATGCGGCGGAATCCGCCGGCAACGCGGTGGTGCAGGGCACCGAAACTGCTGGCAAGGATGTGGGCAAGGCGGCCAAAAAGACTGGCCACGCTGTCAAAAAGGGCGCCGAAGCAACAAAAGACGCAGTAACGCCCCAGTAAGCGGGTAATTGGCTGGAACTCGACACCGGTGAGAGCCCCATGCTCTCACCGGTTTTTTCTTGTGCAGCCGCAGACGAGGAAATTCCAAGCGGTACCGCACCTCGCGCTCTGTCTGCAAGTCCGGCCTACCGATTCAAAACTCATGCCTGCCGATTGACACGACTAAGCGCGGACTGATTCAAGAACTTGACGAACTCGACGCGCAGTGAGAATCTGAAGCACATTGACGTCGCGGAGGCTAACTGGCTTCCCCGGAAATCGCGAACAGAGATCCACAAAAAGTGTGCCGCTCTGTGCATCCGGTTTCTTGGATCGCCACGGGGCTGCATCCGAGCGCAAACACGCGTTAGCTTTCCATCGCGCACTTTATCTCACGGATACTGGGGTATCCTTGGCAACTACTACACAGGCCGCATGCACAGGGTTATGCTCGTGTCTATTCTCGTTATGCGAGAAATTGCCGAGCATGGCGGTGGTGAAACAGGATGATTGCATGCCCTCAATGTGACAGTAGAAATTGAACCTTAGCCGGCACCTGCTCGCTGCTGCCAGAGTTCTGGAGGATTACGAATGTCTTCTCGTATTGGAGTAGTTCCGACGCGCCTTTTTGCGACATCGATAGCGCTGGCATTCGCGGCGTGCCTGTTGGGGGTGTGTGCTTCGGCGCAAACTGACATTCAACCCAAAGACGAGATCTTTGGCGGATATGCCTGGTTAGCGCCGAATGGATGGGGTGATCTCAACTATAAGATCAACAACATCCCAAATGCCTTTGACGCTTCTAACACCTATTACTTTTCTGGCATGCGCAATCTTGGCCTCCTGGTGGATGGCAGCGGCCATTTTAATGGAGGCACCACCCCTCCGAATCCTTTTACCGCAAATGACAAGACTGGCGTCGGCTATGCACTGGGCGGCGTTCAGTACAAGTACCATACGAACTCCTTGTCGCCGTTTTTCCGTGGTTTCGTGGGAACGGCCAATCTGTCTCCTGATTGCTGCCATGCTCATGATACGGTGTGGAATTTCGCAGCCGGCGGAGGTGGCGGACTCGACTGGAGCGTGAAGCCGCGGTTCTCGATTCGCCTGGCGCAGGCCGACTACATTTATTCACACTACAGTCACGTATTTCCGAGTATCCACCCGACTCAATGGAACAGTGTTCGCCTGGCGGCAGGCGTGGTTGTGAACCTGGGCAACTACTACGCCCCCGCGTTGGCTGCAACCTGCTCGGTCCAGCCTACGGAAGTAACCGAAGGCGAGCCGGTGACCGTCACCGCGACGGGTAGCAATTTTAATCCCAAGCACCCAATCACCTATGCCTGGACGACCGACGGTGGCAAGATCGATACAGCGAATGCGCAGTCGGCGCATATTGACACCACCGGCGCATCCGCTGGCTCGCACACTGCCAACGCAACGCTTACCGATGCCAAGATGAAGAAGATGAACTCGGCAACGTGCAGCGCGCCGTTTACGGTGAAGGCCAAGCCGATGAATCCGCCGCAAGTGAGCCCAACGGCCAATCCGGCCACGGTGCAGGCGGGTACTCCGTCTACCATTACAGCGAATGCCAGCAGTCCGGATCCGGGCGTGACCATCTCCACCTACGCGTACACGGCTTCGGCCGGTGTGATTAGCGGAACCGGTCCCACCGCGACACTTGACACCGCCGGCACACAACCGGGGACGATTAATGTCAACGTCACAGCGACGGATTCGCGCGGACTAACTGGCAGCGGCGCCACCACGGTCACGGTCGAGGCTCCGCCTCCGGCCCCGCAGGTGAGTCCGCGTACGCCGATTCAGTTCATACAGCGTCCGAAACAGAAGTACATTCCGTGGCGCGTGGACAACGAAGCCAAGGCTATCCTGGACGACGACGCCACCGCGCTGAAGAACGATCCCAATGCCAAGCTGATCATCGTCGGTTATGCCGATGGCGAGCCGCAGCCCATGATCGGTAAGGGCAAGAGCAAGCACGCGATGGATCTGGCAGCACAGCGTGCGGTCAATGCCAAATCCTACCTGGTACAGCAGCAGGGTATCGACCCGAGCCGTATCGGGGTACGCAGGGGCACGGGCAAGGACCACGTTGCGGATATCTTCTGGGTACCGCAAGGCGCGGACACCACCACCGCTTCTGTACTGCAAGGCACCACGCCAGTTGACGAGTCGGTGGTGACACCGAGCGAGAACGCCTATCCGCAGCCCAAGGCGGCGGCGCCTCCAGTGCATCATCACAAGAAGGCGGCAGCGGCGCCGGCCCAGTAGGTCAGTAACTCAGTTACACTTCACACCGGTGAGAGCACCATGCTCTCACCGGTTTTTTGTGGAGATGAAGCTGGCGAGCGCAAAGAGGAGGAGCACGCCGCGCTCATGCCGGCGATCCTGCTTTGGCCTGCGGGTTTAGAAAGATTGACCACGGATCGTCACGGATTTTCACGGATCGTTCTCTGGATTGCTAAGGGTAAGCCGCATTTATCCATTCCTGAATCAATCCGTGTCGATCCGTGGTCAATTTGCTTTTTGATTTGCATAGCGACCGCATCTAAATAAAAGCGGAAGGCTTCCCGCACTGGCATCCCCACGGGCAAACTTTCGACGGCACACTTTACCTCCTGGATACCGGGCATTGATGGCATCTATCCATACTGTCCAGTCCACGTTATGATTTAACGAAACCCAATGCTTGTTCCTTTAACTGCTCCTGTCATGCGTAAAACAGTTTCGTCCATCGTGAAGCTCCTCCTTTGCGTCGCCGTGCTGTTCACCCTTGGCACTTATGCGTCGGATTGGCGCCTGATCGGCCCCGAAGGTGGCGACGTGCGCAGTTTGTCCTATGATCCGGGTGATCCCAATCACATTTTGCTGGGCACCAGCGCGGGACAACTCTTTGCCTCCCAGGACGGCGGGAAATTCCTGGGCCCTGTTCGCCCACCTGGGTGCCGGCGATGATTATGTTCTGGACCACATCATCTTCGATCCCACCCACCCTGCGACGGTCTACGTCGCGGGCTGGAGTCTGTACAACAACGATGCGGGCGACATCTTCCGCTCCGATGATGGCGGGCACACCTGGCGTACTTTGCCGGCTGTGCATGGCAAGTCCGTCCGGGCCCTGGCCATTGCGCCTGGCGATCACAATACCCTGGTTCTCGGTGCTCTTGACGGGGTCTTCCGTTCGCGCGACGCCGGCGCCACCTGGGAGCGCATTTCCCCCGAGCACCACGCCGAGATTAAGAACATTGAGTCGGTGGCGATTGATCCGGTAAACCCCGACATCATTTATGCTGGCACCTTTCACCTGCCGTGGAAGACCGAAGACGGCGGCAAGAACTGGCACAGCATCCAGGAGGGAATGCTTCTGGATTCCGACGTGTTCAGCATTATTATCGATCCGAAAGCTCCCTCCACAGTCTTCCTCAGCGCCTGTTCGGGAATTTACAAGAGCGTAAATGCCGGTATTCTGTTCTCCCGCATCAGGGGCATACCGCATTCGGCGATCCGTACCCGGGTCTTGAAGCAGGATCCGAAGCGGCCAGGGATTGTGTATGCCGGCACCACCGGCGGCCTATGGAAGACCTTTGATGGCGGCGCCACCTGGGAGCTGTACTCGGCGCCGAACGTAATTGTCAACGACATACTTATCGATCCGCGCCAGCCCGACCGGGTACTGCTAGCCACCGATCGCGGCGGTGTGCTGGCCAGCGACGATGGCTTTGACCATTACGTCAGTTCAAACCGGGGCTTTTCCCACCGCGTTATCGGCGGCGTCGTCGTCGACAACAAAGACCCCAACCGGATCTACGCGGGAGTGGTCAACGATAAAGACTACGGTGGATTCTTCTTCTCCGAGGACGGCGGACAGAGCTGGCGTCAATCGGAACGCGGCCTGGACGAGCGTGACATTCTGAGTCTGCAACAGGCCGACAGCGGAGTAATCTTCGCCGGCACCAATCATGGCGTCTTTTATCTGCCTTCCTTGAAGGAAACCTGGCTGCCGGCGACGATGATTATGGGCAAGCGGCCGCCGGAAGTCGAGAAGAGCACGACACCTTCGACCAGCCGCTCCAAGAGCGCCCATTCGACTGCGACAGCCAGCGCAAAACACAAGCTTGTGTCTCACGCTTTGCCCGAGGCTTTGCTGGCAGAGGCTATCCCCACTGCCAAAGCGCCGCGGGTACGCTCGCTCCAGATTACCGACAAAGTCTGGTATGCGGCCACCGACCAGGGGCTGTTCACCAGTGTCGATCAAGGAAGTAAGTGGTACGGCGGTCCGGTGAACGGCGAGAGCGATTTCATCGTGGTGAACCATTTTGCCGACGGCAGTGTCACGCTGGTCAACCCGAAGCATATTTTCCTCTCCAATGACGAAGGCGAATCCTGGGCTGAGATCTCCTATCCTCAGTACGTCACCGGACTCTATAACCTGACGGTTGGTCCCGATAGTTCGTTGTGGCTGGGAACGCGCGAAGGGGCCCTGCACTCCACCGATGGCGGAAAGAGCTGGCAGCACCTGCTCGGCGGCCTGCCTCCGCGCAACGTATTCGCCGTGTGGTATGACCCAGCCGGACAACGTCTGCTGGCGACCGCATTGTTTGCTCACGGGGTCTTCGAGAGCAGGGACGGTGGACGCAGCTGGCAACAGACTCCGCAGGCAGGAGTTTCCATTCGCAGCGCCGTGAATTACCAAGGCCGGCTGCTGGCCGCCTCGTCGTACAACGGCCTGTTGCTGGAACAGAGCAGTGCGGTGGAATCCGCGTCAGGTGCGGTCCATGGCGACGAGCATAGCCCGGCGGCAAGCCAGCAGTAGGAAGCAGCACGTAGCAACTAGCATTTAGCCACTAGCAACTAGCTCTTTAGCATTTGGCATTTAGCAGTTAGCTGCTCAGCATTCAGCCGTTAGCGCTCAGCATTCAGCCGTTAGCGCTCAGCAACTGGTGGGAAGCTTTTGCTAACTGCTAATTGCTAGCGGCTAGTTGCTAGTTGCTTAAATCCCCTTCCCGATTCCGATCCCCACACATTTTCTTGGCCCCAAATCAGGAAGCCGCTAAGCATCTACTTTACAGACATTTGGGATTCGCCTGTCCCCGATTAAGTTCCATTCTGAGACTTAGGCGATTGCAGATGTAACCCCCGCCCGATCGCGATCAGGAAATCCTCCAATGAATCAGCAATTTAAGCCTCACGCGAGTTTGGCATCGGTCGTGCATTACAAAATGCGTCTGTAATTCGAAAGAATAACGACTCTGGATTATGAACTTCGCCAGCCACAGCCCGATCAGTAGCGCAGGACAACCGAAGCCCCTGTCCGCCCAAACAGACTGCCTTTCGGTCCCACGCGATGAAGAAATTAGCGAGATGTCCTCCGCCGGGCAAGTACGCGAGGAGTGCAATCAGGAAAGCCAGCGCTCCTCGCGCGCCTTCAGCAGCGACTGCGTCGACCTGATACATGAGCTGGCGAACACTACTACCGCCGTTTTGGTGAATGTCCAGGTGCTGGGATGGAAGCTGCCCGCCTACAGCCGCTTGAAACGGCCCCTCCACGAAATAGAACGCAATGCTCAGCGTGGCGGGGAACTGATGAAAAGGCTGTTGAGCCAGCTGAGCGCAGATGGATCCGACCCGGCATCGGGTCGGCAGATTTCTGGATTGCACACGGTCACGGCCCAGGAGCCGGAGGCTTGCCCCGGGAGTGCGGCGAATCTGCCTCTCCCGGCAAGACCCCACCCGGCTCCTGTTTTTTCCCTCGATCGGGAAGACGAACTCACAGCGCCATGTGATGGTTGCACTAGCACGTTTCCCAAAAAGGGATGATGGTAATGAGTACAAGAGCCCAAATCAATGCGGCGCCGCCCTTTAGCTGCGAGCTCGCCGGAGAAGGGATGTCCCAAGTGCATGCTATTGCGCCAGATGTAGTCAGCGAACCGGGTTGCGCAACCAACGGACTGAACCTACTGATCGTCGACGATGAGCGCTCGCTGCGCGATTCGTGCCGTGAGGTCGCCCACGCACTCGGTTTTCACAGCCAGGTGGCCGAAACCGCCGAACACGCCTATCAGATTCTGGAAACCAGCAGCGCCGATCTGGTTCTGCTCGATCTTCGCCTGCCCGGCAACAGCGGTTTGGAGGTTCTGCGTGAGATCAAGCAGCGCCGTCCCGAGATCCTGGTGATTGTGATGACCGGCTTTGCCACGGTGCAATCGGCGGTGCAGGCGATGAAGTTGGGCGCCTACGACTATGTCACCAAACCGTTCAACTTCGAAGAGCTGCGCCTGATGCTGGAGCGCGCCTCAGCCCATCTGAAGCTCACCGCCGAGAACCGCCTGTTGCGGGAGCAGATCAAGGCGAAACATGGCTTCGGTTCGCTAGTCGGGCATGCGCCGGAGATGGAGAAGCTGTACCGCATCATCGCCAAGGCTGCGCACAGCACCCACCCTGTCCTGATTCTGGGCGAGAGTGGAACCGGCAAAGAGTTGGTGGCGCGTTCCATTCACTACTCCGGACCCTTACGTGATCGCCCCTTTATTCCAGTGGATTGCGGTTCGCTGGTGCCCACGCTAATCGAGAGCGAGTTGTTCGGCTATGTGCGCGGTGCCTTCACCGGCGCGGCACGGGCCAAAGATGGACTACTGGCCACCGCCGAAGGTGGGACGGTCTTCCTCGATGAAGTGGGCGAACTACCCGTGGACCTTCAGGCCAAATTATTGCGCGCCATCCAGGAAAAGGAGGTGCGTCCGGTAGGCGGCACTCGGTCCATACCCATCAACGCGCGCATTCTGGCGGCCACCAACCGCGACCTGGATGTGGCAGTGCAGCAGGGTACCTTCCGCCGCGACTTGTACTTCCGGCTCAACGTCCTCACCTTGCGTATCCCTCCGCTACGCGAGCGCAAGCAGGACATCCCCCTCCTGATCGGTAACGTACTGGAACGGATCAACAGCGCAACCGAAGTGCAGCATGGCATCGGAGATGATGCTCTGCGGCTGATGCTCAACTATGACTGGCCGGGCAATGTGCGGGAGCTGGAGAATTGCGTAGAGCGCGCCTGCACGACCTGCTCGCTTCCCACCATCCACATCACCGATCTGCCGACGCAGTTGCGCAACTTCCACGTCCCGGTCAAGACTGCCGGTCCAGTCTCCGATCAGGAAAGCATCACAACCATCGCCGAGTTGGAGAAGCAAGCCATCCTGCACGCTATCGAGGTATTGCAGGGCGACAAGCTGGAAGCCGCGCGCCGGCTGGGCATCGGCAAGACCACGCTTTACCGCAAATTGAAGGAATACGGCTCGGCGCTCTGAGTCTCAACGCCTCCGCGCCACGCGGCCGGATTGGGCAGCTCAAGGAAGTCCCGGGCAAGACCTTTGTACTGATAAACGCCGCCGCCGGCGCCACCGCTGAGGTGTGTCCGAGGAGCGGCAGGAGGAAAGTATGATCCTGTTGGTGAGCATATCTTCTCGCGCCACGGAATGTGCCGCAGCCCTGGAACAGGGTAGCGGGCACCCCACCCAGGTAGCCAACTCGGTGCCGCAGGCGGTCAGGCGGCTGCAGACCACCGAATACGATGCCCTGGCGATTGATCAATCCTTGTTGGAGGCCGATTTCCGCGCCCTGGATACCCTGCTGAATCATGCGGGCACGGCCCAGCCGATTTATGTCAACCTGGCGCTGCATCATAGCGACCGGGTGGTGCGCGAGGTGCAGGTTGCACTGCGGCGGGCCGAGAAAGAAAAGCAATGGGCCATGGGCATGGCGGAGCGCGTCTTGCGCAACCAGTTGCGCGGCGAGGTCACCGGCATCCTGCTCACTTCGGAGCTGGCCTTGCGGCAGCCGGCCATCCCCGCTGATGTAGTGGCCAAGATTCGTATGGTACAGGACATGGCCGAGAAGATGCGCTCGCGGCTGCACGTGTTTTAAAACGTATTCACCACGGAGACACAGAGAAGAAAATGAATTCTTTTTTCACCACTGAGGACACGGGGATCACGGAGTTTCTATAGCTCTCTTCTTGGTGTCTCCGTGTTCTCCGGGGTAATGAACATTGTTCTTGTTCTTCTTAGTCCTTGTTTCATCGTTCCTGATTCTTGTTTCCCTCCGTGCTCTCTGTGTCCTCCGTGGTGAAACGCTCTTTTCTGGGTCTCTGTTCCTCTGTGTTAATTTATATTTTCCCTACGGAAAGACACGGAATCACAGGCTCTCTGCTGTTATTCTTCGCTCCGTGTTCTCCGTGCTGAATCTTCTCTGTGCCCTCCGTGTCTCTGTGGTCAATTTTCTGCTATCGTACCGCCATCACCAGCAGCCTGCGCTCGGTCATGTCCTCAATCGAATAACGCAACCCTTCCCTGCCCTGACCTGAATCCTTGACTCCTCCATAAGGCATCTGGTCCACGCGGAAGCTGGGAACATCGCCCGCGATCACGCCACCAACCTCCAGTTCTTCAAATGCCATCTGGATGAGTCCGGCATCGCGTGTGAACACCCCGGCTTGCAGCCCGTAGGCCGAGTCGTTGATCTGGCGCAGCGCCTCGGGGAAAAACTCATAAGGCTCGACCGTCACCACGGGCGCGAAAATCTCGGCGCAATTGACCCGCATTGCAGGACTCGTGCCGGTGAGCACCGTAGGCTCGACCATGGCCCCGTCGCGCTTGCCGCCACACAGCAGCTTGGCACCGCCCTTCACCGCTTCGTCGACCCATTCGGTGGCTCGCACCGCGTCCTGCTCACGGATCAAGGGAGGAACATCGGTACTCTCCTGCATGGGGTCGCCCAGCTTGAGTTTGCGGACGCCATGCACCAGCAACTCGGTGAATTTCTGATACACCGATTGATGCACCAGGATGCGCTGCACGGAGATGCACGTTTGTCCCGCATATGAGAACCCGCCCGCAATGCAGCGTTGCGCCGCGTGCTCCAGGTCGGCGTCACTATGCACGATGACGCCGGCATTACCGCCAAGCTCCAGCGTGACGCGCTTCTTGCCGGCGCGCGACTTCAGTTGCCATCCCACCGCTGCGCTGCCGGTGAAGGTCAGCAATTTGATGCGATCGTCCCCCACCAGCAGGGCGGCGTTGTCATTGGACAGCGGCATCACCGCGAGAGCTCCCTCCGGCCATCCCGACTCCTGCACGATTTCGGCCAGCAGAAAGGACGAGATGGGCGTCTGCGGCGCCGGTTTCAGGATCAACGGACATCCGGCCGCCATGGCTGGAGCCACCTTGTGCGCCACCAGGTTCAGCGGAAAGTTGAACGGGGTGATGGCAAAGACAGGCCCCAGCGGAAAGCGCCGCACCAGACCCCAGCGTCCGCTGGTCGATTCCAATGTGTCCAGCGGGATGTACTCGCCATAAATCCGTGTGCTTTCCTCGGCGGCAATCTGGAATGTATTAATGGCGCGTTCCACCTCGATGCGCGAGGTCTTGATCGGCTTGCCGGCCTCCTGACAGATGGTGCGGGCAAATTCTTCCCGGCGCGTTGTGATGCCCTCGGCAACCTTGCGCAAAATGCCCGCCCGCTGATGCGAAGTCATCTTGCGCGTAACCGCGAAGGCCTGCACCGCCGACTCGATGGCCACCTCGACGTCTTCGCGCTCCGCCTCGGAGACCACCGCCAGCACACTGTGATCGTAGGGTGAAGTCACCACCACCTCACGCCCGTGAGCGCTCCAGTTTCCGTTCAGAAAAAATCCGAAGCTGCGAGTGGGAGTTTCCGTCTGGCTCATGGTCGATACCTCCGGCACGAGGCTGCTGCCAAAGATTGTAACGGACTGGATGCGGCGCTGGGAGGACAAAGCTGCCTGCGATCGAGGCAGACTTAGCACTAGCTGGGTTTGACCCCGCTTATCCGGCGAAGCCGCCGACTGAGGCTATTCGGGTTGCGCGACGATGCGAAGGTAAGGCTTAAGCGTCTTCCATCCGCCAGGATATTTCTGCTTTGCCTCCTCGTCCGACACCGCGGGAACGATAATCACATCCTCCCCTTTCTTCCAATTTACCGGTGTCGCCACTTCGTGCCTGGCCGTAAGCTGCATCGAATCCAATACGCGCAATATCTCGTCGAAGTTGCGCCCGGTGGTCATCGGGTAACTGAGCATCAGCTTGATCTTTTTGTCGGGACCGACGATGAAGACTGTGCGCACCGTGGCATTATTGGCAGCGGTGCGGCCTTCGGAGGTGGCGCCGGCGTCGGCCGGCAGCATGTTGTAAAGCTTGGCTACTTTGAGTTCGGGGTCGCCAATCATCGGAAAGTTGACCTTGTGGCCTTGGGTTTCTTCGATGTCCAACGCCCATTTGCCGTGACTGCTCGCCGGATCGACACTCAGGCCGATGATCTTACAGTTGCGCCCGGCAAAGTCAGGTTCGAGCTTGGCCATATAGCCCAGTTCCGTAGTGCAAACCGGGGTGAAATCTTTCGGATGCGAAAACAGGACAGCCCAACCCTCGCCTATCCATTCATGAAAGTTGATCTCGCCTTGCGTGGTTTGGGCAGTAAAATTCGGCGCCTCGTCATTAATGCGTAAGGACATCTGACAGGTCTCCTCGTCGGTTGTGCAGGGATTCCGTGGCGTGAAAGACGCCGCTGAATTGTACGGCCTCCGCCCGTACTCATGTCAAGCGAAACCCGGGCACGACTGCAGCAAAGAGGTTGTAATAGGCGCGGCAGGCCGAGGAGCTGAAGTGATGCTGCCAGACGAGTTGGAATAGAATCGCCCACAGTATGTCCCCGGCCCTCCGCACCATCTTTCACGTCGATATGGACGCCTTCTTCGTCTCGGTCGAAGAGCTGTTCGACCCTGCGCTGAAGGGCAGGGCGGTAGTGGTGGGCGGGCAGCGCCACGAGCGCGGCGTGGTGTCGGCCGCGTCCTATGAGGCGCGCAAATTCGGCGTGCATTCCGCCATGCCGCTGCGCACCGCCGCCAAATTATGTCCGCACGCTGTCTTCGTTGACGGACACCCCGAGCGCTACCGTGACTACTCCGCCAAGGTTTATCAGGTGCTGGACCGGTTTTCTCCCAAGCTGGAGATGGTTTCCATCGACGAGGCCTACGTGGACATGACTGGTACTGAGCGACTGCACGGTCCGCCAATGCGCGCTGCCCATGCACTGCACACGGCGATGAAAGCGGAGACGCAACTGAATTGCTCCATCGGAATTGGTACGTCGCGCCTCGTGGCCAAGATCTGCTCCGACCAAGCCAAGCCGAACGGCGTGCTGTGGATTGTGCCGGGCGGAGAAGCGGAATTTCTCGCGCCGCTGGAAGTGCGCAAGATTCCGGGCGTCGGCAAGGTGATGGAGAAGCGCCTGCACGAACAAGGCATCCAGAAAATCGGCGATCTGGCGCGGCATGACGAGCATTGGCTGGCGACGAATTTTGGCGCGCTCGGAGTGGCGCTCGCCGGCAAGTCGCGCGGCCTCGACGCCGGCGCCTGGTTCGACAGTGATATCGGCGAGGACGACGGGCCACGCTCGATCAGTCACGAGCACACCTATTCCGTCGATACCAATGACGCACAAAGGCTGGAGGCGACGCTGGCGCGCCTGACCGAGATGGTTTGCCGGCGCCTGCGCGAACAGAAGCTGCACGCCCGCACCCTCCAGTTAAAGCTGCGCTATTCCGATTTCCGCACGCTCACCCGCGCTCACACTATGGAACAGCCTAGTTCGGTGGACGCTGAGGTGCTGGCCACGATCCGCGAACTCTTTCGCTCAAACTGGAATGGCGACGCGGTGCGCCTGCTGGGCGTTTGTGCGTCGCACTTTGACACCGAGAGCGAACAGCTCAGCCTGGAAGGCCGAAGCACACATCAGAAGTGGAACCAGGCGCTCTCCGCCGCCGACCGGATGCGCGAGAAGTTTGGCGAGAATGCCGTCTCCATGGCCACGGGCATGAAGGCGCGCTTCCGCGAACGTACGCACGAGAACCCGGCGGGTTTACCGGGAAAAAGAACTGATAGGGATCAAGGTTAATCACCCTGGCGCGCGGAGAGAGGGATTGAACCACAGAGACACAGAGATCACAGAGAAGAATTTTGAATTGAAAGCGAACCACAAAGACGCAGAGATCAGAGAAAAGAATCTTGTCACCACAGAGAACACGGAGAGCACAGAAAAGAAATAATGTCTTGGCTCAGCCTGAACTGGAGAGAAGGCGCTCTCCGTTAGTGAGTATTCCGCCCTTCGGGCGGGGATTTTCAAGGCATCGGGGTCTTTCGATCCGATGAGATTCTGGGAGGCAGCGCAAGAAGCCCGTTCCGGCGCTGCCGGTCATCGTCTCGATGAGCCCACCCGGCTATCCCTCGGCGCGGTTGCTTCCCAGCAGAGCCGGCTTCCGTTTCGCCCGGCAAGACCATTGTAGCTTCATGTCTCTTGCACTGGGTGGAGCAACATTTCCCTGCGAGCAACTCGCGCCAGGATCAGAGCGGCTTTACACGCTGCCTAGCTCGCGATCCAGTTCTTTGATCCGCCGGTCAAGCCGTCGTGCCGCGCGCAGATTCAGCCAGCCGATTGTCGAGATTAACGCGGCTACCAACACTGCACTGACAACCGAAAACCGCCGGCTGGTTGGCGGGAACACGATCAGATATGTGTTGAGCAGAGCCAGGCCGGGAATCATCGGCCCGATAGCCCACTTCCAAATGCCGCCCACCAGATCGCGCTGCTGTGCGAGTTCGCTTTGATAAAACCTGACGCAATCCGCACGTCCCATATCCGCGGGTAAAGACATGGCGGAGCCCCATTTCTTGAGGTGCCACATATAATGGGCCGCACCCGCCATCAGTAGCGCGGCTGCAATGCGCTCAACGGTGTGAGGATCCCTCCACAAGATCGTTCCAGCCCATACGATGACGATCAGGGCTGCCACCTGTTCGCGGACGTTTCGCCACCGAATGCGGCGGTTAAACTTGTCCGCCTTTGCGCGGAGTTCTTCCACTGAGATTCTCATTTCTTCCACCTCCTGGCTTTGCCAAAGATTTCTAGGATCGTCCATTGCGTACTCCCTGAAAATCGCGGGCTAGAATACTTTTGATCCGATGAACTTTTGTGGCCACGTTTCCGGATGATAGCCCGGTGAGTTCGCCAATCTCGGCCGCATCCATGCCGTCGAGCCAGGCCAGAATGACCTGCCGGTCGGTCGGCTTCAGGCGTTGGATCAGTGCGGTTAACTGATTCAGAGCTACCTGCCGGTCGGTTTCGCCCTCGATCGGCAAAGCTTCAACTTCGCCCAGACTTACCAGCATCTGGGGGCGCGCGCGCCGCTGCCGGATTACATACGACGTCGCGGCATTGTGCGCCACGCGATACACCCAGGTGCGCAGGGAGCACAGCCCATCGAAGCCTTCCAAACTGCGCCACAGTGAGATATGGATTTCCTGCAGCAGGTCGCGCTGCTTGTCCGGGTCGGCCTCGTAGCCGCGTGCCAGACGCGCCAGCGCCGCGCCATACTCCGACGCGGCCTGCTGGTAAAGGTCGTCCTGGCCTCTCACATCTGAGGTAGTCGTCACGACAGGAATTTTCTTACACGGGGACTGGCGATGATAGAAGAAAAATGCCAAACCGATTACGGCCGGACTGTCCAGAGACTGGCATCTTCGTCTTTCACGGCGGCTTGCTGGCGGCAAATCTGCCGTTGCTTCCGCGCCGCTTCCAACTTTCGATCTCGTTGGGCGTGGATCTCCTGCTGGTGGCCGGCGAGCATGTCGTTCGGCGTGATGTAGCCGATGGCACTGTTCAAGCGGATGTTGTTGTAATACTCGACGTACGCCTGAACCAAACGCCGCGCATCCTCTAGCGAGAGCGGTGTTCCCGGCCGGATGCATTCGCTTTTTAGCGACTTGTGCCAGCGCTCGATTTTGCCGTTCGACTGAGGGTAGTAAGGCGAGGTTCGCACATGCGTCATGCCCGAGATGCGGATGAACTCCTTGAAGTCGCGAGCGATGAACTGTGGTCCGTTGTCGGAGATGATACGCGGCTTTGCCTCCGGGTACTTTTCCTTGGCCCGTTCGAGAAGTACCTCGATGTCGGTCTCCCTCATCGACTCTCGCAGGTCCCAATGCACGATAGAACGACTGTACCCATCCAGAACGCTACACAAGTAATAGAAGGTCCCGCAGACGTTGATATAGGAGACATCGATATGCCAATGTTGATGCGGCTGGAGCGGCTGTTCGAAGCCGGTCCCCTTGCGCGACGACTTAACCTTCCAACGGGATAGCAGTCCTGCTTGCTTCAACACGCGGGGCACGGCCCGGCTTGGTGCACCACTCCGATCGCGGAGTGCAGTACGCCAGCCACGCTTACACTCGGATCTTGCAGGAACACGGAATCCGCATCAGCATGTCGCGTACCGGCAACCCCTGGGACAACGCCGCCTGCGAGTCTTTCATGAAGACGCTGAAGTACGAGGAGGTGTACCGCTGCGAGTACCGCGACCTGGCCGACGCCTATGCGCGTCGCGGAGAGTTTCTGGAGGTGATCTACAACCAGAAACGGCTGCACTCGGCGCTGGATTACCGCTCACCAGCGGAGTTCGAGCGTTCTCTGCTGCCGAGAGCGCCGGCAACGGGAGGGGTGCGGGTATGAGTTTTCTGAGGCATGGGGAAATCTATCCATGGGATGAGGGCACGATCTCGCGACCGTGCCCGCGCCCATCTCCATGGATGAGTTTCCAGCCGGTTATTCCTGGCGGGTTGCTCTCCAGCAGAGCCCGCGTCCGCTTCACCAGCCGACGCCACTCTGCGGAGCATCCGCCTCAATGTCAACGCAACTTCATCGAACGGTACTTTGTGACTGTTCTGGTTGTCTCAGCCCAGGGGTCCACCGCACCCGTGTCCTCAGTGGTGAAAAAAAAGATTTTTTTTCTTCTCTGTGTCCTCCGTGTCTCTGTGGTAACTGATTCTTAACGGAGCGATGTCCGCGCCCTGAGCATCACGACGTAAGGTGAGGCGTCTCACATCCTTTGCGGCGGGAAGAGTTTATGCCTATTGATAGGAAAGGCCAAGCCACCGCGCCACCCCTGGAGAAGACTACGTGCCCGGAATCTTGATCATTGGCTATGGAAATCCCATGCGTGGAGATGACGCCATTGGCTGTCATGCCGCTCGCGCCTTGGAGCAGCATTTTTGGAACGATGCGGATGTGGAAGTGATCGCCGCTCAGCAGCTTAGTCCAGAAATGGCCGACGATTTATCGCAGCGCGACTTCGTGCTGTTTCTGGATGCCTCGTTCGGCGACGCGCCCGGAACCATCACGCGAACGACCGTCTCGCCGGAGCCGGGCCCGTGCGGTTTCAGCCACCAACTCACCCCATCGTCTCTTCTGACCGCTGCCGAACAGCTCTATGGCGACGCGCCGTTTGCGATGAGCATCACCTTGGCGGGATGGTCGTTCGATCTCGGCCAGAAGATGTCACAAATCGCCACCCGCCGAATGCCCGACTACATTTGCCTGGCACAGGAGGCCGTCCAGGCCCATAGGCATAAGTCGCAGTCTCGCATTCCGGCAGGAATGAGATAGCGAGTGGGTTATTTGAAGCCGCGCCCCTTCAAAGAATATCGATACTGTTCTGCGAACTTCTGATCGCTTACTCCAGATACGTCCGCGCCATCGGACGCCACCACGGCCAATCGTGATAGCTCTGGTCGCCCCACACATACAGTTCGTGCCGGATACCGCGTCCCCGCAGGATGGCCGCAAACTCTTCATTCTTGTTCCAGCACATGTCCCATTCGCCAGTAGCCAGCACGGTGCGGATATGGTTGTAGCGCCAGCCGTCGGTGCAGTTCGCCAGGTAATCGGGGGGATTGTTGAAGTACACGTCCTCGCTATACCAGCCGTCGAGGAAGCTCTTGATGTCGAACGACCCGCCCATGGTGACGCAGCCGGTGACCTTGTCGGGATTACGGAATGCGAAATTCACGGCATGGTAGGCGCCGAAGCTGCAACCGGTCACGATAGTGCGCGGCGTCCAGTTCTTGTTCCACATCAGTGGAATCACGTCATTCAGAATGTAGCGCTCGTATTGCAGATGCCGCTGCAGGCGCCAGTAAGGATGCGCCTGTTTGTTGTACCAGCTTTCGCCGTCGACGCTGTCAACGCAATAGATCTGCAGTTGCCCGGCCTCCAAGCGGTCGGCTACCGCGGCAACCATCTTGTTGTCTTCGTACTCAAAGTATCTTCCCATCGAAGTGGGGAAGACCAGGACTTTGGTGCCAGCGTGCCCAAAGACGAGCAGCTCCATATTGCGTTGCAGGTCGTGTGACCACCAACGATGATATTCACGATTCACGATGTTTTCGGCCTCTTCCGTCTGAGATAGGGTTGGATCAAAACCGCATTTGGTAATCTAAGGAACCACAATTCTACAGAATGAGCACCGATCCGATCATAACTGACCAGCCAATCACGCCCGCGCAGGCACCCAGCGCCCTGAAGTCGCGTCTGCACTTGCATCAGCAGTTCCCCTCCGAACTGATGGACGAGAAGCACGACTTCATCGTTTACCTTCCTCCCCTGTACGAGGCTGAGCCCGACCGGCGCTATGCCACCCTGTACTTGCAGGATGGGCAGAACCTGTTTGATCCCGACACGTCCTTTATCCCAGGCAACTATTGGCGCGTGGGTGAAACCGCGGACGAGTTAATCATGACCGGCGCAATTGAGCCGCTCATCATCGTCGGCGTTTACAACACTGGCGTGCATCGCATCAACGAGTACACGCCCGTCGAGGACAGGCGTCTCGGTGGCGGACAGGCCGACGCCTACGGGCAGATGCTGGTGGAAGAACTGAAGCCGTACGTAGATCATCACTACCGGACGCTTCCTGGAATTGAGAACTGCGGCATTGGCGGATCATCTCTCGGCGGATTGGTCACCCTCTACCTCGCCCTGAAGTACACCTGGGTGTTCGGTAAGCTGACAGCAATGTCACCCTCTGTCTGGTGGAGGAACCGGGCAATCCTGAGAACCGTGGCCCAGATCAAAAGAAAGCCTGATCTGCGCATCTGGCTCGACATTGGGACCAATGAGGGTCAACGCGCTTTTCAGGATGCCGGTGATTTGAATAAGGCCTTGATCAGTAAAGGTTGGAAGACCGGCGAAGATCTCTGCTACACCGAAGTCGAGGGCGGACAGCACAATGAGATCGCGTGGGCGCAGCGGGTCGCACCTATGCTGAAGTTCCTATTTCCACCGCGCAAGTAGTGTCTGGGCGCCATTCCGCGCTAACCCTGGGCGCCCGGTCTCAGCTATCAGTTTTTTGCCTGCCAGGAATTACGAGCCTGTCTTTTTGTGGCAGTCCGCGCATTTCAGCGGAGCTGCCTTGCCATTCGCGTCTTCCGCCTTATGACAATCAATACACAGTCCGGCAGTTGCGCTGGAATTGTGGAAGGCCGCCTGCAACTTGACGGTGACCGGCGGAGTAGCGGGGTTGGTATGGCAATCGGTGCAAGCCTCTTGCGGAGCTTTAAGCGGTTTCTGCGGCTTGGACGCGTGATGGCAAACTTCGCATTTGCCAGCCACCTTCAGATGGGCGGTGTGGTCGAACGTAACCGCGCCCATGGGAGCGCCCTTGAGCACGACGGGAGCCGTCGGAGCTGTCTGCGCCAGCGCGCTGCCACTTAGCATGAGGACGACAAGAAATCCCTGCAGCATCACAAATAGTCTGCTAACACTCACAACGCCCTCCCGAGACGGCGAACCGTCGTGCTATCTCGATTCTAGGCAGGCCTGCCCCGCGCTTCTGTGACGCCAGCGCCATGAGAGTGTGACTAGGGGCCGAAATCGCTCCCCTTTCATCCACAGCGGTAAACACGTGTATGTGACGCCGGTCACAGACTTGTTAGTGCTCCCATCACAGCCCCCTGCCACCGCGCCCGCTATCCTGAACAGTAGCGATTCATAAGCAAATACAGACCGTGCGCGTTCGCCGGTCCGGGGGATGAAAAAGACGTGAAAACAACTGAATATCCTGCTGCCGCGGCCATCAATGACGAAAACACTGCCCAGGCACGCGGTGGAACCAACATCGCGGAACCTTCGCCCGAGGACAAGGAGCTTGTCAAGGGTGAAGGATCGAGAACCAAGGTCACCCTTGATGGCAACGAGGCCGTCGCCTACGTGGCCTATCACGTTAGTGAGATTGCCGCCATTTATCCCATTACGCCATCCTCGCCTATGGGCGAGTCGTCCGACGCGTGGTCGTCGATTGGCGACAAGAACATCTGGGGCACGATCCCCAAAGTCGTCGAAATGCAGAGCGAAGGGGGCGCAGCCGGCGCGTTACACGGCGCATTACAGGCGGGCGCACTTGGCACTACGTTCACCTCGTCGCAGGGCCTCCTGCTGATGATCCCCAACATGTACAAGATCGCAGGCGAACTGACGCCGACCGTGATTCACGTTGCCGCACGCGCCATTGCCGCGCAGGCACTGTCCATCTTCGGCGATCACCAGGATGCGATGGCCACTCGGCAAACAGGATTCGCCCTACTGTCGTCGAACTCGGTTCAAGAGGCAATGGACCTGGCGCTGATTGCGCACGCCGCGACACTGGAGTCGCGCATTCCTTTCCTGCATTTCTTCGACGGTTTCCGCACTTCGCATGAAGTTTCCAAGATCGAACAGCTCAGTCTGGATGACATGCGCGCCATGATCGATGACGATTTGGTTCGCGCTTTCCGGGAGCGCGCGCTTTCGCCAGATCATCCGGTGCTGCGCGGCTCGGCGCAAAACCCTGACGTCTATTTCCAGGGCCGCGAATCGGTGAACCCTTACTACCTGGCCTGTCCCACCATTGTGCAGAACACGATGGATAAATTCGCTAAGCTCGTTGGCCGTGAATACCGACTCTTCCAATATGACGGTGCGCCGGACGCCGAACACGTCATCATCGTCATGGGCTCAGGCGCAGAAGCTGTCCAGGAGACCGTGGATTATCTCACTGCCAAAGGACGTAAAGTTGGCGTGCTGAAGGTGCGGTTGATGCGCCCATTCTCGGTCGAACATTTCCTGCAAGCTCTTCCCGCGACGGTGAAGAGCATTGCCGTACTCGACCGCACCAAGGAACCGGGCAGCATCGGCGAGCCACTCTATCAAGACGTGATTACAGCCCTGACCGAGGGCTTCACCGCGGGCAAAGCCCCAATGGCGACATTCCCCAAGGTTGTCGGCGGACGATATGGTTTGTCGTCGAAGGAATTCACGCCGGCGATGGTGGCGCGGATTTACGACGAACTGACGAAGCCGACTCCGCAGAACCACTTCACTATCGGCATCATCGACGACGTCACCCACACCAGCCTCGACTACGATGCGACGTTCTCCACCGAGCCAGCCGAGACGGTACGCGCCATGTTCTTCGGCCTGGGCGCTGACGGCACGGTGGGCGCCAACAAGAACACCATCAAGATCATCGGCGAAGAGACTAACCTGAACGTACAAGGCTATTTCGTTTACGACTCGAAGAAATCTGGCGCGGTAACCACGTCGCATCTGCGCTTCAGCAAGCAGCCGATTCACTCGACCTATCTGATCTCGCGAGCGAATTTCGTGGCTTGCCACCAGTTCAGCTTCATGGAGCGCCTCGACGTTCTGAAGACAGCCGAACCCGGAGCGGTCTTCCTGCTCAACAGCCCCTTCGGTCCCGACGAGGTGTGGGACAATCTGCCGCGCTCAGCGCAGCAAACGATCTTGCAGAAGAAGCTGCGTTTCTACGTAATCGATGCCGTGGAGGTGGCGCGGGCAGCGGGCATGGGCGGGCGCATTAATACCGTCATGCAGACCTGCTTCTTCGCCATCAGCGGCGTGTTGCCGCGCGACGAAGCTATCGCCGCCATCAAACACTCGATCGAGAAAACCTACGGCAAGCGTGGTGAGTCAATTGTCCGCAAAAACTTCGCCGCCGTGGATTCCTCGCTAGAGAACCTGCATGAAGTGAAACTGCCCACCAGCGCCTCCTCGAAGTTCGAGATGCGGCCGGTGGTACCTGCCAACGCGCCTGAGTTCGTACGTAACGTTGAAAGCCTGATGATCTCCGGCGACGGCGACCTGATTCCGGTCAGCGCGATGCCCATCGATGGCACCTTTCCCACTGGTACCACAAAGTGGGAGAAGCGAAATATTGCGCTCGAAATTCCGGTGTGGGATGAGGAACTCTGCATTCAGTGCGGCAAGTGCGTCATGGTTTGCCCGCACGCCGTCATTCGCGCCAAGGTTTACGACGGCGCCGTCACCAATCATGCCCCCGACGGCTTCCAGACAGCGGTTCCCAAGTGGCGGGAATTTTCGGAACTGAAGTACACCCTGCAAGTCGCACCCGAAGATTGCACCGGTTGCGGGCTGTGCGTTGCGGTTTGTCCGGCGAAGAGCAAGAGCGAAGCCAAGCACCGCGCTATCAATATGGAGCCGCAGCCGCCATTGCGCGAGAAATACAACCAGTATTGGGATTACTTCCTGTCCATCCCTGAGCTGTCGCGCGACAAGGTGGCCCACGGCCAGGTGAAAGATGTGCAGCTGCTGGAGCCGCTGTTCGAGTTCTCCGGCGCCTGCTCCGGTTGCGGCGAAACTCCCTACATCAAGGTGATGACGCAGCTGTTCGGCGATCGCGCACTGATCGCGAACGCCACCGGTTGCTCGTCGATTTACGGCGGCAACCTGCCGACCACACCGTACACCGTCAACTCTGAAGGACGCGGCCCGGCCTGGTCGAACTCGCTGTTTGAAGACAACGCCGAATTTGGAATGGGCATGCGTCTCGCCATCGACAAGCAGAACGAGTATGGCAAGGAACTGGTCGAGCGCCTGGCATCGACCATCGGCGAAGAGCTTGCGGTTGCAGATCCTTAACGCCGATCAGTCCACCGAGGAAGGCATCTTCGCACAGCGCGAACGCGTGAAAGCGCTGAAGGAGAAGCTGGCGAAGAACACCGCTCCGGCAGCACGCGACCTGCTGGCGGTTGCAGACGAGTTGGTCAAGAAGAGCGTGTGGATCATCGGCGGCGATGGCTGGGGCTACGACATTGGGTTTGGCGGCCTCGACCATGTGCTGGCCTCCAGCGCCAACGTGAACATCCTACTGCTCGACACTGAGGTGTACTCCAATACTGGCGGACAGATGTCGAAGTCAACCCCGCTGGGCGCGGTGGCGAAGTTTGCCGCCGGCGGCAAGCGCACTCCCAAAAAAGACATCGCCATGATGGCCATGAATTATGGCCGCGCGTACGTCGCGCACATCGCCATGGGCGGCAGTGACACGCAGACCATGAAGGCGTTCATGGAAGCCGAGGCACACGATGGGCCGTCGATCATCATCGCCTATAGCCACTGCATCGCGCACGGCTACGACATGGTGTACGGCATCGACCAGCAGAAGGCCGCGGTGAACTCCGGACACTGGCCGCTCTTCCGCTACAACCCGGCGCTCGCCAAGGATGGCAAGAACCCCTTCGTTCTCGATTCGCGAGCCCCCAGCATTCCGCTGGAGAAATACATCTACAACGAAACGCGCTATACCATGCTGGTCAACAGCGATCCTGACGAAGCTAAGAAGCTGCTGAAGCAAGCGCAGGAAAACGTCAACGAGCGCTGGAAGCTGTACCAGCATATGGCCGCGATGGGCGTAGACAAAGCTTAAGCACGAGGAGATGAGACTGTGATCGACCTTTCAACAAATTACTTGGGACTAAAGCTGAAGAACCCGGTCGTGGTATCGGCCTCGCCGCTAACGGAGAAGCTGGAAAACTTCAACCGGCTGGAAGACGCCGGGGCCTCGGCCATCGTGATGTACTCGCTGTTCGAAGAACAGATCGAAGCGGAGAGCGAAAACATCGACAGCGCGCTGGAGTACGGCGCCAATAGCTATGCCGAAGCCACGTCTTATTTACCCGACATGGAGAAGTACCATGTCGGTCCTGATCGTTACCTGGAACTACTGCGCAAAGGCAAGTCCGCAGTTAGCATTCCGGTCATTGCCAGTCTGAATGGCAGCTCGCCGGGCGGATGGGTGCGCTATTCCGAGTACATGGAGCAGGCGGGCGCCGACGCACTGGAGCTGAATATCTTCGACATTCCCAGCGATCCGTCGCTCACGGCGGCTATGCTGGAGGACCGTTATTGTGACCTGGTGCGTGCCATTCGCAAGAACGTTCGCATTCCGATCTCAGTAAAGTTGGGACCGTATTTCACCTCGTGTGCCAACTTTGCCAAGCGCTTGTCGGAAGCAGGTGCCGACGGCATCGTGATCTTCAATCGCTTCTATCAGCCCGACTTCGACTTGGAGGAGATGGAGGTAGTTCCGAACCTGGTGCTGAGCAGCCCACATGAGCTGCGTCTGCGTCTCCACTGGGCCGCCATTCTGTATCACCAGGTTGAAACCTACATCGCCATCACCGGCGGCGTGCATGATTCCAGCGACGTGCTGAAATCTATGATGGCGGGCGCGCACGTAGCCATGATGACATCGGCGCTGCTGAAGTACGGCATCGAGCACATTGGCGTGGTGCTGGCAGGCATGGAGCGCTGGATGGAAGAGCACGAGTACATCTCGGTGAAACAGATGCGGGGCAGCATGAGCCTGGTCAACATCGAGAGCCCGTCGGCGTTTCTCCGCGGAAACTATCTCAAGATGCTTGGCTCGTACAGCTGGCGTGAGCCAGGAACGGCGCTTACAACGTTCTAATCTACGTTGCCCTGGACGGCCGGATCGCTCACACTTCCGGCGTCCAGCTCGCTATAGCTGCAATCAAAATAGGAGAGCCCAGACCGTTTAGCCTGGGCTCTTTACTTTTCGCTTGGGTTCGCTTGCCGACGTCCTGTTTCTGGCGTGGCTTGCGTCCCTTCCATTTAAGGTCGAGCGAATCTTGTCACCGTCAATCCGCCGCTACATCACGAGGGCAATGCTCTCCAGCTCACGCTGGAAGGACTCGAGAGTTCCACCCAGAATTCCCGCTCGGCTTACCGCGTCGCGGGCTTCTTCGGCCGATACTCCGTAACCATGGCCAGCAAGAAACATCTGGATCAACTCGACTGCATCCTTCGAGTCGAACCCTTGGAGCAACTCGCTCCTCAGCGCCGTTAATTCGGGGACGGAAAACTTTTCTGCCATCATGTCACCTCACCTCCGACCCTATACGGGCTTTTGCTAGTTAGACGGATCAGACAGCTATTAAGTTGCAGGCAATTCATGTTCCGAACCTAATACCCGGTCTGCCGTCTCAGCGACTTTTTGTATGAATCCAACCCCTTGATGCCGCAATAGTTGCAGTCAGTCACCGCGAAAAGCGATTCTGCTTCAATTTTTCGCCACAAAAACAGGGCAACCGGAGTCCGCACGCTGCAAGAATTTGCGCAGAATCGGAGGGTAAATGCTCTCTGGTCCTTCGCCGGTGGGTCTTATTTCGGGAAAACTGGGCGATTTCCACCAATGGGAAAGGCCCTGCAGCCGCGCCTTTGAACAACGCAAACCCATCGCGGCTGCCTCAGATCCCGCAGGCTCTCGAACTCAAATTTGCTCGATGGTGGCTTCCGGCTCCAGCAAGATGGGGATGCCATTGCGAATGGGATAAACCCGCTTGCACTCATTACACTTCAGGCCGTCTTCACCTCGCGGCACCAGTGGCTTGCGGCAAACCGGGCATGCAATCACTTCGAGGAGCTCTGGGCTGATCATGATGAGCGATTTTAGCAGCACAGCTCTTCCGGAGTCAGCCAGCTAAAACATCTCTTGGATCCGGGGATAATGAATGTCCAGCGGCCTGCTTCTGCTAAACTTACACTTCCCGTATGACAGAACAACCGCGCTCCCGCATGTTTCTTTGGGTTCTCCTCGGCGGCGGAGCATTCTTCCTATTCCTGGTTGCCATCTTCGCTTTGGTTTATTTCAGCGTACGTTCGCAACAGAAATCCACCTTCAGCGGCTTCGGTGACAAGATCGCCATAGTCGATTTAGACGGCGTTATCATCAGTCCAAAAGATACCGTGGACCAGCTCAAGAAGTTTGCCGACGACAGCTCTGTAAGAGCCATCGTGCTGCACGTGAACTCTCCCGGCGGAGGGGCCGCGGCCTCGGAAGAGATTTATCGCGAGGTGCTGCGCATTCGCGATCAGAAGAAGAAACCCATTGTGGCATCCATTGAGACCGTGGGAGCCAGCGGCGCGTACTACGTGTCCTCGGCGACGAACAAGATTTTTGCGGACGATGCCAGCATCGTGGGATCCATCGGGGTGATCGCCGAATGGTACAACTACGAGGAACTGATTAAGTGGGCCAAGCTGAAGGCCATAACCCTGAAAGCCGGGGAGTTCAAGGACACAGGATCGCCGACTCGCGACATGACTCCGGTCGAGCGCGCTTATATGCAAGGGCTTATCGACGACATGCACACCCAGTTCATCCACAATGTAGCCACTGGGCGGCACATGAAAGACGATGACGTGCGCGCGCTGGCGAACGGCAAGGTCTGGACCGGGGAGCAGGCTATACCATTGAAATTGATCGACCAGATTGGCGACTTCCAAACGGCAATCTCCGATACCGCAAAGTCGGTGGGCATCAAGGGTGAGCCGACATTGGTGCGCCCCGAGAAGGACCGCAAGAGCGTGCTTGACCTTCTTTTTGGCGATGTCTCCGACTATCTGCCGACCCGGGCAAAATTGATGGAAACCAACGTCGGGTTCTATTACCTTTGGAAATAATGGCCCCAGTAGGACGGGCGACGGAAGTCCAACGAAAACTTAGGCTTGCCAACCCTGTAACAAATTTGAGAGTATCCGATGTGCGGGTGAGCAGACGAGTGGTTTCGCGGTAGGGAGCGTGCGAGATGACCAAGGCAGACTTGATCGATGAAGTTTCCCGGTTGGCCGAACTCACCCGAAAAGACAGCGAAGTCATTGTCGAGACGATCTTCGAGAGCGTGGTGCGCTCGTTGCGCGCTGGCGACAAGATCGAGATCCGGGGCTTCGGCAGCTTCCGTACGCGCCAACGCAAATCCCGCGTGGGCCGCAATCCTAAAACCGGTGACCGAGTCGAGGTTCCCGCCAAGAAGATTCCCTTCTTCAAGCCCAGCAAAGAGCTGAAGGACATGGTCAACAGTTACGTGGAACCGCATCCGCACGTCCCCGCCACTACCGAGGGCATGCCTGAGCCGCAAGGGTAATCTGCGCGGGTCTGACCTCTGGTGTCTCACAAAGGGTAGGTTTTGCGAGACTCCCTGCCCTGAATTTGTTACCCGTGATCCAGCAGGTGACGCCGCCGCCGAACCGTGGTAAAAAGCTAAGAGGTAAGAACATGGCAACAACTCTCGACTGGTCCCAATGTCCCGGTGTTGAAAGCGTGCCGGGGCGACTCAGCGGTGCGTGGGTGTTTCGCGATACCCGGATGCCCGTGTCCGCCGTGTTCGAAAACCTCGAAGCCGGAGCCACCGTAGAGGAAATCGTCGAGCAGTTCGACATCACGCGGGAACAGATCAACGCGGTACTTGAATTTGCCGCCCGCAGCCTTGATCCGGTCCCCGCCCCTGCTGCAAATTCCCCGGCCGATGCTCATTCTCTTTGACCATGTAACGCCGAGCGGCATTGCTCGGTTCCTTCCCGGCCACACTGTCACAAAGGCCAAAGACCGAGGATGGGATACGCTGGCCAATGGCGACTTGCTGGTCGAGGCGGAGCGTGCAGGCTTCGACGTGTTTCTTACCGCCGACAAGAATATGCGCTACCAGCAGAACCTTAGAGGCCGCAGAATAGCCCTTGTGGTGTTGAGCACCCCGCAATGGCCGGTGGTTCGATTGCACATCGAAAGAATTGCGGCAGCGGTAAACGCCGCCGCGCCGGGCAGCTATACCGTCGTGGACCTACCCGTCGAGTAAACAGCATCGGTCACAGATTATCTATGAAGAAGGATCATCGACACCCGGCAGGCTAAGCGAATCGACTGTCTCACAAACGGTAAGTTTCGAGACGAAATACGCCAGTAGGGAAATCAAGCGCTTGCCAGTCTCAGAAGTCTACCTCAAAATCAACGCATGAAATACAACTGTGCCCGCGTCTCGACCGACAAGTATTCCTGCCACAACACCTCTCCTGTTTGGCACTGTGCGAGAATCGATGCGCACTCATCCGTAACGCAAATCAGGAGGACGCATGCGCGAAGTGATCGCGACCAATGACGGGCCCAAAGCGATTGGGCCTTACTCCCAGGCCATCAAGGCGAATGGTTTGATTTTCCTCTCGGGACAGATCCCGCTTGATCCGGCAACGCAACAACTCATCTCCGGTGACGTGGCGGCGCAGACTGAGCGTGTATTGCAAAATCTCGCGGGTGTCCTAAAAGCCGCCGGGAGCTCACTGCAACAGGTCGTAAAGACTACAGTTTTCCTCAAGAATATGTCGGAATTCGCCGCCATGAACGAAGTCTATGGCCGTTACTTCACCGAAGCTCCTCCCGCGCGTTCCACCGTCGAGGTAGCACGTCTGCCCAAAGATGTGCTGGTGGAAATCGACGTCATCGCGCTCGCTTGACGGCAAGGCGGCAGGGTTGAACCTCACCGACCGCATTTACGTCGCAGTGCACCTTGTCCTGACCGCGCTGGTCTGCGCGCGCTATCAAAACGTGCAGCACTGGCCGTGGTACGTGGCGTGGAATCTTTGCGCCATCGCTATAATCCTGCTTTTCGCTCATAAGCGTCGCGAAAGCATTACGTGGGAGTTCGCCCACGATTGGCTGGCCGCCGTCTTCTTCATCACCGTATTCGAAGAAGTATCGTTTCTGTCGCTTGCACTTAGGAGCGGCTGGCAGAACGTTCATATCAATGCGTTTGAAGCGCTGTTGTTCGCCCTGCCACTGGCTTTGTGGATGCACGGCCGAGCCGCCGCATGGCTGGTGCAGTTCCTGGAATTCGGCTACTTCGCGTTTTATCCGTTGTATCCGGTTATAGGAGGTATCTTCTGGGGTTGGCGTGAACGGCCAGCATTCGCGAACGCATTCCGCCGACTGACCGACGCGGCCAGCGTAGGATACGTCATTTGTTACACGACGTACTTGCTCTTCCCCGTTCGCAGTCCGGCCAACAGCGTTGGAGTGCAACAATTCAGCGGCACTCCCAGAGGCCTGTTCCACAGCCTGGTTGGACTGATTCAAAACCATGCCGGCGTGCGTGGGAATGCGTTTCCCAGTGCACACATCATGCTGGCATTCGTCGTCCTGGTGTTTGCCTACCGTTTCTTGCCGCGCCTCGCCCCCTGGCTCTTGTTTCCGGTTCTGCTGATGTGCGTGGGCGCGGTGTACGACGGATACCACTATTCCAGCGACGTGATCGCTGGTGCGCTGCTGGGAATCGTGGTGGGACTGTCATTCGCAGGTCGCGTGACGCGCAGGCCGTATGGGCGCATATGAGAGTGGCATCAGAGCCGCCGCAAGACGGAAATGCGCAGGCCAAAAAATAACCCTCTCGAATCCGAGAGGGTGAAAATGCGAATTACTCCGAACGTTAAGCTTTGGTCACTTTGCCGCTGCGCAGGCAGCTCGCGCACACCCGCATGCGCTTGTTGCCGGCCTTAGTCTTGGCATGCACGGGGCGCAGGTTGACGTTCCATCGCCTCCGGGTGACGTTATGCGCGTGACTGATGTTGTTGCCGAACTGCGGCCCTTTGCCGCAGATTTCACAAACTTGTGCCATGACTAACTCCAGAAAATTGCCAAACTGGCTGGGTAAACACCTATGATACCTGACTGAGCCGATTTACGGCAAATCACGACCACTAGCCGCAATGGATGGGCTGCCTGACCGCTGACACCTTACACGCCTTCCGGTGCTACACTTCGCGCAGTGACAAAAGAACTGCAAAGTTCGGTAGTTGCCCGTGATGACGATGCGGTGACGCCGGGCACGCTTTACCTCGTCGGCACTCCGATCGGCAACCTGGAAGATATTACCCTGCGCGCAGTGCGAACCCTGAAGGAAGTTGACCTCATCGCTTGCGAAGATACGCGGCAAACGATGAAGCTGCTGAGCCATTACGGCATCGAGAAGCCCACCGTCAGCTATCACGAGCACAATGAGCTTACGCGCGCGGCTGAGCTGGTCGTGCATTTGGAACGCGGCGATAACATCGCCATGGTGAGCGACGCTGGCACGCCCGGCATAAGCGATCCCGGATATCGGCTGGTAGCGCTGGCCGTACGGCATCACATACGCGTCGTACCTATACCCGGGGCATCGGCATTTTTGTCGGCCCTGGTCGCCAGTGGCTTACCCACTGACTCATTCCACTTCGGGGGCTTTCTGCCCGCAAAGGAAGGCGCACGCCGCACCCTGCTGGAGACCATTCGCTTCGCAGCTTGCATCCAGATTTTCTACGAAGCACCCCACCGCATTGTCGCGACCTTGCGTGATGTCGTGGACATTCTCGGACCCGAGCGCCACGTTGTAATCGCGCGCGAGGTGACCAAGCTTTACGAAGAATTCCTTCGAGGTCACGCCGGGCAGGTCCTGATGCAACTGGAAGAGCGCGGGGACATCCGGGGTGAGATCACGCTGCTGATCGGCAAAGCGGACGAAAAGGTTACAGCCCAACCGTCAACCCACAGCGTTGCAAGACGGGTTCGGGAGCTGATGGCGGCTGAGCAGCTCGACGAGAAGGCCGCCCTGAAGCAGGTAGCCAGGGAGTTTGGGCTTTCCAAGAGTGCCGCCTACCGGGAGTTGCAGAGAGACAAGTGATCGTATTGCGAGGCTGAATGGCTTGGACCGAGCCGTAAATGATCCCGCCGACGTTGGACATTTGACAATCGAGACAGCCATGCTCAACAATAGCGGGCACGTTAGTAGTTGGGCAGTGGCACAGGCCTACCAGTTTTGCGATGGCACCTCCCCAACGCCGAATATCTAGAGACAATCCCATGGCCAAGATACTCTGCGTCGATGACGAACCGAACATTGTGACCCTGAAGTGTGCCATCCTGGAGGCCGCCGGGCACCAGGTGACACCCGCCACCTCGGCTCGCGAGGCGATTGAAAAGCTCGAACTCAATAGCTACGATGCTGTGGTCACCGATTGGCGCCTTGGCGACTCCAACGGTCGCGCCATCGTTCAGGCCGCCAAAATGAATTCCACCATGCCGGTAGTCGTCGTGTCGGGCTACGTGGCCGAGGCCTTCCAAGCGGCTGAACCACTGGCCGATCTCTACCTGGAAAAGCCGGTCAATCCTGAAGAGCTGGTTACCATCGTGAATGAACTCCTGAAGACCGGTCATCCGCAATAGATCCTGCTCATCCCTCTGGGAAGTCGTGGGCGCGAAGCGTCGTTAACCCGTTATAAATACTGGGGCCGGGACGGAGATGGCCATACGCGCTTATTCCGTTCTATGCATTAGCAAGATTGCTTCCAGCGACCCGCGACGGCGCGCAAAGACTAGCTCTGGTGACACTGCAACAGATGACGGAGGCATTGGCGTGGGCGGTGGAGAATCCACCGGAACAGATACAGACGATTGAACCGCTGCAAATGCGGGCAGGCCTCACCGGGCAGGAGATGACTGAAGCGAAGGCTGCGTCGGCCTAGATGACTATTTCTTTGCCGTAGGGGCTACAGCACGAACCTTGACCAGGGTCCCATCGGGAAGTGGATTCCCGAGGAATTCGACAACCCCGTTGCGGACTACGCCATTGAGTTCCGGCACAACCGACGCAACGCCACCGACATCCGTAGCGCTGATCGCGGGTGCTTTCTTTTCGATCCCGCGGTCCATGGCCAGGTTTGCCAGGCGGTCGGCATCCCGGTTCTTCTCGCGAAGCACGTGCGTAATCTCGAAGTAGTCAAGCTGGTCGATCATCTTGATCGCCCGGGCATGAAGCTCCTTTAGCGTGGGATTGTTGACTTTGTACTCGCCATTGATCTGCTTCACCATCAGCTCGGAATCGCTGACTACCTTCAGCGCTTTGAAACCGTGCCTGACGGTGTAGTTGAGAGCGGCCAGCAAGCCTGAATACTCGGCATAGTTGTTCGTCTGGCGGCCGAGGAATTCGCTGAGCTCGGCTACGGGACGGCCAATTTCGTCCTCGATGACGACGCCGTACCCAGCGGGACCGGGATTGCCGCGGGCCCCACCATCGATATAGGCCACCAGATAACCTTGCTCAAGACTGGTGATCGCTCCGCCAATGAACTCCTGCGAGCGATATCGGGATTTCCCAGGAAATGGACGGACGGGCATAATTTGTATTAACCCCACTTTTTTGGATGCGCTGAGCCACGCCGCCGTCGCGGAATCACTTTACCGCTCTGACAACGGAGGCCCTTCATCTACCGCCCGGTTGCCAACCGCAGTGCCAGACGTTCCGGAAGCGAAGCAGCAAAGATTTTATCCTGCGTCTGCTTGACGTTGTAAGGGACCCGATAGAAGGTTACTCGCGCTGGACCATTCCCATCATCCTCATAGAGAGCGAAGGCCGCTCGCCAGTCGCCATCGCGCGGCTGTCCGACTGAGCCCGGATTAATGAGATAACGCTCACCGGGCGTAAGTGTCAGGGTTGACTCAACTGCACCTTCCATGGTGCCGTAACCGGGCGCGATAGGAAGTGTTCTGCCCTCCTGATATACGAAGCCACCCTGCAGGTGGGTGTGACCAAACATCATGACGTCGGCATGGCCAGGCACCCGGAAATTGGCATTGGCCGTGGAAGCGTTCAACAGATACTCATCTTCATCGCGAGGCGAACCGTGCACAAACTCCATTCCCGCCAGTCCCTCCACGCGCATTGGCCCTTGCGGCAAGTTGCGCAGCCAGTTCAGATGTTCGTGGGCCAGCGTGGTTTGGGTCCAACGTGCCGACATGGCTGCCACCAGGTTGAATTCCGATAAGTCTGTCAGCCCGGTGCAGGCACGATCATGATTGCCGCGCACCACCTGGCCGCCCATGGCACGCATACGCTCGCACACTTCATTCGGCGACGCATTGTAGCCAACTACATCCCCGAGGTTCACGATGATATCGTACGCGGGAGCGGCGGCGAGGCAGGCCTCCATCGCCTCGAAATTGGCATGAATGTCGCTCAGCAGGAGAAGGCGCATCGGTCAGCGACCCTCCGCGGACACAACAGGACAGCGGGCCAGATGCCCGGGTGCAACCTCCACCAGCGGTGGCAGCTCGGTCGAGCAGGCGGGGACGCGCCAGGAGCAGCGCGGCTCGAAAGTACAGCCCGGCGGCAACGCCGTAATGGCAGGCACGGTTCCCTCGATGGTTTGAAGTGGGTGGCCGCGTTCGGTACGCAGCGTCGGCACAGAGTGTAACAGCCCGCGCGTGTAAGGGTGCGCAGGACGCGTGAAAACCTCCAGCGCTGTTCCCACTTCGACCAGGCTGCCGGCGTACATAACCCCGATGCGATCCGATACCTGCGACACCACAGCAAGATCATGCGAGATGAACAGCATCGCCAGGGAGAACTTCTCTCGCAGCTCGCTGAGCAGGTCGAGCACCTGTGCTTGGACGGTGACGTCGAGCGCAGTCGTTGGCTCGTCGGCAATGAGCAACGAGGGCCGGTTTACCACGGCCATAGCTATCATGACGCGCTGGCGCTGTCCTCCAGAGAGCTGGTGGGGATAGTCACGGGCGCGACGGTCGGCATCGGCGATGGCGACGGTACGTAACGCTTCAACCGAACGCCTCCAGGCTTCGGCCTTGGAAACCATCACCTGCGGAGAACTTGGCGTTCGGGTAGGGCCGGCTTTCAGGCCGGCGTCCAGCTCGTTTTGAAGGGGCACGGCTTCAGCCGTGCCGTTAAGGTCTCTACCCCTGTCATCACGAGCGGACTTTCGTCCGCGAGGGATCTGCTCTTCCGCATGCGCCAGCACCGCCTCGGCAATCTGATCGCCGACCCGCATCACGGGATTAAGAGCCGTCATCGGCTCCTGAAAGATCATGCTGATTTCCGCGCCTCGAATTTGGCGCATCTCCGATTCCGGCGCAACCAGCAGGTCAGTATCGCGAAATTGAATGTGGCCCTGAATGCGTGCCTGTGGCGGCAGTAAGCGCATGATAGCCAACGCGCTGACGGACTTTCCTGATCCGGATTCCCCCACCAGGCCGAGTACCTCACCCGGGGCGATTTGGAAGCTGACATCACGGACTGCGATGACGGTTCCCTGTCCGGTCGCAAATTCGACAGTGAGATTTCGGACCTCGAGCAGCGGGAGCACCCTCCTATGCTAGCAGGCGGAGAAAACAACCAGGAGGCGACCGGAAACAATAAGTCCATCCCTTGCGCAGGATGGCCAACTTTCGCGCAGATGGAAGATGAATATCGTCCTGATGCCATCTAAGAAGCTATCCTACGAATTGCTTCCGCCTTCCGCACTGTGATAACTTCCGCTCGTTGCCTGCTGTCGAAGCAGAGGAGAACTTATGCTCATCGCTCTCATTGTCATTATCGTCATACTGGCGATCATCGCGTTCACGCTGATCGGCATCTACAACGGTCTGGTGCAGTTGAAGGTCCGTGCCGACAACGCCTGGGCCGATATCGATGTACAACTGAAGCGGCGCTATGACCTTATCCCCAACCTGGTCGAGACCGTGAAGGGTTATGCCGCTCACGAAAAGGGAACCTTCGAGAACATTGCCAAGTATCGCAGCGCGGCCATGACGGCTACAACTCCGGCGGAGAAGAGCGAAGCCGAAGGACAGCTGACCTACGCCTTGCGCGGCTTGCTCGCGGTGGCCGAGGCTTATCCGCAGTTGCGCGCCTCGGAGCAATTCCAGTCGCTGCAAGGTTCACTCAGCGGCCTGGAAGATGCGATCCAGAATGCGCGCCGTTATTACAACGCGGTGGTGCGCGACCTGAACACCAAAATCCAGACCTTCCCCACGAACATTGTGGCCGGCATGTTCCACATTCAGCAGAAGCAGTTCTTCGACATTACTGAGCCGACCCAACGCGAACCGGTCGCGGTGAAGTTCTGAGAGCCGCTTTTCGCCCCACGCTTTTCGCGGAACGCACTAGGACGGCCTTGGGTTCAATGAACAATTCTTGTTTTGACGCGGGCAAAAGTGAGATTAGAGGCTGGCGGAGCGGCTCCGTACGGCGCGGCAATGATGCCGCTTTTCGCTTCCTCGTCGCTTTGCTGTTCTGCCTTGCGCTTGCCGTTCCCGCCTCTGCCCGCGACTGGCGCATTGCCCGCTTCGAAACTCACATGTACGTTACGCCCGATGGGGTCACCACCGTCAATGAGCACATTAATGTTGTGTTCATCGGCGAATTTCATGGCATCTACCGCGACATTCCCATCGAATATCCGGGCCCACACGGCTCGAACTACACCCTGTTCCTCAAGGTCATCGAGGTTCTCGACGGCAACGGCCACAAGTTGAAGTACGATTCGAGCACGCAGAATGGCAACCGCCATCTCAAGATCTACATTCCCGACGCTGTCGACACCACACGCACTGTAATCATCAGCTACAAAGTAACCAATGCGGTGCGCTGGTTCGACGATCACGACGAGCTTTACTGGAACGTAACCGGCAATGACTGGCCGGTGCCGATCGACAGCGCTGCGGCGTCGATCACATTTCCAGCGAATGCCGCCGGCAACTTGCGCGCGCAAGCCTTCACCGGCGAATATGGATCACAAGAGCAGGACGCGACCGTAGAGGTCCGTAATAGCACGGTGCTGGTTGAGACCAACAATCCGCTTTCCATGCGCGGCGGACTTACGGCTGACGTTTACATCAGCAAGGGTGTGCTGACCCAGCCCAGCAAATTCACCCAGGCCATGTGGTTTCTGCGCAGCAATCCCATTGTGCTGCTGCCGCTGTGGGCGTTCATCGTGATGTTCTTCTTCTGGTGGACGAAAGGCCGCGATCCCAAAGCCGACATCTCGGTCGCGCCCATGTACGAGCCGCCGAAAGATATGACGCCTGCCGAGGTCGGCACGCTGATCGATGACGTGGTCCACCCTCGCGACATCACTTGCACCATGGTGGACCTCGCGGTGAAGGGTTATCTCAAGATCGAGGAGACAGAGTCGAAGGTCCTGCTGTTCAGCCATCGTGACTATACTTTCCACTTGTTAAAGCCGCCGGATACCTGGAGCTCGCTCGAACCACACGAGCGCGTGATGCTGAACCACATGTTCCCTGGAGGTGTCACCCAGATACGCTTGTCAGATCTGAAGAACCAGTTCTATGTGGCCATCCCAACTATCAAGAACAACATTCTCGCCGAGCTAAAGAGCAAGGGAATGTACTCCGTCGATCCGGAATCCGCGCACGCTTATGTGCTGGCTGGCATATTGTTTACCGCGGCGCCGTTCGTACTGGCGCAGGTCCTGGGCTGGGGCTCGATGCTCGATTCTCCGGGGCTGTTGATTGCCTCCGGAATCATTGCAGTGATCATCGTGTTCCTATTCGCTCGTATCATGACCGCGAAGTCGCTCAAGGGGGTACGAACTAAAGTTGAGATCCTCGGCTTCCAGGAGTTCGTCAACCGCGTGGACTCTGACCGATTAAAGCGCATGCCGCCCGATACCTTCGAGAAGTTTCTGCCCTACGCCATGGCGCTTGGCATTGAGAACCGCTGGGCCAAGGCCTTCCAGGGAATCACGCAGAACCAGCCCAACTGGTATGTGGGTCCGACGCCGTATGTGGGCTTCAATCCCATCTTCTTTGCCGGCTCCATGCATGCTATGGCGATGGATGCGCACCAAGCCTTCGTAGCCGCCCCGCGTGCGAGTAGCACTGGCTCTGGATGGGGTGGCGGCGGCTTCGGTGGCGGAGGCTTCAGCGGCGGCGGCTTTGGTGGCGGCGGCGGCGGGGCGTTCTAACGCGCGAGATCGGGTCTTAGTTCTTCAGCAAGCGAGCGATGGTTTGGAGTAGCTTTTCGGGGGATTCGCCTTTAGGCAGGAACTCATCGGCAAATTCGATTCCTTCGGGGGTATCCGCCGACGCCGAGACGATCAGGATAGGTACGTGGGGCTTGATGGTCTTCATTTCCCTGGCAATCTCGGTGCCGGTTTTGTCAGTCAAGAAGTGATCTGCGATAACCAGGTCGACGGAGTCGCGCTTGAATTGCTCCAGGCCTTCTTCGCCGGAAGCGGCGGTAACCACTTCATAGCCTGCAATGGTAAGTAAGAGCTTACGAACTCGCAGGGCAATTTCTGCGTCGTCTACACAAAGAATAACGGGTCGAACGGAATCGGGAGACAAGGGTTTCATGGCTGCACCCGCTGGATAAGGCAACTATACTCTTCGCCGCAAATGCGTCATAGAAATCGACGAACTAATAGCCACATTCCTACCGGGTTCTCCACTATGGGTGGGCAGACATCTCCTGATCCACCCGTGTTGCCCGAGCAGCGGCAGCTACGTGCATGGAATGATATCTCCTTCCTTTTCGATCTGCGGAAGCTGAGCGCTGGAATGCCTCTGTTGCTGGTGCTCTACGAACCGGCTGGCGGTGTGTGTTCAAAGGGCAGCTTAGTATAACGGGCCTTCCCACTTCAATGACCAGAGCAACGCGTCCTTCGGGACTCCGGAAGGGGAACGGCTTGCCAGTGTATTTCAGCGAGATGGGATCCATGATCTTAAGATCGGGATCGGGCCGACGCTCGACCACGCGTCCGCGAATCTGCACTTCGGAATAGGGATCGCGAAAATCCACGATAGAGAGCGCAACCCGCGGGTCGCGCGCGGTGTTGCGAGCCTTCAGAGAGTTTTCCCCGGTACAAATGAGGATGCGATCTGCGTCGCGCCCGACCCATACCGGTACGCTTTGCGGCGATCCATCGGGCATCAGGGTAGCCAGGTGAGCGAAATTTGCACCGTCGAGGAGTTGTTTGATCTCGTCAGAAAGCATCATTCGTATCTCGTTGACTGCTTTCGCCTACGCCAGCAATCTTGCCGCTTCTTTCGCAAAGTAGGTCAGTATAATCGACGCGCCAGCGCGCTGGATGCACAGCAGCGACTCCATCATCACGCGTTCGTAGTCAATCCAACCGTTCAGCGCGGCCGCCTTGATCATGGCGTACTCGCCGCTTACCTGGTACGCGGCGAGCGGCACATCGAACCGCAGCCGCGCCTCGTGCAGCACGTCGAGGTAGGGCATGGCCGGCTTCACCATGATCATGTCGGCACCTTCCTCAAGGTCGAGCTCAATCTCGCGCATGGCCTCGCGCAAGTTCGCCGGGTCCATCTGGTAAGAGCGCCGATCGCCGAAGTGTGGCGCCGAATCAGCCGCTTCGCGGAATGGCCCATAGAATCCGCTGGCAAACTTCGCGGCATACGAGAGGACGGGGATGTTCTGGTAGCCAGTCGCATCAAGCGCGGTGCGAATGGCATCCACGCGACCATCCATCATGTCGGAGGGCGCGATGATGTCCATACCCGCCTTGGCCTGCGCAACCGCGGTACGGGCGAGCAGTTCGAGCGTGGGATCGTTGAGGATCTCGTAATCCTCGGCAACCATCGCAGCAACCGACGCAGCACCGACGGAGCGCGGTCCGGAGGTCTCCACGATGCCGCAATGGCCGTGCGACATGTATTCGCACAGGCACACATCTCCCATTAGCAGCAGACCGGGAACTTCGCGCTTGATGGCGCGAGCAGCCTTCTGCACGATGCCATCGTCCGACCATGCGTCGGTGGCAATCTCGTCCTTAGATTCCGGCAGTCCGAAGAGGATGACACTAGGAATCCCCAGCGATTTCACCTCGGCACACTCCTTTACCACTTCATCCACCGAAAGATTGAAGACGCCTGGCATAGAGCGCACTTCCTTACGCACACCTTCGCCCGGGCAGACGAACAGGGGATAGACAAAACCTTCGGGGCTGAGTCGGGTCTCACGGACAAAGGAGCGCATCGCTTCCGTGCGACGCAGGCGGCGGGGACGATCAGTTGGGAATGCCATAACAGAAAATTCTAGCACCGCGACGATGGCGCGGAAGCGCTAAAATCGCGGGGAAAAAGAGTCTACGGAATTGTGACCTGAATCACTGCAACCCAGCGGGTCATTGTCCCCAGTTAAGCGGATTCTGGCAGTTCCTGCGTGCGAACCTCGCAAGGGAGACCACGGTTCGCCCAGTACAGAATAGTCAGCGTACCCACTTGGTTCATGGCCGGTTTGCCCAAATCGGAACAGATACCGGTGGTAAAGCTGCATGTCCTGCTGAAGACGTCCCAAACTGGTATATACTTCGGCTACTCTAGTAATAGTCCCGCCGCAGTTGGCGGGTCGGGGCGCAATTCTTTTTCATATGCCCCGAGGCGATTACTTAGCGGAGCGAGCGAGTCAAGACCTGCCCGTCGCGTTTGGTCTGAGAGTGCGTCACCGGCATCATTGTCATCTCTTCCTCCGGAGCGCTTTCACCCACTGCAGACGCTTGGACCGGTCGGTGGAGGTGTCGCTTGGACCTTGTGTTTATACGAGTCTTATTCGTCCTTATCACCGCAGTTGCGAGCTATGAACTGCAGCCACTTGGGTTGGAGCATTGGCCCGCAGCGGGCGCCGGAGTGCTTTTCGGCATCGCCGTCGTCTTGTTTGAAGTTCGTCTGCGACGCGTCAGCCTGAAGCGGCTTATTGGCGCGGTCATCGGCAGCATACTGGGAATTGTCGGCGCCTACCTGTTTAGCCTCGTAATCCGCAATAGCATTCGCGAAGGCCCAACGCAAAGCTTCCTGCAACTTTTCGTCATGCTGATCATGGCCTATGTGGGGTTGGTGGTGGGCGCCGGCAAAGGCGACCTGTTGAATCTGGCTGCGCTGGGTGGCATTTTCGGAGGCGAGAAGCAATCCAGGAAGAGCCACAAGATCCTCGACACCAGCGTGATCATCGACGGTCGCATCGCCGATATCGCCGAAACCGGGTTCCTCGATGGAGTGATCGTCATTCCGCAATTCGTGTTGCGCGAACTGCAGCTGGTTGCCGATTCCGCCGACTCCATGAAGCGGAACCGTGGCCGCCGCGGTCTCGACATCCTGCAGCGCATCCAGAAGATCGCCACCTTGCAGGTGCAAATAGTGGAAGACGATTTTCCTGCCGTGCGTGAAGTGGACCTGAAGCTTATTGAACTGGCTAAAGTGTACGAAGGCAAGATTGTCACCAACGATTTCAACCTGAACAAAGTGGCCCAGTTGCAGGGGGTCGCGGTGCTCAACATTAACGAGTTGGCCAACTCGTTGAAGCCCATCGTTCTGCCCGGCGAAATCATGAAGGTCTTCATCCTGAAGGAGGGCAAGGAATACAACCAGGGCGTGGCCTATCTGGACGACGGAACCATGGTAGTGGTGGACAATGCCCGCAAGATGATCGGCAAGAATATCGATATCTCGGTGACGTCAGTGCTCCAAACCACAGCCGGAAAGATGATTTTTGGCAAGTTCGACGAGCGCAATGTGAATTCGCAGCCGCGCCCGGTGGAGTCGCGTCCCGACTTTCGCAAGGTGCCGCCACCTGCCCCGGCAGTGGTGGTTCCGGATATACCTAAGCCGGAGTAGTGTCATCGCGGATCCAGATTGACCCACTGCGATAGCAAGCTGATTTGTGTTTCGCTGGCTCCGCCGTTTATACTCGCCTCCCCAACATGAAGGTCATTGTCATCATCCCCGCAGCCGGGCTAGGGACGCGCATGTCCCGTGCGATTCGGGCTCCGCAAAGCACAAGCAAACAGTTTCTTGAGCTAGACGGAACGCCCATTCTTTTTCATACGCTCCGCAAGTTTGCCCGATGCCCTGCGGTTAGTGAGATCGTGGTGGCGCTGCGCAAGAATGAAGCTGCGGGCTTTCAGAAACAGCTCGAAAGAGAGAGACTGAGTAAACCGGTTCGCTTGGTTGAGGGCGGCGAGCATCGACAGAATTCCGTGGCGAACGCGCTGGCGGCCATCGACGCTGCAGACGATGACATCGTTTTGGTCCATGATGCGGTGCGGCCCTTCGTTGACCAGGACACCATTGTTGGCGTAATTGAAGCGGTGAAGAAGTACGAGGCTGCGATTGCCGGAGTGCCCGCGGTCGACACCGTGAAACAGGTTGACCGGACGTCCGATGGCGCGGTTGTGATTGCGACCGTCCCACGGGAGCGCATGGTGCTGGCTCAGACGCCGCAGGGGTTTCGGTTCGGCTTGCTCAAGAGGGCTTTCGATGAAGCCACCGCCGATGGATTCATGGGCACGGATGAAGCTTCCCTGATCGAGCGCAGCGGAGGGACGGTGCATGTTGTCATGGGTTCTCCACGTAATATGAAGATCACCACGCCTGCCGATCTGGAGTTGGCAGAATTTTTTCTGGCGCAGGAAAACGGGCGCAAGGCGAGCCTGGGCGGGTGAGTTGTTTGAGCGGCCCTCAGTCGAGACCGGCAGGCGATTTCTTGAGTAGCACGGGGCTAAACCGGTCACTACAATATTGGGAGCGCGGACTTTCAGGTCTAGCCGCGAACCAAATTTTGTCTTTACCAGTGAAATTGAGTAGTCGGAAATTCAGCGCCGCAGGCGCGAAATAGTCTAGCCCAGCACGGAGCCGCAAGCGGAGTGCTGGGTAAGGCGTGAAGTTGGTCCGAGTCCCGTAGGGACGGCAGAAGCCTTTGTCCAATCCGCAACGCACACCTCGCATCGGTTTTGGCTGGGACTCGCACGAGTTTCAACCCGGCATCCCGCTGAAGATCGGCGGCGTACTCATTCCACATCACAGCGGTCTGGCGGGCCATTCCGACGGCGACGTCTTGCTGCACGCTATAACCGACGCACTGCTCGGCGCAATCGCCGCCGGAGACATTGGGACCTACTTCCCACCGACCGATCCCAAATGGAAGGGCGCGGACTCGACCGTCTTCGTCCGCGAGGCGCTCAAGCAAGTCGAAAAAGCGGGCTATGTGGTGGGAAACGTGGATAGCACGTTAATCCTTGCCGAGCCAAAGATCGGTCCTCACGCTAAGGCGATTCAGCACAGTGTCGCCGAGCTGCTCGGCATTGAGGCGTCATGCGTTGGGATCAAAGCGAAAACTCCAGAAGGCATGGGCACCGACAATGCTGCGATCGCGCACGTGGCCGTGCTGCTCACCGAAATTTGCTGGCCATAATAAGTCGTTCTGCAGTGCCATCCTAACGACACATCGTCCCGACCACGTAAAATAGACCTTTCGGCTAGCGAGGTTCCCACCCTGTCGCCAACAGCGGGCGACAAGGGTGGGGCACCCAGAAGGAAATCATGACAATCTCAAACCACGACGTGGAAGCTGCGGCCACACCGCAAGCTGCGGCGCCCGATCGGCCATCGAATTTCATACGCGAGATCATTCTCGAAGATCTGAAGATCAACAGGTACGGTGGCCCGGTGCAGACTCGCTTTCCGCCAGAGCCCAACGGATACCTGCACATTGGACACGCCAAGTCCATCTGCCTCAACTTTGGGCTGGCTGCGGAGTTTGGTGGCAAGACCAACCTGCGCTTTGACGACACCAATCCCGAGAAGGAAGAGCAGGAATACGTAGATTCGATCATCACCGACGTTCGCTGGCTGGGCTTCGATTGGGAAGACCGGCTCTTCTACGCCTCCGATTATTTCGGTCAGCTTCATGAGTGGGCGGTGCAACTGATTAATGCCGGCAAGGCTTATGTGTGCGATTTAAGCGCTGAAGAAGTTCGTCAGTATCGCGGCACGCTCAACGAACCCGGACGCGAGAGTCCTTACCGCAACCGTTCTGTCGAGGAGAACCTGGAGCTGTTCGCGAAGATGCGCGCAGGCGAATTTCCCGACGGCTCGCGAACCTTGCGCGCCAAGATCGACATGGCGTCGCCCAACTTGAACATGCGCGATCCGGTCATGTACCGCATTCTGCATGCCGAGCATCATCGTACCGGCGCCAAGTGGTGCATCTACCCAATGTACGACTTCGCGCACGGACAATCGGACTCCATCGAGAAGGTCACGCATTCCGTTTGCACGCTGGAGTTCGAAGATCATCGCCCGCTGTACAACTGGTTCATTCAGCAACTAGGCATATTTCCGTCGCAGCAGATCGAATTCGACCGCCTGAACATTACCCACACGCTGCTGAGCAAGCGGAAACTGCTGCAACTGGTGCAGGACGGCCGGGTGCGCGGTTGGGACGATCCCCGCATGCCCACGCTTTCCGGGCTGCGGCGGCGCGGTTACACGCCCGAGGCCATTCGCAACTTCTGTGCGGCTATAGGCGCATCCAAAACCAACGGCACCATCGAGCTGGCGATGCTGGAACACTTCCTCCGCGAGGACCTCAACAAACGTGCACCGCGGGTGATGGCGGTTCTGCGCCCATTGCGGGTCATTATCGATAACTATCCCGAAGGCCAGGTCGAGGAGCTTGAGGCGGTTAACAATCCGGAAGACGCCGCTGGCGGAACGAGGAAGGTTCCGTTCTCTCGCGAACTGTATATCGAGCAGGATGACTTTCGCGAGGTGCCGCCGAAAAAGTTCTTCAGGTTGTCGCCGGGGCAGGAAGTCCGTCTGCGCGCTGGCTACTTCATCACCTGCACCGGCGTGGTGAAGGACGAAAAGAGTGGCGAGGTAATCGAGGTCCATTGCACTTACGATCCGGAGACGCGCAGCGGCAACGCGCCCGACGGCCGCAGGGTGAAGGCGACAATTCATTGGGTATCGGCGCAGCACTCCATCAGTGCCGAGGTGCGGCTGTACGAAAATCTGTTCACCAAGGAAGACCCGAACGACGTGCCCGAGGGGCAGGAGTTCACCGCCAATCTCAATCCCAACTCGCTGGAGACGGTGACTGACGCCAAGCTGGAGCCATCTCTGGCGAGCGCCAAGCCGGGCGATCGCTACCAGTTCGAACGGCTGGGATACTTCTGCGTCGATCCCGACTCGACGCCGGGGAGGTTGGTCTTCAACCGGACAGTGCAGTTGCGCGACACCTGGGCGAAGATCGAGAAGCGGGAAAAAGCGAACCGCGCATAAGCTAGCCGAGACGCAGCAGGTGAATAGCTATATAGCTAAGATGATATAGAATATAGCCATGAAGACGGTCAACGTTGGCGAATTAAAGAATCGGCTTAGCACTTACCTGCAATTCGTGCGTGACGGTGAAGAAGTTATTGTCAAAGACCGCAACACGCCAGTAGCTCGAATCTTGCCGTATGGAGGCAGTGCGATAACAGAAGAGGAAAGGGAACTTGTCGCATCCGGGGCTATGAAGCTGCCGCCAAGAGGTGGCGTCAACTGGAAGAAATTCTGGCAAATGCCGGCCCCGAACCTTGGGGCCGAGCGAGCCCTTCGCGCCGTCTTGGAAGAGCGTGAGGAAGGACGTTAGTGGAACCGGCATTTTGGGATAGCAGCGCCCTTGTGCCTCTGTGCACGGAGCAGACAGGGACGCCTTTGTTGCAGCAGCTCAGTGAGCGTTTCGGGGTTGTCGTGTGGTGGGCAACCAGAGTTGAGGCGCGCAGCGCTTTCGCTAGAGAGCTGCGAGCAGGCGCTTTGACTACGATGCAACATGAGCAGGTGGTTGGCCGCTTGGAGGAGTTGCAGCAAGGCTGGCGCGAAATTCAGCCGACCGAAGACTTGCGGCGATTGGCCGAATCCATGTTGGAGCGATACCACCTCCGCGCGGCTGACGCACTCCAGTTGGCTGCTGCCTATACCTGGTGCAAGAACCGTCCATTCAACAGGCACTTCATTTCCGGCGACAGGCGATTACTGGATGCTGCCCGAGAGACGGGATTTCGCATTGTCGACACCGCCGGAGCTCACTGAGAAAACTAATAGCGTGACGCATTGAGTATGCCTGACACTGATAGCTCTCCCCGTCTCCGTTTTGCTCCTTCGCCCACTGGCTATCTTCACGTCGGCGGGGCGCGTACCGCGCTGTTCAACTGGCTTTTCGCGCGACATTACAAGGGGACGCTCGTCCTCCGCATCGAGGACACTGACTTCGAGCGCTCTACTTCCGAGATGGTGGAGGGAATTCTCGTCGGACTGCGCTGGCTGGGTATCGATTGGGACGAGGGCCCATACTTCCAGTCACAGCGCATGCATTTGTACCGCGACGCCGCGCAGCGTCTGGTCGAGAGCGGTCATGCGTATTACTGCTTCTGTACTAAGGAAGAACTGGAGCAGCGGCGTGCGGACGCGCAGGCCAAGGGCGGTGATCCGCAATACGACCGAAAGTGCCGCAGCATTTCGCCCGAGCTAGCGAAGACTCGCCGCGACGCAGGCGAACAGGCTGCTATCCGATTCGCCGTGCCGGAAAGCGGCAGCACCTTCTTCGATGACGCCGTCTTCGGCCGCGTGGAATTCGCTAACACCGAGCTCGAGGATTTCGTGTTGCTGCGCTCTGACGGGGTTCCCACCTACCATCTCAGCGTGGTGGTGGATGACATCGACATGCGTATGACGCATATCCTGCGCGGCGCCGACCATCTTTCCAACACGCCCAAGCAGGTGATGCTCTATGAAGCACTCGATCAGCCGCTGCCGGTATTCGCGCACGTGCCGCTCATTCTCGGCCCCGACAAAACGCGGCTCAGCAAGCGCCACGGTGCCACCAGCGTGATTGCCTACAAGGAAGAAGGCATCGTGCCGGAGGCGTTTCGCAATTTTCTGGCGCTGCTGGGTTGGACGCCGCCCGATTCCACCAAAGAAGTCATGGATGACCGCGAGTTGATTGACCTCTTCGACCTGAGCGGCATCGCAAAGTCGAATGCGGTTTTCGATCGCGGCAAGCTCGACTGGTTCAATACCGAATACATTCGCGCTTGCCCGGCAGTGCAGTTGTTGCCGCTGATTGAAGAGGAATGGAAAAAGGTCGACTTGATTGCGTACCAGACCAGTCGCGAGGCGATCGCCGCCACCGTGGACTTGGTGAAGCCACGGGCACGCAACCTGAAAGACTTCGCAACGCTCTTCCGTGCGTATTTCAGCGATAGCTTTGACGTGGATGCCGCCGCAGTGCAGAAGTTCTTGAAAGACGACACGGTCCGTCAGATGCTGGTGGAGCTTGCATCGCGATACGAGAAGGAAGCGGTCTTCTCCGAGGCGAACACCGAGACGGCTCTGCGCGAGTTTGCTGCCGAGAAGAACCTCAAGGCGGGCGTGCTGATCAATGGCGCGCGGGTCGCGCTCACCGGCCAAGGTGTGGCTCCGAGCTTATTTGCGGTGATGGCCAACCTGGGACCGGAGAGGACAGTGGCGCGGCTGAGGAAGGCCACAACCCTATAGCACTCCATCAAAAAACCATTCACCACTGAGGACGCGGAGATCACGGAGGGAATCTTTAGAAAAAAACTCCGTGTCCTCTGTGTCTCCGTGGTTATTTTCATCCCTATCAATGGCGGCTGCAGGACGAGCCAAAGCGAAAGGCGAAGAGCGAAAGGCGAAGAGCGAAAAGCGAAAAGCGGTTACTTGACCACCGTCACCTGGAACTGAACCGGAATCGAGTGAGGCGGATAACAGGCGCTATGGTCGCACGCTTGGAATCGCAATTCGCCCTTCACTGGATAACTGCCGGCAGCAGCGTTGGCCGGGGCTTTCAGCACGGCGTTGATGCTGAAGTCACCGCTGTAAACACTTAGCTTCTCATTAGGCGAGAAAGGAAACGTCATGTCCTCTCCGGCGGGATACTTCAAATCAGCCACGGTGAGCTGTTCTGGTGCGATCAACTTGAGAGCGGTGGGAATCAGGTAGTCGGCCTTGGGTTGGTGCGAGTTGATATGAAACTCAGAACCGATCCGGAAATCAAGCTCGACGCTGGCAGTAGCCCCCGCGCGAAGTTGCACGCTAGCAACCGGTGCCATGGTCACGTAAGGCTGCTTGTCGCCGGGGGTTTGCGCCATGCCCAAAGTTGCGAGGCACAACATAATTGCCGCGATCGTTCCCACCAGCCTGGTCATTCCGCACCCTTAGTGGCAGGTGTCGCCGAGGCCGGGCCGTTCACGACAGATGCACGACTGGTCTGAGCGGCGCCGGAGTTGTGGCTACTCGCCAGGATTTTCTTGACATCGCTTTCGATCTCTTCACGGCTGAACAGTCCGGCGGCCTTATCCACGATGACTCCATTACGATCGACGTAGAAAGTTGTCGGAAGATACTGCACGTCCCCGTAGTCATCCGAGACCTGGTCGGTGCCCAGCAGCACCTGATAGTTCACCCCCATCTCGTGCGCAAAATCTGCAATCTTCTGAGGAGCGGTATCATCCATCGCCACGCCCAGAACCACCAGGCCGTCCTTGCCGTATTGCTTTTGCAAGTCCACGAACCACGGCATCTCGACCTTGCACGGCGGACACCATGTCGCCCAGAAATTCAGTAGCACGGCTTTGCCGCGGAAGTCGGAAAGCTTCACTCTTTGGCCATCTAATGTGGCGAGGTCGAAATCAGGCGCCTGTACCCCTTTGACATTGCCCACCATTTTTAGCGGTCCGTGCTGGTGGTTGCGGTCCAGGTACTTGCCGGCGGCGAGCATTCCAATAATGGCCACTGCCAAAACGACGAACACTAGGGAATTACGTTTCACGAACGGCACCCTTACAACGCAAACCGGTTAAAGAATGAAAGATAGCCGGAGAGCAGTTTGAGGTTATTCAAAAAGATGAGCACGCCGACCGCTATCAGGAGCACACCACTGATAACTTCGACGGTATGCAGATGACGGCGAAAGCGGCCATAGAACGCCAGGAACCGGTCCACTCCCAGGGAAGTCAGCAGAAAGGGTACGGCCAGGCCGAGAGAATAGATGGCCAGCAGCAAAATCCCTTTTAGCACGGTGTCTTGCGTCTCCGCCAACAAAAGGATTCCGGCCAGGATAGGGCCGATGCAAGGGGTCCATCCGAAAGCGAAAGCGAAGCCCACTAGAAAGGAGCCGGCGACACTGGAGCTGCCTTTGACATTATGGAGGCGTTTATCGGCGTAAAGCGCTTTGATTTTCAGCAGGCCGGTGAGATGCAGTCCGAAAATGATGACGATGACGCCGGCAATTTTTGTCAATAACGCGTGGTACTCATTCGCAAATTGACCGACCGTGGTTGCAACTGCCCCCAAAGCAATAAAGACCACGCTGAACCCCAGCACGAAGGTAATGGAGTGCAGCATCACAGTCCGAAGCACGCGTCGCTCCGAAGATTGCAGGTCCTCAACACTGGCACCTGAGATGAGAGAAACATATCCCGGCACCAGCGGAAGTACGCATGGGGAGAGGAACGACAGTAATCCCGCCACGAAAGCAGCGATTAGAGTGGGCGGACTATGCATAAACATCTATTGTAACAACTCGGGACTGCAGTTTACGAAGGAGCCGTGCATTTAGGCGGGCTGCATAGATAGACGGGGCTGACACAGGAAAGTTACACGAAGGTACTGGAATTGGTCACGGCGCGAGCCGGCACTCGAATCGGCGATTTGCGCAGTCCGGACCAGGTTTCGGAGATGACCACTGAATCCCCAGGGTTGTGAGGATCATATTTGACAGAAGCCGGCAAGCCCAAGCGGCAGGAATACAAGTCAATGAACTGCCGCAGGTGAGTTACATCCTGCGACGCCTCGTAGGTCACGCCGGCAACGTCATACTTGTAGATCAGTAGAGTCATCTGCTGGCCCGACTCACTCTCTTCCAGTTCCAGCACGTCAATAACGTTGCCATCGATGATGCGTCCCCCGAGGGTAAGCTGGGTCCTGCGCTCACGTTCCAGTTGCTCAGCTGGTTTCTTATTGCGTCGCGAAAGCAGGGCATAGCCAACGATGGCGGCAGTAGCTCCGAAGGCGAGGACCGGATACAAGCGGAGTGCATTCATGACTGGACCGCGAAATTCGGGCGGCACTGTTGTCTTCAAGATAATCGGATCGGTGCCGTAGGGGAATCGGAAAATGGTGGCGGTTCTAAGTTTGTTTGTGTGGCGACTCGGATTGCACTTCGCGTGGGGCAGAACTGCCGGGAAGCGGCAGCCCACCGACCGCAGGCGCTTCCTACTCGAGGTTCAGCACAGGGTTCTTCAGAGTGCCGATGCCCTCCACCGTCACTTCAACCGAGTCTCCTGGCTGAAGTGGTCCCACACCGACAGGCGTACCCGTGGCAATGATGTCTCCCGGCTCCAGTGTCATTACCTGGGCAATGAAGCGAATGAGTGTGTCAAGCGGGAAGAGAAAGTCTGTCGTCGTCCCATTCTGACGAAGTTGACCATTCACCCGGGTTTGGACACTCACCCCCTTCCAGGGATCGAGGTTCTCTGCCACCACCGGCCCGATCGGGCAAAAGGTGTCGAACCCTTTGGCTCGGGTCCATTGGCCATCTTTGTCCTGGAGGTCGCGCGCGGTCACATCGTTCACGCATGTATAGCCAAGTATGTACGGACGAACATCCTCACCTTGGCGGAGGCGGTAGCAGCGCTTACCGATTACGACTCCCAATTCGCCTTCGTAGTCGATACGTTGCGACAGAGTATTGGGGCGGCGAATGTAATCTCCGGTAGCGATGACCGAGGATGGCGGCTTAAGAAAGAACAACGGCTCGGTGGGAATCGGATGATTCAACTCTTTCGCGTGCTCGCGATAATTGCGACCGATGCAAACCACCTTCGACGGCGCTACGGGAGACAACGAACGTACCGCGCTCAGCGGTAGATCGGCGCGCTCGCCGCCCTCAAACTCCGACCACGAACGCACTGCGCTCGCGAGAGTGCGAGTGATGGTATCGACGCCGCGCACGCTCTCGATGAGTCCGTAGCGGGTGACATTCTCATGTTGAAATCGGCAATAAGACATAACACCTCAATAAACATTTACTTGTCAGGCACCGTTTCACTGCTCTCGGCCGAGCGCTGGCTCTCGTTACCGCGCAGATCCACAGCAGAAACAGTGTAGATGTATTTCTTGCCGGGTTGGACATTCTCGTCGCGGAAAGATGAGGTCTGAACCAATTGCGTGTTCAGCTTTTCAAATTGTGTCCCTTCGACGCGCCGGAAGATGTTGTACCCCGCAAGATCGCTTTCCAGATTTGGCGCCCAGGTAAGGTCAATGAAGGGCTTCTGGCCTACGCTGGAGAAGACCGCCTGTAATCCGGCGGGCTGGGCGGGCGGATAAATGTCACGCGTAAAGACCTCGACGGGCTTCGAATCATCGCCTTCGATTGTGATATTGATGCCATGCGAATGGACCTGCGTGATTGTGGTGATGCGGTATTCGTACTTCTGCTCCCACGCGAAGGTTTTGTCGAGATACGATCCGGTGGCAACAGGTTCGACATTCGCCAACACGACATACGAGGGCCCGCCAACCGGCTTTCGCAGGATGCGATAAAGGTAACTTAGACCAGCGGGGGAACCTGGCGGAGCAGCGCCGATCCACGAGATGTGCACGCCCTCGCCGCCGACTTGCGCCGTCAATTCATCAGGCGCCGAGATAGTCGGGGCGACTGGAATCGTTACTTGATTGGAAACTCCAGCGCTGCGGCCGTGTGAGTTGATCTCTTCGACCGCGTAGGTGACAAAATCCGTGGGGTTTTCCTGTTCCAACTGCGGTGGCAGCGAATCCACATAGTGCATCCGAATCGCCGGGATTTCCTCCTTTGCCTTGAGTTTCAACTGCGGGGCGAGCTTAGCAGGCGGAACGTCGGCCACTACCGTACATGTAGCCATCAGTCCAGTGCCTTCGTGACGACAGACGTGGATAGCGGGCAAATGTCTGACCAGAGTCCGGTCGGTATTTTTCCGCTGCAGCGTCCAGTCGAGTTCGACGCGGTTCCCTTTGCGCGAGGCGGTTAAATCGTCAACCGGACGCGCCAGTTGCAGCGACGGCGGTTGCGGCGCACCCGGGGTTCCACAACCGGAGAGCGCCGCGATCAGAAGGAAACTCCCGGTCAGGCAATAGAGCCGCAGTCTCATGGAAGCTAACAGGGTAACAAATCCTGCGCAGGGGAATGCGAAGAGCTGAGAATCTGGTGTTCGGGCGCTTCTAGGGTGGATAGTGATCTTCGAGAGAGCACAGGGGGCTAGAACATCGCAGACTAATCGCCACCGCTGAGCACGCTAGGTTTTGGGCGGGCGGTCATCCTTCCAGCTTCTTGGCCAGAAGCTCGTTCACCAGCGCCGGACTGGCCTGTCCCTTGGACGCTTTCATGACCTGGCCGACAAAGAAGCCGATCACGGTTTTCTTACCTGCGCGGTATTGCTCCAACTGCCTGGGACTGGCGGCGATCACCTCGTCGATAATCTTCTCGATGGCTGCGGTGTCGGTGAGTTGCTGCGGCTTCTCCTTCTCGTAGATTGCCGGAAAATCCTCGCTGCGCTCGAAAGCCAGATCATAAAGCTCCTTCAGCATCTTGCCGCTTATGGCGCCACTCTCGACCAAGTCAGCCGACATGGCCACGCCCTTCATCGAAATCGGCGACTGGTCGATGTCCAGGCCCGCAGCTTTCAGCCGGCCGAGCAGTTCACTCTGCACCAGGTTGGAGACACGCTTGGGATTTTTTGCGGCCTTCGCGGCCTCCTCAAACTGATCGGCCAGCGCGCGGGTGCCGGTTAGCGTGGTGGCGTCGTACTCCGTAATGCCATACTGCACGACCATGCGCGCGCGCCGGGCCGCGGGGAGTTCGGGCATCTGGTCCGTGATCTGCTTGCGCCACTTCTCATCCACCACCAGCGGCAGCAGGTCAGGCTCGGGGAAATAGCGGTAATCGTGCGCCTGCTCCTTGGAGCGCATGCTGTAGGTCTTTCCCTCGGCGGGGTTGTAGAGGCGCGTCTCCTGCACAATCTTGCCACCAGAATCCAGCACCTGCTGGTGGCGCTCGATCTCGTATTCCAGCGCGTGGCGGATAAACCGGAACGAATTGACGTTCTTCACTTCCGCTTTGGTGCCGAACCTGGTTTCACCGCGCGGCCGGATGCTGACATTCGCGTCACAGCGCAGTGAGCCTTCTTCCATGTTGCAGTCGCTGACGCCGGTGTACAGGATGATTTCCTTCAATCGCGTGAGATATTCGTGGGCTTCGTCAGGAGAAGCGATATCGGGCTCGCTGACGATCTCGATCAGCGGGACGCCCGAGCGGTTAAGGTCAATCGAGGTCCACTGAGCACTGTCGGGAAGGCCATCGTGCAGGCTCTTGCCGGCGTCTTCTTCCAAGTGCACGCGCGTGATACCGATCTTCTTGAGACCGGTCGCGGTCTTGATTTCAATGTAGCCATGTTCGGCCAGCGGCTTGTCGTACTGCGAAATCTGGTATCCCTTGGGCAGGTCGGGATAGAAATAGTTCTTTCGCGCGAAGATCGATGTCTCATTGATTTTGCAGTTGAGCGCTGTCGCGGCCAGTACGGCGAACTCAACTGCCCGCTGGTTCAACACGGGCAAAGGGCCCGGCAAGCCGAGGCACACCGGGCAGACATTAGTGTTCGGCGGATCTCCGAACCGGGTTGAGCAGCCACAGAAGATCTTGGTGCGGGTCAAGAGCTGAACGTGGACTTCCAGTCCGATGACCGGCTCGTACCTGGACTGGGCTGCGACTGGGAATTCTGGCGTGGTGGCCATGTCTTGATTATAGAGGCGAACGCCGCGGATCAGGCACTTCGAGCAAGCTTCGGAAGGCGGTGGAGATGCGCCACCTTTTTTCTGCGCTTGCGTGATGCTACCCAAAGATCGTACTGCGACTGCATGCCCGCCCAGAGTTCCGGCGACGTGTCGAGCGCATCAGCCAACCGCAATGCCAAGTCGGCTGAAACGCCCGCACGGCCATTGAGCACCCGAGATAGAGTTACTCGCGAAACTCCAAGGTGTTCCGCAGCCGTGGAGACGGGCAACTTTCCCAGGTACTCTCGAAGCACCAGTCCAGGGTGCGGCGGGTTAAACATAGGCATAATGACGCTCCCTCAGTGATAATCCTGATAGTCGACCAAAATAGCGTCGTCACCTTCGAAAGCAAATGTCAGACGCCAATTTCCGCTGACGCTTATGGACCAGCGGCCTTTTAGCGTACCTTTGAGCGGATGAAGCCTCCAACCAGGAGCGTTCATATCGGACGGCCGTTTGGCGTTATTAAGGGCAAAGAGCTGAACTGCCAGCCTATTAGCGTGTTTGGGTTGAATCCCAACCTTCGAGCCTGTTCGAAAAAAACCTTCGACGCCACGATGCCGGAAGCTCTTGATCAATACGTAAAGCGTATCGCTACGCGATACGAAATGCAAGACTACTATTTGGGCAGCAAATCGATCATTTCCCGCCTGTCGCCGCATTCGACGGAGTCAGCGGAATCTCGAAGTACATCAGCTCATTGCCATTACTGTCGCGGACTCCGGTCAGATAGATGTACGCCCCGTCCACGGGTTGGCTTACGCGCTGCACGTCGAAGAACAAGAAGCCGGACTTGGTCGAGTGCGGCTCGACCGCCTCCGCGGTGAATTTTGCTCGCATCAGTTCGTCGTACTGCTGCTGGGCTTTCTTGTTCTTGGTTCCTCCCGGAAGCGGGATGGGGCCAACCCGTGGATTGGGATTGCTGCTGCTTCCCTTGATGTGGGCCACACGGCGAAAAACGTCGTCCACATCCAGCCCTTCGAGCTTGTCACGGTGGGCTGTCACCAGTTCCGCCTGCATTCGGTTCACGGTAATCGACTGGTCGCCGTCGTTGGTAATAACCAGAAACACCGGCAGAATTCCTTCGTCGCTGAAGTGCGTGATGAAGATGTCCGCTTTGGGAGAACTGTTGTACACATCCACGGCGGCGGTGACGTGCTCGTTCGGGTGCGTATCCTTGCATGGATACGTGGTTGCGTTACTCGCCTTGGGAGGAACGAATTCTTTGGACGCCCAAAGCATCATGGACGAAGACACGATGATTAGGCCCACAATCCAGAGTAGGACGCGATGTCGGAGGAGCATAGCGGGATTATCCGCTATTGGACAGCCGCGCTCAACTCGCTCGCCGGTTTGGAGCATCGTTCTGGCGCAATTACAATCGCAGCGTGTATTCCCTGTACAGCATTCTCCTGTTTGTCGCACTGGTAGTGAGTGCGCCCTGGTGGCTGCTGGAGATGCTGCGCCACGGCAAGTACCGCGCTGGATTGGGCGAGCGGCTGGGCAAGGTTCCCGACCGGATTTCTAACCAGGCTGCCACCAACACAATTTGGATCCACGCGGTCTCGGTGGGCGAGGTGCTGGCAATATCGCGAGTCATCGATGAGCTGAAGACGCAGTTGCCGGGCTGGCGCATTATCGTCTCGACGACGACCGACACCGGACAGAAACTGGCGCGCGAGCGCTTCGGCGAAAACAACGTGTTCTATGTTCCCGTCGACCTGCCCTTTGCGATACATGCGTACTTGCAGGAGTTGCGTCCGAAGTTGCTGGTGCTGGCGGAGAGTGAGTTCTGGCCCAACCTGCTGCGTCTGGCGCGACTCTCGGGCGCGGCGGTCGCCGTCGTGAATGCGCGCGTTTCCGATCGCTCTCTGCCCGGCTATCTGCGAATCCAGAAGCTGCTACGGCGGGTCATGCAAAACGTGCAACTGTTCCTAGCTCAAAGTGAAGAAGACGCACGCCGCTTAATCCAGATGGGAGCGCCCCCCGAGCGCGTGCATGTGAGCGGAAACCTTAAGTTCGAAGTAAAGCCGTCGGCCAGACCGGCTATAACAACAGCATTCGACGCCATGAAGCGCGAAGAGACTGGACCCCTGCTAGTTGCGGGAAGCACCCTTGATGGCGAAGAGACCATGGTTGCTCGACATGTTCCGGCAGGTCGCAGTTCGCTATCCGAACGCGGTTTTACTGCTGGCGCCACGGCATCCCCAGCGGTTCGAGATGGTTGCGTCGTTGGTGGCGTCTTCCGGCTTGGGTTACGAGAGGCGCTCGCGGTGGAAAGAAGATGACCCAATCGCCGAAGGCGTTTTCCTGCTCGACAGCATTGGCGAGTTGGCCAGCCTGTATGAGTTCGCCGACGTGGCGTTTGTTGGCGGAAGCCTGGTGCCTCGGGGTGGGCACAACGTGCTGGAAGCGGCACAGTTTGGAACGCCGATTCTGGTCGGACCACATACCGAAAACTTTCGCGACATCATCGAGGTCTTCCGTCGAGAGGATGCGTTGCGGGAAGTTACTCCACAATCGTTGACAGCGACCGTGCTTCACCTGCTGGAGGACGATGACGACCGCGCCGCGCTCGGTCGGCGAGCTTTTGAGGTCATGCGCTCGCAACGCGGGGCAACCGGAAAGACCGTAAGCGGCTTGTTGGAGTTGCTATCCGCGCAGGGAGCTCTAAGTGGAGCGGAAGCTACCGCGGAGCGGCACGCGTGAACCCGCTCGCGGCGCTCTATGGAGCGGCAGTGCGTGCCCGCAATGAGCTCTACGATCGTGGAGCATTGATGCTGAGCCATTTACAAGGCCCGGTGATCAGTATCGGCAATCTCACGGTTGGCGGTTCGGGCAAAACGCCATTCCTGATGTTACTGGGCGAGTCGCTGAAAGAGCTCAGCATTCCTTTCGATGTGCTCTCGCGTGGCTACCGGCGCAAGACTACAGGAGTGATGGTAGTCGATCCCTTGGGATCCTCGCGCGAATACGGCGACGAGCCACTGCTGATCGCACGGAAGTTGGGAGTACCGGTCATCGTCGGGGAAGACCGCTACGCCGCCGGCCGATTGGCCGAGGAGCGAGCCGGCGCAAGGCTGCACTTGCTGGACGATGGCTTTCAGCATCGGCGGCTGGCTCGCGAATTCGACATCGTGCTGGCTACGCCCGGTGAAGCGCAGGATTCATTGCTGCCAACCGGCAGGCTGCGCGAACCGATCTCCTCGTTGTCGCGGGCGGATGCGATCGTGCTCACCAATGACATGCCGCGAGACGGACTGGGTCTGGGGCGGCAACAAGTGTGGAGAGTGACGCGCGATATCGTTGCTCCTCAGACGAAGGAGCCGTGCCTGGCGTTCTGCGGGATCGCACGTCCAGAGAACTTTATTACCCAGTTGCGGACGGCCGGAATCACGCTCGCTGGGACCCGCAGTTTTCGTGATCATCATCGGTATTCGGATGACGATGTGCGCCAATTGCTGCGACTGCGCAAGGAGCATGGCGCCACGGCGTTCGTCACCACCGAGAAAGATGCGGTCAATCTCCACGGCCATCTTGAAGCACTGCAACCGATTCACGTGGTCCCGGTTAGAATGCGACTGCACAATGCGCCGTCCGTCCTGGAGTTCATACTGACCACGGTAAGCGAGCGAAAGCAGCGTCTCGCGTGAGACAATCAACAGTTGCCCTGCGCCCGGTTGCTCGAATTAAGCACCGGGCGTTCATTTGAGTTCATGACCAAACACTTAAAGGACACGGAGCGCTGGAGGAAGATTGTTCAGTCGTTTGGCGACGTCTCGGTCACCGTGCTCGCCGATTTGGTCGCCGACGAATTTATCTTTGGCGAGATCGCGCGGGTGTCGCGCGAGGCGCCGGTGCTGATCCTGAAGCATCGTGAGCGGACGGTTGTACCGGGCGGCGGCGGCAATGCGGTCATGAACCTGGCATCCCTGGGCGTCAATGTGCTGCCCGTTGGAGTGGTGGGCGATGACGAGGCCGGCAGCTTGCTGCTGGAGCGCTTACGCGAGAAGAAGATCCCCATCAGCGGCATCGAGCGGGTTAAGCATCATACGACCACGACCAAGAGTCGCATTCTTGCCGGCATGTCGCACACCAGCCGGCAGCAGGTGGTCCGCGTGGATCGGGAAGCGGAACCGCTAGACGAATTGCATCCCGTGCTGTTGAACCTGGTGAACGCGGCGCGGGAATACGCGACCGCGTCGGATGCCTTTCTGGTGTCTGACTACGGATATGGCGCGGCCTCGCCACGGTTGCTCAACTTCATCAAGTCAAACCGCTGCCTGACGAATAAGCCGGTCACTCTCGATTCACGCTATCGCATGCTGGACTTTGAGGGAGTTACGTCTGCGACGCCCAATGAGCCGGAGGTAGAAGAGGCATTGGGCATTAAGATTGGCCATGATGACCGCCAACTGTTCTGTGCCGGCGAGAGATTGCTAAAGCAGATGGCCCTGGAGTCACTGGTGATTACTCGCGGCCGCCATGGTATGGTTGCCTTCGAGAAAGATGCTCTGCCGCTGGTCGTTCCCATACATGGCTCCGACCAGGTGGTGGATGTGACCGGAGCCGGAGACACCGTAATCGCGACCTTCACCGCAGCCCTGGCCGCGGGTGCCGACACGGCGGCAGCCACTCAGCTGGCCAACTTCGCCGGTGGCATCGTGGTGATGAAGCGCGGCACGGCAACGGTATCGAACGAGGAATTACTGGCGGCCATCGACCAGTATTCCGCAATTACATCTTCGTGAACGACTGCATACAAAAAATTCTTTCGCGTGAAGCCTTGCGTGATCGCGTGGCCCAGTGGCGCCGCGGCGGCGAAGCGATCATCCTGGCCAATGGCTGTTTTGACCTGTTACACGTGGGGCACATCCGCTACCTGCGCGGCGCAAAGTCGCTGGGCGGAAAGCTGGTGGTGGCGATGAATTCGGACGAGAGTGTCGCGCAACTCAAAGGGGCAGGGCGTCCGCTAATGCCGGCCGCGGAGCGCGCCGAGATTATGGCCGCACTAACTGATGTCGATGCCGTGGTTATTTTTGATGAGCCTGACGTGCGGGCGCTCATTCGCGAGATTCGCCCCGATGTGCAGACCAAGGGCACAGACTACACACCAGAGAATGTTCCCGAACGCGACGAAGTCCTAGCATGTGGCGGGCGCGTGGAGATTGTTGGCGACCCTAAAGACCATTCCACGACTGACTTCCTTGCGCGACTGCAATCCTGGAATAAAGGACCTGGGCAACGGTGACTTATCACCACAGAGGCAAAGAGGCACAGAGTAAAGCAAAGCCCTCTGGGTCTCCGTGTCTCTGTGGTGAACCATGACCTCCATACGCCTGAATGGGCGGCTTCGCGATCGCGTTCTGGTAGTGCGGCTCAGCGCAATGGGCGACATCATTCACGGCATGCCAGCGATCGCAGCTCTGCGCCGGGCCAAACCCGATCTGCACATCGGGTGGCTGGTCGAGGAGCGCTGGGCGGAGTTGCTGTGCGCGCGAACTTCCGAGCGATTGACTGCGCGCTCGGAACGTAAACCGCTCGTCGACTGGGTGCATGTGGCCAAGTTTTCCAGCTGGCGCAGGGCGCTATTTTCTGCTCAGACGTGGCACGAGATCGCATCGTGCCGGCGTGAAGTGCGCGCCATGAAGTATGAGGTCGCAATCGACCTGCAAGGTGCCATACGTTCGGCGGTGGCTTTGCGTTCCACCGGCGCCGCGATCCGCATTGGGTCTTCCCAGCCGCGCGAGGGTCCGGCCCGCATGTTTTACACCCACGCCATCGAGGTCCGAGGGGCGCACGTGGTCGAACATGCGCTGTCTCTGGTATCGGAGTTTGCTGGCCAAGAACTGAAATACGTTCAGCCGCCTTTTCCCGTCGATCCCACGATTGAGGCATGGGCCGATCACCAAACTGAAATGTTTGACGGCAAGCCGTTGGCAGTCCTTAACCCCGGCGCAGGTTGGGGCGCAAAGTGCTGGCCGTCAGAGTCGTTCGGAGCGGTGGCGCGAGCTTTGGCGGATCGCGGTATGGCGGTACTGGTCAATCACGGTCCGGGAGAAGAAGAACTGGCCGAAGCCGTCCGTAACTCGAGCGGAGGAGCGGCGGTGCCGCTGAAGTGCTCGGTAGGAGAATTGATTGCGTTGACACGCCGCGCTCGCCTCTTCATTGGTGGAGATACCGGTCCGATGCATCTCGCTGCGGCATTACGGGTTCCCGTGATTGCGTTGTTTGGTCCTACTCGACCGGAGCGCAACGGTCCGTTCGGCACACCTAGCGTGGTCCTACGCAGTCCGGAGAGCATTAACAACCCGACCCACACCGACCGACGCGATGAGGGGTTGGTTTCGATCGAGCCAAAGATGGTGATGGAGGCGGTTGACCAGTTGCTTGGTGAGCATCATGGTTGACGCGCCGACCCCTAAGTCGAGCACTGCTTGGAGCCGTGTGGCACGTCGCGTCCGTGTACCGATGGGATTTGTGTTTGCGATGTTTTACGTGTGGCGCGCCAAGCCAACGTGGAGGTCATTGATCGTAGGCGCTCTGATCGCATCCCTGGGTATCGTCGTTCGCGCTGTCGCCTCGGGGCACGTGAAGAAGAACCGTGAGCTGACTATGACAGGGCCGTACGCCTACGTGCGCAATCCTCTCTACTTAGGATCGATCGTCATCGCGATCGGATTCGCTGTTGCGGCTCGCGACGTTTGGGTGGCAATCGTCATCCTGGCGATGTTCGTTCTCATCTACGTTCCGGTCATCCGTGCCGAGGAAACATTCTTGCGAAATCAATTTCCGGGCTATGACGACTATGTACGCCGCGTGCCTGGCCTGCTTCCCCATACGTTGCTGTTTCGTCAAATCATGGACGGCTTTTCACGTGAGCTATATTGGCAGCATCGCGAGTACAACGCCCTGCTGGGCTCGGCTGCCATGCTGGCGGCGCTGATAGTGAAGATCGTGTGGCTTCACGGGTGAGGGTGAATCTGATAACACGCAGCGGTGCCGCAATCCTATTGGCAGTTGCAATCTGGCTCGGACTCAGCGGGCACGCCATCGCTGGTCCGCCAGCTTCCCATGCTGGCGCCCAGCCATCCCAAGAGACAAAAATTGGCGCGTCGGCGCATATCGAGCCTTTGCGTCCCGGCTACGAGTTTCCGCATGGCCAGACGCTTCACTACGAAGGGGAATGGCGCTTCTGGACGGCAGGAGTAGCGACCGTACGCATTGAGCGGGCAGGATCGCAGGAGCACGTGGCTGCCACTGCCGACTCCAGCGGGGTGGTGGCGCTACTCTATCGCGTACAGGACCGTTTTAACTCGTACTTCGATGCCAAGAGTCTTTGCTCGTACAAACTGTTGAAGCATACCGAGGAGGGTTCCCACGGCCGCGAGACTGTAATCTCTTATGACTACGCTCGCGGGAAAGCCATCCTGGAAGAGCGCAACCTGAAAGACAATCAGCAGAAAAAAATCGAGAACGATATTCCCGGATGTGTGACCGATGTGTTGTCGGGAATCTTTTACGTTGGGAGTCTCCCGCTGCAGCAAGGCGCCAACTACACATTTCCACTTAATGACGGAAGCAAGACTGTAATCGTGCAAGCGCACGTGGAAGGCAAGGAACAGGTAAAAACGCCGGCGGGAACGTTTCAAACAATTCGCGTGGGGCCCGAGGGTGACTCGGGAATTCTCAAGAACCGTGGGCGAATCTGGATCTGGTATACCGACGACGCTCAACACCTGCCAGTGCAAATGCGCGCCAAACTCTTCTGGGGAACGCTGACGGTTTACCTCACTAGCACCAGCAAATAGGCATCTTCACTGCATCCGGAAGCGTTCCGCCATCAGGCGCTGTAGCCGCGGCCGGTAGAGGATGTCATAGGCGAACTCCTTATCCGGAAACATTGCCAGAGCGGCGCGCTTGGTGTTGGCCACTAGTTCGGCGGCCTCTTCCACGGTGAGGTCCTGGTCCTGGCTGATGACCGACATCACCATGTTCATCATCACCTGCAAGCGGCGCAGCTTGCGGCGTTCTTCTTCCTGTTCCTGCTGCTCGCTGCTGAGTTGCGGTCTGACCTCTTCCCTGCGTTCCGATAGGCCCATAGATTCCTCGAAAGAAACGGCTGCTCCGCGCGGCTGCCTGAAATCACGTTCGCTACGTTTCCGCTACAATTTGGATGTCTGACCTGACCCCACTGTTGCGCTAGAACGTGGTGGGCGGCATCATACACCCAAACGGCGCGATTTCAGCCGGGAAACAGAACCATTGCGAACGGCGGGAACCACCATTTGCATCGAACTCATTGGAGGCACCATGGCAGAAGCAAACGATCATGAAGAGCTGGTAAAGGTTTTCGATACGGACGAAGAGTCGGAGGCGATGATAGTGCGCGGTTTGCTGGAGTCGGCCGGAATTTCTGCTATGACCCAAAACCGAGAGGCGCCACAAGACATCCTGCCGGGCGTGGGAGGCGTGGTGGTAATGGTGCGGCCCGATCAAGCCGAGGAAGCCCTGCAGACTATCGAGGAGTACCGGCGAAACCCCGCCACCGACGCCGACGAGGCCGTCAGCGAGGAACCTGCCGAGCCGTGATATTAGTGCCGTCGAGGTAGAAGGAGACGGCGCCGGACAGGTCAGTGCGGTAAGTTGGAATGTGCGCGCTGCCGTAGCGCTCCATCACCTCGGGCCGGGGATGTTTGAACGAGTTGTAGAAACCTACGGAAACCACGGCATAGCGCGGCTTCACGGCTGCGAGGAATTCGGGCGAACTGGAGGTCGCGCTGCCGTGGTGTCCCACCTTGAGCAAATCGGATTGCGGAGTCTCGTCGACCAGTAACTTCTCGATTCGCTTATGCGAGTCACCCACCAGCAAGACTGAATTCCCACCGTACTGCATACGCAGGACCAGTGACTCGTCATCCTGCGGCGGGTCGCGCGGCTGCCATCCCGGCTGCGGATTGAGCACCCGCACGTGGACGCTTCCGAACTCAAACGTTTCGCCGGCGACATACGACTTCAGATCCACATGATTTGAGCTGGCGGCTTGTTCGACGTCGCGGAAACCGCGACTCGGGGATTCGATCCCATACCAGAGTGCACGCGGTTGAAAGTTCGCTATCACGCTGCTCATGCCACCCATGTGGTCACTATGGGCGTGGGAAATCGCAACGGCGTCGAGCCGGCGAATGCCTCGTGACCAAAGGTAGGGTGAAACTACTTCTTCGCCAACATCGAAATCGGAGCGCGCGTTGCCAGGAATACCCCCGGCATCCAGCAGGAGCGTTTTGCCGTCGGGAGTGATCAGCAACAGCGAGTCGCCCTGACCCACATCAATCGCCGTCACCTCAAAAACCCCAGGGTGCCACTGCTGTTTTGGAGGCAACAGGACAATCCAAACCGCTGCAAGCAGCAGTCCGGCAAGGCCAAGGCTGGCGAAGACGATATGCCGGCGGACCAACAGCAGAGCCAGCCCAAACGCGGCCGCCGCGCCGCAACAGACCAAGAGTGCCGGAGCAGGCACGCGTACGTCGGAGATGCGCAGATGTCCGATGACATGGATGGTGCCAGTCAGCGCATCCAGGGCATAGCGTGTTATGAGCGCTGGCAACCATGCCAGCCAATGGCCCACGTAGGAAGCCGCAACCGCGACGACGGCAGCGGGTAAGAGAATTCCTGCGATTGGTATCACAAGCGCGTTGGCCGGGAGTGCCATCGTGGTAGCGCGATGGAAGTACCAAGCCATCGGCAGCGCCAGTGCAATCTGGATAACGGTGGAGGTGAAGAGCAACTCACCCGCGCCAATGGCGAATCGAGTGAAGCCGACGACTAAAGAGTTTGCGACCCAGCGGTTCGAGAGGTCCTCGACCTGATCGCGAACCAGTCTTACGTCGAAACGGAACTGGGCAGCTCGCGTCGGAAGCGCGTAATCGAAGGCAGGTGAATCGAGGTTGCTGAGCGCCTTGCGGAATGGGTAGACCGTCCTTCGCATAACGGGCACCGCTATGCCGGCGACCGCGATCACGGAAAGAAACGTGAGCTGGAAGCTGGCTTCGAACAGCGTCCGCGGATTGACCAGCAAGATTCCTAGCGCCGCGATGCCGAGTCCGTTGAGGGCAGCACGCTCGCGAAAAAGCAGACGCGTGACCAGGTAAATCCCCAGGGTGATAGTGGCGCGCACGATGGGCGAACCGAGATCGGCGAGAAAAGCGTACCCCCACGAGAGCAGGATGGTAAGGATGGTGGCCCAGGTCTCGCCGAAGGGCAGCTTGCGCAGCGTCCAGAAAACCGCGAAGGCGAGAATGCCTACGTTGATACCGGATACGACCAGGATGTGGTAGGTGCCGGTGCGCTGAAATTCGGTCTTGATGTCGCGGCCGAAGAATGCGCGCCCTCCGATGAGCATGGCCTGCATTAGGGCGCCACGGTCGCCGGGCCAGAGCTGCATGATGTGCGCCAGCACGCTGCGGCGGGCTGCACTTCTCCACAAACCGATGCGGCTGCCCACGAAACCGGGCAGGACTTCGACGCTGCTGGCGCGGGAAGAACCGGTCAGGCGAATGCCTTGCGACGCCAGGTAGCCTGCCATATCCATCGCGCCGGGATTGCGATAATTTCGCGGCATCCGTAACTTCGCGATGAAGTGCAGACGTTGACCGTAGGTGTAAACGCGAAGCGGTGACTCGGTGCCATCGTCGCGAGCTTCGTCCTCCTCCGTTTGTTTGCTGTAGATCGTAAGCCGGATGCCGACGTCCGCTTTCAGAACGTGGTTATCGAGTTCGAGGCGCTCGGCCGTGACATCCACGGACTCCTGCTTACCGCCGTAGGGGCTATCGCGCACCAAGTCCCTCGCGGATGACGTACCCCGTGACGTCGACCGGATCGTCGCCATTGGCAAAGGGCTGGAGGTTTTCGGCGATGGTCGGGGCGGCAGCATCGCGAGTCTGAAGATAAAATCCGCCAAGCGGAACCAACGCCATCAGGGCCAATCCGAAAGCGACCTGCGGTGAACGCCGGTAGAAGAATGCAGCGCCCAGGAGCGCTACCAGACAAGCGGTCAACCAGGATTGGGGAGAGCGCCAGAGGTAGTTTGCGGCGATTATTCCAAGGGAAAAAGCCAGCGCTGCGAGGAAGACCGGCTCCTTACCGCCGCAATAGAGCAACGCTCTCGCGGGCGCTGGTGCCGGCACGGTGATCGTCGAAGAAGAGGTCGTCGCCACTGAACGTCCAGTCGCGCTACCTCAGCTACCTGGGTGATTACAACCGGTCCAGGTCCTCCGCGCCAAAAGCGGGGGCCCAGGGCCACATCTCGTATTGCGCGACCCCGAAGCGGGTGTACGGATCGTTGTCGCGGATACTGTCCAGCGTCGCCTGAGCCTCGTCATCGGGAACCCGCAGCAGCATCGCGCCCCCATTGCGCGGCACCAGCGGCCCGGAAGCGATCAGGAGTTTTTCCAGCTTTAGGCCCTGGCAATAAGCGCGGTGAGCGTCAACATGCTTCAACACTTCTTCCATCGGTTTGCGATAACGGAGAATGGCGAGCGCGTACATTTGGTCCTCCGGGCGAGTTGTCGAGGGTCAACGCACCAGATGCAGAACGGTTTCCATGTGAAACGTCTGCGGAAACATATCCACAAGGTGCGCCTGCTCGACCCGAAAACCTGATTCTAACAGCAGGCGGAGGTCGCGCGACAGCGTTGCCGGATCACATGAGACGTAGGTCACACGGGAGACGGACATGCGACCCAGGGCAGCGGCGGTCTTTTCGCCCAGTCCGGCCCGCGGTGGATCGACGACTACCAGGTCGGGCGCCAGTTTGGGACCGCGCTCTGCCAAAAAGCGTTCGGTAGTCGCACGAATGCACTTCACGTTGGCTGGAACGTTGAGGCGCAGATCGGCGAACGAATTTGGCGACGACTCCACCGCCAGGACTTGGTCGAACTTACGAGCCAGAGGCAGCGTAAAAAGGCCAACGCCCGCGTAGAGATCGAGTGCTGCGCGGCCGCTGCCATTAGCCGCGGCCAGCTGAGCCAGAGTATCGACCAGGTGGCGATTGGCTTGGAAGAATGATCCTCCGCTGACCCGGTATTGCTGTCCCATAGCGTGGTACATGAGCGAATCGCCGCCGATGGCGCTCGCGATTTCGGGATGAGTGGAAGTAAGCGGCGCGCTCTGGCGGCTTTCATCTTCGATGGCAGAGACTGGGAAAACGACAACTCCCACGACAGATGGCAATGCGCTGTGCAGTACCGCGGCAAACGGTTGCAATTCCTGCGCATTGCCGTCAGGACGGACGTAGGCTTCCACCAGAAGCTGGGTGTCATCGTGATTAGCGAAGAACTGCAGGCCGTGCAAAAATTCCGGAGGAGCGCTATCGCGACCGAGAGTCCACACCACGGCGATTGCCTGGTTAATTAGCGGCGAACTGATGGGACACGAGTCAACCGGAAGCACATCGTGCGAGCTGTGCCGGTAGTAACCCAGAGCGAACTCGGGTGCGTGCCGCACCTGCATTTGGGTGCGATTGCGATAGTTCCACGGCGGCGACGGATGAAGCTGAATCTCCTGTTGGAGCTCAAGCTTGGCGGTGCGGCGCAACGATTCGCGCAGAATTTCGGCCTTCTGCTGCAACTGCGCTTCATAGTTCATGTGCTGGTAGTGGCAGCCGCCGCAGCCGCCGAAGTATGGGCAATTGGGCACCGCCCGATCGGGAGATGGAGTCAACACCTCATCGAGGTTGGCGCGGGCGAAGCCGGAGCGGCTCTCAGTTACGGTGACTTCGACTTGCTCGCCGGGCAGCACAAACGGGACGAAGACGGTCTTGCCGCGACCTTGCGCATCCGCTGGCATGCGCGCCAGGCCATCGCCACCATAAACCAGTTTTTCGATTTCAATTTGCAAAGGCGAAACCTCAATCCTGAAGAAAACTTGAACCGCTGATTCACGTGGATGGCGCGGATGGTCTTCTGTTTGTTTGAATATCGGTCTTCCGAAGGTGGCTAAGAACTACTTCTCATCTCATGAACCCGCTTGGGTTGTATTGCGGCACGCCTGAAGACGTGCCCTGTTACAAAGCGATTGATGAGATGGCTATGGCTTCTAATTCTAAGTTGGCAACAACGGGCAATTGTACTCTGCTGCGCCTACGGGTGGCCGCCCATCCAAAACTCAGATGAGGGCAGAGCACGAGCGGTGCGGAGGGGAATCAGCGCACGACATAGACGCTGGGAGTTGCCATTGCTTCGACCAGCGCGGAGAGGCCAAGGAAGGTCATCTCCCGCATATCCTTCGCGTTTTGGAGATTCTGCCGGTTCGCCACAGCAACCGGATTGTTATACGCCCTGGCCTGCCACTGCTTCGCTTGCGTCTCATCGGCGGGAACGCCCAAACCTATATCGTAGATTTGAGACAGCGCGAGCTGCGCGTTGTAATCCTCTTGAATCGCACTCTGCTTCAGATATCGAATTGCATCGGGGTAGCTTACCTTGGTTCCTATTCCGTCCCGATACATAAGTCCGATTGCAGTTCGGGCGTCACGATCTCCCAGATCAGCCGCTCGCGAAAGACACTTGAATGCGGAACCGGGTTGACGAAAACGTATGGCCGTACGCGCAACATCCATAAGCGCCAGCGTATCGTCTTCTATCCCCTCACAACTGGTGATGGGAATCGTCGCCGTCCAAGGCGCGGAGAAATCTTGGTCATTGAAGTGTCCCGGCCAGTGAGAAGTGACCGTTCCCTTGATGGTGCCCCCGCAAACCACGCCTTGATACACCGCTGAGAGCCCGGCAGTTGTAGAGGACGGCAGATCTTCCCTGGCGATTTTCACTGTGCCGTTGGCCCATTCTTCAATGGTCAGTACCGCTTTTCCGCCTTGCTGCCAGGTGCCTGCGCCCTTGGTCCCATGGAAGAGCCACGCGCCCAGGTTCCTGTCATTCTTCAGAACACAAGTGCCGTCACAGACCTCGAGAGCTGAGGGAGACGGTAAATTGCTACTGCCCTCGGAACAGGCTGGAACTTCGGCCACGGCCGATACATCCGGTTCCCAAGTGAGCGTGAATACCTTTTCGCCGTGCTGAGGTCCAAGTTTCCAATGCACAACCCCATTCTCGATACTGTGTCCGTCTGCGGCCATTGGACCTGTGAATACTCCTTCGAGATAGGTTTTTATGGGGATAGGGATGGGAGGCGCGTTCACTAACGTAGCCGAGATGGACTTGCCTTCCAGCCTTATGCCGTTCTTAGACCATTCGTCCACCTTGTAGTGGTTGGTTATATCCGATCCCTTGTCTTTGATGCCATCGTAGTAGGTGCCTCTCCAGATAAGCGTCTCGCATACGTTGTCCACGCAAAGATGCATTTTCAGAGGAGACCCTGCTGGGGTTGTACTTGAATTTTGCTGTTCCGCCAACAATTGGCCCCTGCCTAAGCAAAGCATCAAGGTAAGTACAAAACTAAACACTACACGCCGTAAGGAAGAAGGGCACATGATGCATCTCCGCGCGAGATGAAAGAGAAATTCCCGCAATGTCCGCAAACATCCGCCTCATGGAGCCGCGGGACGAAAATTCGCCCGCCTATTATGGGTTAAGTTGCGCTGTTTGTAAACAAATGTAGTTTGTTCTGTAGTTTGAACTTCGCTCCGATCGCTCTCGACACAGTCCCCCATCCTGCAAATACAGACTTCCAACCTTTTAGTACTCACATGTAAAACAAACTCAGCCGTGGAACGTGGTACTGCTCCAACACTCGCTTGTGAACATACTGTTTGTGAAGTTGTTCGATCTGTGACGCGTTCATCTTACGGCGATAGGGAGCCAGGTCGCGGTCAGCATCGGTCCGCACGGCAAGCAGGGCGTCATCCGGAGTCGCCGCCAGCAATGCGGCAAAGATTTTTTCTTCCGCTACAGTCAGCCGGCGCTCCAGATCTTCCATCGATAGCAAGTTATTTTGCGACAACGAGCCCGCCAGTGTGCGCAAGGTTAAGGCGGTCTCTTGCGACAGCGTTTGCGCTGTTGCCGGTAACTGCAGGTTATCGAGTTGACCGGCGTTGCGATTCAGATACTCCACGACCGCGGAATGGTCGAGGCCGGTGCTCTTAGTCTCCGTTGGGGCCGCACCCACGGCGGCTTCCTTCATTTCTTCCGCTGCGGTCAAGACCTCCTGGGAGCAGTAGGCCAGGCCATTCACCTTTTGGAATCGTTTGGGACGCCGCTCCCACTTCTCGAAGGTGGCATCAATGCCACGCAGCACGGCTTCCACCGGAACGCCCGCATCCTTCCAGGTCTCCATCAACGCCCAATCGAGCGGAGACAACAACAACAAGGTCCCCCGGCGACGTTGGAAGTGCTCTTCGATCTGGGTAAAGTAATTGAAGTAGGTTTCCACTGCATGGGTGCAACTGGAGCGATTCTGCGCTGCCTCTCCCCCACGGTTTCTAAAAGCCACAGAAACTGGCGAGCGAGACTAGCCTCACGCAGAGCCCCAGCTCATTGTGCGCTGCATGGCCACGGTTTGAAAACTCATTACATCCTCAAGAATTTGGACTGTCGATTAGGAACCGCAGCCTTCGCCCAACGTTTTTCGGGCATTCGCCAGAAAAAAAAGCCAGCCAAACGCCTTGCGCCGCTTGGAATCCTCAATCAGCTCTCCCAGCCCCAGGGCGCCATGGATCAACGGGCTGATCCACTCGAAGGGCGGAACATGCAGTAACGACAAGCCGATTTTTCCGAGACGAGCTCCGAGCCGTGGTGGTTGCGACTCCTCCACGAGCCGCCATAGTTCCGCCACGACCTGGCTTCCGAGCTGAGCACCGTTCACATCGGCAGTTCCGGTACGCTGCATGGTTTCGCCAAGCTTTGTACGGAAATCCTTCACGAAACGGTCGCTGCGCAGTTCAAAAATTTCTCCCCAGCTTAACGACCCGAAGTCCGGAATGTTGAAGCCATCCAAGATTGCGGCCGGTATGGCTGGCGCGGAACCGGGACGTGGCTTCGCCGATGGATCCATACCGGATTTCATCTCCGCGAAGGCTTCGATGATCCGTTGGTGGCTTTTCGACAGCATGCTACCGCCGAAGCGGAACTTCTTTCGCACCAGTTCGGCGAAAGCAATATCGGTCCGCTCGTAGGGTGACATCACCATGTGTTTATAAGCGCTTCGCAGCGACCGGTAGGCCTCGGGCAAAGGCTCACTGCCGGGCGATGGATCGTTGGACAGGTCCGAGAGCCTTTGTTCAAGCGCTTCGTCCAGGAGTTGATTTGCCTGCCGGCTTAAGAGAGTCTCCGCAATGAACTGCGTTAGTTCTTTGCGGGACCATACATCCTCTGCATCAAGAATGGCGGCGGTGAAGGCTCGATTTGACAGTAGCTGTTTTCTCTCGGCATCGGCGGTTGCTGCATGAACGGCTAGCAACTCCGCGGCAAAGTCAATCCCCTCGGTATCACCTGACTGCGGGAGATAAACCAGGTTCTCAAAGAAAATGAACATCTCCTTGAGAGCGCGCTCGGTGTTTACTCCACTGTCAGCAAGCAACATTAAGGCATTTGGCGTGACTGCCCCTACGTGATCGGCCATTGGTTCAACGATGCCACACGAAAATTTCTTGAAGTAAGAGTGCGTTTGTGGAATTTTTTCATCGCAGCCAATTCATCCAATCCCACATTTTCTTTTGAAGTTGGCCTTGACCGCCGTATGATCTCGGAGCGAGGTCCCGTGATGAGAAGAGTGGTTCTGACGTCGGTTGCACTGATCGTAGTTGGTATCCTTTCAGCTTGTGGTGGAAGTGGCAGCAGCCCTAACAATCCCCCCACGTTGACCGTTTCTCCGGCGACAGCGAATGTGCAAGAGGCTTCGACACAACAGTTCATGGCCACCGTGACCAATGGCACCAGCACGGCGGTGAACTGGCAGGTGAACGGCGTCGCGGGAGGCAATTCGTCCGTAGGAACCATCGATAGCACTGGACTGTACACGGCTCCGGCAGTCATTCCCAATCCAGCCAGCGCCACCGTTACTGCAGTATTGCAGACGGATGCCACGGTCACCGGCAATGCCATTGTCACCATAACCGCAGTGCAATTCAATAACGCATCTCTGAGCGGTACTTACATTTTCAGTCTGAGCGGCATCGACGTGAACGGCTTTCCCTTCTATGCGGTGGGAGCGGTCACGGCCGACGGTTTCGGCCATATCACCGGAGGCGAGGAAGACCTAAACAATGTTTCGTCGGGATCCTTCCAGGCTACTTCCGTAACCGGAACGTACAGCGTCGGCCCGGACGGCCGCGGCACGCTAAACCTGAACAGCTCGATTGGCAGCTTCTCGTATGCCTTTGCCATACAAGCGCTGAACAATGCCGAGTTGAACGAGATCGACAACAACGTGATCAATGCCACCGGCAGTCTGGAGCATCAGACCGCCGGAGTCACTGCACCTGCGGGCAACTACGCCTTTGGCTTCGCGGGGAACGGACTAAATTGCGGCAGCGCAATCAACGCCATCGGCATCTTCAGTCTGAGCGGTGGCAACGTTGGTGGTTTGCAGGACCTGAACTGCAATGGCACCGTCACCCAGAGCCAGGCACTGGGCGGCAACTACACCGGCATCGATGCTCTGGGACGCGGCACCGGCTTATTTACTGCCAGCACCGGCAACGCCGGTTTCGTGTACTACGTGGTCTCGGCGAACCGTTATCGTTTCATGTGTCCTAACGCGGTCACGTTTTTCCTGGGAAGTGCCGACTTGCAGATCAAGTCGTCGTTCGTTGCCTCGGATTTCAATGGTAGTTATATCGTGAGTACTTCGGCCAACACACAGGGAGGAGTGTCCTACACACTCATCCAGTTGAATGCTTCAGGCGGGAATGTTTCCTCGGGCTACTATGACGTCAACGACACCGGGTCGGTCCAGAAGTCGCCATTGAGCGGCGCTTACAGCGTGGCTTCGAACGGCCGTATCAACGGCTCGTTCACTGCGGGCCAATTGTCACTGCCCTTCAGCATGTATCTGATCTCTCCAACCCAGGCGTATTATCTCGATCAAGTTACCACCGGCACCGGCGGCGGAAATGTGTATGCGCAGGGTTCATCCGTGACCAGCAATGCGGCGTGGGCCGGCAGCTATGCCACCAAGCAATTCGGATATCTGCTTGTCGGCGGCGTGGTCCGGTCGGGCAACAGCTCCAGCATCAGTGGGCAGATCTCTGCTGACGGTGCGGGAACCTTGGCCGGAACTCTGGACATCAACGATCCCACTAACGTTTACCCCGGGCAAATCCTGCAAGGCACATACAGTGTCGGCACGGTCGCACCAGGCCGTACCGTCGTCGCCATTACCACCCCAGCGGACGGCACGCGCAACTACGTTGCTTACATCGTCGATCAAACCCGCGTTCTGCTGCTGGAGACCGACGGCAACCTCGTCTCGAGCGGGAACGCCATACGGCAGTTCTGACGGAAAAAGGCGCCTGGGCGTCGCTGGGAATAACCGCTTGATGAGTTTGGCGGAAGCGTGTGCGAGTCGAACGCACCATTGACATCGCAAGATGCCAATCGCCGGTTTTGAAGACCGGGAGAGTCACCGGACCCCCTTCGCTTCCGCGTCCCAAATGGTCCCGCCCATGAGGGCGCGAGGCGTCGCCAGCCGAGCCAGCTTTGTCTTGCTGGCACTGACCTCCAGCAACCATATCATCGGCGACGAAATCTTTTCAGCACTTCAGTCCGGCGGCGCATCTGCTTACATATTACGGAGCCTCCTGATGGCGCAGCGCAAGTTTTCGTTTGTTCAGCTTGACGTGTTTACCGCCCGCCCGCTCGAGGGCAATCAACTCGCAGTCTTCGGCGATGCCCGTGGGTTGAGCGATAACGAAATGCAAAAGCTGGCGCGCGAAACCAATTTGTCGGAAACCACCTACATTCTGCCGCGGGACGCCTCCGTCGAGCAGCGCGAAGGTCACAAGGTGCGCATCTTCACCGTGAATGAAGAGCTGCCCTTTGCCGGCCATCCCACGCTCGGCACCGCCTGGTACTTGCGCCAGCACTCCAGTTCGGATGAGATCGTACTCGACTTGAAAGTGGGCAAAGTTCCCGTACGCTTTGAGCAACGCGACGGACTGTTGTTCGGCGAGATGCGGCAGGCGGAGCCGAAATTTGGTGCCACCCATCCCCATGACGTTGTTGCCGGTGTGCTCGGTATCCCAGTGGGAGAACTGGATCACACCCTGCCTGTCCAAACGGTCTCGACGGGTATGCCGTTCACCATGGTGCCGTTTCGCTCGCTGGCGACGCTGCAGAAACTGAATATCAGTTGGCACCAGATGCTGCCGTACCTTGCGACCATCGGCAACCCGGCGTTCTTCTATTTTGTGTGTCGCGAGACCGTGGATCCGAATGCTACCTTCCACGCGCGCATGATCTTCTACAACGGAGAAGACCCGGCCACTGGATCGGCCGCGGGATGTTGCACGGCGTGGGCCGTACAGCACGGAGCACTGGCTCCGGAGGCGCAAGGCCTGATCGAGCAGGGAATGGAAACGCGGCGTCCGAGTTTCATTTACATTCGCGCTGGCAAGACCGGCAACACAATCACAAATGTGCGTGTTGGAGGTAACGTAGTGCAGGTGATTGACGGCGAAGTAACGATGTGAATTTTCTGCGGATATCTTGTGCAGGCCTAAGAGTCGCTACAGCCAAGGGTTTGCGGCGGATCGCCCGAAATGCAAATCACCCGGTGTGGTGCTGTTTCGTTTTTTTTCGCGAGCTGAAAATTTTCTGCAAAATTGACCTTCGCAATACTTGTGCGATGCCGTCACCGGTCGTACTATCCGGACACGCTACTGCTCTGGCGTAATAAATTACAAGAAGCCACTGGATGACTGCCGCGCGTGCCGGCTTACAGGTTTGCCCGGAACGAATGCGCATGCTCTCCCGAAAAGGCTCAGTGAGTAGGTCTATGAAACCCAAGCGCACCATTCTTTGCGTTGACGATGATGAACGCTCTCTCTCGATACGAAAAGTTTTGCTCGAGACCCGTGGCTACCATGTTCTCACCTGTACCGACCCTCCATGTGCCTTGGAAATCGTGCGGCGTGGTGGAATTGATCTGGTACTGGCCGACCTCATGATGCCAAAACTCAGCGGCGCAAAACTGATTGATCAGATCAAGGCCATCTCGCCGCATACCCCGGCGCTGCTGTTCTCAGGCTCGGTCAACGCCTGCACGGAAGACAGCCTCGCCGATGGCTGGCTGCCCAAAGGCGAGTTCGCGCCGATGGAATTGCTGGAACGGATACGCATCCTGCTGATCCGTAAACGCGGTCCCAAACGATTTGCTGTCCCGCAGCAACTGGCATCCTGAGGCGAGAATCGCAGGCGCAACTTCCGACGTCAGTCAAGACGAAGTCTCTGTCAGTGACCGTCGGCACATCTCGCAGCTAATGCCCCGTGCTAAGAGCGAATGTCTCAAGGGCGAGTCTTTCGTCAACGGAAAAAAGGTCGCCCCGTCGCTGGTTAAATGCGATGGGGCAACCCTTGGCGCGATTTCCGCTCTTATTTCGAATTGCTGGCTTGCGTGTTTGGGTCGGATGCGACCGGCGCACTTACAGCAACCGCGTTATCGGCGCTATTGGTGGTGGTCTTCGCGATGGCCTTGGCCGAATTCGTTGCAGATGTCTTGTACAGCGACACCTCAGGGGGCAGGCACTGATATTCCGGATAGGATGTGCAACGCAGCGCTTGCTCCATCACCCGGTCATACGCCTGAATGTCGCAGGCCCGCAGTGCGGATAGGCTCGACCAGCAGGCATCATCGTGCGGGTTGGGCAGCGTGTTTTGCGCCGACAACGTTGCCGCCGAAACTAAAAGCAGGATTCCAATGGGAATGAGTTTCTGAAGTTTCATAATCAATTCTCCTCACCAGCACATGAGATTGCCCGGCACCGCCCGAGGCACGGACAAGTTGTCCTCGTTTTCTGCCAATTTTCATGTAGCGATGTGGCTGTGCCCGGCATCTCTGTCTGCATGGAGTTAATAACTGAGAATAGTGCGAAATATTCCAAACTAAAGCTAAAGGAATGGCCTACCCGCCGGATAGCATTCCTGGTGTATTCCAGTGCTCACCTAATGAACCTGGCTGGCGCGCTGGACGTATTCACCCGCGCGTCGGCAGTTTTAAGCCGTGACGGAAAGAGACGGTCGCCGGCCTACAAGGTCGAGTTGCTCACCCACGATGAAATGCCATTGTTGACGGGGTCTGGCCTCGGACTCATCGGTGGACGTCGCTGGACGGAGTCCCAGGATCCGATCGACACTTTGCTGGTCCTGGCAAGCGCCGACGTCGCTCAGGCGCGTATCGATCCGGAGTTGCTGGCCTGGACACGCTCTCAGGCGGAGAAGGTTCGACGCATCGGATCAGTTTGCGCTGGCGCCTTTATTCTCGCTGCGGCCGGTGTCCTGGATGGACGCCAAGCCACCACGCATTGGGAATTGGCAAATCTTTTGGCACAGCGCTATCCGCGCATCTCGGTCGATGGCGACCGGATCTTTACGCAAGATGGGAATGTCTGGACCAGCGCAGGAGTTTCGGCGGGCATCGATCTCGCGCTGGCCATGGTTGAGGAAGACCATGGCCATGCGCTCGCATTGGAAATTGCACGCCGCATGGTGTTGTTCATGCGCCGTGGCGGAGGCCAGAGCCAGTTCAGTTCGCAACTTGCGGGTCAAGCAGCAGACCATCAGCCGATCCGTGAACTCATTGCGTGGATCTCAGAACATCTCGATGCTGATCTTTCCGTCCCTGCGCTGGCGCGTCGCGCCGGGATGAGCGACCGCAATTTCAGCCGTGTCTTCACCCAGCAGGTGAGTACTACCCCCGCGCGCTTTGTGGCGCGCCTGCGGACCGAGGCCGCCAAGGCCAAGCTGGCAGTAACACCTGAGAAGTTGGAAGCGGTTGCGCAGAGTGCGGGATTCGGAGACGACGAAACGCTGCGGCGTCATCTGCGGGACGACTTGGGAGTGTCACTTTCTTCGGAGCGAAGCCGGACAGCAGTCAGACGCGTATCGGCTTGACCATCATAGGTGGATAGCCACTTTTCACTGCCAGCTACCACTTCTACGCCGTTGGAATGGGCACGGGTTCCACGCACACTCCCAACTTCTCACCCAGTCCGGCAAACTCGCTGGCCCAGCGCTGGGAGGCCTCGTCGATTTCCAGGGCAACCGTCGGGTACACGTTCTGCAGGAGCTGATAAAACACGTTTTGCACCGGCGCCAGGTTCACCTCAAACGGAAGAGAGCGCACCAGGCCGACGGCAGCATTGAAGCGCTGCAGCCTCTCTTCACGAGGATTCACCGCCAGTTCGTCGGCCATTCGACTCAGCCGGCGCTTCAGCGCATAGCCCAGCCATGCTTCATCCCACTGAATTTTCTCCCGCGCGGCCGTGTCCAGCAGGGTCTGAATGCGTTCCAGGTCGATCTCGTCCGCGAGAAATTCCTTGCGCAGTGCGGTGTTCAGCACGAACTCCGCGGTCAGATGCAGCATCTTCGGCAATGGCGCGCCCATGTCGCTGAGAAATCCCATCAGCGGAGCATGATGTTCGTAAATCTGGCGATAGGCCGCCTCGGCTTCATCCATGGTCGAGCCGAGAATCTTGCTGACAACTTTTTGCCGCTCGTCACGGAACAGCGATCGCAGGCTGTAGGTCGCGCCGTCGAAATGTTTGTCGAGCAAGCGCAAAACCGCCGGCAGGTCGGCCGACTGAAAGCTGTCGCGCAACTCTCGTGCCGCACTCTTGAATTCCTGCTCGCCTCTGAATCCGCGTACTCCCGCGGTCACGTTGTGATCGCCGAAGTGCAGCACGCCAAAGCTGACCTCCTGCTGCTCATGGGTAATGCGCGAGCGAATCTGCGCGGTGCCCATCGCCAGCCGCGCCCGTCCCGATTCCAGACGAATATCCTCCCGCTGACGTACTTCGTAACAATTGATGGAGTTGCTCTCCCCCATGCGCTCGAACATGGAAGCGATCGCGTAGTGAGCCGCTACGGCCAGGAGGTTCACCTCTGCCGGTTCCACCCACTTCTCAAAGATGCGTGCGCCATCGCCGTCCTCGGCAAGATTGCTCTTCGCCAGCGCCAGCAACTCCTTGAATTTTTCTTCCCGATGGTCGGGAAACAGCATCTGGGCAAGCTGCAACGCACGCCCGGCGTACATGATGGTCTGCACGGTTTCGATCCCGGACAGCTCATCGAAGAACCAGCCACAGCTTGTGTACATCAGCATGGCATGGCGCTGCATTTCCAGCAGGGCGAGCGCGGTCACCGTGTCTGCGTCGGTCAATTCGGCCTTGGCATGTTTGGCAAAGAAAGTTCGCAGGCTGGCTTCGTCGCGATCCAGTACCACGTTTATGTACTCATCGCGCGCCTGCCATGGATCGTGCAACAACTCCGAGGCTTTGCGCTCGTACTCCGGAGACAGCTCGTCACGAAGGTAATCGAAGGCGGCGCGCAGCGGAGCGCGCCAGGCCTGGTTCCATCCGGGCTTGCCGCCGCTGTTACAGCCGCAGTCGCGGCTCCAGCGGCCCACGCCGTGGACGCAACTCCAAGCGGTATTTTCCAGAATCTCCACTTCATGAGTTGGCGGGTTGATCTCCAGATACTCGCCGTAATTGGTGAGCTTCGCCAGGTTGTTGCTTTCGATGTGGTGCAGCGCGTAGGCCAGCGCCATATCGCCCTTGGAATGATGATGGCCGTAGGTCTCGCCATCGGTGGCGATGTGCATCAGCTGGGCCCAGCGACGATTGTCGGCAAATCCGCTGAGCAGCCGGTTGGCGAAGGTCTCGCCATTGTCCAGCAGCCCTTCGAAGGCGACCGCGCGCGAGATAGGCCCGTCGTAGAAGAACAGGTTAATGCTGCGCCCTGACGGCAGATTGCAAATGTAGGGTCGCGTCGGGTCGATCTTGCCGCCTTCCACATTCTTGAACTTCGTGGTTCCAACACGGCGTTCATTGTGGGCCTGCGATGGCGCCAGTACCGTGAACTTGATGTCATGCTCGGCGAGGACTTCCAGCGTCTCCACATCGACGGCGGTTTCCGCCAGCCACATGCCTTCGGGCTTGCGTCCGAAGCGGTGCTCGAAATCGCCAATGCCCCAAACTACCTGCGTCTGCTTGTCACGCCGGTTCGCCAGCGGCATGATCATATGGTTGTACACCTGTGCGATAGCGTTGCCGTGTCCGGAGCATCGCTGCTGGCTTTCCTTATCGGCAGTCAGGATCGCCTGGTAGGTGTCGGGCGAGTGTTCTTCCAGCCACGACAATAACGTGGGACCAAAATTAAAGCTGATCCGCGAATAGTTGTTGACGATGCGGGTAATGCGATTGTCGGCCGTCAGTATGCGCGAACTGGCGTTTGCGGCATAGCACTCCGCCGTAATGCGTTCGTTCCAGTCGTGGTAGGGATACGCCGACTCCTGTAGCTCAATCGATTCGAGCCAGGGGTTTTCGCGCGGCGGCTGATAAAAATGGCAATGAATGCAAAGGTATCTGTCCATGTATGAGGTGGCGCTGTCAAAATTTTGCGCCTTAAATTAGATGCGTAGATTGGGGGTGGCGTCGCGCGAGATGCCGGGAGTCTGGCTTCATCCTGGGTTCCGACGAAAGACCAAAGAGGACTTAACCACGGATTGAGACGGATGACACCGATCTGATCACGATCTTCGGGACTTAATTGTGAAGCCTTGTCCGTATTTATCCGCGAAATCGGTGGTTGTTTTGGAATGCGGCGCTTGTGGGCTTGAAGTTTGCTGAAAAACTCACCACAGCAGATCAGTCGCGGGCTGGAGCCCGCTCGTGATGACAAATATAAAAGTTTTATAACGGCGTCCCTGAAGGTACGCCCCTTCTAATGCCGCCGAGATCGAGTTTTCAGCAAAACTGTGAAGCCGAGCCTCTTCAAAAACAACATACCTCGTGAAACGCCTAATCCGTGTTCATCCGCGAAATCCGTGGTTGCCTTTTTTCAGGACGGGTCGAAACTCTGCGTTTTAGCCACAGCCCTCTGTGATCTCCGTACTTTGACTGCACTATGGACGAGCACTACACTGGCGTCTGAAACCACGCGGGAGGCGGGCCCATGATCCGGCAAGACACTCTGCAGCAATTCCCCGAGCTGTTCGGAAGCAAGAACATCAATGGTCGAGAGATCAACGTCGAAGAAACACTGGCGACGCTTACCCGCGAATTGCGTCCTGCCATCGCCGAGGCCCTAAGTGCGCGGCGAGCACTACTAGAGAGTCAGGAGCCGGTAGCTAGCAAATACGGCTGGCCGCGGTGCGAGGAGATATTCGACGACCCGGTCACGGGACGCTCCTGGACATTTCGTCAGATTGTTCAAGGCATGATCGACAACTTCCTGGGCCACGAGAGTGAATGGCGCTGGCGGCTCAACGACGAAGTACCCATCCCCGCCGACGTGCATCCCTTGAAAAATCCGGGACTGGAGCTCACCGGTCCGTGGCATCCGCTGGATATGGCGTTCAACGCACTGAATAGCGCCGCGCCCCAGAATATGCCGGATTTTGAAGACGCCTCGCCCTCGCACTTCCAGCCTCAGGGCGCACCTAAGGACCAGCCGGTGGGAATGTTTGCCGCTCTGCAGAACGCCAAAGACATTTTTCAAGGCCGCTGGACGAGCAAGCCATACGAAGTAGTAAAGAAGGACAAGACGCGTGCTTACAAAATCAACACGCCGCCGCAGAAGTGGCCCACGCGACTGGTGCGTCCCCCTAGCATTCACGTGCTCTACGATCAGGTCACCGTTGATGCCGAACCCGCTCCCGGCCTGATTGTGCTGGTCGTTCTCTGGGTGTTGAACAACTACGAGGCCCTGAGGAGCGCTGGCACCGGCGTGTATTTTTACATCCCGAAGATGCAGACGCCTCGGGAAGCGCTCATCGTAGAAAGGTTGCTGTCGCGGATGGAAGGAACCATCGGCGTCCCGGCCGGCACGTTCAAAATCAAAATTCTCTACGAGGAAGGCAATGGTGGCCGTTATCTGCCGGCGATCGCGTGGGTCTTCCGGCGGAGGCTGCTGGGTACCAACGTCGGCCGCTGGGACTACCTCGGCAGCCTCATCGAGATGTGGAAGGACGACCCGAACGGCGTGTTTCCTGATCCGCAAAACATCGGCATGGCTTCGCCGAACATGATCGCCTACCAGCGTTACAACGCGCTCATCATGCTCATGGCGGGCATGAAGAATGGCGAACTCACGCAGGGTGCGCCGATTGGCGGCATGGCAGCCGTGATGATCTATGCCCCAAGCGATGTCTATGGCCGCTCGCGGTATAACCCGCTGGCGCTGCGCGCGGTCGCCATCGACAAGCTCCGCGAGCGATTGCTCGGGCTGATGTTCGTGCCCGACGAGCCTATCCCCGCAGGGCAGCAGGTTAGCCTGGAAGATATTCTTGCGGGACGCGTCAAGGGACGGCTTTACGACGCCTATCGCCAAAGCTGGGTTGCGAGTCCGGAGGCCGCCTACGTGGCTGCGGGAAATGGACCGCTGCGCGCGCCGGTATCGGAGTTGCAGACCTTGCTGGATGCGCCGCGCGAGACTGTGGATGCAAACGGGAAAGCCGTGCCCACGGTTGCCAGCGGCCTGGCAGACTCGGAGCGGGCGTTGCTCGAGTCGCGCGCCTTGCTGAACACGCAGGGCAAGATCACGCCGGCCTTCCTCAGCAAGGACTCGTTGGACACACCGGAGAAGCTGTTGTCGCCGGAGCTGTGGAACGCCATTTACGGCGTGCCCAAGGGCGACATTACCATCGAGCATGTCCAGCATGCCTTCTACATGGCCGCAAACTACGGGTTTCAGATCCTGAACGGCAACTTCGCCGCTGCCATCGACGATTACGAACTGAAGCAGCGTTTCATGAACGATTTGGCCACGTACCGCATCGACGTTTCGTGGCTATGGACGTTGGTACGTCATCAAGCGGTCATCACCAAAGATGGATACTTCCAGCGGCCGGCGCTCACGAAAGACGGCGTGGTGCTTGCGCCAAGCACTGAACAGGTGAAGGCGGGGAGTCGCTTCGCCAAGGAGCTTTTCCAGAAAGTGTGGGATTATCACAACGAATGGACCGCCGAGTTCTTTGCTGAACTGGACCGGAGGGGTGATCCGGGACGCTTTGACCGGTCAAAAGCACCGCTGATCATGGAACTTCTGAAGCGGCAACTGCTTTCGCCGAAGTACATACAGCACAGCGCGCGCGTGCTGTTCTTGCTAGCGCAGGCCAATGCTGAAGAAGGGAAGCAAATCCTCACAGCCGTTTTCGATCTGTCGCGCGAGGAAATCGTGAAGCGGATCGAGGCAGGCGCCATGAAACCTGCTGCTTTGGCGGTTCACGATTATGTTTACGACATCTTCCCCGCGTCCAAAGAGCACCTCGTCGCCACGCAGTAGGAAGTAAGAGCGAACCGCGGATTGCGCAGAGAACGCGGATTGTTTGAGAGGTTTTTTCTTACAGATTTATCCGTGAGATCGGCGAAATCCGCGGTTGGGTTTTTCTTCCCCGATGTATAGACCCACAGCTTTTCCTGTCCTTTCATACGATCCACCCATTCGTCCTGTTCCGCAGCAGCCCGTTGTTTTGATTTTTGATGAACTTACTTAACCACGGATTGACACGGATTCTCACGGATTTATCTTGCTTTTGTTTCTTTTGGATTTATCCGTGATGATCCGCGAAATCCGTGGTGAAGGGTTTTTCTTCTCGCGCAAAAGGATAACCGAAGCCAATCGTGGATCGCGCGGAGAACGCGGATTGTTTGTGTAATTTTCTTTAACAGGCTTATCCGCGAGACCCGTGTAAATCCGCGGTTAAGTTTTTCTTCCTCGATTTACACAGACCTGCACAACTTTTCCTGCCCTTTCATTCGGTCCTCCCGTCCGTCCCCGTTGCGCAGCGCGCCGTCCGGCATTAGATTCAAACTCGTGACCATCATGACCGAGACCTGTCCGATCTGCGGCGGCACTGGATGGCAGACTATCGAGCGCGACAAAGAGCGCGAGGCCGTGCGCTGTGAATGTCGCGTGCGGGACCGCGGCGGGCGTCTGCTGGACGCTGCGCACATCCCGCCGCGCTACGAACACTGCGAACTTTCTAACTTTCAGTACGACCCGGACGACAAGAAGCAGCAGAGTATCGGCCACGCGCGGCTTCTCGCGGGACGGTTTGTCGAGGAGTATCCCACCGACCAGACCGGCCTGCTGTTTGTCGGGTCGGTCGGCGTCGGCAAAACGCACCTCGCGGTCGGCATCGTGAAAGACTTGATTCGCGAGAAGGGCATCTACTGCCTGTTTTGCGATTATCGCGAGCTGCTGAAGTCCATTCAAAATTCCTACAACCCGTCGGTACAGGCGACTGAAATGGAGATCCTCCGTCCCGTCTTCGACGTCGAGGTGCTGGTGCTCGATGAACTGGGTGCGGTGCGCAGCACGGAATGGGTCTTCGACACCGTCAACTACGTTCTCAACAGCCGCTACAACAACAACAGGACCACCATCATCACCACCAACTTTCCCGATAAGCCCGAGCAGGACCGGGTGGAAGTCGACAACCTGGGCAGCCGTTCGGCCGCCGATCGCGCCGCCCGCCGTGAGACCCTGGGCGACCGCATTGGCGAGCGCATGCGCTCGCGGCTGCATGAGATGTGCAAGAAGGTGGAGATCGAGGGTCTCGACTTTCGCGAGCATTCCAAACAAGCGCAATTTCGTCGGCACGACTCGCCGACGCGGGTGACCCTGCGCAACACAAGAAGAAATAGCTAGGCTGCTTGGACGGGCATTCCTTGCGTAATGGCCTGATAACCCCAATCATCATCGACCACTGCTTTCGTGATCTGCGTCATAGCGTCTTGCTGGGCAGTAGTGGTGTAATGGGTTCTTCATCTTCCGTTACGTGGAACCTTGGGCCCGGCTCCGCACAAGATGCTGCTAAATGAGTTCACACAAGATGCTGCTAAATGAGTTCATTGGCTGATTTGCCCTCAATCATTGGTTACGCTCTGGTAGTGGTGGCAGTCCTCTCTGGCTTCCTCAAAGGCATCCTGTTTGTTCGTGCCAAGCGCATGAGGGCACTCGCTGCCAAATGGGGGTTTCGGTACATCGGTCCCACCACCTTGAGGTTTTCGAGGGTATGGTTCTCCTTTTCCAACGAGGTCAGCCCTCCTCTTCCAGCTTCGTTTCCCCTGCGGAGCTACCCCATGAACGATATTAGACAGGTCTGGAATGTAATCGAAGGACAGCGAAACGGATTATCGATTCTCATCTTCGATAGCTTTGTCAGAGGAGGGAAAGCAGGGTGGTATTGCACGTTTATCGCGTGCCAGACCCATCAGAACCACTTCAGAACAGATAGCTGCCGGGATTGCATAACACAGACAGATGGATGGACGATTTTCACCCGCAGTCAGGTCCTTCAGACTCCGTGGCCTTGGACAATGGGCATACAGCGTCTCGATGACTACGTGCATAAGTTGCAGGTTGGCTCGGCCTGCGAGCCTAGTTGTTGATGAATCGCCATTTCACAAGCGTCCAATCCTATTGGCTTAGCGAGAGGACACTGAAATCGCTACTTCCTGGCCCTTGGCTCTTTCTTCGTTGCAATACAATCACTCTTGTGCTGTCGTATCGCCTGGAATTCGTTCCTGACCGCGACGCTGAGCTGTTTGCCGCTGTGCCGGCGAGCGCCGCGGTGTTTCTGCTACGTGGGGAGGACGAGGCCAGCGAGCCGTACGTCAGCAAGACCTCTAACTTGCGGCGACGCTCGCAGCGCCTGCTTGGCTCCGTCGATGGACAGACCCGCAAGCTGAATCTCCGCGACCGCGTGCGCTGGGTGGAGTGGACGGCCACGGGGTCGGACTTCGAAGCTTCGTTCCTGCTCTATCAAACCCTCCGTCGCGAATTCCCCAAGACCTACGACAAACGCCTCCGCCTGCGTTTTGCGCCGCTGGTCAAGTTGATCCTCGACAATTCTTACCCGCGCGCGACGGTTACTACGCGCATCGCTGGAATGAAGAGCGGGGGACCGAAGGGCAGCGGGGGAATGAGAGGCAACGCGCAATATTTCGGCCCATTCGCCACTCGCGTTGCCGCCGAGAAATTCGCCAACGACGCCCTCGACCTGTTCAAGATGCGCCGCTGTACCTTCGACCTGAATCCCGATCCTGCATTTCCTGGCTGCATTTATTCCGAGATGAAGATGTGCCTGGCGCCCTGCTTCAAGGGATGCACCGACGAAGAGTACTCCGCGGAAGTGGGGCGCGTACAACAGTTTTTCGAAACCGGCGGGAAGTCAATGGTGCGCGAGATCGAGCGGCAGCGTGACGATGCCTCCACCAATCTCGATTTCGAGGGGGCCGCCGCGCTGCACACGCGACTGGAGAAAGTGAAGGCCGCTGTCGCGCAATTGCCGGAGATCGTGCGCCGGCTGGACGAACTAGACGGTGTGATGGTGCAGCCTTCGGCGGAGCGCGAATCGATAGCGCTGTTCAAGATTGTCGCGGGACGCATCTGTGCTCCGGTGAACCTCAACATTGGAAAGCAAACCGAGGCCGCACAACTCGCTTCCAAGCCGCAGTCGATGGAGTCGCGCATCACCGAGGCGCTGGCAGCGGTTGAAGCCCCCAAGCTGCGCTCGGCGCTGGAGTGGATGGAGCACCTGGCGCTGCTGAAGCGCTGGTATTACCGCACCATCAAGGTTGGAGAATTGTTTCTAGCGGAAAATGGCGAACTGCCAATGCGGCGTGTGGTGCGTGGGGTATCGCGGGTCTTCCGCGGCGAGAAGCCCGCCGGCGATCTAAGCGAGACCTCCGGGGATTACTGGCGCTTCCGGGCAGGTGAAGCTGGGATTACGTAAAGCAAATCGACCGCGGATTGCGCGGAGCTCGCGGATGTTTCTTTGTGTTCTTACTCCCTTATTGGAGACGGACCTGTACAATTGCGTACCATCGCGTGGCTAGTCTGGTGGCGACACAGTTTCGGGGAAGACTCAGAGGCGACGATTACGCGCAGTTTCCAGAATCATTCGCCGGAACTGCGGCTTCACGCCGAAATTCAGAAGCAGCCCAACTTCGAACTTTGTCGCTTTCAGGTAATTTAGCAACTGTGCTTCGTGATTGCTGTCGATCGTGCGGGCGCATTTTAGTTCGACAACAACACAGTTCTCCACTACTAGGTCGGTGCGAAACACTCCAACAGTTTCGCCACGAAACTCGACATTTACGGTTTTCTCCCGCTCCACCGGGACATTCTTCGAGCGCAGCGCGACCATCGTCGCTTCGCGGTAAACCGATTCCAGAAAGCCGTGGCCCAGTTTGTTGTACACATCGTAAAACGCACCGATGACGGCATCTGTAACGGTGAAGTGCTTCAGACGAGATGTTGCAGAACAAGGTTCGATTACCACAAGACCTCATAAAACCCGCGTCATCCGCGCCAATCTGCGGTTAAAGTTTCTGTGGGTGTTTCTTGTTCACCACCCGCACGCGACCGCGCCAGCGCTCATCGACCTGCACCAGCGTCCACTCGATTCGGGGAGAGAGGTAGCGGAGCAGGACGTCGCTGGCGGGATGCACTCGTAATGCTGGGGCAACCAGGAACAACAGTGGCGGGGCGCTGGAGAGTTCGCGTCCGGCGAAGTATCCGTTGCGCGCGAATTCGTCGCGCTGCTGATGCCAGAGCACTCGCGCCCAGTAGTCAAGGCCTTGTAGTGGGAGATGGATGTCCTCGTTGGCCTTCAACTCCAGGATGGCCAGCCTGCCGTCAAGGGTGCAGGTAAGCACGTCGAGCATGGCACGATCGGAGGCCGAAAACGCCGGTACCTGCGAGTACACGAAGCGGCCGTCGAGCCGTTCATCGATGAGGCGAACGTCGCGCGTGATCAGGGTCTCCAGCCAGCGCTCGGGTGCAAGGCGAAAGAACAAGTTGGTGGAGGAGCCGCCAGGATGACGTTGCTCAAGAATCCCCTGTACCAGCTCGCGAAACAGCGCTTCGGTACTTTCGTCGAGGACATACTCCGCCGCGCCAATACCGAAGAGAATCGACTCGGCATTGCGGAACGAGCCTGAAAGCGGCGTCAGGCAAGCGCGCGCAAATTCCAGGCCGAAGAGGCGAAACACGATCTCCGAAGCGGATTCAACCGTGATCTCGGCCGCAGGGGCCAGCGAATGAATGCGCGCAATGGAAGCCGCGAAGCGTTGTCGCGCACCCTCGGCATCGACGGCATGCGTCAGGCGAGTGATGATGTTGCCGGTATCGGCAAGATCGAGAGGCACGCACAGCCCCGACCGTTCATCGAGTTCGTATGCCTGCCACTTGGCTGCGTCAGGATGCAGATGCGCCGCGCGCTGGCGAACAATCTCCGCCCGTCCCGGCGGCAGAAACAGCTTCAGGCCTTCCACATGCGCTCGTCCAGCAAGTTGCTGCCGCTGGTAGTCCATCCAGAGAATGCCGAACGTAAGCACCGCATCCACGCACGACTGCGTCTCCTCGGCATTGACCCCAAGCGCCGCAAATGCCGATTGACCAACCCGCAGCAACGCGCGCGTGTACACCGGGCTTAGCGAGTGCTCCAGATCGGGGCTGCTGCTTAGGTTCTCGATTTTGAAGCCGGGATACTCGCGCCGCAGAACTCTTTCCAGCAGGTGTTGATACTGGATGCGGGCCGCCTGCTTGGCGGCGCCATTGCGACGGTCTCGGTCGGCACAGATCTCCAGCGTTTTGGGCTGGGCCTTCCCGAAACGTAGCACGGTCATGCGCAGCGTGCGGCCCTTCACTTCTGCGACAAGCACGCGGCGCACGGTATTGCGCTCCTCTGACCACAGATGGAGAACACACTTGTCTTCACCAGTCACGGAATATTTCGCGGTGGCGAATTCGAAGAGCAGCTCGCCGTCTTCCACGGCCACCGCCTGCGGCGCGTCGGCCAGAAATTGCTCCAGAAGCTTGGTCAGATGCCTGGGCGAGATGGTACTTTTTTGCATGGAGGGACGCGCACCTTCCAGGGTCGACCCTTGTATTTCTCGAAAGAGCGGCGGAGAGTTCCTTATCTTCCCGCTGTTCCAAGTCGGCGGATCGGGGTATCAACCACGCATTTTTTAGTTGATTGGGCCGTCGTTCCCCCAGATCCAGATTAAGATACCTGCTTTTTGATTCCCCAGAAACCCGCAAAAGCCTTACCCAGACTTGTTCTTCACGAGAAGGGTAATCCAACTGCGACCGTACCGCACGGTTCAAGCGCACAGCTGTGTGTGATAATCAAAGGTTCGGAGTTCGGCTGTCCGTCGCGTCTTCTGGGGCGGCCGGACATCCAATCGAGTGTGACTATGGATAAGAAGTTTTTCTTCGACCGTTACGGACTGGCGCAAGCCGATATCGAACGCTACCTTTCCGCGGCGCTTTCCGCTGGCGGCGATTTCGCCGACCTCTATTTTGAATACGAAACATCCACCTCGGTTTCGCTGGACGAGAGCATGGTGAAGTCTGCCACCCAAGGGATTTCGGTAGGCTGTGGGGTACGCGTACTGTCCGGGGAACGCACCGGCTATGCCTACACCGACGACCTCTCGCCGGAGCGCCTCCTGCACGCCGCTAAGACCGCGGCCCTCATCGCCAGTGGTCCCGCAAAGCAACCGGTGGTTGGTCTTACTGACAAGCCGGCCCATAATCTTTATCCGGTGCCGCTGCCTTCGGTTGAGGCCGACGTGCTGGCCAAGGTTGATCTGGTGCAGCGTGCCGACAAGGCGGCGCGCGCCTACGATCCGCGAATCCATGAAGTGCGCGTGAGTTATGCCGACGATCTACGGCGCATTTTGGTGATTGGGTCTGACGGCAGCTTCGCCGAGGATGCGCAACCGATGGCGCGTATGAGCGTCTTCTGCATCGCCAAAGATGAGGTTGCTGGCTCGGCGCGTGGCACGGCGGGCGGCGGTGGACGCGTGCCTCTGGATTATTTTCAGGGAGAAGCATCGCCTGAGCACTTCGCCAAGGAAGCGGCGCGGCAGGCCATCATTCAGCTCGATGCGCGCGAGGCGCCGGCTGGCGAGATGGAAGTGGTGCTCGGTCCGGGATGGCCCGGGATTCTGCTGCATGAGGCTATCGGACACGGCCTCGAAGCCGATTTCAATCGCAAGAAGACCTCTGCGTTTTCCGGAATGATGGGCCAGCGAGTCGCCAGTGACAAATGCACGGTTGTAGACAATGGCACCATGGCGGGACGTCGTGGCTCGCTCAACGTCGACGACGAAGGCAACCAGACCGAGAATACGGTGCTCATCGAAAACGGTATTCTAAAACGTTATCTTTCCGACAAACTGTCGTCGCGCTTAATGGGCATTCCCAACACCGGCAATGGACGTCGCGAGAGCTATCAGCACATTCCCATGCCGCGCATGACCAACACGTACATGCTCGCCGGACAGGACTCGCCGGAAGACATTATTAAGTCGGTGAAATACGGCGTTTATGCGGCGAACTTCGGCGGCGGGCAGGTCGACATCACCAACGGCAAGTTCGTCTTCTCCGCTTCGGAAGCCTACCTGATCGAGAATGGCATCATCACTTCGCCGCTGAAGAACGCGACGCTCATCGGCAATGGGCCGGACGTGCTGACCAAAGTGTCGATGGTGGGCAGCGATCTGCAACTCGACGAAGGCGTCGGCACCTGCGGCAAGGATGGACAGTCGGTGCCGGTCGGCGTGGGAATCCCCACGCTAAAGGTGGATCGGCTGACCGTCGGCGGGACGGGCGGGTAAGGCAAGAATTCAACCGCGGATTTACACGGATCAGCACGGATTCTGACAGAGCAATTGAAAAAGCCATTCTTAAATCCGTCTTTGAAGGGGCATGGCTTCAGCCGTGCCGTAAATGGCGAGGTACGAACTGGGCTTTAGCCCCTGAGGCGTTTCGGTTTACTTCGCTCCGGCATTTATAGGACTGCACGAGAGCTAAGTTTGCTTAGATGAATCGCCTCGACACGAACAGATTGTTTCTAAGCCGTATCCGTAAAAATGCGCAGTTAATTCGCTTTTGATGTCCCACAAAGTGGGACTGCTGAGGGAAGAATTTAATCTCATGAATGTTTCAACCCAGGAAAGCGCCAGCGCCATCCAAACTGTCTCAGCCGACCTGAAGGAAATTGCCGCCGACGTTGTGCGCCGCGCTATGCAAGGCGGAGCCACCGCCGCCGAAGCGGTCGCCATGGACGGCAGCGAATTCTCCACCGTCGTTCGGCTTGGCGAAGTGGAGACGCTGAAGGAATCCGGCTCCAAGGCCATTGGCGTCCGCGTCTTTTTCGGACAGCGCGCCGCCAGCACCTATTCCAGCGACCTGACACCAGACGGCGTGAAGCAGATGGTGGATTCGGCGCTGGCGCTGGCCAAGGTGACCAGCGAAGATCCGTTCGCCGGAATTCCCGAGCCAGCGCAACTCGGCCAACTCGAAGGCGACCTCGAGCTTTATTATGACGATGTCTACTCGCTTTCCACGGCCGATCGCATCGACTACGCACGCCGTGCCGAGAAAGCGGCTCTCGATGCCGACCCGCGCATCATCAACTCCGAGGGCGGCACCTTCGACGCGGCTGTCGGCTACAAGGTGCTGGCCAATTCGCATGGATTCATCGGCGACTCGCGCCGATCCTATTGCTCGGTTTCGGCGGTGCCAATCGCACAGGTGGAAGGTTCGTCGATGCAGCGCGACTACTGGTACTCAGTCGCGATGACGCTGAAAAAGCTGGAGTCGCCGGAAAAAGTTGGCCAGATCGCCGCGCAGCGGACGTTGCGGCGTATTGGGGCGCGCAAGGTCAAGACCGCGAAAGTTCCCATCGTCTTCGAGCACACCGTCGCGGGCGCGCTGGTCGGCCACATCTTCGAGGCGGTCAATGGCGACTCCATCTATCGCGGCGCGTCGTTCCTCACCGGCAAGCTGAACGAGAAGATTGCGGGCGATAACATCAACGTTATCGACGACGGCACCATGCGCGGCGGCTTTGGCACCAGCCCGTTCGACTCCGAAGGCGTGCCCAGCCGCAAGACGGTCGTGGTCGAAAACGGCGTGCTCAAGTCGTACCTGCTGAATACCTACACCGCCAAGAAGCTGAACTTGCAGACCACCGGCAATGCCTCGCGCGGACTGGCGGGAACGCCGGGCATCGGGCCGGGCAACTTCTTTCTTCAGCCGGGTGCGAAGAGCCTGCAAGAGATCATCGCCGACATCAAGGAAGGGCTGTTCGTCACCGAGTTCCTCGGCTTCGGCGTGAACCTGGTGACCGGCGACTTCTCGCGCGGCGCCAGCGGCCTTTGGATCGAGAACGGCGAACTGACCTATCCCGTGGAAGAGATCACCGTCGCCGGAAATCTGAAAGACATGTTCTTCAACATCGCGGAAATCGGCAACGACCTGGAATTCCGCGGCGCCATCGCGTCACCGACGCTGAGGATTGATGGCATGACAGTGGCGGGGGAATAGGGCGCCTGTTTCAAATGCAACGGCCGACATCTAATTCAGGGTGTCGGCCGCTAATGTTAGTTACGGTGTGATCTCCCACACCACGCCGCAACCAATCGGTACGCAGTTGTGACTGCCGCCTTGAGAGGCCGTGCCGTAGAGATTGCCACTCGAATCCATTATTACGACACCCTGCGGGTTGCCTCCGTCGCTGCCTTTCGTAAAGTCGTGGAGCGAGGTATATGTATACCCCAACCCTGAGCGTGTCAGTTTGAAAACACTTCCGCCTCCCCCGTACTGGCCGCTCGTCGTACCGTAGAGATTACCAGCCGCGTCCATAAGTAAGCTCGCCGAGGAACCCCCTGTGAATTGGCCAAAACTATAAAGAATAGTCAGTCCCCACGAGGGGGAAAGCTTGTAAACGGTGCCGCCATCACCCGGACCAAATTGGGTGGTCGCGCCGTAGAGATTTTCCGAAGGGTCAAGGATTACGCCGCCAATGAGATTTGTTCCGTCGCCTCCACTGAAACTGTGAAGAATGCCCTCGCTCCAGCCGGAGCCAGATGGCGACAATTGATAGACGACTCCGCCGAATTGACCGCCGCCGGCCGTGGTAGTGCCGGAAAGGTTGCCAGCCTGATCCAAGGTGACACCTGCCATTGGCCAATACCCGTCACTTCCGCCGGTGAAACGATGAAGGATACTTTCGGTCCAGCCCCCACTGGAGGGCGTTAACTCATAGACCACACCACAACCGTACGGGTAATCACTAAGGCAGAGCGTTCCCCCTACTTGCGTCGTTCCGTAAATGTTGCCTACTCGGTCGAAGATGAGGTCACCATTTCCAGGGGCACACCCATCGCCACCAGCGTCAATGCACGGTGGAAAACTTTTGAGCACGGTTTCGGTCCAATTGCACATTGCTACCGAACATGGACGGGCTGGTTTTAGGCTAAAGACGTTTGCGTTTGTCGTGCCATAAAGACTACCGTCCGGACCGAAAATCACTCTCGCAGCGGGAAAACCACCGTCGTTTCCATTGAAAGCATGCAGTACGGTCGCACTCCAGCCGGACGCGCTCTTCGAAAGCTTGAACACGGTACCGTAGCTTACGACCCCACCGCCACCGCCATGTAACGTCGTCCATAGAGATTTCCTGCGCTGTCCATGGTTAAACCGGCATAAGGCATCCACCCATCTGTTCCACCAGTAAAGCTGTAGAGAACCCGGAAGGTTTGGCCTTGCGCGGGCCGCGCGGTGAGAGTTAGGAACAAGAATACGAAGATGAGGAACAGCAGCAGAACCATGATGGCGAACGCCGCGCTGTCCGGTCGCAGCCTCGCGCCGAAAAACACATTTGGAAATCGCCCCTTGTTGTGCATTAGCTTACATCCTCGCTGTTTGCGGAAAGAAAACGAACCAACGAAATGGGCGCGCTGAAGATGCCTTGGGAGGAGGAAGCTCGAGGTCTTGTTCTCGCCGCGCGACTCGGCCAGAGTGGGTGGGAAAAAGGCCGGGAATCTTCTCCCGAGACACCCATCAGAATTTCACGCCTGCGGCGATGGTTTGTCAGTGACGTATGGGGCAGCGACGAGTGATAACGGCAAAGCTAGAAACGCACAGTAGCTAATCCAATTCTCTTCAGGCTCGTCTAGTCCCCGCTGGCTGTCGGGGCCAGGGCTGGCGCGCTCGATGATTTGTCCTGAATACGGCGGGGATGAAATAAGTTCAAGACTCCGCAAATCACCCAATATCCCGTTGCCACCCCGAAGGCGAATGCAGCAACGATGGTGAACAGCAGCAGGGTCGAGAGCAGAAAAGTGGCCATATCGTTCTTTCTTTCGATGCGCCGAAAGCCGCGAGATGATTGCTGGAACACCTCTAGGCTTCCTTGATTCCCGGTGTCGCTCGGCGTCGGTTTGAATCTGCGGCCCCGAGCGATCATCTACTGTGATGAAACCACTTTACCTTGCGTTGACCGGTCTTGCTGTTGGCAACTAAGATACGTAAGTAGAGTTGTGTTCTCCCTCTCACGAAGTTTCCAGAGCAGTGCATCACGCTGAAGGCGCGGTTCCCGGGCCGGAGCCCGAAGAACGCAAGCGCATTTTTCGGCTCGAATTGAGGCGAGGTTCGCTGTAGCGGGGATTCGAACCAGCAGTCATCCATGGGTATCACCAGCATCACAGTTCGCGGGGCGCGTCAGCACAACCTGAAGAACATCAGCGTCCAGATTCCGCGCAACACTCTGACCGTCATCACCGGCCTTAGCGGCTCGGGCAAATCGTCGCTTGCCTTCGACACGATTTATGCGGAAGGCCAACGCCGCTACGTCGAGACGCTGTCTGCTTATGCGCGCCAGTTTCTCGACCAGATGGAGCGGCCCGATGTGGACAGCATTGACGGATTGAGCCCGTCTATTGCCATCGAGCAGAAGACGACCAGCCGTAGCCCGCGTTCCACTGTAGGCACCATCACCGAAATCTACGACTACTTGCGCCTGCTGTATTCCTCCATCGGAGTGCCGCATTGTCCGCAATGTGGACGCGCCATCTCGCGGCAGTCGGCCGACCAGATTGTGCAACGAGTGATGGACCTGAAGCCCGAGGACCGGGTGATGATCATGGCGCCCATCGTTCGCGGGCGCAAAGGCGAGTTCAAGAAGGAACTCGACAAGCTGGCGCAGCAGGGCTTCACGCGCGCCCGCATCGACAACGAGTTGCGCAACATTGCCGATGACGAGATCAAGCTGGACAAGCGCAAGAACCACACCATCGAACTAGTGGTTGACCGGCTGCTGGTGAAGCCGGGAATCGAGCATCGCCTGGCGCAGTCGGTCGAGTTGGCGATGAAGCTGGCCAACGGATTGGTGCAAGTCGCAGTGGTCGGCGGCGAGGAGCACCTGTACTCATCCAAGTTGGCATGCCCCGAGTGCGGCATCAACGTCCCGGTGCTGGAGCCGCGTTCGTTTTCGTTCAACAGTATGTACGGCGCGTGTCCGGAGTGCAACGGGCTGGGCAGCAAGTACGATTTCGATCCGGCGAAGGTCATCTCCGACTGGTCGAAGCCGCTGCTGGACGGCGCACTTGGGCCCGGGTTCGGCATCGCAGAATCTCATCCACATATTGCAGTTGGCGGCAGAGGCCTATGGATTCAGCCTCACCACGCCGTTCGAGCAACTGCCGCGCAAGACGCAGAACCTGATTCTCTACGGGCCGGAGCAAAGCGAGAAAAAGAGAGGCGGCTTCCTCGGCGTGTTTGCCTACCTTCGCCAGGCGATGGAGGATAGTTCCTCCGAGGCCTACCGCGACTGGCTACTGGACCACATGTCGGCGACCACATGCCCAGCGTGTCATGGACAGCGGCTGCGCGCTGAAAGCCTGGCCGTGAAGGTAAATGGCATGTCGATCTCCGAGTTCACCGCGCTGCCGGTATCGCGCGCCGTGGAAGCGGCAGACAAGATCAAACTCTCCGAGCGCGAGGAAAAGATAGCCGGGCGAATTCGCAAAGAGATTGCCGAGCGGCTGGGCTTTCTCAACGCGGTCGGGCTGGGCTACATCTCGCTCAATCGTTCGGCGGCCACGTTGAGCGGAGGCGAGGGGCAGCGTATTCGGCTGGCCACACAGATCGGATCGAAGCTGCGCGGCGTTCTGTATGTGCTCGACGAGCCTTCCATCGGCTTGCATCATCGCGACAACGACCGCCTGCTGCACGCACTGGAATCGCTGCGCGACTTGGGCAACACGGTGCTAGTAGTCGAGCACGACGAAGACACGATCCGGCGCGCCGATTACGTCATCGATCTCGGGCCGGGCGCTGGACGCCATGGCGGTGAAGTGGTGGCCAGCGGTACGCCCGAGCAAATCGAGGAAACTCCGGGCTCGCTGACCGGGCAGTACATCTCGGGACAGAAGCAGATTACGTATCGTTACGCGCGACGGCAGCCGAACGGCAAAGCCATTACGATCCTCGGCGCGAGAGAGAACAATCTGAAGAATCTCGACGTCAGTTTTCCTCTGGGCGTCATGACCGTGGTGACCGGCGTATCGGGTTCGGGCAAGTCAACCTTGGTCAACGACATACTTTATCGTGCGCTGGCGAAATCGCTTTACGGCTCGCGCGAAGAGACGGGCGCCCACAAGTCCATCGCCGGAACCGAGTTCATCGACAAGGTCATCCGCATCGACCAGTCGCCCATTGGCCGCACGCCGCGTTCGAATCCCGCTACGTACACCGGCGTCTTTACCCAAATTCGCGATCTCTATGCCATGCTGCCGGAGTCGCGCGAGCGCGGCTACAAGGCCGGCCGCTTCTCGTTCAACGTTGCCGGCGGACGCTGCGAAGCTTGTCAGGGGGACGGGCAGCGCCGAATCGCGATGAACTTTCTGCCCGACGTGTACGTGCTGTGCGAGGTCTGCGGCGGTAAACGCTACAATCATGAGACCCTGGCGGTGAAGTACAAGGGCTACTCGATCGCCGATCTACTGGAGACGCCGGTGGCCGACGCGTTGCCGATCCTGGAGAACATCCCGCAGATCAAGCAGAAGCTGCAGACGCTGGTGGATGTTGGGCTGGGGTACATTCATCTCGGCCAGTCGGCGGTGACGCTGTCGGGCGGAGAGGCGCAGCGCATCAAACTGGCGCGCGAGCTGAGCAAGCGCCAGACCGGCAGAACGCTGTACCTTCTGGACGAGCCGACAACAGGACTGCACTTCGACGATGTCAGCAAGTTGCTGGAAGTTCTGCACCGGCTGACCGACTTGGGGAATAGTATCGTCATCATCGAGCACAATATGGACGTCATTCGCAATGCTGACTGGATCATCGACCTGGGGCCGGAGGGTGGCGAGGAGGGCGGACGGTGGTCGCCCAAGGCACGCCCGAGCAGGTAGCGCGAGTGAAGAAGTCTTATACCGGACAGACCCTAGCCAAATTGCTACCACGGGCGTCCAATGTGAGGGGTAATGTGGCGAAGATGTGAAGATTTGCGGAGTAGCAGGCTAGGTCGACTCGCAGCACCACTTAAGCGCTATTAATAGCCGATTTTTGGTGGTACATAGCTTAACCATCATTTTGCCATCAGTCGCTACCAGAGAAATGTATCTAGAAAGCTCTAGGGTGCCCCAGGATCGACGCGAAGGCTGATGACGACACCGAAGGCTGTCCAGAAAATTAGAGTGGCGTAGAAACCTCGCTAGGGGACCTTGATGCGGTTTCCCGAAGCGGGAAAAATTCAAGGAGGTTTCCACGCAAGTTCTACGGCCACCATCGGGCTTAATGTTGGCGCTGCTGTTGCGAGAAAGGCCTACCGCGTCACCAAGTAATCATGCCTCTGCCATTTAACCCGCCCGAGCCGAGTGCGAGCCTGCCCGATCCGCTGGCGATAGCGCCGGAAGATCTCGGCGTCGCGCTGGAACCGGTTCAGGTAACGCCGTGCAGCCGGTTATCCCACCGCACAGGCAACCGTCCTTCCCTGCCTGGTCGGCTTGGGATGTACTCGCAGTGCTGGTGTTCACGGCGGTTGCGGTGATCGGATTTGGCGCGGCCGCCATGTTCATCGCGCATGCCATCCCCGGATACCGGCAGATGCCGATTTCCGATCTCGCTACCAACGCGCGCGTAGTAATAGGCGGGCAAGCGGCGGCCTACCCGCTTGTGCTCTTGTTCATGTTTATTCTGGTGCGGTCACGCGAACCCCGGAGCGGTTCGGGAAGGCGATCCACTGGAATTGGCCGGGAGTCTCCGCGCCGGCATTCTTCGTCTCGGGGATCATCCTGGCGGTAGTCATCGATGGCTTGTCGCGCTTTCTGCCCATTCCCAAGTCGGTGCCGATGGACAAGTACTTTACCGATGCCGCCAGCGCGTACCTGATGGCAATCTTTGGAATGACCCTGGCGCCGCTGCTGGAAGAACTGTTTTTCCGCGGGCTGCTATACCCCGTACTGCGGCGGGCATTCCGCTTGAGCATTGCCATCATGCTGACGGCGGCTGCCTTCGCTGCCATTCACGGAACCCAGTTAGGCTATGCCTGGGCGCCGATCTTAAGCATCTTCGTGGTCGGCATAGTGTTCACGGTGACCCGCGTGCGCACCAACTCGGTGGCCAGCTCGTTCCTCATGCATTGTGGTTACAACTTCGCACTTTTTGGCATGCTGTGGCTGGCTAGCGACCACTACAGGAACCTCGAGAAGTTGGCCAATTGAGATGGTATGGTTAGCAGGATGACAAACGCGCGCGAACAACTCCTGGCGATGCTGGCCGAAAAGTCATTTCGGCTGGGCGAATTCAAACTTGCCAGCGGAGGCACCAGCGACTACTACATCGATTGCCGCTTGACCACGCTCGATGCCACTGGTGCACTGCTTACCGGGCAAGCGGTCTTCGCTGAGATTGGCGCGCGGGGTTGGCGCGCTGACGCAATTGGTGGGCTGACCATGGGTGCCGATCCGATCGTGGTGGCGACATCGGTCATCAGTGCGCAGCAGGGGAAGCCGGTGCATGGCTTTCTGGTGCGCAAAGCCGAGAAGACGCACGGCATGGGTCAGCGCATTGAAGGCTTTCGGCAGAAGCCGGCGCGAGTGGTGATCGTGGATGACGTGTGCACCACCGGCGGCTCGACCATCCAGGCCATTGAGGCTGCGCGCGAGTTTGGATTTGAGATCGCTGGAGTGCTGTGCCTGGTGGAACGCGAGGAGGCGGGAGGTCGCGCCAACGTTGAGAAGGCCGCTGCCCCGGCTGAGTTCGTTGCGCTGTTCACCGCGAATGATGTTCGCGCGCAACATGTGAAACGCGAGACGCCGCCGATATTTGCGGTCGGCGCCAAGTGCGGTCTCTGCGATCGACCGGCCGTAACCAATTCGCCGGGAAACCGTTGCGAAGTGCATCGGCCGTAATATGCTCAGAATTGACGGGATCGGCTCGACTCTTCTTTGAAGGGGCGCGGCTTCAGCCGCGCCGATCAGGCAGCTTGCGGTTGGGCTTCAGCCCCTGAGGGAATTCGATTCGGCAGCCTGGGGAGCGAGTTTCCTCAGTGGCTAAAGCCAGTGGGTTGCGACAGCTTAACGGCGCACCTAAAGGTGCGCCCCTTCAAAACAACGAGACCTGGGAAGTTTCATGCGCTCTCGTACGTAACGATTGAATCGACGAAATGATTAAAACTCTGGAATGGACCGACGCGGGTGTACGCTTCATCGATCAGACCAAGCTGCCCACGGAAGAAACCTACGTCACCTGCACGAGCTACGAAGATGTTGCCAACGCCATCCGCACCATGATCGTGCGCGGCGCGCCCGCCCTTGGTGTCACTGCTGCCATGGGAGTGGCGCTGGGTGTTCGCGACTCGCAAGCCAAGAACCACGCGGACCTGAAGCGTGATCTCGACCATATCTGCGAGGTTCTTGCTGCCACTCGCCCGACCGCGGTCAATCTCTTCTGGGGGATTCGCCGCATGCGCGACAAGTTCGAACAAGTCAGCACTCAGGCGGTCCCACGTATTCAACAGGAGCTGGTGACTGAGGCGCAACGCATGCTGGTGGAAGACATCGCCGCAAACCAAGCCATGGGCAAGCACGGGGCTGTGCTGCTCCCCTCCAGCGGAGGAGTGCTAACCCACTGCAATGCGGGTGCGCTGGCGACGTGCGGTTATGGCACGGCGTTGGGAGTGATTCGCGCGGCGGTGGACTCAGGCAAGAAGCTGCATGTGTTCGCCGATGAAACCCGCCCATTTCTTCAGGGCTCGCGTTTGACAGCGTGGGAGTTGATGAAAGATCACATTCCAACGACGCTGATCGCCGACAATATGGCGGGCTCGATGATGCAGCAGGGGAAGATCGATGCCGTGATTGTGGGCGCCGATCGTATCGCGGCCAATGGAGATGTGGCTAACAAGATTGGTACCTACACGGTCGCTGTCTTGGCCAAAGAACACGGTATTCCGTTTTACGTAGCCGCTCCGTTTTCGACGGTGGATATGGCAACGCCGGATGGCAGCCGCATTCCCATCGAGCAGCGCGCTTCGCGGGAGGTTACCCACCTGGCCGGCAAACAGATCGCACCGGATGGCGTGAACGTCGAGAATCCTGCGTTCGACGTCACTCCGAATGCCTACGTCGCCGCGATCATTACGGAGCGCGGTGTCGCACGCCAGCCCTACGCGGAGTCGCTGCGCGAGCTCTCCGTCGCCACCGTCACGGCCCAGCCCTAGAAAAAAGTTCGCCAGGCACGGAACTACACCATGAGCTTCACTCTCCTCGACTGGACTGCCATCATCGGATATCTCGCGGTGACGTTGGGCATGGGGCTGTGGTTTCGTCGGCGATCTGGGCGCAGCATTGATGACTACTTTGTCTCCGGCCGCAACGTGAACTGGTGGCTGGCAGGAACCTCGATGGTGGCAACCACCTTCGCTGCCGACACTCCGCTGGTCGTCACTGGGCTGGTTTACTCGCAGGGAATCTCCGGCAACTGGCTGTGGTGGGGCTTTCTGTTCTCGGGCATGATGACCGTGTTCCTCTTTGCCCGCCTGTGGCGCCGCTCGGGTCTGCTCACCGACGTGCAATTTGCCGAGATTCGCTACTCGGGCAAGCCAGCCGCGTTCTTGCGCGGGTTTCGCGCCATCTACCTGGGATTGCTGATGAACTGCGTCATCCTGGGATGGGTGACGAAGGCGATGACCAGTATCGTCGGCACGACGCTGGCAGGCACGCCAATGTTGACCAACATCAGCCGCTTTATGAGCTCCCACTTCGGTTCGGTGTGGAGCGGCAATGAAGGCGCCGCGCTTGCCATCTGTGTCTTCTTCCTGATTCCATTCACCGGACTATACGTGGCACTCGGCGGACTTTGGGGAGTGCTATGGACTGACCTGTTCCAGTTCGTGCTGAAGATGACGATTGTTATCGCGATCGCTTATTTCGCGGTTGTCGCATGTGGCGGCATGACGGCCATGCTCGACAGCCTGCGCCATATGCAAGCCGCCGCAGGCGCAAATGCCGCTGACCCACTCGGCTTCTTCCCCGAATTTTCGCGAGGCCTCACCGCCGAGCCGCTGTGGATGGTTCCGGTTGCCAGCTTTTTGGTGTTCATCGGGCTGCAGTGGTGGGCGTTCTGGTATCCGGGCGCGGAGCCAGGCGGCGGTGGCTACATTGCGCAGCGTATCTTCAGCGCGCGCGATGAAAAGCAAGGGCTGCTCTCGGTTTTGTGGTTCAACATCGCGCACTATGCCATTCGTCCGTGGCCATGGATCATCACCGGACTGGCGGTCATCGTTCTATACCCCGGGCTTCAACATCCCGAGACCGGCTACATGATGGTGCTGAACCAGCATCTGCCGCACCAGTATCGCGGGATTGCGATTGCGGGATTTCTGGCCGCGTTCATGTCCACCATTGCGACGCAACTGAACTGGGGGGCGTCCTACCTGGTGTCAGACTTCTATCGCCGTTTCATTAAGCAAGACGCATCCGAGCGGCATTACATTGTGGTTTCGCGGTTGTGCACGGTGTTGCTGGTCATCGTGTCTGCCTGGGTGTCAGTGCACCTTGGCTCCATCGCTTCCGGATGGCAGGTGGTATTGCAGATTGGCGCGGGCACCGGCGCGGTGTACATCCTCCGCTGGTATTGGTGGCGAATCAATGCCTGGAGCGAGATTTCCGCCATGGCGTGCTCGTTGCTGGTCACTGTCATTCTGAATCGGTGGCAGCCATTTAACGGCAACAGTTCGCTGGTGTTCGCCAAGGGCGCATTGACGACCACCATCATTACAACCATCGCGTGGCTTACGGTGACGCTGCTGACGAAGCCTGAGCCCGACCAGGTCCTATTGCGCTTCTACCGGCATGTGCGGCCCGATGTGCGTGGTTGGAAGCGCATCGCAGCGCAAGCATCTGACATTGTGGGATATCGAGACATCGGCGCTAACCTGGGCGCTTGGGCTCTCGGCTGCGCCATGGTTTACATGGGTCTTTTCGGAACGGGCAAGATTCTGCTGCACCAGCCAGCTATCGGAACTTTACTGCTGGCTGGCTCGGCGGTTTGCGCCGTACTGCTCTACCGTGGCGTGGTTCAGAACTTCAAAGTCGAACCGCCGGAGACGGGCAGCGGTGTCCCCGATTGGATCGGAACATCAGCGACCCAATTGCGTTAGACCGCTCAGTCGGCGATGTCGAGCGTGATGATGGTTGGCGGCTCCTCGTGCTGCTCGATCGGTCCGGCCTTGCTCACCTTTGCCAGCTCGCCATTCAATTCGCCACCGACCAACATCGCGAATCCTGTCCAATACAGAAAAATCATCAGCCCCACTACGGCCCCAACTGCGCCGTACATCTTGTTGAGGTGCGCGAACCTCCGGAAGTAAATTCCGAGGCCGGTGGAAAGTATTAACCAGCAGGCAACGGCTAGTGTCGCGCCGGGTAGTGTCGACCAGAACCTCTGCTTGACGTTGGGAGCGAGGAAGTAGAGAAGCTCCACGGCAAGGACCGTGAACCCCACGGCCACCGTCCAGTGAATGAATGGCCACGCGACCGCAAAGAACCACGACAAATGCACGCGGGCGGAAAGCCATTCACCAAAATGCGGACCGACAATCATCACCGCCAAGGCCGTCAGCAGCAGAAATCCGACTAAGAACGTCAAAGCGATGCCAAGAGGGCGGGTCTTCCAGAATGGCCGCGTCTCCTCCACTTCGTAGGCGATGTTCAACGCTTCAATCGTCGCCACGAATCCTCCCGAGGCGGTCCAAAGCGTCCCGAATAAGCCAATCGACAGAAGCGTTCTACGGTTTGGCGAAATAATCTCTGAAAGCACTGTTTGGATCAGAGCCATGCCATCCGCAGGCATGAAGCGTCCCATCAAATCCAGGACGTGCCCGAACAAATCGGGGATAGGGATGTAGGCGACGATACCGGCCAAGAGAATCAGTGCCGGAAACAGAGAAAGAATGAAGTAGTACGAGAGCGCGGCTGCCATGTACAGCATGTGATTACGATCCACATCCGTAACCGTCCTGCCGATGGCGGTCTTGAATTGCTGCCAGTGCATTTCGCCCGGGTCACTTGATCTAGAAATCCTTATGATACCGGGCGTCGAGCCCGAAGCCGCCGTTCTGATCGCGAACCCCGCTCAGAGACCACTTGCGATTCATCTGATACTGCATTTGTACGACTGTGTTCTGCGTCGTCGTTACATCGGTAGAGAAAGTGACGTACAACTTGCTAGTTGCCCGCTGCTGTACCGTAATGCGCGCGCCCGGAGACTGAGTTCCGTTATTGCCAAGTTGCGGGTCAACGGAAAGCTGCGAGATGCCTGCTACCTTCGTGATCCGGCTCGTGACTTGGCCAGTGACCTGGGATGCGACCAGGGATTCCGCGCCCAGCGTCGCCGATTGCGAAGGGGCGGCGTTCGAAGCCTCTTCCGTGCTGCCAAAAGCAAGCAGATGAATGATGTCGGCCGGCGGAAGCGAAGGATCGGAAGTGTAGTCGGTGCGCAAACGGTCAAGCGGTCCGCGGAAGCGCATCGCGATATTGTATTGCTGGATCGTAGTCTTGACCTGCAGATTCACGACAGGTTCGGTTTCGAGGGAGTTGACGAACGCGATGGTGCCACCCTGCACCACGTAGCGGTTTCCCAGGAAGATCATGTCTCCGCCGGTCAGACTGGTGCGTCCCACAATGACCGGGTCCGTCGCCGTACCGATCACGCGCAGGTTCGCGTCCCCCTGGATGCTGACTCCCGGGCTGACGACATTCAACTCTGAGGTAGAGCGCACGGCAATATTGAGATTTAAGTTGTCGGCAAATCCTTGCGCCGGCGCAGGCGAGGCCACTCCGCTGAATTGTGAAATGAACTGCGACAGATCGAAGTCTGGAGTAAAGGAAACGCGGTTCACGTTCACCTGCCCCTGCAACCACGACATCTCCGGCGTGCCTGTCATGGTGAGGTTCAAATCGAGATCGCTGCGTACGCTCTGCGGATAGAGCATTCGGAGATCGTTGCCTCTCAGGGCAACGTTGAACTGGATTGCAGGGCGATAGGTCACGGCACCCGACGCGGTCACCGTTCCGCCTCCCACATCGCCGGTGAAGTGCGTAACATCCAGACGATCAGATCGAAGTGTCAACACGCCATTGCCATTGGACAGCCCAATCGGCAAATCCGGTGTGGCGAAACTGGCGTTCACGATACGAATCTGGCCTTCGAAGTTTTCCGCTCTGTTGTGTCCGGCGGCATTAATGTCCAGCTGAAGCTGCCCACTGCTGCTTACGTCGGGATCGAACATTTGTGCCACGGCCAGATCAACCGTGCCCTGCACGCTCAAAGTCGAGGTAGCATTGCTGTTGACCGGCAAGCGCCCCTGGAAGCGAATATCGGTACCGGTACCCTTGATTTCGCCCGGGAGCAACGTGAGCACTCCGTCCACGTAGTCGGCGCGAATCGGAGTTACGGCTCCGAGCTGCACGTTCACCGGCGACCCAGCGGTCCCGGTTGCGCGGTAATTCACGCCGAGCGTCGGAATGTTGACGTGCGCTTCGACCAGAGCCTTGTTCTTCAGCGGCCCGCGCAAGATGGCGTGAATTTCGGTCTGGCCACTTAGGTTTGCAGCTTGCGCAGGAGCATAGGCGGCCAACAACGGCTGCAGCGGAACCACCGGCGTGTCGAGGGTCGCGTCAGCGTAATAGTCGCCGGACAAAGCTACTTTGCCCTGTGCACGCAGCGGCGTGTTCAGCACCTGCGAACCCAGCGAAAACGTAGCTTCATGATTGGCCACGTTTGCCTCAAGGTTGATGTTGCGTATCTGCTGCTTTTGCAGGTCGAGCTGCGGGATCGTGAGCGTAGCCCGCCCTTGGGGATCCTTCAGCGTGCCGCGGCCGCTCGCGGTCAGGTTCAGCGTGCCGGCAACTTGCATGTTGCGCTCGCGCAGCGTACGGATTTGATCGAGATGAATGTTGGTCGCCTGCAGCAGCGCGTCATAACCTTGCTGCTTGGGGTAATACGTGAGCTGACCTTGCGCCGATCCGGCAGCAACTCGCACCAGCAAATTTGCGTGGACGGTGTCTCCAGTCCCCTGAAAACGTACGTCGGCCGCCTGGATCGGTTCGCCCGAAACACTTGCGTTATGAAGACTGATATTCCCTTGTCCAATCGGGTTCAGTTGCGTTCCGTGCAGCGCGATCTTGGCGTCCAGGGTGCCGGATATGGGCGTATTGGAGTTGGTCGCCCGCGCGACCTCCGCCAGAGAAACCTGCGACGCGTTAATGTTCGCCACCATGGGACTGGAGGGCGTGTACGCCCATTGGTGCAGTCCCGATTGGACGCTGAAATTAACACGGCCTTGCTTTGCCGGTTCGAGGTACCCATTCTGCAAACTGATCAGCGAAGGACTTGCCTGCACGCTGGTCCGCAAAACGCGGAAAGCGCTACCACGGACTTGCACGTGGGTCGCGTTCAGTTGTCCGGCGATCTGTGGATTGCTGGTCGAGCCGCGCACCGTTCCAGTGAACGACGCCGTGCCGTGTAAATTCAGCGGGGCTTGCGCACTCTGACCGGGCGCAGGCTTGCTGAACAAGTCAGCCACGGTTTCCAGTTCGTGAAGGTCATTCGCCTGTACGCGAACCTGCAGCGCTGAGCGATTGCTCACTGTGCCATTGAGGTCGATCGAGGTCTGCGGAGTGTGTATGTAACTCTGGTTGAGCGCAATCTCTTGCGTCGCGGCGGCGTACCGCGCGTGAATCACGGCATTCACTGGCAGCGACGCGTTCGAGGCACCGGCCTGTGTAGGCGCAACGTTGGCTTTGGCGGTGGCGTCGGTGCGAACTGCCAACTTGTTCATGCTGCCAGTCCAACTGGCATCGGCAGTGGCGTTTAACTGACCGGAGATTGCAACCTGTTTCATTGAAACGGAGTTGGCAACCTTCTTTAAGTCCGCCAGCGAAATGTTGCGCAATGCGGCGACAATATGCCCTTCCTGTTTGCCTGCGAGATCATGAACCGTTGCGGTTGCTGAGACCTGACCTCCCAGGAGCCGCGCCCGAATTTCCTCTAATTCCGCGTTCCCGTGGATAAGCCGATAGCGGGCGCCAAGATCGCGGATGTCGGTGCTCAGCGATGGCGTACGGAGCTGCAGCACCGTGCTCTTGATCGTGCCCTCTGCTGAGGTGGTGTCGAGCGCTGGCCGGCCGGCAACGGAGCTGTAATCGCCGGTGCCATTCACCAGAATCACACCGCTGGGCAGCGACGGATTTTTCAGGACCTGGCGGAACTGCGCTGTGTCGAGCACCACGGTGTAGCGGGCATGGACCCTGGGATTGCTGTAGTTGTCTAGCGAAGCATAGAGCAGAACCTGCGATTGGCCGCTCCTCAGCACAACGTTGCTTAGCGTTGTCTGGTTGCGTTGGATGTCGAACTGTGCGCTTAGGTCATGCTGTATCGGCGCATAGCTTCCATATTGCAGGTTACCGTTCTGGTAGGACAGGCTCCCGAAGTATCGGCCCCCGCCGCCTGCGTTGTAGTTCGACTGGAATTGCAGATCGCGCAGGTTAGCATAGAGCGCGTTCTTGCGATCGTTGTAGTAAACCTCTCCACGATCAAGAAGAATATGCCGTATCGCGAGGTCGAAGATGTTGGTGTTCGAGTTGCCGCTGCTCTGCGGCTTGGGAAGATTGTTCTCGCCCTTCTGGTTCACGATGAAGTTGACGACCGGATGATCGACCGTAACGTTATCCAGGTTCCATTGCCGATGCAAAACCGAGATGACTCGGACCCCGAGGCCGAGATGATCCACTTGGAGCAAAGGCTCGTTCGCGCCGGGTCCGACCCCGTAAACCGTCAGGCCGTAAAGATCGAGTCCGAGATTCGAGAAGTGCAGCGCAAAATTCTGCACCTGCACTTTTGTGTTCAGAGAATCGCTGGCTTTGCTTTCCGCCGTGCGCAGGACGTAGTCGTGAAACGAGGAGCTATGCACAAGAACGTAACTCCCGATTCCAGCAATCAAAATGACCAAAGCCAAAACCGCAACAATCCATGCGGTAACTCGCCGCCATCCTCCTTCCTTGCGCGGACGAATTACATACGGCTTGCCGGGCTCTCGCGGGGGAAGTCCTAAATCTCGAATGGCCATGGTTAGAATGCCTGTCCCAGAGTCACAAATACTTGTGTAGCTTTGATGCCTGGGTCAGGATTCAAGTTGTGGCCGATGTCGATGCGGATGGGGCCGACCGGAGTGGCGTAACGAAAGCCGATGCCCACAGAATTGCTGTAGAGCGACGTGAAGTCGTGAAAGCCAATGTTGGGGAAAACATTTCCGCCATCATAAAAGGTAACGATGCCCAGCCCTTTCTTAATCGCGTCGAGGGGAAAGCGCAGCTCTGTATTGAGAATCAGCAACTCATTGCCGCCGGCGGGAACAGTGATCTTGGAGCAGGTGGACGGGTCCACGGGATTGCTACAAGCGGCGACTACGCGCTGCGGGCCAGCACCGTTGAGCGGAAAGCCGCGCAGGGTGCTGCCGCCGCCGGAGAAGAAGCGCTGGCTGAGCGGCACTTCGCTTCCGGCATAAGCTTGCTCCAGACCCACACGGATGCTATTTGCCCAGATGATTCCCTTGCCGATGTTCTTGTAGTAGGCCGTCTGTCCGACAAAGCTGGCGAAGCTGAAGTTAGAGCCGAGCCACGCAGGATTCACGCTCAACTGGTAGGTCTGATAGATGCCGCGATGCGCGTCCAGCACATTGTCACGGGTATCGTGAATCCAGTTCGCCGACAAGGTAGACAAGTGCACATTGAGCTGGTCCGGTGGAACCAGATCGGGGATCAGCAGATTGCTGATCCTGGTGAGCTGAAAGTTGTAACGCAGGAAGAGGTGGGTCGTCCGTTTGGCATTGAGCGGCTTCTCCAATTGATAACCCAAGTTGCCAATTCGCGCCGTGAAAATCGGATTCTGGATATCATGTTCGCCGGAGAGGATGGCGCTGCTTTTCCAACTGCTTCCGCGGAATGAGGGGTCGGTGTAGGACAGACTGCCCTGCTGGTCCAGACGTCCCGCAAACGCGCTGACCGTGAACGATTCGGCTCGCCCTCGCAGATTGCGCCGGGTGTACTCGAAGGTCCCGTCCGGTCCCCAGAAGGTTCGCTCGCTGGTCTTGAAGTTGGGAGGAAGTCCCACCGGCGGAATGCCGGGCACCACTACCGTACCGCTGGGAACGCTCCCGCCGCGGTTCACCACCTGGAAGCCGAAGCCGTACACGATTGAGTTGCGTTTTCCTTCATGCACCTTGACCACCACGTTTTCGTGGTTCTGGTCGGTGATGGGCCGCATGGGAGCAACTTCTGCCCAGTCGAAGACGCCCAGGTTGTACAAGTGACCCTCGGAGCTGAACAAAGCGTTTTCGCTGAGCGGCTCGTCAGACTTGACCTGCAGCTGCTTGTTGATGATGCTCTGCTGCGTGTGCCCTCTTCCATCCGTAATGATGGTCGCGGTTGTGACCTGCGGGCCCTCGGTGATCTGGTACACCACGTTCATGTGATGAGGATCGCCGGGCGCCGGCTTGGCGGTGGAACGGAAGCCCGCATTCAAGTATCCCAGGGTCAGATAACGCGCCATGATCTGGTTGCGATCTTTCGTGACCAGGTCCTGCGAGTAAGGCTTGCCGGGGCCCAGGTTCAGGCCATGCGGCGCGAATTGCGTCTCCGGCAAAGTGTTGTTGCCCTCGATCTTTAGCTCCTGCACCACGTCGAGAGGGCCTTCCGTGACTTGGAAAGTGATCTCCACGTTTCCATGGTTGCGAGCGACATTCGGAACGACCTCTGCCTGGCTGTATCCTGCTGCGCGATAGGTGTCTCTGAGGTTTTTCACGCTGCTGCGCACCAGGGCCTCACTGTACTTGCCATGTGAGATCAGCCGTGCCTTTTCTACGCTGACGTGCGATTTCAGCTCTTTGCTGCTGAAGTGATGGTTCCCTGCGAATGCGATCTCGTCGACCTTGTGGCGGCCGTCCTTGCGGATGTCATACACGATCGACATTCCGCCCTCGTTCTGCGTGGTTTTTACGTCAACCGTGGTGTCGAAATAACCCTTAGCCTGAAAATAGGAAACGAGATTACGCTGACCTTCCTTGATCAGCTCATCATTAACTGCGCTCACCTGGTACATGGGCACCAGATTGTGCAGGGTGCGTTTCCATACGTGGGCGCCCTCTGTGCTTACCTTGACCATCGGTCCGGTGGTCACCTGGAAGACGATGTCGGCGCGGTTGGTGTTGGAGTCGTATTCAGCCGAGACCAGTTTCACCTCGCCCGTAATGTAGCTTTGACTCGCCAAGGCAGATTGCAGATACCGAGTCGCGCCTTGCAAGCGGTTATACGAATACCGAGTCCCGGTTTTCAGCGAGTCACCACGCAAGCGCGCCATTACCGAGCGTAGTTTTCTCTGCAGGTAATTAGTTTCTTCGGGACTCGCTCCGGCGAGAGTGGTTGTACCGATCTTTGCGCGACTGCCCAGGTTGGTATGGAACACGATGTTGGCCAACCCAAAGTCGCTCTCCGGCTCGATCTGTGGACGCACCTCAGCCAGGAAGTAACCATGTTGACGGTAAAACTTCACTAGCGCATCTTGCGCCTGCTGAACGTCGGTGGCGGAGTAGGGCATCTGCGAGTTGTAGTTCGCCACTTGCAGCAAGCGCGAGTATGGGAATTCCTTCAGCGCACCGGGAAATTCGTACATACCAACGTAAACCGCCGGCTCAAAAATAAACACCACCCGCACTCCGTCCGCTTCGGGCTCCAGGTCGAACTTCACATCCTGAAAACCGCCGCGCTGTTTCAGATTCGCGGTGCTCGTGTCCACATCTTTTTGCGACAGTGGTTTCCCTGGTTTAACAGCGATCAGCTCCTGCACACTCTTGAACGCGATATCCGGACGTCCGGCGATATCGACCGATGCGACATTTTGCCCGATGTAGGAGGCGAGTTGTTGACTGGGCGTTTGCGCCGTTGCGGAGATCCCCGCCAGTAACGCGACGAGCGTTCCCAATAGCCGCACACTGAGAGTGTTTACCGCGCGAGGTAGCATAGGGCATGAGGCTGGCGTGAAGACAAACCAAGTCTCTGCCGCGTCAGATGCGGAAAGTACGCCAATGTTTGGCTCAGTCGAAAGGTCTTGGTGTGTCTTACGGTATGGGCTGGGGTTTTTGCGACATCAACTCTTCGAACCGTTTATCGGTTCGCAGGGTGGCGAACTCGGAGTCCGTGTACACCTTCTTGATGTCCTTATAGCCCTCTTCCATGGCTTTGCGCAGATATTCCAGAGAGCGATCCACGTTGCCCGCCTGCGCATACATCCTAGCGACCATGAAAGAGAACGCGGCGCGGTCTTCGGGTGAACTGGACTGCGCCATCACTCCAATCTTCGAAACGCGATCAAAAATGTCAGGGTCGAGTACATAAGCTGCGTGATACTGCTGTGCGGCCAAACTATACTCGTGTTTTCCAAAATACGACGTTCCCATGTTGTAGTGGAATACCGCGTCATTGGGCTGCAAGGCCAGGGCTTTCTTGTAGTACTTGATGGCCTTGTTGTAGTTCTTGTCCCGCTGCTCCATGTAGCCGCGGTTGTTATAGCCTTCGGGGGCCTTCTTGTCCGTCTTGATGGCGTGATCGAAGCACTTGGTCGCCTCGGGATATTTCTGCAGGAACAAGTACGCCATGCCTTTTTTATTCCACAGCAGCGCAGTGGGATGCTTGGCAATCGCTGCGGAGTAAAAGTCGACGGAGTCGAGATATTGCTTTTGGGCTCTGAGCGCATCACCCTGTTCTTCCAAATCCGCGGCGGAAGCACTGCCATCGGGAATTGGTGCTGGCGCGTTCACCTGCAGATCATCGCCAGCCAAGAGGCACAACGGAGACACGAGCAGCAGCATCAACAGAAGTGATACGTGTAGCAGTGTCCGCGGCGATGGGAAACGAGCCATGACCGGACCTCCAGAGTCCCGTCTTGTTCAATATTAGACCTATTTTGGGGGCGAATTGTTCCCTTTCTCTGGATCATCGGCCCCATTATCTTGCTGCTGTTGCTGCTGGTCTCCATTGTCTCCCCGGCCAAAGAGCCGGCTGAAGAAGCCCTTCTTCTTTTTTGGCTGAAGCTGCTGCGCCTGTCCAGGCTGACCGTTGCCCTCTTGCGGCGGAATTCCATTCGGACCCGGCTCGACGACCCCGTTAGTGGTCGGCGGCGGCGGCGCGGCGACGGCGGGCGATCCCAGACCAAAGATCTTGGTGAAGAAGCCCCTATGGTCGCCGCCAGCCGCCTGGTCGCAGGTCTCCTTGGGTTCCGTACCCGCGATAAACGCGACGGTATAGGTTTGCGGGCAGGATTCGGTCGCCAGCCGGTTGGTAACCTTGTCCAGCGTTACCTCGACCACTCCGGAAGGCGCCGGGAAGTTCTTCATATCCGCGTACTGCGGCAACTTGGCGGCGCGCTTCATGAACTCGGCCCAGATAGGCGCCGCCGTGGTACCGCCGGCAAGCTTTAGATCGGTATAGTCGTCGTTTCCTACCCAGACGATGCAAAGCAGGTTGGTGGTGTATCCCGCAAACCATGCGTCATGCGAGGTGCCGGTTTTGCCTGCAGCAGGCGCTTGAAATCCTCTCGCGCGCACCGGGTAGCCGGTACCGCTGTTAACCACAGCCTCCATCATGGTGGTCAACACATAGGCCACACGGGGGTCGAGCACGCCCTTGCTGTCGGTCTTGTAGTTGTCAAGAATGTTCCCGCGGGCATCGCGCACCGATTTCACCATGATGGGATTGAGGTGCGTGCCCTGATTGCCAAAGACGGTATAGGCCCCCGCCATTTCCAACGGCGTCGCATCGTAGGCGCCGAGGGCGATCGCCGGAGTCGCTCTGACGCTGGAAATTCCAGCAGCTTTCGCCAGCGCGGCCACCTTTTCGAAGCCGACTTCCTGTCCAATCCGTACCGTCGCATTGTTTAACGAGAGGGCGAGCGCATAGCGAGCGGTCACTTCTCCGTTGTAGTTGTCGTGATAGTTGCGGGGCTCGTAAACCTGGTTTCCGGTGGCGATGCTGACTTGCGAATCGTCAACCAGCGTTGCCGGGGTGAAGACGCCGGGAGGATTATTGTTGCTGCCGCCGTCACCATTCGCATCGCCGCCGGTAGCGACCAGCGTCTGCCCAGTCACGGCAGTGTTAATCGCAGCAGCGTATACGAACGGCTTAAAGATGGAGCCGGTCGGACGCTTGGCGATGGCATGGTCCAACTGGCTCATGCCGTAGTTCCTGCCCCCAACCAGCGCGAGCACTTCGCCGGTATGCGGATCGATGGCTACCAGCGCTACTTGCGGCATCGGCCCGGATTCGACCGTGGTTTCCGTCTTCGCTTCCTTGCCTGAACCAACCTTCGTCTTGTGGGTCCGCCGCTTTTCCACCTGCTCGTCCACCAGCTTCATGCCGGCATCCACTGCTTCGGCGGCGGCACGCTGCAGGTCTGGATCAAGCGTGGTGTAGACGCGATAGGCGTGATCGTTCAACTCGCTTTCGCTGAACTGGTTGGAGAGCTGGTCTTTCACCAGATCCACAAAGTAGGGAGCATCGCTGGCTTCCACGTTGGGGGGCGCCACTTTCAGCGGAGCTGCCTTGGCGCGGTCCGCTTGCTCGCGCGTGATGGCGCCGGTTTCGACCATGGAGTCAAGCACCAGGTTGCGGCGTTCCAATGCGCGCTTCGGACTCCTGTAGGGCGATAGATAGTTCGGGCGCTGAATCATCCCGGCCAGCAGAGCGGCCTCGGGCAGGGTGATGTTCTTGATGTCCTTGTTGAAATAGGCGTGTGAAGCCTCGGCAAAGCCGTTGATGGTGAAGGAGCCGCGCTGGCCCATGTACACCTCATTGGCGTACATCTCAAAAATGCGCTGCTTCGAAAACTTGTGTTCCAATTCGATGGCGATCAACATTTCCAGCAGCTTGCGCTTTACCGTCTTCTGCGGGGAGAGGAAGAAGCCACGCGAGAGTTGCATGGTTAGAGTGGAACCACCTTGTCCGTGACGGCCTTCGCGAACGTCGATGGCGGCCGCCTCCATCAGGCGGTAATAGTTGACGCCGCTATGCTGGAAGAAGCGGCGGTCCTCGATGGCGAGCACCGCGTCCACCAGCGTTTTAGGAATTTCATCGAACTTGATGAGCTCGCGCTTGGAGCGGTCCTCGCCTTCAAACAGGGCGGTCACCAGTTGTGGTTCAAGCTCATAGGCCTCGAGGTTGCGGCTGTCTCTTCCCGTTTGATCGATGGCGGTGACCTTGCCACTCTCGAAATGGATCACCGCGCCCTCAGCGGCGTGGAAGGAGTCAGGCCCGGGAATTACCTGGATACCGTCGGGCGTAAACGCATAGTGGCCGATCGGCGAGTCGCCCTTTCCCCGTTCTTCCGCGTATCCGGCTCGGCGCAGCTCAGCTGCAACCTCCGCCGCGTCAAGTTTCTCACCCACGCTGACCGTTTGGGCGCGGGCATAGATCCTGGCTGCATTGCTGAAGACGGGACCTGCCATGCGGCGATCCACGATGTTCCCGTATTTCACATAGAAGTAGCTGAACATCGCCATGAAAAGTACGCCGGCGATGACGAATCCCGCGACAAAGAGCTTCACCAGGGGGTCGGCAATGGAGAAAGATTGGGTACGGGCAGGTTTACCCCGCGTGCCGCGAGAATTCTGCCCGGATGCGGAACGGGCCGAAGCCCTGCCATCAGGTAATTTGATCTTGATTGCCACGTTTATGAATGCGCAGAGAAGCCGCTCTCTCTAAGACGGCGATGCGGCGCTTTCCGTTATCTGAGATGCCAGTTTCCCGGGAAAATCCTCGAAACTTTTGGCGTCCAAGTGGCGCAGCCTAAGACCGGGGCACAGCCAACCGGCGCCCGGCCGGACGAGGTAAAGGACGACTCCAGAGCAGCCCTTATTGTAAAGCAGGAAAAGGTATATAGCGTCAGCAGAGTGAACGGCTGGTTACTAGGTGAATTGTACCGCCCCTCGACGGGTTTGTACTTAAGTCCCAAGACCCAGCTCTACCGCAGCGCCTCCGCCAGTTTTCCGCTGGCGATCAGTTCCGCCACCTTCGCAAAGTCTGGGGCGAAGATTCGATCTTCCGTGATGGTAGGAGATACGGACCGAACGGCCGTGTGGACCGCTTGGCCGCGCTTGCCCGGCTTCAGCGGCGCGCGAAAGTCAAGTGCCTGCGTCACCGCCAGGGCTTCGATGGCGAGCACGTTGCGCGTGTTGGTGATAACTCGCAGCAGCTTGTTGGCGGCGATCATGCCCATGGAAACGTAGTCTTCCTGATTCCCCGACGTGGTGATGGAATCCACCGACGCGGGGTGCGCCAGTACCTTGTTTTCGCTGACCAGCGCTGCGGCCGTGACTTGCGCCATCATGAATCCCGAGTTCAAGCCGGCTCCCGGCGCCAGGAACGCCGGCAGTCCCTCGTTGAGCGCGGGATTCACCAGCCGCTCGATGCGACGCTCGGAGATGCCCGCCAATCCGCTGAGCGCAATAGCCAAAAAATCGAGGGCGAATGCCAGGGGTTCGCCATGAAAGTTTCCGCCCGACAGGATGTCACCGGGAACCGCCGCTCCCACTCCACGCTTGGGTGCGCCGACTTTTCTCTCTTCAGGAAAAACCAGCGGATTGTCCACTGCGGAATTCATCTCAATCTCAAAGACCTTGCGACAATGGGCGAGGGTGTCGCGAACCGCGCCGTGCACCTGCGGAATGCAGCGCAGCGAGTAGGCGTCCTGCACCTTCTGGCACTCGCGGTGCGATTCGCGAATCAGGCTGCCCTCGAGCATTCGGCGCAGGTTCTCGGCGACTAGTAGCTGCCCGGCATGGGGACGTGCCTCGTGGATGCGCTTGTCGAACGCCGCATCGGTTCCTTTCAGCGCATCCACGGTGAGGGCACCCAGCACATCGGCGGTATCTGCGAGGATGTCTGCCTGAAGAAGGGCCAACAATCCCACGGCCAGCATTCCCTGAGTGCCATTGATGAGCGAGATTGCCTCTTTGGCTTGCAGCGCCAGGGGCTTAATCTCAGCTTGCTTCAGCGCTTCCGCGGCCGCCATGCGCTTGCCGCGGAAGGTGGCTTCACCCTCCGCGATCAGCACCAGTGCGAGATGCGCCAGCGGAGCCAGATCGCCGCTGGCACCAACGCTTCCCTGGGATGGAATGACGGGATTCACGCCGCGGTTCAGCATCTCGCAAAGGGTGTCGATCACCGCGGGGCGCACCCCCGAGAAACCTTTGGCCAGCGAGTTGGCGCGTAACAGTACCATGGCGCGCGTGACGTCTTCGGCCAGCGGTTCTCCGACGCCGACAGCATGTGAGCGCAAAAGATTGATTTGCAGGTGACGGATATCGTCGGGCGAGATGCGCAGATCGGCGAGTTTGCCGACGCCTGTGTTTACCGCATACGCGACCCGATCATTTTCGAGGAGGTCTTCGACGACCGCGCGCGCGCGCTCCACTGCGATGCGGGCCTCCGGTTGCAGCAGAACCGGGCGTCGCTCGTAGACCGACTGACGAACATCGTCGAGGGTTAGGTCCTTGCCGTTAATGTGGAGGGCTTGCATTTTGCAGTAGTCGTCAGTTTGACGTGCACGCGTCCAAATTGTGCCTGCCGGTAGTTTCTTAAGATTCGGCCATTCGCCTCAGGTCTTTCCCGCTGCCTTCAAGAATGACGGCATGTACCGAGGTGGCAGCGGGATCCTCTTCATCTCGGGATCCACCACAATGTGAACCGTTTCGCCCTCGGCCAACATAGTACCGTCGTTGTCCCGCACCACCTCATAACCGAAATGCAGCAAAGAGTCGCGCACATTTACCAAGCGTGTCCTAATCGTCACCATATCATCGTAGCGAGCCGGGGATTTGTAACGGCAGCGCACGTCCACCACGGGAAAATGCGTGCTGTCCTGCTTCTCCATTTCTCGATAGGTGACGCCGAGTTCGCGCAGCATCTCTACCCGTCCCACTTCAAACCAGATGATGAAATTGGAGTGATAGACCACGCCCATCTGGTCCGTCTCCGCGTAGCGCACCCGGAGTTTCGTCTCATACACCTGCGCTTCGCGGCTCGCGTGCCGCGAGGAATTGCCTTCGGTTTTCAACGTGACATCCACTCGACTGAAGATACGGCCATCTTAACCAGGCGATAGGGCACGGAAGCGCGCACCTGGTTTGCGGTTCCAGCCGCGCTTATTTTTTGGTCTCCGGTTGAGATGTACTGGAAGAGGGCCCGTTGCTGACCGTCTGCCCCTTTACGACTTCACCCACGGGCACTGGCTTGCCGTCGGCTATATAGTCAACAAATTGTGCCGGCAAAGACTGTACCATAGGGAGTCCCGCCGAGTTCTGCAAATGGTAGTGCACTCTGGGCACAACCGAGGCGCCAGAGTTACCGCACTCGCCCACAGGATCACCCTGCTTCACGGGGTCTCCATGCTTCAACTTAACGCTGTTTTGCTTCAGACCCGACAGCAGCGAATACTCTTTATTGTCATGCGAAATCAAGATCATGTTCCCATTCGGCGTGTCCTGACTGGGCTTTCCGGGAGGGTTATCTCCAATGTTATTCACGACTCTGACTACCGTGCCGTCGGCTGGAGACAATACTGGTTGGCCAAAGCAATAGAAGTTTTCATTCGTTGTACCGTCGCCCTCGAAGGGATTTCCGTTCTTAAGCAGAACAAAATCCATGGCGAAGCGCTGATCCTCATTCGTCTGGTAGGAATTATTAAAGACACCGTGCCCGCCCTGGTAAACAAACCATTGGCCAGAGAACGGAAGTTTCAGCTTGGTGGTGTCTTTGTACCCGGCATTGTGGCCTTCGGGTGGCGCAGGTATCGACCGGATGGTGAAAGCCTCGGTGTCACCGTTCTCGTCGATAATGATCGTGGTCACTGCCTGGACCTTAGCATTCGCGAAATCTGAAAGCCGGGAATAAACCGTCGCTCGTTTCAGCATATAGGGGACGATGTTCTCCGCCTCCATTTTCGTCTCCGGTCCCAGCCGCGTTTTCCATTGAGAGAGCGTAGCTACAAATCTCCGTTCTTCGTCGGTGCGCTTCCTGTTTTCAGGCGGAGAGGTGGCCCAAATCGCGCCAGCCTGGCCAGCTTTAAACATGTCGAAGAGTTTCCTTCCGCGCTCCTCGGCCGCCTGGCTCATCACCGGATAAGGAGCATAGCTACTGGCCTTGTTCGTCGCAGCCGGCGCCTGTGGCTGTACTGCCGATGACGAAGATTGGGCGTAAACGACGGTGGAAAATAGCATTACCGCTACGATGAGTTGCAGACGAAATGTCATCATGACTCTCCCTGTGTTCGCTGCGAGTCGTTCTCCGAATCAACAAATAGTTTACGGGCGCAGAGATTTTGTTTCTCAGCGCGACGGCGCGTCTTCATGACGGCTGCCGCTCGGTAGCTGTTAAAACGCTGACGATGAATAATGCTTGAAACGACGCGTTGTGGCAATAGAGAAGCGGGATTGTTCTGCTCCCTATCGGTTGCATCTAAAGACACCGCCAATTCTATCGCAAGTGGGCTTCTGGACAATCTTTCTCGCTCGCCGCAACTTATGGGTCGAACTGGGATGGGCTCCCCAGCATCGCCACCGTTTATTCCCCTGTCCAACGGGGATTTCGCTTTTCCAGGAACGAGCTTACACCTTCCCGGAAATCAGCCGTCCTGCGGATACGCGCGTTTTCCTCAACGGCCGCCGCTATCTCCCGGTCGAGGCTCTCCGACGCGTAGCGCTTGAGCAAACTCTTGGTCGCCAGCAGCGAGGCCGGGCTGTTGCTGAGCAGGCTGGCCGCCAAGTCGCGGGAGCGACTGAGAAGCTTCTCCGGCGCGACAATCTCGTTGATTAACCCTATACGAAAGGCTTCATCCGCGCCGATGATTCGGCCGGTGAGTAGCAGATCGCGTGCATTCTTCTCGCCAACCTGACGCAGCAGAAAGGCGGAGACAATCGCCGGAATGAAGCCAATACGCACCTCGGAATATCCAAACTTTGCTTCCGAGGATGCCAGGGTGAAATCGCAGAGCGTCGCCAAGCCGCAGCCCCCCGCTATTGCAGGCCCGTTCACAGCGGCAATGGTGACCTTGGGAAACTCATACAGGCTACGAAATAAACGCGCCATGGTGGCCGAGTCCGCCAGGTTTTCCGCGTCAGTGCGGCCAGTGATCGACCGCAGATTCTCCAAGTCCATTCCCGAGCAGAACGCCTTGCCGGCTCCAGTCAGGATGAGGATTTGTGCCGGCGATTTCTCGACCTCGTCGAGTGCGCGCAGTAGTTCTTCGATTAATTCATAGCTGATGGCGTTGCGCTTGTCCGGCCTGTTTAGCGCGACGATGGCGAGCGGGCCATCGAAGTCAAGGGTAAGAGTCGCGTAAGCGTGTTGTTGGGACATGATTATTCAAATCTGTAGCCACTTTTACTGAACCGTAGAAAGAACTATCCACTAACCCCTAGCCACCAGCCCCTGCCTTCACATCTTTGGCCCGCTGAATTTACTTGCAATCTCCACCGCAAGGCGGAACGGCTCTGTGATTGGCTTCTTCACTGGCAAGTCCACGCCTCGGCTTTTCAGCGCATCCAGCAACTTCTCGGTCGGTATATTGCCCACCAGCACGTCTTGCGCGAAGGGACAACCGCCCAAGCCGCCGATAGCGGAGTCGAATCGCCGGCAACCGGCATCATAAGCCGCCAAAACCTTTGCCACCGCCTCATCCGGACGGCTGTGCAGGTGCACCCCGATCTCGACGCCGTGGAACTTCTCCAGCACCGGCCCAAGCAAGTCAGCAATCTGTTGCGGAGTCGACAAACCCACCGTATCGGCGAGCGAAATCGCCTGTAGGTCCATGTCGGCAAGCAGGCCGATGCCCTCGATCAACTCGTCAGCATTCCACAGATCACCGTACGGATTGCCAAACGCCATCGAGATATAGGCTATCGTGTCGAGGCCGCCCCCGTCGGCCTTGTCCTTCACCTTCTCCAGGATGTCGAGGTTCTCCTCCAGCGTCTGATTCTGGTTGTTCTTCAGGAACGTCGGAGATAGGGAGTAGGGGAAGCCCAACGTTCGCACCGCATCGGTTGAAATCGCGCGCTCGGCCCCGCGCTCGTTGACCACGATGCCGATGATCTCCACGTCGTCGGGCGGATCAAGTTCGCTGGTGACGGCTTCCGAGTCCACCATTTGCGGAATCGCTTTGGGCGAAACAAACGACACGGCGTCGATGTGCTTGAATCCCGCCGCAATCAACGCCTTCAGGTACTCGACCTTAACGGAGGTGGGGATCTGCCCAGGCAACCCTTGCCAGGCGTCGCGTGGACATTCGATGAGTTTGAGAGAGTCAGCCATGGAAGTCAGCAATTTGCAACCAGCAATTAGCTTTTAGCCATCAGCTATCGGCTGTCAGCATCGGCTTGAAACAACACGCAGGTCTCCGCTCTGCCGTAATCGGAGTTCTCAGATGAGAGAATCCTTTGTGTTGTCATCCCGATACGTTGTTATCCGGACACACTTTTATCAGAGCATATTGTCATCCCGAGCGAGAACTTCAGTCCGAGTCGAGGGACCTGCTGTTAGCCGATAGAGCGACATTTGTGTTAGCCGTAGCCGTCAGCCCCCGGTAAACATTCAGATGGAACACCCCAACTCGCGCAGCGGCAGAAGGCTAAGAGCTAATGGCTAAAAGCGAAGAGCGAACCGCGAACAGCGGCGTTCCTACGTCTGCAACACCCCCACGCTAAACTTCGGCACCTCCGGATTCAGCGCCGCCGCTTCCAGTGCGGTGATAATCGCCTCGCGGGTCTCCGCCGGATCGATGATCTTGTCGATCCACAGCCGTGCCGCCCCGTAACGTGGATCGGTTTGCTCGTCGTAGGTCGCCTTCACTTCGTCGAACAGCTTCTTCTTGTCTTCTTCGCTCAGAATTTTGCCGCCGCGCTCCAGTTGCTTGATCTTGATCTCCACCAGCGTTCCCGCCGCCGAAGCCCCGGCCATCACCGCGTACTTTGCAGTCGGCCACGCGAACATAAATCGCGGATCGTACGCTTTGCCACACATCGCGTAATGCCCAGCGCCGAACGAGCCGCCGATAATCACCGCAATCTTCGGCACCACCGAGTTCGACACTGCGTTCACCATCTTCGCTCCGGCACGAATGATGCCGCTCCACTCCGCATCGCGTCCGACCATGAAGCCATTCACATCGTGCAAAAACACCAGCGGCACCAGGTTCTGGTTGCAATCCATGATGAAGCGTGCCGCCTTTTCCGCCGACTCGGTGTAGATGACGCCGCCAAACTCCGTGCGCTTATTTCCCGCGTGGTCAACCTGCTGCACATGCGTCTTCTGATTGGCGACGATCCCGACCGCGAAGCCGCCAATGCGCGCATAGCCGCATAAAATCGTTTCGCCGTATTCCGATTTGTACTCGCCAAACTGGCTGCCGTCCACGATGCGCGCAATGATCTCCTTCATGTCGTACTGGCGAGCGGGATCGCCGTCGAAGATGCCGTAAACTTCCTCCGCCGGATAGAGCGGCTCTTCCGGCTGCTTGCGGTCAAAGACGCCGAGCTGGCGGTTGCCCATCTTGTCGACCAGCAGGCGAATGCGCGCCAGGCACGACTCGTCGTCCGGCTCGCGGAAGTCCACCGTGCCGCTGATTTGCGAATGCATCTTCGCGCCGCCCAGTTCTTCCGCCGAATATTTTGCGCCGATCGCGGCCTGCACCAGCGCCGGTCCGGCGAGAAACAGCCCGCTGCCTTCGGTCATCAGGATGTGATCGCACATCAGCGGCAGATAAGCTCCGCCGGCCACGCACATGCCCATGATGGCCGCGATCTGCGGAATGCCCATCGCCGACATCACTGCATTGTTGCGGAAGACGCGGCCAAAGTCGTCGGTGTCGGGGAAGACATCTTCCTGCAGCGGCAAAAAAACGCCGGCGGAATCCACCAGGTAGATCGTGGGAATGTGGTTGTCGATGGCGATGTTCTGCGCGCGAATCACTTTCTTCGCCGTCATGGGGAAGAACGCGCCCGCCTTCACGGTGGCGTCGTTCACGATCAGCATGACCAGTCGTCCCTGCACCCGCGCCAGCCCAGTCACCGTACCGGCGGAGGGCGCGCCGCCCCACTCTTCGTACATTCCCCATGCCGCGTAGCCGCCCAGCTCGAAGAACTCGGTGCCAGGATCGATCAGCAGCGCAATGCGCTCGCGCGCAGTCAGGCGGCCTTTCTTGTGTTGCGACGCGATCGCCTTGTCGCCGCCGCCCCGCGCGATAAGAAGCTCCTCATTGCGAATGTTGGCCACCATCTCGGCCATGGCTTTCAGGTTGCGTTCGAAGCGTGGCGAGTCGCTTTTGACTTTGGTTTCGAAAGCGGAGGGCGATCCGGAATGATGGCTATGGTCAGTCATGATGAGTGAGAGGCAAACTACCTACGATAAAGCAGAGGTACGGCGGCACGCAATGCGGGTGAACACAGGTGGTGGGCTACTTCGAAAGCAACTCAAGAAAGTTAGGTTCGACCCAAATGGTTTCTCCCACGCTGCCGGTCACAGATTCAATAATGAGTTCCGCCATCCCGATCTCGTTAAAGCCAGCGATCACGAAGACGTGCCCAACGCATTGCTCAAATCTCTGCCTAGTGGGGAGAGCGGCATCTCCTTCGGGAACGTCAGCAGGGACGCCAATCAGTCGTACTGTATCGCCAGTTTTCACTTAAGCCGCTCTTTCCGCCCTTCGCTCGTGCTCTTCCCAGAGAGTAACCGTCAGTTCCCGCCGATTCGAAAGAGCCGACTACCTGAACGCAAACTACAGTCCCACCGCAAACGCCACGATAGTTCTGCCCCACCGTCTGGTGTTTCCTTCCAGCTCGTCAAGCAACGCCAGCTCGATACCTTCGGGATCGACGGTCATCTCGCAAGCAGCGATCTCAGCTTCGCTGGCGCCGTGATAACACAACTCGCAGACGCCCAAGCCGCCTTCCGATTGCACCGGCGGTCCGAAGACGCGGCAGGTCATCGGTCGGGCCGCATATAGATCGCACATCCCAGTCTGGGGATCGAGGACGGGGCAAGGTTCGTCATTGGCGAACTCTTCGAAGAGCGCCTCGGCCGCCTTGCCCTCGTTCAGAACGCCGGTATCGGGATCTCCGGGGAAGTCGTGCGAAATCCGGGCAATCGACGCGCCGGCGCGTTCGCGGACCTGCGCCGCACGCGCAGGATCGGATGCTTCCAATTCCGCCAGACCGTCCTGCAACCGAGCTGCGTCGAGTTGGTTGATGGCAAAAGCTCCCATGCAACATTGCGTGCATCCCGGCTTGCAGACCAGCCATTCGCCACTGCGCCGGGCTGTGTCGGCCAAGGCCGTATCGATAATCTGCACCAGCTGCTGGTCGCCATGTGGAAGCGGGACACGCATGGAAAGAGCATAACGCAGTTGCGCATGGCAAAGATCTTGACAGGCTGTCCTGCTCGCCTGTTCGCAGACGATGTAGGTCGTGACTGATGGCTGAAAGCCAATAGCTGACGGCTACGGGAGTTGGCGGATCAGGCGCGTGGCGCGTTCGGTGGTCCCAGATAGCGATAGTCGCCAAAGCCGAGAATGAGATAGCCGATGCCGCCGAAAAGGAAGATCAGAACGACCCCGAACAACGCGCTCTGACCGAAAGCCTTAGCGACATCTATGGCTACTACGATCGCGATCACGACATTCACCAGCGGAATCAACCACAGCAGCAGCCACCATCCCGGTCGGCCCGCAATCTTCAACAGGATGTAAGCGTTGAAGAAAGGAATCAGGATGGCCCAGCCAGGCTGCCCGGCCTTCTCAAACACTTTCCAGCCACCGATGATGATAATGACCAGAACCACCAGGCCGAACAGCAGAAATCCGCCGCTTAAGAACGGTGACCGACTTCTGAACGGGTCCTGCCACAGCGTCATAGCAATGGTCGTTAGCATGGTTGCCTTTGTCTTTCGGAAAGAGGTCTGCATTCTCGCCGAACGTCCGGGTTTATGCAAGACAATACGAAGTTGGGCACGCTGACTCACGAAAAATCGCCGCGCGCGAATCAGGAGACTTCTTCTAACGCGGCCATCAACGGATCCTCGGCGACGGTGTCCACCAGCCCAATCTCGAACCCCCGCGTCGCATGTACTTTTTCCGCTGCCAGGAACATCTGCAGCGCGCGAGCCTTGCCGATCAGCCGAGGCAGGCGCTGCGTCCCTCCCCACCCGGTAATCAAACCGAGAGCAGCGCCGCGATGTCCAAACAGCGCATGAGCGCTGGCGATGCGCCGATCGCAGGCGAGCGCGAGATCGAGTCCTCCGCCCATGCAGTAGCCCTGAATCACGGCGACGGTGGGAGCAGGGAAAGGTGGCCACAGCATTCATTAGGCGCTGACCCATCTGGGCGAACCGGAATGCCTCCGCGCCAGTCAGCGCCGCAATCTCATTGAGGTCGGCGCCCGCCGAGAAGAACTTCGTATTACCGGCAATCACCAGACGCGAGGGCGGATGCGCCGCAAGTTCCTCGACCGCAGCGGTGAGTGCTTGCACTCGCGCTCGGGTCAAGCGGTTGGTACCGTCCTCCGAGACAAGACGCAGAACGACGGCCTTGCCACGCGGTTCGAGAGAGTACGAGATTTCCTGAGACGAGGCGTGCACCGAAGGTTAGGGTAGCAAACCGCCGACTTGCAATCGCTATCGCGGTTGTTAATTCCTCACGCAGAGGCAACGCGTGCGACGATTAGCCAAAACGCGTTAAGATGTCGTTCACGAAGGAAGAAGAGGGTGGCTAATGTCGCACCATGAGAGCCTGACGGCTTTCTCCCGCAGATCGTTCTTGCATCTTTCTACGGCTGCCTCCGCGGCACTTGCGTTCCGTGTCGTCACCGAGCCAATGCTGGCGTACGCCCAGGAACTGCCGCACGCGCCGGTCGGCGGAGTGCGGATCAATGCCAATGAAAATCCGCTTGGCCCCTGCGCAGCCGCACGAAGTGCGATCACAGCCATCGTCCCGGAGTCTGGCCGTTATCGCTTTGCCGTGTGTGAGGAATTCGTCGCCGAGTACGCACGAAGTGTCGGGGTGAAAACGGAAAATCTCAGGATTTTTGCCGGATCAAGCGAGCCGCTGCACTACACCGTCATGTCCTTCACCTCGCCTAAGGCGAGTTACGTGACCGCCGATCCCGGGTACGAAGCAGGGATGTTTGCCGCGAACAACTCCGGCGCGCGTGTGGTCAAAGTGCCTCTCACCAAGACTTACGCGCACGACGTGAGGGCCATGATTGCCGTCGCGCCCGACGCGGGCGTGTTCTACATCTGCACGCCGAATAATCCAACTGGAACCCTGACCAGCCATTCCGACATCGAGTATCTGCTCGAGAACAAGCCCAAAGGTTCGATCGTTCTGGTGGACGAGGCTTACATTCACTTTTGCGATGCACCCTCGGCCATCGACCTGGTGAAGGCCGGCCAAGACCTGATTGTGTTGCGTACCTTCTCAAAACTTTATGGGATGGCAGGTTTGCGGTGCGGATTTGCCATCGGCAGGCCCGACCTGATGCAGAAGATCGAGAATTACGGTGGCGGAAACCCCATGCCGGTCACCGCCGTTGCCGCGGCATCGGCGAGCCTGAAGGATCCGCAACTCGTGCCCGATCGCAAGCGGGTCAACGCGGAAATCCGCGACGAGACATTCCAGTGGCTCGATCGCAACGGGTACTCCTATATTCCTTCGGTGTCCAACTGCTTCATGCTCGATACCAAGCGGCCCGCCAAAGAGGCGATCGCCGCCATGGCGCAGCAGAACGTTTTCATTGGCCGCATCTGGCCGGTGATGCCGACGTATGCTCGTATCACGGTTGGGACGCGTGACGAGATGAACCAGTTCCAGGCGGCGTTTCAGAAGGTGATGAAGGGAACGGTGGCCGTAGGTAGGCTGCACCCGAATCCGCGAACCATAGACGGGTTCATTTTGCCGAGTTGAAGAAGTCGATTGAGAAGAAGCTGAGTTCGTGTGTCCTGGTGCTTGAGGCGGGCTTCCGTGGGCGGGATGACAATTGCGGGAGCTGCAGAGGGGAAGATCAAGGAGGTCTGGGCATTGCGAGAGAACCAGCAAATTGCTGCAGCGAATCCTTGTTCCGGCCGTTCGTGTTTTTACGAGACAGTTTCAAGGCTGGTCGGCGCTTCTGTGCGCGTCCTTACCAAGACCCGCACCATAGCGTTTTCCACCTCGCGCTTAGCCTCCGGCAGCGGTAGCGGCGGGATGATCGTCATGGATCCCAAAACCTGAGCCAGCAAGAAATAAGCCCGCCGGCATTCATGCAAGAAATCGATTGGATATTCAGGCTTGCGGGCGCGAGCAGCTTGCGGATCAGCATCCAGCAAGTAAGCCACATCGGGCCTGGGGACGAGCGCGGCTACGATCCTGACAAAAACTCTGCTTATGGAATTCGAGAGGGGAAGATTCGCCAACTCGTCGTAGATGTAGCGATCCAAAATGACGACGTCGGCTCCGCCGGAGCGCGCTCGACGAACTACGATCACAAGATGGACCGCATCCAGCAAGTACAATCCATGACGAATAATGCTCAAGTACCACTTGCGGACATTCTTGTCGCGCCGATTGACCGGACGATTCGGTGCGCCAATGCCTTTCTCGCTTCCGTATACCCGGTGCACAAAACCTTCGCGATACCGGCTGAGCACAACAACGTCATCCCAGAACGCCAGCAACCTGGTCGTCAGTCCGCGATCATGCAACACCTGCCGCAGGTTGTCGATCTGCGTGCTCTTGCCCGAACCGTCAAGGCCTGAAAACGAGACCAGCAGCGACTTGCCGTGTCGATCTGACAAAGCGTTCTGAAACATTCAAGTTCCCGGGCACAAGCATTTGGTCGTGCCACCTCAACCGGTGCGGTCCACCCGTCGTGTTTCCCGCACGCAAGTTACGGCTTAGCCGAAGTTCCCTTGGTGAGCGCGGCGACCGTGCCAACGGCTACGCCCGCAGCAGCGATCAGACCAAGTTTGATTAGCAGTGACCTGCGCTGATTCTGTTTTGCCGGTGCGATGGCCTCTCCGGCCGGACGCGAAGCTCCGCCGCCGACGGTGGTCACACCCTCGGCCGTGGCTGCGCCTAAGGGCTGCTGCATCTGTTGCTCAGGCTTCGGTTGTGGAGCAGGCGTGGCCGGAACCGGTTCGGGCGCTATCCCGGTGTCCTGATTCGGACTCACATTCGGTTGATTCTGGCTCGGAACCGGCTGTAGCGGTCCCTGCGAGGGATCAACGGTGATGCCGCTCGACGGTTGCTGCTGACCGTTCTGTGGAGGTGCTGCGCCATCCTGCAATGCCTGCGCGCACTCCGGTACTCCGCACAGCGCCAGTCCTACAACCAGCGTCATGAACTTGATCAGTAATGGACGATGAGCTTTCATTTGCAAGCTCCTTCCAGACAAGAATTTTTGATCCTGGCCCAATTGCTTACTTCGACCCTGTCGCAGTTTTCTGGGCGGTAACCGGCGCCAACGCCGGTTGCGCCGAAGATCTTGGCAAAGCGACCGAATCCATCAGCCGCTCGACATCGGCATCGCGGTCATAAAACAGATTCCGCGCGCGATTGCGCCCGTAGCGCCAAAGATTCGGGACGTTCGTTTGATACCAGCAACATTCCGACATGCGCGCCGAGAAGCCACAGAACACCCGGAAGCGCTTCGGCAAGACATCCGCCGATGCCAGCAAAGCCGCCGTCAGGCGGTGATTGCCTTCCAGCACGGTCACCGGCCGCATATCGTCGACCCCTATCAGAAGCACGGCACTGTCGTCCGCCGTGGTGCGCAACCGATAGCTGAAAGCCTGCACTTTGGCGATAAAGTCGCGCGTTCTTCCGCGAAAAGGGGTGTTTTTGATCTGCCGCACAATGTCTCGCAGCAGAAAACTTCCGTTCGCCACCTTGCGCCATTGCGCCCGGGGAAACACTCGAATCCGTTCCAGGTCTTGCGCTTCGATTTGCACTTCCCACCATGTCGTATCGGGCGGCAGCTCTCTCCACAAGTGTCCCCGGCGACGGAACAGGAGCGCCCGGCGCAACGTATTGGCCGCTTCATCCGTAACATTAGCCCCCAGGACCAGCTGTTCGAACTGGTCGCGATCATGATGGAACTCTTCCTGATAGAACTCGTTCTTCAGGAACTCAGCGATAACTTCCGCTTCAGTAACGTGCCGTAGCCGCTTCATGCAGCCTCCTGCCAGCTGTTGCCCACGTCTTGACGAAGGGGTAGGAAACCGCGAGCAACAATAAGAGCCTAAGAACCTGCTGGACGACGATGACCTCCAGTAAGGTTGAGTGGAACCATGAAATTCCAACCGCGATCATTCCGCTGACCACCAGTTGCAGCCAGGCGGTGTTCGCTATTCGCCGCGACATCTCGTAGGTGATCAGCACCACCGCGATGGCGTACGTACCCGTAGCCGCTGCATTCATGCTCAGCAACAGGTTCAAGCCTTCCGCCGCGGTGGGGAAATGTGTCCCGAACAAAGACCGAAAAACGACTTCAGGAAATGTTGCCAGAACCAGGGTAAAGATCACCGACATCCCCGTAACCATCAGCAGCGGCAACGCCAGCAAGCGGCCCCCTTGGCCGTCTTCCTTGTTTTCGGCGGATACCGGGAACATCGCGCTCACAATAGACCACGCGCCAAAATACAAGAGACGCCCTACCAACGCGATCGCGGCGTAGAGTCCTGCCACGTCGGGACGGAAGAAGTGCTTCACCATCAGAATGTCGATGTTGCTGATGATGACCTGTCCCACGAAGAAGACAATGGCCTGCATCGCCTCGCCGATGGCTGCCGGTTTAGCTGGGACAGCAGCGCCACGGAGTTCTTTAGCGCCATCCGGCAGACAGTAGGCGAGGACTACCGATGCCGAGATTGCTGCGACCGCACCCAGAACGCCGAAGCCCAACTCAATGAGGACGATCGCCAACGCAAACTTACTGATGGCTTCGGCCACCATGTTCCAGCTAAGTCCCTTAAAGCGGCACGTCCCTTGCAGTCCGCCTCGCTTCACTCCCAGCGGCACATAAATCGTCAGGCCGATGGCAAGCAAAATAATGATCCAGGGACTCGACAAGCGAAGGTAGGCGGTCAGGGCCGAGCTGGCTAACAACATGAATACGCCCAGCCCGATGCCAATGGCCCAAGCTCGCTTTCGCAGCCGCTGGTAAACGGCCGCTTTGCCCTCCACGGCGTCTTCCTTCGCCACCAGCTTGGTGCACACCAGTTGGAAGGCAAGGGTGATGGCGGAAACCAACATCAGAATCGTCACCGCCGCCGCGGCGTGACTAAAATCGGCAGCCCCCAGCATGCGGGCTACGCCGATGTTGTAACCGAAATTTGCCAGACTCACAAAAACAGAGCCGATAAGCAGGATGATGCTCCCGCCCAGGAACTTTGCGTGTGAGGCATGCCATGCACGCAACCAACTTCCCCCCTGGCTCGAGCCTTGCGGGGGTGCGCATTCTACGAGCGTGTCTGAATTGACGCTCATGCCGCCATGTCGGCTCTGTCTTGATCATCTCCGTGGCCCACGAATGTTTCCGGGGGAACCGCGGCTACGACACCATGAGCGGGATGGGGATAGAAATGTTTGATCGCGTTGGGAAGAAAGCCGCTGAAGCTCTTCACCGCTGCGCCGGAGGTATCGTAGATCTCGAAGAGACGTCCGGTGCGAGTTAGCTCCAGCACGACAGCAGCTTCAGCCGACAACGCGGCTAGTTTCACGTCACCGTCGCGCCGGCTGGCGTTCTGCATACACTTCAGCAGGACATCAACCCCCGCGGCATCGATGTGCCGAACTAGGGACATGTCGAATACAACCTGGGGCCGGTCCGAATTCAAAAAGGGCTCTACCTCCTGAAAAAACCTGCGGGCCTGTTTGAGGTTCATCTTTTCCGGCATTCTTTTTACAACTACGGGCCTGTTACTGCTCTCCATATCTCCTCGCGACAGCTAAAGTGGAGGGGAACTCCGAAGCCTCCGGGCCCGACCCTTGGGCTTCTGTAACCGGAGCGTTCACGGCAGCTGCCTGCTGCTGGGAACATTCCGGAGCATCCGCGGCGCTTCTACGATGAGAAGGCGCAAAAAATCCGCGGTAGATCTCTTTAGGTAAGAAGGCAAAAAGCGCCGCCGTGCTGCCTGCCAAACGAGAAAGTACTCCCACCGCCGGCATTCCTACCAATTTGCGATCGCTGATTTCGACTTCGACGTTGCGAACCAGATGCGAAAGTCGGTGAAACCCCACGACCGAGTGCATCACATCGAGTCCTGCGCCAACATAGGTGTAGGGGAGCACGGTGGAGTTCTCGACTACGGTGCCACAATCAATTTCCGCGTGGTGCTCAACCACAGTGCCACGGGTGATCAAGGCGGCAGCCCGAATTTTGCTATATACCCCAATGAATGCCGGAGCTACGATGCGCGCCTTGCGGTGTACACGAGCCGATTTCGCGACCCAAACGCCAGGCCTGATCTCGGTTCCCTGCGGAGAGATGGAATTCTTGAGGAGCAATCCGTCGACCGCCAGGCAACGCAAGTCGGCCGCGGTCTTCAGCCTGTTGCTATAACCCGAGACGCGAAAGCTCTGGCACTCCGTGCGCAGTTTTTTCAGCTCACTACGAAACAACGACGCTGCGTCGTTTCGACGTGAAGCGCTCACCAAAAAAATATCGAGCGAAACACCGTCAGCGTCGACGGCCATGGTCACCGGACAACGATGGTCGAGGTGGTGTTGGATCATCTCCTCGTAATCCAGTTCGACATACGGGCCGACCCGCACTGCAATTACAAGTTCCGCGCCACCCTCGACATACTCGCTAAAGACGTTCTCTGCCGTTTGCCAGAATTGGCCTTCCGGAGCCTGTTTCCACGTCAGGCCAGCATGCAGGCGCGCACGCCGCGCGAATGGCTCCGCCTCGCCGGGAACCTGGCTGATGATCGTGGCCCCGGAGACGCCAAACCTCTCTAAGCGCTGGAACACTCTTTGGATAACTGGCATGCCAAGTACGTCCAGGTAGGCGATCGAGACGCCACCAATGCTCTCCTCCTGGCCGGACGTACTGCCCCCGACCATAAGAATGGCTTTTATGTCCATGTTTCCCACCTCGGGGCAGCCGCGCGGAAAATCGCCGAGCGCGAAGGAACCCAGGAAGGAATCCTGCGAAATCGCGATATCGGGTCTAAGGCTCGGGCGCGCTGGTGAAGATCGAACGAGCGCAAATATTGGCGAATAATCTGTGGCATGGTCATGCGCAATGCGGCGGAGAAATTCTGGTCCGACATTTCCCGCAGGCGGTCGGCGTCGTCGAGAAGAAGGTTCAGCCGTTGTGCCAGATTCTCCGCACTGCCGGTTTCGTAGAAGTCGATGGCAAGGCCCTCATCTCGCGCCATGTCACGGAAGTCATCGATTCCCGACGATAAAATCGGAACGCCGAATTCGCAGGCCAGGTGGGCTACGCCACTGGCTCCGGTCGCCGAGGTGTATGGCAGTACCAGGACGCTCGCATTACGGAACAATCCCGCGATGTCGTCTTCCTCTACGTAGCCGGTGAATTCGATGAGGGGATTGTTCTTCATTTTTTCCGCTACGGATTCGATGTAACCGGCAGCCACGGGGTGGTTTGATCCCGCCACCACGAGCCGAATATCGTGTCTCTCGCTCGACAGCCGCTCGAACGCTTCGATCAGCAACTCCACGCGTTTATAGGTGCCCCATTTTCCGAAGGCGAGTATGCGGTGCTCGGGATTACCACGTTTGCTGAAATCAGGCGGCTCCGGTCGTCCTCCCAGAATTCCGTGCGCGCGAAAATGGACGTTTTCGCCGCGGTACTTGTCGATGAGAGTGCGGCGATACGCCGGTAGCAGCACCGAAATCGAATTCGCCATCAACAACAGCCGCGTGGCGGCTGCTCCGCCCAGGCGATACAGCCGGGGAAAACGGACGCCGGAGTCAACCAGGCTGATGTTGTCCATCAGGTGATGCAGCGTGACGTGCGTATAGCGGCCGCTCAGGCGCGACAAAACCGGCTGCGTCAATCCCGCGAAAGCCGCGATTGGATTGTTCCCGAAACTCGAAAACAGCAAATTGAACCAGACCACATCCGGCTCGATGTCGTTAATCGCTTGCAACAATCGTGCCGGATTCGCAATGGAGTCGAAACGCCAGCAGCGCAGGACGTCGTAGTCCGGTAACTCTTCGGCTGGGCCGTCCAATTCGTCTGCCAGGACCGTAAGGCTCAACAGAGGATCGCGCTGCAATTCACGCGCAATATGGAATCCATATTCGTTAAGCCCTCTTCGGCTGGGCGGAAACGCGCTTACCAGGCAAATCTTCAACTCAACTCCTCGGTTAGAAAACCGTCAAACGAAATACGGGACGAATTAACGTCCCGCTCTGGGCGGTTCCCGTAAACGATGGAAATTGTTCCGCCTGAACGCCGACTGAGAACCGCAGGGGATACTCCACTGGAAATTGCCCAGCGGCATCGCTTACGGTCCGGTGCAGTGGTCTTACATAAGTGATGAAGAAACTGCTGTACATGTTGTCATACGCCTGGAAAGCATTTCCGCTTCCTTCGTAGGCGAACTGGCCATCCACCCTCCACGATGGGTTCACGTTGTACTGGACGGTGGCGACCGGACGCCAGACATGAGCCCTGGCCCACAATGTGTCCTGCACTTCGAATGCGCGGATGTACTCGGCCAAAAGGCTGGCCGTGAGTTTCTGATCGAAGAACTTGCGCTGAAGGCCGGCGTAGGAAGAAGTGGTGAAGAACTGTCGCACCAACGGGCTAAACGTGAGATCGCGGCGGGTATAGCCGGTAATGAGCGCGGTCTTACCCCACGGCCGCCCTACCGTGAACTGCAACGTGCTGCCTACATCGTTGGAGCTCAGCTTGTACCCGGTCGCGGTGAAAGGGCCGGCCTCGTGATACAGGCTGGCATTGAACGACAGCCAATTGCCGAACGAACTGCTATTGGCGTACACGAACTGGCGAAACAGGTTTTGGTTCTCGTACTGCGGCGCCGAGTTGTCCCGGCGCAAAGTAAATTGCAGGCCGGTGTTGAAAGCGATCCACGCATCGCCGAGATGCAGCACCGGATTCACGGCACTATTGAAGTTGTAGTCGAAGGTGTTGCGATTGATGATCAGCGCTTGCTGCGGCAATGACTCCTCGCCAGCGTCGTTCTGGATCTGGAAGAAGCCGCTCAGCATAGGGAAATTGTTGTCGAAGTGATAGCGGTACGCCGTAGTCCACAGCGACTCTTGCTCCGACCGCGGCGGCGGTAGATTGGGGCTCTTGCTGTTTAACCCGAAGATTTGCTGGTCGAGTACGTAGACCGTCCAATCGTCGTAAATGCCGCCGGTGGTGAAGTCGGTCAGCAAGCTGAGATGATCGGTCACTCGCAAACCTTCTTCACTGGCTACTTGCAGACCTTCCAATTGGGCAATCTCACTGCCGCCCAGTTGGTCGGCGTGCGCGAGCGTCATCATCGCGTTCCAGGTCTGATGACGTTGCCGGTACACCTCGCTTTGCGCCAGCAGATAGTCGTAGTTCTGGTTGGCTCCGGGATCGGCGCCAAGCGTAGCTAGCGATTCATCGGCCTGCTTCGTCTTTCCTTGCGCAAGGTAGGTGTTCGCCAGACCGATAGCTACTATTTGATCCGCTGCGCCGGCTTGCTGCGCCCTCTGGAAATAACTGGTAGCCAGATCGAAATCGTGCATGGCGAGCAACAGGTTCGCCGCCTCGATCAGGTTTTCCGGGGTCACCGGAGGAGCTTCGCCAATCCGGCTCTCAGCAAAAGCCAGACTGATTTGCTGTTTGGCATCGTCGTCATGTCCGTAGCGGACCATCAAACGCGCGATAGCGAGCCGAGCGTCAACCCGGTTGGCGTCAGGCGCATCGAGGGCACGGCTGAAGCGGTCCATGGCAGCCTTCTCATCGCCCAGCGTCAACAACGCATCGCCAGTGTCAAGCAATATGGCGGACTGGTCGCCGCCTTGCCGCTCCGCCGCTTCAACGTATCGCAGAGTCTGGTCCCGCTGATGTAACTCGGCGTAAGCGTGCGCCATCCGGGCGTAGATAAGCGGATCATCCGGCGAGAGGCTTAACGCCTGGTTCAGAGCGTCGATCGACTGCTGATAGCGACGCATGTCGTACAGCGTGTCGGCCAGCGCCAGCTGCAGTTGCAAATCGTTGGGCGCGTACTTCAGGGCCGCGCGATATTCCTTCTCTGCACTCCCCAACAAACGCTGTTGCCGATAAGCAGTGGCGCGCACCAGGTGCGTTGCACCTGATTCGCCCATGAACTTCTGCGCGTCATCCACCTGCTCCAGGGCTTGCTTGGGTTGGCGCAGTTGCAGGTCGCTGAATGCCAGGCCCAGGTGGGCGATGCCATTGTTCGGACTGAGCTTCAGCACGGTCTCAAAGTCCTTGGAAGCCTGTTCGGCGTTCTGCATGTCGTTCAGCACATAGCCGCGGTTCACGTAGGCTTCCACCATCTTGGGATCGCGTGCGATGGCTTGGGTGTAATCGTCAACCGCCTCGTTCAGCAGTTGTGTGTGTTTGTGCACGTGCCCCGCGAGCAGGGGAAAGTTCGGCTCCTTGGGCAAGCGCGATCCATATTGGTTAGCGATGACCAGCGCGTCATCGTAGCGTCCGAGGTTGTAGAGGTCGTAATCCAGATACACGGAAGCGTTGCGGTCATTCGGCAATTGCTGCAGCACCTTGTAACCCAGCTTTGCTGATTCTGCGTACTTGCCTTCGTGGAACAGGTAGCGTTCGCGCTCGCGCATCACCCGCGGATCGTCATTCATCTTGCCGGTGGCGCGGTCAACCCATTCACCGGCGAGTTTGATCTGCTGTGCTTCAATCGCGGCATTGGCTGCGTTGGCGATGATTAAGGCATTCTGCGGAGCTCGCTTGTACGCTTCCTGATAGTTCGTATCGGCGCGCTCGAACTCGCCGGTTTGGGTGTACATGTCACCGAGCGCGAGATAGGGAACGTAATCGTCGGGATAGGCCTTGGCCAAGCGATTGAAATACTCCTCGGCCATCTTGGTGTTGTTGTCTTCACGATAGAGATAGCCCATCGCTTCCAGCGCATAGTGGTTGTCAGGATCTTTGCCGAGTACATCGCCATAGATCTGGCGCGCCTCATCTTTGCGATCCTCCTTCCACAGCAAGTTCGCATACTGCAGCTTGATGTTGAGGTTGTCGGGATCGAGTTTCCGGGCCTCAACCAGGTCGGCTTCCGCTCCCTTCAAGTCGTTATCCGAAAGCTTCAGCGACGCGCGGACCCGCAGGAACTCAGCTTTCGCCGTTCCCTGCACATCGAGCTTGTTGATCTCTTCTTCCGCAATGGTGATCTGCTGGTGCGCCGCCTGGTCTTGACCGTCAGCGCGATAGAGTTCGGCAAGGTTCAGCCGGAGTTGAATGGGGTAGAGCTGTCCTTCGGGCACACCTCCCGCCGGCATGGCCTTGAGAGCCGCGTTGTACTCGGCGATAGCATCCGCCGGACGGTTTTCTTCTTTGGCTAGCAGCGCGCGAATGGCATGCAGACGGTAGTATCCGGGATCGATGGCGGCAGCCCGGTTCAAGTAAGCGCGCGTTTCCTCCAGATTGCCAAGCCGCAATTGGGCTTGCGCCGCGCTCAACTGGTAGCCAATCTCTTTAGGCTTCGTGTTGGCGGCACGAGTGTATGCGTCGGCCGCTTTTTGCTTGTCTCCATCCAGTTCGTAGGTGTAGCCAAGGTCCGCCAGGACGGGCGCAGTCATTCGCGGCGCGCTCTTAAGTGTCGCAATCGCGGACTTGTAATCGTGTTCTTCGCGGTAGTAGGTCGCCGCCGCCTGGAATATCTCGACATTGCCTGGGGCGTGCTTCTTGGCCAGGTCGAGCATTTGTTTAGCGCGGCCGGGCTCTTTCAACTTCAGATAAGCCACCGCCAACATCAATTCGGCGTGCGGATTCGGCTGTTTGGCTTCGGCGCGCTGCAGCAGGTTGATTCCCTCCTGAGTGTCGCCGGTGCGCAGGAACAGTTCACCTGCTATCAACATATCGTTGGTGCGGTTGGGATTGGCCTGGATCACCTGCAAAAGGAGGCGCTTAGCTTCGTCGGTGCGGCCCATCCGGGCATACGTCTGGGCCAGTCCGCTTAGACCGTCGGCATTACCCGGAGCACTTTGCAGCCCGTGTTGGTAGGCTTCAAGTGAGGTTTGGTATCGCCCTGCCAGACGCGCGGTGTAGCCCAGCAGAAACCACAACTTGTTGTCTTGCGGAGCTGCTTTAACCGCGCGCTCCGCATAGTCCGCGGCGGCGCCAGGATTGCCGCGCCGCAAGGCGTCTTCGGCCGCGCGCGCCAGTCGTCCAACTTCAATGCTGCTGCCCCAGCCCATGCTGTTGTCGCCGGACGCATTGGCCTGCGCCGAGGGTTGATTCTTCTTCTGTTGTTTTGCATTGGGCGACGTCGTTGCCGCCGGCGATTGCTGGCCATTGATTTCAAACGTCTGCCCCATCACGGGCGCAATCGGCGACAACAGGGAACAAACTATCAGGAGAACAGTTTTCATTTTCACTTTGAACAAACTCTCTGCGGAGTGGGAGCCTGTACTGGAACTCTGCCTGGCGGGCTAAATTCCATCCTTCTCGGATGCGAATATTTTCGTTATGGCTGTGTTGGTACTTCGCTACCCACATCGATGGGAACCGCGGTGCTCAATTGTGGGACGCCGGGTGCTCATCTCGCCGGATGGATATGTCGGTGCTTATTTTTGGTGTCGAGATACCGCAGAAAACCTCCTCGCCATTCTGCGAATCCAACGGATTCGGACGCAGCTTTCGGAGGCACTCCCTTGATATCGAAGTCGCCTACGTTCCCCTCACGAGCGATTCCGCTCTCGGCCATACTGCTGGTCGCCATGGCGGTGCACGGCCCGCTACTACTGATGCAGTTGCCCGCAGGCTCATACGATTCCAACACGCACATCTTCTTTGCAGCGCATTACGCGCATCACTGGTTCAATCCTTGGAACGTAAAGTGGTTTGGCGGATTTTCGCAAACCACCTATCCCCCGCTTACTCATCAGTGGATTGCGCTGTTCTCACACATCATGGGGCTGCAGATGGCTTACATGTTTGTGCAGTTTATTGCCATTCTGCTGCTGCCCATCGGCATGTATCGCTATGCGGGTCTGTGGGTCGATGAAGTTTCGGCCACCTATGCCGCTTTAGGTTCCGTCTTTCTGGGCTCGCTGGCGATGCTGGTTTATCAGTCGGGACAGTTACCCACCACAGCCGCCGCCGCGCTCACTCTTAATGCCGTACCTTTCTTCTATGTATGGTTGCGTACGGCACGGTTCACGGCGCTGCTGAAGGGAGTAGCCTTAGCGTGGGCGGCCGCCGCAGCTCACCACGTCACTCTGCTGTTCGGCGCGATTCTGTTTGCTATTCCGGTGCTGGTGCTCGCGATCATGGACCGCGATGGGGTGGATGACGAGGCAGACGTCGAGCAAGCATCCGTCGGAGGGGTCCTGGTTCGCGCGACGATATTCGCACTGATCGCCATCGTCGGAGTTGCCATCGTGCTGTGGCCCTATTGGGTGGCACTCCTCAAGAATCCGATCAACCAGATGCCGATTCCACACGGCTCGCGCGACAACTACATACTGAATGTTTTCAGCGGAATCAATTTCTGGATCATCCCCATGGGCGCCATGATCCTGGCGATTCCATACATCGTGATGCGGGGCTCGGCGATACGCCGGCTTCGTCCGTTGCTCTTTGGCTGGTATGTGACTGCGCTGCTGGGTCTGGGGGGCACGACCCCGGTGGGCAAAATCCTGCTCGGCCGCGCATACCAGGTCCTTACCTTCGAACGGTTCACCTTCTGGGCCACTCTGATGGCCATGCCGTTTGTCGGCATGCTGGCTGTGGAACTGATTCAGCGCTTCCGCTTGAAAGCGGTGGTAGGCCTCTCGATCGCCGCAGTCGCCACCATGGCCATGGCGGTTGCGTGGATCACCATACACCCGATTAACAGTTCGCCGTTCAATGTCGATCAGGTTATTGCCTTCTTGAACCGTGATGACCATTCACACTTCCGGTACATCACACTGGGATTCGGCAGCAATTTCGCGAAAGTTTCGACTTACGCCAACGCCAGCAGCGTAGACGGTGACTACAATTCTGCCCGTCTGCTGCCGGAAATGACGGCCTATGGCTCCGGCCAGCTTTACAACTCAAAGTATTACGGCACCTCGGGAATGGAGTCGCTGCGCGCGGTATTGAAGCATGCCAATCAATACGGTCTGAAGTACATCTTTGTGCGCGACCGTTTCTACGAGCCGCTGCTTGCCTTCGCTGGATGGCGCCAGGCTGAGAGCTACGACAACGGTAACGTCACCCTGTGGACCAAAGAAGACGTTCCCCCGGCCAAGACGCTGGAGTTTGTCGGGTTCATGCCCACGGCAATGGAAGGGATCATGTGGGGGATTCTGCCCATCGCCAGTAGCTTATTTGCACTTTTCCTGGTGTTGCTCTTACCTGAGCGGCGCCTTGTGCGAGAGACCCTGGAATTCCCTGCACCTGCGGTGAATGAGCCTATGGTCCTGCGGGAGGCCAAGTAAATGAAACGCGTGCTGCCCATTTTGATTCTTATCGTGACCCTCGTACTCGTGGCTGTGGGAACCGTCCGGCCCAGCGAGTTGTCACCGGCGAAGTCACCGGAAGGCGCGGTGCAATCGTTGTTCGCGCATGTCAAGGCGCATGACTATCGAGGCGCTTATGCTTACGTTGCGAACTCGGGTGAAAGCGACGAGGCGGCTTTCGCGCGCGATCTCTCCGGACGCGACGGCAGCCTGCGCACCTACTCATCTTTGCAACAGGCGGACACCAAGGTCCTTCATGCGAACGACAATGAGGCCCTGGTGCGCGCAACGCTGGAGTATGCCACTCCGGTGGGAGCGTTGTATGACACCCGCGATCTGAAGGTGGTAAAGGAAGGTAGCAGCTGGAAGGTGGAGTGGCCGTTGGAAAGAGAGGCTAAGGTGCCTCCGCAGGTCATACAGTCGAACTATCTGCGCTGGGATGTCATAACGCGCGGCTCCAGCGATGATTGGGGTGCGCAGAATGTGGAGGCCCCGCGAGTGCGCATCGTCTCGATGAATGCCATCCCCCAAGGAAACAACACGATCATTGTGGGTGAGATTGAGAACGAAGATACGGTGCCGGGCTTCGTCTCAGTGAGTGCCACGCTATCAGGCAAGAACGGTGACGTGCTGGGCGAAGAAACCAGCTTCGATAAGATCTCGCATACGCTGCTGCCCAAAGAGATTTCGCCTTTCCGCATCGACTTCCCCAAGGTACCGCTCTCGACGGTGAAGAGTGTCCACATGCAACCGAATTCCATGTTGGTGCCGGCTTCGGCGGATCCGGTGATTGGCGTCATGCATCAGCGAGTGGAAACCGATGCGCGTGGGCGCCACGTGCTGAAAGGTGAGCTGGTGAACCAGAGCGGTCAGATCGTCAACATCCCGCATGTCCTGGCAACCTATTACGACAATGCGGGCAAAGTGATCTGGGTTTCAGATGGCTATGTCGACCAGGCCCTGTTGCCGCAGACGCCGGTTCCTTTTGCCGTGGACTTGCGGGATGACCTGGCGTCGAACGTACACAACTACCGCGTAACCGTTAATCAGTACATGCTGGATCGGCAACAGTGATAGTGATGATGATGAAGAGCCTGCGTTTCGCAATCCTTCTGGTGCTGGCGTGCGCGACTGTCTATAGCGTGCGGGCCGCTACGCTCAATGTTCCAGCAACTGTAGTTGCCGGAAACGGCCTCGCAGTTCCTACCTCCGGCAGCGGCGAGGCAACACTCTACGTCGTGGGCCCGGGAACGGCGATCAAGAGGAAAGTGCAACTCGGTCAGGATGTCCAGCTCTCGGCCGACGAACTCAAAAATGCCGGCCGGTATGTAATCTTTGTCGACGGCGGAGATAGTGCGACCTTCTTCGTCACAGCGGGGGCAGTGAATTCGATCGCGTTTCTGGCGCGGCCTTCGCGGGTCCCGGCGTCAACGCCCAACGTAATCGCGGGCACAGCGTTCATTTTCGATCGGTATCAAAACCTGGTCATGCAGCCTGAGCCGATCAAGTTTGAGCTCAACGCCAACGGCACGAACGTGAGCCGTACCGAAACAACGCACGACGGGATTGCCTATACCAAGCTGGATTCTTCCCGCAGGGAAGGCGCGGCACAGTTCGTCGCATCCAGTGGCTCCGCTTCGGTTCGGCGCGTGGTGCAGGAGGTTGCCTCGGATCCTTGCAACATCCGCATGCACGCTGAGCGCGACAAGAGTGGCATTCTGGTCCAGACGAATCCTATCAGCGACTGTGCCGGCAATCCGGTTCCCGACGGGACCATTGTTACCTTCACCTCGGTGGATGCGAACGGAAAGAGCACCGTGGATGCCCGCATCAAGCGCGGCATCGCCCAGGCAGAACTACCGGCTTCCAACAACGCGATGATTTCGGTGGCGGCAGGCGTGGTGGTCGGCAACGAGATCAAGTGGGGAGGCGGACAATGAGGCCGTTCCTCCGGGTTGCAATAGTTGTCGCGTTCGTAACCGCTACGATGTTCATCCTGCTCCGGCAGAATGACGATCATGTCCTGGCTGCCGGTCATCCTGAGGTGACTCTAAACGTTCAGAACACCACTCCCCGCCAGATCGAAGACACCACCCAGAAAGCAATCGAGCGCGATTACGCTGCCGCTTGGCAAGCGCTGGCAGAGGCGCTCGAGCAGGACCGGCCTGATTTCCTGGCTGCCAATTTCGTGGGAGCCGCCCACGAGAAGCTGGCACACACCATCGAGGAACAACGTAAGGCAGGACTTCATCAGCGGTACGTCGATAAGGGCCACCGTGCGAACGCTGTGTTCTACTCTCCGGAGGGCTCAGCGATCGAGCTGCAGGATGTCGCCGAATTACAAATTCAGGTGCTGGATGGCGACAAAGTGCTGCATTCCGAGGACGTCACCGTGCACTACGTCGCCTTGTTGACGGCAGCTGAGAATTCATGGAAGGTGCGAGTCCTGGAGGCCGTTCCAGCCTTTTGAGCTTCCGCTTTGGCGCAACATCAACCGTCTTTTGTGGTTTGTTGAAACTCGCGCGTCATCACTAGCTTGGTATATGCCAGACGAAAACCCCGACGTTCCATGTTGCGCTGTGAGCCAGTAGCCGGCTGCGTGCTGACGACCGCATATTCGCAACCTGCGAGCGCAGCCTCATGCACGCGACGATCAATCAACGCGCTCTGCACCCCGCAGTGGCGGAATGCCGCAGTGTCGCCGTACCGTACAGGGCAGCGATCTGTGCTCCGGAAATGATTCGACCGCCACAGCCGCCAACTACCGTGTCGCCAATCCTGGCGAGAAACGACAGGTCGCCGGGCAGGCTCGCAAAGCCGGCAAAAACTTCCTCGGATACCGAGATCTCTTGAGCAGAGCCTTCTGCAATGGCGTGCATCCATGGCGACACCGTTTTCGGAGTCACGCGCTCAATAACAATATCAGCCGGAGGATGGAAGGGCTCCTCGGCCTCGATCTTTCGGATCAGCACGGAGTTGAATTCCACCACGCTATAACCGCGCTCGCCGAGCAAGCGGGGTAGAGACATGGCGGCCAATGGCGACACGACGATGGTCGATGGCACTCCGCGGCTGAAGAAAAACGTCTCGACACAATCCACGTCATCTGAAGTGACTTCTCCATAGAGACCCATGCCGACCATCTGGTTCGAGGGATAGCCCGGACCACCATAAAACGCGATGCCGCCTGCCACTTGTTCATAGGCGAATGGCTGTGCGGGGCTGAAGCGACACAGCGCCTCAACGCATTCCGGCAGAATGGTTTCCGCCATTTCCAGGCGGCGGGCGAAGGCCAGGTCAATAAACTCGGGGAGCTGCTGTGAAAGAACAGGTTGTAATTCCGACATTCGGAACTCCTATAGTTTGACGCATTGACGTCGAGACAGAGAAATGGCTTGTACCGCGTAAAGGCGGCAAGGTGGTGAGGCGGAGTCTCGTTAGCGGACGGCGATGGTCACAGGCAGCTCGCAGAGCAGTGTAGCGTAAACCCCAAGTGGAGTACATACAGGATGGCCGGCGAGGTTGAACCTTTTGGCCGTTGGCCAGCATCGACAAATAGTGGAGTGGCGAACCACTCCAATCGCCATCGTTTTAATTTGATGAACAACCTCTCTCAGAAAGGAGATGGTTTATGACTCGCGCCTCGGGTTTGGAAAAGAAGCAGGCGCCGTGGCATCTGCGCTGGTTTTATGGCGTGATGCGCAAAATGTTTGGGAAGGACCTGACGCCGGCGAAGTTACAGATGCGATTACCCGGAATTGTATGGGGAAGTATTGCTATGGAGGCGGGTCTAGCCAAGAGAAGGCGGGTTTCGTTGCGCGAGATCCAACTGGCGAAGGTACGGACCGCAGCTCGGGTGGGGTGCCCGTTTTGAGTGGACATCAATTCTGCCGTCGGCAGAAAGGCGGGGTTAACGGACGAGAAGCTGCTCGCCCTGGTGGAGAATAACCTGCAGGTGTTCAGTGATCGCGAACGCCTTATCATCGAGCTGACGGACGCTCTGGCAGACAGGCCGGCAAATGTCTCGGAAGATCTGTACAAGCGTTTGCGTCAACAATTTTCCGAAGAACAATTATTGGAATTAGGAGCCCAGATTGCGTTCGAGAACTACCGGGCACGTTTGAATCGCCTGTTCGATGTTGGAAGTGATGAACTCTATGCACCAGCCAGTGGCAGCCACGTCACTGCTGATTCCGAAGTCACGGCCAGGAAGAAAGCAAGCTGATTCGCCGGTCAATATCGCAATGGTTTTCACAGTGCGAGGTCAACCTTAATGTGCAGGAATATCAAAACGCTCTTCAACTTCGATCCTCCCGCCACTCCCGAGGAGGTCCGATCCGCGTCGCTCCAGTTCGTCCGAAAAATCACCGGCTATAACAAACCATCGAAGGCAAACGAAGCTTTATTTCTGGCGGCAGTTGCTGAAATCGCCGACATCTCCACACGGCTTCTGAATGCGCTTGAAACTAACGCGCCACCGAAGAGCCGCGAGGAGGAAGCTGCCAAGGCGAGAGCGCGCGCAGAAGTTAGATTCGGGTCGTGATTGTTTTATGCCTGTTGACTTAGCGCTGTGGTAGCTTTCTGGATGCCATGTCATCTCATCCCACGTTATCGCTCGACGGAAAAGTTGCCCTCGTTACGGGAGGCTCGCGCGGCATCGGGGCGGCGACCGTCCGCCTGTTCGTTCGCGCCGGAGCTCGTGTCGTCTTTAATTACAAGAGCGCGCAAGCCGAAGCGCAACGACTGGTCGAGGAATGCGGAGCCGATCTTTGTGAGGCGGTTCGCGCAGATCTCGCCAGCATGGAAGCGACGGAATCGCTGGTGAAGGCTGCCGTCCAGCGCTTCGGATCGCTCGATGTGCTGATCGTCAACCACGGAATCTGGCCGGACGAGGCTGCCATTGACAAGATGACCGATCAGCAATGGCGCACCACGCTCGCAGTCAACCTAGACAGCGTGTTCGCGGTGACCAAGCACGCGGTGGCACAGATGAAGCAGCAGGGGCGTGGCGGACACATCGTGATGATCAGCTCTACAGCCGGCCAGCGCGGCGAAGACAATCACGTCGACTACGCGGCAACCAAGGGAGCGATTATCAGCATGGTTAAGGGACTCTCCACCGAACTCGCGCCGCATGGCTATTTACGTCAATTGTGTTGCGCCGGGATGGGTGGATACTCCGATGACAGCAGGCGCGCTTGATGATCCCAAGTACCGTGCCGACATCTTCTCCAAGATTCCGTTGGGCCGGGTTGCGACCCCAGAAGAGATTGCTGCGCCCATTTTGTTTCTCTGCACTCCGTTGGCGGGATTTATCACCGGCGAGATCTTCAACGTAAACGGTGGCGCGGTGCTGGTGGGATAGGTGGCTGGAACGAATTGTGCATTGATTGTTGACAGCATCGACGGCAAGCACCTGCACATCTTCTGCTAATAGTTTGGTGAGGGAAGCTACTCGTCGCTAGGCGATTCGGCGAAACCCATTTCGCCCAAGTGAGCTTCAGGAATGTCCACAAGCGCCTCAGTGGTGTGCCCCCCAGAGCGTATCTCTTGCAGCATGGCCTCGACTTCACTTTCCGGTAACGCCCAAGTGTGGCGCAGAAATTCATCGAGCCCGGCGGCGTCAAAGACCCGCACCCAGGAATTCGCACCCACGTTGATGTTTACCTGATATTGCGGAGGTTCGGGCTTCAAGCGAAATATGTGCAATGTTCCTGACATAGGCTTCCAGATGATGGCGATAGTAGCGAAGTTCGAACTCGGGAGCGAGTCCGGAGCATTTTATGACTGCCGTCGCTGCTCGCGCAAGAGGGGTATCGATAAAGCAAAGGCGGGACGAGAGCAAAAGGGGAGATTTTCTGCGAGGCAGGTGGAACTGAAGTTCGAGTAACTCAGGCTTCCATGCTCGACGCTTCGGGAAAACGGAGCTTGGATTTGGCTAAGGACTTATTGAGGAGTTCTTCAACTTCGGTCTCTTCCCAATTCTTAGACATGGCCAGCTCGCTGACCAGCAGATAGCGGGCGCGCTCGAGCATTTTCTTTTCCCGGAAACTTAGCGCTTTGGATTGGGCGAGAACGAGGAGACCTTTGAGAACGACGGCAACGTCAAAAAGAGAACCGGTGCGCATCTTGTCTGAGTTTTCCTTGAACCGATACTTCCAATCTGCATGGTTCTCGCACTTCCCATCGTTGAGGAAGTCTAAGATCTTCTGCACCTCGCCGTTGCGGACCACTTTTCTCAGTCCGACGCTGCCCACGTTATGGAACGGCACCATGACTTTAAGGCTGCTGGCTTTTATCTTTAGCAGGTAGAATCTTTCGACTTGTGAGCCGATCGTCCGGCTGCTGATCTGCTCGATCACGCCCACCCCGTGGTTAGGGTAAACGACCTTGTCCCCGATGTTGAAACTAAGGTTATTCATGAGGGCCGAACTATCACACCCAGAGACTGAATCTGGGATACTACGAGGGGAAACGGCTCAAACGCTATTGCCATTGTACCGCCATTGCCCGGAACGGGTCAATTGACGGGCTGTTCAGGTGATAGAAGTTCCATGTATGGGGACTTCGCTTGCGGGGCCTTGTCATTGACAACGACGGCCTTGGTGGTCTATTCTTAAATCTTTCGTAGTCCTGCGTTTGCCCGCCAGCAAGTTCCCTGCGCGTCCAGCGCCAGAACTCAGCGGCTCTTTCGCGGTTTTTTCAAATATTCTGGGAGACTCAAGAGATGTCAACCTATTTCCCCAAGGGGGAAATTGCGCGCAAGTGGTTTGTCATTGATGCCGACGGTCAAACTCTGGGCCGGCTGGCTAGTCGTATCGCGCGCATCCTCTCTGGCAAAGACAGCCCCAAATACACACCCTTTATGGATTGTGGGGACCATGTCATCGTGATCAATGCCGAGAAGGTCCGCATTACAGGCCTGAAGGCCGACAATAAGGTTTATTACCACTACTCCGGGTTTCCCGGCGGCATGAAGGCTGAGGAATACAAGAAGCGCTTTCAGCGCAAGCCTGAGCAGATTGTGGAAGAAGCCATCACCGGCATGCTGCCGCACACCAAACTGGGGCGTGCGATGGCCAGCAAACTGAAGGTTTACCGGGGCGACAAGCACCCGCATGCGGCGCAGAAGCCCGAAGTGATGGCTGCCGCAGCCGCCAAGCGCGCTTAGGGCGATAAAGGTGAGGCTTGGCTTCGCCGATTAATTTTATTGGAAGGATCAAAGGGAGCACGTGTCTCCCGACGGACAAACGATGGCAGATCAGGTTCAGTACTACGGAACGGGACGCCGCAAATCGAGCGTGGCCCGCGTGTTTCTTCGTCCCGGTAGCGGTGAGTTCACCGTCAACGGAAAACCGTTTGACGCTTACTTCGTGACCGCGGCCCAGCGTATTATGGCCAAGTCCTCGCTGGTGCTCACCGAGACTGCGGTCACCTTCAACGTCGTTTGCACGGTTGACGGCGGTGGCGTGAACGGCCAGGCCGGTGCGGTACGAATGGGAACGGCACGCGCGCTACAGGAGTTTAACCCCGAGCTGAGGCCGAAGCTGAAGGCCGAGGGCTTTCTGCGCCGCGACGCGCGTGGTAAAGAGCGCAAGAAGTACGGACAGAAGGGCGCTCGTAAGAGATTCCAGTTCAGCAAGCGGTAGAAGACGGTTGTCGGTGGCCAGTTGTCAGTTTTCGACTTGGACTTTGGTGGCGCTGACAACTGGTAACTGAAAACTGATTTTCATTCTTCTCGCACCCGCGCTTACTAACGGGGCGGGTTACGGGAAAGCAATCTGGAGCGATCCGGGTAGGCGCACAACGTCGAACCGCCGCAAAGGATGCAAGCCAACCTAGGAGGTAGCTTGGCAAATATTACGATGAAGGAGTTGCTCGAAGCTGGCGTTCACTTCGGGCACCAGACGAAGCGTTGGAACCCGAAGATGAAGGAATATATCTTCGGCGAACGTAACGGAATTTACATCATTGACCTGCAGAAGACGCTGAAGATGTTCAAGGAAGCGTCCAAGTTCGTGCAGGACATGGCTGCCGAAGGCAAGCTGGTGCTGTTCGTGGGCACCAAGCGCCAGGCGCAGGATGCGATTGCAGAAGAAGCGACCCGCTGCGGCATGTTCTACGTCAACCAGCGCTGGCTGGGCGGCCTGCTCACCAACTGGGTGACGGTTCAGAAATCGGTGAAGCGGCTGAAAGAGCTCGATGAGATGGCCACGGATGGCCGCTACGAGCTGCTGCCGAAAAAAGAAGTGGTGAAGCTGGAGCGCGAGCGAAAGCATCTGCAGGCCAACCTCGCCGGCATCAAGAACCTGAGTCGCCTGCCGGATACGCTTTTCGTGATCGACTCCAATAAGGAGCAGATCGCGGTGAAGGAAGCGCGCAAGCTGGGAATTCCGGTGGTTGCAGTGGTGGACACTAACTGCGATCCCACCGAAGTGGATTACATTATCCCCGGCAATGATGACGCATTGCGCGCCATCCGCTTGTTCGCTTCCAAGATTGCCGATTCGGTGGTCGAGGGTTCGCAGGCCGCCACTGACAAGCAGATGGCCGACGTTGCCTCCGGTGTACAGTACAGCCAGGACGCCGAAGCCGCTGCCGCTAGTCCGGAAGAAGGCGAGACTGCGGTGGCTCCCGAGGAGCCCACCGAGGCTGAAGAAGTCAGCATGGAAGAGGTCCTGGGCAAAGGTGGCCGGCGCGCCGCTGCTGAGAATACAAGCGCCTAGTTCAAGTTCGAGACGACGAGTGGTTCCATGGCCCGCGCGTCATTGCAGCGCGGGCTGGTTTTTAGAGGCCGCTTTTCGCCCTTCCTCTTCGCTAGAGAATCGGTGATGGCGAAAGAGTGAGATTACGGTTTTCATTGGACGCGCTTTTCGGTCTTCGCCGCGAAAAGCGAATAGCGAAAGGCGAAGAGCGAGGTTTTTAGAAAGATGAGCACTACAACCGTGAACATTACTGCCGCACAAGTGAAAGAGCTTCGGGAGAAGACCAATGCTCCCATGATGGATTGCAAGCAAGCGCTGACTGAGTCGAAGGGCGATATGGAAGGTGCGATCATCATCCTGCGTAAGAAGGGTGTTGCTACTGCTGCCAAGAAGGCGACTCGCGCTACCAGCGAGGGCTCAGTGACCAGCTACATCCACGCCGGAGGCAAGATCGGCGTTCTGCTCGAGGTGAACTGCGAAAGCGATTTCGTGGCCCGCACGGATGACTTCAAGACGCTGGTTCACGACATTGCCATGCACATCGCAGCCACCGATCCGCGGTACATCCGCAAGGAAGACGTGACTGCCGATGCTTTCGAAAAAGAGAAGGATATCTACCGCGCCCAGGCGGCCCAGACTGGCAAGCCCGCGCCGGTGATCGAGAAGATCGTCGAAGGCAAGATGGGCAAGTTCTATGAGGAAGTCTGCCTTTACGAGCAGCCGTTTATCAAGGACCAGACCATGACCGTACATCAGCTCATCGCCACAGTGGTGGGCAAGTTGGGCGAGAACATCTCCGTGCGGCGTTTTGCCCGCTTCAAGGTAGGCGATGTTGGTGAGACCATTGCCATCAGCAAAGCCGGTGAACAGACAAGCGAATAAGTCACATTCGACGGGATGGAACCAGGGCGGGACATGTTCCCGCCTTTGCTTTTTTGGTCGTCCGACTGGAGCCCTCCGCAGCGGGCCTTTGCTGGTGGTCCGGCGAGTGATCTCGATAGACTCTAGTGCCCCGCGGGCGTCGCTATTTCGGGGTCGTCTGATCGGTGGAGCTGCTGTTGTTCTGCTGCTGTTGCAACTGACGCTGGCGTTGTTTTTCTTTGCTGACTGGGGTTTTCTCGGTAGGGAGTTGGCAATGCTGCGAGAGCACCTCAATTGCTGTCACCTGAAACCGTCGCGCGTCTTTTGCGTTCGCTTGTAGTTCCTGCACCTGTTGCTGTTGGCTTGCTTCCCATGAGCCCGTCAGCTTCACCTTGGTGCCAGCGTCCTTCTTCAAGTCATCAGGGCCAAGAACCTGGACGCCAGTGCGGTGTTGCATGCTAGTCAAGACGTACTTCCCTTCCTTGCTGGGTCCGTTAAGGCAACCGATGAGGGTGGTGCCTTTGGCGCCTGCTGGCTTGGTTACCTGATCGCCACTGATGCCACTGTTGTCTTGGGTCGCGCTGTCTGCATTCCTTTGCTTTTCGGCGGGCGTGTTACCGGGAGCGGGCGAGGCTTGCTGGGTTGTGGCAGGTTCCTGGGACGCAGCGTGAATGCTAATAGCGATCACCAGCGTAAGAAGATAGAGCAACGACTTCATTTTGCAAACCTCGGATCAGTATCGAGGATACCTGAGGGTTCGACGCAAGGTCGTGGAGAGAAGTTGCAATGAGGAAGGGAGTGATCACCACAGTGGCACAGAGAAAATCGTTCAGGAATCGAGAAGTCCTATTCCGAACGGCAGTATCTGGTGGCGTAGAGCTTCTTTCGCCCGTTTGACAGCCGAATTCTCTGTGCCGTGTGTCTCTGTGGTAATCACAATCCGCGGCGCCAGGGCTGATGGTCGGCGCCACGGGATAATCACATCTACTTAGTGCTGGCGTTATTCGACCACACGGACGCGTTCAGACAGGCAACCACCCCGTCGATAACCTTGCCAAGCCCATCCTGGAACTTGTTGGGATCGACGATGTTCTTGCCGGCGATGGCGTCTGTTGCACCCACGGCGGACTCTACGAATGAGAGCGCCGCAGCTCTTTTGTCAGTGCCAGACTTGCTGCCGAACAATCCTTCGACGCCATGAACGATGGTGGGCACGAACGAAATACCTTGCAACAACTTGGAAAGAAAACCCATATGAATCTCCTTTGTTTTTTGAGTGAAATTGAGTTGAGCTGAAACAGTTTGCGGAGTAACTCGAAACAGCAGATCCATCACGGCCTGGTGGCCGTTCGTGATGACAAAGGTAGGAGACCTATAACAGCCTACCGTTGCCGGCAAATCTTGAACGGTCGACCTTCTGCCAAGGGGTTGGCCCTTGAAAGTAGGCGCATTCCAAAGCATCCGCATTCGAGTCTGAAGCACTTCACAGTGAGGCCCTGAACCTCACAGGGGATAGTCCACATACAGTAGGGCCGAATCGCGCGAGTATTTGGGCGGCGATGACGCATCGTATTGCCGGAGGTAATAGCCCTGCACCCGCGAAAGACGTGGCAGATTGAACGTCTGGGTGTTGAAACGCCCGGCAAGGTTGCCATCGCTACCGGCGCCCCAACCACCGTTGGAGCGACGTACTTCGATGCCGCCACCAGCAGGGGGAGCGATGCCTGCGTCAACCGTGATTTCCGTGGCAATAACGTTGGTGACCTGTGCCGCGGTCAAAGACGGAAGGTATAAAGATGACGACGGAACTGTGGTGGTGAAGATTGCCGTGAGCGGCTCGGGCAACATCATGGTTTCAAACTTGAAGGCAAGGAGGTCAGCGGCATCGTTCGAAAACCGAATCAGATACTCAGAGCGATCGTCACGTAGCGAGACGACTTGCAGGTCAACCTGGTGAACGATGGCCGTGAATGCTGCTCCGCGTGACGGCGCTGCAACTTGGACGGCGTTCGTCGGGATGACGTCGCCGACAGGCAGGAAATCGCTAATCACACGGTATTCGCCGGCCCAGGCGGACTGCACGGTGTCGTCGAGCAAAGCCAGTGCCGCATTTTCACAGTCGATAGAGGTGGGAGCCAGCGGCAGCTTCAATCGCCGGACGTAGCTGCGGCGTCCACTGTCACTACCGTTGTGATGAGCAGCGATGCTGTTCGGATCCTGAACCCGGGCCATGGCGCGAGCGCTACTGCGATAAGCGACCACTACCTGCTCGTTTTGCTGTGGCGGATACGGCGGATAAAACCGCAGTTCGGAGGAGGAGGTCACGTAACACTCGCCGCCGTCGGCAAGCTGATTGGTCAGCCGCGTGCGAAACTGCCCACCGGGAATCATGCTTCGCACTTCGGCATCTACAACGTGCTGCAGACGAGTGAAGGAGACACTAATGCGCAGGTTTGGTCCGTTCGCCAACGCATAGGTGGCGAAGCCCGGAGGTGCGGGCAGCACGTTGTCGTACAACACGGTCGCGGGTGCGGCCAGCGTGCCGGGATTGCTGGGATCGACATCGTGAACCGCGAGCACAACCCGCAACGCGGCTGATATCGGGTCGCCACCGCGGCCGCTTCCCGCGGGATGGGTCGAAGACAAGTACGTCTGATGAATGCGGTGGGCTTCGTTGCAGAACAGTTGGGTAGAGAACTCGTACACATGTCCGGGCACGGTTGCCAGTGCAGTGCCGGCGAGTGACCCATTGATGAGTGCTTGAATGGAGCAGTTGGCGCCGCTGGGCCAAATTGCGAAGCCGGCGATGCAGTTGGGATCGCCGACCGAGCCATTGTAGATGCCACCAAAGGTGCCGCTGGAGGTGGCGTTGAACACAACCTGGCCGTGCTGCATCATGAGGCCACCGGCCAGTTCCAACTGTTCAACGAAGCTGACGGTCGCTGGGCCTCCATTGATTTGCAGGGCGCCTCCGCTGACTGAGACTTTACTGTTGGGATCGGTGACGCTCCACAGAGTAGGTTCCAGTGCCGTCGCAGTGTAATCCTCTTCGAAGATGGTGACTGCCGTTTTGCTGAAAGGAGTATCCGAGAGATAAAAACCTAGAGTCGTACCGTCGCCAAGGAAGTAGTCGCGAACGTAAACGAGGGGTTCTAGCTCGCCGATGATGGTTACGTCGTTACGCAACTGTTCGGATTGCAGCAGCACCAACCCTTCGGGCATGAAGGCTGCTTCCTGCTCGCTGATGGTAAAGCTTTGCTGGCCAACCTCTTCAAAATACAGTTTGCCGTCGTGCGCGCGGTAGCTCGCGCGCGTCATAGTCGCGAGTTCCTGCACGTGCTCAGTCCAGGTTTTTTGGGGCACAATAACAAACTGGTTGATCGGACTGACATCCTGCACTCCCGAGAGATCGAGCCCGTTAGGCAGAACGTCATTGGCGAGCGTGCGCACGGCGTCCCCTGCGGTGCGAAAAGCAAAGGGCGTTCTGGCGGGCAATGCGTTGTGATCGAGCAGCCACGCGTCGTCGAAGGCCTGCAAGCCGTAGCGCCATGCGGCGCCCTCTTGGCCGTACCCAAGATACAGCCGCTCAGGCGCCGTCACCAGATAGCCGGTAAACAGACGAAATCCATCGCCGCGCTGCAAGAGAATGCGCGCTCCGCTAACAGGTGGATGAAAACTGGGATCGGCGGCGACGAGCCAAGCCGTCATGGTGGCTGCCTGGTTCAAGCGCCGTACGATTTTCGGCAGGTGTTCGACGTCGACCCAAGCGGTGTAATCCTGTTGTCCCAAACCGTCGTTATTGTCGATTAGAAAGTTCATGAGATGTCCATTGCAGCGCGGCTGAAGAGGCTGCAGAAACGATTCCAAGAGCAGATCCCTCGGGCTGAAGCCCTTGGGGAAGACTGTGCTGTTCTTAAAGAAGCCTGGGAGGCAGCTCGTATCGCCGCTGCCCGGCTCGATCATTTTTCTAACGTGACCGCGGGCTTACGCCCGCGGCTAACACAAATGTCGCCGCTGCGCGGCTAATTGTGGACCGATTTATGAGGCGTCGCTGTGTTTCAGAACACTGCTGCATCGGCTGTGGGGAAATAGCTGCGGTAGCAGAGCACAGTTTCACCATCGTTGATGTCAACGGTGGGCAGAGCGTGCAAACTGGCGTGCAGCATGTGGCCGAACAGGGGAGAGGCGAATGCTTGCCGGACTTCGGTACCGCTGGCTGCCACCTGGAGGCGGGGATAGTAGAAGCACGCGCGACCGCCGGTCTCGCCCACGATGACAAACAGGCCTGACCATTCCTGGAAGAAGCTGCTGCCCTCGCGATCTGCGAATGCAGCTACTCGCTGCACGCCCATTCCCGTGGTGGGGGCTCCGATCAAGGGCTGAGCGAGGAGCAATGAGGTTGGCGTTTTCGATGAAACGCGCGAGACGTTGAAGGTGACGCGACGAATGAAGTCTGACTGAGTGCTCGGGTTCAGCGGTGACGAAAGGTAGGCTGCCGGCGCACCCGCACCTACATAACCGGTTGTGCCGGTGTAATCCGAATCGACGGCAACGATGTCGCCGACATTGTAGTTAGCAAGTTGGTCGGCCGTGAGAATGAGCTCAGTTACGGTGGATCCAGATTGTAACGGAGACGGCGGAACCGCCGTGCCTCCCGAACCCTGAGGCGGAGTGAGTGGCAGGGTGACGAGTACATTCATCTGCTGGGAACCCCCGGCAATTGCCATTTGCAGCTTGCCCCAAGAGGGCAGGTCGAAATCCACGTGTGCCTCGGGCTGGGAGCGATATTGCACGGTGATAGTGGCGTTGGGACCGCTGCGCAGGGCGTCGTACTTGGTGGCGGCAGTGCGCTGAAAGTTTTCGATCCACCCCAGGTCGAACCAGGGAAGCGGCGGCGAATCCAGATCGAACTGTCCTTGTACGGCCGGATCAAAAGGAAAGATGACCCCGCCGACCCGGTCCACCGGTGCAAGGTAGGCGCGCACAGCGCGCCCCACGGGAGCCATCTGCGAACGCCGGGCTAGAGGATTGATGCTCATAACTGGTTCACCTCGGGATAAAAGAACAGGGTGAGGGCGATGTCGCGGCCAATATACGGAGGCGTAGTTTTGGAGGCGGAGAGCACGGGCTGGGTCCAGAAGATGGTGGAACCCAAAGCCACCGGCGAACCGGAACTGTAGTCATACTTGGCCGTGTGTGCTGGTGCGCAGATGGCGAGGAGATCGTTGTCGAGGCCGGCCAAATCGCGTCCGCGATCGAGCCAGCCGTTCTGTTCGGCGCCAGCAGTACAGTACGAGATAGTGCAGTCGAGCGCCATCATGGTTCCGATGGATGGCTGCACGGGATGCGAACTGCCCCAGTGCAGGTAGAAGGCATCGCAGAGCGCCGGGGCTTTGGTGGGCGGTTCGTTCTCGGCCACGACAATGGCTGGCCGCGTGGCTCCGTCAATCGTGATGGTGCGCTGTGGATCGACCGCTACCAGGCGGTTGCGAAGCTCCACGTAGAAACTATCTTTGGCTGGTTGCATGATATCGCTACTCCGTTGCCATGATGTGGTAGAGGTAGTCCATTCCACCGAGGTGATCGCTGATCACCGTGTCAATGTGCATGAGCTTGCCGTGAAACAGCACGCCTTCGGCGGTGAGCAGCCAGGTGGGAATGTCGTCCACGCCATACTGGTCGGCAAGCGGTTTTACCGCTTTTGCACTCAGGGTGACATCAATGCGCTTGCTGCCATTGGCGGAGGGAGCAACGGTACGCACCAGCGCGGGGGAGATCTGCACGTCCTCCGATGTGGGAGGTGTCAGTCCCAGCTGACTGTTGGTGTCGCCGGTGGAGGGATCGGCGATGCGCAGAGTAATCTGTGAGCCACCCAGAGCCCGGACCATGGCATCGGCGGCTCGCCGCACCCCCAAGCAGGTGTGAATACTGCCGAGCGGAATTTCGGTTTCAGACATTTCAGCCCACTTTCTGCGCCACGTAGGGCGCAAGCATGCCTTGCACGGTGGAGTCGAGGAGAGTATCGGAGAAATACTCGAGGTGCATCGAGTTCAAGGTGCCAGCGCGGACATTAAGCGCCGGGGTAGCCTGAGCATTTTTCACCAACTGGGCGCAAGCAAACTTTACCGGGTCAGGGATCTGCGCGAAGCCTGCGGTGTAAGTGAGCTCGATCTCGTCAAAAGCCAGGCCCAGCGGGCTGCCCAGCCAGGAGACTTCACCGGTGTCGGCAAAATAATCGAAGGTGGTAACGTCGAGGCTCACCCAGGTACCAGGCAGAGAATAAACCAGGGCGATTTGGGCGAGCTCCCACATTGTGGTATCTTCGCCCCGTCGTGGTGGAGCATAACGGCCCTTGCCCGATACCAACGGCGAGGTTGCATCGCCCAGATCGGCGAGCGGCAGATTGGTGAGCTGAACGTTATTGCGGCCCGGCATCACTCGAATTCGCTCCGTGAACGTAGCAATGGCAAGCGTAGGCCGGCGGCAATACATGTTAATCAGTGAAGAGGCCGCCGCCACGAACGACTCCGGCGTGGCGGACTCAAGACCATAGGTCTCGTATTCCGAATCAGACAAATAGTTCATGACATTCCATTCGCGGGTAAACGATCAAGATGACCAGGGGACAGAGTGTTTCCATCCCCTGGGGCTGCACATCGGCAACATGTAGGGGAAAACGGGTGCAACGCCTGAGCCGGCGGAAACAGGGATCGATTAGCAACCTGGGCCGCGGAGCTGCTTTGCGTCGATTTCGCGATCCGAGCTACCGGTCGACGATGACCTTGTAGTGCGCGTAACTGGCACCTTTGACGACGATGCCGCCGAATTTCACTACCACCATCTGCGACGCCAGTGAACTGGGGGTTCCGAGTTGGAAGACCCGAGGATCGGTGCCGGTAAGCCAGTGATACTCGATCATGTCTTCGCTAACGATGTAGCAAGGAAGGACGGCTGACCCGCTGCCTGGGACGCCGGTATAGGGAATCGACCAATCGGGAATCAGGGGCAATTCTCCGGCCTGGGTGGAAAGAGTCTTGACTGTCAAGCCGCCTGCCACCGTCGTGCTGGAAAGCACCACGTTGAATTCCTGCTTCATCTCGCGGTCAATCAGGTCGAGCAGCACGGGATTGCTGTAGATGGCGGTAGGCCGCACTTCGTAGTTGCTGTTGGCGACCATCTGCGCAATGGTGGACTTCAATCCATCGACGATGCTGTCGGTGGTATGGATAGTAAAGATGTTGCCGCCATCGGTGATCTGACCAGCTGCGCCGTAGTACTGGGGAGTGGTGGGATTGGTCAACGAGGTGTCGTTACCGTTCCACAGAGCGACGTCATGAGTACGTAACAGGCCTTCGACGGAATCGGCCAGGTCCTTGGCCTGTAGATAGGCAAACTGACTCTGCTGTGCGCCGACTTCCATATCGAACACGTTGTAGTTGATTTGCGAGACCAGGCACTTCAAGGGAACGCTGCGCTCGACACGGGTGGGGGTCACCAGGGTGGGCGTGATGTTGCGCGGATCGACGAAGCCATTGGCGGCGGTAGGCGAAGGAATGCCGGTCTCTTCGAAGAAGCGCGAGGGATGGCCGGTGGCCGGGACTTGCTTGATGCGCTGGCCGAATGGGCCGCGGCGGCGAACGATGTCGGTGATTTCGGTCTGGTAGCGATCGACTTCGATCGCGCCTGGGCCCATGTAATCGGCGGCGGCTTGCAGGTTGACGAATTGAGCTTTCATGGTGTCCTTTCGAAGACAGTGACTAGGGGCTAGGGGTTAGTGGCCAGGAATTTCCCGGTCTCGGTGCGGTGTTGATCGACTGGGCTAGACGAGGATTCCGGCGCGTGCGAGTTCGGCTTTTACGGCAATGCGCTGCTCGATACTGAGACCGGCCAAGGCCTTCTCAATCACCGGCTTCTCGATGAGTGCGTCGCCTTCGACTCCTTCCTTGGCAAGCAGGGCGCTAACCATAGGGGAGAGAGTCTTGCGTCGAGCCGTATCGGCCTGCGCCTTGAGATTGCGATTGGTTGTTTCCAATTCGGCCAGCTTGTTGCGCAGGTCTTTGTCATGACTGGCGCTAGCCTGCAAGTCACCATCGTCAACCGCGGCTACGATGCGGTCGATTTTGGCGTGCAGCGAGGCAAATTGCCCGTCCAGGTTCTTGAGCGCGTCGGCCAGTGATTGGGTGGCTTGCGCCATCTGGCCGGCCAGAGTTGGCATGTCAGTGGTGGCGTTGGGGGCAGTTGTATCCTGATTCATAGTGTGTCCTCTTACTCTGTGGGATGTGAAAAAGAAGCGACTAGCAATTAGCAAAACCTTCAGCTCGGCCTTGTGGTCGTGGAGGCTTTTGGGGCGGAGAGTGCTATCCAAGTCTGTGGATATGCGGCTTTGTCACGGCGCAACACCGCAGCGCCAGTGAAGGTGAAACCCGTAACGGTCCAAATGAACGCGTCCTGGTTGGGGACGCTGGCGTCGGCAATCTCGTAAGACATGCCGAGAGCGTTGGCGTGTTGAGCCCTGATCTCGCGGACGATGTCGGGAAAATCATGCGCGAACAGGTAACCGCCGACGGCAATCTGGCCGGTCGCATTCAACTGGCTGCCTGGGCGCAGAGGCACAATGTTGGCTTCGGTGATGATGCCGATCTTGCGGCGGGCGTCGTGCGCGTCGAGCGATGGAGCATAGTCGAGGGCCATGCCTAACAGAGAAGGCAGGGCCGCCTCGCTGGCGGGGCGGGTGAGCATCACGCGATGTCCGCGGGCGCCACTGGGCGAGCGTTGCGAGGTGACACCAACCAGAGTGAGAACGCCCTGGAAGGACAGCCGGTTAGGATGGGCAGGGACATCGGGCAAGGTAAGCGCCATGGCTTCCAGTTGCAGGTTCATGGTTGATCCTTGTGAGTCTGACAATGTGAGAGTAGGTGTGAGCTAGCAATCAGCAATCGGCAGTTAGCATTTAGTATTTAGCGTTTAGCAAAACCCGCGCGCGGCAGATTTCCAACGCATCATTGCATCACCGGGGCGTCGGAGAGACCGGCCTGTTTTTCGGGAAGAGCGGGAAGACCGCGCATGCGGCGCACCTCGTTGACCGTGAAGACCCCACAGCCAATCAAAGTCTGCTGGATTTGTGCCTGTTCCAGCTCGTTGGGTGCGTCTACGTCGGTGAAGACGAACTCCAGATCGTCCCAGCCGAGGCGCTTGCTAATGGCATCGCGCGTAAGGTGTTCGGCAACCAGGCGAGCGACGGGCACGACCGCGGTGCGGAAGGCGTCGTCGTACTGAGTAGTGGCGGTGTTGCGATTGACGTCGCGCTCCAGACCAAGCAGCATTGGCGGCAGATCGAAGGCATCGGCGATTATGCGGATGAGGAACTCTTGCCACTGCAGCCGCAGATCGGCGTCGGTTCCACCGCTGAAGCGCAGCACTTCAGGCTTGGTCTCGACGGAGAGGATGGGCACTTTGCCGGTGCCTTCAATTTCATCCTGCCACCAGCGAATAAGCCGTTCGTGATGCTGCGGGACTGAGGTTCTGTAGCCACAGAGCATACTGGACGACCGTGTTGCTGGCCAAGCGCGCGGCGAAGCGGTGCGAGGACAGGAACTCATGGATGGTCTCGAATGCAACCTCGAGTTTGCCCAGGCCGAACGGTGTGTGAGTGCGCGGATTCAGCCGGATGTAGGCAAGCTCTTCGTCGGCCAGCGTGACTTCCTGCTGGGGTGTGAACAGACCCGTGGCTTGCACGTAACGAGGTGACGAGGGATTACCGTCCCAGTCGCTACGAATACGAATGCTGGCGCCGTCGACGGGCCACAGAGTCAGTGGGTGCGCGGGATCGCCGCTGAGGTCGAGCTCCAGGGACCCAAAACCGCCGACCAGCACGTCTTCCAGGACCTGCTCAATCATAGAGCGGAACGAGTCCTGGGGATTCGGTTGTTCGAAGGTCAGGGTGAGTGCAGCGATGCGCTCGGCGGCGTCAGGTAGATCATCGAGCGCGCGTCCGTGGCGAGGCTGAATGCGCCACTGCATTCCCGCAATGCGGTCCTTGATAGTGTTGATTGCCTTGCGCGCGATGGGCATCTCAGCGAAGCGGCGCAGGTTGATGGGCGAAGGTTTGGGCATGACTCCGGCACGCACAAGCGTGGGCGCCCCCGGAGTGAATATGGTGGGCAGAGGCACCGTTCTGCGAGCGGGTGAAGCGCTGGTGGCGGCCAACGCGGCGGGAGCGGACTGGCGAATAGGCCAGCGCTGGTTGAGGAAAGCGGATCCGGCCGAGCGTGCGCCGGCAATGCGGCGCAGCGCGCCGCGAAACGTGTCTCGCATGTTCATGATTTCCCCTGAAGAGTGGTCAGTGGATAGTGGCTGGTGGATCGTGAATAGTAGATAGTTGTGGTATCCCACAATGTGGGAATATCGAGCCCTCTGCCTTTGATTAAGGGCCGATGAATGTGCTGGGAAAGTCTAAAGAAGCAGCTCGTCAGCTGAGCCCAGTTTTGTCTGCCTCTACAAGCGCAATTCTTCTCTCGCACGGTCGGCAATGGCGGGCATCTGGCCGACGGTGGCGACGTCGATCCCGTAACGGTCGAGGGCTTCCAACGCGAACGCCACGGCGGGATCCTTCCAGTCGAGCCCGTCCTCAATCACCGCGTACAGGTTCGGGTCGGCGGTCTCGGCAAGAGCCATTTGGTCACGAAAGTTCTGATAGCTGAAGGCCAGGACCTTAGCAGCATTGACGTCGGTTGCGAGCGAAACCGCGTGGAACATCTGGATCACATTCTCTGGCCGATAGGCGCAATCGATCTTGAGCGGATCGCCGCTGGCTGAATACTGCGCGACTGCGATGTCCTTCCACATGACATTCCAGACGCCAGCTTGCTCGAAGGCGCCGCGCATGACGTTGTAAATGGCGCGGCGGCCGGCGGCTTCGCGCTGCGACGGGCGACGCTCGGACTCAAGATAGGTCCGCGCCAGGATGCCGAGTTCAGCTTGCGGAGATTCGGTCAGGACCCCCTGGACGGGCGCCAGTTGCAGGGCTCCGGAGAATGATTGCTGCATCAGGTCGAGCAGCCATTGGCGACGCGACATGGGCAGCTTGTAGTTGATGACCTCGGCGGCGCGCGATTGCAGCAGGCGACGCAGCTCGTCTTCGTAGGATTGCAATAGATCGATGTCAACTTCGGGATCCATACAGCGCACGCGACGCCAATCGCGAGTGAAGCGGACATCGGTGAAGCCGTCCTCGCCCTCTTCCAGCATAACCACGCCCACATTGACGAACTCTTGCTTGACCACGTCGGGGACGTAGCGGAGGAGGAAGAAGTCGCACTGTTTGTAGTCAGCCATCAGCAACTAGCAATTAGCAATTAGCAATTAGCAACTAGCAAGACCTTCCTAGGAAACCAATTTCTCGCCAGCGCGAGCAGCCTCGACCTTTCGAATAAGTGAGCCGAGCATTCGCTGAAGCTCGACAATTTGCTCGTTCACCTTTTCATAAGATTCACCAGGGACAAGGGCCAGGTCCCGAGCCAGCAGTAGGAAATACTCCAATGCTGAGAAAGCGGTGAAACTCGCCGTTTCCTGAGCGCCCGCAGCCTTCCGCGATATTAGCCGCAATTGAAGAGCCGGATCGGCGCATCTGGCTTGTGATGCCATACAGCTCCTCTTGGGGAAATGCTCGCGTCAACTGGTACATGGACAATGCGAGCACGTGCGCTCGCTCCCAAACCTTCAGTGTTCTGAAGTCCTTCATGTTTGCCTTTCAGTCATACGCTAGCACCAGTTGCTAGTCGCCAGGTGCTAGTTGCTCATTCAATTCACCGCCTCACGCCAGTTGGGGAAGGGGTTCCGGGATGAATTCTTGAAATCCTGGATCAATTCGCGCACTCGCGAGCGCCGTGCTAGAAGGCGCTCCAGTAAACGCTCCAGCTCATCCCCTTCGGAGTTGTACCACTCCGGAGGGATCTCTTCGGCGAGCGGCCACAGGGAACTCTCAGGGAAAGTCTCGATGCGGCTGAGCCATGGCTCAAAGCTATCCCACGATGTGATACACGCGTAAACGTCATTGCGACCAAAGACGCCGCGCAAAGGAGCGTCAGGGAAATTCCACTCGCCGGCATTAAAGCAATAACCCTGATCAATAAAACTGGCGGTAAATTTGCGTTCCCGCGCCCGCTTCCAGAAGGCTGCCTGGCGACCGTTGGCGTTGCAGGTCCATTTGTCGAGGGCAAGGATGCCGGCAAAGTCGCGCAGATTGCGAACGCGCGGGATCATGCTCTCAGGCAGGTAGTCGTAAACCTGGCCTTCGACGGGCGAGACCACGTAGCGCGAGCCAAATGACAGCCCGGGAGTGAACATAGTGCGATGCCCGCAAAGTTCGATGCGCAGGTCGGGCGTGTGCTCCAGCAGCCAGGGCTGTACGTTGACGACAGCGGCCACCGGCACCGGCAGGCCGACCATCTCGGCCAGGCGCGTGCCCAGCCAGTCGTTGACCAACACGCGCGCGTGCTGCGGGTTGTTCTGAAACTTGACGACGTAATAGAAGCCGTCAGCGCAGCGCATGAGGTGACTCTGAGCGCCACCGCGCATCCTGCGTACGTGTTGGACTGCTTGAACGAACAAGAGGCCGAAACCACTAACCCTGGCGGGAGCGACAGGGCGGTCTCTACCACAGCGTGTCGTGGAAACCGCCCGCAACGGCCATTGCGGCCGTACATCACGGCCATCACCTCCGCGTCGCCGGGCCAATCGCGCCTACGAGGGTGCGCGATTAGCCAAACCATTGCCTCAGTTTCCGCGTTTATGCTAACGCGGACGGACTGCCATTGCGCCGTCACACGTCACAGAGGCGTGTGAGAACAACCAGTTGTCAGTAGTCAGTAGCCAGTTGTCGGTAGACAGCAGAGTCGCCGCGTGCTAATAGCTGACGACTAACGGCTAATAGCTAACTGCTAATTGCTCCTCATGCCGTTTGCAGGGTGGCGAAGTTGCATTCGTGCAACGACTGGGGAGGTCGCACCACAACTTCCGCCCGGACGGCCAAGGCAATGGCCATGGCCATGACGGTGTCATCGTGCGCGCCGCCGGCCGCGGCCGAGCTGCCGTCCTGATGGCGAATGAAGGTGCGGCACTCCTGCAACAGCCGTGGGCTGAGGAACAGGAACGATGCGCTCGACAACACAGCGGCAAAGTTCTCTAACATGCGCGGACGCGAAGCTGCGGTAGTGAGCCATCCCGGCGGGCCTCCACCGGGATATAAGTTCTGATAGCCAGCAGTCATGGTGAGGTGCGCGATGACGGCGTGGCCATGATTGTTGCGCTCGACGGCAACCATTGCGTTGTTGTATTTACGACCCAGGACGGCAACTCGAGCGGCAAGCTCCTGCGGTGTGAAATGTCCCCGGAGTTCGGCGCACTGCAGACCAGTGGAACGCTCGATGACTTGAGCGCACGCGTAGTCGCCATCGCAGCCGCCACCAGCGGGATCGACGCCGATGATGTATTCCTTCGGAGTGATGCCGCGGCCGCCCACGACGGGCGGAAAGAAAGTCAGCAGCTTGCCGTTGTCGCTTGATTCCGACACCACAGGAGCCTGTTTCAGGCGTTCGTCGAGGACGTCGCAATCGAAGACGCAATCGCCGGAGGCGAGGAAGCAACTCTCGGGATCTTCCGCGTATTCTTCAGGGGCGCGATTGCCGAAGTTGGCGCGCATCTCGCGACGAAAGGCGATTTGTCCAGCGTCGAGATTGTGCTTGTGCACGAGTTCACGCTCCTGCTCGGTGAAGTCAATGATCTCGACCTTGCGACGATAGTGTGGATCCCACCACCAGGGATAGAAGTGGCGGACGTAGCCAGTTTGCAGTGCGCGCTGCCATTCGTCGTAGAAGGTGCCGCCCGCGCCGTTGGGAGTGGACTCCAGAAAGATCTCGCCGTCGGGCGGTACGGCGGCGCGAAGCGAAGCCAGGGTTTCAGATACATCACGCGGCCAGCGGGCGACCTCCGAACAATGCAGATTGTGGATGGTCAACCCGCGGCCAGCGTTGGGGTCCGCCGCGGTCTCCACGCGATACTCGCTATCGAGCATGGGGAACACGATCTGGCGGACGTTGGCGCGCGAGGTCACCAGCGCGCCTTGACGCAACGACTTTGGCAGGTTCTCCAGAAGCCGGTGCACGATGCGAAAGATTTCTTCGGCGGAGCGCTGATCGTGCGCGACCTGCACGCTCAGGGTGCCTTCGCGAGTGATGCAACTAACGAAGAAGCGCGCGGCAACATAGGTGGTGACGCCCAACTGACGAGCCTTGAGGACGATATTGCGCTTGCCGCTAGTTTTCTCCAGATCGTGCTGGGCGCGATTCAGGCGCAATGGAAGCAGACGCCCGCGCTTGTCGCGGATCTTCAACATGGTAGCCATGACAAGCTCACGAACCGACTCGATCCCGCGAGGGATTGGGAAGGTCAAGTTGGTGAGGGTCTGCGGATGTTGATCGAGGTGGTCGCCGCATTCCTTCAGCACAGCGAGGGTGGCGTTGGGCGAAGTGTCAGGAGTTTCGGACGCAGGTCGGTCAAGCGACGTGGCGTGCGTCTGTTCTTTGGATGTAGTCGCGTTCTTTGTCAGTTTCTTGCTACCCATGGAAGTACTCCTGGAACAGGTGTGTCAGTGGTCAGTAGTCAGTGGTTAGTTGTCAGCGACAAACTGCCAACCTGCCGAGTGCCAGGTGCCAGTTGCTGATTGCTACGGACCATCTCATAAGTGCCGATGCGGTCCAAAGTGTGGGCCTCAGGGGCTAAAGCCCAGTTCCTAAAGGGCCGTTTACTACGCGGCTGAAGAGGCTGCTGGTTATTGCACGGTCTGGCAATAGAAGGTGGCGCCCTTCACCTGGTCGGACGAGCCGGCGTTGAAGGTGAGCTTGATGGTATCGGCGTTGGCAAGATTTTCGCTGCCCGCGCTGCCGTAGCTGCCGCCGATGCCGATGGCCGTGCCCCCAATTACCGGGCTCAGGTTCACCGACTGCGATGAGAGCGACGCAATCGTGAGTATTTCGATGTCGGACGAAATGTTCTGGCTGGCCGACGTGTAAGAGCCGTATGCCCACGTTGTGGTACCAAGCGTCCACTTGTAGGTGATTGCCCCCGACGATGTGGGATGTGTCCACTTAGCGTAACAGTGCGCCCCACCGCCGACCGTGAAAGTGCCCGCCGGCAAGCTTGCGGTAAAGATGGTTTGATCGGCGCTATTGCCAGTAAGAGTTGAAGTAGCACCTTGCATGGTTCCGGCGACCAGGCGAGTGCCGGTTCCGCAACCATTGCAGGTGGTGACGTTGAGAGTGCCAACGGTGGCCGTCGTGGTGTTGACATCCGCGGCATACGCCTCATCCCAGCGGTAGCTGGGGTCGCCCAGCCAGCGCGTGCTGTTATCGCCGGTCGCCTTGGCGGGAATGAATTCCCACTGCTGATTGTTGGGAACCCCGCCAGGGAAGGCGTAGGTCATCTTGGCGAAAAGCTCGGGCGATTGGCCGAAGGTGGTTCGGTTAGGCATACGGAAGCCGATGCCACCGGTGCTGACGCTGGTGGAGGTGCCACTGGCAGCGACAATGGTTTCATTCGAGCTGGTAGTGCCGAAGACCTCCGTGAGGATGCCGTTGCCGGAGTGCGGCGACTGAATGAAGGTGTTCAGGTCGAGAGTGAAGGCCTGGCCGGAGAGAAATCCGCCGGTGGGGCCGTAGTAGAACGGAACCTTGTTCATGTTGGCGGCGGCCGTGGTGCGGCTGTTGACTATGTCGTTCACCGCGTTGACGTAGTTCTGCACGTAGAAATTATTGACGCTGATGAATGGGGTGGTACCTACGGTACCGTTCACGTACTTGATCACATCGTTCACACCGGTGCGGCCGAAGGTGTAACCGCCGACGATGTAGAGGCTGGGCTGGGCGCCACTCTGGCCGGTCTGGTCAATGGTGATCAGCGGATCCTGGCCACTAATTTCTTCCTCCGTCTTGAATCCGAGAATGGTCAGGGTTCCGGACTGGCCACCATTGAGGCGCAGAAGCGAGGTGGTATTGGAATCGCCGCTCAAGCCGTGCACTACTGCCACGCCGCTAAGGTTGTTGAAGTTGAATCCGTACCGCCCGGCGCTGTTGGTCGTAATGTTGGCGATGTCTGACGGTGTAGCAGATGCTCCGGTGAAGAGAATGTTATCGAGGTGGCAGCCGCTGACTTCGATGGTGCGAAGGAATGCGACCTCGCCCATGTTCTCGATATTGAAGCAATTTCCGGCGGTTTGATTGGTGCCATTGCCGGTGACGCGCAGGTTCTCGAAGCCTCCCCAATGCCACCACTGGGCGGTGGAACCGATGCCGGTGCCAACGGTGGAGGTGGCGATTAGATCGGCGTTGAGTCCATTGGCGGCGGTGATGATGGTGCCGTGATTGGAGGAGGTACTGGCCCCGATAAGGCGCGCCCCGGGCAGAGCAATGATTCCGGCGGTGACGACGTTGTTGCCGTTGTTGTAGGTTACCGCGCCATTGATGGTGTAGGTGGTTGCGGCTAGCTTCAACGTTACCGAGTCATACAGGATGAAGCCTGGCCCGGTGTAGGGCGAGGTGCGATCGTCAATGACTGTGCCCTGTACTGCGCCGCTGTTGTAGGCGGCGTTAATGGCAGCCTGGATGGTGGCGTAGCGGCTGACCAGGAACTCCACTCCCGGAATGTTCTGGAAACTGAGCGCGGTGGCGTTGACGGTGTTGGGCGTGGTATTGCCGATGGGCGGCGGCGAACTGAAGTTAGCGGTGCTGCAGGGACCCCAGGTCATGGGTGTCGTCCCACCGCCGGCCGATGTCAGACACTGACCGGACGCGCCGGGCGTAGTCGGCCAGGTAAGCTGATACGGAGCAAAGCTACTAGCTGAAGCGCCAACCGTGACGCTGTTGCTTCCCGAGTACCACGCAATTCCATTGCTGTTGAATCCGATGGCCGGAGAAGCATTAACGTTCCACAGGTATCCCGCTCCGCTGGGAACGTTGTAGAAAAACGTCCCCGAGGTGGATGCAAATTCATTCGAATAGCTGCCGGAATCGAAATTGCTGGCAAGACTGTTATAGCGCTGGTTCTTGACCACGAGGTTGGCCCCGGCATTTGAAACCCCTCTGGAATAACTGGTGCTCCGGTTGTCCTCAACGTACATGTCCTTGACGAGTACCTGAGCGGAGCCTGCATCGACGCTAAGAGCAAACGTTTGCGCGGTCGGGGTACTCGCCAGGGCATCATTCTCAGCGATGAAGTTGTTGAGAACGATCTTTTGGGAGCCAGCAACCTGGACGCAGTTGGAGTAGGAGTTGTAGCAGTCAACGCCGTCCACATTCGTATCGAAACTATTTTCAATCCTCAATCCACCCAGGTCAACGTTTCCGGAGAAGCCAGCACCAAGCCACTGTTCGTCATGGATCGCGGTAGTTGACGCCCACTTGAGATGAATTCCATGCGCGGGGGAATCATTGGCTTCGCTCTGGCGCACCTTGGCACTGAGGATCGAATTCTCCACCGCATAGGCCGAAGACGTGCCCTCAATGCGGATGTCGTCAGCGTCGAACCCGCTGGGCGCCTGGTACCCATTAGACGTACTGTTGGCGCTCTTGATGAAGTTCCAGTAGTTGCTGCCGAGAATGCTGGCCCCGGAAGTGTAGCCGAAAGCCGTGCCCGCGTTGATCCAGGTTACGGTTCCGTCGGTGAAGGTGCAGCCCGGAGTTTGACAGAACGAAGGACGGCTAGTGGCCGTAGTTCCCGCCACCTGAGTAAAGTAAACGAAGTTGCCAGTGTTGCCCGAGGTGGGACGGATAAAGGACTGCTGTATATAAGTAGTGGATAGCGTCCAGTCCGGGGCGCCGGTTCCGTCAATATAAATGCCGTGTAGTCTATTCTTGTAAGTCCCGACCCCATTGAGGTCGTTGCCCCCACTCACCAGGTGCAGAGCAGTGCCTTGGTTGCCGGCGAATTGTGGGTTTCCGTTAATACTTCCATCGAAGCCCCAAACCACACCATCGCCGCCATTACCGCCCGAAGACGACGCCCATGATGTCCACTGCCCCCCGAGGATGAACTGGCCTACGGAGGTGAAATTGCGGGTGTACACGTTTTCAAGATGGCCGGAATTGCCATAAGGAAAGAAGAATCCGAATGTACCTTTGCCGTCGCCATCGAGATAGCAATTGCGGATCGTGATTCCGTCGGTGTTGTGCAAACCCTGCACTGTGTCGGAAATCAAGGGATATGCTCCACCTGACTTTAGGGTGGCAGGAAAGGTGCTATAGAGATCACCTTCGCCGCCAGCAGGACATTCGATGACGACCTTTCCGGCTCCAAGATTGATGCCCGGATTGCCGCTTACGGTCAGGGTTCCCGCTGGCAGCAGCAAGGTCAACAGGGGAACATTCAACTGCATAGTGGTCGCGCAGGGTGTGCTCAACTGAGTGGCCGTGAAGCCGCGAGCATCCACCGTTCCGCCTTGCGAACCCAGCGTGGCCACCGCCGCATTGATCTTGGCGCATGGGTCGGAGCCAGCGAAGGCCGCCGCGTTTGGGACATTATCTAAGGTAGTGAAGGTACCACTGTTCGGGGTGACATTCCCGATAGGGGGAGGCGAAGCCAAATTGCCGGCGCCGGCGTTGGCGTCAACGTAAGCCTTGTTGGCCGCGTCGGTGGGGTTCTGCGGCGTAGGGACCGCAGGAGAGCTGGCGAAGGTCTTGGCGCCGGTAATGGTCTGGGTGGAAGCCAAGGCGACATAAGTGGAGTCGGCGAAGTCGCGAGTAAGAAATTGCGCCGCCTGATTGGCCGGAACCAGTTTGCTGCGAATGGCGCCGATGGTAGTAGTCGGCGCGTTGGGCACGACCCAGTACTCGGAGTCGGTGGTGCCGTCATTGAGTTTGAACACGGCGCGATAGTAGGTGCCCGCGGGACTGGCGCCGGTATTGGGCGCGAGATTGGCATTGAAGCCGCCGCTGGCGTCGAGAGTGACGGTGAGCGAGCCGGGAGCCACGGCTTGTCCGTCAGGGGTGGTGAAAGCCGGCCAGGTAATCAGCACCGTGCCCTGTGCCGGCGAACCGTCGGCTCTATAGACGGTGTCGCTAATCTGACACAATGTGGGAGTCGGGCTAGCCAGGGTTTTGGTTGATGCGACTTTGGCGACGTTACCGGCGGCGGGCAGGGCCAGGGCAAGAGCCAGGAAAATGAGGACAGTAAAAAACCGCCCGATCAGGCGGTTGATGGTCGGCATAAGGAATGCCTCTCTGCTGCCGGCAAAGCCGGCGGAAATTAGTGAATTGTTATATCCCACAGAGTGGGAGTTAGTTACCTCGTTGCAGGAAAGGACGCGAAACATCGATAGGTTCGGAGGGTTCCTCACGATGCGACTCCGAGGCCTGGTAGCTACGCATAAACTCTTCGACGCTTTGCACGTAGACATCAGCAAAGTCAACGACCTTGCGGCGAGCCTGAATCATGTCCATGGCATCGTCGAGCCCGAAGCCCAGGGCCCGCAGCACCGCTAGCGTCATCATAGGAGCGCGATGCACGCCCGCGGCACAGTGAATGAAGACCTTGTTGTCGGCGTCGCCCAGAGCCTCCAGGGCGAAATCCACTCCGCGCTGCAAGAGCGCCGCAGGCTTGGGCTTGAAGTCGTCGTCGGTGGGATTCCACAAGACCTTTACGCCGTAAGGCTTGGCCAGCGCCGTGTCATCCCATTCGATCTGCATGTCCACGATGTGAGTGACGCCGGCACGCACCACTTCGATCATCTTGTCATCAGTCCAGATGCCGCCACCAACGGCGATGCGGTCGGTGACCCAGGTCATGTCCATGCGTCAGTCTGCTCCTCTGCGGAGCCAGCCGCCGCAGCGGGAACTCCACTTGCCATTCTACAAGGTGTGGTGCGGAATGATCCCGCGGGGCTGAACCGAGTCACGCGGGGGCTGATAGTTTGCTAAAGAACAGATCGCTTACCGACTAAAGTGGCTGCGGAAAAATTCGACTATGCTCGGTTTGAAGGGGCGCACCTTCAGGTGCGCCATCGTAAATCCATTATTTTTGTCATTCCGAGGGGCTTTAGCCTCGAGGAATCTGCTGTTTCTTTCCCCGCCGAGATTTTTTCCGCAGCCTCTAAAGTCGGTTCGTGATGACAAAGCGAGATGCCCGGTACCTTTACGCGGCTACGTCTGGCTCGGGCTCTTCCTCGGACAAAGGGTCGAGCCCGAGGGTCTGAAGAAAGGCCTCGATCCTATTGACTGGAGTCGCCGGCTTCTCCGGCGACTCGGCGGTCGCGGCTCCATCTAATAACGGCGCCGCAGGCGGAAGGCTGAGGGCGGGTGCGTTTTCCTCAAGCGCAGGCACAGCATAGATGCCTGCAAAGTCGAAGAGAGCGCGGGCCGCAAGATAGCTGCCCGATTCCGCCAGGCGGATGATGGCGGCGTTGATGTCGGGCAGGTGACGCCAGATTTGCAACTTGGCCCGTTCCACTGCCTGTTGGCGGGCCTTCAGGGTGGCGAAGGCCCCGCCGTGGTGACGGGCCTTTTTAAGCGCACTCTTCGAAGGTGAGGGGCTGGCCTTCGTTTTGCGGAGGCGGCTGGGCTTCATAGACGGGCGCTTGCGACTGGAGACGGCGCTCCGCGGCACTGCTACCGGCTTCTTGCCGGACGGTGGCGAACTGGTTTTGAGTGGCATGGGAGTCTCCTTCCGTGGAGAGTTAGAGTGGCGGCAATTAAGTAGTAAGGCGTGAGAATGCATCGTTCGATGCTGGTGCGAGACGTACATCTGGTGGGTGGAGTAGGACATTCAAGCCCTGCAACCTGAGAAACGCCGAGTAAGAAACTCCTCAGGCGGTGGGATACATGCTTTCCGCTGGTCGAATCATATGAAGTTTCATACCGGGGATGAAGTATCGCAAACCACCGAGGTCCTCGCGGGTGACTTAAGTTGGAGACGCACCGGCCTCCTCCACCCAAACTGGCCCCAAGAACACGAAAACCCAGCCTAAGCTGGGCGTTGTGTCCGAAAGCCTCCGGGCATTCCAAAATGAAACGGCCCAGAAAGCACAAAACCCAGCTTTTGGCTGGGCGGTTGGGAAGACCTACGCGATCAATTCCCAATCTTTAATTCTAGTTTCACTATAGCACATTTTAGACCGGTTTGGACGCGTTTTTGGCAATTTATTTCGGCTTTATTTTCAGCAGGTTATGATCGATTGTTGTGTTTCGCAATATTGACATGTAAAAACTGCTCGCCTAAACGCAGGAGTGGTAGCACGACGACTAGAAAAGGAACCAATTCGGGAACAGCTATAAATCGGGAGTTATCGGCTTTGTTAGCCGTGGGCGTCAGCCCGCGGTCCAAGTGCAAGAAACATTCGAGCCGCGGAGCGGCGCCACCGACTTCATTCACTTTCGTTGGGCGCGGAGACTCCGTACGGACGGTGCAGCTTCGAGGCGGCTACGCCTTGCTAGTCAGTACGTCCAACCTGGAAGATTATTGCTCGCTCAGGCTTTTCCCAACAGCCCCACAGAGTTGCCTCGCGTTGCGGCGGAATCCATGCCAAGTAACAGGTGGAATCATGTTTAACTTCAATATCGCCAAAATAGTTCAGAGGCAGCTTGGTCCCGTATGGCATCGCCACCACCGCTGGCCCAGAAATCGCCACTTCCACCCGAGGCTTGATCGCAATGCTGAATATTGCGGCCCGCTCATCCTCAAAGAGCTGCTCCAGGTTCGTCTCGTCAAAGAGCTGGGCGACCTCCGCCTCTTGCGCGATGAGCTTGGGATCGGGGCCACGGAGCAGGCTGGCACTCCCAGGCAGCAATTCCACCACGACATTCCGAAACGGCGTGTCGCTGAGATTCTCGACCACGTGCACCATCCCCGCCTGCAACAACTCGCACTCGCCATCGTGATAACTCAGCTTCTTCGGCTCTTCATCATGCGCGGCGCTGATGATCTCTCCGTCGCCCGCTACGTAGAGCAAGTAGTCGTGAGGGTGACGATGGCAGAGCGTACGATCATATGGCGCAATCTCGACTGCGAACGCGCGCACAAATTCATTCTCGATTACGAGATGATGCCGCGGCTCCTGCTCGATGGGGACGACGTGCTCACACGAGTAACGCCTCTCGTCCACAGCTAGTCCTTCGATGGCGCGGGCGCAGATGCGGGCTTGAACTCAATCACGATCAGGCGTATGTCCTGGTTGCCAACATTGGTCAGGCCGTGATCGGGATGCCCGCCGTGAAACATCATTTCGTCAGCTTTGCCATTGAAGTCCATGCCTCCGCTTCCAGCCGGTCCGGAATGCACCTGCATGTCGCTCAGCAGGATAACGAGGTGCGGGAAAGCTTCCTCGTTGGATACCGTCTGTTGCGGTTTGATGGTTGCCTCCGAAATGCGGAAGGTGTCGCCGTAGCCGATCAACTTCGATTCGGCCGTCAACGGCGGCCAATCCTTGGCCCGCGGATCGTTGGCGCAATTGTTCACACACACCGGCCCATGATTCTGCAGCAGTTCGATGGTCGCGTTGTGAAACGGCGTGTCCGCCATGTTCGTAACCGCGTGTACAACTCCGGCCGGCGTGTAACGGACATCGCCATCCTCCAGCACTACGTGCTTGACGGTGCCGTCGGGTGCGTACACGTCAATCACGGTATGTCCGAGCGCGACCGCGACATAGTCATGGCCGTGATGGTGCATCAGCGTGGACTTTTGCGGTGCGATCGTAACGTAGTATGCGCGAAAATATTCGTTCTCAATTTTCAGTTGATGGGTGGCGTCGGCGGGAATCTCAACCGTGGGCCCGAACTTACCCGGAGCGGTTGGCTTCGCATCCTGAGCCAGTGCAAAACTGGCTAGCAGACAGAGCATGCATAACGAGGCGTGAATCTTCATGCCGAAAGACTAGCCATGCGACGAAGTCAACGCAAGGGGGAATTGCAAGCTCGGGTGACTGACCTCGCGGGCATGGCGCGCGACATGCGCGAATCTGGCCTCGGCGACAATTTCCACTCAGCAACCTGATACGGATCTCGCAAACCAGGCACGCCCGTCCAGTGGCGAGCACCGAGGTGGTGGCGTCAGAACACTTTATGGCCCTATAGGTGGCCAGACGTTGTCAGCACTATTTTGCAATTGTGTTCTGCCGCAACTGCGAACATAATGCACGAGCTAATTCCAGACACAATGTGGCGAGGCTCTCGGCGGGGAAACGCATCTGCCCCACAGGACAGGGCCGGACTTTGGTCTCGGCCATTCTCTACAGCACTCCTGAGATTCTTATCCCGGTTAGGGTAAGCACCAAGGGCGACGGCTGAATAAGAGATTCGTGTGCCTCACACGCCGCAGCATTTTTTCGATACAAGGCCGGACTTAAATAAAATTAGCGGAGGACAATACTGATGAGCAGGAAGCTGTGGAGAATTTTTGCAGGGCTTTGCGCGCTGACGATGGCTGTTGTTTTGGCTGCGCCGGCAGTTGCGCAGATGGCGGAGGTGAAAGAGAAACCGCCGATGTACTCGTACGTTGGATTTTGGAACATTCCTCGCGCGCAGTGGGGAGAGATGGACAAGTCACGAGCCACCGACCAGCCGGTACTAGACAAGGCCATGTCCAGCGGAACGATTGTGGCTTACGGCGACGACACGAATCTGGTTCACCAGCCCGATGCCCCGACTCACGATGATTGGTGGTCGGCTATGTCCATGGCCGGATTGCTCAACGTGTTGGATCAGTTCTACAAGAACGGCAGTTCCACTTCGACCGTGTTGGAGAGCGCCACCAAGCACTCGGACGATATTTTCGTCAGCCGGTATTACAACTGGCATGCCGGGACCTGGAAGGGCGCATACACTCACGGGTCTTACTACAAACTAAAGGCGGACGCCCCGAACGACGCGCTGGCGATGCTTAGCAAGAACCTGATCGTGCCGCTGATGGAGAAAATGCTCGCCGACGGGACGATTCATGAGTACGAAGTTGACACCGAAGCAATCCATACGGAAGCACCTGACAGCTTTTGGGTCTTTTACATCGCGGCCAATGCAGATGGCCTGGACAAGGTCAACGCGGCGCTGCGGGAGAGAATGAAGTCAAATCCGCTGGGCGGCCCGGCATTTGGTTCCATGACAGACTCCAGCGCGCACCGCGACTATCTAAGTCTCACCAACGCTACCTACAAATAATTGTTTACCTGTTTTGCAGGCTCGTGAGCGGCGTGAATGCGTTGCGCCTCTCACGAGCCGTTCTTCTTGGTCAGGTCGTCGTTGTGATCAGCGGTTATCGAGAGTAGTCGTTCAATCGTCTCAGCCTGCGAGGTCCTGCTAATGTCGCCTGCATCCGTGATCTCTGTAATCCTGCTGCCAGACATTGTGCTGCAGGGGCAGGAATTATCACGTTCCCGTCCGGCGAGAGCGAAGGCGGTGGCGGCGGCGCAGTGATACACTATCGTTGACCTCGAAACCCTTCCGGTTCGCACGAATCGGACTCACCGCCCAGTCGGGACGTGGCTCAGCCTGGTAGAGCACTCGCTTGGGGTGCGAGGGGTCGGCAGTTCAAATCTGCCCGTCCCGACCAAATCTAGCCATCAGCTTTCAGTCGTCAGCTTTCAGCTACTAAAGATCCGCCCACCCGATTCTCATCGCGCCGGCCGTCTTCCTTCACAATCCGAGTATCGCGTGCGTGACTGCCTGCCACCACGCGGGATTGGCACGCCACAGATACACGGTTATCGTCTGGCCGACGACCAGCACGGGCAGCGCATAGAGATACACCTTGTGAATGCGGCCATCTACCACCAGATCGCGAACTACTCCGGCCACGATCAGAAGGTCCAGGCCGGCATAGAAGATGCTATGGTTGAACCAGAAATCGAATCGGCCAATCGCCGCGTCCATGAGTTCGCAGGTCGCAATGAACACCAGGCGCCGATGATAATCCGGCTTCTTCCTCCACAGAATCGCCAGCGCGATGCAGGTGCCGAACACCAGCATGTCCCAGAAGGGAATCGAGAGAAAAGGAGCGACGTCGCGCTGGTGGAGCACCACCATATCGAAGCGGGTCATGACCACCGCGATCGTAAGGCCCAGGGCCACCATGACCGTGGCCAGGCCAGCTCCAAACCAGCCGAGCGTGCGATGAACGCTCACCTTGCGCACTCGTACCAGGGCCGACTGCGCGATGAAGAACAGCACCCAGGTTGAGAATGCGGCGCCGTGCATCCAGAGGAGCAACGGCCTCGCCGGTCTGGCATGGAACAGACTGGCATCGACCGTGCGGCTGAAGCCCCACACCACCAGTCCGGCCATCACCAGCGACATGCACAGATAGAAGTAGCGGCCCAAAAACCTTTTGAGCTGCGTCGTTGCGCTGGTCGGCTTTTCAATACGAGCAGCAGCGAACCCCACGTTGCCAACGGCCATAAACTTTCACCTCGAGTCAGCCACGCCGGGTGCCTCGGGTCTCGCATCTTTCGAGACCTGGGCGAAGCCAGCGCAGGGATTTCCTATCAGCAGCACTCACACGAAAACAATCTTTGGAAACCGGGGGGAGAAAAGTTGCAATAGCTTAGCCGGAGTTGCCTCGGCAATGCAACCTAAAAAGTTCCCTCCGCCCCGGAGAGGTGGGGTTGGGTTGACACGACAGGAAAGCTCGAAGATCGTCTGCTAAGGCCGACCAATTCTAGCCATCAGCTCTCAGCCGTCAGCTTTCAGCTACTACAGATCCGCCCGCTCTGTCCGCAACGGCGGCGGACAAGCCTGGTGGCACCCACGATGTGGATGCGGACTGTGAAATTCCGGTGGAAAGGCTGGCCCACCGGCCACCCAATATGAGATGATCGTCGCCTCAAAAGTTGACCCACATTAGCGGAGAAGGCACATGGGGAAAAGACAAGTCGAGTATCTTATCCTGTACTTCTCCTCGCTGGTGCTGATCGGGGTTGCGCTCTATCGGATCTTAAATTCACCTGCATTCTCCTTCGCCAAGTTAAACCCATTACTCCCGCTAATGTTGTCCCTGCTTGCAACCGTTTTGTTGTCGGCCGGAAGCATCGCACTGGGACCGGTTCGACAGTTTCTCGAGAGCTGGGTCAAACGCGATCTTAATCGGGAGATATGCCGGATTTATCTCTTCGGCAGCACAGGCAGCGGGAAAACTACACTAATACAAAACATCTTTACCGCCAAGCGTCTCACCAAAGAGGCTGCCACCCAATTCTTCAACTACTATCGGAAGAAGATAACCTACGATCTGAAGGGATCTATTGAGTTCGGAGTGCTCATTGCGGACTATACAGGTGAAAAGCCAGCAAGTGTTCTGACTGAGCTGCCCGAGGAATTTGCCGGTCCTCTTAGCGATCGAGCCATCAACGTGCTCCTCTTCACCGTGGACGTGGTGCCGCGAATCCTCGACGAGAAGGGGCACGTCCGAGGTGACGAAGAAACCCTCTCTTACTTGCAGCAGGATGCTGATGCGAAAATTCGGAAGCGGGTATCAGAGCACCTCGACTATTTGACAGCGCCCATGTTGCAGGTTGTTTTTGCGTCGGTCTATAACCCCCAGCTGCGTTCAGTTCGGCTGGTCATTACAAAGCTCGATCTGGTTCAACAGGCTTGCAACCGCGGGTACTTGACTTGCCCAGGCGTACGCGACCCTGCGGAGTGGCTTCGAGGGCACTTTGTTCGTGTAGAGCAGGATCTGCGTCGCGCGTGCCAGGAAAACAATATCTCCGATTTTTCCGTCCACGTGGTTTCGGCAACTCAAGACATCGGGATGCGTGCCATGTTGAGCGAGTTGTGGGAACATCACCTCAGGGCCACGGGAGTGCAAGTTCAATGAGCATCGGTCCCTCTGACGAAAGTATTGATTTCAAAGTTGAACCGCGTAGCCGGAACGTCCAGTCCAGAGGCTACGAAAGAATTCTCATCGTTTTGCTCGGAATTGCAGTTGCAATTCTCATCGTCGTAGCGGCATTGCAACACACAGAAATTAAGAAGTTGCAAAACCAGTTTAGCACCTTGCAAGACCGGGTTAGGACCTTGTGTAACCAAAACAGAGATATCAAGGCATCCGAACCCTGTAAGATGATTCCGCCGGAAGCCCATCCAAAATAGTAGATGCCACGCAAGGTCAGGCACCCGGCAATTCCTCAGGAATCGCAGCCCGGTCCGCCAGGCGACCCGCACTCTTTCCACAGCTTTTCCCAATTCCACAGCCCGGACGCCACCTTATTCGGCAGCGGGTATCCGAGCTGATGCGCGAGCATACACACCTGTCCGCGATGGTGGGCTTCGTGAGAAAGCATGTAGCACAGCATTTCCGGGCCAACCGGCCAAGGCTGGGCCCAGCTGTCTCTGTGAAACTTCTGACGCGACCTCCGCCACCGCCGAGCGCTTCCGCCAGCATCTCCGCGCAGCGAGCGGCGCTCTCGGCCAATCCCGCACGGGCTTGCTGTGGCGTGCAGTGCGTGCGGTTGAGCTGTGGCGGAACCTTCAGGTGCGGAGCCGTAAGCCTGATCCACTTGGAGCGGACATTGTGTACGTGCGTAAAGATCGCCACGATGGGGCGGACGTTGCCGGGCGGTTTGGCCGTCCAGGCGGCAGGGTCAAGATGTTCGATGAGGACCTGGTTCATGCGATCGTTGGCGGCAAAGATCTGGACGGCGGCCCGGCCGAATTGAGTGTGCTTGGGTTGACGCTTGGTCACGGCTCCTACTCCTCGACCTGATAATACTTCCGGTACGTCGGCTATCCGAACGTAATCCACTTTATTCGTCACGAACCCGCCCCTCAGCTCTCGCCTGTGTGCCTCAGCTTTTTGGCGCACAAAGACGACGAGAATCTGGGCTGTCGTCAAATCCCGAAACCAGTTTGGAACTTTCCGCCAGCTACCGCCGTATATCTGCCTGGACAGCACCGCGAGGCGCGTGCAAATCGGGGACGTTCGCGAAATGTGGCAGCCCCTCCGTGATTCGTCCTCTTGCGAAGCAGCAGGGTTCTATGCAATTCAAAATTCCAGAAGCGACGCAGATTCTCCGGGGCACGCCGGCGGCAGTCAGGGCGATGGTCGAGGCAGTTCCCGAAGGCTGGCTTAAGGCCACGGAAGGCGCAGGCACGTGGAGCTGTTATGACATCATCGGCCACCTCATCTACGGTGAGCTCACCGACTGGATCCCGAGAGCACGGATCATCCTGGAGCATGGCGAAGCGCGCGCGTTTGAACCTTTCGACCGCTGTGCGCAATTTCGTGAAGACCAGACCCGCCCGATAAGCGCACTGCTGGACCAGTTCGCATTTCTACGTGCGGAGAACCTGACGGTCCTGGAAGGTTTGCAGCTGACAAGCAATGACCTTTCGCGCACGGGCATACATCCCGAATTGGGGACGGTTTCGTTAGGTCAACTGCTCTCTTCCTGGGCGGTCCACGACCTCTCGCACATCTCCCAGATTGCGCGCGTCGCCGCCAAACAATACGCGCATGAAGTCGGACCATGGCGCGCGTATATGTCGATTCTCAAGGCTTAGGAAGCTTGTAGGCTTTCCCCACCGTCTCCGCGCGGAATAGTCTCTCGTCGATGCGATGCAGGCGCTTGATCATTGCCGGCGTCAGCAGCTTGTAGTGATGAATCTCCAGCAAGTAGTAAATGACGAACCAGATCGGCTCCTCGGTGGTCATCCATGCCTGGCGGTCGAAGCGGGCCAGGTTCACCGGACGCGAGAAGGTGCGGAGCGTGCGCTCACGCCGCATATTGAAATAGGTATCGAAGTAACTCATCGCTAGCTCGCGCAGAGATCGATACACCGGCTCACGATAACGGCAGCCCGCATAGTTCGACTTGGCAACCGCTCCCCAATGTCCCTTTACCTGGTAAATGGCGAGCACGTGATCGGTGTCATGTTGGGCTTCAAAGTCGATAATCAGTGGTGGATAGCCGTTAGCACGCAAGGCAGCGGCGGCAAAGATCGCCCCTTCGAAGCAATGAGAAGTGTTTTCGCGCAACACCCGCCGAGGCGACCACGCCGTGTCCTCGAGGTGGTACGGCATGTCATCCAGGAAGCGCTGTATGCCGTAGGGATCTTTCAGGCTGCGCAGCTTGCGCAGTTCCGCCGGAGTGAAGCCGTGTTCGTTGTTCATGGATTGATAAGCCTTACCACAGAGACACGGAGGCACAGAGAGATTAAGGACCAAAAAGCAAGAGCAGTGTAACGCATCTTGTTTGAGGTTGATTCCCTCGCCTGGATAGATAAGAACATCGGCTAGACCGCGCGATGGCAATCCCTGGCTTGGCGCGTCATGACAAAAGAAACCTCAAACCAACGGCCACAGGTTAGAATGTGCCGAATCGATATCTATCGCGCTGATCAAAATTCCCGGATTGCAGTAACAGGAGCATTCACGCATGGCCGACCCACTGCTTATCGCACAGAGCGACGAACCGCAATACCTTTTGCCGGGCATGGCGAATCGCCACGGCCTGGTCGCGGGCGCGACCGGAACCGGTAAGACGGTTACGCTGCAGGTCATCGCCGAATGTTTCAGCCGAATCGGTGTGCCGGTTTTCGCCGCCGACGTGAAAGGCGACCTGTCGGGAATCAGTCAGCCGGGTACGGACAACCCCAAGATTGCCGAGCGCGTGAAGAAGTTGAAGCTCACCGATTTTTCCTTCGCGGGCTGCCCGGTGACATTTTGGGACGTGTTCGGCGAGCAGGGACATCCGGTGCGAGCGACCGTGTCGGAGATGGGTCCGGTGCTGTTCAGCCGATTGCTAAATCTGAACGATACCCAGGCTGGCGTGCTCACGCTGGTCTTCAAGATCGCCGACGACAATGGCCTGCTGCTGCTCGACTTCAAAGACCTGCAGGCCATGCTGCAACACGTTGGCGACAAGGCAAAGGATTTCCAGAGCCAGTACGGCAACATCTCGGCGGCAAGCATTGGAGCCATTCAACGCGGCCTGGTAGGCCTGCAACAGGAAGGTGGCGAGAAGTTTTTTGGCGAGCCAGCATTGAATCTCGACGACCTGATGCAGACCGACTCCAACGGACACGGCGTGGTCAATATCCTGGCCGCGGATAAACTGATTCGCTCGCCCAAGCTTTATGCGACTTTCCTGTTGTGGCTTTTGACGGAACTGTTTGAACGCTTGCCGGAGGTTGGCGACCCCGACAGGCCGAAGCTCGTCTTCTTCTTCGATGAGGCCCACCTGCTATTTACCGATTTGCCTCCCGTTGTTGCCGACAAGGTAAAACAAATTGTTCGCCTGATTCGCTCCAAGGGGGTTGGTGTTTACTTCGTGACGCAGAATCCGGTGGATGTGCCCGAGGACATACTGGGCCAGCTCGGCAATCGAGTGCAGCACGCGCTGCGAGCGTTCACCCCGAAAGATCAAAAGGCGATTCGCGCCGCGGCACAAACTTTCCGCACTAATCCTAAGCTCGACGTCGAGAAAACCATTACCGAACTCGAGGTAGGTGAGGCCTTGGTCTCGTTTCTCGACGAGAAAGGTACGCCGGGAATGGTGGAACGCTCTTTGGTCTGCCCGCCCCGCAGTCAGATTGGCCCCATCACGGCGGAGCAGCGCCAGCAGCTCATCAAGACCTCGATTGTTGCCGGCGTGTATGAGAACGCCGTCGATCGCGAGTCCGCCTACGAGCGGCTCAAGGGCCGCGCGGAGCAGGCTGCGCCCGCGGGTGCGGCGCAGAGTCAGCCCTGGTATTCGAGCCTGCCGTCGCTGTCGTCTCTTGGATTTCCCAGTGGAGGCGGCAGCGGCCGCCGCGGCGATAGCGCGTTGGAGGCCGCGACTAAGAGTGCGGCGCGCGCGATCGGAAGCACTGTGGGTCGTCAGATTGTGCGCGGTGTATTGGGATCGCTGCTGGGCGGCAGCAGCAAGCGGTAAACGTTCGGCTAAATGAACTGCCCCGCGCTAGTCAACCGAAGGCCAGAACGGGCAGCCCAGATTACCTCCTGCCTCAGGAATCGTTCGTCCCTGCTTGTGCATCTTTTCTTTCTTAGTTAACGTAGCGCTGGCTGCGGGTGGACCGACCGCGACCGCCGACTTTCTCGCGCAGGGAGCCGAGGATGGCAAGTACGACTGTCGCTGGTTCGCCGGGCATGACCGTCTCCCGCCCGACCTCCAGCCCATGGATGATCGCGGTCTCGGTCATGCTGGCGACCTTCATGGAGGTGCTGGACACTTCCATCGCGTCGGTCGCGCTTCCCTTACATCGCCGGCAGCCTCTCGGCCACCAATGATGAAGCCACCTGGGTGCTCACCAGTTATCTGGTGGCCAACGCCGTAATCCTGCCCGCGAGTGCCTGGTTCTCGTTGCGGTTCGGCCGCAAACGCTTTCTCATAACGTGCATCGCGATCTTCACCGTGTCTTCCTTTGCGTGCGGTTCGGCGACGAGTCTGGGGATGATTTTGCTGGCGCGCGCGGTGCAAGGCGCCGGCGGCGGCGCGCTGCAACCTCTGTCGCAGGCCATTCTGCTGGAGAGCTTCCCGCCGGACAAGCGCGGCACGGCGCTGGCAGTGTTCGCGCTGGGAGTGGTGGTCGCACCCGTACTGGGTCCGACTCTCGGCGGGTATCTGACCGACGCTTACTCGTGGCGCTGGGCGTTCTACATCAACATCCCGATCGGGATTCTTGCCATCTTTATGATCCTGCGCTACATCGAAGACCCACCGTACATCAAGAACGCTAAGCCCGGCCGGATCGATGCTATTGGGCTGGGACTGCTGGCGGTGTGGCTGGGAGCGTTGCAGATCATCCTGGACAAAGGCCAGGAAGACGACTGGTTCGGGGCCAATTGGATTCGCTGGGCAACCGGGATTCTTGTGGTCGGCTTTGTCGCGTTCGTCGTTCGCGAGATGACGCACGACAAGCCGCTGGTAAACCTGCGCGTCTTTCGACACCGAAACTTTCTGCTCGGCTGTCTCCTTATCGCGATCTTCGGTGCTCTGCTTTATGGCCTGGTCACACTGTTGCCCTTGTTCTATCAGGAGTTGCTGGGGTACACCGCGTTCGCGGCCGGATGGGCGGTCAGCCCGCGCGGCATCGGCGCCATTCTCGCGATGCCCGTCATTGGTGTCCTCACCAACAAGCTCGACAGTCGTTGGCTGATTGCTTGTGGCTTCGTCATGTTCGGTGTCAGTAGCTTGCGTTTCGGTCAGGCCGATCTGGCCATTTCGCAGTGGTCGTTTTTTTGGGCGATCATTCTCAGCGGCTTTGGCTCGGGCTCTATTTTTGTTCCGCTATCGGCGGTCGCGGTCACCGGACTGGCAAACGAGGAGATAGGCAATGCCAGCGGCCTGTACAATCTCTCGCGGAACGTTGGCGGGAGTATTGGCATTTCCATCGTGAACACCATCGTGACCCGTCACCAGCAGCTACATCAAAGCGAGTTGGTGCGCTCCGTGACTTCCACCAGCGTGCCGCTGCAGAATCAACTTCACGCCTTGCAGGCTTATCTGCACACGCAGGGTTATAGCGCGGCCGATTCGATGCGCAAGGCTTATGCTCTGATCGGTGAGATGGTTGCGGGTCAGGCGCTGCTGTGGTCGTACGTGGATGACTTCCGGTACATGGCGTTGGTGTCGTTCGCGTGCATTCCGATTGTCTTCATCCTGAAGAAGGCCGTGCCGCGCAAAGGCGCGCCGAGCATAGGCCACTGAGCTGAAGCCAAACCAATCCAGCACGGATTTCGCGGATTCTTTTCTCGGCTGAAGAAATGCCCGGCCTATCGAACAGAAAAGGGTTTCAGCCTTGAACGAGCTGAAACCCCTTTGTTGCAGCGGAGGAAATTTGCCGAGGCGGGGCTTCCGTATGAGCGGTGAGGGCGCCTCGGGGAAGATGGTGGAACACAGTTACGGCTCGATGGCTAGATGGCCTCCAAGTTAGCGTGGGGCTTTCTTAGGGGGAGAAGAAGACCTCTTGCGATACTCAAGACGACCGTCATGCATACCAACCTTGTAGCCTTCCTTCCATCCCTCCCACCACGTTGGCGACTTCCGGTCTCCGCCGTTGCCATTTGAACTCGCGGCTGACAATTTCACGTGTCGGCGTATGTGGTTTGGCAGCCCTGACTTGGCAAAGACCTCGCCACAAACCGGACAGGGCACCCCGGCGAACCTACCCACAAGCGGTTTTTCATCCGAAATCGCCACTTCGCCCCTTTTGAGGAATCGATCGGCCAAGGCGAGCCTGTCGCCCAGAATGTAACTCGCCCAAGCCAACTACTACCACAGTCGTAATAAGAAATGGTATGTGAATTGAGATGTGCGAGATTCCTGCGGAGGGATGGCCGTCACGCTCTTAAGCGAGAGGGGCAGTATGCGGACAATTTGCTGTTGCGGCAGAAAGTCCGTTAGCTCTGGTGGACGATCTTGCCATTCACGATCGTCGCAACAACCTTCCCGGTGAAGCTCCATCCATCGTAGGGCGTGTTCTTCGATTTTGATTTTGATTGCGACGCGTCGAAGGTCCACTTCTTCTTGGGATCGAAGATGGTGACATCCGCGTGCGAGCCGGGCGCAAGACTGCCGCGTCCCACAAGGCTGAAAACCCTGGCAGGATTCGACGACAGTAACTCGACGATCCGCCACAGTGGCAGCCTGAAGTGCTGATGCAACACGGTGACCGCGATGGCAAGAGCTGTCTCCAGGCCGGTGATGCCGAAAGCAGCGCGCTCGAACTCCACTTGCTTTTCGTGGAAGGCATGGGGTGCGTGGTCGGTGGCAATTGCATCGATGGTGCCGTCGGCCATGCCTTCGATCAGAGCGGCACGATCCTCCACCGAGCGCAGAGGCGGATTCATCTTGTAGTGCGTGTTGAACTCGCCGATGTTTTCATCCACCAGCGTGAAGTGGTGCGGTGTCACCTCAGCGGTCACTGGCAGTCCCGCCTTCTTCGCGCGGCGCACGGCCTCCAAAGCTTCGCGGGTGGAGAGATGCGCCACGTGCAGATGGCCCTTAGTCGCGCCCGCGAGCGCGATATCGCGTTCCACGATGCTGAACTCGGCGGCGTTGGGCATACCGTGCACACCCAGGCGGAACGAAGTTGCGCCCAGGTTCATCGAGCAACCGGCCGTCATGCGCGTATCCTCGGCATGTTGCACGACGGGAATATTGAGTTTGGCGGCAGCAGCCAGCGCATCGCGCATAAGGCGATCGTCGAGAACCGGCTTGCCGTCGTCGGTCACAGCAACCGCGCCGGCTTTCTTCAACGCGGCAAAATCCGTCAGCGTTTCTCCCAGGCTGCCGACTGTCGCCGCAGCGATGGGGAAGACGTTGACCAGAGCACCGCGTTCCGGCGCCTGCATCCAGCGCGTGACGTCTGCCGAGTCATTTACCGGCACCGTATTAGGCATCGCGCAGACGGAGGTGAATCCGCCGGCAGCGGCAGCAGCAGTTCCTGTGGCAATGGTCTCTTTGTGGCGCTGTCCGGGCTCGCGCAAATGGACATGCAGATCAATAAAGCCCGGAGCGACGATGCACCCTTTCGCGTTGAAGATACCGTTGCCTTGACCGCGAAGCTTGCCGGGCGCCGCCACGTCAGCCACGCGGCCATCGCGCAGCAGAACATCCATCTCCTGATCGATGCCGCTCGCCGGATCGACGACGTGTCCGCGTGAGATCAATAATGCGTCCATGGGTTTCATTAGCGCGCCGCCCCGAGCAGCATGGCCAGAATCGCCATGCGCGTTTTCACTCCATTGCGGACCTGTTCGTGAATACATGACTGTGGGCCGTCCGCCACTTCGTCGGTCAACTCCATGCCGCGAATCACCGGTCCCGGATGCATGAGCAGCGCATCCGGCTTCGCCAGCTTCAGGCGTTGCGGCGTGATCTGGTAGTTGGCGATGTACTCGTCAACACTGAGATGCTTGCCCGCGAGCCGCTCCTTTTGTACGCGCAACGCCATCACCACGTCGGCGCCTTGCAGTGCGGCATTCAGGTCGTGACAGGCGGTGACACCCGGTGCGAGGGTGGACGCGATCGGCGGCACGAAGTCGGGAGGGCCGCAGAAGACAATGTCCGCGTCGAAGCGCGACAGCAGCGCGGCATTGGAGCGCGCCACGCGGCTGTGATAAACGTCGCCTACAATCACCACGCGCAATCCTTTAAGCCGCTTCTTGTGGTTCGTAATCGTCAAGGCGTCGAGTAGAGCTTGGGAAGGGTGCTGATGCATGCCGTCACCGGCATTCACGATGGGCACTTGCACGTAGCGCGCCAGCAGATAAGGGGCGCCGCTGTTGGCATGGCGCATGACAATGGCATCCGCGCCAAGGTTTGCCACTGTCCAACCTGTATCAATCAGCGATTCGCCCTTCTCGATGCTGGAAGAAACCGGAGTCACGAGCGTGGTGGCAGCGCCCAGGGTCTTGGCGGCGAACTCGAATGAGGTGCGGGTGCGGGTGGACGATTCGTAGAACAGTAGGGCCACGCGTTTGCCGCGCAACAACTGCGAGGCGCGGCTGGGATCCATGCGCCGAGCCAGCGCCAAAATCGCTTCAATTTGTGCGGTAGTAAGTTGCTCGATGCCCAGTAGCGAACGCAATTGCGGCTTCATTGGCCCTCGTCCACCCGCTCCATCAACAACACTTTGTCGGAGTTGTCCGTCTCTCGCAATTTCACTTCGATAATTTCCTTGCTGGTGGTCTGGATGGTGCGGCCCACGAAGGCGGCCTCGATCGGCAATTCGCGATGGCCGCGGTCAATCAAGACGCAAAGCTGAATGCGGCGCGGGCGCCCGTGATCGAACAATGCATCCAGCGCGGCCCGTGCGGTTCGGCCGGTGTAGAGAACATCGTCAACCAGGATGATGTTCTTGTCCTGGATGTCGAACTCCATGGTGCTCTTCCTCACCTCTGGCCGATGTCCAACCGTGGAAAGATCGTCGCGATAAAGCGTAATGTCCAGACTGCCGACCGGCACTTCGGTTTTTTCGATGCGTCCCAGAATCTTCGTCAGCCGCTGCGCCAGCGGCACGCCGCGTCGCATGATGCCGACCAATCCGAGATTGGCAACGCCATTGTTCTTTTCGACAATCTCGTGCGCCAACCGAACCAGGGTGCGCTCGATTTCAGATGCCGATAGGATTTGCGATTTCTCGCGGATGTTAGAAGACTGGATAGAGGCCTTGGTCATGCCGTTCGAATCATACGAAATGCCCAGGCTGAGTAGCAACCACTTGAGTGATTTCATCTGGGTGTACGCAAGCGTGGGGCATGCCCGCCGCGGCGGGCGGCGGAAAAAGTCTGGGTAAACGCTTGGTGGGAGCCCCCTGCTTCAGCAGGGGGGGAGCTGGACTTCAGTCCGGCGGAAAAGCGTTCGATCTCACAGCGGGCTTTCAGCCCTGGCTTTTTCGATCCCCGGCGCTAAAGCGCGATCAAACCCAACTTCCTTCCGGAGCGCTGAAGCGCTCCTTCCTCCGCATAAATGCGGGGCTCCCACCAGAAACTAAATTCCACCAGGTACGCTCTGACGTTTCCGCAAAAGTTTGAGGCGTATATGACCCGTGATGAAATGCCTTGGCCGACGGCTGCGAGTTTGCTCATCCGCCGTGATCATCGCAATTCCCGGCGGCTGCCCGACATCGACGCTCCCAGCGCGCCACCGGCAGCGGTGATGCCGATAAACACCACACCCAGTACGATCAGCATCAGCACCACGAAGGTTGCGGCGCCTTGCGGACTGGACATCCAGTCCATGAAGTGTTGCACCATCGCCTGCGCCTTCGGATCAGGGTTGTTGGCCATTTGTTTTTCCATCTGCGCCTGCATGGCACGACGGAAATCGACGCTGGAACGAAAGACCACGAACGACAGTACCGTCACCACTGCGTTGACCATGAATCCGAAGACGCCTGCCAGTGCGCCAATCCTCATTCCCATCCCCGGAGTAATCAAGACACCCGGCACCCGCTTGCGGTACATCGAAACCGAGAGAACTCCCGCGCCCAGCATCCACAGGCAACAGCCGACGGAGACGAACGGTATCGCGGTGAGAATTGCGGCCCCGACTCCAGCGAGCAGCGCGCCCTTCCATGCCAAGTCCCATTGAATGACGCTTGCCTGGGGTGCATAATGAGCACCGCCCTGCGTCCAGCCCGTTCCGGGAGCTACCGAATAAGTCCCCGGAGTAACTTCCCTCGGTGCGGCGGGGGGCGGCGGTGGCACTGTGGGCATATTTTCTTCAGGCGGGACTACGCGAATCTGCGGCGCGCCGCAGTGCGGGCAGAAAGTAGTGCCTTCGTCGATCGGAGTCTGGCAGCGATAGCAGGGATGTTCCACTAGCGGAAAGTTACAGGAGATGGGCGGTGCGCGCAACCGGGACGGGCCGCGGTTCGCTCTTCGCTCTTCGCCATTTGCTCCATGACTCTTCCGGCCAGCTCTGACGCTTCTATTTCCCGCCGACAATAACCAAACAGCGAACAGCGAACAGCGTTCAGCCCTACAGCGTCCCCTCTTTACCATGGGTGCGGACCAGCACCGTGCCGAAGCGGGTTCCCGATCCGTTGGGTTCGATGGAGACCAGGTGCTCGTCGTCGCCGGTGCCTGTCTTCAGTTCCCAGCCGTCGCCGTGCGTGCCCTTGCAACTCAGCTTCTGGTCTTCATCCCCGCCATGCTTTCCCATGTGAACATCGGAGCCGCCGCTGTGGCCGTTGCACACCAGCACGTCACCGTATGTCTTCAATTTGTCCTGGTAGAAAGATTTGACCTTTTCTGGCGAGTCGCCGGTCTCGTACTCCGCGGCGATCACCTTCAGGCCAAATCCCGCGGCGCCCATATCGATGTTGGCGGAATGGCTGTCCCCGTTATCGGCAGGACGCAGATGTGCGCCCGGGTAAACCGGAATACCGTTATCCGCCGGCTTGTCGCTGGTGTTCACCTTCAGGTTGGCAAAGGGAGTTTGGATGTCGACCTTCTCGTTCTTCTTGTCCTTATCGTCCACATTAATGGAGCAGGCTGCCAACAGCAGCGCCAAGCTCAACATGACGAGAGCGAATGAAAACTTCGTCGCGATCTTCCTCATTGTGGTCCTCCGCTGGAATCTTGCGCCGTGGCTGTCAGTCCTGTGCCACGGGCGGCTATATTCGGGATGGTTACAGGCAGGTGGCCCGTCATCGGGATTTCGCCAAACATTGCCTTCACCGCGCTCAACTCAGAAGTATGACCGCTGGAGAAGGTGCAGATATAGGTTTGCACCTGGGGCAATTGCGTGGCGATGTAGGGACTGCCCAGAGCCACCACAATCGTCTTCTGCGCGGCGCTTTGCAGCACCTGCTGCAGCAATGTGGCGGACGATTCCTGCACCGCTATAGCGTTGACGGCAGCGCCGTCCTGCGCGCGTACCACTTTGCCCGGTACAGGAAACTCGAACACTGCGGCGATCACCACCTGCGCATCTTGCACCGCACTCAACACTGGCTGTGTCATGCCGGCCGCGTCGCGCGGATCGATGTAATACACCCGTGCGTCTGGAATTCTTGCCCTGAGATCATGATCCAAAGTTCGACCCGAATCGGAGCGGCTATCGTCGGTGAAAATCAACAAGACAGTCTGGTTGCGTGTCTCCGCTAGTGGCTGATACGAATTCGGCAGGGAGTTGGTTCCCTTCGCAGTGACCTTCAGCGGGAGGGTTCGATGATTGTCGCGAACCAGCGTAACTGCCGCTGTCGGCAACCTCTTGCGCCGTGTCCAGGCTCGCGGGCTTCGCCACGATCTGCGTCACCGCGTTGATGTCGACCAGCTTCGCTTTGTTCAGCCCAACCGAAGCCTTGGCGCGCAGGATTTTCAACACCGATTGGTCAATACGCGACTCGGGAATCTCGCCGCTGCGGACCGCTCGCAGCAACCCGTTGTAAGCGCCGGCAAGATCGAACGGCAACAGCAGAATGTCATTGCCTGCCTTCACCGATTCGACCGCAGCGCGTCCAGCGGCATCGGGTCCCGCCTGGGGGAATGATTGTCGCAGCGCACGCATGTCGAGTGCGTCGGTGATGACCAATCCGTGGAAGCCCATCTTCTCCTGCAAGAGTCCGGTTACGATGGCGGGCGAGATGGTGGCAACGTGATTGGGATTGGAGTCGAGTGCGGGGACAAGCACATGGCCCACCATCACGGCGTCAACTCCTGCCTGGATGGCTGCGCGGAACGGCGGCAGCTCCACCGCGTCGAGGCGCGCCGCATCTCCTTTCACCACGGGCACGAATATATGTGAGTCGCTCTCGGTATCGCCGTGACCGGGGAAATGCTTGGCTGTCGTCATCATGCCGTACTCGTGCGCGCCTGCGATGTAGGCGGCTGCCATCTCGCCGACTAGCTTTGGATCTTCGCCGAATGATCGAGTGTTAATGATGGGATTCGCGGGATTGGAATTCACGTCAGTATCGGGAAACCAGTTCCACTGCACGCCGATGGCGCGCGCCTCCTGGGCAGTTATGCGGGCGGCCTGGCGCACAAAGTCTGCGTCGCCGGTAGCGCCGAACGCCATCGCTTGCGGGAAATCGGTGGCCCCGTAGAGGCGCATGCCCAGGCCGTGCTCGAAGTCGGCACCAAAAATCAACGGGAACTCGGAATCCTTCTGCAACTGGTTGGTAACCATGGCCGCCTCCAGCGGTTCATTCTTGTAGAGGAAGCCGTCTTCGAAGCTCACGGTCAGTGCGAAGCCGCCGAGGTGATACTTGCGCATGGTGTCGCGCAACGAGATGTAGTCCGGGCTGTTCACGTTGGTGAACTGTGCCAGCGCACGGACCATGAACATCTGGCCGATCTTCTGCTCCAGCGACATTTTCTTCAGCGACTCGCGCGCCCACTTCTCGCCCTTCTTATCGAGATGGACGGGCTCGGGAGTTTGAAAGCGTTCTTCGGCGTAGCTCATGGGTGATATACACAGCACGACCAGAAGTGCGGCCAGCAGGATTCCGCGAATCATGACGAACCGAACATATCAGAAAGGGTGAGAGCGGCTTCGCTTATAGCGTTGGTGACTGGTGGAACACGTTTCTTGACCGCGGAGAAAGTCTATGTGGACTGTATTTCTTAGGTTTTGGTGGCAGCCCCGCATTTATGCGGGGGAAGGAGCGCTTCAGCGCTCCGGGAAAAGCGCGATTTGATACCCGCTTTAGTGCCGGCTCAAGAAATCCCAGGGCTGAAGCCCGTTTCTAAGATCGAGGCTCTTTCGCTGGACTAAAGAGTCTGTGTGAGTACAGTGCCGTCCCTAAAGGGACTCAGACCTATTTTCCATCTTTACCCAGCACTCCGCCTGCGGCTCCGTGCTGGACTAGACTTTTTCGCCGCTGCGGGACTCGTTTTTGCGCGACTCGTTCCATCGTGCCAACTCAAGGCGAGTCTCACACAGACTCTTACGTCCTGGGCAAAATTTGTTTCATCCTTCGGACTGCCCTCAAGAGGAAAAGTCGGACTGCCCTAAGGGGAAATTCGGCTGCCTAATCTAGTGCAAGGTCGAAGTCCCTCAGGGCCTAGAACTCCTGACGAGTGCGAAGCCTTTGGTAATGTCTGGTCAGTTTCCGAGCCTAGTAGTGCCGCCTTATGTCGCGAAGCTGCGCCCGAACAACTCCGCGGTGAATTTCCGAATCTTAGCTTGCGGCAGTTCACGTCCCAGGCGGCTTAAATAGGGTGTCAAAAAGTATGCTTCGTTTACGTAATGCGTGGTTTCTGGCCGGCATAGTAGGGATAGGTTTGGCTGTAGGTTGCGGTGGCGGCTCCTCCAATAACCCGCCCGGCAGCGGTAGCGGAGGCAGTAGCAGTGGGGGCAGTGGCAGCGGAGGCGGATTGACTCAGCCCACGGTGACAGGCTTTGCCGCGACCCCTGCGACGACCGCATTCGGACAGATCATCAACTTCGCGTGGACTACGGCCAACGCGACCGCCTTCACGGTTACACCGACCATCCTGGGCGAAGATCAAACCAGTTTGCCGCTGAGCAGCCCGAAATATCCGACGGGCGCGCCCATGTCGACGACTACCTACACGGCGCAAGCGACCGGCGCCTCTGGAACCACGCCAGCCACGGCTACAGCAATCGTGACCGTGGTTCCCATGACGTTGACCGCTTCGGCCACCACCATTCCTGCAGGACAATCGGTGACCTTGACGTATTCGGGACCGAATAACGGAAGTTCGTACGTGCTGACGACGCTGCCGGCGAACACCGTGACTCCGCTTAGTCCCACATGTAACGGGAGCACTTGTTCCGGAACCACGCAGACGGGTCAGCTGGGGACCAGCGTTGGCTTTACGGTCACGGCCAACGGGCCGGTGGGCGGACAGGCAGTCTCGACGCAAGTGAACATTACGGTAGTAGGAGCGATGACGCTGAGCTTCACCGCGAACCCGCCAACGGTGCAGCCGGGCGGGGCGGTAACCCTGACCTGGCAGACAACCAACGCGGCCTCGCTCAGCATTGCCCCTGGGGTTTGCCAAACTTGTTCGCTTCCCAACGGCGTCGCTCTTGTGCATCCGACGCAAACTACCACCTACACGGCCACGGCCACGGACCAATTCAATAACCAGACACAAAAAGCGGCCACGGTTACGGTGAGCACCGGTGGGATATCGAACCTTAACCACATCATCTTCCTGGTGCAGGAGAACCGCGCCTTCGATAATTACTTCGGCGTGCTGGCGCAATATCGTGTCAGTCATCAGCCGCCGATTCCCGGGGCGCAGCTCAGCGATGTGAATGACCTGCACACGCTGCCATCCAATTACACCATCAAGAATCCGCAGGGGCAGGCGTTTGGACCATTCCATCAGCGGACCGAGTGCATCGAGAACCTATCCCCGTCGTGGGATGAAACTCACTACGACATGGACCTGGTGGGAGGCGACTGGATGAACCTGACCTCGAGTTCGCAATACCTGATGGATAGATTCCTGGACACCACGCTGTCGGGAGGCACGGGCGATCAGTACGATCCCACGCATACGCGGCCGCTGGGATATTACGATCAGACGGATCTGCCGTTCTACTATGAACTGGCAACCCAGTTCGCCACCAGCGACACGTATTACTCGCCCATTCCGGCGAACACAGTTCCTAACCGCATGTACCTGTTCGCCGCCACATCGTATGGACACGGCTACCCCGTGCCAAATCCCAACGATCCGGTGTGGCAGCAGCCGACCATCTTCCGCGCACTGAACCAGGCAGGCATCACCTGGCGTTATTACTACCAGGACAACAGTGTCTTCCTGGCCAACTGGGCGGACTGGAACGATCCGCAGATTCAGGGGAACGTACGCAGCATCTCGGAGTGGTACAACATTTTGCAGAGTCCCACCGCCGACCAGGACCTGCCGCAGGTGGTGTTTATCGAACGCGCGGCCAGCACCGGGTATGACGAACATCCGGGTAACAATGTTCAGACAGGCTCGGCTCGGGTACAGCAAATTCTGAACGCACTGCTCACCAGTTCGGCGTGGCCGGACTCAGTGTTCATCCTGACGTGGGATGAAGGCGGAGGACTGTTCGATCACGTGGGACCAATCCTGGCAACGCCACCCGACGATATCTTGCCCACCGATCTGCAGGGCCACACGCAAGGGCTCTTCAATGTGACGGGATTCCGGCTGCCGTTCATGGTGGTGTCGCCGTGGGTAAAGCCGCAGACGGTGGTGCATCAGGCAGGCGATTACACCGCCATGCTGAAGTTGATCGAGACGCGGTTCAACGTTCCGGCCTTGACGCAACGGGACGCAACCGCGGCCGATATGACGGATCCGGCGAATGGGTTCTTCGACTTCAGCACGCCGCACCTGCTGCAGGTGCCGCCGTTGCCAACGCAACCGACTACTGGCACCTGCGATCCAACACTGGAGAGCTCGCCGTATCCGCCACAGTAAGGATGAGTGTCAAAGGGAAAGGCCTCCGCGAAATGCAGCGTGCGGAGGCCTGTTTATTGGACAAAAGTTAAGCGAGGCCCCTGGCCTCGCCCCGGAACTGTTACCGCTTTTTCTTCTTGGCGGCTTTCTTTGCTGCCTTCTTCTTAGTTGCCATTGGGTAATTCCTCCTTGTGTAACCTTCTCCCTCGAAGGTTGATTTTTTTGACCCAAAATACCATACCAGCCCAAGATGTTGAATGAGCAGTATGTCTAACCCAAGATATTGCGGTTACTGCAACGGAATGTCAACAAAAATCTTAAAAAATCTATTGCATACTTTTGAGTTTAGTGATTTGGCCTCGCACCGCGACAGCAAAGAAATTCGTTCCGAGGGTCAGCGCTTCACCCACTTTCATACGCGGCGCGGTCCGATAATTCATTTTCTGCGCAAGTCTTGCATTCAGCCTGGAGCGTGTTTGTCTTTCGCGTTGTGCCTGGGAACACCCGCTGGTGTGAGGCTCAAGCGCAAAGCCGAAAGCGAAATTGGAGCACGCCCGATTCTTGGCGTGTGTATCTGACACGCGACTCCTGCTCTCTGAAATGGCGGCCGTCACTTTTCCACTCCGCACTATAATCAGCGAAGTCAGGAGGGCGATTGACTTCGCCGGTTTCGCGATCCAGAAACAAGAAGAAAAATCCGCAGCGGATTGATGCGCGTCCTGACCCGCACCGGCTTACTCCATCCCGACAGTGGCTACTGATTGCCTGTGTCCTTCTCTTGCTGGCGACGGTTGCCCTGTACCTTCCGGTAAACCATCACCCGTTCGTCAACTACGATGACGACGAGTATGTAACTGACAACGCCCACGTGAAGTCGGGACTGACCGCGGACACGCTCGCCTGGGCTTTTACCAACTACGACGCGGCCAACTGGCATCCTGTTACCTGGCTCTCTCACGCCCTTGATTACCAGCTTTTTCAGCTCGACCCGGCCGGCCACCATGACATCAATCTTCTACTGCACGCATTGAATGTCGTGCTGCTGTTCTGGGTGTTGTGGCAGGCAACCGGCTATCCCGGCCGCAGCCTGATGGTGGCAGCGTTGTTTGCCCTCCATCCTATAAACGTTGAATCGGTCGCATGGGTCGCCGAGCGCAAGAACCTGCTGAGCATGTTGTTTTTTCTGCTCGCATTGGGCGTCTATCGCTGGTACGCGCGCCAGCCGCGCGTGGGACGCTATGTTGTCGTCACATCGCTCTACGTGCTGGGCTTGATGTCCAAGCCACAGGTAATCACCTTGCCATTCGTGTTGTTGCTGTGGGATTACTGGCCCCTGCGACGAATGGCGATCCGCGACCAGAAGACCGCGCCGGCGAATGGGCCTTCCGCAATCGTTCCGCAGAGAAGCTTTGCCTGGCTGGTAAAAGAGAAGATTCCTCTCTTCGCTCTGTCGGCGGCGAGCGCTGTCATCACCATGAGAGCGCAGCGCCTGGGGGGCGGCATCAATCCCGACATCCCGCTCATAACTCGTCTGGCGAACGCCATCATTTCTTATGCGCGATACCTGGGCCAGCTCTTCTGGCCGACGCGTCTCGCGCCCATCTATCCCTATCCAGTCGGTTCAATCAATGCATGGGAAGTAATCGGGGCATCCGTTCTACTTATCGCCATAACCGTTGTGGCGATTGCAGCGCGACGTCAGCGCTATCTTTTGATTGGATGGCTATGGTTTCTCGGAACGCTGGTTCCGATGATCGGCCTGGTACAAGTGGGCCGGCAGGCGATGGCCGATCGCTACGCCTATCTGCCATTCGTGGGCCTGTTCATTATGATTTGTTGGGGCGCGGCGGAGTGGGCCGCCCAGCGGCATATTCGCGTCGCGTGGCAGGCTGGTGCCAGCGTAGCGATCTTGGCATTTCTGGCGGTGCTTACGCATCGTCAGATCGATTTCTGGGGCGACAACGTACGGTTGTGGACGCATACGTTGCAGGTCACGAATGGCAACTACCTGGCTGAGGACAATCTCGGCAAGGCGTTGCAAGCGGAAGGCAAACCACAGGAAGCGATGCCCCACTTTGCCAGGGCGGCGGCAATCGAACCGTCGTACGTCTTTGCCTATGTTCACATGGGTATATACCAGCATCAGCAAGGCGACTTGCAAGATGCCGTGCAGCAATATCAAAAAGTCATTAGTCTCACCGCGAATGACATCGTTCACTATGCCGAGATCCGCCACGAGATCTTTGCCAATATGGCCACAGCCTATGCTGGTCTGGGCGACTTCGCGCGCGCGCGGGCCTGCCTGGAGTCGGCGGTCAGCTTGAATCCTGACGACGCTCAGGTCTGGACCAGCTTGGGGATCATGGCGCAGAAAACGGGCGACCTCGGAAGAGCGATAGCGGCGTATTCACAGGCCGTCAAGCTTCAGCCCACGCAGCGCGGTTACCGACTGCTCGCTCAGGCCCTTCAGCAGTCGGGCAGACAACAGGAAGCCCAAGTTGCCTTGCAGCAAGCCATGGCACTCGCGAGGGAGACTGGTCAAGCTCCATAGAAGTGAGGCAACTCCGACCGAAAAAAGCGCCGAAGAAGCAGCGAGCCGTGGCGGGTCATCACTTCCATTCTTTGCGGTCGAACTCATTCGGCTCGATGCCTGCCAACAGCAATGTGTCTTTCGATGACAGGCTCGTCGACCGACACGCTTTTTCCCAACCATGCCGGTTGCCCTTCCAGCCATCGCTTGTAACTCCGCCAGCGCCCGCTCGCACACCATCGCGTGGCGCTGTTTCTTGTCGCGCACGCGGCGGCGGGTGGCTTCGTCGAGCGGCATCAGCAGATCGAAGGTAATGTTGGCGGGCTGGAAATGTTTTGCCTCGGCGTGGCAGATGTAGTTCACCAGAGCGCCGAAAGCGGTGGCGCGCGGAGGAGGCACCGGTTCGGCATTCAGCGCAAGCGCCGATGCTTGCATGCCTGCGAGCAATCCAGTCGCGATGGACTCGACATAGCCCTCGACTCCGGAGATCTGTCCCGCGAACAAGACGTTGGGATGCTGCTTCATCTGCAGGGTTTCGCGCAGCAGCGTGGGGCTGTTGATGTAAGTGTTGCGATGAATCTGTCCGTAGCGCAGGAACTTCGCATTCTCCAGACCGGGGATGAGCCGCAGAATCCGCGCCTGCTCACCGAACTTCAGGTGGTTCTGAAAGCCGACGAGATTGTAGGAGTCGGCGCGCAGATTTTCCTGGCGCAACTGCACCACCGCGTACGGCATGTGGCCAGTGCGCGGATCGCGCAAGCCAACCGGCTTCATCGGTCCGAAGCGCAAAGTATCACGGCCGCGGCGCGCGATCTCTTCGATCGGCAGGCAGCTTTCGAAGTAGTTCAGCTTCTCCCAATCTTTGGCGTCGACCGAGTGCGCTTCCAGCAGCGCGTCGAGAAAGCGGTCGTACTCTTCCTTGCTCATCGGGCAGTTAATGTAGTCGGCGGTGCCCTTGTCGTAGCGCGCAGCCATGTACACGCGCGACATATCGATGGAATCAGCCTCGACGATCGGACTGATCGAATCGTAGAAGTACAGTTGCTCGCTACCGCTGAGGCGGAGGATCTCGCAGGTTAGCGCGTCCGAGGTGAGTGGGCCGGTGGCGACAATCGTGATCGCCCCCTGGTCGTCGATCGCCGTGACTTCTTCGCGCACCACGCGGATGAGCGGTTCGCGCTCGATGGCCAGCCGTCACCGCCTCGGCAAACTTGTCGCGATCCACGGCGAGCGCGTGCCCAGCGGGAACCGCGGTCTGGCGAGCGATGTCCATCAGCAACGAACCGGCGCGTCGCATCTCTTCTTTCAGCAGCCAGGGCGCGGTGTTCTCGGTGTCGGACTTCAGCGAGTTGGAGCACACCAGCTCGGCGAAATGAGAAGTCTGGTGCGCCGGGGTCGAGCGCACCGGCCGCATCTCTAACAGTTCCACCGCGACGCCGACGGCGAGCGCATTGCCAGGCGGCTTCCGAGCCGGCCAGTCCGGCGCCGATGATGCGGATGGGTTTGGGCATGAAAATAACGACGTGGAGATATGCAGGTATTATAAAGCTGGAGGATTGATCAAACTTTATGGCGCGACTGTCGTATGTCGAGATCGACAAAGCCTCACCCGAGGTCCGCGAGGTTTACGAGAAGGTGCTCAAAGGCAAGCCGGGCAGCGTGCAAAAGCTTATCGCCCACCAGCCCGAGGTGCTGAAAACTTTCCTGCCCTTCTACGCCAGCGTCGGACGTTCGCTGGACCGCCGTTTATACGAGGCGGTATACATCCGCGTCTCGATGATCAACGGCTGCCGCTACTGCTTGCAGCATCATCTGGCCGCGTCCAAGCGCGTTGGGCTCACGCGCGAGGATTGGCAGCACCTCAAGGACGGCCAGCATGGCAACTTCAGCGAGAAGGAAGAAGCCGCGCTGGATTTTGCCGAGAAGCTTACTCGCGATCCGCACTCGATTGCCGACGGCGACATTCAGAGCCTGAAGCTGCATTTCTCGGAAGCCGAGATCGTCGACCTCGATCTGCTGATCGGCCTGGCGAACTTGACCAACCGCTTCACCGATCCGCATGGGCGCCGATGTGGAGTTTGCGGAAGAGAAGGTGTGACCGCGAAAGGCGCCTGCTCTGTTTGCGGACGTGCGCAGGTGCCAACATGGCTGAGCGCTGGGAAATTGCGGAGTTCTATTCGTAAGTATCTGATTGTAAATGGATTAACTCGATCGCTCACTGCCACTGTTCAGACATTACTAAGGCCGATATTTTTTGTAAGGTAGCCGAGTATATCAAAAGAGCGTTTGTATTTAACTGGCCGCGAATATTTAGGAGGAGGTCGTTCTTAGATTGCAACGGCAAAATAGTAATTGACATCTGTATACAATAGCTACAAGAATAAGAAGAGACACACAAGGAATAATACATGTCACCGTCTGCCATCTCATCTCCTCCCGCCAGCTTACGAGCCGTCGCCCGTTTGCAAGAGTTGCGCGTGAAGGCGGCCGGTCGAGCCGGTGGATCCTCTGGAGATTTACAGGAAATCCGAGAGGATGGGCTCGCCACGTTTGAGGCGCTGAGCGACGTGCGCGACCGCGCCAATTCTACCATCGACGACAGCGAATGACGAAGACTGACCCTTGGCCTAAGGTGTCAGCTATCCCAATAACGCCTGGCGGAATATACCGCCTCAAGGACAACCTGATCAGGTTTCCCGATACCGACATAAGAAAGACTAGAACTGTCCACGACTACCGCACCGTGCTCGTAATGTCGAGCGCGGCTGTCTGTAACTCAGTCGAATATGCCTGCGTAACAATCGCTCCGATGTCGCATCTTGTCACTTATTGTGCCGGGGTGGATTTGATCATAGAGCCAAACCGTGAAAACGGCTTAGACGCTCCTGGTCGAGTAATGCTCAGCTATATGCAGCCGGTTATCAAGTCGGATATCGAAAGAAAAATTGGTGTGATGAGCGACGAAGACTGGCAAAGAATCATGGTTTCGGTGATCGCGGCGTTGGATCACTAAAAGAAATCAACGGGGTGTCAGCCCCTTCCCAGCAATAGCCATGCCGACTCCTGGGGCGATTAGCACTTACATGCTTGCGATCTACAGTATCACCCGCTCATCCCCCACCCGCCGCGTCACGCGTTCGCGGTCCAAATATTCCAGTAGCGGGATTGCGTATTTGCGGGTAATCCCGAACAGCTCCTTGAAATTCCCCACGTTGAGCTTGGGTGTCTTTGTTTTCTGCGCGGCAATCTGGCAGCGCATGGCCTCGAGCGCGTCGCGATGAAACACCAGGTCATCTGAAAGTTTCACCAGCACGCGGTCGCGCAGCAGCAGCGTGACGATCTTTTGCGCACGCACCTTGTCCACCGGCAGTGAAGCTAGCACTTCCTTCAGCGCCGGAACCTTCAGGCCTGCCTTGGCGAAAGCCTGCTCGATCTGCGACTTCGATTCCGCTTCGTCATCGCGCAGGACGACGCCCCGGCCGGGCAGACGCAACAACTCGCCGTCGGCCTCAAGCTTTTTCTCGCGCAGCAGCGACGCAACGACTCCGTCAAACAGTTCGGCATGTCCGTGCCTGCTCGCGCGCAACTCTTCCTTATTGATTCCCGGCAGCAGCGGATTCGCATCATGGAAGTGAGACGCAAGCGAAAGAATGTCCTGGCGAACTCTCTCTAACCAGCGGGACGTGATCAGGACGCTGCCAAAAATCGCGATCTCACCCGCCTGCTTCAGCTCGCCGGCGAGCTGTTGCACGCGCGCGGGAAGCCATCCCGTTTCTGCCACGGCTTCTGCGACCGTCAGTCCGAAGATCGATCGCCGATTTACGCGCGCCAGCAGCGCCTCCTTGGAATTGGCACCAGCGATGGTCTGTAGAAATGGCAGTCGCTGATCGCGATCAGTCCGTATCGGGGGCTCGCCCGCGTCGAGCACGCGCCCGCCTCCAATCGTGATTACCGGGGAATACTGCCGCAGGATGAACCGGTCGCCGGGAAACAACACCAGCGGACGGTCGAGCTTCAAGCGCGCGAAGCCCGACTCGCCGGGCAGAAGCTGCTTCCCTTCCAGCAGGGTCACGCGCGCAATCGTCTCGGCGGCGAAGGCGTGCAGATGAACGCGAGCGTATTGCCGCAGCGGCTTGGCCGAAGATAGAAGATCGAGCTGCACGCCAAGCCGCGTCACTGGATGAAACATTTCCGGCGGCGTCAGCATCATGCCGCGAGCCAGTTCGTTGGTCTCGACGCCTGCCAGGTTCAAAGCGGTACGTTGTCCGGCGATGGCTTCCTCGGCAGCGTGGCCATGCACCTGCACTCCACGCACCCGCAAGCGCTTGCCCGTAGGATGGACCTCGACTTCCTGCTCTTTGCGGACGGTGCCCGAAACCAACGTCCCCGTGACCACGGTTCCGAAGCCCTTCATGGTGAACACGCGATCGATGGGCAGGCGGAAGACCGCGCTCGAGTCTTTTGCAGGAACTTCGGCTGCCAGTCGTGCCAGTTCGCGTTTGAGTTGGTCCAGCCCGGCGCCCGTCTTGGAGCTGACGGGAATGATCGGCGAGGTTGCGGGATCGAGGAATGAACCCGCCAGGAATTCCGCCACTTCCATGGTCACGACTTCGAGCGTCTCTGCATCGACCAGGTCTGATTTCGTTAGGACGGTAATTCCCCGCGGCACGGAAAGCAGGCGACAGATTTCAAAGTGCTCGCGTGTCTGCGGCTTGACGGATTCGTCGGCGGCCACCACCAGCAGCACCAGATCGACACCGCCGACTCCCGCCAGCATGTTGCGCACAAAGCGCTCGTGTCCGGGGACATCAACCAGGCCAATACGAATCGGCTCTCCCGTTGGGCTGGCTAAGTCGAGATTGGCGAAGCCCAGATCGATAGTAATGCCGCGGCGCTTCTCCTCCTCCAGGCGATCGGGATCGATGCCGGTAAGAGCCCGAACCAGTGCGCTCTTGCCGTGATCAATATGGCCAGCCGTGCCGACGATCACCGACTTCATGGAGACAGTGTACCGTTTGGGAAGCCGGTCACCTTGCGGTCGGGCTGTTATGTCGGAGTAATCCGGCGGATGGGCGAGCATCCGCTCCGATCGCTTCCGGTGTACCGACTTCCCGCTCCTAATCTGAGGGTTGTCACTCCGCGGTTTGCCGACTTCTCGTCAACTTGGATTTGTAAACGCAACCACGCCGATCAAGCCCCGAAAGATGCAGCGTAGAACTCTTCTCATGAGCGCGATGGCGACTGCTCGTCCAAGTGTGATTTAGCCCCCCGACAGGATTGACTCCACGCCAGATCCGCACACACATGCGGTCGGGTCGAGGACTGGCGCGGTGTTCCGTAGGTTTAGCCTAGCCGTTGCTCCCCGTTTCCTCTGGGAGTGCCTCAATAGCCAAACCGTGAACCCGTTTCCAGCCCCCGCCACATCGCACCCAGCGTGCGGATTTCCCGCACTGGGCGCACCTGTTTGTTTCGTGGCAAGGTTTATGGGGCCTATTGTGCCGGGGCGACTTTCGTTCCTGCCCATCGACGAAGCTGGTAGTCGTTAAACAGTCCCAGCCCGTCATATAGCCATTCACTACTCCGCCGCTTCCAGCCAAAGCCGTTGCGCCCCCGGGCACGTACCAGATGTTTCCAGACCTTCATTTCTACCCACCGTTTGACCATTGTGAAACAGGAACTCGAATGACCGACCCGAAAGTAGTTCACCCAGCCACGCAGAATCGGATTGATTTTCGCAATCACATTTTCGACGGGCCAGCTGACATGCTGGCGGAAGACCTCCCTGAGCTTTTCAAACAGCGCTGTTCGCTTCTTCAGCTTGGGCGCATAGTAGGGCCGCCACTTCCGCTGAAGACTCAGTACACGCCGATATTCAAAACCCAGAAAAGTGAAACTCTCTCCCTTCTTCAGATCCACCATCCGACTCTTGCTCTCATTGATCTCAACGCGGAGCTTCGCGAACTCCTCGCGCAGCCGTCTATCTATCGCCTTCACCAGCCAGTCACTCCGCCGTTCGGCGTCGATCAAGATCACCAGGTCGTCCGCGAAACGTGCGTACTGGACGTTGGTTGACTTGCCCCTTCGCGTGGCTCGCACCGCTTTCTCCAGCATCCGGTCTACCTCGTTCAGATAGAGGTTACTGAGCAACGGTGAAATCACACCGCCCTGGGGAACGCCTTCCTTCCCGGTCGCCTTCAGCATCATCTTGAGCAAGTGCATGACCGCATCATCCTGAACCCGTCGCGCCACTTTCTCTAACAACAGCGAATGCTGAACGTTATCGAAATAGGTGGCCAAGTCCAGATCAACGATGCGCGTCTTCTCTTCGACGATTGCTCGAGCTACTCGGGCTACGGCTTCATGTGCCGTCCGCTTCGGACGATATCCATACGACCCCGATTGGAAATCCGCTTCGAAGATCGGCTCCAGAATGAGCTTTAACGCTCCCTGGACCACGCGGTCCCGGATCGTCGGAATCGAAAGCATGCGGACCTTCTTGCCCCCATCCTTTGGGATTTCCTTCTTCCGGGCCAGCATGGGCCGATACGTGTTGGTAACTAGTTCATCCCGAATCTGCCCGAGAAAACCCTCTATTCCGCTTCCCTCGATGGCTTCAAACGTGACCCCGTCAATACCCGGTGCCCCGTTGTTGCTTCGCGCCATCCGGTAGGCTTCATGCAAGGTTTCCATCTTGCAGACGTGGACGTACAGTCCCCAGAAACGCCAAGACGGTTCTGCCTTCGCCTTGACATATAGGCTCCTTCTCAGGTCCTGCAAACTGATGGGCGCTTTTGTCATCTCACCCTTGCCTCCCTTTTTGTTAGAGCCGTTACAAACAGCAGGGCCTCTTCACTCCACGGACATTACTCCGCTTCCTCGCTACTACAGACCCGGCCGAATCCCTCTCGCCTTCCACCGACTTCCCGGTGTCACCGGTTATACGGCTTCCCTGCTCCGCCGATTTCGCGACGGGACGAGGAGGGTCTCTCCAGTTGCTTAGCATGACCTTGTCACCGTGCTGTCCCTACCAACCCCGCCGAAGTGTTTCGCCGCATCAGTCCTTGCGACGCTCCATGCTGCCTTCGCCTGGAAACGGGAGGCTCGGCCTTCGGGGTTCAGTAATTTCGGGGCCATATGGGTTTACTGCATTACGGCCCGGCGACTCGCTCACCATCCTTGTAGATGGCTTCGTCAATAGGCTTCAGGATGCTCAGTTTCCTTCCTTCCTGCTATTCAAGCTACGAGGCCTGGACTTTTACCCCGGTGGGACTTGCACCCACTGATCATGCCAGCCTTCGCTGGACGCACCATTTCTCGTTACCAATCTGGTGAAACTTCGTATTAGCAGGCTTTGGGACAACTGTCGAGACAGCCTTTGTTAGGTTTGCTGCTCATAAGGGCCGCAGGTATCACTTCCGCGGACGGGACTTCTATGGGGAACTGAATTGGCTGGTCTTGGGGTCCGCGAGAAGATGTTCTTCGCCCGGTCCCTCACGCAAACGAACGAAATCCGTTCTTCGTGTTCGCAATCCGCTTTGAAGAACAGAGATTGAGAATGCGTGCAGGGCCTGAATCGTCTTGGCTGTGGGGGTTACCCGCAGTCCATAGAGTCTTATAAGTAACCTGTCCGCCGGCTTCAAAGGGAGAGTCACATCAGCGGGAAGTTCCAATTCCAGCAGCGGCAACCGGCCTAGAGGTATGTTGCCCACCGTGACATCGCAGGTCAAGACGGGAACCCCACCAACTGCTTCGACCAAGAAGCCACACAGCCGTATTTCACCCCCGGTCCCTGTATTTACATCGCCGACGGAGGAGAGCATCGCTTGCACTCCAGGATTGGGTTTATTGACCTGATGGCCAGGGATGAGGGGAGCAATAAATCGATATCCCTTCCCGACAACGGTTTCTATGAATTGTGGATGGTGCGGGTCGTCGTCCAGCGCCTTTCGTATCTTTCGAATCGCTGTATTAATGCTGCGTTCGGTGTCAAGAAATACGTTCTCTCCCCAAAGCTCGGCAACAATTTGTGCCCGGGAGACAAGTCTCCCGCCGTGTGCGAGCAGAAGAAACAAAAGCTCTAAGGGAATGCGCTCGAGTTTGATCGCGCTGGTTCCGCGCCGCAACTGATAGCGCTCGCGATCCGCCTCGAAATGTGCGAAGCGGAAGATATTATCCAAGGGAAGTGGCCTTTCTCGTCCCGGCGCGACTCTGCCCTAAGCAGAGAATTTCAGCTGCTGCGAAGTGGCGATTGTCGCACATGCCTCTCACCCGGTCATTGTGCGAAGTCAACCCTATACTTGCCGACGAGCAATGACTGCAAAGTGAGGTGGATATTGGCCGTCTATCCTAACTCTGGCAAAGATGAGCAATGATTGCATCCTAAGTCGTTGTTGTAAAGCTATTTCGGTGGTCCAGAGCCTTCCAGATATTCACATTCGTCACCTTATGTTCATCTAATCTTCACTTGACGTCACACTAACTTCACTTTGGCTCTATTTACTACGCCGGTAGTTGTAGCGCAAGCTCCTTGCCACACTCACGCAACCTCTGCGGAATTCTGCTACATGTCCGGGACGGCCTGTGCAGTGTATGCAATCAAGGATTTGTCCTCGTGGGGGGGACTAAACGATGAAAAGAATCAGCACCGCTCTCGCTGTGTCGACACTCCTATTCGCTGCTCTCACGGTCGTGCCCTTGGTGGCACAAGATTGGCCGATGTTTGGACAAGACCTAACCAATAGCGCCAACGCTTCGCAAACCAGCATCACAGCGGGGAATGTCGGTCGGCTGGCGCCGAAGTGGACGTTCACCACTGGGGGAGATGTGTCGGCCCGAGCGGCCGTCGTCGATGATGTGGTCTATTTCCCTGACTGGGGTGGAAATCTCTACGCGGTAAGCGCCGATACTGGTCGGCTGATCTGGTCGCACCAACTTTCGGATTACGGCGTGGTGGCAGGCACAGTATCCAGGACCAGCCCAACCGTTGTGGATGGCGTCCTCTACATTGGAACCCAGTACGTTTCTTCGGGGCCGACCGGGTGGCTGATGGCCATCAATACGCGGACAGGCAACTTGATCTGGAAGACGCAGCCGGATACGTCAAATTCCTTCCCGGTGATCACGAGTTCGCCGGTCGTGGCCAAGGGCACGGTATTCGTGGGCATGACCTCAAACGAGGAATTCGCGGCGGCTAACCCTTACTACCCGTGTTGCTCGGTCAGGGGAAGCGTTGTCGCACTGAATGCCCGCACCGGCGCGAAACTGTGGCAGACCTTTACTGCTCCCGCAGGCTACAGCGGTGCGGCCATTTGGGGCAGCAACCCGGTTGTGGACACGGACCGCCATACCGTATTCGTTGGAACTGGAGACAACTATAGCCATCCAACTGACGCAGCCTTTCTCGCCTGTGTTGGCGCAGGTGGCACGGAGGCCTCTTGCCTGCCTGCCAACGATTATGTGGATTCAATTCTGGCGCTCGACACGCGTGACGGTCATGTAAAGTGGGCCACGCGGCTGGTGACCTGGACGCAACCCGGTGTCGCAAGCGGGAGTGACGACTGGAACGTTGCCTGCGCTTTCGGCGGACCCAACTGTCCGGCCAACCTCGCCGCTACCCCTACCGGTCCCGACTTCGATTTCGGCTCCGCCCCTAACGAAATTACTTATCATGCTCGCGGTGGTTGGAAGACGATCATCGGAGCAGGACAAAAGAGCGGCCTTTACTATGCACTCGATCCCGATTGCGGGGCTCTACTATGGCAAACACAGGTAGGTCCGGGGTCGTCTCTGGGCGGCATCGAATGGGGCTCCGCGACTGACGGCACCCGCATCTATGTCGCAATCGCCAATCTATATGGCATCCCATACGCAGGCGGTTCCGCCGGTTCATGGGCTGCCCTAGATCCGGGCACCGGCGCAATCCTGTGGCAGGTGGCTGATCCCAACGGCTCTATCGATCTGGGACCGCTGGCCGTGGCCAAGGGCGTTGTGTATGCCGACTCCATGGCGGGCTCGGCGACTGCTCCGACTATGCTGGCTCTGGATGCATCCACGGGCAGCACCCTGTGGAGCTTCGCCGCTGGTTCTTCGGTGAACGCCGGCGCTGTTATCTCGGGTGACACTGTCTTCTGGGGCTCCGGGTATGCGCACCTGCCCATCCCTGGCTTCACTGGGAACAATAAGTTCTACGCCTTCTCGAAAGGTGGCCGCTAGGTCATCGCCGGATCACTCTGGGTAGATCCGTGGCTTGCACAGGGCCACGGATCTGCCCTCATCAAAAACACAGGTCCGAGATTACCTGGGAGCTTTATTTTCATGAGACTACTGCCGGTCCACAGGGCGTGCGCAATTGTTCTGGTCATTGTGGCCGGAGCCGTTGCCGGCTCGGCACAAAACATGCAATACAATACGCGCGGCGATGAGGGAATGACTGCGCAATACGTAAAGACGGGCCTGTTCGTGATTTCCGGTCGCGGCAGCAATTCCGTACTGCGCCTAAGCGCAAACGGATTGATCCTGGTGGATGGGAAACTGCCCGGCGGCTATGACGCTCTGTTGGCGCAGGTGAAAAGAATTTCGAAGCAGCCTGTGCGGGCTCTGATTCTTACCGACTGTGACGAATCTCGCACCGGAACCAATGCGAAGTTCTTGGAAAATGGCACGCTGATCGTTGTGCAGGAAAATGCAAAACAAAATTTCGCGTCGTGCCATCCTGGCGACGGCAAGACTGAATCCCCCATCATCACCTATACGCACGAATACGTAATACATCTCGGTGGAGTGGAAGCGCAACTGATGCATTTTGGCAACGCCCATACCAGCTCCGACACAGTGGTCTATTTCCCCAACTTGAAGGTAGTTGCGGTAGGAGATCTGTACGCGTCTTCTCCCGATCCCAATTTCGCTGCAGGTGGCAGCCTGGTAGGGTGGGGAGCGGCTCTGGCCCAGGTTTTGAGACTGGACTTCGACACGGCGATCCCGAGCACGGGGCCGATCATCAGCCGAGCCGAACTGGAAGCGTACAAGACCAAGGTTGATGCGCTCGTGTCACACGCAACCAGACTTGTAAATCAGGGTGTTCCTAAAGATCAGTTGATGAGCCAGCTAAAAACGGACGATCTCGGCGGTCAGTTGAACTTCACCCAAGATCAAATCGACCATTTCTATGCCGAACTGTCGCAAACGGAGCAGCCGTTACATGAAGCGCAGTTGGGTGTTCAGACAACAGGCAAGCAATGACTGTGTAACAAAACGCGAAGCTTATTGCCAAACCATGCGCTTGCAATTTTTTGAATACGTGTTACGCTCTTCCGCCAGGCAGGCGTGGAGCGTTCGTTGCAACGGGGCGCTCCGCTCATCTGGGAGTCGCTACAACCTAAGCTGAAGTTGTTTCGTCAAAGAACCGAGGAGAGAACTATGGAATGGACTAGCCCGCAATTCGAAGAGATTTGTCTGAACTGCGAAATCAACTGCTACGCAAACGCAGAACTGTAAACTTAGGGAATGCGCATCGAGATTTTGGGCTCCGCCGCAGGGGGTGGATTTCCGCAGTGGAATTGCAACTGTCGGAATTGTCAGTCCTTGCGGGCCGGGACTTTCCCCGGCAAGAGCCGCACCCAGACCGAGGTGGCCGTCAGCAATGACGGCCGCTCATGGTTTCTGTTAAACGCTTCTCCCGACCTGCGAATGCAAATTGAGCGGACGCCGGTTCTCCAGCCCAGTAATGCCATTCGCGACTCCCCAATTGCAGGCCTATTGTTTACAAGTGCCGATCTTGATCAAGTCGCAGGCCTGCTGTCTTTGCGGGAGTTGCAGCCCCTCAGAATTTACTGCGCGCCGTCCCTTCGGCGTATTTTGCGGGAATACAACAGCATCTTCGGCATGTTGAATCGCGTCCCGCAGCAAGCTTGCTGGACGGACGTCAAGCTTGGGGAGAGTTTTCCTTTGCTCGGCGTGGCGGGCGATGACTCGGGCATCTGCTGTGAGGTATTTTCGCTAGGGAACAAGTATCCTGTCTATGTTTCGGCAGAGCGGGCCGCTGCGCTGGTGTCTGAGGAAGCTCAGTTGGGCGTTATGTTGACGGCATCTTCGGGCGGACGGCTCGCCTACATGCCCGCTGTTCCAGCCATCACCGAGCCGTTGTTGCAGCTACTGGAGTCTGCCGACCTGGTTTTGTTCGATGGAACGTTTTGGAGCGATGACGAATTGATTCAGGTCCAAGGGAGCGGAGCTTCCGCTCGTGAAATGGGACATGTTCCAGTATCTGGGCCCGACGGAAGTTTGCGCGCGCTCGCTGGCTTGCGACGCCCGCGGAAGGTTTTTGTACACGTGAATAACACAAATCCCATGCTGGATGAGAGCGGCGCCGAATACCGCGAGTTGGGTGCGGCTGGCTGGGAAATGGCGGAGGACGGTTGGCACTTCAATCTGTAGAAGCGATTTCGGATTCGGCGGTTCTTTCGGCAGAAGAACTGAAAGCCCGGCTACGCCGGGTGGGCGAAGAGCGGTATCACCATCGGCATCCGTTTCACCTCATGATGCACGAGGGTCAATTGAGCCGCGGCCAAATGCAGGCTTGGGCGTTGAACCGCTACTATTACCAGAGTCGTATTCCGATCAAGGACGCGATCATCCTCTCGCGCAGCGACGACCCGGACTTCCGCCGCGTATGGCGCAAACGGGTTGTGGATCACGATGGCGATTCGGCACAGGAAGGCGGCATCGAGCGATGGATCAGGCTGGCGGAGGCGACGGGCCTCGAGCGCCAGCGCGTCATGCGCTGCGATGAGGTCTTGCCTGCGGTGCGTTACGCCGTGGATGCTTACCTTGATTTGGTCAAGAACCGCAGTTTTCTGGAAGCGGTTGCCTCTTCGCTGACCGAATTGTTCTCGCGCGATTTGATTGCGTTGCGAATGGATCGTCTGCGCCAGCATTATCCGTGGCTTGCGAGCGGCCTCGACTATTTCACGGCTCGCCTGCATCAAGCGCCGGAAGATGCGCGATTTGCACTGCAGTATGTGACCGAGCACGCGCACACCCGAGCTGAGCAGGAGCTGGCGATCGCGGCACTGCAGGCGAAATGCGACATTCTCTGGGCGCAACTGGACGCGATTCATTTCGCCTACGTCGAGCCGGGCTGGCCTCCACCGGGCGCATTTCGAATGGAGTCGTGAGAGTGCCTCGCCCTTTGGAAACCAGTCAGCCACGTCTCGCACCAGGTTGCCGTTGGGGCACTCAAGGCGAACAACAAGTTGTGCTCTTCCCTGAAGGCATGATCCGAGTCCAGGGTACGGGCCAGAACATCCTGGAACTCTGCGACGGGCAACGCACGGTGCAAGAGATCGTGACAACGCTCTCGGGACAGTACGGCACGGCTGATCCCGTAAAGATCACGGAAGACGTATCCAGTTTTCTCGAAGCTCTGCAGCGAAAACGGATTGTGGATTACTAATGATTCCGAACCCATTAGCGCTGATCGCCGAGGTTACTCATCGTTGTCCGCTGCACTGCGTCTATTGCTCTAATCCTCTACAGTTGGTTGCCACCAAGGCTGAGCTAGCCACCGGGGAATGGATCCGCGTCTTTCACGAAGCGAGTCAACTCGGCGTTCTCCACCTGCATTTGACCGGCGGCGAGCCGGCGGCACGGGCCGACTTGAAGGAGCTAATCGTGGGCGCGCGCCAAGCCGGTCTCTATACCAACCTGATCACTTCCGGGCTCGGCCTGTCGGAGGCGCGACTAGTTGCGCTGGTGGAGGCAGGACTCGACCATATTCAGCTCAGCTTCCAGGACTCGAGAGACGAGCCGGCCAAATGGATCGCAGGCGCCGGGGGACACGCATACAAGGTCGAGCTAGCTCAGAAGATTCGGCAACTCAAGGTTGCATTCACCGTGAACCTGGTGGTGCACCGGCAGAATTTGGATCATATCGAGGAGATGATCGAGTTTATTGAGCAGCTTCAGCCGGAGCGGGTGGAGATTGCACACGCCCAGTATTACGGTTGGGCGCTGAAAAACCGCGACACCCTGCTTCCAACTCCGGAACAATTAGAGAACTGCCTGCGTGCCGTGGAGAAGGCTCAGGTACGACTTGCCGGCAAAGTGCGAATTGATAGTGTTGTCCCGGACTACTATGCGCGCTATCCCAAGGCATGCATGGGCGGATGGGGAAGACGCCTTATGTTAATTGATCCTGCAGGTCAGGCGCTGCCTTGTCATGCTGCGGGAGTCATCCCAGGCATGGTGTTCGACAACGTTCGCGAGCATCCGCTGGAATGGATCTGGAGAGAGTCGGCTGCGTTTCAACGGTTTCGGGGAGAACAATGGATGCCGGAGCCGTGCAAGAGCTGTGACCGCAGGACGGAAGACTTCGGCGGCTGCCGCTGCCAGGCCCTCCTGCTCACCGGCGACGCGACTGCAACTGATCCAGTCTGCTCGCTATCACCCGATCATCACCTGATCGAGGCTGCACGGTCGGCTGCGAACTCTGACGCCAAGCAAGTCCCTTGGTCATATCGAACAAGCATGGGATGAGGGTTGACCCTACGCCCGCCACCCGGTCCAACCAGAAAACCCCCGGTGTATTCAAGACGTTTCGCGCACTGCGCCATCGCGATTTTCGCCTGCTTTGGGTCGGACTTGCGGTTTCCGCTGTTGGCACTTGGATGCAGATCGTCGCCCAGAGCCTGCTTGTTCTAAAGATCACCCACGGATCGGCATTCGCCCTTGGCACCGTCTCGCTCGCCCAGGCTCTAGCGTTTTTCCTTTTTGCGCTTATCGGCGGCAGCGTCGCGGATCGTCTCGATAAACGCCGCCTTTTGCTGTTCACGCAAACTGGCTCTGCTGCGCTGGCCATTTTGCTCGGGTTCCTCACGCTCTTCGGCGTCGTTCAGCTTTGGATGATTCTTGTGCTGGCATTCCTGAACGGAACTCTACTGAGCTTTGATCAGCCTGCACGTGGTGCCCTTATTCCGGTTCTCGTTCCAAAGGAAGATCTCGGGAACGCCATCAGCTTACAGGCAATGATTTTCAACGGTGCGTCGACGCTCGGACCTGCATTGGCAGGGTTTGGCGTGGCAGCGCTCGGTTACGCCGGCAACTTCTTTCTGAACGGAGCCAGCTTCCTGGCGGTATTGATTGCGCTGTACCTCATGCGCGTGCCTGGCGGGCCAACCCATCAGCAATCGACGTTCCAGGCGATTCGCACTGCTCTGGGTACTGTACGGCGTGATGCAGTTTTGCCCTGGATATTATCCGGTTACGCTGCGCTGTTGTTTCTGGGGCCTTCATCTGCTTTGATCTTGCCGGTTTACGCGGTGAAGATCCTGCACATAGGACCGGAACTTCTTGGCTTACTATTCTCGGCTGCGGGCGTGGGAACCATCGTCGGTGCTTTGTTCCTGGCTTCGTCTGGGCAGCAATCCACGAAGAGGACCCATTTACTTGAGTGGCATCTTCATCTGGGTAGTTGCGCTAACCGCATTTGCCCTCAGCGGACGGTTTTGGATTTCGATGGCGGCGCTTCTGGTCTTCGGAGTTGGTCAGACACTTGCCGGAACGACGACGATTACGCTATTGCAAACGCGCGTGCCAGAGCTGATGAGAGGACGCGTGATGAGCCTTAATACCTTGCTCATCATGGGCATCCGTCCGTTAGGCGATTTTCCCGCAGGCGCATTGATCGCAGGAATAGGAGCTCCGGCAACGGTGTTATTGAGTGCGTCCCTGGTGGGAATTTATGGACTTGGACTTGCGATGCGACCCGCGATACGTTCAACTTAGCGGGTAATCGACGTTTGGAATCCATAACGAGCCAGGATGCGCCTCATTTCGGCCTCTTCGGTGCGCGTAAACGCAACGAAAGGGTTCTGATGCGCGACGAGAACATCCACGCCGTCGTATGTCCATGTTGTGCTCCGCTCAGCCGACGGTGGTATCGTGCCGCCGGACTGAACATTAATCGCAACTACGCGATTTACACTGTCGAAAGTTTGCTAGACCGCAATTCCATCCTCGTCGACCCGTTTAATTGGATTACTCGAAGGGTCGTAGAAAATGCTGCGCGACGTTTGATCCGAACTTCGTTCAATTCCAGATTCCGTTAGAGCGCGGACCGCGATTCTGGATGGTGAGATCGTAGCGCTCGATGAAGGGTGGCTTGAGGACATCGATGGCCTAGTGGCATCCGCCAAAAGGGTCGGGTCGAAACCAACACGAAGTAATGACTGACGTTGGCAGAACAATTCGGCGCCTGCGTGTCGGCTACTCGGACGTTATATTTCGGTGAACAGTCCTCGGATCGGTACCGACAACCGCTCTTGTATCAATGATTGGCGGGGTTCCCCGTGTCGTCCGCGCTCCGGCAACTGCCCAACGCGCACCTTTTGTGGAACGTAGCGCCGTCCGATGGCGAATTACATTAAGGCTTCTTGTGTGCGAAAATAGTAGACAGGGAACTTGCACCAAGCTACCGGGTTTACTACGGTTGCGCCGCCACCGGGGAAGTATTGCACTTCCGGAGGGTCGAGGGGCGTCTAAGTGGTTGAGCTCAGGGCGTACTTGATCCAAACGGATGGCTTCAATCCTAATACCGCCAGAGAAACCGACCGAGCTTCCCAGCAAGGAAGAACAGCAACTCGCGTTGTGGGCTGACAACGGCCCTCCCGGCTTGGACCTCACTCCACATCTGCTGCTTCAGTTAGAGGATGAGTTGGAGCGCTCGCGCCTGCGCGAGGCTTTCTGGATCTCCGTCGTTGTGCACTTGCTGGTGGTGATCTTTCTTGCCATGTCGCCGAAAATCTTCGGCTACAAAGGCATCGATCTGGCCACCACTGCCGACCTGATGAAGAACCAGAACATGACCTATCTTGATCTGCCTCCCGATTTGCAGAAAGCGCCCAAGGTGCCGCCCAAGACGAACGTGCTGTCGGATAAGAACCGCGTCGCGATGAGCCCGCATCCGTCCATCGACAAGAAGACGCTGGAAGAGTTGCGGCGCGCGGGACCGCCGGCGCCGTCGGCTGCGCCTCCTTCGCAATCGGCGCAGGCCATGCAACCGGCGCCTCAAGGTAGCCCGCAGCCGAACCAACAACAGATGGCGCAGATGCAGCCGGCCAACCCACAACCGAATCCGAAGCTGCCCGTGCCAGAGCAAGGTGGCAAGCAGATTGACTTCGCGCAGATGATGAAGTCGCCCGGCGATCTCACGGCTCAAGCCGCCCGGGCGGTGGCCGAGCGTCGCGGCTCCGGTGGCACCTACGGCGGAGGGGGCGGCGATTACGGCGCAGGTCCCGGTGGTCGAGCGCGAACTTTGGGCAACCTCGAGGTACTGAGTGATACCCAGGGCGTGGACTTCGGGCCGTATTTGTCTCGTGTGGTCGATGCCGTGCGCAGAAATTGGTACACCTTAATTCCGGAAGCAGCGCGAGCTCCATTGCTCAAGCGCGGCAAGGTCGCCATTGAGTTTGCCATCTTGCCCGACGGGCGGGTTGCTGGCATGAAGCTCACCGGAGAGTCGGGCGATGTGTCGCTTGACCGGGCGGCGTGGGGCGGAATCACCGCGTCGAATCCGTTCGCTCCGCTGCCGACGGAATATCACGCACCCTATCTGGCCCTGCGTTTTCGCTTCTACTACAATCCGCAAAAGGGCGATATCGAATAGCGCTAACGCATGAAGGTCGTGACATCATCTTAATCGTCTGGCTTGCATAATGATATCGCCCGCAATATCCTTTATGGAGTGGTCGTTTCTTACGTTCTCGACACCGATGTGATAGTTGCGGCTTTGAGGAGTAACAAGGGAGCTTCTCGCCAGCTTTTGCTGGCCGCCTTAAATCAGCAGTTTGAATTGTTGCTCTCGGTTCCTCTCATACTTGCATACGAAGCGGTTCTAACCCGCCCGCAACATCTGGCCGCATGTGGATTGAGCAGTGCCGAGGTTGAGCGTCTCCTTGACGACCTGGCGGCGGTCGCAAAGCCGGTTCGGCTTGCATTCCGCTGGCGGCCGAGACTATCTGATCCCAATGATGACATGGTTTTAGAAACAGCAATAAACGGAAGTGCCAGCGCAATTGTGACATTCAATCGGCGTGATTTTGCGGGCGGCATAAAAGGTTTTCGTTGCGCTCTGATTCTGCCGGTAACTGCGCTACAAGAGATCAGGAGCTCGGACCTATGAGACGGAGTAATTTTGCACTACGCTTACAGCCCTCTTTGTTGGAGGAGTTGCGCAAAACCGCGGAATTAGAAGGCGTGGCTCTGAACCAGCTCATAAACGTGGCGGTAGCGGAAAAGGTTTCTGCCTTGCGTACCGAAGAGTATTTCCGGGAAAGGGGCCGCCGCGCTGACCGCGCCGCAACCCTGAGAATCTTGGATCGAGCCGGTAAAGAGAGTCCACCCATGATGGGAGATGAACTTCCGCCGGGACAAGGCGGAGTTGTGGCAAAGAAAGCAAGCCGTAAGCCGTATCGTGCGGGTACGCGCCGCTAGCCGGAATTTTCAAACTGCATCCGCGCCGGCGCTCACGCGTAGAATGAGCCTGTGAACCCCGGCCGGCAACCCGAGCCTCGCTCCGCCGCTCCCGAACACGACGCCGCGTGGATCGCTCGCTATCGATCGCGTGAGCGTGCCAAAGTTCTCGGCCTGATTGTTCTGGTGATATTCATTCTCGCCTTGGCATTCTTCCGTTTTGGCCGAACCATTCCGTGGGGCGCGCGTTGAATGGGCACGCCGCCGCCGACTCAATCTGAGCCACTGCTGGTTGTCGTTCTGGGGCCAACAGGCTCGGGTAAGACGGCCCTCGCGATCGCCCTCGCGCAACGCTTCGCCGGAGAAATCGTCAGTTGCGATTCCGTCGCCATCTATCGTCACTTCGAAATTGGAACGGCCAAACCAACCCCGCAGCAACGGGCGCTGGTGCCGCACCATCTTCTCGATGTCGCTGAGCCCGACCAGCCGTTTACCGCAGGTGAGTATGCGCGGCAGGCGAGAGTAATCCTCAGAGAAGTTGCAGGTCGCAATCGCCTCCCCATCGTGGTTGGCGGCACCGGTCTTTATCTGCGTGCGCTGCTCGACGGGCTCTTCCCTGGGCCACAGCGCTCGGAAGAGTTGCGTGTCCGCCTGCGAGAACGTGCAGAGGAATACGGCTCGCCGTATCTGCACAAGCTGCTTCTGCGTCTGGATCCGACGGCTGCAGCGAAGATCCATCCCAACGATGCTCCTAAGCTCATTCGCGCCGTGGAAGTATGCCTGACCGCACGCGGACCGATGAGCCAGTTGTGGATGGAACGCGGGCGCGATCCCTTGCGCGGATTCCGCATGCTGCGCATCGGACTGAACCCAGAGCGCGAGGCCTTGTATGCGCGGCTTAATCAGCGCGCCTGCCAAATGTTCGACAGCGGGCTAATCGAGGAAACCAAAACTCTGCTGGAGCGATTCGGTGCCTCGAAGAGCGTCACGCCGCTGGAATCTCTCGGCTACAAGCAGGCGGCGCAATTCCTGCGAGGAGAGTTAACGCGCGAGCAGGCGCTCTCGGCCACACAGCAAGGCCATCGCAACTATGCCAAGCGCCAGATGACATGGTTTCGCCGCGAGCCTGACGTCACCTGGCTCACGGGTTTCGGAGATGACCCCGAAGTGGCGAGAGAGGCTGGCGAACTGGCTAACCCTAAAGCGCCGATCAGAAATTACGAGCCCAAAATACACACTTGAACAGGCGGGTTGAACTTCTGGCAGACTTGCGGTGGAAGCCCCCTGCTTTAGCAGGGGGAGCTGGACTTTCAGCGCTGGGTGGAGTGGGAAATGAGACCGAGTCCCGGAGGTACGGCAGAGGTCGCGACACAGTCTCTTCAGCCCGCGAGGGATCTGCTGTTTGTCCGCCGCCTGTTTCGGGACGCCGAGTCACCCTTTCCCCTGACCCGGAAAAGTGTTACATTCACTCCCCGCTCATCGCTTGCGTGAAACGAAGGTCGCATGTCTGCCGTCGTGGAGCGGCTGAAGAGGCTGCTGAAAAAGTCGAAAAAAACAGATCCCTCGCCGACTAAAGTCGGCTCGTGATGACAAAAAATAAAGAGCCTAACGGCACACCTAAAGGTGTGCCCCTTCAAAACGCCTCCTCAAGTCGAGTTTTCCAGCGGCCTGTGAAGTCGTGCTCTGACACAAACCGTGCGCTAACCGAGTTTTCCAGCAGCATGTGAAGCCGATTTCCTGAGAGTCATTGCCAAATGACCGCTGAAAGCGTTGCTCCACCTTCTCCGGACAGCTCACTAATTCCCGAGTCTCCGGGGTCCTCCTCCTCCTCTCCTCCTTTTCCTTTCGAGATGCCAAATACCTCTCCCGTCCCGCTTACGATTCGCCCTTCCTCCACGTCCAAACCACAGCTGTAACCAACGTTTTCCTGCCACCTTCCCCTCGGGCCGGCATCGAAACTAAGGTACAATGGGAGCGAGAGTTACCCTCCCACCAGCGAATTACACATGTCAAAGACCACCAAGCTTGTCCTTCTCGGCCTCTCCTTTTTGCTTGCCACGTTTGTTGTGGTTGGCGGACTGGGTGTTCGGGCCAACACCAACGACGACGGATCGTATCGCCAGTTGGGTGTCTATAGCGAAGTTCTGTCGCGTATTCGTACCGAGTACGTCGAGGAACCGAACATTCCTAATGTTACAAACGGCGCCCTGCACGGGTTGCTGGAGTCGCTCGACGCCAACTCCAGCTATCTCGATCCCACCGAGTACAAGGATTACAAGCAGCGCAAAGAGGGCAAGGCTGGCATTGGCGCGACCGTCTCCAAGCGCTATGGTTACGCTGCGGTCATCTCGGTGATTCCGGGTGGGCCTGCCGATAAGGCGGAGATAGAGAGTGGCGACATCATCGAGGCCATCGAAGGCAAGACCACGCGCGACATGTCGCTGGCAGAGATTGACGGGCTGCTGACCGGGCCTCCGGGTTCGGTGGTCAACGTCTCGGTGGTGCGTCCGCGGCGCGCCCAGCCGGTGAAGTCGGCGCTGACCCGCGCCATCGTCACTGATCCGCCCATCAGCGACAAGATGATGGAAGACGGCATCGCCTATATTAAGGTCGATGACTTCCCCAAGGGGCGCTCACAGGAGATCGCCAACAAGTTGAAAGCCGTCCAGAAGGAAGGCGCCAAGAAGGTCATTCTCGACCTGCGCAATTCTGGCGACGGCGAGGAGAGCGAGGGCATTGCCACCGCCAACCTTTTCCTGAACCATGGCACTATCGCAACGCTGCAAGGCCAGAAGTATCCGAAGCAAATCTTCAATGCCGACCCGGAGAAGGCGGTCGCGACCAGCCTGCCGTTGGTGGTGTTGGTGAACCGCGGTACGGCGGGAGCAGCGGAGATTGTGGCCGCTGCGGTGATGGAGAACGCGCGTGGCGATGTGGTCGGCGACAAGACCTTCGGCGCCGGCTCCATCCAGAAGGTGATCGACATGCCGGACCACTCGGCGCTGATCCTCTCGGTGGCGAAGTACTATTCGCCGTCGGGCAAAGCGCTGGAGGACACGGCGGTCACGCCCAATATCCTGATTGCCGATAATAATGACGACTTCATCGCTCCCGACGAGGACGAGAACGCGCAGGACGACGCGCAACAGGAGAAAGACAAGGCGAACCAGCCCGACGATCAGCTCAACAAGGCGATCGAGGTGCTGAAGAATGAGGGCAAGAAAGCGTAAGGCTCAGTTCACCACCCCTCCGCGTTGCTGAGGGCAAGCTACGACACAGGGGCACGGAGGCGAAAACTTCGTGCCTTTTTGTTGGCATGAGGTTGAGGTCTATGCACAAAATACTGTTGCTTACGGTAATGCTGTTCAGCTCTGCGCTCTGGCTGAGGGCGCAAGAGGGCCACCCGGGAGCGGATATCTGGCTACCGCCTCTTGCCGGTCCGTCCCCCATGACCGTCGACGGTTGCTTACAAAGCTCGGGCGGTCATTACTGGGTCGCCGGCAAGGATGGGACGATCTACGACCTTACAGGTAGTACCGCTAGACTCAGCCGTTATGTCGGTCACCAAGTCGAAATCACCGGTAAGCCTACGGTGAGAACGCTCGACACTACCGTAAAAAACGCGGCATCGACCGCAGAGGAGCTGCCGGCCCTTGAAGTAAAGAGCGCGAAGGAAATGTCCCGCACGTGCAACTAGGGTAGTTTTTGGAAACGGCAAATCCTACTTCAGCGCCAGCAGAGAACGTACGACAACGGCCCAAGCCGTCGGAGCTACAGCTTGGCGTGCATCGTAGAACTGATTCAGCACCGTGTCCTCCAGCAGCGTGTGTCACGGAGTTGACGGATGTTCACGGCAGGCATGAAGCGAACGTGTCACAAAATGTGTCACGTTGACACTCCGAGGCGGGGGCGGCCGATGGCCCGCCGTGCGTCCGGTATATAGGCCGGTTATTTCCCGCGGCACACCAGCCTTGGTCCTTCTGCCTGCATCAGCGTTATGAGCCATTCCCCAAACGTCTTTACGCCGCCACGTGCGTCCGATGATGATTGGCCTTGCCAGAGTGCTTGCTCGCCAGCCGCGTATGGTTCTGCCCTTGATGATGCGCGGACGCCATCTTGTGATTGCCCTGCGCTTTTGAGCCATGCGCATTTGCCTGCACCGCTGCGGGTTGGTCGTAGTGGTCGGGGTCAACTTCTTGCTGAGCAAATGCGTGCATAGGGAATGCGGAAAAAACGCCAATTGCCAGGATGAGAGTCAATAGTCTGAAAAGTTTCACGACAGCCTCCAAGAATTTGCTAACTGTGGCTGAGTAAGAGCAGGTTCAATTCCAATCCAGGAAAGTGCAAAGCGCCTTCCTTACCGAGGCGCTAAGTAATTGATTGCACGCAATCAAAAAAAATTGCCGGGACGGCTAGCGTTCACCCGCGAAAGAATTCTGAGAGCCGGGCACTATCCGAAAAGATAGGGGCCTATCCAACTGGATTGTCGGACCTGAAGCAGGCCCTCCAACACGAGCCTTTCCCCACCGCAATCTCTTGAGCCGAACCATTCACGTAAACTGCTTGCAGATGACTCCCCTGCCAACGGCTACTGCGAGAAGTGCATGTCTACTACTCGTGATGGCCGTTGCTTGCGCTTTCGTGTCCGTAGCCGCTGCCCAGGAGCGGCCCTTCGACACCACCGCGTGCGCGCTCACGCAGTATCCCGACAGGTACAACGAAGGGCTCGTCAGCGTGGAAGGGCTGATCACGGTTGGGCCAGGCGAGTTCCTGCTGCACGGCGAGGACTGCGACGACGCACGCGGCAAGATCTGGCTGGAGTTCGGCGGTGGTGTTGAGAACCCGGCCGGCACCACCAGCGCGCATCTCGCCAAGAACCAGCCGCACACCTTCGAGAGTTTGGACCTGCCTCTGAGCAAGGACCGCGACTTCGATGCCCTGCAGCAGCTACTAGTGTTGGCGGCCAAAACCGGGCACACCAGCATGCTGCGGGCAACCCTCATCGGAAAGTACTTCGCGGGCCGTCCCACCAAGACCGCTGGCGGCGAGACCATTCGCGCCGGTTATGGTCCCAAAGGATGCTGTTCCTTGCTGATCATCGAGGAAGTCGGCACCGTTGGAACCGATATCCAGGAGCCCGTCGATTTCTCCGCATCTCAGACCAGCTCGTCGAAGCCGCCCAAGGATTGCACCGTTTCCGAACTTCCCGTTCCCTCACGAGACGAGGAAGACAGACTCCTGCGCGAAAGTCTGAAGGAAGAATTCGCTTATCTGCATGATCCAAAGCAGGTGGCGAGCCGCGCTATCGCTGAACGTGAAGGGATCGCTGTCGAACAAGTTGAAGTCCGACTGAAACCAGAGTCGATTACGGCGACAACCGCTGTTTATAGATGGCTCGCGCCGGACGGAACGAAATCGTACCTTATAACACTTGACCGACCCTATTGGCTGCTGCAGACGGCGGTAAGTGGAGACGCAGTGATCTGGGTTCCAAAGTCTATCGTCAAGATGGAATGCAGCCGCAAATAGAGAGCCACTGTGAGCTTGCCTGCGCGAATCGCTCGAACCGTGCAGGGGCAAGACCCCAGTGACGTGGCTCACTTACGAAAGTCTGCGCCAGGGTTTATGATTCCTAGTTCAGCCGAGAGTTGGCGGAGTCAACCGCCGATCCTTCAACTCGGGCCGCGCGACAAGCGGCGCGGTCTCGCTCAGGATGACAAAGCGAGAGGCGAACAGTAGAGAGCGCACATGTCCTCTGACCGCAAAATTCGTGTACTGGTTGCCAAGCCCGGCCTCGACGGCCACGACCGCGGCGCCAAAGTGATTGCCCGCGCCCTGCGCGATGCCGGCATGGAAGTGATTTACACCGGCCTGCGCCAGACTCCCGAGATGATCGTCAACGCCTCGCTCCAGGAAGACGTGGACGTCATCGGCCTCAGCATCCTTTCGGGCGCGCACAACGCTATCGTGCCGCGGGTGATGGACCTGCTGAAGCAGAACCAGATGGACGATGTGCTGGTACTGGTGGGTGGCATCATTCCCGATCAGGATGTCGAGGCGCTGAAGAAGATTGGGGTCTCCGCAATCTTTCAGCCAGGTACTCCGATGGATTCCATCATCGAATTCATCCGCGGCAACGTAAAGCCGCGTGGCGTACCGGCCACCACCTAGAGCATTACCGAAACACCAGGCGGACTGCTACAGTTCCCTGACAACGTCCCAAGCCAGTCACTCTCAACGAGCGGTTGGGACGAAAGGCTCGCCAAAAGGGACGAACTGCACTAGAGTTCGTTGACTATTTCAATTCTCGCTTGCATCCGATACCCCCAATCGGAGTATTATTTCAACACCCATCTGGCCCGCCCAAGCACTACAGGGGGAAAGGCATATGGTAAGTAAAATTTTGGCGATCTTGATCGCCCTCGCCACTGCAGCATCGCTGCCTTGCGCGGCGAAGACGCGGGGTCCTTCCACCCCCGAAGAACGGGCGCGCGCGGTCGAATACGCGCGTAGCCTGGAAGAAAATCCACTGGCCAAAGATAGCCTGGAAAAAAGAATGTGGCTGACCGAGTGGATCGTGGAGGTCCCGGACTTCACCATCGATACCTGCTGCAAAGAGTTGGCGTCGCTCGACAAAGTGAACAGCACGTACTCTAACCAGCTGCGGATGCAGGTGATTTATTCGCAGGCGGCGTTCCTGTTGCAGCATCCGGAGGAAAAGAACGCGGCTGCCATTCAAGCGGCGGGGCTGGCGGGAACTTTGCGCGCCTATCGCGCCATCCAACGCTTCGATCCCACGGCGAAGTATCCGTGGCTGGACAATCTGCTGACGCTGGAAAAAGAAGGCAAGCTGCAGCAATACGTGCGCAAGAAGATGTGCAAGGAGAATTAGAGGTCAGCGGTTTGTGTTTGCTTTCAAGGGCGCGCCAGTCGCGCCCTTTGTGTTTGCGGAAAATCCGCCGGCTAGGGAGGCTCCATCATGCACTACGATTTCGTCGCTATTCCCTCGCAGGATGTTCCGCGCGCCACCGATCCCCTCTTTCAGCATCTGCTGGACACCTATGCCAGTGAGACCGACAAGGTCATCTCGGTTTGGCGTTGCTTCTCGCCCGAGGACATGGAATTCCGCCCGCATCCCAAGTCCTCAACCGTAGCTAATATCCTGAAGCACGAACTGCTCTCGGAGCGCAGGTTCTTCGGTGAATTTGTCGGGACGCCCGAACCGCCCGCTGCTGATGTCCTCCCGAAGACGGCGGAACTGAGTGCGTACATCCAGCGTAAGGAAGAGTTGGCGCGGCCCCGTCTGGCGTTCTTCGCCACCCAGACCGCCGACTGGTGGATGCAAGACGTCCCTTTCTTCGGACTGACTCGCCAGCGCATCTGGGTGTTCTGGCGGCGCGTGCTGCACAGCGCACATCACCGTACCCAACTCACCGTCTATCTGCGCCTGCTGAACAAGCCGGTGCCCTCGGTGTACGGCCCAACGTCGGACCAGACGTGGGAGGGCGCCGACCCGACAACGTCGGTGCAAGCGGCGGGAAGGAAGTGAGAAGAAGCTTCGAGTTTCTGTAGGCTACCGTCAAAAGGTATGCTTGCGATTTGTTTGAGGGCAGGGCTTGGCTTTTGCAGGCTTGAGAACGGAGCAGAACAGCAGATTCCTCGGGACTGAAGCCCCTCGGAATGACAAAAGTAAAATGGATTAGTGCAGCGCGCCTGAAGGCGCGCCCCTTCAACAGCGGGCGTCTTCGAGTTTTTCAGCAGCCTCTGAAGTCGTGCCCTGATACAAACCTGTCCTCGAAACTCGAAAAATGGAAACTTGAAGCTCGAAACTGCCTTATCGCACTTTGGCGTACAGCACCTGGTCCAGAATCACACCGTTCTTGATGGCACTCCGCCGCATAATACCTTCGCGTTCAAAGCCGGCTTTTTCCAGCACGCGTATCGATCCCACATTGTGGGAGAAGACCATGGAAAAAAGCCGCGTTAGTTTGTAGTCGTCCAAAGCCCACTCGGACGCAGCTTGCACAGCGCGAGTCATCCAGCCGCGTCCCCAGAATGGTTCACCAAGCCAGTAGCCCATCTCCGCGCTGAGCCGCGCAATGTCGATGCCAAGCTTGAATCCGATGCCGCCAACTGCTTCGCCTGCATACTCGACTGCGAAGGAAGTCGGGACCTCCATCGCGCGCACGAAGTTCAAGTAGTCAATGGCATCGCGACGCGTGTAGGGATGAGGAAATTGATCGCGCAGATTGGATGCAATTTTAGGATTGTTGGCGTAGCGCAGCAGGGCGTCGAGGTCGTCCTTGCGCCAGGGACGAACGCGAAGATCACCAAGATCGAGCAGCATGACTGGAGCCAGATTCAAGTCCGCCGGTGCAAAGGGAACACCGCCCGCCCTAGATCGACAGCACTTCTTTCTCTTTGCCCTTCGACAGTTCTTCCATCTTCTGGATCTCGTCGTCGGTCAGCTTCTGCATCTGTTCCAGCGCGCCGCGCTCTTCGTCTTCGGTGATCTTCTTGTCCTTCATCGCCTTCTTGATGAAGTCGTTGCCATCGCGACGAATGTTGCGGACCGCCGTGCGATGCTCTTCCAGGACCTTGTGCAGGTGCTTCACCATCTCCTTGCGGCGATCTTCCGTAAGCGCCGGCACCGGGACGCGAATCAGCTTACCGTCGTTCATTGGATTCAATCCCAGGTCGGCGCTGCGAATGGCCTTCTCCACGGCGCCAATCAAGCTGACGTCCCAAGCCTGCACGGTAATGAGCTGCGGCTCAGGCGCGCTGACGTTGGCCAGCTGGTTGAGGGGCATCTGCGATCCGTACGCATCCACGGTCACGCCATCCAGCATGTGCACCGACGCGCGGCCGGTACGGGTGGCAGCCATCTCCTTGCGAAAGTCTTCCACCGCCTTATCCATGCGCGTTTTAAGCTGAGCAAAGCTGTCCTTCAACGCGGGAATTGCCGCCATCGTCACTTGCGCCATACACACCTCACTTGGGGGTGAATTGCAAACCCACGATTATAAACCTCGACTGCCGACAATCCCGCCCCAGCTATGCACGGCGCTGATCTAATTCCATGTTGATGGGCTATCGGGCAGGGCGGCGGGATTGTAACGTTAGGGCTTTCTCGGCGCGTTCTTTTCTCTGGTCATACTTAGCATAGAAAAAAACACTCACGAGAGCGACAAGACTCCCAATGATCGTGGCTAGGCCGGAAGAGTTCTTGCCTTGGAGAATCAGGTAAAACCCCTCCACTAAGGCGACTAACACGATTATGAAGGCGAACCACGAGCCTCGCGTTTGGTTCGCCACGTTACTATCTACAACGCGACGCTCCAACTGCTCGCGGTGTTCGCTCTGCTTCTCTGCCATAACCATAATGCGTTCTGCGCCGTTCGGTATTACTTCGTTGTATTTTGCGAGAAGGCTCGGCAACGGAAGCGGGCCAGAGAACGAAGCCTCATATTGCATGAGCGCTTGTCCTGCCCGATCTCTATTCCTGTCCCGCTTATCATTCACGAGGATTAGGCAGCGTCGCGAGCTTGTTCAAGGGCTTCGTAGATGTCTTGCCCGACTACCAACCAGTCAGCGGCAAGAGCCTTCGCGTCGGCTTCGGCTGGCGATGGACTGATGTTATATCCGTCCAATTGTCCCCAGAGGTCAAGAACTCTGGCCGCGCCCGATGGGAATGAAGGCTGCGCGAAGAGGAAATCGGATTTTACCTTTTGGGTCATACTCGCTTTTCTTAGACGGTGGGAATACTACCACAACTGACCACCACTGTATGTGATGAATCGGCTAATTGCTTGGTTTCATGAGCCGAAAGATGGGAGAAGCCATCTTTGCTAAGTATATTAAAACACATATACTTACTTGTCAAGAGCCAATTAGTTCTTTCAAGCTCCAAACGTGATCCGTGATTCCTGATGCCATCGCGGGAGTTACCCGGACAGCCGTATTCACACGACAATTAGATCAGTACCTTGTGCACGATCCTAACCTTGGTCGAACGCAAACCGGCCAAACGCTCAATTCTCCGTTGATGGCTGCCGGGGACACGGACAAGTCTGGGAGTGTACGTTCTCTGCCAACTCTAGATAGGCCGGAGTTATCGATCGAACGGTGATGAAACAGAACATGCAGATACTTTCGATTTCCGACCGCCGCGTGAACTGACTCTCTGCGGTTTCCTCGTTTTTGCGCTCCGTCATAGACACCTCGACATCGTCTGGCGCAGAGTGGCCGAGTGTCTGATCTGAGACTGTGCGGGAGAGACAACTTTATTGTACGCCCCCACACAACTGAACCCCCCAACTGGCGGGTTTCCCATTGCAACGGAGAGCGTGCATGGAACGCAGACACCGTGCTGAGTGTCGGCAGGAACCTAGAAAACTCCTCTATTCTTGTTCGAAGTCTTCGTCCTGGAAGATATAGGGAGCGGTGCGGACCAGGCGAAAGCGGACTTTGTCCTTGCAGGTTTCGCAATCGGGAAAGCGTTCCCCACCGATCATGACCGCTTCATGAGTTGCCCGGTGTTCACGGTCGTGCATCACTTCATAGATGCCGGATTGGCGGATCGTATCTCCGGGGCGGTAACGGCGTCCGTCGCGGCGAGGGCCGCTGTGGCCGGAGTTCTTGATGTTACCGGCCTGGATGTGAAATCTGGAACCTCGGCGTAACGCGGAAGCAGCGGCAGAAGCCAAGCCCGCCTTGGGCGCGCCAGCAGAAAAAGCCATTGGGAAACCCCGGCTTACAAGTTTTGCTTACGTTTGGACTACGAAGTTAGCCGAAGTTGAGCACTTTGTGAAGAGGTTTTTCGGTTCGTCGCAAAAAAGGGACAACGAAGCAGCCGTTTACAAGGACCCGTTCAACGGCCACAAAAATCCGGGTCCTGCCGAATACCGGTCGCACGGTGCTTGAGAGCGAAGCGCACTCGGTCATTACAAACCGAACATGCCGGGAAGGTCTCGCCTTCGAGCATGGTGACATCGTGTTCGACGCGATGACCGTTGTGCTCGACTCGATACACCCCTGAAACCGGAACCCTCTCCGATGGCTTGTAAGCTTGCTCAGCCATACCCAGTACTTTCTGGGGAACCAGACTAATTCTAACGCGGGGTAGACCGCCATTCAGGACTGAATTCACCCCACGAAACGCCAATACAGGATACCGAAAAGTGCCTGATCCCGGGTAGGAATTATCCCTGATTTACCAGCGAGCCGACGCGTTCTCCCAGCACCACGCGGCGAATATTGCCGCGCTGGTTAAGATTGAAAATCACGATGGGAAGGTTGTTCTCGCGGCACAGTGCGATCGCCGTGGCATCCATCACCCGCAAGCCGCGCTGCAGGATTTCCAGGTAACTGATGGTGTCGAACATGGTGGCGTCCTTCACCATCACCGGATCGTCGGTGTAGATCCCGTCAACCTTGGTCGCCTTAAGAATGGCGTCGGCATTGATCTCCATGGCCCGCAGCGAGGCGGCGGTATCGGTGGAAAAATAGGGATTGCCGGTGCCTCCGGCGAATACTACGACGCGCTTTTTCTCCAGGTGACGGATAGCGCGGCGCCGGATGAAAGGCTCGGCCACCTGGTTCATCTCGATCGCGGTCATCACGCGGGTAAAAGTATTTTGCTTCTCCAGCGCATCTTGCAGCGCGAGGGCATTGATGACGGTGGCCAGCATGCCCATGTGGTCGGCGGAGACACGGTCCATCAGCTTGGCTTGCTCGGCGACGCCGCGAAAGAAGTTGCCGCCGCCGACCACGATCGCGATTTGGATTCCCAAACGATGTACATCGGCGATTTCGGCGGCGATTTCGTGCACACGTGTGTTGTCAACACCGAAGCCTTGCCCGGCAGCCAGGGCTTCGCCGGAGATTTTCAGAAGAATGCGTTTGTAGATGGGATCGTCCATTCTCGGTAAATACCTAGCTGGAAAAGTGCAGATTCAGTTTAGCAGGAACAATCCGACGGCTGGGATGGCGTTCGCGAGAAGCCGGCAGGAAATGCCGTCTGAGTTGTGCGGAGTGGCAAAACCGCCCCGGCAATTGGTAGAACGTGTTTCAAAAATAGTCACGGGTCAGACTTGTATCAGGGGCACGATTTTTAGCCGCGGAGGAAAAACTCGGAACGTATTCGCGGGGTGGAAGCCCCCGCATTTATGCGGGGGAAGGAGCGCTTCAGCACTCCGAAAAGTTGGGCTCTAATCTTGCGCTTTAGCGCCGGGCATCGACAAACACCGGGGCTAAAGCCGATTTTCAAGTTGCACGATCTCCCGCTGGACCGAAGTCCAGCTTCCCCCTGCTGAAGCAGGGGGCTCCCACCAAAAACGGTCTCCACGATTTTTCAGCAATCTGTGAAGCCGTGCCCTGTTACAGACCGATTTTTGAAACACGCTCTAAATCCATTACACATTACAAAGGTTCAGTACTCATTTTGTCGATGCGAGCTTGGTCAGAACAGCTTCTTGGAATCCAGCAGAATCGTTACCGGACCGCTGTTTACCAGTTCGACTTGCATCATCTCCTGAAAGCGGCCAGTCTCGCAGCGCAGTCCCGATCGTCGCACACGCGCCACGAAATACTCGTACAACTCTCTGGCGCGCTCTGGCCGCGCGGCCGCATCGAACGACGGCCGCTTGCCGCGGCGAACATCGCCCAACAGCGTGAATTGCGAAACCGCCAGTACCGCTCCGCCGATTTCCCCGACGCTAAGATTCATCTTTCCCGCATCGTCTTCGAAGATACGCAGTCCGACGATTTTTTCGGCAACATAGTCGGCGTCGGCCTCACTGTCCCCCTGCTCAACCCCCAGCAGCACCAGCAGACCGTTGCCGATCTCGCCCGTGATTTCCTCTCCCACCGCCACCGAAGCTCGGCTCACGCGCTGCACCACGGCTCGCATCAGAGGGTTGTATCACAGATGGCGTTTCGCACTTCGCTATTCGCTCTTCGCTATTCAAGTCCACAGCTCCAACAGGGGGAAGGTGAACTCAGTCTAGCGGAAAAGCGTTCGTCTCAAAATGGGCTGTACCGTTTGTTTTTCGGATCCCGAGGAAACCCTCCGCGTTGACCATTGCAAACCGCTCCGGTTAGGATGAATCGGGCATCATATGTCTGGCGCTCTCGGGGCCAGTCGTGTGCTTCGACGGTCTGAAGAGCCTCAGCCTTCTTTACAGGGCTCCCTTGCTGCAATTAGACTTACGGGTTTGCCCGCCGCGGCGGATGTCACGGTGTGCGATAGGAGAATCGATGGCTTCGGTTGAAGAACGGGTAAAACAGATCATTGTGGAGCAGTTGGGCGTGGACGAAGCGGAAGTGACGCCCACTGCTTCATTTGTGGACGACCTCGGCGCTGACTCGCTCGACACCGTCGAGCTGGTCATGGCTTTCGAAGAGGCCTTCGAGATCGAGATTCCTGACGAGGACGCGGAGAAAATCCGCACCGTGCAGGACGCCGTGACCTATATCGACCAGCACGCCAAGGCGAAGAAGTAGCCCCATCCGGTCCGCGCAAAGCGGAATGGCCTGGGCCGCGGTCAACTGACATACCAGGAGTTTTTCGCTCGCCGCGGAGGCGGGTCGAAAGGAGATTGCTGACCTCATGGCATCCGTAGATGAACGCGTAAAACAAATCATCGTGGAACAACTTGGCGTGGATGAGGGCGAGGTAACGCCCAACGCATCGTTCGTGGACGATCTCGGCGCCGATTCGTTGGACACGGTTGAACTGGTCATGGCCTTCGAGGAGGCCTTCGAAATCGAGATCCCCGACGAAGACGCGGAGAAGATACGCACCGTGAAAGACGCCGTGGACTACATCAACTCGCACGCGAAGGGATCGAAGTAGATTGAATCGCCGGGTCGTAGTAACGGGAATCGGAGTCATTTGCGCTGTCGGCCATAACGTCGAGGAAACTTGGCCGGCGTTGCTGGCCGGCAAGACCGGCGTGGAGCGCATTGCCAGCTTCGATGTCTCTGCCTTCGCTTGTCAGATTGCCGCCGAGGTCAAGAACTTTGACCCGCTTCAGTTCCTGGACAAGAAGGAAGCGCGCAAGATGGCGCGCTTTATTCATCTGGCCATTGCCGCCAGCGATGAAGCCCTGCGCATGGCCAACTACAAGGTGGAGAATGAAGAGATGGCCGAGCGCACCGGGGTGAACATCGGCTCGGGCATCGGCGGATTCGACATTATCGAGCGCGAACACTCGAACCTGCTCAACGGCGGCCCGCGCAAGATTTCACCATTTTTTATTCCGGCGGCGATCGTCAACCTGGCCGCCGGGCAAGTCAGCATTCGCAACAACGCCAAAGGCCCCAACGAGGCCACCTGTACGGCGTGCACCACCAGCGCACACTCCATTGGCGATGCGGCTCGGGTGATCAAGTACGGTGATGCCGAAGTAATGATCGCCGGCGGCACCGAAGCTGCGATCACGCCCATGGGGGTTGGCGGATTCGCGGCCATGCGTGCGCTCTCCACGCGTAACGACGATCCCCACCGCGCCAGCCGTCCCTGGGACAAAGACCGCGACGGCTTCGTCATCGGCGAAGGTGCGGGCATCCTGATCCTGGAAGAACTGGAGTTCGCCAAGAAGCGCGGCGCGAACATCATCGCTGAAGTGGTTGGCTACGGCATGAGTGCCGACGCCAATCACATCACCCAACCCGCGCCCGGAGGCGAAGGCGGCTATCGCGTGATGCGCAACGCTCTCCGTGACGCCGGACTCTCGCCAGACCACATCGGCTACGTCAATGCCCACGGTACATCCACGCCGCTGGGCGACGAGCTGGAGGCGACGGCCATCAAGCGCGCTTTCGGCGATCACGCTTACAAGTTGCTGGTCAGCTCCACCAAGTCGATGACTGGGCACTTGCTGGGCGGTGCCGGGGGACTGGAGGCGGCGATTACGGTGCTTGCGTTGCGGGACCAGATCGTGCCGCCGACGGTCAATCTCGACAATCCCGACGAAGGCTGTGACCTGGACTTTGTGCCCCACACTTCGCGCCAGGTGAGCATGGATTACGCCATGTCAAATTCGTTCGGCTTCGGCGGAACGAATGGATGTTTGGTGTTCAAGCGGTGGGTGGAATAAGACCTATTAAAATCCTTAGAGATTCCTCCCTACCGGCTTTTAGGCGATTGCTGCCGGCAGAGGGTTGTGGGGCTACGCAGAAGGCGCTACGCTGGGAAATGACGGCGAATCTAGGTGGTCCCAGGAAGAAGAGCCGTTTGGGGAAGCAGTGTTATGCCAAGCACCAAAGCCTTAATCAAGCCGGAGTTGCTCGTTTGGACGCGGAATCGCGCCAAACTAACGCTTGAAGATGCAGCGCAGTCGGTGAATGTCGCTGTTGAGAGCCTTCAGGCTTGGGAAAAAGGCGAGGAAGCGCCGACGCTGAACCAGCTTCGCAAACTTGCTGCGAAATATCACTTTCCACTCGCGGTATTCTATCTCCCCGAACCCCCACAAGATTTCGCGCCGCTGCGAGATTTCCGCCGCTTGCCGGAAGCGGAGGACCGCACCATATCGCCCAACCTGACCTATCACATTCGGACCGCTTACGAACGGCGCGAACTGGCGCTTGAACTTTACGGGGATCTTCGCGAGCGCCCTCATGCGTTTCCGCTCAAAGCAAAATTGCGCAACGATCCGGAAGCGGTCGGCAAAGCCATCCGAGAATTCCTCGGCATCGATAACGAAGCGCAAATGCAGGCCGCGCGGCGAGGACGGGCCTTTGATTTCTGGCGACGCAAGCTGGAAGAGGACGACATTCTCGTCTTTGTTATCAGCGGGCCGCATTACGGCGTGGATCTAGAGGAAATGCGCGGCTTCGCGCTGGCGAAGGAAGAATTACCGGTTGTGGTCGTCAATGGCAAGGATCATAGCCAAGGCGGGAAGTGCTACACGCTGCTGCACGAACTGACGCACATCATTCTCGGCGAAAGCGCCATATCGAATGGCAGCGCCGGCAAATTTGGGTCGACGGCCGAAGAGCAAGAAATAGAGCGTTTCTGTGATTCAGTTGCGGCAAGCGCACTTATGCCGCCAGAATTGGTGCTGTCGTTTCCAGAAGTTACGCCGATCGGTCGACGCGAATGGAGCGACGACAATCTGCGCGCAATTTCGCGGGTGATCGGCGTCAGCCGAGAAGCGCTGCTGCTGCGGTTTGTCACACTGCATCGGGCGACATGGAAGTTCTACAACGAGCAGCGCGCGCGTTTCCGGGAAGAGTATCGCCAGACGGCGCTCGAAAGCGCGCAAGGCGAGAAGAAGTCTGTGGCAATCCCACGGCCGATCATGCTAATGAGTGGGAACGGGCGCGGCTTCACGCGCTTGGTGCTGCGCAGCTATTACGATCAGCGGATCACGCTCAATGATGTGTCGAGTTATCTCGGGGCTAAAGTGAAGTACATTCCCGCGCTTGAGCGCGCTGCATTCCAGCTGGCGGATTAAGAGCGCTGATGATCTACTGCATTGACACAAGCTCACTAATTGCTGCGTGGCAAGAACGATATCCCCTCGAGAACTTCCCTTCAATCTGGGGCAAGGTCGATGCGCTGATAGCAGAAGGAAGACTCATAGCGCCTGTCGACGTCTTGCACGAGATTGCAAAGCGCTCGGACGAACTATATGTTTGGTTGAAGGAGCGGCGGACGATGTTCCGGGAACTGGACGACATTGTACAGGTCGAAGCAGCGCAAATTCTCATGCAATTTCCGCGTCTCGTCGGCGAGAAGAAATTGCGGACATCGGCTGATCCTTTCGTAATCGCCCTGGCGCGTGTTGAAGGACTGCAAGTCGTCACAGATGAAAAGCCGACCGGCTCTTTGGCGCGGCCGAATATCCCTGACGTTTGCGCGCAGTTGAACATGATGGTTATGAGCTTGCTGCAATTGATCCAAAATGAAAGATGGATAATCGGGTAACTACACGAGCGCACGCAATCTTCAGCGCTGTTATCTGCGCCCGTGACTACCAGCGCATAGCGAGCCGGTCAGCGCGGTGACGGAAGATCGCTCTGGAAAGATTCCGCTGGAACCATGTTAGGCATTGCGGTCGCGCGAACCACGGTAGCAGATCGATCGGGCACGCTGGCGGTGACAGGGCTGTTCTGGCGGAGATCCAGGAGAAGAATCCTGCTGTCGGAGTGATAGCCCTCGCCGGACGCAGTTTGCGCCTGGAACACTGGATCGGAAGAATGCAAATATTCCTGCCGGCTCACTGACGACGTCTCGGTGAGGTTACTTCCAACGAAATCACGCTCTGCGTCCACGGCGGGATCGATCCTGTGGTTGATCAAACGGCCGCGTTTGGCGATTTCGATCGCAACGTCATGGGTGGCGGCAGCCGCCCAGATGGGCATTCCATCCATGGTGTAGTCGGTTTTCCAGATGCGCAGATGATGACGGCGCGACATAATCGCTTGCGGGTCAGGAAGCGCGTATGAGTAGTCCTGTACTCTGCCAAACAGGTAAAAGCGGGCCATCGGCAATTGGGTATCGTTAGTGCGGCGCTGCAACAGGTGCCAGACAAATATCATCTTCCACTTGTCGGTTTTGACCCAACCGGCGCGCTCAAAGGCCCGCTGCAAGTCCTGCTGCTGACCGACAAAAATCAAGTTGAGCATGTCGCCTTGGCGGCCCTCGCCGCTGAAGACGCGCGGCGGAAGATAGTCGATCATCTCGCTTAGTTGGGAAGGACCTTCCTGCGCCGGCAGCAATCCTTCCGCTACGATCGACGTCGGACAGTCGATTTGCGCAGTGATCTCCGTGCTTTTTACGACCGTGCTGTCGTGCCCGCGGGTGAGCAGGAAAATAGGCGTCGCCGGCAGAAAAATCAGGCTGGTGGCGACCATCGCGGCGGCCATCAACTTTGTGCGGGAGCTTCCCTTGACCTCCATGCGCGCGCGCAATTCGATTTGATCGCCGTTGGCCAGTTCGACGGAATCGAGTTTCAGGGTCACTTTGCCGCCCATTCCCAAGAACCGCTTGCTCTTAACGCCAGTGACGGAACCTTGGGCTTTGGTCCCGGCCGGAATGACCGTGTAGCCGTCGACATTCACATCTCTCACGACCACAAAATCCAGCCGGTCTCCGACGTGAGCGTGGGCGGAGGAAACGTTCTCGGCCAGCTGAAGCTTGATCGGCGTGCCATCGGGAATGATCAACCGGGAAGGAGTCGCGCTCTTATCCTGGGCCGAAATCGACGGCAGAATAAACAGCATGAGCAAAATGTAAGCCGATAGTTTGTGGAGACGCGCCCTGGACAATGTATGCCGCCTTTGCTGGAGGTCTAGCCTCACACCCGCGACGGCTGAAAATGCCTTAGCGCAATTGCGTGTGGATTTAAGAACTTTACCTCAGGCGGGGTTTCTTTGCATGTTCAAAATTGCACATTACGAAAATATCATTATCATTGTGATGACGGCGGGGGAGGAGACTGCGCTGTGTTGCCATCAGCGGGAAGAATGTTGGTAGTCACCCCATTCCTTCTTGTGCTCCTCGATTGCCTGGCCAGCGATCGTCGCAGTGTCATCCATGCGCCACGGCTCGTGTCCTTCGTTGACAAATCGTTGAAGCTCCAGTGCCGCCTTCTTGTCGACTGTCCAGTTCCAGACTTTGTGGCTACAGTTGTCGGACGCGAAGGTGCTGATCGCGAACAGGAAGACAAGCGCGAACGTTCGAACGAATGCTCGTATGAAAGCTGGGCCAGCCTGGCTGAAAGCTGACAGCTGATAGCTGATAGCTTGGTTCTCACGCAAACGCGGTTTCCGTGTACGTTCCGTACACGTCACGCAACGCCTCGCAAATCTCGCCAACGGTTGCATAGGCTTTCACTGCATCCACGATGAACGGCATGGTGTTCGCGGGTGAGACTTGGCCGTTCGTGCCGGCCTTTGGTTCTTGGGCCGCGGCTTTCCGTAGCGCATCCAGGCAGCGGCGAACTTCGTCGTTGGAGCGGCGGGCGCGCAACGCGTTCAGCTTCTTGGTTTGCGCCTGCGCAACCTCTTCGCCGATGTAGAGAATGTTGGGCGAAGGTTCTTCGACGCCGAACTCGTTTGCGCCTACCGTGATCTTCTCTCGCGCCTCGGTGGCGCGCTGGAACTGATAGCTGGCCTCAGCGATTTCCTTCTGCGGATACCCCTTCTCGATGGCCGAGACCATGCCCCCCATCGCGTCCAGCTTCTCGAAGTAGTCGAACGCGCCCTTCTCCATGTCGAGCGTGAGGCGTTCCAGGAAGTAGGAGCCGCCCAGGGGATCGACAGTCTGCGCGACACCCGACTCGTAGGCAATGATCTGCTGGGTGCGCAGCGCGATGCGTACGGCCTCTTCGGTCGGCAGCGCCAGAGCTTCGTCGTAGGAATCGGTGTGCAGCGACTGAGTGCCGCCCAGCACCGCAGCCAGCGCTTGTATGGCGACGCGCGCAATGTTGTTCATCGGCTGTTGCGCGGTCAGCGAGACGCCCGCCGTCTGCGTGTGGAAGCGCATCAGCCAGGTGCGCTGGTTCTTGGCCTCGAAGCGGTCCTTCATCAGCCGATACCAGATCTTCCGGGCCGCGCGATACTTGGCAAGTTCCTCGAAGAAATCGTTGTGTGCGTTAAAGAAGAAGCTGAGTCGTGGGCCGAACTCGTCCACATCGAGGCCGCGACGGCGCGCCCACTCGACGTACTCCACGCCGTCGTAGACGGTGAACGCCAACTCCTGCAGCGCGGTCGAGCCGGCTTCGCGAATGTGGTAGCCGCTGATGGAGATGGTGTTGAAGCGCGGCGTGAAGACGGAGCCGAACTCGAAGGTGTCGATCACCAGCCGCATCGATTCCGCCGGTGGATAGATGTATTCCTTCTGTGCGATATATTCCTTCAGGATGTCATTCTGAATGGTGCCCGAAATCTTCTTCCAGTCCGCGCCCTGCTTTTCCGCCACCACGAGATACATGGCCCACAAAATTGACGCCGGCGAGTTGATGGTCATAGAGACCGTCGTTTTCTCCAGATCGATGCCGTTGAAGAGGATCTCCATGTCCTCGAGCGAGTCGATGGCGACGCCACATTTGCCGACTTCGCCTTCGCTGAACGGATGATCGCTGTCGTAACCCATCAGCGTAGGCAAATCGAACGCGACCGAGAGCCCGCCGCCGCCGTGGGCCAGCAGATACTTGTAGCGCTCGTTGGTCTCCTCCGGCGAAGCGAAGCCGGAGAACTGGCGCATGGTCCACATCTTGCCGCGATAGCCGGAGGAGTGAATGCCGCGCGTAAACGGCGGCTGGCCGGGATAGTTCAGATAGTCTTCGTACTTCCAGTCGGCAGGAAGGTCCGCGGGCGTATAGAGCCGGCGAATCGGCAAGCCAGAGATGGTGGTGTAGCGCGCGTGGCCATGTTCGTCGACGTTGACGCCGGTGGCAGCACCAATCGGCTTCTCGGGCCCCTTCTCCAGACTCGGGGCGAGCGTCTTCTCGGCCCACTGCTTCTCCGACTCAGACGGATCGCGGCCATTCTCGAACAAATCGGTGACCGGGGATTCGGCCAGAACTTTCCCGTCAGGTTTGCGGCTATCAGACATGAGCTACCCCATTGGAAGGCGAACCTTACATGCTAGTAGATGCGAGGAAGCGGAGCAAGAAGCTTTGAGAGGCTGGCCACGTCCTCTTTTATTCGGCTGGCGCCTGGATGGTTCATGAGGATCTCAAGCATTCAAGGGGCACGGCTGAAGCCGTGCCCCTTCAAACCTGTGAGAAGCTTCCCGAACAAATCAAGGTTTAGGACTGCGCCGCCACAAGACGAAGAACCCGACGTACAAAAAACGCGGTGAGCCGAAGCCCACCGCGGGGTTGCGACTGCAAATTGTTCTAGTGGGCCTCGGCCGTCGCCTCGGCCTTACTGCGGCGGACGGTCGCCAGGAAGTTATCAGCCGCAGCCGGCGGCTTCACTTGTCCCAGCAGGCACTGGCGGAAGCCGACCATGCGACCATAGAGCGCACGAGTCGAGTCGTCGTCTTGCTTGATTACCGCACCGCTCAGGGTCAGCCCGGCAAACAAACCGCGAGTGCGCGAATAGGTCAGCACCTCTGCCCCCATCTTCCAATCGGTAGATGCGGCGGCTTCGCGGCCCACCGGGCCGGCGGCTACGCTACCGTTAGCGCCCAACTTAAATTTAGAGCTCAATAGATCGTTCATGCCCCGCTGATTCATGATCAGCAAAACAAGATCAGCAGCCTGGACGCCGATTTGCGCGCCCCAGCTGCCGCCGGTAACGACGAAGAAAGCCGGCGCGCTCCAACCGTTGGCGGTGCGGCAAGTCGCCACGCCACGGCCATGCTCGGCGCCAAACACGAAGCCGCCCTTCACCATGGAAGGAACTACGGCGACGCACTTCGCATTCTCGAAGACTTTATCTGGAATCCCCTTGTCGGGCGCGCCTAGCAACTCATTCAAGATCTTAGAGGAATCGTCCAGCCGGGCCATCACTTTGTCGCGGTCTTCGGCCGATTTGTTCCCTTCGTTCTTGGCATCCGACTTTTCCTGATTGGCAGCGTTCCTGTCCTGGTCTGCAGCGTTCTGGTGCGCCTGGTCCTGCGCATTGTTGTTCATGTTGTCGTCTGGGGTGGCCTGCGTGGCAGTGTTGTCGCTGTTGGGGTTGGAGCTATTGTCATTCTGCGCCCACACTGTAAATGCACAGAACATCAACAACACCAACAGCATCCCAAGTCTCTTCATAACCTTTTAATTCCCTCCTCGAAACCCTGGACGTGCTCGGTTCCTTGTCCGTTATATTGGATGGCATATTTCACCAGCGGGTTTGCGCGGGTCGGAGGAGGTTTATTGCGGGGAAACTTACAACCTAACGGTGCAAGCGCACATCGCGAAATAGTTGGGGGAAACTATGCGGGACGCTTACGTGCGGCCTTTTGCCATGGACGTTGGGGGCGTTCCGCTTCCGGCAGGTCGCGTCCGCGCACGCGATCATACATATAGGACTCGCTTACTGTACCCAAGCCTTCGTTGTAGAGACTGATGGCGCCAGTCCCCTCCTTCAGCTCTTCGGTGAACTGGTGCAACGCTTTGAGCTGGTCAGCCGTGGCAGGATGCTCGGCTTTCGTCGTCTTCCAGACTTTCTGATAACCATGATCGACAAGTTTCGCGATCTCGCCATTGATCAGATAGCCCGGATAGGCGAATACCTTGACGCTACCATCGTCGGTGCGTTCGATCGCGGCCGAACAGCTGTACTTTTTCAGAAAGATCCGGTTACTTGTGCCCGGAGCTTCCAGGATGTCGAATCCGTGAGCCCGAAACCACGAAACCGCGTCTTCGTAGGATTGCGTCTTGATCTTTTTCGTCATCTTCAGCGATAGCCTTTCGAGAATCACCCATTAGATTGATTATTCCTGAGGATTGGTGCTTTGAAGGGGCATGGCTTCAGCCGTGCCATGACGCCCTCGTTTTTGGTGGCTTTAGCCACTGAGGGACCTCGGTGTTGAGACGAAGTACAAGTTCCCTCCGGGGCTGAAGCCCAACTCTCTCTGAACTCATAACGGCTCGGCTGAAAGCCGTGCCCCTTCAAGGCTACCGAAACAGATGAATAATCCAAATTAGATCGAGGCGCAATATTCGTCTTTACACCGAATGCGATATCGGACCACCGCGGTTATGTTGCCTTGCTACAAACAAACTTCCGCAAAATCGCTATCCGGAGACTCACACTTTCGCACATTGCACGGTCAAACGGCAACTTGCGGAGTTGTCAGAAATTCACAATTGCTCGCGAAGTCCCGCCCGGCGTGATAGAAAAGCGGCGACGACATGTTGAAACTTCGCCAGCTTGAATACGACGAAATCCGCCGCCACGGAGAAGAAACTTATCCCTTCGAATGCTGCGGTGTGTTGCTGGGAACGGTAGAGGGTGACACACGAGCGGTAAGCGCCACCGTGCGCTGCCAAAACATCTGTGACTCTCCCAAAGATCGTTACGAAATTGCTCCCGTGGAGGTAGTGCGTATTCTGCGTGACGCGCGCTCGCGCGGATTCGAGATAGTTGGCTTTTATCACTCTCACCCCGACCACCCAGCACAGTGGTCGCCGACAGACTTCGCCGAGGCGTACTGGCTGGGCTGCTCCTACGTCATAACCAGCGTTGAGAATGGCAAAGCGCAGCTTACTCGATCGTTTACGCTCGGCGGCAGCAGCATGGAAGAGAAGGCATTTATGGAGGAGGAGTTGGTCATCGAAGCGTAGTCGCGCAGCGAAAGAGGGTCGCTGAGATTGGCAACTATCGAAGACCACGACATCTATCAAATTGTCATTACGAGCGCAGCGAGGGATCTGCTTTTCCCAAGTCGACGGAAAGCAGGTCGCTAACTGCTAAGTGCTAAATGCCGCGGCTATCAGCTACAATCACCCTTCCTATTCCCATGTTGCGCTTTTCCACCGCCGGTGAGTCCCATGGAGAAGCCCTGGTGGCGCTGCTCTCGGGCATGCCTGCCGGGGTCGCGGTGGACATCGAATTCGTGAACCGCGAACTGTGGAGGCGGCAACAAGGATATGGTCGCGGCGGGCGCATGCGCATCGAGCGCGACCAGGCCCACATCCTTAGCGGAGTGCGTCACGGCAAGACAATCGGCTCGCCGATTGCCATGCTGCTGGCGAACAAGGACTGGCAGAACTGGACGGAGGCGCTGCCGGTGGAGGAGGGCGATCCGGCCAAACACAAGCGGGTGGCCTCGCCTCGCCCAGGGCATGCTGATCTTGCAGGGGCCGTGAAGTATAACTTCTCCGAAGCGCGCTATGTTCTGGAGCGCGCATCGGCGCGCGAGTCGGCGGCGCGAGTCGCTGCCGGCGCCGTCGCGAAACTATTGCTGCGGGAACTTGGCATCGAGGTGCTAAGTCACGTGATCGCCGTCGGCAGTGCTCGCCTGGAGTCGCCGGTCGATTGGGAAGCCATCCGAGCGGTGGCAGCGAAAGAGGAGATATTGCTGGGTTGTGCCGACCTGGAAACCGAAGCGCGCATGAAAGAGCAGGTTGACGTCGCGCTGCGGACGGGTGATTCTGTCGGCGGAATCTTTGAAGTAGTGGCGCACAACGTGCCGCCCGGCCTCGGCACCTACGCGAATTGGGACGAACGCCTGGATGCCCAGCTCGCCGCCGCTTTGATGTCGCTGCAGGCGGTAAAGGCGGTGGAGATCGGAGACGCGGTTCAGTGGCGCGGCTTCCCTGGGTTCGACCGTGCATGATGAAATAGGATACGAACGCGAGGGCGGGACTGCATTCACTGGTTTCACCCGGCGATCGAACCACGCCGGAGGCTTGGAAGGCGGAGTCTCGAACGGCGAAGAAATTCGCGTACGAGGGTATCTGAAGCCGATTTCAACATTGCGGCGTCCCTTGGGCTCGGTGGACTTCGCCACTCGCGAACCGGTGAAGGCCGCCTATGAACGCTCGGATGTATGCGTGGTTCCGGCTGCGGGAGTGGCGGGAGAAGCGATGGTTGCGCTTATCTTGGCCCGCTGCGCACTGGAAAAGTTTGGTGGCGATTCTCTGATTGAGTTGCAAAGAAATTTCGAAGGCTACTGCCAACAGTTGCGAAACTTCTAAATGATTCATGAGATCGTGAAATTTGGGGACCCGGTCCTGGAGAAGCCCGCAGCCCCCATTACCGTCTTCGACGACGAGTTGAAGAAACTCGTCGAAGACATGTTTGAGAGCATGTATGCGGCGCATGGTGTCGGTCTGGCGGCGCCGCAGATCGGCATCAGCAAGCGCGTTGCGGTGATCGATGTCACCTTCAAGGAAGATCCCAGTGCCAAGATCGTGCTGGTCAATCCCGAGATCATCCACACCGAAGGGCGGCTCACGTCCAACGAAGGCTGTCTCAGCTTGCCCGAATTCCGCGAGAAGGTAACGCGTCCCCGCTCGGTTACCGCGCGCGCGCAAGACGCTAACGGCAAGACCATCGAGGTAACCGGAGAGGACTTGCTGGCGCGCGCGTTAGTACATGAAACCGACCACTTGAACGGTAAGCTCTATATCAGCCACATCAGCGCGCTGAAGCGAGACATGATGAAGCGCAAGATTCGCAAACTGGTGAAGCAGGGCGAATGGTAAGAGAGCAGCAACTAGCAATTAGCAAACAGAACTTTTCTCAAAGGTCGTTCTGGATTGTGTCAGGGCACGACGTGACGGCTGGCTGATGATCGCTAGTTGCTAATTGCCAAATGCTAGTTGCTAATTGCTAGCTGCTAATTGCTAACTATGATGGACCTGGTCTTCTGCGGAACGCCGCTCTTCGCCGTACCCACTTTGGAGAAGCTGGTGTGCACCGGCTTCCGCGTGAACCTGGTCGCCACCCAACCTGATCGCCCCAGCGGACGCGGCATGCAGATGACGCCATCGCCAGTGAAGCAAACCGCGCTGGCGCTCGGACTTCCCATTGTTCAGCCGGAGAAGATCAAGAACAACGATGAATTCCGCGCACAACTGGAGAGCATTAAGCCAGAAGCGATCATCGTGGTCGGCTACGGGCGCATCATTCCGCAGTGGATGATCGATCTGCCGAGGCTCGGCAACATTAATCTGCATGCATCGCTGCTGCCTAAGTATCGTGGAGCTGCTCCGATCCAATGGGCGATCGCGACCGGGGAAACCGTCACCGGCGTGACTACGATGCGCATCGATGCCGGCCTCGACACGGGCGACATCCTGCTGCAGTCGGAAGAGCGGATCTTGCCGGAGGACACGGCGCTGACGCTGGCGCCGCGACTGGCACAGTCAGGGGCCGAGTTAATGATCGCAACTCTTGCCGGCCTGAAGAGCGGAAGTATAACGCCCCGTCCGCAGGACAATGCCAAGGCGACGCTCGCGCCCATTCTCAGGCGGGAGGACGGACTGATCGATTTCTCGCGTAGTGCCGCGGACGCCTGGAACCGCTTGCGCGGATTTCAACCCTGGCCGGGAGCGTTCACCAGCTTTCGCGGCAAGATGCTGCACATCCATGTCGCCATGCCTGTTTCCCCGGGTGCTGCCGTTCCGCCGGCGCACTTCGCCGTCGAGAGCGATCGCTTGCGGTTGGGCTTCGCGCATGGCACGGCTCTCGAGATCCGGGAACTGCAAGTGGAAGGCAAGAAGCGGATGAGCGCCCACGATTTCATCAATGGCTATCGGCCGCGGGCGGACGAAGTGTTAGGTGAGTAGGGCAGGCCCAGCACTCAGCACTTAGCACTTAGGACTTGGCATTTAGCGCTTGGCGTTTAGTTTTTGAGATTTTGCTAATTGCTGATTGCTGATTGCTGATTGCTAATTGCTAATTGCTAATTGCTCCCATGCCCATCGCTCCCGCACGCGCCGTCGCGTTCGACATCCTGCTGCGAGTTGACCAGCAGAACGCCTACGCCGGCGAACTGCTGCATTCCGAACGGCTGGACAAGCTCGCAGCGGCCGATCGTGGGCTGGCGATGGAGCTCGTCATGGGCGTGCTCCGTTGGCGTTCGCGACTGGATGATGCGATCGCAGCGGAGTCATCGCGGCCGCTGAAGAAGCTGGATGCCGAGGTGTTGAATGCGCTCCGCCTGGCGGCGTACCAGCTACTGTTCCTGACGCGTGTGCCCGCGCATGCCGCCATCAACGACAGTGTGGAGCTGGTGAAGCGCGCGCAAAAAAGATCGGCGGCGCCGTTCGCCAATGCGGTGTTGCGAAAGGTCGCAGCAGCCAAGGCAGAACCTTCCCAACCTCTGGCTGACGAAGGCGCGGCTCCTTCCTTGGCGCGCGAATACGCCCATCCGCAGTGGCTGGTTGAACGTTGGTTGGCGCAGTTCGACGAGCAGCGCACCCGGCAAATCTGCGAGTTCGATCAGCGCACTCCTTCCACATCGCTGCGCCTGGAAGACGCAGACGCAGAACAAGAGCTCGAATCGGCAGGCATCAAGCTCGCGCCTGGCGCGTTGCTAAGCAGCTCGCGCACTTTGGTCGAGGGAGACCTGACGCGAACGCGCGCTTACTTGGAAGGCCGGGTGTTCATCCAGGACGAAGCTTCCCAACTGGTAGCGGCATTGGTCGGCACCGGCTCTCGCCTCCTCGACTGCTGCGCCGCGCCCGGAGGCAAGACCGCTGCAATGGCCTGGCGCAATCCCACGGCTGAGATTATCGCGGCGGAGATCCACGAACACCGCACTGAGCTCCTACGCAAGCGCGTGCGCGCCTCCAACGTTGAAGTGATCACGGCTGACGCCTTGCACCTTCCTCTCGCAGGCGGCTTCGATCGCGTTCTCGCTGACGTGCCATGCTCAGGTACGGGAACCCTGGCGCGCAATCCGGATATCAAGTGGCGGCTCACCGAAGGCGACCTGAGCGAACTTCACGCCAAGCAGGTTGCCATCTTGCGCGCGGCGTTGCAACAGCTCGCGCCGGGTGGACGCACGGTGTACTCGACGTGCTCGCTCGAAAGAGAAGAGAACGAATCTGTCGTAGAAGAAGTTTTGCGCGACGCCGCCGGATATCAACTGCGAGACTGTCGCGAGGAGTTGCAGAGATTGCGGTCGACCGGCGAGCTGGTATGGCCTGCTCTCGACTCGCTGTTGAGCGGGCAGTTCTTACGCACCGTTCCAGGTGTGCAACCCTGCGACGGATTCTTTGCGGCAGTGATTGAAAGGCAGTAGTCAGTTGTTAGTAGTCAGTTGTCGGTTGTCAGTAAAGAGTAACGGACAACTGCTCACCGACAACGAAAAAGGCCGGCACGCGGCCGGCCCTGGGTTCAGACCAAAAGGAAAGTTACTTCTTCGGAGCGATGGCGTCCTTCGCGGCCTTGGCCACGCGGAACTTCACCACCACCTTCGCAGGAATCTTGATTGCTTCGCCGGTTTGCGGATTGCGGCCCATGCGCGCCTTGCGATTCGACTTCACTAAACGTCCCAGACCCGGTACTACGAACAAGCCGTTCTTCTTCGTCTCTTTGATCGCCAATTCCGCGAGCGACTCGAGGAACGCAGCAGCCTGTTTGTTGTTTAGTTCATGCTTCTCGGCCATCTGCCGGACGAGCTGGGTCTTGGTCATGCCTGTTGCCATTAGTAAATCCTCCTTGAATAATTTGAGCCGTAAAAATGCTCAAGTTGAGCGTATCTTATACCAACCTCATTCGAGTGGGAAGCATTTTCGCCATATTTTACGCGGTTTTTCCACAGGCTGTGCTCGGAAAGCCACTGCCCATGCGGGCTCCAAGGCCCCCCGCTTTGGTGAAAATGTCATAATGGGAGTTTAGGGCCGACCAGTTGGTCCGCGGAGTACCACCATTGCGCTGTGCGATTTGCGCTGACCGAAAAGAAAAACGCTTCTGCCTGGCGGTACATGGGCGCATCTGCCCGCAATGCTGTGGCGAACAGCGTGAACTCACGCTGGACTGTCCCTCCGAGTGTCCTTACCTGCAACAAGCGCGGCAACACCAGAAGCCGAGGCCAGTGGAAGAGTTCCCGGCGGACGAAATATTTCCCAAGATCGACATCTCCGACGAACTCCTGCAGGTGCATGAGCCGGTGATTTCGGGAATTCTGCAGACGATTGGCAAACTTGCGCGCAGCGACCGCAGCCTGAATGACCGCGAGGTCATTGCGGCCCTGGTCAGTCTGGCCAACAGCTACCAGACCCTGGTGAGTTCCGGTTTGGTGTATGAGCAGGTGCCGGCAAGCCTGGCGCAGCAGGCACTGATCGAAACGGTGCGCCAACTCTTGCATGAGTTCCGCGAGCTGGAGCGCGAACACCTCGGACATACCACGTTGAGGGACGCTGAAGTTTTGAAAGTCCTGGTGCTCATATTGCGGTTGGCACACATCCACACTTCCGGACGTCCGCTCTCACGTGGGTTTCTGGATTTCCTGCACGAGCGGCTTCCCGAAGCGCAATCGTCCATCGCGACCGCGAATGAACTCAGCAGCCGGATCATCATGCCGTAGGTTCCAGTTGGCATCCCGCACGACTTCAACTATCGCTTGACGGCAACGTTCGTCATCCGATGCCGCGATATTTTTCCGGTTTTAACCCTGCGGCTGATAACATCGGTTTTCTTTGCGTATGCACATCGCCCACGGAACCATTCTATTTTTCGCGGCGCTCCTAGCGGGAGCGATCAACTCGGTTGCTGGCGGCGGCAGCTTCGTTTCCTTCCCCACCCTCTTGTTCGTGGGAATACCGCCAGTAAGCGCCAACGCAACCAACACCGTGGCGCTTTGGCCGGGACAGCCGGCCAGCGTCTGGGCCTATCGTCACGAGTTTCGCAGCCTGCCGCGGCGCGTTCTGATACCGCTAACAGTCACTGGCATCATCGGAGGCGTTCTCGGCGCTTATGTTTTGCTGATAACTCCGTCGAAGACCTTCATGATTTTGGTGCCTTGGCTGCTCCTGACTGCCACCTTGATCTTCATGATGAGTGGACGGATTACGCAGTGGGTCCGCCGCCGGGCGAACCATGCAGGCGGAGAACACCACGAGTTCGCCACCGGCCGCGGAATTTTCATTCAGTTGTTCATCGCGTTTTACCTGGGATACTTCGGCGCCGGTGGCGGCATCCTGCTGCTCGCCATGCTGGCGCTGCTGGGCATGGACCACATTCACACCATGAATGCGCTTAAGGCGTGGCTGACCACGGTTTCCAACGGCGTGGCCACCATTCTGTTTGTTCTGACGCCGCACGTCGTGTATTGGCCGCAGGCGGTCCTCATGATTGTTGCCGCCATAATGGGTGGCTACTTCGGCGCATTCTTTGCTCGGAAGACGAAACCGGAGTACGTCCGCGCCATCGTCATCGTGATCGGATTCGGCTTGACGATCTACTTCTTCGCGCGCCAGATTTGGGTCTAGACAGCAACTAGCGACTAGCCATTAGCAACTAGAAGCTACTTCTTTCTTGCATTGTTACTATCGGGCGCAACTGGTTGCTGTGCTGAGGGGGAGATCACGCTGCGGGTGGCAGGCCGGATAGGCTTTGCGTTCGCTTCTACCGCGTTCAAGAAGACGAAGAATCCCAACGCCATCAGGAACACCGCGAGGAATCGCTTCAATAGACGTTTTCCGGTCACGCCAAGCTTAGATGCGGAAATCTCTTACCGGTGGCCTGAGGAAAAAATCTCTAATTTGTCTGCCGCCGCAAAAGCGAACGCACGGATTTCAACGCCACTGCGCTTCCGTCGTGGTTGTGCCCAGAATACGCGATGCAGCCATCCGGCCGGACCAGTGTTATGCCGGGACGCTTCACTGATCGCGCCTCAACAATATCGCCAAGTGACCCGGCAAGCTGTTGCACAGCCTGTTTGGTCGATGCGTCCGCATCGTCATCGAACAGGAGCAGGAAACGGCTGCGAATGCCAACGAGCAGATCGGCGGGACCGGAATGGTACATGCGGCTTGTTGGGCTCATGCCAGAAGGCAGTTTTTCGAGTCGGTGCAGCTAAATCCACGAGACCCGGTCGCAACGCCGATTGTGGCCCGTATGGACGAACTGTTTGCCGTCGACGCGGAAGCTCGCCGCAGAGCAATTGGTCTCAGTGGACGTCATGCACTGCGTCAGGAAAGAGCCAAGCCTCTGCTGAACGATATCCGTGGCAAGATCGAGGCAGCACAGTCCATGGCATCGCCCTCCAGTGCACTCAGCAAAGCCTGCCAATACGCTCTGACGTTGTGGACGTAACTTACACGATTCCTGGAATATCCAGAACGTGAGCTGAGCACTAACCTTGCGGAAAATTCAATGCGTCCCGTGGCTCTGGGCCGGAAGAACTGGATACACATCGGCAGTCCACAGGCGGGACCCAAGGTTGCGGCGATTCTGTCGGTCGTGGAGAGCTGCCGCCGGTTGAGACTTCCAGTGCGCGACTATTTGGCTGCGGCTCTCCCCGGGTTTGCCGACCTCCCGATCCAGCGCCTCCCAGACCTTACTCCCGCTGTGTGGGTCGCCCGGCATTCATAGACTCAAGCCACGGAGTTGGCAGCATGTAGGCGATCCTGCGACAACAACCGCACGGTTTCTTGTTTGCTGACGACTCGAGATTGTCGCCCGGTGGTTCGAATCGCAATGCCAGTTGGTGGCGCGTCACCGGGCGCTGTGACGAGCGTCACTGCCGAATGGTTCATGCAGACGAGATACTTCCACTCCATTGGTCAAGTTACATGTGGGCGACAAGGCGCTGCAAACTTCTGTCTCGCTGCCCACTAAAGGAGGGTGGCTATGGGTGGGCGGCCGTTTTGTACCGTTTACGGGGCTTTACTCTTCCTTGTATTTCTTCTTTCGATCTTTTCGGCGAGCAAAAGCTACGCAATTCCCGCATTTTCCCGTATGTATGGCACCAGTTGTAGTACGTGTCATATTGACTTTCCCAAACTGAATGACTTCGGGAAAGCCTTCAAGGACGCGGGATTCAAGTTCCCCAAAGACGACGAGTCGATGATCAAGATCCCCCCGGTCATGCTGGGAGCTCCGGCCAACGCGGAACTCTGGCCCAAGGCCATCTGGCCGGGCACAATACCCGGAATCCCGCCGATCGGGCTGCGGATGAACAACTACTTCCAGTACACGGGTACCAGCAGTGGAAGGTTCGCCTCGCTAACCCCGGCCGGGACCCTAGCCCCGTTTGTGCCGACCACGGACTTCGAAACTGGGCTGTTCAGCATCTTCACCGCCGGCAATTTCGGCAGCGACATGGCCTTTTGGGTGGATGATGACATCAGTGTCAGCGGAGCAAACGCCAACGGCGGACTGGGGGATGCCTACCTCAAATTCGTGAATATCAGCCGCCTGCTGAAGATGCCCCAGCACTCCCTCAATCTGCGCGTCGGCCAGTTCGAACTCGAACTGCCGTTTACCCAGGCCCGGAGCATTTGGATCAGCCCCTATGACATCTACACGCAAGCCAATATCGGAGCCATGAACTCGCTCATTCCGCTGCAGCAATTCGTCAATAACCAATTCACCATGGCGGATGCAGGAAAGGGCATTGAGCTAAGCGGCGGACTGCACACCGGCGGCTATCAGTACTCAATCGCCTTCATCGATCAGAACACCAGCGGAGTAGGGCAGGACGCGAACCCCGGCAGTCCGTATGTGCCTCAAGCAACCGGAAGCAATAATGGTGGCCTGGGCGTCGCCTCCGATGCGAACTTCAAGGACATCTACGCCAATTTTCAGTACCGGTTCAATCTGGAGCACGACAAGGAAAGCCGTAGTGCCATCCAAGCGGCTGGACCGACCGGACCTCGCGATCACACGTATCTGAACCTTGGTACGTACTACTTCTATGGACGTTCGGTGCAGCGCTTGCTGGGCGCAGGCGCCGACGGCACATCGGCGGTCGTCACCGCGCGCGAGCCCTTCTACCGTGTCGGCGGCAACATGACCTTCAACTATCGCTGCTGTCTGCAGTTCAATGCCCTGTACATGTACGGGCACGACTATAATCTTCTACCCATCGACGCCAGCGGCCAACTGATTCCTCTGCAGAACCTGAGCACCGCCGTCCCGGTGGGCTTCATTCACAGCACGCCTGCAACCTTCAGCGGCGGTTTCGTCGACGCAGAATGGCTGGCCTATCCGTGGATGTACGTGATGATCCGCTACGATGGAGTTAACTCGACCTCCGATCGCATCAATGGACTGGCATCTAACCCGTCCTTCACCGGTGCGCCTTTCAACGGCCCCTTCAGTTCGACACGCAATCGGATTACGCCCGGCGTGCAGTTCCTGCTTCACGCCAACATCAAGGCCTCATTTGAGTATCAGTTCCGCCCTTCGCAATCCGTCGTGATTGCTACGAATCCGCTGACCGGTTTGCCGGTCGCGCTAAATCCTTTCCACACCAATACAGCCGTAGCTGGTTTGGAATTTGTGTACTAACGGCTTGACCTAAAACTAGCACCACCAACGAAAGGAATATTCATGACGCGCAGTTTTCTAGTAACGGTTCTATTGGTGACGACCGTCGCAGCTACCGCAGTCGCTGGCACTATCGAAGGCAAAGTATCGACTGGGAAATCGGTTGTTTATGTGGACACCATCCAGGGCAAAACCTTCCCGGCACCCTCGCAGCAGCCGGTCATGGACCAGAAGGGCTTGATGTTTAACCCGCACGTCATGGTCATTGAGGTGGGGACAACCGTCGAGTTTTTGAACAGCGACAATGTTCAGCACAACGTCTTCTGGCCGTCGATCAGCGGCAACAAGAAGCTCGGTCATAACCTCGGCACCTGGCCGAAGGGCGATAAGCGGCCCTTCAAGTTCGATAACCCGGGTGTGGTCTCGTTGCTGTGCAACGTACACCCGGAAATGGCGGGCTACATCGTCGTTAGCCCCACACCATACTTCGCCGAGACCGATGCCAGCGGGAGCTACAAAATCGAGAACGTTCCCGGACGGCAAATACAACGTGGTTGCCTGGCATGAAGGGATGAAGCCACAGACCAAGTCTGTAGATGTCGCCGGCACCGGCAAGGCTGATTTCGCACTCTCGAAATAGAAACCAGTAAGGGCGGGCAGGGCTCGCCCTTCTTCCGATCAGCACAGCGGGTTACCCGTCTGCAGGGAGGCCGATGTTAAGTCGCTTCACCAACAAGAAGGTCGACCGGGAATGGCTGAACACCAATTTCCCGTGCATGATGGCGTGTCCCGCGCACACCAATGCAGGCCGTTATGTGACGTTGATCGCAGAGGGGCGCTTTGAAGAGGCCTACCAGGTTGCCCGCGATCCGAATCCCATGGCGAGCATCTGCGGACGCGTCTGTGCGCATCCCTGCGAGACAGCGTGTCGTCGCGGCCAGATCGACCGTCCCATTTCTATTCGCGCGCTGAAGCGGTTTCTAACCGAGCGGCACGGCCCCGAGTCGCGCCATCCGGTCGCGCCGACTACCCGGCCGGCCGGAAAGCTTCCCTACAAGGTAGCAGTAATCGGTGGAGGTCCGGTCGGTCTCTCAGCCGCGCATGATCTGGCGTTGATGGGTTACTCAGTAACAATCTTCGAAGCGTCGCCGGTTGCTGGCGGAATGCTTTACCTCGGCATTCCGGAATATCGCCTGCCACGCAGCGTCGTAGAGGCACAGGTACGCGAGATTCTCGAAACTGGCGACATCACACTGCGCTTAAACTCCGCCGCTGGGCGTGACTTCACCGTAGGCGAGTTAAGGCGGCAAGGCTTCGACGCCGTCTTGATCGCGGTCGGCGCACATCGCAGCCGCGACCTCTCCATCCCGGGCGTTGATCTCGATGGCGTGCATCGTGGCATTGAGTTCTTGCTCAACGTCAATCTCGGCTACAAGTTCACCATCGGGAAGAAGGTCATCGTGATCGGCGGCGGCAATGTCGCCATGGATGTCGCCCGGTCAGCCGCGCGTGAGGTGCTGCGCCAGCACGATTCGCCGGGCGAGATCACTCCATCAGAAGAAAATGCACAAGCTGTTGCCGCGCACGAGATGATGGACATCTCTCTGTCGGCCCTGCGCATGGGCGCTCGCGAGGTCGGCTTGGTGTGCCTGGAACAGCGCCACGAAATGCCTGCCGCGCTGGAAGAAATCGAAGAGGCGGAGACCGAGGGCATCATAATGCATCCTGGCTTCGGGCCGAAACGAGTTCTCGGACGCGACGGCAAGGTCGTCGGCCTGGAATGCCTGAAGACAAAATATGTGTTCGACGAAAACCACCGATTCAATCCCGCATTCTACGAGAACAGCGACACCCAGTTTGAGTGCGACACCATCATTCTCTCGATCGGGCAGGCTCCCAACCTCGAGTTCCTGCGGCCCGACGATGGGGTGGAGGTCTCGCCTCGCGGTCTCATAAATGTGCATCGCGACACTTTGATGACGTCGGCGCCTGGAGTATTCGCCGGAGGCGATTGCGCCTTCGGACCGCGTCTCATCATTGACAGCGTTGGCGACGGAAAGCGCGCCGCAGTGGGCATTGATGAGTACCTCCGCGGAACCAAGCATGCGGAACCGCAGATTGAAGTGCAAGTCCTAGACCGCTGGCAGATGGCAGTGGACTACATGAATATCCACCGCCAGGCCATTCCCATGCTTCCGCTCGATCGCCGGACCGGCATGACCGAAGTGGAACTGGTTTATACCGAACAGGAAGCGATGGCCGAGGCGCAGCGCTGCCTGAAGTGCTACATCAACACCATCCTCGAAGGCAGTGAGCAGGACGGCACCGATTGCGTACTCTGCGGTGGCTGTGTGGATGTTTGTCCTGAGAATTGTCTGGAGTTGGTTCCGTTGGACCGGATCCAGTTCGAGCCGAACGTGATTGATGCCATCTCGAACAATCCCGAGCTGTTCAGTTTCGAGCTGGAAGGCATACAGCCGGCGGAATTAGGCAGCATTACCGGAACGGCGATGTTGAAGGACGAGACTCGCTGCATTCGCTGTGGGCTATGCGCGCTGCGCTGTCCGGCCAACACCATCACCATGGAGGCCTATCACTTCGTGGCAACGGAGCCGACAGGACTCATCACGATTCAGAGCTTTGATGGACCCAAACCCGCGCCTCCGGCGGCGGCTTCGAAAGGATGACACTGAGGATTTATGTCTGAGGACCCAAAATCAACGGCTTCACCCGACAGCCCAGAGGAGATGAGCCGACGGAAGTTCTTCGTCAAGATAGGAGTTGGCTCGGTTGCGGTCGCGGCTCTCGGCACTGCCGCTTTCTCCTACGAGTACTTGTCGCCGAACGTGCTCTACGAACCATCACCGATTGTCGATGCGGGAAAACCCGACCATTACGCTCCTGACTCGGTTACGCTCGATCCGCAGATGGCGATTTATGTGGTGCGCACGCCGGAGGGGTTCTTCGCGCTCTCGGCAATCTGCACTCACCTCGGCTGCATGACTGCCTATAAGCCGGACCTGGGCATCATCGCGTGCCCATGCCACGGCAGCAAATTTACGAAGTATGGCGTGAAGATTGCGGGACCGGCCCCGCGGCCGCTTCCGTGGTTGCGCATGTGGCTGAATGACGATGGCAACTTGATGGTCGATCGTTCCAACGCCGTTTCCGTCAAGCAAATGGTGAGGGTATAGGCATGGCAAGCACCCTCGATCACATCGTTGACCAGGTTCGCGAAAACCGTATATGGCGCTCCGTCTTCCGCAGCGGGAGTGGTGAAAGCAACCTGCACCGATCGTTGTTCGTGCAGCAGAACGTCTTCCTTCACCTTTTCTCGGTCAAGGCACGCAAGCGCACGCTGGAATTTAGTGCCACATGGTACCTGGGTGCGCTGACCTTCGGTACATTTCTCATTCTGGTTATCACCGGCGTCCTGCTGATGCTGTACTACCATCCCTCGGTTCCGCAGGCCTACGCCGACATGAAAGACCTGCAGTTCGTAGTCTCGTCAGGCGTGTTTCTGCGCAACCTGCATCGGTGGTCGGCGCACGCGATGGTCTTCCTGGTTTTTGCACACATGTTCAAAGTGTTCTATCGCGGAGCTTATCGTCCGCCACGCGAGTTCAACTGGGTCATTGGGGTAGTGCTGCTTCTGGTGACGCTGCTCCTCAGTTACACGGGCTACCTGCTGCCATGGGACCAACTGGCCTTCTGGGCGGTGACCGTCGGAAGCAACATTGCGTCGGCGGTGCCCATCATGGGAGCCAGGATCCGCTTCCTGATGCTGGGTGGAACTGCAGTGAACGCCAACGCGCTGCTGCGCTTCTACGTTTTGCACTGCGTAATTCTTCCGCTTGCGGCAATTCTGTTCATTGCGGTTCATTTCTGGCGGATCCGAAAAGACGGTGGAATCTATCCCGGTGAATCTCCGGCGGAAGGAGGTGTGAAATGAGCGATCCCAAAGACTTTGTCGCCGTTTTCGATTCCGATGCGCGTAAGACGCCCCGGCGGATAGCCTTTATCACTAAGCGGACCTCGCCGCAGGTGCACGTGAAGGATGAAGACCGAGTGATGACCTATCCCGAAGTCTTCTTCCGCGCTGCCGTCGCTATCGAGGTACTCGCGATCGCCTTAGTCGTTATTTCGCTGCGTTGGAACGCGCCGCTCGAAGGGTTGGCCGATCCCATGCACACCCCGAATCCAGCAAAGGCGCCGTGGTATTTTCTCGGCTTGCAGGAATTGCTGCATTACTTCCCACCGGTTGTGGCCGGAGTCCTCATACCGGGACTCGTAGTGATGGCACTTATCATCATTCCGTACTTCAACATCAACGTCGAAGCCGAAGGATTGTGGTTACGCGACAAGACGAAACGCCTGCGCATCTTCGGTATCGTCGTTGTTATCTTCAGTATCTTCCTTGTAGTTTTCGATGTCTGGGTCGCTCTGGCTCCGACCCTGATCATCGCCGCATTCATGCTGCTGGCCGCACAGACCGACCCAAAAGCAGCGCAAGGATTTCGGCGCTGGCTCGTCAACAAGCCACTTTCATTCTGGATCATGACATGGTTCTTATTCGAATTGATCGTGCTGACCGGCATCGGAACGTTCTTCCGCGGCCCTGGTTGGTCGTGGGTTTGGCCGTGGAGGGCTTAGGCCGCAATGAAGAATAAACTCAACGCCCTGTGGCGGACCTTCTTCGGCGATAGCGCTCGCGCCTTCGGCTCCGTAAGCCTCATTCTGTTACTGCTGCTGGCTATCGCGCCGGCCAAGAATTACTTCAGCCAGTGGCGGCATTATCAGAACCAGTACCTGCATCTCATCCGCGGACGCGCCGACGCCGTCTCGCTCGAACGTCACTACCAGGAAGGCATTCAGCAAATTTGGATCCCCGAGCAGCAGGTGACTGACCGGTGTACCACTTGCCACCTTGGAATGAAGGAAGCGACCCTGGCCGATGTTAGTTCCGTGGCATTTCGTAAGCATCCGGCGATTCCGCATTCGTTGACCGAGTTCGGCTGCACCACCTGCCACCGCGGCCAGGGCGCGGCGACCACTGTCGAAGAGGCGCACAGCGCCACCGAACAATGGGAGCAGCCGCTGCTGTCGGCGAAGTACATCGAGGCCGGTTGCGGACAATGCCACCTGGAGAAGCAGAATGCAACGCCATTCCTCAACCAGGGACGGCAAGTTATTTCCAGCTATGGCTGCACGCACTGCCATACCATCAAGCAGGGTGATGGAACCTACATCACTCCCGACGACGACCCGCCATCGCTGAAGCACATCGCCGACAAGACCACGCGCGACTGGGTCTACGCGTGGATCAAGGATCCCCAGGCTTATGCCAGCACGGCGACCATGCCGAACTACCACCTGAGCGATGACGATGCCCGTGACATTTCGGCGTTCGTCCTGGCGCAGAGCACACCGCTCGATCCTCCGCTGCAGCCGCTGAAGACCGACGCCAAAGCATCCGCCGATCCGGCCGCCGGCACTTCACTGTATGGACAATCGTTCTGCGCGTCCTGCCATGCTATGCAGAACGCCGCCGGCATGATGGTTGGAGGCAATGTCGGCCCCGAACTGACGGGCATCGGCACGAAAGCGAAGCCTGAGTGGCTGCAAGATTGGGTGGCCAATCCCAACCACTATGATCCAAACACAATGATGCCGCACTACCGCTTCGACGCTGCCCAGGTCGCTACCCTGACTGGATTCCTGGAGTCGAAGACGGAGCCGGACTTCGTCGCCAATGTGCATCTCGACAGCGCCACTCCACAGCAGATCGAACATGGCAAGCGGCTGGTGGTGGAAAACGGGTGCGCCAGTTGCCACGAGATCAACGGCATCAAGAAGCCCGAAAACTTTGCGCCTGAACTGAGCCGCATCGGCAGCAAGCCGATGTCACAACTGTTGTTCGTCGAAGGTGTCGAACACAGCCTACCCGGCTACGTGGCGGGGAAAGTGCGCAATCCGCGAGCCTTCGGACCGTCGCTGAAGATGCCGCAGTTCAAGTTCACGGAGCAGCAGATTGATGCGGTCACTACTGCGCTGCTGGCGCTGACTGACCGCGCGCAAAGTCAGCCACCTACCATGAGGGTTGCCTCGATTCAGCAGACGAAATACCAGCCTGCGGGAAGTGCCGGACAGCTTATGCGCGATCTGCGCTGCTTCACCTGCCACATGATCAACGGACACGGTGGAGATATGGCTCCCGATCTCACTTGGGAAGGAACGGCGGTGCAGCGTGAATGGCTGACGCAGTTCCTGAAGAACCCGGAAACTCTGCGGCCCGCGCTGATCCGGCGCATGCCGAAGTTCAATCTCCCGGATTCGGAGATCAACACTCTGGCTGACTACATGATGACGGTGTATCAGACACCGGAGTTCGATCGCGATTCGCTGCCAGTGTCACAGTTCACTCCCGGCCTTGTGGAACAGGGGCGGCAGCTCTTTTACTCCAAGTTTGCATGCCAGTCTTGCCACATCGCCGACTACAAGACCGACAAAGGCTACATTGGCCCGGCGCTGGCTGGAACGGGCAAGAGGTTCAATGCAGCCTGGGTTTATCACTGGCTGAAGGACCCCCAGGCACTGCGGCCGGGAACCATCGAGCCTAACCAGCACATGACCGACGACGAAGCGCGATCGTTGACCGCGTTTCTGATGTCGCTCAAGTCTGGTGGCGCACAGGAGGCGATGAAAAAATGAAACCCGCAATCATCGCTGTTTGCGTGGTTACATTGCTGACGGCGGGATGTTCCCACAAGAGCAAACAGCCTGCGCCGCTGCAAGCCACCGCTAGTGGAACGGCGATTGTCGAATCCAGTGGCGGGAAACAGATTGGATACATCGGAATGCCGCTGGATCAGCCGGTGGTGGTGCAGGTGAACGACGCTTCCGGCAGTGCGGTCGCGGGAGCGGCGGTATATTTTAGCGGACCAGTTGGCGTGAATTTTGAGCCGGCCGCGGCGCTGACTGACTCCAGCGGACAGGTCACGAGTGCGGTCAATCTGGGACAGCAGGCGGGTCGATACAAACTCGTCGCCAGTACGCGCGACAAATCGGGGAAGGCAATAGAACTGAGTCTCGAAGAGATCGCATTAGGCTACCAGCAAACCGTGGGCGCACAGATCAACGAGCAATATTGCGTCCGCTGTCACGACCCGGAGTCCACGCCGCTTCGGGTTTCGAACATGGACAATCTGTCGGTCAAGCCACATCCGTTCACCGAAGGCGACACGCTCAACAAAATGAGCGATGCAGACTTGGTCGCCATCATCAGCCACGGTGGTCCAGCGTTAAACAAATCGCCACAAATGCCCCCCTGGGGGTACACGCTTTCCAAAAGCGACATCGCCGCACTGGTATCTTACATTCGTGCGGTGGCTGATCCACCTTATGAAGCGGGCGGGCTGGTGTATGCGCAGAAGTAAGGCCGAGTTGGCGATCTCTATGCCGCTGAAGGAATTGCAGCTAATGAAGTTGGTGGGCGGTATTGCGGTCCTGAGTGTTGTGCTGGGAACTATGGGTTCCTTACGCGCGCAAGTCATGACTCCCATGGAGTTGTCGGATCCGTCAGCGCAACACCTGCAACAGCAGCACCTGCAAACCTTGATGGCGATTGGCACCGAGATTGAGGCGCACAAGTTTCCTTATCCCTTCTACTTCAGCCGGGTCCTCGACGTCGACTTAGCCAAGGTGCAGGTGGCCGACCAGCGCTCCATCCGCTTCGAAATTTATAAGGGTCAAACCGTACTGGAGATCACGGGAAACTATTACGCGGCCTATTCCGCGGATCGAATGGACTCTTACGCACGATTGAAAGAAACTTTTGAAACGGTTGTGATGCCGATGCTGCAGGCAGAGGTCCCGCACTTTCCGGATGATTCCGAATTCTCTGCGTTTGCTATTGAAGTTTCCCATCATGTCCGGCAGAAGGTGATGGGCGTCAACTCCGAGCAACCAGAGAACGTCACCGTCATCATCCCTGTGCTTGTTGCCCAGAAACTGGTGGACGCGAAGACCGACGACCAGAAGCAAGCGGCGATCCTGGAAGCGAAGGTGTTCCTGAATGGACAGCCTTACTCACTGTGGTTGCAGGAGGGCGCTCCTTCGGAGGAATGGAAAGAAAAGTTCACTCCTCTACCGGTGGCAAAAAAGCCTGTTGAGACGGCAAGCACCGCGCCAGGTCCGGCCGCATCGACCAGTGCATCCGTCTCCGCCAGCCTGATGAAGACATCGCCGACACCGATGCGGATTTTTACGCCAGAGTCTTTGGCAAAGCTGCAACGCCAAAATGATGATGCGGTCACGCGCATGACCAAGGACCTCAACAAGGAGGCGCACTTCCTGCCATATGCGTCCCCGACTTTCATTGGATTCCGGCAGGGGGCCTACCTGCAGCTGTCCATCGCTACCAACCTCAATGCGGCCACTGGAACGTCTCGATACAAGCTGGCAGCCCTGGCCTTCGACGAGCACATTTCTCACCTAATACGCCCGGTACTGAATTACTTTCCCCAAGATGCGGATTTCGATGGTGTTGTTTTCAGCAGCATGATCCACGTCGCCGACGGATCGAGTCCAGAGGCAGTTGAATTCTTCTTTCCATTCCGCGTGATGCGTTGTTTCGCCTCCTACGATTGCACCGGTCAGCAGTTGCTGGACTCAGGGACGATTGTGATTAATGGCGAGCGCGCCGCCCTCGATCTGCAAGTCGCCGAAGGTAAGAACTAACGGCTGTAGGGCGACGCTTGGCGAAAACGAGGCGTTGCGTATCCTGATAATTCAGACCACCACCCTAGTTCGACACTGGCTGCGAACCTCGACTTGTCAAGCGTGTGCTTCCTCTGACGTTTACTCCCTACTTCAGCATTGCATCCGGCCAGCGTGTTACCGCGCGAATCCGCCGCGACAATCCCGAAATGGAGGATGGCAAGGCGAAAGACAAATACATCTCGGCTTATGGAGACCGCAGGCACTTGTATTTTCCGCCGGACGCGGCAGATAAGCTGAAAACTGCTGAAACTCCAGTCGTCCTAGTTGAAGCGGAAAAGTCATGCTTGGCACTCACTGCCTGGGCGGAACGAACAGGTACAAGTCTCTTGCCCGTGGGGATGGGCGGCTGTTGGGGTTGGCGAGGGCGCATCGGCAAGGTGGAAAATGCGCACGGTGAACGCGTTGATGAACTCGGACCTATCTCCGATCTGTCTTACTGCGATGGACGCAAAGTGTACCTACTGCTGGATTCAAACGTCGCCGGTAACCCGAAGGTGAGGCAGGCGCAAAGCGCGCTAGTGGCCGAGCTGCAAAAGAGGAACCGTGAAACCCGGTTGTGCCATCTTCCCGATGGGCGTGACGTGAATGGACCGGATGACTACATTGCGGTTTGCGGGGATGACGCGATGGCGCAAGTTTTAGCCAATGCGCGCGGTGAAGCAGACCGGCCTGCCGAGTTTAGCGATGATACTTTGGCGCTGACATTCACGGCAAAGTATGGCACGTGCAAAGACCGGCACCGCGTCTGAGATCGCTAGCAAGGGCGGGATAGCAAGGGCTGAAAGTCTCTCGGCTGCAAGACGCAGCGAGATCGCAAAGGAAGCCGTTGCTGCCCGCGAACGCAAACGAGCACAGCAGCGAAGAAAGGGGAACAGCTAATGCGGACTCGCAAGCAAACGGGACAGATTATCCGCATCGGTGACAACTGGTACGTGCGCTACTGGGAACGGCGCAACGTAAACGGAAGCATCGAACGCAAGCGGGTGACACATCAACTCGGCCCGGTTACGACACGCGGCAAGCGCCCGTCTGCCGACATCTTGGCCGAAGCTGAGCGGCACATGGCAACGATCAACAGCGGGACAATTCCAGCAGATCGCATCGTTACGATTTCCGATTTCGTGGGGTGCATCTATCTGCCTTGGGTCGAACTGCACAAGCGCCCATCCACCGTGAAGGGCTATCGGGACATCTGAGAAGACCACCTAAGGCCGCATCGCGGACAGATTTGGCTGGAGGATGCGCGAACCTACCACGTCCAAGGACGGTTGAATCAGATCGCAACGGCCAAGCTGAGTCGTAACACGCTGAAGCACATCAAGAGCACGATCAGCGGCATTTTCATTCTGGCAAAGCAGCAAGACTATTTCCAAGGGGAGAACCCGGCCCGCGACACAGCGATTGATCCTAGAGCGTCTGAACCGCAGGGAACCTATGCCTACACGCTGGAGGAGTTGCAAACCATCATCAGCTTGCTGCCCGAGCCCGCAGCAACGGCTTTCGCCGTCGCGGGTTTCATGGGACTGCGGTGTGGTGAGATTCAAGGGCTGCTATGGGAGAACTATCGCGACGGAGAAATTTACGTTTCCCGTTCGATCTGGAATGGTCGCGTGAATGACCCAAAGACCCGCAAGGGCCGTGCACCCGTTCCCGTGATCCAACAGCTAGCAGATCGGCTGGAAATGCATCGGCTGTGCTCTGGTAATCCGCAGACTGGGCCGATCTTCGCAAACGGCTTGGGCAGGCCGCTGGCGCTGGGCAGCCTCGTCAATCGAGCCATCCTGCCCGCGTTGAATCGTTGCGAGCGCTGCGGCAAGGCGGAGTCCAACCACGAAAAGGCAGATCACCAGTACAGACGCGACGAGCGTATACCTGAATGGCATGGCTGGCACGCTGCCCGACGCGGGTTGGGGAGCAACCTGTATCGGCTTGGCGTGCATGAGTTAGTAATTCAGCGAATCCTGCGTCACGCGAACGTGAGCACAACGGCCTCGTACCACATCAAGAGCGCCGCTGATGACGTGCGGAACGCAATGACGAAGCTGGAAAACCAGATCACCGCCACCAGCCAAACGCAAACGGACACTAACCGCTCGGAACATCGCGCAGCCCGGCGCGATCCAATAGCCCGCGAAGTGATTGGGATTGCAACATATAGAGTGGCGGAGGGAGAGGGATTCGAACCCCCGGTACCCTTTCGAGTACAGCGGTTTTCAAGACCGCCTGTTTCAACCGCTCACACATCCCTCCGCGTGAGGGTTTGTGACAGTTTACCAGTGCTCGAAAATTGCCGCACCACGTGGCGATGAGAGCTCTTGCGGGCACAAGCGAGGACTCGCAGCCCTCAAGTGGCTACACCCCGCGATTCCCAAATTGAATCTAGCAAAACATTTTGTGCCGCTACGGGATCGGAAAGACTTTTTCCGGAAACCGCATGGTGCTATGGTGTGAGGTAGCACTTCGAAGGTAGGTCTAGACCCCGCGAACCGGCTGCGAGCCGCTCAGCTTTTCCTTCCAGGTATTTTGACGCGCCGTGGTCAACCGTAGAAGCCGCAGACGCGCCAAATCATAAAAGACCCGCGAAAGGAAGCGTGTGCGAATGGCACGCCGTGCTCTGCTGCTCCTGGTTGCCTGCATCGTCCTATCGACCGCATTGCCTTGCTCTTCCCAGACCGTAATCACTACCGTGGCGACTGGTTCTCAACCGGTGGCGCTGGCGATTAATACGCACACCAATAAGGTTTACGTCGTCAACCAGTACAGCAACAGCGTAACTGTGATCGATGAAACCACGAGCGCTACTGCCACGGTGCCGGTGGGGTCGTATCCGACTGCGATAGCGGTAAATGCCACGACCAATAAGATCTACGTGACCAACCAAAGCAGCAACAGCGTAACCGTGATTGACGGCGCATCGAATTCAACGGCAGTGGTTGCGACCGGGAGGTCGCCTGAAGCTCTGGATATCAACCCGGTTACCAACAAGATTTACGTAGCTAACTACGGCAGCAACAGCGTGACCGTGATAAACGGGGCAAATAATACAACCTCGACGATCGCGGTTGGAGTCTACCCCGTCGCGGTGGCGGTCAACCCGGTGACGAACAAGGTGTATGTCACTAACCTGAGCAGCAGCACAGTAACGGTTATCAATGGTGCGACCAGCGCGACCACTTCCGTCAGGGTGGGCAGCGATCCGAGGGCCCTGGCCATAAACACGTTGACCAATAAAATCTATGTCGCTAATGGCACCTATGCCGGCATCGGAACGGTAACCGTAATCGACGGCGCAACCAATTCCACCACCGTAGTAGCTGCCGGGCTATACCCCAACGCCGTGGCGATTAACCAGGTGACTAATAAAATCTACGTGGCCAACGCGAGCGACGGCACGGTAACTGTTGTTGACGGCGCCACCAATTCCACTACGACGATCCCTGTGGGCAGTTCTCCCGGCCGGATAGCCGTTGACCCAGTCACCAATAGAACGTACATCAGCAACGATATTTGGAGCGGCACGGTAACCAACATCGATGGAGCCTCCAATTCCACGAATGCAGTCGCGGTCGGTCGAAATCCCTATGCCTTAGCTATTGATTCAACGATGAACAGAGTTTACGTTGCCAATCTGTACAGCAACTCAGTCTCAGTGATTGCCGGCGCCCAGTCGTCCCTTGGGCTGCAATTTGTTCCTATCGTTCCATGCCGCCTGGTCGATACGCGTTGGTCTAATGGGCCATTCGGCGGTCCGTCGATAAGTGGCGGAACCTCGCGCGACTTTATCGTTCCCGAAAACGTGACCTGCGGCATCCCCGCGACTGCCGCGGCTTACTCGCTCAATGTTACCGTCGTACCCCACGGAGCACTGGGATACTTAACCGTATGGCCCACGGCAGAAGATCAGCCCATAATTTCCACATTGAACTCGGTGGACGGCAGGATTAAGGCGAACGCGGCAATTGTGCCGGCAGGGGCCGGAGGAGCCATCAGTGCCTATGTCACCACTACCACCGATCTGGTGCTGGATATTGCCGGCTACTTTGTCGCTGCTCCGAATCCTTCGGCTTATGCATTCTTTCCGTTGACCCCCTGCCGGGTGGCGGACACCCGAAACACGCAGGGTCCGCTTGGCGGCCCCTACTTGCACGGCGGTCGGCAACGCGACTTTCCGGTGCTGAACGCGACCGCTTGTAACATTCCTAGTAGCGCGGCGGCATATTCGCTTAATGTCACCGTAGTCCCACGAAATGGCAACCCGCTTGGTTTTCTGACCGTGTGGCCCGCAGGGGAAAACCGGCCTATCTCATCGACACTGAATGCTACAACCGGTACGGTTACCGCCAATGCGGCTATCGTGCCGGCGGGCCAGAACGGAGCGATCAGCGCGATTGCCACCCAGGACACCGACCTGTTGCTTGATATCGATGGCTACTTCGCTTCCGGCAGCGGTGGACTCTCGCTGTATTCGACGGCGCCCTGCCGCATACTCGACACTCGCAAGACATCAGGCGCTTTCTCGGGTCAACTCGCTGTCAAGGTCGTGAGCGGTCCGTGCGGCATTCCGTCCTCCGCGCACGCTTATGTGTTGAACGCAACTGTGGTTCCACAAGCCTCGCTAGGATTCTTGACCCTATGGCCCGATGGAAAATGGCGTCCATCAGTGTCCACTCTGAACGCATGGGACTGGATAATCACCTCAAACATGGCGATCGTGCCCACGAGCAATGGCTACATCGATGCCTTCGCCGCTGGCCTAACCCAGCTCATACTGGACATCTCCAGCTACTTCGCACCGTGATTGAAGAGCGGGTCCGAATGTCGGAACCAACTATTCGTAGCGCAGGCTTTCCACGGGATCCAGATTGGCGGCCCGGGCGGCGGGCGCGGTACCAAAGATCACGCCGACCAAGCTGGAAACCAGCACGGCGATGATGACCGACCAACCTGAGATTGGCACACGGTAATTGGTGATGAATCGTATCGAGAAGGGCAGCGCCAGGCCGATGAAGGTCCCGATGAATCCTCCGACCAGCGATATCAGGACGGCCTCAGTCAAGAATTGCGCGCGAATTTCCGAATTGGTGGCGCCCACCGCCTTGCGCACACCAATTTCGCGAATGCGGGAATTCACCGTGGCCAGCATGATATTCATAATGCCGACTCCGCTGACCAGCAACGTGAATACGGAAATTAGCAGCAGCACAGTGGTCAGGGTATTTGCGGTCTTCGCAGCGACGGAGAGCAGCTGGGTCAGGTTGTAAACCTTATACACAGATTCGGGACGATGCCGGGACTGCAGCACATCATGAATCTCTTCCGTTGCCCGGGGCACCTCCGCCGAGTCCGACACGGAAAAGAACAATTGCTTCACCTTGTCGGTGCCGGTAAAGAATTGCGCTACGGTATAGGGAATGAGGACGGTGTTGTCCGAAATCTCTGATTCGCCAAAGGTGTCAACCCGTTCCCGAAAGGTCCCAATCACGGTGAAGGGCAAACCGCTAAGCTTGATCTGCTGCCCGATGGCCCCATCTTGTGACCCGTAAAGGGTGTTGGCCAGGGTCTGGGTTATGACCCCGACCTTGTTGCGTGCCCGGGTGTCTCCATCGTCAAAAAAGCGGCCCGCCAGCACGTTCAAGTTCCGCACATAACGGTACTGCCACGACACACCCAGAACCAGGATGTCGCGTTCTATCCCGCCAGGAACCAGAACACGGTCGTGAAACTCAATCATCGGCGAGGAGGCACTAATCCCCGGTACCCGGTCACGCACTGCATCCCAATCGCTCAGCGTAAGCAAATCACTTGAGCTCGGGCTGCCATACTTATCGCCACCCTGATACTCGGCTGCCATCATGTTCGAGCCGATATTCTGAATTTGCTGGATTATGTATTGCTTGCCGGTCAAGCCTACGGTGACTACCAGGATGAGCGATGCCGTCCCGATGACCATACCTAATGCGGTCAGGATGAATCGGAGTTTGTTGGTACGGAAAGTCTGCACCGCGACGCTGAGGGTTTCGCCGAGAACCAGCTTCGGATAAGGACGCCCGTTATTGCCGCCGGTTGCCATGCCGATGCTTCAAGAGTAACCGTTCATTGGCGGTGCTTCAAATGAGGGCATGTAGTACTGGCGGGCCGGTGGAAGAGGCAGTTGCCCCGGATTGTTGATCGTCCCTCAAAGTGCTATCGTCAGTGTTACCCCATTTGTTTGGCGTTTAGTAAATCATGCTGTCGTTTTTCCATCGCTTTCTCCTGCCAGTCGGGCTTGTCCTGGGAATGTGCTGCGGAGTTGAGGCGCAGCAACCTTTGGGTGAGCTGTACGCGACTGATGCACGGGTGAAAGGGGCCGTCATTCTGGCCGGCTCGGGCACAAGCGTTCTAAGCGGCTCCTCGATTGCCGCTGGAGCGCAAAACGCAACCCTGAAGCTGGAGCGGGGCGGTAACCTGCTGGTCTGTTCAGGAACGAATCTGTCGGTAAACGCGTCACAGAACGGACGCGAGCTGATGTTCAGTTTGAACAGCGGCAATCTGGAGATGAATTATCCTCTCGGCGCTGCTGCCGATACGCTTCTGACGCCGGATTTGAGACTGCTGCTGCCCGGTCCGGGCACGATACACATTGCAGTGAAGGTGACTCCGCAAGGCGACACCTGCGTGCAATCGTTGCCTTGGAACGTAGCCTCCATCGTAGTCTCCGAGACCATGGGCGATGCAACCTACCAGGTGAAACCGGACGAAGCCGTCTTGTTCAAGGCCGGGCACCTCAGTGAAGCAACGCGCACAAAGCAGAATTGCGGATGCCCGATCTCGCAGCCGATTCCACCGACTCAGGTAGCGAAAGCTGCCCCTCCGCCGCCACCCGCGGAACCCAATCCACTACAACCCGCTTCCAAGCCGGCTCCGGTGGACCAGAACATGCACCTCGCGGTGAACGCGCCGCTGATCTTCCGTGCGGACGATTCCGCGCCTGACATGACCGAAATGGTGGCGACGCTAAAGCTAGAGCACAACGAAGTGTTGCAGCTTAATCCGGTGGTACTGCCGCCTTCGGGGTCCAAGAAAATTCAGGCGGACCAGCAGTCCCCGGCAGTGGTTGCCCAGAAGGAACAGCGGCACGGATTCTTCAGCAAGGTGGGCGCATTCTTCGCAACGCTGTTTCACTGACGAAGCGATAAGATAAGTCTTCATCACAGGGAGGATCGAATGTCGGCCATCATTCTCGACGGCACCCGGATTGCGGCGGAGATCAAAAGTGAAGTCGGCGGAGAAGTGAAAGAGCTGACTGCGGCCGGATTTCGTCCCGGGTTGGCGGTCGTGCTTGTGGGCCACAATCCAGCTTCGGAAATTTACGTTCGCAACAAGGTGAAGAGCTGTGAGCAGCTTGGCATCTACAGCGAGAAGCACACGCCGTCCGACGATGTGACTACCGAGGAGCTGTTAGGGTTGGTCGGGGACCTGAACCGTCGCGACGAGATCGACGGCATCCTGGTGCAGTTGCCTCTGCCTCCGCAGGTTGACGCCAAGAAAGTTTTGCTTGCTGTATCGCCGGAGAAGGACGTCGATGGATTTCATCCTATGAACGTCGGCTATCTGTCGACACAGCGTCCGGGCCTGGTCCCGTGTACGCCAGCGGGTATCATCGAGATTCTGAAACGCAGCGGGATTGCCATCGCTGGGGCCGAAGCTGTTGTGGTAGGTCGCAGCGACATCGTTGGCAAGCCAGTCGCGATGTTGCTACTGAACGGCAACGCCACGGTCACAGTCTGCCATTCCAAGACACGTGACCTGCCGGGGGTCTGCCGCCGCGCCGATATTCTGGTCGCTGCCATAGGCAAGGCCGGGATGATCACGCCCGACTTCGTAAAACCCGGCGCAACCGTGATCGACGTCGGTATGAACACGGTCACCGATCCTATTGAGTTCAAGCAATTCTTCGCCGGAAATGAGAAGCGCGAACGGGACTTTGCCGCGAAGGGCTCAACTCTGATGGGCGATGTTCATCCCAAAGTTGCCGAAGTTGCGGGAGCGACTGACTCCTGTACCCGGCGGCGTAGGCCCGCTCACGATTGCCATGTTGATGAGCAATACCGTGAAAGCGGCAAAGCTGCGGAGGGGACACACGGTGGGTGTGCTGGCAACTTCTCGATGACGCGTACATCTCCATGCTGCGCGTAGGGCTCACCGGCGGCATCGCCTGTGGCAAATCGTCCATTGCCGCCATGCTGGTGAAGCGTGGTGCGTATTTTCTTCAGGCAGACGGACTCGCCCATCAGGTTTACAAACCCGGAACTTCCACCTATGACGAGGTGGTTCGCATTTTCGGCCGCGAAATCCTCAATGCAGATGGAACGATCAACCGGGGTAAGCTCGCTAACCTGGTCTTTCCCGGCCGCATTAAAGAGCTGAACGCTATCGTGCATCCCGAAGTCATGAAGCGCCAGAATAGCTGGATGTCGGAGATCGAGCAGAACGATCCCCATGCCATTGCAGTGGTCGAGGCAGCGCTGCTCATCGAGGCCGGAGCGGACAAAGACTTCGACAAAATCATTGTCGTGACTTGCGACGTCGAGCAGAAAATCGAGCGTTTTGCCCGGCGAACCAATCTCCCGCTCCAAGCCGCGCACGCCGAAGTCGAGCGTCGTAGTGCCGCACAGCTTTCCGATGAAGAGAAGGCGCGGCACGCGGACTATGTCATCGACAACTCCGGGTCGACGGAAGATGCCGAGCGGCAGGTGGAACAGATTTGGCACGAATTACGACAGAGTGAAACAGAGGAATAGTCCTTATCGCGACCCAAGTTGAACCTCTGGGGAAAGGTTCTTGGCGGAGGCGTCTCCTTCGAGACAAAGGCTGTGAGTGACAGCGGCGCTCATTCAAAATCCTTAAGCCAAAACTCCAGCGGACCCCGTTGTTCGTCCTTCACGCGTTGGGCCTCCATCTTGCGCAGTTGGGCCCGGCGTATCTTTCCCGAGATTGTCTTGGGTAGTTCATGGAATTCGAGCTTGCGCACCCGCTCATACCCAGCCAGCTTCTCCTTCGCGAAGAGCAATATCTCGCGGGCAATCTCTTCGGAGGGACGCGCGTCAGCTACGATGGCAATGAAGGCTTTGGGGACGTTGGTCCGCAGGGGATCTGGACTGGGAACGATAGCCACTTCGGCGACCAAGGGATGCTCCATCAGAATGCTCTCCAACTGAAACGGACTGATGCGATAGTCGGAGCTCTTGAACACGTCGTCCGCCCGGCCCACGAAGAAGAAGTAGCCGTCCTCGTCGAGTGCGGCCTGATCTCCCGTGTGGTACAGAGCGTTTTGCATCGCGGCGCGCGTGAGGTCGGGATCGTCCATATAGCCGGTCATTAGGCCGATGGGCCGAGGATCAAGCTTCACCGCAACTTCACCTTCCGGACATTCCTGGTCTTGCATATCGACCAGGCTGATCTGAAACCCGGGAAGCGGGCGCCCCATGCTGCCCAGTTTCACTTGCTGTCCCGGCGAGTTGCCAATTAGTGCCGATGTCTCAGTCTGGCCATAGCCATCGCGAATGACCAGCCCCCAAGCCTTCTCGACGTGCTCGATCACCTCGGGATTCAGCGGCTCACCCGCGCTTGCCAATTCGCGCAATGCGGGCGGTTTCGGTCCCAGTTTCTCGAGAATAATCATGCGCCAGACCGTGGGGGGAGCGCATAGCGTGGTGACCCCAACTTCTTCCAACGTGCGTAGCGTATTCGCGGCACGAAATCTAGGAGCGTCGTAAACGAAATTCGTTGCGCCGGCATTCCACGGAGCGAAGAACGAACTCCAGGCATGCTTGGCCCATCCGGGAGAGCTGATGTTCTGATGAATGTCGTGCTCCTGAATGCCGATCCAGTACATCGTCGAAAGGTGGCCCACGGGATAACTCTGGTGAGTGTGGAGCACGAGTTTAGCTTTAGCCGTGGTGCCGGAGGTGAAATACAAGAGGAATGGATCGTCGGCCTGAGTGGGAATTATTCGGTAGTCTCGTGTCTGTTCGAGTGCGGCGTCGTAAGGCATCCATCCGTCGGTGTGGCCGCCCACAAGAATCCGCTTGACCTCGGCATCGGAGGGAATGCGATCGATTGCGGTTTCATCCGTCACCACAATGCGTGCGCCACTGCGCGCCAGACGGTCGCGAATTTCACTTTCAGTGGCCAGAGTCGTGGTCGGGACTATGACCGCCCCGATCTTGATGGCCGCCAGCATCAGATCCCAAATGGCGGCGACGTTCGGAAGACATAAAACGATACGGTCGCCAGGCTCGACCCCTTGGCGTTGCAGAAAGTGCGCCACGCGATCGGAGCGCCCGGCTAACTCCTGATAGCTGAACTTGACCTCGTCCTTGCCCTCGCGCTTAAGCCACAAAGCGGTCTTGCTGTTGCCCTGTGCATAGACATCGAACCAGTCGCGCGCCCAATTAAAGTTGGAGAGATCGGGCCAGCGAAACTCCCTGTAAGCTTTTTGGTAGTCAGTCCTGTGGTCGAGCAGAAACTGACGAGCAGCAACGAATTTCTCGGTGGCTGACATCTGTTTTCTAAGCGGGAGCATGCGGCCCTCGCCGAAATTCTCTCTTTATCTCCCGATAGTCCCGCACTATATACCCCCAGGAGGAAGTCGAGCGCATTATTTTTCTATGGCTGGGCCAAAGCTCGGGATAGAAGTGCCGACCCCGGGATCGCGAGACCAGTTTCGTAACTCTACTTCATCGGCATAGTGTAGTAGCCGGTCCGGTGGCGCACCTGCAATTCGGCGGGATCAGGATAATCCTTGGTTTCGGGATCGATTTTGATATCGATGCGGCGAAAGTCCGAGTCGGAGAGTCGTGTGCTGGGATAGTAGGCGATCAGATATTGCGTACGCAGTTCGTCACTAATCTGCTGAAAGGCTGCGTCCAATTGCGCCAATCCGCTGGCGTAAAAATATTTCCCTCCGGTGTCACGTGAAAGCTGAATGAGTGCGTGTTCACCGCCAATGTCGCGTCCGGCGCTGCTTTCGATGGGCACGATAATGATGCTATAGAGAATGACTTCTGCTTCCTGCGCGGCGCGAACTGCCTGCTGGTAGCTGGTCTGGCTGACGGTGTCGCCGCCATCGGTGATCACGACCATGACCTTGCGGCCGCGGCGTTGTTGCAGCGCCTCCGACCCCAGATAAAGAGTGTCGTAGAGCGCGGTCGCGGCGCCGGGCCGGATGTGGTTGATGGCGCGATCAATCACACGAACATCGGCGGTGAAGGGCGTTATCTGGTCAACGACCTCGCTGAACTGAAACATGGACAGGCCATCGATGGGACGCAGGATGGCGTGCGCGAATCGCCGAGCGGATTCCAGTTCGAGTTTTTGATCACCGCGAGTGCTTAGGCTGGTGTCCACGGCCACCACGATGGAAAGCGGCAACTCCGACTCTCGATGAAACACCGCAATCTTCTGCAGCTTGCCGTCCTCGAATACCTGGAAGTCTTCTTCCTTCAAGTCTGACACCGGTGCTCCTCCACTATTGGTAACGGTGGTGAACACATTGACCAGCTTTACATTCACTTTGAAGGTAGTGTTGGGCTGATCATCGCTGTCAGTAGCCGGATGTTTCGGGCTGTCGGGCGGATGTGGAACAGTTTGCGCCTGCTGTTTCTGCGAGTCGGGTGGATGCGGGACGGTGCTCTGCGCAACCGCCTGGAGGCCGAAACAAAGGACGCCCCAGGCGCAACTCAACGCCGAAATCGCCACTAGCTCGCGCAGCCCGAGGGCTGCCCGAGCGAGAATCCGACAGGTTGACAACATTTGTTAGCTTAAACCCCAGTTCAACTATTTTGACGCGTTAGCGCCGACCAGCGGAACATCTGGTGGAAAGGGCTCGCCGTCCGCCCAAACAGCGCCGTCTTCAAAGTACTCTTTCTTCCAGATGGGCACCGTCTTCTTCAGGGTATCAATCAACCAGCGGCACGCCTCGAAAGCAGCGGCACGGTGGGCGGACGCAACCACAATATAGACGCTGGTTTCGCCAATCTGTAAGCGCCCCAGGCGATGCACGATGCGGACATCACGCACGTCGTAGCTGGCTAGCGCTTGCTGGGCCAACTGTTCCATCTGCCGCAACGCCATCGGCATATAAGCAGTGTAGTCGAGGTAGAGAGTGCGGCGTCCGCGCGAATTATTACGCACGATTCCGTCGAAGACAGCGACGGCCCCATCTTCAGGATGCTTGATCGCGGCGAGAATGGCAGCCGTCTTGATCGGCTCGCCGACGAGTCTGCCGTGCTCAGAAATCATCGGCAAAGGAGTTTCAGCCGTCGATTCTTCCTCGACCTTGCCACCGCTTACCGGCGGAATCAACGCCACCTCATCGTTGTCTTGCAAGACAGTCGCTCCGTCGGCATATTCGTAATTGATGGCAAGGGCGATGGCATTGCGAAAATCCTGCAGCTTGGGCAGGCGCTGCTGCAGCTCGACGTAGAGATCGGACAAGCGCGCTCCGTCGGAGAGCTGGACCACCTCACGCTCGCGTCCGGCGAGGTCTTTCAGCATCCCCAGATACAGCACCTGAACCTGCATAGCTAAAGCATAACCCAGGGAAGTGGGTACTGTTGTTAACGTCTGGCGTCTGTTCGAAGAGGGTGAAACGCCTGACAGGCGGCTTCTTTAGGCCTGCTTCGCGCTGAGCACAGGCGAGGCTTGTGTTCGGAATGAGGCAATCCAGATAAAAACGGCCAATCGCTTGGCGATTGACCGTGGGAGGATGGTTAGGGGATGTAATTCACAGCCAGGGGAGGGCTGCGAATCAAAAAAGAATCCCGAGGACTATGTTGGGCCGTTTTTCGCGACCGGTGACTTGCATTAAGTTCCTGCTGGACTATGCGACTGGTACTGGCGTACACAGGGCGTGTTCAGCTTGAATTTGGGCTCGTCACCAGCCGGGATGACCGCTCAACGCCTCGGGATTCCCGTCTTGCCCTTGACTGCTTCGCGGTGCCATCAGCCGGCAGGTTGCCAAGTGCTTAGGTGGTTCTGCTGCGTCTGCACTTTAAGGCGCAGACGCAGTGAACTCGCTTCAGCCCGTAGTCTCTGCCGAGTGGAACAACCGCGAAACCTGTCAAAGAACGAATGTGGTTTTACTCCTGCTACAACAGAAGTCAATAAAAATTTCGCAACTTTATCTTCTCTGTTTTCAATCGAGTGCAGCCCATCCACAGCGGCCTGCTGAATTTTTGTGCAACCGTAAAAACCCAGTTCGCAAAGGTGCCTCTTGCGGCGCTAATTTCGCAGACGTCGCCAAGCCTAAACTTCAACGAGCACTGCGGCGGCATGTCGACACATTGTGAAAAATCTGGCAAGAATGGCGTCCAGTGCAGGATTCGCGCAATCCGGATTTCAGCATGACACCACTCTTACCGCCATTTGTTACCATCGCCAGCATGCCCTTGCTGGAAGCCCGCGGCATCTGACCAAGACCTTCAGCTCCGGTCAAAACATGTTCGGCACTGGAACGTCGGGACAGGTGCGCGCTGTGAGCGACGTATCGCTTTCGATTGAGGCCGGTGAAACCCTGGGACTGGTAGGCGAGTCCGGCTCCGGCAAGAGCACGTTGGGACGTCTGGTGCTGCGGCTGATTGAGCCGGACTCAGGTGAGGTGTTCTTCGACGGACACGACGTGCTGCACGCGGGCGGAGCTGAATTGCGCCGCTTGCGTCGCGATATGCAGATTATCTTCCAGGACCCGTTTGGCTCGCTTGATCCGCGCATGACGGTCGAGCAGGTGGTGTGCGAGCCGATGGCAATCCATGGAACCGACAGCCGGGCGGAGCGCCGGCAACGCGCAGCCGAGGTAATGCGGGCGGTGGGAATGGACAGCTCAGCCCTGCAGCGCTATCCGCATGAGTTCAGCGGAGGGCAGCGCCAACGAGTCGGCATTGCGCGGGCGCTGGTGTTGCGGCCCCGATTTATCGTCGCCGACGAACCGGTGTCGGCGCTGGATGTGAGCGTGGGTTCGCAGATCGTGAACCTGCTGAAGCAACTGCAGCGCGACTTCTCGCTGACCTATCTCTTTATCTCGCACTCGATGCCTATCGTGCGTTATCTGGCGAACCGCATCGCAGTGATGCAGCGTGGGGAGCTGGTCGAGGTGGGTGATACCGAGCAGATTACAACGGCACCGCAGCATCCCTACACGCGCAGTCTGCTGGCAGCCACGCCGGAGATCGAGTTCAGCTCGCGCTAAAGGCGAGTTGCTTTGTCTCATGCAGAGCGTCAGAACGCTCCTTGAACGCCGCGCCTTCCAGCCGCAGCAAAAACGCTTTCACAGGAAGACCACCACCGTATCCCCCGAGATAGCAACCGGCTGCCAGCACGCGATGGCAGGGCACGATGATCGCGACCGGGTTGTGGTGGTTCGCTTGTCCAACAGCACGAAAGCTCTTAGGACTGCCCACCGCCCGCGCGATGTCGGCATACGAGCAGGTTTCGCCATAGGGAATCTGCAGCAGTTGCTGCCAGCAGCGCTGATAAAATTCTGTGCCGCGAAGATCGAGTGCGAGATCGAAGTTGCGGCGCTTGCCGGCGAAGTACTCCTGCAGTTGCTGACGAACGGGGAGGGTACGAGCTTCCGACTGCTCCCATTGAACTGGCGAGCCTCCGATTTTTTGGGGCAGCCCGCGATCGAACTCCAACGCGACCAGAGCCTCTTCCGAAACCCCGATCAGCAGCGGCCCCACGGGCGATTGCATGCGGGAACAGTAGAGCGTTTCCATACGCCATCTCCGTTGACAAGGCTATCACTTTTAGCGGCTCGCAGAAACGAGTGGTTGCCGACGTGCGGATTCCCGCCGGATGCGCTGTTGTCGCCAGTAATCCAGAGCTATCCTAGAATCGACACAGTACGATCGAATGAGATTGCGGGGGCAAGAACAAAACAAGGAAACCTAAACTATGCCGATGCGTGGTCGTTGGTTCGCAATGTCGGTCGTCTTCGCGATTCTGCTTCTGGCGGTGGTTGGTTCGGCATTCCAGGCGGAGGCTTCCGATAGCATGAGTCCTCTGCTGCTTGCGGTGCATGATGCGCCGGTGCCCTTCATGGGATCGGACGGGCAGGAGCACCTCGTCTATGAGCTGTGGTTGACGAATTTTTCCAGCGCCAATGTTTCCGTGGAGAAAGTCGAGGTGCTGGGCGACGGATCATTGTTCCAGACTCTCGACACCGCCGCCGTTGCTGCGCGGCTGCAACCGGCCGGCCAGCGCGAGCCAGTGGGAACGCTGGACAAGGGTACACAGGCCTTGCTTTTTCTTAACGTGGTGCTGGCGCCTGGTAGCGTGATTCCCCAGAAGCTTTCGCATCGCGTGGCGATTCGAGTGGACGCGGCGCCGCCCGGACACCAGGAGTTCAGTGAAAATGGCGGCGAAATCACGGTAGACCGTCAAGCTGTGGTCGTGATCGGTCCGCCGCTACGTGGCGAGCGATACATTTCGGCAGATTCCTGCTGCGACGCCAGCCGTCATACGCGGGCTGCCCTGCCGGTGAATGGGCGGGTATGGATTTCTCAACGATACGCCGTCGACTGGGAGCAACTGGACGCCAGCGGGCGCATTTATGCAGGCCCGCGGGAAAAGCTGGAAAGCTACGCCATCTTTGGAAAGCAGGCTCTTGCCGTCGCGGACGCGCGTGTGGTCTCCGTGATCGACGGGTTGCCCGAGCAGACGCCCGGCCAGTTCCCAAAGAACATCCCGCTGACGGAGGCGGACGGAAACTCGGTGACACTCGACCTTGGCAATCAGCGTTATGCCATGTACGCGCACATGCAGCCCGGAAGCATCAAGGTGCATGTTGGCGACAGGGTCAAGCCGGGTCAAGTCATCGGACTGGTCGGAGATTCCGGCAACTCGATCGTCCCGCACCTGCATTTTCAGGTGACGAACGGGCCATCGTCTTTTTCGTCCAACGGACTTCCCTACGAGATACGTAACTTCGAGATAACCGGCAGAACTCCAGGCACCGAGGCTTTTGACGAGGCGGAATCAAAGGGAACTCCGCTGGGGGTTACGCCGGTGTCGCCGCCGGAAAACGTAAGCGGAGCCATGCCGCTGGACCAATTGATGATCACGTTTGCGGGGCGTTGATTGCACGTCGCACTTGTTGCATGCGAAATGCACGGCGTGCGTTGGCCCTGATTGCGGTTGCGAAATCGCGATTATCGATGACTAAACTTGCTTTCTGTCCCGACTCGACGAGCCGAAATCTTCCTACAAACCTCGCAGGGTTCGACACGAATCATCCCAAAGTAATTCTTGGGCGCTCCAATTCTGCACCAGTCAAATGGTAATCAGGGTCCGATTACTTACCCTTCATAAAGCTCTAAGATTGTGCAAAACCTCGCACTTGACGGAGTTTGGCCCCACTTGCCAGATTTACTGCCAGAATATTTACATATCTGCTAACCTCTTGATTTTTCTGTCGGTTGAATGTGCATCAGAAGCTGGGCAGAAGAGGTAAGTAGCTGAAAGAATGTGGCCTCCGATTGTTGCGGCTAGGTCTTCCACAAAGTTTTCCACAGCTCAGAGGAATTCTTGGGCCAGATTCTGGCTGGCAATAGCTAACCATTGATCGACGCGGGATAGCCGGCACGGGTAACCCAAGCCGGGTACCCAGCAAGCAAAAGCGAGGCGCTGCTGAAGCGGGAAGCGTCCCGCGCATCGAGTTCAAAAAGCAAAAGGCCGCTCTTATTGATACGGAGCGGCCTTGCGGTGGAGCGAAAAAGACTACTGGGGCTTGGTCGCTGTCGCGGCTGGCTTGGTGGCAGCCGGAGTAGTGGGAGCGGGCCTGGAGGAGGCGGTGCCCGCGGGCTTCGCCGGAGGAGCCACACCCGATTGCGCGTTGTAGGCGTCCACGATGGTCTTGGTCAAATCCACCGAGGCCGTTGCCCAAAGAAGCGGTCCCTGCGGCCACGGGTTCGAGGAATCGAGCAGCAAACCATAGCCGCCAGACTTGGCAAACTTGTCGATCACGGGCGCCATCTTCTGCAGGATGCGCTGCGCAATCTCGTTCTGCTGCGCCTGAAATTCATTCTGGGCGTCTTCCGCCGAGCGCTGCAGACTCTTCTGCTTGGTCTCGATCGACTTGACGAGGGTGGCGCGAGCATCCTCGTTCATCTTGTCGCCCTGGGTGTTGAGCTGCTTCTTCAGGTTCTCAACTTCGGTGTTGAGGTTCTGCAACTCGGTGCGGCGCGGTTCGAACTTCTTCTGGAGAGCCTCGAAATCGCGGGCTCCCTCATTGGTGGCTACAATGGCTTGCTGAATGTCGACAATGCCGACTTTTACACCGCTGGAAGGGGCCGCAGATGCGGTGACTGAGGGAGCGGAGGGAGTGGCGGCAGCCCCACCCGGCGTAGCCGCCCCGGTTTGAGCTAGTGCCGATATCGTCAGAACAACAGCAAGCACGGCAATGCTTGCGAACGTGCGCTTCATTATTTGGTGTAACTCCTTGAACTGCTCCGGGAATTTCCTCAGATGTTCCAGCCGCGAACGCGATCAAGCTGCGAACTGCCCTGGACAGCCGGAGTTAAGCTGGCTGCTTAGACGCAGCCTAGCCCACAACCCGGCCGGAAGATTCGGCGGTGCGGATACCCTTGATTATAGGGAAGCGCGAGCGTCAGCGTCAAACGACTTCCTCAGACGTCTAGAACGTGGTCGCCACGGTGAAGCGAAATGTCTTACGCGGCTCGCGCAACAGGTAGCTCGGCTGGTAGATCGAAGTTGCCTGAGCAAAAGTGTAATCGCCGGCGGCTCCGGCGGGGAACATGCTGCGGGTAATCGGGGTGGGTGAGTTGACGGTTTCGTCAATGCGCAGCGGGTTATAGGCGTAGTAAACGCGGAATGGCGCATTCACCACCGGCATGATCACTTGCAACTCCAGTCCGGTTGACATGCGCGGCTGGTAATTGGTGCCCGAGACAGGCTTGAGTTCTGCATTGAATGGGATCGTGGATCCGCCAGCACAGGTGAAGCTGGCGGTCAAAGAAGGGCAGCCAAAAATTGTGGTTTGCAGGGTCGAGACTTGAGGTCCGGCAATTCGCAATTGCGAGTCATTGGAGATGAAGTCGAATCCCGTATCCACAAAGACGGCAACGGTGACAGGACCAACGATGGGAACACGGTACTCAACGTTGTTGACCAGGTTGGTGTCGCCACCGGGAAAGATGATCTGTTGAACGGGAATGGTGATGTTGTAAGCCCCGCGCCGGGGATTCGATGGGTCCAGAGGAACCACGCTGCCATCGGGATTCTGCAGCGGAATGGTCACGGCAGTTGGGAAGAAGGCAACCGGGGATATCGCTCGAATGTCAAAGCCGCGAATGTCGGTATCGCCGCCCATATAGAAGCGGTCAAAGGGCGGAGCCACCTGGCCGCCATATCCTGAAATCCAAGAACCTAGAACCCGGAAGCCCAGGGTATTGCGACCCTTGTTGACCGGAATAAATTTCTTATACTCGGCAACCGGCTTAATGTAATTCGTGTTGCCGCCGAGGCCGGCAAATTCCGTGGCCACATACAAGCTCTGTCCAGAGTGCGGGCGCTGCGGATTGTCGATCTTGTTGTAGGAAAAATTGGGCACAATTTTACTGGTGATGATGCCGTTCAGGGCGTTGGGGCCGGAGATGCCGCGGAATGCCAGGGTCTCAAAATAATCCGCCGACGCGGCGCTATACGTCGTTACCGACGAATCGTCGATCGAATAGGTGATGCCCACCCGCTTGAATGAGCGTTTGATGGGATAAGTCAACGAAGTCGTGGCCCCGGTGCTGGTCTGGGTAAAATTCTGCAGCAAGGCCTGGTAACTCGCCGGCAGGGCTACGGTCTGATTCGCTTGAATGGAAGTGAGTGCCGCCTGGTTGTAGTTGTAGCTGCTGTGGTACACCGACCAGCCGAATTGCAATGGCCGGTCAAACAGGTAAGGCTGGGTGAATGAGATGGTCTCGTTGCGCTGGTACTGACCGATCTGGAACTGAAGCGACAGGCTTTCGCCTTTGCCGAACAGATTGTTGGTGGTGTAGTTGAGGCCGATGAATCCGCCCGCCAGCCCGCTAACGCCGCCGGTGAGGCCGATGCTGTTCTTGCCCTTTTCCCTGACCTTCAAGGTGATATCGACTGTGGAGTCCTGAACGTTCTGTTTGATTTCGGAATCCTGCTCGGGCTTGAGCGGTTCGAAATACTGCAACTGGTTCAAGCGCAACAAACTCAGCTCCCACAAATTGCCGTTGTAAACTTGGCCTTCCTCCAGCGCCAGTTCGCGGCGGATGACCTTGTCGCGCGTGGTCGTGTTGCCTTGAAACTCGATCCGGCGAACGAAGAACTGCTTGCCTTCGTCAAGGTCGATGCGCAGGCTGATGAGTTTCTTTTCGTCGTCCGCTTCGGTGTTGGGGACAGGCGTGAAATTGATATAGCCAAGGGCGGCGTAAGCTTTTCGCAAAGCTTCCAACCCCTTGCGAATGGCTTCGGTGTCGAAGACCTCGCCATCTTTAATCTTGAACAGAGCGCGCAATCCGGCTGTGTTGGTCACCGCCTTGTTGCCACTGAACGTGATGTCCTTCAAACGGTAGCGTTGACCTTCTTCGACAGGCAGAGTGATATCGACGGCCTTGCCGGGTGAAGGCTTGAACGGCCAATACCACTTGACGCCGCTGGTGTCGTGGATCTGCGTCTTGGGGTCTGCGACCAGGGCCTTAAAGTAGCCCTTCGTCTGGTAGTAGTAGCGGACGCGCTCGGCATCCTCGCTCAACTTGGTGGAGTCGTAGGTGCGCGCAAAAAGATTTTCCAGGAAGATGGAGTGCGGAATGCCGATGGGCTTCAGGTTCTTCATCGCGCTGCGCAGTTCGCGCGAGCTGAGCGCCTTATTGCCCTCAAAGGTAATCTTTCCCACCTTTACCTTGGGACCCTCTTTCACCACGAAGGTCAACGAGACTGCGGCGGGAGGAATGGGACGCACTTCGGAGCGGACGGTCGCGAACTGATGGCCGTGCGCGGCCAGCAATTCCTTGATGACCACTTCCGCACGCTTTACTTTCGTCGGATCGTATTGGCTTTCCTGGGTAAGACCGACCTTGCGTTCCTTGAATTTGTCGAGCACGTCGCTCTGGGAGACCGAACTCAAGCCAACGTACTTGATCTCGCGGATGGTTGGCTTTTCCTTCACATAGACGTGAATGATCCAGCCTTTGGCCGACGGCTCGCGCTCGATGCGCAGATCGTCGAAATAGCCCGTGTTCCACAGGGAATTGAAGTCCCGTTCCAGAGCGGCCTGGTCGTATACATCCCCGGGCTTAGTGAACATGCGGGCCCGAATGGTTTCAGCTGGAATCCGGCGATTCCCTTGGATGACGATGCTCTCGATTACGCCTTGCTGCGCCGCGCACGTGCCTGCAAGAAGGATGAAAGCGAAAAAAAGACCAATCGCCGCGGCACAATAACGCGTCCCGCGGACTAACAAGACCGCGGGTCTTACCTGAAGATGGCAAGAAATGACGAAACCTCAGTACAGGTTAATGAAAGCGCAATTATACGGTACGCATACGCTGGTTCGGAAACTGATCGCCACCCTTAGCTACGGCAGATGGCAACCCTAACCCTCGCTGTGGCAGGAAGTTTCGGGAACTCGCTCGACCTCAACCAAAGTGGAATAGAACGTAGCACCACCTCCGAGATCGGTGAGCCTGTCTGACGTCAACACGTTGATGTTCAGACCAGCAGCGGACAACTTCGCCCATCCCAGTTGAGCGCCAACCACGCCGGGTGGCACGGCTCCATCGACCCGGGCACGCAAGAAGATCTCGCCACGCTGGTTGTACACGCGAACGCGATCGCCATCGGCGATGCCGCGGCGCTCGGCGTCCGCGCGGCCAATCTCCAGTTCATGCTGGCGTTCCATCTTCTGCAGGCTGGGCAGGTTGACGAAGGTCGAGTTCAGAAAATTGTCGCCCTTGCGAGCCAGCAGCTCCAGCGGAAAGGTTTCTGTCGCGTGACGATGTCGCGACTCCTCAGGCGGAACAAACGACGCCACCGGATCCATACCGTACGCAATCAATGACGGGTCGAAGAGTCTCGCCTTGCGATTTGGGGTGTCGAATCCGTTTGCGAAGGGCAGCCATGGATGGTCGCTTTCGTCGCCATTCAAGTTCAAACGCACATGGGGATCGCTCTCCAGCCGCTGCCGAGTGATTCCTTTCAGTTGCGGCGCGCCCGATTGCAAAGCTGCGTCGATCATGGCGTCGACCGGCTGGCGAAAACACTCGTCCTCGAATCCCATACGCAGCGCAAGTTCACGGAAGAACTCCACGTTGGACTTACACTCGCCGAGCGGTTCAATCGCCGGTTGGGACACTTGCAGGTAGTAGTGGCCGTAAGCCTGAACCAGGTCCTTGTGCTCGAAAAAAGTCGTGGCCGGCAAAACCAGATCGGCAAAGTCGGTGGTATCGGTGAAGAACTGTTCGTGAACCACGGTGAAGAGATCCTCACGCTTCAGACCGCGTCTCACCAGGTTTTGATCGGGGCAGACCGCAGCGGGGTTCGAGTTATAAACCACCAAAGCCTTGATCGGAGGATTGTCGAGTTCGGTCAACGCCTTGCCGAGTTGCACCATGTTTACGGTGCGCGCCGCGCGGCCTAGTGGACTCATCTGCATCAGCTCAGGCTGCTCCATCGCGACACGATCGAGCCCAAAACCGCCGCTGGTGGATAGCTGCAGCCCGCCGCCAACCTCTTTCCACGAGCCGGTGATCACGGGCAGCATGCACACTGCGCGAACCGCGGCGCCTCCATTCTGCGAACGCTGGATGCCGTAGTTCAGGCGGATGGCCGCCGGCCGCGTGGTGGCGTACTCGCGAGCCAGGCGTTCAATATCATCGCGAGAAATGCCCGTCCATTGTGCGACGCGCTCGGGAGTGTATTCGGGAAGCCGCTTCTGCAGTTCGTCGAAACCGTCGGCGTGGCGCGCGATGTAATCGCGATCATGCAAACCATCGCGAACAATGATGTGCATCAAGCCCAGAGCGAGGGCTACATCGGTACCGGGATTAATCGGGATGTGCCAATCCGCAAGCCGAGCCGTGCGGGTGCGGTAGGGATCGATCACCACCAGCTTGGCGCCGTTGCGCCGTGCCTCGTCGATGAACGGCCAAAGGTGGACATTGTTGCCATGAATGTTTGCGGCCCACGCGATGATGTATTTCGAATGACGGAACTGCTCGGGCTCAGTCCCAAGCTTGCGGCCGTACATCGAGATGATGGCGTCTTCGCCGGCCTTTGAACAGATACTGCGATGCAGTTGCGACGCGCCCAGGCGATGAAAGAACCGGCGGTCCATCGACCCGCCGTTCAGCACGCCGATGTTGCCGCCGTAGGAGTAGGGCAGGATCGCTTCGGGGCCGTATTCCGCGCTGATCTTCTTTAGCCTTGTGACGATCTCGTCGTAGGCTTCGTCCCAGCTGATACGCCGAAAAGAGCCGTCGCCGTGCGTGCCCTTCGGCGCCGTCCTTCGCATGGGATAGAGCACGCGATCGGGCGAATAGACGCGGTCAAGATATTTGGCAACTTTCGCACACAGGAAACCGCGCGTGATGGGATGCTCGGGATCGCCCTGGATCCTGGTAGCGCGTCCGCCTTCGACGGTGATGAGCACGGCGCAACCGTCGGGACAATCGTGCGGGCACGCGGCGTGGACCACTTTTTTCATACGGCAAAACCGCTTCAGCGATTATGCCACGAATTCACACATGGTCCGCGCGGAATGCCCCTTGGGACCGTTGCAATTCTGCACAGTCCCAGGGAGCAAGGTTTGATGATTACACCTTCAACAACCGATCGAAGAACGAGCGATAGCGCTGGAGCGCGAGCCGTAAGTCCTCGGTGGAAACGTCGTCTCCCCGGTCCCACTGCTTTTCCAGACGAGAGCGCTCATTGGCGAAACCCTCGGCCAGCTTTTTCATGAGTGAAGCCACCAGGTTGTCGGCATCCTCCACGGCGCGGCGAGGTTCATCGACAAAGCCTGTCTGAATATTGCTCCACCGGGAACGAAAGTCGCCCACCTCGGACTCGGCGAACAGGGGCGTGGTTTGATTGCCGGCGCCAGTGGCGATCGGTCGGGTCGGGTCGGTGCTTGTAAAGGGCTTGGCTGTCTCGTTGGCGAATGTCGAGCCCTGGTTTGCGGCGCGCAGGTCCGCTTCATCGCTTGGCTGCAATGGGGTAGAGGTAAGTGGATACTCCGATCGCTCGCGTGGCTGATTGTGCACCAACTGCGGGCCGTCTTCTGTCTCGCGCGATTTTTGACCTCTTCCAGCCAAATCGGCGGTCGTGAGTTCTTCGTCTTTCCTGAGCTCTTTCATTATGCAACCTCTCTCCTTGTCTCGGGTCTGCGCCCATCCAAAAGGTCCTCAAAAAGCGACCGGTAATAGATCATTGCTTGCCGCAGGTCTTCGGTGGTGGCCTGGCCCTGGCGATGCCGCACTGCGATTTGATGGGCAGCACGGTAGTTGTCGACGACGTGGGCGTGGTCAACTGAAAGATCGGCCGCCCTCTGCTCGAAATCCGCCATGGGATACCCGCGAACACCCATCAACGAGGCAACCGTGTCATCCGCATCGATCACCGCGAGTCTGGGATCATCGACAAAGCGCGATTGCACAACCCGCCAGCGATTGACGTACCTTTGCCTTTCGGCATCATCGAGTTCGCGAATGTGGAACTTCTCTACACGTTTCTCCCGCTCGTGGAGCAAAGTTTGTGCCTCGCGCTCTGACCCACGCTCCTGCACCGCTCGTTCGTATTCCCCTCCGAAGCGCTGACGGAGAGCAGCTTTTCTCCGTTGCGCTATGGCCACGGCGATCACTACTACAATCACCAGAATGGCCACCACTACGAGACCAAGTATCTTGGGATCCACTTGCATGGAGATCTCCTCAAAAACCTTTCCGATCATTTAGGTTCTTTCGTTCTGTTAGAGGGCAGGCTGAGAAGCGGGTGTTGTCCTGCTAAGGTCTTTTGCCAGTTCGACTGCAATCGCCCTGTGCGGTTGCTGTAACAATTACCTGTTGCCTCCCCTTCCTACGCGACCAGTATCAAAAGCGTAAATCGCCGCAAACTTTAGAGCGGTGAAAATAAAAGGCTTACTGACTGGTCGTTAGCGGGCGGGTTTGGCAGCCAAGTTGTAAGAGAGATAAGGTTGCCGCGCCCAGCCGTCGTGTCGAGTTGCAACGGTCGCGAATGGCGGACGAGCTTCGCAGAACAGCGCGGTCAGCATGGGTGGCACGTTGTGCCAAAGGATCCTCGGAGGAACTCTCTAATGAAGTCTCGCATTCTGTTTACCTTGCCGTTGGCGGCCAGCCTGCTATTGCCGGCAATGGCTCAGCAAGCGCCGGCTGACAATCAGCAGCAGCCCGTTGCGACATCGTCCAGCAATCCGCAAGCATCGTCATCTTCCGCGAGCCCGAGCTCAGCTTCTTCGACCCAGAATGTGAGTTCGGACGAGAACATGACGGCGCGGCAGCCACTCGAACCCGACATGCGTCAGGGTTTCTGGGGCAAGCTGAATCCCTTCGCTCGCAAGAAGTACGTGCAGCGCCAGCTAAGTCCGATTCGCAACCGGGTAAATGAGCTTGACGATCTTACCGCTGCCAACGCCAAGGACATTAAAGACGTCGATGCGCGCGCGCAGGAAGGCATTCGCCAGGCATCCGCCAAGGCGTCGGAAGCTGACCAGCACGCCACCGATGCCGGAAACCGCGCCCAGCAGGCCAACCAGACCGCTCTGCAGGCCAGTGATCGTCTGAACACCGTGGAGCAGGTAGTCGGCAACATTGACCAGTATCAGCTCACGTCGCAAACCGAGATCCGCTTCAAGCCGGGACAGACGACGCTGAGCCCGAAGGCGAAAGAAGCCCTCGACGGCATGACCTCGAACTTGAAGGATGAGAAGGGCTACGTCATCCAGGTGCAGGGATTCTCCACCAGTCGCGGGCAAGCAGGTATTCAGAGCTCGCAGGCGCTGGCGAACTCCGTAGTGCGTTACCTGGTTACGAAGAACGACATTCCGGTGTACCGGGTTTACGTCCTGGGGATGGGAAATGCGACCGTCGCCTCGACTAGCGGCAACGGAACGGCGACGGCCTCTCATCGCAATCGCGTGGAAATTAGCTTGCTGAAGAATGATGTCGATCAGCTCGCGTCGGCCACACAGCCTGGCGACGAGATGAACCCGGACACGCCAGCACCACGCCGTAACTACTCCGCACCCTCCAATTACCAATCCACTCCAACCCAGCCGCAATCGAACAGCATGAATTCGGCTCCGGCAACCACCAATCCTCCGCAATCGCAGCACTAGGTGGAGCGAACCGTTGCGAGGCCCCTCGCGAGAGTGAGGGGCTTTTGCTATTGGGGGGAGCGGGGCCTGGCTGCTGAGGGTTTATAAGGTTGGCGTTTTGCCGGTGAGGGCGGCGATATTTTCTCCACTCGACGCGGATACTTTGCCGCGCAGTGGTCCTAGTCTTCCCCCACTCGAAGGACCGCCAGAAAAGCTTCTTGCGGAATGTCGACGCGACCGATGCGCTTCATGCGCTTCTTGCCTTCCTTCTGCTTTTCCAGCAGCTTGCGCTTGCGGCTGATGTCGCCGCCATAACACTTGGCGATGACATTCTTGCGCAGGGCGGCGACGGTCTCGCGAGAAATAATCTTGGCGCCGATGGCCGCCTGGATGGCAACTTCGAACATCTGCCGCGGTATCAGTTGTCTCATCTTGGAGACCAGGGCCTTGCCGCGATCATAGGCGAAGTCGCGGTGCACGATGATGGAAAGCGCATCCACGGGATCGCCCGAAACCAGGATGTCGAGTTTCACCATCGGCGACTCCCAACTTCCCGTGAGGTGATAATCGAGCGAAGCATAGCCGCGCGAGATGGTCTTCAGCTTGTCATAGAAGTCGAGCACAATCTCGTTCAGCGGCAATTCATAATTCAACATGACGCGCGTGGAGCTTACGTATTCGAAGCCTTTCTGTTTGCCGCGCTTGTCTTCCACCAACTTCAGGATGCCACCAACGTATTCCTCGTTGGTAAGGATGGTGGCCAGGATCACGGGCTCTTCAATCTTGGCGATCTCGCTGGGGTCGGGCCAGCGCGAGGGATTATCCACCTCGATCACGCTGCCATCGGTGAGCGTGATCTTGTAGCGCACGCCTGGAGCCGTGGTGATGAGGTCAAGATTGTATTCGCGCTCCAGTCGCTCCTGGATGATCTCCATGTGCAGCAGACCGAGAAACCCACAGCGAAAGCCGAAGCCCAGCGCCACCGAACTTTCCGGCTCGAAGAAGAACGACGAATCGTTGAGCCGCAATTTTTCCAGCGCCTCGCGCAGCAAGGTGTGCTCGTGTGCGTCAACCGTATAGAGGCCGGCGAAGACCATGGGCTTCAGCTCTTCGAAGCCCGGCAGCGGCTCGATCGCGGGATGATGATCGTCGGTGATGGTGTCGCCGATCTTGCAATCGGCGACCGTCTTGATGGTTGCGGTCAGGAAACCAACTTCACCAGCGGATAGCTCGTCCACCTCGATCGGCTTGGGCGTCAGAACTCCGAGGGTCTCCACGTCGAAGGTGCGGCCGTTCGACATCAGCCGAATACGTTGGCCCTTGTAGAGCGTGCCTTGGATGACGCGCGCCAGGACAACCACGCCACGATAGGAATCGAACCACGAATCGAAGATGAGCGCCTGCAATTGATTACTGGCCCGCCCCTTGGGTGGAGGAATGCGCTTCACCACCGCTTCCAGCACTTCGGGCACGCCAACACCGGTCTTGGCGCTGATGGCCAGCGCATGCGAAGCGTCCAGACCGACCGCGCTCTCGATCATCTCTTTGGTGCGGTCGATATCGGCGCTGGGCAAATCAATTTTGTTGATGACAGGAATGATCTCCAGCCCATTGTTGATGGCGATGTAGGCATTGGCTAGCGTCTGCGCCTCGACACCCTGCGATGCATCCACTACCAGAAGCGCGCCTTCGCACGAGGCCAGCGAGCGCGAGACTTCGTAGCTGAAGTCCACGTGGCCCGGAGTGTCGATCAAGTTGAGCTGATAAGTCTTGCCGTCGGCCGCGGGATACATCATGCGCACCGAATGCGCCTTAATGGTGATGCCGCGTTCGCGCTCCAAATCCATCGCGTCGAGCACCTGCGCCTGCATCTCGCGCGCCGTCAGCGAGCCGGTAAGCTCGAGCAGGCGGTCGGCAAGCGTGCTCTTCCCATGATCAATATGGGCGATGATCGCGAAGTTTCGGATGAGTGATGGATCCATGCGAGATAGCTGGGCGCTACCTCGATTCTACAGGAGAAAAGCGAGGCGCACGGGGTACGCAAGAGTGGGACGTTCATCATGCGCAGCGTCGCAAGTGCGATTGCGACCGCCCAATTCAAGCTGTTCGTACCTGGGTCTCAGGGTTTGATAAGGGTACGGCTTCAGCCGTGTCGTTAGGGGTGCGCGGAGAGTTGGGCTCCAGCCCCTGAGGGAAATCGAAATTAGTCTCAACATTACAGTTTCTCAACGGCTGAAGAGATTACTGAAGAACTCGTTGTGATGAAGGAACCGCAGATTCCTCGGGGCTAAAAAGCCCGCTCGTGATGACATGAACAATAACAAAAAAGCGTAAGGGCGCAGCTGAAAATGTGCGCCTTCAGATTTTGAGTCAACCGAGGAAGCGTTTCTGTTGCCCAGATTTCGGAGGCACGACCTGGGTACTTTGCATCGATCCGCCATTTGCCGAATTGATTCGGGGTAGCTGGTTTGCTAAGGTCGTCGTCATGTCCGAGCATTCCGCCGAGCAGATACGCGAATTGCTCGACTCCCTTTATCGCGTAGATTCGGGACGGATCCTGGCGACTCTGATCCGCTTGCTCGGTGATTTCGATCTTGCCGAGGAGGCGATGCACGAAGCCTTTGCGGCTGCGCTGAGCCTGTGGCCGAGCAGTGGAGTGCCCGGCAACCCGCGGCCATGGTTGATTTCGACGGCCCGATTCAAAGCCATTGATACTCTGCGTCGACGGGCACGATTCGATGCGTCGCAGGACGAGCTCGTGCGCTATCTCGAAGCGCAATCGAGTTCGGCCGAAAGCTCCAATGAAGAGGACAGCCTTGAAGATGATCGGCTGCGCCTGATTTTTACCTGCTGTCATCCATCTCTGGCGCCGGAAGCGCGCGTTGCGCTCACCTTGCGTGAGGTCTGCGGGCTGACAACCGAGGAGATAGCCAAGGCCTTCCTTACCACCCCGCGTACGCTGGCGCAGCGCATTGTGCGCGCCAAGGCAAAGATTCGAGAGACACGGATTCCCTATGAGGTGCCGACGCCCGAGGAATTGCCGGAGCGGCTGGGCGCGGTGCTTCAGGTCATCTATCTCGTCTTTAACGAGGGTTATTCGGCTGCGGCAGGAGCGGAGGTAACGCGGGCCGAGCTAACTGGCGAAGCGATTCGACTGGGCCGGTTGCTGACCGAACTCCAGCCAGAGCCGGAAGGCGTTTTTCCGGAAATCCTGGGCTCCGAAGTAACGGGGCTGCTTGCCCTGATGTTGCTACAGGAATCCCGTCGCGCCGCGAGGACCTCTCCCACCGGAGAGCTGATTTTGCTGGAGAACCAGGATCGCTCGCTCTGGAACCGGGAGCAGATCACGGAGGGAGTGGCCTTGCTGGAGAAAGCCCTGAACTCCCGCCGCTTCGGTGCTTACACTTTGCAAGCTGCGATTGCGGCCGTTCATGCGGAGGCGGCGGCGGCCGCTGCGACCGACTGGCGGCAGATTGTTGCGCTTTACAACCAGTTGCTACGAATTCAGCCTTCGCCAATTGTGGAGCTCAATCGTGCCGTGGCCATTGCCATGTGCGATGGTCCAGAGGCCGGTCTGGCGCAAATCGACGCGGTGTTGGCACATGGCGAATTGGCAAATTACTACCTGGCGCATTCCGCCCGCGCAGATATGTACCGCAGGCTCGGCAGGACAGCTGAGGCACGGTCGTCTTATGAAAAAGCTCTAGCGCTGACCCAACAGGAACCAGAGCGGCAATTCCTGCGGGAGCGGATTCGGCAGCTGAAATGAAAATTGGGATAGCTGTCGATTTTCACGAAACCGGCAGAGGTCGTGAACGTCGCCGGGTGCCCCACTCATTCGCGGGTTTCGAATGAGTGGGTGCGAGGCGGAATACGTTATCCTGAGTGGCCATTCCTGACAATTCACTTTTACCAAGCCCTCTTCGCCAAAGGCATAGCTGCCGAAGCTACTCCATTCCCACTCTTCGGGTTTTTCTGCCAGACCTCGCTTCACCGGGTTCCGGTGCATCTACCACCCCAACGAACGCAAAACCGGCGCTCGTCGGGGACCCCGGTTCGCGTAGTTTCTCGATGCGCTTTTCCGTACTGCACACATTGAAGTCGTAGAAACGCTTTTGCCAGATTGGGCCCGTGCGCATGCCGCCGTGGTGAAGCAGTTTCGTGAATCGCTCTTTCACCACTTTCATCGCCACAGCAGGAGTTTCCACTTCCGGCTCGGTTATCAGAAGATGGAAGTGTTCGGGCATCACCACGTAGCCGATTACGACAAAGCGATACTTTTGCCGGGCGCGCTCCAAGACACGCAGGAACAGGTCACGGCGCTCGCCGCTGCTAAGCTCTGAACGGCGCCGATAACAACTGCAGGTGATGAAGTGCAGGTCGTGCCCACCATACCAAGCGCTCCAAACCTCTCGTCATGCCACGAACGTATCGGGGGCAGATCATTCCCGTCTGTGATGGGACGTACCGGAGGCTGTGACTCGCGGAACCCACTCATTCGAACCCCGCGAATGAGTTGATTAGATAAGAGAGAAGGCTCGCTTCGATCCGGTAGTCTTGGTTTGAGGACTAAGACACTGGGGAAGGAAGGAGCCTTCCATGCTTATTGTAGGGTGTGATTACCATCCGCGGTGGCAGCAAGTGGCTTGGTTAGATACGGAGACGGGAGAAACCGGTGAACAAAAGCTCATGAACGGCGATGGCGAAGCCGAACGCTGGTATCGGCAGCTGCCGGTACCGTCGTTGATTGGGCTGGAGGCCACGGGCAACAGTCAGTGGTTTCTCGATCTGTTAAATCAGCTAGGGCATGAAGTGTGGGTGGGCGATGCCGCCGAAATCCGCGCCAGCTACGTGCGCAAACAGAAGAACGACCGGCGCGACGCTGGGCATGTGCTGAAGCTGCTGCGGGAAGGCCGCTTTCCGCGGCTGTGGGTGCCGAGCGCCGAGCAGCGCGATCTGCGGCAGCTGCTGATTCATCGCCACAAACTGGTGCAGATTCGTAGCCGGGTGAAAAACGGACTGCAACACCTGGCGATGAACCAGGGGATGCAGAAGAAGTCGCGGCTGTGGAGTGTGGCGGGACAGAAAGCCTTTCGCCAGTTGCCGCTGACCGGTTGGGCGGGATGCCGGCGTCAGGACCTGCTGCAGTTGCTGATCTACCTGGATCAGCAGATTGCTCCGCTGGATCGAGCCGCGCAACAAGCGGCCGAGCAAGATCCGCAGGCACGATTGCTGCTGACCCAGCCGGGCGTGGGACCGATCACGGCGCTGGCGTTCGTGCTGACCATCGGCGATGTGACTCGCTTTGCGCGCGGCAAACAAGTGGCTAGCTATCTAGGCCTGATTCCGCGCGAGCACAGCTCGGGAGGGCGGCAACGGCTGGGCGCCATCAGCAAGCAGGGCAATAGTTTTCTGCGCATGCTGCTGGTGGAAGCGGCGCACAGCGTGGTCCGACTGGATGAAAGTTTTCGCAAACAATACGCTCACCGCTGCCACAGCAAGCCGAAAGGCATCGCCAAGGTAGCGGCGGCGAGACGGTTGGCGGTACGACTCTACTGGATGCTACGCACCCACACCCCGTATCCAGAGATCGTTCGCATCGAGAGCAGCCCGCGGGTGCCCCTGGTCGGCGCAAGCTAGACCGCTGTGTTGATTGGGCGCTCTCGCCTCCAGACCGACCGGTGCAAAAGACGGCCTGCGGCCTTGGAAAACGAAAAGATGTTTTCCACTTTCGCACCGGCGACGGCGGCTGGAGGTTCGCATAGAAGAATCATGGTCGAAGTTTTTGGCCGAATCGATGGTTGGTGGAACGAAGCAGGTTCCACCGAAGAATGATCAATCGCGAGATTCTCCGGTGTTAGTCCTCAGCTGTGACCAACCTCAGCACGAAGCCAGTGGTGTTCACCCACCGCTCAGGAGAACTTTCGCTTGACAACGCCTTCTCTCTTATCGAGGGGCACCCCGCCTCCACCGTCTTGGGCGTTGCTATCGCCCGAGCGCCCGGAAAACGGTCGAGGAGAATGCTCAGACCGTAGAAGTGGTCGAAATGAGCGTGCGTTATATAGATGGTCTGCAGGTTGCGATTGTGCAATGCAACCCAATCCGCGAGAGCCTCGGCCTCAGCCACGGTCGTCATTGCGTCTACCAGTACCGCGTCGTGCTCGCCGAAGATTAAAGTCGACGTGATCGGGTCAAAGCCGAGCGCTTCTCCGAAGGGCCTTGGCCGCTCGCCGACCATAGCCTTTCCCGGCGCGGTAAAAATGTTCACACTGAGCGGGTTCGACGCGACAGGCGCGGTCACGCGCGGGGTCTCTTTCAGTCCATTTGTGCCGCCCATTTGATACGCCTTTCGATGTCAGAGCGAGTGACTGTTCAAGGCAGAACCACGACGACCAATCCACCGCACGAAAGCACGCCGAGCCCTCACTTCCGGGAAGACGCCATAAAGCCGTTCACCAAGGCAGCGATCTCTTCGGCAGCCGTGTCCAGAGCGAAGTGCCCACCGTCAACAATGCGAACTTCGGCGTTCGGAACATCCTTGCGGTAGCTCTCCGGCTCGCTCGGGTCAAAAGACGTTTCATATTTGCCCCAGATCACAAGCAGGCGCGGTTGCTTTTCGCGCATCCAGGTCTGCCATTTCGGATAGGACTCCACATTTGTTCGGTAGTCATAGAAAAGATCGCTTTGGATCTCGGCCTGCCCGGTCCGATTCAGAAAATAGAACTCATCGGTCCAGAGGTCAGGATCGTGGCGTTCTACGTTGGGATCGTTTCCGACGTGTCGCGCTCGCGCGGCCTCGAGCGACAAGAGGTTGGTGCGCAATGCGCTCTCATTGGCAGCACGATCGACCCAGAACTCCCGGCGCGTTTTCCAATTTGCTCCCAGGCCTTCGTTGTGGGCGACGGCGTCCTGCACGATGAGCGCCTCCACTCGCTCCGGATGCGCTAGTATCATGCGAAAGCCGACGGGGCCACCGTAGTCCTGCATATATACGATGTAGCGCGAGAGTCCCAGTGCCTCAGTGAAATGGTTCATGATCTCGGCGTAATGGCCGAACGTATATGCGAATTTCTTCGGGTCTGGCCAGTCACTGTGACCGAAACCGGGATAATCAGGCGCTATTAGGTGATAGCGATCTGATAGCCGTTCGAAAAGCGGCTCAAACATGCGCGACGATGACGGAAGTCCGTGCAGCAGCAGAAGCGTCTCTGCATTCTTCGCCCCAGCTTCCCGGTAGAAAATTGATAGGCCGTCGATCTGGATGGTGCGATAGACCACGCGATTCATCGGCAGCTCCTTCCCTTGTACTTCGGCTGGTGCGAGGTGTCAAAAGATGATCGCAAAAATGATGTTCCGGTACAGCCAGCGCCGGCCCCACCCAGCCGAATCTGAGAATATTCATCGTCTCCGCAACACGACCCATTCACTTGCGGACCAACGGTCATCTGAGACGCGGACTGATGTGGAATCCAATTTGCAAGCCAGGCCGCCACTTTTCGCAACGCCGGCCTGAGCGCACACTTCATCTTTAGTCTCCGCCCGAGGCCGCACCCGCGCCGAGAGCAGCCTCGGCCTCCTAAGCGGACACTCGCATGCGTCTAAGCCCGCATCCCGTCCACGCCGGGCTTTAACCGTACTTGAGGTCGGTGCTCTGTCCGACTTCGATGATATAGCCGTCAGGATCGCGGATGTAGCAGCGTATCTCGCCGTACTTGGGTATCGGCTCCGTGATGAACTCGGCTCCTCGACTTTTCCATAATTCATAGCACGCTTGAATATCCGCAACGCGGAAATTCATAAAGCTGTTGATGTGATTCGGGTCGGGGACGCTGAGCGTTACCGTCGGCTTATCCGGGGTTGGCCCGCCGCCAACGTTCAGAATCATCCAGATATTCGCCAGCTGAAGGTACGGAGGCGCGTTGCCGTCACCCATGGTCAGAATGCGAGCGCCGAAGACCTTTTCGTAGTAGCGAGCCGATCGCTCGACGTCGGCGACGGTGAGAAAATGCGCGATGCTGATCCCTTCTTTCGGGGGCATCTCATAGCTCTTCTGTTCGATTTGTACGCTGCTCATTGACGACTCCAATCCGGATAGACTTACCGGCCACTCTTACCGACTCACTTTTTCTTCCCGTTGAGTGCCGCTAGAAGAAGTTTCAGAAGCGCTTCATCAGAGAACGGGTTCTGACCTGAGATCAGCTCGCGATCTTGAAGAACGTAGCTCTGCCATGGAGCGACCACACTTACGTCACCGCCCGCCGTACGCAAAGCGAAGTCCGGGTAGAAGAGGACCTTACCACCAATCTCAAGCGGCTCCCGCTGCTGTTCTTCGGCTGTCGAAAAGATAGTCATCTTATATCCGGAATAGATCCAGCCTTGAGCCTTGGCGCGTGCTCCAGCGGCATCGCCCGCCGACAGCGCGGCCACCACCTCGGTCGAATTCGGCAGAGCCGAGAGTAGTGAAATCGGACCATGGCAGAGCACTGCCGTAGGCTTCGATGTTTTATGAAAGTGTCTCATCACGGTGCCGGCGTCGGGATCATCGAGAAGATCCATCATCGGGCCATGGCCGCCGGGGACGAAAACAGCGTCATATTGATCCAGGCCTGATGCGATGACATCCGAGATACGAGTTGGATTTTTGAGCCCAGTCAGGCTGTCGCGGAATTTTAGATAGTCCTGAAGCTTGGCCTCGTCCCCACCGAAGAACTGGGCTATAGCTGAATTGACATCCAATTGTGGCGTGTTGCCTTTGGGGTTGGCGAAGGTGATTTCGTAGCCCTCCTTCATCAGAGCGCGAACCGGAACCGTCAGCTCGTTGAGGTAGTAGCCAGCGCCGGCATAAACCTTGCCATCTTTCAAGGGCAAGCCGTGACCGCTCGAGACTAGTACCAGGACTTTTCCTTTTGTTGTCATTTTGTTCTCCTGTATTCTTCGCGACGCGCATCCCGATTGAACCGAGCGACGGCTATCATAACCAGTAGGCGTCGAGCATAAAACTGGGGACAGACGGAACGTTTCTCCAGTCTTTCGACCAATGGATTGCGGTGAACATCCGGAAGAAGCAAAATTTCTTGGACTATGTGTCGAATTCCACCCCGGCCGTTCGACTATGTCGTGAAGGCAGGGCAACCGGCCCGCCAAAGGCCATTACAGAAAGCAAGGAGAAAAGGTCATGCCACAATATCTGGTTTGTAACTACCTACCCGACGACTTCGACCCGTCCACCGTAACTGAAGAGATGATGGAAGAGATCCACGCGCTCAACCGCGAATTGATTGCTGCCGGCGCGAGGAAGTTCGCCTGCGGCATTTCCCCGGCTGGCAACGCAAAGACGGTGCGCAAGCAGCCCGACGGCAAGGTGCTCGTCACCGACGGGCCGTACACCGAGACCAAGGAGCACATGGGCGGATTTTGGATACTGGAAGCCGCCAATATGGACGAGGCGCTCGCATGGGCGAAGAGGGCTGCCATCGCCTGCGATGTGCCCGGCGAGGTGCGCGAACTTCTATTCTTCCCGGCTCCGGAATAAGGACCCGGCGGAAGCAAGTAAACAGTCCGGGCCGCCGCGCGCTGGTGCGGGATTGTCGTGTCCCGACGCCAGCCGCGAGGTTCGCTCCGTGACGGCCACCACCAGGTTTCCAAAGCTGCGCAGATGTCATTCTCGCGCAATAAGCCGGCGGTCACAGACAGCCCACTCTCAGGAGGAAAACAATGCGAAAAAAGAAGATTGGCGCAATCGCAATCAAAAGCCTTGCACTGCTGGTTGTGCTCGGTGCGGCGTACCAGGCGGTGGCGCAGGGTGCCGCGACGCCGTATCCGAAGATGGCCCCGGTCGACCAGTACCTCATGGCCGACCAAGCCGCCGAAATCGCCCTGGCGCGCAGTGCAGCACCGGAATCCATTGCACGCGATGCAGAGGTACAGGTTCTTGAACGTCATGGTTTCGAAACGGCAGTCAAAGGCACGAACGGCTTCGTGTGTATCGTGGGACGCTCGTGGACATCCGCTGCGGAGGCTGACTTTTGGAATCCGAAAGTGCGGGTTCCCATGTGTGTTAATGCACCGGCCGCACGTTCTTACCTTCTGCGCCTTACCAAAGAGACCGAGTGGGGACTGGCGGGACGCACGCCGGCACAGATGAATGAGGCCATCGCCGCTGCCCTCGCCAAGAAAGAACTGCCGCCAATGGAGCCTGGGGCCATGTGCTACATGATGTCCAAGGAAGGATACGGCGGCGACGTCAGTCCCCACTGGCCTTCTCACCTCATGTTTTTCTATACCGACACCGACCCCGCAATTTGGGGAGCGAATCTGCCGGGTTCCCCTGTCGTTGCTGTGAACGACCCCGTGGAGCACCTGACGCAGTTCGTGATTGCTGTGCAACGGTGGTCGGACGGAACAGAAGGTCGCTAAACCGAATTGTACAAAGAGCGCACAAGCGCTGGTACACAAGGGGGGCAGGACAATCAAATGAGAAATGTAATCTTCGCAATCAACATCACCATCGATGGCTGCTGCGACCACACTAAGGTAAGTGCTGATGACGAAACACTTGAATATTTTACCGACCTCATGCGAGGCGTTGACCTGCAAGTCTTCGGGCGTAAAACCTATGAATTGATGGTGCCTTATTGGCCGGAGGTCGCCAAAGATCAGTCTGCGACGAAAGCAGACCGCGAATTTGCTGAAGCATTTGACTCCACCAACAAACTGGTTTTCTCACGATCCTTAGACAGCGCCGAGGCGGGGAATACAAGAATTGTTCGTACGAATCTTCGCGACGAAATACTTAAATTGAAGCAGGAACAAGGCAAAAATATTTTAGTCGGTGGGGTAGATGTTCCTTCACAACTTATAGAGCTTGGCCTGGTCGATGAGTATCGTTTTGTGGTTTCGCCCATCATCGTAGGAGAAGGCAGACGGTTGTTGGAAGGCGTCAGCCTGCGGGAGAGATTACAACTGAAATTTGCTGAGTCAAAGGTTTTTAGATCTGGATGTGTTGCGCTTCGTTACGTAAAACAGTGACAGAAAAATCAGGCGATAAGCTACGCCGCCGGTTATGAGCGTGCAGGCGCAGTCCCAACCGGAAGCCTATAAACATTCGGGTGCCCCACTCATTCCTGCTTTTGGAATGAGTGGGAGTGCAAGTAGCTCGACCGACCCTTGATCCCGCACATTCGAAACCCGCGAAGGTGTGGGGCACCCGCACCGAAACAGTCACGAGCAAAAAGCCTCGTTGACAGCATAGACTCGCGCTCCTAGACTGGCAGTCATGGAAGTCCATTTCACCCCCGAGCAGGAAGCGCAGTTATCCCAAATCGCCAGTCATGCCGGTACGGACACCGAGCGGTTGGTGAAGGATGCCGCCTTACGTCTGCTTGAGCAGGACGCCCGGTTTCGCGCCGCCGTACAAGCGGGCATCGCGCAGGCCGACCGGGGGGAGTTTATCGAAGAGGAAGAGATGGAAGCACGCATCGAGCGGATGCTTAACTCCTGATGCGTATTCGCTGGACGCCCACGGCCGCAGCGGACTTGCAAAACATCTACGATTACCTGAAAGAACACGAACCTCATTTAGCACGGCCCACTGTCATTGAGATCCGCAAATCTGCCCGCTCATTAAAAAAGTTTCCGCTGCGTGGACGCAAGGGACGTGAGGAAGGCACCCGCGAATTATTGCAGCGGCGCTTGCCGCATATCATCGCCTACCGCGCGAAGGACGATGCCGTTGAAATTCTGCACATCTGGCACCCAGCACAGGAAAGGTAGCCCGGAAATTCCTGCGTTGCCCTGACGAGGAATGATGGGCGGCTGGCTCAGGCAAGAACTCTGCTAAGCAAATGAACATTGGGTGCCCCGTTCCTTCGCGTTTTTGGGGAAGAGCCTGCCCTGAGCGGAGCCGAAGAGGCGGGAGTCGGACAATGCCGGCGCCAAGTCTGTCCCCGGTTCTTTCACACTTCAAGATTCACTTCGGAATAGTTATCGGAATCGGATATGCCGCCAAGTGACCCAACAATGCCGGCAACTGGATATAGGCGGCATCGACGGCATTGCGATCGTAGGTGTTTGGAAAATTCATGTGGCCGACAAGGTTGCGCGGCAGTCGAATCCCCTCCAACGTCGCGATCCACTGATTCGTAGTCGGCACCACGCTAGAGATAAGGTGACTGTTCGCTCGTATTATTTCGGTCAAATCGCTCAAGAAAACAAGATGGATGTCGTGTATGCCGGGTGAAGCATTCTGTGGCTTCGCGACGTAACTCTTTCGGAATCGTTGCGCATTACCAACAATCTTCGGGTCTACAGCAACCGTCCACCAGTTCGGATTGATCTGAGCACTGAGAACTGAGTGGATTACGATGCGGATCGTATTCTCGATCACGTAGAGCTTCCAGTAGAGGTCGGCACCAATGTTTCGACCGCAGCGGGCAATCCGCTCGGGCTGAAACGCCAGATTTCTAAAATCCCGAACGCGAGGCATACGACCTACCTTTTCTTTCCCTTCCGCGCCGCGTAAAGGCTTTGCCCTACGACAGCGGCAGTGGTACCCAGAAGGTCTGCGATTTCAACATTCGTGAATCCCGCAATGCTCAGTTCGCGTGCCTTGGCGGCCATATTCGCACTTTTCATGTTCTGGATTAGCAGCAGCGCGAGCAAACGCTCCAAGCGGTCATTCGACTCCTCTTTCATCGCGTGCTCCCCTTCTTACGCAGGTTCGACGTCAGTGTTCGTATGACCGGAACCGACGTATTGAGAACATCCGCGATAGTCTGATTGTCGACTCCAGCCATTTTCAACAATCGTGCGCGCTCGGTCGTGCTTTTGTCCTCTCCCACTTGAATGCTCACAACTTTGATAAGCACATCCAATTTGTCTTTCAATTCACCGAGAAGTTTCTCTTCGTTGGTTGGCGGCATAATACGGATCCCTCAACTTTTCAAACAGCGAATGCCTTCGGGTACGCTAACCTCAACCGATACCTGTCAGTCAGGTCAATCGTGCCGTAGTACACTTGCCCCTCGGTCACGGCTTTTGCGATTGCCAATCTCGCCATAAGATCCACAATGCTCTCCTTTATTTCCCCTTCGTATTGAACGAAAAAGACTTGGGCCGGACTCGCGAACAGCCGCTGAACTTGATCACCGTTTGAACCCATCATCTTGGGCACCAATGCGCCCTTCCTCGCCGGACCCTTGAGTGCAAACGCCGCCCTTTTCCGCTTGCCGTTTACAGTCATTCGAGTAGTGAACACGTCGTTCAACTCTCCGCCCCAATCTTTTGGATCGAGTTGTTCCCCGAGCAATTTTACAATGCCTTTCTTGACGATCGCTTCTGGCAAGCGAACAGGGGAAAGCTCGGCAGGGACATCTTTCACCGATTTCACTTTCTGAAATTCCTTCACGTCGTCCACTGAAAGACTATTCGCTTTAGGAACGAACGGAGCCTTGATGGTGACGGTGTGGCCCACAACCCTGATCTTCGGATTGGACTTCGTGTGATAGGCCTCCCGTTTTTCCCTGTTCGTAGCCAGTTTCAACGCCTCTTTTACATCGTGCTGGCGATTGTCGAGCTTGGCGTATGCAGTCGTCTTTCGCTGATTCTCAAGAATCCGCTCTTGCGCGAAAGCGCGGTTCACCAATGGCTTGCCGATTTCTGTAACGCGCTTAGGCGTGATCCCAAGCGTTGCCGCAAGAACGCCGACAGATTTCAATCGCTTCTTGCCGAAATAGACCGCTCTGACGAGAGCCTGTCGAGTTGGCGCGTTCGCTAGCAACTCGGAGAGGTTGGCGATCTGATCTCTCCGGTGCGAGGAACTATCGGATACGTTGAGGACCATTTATCACCTCCCCTTCGCAATCGGCTTCAAGAAATTGTTCACGTCGGTCTTGCTCTTGTTCAGCATTTTGGCGATGTCGCCTTGCACGACTCCCATCGCATGAAGCTGAATCATTAGAGTTTTTTCCAACAGCTCGACGAGTCGTTCTGTTCCGTCACTTGGCATCGGCTACTCCTTCTTCCGCGGCTTCCCACTTTTCGAGCCTCGTATTCGAGCAAGTTCGGAATTGATTGACGTCGTTGGCCTATCTACGATGCGCGCGATCTCTGATGGCGACATGCCCGCCGCGTCAAGCAGCTTGATTTGGTCTCGCAGAGAACGTGGTTGCTCCGGCTGCGGCAGCGTCACGACCAGCAGACCGATCACCGCATCCAATCGCTTGATGAGTTCTGGATATCCCGCTTCTGCCATCTCACTCCTCCGATCTTGCAGACTTCTTTGCCAACTTGGCGATTCGGTTTACGCGATTCATATCGAGTCCGACAGCCTCACGGATTTGCCCCTGCGGAACCCCTTGTGCAGCCATCTGGAAAATGAGCAAGTCTTGCAGGGTTGCGAGAATTTGGGCCTGAAGGTCTTTTTCCATCACACAACCCTCCTCACTTCGATTTGCTCTTTCGAACACGCTTGCGGATTTCAGAAAGTCGAACATTCACAGTGTTAGAGGTTGAGCCGATTACGGCTGCGATCTCGGATGGCCCGAAGCCTGCTTTGTGCAAAATCATGATTTGCTGCTGTTGCTTCAATGGGTCCAAGCTAACTAACAACAGAGCTCTCAACGACTTTTCTAGTTCAGTCCTGGGTTCTTCTGCCACGAGTTTCCTTTGACCTCCGCTTCTTGAGATTCGAGACCTCTACACTCACGGTTCCCACCGTTGTGCCTACAAGGTGCGCGATTTCTTGGCGCTCCATCCCGGCATCAGACAGCAGCTCAATCTGTTGGCCTTTCGACTTTCCTTGCATTAGTGCGAGTGCAAGTAAGCGACGAACCATCCTGAACTCATTCTCGATTTTCGATTCGAATTCCTGGTTTGACATTGTGACTCCCGCCTAAGGTTCGGCCCTTTTACAATAGGAACATACCGCAGGTTAGTTGTCAACCAAAAATATTTATCTGAACTGATTATTATACCGTACTATTAACATATAACATCCTTATTTTCAACACAGTATGTAAATTATGGTCCTAGAACAGCAGAACACTCTAATAAGTAATTGCTGGTATTGCCAAGTAGAGCTTTAAATAACCGTATGTTGTATCAATAAGTTTCCATCACAACGTTATACGTATTGCTAGACGACTTTATAAGTTCTGAAATCATATTCATGCAGAGTGTCACTAACTGCTGTACAGGCTCTAATCTACTGATTACTTATCGATAACCTCCTGATATACGTTCGCCACCTCGGGTGCCGGACCTCGGGCGGGAGTCACGATGTCAAACCAGGAATTCGAATCGAAAATCGAGAATGAGTTCAGAATGGTTCGTCGTTGACGTTAGAAGATTCTGCCCGCCACGATGGGAAGAACAATGAAACATCTGTTTGGCGCAGATCGAGAAGGGCGAATTCGAAGGCGTTACCGGCCGGCTTGGCGCGACGGGAACGGAAGCTCCGCCGGCTGCCCTACTCATTCGCGGGTTTCGAATGAGTGGGACCGCGAGGCGGAACACGTTATCCTGAGCGGCCATTCCCGACAATTCACTTTTACCAAGCCCTCTCGCCGCAAGCAGGGAAGCTGCTCCACTTCCACTCTTCGGGTCCTTGAGTGGGGGCACCGGCGTCCGGAAACCGCCCCGACCTTGGTTACCGCCCGTACCTCAGCTTCTTCATAACTTTCGCGAACCCCTGCATGGCGGCGTCGTGCTGGCGACCTTGCTTCCTGGCTTGCCTGACCATGTCGTCGAAGAACTGCCACGGCGGCTCCTGCAAGCGGTGAAGCACGATAGTGTCTTTTCTCGCGATGACCAGGAATGCCGTCCCGGGTTCGATCGCGAGCGCCTTGCGAACAGGACCAGGAATGACGATCTGTCCGCGGGAAGAGATGCGGGTGGTAAAGGGAGTTCTCATAGTACCTCAGTATAATATTTTTACTTTAGCAAGAAGTAAGCGAAGTAAGATTTTCGCCAGTATCTTACTGGTAAGAAAATCGCAATATATACCGGGTTTGTCAGCGTGAGAACTAGTGCCGTCCTACGGGACTCGTTCCCACTTTACCCAGGGCTCACGAGTCTGTGTGAGAACAACTGTCGCCCCTACAGGGCTCGGATTAATTACCCACTTTACCCAGCATTCCGCCGGCGGCTCCATGCTGGGCTAGACTCTTTCACCACTGCGGGGCTGGTTCGTGAGTAATTCATTCCACCTAGCTAATTTGAAATGAGTTCTCACCCAGACTCTCACGCCCTGGGCTATCATTGTTCCGCCTTGCGGGCTGGTTTTTTCGGCGGCCTTTGGTGTTCTCATTCCACAGTAGCTTTCAAATTCGAGTTCTCACGCAGACACTTTAGCCCTTGCGCCCCAACAGCCGGAGCGCCGTTTTCTCGCGAGGCGGCTCGAGCAATTGAAAATAATAATCGTTCGCCTCTGCTGTCGATTTTCGGTCTCCCGAAACGACTATCTGATAACAGAACGATGAGCTACGGCGAGTCACAAGGAAACAAGGAGTCACAGGAAGCAAGGAGGAATCGATGAAATACATCTGTTTGGGATACCTCGAGCCCGGCAAGTTCGAAAACATGTCTGAGAGCGAGCGCAACACCGTGCTGGACGAGTGTTTCAGCTACAACGACGAACTGCGGAAGAACGGGCATCTGGTCGCTGAGGAACCTCTTCAACCCGCCAACACGGCGGTGACCGTGGGTTGGAAGAACGGAAAGGTTGCCGTGACAGACGGTCCGTACGCGGAAACCAAGGAGCAATTGGGTGGAATTCAGGTGCTGGAAGCGCGAGATCTGAATCACGCAATTCAGCTCATTTCCCAAAGTCCGGGAGTGAAGTTGAACTGTGGAACAATCGAGATACGTCCAGCGGCGGATATTAGCGAAATGATGAGGGAGAGCGAGCGGCGACGGCGAAAGAGCACGGCAGGTTGAGAGCGAGCCGGCGGAAGAATGACCAGGATCGTGGAGGCGCTGGCCGGCTGGCAATCCTGTTTTTCGGCTGGATTGGTCAGGCTGCCGCTGGTGCGCGGACTGGTTTACGGCATCAACCTAGTCTGAAAGCCGCGAGGTCAAACTGAGCTGTTCGGAATCATCGTACCCAAATATTTACTGCGTAGCCATCTTCGTCCGACCGCAACACTTCTCGCCAACCTTCTTCTAGGTTGGGCAATGATCGTCCGCGCTCCAGCGCGGCTTGCACCATGATCTTTGGATTCGTCGCTGGAACCTGCATGGTGAGCACGCCTTCGGCGTATTGCGCATCAGCCGTACGTTGGCCATCGGTGACGTGCTGCTTGCGCAGTCGCAGCAGCTGCCGATACCACTCCAGCATGTCGCGGTGCTGCGGCCCTGCATCCCATGTCAACTTCGAGCGGCGAAAGGTCTCCGGATCTTCCGGATCGGGCACTTCGCTGAAGTCGAAGTCCTTGAACTCGCTGCGCCGGCCTTCGACTGACCGCTTTTCGCAGTTTGGGATCCTGAAAGTCGGCGAAGAACTGGAAGGGCGCGGTCTCGTCGTACTCCTCGCCCATAAACAGCAGCGGCGTATGCGGGGCCAGCAGCAACAGTGCAGTTGCTAGCTTCCGCGCGCCTCGTGGAGTAAGCATACTGAGCCGTTCGCCCTTCGCTCGATTGCCCACCTGGTCGTGGTTTTGCAGGCCGATGATATTTGCCGGCAGCGGCATATCCTTCGCGCTGCTACCGCGCGGAGCATTCCAGAAGGGATAATGTTCGCCCTGAAAAACGTAGCCCTCACGCAGGGCGCGGGCGATCTGCTCGGGCTCGCCGAAGCCCTGGTAATACCCCTGCTGTTCGCCAGTGAAATACGCGTGCACGGCATGATGAAAGTCGTCACTCCAAACAGCGTTCAATCCATAGCCACCCTGTTGAGCGGCTCGTGTATAGCGCGAATCGTTCTCGTCGGTCTCGGCAATCACGTTGACGGTGCGTTTCAATTCGCGGGCCAGTGCTGAACGCGCTCCTGAATCTCGGCGAGGATGTGCTTGGGCGAGTCGTCTTTGATGGTCTGCACCGCATCCAGCCGCAGGCCGTCGAGGTGGTACTCGCGAATCCAGTACAGCGCGTTTTCCACGACGTAGCGGCGCACGTGTTCACATCCAGCGGCGTCGTAGTTCACCGCGTCTCCCCACGGCGTTTTGTGGTGCGTGGTGAAGTACGGGCCAAAGTTGCGCAGGTAGTTGCCCTCCGGGCCGAGATGGTTGTACACCACGTCGAGGATGACCGCCAAGCCAACGCTATGTGCGGCATCGATGAAGCGCTTAAAGCCGTCGGGGCCGCCATAGCTCGCCTGCACGGCATAGGGCGATACGCCGTCGTATCCCCAATTGCGTTCACCCGGGAACGCCGAAACCGGCATCACCTCGACGACTGTAATGCCCAACTGCTTCAGATATTCCAGTTTCGCGATGGCGCTGTCGAAGGTGCCCTCGAGCGTGAATGTCCCCACGTGGAGTTCGTAGATGATGTATTCGCGAAGCGCAAGCCCGCGCCAAGCGTCGTCGGTCCACTGGAACGCCGCGGGATCGACGATCTCGGATGGACCGAGTACACCTTCGGGTAGAAAGCGCGAGACGGGGTCGGGAATCGGCGAACCATCATCGAGAATGTAGGCGTAACGGTCACCACGCGGCGGCGGCGAGCGACGGCGAGGAAATCTTCACCATCGCGGCGCATCGGAATGTCTTGTGGCTCGGCGCCAACGCGCGTCAGACGAAGCGTGATCTCTTGTGGGACCGGCGCCCAGACACGAAAGTCGGATTCCTTACCGCGCAGAGTTGCGCCGTAGGAAAGAGTTTGACTTGCGGCGTTCACCCAACATCAGACGTGCGCGGCAGGTGATGGGATGCTTTTGATCGCACCCGCTAGATAGAATCAGGATACATGTCTCTAATACTCGCGTCCGCTTCACCACGTCGCGCCGAGCTGTTGCGCAATGCCGCAATCGCATTCACGATTGACCCGGCTCATGTGTCAGAGCAGCCCAACGCTCACGAGATGCCTGCGAACTACGCGCGACGGCTGGCCCGCGACAAGGCGCGCGCGGTGTTCGCGCGTCATCCCGAGAGCGCGGTGCTCGGCGCCGACACCGTCGTGGTCGTCGACCAGCATCTACTGGAGAAGCCGAACGACAAAGCCGACGCTGCGCGCATGTTGCGGCTTCTCTCGGGACGAACTCATCAGGTGATCACCGGAGTGTGTCTGATTGCGCCAGGGTTCGAGCAGACTGAAGCCGAAATCACGCAGGTTGTGTTTTGTGAGCTGTCGGACGCGCAGATCGCTGCCTATGTCGCCAGCGGGGAGCCGATGGACAAAGCTGGAGCCTACGCCATCCAGGGCATGGCCTCGCGATGGGTGGAGCGCATCGAGGGTTGCTACTTCAATGTGGTAGGACTTCCGGTGCCGCGGGTGTATCGCATGTTGCACGCGGCAGAAAGTGCGACCGGGCTGGCGCTGTTGTGAAGAGTTCGCAGGAAGGCGTAGCGAAAAACAATGGGGAGGATTTTGGGTTCCCCGCATCTCGCGAGGAACCCTGCGCAATCTCGTTATTACGACTTCTTGTCTTCGGTCGGATTCGGAGGCGGGGTCGTTGTCGGATTACTCTCGTTCATCGACGACTTGAAATTGCGAATGCCTTCGCCCAAACCTTTGCCCAGTTCTCCCAACTTTTTCGGACCGAAGATAAGCAGGGCAATGGCTACGATGACCAGCAGCTCGGGCAAGCCAAGCTTTCCACCAAACATAAGTCCTCCGGTCAGCCCGTTTTGCGGCTAGCAAGGGGTAGCGGGCTTCTGGCCAGATTCTAGGCTTTTGGATAGGTGGCGTCAAAAGCGAATTCGTCCACGTTCACGATTCGATACTCGCACGCTCGCGTCGAGAGACAGTTGTGCCGTCCTGTAGGGACTCTGGTCTCTTTTTTCGCGAGGAGACCTCCCTGGCAACAAGAGCAGATTCCTCGCTGCCGCCGAAAAGCGTGTCGGCCAGGAGTAAGTGGGCAGTATGGTCCTTCGTCTCGCTATGCGCGGAGACAACAGCAGATTGTCGCTGCGCTCGTAATGACAATTCCGGGAGCGAACCGTCAATTCCAATCAACCACATGAGACATCTACCTGCGCAAGGATTCTCGGCTCGATTCCTCATGGGCCCGCTACTCGATGGTCTCAATCAATCCGGCCAGCAACGCTGCCCGGCGCGGCAGTTCGGCAGCAACAATCGATTCGTGGGTAGCGTGCGCGCCCTCACCCACTGCACCTAGTCCGTCGAGCGTCGGAATCCCGATTCCACCGGTGAAGTTGCCATCGGAGCCGCCGCCGACCGCAATCTCCGCCAAAGGGAAACCCAACTCGCGGGCAATTTCCTGCGCCAACTGAAACAGCGCGACCACTTGTTTCGTCCGCTCCATCGGCGGGCGATTGATACCGCCCTCAATTTCGATCCTGCATTTCGGATCGACCGGCCGCAGTCTGCGCACCTTGCGTTCCATCACCGCACCATCCGCTTTTTTCGCGATGCGAAGGTCCACCTCGGCCTCGGCTTCCGCGGCGATAACGTTCGTGCGCGTACCACCTCGAATGACTCCAACATTGAGCGTGACGCCGCGTTTCAGATCGGTGAGGCGCGAGACCGCCTGAATTTGATGAGCCAGTTCAAGAATAGCGCTATGCCCTTTTTCAAAGTCGAGTCCCGAGTGGGCTGCCTGTCCCGTGATCTTTATGACGAAAGATCCGACGCCTTTTCGCGCGGTCTTAAGCGCGCCTCCCGGACCAGACGGTTCGCACACCAGGACCGCCGCACATTTTCGCGCAATCTTCTCGGTCAGCGCGCGTGAGGTGGCGCTGCCTCCTTCTTCGTCGGAGACCAGCAGCACCGTAACCGGGCGCGGCAAGCCGCCCTGGATTTCGCGCAATGCCCAGAGCGCAAACATCATTTGCGCGATGCCGCTCTTCATATCGAAAACGCCGGGGCCGTAGAGCCGGCCGTTCTGCTCGCGCCACGGCATGGTCCGAAGTGTTCCGACGTCGTACACGGTATCGAAGTGGCCGAGCAGCAGCACTGGCTGGCGGCCTTTGCCGCCGGAGAAATCCACTTGCAAGTGGTTCCCGGCCGAACGTTGGCGATGAATCTTGATGCGACCACCCAGGCACTCAAATTCGCGCGCCAGGTAGGAGCACAGATCGTCACAGGCTGGCTTGTTCTGGGTCGGCGATTCGCGCACGACCATCTCGCGCACGCTGGCGATCATTTCGCGTTGGCGCTCGGTCAACCAGCGCAAGACGTCGCGGTAATCAGAGTTTGTTGGCCCCTTCGATTTCGCCATGTTTTTCAAGTGCTCCTATTGCTGCGATGCTCTCGGCGTCCCGGACTCGCGGTTCCGAAATGTATAATCTGAGCTTTTACAGGACCCGTGATGAGTGAACCGGAAAACCTCGTGCCCGACGGCGGCGACAATGTCACGCTCGACATCCAGGACATACTGCGCATCCTGCCGCACCGCTTTCCGCTGCTGCTGGTCGATCGCATAATTCACCTCACGCGGACGAAGCGTATCGTGGCAATCAAGAACGTTACCATCAACGAGCCGTTTTTTGCCGGGCACTTCCCCGATCATCCAATTATGCCGGGCGTGCTGGTGGTGGAAGCCATGGCGCAGGCCGGCGGCGTTCTGTTGTTGACCGAATTTCCTGACCGCGCCGAAAAGCTGCTGCTGTTTACCGGTATCGAGCGCGCGCGTTTCCGCCGGCCGGTGATACCCGGAGACCAGCTGCGCATCGAGGTGGATGTGTTGGTGTGGCGCGGGACCGCAGGCCGTATGCAGGGCAAAGCCTACGTCGGCAACAAGCTGGCTTGCGAAGCCATCGTCACTTGCCGTCTGCTGAATCGTCCGAAACCGGCAGAAGCCGCCCCGGAGCTTGCTCCCGCAATCGAATAGTCGTAATTGCCAGATGAACATTCACCCGACGGCCATCGTCGATCCCACCGCGAAGATCCCTGCATCGTGCAGCATTGGGCCGTATTGCACGGTGCATGCAGGCGTGGAGATGGGCGAGAACTGTCAGCTCATCTCGCATGTGGTGCTGGGCGGTCCCAGTCGATTCGGCAGCAACAACAAAATTTATCCGTTCGCAGCGCTCGGCATGGATCCGCAAGACACCACGTACGCGGGAGAGCCGACGCGGCTGGAGGTGGGCGACCATAACGTCATCCGCGAGTACGTCACCATCACTCGCGGAACCGCGAAAGGCGGAGGCGTGACCCGCATTGGCAGCCATGTGTGGATCATGGCCTATACGCACGTCGGGCACGATTGCTCGGTCGGCGATCATGCCATGCTGGTCAACGCGGCCACGCTGGCAGGTCACGTTACAGTGGAGGAGTGGGCCGTGGTGGGCGCGCTGTGTCCGGTGCATCAGTATGTGCGGGTTGGTGCGCACGCCTACGTCGGTGGCGGCACGACGCTCACGCAGGACGTGCTGCCCTACTCCATGACCAGCGCCGAACGCGACACCCACGCCTACATGCTGAACAAAGTCGGGCTGCAACGTCGTGGATTTTCACGCGAGCGCATTGCCAAGCTGCATCATGCGTTCAAGATTCTGCTGGCCTCCAGGCTGAATACGTCGCAGGCGTTGGAGAAGTTGCGGGCGGAGGGCGCGCAGGGCGAGGATGTGGAAGCGCTGCTGCGGTTTATCGAAGCGTCGGAGCGGGGGATCATTAAGTAGACAGTAGTCTGTTGTCAGTGGTCAGTTCCCTCGCAACTTTTTCCTATGTCAGAACCATCTCAGGAACGCATCGGTCTCATCGCAGGCAACGGCAAATTCCCGTTGCTCGTGCTCGATGCGGCTCGCTCGCGGGGCATGCAGGTCGTGGTCGCGGCCATCAAGGAAGAGGCGTCGCCCGAAATTGAGCACCACGGTGCGGCTGCCGTTTACTGGCTATCGCTGGGCGAGCTGTCGCGCCTCATCGACACCTTCAAACAAGAAGGCGTTACGCAGGCGATCATGGCCGGCCAGGTGAAACATAAGCAGATCTTCAGCAGCATCAAGCCTGACTGGAAGCTTGCCAAGCTCCTGCTTTCATTGACCACGCGCAATACCGATTCCCTGATTGGCGCGGTCAGCAAAGTTCTCGCGGACGAAGGCATCACGCTGATGAATTCCACCGCGCTGCTGGAGCCCATGCTCGCCAGCGAGGGAGTCCTTACGCGCCGCGGGCCGGGCGACTCGGAGCGAACCAACATTACTTATGGACGCGCGGTTGCCGACCATCTCTCGCGCTTCGACATTGGCCAGACCGTGGTCATCGCCGAAGCCGCTTGCGTCGCCGTGGAAGCGATGGAGGGTACCGACGCAACCATCCTGCGTGCGGGCGAAATCATGCATTCGCCGTCGCTGGGGAAAGAGCCATCGACACTGAGCCGCGCCCTGACTGTGGTGAAGGTGGCGAAGCCGAATCAGGACATGCGCTTCGATGTGCCCGTGGTTGGTCTGCATACGATCGAGACCATGAAGCAGGCGGGCGCAACCTGCCTCGCCCTCGATGCCGGACGGTGCCTGTTGCTGGATCGAGAGGCTCTGCTGTCGGCAGCGAATGACGCGGACATTTGCGTTATTGCGGAGACGCCGGTCAGCCATATACCTCACCACAGTGCGCCATAGTTTCAGGCTAAGAATTTACGGGGTTGAACCGCGGATGTAAGCGGACTTCGCGGATACTCCTTTGAAACTCGAGGCACTCCTTCGCAATCGACACCGAGTTTCTTGATCTGCGTTTATCCGCGGTTCACTTTTTTGCCTCTCGCAGAGCTTTGGGCGACAATCGCAGCATGGCAAATACCCGCGCCCTGCGCGTCGGAGTCGTCGGTGCCGGAGCCTTCGGCCGCAATCACGCCCGCGTTTATCACGAACTTCAGTCCGATCCTTCGCAGAACATCGAATTTGCCGGGATCGTGGATATCGATTTCGCCCGCGCACAAACCGTCGCTAAGGAATTCGGTGTCACCGCATTTCGTTCGCTCGACGCTTTCATCGCGTCTGATGTGGAGGCCTGTTCGGTCGCGGTGCCTACCGCCGCCCACCTCGAGGTTGCGCGGCACTTGATGCAGAACGGTGTTGACGTCCTGATCGAAAAGCCGCTGGCGGCCACCGTGGCCGAGGCGGATGAACTGATCGCCATCGCGGAGCGCCATAAACGAATTGCGCAAGTCGGACATCTCGAGCGCTTCAATCCGGCGGTGCGAGCGACTTTCCCGTTGCTCACGCAGCCCATGTTTTTTGAAGTGCACCGCCTCAGCGTTTTCAGTCCACGCTCGCTCGACGTAGATGTGGTCCTCGACCTGATGATCCACGATCTCGATATCGTGCTGGCGTTCGTGCAGTCGCCGGTCAAGGAGGTCCGCGCGGTCGGCTTGCCGATCCTGTCGCAGAAGGTGGACATCGCCAACGTGCGCATGGAATTCGAATCGGGCTGCGTCGCCAACTTCACTGCCAGCCGGGTCAGCACCGAGCGGGTCCGCAAGCTACGCTTCTTCCAGCCGCGGCAATACGTTTCGCTCGACTACTCGCGGCAGGATGTACTGGTGCTCACTGTGGATGAGTTACAGCTCGACCCGGCCGGCATGGATCCGTTTAATCCGGCGAGTGTAGCTGCCAGCGCTCTTCCCGGCATCACACCCTTCAGGCCGGCCGTGGAGCAGCAAGAGCCACTGCGGGCGGAGTTGAGCAGCTTCCTGCGCGCGGTGCGCAATTGCACCCAGCCCGAGGTTACGCTGGAAGATGGCCGCCGGGCCCTCGCGCTGGCCATGCAGGTCGTGGACGCCATTGCAGAACACAGCCGCCGCGCGAATTTAGCGGAGTTGACTCGCACGCCGAGCTAGCCTACGCTTCTTCAATCCCCGATGTCGGATGAACCGGTCACCATTGCGAAGTTCCTCACCCTTGGCGAAGCCAAACTGGCGCAAGGCAAGCTGATCTCTGCGGGAATCTCAGCCTTCGTGTGCGACGAGAACATGCATGCCATGAATTGGCACATGGGCATGGCGCTGGGCGGCATTCGCCTGCAGGTGCCCGACAGCCAGGTGGTGCGCGCACTGGAAGTCCTCGACGATTTCGAGCCGGACGAATCCGCCGAAGTGGAGACGACAGAGGACGGCGACGAAGAAATGGAAGAGGTCGCGTGCTGCCCGGAATGCGAGTCGTTGGAGATTCGCGAGGTGAGCGGCGCGAACCCGCGCCAGATCGCGCTTTGGTCGGCGGCTATTCCGTTCCCCGAACCTCCCACGCAGGAGACGCATCGCTGGAAATGCCTGTCATGCGGCTACCAGTGGCGCGAAGCCGAGGAGTAGGCCGAGGGGAACCTTCCCTGCAGTTCACAGGTCCATAAAGTTGCGAACGAGTTGGCGGCCATGCTCGGTCAGCACGCTCTCCGGATGAAACTGCACGCCTTCGACCGGAAACTTGCGATGGCGCAGTCCCATAATCACGCGTTGACCGTCGCGGTCGGTGCAGGTGGCAGAGATTTCCAGTTCATCCGGCAGGTCCTTCTCCTGCGACGATCAGCGAGTGATAGCGAGTGGCCGTCATGGGCGAAGGGATGCCGCGGAAAATCGATTTGCCATCGTGTTCGACGGAACTAGTCTTGCCGTGCATGAGGTTGGCGGCGCGAACGACCTTGCCGCCGAAGGCTGCGCCAATTGCCTGGTGGCCGAGGCAGACGCCGAGCAGAGGCACGCGTCCGGCGAAGTGGCGGATGAGCTCAATACTGATTCCGGCATCTTGTGGCGTGCACGGGCCGGGAGAGATCACGATGCGATCAGGATGAAGCTCCTCGATCTCGTCAACCGTGATCTGGTCGTTGCGGCGCACAACTACCTCCAGTCCTAATTCCCCGATGTATTGCACGAGGTTATAGGTGAAGGAGTCGTAGTTGTCGAGGACGAAAATCATGGGGTTAGGGGCTTGGGGTTAGGGGCTAGCGCCGTAGGCTTCAACTTTTTGCGTTGGATGGAAGTAATGAGGCCGCTCAATACGCGTCCCAGTTCGTTCGTTTTAGCCAAGAAAAATTCTTCCTGATCCTGAGTAAGGTAGGCCAATCGCTGTGCGATGACGACTTGAGTTTGTACTTCGCACAGCGAGCCGCGTGCCTGACACAGAAATTGGTTGAACTCTCCGGGCGTCGCGCGACCATGACCTTCGGCGATGTTGCTGGGGATGGATACAGACGCGCGCCGCAATTGGCTGGTCAGCCCGTATATTTCGTGACCCGGAAACTGCGATGTGATGGTGTACACCTCGGTCACCAGCGAAATTGCTTTCTGCCAGGCAATTAAATCCTGATAGCTTTTGACCTGCACGATAGGATCCTCTATCACAGCTTAGCGCGCCGACTGATTCCATGCGAGCATATCGCCCGAGTAGAGGCCACGCTAACTACCCCCTAACCTCTAGCCCCTAACCCCTGACGCTTCACAGGCCCGCAACAACGCACTCGCCTTGTTCATGCACTCCTGGTATTCACTTTCGGGATCGGAGTCGGCGACGATGCCCGCGCCAGCCTGAAGGTAGGCGCGATTGCGATGCAGAACCATGGTGCGAATGGCGATGCAGGAATCCAGATTGCCCGCGTAATCGGCGTAGAGGACCGAGCCCCCATAGACGCCGCGGCGCACCGGCTCCAACTCCTCGATGATCTCCATGGCCCGAACCTTAGGCGCGCCGCTCAGCGTGCCTGCGGGGAAGCAGGCCGCCAAGGCATCTAGTGCGTCGAGATCGCCACGCAACTCTCCCTCCAGCGCCGAGACTAGGTGCATGACGTGCGAGTATTTCTCCACGTACATCAGGTCGCGGACCTTCACGCTGCCATATTCGCTCACCCGGCCCAGGTCGTTGCGCCCCAGGTCCACCAGCATGACGTGCTCGGCGCGCTCTTTTTCGTCGCTGCGCAACTTCGCAATCAGTTCTTCGTCTTCAGCGGGAGTGGCTCCGCGCTTGTGGGTGCCGGCGATTGGACGATATTCCAGCTTGCGTCCCGACACGCGCACCAGCATTTCGGGGGACGCGCCCACCACCTGCATGTCGTCCAGCTTCAGGTAGAACATGTACGGAGAAGGATTCACCGTACGTAAAGCGCGGTAAATCTGGAAAGGCTCGGCGGGGGGCTTGAAGTCGAGGCGCTGCGACAGCACGACCTGAAAGACGTCGCCGGCGGCGATGTACTCCTTGGCGCGACGAACGCTGGCGACGAACTTGTCGTGCGAGGTGGAGTTGTGGACCTTGATGGTCTTCTTCCGGTCGTTGGATGACCAGTCGAAATTGTGGGCACGTACTCCGCGGGCAAGTTTGGCCTCGATCGCGGCGATGTCGGCCAGCGCATGATCATAGGCCTTCCGCGGCGATTCCGCGCTGACATCGGCAGCGGCGATGATATGCAATTGATGCCGCAAATGATCGAACGCCAGTAGGCGATCGTAAAAAGTGAACACACAGTCCGGCAGACCGACATCGTCCTTGGCAAGCTCGGGCAGGCGTTCGAACTGCCGTACCATGTCGTAGGCAAAGTATCCAACGCAACCGGAGGTGAATGGCGGCAGATTGGGCAGCGTCGCCGGATGATACTGCCGCAGGCAGGTGCGCAACAATTCGATTACGTTGCCCTGACGACGCTCCACTGAGGAGCCGCGCCGAATCTCCAAAGAACCACCGCGCGCGGTGACAACCATTCGCGGCTGGGCGCCCAGAAAAGTGTAGCGGCCAATCTTCTCGCCGCCTTCCACCGACTCCAGCAGGAACGCGTATTTCTGCTTCGCTGCCAGGCTTAGGAAAGCTCCGACCGGCGTCAGCAAATCGGCGCTCAGCGTTTTCGCGACGGGGATAAGCGAGGCGTCGCGGCTGAGCTGCAAAAAGCTTTTGTAGTCGGGAATCACCATATACGCGCGAGCCACTTGGTTTTACTGGGATTATACGGGAGCCCCTGCGATCGTCCGCCGGGTCAAGATTTCCCGTCGAACGGCAGGGCCATCCACGCGGGGCTTGCTGTACCGGAATTCGTGGAACACGACGGAGCTCGCCGACTACCCAATAGGCGGACGATGACACTTTGCAATTGATCCCTGATCGCGGCTGAATAGGAAAAGCCCCGACGCGAATCGGGGCCAGTCGTGCTCTTGGTAGTTCCGAGTTATACCTATTGGAAGTTTGCAATCAGCATTTGGCTAACTGCTAGTTGCTAATTGCCAGTTGCTAACTCACCCTTGTTTCCGGTAGCTCCGTGCATCTTGGCGCGATCGATCAACATCTGCACCTGATCTTTCTGGGGATAGTCAGGGTTAGTCTGCAAAAGTTTTTCCCAGGCTACGATTGCGCCTTTGGGATCCTTCTTGCCCTGCCATTTGACGATGCCCAGATTAAACAGCGTTGGCGCATGATTTGGCCGGATGGTGAGCGCCTTCTCGAAGCTGGCGATGGCCTTGTCGGCATTGCCGGTGTACCAATACGCGGTGCCCAGGTCGGTGCGAACATCGGCATTGTCAGGCTGAAGGCCAACAGCCTTTTCGTAGTACTCAATCGCTTGCGGGTAGGCCTGGCTGTCGTAGTAGAGGTTGCCCAGCTTCACCACGGTGTCAAAGTCGGTTGGGTTGGTCTTGAGTTGGGCCAGTAACGGTTCGGCTGCCTTGGCAACCATCTCTGGTGATGGGGCCTGCTGCTGTTGGGTGCTTCCGATCCCGGGCAATTGTGCCGAACCCATGGGAGCGTTGCCCATTCCGGCGGGAGCGGAAGCGGAAGCAGCCTGCGCAGCTTCGGGCGCGCTTGAAACCGGAGCCGATCCGCGAGCAAAATAGCCTACCGCGATTCCAATGGCCAGCGTGATCACCGCCAACGTGTAAGCTTGCACGTTGCTGAAGGCCAGGTTGGTTTTGCCGTTGTTGTTTTGTACAGCTTGAGACATGTGTAGTACTCCTTGGCGGTTAGCTCTTAGCTCTTAGCTCTTAGCTCTTAGCTCTTAGCTCTCAGCCCTTAGCTCTCAGCCCTTAGTTCTCAGCCCTTAGTTCTTAGTGTTTGCTGCTTAACTGAAAACCGTCCTAAATGTTGCTAAGAGCTAGGAGCTAAAAGCTACCTTCTAGTTTTTAGTGCCGGCGGCAACCTGTACGGGTTGTTCAAGGTGAAACAGGCGGCCCACCGCTGCGGTCAGCACGTCCTGCTCATTCCTCTCTGGAAGTTCCTTCAATTCACGAGCCAGGGAGCTGGCAATTCGTTGCGTTATATGAATTGTAAGCGTTGTGAGTGCCTGATCCTGGTCTTCCGTGAAAGGTCCAAATTCCATGCGAAGGGTTTCCAATTCCTGCCGGCAAAGTTCATCGAGACGTTGACGCAGGGCCACGATGGTGGGAACCACGCGTTCCGCCATCAGTTTGCGACGAAAGCCCTGCACTTCCGCCTGCACAATCTTTTCCGCAGCTTCAGCGGCGGCTTGTCGTCCCACCGCATTGCGTTTCACTACGTGCTCCAGGTCGTCCATGTCGAAGAGATGAATGCCCTCCACTCCCCGCACCTCAGGATCGATGTCGCGTGGGACCGCAATGTCGATCATGACCATTGGGGCATGCTGCCGTTGCTGGGCGATCTCCTCGGCTTCCTTGAAGCTGAGGACGAAATGCGGGCAAGCCGTTGAGCTGACAACAATGTCGGCTGTCTTCAGATGTGCCAGGCGATCATCGAACGAAACCGGTGTGGCGCCCATCTTCTGCGCCAACTCCGCGCCGTGTGCCAGCGTGCGGTTCATCACCTTCACCTGACTGGCGCCGGCTTTCATGAGGTAATGCGCCGCCAGTTCACTCATCTTGCCTGCGCCGATCAACAAAACTTCGCGCCCCGCCAGGTCTCCGAGGACGTTTCTTGAAAGTTCGACGGTGGCGTAGGGTACCGAAACCGCCGATGAGCCGATTGCTGTTTCCGTCCGGGCCCGCTTGGAAACGGTGAGCGCCTTCTGCATGACTGCGTCGAGGAATCGTCCGGTGGTGCCTGCCTCCTGGGCCAGCGCCCAGGCTTGCTTCACCTGGCCGGTGATTTCCGGTTCGCCCAGCACCATGGAATCCAGGCTGGAAGTCACCCGGAAGATATGGGTAAGCGCCACGTCATCCATGAGGCGATAGAAGTGCGACCACTCACAAAGCTTGATTTGGTATTCCTGGGTCAGGAACCGTAACACCGAGTTGGCGGCGGTGGGAACGTCACTGGCCCACAATATGAACTCGGTGCGATTGCAGGTAGTTACGACGATTACCTCTTCGACGCCTTCCGAGCGGACCAATTGATGAAGGGCATCGTAGCGGCGTGCTTGGCTGATCCAGAAACGCTCGCGAACGGCGACCGGTGAAGTTCGGTAGTTCAGGCCAATCACGGCTAGCGTCGGTTCCACGGAAGACCTCTCTCGAAAGCGGATTACCTTTGGTAAAGGCACAATGGGTGCCAAACCCAGCGAACCAGCCAGGTGGCGATTAAACCCCTTAAAATACAAGGCTTGTAGTCTTGCGGAGGACCTTAAGCGACGAGTACCTCGGCTGGTTTTGCGGCATATCACCCTCTCAAAGCGTTTTTTCCCTCCTGCTCCCACCGAAAGGGTATGGCGAAATCCATGCTCGCGGAGTACAGTACTTTCGCCGTCATTTAGCGGCATTTTTGCGTTCTAACAATCCCCTCGCGGGGTGGTCAGTGAAGGAGACGAAGATAAATATGAAGATGAGACTCTTGCAACGTATCGCTCTGTTCAGCCTGATTACCGCCCTGGCTCTGCCTTCCCTAGCTTCGGCCCAGGCGAAGGGCCAGGATACTTTCAAAGCCAAGTGCGCCATGTGTCATGGTGCCGACGGCAGCGGCGCAACACCCATGGGAAAGTCGATGGGATTGAAAGATTTGGGCAGCCCGGCTATCCAGGGCATGTCTGACGCCGATCTGACCGCCGCTATCACCAACGGCAAAGGCAAAATGCCTGCCTACAAGGGCAAGTTGACCGATGCCCAGATCAGCGATCTGGTTTCGTATATCCGCACTCTGAAGAAGTAATTCCGCGCTTTCCGATAACCCACTGGTCGGCGGCTCCGTGGGGAGTCGCCGATTTCTTGTGTGCTCATTACCCGCACTCCAACCACATCTCCCGCTCACACGTCCAACCTCGCGGAATCCCCAGCCGCTGCTGCACCATCGTTTATTCCGGAGTTATACTCGCAAACTGCGAGCAAACTGACCTGCTCGGCGTCGTGACCAACGCGATGGAGGCTCGATGAAAGACGATCCTAAACATAGGCCCGAAAACCCGTCGGGCGTTTCGCGTCGCGATTTCATGAAGATTTCCGGCGTGGGTGTTGCCCTTCCCCTGGTGTTAGGCCCGAAGGTGGTCGAAGCTGCTGGCGAGGACGTGGCCGTCTATGGACCCGGCAAGGTCCCGATCGCTCTAACCGTCAACGGCAAGAAGTTGACCGCGCAGTTGGAACCACGGGTCACCCTGCTGGATGCTCTGCGCGACAACTTCGATTTGACCGGCGCAAAGCGTGTCTGCGACCGCGGGGTCTGCGGAGCCTGCACGGTGCTGATGGATGGCAAAATCGTTTACGCATGTTCCATTCTGGCAATCGATGCGCAGGGCAAAAACATCACCACGATCGAAGGTCTGACGGAAGGCGACGCGCTGACCCCGCTGATGCAGGCCTTTGTCGCGCACGATGCCCAGCAGTGCGGTTTCTGTACCCCGGGATTCATTGTCGCCACTAGTCATTTTCTCGAACAGCACCCCAATCCCAACCAGGAAGACATCCGTCGCGGGCTAAGCGGCAATTACTGCCGCTGTGGCACCTACGACGGCATTCGCGCCGTTGCGTTGGCCAAGCCGGAAGGGAGAGCGTCATGAGCCAGTACACGTGGCCCGACCCCGCAAGCCGTCCGCTGCTGGGCAAGCGCATTTCGCGAGTTGACGGTCCGGTGAAAGTTTCCGGCCGCGCGAAATACACCTATGACTACAATCCCGAAGGCTTGCTGGCGGGAAAGATTCTTCGCTGCCCCTACGCGCACGCTCGCATCACCAGCATCGACACCAGCGCCGCCGAGAAGATGGCTGGCGTAAAGGCAGTCAAAGTTGTGCAGCAGGCGGGAACGGAAATTTTCTGGGCAGGTGACGAGGTGGTCGCCGTGGCCGCGGTCGATGAATCAACCGCCGAAGATGCAGTCCGCGCGATCAAGGTGCAGTACGAGGTGCTGCCTCACTTTGTGTCGGACGCAGAACCGCCTAAGAACATCGCCGTCAATAATGGACCGATCAGCCGCGACGACTTCGAAGACATGGAGGACAACCAGGTCCCCGACGACCAGGTAATTGCGACTATCAAGAAAAATGGCATCAGCTTTAAGCCCGACGAAAAATATCTAAAGGATGCGCAGGCGTCGGGCGTCGATCCCAAGGTGGTGGAAGCGCTGCGCACTGCCAAATACGGGGAGGCAAAAACTTCGCGCTCGCCGTACAAGCAAACCGCACTGCAGACGCAGGGCGATCCCGACAAAGCCTTCGCTTCCGCGGCAGCGGTTTCGGAAGGACTCTACGGAGCTTCTTGTATTACGCATTGCTGCCTCGAAACGCATGGCATGGCATCGGAGTGGCCTACCGACAAGGACATTGTGGTGCATGTTTCCACGCAGAACCTGTCGGGCATTGCCGCGCAAGTTTCAGAGCCGCTTGGCGTCCCGGCGGGGAATATTCAAGTGCTGCAGCAATACATTGGCGGGGGATTCGGCAGCAAGTTCAGCCCTGATCGCTGGGGCATCGCCAGTGCGCAACTCTCGAAGGCCGCGGGCGGCAAGCCGGTGAAGATCATGCTAGAGCGCGATTCCGAACAGGAGGTTGCGGGCATGCGCCCGTCGGGTTTCGCGCGCGTCAAAGTCGCTGCCGACAAAGACGGCAAGCTCGTGGCATGGGAATCACGTTCCTGGGGAACGGGCGGAATCGGCGGCGGCGGCACGCCTCCACTGCCGTACATCTTCGAAATTCCCAATCAGCGCAAGCAGAACATTGCCATCGCCACCAACCAGGGAAGCGCGCGCGCCTGGCGAGCGCCAAATCATCCTCAGGCCGCGGTCATCAGCATGAGCGCGCTGGAAGATCTTGCCGCCAAACTGAACATGGATCCGGTCGAGTTCATCACGCGCAATCTGGAACTGACGGGACCACGCGAAAAAATTTATCGCGACGAATTCCCCATTGCGGTGGAGCTGATGGAATGGAAGAAGAATTGGCACCCGCGCGGCGATAAGTCCACCGGGCCGATCAAGCGCGGGCTGGGACTCTCGATGCACACCTGGGGCGGACGCGGACACAACAGCGACTGCGATCTCACGATCAACCCCGATGGCTCGGTCGAAATCAAGATGGCCACCCAGGACCTCGGCACCGGCTGCCGCACCATAATCATGATCGTCGCGGCTGACACGCTGGGCATTCCGCTCGACAACGTCAAGCTGCTGATCGGCGACAGCCGTTATCCCGTGTCGGGCGCCAGCGGTGGCAGCACGACTTCGGGCGGGGTTACGTCGTCGACGCGACGCGCGGCGGTGGATGCTCGCAATCAACTCTTCGCCAAGGTTGCTCCGGCCTTGAAAGCGCAGCCGGAAGAATTGGAAGCCGTGAATGCGACGGTGCGGGTGAAGAGCGATCCCAGCCGCAGCCTCGGGTGGAAGGAAGCGTGCGCGAAGATCGGCGCAATGCCGATGACGATTCGCGGCAAGAATCCCGACAAGTCGAAGCCGCCGGACCTGACCAACAGTGGCGTCGGCGGCGTGCAGATGGCCGACGTTTCCGTGGACACTGAGACCGGCATCGTGCGCGTTAACAAGATGGTTGCGGTACAGGATTGCGGCCTGGTGGTGGATGTGAAGACGGCCGAGAGCCAGGTGCTGGGCGCGCTCATTATGGGCATCAGCTACGCGCTGTATGAGGAGAAGATTCTCGATCCCGTGACCGGGCGCATGCTGAACCCGAACATGGAGTTCTACCGCCTCGCCGGCATCTCCGATGTGGGCGAACTGAGGGTGCACATGATGACCGGCAAAGGTTATGACGAACGCGGCGTCATTGGATTAGCAGAACCACCGGTAGTCTCGCCCGGAGCGGCCATCTCGAACGCGGTTGCGAATGCAATCGGTGTGCGAGTACCATTCCTGCCGCTCACGCCAGCGCGTGTGCTGGAGGCGCTGGAGAACGGAGGGCGCAATGCGAGCGTTTGAATACGTTAGCCCGACGAACAAGGAACAAGTCGCCACACTCCTCGGCGAGCAGGGCTCGATTCTCGCGGGCGGCACCGATCTACTGGCGCTAATAAAAGATGACGTAGTCGCGCCGCCGCGCCTGGTCAACATCAAGCAGATCGACCAGTTGCGCGGGATCAGCTATCAAGCGGGCAACGGATTGCGCATCGGCGCGCTGGTTACGATTGCGGAATTTGCTGACGACGCAAATGTGCAGCGTTACTATCCCGTCCTTGCCGATGCCGCCAACGAGGCCGCCAGCCCGCAGATTCGCAACCTTGCAACCATGGGCGGAAACATGTGTCAGCGGCCGCGCTGCTGGTACTTTCGCAACGGCATGGGACTGATGGCGAAAACGCCCGACGGCAAATCCATGGTGGTCGCGGGCGACAATCGATACGCCGCGATTCTGGGCAACAGCGGGCCGGCTTACTTTGTAAGCCCATCGACGCTGGCTCCGGTGCTTATTGCTTTGGGCGCGAAGATCCGTTTGTACTCGGCGAAGGCCGCGGGCAGCGGAGTGCGCGAGCTGCCGCTGGAGAAGTTCTTCGTCATCCCGAAGTCGGAGAACGAGCTCGAACACGATCTGAAACCTGGCGAGATGGTGATCGAAATCGTTGTGCCTCCACCCTCGCAGAACCTGAAGGCCGCCAGCTACGAGGTGCGGCAACGCGCGGCATTCGATTGGCCGCTGACGCAGGCCAGCGTAGCCCTCGAGATGGAAGGCGGCACGGTCAAGAGCGCGCGTGTCGTGCTCGGACACGTTGCGCCCATCCCGTGGATCTCGCCCGAAGCGGCACAGGCCTTGGTGGGGAACAGCGTTACGCCGGAAACAGCAATGGCTGCAGCCAATGCCGCCGTTGCGCAAGCCAAGCCTCTCAGCCATAACAAGTACAAAATCACGCTGGCGAAGGTGGCCGTCAAGCGCGCCGTCCTCGGCGCTGCGGGCCAGAACTCCGGAGGTGCCGCATGATGCTGAATCTCGATGCCGAGCGCTTCGATACGAATCGCGAAGACCTTTGCCCGGCGCTGCGCTGGAAAGGACAATTCATCGAAGCGGAGCACGATCCTACGGTGCCGCCGACCAACGATGGACTGTTCTGGTGCATGCACACCCAGACCTGCATCGGGCCAGACGGCGAGCTGGCCGAGCCGGGAAACTGTTCGTCAAAGTTTCGCGCGTGCCACGGAACGGGGAAGTGCGAACACGGTTAGAGACTCTAAAAAGTTCGGCTTTGTTGAATTGTTTTGAAGGGACGCGGCGAAAGAGGCCGCTGAAAGTTGGCGTGGTAGAAAAGCAGATTCCTCAGGGCTGAAGCCCCTCGGAATGACAAAACAAAGGGTTTGCTACGGCGCAGCTAAAGCTGCGCCCCTTCAAAGGCGTTCCGAAATCAGAAGGGAAATCACAATGAAATTCCGTTATGCTGCGTTGCTCCTGACCGTCCTCACTATCGTGTGCCTCTCGTTCGCGTTGGATACCAAGTCCGAGCAGGTTTCCATCAACGGCTGGGTACTGGATTCGGCCTGCGCGATCACCAAGGGGCTGGACAAGCCAATCAGCCGCGACTGCGCGCTCAAGTGCGCCAAGGCGGGATCGCCACTGGTGATCCTGGCCGATGATGGAAACATCTACTGGCCGATCTCCGACAAAACTCCTTCTTCCGGACAAAACGATCGCCTGCTGAAATTTGCCGGCGAACGCGTGACCGCAACCGGCAAGGCCTACGTTCGCGGTGGATCGCACGCCATCGTGCTGGAAACAATTCAAGCTGCCAAATGATGGCGGTACTCCGTTCAAGAGCCTGCTACGAAACTCGTGCCGTCCCTCCGGGACTCGCATCTATTCCCCACTGCACCCAGGACTTAAGAGTCTGTGTGAGTACTCGCTCCCAGTTGGTACGGTGGAGTGATTCGCACATGAAACGAGCCTCCGCAGTCGGCTAAAGTGTCTAGCCCAGCATGGATGCCGCCCGGCGGAATGCTCGGTTATTTGGGTCAATCCATTCCGAGCCCGGTAGCGGCGACATCTTGTTCTCACACAGACTCTTACGCCCTGGGCTATGATTGTTCCGCCCTGCGGGCTCTTTTTTCGGCGTACTCAGCTACGCTCGTCCCACTGGCATTTGTTCAATTGGAGTTTCGTAACAGCCTCTCAAACTTTGTCTGGAGAATTTTCTAGCCAGACGTGGCAACTGGGTCTATAGTTCCCTGCATCAACGCAGGCAATCTGCGTTCGGTTGTGGGGAACTCTGGATTTGGGCCACCCAGCACGGGCTTCGTTTGAGGTCTGGCACTCGCGAGTAGGCAATCTCTTTCTGCATATCGCGACGCACCCTCTCTGGCTGACGTCGACCTTCGCTCTCTGACCGCAAGCTCCCCGGCCATGCACCGGATGCAGGACTCTAGCGGAGGCCGGCATGATCACGCGAACTGCAGTTCCATCTACCCAAGCTGTAGCGCTTTCTTTTGTGTTGTGTTTGTCCATGTTGCCGACTTGCGCGGCATGGGCGCAGTCTGACTCGCTCGACCAGCCACACCTGGTGCCGCGCGCCAAGTCCGTTCCGGTTGAGTCCGCTGCATCCATTGCGGTTCCGCCATTAGTACCGCGCACCAAACCCATGCGTGTGGACGTGGACCTGGTGCTGGTGCCGGTCACCGTCACCGATGCGCGGGATCGTCCGGTCATCGATCTCCCCAAGCAGGACTTCACGCTGTATGAGGGCGGCGTCGCTCAGCCCATCCAGTATTTTTCTACCGAGGATGCTCCGATATCGGTGGGACTGATCCTGGACTACAGCGGAAGTATGAAGAACAAGATTGAATATGAGCGTGAAGCCGTGGCCGAGTTCTTCAAGTACGCAAACCCGCAAGACGACTATTTCGCCATCACAGTGTCGAGCCACCCGGAGGTGATTGCAACTTCCGACCAGTCGATCGGCACCATCCAAGACAAGTTGGGGACGACGGAGCCGCAAGGAGGCACAGCCTTGTATGACGCGGTGTACCTGGGAATCTCACGGATGAGTACGGCGCGCTATCAGCGGAAGGCACTGGTTATCATCTCTGACGGCGGCGACAACCGAAGCCGTTACAACTTGAAGGAGATCAAGAGCGTGGTGGAGGAGGCCGATGTGCTGGCGTATGGGATCGGCGTCTTCGATGGTGTGCCCGTACCGTTGTTTAAGACGCTGGAAGAGCGCTGGGGCCGGAAGTGGCTGAGCGAGATTACCGACGCCACGGGCGGACGAACCCTAGCGGCCGATGACCGCCGGCAAATTCCCCAGATCGCGGCACTGATCAGCCGGGAATTGCGCAATCAGTATGTACTGGGATACCGGCCCAGCAATATCGCTCGTGATGGCAAGTGGCGCCGGGTGCAGGTGCGGCTGATGCCGTCGGCCACGCCTCTGCAGGTCCACTACAAGCAAGGATATGTGGCGCCAGAGGAGTGAGGATTGCGCACATTTACCACTTTTTCTTAATTTTACCGCACTAATGCCTAGTTAAGGCAGCAATATCAGCCTGTTTCCACAGTTTTAGTCCACTTTACCGTTCTGGATGGCAGCGGATTGACGCTCCGGTCGTCTAGGCACACCAGTCCAAGTTCGGGAATGCCAACCACGTCTGACGTGCGCTGCATCACAGCGCGGGGCGCTGACAAAGCCGACCATAATAGCAGCGGGGTGCTGCGAGACGACCCATGTTGAACGTCAGAGATGAGTGCGACCTTCCGGAAGACGATGGCTACGACCTGTTCACACGGGAGACCGAAGTGGAACGGCGACGTAGCGATGAGCCGAAACTCGGCGGCAGGCGCAGAAGTGACGATGGCTTTTTGCGCGGGCCGGAGCTTATCAGGCCATCTGAAAGCGATCAGTAAAAAATGGGTGCCCTATGTCGAGGGCACCCAATGAAACAGACAAAGGTCATCTCCGCAGAACAAGCGCCCTACGGGGCGAAGTAGCTGGAGATGTCGAGGATGAGTTGTGTGAGCCCGGCGGCGTCGGCGTTGATGGAGCCGTTCGTGGTGGGCACGATGGCCATATTCGACGTGACTGCTCCGTCATAGGCATTCAGCGTGGAAGCGGTCGGCGCTTGGGAGCCGTCGTCGGGCCATAGGGTCAACAGCCACACCGGCAACCCCTGTGGCACGATGGTCGCGTTGAAGACGAATGCCTGTGCTGTGCTGGGCACCGCACAGGGGCTGGTATTGGGGTCCACAGGAGGAGAGAGCAGGCCGTTGAAGGGTCCAGAACCATCTCGGCGCGTGTCCCGGACGCGACAAGTGGTGACGGTGTACAACGACAGTCCGCCTGTGCCTGCGGGAGCGAAGTAGCCGTTGACGTCAATCACCAGATCAGCGTCGTTGCTGGCCCACACGTCGATAGCGCCCTGAGTGCCCGGACCGCCTGCAGGCACAATGGCTGCATTCGCCACTACAGTGCCCGTGGGCGCGTTCAACGTGGAGGTAGTGGGTCGCGACTGACCGTCGGGCCAGGCGCTAAACACCCACATGGGACCGCTTCGCGGAATCGTGGTGAAGTTGAAGGAGTAGGCCTGCGCCGTCGGGGGGATTCCGCAAGCGCTCTCACTCTGTACCGGCATTGTGCGTTCCACCCCGGCGTGCAGATAGGGGCCTCCGAGGTCGCCGGTTGGCCCGCGAGTGTCGGCCACACGGCATGGGGCCAAGGGATAGAAAGCGAGCCCCGAGCTGCCAGGGGTCTCAAAGTAGCCATTGATGTCGAGCACCAAGTCGGTCGTGCCGCTGGAGTAAACGCTGATTTGCTCGTTGGCTCCAGCAGGCACAATAGCGGCATTCGCTTTGTAACGACCGTCCCATGAGTTCATGAGAGAAGCGGTGGGCATGGCTTCACCGGTCGGCCAGACGGTCAGAAGACCGACGGTCCCGCCCGGCGGAGGAACCATGGTCACGTTCAAGGAGTAGGCTGCGGCAGTAACGGGAATGTTACAGCCGCCGAGCTGGGGAATATTGAAATTCTCCGTCATTCCACCCTGAATGGTGCCACCGCTGAGGCGTGTATCCACCAGACGGCAAGGAGCAACAGGAACGAATTGCAATCCGCCGGCGACATTTAGAAATACCGACACCTTGTTCCCGGCGGCATCGGCGGTGACAATATCGGGCCATCCGTCGCCGTTGAAATCGGCCACAGCGACGACTTTGGTACCTCCGGCAGTGTTAAGGGTGACAGTATTTGAGTTACTGAAATGTCCGTTGCCAAGGCCCGCGGCAGCCAACACGCCTGGACCGGCAGTAGAGGAGTAATCGGCAAAGGCGACGTCAATGTTCCCGTCGCGGTTGAAATCGGCCAAAGCCAGAAGCTCAGTTGCGTTTCCGGAGAAAGTCGGGATGGGCGATTGGAAGGTCCCGTCCCCATTGCCCAGAAATGCCGACGCCGTACCCACGTTGGAGGTGAGAACGACATCGAGCTTGCCATCATTGTTGAGATCGGCGGCGGCTACACCCACGCCTTGGACGTATAGGGTCTGGTAAGTTGCGCCCAGGGTGAAGGTACGGTCAGGGTTTTGCAGGAAAACCGCAATGCCGGCCATCGGGCTCACTTGGGCGGCAACGATATCGAGCAGTCCATCAGTGTGGCCACTGAAGTTACCGACTGCGGCCGACCACAGGCCGCCGATATATTCGGGTACGCCGAGCGAAATAGCAGGTTGCAGAGTGCCATCGCCATTGCCGAACAGCACGCTGAGATTTCCGGTCCTGCCCCCAGCGCCGCCCCCAGCGCCGCCAACAATAACATCCGGCTTGCCATCGCCATCGAGGTCGGCGGTGACAATGGTGACCGCATTGGTTCCCGAGGGAAAGGCCATTGGAGCGCCAAGCGTGCCATCGCCATTGCCGAGCAGGATTTCCACGTCGCTGATGAGGTAATCGATCGAGCCGTGAATCACCGCGACGTCGAGCTTGCCGTCGCCGTTAAAATCGGCAACCGCGACCCCGAAGGGGACCCCGATGGTGGGTAGGCTATGGACCATGGGGGTACGAAACGTTCCATCCCCGTTGCCCAACAACACGGCAACGTTGTTTTGTTGTGCGTTCACCACCACCAAGTCCGGCTTGCCATCGCCGTTGAAATCACCTACCGCAACTCCCACTGGTGTATTTCCACCAGTACCAAACTGCACGGCAGGTGTGAATTGGAGGGGCAACTGACCCGAGGAGCCAAATCGCCCATGGACTCGAGGTGTCTCAAAGGTTGACGTGCCAGGCAACTGTTGTGCAACAACGGGACAAGCCGTGAATGCTAACGCTAATGCGAGAATCCATGCGACAAAACGGGGGAACATCGGCGTCCATCCTCTCCAAAATACGCGCCGAGCCTGATGGGGCTCGGCAACTCCAATGTAGGAACTTTGTTTGTCTGAGGAGCGCACAAGGGTATCTCCCTAAAGAGTGCAATCGAAACGAGTGTGCCGATTTTTGATAAAGAGAGCAATAGATTTTCCACCTCATTTATGTGCGCTTGTTTCCTCTTGTGGTGCAGGGCATCGCCAGGAATTATGGCGCCAACGGGGCGCAGGTCTAACAACAAAATGGGTGGTGGTAGAGCGGGAGTTCTAATACGGGAATGCTAAGACGAAGGCCTTACTTCGCCTTCATGACCTCGAGAATGCGGTCGAAATCTTCGAGGGACGAGTACTCCAGGAGAATTTTGCCTCGGCCATTGCGGTCGGTGATGGTGACGCGCACACCGAGCGCGCGTTGCAGCTCTTGCTCGGCTTCTTTGACATTTGGGTCGATTGTGCGGACCTTTTCGACGGTTTCGGGGGGGTGAATCAAATTAGTAACGGCCTGCTCGGTCTGGCGAACGGTAAGCGAATGCTTGACCACGCGTTCGGCCAGTTCCTGGAGGGCTTCGGGGGATTCCACCGCCATCAGCACCTTGGCGTGGCCGAAGCTGAGGTAGCCGATGTCGATCAGGGTCTGCACCGCCTGGGGCAGCTTCAGTAACCGCAGAAAGTTGGCCACTGAGGAACGGTCTTTGCCAGTGCGTTGCGCCATCTGCTCCTGGGTGAGGCCAAACTCGCGCGACAGCCGGTCGTAACCGCGCGCCTCCTCCATCGGGGTGAGATCGAGGCGCTGCAGGTTTTCGATAATGGTCATCTCCATGGCCTGCTGGTTCGAGACGGAACGCACCACGGCAGGAATGGTTTGCAGGCGAGCGGCGCGAGCGGCCTCCCAGCGGCGCTCACCGGCGATGACCTGGTAGCGGCCGTCGGCAACCGGCCGCACTACGATGGGCTGCAGCACTCCCACCGCCAGGATGGAAGCAGTCAGTTCTCTTAGCGCTGCGGGATCGTTGGAGACGATGCGCGTCTGATAAGGATTGCGATCGATCTGGTCGATTGGGACGTGGCGCAGGGACTCGCCGGGTTGGTCGTGCGATGCGGGACTGGGCGCCGCAGTCGTAACCGAGGTGGGAGCATGAGGCACTTGGCGTGGAGGGAGTAGCGTCTCCAAACCGCGGCCGAGTACTTTGCGCTTCTCAGTCATGGGGAGCTACTAGCATATAGCAACTGGCAAGCGGGAAGAAGCAATTAGCAGTTAGCACTTAGCAGTTAGCATTTGGCTGTCAGCTGTCAGCAAGACATCAGCCGCCATATCCGAATTCACTATCTCGTACGGCTTCTTCAGTTGCTACCCGCTGGCGTTTTACTCTGTGCGTGGCGTCGCGCTGGCGAGCGCGAGAATCGCTCCGGCAAACAGCAGCGTGTCCGCAAAGTAGTTGATCCCCTCAACCTTGACCGCGGTGCTCGGGTCGGCGAGCTGCACGATCAGGATCGGCCCATAGATGAACAAGACCAGCAGCAAGATCCAGCTCCCGAGATACGTTGCCGCCATCCGCGTCTTCTTGGCCAGCAAAATGCTTGCCCCGGCAACCAGCAGAATTGCGCCCGTCAGATAGCCAATGAGCAGGCGTCCCGGAACCCACACGGGCATCAGTTTTTCGAGAGGAACGCCGGGGCATCCCGCGGGGTGCAGAAAATGCTCCACCCCAAAAAATATGGCGGCAATCGCGATCAACACGCGGCCCACGGTAATCAGCTTGTCTCTGCCCGGTCCGCGCATCGCGGTAGCCGCCAGAAGCCAGCCGCCGCTCGCGAATGACATTTCGCGGAAGACAATCACCCATGCAACCCGGTCTCTGGGGCTGGCGACAGCTCGCGGGAGATGGATCATCGCCACGAAAAGAAACATCATGATCCCGAACAGCAGGCCGGACCAGCGCACCTGAATTTTTGTGGCGATGCTCAACGACGCGGCCAGCAACGCAACGCCGACGAAGTACGCCCAGAACAAACGCCATGGCATGTACGAGGGCACGGCCAGCATGATGAAATTTGCGCCCGAGAGATGCTCCGCGCCGAAGACCGCCAAGGGGATGGCGAAACACAAATTGCTCAAGGCTGCGATCTTGTCCAGGCCGCGGGCCCGCGCGATATCGGTCTTCGAAGCCCATAATGCAACCAGAAAAAGTACGACGCCGGCGCTGCACATTGAATTCGCCGTGCGAGAGACCTCAAAAAATGTCGCGAGAATGGCTGTGTGCATGTGGATGCAAACGTAAATTCGCAAGCTCTATCTGGGCACCAGGCAAGCGATGAAAACGATCGCAGTGAGGGCCGTTCGTGAAATCATCGCCCCACATCCCAGACGATGGTTCGACGTAAGACGACTTCCGGTGTCAACTGCCAGGGCAGAATTGTAATCCGCCGGGTTTGCCATCCTAGCCTTCCTTTGGCTAGGGTGGAAAACAAGACACGATACAATCCCGGGTGCAGGTGAACCAGAACCGGCTGTTGGAGGCTTGGAATGGGTATTTTAGCCGGGTGCCCCCTCATTCCGGGTTTCGAATGAGTGGGCTCGCGAGGCGGAATACGTCATCGTCAGCGGCCACTCCTGGCAGTTTACCTTTACCAAGCCCTCTTCGCCGCAAGCATACGCCCGGAAGCTACTCCATTCCCAATCTTCGGGTGCTGTTACCAGGCGGCGTTTTACTGGATTGCGATGCTTGTAGCGCAACTTCTCAATCCGCTTCTTCGAAGTGCAGACATTGAAATCATAGAAGCGCTTTTGCCAGATCAGACCGCTGCCCATGCCGCCATGGTGAAGCAGCTTGGTGAATCGCTCCTTGATGACTTTCATCACGACAGAAGGATCGCCCACATCCGGTTCGGTGATCAGAAGATGAAAGTGCTCGGGCATGACGACGTAGCCGATCACTACAAACCGATATTTCCGCCGGGCCTGCTCCAAAACGCGCAGCAAGAGATCGCGGCGCTCGCCAGTTCCCAGCTCGGGTCGCCGCTTGTAGCAGCTACAAGTTATGAAATGGAGATCGTGCCCGCCGTACCAGCGTTCCAGACCTTTCGTCACACTCTGAGGTTAGTTGTCGGGTAGATGTGTGGTCGGTGATGAAACACACGCAGCCTCGTGATCCCCGAGGCCCACTCATTCGAAACCCGCGAATGAGTGGGGCACCCGGCGATCTGCTGCAACAGCACTGAACGGATCAACATGCTGATCGTCTGCTCGCGCACCGAAGCCAATGCCTCCCATAGTACCTTATTCTGAATCCCTGACCTTGGTTCCGCGTGATTTCAGCCGGCGGCCTCATCATCGATCACCGCGCCAAAGCAATATTCGCCGTCCATTGCGTAAAGGGATCTTTCAACTGAGGCGGTGACTGAGCGTCGGAAACGAACACTCCGAAACAAACCACGCGTAACCTTCCACTGCAAATGAACCGATCTTAGGGTGCGCTGGTGCAGATACCCCGTTCGACCCGGAATAAGCCGCCACGCCCTGAACCTACCGTCCGCTTCGGGTAGGGCTTTAGCGAGCTGCACGGATTACCGATTCAGAAATTGACAGAGCAAACGCCGCTCTTTTGTCTGTATAGACTCTGAGCAACAGCATCTTGTTGCTATACAGCCGCCCTCTACTCGGCTTCCTATCGCTTTCTCACTTCAGCACACGGTATAGGCCTGTTCCTGCGAGGAGCAGGCCAGTCACAACCAAAATCACGCGCCCTGCAAGACTGAGGGGACGAGTTGGACCACGTCCAAAGGCCCCCCTAATTCCGGTTGCAAAGAAAGCCATCACAAGAACAAGCACTCCAAGAGCAATCATCACTATGCTGCTTCCGGGTTGTGCTGATGAATTCATTGGCCGGGTGCCCCTCGATAAGAGAGAAGGCGTTGTCAAGCGAAAGTTCTCCTGAGCGGTGGGTGAACACCACTGGCTTCGTGCTGAGGTTGGTCACAGCTGAGGACTAACACCGGAGAATCTCGCGATTGATCATTCTTCGGTGGAACCTGCTTCGTTCCACCAACCATCGATTCGGCCAAAAACTTCGACCATGATTCTTCTATGCGAACCTCCAGCCGCCGTCGCCGGTGCGAAAGTGGAAAACATCTTTTCGTTTTCCAAGGCCGCAGGCCGTCTTTTGCACCGGTCGGTCTGGAGGCGAGAGCGCCCAATCAACACAGCGGTCTAGCTTGCGCCGACCAGGGGCACCCGCGGGCTGCTCTCGATGCGAACGATCTCTGGATACGGGGTGTGGGTGCGTAGCATCCAGTAGAGTCGTACCGCCAACCGTCTCGCCGCCGCTACCTTGGCGATGCCTTTCGGCTTGCTGTGGCAGCGGTGAGCATATTGTTTGCGAAAACTTTCATCCAGTCGGACCACGCTGTGCGCCGCTTCCACCAGCAGCATGCGCAGAAAGCTATTGCCCTGTTTGCTGATGGCGCCCAGCCGTTGCCGCCCTCCCGAGCTGTGCTCGCGCGGAATCAGCCCCAGATAGCTGGCCACCTGCTTGCCGCGCGAAAAGCGGGTCACGTCGCCGATGGTCAGCACGAACGCCAGCGCCGTGATCGGTCCCACTCCCGGCTGGGTCAGCAGCAATCGTGCCTGCGGATCTTGCTCGGCCGCTTGTTGCGCGGCCCGATCCAGCGGTGCAATCTGCTGGTCCAGGTAGATCAGCAACTGCAGCAGGTCCTGCCGCCGGCACCCCGCCCAACCGGTCAGCGGTAACTGGCGAAAAGCTTTCTGTCCCGCCACACTCCACAGCCGCGATTTCTTCTGCATCCCCTGGTTCATCGCCAGGTGTTGCAGTCCGTTCTTCACCCGGCTACGAATCTGCACCAGCTTGTGGCGATGAATCAGCAGCTGCCGCAGATCGCGCTGCTCGGCGCTCGGCACCCATAGCCGCGGAAAGCGGCCTTCCCGCAGCAGCTTCAGCACATGCCCAGCATCGCGCCGGTCGTTCTTCTGCCTGCGCACGTAGCTGGCGCGGATTTCGGCGGCATCGCCCACCCATACTTCATGGCCTAACTGATTTAACAGATCGATAAACCACTGACTGTTGCCCGTGGCCTCCAGCCCGATCAACGACGGCACCGGCAGTTGCCGATACCAGCGTTCCGCCTCGCCGTCGCCGTTTATCAACTTCTGTTCTCCGGTTTCTCCCGTCTCCGGATCTAACCAAGCCACTTGCTGCCACCGCGGATGGTAATCACACCCTACAATAAGCATGGAAGGCTCCTTCCTTCCCCAGTGTCTTAGTCCTCAAACCAAGACTACCGGATCGAAGCGAGCCTTCTCTCTTATCTAATCAACTCATTCGCGGGTTTCGAATGAGTGGGCTCGCGAGGCGGAATACGTCATCGTCAGCGGCCACTCCTGACAGTTTACCTTTACCAAGCCCTCTCCGCCGCAAGCATACGCCCGGAAGCTACTCCATTCCCAATCTTCGGGTGCTGTTACCAGGCGGCGTTTTACTGGATTGCGATGCATGTAGCGCAACTTCTCAATCCGCTTCTTCGAAGTGCAGACATTGAAATCATAGAAGCGCTTTTGCCAGATCAGACCGCTGCCCATGCCGCCATGGTGAAGCAGCTTGGTGAATCGCTCCTTGATGACTTTCATCACAACAGAAGGATCGCCTACATCCGGTTCGGTGATCAGAAGATGAAAGTGCTCGGGCATGACGACGTAGCCGATCACCACAAACCGATATTTCTGCCGGGCCCGCTCCAAAACCCGCAGAAAGAGATCGCGGCGCGCGCCGGTTCCCAGCTCGGGCCGCCGCTTGTAGCAGCTACAAGTTATGAAATGGAGATCGTGCCCGCCGTACCAGCGTTCCAGACCTTTCGTCACACTCTGAGGTTAGTTGTCGGGTAGATGTGTGGTCGGTGATGAAACACACGCAGCCTCGTGATCCCCGAGGCCCACTCATTCGAAACCCGCGAATGAGTTGATTAGATAAGAGAGAAGGCTCGCTTCGATCCGGTAGTCTTGGTTTGAGGACTAAGACACTGGGGAAGGAAGGAGCCTTCCATGCTTATTGTAGGGTGTGATTACCATCCGCGGTGGCAGCAAGTGGCTTGGTTCGATACGGAGACGGGAGAAACCGGTGAACAAAAGCTCATGAACGGCGATGGCGAAGCCGAACGCTGGTATCGGCAGCTGCCGGTACCGTCGTTGATTGGGCTGGAGGCCACGGGCAACAGTCAGTGGTTTCTCGATCTGTTAAATCAGCTAGGGCATGAAGTGTGGGTGGGCGATGCCGCCGAAATCCGCGCCAGCTACGTGCGCAAACAGAAGAACGACCGGCGCGACGCTGGGCATGTGCTGAAGCTGCTGCGGGAAGGCCGCTTTCCGCGGCTGTGGGTGCCGAGCGCCGAGCAGCGCGATCTGCGGCAGCTGCTGATTCATCGCCACAAACTGGTGCAGATTCGTAGCCGGGTGAAAAACGGACTGCAACACCTGGCGATGAACCAGGGGATGCAGAAGAAATCGCGGCTGTGGAGTGTGGCGGGACAGAAAGCTTTTCGCCAGTTGCCGCTGACCGGTTGGGCGGGATGCCGGCGTCAGGACCTGCTGCAGTTGCTGATCTACCTGGATCAGCAGATTGCTCCGCTGGATCGAGCCGCGCAACAAGCGGCCGAGCAAGATCCGCAGGCACGATTGCTGCTAACGCAGCCGGGCGTGGGACCGATCACGGCGCTGGCGTTCGTGCTGACCATCGGCGATGTGACTCGCTTTGCGCGCGGCAAACAAGTAGCTAGCTATCTAGGCCTGATTCCGCGCGAGCACAGCTCGGGAGGGCGGCAACGGCTGGGCGCCATCAGCAAGCAGGGCAATAGTTTTCTGCGCATGCTGCTGGTGGAAGCGGCGCACAGCGTGGTCCGACTGGATGAAAGTTTTCGCAAACAATACGCTCACCGCTGCCACAGCAAGCCGAAAGGCATCGCCAAGGTAGCGGCGGCGAGACGGTTGGCGGTACGACTCTACTGGATGCTACGCACCCACACCCCGTATCCAGAGATCGTTCGCATCGAGAGCAGCCCGCGGGTGCCCCTGGTCGGCGCAAGCTAGACCGCTGTGTTGATTGGGCGCTCTCGCCTCCAGACCGACCGGTGCAAAAGACGGCCTGCGGCCTTGGAAAACGAAAAGATGTTTTCCACTTTCGCACCGGCGACGGCGGCTGGAGGTTCGCATAGAAGAATCATGGTCGAAGTTTTTGGCCGAATCGATGGTTGGTGGAACGAAGCAGGTTCCACCGAAGAATGATCAATCGCGAGATTCTCCGGTGTTAGTCCTCAGCTGTGACCAACCTCAGCACGAAGCCAGTGGTGTTCACCCACCGCTCAGGAGAACTTTCGCTTGACAACGCCTTCTCTCTTATCGAGGGGCACCCGGCCTTCTCTCTTATCGAGGGGCACCCGGCTGCTCTTTCTTTTCAACAAGTTCGCCTGCGGTAACCAAAGTTGCTCTACAGCAACCTGAATCGGAGATGTTCTTTGTTTTCTTAGGGTACCCTGCAGCAACCGCAGGTTGCTGTGCAGCACCCTTTCAGGGGTGACGTGTCAACAGCAGAACCGGGTGCGCCGAAGGCACCGAGTCTCAAGGTCCGGCTGTGCCGTCATCTTTACCACCGCCAAGCATCCTCACAGCCTCTTCCACTACTGCTTTTGACCGGTAATCTGGATCACGCTCCTTGCCAGGACTGGGAGGTGTGAAGGCATCCAGCTTTTCCTTTGGCGGAATCATGCGAGGTTTCCGACTCTGGAACAGCCAGTTGTTCCTCGAAACACAGCTCTGCTCCATCCTCAAAAGGATCATAGACAACATCGAGTTTGGAGATACCTCTAAACCGAATTTCCACGCTCTGATCCTTAAGGTTCGTATAGTCTGTTTCACCGTTTTCCCCATTGCTAACGGCTTTGGCGTAGGCCTCCTCGGGCAGTCGCATTTACCAAGATCAGGTTACGATGCAGCGCGTTGCAACGGGCCCCCTGCACAGTGATCTCCATCACCAATTCGGCTATGTACCATTCAGCGTCCTCAGGAATATATCCCACTATGGCGTCCCCCTACTATTTGCCGGGTGCCCCACTCATTCGCGGGTTTCGAATGAGTGGGCTCGCGAGGCGGAATACGTCATCGTCAGCGGCCACTCCTGACAGTTTACCTTTACCAAGCCCTCTTCGCCGCAAGCATACGCGGAAGCTATCTCCATTCCCAATCTTCGGGTACTGTTACCAGGCGGCGTTTTACTGGATTGCGATGCATTACCCCCCCCTCACGTAGCGCAACTTCTCAATCCGCTTCTTCGAAGTGCAGACATTGAAATCACAGAAGCGCTTTTGCCAGATCAGACCGCTGCCCATGCCGCCATGGTGAAGCAGCTTGGTGAATCGCTCCTTGATGACTTTCATTACCACCGAAGGATCGCCTACGTCCGGCTCGGTTATCAGAAGATGAAAGTGCTCGGGCATGACCACGTAGCCGATCACTACAAACCGATATTTCCGCCGGGCCCGCTCCAAAACCCGCAGAAAGAAGGCGCTCGCCAAAGTTCCCAGCTCGGGGCGCCGCTTGTAAGCTACAGGTTATGAAATGGAGATCGTGCCCGCCGTACCAGCGTTCCAGACCTTTCGTCACACTCTGAGGTTAGTTGTCGGGTCAGATGTGTGGTCGATGATGAAACACACGGAGCCTCGTGATCCCCGAGGCCCACTCATTCGAAACCCGCGAATGAGTGGGGCACCCGGCAGCTGCTACTTCAGCACCTATTAGAGCACCACCAGCGACCGCCATGGTTGCAACTGCGGCCCCCTTCACCGGACCGGCCGCCATGCGATAAACGTTATTTAACATCGCAGCGACGCCAGCCCATCCAACGTAGATGGTCCCACTTCCTGGCGCAAAATACTTTGAGCTCCAGGGAGCAGGGGCACACGAATAGCTGGCAACATCTTCCCCAGTACAGGTCACCCAAATCGTGTAATCGGCTTGAGGAGTGCTCCCACCCGGCGCACCGGGATGAGCAAGGTTGGCTTGCCCGTTATTGACCTGATCGAGATACCACTGCGGAACCTGTCCAGGAGAGATCAATCCGGGTAATGGTGTGCAATAGGCTCCGCAAGGGCCGCCGCTAATCTGACCTCCGCCGCCACCGCCACCGCCGCCACCACCGGCTCCGCCACCGTCATCACAGCTCGAGTCGCCGTTGTAGTCGCAAGCAATATAAAGGCCCTTGGGATCGATCGCATTCAGCGGATTATTGCCCACATAGGCATAGCGGTTCCAGGTCTGTATACGTGATCCACCACGACTTTTCCGCAAGCTGACGTGCATCCCCAACGTGCTCTGCAGGTTACCGAAGAGCAACCCAGGTTGCTGTGCGCTAACTTTGCTCGCGAATCCCAGACGCGAGTTTTCGCTTAGCTCACAGCAGGCAGCTAAAGGAAAAGCCTCGCTCTGAGTTCGCTCGATCAGCACGTGCCCATTGTAATCAGCAGGGCAAGTCCGAGTCAGTGATTTTTTCGAGAACGTGCTTATAGGGACAGGACACTGAGGCCGGGAATCATCTGGAAGTGGCGCACGTTAAGCGTGACCACATCGAAGCCGAGATGGAGGGCCGTGGCCCCGATAATCAGGTCTTCCATCGCGATGGAAACACCCCTGGCCGCCTGCTCGCCTTCGATGCGCCCGGCAAGCTGGGCGATTCCCAGCGTCAGGGGATGCACGATCAGGTCATGGAAGACGCCCTCCACGAAGACGCGCCGCCGGTCGCGGTCGGCGTCGGTCCTGGCGCGGTAGATGCCGTGCGTCAGCTCCACGGCGCTGACGGCCGAGAGCGCGACATCGATCTCGCCGTGTGCGCCCCGCACGCTGCGGAGGATATCTTCCACGCCTTCGCCGCGCCGCTCGCTTTCGATCAGGATGCTGGTATCGAGGATCAGGCCCAAGCTGTCAGTCCCATGCCGACGTGTCGCGGGGCTTGCGGTTGCGGATGATCTCTTCCAGATCGGCGGCGAAGCTGGCGTCCATCACCGGCTTGTAGCCCAGCTCTTTGGTGCGCGCCTCGGCCAGCGCGATGGACTCGGAGATGGACCGGCGCGGCGGCTCCGCCGGGCGGAGCACCGCTGCCGGATGCGTGTCGCTCTCGATGATGACTTCGACGCCGGCGCGCACGCGGGCCATGACTCCGGCGAAGTCGCGGGCGGCTTCTTCTTCCGAGATGTGGATCACAGGGTCGGCCATGGCGCGATTATACCGTCATCGCCTCGGTGACGCTCGCCCCGCCGGAGTCAGACCAGATACGTCGCCTGGGAATGCATGAAACGGCTGATCGCCCGCTGGCTGCCTCCGGCCCACATCCACCATCCCTATCCTTGGCGGCGTTTGCGCGTCACCACCTGAGGCAAGAGCCGTATGCGGGAAACCCGCTCGTACGGATCCGCGCGGGGGTACGGAGCAATCCGTATCCCTACCGCGACGCTCAACCTCTCTCGCTCTCACGTCTCAACCCCCAATCTCGCGCCTTGATCTTGTCTGACGAGCGCCTGCCGAAGCTACTCTCTTCAGTGCGGGACTGACTGCCGATTATTCGAAAGTGCTGTCACTAGCAGGCTGATGCCAACCAGCGATGCTAGTGCCCACAGGACGACAGGTAACGCTGCAAAGAGCTGTTCACCTAACATTCTTGGGAATGACGGAACGATGAGGGCCAAGAACCCTATGAGATAGCGAACGAAGACAAGAAAGATTCCCAAGCGTTCGCGGAACGACTTAAATGCAAACGCGAAACATATACAGAGAAACATGACGGACAGCTGGCCAATGATCGATGTGGTTGGACTACGGTCGTCGATGGGAACGGCGGTCATCGATCTGGCGCTCATTATGACGCCGATTAGGCAGTAGACTAGGAACCCGAGTGCTACTTTCCAATTTCGAGCGGCAGAGAAATCCGATTGCTCAAGCAATTTAGTATCCATAAACTTGCTGACTACACGTGCTCCGAGCCTCTAGCATGACAGAGCTATCGTACGTAGCGGCGACACCCAAATAGAGTACATCTGAACCAGGAAGCAGAGCAGTCAAGCTTCTCGCCGCAGGATTGCTCAAGAACGGAGCCACTGCCGCGATATTCACTGCAAGGAGCGCTCCAGTCCTTTGATCGTCAGACACTGTCCGAGGACCTAACATAGTGTATAAGCAGCCAAGGTAATCGCTGTATTGATACGTCTGTCCAGTTGGAACCGCATTGGCGTAGAAACTACGGGCAGAGTGCGTTGCGGATCGCCCTTGCCGCTACCTCCAGCACCTGATATGCCCGTCAGGTACATACCGGGATTGTTCAGGAAGTTCATACCAGTCCCAACCTGAAACAGAGACCAGCCACCCGGAATATAAAGTCTAACCGAGGTAGCTGTCCCGAACTCGTTATTGATGGCACTGAACGGGGTTGAAATCGGTATGGCCGGTGTGTAATCTTCCTCATAAACAGGAAGGGTCATTAGCTCAAACTCACCTGAGCCCCACCCGTACCCGGCAGCCCCTTGTTGACAACCACGAAATGTTCCACCGTCGGCACTTATGGCGCAGTAGAGTCCCACGCCGAAGGCCGGCCTACGTCAATCATCGGCGGGCCGATCGGTCACCGCAATCTGACCTACGATGGGTCCACGCATTACCACCAGGAAAGTCGAACTCCCGGTCTTTTCAATGTTGCCAAAGGCATCGTAGCCAAAGGTCTGCTGCCAAGCACTACCGCACTGATCGGTGGTAAGCCGGGAAAGATCATCGTAGCCAAAGGCGCAAGTCTGAGCATTCCCCGTGTGGTACGTGTCAGTGATCTGCAATTGTCCGAGGGTGCCGTTGCCGCGAGACCTAGGCCGCTCACTTCCGGTTTTCCGTGGGCAAGCTCTGGCACCAGGTGCTTCGACGACGGAGCCAGAAAGGACGCGTCCCCCTGGGAGCGAATGAAACGGCTGATCGCCCGCTGGCTGCCTCCGGCTCGCATTTACCATCCCTATCCCTCGGTCGCCGTATGCGCGTCACTCACCTGAGGCAAGAGCCGTGTGCGGGAAATCCGCTCGTACGGATCCGCGCCGGGGGTACGGAGCAATCCGTATCCCTACCTGCGACTCTCTCGCTCTACTCTCTCGCAACCTCGCTCACCCTCTCGCTTCTCTACCTTCTCCCAACCCGGCTTGGTCAGCCCATGCCGAACTTGCTTCCAGCAGTTCATGCGGGGCCGCCCCGTCCTAATTCTCGAATGTAGCGCCCCTCGATAAGAGAGAAGGCGTTGTCAAGCGAAAGTTCTCCTGAGCGGTGGGTGAACACCACTGGCTTCGTGCTGAGGTTGGTCACAGCTGAGGACTAACACCGGAGAATCTCGCGATTGATCATTCTTCGGTGGAACCTGCTTCGTTCCACCAACCATCGATTCGGCCAAAAACTTCGACCATGATTCTTCTATGCGAACCTCCAGCCGCCGTCGCCGGTGCGAAAGTGGAAAACATCTTTTCGTTTTCCAAGGCCGCAGGCCGTCTTTTGCACCGGTCGGTCTGGAGGCGAGAGCGCCCAATCAACACAGCGGTCTAGCTTGCGCCGACCAGGGGCACCCGCGGGCTGCTCTCGATGCGAACGATCTCTGGATACGGGGTGTGGGTGCGTAGCATCCAGTAGAGTCGTACCGCCAACCGTCTCGCCGCCGCTACCTTGGCGATGCCTTTCGGCTTGCTGTGGCAGCGGTGAGCGTATTGTTTGCGAAAACTTTCATCCAGTCGGACCACGCTGTGCGCCGCTTCCACCAGCAGCATGCGCAGAAAACTATTGCCCTGCTTGCTGATGGCGCCCAGCCGTTGCCGCCCTCCCGAGCTGTGCTCGCGCGGAATCAGGCCTAGATAGCTAGCCACTTGTTTGCCGCGCGCAAAGCGAGTCACATCGCCGATGGTCAGCACGAACGCCAGCGCCGTGATCGGTCCCACGCCCGGCTGGGTCAGCAGCAATCGTGCCTGCGGATCTTGCTCGGCCGCTTGTTGCGCGGCTCGATCCAGCGGAGCAATCTGCTGATCCAGGTAGATCAGCAACTGCAGCAGGTCCTGACGCCGGCATCCCGCCCAACCGGTCAGCGGCAACTGGCGAAAGGCTTTCTGTCCCGCCACACTCCACAGCCGCGACTTCTTCTGCATCCCCTGGTTCATCGCCAGGTGTTGCAGTCCGTTTTTCACCCGGCTACGAATCTGCACCAGTTTGTGGCGATGAATCAGCAGCTGCCGCAGATCGCGCTGCTCGGCGCTCGGCACCCACAGCCGCGGAAAGCGGCCTTCCCGCAGCAGCTTCAGCACATGCCCAGCGTCGCGCCGGTCGTTCTTCTGTTTGCGCACGTAGCTGGCGCGGATTTCGGCGGCATCGCCCACCCACACTTCATGCCCTAGCTGATTTAACAGATCGAGAAACCACTGACTGTTGCCCGTGGCCTCCAGCCCAATCAACGACGGTACCGGCAGCTGCCGATACCAGCGTTCGGCTTCGCCATCGCCGTTCATGAGCTTTTGTTCACCGGTTTCTCCCGTCTCCGTATCTAACCAAGCCACTTGCTGCCACCGCGGATGGTAATCACACCCTACAATAAGCATGGAAGGCTCCTTCCTTCCCCAGTGTCTTAGTCCTCAAACCAAGACTACCGGATCGAAGCGAGCCTTCTCTCTTATCTAATCAACTCATTCGCGGGTTTCGAATGAGTGGGCTCGCGAGGCGGAATACGTCATCGTCAGCGGCCACTCCTGACAGTTTACCTTCACCAAGCCCTCCCCGCCGCAAGCATACGCCCGGAAGCTACTCCATTCCCAATCTTCGGGTACTGTTACCAGGCGGCGTTTTACTGGATTGCGATGCTTGTAGCGCAACTTCTCAATCCGCTTCTTCGAAGTGCAGACATTGAAATCATACAAGCGCTTTTGCCAGATCAGAGCCGCTGCCCATGCCGCCATGGTGAAGCAGCTTGGTGAATCGCTCCTTGATGACTTTCATCACAACAGAAGGATCGCCCACATCCGGTTCGGTGATCAGAAGATGAAAGTGCTCGGGCATGACGACGTAGCCGATCACCACAAACCGATATTTCTGCCGGGCCCGCTCCAAAACCCGCAGAAAGAGATCGCGGCGCGCGCCGGTTCCCAGCTCGGGCCGCCGCTTGTAAACAGCTACAAGTTATGAAATGGAGATCGTGCCCGCCGTACCAGCGTTCCTGACCTTTCGTCACACTCTGAGGTTAGTTGTCGGGTAGATGTGTGGTCTGTGATGAAACACACGGAGCCTCGTGATCCCCGAGGCCCACTCATTCGCAAAAGCGGGCGAAGGAGTGGGGCACCCGGCCTTCTCTCATCGAGGGCCACCCGGTTGCTCTTTCTTTTCAACAAGTTTGTCCTGTGGTAACCGAAAGTTGCTCTACAGCAACCTGAATCGGAGATGTCCTCTTGTTTTCTTCGGGTACCTTGCAGCAATTCCGCAGGTTGCTGTGCAGCACCCTTTCAGGGGTCACGTGTCAACAGCAGAACCGGTTGCGCCCGAAGGCACCGAGTCTCAAGTTCCGGCTGTGCCGTCCTCTTTACCACCGCCAAGCATCCTTACAGCCTCTTCCACTACTGCTTTTGACCGGTAATCTGGATCACGCTCCTTGCCAGGACTGGCAGGTGTGAAGGCATCCAGCTTTTCCTTTGGCGGAATCATGTGCAGGATTTCTGTTTCTCTGGAACAGCCAGTTTGTTCCTCGAGTCACAGGCTCTGCTCCTCGACCCCCGAAGCTATCATAGACAACATCGAGTTTGGCTTATACCTCTGAAACCGAATTTCCAACCTGCTCTCATCCTTAAGGTTCCTGACAGTCTTTTTCACCGTCTTCCCCATCGCTAACGGCTTTGGCGGAGGCCTCCTCGGGCGAGCGCGCATTTACCAAGATCAGGTTACGATGCAGCGCTTTCCAACGGGCCTCTTGCACAGTTATCTCCTATCACTAATTCGGCTCATGTACCATTCAGCGTCCTCAGGAATATATCCCACTATGGCGTCCCCCTACTATTTGCCGCGGAATCTCGCTTCCAGGTGCCTCAGCTTTGTTGAAAAGCTTGCTATCCTTCGTATTTCCCTTTATCTGTGATCCTTTTCAGGTTTGTACAGTAGTTGCCGTGCATTGCCCTGGCCGCGTGCCCCACTCATTCGCGCGTTTCGAATGAGTGGGCTCGCGAGGCGGAATACGTCATCGTCAGCGGCCACTCCTGGCAGTTTACCTTCACCAAGCCCTCTTCGCCGCAAGCATACGCCCGGAAGCTACTCCATTCCCAATCTTCGGGTGCTGTTACCAGGCGGCGTTTTACTGGATTGCGATGCTTGTAGCGCAACTTCTCAATCCGCTTCTTCGAAGTGCAGACATTGAAATCATAGAAGCGCTTTTGCCAGATCAGACCGCTGCCCATGCCGCCATGGTGAAGCGGCTTGGTGAATCGCTCCTTGATGACTTTCATTACCACCGAAGGATCGCCTACGTCCGGCTCGGTTATCAGAAGATGAAAGTGCTCGGGCATGACCACGTAGCCGATCACTACAAACCGATATTTCCGCCGGGCCCGCTCCAAAACGCGCAGAAAGAGATCGCGGCGCTCGCCAGTTCCCAGCTCGGGTCGACGCTTGTAACAGCTACAAGTTATGAAATGGAGATCGTGCCCGCCGTACCAGCGTTCCAGACCTTTCGTCACACTCTGAGGTTAGTTGTCGGGTAGATGTGTGGTCGGTGATGAAACACACGGAGCCTCGTGATCCCCAGGCCCACTCATTCGAAACCCGCGAATGAGTGGGGCACCCGGCTTCAACCTGGGCAGTGGTGACAACGGGAATGTCGCCGGGATTACCAATAACCTGGATTCCAGCCGCTCGCAAACATTCACCTACGACTCGTTGAATCGGCTGTATACTGCCGGAACCGCCACCACGTGGGGTGATATCTACGGCTATGACAGCCGGGGAAACCTGTTGTCGAAAACCGTTACTCGAGGAAGTGCCGAGTCTTGGTCGAACGCGGCAGACTCGAACAACCACATGGTTGGTTCCCCGTATGATGCGGCCGGTAACATGAACCTATACAATACCTTCAACTCCGAAAACCAGTGGACGCACCAATCGACGTACAATATTTCTTATCTCTATGACGGAGACGGACAAAAGGTAGAGTCTTCCGGGGGAGCGTCGGGAAGTAGAATCTACTGGTACGATGAGGCCGGACACGTGATTATGGAGTCCATGCAGGGCGGCAGCGGCTTTCTCAATGAGTACCTGTACGTGGGCGACCTGCGCATCGCACGGGTCGCTAACCTCGGCCCCATCTACTACTACTACGGCGATCACCTGGGCACGGCCCGTCTAATAACCGATGGCGCCGGGAACAAGTGCTATGACGCCGACTACTTTCCCTGGGGCGGCGAGCAGCATGTGTACGCCAACACCTGTCCGCAGAACTACAAATTCACCGGCAAAGAGCGCGACCCAGATACCGCATCTGACTATTTCGGGGCACGCTTCTACCGCTACACCATGGCGCGCTTCTACTCGCCGGATTGGTCGGCGTCAGTCGAGCCGGTTCCCTACGCCAAGCTCGACAACCCGCAAAGCCTGAACCTGTACACCTATGTCGTGGACAATCCGCTAAGATACACCGATGCGGATGGTCACGACGTGGAGGGCGCGGGTGGCTCAGATAGCGTCTCCGGGACGGCAGACACAGGCCAGGGAGCGCTGGGAGGCCCGGCGCAAAATCAGAACCAAAGCCAAGACCAACCAAATCAACCGAGTTCGGAACAGCCTCAGCAACAGAAGCCGCCTTCGTGGGACCCGAGTAAACCGCTCCCGGATGATCCGTCCAAGCTGGGGCCGGATTGGAAGAGAGACCCAGATCACAAAGCACCCAACGACGAGCGGTACGTCAATGACAAAGGCGACAAAGTAGATTGGCATAAGGGTCAGCCTGGCGAGAAAGGCTGGCAGGGCAAAGATCACTGGCATTGGGGGCCAGGTGGTGAAAAGCAGGACGACCACTACAGACCTGGGGATACGATCAAGAAAGTTGGAATCGCAGTCGGGGTTGGAGCAGCGATAGGAGTGGCAGTACACGTGATTATCGAGACTGCTCCGGAGTGGGCACCAATCCTTGTTTTCTAGAGAACACCAGGAGGCGATTCAAATGACTTTCCGAGAGATCGAAAAAACACTACCGAACGGGTTTCATGATGCAAAGATCGAAGGCATCTCGCTCGATTATCCGGGTGCGACTCTAGTGGCGAGCATGAAGATTCTGACTGGAACACCGGGAGAGTCAGATCAGGATGAATATGGCCCTGCCGAGATGAAGATCAGCGGCTTGTACTTTTGCTCTATCGAGCCTCCCGATCCGAATTACCCCTTCAAGCCGAACGGAAAACCGCTGGGTGTTTCGGGGGACAACTCCGGGAACAGTTCGCCAGAAATTAGCAATCTTGTGCGAAAGCTCCCGCCCGGTGCTTCATCCTACCGATTCTTTGTAGAGCAATGGAACTCGTTCATCTACATCGCGGCTTCAGATGTCCAAATATCTTGGAGCGGAGCCCCGCACTCTCTGGAATCAGTTTCGCAATGAACTGTGTTCGAAGCGCCGGAGTTGTGCTGCTGGTTCTGCTCGCTGTGAGTCTGTTGACCAGAATTACTGACCAGACCGGCCGGGTGCCCCACTCATTCGCGGGTTTCGAATGAGTGGGCTCGCGTAGGCTGGAATACGTCATCGTCAGCGGCCACTCCTGGCAGTTTACCTTTACCAAGCCCTCTTCGCCGCAGCCGGTGCCCCGATACCCTCTTCGCCGCAAGCATTACGCCCGGAAAGCTACTCCATTTCCCAATCTACGGGTGCTGTTACCAGGCGGCGTTTTACTGGATTGCGATGCTTGTAGCGCAACTTCTCAATCCGCTTCTTCGAAGTGCAGACATTGAAATCATAGAAGCGCTTTTGCCAGATCAGACCGCCGGGTGCCCCACTCATTCGCGGGTTTCGAATGAGTGGGCTCGCGAGGCGGAATAGGTTATCGTCAGCGGCCACTCCTGGCAGTTTACCTTCACCAAGCCCTCTCCGCCGCAAGCATACGCCCGGAAGCTACTCCATTCCCAATCTTCGGGTGCTGTTACCAGGCGGCGTTTTACTGGATTGCGATGCTTGTAGCGCAACTTCTCAATCCGCTTCTTCGAAGTGCAGACATTGAAATCATAGAAGCGCTTTTGCCAGATCAGACCGCTGCCCATGCCGCCATGGTGAAGCAGCTTGGTGAATCGCTCCTTGATGACTTTCATCACGACAGAAGGATCGCCCACATCCGGTTCGGTGATCAGAAGATGAAAGTGCTCGGGCATGACCACGTAGCCGATCACCACAAACCGATATTTCGCCGGGCCCGCTCCAAAACCCGCAGCAAGAGATCGCGGCGCGCGCCGGTTCCCAGCTCGGGCCGCCGCTTGTAGCAGCTACAAGTTATGAAATGGAGATCGTGCCCGCCGTACCAGCGTTCCAGACCTTTCGTCACACTCTGAGGTTAGTTGTCGGGTAGATGTGTGGTCGGTGATGAAACACACGGAGCCTCGTGATCCCCGAGGCCCACTCATTCGAAACCCGCGAATGAGTGGGGCACCCGGCCTTCTGGAGTTTGTCGGCATCGGCCCGCTCGATCAGCCGCTGCATCTCTTCCGCTGTCAGTCGCTCGCCGTTGGCTTGCTTGTAGAGCACATTCAGCAGGATCGTCCGCAGCGCTACCAGCTCGGCCATGAGTGCCTGATCGCTTCCGGTCGGATCGGCGACTTTTGTCCCTTGCCCGTTCACGCTGGCCAGCAGCACCTGGCGGCACCACTCGCTTAACGTCTGCCCACTCTCGCGCGCGGCTGCCTCCAACTGCGCGTACTCCGGCTCGCTCAGTTTCGTGCCCAGGGTTTTCGTGCGAAGGGGCGGCTTCACCATGCGACACCGCCCAGGTAGGAAACGACCGGGGACCACAACCAGAGGAGAAACTTCACAGTTCTTCTATGTTGAGCTATCGGGCTAAAGGAATCAACAGGTTCACCGTCGTTAACCCCGGTTGACCGAATTGGCGGGATTTTACATTAGCTTGCTCTGCTTTCAACAAGTTCACCGCCAGCAACCGCCGTTTGCTGCGCAGCTCCCAACTGGGGTGACGTCTCTCTCTCTCTACCTCTAATCCAGCTCAGATCATTGACTCTAATCAATAGAGTGGCACGCCGACTGCGTCCTTTTCGATGACGGTCTTTCCTGCCACCTTCTCGGTCAACCGCCGCGCTGGAGGAATCGAAGGATTACTTGGGTAAGCCTTGCCATCGAAGGAGATGTCGGCTTCATAGCCAGTCTGTATCCCTCCTCCCTGAACCCATATCCCTAAGTCATGCCAGCCCTTGGTCTTGGTGCGTAACACACGAACGGGGGGCCAGCCGACCGTGATTGAACTAATAACTTTGTAGGAGGAGTCTTCGGGTACAAGTATCAACGTGGTGCAGCCACCTGTTCCGCACCACTGCCGACCCTGTAAATAGACAACTACCTGCCCTTCCCCGTTGTCGGTCAGATTTGCGAAGGCGGCAAGATAGCGTGTCATTTTCTCGGTTCCGGCATCAGAACGAGTCAGGTAGGTTCGCAGAAAAGTTTTTAGTCTTAGGTCCGCCGTCGTCATGGGTTGTCGCTGTGCCGTGAGAAGTTGCAAGCAGGCAGCCAGCAGCAGCATTGCCGTCAGAGACATTAGGCGGATGCGTGTTGGTATGCGCATTTTAGAAGCAATTGTGCGCAATCTGCACCACGTTACTTCCATAATTGCCATTTGTTGTGCCAACGTCGATAGTGTTCGGGTTGCCACTTATGTTGCTGGTTCCAAAATTGTATGACGCAGCTGTAGCCTGTAAGAGCTGATTAGAAGTGAAGTTCGGAAAGTTGTTCGCCAGGGTGGTCATATTTGAGCTTAGTAGGTTCGCTGCGTAATTTGCCGCCCAAGGCACATTCCCTGCCATACTCGGCGTGACTCCTGTGCTGGGACCGGTTGTAATCTGAAAGACGCCGTAGCCTGGACCCCCGCCGGTCTGCGCAACATTCCGAAATCCCGTTTCCCGTATTCCAATTGCCGCAAGCAAATACGGAGTGATACTAACGTTGCCCGTTGCCTGTGTTGCGTTTGCGAGAACAGACCAGTTGTTGACCGCGTTAGTCACGGCGACACTGTTTGCCTTCGCCGTCGCCAGTGCTTTATTGCATAGGTACTGCTCTGGCGACCCGCCTCCAATGTGACGGATGTCGTTGTAGGTTCCCGTGCCTGCAAAGATAACTCCCAATCCCACTGTAATCCCGACAGGCTCCTCTCTGGGGTCGCCAGAAACCCAAAAATTATCTCCGCCCCAGAATCCTATCGCGCCCGCGTCGGTGTAGCTAACTGGACAATGGTTCTGATCGCCACAGATTCGCAACTTCAGGCCGAGAGGATCGATATTGCTCAGCGGGTTATTTCCCACATAGGCATATCGATTCCAGGTCTGCGGGTTGGTGATGTCAACGGCGGCCAGGCCTGCCGGATCGGGTACCAGCCAGCGACCTTGGGCAGAGCTTTGTTGGCGAAAGAGGAAATCATACAGACCGCTTACCGTGTCCTGCGTTTGCCCGGTAAAGCTGCGGTCGGTGGTCCCGGTCTCGGCATAGTTCTCGCCAAAGGGTGCGTAGGCTCCGTCGGAGTAGACGCCACGGCTGGCGGTGGAAGCCATGCGCTCCGAACCCAGCCAGTCGGCGTGTCTCCAATATGCAGGACCTGCTGGGGTGGGCGCTGTGTACACCACCTGCAATCCCGCCGGCAGAGGCGCGCTGTAGCGCTTCACCGTCGATCCGTTCATATATGCGAACTTATACCCGTCGGGAGAGTAGACGAGATTGGTGGTTACCCCTCCGCTCTGCACTTCCACCAAGCGATTGAAGGCGTCATAGACCGCGGTCGGCCCGCCGGTGATTGACGTAGGCCGGCCTTCGGCGTCGTAGTTGTAGTGCGTGGTTCCATCGTAGGTCAGATTGCCGTCACCGTCGTAGCTGTAACCGGAGATGTGGTTGCCGCTTGTATACCCCACCAGGAAAGTCGAACTCCCGGTCTTTTCAATGTTGCCAAAGGCATCGTAGCCAAAGGTCTGCTGCCAAGCACTACCGCACTGATCGGTGGTAAGCCGGGAAAGATCATCGTAGCCGAAGGCGCAAGTCTGAGCATTCCCCGTGTGGTACGTGTCAGTGATCTGCAATTGCCCGAGGGTGCCGTTGCCGTTCCATGTGAGAGTGCCACCTTGCGTATTGCTGCCGACAATTGAATTCCAGGTCTGCATGCGACCGGTTCCTGAACTCTACATCGATTTCCCAGGTGAGGCTGTGATGGCGGTCACGCGACCGCGCCCATCCTCTCGCCAAAAGCGGGCGAGAAGGATGGGGCACCCCAAGTTTTTCCTTGACTCGAAAGGCTGGGCCACCCGACACCCGAAGTTAGATTTGATGACTCGAAAGGCCGGCCTCCCGCCAAGTTACAGGTGTCCCGGTCATTGAGTCTATGACCCCAGCCCTAGCAAAGCAAAGAAGCTTAGACGGGACACTCCCCACCATTATTTCGGTCACCGACGCACTCTCTCGCCAGAGGCGGGCGAGAGGAGTGAAGGCCAGCGAAGCTAGGACTCGGATCGGAAAATGGCCCGGAACCAAAGCGAGGGCCAACAGCCGAAAAGAGCGGACCGACTTCGAAGTTCTAGTAAGAGGCTGACAGGTATGAGTTCCCGATGTCTGATCACAGTTGTTATAATTTGTCAAGAAAATAATATAGTATTTAGCATTATTAGGATACAATGAGCAGTTTTGTGCAAATTACAAATAACTGTCAGGTGGCAGGTATTTCTGGTGCTGCCTAGATGTATGAATGTGTGCCGCGCCGTAAGCCTGGGTTACGTCGGTCGCCGCTGAGTACCACCTTCTTTCTTCTTGCCTTGGGCGCTCATCACGGGTACGCGCGCCGGCCCAAGCGGTTCCCGATGGCATTGGCCATCCTTAATTGTATGGGTTGTATGGGCTCGGCTTGATGGCCAAGATTGGCGTGGTGCAAGTGTACTTACCAGCCAAGGCTGATCGGTACGCTTATGTCTCGCTTATTGGCTATTTCTCATGGAATGGATGCTGGCGGCGTGGCGGATTGGCAGCGGCATGCCGCGCGCGGTCCTGCCAGCGGTCAGCGTCGGATATTGCTGGCGGCCGCAGCGTGACTTATCGTCAGATCGGCTACTGGCAGGACGACGTCACCTTGTGGACGCACACGTTGCAGGTCACGCATCGCAATCGAACGCCTGTTAGATCAGCGAGGCCAATCATTAGATCGAGTCCTGAGCTAGCGGCGCATGGAAGACGCAGTGCTTCCGCCCTCTGCAAAATGTTCCACGTGGAACACTTTTCGGTCGGCCGCATCCGGTTGGGTGCCGAACGACTTTCCCGGTTCGGTCGAATGTTGCGGGAAGGGAGATAGATCTCCGCCGGGGTTCGGCGGGGACACCGGCGCGACGGCGCCCAGAATCACTATCGGCGATCCTTTCGTCAGCACCAAAGAGACCGATGAAAAATCGTTGTCCCAGAAGAATCAGCAGATTCGTACGGCTGTGGAGACCGTGTCGCAACCCCGCCGTTCCTCGGGAGCTTGCTATGATTTGCCACTTTACCCGCTTTCAAAGGCGTTGAGCTGATAATTTTATCGTATAAGACCCTCGTTTTTGTGCCGTTTGTTCCACCTGCTGGCGGGCCGATGAGTGCGACAGCGTCTCGACAGCCCCTCCGAGTGACAAAAACTAAAGAGTTAGCAACGACGCAATCTAAGGGTATGCCGTTTTCTAGGCGAGCATAGCCGAGTTTCTGAGGAGCCTGAAGAAATCGTATCGAGCGCCTGTACATCAGTGGAGCCAATCAGTCGATCGGGGCCATGAGCCTGGCGGCGCTGCAAAATGTTCCACGTGGAACATTCCCCTACCTCCTGCGTGCGGCGCACGCACAAAGTGTCCGGCCGTTCGGTGCGCCTTGGGCAATCGTTCCAGCTTGTCCACACGAGGAACCCGCGGCCTTTACCTGGACGGCGACCTGCCGCGACCTGCACCGCCACTTGCGAAAGTCGTTCCGAATCACCCGGCCCAGGTCGCGCCACCAGTCTCTTTGCCAATCGACGGCGGGGCGCGTAGGGGTGCCAGCCGCCTCGGCTAAACATGCGATGGCATTGACGTGGTCGCCCAAGGCCGAGTAGGCCCGGGCCATATCGCTGAGTACCGACGCTCTCTGCTGCGGGTCGCGCAAAACCTCGAGCACTTTTTGTAGTATTCGACCGCCTGCCTCGGATTTCCGCGATGCTGCTCTCCCCTGGCGATGCTCAGGTTGACGGGAATATCGCTCCGCGTCATCTTAGCGGCTCCCGGTAAAAGTGCAGCATCGCCTCGTCGAGTTGTCCCTGGCTTTGCAGGGCTCGACCCAGTTGGTATTCAGCCACCCAAGACATTGAGCCCTTGGCGTCCGAAGTTCTGGAAACCTGCCGATTTCCCGACGCGTCCCCTGCCGAAGTACACATCGCCTTTCCGCACAGCCCACGGGCGAAAACCACGAAAATCTCCCACGGCCGCCGAAAGAAATGTTCCACGTGGAACATTTTCCTCCCGCCGCCTGACCACCTCGCCCACTTACCCACAACCCTCACTCCCTGCCTACCTCCGCCTAATCAGTACCTTCCGCCGTCCTTTCCGAGTCTTGCACAGCTTTTCCTCCAGAAACTTTCCCCGGCTGCGTTCTCGTCATTGCCGACCGCCGCCCTCGCGTTCTAAGCTCTAACCTTCACCGTTTTCGGCAAGGCTATGGCACGCGTCATCGCAGTCACCAACCAAAAGGGCGGAGTCGGCAAAACCACCACCGCCATCAACCTGGCGGCATCGTTCGCCCATCACGGCGCCCGCACGCTGCTGGTCGATTGCGACCCCCAGTCCAACGCCTCCAGCGGCGTCGGCTTCCTTCGCGATCCCGACCGCCTCAGCACCTACCAGGTCATCATGGGCGAGGTCTCCGCCGAAGCCGCCGCAAAGCCCACCGCGCTCGACCACCTCAGCATCATCCCGGCGCACAAGAATCTGCTCGGCGCCAACATCGAGCTGGTCCCGCTCGAGCAGCGCGAGTACCGCCTGCGTCACGCCCTGCAACCGCTGCGCGACCAGTTCCAATTCATCGTGATCGACTGCCCGCCCGCGCTCGACCTGCTCACCCTCAACGCGCTGGTCGCCGCCGACACCGTCCTCATCCCGATGCAGGCCGAGTACTTCGCCCTCGAGGGCGTCACCGAACTGCTCGACACCATCGACCGCATCCGCGTCGAGCTCAACCGCGGCCTCGCGGTCGAGGGCGTGGTCCTCACCATGTTCGACGAGCGCACCAACCTGGCGCAGTCGGTCGCCTCCGAGCTGCGCGGCTTCTTCGGCGACCTGATGTGCGAGACCGCGATCCCGCGCAACATTCGACTCGCCGAAGCTCCCAGCCACGGCCAGCCCGCGTTGCTGTACGATCCTCACGCCCGCGGCACCGAGGCGTATTTGAAGTTGGCGGAAGAGATCATCGCCCGCGTCGCCCATTCCAAGTCTCCCGCCGAGAAGGCCGCTCCGCAAGCCGGAAGTTAGCAGTTCGCGCCTGGCCGCTGGCCGCTCAAGTCGAGATCGTGTAGCCACCCAAGTCGAGATCACTTACCAACGCGGGCACCGAACACTTAGCGACTCAGTTGGACATCGCTACGAACTCAGGCGCGGATCACCCAGCAACTCAACTCGCGACCGCCCAGCAACTCAATTCGGGGTCACCTACCGACTCAATTCGAGATCACTTACCAACTCACGCGCGATCACTTCGCAACTCAGGTAGAGCTGGCCTTCAGCCGGCGTCTACGCCGTTACCTTTTGTCATCACGAGCGGGCTTAAGCATGCGAGGGATCTGCTTTTATCTTACAATGTATGATTATCCCACAATGTGGGATATAGGCCAAGCGATGTCGGACTTGACCTACTGTTTGGGAGGCGCCTATACGCGTCCCGGATGAACAGAACCATACCGTTCCCGGTACCGAGCCAGTAACCCCACTTAGCCCAACGGAGGGGCGAACCTGATGGGATAAGAACGAAGGCTTCAGCGGACTCGGTATGCTTGGTTTGTGAGGACCAGCTCGGAGTCAGGAGAAGCCTTCATGATGATTGTAGGGTGTGATTTCCATCCGCAGTGGCAGCAAGTTGCGATTTTCGATCCGGCCAGCGGCGAAATCGTGGAACGCAAACTGGTCAACGGTAGCGGCGAGGCCAAGGAGTTTTACCGCGGCTTACCGGTACCTTCGTTGGTGGGCGTGGAGAGTTGTGGCAACAGTCAGTGGTTCGTAGAGTTGCTGGAGCAGTTGGGACACGAGGTATGGGTGGGCGATGCGGCGCAGATTCGGGCCAGCTATGTGCGTAAGCAGAAGACGGATCGGCGCGACGCGGCGCACATTCTGAAGCTGCTCATAGAAGGTCGTTTCCCACGGCTATGGAGGCCGGATGCCGAGGTGCGCGATCTGCGTCAGCTGCTGATCCATCGTCATCGTCTGGTGCAGATTCGTACGCGAGTGAAGAACGGGTTGCAGCACTTGGCGATGAATCGCGGAATGCAGAAGAAGAATAAGCTGTGGAGCGCAGCCGGACAGCGGGCTTTTCTGGCGTTACCGCTGCCCGGTTGGGCGCGGTGCCGGCGGGAAGATCTGCTGGCGCTGTTGGCCAAGCTGGACGAGCAAATCCGGCCCCTGGAGGCAGCGGTGGAGAAAGCGGCGTTTGCCCACCCGCAAGCGCGGCTGCTGATGACGCAGCCGGGAGTGGGTGCGATCACGGCGCTGGCGTTCGTGGTGACCATCGGCACGGCCGACCGGTTTCCGCGGGGCAAGCAGGTAGCCAGCTATCTGGGATTGATTCCGCGCGAACACAGTTCGGGCGGCCAACAACGGCTGGGGGCGATCAGCAAACAGGGCAACGGGTTCCTGCGCATGTTGCTGGTGGAAGCGGCGCAGACGGCGGTTCGCCTGGATGAAGGGCTGCGCAAGAAGTATCAGCACCGTTGCCATCGCAAGGCCAAGGGCGTAGCCAAGGTGGCGGCGGCACGCAAGTTGGCGGTACGACTCTACTGGATGCTGCGCACCCATACCCCGTATCCAGAGATCGTTCATAACGAGAGTAGCTCGCGGTGCCCCATGGCCGGCACAAGCTAGGCCGCGAACCTGATTGGGCGCTCTCGCATCCAGCGGACCGGTGCAAAAGACGCGCTGGCGCGCTTGGAAAACGAAACAGCCGTTTTCCACTTTCGCACCGGCGACGGCGGCTGGATGTTCGCAAAAAGCATCATGGCTGAAAGCAAAAGCCGTATCGATGGGTGGTGGAACGAGTGGTTCCACCGCAGATGAGCAGCGAGTCATGTTCCAGAGTCTTGGTCCTCACAACCCAACTCTGGCGTCTCCTCCAGCGGGGCTCGCGCACCGCCCAGGAAAAGCTCGCGCTTGACAACGCCTTCGTTCTTATCGATGGGCACCGGGCCGCGGGCCAACAGCCAAAAAGTGAAGCGGCCAAATGTATTAGCTGATTGGTGGGCAAGATTTTGGCCAATATTGGATTTGTAGCCGATGATCCTTAACTCCGATAATCTCAAACCCCATGCTCAGACACAGTGCTCGCGATGCTTGGTTTACGACGAGCACCGTCGCTCTGACCGGCAGCTTCTTCAGTTCTGCCTCCCGGAACACTTCTTCAATGGCCTGCTTTCCAATTCCTTGTCGCTGGTACTCCGGTAGCACGTGGAGCTCGTAAATAAAGATGTGATTGGGATATACCGCGCATGAGATGCGTCCAACCTCCTTTTCGTCTAGCTGCAGTATCTGGGTGTTCGTGGGATCAAACTTATTGATTTCGTAGTAGTGTCTGTGTGCATCTAAATCCGATGGCCAAGTGACCTCGACATAGCGATGCATTGTCGTAAATACCAAGTTGTCGACGAACGCTTTATCGTCTATTGTGGCGGGTCTAAGCGTAATCACAGATGCGTGTCCTCCCTTGCCTCTTAGGTAGAACGACGGCGTGCGGATTCATTCGGGTCTTGACGTCATTCCAGATCATCTTCTACTCGCGCTCTCTTTCTGATTAGGAAGAAAGTGAAGCCGCATCAAAGCACTGTCTTGGCTCAGCGTGAAATGGAGAACGGGCGTTCTCCGTTAGTGTAGATTCCGCCCCTGCGGGGCGGGGATTTTCCAGGCATTGGGGGTCTATCGTCCGATGTCTGCTGCAGCCCGGGGAAAAACCAGCGCGAGAGCAGTGAACTCCCGCGCCGCGTAACATCGGCTCGATGAGGCCCACCAGAGTATCCCTCAGCATGGTTGCCTCCCGGCAGAGCCCGCCTCTGTTTCCTCTGGCGAAGTCATTGTAATCGGTGAATCGAGAAAGGTTGCAACCTGTTGCCGGCGGAGTTGCCGCAAGCGGCGAGCCTGTTCCAGTTTGCGATCACGTTCAGCATGGATCTCGGCCTGGCGCCCCAGCAGCATGTCCTGCGGGGTCACATAGCCGATCGCGCTATGCAGACGCACCGTGTTGTAACGATCCACATAGGCTTGAATCAAGCGCCGCGCATCGTCCAGAGTCAGCGGCGTGAGCGGCCGGATACATTCCTGCTTGAGCGACTTGTGCCAACGTTCGATCTTGCCATTCGACTGCGGATAATAAGGCGAGGTACGCACGTGCGTCATCCCCGAGATGCGAATGAACTCCTTGAAGTCGCGAGCGATGAACTGCGGCCCATTGTCGGAAATCATCCGCGGTTTGGCCTCCGGATACTTCTCTTTGGCGCATTCCAGAATCCGTTCGATGTCGGCTTCCTTCATCGACTCCCGCAGATCCCAATGCACGATCGAACGACTGTAACCATCCAGAACGCTGCACAGGTAATAGAAGGTCCCACAGAGGTTGAGGTAGGAAACATCGATATGCCAATGTTGATGTGGCTGCAGCGGTTGCTCGAAGCCGGTGCCCTTGCGCGACGGCTTGCCTTTCCACCGGGACAGCAGTCCAGCTTGCTGCAACACCCGCCAAACGCTCGCCGGACTAACCGCCACAACCCCAGCATCCAACATCATGAAGGTCAGCCGCCGATAACCCTCCAAAGGGTTTTTCAGATGGAAATCGATGATCGCTTCTTTCTCCCACAGCTCCAGCCAGAAATCACGGGGAATCCAACCGTTGTGTTCGTTGACGCAACCGTAGCGCTGTTGCCAGTCATAGAACTTGCTGGCGGTCACGCCCAACCAAGTAATGAACCGCCCGACGCCGATCTCGGCCTTCTCCGACCAGCGCCGGACGAAGTCCACCACTTGGTCCCGCACGTCATGCGGCACCCAGCCGCCGGTTAGAGTTCCCCAAGACTTTTTTTTAGCGCGATGTGCTCGGCCATCAACTCGGCCAGGACCTCGTCCTTGGTCTGCACCTTCTTCTCCAAGAACTCAATCCGTTTCTGCTTCTCCTCCACCTGGCGGTGGGGACGCTCCTGAGCCTGAAAAGCGGCCGCTCCGTTCTCGAAGAACTCCTTCTGCCAGCGGTAGAACACCGTCGGCCGCAAGCTCAGTTCCTCACACAGGTCCGAAACCGGAACCCTGTCCAAAAGGTGGCGCCTCAGAATGGCCACCTTCTCCTCTGCGGTGTAATGCTTTCGTTCCTTTTTCATACGTTCGCTCCGCTATCTTAACGGACGAACGCTTTCTCCATTTCCAGCTGAGGCAGGACAGCACAAGTGTCGTATGACTCCTGCGAGTTGATACTGCTGACAGATTCCCCGCTTTGTTGATAGTTTTCACGCGACCCGTCCACAGACACTGTACGCGACACAATATGCTGATGAAAAGGCGAGAAAGCACGCGAGAGCGTTCCTCCTCGGACTCCTTCCCATGACGGGAATGCCGCGTTTTTCTCGGCGGACACATCCGACGCCTGCCCATATTTGCATTGACACTGGTGAGTGCCAATTCCTACATTTGTACCGCAGCCTCTGACTTCGATCCCAGAGCCCGTTTGCGAATGCTGCAGACCCGTGATTTCCGTAAGCACGGAGGCGTATTCATGACAATATGTCCATCAACAACCTGATTTTTAGAGCCATCCGGTAGATCAGATACATTCGAGGATGAGAGATATGGACAACCGCCAGAAAGACACTCTCAGCGAGTGCATTGAGCGAGCATTCGAGTCGGCAGACAATAGCACCCGCCACACAGACAACCGAGAACCGCCCCTTTCTTTCGGCCACCACTTCTTCAAAACATGGTTCTTTAGTGACCGTTCGCGAGCTTACCTTTTTGTCTTCAAGAAAAATTACAGAATCACCAATATTCAGTATGCGGAACTTCTGGCCCTCTTGCGCGTTCACTCTCACCCCACATACGATCAGTTTGATCCAGTGGAGACTCTCCACTTCATTTCAACGGATGACTTCCGAGGTCTGGCACAAAGGATGTCCGAAGCCTTTGACCTCAGCAGTGCGCCAATGCGACAGCGCGTTGCAAAGCTATACGCACCTGTATTCCAACCGACTGTGGCAGTCGAGAAGCGCTTCGGATGTTGTGAAGTCTACCTCCCGCCCGGGTTGGATATTGAGCTCGCTTCAATGTGTGCGGCATCAGGCTATATTGACTCATGCGGCTACAACATTTTCGTTCGGAAGGCCTACAAGACTACAAGCGACGAATTTGTACGCGAACTTATAGCATATACAACCGCCGGGGAAACGGAGCAAGTACGACGTATCTATTTTGCTGCATATTCACATGAAGATTTCGATGAGTACGACGCAGAAGAAAGGCGTGTACTTCGTGACGGCCTTGATGACTTAAAGATTGCTCTCGAGAAATTCTATATGGGGCGCGAGAGGATTGTGGATGTGCTTAAAGCGATAAAGGAGAAACACAATCACCTGCTTGAGGTTGCCCGAGCAGGCCGTTCGGGTCGGGAACAAAAAGAGGAAGTTAATAAGCTAAATAAAGTTGACCCCGAACGAACACTCTGGTTGTTCATTGACCGTGCCGTTAGCAGTCATCACGACAAGATACAAACGACGGCGGACTTACGAGAGGCTCGGCAGCCTGGCGACACAACGTACTTCTTCTGCTTTGACCAACGATATGTCAATGAAAACCCTTACCACATCTTCGATGAGAATAAGCCGGGATGGGAAGATCACACGACGATACCCCACACACTGATGGGCGCGATGATAAATATTACACGCCCTTGGTGGCCCAGATCCGGAAGGGACATCGTCATATGTGATCCATTCGCGGGCAGCGGCACGACTCTCTTTGAGGCTGGCAAGTTCAAAGGCGTGCATGCTATAGGAAGCGATCGTTCGGATCTTTCGTTGCAGATTTATGAAGACAATTACAGATTTTTTGATGCATCGCTTGAAGAGCTACAGAATTGGAAGCGGCAACTCGGTGAAGTTGAGGATCGTACTCACGAACTATATTTGAAAGCGATGTATGAGATTGAGAAGCAAAGCCCTGAACGGGAGTATCGCGCCGAAGTCGTAAGTGCGATACTGTCGAAAGAATCAGACCTTGTTATGCGTGTGGTTTTTTATCTCATGCTGCGTGCTATGCGTCGTTATTCTGCGGGGTTTACCCGAAGCGAGTCTGCATCCGATAGCGAGAGTCTACTTTCGAAGGCTTTCAAGAAGGAGAGGGATATTCTCCTTGCACAGATGAAGCTGCTCGAAACAATGAGGGGGCGAGCGAACCGAGTCGATGCCGGTGACGTTCACGTGAATTTTGTTCGCGGTAAGGGTATCTTTGCTACCAGCTGTGCGGCATATTCGGCACGGGGGCTTATGGAGAAGGGTTATGTGGAGCAGATGCCTGCGAAGTCTTGCGATGTGATTCTGGCTGATCCCCCGTACGGCTTTAATACCACAGAAGGAGCTTTAGCAGAGCTGTATTCGACCATGGTCAACAAGATGATATTGGCTCTGAGGGATGATGAGGGAGGCCAGATAGTCATTGCGGTGCCAGACTGGTCGCATACGGGCCGTCAACTGCCATTGTTCGCGTTGAAAGACCTGCTGATGCAGCAGGTTGTCATAGCCGCAAAGAGCAGGGGCAAGATGGTCAAAGCATGCCCAAATCTTGCCTCACCGCACCTGTCTGTTGCTCCGTATTACTGGGAATCTGAGAGAGCTCTGAGGCGGGCCATTTTACATTTCATAATTCGACCCCGTAACATTGGCGACTACAGCGCAGCGGGGAGGCCCACCATTTCCGGTCAGGGAAGAAATTGGGGCTTATGAGCAACGATCATGACAGTAATCCACCCACCCAAGCCTGGTTTGCTTAGCTGGAATTTTCATCTCCCTCACCGACTCAAGGCTGGGAGAGTGGATGACCGGGTGCCTCCCGTCGAACTCGCTTTCCCGCTAACACAACCCATGTCCCACTCTGTGAGACACGCGCTGGTTCCTCCCATCCCCAATTCTCGCCGAGCACTTCCTGGGCCATCGGCACCTGACCTGCCCCGATTAGCAACCCCAGCCTGCCATCCTCCGCAACCAACTTTGCCGCTATCGGCAGCGCGCGCTCAAATCGCTCGACGGCGCGCAGCGTCACCAGTTCGGCGGTTTTATCCCACTGCTCGGCCCGCCCCGCGAACACCTGAGCACCTCTGAGCCCAAGACTCCGCACCACCTCGCGCAGAAACGTGGATTTCTTCTGCTGCGATTCAATCAGCGTCAGCTCCAGCTCAGGCGCGAACAACTTCATTGGGATGCCAGGAAATCCCGCTCCCGATCCCACGTCCGCCAGCGTGGCACATGCCGCGGCCCCGCCGCCTGGCAGCAGCACCCGCGCCGCGAACAGCGACTCGCCGAAGTGCCGAGTCACGATCGTCTCCGGATCGCGTACTGCCGTCAAATTCATCCGCGCGTTCCACCGCAGCAACAGATCAAGGTAGCGCTGCAGCGCCGCCAGCAGCGTCGGCGTCAGCGCCTCATCGCCGCTAAACGGCACCAGCAATTCGGCGATGCGTGCAATCTCCATGGTGGCTTGTCATCCCGAGCGGAGAGCAGCGCAGTCGAGGGACCTGCTTTCCGTCCGGCGTCCTGAGCATAGCGAATGCCTGCTCTAGACCATGCTTTCAAAACCTCGCCAAGTACTCTCTCTTCTTCTTCTCCGGCAGAAACGACGCGCGAAACGAATTCTTCGCCAACTCGCGCAGCTCATCCTCGCTAAATCCAAAGATCTGCTGCGCAATCTGATATTCGCGCAACAGGCTGGTGTGAAACATGTCGGGATCGTCGGTATTCAGCGTCACCTGCACCCCGGCATCGAACAATTTCCGCACGGGATGTTGCTCGACCGCCGCGCAACAGCCCGTCGTCACATTGCTGGTGATGCACACCTCCACCGGAACCTGCTTCTCGGCGAGATAGCGCACCAACTCGGGATCGTCGATCGCATGCAGTCCATGTCCAATGCGGTCCGCCTTCAACTCGCGCAGCGCACCCCAAATCGATTCCGCGCCCACCGTTTCTCCGGCATGCACGGTTAGCCGCAATCCATGCTGTGCCGCGTGCTCGTAGACCTCGCGAAACTGCTCCGGCCCGGCGCGGCGCTCGTCTCCGCCAATTCCGATGCCGACGACGTTGCGCTCCTTCAAGCGAATTGCCTCGTCCACCACTTTGCGCGCTTCGTCCACGCCAAAGTGCCGCACCGCATCGAAGATCCACAACAGCGACATGCCAAACTCGCGCTCGCCGCGTTGTCGCCCGCGCTCCGCTCCTTCAAACAGCGGAGCAAATTCCTGCCCACGCCACTGCACCACGCCCGTCGAGATGTACACCTCGGCGTGCAGAACATTCTGCGCATGCAGCTTCTGCATCATGCGATAGGTAACCAGCTCGTAGTCCTCGGCGGTGCGCAATCGCTCGGTGACCGCCTTGAACGCCCACAGAAAGCCGGTGAAGTTTTTGTATTCGTATAACGCCCGCGCTTCCTCCTCGGTGAACACACGTCCGCTGTCCTCGAGGTTCTTGTAACGATTGTTGGTGGTTGGCAGCGGTGTGGGATGGCGGCGGCTCAACTCGGCCAGCGTCGGCGGATCGACCGTGCCTTCGAGATGCAGATGCAGTTCGGCCTTGGGTAGCTCCAAGATGAAGGCGTTGGAAGAATCCGCCATGCTTACCGCTTAGCCGGACTGAACTCGCTGCGGTGCCGGCTATACAGCATGTACACCGTCAATCCAATGATCAGCCACACGAAGAACCGCAGCCACGTCAAGATCGGTAGGCCTGCCATCAGCAGCACGCAAAACACTACGCTGAGGATGGGCGCCGCCAGCCCGCCCGGCGCGCGGAATCCCCGGTGCCGCTCCGGCTGCTTGCGCCGCAGAATGATCACGCCAATCGACACCAGGACAAACGCAAATAGCGTCCCGATGTTCGACAGATCCGACAACGTGCCAATGTCGAGTATTCCGCCGGGAATGCCCACCAGAAATCCGGCGATCCAGGTCGCGGTTGCCGGGGTGCGAAAGCGCGGATGCACCCGGCTGAACATTCTGGGCAGCAAGCCATCGCGCGACATCGAGAACCACACGCGCGCCTGACCCAACTGAAACACCAGCAGCGACGAGATCATGCCCATCATCGCGCCGAACAGGACCGCCAGCTCCGTCCAGTGCAGCAGCGCCGACTTCGTGCTTCCGGCCAGCTTGCTCATGCTGTTGACCACGGGCGCGGCATCGTCAATCAGCGTGTGCCAGGGCACGATGCCGGTCAGCACCACCGCAACCGCAATGTAGAGCACGGTGCAGACGATCAGCGTGGCAATAATTCCGATCGGCAGGTCGCGCTGCGGATTGCGCGCCTCCTCGGCCGCGGTCGAGACCGAATCGAATCCGATATACGTAAAGAAGATGATGGACCCGCCGGTCAGCACGCCCGGCCAGCCCTGCGGAGCGAATGGGTGATAGTTGGCGGGCTGAATGAATCGCATTCCCACGAACACGAACGCCAGAATGGCGGCGATCTTCAGCAGCACCATCACATTGTTGGTCTCGGCCGACTCGCGAACGCCGCGTACTAGCACAATCGTCAGCAACATCACGATCAGAAATGCCGGCACATTGAAGCCAAGGTGCCAGCCCGGCGTGTACAGCACGTTGCCTTGCAGGTCGGTGAGACCGCCCGGCAGGTACGCGGGCGTAATCCATCGCAGTGCGGGATGCCAGCCGAACCAGCTGAACGTCGCGACCATGTGCGCCGCAAAGCCAACGCTCACCGCCATGTTGCTGACCGCGTACTCCAGAATGAGGTCCCAGCCAATGATCCACGCGATCAACTCACCCATGGTGGCATAAGTGTAGGTGTAAGCGCTGCCGGCGATGGGGATCATCGAGGCCAGCTCCGCGTAGCAGAGCCCGGTGAACGCACACACGATGGCCACCAGCACCAACGAAATTGCCAGCGCCGGCCCTGCTCCCGGCCGGCCCAGCGTCGCCGCGTGATGCACGATGTAGTCGGCCAGGGGTGCGTTAAGGATGGACGAGGTGTCGAATTTCTGTCCGGCAATCGCCGTGCCCACCACGGTGAAGATGCCGGAGCCGATCACCGCACCGATGCCGAGCCCGGTCAGCGACCACGGGCCCAAGGTCTTTCTAAGCCGATGTTCCGGCTCCTCCGAATCGGAGATCAGCTTGTCGATGGACTTGCACGCGAAGAGTTGGTTCGCCAGGTAACGCTCCCGGGAGTGCTGGAATCAGTGCCTTCGAATTCAAACAGAAACCATGGCGCGAGAGCAAGTGGCGGCCGATTCACTCGCGGGACAAAAAGCTCTTTACCACAGAGGCACAGAGACACAGAGAACGCTGTTGTTGATGCGAGGGCAAGAGTAAGCGGTTGGAACAATTACACCTTGCAAAACCAGAAACTGAAGAGAACTCTCTGTGTCTCTGTGCCTCTGTGGTAAGAAATTCTCCGTGTCCTCCGTGCCTCCGTGGTGAACGCCTTACTTCGGCGCCAATGTCTCCTCAAAGTGGTTATCGATCATGTGAAACAAATGCGTCCGCGCCGCGAACCCGGCGATGCCGTGCGTCTTTCCCGGATACATCATCAGCTCGAACTGCTTGCCCGCGTTGATTAACCCATTGATCATTTGAATGGTGTTCTGCATGTGCACGTTGTCGTCGCTGGTGCCGTGCACCTCCAGCAGGTTGCCATGCAGGTTTGCCGCAAAGTTCACCGGCGAACTGTTCTTGTATCCTTCTGGGTTGTCGATTGGCAGGCCCATGTAGCGTTCGGTATAGATCGAATCGTAATTGCGCCAATCGGTCACCGGCGCCACGGCGACGCCGGCCTTAAACATGTCGGTGTGCTCCATCGTGTACAGGGTGAAGTATCCGCCGTAGCTCCAACCCCAAAATCCCAGGCGGCTCCCATCCAGTTGCGGAAACTGTTGCAGTGCCTGCTTCAGTGCAGCCATCTGATCGTTGAACTCGTTCTCGCCGAAATTGTGCTTGAGGACCATGGCGAACGCCTTTCCTCGTCCACCCATCCCGCGATTGTCCACATGCAACACCGCAAATCCCTGGCGAGCCAGCACCTGATCGAACAGATCTCCGCCCAGCCAGGCATCGCGTATGGTCTGCGCTCCCGGCCCCCCGTATGGATTGACGATCAGCGGCGCTTTACCGTTCGCCATCATCGGTCCGCCCTCCGGCAGCAGGATCACGCCCTGCAAAGTGGTCGTGCCGTCGGCGGCCTTGAAGTCCACGAACTTCGGCGTCAGCAGGTTGTACGCTTCCACGCTGCGCGCCTTCCAGAAGGAGTTACAGGCGCCATCCACGGTGCACAACGAAACCGTTGGCGGCGTGGTCAGCGCGGAATATGTATCCACGTAATACTTTGCGTTCACCGGATCGAAGTCTGCAGCGTGCGATCCATTTTCCTTGGAGACCCGGTGGAAGTTCTGCCCATCCAAGCCCACGGCATACAGGTTCGTCTGCCGCCAATCGCCCTCGTTGGCCGAGAAATAAACGATCCCCTGCTTCTCATCAACTCCGTCGATGCTCCTGACTTCCCAATCGCCGTGCGTAAGTTGCGCCACCAGCTTGGCCGGGCCGCTCAGCGGCTTGTCTTTGTCGAACTGGTACAGATAAATATGGTTGTGCCCGTCGCGCCAACTCGTCCACAAGTATCGGTCGCCCGACGCCAAAGTCTGGAAATCGACTTCGGGATGCATGTCGATCCAGGCGTCGGTAGTCTCGGTCATCATCAGCGTCCACTTGCCGTTGTTCGTATCCACAAAATACAGGTCCATTTCATTTTGCAGGCGGTTGAGGGCCATCGCCCATAACAAGCCTTCGCGCACCCATCCGAAACGGGGAACCAGGCCATTCGGATTGTTGGAGAGCGGAAGGTCGTTGTTCTTGCCGGTTCCCGCGTTGATCCATTTAATCTTGCCGCCATTCGAGTTCACCACGCCCAGTTGCACGTTGGGATTGGGATCGCCGGGCTGCGGATACTTCTCCTGGTCCACGGTCGGATGCGTGGGCATCCAGTCGGTGATGGGATAGGTGGGCACCGCCTTCTCGTCCATTTGCAGAAATGCGATCTGCTTGCCCTGCGGAGACCAGAAGTAATTGCTGCGGGTGTACAGCTCCTCTTCGTACACCCAATCGACTTCGCCATTCAGTAGATTGTCATCACCATCTTTGGTCAGAGCTCGTTCGTTCCCACCGTCCACTGCCCGCACATAGAGGTTGTGCTTGCGGACATAGGAGATGCGGCTTCCGTCCGGCGAGAATTTCGGATCGACTGTGCCATCGGAGCTGGTCGTGATCTGCACCGCGGTGCCGTTGTCGAGAGTGTAGAGCCAAAGTTGGCCCATGGAATCGAACAACAGCTTCCTGGAATCGGGCGACCATTGGTACGCGGCAATGAAATAACGCCGTGCCGCTTCCTTCTTGCGTTCGTCCGTAATGTTGCTCATGGGGGGCGCCAGCGATGCCAGCTTCTCGCTTGCTACCAGCACCGCAGGCTTGCCGGTGGTCACGTCCACGTAATACAGCCCTCCGTGGTCGCCGCTGTCGTCCCGTTGCACGAAAGAAACCTTGGAGCCATCGGGACTCCACTTTACGTCCTCCGGGCCGCGGCCCAGTATGCCGCCGGGCTGGAAGATATCTTCAATCGTCAGCTCTTTTTTCGCGGATGACTCTTGCGAGGAAGGCGACGAGGTAGATTGCGCAAGTAAGAATGAAGTGGACAACACACAGCAAAGCAATGCAGCGAACCGTGATTTCACGTTAGCTCCGACCAGAAAAATGTGTAGCGGGAAAGTTTATATCAGGACAGCGGTTCTATGCGGCTGTATCAGGGTCCGGCTTTCAGAGGTCGCTGAAAAAGTCTGAACAGCAACTAATTTGCAGACTGTACTTCCCGGTGCGGGCCCCTGCATTCATGAGTGATGGGGTTGTCGGATGGGAGCCCCCGCATTCATGCGGGGGTAGGAGCGCTTCAGCGCTCCGGAAAGAGTTCGACCTCGATCATGCGCTTTAGCGCCGGGATCAAAAAATCCTGCGCTAAAGAGCATCTGTGAGAACTCGTTTTTAGTTGGCGCTGTGGAACGAGTGCGCTAAATCCAGCCCGCAGGGCGACACAATCCTAGCCCAGTGCGTAAGCACTGGGTCGGCTCCCACAGAGTATTCCGAGCCCCGTAGGGCGGCTCTCTTTCTAACGCTTCAGCGTCCCATCTGATAGATCCGCAACCATTCCACAATCACCACGAAGATACCGATGCCAAAATAGAGGTTGCGTGCCGTCTGCGTTGTGAGTGCAGCCGGCAGAGGCATACCGCGGCTGCGCAAGCTCAACACCAGCGAACGCTCGCGCTCCGTGATGAAGTCGGCAATCCACTTATGGAAGGCGACGAGCAGCAATCCCAGACAAAGTCGCGCAATTTCGATGGCCATGTCCGATGCTAGGCGCGAACGCCGCATTCTCTCAATAGGCCGAAGACCTTAATCCTCCAGCCTATCCGCCCGCCAAAGACTTGGTTTCTGCGTGCTAGAATCCCAGCAGGTTCCCGTGGGGTCCACATGAATTCCGATCTGCAGAAGCTGATCGACTTGCAAGAGGTCGATGCCCGAATTGCCACGCTTCAGGCCGAGATTGCGGCCTTGCCCAAGCAGGTGGCGCAGATCGAGGCCAAACTCGCCGGCTCCAAGGCCCAACTCGAGGCCGCCCAGGCCGCCATCAAGGCCGACGAGGTTACCCGCCGCAAGCACGAGTCCGACATCAAGGACCAGCAGGAGAAGATCAGCAAGTACCGCGACCAGTCGCTGAAGGTCAAAACCAACGACGAGTACCGGGCGCTGAATCACGAAATCCAGTTTGCCGAGGCGGAGATCCGCAAACTGGAAGACAAGATCCTGGAGATCATGGTGGCTACCGACACGCGTAAAGAGGCGATCAAGCAGGCCGAAGCCGCGCTGAAGGCCGACACCGCCGCCAATGAAAAAGAAAAAGAGCACGCCCGCGCCCAAACCGCCGAGGACGAAAAGCAGCTCGCCGAGCTAAACGCCACGCGTAAGCAGCTGCGTTCCGGAGTCACCGAAGAAACGCTCACCCATTACGACCGAGTGCTCAAGCTGCGCGGCTCCGTGATGGCGGCGGTCCATGCAGATGAAAGTTGCTCGGCTTGCCGGGTGCGGCTGCGCCCGCAGGTCTTCCAGGAAGTCACGACCAACGAGCAAATCGTCACTTGCTTCTACTGCAATCGGATTCTGTACTACGTCCCCCCGCCACCGCCCGAGCCGGAAGGCGAGCCCGAACCCAAGAAACGCAAGTCCAAAGCCGTGAGCGAAGCGCCGCAGGAAGAGCCCTCACCCGCCGACGAGACCGCTGCACAGTAAGCTCGACATTTCTACTCTACGGTCCAGGAAACCCGTCATGCCCATGTTGAACCCGCCGCATCCTGGCGAATTTATAAAGACTGAAATCATCGGACCGCTTGGCCTATCCGTGACCGACGCTGCCGAAGTTCTGGGCGTTTCCCGGCCCGCGCTTTCCAGCCTGCTTAACGGGAAGGCCGATTTGTCCGGAGAGATGGCCCTCCGAATTGAAAAGGCGTTTGGCCCCAAGATGGACATGCTCATGCGAATGCAGTCCGCCTACGACATTGCTCGCACCCGCAAGCGTGAAAGCAAGATTCGCGTTCGGCGGTATCGCCCCGCCCAGGCTATGCAGGAGTTCGTCGGAACAAGAAAAGAACGCTCTGAGTTTGATGATCCTGTCCAATACGTGCGAGGCCTACGCCGCGGCAGCCGGATTGAGCGACTCGGAAAACAATGACGTTCTGCGTTGGTCCCCGCGTAAGATAGGCGCTTGATCCCTGCGAGGAACACCCTGGCTGATTCCATCCCAATCATTACCGTGAACCATCGCGGAGCCGCGCGGCTGCGCGGCGGGCACTTGTGGGTCTATCGCTCCGATCTGGTGCCGCCTGCCGAGGCTCCGGCTGGCTCGCTTGTCCACGTCCACGATGAGCGCGGCCGCCATCTTGGTTCGGCGCTTTACAGCAGCGCTTCGCAGATCGCGGTCCGCCTGCTGACCGGCGACGAAATCAGCGAGGCGCAACTGCCGTCTCTCTTGCGGGAACGCATCGCCGCTGCCTTGCGCTTTCGCCAGCAGGTTGCGCGCGATACCGATTCCTACCGTGTGATCTTCAGCGAGGCCGACCTGCTTCCCGGCCTCATCCTCGACAAATACAACGATGTGCTTTCCCTGCAGGCGCAGACCCAGGCCTTCGATCGCCAGGACCTGCGGCAGTTAGTACTCGACGCAATCGCCGAATACTATCCCCAAGCCAGTGTGATTGAGCGCGTCGATCCACACATTCGCGAACTGGAGCAATTGCCGCCACGCAATTCGCAACTGGTGCGCGGCGCAAAATCCAACACCATCTTCACCATGAACGAAGTCCGCTTCCACTTCGACGGACTCGGCGGGCAGAAGACCGGAGCCTTCCTCGATCAGCGCGAGAACTACGCCGCGGCGGCGCGGTACGCTCACGGAGATGCTCTGGACTGCTTCACCTATCAGGGAGGATTTGCTCTGCACCTCGCGCGGACTTGCCAGAGCGTTACCGCCGTGGACTCGTCGCGTCCGGCGCTGGAAGTGGCGGAACAGAATGAGCAACTCAATCGCGATGCCCACCGCTGCGGCGAGATGGAGTGGATCGAAGCTAACGCTTTCGACCTGCTCAAGGACTACGCGACCGCGAGCCGCCAGTACGACACCGTCGTCCTCGATCCCGCCGGCGTTCGCCAAGACCAAGCGCACTTTCCCGACCGCGCTGCGCGGCTATAAGGAGCTCAACCTGCGCGCTCTGAAGATGCTGCGGCCGGGAGGCATTCTGGTGACCTGCTCATGTTCGTTCCATGTCAGCGAAGGCGAGTTCCTGGCAATGCTCAGCTCCGCCGCCACCGATGCCGGTCGTCGCGTGCGAATTCTGGACAAGCGCGGCCAGTCGATCGATCATCCCGTCCTGCTAAGCGTTCCCGAAACTGCCTACCTGAAGTGCGTGATCTGCCAGGTGCTCGAGAATAATGTGTTCGCAGCGACGGGGTCGCCACTCCATCGCGGGCATCCGCAGAGAACTGTGCAGGGTAGATCAGGACGGCGTGCATCGAAATTCACTTGCGTTTGGAAATTGTGGGGTGTGTTGTGACGACGACTGATCTGAAGCACGTTCTTCTCTGGTGTGTTGTTCTTAACTACGTGGTTCTATTTATCTGGTTCGGGGCCTTTATTCTCTGCCCATACTGGATGTTTCGATTGCTCCGGTTTACTGCTCGATCGAGCACCTTTGAAGCAGAACCCCCCTGTGGAATAGGAACCGTCTGTGTAAACTCTAGCGAAAGTTGCTGGTACCCTGTGCCGCTAATTTTGCGACGAGCGCGTCTCTTTCTAGTTCTAGTTCCTGCAGATGCGGGCGTCTCCGGAGTAGGACTAGGCACATGATGGTTAATCGCCTGAACACGAGGGAATTCTACACCGATGGCCCGGAGAACCGATTGCATTGTCGTCCATGTGGGATTCCCCGTTTTAGAGAATGAACGATATAAACTCTCGCGCTGAACTCCTGCTAGCTTCGCTACAGTTGAAACCTGGTTAGCCTGAATGACATTTTTAAGGGCATAAAGAAAATCTTCAGGAGATTCCTCAAGGGCCGTAGTCATATATTTCGCAGCCCGTTCTGGATCGGTCAACTTTTGTGCGCGCCACGAGCTGTATTCTCTACTCGGCATTAAAGTCTCTCTAATACTTCTTTGCCAATTTAATATCATCGTCCTGAGTTTTCTTCGTTCCGCCGACTAATAAAACATCCAGCTCTCCCGTTTTGCCTACCTGTCCCAAATAGACACGGTAGCCATCACCGAAGTCGATTCTCAGCTCTATGACACCTCCCCCGACGTTCCGGTGATCACCGAATGTGCCGCGTTCCACCCTGTCCAAGCGCAGCATGATTCTTTCGTATGCGGGAGTTCCATCAATCGAGTCCATCCAATCAGTGAAGGGAGATGTGCCATCTTCGGTTTCATAGATGCGTACCTCTTTGGATTTGACGTCCACGCATCATTACGGCAATCGCACGCCGTGACTTTAATATCACAGGAGCGGAGCGTATCACCGCCTCCAACATATTGCAAGCGCAAACCATGCCTGATCTTTGGCACAAATGCAAGTGTGCGGAGATGGCGGGATTCGGACCCGCGAGTCGATGGTTCCGCGATGGGCATTCGACTACGCTACTTATCAGGCAGGCACCTTGAACCCTCTCAGCCACGTCTCCAATCTGGAGGCCGGGGTCGGACCTTAACTGGCGAATCGATCAATGCAAGGAATCTGCCCTTTCAACTTGGCTACCCGCACCTTGTTGACATATAAATTACATTATCATGTCGTAACCCACAAATCAAATTTACCTGCCGATAGGTCTGTTGAATTCCCGCGCAACGCAAGTTGGGGGGCAATTCCCATCCCCCTACTTGTTTCCATCTTTTCGCTATTACTTGACAATAATACACTCATATTTTATGCTTCTTTTGCGCTGATTTGTACATCAAACTCAGCGAAGGTCAGAATGACCGCACAATTTCTTGGAGGATTTCGAGCATGACTGTGTTAACCCGTTGGGATCCCTTTCGTGATTTAAGTGCGTTGCAGAACCGCATGAACCGTTTGTTCGAGGAGCAGTACGGCGGGGGGCGCGAGGAGTCGTTGACCACTGGCGCCTTCGCTCCCCCAGTCGATATCTACGAAGACGAGCACAGCATCCAGTTGAAGCTGGAAGTGCCCGGCATCGACGAAAAGGACCTGGACATCCGGGTGGAAAACAACGTTCTCACTGTAAGTGGCGAGCGCAAGTTCGAGAAGGAAGAGAAGGAAGAGAACTTCCGCCGGGTGGAGCGCCGCTATGGCAGCTTCAGCCGCTCGTTCACGCTGCCGAACACGGTGAACACCGAGGACATTCAGGCCGAGTACACCAATGGAGTATTGAACGTTCGACTGGCTAAGCGTGCCGAAGCCAAGCCGAAGCAGATCAAGGTCACAGTCGGCACCCAGAAGCCGCTTGAAAGCAAGAAGCCCGAAAGTCAGACGCATGGCGCGACCAAAGGGCAGGTTGCCTGACCCAAGTTTCGCCCCCCGGTGAGATCGGAGGGAGACGAACTGGGGAGTTCAAGGGAGGCGAATCTGCCTCCCTTTTGTTTACCGAAGGAACTCACCGGGGGCGAAAGAGCAGGGGCTAGGGATTAGGGGTTAGTAAAAGTGGCGTTCGATCTGCGAATCCTCCTGTTTTCCTGAACCGACATTGCGCGATAATAGAGGATCACTCGACCGTATTTCCTTATCCACTAACCCCTAGCCCCAAACCCCTAGCAGCTGGAGTACCCCATGGCAATTCGTTGGGACAAGTTAACCGTTAAAGCGCAGGAAGCCATGCAGCGGGCGAACGATCTGGCCAGCGAGCACGGCAATCCTGAGTTGCAGCCGGTCCACATTCTGGCTGCCCTGCTGGAAGATCGCGAAGGCATCGTCGCGCCTTTGTTGGAGCGTGTAGGACTGCATACCCAAACGGTGCAAGCCGAGGTCATGCGCGACATCGAGCGCCTGCCCAAAGTCTCGGGCAGCGGCTCCGCCCAGGCGCATCTCTCCGATGCCGCCCAGAAGGTGCTGGAGAACGCCTTCAAAGAGGCCGCCAACTTCAAGGACGAGTACGTCTCCACCGAGCACATGCTGCTGGGGATGACCAAGTTGAAGCGCGATGCGGCGCAGGAGATCCTGACGCGCGGCGGCGCCACCTATGACAACATCCTGCGCGGGCTGACCGCGGTGCGCGGCAATCAGAAGGTCACCGACCAGAATCCCGAAGCCAAGTACCAGGCGCTGGAGCGCTATGCCAAAGACCTGACGGAGCTGGCGCGCCAGGGCAAACTCGATCCCGTGATCGGGCGCGACGAAGAAGTACGTCGCGTGGTGCAGGTACTTTCGCGCCGCACCAAGAACAATCCGGTGCTGATTGGCGAACCCGGCGTCGGCAAGACGGCCATCGTCGAAGGCCTGGCGCAACGCATCATCTCCGGCGACGTGCCCGAGCAGTTGAAGAACAAGCGCGTGGTGTCGCTCGATCTGGGAGCGATGCTGGCGGGTGCGAAGTATCGCGGCGAATTCGAAGATCGCCTGAAAGCGGTGCTGAAAGAAATCGAGCAGTCGCAGGGGCAGATCATTCTGTTCATCGACGAGTTGCACACGCTGGTGGGCGCCGGAGCGGCGGAAGGCGCGATTGACGCCTCCAACATGTTAAAGCCCGCGCTGGCGCGCGGCGAGTTGCGCGCGATTGGCGCGACCACGCTGAACGAATATCGCAAGTACATCGAGAAAGATGCCGCGCTGGAGCGGCGCTTCCAGATTGTGTATGTCGGCGAGCCCAACGTCGAGGACACCATCGCCATCCTGCGCGGTCTGCGCGAGAAGTACGAAGTTCACCACGGCGTGCGCATCAAGGATTCGGCGATTGTGGCGGCGGCTACGCTGTCGCATCGCTACATCTCCGACCGTTTTCTGCCCGACAAAGCCATCGACCTGATCGACGAAGCCGCGGCTTCGCTGCGCATCCAGATTGACTCCATGCCGACCGAGATCGACCAGTTGGAGCGCCGGGCGACGCAGCTCGAGATCGAGCGCCAGGCGCTGAAGCGTGAAGACGATGCCAACTCGCGCGAGCGGCTGGCGGCGGTGGAGAAAGAGCTGGCGCACATCAAAGAAGACGCCAATGCTCTGAAGGCGCGCTGGAAGCAGGAGAAGGAAGCCATCGCCAAGGTGCGCGAGGCCAAGGAGCGCATCGAGCGGCTGAAGCTGGAAGAGCAGGAAGCCACCCGCAAGGGCGACTACAACCGCGCCGCGCAGATCAAGTATGGCGAGCTGCCGCAGCTCGAAGCCGAAGTGAAGAACCTCAGCGCTGCGATGGACGGCAAGCAATCGCGCATGTTGAAGGAAGAGGTGGACGAGGAAGACGTTGCCAAGATCGTCAGCAAGTGGACCGGCATTCCGGTGTCGAAGATGCTGGAAGGCGAAGTCAAGAAGCTGGTGACGATGGAAGACCGTTTGCGGCAGCGCGTGATCGGACAAGACGAAGCGATCCAGAGCGTGGCCAATGCCATCCGCCGTTCACGTGCGGGGCTAAGCGATCCGCGGCGGCCGATTGGGTCGTTCATCTTCCTCGGGCCTACAGGCGTTGGCAAGACGGAGCTGGCGCGCGCGCTGGCGGAGTTTCTCTTCGACGACGAGCACGCCATGGTGCGCATCGACATGTCGGAGTACATGGAGAAGCATTCCGTGTCGCGGCTGATCGGCGCGCCTCCGGGCTACGTGGGCTACGACGAGGGCGGGCAGTTGACCGAAGCGGTGCGCCGCCGGCCGTACGCGGTGCTGCTCTTCGACGAAATCGAGAAGGCGCATCCCGACGTGTTCAACGTCTTCCTGCAGATCATGGATGACGGCCGCCTCACCGACGGCAAGGGACGCATGGTCGATTTCAAGAACACCATCATCATCATGACGTCGAACATTGGCTCCAGTTATCTTCAAGACCTGGGCGAGCGTTCGGCGGAGCAGATCTCGGAAGCGCACCAGCGGGTGATGGAGGCACTGCGGGCGCACTTCAAGCCTGAGTTCCTGAACCGAGTGGACGACATTGTGATCTTCAATCCGCTGGGCAAAGAGCAGCTCACGAAGATTGTGGACTTGCGGCTGGAAGACCTGCGCAGGCTGTTGGCCGATCGCAAGATCAGCCTGGAGCTGACCGCGAAGGCGAAGGAGCTGGTCTTCACCGAGGGCTACGACCCGAACTACGGCGCGCGTCCGTTGAAGCGGGCCATCCAGCGTCTGGTGCAGGACCCGCTGGCCATGAAGATCCTCGACGGCGAGGTGCTGCATGGCGACCACATCGTCGTGGACGTGGACAAGAAGGAGCACAAGCTGACGTTCAAGGTGGCGAAGCGGGTGGGAGAACCGGCGGCGGTGACGAAGTGAGCATCGATTGGGTCCCACTCATTCGAAAACCGCGAATGAATGGGGCAGCCGGCGATTCCACAGTGGCTGTATCCGCTTTGAAAGGGCATGCCTTCAGGCGTGCCGAAAAGATAGCGGGAAGTGACCGGCTTCAGCCGCTGAGGGGGCGTACCTCAGGGCCTAAAGGCCGAGTTGTTGGTAGCGCGGATCGGCGCGGCTGAAGCCGCGCCCTTTCAAGGCGGTTACAGCAATCAGAAATCGCGCTAGACTCGAAGTTGGCAAAATGCAGTTTGCGGCACAGTCGAAAGGCTGTGCCGTTTACATTTTTTGGGTCACAAAGGCTTCAGTAATGGTACCGCGCCTGCAGAAAATCGATGCGACCCTCGCTGGCCCGATAGACGAGCCGATGCTCCTGGGTGATGCGCCGCGACCAGCAACCCGCAAGCGCAAACTTCAATGGCTCCGGCTTGCCGATACCTAGGAACGGGTCGTCCATGACCGCTTCCAGGATTTCCAGAATTCGCAACGCAGCTTTGCGGTCAGTCTTGACCCAATACCTCAAGTCCTCGCGAAACTCGGGCTGGAATATCGCCTGCCGCTCAGCGGGCCGGGCCAAGCCCCATCTCCCGCCGCAGCTTGTCCACCGATTCGGCTTTGCCTTTTCTGCGCGTCGCTCTGTGCAAAGCCGTCAGCAGGCGCCGAGCATTCTTAGGCGAGCGCAGCAGGTGTGCCGTCTCCAACAAGCTGGTCAGCTCTTCGGCTGGGACCAATGCGACATCCTTGGCGTTACGGCGGCGCACAATGACAACGTCGTGATCGTTGGCAACCTGATCAAGGACAGCAGCCAGCCGTTCCCGCAAACTGGTGTAAGTGGTCTCCACAGGCATGTTATTGGCTCTTCCGCCCAGCGTACAGCTTTCCTGTACGTACGTCAAATTCCGCGTAGCCGACTGTAACCGCATTTCACAGAAGTTAGAGTAAGCGCATAAGCCACGGCCGCCTCCTGTGCTACCATCTCGCTTCACTCTTCTTATTTCTCCAGGAGCTCTAATGCGGAAAACTGCTCTATCACTTGCCGTTGTCATGTTCGTGGCGCTATCGATGCTCGATCTACAGGCCGCCAGTCTGGCAGGCGTGACCCTGCCAGACACGCAGCAGGTCGGAAACACCAAGCTCGTGCTCAACGGTCTGGGGCTGCGAACCGAGTTCATGGTCAAAGTCTATGTCGCGGGACTCTACCTTGAGCAGAAGTCGTCGGACCCCGGCGCCATCATCAAGGCCGACGCGCCCAATCGAATTGTCATGCAGTTCCTGCACGGCGCCAGCAAAAGCCAAATGACGAATGCCTTCAAGGAGTCGTTCAACGACAATACGCCGGACGCCATGAAGACGATGCAATCCGACATCGACCGCTTGTTCGGCGCGCTCGACGCCGTCAAACCGGGCGACCAGATGATCTTCACGTACGTCCCCGGCACCGGCACCACCTTCGCCATCAACGGCCAGGACAAGCTCACCATTTCCGGTTCCGCCTTCAACCCGGTGATTCTGTCGGTATGGCTCGGACCGAAGCCGCCCACCGCGAGCGTGAAAAAGGGGATGCTCGGGAAGTAGCGCCTGTCGCGGGAATTCCTGACCACCGGCAACGGGCGTCTGACAACCGTTCCTCCGCGCCCGTAGAAGCTTCCTTTGCCTGGCTGAGTTCTTCATTCTCCTAACCACGGCGGCTGACAAGTGGCAACTGTTCACTGCCATCGCTTCTGTGCGAAACTCGGGCGGTACAAACAAGGGGCGATCGCATGGCAGTGACAGAGGAGCGTCTCAGCAAGGCCACGATTCTCGGCATGATCGCCATGGGCGTCGCCGTTCTGGTGGTGGCCAACGATTTCACCGCGCTCTCGGTGGCGCTGCCGGCGATAGAGAAGACCCTCCACACCGATATCACCACCGTGCAGTGGGTTATCAACGGCTACGCCATGGTCTTCGGTGTTCTCATCGTCACCGGCGGGCGATTGGCCGACATGTTCGGGCGAAGGCGCATCTTCCTCGTCGGTGCCGCAATCTTCGCAGGCTTCTCGGTGATCGGAGGCATCGCCCCGAACGTTTGGGTACTCCTGGCTTGCCGCTTCCTCATGGGCATCGGCGGCGCCATGATGTGGCCCGCCATCCTAGGCATGACCTACGGTCTGCTGCCGCCAAGCAAGGCCGGACTGGCCGGCGGCATCATTCTTGGTGCGGCCGGATTCGGCAACGCGGTTGGCCCGCTGCTCGGTGGATGGCTGACCGATACCGTCGGATGGCGATGGATCTTCTTCGTCAACCTGCCGGTCGCCGCCGCCGCGGCCCTCCTCACGCTCATCGTCGTCCCGCCTGACATAGCACGCAAGGGCCACGGAAGAATCGATTATCCCGGTACAGCCGTGCTCTCCCTCGGCCTGTTGGCGTTGCTGCTCGCCCTTGATTGGGCCCTCAACCTCGGGTGGACGGCGCCGCTGATCATCTTTCTGTTCGTCCTGGGCGCGGTCGCGCTGGCCGCCTTCTTGTTCATCGAGCGGCGCGCCGGCGAAAGCGCTCTGGTCCCCGAAACCGTTCTGCAGAACCGGGGCTTTGTCGCAGCCTGCATGGCCACACTGTTGGCCTCGGCCATCTTCTTCGCCGCGCTGCTTTACCTGCCGCAATTCATGTCCAAGGTGCTCGGCTTCAGTGCGATGGGCTCGGGCGCTGGGCTGCTGCCCATGATGGGTACCTTCATGGTGACTTCATTTGTCGCGGGACGGCTTTACGAACGTCTTGGACCGAAGCTCATCGTCACCCTCGGCGCTCTTCTTCTCGGAGCCGGCATGATTCTTCTGTCGGCGATCTCCGCGACGACGACGTATAACCATCTCATCTTCGGAATGGTCGTCCTCGGCGTCGGCGTCGGATTGTTCTATTCGTCGGTGACCACGGCGGCGATCACCGCACTCGATCCATCCCAGGCCAGCCTGGCTGGTGCCATTGTCTATATGTTTCAGATTGCCGGTGGATCGATCGGCATCGGCTTCAACACCGCTATTGTCGTCTCTGCATCGTCGATGCCCAGCGGAATTCATATTGCATTTCTGGTGGACGGCATCCTGGCCATCTGCAGCGCAACCGTGGCGATTCTCTTCGTTGGAGGCACCGTCGATCGCGAGCGCCTGCGCGCCCTGCGTCATCACCATCGCGCCCACGCATGAGCCGGACGCTCTCGCATCGGGTTGGCTCGCATTGGACTTTGTTCGCAGGTAAAAGATTCTGCTGGGGTGCCCACCCTTGTCCACCTTCATTGCGAAGAGGGGAGTCTTGCTATCACCGGCCGACGTGACCTTGCGCACTGACAAAATACCCTGGGCGACTATCGTTCAATTGTCTTGAAAATGGGAAATTTCTGCCCACCGTCCACCTGCCCACAAACAGTTTCCCAAGAGGAGATGCCATGATGAAGACAAGACTCGTGCTGGTGGCGTTGATAGCGCTGCTTGCACTGCCGGCGTTCGCCAAAACCTACAAGAATACCTATTCCGATCCTTGCAGCGAGGTATGGAGCGCGGTCAAAGACACGCTTAGCAATCCGGATAGCTACACCGTTGTGGAGAATAACGACGCCCAAATGACGGCTTCCTACGATGTAAAGCACTCCGCCCATGTCAACATCAGCGGAACCCTTCTGCAGCGCACCAATAAGGTCACGCTGGTATCGAAGGGTACCGGATGCGAGATGCAGGTGGTGTCGAACTATAGCGGATGGGAGCACAACGATAAGGGGGACTTCAGGACTCGCGTGGACGAAGCGCTGGCCAAGCTGAAAGCCGCCACCCCGCCGCCCGCGAAACCGGCGGAAGCAGCCAAATAGGTCAACCTTATTAGGTGCCACAGGTTGCTATGAACCGTCAGGCGCCTAGCGACTCGCAATAACCGGGAATTATCTGCGCGGCTCATTCTTTGCCCGGTTCTTGATCCAGATCGGCGTGCCGACAAACCCGAATGCCGCACGAATCTGGTTCTCCAGAAAGCGCTGATACGAGAAGTGCAGCTTTACCGCGCGGTCGGTGAACAGGATGAATGTCGGCGGCGACACGCCGGCTTGCGTCATGTAGAGAATCTTGACCCGCTTCGCCATCGGGACCGACGCCCGCTCAAAATCAACCTTGGCGAGGAAGCGGTTCATCTCTCCGGTGCCGACACGCTTGCGCCGCTCGCGAGCCACCAATTCCAGGGTGGAAAAAACCTTGTCGAGATTCCGCCCCGTCGTCGCTGAAATGAATAGCACCGGAGCATACGACAGAAACTTTAGATGCCGCCGGACTTGCTCCTCGTAAACGCTGCGGTCGGCGGGAGGCTTGCCGTCGGTTCGCTTGTCGGTGACGAGGTCCCATTTGTTAATGAGGATGATCACCGACCGACCGCTCTCGTGCGCGTAACCAGCGATGGTCGCATCGCTGGCGGTGACGCCCTCCACCGCGTCGATCAACATGAGCGCCACGTCAGCGCCTTCGAGATGCTTGCGCGCCATGACAACCGAAAGCTTCTCCGCCATCAATTCTGTCTTGCCCTTGCGGCGAATGCCTGCGGTATCGATGAACCGGTATTCCAGTCCACCGCGCTCCACCAATTCGTCCACGGCATCACGCGTGGTGCCGGCAACCGGTGAAACAATCGCGCGCGAGGTGCCGGTCAGCGCATTCAGGAGCGTGGATTTGCCGACATTCGGCCGGCCAATGATGGCTACGCGAGTCTCGCGGGGAAGCTGCGCATCCGGCTCTTCTCTTGACTCTCCCTCCCGCTGTGTCATCTCGACCGAAGGGAGGTCGCCGGAAGCGGTCGAACGACGCGGAGAGACCTGCTTGTTTTCGGAGTGTGATTCTGTTAAGGGTTCTCCAGCCTGCTGCTCCGGCATCACGCTCAGAACATGCTCCAACAGTTCCGCAATACCGTTACCATTCTCCGCAGAGATGGGAAACAGTTCCCTAATCCCGAGCCGCCGAAACTCTTCGGCATAGGGCTCGAGTTGCGGCGTGTCGGCTTTATTCACCGCCAACAATAGCGGCTTGCCGGTGCGCAGCAGCAATCGCGCGAGATCAATGTCGGGAGAGGCCAATTCGGTACGCCCATCCACCACCAGGACAATCACGTCGGCCTCTTCCAGTGCGACACGCGCCTGCCGGAAGATTTCCGAAGGTATCAATTGCATGTCGTCCGGAACGATGCCGCCTGTATCGACCACACGAAATTTCTTGCCGACCCACTCGACATCCCCGTAGATGCGATCGCGGGTGATGCCGGGCTCGTCGCCAACGATGGCGCGGCGTGAGCCAACCAGGCGATTAAAGAGCGTGGACTTGCCGACGTTAGGACGGCCGACGATAGCCAGCGTGCCGACTGTGGGTGGTTCACCCTGTTCGGCAGTCCGGCTGGACTCAAATTGCATGCGACGATTCACGAAGACTCTTTCCGCGGCGACGGCCCCAAACAGCGAGCGCCCCTAGCGGCTATTATAGGGACAAGACTCCTCGCGTCGTGTCTTCCAAACCACAATCCGCCGCACTGGCCGCACGCTTGCCGTCGCTGTATCAGTTCTTTGGCCCGGGAGGCGTACTGGCGCGCACGCATCCCGCATACGAATTCCGCCGCGGTCAGCTGCAGATGGCCGAGGCGGTGGAGCAAGCGCTGACCGAGCGCCGTCACCTGATCGTCGAGGCGGGCACGGGCACCGGCAAGACGCTGGCGTACCTGCTGCCCGTGATTCGCTCCGGGAAACGCGTAATCATCTCCACCGGCACCAAAACCTTGCAGGAGCAGCTCTACTTCAAAGATGTCCCATTCCTGCGCGAGCATCTCGGCGAGCTGCGCGTCTGCTACATGAAGGGTCGCGGCAATTATCTGTGCCGCAAGAAGCTCTACGACCTCACCGACCAGCCGGTGCTGAACGGGCTGGAGGAGATCAACCAGTTCCGCATCATCAGCGACTGGGAGAAGACCACCGAGACCGGCGACCGCGCGGAGCTGGCCGACCTGCCGGAGAATAGCCATCTGTGGCCCAAGCTGGACGCGCGCACGGACCGCTGCATCGGCTCGCAATGCCAGCAGTTTGACCGCTGCTTCATCACCGAGATGCGCCGCCGCGCGGCGGAGAGCGACATCATCATCGTCAACCATCATCTGTTCTGCGCCGACTTGGCGATCAAAGCCGCCAAGGACCACGCTCCCGATGCCGGTGTTTTGCCCGACGCCGGCATCGTTGTCTTCGATGAAGCTCACGAGCTGGAAGACGTCGCCGCCGAACTACTTTGGCGTCACCGTCTCCAATCTTCGCGTGGACGAACTACTCCGCGATGTTGAGCACACCCTGCGACGGGTGGATGTTCCGCTGACCGAATTATGTCCATGTGTGCCATGGAATAAAAGACCGCTCGCAATTCTTCTTCTCGCTGCTGCCGCCAGGCGAGGGCCGCTTCGCGTTTGAGAACCGTCAGGAGTTCCTGGAAGAAAATGGCGACGAGTATCTTGGACTGCAAAATTCGCTGCTGCATCTGTACACCGAGCTGCAAGCCATTCCCAACAAGCCCGACGAAGTTCACGCGCTATCTCGCCGGGTGGAAGAGTTGCGCGTCAATCTGGGGTTCATTCTGGAAGCCGAGCAGCGCAATACGGTCTTCTGGATTGAACGTCGCGGCGATCGCCGGGGCGGGCGCAGCACGCAACACAACGTATTTCTGCAGGCCACGCCGATTACCGTGTCAGACATCCTGCGCACCACGCTGTTTGAGCACCTGGACTCGGCGGTGCTCACCTCGGCGACGCTGGCAGTCGCCGGAGGTTTCGAGTACATCCGCAACCGCATCGGCATCCAGCACGCGCGCGAACTGATAGTTCAGTCGCATTTCGACTACGAGAGCCAGGCGCTGCTGTATGTCCCGCCCGACCTGCCCGATCCGCGCGCGCCGCAGTTCGTTGAGTCCGCGGCGCAACGCGTCAAACAGCTATTGGAGATCACGCGCGGGCGCGCATTCTGTCTGTTCACCAGCTACGCGTTGATGCATCAGCTTTATGAGCGATTGCTGGGCGACTTGGAAGTTTCCCATGCTGTTGCAAGGCAGTGCGCCCAAGAACGCGCTGCTGGAGGAATTCCGGCTGACGCCGAATGCCGTCCTGTTTGCGACCTCGTCATTTTGGCAAGGGGTTGACGTGCAGGGCGAGCAGCTCAGTTGCGTCATCATCGATCGGCTGCCGTTCGCGGTCCCCAACGATCCCGTCGTGGCTGCGCGGATCAAAGCCATCGATGAAGAGGGCGGCAATGCCTTCTTCCAGTACCAGGTACCCGGCGCCGCCCTGGCGCTGAAGCAAGGATTTGGCAGACTGATTCGTTCGCTGCACGATCGCGGGTTGCTGTGCCTGCTCGACAATCGCATCCTGAAGAAGCAATACGGGCGCGTGTTCCTCGACAGCCTGCCGAAGTACGGGCGGACGACCGACGTCAAGGCGGTGGAGAGGTTCTTTGGCGTGAACTCGCAGACGAGCCTTAGAAATGTCGCCCAACCTATCCGGGCCGATTCCAAAATCACTTCTTCCCGATCCGGATGTTGGCGATCGTTGACAAAGTTTGTTCGAGACACGCCTCGGCATTGCGATCGGCAGATTACAGAAACCCTCCAGCAACTTACTCGAACGGCAAGTGCTGGAAGAACCCTGCGAATCAAGAGAGGACTCGATGCGCTTTGCACAGAAATTCCGCTGCAAGACACTACTTTCCACCCTGCTTACGCTCTCGCTGTTGAGTTCAACCGCCGTTATGGCCAGGTGTAAGCCACGCTTCCGCCGCTTTCGGTTTTCCCAGCGGCCAGACAGTCTCGCCTACGGTACCCGCCGGAGCTGTAGTTGTTGGCAGCAACCTTTGGACTGGGGATGGCTTCGATGGATTTCGTCATTGGATACCCGCCGACCCGAACAATCCGGATCCCATTAATTCCGGCATCCTGGTTCCTGACCCGACGTTGGGGTTCAGCCTGGGCGGCGGCACAGCCTGCTTCCTGTTTTGCAAAGTCGGCCAGGTCGCGTGGGACGGCAGCAGCAATGTGTACTTGGCTTCTTACGATCAGCCAAAGGGCAACGGCGTGACCTTTCCTGGCATTTGGCGGGCGCAGCCCGATCCCGTTACCGGGGAGATATTGAATGCCCAACAACTCGTCCCCAATGCGGGCCTCGCGGGAGATCTCACGACAGCCGTCGCTGTCGGACCCGACGGCAATCTCTACGTCGGTTTTCTGAAAAATGGTAACGTGAAGCGGATTGTCGCACCGACCGGCTCCAATCCAATCGTGCAATCGGTAGGCGTGTCGCCCAACGGTCGTCCTCTTCGCGCCCTGGTATTTGTCGGCAGCGGCCTTTATCTCGCCAGCAAGGACAGTCTCTCGGTGATTAGGAATGCCGTCGCTACCTCATGCCAGCTGGCCGACGAGAAGCGTCTTGGCGGCTTCGAGAGCAGATACCGCAGCTTCGCGCGTAACCGTGGGAAAGTCATCAAGGAATTCCGCCAAAGTCTGGCCTCCTTCCAGATAGTCGAGCAAAGCTTGGAACGGAACGCGTGTTCCCCGGAACACTGGCGTACCTCCAAGGATATCTGGATCCTTCACGACGACTTGGTTGACCGGCTGCATAGCCCTATCTTACGTCCAAACACGCTAAAATAATATCTTCGCTGTAACTCGCCTATTTGCGCTGTTACGGCCGGAGCCCATGTTTGAAGTCACTGTAGAAGATACCTTTTCCGCGGGACATTACTTGCGCAACTATCACGGCAAGTGCGAGAAGCCCCACGGACACAACTACCGCGTTCGCGTCACCCTGAGCGGCGAGACTCTCGACCACGCCGGCCTGCTGCTGGACTTTAAGGACCTGAAGGACGTCCTGCGTCCGGTGATGAGTTATCTGGATCACCAGATGATGAATGAGTTGGAACCGTTCACCACCATCAACCCTTCGGCGGAGAACCTGGCCAAGTACTTCTACGATGAGACCAACTCCCGGTTGAAGCTGGGCACCAATGGCCGGGTTCGCGTGAAGGACGTCACCATCTGGGAGACCGATACCACGACGGCGCGGTATAGCGAATAGCTGGGATCAGAGCATATATTGGTGATGCCGGAGCAGTATTTTGGTGGGAGCCCCCTGCTTCAGTAGGGGAGCTGGACTTAGGTCCAGTAGAAGAGGGTCCATTTTGAAACGGGCTTAGTCCTGGGCCTTTCGATTCCCGGCGCTAAAGCGCATGATCAAAGGCGACCTCTTCCCGGAGCCCTGAAGCGCTCCTACCCCGCATTAATGCGGGGGCTCCCGCCAGGTAAGACATCCAGCAGTTATGCTCTGAGTTTCCCGCACTCTGTGAAGCCGCGCCGCCTCAAAGTCATGCAGATCATCGAGATTTACAAATCGCTGCAGGGTGAATCTTCCTACACGGGCTTACCGTGCGTGTTCGTGCGGCTGGCGGGATGCAATCTGCGCTGCACCTGGTGCGATAGCGAGTACACCTTCAAAGGCGGCCGGCGCATGACGCTCGAAGACATTGAAGCCGAGGTGCATAGCCTCTTGCCGGACGGCGGCTTGGTCGAGATTACCGGAGGCGAGCCGCTGTTGCAGGAGCGCGAAGCGGTCGCCCTTATGGACCGGCTGCTTCCTCGCTATACCGTCCTGCTGGAGACCAGCGGCGAGCGGCCTTTGGATCGCGTTCCCGCCGCAGTGGTCAAGATCGTCGACGTAAAATGTCCGGACTCGGGCGAGGCTGACACGTTCCGCATCGAAAACCTTAACGCGCTGACCCGCCACGATGAAGTGAAGTTTGTGATCGCCAGCCGCGGAGATTACGAATTTGCCCGCGAGTTTATCCTGCAGCATGGGCTGAACGCGCGCGCCGGCACGGTGATTCTGTCGCCGGCGTTTCGCAAGGACGCAACTGGTAGCCGCGATGTCTCGCACTGTATGGTCGATCCGCAGCACCTGGCGGAATGGATGCTGGCCGATGGACTGAACGCGCGCCTGGGACTGCAGATTCACAAGTTCATTTGGGAGCCCTCGCTGAAAGGGGTTTAGGAACCGGATTCACGATGCACGATGAGGCCCAAGTCGTGGTGGCACTCAGCGGAGGAATGGACTCCTGCGTATGCGCGGCCCTGGCGGTGCGCGACTTCGGAGCTCCCGCTACCGCTGCGCTGCACATCAGCTACGGGCAACGCACCGAAGCCCGGGAGCTGGCTTCGTTCCAGGCGATTTGCGACCGGCTCCAGATTCCCCGGCGTCTCAGCGTTCGTACGCCGTTCTTTCGCGCGATTGGGGGCTCGGCCCTCACGGACGACAAAATCTCCATTCCCGATGCCGGTCCGGAGATTGGCGCGCACATACCCGTGACTTACGTTCCCTTTCGCAATGCGCACTTCCTGTCGGCGGCTGTGAGTTGGGCCGAGGTTCTGGGCGCGACCACAATCTACATTGGGGCCGTGCAGCAGGATAGCTCGGGATATCCCGATTGCCGTCCCGAGTTCTACCGGGCATTCAACCAACTAGTCCGCGCGGGCACCAAGGAAGGGAAAATTTGCGTCGAAACCCCCTTGATTGCGCTGCGAAAGGCCCAGATTGTGACGCTTGGCCTTGAACTGAACGCTCCCTTCCATTTAACTTGGTCATGCTACGGCGCGGAAGACAAGGCTTGCGGCACCTGCGAGAGTTGCGTGTTGCGGCTGAAGGCTTTCACTGCGGCAGGTGAGGTTGATCCTATTTCTTATGCGTCGAAAACTGCGGTTCAATTTCGCAGTTCATGATTCTGGTTGCAGTAAAGCAGTCATCATTCCGTTTCATGGGTTGGAGGAAAAATGAAGAAACATATTTCCCTGGTCATATTGCTGATGTTCTTGGTGGGCATCTGCGCGGTTCCGGGATGGGCGCAGTTCACCGGTACGGTTAAAGGCACTGCCAAGGATGACAACGAAAAGCCCATCGCAGGCGCTATCGTAGAGCTCAACAATCTCGAAAACGGAGCGAAAGTCACTCTAAAGACCAACGCGAAGGGCGAGTATTTTTCGATCGGAGTGGCGCCGGGCACATACAAGTTCAATCTGATCCAGGACGGCAAGGTAATCGACTTTTACGATAAAGTGCCGGTCCAAGCGGGCGCGGAGCGCGAGGTCAATTTCGACCTTGCTAAAGAGAGAAAGCAAGCGGCGCAACAAGCTGGGATTACTCCAGAACAGCAGGCAAAAATTACCGAGGCGCAAAAGCAGAATGAAACCATCAAGGGCCTGAACGCGCAGTTAGCTCAGGCCAAAGATCTGCAAAAGGCCGGCAATTACGACCAGGCCATTGCCATTTTGCAACCATCTGCGCAAGCGAATCCCAACCAAGACCTGATTTGGGCAAACCTGGGCGAGGCGCAACTCGGCGCCAAGAAATATACCGACGCGGTTGACTCGTATCAAAAAGCGATTGCGCTCAAACCGACCTCCGGGCCTTACCACAGCGGACTTGCCGATGCCTATGCCCGGTCGGGCCAAACCGACAAAGCCGTGCAGGAATGGGCCACTGCCGCCCAGAACGATCCCACCAACGCGGGATCGTACTACTTCAACGAGGGCGCGGTACTCACTAATACAGGCAAGGTGGACGAAGCTATCGCTGCCTTCGACAAGGCGCTGCAAGTCGATCCCAACCGCGCCGATGCCTATTACTGGAAGGGTGTCGACCTGATGGGCAAAGCTACGACCAAGGGCGACAAGATGGTCGCGCCGCCCGGCACGGCCGAGGCTTTCAATAAGTATCTGGAACTGCAGCCCACGGGCAAGTACGCCGACCCCGCCAAACAGATGCTGGCCACGATTGGCGCTTCGGTGGAAACTACCTACGGGAAGAGCAAGACGCCTTCGAAGAAAAAGCCGAACAACTAAGATTCAATTGGCACGAAGCCCCAGGTGCGTCATCAATCGGCGCACTTGGGGTAAGACTAAGCTCCCCACCGCCCAACCCTGTCCGCCTCGCGCTAAAATATCCCTTCGCACTCGGAGACCTTCATGCCAACCACTACCACCCGCACCAACCCGCTCTCCTACCTCACCGACCAACTGGACGAACTCAAGCAGAAGGGCACCTATTTCAAACTACGCGTGCTCGACGACGAGCAGGCGCCGGTCTGCACGTTCGACGGCAAGAAGGTCATCAACCTCGCGTCCAACAACTATCTTGGCCTGACCACGCACCCCAAGCTACGCGAAGCCGCCCTGGAGGCCACCAAGAAGTACGGCGTCGGCTCGGGCGCGGTGCGCACCATCGCCGGCACCATGAAGATCCACATGGAGCTGGAGGAGAAGATCGCGCGCTTCAAAAACGTCGAAGCCTGCGTGGTCTTTCAGTCTGGATTTACGGCGAATGCGGGCACGGTATCGGCGCTGCTGGGGAAGGAAGACTTCATCGTCTCCGATGAGCTGAACCACGCCAGCATCATCGACGGCGCGCGTCTCTCTCGCGCCAAGATCAAGGTCTTCCGCCACAAGGACGCCGCCCACGCCGAAGAGCTGCTGAACGAAATCAAGAATGAACCCGGCCGCAAGCTGGTCATCACCGACGGCGTCTTCTCCATGGACGGCGATATCGGCGCTCTGCCGCAGCTCGCGGACCTCGCGGAAAAATACGGCGCCATCATGATGGTCGATGACGCCCACTCTTCCGGCGTGCTGGGCCGCAACGGGCGCGGCACCATCGATCACTTCAAGCTGCACGGACGCGTGGATGTGCAGGTGGGCACGCTGTCGAAAGCCATCGGCGCGCTGGGCGGCTACGTTTGCGGCACGCGCGATCTCATCGAGTTCCTCTACCATCGCGGGCGGCCGTTCCTGTTCTCAACGTCGCATCCGCCGTCAGTCGCGGCCACCTGCATCGCCGCCTTCGACGTACTGGAGCAGGAGCCCGAGCGCATCGAGCAGCTCTGGGACAACACGCGCTACTGGAAGAAGGAGCTCGGCGGACTCGGCTTCAATATCGGCGGGGTGAACACGCCGGCCAGCGAAACGCCGATCACGCCCATCATCGTGGGCGATGGCCGTCTCACCATGGATTTCTCGCGCGAGCTGTTCAAAGAGGGCGTGATGGGCACGGGCATTGCGTTCCCCACGGTGCCCGAGGGCAAGGCGCGCATCCGGACCATCGTCACCGCGACCCACACGCGCGAAGAACTCGATCAGGCACTGGAGACGTTGAAGCGCGTGGGCAAGCGCATGGGAATACTGGGGTGATGGTTTCGAAATAGCTGAAGTTCGGATCTTTGAAGGGGCACGCCTTCAGGCGTGCCGTAAAGGTGTGGCATGAATTCGGCTTTAGCCGCTGAGGGACTTCACCTTTCAGACCACCCGCCTGGGCCAAACCCCGATTCTTTTCCGTCGGCCGGCGCAGCTAAAGCTGTGCCCATTCAACTTCGCTGGTCCTACGGGGCGCTCCTCCCCTTGGCATTCGTGGCTGCAGTCGTTGCTGCTCCCTACTTCCTGACGCACGGGTTCCCGGCGATCGGGTTCGCGTTGTATCGCGGCTTCGCAATTGTCTGCCATCAGCGGCCTGAGCGCTCCTTCTGGATCTTTGGTGGAACGGTCGCCGTGTGTTCGCGCTGTCTGGGGATCTACCTGGGCGCAGCCGCGGGTCTGCTCTTTCGCACCTCGCGCAGAATTGCTTTACGTTTGCTCATCGCCGCTGCCGCACTCAATCTTCTCGACGGGGCGACGGAGTTGGCTGGCCTGCACGGCAACTGGCTTGTTGTGCGATTCGTTCTCGGATTGGCGATGGGCGCCGCGGCTGCGCTGGTCGTTTCATCATCTGGAACGTCATTCAGCGGCTCGCAGCTCCCAACTGCGAGGTAAGATAGAATTTGGCTATCCTACCGTGCAGGCAGCGTGGGCGCTCACCACGCTGAAGTATCGCTATCCGCAATGGATTGAAGAGCACTATCAATAACTCATCGCCGAGTCGCTATGGGACCTGCGCTCCGCTGCTGCCACTCGATTCGCCAGGCGTGGCGCTGTAGAGCTTGAGATTTTCCTTCTTCCACCGCATCGCCGCGTAGATTCGGTTGTAGCCGCTAGGATGGTCGAAGAAGATGTACTCTTCCACCGGACTGGGATGCATCTTGCGATACTCGCCGAGGTGAATCGCGGCCTGCGCGAAGCCATCCGGCTGACGGCTGGCGTTTAGACCATACATGTCGGCTTCGTACTCGGTAGTCCGGGTGTGAGTGTTAAGCAGCGGCGTAGCGACGAACCCAATGATGGAAACCAGCAGGATGACCAGCGGCACCACGGCGGTGTCGCCGATACCGCGGATTTGCCACTTGTCTCCCCAGCGCTTCAGACACCACTCCAGCGACCAGCGCAGCAGCGCGAAGCACACCACAATCAGCACGGTGAAGAACAGCAGATCTTTCGGAATGTGGTTGAGGACATAGTGTCCCATCTCGTGTCCCATGATCGACTCGATCTCTTCCGGCGAGCCCCGGCGCAGCAAATTGTCGTTGATGGTGATGCGCATGGTATTGCCGAAGCCGCTGACATTGGCGCTCATGCGGGTCGTCTGCTTGGACGCATCCATAGTCCACACGTCTTTTGCAGGAATTCCATTCGCCCGCGCCAGGCTCAGAATGGGCGTGGTCACCTTGGGATCATCAAGGCGGGTGACCTTGTTGAAGATGGGCACGATGAAAACCGGCACGATCATCACTGCGAAAACCATGAACGCGGAGGTCACAATCGCTCCCCAGATCCACCAGGTGCGGGGCAGGCGCCGCACAATGCCGAACAGCAACACAGCCAGGATTCCGCCGAGCACAATGCCAAGCATCAGCGCTTTGGTCTGGTCCCACGCCCACGGGCCGAAGGTCTGCGTGGCCAAGCCGTATTGGCGTTCGCGGGTGTATCCCTCATAAATTGCCAGTGGCGCGCCCAGGATGAACGAGACTACCGAATACTCAGCCCAGTAGATAAAAGTCTGCAGCGGTTTGAAACGCGTTATGCGCTCCGCCAGATTGCGCATGGCCGCCGACCAGCGCAGGTTCAGCAGCAGAAGCGCGATGACGGCCCCATAGAGAAAGTCCCACAGGATAAGCCAATAGCCGCCTTCGAAATATGCATCGCTGCGGGCCTTGGAACTGGCGGGGATGCGCGACATGTACGCGTCGGTGGCGGCTTCCACGTTGAAGTTGGAGGAAGGCTGCGCTTCGGGCGGCACGGTCGTGACCGCCGGCATCTCGCTGGCCGCGTTGCCAGAGGCCGGGCTGGTTTGCGCCGGTGCAATGCTCAGACCCAGACAGAAGATCAGAACAGACAGAACACAAGTGGCCCGCGTGCCGGAGAACATGAATATACCTCGTTGTAAGTCGGTAGGAGTATATACGCGTGGCAGCAGCGGATTGTTTCACGCTCTTTGGGTGGGGCGCCTTACACAGCTTGCTGAAAAACTCGATCTCAGCGGCATTTGAAGGGGCGTACCTTCAGGTACGCCTTCGTAAGTCTCTTAAGTTTGTCATCACGAGCGGGCTTGAGCCCGCGAGGGATCTGCTTTTATGAGTGTTCAGCAGCCTGTTCCAGGCGTGCATTCTTCCGATCAGTTTCGGGATGGCGCTTTACCGCTCAAGGCGCTCCACCCTATGCACCAAATGTGAAACTGCTCTAGCCGCCGGCGATGGCCCCTATGATCAGAAAAGGCTCCGCCCCCGACACGACGGCGTCGGGCAATGGGGCGTCTGGAGATTCGTGGGACAAGTCCTCTTCGCAGGCGAAAAAGCGCAAGAACGGCCTCCGCTGTTGGGTGACGTGGTCGCGGATGGTACCGCACAACATCGGATAGCGGGCTTCGAGTGCGTCGAGGACCGAGCGCTGCGTGACTCGGCCCTCCACTTCAATTTCTATCTCGCTGCCAACTTTCGCCAGCGTCCGCAGATGTGCCGGCAAGACTATGCGAATCATGGCAGCGTCTGTACCTCGACTGAAAGCACAGCCGGAAGATCGCGCACGATGGGCGCCCAGTTGTCTCCGGCGTCAGACGACGCGTACACCTGGCCGCCGGTGGTGCCGAAATACACCCCACAGGAATCAAGCGAGTCCACGGCCATAGCGTCGCGCAGGACGTTTACGTAGCAGTTGCTCTGCGGCAGGCCTTTGGTGAGCGCCTCCCACTCGTTTCCGCCGGTGCGACTGCGATACACGCGTAGCTTTCCTTCAGGTGGAAAATGCTCTCCATCGCTCTTGATCGGTACGACGTAGACGGTCTCCGGCTCATGCGCGTGCACATCAATCACGAAGCCGAAGTCGGTAGGTAAGTTGCCACTGACCTCATGCCATGAGTCGCCGGCGTTGTCGCTGCGCATGACGTCCCAATGCTTCTGCATGAACAGCACGCCTGGGCGCGACGGATGCATCGCGATGTGATGCACGCAGTGGCCGATCTCGGCAGTCGGATCGGGAATGTATTGCGAACGCAGCCCCTGATTGATCGGCTTCCACGTCTTACCGCCGTCGTCGGTGCGGAAAGCGCCCGCCGCCGAGATAGCAATGTAGATCCGGCCGGGATCGCTTGGGATCGAGAATGACGGTGTGCAGGCACATTCCACCCGCGCCCGGCTGCCAGTGCGGCCCGGTGCCGTGGCCGCGCAATCCGGGAAGTTCGTGCCAGCTCGTTCCTCCGTCAGTTGAGCGGAACAGGGCCGCATCTTCGACCCCTGCGTACACCGTGTCAGCATCGGTGAGCGACGGTTCCAGATGCCACACCCGCTTGAACTCCCAGGGGTGCTGCGTGCCGTCATACCATTGGTGCGTGGTCAGGGGTTTGCCGGTCTCCGGAGAACTGTCGTAGACAAATTTATTGCTCGCCCCTCCCTGCATGGCCTCAGGACCCGGCTTTATGTCGCCCCCGGGCGCCTCCCACGTTTTACCGCCGTCGTTGGAGCGCTGAATGACCTGCCCAAACCATCCGCTGGTCTGCGACGCATAAATGCGATTCGGATCGACTGGCGATCCCTTGATGTGATACATCTCCCATCCCGCAAAATGGGGGCCACTGACGTCCCACCGTTCGCGCTTGCCATCCGACTCCAGAACGAACGCGCCCTTGCGCGTGCCAACCAGAACTCTTACTTTACTCATTCTCATCCTTTCTACCCGCGCTGCGGGTGGTGCCATTGTATTGACGAGTGGAGCGGCTAAAGATCGACACGCCAGAGGAAAAAATTACGCCGCCAGCCTCTCCTTAGATCCGCAGATAACTGCGTGATATCCGTTGCAAAATGTAAATTATAGTGCGATAGGTCGCATCGAACTTTGCAAGGGCCCGATACGAAACACGCTTTCAGTAGCCGCCAAGTCTGTGCTGGTGTTATGCCACTTGGGTTCTTTGGCCTCCACCGTTAGAATCGAAAGTTGGCATTTATGCCGCCATTGGCGGACAAGAGGAGTTCTTGATGGCACACATGGTGAAGTGCGTAAAGATGGGCCGCGAAATGGAAGGTCTGGACGAGCCGCCCTTCGATGGCGAACTCGGACAGCGCATCTACAATAACGTTTCCAAGCTGGCGTGGGAGCAGTGGCAGGAGCATATGAAGATGCTGCTCAACGAATACCGCCTGCAACCCTGGAAGAAAGAGCACCAGGAATTTATCGTGCAGCAGATGGATGCCTATTTCTTTGGCGAGGGCGCGGAGAAGCCGAAAGAGTACGTTCCGCCGAGCCAGTAGTCGATTGTCAGTGGTCAGTTGTGAGGGCCGCCGCTTCAAGAACTGACAACCGAAAACTGGCTACTGACAACTGCTCACACCTGCTGCGCGTAAACCGCCCAGCCTCGTGGAGCGGCCCAAAAATCAGAGTAACCGTCCGCCGAGGTCGTCTTCGGATCGGGACGGCTGTTGTCATATCCTCCGTACGCTACCGGCTGAAACTGCACATTTGACCACTGGGTCTGCACCAACGCGCCATTCCAGGTGTCGCCCAGATTGTTGAGCACATAGACCAACCCCGGTGCGCCGCTCGCGCCAGTTCGCTGCATCATGTAGAGGTTGTCGTCGGCGTACAGCACTTGCGTCGTTCCGCCGGCGTGTTGCTCGTGGGCGGAGACCAGCGCGGCAATTCCATTCGGCGTACCCGTCTTCGCCAGACCGAAGTTGTACCAGTCCATCCAGAAAACGCTGGGGTAGCCCTCGTGCGTCAGAATGAAACTGTATGCCAACAGCTTGTCGTTGTTGATAGCGTTGGCAGGATCGCGAATGGTGTCGTGGTTGTCGACGAAGGTGACTGCCTGCGACGGCGTGTCCTGCACTACGGTTCCGGAAGTGGCGAGCGTGCTCAGACTGAAGCCATAGGTGTCGCAGAGGTCCTTCAGCCGGTAATGCAGTGGGAAATCGAACGCCGAAACCGGATTGTCCGTGTAACTGTTGACCTCGCCGAGCCAGTCGTCGACCGTACGTTCGTTGTCCCAGCACTCGCCCACACAGAAGGTATAAAAGTTATCCACCGATTTCTTCAGGTAGCGCAGCTCGGCGATCGATTGCACCATCCAGGGCGCATAGCCTTTGACGAAATCGAAACGAAAACCGTCGAAGCCGATGGTTTCTATCATCCACTGCGCCAGCTCGATGAGCTGCTGGTAAACCAGGGGATTGCGGTGGCAGAGGTCGGGCATGTCGCCGAAGGTCATCTCGTCGAATATTTCAAATGGCGACGGATGGAAGCATGTCCAGTCGCGCGGAAACTTGCCGCTGGCGGGATTGAACTTCGTCCATCGCGTCTGGCCGTCGATCGGGTTGACCTCTTGCGCGTCGCCGCCATTGTTGTGGTCAAGCACCAGGTCGGCATAGACCTGCATGTTTGCTGTGTGCGCCGCGTTGATCAGCGAAACCAGCTCCGCCTGATTGCCAAACCAGGTCTTGATGCGGGTCTTTTGGTTGAAGTCCCCAAGGTCGAAGTAGTCATACGGATCGTAGCCCATGGACGGGCTACCGATATTCGCCGCTTTACAGGCGGGCGGCAGCCACAGCGCGGTAAAGCCGGCCTGCTGCAGCTCAGGAAGTTTGCCGGCAAGAAAGTTCCACCAGGTACCATCCTGGTTTTCTGCGGATGGACAGTTCCAATAGAAAGCCTGAAATAGGACTCCCATGACGACCTCTACTTTGCGGATGGAAGGAGGATAGCGCAATTTTGCTTCTCGAAGGACGTGTCAACAATAAAAATTGGTGAACGCGACTACACCCGGGCTGACTGTTCGTCTGGGCCCAGCGGCAGGAAATATTGCGTACCGCGAATCGGCTCGCTGACCCGCCGCAGCAGCGCCTGCAAATCTTCGCTGCGCTCCACGAAGTCAATCTCTGAGGTGTTCACGATCAGCAAATCCGAAGATGTGTAGTGAAAGAAAAAGTGCTCGTAGGCCTTGATCACCTCTTCCAGATAGTCGTCGCTGATAGCTTTCTCGCCGGGCGCGTTCTTTTTCTTCAGCCGCTTCTTCAAGACTTCTGGCGTGGCCTGCAGGTAGATGACGAGGTCTGGCGTGGGCACGTTTTGCCGGAACAGCTCGTAGTAGCGGTTGTAAACGTCCAGTTCGGCATCGCCCAGGTTGAGGCAGGCAAACAGCTTGTCCTTTTCGAAAATGTAATCGGCCACGTAGGTCTTGTTGGGATTGTGTTTGACGTCGAGGCTGCCCAGTTGCTCGTAGCGCGCGATCAGGAACGCGAACTGCGCCTGGAAAGCGGCGCCGTGGTCGCCTTCGTAAAACGATTGCAGAAACGGATTGTGCTCGGGTTCGGTGATGCGCTGCGCGTGCAGGGTTTCCGCGATGACCTGGCAGAGGGTGCTCTTGCCGACGCGAATCGGACCTTCGACTGCAATGTACCGGGGTGGTTCGAAAAGGTTCGCCATGGGAGTAAAACGTTACGATTCGCAGAATATCTTGCGCGCCGTCCGCGCGCAATTGTCGTGATGGTAAATGTTGGGCGGGCGGCTATTCGCTCTTCGCCTTTCGCTGTTCGCTATTGGCTACTTGCGCACTGGGCTCCTAGCGGTTCAAGGGCTTCTTTGTGAGAATCGATAACCCTCGTTCTTAATGGAGTGTGCTTAGATTCGAGCTGTCTAGCTGGTGCAAAAAGCGCCAAAACAGAGGAAGAGCGAAAGGCGAAGAGCGAACAGCGCGCCCTCCCGCTACAATTGAGCCCGTGCTTTTACAGCTTACTGGCGGGGCGGCCATTGCGGGGCTGGCTTGCTGGGCGGGCTACCATACCATGTCGCCCACCTCGCAGCTCTATGGGCGGACATTTATCGGCTTGGGGCCACGCTCTCGCCAGCTGGCGCTGACTTATGATGACGGGCCCAATGACCCTTACACCTGGCGAATGCTCGAAGTCCTGGAACACCATGGCGTGAAGGCGACGTTTTTCTTCATCGGACAATACGTGCAGCAGAAGCCCGAGATCGCGCGCGCCGTGGTCGCCGCCGGTCACGCCATTGGCAGCCACACGTGGAGCCATCCCAACCTGATCTTTCAGCAAGTGACCGAGTTGCGCCGACAGCTCGTGCAGACGCGGCAAGCCATCCTTGATGCCACCGGCGTGGAGACGAAGATCTTTCGGCCTCCATTCGGGGGACGCCGTCCGGCGACGCTGCGCACCGTGCGAGCATTCGGGCTGCAGACGGTGATGTGGAACGTCACCTGTTACGACTGGAAAGCGCAATCAGCAGAGGAAATCGTTGGCCACGCCGAGCGCCAGATTCGCGGTGGCGACGTTATCTTGCTGCACGACGGCTCGCATGTGCGGATGGGCGTTGACCGCCGCCGTAGCGTCGAAGCCAGCGACCGCATTCTTAACCGCTATCTGGGCGAGGGATACGAGTTCGTCACAATTCCCGAGATGATGGAAAGGCAGCGATTAGAAATTAGCCGCTAGCAGTCAGATCGGCCTTAAAAGGGCAACCTGCCGTCTATAGCCTCATCGAATGCATGAGGCGGTTGCGGAGAAATCGCTTATAATGAGTTCATCAGGAGAATGAAATCTGTGGCCACCGCTCCAAAGCATGTACCTTCTCGCAAACTCTCAAAGCGCCCCCCGGCAGGGAAATTGACGCAAGATCTAAGCGGATTGGTTGAGAAGAGATTCGCCCAAATGTCGCCCACAGAGCGAACCAAGAAGCACGAAGAGTTCATATCCGCGCTGAAGGGTCAAAAGCCTTAATCTTCTCGATTGCCTTCTTGTACTCGTCCGAATCCTTGTCGTAAAGCACCAGGAGAGCGGCTTTCACATCCTCCCATCGCCTTTCGCGAATGGCCCGTACCATCTCGGCTTTTCGCGTTTGCTGCCGGTCTCGCTCTTCGAAGTCAATGGGTCTGCGACCTCTCCGCTGTTCACTCTCCATCACCCTGCGCAGTTCGTCATGTTCGCCTCTTTGGTCTTTTTCACCCATCGATTTATCGCTCCCTCAGATTGTCCCTTACATCAGCGCCAGCGCTTCTCTCGCCGCCGCGATGGTCTCGTCGATATCGCCCTGAGTGTGTGCAATGCTGAGGAACGCAGCTTCGAACTGCGACGGCGGCAGCCAGACCCCAGCGTCGAGCAGGGCGCCGTGGAAGCGGCCAAACTTGGCGGTGTCGCAAGTGGCGGCGCTTTCCCAATCGGTAACCTGTCGATCGGTGAAGAAGAACGTGAACATCGACCCCACTCGGTTGGCGGTCATGGTGACTCCCGCATCCTTAGCGGCTGCGATGATTCCCGCGACCAGCTTGCCCGCCATGTCATCGAGCTGCTTGTAGAACTGCTGGCGGTTGGCCTTTAACTGACAAAGCGTCGCGATGCCCGCCGCCATCGCCAGCGGATTGCCGCTCAGCGTTCCCGCTTGATACACCGGACCGAGAGGAGCGACCAGGTCCATGATTTTCGCCGGTCCGCCGTACGCGCCCACCGGCAGACCGCCGCCGATGATTTTGCCCAGCGTGGTGAGGTCAGGCTTGATGTTGTACAGCTCCGACGCCCCGCCGAACGCCACGCGAAATCCGGTCATCACCTCGTCGAAGATGAGCAACGCGCCTGTCGCGCGCGGTGATCTCGCGCAGAGCTGCAAGGTAGCCCGGCTGGGGCGGCACGCATCCCATGTTGCCGACTACCGGCTCCACGATCACGCAAGCGATCTGGCCTTTGAATTTGGCGAATGCGGCTTCCACCGCATTGCGGTCGTTGTAGGGCAGCGCCAGGGTGAACTCGACAAACTCTGGCGGCACGCCCGCTGAACCGGGAATGCCGAGCGTGGCCACACCGGAGCCAGCCTTTACCAGCAGGGCGTCGCTGTGTCCGTGATAGCAGCCTTCGAATTTCACGATGAACTTGCGTTGGGTATACGCGCGCGCCAGCCGAATGGCAGACATGGTTGCTTCGGTTCCGGAACTGACGAAGCGGACCTTCTCGATCGCTGGAAAGGCCTCGACCACCAGCGCGGCCAGGTCAGCCTCGGTCGGAGTGGAAGCTCCGAAGCTGGTGCCGTTGCGGGCGGCCTGAATGATGGCCTCGAGGACCTCGGGATCGGAGTGGCCGAGAATCAGCGGTCCCCACGAACCAACATAGTCGGTGTAGCGGTTGCCGTCGGCATCCCACACATATGCGCCCAGGCCACGGACCAGAAACGGCGGCGTGCCACCTACCGAACGGAAGGCGCGGACCGGCGAATTGACTCCGCCGGGAATGAGCTGCTCGGCGCGGGTTTGCAGGGCGCGGGAGGTGTTAAGGGTGCGGGCCATGGTTCGCTATTCGCCTTTCGCGATGCGCCTTCACTAACCTACGTGAACAGAGGAGTCTATCAGGCCTGATGCCGAAGTGGTGGTGAGGATGGCAATGGACCATAGGGTCTAGAGCACTTATTTGTTAGCCACGGACTGTCTCTGCCACCCTTTCTTTTTGGCAATAACGTTTGACGTTAATAACGTCTACCATTATGCTACTCTCGTGATCAAGAGCTTCGCTGATTCACAGACAGAGCAGTTCTATGTGTCGGGAAAAAGTAAACGGCTTCCTGTCAGTCTCCGCAAGGTCGCCAAGCGCAAGCTGTTCCAACTTGAATACGCGCGCCGGCTGAGCGACCTGGCCTCTTCACCGGGAAATCGCCTGGAAGCTCTGAAAGGCGAACGAGAAGGACAGTACAGCATCCGAATCAACAACCAGTATCGGTTTTGTTTTGAGTTCAGAAACGGCGACGCGTACAGGGTTGAGATGGTTGACTATCATTGAGAACTACGCCGGGATCAAGACAGGCGCTTCACGATAATGCACAAAGGGGAGGAGCAAATTGAACCACGAGCGCACGGCCAAGAGTTCGAACCAGAAAAAGCAGAGGACATGGACCCTTCATCCGGGCGAGATCCTGCGCGAAGAGTTTCTCAGGCCCCTGCGCATAACCCCTTACCGTCTGGCACAAGAGCTCCATGTGCCGGTTCCGCGGATTAATGACATTGTTCTCGAGAAAAGAGCGGTCAGCGCCGACACTGCGGTCCGCTTGGCAAAGTTTTTCGGCACCACTGAACAGTTCTGGCTGGGGATGCAGGCTGACTACGATTCTTACCAGGCCAAGAAGGCCTTGCAGAAGGTGCTGGGAACAATTAAGCGGCTAAGTCACGTCTGCGCTGGCCGTCACTTTGACCGGGATGAAATGAACGAACGGTAAGGTCTTCCTGGACACGAGCCTTTTCGTCCATTCGATATTCGACAAGCAGCGCAACCGGCATTGGGAAGAGCTACCAGGCACCGTTCTGACACCCGACTGCGCGGACTCGCGTAGGTGGTGTACATTACTAAGCACTGTCGCCCGTGGTGGTATGGGTGTTGACTGGGTTCATACGCCCGAAGGCGCTCCTCACAAGGGTGCCGTAGATCGGCGACACCAGCTAGAATTGAACTCCAAGTCATAGGGGCGGATTAGCGACATTCCGATGACGGCTGAGAAGAAAAAGCGCAGCAGCGCCGATCCGATTATCCCGGACAAGCTCTATTTCCGCATCGGCGAAGTTGCCAGCCTCTGCCGTCTGCCGGCCTACGTGCTGCGCTTCTGGGAGACCGAGTTTCCTCAACTGAAGCCAGTCAAGAGCAGCACCGGGCAGAGAATGTATCGCCAGCGCGACGTGGAAAATGTCCTGCGCATCAAGAAGCTGCTCTACGACGAGGGCTTCACCATCGCCGGAGCCCGCCAGCATCTCAAGGCCGAGCTGAAACCCGCGCATCGGCAGGATGGCTTGCCCTTCCCCAAGCAGCGTTCCGGCGACAGCCTCAAGAAAGTTCGGCAGGGCCTGCAGGAGATTCTGGGCATTCTCAACAAGAAGCGCCGGTGAAGGAGGTTGCTTTGGGCGCGACCGCGAAATTGCGTTCCCCGCCGTTGTGCCGTGGTGTCGTCCGGAATGAAGTGGTACCACTCCACGTATCGGACAAGTGTTTGACCTGCGCTGCCCAAACACGCTACACTTTTATGGTTTGCCTGTACTAGCAGCTCCCGTCAGGGACCATCCCCGCCTTTCCGTGAAGGTTTCCTTCCTGGCTCGGGGAAGTGCAAGCGCACAAAGAGTTTAACGGCCGTTCGCGCCACAGCTGTTTGCGGCGCGTGAAGCCGGGGACGCTCGCTGAGTTGCGAGTCGCCTGAGATGATGGCGCTAGCAGCCACGCGTTGCGTAGCCTTTATCGGAAAAGTTCATTGGAGGCATTGCCATGTACGCGGTGATCCGCGCCGGGGGAAAGCAGTATCGCGTCGCACCCGGAGACGTAATCAAGATTGAGAAGCTGCCGCAGACCAGCGGTGAAAACATTCAGTTTGATGAAGTGCTGGCCGTCAGCGGCTCCGAGGGCGAACTCGGGAAGCCGGAGAAGGCCTTCGTCAGCGGACAGGTCGTTGAGCAGGGCCGGGCCGACAAGATCCTGGTCTTTCACTTCAAGCGCAAGAAGCAATACAAGAAGCTGAATGGACATCGCCAGCCCTACACCGCCGTGAAGATTACCGGCATCAGCGTGGACGGCCAGGAACTGAAGGCTTAACGGCGGATGTTGTTACATCAGTTGATTCCGGCTGTGGTTACGTTGGCCAAGCGCTTCGATTCGGTGCTGCTGGGTTTGCCCGCACGAATCCGGCGGTTGGTGTCGCGGGCCCGGATCGGCGGCTCTGACCCGCAGGAGACGTAAGCAGAAGGGCTGCTGATCGGCGCGTGAGTTTGTAATCACGAGGCGCTTCCGTCGAGGGATCTGCTTTCGCCGGTTCCCGCGGATGGCGACAATGTGAGCATACGCAAACGGCTCAGGTACAGATTTTCGTGAGGATATTGCAATGGCACATAAAAAAGGTTTAGGTAGCTCTCGAAACGGCCGCGACTCGAACGCGCAGCGGCTGGGTGTGAAATCGTTCGGAGGCCAGCTGGTTTCGGGCGGCTCCATCATCGTGCGGCAACGCGGCACCCGCATCAAGCCGGGGCTAAACGTGGGCCGTGGCAAAGACGATACCCTGTTCGCGAAGGTGACAGGCGTGGTTGAGTTCAAGGACCGCGGGCAGATGGGCAAGTTCGTATCGATTACGCCGCAGGAAGCAGCAACTAGCAATTAGCAGCTAGCAACTAGTCATGAGGACGGGCCTCGTCGCGGCGAGGCCTTTTTCGTTGGAGAAGCTGTCAGCTTTCAGCCATCAGCAGCCGGGGCGATAACAGAGTCGCTCGGTAAATGCGGCAGCGAAGGTAAGACTCCTTCGCTCACCATGTTTGTTCAAGCTGAAAGCTGAAGGCTGATAGCAGTTTCACTAGCCCCTAACCACTATCCACTAACCCCTGTTTTCCATGTTCGTTGACGAAGCAAAAATTCGAGTGAAAGCCGGCGACGGCGGAAACGGCTGCATGGCCTTCCGGCGCGAGAAGTTCGTGCCACGCGGCGGTCCATCAGGCGGCGATGGCGGGCATGGCGGCGACGTAGTAATGGAGTCGAGCGAGCGCCACAATACCCTCGTCCACTTCCGTTTCAATCCCGAATACAAAGGGGAACGCGGACGCCACGGCGAGGGTTCCAACAAAACCGGCCGCGAGGGCGAAAGTGTCATCCTCAAGGTGCCCGTCGGAACCATCGTTTATGACGAGATGACCGGCGAAGTAGTGCATGACTTCTCGCATCCGGATGAGCGCGTCGTGGTGGCGCGCGGCGGTCGCGGCGGTCGCGGCAATGCACGCTTCGCTACGTCAACCCATCAGGCCCCTCGGGAGCACGAAGAAGGCAAACCCGGAGAAGAGCGCGAGCTGCGACTTGAACTGAAGCTGCTCGCCGATGTTGGTCTGGTCGGCTATCCCAACGCGGGCAAGAGCACGCTGATCTCGCGCATCTCGGCGGCGCGCCCCAAGATCGCCGATTACCCTTTCACCACGCTTCAGCCGAACCTTGGTGTCGTAGCCGCGGGAGAAGCGCCGGAAGAGGTCAGTTTTGTGGTTGCCGACATCCCTGGACTGATTGAAGGCGCCAGCCAAGGCGCGGGGTTGGGCACACAATTTCTGCGTCACATCGAGCGCACCCGTCTGCTCGCGCACCTGGTGGATGTCTCCGATGCCAGCGGCCGTCCCGACCCGGTGCAGGATTACGAGGTCATCACCCGCGAGCTCGCAACCTTTGGCGCGGGCCTCGACACCAAGCCGACGATTGTTGTCGCCTCGAAGATGGATGTGGCGAACAAAGACAAGCTGGCAAAACTGAAGCGCTACTGCAAGCGCAAAAAGCTGGAGCTGTTTCCCATCTCAGCCGTGACCGGTGAAGGAATTGACGACCTAAAGTGGGCGTTGGCCGAGCGAGTGGAGAAATTGCGAAAGTCAGGGGCAAGAGACTAGTGGTTAGTGGCTAGCGACTAGTAGCCAGGTAAACCGTAAGTTCGCAGGCCGTCGTTGCAGCCAGTCCGAGCGCGATTCTGCACAATTCTGGAACTTCAACCGGCGTACGGGCGTATCAGTTCGTGATCGCGGAGGACATCCTGCGCAAGCAATGGAAAGAGGTCGGGCTTGGCCTGCTGAACCTGGTGGCCGTCGTCGCGGTGATAGCCGTGTTCCAGCCGTTGGTGCGGAAGTACATGTTCTCGGCGGGAGCGGGCGTCATGGCCGTGCTCGTCCTCGCCACTTACATTCTGGCTACCAGGTTGATCGAGCGGCGAATCCCGACGGAGTTTGCCGCCAACCGCGCTCTACCGGAATGCGCTACGGGAATCGCTCTTGGCTTTGGGCTGTTTGCGGCCGTGATGGCGATCCTGCTTGCGATGGGCGTCTATCATCCCGGAGGTTGGGGCACGACCAGCGGGCTGGTCAGCGGACTTTTCTTCGCCGTGCTGGCGGGCATCATGGAAGAGATCCTGTTTCGCGGACTTCTCTTCCGATTAAGTGCGAAGATTGTGGGAACTTGGGGCGCGTTGATCTTCACCGCAGGGCTCTTCGGCCTGGCACATCTGGCCAATCGGGGGGCCTCCATTCGCAGTTCTGTAGCGATAGCGCTGGAGGCCGGCATCTTGCTGGGTGCGGCTTATGCGGCGACCCAACGACTGTGGCTGCCCATCGGATTGCACGCCGGCTGGAATTTCACGGAAGGTTCGCTCTTTGGCATGACACTCTCGGGCAACACGATGGGAGTCGGCCTGCTGCGCGGATCGCTGAGTGGGCCGGATAGACTGACCGGCGGCGCGTTCGGGCCAGAAGCCTCGATCGTGGCGGTGTTAGTCTGCCTGGTCGCGGCGCTCTTCTTCCTGTGGAGGACTGTGAAGTTGCACCGCGTCGAAGCTCCGATTTGGAGCAAGGTACCTGATACTCACCAGGTGCAAAGCACTCTGGCGTCGTGAAGTGATACGCTGTTTCCGCCATGACTGCGGATGAAGTTAAACAACTGCTGCAACTAAAACCGCTCTCTATCGAGGGTGGCTTCTTTCGTGAAACCTATCGCTCACGCTGGAACGTCTCCGCGGAATATTTGCCCGAAGGCGTTCGTGGCTCGCGCTCCATCGGCACGGCAATCTACTACATGATCACGCTGGAGACGTTCTCGGCCTTGCACCGGCTGCCGGGCTCTGAGGTGTTTCACTTCTACCTTGGTGATCCGGCGATCATGCTGCAGTTACTGCCTGACGGGAGTTCGCAGACGATCACGCTGGGCAGCGACCTCGCCGGCGGACAGCACCCGCAAGTGGTGGTTCGCGGCGGCATATGGCAGGGATGCAAGCTGGCACCCGGTGGCAAATTCGCGCTGATGGGGACAACCATGTCTCCGGGCTTCGATTATGCGGATTATGAGAATGGCAATTGCGACGAATTGATTGCGCAGTATCCGGGCGCGGCGGAGTTGATTCGTCAGTACACGCGGTGAGAAGCAACCACGGATTGACGCGGATGTTCGCGGATGAATCGGTCCGCTCGCGCTCCTTTCGTTCCCCTCGCAACATCTCTCGCTCTGACCTGTGAAATGTCATTACCAGCGCCAGCCCCGCATCTTCGTGGCGGGTGACCTTCTTCCCCGAGTGCTCTAATTTCGGGGAGCCGGGTGTTCTGGCGGCGCTGTCTTCCCTCCCCGGCGCTGCTCCTCCCGGTTGATTTGCAAGCGCAGGTCGCGGATCAAAATCCTCCACATGCGGGCGTTGCTATTCAGCAGGATTTGCAGGTTTTGGTCCCGCAAGAACGTGATCTCGCTGATCATGTTGTTCAGCAGACTCTCCATGTGGTCGAGATCGGTCCGCATTTGCGCCAGATCGTCACCCGCTTCAGCCGGTGATGGTTTCGTCGTCGATTGGTCCGCCGCCTCTGCCTGATTCTGCGAATTCTGGGCCGGCGGGGTCGGTTGTCCAGCGCCACTTTGCGCCCATAGTGTCGAACTCAACAGAAGGAGAAAAATCATTTGCCGCATCATCACCTCACCCTCCTAAAGTGGAAAGCTCGTCCAATACCAATGTCACCAAAATAGTAGACCCGTCCGGGCGAAGTCCTGAAATAAGACCCTCTAACCAGCCGACATCTTCGCGTGATCACTTCCGCTCCTCGCAACCTTTCCCTGTTCGCACCCGTCATGGTGCGTTACTATTCTTTGTTCTTCCCATTCCGTCCGCGGATGCCTCGCGGTGCAGTATTCCCAAAGGCCAGTCGGAGATAGAAAGGCTTACCTATGAGTCCACGTGCCAGATCGGTTGCAGCAAAGTCGATTCCAGAAAAACCCGGTCCGTCCAAGTTCGCGCGCACAACAACTACAACGGCGGCGACGAGCAGACAATACGCGGTGGAAGGGCTCCGAGCGCCGGGCGATCGAGCGAGCAAATTTGATTTGCGAAACGCCAACAATCCCTGGGAGAAACGACGGTCCATTGGTAAAGGACTGCGCGCACGTACGCCGCGGGAAAGCCACGCCGACACCAAACCAGTTGCCGACCGGCCTGACCCTCTCGACCTGCTGGCAGCGAGCAACGTGGGACGGCAGGAGCATTTGGTCCCGCTGCGTATGGGACGAATGGCAGCTTCCCCGTTTACTTTCCTGCGGGGCGCGGCCTGCGTCATGGCGTGGGACCTCTCGCGGACCCCGACCTCGGGCATTCATGTGGTCATGTGCGGCGACGCGCACATTAACAACTTTGGGCTTTACGGTACGCCGCAGCGCGACGTCATCTTCGACCTGAACGATTTCGATGAGGTCACCATCGGCCCGTGGGAGTGGGATTTGAAGCGGTTGGTGGCCAGCGTTAATGTGGCCGGCCGCGAAAACGGACTGAACAAGAAGGAGCGCGCCGATGCGGTTATGCGCGTGGTCGAAGGCTACCGCTGGAACATCACGCGATTGCAGAATATGGGTGTGCTCGACATCTGGTATCTGCACGCCTACCCCGACCGCAAGAACCCGTCGGTGCAGATGGATGCCAAGTCCAGTGCCGTGATTGCCAAGTGTGTGGCCAAGGCGAAGCAACAGACCAACGCTACGCTGCTGACCAAGATCTCGGAGCGCGGGGTCTCTGGTGGATGGCGCTTACGGGAAGAGCCGCCGGTGCTCACCCACGTGGATGAGCCGACGCGCGACAAGATCATTGACGGGCTCAACGAATATGCTGAGTCCCTTCCGCTGGAACGCCGATACATGCTCAGCCGCTACCACGTGGTTGACGTTGCTCATCGTGTCGTCGGCGTGGGCAGTGTGGGGACGCGCGCTTACCTGGCGTTGCTATTTGGCAGCGACGACAACGATCCGCTATTTCTGCAGATCAAAGAGTGCGTGTCCCCGGCCCACGCACCTTATGTTCCGCCGCTGCCGAAGCAGTACATAGAGCATGAGGGTCGCCGCGTGGTGGTGGGCCAACGGGCGCTGCAGGCATCCAGCGACATCATGCTGGGAATCACCACGATTGATGGCCGGCCTTATTTCGTGCGGCAGATGAAAAACATGAAGGCGTCAATTCCGGTGGAGTGGTTGACGGGCGACTCGTTCAACTTTTATGCCTGGGCCTGCGGAACGTTGCTGGCCCGTAGCCACGCCCGTGCCGGTGACGCGGCCGCTATCGCCGGCTATTGCGGACCCTCTGCGGTGCTGGACAAGGCACTGGCGAGGTGGGCAGAAGCCTACGGCGATCAGACCGAGCAGGACCACGATCGCCTGGTCAAGGCCATCAAGTCGGGTAAGGTGAAGGCGACTATGGAGGCGTAAGGGGATTACGGCATCGCGAGTTATGGACCGCCGGTTGGTCGCTGTCTGCCGCGTGCGATATTGATTCAGTATCATCAGAGAACCGACTTCTTGCGGAGACAACCGGTGCATCGAACCACGCTAGGCGACTTTGAACTCACCATTCTTTCCGACGGTATCTATCACATGGATGGGGGCGCCATGTTCGGCATTATCCCCAAGGTGATGTGGGAGAAGCGCATCCAGCCGGACGAACGCAACACCATCCCGCTGGCGCTCAATTCGTTGTTGATTCGCACCGGCGAGCAGAACATTCTGGTCGAGACCGGCATCGGCAACAAGCTCAGCGAAAAAAGCCAGTCCATATACCGGAATCAGCCGCAACTGCTGAAGAGTTTCGAGGCGGCCGGCATTTCGCCCGATGAGATCGACATCGTCATCAACACGCACCTGCACTTCGACCATTGCGGCTGGAACACCTATTACAAAGATGGCAAGCCCGTGCCCACCTTCCCGCGCGCCAAATACTACGTGCAGGAGGGCGAGTGGCGGCACGCTCGCGAGCAGCACGAACGCGACCGCGTCAGCTACATGACCGACAACTACGATCCCCTGGTTGCGAGCGGACAGATGCAGTTGCTCAACGGCGACGCCGACATTGCCCCCGGCGTCTCGGTGAAGGTTTATCCTGGCCACACTCGCGACTTGCAGGCAGTCGTGGTGCGCAGCGGCGGCCAAGTGGCTTGCTATCCCAGCGACCTGGTGTCGGACGCCAAGCATCTCGATCCCGTTTGGGTGCTTGGGTTATGACCTCTATCCGCTGGAAACGATCGCCAACAAGCATCGCCTGTATGACTTCGCAATTCCCGAGCAGTGGCTGATGGTTTTTACGCACGACCATGAGACGCCATGGGCCTACCTGGAAATGGGCGACAAGGGGCGCCCGGTAGCGAGACCGGTGAAGGGGACGGTGGGCTGAACCATCCTTTTAGGCGTTGTGATCAAGAGGCGCGGCCGAGGGGCCTGCTTTTGATCTCGCCCTACGTTTCGGCGGCGGCACATCTTTGCGGGGAATTCTCTACACCTAAGGGCTATTGACGCGCGGCCCCGCAATATCTACGTTGTATGATGTACCACATTGTGGGGGTTACGATGAGCAAGAAAAGCAAGAAGAAAGACCGGAAGAACAAACACAAGAAAGCGACGGCATCGTCGGATAGCACCGTAACCAGCCTGGACCTACGCTCAGTCGCGATCCCAGCGCGCCCCCGGCCGCTGAAGCCGTCCGAGATCCGCACCATGCGCGCCGCCATGAATGCCAGTCAGGCGCTGTTCGCGCGCCTGCTCAATGTCAGTTCCAATGCAGTCGAGAGCTGGGAGCAGGGTATCCGCCAGCCTCGTCAGGCCACCCTGAAGCTGTTGCACATCGCCCGCAAGAATCCGAAAGCGCTGCTAAGCTGAGCGGCATCCGGCCGACGAGAAATGATCGCCTCTCACTGGGGAAATAAAAAAGCCGGAGCTGGTTGGCTCCGGCGATGAATTGAAATGCTGCGGAACTAGCGATTCAACTTGCGGCGGATCACGCCGAATGCTCCGACCAATCCGGTGCCAAGCATCAACAGAGAGCTAGGCTCCGGAGTCGTGGTGCTGCCATTGGTCTGGATCCACATGCCGCCCAGGGTTTGGCCAGGGAACTGGTTCCAGCCGCTGCCTGAGTTTTGATCAAGCTGGCCAAGGAAGCCGTTTGAATTCTGATTCCAGGCGTCCCATGTGGTGGCGTCGGCCAGGATTACCACAAAATACTGACCTCCAGCGGTGAGAGTGCCCCCGGTACCGGTCACAGTCAGCTCACAAGGGTTTGGACAGTTAGAACCGAAGGTCGCGGCGTTGTTGAGACTCCCCACGGAACCAATGGGGCTTCCCGGCGCACCACCAACGTCGGTGTAGAGCTGTACACTGGCACCGTTGTCGCCGGCCGCATAGCCTATGTCGATGGAAATCGAGCTGACCGTGCCGCTGGTTGCGGAAGTGAACAGCTGAGCGTCTTCGACGAGTCCGACCAGTGAGCCCGAGCCACCAATGGTCCAGCCACTGCAGCAATTGGAACCGGTGGGGAGAGTGTTGTTATAGGCGGTGTCAGCCATCGCCGGCAAACTGGCACAGAGAGCGAGCGCCAGCAAACATAAAATCCACGCAGATTTCTTGTTCAAGTTTGTATCCTCCGCGATTGAGAGCCTTGCCTCGCGAGATGACCTTGCGGCGCTCACGGGGGCGAGTTCGAACGTTTAAACTCGAACACCTTGCGGCGTTCACGGGCCGGTGTTACTCAACGAGCAGATTCGCAACGAAGAGTCGCTCATTGCCTGGAACTCTCGAAAACGCCTCATCACGCAGCAGAATGGCGTCCCGAAACAGACCATTGAGTAACACAATGCAATTATGATTCCACGCTAACTCATTGGAAAATATAGAAACGGGAGCTGCCGAGGTGCAAATGCTTGCACTAGAGTGCTGGAACGCTTCCGTGTTTCGCAACGACAGAAAGAAAAAAGCCGGAGCTGGTTGGCTCCGGCTATGAATTGAAATGCTGCGGAACTAGCGATTCAGCTTGCGGCGAATCACGCCGAATGCTCCGACCAATCCGGTGCCGAGCATCAACAGAGAGCTAGGCTCCGGGGTCGTGGTGCTGCCATTGGTCTGGATCCACATGCCGCCCAGGAGTGAGCCCGGGAACTGGTTCCAGCCGCTGCCTGAGTTCTGATCAAGCTGCCCAAGGATGCCGTTTCCATTCTGGTCCCAGGCATACCAACTGGTGGTGTCGGCCTCGAGTACGAGAAAATACTGAGTCCCAGCGCTAAGTGTTCCTCCGGTACCGGACACACTTACCTCACATGCCGGGCACGATCCGCCAGCCGGTGGGGCCGGGGGAAGATTTCCAATGCTGCCAATGAGTGACCCAGGGGCTCCAGCTGCGTCGGTGTAGATACCGACGGTGGCGTGGTTGTCGCCCGTTACAAAGCCCAAATCTACGGCAATCGAGCTGACTGTGCCAGACGTCAATGACGTGAACAACTGGGCGTCCTCGACCAGTCCGGGAGGCGAGCCCGAACCGCTGGTCGTCCAGCCAACGCAGCAGTTAGAGGGATTAGGAAGCGTATTGTTGTAGGCAGTGTCGGCCATCGCCGGCAGACTAATGGCGCACACTACCAGCAAACATAGGACCCATACAAATTTCTTGTTCAAGTTCTTATCCTCCGCGGTTGAGAGCCTATCGAGAGCAACCTTGCGGTGCTCAAAAGGGCTGGATTTTGAACGTTCCGCCCGAACACCCCTACGGGAACCGGACCGGACATCGAATAAAGAGCAGGTTCGCAACGAGAGCCATTGATTGCCTGGCGCTCTCGCAAATGCCACCTACACAGCACTAAGTGGCATCCAGACAGAAACCTTCAGGCTAGTTACTGCAATTAGGTGTCCGCGCTAACGCGTTGAAAAATATAAGAATGGAACCCTAAGGGGTGCAAATGCTTGCACTAGGGTGCTGAATTGGTTCCTCCGTTTTCGTAAAACAGTCCGCGGATCCCGCCACGCTACGCTGGCCCAATCCTCGGAGTTGCCGCACTCGCCACGTTCAGGGAAGCGTTAGTCTGCCGCCTTCCCCCATGTTCGTGTTGCGGCGTTGCCCCTGATATTCGTAGGTAAGCTGCAGATTCTTTGGCTGGTTGAAAGCTGGGTCTCCACCCATCGTGCTGTTGTTCACCAGCACGGTCAGACGATCGTTGCGCACCATGCTTTGGAGGCGACTGGTGACATCTCGCCGGCGATTGCCCGCGCCGTAGCTGGCTTGCACAATGCGCAGGCCACGGAATTGATTGCCCCCACCGGGGTAGCCTCCCCCGCCAAAACCGACTCCGACAAACATTCGGGAGTCGACGGTTTGTCCCTCTTTGTAATTGAAGTCGCGCATTTGCCCGCTACCGTTACGAGCATGGATGCGCAGAACCTTGTCCCTCCCGCGGGCGGGATCGACACCCATGGTCGTATTGTTCACCCGAAAGTTAGGGCCATTCACTAGTCGCCTGACCGTGTTGGTGACATCGGCGCGGTTGTTCTGGACGCCATAGTCGGCGCTCATCACCTGCCAGCTTTGGGCCGCAGCCAAAGTGGAACCCAGCGTCGCACAAATCGCAATTGCGACAACACTCAATAGCACTCTGGCAACACGCATTTGCTCGTCTATCTCCCCTGGAAGAATTTCATTCGCGTGCACGCGTTGTAATGACTAGCGGGCAAGCTCACGCAACCGGTGTCATCCTAAACCGCAGTCCGGCAACAAGTCGAAGGACGCCCTGAACGGCAGGCACCGCGCGGATTCTCCGCAGTGTACATCGATAGACGACCGCGCAAACGCAAAAGTCGGGTAAGGTTTTCCCTGATGGTGGGCCGGCCTCAGTACGTCAGGGCCCGCAGCCTGTGGAACAAGCAGATCGCCGTGCCCTAAACAACTGACATTCTCGCTTCCCCACCTGCGTCCGCGGGTGTATAAAACTATCCGCGAGAAAATAGGGGTGTGGATTGCCGCCTAACCATCCCGCTGTGGGGCGAGGATCAGCGGCCACCATCAAGCTTGGGCGAAGCCTGATTGGCATAGAATCACACCTCTTTACAGATTGAGTACCCAGGTCCATTACGCCTAGAAACTGGACCTCACTCCCCCGAAAGGAAACAGTCATGAACGAATTAGTGCAGGTGGTGCAGCAGAAGACTGGCCTGTCGCAAGAAATGGCCCAGAAGGTTGTGGACACGGTGGTCGGATACTTGAAGGCAAAGTTGCCGGCGCCACTTTGCTCAGGTCTTGACGAGTTCATCGGCGCCGGCGCCGGCAGCGATGCAAGCGGCGACGCGGCCGGTACTACCGACGAAGCCGGCGGGCTCATGGGAAAGGCCCAGTCCATGGTCGCCGACCTCTTTAAGAAGCAGGGCGCATAGGATTGCCAGCAGCGATCGCCATTCTCAGGATGGCGAAGCAAATACCTAAGGAGAGAAAACACATGAGCAAAAAGCGTGCAGCAATTTGTATTCTTTCGGCTGTATTGGCAGTGCTTTTGTTAACTGGGCTCTGCGTGGCCCAAAGTTCGGCCAGCAAGAGTTCAAGCAAGTCGGGCGCGATGGCATCGTCCGATAGTCTGGTTGACATCAACTCCGCCACCAAGGAACAACTGTCGGCGTTACCGGGCATTGGCGACGTCTATTCGCAGAAGATCATCGACGGGCGGCCCTACCACACCAAAACTGATCTCAAGACCAAGAAGATCATTCCGGCAGCGACCTACAACAAGATCTCCAGCATGATCATCGCCAAGCAGAAGTAGCCGACGACGCTGTCGTCAGCAGCACAAGTTGAGGAGCTACGCGGTTATTCCCACCCTCGGCGTCGAGGGTGGGATTTTTTGTGCGATCTCAGCTGTTCTGGTGCTATCGGCTATCGGACGTGTATTACGCCGCCTGCTTAACCGAGCGACTGTGCGCTCGCTTGCCGGCGCGCTTGGATCTCGATATACACGTTGATCAGCGACACCGCGGCGGGGGTCACCCCAGGAATGCGACTGGCCTGTCCGAGGGTGCGGGGACGCACCCGCCCCAGCTTTTCATTCATCTCGCGCGACAGGCCGCTCACTTTGGCGTAATCGAACCAGTCGGGAATCAGGCGCTCCTCGGAACGCTTCAAGCGCTCGATGGCTTTGCTCTGCTGGTCGAGGTAGCCCGCGTATTTGATCTCCGTCTCCACGGACTTCAGTTCGTTGCGGATTTCCGCCGGAAGGCGGAAAGCAGGGGATAGGGGATAGTGGCTAGTGGATAGAGAAGCAGGTCCCTCGACTCGATGACGCTGGCTCGGGCGGTCTTCTTCATGAGATAGGGGTCCTTCGACTGCGTTCCCTTCAGTCACTCCGCTCAGGATGACAGTATCGGAATTTGTTAAGGGTACTGACCTTTTACTATCCACTATCCCCTGACCACTATCCACTCGTTCAAAGAACGCCGGGATCAGCCTACGCAGCAACGGCGCTAGGCGCTCGATCCCCACCTCTGGCCGCTTCAACAGTTGCGCCAGGGTTAGTCCGAGTGCGCCGTCTATCTTGTCAGGCCCCACATTTTCAGTCTGGATGTGACCGCGGTCATCGCTTTCACTCGAAACTTGCAACTCGAAACTCGAAACTGCTTCCAGCATTTCAGCGTTCACCCGGGTGCGCTCCAGCAGATCGCGCATTGCATTCATGCGCTCCTGCTTGGCCAGATGATCGGCCCAGGCAGCATCGTTAATCAGTCCTACGCGGCGGCCGTGCGGGGTCAGCCGGTGATCGGCGTTGTCAATGCGCAGGTGCAGGCGAAACTCCGCCCGCGAGGTGAACATGCGGTAGGGTTCGTTCGTCCCCTTGCTGATGAGGTCGTCGATGAGGATGGCAGTGTAGGCCTCAGTACGATCCAGAATGAGCGGCGGCTCGCCCTTCACCTGCAGCGCGGCATTGATCCCAGCCATAATGCCTTGGCACGCCGCTTCTTCGTAGCCGCTGGTGCCGTTGATTTGGCCCGCCAGAAACAAGCGCGCGATCTTCTTGGTCTCCAGCGTGCGCTGCAGTTCGGTCGGGTCGATGGAGTCATACTCGATGGCATATCCCGGGCGCAGCATCTCGGCGTTCTCCAGGCCGGGGATCGACTTGATGATGGCGAGCTGCACATCAATGGGCAGCGAAGTGCTCATGCCGTTGACGTAGATCTCGTGCGTGTTCAGGCCTTCGGGCTCGAGAAAGAGTTGGTGGGTTTCCTTGTCGGGGAATTTGACGATCTTGTCTTCGATCGACGGACAGTAGCGCGGCCCGGTCGATTGTATCTGCCCGCTGTACATGGGCGAGCGATGTACGTTCTCGCGGATGATGCGGTGCGTCTCCGGAGTGGTGAAGGCGATGTAGCACGGCACTTGCTTGTCGTGGTGTGCCACGCGCCGAGTGCGAAAGCTAAACGGCGTGGGGTCGTCGTCGCCGGGCTGCTCTTTGAATTTCGACCAGTCGATGCTGCGTCCATCGAGACGCGGCGGAGTGCCGGTCTTCAGGCGGCAGCCGCGCAGGCCAAGCGCCTTCAGCGACTCGCCGAGCAGAACGGCGTTGGGCTCCCCGCTGCGCCCGGCAGGATATTGTTGCTCGCCACAATGGATAAGTCCGTTCAAGAACGTTCCGGTGGTGATGATGACGGCTTGCGCGGAGACGGTGCGCCCATCACGCAGCCGAACCCCAGTTATCAGTTGTCGGTTGTCAGTTGTCAGTGAAGAGGGCGCTGCCGACTGAGAACTGACAACTGGCAACTGACCACTGACAACTTCTTCAACAATCAACTCCGCCACTTCGGCCTGCTTGATATGTAGGTTCGGCTCCGACTCCAGCAACTCGCGCATCTTCAGCCGGTACTGCTGTTTGTCGCACTGCGCCCGGGGAGACCACACTGCCGGCCCGCGCGAAGTGTTGAGCAGACGAAACTGGATGCCGACCGCATCCGTCACCTCGCCCATGATGCCGCCCAGAGCATCCACCTCGCGGACGAGGTGTCCCTTGGCGATGCCGCCGACCGCCGGATTGCACGACATCTGCGCAATCAGGTCGACGTTAAGCGTGAACAGCGCAGTCTTCAAGCCCATGCGTGCCGCTGCCATGGCAGCTTCGCATCCGGCGTGCCCGGCGCCAACCACAACAACGTCGTAGTTTTCGGTGAATATGTGACTGCAAAGGCAAACTACCCCACAAGGCCGCCGATGCGACCGAATAAATCTATTCTAGCGGAGATCGTGAACATTGCCCCGGCATGGGCAGGCCGCTGAACAGGTCAGGAAAGCTGGTCCCTCTGCTGCTCGGACGCCGCAGCGACCTCGGTCAGGGGTGACAAACAGTAGAGGGTTGCAAGCGCGCTGAGATGATCAAAGAAATTCATGATTCACCCGGTTCCTCTTCGGAACATCCCTCGCAATTTCCGTTCACATTCGGAACCCTTATTGTCGCCCTCGCGAAACTCTCCGCCCCATACTCTGCACTGTTTTGCACATCGCTCAGCGCTCGTTTCAGCACGCTCCACTCAAACCGCGGTTTTCACGTCATTTGCGTCGGCCAAACAATTGGCGGCTGGCGTGCCCTTATAGAAAACGATTGTCCGAACTCACCCCAGTGCATTCGGCCATGACGAGGAGAAAAAGAAAAAGGAGCCTTGTTATGAAGAAGAATGTTCTGGGAATCCTCGCGGTTCTATGCTGTGCACTCGCGTTTGCCACGCACTCGCGAGCCGACGCCATCAACTTCACCTACTCCGGTGACGGAGTCACAGCCAGCGGCACACTGTTCGGCATCAGCAACGGAAACGGCACCTGGTCCGTAACCGGCATCGCCGGCACGTATAACGGAACTGCGATCGGCGGTATCGTGCCCTTGGGAGCCGATTCCAGCTACATCTACAACAACCTTTTCTACTACCCAGCCGATCCGCTGTTCGTGGATAACGGCGGCATCCTGTTCGATGTGCCCGGCGTGGGCGACGTGAACTTGTACTACGATCCCAGCTTTGGATACGTCAACACCACTGGCGATCTCAGCCGCGGTTTCGTGACCACGCCCGTGGCCGTAGCTTTTTCCGCGTCCGCGCCTGAACCCCGCACTCTGGTGCTGGTAGGGACGGGCATTCTGGGCATGCTGGGAATTTATCGCCGGCGCGCGGCGCACTTGGCGTCCAACCGGAGTCGGTAACAGCGTACTGCAGTACGGGAAAGGCGCAGAGCCGTAAACAGGCAGGGCGGCTCCTGCGCCTCCTCCGTTTTTGCGCGGAATCACACGAATGAAAAGATCGACTATTCTTCTTGGTTTATCCGCGCGCTCCGCGTAAATCCGTGGTGGCTTTTCTTTTACGCCCGCTCGTAGGCGTGTTTGGCATGCAAATCTTCCAAGGCGCGGTCTTTGGTGGAATGAAACACCTGCGCCTGGGCCAACAAACCATCCGTCGCGCGAGCGAAATCGCCAGCCAGTTCGACCATGCCGCGCGCCGCCAGATCTTTCGCCGCAGCTAGCATTTTGTCCACCATGTTCTGATCGCCGGCGTCAAGATACTGCGCATCGCACGGATCGGCGATCATCACCAGGTCACGCTGCTGCCCACTCAACCAGAAAACCTTGCGCGCAACAAACTCCTCCATCTGCTCTGGTGTGGCATGCCAGAAGCGGAAGTGCTTATCGCGGATGCTGTAGCAGCGGCTCGACACCGGCACTGGTTGCCGCTTACTCGACTTCAGCAGCTCCAGTTGCTTATCGTCGAGCGCCTTGCGCGCCGTGTTGATGGAGAGCCAAAACGCCAGGTCGCTGTCGAGCGACGGCAACACCTCGCGGATCGTCTGCGCCAGGTTTAATGCGATGTCTGCATACAAAGGCCCGCCATCGGCCAAGCGCAGGGTGCCGTGCAGCACGTACCAATCGCTGCCGCCGCCGGACGAATGAAACGGCCATTGCAACTCGATGTGCACCGGCATGCCGTGCAGGGTAACGCCATCGAAAGTTTTGTGTGTATCCATCAGGAACCAGCCATTGAGGATCGCAAACTATAGTGCCACATCAGCGGGAGAAATGGATGCTTTGAAGGGGCACAGCTTTAGCGCACCCTTTCAAAGCATTCCGAAATCGACTTTTTCGGCAGACTGTTCAGCCGGAAAGCTCAAAAGATGCCATTGAAAATCAAGAACAGATTCTGCTCTGTGCCTCCGTGGCGAAAATACTCGCTACAATCATCTTCGATGTCTTTCCGCTTCCAGGTCGAGGCCCGCGATGGCGCCGCCCGCGCCGGACGCTTCTTTACGCCGCACGGTGAAGTGCAAACCCCCGTGTTCATGCCGGTGGGAACGCTCGCAACGGTCAAGGGCGTTCCGCAAGACACGCTGGAAGAGTTGGGCGTGCAGATCCTGCTGAACAACACCTACCATCTTTATCTGCGCCCGGGCGTCGAGATGGTCCGCCGCCTCGGCGGGGTGCAGAAGTTCATGGCGTGGAACCGTCCCATCCTTACGGACTCCGGCGGCTTTCAGGTTTTCAGCCTGAGCGATCTGCGCAAGGTCACGGAAGAAGGGGTGGCGTTTCGGTCGCACCTTGATGGGTCGTCACATTTTTTTAGTCCGGAGGGTGCCATCGCGGCCGAGATTGGCCTGGGCGCCGACATCATCATGGCGTTCGACGAGTGCACCGAGCATCCCGCGGAGTACGCGCGCACTGAAGCGTCGATGGAGATGACGCTGCGCTGGGCGGCGCGCAGCAAGAAGTATTTCGAGGATCACAAACATGAGGTGCCCTGGTATTCAGGCGGACTGAAGTCCGCGGGAGAATTTAATGTGGCGCTGAACGGCACGGCTGAAGCCGTGCCCCTTCAAGGCGAAGACCCCGCTCTAGCCAAAAGAACGCTAGAACCGGGCACCCGCGCTGAAGCCGTGCCCTCCCAAAGCGAAGGCGAAACTCAAACACTCTTCGGAATTGTGCAGGGCGGCATGTTCCCCGATCTGCGTCGCGAATCAGCGCAGCGGACGGTGGAGCTTGATTTTCCCGGCTATGCGATCGGAGGTTTGAGTGTTGGCGAGCCGCGTCCCATGACCTACGAAATGGTGCACGCCGCAATCCGCTTCCTCCCCGAGGACAAGCCGCGCTACCTGATGGGAGTGGGCACGCCGGAAGAGATCGTCCACTACGTGGCCATGGGCGTGGACATGATGGATTGCGTGCTGCCCACTCGTGCGGCGCGACACGGGCTGCTGTTCACCTCCGAGGGGCGCATCACGATCAAGAACGCCCGCTACGCTACTGACGACGGGCCGCTCGACCCTAACTGTGCCTGCCAAGTCTGCTCGCGTTATTCACGGGCCTACCTGCGGCATCTGTATGCCTCCAACGAACTGCTGGCGCAGGTGTTGAACACCATCCACAACCTGGCATATTACCTTGACACCATGCGTAGGGTGCGGCAAGCTATAATACTTGGGGAATTAGCGATTTTTCTTTCTGGCATCCGGCCACCGCATCTCCCACCCCAATCCGCGCAAAAGCCGAGCGGCGAGGGGCCCGGAAAGCTGAGCGTTCCTTAGCAGCCTTCGCTGTTCAGGTCCCCGGCAAAAGCGCGATACTATATCAAGGTCAGGGTTGCGTCCCTGGCTGGCTAACAGTTGCTGAAAAGCGACGTGCGGGCCTTAGGGCGCCCGAGCGGTCTCTAGGAAAGTCGAAAGGTAAATGGCCATTCTGGCAGTTATGTTCGCGCAGGGCATCGGCGGCTCGGCCCCGATCCTGATGATGGTTGCGATCTTCGCAATCTTCTATGTTCTCTTGATCATGCCGCAGCAACGCAAGCAGAAGAAGTGGCAGGCCATGTTGCAGCAAATCAAGCCCGGCGACCGGGTGATCACCAGCGGTGGTCTCACCGGCGCCATCATGTCCGTAAAGGATGATGCGGTCGTCCTCCGCGTTCCCCCGGACAACATTAAGATCGAAGTGGCCCGCTCCTCAATCGTCACGTTGACGACCGCGGAGGACACCTCCAAGTTGAAGTAGGTAGCCATCTCTCATGAATAAGAATCTCCTTCTCAAAACAGTTTTGATTATTGCGGTGCTGATCTTCTTTCTCTTCGGCATCTTTGGAATCCCCGGGAGTCTCACCGGCGAAGGGCTGAAGGCTGCGGTGCAGAAGCGCATCCACCTGGGCCTTGATCTTAAAGGGGGGACCCACCTGATCCTTCAGGTGCAGGTCAACGATGCCGTCAACGCCGACAGCGACCGTGCGGTGGAACGGCTGAAAGATGCCCTGAAGAGCGCCAACATCGCCTTCGGAGAAATCTCCAAGCCCGATCCGCAGAACCACCCGGAGCTGATCCAGATTAAGGGCGTGCCGCCGGAGTCCTCGTCGGAACTGCGTCGCATCGTCAACGAGAAGCTCGGCGATTACGATCTCGCCTCGGGCGCTGAGAACACCTGGACTGTCACCATGAAGGCCTCGATCGCCAATGACACCAAGAAAAAAGCGGTGCAGCAGGCCATCGAAACCATCCGCAACCGAATCGACCAGCTGGGCGTTTCCGAGCCGGTGATTCAGGAGCATGGCCTGGGCGATTATCAAATCCTGGTGCAACTGCCGGGCGTAGACGATCCCGCTCGCGTGAAAGAGATCATGCAGTCCACCGCCATGCTGGAGATCAGGCAAGCGGTCAAGGGGCCCTATCCGTCCGAACAGGCCGCCATGCAAGACAACGGCGGCATCCTTCCGCCCGACACGGTTCTGATGAAGGGCAATATGCCCCACCCCCAGAATCCTGAGGAATCTGGCGACGTGTACTGGCTGATCAGCCGTTCGTCCGCGGTAAGCGGTGCCGACCTGCGTTCCGCCGATGCGGGCCGTGACGAAAATGGCCGTGCTGACGTCAACTTCACTTTGACCGGTGACGGCGGACGGCGCTTCGCAGCCTTCACCGGAGCCCATGTGGGCGACAAGCTGGCGGTAGTGCTGGATAACAAAGTGAAGTCGGTAGCCACCATCCAGGAGCAGATCCACGATACGGGCCGCATTACTGGATCGTTCAGTCCTGAAGAGACCCAGGACCTGGCGCTGACACTGCGCTCAGGCGCACTGCCGGCGGGAATCAAGTACCTGCAAGAGGTCACGGTAGGGCCATCGCTGGGAGCCGATTCCATTCGCGAGGGCGTACGGGCGGCGATCATTGGCATGGTTGCCGTGCTCATCTTCATGCTGTTCTACTACCACGCGGCTGGTATCAACGCCGATCTGGGATTGATCCTGAACCTGGTGATCCTGCTGGGATTCCTCGGCTATAGCGGCGCAACGCTCACCTTGCCGGGAATTGCGGGTGTGATTCTGACCGTCGGTATGGGCGTCGATTCCAACGTGCTGATCTTCGAGCGCATTCGTGAGGAGTTACGACACGGCAAGACACCCTCCTCGGCCGTAGACCAGGGTTTTGCTCACGCCTGGACGACGATTATCGATACGCACGTTACGACGATCGTCTCCGCCATCATCCTGTTCCTGTTCGGAACCGGTCCGGTAAAAGGATTTGCTGTGACCCTCAGCTTCGGTCTGGCGGCAAACCTGTTCACCGCGGTCTTCGTCTCGCGCGTGATTTTCGAATTCATTCTCAGCCGCCATCAGCGTGGCGAGCCATTGAGCATTTAAGGAAGAAGTTTCACCACGGAGGCACTGAGAACACGGAGTAGGAATTTTTTCTTAAGAAATTCCTAGGAAAGTTATGACGCTTATGATCGGCGAGATGCAGAGAACGGCCGGAAGGGTTGAGCTTATTGAAGCCGACCTGACCGGCGAGATCATCGGGGCTGCCGTTTCTGTGCATCGGGAACTCGGGCCGGGTTTGCTTGAGTCCACCTATGAAGCCTGCATGTGTCATGAGCTCGGACTGAGGAAAATTCTGTTTCGCTGCCAGGTTGAGTTGCCGGTGGAGTACAGGGGCTGCCATCTGGATTGCGGATATCGCATTGACTTGATTGTGGACAATCGCGTGATTGTCGAACTCAAATCGGTCGAAGGTTTATCGGCCATTCACGAATCGCAATTGCTCACTTATCTGAGGCTAAGCAGGATACGGGTTGGGTTACTTATCAATTTCAACGTTCCCATCCTGCGCAAGGGCATTGTAAGAAGAGTTTTATAGAAACTCCGTGCCCTCCGTGTCTCCGTGGTGAAAAAGATTTTTTAAGGGGCTAGCGGTGGAGTTATTTCGCAATACCAATATCGATTTCCTGGGCAAGAAGTGGTATTTCCTTGCCTTCTCACTGGTCTTCAGCGTCGCCGGAATCTGTTCCATGTTGTTCTGGCACCACATCCCTCTGGGGGTGGAGTTCCGCGGCGGCACGCTGGTTTACGTCAAGTTCGCGCAGACGCCCAACCTCGACCAGATTCGTAACGACATGAATCGTGCTGGGCTGCACGATCCCCGCATCCAGCGTTTTGGTCCCACCTCCGACAATGAAGTACTGGTCGATCTGGGCATTCAGGAAACTAGCGAGGCCGCGCTCGATGCCGGGAAGAACACCATCATCCGCGCTCTTCAGGCCCGAAATCCAGCCGCCGAAGGCAAGCAGGACCTGAATAACGTGGGCACCGCCAGCTTGCAGGAGTATCTGCTGCAGAAAGACCCGCTGCATTTGGGCATCGACGCCGGCCCCAAGTACGAGACCATCGCCAGCCAGATCGAGGACTTCCGCAACAAGGAACGCGGCGGCATTTTGACTTCGATCGATGAGCTGCGCGGAGTCGTCCCTCCCGAAGTGATCAGCGGGCTGCAGCAGGACTTCTACACCTCCAATTTCGTGGTGCGCAACGTTGAGATCGTAGGCCCGCAGGTGGGCTCGCAGCTGCGCCGCCAGGCCATCATGGCCACGCTTTACTCGCTGGCGGGAATGCTGGTTTACCTCTGGTTCCGCTTTGAGATGATTTATGGCGTGGGCGCGGTTGTTGCTTGCCTCCACGACACCATTATCACGGTGGGCTTTTTCTCGCTGCTCGATAAAGAAATCAGCCTGACCGTGATCGCGGCGATCCTGACGCTGATCGGTTACTCGATGAACGACACCATCGTCGTCTTCGACCGCATCCGCGAAAATATCAAGCTGCTACGCCGCGAACCCCTGGCCGACATCGTCAATAAGAGCATCAACCAGACCCTGAGTCGGACCATCCTTACATCAGGCCTGACTTTCTTGACCGTGCTCTCGCTGTACATTTTCGGTGGCGAGGTCTTGCGTGGATTTTCACTGGCCCTGGTGATTGGAATCTTGATCGGAACCTATTCATCGATCGCTGTCGCTGCACCGATGTTGGTCGCTTACCAGGACTGGCGCGCCAAGCGGGCCGGCCAAACCGCGGCCCAGCGCCTGTCTTCTCCACGTGACAAGGCGCGAGAAAAGGTGAAGGTAAAGGCCTAGTGACACCGGGCCGCCATCGATTGGCTCGCAACCGTTTTGAAGGAGGCCTCTCATGAACAGCATGACGAGCGGCTGGGCCTATGGCGGCTACAACTCCGACAACGGAATTGTCTACACCTGGGAATGGGACTTCGCTCCTGCTTACACCGTCGCTCAAGTGAGCCTTCATGGTGTCGAGCGGAGGCGGGCTAATGTTCACGGGAGTCATCAGCTACAAGTATCGGCCCGCATCCAAATGAGCCCGATGTCGCCGTAACCGTCGGCGATCCCAACAATTTGAATACCTGGGGGCCGTTCTTGTATGCAGATCAATGCACCGGCGTGACCTTCGGGAGCGCCCAAGGTGCGGAACAGGAATTCTGGATCCTGGGAAATCTTTTCTTTTGGTAAGCGGGAGCTGCGGCAATGAAAGAGCAGAAAGTCGAATCCACGCCGGGCGGGCCGAAGGTCATCGCGGATCGATTGGCGGTCGTTTACGATCGCGCGTCTGGGAATATCGTGCACTTTCACAGAGTTACAACTCTGCAGGGCGGCAAGACGCGATCCGACGACGAGGTTGCGTCTGCTGCCCTAGAACACGCCGGGAAGGCGAATCCTTCATTCGACCAGAAGCAGGTTCGTGTCCTGATCGTTGCACCGCATGCCATTCGGCCGGGACATACTCACAGCGTAGATGTGAACAAGCAGGTGTTGCACGCGGAGCCTCTCCCGAAATAGGAACCGGCGCTTCGGTTAAATAGTGGGCCGCAAGGATCTTGAGCAAACCCCGCGGTTAAATGGCTCATCGGATTCGCCCAAGACAGGCAGACTGGCCAGTACACCGGATTTGACGCCGAACTGGGCTCGCGGGTGTATACTTCGGTCGCCGCTACAGGACACTCGTTCCCGTATTGAAACACGGCCTCTGGTTGCAGAGTTTTCGGGGTGCAATCATGGATTGTGGGAGCAAAAAACCGATAGCCGGTGTCTAAGTAATCGAAGCATCAGACGGAGAACAGGCTATGTTTGAAGACAGCCTCGTAGAATCGGGAGGCAGGCTTAAGGGGAAGCGTGGAGCTACCACCGCAGTTTCGTTCATCTTCCAAATCCTGCTGATTGGCGTGTTAGTGTTGTTGCCTTTGATCTTCACCGAGGCGTTGCCCCGGCAGCAACTGATGACATTCCTGGTTGCACCGCCGCCGCCTCCTCCCCCACCGCCACCACCGGCGGCTGCTCCGGTCATCGTAAAGAAGATCCAGAGCGAATTGGATAACGGCCAGTTGCGCACTCCCACCGCCATTCCCAAAAAGGTTCAGATGATTAAAGAGGATGAGGCTCCGCCGAACACCGGCGTCGCTGGCGTAGTGGGCGGCGTACCCGGCGGCGTACCCGGCGGTAGCATGGGTGGCGTCCTCGGCGGGGTGCTTAGCTCCACGCCGATGGCCATTCCCAAGGCAGCCACCCCTCAGCGCGTGCGCGTATCGCAGGGCGTATCGCAGGGATTATTGATTCATAAAGTGCAACCGGCCTATCCGGCGCTTGCCCGACAGGCTCGTATTCAAGGTACGGTTGTTTTGCAGGCCCTGATCGGCAAGGATGGCGCAATTCAGAACCTGCACGTGGTCAGCGGCCATCCGATGCTTACGGGCGCCGCCCTGGATGCCGTGAAGCAATGGAGGTACAAGCCGTACTACCTCAATGGCGAGCCGGTGGAAGTAGAAACCACGATCAACGTTAATTTTACGTTGGGCGGTTAAACGTATTAGGATTTCGCGCATCTAACCCGATGCCGGTTGGGCAGCGTTGCATCACGGACGGCGCGTTTGATTTTCTGCTCATGTAAGTCAGATGAGCTGTTGGTTCACGGATAGAGTGCAAATTCACCACCGAGGCATAAAGATCACGGAGGAAACTCGATAGGAAGCAAACTCCGTGCTCTCCGGTCTCCATGGTGAATCATTTTTGCGGCGCCGATTTAAAGCTCATAGTGGTTTGGGAAACGTAATCGGCTCCGGATATTCGAATCATCTGCAGTACCAGTAGCAAAATGTTGGTCTGCTGTAACGAAAGTTCTGAGGAGGAAAAGTCCACCCATGTTCCTAGCTAACCTTACCACCTACACCCTCAGTCACGTACCGACGGTAGCCGCCTGGGTTTTCCAAGAAGCGACCGTGGGCTGGGATCCGATCTCCCTCTGGAAGCAGATGGGAATTTTGGCGAAGATCGTCGTTCTCATCCTGTTCGTCATGTCGGGCTGGTCGATTGGCGTCATGATCGATCGCGCCATGGCATTCAGTGCGGCCCGCAAACAATCGCGCGCTTTTGCTCCCGCGGTTGCCGGCGCCCTGCGTGAGGGCAAAATTGAAGAAGCCATTAAGGTCGCCGAGCGCAACAAGAAGAGCCACTTGGCGAAGGTCGTGGTCGCCGGCCTGCAAGAGTTCAGGGCCCATGGCGATTCCAACGACATTCCCGGTGAGCAGATCGAGGCGTCCAAGCGCGCTCTGGAGCGTGCTGAAGCCATCGTTCACGCCGAGTTGAAGCGTGGTCTGGGCGGCCTTGCCACCATCGGTTCCACGGCCCCCTTCATTGGGTTGCTGGGCACCGTGGTCGGCATTCTGAACGCTTTCAAGGAAATCTCGACCCAGAAGGCCACCGGTCTGGGCGCCGTCGCCGGCGGTATTTCAGAAGCGCTGGTGACTACCGCCATCGGACTGTTCGTGGCGATTCCGGCCGTCATGATGTTCAACTACTTCACCAACAAGGTGGAAGCCTTCGACGTGGAAATGGACAACAGCTCTAGCGAGTTGATCGACTATTTCCTCAAGCGTCGCACGGTTCGCCGGTAACTGGTGTGCAGCGCGATTCGTTTGCGCTGCTCCCGGTCTGAAGGAGGTTGAAGGTTATGGCACTAGCAGTGCGCGCCGAAGGCAAGAAGGTCAACTCCAACATCAACGTCACCCCCATGGTGGACGTGATGCTGGTGTTGCTCATCATTTTCATGGTCATCACGCCCATGTTGCAGAAGGGCGTGAGCGTCGATATGGCCAGGGTCAACAGCCCAACACCCATGCCGGACGCGGACAAGGAAGACTCCTTGCTCGTGGCCGTCATGCGCGACGGACAGATTTTCTTTGGCACCGACAAGGTGACCGCCGACCAGCTGACCAACAAGGTGAAAGATCGCCTCGCCAATAAGGTGGACAAGCGGGTCTTCATCAAGGCCGACGCTCGCGCCAAGTACGGCGCTGTGGTGGACGTGGTGGACAACGTGCGCTCGGCTGGCGTGGATGATGTCGGACTGTTGACCGAGCAGACACAAACTGGCCCCGCCGGCAAGAAACCGCCGACAGGAGCTAGCACAGGCGGCGGCGCCCAGTAACGGAGTCCTTATGGGAATGAATTTAGGAGGGTCGAGTGGTCCCTCAGCAGACATTAACGTAACCCCACTCATCGATGTGTTGCTGGTATTGCTCATCATTTTCATGGTGATCACGCCGCTGACTCCGAAGGGCTTGGACGCGCTGGTTCCTCAGCCGCCCAAAGACCAGCAGAAGCAGCCGCCAAGCAACGACCGTACCATTGTGGTGCAGGTACTGAAAGGCGGCGGCGATAAGCCGGCGCTGAAGATCAACCAGGACGACGTCACGTGGGAGAATCTGGAAGGCCGTCTCAACGACATCTTCAAGACCCGCGCTGAAAAAGTCATGTTCGTCAAGGCTGATCCCGACCTGACCTTTAACGATGTGGCACAAGTCATCGACATCGCCCACGCAGCGGGTGTCGATAAAGTTGGGCTGATCACGGCCAAGATCGAAGCCGGCGGTTAGCCATCTGCTAGCCGGTCCTCGGCGGAGCCATTGACGCCACCGAGGGGCAAGACCGGCGGGCCCGATTGCGTGCTTCGCCTCGGCGGCCGCCTGCGGGCCAAGAACTAGGAACGTGATTCGGGTTGCACTCTTCCTTGCGGAGGGGCAGGGCGTCAGGTGACCGTCCTGCCCTCTCCTCGCAACCCGAACGATTCCACTGGAGAGTGATATTAAACATGAACAAAAGCGGACGAGTACTAACGGTACTTTTGGTTCTGCTTGCGTTGTTCTCAACCATCGGTTGCAGCAAGCTGAGAGCACGCGATCAGCTCAATAAGGGCGTTCAGGCCTATAAAAACGCAAAATACGAAGAGGCGATCGGACACTTTCAACAATCGGTGGAGCTGGATCCCAGCCTGGTTACGGCCCGTCTTTATTTAGCCACCGCGTATGCCCAGCAATATATTCCCGGCGCCGATTCGCCTGACAACAACCGCTATGCCGAACAGGCCATCGAGGTTTTCAAGCAGGTTCTGGCTCAGAATCCTCCCAAGGAACAGCAGATCCACAGCCTGAAAGGTATCGCTTCTCTCTACTTCGGTATGAAGAAGTTCGATCAGGCCAGGGAGTATTACCAGAAGGTCGCTGACATGGATCCTAATGATCCGGAAAGCTACTACTCGCTCGCCGTCATCGACTGGATGCAGGCCTACCAGCCTGACCAGACCGTCCGCGCCAGCCTTGGTATGAAGCCAACCGATGATCTGAAGGACAAGAAAGCCTGCGCCGATCTTAAGCAGAAGAACGCCCAGAAGGTGGAAGACGGCATTCAGAACCTGCAGAAAGCGCTACAGCTTCGTCCCGATTACGACGACGCCATGGCCTATCTGAACCTGCTATACCGCCAGCGCGCCGAATACGAGTGCGACAATCTTGACGCCCGTAAGGCCGACCTGAAATCGGCCGACGATTGGGTCGACAAGACCATGGCCACCAAGAAGGCCAAGGCCGAGAAAGCCGGCCCCACGGGCATCGTCACCACCGACACCAGCCAGTAAGATGGCCGGTTCCGCCGGACGTAAGCGCCCCTCCACTAGGAGGGGCGTTTTGCATCAGGTTTGCTCTCCCTTACGCTTTCGCTTTTGACATTTCCGGGCACCTACGTCTATACTCCGAATGCCGGACATTCAGATTGTCGGGCACATTGTTATGGAAGTTAGCAAAGTTGGTAAACGTGGCGCCATTGTTGTCCCGGCTCGTCTGCGGCGTAAATTCGGCATCGAAGAAGGCGGGTTAGTGGTAGCTGAAGAACGCCCTGAGGGTATTCTGATCCGTCCCGCCGCGGCTGTCCCTGTCGAAGTCTATAGTCCTGAGCGCAAGGCTGAATTCTTACTGTCGAACGCGGTCGATGCCAAGGATTACGAAGCCGCAATCGGGGAGGTGCGCAAGCTTGGGATTGATCCCGCCAAAATTCCGCACTATAAGCCCCATAAAGCCGCCCGGTCGTAGCTGTGGATCGGCTCTTTCTCGATGCCAACGTACTTTTCTCTGCCGCTTATCAGCCCGACACTGGCATCGCTCGCTTATGGAAATTCAAGGACGTGGAGTTGCTGACTTCGGCTTACGCCGCTGAAGAAGCTCGTGTCAACTTGAGCGAACGTGAGCAACAACAAAGACTGGCCAAACTCCTAGAAACGGTCCGGATTGTTACTGGCATTTCCACTTTGCCTCGGGAGGTGAGCCTGCCGGAAAAAGATCAGCCCATTCTGCAGGCGGCACTCCATGTCCGCGCCACGCATCTGCTGACCGGCGATAAGCAGCACTTTGGCCAGTACTTTGGCCGACCCTTCGGGGGGGTCTTGATCCTGCCTCCGGCAGAGTATTTTCGGCGCCACGGGTATTGACCCAATACTGGCTGCGTACCCGCCTTCGTCACATACCCCTGTGACGTCGCCCCGCGCCCCCGTCCGCCCATGCAGTACAATCCAATCTTCTGTGGAGTGTGCGTGTCAGCTGCCCTCTTTCCGCCGTCGTCCCGCAGAACATTCGATTAAGCGCCTTCGAGGCCGGTCATGTTCAAACGAGTTCTGATCGCCAATCGCGGTGAAATTGCGGTGCGCATCATTCGCGCCTGCCGCGAGATGGGCATCGAATCGGTCGTCGTCTTCTCCGACGTGGACCGCAAGGCCCTGCACGTCCGCAAAGCCGATTATGCCTACCCTATCGGTCCGGCCACCGCCAGCGAGTCTTATCTCAACGTGGACAAGATCCTCGACGTGGCGCGCCGCAGCCAGGCGGAGGCTATCCATCCCGGATACGGCTTCCTGTCGGAGAATGCCGGCTTTGCCCGGGCCTGCGCCGAGCATGGATTTAAGTTCATCGGCCCCAGTCCGGAGTCAATGGAGATGATGGGCTCCAAAACCCGTGCCCGTCAAAACATGAAACGCGCCGGTGTTCCGTTCGTTCCCGGCTCAGAGCACGGCTTGGACATCGACGCCGCAGAACGACTGGCGGAGCAGATCGGCTACCCAGTCATGTTGAAGGCGGCGGCTGGTGGCGGCGGCAAAGGCATGCGCCTCGTAGAATCGCCCGGGGAGCTGCATTCCGCCTACGAGAACGCCCGCAGCGAGGCCCAGCGTTCTTTCGGCGACAACGAGGTTTACCTCGAGAAGTACATCACCAACCCGCGCCACGTCGAGATGCAGATCTTCGGTGACGAGCACGGCAACGTTGTTTACCTGGGCGAGCGCGAATGTTCGGTGCAGCGCCGCCACCAGAAAGTGATGGAGGAGTCGCCTTCTCCCATCGTGGACGAGGACATGCGCCGCCGCATGGGCGAAATCGCGGTGCGCGTAGCCAAGGCCGCCAACTATTACAACGCCGGCACCATCGAGTATCTGGTCGATGAGCAACGCAACTTCTATTTCCTTGAGATGAACACCCGTTTGCAGGTCGAGCATCCTATCACCGAGCTGGTGACCGGCCTTGACCTTGTTCACCTGCAAATGCGTGTCGCCGCCGGAGAGAAGCTGCCGTTCAAGCAGGAAGACATCCGGCTTCGCGGCCATGCCATCGAGTGCCGGGTGTATGCCGAGGACCCCGATAACAATTTCTTCCCATCGCCGGGACAAATCACTCGGCTGATTTCGCCTTCGGGGCCGGGCATCCGCCGCGACAGTGGCATGTATGAAGGCTGGAACGTGCCTATCGAATATGATCCGCTGCTGGCCAAGCTGGTCGGCTACGGCGAGAATCGCGACCAGGCAATCGACCGCCTGCTGCGCGCACTTTACGAATATTTCGTGGGAGGCATCAAGACCAATATCTCGCTGTTTCGCCGCATCCTGAAAGACCCGGACTTCCGCGCCGGCAACCTGGACACCGGTTTTCTTGACCGCCTCCTTGCCAAGCCCAGCAATGAGACCGACCCGCGGCGTCCGATTGTGGCGGCGATTGGCGCGGCGATTTTTGCCACTATGGAACCGAAGGCAACATTGCCGGGAGCGAACGGGGCCACTTCGATGAACGGCAAAGCTGCTCCCCCACAGGCTTCAAATTGGCGGCGAGCCGCCCGCGCCGAGGCCGTAGGGGAGCGCTAATGGCCGCGCTGGTTAATTGTTGTTTGCTAAATGCTAACTGCTAATTGCTAAACATGACCTACGACATTGTGGTAGATGGCAAAACGCATCAGGTAGAACTCACACACGGTGAGAAGACCTGGCTGTGTAAGGTGGATGGCCAGGAAATTGAAGTGGACGCCGCCCTCACCGCACGCGACGTGCTGTCGGTGCTGGTCGGCGGCAAAGCTTACGAGATCAAGCGCGAGCGTTCACTGCAAGGCGACCTGCACATGGTCATCGGCAGCGCACGTTATGCCGTGGATGTACAGGACCCGCGCTCCCTACGCACCCGTCGCGCGGTTGCCGGCGCCGAAGCCGGCCCGCAAAAGGTCAAGGCCCCCATGCCGGGCAAGATCGTGCGCATCATGGTCAACGAGAAGGACGAGGTGAAGGCCGGTCAGGGCATCATTGTGATGGAAGCGATGAAGATGCAGAACGAGATGAAGTCGCCCAAGGATGGCCGCGTACAGAAGATACTAACTGCGGAAGGTTCGGTCGTGAACCCGGGCGACACCCTGGCAATCATCGAGTAGCGCCAACGCAAGCTATCCCAGAGACGCCAAAAAAACGGGAGCCTTCCGCTCCCGCTATTTTGGCGACCGTCTCCGCCGGCTACTTCATCGATCCTGCCTTCTTCAGAATTTCATCGGCGAAATAGTTGTCCACTGAGGCCTTATCGCGAATGGTTTCGTAGTACGCCGCCTTTAGCAATTGTTCCAGGCGATCGCGTAGCTGTTCGCGTATGGCCTGTTGAACGCGGGGGTCCTTGAGTTCACGCTGCCCGGCGGCTTCCTTGCTGATGAGCTTGACGATGCGGTAGCCGTAAATCTGGTGGCTGTTAGGATCGGCCACTGGGAGCACGCCGGTGTATTGTCCGGGCTTCAGCCGGTTGATCGCGTCATAGGCGATCCGGTCTGCCTTCAGCGACGACTCGGGCACGAAGCCCAGGTCGCCGCCATTCTGCGAAGTTTCCGGCTGCTCCGAGTAATTCATCGCTACGGTGGCGAAGTCTTCACCGCTGTCCAGGCGGTTCGCCGTCATCTGGATTTTCTTGCGCGCGTCGCCCTCGTTCTGCGCCTTCATGTTTTTGACCTGCGGGTTCGGCTGCGTGGTCACCAGAATCTGCGCCAGATGGTACTGCGGCTCGATCAGGTCGAACTCTGCCTTGTGCTGATTGTAGTAAGCGGTGATGTCGTCGTCGGTAATGTTGATCTTCGACGTGACTTCTTTGTTGAGCACCTTGTCCACGGTGATGGAGCGGCGCAGGTCGCGCTTGAAATCATCTAGCGTAAGGTCGCGCTCCTTCAGCCGCTTATCGAATTCTTCCTGCGTGTACGGAGCTTTGATTTCCGCCACCTTGCTGTTTACTTCCTCATCAGTTGCCAACAGGCCCAGTTTTTCCGCGCGTTGCATCAGGATTTCGTTATCGATGAGCTCGCGCAGAATGCTCAACCGCAAGCTGTCTGCCTGCTCCGCCCCAGGCTTCTGCGGCGTCTGGGCGGTCTGATTGTTGAAGTACTTCTCCACTTCGGTGCGGGTAATCTTGTGGCCATTCACGGTCGCCATCACGTCGGCGCCTTCCTGCTTTCCGCTACAGGCCACGCTTGCCAGCAGCGTAATCAAGGCCATGGCGAGAGTAGCTACGATCACGAAACTTGCCACACGCTTGCGTTTCAATTTCAAACTCGCTCCTTCAGAGACTGCATGTCAAACGCGCATCCCGGACAGCTTGCCCAATCCTTTGACGTGCCGATGCAAAACACGTTCCCGCACGATTCTACAAGCCGGACATTGGCGGTTTGCACCGGGCCCCATGTCCTACTTGCTGGGTGCGGGTTTACTCGATACTGGCGGCGCTGCCGGTTTTGGGTCTGGAGTCGGCGGTGGTGGCTGCACTCCCGCAGCCAACAACTGCTGGTTCAAAGCCGCCTTCACCTCGTCGGCGTCCAGCGCCCCTTCCAGCCGTTCCCCATTGACGAACATGGTTGGGGTCGCGCTAACACCTACTGCATCGCCCTCCGCCATCGAGGTCTTCACGCTATCGGCCTGGGCCTTCACACACGCTTGCAGCTGAGCGGCATCGACCCCATTCTTTTTGCCGATATCAAACGTGATGCGGTCCAGTTCGCCGAATGCCATTTGCACGTCCTTCTGAGGATTGCTGATCACGTGCTGATTAGCGTGCACGTAATCGGCGAACTCCCAATAACCCTTGGTACTCTCTTTGGCCAGGCAGTTGGCGTCATTGGCGGCGTGTATCGCCCATGGATGCATCGATAACGGATAGTCTTTGTAAACGATCTTTATCTTGTCGCCGTATTGCGGAAGGATCTCGGTCATCAGCGTGCTGTGCATGCGAGCGCAGAACGGACATTCGAAGTCGTCGTAGTTGACGATGGTGACCTTGGCGTCCGGATTTCCCCGTACCGGCCGGCCGGCTACGTTAATCTTCTTCATCGTCTCGGTATAGGGATCTTTGGTCAAGTCCAGCTTGGTTAATCGGATCAGGCTCTTGCCATCCTTGGAGAGGATAAAGTCGACCGATTGCGACTTCCCGCGCGCACTCAAGGTGACGGTCAGGTTGTCGTAGTTGGGAAACTCGCTTGGGGTTAGCGGGCCCAGCTTGATGTCCACATCGGGAGGAATATTGAAGTAAGCCCGGACCTGCCGCTGTACCTTCTGGGCCATGTCCGGAGAGACTGCGGAGGAACTTGACTGCGCCGAGCACCCGGCGCAAAACAATAGCAGCAAAACAGCCAGTCGTCGCAAGAGCAAAATGCAAACCGCCTTCGTGGGTAGAAGCTGAACCCTGATTATCTCATGGCGAGCGCATTCCCAGCACTTGCGGAGGGTATGGAGGCCGGGTCTAATCGGGGAGTTAAACGGGTAGCTTGATTCGTGAAAAGGCCTCGCATGCATTTAATATTACGTCGATTGGTGCAATCGCCGGTTTGAGCAACATGAACCATAACCGCCTTCCGATATAACAACGGATGCTAAACCGCCGCCACGAAGCCGCATAATCTTGTTGCAACGCGACTGCGGTGCCTGATGACACTTTTGCTATTACAAACGGCAGCGATCCTGCTGGTAACTCTGACGTGCGGCCGGTTGGCACCCAGAATTGGGCAGGCCCGCGTTATTGGGGAGATCATAGGCGGCATTCTGCTTGGTCCGTCGCTTTTCGGCCGGTTTTTTCCCCACGCATTCGCCGCCTTCTTTCCCAGGTCATCGCTGCAGCCGTTTGAGATCCTCAGCACCATCGGGCTTATTCTGTTTCTGTTCATCATCGGCACGGAGGTGGAACTCGAGCAGCTCTACCGTCATCGGGCTACCGCTTTGCTCACCAGCGGCGTAAGCATCCTCTTCCCGTTTCTAATCGCGATTGCCCTGGCGGCGCCTCTACGCGCTAGGTTTGCGCCGGCCGGAATCGGAAATATTACCTTCGTTCTTTTCCTTGGCATCTGCATGAGTATCACCGCGTTCCCAGTACTTGCGCGCATTCTCGAGGAGCGACGCCTGCTGGGCACGAACATCGGAACCACCGCGATTTTCTGCGCGGCACTAGATGACGTTGTGGCATGGTTGCTACTCGCGGTGACGCTTGCGCTGATGGGGGCCAATGGCGGTCCTGCGACTTTGCCATTACGGATTGCCGGGCTGGTTATTTACCTGGTCGTCATGCTGGCGGTTGTTCGGCCTCTCGCTTCACGGCTGGTTCGCAGACGAGGCGGATCAACGATGTCGCTGGATGTTCTCGGACTAACCTTGATCGGTGTATTTGCATCGGCCGCGACCACGAACGCCATTGGAGTACATCCCTTGTTCGGGGCATTTCTCGCCGGCGTCTGTCTGCCTCGGAGCCAGCAATGGGAAACTTCACTTCGCGCCCGCCTGGACTCCGTTGTCTCCGTCTTCCTGTTGCCCCTGTTTTTCGCCCTCACAGGAATGCGAACCCGCATCGACCTGCTCAACAGCGGCACGGTGTGGCTCTGGGCCGGAGTGGTCCTGGTTGCCGCCATCGCGGGAAAGATGGGAGGCGCAGTGCTGGCGGCGCGCTTTACCGGCCAGTCGTGGACGTTCGCTTTGGGACTCGGCGTACTGTTGAACACGCGCGGCCTGGTGGAGCTCGTCGTGCTAAATATCGCCTATGACGTGGGGGCATTTTCGCCGACCCTCTTCACGATGCTGGTTCTCATGGCACTTGCTACAACCATCATCACAACCCCGTTGCTAACCCTGCTACGCGTTGAGAGAGGAGTGCCAGAGGAAGCCAGCGTCGCCGCCGGTTGATTGTTGCGGTGAGTCTAGGCGGTGGGTCTAGGCGCTGGCTCTCGCATCAATCGTTATGCGTGCTCTTCAGCAACTTCCCGACCGGCAGCACCGCATTCATCGAGCCCGAGCGAAACCCTTCGAGATCAAGCGTCACATAAGTAAAGCCGAGCGCTTTGAAGATTCGCGTAAACTCGGTGGCCATTTCCATCGTCATCGCCCGCGGCAATTCTTCGCGGGCGATCTCGATGCGCGCGATCTCGCCATGATGACGTACGCGCACCTGGCGGAAACCAAGTTCGCGCAGCGCATCTTCGCCCTTCTCCACGGCAGACAATGCTTCGCGCGTGACCGCACGCCCATACTCGATCCGGGATGACAGGCAGGCCGACGCCGGCTTGTCCCAGATACGCAATCCTGCTTGCGAGGCCAGTTGCCTGATGTCCTCCTTGGTCAATCCCGCGGCAAGCAACGGCGCGGCCACATGATGCTGGCGGGCCGCCTGCTGGCCGGGCCGAAAGTCGCCCTGGTCGTCGAGATTCACACCATAGGCAATGGCGTCGAACCCCAAGCTTTGCCGGCGCTCTTCCATCACGGTGAACAGTTCGTCCTTGCAGTGATAGCAACGTGCGCCGTCGTTACGGACGTATTCCGGACGCTCGATCTCCCCGGTCGCAATCACGCTCAGTGGTATGCCTTGTTCCTCGGCGAAGGCAACGGCATCGCGCATTTGCGAACGCGCCAGGCTGGGAGAGTCGGCCAGAATCGCCAGCATGTCGCCGCCTAAATTGCGATGCGCCGCCCACGCCAGGAATCCGGAGTCCACTCCACCGGAATAAGCCACAAGCAGTCGCCCGAGCGACCGCAGATGTTCGGCGAGGGCACGAGACTTAGCATCGAGAACCCCAGCCTCAGGTAGAAGATTGGGTGGCACCGCAGACATTGCTCAATTGTAAGACACCCGCCGGAGGACGGGAGGTTGCGCGTTAGTACAGCCTCTGCAGGCGGCGGATAGTGCCAAACGAGCCGATGTTGGCCAGGCTGAACGAGAAACGGTAACTGTTCTCCTGGCTGACAGTGGGGGCGAAGGCATAGCGCGAATACTCGAAGGTGACCCCACAGCAGTCCCAGTTGTAGTTGGTTTGCACAGTGGCTGTCTGGACGTAATTGAGACGGGAGTCCACCGCCACCGCCGCCGCGGTACTCAACCCCCGTTGGCCGATATTGCCGTATTGCACCTGGATGCGGTACTGGTTGTAGATGCTGATCCCGAGCGACGGCTGACCGGAGATAGGCGCGGTTTCAGCCGGCTCGACCATATAGGTCTGCCCACCGGCCACGTACCACTGGCCGCTACTGCCAAACCTCTGGCCAACCAACAGGGTACTGGCATTCACTTGATGGAGGACCGGGTCGTAATCAAGGTCCCACTGGAAATCGGTCTGTGCATCCTGCGCTCGCAAACGGGAGATGATCGGCGAAAAGTGGCGCGGTTCGGTGAGAAAGGCGATGCCGGAGAAATCTACCGTACTGTCGAAGACATTACGCTGACCAGGTACCAAGGCTCCGCCAAAAGTTGGATCGAAGAAATACTTCTGCGCAATCTTCCAGGTGATGACCTCACGCGCCGGACCATGGGTGTCATCACAAGTACCAGGTTCCGTCTTGTCCGTGTCTTTCTTGGCCGCGAAGTCGCTCCCCTGCGAAGGGAGCGCATATTTCGGATGATGGAAACATTCCGAGTTGGACTTTGTTTTCTTGGCAAACAGCCGGTTAACCACGCCGTATTCTACTTCATTCGTGTCGGCCAGAATGTCGCGCTGATCGAACCGAATGATCTCGTCGAAGTTATCGATGCCCGTCTGGTAGCGATAGACGACCTGCGGTTCGACCGTGTGCTTCATCACATAGCCGAGAAATTTGCGCTCGAAGATCTTCGATAGCGTGGGTGGCCTGATGTCTATTGCCGTGGAGAAGACATTCCGATTGATGGGATCGCTGATCGCCGTTCCCACCGCCACTCCACCACCGCTCTGGAGCCGCTGAGTGTAATAGGTTTCGCGCACCCCAGCCTCGGGCCGAAACGTCCAGCCATGCAGAAATGTGGGCAGCGATATAGACGGATGGGCATCGACGCGGCCGACCACCGGAGCAGTATCGAATCCGACCTCATTCCTGGAAAGGCCCTCCGTGGCTACATCGTAGGAGTACATCAGGTTGTAGAGGTTGAGAGGGCGTTCCACTGAAGAAAACTCAAGCGTGGGAATGTGCGCGATCTCGATTACATCTCCTGGGTTAGTACTCTGGTAGGACTGATAGAGCCCCGACTGAAAGCCCAGCGCGTAGCCGTTCCAGTTCTTGCTGAGAAATCCGTAGTTGCGGACCTCGGAGCTGATGGACGTCAAAGTAAAGCCCTGGGCGAAGGCCAGGCGGAACAGAAAAGAGCTGAGATAGTCCACCGATAACACCCCGCGAAATTCGTCCGGCAGCATGATCGATCCGTTGGCTCTCAGTTCCTCGCCGCCCTGTTTCTGCCCTGCGCCCGGCTGACCCTGGGGGACGCCTTTCTCGTCAATCACCCCGAAGTATTCGGCCTTGAACTGGTAGTTGTAGCCGATGGAGCGAAAGATGCCATGTTGCGCCCATCCCCGTGCACTATAAAGCGAGGCCCCCAAGGTGGCGTCATTACTCCGATTGATGGCCCAATAAAACGCGTCTCCCAAGATGAAGCCTCGGGTGTTGGATACTCCGGCTATGGGCATGAGAAAGCCGCTCTGGCGTCCAAAATTATCCGCCGGATGTTGCACCCAGGGAAAATAAAAGACCGGAATGCCACGGATTCGCAGAGTGGCGCGGTGCATCGTGGCTTCGGCGCCCATTTCCACATTAGCGGTATCTGAGTTGAACTGCCACTTGGGTTTCGGCAATTGGCAGGAGGTGATGTAGCCGTGGTTGACCTTGTAGTGATCGGGGCCGAGTTTGTCCACAACCTTTCCGGTGAAGAAGAATGGAGTGGATGAAGTCAGGAACATGTCCCGGTTCTTGACCTTGACTCCGCTCGATCCGACCACGTCGTAAAACACGCCAGTATCGCGGGTGACATCGTAGGAGGCATGCGTCCCCACCAGATGGTCGTCGTGGGGACCCCCATCAAAAACTACGTGTCCGTTAGCCGTGACCTGCCCGGTGGTGGAATCGTATGTGATCTCATCGGCATGCAGGGTGTAGGTGCGGAACCGCATCACGACGTGGCCGCGGGCCTTATAGATGTCCTGGTTCTTTTCCTGCTGGTCGCCGCGTATCAGTACTTCATCCTTCCCCAGGGGGACGTTCATGGACGGACGCGGAGGCCCTGACTCCTGCTCGTTGGCGCTCGACTGAATTACCTGCTGAATGACCTGTTCGGTTTGTTTGTCTTCCTGGCCGGTGTCGGTTTTCACCGTTACTTGGGACTTACCAGTGGGGGGCCGCACTGCGGGCTCGGCATCGGAAGCTGCATTGTCCGGCGATTGCGATTGCACGGGCGTTGCAGGGACCGAAGGTGACTGAGACGAGCTTGACTGCGATGCGGCTTGGTCCGAGATATCAGGCTGTTCCGGCGGACGCAACTGGCTGGTTAACACGCCGGGCAGCAGAAACAGATGACATGCCACCAGCGCCGTGATAATCATTCGAGTGCGGGCAATCATCGAGAAGCGGGTGTCCCTTTGCCGGGTTCGATTGAATTGAGCAGAACCTTGCAACTTAGCACGTTGCCTACAGTGAGGTAAAACGCATCCGCTTGCGCTGGTTCCACGCTGCTCTGGATTTTCTCCTAAACCCGCTCGGTGTCCACTGGTTGCGCGACGCTCGTAATCGGTTGCACAGCTTGCCACGCCGCAGGGACGCGAGCCGACGGCCTCCTTTCCTCATTTTCGTGAATGATTCACCCGTGCTTTGCGTAAAGCGTCACGCGCCTTATCAAAAAGCGGGTAGAAGGATATAGTCGCGCCACCACATGACCGATCAGGGAACTTTGCGTTCTGACACCTCTGGAAATTCATCGCTGCCCGCCAATGATATCTGGCGAAAAGAAATTCACGCCCGCGTGGCCGGGTTTCGCACTCGTCGTGGACGCCGTCTCGAGGGAGCGTACAGCATGCGCTTTCCTTTCCCTCCGCCTGAAGCGGAGGCAGCCGGTTCTGCAACCGACACGTCAGAGGAGTCGGAGCCCCAGGAACCCACCGCTGAAGCCATTCCTCTGAGCGCCGAGCCATCTGCTGCAACCGAGATTGTCAGCCCAACAACCTGCGATCTTGCGGCGGACCTGGTAGCCGCCCAGCGCGAGGTATCGCTAACAAAGCCAGAGCTACCGCCTGCCGCAGACCGAGCGCTTCCAGAGTTGGCGCCTGACCCGGAACCACAGCCAGTTCCGTTGCCGCGCCCGAAGGCCCAGCGCAAAGTCATCGCCTTCCCGCGCCAGGCGACAGGCGCTCCGGGCACGCCTCATCGTCTGGCCGATCCGGTTCTGCCGGAACAGCCGCGCATCCTTGACGTGCCTGAAGAACTGGAAGCGTTTCCCACCACACCGTTTCTCGATGGCCTGCAATTTGGACCTGGCACTCAGCCAGTCGCCGCGACCCACGCGGACAGCGTCGAACTCCCGTTCCGGGCGGCTGCCAGGGCGCACCGCTTCTATGCGGCGCTGCTGGATGGCGGAATCGTGGTGGCGGCGTCAGGTATTTTTGCCGCAGTGGGCTTCAAGATGCTACCCGGCTTAACCTTAACCAAGCCGCTGCTGTGGACGGCGGCGGCGCTGCCGGCGCTGTTGTGGGCCGTCTATCAGTACCTGTTGCTGGTCTATGGCGGCGCGACCGCGGGAATGCGCATCGCAAAAATCCGCCTCAGCACGTTCAAAGGAGAAGCGCCGCGCCGGCGTGAGCGTCGTCAGCGCGTCCTGGCTCTCTATTTCTCCATGGCTTCGTTTGTCATGGGGTTGCTCTGGGCGTTCGTAGATGTCGATGCGCTCTGCTGGCATGATCGCATCAGCCGAACCTACCTGACGGACAGAGCAGCAGGCGATTGAGCGGTGCACGGGCGATATTCGGTTTCAAGAACGCAAATAGTAGGTTTCTTGCTTCGCGGCGTCGAAAAGGCGCCGTGCGGCGTCCTCTCAGAAATCAAGTAGATTCGCGCCTGGTGCCGTCAGGTCCTGCTTGGTACCTCCATGAAGCATCGAACTAGAGATGCTGGCCCAAATTGGCCTAGCACTGATCGACTAAGCCCTAAAGGCAGTACACTGTTGTATTCCGGTTGCAGAAAGCTGCGAACGGAGTGCTGCCCGGATCCGCCGAACAACTTATGTCCACCACGGCTGAGAACCTCCAGCGTCCCGCAATCAAAGTCTTCGTCGCCACCTCGGTGATGCTGACTTTCATTTCGTTTTGGCGGGCTGCGGCCATCGTCCTCTCCGATCTGGCGTCGTCGGCATACTACGTGGGCGGCGATGCGGAAAAAGTCATCGGGAAAAGCGCTCCCTGGTTCGTGCTCGCGGTCATGCTGTTCAGCTACGCGGTTCGGGCCATCTACATCGAGTCCAGCGCCATGTTCGTCCGCGGGGGCGTCTATCGCGTGGTCAAGCAGGCCATGGGCGGGACCCTAGCCAAGTTGTCGGTTTCCGCGCTGCTGTTCGATTACATCCTAACCGGGCCCATCAGCGCCGTAGCCGCCGGCCAGTACGTTGCCGGATTTCTCGACGACACCTTCCACCACCTCGGCTACAACATTCACGTTCCCGACAATTCGTTTGCCGCCGCGTTTGCCGTGGTCGTGGTTATTTACTTCTGGTGGCAGAACATCAAGGGCATTCACGAGTCCAGCGAACGGGCGCTGCAGATCATGAAGATCACCACCGTGATGGTGGTGATGCTGATTATCTGGTGCTTGATTACCCTGGCCAAACACGGAGGGCAATTGCCCCCGTTGCCGTCGCCGGCAGACATGCACCACAATAAGGAATCGTTGGGCTGGCTGCTGGGGACTTGGGCGGCACGTATTCCGCTGATCATGCTGCTGGTGGGTTTCGGGCACTCGGTACTTGCCATGAGCGGCGAAGAATCGCTGGCCCAGATCAATCGCGAAATCGAGCATCCCAAGTTGAAGAACCTGGAGAAGACCGGGCTGGTGATTTTCCTCTACAGCTTGTTCTTCACCTCGCTGGTTTCGTTCTTCGCGGTGATGATCATCCCCGACAAGGTGCGGCCCGAATACTACGCCAACCTGATCGGCGGGCTGGCGATGCATGTGGTCGGCCCCTACACCCTGCGTCTTTTCTTTCAGGGCTTCGTCGTGATTGTCGGCGCGCTTATCCTGTCGGGCGCTGTGAATACCGCCGTCGTCGGCGCCAACGGCGTACTAAGCCGCATGGTGGAAGATGGCGTCCTCACTACCTGGTTCAAGAAACCGCAAAAGCGGTTCGGGACCAGCTACCGTGTCATCAACATGATCGTAGGTTTGCAGATCTTCACCATTGTCGCCAGCCGGGGCAATGTGTATCTGCTGGCTTCGCTGTACGCGTTTGGCGTGATCTGGAGCTTCTCGTTCATGTCGCTGGCAGTGGTGGTGCTCCGCTACACCAGCCCCGAGAACCGGCAGTGGAAGGTGCCCGGCAACATCCGTATCAAGGGCGTGGAAGTTCCAATTGGGCTGATCCTGATCTCACTGTTGTTATTCTCCACCGCCGTCGTGAACCTCTTCACCAAGGAGCTGGCGACCATCGCGGGCGTGTCGTTCAGCCTGGTGTTCTTCATTATCCTGACTATTTCCGAGCGTCGCACCGCATACCAGCACACTTCGGGGGAATCAGGACTGGAGCAGTTCAACATCGCCACGGATCGAGAGTTGAGCGCGCAGGCCATGGAGGTACGCCCGGGGAATATTCTGGTCGCCGTCCGCGATCCCCGCAACTTGTACTACTTGAGACAAGTGTTGGCCAAGACCGACACTACCAAGACCGACGTAGTGGTGATGACCTCGCGCGTCTATCACCGTGAGCACTCCTTCAGCGGCAGCGAGGTAGTGGACACCTCGGAGGTGTTCAAGAAGTACGAGCAGGAACTGTTCACCTCGGTGGTCACTGCCGCTGAGAAGGAAGGGAAGCACGTTTCGCTGGTGGTGGTGCCCACCAACGATATTTTCGAAAGCATCGTAGCTACGGCGCAGCGCTTGCACTCGTCGGTCATCGTCTGTGGCTTGTCGAACAAGCTCACCGCGGATGAGCAAGGCAAACTCACCGGCGATGCCTGGGAGCGTTTGCCTGAACCGCGTCCCCGGCTGCGATTGGTGGTGGTCGAGCCCAGTGGCACCAGGCACGAATACCTCTTGGGGCCACACCTTCCGCGCATGCGCCAGGCAGATGTTGATCTGCTGCACGGTCTGTGGAAGGAGGTGACCAGCGACCCGCGCTATCGCGAGCTGCACCATTACCATGTGCTGAATGTGGCGCTGCAGGAGATGGCCGAGCGCATGCATAACGGCGCATACCACGACCAGGTGATGAGGGAAATCTACGAGGAGATGCGCCGCAGCAGCGGCGAACCGGTTGCCGACGACGATGTTCCGCCGCCGCCGCCGACGTAATCGCGGCCGCCTTAGGCTGAGGATCAATCCGGGAAACAAGAGGTCCTCTTATAAATCCTGCTTTGAAGGGGCACGGCTTCACCCGAAATAGCTCTTTTCGGACCGAAGGCTTCAGCGGCTGAGATACCAAGTTTTGGGTCGCTCCTGCATTGATGCGTTCGCCTCTGGGAAGCCTGCGTCCTCCTGAAAATCCATGTTCATCCGCGTAAATCCGTGGTCAAGCAGTTTTCTTCCGCCCACCTTGCTAACATCAAGAGGTGAGCACCGCTTCCCAAGTTCGCGTTCGCTTCGCTCCTTCTCCCACAGGACAACTGCACGTCGGCAACGCCCGCACCGCGCTCTTCAACTGGCTCTTCGCCCGGCAGGCCGGCGGCGTCGATGGTGTTGCGCATTGAGGACACCGATGTCGCGCGCAGTGAGACGCGCTTCGAGGACCAGCTTCTCGACGACCTCAAGTGGCTCGGCATCGATTGGGACGAGGGCCCCGATGTCGGCGGCCCGCACGCGCCCTATCGCCAGAGCGACCGGCTGGAGCTGTATCGCGAGCACGCTGAGCGGCTGGTGAAGGAAGGCAAAGCCTATCTCTGCTTCTGCTCGCAAGAGGAATTGGAGCGCGACCGCGAGCATGCCCTGAAAAACCAGCAGCCGCCGATCTATTCAGGAAAGTGCCGCGCGCTCGATCCCGAGGAGAGCCAGCGCCGCCGGGCTGGCGGCGAAGCGGCCGCGATCCGGCTGCGTATTCCCGAGCATCCCATTCGCTTTCACGACATTGTGCACGGCCCTGTCGAGTTCTCCAACGAAGTGGTGAGCGATCCCATCATCCTGCGCTCCACCGGCATTCCGGTTTACAACTATGTCGTCGTGGTGGACGACGCCTTAATGGACATCACCCACGTAATTCGCGGCGACGATCACCTATCCAACACGCCCAAGCAGGTTGCGCTTTATGAGGCGCTGGGATGGCCGGTGCCGGAGTTCGCGCACCTGTCCACCATCCTGGGCAGCGATCGCGAACGGTTGTCTAAGCGGCACGGGGCAACGTCGATCGCCAATTTCCGCGAGATGGGGGTCTTGCCCGAAGCGCTGGTGAACTATCTGGCGCTGCTGGGCTGGGCGCCGACCGGAGGCACGCGCGAGATTTTTTCGCCCGCAGGAGCTGATCAAGGAATTTTCCCTGCAACGGGTAACCCCGTCGCCCGCCGTCTTCGACATGGAGAAGCTGTATTGGCTCAACCGGCATTACATCAAGCAAAGTCCGCCGGAGCGCATCGAGAAGCTCACCGAGCCATTCTTTGTCCGCGCTGGATTGCTGCCGGAAAATCCGGACGAGCAAACGCGGGCCTGGTTCGGCAAGGTGGTTGCATTGCTCGGGCCGTCGGTCGACAAGCTGGAGCAGCTTCCCGAGCGCGCCGGATTGATCTTCCGTTACGATGCGGCGGCCGCGGTTAGTGCGCCGGATAATGCCGAGGTGCTGGCCGCGCCCAAGACCGCCGATGTCCTTGCGACATTTGCGCAGCAGGTGGAAGGTGATCCGTCGCCGATGACTCCGGAGCGCTTCAAAGCCATCATGAACGAGGTAAAAGCTAAGACCGGTGCAAAAGGCAAGGACCTGTTTCATCCGGTGCGTATCGCGCTGACCGGATCACACTCTGGCCCGGAGTTCGACAAACTTATTCCCATTCTCGAGGAAGGCTCGCAGCTCGATCTTCCACAGTCACGTGATGAACGTGCGCGAGCGTCTGGCGACATTTCGTGCGGCAGGTGGGTAATAAGAGGCAACGGCGGATTGCGTGGATCAGTGCGGATTGTGCAGTTCGGGGAAGCGGGTCTTTGAGCAAGTGTAGCTCTGTCAACATTCCCCCCGGGTGCAGAAACGGCCTAAGTCTCGGGAGAGCGGCGCCTGTGGCGGCACTAGCTTGGCTAACCTCGGGGTGATTAAGGA
>CAVRID010000013.1:0-41524 GCA_963721155.1 uncultured Acidobacteriaceae bacterium | reverse complement strand
CTAAGTATTACTCGGAGGAAGGAGCAAAAGATCTTGTTTTCATCCAGCTCCCTGCCACCAAGCAGTCCAAGCCGTAAAATCATTCGGGATATAGGCCAGAGCTATGTTCCCGTTTTTACTTACAATCCTGCACATCCCGTTAACGCCAAAATTCAATTATTTGAATATCTAATGCTATATGGACAAGCCCCTCAGTTGCTCTTGGCAATCGAACAAGCGGAGGAGTTGACGGAAAAGGGATATGATCAAGAGCCATATGTTCAGTGGTTATACGGAATGCTCGCGCTAAAAGGGTCCGCTCACCTCAGGCACCATCCCGAATTCGCCGATATCGGGTCCGATCCTGAAAAGATCGCTTACAGGTTTCTGTGCGTAAAATCCGATATTGGCACTGAAATGTACACCAAAGACCCCCGGTCACCCGACGGTTACATACTGGTTGCATATGCCAATCTGCTCGATGGCGATGTCGAGACTGCAAAGCTTTTTCTCGATCATGCGACGAAACTTGCCCCCCCAGGTGACTGGCAGGAGGAACTCTTATATTGTTGTGCAATACGCCTCAGGCAAAATATCAGATGAAGATATTGAGCTACAGTTCGGAGAATCCTGGACAAGGGTGGTGTGAATCCGTCCGTCTATGCGCGGGCGGCGATAATTCTGCGGCTTATCTATTTAAGCGAGGCGCTCCCGCTTGCACGCATGGCGACCACGCTCGACAATAACGCATCTACAGCATATCTCGCGCTATACGGTTGCCTTATCGACTGTGAACAGTTCGATGAAGCTAGAGCTATACTCGAAGGACGTCTGAGGATCTTGTGCGGGATATCAACTATCAAACTCCTTCAATCACAACTTCCACCGCCACAACTTCCTCGGCTATCTGAAATCAGGTAACGTCCTGCAACGCTACCATCGCCGTTCCTCCTCCATCCAACTCACCCATGGAGGCTGAATCATGCAGCGACACTTCTCCTCATCTACCACTTTCTGAGCGAGAGCCGTCTGGCTCTTCCCAGCCTCCTCATCGCCATCAGTATCGGGTCGGCAGTTAACTCTTTTAAGGGCAAGGACTGGAAGCACGGCGTTTACTATCTGTCCAGCGGTTTGTGCCTCCTCATGGTCCTGATTATGGGGGAATCATGAATGTAGAACCGTTAAGGCACCCGAACCGTTCGTTTCTGCTGAAAAGGCGGCCATTTTCCTGTCCATCACGCGGCGCCACTTGCTCCAGCTCGCGCGGCAAGGTTTGTAAGGCGCTTATCCCCTGGGCGGCAGCTTGCGCCGGATATGGGTCTTCCGTCTTTCCGAGCTTGCCCAGGCGATTACGGAAAAAACCTCGTTGCACCTGATCCAAAATTCGGCCGGAAGAGGTACGATCCGATCAGGCCATCCCCGCTGAGGAGGCAACATGCCATATCAGCGAGGATCTCTGAGAAATTTGCTCGCAAGTACGGAGAAACCTGGGTGCTACGGTATCGGGTGACACAGCCGGACGGAAAGAGGGTCGAGCACGGCATTCCTGTCGGGCTCGTGCGCGATTTCCCGAAGGAGAAGGATGCGTGGAGAGAGGTCGATAAGCTCGGCATTCTCGTCCGCATCAACGATGCACCCGAAGGCCGCCGCCCGACGTTCGCCGAACTTGCTGAGTTTTACCTCAAAACGGATTGCGGCCCGGATGCCATCAGGCCAAAGTCCCCCAACACCATCCCGATCACTGAGCACATCGTTCGCGACTATCTGTCAAAGCGGTGGGGCAAGGAGAGTGCGGATGGCATCTCGCCACTTGAGCTGCAGCGCTGGCTGAAATCTCTGCACGATGACAACGGGCTGGCTTGGTCCACGATTTCAAAGATGCGCGGTGTCATGAATCGAGCCTATAAGGTCGGTGGTTTGCACAAAATCGTGACGACGAACCCCGTGGCGCACGTCGAGACGCGGTCCAAAACCAACTATCGGGCCATCATCATCACGCCCGCCCAGACCTTCGCGATTCTCAAGAACCTCACGAGCATCCTGCATCACGCATTGGTGCTAACTACCGCGGCAACGGCTTTGCGCGCGTCAGAGATTCTGGCGCTTCGCTGGTCGGACATCCTGTGGGAAGAGGCAAGGATTCGGGTATCGAAGCGATGGGCGAAAGGCAACGACGGCCAAACCAAGACGGACGCATCGGACGGCTACGTCCCTTTGCATCCGCTCCTGGCCGAGCATCTGCGGGACTGGCATGAACGCCCACCGCACTGCTGGGGACACGGATTTTGTTTTTCCGTCCTTGAAGTGCAAGGGCAAGGTTCCGCTTTCCGCTTCGATATTCGTGGCGGATTACCTCCGCCCGGCGGCGAAGAAGGCCGGGGTCGTCATCGAAGACGGTCAGCGGTTCGGCTTGCACAACCTTCGTCACTCGCTCAGCAACTGGCTGGTGAACAAGGGAAAGTGGAACCGAAGACGGTGCAATGGATGCTTCGTCACTCAAAAATACAGACGACCCTGGACCTGTACACGGAGGAAGATGCGGATGAGGCACGCGCGGCGCAGGGGCAGTTCCTCGAAGCCGTTATGACCTCGGGCGGTGTGCAATGAAGATGTGGGTTGAGTTGTGGGTTGGACTTTTTCGCGGTTTGCCCGCTAACCCAAAGAAAAGAATGGTAGGCACGAGGAGACTCGAACTCCTGACCTCTACCGTGTCAAGGTAGCGCTCTAACCAACTGAGCTACGCGCCTACGCAGGTGGGACGACCCTTATTCTAGCGGGCTGCGGTCATGTGGGCAAGCCTTGCAATTGCAACGCTCCGGAGCTGCCACCGACCGGGAAAGCCTGATCGATCGCGCCGAACTCCGGTTCTCTCAGGCAGCGAAGAGAAAGTTGCTTAGTAATTGTTCGCTGTACCTCGGGTCTCGAAGTCACGCACTACCGCTATACCGTCGCTTTCTCAGTAGCCACCCAAAGCAGCTTCGCCCGCATCCACGCTTGAGTAGCCTTCGGAAACGCGAAGTGAAAACCGAGCATCGCTCACCTTCTTCGCCGCCAGAAGTGTGCGGCGCGGAAGTCGCGATGCCAGTAGTTTCGTGGCTTGTCCGTACCCCAGGAGAAAGCGCCTTTGTGCAACGTGATCTGAGGCTTGCTGCCATCCCCGCCGAGAATGATGCTGACCACGTCGAAGCGGCACGGCGGTTGCCGGTCGCTGGGAATGCGACGAACATATCTGCGAGCGACCGATAAGATGTGCCGCCGCTTACTTCGGTCGACTGCTGTTACTGGCGGAGCAAATCCTTCGCCCGTCCGGGTTTTGACCTCGATGAAGCACAGAATGCCTTCGTCCCATCCAATCAGGTCAATTTCACCGCGGTCATAGGGAACTCGAAAGTTTGCGGCAACAATTGTGTATCCCAGACTCCGCAGGTGGAGGTACGCTTCGAGTTCGCCGCGTTTGCCGGTCAGCAGATGTTTCGGCTGGCGCGCCGGTAAATGCCGGTTGGCGAATTCCAGACTGCGGATGACGAACTTGGTCAGCCACACCATGAGGCGAGTCACACGTCCGACGAAGTTGACTCTAACGGTTTCCGGATTGTGCGGTTGTGATGAGCGTCACCAGGAGCCGTGCTATCGGAGCCACATGCATCGTTCGTGGGAATTTGGGTTACGTGGTTGCCAGCCGGAGGCAAAGCCGTCAGAATCGAAGTGGCGCTGGCCTGACTCTTATTTACGTGCCCGGCCGTGGTCTTGATTCGCCAGCGATGTCGAGATAGTTCGGGAAGATCCACCGGAAAGGTTCACGTGGAATATCACGGAATGGCAAACTTCGTTTTCGGGGCAGCCGCTTGAAGAGTCAATTCTGGACTGCGCCAAACCAGATCACGCTCCTGCGCCTGATCTTCATCCCGTTTGTCATTATCACGGTATTCGACGGGCAATGGCGCTGGGCGCTCGCTCTTCTGGTCGCGGCGGCTCTAAGCGACGCTCTCGATGGATTGCTGGCGCGGGCCTTGCACCAACAGACCATGCTTGGGCAATACCTTGATCCGATTGCCGACAAACTATTGCTGAGCTCGCTGTTTCTGGTGCTTTCGTTTGTCAAAAAGATTCCGTGGAAGTACACCATTCTGGTGTTCAGCCGCGACCTTTGCATTGTAGCGACTGCCGTCGTTTTGTATGCCACGGTGGGATTTCGCGACTTCCGGCCTAGTATTTACGGCAAGGTGAACACCGCCTGTCAGATCGGTGCCGTTTTCTTCGTGGTTCTGGCACAAGTAGTACGGATTCCTTTGGTGCTGTATCTGGAAACGTTCTTTCTCTACGCGACCTTTACGTTCACAACCATCTCGGGCGTCCACTATGTTTTGCTGATGGGTCATCGCTTACGCAAACAGGACCAAAAATCAGCCGCCTAGCATTGAAGGGGAGAAAGATGTCTCAACGACTCAAAGCCGTGGCCCTTCAAAGCGCGAGATGTTCCTTGAACAATCGAACTGAAGCACCGTTCCACCCGTCAAAGTAGATACAAACCGCTTTAGCATAAGGCCACACGCTCTGCGGCTATTCAGGATCATGACCAGCAATCGCAATCACCGTCTGCAAGTGATCGTCGCATTTGCGTTGGTGTATGTGTTCTGGGGCTCGACCTATCTCGCAATCGGCATCGCCGACGACGAGCATCTTCCTCCGGCGGTAATGTGCGCTCTGCGATTCCTGATTGCAGGTCCGCTGATGCTGGCCGCGTGTGCCGTGATGGGCCGAACCGTTCGCATTACCTGGAATGAGGCCGTCCGCTTGGCGACGATCGGTTGCCTGCTACTGGTGGCTGCCAATGGAGGCCTGGCATGGGCCGAGCAGTGGGTCCCAACCGGACTGGCGGCATTGATCGTCGCGGTTACACCGATCTGGTTCATGGTGCTGGAGACCTTCGTCTTCCGCGGGGACCGGCTCTCACGCCGCGGCTTAATCGGGCTGGCGCTAGGTATCGCCGGCATTGCCATTCTCTTCTGGCCCGAGTTTGCAGCACGCAATACCCTCGGCTCCATGCAACTGGTGGGTTCGTTCACTCTCTTGTTCTCGTCGATGAGCTGGGCCATAGGTTCCGTGCTCTCGCGCAAATGGCAAATGAAGGTTGACCCGCTTACCGCAACCGGTTGGGAAATGTGCTTTGCGGCGATCGGCAATGCCTTGGTCGCGTTGGTTATGGGGCAGACGCATCGCATTGTGCTGACTTCTCGCGCGCTGATGGCGGTGCTCTACCTGGTGGTTTTCGGGTCGTGGGTCGGTTACACGGCGTACATCTGGCTGCTAAAGCATGTGTCCACGCAGAAGGTGGCGACATACGCCTACGTAAATCCGATTGTCGCAGTCTTCCTGGGATGGCTGGTGCTGCACGAGCGCTTTGATGGCTACATATTTGCCGGAAGCGTAGTGATCATTGCTGCCGTGGCGTTGGTCACCACGGCAAAAGTTCACAGCCGCGAAGCGGGAGAGCAAGCGGTGGGAGGACTGCCGGAACTGGAATCGGAAGTCTAGGTCCGCCGCCTACTTCCTCTTCCACCGCACCCCATCTTTGGTGTTTTCCAGGATGACTCCGTTTTCCGCTAACTGCGCTCGGATCGCGTCCGAACGGGCGAAGTCACGGCTCTTGCGCGCTTGTGAGTGCTCGGCGACAAGTTGCTCGACCTCAGCGTCAGAAAGCGCCGCTGCTTTGGCCAGTTCGGCTGTCTCGGGGCTGATCTTGTTCTCCAAGCCTTCTGACTTTGCCCACTCGACCGTCGCGCGCACCTTGGCGGCATCGTCGTCTTTCAGCACGGCGAAGATCTCATCGAATTCCTCGAGAACCCTCAGCAGTTGAGGCACGTTGTTTTTCCGTACTTCCCCGGCGTCGGCCGCAGCGTTCACATCACGCACCATATCGAAGACAGCGCCCAGGGCGCGCGCGGTATTCAAGTCATCATCAAGTCCGGCACGCATCTCGGCTGAAGTCCTCTCCGCTATCTCAGCAATGATCACATTGCCGTCATCGGCAAACTGTGAAGTTTCCAACCGAAGCTTGAAGTTGCGCAACCGCTCCACCGAGTTCGCCGCCTGCGTCAGCCCGTCGAAGGTGAAGTTGAGCTGTTTGCGATAGGGTACCGACATCAGCAGAAAGCGAATCGACGACGGCTTGTGACCCATCAGAATGAGATCGCGGACGGTGAAGAAGTTCCCCGCGCTCTTGGCCATCTTCTCGCCTTCCACCAGCAGAAAGCGGGCATGCACCCAGACGTGGACGAATGGCTTGCCCGTCATGGCTTCCGACTGTGCGATCTCGTTTTCATGGTGAGGGAAGATGAGATCTTCGCCGCCGAGATGGATGTCGAAGCTTTCGCCCAGATACTTCATCGACATCTGCGAGCACTCGATATGCCAGCCCGGACGCCCGGGACCTATCTCGGTTTCCCACATTGCCTCGCCCGGTTTCGGCGCCTTCCACAGGGCAAAATCGCGGGCGTTGTCCTTGTCATATTCGTCCACGTCCACCCGCGCTCCATCGGTCATACCGGCGAAGTCTTTCTTCGAGAGCTTGCCGTACTCGGGAAACTTCGCGATTCGAAAATAGTAGGAGCCGTCGTCAGTTCGATAAGCGAAGCCCTTCTCCTCCAGTCCCTTAATGAAGTGGGCCATCTCCTGAATGTGGTCGGTGGCATTGACCACGAACTCAGGATGCTGGATGTTAAGCGCGTCGGCATCTTCGAGAAAGGCCTGCTTGTATTTTTTTGTGTATTCCTGGACGCTGACGCCGTCGCGCGCGGCGTTTCGGATGATCTTGTCATCCACGTCGGTGATATTCATGACGTGCTTCAGCTTGTAGCCACTCTGCTTCAGAAAACGCCGCAGCGTGTCCACCACAATGAAGGTGCGGAAATTGCCAATGTGGCCATAGTCGTAAACCGTGGGCCCGCAAGCGTACATGCGGACCAGGTTGTCTTCCAGTGGATGGAACTCCTCGACTTTTCCAGTGAGAGTGTTAAAAAGCTGAAGCGCCATGAACCTTCCCTGTGCAGGTTGAGAATCCTTGATTGTAGGGGGCTGCCAGAGAGAGGGTCAACCGATGGGCGCAATACTGTAGATGCAACCAGAAAGTGTCGTATTAACTGCCACGAGATTATGTCCGCCGCCTTGTCGATTAAGTAAACGGCGGCTAAAACAGGGCGGCCGGAGAGGCGTTACATGCGAGGCATTGGGGGTTTTTTCCTGCGCGGTGGCACCGAGCGCAGGGCGACGATCCGAATATTCTTGCAGCGACAGCGGCTGGAGACGCTGCGCTCGCTGCTGACCGTTACTTAGTGCCGCCTTGATCGGTTACCGCTGCGCGTTGCTGGCCCGCGTAGTAACCGCTACGCGTGCGGACCTGTAGCTTCTTGTAGCCCTTGGCGGCGGCTTCTACCTTCACGGTGCGATAGCCGCCGGCGCTCTGCGGCGTACTGGGCTTGTACACGATGGTGTACTGATTGCGGATGTCGTGAGCGATCTGCGAGGTGATTGCCTGTACCTCGCTTAGGTCTTTGGGAAAGAACGCGACGCCGCCCGTGTCCTCCGCCATTTCGCGGAGCGCTCGGCGCGCCCGTTTGGCATGTTCGTCCCCGAGCAATCCAATGGTATAGATCGTTGGGCCGTTCTTCTCTTCCAGCCGGCGTAAGGCCTGTTCCAGCGACTCGCGGCTGGCGTTGTCTTCGCCATCGGTGACGACCAAAAGCACTTTCTTTTCCAGTGCGCCACTTTTCTTCAAGTGGTCAGCTGAGGCGACCACCGCATCATAAAGCGCGGTGCCGCCGCGCGATTCAATGCGTTCCAGCGCATCCTTCAGCTTCGGAATCTTGGCGGTGTAATCCTGGTCGAGAAAATACTCTTCGTTGAAGTTCACAACGAAGACCTGGTCCTGAGGATTGCTGGATTGCACCAGGTTAATGGCCGCGGCATTGACCGCCGGCCGCTTTTCCCGCATGGAACCAGAATTATCGATGACGACCCCCATCGCGACGGGAATGTCCTCGCTGCGAAACGAGGTGATTTTCTGGGCCTTTCCATCCTCGAAGACCGTGAAATCGTTCTTCGCCAGGTTCGTGATCAGGCGATTGTGATCGTCAACCACTGTGGCGTGCAATGTGACCTCGTCAACTTCCTTCTTGAAAACAAAGACATCGCCTTGTTGTGTTTCGGGCGCTTCGCCTCTCGGCGGGACCTGCACCGTGTCCCCGGGCTGGTTTGGCGCCGGGGGAATGGGAGCAGCCTCCTGCTCGCCATTCTGGGCTGGAGCGTTTGTCGCGGGTGCTTGTGCCGGCGGATTCTGCGCAGAAGGAGCCGCTTGCTGGGTGGTTCCGCTACCCGTCGCGGGCGACTGTGCCGGGGTAGCGGAATTCTGAGCGACCGCCCACGATCCCAACCATAGAACTAGTCCAATCAGCATTCCGAACGAATGACAGCGTCTATTCTGTTGGCGCATAGTATCCCGTTTTAGCGTATACGTGCAGAGGCGGCAAGCCTTTCGGAGGGTTCAGCTTCACTTTGATCTTTCGCCACTTCCCATCGCGTACAGGATTGGTTGGACGGTATCCGAGTACATATTGGTTGCGCAGCTCAATGCCAATCTTTGTAGCCACATCCGCCAGCTCATTCGGAGAACTGATGGTAAATGTCCGTCCTCCAGTCACTTCCGTCACATCGGTAAGCAAAGCGGGACCTTCGCGTTCTTCTGGCGGTCTTGAAACTCAGGTCAAACAGGCCGATGCCGTAGATCTGGACGTCAGCTTCCCTCACCATCGACTTAATCTCGCCTTCGGTGTACCGGCTATGGTTGTCGCCACCGTCCGAGATAATCAAGAGCGCCTTTCGCTCGTAGTGTGCCTTCTGCATCCGATTCATACCCAGGTAGATGGCATCGAGCAACGCGGTCCTGCCTTTGGGCATGGCGTAAACCAGCTTGCTTTGGATATCTTCGACCGAGGAGGTGAAATCGACCAGCACCTCGGGTTTTTCGGAGAAGGTAATCAGGAAAAATTCATCCTGGGGATTGGCCGTGCGGAAGAACTCAACCACCGCCTCGCGCGACTTGTCGATTTTGTCGGCCATCGAGCCGCTGATATCGAAGATAACGCCCAGGGAAATAGGCGCGTCCTCGCTGGAGAAGTGCTTGATTTCTTGCGGCTTTCCGCTATCGGTAAGCTGGAAATTCTCTTTCTCCAAGCCTGTTACCAGCCGATTCATCGGATCTGTGACGGTCACCGGCACCAGCACCAGATCGACATCCTTGCGAAGTGGCTTGGTGTGCGTCTTCAGGCTGGGGTCAACAATAACGCCGGGCGGCACGGCAATTCCGCGCATTCGGAACTGCGTCTGGCTTCTTGGCTTCGTGAGGAATGAGGTGTACGTTCTGATCTTCGTCCTGGGCGTAGGCAGGAACAATCAAGCAGCCAGCAAGGCAAGACAGCGCCACCAACAGGACGAGATTCTTGACAAGACGCACGTAGGATTGGACGGGCTGCGTGGGAAAACGTCCCGACCGTTGGAGCTGAAACCGGCGCTGAATCGTCGAGCGACTTGACCCGAACCCCGAACTGCGACCGCGGGCCATAGGATCCTCTGGTGGACTGTGGGCTGAATGTTATCACAGAGCTGATGGGAGCCCGATAATTCTGGTGTCAGCGCCCCCAAGAGCCAAAGGCTGCCAAGCATTTGCTTGTTGGATGTTCGTTCGGTGCTTCGGGCTTCCTTTTGTTGAACTGCTACAATCGTGGTGCCTCCCGATTACTTTTTTCTATTACTAAAATTCAAATTTTTGGGGGAGGCGGAGCTCTCATGGCAGATATTTTCCCCTTCCAAGCCCTGCGGTATGACCCTTCCAAGGTGTCACCCGCCCAAGTTGTAACCCAGCCGTACGACAAGATCACCCCGGCGATGCAGGACCAATACTACGCAGCCAGTCCGTACAATCTGGTACGCGTGATTCTCGGCAAGTCGGAGGCCGGCGACAATGACCGTGAGAACGTCTATAGCCGAGCCTCTGCGTCGTTGCAGAAATGGCGGGCAGAAGGCGTTCTGGTGCCCGATCCGGAACCCAGCCTTTACCTCTACACTCAGACGTTCAAGGTTCCCGGCGACGCTTCTGGGGCGACTGCCGAGCGCCGCGGGTTTATCGCTCTGGGTCGAGTAGAGGACTACGACAACAAGGTCGTCTACCGTCACGAGCAGACACTCAGCAAACCCAAAGCCGACCGCCTCAACTTATTACGGGCCACGCAAGCGCATTGCGGACAGATTTTCATGCTCTACAGCGACCCGGCAGGAGAGGTTGACAGTGCGTTGCGGCAGAGCGGCCCCCCGACCGTGGAGGTGCGCGACCAGTACGATGTGTTGCACCGGCTGTGGAAGGTCTCGGACCCAGTTGTCATAAAAACGGTGCAGACGAAGATGGCCGACAAGAAACTGATCATTGCCGATGGTCACCATCGCTACGAGACAGCCCTCACCTATCGCAATGAAATGCGGAACCAGGGCAAGCCTGATCTGGGGGCGCCGTCCGAACGGGTGATGATGAGCTTCGTCAATATGGATGCGCCCGGCCTGCTGGTCCTGCCAACCCACCGGGTGGTATTCGGAATGGACGGCTTCGATATCGCCAAAATAGGGGCGAAGCTTCAGGAGAATTTCGAAGTCGAGACCCCTGGGACCCATAACGGACGCTGCCGCCGCAGTGGAGCGGTTGCATCAGGCCGGCAAAGACACGACCGCTCTGCTGGCGGTTACCTCGTATGGCGGCTTCCTCCTGCGTTCCCGCGCCAAACAGAACTCGAAGAATTTTGAGGGATTGTCGGAGCGCCAGCGTGCGCTGGATGTCGTACAACTGCACAAACTGGTGCTGGAAGACGCTCTTGGGGATGTCGGAGGCAGACATTCGCGAGCAGAAGCACCTGAAATATGTGCGTGATGCCAACGAAGCGATCGACGAGGTGCGAAACGGCGCCAATGTCGCATTCATCATCAATCCCATCAACATGAAACAAATGCGCGACGTCGCCTTTGCCGGTGAAGTATTGCCGCAAAAGTCCACGGATTTTTATCCCAAGATGCTTAGCGGCCTGACCATTTATTCCCTGAAGGAGGCCGCGCAAGGGTCGGCATCGGGAGGACACTAGGTTGGCGCTTTCCGGCCGCGGATCGCGGTTGGCCGTGGCGACCATCATCGCCACGGCTCATGCTATCCGCGGCTCTTCTAACCCGCTACGCCAGCGTTCACGCGCAGTCGCCCGAGGCGAATCAGCTCACGGTCTATTCTCCCCGTACCACCTATTCGGTGCCGTTGCTGGAGGTGAACGGCCAGCCGTATGCCGGACTGGTCGAACTGTTTGAGCCGCTGGGCTCGGTGGATGCCCACGTCGATGGCAAAAAGTACAAGCTGCACTTCACGCCTCCCAGGTGGCCATCCTCTGGAGTTGCAATTCACCGACGGTAAGGACAAGGGCAAAGTCCGCGGAAACGGCTATAAGTTGCCGGCGAACTTCGTACTCCAGAATGGCCGGGGCTATGTGCCGCTGTCTGTGGTCAGCGATCTGGCTTCGAAGCTGCTGACTACCGATACCGAACTACACCCGGTACAGCGGCGTCTCTTTATCGGTACCGTTCAGGTGCGCTACACGCAGGAACTGCACAAGGACAACCCCTCGCGCTTGTTGCTGGGCTTCTCCTCCCCGGTTAATCCATCGATAGCCACCGAGCCCGGACGAGTACGCCTCACATTTCGCCATGAACCGCTGGTTTCCACTGGGCCGGAAAATGTCCCTTACAACGACCCATTAATCACGGGAGTAACGTTTTCGGAGCACGACGGCGTGGCTGAACTCGACGTCACCGGAACCGCTGCCATGATGGCTAACTTCGCCGACGGAGGCAAGACCATCATCATTACCGGCGCTCCTGCTCCGCCGCCTGTTGCCCAGGAAGCTCCGCCGCCGCCGCCGCCGGCCCCGACGCAAAATGCCGCACCCCCGCCGCGCCAGCCGGCTGCGCCACGCTTTCTGGTGCTGATCGATCCGGCGCACGGCGGCAACGACATTGGAGCGGCCATCACCTCTTCCCTTCCCGAGAAAGATGTGGTGCTGGCGTTGGCGCGGCGCGTGCAGCATGAGCTTCAGAGTCGGGGCATCGCAGCCGGCCTGCTGCGCAATTCTGACGTTGCCATCACGCTCGACCAGCGCGCAACATCGACGAACGCAGCCCGTCCGGCGCTCTACATCGCGTTACATGCTGCCAACACCGGACAGGGCGTCCACGTATTTACTTCGCTGCTACCGGCGGCCAACTTGTCGCCGCAAGGATTTCTGCCGTGGGACACCGCGCAAGCCGCATTCCTGGATTTAAGCGGTTCGGTCGCGGGCTCGGTGGCGGCGGAACTGGAATCCCGCAAGCTGCCCAACACTACGCTGCTGGCGCCGCTTCGTCCCATGAACAACATTGCCGCTCCGGCTATTGCGGTTGAAATCGCGCCGCCCGCTGGGAACGTGGACGAAATCGCGAGCGCGGAATATCAGCAGCAAGTTGCGCAAGCGATTGCCGCCGGTGTCGCCGCGGTGCGCAGTAAATTGCCGCAGGTGCGACCATGACCCGGCGCGTGTTGGCGATGTTCGCGATTTTGGCGGTGATCGCTCTCGGTCTCGCGTTCTACGCCCTGCACCTGAAGCACAAGGTGGCGCGCGATGAGCAACTTGCCGCGGAGCAACAACAAGCGCTGGCTCCGCCGTCCAATGGACCGCCAACTCCGGTCACGCTCTACATCGCGTCCGACAGCGACGGAACACTGCGCCGGTCGCAACTGAATGTGACTCTTCCACCGGAACGCACTGAGCGGGACCGCGCGGTGCTGCGCGCCCTCTTCGGACAGTATTTGCAATCCTCGTCGCCACATCCCATCGGCGCTGGTGCCGACGTCCGCGATGTTTATTTGCTGGGAGACGACACCGCCATCGTGGACACGAACACCGCCTTCGCGAACGCGCATCCGTCGGGCGTGCTCGCAGAAGAGCTGACCGTGGCCTCGATCGTGGTCACGCTCAACGCCAACGACAGCAAAATCCAACGCGTCAAGATCCTGGTCAATGGACAAGAGCGCGAAACTCTCGCAGGACATGCTGACTTGCGCAGATTCTATGAAGCCAGCAATATTGGCCAGGTCGTAAAGGATTTGCAGTGACCTTACCGCGCATTGGCGTTTTCGATTCGGGCGTCGGCGGACTCACCGTGCTGAAGGCCATGGCCGAACAGTTGCCCGCGCATTACTTCTACTTTGGCGACACCGCTCGCCTGCCTTATGGCACCAAGTCGGCGGAAACCGTCGCGCGTTATGCCATCGGAGCAACGCGCTTTCTCGAAGCGCAGAACATCGACCTGCTGGTGATTGCCTGCAACACCGCGACCGCGCTGGCGTTTCCACTCATTCAGGAAGCCGCACATGTGCCGGTCGTGGGAGTGGTGGAACCCGGCGCAGCCATGGCTGCCGACGTGAGCAAGAACCGTGCGGCAATCGTGATTGCCACCGAAGCCACCGTCAGCAGCCACGCGTATCGCGACGCGCTGCAACGGCGTGGTTTGTCATCTTACGAGAAAGCTTGCCCGCTTTTCGTGCCGCTGGTGGAAGAGGGATGGATCGAGCATCCCGTGACCGAGCAGGTCGCAAGGATTTATCTCGGCGAGGCGCTGGAGCAAGCACCGGAACAGGCAGATGTTTTGGTGCTCGCCTGCACGCACTATCCACTGATCGCGCCGACTGCTTCGACGCATCGCGCCTGCACATATGCAGATTGTGGACTCGGCCGAATCGACGGCGCGCGTGGTGAAAAAGATGATTGAGGAAAATCCCATCCTCTCGCCAACCGCGGGCGACAAGGTTGACGCGCCCGACCACTCCCGCGCATTGTCATCCAGAGCGAGGAGCGTAGCGACGAGCCGAGGGACCCCTGAAAATCCCGCTGTCATCCTGAGCGAAGAGAGGCTGCCGCTTGCGGCAGGCGAACGAAGTCGAAGGACCCCTATTCCTGCGCCTACGTCCGCCGCCGAGCATCGCACCTTCCGCTTCTATGTCACCGACTCGACCGACAAGTTCAAGCGCCTGGCAACACGCTTCCTCGGGCGTCAAGTGGACAATGTCGAGCACGTGGACTTGGGGGGATAGCGCTTTTCGCTTCTCGCTCTTAGCTCTTAGCTTTAGAAATCAGCTCCCGACCGGCGAAATCGCTCAGCATTTTCATGGAATGCGACTACGAAGTCGTCACGCGCTGCTCTCGGGCGTCGTTTTGCCAAAAGCTAAGAGCTAAAAGCCAAGAGCCAAGAGCGAAAAGCGAACTGCGGACGCTATACAATCGCCCGTTATGATCTATCGCTCCGATAATCGTTCTCCTGAACAGATGCGGCCGGTCAACATCGTCCCCGACTTCATCTCCACTGCCGAAGGTTCGTGCCTCATCGAAGTAGGCAACACCCGCGTCATCTGCACCGCAACAATCGAAGACTCGGTCCCACAATTTCTGCGCAACCGCGGCAAAGGCTGGGTCACCAGTGAATATGGCATGCTGCCGCGCTCCACTCTGACCCGCACCCCCCGCGAGGCCGCCAGGGGTGGCCAGAAGGGACGCACCCACGAGATCCAGCGGCTCATTGGCCGCTCGTTGCGCGCCGTAACTGACATGGAGAAGTTGGGCGAGCGCACCATCTTCCTCGACTGCGACGTAATCCAGGCCGACGGCGGCACGCGTACGGCGTCCATCACCGGGGCCTTCATCGCGATGGGCCTGGCCATGCGGCGAATGATTGAGTCGGGCACGCTGACCGTCGCGCCCATCCGCGACTATATCGCTGCCACCAGCGTCGGCATCGTGGATGGCGAGATCATGCTCGACCTCTGCTACGAAGAAGATGCCCGCGCCGACGTGGACATGAACCTGGTGATCACCGGCAGCAAGAAGATTGTCGAGGTGCAGGCCACAGCTGAACATCGTCCCTTCGACGACGCGCAACTGGCGAAGATGATGTCGCTGGCAAGAAGTGGCATCGAGTCGCTCATCGTGCGCCAGCAGTCGGTGCTGACGGGCTTGCCGCTGAGGCAGTGATGGTTTGCCGAGACTCTTGAGCAAGCTGTCTAACCTGATTGGTTGTGTATCGCCTGTGGCTGTTCACGACAACTATCTCTGAAGTCGCTCGTGATCCGACAGAAATCGACGACTGGCGAAGCGGGTGGAAGATTCATCCTCTCATAAGATTTATTACTGAGGTGCTCGCTTTGTGGAAAGGCGATTTTCCATCAACTGACCAAGGCAAGTAGCATCCCAGCTTCCCCGTAGCCGAACCGGGACTTAGTCCCCCGCTAGTTGGCACCCGCTGCAAGAATCCCAAGAGCCGTGTCTGACTCATTTCGGAGGAGCGGCCGTGGCGGCCGGCGCCTCCAGGCCCTTCACCGCAACTAAGTACTCTACGATCAGCGCCTGATCCGCCTCAGAGATGGGAGCACCATAAGCGTCCACCATTTTCTTGACCTCGCTTTGCCACACCGTCTTGGAGAAGCGCGGCTGCATCGAGACGTAACGCGCCGTGTGGCAGATCAGGCAGTCCTTTTCATAGACCTGAACGTTCGGCCCCTGCATTATCTTGCCGGGATATTGCGGCAGCACAATACGCTGGAGTTGGCTCGGTCCGTTCTTGGCTGCCTGTTTCGACGCGCCAGAGGTCTGCGGTTGAGACTGTCCCCCTGTGGTGATTGCCATCGCCATAGCTGCCACCATCACTGCGCACACGATTTTCCACTTGCTCATGGCTCGCCCTCAAGAAACGACGACATTCTGGTGTTCGATTACGTCACGCTGATAGCCGCCTCGGTTCCATTGCGCGGCCGGTTGCGTTTCCCCACTATCGCTGGTGGCGCGCACTCTCAAGCTGTAGCTCCCTTTTGCCGGTGGGACCCATTCCGCCTGCCATCTCCGCCAGGAGAATTTCCCCAGGTTGGCGCCGAGGGTGGCATCGCTCCAGGTCTGGCCGCCATCTTTCGATACTTCCACGCGGCGAATCCCAGAACCGCCATCATTGGCTATCCCCGATATTTCATAACGTTGCCCCATGCGAAGCTGCTCGCCAGGCTCAGGCCTGACGAAGATGGAATGCACTGGCATCCGGCTGACAGGGACCGTCACTGGCGAAGGATGCTGCGGCTCTTCATTTGCCTCCGCATTGTCGGGAACGCGGTAGGCCTTGTCCATCCAGAAGGTCTTCAGCGGCTGATCAAGAACCGTGATGGACGACAGTGCCTTGACCCAGTAGGTGGCGTACCAACCCGGAACAACCAAACGAACAGGAAATCCGTTCAACATCGGCAGGGGTTCACCGTTCATCTCGTAGGCGATCATCACCTCCCCATCGCGCGCATGGTCCAGTTGCAAGGATTTCTGGAAAGGAGGCGTCTTCTCCATTGGAGGGACATCCAGTCCGCGCAGTCCCACCTGAACCGCTCCCGGCATGACCCCGGCCGCATCCAGCACATCTTTCAGTCGGACACCTTTCCAGCGAGCGTTACCCATTGCCCCATTGCCCCACTGGCCGCCGGGAACCCTGGGTTCGAACAAGCTGCGGGAGTTGCCAGCGCACTGAGCCAAGGCCACCAGTGAAACCGGCTCGAACTTCGATTGCAGATCACTCAGCGACAGACTCAAGGGCTTGCTCACATGTCCGCCGACCTCCAGCCGAAAGCTCTGCAGATCAACCGTGGTGGGGATTCCCGAGAGGTGCCAACGCACGAAAAATGCATCGTTCGGCGTAAGATCGGCGCGAAAGTAGCGCAACGGTGTTTCTAGTTGCGGCGGCCTATCGGTGAGTAGAATGAGCTCCGCTTTTTGCGGATAGCGCGCCAGCGTCTGAGTGCCAGCTTCTGGCGAAATGCTTGCCAGATAGTGGGCCGATGGAAACCCGGAGCCCAACCCGAAGGCGCGGCCCATGGCTGCCAGACCTCCGAACGAAATCAGCGTCGATATGAATCGCCGCCGGGCGACGGCGCCCAGGCGTTCATGGTGTTCGTCTTCCATCAATTTCCTCCCGGTAGCAGAATCCATGGAAAGAAACAACAAGAGGAATCTGTTCCCCACCTTTCAGCAAGCTTGAAGAGGCGAATACAGCGGACGATACGTTATCACATATGACGCGCGCTCAAAAGGTCTCGACGTTGCCGCTGTGAGACGAAACAATAAATATGGCGCCGTATCATGCCATTGATCAGATGCGCCTGTGTAGGGGCAAACCGGAGGTCCGCTTGGTCACGTTCGCAACTGCACGAGCTAACCGAAAGTTGGCTCTCAGTTGACGAGCATAGGGCTTCGCGTGAACTGAAGCTTCAAACTCTTGGATGCTGCTCGGAAGTCATCGTGAATGGAGGTCGGCGCAGATAAGTGTTGTGAAATCGCCAAATCACAAGCAATCCTCCTAACTGGTACGTGAACAGGCGCTCAGGAACTGCCTAGCTCAGAACTCCTCGCGTGCAACGCGGGAATTCAGTTAGAATTCTCTGTTCTGCAACCGCGGCCCAGCCGCTATCCTGCGGGACCGAATTTAAATTCCGTTCATACCGGGCGCGCCGCGCCTGAGGAAGGTTTTTGTCATGAAACTTACTCCCGGAAAACTTGCGGGCATCAAGGCTGTTTCGAACCAGCGCGGCGTCATTGCCGCAGCCGCCATGGATCAGCGCGGTTCACTGAAGAAGGCGCTCGGCACCTACGCCACCGACGAAGGGCTGCAAGAATTCAAGATCAACGTGTCCGAAGTACTGACCCAGCACGCCAGCGCCATCCTGCTCGACCCGCAGTGGGGATTGCCCGCCGCCAAGCGCCGCGCCAAGGGTTCGGGCCTGCTGCTGGCTTACGAGAAGACCGGCTACGACAAGACCCTGCCCGGCCGCCTGCCTGACTTGCTCGACCTGTGGTCGGTGAAGCGCCTGAAGGAAGCGGGCGCCGATTGCATCAAGATTTTGCTGTACTACTCGATCTACGACGACCAGAAGGTCAACGACCTGAAGCACGCCTGGACCGAGCGCATCGGCGACGAGTGCAAGGCCAACGACATCCCGTTTTTCCTGGAGCTGGTGGGTTACAAAGAGGGCGTGGACGAAAAGGGTCCCGAATACGCGAAGCTGAAACCCACAGTTGTGGCGAAGTCGATGGAAGAGTTCACCAAAGACCGCTATGGCGTGGATGTGCTGAAGGTCGAGATTCCGGTGAACCTGCAGTTCGTCGAGGGCGCGAAGTCGTTCAAGGGCACCAAGGCTTACACCAAGAAGGAAGCGCTCGATCATTTCCGAGCCGCCGCCGGCGCAACCAACAAGCCGTTCATTTATCTGTCGGCCGGCGTGAGCAATCCGGAGTTCATCGAGGACCTGGGGTTCGCCGCCGAATCGGGCGTGAAGTTCAACGGCGTGCTCTGCGGACGCGCCACCTGGAAAGATGGCATCCCGATCTTCGCCGAGAAGGGCGCCGCCGCTTTCCGTGCCTGGCTGGAAGACGAAGGCGTGAAGAACATCACCAATGTGAACAACGCCCTCAAGGCTGCTACGCCGTGGTACAGCATTTACGAAGTGCCGGAGGCGGTGGCCGCGAGATAGATGGTCGTTCCTGACGAGCAGCGTTGGAAGGAATGCCGGGGAGTACTTCTCTCATGAAGAAACCGGTATCGGGCGGCAGGGGCTCGGCAGGGAAAGCCAATGCCGCTCCAAGGACGGTTGACGAGTACCTCGCGCGCGTCCCGGAGCCTGCGCGCACGACCCTGAGCAGAATTCGCGCGGTGCTTCGGTCGGTTGTGCCAGCGGAGGCAACGGAGGTCATCAGCTACGGCATTCCAACGTTCAAGTACAAAGGAATGCTGATGGGGTTTGCCGCGTTTTCCAACCATTGCAGTTTGTTTCCGGGAAGCTTGTCGGCAATGGAGACACTCAAGAAGGAACTGAGTAACTATGAGACATCCAAGGGAACCATACGGTTTCCGCTGGACAAGCCTCCACCCGCGGCTCTCGTAAAGAAGCTGGTGAAGATACGGGTCGAGCAGAATGAACGGAAGAGCAAGGGTTGACCGGGCAAACTAGATGAAGTTCTGCGGGCGCGTGGAGACGGTCTCCGCGCCATTGTTCTTAATCTTCGGGCCAGCGGGGACCATGCCGCAGCCTTCGACATCTACAAATTCACGAAAAATGGGGTTCATTTGGTGAGACCGCGAGTACATATTTCTGCAATCTCGTTCGCATTTATGATCGCCGGAGTGGCGCTTTGGCTGGCGCCCGCTTCTGGCGCGCAGAGTTCCAGCTTTCGCAATGCGCCTCCCTCGGCTGCAACGACGAAAAATCCCTATCCAAGCACCTCGGCCGCGGCTGCCGGCAAAAAATTGTACGCGCAGAATTGCGCGCAGTGTCACGGCGCCAATCTGCGCGGGATGGGACCAGCGCCTGCCCTCGACAGCACGTCCGTCCGAAGCGCAAAGCCGGGAGAGTTGTTCTGGTTCATCACCAAAGGAAAGCTGGAGTCGGGCATGCCCTCGTGGGCGAACCTGCCGCAACCAGAGCGCTGGCAGATCATAACCTTCCTGCAGTCGCCCGGCAGCACCAAGACCGCAGCGAAGTAAGTGCGCTCACCACCCTTCGGCTTCGCTCAAGGGCAGGCTCCGACACGGAGGGCACGGAGTTTTTGGTTTTCTGTCGACTCTTCTCCGTGATCTCGGTGCCTCCGTGGTGAATTGTTATTGTGTGCAGCTTAGGGTTTGCCCCTTTTTGTCACTGCAGCGACGATGCGAAATCCGCTATAACAGAATGGTGAGTGCAAGCAATCCTTTTTTCGCTCCCAAGACGGCCTTGATTACGGGCGCATCCAGCGGCATCGGACTGGAACTGGCGCATTTGTTCGCGCACGATGGCTATCGTTTGGTATTGGTGGCGCGCAATCGCGGCGCGCTGCGTGAACTCGCCGACGACTTGCAATCGCGCTACAGCGTGACGGTGCGGGTCTCGCCGAAGGACTTGGCGCATCCGGCGGCGCCGACCGAGCTTTTCCAGGAATTGCAGGAGGCCGGTATCGTCCTCGACGTGTTGGTGAACAATGCCGGCTTCGGCGGTGGCGGGCCGTTTCTTACCACCGATTGGAACAACGAAGCCGAGATGATGCAGGTGAACATGGTGGCGCTGACCCACCTCACCAAGTTGTTTCTGCCGCAGATCCGCGCGCGCGAGGGCAAAGTGCTTAACGTTGCCAGCACCGCCGCATTTCAGCCCGGACCATTCATGGCTGTGTATTACGCCAGCAAAGCCTACGTCTTGCACTTCACCGAAGCGCTGGCGGAGGAGTTGCGTGACAGCGGCGTTACGGTGACCTGCCTGTGTCCGGGGCCGGTGAAGACCAACTTCCAGAAGCGCGCCCATCTCGGCGACACAAAGTTAGCGACGAGTCCGTTGCTGGTGGACGTGCGCGAGGTGGCACGCGTCGCCTATGAAGGGATGAAACAGGGCAAACGTGTGGTCATTCCGGGATGGAAGAACCGGTTTGGTGTGCAAATGCTACGGCTGTCGCCGCGCGATATGGTGACCAAGGTCATCCGGAGAATTCAGGAGAGCAAGTAAGGAAGCAATCAGCAACTGGCAGCTAGCAACTTCCATCAAGCCGGAGCGCCCTGTACTTCAAAGAACTGCGCCATGTTGCGGAACTTCTTGTACCGCGCGTCCAGTAACGCGGGAATGGGCATTTTTTCCAGTTCGGCCAAGTGCTTTTCGAGAGCATCTGCCAAAGTGTTGGCTGCGGCGTCGTAGTCGTGATGCGCGCCGCCAGCAGGCTCCGTGATTACTTCATCGCAGAATCCCATCTCCAGATTGTCTTTGGCAGTAATGCGAAGGGCTTGCGCGGCTATGTCCTTCTTGTTGGAATCGCGCCACATGATGGAGGCGCAGCCTTCCGGCGAGATGACCGAGTAGATGCTGTTCTCCAGCATCAGCACACGATCGGCAACCGCAATAGCGAGTGCTCCGCCGCTGCCGCCCTCGCCGGTGATCGCGGCGATGAATGGAACTTTCAGGCGCGCCATCTCGCGCAAGTTGTGGGCGATGGCCTCGGCCTGGCCGCGTTCTTCGGCGCCGAGTCCCGGATAGGCTCCCACGATGTCGATCAGGGCAATGACGGGATGTTGCCATTTCTCGGCAAAGCGCATCGCGCGCAGCGCCTTGCGATAGCCTTCAGGATTGGGCTGACCGAAGTTGCGATAGATGCGTTGCTTGGTGTCGCGTCCCTTTTGGGTACCGAGGACCAGCACCTGCCGTCCACGAAAGCGAGCCATGCCGCAAACCATGGCGGCATCGTCGCCAAAACCGCGGTCGCCATGAATTTCACTGAAGTCGGAGAAAATGCGCTCGATGTAGTCCAGCGGATATGGACGCATGGGATGGCGCGCCAGTTCGGTGCGCTCCCAAGGCGTGAGTTGGCCAGCCATCTGACGCCGCAGCGCGTCCACCCGGCCATGCATTTCCTGCAACTGGCGACGGGCTTCCTGGTTGTCGCCGGCAGCGGTCGCCAGTTGCTCAATTTGTTTCTCGATGCGTTCGAGTTCGTCTTGCGCTTTCGAAGAAGCTTCCATATTAGTTTCTTGTCGTCTCTTTGACGTGCGGTAAACCGCTTCCACCGCGGAGATCCAGTAATCGACGGCCGGCAGAATTCCCGAGCGAAGCAGTGAAAGTTCGCTTTGCCGGGGCTCAGCAGCAGGTTGCGTTGGATCCGACGTCATCACACTCAATCAACAACCCGAACGCTGCCACGTCCGCAAAGCTCTTCCACACGGTGGATGAATTGCCGGTCCGGCAACACATTATAGCCTTCAGCTTCCATCACCACGGTGAAGTCGCCTTTGCGTTCGAGATCGAACAACACCCTCGCCGCACCTTTGCGCTCCAGGCAAAGCGTGTGCAGCTCGTCGATCATGGCCGGGGAGACACCCTCAATCGGTATCTTGATCCGCAGGTGATTGGGCAGCTTAGGCTGGGCCTCCTCCAACGGTGTGATATCGCTGATCATCAACTTGGAGTTGGCGCCATCTTCGACCCGCACTCCGCCCTTGGCCAGCACGGGAACCGTGAGCTTTAGCTTGTCCGCAAGGCGCTTGTAGGAATCGGCGAAACAAAGGACGTCCACCGAGCCGTTCATGTCTTCAAGTTGACCTTGCGCGTAGAGGTCACCCTTTTTCGACTTGGCCACGCGGATGTTCTTGAGGATGCCGCCGATCAACACCTCATCTCTGCCCGTGGAAGACTTCAAGTCCGCAACTTCGGTAGTCGACAGGGCGCTGAAGTCAAGCAGCTTCTCGCGATACTTTTCCAGCGGATGGCCGGTTATAAAGAAGCCGAGAATCTCCTTCTCGTGGCCCAGGCGCTGGTGCTCATCCCAGTCGGGAATGTTGGGCAACGGCTTCTCGGCCTGCGGGGCATCATCTTGCTGGAAGACGCCGAACAATCCGTGTTGACCGAGGGCAGCATCTTTCTGCGTTTTTTGCGCGTGGTCCATCGCGTTGTCAATCACCGCCATCAACTGCGCGCGACGTCCGAGCCGGTCCATCGCCCCACTCTTGATCAGCGACTCGACGACGCGCTTGTTGAGCAGGTGAAGATCGACCGTTTCGCAAAACTGAAAGATCGACTTAAACTCGCCCGTCTCTTTGCGAGCCGCCACAATGGATTCGATGGCGTTGTGCCCGACGTTCTTCACCGCCGCCAGCCCGAAGCGAATCGCCTCGCCGTGCGGCGTGAAGTACGCATCGCTGACATTCACATCGGGCGGCTCGACCGCGATCCCCATTTCGCGACACTCATTGATGTACTTCACCACGTCGTCGGTGCTGCCAGAGACGGAGGTCAGCAACGCGGCCATGAACTCGACCGGATAGTGCGTCTTGAGAAACGCCGTCTGATAGGCGAGCAGCGCGTATGCGGCCGAGTGCGATTTGTTGAAGCCATATCCGGCGAACTGCTCCATCAAGTCGAAGAGCTTTTCGATCTTCTTCGGCGGGAAGCCACGCTCAGTAGCGCCGCGGACAAATCGCTCGCGCTGCTTGGCCATCGCCTCGGGGTCTTTCTTGCCCATGGCACGCCGCAGCAGATCAGCTTCACCGAGCGAATAGCCAGCCAGGCGATTGGCGATCTGCATCACCTGCTCCTGGTAAACGATGACTCCGAAGGTTTCCTTCAAAAGCGGTTCCAGCTCGGGCAGGTCGTATTCGACTTTCTTGCGTCCCCATTTGCGCTCGACGAAGTCTTCAATCATGCCGCCCTGGATCGGTCCCGGACGATACAGCGAGTTCAACGCTGTCAGATCTTCAACGGCGGTTGGCTTGTAGCGGCGCAACACGTCGCGCATGCCGTGCGATTCAAACTGGAATACGCCCGACGTCAGCCCGGTATGGAAGACCCGCTCGTAAGTTTCCTTGTCGTCCAGCGCGAGCTTCTGCAGGTCGAGCCGTTCGCCACGGGTCTGCTCGATGAGGCGCAAAGCGTCGTCGATGATGGTGAGCGTGGTCAGCCCGAGGAAATCCATCTTCAGCAGGCCGAGCTTTTCCACCGCCTTCATGTCGTAAGCGGTGACAATTTCGTCGTTCTTGGTGCGATGCAATGGAACCAGATCGGTGAGTGGTATCGGCGAAATCACCACTCCGGCGGCATGCACGCCTGCGTTACGCACCAAGCCCTCAAGACGCTTCGCCGTGTCGATTAGCTCTGTGGTTTGCGGTTCGTTCTGGTAGGCGGCGGCCAGCGGCGGCGAATCTTTCAACGCCTGATCGATGGTGATGTTCAGGGTGGTGGGAATCATCTTGCCGATGCGATCCACTTCGGCGTAAGGGATGTCCATGGCGCGACCGGAATCTTTGATCGCCGCCTTGGCCGCCATGGTTCCGAAGGTAATGATCTGGGCGACATTGTCGCGCCCGTACTTCTGGGTGACGTAGTCGATGACCTCGCCGCGGCGGTTCATGCAGAAATCGATATCAATGTCGGGCAGGCTGATGCGCTCAGGATTGAGAAAGCGCTCGAAGAGCAACTCGTTCTGCAGCGGATCGATGTCGGTGATGCCGAGAGCGTAGGCCACCATCGAACCCGCTGCCGATCCTCGGCCCGGTCCGACCGGAATGTTGCGCTCCTTGGCGTAACGGATGAAGTCCCACACGATGAGGAAGTAGCCGGCAAATTGCATCTGCCGGATCATGCCGATCTCGCGCGACAAGCGCTGCTCGTAATCTTCCAATGAATGCTTCAGGCGGCCCGCGGCCTGGAGCTCGCGAAGAACGATAAGACGGTTGGCAAAACCCTGGCGCGTGATGTGCTCGAAGTAATCGGGAAGCGAGTAGCCGGAGGGCACCTCGAATTTGGGGAACGGATCGTGAACTTTCTCCAGCCGGACATTGCAGCGTTCCGCGATTTCCATCGTGCGAGCCAGAACGTTTTCGTATCCCTGGAACACCTTCGCCATTTCGGTGGCGCTCTTCACAAAAAACTGGTTACCCTGGAACTTCAGCCGGTTGGTGTCGTGAATAGACTTCCCCGTCTGGATGCACAGCATCACGTCCTGCGCGTGAGAGTCATCCTCGCAGAGATAGTGGCTGTCATTGGTCGCCACCAGCGGGATCTCAAGCTCCTTCTCCAGCTTCAGCAGGTTGGTCTGGATGCGCGCCTCTTCCGGCAGTCCCTGGTCCTGAATTTCAAGATAGAAGTTACCTTTGCCAAAGATGTCGCGGAAGGTAACGGCCGCCTCACGCGCCGCGTCGTACTTCCCTTCCGTGAGGCGCTCGGCGACTTCACCCTTGAGACAAGCGGACAAACCGACCAGTCCTCGCGAATGCTCAGCCAGGAACTTCTTGCTGACTCTCGGCTTGTAGTAGAAGCCGTGCAGCGACGCCTCGGAGACAATCTTGACCAGGTTGCGATAGCCTTCGTCATTCTCGGCGAGTACGACCAGGTGGTTGTAACTGTCGCCTTCCTTGTCGGTGCGGTGGTCTTCTTTTTTGCAGATGTAAAGCTCGCAGCCCAGGATGGGCTTCACGCCCGCTTCCTTCGCAGCATTGACGAATGCCACTGCGCCGAAGATGTTGCCGTGGTCCGTCATAGCCACGGCGGGCATGTCGAGTTCTTTGACGCGCTTGACCAAGCGCTCGATGTTGCAAGCGCCGTCAAGCATCGAGTAATCGGTGTGAAGATGAAGATGTACGAATTGCGATTGGGACATTCGGGACCTGAATCTATTTTATGCGTGGCCAGCGCTACTGTATGCAGGACATGCTGTGGAAAACCTGGAACAATTGCAGTTTGTGTGTGGAATCATTCTGGCCTTGGATGTTGCTTCCTCCAGCGCATAGCGAAGGCGACTATTGCGCGCTGCTGGGAGGCGTCCCTCCTGGAGAGATCAGCCGGCCGCCGGTTATTGGCTGGCCCGGAGGAGTCTGCCGGGGAATGGATGGTTCCGCGCGCTTCCCGTGGGCCCGGTACGCATAGATGACCGCGAGTAGCGGCGCTGCGAGCAGCAACCCCCAAAACCCAAATATCAAGCTGAGCAAAATCGGAACGATCAACGACGCCCAGATCGGCACCCGGGCCGCGCGGCGCATGATCACCGGCTGCAAAACCAATCCGTCAATCACAATGATGATGCCGTAGAGAATGAGGACGTAGAGAAACTGCTCGAAGCCGCCGGCGAACAATGCAACTAGCGCCGGCCCGAAGAATGCCAGCACCGGACCGAAGTGCGGAATGAACTGCAGACCGGCCGCGAGAATTGCCCAGAACGGCGCCCACGGTACGTGCAGATATTCCAGCCCGGCCCACCACAGCGCGCCGACCGCCGCGGAGTTGTAGCATTGCGCGATAAACCAGCGGCGCAGGGCGCCTCCGGTAATGTTGATGTGCCGGGAAAATTGCATAACTGGTTTGATGTTACCTTTCGCGGCCGCGCCGCAACACTACTTGCGCAAAGAGTCCCGCTTAGCGAAGTTCATGGTGCATGCCGCCAAAGGGAGGTAAAATAAAGCATGAGCAATGCTCAGTTCTTCACCGCACTGTGTTTGCCGCTGGTGGTGTTTATCATCGGCCTATATCATCAGAACACTGGCATCCGCGACCTGCGGAGTGAACTGATTCAGTTCCGCTCAGAAGTGAATGCGCGCTTCCTGTCGATTGACGGTAAGTTTGATACCCTTACCGGCAACGTAATCGACATCGACAACCGTTTGGTGAGGGTCGAGGAGCGTCTGAAGCTCTGAACTCGCCGTCATCCCGACAACCGCACTATATTTTACTTTTCCGCAAGGGGACTTGCCGCAATGAAATTCGGCGTTATCGTCTTCCCCGGTTCCAATTGCGACCACGATGCCTATTGGGTAATTTCGGAGGTGGCCAAGCAGCCCGTCACCTTCCTCTGGCATGACTCGCCTGACCTGCAGGGCTGCGACGCCATCATCGTCCCCGGTGGATTCGCATACGGAGACTACCTCCGCACCGGAGCCATCGCTAAGTTTTCGCCAGTCATGGAGTCGGTGCGCAAGTTCGCTGCCGATGGCGGGCTCGTACTGGGAATCTGCAATGGATTCCAGATCCTGTGTGAAGCTGGACTGCTCCCTGGGGCGCTCTTGCGCAATGCTGGATTGAAGTACGTCTGCAAGCCCGTGCACATTCGCGTTGAGAGCACGGACACGCCTTACACGCAGCAAATGACCAAGGGCGAGGTGCTGGAGATTCCCATCGGCCACATGGAAGGCAACTACTTCTGCGATGAGTCGACCCTGGCGGAATTGAAGGAGCAGGACCGCATCATCTTTCGCTACACGACTCCCAGCGGCGAAGTTACCACCGACGCCAATCCCAATGGATCGCTGGAAAACATCGCCGGCATTTGCAATGAAGGCCGCAATGTACTGGGAATGATGCCGCATCCAGAGCGCGCCAGCGAGCCGGAGCTCGGCATGACTGATGGAGCCAAGGTCTTCCAGTCGCTGGTCGCAGCGATGGCAACGAAGTAGGGCAGAAGTTCTTAGATTAAGTCTCTGTGATATCGAATGCGTGTCATGTTTGAAACCTAAGCCTTCGAGCCCTTGTGCACGCTTCACCCGAGCCGATCTTTGGACTGGCCATGATGGAGGGGTTGGCGCATCACGGATACCACATTGGACCCGGAACTCTGTATCCGCCCTTGCATGGCTCTTGCCGCAGTGCTGGGATGTCGCAACGGATGAACAGCAAATGTTGGCGGCCGCTGTTGTGCTTTCTGCTCTTCCTTGCCGCGCCGAAGCTATGGGCGCAGGGCCCACCGTATCAAACCGACGATCCGGTTCCGGTAGACCTGCACCATTACGAGTTCTACATTTTCGGCAGCACGGACGGAACTCCGGTGGAAACTGATTCCACGGGTCCGGCTTTCGAGTTCAACTGGGGCGCCATCCCCAGGGTGCAGCTGCACGCCATTTTGCCTTGGGGTTCCATCAATCCGTCGAACAATCCTGTCTATCTGCCTGGTGGCACCGGCCCCAGCGCCTTTGGTCTCACCGACATGGAATTGGGGGCCAAGATCGCCTTCATAAAGGAATCGAAGTACTTTCCCCAGGTCGGCACCTTTACGATGTTTGAAATCCCGACCGGTAGCTACGACAAGGGACTCGGCGTGGGAAAGGTTTGGTACAAACTTCCCCTCTGGTTCCAGAAGAATATCGGACACTGGCTGCTAGACGGCGGTGCTGGCGAAACGATCGTCCCGCAAACCCAGTACCGCAACTTCCCGTATGGCGGATTCCTGCTGAAGTACGCCTTTGGCGACCGGCTGGAGTTAGGGGGCGAGGTCTTTGCCCACGGTCGCGAGGGCTTTGCCACTCCGCAGACAGAAGCTTCGACGATGGTCGACGTGGGTGGCTATTACCACTTCAAGCATCACCCAGGCGAACAGTTTCTGTTTTGCTACGGCCACTCTGTTGCAGGACAAACGGAAAACTACGCCTACGTCGGCATGTACTGGACATGGGGGAAAGATAAGAAGAAACCGGACCCGGGTAGCGCCTGGTTATCAGCGCCGCCGCACGCAACAGGATTGCCATGACCTGCGGCTTGAGAGCGGCTTCACGCGGCTCCGCGCTCGAAGAACTCCTTTTGCGAGCCAGGCGCTCTCCTGGACCTGAGGAAGGTCTAAACACAAGGGCACCGCGAACGACTTCTACTCCCTCTTGCGTCACGCGTAAGCGCCAACCGGAAATGCCCGCTCTACCAACCTACAAATTCTTCTTGGTCCACTGGTCGATGCGATTCAGCGCTTCCTGCAGATTAACAATCGAATTGGCGGTGCTGAACCGCAGATAGCCTTCGCCATACGAGCCGAACGCCGTTCCCGAAAGCGCCGCGACTCCAACGTCGTCGAGTAGAGCGTCCGCCAGCTTCTTCGACGGCCAGCCTGTCTGCTTGATATTCGGAAAAGTGTAGAACGCGCCCTTCGGCATCCGGCAGGAGAAACCCTTGATCTGGTTCAACCCGTTAACGAACACATCGCGGCGGCGATGAAACTCCTGACGCATCTTCTCCGGCTCGCTCTGGTCGCCGCGCACCGCCTCGATGCCCGCCATCTGCGTGAAGGTCGCGGTGCAGGAGGTGGAGTTCGTCGCCAGCCGCGCGAACTGTGCCGCCAGGTCAGGGCGCATCACGCCATAACCCAGACGCCAGCCGGTCATCGAATAAGTTTTCGAGAAGCCAGTCAGAATGATGGTGCGGTCCTTGAAGCCATCGACAGAAGCGATGCTGTACGGTTCGCCTTCAAAGAGCAGGCGGCTGTAGATTTCATCGCTCAGGACCATGATGTCGCGGTCGCCGATAGCGCGCGCAATGTCTTCCACATCGCTCTTGGTGATGAGGCCACCGGTGGGATTCTGCGGCGAATTCAGAATGATGAGTTTGGTGCGATCGGTGATGAGGCCAGCCAACTCATTCACATCGAGCCGGAAATCACGCTCCTCGCGCAGCGGAATAGGAACCGCCTTGCCACTGAGGAAGTTAATCATCGACTCGTAAATGGGAAAGCCGGGATTGGGATAGATGACCTCATCGCCCTCATCCACCAGTGCCAGCATGGTGAAGAAGATTATCGGCTTGCCGCCGGGAACGATGACGACTTCATCGGGACTGACCTTGATGCCGCGCGAACTGGCGACCTCCGCCGCGATGGCCTCACGTAACTCGGGCAGTCCAGCAGCGGGGCCGTAATGGGTAAAGCCCTTACGCAGGGCGTCTACCCCAGCTTCGACGACGTTCGCGGGGGTGTCCATGTCGGGCTCGCCGATTTCGAGATGGATGATGTTTTTTCCTTGACGTTCCAAGGCGCGGGCGCGCACCAGAACTTCGAAGGCAGTTTCGGTTCCCAAGCGCGACATCCGCTGGGCCAAGCGCAGTTCGAACTGAGTAGTAGTCATAGGCAAACGGATGATTATACCCTTCCTGAAACCAGTGCAAACAGCAACCGTCGCAAGCAACGGCCCGCCGTTTCTCTTCGGCAGTCGCGTTATCGCCTTTGCTGCAACGCGGACCGTGCGAAGAACAGGATAATCAGGCTCGCCGAATCAGGACCAGCATAATGCGATGGTAGAGATCGTTGCTGGCGGTGCGCGGACCCGCTCCTAACGCAAGTGCGACAACTCCCAACAGCACACCCGCAAGGCAATGAAGTTGGCGATGAGTGCTGTGCGCCAGAAGGTCGCGGCATGTGCGAGAACCGCGGCCCCTCCCCATCCAAGCGCAATCGCGCATATGGTTTCCACGATTGCCGCGGGAATGATACGCGGCTCGTGGAAGGACCCGACGACAACGCCGACGTGTTGGACAGCGCCAAAGACAAACAGCGCCGCGTTCGCGATCATGATCAATCCAAGCACAGTCTTCATGCTGCAACCTCCGCTGGGCGCAACGGACGAGCCATCGTTCGCGGCAACAGGAACCCCGCGGCGATTAGCCAGATGAAGCCTGGGAACCTCACCAGCGGAATGAGGAACAGCGCGCCCGGCAGCACCAGGTTGAGCCAGCTTAGTTCGCCGCAAACTGCCAGCGCCAGCCCAAATATCACAAGCCACTTCGGCAAGAGCTTCCGGAATGCGGCGGGGACGCAGACACCGGCCAAGAGCAGTCCCATCGGTATGGAAAAACCTGGGCCGCCGAAAGCGTACGAGAGGTAATACAAGGCGCGCACCAGCGTGGCATCCTGCGCGATGCCGGGATGCACCAGCACCCAAAGAATCGACCCGGCGGCGATGCTGTTAACCACCGTCAGAAAGCCGCCGAAGAGCGCGATGTAAGGCCCCGCGGCCCGCACGCCGAGAAATTGCAACCGGCTCACTACGGTTGCCGTGAAAATGCCAAGCGCTATCGTCGCCCCGATCTGCAGGAACGCGCAGGTCAGCACCGCCGCGGCGTGAGTCTGAAAGTAAGCCACGATAACGTCGCCGGATTCCCACGGCCCAGGGAAATGAATTTTATCTGCGAACACGGTGACCGGATAAAGGCCAGCATTGAATAGCACCGTGTAAACAATCGCCAGGGCGCCGAGATGGGGTCCGGCATGACGGACGGACGTAGCGGGGTTCGAATTCGAAATTGGGTTCGGGATAGACATCGGAAACCTCCAGCAAGTTAATTCTCTACGATAATCATTCTAATTATAAATCATTATCGTGTTTTATGATTATGATTTTTATCGGTAATCGTTCTGAAATGATATTATTGCGACGTGACCCGAAATAGATGGCCCGAAGAGCCTAATCGGCGGCCGACCGGCGTAGCGTTCTTACTAACCCAACTTGGAACGCACGCGGCACAGCGCTTTGGGGAGCGGATTGTCGCTCTCGGGTTGACCCCTCCCGATGCCGGAATGCTGCGAAAAATCGCCTCCGACCCAGGCATCAGCCAACAGGAGTTGGCGGACCATCTGGGAATCATGCCCAGTCGCATGGTTGCTCTGGTCGATGAACTGGAACGCAAAGGAATCGTGAAACGCAAGCGGAGCACCGAAGATCGGCGCAGTTACGCGCTGGCGCTCACCACAGACGGGCGTCAAGTTCTGCGCGAGCTCTCGCACGTTGCCGCGGACCACGAACAAGCTCTTTGCGTTGCGCTAAGCGAAGAAGAAAAACTGCAACTGAGGGATTTGTTGCGGCGCATCGCCGAGGAGCAAGGGCTGAAGCCGGGAGTTCACCCGGGATACCGGCAACTGGGGAACAAGCAATGACAGGAGACACAGTACACAGATAGACCTGAGGAACCGTTATGGCGCGTACTCAATCTCGAAGTCGATCTTCGCCGCCTTCTCCAACATCGCCGACACGGAACAATACTTTTCCTTCGACAAGCGCACAGCATCTTCCATCGCCTTATGAGTGACGTTCCCGCCCACGCGGTAAATCAGGCGAATGCTGGTGAACACCTTCGGGAAAGTTTCGGCACGCTCGGCGGCAGCGCGAACTTCCAAGCTGGTAAAGGGTTCGCGCTTTTTGCGCAGAATGCCGACGACGTCGCTGGCAGTGCAGGCGCACAAGGCAATCAGGACAAGCTCAATCGGGCTGCTGGCCGACTTCTCGGAGCCGGCATCCACCACCAGCGCGTGACCACTGCTCGCCTGGCCGACAAAGCGGTCGCCGTCTGTCCAGAGTGCCTTGGCTTCGATCATGGGGCCTCGCTGTTCGCCATTCGCTATCCGCTTTTCGCTCTGAGCTCTGAGCTCTAGGCTCTAGGCTCTCCGCTATTCGCATTTATCCGCAATCAGCGGCCTTAGCAACTCTTTCAGTCGCGTCCACCTAAAAGCTAAAGGCTAATAGCTAAAAGCGAAACGCGAAGAGCGAACAGCGAATAGCGAAGAGCGCTCCTTCATTTGTCTTTCGGTGGGCTGCTGCCACCGCTGTCCGTGTGATTATCGTAGATCGAATATTGTCCCTGCGGCCGCTTCAGTCGGATGGTAATTTCCTTCTGAGGCTGGTCAATACTGTAGTCCTGACCGAACGTCTGAAAACCTGGGGCGATGACCTGAACGCGCAGCATTCCATACGGAATGCCGTCGCTCTCGGTCTCGCCCTCTGAGTTCGTCTTCAGTTCGAAGCCGCCGCGCGATTGCTTGCCGTGCTGAGCCACGGGGTGCAGAATAACCGCCGCATTGCGCACCGGCTTGCCGTTATCGTCTTTCAGAACGGCAAACTTCAGCGAGGACACTTGTCCCGACTCATTCTTCTTGTCACCTGCCGTCAGCAAGACTGAGCTGAGCAGCACGCAAAGCATTAACACCAGCAAACGCTGTCCCTTCATGACGATTATTTTAGCCGTTTTGCCAAACGTTTAGTTCGGCAATGTCCAAATACTAATATTGGATTGGTTATCGTCCACCGCGGCGAAGCGGGAGCTCAACCCGTTAGTTACGACGATCGGTATTCCGATCAGCGACGATGCGCCCATGGCGCGCATCCGAAATTAAACCGACCCACCCCCTTACCCCTTTTGATTGTCAGCTTCCCCCAAGTCTGCGAAACTAGCCGGTTCTCTGACGGACGTTCCATGGTGCGCGAGTTTTCGGCGGGAGGTGTCGTGCTACGCAAGATGCGAGGCCGCTGGTTTCTGGCGGTCATCGAGCCTCACATGACTCGTCCCAAGAAGTCGAGCAAGCGTTCGAGCCGACCGCCAAAGACCTCGACCTTGGTCGCTCTGCCCAAGGGCGCCATCGACAAGGGCGAGAAGCCCGACCAGACGGCGCTTCGCGAGGTCAGCGAAGAAACCGGAGTGCAGGCAACTCTGGTGAGCAAGCTGGCCGACATTAAGTATTACTACGTACGCAACTGGGGCGATCATGCGAGGGTCTTCAAGATTGTCAGCTTCTATCTGCTGCTGTACCGCTCGGGGCGGCTGGGAAACATTGCGCCCGAGATGCGAATCGAAGTCCAGAACGCATATTGGGTTCCGCTGGACGATGCACCCGCGCTCCTGAGCTATTCCGGCGAGCGCGAAGTGGCCCAGCGCGCATTGCAATATCTGAAAATCCATCCGGACCTGGGAGACCATGCCACAGACGCCGCACATTGAACGCCATTTCACTGCGGGCGAAGTTGTCCGCGACGTTGTTATCGGTATGTCGGACGGACTCACCGTGCCCTTCGCGCTGGCCGCCGGCCTCTCCGGTGCAGTGAATAACAGCCATATCGTGGTCGTCGCCGGACTGGCCGAGATTGCCGCCGGATCGATCGCCATGGGACTGGGCGGCTACCTGGCTGCTAAAAGCGATGCCGAACACTACGAAAGCGAACGGCTACGCGAGACCCGCGAGGTGCAGGAGATTCCCGACGAGGAGGCGCGCGAAGTGCAGAGGGTCTTCGCCGATTACGGTTTGTCGCACGACGAAAGCCTGCCGGTGGTGCAGGCATTGACGCGAAAACCGAAGGAGTGGGTGGACTTCATGATGCGCTTTGAGTTGGGCCTGGAAGAGCCTGATCCTAAGCGTGCGGTGCAGAGCGCATTGACGATCGCCGCCTCATACGTTTGTGGCGGCTTCATTCCCCTGGCTCCCTACATGGCGTTGCACAGTGCGCGCATGGCTTTGGTCTGGTCCGTCGTGGTCACCTTGATCGCACTCGGAGTTTTCGGCTACATCAAGGGACGTTTCACGGGCTCGCGGCCTGGTCGCTCTGCCACCCAAACCGTTGTGATTGGTGGACTTGCTGCCGGAGCAGCCTTCGTATTGGCCAAGTTAATCTCCTAACCCAATACGGGAAAATAATTTATGTCGATTTTGCTTGACTGAATGAGTATTCATTCAGTACGATCAGCTTAACTTAATAGGCGCGCGCCGTTGCCATCCTCACCCCACATCTTACGGCGCGCGCTGCTTGTATTTTGGGCCGCCAAATGAGTGTAGCCGTTTTGCTTTTGAGGAGAGCCGTGCCGACGATTCCGTTGCTTTCTTCGTATCATTCGAACCAGCCAACTTCATACACAATTCAGCAGCCGTTCTCCGTTGATCGCAATCGAAGTTAGTAGTTCCTTGATCGCGTCCTGTGGGACGCGGCTTTGCTCGTGCAAGCTTTCAACCTGATGGTAGGTTCCAGCGCTGGAGTCATTCATACATCCCATGACGAAACGAATTGAGAAGGTCGCTGTTCTAGGCGCGGGCACCATGGGTGCTCGCATTTCCGCGCACCTGGCCAACGCCGGTGTTCCTTCGTACTTGCTAGATATCGTCCCGCCCGATGCTGACGGCCCCACGCGCAACCGCTTCGCTGTGGCCGGATTGGAAGCCGCGGTGAAATCGAAGCCCGCCGCGTTCTTCGATGCTTCCCTGGCCCGGTTGGTCACCATCGGCAACTTCGAAGACGACCTGAACAAGCTGGCTGAGGTGGACTGGATCATCGAGGCCGTGGTCGAGGACCTTGAGCTCAAGCGCAGCCTGCTACGCAAGGTGGACGCGGTTCGCAAGCCCGGCACCATTGTCACGACCAACACCAGCGGCTTGCCGGTAGCGAAGATTGTCGAAGGCTTCCCGGATGAGTTCCGCCGCCATTGGTTTGGGACGCACTTCTTCAATCCGCCACGTTACATGCGGCTGCTCGAAATCATCCCCACTCCTGACGCTGATCCCGCTGCGATGGATGTCATCGCGCACTTCTGCGATCTGCATCTCGGCAAGGGCGTGGTCCACGCCAAGGACACGCCGAATTTCATCGCCAACCGCATCGGCACTTTCTCCGCACTGAACGTCATGCGCCTGATGCAGGAGATGGACCTCAGCATCGAGGAAGTGGACGCGCTGACCGGACAGGCCGTCGGTTGGCCCAAGATGGCGACCTTCCGCCTCACCGACATGGTGGGGCTGGATGTTCTTGGCCACGTAGTACGGAACGCCAGTGCGAATATTCACGACGAGCGCAGCGACCTGAAGCTGCCAGATTTCTTTAGGGTCATGCTTGAGCGTAAATGGCTGGGCGACAAAACCAAGGGCGGCTTCTACAAGAAGCAGAAGAGCCCCGAGGGCGAACAGCGACTGGCGCTGGACTGGAAGACGCTCGAATATCGTCCGCAGCAGAGACCCAAGTTTGCCTCGCTCGAAATGGCAAAGACCGTGGACAGCCTGCCTGAGCGGCTGAACATGCTGCTGGCGCCGTCGAAGGACAAGGCCGGCATCTTTCTGTGGTCGGCGTTGTCTGACTTGTGGACTTACGCCGCGAATCGCATTGGCGAGATCGCCGACTCAGTGGTCGAGATCGATCGCGCTATGAAGATGGGCTTCAACTGGGAGATGGGGCCGTTCGAACTGTGGGATGCAGCCGGCGTCGCCAAGACCGTCAAACGGATGAAGGTGGAGGACAAGCCGGTTTCGCCTACTGTCGAGAAGTTGCTCGCCTCGGGCCATGAGACTTGGTATGCAGACGATCCCAAGGCCGCCAGCGGACGCGTTTATTTTGACCTGCGCAGCGGCGACTATCGGCCGGAAGAAGTGCCGGCGGGTGTCTGGTCGGTCACGGTCGCCAAGAAGTCGAACTTTGTGGTGAAGAAGAATGCGGGAGCGTCGCTAGTCGATCTCGGCAATGGCGTGGGCTGCATCGAGTTCCACTCCAAGATGAACGCGCTGGGCGGCGACATCGTGCAGATGATCACCCAGACGCTGAAGCCCGGCGGCGCAGGTGACAATTTCGACGCCTTCGTCATCACCAACGACGCCGCCAACTTCTCCGTCGGCGCCAACATCATGATGCTGCTGATGGCGGTGCAGGAGGAGGAGTGGGACGACGTTGACCTTGCCGTGCGCCAATTCCAGAACATGACCCAGGCGATCAAGTTCTCGTCCAAGCCGGTGGTGGTCGCGCCGTTCGGCATGACGCTAGGCGGAGGCTGCGAGGTGACGTTGCATGCTGCGGCTCGTCAGCCGCATGCTGAGCTTTACTGCGGTCTCGTTGAGGTCGGCGTAGGCTTGCTGCCTGGCGGCGGAGGCTGCAAAGAGATGACGCTTCGCGCACTCGACAAGGCCTATCACATCCGTCCTCACGGGCGCGGCGAGAGCGTCGAGTTGATGGAAGCCATGAAGCAGGCATTCGAGACCGTTGCCATGGCGAAAGTCTCCATGTCGGCCTTCGAGGCGCGGACTCTGGGATTCCTTTCCACCGGCGACGACATCACTATGAATCGGGAGCGTGTGCTCACCGACGCCAAAGAGCGGGCGCTGGAATTGGCGCGTGAAGGCTATCGCGCGCCCATGCCGCGGACGGATATCCCCGCCCCCGGCGAGAGCATTCTGGCGACGCTGAAGCTGGGTGTGCACATCATGCATGAGGGGCAATTCATTACCGATCACGAGGTCAAGATCGGCAACAAGGTGGCCGAGGTACTGTGCGGAGGTGCGGTGAATCCGGGTACTCCGGTGAGCGAGCAGTATCTGCTTGACCTGGAGCGCGAGGCGTTCAAGTCGCTGTGCGGCGAGAAGAAGACGCAGGAGCGGATACAGTACACGCTGAAGACGGGGAAGACGCTGAGGAATTAATAGCTTATAGCTATGTTACATAACTATGATTGAGAATTATAGTGTGTAGTTGTTGACGGCAATTGGATGAACAGCTATGCTCTTGTCGGGAGGTCATTTATGAGCTACGTACGCCCGGAAGAAGTTCTGTCCCAAGAAACAGCGTTAAACAGGTCATCGAGGTGATTCACGATCCGGGGCCAGAAGAAATGAGTGTCGCCAGAATTTTGTGGCGCGGCGAAGAAAGAATCGCGACGCGATGGAACGGAAGCAGCGAGGAGCCACTAGGGAACCCCACCTCGCACGGGCGTCCGACTTGGTTTGTCATGGGCGAGTACGCTGAACTGAGTGTGGAGGAGGCCGCACGTGTGGCCGCTCAGCAATCCCCAAATAGTCTGTCGGCGAGGTACTCCGAGATGGCGGCTGACACCGACCGCGAACGCGAGGCCCAGGAGTGGAGCGAGGCATTGATTGGCGATGGAAACTCGAAGGGGTGAGGTCTGGTGGGTTTCGTTTGATCCGTCGATCGGCGGTGAAATCCAGAAAACTCGCCCTGCCGTTATCGTGAGCAACAATTCCGCCAATTCAGTGCTCAATCGCGTAGTGGTAGTTCCACTGAGCAGCCAGACTCGGAAGCTCTATCCTGCCGAGGCCAAAGTCATGCTGAACGGCGAGGAACGGAAAGCGATGGCCGATCAAATTATGACCGCATCGAAGCAGCGATTGCGTCAACGCATGGGATCGCTTTCATCGACGGACATGCGAGAAGTGGAGAACGCGATTTTGCTGCATCTTGGCATACATAGGGTATGAAACTGATAGCGCCCAGCCTCGCAATCGCAATGGGCTATGTAAGCGTGAGGCAAGAGCGAGTGGCGGAGACGTGCTGAGAGCGGATGACAATCGTGCGAGGTTAATTTCGCTAGTTGCTGATTGCTAGGAGCTTTTCATGCGTGAAGTCGTAATCGTTAGTGCCGTGCGCACGCCGGTCGGTAAGGCTTACAAAGGAACCCTGCGGGCGACGCGTCCCGATGATTTGGCTGCAGTAGCCATCAAAGGCGCGCTCGAGCGGGCGCCACAGCTCGATCCCAAAGAGATCGAGGATGTCATCCTCGGCTGTGCGATGCCCGAGGCCGAACAGGGTATGAACGTCGCACGCATCGCGTCTTTGCGCGCAGGTCTGCCCGTTGAAATTTCGGCGATGACCATAAACCGCTTCTGCTCGTCCGGGTTGCAGGCGATTGCCATGGCCGCCGAGCGCATCATGGCCGGCGGGGCCGAGACTATCGTCGCCGGTGGCGTCGAATCGATGACCATGATCCCCATGGGCGGCCACAAAGTTTCGGCCAACCCCTGGCTGGTGTCGAATTATCCCGACGCTTATCTCTCGATGGGTCTCACCGCCGAACGACTGGCGCAGCGCTATCACATCACGCGCGAGCAGTCGGACCAGTTCTCCGTCGATAGCCACAAGAAAGCCATCGCGGCCATTCAGGCCGGCAAGTTCGACGAAGAGATCGTGCCCGTGCCGGTCAGCTTCACCACGCCGAACGGCAGCAAGCCAAAACGCACGGACATCGTCTTCAAGATGGACGAAGGCCCGCGCGCCGACACTTCTCTGGAAGCGCTGCTCGCTCTGAAGCCGGCCTTCCATGTGAAAGGCACGGTCACCGCCGGCAACTCGTCGCAAATGTCCGACGGCGCAGCCGCCGCAGTTGTCATGTCCGCCGAACGTGCGAAGGCGCTCGGATTGAAACCGCTGGCGCGCTACGTCGCCTTCGCAACCGCGGGATACCTGCCGGAAGAGATGGGTGTCGGCCCGGTATATGCGATCCCGAAAGCGCTGAAGATGGCTGGCCTGAAGCTGAGCGACATCGACGTGATCGAGCTGAACGAGGCGTTTGCCGCGCAGTCGCTGGCGGTCATCCAGGAAGGGAAGCTCGATCCGGCACGGATCAACGTAAACGGCGGGGCGATCGCGTTGGGGCATCCATTGGGATGCACCGGCGCCAAGCTAACCGCAAGCATCATCCGCGAACTCAAACGCCGCAAAGGACGCTACGGTATGGTGACCATGTGCGTCGGCGGAGGCATGGGTGCGGCGGGGATTTTCGAAAATTTGCAGTAAAAGATGATTCACCACGGAGGCACGGAGAACACGGAGTTTCTTAAGGATAGGCGGGACGAGTCACAACGGAAATATCGCTACGCGCCAAGACGGGTCGCGCGAGTTGATGCCGAAAATCGGATTGAGATCACGCTCTGTATTTCTCAGGTTCTTGGTTTTTGAAAGATTTCTCCGTGACCTCCGTGCCTCCGTGGTGAAAACGATTTAAAGTTCGGCAACGAAGCGAGGACCATATGGCTACAACGACCGCAGTTCCCAAGACCAAAACCACGGGCGGAAGCTTTCTGCTCGAAGATCACAACCTGGAAAACGTCTTCACTCCGGAAGACTTTAACGAAGATCAGCTAATGGTCGCCAAACTCGCGGAAGAGTTTGCCACCAACGAAATCCTGCCCAACGCCGAGAAGATGGAGCACAAGGACTGGGCCGTCTCGCGCCAACTGCTGCAGAAGGCCGCTGAGATGGGCCTGACCAACGCCGACGTTCCCTCCGAGTACGGCGGGTCGGAGATGGACAAAACCTCATCCGCCATCATCGCCGACTACATGGCCAAGTACGGCAGCTTCATGGTGAGCATGGGCGCGCACAGTGGTATCGGCACCCTGCCTCTCGTTTTCTTCGGCACCGAAGCGCAGAAAAAGAAGTATCTGCCGCGCCTGGCCACTGGCGAGATCATTGGCGCTTACGCGTTGTCGGAAAGCACGAGCGGCTCCGACGCGATGAACAGCCGCACCCGCGCGGTTCTGTCGCCCGACGGCAAGCACTATCTTCTGACCGGCGAGAAGATGTGGATCACCAACGCCCACTTCGCCGATCTGTTCACCATCTTTGCCAAGATTGATGGCGAAAAGTTTACGGCTTTTCTGGTGGAGAAGGATTTCCCCGGCTTCTCCGTCGGCAATGAAGAAAAGAAGATGGGCATCCGCGGCTCGTCAACTGCGCCGCTCATCCTGAACGAGTGCAAGGTGCCGGTGGAGAACGTGCTCGGCGAGATCGGCAAAGGGCACATCATCGCATTCAACATTTTGAACGTCGGCCGCTTCAAGCTGGGCGCGAGCTGCGTTGGTGGGGCGCGCACGTCGTTGCAGCATGCCATAGCCTACGCCAAAGAACGCAAGGCCTTCGGCAAGAGCATCGCCGAGTTTGGGCTGATTCGCGAGAAGCTGGCGCAGATGGCCGCGTGGCTGTACGCTTGCGAATCCATGGTGTATCGCACCGTCGGCATGATGGACACCGCACTCTCCGCCATCGAGCACAATCCTGAAACCGTGCGGAAGGCGATCGAGGAGTACGCAGTCGAGTGCTCCATCATCAAGGTCTCGGCGTCGGAGATGCTCGACTTTGCGGTGGACGAAACGGTGCAGGTTTACGGCGGGTACGGCTTTGTCGAAGAGTATCCGGCGGAGCGTGCGTATCGCGACTCGCGCGTCAACCGCATCTTTGAAGGCACCAACGAAATCAACCGCCTCATCATTACTGGATGGCTGCTGAAGCGGGCCATGAGCGGACAACTCGCGCTGCTGCCCGCGATCAAGAAGACCATGGACGAAGTCATGGCGGGCCCGTCTGGCGAGGAACTGGAAGGTGTACTAGCTGCCGAGCGCAAGCTGGTGGAAAACGGCAAGAAGCTGGCCATGCTGGTGGCCGGTGCGGCTTCGCAGAAGTACATGCAGAAGCTCGCCGATCAGCAGGAAATCATGGGAGCCATCGCCGACATGGTGATCGAGGCATTTGCCATGGATTCCAGCCTGCTGCGCGCCCGCAAGTACGTCGAGGCCAACGGCGAAGCCAAGGGCGCGCTGGTTGTGGCCATGACGCAAGTCTATCTGGAGGGCGCATTTGCGAAGCTGGAAGCTGCGGCCAAGAAAGTGATTGCTGCCGTTGCCGAAGGTGACATGCTGCGCACCCAGATGGCGATTGTCCGCCGCCTGGCAAAGCACGACCCGCTGAACGTGATCGCGTTGCAGGAGCAAATTGCCAGCCGTGTGCTGGAGACGGGGAAGTATGTGACAGCGTAAGACGATTCACCACAGAGGCACAGAGGGCACAGAGAATTCGAAATGACTTCTCTGTGAACCCCGTGTCTCCGCTTGGCGCGTTGAGGCGGGCGACTGTACCGGGTTGTTGGTGTATTCGCCTGTTTACGCCAACGGAGTTCATTTACTATTTCAGATGATGCAATTCACGTATGCCTTAACTCAGCGTGACTTCTTCGAGTCACTAATTGCGATTCGCAATCGCAAGGCTTGGGCGAAGTGGAGTTTCCGCGTAATCCCTGCGCTGCTGGTCGTATTGATTCTCGTATCCGTGCTGACCGATTCCCGGTCTCAGTTATTGTCGAGCCTAGTTCCACTGCTGTTTTTTCTCCTATTTTGGACATTCCTGCTGTGGGTCTCGCCTTGGTTGTCTGCCCGCAAGCAGTTCCTCAAGCAGCCGTCCGCCCAAGGAGAACGAACAGTGTCGTTAGATAGCGATGGTGTTAGATGGCACTGGAATGGAGGGGCGAGCACGGTGGAGTGGAAGAGTTATATCCAGTGGATGGAAACTAAGAATCAAGTCTTGGTCTGTTCGTCCCCGGTGCAATGCGGTATTGTCCCAAAACGTGCATTGAACGCAGAACAACTCTCGGAATTGCGAACGCTGATGACGCAGAAGCTGGGCGCTGGATTACGGGTCTAGCGCATATCCCCGTTCTAGCTGGCGATAAATCGCCATCTCACAAACAATCGGGGCCTGTTTAGCCGCATTTAGAGGGTTCACTGCGCTTCTTTCGCTTTTCGGATCTCTTCCATCACTGACGAAATCAGTTCCTTTGCGTCGGTAATGCCCTTCATCACGATCTGGATGT
>CAVRID010000012.1:0-513259 GCA_963721155.1 uncultured Acidobacteriaceae bacterium | reverse complement strand
TACCTCAATGATTCCCCAGGTAAAGGCTCTTCCCTATCCACTGCCGTCGATTTCAACCGTGAACGCCGGCAACGAGGAGAACGTTGCTACCGCTCCGTACACTCGGAAGGCGGCTTATCAGTATGGCTGGGATTGGGATCCGGGTTTTGTAACCATCGGCATCTGGGAAGCCGGTACGGCTGGAGATGTGGGACGGGGCGCGCATCTCGAGTTTTCACATCCAGCAACTGAAAGTCACACATGACTTGGCGACGCTGGCCGCTGATCTCCAAGTGGAAGCCGGCCGGCCGATGACGGCAACCGTTACCATCCGTAGCGCTGACCCTTCTAACAAATGGACCACCGTCGCAACCCAGACCGTCCAACTTGATGCCGGGCCAAACCGTGCTTCTATTCCCTTGCGGATCGCTGAACCGAAGCTGTGGTATCCAGCCGGGTACGGCCCACAGGACCTCTACCGCTTTGAAGTGACAGTTCGCGTGGGGAGGGAGGTCATCGCCACCTCGGAGCTCAGAACCGGTCTACGTTCAGTAGAACTGCGCCGCACATCGGACACGTGGGGCAGGAGCTTCACCTTCGTGATCAACGGCATTCCCATCTTCGCCAAGGGCGCTAATGTAATTCCGTTCGATAGCTTCCCCAGCCGTGTGACTCCCGCAAAGCATCGTCAGATTCTGGAGGCTGCACGCGACGCCAACATGAACATGGTTCGCGAATGGGGTGGCGGCATCTATGAGTCCGACGATTTTTACGAGATCTGCGATGAGTTGGGGCTGATGGTATGGCAAGAATTTGCCTTCGGTGGCGACATGGTGCCCGGCGATCTCGCCTATCAGGAAAACGTGCGGGAGGAAGCCACCCAGCAAGTCAAACGACTACGCGATCATCCCAGCATTGTGTTGTGGTGCGGCAACAATGAAATCGAAGTGGGCTGGGACAACTGGGCCGACCGCATCGCCTATCGTCTGAGCATTCCTCCACTGCAGAGTGAACGCGTGTGGCAGGACTATGTCGTCATGTTTCACGACATCCTCAAGTCGGTGGTGACGCAATATGCCGAACCAGTTCCCTATTGGCCAAGTTCGCCCAGCGCAAACTTCGAGACGCCCGCCAACTCGCAAGACAGTAACTATGGCGACATGCACTATTGGGGCGTGTGGCACGCGTTGGAGCCCATCGAGAATTACAACCTGCAAAACCCGCGTTTCATGTCGGAGTTCGGCTTCCAGTCCTTTCCCGAGATGCGCACCATTCTCACTTTCGCGCAAACAAACGACCTCGCCATCGACTCCGTCGTCATGCAATCACACCAGAAGAACCATGGTGGCAACGAGCGCATTCTCACTTATATGCTGCGAGACTATCCCGAGCCGCGGAATTTTGCGTCGTTCGTCTATCTCAGCCAGGTGTTGCAAGCGGAGGCGATCAAGGTGGGCGCTGAGCATCTGCGGCGAAACCGTCCGCGTACGATGGGCGCACTCTATTGGCAGCTGAACGACTGCTGGCCGGTGGCTTCGTGGTCCAGCATCGACTACTACGGACGCTGGAAAGCCCTGCAGTATTACGCCCGGCGTTTCTACAACGACTTGCTCATCTCGCCCGTCCTCCATGATGGAGTGGTGGACGCGTATGTGGTTTCTGACAAGCTGCAGCCCGTGAACGGTCAAATCAGGATGCGCTTGCTCGACTTCAGCGGCAAAACCTTGCTCGATAAAACACAAGACGTCCAGGTCCCGGCCCAGTCCAGTGCCGTCTATTTCAGCGTCAACCCGAAAGATCTGCCCAGCGCTCCCGGTCCAGATCAGACTTTCCTGGCATTCGATTTCGTCGTCGGAGGCCAGATCGTCTCGCGCAATCTGTTATTTTTCGACACCATGCGCAATCTTGATTTACCCACGAACCCGGCCATCGAAACTCAAGTGACCCAGACAGCAGAGGGCTACACGATCACGCTGCGGTCGCCGGTGTTGGCGCGGAATGTTTTCCTGTCATTTGAAGCCCTAGGAGACGTAAACATCCAACTCTCCGACAACTATTTCGACCTGCTGCCGGGCGAGGCGGTGACAGTGACTGCCAGGACGCCTGCGAGTCTCGACCAGCTCAAAGGCGCTATGAAGATCACCACGCTGACCGATGCTTTTTCCTACCCGAAGCCCGATTACCGTGTGCACGCTCACTCCAAGTCGCATTGATACTGGGTCCGGTTAAGAGTCAGCCGTAGCCGTCGCGTCTGAAACGCGGTCCGGCGCAGGCGTTATTGCCTTTCCGGTTATCCTGTCGAGTGTAGACTCAGAGTTTCTCCCTTCTCAGCCGATAACAATAGAGATCGGGCGGACGCTCACGATGTTCCTATAACATCAAGTTCACCGCCCAGTCCAAACGCAGCTTCCAGCAGATAGTCGTGGTCGCGTGCTCCTTTCGCCACGATATTGATCGCGTTTGCCGTTTTGGCTCTACCGGGCTCACAAGCCAGGAAAGGGGACGCTGTGCACAGAACCGCATGCCCGACGCGAGTAGGAATGACGATCCTTGCAATGGTGGCGTGGCTACTGATTGCCAGTGGCTCGACAGCCGCCCAGGAGTGGCATTCTATGGTCTTTCGCGCAGACGCACCGGGCGTAGATGAGAATCCGCTACGCGGGTTAGTGCCGTACGCCGTCGCGCAACGCGATCCTGCCAGCTTTCCACACTCCATGGAGTGGTTTAGTCTGCCGCTGTCGGCTGTGGTGAAGGGACCAAATATCTACGACTGGACTGCGCTGGAGCAGCAGTTGAGGATGATTGCGGGACATGGGAACCAGGCGATCTTCAGGTTTTATGTTGACAATCCAAAGGCGCCGAGCTGGAATTCCTCGATATCTTCTGCGTGCCGGGCTGAAAACATTTGCCTACGACGATGAGGACAACCTGAAGAGCGCAGTCCCTAGTGTTGCCCCCGACTACAGCGACCCACGTCTGATGGAGTGCTTGCTGAGTTTTATTCACGCGTTTGGGTTGAAATATGACGGTGACGCGCGGATTGCTTATCTAACGGCCGGCCTGTACGGGTTTTGGGGAGAGTGGCATGTGCTCGCGCATCCGCTACCTGGCGAGCCGGCAGGATGGGCCATGGCACAGAAAGACAAGGACGCTCTGCTGCAAGCGTATGCACAGAGTTTTAAACGGACCCCGGTGCTGGTGCGAACGGCCGGAGTGACGACTGACCACGAATTGCTGACGCACTTTGGATTTCACGACGATTCGTTCCTGCAGGACACCATCGGCACGGGCAGCCGGCAATTCTGGCCCGGCATGCAGCTAGCCAAAATGACGGAAAGCTGGCAACAGCATCCCACGGGAGGAGAAATCTTCCCGCCGCTTCAGGCTGGGCTTTGGGACGCATGGCCCAACGCTCGGGGGCAGGACTTGACCACGGCGATTGCAACCATACACGCAACCTTTATGTTCACCTCAGGCATATTCCGGGCGGCGCCTACGGCGACGGAGAAAACCAATGCTTTGCGGGCACAACGGATGCTTGGGTACACGCTCTTCTGCACCTCGACACGCCTGGTACGGGCGACGAATCGATCGGCGACCCTGACAGTGAGGATCGAAAATCGCGGCGTAGCACCCTTTTACTATGCTTGGCCAGTGGAAGTGGAATGGCTTAATGAGACAGGAAAGGCAGTGGGTCGAGCGCGCACGCTGTGGCCGCTCCCGACGCTGTTGCCGGGAAAGGTTGCAGAGTTTAGCGTTGCGCTCCAAACCATGCCCGATCATCTAAAGACGGTGGTGCTGCGAATTGCGAACCCAATGCCGGGCAGCCATTCCGTTGCATTTGCCAATGCAGAGATGGGAACCGTAAAAGAAGGATGGTTGACGCTGGATGTGACGGGCCGGCGATAGACGCTGCACTACCCTAAGAATTCGTTAACAAACTTACGGTTGTCGCGCCAAAGGGTCCGTCGCTAAGGATTTGTAAATCCAGCGGAAACTTGTCTCTTGGAATTGCATACGGGCCCTTAGTCCCCGTGAAATCTAGTTGGAAACCAATCTGAGTCCTACATTTAAGACCCCAAGTCGGTAGCCATCCGGCCGAGCCATCACCACAATCGGTCGAAGCAGTCGAACCCTCAACGACACCCGATGCGATGGCCATTGATTTGCAATTAATCAAGCAAACGCTTGCTCCTGACGATATCTAGAGCAGCCAGTCTTTCGTTACTGAGGCGGGTGCCTTGGACCTTTGGCCGTCAAGTACCAGGGGGAAAGCATCTGCTAAGTGGCCATGGCGAAGCCTTGTCTTGCGAGAACACAATGAAGATTGACAGCGACATTCCGGCCGCCTGTGAAAGTGAAACGGACAGACACTGGCACGCCATCTATGTCCGCCCATCACACGAAGTGCAGGTTGCCAAACGCTTCAGCATTCGTGAAATTGAGAGCTATCTGCCGCAATATCAAGTTGAGCACCGCTGGAAGAATCGTTGCACTAAGAAGCTGGACTTGCCGTTATTTCCGGGCTACATCTTTGCCCATATCTCGCCTGGCGAGCGCGTGCGCGTGCTCGAGGTCCCCAGTGTACTGTGGGTGGTCGGCGCCGGCGGCAGACCTACACCGCTTCCCGACAGCGACGTCGATGCCCTCCGGGCCGGGCTGCATGCCCGCAACGCTCAGCCGCACCCATTCTTGAAAGTGGGCGAACGCGTCCGCATCCGAGGTGGCGCTTTGGCCGGTATGGAAGGTGTCGTGGTTCGCAGCAAGAACCACATCCGGGTGATCATCAGCCTGGACTTGATCATGCAAAGCGTATCCGTGGAGGTCGATTGGGATGAACTGGAACCGGTCGCGAGGAGCGCTGGGTCCCTAAGTCGCCAGCTGAGCTTCGCCGCCATATACCCCGTGGCTGTCGCAGGTGAGAGAACCAATGCCTAACTCCGACCCGGTAAAGACCCGCCATCGGATCGTTGATGCTGCCACCGAACTTTTTTCGACCTTCGGCTACAACGGGGTAAGTACGCGTGAGATCGCACGCGCCGCAGAGGTCAATGAGACCTCGATTTATCGCCATTATCCGGGCAAACGGGAGTTGTTCATCGCTACCCTCGACGCCGAGTTCTCAAAGGTCCGTCTGCGCTCCGATTTGATCGCCAAGCTGGCTGCGGCCCGCGATGCGCATGCTGCCATGCTGGCGCTGTTCCAGGTCATCATGCAGGCCGTGTTGCAGCAACCTGCACTGGTACGGTTGGTGCACTTCAGTGTGCTGGAGTACAGCGAGGACCTCGATGATCTGTATCGGCACCACGCGCGCCAGATACTGCAGGCCGCCAGCGATTACCTGACCCGCTGGCCCGAGCTGGTGGAAACGCAAAGGTTCGACATGCGCGTCACCATTCTTGCGTTCATCGCTACCTTTGTCGCCCTGAAAGACTTCTACCCCATCCTGGCCGGGGAACGCTTATCCACGGAATCTCTGGAGGAAGCCACTTGCATTTGCGTCGACCGTTGGTATGCTGCGCTGGCGGAGAAGCCGGCCCAGTCTCATCTGTTGCTCGTATCCACTCGCGGCTGACTCTTTTGCAGGTTCATCCCATATCGCTTCGTCGCGCTTCGAGAGGAAAAATGCGAAGTTGAATTGGCCACTCTCTACGGAGTCTCCTTTGGAAAACTCACTAAGTCCAATCCGCAACAGTGCGCCTCTGAGCATGACAGGGGGCCCCCCGCGAGGCGATATCTCGCTGGCTGAGATGTGGGCGGTCGTTCGCAAGCGCAAGTGGCTGATCGCCGGCTGTATTGGCCTTGCCCTCGCACTCGCCGCAGGGTACTGCCTTAAGTCGCCGCGCCGGTATGAAGCTACGGCCCGCGTGGTCATCAACCCAGACAGTGCCGTGCCCTTGGGTATCGCCGGAGATGAGGTCAATCGAGCCGCTGATCCTGCCCTCATACAGGAAACCCAGGTCCGGATCATGCAATCCGACACCGTGGCCTGGGACGTTATCCGCCAACTGCGGCTGGATGAGAACCCGGATTTTCTCGCCATCAAATCCGGAGAGGGGACGAAACCGCAGGAAATCAGTCCGGTTCGCCGTTTTGCGTTGATGACAGAATTCCATCATCGATTGAACGTGGCTTCCGTGCCGAAAACCGCACTGGTCGAATTGCGCTTCCGCAGCCGCAATCCCAAGCTGGCTGCAGACATCGTCACTGCGACCGCCAACGCCTACCTGGAACGAAATTTCCGCACCCACTTCAATGCGAACATGCAGGTTTCCGAGTGGCTCACCAAGCAGCTCGACGATTTAAAGAAAAAAGTTGAAACCTCCCAGCAGGAGTTTGTCGAATTTCAAAGGAAGAACGGCATCATCGGCACCGACGAGACCCATAACATCGTTCTTTCCCAGTTGGATGAACTGAACAAGCGGTTGGCCACCGCCCAGGCCGACCGTATCCTGCACGAAGCGCAATACCGGGAAGCGCTCGGCGTCAACCCCGAGGTAATCGCCGAGATTGCGCCAACCGCGACGTTGCAGGCTCTGCGCGGACAACAGGCGGATCTGAATAATCAGTATGCGGAGCTCAGCACGAAGTATGGCGACGCATACCCCCGGGTGGAACAGTTGCGCACCCGGCTGGCGCAAGTCGAATCATCGCTGCAGAGAGAAGCGTTAAATGTTCGTCAGCGTCTGGAGGCCGAATACCAGGCGGCCGCCAGAGCGGAGAAGATGGCTTCCGACGAAGTCGAGAAGACCAAGCAACAGGCTTACAAGATGAACGAGGCCGGCATCGAGTATCTGATTCTCAAACGTGAAGGGGATGCCAGCCGTGACTTGTACGAAGACCTGATGAAGAAACTGAACGAGGCCGGCATCACCGCCGGTCTCAAGTCGACCAATGTCGCCGTGGTCGACCCTGCCGAAATTCCCGTCCTTCCCGCTGAGCCGCTGGTGCTGCTGAGTCTGCTGGTCGCCTTCATGGTGGGATCGTCGGGCGGCGTGGGATTGGCCTTCCTGCTGGAAAATCTCGACGACACCATTCGCTCGCCGGCGCAGGCCGAGTGGCTCGCCGGCTTGCCTGTGCTCTGCGTTGTGCCCCACGTAAAACTACGACTGAAGACCCGCAGCGGGACTCTTCTGCAAAACCCCGAGCGCATTAAGCCGCTGTCGCTGCTTCGTCCCCAATCAACCTTCGCCGAGGCTTTTCGGGCGCTGCGGACCACCCTGCTGCTGGGAGCGCCGGGGGCCGCTCCGCGGGTGCTGGTGATTACCAGCGCCATTCCAGGCGAGGGGAAAACCATAACCGCGATCAACCTTGCAACCACTCTGGCGCAGTCGCAACGGCGCGTGCTGCTGGTCGATGCCGACATGCAGAGCCCTTGCGGCATGCAAACACGTTTAGACATTGTCAGCTCGGAGGGTCTCAGCCAATGCTTAAGCGGGAAAGTTGACTTTGCCAGGGCGGTGGTCTCCTTGCCAGAGTTGCCGACCTTGCACATCCTGCTGGCTGGTGAAACGCCGGTCTCATCGACGGAATTGCTGTGGTCCGATCGAATGCGGGAGCTGATGCGACAGTGGCGGACGGACTACGATCACATCGTGCTGGATACGCCGTCAGTGTTGGGCCGGACGGATGCGGCCATCGTGGCCACCATGTCCGACGCCGTGCTGATGGTGGTGCGCTGCGCCCAAACCGGACGTCAAACTCTGTGTCGGGCAAGTGATCTTTTGGCCCGGGTCCACGCCCGCGCCATAGGGATCGTCGTCAACGATCTAAACCTGAATTCTTCGGAACATTACGGCTATTACGGCTATTACGGCGACGTGTGCAGCGAACACCACCGCGACAGAGCGCTGAAGAGCTGAGGTAAGACATGAAAACCATCACCAAGGGCATCGGGCTGATGCTACTGCTTGCACTCAACTCGGTTGCTCTACCTGCGCAACAGGATCCCTCCGTCCCTTTCTGGGGTTCAGTGCCGGCAGGGCCCAGCGCTGCGCCGGCGATTCCGCCTTCGTCAAGCCAGGTGCAAATGCAGCCGAATGCCAGCTCGCCCGCAGCCACTACTCCAGCCCCGGGGAGCGGGGCCGGTAGCATCAACCCCAACCTCAACTCCATGATCACGACCGCCACCGGCGGGCCGGTCAATCTCGGCGCCGGCGATTTGCTCGACATCAGTGTCTTCGATTCGCCCGAACTCACAACTCACGTGCGCGTCAGCGGCGATGGTGAAGTAACGTTTCCGCTGCTCGGCCAACTCCTGGTCGGCGGCATGACGCCGCAGCAGGTGCAAGACCTGATCCGCGAGCGGCTGGTCTCCGGAGATTTGGTGAAGGACCCGCAGGTGGCGGTATTCGTCTCCGAGTATGCCAGTCAGACGGTTTTTGTTCTTGGCGAAGTCAACCACCCCGGCGCGTATCCCCTCATGGGTTCTCATCATCTGTTCGATTTCGTCTCGGCGGCGGGCGGCTTTACCCCGCGCGCGGGCAAGACGATCGTCGTCACCCGGCACGCTGATCCACTCGCACCGGAGACGGTACGCTTCTCGCGTGATCCCGACTTTGCCGGGGGAAACCCTGCGATTGACGCCGGCGACACGGTTTACGTCAAGCCGGCCGGCGTGGTTTACGTGGTCGGCGATGTTATAAAACCCGGCGGATTCCTGATGGATTCTGACGACGACGTGACAGTTTTGCAGGCGCTTGCTACGGCAGCGGGTACCAAGCCTACGGCAGCTTTGGGATCGGTGCGTTTGCTGCGCAAGACCCCCCAGGGGCGGACTGAGATCACGGTCAACATCAATCAGATTGTTCGAGCCGAGGGGCCCGATCCGGCCTTGCATGACCAGGACATTCTTTATGTTCCGCGGAGCGCTGCCAAAGTGGGAGTGCAGAGCTTCATGACGTACGGCATGGCGGCAGCGGTGGGCGCCATAATCTATCGGTTCTAGTTCCTCCTTTAGGCCCCGGGCCTATGCGGTCTCCTTCGCGTCGGCCGAGATACAGTGTTAAGAAAATAAGGCTTTCATGGCCGAACGCCTGCAACACCTGATCGCAACCCAACGACGTTGGTGCAAGGCCTTTGATCGATTGCTGCCAGCCCGCTGCACGCTCGATGGCGCGCTGCAATTCAAGCAGGTCGTAACTCCTGCCTACCTCGCCTCGGCCATGACTGTCTACGACGTTGGCGGAGGCAAGCACCCATTCTTTGAGGTCGAAAAGAAGGTCCGGCTGGGCTTGCATGTCTGTGCGATCGATATCACCCAAGACGAACTGACGGTAGCTCCGGCTGGCGCTTACGACGAGGTATTTTGCGCCGACATCTGTACTTTTTCCGGAAACCATTCCGCCGATCTGGTGGTCTGTCAGGCGGTCTTGGAACACGTAAGCGACACCCGGGCAGCGCTTCGGGGCATCGCAAGCTTGTTAAAGCCGGGAGCGGCCGCACTCGTATTTGTGCCCTGCCGCAACGCGCTGTTCGCGCGTTTAAACATGCTGCTGCCCGAAAAATGGAAGCGGCGGGTATTGTTTACCATCTTTCCTGGGACCGGCCGGGAGCACGGATTCCCGGCGTACTACGATCGCTGCACTCCGCGAGACTTTATCGATATGGCGCACGCCGCCGGCATTCAGGCCGAGACGGTCTACAGCTACTACATGAGTGTTTACTTTTCTTTTTTCTTGCCCGCGCATGTGCTGTGGCGGATATGGCAATTGCTGGCTCGTTACTTTTTTGGTGATCAGGTGTGCGAGAGCTTCTCGATCGTGCTGCGGAAGCCGGCTGAGGTCGCTCTGCCACGCATCACCGATTCGTATGAACCATTCACGAACTGCGCATAATACTCCGATGCGGAGGATTGTATTCCTACTCTTGGGCTCTATGTTTTCACGCTGCCGTGGGATTATATGTTGCAGTTTGGCGAGCCGGCCGGCCGGCCGGCCTGCTTGCCTTCATCGTCTATGTTCCGCGTAGCGCCGCCAAGGTGGGCGTGCAGAGCTTCATGACCTACGGCATGTTTGCGCCGTCGACGCCATTATCGATTCTAGTGTGTAGTTGAGACTCACGTTGAGAACTCCTTAATAATGTCCACTCCGACGCTTACCGTTCCGAACATGACAGGGCAACGTTCGCGCGCTTTGTGGCGAGGTATCGTCGCCTGTATCACGTTTGCGCCATGTTCGACCATGGCGATTCTCATCTACGCAGGTTTGCGCAGTTCGGCGATCTACCCTGCCGCCACACCAGAGGTGAGTTGGCATCCTGGCTTCCTCAATATAGGCGACGTCTTGCTAATGGCCGGTATGTTTATCGACGGTTGCCGAAGACGCTTCACTATGCGCGTCGGGGTCTTCGCGATGCTGGCTTATGGAGTGTTCATACTTTCGCTCAGCTTCTTTAACACACGTTTTCCTCAAGGGGCATTCTTCGATGGGCTTCTCTGTTGGTTTCGCTTCGCGGCAGTTTTCACGTGGACCTTGTGGGTAGCTAGGCGCGTGGGGCAGCGTGCAGTAGAAGCGATTCTCATTCTGGTGTTCTTTGTCACGGCGACAAGCGCTCTGTTTGTCTCGAGCCTGACGGTCGGCTTCTACCGAATGTTTGGTTCGGCTATGTCCGTTGCCAGCTTCGCACAGCTCGTGACTGCTGTGGCGTTGATTGCTTTGGTGCGGTGCCGTCCTTGGGTGTTGGCAATCGCGCTGGTCTATCTAGTCTTGACATTTAGCAACACTTGTTGGGTATCGTTTTGCCTGCTGGCAGTCTTGTTGTTTGCGATGTCCAAACCTACTGACAGTCGAGGCGGCTACGGAAAAGCTCTTCTCATCGTGCTCGGTTTGGTGATTGCGACATGGGCCCTGGCACCGCAACTCGCCTCACAGCATTACCCGGTTGACCGTGTATTTAGCTCAGGCTCGTACCAAGACTTGAACGGCCGAACGTCTATCTGGAATTACGGTCTATCGTTGGCCCAGGATCATCAATTTTCGTGGCTTGGCAACGGCTACAACACATCGCCCTCGGTCTTGGCTGCATTTGGTGTACCCGCTGACGCTGGCAGATTTGTAGCGCCTTCCAGCTTTCATAACATCGAACTGGAGCTCGCGTGGGGCTTGGGTGCGCCGGCGCTGTTCTTTGGCGGTCTGCTAGTCCATCGAATTGTGAGCAGCTATTTACATCGACGCCAGCTCTCCCTCGTGTTGTTCAGTCTGTTTGCAATCACGCAGACCGTTGACTTTACATTTTGCACACCAAAAGCGCTCCTCATATGGGCGATCATTCTTGGCATTGCAGAGGCCGCTTATCAAGCCGAGACGCCTCCAATAAGAGCTCTACCCCAACTTACACAGCCATTCCCACGAAACGAGTTTGTAACTTGCTAAACATGTTTCCGAGTGACGATGATCGTTTGCGGTACTCTCATCAACTATTATCGCGGCGCATCTTGCTGCCAGCTCTTCGTATGCAGCAGTTTCTGCGCGCCTCACGTCGCCCGGTTGCGCTAGCGCGACGCCGGGCCCTGGCCTTCCGTAGCCAAAGCGCAGGCTGGAACGAATCGCGCAAAACGGAATGGATCTTGCAGCAGTTGCGAGTGACAGCGCGCCATGCAGCGCGTAGCACCGCTTATTATGCGGAGCTGTTCGCGAGTGTGGGGTTCGACCCCAACGCCGATTTCAGCTTCAACGACTTTTCCCGCTTGCCGATTCTGGAGAAATCTGACATCCACAGCGCAGGCGACCGATTGTTATCCGGCGCGGTGGGCTCCGGTCAGAGGATCAGGATGACCACCGGAGGGTCCACAGGCGTGCCCGTCACGGTTTGGGTAGGGCCGGAGGATCTGGGCTGGGGTATGGCTGGTGTCGAACGGCAGATGGAGTCTTTAGGGGCGCCGATCGGCAGCCGGACGGCTTTACTCTGGGGACATAATCTGGATCCGGTCGCCAGCGACAAGCTCGTTGACCGCCTCTCGAGTTTCTGCCACAACCGCCGCTGGATCGATTGCTTCCGCTTGTCTCCCGAACACCTAGACCATGCCCATGCGGTCCTTGAAGCTTACCGGCCTGATTGTATTGTGGCCTACGCTAGCGCGTTAGGGGCACTGGCCGAACATGTGCTAGAGCGCGGGTACAAGGCGGATTATCCCTCACGATGTTTCGTCACCGGTGCTGAAAAGCTCGATATCCGTCATCGCGAGGCAGTGCTGCACACCTTTCGCCGTCCCCTGCACGAGCAATACGGCAGCCGCGACATAGGGTTAATGGCCTGGCAGCCGCGTCCTGAATCCTCACTGGATTTTCGCGTCAATTGGGAGAACGTGCTGATCGAACCAGAAACCGATGCGGAGAACTCCGCCATTCTGGTCACCAAGTTGCACGCCGATGCCATGCCGATGATCCGATACCGTATCGGCGACGAAGGCCATTTCCCGGTCGGCGGCCGTCCCGGGCATCCGACGTTTCAACTGAAGGAAGTCCTGGGTCGAACCACCGATAGAGTCTGGTTGCCGGGCGGACGATTTATCCACGGGATCCAGTTTCCTCACTTATTGAAGGATTTCCTGGTCGGCGAGTTCATGGCGGCACAGCGCGAAGACTATTCCGTGGAATTGCAACTGGTACCAAGGCCTGGTTTTGGTCCGGAAGATAAGAGGCGGATCGAAGCCGCACTAGCGGCCAATTTGCCGGACATTCCCATCGCCGTCCGGATGATGAACACCATACCCCATAATGCCGCCTATAAATGGCGTCCCGTCGTTAGTGAAGTCAAGCAGGACGCAAAGCGGTTCGAGGCCGAATATTCTGCGCTCACCCAGGTTCCGCGGTAATTTCGCGTTCAGCGGTGAAGTACTTATGAGCTTGAGCCTGCAAGACGCGCTTTCGCAAGTGAGCGAGCAGTTGCCGGTTGAGGAGGCGCCAAATCCCATTCGCGCGGTGTTTGAGCGTAGCTTTATGTCGGCGCCGTTGCAACGCCAGATTGAGCGGTGCGAGGAATACGAGTTGGCCGATCTTTTCCGGCGCTGGCTCCCCGATCATCAACCCATCCTCGAAGCCGGCTGTGGTTCGGGCCGTTGGGTAGCGTGGTCGGCTTCCCACGGCTGGAGTGCGACGGGCCTGGACTGGAGCCACGAACTGTGCCAGCGCGCGCAATCGCAAATTCCCGCGGCTCGCTTTGTGCAAGGTGACATACGAGCCCTGCCTTTTGCCGACAACGAATTCGGGGCCATCATCTCCCTCGGCGCAGTCGAACACGAGATTGCCGGGCCCTTGGCGGCCCTGCGAGAATTTCATCGGGTGCTGCGTCCCGGGGGAATCGCCATCATCACCGTTCCGTTTGGCGGCCGATTGCGAAGATTTCTCTATCGCATATCCGGCTGGTTGCGCGCTTCGTTATGGCTGAGGCGCATGGCCGGAAAACCAACTCACGGCATAGCGATGGCGGATGCCAGGTCGGGTTCGGTCGCAGGCTGGTTTCCTTCCCTCGAACGAAACCGGCAAGGCTGGTACTTCTTTGAATATGAGTTCAGCCGGGGCCAGATGCTGCATTTTCTGCACCAGGCCGGGTTCAAGGTCCTGGAAAATACTAGCGCCTTCGCCGCTGAAGGACTCGCCCACAACTTTGGCCGTCTGGTGGGTCCACGGTGGGACCAGGAGAGCGGTGGCGTCCGGCTGAACACCTTCGGCCGCGTGCTGGGCCGAGTGCTTTCGGTGGATGTGACCGGCCACATGCTGGTGTTCGTAGTGGAGAAAACAACCTAAGCCGGGAGCGGCGCTCAGCGCCCGAGCGCTGGCCGGTTGCGATCACGCCCCCATTCTGCCCATGGAGCCCACAGTCCTGCACGTTGCCAACTTCAAGGCAAGATACTCGAGTAACTTCCTGGCCTCGATGTGCGCCCTCAGCCGTTACTCCCGGCGAATGGGATTGCGTCAGGTGATGGGATTGCCGCGCGGCGCCCAGGGACGACGCTGGATTGCGATGCTGCGAGACCACGGCATCGCGGTGCATCTGCTGCCGGAGCCATCCGCTGTGGCGCTGAGCACGTTAGCAATTGCGCATCTGGCCCGCAGCGAAAATGCAGTCATCATCCATACCCACTTCAGCCGGCAATACGAAATCGAAGCGGCCGCCGCCCGACTGCTGTGTCGGCGGCCGCAGATACGGCTACTGTGGCATCGCCACTCCGCCGGTCCGGCGACGGCGCGGCCCTTCAGCACCCGATTGAAGGACCTCGTGGGAAATCGCCTGCTGGCGCCCGATAGCGTTGTCATCGCTGTCTCCGCCCAGTTGAGGGATGCGGCCATCGAAAGCGGTATATCTCCGTCACATGCCACGACCGTCGAAAATGGCATCGACCTCGCACGGGTGCAACGAGTGTCGACAACTCGTAGCGAAATCCGAAAGTCATGGTCCATCGGCGAAGAGGTGTTCACGTTTTTGCACTTCGGCTGGGATCCCGTGACTAAGGGAGTTGACCTGGTTTTGCGGGCCTGCCGACGCATCCGGGAAGGGAGACCCTTCGCGCTGGTCATGGTTGGGCTTGAGATCACAGCCGATGCAGCCAGGAAGGTGACCGGCCCCCAGCTTCCTCCCTGGTTACGTATCATTCCGCCGGTCGAGACGGTTGGTGATCTTTACGCAGCTAGCGACTGCCTGGTGTCGTCCAGCCGGTGGGAAGGTTCTCCGTACACGGTTGGGGAGGCAATGGTTGCGGGACTGCCCATAATCTCAACCGACATTCCGGGGGTGAAAGCGGTTTCTGCAAGTGAGGGTGTCATTCTCACGCCCTTCGATGAAGGCAAGCTGGCCGAGCGCATGACGCAGGTGCTGACTAGCGCTGCGGAGCGGCGTCGTGGCTGGTCAGACGCGAACCGGAATTTCATTCTGCAAAACTATTCTGTCGAACACTGGGCTGAACGGGTCGTGCGCATCTATGCAGCCCTGATCGATCGCAGTATGTTCGCGGGGAATCACCGTCAATGAGTTCGCGAGCCATAACTTCGCTGCAATGTGGGTTGCTGCAGGCCTTTCGTTCTCCGCGGACCGCGAATCAGCATATTTTTCGTGCGGCGACCACCGTGGGTGTCTTCTCGGTAGGGGTAAAGATGGTTGCCACCGCGAAGGAATTGGCCGTGGCAAGCTTTTTTGGCCGCGGCGATGCTTTGGACGCTTTTCTCATCGCCTTTATGCTACCGGCATTTGTAGTGACGCTGGTCGCGATCACGCTTAATTCCGCCTTGATCCCCACATTCATCCAGGTGCGAACCGGGCAGGGAGATTCCGCCGCGCAGCGATTGTTTTCCAGTGCCATGCTCTGGAGCCAAGGCCTTTTGTTCACGATCTGTGTTGCCTTGGTGGCGGCGGGGCCATGGATTCTGCGCTGCGTGGCTCACCAGTTTCCGCCGGCAAAACTGGCGTTGACGCTTCGACTGTTCTATGCGCTGCTGCCGCTGATCCTGCTAAGCGGCATCGCCAGCAACTGCGGGGCAGTGTTAAATGCATGCGGCCGATTTGCGCTGCCGGCACTCATGTCACTGATGACGCCGGCGCTGACGCTGCTTCTCTTGATGACCGGTGCGCGCCGGTGGGGAATTTCGGTCCTGGTTGTGGGTGCGCTTCTCGGAGCTGCTATCGAGGCCTTAACCGTAGCTTTGGCGTTGCGCGGTTGTGGTTTTCACCTGGAATTCCGCTGGTATGGCCGCAGCGCCGAGCTACGCCAGGTTGGTTCGCAGTACGCGCCCCTAATCGTCGCGGGCCTGCTCAGCAGCGGAGTGGTACTGGTTGACCAGTCCATGGCTGCGATGTTGGAGCCGGGCAGCGTCGCAGCCTTGAGCTACGGAAGTCGGATCGTCACGGTTTTGGTCAGCCTGACTTCGTTCTCACTGAGTACTGCCGTAGTGCCGTACCTTTCCCAAATGGTCGCCAACCAAGACTGGGAAGGTTGCCAACGTACGGTGCGGACGTACTCCTGGATCGTCTCCTGCTTGATGGTGCCACTGGCCGCGGTGATGATTTGGTTCTCCGCTACGATCGTGCGCGTGCTTTACCAGAGAGGCAACTTTTCGCCGGCTGACACGCTGCTGGTATCCAGGATCCAGGCCATGTATGCCTTCCAACTCGCCTTTACCGCCGTAGGTATGTTGTACGGCCGTCTGCTGATTGCCATGAAGCGTACTGACCTCATCATGGCAAGCGCCGCCTTGAATCTATCTCTCGACATCGTTTTGAACCTCATTTGCATGCGGTACCTCGGAGTGGCCGGCATCGCATTGGCAACCTCATTGTTTTACTTCGGTACGTTTCTGTTCCTCCGAACCACAGCACGCCGTTTGCTGGGACGACAAATGAAAACGCAGACCGGGTTGGCAGTCGGGACCTCATGCGCCTGACTCTGGTTATTCCAACCCTTAGGGGCGGAGGCGCCGAACGAGTGCTGTCGACGCTTGCCAATGCCTGGGCCAACGTTGGTCATACGGTCAGTTTTCTTACGTTTGAGCAAAACGGACCCCAGGAGTTCGAGCTTTCTGCCTCGATTCAGTACCGGCCCTTACCACTGGCAAGTGTTTCCGCGAATCGGCTTGCGGGCTTGACCTCGAATCTGCGGCGACTGCGAATTTTGCGCTCGGCGATTCGTGAATCGCGGCCGGAGGTAGTCATCAGTTTCACCTCGAACGCCAATGTGCTGACCATCCTTGCTGCCGCGGGATTAGGCGCGCCGGTAATTGTTTCCGAACGCAGCGACCCCTTGCAGTTCAAGATCAGTCGACTCTGGAGTGCGCTGCGTGCGATGACTTATCCGTTTGCCGATGCCATCGTCTGCCAGACTGGGAGCGCCGCCGCAAGATTGGGGCGAGCCACTCGACACAAGGTCGTTGTGATCCCCAATCCAGTGGCGCTGCGGGTCCATTCGCTCGGTTCCCGCACCACTGCGACCGGGAAGAAGATATTTGCCATGGGCCGGCTCGACCCAATCAAAGGTTTCGATCTCCTGTTGTACGCATTCCAGTCAATAGCCAGACAGCATCCGGAGTGGTCGATAACCATTCTCGGAGAAGGCCCAGAACGACAAGGCCTGGAAAGGCTGGCCTTCTCGTTAGGCATTGCCGACCGCGTCTCATTGCCGGGATGGGTCCCTGAACCCTTCCCCCTTTTGGCCGAAGCAGAGTTTTTCGTGCTCTCGTCGCGCGTCGAAGGCTTCCCGAACGCGCTTTGCGAGGCGATGGCATGCGGTGTGCCCGTCATCGCCTTCGACTGCCCATCCGGCCCCGCCGAGATCGTACGGCACCAAGTGGATGGTCTCCTGGTTGCCCCCCAAGACCCGCATGCGCTTGCCTCGGCGATGGATCGGTTGATGAGCCATCCAAAAGAGCGAATGCAGTTGCGACTCCGCGCCCCGGAGGTTGCGCAGCGGTTCGGAGTCGAAGATGTCCTGCGGCGGTGGGATGCATTGTTTCAGCAGAATGGTTCGGCCGAGCCGGTTGGCGGAAATTCTCTACTTATCCGAGGGCAAAATGACTGCTAAGGGTTCGGCGGTCGGTGTCGCAAAAAAACTGCGCGGCTGGCGGTGAGCATGCAGCTGGAAGCATCAGAGGCTGGTCTTCCTTGATTTCTCCTTCACCCTCCCGCCAGCGGTTGGTAGCGCTGTTCTCTCCCTCGCTCTGTGGCGGAGGTGCCGAACGTGTGCTGGTCAATCTTGCCGGCGGATTAATTGACGAAGGCATTAGCGTGGATGTGGTTTTGGCAAGTGCCACAGGCCCATTTCTGCCCGATTTGCCGGCCAAGGTCCGAGTAATGGACTTGAAGGCGTCGCGCATCGTCTCCTCTATACTGCCGCTGGCCCGGTATCTTCGCCAGGCGCGACCGGATGCCCTGCTTGGTTTTCAAGATCACACCAGTGTCGCCGCCATCGCAGCCGCAGCCCTCAGCCGCTCGCCAACCCCGATTTTCGCCGCCGTCCATAGCACCTGGACGAGGATCTTGGAAGGGGGCAGTCCTAAAGATAGATTGCTGGCCCGCGTAGCCGGCCTCGCGTATAGGCGTGCGGCAGGCGTTATCGCCGTTTCTACCGGAGCTGCGGCGGCAGTAGTGCACTGCCTCGGAGTGGAGCGCTCGCGGGTGGGAATCATCCACAATCCCGTGATCACCAGCGACCTGTTCTTGAAGGCCCAAGCCGCGGTCGAGCATCCCTGGCTCCAGTCAGAGCAACCTCCGTTGATACTTGGCATGGGACGGCTCAATAAGGCCAAGGACTTCGTGACACTGGTCGCGAGTTTTGCCCGATTACGCTCGCGTTGTCCGGCGCGCCTGATGATCCTGGGAGAAGGAGAGGAACGTCCGGTGCTGGAAGCGCTGATCAAGAAGCTGGGCCTATCCGACGATGTGACATTGCCCGGATTCGTGGCTAATCCCTACCCGTATCTGCGGCGAGCATCGGTGTTCGTTCTATCGTCGGCGTGGGAGGGACTGCCCACGGTTCTGATCGAGGCGTTAGCGCTGGGATCTCCGATTGTTTCGACCAATTGCCCGAGCGGGCCGTCGGAAATACTCGGCGGCGGCAGCCTGGGAACTCTAGTGCCGGTCGGCGACATCGATGCCATGGCGGATGCAATGTATGAAGTCATCACCACCGAGCATGCCAAACCAGATCAGGCATCATGGGCCAGGTTCACCGTGCCCGCAGCCACTGCAACGTACATCGACACTTTGTTTCGATCCAACTCTCCACATCGCGCGTCCTGAAAATATCTTGCTTCTTTGTGACCGCACCCATCGCGTGCGGTAGGAAGTCAAAACTCGTGCGTTCGATCTGTTTTCTCATTACTTCGCTTGACCCAGTTGGCGGGGCTGAAACGCAAGTTGCTAGTCTGGCGAAAGGGTTGCAGGGCCGCGGCTGGAAGATCACGGTGATCAGTATGTTGCCGGAAGGAGATCGGCTGGCGGCGGAGCTCCGGGCCTGTGGCGTAAGGGTTACGACACTCGCAATGAAGAAGGGCAAAGCCGATCCTCGGGCTATCTGGCGGCTGGCGAAAATCCTAAGAGTTCTCAAACCTGACGTTCTCCATGCGCACATGGTTAAAGCGAACTTGCTGGCGCGCGTCATCCGGCTTTTCGTTTCAGTACCTGTGGTGATCTCGACCGCGCACTCGATCTGCGAAGGCGGTCGGCTGCTCGATCTGGCTTATCGCTTGACCGACGGACTCGGCGATGTCACCACGAACGTCTGCCAGGCCGCTGCCCACCGATACATTCGCGGCGGTCTCGTGCCTGAAAAGCGGCTTCGTGTGGTTAGCAATGGCATCGACACGGTTCGCTTTTCTCCAGACCATTCTTGTCGCGAGGAACTTCGTAAAGTCCTGGACATCGGCGATAAATTTGTATGGTTAGCGATTGGAGGACTGCGGGAAGTTAAGGATTATCCCAACCTGCTCCGGGCTTTCGCCCACTTCCGCCGAGCTACGCTCCTTATCGCCGGCGAAGGCGAACTTCGCCCGCAACTCGAACGCCTGGCCGCGGAACTGCAGATTACGGGGCGCGTCCGTTTCCTCGGCTTTCGCCAGGACTGCTCGGAGCTATTGAACGCGGCTGATGGCTATGTCCTTTCTTCTCTCTGGGAAGGATTGCCACTCGTACTACTCGAAGCTGCGGCCACTGCCCTGCCGGTCGTCGCCAGCGATGTTGGAGGAACCTCGGAGATCGTGATGGATGGCAAGACTGGTTTTCTAGTGCCCGCCGCGAATTCCTGCGCCTTGCGGAATGCGATGCAAGCCGTCATGGAACTTCCGGAGTTCGAGCGTAGCCAGATGGGCCTGGCTGGCCGAGAGTATGTGTTGTCCCGCTACAGCATGGCGCAGATCATCTCCAAGTGGGAGAGTCTCTACCGTGATTTTCTTGGTAAACGCATGATAGCGCCGTCATGCGCAGCCGATTCCGCCGTCAACGACATCCCCGCCAATTAGCCGACACGTTCCGTCAACAGAAAACTGTGCAGCCACACCGAAACCCACACAAGTCGCCCGACTGACTGCTTAGGTATGAAAATCCTATACGTAATTACGCGATCCCAACTTGGCGGCGCGCAAGCCGTGGTGCTCACCTATCTGCAAGCTCTAAAGACTTATGCCAACCTCGCACTGGCCACGGGTGAGGAGGGATTTCTCGCCGATGAAGCTCGCGCTTTGGGCCTTCCGGTTTTTGTCTTACCGGACCTTGTGCCTCCGATCGCTCCGCGACTCGACTGTCGGGCGGTGCACGCGCTCTATAAGTTGACTCGCAAATATCAGCCTGATCTGGTCCACGCCCATTCCTCGAAAGCCGGGCTGCTTGCACGACTGGCCGCGAGAATGGCCGGCGTACCTTCGCTGTTCACCGCGCACGGATTTGCATTCACCGGAAACGCTCGTCTTCTGCGCAAGGCCATCGCGATTCCCAGTGAGTGGCTCGGCGCCCGGCTGGGAGATTCACTTATTGCCGTATCGGAATACGACGCTGCCTTGGGGTCCCGGTATCGGATTCTTGCCAGGAATCAGATAAACGTGGTTCACAACGGCCTCGCCGATGTTTCTTTCCGGGCCCGGCCTGCGGAAGGCGCCCCGGTGAACATCGTGATGGTGGCGCGCTTCGCGCCGCCCAAGGACCATCGATCTGTGCTCCGGGCCCTGGCCGGAATGCACGGTGACTTCAAGCTCTGGTTTGTCGGGGAAGGTCCAACGGTTCCGCAAGTACGGAGCGAGGCCATGAGACTTGGGCTTGGAGATCGCGTCGTGTTCCTGGGCGCGAGGAACGATGTGCCGGAATTGTTGTCAAGGGCGCACATCTTCGTGCTGGCCTCAAATTACGAAGGGCTTCCAATCAGCATTCTGGAAGCCATGCGTGCAGGCCTGCCCGTGGTGGCCAGCGATGTGGGTGGCGTGCCCGAGTGCGTTCGCCATGACCACACGGGATTCCTGGTTCCGCGATCCGATGTCAACGCCCTGCGGGAAAACTTACACAGCTTGATCGCCTCGCCGATTCTCCGGGAACGGATGTCACAGGCCGGCCGCAAGCTGTTCCAAGAGCAATTCACGGCGGCTCGAATGATCCGAGAAACCCTCAGTGTCTATGAAGCCGTTCTCGCAAGCTCCCCGCAGCAGGCTGGCATCGAGATCTCTCCCTCTCGCGTCCAGCAAACGATTGCCACGACGAGGACTTCCCGGTCGCCAGACCGCCTTTCAATATTGAAGCCGTAGTCAATCTCTATAACCACTCACCTCATTTTCCGAATCCGGAGCTGTCATCCATGCAACATCCTTCGAGATATCTGGGAAGAAAACTTTCACTGGCGGCCTTTGATTTGTTGCTGGTGAATGGAGCTTTCGTCGCTTCTTTCATCATTCGATTCGGTATTGACCTGCAGAACTTCCGCTCCAATCTGGAGGCGTACCTCCGAATCTTGCCCGCAGTTTCCGTTTGCAGCCTGCTCAGCATTTACTTGTCGGGTTTGTATTCCAACTGGCTCCGCAAATCAAGGTCGTTTCTGGTTCATTCTGCCGTCGCCAGCGCGGGGATCATTGTGCTAGCCGCTATCGTGCTGAGCTTTTGGGAGCGGGCGTTCGCTGTCCCGCGAACCATCTTTCTTCTCGCATTCCCCATCCTGGCCACCCTCCTTGGCAGTAGCCGACTGTTGTGCCAGTGGCTACACAAGTCGTACATGGGCGGACAGCGACGCGTGCTCGTCATCGCCAGCGACGTCGCGGCAACCTCTGCCCTGACCCGGAAGTTTGTCGAAACCCATGGTTGGTACCGTGTGCACCGCTATCTACAAACCGGCCAACTCGCCAGCCTCCCCGCCTTGCTGCCTGAAGTTGACACGATTGCGATTGGGGAAGGGTTCGCCGACCAGAATCACGTGGTGAGCCTATGCATGCAGGCCGGGAAAGAGGTATTGCTGGTTCCAGCTATCGCTCAACTGCTGCTATTCAGCTCGAGAACGCAACAGGTGGATGATCTGCTGATGTTTTCCGTCGAGCCGCCAACTCTAAGCGGCCCTCAAAAGGCAATAAAACGCGCGATGGATGTGGCATTCGCGGGACTACTCTTCCTGCTGGTAAGTCCGCTGCTTTTGCTGGTGGGCTGTTTAATCCGTCTGGATTCGAAGGGCCCTGCCATCTACCGTCAGGAGCGCGTCGGACAAAAAGGAAAGTTGTTTCACATCTTCAAGTTTCGCACCATGAAGGTCGACGCCGAAAGCCACTCCGGTCCGGTGCTGGCCAGCGAACAGGATCCACGAATCACCAGGGTGGGGAGGTTCTTGCGGGCCAGCCGGATTGACGAGCTACCACAGCTTCTCAACGTGTTGTTGGGCGACATGAGCTTCGTCGGACCGCGACCGGAACGCGCGTTTTTTGTCGAGCAGTTTGAGCGCGAGACCCCTGGTTACCGGCTGCGCTTGAACGTTAAGCCGGGCATCACCGGCCTGGCTCAAGTATGGGGGAAGTACTCCACGGAGGTGAAAGACAAGCTTCGCTTGGACCTGATGTATATCGCCAACTACTCACCCCTGCTGGATATAACGATCATGATTCAGACATTCCGCGTAGTCCTCCTCAGACAACAGGCCAAGGGTATAAAAGAGCCGTCTTTAGTTAAACTGCCTTCCGAACGCCTGTGGTCTGAACTTCGTTCTTAGAGATCTGACGGACGAACGTTATAAAGGCGAACCACAGCACTGCGAAGAGCGTGCCGGAGACATTAAACACTCCCTGGCAGATGTCACTGTGGCGGGACGCCACTTGGGCTACGCGCCAGCCGTTGATTTCCGCAGCGGACTGGAACGTACGGTCGCGTGGTATCGAACGCAAACGACGTTAAAGGGTGGGAACCTACGCTGGCCCCTTCTTCGGCTGGTTCTTGCCCGCCCGGGGTCCCCGGCCAGTCTCGCCGGAGCCTGCCCTCCGCTTAGCCGAAGGGGACTCGTTCTTGCCCTTGAGATTGAGCGCCACGGCAGCGCGGATGAGGTCCTGCAAGGCCGCCTCGTTGATCTTCTCGCCTTCGTGGATGTCGATGGCGCGCCTGACATTCCCTTCGAGGCTGGAGTTGAATAGACGTGCAGGGTCCTGCAACGCGGCTCCCTTGGCAAATGTTATCTTGACGACGTTCTTGTACGTCTCTCCCGTGCAGACGATGCCGCCGTGGGAAAAGACGGGAGTCCCCGGCGATGTCGGCTTGACCCACTTCCGTTCTTCGACGATCTCAGGATCGGCGGCGTGGATGATGGAGCGCACTCTCGCGAGCATCTTCCCGCGCCAGTCTCCGAGTTCCATGATTCTCTCGTCGATGAATGCAGAGGCAGATTCCACCGGGACGGGATTTTTCATGTTCAGCTCCCACGAGTCATGAGTGGCGGAATCGCTGACCGGGGCAGACGAGTCCCGAGTTCAGATCCGTTTGATTCTTGCGAACCAGGCCGGTGCGCCGTCGTCATGGTATCTCGTCTGAATCCGGTCCGGTTCGATGGCGGCGACACTCCATTCATTACTGGGGTTGAACGCCGCTCTCAATTCATCCTGCCTGACGGGGTGCGGGCCAGTATCGGGACCATCGTCACTGAAACACAACACGTACAGAGTTCCGTCGTGCTCGGTGACCGACGCTAGACTCGCCACGTATCTTGGCCGCTCGTCGCCGTCGAAGGTGTGGAACAGTCCGCAGTCCAGCACCGTCTCAAACCTGCGCCCCAAGCGCTCGAACTGGAATGCGTCAGCCGCGGTGAACTCAACCTCGATCCCACGTTCGGCGGCCTTCTGTCGGGCGATCGCCAGTGCCGTCTCCGCCACGTCAACGCCCAGCACTGACAATCCCAGCGAGGCGACGTGCAGAGCGTTCTCGCCGGTTCCGCAGCCTGCATCGAGCACCGCTCCGGCAAATCCGCCTTCGGATGCCAAACGCACGATTGCCGGCTGCGGCTGGCCAATATCCCAAGGCGCAGGTCCGTCGTGGTACGACGCATCCCAGGGCAGTCCCGTCATCCGTTCATGACTGGTTAGGTGTCGACCACTAAACGGATCGTTAGCGAGGGTTCCTGATCGCTCCGACAACTTCGTCCCCTCCCTGCGGCTGATCTTGCCACCTCATCGTGGCATGCCAACCAGAGATCTGGACCATTCCTGCAAGTCTCGCACCTCTCAGCGTAGCCTGCAATCAACGGGTCAGCATCGCCAACGTCGCCGCCTCCCGCACCCCCGACGACCCAAGTTCCGCGGCTTACTCCACAGCCGCGGGCGCCGCGACTATGGCTGCCGCCATGGCGAGTTTATGATCCGCATTCCAGGGTGGCCCGATCGCCCTCCGCATCTGGAGGAAGTGAGCGTCGAGGTTCTCTACACGCAGCGTCTGGCGCGCCGCATCCAATACGCTCTTAGCGTCGTACCAGTGGACGGGCCAACCCCGTGCCTCGGCCGCGGAGGCCAAAGCCCTGCGATACATCACCCAGTCGGCAACGTTCTGCGCACGGTAGTCCGTGATGCGCTCGGCAATCGTGGGTGGAAGCGGTGGGCACTTACGAAGGGCGACACCAAGGATACGCGGCACCGCCATCGTGACAGCGTCAAAGGCAAGCACCGCGTGCTTTTCCGCCGACACTCGTACGCGCTCTACTAACTCCACGGCCTCGTCGAGCGGGAGCCTTTGGCCTTCGCTGTGGTGCGGAAGCTTTGGCAGGCCCTCGCCCACGAGTTCCACTCGGCGGCGGTCGAGGAGCGTTCCATCACAAGCCACCGTGACCAGCACCGCCCAACCGCCGTGATCTGATACCCCGATGATGCCCCCGTTCTTCGCCATGATCTTCCCTCACGCCTAAGTTCCCCGCTTTCGGGGAGAGCTGGTTGATTGGCTGCGATACAACAACGCAACAACAACCGTCTCATAAGCGACCACATTCCTCCGCAGCCATCTCCTTTCAATACCGGAGTTGTCAAAAAGGCGCAGCCCATCACCCAATAAGCGGGCATAATCGACAACGTGCGTCGCGTGCCGGCCGGTTCAGTCGGCGCGTCGCCCGCTGCGCCACCTGGTGGCATACGGCAGCACGAACAAGTACAGACCGCTGAACAGGAGCAAGGCAAGTATGGCCACGGCCGAGAGTCCCAGCCTATTGTTGTACTTCCCCCGCACCACGGTGACGCCGTTGACGATGACGGCCACCGTAAAGACAATGGACAGCCAGCGGTGTGTCTGCCGAACCCATTTGCTCCAGTTCAATCGAACCTCCTACACGCAGTGGTCAGTAGCCAGTGGTCAGTGGCGCTAACTGGCTGCTGACTAGCGATTGCTGCCTTCAATGCCGAACTGCTTGGCGTACTCGGCGTGCAATCGCTGCCATCCGAACTTCATCGCCTCGCTACCAACCTTGCGGCCGATGGGAGCTCCACTCAGAAGCCGATCCAGAACATCGAAACAGATGTGCCACCCGGCAGCACCCATTGCGATGAAGCGGCGGTCGATGTTGTGCCACAGTGTCAGACGCGTGCCGCTACTCAATGCTTCGAGTTCCCACCGGATATCATTGCCGCCCCAGTTGTACTCCAGCACCCTGGGTGCGTCGGCTCGCGTCACCGTGGTCTCGGAAACCTGCGGCTTGGGCGCTGCCACCGTGGTGAGCTTCACCGTGGTTCCAACCTCACCCAGGTTCCCATCGGCTTCAAAGGGAGCCCACTCGCGCAAATGCGCCGGGTCGGTAAGCGCCTGCCAGACTTTTTCCGGCGGGTGGCGCAGTTCTCGGACGAGAATGAGTGTCCACTTCTCTTCACCGTTTTGTCCCCGGTCCTTTCGTATGTGCGCCCCGCTGGCCGGGGCCGGTGTGTACTGCTCGCGATCGGTCACCTTCTTCTTCTCCGTGTTTTCCGCAATTCGCGGTTCGCTTTTCGCCCGAATTTTCCAGAGGAAATGTTTAGCGAAAAGGCGAAGAGCGAATGGCAAACAGCCGCTACCAGCGCATCAGCTGGGTGAGCTGAACGAGGTTGCCGCAGGTGTCGTTCAGCATCGCGATGGTCGATCCGGTCACGTCGGTGGGCGGCATCGTGAACTCGGCGCCGCGGCCCTTGATCCGCTCATAGTCGCCCTTGACGTCGTCGGTGAAGAACATGACCGCGGGCTGATTCTGTTGAAAAATCGCCTGCTGATACGCTTTGGCCGCGGGATTGTTGTTCAGCGCCAGCTGCAGCTCAGTACCGTCCGGTTCCTCGGGCGAGGCCACGGTCAGCCAGCGGTACGGGCCGTTGCTGAAGTCGGCCTTCCTGGCAAAGCCCAGTACCTCCGTATAGAAGCGCAGAGCCTTGTCCTGGTCGTCAACATATACGCTGGTCAATTTGATTTTCATTTTGTTCCTCCTTTGTCACTTTCGCGGTTTGGGCCGCGTCGTTTTCTCCTTGTCTTCCTTTTCGTTTTGATTGGCGTTGCTTGGTCGTGGCCCATGCGGTCGAGGTGGCGTTCGAGAGCATCCAGGTGAGCGGACCAGAACCGGCGAAACGGAGCCAGCCACGCATCCACCTCCTGCAGTGGCTCAGGTTTAAGACGGTAGAGACGGCGCTGTGCGTCCACCGTGGATTCCACGAAACCGGCGTCGCGCAGCACTCGCAGATGCTTTGACACGGTCGGCTGCGTCATACGAAGCCGGCGCTCGATCTCTCCAACCGACTGTTGGGACGAGACCAGCAGGCCCAGTATCGCGCGGCGGTTCGGCTCGGCAATGATTTCGAAAACAGACTCCACTCTGTTAATATACTCTACAGAGCATATACGTGTCAAGGTATGTACAATGGGTAAAAAGTCCAGCGGATAACGAACGCGGGGCTGCTTCGTGATCGCTGATCCAACCGCCGCCGTGTATATTGGTGTGCCTAATCACATGCATCTACGTCAAACGCTATGATCAAACGTCTGTTGGTTCTCAAAATGAGGAAGCTGCAATGATTCGAACTGGCCGCCTGCTGGCCTTCGCCACAATATCCCTGTTCTGCACTTTGCTGCTGGCGCAATCGCCGCAAGAATCCACCCCGGCTGCTTCGCAAGCCACAGAGCGCACCTCGCAGCAGCGTGACGCCTATCGCAAGGCCATGGAAGAGGCCGACCAGAAAATTGACGCCGAAGTGAAAGCCCATTCCGAGCTGATGAAAAACCTGGAGTATCTCACCACGCAGATTGGTCCTCGCCTTACCGGATCGCCGCAGATGCAGGCCGCCAGCCGGTGGACCCTCAAGCGCTTCCAGGATTATCACGTTGAGGCGCATCTGGAGACCGCCGACATTGCGCATGGTTGGACGCGCGGCGTGGAAACGGCCGAGATCGCCAGTCCCATCCAGCGCCGCATCAGCATTCATGCCTTCGGCTGGAGCAAAGCGACTAACGGCGAGGTCGAAGGCAACGTCGTGGTGCTGAATATAAAAGAGCCATCCGACCTTGAGCAGTACAAGGGCAAGTTGAAGGGGGCGATCGTTCTATTGCGCAAACCAGCTGACTTGTCGAAGCTGGACGCGAATCCTGAGAATGCCTATGACGCAGTCATTCCACCTGCGCGCGGCGTGCCCCAGGCCAATGGCGGGTGGCGCGGCCGTATGCAACTGGTGAAACAGGTGGCTGCTGAGCAGCCTGCTCTGATCGTGATCGACAGCGGGAAGCCCGACAGCCTCTACACCATGACCGGCGGATATCCCCGGTACTCCGCAACAGACGTTCCCATGGCCTTCCTCACCCACGAGGACTATGACCTCATTTATCGCTTGCTGCAGGCGGGCCCGGTGACGATGAAGTTCAATCTGCAGGAGAGCTTCAGCGATAAACCGGTGCCGGCTGCGATAACCGTTGCCGAGATCAAGGGCAGCGAGCATCCCGAAGAACGGGTCATCGTGGGCGGACATTTGGATTCCTGGGACCTCGGCCAGGGCGCGCTCGATAATGGCACCGGCGCGATGGCCACGCTGGAGGCTGCGCGGGCCCTGCAGGCCCTGGGCTGGAAACCGAAGCGCACCATCACCTTCGTCCTGTTTACTGGAGAGGAGCAGGGAGGCATCGGCGCCGACACGTTCCTGAAAGACCATGCCGCTGAAATTCCCGCGATCGATGCTGTACTGATTCACGACACCGGCACGGGCAAGGTGTTCAGCATCTCGCTAAACGACCTGTGGGAGACGGCGTCATTGATGCACGAAATTTACCAGCCGCTGCAGGAGGTGTTCGATCTGCAACCGCTCTCGACGCGATATTTCGGCTCGTCGGACCACGTGCCGTTCCTGAACAAAGGCGTGCCGGCATATTTCTGCGTGCAACTGCCTGCACAATATCGCGCGGCTCACCACAGCCAGACCGACACCTTCGACAAAGTGGTTCCCGACCAGATCAACGAGGGAGCGGCATTCCTGGCGGCCTGGGCGTGGAACGTCTCCGAGATGCCGCAGTCGCTTCCGCATCATGCTGTGCCTGCCGAACCTATGGATTGAGGAAAACTTGCATCCCAAATACGGGCCAATGACATCTGCTGAAGAGTAAAGGAGTACGCGCATGTCAGGGCTGAAGGCTCTCGCATCGATGTTGTTGCTGCTGGCTTCGACCTTGGTGGCGCAAGAAATTCCAGCCGGCACGGTCATCCCGGTGATGCTGAAAACAACTTTGGACGCGCGAAAAGCCACGGTGGGAGAAAAAATCGCGGCGCGGGTTATGCAAGATGTTCCGCTGCCTTCGCAGGCGCGGATTCGAACTGGCGCAACCCTGATTGGCCATGTGGTCGCGGTGACTGGGCCGGGTGCCCCTTCGGGGTCGCGCATTGTGGTGTTATTCGATCGCTTGATGGCTAACGGCGCCAACATTCCTGTAACCACCAGCCTGCGATCGCTGGCTTCCATGATGGAGGTGTTCGAGGCGCAACTGCCCACCAACGCAATCGATGACTACGGCACCACCCCAGCCGACTGGGTCACGGTGCAAATTGGAGGCGATGGGGTCTTCCGCGGAGACGGAACGGTGGTGGCTGACGGTCAGGTGGTCGGCAAATCGACGATTGGCGGCGATACGACTGCGAAGCTGATCGCCTCTCGCGACCGCGGTTGCGGCGGGGCCACCGCTGGGGACGACCGCGAGCAGGCGCTGTGGCTGTTCTCGCCTTCGGCGTGCGGAACTTATGGCTTCGCCGACTTGAAGATTATCCATGCGGGCAGACGCGATCCGGTTGGCCAAATCATTCTGGAGTCGGACAAAAGCGTACATGTGCCCGCAGGCAGCGGCTTGTTACTTCGGGTCATTAGCTCGCCAGGACGGTCCGCGGGTGGGTCACCGCCGGTATAGGCGGGGCCTGAGCTATTCGCAATACATTCCCTCGCGGCTGACGGCATAATCAGAGAGCGGAGGAGTCGGACGATGATTTGCTGACCACACCTCGAACGCTGCCGCTCGCTCCTCTGCCGACAATGGCTTTGGCGGCGCCGGAAGCACCGCACCTTCCACTACAGAAACGAGGTACGCCTCCACTGTCATCCCGCTGGCCTCCGCCTGCGCCAGCAGTCCAGCTTCAATTTCCGGCTTTAGCTTCAAGGTAACGGTCATCGCTCCATCCATCCTCAACGATAGTGTACGTCAGCCTTACTATGCCGAGAAAGCCTGGCGAATCGTGTCAAAAGCTCAGCGTTAAAAACACAACTACCACCGCGTAACTCCCCGGCGTGCTCTACCAATGCCGCTATTCGAACAGACTCTCCTTCCAGATCTTCTGCCCGGCCAGCGAGATGTAAAACCCCCAAACCGCTAATCCGATTATGGTCAGCATCACGAACAGCGAGCCGCCCAGATACCAGCTGGAAAGATTGGTCGTAACGGGAATGTTCAGCAGCACGTCAACGGTAAACATGCCGATCGCCAGCGCGATAAAGCCAAAACGCAAAACGACAAATGCGGCAATCGCGTAAATGGCGGCGAAGGTGGAGACGTCGATCAGTATGTGATGACTTCCGATGGTCTTGATCGCCGTCCACACGGCGACGAAGGCCAGGGCAGCCAGCCAGGGCTTGCGCAGAAGCACTCGCAACACGAACATCACGAAAAAGAACAGCAGAGTTCCCTGCACCGAAGTGGCCAGGTGCCACATCCAGGATCCGAGCACGTGGCGCGCTCCCAATAAGAAATCCGTGGTGCCCAGGGCCGGCGCATCGCCAGCCCTCAGGCGTAGCAGGTAGAAGATGGAGTAGATGAGTGCCCAAACCATACCCAGGAGCACACCGTAAAGCACATCTCTGCCGACCAGCGGGTCGCGGACCTGTCCCGCCATTAGCCGGCTCCAGGAGATGATGGCGTGCGGCCAGCGCCGCCGGACGAAAGGTTCGATGGCCAGATATAGCGCGCAAACCACGGCGCTGATGAACAGAGACGAACTCGCGGCCAGCACGAAGAGTCCGAGGGACGAGATCGATGCCACAAAGTGGGTCTTAAGGATCCAAAGCAGCATTTGGATGGAAAAGATTGCAATGCCCAGCCGCCCCGCTCCCTGGACGTCCGCCTTCTCGCGTACATAGTTGCGCCACGCGATCAGAACGGCAGCCAACAGCAGAAGAAGACCAACAATAGAGAGAACAACGTGCATCACCTTTATGGTGAAGGACTCGTCCGAGGTCACCATCCGTGTGGGCTCAGTCCAGCTTCCGATCAGCGCAAAATAAACTGGCTTGCCGCGATAGGCGGCGGCTTCGACGCGCAAGGGATATGTCGTGCCCGGCCAGGTGCCAGTCCAGGCAGCGCGAGCGTCGGAAGCGGCCAGCGAGTTCCATGTGGATGTCGCGGGTTGGAACTGCGCCTGGTCCAGACCTGCAGAGCGGAACAACACATTCCAATCAAATGGCGCAAACGCGGCCGAGTCGCTCTCCTTCTCCGGCGGAATCGCTTCCAGATGATGCAGTCGGCCGACCGAGTCGAGAGAAATTTGAACCATGCCGGAGAGTATGGGCGGCGGGTCGTCCAGGTCCACGATGCCGGGTGTTAGTGAATTGTCCTTCACCTCGGTGGCCACCATTTCCGACGGACTTTCGCGCAGCCAATAGATCAGAGCCGGGGGGCGTCCTCGCAATGCAGCATCCCAACTTGTGCGCAGTTTCGGATTGTCATGCAGATACTCGAGGTAGGTGTCGTTGTAATCGAACCCCTCGGCGCTGTCGGCAGGAGGCGCAGTGTATCCGAGCTGCTGCACCAGGTCGCGGGCCTTCTGGTTCAGGATCTCCGATGAATACGGTACATTCATCCTCTCGATGCCGCTGGTCTTCGCAGCCAGAAGATAGAAGGCCAGCAGCCCGACGATAGCGACGGTCAGCCATCCCAGCGCAAAAGGAAGTTTCAGCCCGGTGGTCTCTCCCGCAGCGGCCACCATTTGCGGAGATGGAGTTTCACCCGCGGCCAGCGCTGCTGCCAGAGGATCTCCGCCCGGCAGTGCCGCCGCCACAGCCAGCGCTGAAGCTGGCCTGGCCTCGGGATCGGTCTCCAGACAATGCAGGATCGCACGCTCGACGGCCGGGTCGATGTCCTTCACCAACGTGGAAGGCCGGCTGGGAGCACTGTCGCGACGTATGCGGACAATTTCCTCCAGCGTTCTGCCGTCGAACGCAGTCTTACCCGTGAATACCTCGTACAGCAGCAGACCGAGGGAATAGATGTCGCTCTTAACTGTGACTTCTTCGCCGGCCAACTGCTCGGGCGCCATATACGCCGGGCGTGCCGCTGCGCACATCGTCGATCTCGTGCGCGACGCCCGCCAGGCCGAAGTCGGTGATCAGGACTTCCCCGCGGCCGTCGAGCATTACATTGGCTGGCTTCAGATCGCGATGAAGCACGCCCTTGTCGTGCGCGGCGGCAACTCCAGCGCAAATCTTGCGGGCAATTTCCGCGGCCTTGTCGCCCGGCAAACGGCCGATGCGGCGCAGCAACGAAGCCAGGTCTTCGCCATCGATGTACTCCATGGTGAAGAAGATCAGGTCGTCCGCCTGCCCGATATCGAAGACACGACAAACGTTGGGGTGCGAGATGCGGCGCGCAATGCGGACTTCATTGCGGAAGCGTTCCAGATTGTGCTCGCCTCCGGCCCAGTCGGGCAGGAACTTCAGCGCAACCTGTTGGCCCAGGGTAAGATCGTCGGCGCGATAGACCTCTCCCATGCCGCCCCGGCCCAGCAACGCGATGATGCGATAGCGACCAGCGATCAGCGCGCCCGGCGCAAAGCGGCCATTGTTGACAAACGCATGGGAAGATGGCCGGGACAAGGGATTTCTGGGCGCGGCGCGCTTCGGCTGAGACAACGTTGGCGTGTCGTCGCCATTATTCTCTACGGCTTTGGAAGATAAGGGTTTTCCGCAACTAGCGCAGAAAGGAGTGGCCTGGGTCGTCTCGGAACCGCAGGATTGACACTTCTGCATGAAAAGGGTCCCCTCGATAGGTCGTGCGGAATATCTTACAGCGGATTGCGAAAAGAGTTGAAACGGCGGACGTGAAAGAGAAGAGCGGTCCTCAGTGGCGGGCTAGAACCACACGTGGTGCGAGAGCCGTTGAGAACTACGTTGCAAGGATAGATTTGGGCGGGAATAGAGGTCCTTCGACTCCTCGCCGCGCTCGTCGCTCAGGATGACAAAGCGAAGAGCGAGCAGCGAATAGCGAACCGCGGCCCTCTACGCTTCCCTGAGCGCTCGCGTGATCGGCATTCGTGATGCGCGAAGTGCCGGCAGCAGGCCGCCGACAAATCCCATCAGCACGGCGAAGCCAAGGCCGATGAGCAGAAGCGCCGGTGTCACCTTGAAAGCGAATGCGAGCTCGCTGAAGGCATTGGTTCCAGTTGCCCCGGTGTAGCCATTCATCGGCAAGGCGATCAGGCAGCCCAGCACTCCGCCAACAATGGCGAGCAGCACCGATTCCATCACAAAGGAAAACAGGATGCTGAAGCGCGAGAAGCCCAGGGCGCGCAGCGTGCCGATCTCGCGGGTGCGCTGCGAAACGATCGCATACATGGTGTTCATCGCGCCAAACACGGCGCCGATACCCATCACGATGGCGACAAACGACGCCAGTGCGATAAGCACCGTGCCGGTACTTCCGGCCAGGTTCTCGTAATACTTCTTCTCCGCATCGGCCTGCACCTGGACCTGCGGGTTGCCGCGAATATCTTTATCGAAGGACGCCAGCACACTTGGGTTGGTGAGCCGCACGGTCAGCGATTCGCATCCGCCATTGCGGCCGATGGCCGGCGCCATGGCGTTGTAATCGCCCCAGATCTCGCTCTCGAAAGAGCTGTCATCGGCGGTGAACAGTCCCACAACCTTCCAGTTCTTGCGCTGAATGTTGATGGTGGAACCAACGTCCACGCCGCTCACCCGATCGGCAATCTTCTTGCCGACGATCACCTCGAAGAGGCCGGGCGTGAAACTTCGGCCCTCAACAATCTTGATATTGTTACGCACGTTGAACGCGATCGGCGTCACGCCACGGAAAGTGACGTTGGTGGGAATGTTCGTCCCCTTCTTGGGGCGCGTCGTGATCACCACGACCTCGCACGAAGCCAGCGGCTTGCCGTCAGCGCCGCGCGCCACTCGCGGATCGACCGCGATGAGGTTGGCGCTGCCGATGTCGATCCACGAGGTCAGCTCCGACATGGAGCCACGCTGCGTCACGATGGCATTGTTGTCGGAACCGGTGGAGCTCAACGCGATGTTAAATCCGCGGGCCATGGATAGAATGGTCACGAACGCCGCTACCACCAAGGCGATACCAAAGATCGCCAGCAGGGTGACCTTCCAGCGCGAGCGCAGGTTGCGAACGTTATAGCTGATAGGAAGTGCCATGTTGTGGACCTTGTATTAGTAACTAGCAATTAGCCTTTAGCAATTAGCTTTTAGCAAAATCACAATTTCATCGCATCTGCTGAAGTTTGCTGCGACGTGTCAGCTTTCGTAGCAGCCAATGCGAGACCGTTTCCTTGGGAGGTTGTTGTATAGCTACGCCAGTATCCTCGAGAATGGCCGCACAGGCACGAATGCATTCTGAGCAGATATAAACCTCGCGGCCCTCGGGAGCTTTAATGAGTCGCTCCACGGCGCTGGCGGACTTATCGCAAAAAGAACATCGTAGCTTGGCCATATCCTGATCGTTGGACTTGAATTCGCCCATAAATTGTCTCGTATCAGGGCACGACTTTAGTCGTGCGCTGATACAAATCACTTCGGGAACGGCCATGCCATAATCGAGAGCCCGAATATAGACCAACCGCTCAAACTCTAAGTTCATAGGGCGCTGAAGCCCATGCGGTACCCAGGCAAAAAGTCCACCGCGGGCGGCTGCAATCCCAACTGCCGCAGCAGGGTTGCCACCTGGCCGCGATGGTAGCTCTGGTGGCTGACGAGGTGAAGCATCGGCCGCCACAGTTCATACGTAAAGGCGTCCCCTTTCTGACTCATGTAAGTCATAGGCTGCTCAAGAGTCTCGTCGCTCAGCGTCGCCAGGTATTCCCGCATCTTGCGCTCCTCCGCACGCCATCGGTCGGAGACGGCACTCAAAGAAGGAAAGTCCTGCGGAGACAGCAGGGATTGTGGAGATCGTCCCCGCCAGCGCTCCAGCCAAATCCACTCCGTCTCAACCATGTGCACCAAGGTATCTCGCACCGAAGCAAAGCTACTGCCCAGGCTGCGCAGGAACTGTTCCTCAGTCAGGGCCGCACAGGCCTGCAGTTGGCAGTCTCGCGCCCAGTAGTTGTAGTTGAACAACTCGTTGATGGAGGCTAGTGAGATCGGTCTGGTCACAATGCCCTGCCTTGGCATTTAGCATTTAGCATTTAGAGCCAAGAGTCTCTGTGAAAACTCGCTCTAAAACCCTAAGCTCTTCTGTACTTCCTCAGGCGCAGGCTAAAGTCGTGTCTTGAGACAACCTATAGCTGATTTACGCATCTTCTCTAAATTGCTAATTGCTAATTGCTAATTGCTAATTGCTAATTGCTAATTGCTAATTGCTAATTGCTAATTGCTAATTGCTTCTTCTCACACCTGCCTCAACACTTCGGTGATTCTTGCGCGATACGCCAGCAACGCGGGGATAAGCCCAGCCAGCAGTCCCAGCCCCAATGCAACCCCCAGTCCATAGGACACAATCTTGGGCGATAGCCCCAAGCCCGGGAACTGACGCACAACATCGCCGACGCCAAACGGAATGCTAGGCAGCGCCCGGATCATCAGACTGGCGAAGCCCAGGCCCAGCACGCCGCCGATCGCTCCCAACAACAGCGCTTCAATCAGGATGAGCGCCATCACCAGGCCGCTGGGGAATCCCAACGTCTTGAGCACACCAATTTCCTGCTGCCGTTCGCGCACCGCGATGGACATCGTATTGGCCGTCACTAGCAGGATGGTGAAGGCGACGGCAAGTCCGATGCCGTTGAGCAACAGCGCCAAGTTTCCCGCCATAGCAATAAAGCTGGCGCGGAATTGCTGCTCGGTCTCGGTTTTGGTCTGGACATCGCTGTTTTCAAACTCGGCGTCAATAGTCTTGCTGATGCGGCCCGCATTCGCGGGATCGTCGATCAATGACGTTATTGTGCCCACGCCCGCTTTCTGTCCCGTCGCTTCATACAGGTACTTGTAGTTGAAGTACATCGCCTCCAGATCTGTTCCGGGATACTTCGTCAGGTCGGTGTCATAGATACCGTCGATCACAAACTCGAAAGGCTTACCCACACGATACGGGGGAATGAAGCTTTCCAGCTGAAAGGTATCGCCGACCTTCCAGCCCCATTTCTCGGCCAGCTTACGGCCGACGATGCAGCCGCGCCCATCGTGAAACCAGGCCTGCTTCTGGTCTTCGGGCAACATAATCTCTGGATAAATCTGCAGGAAAGGCTCTGGCTCGACCGCCATATTGGCGAAGAAGTACTTGAAGTCGCCGCGATAGACGCCGCCAAACCAGTTGTTGATGGTCGTGTTCTTCACACCGGGAATGGCTGCGATTTTGTTCTTGTAGGAATTGGGCAGGTTGAAGACCAGGCTCACATAGTGACGGGTCACCAGCCGCGACGCGTTGCCCAGATGCAAGCTGTAGTTCACGGCATCCACCACCGTCTGCAGGGTGCAGATGAGGAAGATGCACACCGCCATCGCCAGCACGGTGCTGAGGGTGCGCAACCAGTTCTTGCGAAGATGCTTGAGGATGAGCGGTGCGAATTTCATGAGTGAGTCTCACAGTTACGGTTGTGAAGGGGCGCGGCTTGAGCAGCGCCGACCGTGCTCGCTCGAAGTTGGGCTTTAGCCCCTGAGGGAATCCAAACTCCGCAGACGTAAAACCGAGTTCCCTCGGTGGCTAAAGCCAACCAAATCCCACTGTGTCGGCGCGCCTGAAGGCGCGCCCCTTCAAGGCAAGCAAGACATCGGGGATGGAGACGTGTGGTCGGGACCTCGACTGAGCAAGATAATGTCATGTCAGTTGGTCAGCACTCCCTTGTCCAGATGCCGCTGGCTGTGCGCGCGCTCGGCGGCACGCGGATCGTGCGTCACCATTACGATGGTCTTGCCGAATTCCTTGTTGAAGGTCTGCATCAGGTCCAGAATTTCCTCGGCGCTCTGGTGATCCAGGTCGCCGGTGGGCTCGTCGGCAACCAGCACCGTCGGATCGGTGACCACGGCGCGGGCGATGGCGACGCGCTGCTCCTGTCCTCCAGAAAGCTGGCGGGGATAATGCTTGTAGCGGTCAGACAATCCCACAATGCGCAGCGCGGTCATGGCGCGTTCGCGGCGCTCGCGCTTCGACAGCGGTGAGAGCAGCAGCGGAAGCTCGACATTCTCCACTGCGTTAAGAACGGGGATCAGGTTATAGAACTGGAAGATGAAGCCGATATTGCGACTCCGCCACTTGGCAAGCTCGCCCTCCGACAGCGGCCCCAGGTCGGTGCCGGCGACGATGACGCGTCCGGAGGTGGCGCGGTCAATGCCCGCGATCAGGTTCAGCAATGTCGTCTTGCCCGAGCCCGACGGTCCCATCAGCGCCAGGAATTCGCCCTGCGGCACTTCCAGATTGAGGCCGTCCAGCACCTTGATCTGCATACTGTCGCGCTGATAAAACTTGCGCACGTCTTGCACGCTGACGGCGCCGGCCTTGGTTGCCACTTCAGTTGTGCTCATCGTCTCTCCAAATATCTCCAATTGAGTCGTAATCAATGATCTCAGCCGGTGCTCGCCGCCACTCTAAACTTCCCAAAACCGGAAACGCACGCTAGAGTGTCTGCGTGACCGCTGTAGGCCTTCTGGAGAATTTAAGCCACTCAGGGCCGTCAGAAAGCCGTTCATCGATCCTGCGGCCTCCTAGAGGCCTTAATAGCACTTATAGATTGAAGGCGACTAGCACAAAACGGCAAATCGCCGCAATGCAACTACCACTTACATGCCGATTCTTGCATTCCAAACTGCAATTCCAGCTTCATCGTACTGAAATCTCGGCACAACGGCTGTCGTCCCGGGTAATTTCTCGTCATCGCGAACGGCCTTCAGGTCATTCAGGGATCTGCTGTCTCTCCAGGGATCGTCGAGATACAAACAAAAGCAGATTCCTCGCTTTGCCCGTAAGACAATTCCCTGGAGATCTGCCGTTAACCCCACCTCGCTCGTAATGACAAGCCGAACGGAAAACGTCCGCCCAAATCACCACTGCTCTTTTGTCAACTCTTCACCTTCACCGAATCGCCGTCCTTCAGCTTGTCGGGTGGATTGTTCACCAGTGTCTCTGACCCAACCAGCCCGTTGGTGACGATGACTCCTCCGCGCAAATCGGCTCCGGTGACCACAGGAAGCTGATGGACCTTGTTGTCCTCGATCTGAAAAACTACCGACTTGCCGTCGCGCGTAACAATCGTTTCCTTCGGGATGGTCACAATCCGCCTAGGCGCGGCCGCGGTTTTCTCCGCTTGCTTCTGCGGCTGCAGGAAGGTAACGTTGCAGCTCATCTCCGGCTTCAGATACTTGTCCTTGTCCAGGATCGTCGTCTTCACCGTCACCGTCGCCTTGGTTCGATCAGCGGTGGGAATGACCTGGCGCAGCACTCCCTTATAAGTATGGTTGGGAATGGCCTGCACGGTTATCTCGGCTGGCTGGCCCGATTGCAGCTGAGCGACGTTGGCCTCGTTGACGTCCACCTCCGCTTCCAGAGAATTCATGTCGGCGATGGCAACGATGGCGCCTGATGACGTCGAGATATTTACTCCCGGAGGAATGGGGGCGACGCTCTCGCCCGCCTCGGTCATCTTCTTCACCACAATGCCGGCGAAGGGTGCGCGAATCGTGGTGAAGTCAAGGTTTGCCTGTTGCATCTGCAAGGTCGCCTTGTCCTGCTCGATGGTGGCCGCAGCTAGCGCGACCTTGGCTTTGGCCGCGTCGAGCGCGTCCTGCGACACAACCTTGCTGCGGTACAGGTCGTCCTGCAGGCGCTCCTGGCGCTGCGCTTCCGCCAGATCAGCCTTGGCATATTCGATATCGGCCTTGGCCTTGGCAATGGCGGCAATGTAGTCCTCGTTTTCGAGCGTCGCCAGCACGTCTCCGGTGTTCACTACGCTGCCCTCTTCCACCAGCAACTTTTCGATGCGTCCCTGAATTTTCGAAGACACTACCGATTGCCGGCGCGCCACCAGGTAGCCAGAAGCCGTAAGGATAGGCGTGCCCGCCATTGGTCCGGTGCCACTTTGCACGCTGGGGGTCACGGTTTGCACCTCGACGGCTCCGAACGCCGGCCGCGCCCGTACAAAGTACAGTCCGCCAGCGACCGCGATAGCGATGAGAAGCAGGAAAACAGGAATCCGCCATCTTCCCCGACGCGGTGCGTCGCGCTCAATCTTCAACGAAGCGAGCTCGTCTTTCAGGTCCCGCATAGACTGTGGTCGTACTCCACTTGGTGGTGCTATTAGCATCGCATTGTTGCTGCAAGTTTGGAAGGGTGCGACCGCTGATTACTACGTTCCAAACGCGGTTCCGGTTCCCGCGCATTCCAGCCGACAGCGCAATCGAACTGCGAGCGAAAAACGAAATCAGCCACGGATCTTCACGGATTCGCGCGGATCAGGTTTTGAAGCTCTCGGCAAGAACAACATCTATGTTTCATCCGCTGCTAAACCGCCCAGCCAAGGCGATTGTCTCTAAGTCCTGCGACGGCCGCTAGTGTGGAATGTCAACGCTGCGGGATGACAAATGTCATGCGGCTGCGCCACGCCGCATGAGGGCCAAAGCCTAAACGCAACTACGGGGATGTCAGGACATGGAGAAGATGAACATCAACCGCAGATGATCGCGGATTCGCGCGGATTGATTTTGAGACTCAGCAACAAATCCGCGTCGATCCGCGGAAATCCGCGGTGATAGAGTCTTCCGGGATTTCCGTTCTGAGTCGATTTCAGAGACGACCCCGTACTCTACTTCTCCGCGACCTGATACACACCACTGTCGGGCTTCTGTTGCTCGTGATGGGGCAGCTTTGGGTGATGCTTGCCGAGGAAGTCTTTGATGTCGGGCCAGAATTCGGTCAGGATGTTCCACTCCGCGATGCCGCCAATGCTGGCAAGAGCGTTCTCGATGGTGCCCGGGACGGTTTCATTGCGGTACGGAATATAAGCATTGGAAAGGGCCGACTGCACAAACTGACTGAGAATGAGGGAGCTGTTGAATACGTTTCGCCCGGAGTCACTGCGGCCGATGATAACCCGGCTGACGGCATACGCCATGCGATCGGAGATGTCGTACTGCCGTGAGGGAAAATATCGCGGGTCCTGGTGCAGTAAGGCCGGGAAAAAGTAATCGGAGAAAAATGCTCCCGCCTCGGCGCCAGCAACCGATGCGCCCAGGCGCTTGCCATAGCCCTCCATGCCGCCGCCGAAGCGCGGGTACGCGCCGGTGGCCTGCGAATAAAGAGAGTCAGACAGCACGTCGAAGGCGAAGCCGCCGGAGTGGCTGTAGCGCAAAAACCGGTCAAACTTTTGCCTGGCGGTCAGCGGAACATAGGAAGGCGCGTCCGGCAGTGGTTGTCCGGGGACAAAATTGCGTCCCATTTTCACCAGATTTTCATGGGTGAACGCCGACTTGATCGCTGCCGTGCTGAAATCGAGATGGTCGAACACACTACTGGAAACGGCTTGGTTGACCTTGAGGGCTACTAGCTCCGTACATGCAATCTGCGGCGATTGCGGCTGGATCGCTTCTTCGAGGATCGTCTCACCAGGAAAACCATGTGCGACCGGAAACGGCCCCATTGCAGGCGTTAGAGCCGAAACATTGACAACCGGAGCAATTTCAGCCGACGGCAATTCGCCAGGCGCAGCAGGTTGCGACTCTGCCTCTGGTGCGCGCGACGCCACTTTGGGTAGATGCTGCCCGTATAGCGGCGAACAGCACAGTCCCAACCATACGCAGCACAACACCCCGCCGGCTCTCATACTCCGCCCATCCCCGCTTGCTTGCTTAGGTTGGAAGCCATTGTGGCTTGAAAGGCTGGCTGTTTCAAGCTATAAATTGCGCCCCAGATGAAGCCAGCCCTCCATACCGTGCGATCCACAATATCATTCCAGGCGACTGGGACCGTCAACGATATTCGATAAGCGTGGTTCGATGGGCTCTACGGTATTATGTGAGCATGTCCTTGCGACCTAGGTTCACCCCTGCAATCCTGGCAATGCTCCTGTTTGCTGCTTTCATCGGGTGCAAGCCCAAGCCCAAAGCCGTGCCCGAGACCGTAATGGTCTTGCGCAACCTTGGCTCTCCCTATGCCAGCGAGATGGACCGCCGGATAGTGGAGTTTCAAATCACCAATCCGCGCACCACCTCTGGCAAGCCGATCGTCATTCGCACGGTCGAAATCCGCGACTATCCCGATCTGCTGCAAAACCACCTTGGCAAGGATGCGGAGGCTGACGTGATCATCCTGGATAAGCCGTCGGATGCCGACCTGAATCCCATACTGAAAGCTGATATGGCGAATGCGGTGAATATCTGCGCCGCCGTCAAGGCATGTCCGGCCGAGGTTCCGGCAATGGTTGCCTCGTCCGACTCCGGCGATCGCAAGGACGCGGCCCAACAGTTTGTCGATGCGCTCCAGAAAAAACAGCAGTAGCGGCGCGCAATCTTCACTCCGCCTGCGGTTCGAGGTCTTGAGGCTACTTCTGTGGCTGAAAGTGCTTGAGCGGCTTGGGACAGGTATGGGCGTGCTCCGCCGCTAACAACAGCTTCGGGTCAGGACTTGCGCCAACAAACACTCCGCACCTAGGACAGTAGGATTCGATCACGTGCGACCTTCTCAGGTTCGGGACGCGCTCGAAATCACCACGACGCGGCGATGGCTTGCTCTCTTCCATTTCGTTCGACCGATTTGTTAGATGCTGGCAAGTCTAATTCCGTCCACTCTCTTTGTGTGTCTGGAGTCGGACATAGCGCCGGACAGCTCCCCGAGAATCGAGTGGCGGCGGCCCACATTGATTCGGGGGAATCAGCACACAGCATTTTCTTAGTTTGTGCGCGGCTTAGAGCAGCCATCGAGGAATCGCGGGGCTAACGCGATTTCTTCCGGCTGGCAGTGGCCGTTTTGGATTTGGCCTGCAAACCTTGGTTGGCCGCGACGGCTTTCTTCGGTCGCTTAATCGCCGCCTTCTTCGCTTGCTCACCTGCCATCGGCAGGTCCTTCATCTCGGCGGCGCGCCACAAATACCAACAAGCCACGCTGCGATACGGTCGCCAGCGCTCGCCATAGGCCAGCAACTCTTTCGGCTTGGGCAGTTCGGCAAGCTTGTGCAATTTGGCGAAACCCTTGCGGACGCCGTAGTCGTCAACCGCCAGTACATCGGGACGTCCCAGCCGAAACAGCAGCAGCATCTCCACCGTCCAGCGGCCGATGCCACGCACGGTATCCAGGCGCTCAATCAACTCCTCGTCGCTCATGCGATTCGCCTGCTTCACCGTCGGCACGGTGCCGTCGAGGGTCTTGGCCGCGAGATCGCGAATCGCCAGCATCTTGGCGCGCGACAATCCCGCTGAGCGCAGCAGTTCTTCCGGCGCAGCCAGAATCTGTTCCGGCGACGGAAATCCAGCAACGAGTCCTCGCCGGGTGCGGAGTCGCTTGCTGTTCTCGGGAAAGAGCGCTTTTACGCGCGAGGTGATGGTGGCCGCCACCTTCCCATTGAGCTGCTGATAGATGATGGACTCCATCAGAGCCTCGAAGATGCTCTGCGTGGTTTCCTGTTGCAGGCGGCATTCGCCGTAGCGAAGAATGATGCGTGCCAGCCGGCGGTCGGCCCTGCGAAAGATGTTCCAGCGCGGCGGTGTGGTCAAGTTTCTTAGGCATGATAATCAGTAGTCAGTAGCCAGTAGTCAGTAGTCAGTCCTCAGTCGTCAGTAGCGAGCAATTTGCAACGCTGTCTCTTGGGGAAGCTCTCATTAAGTCCTGGTTTTGAAGGGGACGGCCTTCAGGCTGTCCGTAAGTGCCTAAATGCCACAGGGCTTTAGCCCCTGCGCGACTTCGAACTGACTCAATCAGAGGCTCCTTAGCAGTTAGCGACACAGCCCTGTTAATTGCTGTCATCCTGAGCGTAGCACGGGCCTCTTTTGCTCGTGCGGAGTCGAAGGACCCCTATCCCGCCAGGAGGCTTCCTTTTTTCCGTTCTTCCCTAGCACGCCGCCGCGGGTGGATTGACGGATGCCTGGGCCCTGACCCTAGCCCCAAGACCCTAGCCACTGGCTTCCCCCTCCAGCGCCGAGAGCGTCTCCTCGTCCACATCCCACTTCTTCAGGATGCGAAAGATGACCCGGCTACTGAATCCCGCGCGCATCATAGCGCGAAAGACGCGCGCTGCCTGCTTCTGGCCTTCAGGCTTCGCCATGCGCTTGCGCTGCAGAAACTCGCGCGCCAGGTGCTCTTCGTTGACGTCGCCGTAGGCGGCTCCGACCACGCTGTCGATGATGTCGCCATGCACGCCTTTGATCTTCAGCTCCTGGATGACGCGCAGCCGCCCGAACTTTTCATTCTCTTTGCGGAAGCGCGAATAGTTTTCGGCATAGCTGGTGTCGTTGAGATATTTCTGCTCCTTCAAGCCGCGCGACCACCATTTCGACCAGCAGTTCGCCGTGCTCCTGTTCCTTCACCTTGTTGCGCATCAGGCGTTTGATCTCGGCCACCGTGCGCATCTGCCGTCCCAGCGCTCCCACGGCATATTCGTAGAGCGATTCCCCATCGTAGGTTTTGCGCGGGCGCTTGAACGGCATGAGAAAGATTATAGGCGGCACCAGAGGTACGCCGCTCCCACCGTCCGCGCCAAAACTACGATTGAAGAACTGGGCATTGGGCGTGGCACAGTTGCCCGGAGGTATTATCCACATAACGGGTGTAGCCTATGTTGCGTCGTTGCTTGTTCGGCTTCGTGTTTTCTATTCTTCTTGCCTCAGCCCTGCAATCCGGCGCTCAAACGGACGCATTGGGCAACCCTGTTTCTGGCTCCGGTGCAACCGGTCTTCCACTCGGTAACAACACCGACATTCCGCCCATTTCCCGAGGTGACGAGGCAGCCGGCCTCAAATTCAAGTCGCAGGCCACTCTAATTGAGGTCCCCGTCGTAGTGACCGACAAGTCGGGCGCCCACATTCACCAATTAACCAAGAGCGACTTTAAGATTTTGGAGGATGGCAAGCCACAGAGCATTGCGAGCTTTGAAGAAATCACCCCCGCAACCGACCGGCTCACCCTTCGAGCGGATGCGCCCGGCACATTCAGCAATCTCCACCTCGAAGTACAACAGCCCCATTCCGTAACTGTCATTGTTCTGGACATGGTTAACACGCCCTTTCTCAATCAGGCTAACGGTCGTGCGCAATTGATCAAATACTTGGCTGACCATTTGGACTCGACGCAGGTGCTGGGATTGATGGTGATCGGCAGCAAGGGACTGACGGTTTTGAGCCGCCTCAGCACGGACCCCGGCGCGCTCATTGCCGCGCTGAAAAAAGTTAGTGGCGAGGTTTCGCCAATGGAGGGATTCCGAGTCGAGGCACAGGCCGCCGCTGCCACTGGGGAGGAGCCCAGTGGATTGCTAGGTCCGCTTTCGCGCAAGGCAAGTCCGGAGGCGGCATTCCGCAGATTCCTCAGGGTTGACGCCGTCGAAGCCACGTACCAGCAGGGCCGATCCATCGAAACCACGCTGCAAGCTTTCCTCTCCCTCGCCTGGTCGCTTTCCGGCGTTCCGGGAAGGAAGTCCGTGGTTTGGCTGACTGGAGGCTTTCCTTTCTACCTGGATTCGTTTACGTCCGTACCTGGAGACAACGCGTCGCGCGTGCTGTACGAGCGGGCCATGAAGGCGTTGAACGATGCTCAGATTTCCATTTACCCCGTCGACGTACGAGGCCTGCTGAACGATCCTGCGTATTTTGCGAGTAACGCCGGCCCCACACCTGCCGGGGATGCAACGAGTTTCCTGCAGGATTCCACGTTGAACAGTCTCAAGAACTTCGCCAAAATGACCGGGGGCCGTGCTTACTACGGCAGCAATGACCTGGCGGGCGCCATCAAGCATGCCGCCGAGGATTCTTCTTCGTACTATCTGCTTAGCTATTACCTCAACACTCATAACAGCAAGCCCGGCTGGCGCAAACTGCAGGTTGTTGTGTCACGCCCGGGTGCCGAGGTCGCGGCGCGCGCCGGCTTCCTGGCTACCAATGCAAGCCTTAACCCGGAAGCGACACATAAGGCCGACGTCGAGTTTGCTTTGAGTTCTCCATTCGACAGCACGGGCATTGCGGTGGCCGAGCAATGGCAGGGAATCTCGCCGGATGGCAGCAAGAGGAAGATCGGTTTCGCCTTAAGTGTGCGGGCCGAAGGACTGATCGATGAGGCGGACAAAAATCGCTTCGATCTGGAGTTCGTGGCCCGGGCTACAAAGAAAGGAACTATCGCCGACACTGTGGGACAAACCATCAAGGGTACGCTCTCTCCAAACGCGTTGGCCCAGATAAAGGCGGACGGTATCTTCTACAGGAATTCCTTCGACCTGGCTCCGGGCGAATACCAGGTGCGCTTCGTCGTTCGCGACAACCTCAGTGGCAAAATCGGCAGCGTAATCGTGCCGCTGACGGTGAACTAGGGATATTTCTTGTAGAAGACACACACTCCTTCCGCCCCTATTACGAAAGCTGGACAAGAGCCTGTCGGCTGTTATGATCGCTTTGTTCCGACGCAAACTTGATTTGTTGAAACGGGCCGGTGCCTGATCCTTTGGCTTTTCTTGCGAAAAGGTGGGAAGCATAGAGCAATCTCTGTTGCTTTCGCGTCGAGCGACCGCACCGCTACCAACAACGCCGAAATATCCTGTCCTGGAGGACTGGTGATGTCACTGGGATTCAAGATTGATACGCAATGCCCCAAATGCTACACCGACAGGACGATACTGGACACCAGCTTTGCGCTCCCCGGACATATCAGCCCACAGTCCAATACGGACGGCACTGAATGCGTTAACCTGACCAGCGCCCTGCCGGTTCGCTTGGTCTTCTGTCCGCGCTGCCACTATCTGGAGATGTACCACGATGTGGGATAGCCGATAGCGTCTATCCCTTCCGCGGGCGCCGCTTGAAAACCACCTTCATTTTCATGGGCAGACTTCTCACCTAAGCCGGTCCACCCCGACTCAAGACTGATGGCTCTCCTGCCGATATGGACGGTGAGGGCGTTTGAGACGCCGGAGTCTGTGCTTATTCCCCGTCCCTTGCGCGTCTTCGACGCTATGCATAGATCAATGATCTATCTGCCCTGCGATCATCAGCCCATGCACAACGGCGGGTGGGTGGAGGAGTTGCACCTTTTGATCGGCGGCCGGGATGAAGTGGTGGCGATTGCACCGTGCCGGTTGCTTTATCCGCGGACGGGTCGGGTGTACTCCTGGCTGGCAACCCTGACCATAGTGCTGCATCGCAAGATTGTGCACGAAGAAGTCTTGCGCCAACTTCTGGTCTTGCGTTATGGCAGATGGCTCGGCTTCTGGAGCATTCCCGAGCTAATGAAAACCTTCCCGGTTTTTTATCAACACCACGCAAGCCGCTATTACCTTCTGCGCGACGTTGTCTGCTTCTTGCCCCGGTTGAATCGGGTCCAGCGAAAGATCCCCCACAGGTTCGCCACCAATGCCACCTCACAGAATCCTGTTCCCAACCCGGTGAGCCGCATCGAGCCCAGTCCCCGCCACGTTCAGATTCCCGTGTCTCTTTCCATACCTCCAAGATTCGCCAGGAACCTGCGCACCACCGATTGCTGATCGCGCCGACACTGTTTACCAAATCCGTTGTTGGTCGAGCACCATCTGTAGCGATGCCGATTCCCTGCGCCGCATGCGAGTAGACAAGATTCCGACGACGCGGCTCACCCAACCCTCAGGCGAGAGCGTCCGAATTCCTCGGTTATATACTGTGCGAACTGCTGGGCCGAAGAGACAATTCCGGCAGTGGAGGCAAGGATACGATGAAAAGGAAGATGGCTTTGCCCGGCTTGTTCATTGTCGTTTGTCTATGGGCGACCGCGCTATGTGCTTCCGATGACTTTACAGTTTGCCAAGGAAAATTCGCGCTGTGCACAACCGCAAAATGCGCGCCTGTCCCCGGGCAGCAAGGGGTGGTGTCGTGTGCATGCGACGTCAAGACCGGCTATTCCGCAGGTCACGAGTCATGCCAGGATGCAAAGGAAACCAGCCCCCGGCAGTTAATGTCTCGTTATTTCCCCGTAAAGTACCATGCCATCTGTTCCAATGACCGGCCTTGGGCAACGTGCCTCGATAAGCCTTGCACGGTCGACAAGGACAATCCATCCAAGGCTTCCTGCGCCTGCTCGCTGGTGAAAGACCAGGGCGACTACGTCATTGTTACCGAGACTTATGACGACTCCACTTGCGTTACGGGCATCGTGTCGTCGGCAACGGTCCAGCAGTCAGCCCAGATTACCGACTTCCTGAAAACCACCGAGCACCTCAAGCCGTTCCCCATCAAAATCGTGAATAGCCCGAAGTAGAAATTGCCATGACGAATGCAATCCCGCGCTGCTAGTCTGTTGAGTTGAGACTGGCAATTGATTTAGCTTCGCATGAACTTTGTCCCCATTAATGGGCTCCGGTTGATGCTGGTGGAAAGCTGCATACTCCTCGCCGCTTTCGCCCTTGTATTTGCCATCACCCATTTCTTCCATCCATCTTTGCGGTCGCCGCGCTGGCTCCGCTGGATACTCTCGCGTAATTCGCGAGCAGTATTGGTCGTGGTTGTGTCCGCACTATGCGCTCGGGCCTTGCTGCTGCCCGTCGTGGGAATTCCCGAGCCTCGCATCAACGACGAATACAGCTACCTGCTGATGGCCGATACTTTTGCTCATTATCGGCTCACCAATCCAACCCCGCCGGCGTGGCCGCATTTCGAGACGTTCCACGTCAACATGACCCCTACCTATCATTCGAAATATCCTGTCTCTCAAGGGTTGGCGCTGGCTTTTGGCCAGGTGATTTTTCATCAACCTTGGGTTGGCGTATATCTCAGCACGGCGCTGATGTGCGGCGCAATTTGCTGGTGCTCTGCAAGCTTTTGTAACGCCCGGGTGGGCGTTTCTGGGAGGATTATTGGCGGTCGTCCGGATCGCTCTCTTCAGCTATTGGATGAACTCCTACTGGGGAGGCTCCGTAGCCGCGCTCGGCGGGGCCGTTGCGTTGGGCGCGGTTGTCCGGCTTGTTCCAGTCTGGACTTACCAACCGGCATCGCTCTTTACTGGCGTGTACCTTTGCGGTCGCCTTACTTATCCTTGCAACCTCACGTCCCTATGAAGGCTTCGCCTTTGCTGTTCCGCTAGTGGCGTACTTTATTTATCAGGTGGTGCGGCCTCCAGCAGAAATCCAAAACACCTTTCGCTCAATAATGCTGCCGGCCGTAGTCGTCGGACTGGTCGGAGTCAGCCTCATGGGTTACTACAACCAGCGGACCACCGGCAATCCCCTGTTGTTGCCACACCTGTTGAATGAGCGTACTTATTCTCCCCTGCCGTTATTCATCGGCCAGAAACCAAAATCCGGGCTGGTATTCCGCGATCCTGTCTTCGAGAAGTTCTTCCAGGTTACAGAGAAAGAGTACCGCTACCAGAACACCAAATCCGTCGCAGGGATAATTGGCCTGGAGGCTGAACGTTTCGGAGGCGATTGGTTGTTCTATGTGGGCCCTGCGTTGTCGTTTCCGTTATTACTGGGCTTATTCCTGAGCATCACGAAGCCAGGTTTGCGGATCGTGGCTGCTGTTGCGCTGTCGACGGCCATCGCGCTCGCTCTCTGCATTTACTCGATGCCACACTATGCTTCCCCGGCGACAATTGTCGTCTATGTTCTCGCGATCGAAGGCCTGCGTTATCTTTGGCAGCAGCGAAACCATGGGGAGCGTGCCTTCGTCATCGCCGTATGCCTGACTGCGGTTGTGGCTTCGCTGACCCGGCAAACCGGCAGCGCCGCAATGAACCGCAAATTTGCCCTGCCCAATGCGCGAAAGCTTGTGGCTCAGCAACTGGAGGACAAGCCCGGCAAGCAGCTTGTGTTGGTATCCTATGACCTCGACCAACATTATCCAGGTAATGAACTGGTGCACAACGGGGCCGAGTTCAGTACCGAAAAGATTTTATGGGCACGCTCGAAGGGCCACGAGAATGATCTGGACTTGTGTCGCAACTATTCGGACCGGACCTTCTGGAGTGTAAAGACTGACGACACAAATGTGTCGCTCACGCCTCTCGACCTCTGCAAGTGATTCAAGAGTGGTTCGGATGATTTAGCTCACCGCTGTCGTGTGGACATTGCAAGCGCAGTATTCGACTTACGCTGCTACGGTATGCCAAAGCCAACGGTAACGGCCTTCTGCTCCAGATAACCGGCAACTCTGCGCTTCCCTGCTGGAATTTGCATCTTTCGTTGCCACGTTCCGAAGTCTTTCTTTCGCATGGTGATGGTGTGCTCGCCCGGAGGGACCGTAAGGAAATAGGGAGCCTTCCCTACATACGCGCCGTCGACAAACACATCGGCCCCGATTGGACTGGACCAAAACTCCAGGATGGCATCCTGCTGCAGTTGTTTGGGGGGTTCTGCTGGAACTGCATCGGATGTATGCGAGGCGGCCGTCTCGGCCGGCGGTCCGTCAACATCGCAATTGACGTAATAAACGGATAGCGGTGCCACGAACGCCTTCTGATTTTGGGGTGCCTGATTATAGCCACGTATGTCGGTGATTACGCGCCCCAGCATATCTTCTCGCGAACGAGTCGTGTCGGGTCGATACTGCGATACCAAGCCACCTTGCTGGTTGTAAGCCCGCACGAACAGCGCCTTGTACTTGTCGGCGTACTGCAAACTTATCGTCGCCGTGGCCGCTGTGTTCATGGGTCCAAGATACGAGTAATCCCAGGTGCCTCCGTAACGGCTTACCGCTGCCTGATTTTCGGAGACCGGCGGGGTTCGAGTGTAGGTGTGAGCTGTGGGAACAAGTCCTTCAAAACTTGAATCCAAGGTGGAAAAAACCACTACAAAGTTCTTCGCTTTGGGATCGGGTATCTGCGAAAAACATAAGTCGGAGTAGTCTTTCTGATGCTTCTTATCACCAATCCATTTCGTCACGAACTTCGGAATGGCGGGGACCGGCTGTCCGCCTTCAGCAACGGAGAACGAGATGTTCTTCGAGCATTCAGTCGAACTTGCGACCGTCGTTTGTCCGAACGCAAGAGGACTCGCGACTATGATCGCAACTGTGAACTCGCCTAGGATCCGCAATAGCTTCATCGCAACTCTTAGATCCGTGGGACTTCGACAGCTTATGCCGCTGGCGTGAAAGGCCGCTGACATCAGGAACCAGCCCGGCATTTCTATTCTTCGACCGAGAGTTGGTCGCCGATCGACGTTGACGTCTGCGCAATCACTCCCGCAGGCAGCTCCAGCACCGATCGTGAATTCCAGTGCAAGCCGGTTATGCGGAATGGCCGCACAGCAGGCGAGAGGTGGAGAACCCGCCACTCACGGTCCAGAAAGACCACATCGATTGCGAACCGCATAGCTACCGTGTGGATCGCTTGCGATGGCATAATGAGCAGACCTTCGCCGGCATCCAGACCCCGCCGGCCGAGCAAGCCCACCAATCGAGTCATGCTCGTGCCGGCGACACCGATCCGATCGCCGAGGACAGTAGCCTTCGTCGCGTTCAGAACTTTGACCGTCTGCATCCCAGATTTAGTGCTTGGCGTTCAGGTGATTGGCCGACGCCATCCGTTTGCGCCGCGCCACGATGACCGCCAGCAAGATTACCGCGACTATGCCTGCCGCGACTCGAATCATCAATACGCTATCCATAGTGCTTCCTCCAATTGTTGTCTTGCGCTCCTAATTTAGGTTTTGCATCAGTGCAATAGCCGCCGGCCCGAGAAGTACCACGAAAATGGCCGGGAAGATAAAGAAAACCAGGGGAAAGATCAGCTTGATCGTGGTCTTGGCAGCCCGCTCTTCGGCGTCCATCATGCGCTGGGTGCGAAGCGCATCCGCAAACTGCCCCAGAGCACTGGCGATGGGCGTCCCCAGCCGGTCGGTTTGGATCAGCATGGCGGCAAACTGGCGTACCGTTTCAATATCCACTCGGTCTGCCATACTTCTCCAGGCCTCAACTCGCGGTTTACCGGCCCGCTGTTCCCGGCTGATGATTAACAGTTCCTCGCTCATCTCGGGATAGACCATTTCCATTTCATTCGCGATCCTCAGCACCGCATGGTCCATGCCTAGACCCGCTTCCATGCAGATCACCATCAGGTCCATAACGTCCGGCAGGGCCAGCGCGAGTTTCGATTTGCGCCGGTTCATCGCGGAAATCAGGAAGAGATCTGGAGCGAAGAAACCGGCCGCACCCAGCAGCAGGCTCCACAGCAGCATATTGTCGCGCCCGGTGAATGTGGCCAGCAGTACGCCCACCACCGGAGACAGCAGCTTCGCGCTCAGATAGGTATCGACATCTTCAGGCTTGCGATACCCAGCAACGCCCAGCCGGTAGGCGAGTTCGTCATCTCTGGACCTCAACCAGTCTCGGAAAGGAGCCAGCGGCTGGGTGAGCAGTGAAATGAGATCCACAACTCGATATCTGGACCTGGCAATGGGCAGAACTTGCAACTCGGCGAGTCGGGCTTCGGTCGGCGACTGATCTCCCGCGATGGCAAAAATCAGCAGCGCACTCACTCCCAGCAGCGCCAAGCCCACAAAAATCGCAATCAGAAGCACTGTCATATCAAACCTTGATCCGAATGATCCGCCGAATCATGAACAGCCCAACCGCCAGGCTGGCAACCATCCCATAAACCATCTTCCGGCCCATCTCGTTTTCAAATAACGGCTTGGTGTAGCCCGGCGAAACCAGGTTCAGGGCGATGAAACAGATGAACGGCAGCGCCATCAGGATCACTCCCGTCAGCCGCCCCTGGGCGGTGAATATCCGGACTTTCTGAGTCAAATGAATGCGCGCTCGCAACACTGCCGCGCTCTTGTCGAGCAGTGCCACCAGATTGCCCCCCGACTCTTTCTGCACCAGAATTGCAGTGACCAGAAAACGCAGATCCCGCACGGGAAAACGGCGTTCAAGATTCAGCAGGGCTTCACGAAATGGCAATCCATAATTCAGTTCGTCCGCAGTCCGGCGAAATTCCGGTCCCAGGGGTTCCGAGGTTTCCTCGGCAACCATCGCCAGAGCGCTGGGCAGGGCATGGCCGGCACGCAGCGCGCGAGACATTAGATCGATGGCATCGGGAAGCATCAGATTGAAGCGGCGGAAGCGGGCGGCGCGACGATATAAGACCCACACCAGCGGTATGGCTCCTAACATGATTCCCGGTATCCATGCGAAAACGCCTGCCGGTATCCACCAATTGCCCAGAGTCGCGCCTATCACAATCAGCACAGCCGAAAAGAAGCAGAACCGGCCAACCGTCCAGGGGAGCTTGGCCTGGTCAAGCATGAGCTGCAGCCTTATCGCGATTTGGTTGGTTCGCAGGAAGCGATCGATACTGGGCACACTGCTGAATGTGACCTGTTTTACGATGTCGTCTTTGCGGTCGTCCAGGCCAGGGCGCCGGTCCAGGCTGGCCAGACGCTCGCGCGTTCGCTTGTCGCCTTCCGTAGGTTCCGTAACATAGGCGACCGTAGCGAACACGGCTACCAGCAAAATCAGAAATATGGTGATCATGACCATAAATGCGTTCCGGTCTATACCGTAAACGAGTGCTCAAAGATGCTGGGCGGAAGCACGATGCCCGACGTTTTTAGCCGCTCGGCAAACTTAGGGGCTACCCCCGTAGCCCTGAAACGTCCCAATACGCGTCCGCCGGCGTCGACTCCCAGTTGCTCGAAGACAAAGATGTCCTGCATGGCAACCACGTCCGTGGATATGCCGGTGATCTCGGTTACGTGGGTTATGCGGCGCGTGCCGTCGCTCATCCGGGATATCTGCACAATGATCGAAATCGCAGATGCGATCTGCTGGCGAAGCGCCTTCTCCGGCAGATTGAGGTTCGACATCAGGCACATGGTTTCCAGCCGAGCTATTGCATCACGGGGGCCGTTGGCGTGGATCGTGGTCAACGAGCCATCGTGACCCGTATTCATCGCCTGCAACATGTCGAGGGCTTCTTCTCCCCGCACCTCGCCCACGATGATCCGGTCCGGCCGCATACGAAGGGCGTTGATGACCAGTTCCCGTTGCCGCACGGCCCCGTGCCCCTCCACGTTAGGCGGCCGGCACTCCAGCCGCACCACGTGTTCCTGTTGCAATTGCAGTTCGGCCGAGTCCTCGATGGTGACGATACGTTCCGCCTCGCTGATATAACCGCTGAGCACATTCAGCAGGGTCGTCTTACCGGCGCCCGTACCGCCGGAAATGACAATGTTCAACCTCGCCCGTACGGCGCCCTTCAAGACCTCGAAGATAGGCGCGGTGACGGTGCGATTGGCAATCAGCTGATCGGTTCCCAGGGGGATTTTTGCGAAACGGCGAATCGAGAGAATCGGACCATCGACCGCCAGCGGGGGAATGATGACATTGACACGCGATCCGTCGGCCAGGCGCGCATCGCACATCGGCGACGACTCGTCTACCCGCCGGCCAACGTTGGAGACGATCTTATCGATGATGTGGCGCAGATGCGCCGCATCCTTGAACACGACATTGGTCTTCTCCAATACGCCGGCCCGCTCCACATAGACCCGCTTATGGGTGTTTACCAGGATGTCGTTTATCTGATGGTCCTGCAGCAAAGGCTCCAACGGTCCCAACCCGAATACCTCGTGCAGCACCTCCCGTGACAGGCGCTCCCGCTCGCTGGTGCTGAGCGGCGTATTCGCCTTCGCCATCAATTCGTGGATGACCTCCTGCACCTGCATCCGGGCCTTGACGTCTTCCAGCGAGGTCAGCTTTTCCAGGTCGATCAGGTCGAGCAGTTCGCGATGCAGCGTGGACTTTAGGTCCTGGTACGTTCTGGGGGAGACACTGATGCTGCGTGCCGAGGTCCAACTCCGGCCCAGGCGCATATCCGGAGCAAAGCTCTTTCCGTTAGCCATTCGCTATCCCTCTACTCGCGATCCGAAGCGGCCAAACCATCCCCGCGAACCCGGATTCGTGTCCGCAGGCACCGCTTCCCTTCCGATCAGCCGGGCCGCCCAGGAATCGAAGGCGGCAGGCAGCTCCGAGCGGTGACCGAGGTCAATTGGGGTACCCGCATTGATGGCATGCACAATTTCGCTATAGTTGTTGGGGATCTTTATGGCAATCCGCCGATGCAGGGCGACTTCCACCTCGTGGTCGCTCAATGCGCTCCTCTTGGAATGCCGATTCAGGACGATATCGATGCTATCTGCGGCGTAATGCATGCTGGTCAGGAATTCGATCGAGCGCATGGCATTACGGATGGCGGGAAGCTCCGGCGTAATGACAATAGCCAGTCGGTCCGATTGCCGGATGGCGGCGCAGGTCTGCTCGGTCAATCCCGGCGGACAATCGATGACAACAAACTGATAGTTCTCTCCGAGAAACGACAGCGTATGCTCGATGGCCTCGGGAGATGGGTGCGGAAATACGTCGATGGCCTCGGGAGAATCCAACACGTCGAGTCCACTCGTATGCCGCTGCAGAAAGCCCCGCAACAGGTCCGCATCCAGGCGGTCGGTATTGTGCACCAGCTCGTAGAAGCTGTATTGATGGCGGCCTAATCCCAGGTACAACGCGACATCGCCGAGCGCGGGGTGTTCATCCACCAATAAGACCTTCTGTCCATGCCTTTGCACCAGGTTCAACGCCAGATGCAGCGCCAGCGAGGTGGCTCCGGTTCCTCCCTTGGCGCCCATCACCGTCATGATTCGGCCTTTTACCAGCTCTCCCGACTTGCCTTGAGGCCGCGCGGCTATATGCGCCAACGCATGGGAAATTCGCTCCGCCTCAAAAGGCTTCACCAGGTATTCCGAACATCCCGACCGCATGGCGGCCATGATCTGCTCCGGATCGGAGCTTGCTGCTGCGGCGAAGATTCCCAGGCTGTTGTCGCAGCCGTCGCGCAGCCGCTGGCTGACGCGGGAGCCTTTTTCCGCGCCTTCATCAAAATCGATCACGCAGATGCGATGCTGAAATGGCTCCAGCATCTTCATGGCTTCGCGGGGGGTAATGTGCCAATCGACGTTATCCACGACGTAGGCGCCCGGGGTCTGCACCACCAGGACGTCCATGGCTTCCCGTGCGCCGGCATCCATGCCCACGCACAACACGCCGATGCGTTGTTCCGACCGCCGCGAACCTTGTAGAACGACCTTCTCGTCAGTCATCATGGCTTTGTTCCTGGATCCTTGGCCGGGCTTGGCGTCAGCTGCGTAAGGCAAGCCTTTGTCGAAGGAATCCTTATTGAGATTTCGAATTGGCATATCGACCTGAGGCTGCGGAGTTGGTACAACTCCCGAAACCGGGTCCACAATGGTGGGAGTGACCAGCACGATCAGTTCGCTGTTCGTGCGATTCACATTCCTGGACTTGAAGAGCTCTCCCAGGATGGGGATGTCACCTATTCCCGGAACTTTGCTCAGCTGCACCGTCGTGCGCTGGTCCAACAGGCCGGCAATACCGAAGCTCTGACCATCCTTGAGTTCGATCTCGGTTTCGGCGCGCCGGGTTTGGATGGCCGGCATGGTGAATCCGGAGATGGTGATCGAATTCGTATAGTCGAGCGAGCTTACTTCTGGCGCGACCTTAAGCCGAATGGTGTTGTCATCCTGGATGTTCGCCACGAATTCCAGCTTCACGCCGTACGGTTTGAACTGGATGGTGACGCTCCCAAAACCAGCACCGCCGCCCACCCCCTGCACCACCGGATAAGGAAACTCGCCCCCCGCCAGGAAGTGGGCCGGCTGTCCACTGATCGCCATCAAGTTCGGTTCGGCGAGGATTTGCAATATGTCCTTCTGCTGCAGGGCCTTGATGGTGGCGCCCAGATTTATATCGGGACGGAAGAGGAAAATATTCAAAAGATCCGATAGGTTGAACTGGGTAAGGTTATTGATGAGTCCGCCGGTCGAGGTCTGCTGCTGATTATTGAGGCTTTGCGTGCCGAATTGCTGGGTTGATGTCGTGCCAATCGTGTTGGTAGCGCCGGTGCTGAACAGATTGATCCCGAAAGCTGTCAGCTTGCCACGGTCGGCCTCTGCAAAACGCACCTTCAACATGACCTGCCGCAACCGTGGCGCCTGCGCAACCTGCAATCCGTTCACTACCTCTTTGGAATAGTTCGCGGCCATCTTCAGCATCTGCTCGGCAATCGCGGGTGAGGCCACAATTCCGCTGAGCATGACCTTGTCTTCCTGGCCTTGGACCTCGATGCCACTGCTTGGAAAGGATTGGTCCAAGGTGTTGCGCAACGGAGTCACATCCAAATCGGCGAACACATCCATCATCCGGCTCGGGCCGGTCTCGCCCCAAAGCATCAAACTGCTGCCGCCGGTCTGCTTGGCGGTGATTACCACTTCCTGCGGCGAGGTCATGACCGATTCGATCACCGTGGGATTGCCGGTAAGGATGCGCCTAATCCGGGAAGGAGTGCGAATTAACAGTGAATGTCCCACCACAATGTGCAAACTCTCCGGACTTTGATCGCTGTCTTGCCCTGTTGCCGCCCCAGGTCGCGAGGCGGGCGCAACAGTTTGCGCCGTGCCGGACGCCGGGGTCGCCGCTGGCTGCTGGGCCACAACTACTACGGATACGGAAGCGTAACCACATGCCGCCACAATCAGCAGCGCTTGGCCTAAACTTTGCCAGGACCACCAACCCTTTTTCGGTCTATTCCGTTCCACGGTACGCTCCGTTCTGCTGTCCACTAAAACTTCACGACGCCTTTCTTCGCGCCATCGAATGTTTCAACCTCATACACGCTTGCCGATTTCGGCGGTCCTGCCGACTTCCTGACTCCAACAGCAACTGGCGGCGACCCGTTAATTTGCAGGTCTTTCACGTTGACGGTGCGGGGCTTGGTCTGCGCCTGGTCGGAGGCATTGCGAAGAACGAACTGGATTGTCCCCTGGTTGCTGGCCAGCGCCAGTTTCTCCGCGTCATCGGGCGTCAGCAACAGAGTTACTACCTTCACGTTTTGCGGCTTGCCGGACGGATCGGGTTGCAGCTTTTCGCCGGCACTCAGAACCTCAATGTTCTGCAGCACCGTCGTCGTCATCGAGTCCCGGCCGTTATCGGCCCGGAAAGTCACCAGGACGTCCACGTGCGAGCCGGGGAACAGGAATCCGGAAACATTGTTCAATTCGTTGGTGATCACTGCCGCCGCGCGCATACCATCGGGAATCTTGGCCGTTAAACCTACGGTCGCTCCCGGAACGGCCAATAACTGATCGCGGATGGGTTCCTGGGTGGCAATTGGAAACATCACCAGCCGGCCATTCAACTCTTCCGGCTTACGAAAAGATCCTTCCAGCGGAATGTTGGCCGGCCAGTTCATCAGCGTCAAGTTCTCGGCCGATAGTGGGGTACCCGGCTCCAGCGCTTTGGAGGCAACCACAATCTGGATGGGTCGTGAATTTACTGCATACTGCCGCTTGATGCGCGAATATAGAAGAAATGTCGCTGTGATGGATACGATGACCGCTACGATAAGAGCCAGACCTAGTCGACGACTCTTCATTACTCACCTCCACCAAGTCCCAAGAAACCCGTACAGGGTTCCCGCCGCGATTGCCAAACCATACGGCATACGCAATGCGGAGGGATTGTCCAGGTTCAATTCCGGATGGGCCTGTATGCCACTGGCAGCGTGGAACTGCAGCACCGAGCCGACGTTCCTGAGCGTTGCACCGGCGCGGCGCTTATAGATTGCATAAACGATGGCTAAGACTCCACCACAAATGGCCGTAGCTAGAAGCACCACGATGGTATGACTCGGTCCCGCGAAGCTACCGATAGCGGCCAGCAGCTTTACATCACCTGCTCCCATGGCCCGGATGGCATAGAATAGAAAAACGATCCCGGCCCCCAGCAGGCAACCGGCAACCCCGCTGGCCAGGCCCTTCCAGCCGAAGAACAGCGAGCGCAGTAGAATTCCTAGCGCGATTCCTGGGTAAGTCAGGCAGTTGGGTATGCGATGATGCTGCACATCCACAACCGCTGCGGCGACTGCCAGCGCCAGCGCGTCGAAGAGTAGAAATGCGTCCCAGTTCATCGCAGGGTATCCACAATTGCAGAAACGGAAGCAAGCCCGTTGACTACGATAGGTTATTCATGGTTCACGCCAGGAAAATGCTTCTACTTCGGCGTTCCACGATGGTCGGAATTCTCCGACGTTCCTTCTGCCCGTAGCCTGCCTCCCATTCCTAAGAGCAGCTTTAGGTCAGCTGGTTGCCGACTTTGCTGAATTCGGTGTTGATCTTGGTAGCGAGGCCTTGCATTCCGGCAATGGCTGCCACAGCGATCAAGGCAGCGATCAGTGCGTACTCGATCAGGTCCTGGCCCGACTCTTCCTGGTGCAGGTTCTTCAACATGTTGATCATTTACAGAGCTCCTTTTCGAACGATTTCAATTACTGCCCATCGCCGCCACCCGAATCCTACCCACGACCATTTCGGTCCCGAATACGACTGAGTAAACTGTTATGCCGAGCAGCACTCTCACTATTGCAATACGGCTGCCAATCGTTGGCCGCTCGATCGAGAGAAAGTGAACCACTCTGCATAACTTGCCTTATCAATCAAGTACCCATTAGCAGGCAGCATTTGATTAGAAAATGTTAATCATGCCAGCCCTCCCAGATGAGCCCACAAGTGTAACCACCTCCCAGGGGCGCGGCTCATTAATAGCAAAAACTTGCACATTCTCTGTCACTCGACCAACCGCAAAGTGCCTGCACGGCTTGAAGTCTCACACGGTTGTAATGGCAATTAGGATGCAAAGCAGAATAAGGAAACTTTAAGCTGTGCTCTAAACCATCCTGATGCCGATATCTAGGTCATCTGAAATGAGAAGCGCCTGCGTTGACATCAAGGTTGACTCTACCTGTGAGAACAGTGAGCGGCTAACGGACGCGAGAGCGCCCAATTTGTTCCCGTTTCCGCTGCTTTGGCTTTCCATTATTCTGCTGGAGATTTCCCGGCTCGCCGCCCTGAGCATTGCAGAGTCTGATATATGGTTTCACCTGCGTAACGCCCAGCAGCTCTTGACAAACCACTCTTTCTTACACGCTGACTCGTACACCTTCACCTCCGCCGGCTCATCCCTGCTGAACCACGAATGGCTTGCGGAATTGCCGTACTACTTCGCCTTCAAGGCTTATGGACTTGGAGGTGTTCTAGCTGCGTATCTGGTGGTTCTATGGCTCGTTTTTGGTGCTATGTACTACCTGGCATTGCGTCGGGATGCCAATTGCAGCGATGCGGCCCTGGTCACGATGGCCGCGGCACTCCTCGGGTCTTATTCCTTCGGGCCGCGAATGCTGCACTTTGGATGGCTTTGCCTCGCTGTTCTGCTGGTCGTAATGGAGTGTTTTCAGCGGACTGGAAAAGGGCTTTGGACACTACCACCAATATTTGCCCTGTGGATCAATCTACATGGCTCCTGGGTATTCGGATTAGTTGTAATGGGCATATATATCGTTGCGGGCTTGGTCGAAGGCAATTGGGGGAACGTAACCGCCGAGCGCTGGACACCGGTACAACTCAGGAAACTTCTGGTAGCTTTCGCCGCCTCTGTGATCGCGCTATTGGCCAACCCATACGGCTACAAGTTGGTGTGGTACCCCTTTGATCTGTTGTTCCGTCAACAAGCTGTTCTCAACAAGATAGTCGAGTGGCAGTCCGTTGACTTCCATACCGGCTATGGCAAACTGGCGATGTTGATGATCTTCGGATTGCCGGCGGTCATCCTTCTATCACCACGTCGCTGGGCACTTCGCGATGTGCTGCTGCTGGCGTTTGCGCTGTGGACTTCGCTCATCCACGTGCGGTTTCTGCTCTTCGCCGCCATCATTCTCATCCCCGTCGTGGCGCCTCGGGTACGGGTATTCACGCTTTATGATCCGAAGAAAGATAGGCCCTGGCTCAACCTCACCATGGCTTCTGCCATTGTGGCCCTCATGCTTTGGACATTTCCCAGCGCATCGCAACTCCGGGACACTATTGACTCTCACTATCCCCATGCCGCGCTACAGTTCATGCAAGAGAAGCAGATTACCGGCAGGCTCTTTCACTTTTATGATTACGGTGGATATATCGAGTGGAACGCACCCGGCATAAAGACCTTTGCCGACGGCCGGGCCGACATCTTCATCTACAACGGCGTCTTCGATGATTACCTGAAGATCAACCGAATCGAGCAGCCGCTCGAATTGCTCGATAAGTACCAGATTGCGTATGTCCTGTTTCCAGTCCAGAAGCCCCTTTCCTACCTTCTTGACCACAGCCCGCAATGGCGCGTGATCTATGCGGATAAAGTGGCAAAGCTTTATCAGAGAGTACCTGCGTCGATACTAGTAGATGCGCCGGCTTCACTAAGCCTGCGGCCAGCGAAAGATTAACCATGCAAGACACGTCACAATTGGCACTAGAGTCAGTCCGGGCACCGGCCAGCGCCATCCATCGGCAATCTGCCGGGGCGCGTCTGGCATCCCGGGTTTTCTCTTTCCCGGTTATGTGCTTGTTCCTGCTCGTGGGTGCGATCTTCGCATTTTCCGTAAGAGCGATAGCTGAACCGGACATCTGGTGGCACTTGCGCAATGCCGCTCATCTGATGCAGTTCCATTCACTGCCTTTCGTGGACACCTATTCATTCACGGCAGCGGGTGCGCCGTCGCTTGACTTCGAGTGGTTATCGGAAGTTCCATTTTTTCTTGCGTTCAGAGCGATGGGACTGCAAGGGGTCCTGATCGTCTATTTTACGGTGCTGGTGCTGATTTATGCCGGTGTCTACTATCGCTCATGCCGTGCCGGGGCTGATTGTAAAAGCGCTACGATAGCGACTCTGTTTGCTATCCTCTGCGGAATCGTGTCCATTGGTCCTCGCATGCTGTTGTTCGGTTGGCTCTGCATGGTAGGCCTATTGATCGTGCTCGATCACTTTAGAGAGACCGGCAAAGGACTCTGGATCCTGCCGCCGTTATTTGCCCTGTGGATCAATTTCCATGGGTCTTGGCTTTTTGGAATTGTGGTAGTAGGTATCACGATCGCCTGTGGCCTACTGGACGGCGATTGGGGCCTAGTCAGCGCTCGGCGGTGGTCCCCTCTCGAATTGAAAAAGCTACTGCTTGCTCTTTCTGCTTCCCTGGCAGCTCTCTTCGCAAACCCATATGGCTACAAACTGGTGCTCTATCCCTTCGACCTGCTCTTTCGCCAGAAAGACGTCATGCAGCATCTGGAAGAATGGAAATCGCTGCCGCTCACTGGCGGTACGGGCAAGTTAGCGCTCGTTCTGATTTTCGCATTGCCGGCAGCCGCATTGTTTAGCCGCCGTCGCTGGAGGCCCGACGAGATTCTACTCATGGCCTTTGCCCTCTGGGCATCGCTATCACACATGCGGTTTCTGTTCTTCGCCGGTCTCATAGCGGCACCCATATTTGCGCCTTCGCTGAAGTTATTGCCGCCCTATGATCGTAAGCTGGATAAACCTTGGCTCAATGCCGGTATCATGGTGTCAATCGTGGCGGCGCTGATATTCTTCTTCCCATCCATGGCAGAGCTACAACAGCAGGTGAGCGACAAATATCCTATCGCTGCTCTCGCGTTTATGCAACAGAATCACCTTGGCGGAAGGACCTTCAACAACTACGGCTGGGGTGGATTTATGGAATGGAGTGCACCCGACTTAAAGCCCTTTATCGATGGCCGTGCCGACATCTTCATCTATAACGGAACTTTCGACGGCTATCTCGACGCTACATTGCTCAGGAGCCCCTTGGCAGTCTTCGATAAATACAAAATCGATTATGCCCTTCTCGAGCCAGGCCAACCTCTTTCCTATCTTCTTCGCCACTCTTCTGCGTGGAAGCCGATTTACTCCGATCGCGTCGCAGTGCTCTTCGGACGCACAGCAGTAACAGCTGCGGCAGTACCAAAGAACTAAGCCTGATTACCGGATTCGCCTTGCAACAGATCGGACAGGCGGTTATCGCTCCAAGTTATCGCCATCCTTGCTGGAATGATGTGCCCGCGGCAGTCCCACCTGGTCCATCTTATTGATCAGGGTGCGATAGCTGATGCCCAGGGTGTTGGCCGCTTTCTTAAGGTTGCTGTTGTGGAGGTCGAGTGCCTTTACGATCATCTCACGCTCCACCCTGGCAAGGGTTCGCTTGGTGACTTCCCTTAACAACGTGTCGCCAGGCCTAATCATGCCGAAAGCAGACGAAGCATCATTGTTAGAGCTAAGATCACGCAGTACCCGATCATCGGAGCCCAGAATGACATACCGGCAAATAAAGCTCTCGAATTCACGAATGTTGCCCGGCCACTCGTAATAATGCATGCGCTCGATCAACCGCTTGGGAAACGGCTTCTCTGGGAGGCCAAACTTTTCGCTGTAATACGAACGCAGGTATTTCGCGATAGTCAGGAGGTCATCTAGCCGGTTCCTGAGCGGAGGCACCTCAAGCGTGACTACAGCCAATCGGTAAAAGAGTTCCTGGCGGAATTTTCCTTCACGAGCCTCTTGCCGTAGGTTACGCGTAGTTGCACAAATGATGCGAGGTCTTATACTCGGGCAGTTCCGGCCACCACCCTCACGTTCTGACTCGTGAAGTAATTGCAAGAGCTTTACTTGGAAATTCGGAGGTGAGTCGCCAACTTCGTCGAGATAAAGGGTTCCCACGGAGTCTATCCCCGACTTTTCCGCCGGTTCGGCGTTAATGCTGGGAGATCCGCCCAGCACTGGTGGGAATAGATCGCGGTCCAGTACCGTTCTGGAACTTTCTGCACAATCCACTCTCATGTAAGGACCAATGATGCCGATGGCATGATTGTGGACAAACTTCGACAGAAGTGCTTTTCCAACGCCACTTTCGCCGTGCAAAAGGATGGGCACATTGGCGCTGCAGATGCGCTTCAATCGACCATGCAGTTCGGACATTACTGTAGATCGTCCGAAGATCACCGAATCCGGAGGCACATCTGGGAATGGATAGTTACCCATAATGACTTAGACAACCGCAATGCTGCTAGCTTGCAACTCGTTAGCCAACTGTAATAGCAGCGGCTACTGCGCTGGAACTGCATCTTCTCTGTCCTCCAGGACGTGAGGTGCCACTATAGGGTGAAATCTATTTCACCTTCTGAGACATGGCAGCGAACATCTGGCTGACTTAACGTTTTGTTCTCACGGCCCTCTACTTCCCCTAGTGCAAGGGTCAGGATCTCGCATTGATGCCGAAGCGCCTACGTCCCGGACTAGCTCGGTGGGTCTTGATCGTAAAAGCGCTGACCGCTGTGGTTCGCCTACATCAGTAGCGGTGAAGTGTGGTGATTTGCGAAAGTTGTTGACGAAGACTCCTGAGATGGGAACCGAATCTATGGCCGAACAAGTGGGATCTACCCCCTCCTCTTTCTTATCTGTGCCCACTCCAGTCCGGCATCTGGTCACTTTACCGCCGCTGTCGGTGATGGTCGTCAACAACGATCGCACTTTGTCGCGTTACATCCTCAACATCCTGGAGGGGGCACAATACGATGTCATCGCCTGTGAGTCTGGCGAGGACGCAATTGACTGTATTCGAAACGGTGCGCGTCCTCATGTGGTACTTACTTCCAATATTTTGCCGGATATGCAGAGTGTGGAGTTGATGTCTCGCATCCACAAACAGCATCCCAGAGCGAATGTTGTGTTGATTGCCCATGTCTTTCAATATGGCGAAGTCTTACCGGCAATCCGCGAAGGCGCACGTGATGTACTGCTCAAACCGTTTGTGGCGGAAGATCTCCTGGAACTTCTGGCGAGATTGGCGCCAGTTAGCCGTGCACGTCCAGAGAATATGAGTACCGAAGTACCTTTAGGCCAGAGCGCATTTTTTGTGTACGCAAGTCCTTGCATGCGCGAGATCCAGGAGCATGCTGCCTTAGTGGCGCGAGTGAATCTTCCGGTATTGATTCTGGGCGAGAGTGGAACCGGAAAAGAAGTCCTGGCTCGCTACATCCATAACTTGTCTCCACAAGCCAGCGCTCCGTTCCTGAAGGTAAACTGCGCCGCGATGCCGTCAGAGTTGCTGGAAAGCGAGCTCTTTGGTTATGAACAAGGCGCGTTTACCGGGGCCGGCCGTTCCAAGCCTGGAAAGTTTAAACAATGCAACCATGGCACGATGTTCTTAGATGAAATTGGCGAGATGCACCCAAACCTGCAGGCAAAGCTCTTACAGGTGCTGCAAGATGGTACCTTTTCGCCGCTAGGAAGCCGAACCACTGAGAAGGTATCGGTACGAATACTGGCGGCCACCAACATTGACATGAAAGCGGCGATTGCGCAGAAGACTTTTCGCGAAGATCTGTACTACCGCCTCAACGGATTTTGCCTCACTCTGCCACCCTTGCGGGAACGGCGGGAAGAAATCCCGGTGCTGTTCGAACACTTCCTGCGGCGCTACAAAGCAGAGTTGAACTTACCGGAGGTACCATCCCCTCCGTCTTCGCGCCTGCTCAATGCCTGCTTGCGATATAACTGGCCCGGTAATCTGCGGGAGTTGGAGAGCTTCGTTAAACGCTATCTGGTTCTCGGTGACGAGCAGTTGATGATGGATGAGCTGACGCAGGATGTCGATGCTTCGGTCTGCCAACCGGTGGTTGCACTTGGCACCGAAACCATCTCGGAGGCGCTACAGGCTTCAGGAGGCAATCGGCGCGAAGCTGCGAAAGCTCTCGGCATCAGCTACAAGGTTCTGCTGCGACGCCTGCGCAAGTTAGGCATGGATTCATCGCGGAAGCTAGTGAAAGTATCTTAGACCGTTAACTTGGACCTCGGGTGATTGGATGTCAACAAAGCAAGAAGAGCTTCCCGGTAGCAGAGCAACACAAACGGAACTTGTCGTAGTCCACAGGATAGACGGCACCCTCACGAGAGGCATTCTGGAATGGAATATGGCTACCCGGCAAGTCATTCCACTCGCTCCTTTGCCGGACGTTTTGCATATCCGATGCGACAACCAAGCCGAATCTTCCCTGGTCCAAGTATCGGACATGAAAGCGATCTTCTTCGTAAAGAGGCACGAAGGTGCGCTTGGATCACGACGAGGTGAAGTTCTTCTCCGACATAGAAGCGACCGATTTGTGGATTCGCGTTCGGTTCGCCGACGGAGAAACACTGGAGGGCCGAACTCAAAATAATGCGCGCCTATTGTTCGACGCCGGCGTTTGGCTGCGGCCATTCGACAGCACCGGGAACAATGTTCTGGTTTACATTCCTAAATCTTCTATTGTCGAGTTTCATGTGATGGGTGTCGCGGTCCATCGGTCACAGAAAGCGGCTGCGGAAGGCCCGCTGGCAACAGTAGCCGTTGGTGGCTCTCTGTCGTCTCGGGCACGTCTTCGTGTTTAATCTCAGAAGCCTACGAACACGGTGTTGCGATCGGGAGGAATTGTCACTTCAATACCCCGACTTTGGTTGGCGGCAATCGTGGCATCAAGATCGAGCGAGTTGATCGGAATTGTGCGTCGCTGCCGGCCGACTTCGATTTGCAAAGACTGAACGGTCAGGACGTAGTCGTGGCTTTCAAGCCGCTCGCCGTTCTTCAACACGAACAGTGTTGCCGGTTGCGGCCTGGCGACTGGGTCCTTCGATTGTGACACCTCAATTACCTTCGGTGGCTCCGGAGTCAGAGCAGGTGTCTCGCGTTCTTTGCTCCGTAACACAATCACCTGCGGCAATGTTGGGGCTGCGGGCTGCTGCTGGTAGGAAGGCTCCCAGCCAAAATAATCATCGTCCCAGTCCCCGAAATCCCCGGGGAGCCAGACGCTTCCATACCCATATCCACCGTAGCCAAATCCCTCGTGATGGTGTCCGCCAAAACGGCCAGGGAAGAAGCCATTCGATGGTCCCGGCCGAATGTTGCGACCGCCTTGCATGCCGCCGCCGTGAAATCCGCCACCAGCTCTCTGCGCTTGCAGTAGCCCGGCACTCAAAACCGGAATCAACAGAACCAGTAGGAGTGATCGCCGCATGGTGCTTATGATGGCACACCTGCCCAAAACGTCGCCCAATTTTTTTCGCTCCTCGGTCGGTAGGGCTGTTCCGGGCAATTCGCGCCAACTACCGATCCGCTGATTACATTCTGGTTGTGCAGGTCTACAATGAGCGCCAATCAGAAGGTCCAGTTGAGGAGCACCGCATGAGTACCGCCCAGCCCGAAGTCGCCACCCCTTCCCAGCAGCCGTTTTGGATCTTCGATCTCACGGCCCCAGAGCGTAGCACTCTAGTCGCGACCTTCGGCGGATGGGCACTGGACGGCATGGACGTAATGGTTTACAGCTTCGTCATTCCCACACTGATCGCGGCCTGGCACATCAGCAAAGGACAAGCCGGCTTGCTGGGAACAGCCGCTCTGCTGATTTCCGCCGTCGGCGGCTGGCTGGCTGGATTGCTCGCCGACCGCTTCGGCCGCGTACGCGTTCTGCAGATCACCATCCTGTGGTTTGCGCTCTTCACCTTTCTGAGTGGATTCACCAACTCCTTCTGGCAACTGCTGATGACGCGCGGACTGCAAGGTCTTGGCTTCGGTGGGGAGTGGGCGGTCGGTTCCGTGCTGATGGGCGAAGCCATCCGCGCGCAGCACCGCGGCAAGGCCGTCGGCACGGTGCAGGGCGGATGGGCGGTCGGATGGGCCGTCACGGCCATCTGCTATACCGTGCTCTTCTCCGTACTGCCTGCCACGACGGCGTGGCGTGCCATGTTCTGGATCGGCATTCTTCCAGCGCTGTTGGTTTTCTACATCCGGCGCAACGTTCCCGAGCCTGACGTGTTCAACCGCACGCGCGCCCGCGAAGCTGCCCTCGGAGAGGGGAGCCATTTCCTGGAGATCTTCAGTCCTGCGATGCTGAAGATCACTTTTCTCACCGCGTTGCTGGCAACCGGCGTACAAGGCGGTTATTACGCCATCACCACCTGGTTACCCACATTTCTAAAGACCGCACGCGGTCTCTCAGTTCTCAACACGGGTGGCTATCTCTTCGTCGTGATCGTCGGCTCGTTCGTCGGTTATATGATTAGCGCGTGGCTGGCCGACCGTCTGGGCCGCAAGCGCACGTTGATACTGTTTGCAGTCTGCTCGTTCCTGACGGTAACTGCGTACACCTATCTGCCCATCAGCAACTCAGTCATGCTGGTGTTGGGATTCCCTCTCGGCTTTTTTGCGTCGGGATCGTTCAGTCCGGTGGGCGCATTCTTTACGGAACTGTTTCCCAGCCGGTTGCGCGGCTCTGGCCAGGGATTCTCCTATAACTTTGGACGCGCCATCGGCGCGCTGTTTCCAACCCTGGTTGGCTATCTCAGCGCGCGCATCACCTTGGGACATGCCATCTCAGCCTTCGCCGTGGCCGCCTACCTCGTCATGATCCTCGCCGTCCTCCTGCTACCGGAGACCAGAGGGAAAGAGCTGCAGGTCTATGAGTGAGAGGAAAGAAAGCGACCTCGATGATCTACGGCGCGGCCCTCGGCGACAAGGCTTGCACGCGCACGCCTGCAGCTTTGAGCCGCTGATTTACCTCACGTGCGATGGCCACGCTTCCCGGCGTGTCCGAGTGAATGCAGATGGTATTCGCTTCAATCGCGAGTTCGGAGCCGTCGCTAGCGATAACCCAGTGGCGAACTGCGATGTCAACGGCTTGCTGGGCGGCGCGCGCAGGATCGTCAAGTAGCGCCCCGGAAAGAGTACGTTCACGCAAAGTGCCGTCAGGCTCGTAAGCGCGGTCAGCGAAGGCTTCGGCCGCGCAATGCAACCCCATCGCTCGCCAAGCTTCCAGAGCAGAAGAACTGGCTTGGCCAACCATGACAAGATCGGGATTGATGGCTTTCACGGCACGGCCTACTGCGAGGGCAACCTCGCGGCTCGTGTTGGCCGCGTGATACAGGGCGCCGTGCGGCTTAACGTGCACCAGCCGCATGTCCAAAGACTCGGCAATCTTCAGCAGCAGCTGCGATCTGCTGGCCTACTGAGGCCTCGATTTCTGCCGGAGACAGTGGCGATTCGATGCGGCCAAAATTCGCGCGATCAGGATAGCCCGGGTGCGCACCGACTGCGACCTTCAACTTGCGAGCTGCGGTCAACGTCTCCTGCATGGTTCGTTCATTGCCGGCATGTCCACCGCACGCAACGTTGGCGGAAGTAATGTAGCGCATTAACTCGAAGTCAGTTCCGTTAGCCAGGGATTCTTCCGACTCACCCAGATCAGCGTTGATGTCGATCGAAAGATCACTCATTGAAAGATCTCCGTTAGCCAGCGTTCCTGTTCTTGCAGCAACCGAACCGCTTCTGGAATGGCCACCTCTGCAAACCGCACCTCGTCGCGAGGCCGCAACTGGCCAACGCGGTGCATATCGGCTGCGATCACATTTGCGATCTTGGGATAGCCTCCGGTCGTCTGCTGATCGACAAACAGAGATAATTGGCTGGCCATCCTGTGGCACCTGAATAGCCCCAAGCGGGATACCGTCCGTAAGCAACTCCGATTGTTCGCGTGGGCGGACGGCTTCACCCTTCAGCCGGAGGCCCGTGCGATCGGACTGCTCGCTGACGATGTACGCGCTGGAAAATAGCTTCTCGAAAGCCTCCGGCCCGAACCAGTCCTGCTGCGCACCTTTGGTCACTCGCACCGGCTCCGACCGACGTTGCGAGTCAAGTCCACCGTGGCGCAAAGAGCGTACCGGCAATGAGCCATTCTTGCGGACCTGCAACACATCACCGCTCTGCAATCTGCGCCCCTTGAATCCTCCAAAGTGGCCAGGGACAAAAGTCGACGCGCTACCCAGGACCTGCGGAATGTCGAATCCACCTTGGACAGCGAGGTAGCATCGCGCTCCGGTCGTCATGCTCCCACATTGCAAGACCGCTCCCGCAGGAAGATCGAACGCCGTGTTGAATGGAACTTGCGCGGAGCCGGCTTTGCATTCGCAACTGGCGCCAGTAAGCGCGACGATGGCGGACGCTTCGAATCCCAGCGTTGCACCCAACAACGTCATCTCCAGCGCGGGGGCGTTTTCATCGTTGCCCACCAGGAGATTAGCAATGCGGAATGACAACGCGTCGGCGGCTCCGGCGGGAGAGACACCGAGATGAGCATAACCGTAACGTCCGAGGTCCTGAACGGTCGTAAAGAATCCCGGCTTAACCACCCGGATCGTCATGTGGGCCCAACCTCGTCGCTTCGCCGCAAGTCTTCGAAGGTCGCACGATCAATCGGAATGAATTTCATCCTGTCGCCCGGTTGCAGGCGAGTTGGCGGCGTTGCTTCCGGATCGAACATACGCAGAGGCGTTCGTCCGATCAGCTTCCACCCTCCGGGAGAGTCAAACGGATAGATTCCTGTCTGACCGCCAGCAATCCCGACACTTCCGCCGGCAATGGATGGCCGAGGGGTCGCCAGCCTGGGCGTATGCAAAACTTGCGGCAACCCACCAAGGTAAACGAACCCCGGAGTGAACCCGAGGAAATACACCAGATAGGTTGGGGAGGAATGTAGTCGAACTACCTGATCCACCGAAAGGCCGGCATGGTGCGCGACATCCTGCAAATCAGGCCCGAATTCGATGTCATAACAAACCGGAATGGTCGACCAGGCTGGCGGGCTGGTCGACCGTGGAGTCGCTCGCGAGTGTTAGTTGTTGAACGACAGTGCTCAGTTCGTCGTGCGTCAACCGAAGCGGATCGAAATCAATCAGTAGCGACGCGTATCCCGGATGCAGGTTGCGGATTCGCGGGTCCTGCCGGGCCTGAAGTGAATGAAACAGCCCAATCACGCGCTCGTGAAGTTCCGGCGAGATTTCATTCCCGAAGACAACCAACAGTGACGAGTCGCTCGCAGGAATAACCTTCATAGGTTCGCGCAGTAGCCCTATAGCTTTACAAACCGTTCACAGCTGCCGATTTTGTCGTGCTATCGGTTTGTCGTCGGGCATGCCCGGATTGTAGCGCCTTGCTCTCCGCTCCTGCTCCGCTGAACGTTATGGTTACTGCTCGCTTATTTGAAGGCCGAAACACGCGGCGCAACGGACTTATGCCCTCGCAATCGACGCACCTGGGCCACACTGTATAAGGCGCATCCCAAGGCCACGGGAAGCATCCAACCGGCATTAAGCTTCAGCCCCAGATTTACGCCAGAAAATCCCAGCAGCGGCATATACGGTTCCAGATACTGGAGCGCTCGCTTTCTGTCGGTCATGCTCTGCAAGAGATAGAGTAGGCCGAGGAAAGCCAGCGTTCCGACGAAAATGGAAACCGGATGAATGTGCGAGGTATTCCAAAAAGGCAAATCGGAATAAAAGACATCCTCGATGGCAACGATTACGGCGCAACCCCACAGCGCCGATATCGCGAACGCAAGGCCGGTAGGATCTTGCTGGCGTTTTTGTCTACGTCTTCTACTCATGCCGTCCTACGGAGCAGCAATCTGGAACCGCAGAACCGACTGCGCTATGCGGTACTGATATTTGGAGGCAGCAAACTGGATTTGTGCTTCCGTCTGCTGCAGTTGTGCCTGGCTTAGCTCCACGATCGAACTCAGGCCGAGGTTGTAGCGTGTCTGCGACAAGTTAAGCGCAAGATTGGTTTCATCCAGAAACTGCTGGCTGACCCCGATTCGGTTGTACGCGGTGATGGCGTTCAACCAGCTGGTGCGTACGTCGTTGGCGATGCGGTCCTTCAGGTCACGCAATTGCTGGTCGGCAGCCTGCGCCCGCAGTCCGGCCTCGCGCCAGCGCGACACATACTGGAATCCGTTAAAGATGGGAACGTTCAGATTCACGCCCGCGGCGCCGTACCAGGTTGGAAACTGCTGGACCCCGTTGAGCACGCTGCCATCCGGGGTCTGTCCTACCACGCCCATGGCCGAGACGGTGGGAAAAAGCAGGTCGCGCTCGGCTTTCTCGAAGTGCTGATCGGCTTGATATTGGTAGCTCTGCGACGCAATTTCCGGCCGGTTGCTGAACGCCTCATCCTCAAGCTGACTCACCGCATCGGGAGGTGGGATCAGCTCGGATTGGGTATCAACCAGCTCAAACTGTTGTTGCGCCGAGTAACCTAAAACCTGCGACAGCTGGGAAAGTGCGGACTGGTAGTTGTTTTGCGCGTCCAGCAGAAGCAACTTGGATTGCGCCAGGTTGGCATCGGCAAAGCTGACGTCAACTTCCGATCTCAACTTGTTCTGGAACAGGGTCGTGATCTGGTCGGAGACCAATTGGCGTGCGCTCACAGTCTGTTCCGCAACCTTTTCCTCGGCAAACGTCTGCAGTGCGTTGTAGAACGCCTCATCAACCGCCAGCTTGATTTGGTACACGGTGGCGGTGGCATCCATATTGGCGGCCTTGGCGCGCAAAGCCGCCATCGCCACCAGATTGTTGGTCCTTCCAAAGTCGGTGATCAATTGATTGAGAGCCAATCCACCGGCGGCACGGTTCAGCAATCGCGGGCTGTTCAGATTGCCGGAAGCGATGCGACTTCCCTGCTGTCCTCCCACCGCCGTAAAGCTGCCGTAGACCGTCGGGTAGTACGCCGATTTCTGCTCCCGAGTCATTTGATTCGACGCCAGGTAGATCAGGTGGTACACCGAGATTTGCGGATTGTTCTTGATCGCCAAGGCCTCGGCGTCCTGCACGGTCAGCCGTTGCAGCGGGCCGGTGGTCGGCAACTGGGGCTGAGCCGGGGCCGTGGGGGCCGGCGGCACCTGGGGCGCCGGAAGAGTCTGTGGTGCCTCTTGCGTTTGCGTCGGCGTAGTTACCGACTGCTGTGGAAGGGTGGCCGACGGCGCAGCATTTGTCTGCGCGGCCAGCGAGATACTAGACAATACAGCTGCAATTACAAGCCGGAGGGTCGTGCGTCTCAAGCTTGCACCTCCTGTGGGGGTTGCGCTTCTTCCTTGCGATGGATCAGCAAGTACGCGGCAGGCACGATGAATACGGTGAGCACCACCGATACCAGCAGGCCGCCAATGATCGATCGCGCCAGTGGAGCGTATTGCTCGCTCCCTGCCTCCAGAGCTAAGGCCATGGGGACTAGGCCCAACAATGTTGCTAGAGAGGTCATAAGGATGGGCCGCAAACGTACGCGACAAGCCAGTGCTACGGCCTCTCGTATCGGCATACCGTTCTTACGGTACGTGCGCGTCACATCCACGATCAGGATGCTGTTCGAAACCACAATCCCGGTCATCATCAGCACGCCCATCAGCGACATTACGTTCAGCGTGGTGCCCGTGATCAGCAGGAACAAAATAACGCCGGTGATGCCGGACGGTATCGCCAGCAGAATAATGAAGGGATCGACAAACGACGCGAACTGCGCCATCAGGATCAGGTACACCAGAACAATCGCCAGCAGCAGACCAACTCCGAAGCTGACAAACGACTGGCGCATGGCCTTGACGGAGCCGCGCATCTCAATCCGTATGTTGGGCGGCAGCTTGGTGTGGTCGATGATCTTCTGCACCTTACTGGCGAGTGAGCCCAGATCTTCGCCCTTGGGGGAGACATAGACGTCGATCTTGCGAAAAAGCTGGTAGTGATCCACTTCTGTCGGCGTGTTAATCATCTTGATGTCGGCCACATTCTCCAGCATGGTTGGATTGTCGTTGTCGGGGGCATGCAAGGGAATCTGTTTGAAATCTTCCATCGTCATGGAACCAATCTGCTGATTGGTGTACTGCACGGTGAGGAAGTAGTTGTTGCCGTTATGTGGATCGACCCAGTAACTGGGAGCGATCATGCCGTTGGAGGTGAGTGCCGTAACCACGTTGTCCACAACGTCGCTGGCCGTCAATCCCAACCGCGCAGCCATTTCCCGTCGCACATTGAGTTCTAATCCGGGGTAGTCCAGGTCCTGCGGAATCAGCACATCGCTGACGTCAGGTAGGGAGCGCAGCTTGGTGGCTATTTCGCTGGCTACGTCGTAAGCGGCCTGCTGATCGTTGCCACTCACCTGGATGTCGATGGGCGCCGGCATGCCCATGTTGACCACCGAATCGACCAGGCCGCCGGTCTGGAAATACGTGGACAGCTCGGGGAGATCCGAGGACAGCTTCTGCCTCACCCGATTCATGTACTCAAAGGTGCTTATCTTGTGGTCTTTATTGAGACTGACCTGCACAAAAGCCGTATGCTGGCCAGAATTGCTGGTGTAGATGGCGGAGAGGTCAGGCGTCAGCCCAATGTTCGATACGATCATCTGCAGGTCGTCTTTGCCTATAACGTTACGGATATCGTTCTCCACCCGCGCGACGTACTGGTTGGTCATTTCCAATCGTGAGCCGGTGGGAGCTTTTACGTTGATAACGAACTGTCCAGGATCGGTACGCGGGAAGAAGGCGACACCGAGCAGCGGATAAAATGCCAGGCTGACAACAAACGTCGCCATGATGATCACAATGGTGGCTACCGGGCGCTTCAGCGCCTTGTCCACCGCGCGATCGTATCGCATCAGCATCTGGTCGTACTTGTGGTTGAAGCCGGAAACGAAGCGACCAAACAGCGATGGGTTGTAGTGTCCACCTTTACCGTGTGCCGTCTTGATAAACCGGGCGCAGAACAGGGGCACCAGCGTCATCGCAACCAAGTACGAGGCAGCCAGAGCCAGCACCACGCCAAGCGCCAACGCGCTGAATAAGTAGCGGCTGACACCATACAGGAACACCACCGGGAAAAATACGATAGCCGTAGTGAACGTGGCGGCCAATACTGCGAGCTGGACTTCCTGGCCTCCACGCTCCGCCGCCGTGACCGCATCTTCGCCTTCTTCCAGGTGTCGGAATATGTTTTCCAGCACTACCACCGAGTTGTCGATCAATCGGGAGAGCACCAGAGCGAGTCCGCCCAGAACCATGGTGTTGATGGTGCTGCCAGTCGCGTTTAACAGCAGGAAGGCAGCCAGGCACGAGATGGGGATCGACAGCAGTACAGAAATTGTTCCGCGCACCGATCCCAGGAACACCAGGATCATGATTGCCGTAAGCACAAGTCCTATGCCGCCTTCGCGAAGCACATTGGCGACGGCCGTTTTCACATACTCTGACTGGTCGAAGACGACCGAGGCCACCAACGATTTGGGAACGTCCAGCAGATTCGTAATGCGGGCACGCACACCGTTGACAATCTGGATGGTGTTGCTGTCGCCGCCCTGCTTCAGGATGGGCAGGTATACCGACTTCTGGCCGTCCACGCGAACAATGTTGTACTGAATTGCCGAAGAGTCTTCCGCATGGCCGACATCGCCGAAGCGCAACACGTTGTTGCCGATGGCCTTGAGTGGAACATCGTTCATTTCCTTGGTGTTCGGGAGTTGACTGTTGCTGTAAATGTTGTAGTCACGGGGACCAATGCGGACATCGCCGGCCGGCAGAATCTTATTGGCGTCGTTGACGATGTTCACCACATCCATCGGGCTCATTTGCGCTGCTTCCAGCTTTACCGGATCAATGTAGAACTGGATTTGGCGATACTTTCCACCAAACGGCTGCGGCACCGACGCGCCCGGAACGTTCGCAATCTGATTGCGAACGTTGAACTGTCCCTGATCGTGCAGTTGGGTCTCGTTCAGCCCCTGACCTTTCAGGGTCACCAGACACACCGGCAAACTGGAAGCATCGAACTTCAGCACTACGGGTGGCAGCGTGCCTTGCGGCAATCTTCGCAGGTCAGCCATGGCCAGATTGGCAATCTCGCTGACCGCTGCGTCGGGGTCGGTGCCCGGCTGAAAATACACTTTGATCAGACTGACACCCGTCAGCGATCGCGATTCGATGTGGTCAATGTTGCTACCCAGGGTGAAGAAACGCTCGAAGGTGTCAGTAATGTCGGCCTCGATCTGCTCCGGAGGCATGCCGCTGTAGAACGTGGCCACCACCACCACCGGGATCTGGATCTGCGGAAATAGATCCACCGGCATGCGGGCCACGGTGGTCACGCCCACGACTACAATCGCCAGGCACAACATCAGAATAAAAAACGGATACTTGATAGCAAAGCTAGACATAGAACGGCTCCATATCCGGATGGCGAGGCCACCTGCCATCGCCATCCGAGAGCGAAAACCAAAGCTGACTGGAAAGGCTCCTCATAGTTGCACCTCCTGCTGACCACCCTCTTCCTCCTTGCGGTGCATGAGGAAATATGCGGCTGGCACCAGAAACAGAGTCACCACGAAGGAGAGCATCAGGCCGCCGATAATGGCGCGCGCCAGCGGCGCGTACTGCTCGCTGCCGGCTTCCAGCGCCAGCGCAAGCGGAATCAATCCCAGCAGCGTAGCGAAGGTCGTCATCATGATCGGCCGCAATCGGACGTGGCACGCATTCTTAATGGCGTCCTGCAAAGACTGTCCGCGGCGTCGCAACTCACGCGTGAATTCCACAATCAAGATGGAATCCGAAACCACGATGCCGATCATCATCATCACCCCCATCAGCGACATGATGTTGATGGTGGTGTGAGTCATGAGCAGGAACAGGATCACCCCGGTGAATCCTGGCGGAACGGCGAGCAGGATGATGAAGGGATCGCTGAAGGAAGCGAACTGTGCCATCAGAATCAAGTAGACGAGTACGACCGAGAGCGACAAACCGACGGCGAAGCTCTTAAACGAGTCGTTCATAGACACCACGGAGCCGCGCAGTTCGACCCGCGTGTTGGGCGGCAGGCTGGTGTCTTTGATGATCTTCTGAACTTTCTTCAGAAGCGTGCCCAAGTCTTCTCCCCTGGGCGATACGTACACATCGATGATGCGGAATAGTTGATAGTGATCGACCTCGGTCGGGGTATTGATCATCTTCACGTCCGCCACGTTTTCCAGCATGGTGGGATTGGGGTTTTTCTTCGCGTGCAACGGGATCTGCTTGAAGTCTTCCATGGTCATATCGGCGATCTGCCGCGGCGTGTACTGCACCGTGAGAAAGTAGTTGTTGCCGCTGCGCGGATCGATCCAGTAGCCGGGCGCGATCATGCCATTCGAGGTGAGTGCGGTAATTACGTTCTCCACCACGCCGCTGGCGGTGAGCCCCAGGCGCGCCGCCATCTCGCGATCGACATTGAGTTGAATGCCGGGATAATCCAGGTCTTGCGGAATCAATACGTCGCTCACGTCGTTTAACCGGCGCAGTTTTTGCGCCATCTGGCTGGCGACTTCATATGCAGCGTGTTGATTGTTGCCGGTCACCTGGATGTCGATCGGCGCCGGCATTCCCTGGTTCACAATGGAATCGACCAGTCCTCCAGTCTGGAAAAACGTCGACAACTCGGGCAAGTCGGAGTTGAGTTTCTCGCGGACGCGATTGATATAGGCAAACGTGCTGACCTTGTGGTCTTCCTTCAGCTGCACCTGAACGAAGGCTGTGTGCATGGCCGAATTTGTGGTGTAGATTGCCGAGAGATCAGCGTTCACTCCGATGTTGGAAACGATCATCCCCAGATCGTCTTTGTCGATGACCTTGCGGATATCGTCTTCCACCTTGGCGATATAGTCGTTGGTCAGTTCGATCCGGGTGCCACTCGGCGCCTTCACGTTAATCACGAACTGGCCAGGATCGGTGCGCGGGAAAAAGGCGACTCCCAGAAACGGCGACAAGGCGAGGCTGAGCACGAAAACCCCCATGATGACAGCCACCGTCATCTTGGGAGCCTTCAGGGCCTTCTCGATCGACGCGTCGTACTTGCGCAGGACATAGTCGTATCCCCGGTTAAAGGGCGCCAGCAGCCGCTCTAATCGCCCGCCCTCATGTTCTCCTTCAGCTTCGCCGCCATGTTCTGACTTAATAAACCTGGAGCAGAACAAGGGGACAACCGACATCGCCACCAGGTACGAGGCCGCCAACGCCAGCACCACTCCCAGAGCTAAAGCCGTGAAGAGATATTTGCTGACTCCCGACAGGAAAACTACGGGGAAAAACACGATTGCCGTGGTGAAGGTAGCGGCCAGGACTGCCAGGGCAACTTCGTTCCCGCCTTCTTCGGCTGCCGTATACGCATCCTCCCCGGCCTCGAGATGGCGAAATATGTTCTCCAGCACAACCACGGAGTTGTCGATTAAGCGCGAGAGCACCAGAGCCAGTCCGCCCAAGACGATGGTGTTGATCGTGCTGCCCATAGCATTCAGCAACAGGAATGCCGCCAGGCACGAAATTGGGATCGATAGCAGCACCGAGATCGTTCCCCGCAGCGATCCCAGAAACACCAGGATCATCACCGCGGTCAGGAACAGACCGATGCCACCCTCGCGCAGCACGTTGGCGATCGCCAACTTAACGTATTGCGATTGATCGAACACCACATTGGCGATCAGGCTCTTAGGCGTATCGCGCAGGTTCTCGACCCGGTCGCGCACTCCGTCGACGATCTCGATGGTATTGCTGTTGCCACCTTGCTTCAGAATCGGTAGATACACCGACTTCTGGCCGTCCACCCGTACCACGTTGTACTGAATCGCGGAGGAGTCTTCCGCGTGTCCGATGTCCCCGAAGCGCAGCACCCGGTTGCCGATGGCCTTAAGCGGGACATCGTTCATGTCGCTCACGGTAGGTAGCTGACTGTTGCTGTAAATGTTGTAATCACGCGGCCCCACACGCAGATCGCCAGCCGGCAGGATGGTGTTGGCCTTGTTCACGATGTGAACAATATCCATCGGGCTAAGTTGCGTAGCTTGCAGCTTGACGGGGTCGATGTAGAACTGGATCTGGCGGTACTTTCCGCCATACGGCTGAGGCACCGAGGCACCGGGAACGTTTGCAATCTGGTTGCGGACGTTGAACTGCCCCTGATCGTGCAGTTCGGTCTCGGTCAGACCTTTCCCTTTCAGAGTCACCAGACAGACGGGCATGCTGGAGGCGTCAAACTTCAGCACAACCGGCGGCAGGGTTCCCTGCGGCAGTCTTCTCAGGTCAGCCATGGCCAGGTTGGCGATTTCACTGACTGCGGCGTCCGGATCAGTGCCCGGCTGGAAGTACACCTTGATCAGGCTGACACCAGTCAGCGATCGCGACTCGATGTGGTCAATATTGCTGCCTAGCGTAAAGAAGCGTTCGAAGGTGTCGGTGATGTCGCCTTCGATCTGCTCGGGAGGCATGCCGCTATAAAACGTGGCCACCACTACCACCGGAATCTTGATTTGCGGAAACAGATCCACCGGCATGCGGGCCACCGTGGTGACGCCCACCACGACGATGCCCAGGCATAGCATCAGGATAAAAAACGGATGTTTGATGGCAAAACTAGGCATGGGTCGCTATTCTGAATCCCTGTGGTTGCCCAGGAAGGCGCCCTCTTTCGGCTGCACCACCTCACCCGGCTGATAGCTCCCCAAGTTGCCCACGATTACCTTCTCCCCCTCCGAGAGTCCGGCAAGTATTTCGACATTGTTCGAGCTCTCCACTCCCACTTCCACTGGGCGAGACTGGACATGATTTTGCGGGTCCACGACCAGCACAGTGGTCTTATTGTTCTCGCCGCGCTGTATGGCCTGGATAGGAACAGTGAGGGCGTTGGGGCGGCTGTTGGCGCTCAGGGTGACATCCGCGTACATGCCAGGTTGCAGATGATAAGTGGGATTGGGAACATCGATCTCCACCTGCATGGTTCGAGTCGACATATCGAGAGAGTCGGTGAAACGGGTTACTTTGCCGGTGAAGTGTTCTCCCGTGGCCTGCACATGCACGTCGGCCGAATCTCCAATTCTGACTTTCGATGCCAGCGATTCGGGCACAGGAATGCGCAAACGCAGAACGTTGATTTGAGCGACGGTCACGACCGGCAGGCCGCTCGTGTTGGAGGTCCCCGCCTGCACCAGCGAGCCTGTATCTGAGAAGCGCCAGGTCACCACGCCATCGTACGGAGCAGTAATTTTGGCGTAGTCGAACAGGGCGGCGTAGTGCTGTTGATTGGCGCGTGCGACTTCCAATTGCTGCTGCGCCGCGGCCAGCGCCGACTTGGCGGCTTCAACCTGCGCCTGGGAGGCTCGATCTTTCGCGGTAGCATCGTCGAGTTCCTGTTGGGCGATAAGTCCGGGCCGTGCTTTGTCGGTATTGACCAGTCGCACCGCATTGGCATGCAAGGCGACGTTGTCAGCTTCCGCCCGCGCCACATCGCTGTGGGCCCGCTGGATTTCTTCTTCCGCGTGGTGCACCGCGGCCTTCGCCTCGTCAACCTCGGCCACCAGTTCAGGGATCTCCAACACGGCCAGCACTTGCCCGGTGTGGACGCGGTCGCCTATATCAACGTAAATATTCTTGATGTACCCCGCGACCTTGGCGTGCAACTCGACATTCTGGTAGGGGATGAACTGGCCTGCAATGGAAAGCGAAGTGGCGATGGTCTCGCGCTTGACGGGAGCAATGGCAGCGTATACAACCGCTCGTCCACCAGCGCCTTCGCTTACATTGCTGCGCAGTGCCGCACCCGCCCGAACTCGCCTCACAACAACGACAGCAACCAGGAGACAAACAACAGCGAGTCCCAAAATTAGCAACCTGCGGTGGCGGCGAACAGGCGGGGACTTCTTCGTTTCGGCTAGAACTTGCATGGACTTCCTCATTTCCACTGAAGCGGCCTTGTTAGGCCAGAATCCGCTCAGCGTGAGCTATTGGGCCGGAACAGAAAACCGGAATCCAGAATAAGCGTACAAAAATAGAAAATAATAGGCCGAGGAAACGCTAGGCCTGGAAGGGCGGAGGCCGCAGAAAACGGCAAACGTATCGTAGAGAAATACTTCTTGGCGGCAGAGTTATACGAGCGGTTTTAGCAAGAGATTGCCGCTGCAGGTGCAGCGCGAACAAGCACAAGAGGAGCATGCAGAACAGCACACTGCTGCCTACCTCGACCGACGGAACCTGCATCTTCTGTCCGCTCAGCCACAGCTTCGACGCCGTAGACGGAGTCATTTTTGCCGGTGCCCCGCCATTGTAGACCCCCGTTTTCGCGTGCAAAGCAAACAGGAACACGAGGACGCACAGCGCCAGCAAGAGTAAACGCTGCAGCCTCTCGTCGTGCATAGAAGGAAGTCTCACCGCTGATTAAAACCGCACATCACTATCACTATAACGTGAGAACCCTCAATTCGTGAGCAAGTTGCCAAAAAAAAATGTAGCCGCGTGGCCCGCAGCCAAAGCTGGATGGCATGCCGGAGACTTCGAAAATGTGCCGCCAATATCTCGACTTTGCCGGGTTACACATCTGCTAAGTTATTGAACTTACTGGCGCGTGTGAGTTCCGCGCAGCGCTTGTCTGGGATCTATGCGCGTCTCGGCGGCAAGCTAGCCCTTCGCCTTTGACTTCATCTTTCTAATCTCCTCCAACCGCGCCTTGATGCGCTTTTCCACGCCTTCCTCGGTGGGATAGTAGTACACGCGGTTCTTTAAATTGTCGGGCAGGCACTGCATCTCGGCCACCTTAGATTCCAGATCGTGCGCGTACTGATACCCCTTGCCATAGTCGAGTGCCTTCATCAGCCCAGTCGGCGCGTTGCGCAGATGCAGGGGGACCGGTTCCTGCGCGGTGCGCTCGACATCTTCCTGCACAGCGCCATAAGCCATGTACACCGAGTTGGACTTGGGAGCGGCACACAGATACACCACAGCCTGTGCCAGCGCCAGATCGCCCTCCGGAATGCCGAGAAAGTCGAAGGCATCGCGGGCGCTCAGAGTGACGCTAAGCGCATTCGGATCGGCGAGGCCGATGTCTTCAACCGCCATTCGCACCACGCGTCTGGCCACATATAACCGATCCTCTCCAGCCTCCAACATGCGCGCAAGCCAATAGAGAGCCGCATCGGGATCGCTGTTGCGCACGCTCTTGTGCAGCGCGGAAATCAGGTTGTAATGCTCTTCGCCGGCCTTGTCGTACATCAACACCCGCTTCTGCAACGCGTCGGTGACCATGGTGTCTGTGATGCGAGGCCTGGCGCCCGTCTTCTGCTGTTCGGCGGCGAGCGTGGCCGCGACTTCCAGCACGTTGAAGGCGCTGCGAGCGTCTCCACTGGAGTACGCCGCTATCTTCTGCAGGACACCGTCATCCGCTTCAAGGTGCGCTTCACCCAAGCCGCGCTCAGTGTCTTCGAGGGCCCGCCGCAGTAAGAGCACGATCTGCTCCTCCGACAACGGCTTCAGCACGTAAACACGGCAGCGTGACAGCAGCGCCGAAATCACTTCAAACGATGGGTTCTCGGTGGTCGCGCCGATCAAACGAATGCTGCCCTTTTCGACGTAAGGCAAGAAGGCGTCCTGTTGCGCCTTGTTGAAGCGGTGGACTTCGTCTACGAAAACGATAGTTCGAGTGCCATACTGTCGCGCTCGTTCGGCATCGGCCATCACCTGCTTGATTTCCTTAATTCCGGTCAGCACCGCGGAAAATTCGACAAAATCCGCGTGGGTCATGCGCGCGATAATCTTGGCTAGTGTCGTCTTACCGACGCCGGGAGGACCCCAGAACAGCAGCGAGCCGGTGTCATCACGCTCGATCTGCACCCGCAAGGGCTTGCCGGGAGCGAGAATGTGCTCTTGTCCGACAAACTCATCCAGACTGCGCGGGCGCATGCGATCGGCCAGCGGCCGCGTTTTGTCGACGGCATCGTCAGGCGGGATTTGCTGGAACAGATTCACAGAATTTCTTTCACCACGGAGGCACGGAGGACACGGCGTTTAGAGATCAGAATTTCTTCGCGGCGATTTGTCGGGAGTTCCAGTTGGACCCTGCACAATCCAATTCTAGTCCTTCCACTTCATTCCAAATCTTTGTTCGTGCTCTCCGTGCCTCCGTGGTGAAATCGCACTCCCCTCTGCCGCGCCGCCTCATACAGCACGATCGACGCCGCTATGCCGGCGTTCAGCGATTCCACTCTGGGGGAATGGGGAATCGCAACTACTTCGTCGGCTTGGGCCAGCACATCCTTTGGAACGCCCGCGCCTTCGCTGCCGACGATGAATGCAACTGGTCCGCGCAAGTCCACGTCTGCAATCGGTGTGCCCTTATGCGAGGAGGTCGCCAGCACTCGCACCGCGTGAGATTTGACCTGGTGCAGCCCCTGTGCTAACTCGATCCTTACCATCGGCAATCTGAACAACGATCCCGCCGAAGCCCTCACTGCTTTCCAATTCCAGGGGCTGACAGTACGCTCGCCAAGCAACAGGCCGGTAGCCCCAAACGCTTCGGCCGAGCGCGCAATCGTGCCCAGGTTTCCCGGATCCTGTAGGCCTGCGACCATCACCAGCAACGCTGGCGCAGGAGCAAACACCTCGTCTAACCCAAACGATTTCACTCGCACCAGGGCAGCCACGCCTTGCGGAGTCTCGCTGGGTACGGCACTGGCGAAGACCTCATCCGGCAGCAACAGCGCCTGGGTGTGCGCCGATAACTGAGGCAGCAGCTTATGTACCCGTTCTTTCGCCGATTCGCTGAAGAAGACGGTGTTGAGCCGCAGGCCGCTGCGAATCGCCTCTTCCACAAGGTGCATGCCTTCCACGGCAACTTCGGCGTTCGCATTGGGCGCAGCCTCGGCGAAGGCCCGCCGTAGTTCCTTCACTCGCGCATTTTGCCCGCTGGAGATGCGGTGTAAACGGTCTTCCATTTCGATGAGGTTGGCCACGGCTCTCCCAACCGCGGTCTATCGTACACCGGCTATCACAGCTTGTAGTGGCTGAGGCGTGGTAATCTGCTCAGTTGTCGTGGCAAGGGGCAATATGTTACGTTTTCGCCTCATCAGCTCCAGTTACTGAAGGAAGAGGTCTGGGTTGCGTCCCGAAATCGTCAAGATCAGCAGTCAGGAGCCGGAAACCTCGCTGGTGTCATACGTGGCGGAGAAGATTCGCGCCGGCGAGGTGTTGGGCATGCCGACCGATACCTTCTATGGCCTCGCGGCGGATCCCTTTAACCTTCACGCCGTTGACCGCGTCTACGAAATCAAGTCACGTTCTCGCCACAAGCCACTGTCGCTACTGATCGAATCAGTCGACCAGGCCGCCGAGCTGGCATGGCCAGTCCCGGAAATTTTCTACCTGCTGGCGCGACGCTTCTGGCCGGGGCCGCTGACCATCATTGTGAAGGCCGCTCCCAAACTGCCGCTCAAAGTTACTGCCAATACCGGCAATGTCGCCTTGCGAGTGCCCGCCGCGGAAATCCCGTTGGCTATCATTCGCGCCGGAGGCCTGCCGATCACCGCCACCTCGGCCAACCTCAGCGGCGAAAGCGAGTGCACCTCGGCTTTGCAGGTGCGTGACCAGTTGGGAGATTGCTTGTCTATCATCGTCGATGGTGGCCAGTCCCCTCGGGAGAAGCCTTCCACCATCATCGACCTGACGAGCGAAGACGGAACCTGGCGCGTGATGCGGCATGGCGCCATTCCGGAAGAACAGATTGTCGAGCTTTTGGGCGGCCAGGAGTAGGTCGCCACGGCCGGACAAGACTCCAACCTTCATCTCTCCCGCTGGATCGTCACTCTCGCCGCCGTCGTTGCGGCCGTGTTTCTCCTGTACACGAGTTGGCAGATCATGCGCGAAGCCGGCGTGGATGAAGCCCGTCCCGCTGACGCCATCGTGGTGTTCGGCGCGGCAGAATATGTGGGGCATCCTTCACCGGTGTATCGGGCACGACTGGATCACGCTTACGATCTTTTTCAGCGCGGCCTCGCTCCGGTCATCATCACCACCGGTGGCTCGGGCAAGGATCCACACTATAGCGAAGGCCAGGTTGGCCGTGACTATTTGGAAGCCCGCGGCATCCCGGACGAGAACCTGATCGCCGAAACCCAGGGCGGCGACACCGACCAGTCAACCCAGCGTGTCGCCGTAATCATGCATGCCAACGACATGCGCACCGCCGTGCTGGTCAGCGACGCCTACCACCTCTACCGGGCAAAGATGATGATGATGCGCGAGGGCGTGACGGCGTACATTTCGCCGCGTCCTGGCTCGATTCCGAAGACGGCTTTCGCCCGCTGGATTGCAGCCCTACGCGAGAGCTTTAGCTACATGCTGTATCGCGCGCATGTGAGGTAGGGCTGCGCTGGCAGTTCGGTGAGAAGCCTGAGGTCAATCTGGGATGTACGTCGCTAAAGAAGAATTCATATTGCAGCGTGCCTCCGGTCGCAGCGTCCTGCACTTGGGCGCTGTCGGCTTCACCGATCTCGCCCCCGGCGACCGAGTGAGATCAGCTGAGCAGAGCCTGCATTGGAAACTCACCCAACTTTCGGAGACCATCGGAATTGACCGCAGCGTTGCGGTCATCGACGAATACCGGAAGCTCGGAGTATTCACCAACATTGTCGCCGGAGATGTCGAACAGTTGGATGAACTGCAGATCGAACGGACGTTCGACGTCGTGATCGCGGGCGACATTATCGAGCACCTATCTAACCCCGGCCGCATGTTGGATGGCATCAAGAGATTCTGTACAGAGAACACCCAGGTCATCATCACGACCCCTAATGCGTTTGGTGCCCCCAACTTCCTGAGATATTCAGCCGGAAAGTTCCGGGAAGGCGCTGAACATGTGATGAGCTTCAACGAGCAAAGTCTCGTTACCCTGCTAACCAGGCACGGATATTCGATCAGCGAATTGCATATGTGCTTTCAGCCCCGGTCTGCGGACCAGCACTCCACCTTTTTTTTCACATTGGGAAGAAAGGTGTTCGAGTTGTTCCCTCGTTTTGGCGGTACACTGCTTGCCGTTGCACGGGTTAGGCCAACAACCGCCTAGACAGTTTAGGTTTTGGTGTAGTCGAAGTGCCGCTGCCTGAACAGTTTGCTGAAAACTCGATTTCGGCGACATTTGAAGGCGCGTACCTTCAGGTACGCCGTCAAACGTCCTTTGTATTGTCATCACGAGCGGGGCTTCAGCCCGCGAGGGATCTGCTACTTTTTCAGCAAATGTGAGGCTAGCGCGGTTGTGAAGGACCCGCGGAAACGCCGCGCTGAAGAGACTGTCACGAAACTCACGGCTGATTCGAGACGGTGGAATAAAACAGCCTTCAGCCGCCTGGCGGCGAAAGGGGAGAGCCCACGCCTTCAGGTGTGGGGGAAGCGTAAGTGGGAAATTACGAGTCCGCTGCAGCGGACGGCAGAGGTTTCGTAACCGCCGTTGAAGCACCGCACTACCCGAGCCGCTGGACCACCACTTGACCGCCCCAACCAAGAGCGAGAAGCGAATCGCGAAGAGCGAACAGCAGCTTTATTTCACCAGCGCCAGAACTCGTGCCGGACCTCCGGAGCCGCCTTCAAGCTTGATGGGTGCTACTACCACCGTGGCCCCAGACGGCGGCACTAGCCCTAGATTGGCCACGTTTTCCAGATGGTAAATGCCCTGCTTCGATGTAAACAGGTGCACGGGGAACGTCGTGCTCTCGCCGACGTCAACGCTCATGGTGTCGATGCCAAGTCCTACTACGCCGCGTGTCTTCACCAGGAACTTCGCCGCTTCCAGGGAGAAGCCGGGGTAGTGCGACAGGTGATCGCCTCCCACGTTGCGAAATTCTTTTTGCGAGTTCCAGCGCTCATCCCATCCGGTGTAGGCCATCACCACGGCGCCAGTGGGAATTTCTCCGTGCGCGCTTTCCCAGTCAGCGATGTCCTGCACGCCGACTTCGTAATCTGGATTGCTCCTAGCTTTGCTGCGGACGTCTAGCACGACCAGCGGACGCACGAGTCTCTCGGCTGGAATCTGATCCACCGTCCACATACCCTTGGCGAAATGGGCCGGCGCGTCGAGATGAGTTCCGTAATGCTCCTGGGTGGTGAAGACCCGCGAGTAATATCCATCGCGCTCGATATTGCCCAGTTCCTTGGACTGGAACGGCGACTGCTCACTGCCCTCCCAGTTGGGCGAATGATCGTTCAAGTTGTGGGTGAGATCGATAACCGCGCGATAGGCATTCGGATCCGGCATGACAGGTTTGTGCTGCGCAATCAATAACAGCGCCAGCGCCAGACTACAGCCTATCGCAAATGTCTTCCAGTTGAACATCGCACTTAATCACCCTCAAGATATCGATGCTCCAATGTGGGCCACCGCTTCGTGAATTAAGCCTAACAACGCAGGAGACGGAAGTAACAAACTTGATGCAGTTTTGCGATAAATCGCAGCATTGCGTGACGAACCGCAGACCCTGGTAGCGTCGGCTGGGGCAGACATTTCGAGTCTCCAGACACCGGCTGACCCCGCCGAAATCATTTACCACTGAGGCGCGGGTTCTTGGTCCTTATGACTGATTTGGCTAGTAGCTAACGGCTAATTGCTAACCGCTAATTGCTGCTTCTCAGCGCAAACCCAAACCACAGTGAGTTCGACCCGTTATAGTCCACGCCCGATCGTTGCTGAGTTGCGAACCCCATATGCTCGGCCTTTAGCAGACAGTTGTTGCATGGCTTTTCCAGAATGATCTGGTAGCGGCCATCGCGCTTGGAATTCGCCGTACCGACGACAGCACCGCTGGCATCGGTCAGTGTCACCGTGGCGCGCGGCACTGGCCAACCACCCTCGTCGGTCACCACACCCTGCACTTTGCCACGAGGTGGCAGACCTTCGGGCAGGTAATCACGCATGATGTATCCCGGTCCGCGCAGTGGCCGGCCGCCCAGCTGTCCCGTGATTTTGTCATGCTCCAGCGCAAGCGTGCCATTCACAAACACGTATTCGAAGCCTACTGACGGCTTGTTGGGGTCGTCGAAAGTAGCCAGGTCTCGTACTTTTTCAGGATCGAAGATGGTGATATCGGCGAAGTAGTCCGTTCGTAACAGGCCACGATGGTCAAGGTGCTCGCGCTGCGCCGGCAGCGAAGTGAACTTGCGGATCGCGTCCTCCAGCCGCAGGACGTGCTCCTCGCGCACATATTTGCCGAGAATGCGCGCGAAGCTTCCGTAGGCTCGCGGGTGTGACTTCGACTCACCCAGCGGACCGGTCGGATTGATCGCTCCGTAATCGGTGCCGACACTCACCCAAGGCTGCTGCATGGCCAGCTTCACGTCGGATTCACTCATCAGAAAATACACCGCTCCGGTATTGTCGCGATCCGCGATCACCAGATCAATCATTGCATCGATGGGATCTTTGTTTTCCATTGTCGCAATCTGCGCGACGGTTTTACCTTCGTACTGGCGTAGCTTCGGATCGAGCACTGAGACCACCAACACGCCATCGGCTCCTCCGACCTCGCGGTACAGGTTCTCGAACGAACCGCCAGTACTGTCAAGGTCTTTGCGAATCTGCTGGCGTACGGCAGGGTCTTTCAGCCGCCTCACGAATTCGTCGGTTCCACCGGCGTGATACTCCGGAGGAATGGACGCGCCCAGCGAAGTGGCGGCACCGATGTACGGATACTGATCGGCGGTCACGTCGACTCCACTGGCGCGCGCATGCTCAATAGCAGCAATCACCTGGGGCATCTTGCCCCAATTCTGCTTACCCGCAACTTTCAAGTGAAAGATTTCTACTGGGATGCCGGCTTCGCGTCCGATACGAAATGCCTCGTCAAGCGCATTCATCTCCGAGTCGCCCTCACCTCGAATGTGCGAGGCATAGATGCCGCCCTTCTTCGCCGCCACCTTCGCCAGCGCAATCAGCTCATCGGTTTTCGCATACGATCCCGGCGCATAGATGAGAGCGCTGGAGAGTCCCATAGCGCCATCGCTCATGGCGTCGTCAACCATGATCTCCATCTGCTTGAGTTCGTCAGCCGTCGGAGCGCGATCGGCGCTGCCAATAACCATGTGGCGCACCTGCGCGGCTCCTACATAGGTCGCGAGGTTGATCCCGCTTCCCTGCTTAGTCAGCCGCTGGAAATATTCCTCCAGCGACTTCCAATCGGGCGTTATATGGAAGTGCTGAAAATAATCGGCATGCTCCTGGTTGAGTAGTTCGTTGGTGGGCGCGATGGAATCGCCTTCGCCAGTGATTTCAGTGGTGATGCCTTGCGTCAGTTTGCTGACCGCTTGTTTGTCGATGAGCAGGTTGGTCTCTGACTGGCCCAGCATGTCGATAAACCCGGGAGCGACGATCAGACCTCTGGCATCGATGGTGCGCTTGGTCGCCAGCGAAGCATCGGCGTGGCCGACGAAGGCAATGCGATCGCCGATGATGCCAACGTCGGCGTAGATCCAGGGATTGCCGCTGCCGTCGACGACCCGTCCGTTGCGAATGAGGTAATCGAACTCCTGCGCAAACAAAGAAGTCGCGAACCCCAGGAGAAGCAGGAGAAGCATGACCAGCAAGAAGCGTTGTCGAAACAAGATCGGCTCCAAAAAACAGATTCAAAGAATGCGATAAAGCCAAATTACCGTCAGCGCCAGATCGGCAGCGAACACCGTGCTCACAAAGTTGACTGCGTCGTTGCCCATTTTGCCGGAGGTTTCCCACGTCGCTCCCAGAATGCTGTCAAGCAACATGCCAGCAATTCCTGACAATGCAATCAGCGGCGTCCAGTTCCAACTTACGACGTCGAAGACTGCGCTCACCCACGCCACCAGGCAAGCGGCAAGGCATCCTGCCAAGGTTCCGATCACGCTGATGGCGCCATCGGCGCCGATCGGAGCTTCGCGGAAACTCGTGATCATGTACGCGGCGTGAGCGGAAGTCTGCCCGATTTCGCTGGAGGCGGTATCCGCGGCGGCTTCTGCTAAGGCAGCCATTGCCCCAATCAACAGGGTGCCGCTCAACCGTGGAAACCAGAGCGTCGGCAACGCGCATAGAGCGGTTGCGCCAAGATTGGCCAGTACCTGCGACGCGGTGCGGCCGGGTCCACGCTCGGCCACTCCGAGTTGCTGTTTGCGACCGTAGCCCCAGCGGGTCGCCAATACTGTAATCACGAATACCGTCAACAGAGGAAGGAAGCCGGCTAGTCCCGCGGCGGCCATGAGAATGAACGCCACCAGCACGCCCATGAGCGCTCCGCCGTCCGTCACCGAGCCCAGAGTTCGAGCGATAACAGCGAACCCAATGGCCACAACCGCGGCAGGTAAACCCCTTGAATGGAAGAGACTTGTCACGCGTCCTCGCCAGTATCGCACGAGACAGAGCATCGCCGTCGACACCCCCGCGCCAGCCTTCGCAGTACGGCCTGGGGATACGACTCTGCATCCCACAAACGGAGCCTGCAGTGGCTTTGGGCTTGACATTGTGCGTCAGACACAGCACTATGCTGTCGCAGATTTGGTGCAATCCCAGTACCCAGGAAGGGTAAGAATATGGCGTCTTCCGTTTGGTCTGGATATCTAACCTTCGGCCTCATCTCCATGCCGGTGAAGTTGTTCTCGGGCGCGCGTAGCAACCACATCTCCTTCAACATGCTGCACCGCGATGACAACACCCGCGTTAAACAGCAGCTCTGGTGTCCGCATGACGAGCGTGTCGTCGAGCGCAACGAGATCGTCAAGGGCTACGAGTACCGTAAAGGCGAGTACGTCATTATCGAGCCGGAAGAGATCAAGAAGATCGAGCCCAAAACCGCGAAGGCGATGGAGATCCTGGAATTCGTCGAATACAAGGAAGTGGATCCCATCTACTTCGAATCGTCATACTACCTTGTTCCTGACGAAGCGGGCCGCAGGCCGTATGCTTTGCTCACGCGCGCGATGGAAGAAACCGGCTACGTGGCTATCGCCAAGCTCACTATGCACAACCGGGAATACACAGTGTTTCTGCGGCCTCATGCAGGCGGGCTCATGCTGCACACCATGTACTACAGCGACGAGGTGCGGCAATTGGAGAGTTTTGGCCCGGTTGACGTCGAACTGAAAGACGCTGAGGTCAAGGTTGCCCATCAATTGATCGAGGCGCTCGCCGGAAAATTTGAGCCTGAAAAGTATCACGACACCTTCGAGGAAAACCTGAAAGAGCTCATCAAGGCCCACATGGAAGGGCGTGAGGTTACTGCCGTGGAGAAGCCGCGCAAGCTTGCTCCGGTGGTTGACCTTATGGCGGCACTGAAGGAGAGCCTGGCGCAAATGCCCAAGAAACCGCCGCAACGCGTGGCCGAAGCTCAAAGAGAGTCGCAGGTGAAGGTGGCGGCGAAGAAGTCAGCCAAAGGTTCGCGCCGCAAGCCCGCTGCATGATCCCTTCGCCTGATCGTGATTTCAAGCAGTGTGGCGACGCTTACTGTTAAATAGCGCTATTGGGGCATTTTGTGTGCACCAAGGTTGTCTTGCGGTATTCTACGGGCACCTTGGCCGCCCGAACGAAACCGTCGAAGAGCGCCATCCGCATAGCAGTGGTGGAGAGTGACCCGCTTCGTTTCCTTGGGTTTCGCGCAATATTGTCCACCGAGAAAGACTTTCTGATCCGCTCGTGCACCATCCCGTCGGTCTTAAGTTCACCCGAGGATGACGTCATCCTGATGACTACCAGCGGCGGAGCCGCATTCTATGCGGCGATGTCTGCGCTCAAAGCGGTCCGCCCTGCCGTACGGGTTATCGTCACTGGAGCCGCCGCCGATGATGAGGCGATCCTACGGGCGGTTGCCGCAGGCGCAAAGGGTTATGTTGCTGAGGATGCAACCCCCGAGCAATTCAAACAGGCGATCCGGGTGGTGCACGGCGGTTCGGTGTGGGCGCCACGAAGGGTGCTTTGCACTTTCATCGAACGCGTTACAGCATCTCCTCGCAGAATCCTCCCGCGAGGAGAAGACAGGATCAGCGACCGTGAGCGTGAAGTCCTGAAGCTATTGGTTGCCGGGCGCTCTAACAAAGAAATCGGAGATGCGCTGGGGATTGAAGAGCGCACCGTTAAAGCGCACGTCAGTCAGCTCATGCGCAAGGTCGGAGTGCAAAACCGGATCGCGTTGTCGGTCCACGCCGTCACACATTCTCTGCTGTCGTCGCGTCCCTAGTTGAGGCTCGCCAAGCCTCGTGACAGCTCGATCATTCAAGCGAATGCACCGCGATTTTCTTCGGAAGAATCCTTAGACTTCCGATATCAAGTTACCTGCCTGGCAAATGTTACGAAAGTACAATTACCGGCTATTGACCTTCCGTTACTTGACCGAATCCAGCTCGCATTCCATACTGCATTCACCTACCACAGAACCTGGGAGAAAGGGTTGGAAGAGGTTACGAGGGTCTCCTCTTCCGGCCCTTCGTTTTTGCAATCAACACATCCTCTGAACCAGTAAGAAGCCACCAAGCCAGGCGCCGCTTCCCTATTCGCCGGGCATCACGTCACTAAAGAGGGTACGAATATACTTGACACATCAAAGGGGGCATGCGATGATGTGAATCATGGCAAGCGAACCTAAGACTTTGACGGATGCGGTTCGGTACTTTACGAACCCTGATAACTGCCTCGACTACCTTGCAGTGCGGCGCTGGCCGGACGGCGTTACCTGCCCGACGTGCGGTCGTGCGGACGTGACCTTCGTTCCGTCTCGCAGAGTTTGGCAGTGCAAGACCCGCCATCCCAAAGCGCAATTTAGCATCAAGACGGGAACTATCCTTGAGGACTCGCCGCTTGGTCTGGAGAAGTGGTTGCCCGTGATGTGGATGGTCGCCAATTGTAAGAATGGCGTTAGTTCTTGGGAGATTCACCGCTCGCTCGGCGTCACCCAAAAGACTGCATGGTTCATGTTGCATCGCATCCGTTTGGGAATGCAGGACACTTTCGGCGGAGGGGGTACTCTGTCGGGACAGGTGGAAGTTGATGAGACTTTCATCGGCGGCAAAGCGCGAAATGTCCACAAGTCTAAGAGAGCCGGACGCGGATTTGTCCTGCCTCAGCTGGAAATGGAGAAAGCGTTCGTCCGTTAAGATAGCGGAGCGAACGTATGAAAAAGGAACGAAAGCATTACACCGCAGAGGAGAAGGTGGCCATTCTGAGGCGCCACCTTTTGGACAGGGTTCCGGTTTCGGACCTGTGTGAGGAACTGAGCTTGCGGCCGACGGTGTTCTACCGCTGGCAGAAGGAGTTCTTCGAGAACGGAGCGGCCGCTTTTCAGGCTCAGGAGCGTCCCCACCGCCAGGTGGAGGAGAAGCAGAAACGGATTGAGTTCTTGGAGAAGAAGGTGCAGACCAAGGACGAGGTCCTGGCCGAGTTGATGGCCGAGCACATCGCGCTAAAAAAAAGTCTTGGGGAACTCTAACCGGCGGCTGGGTGCCGCATGACGTGCGGGACCAAGTGGTGGACTTCGTCCGGCGCTGGTCGGAGAAGGCCGAGATCGGCGTCGGGCGGTTCATTACTTGGTTGGGCGTGACCGCCAGCAAGTTCTATGACTGGCAACAGCGCTACGGTTGCGTCAACGAACACAACGGTTGGATTCCCCGTGATTTCTGGCTGGAGCTGTGGGAGAAAGAAGCGATCATCGATTTCCATCTGAAAAACCCTTTGGAGGGTTATCGGCGGCTGACCTTCATGATGTTGGATGCTGGGGTTGTGGCGGTTAGTCCGGCGAGCGTTTGGCGGGTGTTGCAGCAAGCTGGACTGCTGTCCCGGTGGAAAGGCAAGCCGTCGCGCAAGGGCACCGGCTTCGAGCAACCGCTGCAGCCACATCAACATTGGCATATCGATGTTTCCTACCTCAACCTCTGTGGGACCTTCTATTACCTGTGCAGCGTTCTGGATGGTTACAGTCGTTCGATCGTGCATTGGGATCTGCGGGAGTCGATGAAGGAAGCCGACATCGAACGGATTCTGGAATGCGCCAAAGAGAAGTATCCGGAGGCCAAACCGCGGATGATTTCCGACAATGGGCCGCAGTTCATCGCTCGCGACTTCAAGGAGTTCATTCGCATCTCGGGGATGACGCACGTGCGTACCTCGCCTTATTATCCGCAGTCGAATGGCAAGATCGAACGTTGGCACAAGTCGCTCAAGCAGGAATGTATCCGGCCGCTCACGCCGCTGACTCTGGACGATGCGCGGCGCTTGATTCAAGCCTATGTGGATCGTTACAACACGGTGCGTCTGCATAGCGCGATCGGCTATGTGACCCCGCAGGACATGCTGCTGGGGCGCCAGGCCGAGATCCATGCTGAACGTGATCGCAAACTGGAACAGGCTCGCCGCTTGCGGCAACTCCGCCGGCAACAGGTTGCAACCTTTCTCGATTCACCGATTACAATGACTTCGCCAGAGGAAACAGAGGCGGGCTCTGCCGGGAGGCAACCATGCTGAGGGATACTCTGGTGGGCCTCATCGAGCCGATGTTACGCGGCGCGGGAGTTCACTGCTCTCGCGCTGGTTTTTCCCCGGGCTGCAGCAGACATCGGACGATAGACCCCCAATGCCTGGAAAATCCCCGCCCCGCAGGGGCGGAATCTACACTAACGGAGAACGCCCGTTCTCCATTTCACGCTGAGCCAAGACAGATTTGAAAAGCGCGGCGTCTCTGGAAAGACTGTTGTAATGGGGATGCTGCAACGCTCTGGGAGGGTCAAGGCGAGAGTGATCGAAGATCGTACCCGCGAAACCCTCCACGCGCACATCTTGACTTCGGTAGAGGAAGGTTCTCAGGTATTCACCGATGAGTTGGGAGCGTACTTGGGTCTTGATGAGAAGTACGTCCACGAAGTCATCAACCACGCAGAGCAGTACGTCCGTGGGCAGGTTCACACCAACGGTCTGGAAAACTTTTGGAGTCTGCTCAAGCGTGGATTGGGTGGAACCTATGTCAGCGTTGAGCCGTTTCACTTGTTCCGTTACGTGGATGAGCAGGCTTTTCGCTTCAACAATCGCGCCACGAAGGAGCAGAAGGTTACTGACTCTGACCGCTTCAGTTTGCTGTGTTCTCAGATCGTCGGCAAGCGGTTGACCTACGCGGAACTGACCGCAAAGGGGGACAAAATACCGGAAGCAGCATTCTAACCGTTTGCCTAGAGGTCGGAAGCGGAAGGCGACTTGATCGTCTTTCGCTTTTCTCTTTTGGTGCCGCGTTTTGGGCCAGGACGATTTGGATTCGCGTCTACCTGTTTTCGGTATTCCGCTTCGCGCCTCCGCATCTCTTCGCGAGAAACAGACAGTAGGTCGCCTACGAGTTTGTCGAAGCGTTGGTACTCGGCAGAATGTTTCATTCGACCTCATTTTATATCGCTCTGGTCTTGGCCTTTAGTTTACGGGCCGTCCCGCTCTCAGCGAGGAACTTGTCTAATTGTTGCAGTTCCTCCTTGTTCTTGAAACACACTCTCCACTGAAGATTGCTGGTTCCGCGTGGACTGGTTAAGTATCTAAAATAATCCTGATATTCGTATGATTCTTTGTGCCACTGGAGCCTTGCTTGCTCGCGGCACAGGAATGACAGCATATCCGCCGCTTGAAGCGCTGGGAAATGGGCGTCATCGGCAAATGAAATTTCCGCTAGGCGTCGCCCGATTTTGGGCCTGAGTTGTTTAACGCGGCGATACAGCTGATAACACCCCCACGCAGTCTCTTCATCTTCATCGCACATCATGGAGATGCCTTCCTTGGGCATGGCGAAATCAATTAGGAGCAGTACAGTGCGGAGAAATTGAACGAAAAGGGGGTTGTCATTCCCTCCCAGTAGGGTTTTAGAGTCCTGCGAGAATGCTGCATAACCGTCAGCCTCAAACACGCACGCGACCCCAAGACCTAAATGATCGTTAACGCAATCTGCAAAAGGCTTGAGATCATTTATCCTGTCCCTTAGAGATTGAGATCCAATATTTTTCCCCAAGCGCTTTCCGCACCTGCGAGCGTCCACCCAATGCAGGGCGTCCATGCCACAACGCCGCAACTGATTTTCCCATTGCTTATCAAACTCTTTTAACTGTGTGTCTGATGCGCCAAAACCGCAGAACGCAACGACCTGATGGTCTTGGAACTTGCCGCTCTCGTCGAAGAATGAGTGCAGGATTCCCATAAACCTCTCTGGCCTAAACCGCGAATCGAGGTACTCGTATAAGCCAGAGGTCATCGTGCACCCCTGCTTCGAGGCGCACTACCCCCCTCGCTTTCATCGTCTCCTCCATCTTGCCCCTCTTTCCATGATGAGGCAAGTATATTCGTACCCTAAAGAGTAACCGTCCTTAAGCGTTCTTCAGGCGCGATATTCCATCCGATGCTCGTAAGATAGGTGCAACCCGGCAAGGGCTGTCGGAGCCTACGTTCTAGATCGGAGTTCAGCTATGAAGAAGACTATCGCGGCAGCGTTGTTAATTTTTTTGATGACCACTTGGGCTTGGGGCCAGAGCCGCAACGCGCAAGTGGATCGCGTACAGACGGCAAGCACCGTACTCAGCCAGATCATGTCTGCTCCCGATCGCGCCATCCCCGACGGAATTATGTCGGGAGCGAAGTGCATCGCGATCATTCCGTCCAGCCTGAAGGCGAGTTTCATCTTCGGAGCGAACTACGGTAAGGGAGTGGCCACGTGCCGCACCGAGCATGGTTGGAGTGCGCCAGTGTTCTTCCGCTTGACTGGCGGCAGTTTCGGATTTCAGGCTGGCGGCCAAGCTTCCGATCTGGTCCTGGTCATTCGCACCGATGACGGTATGCAGCACCTGCTGCAAAGCAAATTCAAGTTGGGAGCCGATGCCTCCGCGTCGGCCGGTCCGGTGGGACGCGATGCTCAGGCCATGACCGACCTTACCTTACGCGCCCAGGTACTTACCTATTCGCGCTCCCGCGGATTGTTTCTTGGCGTCTCGTTGAGCGGCGGCGTCATTCGCCAGGACGGCGGCGATACTCGTGCCTTCTATGGTGGAAAGGATTGGACGTTCTATTCCCTGCTCAACGGAGAGGTTCCGGCTCCAAAGGACTCGATGGTTCTGCTGAACACAGTTGAGAAGTACGCTCCCACGCCGAAGGTTCGGGCGCAGGCCACACCTCCGCCAGTCGTAGCAGCCCCGGTCTCTTCGGCTACGCCAGCCGAGACGCCCACGACAGCCTCACCGGCAGCTCCTGCTCTGGCGCCGACCGCGACATCGGATTCGACGACCGACGAAAAACCTGCGATAGACGAAGAGCCGGCCGCCGCTCCTGCGACACCCGGTTCGACCGCAACGCCGCCCGCCGCAGCTACCACCGGAACCGTCAATCCTTAAGAAGAAGTGATGGATGAGAGCGGTGGCTGCGGCCACCGCTTTTCTTTTGCGCATGCAATTCTGGCGCGCCGCAGTTTGACCTTGTTTTTTCGCGGTGCTACCGTCAAACCGACACTCGCGATGCGCCACAAGTTGCAGTACGTTCCAGTCGCGCTGCTGGTGCGCCTGATCGGCGCCTTGCCGCGACCGATGGCCCGTGGATGCGGCATGCTGCTAGGCGGAGTCGTATACCATCTGCACCGGCGACTGCGCCGGGTCGGGATGCGCAATCTGGAACTGGCCTTCCCTGAGAAATCCGCGAAAGAACGCCGCCAGATACTGCGCGGAGTCTACGTTTCGCTGGGCCGCTTGCTGGGAGAAGCTTGTCTCTTCCCCAGCTACACCAAGGAAAACGCCTCGCAGGTTGCCGTGTACCAGGGCATCGAGAATTTCGAAGCCGCAGAAAAGCTCGGCAAGGGTGTGCTTTTTCTTACCGGCCACTTCGGAGGGTGGGAGGTCGGTTCATTTTTCCACTCGCTGCAGGGACATCCGATGAAAATCGTGGTGCGGCCGCTCGACAATCCTTACGTGGACGCGCTGGTCGCGCGCTATCGCGGCCTGCACGGCAATGTCATGATCGGCAAGGATGAATTCGCTCGCGGCTTGCTTGCGGCGATGCGTAACAGCGAAACCGTGGGTGTCCTGATGGACACTAACATGACGCCACCGCAAGGCGTCTTTGTGAATTTCTTTGGGATCCCGGCCTGCACCGCCAGCGGTGTGGCGCGCGTGGCACTGCATACTGGCGCAGCAGTCGTTCCGGCTTTCACCATCTGGGATTCGGTGCTGCGTAAATATCGGGTGGAGTTCGACCGAGCGATTGAACTTGTGCGCACCGGTGACCCTGAGGCCGACGCCGTCACCAATACCGCACTGTTCAACAAGATCATTGAGGATTACGTGCGCCGCTACCCTGATCAGTGGCTCTGGGTGCATCGGCGATGGAAGACCCGGCCGCCAGGTGAGCCGCCGCTGTATTGAAGCAGGGGCTAGGGGCTAGGGGTTAGGGGTTAGGGGTATTGGGTAGTAGGGGGTTAGGGGTTAGGGGTTGATTTTGAGTTTGAGCTTGATGTTCGAGTTTCCAGTGTCCGGTGTCCGGAGCGAACGGTAGGGTCGAGTTGGCTTTTCTAAGCTATTATCCGATCGGCGCATGCGCCAATAGCCAGCCGACGCGAATAACAATTAACCACAGAGATCACCGAGAAGACTCGATGGAAACCAAAACTCCGTGCGCTCCGTGTCTCCGTGGTAAACGATTTTCGGCGAAACTTGAAACTACCCACTATTCACTATCCACTGCTATAACAACCTCATGGCGCAAACCCTGCAATCGCTGGCCGAATTCACTGCTACCCGCTTGATTGGCGACGGGAACCTCGAAATAACCACCGTCGCCAGCATCACATACGCGCAACCGGGCGCTTTGGTGTTCGTGCAAGATCGAAAAGCACCTGGAAGAAGCTTTGGCATCGCAAGCAAGCGCCGTCATCGCTGGAGAGTTCGCGGCGTCGTCCGTGAGGCGCAAGCCGTTGCTCATCGCACAGCATCCCCGGTTGGCTTTTGCTCGCGCCGGGGCGTTGCTCCATCCTCCGAAGACCTACGCCCCCGGCATTCATCCCACAGCTATCGTGCACGCTTCGGCCAAGGTCGCGTCCACCGTCGCTATTGATGCTCATGCAGTGATCGAAGCTAAGGTTGTGATCGGAGAGCGCTCGCACATCGGAGTTGGCTGCAGCGTCGGCGAGGGCGTGGCGATCGGCGACGATTGTGACCTCTATCCGCGGGTCGTCATCTATTCAGGTACGACTCTGGGCCGTCGCGTCGTGGTCCATGCCGGAGCGGTGCTGGGTTCGGACGGCTTCGGTTTCGTCCGCGATGAACAATACGGCCGCTATCACAAATTTCCTCAGGTCGGGCAGCTTGTCGTCGAGGAGTACGTCGAGATCGGCGCCAATTGCACCATCGATCGCGGCGCTCTGGAGAAGACCGTCATCGGCGCGGGCACGAAGCTCGACAACCTGATCCATGTAGGCCACAACGTGAGCGTTGGAGCTAATGTCGTAATTGCGGCGCAAACGGGGATATCCGGCAGCGTGGAAATCGGTGACGGCGCGGTCGTCGGAGGGCAGGTTGGTATCGGCGACCATGCTGTGGTCGGGCCGGGCGTGATTCTTGGATCAGGCAGCGGCGTGCTGTCGAATAAGATCGTTCGCGGAAAGGGCGTCATCTTCTGGGGCAGGCCCGCTCGTCCGCTCAGCCAGTATCTGAAAGAACTGGCGACCCTGGCACGGCTGGCGCGCGAAAACGAAAAACGCACTTAGCACTTGGCATTTAGCACTTAGGTTTTGCCTTGTTGAGCTGTTGCCAAGTGCTAATTGCTAACTGCTAATTGCTGTTTCTCTCATGGCCATCATCGTCATTGGCGGGCACTCTCGCAGCGTGGGCAAGACCAGCGTGGTCGCCGGTCTCATTGCTGCGCTCCCCGAATTTCATTGGACGGCCATCAAGATCACGCAATACGGGCACGGCATTTGTTCTGCCAACGGCGAGCTTTGCGACTGCGCCACTGACGATCACAGTTGGGCTGTGACTGAAGAGCGCGATCGCAGCGGCGAGAGTGACACCTCGCGTTTTCTTGTCGCTGGTGCAGCTCGCTCGCTGTGGGTGCGCACTCGCCAGGGAATGCTGGCTGAAGCCATGCCTCGCGTTCGCGAGGAACTCGCGGGCGCTGACAATGCCATCGTCGAGTCCAATTCAGTGATGCGCTTCTTGCGGCCCGACCTTTATCTAACGGTACTCGACACAGCGACCGCCGACTTCAAGACGTCGGCACAGGAGTTTCTCGATCGCGCCGACGCCGTGATTCTCCACGATGGCTCCGGCGATGTCACCTGGACAAACGTCTCATTGAAGCCCGTCGCGGCCAAACCAATATTTCGCATTCGCCCGCCGCTGTATGTGACACCCGAGCTGATCGAATTTGTGCGGAACAGAGTTCAACATCGTGGACAAGGAACGTAGACTGCGGGAGCCTGCGTAAGAACCAGGTGTGCTGTCTCACCCACGCCATCGCCCGTCTCGGCCTGGCTCGCTTATGCCCTCGATGCCGCCAAAGACCCCGCGGCTCGCGACAAAGCTCGCACCGCCTATCAGAATTTGCTCACCCTCTGGAAAGACGCCGATCCCGACATCCCCATCTATCAGCAAGCCAAGGCCGAGTATGCCAGGCGCCAGTGATCCAATACCTTAAGGCGATCGAACACTTCCGTCGCTGGTTTGCTATTCCTGGAGAACCGGGATCAATGAGGTCGCTCAACTGGTCTTCATTTGCAAGCGCATGATGAGGTCCGCTAGCTGCGGACTGCAACTTACATGATCTTTGGGCATCCACTAGCCAGAACAGGGAGAACAGCTTAAGATGTCCCGACCCTCTTCTTCGGTGGGGTCGATACAGCATCCGTTGGGCAGGAGGTTCACGATGGCAACAAAACCAACCCCATTAGGCAACGCGCCTGATCAACTTCATGCCGCAAATGGCCTGGCACTGGTTCGGCTGACGATCGGCGCGATGTTTGTGTGGGTCTTCTTCGAGAATCTGGGCAAGGGTCTCTACACTCCTGGGGGCTACGCAGGCTTGATCAACTATTACATTCAACATGGTCACTCGCCGGCCGCATGGAAGGCGGTGATGGCGTTGGCAGCCAGCCACGCTGCGATGGCGGCTCCCATGCAGGCGGTGACCGAGATCTCTCTCGGGATACTGCTCATCATCGGTCTGCTTACGCGCCCAGTCGCCTTCGTGGCGTTTCTGTACCTGAGCAGCCTTTGGGTTTCGGAGTGGGGCACGGCTTGGATTTGGGAACTGCTGGTCCCAGTGCTCGCATCGCTTGCTCTCGCTGTGGGGCGAGCGGGACGAAGGTGGGGCGCCGACGCACGGCTGGCACAGCGATGGCCGTCTTCGCCGTGGTGGTAGTCGAACCAAATCAGGTGCGAGTGTCGGTCATCATTCCTACCCACAACGAGGCGCAGTCCATCGGTCGCGTCTTAGCTGATCTGCCGGCCAATATCGTCACTGAGGTCTTGGTCGTGGATAGCAATTCAACCGATGGGACTCCCGAGATCGCTTCGAAGATGGGAGCGCGCGTCCTCCACGAACCTCGTCGCGGATACGGTCGCGCCTGTTTGACCGGGCTGGCTAATGCAAGCAGCCCCGACGTGGTAGTGTTCCTCGACGGCGATTACAGCGATCGACCTGCGGAGCTGCCGATCCTGTTGGCGCCGATCTTTGACGGCCGTGCCGATATCACGCTGGGTTCACGTCTCGGGGAGCAGAGCGTACCTGGGGCGCTGCCTTGGCACGCAGCGTTTGGTAACCGCCTGGCGGCTAGCCTGATTACACGTCTTTATGGCGTAAGAATCACAGACCTCGGACCATTCCGTGCCGGACGCGCAAATGTCCTTCGCCGGCTCGATTTGCAGGAGACCACATACGGCTGGGCGGTTGAGATGATCCTAAAGGGCGCGTTAGGGGGATTCCGCATTGTTGAGGTGCCGGTCAGCTATTATCCGCGCATCGGAAAATCGAAGATCAGCGGTACGTTGAAGGGCACAGTTGGAGCAGGGTGGTTCATCCTCTCCCTGATCGTGCGCTATTATTTTCGGCATCCAAGGGCCGGTACACCGCGGCCAGCGTGAGCCTTGGCACAGCGATTTCTTATGCAATCCTCCAGCGAAAACACAGCACATTCGGCCAACCATAGCCGCACGCTGGTTGTCATGGCAAAAGCACCCAGGCCGGGCATGGTCAAGACCCGTTTAGCCCAGAGCCTTCCCGTCGAAGCGGTCACCGAGCTTTATCGCTGCCTGCTTGGGGACACGGTACAACTGGCGCGCTCATTGAGCAGCGTGGAGGTTGCGGTCATGTGCCCGGTCTCGGACGTGGGTGAACTTGCGTGTCTGGCGCGCGATGCGGTACAGATCGTGGCGCAGACGGGAGAAGGCCTTGCGGCAGGACTCACCTCGGTGTTCGCACATTTTGCATCTGGGCAGCGGTGCGTGATCGCGTTCAACAGCGACAGCCCACATCTGCCGGCGTCAGTTCTGGAAAATGCTTTCCAGGCGCTTGCTGCGCACGACGTGGTTATCGGACCGACACATGACGGAGGCTATTACCTCGTCGGAGCCAAGGCTAGTCATCCGAAACTTTTCGAGGGTGACGGCATGGGCACCGAAAGCGCGCTCGACGCCTTGCTGGCACGCACTCGCGCGATGCAGCTGTCCGTCGGCTTTACGGATTCGTTTTACGACATCGACGTGGCTGGCGACCTGACCCGGCTCGCCGCGGAACTGCAGCTCGCTCCGTCTAGGGCACCACGAACGGCGGCATGGCTGAAACGGTGGGAACGGGCGGTGGCACAGTTGCCGACAGGCACGGGAAACCTGTGAAGCTCACGCCATCCCACAGGCTGTGCGGGCTCGGCGTCGTCTTGCTTGTATCGCTGGCGATCTGCTCCCGCAACTTCAGCAGCATGGGTGCACCTTCCTTCATCGTTCCGCTGGCCGTTGCTGGCATCGCGTACCTTTTCGCCGTTCGTGAGTTTTTTGCTACCTCCACATTGCCGAAGCACGTCATTGTCATCGGGCTCGTATTGGCTGCAGTGTGGCATCTTCTATTCTTAATGGTGCCGCCGGGTCCCGATGATGACATTCATCGATATGTTTGGGATGGCCGTGTGCAGCGACTCGGCTATAACCCTTATATTCTCGTTCCCAGCGACCCTGCGCTCGCCGCGTTGCACACGTCCGACACCCGCTCGCTGAACCATCCCGATTTGCCGAGCCCATATCCGGCGGGCGCTGAGCTTTTCTTCCGCGCCGTAACCGCGATTCATGAGTCCGTCTTTGCGCTGAAAGTAGCATTTGTAGTTTGCGACTTTGGCAATCGTTTTTGTTTTGCTCGATGTCTTGCGTAGTAGCGGGCGAGGAGCGCACTGGGTTCTGGCTTATGCCTGGAACCCGCTGCTGGCGACGGAGGTGGCGGGCAGCGGTCACATCGACATTGTCGGCGCACTGCTGCTGGTGGTTTCCTTCGCCGCGCTGGGTCGCCGCTGGCGTACGGTGGCAGCGGTGACATTCGCGCTGGCTGTTGCCGTGAAATTGCTTCCGATTGTACTGCTGCCACTCTACTGGAGGCGGATCCGAATCCGCGATGGCGTGCTGGCGGCCAGTCGTGTTCGGACTCCTATACGTTCCATTTCTCAATCACGGGCGGGTTCCGATCGGTTCGCTCGGTACCTACGTGCAGAGTTTCCGCTTTAATGATCCGGTGTTTGCAACCCTCGAGCGAGTGGCGCCTCCGCAGCTTGTAGTTGGATTGGCAGTGCTCATCGGCTTTCTGACCGCAATCTGGATGAGAAGAAAGTCCCCGGTAGCCTCATCGGACGCATTTGCCTGGCCGATGGCCGCATCGCTTTTATGCGCACCGGTCGTATATCCATGGTACCTGCTGTGGATGCTGCCGTTTCTGCGGTCGGCCTCGACGCTGCCCATCATCATCTGGACGGTGAGCATTATCCCTACTTATTACGTTTGGCATCTGCGCACGCTCGGTCGTCCGTGGTTAGTTCCTGGCTGGATCATGCTGCTGGAATACGGATCCGTCGCAGTCGCCGGTGCAATCATCCTGTTGCGCCGAATCACTCGACCTGTTGCGCCGCAGGGCTCAACCAAGTAGGGGCGTTTGCGTACTCGCAGTATCTTAGCTTTGAAGGGGCACGGCCTTCAGCCGTGCCGGCACAAGTCACGATGGGTCCGGCCTTTAGGCCCTGGGGGATGCTCCCTCAGCGGCTGAGGCTGGTTGATTGCTGGCACCGCTGTTCCACGCCTGAAGGCGTACCCTTTCAAATACGCTAGGAAGGCGTGGAATCCCAATAACCACCCTGGGTCTCTCTGCGTGACCATGGTGTTGCTGATACATATCTCCGTATCCTCAAGCCCCTGCCCGTCATCCAAAGTCCGTCGTTGAATTCACCGAGGAGGACTTCCATGACAAAGTCGAGCCGTCTAACGGCGATCCGGGCTCTGGTGTCTTTTGGGGCGTTGGTCCTGGCTGCAACTTCCTGGGCGCAGACGCGTCCGCCAATTGTCGAAAAGCTCGCCAAGACCTATGGTCTCGATTCGTTTGGGCAAATCGACGCCATCCGCTACACCTGGAGCGCAACGTTTCCAGGCGTCAATGTTTCTCGAACCTGGACCTGGGAGCCCAAGACCGGCCAGGTCACCTATGAGGGCAAAGATAAAGAAGGCAAGCCGGTGAAGGTTACCTACCTGCGCTCGCAGCTCAACAGCCAATCCGACGCCGTGAAGAATGACATCGATCCGGGTTTCATCAACGATAACTATTGGCTGATGCTTCCCGTTTCACGTTTACTGGGACACCAGCGCTACCGTAACAGACGAAGGTATGCAGAAACTGCCCCTGGGCAAGGGTTCCGCCGAGAAGATTGTGGTGAAGTATCCCTCCAACGGCGGCTATACGCCGGGTGATACGTGGACGCTTTACGTTGGCAGCTGACGGGCGAGTCGAAGAATTCCGCTATGACCGCGGAGGCCCCAAGAAGCCCAGTCTTGTCATCGCAACGTGGGCAGGCTACAAAAAGGCGGGTCCTCTGCTCATCTCGACCGAGCACCGCGGCACCGCCGACGGCAAGCCGTTCCACCTTTGGTTTACGAATGTGGCGGTCAAGCTGGCGGGGTCAGACACCTGGGTGGACGCGAAGTAAGCGGCGAGTACGACCCAAGCATTCCGAAGTTCGTTGGCGAAATAGTGCAAGAACAGGTGAGCGGGCCGTGGGTTCCCGTTTGGGGATTGCTTGCGATAAGGCCTGTTTACGCCAACGACGGTCGGTGGTTTGTCGAAGCGACCTATTGATGGAAGCTCATCATCGGTGTAGAGCGATTTGGCACGAGCCGATTGCCATTCCAAGTGAAGTAAACAACGCTCTTCGGGTGGTCGGCTGTGGGTTCAAGTTCCTCATAGTGAATCGCTGGGCGGTTTTGCCACTTTTCCGTCCGAATATCCCAACCGCTCCACCAACCGACCCGAATGTAGTGCGCTCCTGATATTCGGTAGAGGGTAGCCTCGCATGCCTTCGCGCCCACCTGAGTGACGAGGAGGAAATCACTGCCTTGGTCGCTGGTTACGTTTGTAAAGCCTGTTTGCGGAAGTAAGGAGCCGTCTTGACAAACACGGAACAGCTCCGTGCCCTGTTCGTTGAGTATGCGGATACCGCTCGCTTCAGCAGTTTCAACCGGATTACAGTGAATTACGCTCCATGAATTTGCTGCGTAAACATTCATCGCGAACATGATTGCGGCAACCAGAAAGACCGTTTGGCGACGGAGCATACGTCGATAATAAGCTGAATCGCCTGAGTTATTGGCGACAAATCGCCATATCGCAAGTTACGGAGGCGGGTGTACCTTTTCGGGGTAACTTGCGTTATCGCCTGATAACAACAGCAACGAGAGGGATGTGTATCCGTGGGGATAAATCATACGAGCGGTATTTCGGCTTACATCGACGAGGTTTCCCAAATTCGTCCGTTGTCGAAAGAGGAGGAATCAGACCTTTGGCGGCAAGCGAAGAGCGCGGATGAGACCCAGTCGGAGATTGCAAAGAGGCGCTTGCTCGAAAGTAGGCTCCACTTGGTGCTGAGTATCGCCGAGCGTTATTCAACGTGCGGTATTCCGATGCTGGAACTGATTCAAGAGGGCAATGTAGGTCTTATGTACGCGCTCGACAGATTTGAGCCAAGCCCGGAACGCGATTTTAGTTCGCTGGCCGCTGTGCTAATCGAAAGAGCGATTGTGAGCGCCATAGAGCAAGAGGATTCGAAGTAACGAGCGACAAATCCCCATTGCACAAGTAATCGGGACGGGGCAGGATTGTGAGTGTAATGCCCTGATAGCGACAGTTAGCGGCCAACTGGAACAGCGTAAAGCTGAAGCACTCCGTCTGAAATTAGAGCGAGATGGCCGCCGTCAAGTGACAAGGCCACTACGTTTTCGATTATGTGCCATGGCGTCCATGGCGACGTGCCCTGCAATTTCAAAGAGAAGTCGCTGTGATGATCTTTGATACCGTACACGACGGCCCGGTCATCCGCGTAGAACGGGTACATGTCCAGATTCTCATTCTTAACGCCTCTTAGCTGCCCTTCGACGATCACGAAACTTTCGCCGTTCCGCGAAGGTACGGCCAGACCAAACGACCGCTTAGGTGTAGGTGAGATTTGGAACAGCATCGCGCCTTCAACGGTGGCTAGCGTTGTGGTCTCGCTCTTAATCGCTAGCACGTCATCGTTAACGAACGATGCGAGGATACGCGGCCGGTGATCTGTGCGCGTTTCAACTCCGGTCACGTGAAGGGGATGCCAGCGTTCATCAAAGCGCCGGATGCACAACTGAATCGGTTCGCCGCAGTATCCGACCAGCCAATGGTCAGAGATGCCGATGGTCGCTTCACCAACGGGGGTCTGCTCTGTCCAACTGGACAAGACTTTGAACGTCTCCGTATCCATGACTTTCATCTGACGGGTGTGTTCGGAAAGGCTGTTGACGAGCAGCGTGTGACCGCTCGGGGATGGATTTGCAGGTGGTGTGACTTGGCAGTTGCTGTTCTTGCACTACATCGAGGGTTGCCGATAACACGCGTAGTGCATTATCAGTGCAAATCAAGACCTTCCCATCGGCAACACCCACTAGCGCCGGACTCGCGTAAGTGAACGGAGTCGGCCATTCCTTTTCGACTTCCTTCTGGCCTGAGTTGCCGTCGATGACAGCGACATGGACGTGTGCTCCGTCGCCCCAATGAGGCTCTTTATTTTTATTACTCTCCGTTCGGTCTGGACTTATCCACGCAACAGTTATATGCGCATTGCCGGTAAAAGCTACAGACAGTCGGGTCGGTCTAACGGCTTTACGGGAGAAGCTCACGTATCCGAACTGCCGGACATCAATCTTCCAAAGCGGGGTTGGCTCGGAACTCCAAGCCGGAAGTTGTGCCGCATAGGCGAGCAAGAGAAAGACCGCGAGTGATCGCATTGCAACAGTGTAGCTGTGCGACCGATTGACCGCCGTGACGAGCGTACTGTCGTTTGGTGATGCCGCCATCTCGATGGCTGGCGTAACATCGCCATTGCACTCATTGACATCGCCAGTGGGTTTTTACAGTACGTACATCCGTAGCATCCACCATACAAGGAATATTGCGACGAGGGCCCCGGCGATGTGAACCACCCAATCGCCAACTGTTTTCGGTTTCCCAAAGTTGAACATTCAGCGATGGTAGCAGGCCCGTGTAGGCTGAGTTGGCGAAACATCCCCATTACACTATCTGGCCAACACTACGGTCGTGCAGCAACTGCTCAGCTTGGGAAGATCGCGGGTGGCGGCCATGCGGATCGGCAGGCTCGCGGCGTCCCCCGCGAACGATCGGACAATAGTAGTCAGGCTCTAGCAGCGCGCCCTGGAGGCGGCGGCGTCCGGCACATCCACCATGGCATGAATCCCGGAACTCGCAAGGCTGGCACGCCTCGGGAAGCGTGCGGGCTTGCTCGAAGGGCGCCGACTCCAGAATGTCGAGCCCCATCGAGATCAAATCCGACAGCCGCTCACCCGCTCCTGGCCAGTAGACGCAAGGCTGCGTAGTCGCGCGCGGCGTAACCCTCACGGTGCTTACGCCACATCCTCCCCGGAGCGGCGGGAGGCCCGCCATCGCTCGAACCAGCGGCTCACCAATGGCGATCACATCCGTCTCCGCAAAGAGGCGCCGGAACCCTTCCCAGTACTCTTCGTAGGACAGCGCATAAATGTCGGATCGTACGGCCTGATATACGTTCACACGTAGAGGAGCGTCAAACTGTTTGGCTACTCGTGCCACCTCCGCCAGACGCAAATAGTTGGCCTTCATCATGACGGCGATGATGGTCACGGGCACACCCAAGCTCACGCAACGCTTTGCTTGTTGGTGGATCAGCTCCCAATTGCCGTGTCCGCGCTGTGCATCCTGTTCGGCTTGCGTTGGGTAGTCGAGAGAAAACTCAATATCGTGAAAGGCGCGCAACTCATCATCCTGCAACACCGCCACGCTATGGCCGTTGGAAGTGATGGTGAGTTTGACAGGCTGCGTTCGCAGATAGGCGAGTATTGCCCTAAAGTCCGGATGCATGCCGTTCTCGCCCGTGCCCAGATTCACCGAGCGGACGGGAAGGCGTTGCATCACGGACTTCACTTGATCCAGGGAGAGCCGATCCGCGCGAGTTGGATCACGGTAGCAGAAGGAACAGGAAAGATTGCACTCGTTAGTCAGTCCCAGACCGAGCGACACCCCCGTGTCCGACGCTCTTTTCTCGAACGTACTCGCCACTCGCCGACTTGAAGGCTCACTCATACGCGATTCTCTTTGGCACCATCCGCATGGCGGAGGATGTGGTGAGTGTAGCGCGCAATGGCTGCAAGCTCCGGGCGCCGTCCCAACTTGCGCTCTAACTCGAAAATCCGCTCGTACTCGGCCTGCCGGTCGATTTGTGGCGGAAGGTAATCTGCAACTACCCGCACGCCACGCTCGGCAATCAATTCAAGCCCCGCTTCTTTCGACATCGCAAGCAGCTCATCAGGAGTGAAAAGCCGCACACGGCCACCATAGAGTGATTCATATCCCCAATTAGCGGTGAGGCCGTTTTCCGCCGCATCCAAGTCGCCCGCCCGGATAGCAGCTTTTAATACCTCGCCCGCCCGGTTGCGTACCAGGATGGATAGTAGCCCGGGTGGATCGCGCCGCATAAGCCGGGCAGAGTCGCTGATCACAGCACCTGGGGATTCGACGTATTCGAGTACGTTGTGGCAGAGAACGATGTCGAACGATTCCCCGGCGAATAGTTTCCCCGCTTGGTTCACGTCGCCGTGTTGCAGTACAACTTTATCGCCAATTTCGGCTTTCAGCGCGGTGCGCTCTGCGACGTTCAGCATGGCGAGCGAGGAGTCCAGCAGCGTAACCGTAACGCCGCGACGCGCGAGGCTCACCGCGGCTGCACCCGTGCCTCCGCCAAGGTCCAGCGCGTGCAACGGCTTTGCTGGGGACAGGGCAGGTAAGAATTCTTCCACGGCGGCAACGGTCAGGTCGAGCCGCAATCTACCCTCGACTGTGTCAAGGTAAGCGGCATACTTGTCCGCCTCTTCCTGAAAGCCCGCGCCTACCTTGGTGGAAATGTTCATACGATACTCATGCGAACTCGATGGCCAATCCATCACTAGCCAGAACTAAGCATAAATCAGAAGGAGGAGTCCGCTTAGATTTCGCGACTAGAAGGGTGTGTCCGCACCCAAGTGGCAGGTGATTCCTCTTTGCCGATAGACAGCCGCAAGTGACTCAAGAGTCTCTTGAGCGATAGCTGGCTGTTCCGCATAGGCGTAGGTCATCCCCAGTTGCTCGTACTTCGAGGCGCCTAGCCGGTGAAATGGCAGCAGGTTGATTTCGCGCTGACCTATCTCACCCAGGAAGTCAGCGGTTGCTTGAACATCAGCAACGCTGTCGTTAAAACCGGGGATGACAGGCATTCGCAACACCATGCGCCCCGGCCAGTCGGTGTTCGCAATCCAGCGGATGTTGTCGAGTATGAGTTCGTTCGATACGCCTGTGCCTTGCAGGTGCTTGCTGGAGTCCATGTGTTTAATATCGATGAAGAGCCACTGGATGTGCGGCAAGACGGCCTGGAGCAGGTTTCGGCGAACATAGCCACTGGTCTCGACGCAAACCGCGATGTACGCATCGTGACAGCGTTCCAACAGCTCGAGAACAAACCCCTCTTGCAGTAGCGGCTCTCCACCCGTCAGAGTGACGCCGCCTTGCGGTCCCCAATAGGACTGATCACGTCTGAAGACCCGCATCAAATCGTCCACCGTGTACCACTTACCGCTGGGCTGTAGCGCACCCGTGTAGCAAACCTCGATGCAATCCATAGTCTCGCAGCAGTCGCATTGCTTGCGGTCAAACACCGGTGAGTTTCTATCGTTAGAGGATGGCCGGGCCGCTTGCACTGGACAGGCAGGCATACAGCGTCCCGGGCAATCCTTACAGAGTCGCGACTTGTACATGAGCCGCTGGCGCAACAACAAGCCTTCGGGGTTCGAACACCAGGTGCAGCGCAAAGGACAGCCGCTCAAGAAAACGAGCGTCCGCGCGCCAGGCCCATCGTGGATGGAGTGACCCTGAATATCGAAGATCAAACCTCTGGTGTCGCCTGTACTCATTTTCTGACTACGCTCTCTCCACATCCGCGGCTGCGAACTTGTCGCACGTCACGGTGATCAGGTCCGGATACGTCATTGGCTGACTGGGAACCGCGGTGCAATTCCCTAGATATTGGTTCCCTGGAGCGAAGTGAACGCAGAATTTGCATTTCTGGATCGGGACGCAATGCTCGCAGTGATTGGCGTCGGCGAGAACCAGTTCTTTCGTGCGGTGGCATATGCCTTTCGCTACGTCCAGAGCGACATAGTTACGGCAGTCCATGTGCTTCATCACACCGTTCATCTGTCAAACTCCTTGATACTCGGTCCTGGCAATCACCTCGTCCTGTATTGGCTTGCCAATCTCAACCCAATACTGGGTAAATCCCGCAACGCGAACCATCAGATCGCGGTAGTCGTCCGGATTCATCTGCGCATCCCGAAGCAATTTGCTGTCCACGACGTTGTACTGGATATGGAAGCCGCCTTTCCGCATGTAAGCCTGCGTGAGGGCCAGCAGTTTCTTGCATCCCTGCATGCCTGCAATCGCCGTCGGGTGCAGTTTCAGATTCATCTGTGAGTTCTGTGACATCGAGTGGTCCCATATCGTCGCCGATTCGAACAGCGCGTACGGACCATTGCGGTCTGTTCCTGGGTAGGCCGACATTGACGCGTCGCCGAACGTGGTTCCAGCCAGCCTGCCGTCTGGGGTTGCGATTGTGGCCATCCCCATCGGCGCGTGGGTCGAGACCGAGATCTGGCAGGCGTACAAAGGTTTTGCATTGAGCGATTCGTGGTCGTGGCACATCCCGCAGAACCAGGTCTCCCATTCCTTCAGGATCGCATCGACATACGGGTCGTCGTTGCCATACTTAGGTGCTGTGCGGCAGAGGTAGTGGACACGGTCCCATTTGCCGGTTTCGTCCTTCTTCTCCTGATCCGCCAGCGAGAACGAACCGACATCGGTGGCTGTCTTAAATCCAAAGTTCTCTTTTAACGCCTGCTTGAGTTCCTCAAGGGTGATCGTACGGGCGTCGAACACAAGCTTCTTGATTGCAGACAGGCTGTTGACGAGATTAACGGTTCCGCACGATTCGACGTTGTAAGTTGCGTTGTAGCGGTAGCCAAGTTCATTGATCAGGTGACCATTGGCGAGGCAGTCGGGTTTAAGCAGCGAGTTGAAAATCGCCATGTTCTGCTTACGCCAGATGTCGTGCTGGATGTTGTTGCAGGCGGTCAGGCAAGCGACGGTTGTGCGAAAGTAATCTCTGAAGGCCTCCACGACCTCTTCATACGTCTCCAGCTTCTTGCCATGCGGGGGATAGACCCTCTGAGAGGTCCTTTGGTCGATGCCATCGAAGAGTACGAGTTCGAGAACTTTAGGCAATGAAATGAAGTGCACACCGACGCTGGTCGGCTGACCGGAACCTCCCGGAATCCAGTACTCCTTGCCATCCACATGCAGCGGCAACCAGGAGCACGGTGACGTTTCCAGACATCCACCAATCGCCACCGCCCTCGCTTCCTCTACAGTCATGCCTTCCGGGCCGTATTGGCTCAACAGAAACTCCATGGCGCCGCGATTGTTGACCCATGCCGGATAACCCGTGCCAGTCTTGTTGCATTCGGTCGCCCTTAGCAGGAAATCTTCAGGCAACTTGTCGTCATACAGAACGGTGAGAGTGGGTTGAGTGCTGGTGCACCGAATTGCAGCTTCGATTATCAGCTTTTCAAGATCATTCGCCGCCGATGTCCCGTCTTTTGTAAGGCCTCCCAAGCTTAGGTTATTGAACGTGTTGCCGGAGAGCACGCCACCGACGACGCCGGCCGATGCAAAACAGTCAATGCAGGTGAACTTGACTCGTTGCAGTTGCAGCCATTCCAGAACTTCGTCATCCGTGATGCGGCCCGCTGCCTTGTCCCGCTCGTAATAGGGATAGAGAACCTGGCCCACGCGGCCCGGGGACAGCCCGGAAATGGCATCCTCGTTCAGAACGGCGACATGGATCGTCCATATCATCTGGATGGCTTCCGGAAATGTCGCCGGTTTGACATGCGCCACCGCTTCCAAACGCTGGGCCATCTCCTGATACTCTCGCTTTTGCACCGGTTCGGTCTCGGAGGCCGCTAATCGCCGCGCTTCTTTGGAGTAGTTCAGGATCCAGTTCTGAATGCCTTCCAAAATCAGAACAACCGCTTCGTAGTTGTAGAGGCGATTCATACCAACCAAACCATCTCCGTCCGCGCGCCCCGCCACTTCCGCCTTCTTATCCTTGGCCATCTGGATCAAGGCGTCGAAGCCATACTCCAGCGGGTAGTAGTAGTTGACTACTTCTCGGCCCTGCGGGAGCGTGTATCCCGAATCGAACATGCACACGATGGCCCGCATGATCGCTTCCTTGGTTGCGTAGTCGGGAACCATCTGCTCGTACTTGTGACCGAGGTCGTCCACCGACTTGCCAACCCATTGCTTGGCAATGTGCAGGAGAGCGGGAATCTCTTCACACCGCATGCCAAACTTGCCGGCGATCGAAACCACATTCCCAAACGATTCCGTGACGTTTCCGCCACCACCGCCAAATCTCGACAGCTCGTCGGCGCTGGAGCTGCCCTTCGCCAATGCAGATTGATAGAGGTCATCTCCCTTCGCCATGTAGTAGGCTTCCGACAACCACGGCATGGGAAACGAACCACGGTAGTAATGGGTCTTGCCCATCACCAAGAGTTCGCCGGGCAGAATTGCGGGAGTCAAATGCGAGAACGCTTCTTTGAGTGCGGCGGCGCGACGAACCACCGGAATCTCGCCGTCGAGTTCGGCGTATCTACGGCTGTACCAATAGGGAAATTCGTTCGTCGCCGATGAAAGCGTCTGGAAATACAGATCACGGAGCTTTTTCGCGCGGGCACAGGGCTCCTTGTTCACTTCCCGATGCACTACTGTATCGGGAGCCTTGTCATCAGCCTGTGAGTTAGAGGGAATCCCAGACTCTTCGAGTAGTTCAGCTAACTTTCTGGCCATCGTATACTCCCTCCTTTGCTTTCGGCGAGCACCATGCGTTCAGCTCTCGGCCCATGCTTTGTGTGCGCCTGGATGTTCTATTTCTAGACTGATGATACGCCAGCGCTTCTTCCTGGATAGCGTAGTCGGCTCCGCTCTGGCCGCGTGTCACATGCCCGTATGATCTGCGTCACAGGAGCTTGGCCATCCACATATCACAATAAGGACTGATTCAGCCGGAGGTGATCCCGTGGCCACCACTGTTTCGAGAGTACGATCCGAAACGTTGCGCACATTGCCCGACGACAACGTTCGCCAGATTCTTTGGCGTTTTGCCGACCGCTATGACTTGCAGATGCTGGTGCAGTCTGCCCGTGAGGTGGCACGCGGGCCGGTGGCGCGGCTTGTGGCCCAAGGGCTCCGCGGCACCCATGAGTGGAGTGCGGAAAAAGCCACGCTGCTTGAGGCCTTCGACCAGTCAGGCATCACGGCTGTATTCATGGATCCCGAACAAGGCGGCTTCTTGGCTGGCCCAAAGAACCTGGCCCTGGCGTTGACTGCGTTCGAACTCGCGTGGGTGGACGGCGGAGCCGCTACCTGCAGCCTCGCCGGATGTCTGGCGCTGGCCCCGATCCATGAGCGCGGCACTGCAGAACAGCGCGCCCGCTATATGTCGCTCGCCGTCCCGCCAGCTGCGGGAGAGAGCCGTCAACAGTTGCGCGGAGCGTTCTGCCTTACGGAGCCGATTCCCTATGTAGGTGTGGATACTGGCATCCTGAATGGAAAGCTGCGCATAGAGAAATGGACCGACGGTGAAGAGCCTCTGCTGCGCGTGGAAAAGCGTGGCCGGTTCATCACCAACATGGGATTTGCGAATTTCGTGACCGCCGCCGTGGACTCGGGCGACGATCGCATCAAGGGTTCGTGCATGGTGATCGTCGAGGAAACCGATCCTGGCGTTTTCGACCGTGGCACCCCGACGCGCAAACTGGTGCACCAACTCTCCTCCACCAGCGATCCGATCTTCAACGTGACAGTGCCTGCCAGCAGGATAGTCGGCGGTTACGCGGTGGAAGATGGCGTCATCATTCCCAACTACAGCCACAGCGAGGTGATCGAGGCAGTCTTCAGCCGCACGCGCGTAACCGTGGCGCTCATGACTTCGGCCAAGCTGCTGTCTGCAATTGAGCCGATCATCCGCTATCAGCGTGGGCGCTTCCGCGGCTCTGAGCAGGCGAAGGCCGGAATGTTGCGTTACGAACTCGGTCTGCAGCAGCGCCAGGACGCACTGCATCGACTCACCAGCCTGTGGGCTATTGGCGAAGCGGGCGCTTCGCTGGGCTTTGCTGCAGCGCGGTTATGCGACGAAATGGATACGCTAGAGCACGAGAAGAACGCGATACTCGCCAGCAAAGGCGTCAGACGCGGCCGATCCGAGTTGAAGTTCTTCCGCGACGTAAATAAGTCGGCAATTGAACTGTTGCGGCAGGAAAGCAAGCCGCCTGAGAAGCGCAACGGTGCCTACTACGACGATTTGAAGGCCGATCCACTAGTTCAGTTTGCACTGAAAGATGCGGTCTCGAACGTGTTGTGTCCGGCCTGCAAGTTGTGGAACACCGGCACAGGATCCAACGCGATGCGCGAGGCCCTCAGCCTGATGGGCGGGTATGGAATCACCGAGGATTGTCCTGGCTTTCTCGCCTACAAGTGGATGGACACGCAACTTGAAGCCACCTATGAAGGGCCCGAGGCTGTGCAGCGACGCAATCTCAGCGTCACCATGACCAACGAACTCTTCCTGGCGCAATTCCAGCAATGGATTCTGGAAATGCGCCAGGTTGCAGAGCATCGCCCGGGGACTGGCGCATGCTCGCTCGCCACCGCGATGCAGCTGTGGCTGTGGACCTATCACCATCTGCAGGTTGCGACCGACGCCGACGGTGGCGCGCTGTATCAGAGCGCACGCCAGGGCGTGACCTTTCCTCTGGCGGATGCACTGTGCTGGCTGCTCGCTGCACGGCAGCAGACGCTCGATGTGATCGAGTTGGAAGCGCATGGTCCGGCGCACCCAGTTTTGGCGGAAGGACTGGAAGGAACACTGAGCTTCTTCACCGACCTGTGTCACGTCCAGGCCGCACGTTCCGCGGGAGAAGTTGGCCGCATCTGCTCTGAGCTGGTGTTTGGATACAACCGGCATCCCGCGTGGGATGAAGAAGGATACAAGGGTTGCTATCGCAGCGACGAACTGGATTCTCTCGAAGGATTGATCCCCGGCATCAGCGCGTGTGCGACCGACGTAGTCGGCGCGGACGGCTCGCATCCGATCAAGGCTGGACCGTGCGCGTCGTGCAATGGGCTGGAAGGTTTTCAGCGTTTGCGCAGCAAGCTCGACGGCTGCCTGACGGGTGCGCAGTTGGCCAAGGACCGCGCTGCGGAGGCGATTTCGAAGGTGATGATCCCCGAAGCGCTCGACTATCCGCGTTAAGGAAAATGATTGAGTACGACTGAACAAATCGCAATCGAGCGCGCCACGGTCGATGTCGATATCGCGTGCGTTGGCTTCGGCCCAGCGATGGGCGGCTTCCTGACCACGCTCTCGCGTAAGCTGCTGAACGACGACGGTACTCCCGCGATTCAGAGCGGAACAATGCCCGGTCTGCCGCTGCAAGTCATCTGCTATGAACGCGCGGATGATATTGGCTTTGGCGTCTCGGGAGTGGTGACACGCGCGCGCGGCATTCGCGCCAGTTTCCCCGACCTCGATCCGGCTCAGATTCCTATGGCGACACCCGTTTCCAGCGAGAAACTGGTGTACCTGATGGATCCCACCGGCGCCAGCCGGCGCTCACTAGCACTGCGGACTGGCGATCGTTTCCTGAAAACATTCCGCCGCTTCCTGCCCGTCAAACAAGATGCGCTCGAACTTCCCTTCACTCCCAGCTTCCTGCACAAGAAAGACGGGTTGGTGCTCTCCATCGGACAGTTCAATCAGTGGGTCGGCTCGCAGTTGCTGTCCAGCGGCACGGTACAAATCTGGCCGGGAATGCCGGTGAGCGAAGCGCTGATCGAAGATGCGAAAGTTCTTGGCGTGCGTCTGGTCGATCAGGGTGTGGATCGGGATGGCAATCCAGAAGCAGGCTTTACTCCGGGAATGGACATTCGCGCTGCGCTAACGGTCGTCGGAGATGGACCGGTCGGGGCCGTGAGTCGCGACATCGATCGCCGCCTCGGAATGCCCGAAGGCAACGAGGTTCGCGAGTGGGCGGTGGGCATGAAGTTCGTGATCGAGCTTCGCCCTGAGGTCACCCTCACACCCGGCACTGTCCTGCATACCTTCGGTTTCCCCGAGCCGGAGATGTTTGGGTTCTTCTACGTGCATCCCGGCGGCGTGGCATCCGTCGGCATCTTCGTTCCCTCGTGGTTCGACTGCCCCACGCGCACTGCCTACCGGTATTTGCAGCATTACATTCAGCACCCGTATTTGTGGCGCTATCTCGAAGGCGGCAAGCTACGCTCGTGGGGCGCGAAGTCGCTGCAGGAATCGGGCAAGCGCGGCGCGCCATTCCTGGCCGGCAATGGCTACGCGCGAATCGGTGAGTCTTCCGGCAGTACGAATGTGCTGACCGGCTCCGGGGTCGACGAAGCGTGGACCACCGGTACGCTGCTGGCGGAAGGCGTAATCGAGCTTTTGCAAACGGGCAAGTCATTTACGCGTGAGAACCTGACACAGGCGTATGAGCAGCGCCGCCGGAACAGTTGGCTGGAGAAGGAAGCTCGCATTGCGAAAAAGTCACGGGATGGATTTCAGCGCGGCGTCGTGACGGGACTAGTCGGGATGGCCGTCACGGCTTTCACGAAGGGCCGATTCTCGTTGGGCAGCCATCCTTCCAGGCCGTGCGAGCGGATCCTGTCGCCCGAGCAGTTTTGTCGAGGCAAGCTTACATTGCCAGAGATCGAACGTATCCAACATCAGTGCAAGATCGCCGGCATGTCGTTGCATGATTTCCTGATGGATGCGGCTGGCTGGCCCGCAATTGCTCATGACGGCTCGCTGCTGGTTTCGCATCAGGATGTGCTCCTGATGGGCGGGAAAGTCCAGGCTGCAGCGGGATACGCTGACCACGTTGTCTTTCGCGACCGGGAAGTCTGCCGCCGCTGCGGCAACAAGTTGTGCGTGGAGATGTGTTCCGGCCAGGCAATAACCAGGAGCCTGGAAGGCGTGCCCAACTTCGATCGCGAGAAGTGCGTGTTCTGTGGTGCCTGCATGTGGAACTGTCCGGAGACGGTGAATGGCGAAACTAATCTGCAGTTCCGCGCCGGCGTCGGAGGACTCCACTCAGCCGAGAACTAATCCAGAATTTTCGCGAGGAAACTAAATAAAGATGAGCGCTCCTTTTCAAGTTGTGGTTTGCGCCAGTGTCGTGCCCGATCCGCTGCAGACACTGGAACCCGTCACCGGGCCAACCGGCCCGGCGCTTAAGAATGAAATGATGCTGCCTGCCATTCTCGATCCGTGGGCTGCGCACGCGCTATACGAGGGAGCGAACCTGGTAAAGAAGGTTGCCGGCAGTGCGCTCTGGCTAGTGAGCATGGCGCCTAAGGCCAAACTCCAGCAGGTCATGATGACGGTGGCGCAGAAAGTTCCGTTGCAACTCGTCGCTGTGGACGGTCCTTCCAGCGGCTTCGCCGACGCACAGCAGACCGCCACTGCGCTGGCAGCAGCGATCCGCAATATCCAGGGCATCGATCTCTCAAAGCTACTGTTGTTCGGGGGCTGGGAGTCCGCCAGCCGCAGCGCCGGAGTCACGCTGCAACTTGTCGGTGAAGAACTCGGCATTGTTGACCAGTTTCAGGGTGTTGATGCGATTACTCCGAAGGACGACGGTTCGTTCGAGGTGCTTGAGCGCATCGAGGGCGCGCGTCACCAGATCTCCCTGTGCGCGGGCCCTCCAGCAGTGCTGGGATGGGCGACCGGTAGCCTTGGAGAGCCGCGCAACGATCCGCAGGTAGGTATGGCCAACATGCGCGCCATCATGCCGGCGTTGCAGCGTGCCGTTCCCGCAAAGATCATCGCCGATGGTTTGCAGTACGCAAATGTCACTACCCCGAAACAACAACGCGAAACCCGCATCGTGAAAGACATGCCCGCCGACCAGATCGCGAGCGAAATCGTGCAGTGGATCAAGCAGGAGTAACGGAACAATGGACAGCATACTTTTCCTGGCTCACACCGAAACAGACGGCACTCTGAACAAAGGCGCGTTGGAGGCCCTCACCTCCGCTCTCGAACTGAAGCAGGCGCTCAATGTGGCTCTCGACGTCGCGCTGTTCGGGGCGCAGATTCAGCCCGCCGGCGACTCCATCGCAGCTTGCGGTGCAACACGGTTCTTGGCTGCCTTTGGAGATGCGTTCGGGCCGGCTCGCTTTGCCACCGACGCGGCTGCGTGCGAAGCCCTGGTTCGTGCGTCAGGTGCCCCCATCGTCATTGCCCCCGGGACCTCTCGTAGCTCGCGCGTGATGGCGGCGGTCGCACATAGAGTGGGCGGTTGTCTGGACACCCACGTCACCGACATAACTGTCGCGTCTGGCGTTCCCACGGTAACTCGCTGGTTCTATCGCCAGCGCATTGAAGGCTCGCTGACCCGCGCCCAGCGCCCGTGGATTCTGTTGCTCGACCCGGGATCGCGTCCTGCGTGGAAGCGTGAGCCGGGTTCCATTACTCCACAGCTGATTGATGTTCCACTCTGCGATAGTCTGCGCCGCACCAACGTTCAAGGTGTAGTCACGCCGCCGGCGGACCAGCAGACTATCCGCCCTGATGCAGATCTGCTGTTCGTGGCTGGTGCGGGATGGACCAAAAAGCAGAAAGATGGCCAGACGCACGTTCCCGAAGCCGAAACCATCATTCTCGATTTTCTACGAAGCTCCAAAGCATCGCTGGGCGGAAGTAAATCGCTAGTTGATCTCAGCGGCGAGAACCAGTCGACACTGCGATTCATGACACACCTTAACCAGGTCGGGCAGACCGGCTCATCGCCGCGCCATTCCAAGGGCCTGGTCGCGTGCTGCCATGGCGAGGAGCCGCACACTGTCGGCTGGCGCTTCATTGGCGAACGGCGGGCTATCAATCTCGATCCCAACTGCGGATGGGCGCGCGGTAAGGCCGACGTGCTCTATGTTGCCGATGCCTTTGAGGTGATGTCGAAGGTCAACGCGCTGCTCAGCGCGAAGTGAGAAGGCTTGGCGCTCCAACAGCACCGAACGCCAAGATCAGGCGGCGCGTGGCCTCAAGGCGTTACGCGACCGGTTCAGATGAAAAGAGTTATGAGTTCATGATAAGCCGGGCTTCGGAGTAACAAGGCAGCCGCTCCACCCGGAATACATCAACTGACTATCTGCTCTAAGAGAACTTCCCAGCCCTGCGCGCTAACGGCACTTGACTACGCGGCCAGCTTTGCCCCGCGTGAGCGTGAAGGGCTCCGGCTGCCGGTCCTTATCGGCAAGCACCACTTCAAGGTGCATCGTCTCGCCGTCAATTGTGCCCTTGTACACAGCGGGCAGGTCACGAGGCGGATTCGTTAAAGTAACGGGTCCACCGTGTTCCGGCGTGTACGTTCCCCGCGCCGCGAATTCACCCTTCGCATTGGCTTTGATAGGCTCCAGCACACGACCGTGTCCACAACCGAATTCCAGCGTGGCGCCTTGGGTGGTGACCTGCATATTAATGTCCCTGCCACCCCAGACCATCGCACCCGCGTCCTGCTCCTGTGTCGAATTCGCCACTGCCGGCCCAGCCAGCATAAGAGCGCCCGCGAGCACAACTACCAGAGTACTGATCCAATGCAGTTTCATTCGTTCTAGTTCGCCTTCTTATCGCTAATGGGCTGAGGCACAAGCTTACGCTGAATGTAATTCACGTGATCGTCTTCCATCGCGGCCAGTTCACGATAAAGCCCGTGCAAGGGACCTTCCTTGGTTTTCTCCGCCAGATCGGAGTAGTAGCGCCGGGCAACGAGCTCGGCTTTGAGCGCTACCTGCAATGCACGCTCACGCACGTTGTTCGTGCGGCCTTCACGGGTCGCGGCGAAGAGGTCCCCATCCTCTAACTTGGGCACTTCGATCCACTCGATCAGGTCTTCTTCGGTCAGGCTGCAGCGGGAACTCCCGTACTCTTCCATGTATCTGGTTTGCAGGATCGAGCTGTGATTTTTTTCCTCCACCGCCATCTCCCAAAAGATGCCGGCTATTTCGAGCGATTCGCTATCGCGAAACTCGACAAACATTTCCGCGAATCGGTGATACAACTCGGCATTGCGTTCTTCGATGAAGATGGCGACGTGCAAGGCTTCCTGGGGATTGAGGGAAGCGAAACTCCGTTTCATGGCGTGCTCCGCGGGCGCAAGCCCGATGCCGCATTCTACCCGCAAATTGTCGGGAGAACTCCACGAGGACAGATTCTTTTGAGGGTTAGGTTCCGAAACGGGACAGACTTGAGCTGGCCTGCACAACTAAAGAACGCTGTGACCGACGCTAGAACGATGGAGCCGACACCGTCGGCGACGATAACAGTTTGCTAAAAACTCACACAGCAGATCCCTCGCGGGCTGAAGCCCGCTCGTGATGACAAATATAAAAAGACTTTATGATGGCGTACCTGAAGGTACGCCCCTTCAAATGCCGCCGAGATCGAGTTTTTCAGCAAACTGTTAAGCCGCCTATCCCGCCTTCTGCGTCACCGGCTCTGCCTTATGCTGGGCCCGATCGGCTTCAATCCTCGCGATCGTGCGCTTCAGCCAGTGTTTTACGTTTTCCCGCATCTCGTCTTCGGTCTGGTCAGGCGTGGCGACCGTAACCCCCTGACGATTCAAAGGGATGTGGTGGCAGGGAACGTCTTCGGTGCGGTATTCCTCGGGTACAAAGTCATAGAGCAGGCACTCGTGGCAAGCGTGCGGACGGCTGGGATCGCCGTGGTTGGGGCAAGTAAGCGAGTCCTGGAAGATAGAAGCAGGCCCCCACGGCGTGCTGTACCAATTTCCATACCCTCCTTGTTCAAGGAAGTTGAGTTCGTACCGCAAAACCTCCAGAACGTCGCGTTTATCGTCTGACATGGCTCCCTCCAACGGCGGCGCCTCACTGCGCCTCTACTCTGCTGCGATTGTGACCTTCGAACTCACGACCGTGCTGTGATCCACCTCACGTTCTGGTGTGACTTCTGCACATCCATGGTCAACACGCTGAGGAATGTCGGCGCGAATGCCCAAATCGGCATACGTTAAGTGCAAGCAACGCAACGCAGAGGTATGACTGAGGGTCCCGAGCGGTGGCAGCGGCAGGGATTTGTGTCGAAATGGAAAGGGTGAGTACTGATCGGTATGGTGAGCCCGGCAGGAATCGAACCTGCGACCCACGCATTAAAAGTGCGTTGCTCTACCAACTGAGCTACGGGCCCACACGATCTTTAATCTATCACATATAAAAGGCGGCACCGACGACCCTTGGCGATGTGAAAATTGCCACCAGGCCTTGCTCTCAAGCATCTCAGTAAATAAGACTATGACTGAGAAATCACATCCGCGCGTCGTCGTCGTAGGCGGCGGCTTCGGTGGTCTGGAGGCTGGCAAGGCCCTTGCGCATCTTCCTGTCGAGATCACCGTGGTAGATCGCAAGAATCACCACACCTTCCAGCCGCTGCTCTACCAGGTCGCGACCGCCGGGTTGTCGCCGGCGGAAATCGCCGCGCCTATTCGCGAGATATTCGCCACGCGCCAGAATGTCGAGGTCCTGTTGGGTGACGTGGAGGGTTTCGACCTTCAGCGCCGAGTCGTCAAGTTGCATGGATTCGATCTCTCGTACGACTACCTAGTGGTTGCGGCCGGGGCAACGCACGCCTACTTCGGGCACGACCAATGGGAGCCTTTCGCTCCGGGACTGAAGACCGTTGAAGATGCCCTGGAGATGCGCCGCCGTGTTCTGTTGGCGTATGAACTGGCGGAGCGCGAAGCGGCATTGACTGGGCACCATCGGCCCGTGAGTTTTGTGGTGGTCGGCGCCGGCCCCACTGGCGTCGAGTTGGCGGGAACGTTGGCCGAGATCGCACGCAAGTCTCTGTCGAAAAACTTTCGCCACATCGAACCGGCGAAAACAACCATTTTGCTGGTCGAGGCCGGTCCCTCGGTACTTAGCGCCTATCCCGAAGACCTGCGCAATAGCGCCGTAAAGCAATTGCAGCGCCTCGGCGTCGAGGTGCGCACCAACTCCGCGGTGACCGAGGTTCGGCCAGGTGAAGTTCGCATCGGCGAGGAAGTAGTGCCTGCCGCAGTGGTGCTGTGGGCCGCGGGAGTATTGGCGTCGCCGCTGGGCCACGCACTGGGCGCGCCCTTGGACCGCGCCGGACGCGTGTTGGTCGAGCCCGATCTCAGCATTGCTGGACATCGCGAGGTCTTCGTCATTGGCGACCTTGCCAGCATGAAGGATGCAGCCGGCAGGCCGTTGCCGGGTGTTGCTCCGGTTGCGATGCAACAGGGTCGCTTCGTAGCACACCAAGTTGCAGCTGATCTGCACGATAAGCCACGCAAAGACTTTCAGTATTTTGACAAGGGTTCTCTGGCAACGATTGGCCGCGCGGCCGCTGTCGCGAAGTTTGGCAAAGTGCACATCTCGGGTTATTTCGCGTGGCTGTCGTGGTTGTTCATCCACATTCTGTTTTTGATCGGATTCCGCAACCGCGTCCTGGTCATGATCCAGTGGGCGTGGAGTTATCTCACCTATAAGCGCTCGGCTCGGCTCATCACCGACGAGTCGAGGGTGATAGCGGTCCCTTCGATGGAGTATGCGGAAGAAGCCGTCGGAGGTTCTGCAGTTGATGGTCCTAGCGGCACGGCGGCCGCCAGCCGACTCGGCGGCCCAGAGCCACTGCAAGGAAACGAAACCCCCGCTCGCAAAGTGAGCTGATTCCCGTTCCCTTCCCGATAAATGTCTCTGTTGGGACGGCGAGCGCGATCTGCTCATTACCATTCTAGTAACCCGTAATTCTTGGTCTTCCTCGCCGTGCGTCTTACGGTTTTCCCGACACCAAATCAGCCGTACCTTTCGACAGTACCTTCGATTCCACTCACGGCGCCACTTGTTCTGAACAACGCGCAACGTGCAAGAGATAAGTGAGGAACCCCACGATGAGACTTTGCAAGCTCTCGACTCTAACTTGCTTGGCGTTGCTGTTGATCGCCGCAGCGACGTTCGCCAGCGCTGATACGCTGCATGGTTATTGCATAGCGCCAGCAGCCGTTTGCACCGGCAACGGAACGATAACTCCAACCAATAACAATCCACCCTATTTTGCTTTCAGGTATGACGGCAACGTGAACAACGGACATGGAGACTTCTGGCTAATTCAGTTGGTCCCCGACAACCACAACACCGGCTTCTCTCTTACTCTGAACGGAGCAAACACGGTCTTTTCGTCCGTAGCAGCCTCGATGTTTAGCTCGACAGAATGGAACGGTGGGAAGCTGAGCGACTTTATGTCGCCGACATGGAATTTCGGCGGGCCTTCTCACCCGATCAATGCGTTTTTGCCAAGCACCCAGGGGGTCGATCCCGTCGCCAACGGCTACTACGTTTACCTCTACGACTTCGGCGCCTTTGACTATAAGACTGCGTCAGGCGATCCCAAGTTTTCCGTCAACAGCGGTAGCGTGCCCCAAGGTTCGGTATTCCTCGCTGTTCTGACCGACTCGGGCACCAAGAATGTCGAGGTTGACACGCCTAACAGCGCTTCCATTCTTGCGGCCGACGGGCCCGCTCCGGTTCCGGAGCCCTCGTCGCTACTTTTGCTGGGCTCTGGCATCTTAGGGCTTGCCAGCATCTTGCGCCGCAGAGGAAGAGCATAATCCAAACACCAAATAACGACTCAGGCCGGAGCTCCAAACTCCGGCCTTTTGTTGTTTGAGCGAAGAACTCCTTCGGCGTGGCATGGTCTAACTGGAGAGCGGGTTCGGGTCGCAAGCAGCAAGACCATGTTTCCGCAGCGCAGCTTCAAACATATCCGACCTCACTTTAGAAAATTCATCTTGGCAGTCGCTTGCCCTTCAGCGTAGAGCACCAAAATGCATCCCTGCAGCCTGGCAAGTAGCGTCGGCCATGCCTCTCTCGGCATCGCGAGATACCGTCACTGGGTTAGGCGAAGCAGGATCTTAGAGGCGATAGTCTGAAAGACCTCTTGCAGTTGCGTGGTGCAGATGGTCGATGGGCAGCTGGGCGCAAATACCGCCAAGCCCTGTGGTTTGGTGGGGTCATAGGTCGGGCTGTTAGGATCGTTCGCGACCTCTTGCAAGAAAGTCTGGTCCACACTGCTGCCCAATCCGATGGAGTAGATCACGGTGCTGGGGGTTTCGGAGCGCATGGCGTTGGCGGTTTGAAGGGCCTGATACTGGGCGTCCGCGGTTACGTGTGCGCGGGTAAAGGTCTCTATCTGTCCGGTTTGAGCAGAAGTAAAGCCGGCTAAACTCCTCAGACAAGAGTTAGCAATCACGGTGTTGCAATTGCCGCTGGAATTGCATGAGTACCAGGTACCGCTCCCAACGCCCGTAGGAGGGGTGTAGCGATAGATTTGAAGTCCGGTTGTCGGAACAAAAAAGCCAACGTCATTAGTACCGGAGTCATATCCCCCAAAATTGTACAGTGTGGGAGTTCCGTTGCAGGACAGGGTCTGCTGGATGATATTCACTAAACCGTCGGTGAAATAGACCGCCACCTTGACAATGTTCGCTGTCGTCACCACGCTGTCGTTCTGTGCCTGGGCGAGAACCAGCGCTCCTGGGCCAAACGTGCCGCCCGCAAATTCACTTTTACCCCAGCTGTTCATCAAGGTTGTAATGGGAGTCTTGAAACTATGGGCGATCGCGAAATCTACCGTCGCATTGGAGGCGAAACTGGTGGAAGCAACATAGTCGTTGGCATCATCGAAGTCGTTCACGAACGCCGTGACCGCTGGCGGCAGCGCCGACCAGCCACCATTGTTCTGCATGGAACCCGAGCGGTCCAGCATCAGTGACATGACCAGCTTTGCGCGCGTTGCCTGGGCGTGGTCGCCAACCGCAACGGTCTTGAATTGCGGCAAAATTCTAATGAAGTACGTGTTTATAGTGGCTGAGCCGACGGCGCTGACCAGGGTATTGCCGCTACCGTCGGTGCTGTAAGTAATGCTAACCGTAGGCGCACTGGCATCGAGAGCAGTCGTGGGATAGTTTGCATTAAAGGTATTCGTTCCCAAAGTGGTTGCCGTCGCCTCGCCCTGCGCCAGGTTCTTCATGGCCGTAAGGCAGGCGCCATCCGTGGCCTTGGACAGCCGGGCCTTGGTCACATAGGCAAATCCAGCATCGATGGCCAAGCCTACGAAGAGCAACAAGAGAGGCAGGCTGAGCGCCAACATCAGCAGAATCTGGCCGCGCTCATTTTTCCGGTTGCGGATGGGGCTGCTGGAATTCATGATCGGCTCCTCGTCAGTAATAGGCCACGTCGTACATCTGCGACGGCAAGATGCTGGTGGACAACAATTTTCCGATCGGCGTAAGCGAGGTGTATTGGTAGAAGACTTCGGTCACGAAAACAGTCTGATTAACTTGTGGAACGGCCGCGGGTGGAAGATGAACCGCGCCACCTCCCGAGCTTCCTACCCGACTAGCTGCCGTAAACCCACCCTGGGATACCTGACCCGTGATCTGCAGGACATGATTATTGTTGAAAACCGCGGTCACAATAACGCGTCCACTAGTAGTCAGATTCAAGGGAGCCGAGCTGGCAACTACCGCAGTGGCAGTATCCGTTAGACTGGTTCCGCGCGAGGCCAAACTGCAACCTTCGCCGGTGAGGTTGGTAATCACCTGCTGGTCGTAGATAGCACGGCCGAATTCGATCAGCCCAAATAGAAGGATGACCATCATCATTGCCGCAATGGCAAACTCCACGAGTGCCTGACCGGAATCGTCTGTCTTCATAGCGCTGCGCTTATGCATCGTCGCCTCAACGGCCGTTATGCTCCTTTAGGTGTCGGACGGGGCGAAAGGTTCATTTCTAAGGGTGACGCTGACCGTAAACGTGTAAACGCCGTTGGTGAAGAACTTCCCGACGACGGGCGTAATGAGTGGCATGTGCGTGGTCAGGGCGATCGTCACCGTGTCCCCCGGCCCCCCGGCGCTGCCGCTGCCTCCGACCAGACTAGAGATTTGAATATTTGAGACATCGAGCCCTAGCGCGGTTTGCTGGGCGACTTGCGTGATTGAAGCTACGCGGGAGAGGGTCTGGCCACTATGATTCGGATCGGGAAGGTGGTTTCCGGTAATGGCGTATCTTCCCGCCTGCCTTATCGCATTCTGAAGAGTTAATTCCACCCAGAACAAGTGTGCGAAGTCGATGGTGCCAAAAAGCAAGAGCAGGAACATCGGGGCGATGAGGGCAAGTTCCAGGATGGAACCTCCTCGCGTCGACATGGCCTTGCGCCGTTTGGCCACGTCACCACGACGGAGGTCGTCGTCCACTTCCGATCCAAAATCGCGAGAAGACATAGGTCACTCCAGACTACCGGCGTCACTAGTCATATGTGGAAACAACCAGCACAAAGTAACTTGCAATTCCGTTGCCGACTTATCTTACGAAGAACAAAGATGTTGAACCCCTGAAATTGCAATGTCTTGCAGTTAATGGGCCCTTTCATCAGAGATGTGACCATTTTCCTCACTGCAACAGCAGTATCCAGCCTACGTGCCGTTAGTTCAGACATTGAAGAGAAATAGCAAGATCCTCGCCCTGGCGCTCCGGATCCTGGCGCCACAGTGCAAGTCGGCTTGCTTTGAATAATGAACTCACGGGCTGGCGTGCAAGCCCCTAAGACATTCTTGTGCAAGCGCTTACACGGCTCTCAGGGGCGCAGGGCCAAACAGGCGTTCTCGGTTTCACTGGGCGCAGGCGGATAGATGCGGATGGTCTGCTCATTTCCCGGCTATTGCCGTTTCACTAACCCGCAATTTTTGGCCTCCCACACCCCAGTCTTACGGTTTTTTTAAATCCGGCCAGAACGTAAGGTCAACTCGCTCACGTAACAGCGCCACATTCTGTTCTTGGGTGCCTGCCATGGGCAGGATAGAAAAGAAAGGAACCAACGATGCGAGCAAGCAAAGTTTCGATGTTCTTTCTGGGGACAATCGCGGTCTTGAGTCTGTCACTCTGTGCCCAGGCAAGCCCGACTTACGTTCAATACAATCTGTCTGTCCCCAACGGCGATCTGGGTTCAAGTTCACACACCTACACCTCTTCGGGCTATAGCCTTCCGATCTATGGTTTCGAGACTAACGTAGCACCAAACCTGGGCGGCGGGACATGGAACGCCGCCGGCGCGACATCTACGAATCTCTTCGGCAAGTTCAGTGCCGGCAATCCGGGTGAAACCGGGTTGGGTCTAACAGCCGATCCCAATAGTGGCCAGCACGAAATCTGGGCACAGGCCAACCCGGGAAGCGGCTTTCAGTATGGTTTTGTAGTCCTGGACACTAGCCAGTTGCAAGCCAACCCGAACCTCTTGTACTTGCAGATTCAGATAGGCAGCGCGCAGACTCACGAGTGGTTCACTATCTGGGGCAGCAACGATCCTAATGAGCTGTCAGGCACTCTGCTGTTAGAAGGACAAGGCGGAGCCGACGCTCAGACTCCCTATTTCGACATACCGAACTATCGCGATTACCGATACATCTGGGTAGGCGCAACCATCGAACCCGGATCGGGCGACGATCACTCGAACATTGTGCTGATGGCGCAGGTGGCCTTCAACCAGAATCCGGTTCCCGAACCTGGGACTCTGGGAATGGTTGGTTCCGGTGTGCTTGCGTTGTTCGTCACTCTCCGCAAGCGGCTCGGCTTAGGTTAACGTCAACTTCTTGTCGACGATCCTCTGCGGCCCGCCCTTCGCAAGGGGCGGGCTTTGTTGTTTCTCTACTATTCGGCGGCAGCGACAGGACGGTCAAGACCGAGAAGAGACTCGACATCACGGCGTGGCTAACGCCGGAACTCCGCAGCCATTGGCTTGAGAAAGACGCCAAAACTGTAGCTAACGCCGAAGGCCACGAAAGACGCAAAGAAGGCAGCTACTACGATAAGCCACGCGCGCGGCGAATCAAGTCCGGCAGTCTTGGTTTCGGGCATAGGTAGATTTTCTTAACCGAGGTTGGCGAATCAGCCTCGGAATTGGTGCGGGAAGCATACTGCGGAAGACAAAGCTGTGCCAAGGGAAATGCGTTCCGAAATCGAGCTACAACCTACCGCTTCACAATCGGACTGTAGCCCTCGCCGGTTAGCTTCAGCTTCATGGCCTCGGCATCCTGCAGCGAGGCGAACGGGCCAACCTGCACGTGGTAAAGCTTGTCGTTGGTGACGGGATTGTTCACCACGAAGACGTTGTAGTTCTTCTTGCGCAGTGCGCCCGCGAGGGCCACGGCGTCATCCTCACGGGACACCGCGGCGATCTGCACCACGATCGTACCCGGACCGGTCACGGGAGTCGGGCGGGTTACCTGCGGTGCTGGCGCCGAACTCGGCACACTGGCGGCCGTGGTGTTCTTTGCCACCGTCACAGGAACGGCTTCAGGAGTTGTCCGGGTATTCGCAGCAGAGGGATGTGTCTCCTTAGCGGGTGGTTGCGTGCCGTCGCTGGGCTGTTGTACTGCCTTGTAGAAAGTAAGATTGCTCTGCGGATTGGCGGCGGGGCGCTTCCTGCGGCGCTGGTTCAGCCTCTGCCTTCACCGCGACTACTGCGGACGGTTTGTTCGGGCTGGCAGCCGAGGCAGTCACCTCCGGCACTGTTGCGGCGGCCGCCGGCTGATCGTTCAGCGCCTGTTCGTGTCCGGTGCTCTTGCCTAATGAGTAGCCGATCGAAAAGAAGACTCCGCAAATGGCTGCCAGCAGAAAGAACAACCCCAGCAGCTTTCCCATACCCAAGGTTATTTCGGTATCGTCAGAAGCCATGTTTGGTTACGTTCCTCGCTATTTTTCCGGCGGTACCGAACCTGTGATTTTGTCTGGGGCAGCTTGCACCTTGCTCAGCAGTCCTGCCAGCAAATCTACCGGTACCGGGAAAATGATGGTCGTATTTTTCTCCACTCCAATTTCCGTCAACGTTTGCAAATATCGCAACTGGATGCTGGTGGGCTCCTGGGCCAGCAAGTGGGCCGCATCGATCAAGCGCTGGGCCGCGGCGAACTCGCCTTCGGCGTGGATGATCTTGGAGCGCTTCTCGCGCTCGGCCTCGGCCTGTTTGGCCATGGCGCGCGTCATGGTCTCCGGCAAATCCACCTGCTTGACCTCGACATTGCTCACCTTCACGCCCCAGGGATCGGTGTGCTGATCCAGGATGGACTGCAATCGCAATTGATCTTTTCGCGATGCGCCAGCAATTCGTCGAGATCGACTTCGCCGAGCACCGAACGCAGCGTGGTCTGCGCGAACTGCGACGTCTGGTACATGTAATTCGAAACCGCGACCACGGCTTTGTTGGGATCGACCACGCGCAGGAAGATGACCGCGTTCACCTTCAGCGTAACGTTGTCGCGGGTGATGATGTCCTGCGGCGGGACCTCCAGCGCCTCCTGCCGCAGCGAAACCCGCACGATGCGATCGATCGGAGCAAACACAAGTATGATGCCGGGGCCCTTTGGCATCCCCAGCAACCGCCCCAGGCGGAAAATAACACCACGCTCATACTCGGCCAAAATCTTGATCGAGTTGATGAGATAGAGAGCAACAATGACGATGACAACAATGCCAGCTATACCGGGCACGAGGTGCCTCCAGCTATTCAGAAGTGTAGAACGGGTACCAGAGAAGATTGTAGAACCAATCGGAGGAGTTACCTAACTCGGCAACAGGGAGCTACCAGCCGTCGGCTATCAGCCGTTGGCCGAATGCGCGGCGAGAGTTTGTCAGGACGTGTCGATCCTATGACACGATCATGTCGCCGACCTCTCTCTACCTCGGTCTAGCGTATCGCCGACCGCTCTTAATCAAAGCTGTTTTCTGCGAATCCGGGGGACGAGACATTCGCGCCACAAGAGATGCAGCCGTACGCGTTAGCTGATAGCTGAAAACCGACGGCTGACAGCTATCTTTCCTTCTCCACTTCCAACTCCAGTCCCTCGACCTTGCGCACTACCACCTGTTCGCCGATGCCGACCCGCGAGCGGGCATGCGCATTCCACAGCTCGCCCTGGACGAAGACCTTGCCTTCCGGATCGATGTCGGTGCGGGCTTCACCCACTGCGCCGATCATGCCCTGGAGGCCGGTCACGACTTTACTGTGTCGCGCGCGGAGGGCGATCGTCATGAGAAAGACCGTGATGAGACCGAGCGGCACGCTGACCCCGAGCGCCGTCCACAACTGCACCCGCATTTGCGGAATCGGACCATCCACCAGCAGTAGCCCACCCAGAGTGAGCAGAACTATCCCACCGAGCCCGAGGATGCCGTGGGTGGCAAATTTGGCTTCCAGGGCAAACAACACGAATGCGGCAATGATGAGAGTGAAGGAAGCGTAACGCGTGGGCAGCAGGTTGAGCGCAAACAACGCTAGCAAAATAAAGACTATGCCTACAACTCCGGGGACGATCGCTCCCGGATGGTTGAACTCGGCGTAGAGCGCGAGCGCGCCAATTGCCAGCACGATGAAGGCAATGTTCGGATCGAGCAGGAAGTCGAGGATTCGCTGCTTTAACGTCATGGGCAACTCATCGATGGAGTCGGCGGAAAGATGCAGCTTCACCGTCTTGCCGTCGAAGCGCTTGATGGTGCGGCCGTCGAGCTGATGGAGCAGGTCGTTCTGATCGCGAGCTACCACGTCGATGAGGTGCTGCTGCAATGCTTCCTGATCAGTCCACGACTTCGACTCGCGAACGGCGGTCTCGGCCAGTTGCACATTGCGGCCTCGCGGCCCGACATAGGAACGCATGAAGGCCGCCGAGTCGTTCTCGACCTTGGTCTTCATAGTGTCGTCCATCTTCTCGCCGCCGAGGGTCACGGGATGCGCCGCCCCCGTATTAGTGCCCGGAGCCATGGCGGCGACGTCGGCGGACTCAAGGATAAAGAAGCCGGCGGAAGCCGCTCGCGCCCCGCTGGGAGCGACGTAGATGATCACCGGGACAGGCGAAGCCAGGATTTTCTCGATAATGGTACGGGTGGAATCGAGCAGGCCGCCGGGCGTGCTCAACTCGATCAGCACTGCGTCGGCGTTGGTTTGGCGCGCCTGTTCGATGGCTCGGTCAATATATTCGGCAGTGATCGGCTGGATGGTGTCGTCCACGCGGATTTTGACGATGCTATTGGCCGAAGCCAGACTGGTGGCCAGAGCCACTAACAGCCCACAAGAGAGGATGAAGCGAATCCGATACATGTGTGCCTCCTTCCGGAGGTTGATTATGAGTTTGCGCTATTCTGAACCTGTCTGCTTCGCTGCAATATCACGCTTCAGGGCTTGCGCGGTTGCGTCCGTCGGCTGTAACGTCAGCGCACGATCCACCTCGCTGGCGGCCGACTGCAACTGGCTCTGTTTCAGGTCAAGCCGGGCGAGAACCAGCAATCCGTCAACATTGGACTGCAATCGCACCGAGGTCTGGGCCTCTGTACGCGCATTCGTCAGGTCGCCCTTCTTTTCCAACAGAATCGCTAACTGCGCGTGGGCCGCTGAATTGTTGCGGTCGGCGGCGATTGCCGCGCGAAATTCATTCTCGGCCTGCGCTGCCATATTCTGCGCCATCAACTCCTTGCCTCGCTCCAGATGATAGGCAGCGCGAGTGTGTCCATCGGTCTTGGCCAGCTTGGCCTCGGTAAGATTATTAATCTCCATCTCAAGCTGACGATAAGACGCCTCGTCGTAGTTACGTTTAATTCGCTCCATCGGAATACGCGGCTGATTAGGCGGTAGCAAAGCATTGCCGGAAGCCGCGGCAGCGTTGGCAGTTACCGGAGGGGGTGGCGCAACTCCGCGATTGATCATGTCAAGCAGGGCCTTGGCTTCGCCGTCGCTCGGGCCACGCTGTAACTCTTCGCGCAACTGTCGCGATGCTCCGGCACTGTCTCCGTTCTCGAACAACGCCACCGCCAGATTGAAGCGATAGTCGGCATCGTTCGGGTCGGCACTAACCGCCTTGGAGAAGTATTCCACAGCCGAGGGACGCCGCCCTCGCCGGGCCTCCACCACGCCCAAATTGTTGTAAACCTCAGTCAGCGGCAAACGCGTAGCCAGGTAGCTGAATGCGGTAATCGCCTTCTCGTAGCTTCCCCGATAAAACTCCGACATGCCCAGAAAGAAAGTGGCCTCGCCCGCGGCAGGATCGTCCTTTGGCACGCGCGCGAACCAGGCCGCTGCCGACTCATATTCGTGGTTGCCGTAATACGCCTTACCCAATTGCAACATCGCCAGGGTGTAATTGGGATTAAGCTTGACGGCCGTTCGCAGATAACGAATCTTCTGCTGCTGGTCGGTAGCCAGGATTCCACGAACGTAGTTTTCGAAGGCGTCGAGTCGAATGGGAGTAGACGATTTCAGGAATTGGTCGCGGCTCACGGCAGGAGGTGGCACCACCTGCTGCAACAAATCCCACGCCAACATCGTCTGCAAATCAATCAGATTTGCCAAGGGGCCGCTGCTGTGTACCTCCGGATAGAGGTGCAGCTTTTTCATGTCGAGCAACTGGGCATTGCCGGTGAACGTCTTGCCATCGAAGTTGTAGCTGCCGAGCACGACATAGTCTGCGTCCATTTGTTCGGCAACACGGTAAATGGTCGCGCGTGACGGCCGAACCGCCTGCGGGATGCCGGCATGATCGAAAGCGTAACCGCGATCGTCACGGCTGATGACATGGAGCCGGGGCGAATCCATACGCTGCGAGAGAACTTCAGGAAAAGATTCGCTGATCCACTCCAGGCCCGGAGCGGTGGTTTGATTTTCAAACGGCATGACCATCACCGTGCGGGTCGCGGAAGGCGTCTGGGCCGGGGCTGGATGGGCAAACAGACCAATGACGGCCCCTAGAAAAAGAGCACGGTACGTGAAACGGATGAGAGAGCGTTGCAAAGTGTCTTGATTATAAATGCTGGCAATCGCTCCTATTTCGATACTGCCGCGAACAAGTCCGATTTCAGCAGCGCAGTGAAGCGCTGATCGTCGGTCTTAAAATGCATTTGCAGCAGATCATGGGAGTTGTCCACGCTGGTGTTGTCCAACGCCAGCTTCTCCGTCGGAGTCGCAGACATCTTGCGATACAAGACTCCCGCTTTCAGTAATGACGCCATCGTCGCCGCGGTCATGGTGTCGGAAGTTTTGACGTTCAGGTCGAAGGTGACGCCGTTGGTGAAATTCATGGTGTAATCGGAGGCCAGCAGCCTCTTCTTCACCACGTCGTAGTCACCGAGTGATGCCGCCTGCCCCAGCGCGGACCGCATCATGTTCTGCGTGCCCGCCTGGTCGAGCACACTCCAAATCGGCGCCGTGTCGACACTCGTGATGAGATCGTCAATGATGGTATTGGATTCCAGCGACTCAGCGCCATTGTCGCGCACGTCAATTGCGCCTTTGACGGATGCGGCCTCCCCAAACAGGATCGTGGTGGGATCGAGGAAGACCAATTGCATGCCCGAACCCATCGGGTATAGATAGGAGAGCAGGTACTTCTCCGGCTTGATTTTTTTCTGGCGCATCTTCTGCAGAAAATCCTTCTGTTTCAAGGCACCCTGGGCAATGCCGATGCTTCGCAAACTCCCTTTCGCCGGGCGATAGGTAACGAAGGTAAGTTGCTCCACGTCTTTGTCAGGGTCAATGCCGGCGCTCTTCAAAGCGGTCTCAAACTGCTTCAGGCTGTCAGGCAGGACGCGATCTTTGAGGGCGCGCGCGGTTGATGAATCTCGAAGGGCGCTGTAATCGACCGAGATCATCTGCTGGACCGCCGACGGAACCACGGTGCGGGCATTGCTGCTGAGAGGTGCCGCGAATGCCGGCAGACAAAAGATGGCGCTCAAAAAAAGGACTACGGGGAACTGCTTCATGCTCATAATTTTACTCGACAATCTCTGGAAAGATGCGGGATTGTTGGCGTCCGTTGCTTTTGCGACGCCTTGACCGCTGGCGAACAAAGGCTTAGACGTTCGAGGGGCGCGAACATCAACGCGCCTCACGATCAAGAGACAGTGCGCCCAGAGAAGCTATGAGGCTGTTGTCTTGTAGTAAACTGACGTTGTCGCAGGCTAACAGCAATGAGTGCAATCGACGATGTCCGCAACGTAATGCAGGACTTCCTAGCTCCCGAGCTGCGGGAACTGAAGGTGCGGATCGATGCTGTCGAACGCCAAGTGGAGGAACTGAAGGGTTCGATGCGGGGACAGTTCGAAGATGTGCAAAAACAGTTCGAGAATGCTGAACGCCGAGCTGAGCAAAGGCATCATTCATTTGAGGAACAATTTCAGCAGGCTGAACATCGTGCCGAAAAACGGCATGAAGACATGATGTTCCTGATTCGCCAGGGTCAAGAGGTCAGAAGCTTAGCTGAACGCTTAGCAGCAGTCGAGGAAAAACTACGAGAAGTCCGGCACTGACACTAACTTGCCTCAACTCCGTACCGCAGCCACCCGCTGCCGCACATCCGCGACAAAAGCCTCGTCCTTGATGTCCCCGAGATTGATCTCCACGTTCGCCAGAGCGCCCTCGGCAGCGGCGCGCGCCAGGCTCACACCTACGGTCAAGTCCGAGGCCATCCTTGGATTAGTTATGGGGCGCAGGGATTCGACTATCTGCCGCACTTCCCTTGCCCGCTCGGCAACCACCAGTGGAACCAGCGTCGCCTTCTTGGTTGCCGCTTCGACCTCAGCTTGCGCTTCGGGATGATCTTTCGCCTTCTTGAAGGCAGCCATCACCTCGTTGAACGATTCGGCGTCGGCGTCAATGGAAGCCTTGAATTGCTCACGCAGTTCCGCCAGCCGTGCCAAGGCATCGCTCAACTGTCGCTCGTATTGGACGTAAGCCTTCTTGCCGCGTGACATTCCGGCGACCATGCTGCCCAGCGCCGCAGCCATTGCCGCCGTCGCCGCTGCAGCGCAACCGCCTCCGGGTGCTGCCGTAGGCGCAGCGAGCTGTTCGATGAACGGCTCGACCCCGGCACGAATTCCGCCGACCGCCATCTTCCCGCTCATCACCGCAGCCAACCGATTCTCCAGAATTAGCGACGAGTCGAAATTCTCGATCTGCAGAAACCATTCCGCGGCATCTTCCAGCGCCTTCTTGGGAATCAAGCCGACGATCTCGCTGGAGACAGGCATCACCCCGTATCGCGCCGCCTCGCGCTTCACATACTCGAAGACCCGCGCAATGGGAGTCTGGTCGGTATCGGTCAGGTTCATCGAGACTTGCGCCAGCCCACGCACTGGTACGCCCATGCCTTTGACGTAGCGCAGTCCGCCGTTGGAAAAACGCACGGCCTTGCCAATCTTTTTCGCGATCTCGACATCGGGCGTGTTGAGATAGACGTTGTACGCAACCAGGAACTTGCGTGCGCCAACAATCGTGGCGCCCGCCGTCGAGTGCAGCTCCGCGTTGCCGAAGTCGGGCTTTCGCGCCGGATTCGTCTTCAGCTCCTCGCGAATGCCTTCGAATTGCCCGCGACGTACATTCTCCAAGTTCTGGCGCTCCGGCTTTTGTGCGGCCGCCTCGTACAAGTACACCGGCACCTGATAGCGCTTCCATATTTCCTCGCCGACCCGCCGGGCAATGGCCACGCAATCTTCCAGGGTCACACCCTCGATCGGGATGAAAGGAATGACGTCCGCCGCGCCCAGCCGGGGATGCGCCCCCGTATGTTTGGTTAGGTCAATAAGCTCGGCCGCCTTGCCTACCCCACGAATCGCAGCCTCCGCCACCTTCACCGGGTCGCCGACCAAGGTGATGACACAGCGGTTATGGTCGGCGTCCATCTCGCGATCGAGCAGGTACACGCCGTCCATCTTCATGGCTTCGAGGATGGCATCGACACGGGCCTTATCGCGCCCCTCAGAAAAGTTAGGAACACATTCGACGATTGCGGGCATAAGAGATGAGAATAAAGCAAGACGCTAAGCCTTACCTAATCTCTGTATGTGGTCGTGGGTATTGAAAGCTTGCAGGGAGGCTAACGGCTTTCCGCCGTCTGGCAACAACTCAGGGAAAACAACGCGTCCGCGCAGCACTGTCGCCGTTACGCGCTTTTCAGGCCGGGCATGGGAACCGACTCCCCTTCGCCGAGATAGGTTTTGATCTTGTCCAGCAGGGCGGGAAACATCTGCTCTTTCGGGAGGCACTCTTTTACGTCGCGTCCGCCGTCAATGGGTCCGTAGCCAGTCACAATGATCACGGGAATTTCAGGGCTGCTGGCATGGACCCGTTTCGCCAATTCCAGGCCGTTCATGCCCTCCATGCGAAAATCGGTGACCAGGAGATCAAACTTCTCATCTTGCAGTTTGGCCAGCGCATCCTGAGCGCTGTAGGCGCTCACGGCCCGATAGCCCTGCATCTCCAGAATCTCGCAGCTCAATCGCGCTAGTAATTCGTGATCGTCAACAAAAAGAATCGCCTTCATCGCGCACCCCGGGTTTATGGTTCTGGCCCTTACATTTGTTTCCGGAAAGTGTTAAAAAGATGCCTCTAACCGCGGAATTCTGGCCAATTCGCCACTCCAAGCAGGTTTGACCGCGCCATCAGGGTCAGATAAAGTTAATCTCGTTCTGTGCCCCGTTCAAGAGGATCCACACAGCGGGCGGTTAGCTCAGTTGGTTAGAGCGCCTGCCTTACAAGCAGGAGGTCGCAGGTTCGAGCCCTGCACTGCCCACCAAATTCAGTTCCACTGAACTTCCAGAAGACAAGTCATGTGGAGGCGCAGTATCTCCGGATCTCACTCGCCGCCGCTCCCTGACCAAAAGTTTTGCTTCGCCCTCAAGCATGCGCCAATGCGCCGCGGGATTTTGCCTTGCGATCCCGTGCCCACTGGGCGATGTCGGCGATCGCCGCGATTGCCGCGTCAACCTCCTCCGCGGTGTTGAAGGCTCCGATGGAAAACCGTACGCCCCCATCGCGCTCGACCAACCCGAGTTGGGCATGAACCAGCGGTGCGCAATGCAGACCCGTGCGGGTCGCGATGTTGTGGTCCACGTCGAGCATAACCCCAATGTCGCCAGGATCGACGCCCTCCAGGTTCATGAGAATGGTGGAGAGGTGGTTTTCCAGGCTGTCGCAACAGTACAACTGGACGCCCTCGATCCGCCGCAAGCCATCGACTAATCTTTGCGCCAACTGCATCTCCCGCGCGTGAACCCGCTCCACTCCGTTCGCCTCCAGCCAGTCCTGTCCGGCCCACAAGGAAGCAATACCAACCATGTTCGGCGTGCCGTACTCCAGGCGCCAGGGATATTCCTCGAGATGAAACGGATTTGCAGAGCGAACGCCCGTCCCGCCGCTGCGCACCTGCTTTACTTCGACGTGCTTACGGATGCAGAGGCCGCCGATGCCCATGCTCCCCATCAGCGCCTTGTGCCCGGTGAAGGCCACGACGTCGATGTTCATCTCCTTCATGTTGATCGGGACAATGCCGGCAGTCTGCGCGGTATCCACGACAAAGGTGACGCCGCGCTCGCGGCAGATTCTTCCGATCTCCTTGATCGGCTGCACGGTCCCAGCACATTAGAGCCGTGGTTGACGATGACCAGCCTGGTGTTTGGCCGCATCGCGCGGGCAATGTCGTCCGGATCGATGAATCCAGCGCTGTCGAATGGAACGTATGTCGCCTCGGCGCCGTGGTCGCGCACCAGGTGATTTACTGGCCGGATCACCGAGTTATGTTCGAGGTTAGTGGTGATGATGTGATCGCCTGCCGAGACCAGCCCGGGAATGATGAGGTTGAGAGCATCGGTCACGTTATAGCCGAAGACCAGCCGGTCCGAGGCGTCCTCATCGCCGCCGAAGAACTTCGTCATACGTTTGCGCAGGCGGTCGAGCAGCGACCCAGCCTCCATGGCCAGATCGTAGCCGCTACGCCCGGGATTGACGCCGTGCGAGCGGTAGAACTCGTCCATGAAGCGGTAAACGCTCTCCGGCTTGGGCCAAACCGTTGCTGCATTGTCAAAATAGATCAGTGCTTTTTCCATGGCTATACCTCAGTGGAATTCCCACTTGATGAATGGTTGGCTGATATCAGCCATCGCATTGACGATCAGTTCAGCCAGGCCACCGTACAGGATTCCCGACTTCTCCCACACTCCGTAATACTGGAAGAGATCGCGGAACTGGCCTTTGCAGTTCGAGCAGGGCGCGCACACATACTTCCTGACGTTGGGATCGGGACAATCGGCGAAGGCGTTTAGTACCTGCTTAAGCTTGGTTCTTCCCGCAACCAAGAATCGCCAATCGGAGAAGTTGTAGCCCGACATGATGGCGAAGCCCGAGCCGCCGCCGCAGCAGTAATTATCGACGCCGTGCGGGGTCATCTCGCGAAACTGCGGGCAGATGGCGCGCAGGATCTCGCGCTGAGGTTCGACGATGCCCATCATCCGCACCATGTTGCAGGGATCGTGCAGCGTGACCGGGAAGTCGTTTCTTGACGGATCGAGCTTCAACCGTCCGCTCATGACGATGTCGCGCAACAGCACCAGCGCACTCTCGCGCGGTATGTTCAGGTCGCCGGTGAGAATGCGATCGGCGATCACCATGGACGCCTTGTGTCCGTGACCGCATTCGCCCAGCACAATCTTCTTCACCTTGAGTTTCCGTGCGGCTTCGGCTTGCCGCACGGCCACCCGCGCAAACTGCGCATCGTCGTACCACACGCCGTAGTTAACGCTGTCGTACGCGGCGAGCTCGCTCGACATGGTCCAGCTGATCCCCGCCGCTTCGAGGATGATCGCGAAGGCCATCGGATTCTCGGGCCACGCCAGGATCTCGCCAGCGTTGTGGATGAGTAGAACATCCGCGCCTTCCTTGTCCCAAGGCGTCTCAATTGTTAGGCCGGTCTGGTCGTGGATCTCCTCGTCGAGGAAGCCCACGTTGTCATGGACCGCCCGCGGGTTCATGCCCGTCGAGGAACCGACTCGGAGCTGCAGCATCGAGCCTTTCTCATGGAGCTCTTTCGCTGCAATCCCCATCTCCATGCTGAACAGCTTACGGATCTCGCGAGTCAACAGTGCATTGTCCACCCCCATGGGACAAGCTTGCGCGCAACGACGGCACAACGTGCAGCGGTACGCGGATTCCAGCAGCCGGACGAGAGTAGTTGCATTGATCTCGACATGTTCGCCCTTGAGCCGCGCCAGCATTTTCCCTCCCGGCTTGGCGTACTCGTTCACCAGTCGCCGGAAGACTTCGCTGCGGAAGGTGGGGCGATAGACTTCGTCGTGCCCGCTGGCCGTATAGATCGGGCAGGCTTCGACACAGGTCTGGCAACGGGCGCAATGATCAAGCGAGAGAGTGAGCTGTTCGAGGAAGGTCCAGTTGTTCTCCGCGCTCAAGAGCTTCTCAAGGCCGGAGAGAAACGCTTCTACGAATCTCTCTTCGTCTTCCGTTGTCTGCGGACGGGAAAAGCCGAGTGCCGAGAAGCTGTCAAGCGAAGTATCGATGCGATCAAGGACTTCCTGCTTGAGATGCTTGCGCTCAGGTAGGTCTTCCACTCGATCATACGGAGGCGGCAATGGCACCAGGTTGCGTGGCGGCACCTCGGTCAGTTGGCCGGCCCGGTTTGCGATGTCGCTGACCCTAAGCACGTTGACCCGCTCCCTGTCCGCCATGGTCCGAGGCGATTTCCGACCATCGCGCCGAGTCGCCGGCTGTGATGTGCGGCGCTGCCCAGGTCACCTCTCTCTGTAAATTGATCGCTAGCGTATTAGCCGCACGTGGATCATGCAGGGCAGAAGAATCGTTCCAGCGCACCTGATGCCAGGTGAAGTACTTCATGTAGGCGTGCGTCATGTGAGTGAAGGGAAAGTAGGCGAGGAAGAAGGCAATTAACCCAATGTGGAGACGCCGCGTCATCGCATGATTGCCAAGGCTTGCCGGAAACCTCATCAAGTCCAGAACCAGGCTGTCCAGTCCATCCGCACGAGTAGCAAGCAATAGCAGGCCTGTCGCAAAGATCGATCCCAGCAGCAATAGATCGAAGATGCGGATGCGCGTGGTGAACGCTTTCAGGCGAGGATGCCGCATCCGCAGGGCAAACAGACCGACAGCGCCACTACAACCAAGAAGACACGCTAGTCGGTAGGTGTTTAGCAGCGCTGTGTGAAAAGCACTAAAGCTGGCGGCGGCTGGCAGTAAAACCTCGACCACCGCTAATACCGTAGCCAGCAGATACAAGTAGAGTCCCCAGTGCAAAAGCCACGACCACAGCCATAGTTCGCGAAAGTTCTCCCAGACCGATCGCAGCAGTAGAACCTCTCTCGCCATGAAGGCCAACTCGCCTCTGTGGCCGGTGTCGGAGGGTTTCGTCCACCAGTCGGACTGCTCGAAGTAGGAACCGCCATAACGCTGACGTTTAGCTGGGCCTTTGGGGATGGGGTAGAGCTCCCAGCGTAGAGGAGTAGGCATACGCAGGAACTTGATGATGCGGACGGCATTGCCGGCGACGAAAACTATAACTGCCACCGCGACCAAGATGATGAGCAGCATTGCCCCTCGCTCGGGCCGGAGCTACGGCGCTCCGGCAAATTCGATTTGGCGACTACACGCAGCCCGTCGGTTTCGGCAGACCTGCCACTTTGCAGGCGCCCTTGGCCGGACCCGAGGGAAAGAGATCGTAAATCTCCCGCAGGGAAAAGCCGGTCTCCTTGCAAAGCTTGCGAATCATGGGCGCGATCTCGAACTCGTGAAAGTAATCACGAATGTAGTGGATGATCTTCCAGTGGGCGTCGGTCAGTTCGTCAACGCCGTCGGTGCGCGCCAATGCCAGCGCCAGTTGATCGTCCCAAAGCTCCGGCTGTTGAATGAATCCGTCGTCGTCCACTTCCACCTCGTGATTGTTCCAGGTGAATACCGCCGTCCCGGGTATTGCGATTGAGGAAGCCATCTTGCCTCGCTGTTTGCGCGCTAGTGGCGCTACTCATACCGATTCTTATCGTAGGGAGGTCAAGAGGCGAAATACATCAGGAACTTCTGATTGATTGCAGGAATGACGAGCAGGCTGAAAGCGAAACAGGCAGTCGAGTTCCAGTTTGTTAGGTAGAAGAGAACAACCGAGTTCAGACTCTCGATTTGACAACCTCCGGCTCCGCCTTGCCTCCGGGCCTCACGATATTCCCCCAGGCCAACGCGGTAGAAAGCACCATGGAGGTTGTGGTCGCTACGTACGGCATCAGGGCATCCAGCAACGTCTCCAGATGGGCCACATCCGACACCGCAACTTTGAGCAGAAAGGATTCTGCGCCGGTAACGCGGTGACATTCCAGCACTTCTGGATGCGTAGCGGCGACCTCCATAAACCGGTTCAGGTTCTCACCGCCAACTTTAACGTTGACGAAGGCAAGGATTGGCAAGCCCACCTTCGCCGGGTCAATGTGGGCCCGATAGCCGATGATAATTCCCGCTTCTTCCATCTTGTGCACGCGCTCAGTCACCGCAGGAGTAGAAAGTCCCACGATGCGGCCAAGTTCGGCGAACGGGATGCGCGCATTCTGCTGCAATTCGCTGAGAATCTTCCAGCCGATATCGTCCAGCAGATGTTCGATGCTGTGCTCTTTCATGCTTTGCCGTGAATATAGCACCGTGTCCAGGATACGCCGTGCCAAACATCACGCTATGCTCAGCAAAACCGGAAATTTAAAGGCGGTCAGGGATACCCCGGGCCAATACCAACGTGAAGATCGCCATGACTACCAACACCCGGAACTGGAAATTGTGCGCAGTGCGTTGAATTCACGGCACACTTTACGGCACACCGGAGAAACATCAAATGCGTAAATTGTTGAATAGATTTGGCTGCCCCCCAGGGATTCGAACCCCGATATGCTGATCCAGAGTCAGCTGTCCTACCATTGAACGAGGGGGCAGCAGCGCAGCTATAGTGAATGCGCGCTAGTGCAGACGCACTAGTCGGATTGTATGGGTTGCGAGAATGGAGCGTCAACTTCAGGGCGCCGGCATGCATCGGCCAACCCCAAGGGAGTGGTCAAATCTCGCGTGAGTCCACTTCCGTGTGAATCCGCTGCCCTGTGAATCCACGCTAATCAAGATGCGCATATCGCGCGACTGCCGGCAGCAAGCGGATAGAATGGACGTCAGTTATTTAATGGAGGAAATTTTATGTCATCCATGATGGGCACCGTTGCATTGTCGGGCGACTCAACCGAGGTCGCGCGGCGTCCACTTGAGGCCACGCATTGCGCCCTGGTCGTAGTCGATATCCAGCAGAAGCTGCTGCCTCCCATCTTCAACAAGGAAATGTTGGTCAAGAACTCGCAGCTACTAGTGCGCCTGGCCAAGATCTTGTCGATACCCATCATGATGACGACGCAATACAGCAAGGGGCTGGGCGCCACGGTTCCGGAAGTCGCTTCCCTGCTGCCCGAGGTCACCGCCATCGATAAACTGGAGTTCGGTTGCTTTGGCAGCGATGTCTTCCGCGCGGGACTCAGGGCGCTTCCCGGCAATCGCAACACTCTGTTGTTGTGTGGTATGGAGACGCATATTTGCGTTATGCAAACGGCGCTGGGCGCGCTCAACGACGGATACCTGGTACACGTCGCCTCCGATGCAGTCAGTTCGCGGGCGGAATGGAACTGGCGCGTTGGGCTGGATCGCATGCGGGTGGCGGGCGCGGTCATCTCGTCTACCGAGATGATGATGTACGAACTGTTGCGCTGTTCGGGAACAGCGGAGTTCAAGGAAATGTTGTCGCATTTGAAGGACTAGTGCGAGCCTCCGCTCGATGAAGGAGCCGGGCCTTCACGGCGCCAGGCCAGGTCCCAACTTTCCCGACGGTCGACGAAGCCCGTGATTTTGCCGCTGGCGTCGCGCTGAAAGATTTTTCGGATGCGCGGTTGCCCCGGGTTGAAGAGAACATCGCGCACCTCCACCTCCAGAGGTTTCATGGGGCGACCCTGCCGGCCGCCGACCAGTTGCTTGCCATCCCACTGGATCAGATAAACAAGATCGCTTCCGCCTACGTATCGGCCAGCGTACTGCTGCAGCTCCTGAGCCGGCAGAGAGATCGCCGGAGGATCTTTCATCACCGCGTAGGTGTGCACCATGTACAGCTTCCACTCTCCGCCGTCGCGACGCCAGGTCTCCGTTGTGAGGTAGCGAGCCAAGAGCATCTGGCCGTGGTAGTTCTCCTGTTCATCGTCGGTGTGAATTACGGTGGCCAGGTCGCCATCGATGTGGGCCCTGTAGTCCGTGATCTTGAGCTCGCCGGAAGCGCCCGCCGGAAGCGGCTCAAGTTGCTTGAGGAATTCGGCACGATCCATGATGGCGCCGTTCTCGTCCACGTAAACAGCGTCGGCGGCGAGGACCTGCTCCCAGACCTTGCGGTCGCCGGGCGCGATGGCGTCGAGGAGCGCTTGATCTTTGGCGCGCAGCATCTCTGTAGTTTTGCCGGGAGTACCGGCTGGCGTTTGCAAGGCGAGCGCAAAAAGTAATGGGAGGATAAGCATGGGAGTGCCGTCCTAATGGATTGCCGCGGCGAGTCGGGCGTCGCGGCTGTTGCTTAGACGCAAGGTTACGGGCACCGATAGCCGGTCGACAAGTGACCATCTGCATTTGAGACTAGCGCCCTGTCCCGCCTTAGCCAAATGAGGGCTAGAGCGGGTCTCCCTGCGATTCGAAGATCCCTAATGTTCGTGCTTCGAGTGCGAATGCAGATGCGGGTGGGTGTGCGTGACCGTCCCGTGGGTATGCCGATGCGCGTGCACCAGATTGGCGCGCAGCAGTAATTCGTGGTTCGACAAGATCTCTGTTGGCGTACCACTTGCACCAACCCTTCCCTCTTCCAGCACGATAACCCGGGTCGCTATGTCCTCGACAATCTCCAACTGGTGGGTTGCGGCGATCACAGTTTTTGACGAGCCCTTCCACTCCTGAATCAAATCGATGAGCTGGCTTTGACTGCGCGGGTCGAGCGTCGAAGTCGGCTCGTCCAGCAAAAGAACATCAGGATCGAGCACAATCACCGAGGCCAGAGCAACGCGTTTCTTTTCCCCGCCCGACAGCCGATAGGGTGGGCGATCGCGAAGATGCGCGATGCCCATCAACTCCAAGGTTGCAGCGACCTTCGACAGCACCTGCTCTTTCGACCATTGCATTTGCAACGGACCGAATGCAACCTCGTCGAACACCGTCGGATTGAACAACTGCACGTCGGGATTCTGAAAGACGAGCGCTACCCTTTTACGAAACGCGAAGGCGAAATCCTGCGGTTGGAATGCTTCCGGCGTGAGCGGCTGGCCGGCGAAGATAACGCTGCCACGCGAAGGGAAATACAGCGCGTCGAGAATTTTCAGAAGCGTCGATTTCCCGGAGCCATTCGCGCCCAGGAGTGCGACGCTTTCCCCCTCCGCGATCTGCACCGAAAGTCCGTGGAGCGCTGGAATGCCATCGTATTCGAAGTACACGTCTCGCAATTCGAACAGCGGCGGCATAATGATCTACCTTCCTATCCACACGGAGAGACCTCCCACAACCAGGAAGGCCGCCAGTCCGAGATAGTCCCAGCGCTGCATGTGAAAGTCAGACAGAATGCGAATGTCTCCGCGGAATCCTCGCGACTGCATCGCAAGATAAACTTCGTTGCTCACCTCAATGCTTTTGCTCAGCAGAACGCCAGCGGTCCTGGCGGCCATCCGACGGCCCTCGGCACCTCGCAAGGCGCCCACCGTGCGGCTCCGGCGCGATTCGAACATCTGGCCTACTGTCTCCACTAGCAGAAAGATATAGCGATGCGTCATGGCCAGCATCATGATCGCCTCTTGCGGCAGGCGAAATGCGCGTAGCGCCTTGAGCACATGCGTCCACGGAGTGCAAAGCACCAGGAGAGAGGTAAACGTCACTGCAGTCTCAACCCGCGCGATCAGCAGCGCAGCCGTTTGCAGACCTTGTACGGTGACGTGAAACGGGCCGCTCGAAAGCAGCTGCAACCGGATCGCCTGGAGTGACAAAGACCGCGGGCAGCGCAATCACTCCGGTGAAGCCCATGACGACGAGCCACACGCGCTTTGCCAGCATGTCAATACCGACCTTAGAGAAGATCGCAATCACCACAGCAAGGACGAACAAAGCGCCAACCACGGCGATTCTCCGCGAAAGCACGGTCGCCACGACCATTGCGAAAAGTCCGATGACGCGAACCCGTGGGTCGAGCGATTGCAGCATTCCGGGCTGGCGGGCAATCTCCTCGGAGGTCATGGCGCGAGCCAAAGCGCGCGCGAACCCCAGCATGGTGGAAGTGAGGAACCCGTCGCGCGCCATCAGGAGTCGCCCGCTTCGTGCCGTCGTTGAACGCGACGCTGCGCTACCAGGGAAATCAGCAGCAGGATACCGACTGCAAACATAGCGGAAAGAACATAACCGAACTGCGCACTCCTGACAAAGGTCGGCGCATAGGCGGGAAAGGGCGCGGTCCACAGGGTAGAGAGCCGCTGCATTCCGGCAGGAATCGCCGACGATCCAGCGGAATTGCTCGCCGCAGAAGTAACCTGTGTCGGGACCTGCCGCACCGCAAGCTCGGAGGGAGACCACTCGCCCCACGCTTTTCCCGCCGCCAGAATTCCGAGCGGCGTGAGAACCATCAGCATCGCTACGGCGATCCACAATCTTCGCAGCGAGTTGGTAGCGGCAGGCACGATTGCCCCCGCTGCTTCCGTGGCGGGCAGCGCTCCCGCCGTATTGCGCAAGAGAGCAGGATCGGCGGCCTGCAAATACGCGACCAGCCCCGCCGAGATTACCGCTTCGGCTACTCCTGCCAGGGTCAAGTGCCCGATCATCATGGCGGGCACCGCGATGCTCAACGGATAAGGCGCGTACAACGGCATTCCTCGGGCATCATGGAACAGCGCGGGTTGAATGCCAAACTCGATGGCGGCGACTAAGGCTGCGGCGTTCACCGCAAGGTATCCGGCGATGGCGGCGGCGACGACTCGGCGTCTGGAAGCAATGGCCGCGCGGGCGGCAATCAATCGATAGCTTGCAAACGCGACCAGCGAGGCCACGATCGCCATGTTGAAGCAATTGGCGCCAAGGGTACTGATGCCGCCGTCGCCGAAGAACAGCGCCTGAATCGCGAGCGCGATGGAGATGGCGAGAATCGATCCTGACGGCCCGAGTACGATGGCCGCGATGGTGACGCCCAACGCATGGCCGGTGGTGCCGCCGGGCAACGGCAGGTTAAACATCATCACGACAAACGAGAACGCGGCAAAAACTGAGACCAGCGGTATGACGCGACTGAGCAGCATACGCTTCAGGCGCTTCAGCGCAGAGTACCATCCTGCGATCGCGGCCGCGTACAGCACCGCGCAGGTCGATGGACTCAAGTAGCCGTCAGGTATATGCATGGCTGGTACGCCGCTGACACGGCGTCATTCATCCTAACGTATAGAGGGCCGCTTCTGGGTTTTGAGGGCAAGGGCCGGATAGCGGCTGGTGGAGGACCATGACACTCTTGCGAGTGACTGTCATCCTGAGCAACGAGTCCGGTCGCCGGAGACCGGACGAGGCGCCGAAGGACCCCTAGCATTGCAGAAATGCCGCACGTGGGAGAGCCAGCAGGCGTAGGGTCCCCGCGACTCCTCGCGTCGCTCCTTCGAAAATCATGCCGGGGCGGGAGTGAGTTGACAGCATAGGGGTCCTTCGACTCGCTGCGCTCGCTCAGGATGACACGCGAAAAAGGAACCACGACGACTATGAAGATTACAGTTGAAGCAACTCGGAACCTACCACCAATTCAGCGGCGTCTTGACGGACTGCCGTGGAGCGATCTGCAGCAATCGCTATCGGGATCCGGATACGCGGTCACTCCCGAGATATTGACGCCGGACGAGTGCGTCGAACTGCGCAACCTGTACAGCCACGATCAACTGTTTCGCAGCCACATCATCATGGAGCGACTTCGCTTCGGACGTGGCGACTACAAATACTTTGCCAATCCTCTGCCTTCGCTGGTGCGCGAGTTGCGAACTCGCGCGTATCCGCATTTGGCCGAGGTAGCCAATCACTGGGCGGAAGAGTTGGAAGAAATCGTGCGCTTCCCGGCTGAACATGCTGCGTTTCTAGAGCGCTGCCATCGCGCTGGACAAAAACGTCCCACTCCGCTGTTGTTGCACTACGAACAGGATGGCTACAACTGCCTGCATCAGGATATTTACGGCGCAGTGGCGTTTCCGATCCAGATAGTCTTTCTGCTGGGGCAGCCAGGGCGCGATTGGGAGGGCGGAGAATTTGTGCTGATGGAACAACGTCCCCGAGCGCAATCGAAGGTCGAAGTCATTCCGGCCAATCAGGGATGCGCCATCCTCTTCACCACCCGACACCGGCCGGTGCAAGGAACGCGCGGATGTTATCGCGTGAATATGAAGCACGGCGTGGCGCGTGTCCGCAGCGGAAGCAGGTACACGCTGGGGATTATCTTTCACGATGCGGAGTGATGGGCACAGGCCCTTGGGGCGAAAGAGGCTCCGGAAAAATCGTGGAAAACGCTTTTGGTGGAAGCCCCCTGCTTTAGCAGGGGGAGCTGGACTTTAGTCCAGCGGAAGATCGCTCGATTTCAAATGGGCTTTTAGCCCCGGGTTTTTGATGCCCGGCGCTAAAGCGCAAGACCATCGTCCAAATTTTTTCGGGAGCACTGAAGCACTCCTCCCCAGCATAAATGCGGGGGCTCCCACCAAGCCGAAAATCGCACTCTTCGAAGCTGTGGCCTTCAAAGCGTGCCATCCTCCGTCGATAGCTCCCGAGGCCCGATCGGACGACCCGTTACGGCCGGCCGACAACCACCTGTGCGACAGCCAGCATACTGATGGCTTCGGCGGAGGGATCCTGCAATCGTTGCGAGCGCTGCAATGCCTCGACCGGATCGACCTGAGCTGCCGCCTGGCTTACCTCTTCCACCACGGCGGGTGCGCTCATCTTCAGCGAAGCCCGGTCGGACCAGACTTCGTCGAGCGACGAAAACGCGATGTCGAAATAGTGATCGGCCAGTTTGCGATCACCCGAGGTTCCGCTGGCAAAGCCGCTGGCAGCGGCCTCGCGAGCCCGCAAAGACGGCGGCATGGAATTCAACTGGTCGGTGCGGTCACCCTTGTTGCCCATCGCGCGAAGCACGGAAACCGATTCTTCTTCGGGCGGCAGGCTTGAGGTTTCGGTTCCGGCGCTGTTCGCCACCTGCTGGGCCATGATGTCGGAGCGCAACAGTTCCTGGTATGCATCCTTGCCCAGCACATTGTTTAGCGATCCGGTGACCATGTTGACGGCGACATTGCGCTCGGGCGAGTCGGGAACCTTCGCCAGCCAGAGCAGGAATTTCAACCCCGCTGTTTTCACCGCGTCCAGTTCCACCTCCGGCGCTTCACGAACAAACATGGCGGCGTAATTCGGAGCCTCGCTGGCGAACGACGGGGCATCGGCCGGCAACGAGGCAAATACTTTGGTGAACATCGCCTGGGACCACGCCGACTTCGGCCCCTCGGCATCCATCAACGCCAGGATGGGCCGGGCCGCCACCGTACCCTGCTGGACGCCCGCCTCCAGTTTGCGCTTGGCTGGCTCCTGCCACTTGCCTGGGGCACATGGTGATAGCTCCCAGCAACGATTGCTCCGCATCGAGGACCGACCGCTGGGGGAATGGTCTGGACAAACGTCACTGCGGAGGCGCAATCCACATGCCCGCCCGCCAGCATGGAAACCGCAGGCTTCTCACCTTGCGTGACCAGTTCAGTCTCGATGCGCGTTCCCTCTTTCGCGAACTGCTGCGCCTCCTTGGCGTCGATCGGCGAGACGACGTTGGCGGCGGCATAAAGCACGCGCAAGCGGTCTTGCGGATCGGGCTGCGGCAGCGCTACCGCCGAGTGGACAACATCCTCCACAAACTTCTGCCGGTTTTTTTCTTTGGTGGTGACGGCGGTGTGGTGACCGCGGTTGCAGCCCCTGGTTTCGTCGCGGCGTTCTGGCTGGACCGGTCAGGAGCGCGCGGCGTAGGAGAGTTGGTTTGCGCAGCGACTGCGCCGGTCAAGGCAAGCGCGAATACGAACTGGAAGACTGCCAACTTCAAAATAAAAGGACCTCAGGGCTGGATGGTTCCAAGCCCTACCGTCCATTCTAAAGAAAACCAGGCGCCTGCGGCATCGGCCAAACCCCGTAGGACCTTAGCACCAAGAGCGCAGTGCAGCCGTTCAAGAAGGGCGAGAGTGTTCCCGAATAGGGAAACCTCTGGCAATGGCCTTCATGGGCGATTACAGCCACGTTAGCTTTCGGACAGCTTTTGGGGTGCATGGGAACATCTATCGTCGCTCCACGGCCTTCTAATGCGAAGGAAATGGCACTCTGCGGAATGCCTAAATAGCAATAACGTGGCGCTATCAATTAACATTAAAGTGCCAATTCGGGAATCGCTCCTGCCCCCACAGCCTGAGGAACCCAGGAACAATGCTTGTCACCTAATTAGACTCTCCTCCCAAGCGGTTATCACGCCGCGCCTCACTGAAAAAACTCCGTCATCTGGTTGGCTGTACCGGCGTCGTTGGGAATAGTCGTTACCCCCAGCGCGGTCATGCTCAATCCCAAGAGGCTGCGATGGTCATACATCACGGTGCCAACATATCCCGGCTTCACCCCGGTTCCGACAATCACGGTTGCAACTTTTCCCCCGCCGTGGCTGATGTCGTCGCGTGACTCATCCGTGGTCACGACCAGTATGCCGCTTTGCTGGAACTGCGGGTTCGACAACAATTGCGGGAGGTTATTAGACAGCCACGAGTCGGCGGCGGCGACCCTGGTTCCGATGTCGCAACTGGATCCTCCACCTGGACAGTCGTGAGCGTCATGCTCGGCATCGGGAACGATGAACAGAGTATGCGGGTAACTGGCCGCTGGCAAGGTCGGAGGACAGTTGCGAGAAGTCCAACAATGTTCATGTTCGATTGCGATGGTGGCTGGACATCGGAGAAATAGGAAATCGGATTATGGCGACGAAGGTAAGGATAAACATCGCCTCCGAGATAGCCTTGGCTCGGCAGGCTTTGCGCGTAAACTTTCCACGACTTTGATGCGGCAGTGAGTTCGCGCACCACGTTGTCGATGGGAACGATTCCCGAAAAGTTGTCGTCAATGCTGTAGGCCATGCCGGTGGTCATGACAAAGTAATTGCCAATCGAGGGATGAACGTTGGCGTAGTAGTTGCCGGCCAGGCCTCCCTGTGCGATCAGGCTGTTGATGTAGGGCGCATTCGGACTGCCCACGATGTCGCTGTAATCCGAGTTCTCCAATACCACGATTGCGAAATGTTGCACCTGCGGGATGCTGGGCCCACCGCCTGTGCCTCCGCCGCCAGTACCGCCGCCTCCGCCTGATCCGCTCCCTCCACCTGAGCCGCTGCCTCCGCCGGAACCCGAACTGCCGCCGGAACCGCCACTGCCCCCCGAGATGCCGCCGCTTCCCGTGCCGGCGGATGTGCTGGTTGAGCCGCCGCCACAGGCGAGCGTGCTGCAGAAAAGAGCGACGCAGCAGATCAGCAGCCACGCCTCGATGGTTCCTTTGGTTGTTCTGGCTCTGGAGTGCATCCCAACCTCAGGAATTAAGATGCACGTTCAGGCGGTTGTGAGGCCGCAAGGAACTCGGATCCTCACAAGACAAATAGAGAAAGGCGCGATCGCTCGCGCCTTGTTGCCTGACCCTTGCGGAATCGGTGGAAGAAATTACTTCTGCGGCCGGCTTGCCGGGGGAATGATGTTGTTCATCCGGAGATATTCCACCATCTGGCCGTAGTGGTCATTGGGATGGGCGATGGTGATGACGGAAAGACCGAGGCGTGACACTTTGTTGCTGCCAAAGGGACTGGGCACCTGGCCAAGGACGTTGCTCTCGTCAATGCTGCTGAGCGCCTTGCGCGCGTAGGTGAACGAGTCTTTCAGAAATTGCACGCAGTCGGCCTTGGAGGTGAACTTGGCCGGTCCATTCTCTCCCTCCAGGTCCAACGGAGGCTTCTCCATCAGGATTGCGGCGCCCAGCATGTAGTTGACGGCCGCGATGTGCTTCACCTGCTGCGCGAAGGTCCGAACGCCCTTGAACTCGCCCTGAGTCGGTGCGAAGTTAAACTTGTCGTCGGGCATGGCTTCGGCGGCCGAAACCACCTCGCGCTCCACCCCCGACATCGAGCGGTCGAGGACCAGCGCGAAAGTAGGTTTCTGGTCGGGTTTGGCTTGCATGCCTTGGGCGTTAGCCGGAACTCCCAACGGGCCAAGCGCCAGAAGCAAAATGCCCATTACAACTTGCTTGTTCATCAAAAGCCTCCACTGAAAATGGTGTGTAGTGCGTACGTCGTGGGCCGAAGAGCGCAGTAAGAATTCTACAGCGGTTTCGAAGTTTCTGTAGCCGTTCGAGAGTTGCGGCGCTTCGCCTTGATTATTCATCCGCTCCGGAAACGGGAGGCAGCAAGCTTTGAAAGGGCACGCCTTCACAGGCTGCTAAAAAACTCGGAGCGTAATTGGTGGAATGTAATTTTGGTGGGAGCCCCGCATTTATGCGGGGGAAGGAGCGCTTCAGCGCTCCGGGATGAGTTGCGCTTTGATCGCGCGCTTTAGCGCTGGGCATCGAAAAAGCCCAGGGCTAAAAGCCCATTGCGAGATCGAACGCTTTCCGTTGGACTGAAGTCCAACTCCCCCTGCTGAAGCAGGGGGCTCCCACCCAGAGCGTTCACCGGCGTTCTTCCGAGACCTCTTCAGCCGTGCCGTTAGCTGCTCTCCTGACGGCGGCTTTGAAGCCGCCGCAGCCCTAATCCATTGCCAAAGCGTTGGGGTGGATTTCGACCGAGCGCAGCCGGAACCAGAAGGTCGCGAGTATACCGACGGCTAAGCCGAGGGCTGCGTAAGACAGCGAGCGTGCCATGCCCATGCGTTCGGCAATCTCTCCCCATAGCGCGGCGCCGCCCGCCAGTCCGCCCTGCAAGACCAGCAGGTACATCGAAATTGCCCGGGCTCGCATGTATCCCGGTGACATGGTTTGTGCCGACACATTCAAGCTGGCCAGGATCTGAATCCACGCGACCCCGGCGATCAGCATGGTCACCGAGAGCACCGGGAACGTCTGCCATCGACCTGCGGCAAAGGTGGCAAAAGCGAAGACCGCGGTAGCGAGCGAAACTAACGCATCCGCCGAAAGTCTGCGGCGGAAATACGCCAGTCCGGTGGCTCCCGCCAACGCTCCCAGTCCAAAGAAGCCCAGCAACAGGCCGTAGCCTTGCGATCCGAAGGGATGCGCCAGCAACGGTAACAGCGCCAGCAAAGCGCTCGCCGAAATACTGAAGACCGCGCTGCGCACCAGCACCGCCTTCATGGGCGGCGAAGTGCGCAGGTACCGGAAACCTTCGAACATGGCGGTGAACATATGGCCGAGTCGCATGGAGGTGCGCCCGGGTTTGCGTTTCCACTGGTACAGAAAATAGATGACGCCGAAAAATGAGAGCGCATTCAGCAGAAATGCAATTCCTGATCCTGCTGCGGCGATCACTAAACCGCCCAGCGCAGGACCGATCGAACGGGCCACGTTAAATCCGGCGGAATTCAGCGCAATCCCGGCGGCAAAGTTCTGGTGCGAAACAATCTCTGGCGTGATGGCCTGCCACGCGGGATCGTTGAGCACCGCACCGAAACCCATGAACAGCGTAAATAACAAGAGCAGCAGTGGAGTTACTTTGCCCGCGATAGTGAGCACACCAAGGGCGACGGCAGCTACCACCATCCATGTCTGAGTGACCAGAAGAAGTTTGCGGCGATCGACAACATCGGCGATAGCGCCCGCGGGTAGGACCACCAGGAACACGGCTATGCTGCCCGCTGCCTGCACCAGGCCGACCATCAGAGGCGACATGGTTAACGAGGTCATCAGCCAGCCGGCGCCGACGTTCTGCATCCAGGTGCCGGTGTAGCTTACGACCGCCGCGATCCACAGCGTACGAAACAGCGGCTCGTGCAACGGACCGAGCACGCTGCGCCGTCGCGGCGGCACAATGGGTATGGGTGGAACCGGTCCGACTGACATGGGCTTAGACTCGACCGTCGCCGGGCCGGCAACTGGGGGAAGAATTGGTTCCTGCCATGCTCCGCTGGTGGCCATCGGAAGTCTGACCGAACAGCGGCGGAAAGGTAAGCCGCTTGTGTCCGGAGTCGGACGAAGACGTTGCGAGCCGCTGGCAAACTGTGACCAGTTGCGCCGACTGATGCGGCCTCATCCAGCGGCCTCCACGCCCGCCGGAGTGCGATGCGAAGGGCCACTCGCCGCGTCGCCACGAGCGCACAAAGTAAATCGCCAGACCGACAACAAGTATGACGACGGCGTAGCGGATTTCCCGCAGAAAGTTTTGTCGCGCCACCAGGATGAAGAGGAATCCGGCAATCGCCAGCAGCGCGGGCACGGGATAGAGCCACATGCGGAACGGCCGCGGCAGGTCGGGTTGCCGCCTGCGCAGTACCATCAAGCCAACCGCCTGCACAATAAACTGCAGCAGGATTCGAATGACGACCAGCGCAGCAATCACGTCAGCCAGACGCAGCAGGCAAAACAGCATTGCCACTCCGCCAAGCGCCAGCAACGAAACCGTAGGAAAACGATGCTGAGGATGGATGCGCGCAAACGCGCGGAAGTAATTGCCGTCGAGCGCCGCCGCGTAGGGCACCCGTGAATAGCCGAGCAACAATGAGAAGACCGAGGCGAACGCCGTCCACATGATCAGTCCGGTTACCGCCCGCCCGGCCCAGCTTCCGTAGATGCGCTGAATAAACACCGACATGACGTAGTTGCTCTGCTCGTTGGAATGCTGCGCCAGTTCCCTCCATGGGATCACGCCCAAGAACCGCCAGGTTCATCAGGATGTAAAGCGCGGCCACCGCAAGGATGGAAAGGATAAGCGCCCGCGGAATCGTGCGCCCCGGGTCCTTAACTTCCCCGCCCAGAAAACATACGTTGTAATAGCCCCAATAGTCGTACGTCGTAAGCAGCATCGCCGCGCCTAGGCCGATGAAGAATTGGTGCGACAGGCGAAAGGCCCCGGGCGGGAAATCAAAAGCGAGGGCGGGGTTGAAATGCATGAATCCCCCGACGATGATCCAAGTCATCGCCAAGGCGCCGCCCACCCAAAGCAGTTCGGCAATTTTCGCAACCGCCGTGATGCGCCGGTACAGCAGGATAACTACCAGAGCGCACGTCGCCATCGCGAGGAATGTACCTGGCATCAGCACCAGGCGTACGTCCAGCGCGCCCAGCACCGGCACGCCCGCATGGAGCGTGTGCTCCACCAGCGTGCGCTCCAGGCCCGGCCACAGATATCCGGCATAGTGCGCTAGTCCGATGCACCCTGATGCAACCGACAGTGGCGCACTGAACGAGAGTTGCCAGATGAAAAGAAACGACAGCAGCCGTCCCATGGTTTGCGGTCCGTAAATTTCCTTGAGGTAGCGATAGGAGCCACCGGCGCCTGGCATGGCCGCGCCCAGTTCTGCCCACACCAGCCCATCGCACAACGCGAAGATCGCGCCCAGAATCCAGCCCAGCATGGCTTGCGGTCCACCCGCTGCACTCACAATCAGCGAGATGGTGATGAACGGCCCCACGCCGATCATGTCGATCATGTTCAGCGTGGTCGCGCCCGCCAGTCCGACGCCGCGAATCAGTTCAGGCTGGTCGGGCGGACTACTTGGGCTCATGTCCCACGCTCAGCAGGTTCACGTAGAGACGGATGGCTCCCGGTACGCCGAACGGCAACTGGCGGAAGAAGGCATACCCGGTGTACATGTAGTAGCCCTTGCCGTATTGCGCCAGGAGGAGCCCGCCTTTCTGTGGAGGCTCGCCCGGATCGTTGCATGCCAACAGCGGGGTGAAGTGCGAGTCCCACTGGTCCATGAAGTACAGGCCACGCTCCTGTACCCAACCGTCGAAATCATGCTGGGTAATCTGGTTGGGGTAATGGAAGACCGGGCTTTGCGGATCAAGAATGGTGACCGGCGCCTGCTCAACCGTCACGCGCTCGCGGCTGAGTTGCGCCGGAAATGGCGTGTAGTGGCCACTGTTGAAGTCACTGGGCGAGGTGTTGTACTGCACCAGCAGCGTGCCACCGTTGCGCACATAATCAAGAAGCCGCTGATTGTGCTTCTTCAGATCATCACGAGTGTCGTAGGCCCGAATGCCAAGTACAATCGTCCCAAAGCGCGAAAGGTCGCCGCGCTCGAGATCGTCTGGGGTCAGAGCGGTGACATCCAGGCCGACCTGCTGCAAGACAATGGGAATGTCGTCCCCCGCTCCCATGAGATAGCCGATTTTCAGCCCCTGTGGAACCTTCACGTCCACGACGCTGGCACGCTGCAACGCAGGCTGGTAATAGAAGAAGCCGCCAAGATCGGGCCGCGTAACCAAGCTGTAGCCTTCGCTGTAATGGCGTTCGTTGGCGTTCAGCAAGGCGCGAACCTGATAGCGAGATTCTTTCGCTCCATCCGGCAGAATCTTGAACTCGGCAGCCTGTTCGCCGGTCTTGTTGAACTCGACCGGGGCCGACTGGCGGTTCGACCTTCCATGCCGACGGTACTTCGGGATGCACCACTCCCCTTGCCGTTCGCTACCGTCGATTGCACCATCACGCTCAACTGCGCTGACGGATTCGATCCCGCGGGAATGATCTGCGTGGCCGGCGAGGTCTCCACCGAAAACGGCGGCACCACACCCAGCGGCATGGACCAAGCGTCGCCGTGGGTGTCATGGACCGGGGTTCGGGCGAAGCTACGAATTTCACCCTGCTCGCCGTTGACGCTGTACACCGCATGCGCGGCTACGGGAGGCGGCGGCAACGCGAGCGTCACGTATTTAGGATTGTCGATCTGGTAGATGGCGTCGGTCTCGGGATTGTCGCGATGGAAGTAAGCCTTGGTAAGCTGCGCGTCCGCGGGCGGCGTCACTCGGAAGGTGACAGCACAACCGTCGCCGGGCCCAATTCGCTTAGGCACCTGGTCCATGAACAGCTCGGCCTTCCAACCCGGCGGAACATCCAGCGTAAGCTGCTTCAGATCGAGCGGCAGCGCGCTGCCATTGTGCAGCTTGGCCAGAAGCAGGAACGACTTCCCTGCCGTAATGACAGCGGCCAGCACATCGCCGTTCGAGGTGGGAAAATTTTCCGCCATAGGACGCCCGTCCGGTGTGCCCGGCCCAATGCCGAGATCGAGTCCCAACGCCAGATTGGCGGCCTCTTCAAACTGGTGTTGCTTGGTACGCAACGAAGCCAGCAGGTCGGCTTTCTCCACAGCCGGCAGCGTCGATTGCTCAACTTTTCCTATTAGCGCGCGCGTCAGCTCCAAGCCGTGCAGTAATGGCTTAGCCGCCGCTTGATCGTTGGTCTGCGCCGCAGTGGTGGCCTCATCCACCGTTTTGGCAATCGCGGCAAGCTGCGGAGTTAACCACGGGGCCTTTGCCTGATCGCCGCCAAGCCGTGATGCCAGGCCGGGTAACGAAGTATCGATTCCATCGAAGAAGTCTTTCTCATGCGCACCTGCAACCGGCGCATTGGGCAACACCGAATCGATCAGCTTGTAGTAGCTGGTGCGCCGGCCCTCGGGCAAAGTCCATCCGCCGGCTCCCTGCGAAAGCTGGTGCTTCAGCCCCTTCCAGGCAAATTGCACATAAGTTTCGCCCAGCAGCGGGTCGAATTGCGAAGTGTCCAGCTCGATGGTCCAGTCTTCCGTACCACGAACGTTGTCCATGTAGAGCTTCTTCGCCTGCCAGGGTTGCAATCCCTTCGCGAATCTGCTCAGGAAAGCGCGCCGGATCGGCGGCCGCGCGAAAGGCTTCTCGCGTGAGAATTCCCGACGCCTGATGATTGCCATGCCCGTCGCGGCTGTTGCCTTGAAAGCGGGTACAGATCACATCCGGGACGGAAGGTGCGAATGACGCGCACCATGTCGCCCAGCGCGACGTCGTGGCCGTGCCACATCTGGAAGGTTTCTTCCGGAGTCTTGGAGAATCCGAAATCGGCAACCCGGGTGAAGCGCTGCTCGACTCCGTAGTAACGGTCGGCGGCCAGCAACTCAAGCGTGCGGACGATACCGAGTTCATCCAGCAGATTGCTGCCAATTTTGTTTTGCCCGCCTTCGCCGCGATTCAAGGTGAGTTGCAGTGCCGTCACGCCATGCCCGCGAGATTCAAGGGTGAGCATGCCTCCGTCTTCGTCGTCGGGGTGCGCCACCGTGTGCATGAGCCGTGCCGTGGTATGCAGGCGCCGCAACATCTCCTTAAGACCGGTGTCGCCGCTATCGACCGCAAGCGGCTTGGTGTCGACCCAGGGAGACGGGACTTGCGCAAAGGCCGTGGTCGCCAGGAACGCGAGAAGCAGGCACAGCCTGACAGCAACACCTATAGCCGTTTCACCTCTGGTGCGTAGGCGAGGGCTGGAGCATGCCTTCAGGAGCTGCTGAAAAAGACCGAGCACTGCTTGTGGAGGTGATTCTTGGTGGGAGCCCCCGCATTTATGCGGGGGAAGGGGCGCTTCAGCGCTCCGGGCAAAGGTTGCTCTTTCGTCTTGCGCTTTAGCGCTGGGATTCGGAAAGCCCAGGGCTAAAGCCCATTTTGAAGTCGAGCGCCCTTCCGCTGGACTAAAGTCCAGCTCCCCTCTGCTCAAGCAGGGGGCTCCCACCAAAAAGCGTTCCCCAGAGCTTTTCAAGAGCCTGGCCAAGGATTCATCACTGCTGTCAGCTCTTGGATCGCGCTTTAGCGCCTGAGGTAATGGCTCCGTGACCTCAGCGGCTGAAACCGTGTCGTTTCCGAATCCCAACTGCACCGCTAAAGCGGTGCTCCACCCTATACACCAAGTGTGAAAACGCTTTAAACGAACTAGTGGGCTAGTACGGTTAGAAAATGCCATCGGTTGTCATGAACAGAATTACCAATACAAACGGCTGACGTACAGAGTACACAAACACGCGGCCGGGCGCGAGAGATGCGGCTGAGCGCCACTCGCTTTTCGCCATTCGCTATTGGCCATTCGCTTAAAACAGTCTCTTCCATCAATCCCCCGGCTGCTTTAGTAAAAAGCGAAAAGCAAAAAGCGAAAAGCGGTCCTTCAAACGTACGCCTCGTCCACGTAACACCATTTCCACTCGCCCGACTTGAACGCCTGCATCACCGGATGTCCCGTCGCCTTAAAGTGTTTATTAGCGTGCTGACCGGCGGAGGAATCGCAGCAGCCCACATGCCCGCAGGTCAAACATTTGCGGAGTTGCACCCACCGCAGCCCGGCATCGACGCATGCCTGGCATACATCACTGCTGGCTTGCACCTTCGTATTGGCTTGCTTTACATGCTCACACTTCGCCATGAGGTCTCCTCGTAAGGATATTTATCTTGGATGAATTGACGAGTGGGGCAGATTCCCGCAATCCGGCACACAAGATCACGACAGCCGACCAAAGCAGCAGTGCAACCGCGTGTCTATAATGGATTTTCGCGACAGATTGCCGTCGTGCGAGCGGCCATTAGCTCTTTCGAGGCGTATCTGACGACGGTCGCGACGGATTCCTTCATGATTCAAACCCTATTTGGCAGTACCGAAGAAAAGCCCAGTTTCCTGCAACGCATGAAAGAGGCGGTCACGCGTACGCGCGAGACCCTTAGCGAGCGGATTGAAGAGGTAGTCGCAATCCGCAAGGAGATCGACCGCGACACCCTCGACGATCTGGAAGCGACCCTGCTCACCGCCGATCTTGGCACTGCAACAACCTCGACCGTACTCGCGGCTCTGCGCGAGAAAGTCGATCGCAAGCAGGTAGGCAACGTCGAGGAATTAAAGCGTGTGCTGAAAGACGAGTTGCTGGCCATTCTGAACACCACCGACAAGCGGCCGGTGCAGAAAGTTGACGGCGAGCCCGAGGTCATCCTGGTGGTCGGCGTGAATGGAGTCGGCAAGACTACGACCATCGGCAAGCTGGCGCATACCCTGCGGGGCCAGGGCAAGACCGTATTGCTGGCGGCCGCCGACACCTTTCGCGCCGCAGCCATCGAGCAGCTTGAGATCTGGGGTGATCGCACCGGCACCGAGGTCATCAAGAACAAACCGGGCGGCGATCCCGCGGCGGTGCTCTTCGACGCCATGCAGGCAGCCAAGGCTCGCTCCACCGACTACGTCATCGTGGACACCGCTGGTCGCCTGCACACCAAGACCAGCCTGATGGACGAGCTAGCGAAGATGCGCCGCACCGCGCAACGCCTCAGCGCTAACGCACCTCACGAGACTTTGTTGGTGATGGACGCCACCACCGGCCAGAACGGCTTGCAGCAGGCGCGGTTGTTTACCCAATCGGCCGGCGTGACCGGCATCGTGCTCACGAAACTTGATGGCACCGCCAAAGGCGGCGTGGTAGTGGCCATCTCAAAGGAGCTTGGCCTGCCGGTGCGTTACGTCGGCGTCGGCGAAAAGGTAGGCGACCTGCTGCCCTTCAACCCGAAGGACTTCGTGGATTCGCTGTTCAATTGAAATTCTTTACATTTGACAATCACGTGATTATCAAATAAATTTAAGCCCCGAGGTTTTCTATGAGCATGCACGTTCATGAAGAAGTCTTGGCGGCGGCGAACCGAATTGGAGGCCAGCGCGGTGACTGGACCTTCACTCCCTATGAGGTGGTTCGGGCGCTTCCTGGGCTTAAGGAGAACTCGGTTCGCACTGATATCGTCAGCCGCTGCTGCATCAATGCGCCCAAGAACCATCTGCGCACGTGGGACTATTTCCGGCGAGTTGGGCATGGACGATACGAAGTCTTGCCCAAGTACCGTACCGCTGCCGTAACTGCGGGAAGTCAGACTGGTGGGCCCAGAGTGGTTGGAGCGAATTCACAGCGAGAAAAGCCCGGCCGTCCACCCTTGCGCGACGTGATTCACGCCGTGGTTCAGCCGGACGAGGATGGGTACTTCGCGGAATGCCTCGAAGTTGCGGTGGTGACGCAAGGCGACACCCTCGACGAGCTAGTGCAGAACTTGAATGAAGCGCTGAGTCTCCATCTGGAGGGAGAGGACCTGCCGGCTTTGGGATTATCAAGTCATCCGAAACTACAGTTAATTATTGAGAAGCCGCTCATCCTGTGACGAAGCCGCGGCAATTGTCGGGGCGTGAGGTAGTTAAGGCGCTGGGCAGTTTCGGGTTTCAGGTCGTCTCCATCCGCGGCAGCCACGTTAAACTCCGGCGAGTTCTTGTCGGTGGAGAGCGTCAGACCCTCACGGTGCCGCTGCACAAAAGGCTCCGACCCGGAATGCTTCTTGCGCTATTTCGGCAGGCTTCTCGCTATATTCCGGAAACTGATCTGAAGGCCTGGTTCTTCACCGAATAGATGAACACGCGGCGGACAAACACCGACGAGCAGTTCATGCAGCAAGCGCTGGAACTCGCCCGCAAAGGCACCGCCCTCGCCTCGCCCAATCCCTGCGTTGGAGCGGTGCTGGTCGATACCAAGGGCAAGGTCATCGGCCGCGGTACGCACACCTACGAGGGCCGCAAACATGCCGAAATTCTGGCGCTGGATGCAGCTGGGGATCGCACCCCTGGCGCCACCCTCTATGTGAATCTCGAGCCCTGCTCCCACGTGGGACGCACCGGTCCGTGCGCCGATGCCGTGATTGCCGCTGGCGTGAAGCGCGTCTTCGTCGCCATGCGCGATCCCAACCCGGCGGTTGCGGGACAAGGACTCGCCCGATTGCGCGATGCCGGAATAGAAGTGCAAGAAGGGCTGCGTGAGATCGAAGCCAAGAAGCTGAACGAGTCCTTCGCGAAATATATCCGGCACAAGATTCCGTTCGTCACCTTGAAGACGGCGATGACGCTCGACGGCAAGATTGCCCCGCCTCCAGGAGAAGGCACAACGCAGGACGCTCTGAGATCGCTGAGCGCCAGCGGTGGTTGGATCACCAGCGAGGAAGCGCGGGCCCACGTGCAGGAACTGCGGCACACCAACGATGCCATCATGGTCGGTGTGGGCACCATCATCGCGGACGATCCACTGCTCACCGATCGCACTGGGCTTCTACGTCGTAGGCCATTGCTGCGCGTGATTCTCGATTCGCGCCTGCGTTTGCCGCTCGACTCGCGCGTGGTCAAAACGGCGCGGGACGATCTCATCGTCTACTGCTGCTTTGCGGAAGAGAACAAGCGGCGTGAACTGGAAGCGCGTGGTGTTACCGTCGAGCAGGTCCCGATGCGCCGTCCCGTGGAAGACGGTACTATTCCCTTTCCTGGCAGCGTGCCGGGCGCGGATGGCCGGCCTGATCTCGATGGAGTGTTGGCGAATCTCGGCGAGCGCGAAATCACCAGCCTGATGATCGAAGGCGGAGCCATGGTGAACTGGGCTGCTTTGTCGGCGGGCGTCGTGGACAAGATTTTCTTTTATTACGCTCCCAAGATTCTCGCCGGCACCGGCTCTGTGCCGTTTGCCCTGGGCACGGGATATCGCCGTATCAGCGAGGCGGCTTATGTGAAATCGCTGGTGCTGCACCGCTTCGGCGAAGACTTTGCCGTGGAGGGCTATCTGCGCGATCCGTACGAAGAGAACATTCAACTGGTGCAGGAGAGGTAAGAGGTCGCTTTTCGCTATTCACTATTCGCGTAAGCTTTCGGCTGTCAGCCGTCAGCTGTCAGTAATCAGCATCCAGTTAACGGTTGTGACAGACATCGATAATGCGCAGTTCATCTTTAGGGGTTGGTAAGCTTTAGTCGAGAGCTGACGGCTGAGAGCTGACGGCTGACGGCCAAAAGCGAATAGCGAAAAGCGAAGAGCGATTTCCGAGGTCATCATCATGTTTACTGGACTAGTAGAAGAAGTTGGAACCATTGCGCGCATTGTCGAGCGTGGCGGCAATCATCGCATCACCATCAACGCTCCCAGCACAGCAAAAGAGTTGCGCGAAGGCAACAGCGTCGCCGTGAGCGGCGTCTGCCTGACCGCGCTCGATATCACACCACAATCCTTCTGCGCCGATCTGGCCGCCGAAACCTGGAGGCTCACTTCCCTCTCGCGCGTCACTGACGGCGCGCTGGTCAACCTGGAGCTACCGCTGAAGGCAGATGGCCGCATGGGCGGCCACATGGTGCAGGGCCACGTGGACGGCACGGGCCGCTTCGTCGGCTTGGAACCGATTGCCAATGCGGACGACTTCTGGCTACTGCTCGACATCCCAGAAGATCTTGAGAAATATGTGGTGTTCAAGGGATCGATCGCCATCGAAGGCATCAGCCTCACGGTGGCAAAGCTGGAAGGTCTGCGCCTGACCATCGCCATCATCCCGCACACCGTGAAGATGACCAACCTGGGTTCGCTGAAGCCCGGCGATCCGGTCAACATCGAGACCGACATCGTCGCCAAGTATCTGGAGAAGTGGACCAGGCGCGATGAGCAGAGCGGAGCGCTCACAGTCGAGCGGCTAGTCGCGCAGGGGTTCTGAGGATGTGGAATTGATTTGCGGCTGCGGTGTAGAGTGTGGCTCCTTCATAAACCACCGCGCGTGCGATTGGCATCAGGCGATTTGTGTCAGGGCACGACTTCAGAGGCTGCTGAAAAAGTCAGAGTATGGCTCTTGGAGAGTACGTCTTGGTGGGAGCCCTCGCATTTATGCGAGGGAAGGAGCGCCTCGGCGCTCCGGGAAAGGTTGGACTCTGGACATGCGCTTTAGCGCCGGGACTCGAAAACCCAGGGCTAAAGCCCATTCTGAAATCGAACGCCTTTCCGCTGGACTAAAGTCCGGCTCCCCCTGCTGAAGCAGGGGGCTCCCACCAAACGTGCAGCCCCTCGAAACACTACCTCCAAGCTGCATTCTCTACAATTGCTCTGGAACTCACACCCGCGGCTCGTGCGCCGGACGCCGCGCGCCGAAGTAGCGCTCGAAATCCATCGAGTCAAGCTCCAGGAATTCCTGCACGATGGGCTCCTTGCAAAGCGCCATTTCCGCAAACGTCCCAAAGAAGATGGCACGCGCCTCGTGTAGAAATAGCAGTCGGTCGGCCAGCTTCTTGGCCAAAGCCATGTCGTGCGTCACCACGATGCTGGTCAGTTTCAATTGCTTCTTCAGCTTCTTGATCAAGTCTCCCAGCAGGTGCGCCATTAACGGATCGACCATGGTGGTCGGCTCATCGTAGAGCACGGCGTCCGGCTGCGCAGCCAGGGCGCGGGCAATGGCTACGGAACGCTTCATCCCGGTGGACAAGTCGGAGGGCAGCAAGTCGCGAAATTCGCGCACGCCCACCATGTCCAGCAAGCCGTCGATGATCTGGTAGATCTGCTCCTCTTGGAGACCGCCGCGCTCGCGCAGCGGAAACGCAACGTTTTCGCCGATGGTCAGCGAATCGAAGAGCGCACCGTTCTGGAAAACCATGGTCACCTTTTTGCGGATGCGCTCCAGGTCCTGCTCGCCATAGTCGGTGATGTCTTCGTAGGCGACCCAGACGCGTCCGCTGTCAGGCTTGAGAAAGCCCATAATCTCGTGAAGCGAAACCGACTTGCCTACCCCGCTTCGTCCCAGGATGCAGACCGTCTCGCCGGGCATGACGTCGAAACTGACGCCGTCGAGCACGACATTGCTGCCGAATGCCTTGCGTACATCCTGAAACTCGATGTAGGGCTTTCGCTCGTTCATGTGCCGTGGCTCTCTGTCCCTTTCACTTGCAAGGCGTCTTCGGTCTGCAGCAAGTCCTTATATTCTTCGAAAGTGTTCACATTGCGAAATACCGCCAGCGAGAAACCAGCCGCCACGATTTCAGCTTCAGAAATGTAGCGCGTCGGCGCGAGCCGGAACAAGTGGTCGATTTTATAGTCACCGCCTTTCAGCGCCCGCTCGGCCAGGACCCTCAGCGGTCGCCGGTACACCGCCGCAAGCGGCTGCAACCCGCCCAGCGCCTCGGGAACCACGATCAACTCACGACTCGTTCGCGCCTGTTGCAGCAGCCAAGCCAGAAAATCTGAACTCATCAACGGCGTGTCCACTGAAAGCATGAGGTTCAGTTCAGTCTTCGTGACACACAGCGCAGCGTGGATTCCGCCCAGCGGACCACAATCGCGAATAACATCCTCGACTACCTCGCCGTATCGCCCGTACCGTTCGCGCGGGCCGGCAATAAATACCGTTTTCGCGACGGTCCCGGCGGTATGCAAGGCGCGCTCCAACAACGTCTGACCGCCGAGCGACAGCAATGCCTTGTCGCTGCCCATGCGTGTACTGCGCCCGCCCGCCAGGATAAATGCCGTTACGTCGTCCACGCCGACATCATACCGGAGTTCCGGTTTTCGCTTTTCGCCATTCGCTCTTCGCTATTCGCCTTTCGCTCTTCGCTTTTCGCCAGAAAGCGACTCATCAACTGGAGCTGCTGTTTGCGGCGCTAGGTCAAATCCAAGGCATTTTCGTGAGGCTGCGGCTGACGATGCATCACTTCTGACTGGGCGGCAGACTTGCTCGTTAGCGAATAGCGAAGAGCGAATAGCGAAAAGCGGCCTTTACGCGTGCCCCGGTCTAAATGTGCTGGTCTTGGGAATGCAGCCGTTGATTTCGATGGCTACGATGCGTCCGGCGTGGTCCAGTTCGAGCGTCGCGGGAGCGCTGAACACCGCATCGCCATTTAGACCCGGCACGGCGATAAACACGCGGTTCTCGACGCAGGCTGCCGTCGGATCACGCTTCAGAAAGGAAAGGGCATGATCGTTGCGGCACATCTTGGGCAGCATAAAACTGAGGTCGGCCACATCTCCCGTTTCCGAGACGGAGAGTGCAGCCTCGACGGAGATTCGCGACTCCACCTCATCTCCCTCGACCTCGGTCGGAGGTTTGAAGCAGATGTAATACTCGAATCCTGATTCCGGATCGAACGGACTACGATCGACCTGAAACGCCATACTCCGCCTCCTGGCGTGCCGGGCTACAGCTAGGCATTGCATGGTAAATGAACCCGCGCCTGCAAGCAAAGTGTCGAACCGAGTCCGCTTTAGTAGCATTGATATCAAGGAGATGCGATGTTGAACAAACTCCTCGCGGGACACTTGCTGAACTCGAAAACGCGGCTAATTCGCCTTCCTCTGTTATATTTTCGTTCGTATCTCTTTTCCGGAATCTGATGCCAACATTCTCGCCGACTGAAATCGCGAAGGAAAACGTCGAGGCGGTACAGGATTATTCCCTACTTGCCGGGCGCTCGCTCAGTAATATTTTCGGGCATCCCCGGTACTATGCCGACACCCTATTGCAGGCCGATTCCATCGGCGTCGGTTCCCTGCCCATCGTGGTGCTGACCGGCTTCTTCACCGGCGCGGTGCTGGCTCTACAGACCTCCAGCACCTTGCAGCAGTTTGGTTCATTGTCGCTGACCGGCAAACTGGTTTCGCTGTCGATGGTGCGCGAACTCGGCCCCGTGCTGACCGGCCTCATGGTAGCCGGCCGCAACTCCAGCGGCATGGCAAGCGAATTGGGCTCCATGAAGGTCACCGAGCAGATCGATGCCATGCGCGCCATGGGCGTTGATCCTTCCAAGAAGCTGGTCACGCCGCGCGTCATCGCCAGCATGGTGATGCTGTTCTTCCTAGCCATCATCTCGAACCTGGTGGGACTGACGGGTGGATTCGTGATCTCCTATGTGCTGCTGGGCCTCGATCCCAACCAATATTGGACCACCGCTTACCAGGCGTTGCGCTTTGGAGACGTGTTCATGGGACTTTGTAAGCCCGTGATGTTCGGCTTCATTATCTCCACGATTGGCTGTTACTACGGCCTCGCGGCCAAGGGCGGCACACAAGGTGTGGGACGAGCTACGACACAGGCCGTCGTGGCCGCGTCAGTGCTAATCCTGGTCAGCGATTTCTTCATCACCCGACTGCTCATGGGGATCTTCCAGTACTAACTATGTCGAGCCTCGCACCGCCCGCCGAGCAGCGCCAACCGACCGCCCCGCCCACGGTCGAGCCCGTCATTCGCTTCGAGGGTGTTGAGATCGCTTTCGATCATCCCGTACTGGAGGGAGTTTCCTTTGAGCTGCCTCGCGGTGAAACCAAAATCCTGATGGGAGTGGCCGGCACCGGCAAGACTTTGATCCTGAAGCTGGCGCTCGGGTTATTGAAGCCTGACGCCGGCCGCATCACCGTGCTGGGCGAAGAGGTTACGGAGATGCGCGAGGAAGACCTGTTCGACCTGCGGCGTAAGATCGGTATGGTCTTCCAAGAGAGCGCGCTCTTTGATTCACTGACCGTGGAAGGGAACGTTGCCTATCGCCTGATGGAGGAGACGGGAAAGCTGACGGATGAAATCCACCAACGTGTGCTGGAAGCCTTGCGCTTCGTCGAACTAGAGCACACGGTCGACTTGTTTCCTTCCGAGCTTTCCGGCGGCATGCGGCGGCGCGTGGCCATTGCCCGCGCCATCATCACCCAGCCCGAGGTCATCCTTTACGATTCACCCACCGGCGGCCTCGACCCGGTGACCTCCAATACCATCATCGAGCTCATCGTCAAACAGCGCGACGTGTACGGAACAAGCTCCTTGCTGGTGACCCATCGGCTGCAAGACGCGTTCACCATGGCGAGCCACTATTTCGACCGCCAGCAGAACAAGATGGTGCCGATCACCGACGGTAAGATCCACGACCTACACACCACGTTCCTCATGCTGCGAGACGGAAAGATCATCTTCGAAGGGACCGTTGCTGATCTGTTACGCAACAACGATCCCTACATCCGCGAATATCTAAGCTAGGCGCGCTATCGCGCGGCTGCCGCCATCTCTGCCTGGCGCTTTTGCATTCGCGCCAGTCGGTCCCGGCCTTCGGCTGAGCCCTCCACCACCTTCTGCACATTCACCTGGAATTCCACCATCCCTGACTTCTGGCGGAACTCTTCCACGAAGGGCTGTATCTTGGCATATACGAAGTACATTTCGCCGAGTGTGTCATATGCCAGCAACGAGTTCAGGGTGCCATGCACGATCAGGGCGGCCACCATCTCCCAGTACCCGAATACCTGACGGATATAGGCATTTTCCTTGGTGCCAAATGCATTGGCCACGCCGAGCATGTCGGCGGCCGACTTGGGGCTGAAGCCAGCTACAAAATTCCGGGCTTCGCGCATCACCGGCTCGCGGCGAAGCTCGTAAAGCTTCAGAATAAGTTCAGCATCATGATGTGTGGCGGGTGTACTGCTCATGAATCCTCCAGAAAGTAGGTTGGGAAAAGCCGTCGTGCTGACGGCTTTTCATTTGGGTTGGATGATCGCGCCTCTTGCGCGGCTGCCGGCAGACTATTTGTGCGCCATCGCGGCGAAGGCCTCTTTAGCGCGACGCTCCATCTCGTCGGGGGCAACATCTTCCACGTGTTGGCCCAGGGCCCAGCGATGCCCGAAGGGATCTGTGACCTGGCCGTAGCGATCGCCCCAGAACTGGTCTGCCAGAGGCATCACTACCGTGGCTCCTGCGGCCACCGCCTGTTTGAATAGGCCGTCAACGTCTTCCGGAACGAAAAGATTCAGCACTACCGGGCTTCCGCCCAGCGTCTTGGGTGAACCACCGCCCATGCCAGGAAACTCGTCTGCCAGCATTAGCCTGGCGCCTCCGAAGCTCAACTCCGCGTGCATTACCTTTCCGTCGGGCGTTTTGTGCACGCCCAGGATCTCTGCTCCAAATGCATTCTTGTAGAACTCCAAAGCTTTCGGGGCGTCATTAACGATCAGGTGGGCAGTGATGGTCCCGCTTTTCAGTTGTCCTGCCATGATTTGCTCCTTTTCACAGGAATGCCCGGCTGATGGCCGGGCGGGTTAGATTGACAAGACTTCATTATGCAACAGCTACCGGTTGAATTTCCCGCGAGTAATCACATTTAACCGTGCTTTCATCCGCGGATTTCTTCTTTCCGCGACCCTTGGCGGCGGTCTTGGGTTCGTCGCTTTCGGTACGTTTGTTGTTCGGACATACCAGGAAGCTGCCCGACTTCAGGTTCTTCTCCAGCAAATACGGGCTGCCACACTCGGGACAGGGCTCAGCCACCGGCCTGTATGCCGAGGTGAATCGGCACTTCGGATAGTTGGAGCACCCGTAGAAGAAATTGCCGCGGCGGGCCTTCTTCTCCGCCAGCTCACCATCCTTGCATTCAGGACACTTCACGCCAATGTAGTTCTGCTTCACCCACTTGCATTCCGGATACCCGCTGCACGAGATGAACTCGCCATAGCGGCCATGCCGCAGCAGAAGGTTGCGTCCACATTGCGGGCATTTTTCATCGAGTGGGATGTCGGGGACCTTTTTCGCTTGGTCGAGTCGGCGCGTGGTCTTGCAATCCGGATATCCCGTGCAAGCCATGAACTGCCCAAAGCGTCCGCGCTTCAACACCATCGGACGGCCGCAGTTCTCGCAATACTCCTCCTGCGTCGTCTCCTGCACATCGGCAGAATCCAGATCGGGCAGGTCGATCGGGTTTTCCTTGGTGAACGTGCAGCTGTTCGGGTCAGTCTTGTCGTAGGCGCTGCACGCATAGAACGAGCCATGCTTGCCCCACTTGATGACCAGCGGCGAGCCGCACCGTTCGCACTTCTCATCGGTGGGCTTCTCCATCCGCTTCACGTTCTCCATGTGCTTTTCGGCGTAATGGAGTTCCTTCTCGAACTTCTTGTAGAACTCGGCCAGAGCGTCGGTCCAGCGCTCCTTGCCGTCCTCGATCTCGTCGAGCTCTTCTTCCAGCCGCGCGGTGTATTGCAGATCGAAAATGTCTTTGAAGTTCGCCACCAGCAGGTCGGTGACGACAAATCCAATCTCGGTGGGGATAAACTTTCCTCCGAGTCTTCTGCACGTACTGGCGCTCCTGGATGGTGCTGATGATGGCGGCATAGGTTGACGGACGCCCAATCCCGCGCTCTTCCAGCTCCTTCACCAGTGAGGCTTCATTGAAGCGCGGCGGAGGCTCGGTGAAGTGCTGTTCGGCGTCGACGCCCTTGAGCGTCAACTTCTGGCCTTCGACCAACACTGGTAGCTTGTGTTTGAGTGCCTCGTCCTCTTCGTCCTTGGAGTCCTTCGATTCTTCGTAAACCTTCAGGAAGCCTTCGAACTTGAGCACCGACCCAGTTACGCGGAAGCGATAAACGTCGTTGCCATTCTTCGCGTCAATCTCCACGGTGGTCTGATCGAAGACCGCGGGGTTCATCTGCGAGGCCACAAAACGCTGCCAGATCAGCTTGTAAACCTTGTACTCGTCTTCCTGGAGATACTGCTTGATCTGGTCGGGATGGCGCGACGCTGCCGTCGGGCGAATGGCTTCGTGCGCCTCCTGGGCGCTCTTCTTCGACTTGTAGGTGTTCGGCGATTCGGGCAGAAATTCTTTGCCGTACTCCTTGCCGATAAGCTCACGCACCTCGGCGACGGCGTCGTTCGATACCTGCGGCGAGTCAGTACGCATGTAGGTAATGAGGCCGACGGTGCCTTCTTCCCCGAGGTCAACGCCTTCATACAGGCGCTGGGCGATCATCATGGCGCGTTTCACACTGAAACGCAGCTTGCGCGAGGCATCCTGCTGGAACTTGCTGGTGGTGAACGGCGCTGCCGGACTGCGCCGGCGCTCGCGCTTGTCAACCGACCGAACACTCCAGGCCGCCGTCTCAACAGCAGCTTTGATCTTGGCCGCATCTTCGCCATTCGTGATCGGGGTCTTCTCGTCGCCAATGCCAATGAACCGCGCCGCAAATGTCGGCGGCTTATCGGCATGCAGATCCGCGTCGATCGTCCAGTATTCTTCCTTGACGAACGCCTTGATCTCACGCTCGCGCTCAACGATCAGGCGTAGAGCCACGGTCTGAACGCGTCCGGCGGAGATCCCCCGACGCACCTTGTCCCACAACAACGGCGAGACCTGGTACCCGACCAGGCGATCCAGCACACGGCGCGTCTGCTGCGCATCCACCAGGTTGGAATCGATGTCGCGCGGGTGCAGGAATGCCTCCTGCACCGCGCGCTTGGTAATTTCGTTAAAGGTTACGCGGCGGATGGTGACTGCGCCCTTCTTGCTCTTCCGCTTGCCGTCAATGGAGTCGCCCCCGAGTTCTTCGGCAAGATGCGCGGCAATGGCTTCGCCTTCGCGGTCCGGGTCGGGCGCCAGATAAATGGTGTCGGCCGTCTTCGCCAGCTTCTTCAGGCGGGCGACGACCTTCTCCTTGCCCGGAATGACGACGTACTCGGTGGCGAAATTATCGTCAAGATCGACGCCAAGCGACTTCTTGGGCAAGTCCTTGATATGTCCGAGCGAGGCTTCGACCTCATAGCCCGAGCCCAGATATTTTTGGATCGTCTTCGCTTTAGCAGGCGATTCGACGATGACTAAACCTTTGGACAATGGAACCTCAAATCTTGCGTATTACGCTTACGAAGCTAGCACGGGCCGCCCACCGGCGGCAAAGGCGGTGGCAGGCGGCTCTTAGCCTTTAGCTCTTAGCTCTTAGCAAGCGCGCTGGCCGTTTGCATTTTTGAAACGCCTCTTATGCGTTTGTAGAGGGCCGTCAACATTCTTCGGATTTCGTTCAATTCGCTGGACATTGCCTCGTATTCCCGGCCGGGCAAATAGCCCAAGTCTTTTGCCAGTAGCAACAGATACCCCACCTCGCTTGCGGAGCCCATGGCAATCTGAACAAAACGGCCCATGTCCCCCTCGCCCCACCGTCCGCAACCTTCAGCGAGATTCGTAGGAACGGAAGACGCCGCGCGACGAATCTGGCTTGTCAGGCCAAACATTTCAGATCTTGGAAAGCGATCTGTGGCCCGATACAGATTGAGCGTCAATCGATGGGACCGCTCCCAGACAACCAAGTCCCTGAAATCCCTCATTGGTGGCTCCTGACCGGTTTGCGTTCGCAATTTCGTTCGCTTGCCAGCTAAGAGCTAAAGGCTAAGAGCTAAGAGCCCCTTTTTGCTGCTTTAGGCTTTTAGCCCGTAGCTGACAGCTGACAGCTAGATGCTCCTCACAAAGTACTTCCCCGGCATCTGCCGGATCTTGCCGCTCAGCTCCAACTCGAACAATGCGCTGAATATGTCGGATGACGAAAGATACGAGGTCAGGCGCTCGACCAGTTGATCGATGTGAATGGATTCATCCGCTCGCATCAGGGCATAAACCCTTTTCTCGCTCGGCGGCAACTGCCCCGCTTCAAACAGTGATGACGCAGCCGCCTCTTCCGATGCAGCCGCCTCCCCCGGAGTGAGCACGAGGCGGACATCGGCGGGAAGCGCCTCCCAGACATCTTCCCATGTGGCCACCAGCGCCGCGCCTTGTTTAATCAGTGTGTTAGGGCCCCAGGAGAGCTTATTGGTTACGTTTCCCGGTACCGCGAAGACCTCGCGTCCCTGCTCCAGGGCGCAACGCGCCGTTACCCGGGTTCCGCTGAACTCACCGGCCTCGAGCACCAGAACGCCGATCGAGATGCCGCTGATCAACCGATTGCGAATGGGAAAATTCTGTGGCGCTGGAAAAGTTCCCAACGGGAACTCGCTCAAAACCGCGCCATCCGACGCCAGGATCTGATCGGTGAGCTTCCGATTCTCCGCCGGATAGACAACGTCGATTCCGGTGCCCCAGATCGCGACCGTATGACCGTGTGCCTGCAAAGCCCCACGGTGGGCGGCCGTGTCTACTCCGCGGGCCATCCCACTGAATATGATGAGCCCGCGGGCCGCAAGGTCGCAGGCCAGGCGCTCGGCCATGCCCGTCCCGTAGGGCGTTGGATGCCTGGTGCCGACCACCGCAATCCCTGCTTTATCTATGATTTCCGCATTCCCTTTAAGGTAAAGCACGAGTGGCGGATCATAAATTTCCAGCAGCCGCCGCGGGTACTCCGCATCCCCCCGGACGATCACCTGGGCATCCAATTCCCGGGCGTGGTCAAGTTCGGCACTCGCCAGCTCCATCGACTTACCCAGCGCCAGACTCTGCGCCGACGCCGCCGGCAGCCCGGCCGCCTCCAGTTCAGTGAGGGACGCGGCGAACACTCGCTCTATGCTGTCGTACATTTCCACCAACTTGCGTCCACGCCCAGCACCTACGCCAGGAGTCAGCGACAAAGCCAGCCATTGCAGTTTGCGGGTTACTGCGTGATCGTGAGCTCGCACTGGGGCTTCCATTTGCATAGCCATTTCTCCTGAGGGCGACGTCTACCCGGCCGCCGTAAAAATCAAAATCAACCGTGACGGCATGGGACATCACGGCGATACTCGATGAGCTGTGCGCCCTCTCGTATCTCGGTGGGGTTTGATCTAGACAGCGAGACAGACCGGTCACACAACTCGGACAGTAACCAGCGCCGTGGTTACCGTCAAGGTAGCCGGTCACTGGTGGACGTGAGGAGGTATTGAGTTGCAAGGGGGGCCCAATGCGGAGGACCCCGTGGCTGAGGCCCGATTACTTCGGCATTCTTGTCGCAACATGCCGCAATTCTAGTTGGAATGGTTGTGGAGTAATTCGTGCCACCCCGGAATATGGACTGTCCAGCGTCCCTATGAGAAACAAGCTGAACGAGAGGACACCCGCCAGCGCCGCCGTCATGGCCGCCTGTGACCACACATTCTCGTGTCCCACAAGATAGGTGAAGGCGATCAGCAGAATTGCACCGCAAAGCAGCAGACCCTTTAGCATCGCGGGAACCGTTCCGTGGCTGGCAAAAAGCCGCGTACGGCGATAATCCGAGAGCCGCGTCAGGTGCCTTAGCGATTCCCCGAAATAGGCTTGCAGGCGAGCTGTTTCGGGCTGGCTCGTCCCGTACACATCCCACAGATTTTGCACGGCAGTCCAGGTGCGCTCGCTGTCGCGACCCTGTTGCATATCCGGGAACTCATCCTCGACGACGGCGTTCAGATACTCCATGAGTGCCGGGGTGATCTTTCTGCGCAGCGGATCGGGCATCGCCATCGACAGCCGTGACAGGTCGGCCACCTCAGTTGCCTCGTGTTCAAGGTTCGCTCCCGCCTCTTTGGACGCGCTCCAGACCACGTAGATGGAAAAGGCTATCAGCACGGCATAGAGGCTGCCGATCATCACGAAGAAATGGCTGGCCACCTCGTGATGCCGCTTTAGCGAATCGATGTTGACGTAGCGGCGCACCACCAGCAATCCCGCGACCGACAACAACATTGCGGTGCCAACAACCATCACACCATTCATGGGAGCGGCGATTCAGTCTTCTGCCGTGAGTCATTCATCGGCAAGGCTGCATGGAACGTTACCGACGGCCACATTTCGAAACTCCCGAAGTGGTGACGGTTTGCAAATTCACTCCGCCGCGTCACCACCCCGGCTTTGCTAGACTCGAATGTTGATGGCTCCTCTGCGCATGTCCGCTATCTCGTTTCTGAATACCGCGCCCCTCATGTGGGACTTCGAGCATGGAGATGCGGCGCGCGATTTCACCATCGAATACACCATTCCCTCCGCATGTGCGGCGGCTTTGGCAGCCAACCAGGCGGATATCGGCATCATTCCTGCCTTTACCTACGCCGAGATACCCGGACTGCTGATCCTGCCGAACATCGCCATTGCGGCCAAAGATTTTGTCCGGTCGATTCTGCTGATCAGCAAGAAACCCATCGAGCAGGTAGAGACGGTTGCCACCGATACTTCTTCCCGAACGTCGGTAGCGCTATTGCAGGTGCTGTTCACCAAGTTCTTCGGAAGAAGCCGGCAGTTCACGCCCCACCCGCCGCAGCTTGAGGCGATGCTGCTGCATCATGACGCGGCCCTGCTTATTGGAGACGCCGCGCTCGAAGTTAGCGTCGGCAAAGAGTACTTCACGTATGACCTGGCGCACCTATGGCACGAGCGGACAGGCAAGCCCTTTGTCTTCGCTTTCTGGGCGATACGGCTCGACTCACTGGATCGAGCGCCAGTCGATCTTGACCTGGTCAAGGTCTTTCAGCGGTCGCGGGACCATGGCCTCGAGCCGGACAACCTTCAAGTAATCGCCCACGAGTGGTCAGCGAAGCTCCGGCTGAGTGAAGCCGATATTTACACGTACCTCACGGAAAACATCCACTATTATCTCGACCGCCAAAACCATGCCGGGCTACAGCTCTTCCTGCGCTATTCGCAGGAGATCGGACTGATCCCGACAAGCCCGGAGCTCCGCTTCCTGGGGCCAGTCGCCTTTGGAAGCTCCCGCAAGTAGCGGGAAGACGCTTTTCGCTCTTCGCTCCTCGCTATTCGCCTTTCGCAACGAAACGTGGCCGCCACTCGCTAATGATTCGGGAACGCCCACGTCGCAGTCTAAAACCTCTACGCCTCTGCGAAATGCGGTGAGCATCGTAGGCCGTCCGCTCAACTCCCAGATCTTCGTAACACCAAGTGCCAGTCTCGGCTTCTTGCCTCAGCGAAAAGCGAAAGGCGAAGAGCGAATAGCGAGAAGCGAATAGCGCGCACCTGTCCGAACTTCCTAGTGGACTTTCTGCTTCTAAACAAATATCAGTTAGAGAGCGCGGTTGGAAACGCATCCGATGCACCTGCTGGCAGCGGTCGTCGTTCACAAAACGATCTGGCAAATGCTCCGCCGGCTAGGTGGGCCAGGGCTGATTGTGCTCGGGCTGGTGGACAACTCCGCCATTCCGCTACCGGGCAGCATGGATGCGCTCACCATCGTGCTCTCGGCGGCGCACAAGGAGCCGTGGTGGTATTACGCCATCATGGCCACGATCGGTTCGATCATCGGCGGATACCTGACCTACCGGCTCGGTGCGCAAGGTGGTAAGGAAACGCTGGAGAAGAAGGTATCCAAGAAGCGTGCTGCCAAAATCTATACCATCTTCGAACGTTATGGATTCTGGTCGGTCGCCATCGGAGCAATCTGCTCCTCCTCCAGTTCCCTTCGTTCCCTTCCTCATAGCCGCCGGCGCCATGCATTATCCGCGAAAGAACTTCCTCGGCGCCCTTTTATTGGGACGCGGAGTTCGTTACACCCTTCTGGCGTATCTGGGATCGATCTACGGACGCCAAATCCTGCGCTGGCTCGGACGCTATTATGAGCCGCTGCTGTATGCGTTGATCACGCTGGCGATAGTCGGCGGACTGGTTGGACTGTACTTCTGGTGGCGCTATCGGCACCAGCAGAAACAGCGCCGCGGCAATGCCCCAGGGTCTATGCACGATGCTGCGTGACAGGTAGCTCCCCAACAATTAGCATTCGGCTGTTAGTCAAAGGAGGATTCCCTTGAAGCTCCGCAAAATCGCACTCTATCTGACCTTACTATTCGGGGTGTCCACTTTGCCTTTGTTCGCGCAGAGCACGCCCGCCAGCGGTTCGGCCAGCGGCAAGACTGCGCCGGCGAGCAAAACAACAACATCTGCGACCCCGGCTTCTCAGAAACTCGACATCAATAGCGCCAGCAAAGATCAACTCGACGCGCTACCGGGAATTGGCAGCGCGTACGCGCAGAAAATCATCGATGGCCGGCCCTACAATTCCAAGCGCGATCTGCTCAATCGCAAGATCGTTCCGCAGAGCACCTACGATGGCATTCAGGACAAGATCATTGCCCATCACGCCACCGGCGCAAAGAGTAAGAGCAGCACCGGCACGGCTCCAAAGCCCCAGTGATGGGGATTACTCAGGCCGGTTCTTGCCGCACTCTTCTCATTCTCGGCTCGTCGCTCGGATTCTAATCCGGGACGGCCTCAATACGCCCAGTATGGCCCTGCGGGAGTGCCCATGTTCTCGATCGCTACAAACACGTTGCGTCCATAGAAGAATCCCAGACCCCAGTCGAAGGAACCGGGATTGTTTGAGCCCAGGGTGCTGAAAGCTGCGTTGTTGGTCATGAACAGAGTGTTCGCGTTCTCGATGGTGAAGTTGACTGTTCCCGGAGTGCCAAGGGGATTGCCATTCGCATCCTGGCCCTGATTGGTTGCCGACAAATTGTCTGGCGACGTGGTCGGGCAATACCATGCCGAGTTTGCTCCCGAGCACAAGGGTATTCCGGTGGTGGCTGTGTCGAGGAAGAAAATTCCGTTGGTGCCGGTGTCGAGGAAGCTCATGGGATAGGCTTGTCCGCTGAACGTGGTGATGATATTTCCAGCGTCGTTTCCGCTGTCGGGCACCTGATATACCGTGGCGCTGCCCAATCCGTTATTCGATTCTGTACCGATGCCAAAGATTAACGAGCCATTCACGGTGAGCGAACCGCCGTTGGGCACTGCGGGCAATTGAACCAGTACTCCGTTGTTATCGGATGTGAAAAATATGACTGGGTTGGAGACCTGTTGCGCAAGAGTGACAGAGGTCTCGCTGCATCCCGAAGCTGGACAATCGTAGTACATAGGTTGAAGTTGAAAACCCGGCGTGCAGGCTAGTCCGCAGTCTTGCTTGAATAGTCCGACTCCCAGAATGCCGTTCGCGCCAAACGCCATCAGGCTATCGCCCTCATTTCCAGTTCCGCCAGGGGGATTTTGACTGACGCAACTGCTGGGCGGCGCGGGCGAGGCCGTCGACGGGATGACAACTTGTACGGCGGCCGCAGATGCTTTTTCACCCGCCACAGTGATGTCCGCCGTCGATACCGAGCCCCAGGTGTAGCCGTCGAGAAACGCTTCGCATTCATACAGCGGATTTCCGCTGGTGCCGGCTTGCGGGAGCGTGAGATTGAACTCACCACCGCCCGCAGAGGACAATAAGCGCAAGCCCGACGATCCGGTGTCCACCAGGACATGATCGATGGTCTGGCAGGTCGCGGTACCGGGTATGCATACCGTTACGCTGGTGAATGCCTCGTTTATGGTGAGGAAGCTCTGCGGCGCCGGGCCCGTGTCAACCACAATGGGCTGCACGTTATTCGCCTGTTGCGCCGGATTCACCGTCACCAACGCCGTCCCCGATTTGCTGGTGTCTTGCACCGAGGTCGCCGTAATCGTGACCTGTTGAGACGTAACTCCTCCCGACGGTGCGGTGAACAACCCCGAGCTCGAGATAGTGCCTGCACTCGCCGTCCAGGTCACGGACGAGCTGAAGTTCCCCGTACCCGTGACGTTGGCGGAGCACTGGCTGGTTTGCCCATACATGATGGTTGAAGGCGAACAAGTGACAGTCACCGACGTGATCGAAGACGATCCGCCTCCGCCGCTGCTGCTGGAACCGCAAGCCACCATCCACAACGCACTCGATACCGCGAGCAGCATTCCAAGTCTTCTCACGCTGTCTTCTCCTTAGCGGATATCGCTAGCTTGTACGCCGTTGGGGACCAACTGCGGGATGTACGCCACCCCATGAAAATTTCGGGTATGGCCGGTGTGCTGGAACACCAATCCGGGGGTGTTGATGACAATCGGCGCGCGTCTTGCATGCGACTGCTGAGATGCTGCCTGCTTTGCCTGCGCGTAGTAGGGACCCAATAGTTGTTGCAGATCGGGAGTAAACTGTCCCTCCCACGCTACCCCAAAAACAACTCCTGCGGGTGAGACGAACTCGCGTACCGTCGTTTGCATGGGAACCGTGATCTGATGCATGACATAGGTGCGGTTGTCGGTGCTGCGCAGTGTTCCCTTCATCCGCGCCTGGTCGGTGAGCACCGTCGCCGCACTATCGCCCAGGACAGCGTGTGCGGGAAACGGCATTGCCAAAAGCAGTGCCGCCGCGAAGATTCTTGCGTAGGTTGTCAGGTCGCATTTAGGTAAGATCATTGGTCACTGCCTTCACGCTATACCGCTTCGAGGCACTCCGCTATAAACCCATTTGTGCAGCATTGTTGCGCACGAGCACCGCTAGGGTTGGATGTGACAGCGTCCGAATAAGGTTTCCCATTCACAGTTGCATTCAAAAACCAATAACAACTATAGGCGCACGGCTTCCCTACCCGCTCTCTGGCCGGTTAGAATGTCATTGTGGGTTGTGATCCCTTATGTCTCTCACCAAAGCTGAAGCGCTCGAGATGTATCGCTCCGATGACCTGATCGGCATCGGCATGGAAGCCGACGCGGTGCGCCGCAAGCTCCATCCCGAAGGCGTGGTCACCTACATCATCGACCGCAACATCAACTACACCAACTTCTGCACCGAGTACTGCACCTTCTGCGCCTTCTATCGTCCGCTTAAGGGGAAGATGGCGAAGGAGGGATACCTGCTCGATTTCGAAACGATTTACGACAAGGTGCGTGAGACGGTCGAGCTAGGCGGCACTGGCGTCCTGCTGCAGGGCGGTCTGCATCCCGACCTGAAGATCGAGTGGTACGAAGCTCTGCTGAGCGGCATGAAGCAACGCTTCCCGCAAGTCCACCTGCATTGCTTCTCGGCGTCGGAAATCATCTGCATTGCCGAGGTCAGCGGCCTCAGCATCGAAGACACCATCAAACGTCTGCGCGATGCCGGCCTCGACTCCATTCCCGGCGGCGGAGCCGAAATCCTCGACGACGAAGTGCGCTACAAGATTGCGCGCCTGAAGTGCCTCACCAACGACTGGCTCAACGTACATCGCACCGCGCACAAACTCGGCATGAGAACGACGGCGACCATGATGTTCGGCGTCGGCGAAACCTACGAGCACCGCATCAATCACTTCCAGCACATCTACGACCTGCAGGAAGAAACCGGCGGCTTCACTGCATTCATTCCGTGGTCATTCCAGCCGCAAAACACCGCACTTGGCGGACGTGGCTGGGACGAAGCCACCGCTGTTGAATACCTGAAGACGCTGGCGATCGCGCGCCTCTTCCTCACCAACTTCAAGAATGTGCAATCGAGTTGGGTGACGCAGGGTCTGAAAGTTTGCCAGACCGGCCTGCGCTTCGGCGGCAACGATGTCGGCTCAGTGATGATCGAGGAGAACGTCGTTCGCGCAGCCGGCGTGCGCAACTGCACCACCGAAGAAGAGCTGCGCCGCATCATCCGCGATGCCGGCTTCCGCCCGGCGCAGCGCGACACGCTGTACACAAAGTTCTTCCTGAACTAAAAACTACCCAGCTACCTCGAAACCCGGAGTTGACCCAACGCCCAGGCCGGAGGGCGAAACAATATTAGCCCAGGACGTAAGAGTCTGTGTGAGAACTCGCTTTGAATTGGCGTGGTGGAATGAATTGCGCAGGATCGAGCCCCGCAGGGGCGAAAGAGTTTAGCCCAGCACGGAGCCGTAGGCGGAGTGCTGGGTAGCATGGAAATCGAACCCGAGCCCCACAGGGGCGGCACGGTTTTGTGTCGCCGGCTGAAGCCGGCTCGGGCTTCATAAATCCGGCCTACCCAGGACTCCGCTACGCTCCGTCCTGGGCTAACAGCAATTCCGCCCCTGCGGGGCTGGGTCTTACGCAATCCTTGCGTCGTGCCAACTGAACCGCAGTTCTCGCACGCTGCAAAGCGCGTCGTGCCAACTGAACCGCAGTTCTCGAACACCACAAAGCGCCGAGCTATTTCGCCCTTTGGCTGGTCCTTGTGTGTTTCATTCCACCGTTGTAAACCGAAATAACTTCGACACTCTCTATCGTCTGCTAACAGCTAAGAGCTAAACGCTAATGACTACAGCTTCTAGTACGTAAACGACTGCAGCGCCGAATTGGCTCCGCCATGCCCGGCAGCCAACACATACCCGGTTCGGGTATTGGGATTCAAAGCGATCGTCGCTCCTCCGGGTCCGAACTGAAAGTTGCGCAGTGACTCAATCATGTTTCCGTTCTCGTCGTACACATGGATCTGGCCGGGAGATCCGGGAACCGGATGAGTAATAAGAAATAGCTTATGCACGGGATCAACAGCTACCGTGGCGCCAGAGTACTGCCCTATAAACGGCAGGGCAACAATGAATCCGGTCCTGGTGGCGAGGTTGTAAAACTCGGCATTGTTGTCAGTTTCCGTTGTGGTGCAGGCGATACCTGTGGCCGAGTCCACCGCCAGGCCGTTCACATATCCGAATCCGTGACCTGTAAATTCCGTGACATTGCGGGTGGTGAGATTCACCAAGACAATCTGCGGGATAGTAAAGGGCGCTCCCTGCGCTTGCGCCAAGACCGCCTGATTGGTCGTACTGTCATACGCCAGCAGCGGAGGAACTCCGCCGGTGAAGATCGGGTCCTGAAGGTTTACGGTCGGCCCGAATGTATTCGCCCCCAGATTGGAACCGAATACAAACCGGCTGCAACAAGTGTCGGTGGAAGCCATGACTGCGACGCCGGGCGCACCCTGATTGCCTTCCACGTCCTCAAAAAGCTGAGTGTGGTCGTCGATGGGAGGTGTCCAGGCACCCGTAAACATGTTGCCCGATAGCGGATTCATGAGATTGTAGGTGCGGCTGGTGACGTAGAGCCCTTGCACGTGCTCCTGTTCGCGAAGACCGATATGGCCCATATGCGCGCCTCCCACGCCTCCTGCGCCACCCGCACCCGCAGTGACTCCCAACACACCCAGCGTTATGAAATCGTCATCGGTGTCGGTCACGAGTTCCACCACTGAGATGATCCTGCCAGTGACCTGATCGAAGGTTTCGGTCGCAATGGTGTACTTTCCATCCGACTGCAACAGCGCTTCGCTCAGCAAACCTTCGGTGCCGCCGTGATCGACATCGTAGCCGAAGATTTCGCCACCAAACATATCCTGTATCAGAATGCCTTGCCCCACCGAGGGCCCGGTTTGCTCCGACTGCTCGACCGGAAGCTGTTTGATTCTAGAGTGTGCGGGCCGTCGGTCGGCTGCGCTAGCGGACGAAGCAACACCCAACAGGCAGAGCAGACCCACAGCGGCAAGCCGGCATACGAATATGTCTTTCATATTCACTCCGTTCTCTAAGCTAAGACAGGTATCTCGAACACAGACGTCACGTGATCAATCGTGTTGAGACCTCAACATGGTAGGTTTGCGCGACTGCGCATTTGTCACAGATTTGTGTCAGCGTCGCAAAAAATTGGGAAGCGCGACCCGACCATTGATTTCGTCCAAATGGTCGGTCGGTGGAACCGCGCTAGTGTTTCTTGACCGGCGCTCCACTTCCTTGCTGGCTTTGGATGGTTTCGCCCGGACGAAGCAAGGTTGGACGCGTCGACTGCGGCGTACTGGAGGAATCGTTCTGCGGCTGCGAAGAAGTATCCGAGGCCGGCGGGCTTGGAGCACCGTTTTGGCCCGCCGCGGCTGTGGAAGGATTGCTGTCTACTGTTGATCCGCCGCCCGGCAGGTTTGCGCTCGTCACCGAGCCGGAGCTGCCAGCCGCTCGCGATGATGAACCTGCAACCGAATTCGTACTTGTCGCTGTACCTTGACCACCCGCACCGGCGGCCGCTCCACCTCCTCCTGCTCGCGTGGCATCGGCGTCCTTGGTTGTCGGCACGGGATCGAAGCTCACTCTCTCGGCCAGCAACTGTTGCAACTCGCTGTCATGAGGGGCGGCAAAAAACCACGTCAGCAGGTAGCCTTGTCGCTGGGTAATGGCCATCGCAATCGATAACCGTCGCGAGAGTTCGTCATTCGGAACTTTGAAGCCGACGTTTCCGTGGAGCAACAGAAAGACCGTGCCCTGTGAGGTGAAAGCCTTGGCGTCGCGCATGTCGCGCAGGATCGGGTGGGTAAGCCCGATGAGGAGCAAGAAATCCCGAGCTGCCTGCGCGTCGGTTGAGCTGGCGGGAAACTTCACCCCGGGAAAACACTCCGCCGATATCGCCGAGAGCGTCACCTCGCCAAAATCGTCGTAGGGGATCTGTCCATCCGGTCCGGGTCGCTTCGCCCACACCGAAAACAACGTGCGGCTGCACGCTTTCAGTAGTTGACGCTCAGCAGCACCCGCATCCGGCCCACCGCCGAGCAACCCATCCAACGAATCACTCGCGCGTGCCCGTTCGATGGCCGGCAGCACCGCTCCCTCTGCTTCTACCACCCATCCTGGAGGCACCTGGTAGCTGAAGCCAAGGACTGGATTGCGGTAGATGCCTCCCTCAAGTTTTCCCGGGTCGATATGGTTTTCCGGCGGATCGGCTTCCAACTGGGCCAGGCGATGCGACGAGATCGCCGGGCCTTCATAAGCCTGAGCATCGGCAGTCAGGTATTGACGAACCTGCGCGGGCGCGAAGAACACGATGTGTTGCAAAGACGACTCCAGATCTTTCATCATGTTCTCGTTGTGCGCCCCCAGTTGCATGAGCACCACATAGCCGTCGAGATTCGCCCCGGCCAGCATGTGTTGATCAATCCCACGCCGGGTCTCGTAGAAGTAGAACTGGTGGCCGGCGAGCGTGGTCTTCGAAAGTCCGCGAAGTTCCTCCACTCCTCTGAACAGCTCCTGGTCAAGTGCTCTGCGAAGCACAACCTTCGCGTCCAAAGCTCCTCTTCCCGCGGGCGGGAGAGCAGCAATCGAAACGCTTGCATCGTCGGGCGCTGGCCCACCCAGTTGCAGCAGTTGAATTCGCCCGTCAGACGCGACCGGCTCCGGAATCGGCAGCAGATGTGCGTCGGCCGGAAGATCAAGCGCGAACCCGAAAAATTCGTTGGTGTAACGCGTGGGCGACAAATAGGCTTGCTCGGGATAACGCGACTCCGCCTTGGCCGAGCTCGCTGCTGGGCCGGCGACTGACGAAGCCGCTTGCCCGCTTAATAACAACGGGCAGCTCAGGAGGCAACCGAGTACTACAGAAAGTAATGCTGGCAAGCGCATCGGGTTCCGATTGTTTTATTGTTAGCCGTTCGCGGACAAGAGTCAACGTACCTGCGACTTCGCACGGAAACGGGCCAATTCTGGTTTATTTGGTAGTTCCAATTTCAGTAACTAAAAGTTCCCGCCGTTTGCGCTGGTCTCGTCGGGTACAATCGAGCGGTTAGGGTGCTTTCCGCTACCGCGTACTGCGGTGTGCGGACCCTCTGCTATCTTTGCTCGCGGAGAGTACATTCCTGAGTGGCGCATTCAGTTTGATTTGCAGTTTGCTGGTGGAACCGCACGGCGTGCGCCACTATCTGAGATCTCATTTTCTCGACCCGACATTTAAGGGGCTGTATCACGCCAACGCCTTCGATATGGCGTTGCTGATTCCTTACTTCGTCGTCCTGGTGCTGCTGGCCTTTTACGGCATGCACCGCTACCAACTGGTTTACCTGTACTACAAGCACCGCAAGAACAAGGTGACTGAGCCGTCCTCGCACTTCGCCGAATTGCCTCGGGTTACCATTCAGCTGCCGATCTTCAATGAGCAATACGTCATTGACCGGCTGGTGGAATGCGTCTGCAAGATGGAATATCCGCTCGATAAGCTGGAAATCCAGGTACTCGACGATTCCACGGATGAGACCGTGGAAGTTGCTCGGGAGGTGGTGGACCGCTATGCCGCGATGGGCCACAACATTACCTATCACCACCGCACCAACCGCGAGGGCTTCAAGGCGGGCGCACTCGATGCCGGCCTGAAGGTATCGACCAGCGAGTTCGTGGCCATCTTTGATGCCGATTTCACTCCCCAGCCCGAGTGGTTGATGAAAGTCATCCACCACTTTGCCGATCCGGAAATCGGCATGGTGCAGACGCGCTGGACGCACCTGAACCGCAGCTATTCGTATCTGACGCAGGTCGAGGCCATCCTGCTCGACGGCCATTTCGTCCTTGAGCACGGCGGCCGCTCGCGAGCAGGAGTGTTCTTCAACTTCAACGGGACAGCCGGCATGTGGCGGCGCCAAGCCATCGACGACGCCGGTGGTTGGGAGCACGACACCCTCACCGAAGATACCGACCTGAGCTACCGCTCGCAGTTGAAGGGATGGAAGTTTCGCTACCTGCAAGACGTAGAATGCCCCGCTGAGCTGCCCATCGAGATGACGGCGTTCAAAACGCAACAGGCGCGCTGGGCGAAGGGGCTGATCCAATGCGCCAAGAAAGATCTGCCAAAGGTGCTGAGGGCGGATGTCTCGCGGCGCGAGAAATGGGAAGCCTGGTATCACTTGACTGCCAACATCAGCTATCCGCTGATGATCGTGCTAAGCACGCTGCTGCTGCCGGCGATGATTATTCGCTTTTATCAGGGCTGGTTCCAGATGGTGTACATCGACTTGCCCCTGTTCCTGGCGTCGACGTTCTCGATCTCCAGCTTCTACTTGGTCTCGCAGAAAGAGCTGTTTCCGCGGACCTGGTATCGCACCATCTGGTATCTGCCTCCGCTGATGGCGCTGGGCATAGGACTCACGATCACCAACAGCAAGGCGGTTCTGGAGGCGCTCATCGGCCAGCAGAGCGCGTTTGTACGCACTCCGAAATACCGCGTCGTCAACAAGAGCGACAAGGCCATCGCGGCGAAAAAATATCGCAAGCGTCTGGGCTGGGTTCCCTATATTGAGTTGCTGATTGGCACCTATTTTGCGTTGACCGTCTGGTACGCCATCGCGAACGAAAACTACATCACAGTGCCATTTTTGTTCCTGTTCGTCTTCGGATACTGGTACACCGGATTGATGTCATTGCTACAGGGCCGCTTTGACAGCCTGGTGCGCGAGCGGGGCGAGGAGCACAGCGCCAAGCCATTCCCGGTCGGCGTGTAACGGCTCCAAGTGGAAAATCTAAAAGCTGGCGGTCCACCAAGGCCATTGCGTGATGCCAGGCGTTCATCGTTAGTCATAGGGGAATTCGACTTAGGCGGGAACCCGCTCCAGTTCATCAGCATCTACTTCCACGGCCACGCTTCGCCTGATCAGTTCCAGGGTGAGCACAACGCGTAAGTTGTTCTTCTTGCGGGCCAAAACACCAACCATGCCAGCCAGTGATCCAGACTTGATACGCGCTTTCTCGCCTACGATCAGGTACGGATGAGGTTCAAACTTGCGGAGGTGCAGACCCGAGCGCAACGCCTCGACTTCGACGTCCGGCAGAGGCAGCGGTTCGCGGCCGGAACCGACGATCAACAAGACTCCGGGTACGGATAGCACCTGGGTTGAGCCAGATCGTCCGATTCGCGCAAAGACATAGCCGGGGAACAAAGGCTGTTGAACATTGACGCGACAGCCGTTCTTCCAGCGGTGCATCTCCATGTAAAGAGGCAGAAACGACTCAATTCTGCGGAATTCGAAGTGCCGGGCAACTGCCTTTTCATGACGTGGAGTCGTATAGACAGCAAACCACTTCGGCGCCTCCTCAGCCGAGCCGGCCAGTGGGGTCGATGAAGAAATCGCGGCGCTTAGATCTCCTGGCAGATACTGTTTAGCCACAGACATAGCTTCGTTGCCCTACCCCGTACAATGAAACCGCACAGCTTCGCGAACCAATTTACGGCCGACATCGTCCGTCACTCGGCACCAACCCATTAAAGGCTTCACTGCCCTAAGAAAGCAGACTTCGTGGAAGAGTGAGACAGTGAGTGGCTACTAACGTTGCGGCGCGATCAGTGGACTAAGGTTAGGACGACGGTTCTGTCCGGGTCAAGAGGAAAAAGTATGAATATTGCGCGTAAGTTGCATGCTCAGCAATGCACTTTGCCGCTTCTGTTATACCGCGAAGCAGCATTCATGGCGATATCTGAACCTAATCCAAAAGTGAGTGCTCACACGCGATTCGCCAATACTGGCGGCAGCAAGATTCTTTCCGCCGGTCCACCCGACAGTCCCGTGTCACCAACTGGTTCACGGCTGGGTCGGTTCATGCGTGATCCCCAGGGGCACCAGTACCTTTCTCGTTATAGTGGGCCAGTATTCCTTAAGCAGATTCACCCCGGCAGAACCCGCCAGAGCCCAGCCATAGGCTTTGAAGGTGTAGCCTGCGCCTTTTTGAGCATCCGGCCAGTAGGTGTTCGCGATGCCGGCTGCGCCCAAGGGCGCTACGATCCCAGGCCAGTTAAAGGCTTCTCCACCGTCGTCTTTTCGAATGATTACAACTCGCCGCAGAGCAAACTTAATGCTTTGCTTTAGACTTCCATCGCCCATTACAAAGAAACGTGGATCGTCGTGCAGTACCGAGCACAAGAAGAAGTTGCCAAGCAGATTCGTACTGGCGCGGTTCGCCATGGCAGCACCAAATCGCTGACCGTAGGCGCTGGCGCCTTGACCATAGCCTGCAGGTGTATTCGCCGCCTGTCCAAACCCGGCTGCGAACGCCGATCCGAGGAAGGTGGCGGGAGAGACGCTGTTAGTCAGGGCGAGCCGGAGCTTGCCGCCGGAGGTTAGCGGCTGGCCGCCATGAGCCAGGTCAGGAAAGAAGAATGATCGCTTTTCGAGGACTTTCGCCTCCGGCACCTGCCAGTGCCTTTTAGCCATCGTAGTCGACGTCTGCGCGTGGCCTTTCCCCAGAGACGAAGGAGTCGTTGGATCCGAGACTTGCGCCGTCGCGAGCATTTGTCCGCCAAGCAAGGCTATGATTACAACAATTGAGCCTCCGGTAAACCGACTCGCCACGTTGTGCCGTTCGGAACCTTCTCCGCGCTTAAGCATCGATCCCTGCACCTCTGAGTGTCTTACCCCGTTCGCCGTCAATGTCCGACACGAGGGCCGTGTATCGAGTCCAACAGCCGGGAGACTACAGCACCGTCGGCTCCCTGACGCCGACAAACTCGACGGCGTGTTTCGAATCAAATGGAAGAGCTACCCCTGCTTTTGATCGCTTGGGAGGTTGAGAAGTTGTCCCCTGAAAACTGCCGCGTTGAGTCTGGCGGCAAGTAACGGAACTTTAGCATAGCCCCTGCAAAAGTACGAACCCCGCCCAAGTGGGCGGGGTCCTTAGCAAGCTGGAGCAACTGACTCTGCCTGCGACTTGCCACAAGCGTCGTCAAACTCAGTGCTGCATGTCGTTCATGGCACCGCCAGTACCGCCAGACTGAGCCAGCATCTTGACCTTATCCACGTGCAGCGTGCCACTGTCGGTCATCTTGCCCATCACTTCCACGTGATGGCCTTCATGGCCAGCGAGAGCATCCGGATTGTCAATCGCAACCACCTTTTGGTCCTTGTCGGTCACCAACACCGGTTTCGCGCCTGCTGTCGATGCATTTCTTGGCGCAGGCGGCGTGGTCCGCATTCGCACCCTTCGCGCCACATTTTGAATCGCTGACCCAGCCGCTCCAGCTCATGTCCTTCGCGGCCGCCAGTACGGTCATACTGCACAAATAGAGCCCGATTACCAACAACACTCTCTTTTTCATAGTTGAATCTCCTCTTGAAGTGCCGCCAGGCGGCCTGAGCTTGTTCATAAGAGGGGGAAGCCAGCCAGTGCCAGACGAAAATCGCCGAGGTCGCTCCTCATACCGGGCAAACCCGGTTGCTCACCTTGGCGCCTCCACCCCCACGTGAGGTACGAGGCACAAGCCCCCACAGATTCTGCTGCCGACAAGTTTATTCCAGAACGTGGACTTACGCGGAAAAAACGTGGGCCGCAGAATCAGCGCTCGAAGATCGGCTTGAAGCGCATTACATCTATCTTAGAGTTGGCTTTGCTACTTCGGGTTGGTATTCTCGGCAACTGCGGGGGCGCGCCTGGTGTCGGTTTAGCCTGCGGTTCGACCAATACGATCTCACCTGGCTTCACGTATCCGAGTTGTTCGCGCGCTTCTTTTTCGATGGCGCTGGGATCTCCCCGTTGCAGGCTATCGACCTGGCGCTGCAGTTGCTCGTTTACCGTTTTTTCGTCGCCAATCTGCTGTTGAAGTCGGACCGCTTCGGCTCGCTTGTCTTCGTAGACCTTCATGCCATTAGCGCCGAAGATCACCTTATAACCGATGAAGACAGCCAGCGCGCCAATACATAGCGTCGCCAGCAAGCGGCGCATGCGGTAGAACCAGCCTCCGGCAATACGAACGGTTAGCACCATTTCAATATTCGCAAATCTGTCGCCCGGCGTAACACTAATTTTCTAGTGAACTTCCGAATGACCTCGGGCGTCAAGCGCAACTTCCGTCGAAAATGGAGGGGGAACCAAGATCGGCAAATGACTCCCGGCATTGTTTGCCCAGATCACTGGCCGCAATTTTGATTTCCTGCCGTGGTACAGTCTGAACCCAAATCTTCACGGCGGGGGTAGCGGATGACCAGCGCGCGCATAGTGCTTACGACAATCGGACAAAAGCAAGACGCCGACAAACTGGCCTTGCAGTTGGTAGAGCGCAGATTGGCGGCGTGTGTGAACATCGTCGGACCGATCCGTTCCGTTTACCGCTGGAAGCAAAACATCGCAAACGAGCCAGAGTATCTGCTGGTAATCAAGACGACCACCGAACACGCCGCGCTACTGCGGTCGGCGTTCAAGGAACTGCACCCTTACGAGTTGCCGGAATGCGTCGAATTGGCCGTGCAGGGCGGCAGTGAAGAGTATCTGGCTTGGCTGGCGGGAGAGGTCAGCGGATAATTCCTGGGTGCACACTCCATGAAAGGTCCGTTCACCATCCGAACTCCCACATTCAGGACCCAGCTTCCGCGGCGCGGCTATTTATCTGCCTCGTCCTCGCTTCCCGCCGGAAAGACAGTGTGACGCGGTGCGGGCATCGGCACCCCGCCTTTGGCTGCCCTCCACAATATGGCATTTAGCACATTTGTGTCCGCGGCATCTGCGACCTTGAAATTCAACTTGGCAGACTGCTTAGCTCCGGGCGCGTTCGCCGCGTTCGCCTGATAGATCATTCCGTTGTCACGGTTGCGATAGTCAGCCTTGAATGACGGCTGCTCGCCTGCTCCGGTGAACAAGGGCGCCATGACCGCTGCGTATGCGTCGTTGTTGTTCATGGGTGGAAGCCCCAGCAGTACCTCCATCGTATGGATCAGGTTTACCGTGGTGTAGAAATGATGATCCACGGAAGGTTGTTGTGGCGTGCCGGCTGAATACTTGCTGATCACCACCGCAATACTGCGGTGCGCATCCACGTGATCCGCGCCGTCCTGCGCATCGTCCTCCAGAACGAAGATTGCCGTATCGGCCCAATAGGGACTGCTGGAAACGGCCTCCACCACGCGCCCAACCGCGAGATCGTTGTCGGCGATCGAAGCATTCGGTGTGGGCGATCCCGGACGTGTGCCGGCGGTGTGATCATCGGGCAAGCGCAGCAGCACGAAGCTGGGCAACTGCTCGCCCGTACCACTCTCACGCGCGTGTACGAACGCTCCAAACTCACGTAAGAATTCGTCGGCACGAAACTGGTCGGGATAATTCACATTGAAGTCCGCAAAGTTGGGATCGAAATGCCCACGCAACTCCGGCTTGTTGGCCGCATCGTAGGCGATGAGCGGAATCTTGTATTGGTAGGGACTCTTGCCTCCGCCCAGCTTCTCAGGCAGGTCCTCGCCGGGCTTTACTTCCTTGCGCGCGCAATCGAGCGGACGACCGGGAGAAGCTGCATCGGCCGCCGGGCTGTTCTGGGTAATCTCTTCACACCACCAGGTGTTCACGTATTCGCCATAGTTTCGGTAAGTCAGATTGTGCCGCGCCAGATTGCCCCACAAATAACCTGTTCCCGGCTCATTCACGTCGGGAATGCCGATCGTCATGGGATTGGATCACCGACGAATCCCTCGTAGTCGTAATGCCGCTCTTTACCGCGATAGGTAATCTCCCAGGTCTTCTCGTTATAGTCGCTGGTGATAGCGGCGGTAGACCACGAATGCCCGTCGCCGGAGACCTCGCCGCTATCGTAAAAGTTATCGAGAATTCCGAACTGCCGCGCCAGTTTGTGCTGGTTCGGAGTGATGTCCATCCCGTACATCACCAGCGAGGGATCGCCGTTCGCCTCCGGGATGTCGCCGAAGAGCTGATCGTAGGTGCGATTTTCCTTGATGATGTAGATCACATGATGGATGGGATTCTCGCCGTGTTGAAAGCTGATGACACCGGTGCGCCCTTCCGTCTGATTGCCGCGAACGACTTCCTGCGTGAGTTTGTCGCGATGACTTTCCGCGTCAGCCAACGACACTCGTGCGATCGAACCATGGATCAGCGTCGCGATGTAGGGATGGCTGCGTTTTCCCGGACGTTCGGGGGTATCTTCCCAACCCGCGTTAGAACCTGTTCCCTCCCCTTTGCCGCTCGCAATCAGCAATTCGCCGCCAAGGGCCACTACGGCGGTCGGATACCACTCCGTGGGGATGAAGTACTCCGCAATCCGTACACTGCGGTCCGCGTATCAAATACCGCGATTGCATCAGCCGATGCATTGGCGACGTACAACTTACTTCCATCCGACGATTGCGCAAGCGCGTTGGGATAGCTGCCGCCATAAGTCTGCCCCGGCAAACTGGTGCTGAGATAGCGCTCGACCTCTCCGTCTGCGGTTGAGATCGCCGCAACTGCGTCGCGATTGGAGAGCGTCACGTAAAGATGGCGTTGGTCCGGGCTCAACAAGAGCGCTGTCGCGTGCGAGGAGGCATCGATTTCGCGTTGCGGCGGCATGAGCGCGATCTGTCGTACAACTTTTCCAGACCGCAGATCGAGCTCTGCGACTTGCGACGCGTTCCATAGCGAACACCACCCCCGGCTACCATCGGCGCTGACCACCACGCTGTACGGGAAAGTAGCCGGAACATACTTACCGTGACTCAGATCAAAGCGTTGCAGCACCTTGCCGCTACGAGTGTCCAACAAGACCGCGTCGTCAGCGAGATTCTCCGCAATCAGTAGCGCATCGCCGTTTTCGCGCTTCACCACAGCCAGCCCGGCCGGATAGGGATTCGCGACACCGGCTGCAACACTCTTCGGGTTGTAAGTAAATTGTTTGCCGCGGCCAAGGGGCGCTAAAGGCAGCTTCAGAAAACGGTCCGCCACCAGCGTTCCGTTCTGCAAGCGATACACAGCGACACCGTTTCCTGTATCGCTGCGCTTCTTCCCTTCAGGATCGGTCAGCGAGGCGATCGAGGCATACAGATTGGTTCCATCGGTGCTCCAGGCCAGTCCGAGAAAATACGACTGCTTGGCGTGCAGCGCAAGACGTGGATCCGGAAAGTCCCGGAGTTGATTGCTCGTTAATTCCAGCAAAGCAATTGACTGTTGAAACCTGGACTCAGCCGTGCCGTATCCGTTGTTCAAAATGGCTAGGTACTTTCCATCCGGGCTGAGCGCCACGGCAGTGGGAAGACTATTAGTACGCTGCGGCCCCCCGGGTGCAGGCAACGACAGCAGCTTGCCGGAAGGTAGCTTTACTTCCTTGTCGTGCGCGGAGGTTTGGGCACTGGCGGACGACGCAAGCAGGCACATCAGAGCAAGAGCAAAGCAGGCGGCGCGGACCTTCATTTGTACCTCAGAATTGGGAGCATAAGCTAGCGCTGCGCCTGATCAGCGTAATGCTGCGCTGGGGCATTGGCAATTTGGCTCCGATGGTGCGCCAGCACTCGGTCGACCCCCTCGCCAATAGACTCGCTCCCGGACACCACGACGTCTGCATGAACGATGGTGGGACGCACATAGCGTTGCGCCATGGGAGCGACGGTCGCGGCATATTGCTCCACAACAGACTCGGGAGTACGCCCGCGTTCGCGCACATCGCGCGCCTGCCGTCGCGCCAGGCAAACTTCGTCATCCATGTCGACAAAGACCTTGGTGCCCAGCAATTCGCGCAGCTTGGGCCAATGCAGGGTAAATAGCCCCTCAATAATAACCACGGCCGACGGACGCAGCTCCTCTGTCCTCCGCGTCCGTGTATGGGTCGCGAAGTCATAGGTCGGCAGCTGCACCGGCTGGTTGTTGCGCAAAGCCGTAACTTGCTCAACGATGAGTTCCTCATCGAGCGCCTCGGGAGCATCGAAATTCATTCGCGCCCGCTGCTCAGGAGATAGATGCGAAAGGTCTCGATAGTAACGATCAAGCGCCAGCACCCTGGCGTGGAGGATCGCGGCCAGATGAGTGGACAGGTAGGTCTTCCCCGCGCCTGAAGGACCGGTAATCCCGATGAGATATGTTTCCCCTGACATGCGCAATGTAGTGTAGCGCAGACATTCGCGAGCTGCGACGATGCCCGCTAATCGGATTTTGTTGGGAGGTTCTTTAGATAGCCGTCGATTCTCGGCAGCACCGCCCGCAACAGCGCGAGAAACTTGCCGCTCAGCCGTTCGCCGGTCTCCACTACTTCCTCGGTGGTAATCTTTTCGCCGGTCATGCCGGCGGCCATGTTGGTCACGCAGGAGATTGCCAAGACCTCGATGCCCATATGGCGCGCCGCAATCACTTCGGGCACCGTTGACATCCCGACCAAGTCCGCGCCGATGGTGCGCAGAAAACGAATCTCGGCCGGGGTTTCAAAATTAGGCCCCAACACCGCCGCATACACGCCTTCGTGAATACCTTCACTCATTCGTTCTGCTTCACCACGCACGAACTGCCGGAATTGCGCATTGTAGGCGTCCGTCATGTCGGGATGGCGCAGGCCAAGGCGCTCATCGTTCGGGCCGATGAGCGGGTTCTGTCCTTGCAGATTGATGTGGTCGCGGACCACAACCAACCCGCCGCGGCTGTATGCGGGGCTGATACCGCCCGCGGCATTCGTCAGCACGACGGCCTGCACTCCCATGCATCCTAGAGCGCGCACGGGAAGCACGATCTGGCCGGGAGAATAGCCTTCGTAGAGATGAACGCGACCTTGCAGCACCGCCAAGGGAATGTTGTCGAGCGTTCCGATGGCAAGTACTCCCGCGTGACCCTCGACAGTGCTCTTTGGAAAATGTGGAATTTCTTCGTAGGGGATCGCGACCTCGTCTCTGAGCCCGTGGGCGACGGCGCCGAGTCCAGATCCCAGCACCAGACCGATTGCAGGCCGCAAGGTGGTATGTTCGAGGATGAACTGCGCCGCCCGTTCAGCGCGGAGAAAGTCGTCGGAGGCGGAGGCTGCCATATGTCTCGATCGTTTCTGTCGAGATTCAAATCGACCACAGAGGCACAGAGATCACAGAGAAATTTAACGAACTCCGTGTTCCCCGTGTCTAAGCCTGCCCTGAGCCGAAGCCGAAGGGCGGTAAATGGTTTTCGCCGGAGCGGCGGAACATTAACTCTATTTCCCAATCTCTTCCAGATACTTCTCGGCTTCAAGAGCAGCCATGCAACCTGTTCCTGCAGCAGTAACCGCCTGCCGATAATGGCGATCGGCTACGTCGCCACTGATGAACACACCTGGCGCTCGTGAACAAACATACCCTTCGGGAATCAGATACCCGTCGCCATCGCGATCGAGCTGCTCACCCACGAACTGTGCGTTGGGCGTATGCCCTATGCCTAGAAACATCGCGCTGACCGGAAGGTCCCACTGTTCGCCACTCTTCAGATTGCGCAGCCGCAGTCCGGTGACTTCCTTTTTGCTCGCGTCGAAGACGTCGTCCACGACTGTGTCGGTGAGAAACTCAATTTGCTCGTGCTTGCGTGCGCGGTCCAGCATAATCTTGGAAGCCCGAAACTCGCCGCGCCGATGAATAAGCGTTACCTTGGTCGCAAAGCGAGTGAGGAACAGCGCCTCTTCCATGGCTGAATCACCGCCGCCAATGACAGCAATCTCCTTGCCCGAAAAGAAAAAGCCATCGCACGTGGCGCAAGAGGACACGCCGTGGCCGATGAGTGCCTGCTCGTTCGCGAGGCCCAACCAGCGCGCAGATGCGCCGCTGGCAATGATGAGAGTGCGAGTCAACAACGTCTCGCGGCCTAAGATTCACCTCGATCGGCTTCTTACCCTCAGGGCCTTTTTGGCTGAGATCCACCTTAGCAACGTGTCCGGCGAGAAACTCGGTGCCAAAACGCATCGCTTGCTTGCGCATGTTCTCGATGAGTTCCGGTCCCTGAACGCCGTCAGGAAATCCGGGGAAATTCTCCACCAGGGTGGTGATGGCAAGCTGTCCGCCGGGCTCATGGCCATCAATGACCAGCGGGCTAAGATTGGCGCGGGCAGCATAGATCGCTGCGGTCAGTCCGGAACATCCGGAACCGATGATGATCACGTTACGCACATTGTCTGGCATAGGACTGGGGTTAGATTCCGCTTCGCGCCGGAAGATGCAACCGCACCCATCGCGAAGCGCAGACACAAAATAACGACTTGCTACTCAAAAACTCCGATGAGCAGAATGCCGTCGTCCGGATTCTAACAAGTGCCTGCCGTTTGGGAAACGTTTAGAATCGGGGGATGGCAAAATTGACCCTGGTATATGGAATGCGTCTTCTACCGTCTGAAGAAGTCGCCGAAGTAGGCGAGGGCACGGTCAAGCTGAACAACGGGCACGAGGCGCACGTGACGCTGCATATTATTGACGGCTCGAAAGAGGAGATCGAGCGGCAGTTACGACAAAGCGTGGAGGCGTTTTTCGATCTTTATCCGGAAATCTAAGTGAGCGCCCCGACTTCATAAATTTCGTACGTGTTGAAACGTTTCCCGGCGACCAACCGTATTCTAAGACTGGCGCCGAACGCCATTGCAGCGGCAATAGTTCCAAGACCTTATGGTGTTCAAGCTTCCAGAGTCCAGAGAAATCAAGGCCCGGCTGCGAAGGGTGCTGCGCCCCAAAACCAAGTTAGGGCGCACGACATTGTGGTTTGGCGCGCTGGCGTTGATCCTCGAGGGACTGCGCCTCATCTTCCGCTCGCCCAGTGGGACCATGCTGAGCGGTTGGGCGACCTTCCTGATCTTCATCTTTGCTGTTTGCGCCGCGCTCATGTTCCTGCGCTGGGTGCGTCAGCGGCTCATGTGGCGCCTGCGTAATCGCTTAATCGTCACCTACGTCTTCATCGGCGTGATTCCTGTCATTTTGCTGGTGATGATGGCGGTACTCGCCGGGTATTTGTTTGCGGGACAATTTGCAACCTACGTCGCCATGTCGGATTTGCAGTCGGAATTGCACCACCTGGAGTCGGCCAACCGCTCGCTGGCCATGCAGTTTCGTAGTTTGGCGCGCTCTGAAAAGTTGAATGAGCAGATTGCCGCCGAGATCTCCAGCGCTTCAGACGAGAATTTCCGCAATCGCGTAGTGAGCGTGTGGGACGGGGACAAACCATTTGTGCTGGCGGCGGGCCGACCAGCTCCAGACATTGCGCCAGTTCGACCATCGACTGCAATCCAGGGAGATTTTGCCGGGTTTGTGCTCGACGGCAAACGCCTGCACTTGCGGGTGGTCAAACATGTGGAAGCAGGTTCCCATCAACTGACGGTGATCTCTAATGTGCCGGTCACTCCGCAGCTGCTGCGAATGGCAACGTCGCAGTTAGGATCGGTGGCCGTGCTTCCTCCAGACCAGGAAGAAACGGAGCCGCAATCGAACGCTGCAACGGGTAGTTCCGCTACCATTCCTAAATCGCCGACCACCAAGAGATATAACCTGAGCAAAGACAAGCTGGACGTCGACGTGGGCGACGCGCACTCGACGGTGAGCTTGTCGGGGGAGAATACAAGCTCGAGGGTGGTGGCTGGTCGTGTTCCACCTCCCGCAAACGCCTTCGACGTGCACATTCCCTTTGCCACACGATTCAGCGCGATTGATTGGCGCACAGGAAAGTCGCTAACCGGCCTGGTGCTGGTGGATACCCGGCCCTCGATGCTGTACGGAACCCTGTTTAACGCGCTGGGAGATAAGGCCGAGATATTTCTCGATGGCTTGGTCGGCATCGCAATCTTCTTTGGCATCATTGAGCTGATCGCACTGTTCATCGGCATGCGCCTCAGTCGCAGCATCACCAAGTCCGTGTCCGACCTGTACGTCGCCACCCAACACGTGAATCGGGGCGACCTGGCTCATCGCATCAAAGTCCGCACCCACGATCAGATGGCCGCCTTGGAAGGGTCGTTTAACTCCATGACGCAGTCGCTGTCGACCTTGATGAACGAGCAAAAGGAAAAACAGCGTCTAGAGAGCGAGCTGGCGATTGCACACGAGGTGCAAACCCTGCTCTTCCCCGCCGATTTGTCCGGCCTGCCCATGCTTGAGGTGCATGGAGTGTGCCGACCGGCACGTACCGTGAGCGGCGACTATTACGATTTCATTCCGCTACGCGAAGACCGGCTTGTGCTGGCGGTAGGCGACATCAGCGGCAAAGGTATTTCCGCGGCGCTTTTGATGGCCACGGTACACGCGTTTGTTCGCGCCTACTCGCTGGAGCCGGAGCGAACCCTGGCGTCGGTAGCACTCGACGCCGGACTGCCTAAGGACAGCGCTCTTCCTATGTACTATCGTGGCGACGGCGTTAACGATTCCGAACTCGCTCCCGGATTGTTGATGGCCACGCTGAACTATCAGCTTTATCGCAGCACGCCGCCGGAGAAGTACGCGACCATGTTCCTGGGCTGCTTCGACGCTGGCTCGCGCTCGCTCACCTATTCCAATGCCGGGCACCTTCCTCCACTAGTACTGAGCAGCAATGGCCAAGTCAGGCGTCTGGAGACCTCCGGTACGGTAGTAGGTCTATTCGACGGGATGAGCTATGACGAGAGCACGATCGGCATGGAGCCCGGAGACATGTTCATCGCCTATAGCGATGGCGTCACCGAGCCAGAGAACGAGTTTGGCGAATTCGGCGAGGAGCGCCTGATTGAGCTGATCCAGGCGCACCGCGATCAGCCGCTAGCGCGCATCAGCGAGCTGGTAACCGGCGCCGTCACCGACTGGATAGCCGGCGGCGAACAACCGGACGACGTGACCTTAGTGCTCGCCCGCGCGCGCTAGAACTGTTCCGAGTGACTGGTATAGTACTTGTCATCCTGAGCGAAGCCGCGCCGCATTTGCGCGACGGAGTCGAAGGACCCCTATAGCGGCAACGCGTTGCAACGACTAAGATTACTGCTTATGCCCGCAGCCAGCGAGCGTCCGCTCGCCCATCCTGCATCGAAGCGACTCCCCATGACGGCTCCAGAATTCTCCCGCCGCGACCGGGTCTTGCTTCTCACTTTCCTAACCCTCGCCGGGGCTGCCTTCCGTCTCTTCCACCTCGGCGCGAAGAGTATATGGCTGGATGAAGGCGCCACGGTGACGTTGGCGCGAATGGCGTGGCCACACTTTGTTCATGTCTGGTGGTATGGCGAGGCCAGCTTTCAGGGCGCCTTCTTCCTGTTGATGCGAGGCTGGCTCCATCTGGGCCAAAGCGAAGCCTGGGTCCGCCTTCCAGCCGCTTTATGCGGTATCGCGTCGATTCCGTTGATCTACTTTGTGGCCCGGAAACTGGTCGGTGTGGGAGCGGCGTTGGCATCTGCCGCCATCCTGGCGTTCAGTCCCACCCACGTGTACTACTCGCAGGAGGCCCGCAGTTACACCATGACGATTCTCCTGGTGCTGGTGTCGTCATGGTTCTTCGCGCGAGCGGTTGAGGACGGCCGGGAAAGAGATTGGCTCCTTTGGACTCTCTTCGGCGTCCTCGCAGTTTACAGTCACTATTTTGGGGCCCTTGTGTTGGTCGCGCAAGCCTGCTCGCTGTTCTTCCACAAGAAACCAACGCCTTGGACACGAATGATCATTCACGGCTTGGCGATTCTCGCGATCGCAGCGCCAGGACTCACCTACGTGCTGCGCGTTCCGCCGCAGGCTATGACCTTCCCCTGGATGCCGAAACCGACTCCTAAGCAATTGCTGCATCTCGCGCTGTTTCTTGGTGGGAGTGGCGAGAAATTTTTGGTGTCAGCAATCCTTTGGGTAGCGGGAGTGATTGCGATTCGCCGCGAGCGCCGTGGTAACTCTACGCCCAACAGTTACTGGCGAGGAATGCTAGTCATCTCGTGGGCCATAGTGCCGGTCGCGCTCACCGCACTAGTGTCGCTACGTCATCCGGTCTTCGTGCAGAGGTATATGATCTTCAGCCTTCCAGCCACTGTGATGCTGGCAGGCCGCGGAATGAGCGCGTTGCCGAAGCGGCATGTTGGCTTTTGGCTTGTAGTGATATTGTGTGCGACTTCGATTCCAACGCTGATCATGGGCTATCGCAAGCCACGCGAAGACTGGCGCAGTGCCACGAATGTCATTCTCGCGTCAGCGCAGTCCGGGGACGCGGTTGTCATCTACCCGTTCTACGCTATCGTGGGCTTTGATTATTATCGCCAGCTCGACCCGCACGCGCCGGCTTTGCATGTGTTCACTCAACCGTATTACGGCGTAGGGGACAATGACAGAACCCTGCTGCAGGCGCTCAACTCCAACTCGCGCGGATTCCGCCATGTCTGGATCATGATTCGGCGCGAAGGTCCCGGTCGAGACGATCTGCGAGACGATTCTCCGGCGGTTGCCGCCAAGTTGCAGTCCATATTTGGAGCGCCCGCAGTATGGCCATTCAAGGACATCACCGTTCTGGAGTTCGGCCGCTAGCTACCCGCGTAAGCGAAAGACGCTCATCCGCTCCGCCGACAAACATTCACCACGGAGACACGGGGGACACGGAGTTCTTATGGTGTTTTTTGGTGATCTCTGTGCCTCAGTGGTGAGATTCGTTCCGGTCGGCGGACTCCTTGTTTCCCTACTGGACCTTCAGCGGCACGATGAGGCTGCCTATGCGTCCGGTCTGGTTGTCGCGAATCACAAAGTGGATAGTCAAGTCTCCCGGTGTGACCTCGATCGAGCGCTTCAGTTGAAACCCCAGTTCTTTGATCTGCGCAACCGCTTCGGGTGGAAACTGGCCGCCAGCGCCTTCGTTTAGCTTGCCTACCGTCGCGCCTTTGGCATCCTTGGCAACCGCGACTACGACAAGATCGACACTGCGGGTAGCTTCGTTCAGCACGCCGGTATCGCCAGCGAGCGAAATGGTCATGTTGACCTTCTTCTTGCCCGCGGCATCCTGGTTGCCGGTGAACGTGACGCTAAAGGGAATCCCTGTGTAGGCCAGCGGTGATTGCAGCGCCAGGGTCACCTCCTCCTGCGCCTGAGACTTCGGAACGCCTTCGTGTGGAAAATATCCTTCAGGAGCGCTGACGGTCGAGACGGGCTTATTCACGGTAACCTGCACGCGCTGGAACTCAGAAGGGGCATGAGATCCCTCAGCAAACCCGAGCACGTACCCGCCAACGTTGCCGTTGCTGATCTGCAAAAGCTCCGGGAAGGGATCGTTGGCGCCGTAAAAGGCCTTGCCGCCCGTGAAGGATGCAAGGAGTTTCATTCTTGCCTGGGTAAACGCATCACTGCCGGCCGTAAAGCTGTTTTGGGCTTCGACGGGATATACCGCGACTCCTCCGTCAAACAGCGCACGCATACTCGCACGCCAAACAGGCAGTATCTTCTTTACCTGCTCACCGCTGAAAACATCTCTCGATCCACCAGCCGCCACTCCGGCTTGTCCGGGGCTGTCGGCCGCTTCGCGGGCGTTAAAGTTCACGGCCGCGCCCCGATTGGTGGCTTTAGGCGACACGAAATTGAACGTTTTGGGGTCGATGTCGAACGGCACCGCATTGGTAACCCAGACCAGGGCTTTACGTCCGGGCATACCATACGCCCCATGGCCTACGTCCTGAAACATCATCATCGGCATTTGCGGGTTGGACCGTAGCAACTGTTCTTGCGGCGTCGCATTGGAAAGGTCTCCTTTGTTGAAGGCCGTCAACCGGGCCGCCTCAGCAGTGACCAATGCGTCATCGACACCCGCGGGAGCAGTCGCTCCTTTCATACCTCCCAGTCCCGCTTTGATCAAAGCCGCCAGCAAGACATCCGGACCGGAACGGTAATCGTGATAAACCGTAAGACCCTTATCGCTAAGGATGCCAAGGGTTACCGCATGTTTGGACTGCGCTGCCCGCCCCATGAACTTCAGGATCATGGCGCGCATGTCACGCTCGTCAAGGTAGCGAGTATGGATGGTATCGAGCACGACAAAAATCGCCCCCGACTGAGTTACGTCTGGGGCATTCGTGAACTGGCCCGCCTCCAGCGGCGGTGCGGCGGGCGTCTCTGAAGCCGCGACGAAGGTGTCGATGGTCTGCGGTTTACCTTCAGCCTGCACGGCGAAGTCTGTTTTTTTCGCATCGCGGACCGGGGCTCCATCGGCGCTGCTGACGCTGACCGTCAGTCGAACGTTGTTTTGCGCGACCATCGGAAATGTTGATAAGGCACAAACTGTCAAACAAAACACAATTGCACGAATTCTCATGAGTGCAACTCCCATGGAGGCTCGCGGGACTCATTCCTTGAGGAAAAGGGCTTGACCCGCAAAAATAAGAGCGATCTCCGATTGCAATATAGGTGATACTTGCGGCTGCAGTTTACGCCCGCCTTAAAAACAGAACAACGGCAAAGGTCACAAGCCAAGGTTCATGGAGATCAAAGCAGGAAAGTCTTACTTGGCAGGGTCCGAATCGCGCCTCCGCTGATGGGCCGGGGTAACGGCTGGCGTGGGCAGGAACCTGTAACCTACTCCGCGTACGGTAAGCAGATGTTGAGGATGCGACGGATCCTTCTCGATATACTTGCGCAACCGAACCACGAAATTATCGATAGCGCGCGTGTCGGTGTCTTCGTGCAATCCCCATACTTCTTCGAGAATGGATTTGCGCGAGACGATCTTCCCGCTGTTGCGTATCAGGTGCCGCAATAGTTCGGCTTCCATGAGGGTCAGGCGAAACACTTGATCATGGGCTCGCAACTCCAGCGTCCCAAAATCAACCTGCTTGCCTTCGAAGGTATAGACGTCGAACTCGCGTAGGGAGTTGGCGTCTTCGGGTTCGGCCACTCGGGCTTCGGCCGGAGGGTCGGTGAGTAAAGTGCGGCTCCAATCGCGGCGACGTAACAGGCTGCGAATGCGCGCCAGCAAAATGGCCAGATCAAACGGCTTAGGTAGATAGTCGTCGGCCCCCGACGCAAAACCCTTCAGCACATCTTCCGGTCGACCACGGGCGGTGAGCATGAGCAGAGGAATGTAATGGTTCGCTTTGCGCAACTCCGTGGCCACCGCGAAGCCGTCTTTGCCCGGCAGCATGACATCGAGGACCAACAGATCAAACTGATTGTGGTTCTTCAACAGCAATTCCAGCGCAGTTTCGCCGTCGCCGACTACCGTTGTGGGATAGCCTTCGGCTTCCAGGTTGAACTTCAATCCTCGCGCCAGATGCTCTTCGTCTTCGACCAGCAATATGTCGCTCACTGCGAATTCCTCGGCAATTGGATGGTGACAGTCGTCCCTCGGCCTGTGCCTTCACTTTCCGCAAAGGCCTTGCCACCGTGGCGGTGCGCGATGGCGCGCACGATGAATAACCCCAATCCGCTGCCCTTCACCTGAGTTGTGACCGGTGTAAGCACACGATAGAAACGCTTGAAGATACGTTTTAGCTCGCCGCGAGATATACCGATTCCATTGTCCTGTACTCGAATTTGCACATGCCGCAGATCGGGCGTAAGCACCTCGACCCGGATGGCAGGATCCTTCTGCGAATATTTAACCGCATTGTCGAACACATTGGACAACGCAGTGGCTAGCTCTTCCCGGTCTCCCATGACGGTTAGCCGCTCGGCCGGCCGGCCGTCTTTCGTCCAGTCTATGGCGTCGGGCGAAAGATGATGCCGCGAGCGCGCCAGATCCAGCGCGTCCTGCACCAGAGGCCCAACTTCAACCTCGCTGCGCGGCAGTATGGCGTTCTTCTGCACCACACGGGCGGCGCGCAGTACCTGGTCGACCGTGCCTATCAGGCGCTGGGTATCGTCCAGCATGACCTGATAGAACTCGCGACGCTGTTCCTCATCCACGTTGCGCTTCTGCAAAGTCTCCAGGTACAGGCGGATGGAGGTGATCGGCGTCTTCAGCTCATGGGTGACCGCGTTGAGAAAGCTGTCTTGCTGCTCATTGCGCCGGATTTCACGGACCAGAAAAATGGTGTTGAGGATGACGCCGGCAATGATAAAACCAAAGAAGACCACTCCCAGAATTAGGGGCACGATCTCGCGCCAGTTGAGAATGACCCAGCTGGTGCTGAGCACCGTCGCCGCCACCGCCAGACAGACGCCCAGGGTGATGAAGAACGCGATGGTTGTTTTGCGGCTGGTAATGCGCATGGCGCGACGAGTAGAGGATAGCACCGCTGAATCGGGCAGCGTCGGGCTTACATTTGCGCGGCCACAGGCGCCGGTTATTGCGCCAGCAGTTGGTCAGCGCCGCGCTGCGCACTGTCCAGGTTTCGGGTCATACTCTGCGCCTGCCGAGTGGCCGACAGCGCCGCTTTATCGTCGCCGTTTCGCTCGAGGGTCCGTGCAAGCAGCAGATACCCCCAATCCGACGGCTGGGCTTTCATGGCCTCCGAGAATGCATGAATCGCCGCTGCAAGGTTTCCGGACTTTTGCTCGACCAGCCCCAAGCCGAGCCATGCGTCGCCGAAGCCAGGGTCTGCGGCTACGGCCGCTTCAAAGCTCTCTCGCGCATGAGGTAAATCGCCGATCGCGCGATAGGTATAGCCCATGTTGCTGAATGCCTTCGCTCGCACTCCCGCGCTCAGGACGAGCGAGTCCTGCGTGCTACTGATGACCTTCTTGTACTGCGTGATGGCTTGCGAAAAGTTGCCATGCTGTTGCTGGTAGCCACCAATGTTGAGGCTAGCGTCAGGATCATTCGGATTGATTGCCACCGCTCGATAGAAATGCGGCATCGCCGCTTCAATCTGGCCATCGGCCAATAGCGCCCCACCCAGATGATCTTCGGCCATATAGTTGCCAGTCGTGACCTGGACCGCATGTGACCACAAAGTGATGTTGTCGTCCCAATAGGCAATCTGGCGGTGGGTCACTACGACGAGCGCTACTAACACAACCGCACTGACGGCGGCCAACACCGCTCGGGAAATGCGCCGCTGCGGTACCCACTCATTTACGCCCCAGCACACCATGATGAACAAGCCGATGAACGGCAGGTATGCATAGCGATCGGCCCTGGCCTGATTGCCCACTTGCACCAGGCCAGTCATCGGTACCAGGGTCCCCAGGAACCAAAACCAACCCACCAGGAGATAACGCCAGCGGCGGCCGGCCAGCACAAGCGAGGTGACCGCGACGAGGATACCGGCTGCCACAACCACCTGCCAGAAAGGCAATGAACCTCCTGGATGCGGGTAGTAAAGGGACAAGTTTGAAGGCCAGAACGCCGCTCCTAAATATTGCACGTAGGCGACAATGGCATTCTGCAGCCGGACAGAAAATGGGTGCCAGTTAATCCCGCTCATGGCCCCCGCCGCCCGCTGTGCCTTTAGCGTAATCGCCGCGCTGATTGCGCAGATGGCGAAAAGAGGTAGTTTCTCCAAGACTAGCCGCAAAAGACTTTGCGCCGGCTTCGCAGCCAACGTCTCACCGAGAGACGCTTCCTCGCCGCCGGCAAACATCCTTCGCAGCGGCCAGTAATCCCAAAGCAACAGCACGAACGGGAAAGTAATCACCTGCGGTTTGGCCATGATGCCGAATGCAAATAGCACGGCGACCGGCACGTATCGGGTGACGCGAGGCTTTTGTGCATACCACCGGTAAGCACCCAATGCGAGCAGAAAGAACAGCATGCTCAGCAGATTCTTGCGCTCGGAGATCCAGACCACCGATTCGACGTTAACCGGGTGCAAGGCAAACAATGCGGCCACCATCAAACTTGGCCCGGAGGAACCTGTCGCCTGCAGTAACACCCAAAACAGCAGAAGCACATTCAAGGCGTGCAGCACTACGTTGGTTTCATGGTGTCCGCCCGGATCCAGCGCAAACATCTGGTAATCGAGGGCATGGGAAAGCCAAGTCAGGGGATGCCAATTGGCGGAATAGAAGGTCGTAAAAGACCATCGAAGCGTATCCCAGCTCAAGCCAGACTTGATGTGGGCGTTTGCGGATACATAGGCGTCGTCATCGTAGTTGACGAATGGGTGATGGCTGACGGGGTAGTACAACGCGATCGTCGTGACCAGAAGGACCAGAATCAAGACCCAGGATCGCGAATTGTAGGCAGCGGACGCGCCTTTGCTCGGAGGAGATTCGATTCCCTTTCGATCCTTCTTTCCAGGTTTCGACAGAACCGATGACACCGCTACTCCTGCCCCAGAGCTCAGATACTTCACAGAGAATAGCAATAATTTATCATCCGTACAGGAATCCCCAGCGATGATGGGGAGTTTCCGCACTGGCGCCCCGGAAACGGCGAGGTCATAAAGAACGAGATGCCGATCCCGCGTCCTGGTGAGCGACGGGGCTAGAAGCGGGCTTTCGGAACACTGTTAACCCCGGAAACGCGACGATGATCTTCATGACGGTTTGAGATATAAACAACGGTAGTGGCTCAATTTGAAATGCCGTCCGCTTGCGTCCGCTCCTGAATTATGGCATGGTGCGGTCATGGCGAAACGCTCAAGCACAAAGCGCGACTTCATGCAGATCGCCCGCGAAGTCGTGGAAAAGGCAATCGGCGAACGCATGGACGGAACCCCCCTCGAACCCGACACCAGAAATCCTCACTTTGTAGCCCTCGGTAGCAAGGGCGGTAAGAAGGGCGGGAAAGCAAGAGCCAAAGGTCTATCGCCCGAACGTCGTTCTGCCATTGCAAAGAAAGCCGCCAAGGCCAGATGGAAAAAGGGCTAAGGGCGGCAATTCCTCCTATCCCGTTCATGCTGCCGATTCAGCCTGTGGAAATCCAACCCTAATCCTTCACTTTAACATTTGGACATTCCCTCTCCCCGTGTTATGTTCATGGAGAGGGTAAAGATATGGCGACCAACTTAGGCGGGGTCAGCGAGGCTATCCGCGAACATATCCACAAGCTACAACGCATAGATGAACTGGTCTGTGAGTGCGAAAAAGACCAGGAGCGGTTGGTAGCGTTTTTGCGGGATACGCTTTTGGGTAAGGGGGAGATCCATCGAGCCCACAAAGGCACCGCTACAATGAACCCGAAACGACTACCCCACCCTAACGCCCATAATGGAAACGGCCATCGTCCTCACGGCTACCTGCTCCTCGCCATTCGCGGAGCGTTGAAAACGATCGCCAAGTCGGAGTTCACTTCCGAAGATGTGACGGAGCGCTTGCAGGCCAGCGGTTTTGAGTTCAAAGCGAAAAAGCCCAAGGTCGCAGTGAATGAAGCCCTCGGCACACTCGCCACAAAGGGCGTAGTGAAGAAAGTCCGCAACGAGGGAGTCTCGAACATTTGGGCTAAAACAGGTTCTGCGGCAGCATAAAGCAGAACGGCTTGAGCTGAGCACTCTTGACAGGAGGCATCTCAGTTCAAGCCGAGCTTCAGGAAAGGACGTGAGCCTTATCCCAAAATTGATTGATCTGAATTTCAGGGCAATCAAGGGGAAGCGGCGTCTCCGGATACGGATCTGGAAATTCGCCGTTACGCTTGAATACCCATCTTCTCCGGCGTAGGTCGGTAGCCTAGCCATGCGGGGGACTATGAGGAATACTCAGCCCCCGCACGTTCAAAAGTATGGCATGACCATCCCCGGTCTGTAAAGCCCTATCCAGTAGTGTCAGCAGGGATTCCCATTGCGGGAGGCGCTTTTTACTTGACAGTTCTCACGCTCAAGCATATATTTCAATTATGAATTGCTTAACAAAAGACCAGCAAATCCGGGTGGTAGCCGCATTGGTAGAGGGCAATAGTATCCGTTCCACGTCCAGGATGACCGGAGTGGCGCGGAACACCATCACCACCCTTTTGCTCAGCGTGGCCGACGCGTGCGCAAACCTGCATGATCGCCATGTCCGCAAGGTTCGTGTCCGCCGTCTGCAATGCGATGAGATATGGGCCTTTGTCGGCGCGAAGAAAAAGAACGTCACGCCAGAGCAAGAGAAGAATGGCTGGGGCGACGTGTGGACGTGGACGGCAATCGACGCCGACACGAAGCTCTGCGTCACCTACTACGTCGGAGATCGCGGCAAGCATTCGGCCTACAACTTCATGTGCGATGCTGCCAACCGTATCGCTGGCCGTCCGCAGATCACCACGGACGCACATCGGCCCTATTTGCAGGCCATCGAAGATGCCTTTGGGATGGAGGTCGATTACGCCCAGCTCCATAAGATTTTCGGGGCATCAACGCCTGACGATTCGCGGTACAGCCCCGCAACTTGCATCGGTTGCGAGATGAAAACTGTGATGGGCGATCCCGATCCAAAGCACGTCAGCACGAGTTATGTTGAACGCCAAAACCTCAGCATGAGGATGGGCATTCGGCGATTCACGCGCCTGACAAATGCTTTCAGTAAGAAAGTCGAGAACCACGCGGCTGCCGTGGCGCTCTGGTTTGGTTATTACAACTTCTGTCGAGTGCATCAAACGCTGCGCGTCACTCCCGCGATGGAAGCGGGGCTGACCGATCACGTTTGGAGTTTGTCAGAGTTGCTCGGCTGCGCCGCATAACAGTTGGGCGAGAAGCGAATAGGACTGCTGGTATCCAAGGCCAAGGCTCTCAGCCCAGTATCTCGCCTCTTCGACGCCACAAAGTCTCACAAGGAGGAGGAATATGTCTTCTGGTACAGGTGCTGATTTAACCGCACAGGAGGCCAACGATCTTCTGCACAAACTGATTACCGAATCAACGAAGTTACAAGCGGTGCTTTCCGTGGGTGGTTGCCCCCGTCTGATCGCGACCGTCACTGGCGTGGCGAGAGTCGGCCCAGACAATACCGTGTTGGTTGTGGAGCGCGAAGGCGAGGTTGGCACCCCGCACATTACTTTCGACCCGTCCCTTGCTGTCGTGCGAAAATATGCGGACACCCGCGGCTTTCCCGCACCAGGCGCAACGATCTTCGGTGCTCCCCGTTTATCTTCGGTGCTTTGTTTTGTTTTCGCCGACCGCTCACAGCTGGCATTGTTCGAGGTGGCCGAACGGCTATGAGTATTCTTCATTTCGCCGACTCCGGGTTACAATTGGATTCGGTAGGACGAGACAAGACAGAACGTCATATTGCCAGAGGCCCAATGTCAGTTGGGCCTTTTCAAAATGAACCGATCAGATCTGGCACTCTCGCATGCGCAAAGGATAAGCCCGCTTACCAGGCCGCAAAGCTGGTGGATTTTAGAGCCTATCCAACCGGAAGCGGAAGCGCTCGCGCTCAGTATTCGTTCTGTTTGGCGATTCAGGTTGAGGACATTGCCTATATCGTCAACTACGAGGCCTTTCTGCGCGGCAGTTATCAGCCGACAAATCTGGTAGTCGGCGACCCGATTGAAATCAGGACCAAAGGCGGTGATCTTTACTTCAAGACTGGCACATCGTCTCCCGATGAACACAAGGCCCATATTACCCGCCGAGAACGAATCGCGCCCGAAAGCAAGCCCGCTACCTGCGCCCTGCCTGTGTCCCTAGATCGCTAGAATACGTGTAGCAACCCTGAAAATTCAAATTGAGCCACTACCTAAACAACACCTGCGTTGACAAGTACCGCCCGAAAGGGCAAACTGCTCCATCTTGGAGATTCTGTTCCTTTGGACCTCGGACGCGCACTGAACAGGACGGAACGGGCCGATTGATGACCGCGCCACAACGCGTTTCATACAGGATGGAGTCCACGCTGGAAAGCGTGAACAAGGCCGAAGCAATGGCCGACCAGATTTCGTCGCAGGCTGGTTTCGATGAGGACACGCGGAGCGGAATCTCGATGGCGGTTCGCGAGGCGATGATCAACGCGGTGCTGCACGGCAACGCCTACGATCCGTCCAAGAGTGTAAACTTAACCTTCGAGCAAAACGGACGGGAGTTGATCATCACGATCACCGACCAGGGAAAGGGACTCGACCCGGCCGAGGTTCCTGACCCGCTTGCCCCTGAAAATCTTATGAAACAGTCCGGCCGTGGCATATTCTTAATGCGGGCTTTTATGGATGAAGTCCGCTTTCGTAAACTAGACCCCGGCACTGAAATTACTTTGATCAAGCGGCTCCAGAACAGTGATCTGGACCGTCAGGAGGCTTCCACGTGAGCATGAAAGCAAGTACCCGGCAGGTAGACGGTGTCACCATTGTCGACTTGAGTGGACGAATCACTCTGGGTGAAGGCAGTGTGGTGTTGCGCGATACCATCAAGGACCTGCTTGGGAAAGGGCAGAAGAAAATCCTGTTGAACCTGGGCGATGTCAGCTACATCGACAGCTCGGGCATCGGCGAGCTGGTTAGCGCCTTCACGTCGGTGCGCAACCAGGGCGGCGAATTGAAGCTGCTGCATCTAACCAAGAAGGTGCACGACCTGCTGCAGATCACCAAGCTTTACACCGTCTTTGATGTACGAGACGACGAAGCATCGGCCATCGCGGCTTTCACCAAATAGCCAGTTTCGCTGCCTTGCGACAACACATTGCACGATCCAAACGCCTTCTCGCGTCTCGCGGGAGGGCGTTGTTTCAGCAGTTGGCCATGTTGCTAGGTGCTAATTGCTTGAATTGCTAATCGCTAATTGCTCGCCGCTAATCTTCGGCGCAAAGCGCATTCCATAGAACAACACCACAGCCGAAAGCGCAACCGCGACGATCATTGACATCAGTCCTGTCTGAAGATTGGTCCTGTCTGAGATATAGCCGATAAGGGTTGGCGAAAATGCGTCTCCCAGCAGGTGGATGATGAATATGTTCACCGCCAGCGCCGTGGCGCGAATGCGGGCACTCACAGAATTCACCAGGGCGGCATTAAGTGGAGCGGTGTTGAGTAGAAGGCAGAATTCACCGAGAAAAATCGCGGGATACATCGCCGGCCCCGTGAAGTAGATGGCCACAACGATTGCCGGAATCGACAGCGTCATTCCGATCGCTGAGATGAGTTGGTAGGCCGCTGGCGTGCGGCGTAGCAAGCGGTCCCCCAGCCATCCGCCCAGCAAGGTAGCCACCGTGCCGGCGACTACGGTCATGCCGCCGAAGGAAATATTAGCTCGATCCAGCGGCACATGGCGGATACGAGTCAGGAAGGTGGGCATCCACACCTGCAGACCGCCGATGGCGAAGGTCATCATGGCCGCACCGAGGCTGATGGTCCAAAAGGCCCGGTTGCGCAACAGTCCGCGCATGGAACCACGCTCAAGGCTGTCTGCCAAGTGATCACTGGCGCCGCGAACGGGTTCACGCAATGCCAGGACGCCCAAAGCCAGCAGGAATCCGGGCAGTGCCGAAACCAGGAACGGAGCGCGCCAGCCGTAGCGGTTTCCGAGGAAACCGCCGACCAGATAACCCAACGCACTACCTACCGGCGTAGCCAGATAAAAAAGTCCCATGATCCGCCCGCGTACGGCCTCGGGAAAAAGATCGGCGAGGAACGCCGGCGAAATGGCAACGAAAGTCGCTTCCCCGATGCCGACGATAATGTGACGCAGTAAGAGTTCGTCGTAATTGTGCGTGACTGCGCTTAGCAGTGTCGCCAGACTCCAGACGAAAGCGCCTGCCGCCATGATTCGCCGGCGCGGGAAGCGATCAGCCAGGGGCACGATCAGCGGCGCGGCAATCATGTAGCAGACAAAAAATGCCGAGGTCAAAAAGCCCACCTGCTCGTCGCTGAGCCGGAATTCCTTCTGGATCAATGGTTGTACCGCAAACAGGACATTGCGATCGATGTAGTTGAGAAAGTTCAGGGCCGTCAGCAGCAGTAGAGCGACCCAGGCGTTTGTCTTGGCAGACATGGGTGGGCGGAGGATAACACGGGGAGGCAGCGGTCCGCTCTTCGCTTTTGGCCTTTCGCTTTTCGCTCTTCACGGTTTGCATTCTTGCGCTTCCGCGTTGGAACCCGGGATCGGATTATGAGACATGCGACGAAAGAGAGAGGTGGTTGTGCGCCTCCGCAAAAATCCTTCCCATGATGGCCATAGCAAGATAATCTCTCGTGGAGAAGAATCGGCCAGTGAATGCGCGCGGTGACTGCCAACCGGCGCTATCTCTCCCGCCTGCACAAGCCGGCGAGGCACCGCACTTGTCCCCTCCTTCTCAGCCGTAATCCAACTTATCGTCGCGGAGAGTGTATGAAACGTTTGCTGCTGTTCCTGGTTTGTCTGATGTTGCAAGTCACCCTGCTGGCACAAGACTCGAAGCCAGCAACCGATGCAAATGCCGTCGCTGATTCCCAGCCCACTACCACCGCCAAACCAGCGGCTAATTCGGACCGCATGTTTTTTCCCAAGGACTGGTATTGGGGATGGGGGCAATTCGACATCGCTCCTCCGCATAACGAGATTGATCCCAACCTCTGCGCGGCGAACGCCGGCGCGCCGCAATACGGCGGCAAGGACGCGCCTTGCAGCGCCTTCGGGCGTTACCAGATTTCCGGTGATGTGGAGATCCGTCCGATCGGCAGGACAGTCGCGAAGCGCCTGATGTTGTTCTATGAACCGAATTTTCTCTTTGGGAAGAACCTTCCCCAGACGCTCTATACCTGGTCATGGAGCGGCATCGGAATGGAATTCAAGTGGGGCGTTGGCATCGATCTGCCGAAGCGCTTCGAGTTCCGCTTCACCTCGCATCCGAAGCTGGTGCGCTTCGGGTCCCGCGATCAGCCGCTTGGGCCGGCATGGCTCGGACCCGATGGCCCTTGGGGACAATACAACACCTTCGGCATCCGTAAGTATTTCGGCACCAGGCGGGAGGGGACATACTAGAACCGCTGGGGTTTTATTTCGTCGGCCTCGGGTAACGCGCGATCACCACGGTGCCGATACCGCCGCGCGGGCGGAACTCGCCCTTAACTTCCGCCCATTTCGGTTTGCTGGCGCGGACCACGTCCTGGAGAACGCGGTTCACGATATTTTCCTGAAAGATGCCAAGATTGCGGTAGCCGATCAGGTATTCCTTCAGCGACTTCAGTTCCAAACAAGACTTGTCGGGCATATAGCGAATCCACAACGTCCCGAAGTCGGGCAGGCCAGTCTTAGGACATACGGAGGTGAACTCGGGTATGTCAATCACGATCTCATAGCCGGGAAACTGGTTCGGCCAGGTTTCAATTTCTGGAAGTTTAGCCGAGAGACCTGCCTCGGCGTGCTCCGGCGTATAACGCGCACTCTTTGCCATGATGGATTCATTGTAGCGACACGCACTGCGCTATCGCGACGTGAAATCGCGAGTCCAAACAGAGGAAGGCTGAGCGTGCTGCGTCTTCGGACAAGCTCGAACATCAGATAACAAGACGCAACCGATGCTCCCGCACCTTGCCAGTAACGCCCCTGGAGAAGGGGAAGTTGTGTCCTACGTTATACTTATAGATTCGAGCAAGAATGGCAGCTACAACTGAGAACGGCTATCCCCATGCGCACGCGAGGCGGACTTGGATCATCCTCGTCGGCCTGATTTTAGCCGTGGTGGTGCTGGCGGCCTTCATCTCGCTGCACCGTTCTCAGGTGCCGATTCGGGTGGGTCTCGTGGACCGCGAAACCATTACCGAAAGCATTGCCACCAATGGCAAGATCGAGGCTTTGAATAACTTCGAAGCCTACGCTCCCATGGCCACCACGGTAAAGAAAATCTATGTTCAGCAGGGTTCATGGGTGAAGCCGGGGCAAATACTTCTGCAACTCGAAGACGCTAACGCGCGGTCGCAGGCGGCGCGAGCCGAAGCGGAATTAAGGGGCGCCCAAGCCGACCTTAACACCGTAGAGAATGGCGGCACCAAGGACGAGTTGTTGACGACGCGCAATACCCTGGTCAAGGCCCAGGCTGATCGCGATGCCGCACAACGAAATCTGGAGGCCATGCAGCGTTTGCTGCAGACCGGAGCTGCATCCCAGTCCGAAGTGGATGCCGCACAAAACAAGTTGCGCATTGACGAAGCCAATGTGGAAATGCTGCAGCAAAAGCTGACCGGCCGTTACTCAACGCAGGAGGTTGGCCACGTCGAGGCCCAGCAGACGGAAGCGCGCGCTTCCCTTGCGGCAGCGCAGGAGTTGCTGAAGAATTCCAACGTGGTTGCACCTCGCGCGGGAATGGTGTATTCGCTGCCGGTGCGGCAAGGCGCGTTTGTCAACTCTGGAGATCTGCTGCTACAAGTTGCCGATCTCCACAAGGTGCGAGTGCGCGCCTTCGTGGATGAACCTGAAATCGGCAAACTTCGCAAGGGGCAATTGGTCGAGGTCACGTGGGACGCCATCCCCGGGCGGGTTTGGCAAGGAACGGTGGATGCCCTGCCGACAACGGTGGTGCAACGCGGGACGCGAATGGTGGGCGAAGTGACCTGCGTTGTGGAGAACGATGACCTCAAACTTCTGCCCAACACGAACATTAGCGTCGCTGTCGTCATTGTGCGGCAGCAAAACGCGCTAACGGTGCCCCGAGAAGCTGTGCATCAGGACGCTCAGGGTCAATTTGTGTTTCAGGTGGTAAACGGAGAGTTGCAGCGACGTGATGTGAAAACCTCAGTCGCTAACCTCACGCGAATTCAAGTGACCAGCGGCCTCACAGACAATGCGGTGCTGGCGTTGGGAGCTATCAACATGCAGTCCCTGCGAGAGGGAATGCCGGTGAAAGTCGCTAACCCATGAAGTTTTGCTATTCAAAATTTCTCATTGTGATTCTGCTGCTGATGGTTCCCGCTCTTGGCGTCGCCGATCCGGCACCCGTGCAGTTACTATCACTGGGTCGCATGAATGACGCCATCAGCGCGCTAAGCAATCGGGATGATGCGGAGTCGTTCAACTTGCTGTCTCGCGCCTACTATGCCATGGAGCGCTGGAACGACGCGGTGAAGTGGGGGGAACGTGCAGTCGCTGAGCGGCCCCAGGACGCCAGCTATCACCTTTGGCTGGCCCGAGCCTATGGCAGGAAGGCGGGAGATGCGAAGCCGCTGGCTGCGGCGGGACTCGCGCGCAAGGCGAAGAATGAGTTTGAGCGCGCAGTCCAACTGGCGCCTGCGAACGTCGAGGCCCGCAGCGATCTTTCCCAGTACTACACGCAAGCTCCGGCGATCATGGGTGGGGGACTCGACAAGGCGCGTGATCAAGCGGCGGAGATCAGCAAATACAACGCTGCCGAGGCACATTTGATCCTGGCGCAGGTTGCTGCCAGGGAAAAACGGTACGATGAGGCTGAGAGCGAGTTCCACAGCGCCATTGAGGAAGCACGCAATCCTGCAACCTACTGGTTGCGATTGGCCGATTATTACCGCCTCCGAGGACGCTATGACGACGCACAGAAGAGCGTTCTGACGGCCATGACGCAGCCGAGTCGGAGTGCGGAGAACTATTTTGACGCTGCCAATGAGCTGTACCTGAGCGGCCGGGACTTTCCGGAGGCGGTGCAATATTTACAGCAGTATCTCGATTCCGGTGGACTGGTAGAAAATGCACCGGCTTTCCGCGCTCATTACCTGTTGGGACAGGTCTACGAGAAGATGGGTCGCGGTTCGGCCGCCAACTCGGAATATGAGGCGTCGCTCGCTCTGGCGTCCAGTTTTGACCGCGCGCGAAAAGCTCTTGGCCGGCAGCAGTAGCCGGATATCTTCAAATCGCTTCACCAGGTAGAGCAAGGATGCCCCCAAGGCCCCGCCGTTTCAGAATGACTCGGGTTTATTGTGCTGTGAGGGTGGCCGCTCTCGCTGGTGTGCTCGTCCTTTCCTGCGCGACTGGGACTGCAGCCGACACTGCGGTCCCGGAGCCCATTCCCTTCCGCAATGCAGTCGACCTCGCATTGCAGCACAGCGGAGTCATGGGCATCGCCACAATCAACCAGTGGCGAGCGCGTAAGGCCTATGAGGAAGTACGCGCGAACTACATTCCGCAGCTCACCATCGGCTCCGGCCTCGGTTATTCCTACGGATTTCCACTCACCCTGGAAGGCTCGGCGCCCTCGGTGGTGAACTTCAACTCGGTCCAGTCGTTTTTCAACCTCTCACTTCGGCAATTCATCAAGGCGGCGAAGATCGACTGGAATGCGACCTCCCTGGACGTGCAAGACAAACGCGACGCCGTGATTCTGGACACGGCACTGACCTATGAACAACTCGACCAGCTCACCGGCAAGCTTAAAGTCTTAGGTGAAGCTCAAAGCGCGGCCGACAATGCGGAGTTTGTCACCCAGCAGCGCCTGCAACAAGGGGTGGACAGCAAGCTCGACCTCACCAAGAGCCAGTTGGTGGCGGCTCGTATCCGGTTGAGAATTGCCGAGGCGCAAGGACAAGCTGACGTACTCCGCGAACATTTAGCGGCGCTGTTGGGATTGTCGGCAAGCGCCATCGCAGTGGATCCGGGATCGATGCCGGAGCTACCGGTGATTTCGCAAGATGAAGATTTGCCGGCCCGTGCCGTGGAAAATAGTCTCGCTGTGAAACAGGCGGAACAAAAGGTGGCGTCCGCACAGACAAGGGCCATCGGCGAGCACAAGGCGCTAAAATGGCCCACCGTCGATTTGGCGTCGCAGTACGCCTATCTTGCCAAGTACAACAATTACGATCTCTACTATCGCAATTACACCGCTAACAATTTCAGCGGTGGCCTGAATGTCAGGTTCCCCATCTTCAATTCCGTCCAGAAGGCCAAGGCTGAGCAAGCTGACGGCGATGCTTTGATCGCGAAAAAGCAGATGGAGCTGACGAAAAATCAGGTCAGCGAAGATGCCTTAAAGCTTCAGAGATCGTTGCGACAACTGGCGGCAGCACGAGACGTGGCCAAATTGGAATGGGAAGTTGCTCAGGGAGACTTGGAGGCCGTGAAGTCACGCGTTGGGACCGGTAATGCCAATCTTCGCGACCAGCAGAACGCCCGGCTCGACGCCGAAGATAAGCACGCAGCTTATTTCGATGCTGAACTAGAAATTAGCCGGGTCGAATTGCAACTGCTCCGCCTTACCGGACAATTGGAGAATTGGGCCATTCCATCCCATTAATCAACCGTTCGCTACCAGCCAAGGAAATGCATCCGTCTGGCGGCGCAACGTATCTAACTGAAACACAGCCAAGCAGTTCCGGCAGTCGCAGACAGATGATACGATAGTTATGCCTATGCCTTTGAAAACTCTATTTTTGAATCCTCCTTCGTTTGAAAACTATGACGGTGGCGCCAGTTCCCGGTGGCCCGCAACGCGCGAGATCGAGTCCTATTGGTACCCGGTCTGGCTGGCTTATCCGGCGGGCATGTTGGAAGGCTCACGTCTGCTCGATGCTTCCCCTCACAAGGTGAACGCGCAACAGACCATTCAAATCGGAAGGGATTTCGAATTCCTGGTGCTGTTTACCAGCACCCCCGGTTTTCAGGGCGACATCAAGCTGGCAGCTGCCATGAAAGCAGCCAATTCCAAGCTGAAGATCGCTTTCGTGGGACCTCACGTGACCACGCTGCCGGAGGCATCCCTGAAGGATGGCCAGGCAATCGATTTCATCGTTCGGCGCGAGTTCGATTACGCCGTGGTCGAGTATGCCAACGGTAAGCCGTTGAATGAGATCCTTGGCGTATCGTATCGGGGTCCGAACGGCCAGATACTTCACAACGCCGACCGGCCGGCCGTGGCCGATCTCGACGCCTTGCCTGACGTGGTGGACGTGTACAAGCGCGACCTCGATCCTCGCCGCTACAATGTGCCGTTCCTCCTCTATCCGTTCGTTTCTCTGTACACCACCCGCGGCTGCCCGGCGCAGTGCACATTCTGCTTATGGCCGCAGACGCTCAGTGGACATCCGTGGCGCAAGCGCTCGACAGACGCAGTGGCTGCCGAAATGGTGAAGGCCAAGGAATATTGGCCCTGGGTAAAGGAATTTTTCTTTGACGATGACACCTTCAACATTCAGAAGGTCCGGACGATCGAACTTTGCACCAAGCTGAAGCCGCTGAACTTGACCTGGTCCTGCACTTCGCGGGTGACCACCGATTACGAAACGCTCAAGGCGATGAAAGAGGCCGGTTGCCGACTCTTGATCGTCGGCTATGAGTCAGGTGATCAGCAAATCCTGAAGAACATCAAGAAGGGCGCGACTGTCGAACGGGCGCGAGACTTCACGCGGGATTGCAAGAAGCTCGGCCTTGTGGTGCACGGCGACTTCATTCTCGGTCTGCCAGGCGAAACCAAAGAGACCATTCGACGGACCATCGATTTTGCCAAAGAGTTGGATGTCGAGACCATCCAGGTATCGCTCGCGCATGCGTATCCCGGAACCGAGCTCTACGATTTCGCCAAGGCGAACGGTTTCCTGAAGGCGGAAGGCGCCCAGATGGTCGACGCCATGGGCCACCAAGTCGCGATGATTGAGTATCCGGGGATCTCTCGCGACTATATCCTGGAAATGGTGCACCGCTTCTATGATGAGTACTACTTCCGCCCTAAGGCAATTTTCCGTATCGTGAAGAGGGCGGCATTCAACTCTGTTGACCGGAAGCGCCTCTACACCGAGGCAAAGTCATTTCTCAAGTTGCGCGCTGCGCGTAACCGTTCCGTAAAAGAGTCCCGTAGCCATTCCGGTGATGTGGACTCTCCTGCGCCTCCGATGGCACCGCCGAATACCGGCGCGAAATCTGAAACGGTTGAACCGGTCAACGCCTAGAGGTTGGCGTGACCCTTCGCAAGTATCTTGTCCTCTTGCTGATCGCGATCTTCGCCGCCTGTGGTGATGTTTGCCTGGCGCGGGGAATGAAAGACTTCGGGCCGGTCACGTTGGCAAACTGGGACCATCTGCTCGCCTCCCTGTGGAATCCCTGGATCGTGGCAGGCATCTGCCTGCTGCTCTTGTTCCTGGGAAGCTACCTCACAGCGCTTTCCTGGGCGGACCTGACCTATGTGCTTCCCGCCACTGCCATGAGCTATGTGCTGATGGCCCTGCTTGGCAAGTTCTTCCTGCACGAAACCGTCAGCATTTGGCGCTGGCTGGGCATCGCGCTTATCACCGCGGGCGTTGGCTTCGTAGCAGGTGGACCAGCACTCACACAAGCGGACGCCGTAGTCGAGCCTTCTCCAGACCGAGAATCGCAGGAAGGACAGCTTCCCGTGGCAACTGGCGGCAGGAGGGATGGATGACGAGTGCAGCTATGTGGGCCGGAATTGCGGCCATCGTCGTTGCAGCAACCTGCGGCGATGTATTGCAAGCCAGCGCGATGAAGGAGATTGGCGACTTGGGCGCGGTGCGCAGGTCGCTGGGCTTGTTCCAAGCAGTAAGGCGCGTTGTTGCCAGTCCAAAATTCATGTTTGGACTGCTGTTTATGGCGCTGGCGTTTGCCGGTTTGCTGGTGACACTGTCGTGGGCCGATGTCAGTATCGTGGGACCGGCCTCTGCATCGCTCACTTTCATCGCCAACGCTCTTGCGGCGCGAGTATTTTTGAAGGAGCGCGTGGATCGTCGCCGCTGGCTCGCCGCCTTGTTTGTTGCGGCAGGTGTCGCGCTGCTAGCGTATTGAGGAGCAATTGGCGCTTGGCTCATAGCTGCTAGCCTTTGGCTCTTAGTGAGCGGAAGGAAAACGTTTCTAGCAACTTGCTGGCCGAAGAAATGCATCCGCTGTAGAGGCTGATGGCTGATGGCTAAACGCTATGAGCTAATTGCTTGTTGCTATCCTAAGGACCACATGAGAAAGATCGTCGTCCCCTGCTTCGCGCTGTTATGTTTGCTGGCGGCCTGCTCGTCGGGCACCAAGACCGGTAGCAGCAATGAATCGCATCCGCCAACCAAGCCCGTCGCGACACAACCGGAGTACGAAACCGGACGTACGGCCTTCCAGAAGCTGTATCTGTCCGCGCGGGGATGGGCAGCGGACGTGAAACCCTTCCGCTTACAGTCGCAATTTACCGCCGATGCCCCGACCAATGAAGGCAAGAGCGGTCTATGGCGCGCCTCATTTGCATCTCCCGCTAAGCGCTCGATGAAGTTATTTGTCTGGTCGGGATTAGTGGGACCTGACACTCCGGAACCGGGCGTCAGCTTTTCCGCCGAAGACAGTTGGAATCCAAACAACGCATCGACGCAGGTATTCGATATTGGATTTCTAAAGGTGGACAGCGATAAGGCCTATGAGGTAGCGCAGACGAACGGCGGCGAAAAGCTGACGCATAAGGATCCCAAGCAACCGATTTTCTTTGTTCTCGACTGGGATGCCTCGAAGAGCCAACTGCTATGGCATGTTATTTACGGAACCAGTCAGGACGAGGCCAAGTTGCGGATTGCCGTGGATGCCACGAGTGGAAAGTTTGTGCGGGTCGAGAGATAGGCCGCTATTTGGGTCCATCAAGCCATGGGCGGAGGCACGAGCCCCCGCCCGTTTAAGCGAGCGTGACCAACAGGCACTCTCTTGGTTGGCGCCGGATTGTTCGCCAAGCTAACGGCCATGCCTGATTTTTACTTACCTGCGGACTTCGATGGTTTCCATCCCGCCCAGATGGGAATACCTTTATCGTCCCGCAACGTGGCGGTATTACTTCCGTCCGTAATCTCGCGGGCCAGGATCTCTTCTTCTCCCGCATCGGGAGCTTTCGCACCCACCACTACCACCTCGTCCCCTTTGTTGAACGTGGTGTCGATTTCTTTCAGGAAGTCAGTGGGAGCGACGCGCACCAATACTGTCTTGACGTCGGTTTTTACCACCAGCTGCGTACCACCCATCTCCCCGGGAATGTCACGGACTTCTTCGATGACGCCTTTTATCTTCACCTCATTGGCGCTGTCGTACTTGGGACCTGTCTTGGCGGCATGCTGCCCCCAAGCCGCCAATGATATGCAGGCCGTGAGAGCGGCGATGAATAGCGTTTTCGACCACAATTTCAATTTAGAGTTCATAGTCTGTACCTCCTTCCGGCCATGGAAAACTGCTGCATCTCCACGGAAGGTGCGCAGGACATAGGATTTTCCCGTCCCCCACCGAATCTTGCAAAAATCGGTCACGGCGTTCTTGCGACGCCATATTGCGCCCAAAGATCCTTGCTCTGCAACTCTAAAGTTGTCACAAGGCTTCACTTTAAGCAGTGAGCGGGGTCACAAAAAGGGGTGATTGGTCACATTCGGCATCTGGAGAACGCTGAGAAGTTGTTGCCTTGGTCGTACGCAGCTGTCTGCCCCCGCCCCAATGTCAGTTTCCTGCTACCTAGTATCGACAAGATTCCGTTTTGCAGGTTAGCGCTTTAGTGGCATAATCGTGCCACCCCGCAGATATTCGGTGAAGGAGTTTTCTTCTCTGCTTTTGCCTCTATCTCCACGTCCGTCTACGCATAGGTTTCTTTCCCGGCTCCGGGGTTCCGGGCGTCGGTACGAAGATGGCCGCGTGGAGCGTGTGCTCGGATTTTCGCGCTTGTTCCTGGCACTCATCTCGCTCATAGCCTGGCTGATCCGACCGGTCGCGAGCGGCCCGTACTATCACTTCGGACGATTTCTCCTGTTAGCCTACATCGTCCATAGTCTCGTGCTGCTGACGCTGCTACGGATACAACGGACGCCAACCCGAGGCTTCGTCCTGTGGTCCCAAGCCACCGACATCCTGTGGCCGTCGCTGCTATGCCTTTTCACCGACCCCCCAAACAGCATCTTTTTTGTTTTCTTCCTCTTCGCAATGCTCGCGGCTGCCTTCCGCTGGGGTTTCACCGAAACCATGGCCACGGCCCTTATCAGCGCCGGGGTACTGTTATTTCAGGCGGCGGTTGTGAGATACGGACCCTTACTGCTGCAGCGGGTGATGTTCACGCGACTGGATGCGCAGCGAGTCGTCATGCGCTGTGGTTTTCTCTTGATAACAGGATTTCTGCTGGGTTTTCTCGCCGAAGGGGAGAAGGAACTGCGAGGCGAGATCGATCTTACCAATCGGCTGTTATCGCTGGCCCGCATTGGCGGTCGCTTTGCTGTAGCTCTGCAAGACACCATGATTGAACTGGGGCGCCTCTTTCATAGCAAGGAAGTGTATGAAGTAGTCTCTCAGAGCAGCACTGGGCGGGCATTTAAATGGGTCACGACGACCTCTGCGGAACGGCTGGCGGAGGTTCGGGAGCTCGTTCCTTCTCAATCTGCATCGGAGCTAATGAGCGGTTATCCGCACACGTTCTACATTTGGACGACGCGTCGGAAACCCGGGTACCGCATTGCCGCTTTGGACGACGAAGGACGGCGACTGGAGTCGTCTCAGCTCCAACATTTGCCGATGCCTGTTCCGGGCGCCCGCTCGGTTCTAGCGGTAAGCCATGAGATGGGACGGGATTGGATGGGACGGTTTGTGGTGATCAACGCCTACCTTGGCCGTCGCCGTGAACGTGAACTTCGCTTAGTTCAGAACATCCTGCGCCAGGTCGGCCCCGGGCTTTATTCCGTTTACCTGTTCCGCCGGTTTCGGTCTCGCGCCGGCGCGGTAGAGCGGGCACGCGTGGCGCGCGAATTACATGACACCGTAATCCAGTCGCTGATCAGCGTTGAGATGCAAATTGACGTGTTGCGTCGTCGCGGCGACAATGATTCTCGCCTCTCCGCCGAGCTGGAACGCATCCAGGAACTACTGCGCCAGGAGGTTTTGAACCTGCGCGAGCTGATGCAGACGATGAGGCCTCCCGATATCGGCCCACATCAATTCCTTGACTTTATCGCTCAACTCGTAGAACGTTTTTCTAGGGACACCGGCGTCGTAGCCCGTTTTGTGTCGGAATTGCAAGAGGTCTCCCTTCCGGCGGCCACCTGCCGGGAATTGGCCAGGGTGGTGCAAGAAGGCTTGGTCAATATTCGGAAGCACAGCGGTGCGCAGTCGGCAGTCGTGCGCTTTGGCGCGCAAAACGGTTGGTGGAAACTGGTAATTGACGACGACGGCAAGGGCTTTCCCTTCGCAGGTCGCTTTACCCTGACCGAGCTTGACAACCTCCACAAGGGGCCGACTGTCATTAAGGAACGAGTTCGGGCCGTGGGTGGAGACATGGTAATCGAATCTAATCCGGGCCACGGATCCAAGCTCGAAATCACGGTTCCACAGAAAGGCAAGGAACTTTATGGATAAGAAAGACCCATCTGTGCGTATCGTCATCGCGGATGACCATACTATCTTCCGCGATGGCCTGCGCCGCCTGCTGGAGGCCGAGCCGGAATTGGAGGTTGCGGGCGAAGCGGCCGACGGCGCTGACGCTATCAGTCAAACGCGCCAGCTAAGTCCCGATATTCTTTTACTGGACTTAGCGATGCCCCGGGTACCGGGGATGGATGTGTTGCGCGAGCTATCGTCCACCGACGATGACATTAAAACCAAGATCATCGTGCTGACCGCGGCAGTCGAGCGCATTCAGATTGTGCAGGCGTTGCACATGGGCGCGCGCGGAGTGGTCATGAAAGAAGCCGCCACCCAACTGCTGATGAAGGCCATCCGCACCGTAATGGCCGGCCAGTACTGGATCGGGCGCGAAGCCGTCGGCGATATTGTAGACTTCATGCGCACTAACCCCTCGGGCGAGAAAGCGCCGCGAAACTTCGGTCTTACCAAGCGCGAAATGGACATCCTTACCACCATCGTCGCCGGTCTCAGCAATAAAGAGATTGCACGCCGGTTTGCACTCAGCGAAGACACCGTGAAACATCATCTCACCAACATCTTCGACAAGGTCGGCGTAGCCAGCCGCCTGGAGCTGGCACTGTTTGCGATCAATAATCACCTCACCGAGCAGCAGAGTTGAGTGCGTAATCGAGCGCGGGCTCCTGGCTGGCTGGCTGGAGCCTGCGACAGAATCCGAAATACAACGTCTAACACTACGATCCAAGCGACATATCCATCGCGGGAACGACAGACCAGGGGTCTTTCTCGGGTCGTGAACGGTGATTGCTGCGTCGCGTAGCAAATGCGGCTAACAGCGAAGTCGGGGTTTGCGACCCGCGGCGCGACAACTCTCACCGAAAAGTGTTTACTTCTTGAGAATAATCTTAGGAGCCGTGGTACATGATGAAGCCTAGGGTATCCCGGTATGCGATTTGGTTGCTAGCATCCGCGCTCGTAATCTTGGCCGGGTGTTCGCGGAAACCAGTTCGCACCGACGGTCAGGTTGCGGAGGAGATACAAAACAAGATCTACAGCGATTCTGCTATTCAGAGCCGGGGGATCGAGGTCCAGGCTTCCAGCGGCGTCATTACGCTTAGCGGCGACGTCAACAATGACGCCGAACGCGCACTCGCGGCGAGGGATGCCGCGACAGTTGAAGGCGTAAGAACCGTCGTCAATAACCTCCAGGTGCAGCAGGCAACAGCCACTCCCCCGCCTCCTCCGCCGGCTGTTAAGCCCACGAAGGCGCCGGCGACTCGCGCCACATCAAATGGGGCTCGTCATCGCGGTAAGGCTGAAGGTGAAGCGGCGAACTCCTCTCCGACCGACGGTGTGCTTGCCGATAACGCGCCGCCTCCCCCACCACCGGCACCGGAGACGGCTCCGGCTCCTCCGCAGCCGCCACCTCCTCCGAAGAAGATCACGGTGCCGGCTGGAACGCAACTCACCATAAGGCTTAATAATCCGCTCGACTCCGAGCGAAATCAGGTCGGTGATAGCTTCCATGGTTTGCTGAGCAACCCGATCGTGCTGGATGGAGAAACCGTGATTCCTGCCGGCGCCGATGTAGTGGGCCGAGTGGCTGATGTGAAAAGTGCCGGCCGCTTCGCCGGCAATTCCGTTTTGACGCTGGAATTGACATCTCTGTCGGTGAACGGCAAAACCTACAATATTCAGACCAATCAGTGGACGCGCTCCGGGAGTGGCGAAGGCAAGAAAACCGCAACCAAGGTGGGTGTCGGGACGGCGGCGGGCGCTATCCTGGGCGGCATCATCGGTGGCGGCAAAGGCGCGGCAATTGGAGCAGCAACAGGCGCAGGCGCGGGAACCGGAGTTGCTGCCGCCAAGAAAGGGCAGCAAATCCAGCTACCCGCCGAGGCAGTGTTGAACTTCCAGACCATCAATGCGGTGACGGTGATACAGCAGGGAAACAACGAGCGCAACGCAGGACGTACGCCTCTTTCTTAGACGACTGTCCAACGTAATTTACGGGCGCAGTCACAACCGGCTGCGCCTTTTTTGCGTCTAGCTGGATACGCAGTCGCACGCCGTCTGCGATATCCTTCACAAGAGCTGCCAAATGCCTAAGATCACCGCCTTGCTGCACACCCACAATGATGCGCTCCGCCTGGGCCGCACCTTGGATTCGCTTCGTCCGTGTGATGAAGTACTGCTGATTGACGATTGCTCGGAAGACGATACTTCGCGAGTCGCGCGCGAACATGGAGCGACGCTGAAAAGTGCGATCCCTGGCGTCACATTTGGCGCCTACGCTGCGGACGCGTCACATGATTGGGTACTATGCCTTCTCCCCAACGAGGCGCTGTCAGATGATCTGGAGGCAGCCCTATTCGACTGGAAGAGCCAGGAACCTCAAGAGATGGTGGCCGGCTATCGGGTGTCGATCCGGGAGCAAAACGGGATCGGGTGGCAAACCTGTCCGCCTGAGACCCGGCTGGTCAATCGCAAGTTGGTGAATTGGATAGGGGAGATGCCACCGGATGTCCCATCGGAAAACAAACTGAGCGGCGATGTGCTGCGCTTTCATCAGCCGTAGGAGAGGACTCCACAACAGGCTTTGGACCTAGCTTTCGAATGCGCGCTGTTCGTCGTCGGACTGGCATTCGGCAGCTTCCTGAATGTCTGTATCAGCCGCATTCCGCGCGACCAGTCGGTCGTCGCTCCCAGGTCCCACTGTCCTGCTTGCGGCGCTGTTCTCCGTTGGCATGACAATATTCCATTATTAAGCTGGGTACTGCTTCGTCGCCGCTGTCGCGACTGCGGAGGCCGAATCTCGCTGCGTTATCCCATCGTCGAATTGCTGACAGCGTTCTTATTCACCGCTTGCTACTTGTCATTCGGCCCGACCATCATCGCGGCAAAGTTCTGCATCTTCTGCTTCCTGCTGGTCGGGCTGATTTTCATGGATGCGGAAACCGGCCTCCTACCACGCGAATTTACCTATCCGGGAATCATGCTGGGGCTAGCCCTCTCCTGGATCATTCCCACCGACAGTACCGGAACACAGTTCTTGCTGCGCGCCTTTGGGGTACAGCTTTCACCTCGCCCGCTCGCGCTGCTCGATTCTGTGCTGGGTGCTTTTGTCGGGGCTGGCTTCTTCTATCTCGCTTGGGCGCTGTATTACCTGCTTCGCAAGCGTCACGGAATGGGGTTCGGCGATATCGCCTTGATGGCGGTGGCTGGGACATTCCTCGGACTGAAACTCACGCTGCTGGTGATCTTCGCCGCCCCACTGGCTGGCAGCATTTATGCGATCCTGCTATTGGTGCGAGGTACCAGCGGCACTGCGCCGATGGGCGGAACATCTGATGGACAGGCGCCGCCTTCTACCCGAGAGATGCTCCTCACCCAAGAGTTGCCTTTCGGTGTCTTTCTCGGCGCATGTTCGCTCGCCACAATTTTTTTTGGCGAGTCAATATGGCGCTGGTATCTGGGTCTCTTTTAGCGGAACTGAGACGGCGGTCAGGACGAGCCCGAACTGGCCTGCCGGATTCGTTGCTGGATTTGCTTCAGGTGGTGTCTGGCATGGGCACGATGAACGCGGCGCCAGTCTGTCGCGTTCAAGGGGCCCAGGATGGGATGGTCGAGTATCTTGGCCACGCTGCCGAATCGCTTCTCCGCGTCCGCCAAAGTGGCATCCATGGCGACCAGGGCGTCATTGAATGAACGCAACGATTGCTCGCCGCCATTCTGAGGGACTGTCTGTTTCGGCGCGGCGAAGCCTGAAGGTAACAGCCCCAACTTGGCCACGTAAAAGGTCGTGAATTTATCCTTCAACGTCGGCTTTCCACCAAGAGGTTTTCCCGTCTGCAAGGCCGTCAGGGCTCCCTTTGTGGTAGCGGTGTAACTCAGGCGAAGGTGCTCCAGAATCTCGGCACAACTCCACTTCCCTGGAGGGGCATAGCGCCAGTTGTCCTGCGATATTGTGCCCGCGACGCGTTGCACCTCACCGCGGATCTGTTCCAGTTCCGGTGACACAGTGCCATCCCCACAGAAACAAGATCTAACCACGGTGGCTGCTTCGACGCGCCACGCGTGCGAACCGTAAATGTAATTTTACTCTAATCACCCATGCCCAGACTTGCAGATTGCGATGACCCACACCTCAGTGGTGTGAAACGCTGGCACGGCGATTCAGCCAGCAAATGCTCATGCCTACGGCTATATCCAAATACGCACATATCGCGCGAGGTGGAACTACAAAGATGCTGGGATGCGGGTAGGCTCAGTTTGCGTCAACGACGCCAGCATGGGCAGTCTCGCTGCGCCATACAGACCTGCATCACTGCCCATCAAGGCACGCGTGACAATGGTGTGTTTCTTCCCCGGTATGGGGCCGTCGGGAGCCGTGACCTGATAGATGAAGGAGCGTACTCTCAGCTCCTCCAGCATCGTTGGCGCGAAAGCGTCCCATGCGCTGGCCACGCCGCCGCCGATGACATACATCGGCAGATTCAGCGCGTTCACGCTCCCTCCGATGCCAATTCCCAACGACCGGCCAACGGTTTGATAGATGCGTTGCGCCGCCACGTCACCTTGAATTGCCAACTGGTAGATGACTCGCGAATTAAACTCGACGTTGCCGCGTGAAACCTGAGCCAGCTCGTCGGCTTGTCCGCTGGCGATCAACTCATGCGCCATTCGCACAATGGCTGTCGCCGATGCATATTGCTCAAGGCAGCCACGGCTGCCACAGCCACAGGCATGTCCTTGCGGTTCGACGCAGAAATGTCCTAGCTCTCCTGCCATGCCGTTCATTCCGTGCCATAGGCGGCCGTTCAGCACCAAGCCACCTCCTACGCCAGTGCCGAGCGTATACATCGCCATGTGGTCCACATCGCGGCCGGCTCCCAGCCACTTCTCGCCCATAGCAGCCGCGTTGGCGTCGTTCTCCAGAATCACGGGTGTTCCGAGCCGCCGCTGAATGTCGTCGCGAACCGGAAAGTTCGCCCATCCTGGAAGGTTGGGGGATTCCATGATGGTGCCGCTATCCATGTCGATAAATCCGGGAACGCCAATGCCAATCCCGGCTAGTTGTCCGAAGTCGCGAAACTTCAGATCGACGGACTGGATCGCCTCGCACATTTCTCCGATCACGGAATCGCGCCCACGCCCCACTTCGGTTCCGGTGGTCAGCTTTTCCAGTAGTTTGCCTTCTGCATCGACTGCTGCGATGCGGAGGTTTGTTCCCCCCAAATCAACCCCGATCGAATAAATACCCATAGTTAGCCTTTCATGAGAACCTGGAGCTTTGAAGGGGCACGGCTGAAGCCGTGCCCCTTCAAGGCTTGCTTCCTCAGTTGAGTAAAGCGACGACACCTTAGCTGAAGCGCCGCTTTACGCGCGTTCGTCGTACTGCCCCAATTCTGCAACCGCTCTACTTCTGACACCGCGGACAATAATGACTACTTCGTCCCGCGATAATAACTCGTTTGATGGGCGTGCCGCATACCAGGCATGGCTTGCCCTCTCTTCCGTAAACGCGGTGCCGCAATTGAAAAAATCCTTCCTTGCCCTCCGCGTCCACATAATCATTTACCGACGAACCACCCAGTTTGATGGCTTCCCGCAGAACTGCCTTAAGTCCTATGTGCAATCTTTGGAGTTCATTTCGCGTGAGCGACGCCGCTCGCCTGCGCGGCCGGATTCCGGCGCGGAACAGCGACTCGTCAGCATAAATGTTCCCCACACCGCTCAGCAGTTTCTGATTCAGCAGAGCGCTCTTGATAGGAGTCTTGCGCCCGCGAAACAGATCTGTGAATGGCCCGATCTTCGACTGCAGCGGCTCATCTCCGGGAGCGGCAAATCCAGCTAAGCTCTTCGCTTCAATCCGCACTACAGCCAGGCGACCGAATCGCCGGGGATCGACGAACCGTAGTTCCCTTCCCGACGCCAGCTTCAAGGCGGCGTGGGTGTGCTTGGCCATCGGGGCCTCCGGGCTGGCAATCAGCAGACGGCCGGTCATCCCGAGATGCACAATCCATTGCGCGTCGACCGCTGGTGCTTTTTGCACCGAGCTTCGCACGGAACGCTGCAGATCGAAAACGATGTGCTTTCCCACGCGCCGTACCTGCACGATACGGCGGTGCTCTAGTACAGAAACGATCTCCGCGGCGGTCGATTTCAGGGGCTCGGGTTTTTCTCCCAGCCAGACCGAATCGATCACGTCTCCAGCAATGCGTTGGTTCAGTCCACGGGCAACGGTTTCAACTTCGGGCAGTTCGGGCATAAGTTGCTAGTGTAGCGTTGTCGGGATCGTTCTCGCGGCGGCGTAATGGAGATCCTTTACTTGCTTGTAAGGTTTATAGCCTGCGTGTCGCTACGCGACGTTGGTGAGTGCCTTTCGGGGAAGATGGTCATGGCCGCACGTGGAACCTAAGCTTGGTACGAGAAAAAGGAAGGGCGCCTGGCATTGCCCAGGTCGCCCTTTGCTGATTGATCAGCTCCAATTCAGTGCGGCGGGAAGTAAGAGTTCCTGCCGCCGCTTCATAGCCTTAGCATTGCGATCGCCGGAAGGTCATCGCACACTGTCAAAACACAGCACAGTCTTCACGCCAGCTCAGGGAGTGTCTCCCGCGCTTTAGTGCTTATAGCCCGCTCCGCGTAACGCCGCTCCGAAGGAATCCGCAAAATCGTGCACGTGTTCCGTTGTCGCCAGCGGGCCCATCAGGCCAATACGGAAGATCTTTCCGGCAAGTGGTCCGAAGCCGCCTGCGATTTCAATGCCATGTTCTTTGAGCAGCGTAGCGCGCACCTGGGCTTCATCCACGCCTTGGGGAACTTTCGGCGTGTTCAAGTTCCAGATGCGATGCTCGGGCGCTACCAGCATTTCCAGGCCCATAGCTTCCAGCGTCTTCACGAACTCCAGGTGTGCCTGGTGGTGCCGATTCCAGCGATTCTGCAGACCTTCCTCTTCGATCAGCGTGAGGCCCTCATGCAGTGCGTAAAACATGGTCGCGGATGCCGTGTGATGATAACGATGCGAGATCTGCAAATAGTCGGCGATCAGCTTCAGATCGAAATACCAGGAGCGATTGGGAGTCTCGCGCGCCTTCAGCCATTCGGCCGCACGCGGCGAAACCGTGATCGGCGACAGTCCAGGAGGACAGCTCAACCCCTTTTGGGTGCAGCTGTACGCTACATCGATGCCGGTCTTGTCCACCTCGACGGGCATAGCTCCGAGCGACGTCACACAGTCAGCAATCACCAACGCACCAACTTCATGTGCCGCGTTGCAAATGGCTTCGCCACGCTGGAAAGCCCCTGCGGAAGTTTCGGCTTGCACGTACATCACAACCTTCGGCTTCTCAAGGCGAATAAAGTCAGCAGCTTCCTTGTCGTCGAAGACCTCGCCCCAGGGTTTCTCGAAGCGCACCAGTTCGGCGCCCTGCCGGCGTGCCATTTCCGACATGCGGTCGCAAAAGAAACCATTGGCGAACGACACCACCTTCATTCCCGGCAGAACGAAGTTAGAGATTGCAGTCTCCATGCCGCCACTGCCAGTGGCCGAGATGACGAAGGTCAACTCGTTCTTGGTTCCGAAAACGGTGCGAAGCAGGCGTTGAATGTTAGTGGAGATCTCGAAGAAATAGGCATCGAGGTGGCCGACGACGGGTTGAGCCATTGCCTGGTAAACCCGAGGATGGACCTGACTGGGTCCCGGTCCAAACAACAGACGTTTGGGAGGATGGATAGAAATGTCATTCATGATTGCGGGCTTCTCTAAAGTGGTAGTAGCCATTATGTATCTCCTGCTAGAGTGATGGTTCCAGTATAAACACCGGCGGAGGATTGGGCATGGTAATCCATCACTCGGCTGTGTGCGGTTGGCCGGCCCTGCAGCTATCAGCTCTCCGGCTGGTTGCGTGCGAAAAATATCTCGGGGATGATGAACGACGGCGCTTCGCGAATCCCGATTTCGCACGTACGCCGCGAGGTGAGCACTCTGCTTAAGGAAAACGAGTAGCCTGCATGCTTCGTCCCGTGTCGTTCAAGGGCCCATCCCTCCTGATACTTCTGCTCTGGATTGCAACAAGCAGCGCCTGGGCTGTTCCCCCGCATGATTTGCGCGGCGTGGCAAAAGATCACAGCGGCGCGGTGATCGCCAACGCGCAGGTTTTGCTCCGCGCCGACGGTGAGGAGATCAGCCGGACAACGCAAGGCGATGGCAGTTTTGTATTCACAGGAATAACCGCCACCAGCGGAACTCTGGTGGTAAGTGCATCCGGTTTTGCAACCAGTACGACCGCATGGCAGGGGGGAGCGAAGCAACTCTCCATCACTTTGGAGCCGGCGGCGGTGCAACAGAGTCTTGATGTAACTGCGACCCGGACGTCGATTCTGCCTACCGGCGTGGATGATGTGGAGGCGCAACCCGACGCCGTCAACGTCAGCTCCACGCGGCTGCAACAGTGGGGCGCGCTGGCTACCGACGACAAATTACGAAACGTGCCCGGCTTTTCGCTGTTGCGACGTTCGGGCAGCCAGACGGCCAATCCCACATCGCAGGGTGTGTCGTTACGCGGGCTGGGCGCAAGCGGTGCGAGCCGTGCGTTGGTCCTTGCCGATGGTATTCCGTTTAACGATCCCTTTGGTGGCTGGATCTATTGGGCGCGCATTCCGCAAACTTCGTTGGATCAGGTGCAGGTTATTCCGGGAGGCGTGTCGGCGCTCTATGGAAACGACGCGCTCGGTGGAGTGGTCAATCTGGAGACGCGTCATGCGGTGCAGACGGACGCTTCTGTCGAAGGCTCGTATGGCAATGAGAACTCCCCGTTCGGCTCGGGCTGGGGCGCCATCCGCTTCGGGCAATGGGCGGTGGTGGCCAGCGGAGAAGGGTTCCGTACCGATGGATACACCGCTGTCCCGAAAGATATCCGGGGCACGGTAGACACGCCGGTAGCGTCGCAGTATGGCAGCGGAACTTTGCGCCTGGAGCGCATGTTTGGCAATCGCGGACGGGTCTTCCTGAGTGGCTCGCTCTACGGCGAGGACCGTCTCAATGGCACGCCGCTGCAAATCAACGACACCACCATACGGCAACTGGCGTTTGGTACGGACATCGATAGTTCTTCCGCGGGATTGTTTACGCTCCGTCTGTACGGCGGAACGGAAAATTACCATCAGACTTTCTCCTCGATTGCGGCCAACCGGGACAGCGAATCGTTGACCAACATCCAGTACGTTCCAGCACAGCAAATGGGGCTGCTGGCGCAATGGTCGAAGCAGGTCGCGAGCCGCCTGACCCTGCTAGCGGGACTCGACGGTCTGGATGTGCAAGGGTTCAGTAACGAGACTACCTTTTCAAGCGGTAAGCAAACGGCGCGTTTGTCGAATGGTGGTACGCAGCAATCGCTGGGTGCCTTCGCCGAAGGCATTATGCAGATCACGCACAAGTGGTCGGTGACATTCTCCGGACGTGAAGACTTATGGAGTAACTTCGACGCCAGCTCCACGCGAATTCCGACCAAGGGAAAGCCGACGATCATTGCTTACCCTGATCGCGGGCAGAATGCTTTTAGCCCGCGATTGACTACGTCATATCACGCCGGCGAACACACCGTGTTTTATGCTTCCGCCTATCGTTCGTTTCGCGCGCCCACGCTGAACGAACTCTACCGCAGCTTCCGGGTGGGCAACGTGCAAACACTTGCCAATCCTTTCTTGCGAGCCGAACACTTTACCGGCGGCGAAGGTGGAGTGCGCGTTACCACGCTGCAAGATCGCATGACAATTTATGGGATTGGCTTCTGGGGCTTTGTCACCGATCCGGTCTCCAACGTTACCCTTAGCACCACGCCGCAACTCATCGTCCGCATGCGCGAGAACCTGGGCCGGATTCAAGCGCCTGGACTGCAGGCGGGCATCAACTACACGATCACCAACCGCGTCTGGTTTAGCTGTGCTTACCAGTTCATTAACTCCACCGTCTCGTCGTTTTCTGCGAGCCCGGCGTTGGTTGGAAATCAGGTTCCGCTAGTACCGAAGAACGAACTTGTTTTCCAGGGAACATGGGCCGCGCCGCAGAAGATCTTCGTCGCCATACAAGGCCGCACCGCCAGCAATGAGTTTGACGACGATCAGAACCTGTTGCCCCTCGGCGCTTACTTCGTGCTCAGCGCGACCGTGTCGCGTCCCTTGCCGAAAGGCTTCGACGTGTTCTTCCAGGGCGAGAACCTCACCAACGATCAGTACGAGATCGGACGCACGCCGGTAGCGACGTTGGGCCAGCCGATTCTCGCTCGCATCGGTGTGCGCTGGCAGAGCAGGAAATAAGGGGCCAATACACCCTGAAGCCGACCCGGAGTGATTGAAACACTGGTCACATCACTCCACCAGAATGCCTAAAGCAAGAGTGAACGCTACTGACACGAGCTTATAATCTCCCCCACATGTCCGAGTCGGCGCCCCCACCACCCAATTCTCCGACGGAAGTACTAACCCGCGAAATGCGCGACCGCGCGAGAGAGATATTCGAGCATGCTTTGTCCGAGTGCAGTATCCCGCGCGCATTTTCCAGACACGTGCTCTACGAGCATGGCGAGCTTCGCCTTGGTAACGATCTCTACGCACTGGGATCGTTCGAGCGGACGATCGTGGTCTCCATCGGCAAGGCGGGACATACCATGGCAGAGGCATTGGTCAATACCGTTGGGAGCGGGCTCATGGGAGTCGTTGCCTGTCCCAACGCGCCGCCGGCGCAGCTGTTTGGCTTTCGTTACTTCCTGGGCGGACACCCGCTTCCTAACGAGGATTCTTTGCGCGCCGGCGATTCCATCCTGCGCCTGCTAAGCATGCCGTCCCCGGAAACTCTGGTGGTCTATCTCATCAGCGGGGGCGCTTCGGCGATCGCGGAGAAGCCCATCAGCGCTGCCATATCGCTCGCCGATATGGTGGAGACGTATAAGGCCCTGGTGCATTCCGGGGCGCCCATTTCCGAGATCAACGCCATCCGCAAACACCTGTCGGCGTTGAAGGGCGGACGCGTGGCCCGCGCGGCTGCGCCTTCCTATCAGGCGTCGGTGCTGGTATCCGATGTGCCCGAAGGAGCGCTCGACGCGCTGGCCTCGGGTCCCACAATGCCCGACACGACCACCGTCGACGACTGTTATGCCATCGCGAAGCGCTTTAACCTACTGAAAAACTTTCCTCCTGCCGTACGTACGTTGTTCGAACGCGAGCAACTGGAGGAGACGCCTAAACAAATCGATCCTGCGTTTCAACGCTCGCGCTACACCACGGTGCTCTCGAACGCTACTGCAGTGAACGCCGCGGTGGAACGCGCTGCTTTGAGCGGCTTCGCCATCGAGGTGGACAACGGCTGCGACGATTGGAGCTACGAGCGCGCCGCCGATCACCTGCTGACACGGTTGCGTGAGTTACGCCAAGGCGTTTCGCGGGTATGTCTAATCTCAGGTGGCGAGGTCACGGTGAAAGTGGGGACCAAGCCGGGATTGGGCGGACGTAACCAGCAGTTCGCGCTTTATTGCGCGCAGAAAATTGCCGGCGAAAACATCACCGTGTTGAGCGCAGGAACGGACGGCATCGATGGCAACAGCCCTGCGGCAGGAGCAGTGGTGGACGGAACGACAGTTGAGCGGGCCGGGCAGCGTGGGCTGCACACTGCCACGGCTTTAGGAGCCTTCAATGCTTATCCTGTGTTTAACGCCATCGGCGACAGCATCATAACTGGGCCGACAGGAAACAATGTGAGGGATCTTCGAATCTTGATGGCGTACTGAAAAGGAATCGGCGAGGAACTAACCTACCGGTTGCGCTTGCCGCTCCACCGCGTCCATCGTTGCCAGGATGGTATCAGTTAGCAGCTCAATTCCCGCGTCGGAGTTCAACATCATGTGATAAAGCCGACGACATGGCCACTCGGCGTTGAAGTATTTCCGAATGAAAGCAGAGCGTTCCCGATCAATCGTATCGACCATCTCTTCAGCGTATTTCCCATCCATCTTCAAACTAATCAGCCGGCGGATTTTTTCCTCGCGCGAGCCATACACGAATACGCGAAAGGTGTCCTGCCGATTCCTGAGGATGTAGGGTGCACCCCGGCCGACGATAACGCAGCTCCCTTCTTCGCCTTTCTTCTCAATGATGGTGGTCGCCAGCTCCACCATTTCGTCGGCGCCGAAGAGCTTGTCGTCGGAGATGGGTAGCGACCGCTCGTAGCTACCGCGCCAGAATACTTTTGCGAGACGATGCATTAGCGGATCACATTTCTCTTCACGGCAAGCGACCGCCTTCTCGTCCACGGCAGCGAGCTTGGCGATCTCGCAGGTGAGTTGCTGATCGAGCAGCTGCCATCCCTTTCGGCGCGCCAACTGCGCGGCGACCAGGCTGCCACCAGCTCCGTACTCCCGTTCAACTGTGATGACTCTAAACATCGCCTGCTACCCCAATCCTCCGTTGAGAGAATCATAGCCTAAGCGCGGCGTCCACACTATAACGCGATTCGCGAAGGATGCACCCCTGAAAACAGAACAGACTCGTCGATAAAAGGTTGCCCGCGCCAGCCAGCCGGAGAACTGTTAAGTCTTGTAATCCAGGAAGGGCTTGGCGAGCCTCCCGTGTTTGTAATGACATCAAACCATGTAGCCAAAACGTGTAACAAGATGAGGACCAAGATGAGAAAACTACTTCTGCTAAGCCTGATACTGGCGTTCAGTGCGGGCGCGGTGGCTCAGACATCTTCGGCGGCGTCGACGAATCAGCCATCGCAGGCGCCTCTGATTTCGAGCAACGGCCCCGTGGTGGCCGATTACGGCAAACAACCCCAGTCAAGCGACCCAGTGGAAAACCACATCGCCAAGGAAGTTCGGCATGAGTTGCTTATGCTGCCGTATTACTCACTGTTCGACGATTTGGAATACACGGTCCAGGGACGGACCGTGATCCTGAGCGGTAGCCTTACCAGCGAGCATGCTGAAACTAAGTCCGATGCCGAGGCCGTCGTGAAGCGCATCGAAGGCGTGGACAAAGTGATCAACAACATAAAAATCCTGCCGCCGGCGCCACTGGACCAGCAGGCGCGGGTGCAGATTTATCGACGCATGGCAAACACCGGAGATTTGTCTCGGTATTTCTGGGCGGCGGCGCCTAGCATCCACATCATCGTCGACAATCAGCATGTAACGCTGAAGGGATTTGTCAACAATGAGATGGACAAGAACCTGGCTACCATGGCTGCCAATCAGGTGTCCGGCATCTTTCAGGTGACCAATGATTTACGAGTCGTAAAATAGAGCTTCGACGGGTAAATGCAGCGGCGGTCCGATCCGCCGCTGACCTAATTTTGGCGCAAGCGTTGCGGATCCCTAGCGGCACCGTCTTGAGTTGACCCTGCGGCAAGTACCCCTCATTCCCGGCCCTTAAACCTGTTAGAATCTAGCCCCGCGACCTCCACTGGCAGGTCTACCGATCAATGTACTGGGCCCTATGCGCAACGGTCTGAAATTACTATGGTTGGGAATTGTTCTTCTGCTGATCGTTCTAGCCATCAACGGCTATGTAACGTTCCTGTCGTTTGAGCGAGTGAGCAGAGACAACTCTCTGGTTGAGCACAGTCAGCAGGTATTGCTGGAAACGGAGCGACTGAAATCGTTGCTGGTCGATGCCGAGACCGGTCAACGAGGCTATCTCTACACCGGTGACGTGCATTATCTGGATCCCTACAACCGGGCTTCTCAAGAAATCGACGGGCAACTTAATCGAGTAGCCGCTCTTACTGCTGATATTGCACTACAACGAAGCCAGGTTCAGCGACTTCGCGATCTTAGCCACGCCAAGATGAAGGAACTGGCCGACACCATTGCCCTCGCCAATTCGGGTCAAAGCGAACAGGCTAAGGCCCGAGTCCAGTCGAACGTTGGTAAGAACATCATGGATGAGATTCGCACTTCGATCTCGGAAATCGAGGGTGTCGAGGCCGGTTTGCGGGTCAGCAGAGTTTCCGAGATGAAGTCCGCTACGCGCTCCGCGAGATCGGCGTTTGTTGTTGCTACCGCGATTGCAGCGGCGGCTTTGCTGGTTTTCGGAGGGCTGTTGGCGCACGAGGTGCGCAAGTCGGAAGCGGCAGCGGCGGCCGTGCTTGAGCAAAAGGAGTGGCTGGATACAACCCTGCGCAGTATCGGCGATGCAGTGTTGGCAACCGACACCTCCGGCCGTGTCGTCTTTCTCAACGAGGTGGCGGCGACCCTGACGGGCTACACTGGCAGCGAGGCCCGGGGCCGGCCGTTAAACGAAGTATTCCCGATCTTCAACGAAGTTACGCGTGAGCAAACCGAAGATCCGGTGGCAAAGGTGATTCGCACTGGCACGGTTATCGGTCTTGCTAATCATACCGTGCTATGCAGGCGAGACGGCACCGAGGTCGCCATCGACGATAGCGCGGCACCTATTCGTAATGCTCGGGGTGAGTTGATCGGCGTGGTGCTGGTGTTTCGCGATGTCACCCAACAGCGCCAGATGGAGGCTACCCTCCGTAACGCCGAGAAGCTAGCCACAGCGGGAAGATTTGCCGCCACCATTGCCCATGAGATCAACAACCCTCTGGAAGCAGCCATAAACTCGCTGTTCCTCCTGAACCACGAATCCGGATTGAGCAGTGAGGGCCGAGAGTACTTGTTGCTGGCGGAGCAAGAACTGAACCGGGTGGCGGCTGTGGCCCGGCAAACCCTGGCTTTCTACAAGGACACTTCGACTCCCGCGCCAGTAAATATTTCGCAGTTACTTGACGAGATCCTGACGGTCTACGGTAGACGGATTGAGGCCCGGAAGATACATATCGTTCGTAACTATCAGGAACATGCACAGTTTGTGGGATCGGCCGGAGAATTAAGGCAGGTCTTTACCAATCTCATTCTGAACTCGCTTGATGCTCTTCCGCCAGATGGGGTGCTTACTCTCAATGTAAGCAATCACAATGATGGGCGTCCTGCCGATACGGGTCGTGGTTGAGGACAATGGCAGCGGCATTTCAACCCGACTATCTGAACAAGATCTTCGAGCCATTCTTCACCACGAAGAAAGACGTGGGCACAGGATTGGGTTTGTGGTCCGCAAAGAACCTGGTTGAAAAACACGACGGCCAACTGCTGGCCGAGTCCTTTGCGGGGAAGACCAGACTGACCGTACTGTTGCCTGTAGTGCGCGAAGAGGCGAACCAAGCTGAAGCGGGCTAACCAGGGTCTTGAACCTGTCCTCACTTCGCAGTTTAGGGTTTGGATCTCGACTCTACAGCATTTACGGGTAATGCATAATGCCTCCGCGGTAATTGAGGACTGACCGACTGAATCCGTAGGATTGCCAATCCCGCACATGACGAATCCGTACTTTGGAACGCTGGTCTGATGCTGATCATCCCCACCTATAACGAAAAGGAGAATATCGCGGTCCTCGTGTCCAGAATCCGCAAGGCGGTCGGCGAAGAGCCAATTTTTTTTGTGGATGATAACTCCCCGGACGGCACGGCGGATGAAATTCGCCGGCTTCAGGAGGCCGACGCGCATATTCACTTAATGGCGCGGCCGGGTAAGGGCGGCTACGGATCGGCGTGCCGCGATGCGATGAAAGAAATCCTGAGAAAGAACCTCGCCAGCTATGTCATCCAGTCCGACGCTGATCTGTCGCATCCGCCCGAGTTATTACCGCAGATGATCGAGTTACTCAAGGTTTGTCCAGTTGTGATTGGTTCGCGTTATGTGGCCGGAGGCGGTGCGAAGAATTGGAATTTTTCTCGCCGCGTGCTCAGCTTCGGCGCAAATCTATATGCTCGCACGCTCACTGGGGTACCGGTGCACGACATGACCGCAGGCTTTGTGGGATATCAGGTGGCAGCGCTCAGAGGCATCGATCTGGACCACATTCGTTCCGAGGGATACGCCTTCCTGATGGAGATGAAATTCAGTCTGCACCGGCGTGCAATCCGCTTCTGCGAGTTTCCCATCATTTTTTTGGAACGCGAATCCGGCAAGTCCAAGTTCAGCCGGAGGGTCTTGTTCGAAGGAGTCCGATTTCCCCTCAAGGCCTTCGGGCAGAGAATCCGCGGATCGTAGCTCTATCGGCTTTCCACGATCACGTGTTCCGCGCCGGATAGCGGCCCGGTGTCCGCGCGACCCCGGTTGTCCGAAAGCGGCGATGGACAAGAGATAGCCGCGAGCTGAGCAAAATCGGTTGCCACAAAAGTTCTTGACAAACCACTCGGGGGCAGCAATCATCCCGTCACCGAAGAATTCTTGGAGTAGCCCGTGGGGGCAGAACGCTAGCTTTCAATTTCTCAGTTAAAACCTGACGATTCGTACGTCACCGACAGCCGGGAGACTAGTGTTTTGAGCTTTGATCCGGGAACCGGAAAATTGTTTCGCAGCGCTGCCGTTTGGCTGTGCCTTGGCGTGGCGGAAGCGGCGTTGGCGCAGTCCGGCACGGCGCCAGCGACGCCTAACATATTTTCCCCGGTATCGACGCCGGCCGATTCCATCTATCATCTGTCACTATTCGTGCTGGCTATCTGCGCAGCAATCTTTCTCACGGTTTTCGGTCTGCTCCTGTACTCGGTGGTGAAGTACCGGCGGCGCGCCGGTGACGACGGGCGCGAGCCACCGCAAGTCTATGGCAGTAATCAGGTAGAGCTCGCCTGGACGGTGATCCCGGTACTGATTGTGGTGGTTCTATTCCTGGCCACGGCCCGGGTCATCCACGCGATAGAGGATGCGCGCTTCCCGGTCGGCACAACGGAAGTCACAGCTGTTGGGCATCAGTTCTGGTGGGAGTTTCAGTATCCGCAGCAAGGGTTCATAACTGCCAATGAGTTGCACGTTCCCGTCAGCGACCCGAATCATCCCACACCGACCCACCTCACTCTGCTGTCTGCCGACACCGATCACAGCTTCTGGGTGCCGAAACTGGCCGGCAAGACCGACCTGATTCCCAACCGTACCAACAGCATGTGGATTGATCCCCGCGAAGCCGGAGTTTACGTGGGCCAGTGCGCGCAGTATTGCGGGACGCAGCACGCCAAAATGCTTTTACGAGTGATTGTGGAGTCGCGCGCCGATTTCGACCGTTGGGTTGCAGAGCAGCAGCAGTCCGCACTGCCTGGTGACAATGTTGCCAGAGGCCGTCAGGTTTTCGAGTCCACGGCGTGCGTCAATTGCCATACCGTTACCGGCACCAACGCGCACGGAACCTTCGGGCCCGATCTGACTCACTTGATGAGCCGCGAAACGATTGGAGCAGGGGCGACGTTGAACGATCGGGCGAACCTGCGGCAATGGATCCAGAACCCTGACAGCTTCAAACCGGGCTCACTGATGCCCGCCATGCAACTGGATGATCACGATTTGGACGCGGTCACCGACTATCTGTCGACGCTGAAGTAGGAGATTAAGGAACGACCGATGTGGGATGCTGAACCGATTGCGAAACCGCTGGCGGTACCGCCCGTAGGCGAAGCCGTTCAGCCGCTGTTCGACCGGGTGCATGGCTGGATCACGACCGTCGATCATAAGCGGCTAGGAATCCTGTACATCGCGTATGCCTTGGTGTTTCTGGTCATCGGCGGGATCGAAGCCACCATCATGCGCATCCAGCTGATTCGACCGCATAACGATTTCGTCTCGCCGCAAGTCTTCAACCGGATGTTCACCATGCATGGAACGACGATGATTTTCTTCGTTGCCATGCCGATTGTGTTTGGGTTCATCAACTATGCGATTCCCCTGATGATCGGGGCGCGCGACATGGCATTCCCGCGCCTGAATGCGTGGGGGTTCTGGATGACTGCGTTCGGCGGCATCATTCTGTATTTCAGCTTTTTGGGAGGAAGCGGTCTGTACGGCGCCGGCAGCGCACCCGACGTGGGCTGGTTTGCCTACGCGCCCCTGACCTCGCCGGCATTTTCCGTGGGACACAGTACCGACTACTGGATCATCGCACTGCTGATCAGCGGCTTTGGCAGTATCGCCACGGCAATCAACGTTTTGACCACGATTTTCTGCCTGCGCTGTCCAGGAATGACGTTGGGCAAGATGCCGCTATTCGCGTGGTTGAACGTGGTGACGGCTGGCCTGGTGGTGTTGGCGCTGGGGCCGCTCACCGCGGCGCAGCTCATGCTGCTGATCGATCGCTACCTGGGCGGCCACTTCTTCGACACCCAGGCCGGAGGGTCAGCGGTCATCTGGATGCACTTCTTCTGGGTCTTCGGGCATCCGGAAGTTTATATCCTGGTCATGCCGGCGTTCGCCGCCGTCTCTGAGATCATCCCAGTTTTTTCCCGCAAAGCCATCTTCGGCTATCCCATTATGGTGGCCGCCTCAGTTTCGATTGGCTTTATCAGCATGAGCGTGTGGGCCCACCACATGTTCACGGTGGGCATGACCTCGTATGGCAATGCTTTCTTCGTAGCGTCAACCATGGCGATCGCAGTGCCGACGGGTATAAAAATATTTAACTGGCTGGGTACCATGTGGGGCGGCAAACTGATCTTCAAGGCGCCCATGCTTTTTTGCGTCGCGTTTTTGTTTCAGTTCCTTATCGCCGGGCTGACCGGGGTCATGCTAAGCGTGGCGCCGTTCGATTGGCAGTTGGGCAATTCCTACTTTGTGGTGGCGCACTTCCACTATGTCATCGTGGGCGGTATTTTGTTCGCCATCTTCGCCGCCTTTTACTACTGGTTCCCCAAGATGTCAGGGCGGATGTACGACGAAAGCCTGGCCAGATGGCACTTCTGGCTGTTCCTGATCGGCTTTCACCTGACATTCGACTTTATGCACATTCCCGGGCTCTTGGGCATGCCACGCCGGATTTATACCTACGAGCCGGGACGCGGCTGGGATACCTGGAACCTCATCGTCACTATCGGCGTGTTCTTTCAGGCCGTCGCTATCCTGATTTTTGTTTACAACCTGATCTCGTCGTACTTCAAGGGCAAGTTGGCCGGGAATGATCCCTGGGACGCGTGGACGCTGGAGTGGAGCACCAGTTCCCCGCCGCCCGACTACAATTTCGCGAAGATCCCGGTGGTGCGCAGCCGTCGTCCGCTGTGGGACTTGAAGCATCCGGAAGATCCGGACTGGAAGTACGAGTAACGCCGCGGGCCGCGCAGAGAAGCGCGGTTTCGAATCGAAGGTTAAGGAGACTCTCGCTTGGCAGCTACAACCATCGCGTTACCACAACCCGAAACACCGCTCTCGTCCGAATTACGCGGGCGCGTGGGAATGTGGTTTCTGATTGCCGCCGAGTCGGCGATCTTCAGTATTTTTGTAGTTGCGTATTTGTATTACGCCGGCAAGAGTATTAGCGGGCCAACACCACGCGAAGTTCTTCACGTCCCATATTTCAACTCCATCTGCCTGTTCTCCAGCAGCTTCACCATCGTGATGGCCGAGCACGCCATTGCGCGCGGCAAGACCAAGTTGTTCGGGATCTGGTGGTTGCTGACCATTTTCCTGGGCGCGATCTTCATTGTGGGTACGGCTCGGGAATGGTACGGGCTGATCTATCACGATGGCGTGACCATCAGCTCCAGTCTGTTCGGCACCACCTTCTACTCGCTGGTGGGATTGCACGCCTTCCACGTGCTGGTGGGACTGACCGGGCTGTCGATCATCATGATCCTCACCGCGCTGGGATTCGTGAGGCAGGAGCACGCGGAACGGGTCGGAGTATTTGCCATGTATTGGCACTTCGTCGATGCCATCTGGGTGGTGGTGCTGTCGGTTGTGTATTTCATCACGCGCTGAGTGAAACGAAACGAACAAGCGAAGAAAGGTATGCAAGTGCAGGAATCGCAGATCGAGAATGCAGAACCCACCGAGGTGATGCTGCCGGCGCCGACCATCTGGCCGTTCGCGTTGGCGCTGGGGCTCGCATTGCTGTTTGCCGGACTGCTAACGAACGCATCGATCAGCGTACTGGGTGCGGTGCTATATCTGGCTGCCGCAGTGGGATGGTTCCGCGAGGTTTTTCCGCACGAGCACCATGTGAGAGTACCTCTGGACCGCGAGGAAGAACCGGTGTTAACTCCCACTCGCGAGGTAATGCGGTTACCGGTGGCCCAGCAAGTACAGCGCGCCTGGCTACCCTTGAAGATCTACCCCGTCTCAGCCGGCGTGAAGGGTGGACTGGCTGGCGGCGTTGCCATGGCAGTACTGGCCATGCTCTATGGCGTCGTGTTCTTCCGCAGCCTTTGGTATCCAATCAACTTGATCGCTGGCAGCCTATACGACGCGCCCGCAATTCCTTCCCTCCCGGAATTGCTGCGATTTCACGCGGGATGGTTCTTTTTCGCCTTGGCCATGCACCTTACCATGTGTGTGCTAGTCGGGCTGCTGTACGGCGCGATGCTGCCCATGCTTCCCACTCGACCGATTGTTCTGGGAGGAATCATCGGACCTCTGCTGTGGACGGGATTGCTGTACTACGTTCTGGACTACGTCAATCCCTTGCTGGACCAGCAAATCAATTGGATCTGGTTTGCGGTGTCGCAGGTGGCTTTCGGAGTGGTGGCGGGGCTGGTGGTGGCGCGACAGAGCAAAGTTTGGACGACGGAAAACTTACCGCTGGCCATGCGCGCCGGTATTGAAGCGCCAGGCATCATCGATGAGCGCGGTGGCGAGGATACCCGGCGATGAAGGGGTACTCCGCACTTGGGGCAAGCATGTTGGCCGTGTTGCTAATGCTCACAGGCTGTACGCCGAGGGGCAAGCCGGGCCCGGGTCCTGAAGTTCCGCGTCCAGATTCTGTATTGGATCCAGTAGTGCTGTATCGCGAAAACTGTGCGGCTTGCCATGGCGCCGAGGGCAAACATGGAGCAGCGATGACGCTGGCCGATCCGGTTTACCTGGCTATCGTTGATGACGACACGCTGCGAGCCACGATTTCCAAGGGACGGGCGGGCACCGCGATGTCGGCCTTCGCACAGAAAGAAGGCGGCATGCTGACCGATCAACAAATCACCGCCATCATTCACGGCATCCGTGAGCGCTGGAGCCAGCCTAATGTTTTGGCTGGCGTGATGGCTCCGCCGTATGCAGCCAAAACACCCGGTAATCCTCAGACTGGGCAGGCAGCCTACAACACGTTTTGCGCCTCCTGTCACGGCAACGGCAATCAGGGCGGGCCCAAGGCGGGCTCCGTCACTAATGGCGCTTATCTCAGCCTAATCAGCAATCAAGGATTGCGCACGCTGGTCATCGCCGGGCGCCCCGACTTCGACGCGCCGGATTGGCGAAACAATGTTCCCGGACATCCCATGAGCGATCAGGAAATTTCCGATGTAGTGGCCTGGCTGGCGGCGCAACGTCCCCAGGCGTCACCCGCGCCTTCTGTAGCGAATTCATCTTCCACCGCGAACTCATCTTCGCCCGGAGGTGTGCATTGAGTGAGGCGCCCGGCAAGGCCGCCCAGCCTGACGCTCCCCACGCCAAGGCTGATATTTCACGCCGCGATCTGTTTGCCAAAATTGGCATGCTGCTGAACGGCATGGCAGTGGTGGTGCTGGCCACTCCGGTCGTAGGTTATCTGTTGGCTCCGATTCTGCGCGGCGAACGTGGCCAGTATCAGCACTGGGTCACGTTGGGCGATCTGGATGAGTTTCCCGAAGGCCAGACCCGGCTTGCCCAGTTTCGTAATCCGATCTCCAATGCCTGGGATGGCGACACCGACAAGATTCCCTGCTGGGTACGCCGCCTAACCGGCGAACAGTTTCAGGTGTTCGCCATTAATTGCGCCCACTTGGGTTGTCCGGTCCGCTGGTTCGCGCAATCCGGGTTGTTCATGTGCCCCTGCCATGGCGGGGTGTATTACCAGGACGGCTCGCGTGCTTCCGGACCGCCTCCGCGCGGCCTGTTCCAGTATTCCTACAAAGTGGAGAACGGCAAGTTGATGATCGAAGCGGGACAGATTCCTACCCTGTCAACGACCGCGAGCCTGCAGACGAGGAGAGGTGGATGTCAAGGCTGAAGCAGATCGGAGACTGGTTTGAGCAGCGCCTGCAGATCGCTGGCGTAGTCCGCGACACGGCCACGCATCGGGTGCCCCGCAATTCCGCAAGTTGGTGGTACGTCTTCGGTAGCGCCGCGCTTACCGTTTTCATCTTGCAGGTCTTCACCGGCATCATGCTGGCGCTGATCTATGTGCCTTCGGCCGGCGAAGCCTGGAACAGCCTGCAGTACCTGAATCACGGCGTTACGTTGGGATGGTTTTTGCGCGGCGTTCACGGGTGGGGTTCTAACTTCATGGTTGCGCTGGTGCTCATCCACATGGCGCAAGTGTTTCTGTTCGGCGCCTACAAATTTCCCCGCGAGCTGACCTGGATTGTAGGTGTGTTTCTGTTGCTGATGACGCTGGGAATGGCTTTCACCGGCCAGGTCCTGCGCTTTGATCAAGACGCCTATTGGGGACTCGGCATTGGAGTAGCCATCGTCGGCCGTGTTCCGCTCCTTGGCGGTGCGCTGGTGCATTTGCTGCTGGGTGGGCCTATCATCGCTGGCGACACGCTCTCCCGATTCTTCGCGCTGCACGTGTTCGTAATTCCCGGCCTGCTCATTGGCTTCGTTTGCGTGCATCTGCTGATGGTGCTGAAGCTCGGCATCAATGAGTGGCCCATGCCCGGGCGTATCGTCCGCCGCTCTACCTACATTCAGGAATACCACGAGTTGGCGCACCGCGACGGCGTTCCCTTCGTGCCCGACGCGGTATGGAAGGACATGTTCTTTGCGGCTGCCATCATCGTGAGCGTGATGGCGTGTGCTGCTTACTTCGGACCCTTTGGGCCCAGCGGCTATCCCGATCCAACCATCGTTCAGACTATTCCCAAGCCTGACTTTTTCTTCCTGTGGATCTATGCCATGCTGGCCTTGCTGCCTCCACAGATGGAAACCGCAATCATTCTGATCGCCCCGGTGGTCGTTCTCGGCTTTCTGATTTTGCTGCCCTTCCTGTCGGGTGAGGGAGAGAAGAGTTGGAAGCGTCGTCCCATCGCCGTGATCACGGTGCTGCTGATCGCGGTAGCTCTGGGGACCTTCACCAAACTTGCCACCTATTCCCCCTGGAGTCCAGTGATGGACGGCTGGAGCGGCGACCCGGTGCCGGTGGAGTATCTCAATGGAAGATCGCCGCTGGAGCGGCAAGGCGCGCTGGTCTTTCAGGTAAAGCAATGCCGCAACTGCCATTCCGTTGGCAACTCCGGAGGTAAGCGCGGTCCTGCACTTGATAGCGTTGCCACCCGTCTCACCCGTGATCAACTGGTGCGACAGGTTATTCAAGGCGGCGGCAATATGCCGGCCTACGGAAAGAACCTGAACCCGGCGGAAGTAACAGCTCTGGTTTCGTTCCTGGAAACGCTGTATCCTGCCGGCCATCCACCAGCCCGTGACGCCGCTCAAGCGGTCGTAACCAAGCAAGAGAGTTCTGCGCCCGCCAGCAACCGTTGAGGCGCCCATGCAACCGGTCCTCCAAGCGGCGCTACGCTCCTGGTCGATTCCACCAGCCGCTACCTTCGCGCTGCTGCTGACGGCGTTGCTTTACCTGCGCGGCTGGATCAGTCTTCGCCGCGCGGGCTCCCTTGAGCTACCGCCGTGGCGTGCCGCCAGTTTCCTCGCGGGGCTCTTTTTTCTGTGGGTCGCGCTCGCTTCCCCGCTCGATACCTTCTCGGGATTCGTGCTGACGGCCCACATGCTGCAACACATGCTGCTGATGATGGTGGCACCGCCGCTAATCCTGCTGGGTGCGCCGCTGATCCCTATCGTGCGCGGATTGCCCCGCTTCGCCGCTCGCGAATTTGCGGGACCATTTCTGAATTGGCCGGTCGCGAATCGGATAGGAACCGCACTGACCAATCCGATTTGTGCGTTGGTACTGATGGGCGTGGTGATGTTCGCCTGGCATACGCCAAGACTGTATGAGCTGGCTTTAGGTTCGAGTTCGTGGCACGAAGTGGAACATGCATGCTTCTTCGTTACGTCGATAATTTTCTGGTGGCCGGTAGTGCAACCGTGGCCGAGCCGGCCGCAGTGGCCGCGATGGGCGATGGTTCCCTACTTGTTCGTCGGTGATCTTCAGAACACCATTCTGTCTGCCATCCTCGTTTTCTCCGATCGCGTACTCTATCCCTCCTACGCCCAGATACCTCGCCTGTTCGGCCTGTCGGCGCAAGCCGACCAAGCCGCGTCGGGAGCCATCATGTGGGTTCTGGGAGGATTCGCATATGTGTTTCCAGCCGTTGTCATTGCCATAAATTGTCTCTCTAAGCGTTCTGGGCAGCGCAACGTGATCCCGCCTCGCAGGGAACACGTTAATGAAGCGCCTTCGCCCCGCGGCAAGTTTCCATTGCTTGGCGATTTGCTGCGTCCGAAACTCGGCGGCAAAACCGGAGAGATGGTTTGGTTTGTGGCTGTATTCGTGGCAACTGGGTTGTGCTTTGCATTCCTGATCGCAAACTCTTCCGACGATGACGATCAGGCGCTCCGTGTGTGGACGCAAACCGGACCGTTTAGCATCGCAGTCTTCGCACCATCAGGTGACCTTCCGGCCGGTCCCACCAACCTCGGCGTTTTGGTACAGGATCGAAATACGGATGAGATCTTGCTCGACTCGGCAATTGAACTGACCGCGCGCCCGGCTGCCGACGTAGGGCCGTTGGGTCCGGCCGTTCACGCATCGAGCGCGGACTCAGAAAACAAGCTCTTGCAAACCGCGGAACTCGATCTCCCTGCCCCTGGTGACTGGACGGTGAACATTTCTCTGAGCCGCAATTCCGAAAGGGCCGAGGTCTCACTGCCACTGCGCATAGTGAAGCGTGAAAGTGGCCTCGGCGATATGTGGCCTTATTTTACTTTTCCAGCTTTTGGCATGGTTCTGTTCGGGGCGTATGTACGGAGGCACCGAGAGGCCGCCGTTTCACCGCTGGAGCACGTACCGTCATAAGTAGCCGCGAACGAAAGAGCGGCGTGCTCTTGATCGGAGGCTCCGGGATCGTGCATTTCATCAGCGCAGCATTCTTTGTATAATGAGGATCGCGAGAAAGCATCCCATTGCTTTCCGGATTTCTGCATGTTCCCAACTTCGGGGGGCTATAGCTCAGCTGGGAGAGCGCATCGTTCGCAACGATGAGGTCGTCGGTTCGATCCCGACTAGCTCCACCAATCTAAACGACTTACGGACGCGTTTTTGGGATTTGTGTTCCACTGCGTTCCAATTGAATCGTGTTCTTCTTAGAGAATGTTCCAATTCAATGGACAACTCCCGCCGATTTGACGGTTCTGTCTTCCACCATCTCGGCCATCTGCGCCACCGCCCCCGTTGGAATTCTGGAACGAACTGCGCGTAGATGTCCATCGTGGTCGAGATATGCGAATGGCGCATCTGGGCCTGCACTGATTTTGAGTCAAAGTCAAGTATTTGGTCTTGCCATCCCTGCTTGCCCATTAAGATGGCCCCCTCTCGCTTCGTGGCCGCCAGGTCGTGTTGCAAGAATGCAACCTGGTAAAGGGCGCTATGGATCGCCGGGTGGTCAAGGTGGCTGGCCCACGCTTCTCGCGCCCTCCTCTTGACCTCATCCATGAGGTCGAGCAACTCGTATATCGCCGCGAGATTCGCATAGCTCAAGCCGCTTCCTGGGTTCATTTTTTGTTGACCCCGTGCTCGAAGTCAACAAAGGTTTCCCCAACCCAGAGCTGCTCTTGGATTTCGTTACGGATCACGACCTGGAGCCCGCTCTGCTTTGGCCACCTGCTGCGGGACGAGTTTCTGAACGGGGAAATCTTCTACTCACTGAAGAAGTGCAGGTACTAGCGGAACGGTGGCGGGTCTATTACAACACCGTGAGACCACACTCTTCGCTGGGCTACCGACCACCGGCACCAGCAGCCAGGCAGATGGAAGCAAGTACGGGGCATGGAAAAGTGGAAAGCAGAGAACGCTTCCCACTACTGGAATGGTCCGCCGCTTGTGCCAAAAGGCGGACTATCTTGGTTGGCGGGAGGATCACCATGGAAATCGCTACGATCGGCATTGATCTGAGCAAGACCACCTTTCACGTCATTGGCCTTAATGGAAGAGGAGAGATCGTCTTGCGCAGAAAGTTTTCTCGCAAGCAGCTTCTTCAGTTCACCTCGAACCGACAACAGCTGCTAATCGGTATGGAGGCCTGTGGGGGAGCACATTTTCTCGGTCGTGCCTTGCGAACACAGGGGCACGATGCTCGACTCATGCCCGCGCAGTTCGTGAAAGCGTATCGCAAGTCAAACAAGAACGACTATCTTGATGCGGAAGCGATTGCCGAGGCAGTTCAGCGGCCAACCATGCGCTTCGTTCCCATTAAGTCCGACGATCAGTTGGATTTGCAGGCTTTGCATCGAGTGCGTGATCGTTGGGTGGCGAGACGGACTGCGGTGATGAACCAGATGCGGGGCTTTCTCCTTGAGCGCGGAATCACGATACGCAAAGGTCCTTCGCACCTGACAACTCGATTGCCCGGAATACTAGAGGACGCCGACTCGCTCTTGTCGGACAGATTGCGTTTACTGATTCTGGAACTGAAGCACGAATGGGACGAACTGGACCGGCGGATCGAAGCCGCCAGTGCCGAGTTGCAACGCATCGCAAAACAAGACGATGCCTGTCACCGCCTAATGGAAATCCCTGGCTTCGGACCGTTGGTCTCAACGGCTTTGGTGGCCGCGATCGGTAACGGCGTTACCTTTCATAAAGGCAGAGACCTGGCTGCCTGGCTGGGCCTTGTCCCTCGGCAACACTCCACGGGTGGAAAGATCAGGCTATTGGGTATCAGCAAGCGGGGCAATGAATATCTACGACGGATGTTCCTGCATGGTGCTCGATCCGTGGTGATGCAGATGCAACGAAAGCGGTCGGCTCTTGCGCTGTGGCTGGCTGAGCTCTCGGCTCGAAGTCACCGTAATGTTGTGGTGGTTGCTTTGGCAAACAAGATGGCCCGGACCGCGTGGGCGATCTTGAGTAGGGGAACGCATTACTGCTCCCCTGCACTGGTGGCAGCTTGAAATCCAGGATTGGAAAAGCCGCTTCGCTTGGAAATCCCGCAAAATACAAAAGCGCGGGATTCCCACTTTTCCAACCCTGCGACTACTAGAATCGTTATTGCCTTTCGGGTTTGCGAGACAGACTCAATGAGTGAGTGAACGGTCACAACCGGCGTTGCTTAAGCCTGCGTGGAAATGAGAACCCTTTGGAGTTCGACCCACTTAATAGGACAGCGATGCGCGGACTCCATCATGGCCAGGAGCTACGCTCCACAAACAGGCCGGATACATTTGCGCAGACCGAACCCTCACAACAGAGATTCTGCTTGCAATCGGGCGGCGGACCATACATTTTCCACCTCCCGACTGCGGCGGGATAAGTACTAAGCCCGCTGCGCTACACTACCTCTCCAACTGGTACAAGATATCGGGCAGGCCAGAAAGCTGCCGTCGGCTGCAAGTTCCAGTGCGCGATTACTTTCCCGGGGTTCTCCCCGGGCTTGCCGATCTCCCGATCCGGTGCCTTCCAGACCTTACTCCCGCTGTGTGGGTCGCCCGGCATTCATAGACGCAAGCGACCGGGGTAAACTTCTGCCGTCGGGGCAGCCCCGATAGGGCTCTATCATTTATCATTACTAATCCTCTTTGAGCTTCCTAATTCGTTCCTTAATGAGTGATTGGCGGGTAATCACACAGCGAAGTCTTCGTCGGCCACATCCCTCGATTGACAAGGGCCTTAACGGGCAGTTCCCCACATCGTTAACTAGCTCAAGGCCGAACCCCAATGAATATCCCGTTTGACCGTATATCATGGATGTGCCCGATCACCGAAGTCATTTCCTTGCGCTCAGACGAATCAGTAAACGGCGTGGATCTTCCATGGTAATGCCAAGCTTGAAGACTGGCTCTGCTGCCGGTCGCCGCCGATTCTGGTTGGCGATGTTGGGGTTTGTCATGGCGCTCGCGCTGCTGCCCTTTTCTTACAAAGTCGAACGTCGCTTGGAGACAGCGGTTCACATCAAGGGCGGAGAATCGGAAAAAGTTGACCGGGAACTGGCGCAGCGTTTCCAGTCTCCGTACGCCAACCGCCTGGTTCTAGTGATCAGTGGTATTCCCGATCCGGATTCAGCAAAAGGCGCAGATGCATTGGGCTTCTTAACCAGTTCATTGCGTAGTCTGCCTGGAGTTTCGGGGGCCCTGTCGAGTCTGGATTGGCCAGATGCTCTGTTCACTGGGAACAATGGCGGGGCCTTGATCATCGTCGGGTTGGACCCGCACGATGAAAATGTCGAGGCGTTGGTCCCCAAACTGAGGGCAAGAGCAGACTGGATGGAAGGTCAGCTTAGGTCGCAATACCCCAATATCAAACTGGAGATTACGGGTGAAACGCCGCTGACCTTCGATCTTCGCAAGGTCAGTGCAGATGAAGTCACCCATGCCGAGGAACGAGCGATGCCGGTTACTCTCTTGCTGCTGTTGCTGGCTTTCGGCAGTCTTGTGGCCGCGCCATTGCCGCTGGGAGTTGGCGTGCTCTCAACCTCGATGGCGCTGGGTGCGGCTGCGCTGCTCGCGCATTATCTGCAGCTGTCGATTCTGGTGCAGAATCTGGCGACGATGCTCGGCCTCGGCTTGGGCATCGACTATGCATTGCTAATGGTGAGCCGGTTTCGCGAAGCATTGGCCGAGGGATATGATCCGGGCCACGCTGCCGATATTGCTGCCGGGCAAGCGGGGCGGACGCTGATAATCTCGGCCACGACAGTTGCAATCGGATTTTCGGCGCTACTGACTGTGCCCATCAACGAACTGCGCTCAATCGGGATAGCCGGCCTGCTGGTAACCGCTTTTAGTGTCATGCTGTGTACATTCGTTCTGCCTTGGGCGCTTGGTCTGCTAGGGCATCGCATCAATGCCGCCAGAGTGCGTCTTCCAGCCAGACGATTCAAAACGCAGGACAGCCTACGCGCGGCGAGTGAGCGGTGGGTGCGGTGGGGCAGCATCATAACCCGCCGGCCCTGGACAGCTCTGCTGGTCGCCGGAATTCCACTACTGATCCTTGCATCCCAGGCACGGAGAATTTCTCCCGGGATTCCCGACCACTCGCTCCCGGCCGGCGCCGAGTCGGTGCAAGCACTGCACACGCTTCAAGGCATGGGGCGATCGGGTATTGTGCAGTCCCTCCGAGTGGTCCTGGAGTTGCCGCCGCAGTCTCCGCCGCTCTCGCCGGCTGGCTGGCTGGCTGTCAGTCGCTTGACGAAGCGCTTCCAGAGCGATCCTAGAGCGCAAGAGGTCTTATCTCTTCCGACCCTCACGGGAATGTCGGACACCGCGGATGCCGTCAACGATGTGCCCGAGCCAATCCGCAAGAGTTTTTTACGCAGCGATGGCCAAGCTACCTTGATTGAGTTGCTGCCCACCGCCGCTCTTTCGCCCAACAAACAGATACGATGGGTACGAGAGGTGCGTTCCTCCGATGTCGCGGCGATAACCGGCGTGCCCGGCGCTGTGCTGCGCGTCGGCGGCATTCCCGCACTCGACGCAGATTATGACTCGGTAGTAAAAGAGCGGTTGCCGAAGGTCGTCCTTGGCGTGGTTTTGGGGAGCTTGCTGGCGCTCCTGATCGGGCTACGTTCTTTATTTGCGGCTGTCAAAGCAATCCTGCTCAATCTACTCTCCGTTGGCGCTTCATTCGGTGCGCTAGTTGTCGTTTTTCAGGAAGGCCACGGTAGCAAACTCTTTGGGCTCGACGGACCGACCGGCACTGTATACCCGATCGTGCTGATTCTCTCGTTTGCCATCGTCTTCGGGTTGAGCATGGACTATGAGGTCTTCCTGGTCTCTCGAGTCCTCGAAGAACGGCGGCGCGGCTTATCCGAGAGATCAGCGGTGATAGAGGGCCTGGCGCGGACGGCCGGGCTCATCACGAGCGCCGCGGCAATTATGATTGCCGTCTTCGTCGCATTCACTTTGGGCAGCTTTCTGGTCGTCCAAATGCTGGGCTTTACGCTCGCCGTGGCGGTGTTCATTGATGCAACAGCGGTGCGGATAGTTGTCGGGCCGGCACTATTGCAACTTGCCGGCGACTGGAATTGGTGGCCCTTTGGCTTACATGGCGCCCCGGCGACGTCTGCAAAAGAGCTTATCCCATGACGGTGAACACCGCGGATGATTCAGCGATAGCACAGTGCCTCGCAATAGCCTAATTAAACAATTTGATCTATTGCACTTTCTCTCCGTGAGCGCTGGACTGGCCGAGATCAAAGTCCTTGCGCCCAAGATTTGCCTTTGCTGAGCCTCTTTCGAATACCAGAATCGAGGAGCCGGGCTTGCCCTGCAGCTTTGCCTCCACTTGCGTCGCAGACCAAACGCCGCTGACCTGCCGCAGCCCATAGTAAATGAATTCCTTCTGCTGTTTTGTCCCGCGAAGCGTCTTCACCACATGCACAGGGAACAAGATGCCGCGGTCAATCCACGATGTTACCGAATCATAGTAAGTACGGTCCTGAGAGCCGGGCCTGCTGTTAAGGACAAAGCAATCCCGTGCGCCGTATTTCTCCGGTGCCAGGAGTTCCTGATTCTTCCAGAAGAACTGGCTCTCTACCATGTCTTCATAGGAGAAGTCTGTTCCCACTAGTGAGTCGTTCCAACGTTCGAATGGCAACACGCTAGCGGCCTTCTCGCCGGGAAGTAGCGCCTCGATAGTCAAGTGCCCACTCACGGTCATATGCAGAAGAAGAGTCGTCTTCTCTGAACCAGGCCCCGAGATTTCGCATAGCAGACGCAGACCATCGGGAAACCAGTGGGCCTTGGCGGCAAACTTGTAGTTCGTGCGCTTGCCATTACCTTCCACGCGTGTGAGTCGCCCGCTCACGCGGTAGTCCAATTTCTCAATACGCTGGCGCGAGCCGGTCAGTACAGTCTCCAGGTCAGGGTTCGCCGCGAGGGCCCGCGATGGATGCACCAGCGACAACAGCACTAGCAAAGCGACGGACGCTTGAATCGTCCCAAAGGCGCAATTCGCCCATCTGGCCTCCGGACTCCGGCCAAACTTGCGGCTGCGAGAGGGCATTACGACGCGGCGCAGGAAGGTCATTGCTATGTTATACAGCCAAAGTCCGTATGGGGCCCAACCAGGGCGACGGGTAGTGATTATCGAGCCGTGGTATGCAGCCCATCTTTCCGCCATTCGGCCTGTAAAATTTGACGGTACCTCCGAGCAAACATCAAGTATCATGGGCCGAGCCTGTTCGGGGTTCACTTGGTTGCTTTCACGGCAACCGGTGGGAGGAAATTCATGTCGAAAAGACGTGCACACGGTAGCATACGATTCGCCGTTTTCTTTTTCTTAGCGTCCGCAGTGTTTCCGTCACTAAGCCGAGCACAGGCTCCTGTTTTCAAGATTACGCCGGAAGACAGCTCGGTTAAATTCTCGGTGAAGGCATCGGTGGCCATCGACGGTACTTTCGACAAGTGGGATGCCTCTCTAACCTTTACGTCTACTGATCCGGAGTCGGGCGCTTTGGACATCAAGATTCAGGCAGCCAGCGTCAATACCGGAAGCGGCATGAAGGACAGCAAGCTGAAGGGCGACGACTTCTTCGACGTCAAAGACAATCCTTTGATCACGTTCAAGTCGACCAAGATTGTCCAGACCGGTCCCAACACGTACGACGTGCAAGGCAACTTCTCGATTCGGGGAGCGACCAAGCCCGAGACGCTGACGCTAACAGTTTCCGGTCAGGGCACAGGCACGGGCGAGATTCATGGCACCATGGCCTTCAACCGTAAGGACTACGGGATGACCAAAGGTATTCCCTTCGTTAAGATCGCCGACACCGTCGAGGTGACTGTCGACCTCAAGGGGAAGCGAGTCAGCGGGCCTGCGTTGGTCTTTAAGAAATAGGCAGCCTGCAACTCTCCCGGCTGCCGCGCTGTGACGGGATTATGGAATGTGGTGAACAAAGGAGTCTGTGAATGCGACAACCGAAACCACAAACCATCGTTGTCGGCTGTAAGCCCTTTTTCGACCCTTTGAAAATGGAGACCCTGTGGCCGGTCGCTTTGTTTTGAAAATCGGCGATCATCTCGAGAATGCCGAGACGAAGAGATACTATACCGAAAGGAATTTTTCCGAGGTCGCGCCCCGGTACGACTTCATCACTAGGGCCCTTTCTTTCGGACGCGACCCGGCATGGAAGCGCACTCTGATTTCATTGCTTCCCTCTCACGAGTCCCCTGTTTGCGTTGATCTCGCCTGCGGCACCGGCGACATCGCGTTTCTGCTTGCCGGCAAATACCCGCGTGGCCGCATAGCCGGCGTGGACATCACCGAGCCGATGCTGGATATCGCCCGTCACCGCAATACTCATCCGAATGTCAGTTTCGCCAACCAGGATATGGGATCGCTGGACATCGTTTCCGAATCCGTGGACATCGTCACCGGTGGCTACGCCCTGCGGAATGCAGCGGACCTCGGAACAGCTATTGACGAAATCAGCCGCGTTCTAAAACCCGGCGGCGTTGCGGTCTTTCTCGATTTCTCAAAACCGGCCGGAAAGATCCCACAGAAGATGGAATACTGGGGTCTGAAGACATGGACCGGACTGTGGGGTACGCTTCTGCATCGCAATCATGAAGTCTATGGTTACATAGCCGAAAGCCTCCGGCGTTTTCCCGACCGCCCTCACTTGCGGGATATTTTCCGGGACAAAGGATTTTCTGTGATCGATTCCCGTCTCTTTTTTGGGGGGGTCACCGAACTGCTAATGGTCCAAAAACTGCGGCATGGCGAAGCGCCATGACCGATGCCTTTCAAAATCGCATTACCATTGCAGAAGTAGAAGCTCGGAACAAAAACCGGGCCCCATGGCGGCAAGCAGGCCTATCGCGCCCGGCTCAGGACGGCGGTGCTTTATTACATCTTCGAGCACAACCAGCACTGAAGCCGAAGAAAGATTTCCTACCTTACGCAGGCAATCCCAGGAGGCATCCAGCTGTCCATTGTGCAATCCGAGTGCTGTAGCGCAGGCCTCGAGCACCTTCGGTCCTCCGGTGTGTAGAACCCAGCTTTGAAGGTCGCTTCGCCGGTATCCGTTGTCCGCCAGAAACGCGTCCACGTCCCGCCCTAGGTTTTGCCGAATCAGATTCGGAACCTCTGTCGACAGCACGATGCGGAAGCCTTTCTCGGAAATATTCCAGCCCATCAGTTCCTCTGTATCGGGATAGAAAACCGACCGGGTCGCGAGAATTTTAGGCCCAGAAATCTCAGAGCCCGAGGACTCAAATTCCGCACCTGTCACAATGACGGCGGCAGAGCCATCGGCGAAAAGGCCCGATGAGATCAGGTTCGCGACCGACAGATCTTCGCGCTGCAGGGTGAGCGAACAGAGCTCCACCGATACCAGAGCCGCCGCCTGCGAAGGGTAGGCGCGAACGTAATCTGCGGCGCGCGCAATTCCGGCGGCGCCAGCCACGCATCCCAGGCCAAAAATCGGAGTGCGGCGAATGTTGGCTGGAAGTCCCATACGATTGATCAGCAGAGCGTCGATGGACGGACTTGCGATTCCGGTGACGGTCGTGAACAACAAGGCTCCCAAATCGTGTGGCTTCAGACCGGCATTGTGCAGTGCGAGGCAGAGCGCCTGCTCCCCCAATTCTTGTGCGACCTTGATCCAGATGTCATTGGCCTGACCCCAGGTCTTGATGTCCAGATACTGCTCTGCGGGGATAGCGAGGTAACGGCCATCCACGGTCACGTTGCGGTGCAGCCGTGCCAGCAACAGAGGATTCTTAAGTTGGTTTCCCCAATAGTCCTGGAGGCGTTCCAGAAGAACCTTCTGGGAGTAGTAATGCTTCGGGAATGCACTCGCCGCGCTTGCGATCCTCATGGCTTCGGAGTCCATGAGGATGATATCGTACATTGGTCGGATTTGATCGTCGGCATGTAATCCTGCAGAAGGGTCTTTCAATGCCCCGCTCCTTTGTGGGTTCTGGGGGAGTGGAACCCTTGTCTCGCTGAGTGAGCGTGAAACCCGGCTAACCGGCAGTTACCCGCCCTGGACGAATGGACGAAGACCGACCGCCTGAGAATTTGCTGATCAAGTGGCGAAGTCACGCTGGCTGCGGATTCAATCTGTCAACCCTGTGTTTGCTCTGACACTTACACTCAGTGGCATGAAAATCATCTGGCCCGCTGTTCTTGAAGTGCAGAAGCCTACATCTCCACTGCCCTCATTTTAGCGGGCCAAAGCGATTCGCGATGCGGGAAGCCAAATCAGTGATGAGAAGTTGAAATGGCATTTGCTGAGAACAGTCCTGCACCGTTGGGAGGACGGCAACGGAAAGATGATCAGTTCTCACTCTAGCTCTGGCTGCTGTGCTGCAGTACGCATTTTGAGGAAGATTTCGACACGATTCGTCGTCCAGACCGCAATACCAGATCCAAAAAAAGTCTGCGTCTTCACTCCAAAGGGGCCTGCCAACCGTAAAAGCCGCACTGCAAACCCCAATCATTTCTACGGAATGTGGTAGTTGGCGTAGGTTGCATCAGCTGCGTCTTCTGCATCAGCTGATTTTGCTCGTTGGTCGCCAGCTCGTCCGCCAGTACAATGCATTTCTGCTCAGCCGCTTCCATTTGTGCGGCGAGAGAGCCATCTGGGGCAACATTGTCCCAAGTCGCCGTGAGCTGAGCCAGGATAGCCGTCAAGCCATTCTGCACTTTCGAGATGGCGCAAGATAGTAGGTTTGGCGGGCACTCTTCCTGAAACTTTAGAGCGCTCTCAGAAACGGCATATCGCCTGTGGAACCATCGCACATACAGCAGAAATGATGCTGGTTTTTGATTTTCTTGTACATCAAGCCTGCGGGAGGTTCTCGGCTCTGACAATCGAGGTCCGCGGCGGTCCTTTGCATGAAGGATCAGCGCTCCTAGCGGCTACAAAGCCGGTCGAGCAAGACGCCATCGGCACTGACCAGCGAAATCTCGAGCGCAGGAACCCCGAAGGCGTGGGTTGAACAACTAAGGCACGGATCGTATGCCCGCACCACAGCGGAGACCCGATTCAACATGCCTTCTTCCAGGCGATCACCTTTGATGAAGTGTTCACTGACCTGGCGAACGCTCTCGCCGATGGCATGATTGTTATGGCCGGTGGCGACGATCAGGTTTGCCCAAGTAATGGCGCCGTTGTCATCGACCTTATAGTGGTGAATCAAGGTACCGCGGGGGGCCTCGATCATTCCCACCCCGTCCAGCGCGTTAACACCAGCCGCCGCGCGAACGTGCGTATCCAGCAGATCCGGCTCCAGCAGCAAGATGTTCATACATTCGATCGCGTACAGCACCTCTACGAGTCGTGCGTAGTGATAAAGGAACGCGCTGTGCGGCGTGCGCCCAAAACGTTGGCGGAACTCCTGCAACTCCGCATCGGCGCGGGGTGTGCCCATGGCATCAGCGACATTCAGGCGCGCCAGTGCGCCTACCCGGTAGCTTCCTTGTGGATAACCCAGGGAGCGGTAGAACGGTGCTTTCAGGTAAGAGTCGGAAACCGTCGCTTCCGCAATGAAGTCGCTGTAGCGCTGGGCCGCAATCTTGTCCTGCACAATTTCGCCGCTAGCGCCGCGGAAGCGCAGCACGCCGTCGTAAAGCTCTATGTTACCCGCGTGATCCACCATACCCGCGTACATGGTTGGCGCCGATCCGAAATTTGCAATCTCTTCCGGGAACGAATCCAGGAGGTCCTTAAAGATGCCCAGGGTCTTTTCCGTGGTCGCCATCGCCTGTGGAATGGCCATCAGGAAACGGTCGCGCGTTTGCACGGGCATTGGCGACTTAACCCCGCCCGGCACGATCCAGGAGGGATGGACGCGCTCCTCGGCGAGACCCTCAATGATATGCAGTCCAAACTTGCGCAGCTCGATGCCCGCACGCGCGAGTTCGGGATTAGCCTCAATAACACCGACGACGTTGCGGGTTGAGGGCTCGGCGTCCATGCCGAGGAGAAGATCAGGGGCCGCGAGATAAAAGAAACTGAGGGCATGCGACTGCACAATCTGGGCGCAGTGCACGATCTCGCGCAGCAGCTGTGCGGTCCGCGGAATTTGTACCGCCATGATGGCTTCGCATGCCTTGGACGATGCCAGCTGATGACTGATGGGACAGATGCCGCAGATGCGCGAGGTAATGCCCGGCATCTCATAGAAGGGGCGGCCCTCGGTGAACTTCTCGAAACCGCGGACCTGTTCCTTCCGACTCTATGCTTGGTTTGTGAGGACCAGCTCGGAGTCAGGAGAAGCCTTCTGATGATTGTAGGGTGTGATTTCCATCCCCAGTGGCAGCAAGTTGCGATTTTCGATCCGGCCAGCGGCGAAATCGTGGAACGCAAACTGGTCAACGTAGCGGCGAGGCCAAGGAGTTTTACCGCGGCTTACCGGTACCTTCGTTGGTGGGCGTGGAGAGTTGTGGCAGCAGTCAGTGGTTCGTAGAGTTGCTGGAGCAGTTGGGACACGAGGTATGGGTGGGCGATGCGGCGCAGATTCGGGCCAGCTATGTGCGTAAGCAGAAGACGGATCGGCGCGACGCGGCGCACATTCTGAAGCTGCTGCATAGAAGGTCGTTTCCCACGGCTATGGAGGCCGGATGCCGAGGTGCGCGATCTGCGTCAGCTGCTGATCCATCGTCATCGTCTGGTGCAGATTCGTACGCGAGTGAAGAACGGGTTGCAGCACTTGGCGATGAATCGCGGAATGCAGAAGAAGAATAAGCTGTGGAGCGCAGCCGGACAGCGGGCTTTTCTGGCAGTTACCGCTGCCCGGTTGGGCGCGGTGCCGGCGGGAAGATCTGCTGGCGCTGTTGGCCAAGCTGGACGAGCAAATCCGGCCCCTGGAGGCAGCGGTGGAGAAAGCGGCGTTGCCCACCCGCAAGCGCGGCTGCTGATGACGCAGCCGGGAGTGGGTGCGATCACGGCGCTGGCGTTCGTGGTGACCATCGGCACGGCCGACCGGTTTCCGCGGGGCAAGCAGGTAGCCAGCTATCTGGTTGATTCCGCGCGAACACAGTTCGGCGGCCAACAACGGCTGGGGATCAGCAAACAGGGCAACGGGTTCCTGCGCATGTTGCTGGTGGAAGCGGCGCAGACGGCGGTTCGCCTGGATGAAGAGCTGCGCAAGAAGTATCAGCACCGTTGCCATCGCAAGGCCAAGGCGTAGCCAAGTGGCGGCGGCACGCAAGTTCGCAGTACGACTCTACTGGATGCTGCGCATCCATACCCCGTATCCAGAGATCGTTCATAACGAGAGTAGCTCGCGGTGCCCCATGGCCGGCACAAGCTAGGCCGCGAACCTGATTGGGCGCTCTCGCTCCAGCGACCGTGCAAAAGACGCGCTGCGCGCTTGAAAACTGAAACAGCCGTTTTCCACTTTCGCACCAGCACGGCGGCTCGATGTTCGCAAAAGCATCATGCTGAAAGCAAAAGCCGTATCGATGGTGTGGAACAGGTCACCGCAGATGAGCAGCGAGTCATGTTCCAGAGTCTTGTCCTCACAACCCAACTCTGGCGTCTCCTCCAGCCTCGCGCACCGCCCAAAGCTCGCGCTTACAACTCTCTTATCTGGTCACCTGGAACCTTGTGTCGGTCACTCTACCGGCGTCGTCAAGCTGAATCGTGATCTTGCCGTGACCCTCGACCCGGGTTACCGGATCAATCGTAATGCGCTTCATCGCCGCTCCTATCCAAACCTGATCTTGGCGTTGGCTTCCGGCTTGCGTCCCTCGAGCAGGTTGTTCAACAGCCCTGCGATGGTCTTGGTGGGAGGCGGACACCCAGGAAGACAAATGTCAACCTTCACGAAATCCTGCGCGGGACGCGCCAGCTTTGACAGTTGGGGAAGGCCCTCGAGGGGGATGCACGGGTTTTCATCGGCGCCCTCGACGTAAATTCGCTGTAACAGCTTTTTCACCGGAACTGTGTTTCGCAGGCCAGCCACATTCCCAGTGACGGCGCAGTCGCCGAGTGACACCAGCATCTTGGTGTTCTGACGGATTTGCTGCAGTTTGTCCACGTCCTCCTGGGTGCTGATAGCGCCTTCGACCAGAGTTACATCCACGTCTTCGGGAAACTCCTGTGCATCCACCAATGGGCCATAGACGATATCGACCTTACGCACGATGGGAATAAGTGCAGCGTCAAGGTCGAGCAGCGACATGTGGCAGCCTGAGCAGCCATCCAGCCAGACCGTAGCCAGCTTGATTTTCCTCATAGGTGAGTTCCTCTCCTGTGAGCCAGGGACGTGATCGGAGCCGTCGACCTGACCATTTCCTCGACGGCCTTGCCCTTTTCGGCCAGAGCCCCGGTAGGGCAAGCCAGGACACATTTGCCGCAGTTGGTGCAAGTACGGGAGTCGCCCCACTTCTGGTCGAGGTCGGGAACAATGCGCGCGTGAATGCCGCGCGACACCATCGCCCAGACGTGCGCGCCCTCGATCTCGGCACAGGTACGAACACAGCGCGTGCACAGGATGCAGCGATTGTGGTCCAGGACAAAGCGCGGATGAGAGAGGTCCACTGGCTGCCGAGGAAAGTTGTAGGCGAAGCGCACGCTGGTGATGCCCAGTGAGTACGCCATGTTCTGCAACTCGCAGTGCCCATTGGCCACACACACCGCACACACATGGTTGCGTTCCACCAGCAGGAGTTCAATCGTGATGCGGCGGTAGCGTGACAGCCTGGCGGAGGTGGTTGCGACCGACATCCCATCCTGAACTGGCGTGGTACAAGCGGGGAACAGGCGGTCAATCCCAGAAACCTCGACCATGCAGAGCCGGCAGGCTCCAACGCTACTCAGGCCTTCGAGAAAGCAGAGAGTCGGAATGTACTTCCCGCCGAGACGGGCGACGTCGAGAATCGTCTGGCCCTCAACGGCATTGACCAGCTCACCATCGATACGAAGCGAAATTTTCTTTTGCGGCAAGGCGAGACTCCTCCTCTCTATCGAGAAACCGTCGCTTTCGCGTCACAACGCAGACAACGGCAACATTCCTCATGGGTTTCTTCTGCCGATAAACCGATCACGACTTCGTCAAACGTTGTAGCGCGCTTTGCAGCCGGCAGGGACCGGGGGTGATGTCTGCGGCTTTCACTCGGCGCTTTGGGCGGAGTCTGCTCGTACTTTATGGGTTCGAACAACATCTCCCAACGCGTGCCATCCATCAATTGTTCGTCCATGGCGCGTGCGGCCTGCTTTCCGTAAGCCATGGCATTCGACACATTGGAGGCGCCGGTCACCAGGTCGCCACCGGCAAAGAAGCGCGGACGACTGGTCTCCAACGTAAAGCGGTTGACCTCAATGGTTCCGCTTTCCTTGACTTGCAGACCTGACGCCTTGGCGAACTCGAGGTCCACGGTTTCGCCGACGGCGAGAATGACCGAATCACAGTCGAACCGCTGCACCTCATCGGTCAGGACCGGCTTGCGACGGCCCGAGCGGTCGTACCCTCCAAGGCGGGTTTTGACCGTTTCCAGCGCTTTGACGTGTCCTTTGGCGTCGCCGATGATGCGGTGCGGCGCAGCCAGGAAGGCAATCTTCGCTCCTTCCTCTTCGGCTGCCGCGGTCTCTTCTTCAATGGCGGGCATGTCTTTGCGTTCGCGGCGGTAAACCACCGTTACCTCAGACCCCATGCGACGCGCGGTGCGCGCCGAATCAATGGCTGCGTTGCCGCCACCGATGACCACAACTTTGCGTCCCAGTTCGACCGCCTCTCGCTTGGAGATGGACTCCAGGAGCGGCAAGGCCGGGAACACGCCTTTGAGTTCGGTTCCAGGCAAGTAAACCCACGATTCTTTCCAGGTTCCGATAGCCAGGCATACAGCGTCGAACTGATCATCCAGATCGTTCAGGGGAAGGTCGGCGCCGACTCGGGTGTTGAATACGAATTTCACTCCCATGCGCTCGATTAGCTCGACCTCGCGGCGCAGCACGGGCTTCGGCAGGCGATATTCCGGCAAAGCGAAGCGCAGCATGCCGCCGGCCTCCGGCATGGCGTCGAAGACGGTTACGTCATGTCCCAGCAAGGCAAGATAGAACGCGGCGGTCAGGCCGGCCGGTCCTGCTCCCGCGACGGCGATCTTGCGGCCTGTCGGTTCCAGCTTGCGCCCGGCGATACGTTGGACCGCGCCTTCAAAACGATCCGACAACAGCACGCTATCCGCAATAAAGCGATGCACCTCGCGCGTATTCACCGCGTCGTCTACCGTCTGACGGCGGCAGCGCTCGTCGCAAGGGTGCTGGCACACACGCCCGGTCGAGCAGGGCAGCGGGTTATCCATGATCACGGATTCGAATGCGTCCTCGAGACGGTTCTCCTTATAGAGCTGAAGGAAACGCGGAATGTTCATGTGCAGCGGACAACTGTTTTCGCAAGGCGCGAGCGCCAGCTCGGTGCAAACGCCTGCCAGGCAGCGGTGGGCCACAATGTGATCTTCGAACTCCTGGCGGAAGTGGCGCATGGTGGTAAGCACCGGGTTAGGAGCGGTTTGGCCGAGGCCACATAAGGAGCAGTCGCGGATATAACGGCTTAGGTCGTCGAGCGTCTCCATATGCTGCATGCGACCGGCTCCCACCGTGATGCGGTTCAGAATGCGCAGGCATTTGTTCAGGCCAACTCGACAGGGAACGCACTTGCCGCAGGACTCGGAGTTGGTGAACTCCACAAAGTAACGGGCGACGTCAACCATGCAGTTGTCTTCGTCCATCACCACCATGCCGCCCGATCCCATGATGGAGCCAAGCTGCGCCAGACTTTCGTAGTCCACCGCCGTGTCAAACATCTCGAGTGGAATGCATCCCCCGGAAGGGCCTCCGGTTTGCACCGACTTGATGCTGCGGCCATCCACTCCACCACCGCCGATGTCGTAGACGAAGGTCTTTAGCGGCGTGCCCAGCGGCATCTCGACCAAGCCGCTGCGATGTACTTTGCCAACCAGGGAGAAGACCTTGGTTCCGGAACTCTTGGTGCTTCCGGTTTCGGTGAACCACGCCGGTCCTTTCGTGACGATCGGCGCGATGTTGTACCAGGTTTCGACGTTATTAATGTTGCTGGGCTTCCCCCATAGGCCTTTCTGAGCGGGGAACGGAGGACGGGGGCGGGGCCGTCCGGCTTCGCCTTCCAGCGATGCTATGAGCGCAGTTTCTTCGCCACAAACAAACGCCCCCGCGCCTTCCACGAGTTGAATGTCGAACTTGAACCCGCGACCCAGGATGTTGTCGCCCAGCAGCCCATATTCGCGGGCCTGTTCGATAGCGCGATTGAGCCGCTGGACCGCGAGAGGATACTCGGCACGTACATAAATGATGCCTTGCGTCGCTCCCATGACGTAGGCACCGATGACCATGCCTTCCAGTAAAGCGTGGGGATCGCTTTCAATTTCGTTGCGGTTCATGTAGGCGCCGGGATCGCCCTCATCGGCGTTGCAGATGATGTACTTCTGGTCGGCAATCGCCTTGCGCAGAAATTCCCATTTGTTGCCGGTGAGGAAGCCCGCGCCGCCGCGTCCACGCAGCTTGGAAGCTTTTATCTGTTCGATAACGCTCTCCGGTTTTTCGTCGATCAGCGTCTTGTAGAGTGCCTGGTAACCTCCGACGGCGATGTATTCCTCAATGTCGTCTGGATTGATGAGGCCACAGTTGCGCAGCACAATCTTTTTCTGGTCTTTGAAAAATGGCACTTCGTTCCACAGCGGCACGTGTGGATAACCGTGTCCGTAGCGCGTGCTTCCGGTAATGTGGTCCCACTCCTCTATCTTGCAATAGGCCAGTTCGGAATCGCCGATCTTGCCGCTGGAAATATCGTGGACAATGCGCCCGGCGTCGTTGGCTTGGATGCGTTGCAGGATAAGTAATGGGCTTCCTGGAATGTGAACGTTGACCAATGGTTCCTGGTAGCACGCGCCAAAGCATCCCGTGCCAGTCAGGTAGAAATCGGTGCCACTGCGTTCGCAGACCTCGATGAAAGCGTGGTACAAGCTTTCCGCACCATTGCCGCGGCCGCACGTACCCATACCGATGGCAATGCGGGGAACGCCAGGCACCAGCTTGGCCAATCCACTTTCACGGACGGCATTGAATGCGCCAATATCCTCGATGCGCGGCATCAGTCACTCTCCCGTTCCAGCGAGCGGACTTCGCGCTGCAGAGTGCGTTCGTTGACATGCCCGCAGATGCGGTGGTTGATCTCCACCACCGGAGCCAGGGCACATTGCCCGAAGCACGCCACCGTGCGGATGGTGAACTTCTGGTCGGCCGTGGTCAGGGTGAGCTTGTCAGAATCGTTAGCCGCTTCGTCTTCGTTGAGGCCCATTCCCAGCTCAAGGCGAAGGCTCTCCAGCAGTGCCCGCGAATTGCGCGTATGGCACGCTGTTCCCCGGCAGATACAGATCGTGTTGTCGCCTTGAGGTTCCAGATTGAACAAGGCATAAAACGTCGCCATGCTGTAGATGCGGGACGGCGGCATATCCAATCGGTTGGCAATGTACTGTAGGGTTTCCAGAGGAAGGTACTTATGAGGGTTGTGCTCCTGTACTGCCTCCAGAATAGCGAGCAATTCGCCGGGACGTCCCCTCTGCTGGGTAATAACTTGATCAATGAATGCTTGTTCGGCGACGTCCAGGGAAAGTTGAGCTGTGGCCATGTGCTTGGCGCTCCTTTCTGGGCCAGAGACCAGCACTCCAGGGAAACTTCTCACTGCGATTCCAGGCTCGTTAGAAACAGAGAAGTTGAGCACTTCGCCTAAGCGGCCGGACCAGTTCCCTCTTCATACAAGTAAGCTTCGGCTTTTTCGGACAATTACTCAGTGCTGCGCATCACGACAGGGGGTGACGGGTGGGGCGAAAAGGGAATCTCCTCACTATGGGAATGCGCTCGGTCTCTCAGCGATAAGGCGCCGTAGGAGGCTGAGGAAACGTCAATACTTCCTGCACTTCTGTTGAAACGGTCCCACTGTGCATCCGTTCCACTTAAGCCTCAACGCGAAGTGAGAGCTCTCGCACAGAGTCTGGTACCAGTAGATCTGCCTTATACTCTGCGCCAGCTGCATTAATCGGCCCGACACCTGCCAAGGCACGCCACAGCGCTCGATTACCAACCTACGTGCTATGAGGTACTGTTCAACCCTGGCAACGCTTTGCTCAGCGCCTACCCTGATTAACGTGGATTTTTGGACAGAGTTTGTAGACTCGAATCCACCAGAATCCTTTCCCCTGACCTGCTCCCCTAAATCCGCACACAACTGAGTATGATTTCGGATTCAAGAAAGGGGAGAGGTATGTCGCGAGGCAAGCACAGCGAAGCGGAGATGATCGCGGCGCTGAAGCAAGTTGAGGCAGGCCGCGAGGTGGAGGATGTGGCGCGAGAGGTAGGCGTCAGCAAACACACCATCTACGGGTGGAAGGCCAAGTATGGCGGCCTGGAAGTGAGTGAAGCACAGCGGCTGCGGCAGTTGGAAGACGAGAACGGACGGTTGAAGAAGCTGGTGGCGGATCTGAGCTCTGAGCTAAGGAAAGAACTTACAAGTTCTTTATGCAAGATTTATTTGGCCTTTACGGAAGACGATGTCTAATCTGCTGAGCGCAAAACAGGCGCTCAATGAAGACATGTCAACCGAGGAAGTTTTCGTTCAGCAATTCGTGAGGTTGTTCCATCACTACCGCGAAGCTCTGTCGCCGGAAGTGAAACAGCAAAGATGGCCATGGCGGCGCGCCACGACAGCGGCGCTAGGACTTATGTTGTACGTTTGCGGCAGTTCCATGTGCGCGCAAACCAACGCCTCAAGCCAGACGAGCGGGCAAGAAGAATGTCCGCAATTACGTCAAGAGGTGCAAGAGCTGCCAGGGCCGATCTACCAATTACAGAGTGAGCATACGGCGCAGAGTGGACGTGTGCCGGCGCCAAATCTTGATTCAGCAGTTGGCCAGCAGACTCTCAGAGGTCGAGTCACCTGCGCCAAGCTGTCGGTAGTATCTTACACATGCGGCCACAGTAAGAATGAGCCTGTTTGGGGCTGTACTCTCCACTGTGCAAAAGGACCCGACGGATCCCAATATGTTTTGCAAATAGACAATAAAACCTATTCGGTGACTGGCGACCCGAACCAGCTGCGGCACTTCGTAGGCGACGATGTGGTTGTGAGTGGCGAGGCCAGCGGGTACGAGATCAGGGCCTTCACGATCGCCAAGCCATCGCGTAAAGCCAGTCACACGTACCTAGACATCGAGCCTAACACCCGATAGTCCGGTCGTACAAAACGCGATCGCCTCAACTTAGCTGCGCAACGGGCCCGAAAGTGAGTAAATCACCTTCAACAAGAGATCTGATCCATTATGTCAGCCGAAGAAGCCTTCCTCCAGCAGTTTGCCAGATTGTTCGCGCACTATCGCGACGCCTTAACACTGAGCACGAATGATGACAGAGAAGGATCGCCAGAGAGATTGAATGAGGTGGCGGAACGCGATCGTATGATCGCCGCAGGGCGCTTGGCTTTGCTCGAAATCGAAACCAACCGCCATGTTGAAGACAATTCTTAACATCCCTACGTCGGGCCGGAGAAGGCAAAATGGGATTGTTGACCTTGCACACGCTTGCAGGACGAAGTTTAGTAGCTATGCTCAGTAGTAACTGCACTTGCCCAAGTCCCGCAGGAAATCCGATCTATCACCGATCGCTCATCCCCGCCAAAGCGAAATGATCATGCCGCCTGCCACGATGAGCGACCCTCCCAACAAAACCGGCGGAGTCGGCGACTCGTTGAATCTCACCTTCGCCAAAATCTGAGCAACCAGAAAGAAGAGGACAACATATAAGCCGAGCAGCTTGCCAAACTGCCAAGGCGGGATGTTCACGACTAACCCGTAGAGCGCTAGCGTTATTGCACCGCCGACAAAGGAAACGTAGCGCGCCACTCCCGATGAGTGATAAAGACCAGCCTGGTAACAGGAATCTCCAAAGGCTTCGAGGAAAGCTGCAAACAGCAACACGGCGAAAGTACCGACGCGACTGCCGACCATCTGGTTCAGGATGCCTCTCATGATAATTTTTGGTTTGGTACGGCGCCTCCGGCGCTTATCGTAACAACCGATTCGCTCAGCTCTGACATGGTTTTTCTTCTAACCTCCATAAGAAAATTTGATTGGACGCCCTTGCGGAGGATCCATACGCTTAAAAGTTGGCGGTCGTCGCGGGCTGGACGATGAGGTGACCGCTTCCGCGGCCCTCACAAATTAGTTCTATGGTTCGACAAAATTCATGAAGCTTGCGGGCGTTCTGTTGCTGCTGGCGGGATGGGGGATTGTCCTGTCCGCGCTGGCTCTTCTTCGGTCAATGTCGGCGCTGACTGCCTTTGTGGTGGCGGGTAGTGGCGTCGAATGGTTGGGACTATTCCTAATGTTTCGTTCTCACTTACGCGTAAGCGAGGAAGCTCGGTGATTCCCGCCCCAATACTTGAGACTCCGGCTCGGGCGATTTGTCTCTCGTCAGTTCTTCTAGTCCCTCTGGCCATGGCCGGCCTTGCGCTTATCCACAATGGTCTCGGGCGGGCGCGCAGTGCTGCGCACGCCATGCTGGCATCACTGTGCGTTATCTCAGTCGCTTTTATCGTCTATGTCGTTTTAGGTTTCTCTTGGGCTGGTTTCGCCGGCGGACCAGCACACCTGTGGATCCTCGGAGGCAAGCCTTGGAACTGGATCGCCGCGGAACCGTTCTTTCTTCGCGGCGTGGAACTTGACGGCTCACCGGCGTCGCTTTCAGCCCTGCTGCAGATGTTCGGAGCCGGGCTTGCGGCTTTGATTCCCTTGAGCGCCGCAACGGATCGCTGGCGGCTGGGCGCTAGTTGCGCATCCACGGCTGTTCTTGCTGGCTGCACCTATCCAATTTTTGCGCATTGGGTGTGGGATGGTGGATGGCTGGCGCAACTCGGAATCAACTATGGACTCGGAGAGGGGTTCATCGATACCGGAGGCGCGGCATCGATTCAGGTCGTAGCTGGCTTAACGGCCTTGGCGCTGGTCTGGATACTGGGTCCACGCCGCGACAAATACTCTTCCGAAGGCATGCCCGCCGCCATCCCCGGACACAACCTAGTCTTCGTCATTTTCGGCTGTTTTGTCGCATGGCTTGGCTGGCTGGGTCTGAATTCTGCGGGAGCAATCCTCTTCCATCATGCCCAGCCGGGAAGCGTGGTGCTCGTTGTGGTGAATACCACCTTGTCAGCGGCGGTGTCGGGACTGACGGCAGTTACGATTACGCGAATTCGTTTCGGCAGACCCGATGCCTCAATCAGTGCTAATGGCTGGATTGGCGGATTAGTAGCGAGCAGCGCGGCCTCGGCGTTCTTCCGACCGGCGGCCTCTTTGCTCATCGGGTTCGTCGCGGGTATCTTGGTCACGTTCGCGGTCGATTGGTTCGAAATGTGGCTCACCGTAGACGATCCGGGAGGCGCCATTTCGGTTCACACCGTAGCCGGATTGTGGGGCCTGCTTGCGGTCGGTCTGTTCGCCCACCTTCCCGGGCGGATCTCCGCCAATGGGCAGTGGGTAGCTCAGTTAATTGGAATCGCAACTCTGCTAGGGTTTGTGTTACCCCTCACCTATGCTCTGAATTGGCTTCTCGACCGCTTGTATCCCCAGCGGGTCGATCCCGACGGAGAGCGACAAGGTATGGATCTCTACGAGTTGGGTGCAGGCGCCTATCCGGAATTCGTGATCCATACTGACGAGTTTATCCAAAGGTAAAATCAGACTTCCAGAGTCGGTAGGGAAAAGGGTGGGTGGCTGATTCAACTATGGCGGGCCACCCAAAGCAGTAGGGCGAAGACTACGACTGGAATCAGCGCCATTGCGACATAGAAGGCGATTTTCTTGGGCCACGGGCTGCGTCGTGTTTTCCAGTCGCCTAACTCGGGTCGCTCGACAACGCCAACCTGGTCTTGGTGCTCGAGATCGCGAGCGAATTCACTGGCTCGGGCGTAACGGTTCTTCCAATCGCGCTCCATGGCGCGATAGATGATTTCCTGCAACTGTGGCGAGATTGTGGGATCGATTTCGCGCGGCGGGACAGGATTATTCAACAGCCGGTCATTCATGATGACGAAAGGATTCGGCCCTGTGAACGGTACCTTGCCGGTCAGCATCTCGTACAACATCACTCCAACCGCGTATAAGTCGCTGCGCGCGTCGCCGCGTTTCCCCTTAACCTGCTCGGGCGAGATGTAATCCGGCGTTCCCATAGTTTGCGACAGCTTGGCGAACGTCAAGCGACGGCCACGAAGGTTGGACGCGATGCCAAAATCGATGAGCTTGATGTTGTCCTGATCATCGACCATTACATTTTCCGGCTTCAAGTCGCGGTGCACGATGCCGTGATCGTGGATGTATTGCAAGGCGTCCAGAATGCGTTTCGTGATTTTCACGGCGCGCTCCGGATCAAGCTTCGGTTGCTCATTGAGAATTTGACGCAGCAGGCGGCCGTCCACCCACTCCATAACCATATAGACCTGACTGCGATCATCGTCGGCGAAGACCTTCATCACGCCAGGGTGGTCCATGTTCTTTCCAATCTCCTCCTCACGGCGGAAGCGGTCGAACAGGAGGGGATCACCCTCCATCTCTGGGTGCGGGATTTTGATAGCGACCTGACGCCCGTTGCGAAGATCGGTAGCCCGAAAGATCGAGGCCATGCCACTGCGCGCAATCAGCTTGTCAATGCGGTAGTGATCGAGTTGTTCGTCGGTATGGACTGGAGTCATGGTTGCCCGGGCTGCAGTATTCGTTCGAAACGAGAATCTGGAACCGATTCGTCGTTCGATCGAGAGTGCGATTCAATAATGCCAGAAAAATTGAGCACGCGGCATAAAGATTCCGTAAAGAAGCCGTAAGATTTTCATATGCAAAATCTATGGGAGCAACTTGCGGCGCTTCGTTCATCGAAGTTTGTATGGTCGCCCGCGATACATACCAGTGCGCTCTACGTCATGAATCCGTATCAATTGGACGCTGACATTGTCGCTGCCATCGCGCTGGTTGGCTAGAGCAATCAATTTCTCCGCTGCAGTGGGCAGGTTTTCATTTCGCATGACTACGCTCGCGATGTCTGACTCGGGCACAGCACCGTGTAGTCCGTCAGAACACAAGACCAACAAGTCGCCCTTCTGCACTTGGACGTCATTGATCTCGACGGCCACGAACATATCGTTACCCACAGAACGGCTCAGCAAATGCCGGTTGGGAGATTCCGCAGCTTCGCGACCCGAAAGTATTCCGAGGCGTGCCTGTTCGTTGGCAACCGTGTGGTCAGGTGTGATTTGCTTGGGCTGGCCGGACCGAATCAGATAACATCGCGAGTCTCCGACATGCGCGACGACGGCCCGATCGAATCGGAGCGCACAGGCTACCAGGGTTGTGGCCATTCCGGCTTGAGAACCGGATGCGCCACCATTCTCATACACCTGAATATTGGCAGCCCGTATGAGGTGAGTCAGCAGTCCCTTGTGAGGTTCTCCGGCACGCGCACGGACAAAGCCGGACAGTACGCTTTCTACCGCCGTGCGCGAGGCAACTTCACCTTTCTGTTGTCCACCAACTCCGTCTGCCAGCACGAACAAACAGCCATGAGAACGCAGTTGTGCAGGATTGTAGGGCAGCACATATCCTAAATAATCTTCGTTGTGCTCCCTTACCCGTCCAGGATCCGAGAGTTGGGTGAATTGCACGTCGAGCATAGAACCCTGCGAGTTGTAGCTTTCACGAAGTCTGAGCTACTCGGGAAAGTATATCTCTGCTTTCTAAAGGTCATATCCTGGTACCCGCACAGGCGAAGGGCGGGCTGTGGCCGCCCGCCCTTCGTGCTTCCCCTGATTTGCTAACTTTATACTGCACTCGCCTCCACCCGTCTTTCGACTAGCGTGGTTCGCCCGGCAGACTTGCTGGACCGAACGAAGTAGATGCCACCATAGAGGGCCCACACGAGCGCAATGCCCAGGGCCAGCAAAGGCTCCTTCTTACTCCCAAAGCCCATGAATGGTCCGATCAAGTAGAACACCATGCAGGCCAGGTTGGCGATAAGTCCGAACACCGGAATCACCAGGTGGCGCACCAGTTTGAACTTGGGATGCTTGTGGTAGCCGACCAGGCAGATGATGCAACTGAGGCCGTATAGCAGGAACGTTCCGAAGTTGGAGGCCAGCGTCATGGTAAGCAGAGTATTCGGCATAGCTGCCAGCCGGTCATGGCCAATATATCCGAAGCTCGACCAGAACCCGTGCGGCAGAGCTTGGATCGCAGCGTCGGTCGGCGCACCGCCGTCGCCAAACACGAACACGATGGCAAGGCAGCCCACTACCGCCGAGATCGCGGCCAGCGTCCAGATCGCACGATGGGGAGTAAGGTTGTTCGAATGCAACATGCCAAAGTGTTCAGGCGCTTCTTTGTCCTTGCCCATGGCGTAGGTGACACGAGCTCCAGTGTTCATACACGAGAGCGTAGTGCCAATCAACGCCAGGAACACCGTGAACGCCTCACACAACATGAAGATCCGTCCGCGTCCGGCGCCAAGCAAAGCATCTCCTACGACGACCATCATGTCGCCGATCGGCGCGGCAGACCCTGACGCACTCTGCATCGTGTACCCGCTATTGAGAAAATAATTAGCGGCAAAATACTCGAACAGGTAGCAGAACATCCCTTGCACTAGAAGCGAAACAATCACCGCGATGGGAATGTCGCGCTTGGCATTCCTGGCCTCACCGCCCATGGCGGTCACCGACTCGAACCCGACCAAAATCAGGATTGCGACCGTCGCCTGAATAAATACCCAGCCCCAGTTGTGGGCGCTGATGACGGACTTGGCGGTGGGGTGCGTTAAGAAGGCGCCGGTGCTGTCCTTTCCGGGATAGCTAATGCGATAGGGCACGGCCTTGCCGGCAGAGTCCAACTTAGGTTGCGGGACCACACCAGCCGAGTCGCGAACGACGGTCTCAGTCTCTTGCCCATTGACCAGCGTTTTCTGTGTGAGAAATTCGTAGGTATAGGCTTGACCCGAGACTGAATCGAACTGGTAGGCGATGCTTCCCGGCGGATGGTTCATGCGATAGCCCAATGCCAACACCGCAAACAGGACTAAGGCGGCGATTTGAATGACATTTATCGCGATGTTGACCGAGGTAGATCCCGTGACACCGCGATGAGCGATATAGGCCACCAGGAAGGAAAATACGATCGCCACCAACATCATGAATGCCGGTCCCGGATTCGAGGCGCTCATGACATTTGGCCAAATGGTTCCGACCAGATATCCACACAGTATACCCATGGTGGCCACCATTACTCCGGGATAGATCCAGTAGTAAAGGTGAGAAGCCCACCCTACGATGAACTTCGATAACCGGGCATAACGCCACGCTTTGTCGTGGTTAAGAAACGATTGTTCGGCAAAGTAATAGGAACTGCCAGTCCCCGGATAGAGCTTCGCCAACTCCGCGTAGCAGACAGCCGTCGCCAGGCATAGTGCCAGTGCGACGATGATGCCCAGCCACATGGCGGGAGCGGTCACTCCGGTCGTTGCCTGGATGTAAAAGGTGAGCCACAGAAACGCGCCCGGTGCGATCAGCGCCATGGCGTTCATTGTCAACCCTGTGAGTCCCAGAGTTGCTTTCATCTCTACTGAGGTATTCTCTGCCATAGATTCTCCTTTTACTTCCTTGATTACTTCGATCCGATTCTGTAAAGTCTTGCCGGCTAAAACAGAAAACCTGCTTCAACCAGCCCGCGGGTTTGGCTCCCTTTGGTGCCAAATGAGCCGAAGGCATCACCCGGCGTGAAATTGTTGGCTTGTACAAAAGAAATATCCGTGCGTGTGAAGAACTTTTTATACTGATACGTGGGGGTTACCGTAATCGACCAAGCCGCGCTACCAGGACCGTACATCAGGTTTACGGCTTGTTGAGTGGCATTCCCTGTGCTCCCGATGTATTCCCAGCGCCCTGTAAGCGAGAAGCCACGCTTTAAAGTGCGGCTTGCCAGAATCGCGCCGCCCCAAGTGGAAGCACCGTGTACGATACCGATCGATGGATTAGTCGGAACGGAGCTGTATTGTAGGTAGGGCTGAATGATCCACTTTCCTTTCGTATACGTGTATTCCGCGACGTACATAGTGCTGTTGTTTTGCAGGGGCGTAGCCAGGTTTTGCCAGACAGTCTGCCCAAGGTAACCCATGCCGGCGAACGTCAGGCTGTGGGGACCGTTGGTGTAAGTCAGGGAGCCGCTCAGCCCCGAATAGCGATTGGAATAGTAGCCATCGTTCCAACTGAACGATGCAGTGAACTTCCCTAGGGTCTGATTGATCTGCACGCCGCGAGTAATCGCATTTTCCTGGTTCCACAACAGGCCGCGCTCGATGTTCATATTTTGGAAATCGAAGGTATACTCAGCGCCCATTATCGTAGGCAGTATCCCAATCAACAGGTTGGTATTTTTTGCCGGCACCAGCTTTACGTAAGCGACAGGAACCGGGCCCCAGAGATCATCGTTCGTTTTCGCGTTCGATAGAAAAGGCGACCCCAGAGAGACAACGTCGTAGGCGCCCGCCTGAACATAAAACTGAAACCAGCCATCTGCCTTCTGAAAGAAGATCTGCGCATTGCTGAAGGCGCCTTCTGCACTGTTATTGCCTACCACATTGTTGTTTTGAAATAACCCGATTCCGCTGACCACCCCGTTCAGACTCAATTTCCCCAGAGGCCCAGCTTCCATATTCATTGGCAGCGCTGCCTGCAGCGGGCCCGTGATCGCCGGCGTTGGGAGCGGAGCCGGCGCAGCAGGAGCAGCCTCGGGCGAAGCCGCCGGCGCAGAGGTTTGACTCGATTCCGGCGGTTGGTCTGCTGGCTTTGAAGGCGATGCATCTTGTGCGTAGGCAACGCACGCTAGTCCAATGTACAAAGCTGCCGTTGCAAACGTTTTGAGAAACCCAAACTCCATGGCTTTTATGGTCTCTCCGGAACTTACCATTGTTGTGAGCCCTCTCTTTCCACCCGGCGTTCACGCTCCGAGCGCGATTCCTACCAGCGACTACGAACCTACGAGAACATTGCATCGATAGTCCAACGCAAATTTGTGTTCAGAGTGATCAGAAATTTGCCGAGAAAATGTTTTTATGGACTGAATAAACATGGCTTATTCCGGCAAGATATCGATGCCCCAGATGGTTCGAAACACGACAATTCCGGCGAGACGGTTCGCGATAGTACGGGAATGTCCCTAGAGGATTCCTCGGCAACTCTTAGGTTGTAAAGTCGGCGATGGCAGCATGACCCAATTCAGGACTGGCAGTACGGTCCGTAGTTGGGCTGGAGCGCACAATGCCATTGCTGACTAGCTCGATGAACGCCATCGCGGATTGAGGTAAGGTTCGATTCTGGTGATAGATCAGAGCGAGTTCACGGAAGAGCGTGGTGTCAGAAAGAGGAATTAACTTCAACTCGCCTGCGCGCTGCTCTTTCTCCGCAAACGTCTCGCTGATCAAGGAAACGCCCATACCTGAGGCCACAAAAGCCTTGATGATTGCGATGCTGGGGAGTTCCATCGCGATCCGCAACGTCGTCTGGTAGGGGCGGAACAGCCGGTCCATCGCCTTCCGTGTGCTTCCAATCTTGGGGAGGATGACGGGATGCTCGACAATCGCCTCTACAGACACAGAACTTAAGCCTGCAAGAGGATGGCTGGGGCTGGTCATCAACACCAGGCGGTCATGGAAAATACATTTCACCGCGACGCCCGACAGTCTAACCGGCATGGTCACAATGCCAACATCGATCAAGCCATCCTGCAAGCGTTCCGCGATCTTGTGGCTGAAATTTCGATAGATGTTAATTTGAATTCCCGGATAGCGTCGGCGATACTCCCCAAAGGTCTCCGGCAATACATAGAGGCAGGTCGCTTCGTTGGCTCCGATTTCCAGCACGCCACGCGGAACTTTGTCCTGGTCCGCCACGGCGCGTAATGACTCTCCGCGCAACGCGAGCAAGCGGGTAGCGTACTCGAACAGGACTCCGCCTGCAGGCGTTAACTTGACCTTCTTACCCGAGCGGTCCAGCAGCTTCGTGCCGTAATCTTGCTCGAGCTGGCGGATCTGGGCGCTCACCGCCGATTGCGAGCGAAACACCTTGTCTGCGGCACGAGAGAAGTTCGCCTGCTTTGCAACTTCGAGAAAGGTCGTCAGTTGATCGAAGTCCATCCGGTGGTTCTTTACATACCCGTTCTGGGTCGTCCCGGAGGTTCGGCCGGGCTTGCCTACGTTCGACTAAGTTTTAGAACCGCGTTCTAGAACCGATTCCACAGGAACTGGTTGTAGACGTCATGGTGATATTGCACCTCAGGCGCCTTCACGAAGCTCCCCAGCAGCCGCGGACAACGATCGGCCGAGGCTTGCTTCAAGTCGGCATAGCGCCCCTTGACGTCATCGCCGAGCATGGTGGTCGTCCACTTGGCTTCGCGAAAATTGTCGATTGCGGTGTAGATGTTGTCGGGCAGGTACCGCTCCGCCTGGCGCAGGTTCTTGATCTTCGCCGTCTCACCGTCGAGTCCTGACTTGAATACCGCGTACATCACCATATACGGATTTGCATCCGGGCTGACCGAGCGCACCTCCACGCGCATGCTCTTCTCGTTGCCGATGGGAATGCGGATCATCGAGCCGCGATCCACCGGCGAAGCCTTGAGCTGATTGGGCGCTTCAAAATGGGGATCCAGGCGACGATACGCGTTTACGCTGGCATTCAGCATCAGGCACACATCGTTACCATGAGTGAGAATGCGGTCCACGAACGACCAGCCCATTTTGCTCAGCTTCTCTTCGCCCTTGGCGTCCCAAAAGAGGTTCTTGCCGTTCTTGCTGACCGAAACGTTTGTATGCATGCCGCTGCCGTTGACCCCGACCACCGGTTTTGGCAGGAATGATGCGGTGAAACCCATCCTGGTAGCCACCTGGCGACAGATCAGTTTGTAAAGCTGGATCTGGTCAGCAGCATTCACTACTTCCGAATAGGCGTAGTTAATTTCGAATTGCGAGGGTGCGACTTCAGGATGATCCTTCTCGTTCTGGAATCCCATGGCGCGCTGCACTTCGGCGGTCGTGTCAATGAAGGTGCGCAGCGGATCGCCGGGAAGGGAGTGATAGTAGCCTCCGGTATTTACGTAATCGAACTTCTGGGTTTCATGATAACGGCGCTCGGCGTCGGCTCCGTCGAAGAGAAAGCCTTCGATCTCGTTGGCGGCATTGAGGGTGTAGCCCTCGCGCTTAAAGAGCTCGTCGGCATAGGTCTTGAGCACGCCGCGAATGTCGGCAGAATACGGCGTCCCACCCTTGTCGATGACATCGCCAAACACCAGCACTTTGCCGGGACCAAAAATGTCGGCTGGACCCCAGTAGAACGATGGCCAGTCAATGCCCAGGCGAAGATCGCTTTCGCGCTGCGCGGTGAAGCCGCGAATCGATGAGCCGTCGAAGGTCAGGTTATCCCAGCTCTTCAGCAGGAATTTCTTGTCATAGTCGAGCATGTGCAAGCGGCCTTCGAGGTCGCTGAACAATACGGTGACGGCCTTGATGCGCTTCTCGTCCGTAAGGTACTTCAGGCGGTCCTCGCGGACGTCGTCCACGGCGATGCGGTTCTTGCGCTGCTCCTTGGCGCGCAAATTCAGGTCTTCGAGCTCGTCATAGGAGAGCGCGAGGAAGCTACGCAATTCAGTTGGCATGGATCTCCTCGGAATAAATTCGGCCGAATCCGGCCAGAAAGATGAAAATGAAATCGTGCATTGCAATGGGTGAAATTCGAGGTTACAGGCCGCTGCTTCCGCTCGCCAGTAAAAAAACTTGATCAGGCCTATTACGGAAATTTATGAAGCGAGTTCGAGGTGATGATTAAGACGCTTTCATTCGCCAAGAGGACCTAACCTCTACAACACTAATGGGTTAGCCATAGCGTCGATTTAAAATACGCTCCGATAGGATCATTCCCAATTTGGGTTTGACTCCCGGTGAATATCCGGGCGGCAAGAAGGGCGATGTGCCGACGGTGGAGTTCACCGTTTCGGGCATTCCTGTCTCGGTCTCAACGGCGGTCCGGTGTTCAGCCACACCGAGGCCTTTTCCTTACAGATCGCGACGGAGAATCAGGAAGACACGGACCGTTACTGGAACGCGATCGTGGGCAATGGCGGCAGCGAAAGCCAGTGCGGTTGGTACAAGGACCGCTGGGGCCTCTCCTGGCAGATCACCCCGCGCGCGCTAACCGGTGCGCTTGCGGCTGGTGGTGGTGAGGCAGGGCGTGCCTTCGACGCGATGATGACGATGAAAAAGATCAACGTCGCCGCCATCGAGGTAGCGCGGCGAGGCTGACGTGAACACGCCGGAACGTCCTTTTAGTCCGGATGACGCGCCATCCGGAAGTTGAAGCGGGCGTAATCCGCTACCCACCTTCCGAAGAACCTGAGGAGCCGGCCTCTTGCCGTTGCAAGCGATCATCACTCTGGGTCGATCGTTCAGTACCAATGTTGCGATTCATGCCACGCAGACCGTGCACAAGACAGGTCTGTTCCGGTGGGTGCGGCATCCTTCCTACGCGGGGATGCTGCTGATCTTCGCGGCAATCGGAGTAAGCCAGCGCAATTGGGTGAGCCTAGTAGCGATTATGCTGGCATTTCCTACGGCAGCGCTGATCTATCGCATTCACGTCGAGGAGATAGCATTGACGGAAGCGTTCGGCGAAGATTACGCGGAGTACAGCAAGGTGACGAAGCGGCTGCTGCCCGGGATCTACTGATGGACATGCGCCCTTTCGGTTCATTAGCCCAATCTTTCTCTATTATCGGCGATCGGGAAGTAATGTAGGCGCACCGAACGGATCAGTGCGGACAACTCCGCTTTTCGCTCATAATCGTCAATCACTCTAAGGGGTCGGGTCGAGGACTGGCGCGGTGTTCCGTAGGTTTAGCCTAGCCGTTGCTCCCCGTTTCCTCTGGGAGTGCCTCAATAGCCAAACCGTGAACCCGTTTCCAGCCCCCGCCACATCGCACCCAGCGTGCGGATTTCCCGCACTGGGCGCACCTGTTTGTTTCGTGGCAAGGTTTATGGGGCCTATTGTGCCGGGGCGACTTTCGTTCCTGCCCATCGACGAAGCTGGTAGTCGTTAAACAGTCCCAGCCCGTCATATAGCCATTCACTACTCCGCCGCTTCCAGCCAAAGCCGTTGCGCCCCCGGGCACGTACCAGATGTTTCCAGACCTTCATTTCTACCCACCGTTTGACCATTGTGAAACAGGAACTCGAATGACCGACCCGAAAGTAGTTCACCCAGCCACGCAGAATCGGATTGATTTTCGCAATCACATTTTCGACGGGCCAGCTGACATGCTGGCGGAAGACCTCCCTGAGCTTTTCAAACAGCGCTGTTCGCTTCTTCAGCTTGGGCGCATAGTAGGGCCGCCACTTCCGCTGAAGACTCAGTACACGCCGATATTCAAAACCCAGAAAAGTGAAACTCTCTCCCTTCTTCAGATCCACCATCCGACTCTTGCTCTCATTGATCTCAACGCGGAGCTTCGCGAACTCCTCGCGCAGCCGTCTATCTATCGCCTTCACCAGCCAGTCACTCCGCCGTTCGGCGTCGATCAAGATCACCAGGTCGTCCGCGAAACGTGCGTACTGGACGTTGGTTGACTTGCCCCTTCGCGTGGCTCGCACCGCTTTCTCCAGCATCCGGTCTACCTCGTTCAGATAGAGGTTACTGAGCAACGGTGAAATCACACCGCCCTGGGGAACGCCTTCCTTCCCGGTCGCCTTCAGCATCATCTTGAGCAAGTGCATGACCGCATCATCCTGAACCCGTCGCGCCACTTTCTCTAACAACAGCGAATGCTGAACGTTATCGAAATAGGTGGCCAAGTCCAGATCAACGATGCGCGTCTTCTCTTCGACGATTGCTCGAGCTACTCGGGCTACGGCTTCATGTGCCGTCCGCTTCGGACGATATCCATACGACCCCGATTGGAAATCCGCTTCGAAGATCGGCTCCAGAATGAGCTTTAACGCTCCCTGGACCACGCGGTCCCGGATCGTCGGAATCGAAAGCATGCGGACCTTCTTGCCCCCATCCTTTGGGATTTCCTTCTTCCGGGCCAGCATGGGCCGATACGTGTTGGTAACTAGTTCATCCCGAATCTGCCCGAGAAAACCCTCTATTCCGCTTCCCTCGATGGCTTCAAACGTGACCCCGTCAATACCCGGTGCCCCGTTGTTGCTTCGCGCCATCCGGTAGGCTTCATGCAAGGTTTCCATCTTGCAGACGTGGACGTACAGTCCCCAGAAACGCCAAGACGGTTCTGCCTTCGCCTTGACATATAGGCTCCTTCTCAGGTCCTGCAAACTGATGGGCGCTTTTGTCATCTCACCCTTGCCTCCCTTTTTGTTAGAGCCGTTACAAACAGCAGGGCCTCTTCACTCCACGGACATTACTCCGCTTCCTCGCTACTACAGACCCGGCCGAATCCCTCTCGCCTTCCACCGACTTCCCGGTGTCACCGGTTATACGGCTTCCCTGCTCCGCCGATTTCGCGACGGGACGAGGAGGGTCTCTCCAGTTGCTTAGCATGACCTTGTCACCGTGCTGTCCCTACCAACCCCGCCGAAGTGTTTCGCCGCATCAGTCCTTGCGACGCTCCATGCTGCCTTCGCCTGGAAACGGGAGGCTCGGCCTTCGGGGTTCAGTAATTTCGGGGCCATATGGGTTTACTGCATTACGGCCCGGCGACTCGCTCACCATCCTTGTAGATGGCTTCGTCAATAGGCTTCAGGATGCTCAGTTTCCTTCCTTCCTGCTATTCAAGCTACGAGGCCTGGACTTTTACCCCGGTGGGACTTGCACCCACTGATCATGCCAGCCTTCGCTGGACGCACCGTTTTCTCGTTACTAATCAGCGAATTTCAGCTGCCGAACAGACATTTCGACGGGTTGGGCGTTAGAACTAACCCGCTGGCGCGGCGGACGCTACCGCGTACGGAGGATGCAGCATGGTTGGAGTAGGTGGCATAGTGTGGGTCACAGAGAAAGGAGATTTCTGTGACCTCACTTCGGCAACGCGTGCTGGACGAACTCCAGCGCCGTAACTACTCGCCAGCCACGACTCGCGGCTACATTCTCGCAATCAAACAGTTCGCGGATTATTTCGGAAAGTCGCCGGAACGCTTGGGCGGTGACGAGATCCGTCAGTTTGAAACGTACTTACTCCGCGATAGGAAGCTTGCCCCAGGCACGGTCGAAGGACGCATGTCGGCGCTGCGTTTTCTCTACAAGAAGACACTGAAGCGGCGGGACATCGACTACGACGACTTGATCTTTCCCAAGACCCCCCGAAAACTGCCAGTGGTGCTTAGCTCTGAAGAAGTCAGCCGCATGATCGCGGCTGCTCCAAACCTGATGCATCGCACCATCCTCATGGTTCTCTATGCTACGGGCATTCGCCGCACCGAGGCGTCTCTGCTCAAGGTGAGCGACGTGGACAGCGAACGGATGGTTATCCATGTTCGCCAGGGCAAAGGTTCCCGAGATCGTGATGTGCCACTGACAACGAAACTGCTCGCAGCTTTACGTGAGTATTGGCGAGGAAGCGGCCCAAGGTGTATCTGTTTCCCAGCACGGAAGGACAGCGTGGGATCGAGCAGCCAATCTCCGATCACACCATCTGGTACATCTGCCGCGAAGCCGCCAAGCGCGCCGGAATCAAAAAGAGGATTGGCGCACATACACTCCGCCACAGCTTCGCAACAACCTTGATGGAATCGGGAACTGACCTGCGGACGATCCAGCTTCTGATGGGCCATGCGCATCTGGAACATACCACTCGATATCTCCACATGTCGCAGCGCCACCTGCATGCCGCACCCAACCCGCTGGATCAGATCAGCGTCACTAGCCAACGCTTTTCACGAAAGCGGCCGGACGACTATCAGGCATGACACGACCACCCTGGGAGGTGGCCGATATCATCCGCAGGGGAGGCGACAAGTTCTTCGAACGTTATTGCGATTCGCTCACCTGGACCCAGCTCAAAGTGCTTCGCGCAATCGCACGTTGCCGTACGGCCGCACTCGGCGGGCATCGCGATCAATGCGTTCGCTGTGGGCATCAGGCCATCTCTTACAACTCCTGCCGAAACCGGCACTGTCCGAAGTGCCAGACCAACGCCAGGGAGAAGTGGTTGTGCGCCCGGCGACAGGAACTGTTGCCGGTTGGCTACTTTCACCTGGTCTTCAGCGTGCCGCACGCGCTGGTCCCGTTGATCTGGCAAAACAAGAGGTATCTATTCGGACTCTTGTTCGATGCCAGTGCCGCAACCCTGCTGGAAGTTGCGGCCGATCCGGCTCGCCTCGGTGCCGAGATCGGCTTCCTCAGCATTCTGCATACCTGGGGACAGACTCTGCAGCGGCACCCGCACGTTCACTGTGTGGTGCCCGGTGGTGGACTGTCGCCTGATCACTCGCGGTGGATCCGCTCGGCACCGCACTTCTTTTTGCCGGTGAGAGTACTCAGCCGCGTTTTTCGCGGGAAGTTCGTGGCCGGATTACGGCGGGGTTTTCAGAGGAAGCAACTTGTCTTCCTTGGCCCGTGTCAGTCGTTGGCGAATGAGAAGGCATTCGCAGCCTTCTTGCGCACTCTGTTTCGAGAAGACTGGGTCGTTTATGCCAAGGCTCCCTTTGGCGGACCAGAGCACGTGCTTCAGTACCTAGCCCGCTATACCCATCGAGTGGCCATCTCGAATCATCGCCTCCTCTCGGTGGATGGCGATCACGTCACCTTTCGTTGGAAGGACTACGCGCATCACAGTACGTCCCGTGCCATGACTCTGACGTTAGAAGACTTCCTGCGTCGGTTCTTACAGCATGTTCTGCCCAAGGGTCTCCCACGCATCCGCTACTTTGGCTGGCTCGCTAATCGCCGGCGCCGGGAGTTGTTGCCGCTTTGCCGGAGGTTACTAGCGGTCGCACCTCCACCGGCTGAAGCGAAAACCGATGCAGCCGCGGTCTGGCAGTGTCCGATCTGCGGTAGCCCTATGCACGTTGTGGAGTTGCTTACCGCCCCCCACATGCAGCAAGCACAAGGACACCAGGTCTATATCCTTGATAGCTCATAACCAGGCGTCCCTTTGACGAGAAGCATGCGCGCTTCGGCGTGCGTACGATACGTGTGCCTTGGCTGGCGAAAACTCTCGTTCCAACCGTCACAGGAGAGTCTCAACACGCCATATCCGCTTTGCTCCCAATCGGCTCTGCCGGATTCGCCTGAACCAACCAACCCTTCTACCCGCCTTCGACGCTTTCCCCAACATTCAAAACCCATAACCTGAGGGCCCACGCACCCTTGGTGCCAGCGGCTTCCTTCTAACGCCCTTATCGAAAGCGCCCCGGCATTACGCTGAGGCGCTCCCTTGGTCTTTTCACGCCGGGGCACTTCCGATAAGGCCCTAGCGTTATACGTCCATGTGGCGGTGCCAATGCAGCTGCAGGATGGCCGACTCATAGGGACTGATGGTTGCTTTCGTAGGATTTCGCTAATCTCTCGCACGATTTGAGTCACGCCTAAATCGTTCCCGCGGCTAGATTGACTCCATGAGTGCTATACATTCGCAAGCTATTCCTTTCGTGCCCATCAAGTCCTCAACTTGGTTTGTTACGGGAATCAACCGCGGCCTTGGCCGCAGCATTGCCGAAGCCATCCTCGACCGGGGCGGCAGGGTGGCCGGCACGGTTCGCAGACGTACCGATGCGGCGGAGCTTGAGAAGCGGTTCCCCAGCCGACTTTGGGTGTCAGAGTTGGATGTGTCGGATTTAGCCAATATCCCAAAGGTCTTCGACGCTGCCGTGAAGGTCCTCGGCCGAATCCACGCAGTGGTCAGCAACGCAGGCTACAGCCTGCTGGGTGCGGCGGAAGAGCTAGAACTCGACGCGATGCGGCATATCGTCGACACGAACCTTCTCGGCTCGATTCAGCTTGCGCGCGCGGCCGTGGCGCACATGCGTCCTCTTGGCGGGGGGCGCATCATCCAGATCTCCAGCGGTGCAGGACAATCCTCCTTCCCGGGACTGTCGCTCTACTGTGCGACCAAATGGGGCATCGAAGGCTTCTTCGAGGGCCTATCGCAGGAAGTGGCCGGCTTCGGCATCGGGACGACGTTGGCAGAGCCTGGAGCTATCCGTACTGACTTCGGTCGCGCCGGCATTCTTAGCCCGGAACTTGAGGCTTATCAGGATGGACCTGTGGGTACGCTCCGGCAGATGGCGAAGAGAGGATACGTGGCGCCGGGCGATCCGGTAAAGATGGCGAAGTCAATCGTAGACACGTTTGAAGCGGAGGCTGCGCCACCCCGGCTGGCGCTGGGCGCGGATGTCTACGGGTACATTAAGACGGCGCTCGATGCGCGGCTGGAGCAGCTTGAGGCCTACAAGAATCTTGAAACCGATTGCAATGCTGAGTGAACTCGATACGATGGAGGAGATGGCTGCTATCTCCTCACTTCGAAAAGAAGCGCGGTTGATCCTTCTGCGGCACGCCGAGGAGGATCGACTTACAAGAGACGCTCTTCCTGGCCTGCACCTGATGAGGTTCGGTTGGGTGAGCCGACCACTGGTGACGGTGCAATCGATGCGGTGCATGGCCCTGGTGATTCAAGGGGTAAAGACTCTCGATTTCGGTACCACGCACCTCGAGTACGGCGCAGGAGAGTTTCTGCTCTCGTCAATAGATATGCCGTCGACCTCCAAAATCCTGAGCGCAACCGGAAAGAGGCCGCTTTTGGCGCTTGCAGTGGAGATTGACTTCGAGGAGTTGAAACAGGTGATCGGTCGATGCGATAAACTGCCGACTTCGAGCCCTCAGTCCGCCGTCGACGTGTTTCATGCGGACCCGGATTTATGGGGAGCGCTGATTCGTCTTTTGCGATTACTGGACACGCCACAACACGCAGCCGCGCTGACGCCGCTGATCCGGCAGGAGATTCTGTATCGGTTGCTTGCAGGATCGTCCGGTTCGCGGCTGCTGGAAATCTCCAGGCAGGACAGCCCATCCAATCGCATCGCCCGGGCGCTCGCCTGGCTGCAGAAGCAGTTCACGAAGGGTTTTATGGTGGACGATCTTGCTCGTCGGGTTGGGATGAGTCCATCCTCGTTTCATCAGCATTTCAAGGCGATGACAGGAATGACTCCGATTCAATACCAGCGCCGAATACGCCTTCACGAAGCGCGGAAGTTGCTACTGGTGGATTCGCTCGGTATAGGTGAGGCGAGCTATCGCGTTGGCTATCAGAGCCCATCGCAGTTCACGAAGGATTATCGCCAGTGTTTCAGCAGATTGCCAAAGGACGATATCCTGGCTCATGCGACCGAGAGAGTTACTTTTTCCGGTTATTCGCCGGAAATATCTTTGCGCTAACAAACCTTCACAGCTTGTGATCATCGCGACCGTGCCAGTTGTGTTGCCTGCAACGAGGGCGACCCAACTTGGACGAGAAGTCGACGTTCTCCGCCCTTGTGGCCGCGACATGGAGGAGTTCTTCAAGAGCACGCAATGGGCGTTTTACGTCCAAGCGGCGGTGCCAATGTGGTTGCCGGATGCCGGCCGACTTACCGCGAGTTGTCCGGAAACACTTTCTCGAACCTCGACTCTGGAGTGCACACAAGGGCTGAGGAGCTTTCAAGTACTTCCGGCACTCAACGATCCGCTCGAGCCATTTAGGTACCAGTTGTTGGGAATAAGTTTTCGATCTCGAGCTTAGAAATAAATGCTAAGAGAGAGCACGAGGTATCCTGCTCTCTCAACCACGGGTACCTTTCTATCACTTGTCGGCCCTCGGCCACTGGCGATAAGCCGCCATCACTATTGCAGCCTCATGAACCGGGCTCCGGATGGGCCGAGGCGCAGTTGTTGCTGAAGCAGCTTGCGCGCATTCTCAGGGAGTGCGAACTTCGCGCTGCTGCTGCTGCCGCCCCGAGCCGCAGACGAAGCGCTTCCGTCACCTCCTGCGCGTATCGGGACCGCCAGAAAACCATGGACCTCCCCGCTGTTTGTGTTGACGGCAAAGCCCACGATCTCGCCCGCGGAATTGATGCCGAATCCGTGGAGCAGGTACAAGGGAGACTGGCCGGCGATGAGGCTGTTGAGGTCGTACATCATCCCGTTCTGCCAAAGGAATGCTCTCAAGTTTTGCCCGCTGGCATCGATCGAGACGCCGGTCACTTGTCCCTTGTTGTTGATCGCGACGGCGGCACTTACGACGTCCCCCTGCAGCGTACCCAGGTCGTTTATCACGCCCTTCTGCCATAGGAATGCGTGCTGATAGGTGTCGCCTGAAATGTCGGATGCGCCGACAATCTGGCCGCGGTCGTTGATGGCGAAGGCAGCGTTTTCTAATTCTCCGCCCAAGTTGCCGAGGTCAATCGGCCTCACGCCTTGCCGCCATAGCAACGCGTGCCGCGGTTGAAGAGGTAACGCGTACCGCGGGTCATAAGGCGCACAAGAACCCGATGCGCCGACGGTATCGCCCTCGTTATTGATCCAGAAGGCAGCTCCCTCGGTATCGCCTGGATACAAGGGAAGTGCCCGGGCATGGCCCGCCGTCCAGCGCGTCGGCCGGAATTGCAGCACCTGGGGCGCCGGACAGTTAGGGTCAGTTGTGGAGGTTTCAGAATATCCGGCGACCTGGCCGCGATTGTTGATGGCCGCGGCCTGGCCGTTGGTGCCGCCAAGCGTGCTCAACGGCGTCATGATCCCGTTCTGCCAGACGAAGCCGAGGCAGATGAGGTTAGTGCCAAACGAACAAAAATTCTCATCGTTGGGATCAGTCATGGAAGTCTCGGCCGCGCCCGCCACCTGTATCGCGTTGTTTAGGTTGGCAAACGACTCGCTGTTCGGTCCCCCCAGCGTCCCAAGGTCGGTCATCACCCCTTTCTCGATTACAAAGGAATGTTCAACGGCGTCGCCGGGCAACGTGGAGAATCCATCGATCTGTCCGTTGTCGTTGATGCCATAGGCCAGGCTGAAGCTGCCTCCGAGCGTGCCGAGGTCGGTAACGATGTAGTGTTGAAATTGTTGTGCTTGATGGGATTGCTCATTTTGCGCGAAAAGCACAGCCGGCGTTGCCAGCGCGGCAAATAAGCTGATTCCCGCTATCCACGTGCATATTCTCGATTTCATATCGCCTCCTCATCCCGCTCGGGCAAAGGGTTGCGTCGGGCGGCTTTTCTCGGTCTCATATAAGTAGGCGCAAACGGCGGGACAGAACTATCATGCGGGTATCGCTTTTCCTGAAGAGATTGCAAGGAGGCCAGGGCCTAAGGTCGGAATGCGGAAATCCACACCACCGCACGATGAGGCCGGAACGCCACCTGGTGGCGAGGTGACCAAGTTTCTCCGGGCCTGGAGTGATGGAGATCGAGCTGCTCTCGACAGCATGATCCCAATCGTTTATGACGAACTGCACCGTCTGGCGCGACGCTACATGAAAGGTGAACGTGCCGGTAATAGCCTGCAAACCACCGCTCTGGTCAACGAAGCCTACATGCGGCTGGTGGATTACAAGAACATGCAGTGGCAGAATCGTGCCCATTTTTTTGCGGTTTCGGCCCAGCTCATGAGGCGCATTTTGGTTGACCACGCACGGCGCCATAACCTGAAACGCGGGGGTGGCGTGCAACATGTTTCTTTGGACGATACAGCGATAGTAGGCGGCGAACGGGCCGCCGATCTGGTGGCGCTCGATGACGCCTTGAACCTGCTTGGAACGCTCGATCCGCGCAAAGTGCAGGTTGTCGAAATGCGTTTTTTTGGCGGACTCAGCGTGGAAGAAACGGCTGAGATACTCAAAGTATCGGCGGTAACGGTGATGCGCGATTGGAACACAGCGAAAGCGTGGCTCTACCGGCAGCTTGCGCCCGGGACAAAGGATGAATAGCGAGCGGTGGAAACAAGTCGATAGCCTGTTGCAGTCGGTGCTGGAACGTCCACCCGCGGAGCGCGAAGCGTTTCTACGTCACGCATGCTCCGGCGACCAAGCGCTGGAGCGCGAAGTACGGTCTTTGCTTACCGCGCAACAACAGGCTGGAGGATTTCTCGATCGTCCGGCTATCGAAGTGGCCGCGCGAGCGCTCGCCCAGAACAAGAACGAAGCTTCGCACCACAACGCCGGCTGGTACATCAGCCAGATGGTGTCGCATTATCGTGTGCTTGAAAAGCTGGGCGGCGGGGGTATGGGTGTGGTCTACAAAGCTGAGGACACAGAGCTTCGCCGTTTTGTCGCTCTCAAATTCCTGCCAGAAGATCTCGCCCAGGACCCGCAGTCGCTGGCCCGCTTCCAACGCGAAGCGCAAGCTGCATCGGCTCTCAACCATCCCAACATCTGCACCATCTACGAAGTCGGGCAGCAGGACGGCAAGCCTTTCATCGCCATGGAGTTCCTCGACGGCGTGACGCTGAAGCACTGCATTGGGGGAAAGCCGGTGGAGACCGATCTACTGCTCAGCCTTGCAATTCAGATTGCCGACGGACTCGACGCGGCCCACGCCGAAGGCATCATCCACCGGGACATCAAGCCCGCCAACATATTTGTCACCAAGCGCAGACGCGCCAAGATCCTCGATTTTGGACTGGCCAAAGTGACGGCCAAATCCGTTTCCGCGAGTCAAGTTGCCGACGCCGCTACGCTGACTAAGGAAGAGCCTCTGACCCGCCCTGGCTCTGCTCCCGGCACGGTTTCGTATATGTCGCCCGAGCAAGTGCGAGCAAAGGACCTCGATACCCGCACTGACTTGTTCTCTTTCGGCGTGGTCTTGTATGAGATGGCTACGGGTCTGCAGCCTTTCCGCGGCGAGAGTTCGGGAGTAATAGCGAAAGCCATACTGGACGGGACGCCGACGCCAGCGGTGCGGCTGAATCCCGACGTGTCGCCCGAGCTGGAACGAATCATTAACAAGGCGGTGGAGAAAGACCGTGATTTGCGTTACCAGCACGCAGCCGACCTGCGCACCGACCTTCAGAGGCTGAAACGAGACTCGGATTCCGGAATAGCGGCGACAAGTGCGAAACACTTGGTCTCCACAGGTGCCGCCAAGCGTTGGAAGACCATTGTTCCTGCTGCCATCGCCGTGCTGGCTTTATCAGTCGGCAGTTACTTCTATTTCCACCGAAGCCCAGCACTGACTGAGAAGGACACCATCGTCCTCGCAGATTTCACCAACACCACGGGCGACCCGGTTTTCGATGGCACGCTGCGGCAGGGCCTTTCCGTACAATTGGAACAATCGCCTTTCCTGAGTATTATCTCCGATCAGCAGATCCAGCAGACCCTGCAGATGATGGGCCAGAAACCGGATGCCACGCTCACCCCCGACATTGCCCGGGAACTCTGCCAGCGGACCGGCAGCGCCGCTGTCCTCGACGGCTCGATAACACAGATCGGCACACCGTATCTTTTGACCGTCAAGGCGGTCAACTGCGCAAGCGGCCAGTCGCTAGCGAGCGCCGAGGCCCAGGCGAGCGACAAGAACCACGTGCTCGATGCACTGGGCAAGACGGCTTCGGACATTCGTAACAAACTGGGCGAGTCGCTGAGCACGGTGCAGAAATTCGATACTCCTCTCGAACAAGCGACCACTCCGTCGCTGGAAGCCCTGAAATCCTTCAGTTCGGGTTTTCAACTTCACATGACTGCCGGGGATGCTGCGGCTATTCCGTTTTATAAGCAGGCCATCGAACTCGACCCTCATTTCGCACTCGCTTATGCATGGATGGGCATTGCGTACAACGATATGGGGGAACTCAGTATGGATGTTGAGAGTACCCGGAAGGCTTACGAACTCCGCGACCGAACCAGCGAGCCTGAGAAATACTTCATCACGGCTCGGTATCATAAGGTGGTCACCGGGAACCTGGAGAAGGCCGAAGAAGCACTCCAGCTTTGGATACAGGCGTATCCTCGCATGGCACAACCGCATATTTACTTGGCGGGGGCAATCTACCCGAATACAGGACAATATGAGAAAGGGGTTGCAGCAGGCAAAGAGGCAATCCGCTTGAGTCCGAACTTTTCCCCCTCGTACGCACTCACGGTTCCCGACTACGTCGCGATGAATCGCATCGATGAGGCGAGGGCCACGTATGAGCAAGCTCTCCGTCGCAAACTGAAAAACCATTTCTTCACTCTTGCGCTGTATGAGATTGCTTTCTTGCAGGATGATGCAGCGGGGATGGCACAGCAGGTATCGTTATCGGCGGGAACGCCGGGCCTAGAAGCTACCTCGTTCGCGGACGAGGCCGATACCGCTGCCTATTTCGGACGGCTTAGAAAGGCCCGAGAGTTTTCCGGTGAGGCGGTAGATTCAGCCGAACGAGCTGGAGACAAGGAAGCGGCTGGCACCTACTCCGCCCTTTCAGCTCTCCGAGAGGGCTTATTCGGCAACGCAGACGAAGCGAAACGGCGTGCAACTTCGGCAATGAAGTATCCGGCAGGCCACGATCTGCAGTACGCTACCGCGCTTGCGTGGGCCTATGCCGGGGACGACGAGCGGGCGCAAAAACTTACCGACGATTTGGGCCAGAGCTTCCCAGAAGCCACAGTCGTGCAGTTCAATTACCTGCCAGCCCTTCGCGCAAAGCTTGCAGTCAGCAAGGGAAATGCTTCTGAAGCCCTGGAGACTCTCAGAGCCGCCCTGCCGTATGAGTTAGGACGGACGACCTATAGCAGTTACGGCTGGACGTCCCTGTATCCAGTCTATGTTCGCGGAGAAGCATATCTAGCCGCACATCAGGGCAAAGAAGCGGCGACTGAGTTCCAGAAAATTCTTGACCATCGCGGAATCGTGCTGAACGGCCCGATTGGCGCGCTCGCGCGTCTGCAGCTTGGTCGCGCCTACGCCTTACAGGGCGACACAACAAAGGCAAAGGCTGCGTATCAGGACTTCCTCACGCTCTGGAAGGACGCAGACCCCGACGTCCCCATCCTGAAAGAAGCCAAGTCAGAATACGCGAGGCTGAAGTAGGGGGTTACGCCGCAAAAAGGCCCCCTTCTGCGAGATCTAATTGGATCAGTACTGGTAAACGCCGATGGGTCCCAGAATCCACTCGGTCGTATAGTCGGCATTCCGAACAAGTGGGAGTCCCGCCGGGCCGAAACTAGTCCCTGAAGTCTTAGTGCTGTATCTGAAGCGCCCACCGTGAAACAGTCGGCAGTCGCATGATCCTTGGCGGGCGGTTCGCATACAGCGACTTGAAGGAAGCCGCCTCGGGGGAAGGCTATGTACTTTGAATGGGGCGGAGCAGGTGTGGAGGTTTAAGCAGCCGGCTGTGATGGGTATGATCTGCCGCTTTGAGGTCGTGTGGGAGCGGCGAAGCGTCCCACAGAGGCGTTCGGCATAGGCTGAAAAAATAGGTAACACAGCACTCTGGGCGCGATGAGAGCAGAGATCTCCGTGCGTGCCGGGGCACGAGTAGATGCCGAGGATGCAGATAGAGGTTCATGCTGCGCACTGGTCGTGTTGAGGTGGAGAGCGAAGCAGGAGTTGAGCCGCGGTGAGCCGTTCAACGACGTGCATGGTTCCACCGCAGACTGGACAGTTCCATAGGGACTGAGGCTGGTGGGTGGGTGGCGATGCCGGTGAAGCAGTTATGTTCTCTGAGCCGTGGAGCAGTTGAAAGCAGAGCGGCAGGAGAATGGCGCGTCGCCGGTTGGCGAGAAATCCGAAGTTGCGGATACGCACGAAGCCACGTGGCAGCAGATGGAGCAGGAATCGGCGCAGGAACTCCTCGACATCCAGAGTCATGAGCCTCTTCTTGTTGCCATGGGCGGAGTCTCGCCATTGGAAGGTGACGTTGCCCGCGGAGAGAGCGACCAGCCTGTGGTTGGAGATGGCGACGCGGTGGGTGTAGGCGCCGAGATAACGTAGCACATGTTCCGGTCCACCGAAGGGTCGCTTCGAGTAGACGACCCAGTCATGGTGGTACAGGAGCCTGAGCCAAGATGCGAATGTTCGTGGTTCCGTGAGTGGGGCGAGGTCGCCGTGGAACTGGAGTGTACCTTCGCGGAAAGCAGTCTTCAGCGCAGCAACGAACTTACCGCGGAAGACACGGCTGAGCACGCCGATAGGCAGAAAAAAGGAGCGCCGGGCGGAGATCCATCTGGAGTGATCCGGCGCCAGACCACCGGCGGCCAGTACGCAGTGGACATGGGGATGAAACTGCAAGCGCTGATTCCAGCTGTGGAGCACGCTGAAGAAGCCAATCTCGGCCCCAAGATGCCGGGGATCGCGAGCGATCTCAAGCAAGGTCTGGGCGCTGGCATGAAAGAGCAGGTTGTAAATCAGCCGCTTGTTCTGCAATGCGAGCGGGGCTAGTTCCCGCGGCAAGGTGAAGACGGCGTGTACATAGCGAATAGGCAGTAGTTCCTGTTCCCGCGCCTTGAGCCAGCGCAGGCGCGCGTTGCCCTGGCACTTGGGACAGTGACGATTACGACACGAGTTGTACGAGATGGCAGTATGTCCGCAGTCCGAGCACTGATCGCGATGTCCGCCCAGGGCGGCAGTACGGCAGCGCGTGATGGCCAGCAACACTTTTTGGTGTTGCCAGTTGATCCACTTGCGACTGTGTTCAAGAAATGCTTGTCCAGCACAGCGAACGATGTCGGCCACCTACAGCGGCGGCCGGCTCATGAACTGTGCTTGTGTCCTCCTTGTGCAGAGAAGGTGAGGGCATCCAGCGGGCTGGCGGTTGCGCTGAGATGCCGTTGGGAGAGATGCAGATAGACGGTAGTTACTTCGAGGTCGCGATGACCGAGCAGTATCTGGATGGTGCGCAGGTCGGCTCCGGCTTCAAGCAGGTGGGTGGCGAAGCAATGACGTAGCGTGTGTGGATGGATGTGCTTGTGCGCCAAGCCGGCGCGCTCAGCGGCATTCTGACAGGCAGTCCAGAGGACCTTGGTGGTGACGGGATAAGTTGCGGTATGCCACCGGTTGCCAGGAAACAGCCACTCGGTCGGCTTGCGTCTGAGCCCGCGCCAGTAAGTGCGCAGTGCTTCGAGAAGCTTCGGGCTCAGCATGACGTCTCGGTCCAAGCCTCCCTTGCCTCCCCGGATATGGACAATCATGCGCTGACTGTCAATATCGCCGATCTTCAGATGCGCGGCTTCTGCGCGACGTGCCCCGGTGGCATACAGCGTCATTAGCAGGATGCGGTGGAAGGGGCTTTCTGCGGCGTCAATCAGACGCGCGACCTCCTCCTGGCTAAGCACCTGCGGAAGGTGACGAACCTTCTTCGGATATGGCGTCTCGGCGATGCTCCAGCCGCGCTTCAACCCGTGAATATAGAAGAAGCGCAACGAAGCCAACCGCAGGATCACAGTGTTGGGGCTGAACTTCAACTGGGTGAAGAGCATCGCCTGATACTTGCGAATGTCCTCAGGGCCAAGCTGATCGGGCCGGCGGCCGAAGTACCGGCTGAAATGCTCCACGCCGTGGAGGTACGAGCGGATGGTCGTATCGGCGAAGTTGCGGCGCCGCAACTCCTCAAGCATGAGCTGACGTAGTTGGTTCACAGAGAACCCTCCTTCTCTGCGCACCAAGCTACCCCGCAGCCTCAAATGTCAGTCTAGGAACACGCGAACGCGTCCGCCGCAAAGCGGCTTCGTTCAAGTCGGCTTATGCGAAGTTAACGCGCTGAAGGTTTCCCAACGATTCGCGGTCTGCTCAGGAGTTGGGTTAGTTGGCGGCGCCAGCTTCTGGGCGATAATGGCCTGTCGACCCATGCCACCGTCTGAACCATTGCGCGTCTTCAGCGAGGCACGTCTGCGCAAGGCAGGGACACTTCAAGTCCGCCCCAAACCCCTAGTAAACAACCACCGCTCGGGGTCAGTGCGTGAATACGGCTCTGCCTGCTTGAAATTTCCCGAGATTTCCTGAAATCCGTCGAATGGGCTGCGTCTCATCAGTCAGACGTTCAGGAGTGCAAGGCGCTCACAATTGGTCCAAAGGAGAAAAGGTGATGCAATTCGCCCTGCTGATCTTCGAATCACCAGAAGCTTTTGCGGCACGGAATGCCGACGAAAATGATCCCTACCTCGGTGCGTGGCGAGGTACTACAAAGCGCTCGTCGAGGCCGACATCTACGTCGGTGGCGATTCACTGCAATCCCCTGAGACCGGGACCACGGTGCGACTGAAGGATGGAAAGCGCCATGTCCAGGATGGCCCCTTCGCGGATACGAAGGATGAGAATCGGCATTCCATTGTAGATGCTCCAAGATAATGTCACCCCCTAACTGCAACAGGACTTTGTCACCCTCGAAGGATGGTGACGATGAGTCAGAAAGAGTTCCAACGGGTGAAAGTGATTGAGAATGCAACAGGCGGGAGGCTGAGCGTACGCGAAGCCGCCCGTCTGTTGCAACTCAGTGAACGCCAGGTGCAGCGCCTCAAACGCCGCTATCAGCCCGATTCCATCGCCTGGGTGCAGCACGGCAATCGCGGGCGCTCCATGCCGTGGGCCTTGCCGCTTCCCCAGCAGCAGTTGATCTTGAGCTTAGCCCGCGGCAAGTATCAGGGCTTCAACGATTCCCATCTCGCGGAAAAACTTCGGGCCGAGGAGAACCTCTCGGTTAGCCGCGAGACCGTGCGCCGCCTCTTGCGAGCCGCCAAACTATCCTCTCCGCAGAAGCGCCGACCTCGCCAATACCGCTGTCGCCGCTTACCCCGTCCCCGTTTCGGCATGATGGCACTCACCGACGCCAGCCGCCATGACTGGCTCCAAGGTCGCGGCCCGCAACTCACCCTCATCGGCTTTCAGGATGACGCCACCAGCCAGATCCTGGCCGCTCACTTCCAACTCGAAGCCGAAAATACTGTGGGCTATCTCCGCGCCCTGCACAGCATGATCACCACTCACGGCGTACCGCTCAGCCTCTACCGCGACCGTCACAGCATCTTCCAGCGCAACGATGCCCACTGGAGCGTGGCCGAACAGCTCGCCGGAAAACAATCTCCCACCCAACTGGGACGCGCACTCCAAGAACTCGGCATCCAGCAGATCCCCGCCTACTCGCCGCAAGCCAAGGGCCGCATCGAGCGCGCCTGGCGCACCTTCCAGGACCGCCTGGTCAGCGAACTCCGTCTCGCCCGCGCCACCACTTTGGCGGAAGCTAATGCCGTGCTCGCCCGCTTTTGCGCCGACTACAACCAGCGCTTTGCCCGCCCCCCAGCCGAGGCCACCCGCGACTTCCGCTCTCTGCCTCGCCGCTTCGATCTGGCCCGTTGCCTCAGCTTGCGTTATCAGCGCGTCGTCAGCTCTGACCACGTCGTCACCCTGGGCGCCCATTCCATCGCCCTGCCGCCCTTGCCCTCTCATCGCGGCTACGCCGGACAAACGGTGGAACTTTCCCATCAGCTCGACGGCACCCTGCGCGTCTATCGCGGCCATGCTCTGTTGCTCGCCCAACCACTGCCGCTGCAAGAATACGCACACCGCCGTCCGTCTCCACCCACCACGACCCACAAACCAAAACCCAAGATGCCCCGCATCTACAACCTCTCCGGCCGCCCCGCTTTAGCGGCCGTTACTAAATGTCAGGGGGTGACACAGTCTCGTTGCAGTTAATACGACATTTTCTCGTTGCATCTACAAGAATCGGCATTCCATCGTCGAACTGTGGTGAGTTTTGTCCGAAATGGTTGCCACCGTCGCCGGACCGGGGAGCATCCTGGATTATAGGGGGATCTTCAGCGCCCGGACCGAGGATTGATCTGATCCGGAATTTCCGGTTTAGCTCCCAACAGCCCGACACTAGATCCTTTCGGGGGTTCCAGCCCATAATTATTTTCTTTGGCCAGGCCCAGGGTGTGGCACAGGTCGGTATGCCCCAACGGAAGTCCCGGTCTTATCAGACAACAGCTCAATCCCTTACGCATCCGCTGTCCGCGCGGGCCGACGTGTTCCACATCCACGACACTGGGAAGCGCTGGCGCAAATCATAGGCTTTTCTCCGCAGCTCGAATAGAGGACCAGCTCAAGGCTGCCGGGAGCAACTGACTCTTAATCTCATCCGCTAGGGGCGCACCTAAGCGCATCGAGTTGCATTGGCTTGCAATCAGAACGACTTAGCTATCCGGATCATTGCACCATGACGCAGCAAAGCGCACGGAATCCCAAAACCAACTGACACCAGAACTGACACCGCAGTCCGGGAAAACCGGGAATGTGCCGGGATTACTTACGACATGGCGATTTCTCGCCAACTATTGACGAACTGAAAGCTATGAAGGAGGCAAGTTGGCTGAGCTACATGTTCGATTCCTGACGTGAGAACCCACCAGAGATGTAAGAACTGATTGGTGTACACACGAATTCTCCCGATCCGAAAACTCATAGTTCAGGCAGATCAACGCCGCCCTAAGCCACTGCAAATGCAGAGTTTGAGTTTGGGCCTTCAGTTGCAATGCGTCTCAGGGGCAGGAGAGTCCGCGGAGTGTCCCATGCTTCAGACCATGTGGACGTGCCGATTTATTCAGAACCATGGAGCTCTTTGAGATGCTTAGAACAATTAGAACAGGAGCCATAGGGACAATCGTAGCGGGGGCGCTTGCGCTGGTGAGTTTGTTGAGTATGACTGTGAGCACGCGGGCACAGGAAGAAGAGAGGCCCTATCCGAAGATGCTGCCGCTCTCGGAGTATTTAATGGACCGAAACGCGGCAATCGCGCTGGCACGAAGCGCCGCTCCGGAGGGCATTTCAAAGGATGCATCTGTTTTGGTGCTCACCCCCAAAGGCTGGGAAACGGCGGTTAAAGGTACCAACGGTTTTGTGTGCATGGCGGGGCCGTCATGGACGGCCAGCATTGATTTTTATGACGTTTGGAGTCCGAAGCAGAGAGGGGCGATTTGCCTCAATCCAGCGGCTGTGCGGTCAATCCTGCCGATTTATTACAAGATGACGGAAATGACGCTGGCTGGAGTCGTCTCTGTTAAAGAGCGCATCGCGGGCATTCAAGAAGCGTATGCGAAGAAGGAGATCCCGCCGCTGGAGCCGGGGGCAATGAGCTATATGATGTCCAAGGATGCATACCTTACCCATTTGGGCCATTCACACAATTTATGCCACGTGATGTTTTTCTTGCCGATGAAAGCTTCTGGTGAATTGGGCGACAATGATCCGAACTCGCCCATTTCGTCCACGTCTATGTGGTTCCCGGATCCTGACAAACCGGATAGTCCCCTGAACAAAGAGCTGCCGCCGCTGCGGACCGTCCCAATCGCTGTGCCGTATTGGTCCGATGGGACTGTTGCGTTCAAATAGAGCCGTACAGCCACAGCAACGATCAAAGCATCGTCCGCGGGCACTCATTGTCCCCGAAGCTGGTCGGTGGGCCAATGAGTGTAATGGCGATGTTACACAACCTACGAACTGGGCGAGGTCACAGTGTCCTTTCTCGGCCTAGCTCTTGACTTGGCAATGAGGGCCAAGAATCCCCCGAATACGCACAACATTACAAGAATGTCGCGTTCATCCTTGAGTTTCCCATTGAACCTGCACAAGCTTCGTCGAGTTCAAGCTCATCGGGATCGCGACCGGAAGATTCCGCTATCCTGGGGAGGATTCCCAGAGCGTCGGTTAGTGTGAGGGCACGAGTGACGCTGAACTTGGAGCTTTGGGGAATCAGACTCCATCGCCGGCACTCCATGTCGGCAGCCGAGCTGCTATCTGATCGGAGCATTTCAAAAGCGGATACTGGGATAAACGGAAACGCTGTTCGTCATACGAGGAAGGATTCTTTCCCGATTCCGTTGTTTTCAGCGATGGTGAAATAAATCCCCAGAAGCTCAGATGGCCGGGGCAGCGGCGGGCGTCTTCGATCAACTCGGGAGCCTTTATGGCACACCGGAGTTTGGTGGCGGACGCCTGGTCGGCACTGTCTATCGCTTGACTTTCTCCAGTTTCGGCGGGGCGAGAACATTCCCTTTCAGCTTTCAGGATCACAAAAATCAAAACGACGGCTGCATTCCCGTTGGCAGGCTAACCTTCGACCCGGTCGGCGATCTCTTTTCTTCCCACCTAACTATATGCCCAAATTCTGCCGATGAAATCAGGTGGTAGGGGTGCGGCCCGAAGCCGTTTGATTTTGAGGCAGAACGACGCGCTTAGTGAAAGGCCGTGGTGAGCTGGCTTGTGAGGTGTTCTGATCCGAAAACTGGAAGCCTTCGGTTCACACAGCATTCTTGCGGGAGCCGAGATCGCACTGGAGGTATACCGGTCTTTCAAAACGCACAGACGGATGGGGCGGCAGGGCCCGCAAAAGCCCCAAAATCCTATTGCTGGTCGTTGTAGTCTCCCGGTCGCGCAAAGCCCCGGACCCCGAGGCTGCTATCGCCAATCCCACCAAATTATCAATGCCCTGCAGCGTTCTCGCCGTGGTCGAATCGGCGGGTTCATTGAGAAAGGCGGGATCTTAAATTTTGTGCTGCGGGATGATCGGGTGCAGGTGCAGATAAATCACAAGGCAGGCACGCAGGCCGGGCTCGATATTAGCTCCCGGCTGTGGAGCGTAGCCAAGCTGGTAATTGAGTAAAAGATGGGGTCTTTGCCATGAAGGCATTTCGAGATTGGTCAATTCGCCACAAGCTCACAGGCCTCTTCATGGCAATGGCGTGTATTACCAGCGTAGTGATTTCTCTCCCTCTGGGCATTTTCGATCTTTGGGGAACCAGGACGACGATGGCACGGGACGTCGAGATCCTAACTGATGTCTTGGCTACGAACAGCACCGCGGCGATTACCTTCCATGACGCCGACGCGGCACGAGATGTTCTGCAAGCCCTGCGGGCAGAACCCAGCATCACTGCGGCCTGCATCTATACCAAGGACGATAAGCCATTTGCCAGGTATGTTCGCCAAGGGGATAATGGCGGCTTTGTTCCTCCTCCTCCGCAACCCCCCGCCACACGCTTCGAGCGGAACCGGATCGCCAGTTCCGCCGCATCATGCTCTCCGGCGAAACCGTAGGCACGATCTACCTTGAATCTGACCTGCGAAGACTTGACGAGAGATTTAGGGAGGAGCGCTTGGTCTTTTTGGTGGCCCTGTTGGTCACCATGTCGCTGGCTTTTTTCCTGGCCTCTCGCTTTCAGTGGCGCATCTCGCGTCCCCTGGTGGACCTGGTGCAGGCCGCGAAAGCGATCTCCATCGCCGCTGACTACTCGGTGCTCGCTGGCCCGCAAAACCGGGACGAGTTTGGGCTGCTGGCTTCTACCTTCAACGGGATGTTAGACCAGATCGAGCGGAGAGATCGGGAACTGGATCAATACCGCAAGCACCTCGAGCTACAAGTCGAGTCGCGTACCGCCGAATTATCAGACGCCGGCCGGTGATGGGAGAGAACGCATCATGATCCTGCATAAAGAGGGCATTGATAATGCGGAAATCGCAAAGAAATTGAACCTGCCGTTTGCAACGGTTCGCTCAGTTGTGGCGTGGGACAAAATCCGGCAGTCAGAGTGGTACAGGTCGCTGCATCAGGATCAGGAAACGGCTGCAGAGGCGGAGGAGGTCGAGACAGCGTTGGAAGCCACTTTCGGTCTTGAACGTGATCTGCAGAAGGCCCTTCGTGCTAATCTTCAGCAACTCGAAGAGGGTTTGTATGTTGCGGACGGCGGAAAAGAACACGTCGTGCCGTCGGGTCGCATTGACCTCCTGGGCAAAGACAGCCATGGTACGACGGCGCAACCCGTCGGTCAAAGTTAATCGGAACCAAACAGGAATATCCGGCCAAGGCGGCCGCTTGGAGGGCCGTCGGAACATTCACTTCGACTCTTGAGAAGCGGCGTAAAGATAGCCTCGTGCTTACCGTGAAAACTCTGGTGACCCATTACCGGGAAGAGAAGATGCCGAAGCGCACTGACACAAGACGATCGTACGAAGTGTGGCTTCGGAATCACATCTTGCCGAAGTGGGGTGACTGCGTACTGACAGAGATGCAAGCGCGGCCGGTGGAACTGTGGCTTGGTTCTCTCGCGCTACGCCCAAGAGCAAAGCCCACATACGTGGTTTGCTCAGCGTCCTTTGGGATTACGCGATGTGGCGCGGAGACGTGCCTACACAACGTAACCCCATGGCGCTGGTCACGGTGAAAGGCGCGACAAAGCGGACCCGCAGTCCGAAGAGTCTCACCGTAGAGGAGTTCCACAAGTTCGCGCCGCACCTTGAAGAACCATTTCGCACGATGGCGTTATTGTGTTGTTGCTTGGGACTTCGTATTAGTGAGTGTCTTGCGTTGAAGTGGTCTGACGTCGACTGGCTCAATGGCAGGCTACTGGTCGAGCGAGGCATCGTTTGCCAGAACGTTGATGACGTGAAGGCATCCGGATCCCGCAAGCAGATGGTCATTGCCGGTGAGATTGTTGCCGCCTTGCAAGGGTGGAAACAGACGACCCAATTCTCTGAGTCGGACGATTGGATGTTGCTTCGCCGGTCCAGATCGGGCGCCTGCCGTGGTCTTATGACCAGGTGTGGCGTGTCTATCAGAAAGCAGCAAAGGCTGCGGGAATCGGCGGTATCGGCACTCACTCGCTCCGGCACACGTACCGCAGCTGGTTAGACTCTGTTGGCACACCGGTTGGCGTGCAACAGAAGCTAATGAGGCACGCGGACGTGCGCACAACGATGCAATACGGCGAAGCCTTCACTGACGATATGGATGAAGCTCACGGCAACGTAGTACATCTTGCGTTTAACGGAGCGCAAGGCGAGTTAACTTATTGAAAAGTTGGTGAGCGCGGAAGGAATCGAACCTTCAACCTACTGATTAAGAGTCAGTTGCTCTGCCAGTTGAGCTACGCGCCCGCTTGTGAGGAGACACCGCAGAAGGGCAGGCCAAATTATAACATTGGCTTGTCGGCATTATTCGATTTGCACCAATTGGCCAGCATCTACCGAAGGTTGCTGCGCGTGCAGAGTTTGGGGCGCTCGCCAGAAATCCATATACGACACGTGATGCACGCACGACACGGTGCAATGTGGAGCACAGCTCTTTTCGGTAAGAAACTCCCGCCGGATATCTGCAACGGTGTACTGATCGAGCGGGATGCCGGGATAGCCGCGCTGCTGCGAGCAGTAGTGCACTAAGCCGTCCTCGCAAATGTAGAGATAGCGCGCTCCCGCGCGGCATCGCCATTGGTTTGGTTTGCCGTTAGCGATGTTGTTCTGGAACCAGTTGAAGCGAGCATAGTGCCGCTTTTCGAGTCCTTGCATCTTCAGGAACACTTCGCGCTCGACGTCGTTTAACGGCTGCAGCTGTCCTTCGCCGTCGTGGATGATGCCGATGGTAGAAGTAAAGCCAAGTTGCACCGCGCGCCTGCCCACCACCAGAGCGTCGTGCGGGTTGTGGATGCCGCCGCCAACGACTGAATTGATGTTGACGTGAAACTCTGCATGTTCGGCCAGCAGTTGCAGCTTCTTATCCAGCACCTTCAGGGACTTCTTCGAGACGTCATCCGGCATCACGTTATCGATACTGATTTGCAGATGGTCAAGGCCGGCGCGGTTCAGACGCTTAATGCGGTCAGCCGTCAACAAGTAGCCGTTGGTAATCATGCCCGCAATGATTGGGTGAGTGCGAACGTGTGCGATGATGTCATCGAGTTCGGGATGCAGTAAAGGCTCGCCGCCGCTGAACGTGACGATCGACGTACCCAGACGCGCCAACTCGTCGACCCGGCGCTTCATGGTTTCTGTGGGAACCGGTTTGGAGAAGTCGTCGAATTCGTTGCAATAAGTGCAGGCGAGGTTGCAGCGGCGAATCGGGATGATATGCGCCAGCACCGGGTGGTCAGTTGAGGCCACCCCTTTGGCGATCATCTTCCATTCGCGAGCCAGGCGCTTGTAGCTAAGAATGCGCCGGCTTACCCCTGTTGACGATTTCGGCATACTAAGCTCTATCTATTACAACATATTCGATACCCAGCTTGGGAAGTGGTTGCACTGGTTCGGTGAATTTCAGCAGCAAGTGGCGCTGGGCAGCATCCAGGCGGTCTCCTGGATGGCCCCTAAGAACGCTACGCGGCCGAGGGCCAGGGCCTGCGCCTGACATCCATGCTGGTTTATAATCAGAGATTCAGCCATCCCCTCTGGAGTCCCTAAAGCATGATTCGATTTCTGCAAACGCCCGGGCCGATCAAGAAAATTATTCTGGGCGGCATCCTTCTCGTCATCTGCGTGATGATGGTGATCACCCTCATACCCGGCGGCGGCTTTCTTAACGATATGTTTGGCGGCGGCGTCACGCAAACCGGAATACTGGCAAGAGTTGGCACTCAGGACGTCAGCCTGCAGGAAGTATCGCAGCAGGCTCGGCTCATTGGCCGTCAGCAATTCAAGGGCAGCAACATTCCTCCCGCCCTCATGCCATATCTGATGCAGCGGGCTGCGCAAGGGATGATCACACAGAAGGCGCTGGTATATGAAGCGGGCCGCATGGGCTTGAGCGTCAGCGATGAGGAACTGCGAAGCTATCTGCACCAAGGACAAATGGGACAGATGTTGTTCCCGGGGGGAAATTTCATCGGTCAACAGGCCTATGAAGATTTCATCCAGAACCAGTTCAATATGGGTGTGCAGCAGTTCGAACAAGAAGTGAAGGCGGAAATCGCACAGCGAAAGCTACTGGCCCTTATCAACGGTGCAGTCTCTGTCAGCGATAAGGATGTCGCCGAGCAAGTGCAGAAGCAGGGCGTAAAAGTGAAATTTGAATACGCCGTGCTGACGCTGGACGACGTAAAAAAGCAGATCAAACCGACCGATGCAGAGCTAAAGGCATTCTACGATCAGAACAAGCAGCAGTACGTAAATTCTATTCCGGAAAAGCTGAAGGCGCGTTACATCCTGATTGACACCGCAAAACTGGCGGACAAGATTTCGGTCAGCCAGGCGCAGTTGCAGCAGTACTACAGCCAGCACCAAGACGAATATCGCATTCCGGAAACGGTGACCGTTCGCCACATCCTAATCAAGACACCCACGCCGGATGCTGATGGCAAAGTCGATCAGAAAGGCGTGGACGCAGCGCGGGCCAAGGCGGAAGACATTGAGAAGCAGTTGAAGAATGGAGCTAACTTCGCGGACCTGGCTAAGAAGAACTCCGAAGACCCGGGCAGTGCGCAGAACGGCGGACTGCTGCCACCCATCACGCGTGGGCGGACTGTTCCGGAGTTCGAGCAAGCGGCCTTTAATACGCCGGCCGGGCAAACCACGGCCGTTATCCGCACCAGCTATGGCTTTCACATCATCCACGTGGAGGCCAAACAGCAGGCGCGTTTGAAGCCACTGGAGGAAGTGAAATCGCAGATCGAGCCATTACTTAAGCAGCAGCAAGCCGCTAGCGAGGCGCAAAACTTGGCCAATACTGTGCAGACGCTGGCCCGTACTGCTGGCTTAGACAAAGCTGCCAGCGAGAAGGGGCTGTCCGTGATCACCACGGATTTCGTCACCCAAACCGATCCTCTCCCCGGAGTCGGCAACGCGAAGGACCTGGTCAGTGCGCTGTTCGAAGCCAAGAAGAACGACCCTCCTGGAACTGCGCAGACATCGCAGGGATACGCAATTTATCAAGTGACTGACATCCAGGCACCGCAGACGCCTACCTTCGAACAAATCAAGGCGCAGGTGGCAGATCAGTTTAAACAGCAACGTGCGCAGATGCTGTTGGCGCAAAAGACCCAGGAACTATCTGACCGCGCGCACGCGGACCACGACCTGAAGAAGGCGGCCAAGGATTTGGGCGCGACGCTGAAGACCAGCGATCTGGTTGACGCCAATGCTCAGGTGCCCGACTTAGGCCCGCTGAATGGACCCGCCGCTGTGGTCTTCACCATGAAGCCGGGCGAGATCAGCGGTCCTCTTCAGGGCGGCCCGAATGGAGTTGTGCTGAGCATTCTGGAAATCCAGCAGCCCTCACCGGAAGAAGTAAAACAGAACTGGGACCGTGCGAAGGAAGCTCTCCTGGAACAGAGGCGCACCGCGTTTGAAGGTCTCTATGTACAAGGCTTGCGTGATCGACTGGAGAAGGAAGGCAAGATCAAGATCAATAAGGCGGAGATGGAACGTCTGTCCAGCCAATCCGAGGGGACTTAACACCCGCCCAGTGGTTCCGAGTGACGGGCCAGCGGAAAAAATCTGCTGGCCTACTTTGTCTTTATCAGCCGTCAGCCGCAACGAGAATGAAGGGCAGTTGCGGGCGACGATTGTTTACCCCCGTTCGTCTAACTCTTACTCATGCTTTCGCAACGCACCTCCGGGATTCTGTTACATCCCACCTCGCTTTCTTCGCGCGGTGGGATCGGTGATCTTGGCCCCGCCGCATATGAGTTTGTGGACTGGCTTGCCGCAGCCAAGCAAACCTTGTGGCAGGTTCTTCCGCTGGGCCCAGTGGGATACGGCAACTCGCCATACTCCTGCACCTCGGCATTCGCTGCAAATGTCTTGCTGATCAGCCTGGAACGTCTCGCCGATCGCGGTTTTATTGATCGTGAGCGAGTACAGGCGCTACCCGATGGCGAATCGGCAGTTGATTTTGACAGCGTGCGACAGCACAAACTTCCGCTCTTGCGGGAGGCGGCCAGGAACTTCTTAAAGTCCGCGCCAGACGATTTGCGTGAACGTTATGACCACTTCTGCCACGAAAATGGCTGGTGGCTGGAAGATTACGTGCTGTTTAGCGGCTTGCGGGAACGATACGGCGATCAGCCATGGAATAGCTGGCCCGAGGAAATCGTTCGCCGGCAACCGGACGCCATCACGAAACTGCGCACTGAGTTGCGCGAGCAGCTCAGCGTGGAGCGCTTTCTTCAATTCGCGTTTTTTGAGCAATGGGCGGCTCTGCGCTCTTATTGTCGCGAGCGCGGCATTCGGATCATTGGTGATATTGCAATTTTCGTCAGCTACGACAGTGCCGACGTCTGGACTCATCCCGAGATTTTCCGTTTGAAGGACGACCTGTCACCCGAGGTAGTAGCCGGCGTCCCTCCGGATGCCTTCAGCAAAACTGGCCAACGCTGGGGAAACCCGCTGTACGACTGGGATGCGCTCAAGTCGCTCGGCTACAGTTGGTGGGTCGAGAGGTTGCGTTGGGCAATGGAGACCTGCGACATCGCCCGGCTCGACCACTTTCGCGGCTTTGAGGCCTGCTGGGAGATTCCCGCCGACGCACCGACTGCGATCAACGGCCGTTGGGTGGATGGGCCGAATGCCAGTTTGTTTGAAGCGCTCAAAAATGCGCTGGGAACGTTACCGTTCATTGCCGAAGATCTTGGCCATATCACGCAGGAAGTGGAGGATTTGCGCAAGAAGCTGGAGATGCCGGGAATGAGGGTCCTTCAGTTTGCCTTTGGAAATCGCGGCGCCCATGTGTATCTGCCTCATCAATTCGAGCCGGACACGATCGTGTACACCGGCACGCACGATAACGACACCACGGTAGGATGGTGGAAATCATGCGCGACCGAGGAGGAGAAGGCGGCGGCCACTGCCTACCTGGGAGTCGGCGAAGATGGCGTGCACTGGTCACTGATTCGAGCGGCGCTAACCTCCGTGGCGAACCTTGCCGTAATACCGGCACAAGACATACTGGGACTCGGTAGTAATGCCCGCATGAACGTTCCCAGCAAAACGGTAGGCAATTGGTCGTGGCGATTGCCACCCGGCGCGCTGACCGCACCTCTTGCAGAGAAGCTTGCTACCTTGGTCGAAGTCACTGACCGCGACGAATGCGTGCAGCAGCCGTCAGCGCAAGTTGAAGAGAGCGACGGGAAAGTGCGCGAAAATTTCGCGGCATAGTAGGGCGCGTTCCGTCAGCTCAATCGCTTCGCCAGTAAAGACGTTGTGCCATCGAGTACCCTCCAGATCCGGCGGCAATACTAGTTCCGAATCATTCCAGGCGGCACCTACTGGCGGTTCCTCCTTTCCCTTCATCAGCGTGTAACTCAGCCGTGGAGCCGCTACCAACACAGCTTCTCCCTGGCGCACCCGTGCAAAGGCCACGACGTGTTCTTCTTTGCCTCGGTTTGTCTGTAACGGAAGGTACTTGCCGGCCCGGAACAGGTCCGGATGTTCTCGCCGCAGGTTTAACGCACGCATGGTGACCCAGAGCTTGATCCGGCCATCGTGATAGTTGTGCAATAGCTGCTGGCAAAGCCCACTCAAATCGCCTGTTTCCAAGCATGCGGTCAGCTGTTCGAGAGCGCGCTCACGCAAATCGAAATTGACCGGCCGCCTATTGTCGGGATCGACCAGGCTAAAATCCCAAAGTTCCTGACCTTGATAAATGTCGGGGACGCCCGGAGAAGTTATCTTGAGCAAAGTTTGAGTCAATGAGTTGATGGTCCCGAAAAACTGCACGGCGGGTAGAAATTTCTGCATCGAATCCCAGAACAAGTTTGTCTTTCCCCGGTAGGTGGGCGCCAAGATGGCTTCGATAAACGTGTGGAGACCGGCGACGTACTCCGGGTTGGGACTCAACCAACTCACATTGATTTTGGCTTCGTGAATGGCCTTCTCCATGTATTGCTGCACCCGACGAACGAAGGTGAGTCGCTCCTCTTCGCTCTCCATGCGTAACGGCCACGCACCAACAAGCGTCTGATACAGCAAATATTCCTCATTGTTGTCAGGCACCCTACGTTCATCAGGTATTTCGGCCTTGCGGCTGCGGTTGATGCGACGCCACTTCATTGCATGGGAGGCCCAGTTGCGCGGCATCTCGGAAAGCACATCAAGGCGCGCCCGTACATCTTCGCTACGCTTGCTATCGTGGGTCGACGTACTCAGCATGGAGTTCGGCCAATACTCGGCGCGCAATTGGTTGGCGTGATGGAACTCCGCTAAGGGGATTCCGAACTTGCCGGGGGAACCGCCGACCTCGTTCACGGAGATGAAGCGCGTATAGACATAGCAGGCAGTGTCTTCCAAGCCTTTCGCCATCACCGGCCCGGTAAGCTGCTGGAACTTAAGCGCGAAGTACAGTTGCTTGCTATAGCCGTACATCATCGCGCCCCTGTCATTGCCCTTCAGCAACAAAATGCTCTGCAGGAAATCGAAGACTGCCGTGGCCATGGTTTCGTTGCGCCGTTTAGCGCGAGCGATCGCCTGTTGGATATAGCGCCGGTCGCGTTCGTTGACGTTCCCGCCCTCGTCGATGTAGGTGCGATATACCGGAAAGCTGGCAATGGTTTCTCGGATGGCATCGCGCAATACACTGTAGGTGAAGTCGCGGGCACAACGGTCCTGGCCGGAGATCTCACTGAGCATGTCCGTGAGAACATGTACCTCGCTTGCCAGTGCCCGATGCATGATGAGCTTCTTGCTCTCGTAGATCAGCCGCTCGGCCACAACATTTCCTTCGATTACGCGGTGGTAGAGATCGGTGAAGTGGCGCTCGTTGCGATAGTCGATCAACACTCCATTCACCAGGTTGGCAAAGTCATAGCCGACGGTTCCATCCACCGGCCAGTGGCCCGGCAGATTTTCACCGGGCTCAAGAATCTTCTCGACCAGCACATATAACGGGGCGTGCTGGTTCATCCAATCGTGACGTCGAAAGGCGCTGTGAATGGCTTCCTCGATGCCGTCCGCAGCCAATGGCGATTTCGGATCTGCGTCCGGGCACTGACTTGCAGCGTAGAGAATTTGTAACCGGGCGAAGTATTGGCAAGGATTCAGTAGTCCGTCGGGGTGATCGATACGCAGCCCTGAGATGAGACCTTCGCTCAGCAGTTTGCGAATCAGCTTGTGGGTTTCGGCGAAGACCGCCGGGTTTTCCATACGCAAGCCGACCAAATCATTGATGTCGAAGAAGCGGCGATAGTTGATTTCCTCGCCCGACACGCGCCAGAACGCGAGCCGGTATACCTGCGCCTCCAGCAAGTTATGAAGAGCGTCGAAACTTTGGCTGTCGCCGGGCGTCCCATTCAGCACGCGTAGGGCTTTGGCAATCGCGTCACGGACCGGGCTGGGGTTCTCCGCTAGCTTCTGCAGCCGCTCCAGCAGTGGAGGAATCTGACCCTGGCGGCGTGCAACTCGCTCCGAGTCGGTTACATGATTTGTGGGAAGCTGGCGAAACGCTTCGAGAAGAGAGGACAGTTCCCCAAATCCATCGTTACCGTCGCAGTTCTGTTGGGATCGATCTTCTCCCACGGCGAAGATCGCGGGAATGGTTTGCGGATCGAGGGGCAACACCCTGTCGCAGTACTTCACGACGAAGCTGCCGTTTTCGAAGGCGACCTGTATGTTGCCCTGCTCAAGATCCTCACCGTATGGCTTTCCAAGTATCGGGGTAAGGACTTTGTTCCGCAGCTCAGCTTTGAGGGGGTCCCAATCGATATCAAAAAAATCGGCGTACGCTGAGGCGCGGCCGTTTTGAAGCACGTCCTGCCACCACGGATTCGTCCCGTAACCGACTCCCATGTGATTGGGAACGATATCGAGAATCAGCCCCATACCTCGGGTCTTCAGCGCCGAGACGAAGTCGCGGAACTCCTCTCCGGTACCTATCTCGGGGTTCAGCTGATTATGATCGACGATGTCGTAGCCGTGTTCGCTGCCCGGACGCGCCATCAAGAGCGGTGACGCATAGCAATGGCTGACACCGAGTCGGCAAAGATACGGCACCAGCTTGCGTGCGTCCTCAAAGCGAAAATTCCGATTGAATTGCAGGCGATAGGTGGAAAGCGGATTGAGGTCACGCTTCTCGGCGCTTATGCGTTCGAAGCACTCCGCGAGCTCGGATACGCTCATCAGAATTGGCAAACTTGCATTCATGCCATATTGCTCCCGGTGGACACACAAATCCTGTGCCCGGCGAGGACGCCTCAAAATTAGATGCATGCCGCGCGGGTCGCGCCTCGCCGGAACGCGCCTCCTTTACTTAATCGCAAGCGGCGGTGAGAATAAGAGTTTGCTCGATCTTTAAGTTGGGTTCCGTGCCGGCGGCGTTCATATATATCGCTGACCGGATCGCAACGCAATACTTCCCTGCTTTACTACCTGCTCTTGAAAGGATTGGTATGGCCGCCACTGGTGAACTGATTCGCATGATGAATTTCGTGGACGACATTGCAGCGACCCTTCGCCGCATCAACAGCAGCTTTTATCTGCTCAACGGTGAAGAGAAGAAACGCCTCGCAGAATACATGCGCCAGGCCGACCCCAATTTTATGAACGTGATGGAACAGCTGGAAAAGGGAGACTAGCCGATGGCCGAGGTCCACACCATCGCCGTGATTGGCGCCGGCATAATGGGCCGCGGTATCGCTCATGCGGCGGCGCTTGGCGGCTATCGCACCATCCTGGAAGACATTCTGCCTACGGCCTTGCGCAAGGCCGAGACAGAGATTCGCGCAAACCTCGATAAGGCAGTTGAAATCGGGAAAGTGACAAAAGATGCCGCGGACGAAGCTTTCGATCGCCTGGAATATGCCTCGTCGGTCGAACAGGCTGCGCGCGAAGCTGACCTGGTCATTGAAGCGGTGCCGGAAGAAATGGAATCGAAGATCGAGATCTTCACCTTACTCGACAAGGTCAGCCGGCCCGGAACCATCCTCGCCTCCAACACTTCTTCGCTTAGCGTTACAGAAATCGCTTCGGTGACTTATCGGGCTCCGAAATGCGTTGGCATGCACTTCTTCAATCCGGTGCACAAGATGAAACTGTTGGAAGTAGTGCGAGCCCTGGAAACCGATGACGACACCCTGGCCGCTGCCGTTGACGTTGGCGAGCGCATGGGAAAAGAGGTCGTGGTCATCAAGGAATCGCCGGGCTTCATCACCAGCCGGATAAACGCCATGATCGGCAATGAAGCATTTCACATGTTGCAGGAGGGCGTCGCTTCCGCACAGGATATCGACAAGGCGCTCAAGCTTGGTCTGAATCATCCTATGGGCCCGTTCGAGATGGTCGATTTGGTTGGACTCGACACACGGCTGCACATCCTTGAATACCTGCACAAAGCTCTCGGTGAGAAGTTTCGCCCCTCGCCGCTGCTGGTGCAATATGTCAAGGCGGGACGCCTCGGCCGCAAGGCAGGGCGTGGGGTTTATGAATATCCCAAGCCGGACTCGAAGTAGGGAGTATTCTCGTCCGAGTTGACCCGTAGCACCGACTGCTCAGTCTTCGGGCGGCGTTTGGTCCGCCTTTTCTTTTGCGTCTTTCTCAGCCGCTTCGGCTCCAGGCATGATGTTACTCAGCGGTGCCGTACGCTGCTCTTCCAGTTCAGGATGCGGCAATGGCTTGCGCGGCAGCATCTGATCGCGCATGGCAGCGTTGTACACAAAAATAGCCTCCACCGTTGCGGCCTGTGCCAGGTCCTCTGGCTGGAGGCGTTCGTAGGTGTCCATGTTCGAATGGTGCGTGCGTGACCCGTAATCCAACGGGTCTTGAATGAACTGGAATCCCGGAATCCCAATCGCGTCGAACGCTTCGTGATCAGTGCCGCCCGTGTTGCGCATCGTTAGCGTAGTGACACCAAGATCTTTGAGGGGTTCGATCCACTGGGCGAAGATCGGCGCGATAGCCGCATTTTCCTGCAGGTAAACGCCGCGTATCTTTCCGCTACCGTTGTCCACGTTGAAATACGCGGAGATCTTCTGTTGATCCGGTTTCAGTTGTACCGGGCCAGCAGGCTTGCGTACCCACTCCGGCAGCTTGAGTTGGTCCGGAGCGGTCGATAGCGGCACATTGCCGAAGTGTTCTTTGACGTAACCGTAAGAACCGAACTCACCTTCTTCCTCGCCAGTCCACAACGCAACGCGGATGGTGCGACGCGGCTTCACCTGCAGCCTGTTGAGAATGCGCATCACTTCCATGGCAACCACGGTGCCTGCGCCGTTGTCGGTTGCACCGGTCGCAGAAGCCCACGAATCCAGGTGGCCGCCAACCATCACCACTTCGTCTTTCAGCTTCGCATCGGTGCCGGGGATCTCTGCGATGGTGTCGAAGCCATGCTCATGGTCCCCGGTGAATTTGGTGTCGACATTCATTTCCATCGTGACCGGGACATTTGCCTTCAGCAACCGGTACACGCGACCGTAGTTCTCAATGGCCATCACTACGACCGGCAGCGGATTCGCGTGCTCGCGCTTGTACGCCTCCCAGCCGAAGCCGGCGCCACTGTCGTCGAAGATGGTGCCACCGGAGCCCCCGCCATCACGGCCATCGCGGCTTGGAGTGACGACTGCCAACGCATGCTCGTCCACCAGAAACTGTCCAACTTTCTGCCGCAACTCCAGTCGCTTCATGTACTGCTCCATGAAGTCGCGACTGCGCGCCTTCAGCGGGTATTCGGTGAGCTTCTTCAGTTCGGCGTCGTCGAGGCGCACGAAGAGCGGCTTATCGACGGGAGGCACGGCTCGCATGGCGCCATAGAGCACGATCTTTCCGCTCAGTTTCCCTTTGTACTTGTCCAGGTCTTTCGCGTCTTTCACGTCGATCCAGATCGCCGGCGCATTGATCGCGCCGTTCGTTGCCGGGGACCATGGCGCGGATTGAGCGATGAATACGGCAGTGTCGGGCGAAGTCATGCGCACCCAAGTATTGAGTTGCTGCCACCCCATACCGAACTCGCCCCAGTCCTCAAGGTGCGCGTTGCTACAGCCCATGGCGGTGAACTGATCGCGCGTCCACTCGTTTGCATGCCTCAGATTAGCCGAACCGGTCAGGCGCGGGCCTATGTCGTCATCCAGCGCAGAGGCATATTCCATCACGTGGGAATGCCCGAGACCTTCCTCCCGAATTTGCTGGTACATTCCGTAATCAAGCGTCTCACGCTGCGGTTGAGGCAGCGCATAAGATGGCTGATTCGCGTTCGCGGCGGCGGATTTGGATTTGTCGACCGCCGTGGCGGAGAGGGAAAGAGCGAAACTAATGAGAAGAGACATGTAAGAACGCAGGTATCGATAGCACATGTGGCGAAGTACTCCAGTCGAAATGTAGATAACCAATCCAGCAGAGTACCAGATGAGAAAACGCAGCACCATTTCCGTGTGCCTATCCAATTTCGGTACAGGTCACTATTTGTGGGGACGGAATAAAGCCAAGTCCCCGTTCGTGTCGGTACAAAAACAGGCTCTTCTGTGACTTGAATCACAGCCAGATGTTTGGGGAGGCGGCACACTTATAAGGTGTTTATGGATCGATTCGCCATCATCACCAACCGCAAGCGCGCCATCATCGCGCTGGTGCATTCTGTCTTTTTTCTAGGCGTAGCGGGAATGCAACTGGCGATTTCACATGCCGAGGCATTTTCGATCCACCGCGAGAAAATGACAGGCAGCATGATTCTGCTGGTCATTTATGTGATCGTGACGACGGTACTTCTGGTCTTGTTACTCGCCTCGCATTGCGCCAAGGAAAAGCTTTACTTCGCGCTTTGCGCCGCCAGTGCAGCTTTTGGGCTGGTGCGTATCCTGCTTGGCGATCCAGCACTACACGCCAACGTGCTCCGCGTATTCTTTCTGGCCGGGGCTGTTCTGATTGGGACTGCCATCCTGCGCGGTCACTCGGCAGGGCCGGTGAGAGACAAAGCTGAGGCGCAATAGCTTACGCGCTCGCGACGCCGCGCCGGAACGACTGCAAAACCTCTAACACTCCCTTGTTGCCGTTTTGCGCTGCCATATCGGCTGCAGTCTGCCCCTCATCGCTCTGAATAGCTGGATCGGCACCCGCCTTCAACAGCGCCTGGGCCCTCTCGACACTGTTGTGCATGGCCGCCTCATGCAAGGCGGTGTAGCCGCGTTGTTGCTGACTATTGGGATTCGCGCCCGCGTCCAAGACCAGCTTCAGCAGATCTGCATTTCGCGACGCAGCCGCACTGTGAATTATTGCGATACGACTGGGAGAAACTGCGTTGGTGTCGGCACCATGGCGGACCAGAATTTCCGCCGCTTTAAGCTGCCCGAAGAAGCATGCCAGATGCAACGGCGTGAAGCCGTCCGCGCCGCGGGCTTTGACCAGGTCGGCATCACTTGCCAGCAGTTTGTTCAGCTGCGCCGCATCGCCAAAGGCGGAGGACTCGAAGATGTCGAGGTCGCCCGCTGCTGGCCGCAACAGGTCAACGATCTCCATTCTGTTCTCGTAACGGGCCTGCATGAGCGCAGAGATGCCGGCGGAGTTGCGGGTGTGCGCAACCCCAAGGTCGGCCGCAATCAATTGCGCAACACGATCCTTGTCATTGGCGGTAATGGCGGCGAATATGTCATCCATCTTGACCTCCAGCTTAGAACGCGGCAGCGCCAGCTTCGGCTACCGCGTGGTCCTGCTCCCCCGAACCCCCGCTCACGCCGATCGCGCCCACGACCTTTCCGTCGCGTTTCAGCGGAATACCTCCCGCAAAAATCATGATCTTGCAATCGTTGGAGACGTGAATGCCGAAGAACTGTCCGCCCGATTGTGATTGCGTCGCCAGGTCTTTGGTGGTGATATCGAAGGCGCGCGAGGTGTAGGCCTTCTTCATGGAAATATCGATGCTGCCGATCCATGCACCGTCCATGCGCACGTGCGCAACAACGTTAGCACCTTCGTCAGCTATTGCGATATTCATCGGTTGACCGATCTCCTGTGCCTTCTTTTCGGCGGCCGCAATCACGCGACGCGCATCTGCAAGATTTACTCCCGCCATTCTTCCTCCACACTGATCATGAATTTACGTGCTGCCTGATCCGAGGTCTTCGACAGTAACGGGTCGTAGCGTCTTTAGCAAGCGCGCCCGCGGCGAACCTCAGCCGCTCCATCCAAAGAGGCTGTACAACAGAATTGCCAGGACAATCAAAGTGATGACGACATACATGTAGTCGCGCTCCATGGCGAAGGCTATCGCTGAAAATAGAACTCGCGCGACGGGAGTTGCAATCAGCAGCAGCAACCCAAGTTGAATAATCGCTCGGCCGCTCATGCCGAGCGCTCCGTGAACGATGGCGGTCGCGCTTTTCAGCTTCTCAGGTTCGCCGCGGAAGACCGCATAGTCCGGCACTTCGGTTCCGTGGCGTGCGAGATATACAGCCGCGCCGAATAGAACGACAGCAGCAGCAAGGAGCACCCCGGTGCGAAGCAGGCCGCCGATGATGACTTCAATCCGTTGATCGTCCCAGTTTTGCGCGCTCATATTCTCCCCTTTATTCCGTTGTAGATCATTTCGAATCCCAGCGCCACGATCGCCGCCGCGAACAAGTATCGCAACACTTTGACTTTAGCCTTCACCAGCACGCGCGCCCCAATGAGCGAACCTGTCAGTACGCCGAGCATCACCGGCATAGCCAATCCCGGGGCAATGTATCCGCGGTGGAGATAGAGCCCTGCGCTTGCGGCCGCCGTAACGCCGATCATGAAGTTGCTGGTGGTGGTGGAAACTTTGAACGGAATCTTCATCGCCTGGTCCATGGCCAGCACCTTGATCGCGCCGGAGCCGATGCCCAGCAATCCAGAAAGCACGCCCGCCACGAACATCAGTCCGTATCCTGCGGGGACACCTGTGACGTTGTAGGACAGCTTCCCTTCTGGACCAGGATACGAGCCGTTCAAGCGTAGGCGGTCGGCCAGTTTCGAGGAGGGATGAGTGCCATATTCAACCCAGTGGCGACTCGAGAGGAAAGCGGAGTACAGCAGGACGACTCCGAACACGATCGCAATTGCGTTGCCGGAGACGTAAAAAGCGATGGCGGCTCCAGCGATCGCGCCCGCCGTGGTTGCGGTTTCCAGGAACATGCCGATGCGAATGTTGGAGTATCCCTCGCGCACATACGCCGCCGCGGCGCCCGAAGAGGTCGCGATCACAGAAACCAGCGAGGCGCCAATGGCGTAGCGGATGTCCACGTGGAACAGCAGCGCGAGCATGGGCACCACCACGACTCCGCCGCCGAGACCGGTCAGTGCTCCCAGAAATCCGGCGAGCATTGAGCCAAACCCGATCAGCGCACTGAATTCAAGGATGTTCATGGAATCTTAACGACGCTTACGATAGCCGCTTGCGATTTAGCTCGACAACGCGAAAGTGTATGAATTGTAAATGCAGGGCGGGCGTTGTCCAGCAGCGGCGATCAATCCGGATTCCAGCTGGGGGATAAATGTATTAGAGTATCCGTGCGGCGCGGTACCCCAAATGAAGAGAGAGAGGTCTGTAAAATCCTTACCGCGCGGATTTGATTTCCACCTGCGCCTCCGAAAATTTGCTTGGGACATTCGAGTGGGCGCTAAGTCCTCAAGGCTGGGTCCGAGTGTCACCGCTGTAGTATCCGTCTCTGGTCTGCACCACCAGGTCTTTCTGGGTAGTCGTCAGATGGATCTTACGATAGCCGGGTGCGCTGTCAGCCTTGTCTGGCGTGTAGCCCAGGCTGTACTGATTACGCAGCTCTTCTTCGATGCTGGCGTAAATGTCATCGATCGATTGCTTCTTGGAAACTTCAAAGAAGCGGCCGCCGGTCTCCTTGGAAATCCGCTCTAGAACTTTCTTGCCGTCAGGAAGAGATTGCTGGGGATATCCCCCGGGGCCACCGCGTCCCATGCCGCCATGACGACCCATTCCCCCCCCCATTCCACCCATGTGTCCGCCATAGCCGCCGCCATAGGCATCCTTGTCGGAGAACAGGATGGAATAAACCAGAGTATTCGCGCGTTGGGCCGCCTCGATGGCTCGAACCAGCGTTACTTTGCTACCGGTATCCACGCCATCGGAAAGGATGATGAGCGCCTTGCGGCCCTGCTGCTTCTGCATTAGCTCGTCGGAGGCGAGGAAGACAGCGTCATACAGCGTGGTACCTCCGCCGCGATGATGGCCTCCTGAACCGCCACCGCCTCCCCCGCTCTGCTCGAACTCCGGATTGTCCAGCTTCTCCAAAGCGATATTCAGCTTCTTGCGTGAAGAAGTCAGGTCCTGCAGCAGTTCAATGTCCCAATCGAAATGGATGACGAATGCTTTGTCCTTGTCTTCGCGCATCAGGTGTTCCAGGAAGGCGTAGCTGGCGATGCGCTCCTGCTCCAGAACACGCCGTTGGCTCATGCTGGTGTCCACTAGCAAGCCCAGGGTGAGTGGGAGATCGCTTTCTTTGGCAAAGTAATGGATCGTCTGCGGACGGCCGTCTTCTTCGAGCTTGAAATCGTCTTTGGTCAGGTTATTTACGATCTGGCCGTGTTTGTCGCGCACGGTCGCCAGCACATTCACCACCTGCACGTTGGAAGAAAAGGTGGGCGTCTCCTGACCCCGGAGCAACCGATAGGGCGCCAAGAGACACGTCAGCGTAGCCAATAATATCCAGCGTCTTGGCGCGCTTGCGCGCGAGAAAGTCGGCAAGGTAGCTCGCTTCCAGGGATGGCAATGAAGACCAGCTTAACGGAATGCTTATGAACCCGCGGGCAGGCCGGAAGTTGCTGGGCGCGCTACATTGCGCGTACGACTAAACAGGTTACGGAAGGTCGCAGAACCGCAAGGGGCATCGACATTTTCCGCGGACCTCGCCGTTCAATTCGAGCACGTCACAGCTGCATGTGCGTCACGTCACTGATTCATGGTGATAAGGCGGCTTACAAATATCTTGTCGGATTCGTTCCCGAATGTAGGTGAGTTATGTTGACTTTTGCCATATTTCCCATCGTCCTGTTCTTCCTGGGCGCAGTTCTTGTCACCGGTCTACCAGTGGCGCTAAGCCTTCAAAGTTACTACCAGAACCGCGGCCGGGAATCGGCCATTTGTCCAGATTCGGGTCAGCGAGTCGATATTGAAGTTGACAGTGAATTCGCATTCTGGACCGCTCTGCGCGGCCAGGAGCATTCAAGGTTGAAGTCGTGCTCGAATTGGCCCGAGAAAGGCGATTGCGGCCAGGAATGCCTGGCGCAGGTCAATCCTTCACCGGAGAATGTGGATCGCCTCCTTACCAAATGGTATGAAGGCAAGAGCTGCGCCATCTGTGAGCGCAGCCTGTCTGCTTCGGATTGGAGACGGAGCCGTCTGGCCCTTCTCAACGAGCAGCACAAGCTGTTCGAGCTACGACACATGCAACTGGACGACCTACAGTCGACATTGCAGCACATGCGGCCGCTGTGCTGGAACTGCCATCAGGAAGAACGCGTCCGGCAAGCTACTCCACCGCGCATTTTCAAGGGCGATCGCCATCTGAGTCCAGCCACAGGGGAGTAGGAAGCAGAGATTTGGTTGTGGTAGGCGGCGCTGTCGCTTAACGCCGCAGCGTCACTCGTCAGCAAGGGGAACGCGCTCCCGTTCCCCTTTTTCTTTTATCGCAACTTGGCCGTACAACGATCGCCAACGCTCACCGTTATGAGCTTCGACAGTGGGCAGTTGAGAGTAGAATCCTGATGGACTTGGAGGGATATCTAATGATGCGCTTTGCGATCGTTGTAACGGTGGTACTTGCTCTGGCTGGCGCTAGTTGGTCGCAGACCTCATCGAAACCGAACACACCCAACCAGCCGGTCAAGAAATCTCCATTGGCCGGCTATGCCGGAACCTGGACTGGAACTTTTGAAGCGCAACCGTGGTTGACGGTGCAGTTGGCGCTGCGGGGTGACAAGCTTTCCGGGTCGTTGCGCCGCGCGCATGACCTTAAATTCAACGATGCGGGCGAGCTCAAGAGCGTCGGTGACACACAGGTCACCGAAGTGATAGAAGACGCCACCCTCAATGGCGATGGCTTGTTGTTGACGGCAAAGAATCCGGACACGAACGAGACTGATCGCTTCACCATGCGGCTGATGAGCGAGACCACAGCCGACATCAAAATGAGCGCCATGTCCATGCCTCCGGGAATGCCAAAGCTTCAGCCCTGGAAGCTAACGAGGACCGCCGGAGCCAGCGCTCCGGCAGCACAATAGATACCAGCCGTCTCCTCGCAAGAGCTAAGATCGACCACAGAGTTGCGATCATCCCGCGCCCTAGCTCGGCCCTCTGCAGTCGAACTGGTAAACTGCTGTCAATCACGATGACGTCTCCAATTTTGCGTGTGCTGGGCGTGGTCGCAGGACTGGGCAGCGCGGTATTGTGCTGGTTTTTGGGAACTACTCTGGCTCCGCCTTTGCGTCAGGGCAGATTGTTTGCGCAAGGCGGCGCGCAATACGCCTTACTGGCTTTTCTGTTCGTACCAGCTCTGATTATGGCGGTCCTGGCCTTGTTCTGGGTCCCACCTCGTGTCTCCGGCGGAGGTCCCTTACCCGAAGGGAGACGTTGGCGCGCCGCCCTAGTGCTGATTCTGCTTACTATTTTCCTGATTGGGCTTCTGCGTTGAGTCTTACAGCTTCTGCGTTGAGTCTTACAAACGAGTGGTGTAGTTCTGCCTGACACCGTTCTGCTTCGGCCGAACTCAAGCGGAGGAAACGGTAAAAACTCGCGTGCCACCACTCGTGCCATCTGTCCAGAGTCGGAGCCGCTGCCTGGAGTGATCAGGCGAAGAGCAGTCGCGTTCTAGACGCAAGATTGGATTCGCTTGGGTGATGGAGGGATGTGCAAAATATCGAGATCGTGTGGCTCGCACCGCAGGGGATACTCCAAGATCGATGCAGTAAGGGAAAAGCCGCCCTGTCTCTGGAAGGCGGCTTCAGATGACCTTTGAGAGTTTCTTAGACTAGTACGAGTACCCGTCGGGCTGAGCTACCGCACCCACCTCGACTTCAGTATCCACGTAGTCGCGTCCCGCTTTGATGGCTTGGCGGTCCAGTTCGAGCAGCTTGGGATTCTTCACCGTTGCCTCGAGCACCGCAATGGCTGACTCTGTAGGCAGACATTCCGTCTCTTCCAGCAGTGCGGCGAGCATGACCACATTCGCGACCTTTGCCGAACCCAGACGGTCGGCGATCTCCGACGCTGGGACGCACACTACTCGCGCTTGCGGTGCACTGAAACCCTCGGGCAGTTTGGTGTTGTTGTAGAGAATCAATCCGCCGGAGACCACGCTAGGCGCGAATTTGTGCAATGACAACTCGTTCATCGCAATCAGTACTTCCGGTTGCGAGATGAGCGGAGAGCCGATGCGTTCGTGCGAGAGTGAGACGTGACAGTGCGCACTGCCACTGCGCATCTCCGGACCGTAGGACGGCAGCCAGCTTACCTCCATGTGTTCGCGCAGACCCATCTCCGCCAGCAACTGTCCCATCAGCAAAATGCCCTGGCCGCCGAAGCCGGCGATCTTCACCGTCAACTCGCGTGTGTGACGATGGCGTCCATTGGCAGGCTCTTTCGCTTCGCTGCCGCCGACACCCAAGACTTCAGCGACCGTCTTCACTGGGATTTTCGGGCCCGCCGGCAACTCCGGCTTGCGGTCGCGGAAGACGCCCAGCGGGAAAGCCTTCACGAGTGTGTCTCCGACCCAATGCCGCGCGACCACCGGATCCATCTTCATGATGGTCGGGCATGGCGAGAGGATTTCCACCAGCGAGAAGCCGCCACCATTCTTCTGGATGTCCAGCGCCTTCTTCACAGCGCGCTTGGCCTTCATGATGTTCTTCATGTCGTTCAGCGCGACCCGCTCAATGTACGTCGGCGTCTCCAACGCAGCCAGCAGCTCGCAAACATGCAGCGGCAGACCTTCATTGCTGGCGCGGCGTCCGAAGGGTGAGGTAGTGCATACCTGTCCCATCAATGAGGTGGGTGCCATTTGTCCGCCGGTCATGCCATAGACTGAATTGTTGACGAAGAACACACAGATGTTCTCGCCGCGATTGGCCGCGTGGATAATCTCCGCAGTGCCAATGGCCGCCAGATCGCCGTCACCCTGATAGGCCATCACGATGGACTCAGGATGTGAACGCTTCAGAGCAGTTGCTGCCGCGGGCGCGCGTCCGTGGGCTACCTGCACATTGCCGACGTCGAAATAGTAGTAGGCGAAGACAGAGCATCCCACGGGGCTCACCAGGATGGTACGGTCTTGAAGACCAAGATCGGTAAGCGCTTCGGCAATCAGCTTGTGCACGATGCCATGTCCGCAACCCGGGCAATAATGTGTCTGCTGTTGAAGTTCCGATTTGCGCTCGTACTTGTCGTAGAACGCCGGAGATTTTTCATGGATAACTTCGTAGCCGTTCACAATTCCTCCTGGTACTTATGCTTTGGCCGCTGCGGCAAAAGCATTCAGTTCGCCGTCCTACACTAAGGCCGACATGCGCGCAAAAACTTGCGCCGTAATTTCTTCTGCCGCTGGCACATTGCCGCCCGCGCGTCCATAGAACTCCACCGGTACGGCGCCGTTGAGCGTGAGTTTCACATCTTCCACCATCATGCCCGTGCTCAATTCGACTACCATTACCGACTTCACCTGCTTGGCGGTTTCGCGTAACTCGCGCGCGGGGAATGGCCACAATGTAATGGGGCGGAAGAGGCCAGCCTTTAGCCCTTGCGAGCGCAGTTGATCTACCGTCGAGCGCAGAATGCGCGAGACGATGCCGTGACCGACCAGCAGCACATCAGCGTCTTCTGTGAGGTAATTCTCGCAACGAGTTTCCAATTCCTGCGCCAGCGTGTACTTGGCTTCGAGCTTGCGAACCAGCGCCTCCAGCGCATCGGGCTCAAGCTGGATGGAGGTGATCAGGTTTTTCTTGGTCTCGACCGTGCCCTTGACTGCCCAGTCTTTTTCGGGCTGTTCAATCTGGCGCATCTTGATATCCAGCGGTTCCATCATCTGGCCGACGTAGCCGTCGGTCATGATGACAACCGGATTGCGATAGCGATCGGCAAGCTCGAATGCCAACACGGTTAGGTCAAACATCTCTTGCACCGACGACGGCGCAAGCACGATGTTGCGATAACAACCGTGGCCGCCGCCCTTCACCACGCAGAAGTAATCGCTTTGCTCGGGCGCAATGTTGCCCAGGCCAGGTCCGCCGCGCACGACATCCACGATGACCGCAGGCAATTCAGCACCGGCGATATACGAGATGCCCTCCTGCATCAGGCTGAGCCCGGGGCCGGAGGAAGCCGTCATCACCCGCATGCCGGCAGACGATGCACCGTACACCATGTTGATCGCCGAGACTTCGCTCTCCGCCTGCAAGAAAGTGCCGCCCACTTCCGGTATGAGGAGGGCGGCATACTCCGCGATTTCACTGGCGGGGGTGATGGGATATCCATAAAAAGACCGGCAGCCGGCCAGCACTGCGCCTTTCACGATGGCGACATTACCTTTACAGAGTTGCCTCACGGGTCACCTCCTGTGCTTTGGGGACAGCGGCGGTCGCTGCTTTTGCCGGAATCAGCCGCTCCACCGTAATGGCTCCCGGCTCAGGACAGCAGTAGAAACAAGCGCCGCAGCCAGTGCAATCTTCGCCGGTATACTGCGCCGGGTGCACCCCGTACTTGCTGAGTTCGGGTGCCAGTTCAAGACACTCGGGCGGGCACGACTCCACACACAAGCCACACCCTTTACATTCTTCCGGATCGATGATGACGTTACCGCGCGGTTGCGATGTCATTGTTGCTCCTTACCCTTTCACTTCGACCGCGTGAGCGTTGCGCTGAAACCAGCGTTGACGCTCGCAATAGTCGTAAAGCTCTGCACGAAACTTGGGATGGGAAATCTCGATGAGCGACTCGGCCCTTTGGCGGATGGTCCGTCCATGCAGATAGGCGACGCCGTATTCGGTGACCACGTAGTGCACGTCGGCGCGCGTAGTCAGAACGCCCGCACCGTTGGCCAGTCGCGGAACGATTCGCGATATGGTGTCGTTCTTGGCGGTCGATGGCAGCGCGATGATCGGCTTGCCATATTTCGAACGCGCCGCCCCACGGATGAAATCAAGCTGCCCACCGAAGCCGCTGTAGAATTGCGACCCGATCGACTCGGCGCACACCTGTCCCGTCAAATCCACTTCGATGGCCGAGTTGATGGCCACCATGCGGTCATTCTGGGCAATGCGAAAGGGATCGTTGGTGTAGGCCGAGGGATGAAACTCGAAGATAGGGTTTTCATCAAGAAACTCGAATAGCTTTTTGGTGCCCAACACGAAGCTGAGAATAACTTTGCGTGGCTTCCAGTTCTTGCGCTGGCCATTGACGACGCCCGCCTCGATGAGTGGAACAATGTTGTCGGAGAGTAGCTCGGTGTGGATGCCGAGGTCCTTGCGGTCCATCAAGTTGGGCAGAACGGCGTCGGGAATTCCGCCGATCCCACACTGTAGGACAGCACCATCTTCAATTAACGATGCCACACGCGTACCGATTGCTCGAAACAACTCCGAACTGGGCTGCACCTTCAGTTCGCATAGTGGCCGTGAGAGCTCCACGATGGCATCGATCTCACTGACATGGATGAAGCTGTCGCCATAGGTGCGAGGCATGGCGGCATTCACCTGCGCAACGACATAGTGAGCGCATTTGGCGGCGGTCAGGGTGCACTCAACGCCAACGCCAAAACTGCAATAGCCGTGGGAATCAGGTGGCGATACCTGGATGAAGGCGACATCGATCGGCATTTCGCCGCTTTCAAATAATGCCTCAACTTCACTCAGGAATACCGGGGTGTAATCAGCTCGGCCGTCATTTACCGCCTCACGAACGTTGCCTCCAACGAACAGCGCGTTGTGACGAAAATTGGCTGCCATCTCAGGCGCGCAATACGGCGAGGTACCCATGGTGAGGAGGTGTACAACTTCAACGTCCTTGACGAAGGGGGCGCGCCCCATGAGGGCTTCAACCAGCGCTTCCGGTTCGGCGCAGCCAGGATGGATATACACCCGCATCCCCGACTCGACACAAGCTACCGCCTCACGCGCAGTCACCAGCTTGCTGCGGTATTGATCAATCCACGACATAACCAGTAGTCCTCGCTCTAAGCGGATACGGTTTCAGACTTCACGGAGTAGCCGGCGGTGGCACGCTCGTGCCCCAGCGCGGCGTAGTAAATGGCGAGATTGAAAAACTTGTCCAGCATCTCCAGCAGTTCCAATTCGCCGAAGATCTCTGCTGGGTGCTCCAGTTCGGCATGTTTTTGCATGTAGTCCCAAAGGTTCTCGCGGACCAGACAGATCATCCACACTACCTGGCTGGCGGGCACGCCTTGCGCGGCTCGCTGTGCGCCAACCTCCAGATAACGCTGTTCGATGTCGGCCTCGGTCTTGCCCAGTAGCCACTCGCCAAGATGGCGATAGACTTCATATACCTTTTCGGTTAGTTCACTGTCCGGAACGTTGGCGTACGCCGAACACTTGCTGCACTGGCGATAGCGGTCGTGCAGACTGCGAGCTAAACCATCGGAATGGCTTTCGATCAGTTTTACCAGGCGGTATGCAAGCAACATGGCGAACCTCTCTCACCTCGGCCGACGATCGCATAAGGCTGGGTGCGACGTTTCAGCTCCGGCCCCTCACTCTTACATGCAAGTGTCGCCTGTGGAGCGCCCAATGAGCCGTGATTGCTATCACTTGCAAATGTGACAGAGGTCACCTGCGGGACTGTTTTGGGGTGCGGGAAAGATCAGGCTAGCATCGGACTATTTTGTTGGAGAGGAAGAAGTTGGCGCCGTCAAACTCGGGCTTTGGGGTTGGCAATAGCCCGCTTCGGCCTGCCTCCCAGGCGGCCGTTGTTCCGGGAAGCCAAAGCCTTCGCCTCGCTCTTGGATCTCCCTCCCGATGCACCGAGTTGGGCAGCGATCCAGCGTTTGGAGCCGAATACACCCTCTAGAAGCGTAGGCAGGTAGACGTCGGCATCCAACTTCGGAAAATGAAGTCCAAAGCCAGAAGGCGTGATCTCAATGGGTTCGAGTTGCGAAGGCTTCGCTTTTTCTAACCCCTGCACGGAACGAGGCGAAAACGTTACGTCGAGATCGTTGCTGAGGCTAACCACAATACGGCAATCGTCGGGATCGTAGCGTGCTGCAATAGCCGCAGGAACCCGACTATGCCCTCTGTTGGCACGCTCGGTAGCTATTTCGAATTCGTCACGCCTTGCCATGGATTCTCTCCCAATCTCTGCACAGTCGCGTCGTTCTGGTCGCCAAAATTGCTTTGATGCGCGCGATGTCGCGCCGGGAGAACCAGTAGTTCTCTCGCAATGTTACCGGTCCTTTTGGACAATTCAATTGGAACACGGCCTCACAACCGGAACCTATAACGTGAACATGGGCCGGGGCGATGGTCGTTTGGGTAAATCACGACCCTGAAACCCAGCAACCTCAGAACCGTTGGCACTCTGGAAACGATCTTACCATAACCTAAGCGCTTGGGATTTTGGAGACTCCTCCTGTCACCGTGATGCTTCGCGCAAAGCTGACAGCTGGATCTGGAGGTCAATAACGCTGGCCCCCGCCAAAGGCGAACAGCGAACAGCGGCTTCCATGACATTTGTCATCCCCTCTCGCTGACAATCCACACTACCGCCCGAGCTTCGCATCGCCGATGATTGCAACCGTGGCCGAACAACCGGAGCCACGGGAGCAAACGATGTCAACCGCTTTAGCCGAAATGCCACGCACCTCAGCCTACCGGCCAGCCATCGTGGCCAGGTGCCGCAATCTGAAGAAAAGCTACGGAGCGACTGTCGCACTGCGCGACTTGAATCTCGAGATCCAAGCTGGCGAGTTGCTGGCGCTGCTCGGTCCGAATGGCGCAGGCAAAACCACTCTGGTGCGAATGCTGTTGGGTCTGGCGCGTCCAGATGCAGGTAGCGTTTCGGTGCTAGGATCCGATCCTCATATGGGGCACGTGCAGACTCGCCTCGGCGCCATGCTGCAGGTGGGACGCGTGCCGGAGACGCTAAAAGTCCGCGAGCACATTGACCTGTTCTCGTCCTACTATCCGGCGCCTATGCCCATCGCAGAGACGCTAAAGATCGCGGGGCTCGAAGACATCAAGGAACGCCCGTACGGCGAGCTTTCAGGCGGCCAAAAGCAGCGCGTGCTATTCGGCATCGCCGTCTGCGGTAATCCTGACTTGCTGTTTCTGGATGAGCCGACCGTTGGTCTCGATGTGGAAGCACGACGTCTCATGTGGGCGCAGATTCGCACCCTGATCGGACGCGGCAAGACAATACTTCTGACTACTCACTACCTGAACGAAGCCGATGCGTTGGCGGACCGCATCCTCGTGCTCGATAAGGGCGCGATTGTGGCCGAAGGTACGCCCGCCGAAATCAAAGCCCGCGCCATGGGCAAACAGATCCGCTGTACCAGCAGGCTGTCGCTCGAAGACGTCCGCCAGATTCCCGGTGTGCTCAGCGCCAAAGCCGACCGTAACGCCTTTGAGCTGCAAGTGAATGCCGCCGAGCCGGTGGTGCGCGAACTGCTACAGCGCGATTCCTGGCTGGGGGATCTGGAAGTCACCAACGCGGGCCTGGAAGAAGCATTCCTCGCGCTGACGCAAAACAATAACGCCGATGTCTCGGAGGAAAGGAACTAACATGGCTTCCACCACGTTTCCCGCAACGCTAGTTGTGACGCGCCGCTCGCCGGCCAGAACCATCGCCCTCTTCTACAAAGAAGCGAAGTACGAGCTGTTGAAGAACATACGCATCCCGGTGTACGCGATTTCGACGATCGCATTTCCGCTGATGTTTTATGTGCTGTTCGGCATCGTGTTGGGGCAGGGCAGCCCCGCCAACCGCAATGAAACCGCGGTCTACATGCTGGCAACCATGGGGTGTTTCGGCGTGATGGCGGTGTCGCTGTTTGGTTTCGGGGTAAGCCTCGCAATCGAGCGCGGTCAAGGCTGGCTGCAGGTAAAGCGCGCCTCGCCCATGCCGATTGCCGCTTATTTCTTCGCCAAGCTCTTCTCGGCAGTCGTATTCAGCACGGTAATCATGCTGCTGCTGCTCGCCGTCGGAGTCGCATTCGGCGGCGTGCGTCTGCCGCTAACGACGGCAGCCGAACTGGTCGGCATCCTGGTTGCGGGCTCGATTCCCTTCAGCTCGATGGGACTGGCGATCGGATATTTCGCCAAGCCAAATTCCGCACCGGCGTTAGTCAATCTGGTTTACTTGCCAATGTCGTTCTGCTCAGGCCTGTGGATCCCGCTGTTCATGCTGCCGCACGGATTGCGAATGTTGGCGAACGTGCTGCCTCCCTTCCACATGAGCCAGCTCGCCCTCAATGTCGTCGGACTGGGCATGGTGCCGGCTGCTACCTGGAGGCACGTCGAGGGGCTGCTTTCATTCACCTTGGTTTGCCTAGGACTGGCGGCCTGGGGCTACTGGCGGGACGAGGGAAAATTGTATGGATAAAAATTGTGCGCTAGCTGTAGCGTTTACTTAGTAGTTAACATAAGCTGATACCGAAACCTTCACCCACTGACGAACAAAGCACAGCGAACCAGGAGCTAAGTTATGAAAAGCAAAAGTGCACAATGGATTCTCTGGGCTGTGGCCATGGTTATCTTTTCGGTAATCACCCTGACCGGTCACAGAAATTGGCTGGGATTGGCGATCTTGGCCGTAGCGGTCGTCTGGAACACGGTTGTGCCCGGCGCCCATTCCAGACAACAATAAGGATCGAGCACACCATGACTACTCTGCGCGCACTCTGGTGGAAGATTTATCCCAATGAGGATGAACACCGCTGGATGCCTCTTATCTGGCTTCCGTTCATGGTTTGGTTCTTCGTGGACCCGCTTTGGGAACACTACGGTCCGCTGGGATGGACCATCAACACCATCGCGGGACTCGCCTTCATTCTGCTTTACCTGCAAGCGTTTTCCCGTCCTGAGCCCTACAGATTATTGAGCGTCCTGGCCATGACGACGATGGCCGCCATCTTCGTCCCGCTCAATGGCGGCGCCGCTGGGTTATTGGTGTATGCAGCCGCTGCGGGTGGCTTTCACACAAACCTGCGCCGCGTGTTTTGGTTGATTGCCCTGGATCTCGGCGTCCTCGGCTACGGCACCTACCACCTCAAGCTGCCGCTGCCCTTCTGGGGTTCGATGCTGCTGCTGGTCATCCTGGTGGGATTCGGCAACCATTACGCAGCGTTGAAACACTGTGCGGGGGAAAAGCTGAAGTGCGCCCAGGACGAAATCGAGCACCTCGCGAAAGTTGCCGAGCGCGAACGCATCGCCCGCGACCTGCATGACCTACTGGGACACACGTTGTCGCTCATCACGCTGAAGGCCGAGCTGGCGCGCAAGCTGGTGGATCGAGATCCGCAGCGGGCCAAGCAGGAAATGCAGGATGTGGAGCACACCTCGCGCGCCGCATTGGCCGACGTGCGTGAAGCCATCAGCGGATATCGTGGTCAGGGACTCGCGGCCGAACTTCTGCGAGCGCGCCAGACACTGCAAACCGCGGGCATCACCGTGGACTGCGAAGCGACGGAAGTTCCGCTCAGTCCAGCACAGGAAACCGTTCTTGCCCTGGCGCTGCGTGAGGCCGTGACCAACGTAGTGCGCCACGCGCAGGCGCAAACCTGCAGCGTCCGCCTGGGACGTGACGAACAGCTTTGCACATTGGAGATCGCCGACAACGGATGCGGCGCTGACGGTCCCGAGGGCAACGGTCTGCGCGGCATGCGCGAACGGCTGGAGGCGATCGGTGGCTCACTGCAGCGCCAGACCGCCGCCGGCACCCGCCTGGTGATTCATTTGCCTCTCGCGCCAATGCCGTCTGCTCTGCGAAACTGAGAGCATGCCCCCCGCCAAGCGCGACAAGATCAGGGTCGTCCTCGCTGAAGACCAAGCCATGGTGCTGGGCGCGCTCGCTGCGTTACTCGAGATGGAAGACGACATCGAGGTCGTCGCCCGCGCGCACTCTGGCGACGAAGCGCTGCGCACCGTGCAACAAGCGCGGCCCGATGTGTTCATCACTGACATCGAAATGCCCACCCTGACCGGCCTGGAAGTCGCGGCCGAGCTGAAGCGCCGCGGCGTCCCAGTGCGCGTCATTATTCTTACAACCTTCGCGCGCGCCGGATACCTGCGCCGTGCTCTCGACGCCGGCGCTTCGGGATATCTCCTCAAAGACATGCCCGCGGAACAACTCGCCGATGCGGTGCGGCGCGTGCATCGCGGACTCCGCGTCATCGATCCGCAACTCGCGGCCGAGGCATGGACCGACGAAGCCGATCCGCTCACCGAGCGCGAGCGCCAGGTGCTGCGTCTCGCGGGGGAAGGCAAGGCTAGTTCCGAGATCGCGACCGACTTGAATTTGTCGGAGGGCACGGTGCGCAACTATTTGTCGGAAGCCATCAGCAAACTCGGCGCCGCCAATCGCGTCGAGGCCGCGCGCATCGCGCGGGCTAAGGGGTGGTTGTAAAGCTGCTCACTTACGGGCTTATGACATAACTCCAACCATGCTGGGCTTCCTTTGGATTTCTCTCACGATTATCTATTCAGGGCGAGTGGCCCACCGTTTCCGTGCTGACAGCCTCTCGTCTAACCTTCCCAGCATGAAAGCTGTTGATGGCTCAAATCAGAAAGGGTAGCCACCCGCCGAGTCGGCAAGAACGATCATGTTTCTCTCACTCGCCAACAGCTTCCAGTGGAGCGAATCAGCCCCGAGGTGGTTTCGACCCGTGACGAAAATAGAAAACATATGAGAAACGATACTTCAGCGGGGGTAATACTCCTATTACGAACTAGTAAACGCTTTCTACACAGTATCCTAGAAATAATTTCGCTGTGGAAACTTGCTTGCATAACTCTGAGCATTGCCAATGATTCATCCCTGCGGATCCTGGCGATAGAAAAAAAGAGGTATGCATATGAAAGGACTCCGCAGTCACTATGCGCTTCTGGCATGTTTGCTGGCAGCGTGTCTGATGGTACCCGCAGCATTCGGACAGTCGCTGGTTTCAGGCGACCTGGTAGGTACAGTGACAGATCCGAGCGGTGCGGTCGTGTCGAACGCCACTGTGTCCTTGAAAAGCAATGGCACCGGCGAAACCCGCACCACTACCAGTAACTCGAGCGGTCTTTACCGGTTTTCTCTGTTGAATCCGGGAAGCTACACGGTTAGCGTGTCCGCGCAAGGATTCAATTCAACGTCGAGCATCTTCACCGTCAACGTAGGCCAGTCAACCGTTGCTAACGTAAAGATGGAGGTAGGCGCCAGCTCAACTACCGTGGAAGTCACCGGTGCCCCGCCGTTGGTACAAACGGACAACGCTAACTTGTCCACCAACTTTAACCAGAACATCATCCAGAACGCACCCAACGGCGGCAATGATCTCACCTACGTGGCGCAGACCGCACCTGGCGTCACCATGAACACCGGCCAGGGTTATGGCAACTTCAGCGCCTACGGCCTGCCCGCCACCTCCAACCTGTTCACGGTTAATGGCGAGAACGACATGAATCCGTATCTGAACCTGAACAACTCAGGTGCAACCAACCTAACTTTGGGCAAGGATGAGGTGCAGGAGGCCACCGTCATCAGCAACGCCTACTCTGGACAATACGGCCAGCAGGCCGGCGCACAGGTCAACTACGTGACCAAGTCGGGCACCAACCAGTACCACGGCAACGTCAATTACGAGTGGACCGGTCGCGCCATGGATGCCAACGACTGGTTCAACAATCGCAGCGTGCACACCGCGTCCCTTTGCCAATAACAATGAGTGGGCTGCGTCATTGGGTGGTCCGATCAAGAAGGACAAGCTATTCTTCTTCGTAGACTACGAAGCTATTCAATACATTGTTCCTTCGACCGGGCCCGTCTTTGTACCAACGCCGACCTTCATCGGTCAGACGCTGGCCAACCTGTCGGCGGTCGATCCGAACGAGGTTGCGCTCTACACTAAGCTGTTTAACCTCTACACGAACGCTAAAGGGTACAACGGAACCAACTACGTTGCGGGAAGTTGCGGTCAGGCGTTGCCTATCGTCAATTCGGCGTTCAACGCCAATAACTGCTTCTCGACCTATCAGGCAAGTCCGGCCCTGCCGGGAACGGAATGGATCCTGCCCTTCAGGATCGATTGGAACCAGTCGCAAAACAACCAGTTCTACTTCCGCGCCCGCATCGATCACGGCACGCAGGCCACCTTGGCCGACCCGTTCAGCCCAGACCTTAGCGCTGCCAGCAAACAGCCCGCGTACGATGGCCAGTTTGGTTGGACCCGCATAATAAACTCGCAACATGACCAACCAGTTCAGCGCGGATCTCAGTCACTTCCAGGCGACCTTCGCCCAAGTGAACCCGAGTGTTTTCCCCTATTCCGTCATTTCCACCGGTTTCAATCTGGGTTCGGGCGGTATCACGAGCTCCGCCTTCGAGTTTCCCCAAGGAACAAACGTCACGCAATATCAGTTCCTTGACGATCTCTCCTGGACCAAGGGCAAGCACAACCTGAAGTTCGGCGCTAACTTCCGGCGTTACGACATTACCGACTTTGTCTTCAGCATACGCAACAACCCTGAGATCTTCCTCGGTGATGCCACCGGTAACTCGGGCACAATCGTGGGAAACCCAAACTACTCGGACGGCGGCGTGCTTGACTTCTATAACGGAACTGCGCTGCAAACCCGGCAGGCGTTCCCCTCTCGCTTGACCCAGCCAGTCGCCATGTGGGGGCTGGGTGTTTACGCACAGGACGAGTGGAAGGTCCGTCAAAACTTGACCCTTACCTTGGCCCTGCGGGCGGAGAAGAACTCCAATCCAGTTTGCCAGACCGACTGCGGCTCGTTGCTGAATGCGCCGTTTAACACCCTTCTTGGAGAGGGACTCCTGAGTCCGACTACTCCGTACAACTCAATCATCAACGGCCACAACCACCAGCTTTACAATGCCACCGACGCCATCAATTGGGCACCCCGGTTTGGCTTTGCCTGGTCGCCGCTGGGTCCGAACACCGTCTTTCGCGGCGGCTTCGGCATCTTCGACGATGCCTTCCCTGCCGTGGTGGGCGATTCCTTCATGACCAACCTACCTGGATTGGTCAATGTTCGGATCAACGACACGCCATGGGGAGACACTACCTCCTCGACCAGTCCGTATGTTCAGGGAGCCGCGACCGCCTCGGCTATCATGTCGGGATTCAACAATGGGGCATCCTTTCAGAGCTTGCAAAACCAACTGGGCCCCCTGTTTAGAACTCCCGCCTATAACAACCAGATTGGAACCTTCCACACTCCGTATTACGAGCAGTGGAGCTTCGGCGTTCAACAGGCGATGGGAAGCGTGACCACCCTCTCCCTCGGCTACGTGGGCAACCACGGCGTCCACATCCCGGTTAACAATGAGGGGTTGAACGCCTTTGGTGCCGGCTTCTCTCCATTTCCGGCCACCGTACCCACCCCAATCTTCTCCACCATTCAGCAGTACTCGTCGAGTGGTGTCTCCAACTACAACGGAGTGACGGCCAGCGTAGCCATGCGGCAAACCCATGGATTGTCGCTCCAGTTCAGCTATACCTGGAGCCACGCTCTGGATGATGTCTCCAACAGCGGTATCAGCGCGACTCCGTATAACAACTCTCAGACGTTTGGATCGATCGTGGACCAGATCAATCCGGCATGTCTGAAGTGCAACAACTACGGCAACGCTGATTACGACGTGCGCAACAGCTTCAACGGCACCTACGTGTATCAAACGCCGTTCAAGTTCAGCAATAGCTTTGTTAACGCGGCACTGGGCGGCTGGATGGTTTCCGAGAACTTCTTCTGGCGCTCAGGTCTGCCACTCACGGTCATTGATGGCAACACCTCCATCGCCAACTATGGCCCGCTCAACACGGTCGCCAATGTACTTTCTGAAAATGGCCAGATGGGATGCGTCAACGGCAACAGTCAGTGCCTTGACCCCGCTGCCTTCGGTCTGGCGAGCTGCGTTCACGACTTTCCCGAACCAGCGCCGGAACCAGTACCGTGGACCTCCTTCTTCGACTCCGACGTGACCGTAGGCAAGAACTTCAAGTTGACGGAACGGTTCACCTTCAACTTCACCACCAACTTCTACAACATCTTCAATCACCCCAACTTCACCAACCCTGACCTCAATCTTGCCGATGGAACCTTCGGTCAGATCTCTGCAGACGACGGCGCCGCCAACTGGTCCTTACGGATCGTTCTTCACCGGTCTGCCTTCGGGACGAATCATCCAGTTCGCTGGCAAGATTGTCTTCTAAAACACTTCAATTTTGCTTCAGCTTCGGGCGGCTCCCCGGCGGGGCCGCCTTTTTTCTGCCGAGGCGGGTATTCCGGCCTTTCGGGGAACGAGAAACTGTCTTGGCTTGGGGTGCCCACCCTTCTCGCCCGCTTTTGGCGATAGGAGCCTGCCCTGAGCGGGCGCAGTGCGCATGCGGTGACCGCCATCCTAGCCTGGCCTCACGCCGTGTGCTTGATCAGCAGCACCTCGTTGCCCACCTCGCTGTACATCAACTCGTCCACGACCCCTGCGCCAGCAGGATGCCGTATCCGCCGGGACGCATCCCCAGTTCGTCCCGATGTTCGATATGGGCGGCGGGATCGCCGGGAGCGTTTGTAACGGCGGCATGAGCGATGGCATCGCGGCTGAAACCGGCGCCTGGATCGCGCACGTAGAAGACAATGGTCCGCTCGGTGCGCACCGCCGACACCTCCACCACCTTGTGCCGATTGAACGCCGCGCCGTGTTCCATCGCGTTCAGCAGAATTTCGCGGAAGGCCATCATCACGTCGTTGCGGGCGTCTTCCGGCAACTCCGAGCATAGCTCGCGCAAGAAACTCACCACGCGTTCGGCGGTCAGCATACGGCAATTGGCCCGCAGTGAAACCCAGTGCGGTTGCGCCGACAAGACCTCGATGTCGGTACGCCAGTCGGCATCAGAGAGAGCCTCCGCCGCGAAGTTGGCGATCTCGTCCGGTTCGAATGGAGCGCCCATGCACACGAAGACTCGGGCTTTCAGTGCGGCGATCACCTCCTCCGGGGTGGCGTGCGGAGCCAGAACGATTGTCTTAACCCCAGGCCGAATTTCGCGCACCTCTTCGATCAGCGCCAGATCTTCCTCGATGCTGGTTTCAGGGTCGGTGATGAGCACATCAAACGCCTGCTGCCGTAAGCGGCGGATGGCGTGCGCCCCACCGTGCGCGCACTCGTGGGGACAATCCTTGTCACTGAGGGCTTGCATGACGGAACGCGTCGTCTCCGAGTCCCTGCCGATAAGGAGAACGTTGCTCATGGTTGGCTCCTGATTCTGGGTTCCTATCATAACGGCCACACAGCTACAGGACGATTAATTCTGATCGTGGTCAACAGGCGCAAGAAAAAAGCCCCGGAGCAGGAGGTGCACTCCGGGGCGTTAGCTCTCTACTCGGAAGGCTATGTCAGGAAGAACTCGCGGGTGATCTTGGTCCACTGCTCGTCCGGCATGGTGCTGGCGAGATCGTCGATTGCGACTCCGCCGTCCTGGGCCAGGGCGCCGAGCGCATTCGGCATGACCCGCTGCAGCCGCATCGAGGACTCTTCCGTCCACCACCGCGCCAGTGCACCACCCAGCAGGTTGCGGAAGTTGGTCTTGGCATCGGGAGACTGCACGGTTACCAGCCAGCCTTCGCCGTAGGGATCTTTCGTCGCCAGCGCTGGATCGTTGACCACCGCTTCGTTGATGTCGGCTACGCTGCCTTCGATCGGAGAAACCATGTCAACCTTGACGCCGTTGCGCACGATGCTCCACACCTTCTGTCCCTGGCGAATCCATTGACCGCGCTGCGGGAGCGTGATGTGCTCAACCTTGCCGGTCAGCTTGGAGGCGAAGTCGTCGATGCCGATTCGCACCAGGTTTGGACTTTCACTGAGCGCCCAAGTATGTCCGGGATGATAGCGGAGATTGTCGGGAACTGAGAAGCCGCCCACCAGGCTCGGTCTCAACCGCGCCTCAGTCGCTTCTTGCTTACGCATTGCCGGGGCGACTTGTAGTACGGGGTGCTTCGCTTTGGAGTAGAAGAAATCAATCGTTAGGAAGATTGCGAACATCATGAGAACTAGAAGAACTGTCATAACCGCCTCCTGCCTCGCATCCGAGGGCTGTCTTGCTCTGCCAGCGCTTGGGTGTATCGCGCTTGACACCTTTGTTAAGGCATTCGGCATACCAAACCAAAGAATGCGGAGAATTGCTGCGATGGGAGCGTGCAAGTGATGGCGATTGTTGAGGTTCAGAAGGCGTGTTGCAAATCTCCTCTATCTGCAAGTTGCATTCTTCAACGCTGTGATTTGTTGCGTTCTGCAACTGAAAATTCGCGGAATGCGCGTCTGAGCGCCTCCTTTCGCTCCCTATGGTCAACGGAAACATCGAGTTAGCTGGCATCGGATGCGGCGGAAAGTCGGTGTTGCGATTTTCATCGCGGTGATGCGGTCTGCAACACCCTGCGGAGAAAACTAGCAGTCGAAACCGCTTCACGAAAAATTATTTTCAGTGACGCCGGTACAGATCGCCTAGAGTTAGGGTTGGATCAGCGTCGCACTGAGCAGAAACCTACGCGCCAGCGTCCAGCAAAGTTTTATGGCGAATATGTCGCTCTTATTACCTATTGCGCTGCGGCGCCCTTCACTACAATTCCAAGTTTCTCAGTCCCACTGGAGCCCGAGGAAGGAACGGTCACGCTAAACACCGCTGTTCCCTGTGCATCAACGGCGACGCCGCCCGGATCGCCCGCCGCGTCCAGTGCAATTACTGCGGGATGGTTCGTGCCAGTGGTTTTGGCGCTCAACGCAACCAGCTTTTTGTAGAGATAGCCCTGCTCCGGATTGGGGTCACTGCCGGCGGGAATGGCCAGCAGAAAATCAGGATTCGGCGCGACCCCCATGTGGTTGCCGTCCTGCGGCAGCAATTGATAACGCAAGGTGTACGCGCCGGCGGGAATCGCCTGCCCGCGAAAATCGGTCATGCCCTTGGGCAGGTTGACCACGCCAACAAACTCTGCATTGGCCAAGTCAGGATAGAGAGCGCCGGAGACATCCTTCGCCGTAGCCTTGAGTTGTTTCGCAAACCAGAAATCCGCGGTCCAGCCACCGTCCAGCGTTACGCGGTATCCCTTCGCTTCAACCGCTTGCTTCAGCGAATCGGAGGCTCCGGCCAAACTCAAAGAGCCGATTCGCTCGACCTGTGCAGTGGAAGCGAAGACCGCACTCGCTGCAAGAAAGAAGATGCCGACGGTCGCCAACCGGCAAAGGAATCGTTGTGGGGCCATTGCTCGATTCTAAGCTGGGAGGCGAGCCCAAAGCATCTCGCGACATTTTCGCGATCACGGCTCGGCGCTTCGCTGGCACTTTATCTGCCGCGAATCATAAAAAACCTTTCCTCCATGCAGACGACAATTCGCGGACAATGGTTCTCGACAAAGATAAGGAGGGCGCTTTCGCCCTCCTCACTAAGTGCCTAGTTGGTTCAGCTATGGACCGACGGGACCGGTGGCCGGCACGATTGAGCCAAACAGTCCATGAGCTTCTCCGAAGACTCCCGCGGTAAAGAAGAGAGTCGTCGTGGGACCGGCGCTGCCGCCATTGCCAAAGCCCAGGCCCCACAACCCGTTGATTTGCAGCTGCAGGTTGTTGGGATCGAGTAGCAACTGTCTGAAACTGCCAGTGGTAGCGTCGAATGCTGCGATTGCACCGCTACCAAATTGCCCAACCAGAATGTTCCCACTGAATTGGCCGAAGCCGCTTGCCGGAGCCACAACCACAGCCCACGGAGAGTTCAGATAGAGCGTGCGCGTAAGGCGCATGAGCAAGTTGCCGGACGTATCAAAGATGTCGACGTAACCATTTCCCGGTCCGGCCACGTCGTCATGCTTTTCGGGATTCTGCTTAGCGAAGGTCACCGCCAATTTGCCGTTCCCGATGTTCGCGACGTTGAAAGGTGCGAAGCCGGTCGGGATGCTGCTGTCCTGGAACGCGGTTCCCCCGAAGGAGTGCGGGTTAAAGCTGCCGTCGAACACATCCACCGAACCATTTCTGAAGTTTGCTGCATAAAGGTAATTGGCACCTCCCGCCGATGCCAAAGCCAGTCCTTTATAAACGGCTCCTGGGCTGTTGTTGACCACGATCTGCGCAGTCGTGCCGGTGTACCAGCCCGAGATGGTTCCGTCCTCGGTCGCAAAGATGAAGTGTGCAGGGGTGCCGACAATTTTGAAATCGGTGGTCCCGTTAAACACCTGCCCGGTTGGGGTTCCCGTGTCCGAACCATTTGCCGATGGGATAGTAACAACCAGTCCCTGAGGCACTCCGGCTGAGTTGTACAGGGTAGAGAGTCCCGTGCCATTGTCGGATACCCACCAAGGACTCGATGAGCTCGCAGACATGCCCCAGGCATTGACCAGGTTGGGATCGGTATTGACGCTGATGTTGGCAATGTCGGAGGTGAGTATTGTCGGTACACTCCTCTGAGCGGCAGCCGGCAGGCTAAACAGCATACCCGCAACCAGCAAGGCCATGGCACTCACGCTCTGCCAGGAGGCGGTTCGGGATTGGGTGAACTTTGTGCTGAGCATTTTTCCTCCATCTATGTGAAATTGAGAGTTGGTTTCCGGCAACCTAGACTCCGGTGAACCTCGGTCGCCATGAGTCTTCTGCAATCTAACTAGACGGGACAAGAGAGTTGTCTTGATTAGGTAAACACGTTGTCAAAGTTTGGTGACATAGTTAGCCACGGATTAATTCCCTCCCCGTGTGGGATGTCACAGAATTGTCAACATGCCATTGACTGCCAGTTCCGTTGTGTTGTTAGCTGTAGTTCAGGCGGTGTTTGGAATCAGCGATGGACAAGATTCTGGTAATTGAAGACGATTTGGCGGTGCAGCGGGCCTTGCGGCGGACCTTCGAATCTGCGGGTTTCGAAGTGTCTGTTGCTTCCGACGGAGCAATGGCCATGGATACTTTCCGCGCGACCCTGCCGCGGATCGTTATCCTTGATTTGCGTCTGCCGGGAAAGTCGGGGCAAGACCTTTGCCGCGAGATTAAACAAGAATTCTCCGGCGTTCTCAATCCTGGTCTTGAGTGCCGCCAGTGATGTGCTGGATAAGGTGCTTGCTGCTGGAAATTGGCGCAGATGATTATGTCACCAAGCCGTTCAGCCCGCGCGAACTGCTGGCACGGGTGCGCGCGGCAATGCGTCGTCTAAACCAGGCTTCGGACAAATCCGAAATGTTTAGTTTCGACGATGTGGAAGTGAACTTCTCCAAGATGGAGTTGTACCGCAGTGGTCAATCGATCGCTCTGACCCCGCAAGAATTTAAGATGCTGCGGTTTTTTCTCAACCATCAGGAGCGGGTAGTCTCGCGTACCGAATTGCTCAACGAAGTGTGGGGATATAACAACTACCCAACCACGCGCACGGTTGATACCCACATTCTTCGCTTGCGGCAAAAGCTGGAGAAGGACCCCGCCGATCCGGTACATTTTCGTACTGTCCATGGAACGGGCTACAAGTTCGTCCGGTAATCGGAGCGGAGAGGAGATTGGCGATGGGTGGGGTGCGGTTGCGAACCAAGTTCCTGATCGCCATGTTGTTGACTTCCGCGGGATTGACAGCGGTCTCCCTGCTGATTGTGCAGCGCACGGTGGAAAACCAAGTCCGGCGCGACTTCGGTAATGACCTGGCCAACTCGGTCGAAACTTTCCGCAATGCCCAAAAGGACCGCGAGGCAGTCCTGGCTCGCTCCGCCAGCCTGATGGCTGACCTTCCCAGCCTGAAGGCGCTGATGACATCTCATCACCCGCCCACCATCCAGGACGCGTCAGGCGAAATGTTCCGTCTTTCCGGTGGCGACCTGTTCGCTCTACAGGATTCGACTGGCCAGTTCGTGGGATTTCACACCAAAGCGCCCGGCATCACGCGCGCAGCAAGCCCAGCAACTCCTGGAGCGTCACAACTCACTCGACCAGCCGCTGCAGTGGTGGTTTGCGGGCGGCCATCTCTATGAAGTCGTGCTGGCCCCAATCTACTTCGGACCCAGCACCGACAACTCTTTGCTCGGAGTAGTTGCGGTTGGCGATGAGATGAACACCGCGGTTGCCCGCCAGGTAAGCCAGATCGCGGCCAGCCAAGTGACTATCGTTTGCGGGTCCACGGTCGTCGTCAGTACACTCAATACCGCTCAGAGAGCCGAGGTCAATGCCTATCTGCAAGGACAAACGATCCCTCGCGGCCCGATCGACTGGAAGCTCGGCGGAGAAAGCTTTGTGGTCTCGTCACTCGTGCTAAACCCCGACGAAGCGCCGCCGGTCACTATGCTCGTGATGAAGTCGTATGACGAGGCCACTGCATTCCTAAACCATTTACGGCGGCTATTGCTGGCAGTGGGATTGGGAGCGGTGTTTGTGGGGAGCATGCTGGTGTACGTCACTTCCAGGACCTTCACCCGTCCATTGGAGGAATTGGTGGACGGGGTTAGAGCGTTGGGGAAAGGAGACTTTCGCTACCCGGTAAAGGTGCGGGGTGCGAGCGAGATCGCAGAGCTTACGAACGCCTTCTCGGGCATGCGCGAGAGCTTGCATCAAGCGCAGCAGCGACTGCTCGAAGCTGAGCGATTGGCAACGATTGGCAGAATGGCCAGCTCTATTTCACACGACTTGCGCCATCCCCTGACTGCCGTCCTGGCCAATGCCGAGTTCCTGGCCGATGCCGATCTGAGTCCGCAACAGCGCGAAGAGCTTTATCTGGAAATCCGCGTTGCGGTGAACCGGCTGACCGATCTGGTCGATTCTCTGCTGGAGCTGTCGCGTCCCGCCGATTCGTTGAATGTGGTGGAAGCTCCCATCGAGCGCACCATCAGCCGGGCCATCGAACTGGTGCGGGCGCATCCTCAATTTCACAAGATTGCAGTCAGCATAGAGTCGCCCGGGCTGCACTCCGCGCAATTCGATCCGCGCAAAATGGAGCGCGTCTTCTACAACCTTCTGCTGAATGGTTGCCAGGCTGCGCAGACTTGCGGCGGCCACGTGGCGGTGAATGTGGCGGAGGTGAATGGAAACCTGGAAATTCGTACCACCGACGATGGCCCCGGGGTGGAATCCTCTCTGCGAGAGAAACTGTTCCAGGCATTCGTCAGCCACGGCAAAGAGAACGGCACCGGATTGGGCCTCACCATCGCGCAGAAGATCGTTCAAGACCACGACGGCACCTTACAACTGGAGAGCTCAGTACCAGGCCGCACGGTGATGCAGATCGTGCTTCCCCGAGAGTGCAAGAAGATCGTCACGTGGAATGGCAGAACAGCGGACGCCTCTAAACCGTTTACCGCTTAGACATGCTGGCCCAGACCGCAAAATATCTGGGGTCCTCAATCATCGCGCAGAGGTGCGACATGAAATTCACCAGGTGTTCCCAAGTTTTGAGTGCGGTGCTGCCGGTGGCTCTCACGTTGGCAGTCGCTGTGCCGGGATCAACTCAGACGGCTCAAACCAGCTCGCCCGCCGCCAACGAGGTGGGGGTGAATGCCTCCTTGCAAGAACTTCAGTCCCAGGTTCGCGAACTGAAAGAAATGGTCCTGCAGCTGCAACAGCAGACCACGGCGAGTCGCGCTGAGATCTCCCACCTGCGGGAGGAACTCGAAGCTCAGCACAGCGCCACCGGTGCCGACTCTGCGCTCGACGAACCATCGCCAGCAGCCTCTTCGTCGAGTCCGGCTCAATTGGCACATCGCGTCGACCAGCTTGCCGAGGATGAGCAATTGGTCTCTGACAAGGTCAACGAGCAGTACCAGACGAAACTGGAGAGCGCCTCGAAATACCGGGTGCGTTTTTCCGGTATCGTGCTCTTCAACTTGTTCGGTAATAGCGGTTATCCTGACAATCAGGATGTGCCCACCTGGGTGCTCAGACCCGATCCTATGGATTCCCCTGGATCGGTCGGAGGCACACTGCGGCAGTCGATCCTCGGCTTCGAGGTCTTCGGGCCAGATGTCTTTGGGGCGCACTCCAGCGGCAACGTTAACTTCGATTTTGGCGGCGGATTTCCCGCTACTTACAACGGCGTCAACTCCGGCCTGGTGCGTTTACGCACCGCAACCGTTCGCCTCGATTGGAAAGATACGTCTGTAATAGCCGGGCAAGATGGCTTGTTCCTTTCTCCCCAACCTCCAACTTCGTTCGCGTCGCTGATCGTGCCTGCGCTCACCTATTCGGGCAATCTCTGGTCGTGGACTCCGCAACTGCGAGTCGAGCACCGCTTCGAATTTTCCAACCACTCCAACGTCAGTTTGCAAGGGGCTGTGCTTGACCCGCTGACTGGCGAACCGCCCAACGACTTCAACTACGTCTGGTACCGGGCTCCGGATGCCGGAGAGGAATCACGTCTGCCGGCATTCGCGGCGCGGGTCGCTTACTCCCATCCGTTCCTCGGCCGAACCTTCACGTTGGGAGCCGGAGGCTATTACAGCCGCGAGTACTGGGGCTTCAATCGCAACGTGAACGGATATGCGGCAACCGCGGACTGGAATCTACCGCTCAACCGTTGGTTCACGCTTAGCGGCTTCTTTTATCGTGGACAAGCAATCGGCGGACTCGGCGCCGCCCTTAGTCGCAGCGTCGTCTTCAACGGACCTCTCACCGACCCCAACACAATTGTGCTTCCCCTGAATTCCGTCGGCGGGTGGGCCCAGTTGAAATATCAGCCGCTGGCCAAGCTTGAGTTCAACGCCGCGTTTGGTCAGGACAATCCGTTCGCGGCCGACATTCGCTACTTCGGTGACCAGGCCCAAAGCTACGCCAATCCTTTCTTGACGCGTAACCGGGCTGGATTTGGCAACGTCATTTATCGTCCACGCTCAGACCTACTGCTGTCTCTGGAATATCGTCGGCTGGCCACCTACTCAATCTACAATCACAGCTACGATGCTGGGCAACTGAACATGGCCATGGGGATACTCTTCTGAATTGTCACATGGGCATGCAGTCCACCCATGAGAATGAAAATTGACCACGGAGACCATGGAGACCACGGAGAAAACTCGATGCAAAAGAAAACTCCGTGTCTCCGAAGTAAGTAGTTTTCGGCGGAACTGAACTATGCGAATCGGGAAACAATTCGCAATGTCATTGGGCATCGCCTTAGCGCTCTCCCTGACACCAGGGTTGTGGTCTGCCGACGTGAGTGTATCGGGTCGAGTGGTGGCCGAAGGAGGAGCCAACTTGTCTCCTGCAAGTTCCACCGTGGTGTGGCTCGCCCCGATTGGCGCCGCGCCGGGCGACCCGATCATCGTTCCTCCGACGCATGCCGTGCTGCTACAAAAGAACAAGGCCTTCGAGCCGCACCTGCTCGTCGTCACCAAGGGCTCGACCGTAGACTTTCCCAACCGCGATCCGTGGTTTCACAACGTGTTTTCCTTGTTTAACGGCAAGCGCTTCGATCTCGGACTCTATGAAGCTGGAACCAGCCGCACCGTTCATTTCGACCGCGAAGGGGTGTCGTACATCTTCTGCAACATCCATCCGGAGATGAGCGCGGTGATCGTCGTGTTGTCCAGCCAATACTTTGCCGTCCCCAACAAGCAGGGTGAGTTCTCCATCGCCTCCGTACCGCCGGGCCGTTATATGCTGCACGTCTGGAATGAGAATGCACTGCCCGCCACGCTTCAGGCGCTCTCGCGCGAGGTGATGATAAGCGAGGCTTCTCACTCGCTGGGCTTAATCCATGTGCGGGTAACGCTGGCCACGACCGCGCCGCACAAGAACAAGTACGGCCAGGATTACGAGCCGCCATCTCCCAATAATCCGATATACGTCCAGCCGTAGGTCATGGTGCGGATGGGACAACCCCGATTCACGCCAAAGTATTCACAACACCAAAGACCGACAGGGTCCCTCTGATCTCCTAGACCCTGCGAATTTCAATCCTCGGCACGACGAAGCTACTTTTCATGTCCTTTAGCATGCTGTGGGCAGCCCTAAGGAAGCTTAGTTGCCAGGACGTCGAGTTTTTCAATGTTGGGGGGCCGCTCAAACAATTCCGAGGCCCTGGCCATCAGAGCCGCCGCGACTTTTCCTGAGAGATGCGCTTGCCGGGCCGCCTCGTCCGGAAAAACGTCGAAGATACCGAATGTCGTAGGCCCCATGCGGATAGCGAACCATGCCGTTGTCGTAGGCTCTGCGTTTACGAGCGGGAGAGCTTCACGAAGAAAGCTCTCCACGTCACGTTCTTTTCCGGGTTTTGCTTCCAGTCGAACAAACAGTCCCACATTCACCATTTGTTATTACCTCCATAAAGATGAGATGCAACCGATGGAAGTGACGAAGCAATTGCAAGTTCCATCGCGGCGGCCCCACATGCTAGTCCCGCTCAGAATGCTCGCGCTCTCAACGAACACTCACACCTCAGCGCGATTCGGTTCTCAACCTCGGTAATTCCTGGCGCTAACAGAAGTGGTGGCCGGAGCTAAAATCACCATTCGTCGCGACAGCAGCTCCGGTTCCCGATGATGCGCGGAGTATGACTTAGCCTGAAGGAGCATGGGGATATGGAAAACGCTGCGTTTTCCCTCTCCCCGTCGGCTACGACTACGAACTATTTTCTAGCAAAGCGTTACACTAACATTCCACTTGTTCCAAGAGACTCAGTCAGTTCATGATGTGTCGTGATTGAAGCATGATCTTAACGCACCTTTCACTCGATCCTGGCGGCATTCGCAAACTGAAGTAGTCCGAGAGAAAAAACATGGGCTCCGAGCACAAGGATAGAGTCGGGACGGCGACGCCAAAGCAGTATTTCGCCGGGATTTCACGGGATACCGTTCTTCTGGCCTTTGCCAGCCTGTTTTCCGATATTTCAAGTGAGATGCTGTACCCGATCCTGCCGATCTTCCTCACGCAGACGCTGCACGCGAGCGGCAGCGTGGTTGGCTTGGTGGAGGGCGTCGCGCAGGCAACGCAGAATATTATTCAGGGCTTCTCGGGTTGGGTATCGGACAAGCTGCAAAAGAGAAAGTCACTTGCGCTGGTGGGCTATTTACTTTCGGCGATAACCAAACCATTGATCGGTCTTGCCGCAGCATGGCCGGGTGTGCTGGAGGCGCGGTTTCTGGATCGACTGGGTGCCGGATTCCGGTCCGCTCCGCGCGATGCCCTCGTTGCATCGTCGGTGTCTGAAGAAAACAGAGGACGAGCTTTTGGCCTTGAGGGTTTTGGCGATAACTTAGGGGCTTTCTTAGGACCACTACTCGCCGTTGTTCTCTTGACCTTGTTCCACTTCAACATGCGTAGGATTTTTTATCTGGCCATCGTTCCTGGTCTTCTCGCTGTTTCTATGATTTTACTGGTCAAGGAACGACCCGTGCCGGTGGGCGCAAAGTCCAAGATCGATGTCAGCTTCCGGGAATTTCCGAAATCTTATTGGAAATACCTGCTGGCCACGGCGTTGTTCATGATCGGCAATTCAAGTGACTCGTTTCTAATCCTGCAAACAACAGGAATCGGCGCTTCTTTCCATGTGACCATCTTGATTTATGCGGGCTTCAACTTGGTGGCCGCGTTGATTTCTTACCCGGCCGGCTCTCTCTCCGATCGATGGGGAAGAAGAAGTGTCCTCCTGCTGTCATTCATCGTCTTCTTCGTTGCCTATTTCGGTTTTGCGCGCGCGCAAAGCGTTCTTGTGATCGGTACCCTATTTCTCTTCTATGGATTGTTCCAGGGAATTTTCCGCTCCGTCGGCAAGGCATTTGCCACGGATTTTGTGCCGGAGCGCCTGCGCGCCAGCGGAGTTGGCTGGTACAGCACGACGGTTGGTTTACTGCAACTCGTGGCAAGTATCATCGCGGGGCTGCTCTGGGACCGGATCGGCCACGCGGCCGTGTTTTATTACGGCGCAGCTTTTGCCCTCGCGGGCAGCATTGGATTGCTGGTGTTGGTTCCAGGCGAACCGCATGCTCCGCCAGAATCTGACGATGCTGCGCGTTGGAGCCAAGCGCAATAGAGACACCCAACTCAACCTGGATGTCCCACCCGGCCTTTTCTCAGCCGGACCGGGAGCGGTTGATAGATAAGCAGCTTTCTTTTGGTGACTTCGTGGCGCCGCCAGACTTATTCCGCCGGCTGCCAAGTGTTGTCAGGATCAAATGCTGACATCGCCCCCGCCAACTTGCCCGTATCCTGGCCGAGGTCTTTTTCGTATACCACGCCGTCCTGATTGACGATGAAGGTCATCACGCCGGAGTTGCGGTACTCCGCTGGGAAGGCCACGAACGCGAACCCGCGCGTGAGCTGGCCGTTTACCATGTAATCGCGTGCGCCGCCCTTGGCCGCGGCTCCCTGCTTAGTGAGGATGCGGTAGTAGTAACCATGGAAGGGCTCCTGTTGGCCCTGCTTCATGGCATAACCTTCACCCGTGGCGGCCACGAGCAGTGGCCCGATTGGGCTCGGGCTTTCGTTGTCATTGGTCTTCCAATAGAGCCCATTCTGCTTGCCTTCATCGCTGATGAACTTCATGGCGTAATGCTTGGTCTGGTCGCCGTCATGCGTCGCAGAAGCATAATCGCGCTGGGCGTCAACCAGCGTGTACAAGACCTCGATGGCGTCGTTCTCATTTCTGCCGATCCGGCGATAAAGGATTTCCTGCTTCCCGCTCTCCGTGTCGAAGTACCAGGCGCCATTGTTGTTCTTGACGATAGGAATTGGCATCGGCCAGTTGTCCGCACCGACATAGAGGGTAACCGTCTGGTCCGGCTCCATCACCACGCGATGCATCTGGTCGTAACGGCGAATGAAGTCCGTTCCCATTTTCTTGTCGGCAACCTCGTCTCCCGTGTGGAGGATGGGGCCGGAGTTGGAACCGAGGATGGCGCTCAGTGCCTGCCCATCGTTAGACTTGACGGCGTTGTACAGGGCCAACACCGCGTCACCCGGGGAGTTGAAAGTCTTCTCGTTGCCCTGTTGCGCCAACAAGCCTGGGGCACTCAGCAGAAACAGCAGACTTACGGCGAACATCGCCAGCGACCGCCGGAGGGTAAGTACTCGCAAAGATTGCGCGATGAATTTCACAGTGCGTGTTCTCCTTAGATTTCGGTCCCGCGATCCAGGGTCGGCCATTCGCCTCAACTACCGGCGCCGGCCTCCTCCGCCACTGCCAGCGCGTGCACCACCGCCGCCGCGCTCGGCGCCTCCGCCACGGTTTCCGGCGAGGCTTTGCTGGCCGCGCGCGCTGTTGGTTCGAGCATTACCGCCCTTGCTGTAATCGCCAAAGGCGCTAGTGCCGCCGCCGCGGGTGCCTTGCTCACCATAGCCGCGTTGTGGCTGCCGCTGGTTCTGATTGAAGTTGTTGGCGCGGCCCTGGGCCTGGTTGCTTCCGGCGCGGTTTTGCTGCTGATTCAGGCCGGCACGGTTCTGCTGGTTGAAATTGGGCTGATTACCGCCGCGCTGTCCGACGTTGCCACCGCGTTGCCCCGTCAGGTTCTGTGCGTTTTCATTTCTGAACTGCTTCTGGTTCAAATTCTGATTGAAGTGCGGCTCATTACCGCTGTTGAAGTTGTTGGCGCGGTTATTGACGTTATTGCGATTGATATTGTTGCGGTTGATGTTGTTGGCGTTCAGGTTGTTGCGATTGATGTTATTGGTATTGATGTTGTTGCGGTTAACGTTGTTGAAGTTCGCATTGTTGCGATTGTAGTAATTGTTCCGGTTGACGAACGTATTCGAGTTGGAAATGTAGGTGTTGTGGTTGTAGACGACGGTGGAGTTGTGCCAGCCACATCCCCACGAGTTCCAGCCCCATCCGCAGCATCCCCCGCCGCCGCTGATGGCAGCGCCGACCGCAATGCCGACTCCAAAAGAAAGCAGGCTGGTAGCGACCATGGCACCGGTAGAGTAGCCGGGATAGACAGCCACCGGAGCTCCATAGACCACCGTCGGGTTATACAGTGGGCACATACACCACGTCCGGCTGCGCCGGTTGAATGATTATGGTTTGCGGCGGAGGCTGCACGATCGTAGTCTGCGGTTCGCCGGACGAGGCTTCCGGAGGCGGAGCGGTTCCCGGTGCCTGGTTCTGCACGGTGACATTCTGCTGCTGGGTGGTCTTGAGATTGCCGGCCTGGTAGGCGCGCTGTCGCATTACCTGCACGGCATTCATCACGCTCTGGGGAATATTGTAGTAAGCGTCACCCAAAGCGGAAGTCCACGACAGGTTCGTCGCCATCTGGCTCAGCACGTCAGAGAACTGGGTCAATCCCTTGACACTGGCGTCCCACGGCTGCTGATTGACGGCTTCTAACAGCTGCTGGCCCTTGAGGCTCGAATTCTGCTGGAGCCACTGATAAGCAGCGCTCACTTGGTCCGGGAAGGTCGAAGCCGCCAGGACCTGGGCCACCAGGTTGTCGGGAAACAGCGCAATGGGAGCGACCAGCTGGTACAGCTGTTCCGGCGTGGGAGTGGCATAGGTCGTCGCGGGAGCTTGCTCCTGCTGCGGCTGCTGTGCCTGTCCAGACTGTGCCGGTTCCGACTTCTTGCTGCACCCGTCGAGGCCGAGGACACCAAAAATCAGACTAGCGCTGAGAAAAGTAGAAAGACCTTGTCGAAAATATGACATGGGGACTCACTCGTTGCGCAGAGGACTGAATTGCGCAGTTAGGCTTCCGAAATGAGTAATATATACACCGATGTCGGCGCAGGCAACTCAGATGTGCAGTCGGAACATCGCGTTCGTTCCTTATTGGGAAATGTTCAACCTTTCTTGGGTTTCCGCGTACTGAGCTGGCTTGAGTCCGTGAAATTACCTGCGCAAAGCGGTCGAGCAGCAGGCCATGCCGCAGCCCGCGATCGCTGACCGACAGCTTGTCCTCACGAAGCTTGTCCATCACGGTCGCAACTATGCATGCACCCGCGAGAATCACGTCAGCGCGCTTTGGCTGCAGGCCAACGATCGCTGCGCCGATCCTCCAGCGAACGAGTGCGGTAGAGTTCAATCTGGCGTTCGATCTCGCTGCTCTCGATCACCGACCCTTGAATGATATTGGGATCATATTTCGTTAACCCATGCTTCACCGCGGCGATGTTGGTAACGGCGCCACCCATCCCAACCAGCATGTCAGGCGATGGCTTATCCTCAATGCGGACGAATTCAGCGGCGATCGCTGCGCGCGCGGCGCGAAGTTTTTCAGCCGACACCACTCCGTCCAGACCAAACTGCTCGGTCAATCGAACTGCGCCGATGTTCAGGCTAAAGCGATCTTCCACCGTAGAACCGCGACCGAAGGTGAATTGTGTGCTTCCGCCGCCGGTGTCGAAGATCGCAAGTGAGCCTTGTGCCAGACCAAGGCCGGATTTGACGGCAAGATATGCCAGTCGCCCTTCTTCTTCGCCGGAAATAACTTCGACCGTGATGCCACATGTCTTTTCGACCGCATCAATAAACTGTTGGCTATTGCGAGCCGTTCGCAATCCCATGGTGCCGACGGCCGCGATCGCCGTCACTCCATGCTGATGAGCTTCCGAAACCATCGCGGCGATTGCATCAACTGTGCGGGCGATGGCCTCGCTGCTGATCTCGTTGGTTTTCTCCAGCCCTTCGCCGAGCCGGGTAATTTCAGCGCGATCGACAATCGTGTGCCACGTTCCATCGTCGCGACGTTCGCTGATATTGAATTTCACCGAGTTTGTGCCAACATCGACGACCGCATAGCTTGGCATAACGGAGGCTCCTCAGCTCGTCATCCCGACTAGCCGTTTCAGGCCTCGCGGGTAGCTAACGTTTTGAAACTTGTCCAGCCCGAGTTGCCGCACGGTAGCAATCACAAGAGCCGGATCTTCTGATTCCAGCGCCACCGTGCGTATCTTTCTGCCATCCGCCTGCACCTCGGTCATCTCAGCCATGCAGCCTTCAATCTTGTAACGGGCGCGCTTCTTGTGGACCTTCACGACACGCAGTTGTCCGCTTGACTCCGCCAGTTCGGCAATAAATTGTTCAAGCGTGTAGTCTGCACGGGCCAACGGCGGGGACTGTAGCTCAAGGGCGATAAAGACTTTCTTCACTTCCGCGGCGGGCAATGGAAAACCGGCTTTCATGACAGGTTTCCATTGTTCGAGACCATCCCCGTTGACCTGTTCAAGTGTCTTTATGTCCATCAACTGATCGCGAACCTTGACGTTCTGATCGCCGACGGACGAGAGCAGGTAAACCTCATCACTTTCCTGCACGCCGCCAGGTGTAAGAGCGGCGAACCGGCGATCGGCCTCGTCAAAATTTTCTCCGAAAGTCCTCCATTCCCAGCGAGGAATAACCTTCTCCATGATGACACTCCTTCAGTTGCCATATGCATTAGCCGGACTGCCTGGTGCTGACGACCGGTCGAGTGCAAGGCAAGCACCGTCCGACATTTCGGACGGTATAGCGAATACAAATTTTGCTTGATTCCTATCTGCCAGTGTATGGAGAGATGCGCCACTGGGGCAAATCGCGGCGCCGCTGATCTATTTAGTTCCGGACCGTATTAGCCGCTGCGAACCGCAGCCCTCGTGTTTTTTCATTTCACCCGCGCGTGCGACGGATCGGACGAATTTGCGGTGTCGACATCAACGTGTACCCCGGTGCTGGCCGACATGTTTGGGGGATAGCAGTTGCCATCTGGCGCATAGGTTGCGCGGCAGGCTGCGGTCATCTCTGGACGCCGAGGCGATTGCGCGAACTGCCATGCGTCGGCAAAGGGCACGCCACCCGCGGCAGGAGCCGGCGGCGGCTTGGGAAAAACACAGCCTGGCGAAGGTCCGCACTGATCGTTACTCACGAAGAAATGGATCTCGCGGCCGCCGGCATGATCGCGAATGTCATTGGCGGTCACCACGGAGACGGTAGTCGATTCGCGAAACGGAATGCCCGAACAGTAGACGCCAGCACGATAGCCTCCGCTGCACCACTCCATCGACCCAAGCATGAATATAGTCGCGCTGCTCGGGCAGCATGCGACCGCCTTGCTCCTGATCGAGAAACAGAATTGCGCCCTTGGGAAAACCGTCACCAGCAGCCGCCTTCAGGCCGCAGCGGCGTCGCGGCTACCGACGCGCGCCGCATTTCCCGAAGCCTTCAGTTGCAGATATTCCCGCCCGTTGAATAGCAACAGAAATCCGTAACCCATCGCCTCAATAGTCTTGCGCTTGCCTTGCCAGGTATTAGCGTCTGCCCCGGGCGGGTTGTTCAACCAATATCCCGTGAAGGCAAATGTCTTGCGCAGCGTGGCCATGTTGGCATCGCCGGGATAATCATTGCGGTCCATGCCCAGGTAGGTCGCTTGTGATTGGGCTGACATTCCCGCAGAGCAAGTCGTAATCAACACAATAACGAGCGACACGAGACGCGTTAGGAGCCGTACTTTCACGCCGTCGAATATTGCATATCTTGAATGCGCCATAACGCTACGAAGTTCCGATCAGGATGCCGGTGGCAAACACCAGCGCTCCCCCGAACGCCACCTGAATTGCCGCCGACAACGGCGGAGTATCCATGAAACGATTGCGAACCCAGGTAATCGTCGCCAATTCGAACAGCACCACGATGATCGCAATCGTCGTGGCTATTCGGAAGTCATGAATGAGATATGGCAAGGTGTGGCCGATTCCGCCCAACGCCGTCATTGCGCCACATACCAAGCCGCGCAACCACGGAGTGCCGCGCCCGGTCAGGCTGCCGTCGTCGGACAGTGCCTCGGCAAACCCCATGCTGATGCCGGCGCCCAGCGAGGCGGCCAGTCCGACGGCGAAAGCGTCCCAGGTGTTCTTGGTGGCGAACGCGGCCGCGAAGACCGGAGCTAGAGTCGATACCGACCCGTCCATCAAGCCGGCGAGCCCTGGCTGCACGATCTGCAGGACGAAGAGTCGACGTTGCGCTTTTTCTTCTTCCTCCCGAACCTCAGGCTTAAGTTCGGTCTTCTCCAACTGCTCGGCTCGCTCGACATGCGAAGCCTCTTCGACCGCCAGATCGTCAAGCAATTGGCGAATGCCGGCATCTTCGGCACGCACGGCTGCGCGCTCGTAGAAGCGGCGCGTTTCCACTTCCATGGCACCCACTTGGCGGCGGATCTGTTCCAGACGAAGCGGGGTGTTCAGCCAGATGGGCTTGCGCTGCACAAAGCCGCGTATGTCTTGCCGCCGGATGAGGGGAATGTGATCGCCGAATTTCTGCTGATAAAGTTCGATCAGGCGGCGGCGGTGGCCGATCTCTTCCTGGCGCATTTCTTCGAACACCTGGGCCGTACCGGGAAAGTTCTCCCGCAGATTTTCGCCGAAATCGGAATAGATGCGTTCGTCTTCCTCCTCCAGCGAAATAGCCAGGGCCAGGATTTCCTTTTGCGACAAACTATTGAAGTCTCGCACGGGCAGCATCACCTCCGCAGAGGATGATAAATCAGGGTTGGAGGCCCGGCGATGGGTCCGTACTGGGCTAGTTCACGGTGGCCGCGCGTTGGGCAGGCTGAATGACAATCACTTCCGTAGCCGGACAAAGGTTGCGATAGGAGCAAAAACGGCAATGCCGGCCAGGCTTAGGATCGAAGTTTCCCTCAGCAATATTGGCTGCGGCGCTGCTAACTCGGGCTGCCTCGCTGTCGAGCTGCTTTTCTGAGCGCCGCGACTTAACTGCGCTGCAATCGGCTAGATTGACGATCACCAGCGACTCGGCGACAAAACCCATGCTTTTGGCCGCCAGCGCATAGATGGAAAGTTGCAGACTCTCGTCGGCATCATCCTGTGTCTTCGGCTTTCCGGTTTTGTAGTCGACAATGCTGACACGATCACCGTCGATCCGTTCCAGTCGATCCATTCTTCCCTTAACCATGGTCCCGCCGATGGCGGCGCGAAAGGACCGTTCGTTGTTAAGAATCTCGCCAGTCGGGTTTGCCAGCTCGGAGCACAGGAACTGGCGTAGTTGCTCACAGCCACCATTCTCATAAAGCTCGCGTTGTGCGTCCTCCTCGATCTTTGCCTTGCCGAACTCATCACGGAAACACGCGATGACCGCATCTTCATTTGGTGGATGCCCAGCCCGCACACCATCGAAGTACGCCTTGAGGGCGAGATGCATAGCCGAGCCGAACTGCATCATGGCCGCGGGTTCTTCGGGGATACACCAGTCGCGGCTAAGCTTGAACGCCAGCGGACAGCGCTCATACTGCTCGATGGCGCTGGCGCTCAACTCGCCGAGGGGCGCGTCGCAGCGCGGGGGAAGTTGCACCCACTGCGCGATCATCGGCTGTGGTTCTGCCGCGGCATGTAACATTGGAATAACCTCAGATGCCGGCAACAAACGGCACTCGATCGCACCCTTGAGTGCGGACTTTCCAGCATCCACCAGCTCCCGCACGTACTTTGTAGGAGCGGGATTATTTTTCGCCTTGCTGACCTTTGCGCAAAGATAGAGCTCATCCTTAGCGCGTGTCATGGCGACGTAGAACAAGCGACGCTCTTCTTCCTCGTGAAGAATTTTGGGCTCGCTCTCAGCAGCATTATCCTTGCTGCGCAGTTGCTGCGGAAACTCAACCAACGGCTCAGTGTAGCTATGTGGAAACGATGGTGAAGCGACGCGTAAAACGAAGACGCAGGGAAACTCCAACCCCTTAGCAGCGTGCACCGTCATCAATTGCACCGCGTCTTCCAGAGGCCGCTTGCTGAAGTCGGTGGGCGCCAGCGCCGCGACCGGATCGTCCTCTCCGCCATCCTCGGCAAGGCATCCGCCTGCCTCGCGAAATAGCTCGACGTACTCGAGAAACTCGCGCAGGGATCCCTGCCCCACCAGTGGCTTAGGTTTGCTGCACCAATGCTCGGCCAATTCCTGAAGTCGCCGCAAGGGAAGTGAATCGGGCAGTTGGAATGAGCGTTGCGCAATCTGCATCGCCGGCTCCAGCGCATCGCTGGCATTGGCGAGGTCGTGTCGCGCCTCACGCACCGATTCCATCACCGCGAAGCCACCGGGTACTTTTTCCAGCAACGGCTCAATCGACGCTTTCTTGCCGGCGAGGGCGAGGGCAGCTCGAAACTCTTCCGCATCCACGTTGAACTGGGGGAATGCCGAGACCCGAACCAGCGCAATAGGACTGGAAGACTCCATGATCTGCAGAGCCGCTAGGGCATCGCGGATCTCTGGCGTGTCGAAGAGATCGACGCCTTGGACGTGCACAGCAATGTCGCGCCGGCGAAGTTCCGCCAGGACTTCTTGTCGATGGGCGTGCCTGCGGTACAGCACAGCGATGTCGGAAAGCTTCATCGCAGGTCGCTGCTGGCGCATGGCCTCGATCGTATCGGCGATGAACTCGGCTTCTTGCTCGAAGCGATTGTGCACCACCGCCTGTACCGGCAAAGCGTGCGCCAGAGCCGGATCGTCTTTCAGACGGGCGCAGCCGAGGGGTTCGCGCGGCCAACCGCCATCACGCAGTTCAATGCTGGCGATTGAGGGATTGCATGCAATTGCCTGATAGGCGCAACGCAAGATAGGCGGCGTAGAGCGCCGATTCTCTGATAGCGTGACGCCCTTGACCCGCCCCGGGCCGAAGGTCCGGAGAAACTGATCGAATGCTCCACTGGTAGCGCCACGGAAGCGATAAATCGCCTGGTCGGGATCGCCGACCGCAAATACGTTGGCCTCGTCGCCGGCGAGCAAACGGGCAAGCTGAATCTGCGCGACGTTGGAGTCCTGGAACTCGTCAATCAGAATAAAGCGGGCATGCTTTTGGGCGCGTTGCAGCACCGATTGGCGACGGCTGAGCAAATCGACAGCGCGCGTGATAATGTGGCCGAAAGTCCCCAGACCTTCCTGCTTCAGCAGGTCTTCGACGTAATGAAAGACTTGCGCGATCTCGTGACAACGATCGAGCACTTCGTCGTGGACCATGGTCTCGGCGTCTTTCGACTTCCCTACCCGCGGCAGCGGAATCTCGCCGCGCTCCAGGCGCGTGATGTAGGCGTCGTAATCGTCGGGAGCCCGCAGCTCGTCATGGCAACTGCGGAAGAATTCCAACAAATCCTTGAGGAACTGCCCCGGGTCGGACGCTTTGATGAAGCGCTTGAGCGGCAGATCTTGAATGCGGCGCCGCAACAGTATTTGCAGGTCCTTCTCATCGAGAAGCGCGAATCGGATGTTGGCGTCGTGCAGCAATCCGTAGCAATAGGAATGAAAGGTGTGAGGGCGCAGTCCACTGGCCATCAGTTTGCCGGCCGCGCTCGCCTGATCGAGATGCGGATAGAGGATCTCCCCAACTCGAGAAATCAACTGGGCCGCTCCATTGCGGGTGTAGGTGACAGCCAGAATCTCTTTCGGTTTGGCTGCCTCGCTCTCGATGAGGTGCGCAATCCGCCGCGAGAGGACAGTAGTTTTGCCGGTGCCTGCGCCCGCCACCACCAGCATAGGACCGTCGAGGTGCTCGATGGCACGGCGCTGTTCGTCCGTGGGCTCGAAATCGAATGGTAGGTAGCTCTGCACCGGGTGTCCTCTGTAGCGCGAAGAAAAAGCGAATATGCTATTATGCTCGGTCAGCGGGCAGATGGCAAGAGGATTCTATTCGCCCGTCAGGCATCGCCGTTATCCCAAGGGTGGTAAACATGGCGACCCGATTACGAGCTGCGACCGTATTTGTAGCGCTTACCCTTTTTGCCGCAAGCGTCTGCGCACAATCGAAACCTGCCAGCCCTGCGGCTGCTGCCGAACCACTCGCGCCGGCCGCATGGCTCGTCGGTGGAACTTGGGTATCAGACGTAAGGGATCCATCGGACGGAACCATGACCCACGTCAAGAACCGCATTCGCTGGGCGCCGAACCATCAGGCTATAGGGTTCAATACCGACTTCAACCGCAAGCCGCATTACTACGGCTTCTACGCCTACAATCCCGCGACCAAGAGCATCGGGTTCTACTACACGAACTCCGAGGCGAGCTGACCATCGGCCCTGCCATCCCCGACCCCGATGGCAAGGCGCTCCTCCAGGAGTTCGACATCCTGCACACTGACGGCAAGGTCGGGCATATCCGCTCTACCATTGTGCGCGATGGAAACGATGCCTATTGGTTCACCGTGTTCATGCAGAAGGATGGCGAGTGGGCGCAGGTATTCAAGATTCGGTATGAGCGCAAGTGAAGAGGTATCCGTCGTGGTATGATAATATGTAAGTCAAGGATTCATACCATGCCGCCTGTTGGTGCACCTCGCCGCAAATTGAAGCGCACATTTTCTCTTTCTGCGGAAGCCTTGAATTGTCTGGAGCGCATAAGGAAAGAGCAACGTCTGCCATCAGCATCCGCTGCTCTTGACCAGTTGATTCGCGCGAAGCAGTTGGACGACGAAAACAAACGCATCTCCGTGAACATCACGAATTACTACGATTCAATCGGCAAAGAAGAGATGGCCGAGAACCGAGCTTGGGGAGAACTCGCTCAAACGCAACTGCCGGAGGAGTAACCCACCATTCACGCTAACGCCCCAAGAACCCCTAGGCGTGGGGAGATCTGGTACGCCAAACTCCCCACCGATCCGCCTGAGAAAGCAGCCAGGCCCGTACTTATCGTATCGCGCGACGAGCGCAATACCCATCCAAGGGCAAGCACGGTGTTGGTTGTGCCGCTCTCTACTTCAACGATCAAGAATGTTGCGACCCACGTCTATTTGGCTCCGGGGGAGACCGGATTAGAAGGCTCGGTTCTCAAGGCAGAAGATGTATCTGTTGTGCTCAAAGAAATCCTCACCGAACCCCGCCACAGGCTTCGCAATATCTCAAACGCTCGCATCTGTGAGCTTGCGGGTAAGATTAGAATCGCGATAGGCTTCTAGCTTGCTGAGACAAGTCGGTTCCTTGAATTTTCAAAACAGCCTACCACCGGCGGCCTACCGCCGAGTTGTCCACTCTCGCAGCGTATAATCGTGGTTTGCGCACTTCATCCCCGTCACCACAGGAACACACGTGAGTCATCAGCATACGCATATGCCCGGCCAGCCGCAGGCTGGGCCACAGCCGCTTCCTGGAGTCAACAGCATCATCGCCGTGGGCTCTGGTAAAGGCGGCGTCGGCAAAACCACCCTCGCCGTGAATCTGGCCATTGCGCTGGCGCGTTTGGGCCACAAGGTCGGGTTGTTGGATGCCGACGTATATGGCCCCAACGTCCCGCTGATGTTGGGCACCACTATGGCGCCGAGCGTGATTGGCGAAGATCGCATTCTCCCACCGGAGCGTTATGGCCTGAAGGTAATGTCGGTCGGATTCCTCAGCCCAGGAGACAAGCCCCTGGTATGGCGCGGCCCCATGCTGCACTCGATCGTGAAGCAGTTTCTGGGTCAGGTGGAGTGGGGACAGCTCGATTACCTCGTCGTCGATCTGCCACCAGGCACAGGCGACGTCGTGATCTCCCTGGTGCAGACCGTGCCGCTGACGGGCGCGGTGGTGGTCACCACGCCGAGCGACGTGTCGCTGCAGGACGCGCGCAAAGCCATCGAGATGTTCAAGCAAGTGAAGGTGGACATTCTCGGCATTGTCGAGAACATGAGCTACTTCATTTGTCCGCACTGCCAGCACGAGATCGACATCTTTTCCAAAGGTGGAGGCGCTCGCACCGCACAACAGTTCGGCGTGCCGTTTCTCGGCAGCATCGAACTTGACCCCGACATCCGCAAGGGCGGCGACAGCGGCCAGCCCATCGTGCTGGAGGGCGACCAGTCTCCGCACGCGAAATCGCTGTTCGCGTTCACCCAGCGCGTGATCGAGCGCACCAAAGAATTGCAGGAAGCGGACAGCGGTAGCGTGATTGAGATTCAGTAGGATACGAACCGAGCGCAAAGGCGAGCGACGGCCCTTGCGGTGAAGGTCACGCGCACGCTCCCACCCAAGCACGAGAAGCCTGGGTGGGAACGAACCACCGGGGTAGGTCAGCCTAAGCGGGGAGCGTGCACGGGACCACGGCCGACCACCTTAGGCAGGGTCACCTTTCTTCGTTAATGGGCAGTCTGCACCGCATTTAACAGGTCGAGCAGTCCCCATCCGTAGACATCATTAGGAATGAAACCCATTCCGCAGAATTGTAAAGGTATCAGACGGTGAGCTGACTGGGTGAAGGCCGCTTCCGTGGCGGTGATATTACCGATCAGGTGAGGTTTTGCCTGCCACAAAAGAGCAACTCCGCCGGCCAAGTGCGGTGCAGCCATCGAGGTTCCCGACCAATATCCCTGGTACAACGTAGCCCACGGAACGGCTGCGCGAATGTTGACCCCCGGGGCGGTAAGGTCTGGCTTCATTCGACCACTGCCGTCTACTGTCACAGGGCCACGGCTGCTGAATAAGGCGACATTGTTGTACGTATCAGTCGCGCCAACGCTGACTGAGCTTGCGTAAAATTCGGGGGGATCGGAAACGGTGGAACAACCGGGGCCGGAATTACCAACTGCCATGGCAGGAAAGATTCCAGCCGCACGTACAGCGTCAACCACACTCTGGAGCGTGCTCACTGTGCAACCCTCGCTTGCTGGGCAAGCCCAGGAATTGTTGATGGAATCCGGAGCTTTCGAAGGATCGCCCTGACTCGGATCACCGTTTACCGGATAGGGCGCCATCAGGAACTGGAAGCACTCGATATACTGCGAGGGAGATCCGGTGCCATGTATATCCATATTGCGACAAGCGATCCACTTGGCTCCTGGCGCCACTCCAACCTGGTTGCCCCTCCCGTCATCTCCAACCATCTCACTGAGGGTAAATGTGCCATGCGCATTGGGGTCAACGGGAACCGGAGAGTGCTGGCTGGTAGCGTCGTGCCAGTTGTAGTCGTGATTCACCGTGCTACCATTCCAGCCGCGGTAATGTGATTTCAGGGCAGGATGAGTCCACAGTACTCCGGTGTCATTGCCAGCTACCACCATACCCTCGCCGTGATAGCCTAACGCCCACACCTGCGGAGCATTGACTCGCTGTACGTTCCATTCCGGTCCGCCGGTCGGTGAATCCATACCTGTGCCAGGCGTCCCCAGTATAGAGCTCTGAACCTGCGGGTTGGCGTCGATATGTGCGACGTCGGGGCGCGCCGCCAATTCCTCCAACAACGCATGGTCAGCAGCCACTTTGATCATGTTGACGATGTAGAACGACTGGAAAGGAATGCCACGCTGCTGCAACAAGGTGCGGAGAGGAGCTTGTGTCCGCTCAGCGACAGCCTGTAGAGCCTGGAAGACATAACGTCCCTTTTCTAGCTTGCTGTCCAGGCTTGAAGCTGACGTCAGATCAGCCTGTTCGGCCAGTACTATGAGGGCTTCGGTTCGGCCGCCATTGGCCGTCTCGGAAAGCAACCGCGCGGAAATCTTCCCACCGGCTGAATCGTCGAACGCCGACACCGCGGGAACGAAAAATGCGGAAATCGTTACTAAGATTGCGATGATCAGAAGCCGGCGACTGAGGCTTGTCCGGTTTTTAAGAAGAATAGGCTTGGTGGACAACAGGCAGAAAGCGGGGAGATCGGAAATCTGCATCTATGTATCCTCTTTTCTTCGCGATTACTCTTTGCGAACCATTCCCAAGGATCGAGTGCTAGTCGAACCCATGATTGATTTGCATGTTTTGAGAACGCCTAATCCTACAGAACTAAGGTCGTGTTTGGCTACCACTTTTTGACGATATTTCTAGTACTTTGGTAACACTTAGTAATCGTGCTTTAGGACATGAGTAATGGCGCAAATGGGGAGTTTGCTACCTACTTAGGGACAGTTCTGAAGTCCAAGCCTTGACATTGTTTTTTGGGACGCTGGCAACGAAAGCTGCACCCGCTGCTCACATCAACCACCGCCGCGCTGAGCGGTAGCTTCGGGGGGGACTTGAAGAGGAATCAGACGCGGCGCACCTGCAGCCCTGGCGCGTCCTTGAGGTGCTAGCGCCGTGTCCGGCGCGACACGCGACAGATGAGTCCGTTCGGTTCGCTGCTTGATAGCGGAGTGTGGAGTGGGACGCCTTGGACGGTAGGAGAAGATGCAACCAGCTTAACGAGATGGTTCTTGAGTCAAAGTGCGGAAAATCGCTCCTGGGTTCTTTTCTCGACCGCTTGTAAAGGCTGGATCACCTTATCCGACCCAACTTAGCACGACGGCAGATTTCATAGATCCGCAAGTTTTCCGAGACGCTGGAGGGGCATTAACGGAGAACAAAAAGTCGACGGGTGATAGCACGGAACCAATGGGCCAACCACTCGTCGGCGAACTCGCCGATTCTGGCACGCTGAGGGAACCTGCTACCACCCGTCCGAACTGCTAAGAACGCCCCCGCAACGGTCGACCTGGGCGGGCCATCTATTGAGGGGGCGCAATAACCTAATGCTCTAGCTGCGTCTTCCCAAGCGCAGTTTACGCCAGAATCCTCCCACGACCATCAGTCCGCTACCGAGCAAGCCGAGTGAGGATGGCTCGGGAACGGCGGCGGGTTGGTAAGCACGGGCAGAACCAGCAGTGCCATCCTGTGCGCTCAGGAAACCATTGAAATTAAAGTTTCGGGCGTTAGTCTCGATCACCAGGAGGGGGGTTGTCTCCCCAGGGAGAATTTCATCCCCAGGATTGTAGTTGAAGCCAACTACGCTTCCCGACATGCTGCGATCAATGTTGGTTGGATCGTGAAGTCCGAACGGATTGGTGCCAACATCAAGACTCCAATTCGAGCCGTTAGCAAAGTCCGACATCGTGTACCGGGCATTGATGTCAGGGCCGAGATCCGTAAACTGGTAGACGAAGTCCAAACACCCTGAACACCAGGTATTGCCTGGATCGGAATACACCCACTGGGTGTAATTCGTGGTGAAGGTCGGGGTGATGATGGTACCCGAGGTCATCGCCTCTAAAATTCCCCCCGGAAATAGCGGACTTGGCGCAACCGACCCGCCGTCGCTAAGGGTAGAAGCGTGAAGCATAGGTACCGCGAGGCTGAATGCCAGCACAAGCACCAGGTTTCTGGCAAATTGCATTTTGCAAAACTGGGTAGTCACGTCCATCCCTCCAAATTTTTGTCCCAAATGCTGAAGCGTCCGAACGGCGACAATCGAGAGTCTACGGCCATAGACTGTCGCAGCACATCCCAACGGGTACGTGCAATCGGGAGTCCATTTGCCAACACGCCGAAGATCCAATAAATACTGTCTGTTAGCAGGTTATCCATCCAAGTCGTGCAAACTGGACTGCAATTTTTTGCAACATGAGTCTGGGGTTTTTCCGAGTCTCGGGGTAAGTCATCCTACACACTTTACAAGAGATAGAACCGCTATCATGATCCACTTTAGAGACGTTAAGCTGGCCAAAACATGCCAGACCATGCCGTCAACTTCGACCGTTGAAATCTTACACAGAGGAAATGGTTATCCTAAATATCGCAAACGGTTGCAGTTGAGAAACTACGACCGTAACCTAGGATGTTACTTAGGCACGACTTAACGGGTACTACGTTGGAGTCCAAATTGCACCGTGCTTGTACGGACGTTGTTTGCTGCTCCACTTCTACTTGGGGGATTTCGCAGCCGGCAACGCCAAGCAACTGGAAATGGGCTTGGAGGGAATGACAAGTATGCTTAGAAAATGGTCGCCACTGTTACTGTTCGTGCTTCTGATTTCGCTGACGGCACTGGGTTTCGGTACGCCGACGACAGTGATCCTAGGCGATAGCAGCCCCGGGCAGGTGCTAATCACCAATACGGGCTCCGATACGGTTCTGTCTTTCACGGGTTCGTGCGGGGGGCCGGATTGTCTGACTGGCCTCGGATACTTTGGAACGAACGTCGGTACGTACTCGATGTGGTTCGCCAGTGGAGGAAGCGGCAATCTGGTGCTGGAGTCCCCTATCGGTGATTTATTTCCCCTTAACATGAACGGCAACACCATTGACTTCACCTTTGGTTTCGGGTCTAGCTTCCTCGACGGAACCGTCATCCTGAATAACGTCACCGACGGAACTAACGCCCCGCGATTCATCGGTGGCCTGTTCATCACCAGTAGCAATCTGCCCGGGTTCCAGCGATGGCACCTACGCGGATTTGGATTTCAACATTTTCCTGGGAACGAACCCGACAATCGATCAGGTTTTCTCAGGACAATTTCATTCCACGCAAGGCCCTCTATCGTCTGGGGAAATCGTGCCCTCGACACCGGAACCCAGTAGCATCGCGCTCTTCGGCTCAGGAGTGTTAGGCCTCGCCGGACTGCTGCGTCGCAAACTGAACCTCTAACTTCAACTTGTCCCCCTGGGTCCTCATAGCCGGAGCCAAGCGCTCCGGCTTTTTGTTGCATACGCAGGCCCGATTCGACAGCTCCGAACAAACGCGGGAACCTTTAACCTCACATCCGATGAGTAGTTTTGCTGCCAGCGGTATCCTGCGACGTTGTGCCCGGTACGCCGCGCGGATCTTACGGGAGGCTGTTCAGCGTCAATCCCAGCAGACTTTCTGGGTCGAGATATGCACCTTCCCAGCGAACGCCCATGTGGAGGTGCGGTCCGGTCGCTCTGCCTGTAGCACCACTCAGGCCAATCTCCTGACCTTTTGTCACTTTCTGTCCCGCCACCACTTCGAATCGAGACAGGTGCATGTACAAGGTCATGAAACCTTCTCCGTGATCGATGATCACGCAGTTGCCTTCATAAAACATCTTGCGGGCCAGCACCACCTCGCCGGAATTCGCTGCCAGCACCGGCGATCCTGGCTTCGCCTTGAAATCCAATCCACGATGCACGCTCACCAGCTCGCCATTGAAAACCCGCCGCGTGCCAAACGAATCGGACACGACGGAAGCGATCGGCGCACGGAAATCTCCCGACCATTCGGGGATCGCAATGTCATGCGAGAAAGCAATTTTCTTGGCTTGTTTGTCGGATTCGATCTGACGCAACGTCGCTGCGTTTGGCTTCACAAAACGGTCGGGTACCCGGAGCGATACGGTCTGATAGTTCGACGGGCCAACCGGAATGTCACGTACCAGGTGAATGATTTCGCCACTCGGCATAGTGGCCACCACATCGATCGGGTAAACCCCAGGCGAGGCTTCGACATCAACTCCCGCCAGGCCATACCACTTGTGGTTATTGCGTCCCTGGAAAAACGAGACATCGTGATCCATCCACTTCCCACTCAACCTGGCAGGCGCACCTTCGAATTGGACCTCGAATAGACACGCTGAGCCGGTTTGCAGCGCTTGCGGGATCCAAGTGACACTCTCGGAAGAGGTGGCTTTCGTTGCCGCAGTCAGCGGCCACGCCTGGATCAGGAGAAGGAGCACAGCAAAGTGAAGGCGGTGGCGCATGTTGGGCGTCCGACAAGGCGTCGCTCTAACTTTTTCAGAATGGTTGACGCAGTCGGAACGAAAGGGAGTTTGTACTGGAACCAACAGTTATGCAAGCAAAAACTGAGAGCGAACCGCGATCTGCAACAAAAAAGCTTGGGACAAATGGTCCAAAGTTCCTCGGGTCAGTTTGGTGATCGCGGCACTATTTTTTCAGCGAGCAGATCCCCGATCGCTCCGTCCTTACTTTACCGCCACGATCGGCTGCACTTCCCTGCCCTTATGCCGGATCGCGACCATCTTCCTGGTATTGCGAATGTCATCCAGCGGATTGCCGTCCAGCACGATCAAGTCTGCCTGCTTTCCCACCGTGAGCGTTCCCGTTGTCTTCGCGATGCCGAGAAGCTCCGCATTGGTCTTGGTCGCACACATGATGGCCTGCATCGGCGTCAGTCCCGCAGCGACCATCATCTCGAGTTCATGATGTTCGGCGAAGCCTGGAATACGCGACGGAATGGCCCCGGAGTCCGTACCGAATCCAACCTTCACGCCAGCATCATAGGCCAGCTTGAGATTCCTTTGATCGTTGGCGAAGTCGCGCTTGTGCAGCGCCAGACTGGGATCGTGCTCGACTTTCTGCCGCATCACCTCGCTGGTAAGCATGTTGAGCAACTCGGGGCTCGCGCCAGCCTGTAAGAACGCGTCGTTCTTCCATTCCGGATGCTGGGCATACGCAAAGAATGACTCGTCCACCGTGAGGGTAGGAATATAAAACACTCCGCGCTGCTTCATGGCAGCCAGCAGTTCCTGATCGATCGTCTGGTCGCGAATGCTGTGCGCCAGAACATCTACGCCATCGTTAACCAGCGCCTTAGCGTCGGCCAGATAGTAGACATGCGCGGCCACGTGCAGCCCGTCATGATGAGCCTGGTCGATGACGGCGCGATAGATAGCTGGATCCATTGACGGCTTTGTACCATGCAGGTTGTCCACCCAGATCTTGCCGAAGTCGGCATGGCGCGCAGCCATCGCATCGATGTCGGCCCTCGCCTCCTCAGGCGTCTTCGGCGTGTAAAGCTGATCGGGCGCGTGCGGCAACGGCGGCGCTGCGTCCGGCACTCCAATGCCGCGGTCCGCACTGTAAACGGTCGCGCCATCCAGTTTGCCGGCCCGCTGCTGGTCGCGAACTTCGTAAATCAGATCGCGATTGACGCCCAGCGACAACATGCTGGTCACTCCATAGCGTTCGTACTGACGCAACTCGGCGATGACATTTTCCTTCGTATAACAGGTCGCTGAATTCTGCAGCCCGCATACCAGGGCCAGATGTCCGTGAGCGTTGATGAGTCCTGGAATGACGGTCTTGCCGGAGTAATCGATGACGCGCGCCGATGCCGGAGCATCTGGGGCGGCCTTTGTGATGGCTGTAATCTTGCCGTCGCGGATGGTGAGGAAAACGTTTTCTCTGGGCGGCGCGCCAGTGCCGTCGATGAGCCGCACATGAGACAACACGATGCTCTGTGAGTCGCTCGCGTCAGCCTGGGAAATACCATGCTGCGTCAGACCCAGAACAAAGAAAGGAAGGGCAATTAACAAAATACGCACGCGAAAACTCCCTGAAAATCTACTGCCTACAATCTTATTAGACGACTGGCACTCTCTTGCACTCTTTAACCTGTCGCGCAATTCCTCCAGCGCGCTGTCGATTACACTCGCTCCTCTGCGCTGGTTTGATACAATGTCGCCACGAGCGCAGCATGGGGATAAGGGCGCTCGCCGCAACTTTAAACCGCATCTCCTAACTGAACTCGATATGAACCTTGGCCGGCAAGCGACTTTACCGCTCGCTTGGCGCGGCCGTAACGTTTAACAGGAGCCTGTTCTGACCTCGCGACCTGGCCTTATCAGCTACAATCCGGCGCACCATCGTTTCGCAGTATTTCTGGCATGGGCGACTTTCCTATTAATCGTTGCTGGCGCCTTAGTCACCAGCAATGATGCCGGCTTATCGGTCCCAGATTGGCCAACCTCCTTCGGTTCGCTTTACAAATTACCGCCCATGGTCGGCGGAGTGCAGTACGAACACACGCATCGCATGATTGCCGAGTTCATCGGCCTGCTTATCATTGTTATGGCAGTGTGGACACAACGTGTCGAAAAGCGCAAATGGATGCGTGTACTCGGTTGGACTTCGCTGGCGGCCGTCATCGGCCAAGGGATTCTCGGTGGTATCACGGTGCTGAATCTGCTGCCGTGGTCCATCTCTACGGCGCATGCCACGCTGGGACAGATGATCTTCTGCATCGTGATTGCGATGGCCCTGTTCACCAGTCGCAGTTGGTTGCAAGACGAACATCCGCTTCCCGAACATGACCTAACACCCAGCACTCCAACGCTGGCCGCATTCGCGTCGGCGTGCGTCTGGGTGCAGTTGATCCTCGGCGCGGCCTTCCGTCACTCCGGCATAAAACTTTTGCCGCACCTTGTCGGCGCGTGTGTCGTCACGGCGGTCGTGTGTTGGACAATCGTTCGCGTGCTGACGCGCTACGGCAACGTCGATCACCTCCGCAAGCCTGCACAACTGCTGCTGGCGCTGCTGATGGTCCAGCTTGGCCTCGGCTTCGCTTCCTATCTGACTCGGCTGCAGTGGATGATGAACGCACCTCAGCCGATCACCGGCATTGTGATCAGCACGGTTTCGCACGTCGCTGGTGGCGCGCTGGTGTTGGCCACGTGCGTAGTACTGGCGATCCTGACCCGGCGCATGATTAACGTTCACGCTGAGCAAGCAGCCATTCACTCCGCACCACGAAAGGCCGTCACTGCATGAGCAGCGCCACGCAGCCGCTGGCTGTGCCACGCGAAGGATTTTCCGCGCTCGCACGCGACTACTCCGTCCTCATCAAAGCGCGGGTCACCACGCTCATCGTAATGACCGCGTGGGCAGGCGCGTATTTCGCTGCCGCCAAGTCGGGCGTGTCGTCGCTGTCGTGGACACTGCTGCACGCGCTAATCGGCATCGGCCTGGTCAGCGGAGGCACCGCCGCTATCAACGAAGTGGTCGAGCGCGATCTCGATGCGCTGATGCGTCGCACCTCGCAACGCCCGCTAGTCACCGGCAGCATGAGCCTGCTGCACGCGTCCGTGGTCGCTTTCGGCATGACCATCGGTGGCGTGCTTTATTTGTGGGCGACGACGAACTGGCTCACCGCTGCGCTGGCCGCGCTCACCTCCATCAGTTATCTCGCGGTGTACACGCCGATGAAGCGCGTTCACCCGATCTGCACGTTTCTCGGCGCTTTTCCCGGAGCCATGCCTCCCGTGCTGGGATGGACCGCGATTCGCGGCCGGCTCGACAGCGAAGCCTTCGTCCTGTTCGCGATTCTGTTTTTCTGGCAGTTCCCGCATTTTCATTCCATCGCATGGCTCTACCGCGAGGACTACGAGAACGCGCGCATCCGCATGCTGCCCGTGGTCGAGAGCGATGGCCGCTCCACCGCGTTCGCCATCGTGATGTACGCCCTGGCGCTGGTTCCGGTATCGCTCGCGCCCACCCTGATGGGTATGGCGGGCTGGACGTACTTCGCAGGCGCGTTGCTGCTCGGCGGCGGCATGTTGTGGTTCAGCTTGCGCATGTGGACGATGAAGCTCACTCCCGCCGCTCCCGACTCGAAGCTGCGCGCGCGTCATGTGCTGCAGGCCTCGGTGATCTACCTTCCGCTGCTGTTCGCGCTGATGATGCTCAATCGCGCATAAGGGAGAGCCGTCAGCTATCAGCTCTCGGCATTAGCGCCGAGGTTCTCCGACTTGCGCCACCATTCAACCTTGGGTAGACGGCTGACAGCCAAGTCGCCGTTCGCCCTGCGTCTTCCCCGCGTAATACAATCATCTGTGGCTTCCTAAATGGCAACTTCTGAAACGATCGATCATGCAATCGCGATAAACTCCGGCGAAACCGCGGCGGCGGTAATCCAACTCCAGAACCTCCGCCACCAATACGGAGATCGAACGGCCTTGGCTGGTGTTTCCTTCGACGTGCGTCCTGCTGAAATTTTCGGCCTGCTGGGCCCCAACGGCAGCGGCAAGACCACGACCTTCCGCATTCTCTCGACCTTGATGGTTCCCTCGGGCGGACGCGCCCTGATCATGGGCCACGATGTAGCGCGCGAGCCTGCCCTGGTACGGCGCAACATCGGCGTCGTCTTCCAGGAGAAGAGCATCGACATCAAGCTCTCGGCGGAAGAGAACCTGATGCTGATCGGCCATGTGTACGGCTTGCGGGGCGCCGCGCTGAAGAAGCGCGTCGCCGAAATGTTGGGCCGCGTTGGTCTCGCCGACCGCGCGAAGGAGAAAGCGGAGACGTTTTCCGGCGGCATGCAGCGGCGGCTCGAACTTGCCAAGGGACTGCTGCATCATCCTTCGGTGTTGCTGCTCGACGAGCCCACGACGGGCCTCGATCCCGGCGCACGCCGCGATTTGTGGCAGTACCTGCACATTCTGCGCGATGAAGAACGCGTGACCGTGCTGGTCACTACGCACCTGATGGAAGAAGCCGAACGCTGCGATCGTCTGGCGATCTACGCCAATGGCAGCGTGGTGGCGTTTGGCACGCCCGCCGAATTGAAGAGCGAGATTGGTGGCGACGTTATTCTGCTTGACTCGGATGAGCCGGACTCACTGGCGCAACGCATTGAGCAGCGCTTCGGCTTGCATCCCACCGTGCTTGACCATCGCGTGCGGCTGGAGATCGAGAACGGTCACCGCTTTGTCACCGAGGTAGTCGAGGCATTCCCCGGCGAGATCGAGGGCGTCTCAGTGCACAAGCCAAGTCTGGAAGACGTTTTCATCCGCCGCACCGGACACCGTTTCTGGACCGCAGACAATACTGAAGACGGCGAAGGGGAAGGAAAGTAGGTTCATGGCAACTCACGAAATTGCGGCTTTCCCCGCGAGGACCGCGCCCGTCAATGCCGGTTGGCTGCTGCCATCCTGGTCGCTATGGTGGCGCGAAATTGTGCGCTTCTACCGCCAGCGCGCGCGCGTGGTCGGCGTCATCGCCTCGCCGCTGCTGTTCTGGTTGGTGATTGGCTCGGGCTTCGGCACCTCGTTTCGCTCTAATGGAGCGGCCGGCGGCCAGCACTATCTCAATTATTTCTTCCCCGGCGCTCTCATCATGATTGTGCTGTTCACGGCCATCTTCACCATGATGTCGGTGATTGAAGACCGCAAGGAAGGGTTTCTGCTTTCCGTGCTGGTGGCACCGGTGAGCCGCTCGGTCATCGTGCTGGGCAAGGTGCTCGGCGGCGCGACACTGGCGACCGCGCAAGGTCTGATTTTTCTGGTGTTTGCTCCGGCGCTGGGTGTGCATTTCACGCTTGCCAGTTTCGGACTAACGGTGCTGGCGATCTTCCTGGTCGCATTTTCGCTGACTGCGTTGGGCTTCATCATTGCATGGCCGATGGATTCGACCGCCGGCTTTCACGCGGTGATCAATTTGTTTCTAATTCCGCTGTGGCTGTTGTCAGGCTCGTTGTTTCCGCTGTCCGGCGCATCCATCTGGATTCGATTGCTGATGCGCATCAACCCGTTGACCTACGGCACTGAGGCATTGCGGAGTCTCCTCTTCCCCGGTTCGGCTTCAACTGGCCTATCGCTCAGCGCCAACTTCGCGGTGTTGGCTCTGTTCACCTTCATCATGTTTGCGCTCTCGTTCCTCATAGCCAACCGCCGTACTACTAAACCTGCAGCCTGATGCAAGTCAGCCTAACGTTCTATCCGGCCCTGAACGCCGTTCTAAACGGCAGCAGTGCCATCTTGATTGGCTCAGGGCTCTATCTCATCAAGCGCCGTCGCATCAACGCTCACAAGCGGGTGATGATCGCGGCGTTCGTCACTTCCGTCCTGTTCCTTATTTCATATCTCTACTACCATTTAGTTCTGCGAGCGGGCATTACGCGGTTTCAAGGCCAAGGGCTGTCTCGGCCAATCTATTTCACAATTCTGATCTCGCACACAATTCTGGCGGTAGTAGTCGTGCCGTTCATCCTTGTGACTCTTGCGCGCGCGCTCAAAGGCAATTTCGCGCGACACAAAGCCATCGCGCCGTACACGTTTGCCATCTGGATGTACGTGTCAGTAACGGGCGTGGTTATCTACCTGATGCTGTATAAGATTTTTGTGCGCTAGAAAGATGTCAGAGGTGGGTTTGTATGGGAGAGTCAGCCGGTTTCTATGGCGCTGACGGATGCCGCGCCAGTTCGACGGGCGACGAAGCGTGATTCGAACGCTCTCGTGTCCGTCGTTGTGTACTCCCCGGGTTGGCGGCGAACTGAAGCCCGCGCTACGCTGCCGTTGCGGACTTTTGCTGCGCGGCCTCATTCTGCTCCTGTGCCGCCGCATCGATCGAACTTACCTGATGCATCTCGCGATAGCGCTTGGGGGTAACCGCGGATAGCCGCCGAAAAACGCTGGTAAAGTGACTCTGAGTTTCGAACCCTACGTGGGTGGCAACCTCCGCCAGCGGTGTGCGCGCTTCGCGCAATATTTCCTGCGCGCGTTCTACCCTCTGCCGCATAACGTATTGGTGAGGGGTGGTACCGGTGCTCAACTTAAACAGCTTGGAGAAGTAGTACTGGCTCATACCCACTACTTGCGCCAGCTCGGCTACCGTTAATCCCTGGGCAATGTTCTCGCGTACATGAGCAAACACGCGCTGCAAACGGCGGGGCGGCAAGCCTCCCACCACTTCCACGGGCGCGAGGGTTGACTCCAAGTACGCATTCACCACCTCTTGCGCATGGTCTTGTACCAACGAATGCAACGACAGCACCAACACGTTCATCCCTTCGGCCTTGGCTCCAATGGACGCCGAATAGGCGTCGTGACACGCGGCCGCTCGAATGCCGGGGACTCGGTTTGCCGCCACCGACGCTCCCACCACTCGGCTCGTGACAATAATGCCGCGTTCCGCGTTGTGGCGCAGAACTAACATAGCCACCTGCTCGGCGTAATCGGCAGTACCATGCGGCTGGACGGCCGCGGTGGCATCCGTCACTTGATGTCCAGATTCAATTAACTTAGCGGCGATTTGCTCTTTCGTCGCGCGGCCTGCGTGATCGGATCCGATTGCAATGTGCACTTTTGCTCTCCTTCGTTCATCAAACCTCTTGGTTCTACGTATCGGTGGAAACGGCGGGACTGATCGCTCGCACCTATGGGCTCTTCCAACAAGGATTCAGACAAGCTTGGGAAAAGGTTCCGACAATATGCCTGGAAATTGCGACATCCATAAGCGAGCCTTGCAGCGATATATACCGTTGTGTAGGTTTCCATCATCGCAGCACAACGTCGACCGATTTCACGGTCTCATTGCTGAATTGGATGCGCAGGAACTGGCGCAGGCGTCCACTGACTAACCCCACCGCCAATAATTTCGGTATCGCTCTACCCCAACAAGGCACTCGGAAAGCGCCCCCTTGGTTTGTAATGATAGCAAGCACGCGCCGCCCGGAGAGTATCTAGCAGCATCATTCATCCGATATTTACAATTATTTACAATCGGAGATTTTGCGGCAGAATAGTTGATGCTCGCGATACACTGCGAAAGCTTGGATCCAAGTGATGTCACGTAATCGAGAACTGCTAAATACCATGATCGGCAGCAATATGGCGCCTGGAGGACCGGGCATAGTGCCTCGTTGGACGCGCGGCGCTAAAGACGCTGTGGGGACAGCCTACGCCGTCTCCAGCCGTGTGTGGTACACCATGGCGAGCGGCGTGATCACCGAGGTGTACTACCCCACCATCGACACGCCACAAATCCGCGACCTGCAATTTCTGGTGACCGATGGCGAAACCTTCTTCCATGATGAACGCCGCCACATGTCGACCCATCTGGACTGCTTCGGCGCCTTCGGCCTGGGGTTCAAGATCACCAACTCAGATCCGGACGGGCGCTACTCCATTGAAAAAGTGATCATCGGCGATCCCCACCTGAGCTGTCTGCTGGTGCACACAAAGTTCAACGTTGCGCCCGCTTGGCAAGGACGCCTGCACCTCTACGTCCTCTGTGCCCCCCACATGCAAATCGCCGGTTATCACAACAATGCCGTAGTGGTGAAGGCGCGCGGTCGAAAATTCCTGATGGCTTATCGCGAGGACGCTTTCCTGGCACTGGCAGGTACCGCACACTTCTCCAGGACATCCTGCGGATACGTGGGCGTAAATGATGGCTGGACGGATCTGGCGCACAACTTCGAAATGAATTGGGAATATGAGGCTGCGCTGGATGGCAATATCGCGCTAACGGGTGAAATCGATCTCTCGCGCGGCACCGAGTTTACCCTGGGTGTCGGGTTCGGCCACACCGGCCATAACGCTGCCGCTATCTTATTTCAGTCCCTCAGCATCCCATTCGATGCCGCGCAGAAGAGCTTCCTCGATCAGTGGCAGCGTACCAGCAAGCGACTGGGCTTGATGGACAAGCTTGACCACCGCGATTCGTCGCTATTTGCCCGCAGCGTAAACCTGCTGCTCGCCCACGAGGACAAAGTCTACCCCGGAGCCATGATCGCCAGCTTAAGCATTCCCTGGGGCGAAGACCGGGGTGACGACGATCTGGGCGGCTATCACCTGGTATGGACGCGCGACATGGTGAATGCTGCAACTGCGCTGCTCGCCGTGGGAGACACCGCAACTCCGCTGCGGGCCATGATTTATCTCGCCATAACCCAGCGTGAAGATGGCGGCTTCTATCAGAATTTTTGGATCGATGGACGTCCTTTCTGGACTGGAGTGCAGCTCGACGAAGTTTCTCTTCCGATCATTTTGGCGTGGAGACTATGGAAGGCCAACGCACTCGGCAACTTCGATCCTTACGTGACCGTGGTCCGCGCCTGCGGCTATCTCATCCGCGAAGGACCCGCAACATCTGAGGAGCGATGGGAAGAAGCTGCGGGCTATTCTCCCTCCACACTTGCCAGCAACATCGCGGCCTTGATCTGCGCCGCGGAATTTCTCGAGGCGCGCGGCGACAAGTGTAGCGCTGAATTTGTTCGCGTCCATGCCGACTTCCTGGAGTCGCATGTAGAGAAGTGGACGGTCACGGAGAAAGGGACGCTGGTTCCCGGCATCACGCGCCACTATATTCGCATCAATCCTGCTTACAGCTCGCAGAACGACCCTGGCGATGAGAATCCCGACACGGGCGAACTCGTGCTGGCCAATCAGCGTCCGGGAGATCGTTATCACTATCCAGCCAACCAAATCGTGGATGCGGGATTCCTCGAATTGGTGCGCTTCGGCATCCGCCAAGCTGGCGATCCTCTCATCGAAGATTCCCTAAAAGTCGTGGATGCTGTGTTGAAGGTGGATACTCCGAAGGGGCCGTGCTGGAAGCGCTACAACCATGATGGATATGGACAGCGCGATGATGGCGGGCCATTTAACCAATGGGGAGTGGGACGTCCATGGCCGCTGCTGACGGGCGAGCGCGCAACTTACGAACTTGCAGCGGGACGCAACGTGGATGTTTACTTGCGCGCCATTGAGAATTTCACGACGGGTATTGGACTTATCCCAGAGCAGATTTGGGATGGGCCGGATATGCCCGACAATTTCTTGATCTTCGGTGGCGCGACGGGATCGGCTATTCCCCTGATGTGGGCGCACTCGGAATATGTAAAATTGTTGCGCTCGGTTGTGGACAACCGAGTATTTGATTTAATCGACGCAGTGGCCCAGCGATATCGCAACGATAAGCCGCGTCCGGTAATCGAAATATGGAAGATGAATCGGCAGGTCCGCAACGTTCCCGCCGGAGGGTTGCTTCGTGTCCAGGCTTCTTCTCCGTTCACGCTGCATTGGAGTGACGACGAATGGAAGACGGTGAAGGATACGGATTCCACCCCCACTGCCGTAGGAACGGATTACGCAGATATCGAGGTCGCTCCCTCACAAACGGCGCCATTGCGCTTTACTTTTTTCTGGCGGCAACAGAACGAGTGGCAGGGCAGCAATTATCAGGTTAATGTTCAACCAGCAACAATAACTGTCATGGGCAGAAGAAAGGCGGCAACGGGTGAGTAGCCAAGTGGAAGTCACCGCACAGGAAAAGGAACAACTGAACACCAAGGACCTGGCGGCCTCAATCGCAGTGGGTCCTAAAGACGGATTCGGCGACGAGACGAAGGAGCAGCGGCAGCTCAATTGTCTCTGCATTAATACGATTCGTACGCTCTCTATGGACGCCGTGCAGAAAGCCAACAGCGGGCATCCGGGAACTCCGATGGCGCTGGCTCCGCTGGCGTTTACCCTGTGGACCCGCCATCTTCGTCATAATCCCAAGAATCCGCACTGGCCGGGTCGCGACCGCTTCATTCTTTCTAATGGACACGCATGCATGCTGTTGTACTCCATGCTGTACCTCACCGGCTACGATCTTTCGCTCGACGACATCAAGCAGTTTCGGCAGTGGGGATCCAAGACTCCAGGCCATCCTGAATACGGACTGGTGCCGGGTGCGGAGGCTACCACTGGCCCGTTGGGTCAGGGCGTCAGCAATTCGGTCGGGATGGCGATCGCAGAGCGCTGGCTGGCGTCGCAGTTCAACAAGGACGGGCATAATCTTTTCGACTACCGCGTTTATGCGTTTTGCGGTGATGGCGACTTGATGGAAGGCGTGAGCAATGAGGCGGCGTCAATCGCCGGGCATCTTGGGCTCTCAAACCTGATCTGGTTCTACGACAACAATCACATCACCATTGAAGGCAGTACGTCGCTGGCGTTCAGCGACGACGTCGCCCTGCGTTTCGAGGGCTGGCACTGGAATGTTCTCCACGTCAGCGATGTGAACGATCTCGACATGGTTGACGTGACCATTCAGGCCGCGCAACGGGAGACGAGCCGGCCTACGCTCGTTATCGTCGATACCCACATCGGCTACGGCGCACCTCATCGGCAAGACACTAAGGAAGCCCACGGCGAAGCGCTGGGAGAAGACGAGGTGCGCCTTACCAAGATAGCTTACGGCTGGCCGCCTGACGCCCATTTCCTAGTGCCCAACGAAGTGAAGGCTTACATGGGCAAAGCCGTTGAGCGCGGCGCTCAATGGGAGAGCGACTGGAATGGCCGCTATGACGCGTGGACGAAAGCGTCTCCCGATCTCGCCAAGACATTCCAACAGATGGCCAAGCGAGAGCTGCCCGACGGCTGGGACAAAGACATTCCATCTTTTCCCGCAGACGCCAAAGGTCTCGCGACACGCGACTCGGGCGGCAAGGTGATGAATGCAATTGCGAAGAACGTCCCATGGCTATTGGGGGGCGCAGCCGATCTGGATCCGTCAACCAAGACCAAACTCAGCGGCACAACCAGCTTCGAAAAGAATAGCTACTCGGGCCGCAACTTACACTTTGGCATCCGCGAGCATGCCATGGGCTCCATTCTCAACGGCATGGCGCTATCCGGACTGCGTCCTTTTGGAGCCACCTTCTTTGTCTTTTCCGATTACATGCGGCCGGTGCTTCGGCTGGCGGCAATGATGGACCAACCGGTCATCTGGATCTATACGCACGACTCTTTCTGCCTCGGCGAGGATGGCCCCACCCATCAGCCCATCGAACACCTGATGGCCGTGCGCGCCATTCCGCGGTTGCTGCTGATTAGGCCGGCGGACGCCAATGAGGTCGCCGAAGCCTGGCGCTACATCATGCCGTTAAAAACTGTGCCGGTGGCGCTCGTGCTTACGCGCCAGGCAGTTCCCACGTTCGACCGCACCAAGTATGCATCGGCGGCAGGCCTTGCCAAAGGGGCGTACATCATGGCTGATTCCGGAGGCACTCCGGACATTATCTTGATGGGAACCGGCTCCGAAGTTCAGCTTTGTGTTGGCGCTTATGAAAAGCTGACCGCCGAGGGCGTTAAGGCGCGCGTTGTGTCTATGCCCTGCTGGAGACTGTTCGAAGAGCAGCCTGACGATTACAAGCGCCAGGTTCTTCCACCCCAGGTGCGAGCCCGCGTGGCCGTGGAAGCCGGGACCGCTTTTGGGTGGAAGGAATACATTGGCAATGATGGGTATGTTGTCGCCAGAAATGACTTTGGCGCATCGGCTCCTTATAAAGAGTTATTGAAGCATTTCGGCTTCACCGTGGATGACGTCGTGGCCAGGGCCAAGGACGTCATGAAAAAAATCAAAGTCTAATAGTGCAGGCGTACCATGAACATGAAGATAGCCGTAGGCGCCGACCACGCCGGAGTTCCACTCAACGAAACTGTTATTGCCGAGTTAAAAAAGCTAGGGCACGAAGTGGTGGACTGCGGTACCCACGACCCCAGCAAGCCAGATGACTATCCCGATTACGCCGAGGCCGTCGGCCGCGCCGTACTCGAAGGCAGAGCGGAACGAGCGGTGCTGATCTGCGGCAGCGGAGTCGGCGCCTCCGTGGCAGCGAACAAGCTGCCCGGCATTCGCGCTGCGGTTTGCCACGATTGCTATTCGGCGCATCAGGGCGTCGAGCATGACAACATGAATATTCTTTGCCTGGGCTCCCGCATCATCGGACCGGAGCTGGCGTTGGATTTGGTACGAACCTTTCTGGGTGCGAACTTCACCGGAGAAGAACGCCACCGCCGCCGGCTGGCGAAAATCACCGCGCTCGAACAGCATGATCTGCGAGGACTGAAATGAGCAACAACCCGTTACTACAGCTGCATGATTTGGGCCAGAGTGTTTGGCTTGATCAGTTGAGCCGCTCTCTTTTGACAACCGGGGGGCTAAAGCGCCTCATCGACGAAGATGGCCTCCGCGGCGTGACGTCGAACCCGACAATCTTTCAAAAGGCGATCAGCGGCAGCCAGGACTACGCCGAGCAATTGGAAAAACTGGCGCGCGGCGGAAGCGACGTCTCGCAGATTTACCAGGAGATCGTGCTCCAGGACATTGGTAACGCGGCCGATGTTCTGCGCGGTGTGTACGACGCTAACGATGGCGCCGACGGATTCATCAGCCTGGAAGTTTCCCCCCTTCTCGCCAACGACACAAAGGCTACGATTGAGGAAGCGAAGAAGCTGTTTGCTCACCTGAATCGGCCTAACGTGATGATCAAGGTGCCGGCCACGCCAGCCGGCCTTCCTGCCATTGAAGAGCTGCTCTTCTCCGGGCTGAACATCAACATCACCCTGATCTTCGCCGTCGATGTGTATGAGCAGGTTGCCGAGGCCTACATCAAAGGACTCGAGCGCCGCGTCGCCGCCGGACAGCCGGTGGATCGTATAGCTTCAGTCGCAAGCTTCTTCGTCAGCCGCATTGACAGCATGGTGGACAAGCAGCTTGAACAGCTCGCCGAGAAGGCCACCGACGATCAGCAACAGCAGCGCATCAATGCCCTGATGGGCAAGACTGCGATCGCCAACGCGAAGCTGGCCTACGAATCGTTTAAGCACATCTTCGGCGGCGAGCGTTTTGCGAAACTAAAAGAAAAAGGCGCCAAGGTACAGCGGCCACTCTGGGCTTCGACCAGCACAAAAAATCCGGCATATCCCGACACCATGTATCTGGATACCTTGATCGGTCCCGACACGGTGAACACCGTGCCTCCCGCAACGCTGGATGCCTTCCGCGATCACGGCACCGCACAGCCGACGCTGGATACTGGAATCGAAGAAGCCCACCACATCTTCGACGAACTGAAGGCCGTCGGTATCGACATGACGGCGGTCACCACCAAACTGACCGAAGAGGGCGTGTCCTCTTTTTCGGAGTCGTTCGACGAGCTGTTCGAAGTGATCGAAGCCCGCCGCGTCGAGGTCATGCGCTCCATCATCGCGCGTCACGCCGCTGCGCTCGGTAAATACCAAGCCGACTTTGAGAACACCCTCAAGGACCTCGACAAGCAGAAGGTCGTCAGCCGCATGTGGAAGAAAGACCCTACAGTGTGGCAGGATGCTCCCGACCACGAGCACATCATCCGCACCTCTCTGGGCTGGCTAAGACTTGCCGAAAGCATGCAGCCCCATATTGCTGAGCTGGTCGCCTTTGCCGAGGACATTCGCAAAGCGGAGTTTGAATATGCGGTGGTGCTCGGGGTGGGGGGATCGAGTCTGTGTCCCGAGGTGATCGGCCGCACCTTTGGCAGAAAGGATGGTTACCCGCAGCTCTGCGTTCTCGACTCTACCGTGCCGACGGCCATTCGCCATCTGGAGCAGAAGATCGATGTCGGCAAGACGCTGTTCATCGTGTCGTCGAAATCGGGCGATACCACTGAGCCGCAGATGTTTCAGCGCTATTTCCATGACCGGGTAAAGCGCGTAAAGGGCGACGCGGCGGGTGGAAACTTTGTAGCCGTAACCGATCCTGGAACTCAACTCTCGAAGGATGCAGTGCACCATCACTTCCGCCGCGTATTTATGAACATGCCCGACATTGGTGGTCGCTACTCAGCGCTGTCGTACTCGGGCATGGTGCCATTTGCCGTCATGGGCGGAGACGTGAAGACGTTCCTCGAACGCGCTCTGCAAGCTCAGCACGCTTGCGTGGGACCGGTCGGCATCAACGAAAATCCGGGTGCGCGACTGGGCGCGGTTCTCGGCTCGCTCGCGCAAGCGGGACGTAACAAGCTGACATTGGTCACCCCGGCGCCCCTCGACGCGCTGGGCCTTTGGATCGAACAGCTCGTTGCTGAGAGCACCGGCAAAGATGGGAAAGGTATTGTGCCCGTTGCCGGCGAGCCGCTGGGTTCGCCTGACGATTACGGCGACGATCGCGTCTTTGCATTCATTCACACCGAGTCGTCCAAGACCGGCGACATCGATGCCAAGCTGGCAGCGCTTGAAGCGGCCGGCCATCCCGTGCTGCGCCATGTGCTGAAAGATACGCTCGACTTGGGCGAGGAATTCTTCCTGTGGGAGTTTGCCACCGCGATTGCGGGTGCGCTGCTGGCCGTCGATCCATTCGACCAGCCCAATGTGCAGGAGTCGAAGGACAACACCAAACGCCTCCTGAGCGAATATGTACAGACAGGTGCACTTGCCCAACAGAAGCTGATCATTGCCGAGGAGTCGATGCGTGTCTTTGGTGACGAAGCTACCCGCGACTTACTGCGACGCGGTGGTTCGTCTATACAGGAGATCATCACTGCTCATTTGTCCCGCATCAAGCCAGGCGATTACTTCGCGGTCACGCAATACATTGAAGAGTTGAACAACTATGAAGGCTTGCTCCAGCAAGTTCGGATCGCCGTGCGTGACGAAAAGAAAGTCGCCACTACCAGCGGCTACGGACCTCGCTTTCTCCATTCCACCGGCCAGTTGCACAAGGGTGGTCCCGATACCGGTGTGTTTCTCCAGATCACCTCCGAGGACATCAATGATATCGAGATTCCCGCCGAGAAATTCACCTTTGCCGCGCTCAAACAGGCGCAAGCGCTCGGCGATTTCGAGTCACTGGTGGCGCACGGGCGCCGCGCGATTCGCGTTGACCTCGGACGCGACATTGAGAAGAGCCTCCGCCGTCTGCTTGCATTGATAAAGCAAGCGGTGTCGCAAGCTCCCGCTGCGGAAGCCGCCGTTCGGCAATAAGGAGCGGCTCATGTGTGCGACGAATTCCATCCCCGACTCGAGCGGAGCCAGATGAATATGAGTACTCTCGTCCAACCCAAGCCACACAAAGTTACGCAACCTACTTTGCCGCAAGCCGACTCATGCCTGCTGGTTATTTTCGGCGCGACCGGCGACCTCACCCATCGCAAGCTGATTCCTGCGCTCTACGATTTGGCCTGTGCCGGTTGCACCAACCGCAACTTCGACGTGCTCGGCATCGGCCGTACTAAGCTCACTGACGACGAACTCCGCGAGCGGCTGCACGACGGCGCTGCCAACTCGAAGGATGCACGCAACTTCACGGAAGAACGCTGGAGCGATTTTGCCAAGCGCCTGCACTATTTGATCGGCGACGCCAATCAGCCAGACTTTTATCCTCGCCTCAAGGCGAAGCTGGAAGAAATGCAGAAGAACGGCGCCAGCAAGAATGTGTTGTTCTATATCTCGACTTCGGCTTCCCTGGCGCCGCCGATTGTCGAAGGTCTGGGCTCCGCAGGGCTGGCACGCAACAACGATGGCTGGACGCGAATCATCTTGGAGAAGCCCTTCGGACGCGATCTGAAAAGCGCGCACGAGTTGAACGAAATTGTTTCGCGCGTCTTCGACGAACCATCCGTTTACCGCATCGATCACTACCTGGGCAAAGAAACTGTCCAGAACATCATGATGTTCCGCTTCGGTAACTCGATGTTCGAGCCGGTGTGGAACCGAAACTACATCGAGTACATCGAGATCACTGCCGCCGAGACCCTCGGAGTGGAGAGTCGCGCCGCGTTTTATGAAGAGACCGGCGCGCTACGCGACATGGTCGCGAACCATCTCCTCCAGTGCCTGACGTTGACTGCGATGGAGCCGCCGGTCGCCTTCGACGCCGAAGCCGTGCGCGGACACAAAGTCGAAGTGCTGCGCGCCATCGCTCCGATGTCGAAGGACGAGGTGGCTCGGCGTACGGTTCGCGGACAGTACGGACCTGGGCAGATCGATGGCAAGCCGGTGCCCGGTTATCGTCAGGAAAAAGGCGTCGATCCGAATTCACGTACCGAGACCTATGTTGCCGTCGAGTTCCGGGTCGATAACTGGCGCTGGGCAGGAGTTCCCTTCTACGTGCGAGCCGGCAAACGGTTGGCCAATCAGTTGACCGAGATTGCGGTCCACTTCAAGCGTACGCCGCAAGCCCTGTTCTCTCGCAATCCCAAAGACGTCCACCACAATGTCATCACCATGCGCATTCAGCCGAATGAAGGTATCTCGGTGAGCTTTGGCGCCAAGCAGCCTGGGCCGCAGATGCGCGCCATTCGCGTCGACATGGACTTTTCCTATCGCGACGCTTTTGGCGGCGAAAGCCCTGCAGCTTACGAGACGCTCTTGCTTGATGCCATGCGGGGTGATGCGACCCTCTTCACGCGTCGTGATGAGGTGGAGGCCGAGTGGCGCATCATTACTCCAATTGAAGAGGCCTGGGCCGAGCTGCCGCCACCGCAATTCCCCAACTACGCCGCTGGCAGTGAAGGTCCAGAGGCTGCCGACGGGCTGATTCAATATGATCGTCATTGCTGGCGCCGACTAAAGCGGGATGGCTCTGAGGACCTGTAATGGCTGGGACAAACGCCCAGCCTAAGGTGAGATTGGTCGTGTCGGATGTTGACGGCACGCTGCTCGATCCTGGGAAGAACCTCAGCCCTGGTGCGCCAGCGGCGGTGAAACGCCTTAAGCAGGCAGGCATACGCTTTACCGTTGCCAGTGCACGGCCGCCACGGTTGACCGAGTCACTGCTACGCGATCTCCATATCTCCGAGCCATCGGCGTGTTTCAACGGGGGGTTGCTGATTAGTCCCGACTGCAACGTCCTCCACCAGTTGCCAATGGCTTCACCGGACACGCAGGCCGTCGCGGATCATATTTGCAAGAGCCCTCTCGATCTATGGGTTTACACGAGAGCAAGTTGGTATGTCAGTAATCCAGTTGGTCCGCACGTTCTGCACCAGGAAGAACTCATGCAGTGCAAAGCCACGCCCCTGCAAACCTACGACATGTCGCAGTTCCACGTGCTAAAGTTAGTCGGTGTCAGCGACGATTACGATGCCGTGAAGCGTACGCAATCCGATCTGGACAGTTTGTGTTGCCCGGCGATTTCGGCGACTCGTTCCTCTGAGTACTACCTCGACGTGACCCACGCCGACGCTAACAAAGGTATGGTCATCGCCACCTTGTCGAAGATGTTGAACATCCCACGGGAACACATTGCCACTATCGGCGATATGCCGACCGACGTATTGATGTTTCGCAACAGCGGCGTGAGCATAGCCATGGGCAACGCGACGGACGACGTCAAGGCGCAGGCTACCTATGTTACGAAGGAAAATACCGAAGATGGTTTTGCATTCGCGATCGAACACTTTATTCTTGGTGGAAATCAGAAGTGATCCCACATAGTTTTTTGGGGGCATCCCGGGCAACAAGGGCCTTTAGGTTTGTCATCCTGAGCGACGAGCGGAGCAAGGAGTCGAAGGAACCCCATCGTCGACGGCAACTTTCTTGCCGTGCGAGACATCTGCAGTGTAGGTTATAGAGATCCTTCGGCTCGCAACGCTCGCTCAGACAGAAAAGCACATTTTCGACTCTGAGCTCGACTCCCATCGCTCTCAACATCGGGCAGAAGGAATGATCGTTATTCTCATGGGCGTCAGCGGCGTAGGCAAGACCACCATCGGGAAAGCGCTCGCCCAGGAACTTCACTGGCGCTTCGCCGAGGGTGACGATTTTCATTCTGCTGCCAACATCGCGAAGATGCACGCGGGTATTCCACTAACCGATGAAGACCGTGCCCCATGGCTTCAGTCCCTACGCAGCGCCATCACCGGGTGGTTGGCGGCGGGAGAGAATATCGTGCTGGCGTGCTCGGCACTAAAGACTTCGTACCGCGAGGTTTTGCAGGTCAGCCCGGAGGTCAAGTTTGTTTACCTGCGTGGCGGCTACGAGTTGATTGCCCAGCGACTAGCTTCGCGCCACGGGCATTACATGAATCCTCATCTGCTGCGCAGCCAGTTCGACACCCTCGAGGAACCAAAAGATACCGTCACCATCGACGTTGGCCCGCCGGTGGCGCAGATTGTCAAGGAGACTCGCGCTGCACTCGGAGTGTAGCCACCAGAAGTCTTCTGCGTTGCCCCGGTTCAAATCCTTTCCAGCACCGCCCTCAAATACTTCCAGAAGCTCTCGACGGAAGAGATCTGGACGCGCTCGTTGGGGCTGTGCGGATCGACGATGGTCGGCCCGAACGACACCATCTGCATGCCAGGATACTTCTCGCCGATCACGCCGCACTCCAGGCCGGCGTGCATGGCAATCAGTTTCGCGGGCTCACCAAACAACTCTTCATGTACTGCTTGAAGTTTGCGCACGATCTCGCTGGTGGGCTCGGGCTTCCATCCTGGATAGCTGCCGCGATGCTCGACCTCGAAACCCGCCAGCCGACACGCGGTGGCGACCATGCGTGCGGCCGTCTGCTTGCTGCTCTCGATCGCGCTGCGCTGGCTGGTGACAATCTCGATCGTGTCGCCCTTGATGGCGATGATCGCCAGATTGGTCGAGTTCTGCACTAGCCCGGGAACGTCGGGACTCATCGCCAGGACGCCGTGCGGCATGGTGACTAGAAGAGCGACCGCGGCCTTTGCGTCAGCAGCGTCGAGAACCTTTTCCGGGCGGTCGGCTTTCTCGACCGTGATCTGCAAATCGGGATCGAAGCTGCCAAGATCGGCTTTGTATTCCTCTTCCGCGGTCGCAACCAGTGCCTTCAGTTCTTTTTCCTTCGACGCGTCCAGCACCACGATGGACGACGCCTCGCGGGCAATCGCATTTTGTGCGCTTCCGCCTTTGATGTCGGCAACTTCCACCGGCAGATTTTCGAGCGCTTTATGAAGCACGGCGCCCAAGACCCGCAGAGCATTGCCGCGGCCTTGATGGATATCCACGCCGGAGTGCCCGCCCTTAAGGCCAGACACCTTGATGCGCCAGCTTGCGCCTGCACTTGTCGGACTTAGTGTGACCTTGCGGCGAGCCGTCGTGGTCATTCCACCCGAGCAACCTATGCACAGAGTTCCCTTCTCTTCGTTGTCGAGATTCAGAAAGTAACTGGACTTAAGCACGCCGCCCTGGAATTCCGCGGCACCGGTGAGCCCCGTCTCCTCGTCGATGGTGAAGACGAACTCCAGCGGACCGTGCGCAATGTCTGTGCTCTCCATTACCGCCAGTGCGGCCGCCACGCCAACACCGTTGTCGGAGCCGAGGGTGGTGCCATCAGCCTTCAGCCAGTCGCCACTACGCACAACTTTGATGGGATCGGTATCGAAGTTGTGGGCTGTGCCTTCGTTCTTCTCGCAAACCATGTCGAGGTGACCCTGCAACAATGCCATAATCGCGCCCTCGCGGCCTTTATGTGCGGGTTTGCGGACAACGATGTTGCCGGCTTTGTCCTGAACGACCTCAAGACCAAGGCGAGCGGCTTGCGCCAGCACATATTCGCGTGCGGCAGCTTCTTTGGTCGAAGCGCGCGGGATCGCGGCCAGCGCGTCGAAATGCTTCCAAACCGGCTTGGGTTCCAACTCTGCAAGTGCAGGTACCATGACATCCTCCGTAGTAATTGCGTGCAATGACATGGTACAGCGACGAAGGATGCGTGGCGAGGCGCGGGGACTTATGGCGAGCGGAGAGTTGACGATCCCACCCTTTCGCAAAGCCAGCGAAAGGATGGGTACCTGCGGGTGACGGCCTAATGGATTCTTAATCGAGCGCGCAAGCGGGATGCTTGCAGTCGCACTGGATCTCGGTTTCCTTTTCGATGTGGGCGTCGTGGCAATATTCGCTGCAATACTTCTCGTTTTGTGGAACTACACATTGGCACATCGTGTGGGCGCACTTCTTGTCGTCAGCCATGTAGATTTTCCTTTCTTGCGTTGATGTTAAGTTGCAAATTGGATGCGGGCCAGACCACCTCTACCCGAGCAGAATCAAACCTTCAACTCTTCCCTTTTGCCCCCTTCGCCTTTTGACCCTCCAGCGCCAGGTCTTCAACCAGATTCTCATCGTGCTCTTCGAGTTCGGCCATTAGGCCCTCGTCGGTCAAATCGAGAGGGTGTGAGTTTTCCCAATCATGATGAACGACCTCGTGAAGCCGCTCCACGATATCTTCGTCCCGCACCTCGATAGCTAGCTCGCGCCGACTGTCGAAGCTACCCGGCGCAATGTTAATGGAACCGATAATCGCTCGCACACCGTCGGCAAAAAGCAGCTTGGCGTGAAGTTTCAGCCCTTTCAGCTTGTGCACCTTGACGCCTACATCATCAAGAATGCGTAGGCCGCCGACGCCTTCGATTAATTTCTCCTTCTTCAACTTGTGCGGCGGCCGTGCCATCAGATGAACTTTCACGCCCCGGCGGTTGGCCCGCACCAGGCGCTCGATGATGACCGGGTCCTGATAGCGTTCGTTCTGTAACCACAGTGAATGCTTGGCCTCGTCGATGAATTGGCCGATTCGCTGCCGCCCATTACCAACGCACCAGATCAGATGGGAATGTTCTCCGGGCTCGAATGACTGGCGGTTCCAATCGGCTTCAAAGCAGTCGCTGATCTCTTTAACTTCATGGCCGTGCGCTGTGACCACAGCATAGTCGCGAGTCTCGGTCAGGTTCTTGGTCTGCCAGTTCAGCGACTTCACAAACGCCATGTCGTCGTCGACAATCATCGACTTTTCGTGGGTGAGGTCGAAGGCAGGATTGCTATCGATGACCTCGACTCCGGCGGCAGTGAGCTGTTTCCTGGAATCCTCGTTTTCGGCCTCTCCGCTGCGGCGAGCGGGGTTGAGCATGATGCGCACCTTCACTCCGCGCTGGTGCGCGGCGGTGACCGCTTGCAGCAAACTTGGGTCGGAGAAGACAAACATCTTGATGCGCAGCGATTTTGACGCGCTGTTGATCGCATCCAGGATTGGCTTGGCAGTATCGTCGGGCAATACGATTAAGGACCGGGACATTATGGGTTACCTTTCATCATGGCTGGCGGAAGCGTTTGCGCCGATCCACAAAAAGCATTTCACCACAAAAATCGCTTCACCACAGAGACACTGCGGACACAGAGCCTTAACTTCTACAGACTGGGTCGTCGTCACGAAAGGCTCTAAAACCGTAAGGACCTGCTTTCCCCGGCCGCTCTTCAGCTGCGGACAAAAGCAGATTCTTCGCTTCACTCATAATGACAATTCCAAAAGATGAACGGTGAAGTCCGACAGCTCGCACGGGACATCGCTTATGCTGCCATCCTACGGCGCCGCTTGCACGCTCGTCTTCGCCGATGCGGCATCTTCAAACTGCGTGCGATGGAGGTCAGCGTAGATTCCGTTCCGCGCCATCAATTTGTCGTGGTTCCCGGATTCGGCTACCACTCCGCCGCTCACCACAATGATCAGGTCGGCATCGCGAATGGTGCTTAGGCGGTGCGCAATGGTCACTACGGTACGGCCTTTCATCAATCTTTCGAGTGCTTCGATCACGCTGCGCTCCGACTCGCTATCGAGAGCGGCGGTTGGCTCGTCGAGCAAAAGGATTGGGCTGTTGCGAACCATCACCCGGGCAATTCCGATGCGCTGGCGTTGACCGCCGGAGAGAGTCAGTCCTCGGTCACCAACCATGGTGTCATAACCTTTTGGCATACGAGAAATAAACTCATCGGCGTTGGCCAACTTTGCTGCCTGCTCAATCTCCTCTTTGGATGCTTTGGGACTACCAAAAGCGATGTTGTCGCGGATGGTCCCACGGAACAGCACCGTGTCCTGTAAGACGTAGCCGATCTGATCTCGCAACGGTTGAATTTTATAATCGCGCACATCGCGGCCGTCGATCTTCACTATGCCCGCGGTGGAATCGTAAAAGCGCGGAATCAAGCTAACTACCGTGGATTTTCCGCTGCCCGTCGGCCCTACGACGCCGACCATTTGACCCGGCTTAATGGTAAAGCTGACATCCTTGAGCACCGGAGCGTCGGCGGCATAGGCAAAGGCGACGTGCTCAAAGACGATCTCGCCCTTAATGGCCGCCGGTTCGATCGCGTCAGAGCGTTCGGGAATAATGTCGTCGGTATCGAGAATGGCTCGGATGCGATCGACCCCAACCGCGGCCTGAGCAATAGCGTTGGTAGTGGTAGCCAGATCTTTCACCGGCTTGAAGAACTTATTTAGGTAAGACAGGTAAACGGTGAGAGCACCGACCGTCATGGCGCTCACGAGAATGAGATGCGCGCCGCGCCACAGCACCACCCCGGTGCAGAGCGCCACAGTAACCGCCACGATGGGCGAGAGCATTGACTTGACACGCCGGGCGGCGAGCGCGGCATTAACGGTCGCGTGACTCACCTCGGCGAGGTTCTGTTCCTCTAGATCCTGACGCCCGAAAGCCTTGACCACCTGCATCGACTCCAGACCTTGCTGCACCACGGCAACGATCTGGCTTTGTTCTTTTCGGACCTCGTGGGTGGCCTTCTTCACCGCCTTCTTGAAGCGCGATACGAAGAACAGCAGAAACGGCGTCACACCCACGGCGATCATGGTGAAATCCCAGTTGAGCCAGAACATCAAGCCAAGCATGCTGACGATGGTCAGCAGATCAACGAAGATGTTGAGCGTGGACGATGACGCGAAACCTTGGATCGTCTGAATGTCGGTGGTGATGGTGCTGAGGAGAGTGCCGGTCTGATGGGTATCGTAGTAGCCAAGCGAGAGGCGCTGCAAGTGATGGTACGTGCGCAGGCGAAGGTCGTTCGCCACCCACTGCCCGACGCTCTCGGTGTAGTAGTTGTCTATATAAGAGGCGAGCGCGCCTAGCAGGGCGATGATGACCACGGCCAGCGCCGCCAGACCGGCCACCTGTAACTTGCCACCGCCCTCCAGCATGGGCCGCACCATCTGATCGAGCCAATGGGGTAGTTTGTGGCTCCCGACCACATTGTCAATAATGACTTTAAGCGGCCACGGCGCAGCCAGGCTCATGGCCGTTTCGACCATCATCGCAAGCAGAATGATCAGCAGCGTGCCGCGATAGGGTCGGATCAGTTCGCGGATCAGGCGAATCATACGGGGCCTCGCGCTCCAAGATACAACAGCCACAGCCTGAAGCGATACGCAAAATCTACCCTAGGCGAACACTTACGACAGCAGTATTTTGTCGGGGCGGGGCCTTGAGACAGCATCTTTCCATGGCCAGTCAGTCCCGCTTCTCTGTTATGTGCAGGACTATTGCGCGGGGCCCGGTCCCTGCTGCATCAAGCTCGCCGGCGGCGGAGGGATCGTAATATCCACGTCCTGCACCGGGCCAAGTGTGCTGAGCCCTTTGCCGAATTCCGTGTCATTGCCCACTACCAACACGGCCATGCGGTCCTTGTGGACGTACTTCCGAGCCACCCGGGAAACGTCATCCGCAGTTACCTTTTCAACCTCATTGCGGTAGCGCTCCAGAAAATCGGGCGGATAGTGGTAGAACTCGTAGGCCATCCTCTCGCGCAACACCTTTTCCGGCGTGTCGAACTGGAAAATGAACGAGTTTAGGATGTCATCTTTGGCGCGCTTTAGTTCCTCCGGGGTTGCCGCATTCTTATGCAGGTCATCAATCTCACCATTAAGGCCCTCGATGCCTTCCACCGTACTGGCACTCTTGGTTTGCATGTCGATATTGGTCACACCTGGATGGTCCCAGCTAGAGCCGACACCTCCGCCCACTGCGTACGCCAGGCCTTTTCCTGACCGCAAATGGTTGAACAGCCGCGAGGAGAAGCTGCCGCCAAACATTTCGTTCATTACCGTGACGGCGAAGTAGTCGGGGTTGCTGCGCTCGATGCCAAGGTCGAGCATGTCGATGCTGCTCTGGTTCACGTCGGTCTTGCGGACGAAATACAAGCCCGGCTTTGGCCCGACAAACTTGATGTCGGGCTGCTTGGCCTCGGGTCCCTTCTGCCACGACTCGAATGCCTGGCGCAGCTTGGCTTCCATCGCCTTCCCATCGAAGTCGCCGGTGATGCCAAAGATGATGTTGTTGGGATAAACATACTGCTGGTGCCAGTTCAGCAGATCCTCACGGGTCACGGCAGCGACTGTAGCGTATTCGGGAACGCGCGCATAAGGGTTGTCTTTGCCGTAGGCGATGATGCGGCTCTCGCGATGCACAATGGAATCGACGTTATCGTTGCGCCGCGAGATCTCTGTGTACATCTGCTCCTTTGCCAGCTCTAGCTTGTCGGGGCGGAACTCAGGATTGTGCAGCAGATCGAGAAACATCTCGAACACAGCATCAAAATCACCCTTCAGACAATTCAGTGAAATGGTTGTCGAGTCTGACTGGTTGTCGGTTTCAATCTTGGCCGCACGCGCTTCCAGGAAGTCGTCCATCTCATCACCCGTCTTTGTCTTGGTTCCTCCCGTGCGCCAAACCTCACCGTAGAGATCAGTCAGTCCGGTCTTGGAGGATGACTCCGAAATGGAACCTCCACGAATGCGCGCTGTCGCGTCGATCAGAGGCAGTTCATGATCTTCCTGCAGAAAGATCACCATGCCGTTTGCTAATTGAATCCGAACTGGCTCCTGAGGCTTAAACGCAGGCAGGGGCGGAGGCTGGATCTTGTTCCAAGGCGTGATCTGGGCGGCACTAAGGGCCGTAAAGAGCAGCAGGAAGCAGAACAGCGGAATCGAGAGATGACATAGGGCTAGAACAGCGGATCCTTCGACTCCGGCGGCGCCGCGCCGCCTCCGCTCAGGATGACAACAGAGAACGGGGTTCTTGAATACGCTCATTGCTGTTCCGCTCCTTTGCTTGCCGACGGGGCCTGACTACTTGCCGTCTGGGTCTGGATGACGCCGACCGTGCGGTTGCTGTCAGTGAAGACCTGGTTCGAAACTCGCCGGATGTCAGCCTTTGTGACTTTATCCACCCTGTCGAGATAACGGAATAGCTCGCGCCAATCGCCGTAGCGCGTTTGATAGGTCGCCAGCTGTTGCGCCAGTCCCTCGTTACTTGCGAGCCCGCGAATCAGGTCAGCCTTGGTACGCGTCTTGAACATCTGCAATTCGTCGTCGGTAACGTCTTGCGTCTTCAGCTTTTCGATCTCCTCATGCACCCCTTTTTGCAACTCTTCGTTGGTGTGGCCGGGCAACGGAACGCCATAGAACGCAAACAGGTGGCCGTACTTTATTCCCGGGAAGCCGGTAAAGCCCGCAGCGAAGGCCGCTATTTTCTTATCGCGAACCAGCGACCGGTACAAGCGTGAGGTCCGTCCGTTCGACAGAATATCGCTGATCGCGTCGTATACTGCGTCATCCGGCACGAGATAGCTCGGCCGGTGGTAGCCCTCAAGATAGAACGGCTGCGACGGATCGTGCAGGGTGACCTCGCGCACCGAATTCTGCGCGGGCTCGTCAGTGAACGGCTCTTCCGGCTTCGGCGTGGTGGGAAGCTGGCCGAAGTATTTCTCCACAATCGGAAAAACCTGTGCCGGATCGAGGTCGCCAACCAGTCCGATCACCATGTTACTTGGCACATAATGTCGCTTGAAGAACTCGGCCGCATCGGTGGCGGAAAAACTTTGCAGATCTGAGGCGTAACCGATGGTGGGCCGATGGTACGGATTGGCCATAAACGCCGTGCCCAGAAACTGCTCGACCAAGCGCCCCGTGGGCCGGCTGTCGGTACGCATGCGGCGCTCTTCCATCACCACATTGCGCTCCTTGTAGAACTCGCGCATCACCGGATGCGCCAACCGGTCCGACTCCAGCGCCGCCCATAGCTCGATCATGTTCGACGGCATGGAATACATGTAGCCGGTTTCGTCGTAGTTGGTGAACGCGTTGACGCCCACGCCGCCATGGCTTTCCACGATCTCGCCGAACTGGTTCTGCACTACGTACTTGTCGGCGTCTTTGATCGCTTGCTCCCAAGCGCTTTTTAATTGCGCCAGCTTCTGCGGATCCTGGCCTACACGCTTGATGCGCTCGGCTTCATAGGCCGCGTACGTCTGCTCAACTTTTTCAAGCGCCGGCTTCTCGGCGGCATAGTCGGTGGTGCCGATGTCAGGCGTACCCTTGAAGGCCATGTGCTCCATCATGTGGGCCAGACCAGTCTCGTTGCGGGGGTCTTGCGCCGAGCCAGCATCAACCAGGGTGAAGAACGAAAACACCGGTGCTTCGGGACGTCGCCAAAGGACGACCGTTAAGCCGTTGGGCAGAGTCTTCACCGAAACGCGTTTCTCGTACGACGCCAGGTCCTGTGCCGCCATCGGCAAAGCAGCCAGCAGCAGGAGCAGACAAGTCCAATTGGCAAACCAGCGCTTCATCGTGCCTCCAGAGGCGCAGACGTGATTATGCATAAGTTAAAACGTTACAGATAAGGACGCACAAGTCAAACCGAGGCGAGCAATCGGACGATATAGCAAGCAACATTCCGCGCTCAAGTTGCATACTTGGCCGCCCAACCTGCATCATTTCTGTGCAGCGGCGAGGAGACGATGGGCAAAGAGACCGTGGTTGACATCGAGGGAAGGCACCTGAAGCTTTCAAATCTCGACAAGGTTCTGTATCCGGCAGCCGGATTCACCAAGGGGCAGGTGATCGACTATTACGTGCGCATCGCACCGGTGCTGCTGCCCCACTTGCGCGGGCGGCCGCTGACCATGAAGCGATATCCCAACGGCGTGAGCGGACCCTTTTTCTACGAAAAAAATTGCCCCGAGCATCGTCCCGAATGGGTGCAGACCGCGCGCGTGTGGAGTGAGGGCAACAATCGTTGGATGAACTACTGCCTTGCCGAGGACCTTCCGACACTCGTATGGGCGGCGAACCTTGCCGACCTCGAACTCCACACCAGCCTGTCGCTCGGCAAAGACATTTTGCGGCCGACGTTCCTGGTCTTCGATCTCGACCCCGGTCCGCCCGCCAACATCGTGCAATGTTGCCAGGTCGGACTATGGGTGCGCGACATTTTCGCAGACCTCCAGCTGCAAAGTTTCGCAAAAACTTCCGGATCGAAGGGACTGCAGATTTATGTTCCGCTGAACACCGCCGTGACGTACGAGCAGACCAAACCCTTTGCGCATGAATTGGCGCGCTTATTGGAGCGGCAGCATCCGGACCTCGTCGTCTCCGACATGAAGAAGACGCTCCGTACCGGCAAGGTGCTGGTGGACTGGAGCCAGAACGACGATCACAAGACAACAGTTTGTGTGTACTCGCTGCGCGCCAAAGAGCGACCAACAGCGTCCACTCCCGTAGATTGGAAGGAAGTGGAGAGCTGCCTCAAGAAAGGGGACGAGAGCTTGCTGGTGTTCACCTCGGACCAGGTACTCGAGCGTGCGAAGAAGTACGGAGATTTGTTCCAGCCGGTGCTGAAGTTGAAGCAGAAGATGCCGCCATTGGAGGCTTTACAGCAGGTAAAGGCCGCCCTCGCCGCGAAGTCGCCACCGACGAAGACGAGGCGCGTAGTCGCGGCCAGTAACTCGAAGGAGAAGGCAGGAAGCAGGAAAACTACTACGCGCGGAAAATCCACTTCCGGTACCCGCAAGCATCGCTCCAGAAAGGGAACTTAGCCATTGGTCTTAGCTCTTTCGCCGCGCCGCGACCGGAGACAACCGCGGCGTTCGCCTTTGAGTTCTAAACCAATGGAGCTGGCGACAGCGCGTGCAGTTCGGCACGAATCGTACCAGCTCCGCAGGAGTTAAGAAAATGAAGACGGCGATTTTGTTGCTGTCGATGCTAACGTTGGCGGCGACCATAGCAGCGGCGCAAACAATGACTCATTCGAACTATGCCTCGTCCTCCGCCAACCAAGCGGCGACGGCTGGTCAATCGGCTGACCTCCGAGGGTGTCTCAGCGGCAGCAAAGGCCATTACACACTCCTGGATCACCAGGGAAAAAGCCACCAGGTAGTCGGCGATAATCGCGAGCTCTGGGATGACGTGGGTCACGAGGTTGACTTGACGGGCAAGCCGAATTCGGGCAACGCTTTTCAGGAGACGGGGATAACCGACATCGCCTCGCGCTGTTGGAATTTCAAGTTGAAGTAAGTTTTGGCCCGACACCTCAGGGGGATACTCGACCACCTAGTTCCGCCGGAAGAAGCGTAGGCGGGAACTTTGTGTCCCTGTTTACTCGTTCGTTGGATCTACGAATAAAATAATAAACGGCCGCTGCCCTGATTTTGGCAGGCGGCCGCTACTTGCTAACCGTAGAGAGGCTTGGCCTATGATCCACGAACGCACTGGCGCTGAGTCAGGAGAAATTCCCCTCTTTGTAGGCACCTCGGGATGGGCGTATACCATCTGGAAGCCCGACTTCTACCCCAAGGAAGTTTCGTCGAAAAACTTCTTGAAGTATTATGCGACGCAGCTCACCGCCGTCGAAGTGAACTACACCTTCCGCCGCCATTTGACAGAGAAGGCCGCCACCTCATGGATGGCGGATGTCGGTCCGAATTTTCGCTTCGCCCTGAAAGCCAACCAGTACATCACGCACATTCGCCGGTTGCAAAATGTCGAAGAGGCGATGCAGCGGTTCCTGCCAACGCTGCAACCGTTGGCCACGCAACTAGGGCCAGTGCTTTTCCAACTGCCCCCAACCGCCAAAGCGGATATCGCGGTGCTTCGAGACTTCCTCGCGATACTGCCCACCAATTTCAAAGCTGCATTCGAGTTCCGCCACCAGTCGTGGTTCAGCGAGGACATTTACCAGGCACTGCACGACCGCAATGCGACGTTGTGCGTTGCGGAGACGGAGAAACTCAACACGCCCGAGGTTCGCACCGCAAGCTACATTTATTTTCGCTTTCGTCAGCCCGGCTATTCGGCTGAAGATCTAAAGAAGCTGATTGATCGCGTGGGACATTGCATCGCAGACGGCTTGGAGACCTATGCATTCTTCAAGCATGAGGAAGATCCGCGCAGCCCCTACAATGCGTTGGAGGTGCTGAGGAGTGTACGGGCAACAGGCGGGAAATGAAAGGTCATGATGATTGGGGCTCTCCTTTTCTCCTATTGTACCGCTTCAGGTGTGTCTAGAAGGTGCAGCGATGCAGTTGGCAGTTGTTTGTTTTAGACATTCTTAGAACAGACTTCCTGGCGTCGTCCAACGTTGCCGCGCAATTTATCATCTAAGCTTCTTGACCCGTATCCAGGTAATTCCACAGAGCGTTGCAATCATGTTTGATGGAAAAATCAATCTGCGCTGGCCTTTACTGCTGGCGCTTATAGTCGGATTGCTGACGGCCGTGGGCTGCCAGCATGCCGCTGTGCGTTCAAGTCTGGCAGCTAACCATTTTGTCGGCGGTTCAAGTAATCCCATCATGCTGGCTGCCTACCAGCCTTGGTTTGGCCGCCCTGGACACATTAGCCCCGGCTACTCCTCGCAGGACCGGGTGGAGATCGAGAAACAGATCGACCAGGCCAAACAGTTGGGCATCACAGGCTTCGTGGTGAACTGGTACGGCGCGCATCATGATTTTGAAGACAAGGCCTACTCGCTGATGCAAGAAATTGCCTCCGAGAAGGGCTTCAAGGTTGTTCTGATGTATGACGAGGACGACAGCGATCCCGCCAGCGCCACTGACGCCGTCATCGCCGACCTGCAATATGCTCACGATCGCTATCTGGGTTCGCAGGCCGTGGTTCCGCGCGATTCGTACTTGCGCTACGATGATCGGCCCATGATTTTCATCTTCCCCAAGGCGGGACATACGGACTGGAACCGTGTGCGCCAGGCCGTCAACTCTTGGGAAGAGCCGCCATTGCTGATCATGAAAGACATCCACCCCCAGTATGCGAGCGCCTTCGATGGTTTCTATGCCTGGGTTTCACCGGGCGCTGAAGGATGGAAGCCCGACGGCAGCAATTGGGGCCAGCAATATCTCGATAACTTCTACCACACCATGATCGCCAACTATCCCAACAAAATTGCGGTGGGAGCGGCCTGGCCCGGCTTTAACGATTCCAAAGCCAGCTGGAGCCAGAACCGCAAGATGAATTCACGCTGTGGCAAGACCTTCGAGGATACGCTGCGCATGTTCCGGCGCTATTACAACGAGCAGCACCCGCTTCCCTTCCTCATGATCGAAACCTGGAACGATTACGAAGAAGGCACGGCGATTGAAAACGGCGTGCCCTCGTGCAAGTGAGAATGAGAGTAGGTTCAGAGTCGCAGTAGCTAAAGTGCGAACGTTCGGAAGGGTATTGAATGTTCTGGATTAGTCGCTCCGCTGGACGATTTGAAAGGGCATGGCTTCAGCCATGCCGTAACGAGGTCGTCGAACGTTGGCTTTAGCCACTGAGGGATTTCGGTCTTTGAAGCGAACTGCGAATTCCCTCAGGGGCTGAAGCCCAACTTCCCACTCGCATCTATCGACACGGCTGAAAGCCGTGCCCCTTCAAGGCGCAACACCCGCAGGTTTGGAGTGCGGCTCTGATCTTGAATTCTCAATACACCTCATAACCTGGCGGCGGAGACTCGAAGTCGGGCTTGCGCGCAATCAGCAGCAACGCACCGATCCGCTTGAAGTCGCGCAACTCCTCGGCATTCTTGAACCATTTTCCGCTGTACTCTGCTGGCGTCGGCGTCAAATCAGGGACGCGTACCGCCTGCACATCTTCGAAGGTGTGGGCCTTCAGCAACTGGATGTACTCCTCCTCTGAGCGCGCCTGCACCGGCACCTTCAACTCGTCGACCCAGCGCAACGAATAGGGATTGTCCTTGTAAAGATTGATTAGGATGAACAGTTCGCCGTGCGGCGCCAGCACCCGAAACAATTCAGCTAGAGCGCGGTCCTGGTCGGCATAGTAGTAAAAACTTTCAACCGACAGCACCTTGTCGAAGAAGTTCTCCTCCCACGGAATCTGCTGTGCCGAGCCGACCACGAACATCAGGTTGTCATAGGTCGTCGAGCTGGCACGCGCGCGCCGAATCATCTCGTCCGACACGTCGAGCCCGATCACCTGCCCCGGCTTCTCCCCGTTGGCGACGGCATCGGCCATCAGGCGACTGGCCCATCCGGCACCGCAGCCTAGGTCGAGCACGCGGTCGCCCGGCTTGAGTTCCATCCGCGCTAGCGTTTGCTGAGTGATGCTGATGTGGTGGTTCTCCATTTCCTCGCCGCGGCCCTGCTCGGCCCACTGGTTGAACTCCTGGCGCAAACGCTCGTCAGCGGCAATGGTTTTCTTGTCGATCATGATCTCCTCGGGAATTTCGTGTCCACCTAAACTATTTTTTCGCCAACCCATCTATGCTACAGTCTCCGGGAACGGAATGGCTCAAACTCCCGAACAACCAACCAACGGCTCGGCGCATTCGCCGGAACTGTATTGTCCTAACTGTGCCCAGGAAGTGGACGATCCGCTCACCTGCGGCGACTGTTCGGCCGTGATCTGCCGGACATGCGGTACTCCGCTCGAAATGCCCGAGGACCTCGGAATGGGCTGATCCATGGCGCAGCCCACCACAGCGCGGCCCAATGTCGCGGCGCAGCACGAACCCTCACTGGTACGGGGCCTCTCGCTGAATGATTCCGTGATGCTCCTGGCCGGCGGAATCATCGGCTCCGGCATCTTTCTTACCGCTGGTCCGATTGCCTCCGCGGTGCGCACGCCGCTGTTCTTCCTGGGAGTCTGGCTGGCAGGTGGCCTGATTTCACTGCTGGCGTGCTTCGCTTTCGCAGAGATGGGAGCAATGTTCCCCGAGGCGGGCGGGCAATATATTTATCTGCGGGAGGCCTATGGCGAGTTCCCGGCATTTCTCTACGGATGGATGATCTTTACCGTCGGCCAGAGTGGCACCATTGCAGCGCTCGCTGTCGGCTTCGCCGAGTACTTCGGCGCGGTGCTGCCCTTCGCAGCCGCTCATGTTCCGGTCGCAACTATATTCGGATGGACACTCACACGCGGGCACCTGGTCTCCATCTGTTCCATCATTCTGCTGACTGCGATCAACGTGCTCGGACTAAAACGCGGCGCTACGCTGATCAATGTTGCGACGTGGGCGAAATTCACGGCCATCGGGCTCTTCATCGTGCTTGGCCTCGCGATTGGCCACGGTCATTGGTCGAACTACGCGGTCAGCATCCCGGTTGACCACCCGATGTCGCTGGGGGCCATGATCTCGGCATTTGGCGTCGCGCTGATCGGCGTCTTCTGGGCGTTCGATGGCTGGGTCTACGTCACCTGGGTGGCGGGTGAGATCAAAAACCCGCAGCGCGTGCTGCCGCGCGCCATGGTGATGGGCGTTTTGCTGGTAGGCGTCATATATTTGGCGGTGAACGCGGTTTATCTTTACGCGCTGCCGATCACAACTGTCGCGAAGGAAGAGACCATTGCCCATGTCGCCGCAACCAACCTGTTCGGCGGTACCGCCGCTCGCTGGCTCAGCGCCGTGATCGCACTGTCGTGTTTCGGGGCAATGTCGTGCGCCATCCTTAGCAGCGCACGGGTTTCGTTTGCCATGGCCCGCGACGGCGTCTTCTTTCATGCCATGGGACGCGTGCACCCTCGCTACCGCACGCCGGCCTTCAGCCTGATCTCGCTGAGCACCTGGGCCGCAGTCCTCGCTCTAAGCGGCACCTTCGACCAGCTCTACACTTACGTCATGTTCATGATGGTGCTGTCGTACACGGCAGCAGTGGCAGGATTATTCGTACTACGGCGTACCCGGCCCGATCTGCCACGTCCATATCGGTGTACGGGATATCCCTATTTGCCAGCACTATACGTGCTGGTGGCGGGGGCCTGGGCGCTGAACTCCTTGGTCACACGCCCCAAAGAAACGCTGATCGGCATCGCGATCGTCTTTCTGGGCGCACCGTTTTATTTCTTCTGGCGCCGGCAGTTAAAGCGCAATCCGCAAGAGTTGGACGAGTTCAGGTAGACGAACCTCATGCTCACCCTCACCGAAGCCGCGCAGCAGATTCGCACCCGCAAACTTTCTCCTTCGGAGCTCACGCGCACCTGCCTCGCGCGCATCGAGCAACTGAATCCGACCCTGAATGCCTTTATCACCGTTACTGCGGAGACTGCGCTCGAGCAGGCGCGGCAGGCTGAAGAAGAAACCATGGCGGGCCGCTGGCGCGGACCTCTGCACGGCATTCCGATTGGCCTGAAGGATCTCCTCGATACAGCAGGAGTTTGCACCACGGCTGCCAGCAGTCAGTATCGCGATCGGGTTCCGTCCGAAGACGCCGAACTGGTTCGCCAGCTAAAACAGTCGGGGGCGGTGCTCATTGGCAAGCTCAACTTGCACGAGTTTGCGTTTGGCGTGAGCGGCATCGTGAGCGCCTTTGGCCCCGTGAAAAATCCTTGGGATCACCTGCGTATCACCGGAGGATCTTCGTCAGGGTCGGCGGCAGCGGTTGCGGCGGGACTCTGCGTTGCGGCGATTGGAACCGACACGGCGGGTTCAATTCGCTGCCCGTCAGCGCTATGTGGGATCGTCGGACATCGTCCGAGCGCGGGCTTGCTGAGTTGCAAAGGCGTTGTGCCGCTCTCGACATCCTTCGACACGGTTGGGCCGATGACGCGTACGGTGCGAGATGCAGCGCTTCTGCTCGGGGCGGTGGCGACCAATGCTGGGTCTAGCGCGCCCAACGACTGGGCCGCACTCGATGACGGCGTCGCTGGACTTAAGGTCGGGGCTCCTCGCAAGGACTTTTATGATGACCTCCAGCCCGAGGTAGCCGTCTGCGTGGAAGAGGCGCTGGTCGTGCTCAAGACTTTGGTCGCGCAGGTTGCGGATGTTGAACTGGAGGCCGGCGCGCACCGCACCATCTTCAACGCTGAGATCTACGAGTACCACGAAGCGATGGTGACGAGGCATCCGGAGCTTTACCAGCCCCAGACATTGCCTCGAATTCTGAAATGTGCCGGCATCAGCGCCACCGACTACATCCGCGATTGGCGCAGCCTATCCGCAGAGAGGCACAACGCTGAAAAACTGTTCCAGCGCTTTGACCTAATTGTTACGCCGACCGTGCCGGTAGCTGCGCCGCGCATCTCGGATCTGGAAGCACTGGGAATCAATGATCTTCGCCCCTTCGAGACAAAATATTTACTGCGCAACACGTCACCCTTTAGCGTGCTCTTTTGGCCGAGCGTATCGGTCCCCTGCGGATTTACGCGAGAAGGGCTGCCGGTGGGATTCCAAATTTCTGGCAAGCCCGGCGCCGATGCGACCGTTCTCCGGCTAGCTCACGCGTACGAGCAGGCAACTGAATGGCACAAGCGCGTGCCGAGCGAGTGAAAACGGTGATCCGTCGGAAATTATTCACCACGGAGACACGGAGGGCACGGAGAAAATTTGATTCCACGAAGCTCCGTGCCTCCATGGTGGGCTCTTCTTTCTCGCTGGGCCGGGTCACTTGAATCCTATAAAAACCGGCTCGGGCTGCAGCTCGATGCCAAACTCACTCAACACGCGCGCCTGGATTTCGTCCTTCAGCGCGACGATGTCAGCGGCGGTCGCACCTCCGCGATTGACTATCGCCAGCGCGTGTTTTCGGGAGATACCTGCTGCAGCTTTGCGGTAGCCCTTCGTAAATCCCGCTTGCTCGACCAGCCAAGCCGCAGATAGTTTGCGAAAACCGTCGCCAGCGGGATAGCTGGGCACTTGCAGCCCGCGCAACCTCAGCCGCTCCGAAAGCTCTTCGAAGAAGCTCTGCGCCACGATGGGATTCTTGAAGAACGAGCCAGCGCTCCGCGCATCCTCATCGCCGGGGACGATGAGCATGGCCTTACTCAGACGAATTTCGCGCACCGCGGCTCTGACTTCCGCCAAGGTAGGATTGGTTCCACGCACGGCGAAGTACTTCTGCAGATCAGCATAGCGGATCGTCGGTCTGCCGCCCTGGCGCAACGCGAACGACACCTGCAAGATGATGTAACGGTCGCGCTCTGTAGTGTTGAATATGCTGGAGCGGTAGGTGAAACCGCTTTCCGCATTGGAGAGGACCCGGATTCGCAACGACTGCAAATCGAGAACCCTCACATCTCGGATCGTCTCCGAAACCTCCTGTCCATATGCACCGACGTTCTGCACCGGAGTGCCGCCAACCGTGCCGGGAATTCCGCTGAGACACTCGAGACCGGCGCAGTTTGCCTTCACGGTGTGTGCCACCAGAGCATCCCAATCCTCGCCCGCACCTGCGGCGAAAAAGGTCTCTTCCTGCGACGTGCTGGTGCTCGACCAATCCCTGATGTCAATTTTGAGCACCAACCCAGCGAAGCCTGAATCGGCGACAACCACGTTGCTGCCGCCACCCAGAATAAACAGTGGCAATCGTTGCGAGCGGGCAAACTCCACCGCTTCGATCACTTCGGCTTCCCTCGTAGCCTCCGCGAGATAGCGAGCCGGGCCGCCGACGCCGAGCGTGGTGAACGGGGCCAGAGCAACGTGTTCACGAATCAGCATGGAGGATGACACTGCCTTCATTGAAGAGCTGAGGCCGCGCTCTTTCAAATCCTATGGCGGCCCAATTTAGCCGCCAGTGGAAAAGCTGGCCCGACCTGTCATTTCTTCACTCCGCCCACCTGGAACGCCTTAATCACGATGTCATTGGGTTGATTGCCAACCGGAATAAGTGTGACCAGCGCGCGCTCCGCGCTGATTTTCGAATTGTCACGGGTCTTTACCGTACGCACAACCGCAACATCTCCAGAGCGCGAATTCACCACCAGCAAATGCTCCTCATCCGGGCTTAACGCCAGCCCATCGGGATGGCTGCCCACCTGAACCGTGCCAATTACGCGGCCTTCGTCAATCGCATAGACGCTGACCGTGTCAGCGCCGAAATCGCTGACATAGAGCAGGCTGTTATCGGAGGTGACGATTCCCCGGACCGGCTTGTCTCCGATCAAGTAGCTACCGCCCACCTCGTTGTTTCCGGACTCGACAATGGAAAAATTATTGCTGCCGAAGTTGCTCACGAACAGCTCGCCACCATCGGGCTTCAGTGCAAGCTGCACCGGCACCTTGCCGACGTCAAGCAGGGTCAGCAAGCGGTCCGATTTCAGGTCGACAGCGGCAACCTGGTTCGACCCAGGACAAGCCACGAATGCCTTGCTCGAGTCGGGCAGGATGACAAAGTCCTGCGGCTGCTGGCAGACCGGCACGGTGCTGCGCACTGTGAGCTTCTGTGTGTCGATGATGGAAACCGTGTTATCGGCGCGATTGCTAGCCACCGCCAGCTTGCCGTCAGGCGAGACTTTCGCCAAACCCGGCCCGCCACCGACCCGTATGGTGGCGATCACCGCCCGCCTGCCGAGATCGATGACTGAGACATTGGCTGATCCGGAGTTAGCGACGTAAGCACGCTTTCCGTCGGATGCAACGGAGACAAAGTAAGGCGCGCGATGAACGCCGATAGTCGCCGCGACTACATTGCGCTCGGCGTCAATGATGCTGATGTTGTTGGATTCGGCGTTGGCAACGTAGATCTCATTGCGGGTAGGGCTGGCGGCGACACCGGTAGGACTCGCACCCACTGGGATCGTCTTAACATTACGAAGCTGCAGCAGGTCGAGGACGCTGACGGAGTTGCTCTGGCCATTCGTAACGTAAGCGTACTCATGGTAGCCAGGCTCGACGGTTGCACGTTGATGGCAAGCCGCCGAGCCGAGGGTCACGACGATTACGCATAGAGTAGCCTGCCATTGCCGCGCCGAAGATTGCCGCAGCCATGACGAGACGATTTGCATTAGCGGGTGGTGGCCGATTCAGCGGTTGCATTGGCACGGCGGACCGGGTTGCTAACAGGCTCGGCGACAAAACGGCCGAGCACGTTTGCGATCTGGCGAACCTCAACCATGAGGTCGTCGAACTGCTGCGGAAACAGCGACTGATTGCCATCGCTAAGCGCGCGGTCGGGGTCGGGATGAACTTCGATGATCAGCCCGTCCGCGCCGACCGCGACCGCGGCGCGCGACAGGGGCGTCACCTTGTTCCGCTTGCCGGTCCCGTGGCTGGGATCGACGATGATCGGCAAATGGCTCAGCCGCTGCACAGCCGGCACAATACTAAGGTCGAGGGTGTTGCGCGTGTGGTCGGCGAAGGTCCGCACGCCGCGCTCACACAGGATGACGTTGTAGTTGCCCTCGCTCAAAATGTATTCGGCAGCCATCAGCAATTCTTCCAGCGTCGCTGACATACCGCGCTTCAGAAGCACCGGCTTATGCGCCCTGCCCGCCCGCTTTAACAGTGAATAATTCTGCATATTGCGGGCGCCGATCTGGATGACATCAGCGTACTTTTCCACCAGTTCAAGAGATTCGTTATCGATGGCCTCAGTAACGATCAGCAGGCCGAAGCGATCGCGGATTTCTGCCAGGATCTTCAGGCCTTCCTCCGCCAAGCCTTGAAAGGTGTAGGGAGAAGTGCGCGGCTTGTAGGCGCCTCCACGGAAGAAGCGGGCGCCAGCGCGGGCCACGCACTCCGCGGTCGCGAACGCCTGCTCGCGCGATTCGATGGCGCACGGGCCGGCGATGACTGCGACCTCGTCGCCGCCAAAGGTTGCGTCAGAGTTGGAGAAGCGCACCACCGTGTCTTCTTCCTTCAGGTCGCGGCTGACCAACTTGTACGGCTTGGTGACGCGGATGACCTCCTGCACCCCTTCCATCTCATCGAAGGTGCCGGTCTCAACCTCGTTCTGGTTGCCGGTGACGCCGATGGCGGTGCGCGAGGCTCCGGGCATGGCATGCGCGCGAAAGCCCAGTGACTCAATCTTCTTACATACGCGCTCCACTTGCTCTTCGGAGGCGTGCGCCTTCATGACGATAAGCATGGGGACCCCTTGTTCGGTGCTCCATAGTGTATCGCGGATGCTGCGCCGCTGGGAATGAACCAGCCACGCAGACATTTGCCCGGCATCCACATTTAGAATAAAACGTTCATGGCACACCATTCGGAGAACAAAGAAAAAGACATTCTGAAGCTGTTGCCTCCGCCGAAACGACCGCCTAAGCTGACGGCGCGGAGGATCGGCATCCATACCTCAACAGCCGGCGGAGTGGAAAATGCCGCGGAGCGTGCTTACCGGCTAGGCTGCAACACGTTCCAAATTTTCTCTTCCAGCCCGCGGCAATGGAAGCCATATGACTTAGCGCTATCGCAGTGCAGAGAAATGACCCGCTTGCGCGAGCAATACGGCCTGAAGCCATTAGTCATCCATGCCAACTATCTGGTGAATCTGGCAGGGGGCAATCCTGAGTTTCATGCCAAATCCATCGCTGCCTTTCGCGGCGAGGTGGAACGGGCGCTGGCTCTTTGCGCTGAATTCCTGGTGCTGCATCCCGGCTCGTTCCGTGGAAGCAGCCGTGAAGAAGGATTGCAGCGAGTAGCGCTGGCCATCGAGCAGGCAGTGGACGGACTGGACCTGGCTGCGGGCAACTTGCGCATCCTGATTGAAAACACGGCTGGATCAGAGTTCTCCCTTGCAGGTAACTTCGAACAAGTTGCCGAGTTGCTGTACTTGTTGAGCGGCTTCTTGCCTGCAGGGGCCTGCATCGATACCTGCCACACTCACGTCGCAGGCTATGACATTGTGAGCCAGAGCGGTTTTGCAGATACGCTCGATCAACTGGATCGAACGATCGGATTAAAGAACGTATACGTCTGGCATTGCAACGATGCCAAGGCGGCGCGCGGATCGAAGCTCGACCGGCATCAGCACATCGGTAAGGGGAGCATCAGCCTCGCGCCATTTCGGTGGCTGTTGAATGACCCGCGTCTCGCCCATGCAGCGTTCATTGCCGAGACGCCGATAGACGAGCCGCTCGACGACCTGATGAACGTGAATGCGTTGAGGGCGCTGGTTGGCGAGGCGAGGTCATTGCCAATGCGCAAACGCAAACCGCGCGCGCCGTCATTGTAAAATCAAGGTTTACCCCAATCGCATCTAAAGAACCCTTATGGCCGACTCCAAAACTCAAGAGCCGAATACAGAATCACAGTCCCAAGTCGCAGCTCGATCCGAGCGCTACGAACCGCAGGCGATCGAACAGAAATGGGCTGATCGCTGGGCGCAGAATCCTGATCTCTATCGCGCCGAACCCCCGACCAGCACGCGTAAGAAGTATTACGTACTGGAGATGCTGCCTTATCCTTCGGGCAAGCTGCACATGGGACACGTGCGCAACTACGCCATCGGCGACGCACTGGCGCGCTACATGTGGATGCAGGGCCACAACGTGCTTCATCCTATGGGCTGGGATGCGTTCGGCCTGCCCGCCGAGAACGCGGCCATCCAGAACCAGACTCCACCTAAGGCATGGACGCTGCACAACATCGCCAGCATGAAGGTGCAGATGAAGCGTCTGGGCTTCGCCTACGACTGGTCGAAGGAAATCGCGACTTGCCTGCCGGAGTACTACCGCTGGAACCAGTGGTTCTTCCTGAAGTTCTTCGAGCAAGGGCTGGCGTATCGCAAGAAGAGCAAGGTCAACTGGTGCCCCGAGTGCGCCACGGTTCTGGCCAATGAACAGGTGCTGCCCAACGGTTGTTGTTGGCGGCACGAGAATACGCCGGTCGAGCAGCGCGAGCTCGAACAGTGGTTTTTGCGCACCACGAAATACGCTGACGAACTGTTGCATGGTTTAGATACTTTGCAAGGATGGCCGGAGAAGGTGCGCACCATGCAGCGCAACTGGATCGGCCGCAGCGAGGGCACGCTGATTGACTTCAAACTCGACGGCGTCGCAGGACCGGCGGGCGACAAGATCTCCGTGTTCACCACGCGCGTGGACACGATTTACGGCGCGACTTCGCTGCAGTTAGCGCCAGAGCATCCCGTTGTCAGCGATTTGATCGCCAACGATCCCAACCTGCTCGCCAAGGTGGAAGATTTGATAGCGGAGCAGCGCAAGGCCAAGGAAGTCGGCGACATTGGCGCCATCGAAAAACACGGCGTCTTTACCGAACGCTATGCACTGAACCCGTTCAACGGCGAACAGGTGCCCATCTGGGTGGCCAACTACGTCCTGCTCGACTACGGCACCGGCGGCATCATGTCGGTACCGGCGCACGACGAGCGTGATTACGAGTTCGCCAAGAAGTATGACCTCGACATCCGTGTCGTGATCTTGCCGCGCCGTGAGGGAGACGCTCCCGATGGTGAGCCCAATGAACCGGTCCTGCCCTTCACGGAGATGAACAGCCTGGTAATTAACTCCGGCGAGTACACAGGAATGCCATGCCAAGAAGCCATTATCAAGATGTCTAAGTTTTCTGAGGATCATGGCTTTGGCAAGGCAACAGTAACGTATCGCTTGAAGGATTGGGGGGTCAGTCGTCAGCGCTACTGGGGCACGCCGATCCCCATGATTTATTGCCAGGCGTGCGGCATTGTGCCGGTCCCGGAGAAAGATCTGCCAGTACTATTGCCGGACAACGTGGACATCACGTTGGCTGGTGGATCGCCGCTGGGCAAGGTGCCAGAGTTCGTCAATGTGAACTGCCCGAAGTGCGGCTCTCCCGGCCGCCGCGAGACCGACACCATGGACACCTTCGTCGATTCGTCCTGGTACTTCTATCGCTACACCAATCCCGATCTCGATACCAAGCCCATTGATACCGGCACTGTCGCGTACTGGTTTCCCATCGACCAATATATTGGCGGAGTCGAGCACGCCATCCTGCACCTCATCTACTCGCGCTTCTGGACTAAGGTAATGCGCGATATGGGGCTGGTGAAGAATTCCGAGCCGGCGCAGCGCCTGTTCACCCAGGGCATGGTGATCAAAGGGGGCGCCAAAATGTCGAAGAGCCTGGGTAACGTGGTGTCGCCCGACGACATGGTCGGGCGTTACGGCGCGGACTCGACGCGCATGTATACGCTGTTTGCCGCCCCGCCCGACCGCGATCTCGATTGGCAGGATGCAGGCGTGGAAGGCATCAGCCGATTTCTCTCGCGGGTGTACCGTTTCGTCGCGCGCAATGCGAAGCCAAACGGAACGACGTCAGCCAGTCGCGATGGCGGACAGTTGTCGCCGGCGGCGCGTCAGATGCAGCGCAAGTTGCACCAGACGATCCGACGGGTAACGGAGGATTTCGGCGGACGCTGGCACTTCAATACGTCAATCGCAGCCATCATGGAGTTGCTGAACGAGATGCACTCGTACGAAGATAGCGTTCAACGTGGCGAATCGGAAGCCCCTCCGGCGCTGGTAGCCGATGCACAGCACAAGCTGGTTCTGATGCTGGCGCCGTTCGCACCGTATCTTGCACACGAGTTGTGGGAGATGCTGGGCGAAACTTCCGACCTGTTGCGCGCGCCCTGGCCGCAGTATGATTCCGCGCTGGCGAAGGAAGAGGAAGTGGAGATCGCGATCCAGGTGAATGGCAAGATTCGCAGCCGTATCGTAGTTCCCGCCGACGCCGAGGAGGCGCAGGTGCGCGAACTAGCGCTTGCCGACGCCAAGGTCAAAGCCGCCATCGCCGATAAAGAGGTCGTCAAAGTCTTGGTGGTGAAAGGCAGGCTGGTGAATATAGCGGTGAAGTAGGAACAATTACTGCTTCTTCTGTTATCTTTTCCCTTCACGTCAACCGAGGCCGCCTGGATGTCTGTGACTCAAACGCTGGTCGATACCCGCCCGCAGCCGAGCAAATCGTATCGTTGGTTAGTGCTGATTTTTGTCAGCGTGGCCATGTTCGGCAATTACTACATTTACGACAGCATCAATCCGCTGGAGCGAATATTTCTCGAGCAGCTGAATTATTCCGCCTCCATGTTCGGCTGGTTGAATGCCAGCTATAGCGTGGCGGCGGTGGCGACGCTGTTGATCGGCGGCATTCTCATCGACCGCTTCGGGATCAAGAAGTCTCTATTGTTTTTCTCGGCCCTCATTCTGTTGGGCGCTCTGTTGACGTCGCTGAAGGGCAACTTCTATCTCATGGTGGCTGGCCGTGCAGTCGTCGGACTGGGCGCTGAATCGCAGATCGTGGCGGTTACGACCGCTCTGGCGCGTTGGTTCAAAGGCAAGGAACTTAGCTTCGCTTTCGGTATCAATCTCACTATCGCGCGAATCGCTTCCATCGCCGCTGACAATTCGCCGACCTGGGCCAAGTTCGCGTTCTTTCCCAATGGAGTCAATGCCCAGCCGAGCTGGCATCGTCCGCTGGTGCTCGCCGTGGTGGTCGGGTCTTTGGCCGTAATTGGGGCCTTGATCTACTGGGCACTCGAAACCTATGCCGAGACACGCTACCACCTCGGAAAGTCGGGTGAGCCGGACAAGTTTAGTTTCCGTCAGGGGCTGAAGTTCAATCTTTCGTATTGGTATGTGGTCGCGCTCTGTTTCACGTTCTACTCTGGAATCTTTCCCTTCCGTACGTTCGCCATTGACTTGTTCACCAGCAAATTCCTCTCCCAGATGGGTGCGGCCGCGACGTCGACCGCTGCCTTCGCTTCGGCGCAGCAACAAGCTGGCTGGCTGAATAGTCTGCTTCCCTTTTCCGCGATGATCGCCACGCCGCTGTTCGGACTGCTCGCCGATCGGATCGGCAAGCGCGCCACGCTCATGGTCCTAGGATCCTTCCTGATGATGCCGGTGTACCTGATGATCGCGTACAGCAGCATCTCCCTGCTGGTTCCTGTATCCCTAATGGGAATTGCCTTCTCCCTGATCCCGGCGGTGATGTGGCCCTGCGTTGCCTACATTGTGGACGAGCGGCGACTGGGTACAGCCTACGCGCTAATGAGCCTATTGCAGCAGATCGGCTTCTTCATTTTCAACCTTGCGATCGGAAAGGCCAACGACATAAGCCACGCCGGACCCACCAATTTCCACGGCTACGCGTTGGGAATGTGGATCTTCTCGATTCTTGGCTTCCTGGCCTTGCTGTTCTCGCTCTTGCTGCGTCAGCGCGAGACCGGCCCAAACGCGCACGGGCTGGAGACTATTACCACGCACTCGCAAGCATGACGATCACCCTGGAAGGAAAGTGCGGACCCGGCGGCCGCTTTTGCCGAGGTGCTTGAGGCTACTCTGATGGGCTCCTTGTCCGCCAAATCTCGACAGTGCTCTAATACTTGTCACCGTTGGTGCCGAGGCAACGAAATGCGGCCGTTCTTGCATCGAAGGTGCCAGTAGCTTGAGAACAACAATTTGACGACTGCCAAGAAAATTCTAGCTAATGGCATCTCTGAGCACGAAGCCATTGACCGCGCCAAGCAGGGCGATGCCGAATGCTTCGAGGCTCTGTATGGTCTGCACAAGCGACGCGTGTATTCGCTTTGCTTGCGGATGGTAGGCAATACGGCGGAAGCAGAAGATCTGACGCAAGAAGCTTTTCTTCAGCTCTACCGCAAGATCGCAACGTTCCGCGGCGAGTCAGCTTTCTCGACCTGGCTGCACCGCCTGGCGGTGAATGTGGTCCTCATGCACTTACGCAAGAAAGGGCTTCCGGAAGTTTCTCTGGACGAGACTTTGGAACCGCAGCAGGAAGATGGTCCCAGGAGAGACATCGGCGCCCGGGACAATGTCCTGGCGGGTTCGATTGACCGCGTTAACCTGGAGCGTTCCATCGAGAGTTTGCCACCTGGATACCGCATCATCTTTGTGTTGCACGACGTGGAAGGGTACGAACACAATGAGATTGCCGAGATGATGGGTTGCTCCATCGGCAATAGTAAATCGCAGCTTCACAAAGCACGGATGAAGCTCCGTGACCTTCTGAAGTTGAGCCAGGCAGAGAGAAAAGCAAGGCGATAGAGCGCCGGCCAGCGAGGCGAGATCGCAAGGGCGAGAGCGAGGAATCCTAACCGGAAGTTCTCAGGGTGGTGTTGGCAGCGCTCCCCGGAAAGACGACGGTGGAAAGGGAGTACATCCCCTCGGGATTCCAAGGGGAGAAAACTAATGACGTGCGCCGAGTTTCAAAAAGTCCTGCCCTATATCATTGACGGAGGCGGAAGCGCTGAGGAGCAGCAGCATCTTGCGACCTGTCACGTCTGTTCCGATCTCGTCGCTGATCTGCGCTACATCGCAGAGGCGGCAAAGCTACTGGTCCCAATGGAAGACCCCAGCCCGCAGGTGTGGAATAACATCCACGATTCGCTGGAGCGCGAGGGCTTGGTGAAAAGGGCCCGCAAACACATTTAGCACTACTTCTTAGCAGTCTGGCGGAAGCGGCCGTTATAGCTTTCTCCATGAAACGCTAACGATCGAGAGCCGAGAATTCCCGCCTGGACTCTTCGTTAAAGCATAGCTATTGCCAGCACGGAAACCATTGCTTAATACGCTTCGTTAAGCGCGCATTTTTTTGCTGCCGGGAGCCGGGCTGCCAGTGTTAGTATTGCACTCACGTCAGCTCACTGCGATGAGTCTTGTTGCTCGGGGCAGAACAATGTCAACGGTAACCCCGTCGCTCCGCGACCGCTTCGTAAATCCTGTTAGCAAACTGATCTACGCCGGACCGGCTCGTTGTCCTCGCCACGACTTCGCTCATCTAAGTAAACGGCTACGTCTTGATCCCTCGGGTTGTTACGGTATGAATGGAGAATACTGTGACCCTGAATAATGCCTCCTGGATCGACCGCTCCCTGCTCAAAGCGGTCCGTAAGGCCGTGGGTACGGCCCCCATATCGCTGTCTCTTCCTCACGTTGAAGACCAACCCGGCACAACTTCGTCATCTATCGGTACTATCCGGATTGCCGATCGAGCTACCCTAGCTGGGCTGGTGATGAATCCTGAAGTCGTCTTTGGGGATGCCTATTCCGACGGGCGAATTGAAGTCGACGGTGACCTGGTTCGCGTACTCGAGTCCATTTACCCGTCATCACGCGTAGTGCGGAACTTGCGCTGGCGGCTGATGTCGAAGTGGCTGGCCTGGGTGCAAGCCAATACGCGCTATGGCTCGACGCGAAACATTCGTCACCACTACGATCTCCCCACCGAGTTTTACAAGCTATGGTTGGACGAGCTTATGGTGTACACCTGCGCTTACTTCCCCAATGAAGACACTTCGCTGGAAGAGGCCCAGGAAGCCAAGTTCGACCTGGTATGCCGGAAGTTATGGCTCCGGCCAGGCGAGACGGTGGTCGAAGCCGGCTGCGGTTGGGGTTCACTCGCCATGTACATGGCCGAGCACTACGGCGTGAAGGTGAAGGCCTTCAATATTTCGCATGAGCAGATTCGAGTGGCCCGCGAGATGGCTCAGGAGAAAGGTCTCTCCTCCATGGTCGAGTTCGTCGAGGACGATTATCGCAATATCAATGGCCGCTATGACGCATTTGTTTCCGTCGGCATGTTGGAACATGTGGGGCGCGAGCATTATCCCGAGTTAGGCCAGGTGATTCAGCGTACGATCGGTGATCAGGGCCGTGGGCTGCTGCACTTCATTGGCCGCTGCCGCAGTATGCCGTTTAGTGTCTGGATCCGAAAGCGCATATTCCCTGGCGCCTATGCGCCCACCCTCCGCGAGTCGATGGAGGTTTTGGAACCGCAGCGCTTCTATGTGCTCGATGTCGAGGACCTGCGCCCGCACTACGCCAGAACCATCGAACACTGGCTGAGCCGATTTGACCGCGCTTACGACCGCGTCGTGCAGATGCAAGGGAAAACTTTTGCACGTATGTGGCGGCTGTATCTTGCTGGATCCATCGCCGCCTTTCGGGTGGGTACCCTGCAGTTATTCCAGGTAGTGTTCACGGGGGCACAGTGTCAATCGGTTCCAGAGACGCGCAGCCGTCTGTATAGCAGCATCAGCCGGGACCAAGATAAGGCAGACGACGAATTATGGACTCCTGCGATGTCTTAATTGTCGGCGGCGGTCCGGCGGGCTCCTCTTGCGCCTGGGGGCTTCGGCAATCAGGTCTCGACGTCCTCGTAATCGACCGCAGTACTTTTCCGCGCAACAAACTTTGCGGAGGATGGATCACTCCGCTGGTGCTCCAGTCGCTGGAGATCGATCCTGAAGCATATGCTCGCGGTCGGGTTCTTCAACCCATCAGCGGCTTTCGCCTGAGCGCCATCGCAGAGCCGCAGGTTGATGTCTCCTACGGTCGAACTATCAGCTATGGCATCTTGCGAAGCGAGTTTGACGAATACCTTCTGCACCGTTGCGGAGCGCGGGTCCGTGAGGGTATCCCGTTCGACTCCATCGAGCGCACCGAGAATGGCTGGCTCGTCAATGGCAGCATCAAGGCAAGACTTGTGGTCGGCGCGGGTGGACACTTTTGTCCGGTCTCCCGCTTTCTGGGTAATAAAGCCTCGGCACCATCGGTGGTCGCACGAGAGATCGAGTTCGAGATGCCGCCATCCCAGGCGGCCACGTGCAGCGTCGCAGGCGAACTGCCGGAGCTTTATTTTTGTCGCGACATGCGCGGCTATGGATGGGTCTTTCGCAAGCAGAATGTCCTGACAGTCGGAATCGGCCGCGTGGATAATCATGGCCTCTCCCAGCATTGCAGCCAATTCCTTGGCTTTCTAAAGCGCAGCAGAAATATCGAGGTGCCCGGCAAAGGTATCCTGGGGCATGCTTACTGGCTTTTCGGGCATTCCGAGCGGAGGATCGTCGATGACTCTATTCTGCTGGTTGGGGACGCCGCGGGCCTGGCATACCCGGAGAGCGGTGAAGGCATACGTCCGGCGATTGAGTCGGGATTGATTGCAGCCCACAGCATCCTGTCGGCGCAAGGCGATTACAGTGCCGCTCAATTGCAAGTTTATCGTGACCTGTTGTATGCCCGGCTACGCCCGAAACCGAACGCATTTGAGTCGGTGGCGCACTTCATTCCCCAACCCTTACGCGAAATTTGCGGTCGCGCTCTGCTGAGGAACCGCTCTTTTTGCCGCAACATTGTTATGGAGCACTGGTTCCTCCGCATGGACGAGAAACCGCTGGCCTTCGCGTCGAAGATCGCGACGCCAGTTCCAGTAGGCAGTTAGCACTTGCCGGCTGAGCGGTCAAAACAACAGGAAACGAAAATCCTACGCTGCGACCGGCGGATACGGCCCACGATAGCCGATCTGGTATGAGATGCGGCGAGCAGCGTCCTTCACCGTCTCCGCCAGCCGGGGCACAGCGTCACGGGGCACGGCATTGATCGTCCCGGTGGAAGCGACGCTGGCTTCGACAATGCCTTGGCTGTTAAAAATGGGCGCTCCTACGCAGCGCGCACCCAAACTATTCTCCTCGTCGTCCACCGCGTACCCCAACTGGCGAACACGGTCGAACTCCTTCATCAGTTTGGGCAATGCTGGTGATGGTGTGCGGTGTCAGTTTCTTCAGTCCGCGTTGGCGAATGATGGCTTCCCGTTCGTCAGAAGGCAGGTAGGCGAGAAGCGCCTTGCCCACAGCCGTGGAATGTACTTCCATGCGCCGGCCAATCCAGGTGTCCATCTTGATGAAGCTGGGAGCCTCGACCTTCTCCACGTAAACTGCTTCGCCATGGTCGAGGATGGCGAGATGCGTCGTGATGTGGATCTGATCGACCAGATGCTTCATGACAGGTAGAGCCACGTCGCGCACGTCCACCCCGCTCAGGGCGGCGCGCGACAGGCTCAGCACCTTCATGCCCAGCCGGTACTTGCCATCGTCGCGATCGCGACGAAGGTAGCCATGCTGCTCCAAGGTCCGCAAAATATAGCTGGCCGAACTCTTGGGAATCTTGAGCTTACGACTGAAATCGGCATTCGACATGCCGCTCTCGCGTTGCCCGGCAGCTTCCAGGATCAGCAGCGTCCGCTCCACCGCCGTCGAGGGATTCTCAATTTGGCGCGCCATGACCCCAGTCTAACAGCGCGAGAGCTGTTCAACATAATGAATTTGCGTTCACAATCCCGGCTAGCAGTGTCAAAGCCGGGTGATCGTCAAAACTCTGAAGTGAGCTCTATGTCACAGACAAACCCTGCCAGCGAGCTTAGCTTTAAGCTCAGGCCGACGAGATAGACCGTACCGCCGGGCAACCCGCGTTCCAATATGGGAAGTCCAATGGAGGGTGCCAAATGGCGAATTTGTGTTCAGTATTATGAACATCATTATTGCCTAGACATCGGGCGAAAGCTATCGTTTGTACATCCGGTGGAATGAGTGTTCATAATCCCGAACACCATGACCCAGAGACCGTAGTCTGCACTTAACTGTGGTCGTTAGACCCCACTCATTGTCCGAACCCGAGAGGAGATCACGAATATGGCGGCGCATCAAACTGCTGCTGAGCTTGCAAAGTCCTGGAAGACCGATCCGCGCTGGAGGGGGGTCACCCGGCCCTATTCCGCGGAAGATGTGGTGCGCTTGCGCGGGACCCTTCCCATCGAATATACCCTCGCCCGCGTAGGCTCGGAACGCCTTTGGGAGATGTTGAACACCGACAAGTACGTCGCCGCCCTCGGCGCCATGAGCGGCAACCAGGCGGTGCAGATGGTTTCGGCCGGGCTGAAAGCCATTTACGTGAGCGGTTGGCAGGTCGCTGCCGACGCTAACAACGCCGGCCAGATGTATCCCGACCAGAGCCTCTACCCTGCCGACTCAGTTCCAAACCTTTGCCGTCGCCTCAACAATGCCCTCACCCGTGCCGATCAGATCCACCATTCCGAAGGCAAGAACGGAATCAACTGGTTTGCGCCGCTCATCGCCGACGCTGAGGCCGGTTTCGGCGGGACGCTGAACGCCTTCGAACTGATGAAGTCGATGATCGAAGCCGGTGCGGCCTGCGTGCACTTTGAAGATCAACTGTCGTCCGCCAAGAAGTGCGGACATCTCGGCGGCAAGGTGCTGGTTCCCACGATGGAGGCTGTCCAGAAATTGGTAGCTGCTCGTCTTGCAGCCGACGTGCTCGGTGTTCCGACGCTGGTCCTGGCTCGCACCGATGCGAACAGCGCACATCTGCTGACTAGCGACATCGATCCCTACGATCGCATCTTCCTGAACGGCGAGCGTACATCGGAAGGCTTCTTCGGCATTCACGGCGGTATCGATTCCGCCATCGCTCGCGGTCTGGCCTATGCACCGTACTCCGACCTGATCTGGTGCGAGACCTCGGAGCCGAACCTAAAGGAAGCCGAGTTCTTCGCTGACTCTATCCATGCCAAGTATCCGGGCAAGCTGCTGGCATACAACTGCTCACCTTCGTTCAACTGGAAGAAGAAGCTGGACGATGCCACCATCGCGCGCTTCCAGCCCGCGCTGGCCGAGATGGGCTACAAGTTCCAGTTCATCACCCTGGCCGGCTTCCACGTTCTGAACCTTGCGATGTTCGAGTTGGCGCGCGCCTACAAAGACACAGGCATGACCGCCTACTCGCGCGTGCAGGAGAAGGAATTCGCCCGCGAATACAGCCACGGTTATTCGGCGGTGAAACACCAGCGCTTCGTCGGCACTGGCTATTTCGACGAAGTCACGCAGGTAATCGCGAGTGGCAAGTCATCGTTGTCGGCGCTGAAACACTCGACCGAAGAAGAACAGTTCGCCGAGGTTAAGGTACCGTCGCAGATGATCGAGGTGGGACAGGATCCCTCCTGCCGCCCGATCCTGGGCGAATGTCCGCTGACCTGCGAGCACGAACACGAGCATGTTCGCAGCGGCAACGTCTCAGCTAACGATTAAAGTTCTCTCGGCAGGGAGCATAGAACCCTCTGGGCACGGGATTAACCGATCTCGTGCCTGTTTTTGCATTCGCCGCGAATTTTGGCCATCAGCATCTGCTGCCTCCGCTCCAGAGTTCGTATCGGCTTTCGGTAACTCTCACCACGGCTATTGACTTCAAGCCCCGCCAGATTTACCCTTTTATTAAGCGAACAAAAAGCGAATACTACTTCTCATGAACCCGTATTTGATCGGTACCGAGGAAAGCCAGCCAGCTCCGCTGGTTGGCATCGCCAAGCTTGCCTCACAGGCGGAATCCATCCGTCAAGGTCACCTGGTCGAGTACTTTACGCTTCCTTCGCGAGCGCTGCTGAACCGCTGCACTTCGCGACGGGTGCCGTTCGACTGGACTATCAATCCATATCGCGGTTGCGAGTTCGCCTGCAAATATTGCTATGCGCGCTATACCCACGAGTTTATGGAGATGCGGGACGGAGTGGACTTCGAACGGAAGATCTACGTCAAACAGCAGGCGGCGTGGCTCTTGCGGCAAGAGCTGAAGAAGGTAAAGCGTGGCGAACAAATCGCCATCGGCACGGCGACTGATCCCTACCAGCCAGCGGAAAAGCGGTTCCAAGTCACCCTAGGGATTCTCGAGGAGCTGGCCTTGCACCATGGGCTCGAGATCGGTATTGTCACCAAGTCAGACCTCATCGTGCGCGATATTGAGCTGCTGCGCAAGGTCGCGGAGCATAACGCCCTTTTCGTCAATGTCACTATCACAACCATGAGTGTGAAGCTGGCGCGCATTCTTGAGCCGCGGGCGCCGCGCCCGGACTTGCGCATGAAGGCGGTGCGCGAACTAAATTCCGCCGGAGTCAATGCGGGTGTCATTTGCGCGCCCGTGCTGCCCGGAATCACCGATTCGCCCTCGGCGCTTGATGCGCTGGTGCGCGCCGCCAAAGCGGCCGGCGCGAAATATATCTACGCCAATCCCCTGTTCCTGAAGCCATGCTCGGCCAGCGTCTTTCTGCCGTTTCTGGAGAAGGAATTCCCGGAATTGGTTGAGGACTACCGCCAGCGCTTCGCCGACCGCGTCTTCGTGAGCAAAGCCTACGGCAGGCGCATTTCGGAGTTGATGGCTACCCTGCGCAAGAAACACGGATTCGGGTTGGAGTTTAGCTCGCGCAGCCAAAGGACGCATCGGGAGCAGCACGAAGCAGAACAGATGAGCCTCTTCAGATGACGCTTGGGGTGTCGGGTCGAGGTTACCCGCAGCTAGTGTCGAACGTCACAGACAGGGGGGTGAAACCGGCGCTAACTTGGGCTGTAATGGGGAGGTGTGTATGGCAGCGCCCTGGGCACATCGATACGCACAACGCACAAAGACAGCCAAAAGCTCCATCATCCGCGAACTACTGAAACTCACGCAGCGTCCAGAAGTGATCTCGTTTGCGGGCGGCCTGCCGGCACCGGAAATTTTTCCGGTGGAGCGTTTCCGTGAGGCTTGCGAAACAGTTCTCTCCACGAATCCCTCTATCGCGCTGCAATACGGGCCCACCGAGGGCTATCGTCCTTTGCGCGAACTGATTGTGGCGCACATGGCGCGGTACGGCATTCTCGCCACCGTCGATAACATTCTCATTACGTCGGGCTCGCAGCAGGCGCTGGACCTGATCGCCAAACTATTGATCAATCGCGGCGATCGCATCCTGGTTGAATCGCCAACGTACCTGGGTGCGTTGCAGGCCTTCGATCTGATGGGTGCTGAGTACGTCACCGTGCCCACCGACGACGACGGATTGCAGACCAGCGAAATGGAACGCGCGCTCCGCTCCGGTCCGAAGTTCATGTATATTCTGCCGAACTTTCAGAATCCGGGCGGGACTACGCTCTCGCGGGAGCGGCGTGATGAACTGGTGTTGCTCTCCGATAAGTACGGCATTCCAATTATTGAAGACGACCCCTATGGGCAGCTTCGTTACGAGGGCGAACACATTCCGCCACTCGTCGTGCTGGACCGCACCAATCTTCTACGCGACAACGGATACCTGCTCGGGAACGTCATTTACCTGAGCACGTTTTCCAAGGTGTTGGCGCCGGGGCTGCGACTGGGCTGGATCGTCGCACCGCCAGACGTGATCACGCGGCTGGTGCAGTTGAAACAGAGCACTGATCTGCACACCAGCAGCTTCACGCAAATGGTAGCCTACGAAGCAGCGCGTGATGGCTTCATGGAAGAACACGTGAAACTAATTCGCACGGTATATAAAGAACGTCGCGACACCATGCTCGAGGCTTTGCATGACTACTTCCCGTCGGAAGTGTCGTGGACGCATCCGCAGGGGGGATTATTTCTCTGGGTCACAATGCCTCCCGGCATCGATAGTATGAAGCTGCTCGACACGGCTCTGCGCCAGGACGTGGCTTTCGTGCCGGGCGATCCGTTCTATCCGTCGGGCGATAGCGGCTCGCATATGCGGTTGAATTTCTCCAATGCGCAGCCGGAACAGATTCGTGAGGGGATTCGCCGTTTGTCCATAGCGGTGGCGCACGAGTTGGAGCACTGCGAGGCCGCTACGCTGGCGTGAACGCTTGGCCGGTTTGTCACGGCGGCTTGTAGCGCGGTCACCGCTAAGTCGCCCGATTGAGTCCAAACTGACGTGAGCGGCAGGACTTGGAACAGCTTACCGTTCCACTCGAAAGTCAGGAGGCAGCTTATGTTCGCCGTCAGGTTGGTGCAGCTTATCGAAGCACATGCCGACAAGCTTTCTGAGGTCTTGATCCACCGACTACAAGAGACAGATGAGTGCAAGGAACTTCTAAGCGAAGTTCCAGCTCACGAACTGAAGCACCGCAGCTACGAAATCTATTGCCATCTCGGCGACTGGCTGCTCTCTAAGACGCCATCAGAGATTGAAGAGCGGTACATCGGCCTCGGGGCAAGGCGGGCCCGCCAGGGAGTGCCATTCAGTCAGGTGATGTTTGCCGTGCAGATGACTAAGCACGTTCTTTGGGATTATTTGTTGCTGGAAGGTCTGCTCGAACCAGAAGACCTCATCGGTGACATGGAACTAGTTCGCTCCCTGGGGCAGTTCTTCGATCGCGCCCTTTACTGCGCTGCGATCGGTTATGAACAAGTATTGAAGCCTGAATCGGCGTCCGCAGAGCATGCCACGACGCGGCGTTGAGCAACAGCTGCGCTGCAGGATTCGAATGAGTCATTCGGCTCTTGGCTCTTAGCTTTTGGCAGACCTTCCGGTGACAGCTGCTGGCTGAAAGCTAATCGCTAAGAGCTAGCGCTCAAGCCATGAGCCCCTGTTTTCAAAACGAGAACAACATCTGCAGATCAATTCGACGGTTGGCCGATCCTGAGGAGAAGGGGGCGCCGGCCAGGGCGTTCGAGGTTCCAAACAGCGGCGAATCCAGATTGCCGATAGGTGGCGCGTAGTTCACGTTGTTCAGTAGATTGCGTGCACTGACACTAAACGTCAAGTTGTACTTGCGGCTGGTCTCACCGCTGAAGATAAAAGGTCCACCGCCCGGGCCAGCGAGTCCGCGGCCCCCAAGCCCCGCCGCCGTGACCACCACCCCCGGGTCCGCCATGCATCCCACCGGAAGCAGCATGGCTTTCGACCTTGGGCCCCAGGCCAAAGGTCTTGCTGAGGCGAAGATTCAAAGTGAACAGGCTCTGCGCGGATCCGTAGTTTATGGGAGTTATGGTCTGTCCAGGAATTGGCACGGTGTTGAAAGTGCCGTACGGAGTGACTTTGACAGTTCCACTTGAACCGGCAGCGCCGACTAGCGCAGGGCGATCGTTGAAGATAGAGTCGCCATTGAGATCTTGGCCCACGATGATGTTGAAGGGCGAACCGGAGTCAGCCAGGATAAACGGACTAAGACGCAGGGCGTACGGTAGCGAGATCGTGCCCCCAACGAACATCCGATTACGGACATCGAACGCTGCCCTACCGTAGTCTTCCATGGGATTATACGAATTCGTGAGGAACTGAGGCGAGCCGCCCCCACCGCCGCCAAAGGCCCCGCCGAAGCCTCCTCCGCCTCCAGCAATCGAGACGGGACCACCAGAACCGAGGTCACTATTGGCATATCCCAGCGAGTAAAAGCCAAACAACGATAGCTTCTTACCTACGCTTAACCTTCCGTTCACGATCAACTGGTTCTGCTCGAAAACGCCACCGGAGTTGTACTGGTAAATATTGGTATTCCCGCCCAAAGGCCGGATGATGGGATTGTCGGGAGGATAAGTTCCCGGCAGAGGCGCGTTGGAGTTGCGCAGAAAGAGCTGATGCACGCCACGGGAGTTGAGGTAGGTGACCGAGAGTGTAGCGTTCTTCGTGACCTGGCGCTCAACGCTGAAGGCTGCCTCCATGGTATAGGGAACGTGGAGGTTTGACTGTACCTGATAGACCGTCGGGGAAAGCTGGCAAGTGCTAGGAGGCTGGCAAAGCGCGGAAAGCTGGCCTGGCGTGGGGATTTGTGGATAAAAGTCAGGATTAGCAACGATGTATTGCTGCTGCGTGACCCCGTTGTAGCGTTCAGCTTGGAGCAGGTAATCGTACGAGAAGCGATCATAAAAGATTCCATAGCCTACGCGCAGGACGGTCTTCGGGGGTGCCTTGCTGTGTCCGAGACCCCAGGCAACGCTAACGCGTGGCGCCCAGTCACCTTCATACGGGATGCCGGTCTGGGTTTCGTAGCGCAGTCCATAGCTGAGCGAGATGTTGGGGCGAATCCTCCACTCGTCCTCCGCATACAGACCGACGTCGATCATGGAGACATCGGAAAGCGGCTGGCCAGCGACCAGGGAGAACTGGCTGGCCCCACCACCCATCTTGCGAATCTCGGTGGGCGGCAGACCTTCCTGTATTCCGACCTCGGTGATCTGGTATGCGGTCAGCGACGAAAAGTTATAGGCGCCGTTGAAGCCTGAGTCTTGTGTGCTGGAGAACAGCGTACCCCGCAACCGTCCGCCAAACTTGATGAAGTGTTTGCCATGCGCAATCGACGTGTAATTCTGCAGCTCGTAGTGGTCCTGATTGCTGACGACCGTACCTTGTGCACTTCCACCGCCGGTGAACGCTCCCTGCACGATGAGTTCTGGCTCGGTGCTCAGCGGCAGTTGATTGTCGCTGTCGCGGATGTACTGGAAGCGCGTTTCGTTTACCATCGTCGGACTGATCACCTGGGTGTCGCTGATCTGTACCGTCTGCTCAGTGCTATGGGAGTTGAAACCAACCGAGGGCAGCGAGAACTGGCCTATGCCTTCATTGTCCTGAATATTCCGCACGTACTGATAACGGACCGTAAGCGTGTTCTTCTGGGAGAGCTGGAAATCGAGGCGTGGGCTGATGTTCAGCCGTTTCGCTGGACTCGGCACAGTGCCGTTGAAAGGAACGATGGTGTTATCCGGCCCCAGCACTTGCGCCACGATAACGCTCACATTGTCGATGTCGCGCTGTTGCGCGGTGATGAAGAACGACGCATTCTTGCCCAACGGTCCGCTAATGTTTCCGTTGAAGATTTCAGAGTAGTACCCCGGTGTTTCGGTGACGAACGGATTGAGTGCATTGAAGGCCGAAGAGTTTCCATTCAGCATGAACTGGCCGTGGTATTTGTCGGTACCCGGCTTCGTGAAGATTTCGATGCGACCGTAACCAAGCTTGTCATACTCGGCGGAGAAGGGATTCTGGTTGATGCGGATTTCGCGTATCGCCGATTTCGGAGGCAGCTGGCCGGCAGTGAATCCATCGACATAAATCTGTCCACCGTTCGGCCCGGCCGATGGACCAGCGAGCGCCTGCAGTTCCGACGACAACTCGTCAGGGTCGTCCGAGAGAGCGTCGAGGTCTTTGCCTTTCAATATCAGCGTGCCCGCGCTATTTTCCGGGCTGACATCAACCGTGGGAGATTCCTCCTGAACTTCCACATTTTCCTTTTCAACTGCGATAGAGAGCGCGATGTCAAACTGCTCAACTTGTCCGGCTGTAACCTTCACCGCCTCTTCCTGATCAACCGAAAAACCCTTTGCGGTCACGGTAACGGTGTAATCTCCGGGGGCCAGCCCCTTGAATTCGTAAACTCCTTGAGCGTTGGTGACTGTCGTTGCGGTTTTTCCGTCCGCAGTGGTCGCCGCGATTGTTGCCTGAGGAATGACCGCCCCGGATGGATCGGTGATCCGGCCTCGCAGCGCGCCGGATGCGGTCTGGGCCAGCATACTGGGTGCGAGAGCCGCAAACAAAAGAACAACGAAGGTGGCACAATTGCGCATAGAAAACGTTCGTACTCTCACAAAGACGACTTAGGGAGTATCTCCCATTGCACCAGCCGCGCCGCCCGCCGAGAGATTCCATGGCGAAAGAATCGTTCCCGCCTGGCTGGGCGCTGCTGTGAGAATCGGCTCAACCCCGCTCAAGAGAATGATTGCTGTCGAGGGAGAATCGGCACTCCCCTCGGTGGCTACAATCATCAGGGCATCGCCTTTGTGTAAGTCGGCGAGCGTAACCGCAGGCATGCGATTCAGCATTTGCTGAAAGTCAGGGGCGCCGGCAGCGCGTTGTCCCGGGCCGTTTCCGTTCGGTGGCGTCGCGCCGCTACTCCCCCGCGGCGGTCCCCCAGCAGTTGCGCCACCGCTGGGGGCGGCCGGACCGACACCCTTCAGTCGCATGGCAATGCGTTGCGCCACCATCGGAGGCAGACTATGAAGTTGCGAATCGGCCGTTATTTTCAGGGTTACCGGACGTTTGCTCACCAGGTCCATCACCGTGACCGAACTGTTTCCCTGATCTGTTGTTACCACGGTGCCTGCGATGTTGCGAAAGGCGCCGGAAACAATCTCGTCAGCCGTCAGTTCGCTGCCGTCGGCGCTGCGTGTGCCGCGCGCGCGAAGTTGGTCGCCCGGCTTGACCTGGTCGAGCGTGCCGGGTTTGGCGTCATCAAACTTCACGGAGTCGGGCGCATAGCGGCGAATGATGGTGTTCTTCGAGAGGTGAATGGTAAGAGTATTTGCAGCCAGCGTGCCGATCGAAATCTTTATGGTATCCGTACCCGCATCGACTGCCTTTACAACGCCTCCAACACCATGTTTCTGCCACTCCTCGCGGTCTTGTTGTTGCTTCTCGGCGATGTCGGTCTTCTTCATGACAATCGCCGTTGTGGCCAGAACAGACTTGCCATCGTCGGAAGCGCTTCCACCGATCAGCAAACGGTCGCCTACCTGCAAATCTTGCACTTGAATTGGAGAGGCGCTCTTTAGGTCAGTTTGACCGGGAACGCTGCGCACTAAGCGCGTGGACGGCTGGATGATGACGTTGACCTCTGCTCCCGTGTCGCTCGTGATCGTAATGGCATCGCCACTGATCGACTTGATGGTCCCCACTGCCCTAACTCTTGATTTCGGCGGTGGCGTCTGTTGGGTTCCGTCTTTTTGCGCGGCGACGAAGAGAACAACAGACAGTACGACTGCAAATACCTTCAGAATTGCAATGGGTCGATGGATTGGAATTAGGGTTGGCATCTGGAGTCAATAACAACCTAAACACACCCGTGATAGGCGGGTTGTTAAGAAAACATAAGTTTTGTAAACCGCTTTTACTGGCCAGCAAAATTGAGATGTGATTTGGCAATCCAGTTCACTGGAGTCATTGAGGCAGCTACAGGCTTCGAGTCCATCTGGGCGCAGGCCAGTTGAATCTGGAGTCAGCAAATTTACGGAGATGTGCCGGCTGGCACCGCAGACATAACCTGACCGAACGGTATTCTTTTGAGTAGAGCGTCCGCGGCGTGGCGTGGTTATTTCGCATCGACTAACTGCTGCGACAGATACGCCCCAATACCCATCTCTTTGATCGAATGCAGTTGGGCCTCCAGGAAGTCGGCGTGGCCTTCTTCATCCTGAATCATGCGCTCGAACAAATCTTTGGTACCGGCGTCGCCGACTTCGCGGCAAATCCTCGCCGCAGCGTTGTACTGACGCACGGCGTCGGCTTCGTCGGCGTAATCGAATTCCAGTTGCTGCTCGACGGTGGCGCCAACCTTGGGCGTTAAGGGGACATTGATCGCCGGCGTTCCGTCGAGGAAAATGATGCGCTCGATCAAGCCTTCGGCGTGGTGCATTTCTTTGATCGCCCGCGTCTTTGTGATGCCCGCCAGCCGGTGATAGCCCCAACTCTCGCACATTTCCGCCTGCACCATGTACTGCCCAATGGCCGTCAACTCCGAACTCAGGGCTGCATTCAACTGCTCGATAACTTTATCGTCGCCTCGCATCTACACGCTCCTATTCATTTATAAGGGTGTTCCCATTCTACGGGAAACGCTGCGAGGCGCGTCACAGCCGCGAGTGACGGGTACTAAGCCACAACGCCGTCACTTGAGTTGGGCCAGTGCGGTCTTCACTTTTTCTGCATCAGGACCGTTGGGCTTTAGCTTCAGATAGGTTTCGTAGTTCTGCCGGGCATCATTGCGTTTGCCAAGCTTCTGTTGCGCCTGTGCCAGCCCAATTAGCGCCTCCGGAGAGTTGGGCTTGATCTCCACCGCTTCTTTTAAGCGCGACTCGGCGGCCAGGTAGTTCTTGTCGCGGAGGTAGTAATAGCCTACCTCGATGTCCTTCGCTGCCTGTTGTTCGTCATCGGACATCGGCTTCTGAGAGGTGGCTGCGGGCGAAGACCAGCAGGTATGAAAGATGGCGTCAATGCAATGAGGGTCGAGTTTGTTGATGGTGCGCTTGGCTGCAGACTTGGCTGGAGGCGTCGTCTGGGTTCCTTGATCGGGGATAGGGGCGTCAGGCGGTGACGCCGGCGCATCCGGTTGCGGGCGCGATGTGCTCTCTCCGTCTGAAGTTTGACCACTTTGGGCGAACCCTCCCGCGGTAGCCAACACCAGAACTAGGAGCATCGGGCAGAATCGAGTCATGGAACCTCTCGTATGATTCTAACGCCGGTGTCCGTCCGCCGAGAACGTCTCTACCATGGAAACCTACTGCGATACCAGGTGTTCCGCCTCGCGCTCGATCTCAGAAATCCGGAGTGGCTGTACACCCGCCTTTTGCAAGGCATGATTGAGTTGCGCCAACTGCGTGCTCTTAAGGTTGGTCCACTCGGCGATTCGCGCCTTCGCCGCCGCATCGGACTGCTGGTACAGTTCGATCGCTTGTGCTGGCGCCGTCCGGTCACCACCTTCGACAACGCGGAGCGCCGATGCCAAGCCACTGTTTGCAGCTTCGAGTCCCATCGTCTCCGGCGCTGGCGGCGCACTCCCCTTCTCAATTTTCGTGATTGCCGTCTGCAACTGTGCCACCTGTTTGAGCAGCTCTGGATGGCCGGCAAGCGCCTGCGGCACCTGGTCGAGATGTTTTTTGACCGCACTGATTTCAGCTACCGCCCTGCGGCTGCGACGCACCGCGCCGAAGATCTCCAATCCGAGACGAAGCTGTTCGTCCAACTGCGCCGAAGTGGCAGCGGATCGGGGATCCATTTCCACCTTCAAGTTCTGTGTGAAGCTATCACCGTCAACTGTAAGTTTTAGTTGATAGATACCAGGCGTCACACGCGGTCCCCGAGGAGCGCCGTAACCCTCTTCTTCCTCGATCTCTTCAGGGCTTCCGGAATTGCTCCACCTGAGGTCCCAAACAAAGCGGTGCATGCCGGCTGAATTTTCCAGGACGACGGGCTTCGGCAGCCAGCGCGGGGCAATCGGCAGCGGAGGATAAGTTGGTTCCTTCGCGCCGCTCGCGTAGCGCCTTACTAATTTTCCGCTGGGATCGTAAATTTCGAGCGTCACCTGTTTCGCGGGCGCCTTCAGGTAGTAATCGACCACGGCCCCGTCAGGCGGGTTCTTCGCGGCAGGCTCTTCTGGCGGAAGGGGCGATCCAAGGAACACATCGTTGTCAATGCGAATTGCCGTGGCCGGCTGATACAGCTTGACATTTGCACTTTGCGGCTGGCTCGCGATCTGTCGCAATGGGGTGATGTCGTCGAGAATCCAGAAAGCTCGACCGTGTGTAGCTACCAGCAAGTCATCCCCATGAATGGTGATGTCGCGGATGGAGGTGACCGGCAGATTCAATTGCAATGGCTGCCAATGATCGCCATCGTCGAAGGAAACATAGATGCCCAACTCGGTCCCGGCGAAGAGCAGCCCCTTCTGCGTCGTGTCTTCACGAATCGCATTGACGAAAGATTGTCCACCGATGCCAGCCACAATCGGCTGCCAGGTCTTGCCGTAATCGCGAGTACGATAGATGTGCGGAGCGCGGTCGTCGAGCCGATGCCGATCCACCGCAACATATGCCACCGCCGGATCGAAGTGCGACGCCTCGATCATGGCGATCTTGCTCCAGTCGCCAACGCCGTTGGGCGTAACGTCTTGCCACGTCTTGCCGCCGTCGACCGTGAGATGGAGCAACCCGGTGTCGCTACCTGCCCATATCTGATCAGCCTTCAGCGGCGAAGGCGCGATGCTGAACACCACGCCAAAACCTCGCTCCTTGGCGTTCTGCACCGTGGTAGCTCCTGCGGGCTTTTCGCTTGCGAGGTTTGATGAAGTACCCGTGAGGTCGGGGCTGATCTTCTCCCAGTGCAGGCCGCCGTCCGTGGTCTTCATGACATACTGCGTTCCCAGATACAGCGCGTTCTTCTCGGCTGGAGAGAAGACGAGCATCGGAGTCCAAGGGTCGCGATACTTGCGTTCGTTGATTTCGCTGCCGAAGTTTTGCGCCGGCCACGGGGTGATGTCCTGGCTCAACGAGGTACGCCGGTCCCAGCGAACCACGCTGCCATATACACCGGTTGCGAAAAGAATGTTGGGATCGTTAGGATCGGGCGCGAGCCATCCACTTTCGCCTCCACCAACCATGTACCAGTCGCGAGCAGTAATCTGCCCGTGATCGGTTCGGCTCAACACCGCAGCGCTGCCGCTGTCTTGCTCCGCGCCGTAAACGTGGTAAGGAAATTCGTTGTCGGTGATCACGTGGTAGAACTGCCCAATCGGCTGATTGAACCAGGAGGACCAGGTCTTGCCGTCATTGAGACTGATGGACGCCCCCTGGTCAACGCCGAGAATCATTCGCGCAGAATTCTTGGGATCGACCCAGATTTGGTGGTAGTCGTCCCCGCCGGGCGCGCCGCGAACAATGGAGATGGTCTTGCCGCCGTCTTCGGAGCGATACAGCGCGACATTTGGAATGTAGATCACGTCCGGATTGTTGGGATCAACCGTTATGTCGCTGAAGTACCACGCGCGGCTGGTGAGGCGCGGATCGCTGTTAGCGAGAATCCAGGTGTCGCCCCCGTCGTCGGAGCGATAGAGTCCCGATTTCTTCCCTGCATCGAGCGAAGCATATACGCGTTTGCCGTCCGGAGATACGGCAACGCCGACGCGCCCCCAATCTCCATCGGGCAATCCATGACCATTCAGCTGTGTCCAGGTCGCTCCGCCGTCCCTTGATCGGTACAGACCGCCTCCCGGCCCTTGCAACGGCGCATAGGTGCTCCACGGCGGACGATGCGCATTCCATGTGCCGGCAAACAAAATATTCGGAGTGGCCGTCGCAATGGCTAGGTCGGAGACACCGATGTTGGGGCCTTTATCGAGCACGTGAGTCCAGGTGGTGCCGCCGTCGGTTGACTTGTAAACGCCGCGCTCATCGTTGGGGCCATAGGCGTGACCAAGCACTCCGACGTAAACAATATCTGCGTTGTGAGGATCGACCACGATGCGACTGATCTGGCGGGAGTCGCGCAGACCGATGTTCGTCCAGGTGGCGCCGCCGTCCAGCGTCTTGTACACGCCGTCGCCGGAAGACAGACCGGAGCGGATGGACGACTCACCCGTGCCGGCGTAGATGACGTCAGGGTTCGATGGCGAAGTGGCCAGCGCCCCAATCGATGCTACCGGCTGTCCATCGAAGATCGGCGTCCAGGTCACGCCCGCGTCGGTCGTCTTCCAGATGCCGCCATCAACGGAGCCGAAATAGAAGGTAGCTCCATCACCCGGCACGCCGGCAACGGCAACGACGCGGCCGCCGCGAAATGGACCAATCATCCGCCACCGTAAGCCGTCGAAGAGATTAGGAGAGACAGATTGCGCGGTGGATGAAAGACCAAAGGAACAAATGATCAGAAGAAAGAGCAGAATCTGACAAATGCATCGTGCGCGATGTTTCAAGCCGGAAGTCCTCTACCCCTGCAAAGATATGTTCGAATAGATTACACTTTCGCGGTGCTTGAGGTAGATCCAAGGCCGCGTTTGGGGTTGCGTTGTTTGAGCCCGGCAGCACTGATGTTTTGCATTGTGAAGGTCAAGAATCATGGTGACTCATTGATGACGCGAAATTCGCCGGCAATTTCTTTCTTCCTTTTGGTTTCAACCCTCCTTCTTGCTCCCTTAGCGCGGACTCAACAAATCGATACCAACCTTCTCGGAGAGATGCATTGGCGAAATGTGGGACCTTTTCGAGGAGGCCGCACGCGCGCGGTCTCGGGCGTGCCCAGCCAGCCGAATGTCTTCTATATCGGCGCGGTGAATGGCGGAGTTTGGAAGACCTCCGACTCCGGCCGGACATGGGCACCGATCTTCGATCACGAACCCACCGGCTCTATCGGGACCATTGAGGTGGCGCCTTCCGATCCCAACATTATCTATGTCGCTAGCGGTGAAGGATTGCATCGTCCCGATCTGTCCGTGGGCGACGGTATCTATAAATCCACCGATGGCGGTACCACCTGGACCCATCTTGGATTGCGTGATGGCCAGCAGATTTCGCAGATGGCAATCGATCCCCATGATCCCAACCGCCTCTTCGTAGCTGTCGCGGGCCACCCGTATGGGCCTAATCCCGAGCGCGGGATTTATCGTTCTACCGATGGCGGCCAGAGCTTCGAAAAAATCCTCTACAAAAACGAAAACGTCGGCGCTGGCGATGTAAAGATCGATCCTTCGGATCCGAATATCGTTTATGCCACACTGTGGGAGGCGCGGGAAGGGCCATGGGAGAATGGAGAATTTAGCGGCACGAACGGAGGTGTGTTCAAGTCGACCGACGGCGGACAGAGCTGGCATCAACTGGCAGGAGGTCTGCCGGACGGCATTGTGCAGGCCTACGTTGCCATCGCGCGCAGCGATCCCAAGCGCCTGTTCGCTTCTGTTGCGACCAGGGACAAGGTTGATCTCTATCGTTCCGCCGACGCGGGCGATACCTGGACAATCGCCACGACTGACTCCCGTCCCAGAGGCCGTATCGGCGGTGGTGACTTGCCGGTACCGACGATCGATCCGAAGAACCCAGATGTGGTTTATATGACGAGCACAGTCACCTGGAAATCCACCGACGGCGGCAAGACCTGGATTGGCTTCCGAGGTGCCCCGGGCGGCGATGATTATCAAAACATCTGGATCAATCCCAACGACTCCAACACGATCATTCTGACGAGCGACCAAGGCGCGATCGTAACCGTGAATGGCGGGGAGAGTTGGAGCTCGTGGTACAACCAGCCAACGGCGCAGATGTACCACGTGAACGCCGACAATGCGTTTCCCTACCGGCTGTGTAGCGGACAGCAGGAGAGCGGTTCGGTTTGCATTTCCAGCCGTGGCAACGACGGTGAGATTACGTTTCGCGATTGGCATCCGGTGGCGGCGGAAGAGTATGGCTATGTCGTGCCCGACCCGCTGGATCCTGACATCGTTTTCGGAGGAAAACTGACCCGCTATGACCGGCGCACCACGCAGGGCCAGAACGTGATGCCGGTCGCGATACCTGGGCCGGATTTCCGCGTGATTAGGACCGAGCCGATTGTGTTTTCGCCGATCGATCCGCACCTTCTGTACTTCGCCTCGAATACCTTGTGGGCCACGCGCGACGGCGGACAGAGTTGGAAGCAAGTCAGTCCCGACCTGACCCGCAAAACCTGGGAAGTCCCGGCGACGGTCGGAATTTTTAGCAAGGAGCCTTCGGCCCAGCCCAAGCAGCGCGGTGTAATCTACGCGGTCGCGCCGTCGTCGCTCGACATCAATCGCATCTGGGCCGGGACCGATGATGGTCTGATCTGGCTGACCACCGATGCCGGAGCCCACTGGAATAACACTACGCCGCCGCAGTTGTTGGCATGGCAGAAGGTCTCAGTACTCGAAGCCAGCCACTTCGATCAGCAGACCGCATACGCAGCCATCAACACCTTGCGTCTGGACGATCTACGGCCGCACATTTATCGCACCCGCGATAGCGGAAAGACATGGACAGAGACTACTAGCGGCATTCCGGAAAATGAAAATGTGAATTCCGTGCGCGAAGATCCCAAACGCAAAGGGCTGCTGTTTGCGGGCACTGAACGCGCCGTGTACATCTCATTCGACGATGGCGATCACTGGCAGTCGTTGCGGCTGAATATGCCGGCAACGTCGGTACGCGACCTGACGATCAAGGACAACGATCTCGCGGTGGGAACGCATGGCCGAGGCTTCTGGATTCTGGACGACATCACGCCACTCCGCCAGTTGGACGACAAGGTTGTCGCCAGTAACGCATTCCTGTTCGCGCCTGAGTTGGCCTATCGTGTTCGTTGGGACACTAATTCCGACACGCCTCTGCCACCCGACGAGCCTGCGGGCCAGAACCCGCCAGACGGAGCAATCTTCAACTACTACTTGAAGTCAGCCGCTACTGGCCCGGTTACGCTTGAAATCCTCAATAGTTCTGGTGGGCTAGTGCGGCGGTACTCGAGCGCCGATCCTGTTCCATCTCCCGATCCCGAGCTGCCCATTCCCTCATATTGGTTGCGACCGCCGCAAACGCTGTCGAGCGCAGCAGGGCTGCATCGCTTTGTTTGGGACATGCACTATGCGCCAGTGCCAGGCATAAAACCCGAATATCCGATTGCCGCCGTGCCGGAGAATACGGCCCCAGCGCCGACTTCGCCATGGGTCATGCCGGGCAAATACAGCGTAGTTCTCACCGTTGAACGGACAGCGATACACGCAGCCTCTGACCATCGAAATGGACCCTCGCGTTAAGACCTCGACCGCAGATTTGCAGAAGCAAAGCGACCTGTCGAAGCAGATTTACGACGATTTGTTGACTCTGCAGCCGGCGGTGGACAAGGCCGGCGCTGCATTGACCAAGCTGAAGTCCATGCGCGAAAAGTCGAACGGACCGGAGACGGCCAAGATTGATACCGCCATTCAGGAATTGCAGTCGCTAGAGGGAACGGGTGGACGACGACGACGGCGCGGGGCGCAAACCGACACGCTTTCGGGTGTACGTGGATCGCTGATGGAAATGTTGTCCACGCTGCAGGACGTGGATGCTGCGCCGACCATGCAGGCCACAAAAGCCGTACCCCAGTTGAACCAGTCAACGACATCGCTGGTGCAGCGCTGGCAGGAGTTCGCGAGCAAGCAACTGGCGCCGCTACAGGTACGACCGTGACTGCTACTCTGCCAGCAGCGCCTTGGTGATTTCGCGCCACTCATGTTCCAGCGAGGTTTGCGGAAGGTCCTTACCGGCGCGATGATACCAGTAGCCGGCATTTGAGGTGTCGCCTTCTTTACGATGCAGATAGGCGTGGACCCAGGCGGCACGTGGGCTTTCATCCTGCTGCGCCGATTCGTGGGCGGTCTTCCAATCACCCTTCGCATCCCACCACAACGCCGTCAGAGCATGGTCTAGGGCTCGCGGCGGACCATCACGCAATAAAGACTCGCGGAAGTCGTCGAAATTCATGTCCACAGCATTAGGGTATCGCAGATCGCCACCGGAAAGTTTGCTTTCACGACATCCTGTGAATTGCCAATGGCACCTTAGTACAAACTCTGGCACCTCTTCGCCATCCAATGGAAAGTAAGAGATCACAGGAGACGGAAGTATGGCAGATCAAAAATATGTTGTCGATGCATTAGAAGATTTGATTGAAGTTGCCCGCGATGGGCAGAACGGTTACCGCGACGGTGCCGAACATACGAAGGACCCACACCTAAAGAAATTCCTGGATTCGGTGAGCCTGGCGCGGGCCAAGTTCGCAGGAGACCTAGAAAGCTACGCGGTTCGGCTGGGCAAAGCAGACGTTGACCGCTCCGGCAGCGCGAAGGGCGCGATTCATCGCGGCTGGACAGATCTGAAGGCTAACCTCGGCGGCGGTGATGATTCCGTTCTGTCGTCGATGGAGACGGGCGACAAGTACGCCCAGGACCACTACCAAAAGTACATCAACGACAATAAGCTTCCCGACGATATTCTGGAGACCATACGGATTCAGGGACAGACGATTGCCGCGACGCTTGACCGTCTTCATGCCATGCGTCAGGAGCGCAAAGCGGCGTAGGGAGACGACGACACGTTTAGCCGCTGAGGGAAGGAGTGCTATTCCCTCAGCGGCTGAACAGTTTGCTGAAAAGCTCACAAAGCAGAGCCCTCATCGACTAAAGTCAACTCGTGATGAAACAATAGAGGACACCTGTTTAGCTAGTTTCTTGATCCCTGGCGCTAAAGCGCATGTTCAAACACCCAACTTATTCCCCCCGCATAAATGCGGGGGCTCCCACCAAGACCAGATAGATTCTGGCTTTTCAGGAGCCTGTAAGGCGCCGAATTGGCAGTGCTTCTCAAATGGCGGGCTGGAAGAGATGCTCCCTTACACAGACAGAGGCGAAATTTACTGCGAGGAAGACTCAGAGCTTGTTCAGGCCATCCAACGCGGCAACCTTGAAGGCTTCCGCTAAGGTTGGATAGTTGAAGACTGTATCGCGGAAGTACTCAATGGTTCCTCCCAACGATAGGACCGCCTGTCCGATGTGAACAATCTCCGTGGCACGATCGCCGATGATGTGAACGCCAAGCAGCTTCAGGGTAGCAGGATCGAAGATGAGTTTTAGGAACCCCTGATCGTCCCCCAGCATTTGTCCCTTAGCGAGTTCCGCATAACGGGCGATGCCGGTTTCGTAAGGCACGCGATCGCGCGTCAGCTCTTGTTCCGTCGCCCCCACCATGGAGATTTCTGGAATCGTGTATACCCCGTACGGAATCAGGTTGGGAGCGACCGTGCCGGAGATGCCAAAGATGTGGCAACTGGCGAGCCTTCCCTGCTCCATCGAGGTGCTGGCCAACGCGGGAAAGCCAATAACATCGCCAGCGGCGTAGATGTGCGGAATGGCGGTACGAAAGTTGTCGTCCACGCTCAGCTTGCCGCGATCGCCGGGCGTCAGACCGATGGATTCCAGATTCAGCTGGTCGCTGTTCGCCTTCCGTCCAACGGAATACAGGAGAGCTGCTCCGTGGATGGTCTTGCCGCTTTCCAGTTTGGCGAAGACGCGATCGCGCTCCGGATTAAAGCCGACGGCAACAACTTTTTCCCCAAGACGAAATACGGTGCCCAGTTGGCGCAACTGGAAGCACAGGCTCTCAACAATTTCGCGGTCGGCAAAATCGAGAATGGTGGGCCGTTGATCGAGCAGTGTTACCTTGACGCCCAACGCGGCGAACATGGAGGCGTACTCCAATCCAATGATTCCCGCGCCGACCACGATCAACTCACGCGGCAACTCCTGCAACTCATGGACCTGGTCGGAATCGAAGATGCGCTTGCCATCGATGGGAATGTCCGCGTCATGCGCCGGCCGGGTACCGCAGGCAATGACGAAATTATCTCCGCGCAGCGTGGTAAAGCCGTCATCGCTGGCGACTTCCATGGTGTGCGCATCGATGAAACGCGCGTTGCCTTCGAAGACGGTCACACGGTTGCGCCGTAGTTGCGACTTAATGACCTCGATCTCACGCGCCATGACGGCATCGGCACGGAATACGAGGTCCTGCATGCAGATGTTTTCTTTCAATGCGTAGCCACGCCCATAGAAGGTGCGCTGCCGCAGGCCGCTGAGATACAGGATGGCTTCGCGAAAGGTCTTACTGGGGATGGTCCCGGTGTGCACGCATACGCCGCCGATGGTGCGCTTACGCTCGATGACGGCGACCCTCTTGCGCAGCTTGGCGGCGCAGATCGCAGCCTTCTGTCCGGCAGGACCGCTACCGATTACGATCAAATCGTACGAATTGTTGCTGCCAGATTCGCTCGAGGGCAACGCAGTAATCTCCAGTTGAGTGTTAGTCGGCGGATTTAGTTTGAAAGCGAAGCAACGAAGCTATCACCAATCCCGCGCTTCACGTCAAGACCAAGGCCCCTCAGTGGCTAAAGCCATCATAATCACAGCAGCTTACGGCGCGGCTGAAGCCGTGCCCCTTCAAAGCGTGTGAACGTCATAAGTAATCCTGGTGAACGTCCGCGGGACGATTCGATCGTAGCGAACATTAATCATGGGTTCGTTGCCGGCGCCTTCTCCCTGACTGTCAGCGACTTCACAATCACGTACAGCACTGGGATGAAGAAGAGGTTCAGCACGGTGGATACGATCATACCGCCGAAGACTGTCGTGCCCACCGAGTGGCGGCTCTCCGCCCCGGCGCCGCTTGCGAAAACCAGCGGCAGGACGCCGAGGATGAAGGCGAACGAGGTCATCAGAATCGGGCGTAGACGGATACGGGCCGCACCCACGGCGGCTTCCTGAATCGACAGGCCCTTGTCGCGCAACTGTTCGGCGAATTCGACGATAAGAATGGCATTCTTGCTGGACAGGCCAATCAGCATTACCAACCCAATCTGGCAGTAAACATCGTTCAGCTGCCCGCGCAGCGACTGCGCAATCAGCGCTCCCAGCATGGCCATAGGCACGCTGAGCAGAATGATGAATGGCAGCACAAAGCTCTCGTACTGCGCGGAAAGAGTGAGATAAACCAGCAGCAAGCCCAACCCGAACAACAAAGCCGACTGGCCGCCCGACTTAATTTCCTCCAACGACAGACCTGACCAGGAGTAGTTGAACCCCAGAGGCAGATCTTTCTTCGCCACTGCGTCCATGGCCGCAATCGCCTGGCCTGAGCTGAATCCGGGAGCGGCGGCGCCATCAATCTCCGCCGAGCGGAAGAGATTGTAATGGGTTATCACCTGAGGCGCGGTACCCTCGGTAATGCTCACCACGTTGTCAAGCGGGACCATGGCTCCGGTGTCGGAACGCACGTACAGGTTGCGAATGTCACGCGGCTGTCGCCGGAATGGCTGGTCCGCCTGAACATAGACGCGATAGGCCCGATTGTTGAAATCAAAATCGTTCACGTACGCTGACCCCATGTACACCTGCAGGGCGTCGCTGACCTGCTGAATCGGAATCTGTAAGCTACGTGCCTTCTCGCGATCAATCTTGACCACAAATTGGGGGTCGTTCGCGGTGAACGGACTGAACAGGCCGCTCAAGTCGCGCCTCGAGTTGCCATCCTGAACCATCTTCTGGGCGACGCTGTACAGCTCCTGCACGGTGTTGCCGCCCTCGTCCTGGATTTCGAAGGTGAAGCCACCAAGGCTGCTGACGCCCGAGATGGCCGGCGGGAGAAAAGGAAAGGCCTGTATATCGGTGAGCTGCGACAGTGGTCCACGGAGCCGGTTTACGATGGCTGCTGCGGACTGCTGCGCTCCCTTGCGCTGGTTAATGTTCGCCAGGTTGAGAAAGACCATCGCCTTGTTAGGGCCGTTGCCGGTAAAGCTGAATCCGACGACGGTGAATGCCCCTACGATGCTCTTGTCCTGGGCGGTAATGGCCTCGACTGCGCGCAAGGCATTGGCGGTGTATTCCACCGAAGCGCCCTGCGGGGCCTGCACCGTAATCATGAACCAGCCCTGATCTTCGTCAGGCACAAAGCCAGTCGGTACGGTCTTGTAGACGACATACGTTGCGGCCAGGCCGACAAAGAATATGACGAGGATCACATACCGGAAGCGGAGAGCTTTCTTGGCTGATACGACGTAATACGCCGTGGTCCGGTGGATGACATGTTCCACGCCGCGGAAGAATATATTCTTGCGCTTTCCGGTTTCTCCCCTTAGCAGCAGCGCCGACAGTGAGGGCGTAAAGGTCAGCGAGTTGAACGCAGAGATACCGATGGAAAAGGCGATGGTGAGGGCGAATTGCTTGTAAAGCAGTCCGGTGGTGCCGGGGAAAAATGCCACCGGCACGAAGACTGAAATAAGCACCAGCGAAGTTGCGACCACGGCCCCGGTCACCTCGCTCATGGCCACCGAAGCAGCCGCGTGCGAGTCGCTATGTTCCTCACTCATGTGGCGCTGGATGTTCTCGATGACGACGATGGCGTCGTCCACCACCAGGCCGGTTGCCAGCACGATTCCAAATAGCGTCAGAGTGTTGATCGAGAACCCAGCGAGCTGGATAAAAGCAAATGCTCCCACCAGCGATACCGGAATCGCTACCGCCGGAATCAAAGTGCTTCGCCACTCCTGCAGGAAGATCAACATCACCAGCATGACGAAGAAGATTGCTTCCAGCAAAGTCTTCAGCACTTCGCGGATGGAGTCGCCAACGAAGGTAGTGGTGTCGAACGCGATCTGGTACTGCAGGCCCGGCGGAAACCGCTTTGACAGCCTATCCAACTCCGCTCGGCACGCCTTATCGACATCCAGAGCGTTGGCGGTGGGCAACTGTGTGATGCCGATGCCGACGCCTTCATAGCCGTTGAAGCGTAGCTTGGCACTGTAATCCTCCGCCCCCAGCTCCGAGTGTCCTACATCGATGATACGAACCAGCGAGCCGTTACTGCCCGACTTCAGAATGATGTTGTTAAACTGCTCTGGCTCCGTGAGGCGGCCCAGGGCGCGAACACTAATCTGGAACATCTGCGTGGGCGACGAGGGTGCCGCGCCCACCTGACCAGAGGCGATCTGCACGTTCTGTTGCGACAGCGCGGAAACAACGTCGGCAGCCGTGAGCCCGCGCGCCGCGAGCCGGGCGGGGTCGAGCCACAGGCGCATCGCGTACTTACGTTCGCCAAAAATCTGCACATCAGCAACGCCGTGGACGCGTTTTAGGGCGTCCTTCACGTAGATGTCGATGTAGTTGCTGATGAACTCATTGCTGTACCGATTGCCGAGGCTGTAGAAGCCCGCGGCCATGATGAACGAGGTCGAAACCTTGTTCACGGTGACACCGGTAGTCTTGACTTCGTTAGGCAAACGCCCGAGGACGCCGGAAACGCGGTTCTGCACGTCCACTGCCGCGATGTCCAGAGGCCGGGTCAGCTCGAAGACGATGTTGATGGAGCTGCTACCGTCGTTGCCACTGGTTGAAGTCATGTAGCGCATGCCTTCCACGCCGTTGATCGACTGCTCCAGCAAGGTCGTGACGGAAGACTCTACGGCCTGCGCGTTGGCGCCGGTGTAAAACGCATTTACGGAGATCTGCGGCGGCGCCAGTTCAGGAAATTGCGCAATCGGGAGGAACGGGATGCACACCGCGCCGGCGATTACGATGAACAAAGACGTTACGGTCGAAAATACCGGACGTTTGATGAAGAAATCAGCAAACAAGCAAACCCTCGTTTATGTTCGGCTGGCGAGCTATTGTTCGATCCTGATCGGAGCGCCTTCGATGAGGTTCTGTCCGCCGGAGGTAATCACCTGGTCCCCCGCCTTCAGTCCACTCAGCACGGTGTAATCGTTGCCATCGATTGGTCCCAGCTGCAACGGTCGCTGGCGGGCGACCGTTTTCCCGTCCTGCTGCTCAGCCACGAAGGCGAAAAATTGTCCGCTGACGCGCGAGACCGCGACTACCGGAATGGTGAGGCCGGGATGCGTACTCCAGGCTATCCGGGCGCGGACGAGTTGCATGGAACGAAGTACGTCCGCGGCCTGGTCAGCCGGGGCCTTGACCAGCAGTGCCTGAACAGTGGGATCGATCTGCGGCGAGATAAAGTCGATCTTCGTGCGCAGTAAGACGTTGCCAGCGTTATCGAGCACTTCCACGGGAGCGCCCATCTTGACTTCGTGGGCGCGCTCGGAAGGAACGGTGAGGTAAACCTCCAAACCGCTCCGTTCATCAATCGTAGTCAGCATGGTGGTGTTGGTCACGCGGTCACCTACATGCACCGGAATGTCGCCAACCTGCCCATCCGTAACCGCAAACACGCTGTAGTACTTCAGTTGGACTTGTTGCTGGGTGATCTGCGCGTCCATGGCCTTTACGTCGGCCAGCGCAGAATCATAGGTCGCTTGCGCCTGCTGCATGTCTTGTTGGCTGACGACTCCAGACTTGGATAAAGCCAAAGCCCGGTCTAACTGTAGTTTCGCCCATTGCAGCGCGGCTCGTTTGGAGGCGCGTTGTGAGTCGAAGTTCGAGACCGCAGCCTGCTGCCGCCGCGGATCGATCTCCATCAACGTATCGCCCTTCTTTACGAACTGGCCGGAATGCACGCGAATGTCAAAGATCCAACCCTCAACGTCAGACATGATGGTGGCCGAATGTCGCGACTTAATGGTGGCGACGTATTCCGAGGTGTCGCCAACTTCGTGGGACTGCAGGGTCTGCACTTTGACCGGCATGACAGGAGGGCCCTGCGGCGCCTCTGCTTTACTGCGGTCGCAGGACCCAAGTAACAGCACTCCAACCACGACGCAAACCACTGAGAAGCTCAATCCCAATCTAAGGCCAGCGTTCGGCCGTTCACTTCCGTAACCACAGATCATAGATATCCCAGTCCGTTTCAAAGCGACAATCTGACATTTAAATGGAATTACGGCTTGTTGATCTTAGATTCTAACCTGAGCCGAGCGATTCATCGTACGCTACTCGTGTGAAATGAAATGCTTGCAGTTCAGAACGGGATAAGAGACACCGCCAGATCTGTATTCGCTTGGGAACGAATACCAGGCTGGCTGTTGTGAAAGGGCGCAGCTCGAATACCTGCGCCCTGCGGAAATATCTCTGGCAGCCTCGCCGGGCGACAACCTAAGCAGCGTTTACCGCCAATCGCCGGAAAGCCATGGCGATCATCAGCCGAGTTACCCCCGACATGATAATGCTGATACCGAACAACGTTCCTACAACCCACTCGGTATTGAGCGGCCAATGAGCCCAGATCAAGATACCCAAAAGGATGGTGACGATGGCATCCACTAGAATCCAGATCCATCCCCGCAGCGGACGCATGTGAAACGCAAGGACCAGAGCCACAATGCCATACACCAACAGGAAGCAAGCGAGCAGCAAGGTGAGGGCCAGCAAGCCTCCGGCGGGATGCATCAGCAGGTAAATGCCAGCCACGATATAGATCAAACCGAGAATGGCTTCCAGAATTGCGCGGCCACCGCTGTGCGCACGGAAAGCAAAGATGAGTTGGGCGGCCCCGTTGAAGATAGCCGCCCATCCCACCACCAAAACTATCAGGAGGCCAAACTCCCAAGGAGCCAGGATCGCGATGATGCCTAGAATGATCATCAGCACGCCCAGCGCGATGGACCAGCCAGAAGCTCGCTTGACGGCGCCAACAATTGCTTCAGTCATAATTCCTCCGTGGGATGCAGTTTCGAGTTTCCAGTTTCCAGTTTTGAGTTTCCAGTTTTGAGTTTTGAGTTTTAACGATTTTGGTGAATTGTCATCAGGAACGAAGCGAATTCCTTCGAATTGTTCTCACGAGCGCCCGGTTTTGCGCGCCGCGGGACCTGCTTTTCTGAACCGCCCAAAAGCAGATCCCTCGCTTCGCTCGTGATGACAAACTTAAGGTGCGCCTGAATTTGAAACTCGAAACTTGAAACTTGAAACTTGAAACTGAACTTTAGACCGCACCATTGTGCCCGCGCCGACGGGGAATAATCAACGATTTAATGCACGGTCGACATTCTCCCCTCTGTCGACCCTCTCCACTTTGTCGAAGAGCCGCATGTCCACCGCGACCTTCCTGTTCCTGCCCCTGCCGTCGGCAAACTTCTGCGCGGCATCCAGCATGAAAGCGCTAGCGAAGCGGGCGCCGCAGATGAGTTCGTCGGGCGTGTACGAGGTGCGTGTCTGGACAATGGTGGAGAAAATTTCGTCGAAAGCACTGAGCAGGACCAGAAATTCGGTTTGCGAACTGCGCATCGACTCCTTGTTTTCCCCATGCAGGGGGCTGGCTTCGTCGATCGGATGCACCACTGTCCAGGTAAGAGGGAGAAACACAACCTTCTCTCGCTCCAGCGGCAGTGGGTAGTACTGGCGGGTACGAACGCCGTCAACTTCCTCAAAGCGGCTGAGTAGCACGATAGCCGAAACCTGGATCAACTCGTTGGAACGGGCATTGGCCACACGAAACTCGAACGCTGTAATGTCGCGGTACGGCGCAATGACTGCATTACGGCTAAAGAGCACCTTCGCTGTAGGCCGCGAAAGGCGAGCAAATAGAAGGCCGGTCACAATCGCGAAGCCGGCTAACCCGGTCAGTGCCTCGAAGGTGACGACGACATTGGCGACCACGCCCGTGGGGACAATATTCCCGTAGCCAATCGTCGACAGCGTTTCCACGCTGAAGAAGAACGCGCGCAAGAACGGGTTGTTCTCGATGCCGGGAGTGGTGCTGGCCAGGGCGGCGGAGCCGCAAGCGACATAAGCCAGCGCAAACACGGTGTTAGCCAGTACATACCAGCTCACGATAAGGAGTGAAAACTGCCACCAGGCCATCGTCAGCAACGCGTGATATAGGCTGAAGGACGACCAGAAGTGCAGGCCGCGGCGCTCGACATTAAAGCTACCATCGCGATTCAGCAGGCGCTGATGGCTCTCCCGCGAAACTACGGCGCCAAAACCGAGGTCGCTTAGATCTTTTTCGGTCAGAGACTGTGTCCGTGTCGCCATGCAAGTTCGATGCGAAAGCCATCGCCTCGTTGCAGAAGTATAACGGCATCGCCCGGTATTGGCTGGTTTCCGCAACTGCGCTTTGATATCTTCGTGGCATGGCGATGTCTCCCAGTATTTGCGGAGTGGTCCTGGCGGCCGGTTTTTCCACGCGCATGGGCCGTGATAAAGCGCTTCTGCCATGGCCGCCCGTTGCCGAGGGAACGCCGGTCGCCAATACTTTTCTCGGAGCGACCATTGATCTGCTGCAGCCCATTACCGATCTGGTAATTGTGGTTGCCGGGAAGAACGCGGCTTCGATCGGTCCGGTTACCTACGCGCATGGGGCGTTTCTAGTGGTGAATCCCAGCCCCGAACTCGGGCAGTTTAGCTCTCTCCGGTTGGGCATGCGCGAGGTCCTGAACCACGGGCGCGATGCCGCTTTTCTGGCGCTGACTGATCGCCCGCCGGTATTGCCCATCACGTTGCAAAAACTCCATGACGCTTTCCTGAACGCCGCGCCGGACATTTGGGCCGTCATACCGGAAGTCCAACGCGGCGAAGAGCCGGTACACGGGCATCCCATCCTGGTCGGCCGCGAAATGATTGAGGCCTTCCTGCGTGCTCCACTGGATGCGACGGCGCGCGAATTGGAACACCAGCGGCAACAGCACATCCTGTACCTGCCAGTAGATGATCCGCGAGCCATAACCAACATCGATACGCCTGAAGATTACGAGCGCCTGTCCCGACTCGACATGATCTCTTCCGAGAAGCAGTTTTGAGCGAAACCGCCTCCCCCAGCGCGGCACTGCAGTTCATCGAGTGGGTGCTGGCGCTGAGACCGGCCGTCGCGGTGTTCGATTGCGACGGAACGCTGTGGAGCGGTGACGCCGGCGCCGACTTCTTCTACTGGGAAATCGAGCGTGGCATTGTTAGCCGCGAGGTTGCGGAGTGGGCGCGGGCACGCTACAAGCAGTACAAAGCAGGCAAAGTCAGCGAAGAACGGATGTGCGGCGAAATGGTCACCATGAACCATGGTGTCTCCTGCAAACTTTTGCGGCGCGCGGTAAAGGAATTTTTCCAGGAAGTGGTTAGTCCGCGTGTCTTTCCGGAAATGCAGGAGCTAACCCGTAGGCTGGCTGCGCAGAACTGCGATCTGTGGGCGGTTTCTTCAACTAACAGCTGGCTGGTGGAGTATGGTGCCCGGCAATTCAACATCCCACGCCAGCACGTGCTGGCGGCCTGTGTTGAAGTTGAGCAGGGATTCGCCAGCGATCGGCTGGTCCGGGTTCCGACCGACGAATTGAAGGCGGTGGCGATTCGCGATCATATCGGCAAACCGGTAGATGTGGCCTTGGGCAACTCGATACACGATCAGGCCATGCTGGAAATAGCGAAACACCCGGTCTGTGTCAATCCCAGTCCTGATCTGGAGCAGATTGCACAAGAGCGCGGATGGAAGGTTTATTGGCCAGCGGGAAGCAAGCATCACGCCGACGTCGAGATCTGAAACGGGCCATCGGGAGCCCATGCGGGAGGTTCCGGACAGGAATCGGGTCCCGGTGGAATCGGCTGGAATGGCAGATCACCTGATGGAGAACTCAAAATGGCGATTCCCCCTGAAATGCGCAGACAGGTAGCTGTTGTGCTTTACGTGGTGGCGATGGCCGCCATCATAGTCGGCGTGGATTTCGTCTTCTTCAGAAACCGATTCTGGGAACGGCTGATCGTGAATATGGGCATTGTCTTGGTGTTCGCAGCTTTCTACTTGAGATTCCTCAGGCGTCCATGAACAAGGCGCCATAGCGTTTAACGGTTTACTTCTTCAGTCTGGCAAAGGCTTTCAATCAAGGGTGTAGAAAAGCGTTAAAGTAGGCTTAATCAGAGCTTCCCTGAGTTATTCGTGCGGCGAAAAGCTGTAGAGGTTGTCCTCCAGTTCCTCCTGCGGAGCCGCGAAAAGATCGATCCAGCCCTCCAACGGTAAAGAGTCCACCGGCAAGCGATCGCGCCAGATGGCGAAGCGCAAACGAATGCGGGTTCCCAACTGCGCATTCAGCAGAGCGAACGGAATCCGGAATTCAAAAATCTCTGCGAGCGCAACCTCCGCGTCATGGGTGTTGGAATTGCCGTCGTCGGAGGAGAAGCTCGCAAGCCTGCGGTGTTCTTCACCATTAGTCAACAGCCACCTTTGCAAACTTGATCCCTGAGCGTCCACCGCCAGCCGATACGATTCCACCGCCGACTTGCGGTCATGCTCATCGCGGCGAACCTCGAAGTTCACCACCAGGCGATAGGCCCCTTCGGGTATTCCATGCTGGAAGTCCAGTCGTCCCGAGACCGAATCGCCGTCGAGTCCAGCGAAAACGGCATCGAGCAGAAACTGCCTGCCGTGCATGGCGCTGGTGCGTTGGTCCGAGGTGTAGTTGGCAGCGCCCATCCACTCGAAGTATCCGCTGACCAAACCGTCCACCTGAGCACGCACATAAGCGGTCTGCGGAGTGTAGCTGGAGCGCACTGCCCCTCTGAAGATCGGGGTGTTCAACTCTTCCGGAGGAACACCTTCGAGGGCGTGATACACGTTGGAGAGATGCTTACGATAGAGTTCGTCGAAGTCCTGATCGTTGGCCGAGTGATGTTCGGGACCATACCACCAGTTCCAGTCACTGCCTTCTGCGATGAGTAGCTCTTCCCACGCCAGATTACGTTGCCGCTCGGTAACTTTTTGCGCATGGCGCTCGTAGTAGTCGCGCGCTTCAGACAGCAAGTCCCATGCCCGGTTATCTTCGGGAGCGCCAATCCAGACATTGAAGTTGGCATTGATCCACGAACCTGGAACCAGCCGCGGCAGCGATGCAAAATTGTCGGGTTTGTGCCGGGCGATGGCCTCCGCGATGGTTACTGCCTCTATCTCTGGGTCACTCTGCAGAGCGTCGTAGAAGCGGCGCAGAAATTCGCGACCCGATTTGCGGGTAATACTCCCACGCATTTTCTCCATCGAGAATGATGGAAACCACGGCGTCTTTCCCCTGCTCCAAGACAGGCCGGGCAGAATTTCTGATGTTCTCGACCAAGTGATTGGCAGCTTCGTGAGCGGGCATTCCCGAGTACACAAAACCGATCAGATCGGAGAGGCGATGGTCGCGGAAGACCATATGCATCCGCGTGTCGCCTTTCTCGTAGCGGTAGATGGTGTACAAGCGCCCGGCGCCGTCGGCGGAAAGGTAGTTGCCACCGTCTCGCGAAAAATTAAAATCGAGCGACCGTCCCAGCACGCCTTCGTCGGTCGCCATCCATTCAATTCCCTGCCGGGCCGCAAGCATGACTGCCTCTTCCGAGACACTTCCCTCCGAAGGCCAAAGTCCCTGGGGACGAACTCCGAACAGCGCCTCGTGCGACTGCAGAGCGCGCTCGATTTGGAGACTGGCGTCTTCAGGACGGCGGAAGCGCCGCGTAGGGAGGCCCAAGCCGGGGCTGGACTGCGCGCCGACATTGGTGTCGCAGAGCAATGGCAGAATCGGATGATAGTACGGAGTGGCAGAAAGCTCGATTGATCCGCGCTGCGCTGCGTCGGCGTACAGCGGGCAGCACCTTGGCAAGAACTTCCCGCTGCTTGGCCATCACCAACTGCTGGTCATCGCGATTGAAGTCTTCGCCCTTTTGAATCAGGGCGGCGATATCCGGCTCCTCCAGGAAGTACTCGTCGAACCAGGCGAGCTGCGACAGGACTTGTAGGTCCGCGTAATCGCGGGTGACGAAGTAACTTTCTGCTCCTTCCGGACGTTCGCAGGTCGCGCGATAGCGCTCCCACAATTCGCGATAGCGTGGATAGCGGCCAATCATGTTCACCGGGTTCGCCTGGAACAGATATTGCAAGGCAAATCGGCGGTCGGTTGGACTTAACTCCGCAGGAGGCTTAGAGACCAGATCGAGAAATGGATCGTGCGCCTGTCCGGAGACATAATCCTGAATTTGGGCCACTAACGACGGGACGAGATTGAAGTTCTGATGGACCTGCGGAAATTCGTCCAGCAGTTTCACCATGCCGTAGTAGTCCTTGAGCGCGTGAAGCCGCACCCAGGGAAGGCGATACTCGCCGGTGACCATGTCCTTGTAAAAAGGCTGGTGCATGTGCCAGAGCAGCACCAACCGAATCTTCGGGGAACCGTTAGGACTCATTGGGGAGTTTTAGCCGAACAAGTGTATCAGGAGGGTGGGCGGCTGGGAATCCGGGAAACCCTTACTTAACCGGTGGGACAGGAACCGCAATGAGATTTGCACTTGGTGAAAACTGACGGACAACGAGCGCTAAACAGTCCGGTTCCAGCCGGGCTGATTGCTCTGCTCGCCTTTGCCTTTGTTTTCTGCCAGCAACATTTACCCCCCTGTGGCCGCGGGAGCCTGCCGACCAACGCACTTTTCAGACACTACCGACAACTGCAAGTCTGTCCGCGAAGCCCGCTCTTCCGATAAACTAGAGCTTTGTGCGCATACTGACCCGCTACATTCTGAAGGAAGTGATCTCGCACGCCTTACTGGGCGTAGCGTTGTTCACCTTCATTATCTTCATGCGGGACCTGGGACGGCTGCTGGAACTGATCGTCCGCAACAGCGCTCCCTTGCCCAGTGTCGCGGAAATTTTTCTCTACACCCTGCCAACTACATTCACCCTGACGTTGCCCATGGGCGTGCTCGTGGGCATCCTCGTGGGACTCAGCCGGCTGGCTGCCGACAGCGAAGTTACTGCGATTCGGGCCAGCGGCATGGGCGTGGGCATGTTCGTCCGCGCAATTTCGATTTTCGCTATTGGCGCCTGGATGTTGGGCATGTTCAACACGATCTACGTGGCGCCCAAGTCGGCAGCGGCGCTGGACCACTTGCAGGAGAAGCTGAAATCGTCGCAGGCATCATTCGAAATTCAGCCCCACGTTTTCTACGAAGACTTCAAAAACATTGTTCTCTATGTGCAGGACGCAGTGCCCTCCGGCGGCCGCTCGTTGTGGCGCGGCATTTTTCTGGCTGACGTCAGCGATCCGGCCTCTCCCAAGGTGACTCTGGCAAAGCGCGGAGCGCTGCTGAGCGACTCGCCCGATGAAGTTCGTTTGCATTTAGAGGACGGCACCCAACAGGAGATCGTGCCCAAGGCCAAAGACCAGTACTCCATCACGACATTCGACAGCACTGAGATCCCGATCCAACTGCCCAGCAACGCGGAGAAAATGCACGATCTGCTTCCGGTCCCTGAATTGGGGCTGCACGAGTTGCTGCGGAATGCCGCACGGGAACGGCGCGCCGCCATACCGCTCAAAAATATTGATCCGGGGACCTGGAACTATGACCTGAGCAAAGCGCGCTACTACGAAATCGAGGCCCAGCGCAGATTTGCGCTTCCAGCGGCTTGCCTGGTGCTGGCGATGGTCGGCATCCCGCTGGGACTTTCGGCCCGAAAGGGCGGCAAGAGCACAGGCTTCGTGCTCACCATTTTGCTGGTGTTCGTGTATTACTTTTTCTCGCTGACCGGCGTGTCTTTAGCGCGCCAGGGGAAGATGCCTCCTTGGGAAGGCGTCTGGATGGCGAACGCCTTCTTCTTCCTGTGTGGACTGGTCCTGCTGTGGCGGGTGGATCGGATGCCGATGGAACTAGGCAGCGTGGGCGCGGGCTGGAAAGCAATACGCGATAAGGTGCAGGAATACGCCATGCGCCGGCGTTATGCTCGCGCCGGCGCGCAGGCTTTACAGGATTCGGTTCCTCACCGGAAACGCTTCAGTGCAAGGTTCCCGCTCATTCTTGATGACATGATCTTGCGCGACTTCGCCTTGTATCTGTCGATGGTGCTGGCAACATTTCTGATTCTGGCGCTGGTCTTCACCTTCTTCGAGCTGCTGACCGACATCGTTCGCAACAAAGTCCCGGTGATCATGCTGGCAGAGTATCTGCTGAACCTAAGCCCCTCTCTGCTGTACCTGATGGCGCCGGTCGCGGTACTGTTGGCCGTCCTCATCACCTTTGGGCTGCTGGAAAAATCGAGCGAGTTGACGGCGATGAAGGCCACCGGCATCAGCATCTACCGGGCGGCGCTTCCGGTCATCGTGATATGCGGCATCTTTGCGGCGGCTATGTTCGTGTTTGACCAGCTTTACATCCCGCACACCAACAAGGAGCAGGAAATTCTGCGGAACCAGATCAAGGGTAAACCGCCGCAGACGTACCTGCAGGCGGACCGCAAGTGGATTTTCGGCCAGAACAACGACATCTTCTACTACCAGGTCTTCGATCCCGATACCAATCAGCTCGGAGGAGTCTCCATCTTCGAGTTCGACCCGAATACTTTCCAGCTTACGCGCCGCATTTATGCAGCCCACGCACATTGGGAACCGAGCCTGAACAAGTGGGTGTTTGAGCAGGGTTGGATACGAAAGCTCTCCGGCACTTCCATTCAGGATTACCGTACCTTCGATGTTGCGACCTTCAATGAACTGACCGAGGACCCGAGCTACTTCAAGAAAGAAGTGAAGCAGTCTTCGGAGATGAATTACGAAGAGCTGCAGCGCTACATCAGCGACCTGGAACAGAGCGGCTTTGACACTGTGCGCCTGAAGGTACAGTTGGAGAAGAAGCTCGCCTTCCCCTTGATCACGCTGGTAATGGCTATACTGGCGGTTCCCTTCGCAGCTTCCGGCCGCAAAGGCGGAGCGTTGGGCGGAGTGGTGATTGCGATTGCCATCGCCGTGGTCTATTGGGTGACCGCCGGACTATTCGAGGCAATGGGCAACGCAAACCAATTGCCAGCCATGCTGGCGGCCTGGGCGCCCGACTTTATCTTTGCGCTGGCTGGAGGATATTTTCTGTTGCGAGTACCGACGTAGCGGATGTGCTTTGAAGGGGACGGCCTTCAGGCCGTCCGTAAGACGCCGCGTATGAGATGGGGCTTTAGCCCCCTGAGGAATGTTCAAGAGCTTATGCCACGAGCTGCCGAAAAGCCGAAAAGCAGATCTCTCGCGGGCTAAAAGCCCGCTCGAAATTACAAAAATTAAAGAACCAACGGCACACCTAAAGGTGTGCACCCTCAAAGCGCTACTTAACCTGACTTTTTCAGCACTCTTAGACCTAAAGCTCGGTCATCAACATCTAATCTTTGTCCACTCATGTTCAAGAACCTAAGGCCGCTGTTTCCCTACCTGCGCAAGTACCGAGTGACCTTCTGGATCGGCGCTCTGTGCGTGCTGTGCAACAACGGAGTCTGGATTCTCTTTCCGCTGGTTATTCGCCGAGCCATCGATGACCTGAACCTCGGCATCACACGCCACAAGCTGTTCACTTACTCGGCCCTACTGTTGGCGGTGGCCGGTACCAAGGCGATTTTTCAGTTTCTTACCCGCTGGATATTGATCGGCGTTTCACGCGAGATTGAGTTCGATCTGCGCAACGATCTGTTCACACATCTGGAGCGGCTGTCTTACAGCTTCTATCAACGTACTCGCACCGGGGACATCATGGCCCGGGCAACGAACGACCTCAACGCGGTGCGGATGCTGGCGGGCCCCGGCATCATGTACACCGCCAACACCGTGGTCTTCACCGCGGGTGCGTTGGTGTTCATGCTGAGCATCAGCCCTCGGCTTACCCTGTTTGCGTTTCTGCCGTTGCCCATCGTCAGCATTGTGGTGCAATATTTCGGCCGCAAGATTCACGAACGCTTCGAGCGGATCCAGGCCATGTTCTCCGACATATCGGCCAAGGCACAGGAGAACTTTTCCGGAGCACGACTGATTCGCGCTTACGTCCAGGAGCAAGCGGAGATCGAGAGCTTCGAAAGCGAAAACTCCGAATACATCGCCCGTAGTCTCAAACTGGTCCGGCTGATGGGCATGCTGTGGCCAACACTGGAAACGTTGCTGGGCGCTGCCGTTGTGATTGTGCTGTGGGTCGGTGGCCGCGAAGTTTTGCAGCATCGTATTTCGGTCGGCAGCTTTGTGGCCTTCAATACCTACATGGTGCAACTCACCTGGCCGATCATTTCGTTGGGGTGGGTGATCAACCTGTTTCAGCGTGGCACTGCGTCCATGGGGCGCATTGAAAACATGCTGGCTGAGCAACCCGAGGTCACCGATGCCGCCGTTCCCTCAAGTGGCGCTCCGAACGACATTCGCGGTGAGATTGAGTTTCGCAATCTCAGTTTCCACTATGGCCATACGTTGATCGCAGCCGAGCGGGGCATGGGAAATGTTCATGGCGATGAAGCGGTATTGAAGAACATTAGCTTGCGGGTACCTGAAGGCACCAGCCTGGCGATAGTCGGTCCGACCGGATCGGGCAAGTCAACGCTGGTGTCGCTGATTCCGCGTATCTATGACGCGGCTGAAGGTTCGGTGCTGATCGATGGGCGATCGATTCGCGAGATTCCTCTGGAGGTCCTGCGCCGTCATATCGGATTCGTGCCGCAGGAGACGTTCCTGTTCAGCGATACGATTCGAGAGAACATCGCCTTCGGCGCGGAGAACGCTAACGATGCCGACGTGCGACGGGCTGCCGAAGCCGCCAGCATTGCCGAGGAGATCGAAAGCTTTCCGCATGGCTATGACACCCTGGTGGGCGAGCGTGGACTCACGCTTTCCGGCGGTCAGAAGCAACGCACGGCAATTGCTCGCGCCTTGATTCGCAACCCGCGCATCCTCGTGCTCGACGACGCGCTTGCCAGTGTGGACACCCAGACCGAAGATCGCATCCTGAATCATCTGCGCGAGATCATGCAGGGGCGCACCACCATCTTTATCTCGCACAGAGTTTCCACGGTGCGCAACGCCGATCGCATTGCCGTGCTGCATGACGGCCAGATTGTGGAGTATGGCACTCACGAAGAGCTGATCGAACGCAACGGCTACTACACCGAGCTGTACAACAAGCAACTACTGGAAGAAGAGCTGGAGACGGAAGCGGTGTAGGGTGGCTTAGCCGAGCTTCTTTAGAGCGGCTCGCAACGCGTCGATGGCCAACTGCGCAGCGTGACCCGATGCCGGCGGCACGCCTCCAACCGCAGCCAGGACCTCTGCTTTGCCGATCGCACTCGCCTCTTGCCGCGACTTCCCCTTTGCCAACTCCGTCATCGCGGAAGCGCACGCCATCGCGGGCACGCAGCCTTTTGCGCGAAAGCGAATCTCGCCGATTCGGCCCGCCTCCATCTTGATCGCAAGCTCCAAAATGTCGCCACAAGCTGGATTCTCGATGCGCACGTGAGCATCGGCGTCCGGCAGTTCTCCGGAGTTGCGAGGTCGCTCGAAGTGATCGAGAAGTTGGGGAGAATACATGGCGCAGAATCCTATAGCAGTTTCACAAAGAGTGTACCGGCGATGGGGAAAGCGTGCCTCCACCGGTTGCGAAAATCTTGCCGGAGCTTTCTGGTGGAAGCCCCTTGCCTTAGCACGGGGATTGGACTTTAGTCCAGCAGAAAAAGGAGCCGATTTGAAAATGGGCTTCATCCCCGGCGTCTTTCACGCCCAGCGCTAAAGCGCACGATCGAAGCCCGAACTCTTCCCGGAGCGCTAAAGCGCTCCTTTCCCCCGCATAAATGCGGGGGCTCCCACCCATGAAAGTACACTCCAAAGCAAGATAGCTTCGCCACTAGCTTACTGCGCCCGATCCCCACTCGTCATTGCGGCCGCTCTTCGTATAATCAAACAGCCTTGAACGCCAATTACATTCCGCAGCGTGTGATATCTCTCCAGCCCAGCGCCACGGTTACGTTGCGTGATCTTGACCTGCTCGATCACCTGGTTGCTTGCACCAAGTATTGCGTGGACGTGTGCCCTGAAGTTGCGGACGGCTCGCGCCTGATTGTCTCCGACTCCTGGACGGCCCAGACGGAACAGATTGTTGCCGCTCGTCCCGACCTGGTGCTGGCGTCGGTTCCCTATCAACTCGAAGCCGTGGCTGCCATCCTAAAGGCTGGCATCCGATTTCTCGGGCTGGCTCCGCGAAAGCTGGCCGACATCTACACTGACATGGCCGCGATCGCAGGAGTAATGGGCGCATGGGATACCGGTCAACGCGTGATCACGACCATGCAAAACGACATCGAGGCCGTTAGAGAACGCACCTCGGGAGCATCCAAGCCAAAGGTCTTTTGCGAGGAATGGGGGAAACCGATCATCGCGTCGCAGCCCTGGGTGGCCGAACTGGTGGAAGCCGCAGGCGGCGAGTTCATCGGCGCGCCCGGCAAGACGACCACGGCGGAAGAAGTTGCATCGGCGCGACCCGACGCAATTATGGCGGCCTGGTGCGGAGCAGGAGATCGCGTCCCACTGGAAAAGATCGTGGAGCAGCGCGGCTGGGCGGCAGTGCCCGCGGTTCGCCAAGGGCGAGTGTTCTGCATCAATGATGAACTGCTGAACACTCCAGCGACGAGCCTGCTGGGCGGATTGCATGCCCTGGCATGGGCGCTGCATCCAGAGGTGTTCCCGCGACCCGTCGGGATTCGCCAGCTTCACCGCCTGTGATATGAATGGAGGACGATGGAGACGAACTATCAGCAACTCGGCGAGGAACTGACAACGTTGGCGAACGCCGCTGGAAGCGTTGAGGACCTAATGAGCATCGTCGTGGGGCGATTGCAGGAACGGCTGCGCCACTTCGATTGGGTTGGCTTCTACATGATCGAAAAGGGAATGCCGGGCGAAGATCCCATGCTGGTGCTGGGGCCTTACGTTGGGGCAGAAACGCCGCACAAGCGCATTCCGCTCAATCAGGGTATTTGCGGAGCGGCGGCTTCGTCGGGAAAAACCCTGGTGGTGGATGATGTCCAGTCCGATCCGCGTTACCTGGCGTGCTCCATCGAAACTCGCTCGGAGATTGTGGTGCCCGTGATCGTGAAGGGCCAGGTCGTGGGCGAGCTTGACATTGACAGCCATACGCCGGCGGCCTTCGGCGAAACGGACCGTAAGTTGGTGGAGCACTGCGCGGACCTGGTCGGCAAATACCTGGAGAGGACCTCGTGAGCGCGGTGAGAACGAGGTCGGCGCCTTGATCAAGCAAGTGGTTGCTGCCTTGCTCGTGCGCGGTCCAGAGATCTTGTGCTGCCAGCGAACCGAGTATCAAGCGCTGCCGCTCAAATGGGAATTTCCCGGCGGAAAGATCGAGGCCGGAGAAGAGCCGCCCGCGGCCCTGAAACGCGAGCTCGAGGAAGAGTTGGGTATCCACGCTGAGATCGGTGGTAAAGTTGCGCAACTGCAGCACACGTATCTGAACGGCAATGCCGTGGAGCTGCATTTCTTCAGGGTGGAACAGTACGAAGGCGAGCTGCAGAATCGCATTTTTCGAGAGATTCGCTGGGTGCATCGACGTGACCTGCCGACACTGGATTTCCTGGATGCCGACCGAACACTCGTGCAGCAAATTGCCGAGGGCGGGGTTTTGTAGAAGCGAACTGGGCGCGCCCGAAACCCGAAACAGCAGATCCCTCGCTACGCCCGTGATGACAAATAGGAACAGTGATTAGCTTCCGGCTTGGCCAGTGACAAACCAGGCGATTGTCAGGCCGATCATGATGATAGTGGTGGCCCACGCAATCAAGTTAAACCAAGTGCCATTGACATGCTTGCCCATCAGCTCGCTCTTGTTCACCAGCAGCAGCATGAAGATGAGCACGAACGGCAGCACGACACCATTCACCACCTGTGACAAGATGCTGATTTTCACCAGCGGGATATTGGGCAGCAGGATGACTCCGCCGCCAGCAATGAGCAGCAGCGTGTACAGCCAGTAGAAAACCTTCGCCTCGCTGAATTTGTGTCCCACGCCTGACTCGAAGCCCAGTCCTTCGCACACCGTGTAGGCGGTCGAGATCGGTAGGATCGAAGCGGCGAAGAGCGAGGCGTTGAACAGGCCGGCAGCGAAGAGAATGTAAGCATACTCTCCCGCTAACGGGCGCAGCGCCTGCGCGGCATCGGCGCCGTCACGGATCTGCCGCACGCCATGCGCGTAGAGCGTCGCGGCACAAGCTACCACGATGAACCACGCGACGAGGTCGGTGAAGAGGCATCCCAGAATTACGTCCCAACGCGAGGCGCGGTACTCGCGCGGCGTGATTCCCTTTTCCACGATCGACGACTGCAGGTAAAACTGCATCCACGGAGCGATCGTGGTACCGACTACGGCGATCACCATGTAAATGTAAGTCGATTGGTGGAAGGCCCCGGTGTGCGGCGGCTTGAAGGTAGCGACGAAAGCTTCTTTCCAGCTTGGACCAGCCAGCACCCCGGCAATGATGTAGGCGAAGTAGAAGAACGATGCCGCCAGGAAGACTTTCTCCACGCTCTTGTAGGTGCCTTTGACCACTAGCAGCCACACCACCACTGCGGCGACCGGTACGCTGATGTAGCGTGAGATGTGAAACAACTCCAGGCTGCTTGCGACGCCGGCAAACTCGGCGACCACATTGCCAAAGTTAGTGATGACCAGCCCCAGCATCATGAAAAACGTGATCCGCAGGCCATATTCCTCGCGGATGAGATCGCTGAGCCCTTTGCCGGTGGCCGCGCCCATGCGGGCTGACATCTCCTGCACCACAACGAGGGCGACGGTCATGGGGATCATGACCCAGAGCAAGAGGTATCCGAACTGCGCTCCGGCGGCGGAGTACGTATAGATTCCGCCAGCGTCGTTGTCCACGTTGGCAGTGATGAACCCCGGACCGATAACGGCCAGGAACATCAGCAGGCGGATTCTCCAGACTCTAAGACGCCGGGTGTCGGACATGATGTCAAGGCTTACGGTGAGACAGTGGAGAACAGACAGGATAAATGCCCAGCGCAGAATGCGCCAATCAGAAGAAAGCACATCTTTCGGGCACGGACGTTTGAGTAAATGGCGCGCTTGAGCCGCGAAGAGTCTGTGCAGCCGGCCCGGCTGATATTGCCCGTGGGGCCACTGTCAAAAGGAGACAATCTTCAGGCCCGGGATCAGCCGGAAGTGGCGCACATTCACAGTAAACACGGAGTAGCCGTGTGTGAGAGCCGTTGCTCCGGTCAGCAGATCGCTAAACGGAATAGTAACGCCCCGCTCCTGCTGCTCGCCGTCAATCTTGCCAGCCAGTAGTGCTTCACTTCTAGTGTATGGATAGACCTCGAGGTCATCTAATAGTTCATGAATGAACGATTCGCGGCGAGCACGCGCCTGCGGAGTTTGCGCGCGATAGATGCCATGTACGAGTTCTGTTAAGCCAACTGAAGAGAGCACGGCCGGTTGGTTCCCAGCCGTTGAAAAAATTTGCTTGAGAAGTTGGGTCACATTGTCGCCTCGCCGCTCAGCGGCGATGGCGACGCTGGAATCCAGAACTAGTCCCATGTGGGCGGATTAAGCGGCTCACGGTGGCTATCGATAATGTCTTCGAGATCGCGGGAGAAGTCCGCATCGAGGGTAGCCGTAGAGGCGTGGGCCTCAGCTAATGCAATCGATTCGGAAAGCAGACGGCCAGGACCTAACCCAACCGGCCGCACGACCGCCACCGGCGGCCCACCGCTTTTGCTTTCGATGATAACCTCGGCGCCAGCTCGCACCCGCGCCAGCACTGAGCCGAAATCGCTCTCGGCTTCCGCCTCCGAAATGCGTATCACCAGATGGCTCATGCCGAGATTATACCCTTACCCCTCTGAGTTCCTGCTACAGCTTGGCCCGCAGCATGTTGATCACGTCGTCCGCGGTGATGACGCCGGTCAGCTTACCGTCTTCATCCAGAACCGGCAGGGTGAGCAAGTTGTACTTGTCGAAGAGCTCGGCCACAGTCTTCTCGTCGGCGCCGGGATGAACCGTGGTGAGGTGTCCGGTGCTCAGCATCATCAGCAGCGTACCCGGAGGCGCCAGCACAATCTTGGCCAGGGGAACCGCGCCCAGCAGTTTGTTTTTATCATCGACGATGTAGATGGTGCTGACGCTCTCCACCCCGCCCTCGAAATTACGCAACATCTCGATGGAGTCTTCTACCTTGGCGTTCGGTCCGAGTGCCATATAGTCGGTGGTCATGCGGCCGGCCGCCGTGTTTTCCTCGAAGTTCATCAGCCCGGTGACTTCGGCCCGCTCCGCGGGCTCCATCTCGGTCAGGATTTCCTGCGAGGCATCGGGATGCATGTCGCCCAGCAAGTCGGCAGCCGCATCGGGATCCATCTCTTCCACGATGTCGGCAGCACGGTCGGAGTCGAGTGAGGCGAGGATCGAAACCTGCATCTTCGGGTCGATCTCTTCCAGAGTTTCGGCGGCGACCTCATCGTCCAACGTTTCGAAGATGGCTTCGCGCTCGGCGGGAGCAAGGTCCTCCACGATGTCGGCAATGTCGGCGGGGTGCAGTTTGGCCAGGCGATCCAGCGAGATCTTCAGCTTGACGCGACGGGCAGGATCAATCTCGATGAGGTCAACAAATTCCCACGGAATCATTCGCGGCGGAATTTTTGCGAGCAACAATTGCAACGCCGCGGCTGGAACCACGCCCTTGAGCAAGCGACGGATCGCTCCGCGTGCGCCCACGTCCACCGCGCCAACTTTGAGCACAATGTGATCGTGGCCGAGCTCCTCGTGAATGTCGACGTCATTGACCCGCACCACCTTGCGCCCGTGGACGTCAATGATCTGCTGATCGAGCAGGTCGCGCTCCAGCAGGAGCATGCCTTCGCCGCCGCCGTAAGGACTCCACTCCGAGGCGGGGGTGGCAATCCTGAGGCCGCCGTTGATTAAGCTGAGCGAGTCGGTGGGTAGCAGCCGATCGCCGTGACGGGTCTTCACCACGAAGCCCGCGATTCGGCTGGAATTCTCCTGCGGCACCAGCGTGACTTCGCGCACCTTGCCGGCGTTCGCCCCAGTGTTGTCAATGACCGGCGCGCCAATCAGGTCGGAAAGTGCGAGTGAAGGCATCGTTGTCAATATATTCGATGCATTCGAAAATGTTCAGCGAATTCGAACTCGCGGCGTCAATCGGCTCGACCCCGCGGTCCGTTCTGGGACGCCACTACGTTTTGCCTGCCGGGATGTCGTCTGCGAAACTGAACCATGCCCTCATTTGCTTGCCGAGCGATCTTGTTCGACCTGGACGGTGTATTGGTTGACTCCACGCCGTGCGTCACGCGTGTCTGGAGAGCATGGGCGCAGGAGCAGGGACTCGATACCGATTACGTCGTCCATGTAGCCCATGGCCAGCGCACTATTGAGACCGTCCGCAAGGTCGCGCCGCACCTGGACGCACAGCGCGAAACTGATCTGATGGAGCAGCGGGAGCTGAACGATACCGATGGGCTCCGCGTCCTGCCGGGAGCGAAGGATTTGCTGGAGGCGCTTCCGCCGGACCGCTACACCATCGTGACCTCGGGCACGCGGCAACTGGCGACGAAAAGGCTGCAACTGGCGGGCCTGCCGGTGCCGACGAAAATGATCACCGCCGATGACGTTACGCGCGGAAAGCCTGATCCCGAGCCTTACCTTACCGGCGCGGCTGCGCTGGGATTCGAGCCGAGGGCGTGCATCGTTTTCGAAGACGCTCCTTCGGGGGTTCGCTCGGCCAAATCCGGCGGCATGATGGCGATCGCGGTGACGACAACGTATCGAACGGAAGAGCTATCGGAGGCGGACTTGATCATTCCTTCGCTGCAGGTAGTGCGCGTCGCGATCGCGGAGTCAGGAGAGCTCGAAGTGATGGTGGGACAACAGTAGAGCGACTCACAAGTCGTTGGGCGATCCTTTGTACATCCTGGATGACGCAAGGCACTGCTTCCACGTATGCGATTCCGATCGTTAAGAATTGTCATGACGAGCGCAGCGAGGCATCTGCTTCCCTTCACCTTACGCAAACAGCAGATCCCTCGCGAGCTAAAGCTCGCTCGTGATGACAATTCCTAAAGGGTGATGATGGCAGGTCTGTAAAACTGAGAACTGTCTGCACCCGCACGAAATCACCTTAGGCTTCTAAATCCATGCGTCCGAAGGTATTCAAAACAAAATTGCCAAATTAGACATCTGCCGGGCGACCTCGGGAATCCAACCACCTGCACCGCCATTCCGGCGGGAGTTCCCTCCGAGGTAAGCCCTGATGCCAAGTTTTGTGACTGATGTGGAAGAGATACGCAAGCGTGCCGCACAAAAAATTGAAGACGGCGCGGTGACGGACACCTATCAAGGTGACGTGGAAAACACCATCTCCATTCTGAACGACGCGCTGGCCACGGAGATTGTCTGCGTGCTGCGCTATATGCATCACTACTTCATGGCGACCGGTGTTCATGCCATGGCCGTGCGCGACGAGTTCAAGGAGCATGCCGACGCTGAACGCGAACATGCCGACAAGATTGCGGAGCGCATCCAGCAACTCGGCGGCAAGCCGGATTTCAACCCCGCCTCGCTGGTGCAGCGTTCGGCTTCGCAGTATGCCGAGGGCAAGTCGCTTTCCGACATGATCAAGGAAGACCTGATCGCCGAGCGCATTGTGATCGAGGTTTACCAGCAGATGATTCGCCACTTCGCCGACCACGATCCCACTACGCGGGTCATGATTGAGGGAATTTTGAGTGACGAAGAGGAGCATGCCAGCGATCTGTCGGATCTGCTCTTCATCACCGATCCCCGCAGCGGCGACACCGAAGGCGAAGACCCGGGTACCCATCCCCTTGACATGCATCGCGACGAGCAGTCGCGACAGCAGCGCGGAGCCCAACGGTCGCAGTCCCGCGAATCCGCCGGTAACGGAGAAATTGCGAAACGCCAGAAGAGTTCGCATCATCGCGAGCTTGATGTGCCGGCTACGCCCCGGAAGGACGGTGGCGTGAAACAACCCGAACAGCCCAATCTTAGCGGCGGACGTAATCGCGAAGGAGTCGGCAATCTGATCAGCGGCGACAAGACGCTTCTGGACAACCCGGAGCGGAGTAAGGAGCGCGGCATGAGCGGACGCCCGCGTTCGCTGAAGGGAAACAATCGGGATCGCAAGAAACGCGTGGCGTAAATTCGAACAAAAGCTGCTGCCCGTTGGGCGATCAAAATCGGCAAGGCCCTGGTGACCTCGTCCGCACCCCAGTACGGAACAGGACCTTGCTATCCCCGCCGCGCAACCAGCCGACCTGCGCAGGGCGAGGTGGGCAACCATTGCCCAAGTATTTCGGTTGTCAAAAACCTTTCGTCAGGCGCGGGCACTGGGCCAGCCTGTTTTGTTGTTGTCGCCGGTGCACACGTTGAGTTTCTCAGCGGCAAAACAAAAGGCACCGAAAAAAGGTACGTCTACCTTGTTTCGGTGCCAGCTTCAAGCTAGCACATTCGAGCGAGCGTGAGTAGCACTTTCGAAAGATATTTTGCGGTGCGGTGCCAAAATAGGACCAGCCGTAGTCGCGATGGAAGGGCTTCTCGTCGGACGACTCAAAACTCAGAACACGCGGGTCAATGTATCCGCACACCCGTCCGCCGGCTGGTAACAGAAATGCTTTGAAGGGGCACGGCTTCAGCCGTGCCGTAAGATGCTTTGATCATGCTGGCTTTAGCCACGGAGGGACTTCGGTTTTGAGACGAAACGCGAGTTCCCTCAGGGGCTGAAGCCACAACCCTCCATGCAAACCTTGACGGCACGGCTGAAGCCGTGCCCTTTCAAAACGAAAACGCCAATGACTACTGCGCTGAGACGCCGAACTACCCAACGCGCCAAATACCGCAGCGGTGGAACGCACGCCGGAGGCCTTGCGCAACTGGCACCGACTACCGCGTGCTGGCTACTGACAACTGGCTACTGACTAGCTAGTTCCTGATGTTCTCCAGCAATTGCTCCACTTCGGTCTTCTTCTCGGCTGTGAGCGGAAGCAACGGCAGGCGCGGCACGCCGCCGTAGCAACCGTTGAAGTCCATCGCATACTTCACGCCGGGAATGCTCAGCCCGCCAACGATGCGCTCGGCGGCCTTGGCAATGCGCTCCTGCTTCTCGCGGGCGAGAGCCGCATCGCCCTCTTTCCATGCGGCGTAAATCTCGTAGCAGGCAGTGGGAGCGCAATCGGCGAAAGCGAGAATCGCGCCCACGGCGCCGGCATCGAGCGACGGATGCAATTTCTGAGCGGCGCCCACCAATACCTGGAAGCCGACTTCCTTCTGCCGAGTCTTAAGGCCACTGACAACCGTGACGGCTGCGGAAGACGGTTTCGGCGCGGCCGTTCCGGCCAGAGCGCCCACGCTGACCAGTGCGCCTCCATCGGCGGAGGCCGAAGCAGCGTTCGTTGCGTTTACCATTCGCCCAGTGACGGCGGCAAAAGTCTCGGTCACAGTTGCGCTGCGTTTGATGTGGCGGGTGCCCTCAACCATCTTCTGCACCTTTTCGATCGAGCCTGAGGACTCCTTGATGCCGATGAGGTTGGGGTGCTCGGCGAGTTCGATCACAACTTCCGCCGGGATGTCGTATCCAGTTGCCTGAGGAAAGTTGTAGATGATCACCGGCAGTGGCGAGCGGTCGCACACGAAGCGGTAAAACGCCAGCATGTTCGCCGGATTCGCCATCTGGCCTTTGTAGTAGTGCGGCGTACGCACCATCGCGATGTCGTAGCCCAGCTCCGCCGCGTATTCGGTCAGGCGCAAGGTTTCGATGGCCGACTCGATTCCGGTTCCGGCGATCAGCACTTTTTCGTTCGCAGCCGATTCGCGGGCGCACTTCAACACTTCGCGTCGCTCTTCGTCACTGAGCAGGATGGCCTCGCCAGTCGAGCCAAGCACGACAATGCCAACCACGGGCGTGCGCGAGTAGTACTCCACATTCTGTTCGAGCTTGCGGAAATAGATTTTGCCGTCAGGATAAAAGGGCGTGGTGATGGGAGGAAAGATTCCGTGCAAAAACATGGATGTGCCTTAGAGGTGATTATAGGACGGGGGTTCGAATCGCACGCGGGATTGCTGGTGATATGGCGATCTCGCGACAGCAACATCCTTGCGAATCGGGTCATCATCTCCATTTGTCATTCGGCACAAGGATCAAATCGCCCGGATACGATTGCAGTATTTTGAGAACGCCCATTGTGTGGAACGATCGAAGGTCCTCCCGTTCAGGTTCTAACCATCGGCGACCGTCCCCTACTGAGAACACAAGCCCACCGCGGGAAGCGAGGGGATCAGTGCTGAAATCCGGTACATCTATTTTGAAGCTCCCATCAGTGGTAATGGGGGCGCTGGCTATTTTAGCGATGGTCGGAAAGTTATCAGCACAGCTAATCGGACATCCGTTATCGCATGTGTGCAAGAGAAAACAGGTTGCCATCGCGGCATAATATCCGACCCATAACGTCGCAGCCTTCCCTGCTAAATCGATTCCGCGGACTTTCCCTGTCAGCGTCAAGTCGTTTAGCGCGGAACAGATGAGATGCTCCTCCACATTGCCCGTTACGTGTGGAACGTCGAAGAACGTCATCTTGCATCCCGGTGACCAGACCAAGGCTTGAAATCGCTCGATTGCCTTTCCATTTACAACCCCGTCAATTTCGTAGAAAGGCGGAGAATTCTTTCGGCTTACAAGATGCCCTTGGCCGTCGCGGGGAGGAGTCGGAAGAAGGTCAGTTTTCGCGCTAGGCCCCTGCAAGCCAATGTAGCTGCTTATGAGGCCGGGAGTATATAGGCCGTATGCCAACCAAACATCCTCCGTGGAAACTCCTTCAGCAAACAGAATTCTGAGTGATGGGGGCTGAACTGCAGGACCTGGAGCCTGAGCGGTTTGCCCCGCCGCGGCGACGGCGAATGATATCGCAAAAACGATTCCAGCGACGGCGGTTCTGAAGGAAGCGTACTGTCTGAAGTACGTCATGGCCAATAGGATAGTCCATCGCGACAAGCGAGTCTGTGATTACTGGCGGTACCAGCCCATTTCACAACGAATCGCAGATTACAGCGAAGCCGCGAAAGTTACTTACCGAAGCTGGTACCCGTTCTTCTGCAGGTTCTGGCGATCGTTGTGGTTTCCATTCAAGATTGTCATCACGAGCCGACTTCAGTCGGGGAGGGATCTGCTTTTTCTTTCACCGTTGCAAAAGCAGATCCCTCGCTCGCTCGTGATGACAATTCTCAACAAAATTGCCGGAATACAAAGTTCTCCTGACCGAAGGGCATGACTTAGCTCCTAGCGAGCAGTTCGATCGGCTTTCCCCATTCTTCGGATAAGTCATCCCAGGTCGGATTTGAATCCTCGATCAAAGCGATTCGTTTCTTTCGATCCAGACCTTTGATCTGTTTTTCCCTGTTGATAGCATTGCCGACGTAGCGATACCTTTCGAAGTACACGAGTCGGTTGACCCTGTATCGCTGCGTAAAGCCTTCGATTTGACCGTCCTTGTGCTCTGAGATTCGCCGCGCGAGATCGTTTGTCATCCCGGTATAAATATGCCGCGACTTGCTCGCCACGATATAGACCCAGAAATGCCATTCCCGGCTCATGGTGCTCTTCACGCCTCGATTTTAGCCGTCATCCAAATTGTCATGACGAGCGTAGCGAGCCATCTGCTTTTGTCCTTCGTCAAGCGAAAAGCAGATCCCTCGCGGGCTGAAGCCCACTCGTGATGACAATTTCTACGGTTCGTTTTTCCTCGGCAAACGTCGACTATCAACGCTAATGCTAACGCCTAATGCCAGGTCCTAATTGCCAACCGCGAGTTGCTAATTGCCAACCACTAGATAATTGCTAATCGCTAGTTGCCAGTCGCTAGTTGCTACTTCCCCGCCCCCACCCGCTCCGCGTGCAGCTGCTGCAGCGCGTACACCTTGGCTTCGCCGCGTTGCAGGGCAGCAATGCCTTCGCAGGCGGCGCGAGCGGCTGACAGCGTCGTGATGGTGGGAATGCGGGCGGTCACGGCGGCACGGCGAATCGCTTTCTCGTCGAACCATGGCTCGACGCCATGTGGCGTGTTGATGATCAACTGAATGCGTTCGCCCTTGATCAGGTCAACCACGTTGGGCCGGCCTTCTTTCACTTTGTACACACGCTCGACGCGCAGGCCGGCGTCTTCAAAAATGCGAGCCGTGCCGTGAGTCGCGACTAAGCTGAAGCCCAGTTCGACGAAGCGTTTTCCCAGGTCGGCCATGAACGGCTTGTCGCGATCGTTGGCGCTGATGAACACCGTGCCCGCCGTCGGCAGCACTTGTCCAGCAGCAGTTTGCGCTTTGGCGAAGGCTTCGCCGAAGTTGTCAGCCACGCCCATCACTTCGCCGGTGGACTTCATCTCCGGACCGAGGACCGTATCGACGCCAGGAAATTTTCCCCACGGAAACACCGGCGACTTCACAAAGTAGAAGTTGCCGGTATCCAGATCGCTGGCGCGTTCAATGTTGTCGGGCAAGAACTCACGCAGCTTGCGGCCGGTCATAAGACGCGCAGCAATCTTCGCCAGCGGAATGCCCGTCGCCTTCGACACGTAAGGCACCGTGCGCGAGGCGCGGGGGTTTACCTCGATCACGAAAACTTTGTCGCGCTGGATGGCATATTGCACGTTCATCAGGCCGATGACCTTCAGCGCCCGGGCCAGCCGGAAAGTATAATCACGAATTGTCGCCAATTGCTGCGCGGGAATATCGACCGCAGGCAGCACGCACGATGAGTCGCCGGAGTGAATGCCGGCCTCTTCGATGTGCTGCATGATGCCGCCGATCACGACGTCCTCGCCATCGGAGAGCGCATCCACATCGATCTCGGTAGCCGACTCGAGGAAGTGATCGATCAGCACCGGGCGCTCCTGCGAATATTCAACCGCCTCTTTCATGTAGTGGATGACTGACTCGTCGTCGTATGCAATCACCATGGCACGTCCGCCAAGAACGTACGAGGGCCGCACCAGCACCGGATAGCCCACGCGATTAGCGTTGGCGAGCGCTTCCTCCACACTAGCGGCCGTCGCTCCCGGAGGCTGGGGAATGTCCAACTCCTCCAGCAACTTTCCGAAGCGCTTGCGGTCCTCGGCAAGATCGATGCTCTCGGGCGAGGTACCGATGATAGGCACACCCGCCGCCTTCAGAGGCAGCGCAAGGTTGAGCGGCGTCTGCCCGCCGAATTGCACGATAACGCCGATCGGCGCGCCTCCAGCGGCTTCGTGCTCGTACACCGCCATGACATCTTCGTAAGTCAACGGCTCGAAGTAGAGGCGGTCGCTGGTGTCGTAGTCGGTGGAGACGGTCTCGGGATTGCAGTTGATCATGATCGTCTCGAAACCGTCGTCGCGCAGCGCGAATGCGGCGTGGCAGCAGCAGTAGTCGAACTCAATTCCCTGCCCGATGCGGTTAGGCCCGCTGCCCAGGATGATGACTTTCTTGCGCTCGGTAGGAGTCGCCTCGTCCTCGTCCTCGTACGTCGAGTAGAGGTACGGCGTGTAGCTTTCGAACTCGGCGGCACAGGTATCCACGCGCTTGTACACCGGCTGCACACCATGCTGTTTGCGCAACTGATGGATCGTCTCGCCCGCAGCCCGGCCTTCCTTCATCTTCCGGCTGTCCGCGATGCGCGCGTCGGAGAATCCCATGCGCTTGATGTCGCGCAAACGTTCGGCATCAATGTCGCCCGATCCCAACTTTGCCTGCTCATCGGAAATTTCCTTGAGCTGGTGCAGGAACCAGGGATCGATGTTGGTCATTTGCGCGATCTCGCGCACCGACATTCCCTGCGCAAATCCATAGCGAATGTAAGCCAGGCGCTCCGGATGCGGCGTGACCAGGCGCTTGGTGAGAATGCGTGGCTCAATGTCGTCAGCCGTGGCTCGCCGCCCGGTTTCCAGCGAACGGACAGCCTTCAGCAGCGCTTGCTTGAAGGTGCGGCCGATGGCCATGACTTCGCCAACTGACTTCATCTGCGGGCCGAGCGATTCGTCGGCGCCGGGAAATTTTTCGAATTGCCACTTGGGAATCTTGACCACGACGTAATCGAGCGTGGGCTCGAAACAAGCGGGAGTTTTGCGGGTGATGTCGTTGGTGATCTCGTCTAGGGTGTAACCGACGGCGAGCTTGGCGGCAATCTTCGCGATGGGAAATCCGGTGGCCTTCGACGCCAGCGCCGAGGAGCGCGAGACCCGCGGGTTCATCTCGATGACCACCATGCGCCCGTTGTGCGGATCGACGGCGAACTGGATATTCGAGCCTCCGGTCTCAACGCCGATCTCTCGAATGACGGCGATGGCCGCGTCGCGCATGCGCTGGTACTCGCGGTCGGTAAGCGTCTGCGCCGGAGCCACGGTAATGGAGTCGCCGGTGTGCGTGCCCATGGGATCGAAGTTTTCGATGGAGCAGATCACGATGACGTTGTCAGCCAGATCGCGCATCAACTCCAACTCGTATTCCTTCCAGCCGAGCACCGACTCTTCCAGTAAGACTTCATGGACAGGCGACAGATCGAGGCCGCGCGCGAGCAGTTCCAGCAGCTCTTCGCGGTTGTAGGCGATGCCACCGCCGGTGCCGCCGAGGGTAAACGAGGGACGCAGAATGACCGGGAATCCGATCTTGCTGCTGAAGTCGATGCCGTCTTTCAGATTGTTGACCAGCGACGACTTTGGCACGTCAAGGCCGATGGCCGTCATCGCGTCCTTGAACAGGAGGCGGTCTTCGGCTTTCTTGATGGCGCCAAGCTGCGCGCCGATCAGTTGCACACCGTATTTTTCCAACACGCCGCCATCGGCCAACTCGACAGCAAGGTTCAGAGCGGTCTGCCCGCCAACCGTTGGCAAGAGCGCAAAGATGCCGGGCTTGCCGTCAAGCATCTCGGTTTCGATTCGAATAATCTCTTCGAGATAAGTTCGGGTGAGCGGCTCAATGTAGGTGCGGTCGGCCATCTCCGGGTCGGTCATGATGGTAGCCGGATTGGAGTTGGCCAACACTACCTCGTAGCCTTCGGACTTGAGGGCCTTGCAGGCCTGCGCCCCCGAGTAGTCGAACTCGGCCGACTGGCCAATGACGATCGGCCCCGAGCCGATGATGAGCACTTTCGCGATGTCGTTTCGGCGTGGCATGTGATTATGTCTTGATACTCAAGGTTTGTTCTTGAAGGGTCGCGCCTTTAGGCGCGACGCGAGGCTGCTCAACTTGAAGGGGGGCGGCTTTAGCCGCCTTAGAGCTCAGCGTAGAGGCTGCTTCAGCTTCCTCTGAGCCTCGAAGGGGCGCGGCTTCAGCCGCGCCGTTGGGCTTCGCATTTTGAAGGGGCGCACCTTTAGGTGCGCCGTTAGCCGTGCCCCTATTTAGTGGCTTTAGCCACTGAGGGACTTCGTCTTTCCGGCTGCCAGGAAGGGCCGAGCAGTATGGGTAATCAACCGCGCTTTCCACTAGTTTCCGACCGGCCGGATTTCTGTAGATGTACTCGACATGCTTCCGGTGATCTTCGGCGTCGCGAATTCGGTGATCCGAGAATCCGATCTGCCAAATCTCCATTGAGGATTCCTGTTCCTTTTTTACTCGGAAAGAAAATCCGCCCTTGATGAACTGGACCGCTCGCTCCAAAGTCACTGAAGGAGTGATGATGATGTGGAAATGCTCGGGCATCAGCACATATTCATGCAGCAGGTAGGCTCGGCCGCGATAGAAGTGCAGGGTTTCAAGAAACAACTCGGCCCACTTCTCATTTCGAAAGAGTGTCCGCCTCTGCCAGGTCTGGGAAGTAACAAAGTATGTCTGGCGTGGCTCGTTCTCTTGTCGGGTCGGTCTCAAATTCGAATTCCCTCAGGGGCTAAAGCCCGATTCGTCTAGAACACTTTACGGCGCGCCTAAAGGCGCGCCCCTTCAAAAGCAGATCTCTCGCCGGCTGAAGCCCGCTCGCGATGTCAATTAAGTGCATTCTGCGGAACAGCAGCTCGCGCCGGGCTATCACACTCATCTCCCCTTCCACTCCTCCATCATCTTCACAAAATCCTTGAACAGGTAGTGCGAGTCGTGCGGGCCGGGCGCGGCCTCGGGGTGGTACTGGACGCTGAACAGCGGTAGCGAGCGGTGGCGGAGGCCTTCCAGCGTGTTGTCGTTCAGGTCGATATGCGAGAGGTCCACTTCGCTTTGCTTCAGCGAATCGGGATCGACGGCGAAGTTATGATTGTGCGCGGTGATCTCGATCTTGCCGGTCTTCATCTGCTTCACCGGATGATTGCCGCCGTGATGGCCGAAGCGCAGCTTGTAAGTCTTCCCACCCAGCGCGATGCCGATCAACTGATGTCCGAGGCAAATGCCGAAGATGGGCACGCGCCCCATCAGGTTGCGAATGCTCTCTTGCGCGTAAGTCACCGGCTCGGGATCGCCCGGGCCGTTCGACAGAAAGACGCCATCCGGCTTTAGCGCGAGTACGTCCTCGGCACTGGTCGTAGCGGGAACCACGGTCACGCTGCAACACTCGCCAACCAGCCGGCGCATGATGTTGTGCTTGATGCCGTAGTCGTAGGCGACGACATGATGTTTGGGCGGCTCGTTCTTCACTCCGACCATTTCCGTTGGCTCGTGCGAGCGCACGCCTTCATCCCACTGATACACGTGGCGAGTGGTGACTTCTTTCGCCAGGTCGGTGCCATCCATCTTCGGGATGGAGCGCGCCTTGGCGACGAGCTTGTCGGTATCGGTCTCAAGCGTGGAGATAACGCCGCGCATGACGCCGTTGTCGCGCAGGTGGCGCACGAGGGCGCGGGTATCGATGTCGCCGAGCACGGGAATCTTGTAGCGCTCGAGGTAGCCTTCCGCGACCTCCTGCGAGCGCCAGTTGGAGCTGACGCGCGAAAACTCACGCACGATCAGTCCTTCGATGTACGGACGCGTGGCTTCGTCGTCGTCGGAGTTGGTGCCGTAATTACCGATCTCGGGGTTGGTGAGAACTACAATCTGCCCAGCGTAGGAGGGATCGGTGAAGATTTCCTGGTAGCCGGTGATGGAGGTGTTAAAAACAACTTCCCCGTAACATTCGCCTTTTGCGCCGTAGCCTTTGCCGTGGAAGATCCGTCCATCTTCCAACGCAAGGATTGCCTGCATTGCATCTCCGGGGTTTGGATTTTATTGATTTTATCAGGGAATGCGCAGAAGCATAAGAGGGAGAGCGGTGGAATTTTTTCTGCACAGGATGTAGGGCATGCGCATCAAGGTGCATGCAGCAGGGATAGGGGTCCTTCGACTCCGGCGGCGAAGCGCCGCCTCCGCTCAGGATGACAAACGTTAAAACCAGCCGCTCGAGATAAGCGTTCTACCAAGAGGACCACTCCACAGCGCACAACGACGAAGTTCGATCGAGGACCTATTCTCGGGGCCTCAAATTACCGCAGCTTGCCCAGTTTGGCGACTGGCCAGTAGCCAAACACAGCTTTGCCGTAGATGAAGTCCTCATCCACCGGGCCGAAGTCGCGGCTGTCATTGGAGAGATTGCGATGATCGCCCAGCACGAAATAACAGTGCGGGGGGACGACGGTCTCAGGATAGGAGCGGACGTCTTCGTAGACATCGGGAACATAGGGTTCGCGCAAGCGATGCCCGTTGACGAACACCACGCCGTCTTCGATCCTGACTCGGTCTCCGGCGACGGCCACCACACGCTTGATGTAGCTCTTGGCGGTATCGCGAGGATAGCGGAACACAACGACGTCGCCACGTTCGATCGGTTCCAGTTTGTAAACAAACTTGTTGATGAAGACGCGTTCCTGGTCGTCCAGCGTAGGCATCATGCTGGTGCCTTCCACTTTGACCGGCTGGTACAGGAAGATGATGAAGAAGGCGGACACTGCCAGTGAGATCAACATGTCACGCAGCCAGCCTGAGATCACCGGCTTCAGCTTTTTCGGCGCGGCAGAGGGAGGACAGGGTGGTAAGACTGTGGAATTGTCTTCGTTGGGCACAGACTTCATCTTAATGGTTTAGACGGCTGGCCGTCAGTATGGTTTCGGTGGCGCGACGTCTACCCTCCAGCAAACATCAAGTTTGTTCCCACTGCACTCTGTGAGGGGCCATCTACCGTCGTCCCAAGAATCCCTCCAGCTTACTGATCTCGGCGTTGGCTTGATCGAGGTAACGCCGGGCGCGGTCGGTATCTGAGTTGTCCAGCGCCTGCTTCGCTTTCGCCATATCGGTGCGCATGCTGGCGCGGGCCGACACCATGTCTCCGCGCAAGCCAAGCCCGCTTTGGTGCATCTGCGCCTCCAGGGCCTCGAGGCTACTCTCGACCGCGGCCGCCCGGCTCTCCAGATGATCGTTTTCAATCTCCATCGCGTCGAGCAGCTTCTTCTGTTGTTCCAGAGCGGCTTGTTGCTGCTGCGCATCCGCATCCGCATCCGCATCAGCATTCGCGTTCGCCGCGGCCGATGGCGCTGCCATAGCTTTCATCCTGGCATGATTTGCCTTCGTGTCGACGGCAGGGGGTTGAGGCGCCGCAGCTTCGGACGTGGGCTGACTGGCCGGCGGAGCGACCTGGGGCGGCGGTGCGGGAGCGGCCGGCACAGGGTTTGGCCTTGTCGGCGGAGGATTGCCTTCATTCATCGCCAACACTGCGGCTGCGGCGGCTGCATTCTGTTGGTGGATGCGATAGGCGCGGGCTCCAGCCAACGTACCCACTAACAGCACAATGGCAATAGCTAGGATCAAAAACGGATGGCGCGATCCGGCATCACGCTTGAGCTGAGAATCCGTCTGCGTGGCGGCATTCGCAGGCGACACGCCAGCACTCGCTGCGGATTGGCTGACTGGCACAGCCTGGCTCACCGGGGTTTGCCTGATCGTGGCCGTGGCCGCAGGCACGGCTTGAGCCCCAGTGATCGTGGTCGCATTCCCCACCGCATTTTTCTCCAAACCCTGTGAGCCACACGACTCCCTGATCTGCGACAAGGCATTGCGGAAGGCGTCGGCTGTTTGGAAGCGCTCCGCCGGATTCTTGGCTACCGCCATGACAATCAGATCGCTCAACGGCTTCGGCAATGAGGCTTGCACTTCAATGGGCGGCCGCGGAGTTTCTTTAATGTGCGCCTCCATGATGGAATAGCTGCTGGTGGCGCTGAACATTCGCTTGCCAGTCACCATTTCATAAAGCGAAACCCCGACCGCGTACAAATCTGACCGGGCATCGGTGGGTTGCGACTGCACCTGCTCGGGCGACATGTAGTCCAGCGACCCCAGGGTTGTGCCAGTAACGGTGAGCCCGAGGTCGTTGCCCGAGCGCGCAATGCCGAAGTCCATCAGCTTCAGGACGCCGCGCGGTGTCAGCATCATGTTGGCGGGCTTGATGTCGCGATGAATGACACCCTGGGCATGGGCGTAACTGAGCGCAGCCAGCACCTGATCGATGTAGTTCAACGCCTCGGCCGGCGGAAACGGCCCGCGCTCCAGGCGATGGGCCAAGGTATCGCCCTCAACGTACTCCATGATCATGATGAACTGATTGTTGGCAGAAAATGCCGTCCGCAGCGCAGCGATATTGGGATGATCGAGGCTGGCCAGCAGTTTGATCTCTCGCATGAACCGCGCGGCGAGGTCGCCCTGGTTGGCCAGGTCGGGAAGCAGTACCTTCATCGCTTCAATGCGATCGGAGATGAGGTTGCGCACCAGGAAGACCTGGCCCATGCCTCCGTGGCCGAGTTCGCGGATGATTTCGTAGTCGCCAATCTGTTTGCGTACGGGTTCGGTCATATCCAACCTCAAGCTCCGAAGAGAGCTGCCCGCGAAATTCAGGATTGCATACGGATTTGCAATCGGGCCGGGACGGAGTAGTTACGTCTGGGGACACCGCATGCAAGGTTTGCTTGCGCGGGAGCGGCGTAATTATGCGCTGGTCTCAGATCAGGGTCAAGCCGACAGTGCTCATCGCAGGGGACGGCGATTTGGGCAAAATCGTATTGCTCCACTAGAATGAATCAGAATTCCTGGTGAGGGCTGTTCCATGAAAAAATTTGCGCTGCTTGTTCTGACTGCCGCGTTCACCGTTGTTTGCTTCGCGCAGGGCGACCACGTGCCCGCTTATCACGACCACGCATTGCAGGCGGGAGACACTATGCCCATCCTGCCTAAAGACCAGCTTTGGGGAGAGTCCTTCCAGTATCCGTATCAAGTGAAGAGCTATCAGCTGGCCGCCAAAATTCCCAGCGTGTTGTACCAGATGCCGTGTTACTGCTATTGCGAGCGTATCGGGCACGGAAGCCTGCACAGTTGCTTCGAGACCACCCATGGAGCGCACTGCGGAATTTGCATGAAGGAAATGTTTTATGCGTACGAGCAGACGAAGCTGAAGAAGACGCCGGCCGAGATTCGTGCCGGCATCATCAAGGGCGACTGGAAGTCGGTTGATCTTGAGGCAGCGGCCAAAAACGACTGATTTGGAAAGGCTTCGGCGCGCCGCTTTCCTGAGTTGACGACATCACAACTTGCGGGTATAACTCAGCACAACCAGCCCATGTTGTGATTGGGTTTTGCGCAGCCCTGAGCCAATTCCCATCGCGATCAGCCCGAGGAAGCCAACGGATGAAGAAAAAAACCGCGGGAAAAACCAAGCAAACGACCGCTAAGCGTAACTCCAATAATGACTTCCGGTCGTCCGCGGCAGCCTCAGAGATACGATCCCGGGGAAGTAAACCGATGAAGTTGACCGACGATCCTCGTTTTGTCCAAGCGGTACAAAACTATGAAGCTGGACTGAAGGCGCTCCAAGCGCACAAGTACGATCGCGCCAAGGCCTGCTTCGAGAAAGTGGTGGGTGGTCCGAGTCCCGAACTCGCCGATCGTGCTTCGGTCCATCTGAATAGCTGCAACCAGCAACTGACCCGCGCGGTCACCAACTTCAAGACGCCTGAAGAGCAATATGACTATGCGGTGTCGCTGATGAACATGGGCGACTACATGGGCGCCCGCGAGCATTTTGAAGCTCTCACCAAAAATGCGCCGAAGCTGGACTTCGTGTGGTACGGGGTGGCTACGCTGAACTGCTTGACCGGCCATTTCCCTGAAGCCATCTCCAGCTTGCATCAGGCGATCCGGCTGAACCCGGCCAATCGGTATCAAGCTCGCAACGATGGCGACTTCAAGAACCTGGCCGACGATCCCCGGTTCACCGAACTGCTTTATCCTGATACCAGTGCCGGCACTCCGTCTGCGCCAGACCAGTGGAATTACTGACCGCATAAGGTCTGGCCGATAACCATGCAGAACCACTCCAATTCCGCTGCGCCGCGGGCCCTACGAGTTGTCGCCATGGGCGGCGGCACCGGACTGTCCACGCTGCTCCACGGCTTGAAAGAATATGTCGCCACCGCGGGAGAGGCTTCGCCTCCGGGTATGCTGCCGCGCATCGAGGACCTGTCGGCCATCGTCACGGTGAGCGACGATGGGGGTTCCAGCGGACGTCTGCGCAAAGAGCTGAACCTCCCGGCACCGGGAGACGTGCGCAACTGCATTGTGGCGCTCTCGGAAGACGAGGCCCTGCTGTCGCGGCTCTTCCAATACCGCTTCCCTGCCGGCGAAGGCGTGGGAGGACACAACTTCGGCAACCTTTTCCTGTCGGCAATGACGGCGATCGCCGGAGATTTCAGCCAGGCAGTGAAGCACTCATCGGCGATTCTGGCGACCCGGGGACATATCTATCCTGCAACCACCAGCAATGCGCAACTCTACGCGATCATGGACGACGGCTCGGTGGTCCGCGGGGAAACCAACATCACTGCGAGCCACCGACGGATTGTCGAGCTACGCATGGCGCCGGCTAACGCCAAGCCTTTACCCATGGCGCTGGAGGCCATCGAGAGCGCCGACCTGATCACCATCGGTCCGGGTTCGCTGTTCACCAGCCTGGTGCCGAATTTGCTGGTGCGAGATGTTTCGAAGGCAATTGCCAACAGCCGCGCCGTGAAGGTCTTTGTGTGCAATCTGATGACCCAGGCTAATGAGAGCCTGGGGCTGACCGCTTCAGACCACATTCGCGCGCTCTACAAGCACGCGCGCCATCAGTTCTTCGATTACGCAATCGTCAACCGCACTCCTGCCTCGCCCGCGCTCGCCCTGAAATACGCGGAGCAGCAGCAGTCGCAGATCGAGACCGACGTTGATGCTATCGAGGCGTTCGGCGTGAAGCCGATCCTGGGCGAGTATCTGCTGGAAGAAATGAATGCAGGAGAAGGATTGGTTGCCCGTCACGATACGCATCAGGTAGCACGCGACCTGTTGCAGCTGATGATGGAGTTAAGCGAGGCGCCGGTGGGCACCCTCCAACGGGAACGGTGAGAATGGAATTACAGGGTCTCTGAAACAAGGCTACGCTCTTGAATTGTCATTACGAGCGCAGCGAGGAATCTGCTTTTATAAATGCTGGAACAACCACTGAGGAAACAACAGATCCCTCAAGGCCTTGCTGAAAAAGCCAGAGCATAGCTTGTGGATGTATTTCTCGGTGGAAGCCCCCGCATTTATGCGGGGGAAGGAGCGCTTCAGCGCTCCGGAAAAAGGTTGGACTTTAGTCTCGCGCTTTAGCGCCGGGCATCGAAAAATCCGGGGCTAAAGCCCATCCTTAAAATCGAACGATCCTCCGCTGGGCTAAAGCCCAGCTTCCCCCTGCTGAAGCGGGGGGCTCCCACCAAAAGCGTTCCCCGCAATCTTTCGGCCGCCTCTTTAGTCAGCGAAGGATCTGCTTTTGCAAGTTTTTCAGTAAAGCGTTTAGCCATTGCCCTATCCTGCTATTCTCTTAGTCGAAAATGCAAACTCCCACTTCCAAGCCCTCCAAGTCCGCCACCAAGAAATCCAAGCACTTCGCCATCGCCATCCTGGCGGCAGGCAAAGGTACGCGGCTGAAGTCGCGCCGCCCCAAGGTCCTGCACGAGATCGCAGGAAAGCCTTTGCTAGCGCATGTAGTAGCTGCTGCAAGCCAGGTCGTTCCGCCCGGGAGCATCTTCGCCATCATCGGCCACGAGGCCGAGCGTGTACGGGAAGCACTGGCATCCACCGGGATCAACTTCGTCCTTCAACGTGAGCAGCGCGGCACCGGGCACGCCATGATGGAAGCGCGCGATGCGTTGCAAAGTTTCGAGACGGTGTTGGTGCTCTCGGGCGATGTCCCACTGATCCGCGCGGAGACCATCAAGCGAGTTTGGGATTTCCATAATGCTCATCATGCCGCGATGACCATGCTGACCGCTGAACCGCCTGACCCCACCGGATATGGCCGGGTATTTCGCAAGCTGGTCAAAGGCAAGCAGAGTAACGAGGTCGAGCGCATCGTCGAGCAGAAATCGCTGCGCGGCAATGAAGCGGAGCAAGGCGAAGTTAACTCCGGCATATACGCCTTCGCAACCAAACCGCTCTACGCCAACATCGGCAAGCTCAAGACCGACAATGCTCATCATGAGTACTACCTGACCGACATGGTGACGCTGCTCGGCAAGGCCGGAGAAAAGGTGCTGGCGCTACCTGCCGCCGACTCCAGCGAAGTACTTGGAGTGAACACACGGATTGAGTTGGCGGAACTGGACGCCAAGCTTCGCGACCAGAAGGCGCGAGAGCTAATGCTGGCGGGCACGACGATCTTTCGGCCCGAGACCTGTGATATCGACGCCGACGTCGAGATCGGCCCCGACACTGTGATCGAGCCCTTCGTGCAACTCATTGGCAAAACGAAGATCGGTGCAGACTGCCGCATTCGGTCCTACTCGGTCATCACCAACTGCGAGATCGGCGATCGTGTTCTCATTCGGCCGGGCTGCATCATGGAAGATTCCGTAGTCCGAAACGGCGCGCAACTGGGACCCTATTCGCATCTGCGGCCGGGCAGTGACATCGGCGAGAGCGCGCACGTGGGAAATTTTGTGGAGACCAAGAAGACCAAGCTAGGCAAAGGTTCGAAAGCAAATCACCTCACCTACCTGGGCGACTCCGAAATTGGCGAAGGCGTGAATGTGGGGGCGGGCACCATCACCTGCAATTACGATGGCGTCAACAAGCACGCCACCACGATTGATGACAAAGCATTCATTGGGAGCGATGCAACGCTGGTGGCGCCTATCCGAATCGGCAAGGGCGCATACGTCGGAGCGGGATCGTGCATCACCGAAGATGTTCCGGCCGATGCCCTAGCTCTAGGACGCGGGCGTCAAGTCACCAAGGAAGGATGGGCGGCAGAACGGCGGGCAAAATTACAAACCGATAAACAGCCGCCTAAGTAAACTTCGGCACGAGAAAAGGAGGCCCGCAGGCCTCCTTGTAATTCCATGTTGTTGGCTACTGGGTGGGAGCCATCTGGTCCTGCGAAGCTTTTTTCGCTGGCCGCTGCACCGTGATCGAGTTGGCCAACTTGAAGGTGACCGCCGACTCGGCTGGAATGGTCAACTCTTTGTTGCCGGTAAACGCTGCGCCTGCCGTACCTGCGCCAGCACCCACGAGACCGCCGATCAGCGCACCTTTGCCGCCACCGGCAAGACCGCCAATCAACGCGCCGGCACCGGTTCCTCCGCCGACTGCGACCGCCGTCCGCTTGCCCTTACCCTTTGCGATCTGAGTGTAGGTAGAAGTCTGGATCGGTACTGAGCCTCCTCCAACATTAACGGCTGTCAAGGCAATCGTCAGGATACCCTCGCCCTTGAACCTGCCGGGCGACTTAGCATCGACGACGGTCCCGCTGACTCCGGCTCCCGCCCGAATTGCGACTACGCCGTCCACCGTAACTCCATGCGCCAGCGATCCGGTAAAGGTGTCGCCCGCATTCGCAGTTTTCGATGTGATGCTATTTCCCATGCGAACCACCAGGCTGGTTCCAGCCGGAATCACGAGCGGTGGAGGCGGCGGAGGCGGCTCTGGAGCCTGTGCCTGCTGTGTTGGTGCAGGCGCCATCGGTTGGCCCTGCGCGGGCTGTTGCGCCATCTGGCTCTGCGCGGGCTGGCTCGGAGCGGCAGCTTGATTGGACTGGGCCGCTGTCGAGGTGTCGGTCGCCGGCGCTGCCGTGTTCTGGCTTTGATCTTTCTTGCTGCAGGCCGCGAAGCTCATCGCCAAAATCGCGGCGAGCATAAGCGTAAGTAATCGAGAACGCATAACATTTACCCTTTCTTTGTGACGCCGGATGAAATGCATCCAGCCGACTACTGTGGACTAAAGTGATTCGATCGTGCGCTGCCCGGAAGCCGGGGCCCCGACGGGCGTTGTAGTTGCGCCTGGCGGGATGGAAGCGAAGGCCAGCAAGCTTATGTGAGACGAATGCGCTACCGCTCTGCGAGAACTAGCCTAACGCGGTTGACTTTCCTATAAATTGTATCGCGTTTCCCCAGAGTTTAACTCTCACTAACTGGTGAGCTGGCTGCTTCATTTGAACTGTGACTTAATCGCTTGCGATCACGCAGCGCAAAATATCCCAGCACTCCTGCCAACAGTGATGCCGCCAGCACTGCCGTTTTCGCTTCCAGTAGATGAGACGGATCGTCGAACGCCAGCGAGCTGATGAAAATGGAGACCGTGAAGCCGATGCCGGCAAGAATTCCTACCGCACTCAACTGGCGCCATGTAACTCCGCTGGGAATTTGGGCTAGGCCGGTGCGTTCCGCGAGCTTGGCGAATCCTACGATGCCTAGCGGCTTTCCTACCACGAGTCCGAGCAGAATTCCCCAGGCGATGCGGCTGCTCAGCAATCCACCCCACGCGCCTGCGGAAAACGTCACTCCGGCGTTGGCCAGCGCGAACAAGGGCAACACCAGGAACGAAACCCAGTCGTTCAACTTGCGAGTCAACAGTTCGGACGGCGCCTCCGTCTCCTGCGCTAGCTGCTCGAAAGCGCCAAGTAAGTTTTTCGCCGTTTTCTCGTCGCCGCTGGCCAGTGCCGCGCGGAACCGCTCCACGATTCCGGCGCCGAGCTCTTGAAACTCGCGTAGCGACAAAGTCGCCGTGGTGGGAACCATGAATCCCAGAATCACGCCCGCAATGGTGGCATGAATGCCGGATCGCAAAATCGCCACCCAGAAACTCACACCCAGCACAAAGTACAAAACCGGCTGCGAAATACCTACCTTGCGTAACAGGAAAATAACGACGAGCAGCAGGAGGCCTATGACCAGGGACTCAAATCGCAGCGAACTGGTATAGAAAACCGCAATCACGGCAATGGCGCCGATGTCGTCAGCAATGGCGAGAGTCAGGAGAAAGATCTTCAGGTCTTGCGGGATGCCCTTGACCATTCCCAGCACGCCCAGCGAAAACGCGATGTCGGTCGCCATGGGAACGCCCCAGCCGTGTTGCCCGGGGTGTCCAATATTCAAAACCATGAACAACAAGGCGGGAACAATCATGCCGCCGAGTGCGCCGAAAATAGGCAGGGCCGCGCGACGCATGTCGGCAAGTTCACCATGCACGATTTCGTGCTTGATCTCCATGCCGACCAGGAAGAAAAAGATGGCCATAAGGGCATCGTTGATCCATTCATGCACCGGCAGGTTCAGGCGCGAGAGGGAAAGCTCCATCTCCCAGACATGGTGGTAAGAGTCATGCCACGGCGAGTTGGCCCAAACCAGGGCGATGATCGCCGCGCCAAGTAGCAGCACGCTGCTGATGCCTTGAATGTGAATGAATTGCTGGATGGGCAGCACCAGGGCGCGTGTCACCAGCGATTCACGCAACCTGACCTGGAGCGCACCGTATGTGCGAGGCGGAATTCCCATAAGCAGTGAGTGTACGCGAACTGCGCACGCTCTAAATATTCAACCTGCAAAACGCCATGCGGTCAATGATGACGAGCGGCAGGCGACGCCGGTGGTTTATGCTGTGTGTCTTGCATGAATGCCATCGTTAAGAACGTGCTGCTGGTTTTTGCCGCGCTGCTTCCCATCGTTAATCCGTTCGGCATGGCGCCCATCTTTGCGGAGATGACGCTGGGCTACGACACCAGCACTCGCCGCACCGTGGCAATGCGAGTCGCCGTTAATGGCGTGGTGCTGCTAGTCGCATCGCTGTTCATTGGTTCGTACATCCTGCAGTTCTTCGGCATTAGCCTGGCAGCGGTACAACTGGGAGGCGGACTGGTCGTCACCGTGGCGGGATGGCAGATTCTGAATCGGCGGGACGACGTAAAGGACAGGCAACTGGACGCCCCGCCCAGCCGCGAACGAATCCTGTCGCAGGCGTTTTATCCGCTTACCATGCCGCTCACGGTCGGACCGGGATCGATAGCCGTCGCTCTTACCCTGGGCAGTAACATCCATGAGGAAACTCACTTGCAACTGATTGTGAGCGCTCTGGCGGCCGTGCTTGGAACCTTGCTGATAGGTATCACCATCTTCTTGTGCTATCGCTTTTCCGACGAACTGGAGCGCTTGTTCGGACCTTCGGGTACCGGCATTGTCATCCGCTTGTCGGCGTTCATCCTGGTCTGCATCGGGATACAGATCATGTTCAACGGCCTGAAAGACTTCTACGACGTGCTGCATGCGGTGGCGAAGTAGCGGCGGCTTTAAAGGGGCGCGGTCTCACAGGTCGCTGAAAAACTCAGCTTTGGAGTGCTTTGAAGGGGCGCAGCTTTAGCTGCGCCGTTGGAGCCCTCATTTTTGTCATCACGAGCGGGCTTCAGCCCGCGAGGGATCTGCTGTTCCAACTCTTCAGCAAAGTGTAAAGGCAGCAGTTTGCCGAATTGCTTTACGCCGCACCCCTTCGATCGCGGCTTCCGTACAATGAAGTAGGTATGAATTTCCGCCTACACTCTCTCGCCTACCTAGTCATTTTACTTTTGCTGATCACCCTGTCCGCCTGCTCCAATGTTCCCGCTCCCAAGCGCTATGAGTTGCAAGGCCGCGTGGTCGGGGTTGATCGCAACGCCCGCCAGTTGACCATCGCTCACCACGACGTACCCGGCCTGATGAAAGGCATGACCATGCCGTTCACCGTGAGCAAGTCCAGCAACTGGATCTTCCAGTCGATTGCGCCGGGCGACGAGATCCACGCGACGCTGGTCCTGGGCACTCAGGCGGAATTACAGGACATCAGCTTTACGCGGACCAGCGACAGCGGAAAGGAAAGCGACGGCACTTCGGCAGTGCGGATCCCGCAACCCGGCGATGAAGTCCCCGACTTCTCGCTGGTTAACCAAAGTGGCAAGACCATTCATCTGCAGCAGTTCCGCGGCAAGCCACTGTTGCTCACGTTCATCTATACACGTTGTCCTTTCCCGGACTATTGCATTCGCATGAGCAACAACTTCGGCCAAATCATGCAGCAATTGCAGAAAGATCCGAAAGCGTTCAATGACGCGCAATTGCTCAGCATCAGCATCGATCCGGAGAACGACAAGCCCGCTGTTCTGCGCAGCTATGGCGAGCGTTACGTGGGACGTGTCGATCCCAACTTCAGCCACTGGGAGTTCGCTTCGGGCTCGCCGCAACAGGTGCGCCAGGCTGCCGACTTTTTTGGCCTGAGTTACAACCAGAAGGACGGGCAGATTGTCCACGGACTGCGCACTGTCCTGATCGGTAAGGACGGAAAAGTGGTCAAGGTGTACTCTGGAAACGATTGGAAACCAGACGACGTGGCCGCCGATTTCATCGCCGCCGCAGGGGCGTAAGGCGATGATACTCGTAGGGCACATTGAAGGGGCACGGCTTCCAGCCGTGGCAAAAGTTGCTGTTCCTGTGTGGTGGCTTTCCAGTTTGCAAAAAAGTTGATTTCGGACTGCTTTGAAGGGGCGCAGCTTTAGCTGCGCCGTTGGAAGCCTTTTTTGTCATCACGAGCGGGCTTCAGCCCGCGAGGGATCTGCTGTTCGTCGGAGGATAGCACAAGCAGACCCCTCACTGCGCTCGTGATGACGATCATTAAAGACAACCGTTACAGACACCGCGCGATAGTACATGAGCGTCACAAGACGTCAACAAGGAGCTTACATGGTGCAGACGTACGACCCAGTCGCCAAGCTAAACGAACTAACCAGAGGCATTGATTTTGCAATGTTGACTACCATTCGCCCTGACGGCAGTCTGCATAGCTGCCCAATGGCAACCCAAGAGGTGGATGCCGACGGCATAATCTGGTTTTTCAGTCATAGCAATACGGAGAAGGTGGAAGCCCTACGCACCGAGTCCCGTGTCAACCTGGCCTACTCCGATGCGGATGGCCAGCAGTATGTCTCGATTAGCGGTAAGTGCGAACTGGTACGCGATCACGCAAAGGCAAAGCAGCTATGGAAACCGGTCTATGAGACCTGGTTCCCCAAAGGCATCGACGACCCCAACCTCATCCTGCTGAAGGTACGCGTTCAGGCGGCAGACTACTGGCATACCGATCAGGGCCGCATGGTGGAGGTGGAGGGCTTTGCGAAGGCAAGCATTTAGTAGTTAATGGTCAACGGAAAACCGGGGAGCGCACAAGCCGGCATCCGTTGGCCCATCGCAGTACTGCGCGTCTGAATTAGCGCATCCCGGAACCTTTCCGGGTTATTCGCATCCAACTAACTCAGTATCGCTTCGTCTGTTTTTTCCCAGGACCACATGACTGATGTTCTCGAATTCGTAGTTCATTACGGTTATGCCCTGCTCTTCGTGTGGGTCTTGCTCGAGCAAGCCGGGCTACCTATCCCGGCGATACCGCTGTTATTGGCTGCGGGAGCACTGGCCGGACAAGGCCGCATGCATCTGGCGCTGGCCATGCTGATTCCGGCATTCGCATCGCTGTGCAGCGATACCTTCTGGTACTACTTCGGCAAGCGCCGCGGCGCCGTGGTGCTGAACCTGCTCTGCCGCATCGCACTCGAGCCGGACTCTTGCGTCCGCAAGACAGAGACAACGTTCACCAAGTTTGGCCCGCGAACGCTCCTCATCTGCAAGTTTATTCCCGGTCTTAACACGGCGGCGCCGGCGCTGTCTGGAATGGTGGGCGTGGAGTTTCCGCGCTTCGTCCTGTTCGATTTTCTGGGCGCCCTGATGTGGACTGGCGCATGCGCCGGACTCGGATTCCTGTTCAGCAAGCAGCTTGACCGGGTTGCCGCCGATGCCTCGCGCTTCGGAGGATCGCTGGTGCTGCTGTTCATCGCCGCAGTGATTGCCTACGTGTTCTACCGGTGGAACGAACGCCGGCGGTTCATCGAGGAGGTCAAGGGAGACCGCATCACTCCCGACGAACTGAAGCACAAGCTGGAAGCGGGCGAGCCGGTCACCATCATTGATTTGCGGCATCCGCTTGACCGGCTTACCGATCCCAGGACATTGCCTCACGCTCTGCAGATATCGCCCGAAGAACTGGAGGCGCGGCACGGCGAGATCACTCGCGACGGCGAGATCGTGCTGTTCTGTACTTGACCCAACGAAGCGACCAGCGCCCGGGTGGCGCTGCAGTTACGCAAGCTAGGCATACGTCCTGTGCATCCGCTGCTGGGTGGCTTCTATGAGTGGAAGCGCCTGGGGTTCCCGCTCACAAACCCCGATGGCGACGAAGACGAAATTATCCCCAAAGCAGGTCCCTCTTGGGCTGAAGCGCAGGGATGACGAGAAACGCGGATCTCTGCGGGATGAACAGCCGTGAAAAAAATACTGAAATGCTTGCTGTAACGGCGCTGCTGAAGAGGCTGCGGAAAAAGTCGCTGCGTGGGAAGGAAACAGCAGATTCCTCGGGGCTAAAGCCCCTCGGAATGACAACAATGAAGAGCCCATTGGCACGACTGAAGTCGTGCCCTGACACCAAACACCCCTAAGCTTAATTTTTCCGCAACCTGTAAAGGCGCGCCCCCTTCAGCCTGCTAGTCAGCCACCTGCTGCTTGGTTTCGGCTTCAGGAGCAGCGGCGTCCACGGCGACAGCCTCGCCGGTGGGCTTGGCAATCGGAACAGGAGCCCGGACCACTGGCTTAACCGGCCGGCTGGATTTTTCGAACGGGCCAATGTGCCAGATATCGCGAGCGTACTCGGTCACGGTGCGGTCACTGGAGAACTTTCCGATACGCGCCACGTTGAGGATGGCCTTGCGCCACCAGATTTCTTCCTTGCGATATTCGCCGCTGATGAGTTGCTGCATCTGGATGTAGCTGGCGAAATCGGCAAGGTGGTAATAGCGATCGCCGCGATGCACGAGTTCGTCGAAGATCCAGCGAAACAGCCCGTGTTCATTGGGGCAGAAACGGTCCGAGGCCAGCGCGTCCATTACTTCGCGAATATCAGCGTCACTATCGTAGAGCTCCTTCGGATTGTAGGAGCCCTTCTTCTGCATCTCCTGAATTTCTTCCGAGCGCAAACCGAAGATGTAGATGTTGTCTTCGCCAACTTCCTCCGCAATCTCAATATTGGCTCCGTCGTAGGTTCCGATGGTGAGGGCGCCATTCATCGCCAGCTTCATGTTGCCCGTCCCCGAAGCTTCCATGCCCGCCATCGAGATCTGTTCGCTCAAGTCGGCCGCGGGCATGATCAGCTTGGCCAGGGACACGCGGTAGTCAGGCAGGAAGGCGATCTTAATGCAATCCTTTACCTTCTCGTCGTGATTCACCAAATCAGCGACGCTGTGGATGAGCTTAATGATCTGTTTGGCGGCCCAATATCCAGGAGCGGCTTTGCCCGCGAAAATGTAAGTGCGTGGGACGTCCGGCATCTCGCCGCGTTCCACGATACCCAGATAGTCGTGGATGATCCCCATCAGGTTCAGCAGTTGGCGCTTGTATTCGTGGATGCGCTTGATCTGGACATCGAACATGGAGTCCGGGTCCACCACAACGCCGGTCTGGTCCTGAATAACTCCAGCCAGTCTTAGCTTGTTCTGGCGCTTGACCTCCTTGAAGGCGTCGCGGAAACTCGCGTCCTCGGCAGATTTTTCCAGCTCACGCAGCCGGTTCAGATCGGTAATCCACTTGTGCTCGTCGAGCGTGTGGCTGATCAAGTCGGTGAGGCCGGGATTGGCTTCCATCAGCCAGCGGCGGGGGGCGACTCCATTCGTCTTATTGTTGAACTTCTCCGGCCAAATCTTTGCAAACTCAGGCACTAAGGAGTTTACGATCAAATCACTATGCAGCTTGGAAACGCCGTTGACCGAGTGGCTGCCAACAATGCAGAGGTGGGCCATGCGCACCTGCTTCTCATAGCCTTCCTCAATGATCGACATCCGGCGCAGCTTCTCGCTGTCGAGGAAGGAATACTGCTGCATGTCGCGCAGGAATTCATGGTTAATGTTGAAGATGATCAGCATGTGCCGGGGCAGTACCTTCTCCAACAGCGTCACCGACCACTTTTCCAGCGCCTCGGGCAGCAACGTGTGATTGGTATAAGCCAAGGTGCGTCGGGTAATGTCCCACGCATGGTCCCATTCCAACTTATCGTCGTCGAGCAAAATGCGCATCAGTTCGGCGACGGCCAGGCTGGGATGGGTGTCATTCATCTGAATCGCGACCTTGGACGGGAGCATCTCGATGTCCTTATGCTGCTGGCGGAAGCGGCGCATCAGATCGCCTAAGGCGCAGGCGACCAGGAAATATTCCTGCACCAGGCGCAGCTCCTTGCCGCTCATCACCGAGTCCGACGGATACAGCACGCTGGAAATGTTTTCCGAGTCAATCTTCTGTTCGACGGCGCGAATGTAATCGCCACGATTAAAGATCTCGATGTCAAAATCTTCCGAGGCACGCGCGGTAAACAAACGCAACCAGTTGACCGTCTGCCCCAGATAGCCGACGACCGGCATGTCCGCCGGGATACCGACCACAATCTTGGGATTAAGCCAGCTCTGCTTCAGGTTCTCGGCAGTATCGCCGCCACCTTCGACGCGACCGTAGAGCGGAATGCTGACTGCCTCTTCGGGATGCTCGATCTCGAAGGGCGTGCCGTTCGCTTTCCAGCGGTCCGGCTTCTCACGCTGAAAACCGTTGAAGATCTCCTGCCTGAACATGCCGTATTCGTAGTCGATACCGTAGCCGTAGCCGGGCATGCCCAAGGTGGCCAGCGACTCCAGGAAGCAAGCCGCCAGCCGGCCCAAACCTCCGTTGCCTAATCCAGCATCGGCTTCGCTGTCGAGCACTTCGTCGAGGCTGATGCCAAAACTGGCCAGCACTTCACGGCACAGTTCCTCCAGCCGCAGGTTCGACAGATTATCGGCCAGCGACCTCCCCATCAGGAACTCCATAGAAAGGTAATACAGCCGCTTGCTGTCCTTGTGGCGATAGCGCGACTCGGTCTCGAGCATGCGGTCGACAATCCGGTCGCGAATGGCCAGAGAAACGGGCTTCAGGTAATCGGAGGCCTTCAGATCAGAGGTGGGGCGGACCAGGGTGTAACGTACATGCCGCAGAATGGCTTCGCGCAAAAAATCACTGGGCTGGCCCTGCGTAAAGAACTCGGGGGATGACATAGAAAGTCGCGGCCTGTCCACTCTACCGTAAACCGTCTCCCGGACAACAATTGCGCTGGTTTCTGGGCAGATCAGGCTGCAGCGTGCTTGTATTCGGGGGCACGCCACAGTCGACGAACCTGACCAAGCTTGTCTCCTCGGCTAGGGCCGCCTGACCTGACGCACTCTCTTCCTAACATTCTACTGCATGATTCAGCCACCCGAACATCAGAGTTCTCCGATCAGCCTTGACCGGCATAACTGTGCCGGTGCATTTTTTCCACGGGCAATCTCGGCAAGGGACAGCAGGCGTCGCTGCTCCTATAAGTAAATCGGCAAAGCCGGGATAATCTTCTGCCCAACGCAGGGAAGCACTCGGGAAAACCAGGCGGTGGAACCGTATCACGACGTTCATCATGGGGCGCCGCGCCGGGGCTGTGGAGCTTGAACAATAGCGGTTCACCAAGTTCGAGGGCTCGGAACTGGGTGCTGGCGACGCGCCGGAAGCTATTTCGAGGCGATCGCTGCACCTTCCCGCATCGGCACCTCATCTACACTGCGTCGGTTCCCATTTTTGTTGCGGAGCTAAAATTAAGCTTATGTCTGCTGGAGCCACCCACATCTCCGTCGAACCCGGCTCTGAGGCCTTTCCTCTTCTGACGCCTGCGCAGATCGAGCGGCTGCGCCCGCACGGCAAGCTGCGGCACGTGGAAGCGGGCGAGGTGCTGTTCGAACCGGGCGACAGCAACGTTCCCGTCTATGTGGTTCTGTCGGGAGGCCTGGAGATTCTTCAACCCTGTCCCCAGGGCGTGCGATCCCTGGTCACGCACGTTCCCGGCAGCATCACCGGCGAGTTTGCCGTCATCTCGGGCCAGCGCGCGCTGCTGCGTGGGCGAGTCATTGCCTCCGGCGAATTTCTGCAGATCGAGCCCGGCGAGTTCCGCGCCCTCGTCGCCAAAGATGCGGAGCTGAACGATATCCTGATGAAGGCGTACATCCTACGCCGGATGCTTCTTATCAGCGAAGAGGCGAGCAATGTGTTGGTGCTGGGCTCGCTCAACTGCGCCAACACGCTACGCCTGCGCGAGTTCCTGGGCCGCAACGGTTATCCCTATAAGTTCATCGATCTGGACACGGACGAGCGCTCGCAGTCGATCCTCGACCACTTCCAGGTCAAGGTGGCCGAAGTGCCGGTCGTCATCTGCAATGCGCGTAGCGTCCTGCGGAATCCCTCGATTCGCGAGCTGGCCGATTGCCTCGGGCTCAACGTGAACATCGACGAATCGCAGGTGCGCGATCTGATCGTCGTGGGCGCGGGGCCGTCAGGGCTGGCCGCTGCGGTCTATGCGGCGTCCGAAGGCCTCAACGTGCTGGTGGTGGAAACGGGGAGCCCAGGCGGACAGGCAGGGTCGACCTCGCGCATCGAAAACTATCTCGGCTTCCCTATGGGTATTTCGGGCCAGGAGTTGGCCGGCCGCGCGCTGGCGCAGGCGCAGAAGTTCGGAGCGAACATGATGATCGCGCGCGCCGCCGTGCGCCTGGAATGTGATCGCCGTCCCTATCAGGTCATCCTCGATGACCGCACGTCGCTGCCGACGCGCTCCATCGTGCTGGCCGCCGGCGCCCAATACAACAAGCCACCCATTCCCAAGCTATCGCAGTTCGAGGGCGCCGGCGTCTACTATGCTGCCACCGCTATGGAATCGCAGTTGTGCGTGGGCGAGGACGTGGTGGTCGTCGGAGGAGGCAATTCTGCGGGACAGGCGGCGGTTTACCTGTCGGGAAAGGCGCGCAAGGTTTACATGCTGGTGCGCTCGGGCAAGCTGGCGGATACAATGTCGCGCTACCTGATTTGGCGCATCGAAGAAAACCCGGCGATTGAGCTGCATTACAACACCGAGATCGCCAGCGTCGACGGCAACGGACACCTGGAGCGCATAAGCTGGCGCGATGGCGATACCAGGCAGATTCTCCCCCACGACATACGCCATCTGTTCGTGATGACTGGCGCCTCTCCGCGCACGAAGTGGCTGGAGGGATGTCTGGCTCTCGACAACAAAGGCTTCGTGCTAACCGGCCACGATCTCGACCGTACTACGCTGGAAGAGAAGGCGTGGCCGCTGTCGCGGCCGCCGCAGCTTTTCGAGACCAGCCTGCCGGGGGTGTTTGCGGTGGGGGATGTCCGGGCCGGCAACGTGAAGCGCGTGGCGTCGGCCGTCGGCGAAGGATCGATCGCAATTCACCTCGTGCATCAGGTGCTGGCGGAGATGTAGGCGGAGTCTCGGGTTCGACCTTGAAGCTGCCGCTCTTTGGCTCGCACCTCGTGACAGGTCTCATCGCTGCTGGCGCGATCGATTCCGTAGCTACGTTGGTCGAAGCTCTGTATTTCTCTGTTGCTCACGCCAACAGGATCATTAACACGGGAGCGTGGGACGCTTCTGTCCCCAAGAACGAGAAATCATAATCGCCCTTTGTTCTCTGCCCCGCCCAGGTTTCGTAATCGACGCTCGCCACATCTAGCGATCAACACCGTCGTTAGCGAGCGCACAACCTGCTATGTCTCTCCAGGTGACGCCACGCTTGTTCTCGAATACACGGTTGACGACATTGCTGACAAAAGTCAAGCCGCATTCGCTGAATGATCGATTTGTGATCGCATTGTGTTCGTGTAATGAGAGGCGGCAAACCGGACTGCGCGTCCACCCTCCAGAGAAAAGGCTGTGCAACTCGCTTTCGCGGTCCAGCAGGACACATTCTCCGAGTCCGGTTTTCGGCACAAAAGATGCGGAATTGCAGGGATTTCCGGCGATTTTCAGAGAAACGCCGCTGGCTTTCTCTGCAGTTGAGACTTGCTGGCGGAGAGACAGGGATTCGAACCCTGGGTACCCTTTCGAGTACACACGCTTTCCAAGCGTGCGCCTTCAGCCACTCGGCCATCTCTCCGTCGGGAAAAGCGTCTTGAGGAGACGCCAGAATTACAGCGTCCCCCTATTGTAACGTATCGCGACCAAGCACGACCTGCGCCGCCTACGAGCAGGACGGCCCGTCACCTGAAAACATAGGACAGAGTGGGTGACGTCTATGCGCTCAGATGTAACCGAGTCTCACCGCACCAAAAAAATGCCGAGCACCGAAGTGCCCGGCATGTTCGAGTTCAACAATCAGTTCCAGTCCTTAGTGGCACTGGCCGGTTGAGCTGCCATCGTCGGCGTAGAAGCCCCCCGGTCCCTCACCGTAAACGAAAGTTTGCGAAGTACATGGATGCCCAGCGTTGAGCGTGTTGGTATTGGGCCAACTGTACACGCCAGGCCCCGGCCCCACCGGCGGACCTTCCGGGTTGCGCGTGAACCACTGCAGGATCGCTTCGTTCTGCGTGTGGAAGGTGTAGGCGCCGCCGCTGGTCGTCAAAGGCACATGGTAGTCGGAATCTACGTCATTCATGCCCTCAATGACATCGCCGGTTTCAAGGTTAGCTTGAGCGAACGATGCGCTTCCGTCAATCCACGGAGACACCAGAGTATCGACGAAGGGATCGTGGTACAGCTCACTCATCTCGTGGCTCAAGACGAATGAGTCGTATCCGAACGGTGCGAATGGGTTATTGCTACTCTGCGCGATGAAGGTCGCCCACGTCCACACCAGTACCGAGTTTCCTCCTTCGTTGCCCGGCTGCGCGCTGTGGAAGCCAAGGACACAGCATCCGCCACCCGAACCAGGGATGAATGCCGTCACGAAGTCGGTGAGTATGATCGGTACCTCGGTGCTGGGAACATCTTCTTGTCCAGGACCGAGAATCTGCCCGAAAATGTTGGAGATCGAGTTGATGTTAACCACCGGGAAGTCCCCGGATGAGTTGCAGGGCGGCAGAAGCCCGCTGATGCAAGCCCAGTCGCCGTTGTTGTAGAACAACTGCCCGACGTAATGAGTCTGCGAAAACGAAGGCGTGTTTAGCGGGGTGTGCCAGTTTGCCCGCTTGACGCCGTTAAACGAGGCGCGGATGGTGGTGTCCACGAACTGACCGGTATCGGCCGGCAGATTGGCGTCACCGGGGTAGGTGGTGGTTGCATTCCAAATAGGACCTTGGGTCACCAGGGAAGCGTCACTTAGCCCCAGATCCTGGGGGGCGCTGGGATTGAAATCGTACACTACCGTCGAGCCGTCAGGGCCAATGAGTTCGAACTCCAACGGAATAACCTCATTGGGAATCCCTGTGGTTCCTCCCGCAGTCGGGGAATGCCCGACCATCGAGTAGGAGTACACGCTGCTCCGGTAGCCGGTAATAAACCAGCTATTGAAACAGGGAATGCTGACGAAGCCCGCGCAGTTGTGATACGAGGGGCCTCTCTGCTGCGTTCTGATCAGATTGTTTAGCCCCGGGGTCAGGTGGTTCTGCGCCTTGTACGACGCGAAGGCGTGGTTATCTGGCCCTTTCATCGGTATCCGAGCCCTTATCGGCACGCCATGTGTAGTTGATCTGAGAGTGACGACTCTGGGGGCGGCGAAGCTTGCCGTCGTTCCAAATGTCAGCATCAGTAGCGTTAGCAGTCCTAAAATCTTTCGCATATGTTGATTCTTCCTCTCTCCGGAATTAGGAGTGGGCGCGACGCACCTGAGGCGCATGGCGCAATGTTGAGGGCTATCTCCTGCCCTTAGCCATCTTGATTGCTCAGCCGAAGTGCCGGCTCAAGCCAATGTTCCAGGCTTGGACCGGACAAGCCCTACAACTTCAGCTTGCGGCGAGCCAATCCCATGGCGCCCAGCAGCCCTGTAACCAGAAGCACCATCGAGCTGGGTTCAGGAGTTGTGGTTGAGCTAATGCCGATGCTGAGCGCATTGATGGCGAAGTCATTGGCATCACCTTGGCCTTGGTCGCTGATGACGATCTTGGTGATGTTCGGACCAGTCAAGTCGCCAAGTCCCATGAAGATGGCCGAACCATCAGTCTGTTGATTACTGACGCCTTGCATCACCAGGGTGTCCAGCAGGGTGGATCCGTTGTAAGCCTGCAGCGTAGCGGTGAAGGCACCAAAAAACTCATCCTGGATTTGGAACCCTACCGAGGAAACTCCCGAGGCGAAAGCGATGGTCATCGGACCGGGACCACCTCCGGCTGCGTTGCCGGTGTACAGAAGGTTTTCGCCGATCTCGAAGTTGCCCGTCCAGTTGCCGAGACCGCAACTGGGGTTGCAGTCTTCGACGGCTGTGTACATGGTGCTGCCGGCGATGGAGACCGTCGCACCCAGACCATTGAACGACATCGCCGCAGCTGGGCTGGAGACGGGAGTGCCAAAAGGCCCGAACTGTCCCCAGTCGTAGATGTCGCTTGGGTTCTGTTGGGCACGGGTGGCATAGGTGGTAAACGTATCAGCGTAGGCTAGTGTGCCGAGGCTGAAAGCAAGAGCGATCAGTAGAATCTTCTTCAAATCATCCTCCTTGAGACAAATTGGTCAACTGCACACGTGGGGGCCCCAGGAGCGTTGGCTCCTGATTCGAAACCTGTGGCTACAAATGGCCTAGAAGAATATCGGGGAGTAAGGAATCTGCTCGAAAACCATACGCATGTCGGATTCCAAAATGAAACTAAAGGGAATGAATGACTTGGGATTTTTGGGGAAGGTCTTATGTGCAGATATTTGCAACCAAAGACGAATCAATTGCCGCGGGTGAAGGCGACAAATGGGGTTCGACTTGCGTAAGACGAACCCCCGGCGGGAGGGGCTCGCTTACTCGCCTTCCTTCAATTGCTGGGCCAGGTAGTTGGCGATGCCCATCTCGCTGATGGCGTGCAGTTGGCCTTCGAGCCAGTCAATGTGGTGTTCTTCGTCGCCTAGAATCTTTTCGGCCAGGTCGCGCGAGCCTCCGTCGTTGGCGGCGGTACAGAGCTTGATCCCATCGTTCAGGCGCTTAACGGCGTCGTACTCGAGCTGGAGATCGTTCTTAAACTGGGTTTCGACCGTGGCTCCGATGTTGATCTTGAAGTAGTCGGTCATGTTCGGTGTGCCATCGAGATACAGAATTCGCTCCATGCATTTTTCGGCATGCACCATCTCTTCAATCGATTCCTTCTTCGCCAGCTTGGCCAGCCGCTTATAGCCCCAGTTCTCGCACATTTCAGCGTGCAGGAAGTACTGATTGATGGCCGTCAACTCCGCCTTTAAAACTTGGTTTAAGAAAGCAATAACTTTGGGATCGCCTTTCATATCGCCTCACGAAACTTAAGAAGTGAACACAATTCGCCGCAGTCACACGGAACGGATTTGTGTTTGCTGGAACGCTCCATTGTAGTCCGCCGCCATCGATCCCGCCATGAGGAACCCGACGGATTTCCTTGTCCAGTACTGTCATCTTTCGGCAATCATGTATTGCTCAAACTTGCCGTCAGGCATTTCGTAAATGATGATCACCAGACTCTTGGTCGGATACTTTACTTCGTAAATCCGCGCCGTCATTCCTCCTCTACTGGAGGAATTGCTTTGCGCGAAGCCTTGGGGAGCGCCCAACGGACCAAGGCTGCCGGCGTAATCCTTTAGCGCCTGATCGGTGAAATACGCATTGGCATTGTCGGTAAACAGCGAGCGGTCGATCTTGCCCTGCTGCAGTCCGTCATACACCTTGCGGATGAGCGCATCCTGCTTCGGGTCCTGTGGGTTCTCGGCCTGAAGCATCGCCGCCCTCACCTGGCTTCCGATCTCTGACTCCGCTTCGGCCGCGTCCTGATTGGTCAGCACCACCACCGCAATCTTGTCGTCCGGCAGAACGATGTTCTCGGCGGTGAATCCCGACACTTCGCCGTTGTGCTCCAGCACCCGGTGGCCGCCAACGCTCACAACCCCAACACCCAAACCGTAGCGTGTGCCAACTCCGTTCTTTAGCAAGACCTCGGTCTCCATTTCACGATAGGAAACCGGTTTGAGCACCGTCTGATCAATCATCGAGATGTCCCACTTGGCGAGGTCCTCCGCAGTCATTGCCAGTTCGCCGGCAGCGAACATCCAACCTCTGCCCTCCTTGGGCGCTGGATGCAGCGGCCCCAGCGCAAAGCGAAAATATCCCGTGGGATCGGTGGGAGGCAGTTTGTTCAGGTTGGTGTCAGCCACGCTCTTCATGCCCAAGGGAGTGAAGACGCGTTGGCTGAGGAGCTGCAATAGCGGCATCCCTGAAACCTTCTCTACGATCACACCCGCGATCACATAGTTGGTGTTGCTGTACTGCCACTTCGTTCCCGGATCAAAGTCCAGCGGCTTGCGCGCCCAGCGATCCATGATGCCGTCGGCCGTGATGGGTTGCAGCATCAATGGCGGAACGTAATCTTGCGGCCAGAAATCCTGGTAACCGGAGGTGTGCGACAGGAGCTCGCGAATCGTAACCTCATTTCCCTGGGTCAAACCGGAAACATACTTCGACACCGGATCGTCGAGCGACAACTTGCCTTCCTCGGCCAGCATTAGGATCGCCGCGGCCGTAAACTGCTTGCTGATCGAGCCAATGCTGTAACGCATCTGCGGCTGCGCGGGCGTAGCCGGATCGAGCCGTGCGTCGCCGTAGGCCTGCACGTAGGCAATCTTTCCGTCTTTGACGACGGCCAGCGAAGCGCTGGGGACACCGGTCGACTGCAACACGTTGTGCGCTATGTCGTCAATCTTGCTGCGTAAATCTGGAGAAAGCTGTGGCGCTGTCTGTGCGAACGTTAATGGGCAAATGGCAAAAACAAGGAAGACGACAAACGACATCGAGCGTTTCCGCAAGGTGAAATTCAAATGGCTCATCAGTGCCTCGGCGTAAGAATGTCAACCAAGTACCCTACCGCAACGCCCCGACGGCCACAACTCGGCCAGTGATCCCGTGCGGTCACGCGGCCGAAATTTCGACGCGCATCCGAAGGCCCTACCGGCTATGCCGGTCCCCTGCCCTGGAAACCTTGCAATCGCTTTATTGGCTGTTTACCTTGGAATCGCCTTTGAGTTGTTGCGGCTGACGAGATGAGAGCTGATCATTTCCGGCGGTAGCGATCGCCGACGCCGCTTCATCCGCAGCCTCACGGGCATGATGTGTTTCCCGCGCCGGACGCGGGACGTAGCCGTCTAACAAACGATGATGCATGCTGTAGAGCGCCAATTCCAGACGGTCGGTTACATGCAGCTTGTCGTAGATCTTGCGCAAGTAGTTCTTCACGACCTGTTCCGTGGTTCCCACTTCCCGAGCGATGTCTTTGTTCTTCAGCCCTTGCGTGACCCCGCTGATGATCAACATTTCTTTCTCGCTCAAGCGCAACCCCTGTTTCGGAGCGGTTCCCTGCAGCGCTTGCGAGCGATACGCTTCGATCACCCAGTTCACGCCCTGTTTATCGAGCCAGGTTTCGCCGACCGCCACCTTGCGCACACACCGCACCAGCAGATCGGGCGAGACCGCGCGCGTCAGAATGCCTCGCACTCCGCGCCGCAGGTAATCCACGGTTTCCTGTTCGCCGGCACGTTGCGTAACCATGATGAGTTTTGCTCCGGGAAGCGCCCGCCGAGCGACCTCGCTGACGGCTTCCGCGGGGGTAGGAGACAGGCCGGCCTCAAAGAGGAGCACGTCCGCTGGCGTTTCCGCCGCCACCTTGATGGTTTGCGGCAGATTCTCCGTCTGCGCCACCACCTCCAAATCGCTCTCTACCGAGAAAATCCTGGCCATGCCTACCCGAAAGATTGCTTCCGAGTCGGCAAGGATAATCCGGATGGGAGGTTTTTCCTCCTCCACGGTATGTTGCCGGGGCGCAGAGGAAGACGGAACATCTTCGTTATCGTGGTCGTGAGCCATTCGTCCACGGTCCTCAATTCTCTGTTTAGATACGTTCGAAGTGATATTCATCGATCACCACGGCTACGCTTTTTCCTACAGCTTCTCCGGAATATCGCACTACGCGACCTTGACACTTCACCAGTACGGGACGGTCTGTCCCCAGCACATCACCCGGCATTTCGATGGTGAACTCCACCGGAGAGCCCACAATGATGTCTGATTCGGTATGAAAGAGAATGCCGCCGGCTGAAATGTCGATGGTTTTCGCGTGGTATTCCGCGGTCGGTGTCTTCAGCGTGACCTGAAGATGGAGAGGAAAGCGAATCGAATTGCGTAGTTCAGCTTCGTGGCCAGTACTCATAACAGGTTACCGATGGCGCAAATCGGGTAACGACTAATCCGTTACCTATCACATTACCACTAAGGGAGTCTGCCTATAAAAGAAAATCGTCAGAATCTGCAAAAAGTCCAGTTTGGGAGGGGAGCAACCCCGCGTGCAGGCCCGTACCGCTCGCGTGAATTTTGCTGGGAGGGAACCTCGCTGCCGCACTCTAGACGAAACCGCTCCGCCCAACCAGCGCTGGCTAAGCTCCATAATATTAAGGGGTTACCGAGGGCTGAAACGTCAATGGCCCCAACCTTGAACTCTAGAACTTCGTGGTTTCGGTGAAGTTGAAGTCGCGGACCTTCATGGCCGGCACCACCATATCGAACGACTCTTCGCCGCAGGAACGAACCGGCGTCCCCATTACCTCCACGCTTCGCAGCATGTGTAATAGGCTCTCATTGAAACGAAAGTTCCGGATACCAACAGTCACCTTGCCGTTCTCCACCAGAAATGTGCCGTCGCGAGTCATGCCCGTGAGGATTTTCTCGTAGGGATCAACTTCGCGGATGTACCACAGCCGGGTCACCAGAATTCCGCGTTCGGTGGAGGCGACCATCTGCTCCACAGTTTGCGCTTCGCTCTGCGATGGACCGGCAAACACGATATTCAGCGGCACCTCGCCAATCTCGCTGGGTAGCGCGAAGCCATGACCCGTGGGCCGCACCGGACCAACCTTGCTGGCCATCTCCGACTCTGCTATGCGCTTCGCACTGGATCGCGAGTAGGTCACCCCCTGAACTACGCCGTTCTCGACTAGTTTCACCCGCTGTCGCCGCATCCCTTCACCGTCGAAAGGAACTCCAGCCTGCAGGGGGTGATACACATCATCGCAGATCGTGATGTTCTCGCCGAAGAGCTGGGTCCCGATCCGATCGTTCAGAAAGGATCGTTGTTCTAGCAGCGCGGAGCCGCCAAAATCCCAGAACATGAAGCCCACAATGTCGAGCACTGCGGCCGGCTCCATGATGACCGTGTACTTTCCCGGAGGCAAGTCCCGTGGGTTCCTCGATTCGATTGCTTTCGCCGCGGCGATTTCCGCCATCCGTACTGGGTCGAGCTGTGTGGCGTCGGGTGCGTTCGCCTTTTGCCATCCCGAAGACGAGCTGTCGAGCATGCTGATGGAAACTTCGGCTAGAGTCTGTTCGTACCAGCCGTTCACGCCTTTCGAATTGAAGATACCCTCGACAACCTCCGCAGAAGAAAAGATGCCCGCAGAGGTCAGGCCGTGCCGCTTGGCAACATCCACCATCTGAGCGACAGCGTGGGCGCGGTCTTGCGGAGTGAGCGCCGCCGTGCGTTCAAAATAGCGATCGACCGCCGCATCTCCACAATTCGCCGCCGCGGCCGCCACTTCTTCCTGCGTTGGCATCGGCAACAAGTCCGGATCGGGATGCTGCACCTTGGCCAACGCTTCGGACGACTGCACCACGCGACGCAGGCTCTCGTCGTCATGTTTGTTGGTGCTGGCGCGAGCGGTGCGGTTCCCAAAAGCAGAGCGCACCGAAATGTGGTATTCCTCTTCCGCGACGTTCTGATGAATTGTGTTGTTGGCGAAGCGGGTCAGCGCGCTGCGGCCGCCGGAGATGAGCAATTCGATCTCGTCAGCCTGCGATAGGCGGCGCAACTTGTCGAAGATATCGTTTGCCTGGTCGCGATCAAGCATCGCTATTCGCTCCCCTTATAAGCGGTGCCCACCGCGATGTTGCGGAACCGCGCCGGGGCCGCACCGTGTCCCGTCCCCATCACCTGTTGCGGCTGTCCCTTGCCACAGTTCGGAGTACCCCACAACGTCCATTCATCGCGTGAGCAGATTGCATCCATCGCGTTCCAGAACTCTGTCGTAATGCCCGAGTAGGACGGGTTCTTCAGCATCCGGCCGCGCTTGCCTCCGGCGATCTCCCAGCCAATCTCGCACCCAAACTGAAAGTTGTAACGCTTGTCGTCGATGGACCACGAGCGATTGGTTTCCATCAGAATGCCGTCGTCCGTGGATGCGATGAGTTGCTCCAGCGTCAGCGGCGATTCGCTGGGCAGGACGCTCACATTGGTCATGCGCACGATGGGAAGGCGGTTCCAGCCTTCCGCGCGCAGGCATCCTCCGCTACGCGCAGCGCCAATCGCAGCGGCCGTATCGCGCGAGGTCAGATATCCCGTGAACAGGCCGTTCGTAATGATCGGCGTACACTGCGCGGCCACGCCTTCATCGTCGTACGCAAATGTGCCGAGTCCGGGCCCGTGCGCCGGAGTGGCGTCGGCCACCGCGTTTACGAGCTCGCTGCCGTATTGCAAGGTGCGCAGTTTGTCGAGTGTGAGAAACGATGTCCCGGCGAAGTTGGCCTCCATCCCCAACACGCGATCGAGTTCGATGGGATGCCCGATGGACTCGTGAATCTGCAGTGCGAGCTGCGACGAGTCGAGAATCACGTTGAACGCACCCTCGGGGCATTGCGCCGCCGAATGCAACGCCACCGCCTGCTCCGCAATTTCGGTGGCATGGTCCAGCAGCCTCAACTCCTCGATAAGCTCATACCCTCGGCCCTGAAATTGTCCGCCGTACGAGTTGGGATAAGAGCGCTTCTGGATCTCCGTACCCTCAAACGAATACGCCGCGTAGCCCGCTCCACTGGTAATGGTCGTCTGGTGGATCTCCGAGCCCTCCGACGAATAGAACCATTGCTCATAGCGCCGGAAGTTCATGTTCGTCTCGGCGAGGGTCACGCCCTTCACTGCAAGCATGGCAGCGTCGATTGCGAACAGGAGATCCAGATTCTTTTCGATCGCAATGCTGAACGGGTCAATCTCGCAGGGCGAAGACCAGTCAGCTTTAGCGGGAGGCTCAGGCACCAGATAGCAGCTCTTGCGACTTTACGCTCGACGATGCCTTGGCAATCTCAACCGCTCGGGCCGCGCAGCCTTGGACGCCTTCGCGCGACAGGTCATCGGTGGCGGCGAAGCCGAACCCTCCGTCGGCAATAACACGAATGCCGATGCCTAGCGATTCGGAGTCGGAGGCGCCGCTGATTCTGCCGTTCTTGGTGGCGAGGGCGCGGTTGCGTTCATCGACGATGCGCGCCTCCGCCAGTGATGCGCCTCGTAGCTTAGCGGTTTCCAGTGCCCATGCAGCAATGTCTTTCATCGAAGATCACTGAATCCAAGGATAGTAAAGATGATATCGTGTTCTTCCGGAATGCTGCTTAGGTTCGCGGAACGAGATCTGAAGATCTGGCAAACGACTTGGCGCGGTGTGTTTTATCCATTTATCTGTTTCGGCAGATGAAGCTCTAGGCTGGCTTTGAAGGGGCACGGCTTCAGCCGTGCCGTTAAGTGTGTATTAGAGTTGGGCTTTAGCCCCTGAGGGAACTCGCGCGTCGTCTTGAGACCGAAATCCCTCAGTGGCTAAAGCCACCATGAATGACGACAGGTTACGGCACGGCTAAAGCCGTACCCCTTCAAGGTGTAGAACCTGATGGATGATCCGGATTCAGAAGCAGCTTTCTGGCTTTCATCTTGTAATTCCATGCTGCGTTGATTCGTCGAGGCACAACGCTTTCTGGCGAGGCACCGATTGACCACCACCATCAAGACCGTGAACCTCGAACTCGGAATGCCGAGCATACCCCAGGCGCGCTCGCGTCTGAGTTCCGAGATTCGTCTCGCCCAGCAGAGTGGCGTCCAGGTGCTGAAAGTTATACACGGCTACGGCTCCAGCGGCATCGGCGGAGACTTGCGTTACGCTTTGCAATCCACACTCCGGCAAATGGCCCAGGCAAAGGAAATCCGCGATTGCATCTGGGGCGAAAATTGGCGCACCAGCGACGAACGCAGTTGGGAGCTTCTCAAGCGTATGCCGGAGCTGAAAGCTGAGAGCGATCTGGGCAGGGGCAACAAGGGAATCTCTCTGGTGGTTTTGTAAGCGTCACATTTCGCCAGTCGCCGCTTCCCCTATAATTCTCCGTTGGACTGTTCCCTGCTCGAGGATGACGTCCATCAGGCACGCGCGTCTCGCGTCCTCATACGATGGATGTCACCGCACCCAATTCAGTATCCGGCGTAGAAGTCGCCCCACCGCGCGCCGCCATCGTCGCCTGCATGCTGGCGGGCATGTGCACATTCCTCAACGTATACGACACGCAACCGTTGCTCCCCTACCTGCAACAGGTATTCAACGCATCGGCGATTGCGGTTTCGCTGACGGTGAGCGCCACCATTCTGGCGATGGCGTTGACCGCGCCGTTCATCGGACTGCTGGCGGAGTCCGTGGGCCGCAAGAAGGTCATCGTCCCGTCGCTTTATGCGCTGACGGCGCCGACCCTACTGGCAGCAACCTCGCAGAACCTGCATCAGCTCATCTTTTGGCGATTCACGCAGGGAGTCTTCGTGCCCGGCGTGATCGTCGTCATCATGGCCTACGTCAATGAGGAATTCCCCCGGCAACTTGTGGGCCGGGCAATGTCGGCCTACATTTCGGGAACCGTACTGGGCGGCTTTTTGGGGCGTTACATTTCCGGAGTGGTGTCGCACCATTTTTCGTGGCGAGACGCATTTCTCGTCATCGGAATCGTCAACCTCGCTGGCGCAATCATCGTGCAGCAATCTCTGCCGCGCGCGAAGCGCTTTGTGCGCGCAGCCAGCATCGCACATTCCCTCTCGGAGGGCTGGCAACATCTCCGAAACCCGCGCTTGCTCGCGGTCTATGGGATGGGATTTGCAGCGCTGTTTTCCCTGGTCGGAACCTTCACCTACGCCAACTTCTATCTTGCAGCTCCGCCGTATCGGCTGAATTCAGAACAACTGGGCAGCATCTTTTTCGTGTATCTGTTGGGACTCATCGTTACGCCGCTGTCGGGCCGCTGCCTCGATCACTACGGAATCCGGCTGACCTCCGTCGCTGCCGTTTGCTTCACGTCAGCGGGATTACTGCTGACCTTGCTGCATTCGCTGCCGGTCATTGTTGCGGGACTGGCGCTGGCCTCGTCGGGCGTCTTCATCTATCAGGCAGTGGGCACGGTGCAAACTGGAAGAGTCGCCGACCGAGCGCGGTCCTCGGCCGCCGGATTGTACGTGACGTTCTATTACATCGGCGGGAGCCTGGGAGCTATCGTCACCGGCTGGACATGGATCGCGGGAGGCTGGCCCGCCTGCGTTTTTCTCTTGATGGGGGTTGCCGCGCTGGCGATGGTGTTGGCGTTCGTAAGCAGCAGGAAGGCAGCTGTCAGCTCTCAGCCATCAGCCGTGGGCTAACAAAAGGCCGCCCAAGCCAGGCGAATGGTCGGACAAAACAAAGGGCGGCATCGCTGCCGCCCTACTAACCCCTAATCCCTAGCCCCTGCTTCTACGTTCCTTCGTTCCAGCTCGCCAGGTATTCTTCCTGCTCCGAAGTCAGGCGGTCGATCTTGATACCCATCGACTCCAGCTTCAGTTTCGCCACCCGCTTGTCGAGCTCTTCCGGAACCACGTAAACCTTCTTCTCCAGCGACGAGTGGTTCTTCACCAGGTATTCCACCGACAGCGCCTGATCGGCAAAGCTCATATCCATCACCGACGCCGGATGGCCTTCCGCCGACGCCAGGTTGATGAGGCGGCCTTCGCCCAGCAGGTTGATCTTGCGGCCATCCTTCAACGAATACTCCTCGACGAAATTGCGCGTGGTGCGCTTCGACGACGACATTTTCTCCAGCGCGGGAATGTCGATCTCGACATTGAAGTGGCCGGAATTGGAAACGATGGCTCCGTCCTTCATCGCGTCGAAATGTTCCTTGCGCAGAACGCTCTTGTTGCCAGTAACCGTGCAGAAGACATCGCCAATCTTCGCGGCTTCGTCCATGCTCATCACGCGGTAGCCATCCATCACGGCCTCGATCGCCTTCGTGGGATCGATTTCGGTGACAATGACCTCAGCTCCCAAACCGCGCGCGCGGCTGGCCAATCCGCGTCCACACCAGCCGTAGCCAGCTACCACGAACTTCGAACCCGCGAGCAGGAAGTTGGTCGCCCGCACGATGCCGTCGATGGTGGACTGCCCTGTACCGTAGCGGTTGTCGAAGAGGTGCTTGGTGTCGGCATCGTTCACCGCGATGATGGGATAGCGCAGCACGCCCTGCTTTGCCATGGCGCGCAGACGGATGATGCCGGTCGTGGTCTCTTCCGTGCCGGCAATCACGCCGTCCAGCACATCGGTCCGCTTGGTGAGCGCAATGGTCACCAGATCGGCGCCGTCATCCATAGTGATGTTCGGCTTGTGATCGAGCGCCGACATGATATGCGAGTAATAGGTGTCGTTGTCCTCGCCCTTGATTGCATAGACCGGAACGTTGTAGTCGCGCACCAGGCAGGCGGCAACATCGTCTTGCGTGGACAGCGGGTTGGAGGCACACAGCACAACCTCGGCGCCGCCATCGCGCAACGTGATTGCCAGGTTGGCGGTCTCGGCGGTAACGTGCAGGCAAGCGGAGATCCGGATACCCTGCAACGGCTGGTTCTTGATGAATTCCTTGCGAATGATCTGCAGGACCTTCATGGACTGGTTGGCCCAATCAATGCGCTTCTTGCCGAGGTCGGCAAGTGCGAGGTTGGCGACATCGCCGGCTACGCGAGTGGATGTAGTGGACATAAGCTCCTGGTGAAGTTTCAAAGTTTCGAGTTTCAAGTTTCAAGTAACGTCACCGGCTAGGATTGGTCCGCGAGACCAGAAGCCTAGCGCAAAAACGTGGACATTATTAATTGTCATTACGAGCGCCCGGGTTTGGCGCGAGGAATCTGCTTTTGCGTGACTCGGCAAGAAGCAGATCCCTCGCTTCGCTCGTGATGACAATTTTTTCCTTACTTGAAACTTGTGCCAAGGGGCGGAGTGTTCCGCCCCGCTTCCGGAAAAACTACTTCGCCGCGTGCGCTGTCTTCTGCGCCTTCGCATCCGACAAGCCGGCCTGCTCGCGCAGGGCGGCAGCCTTGTCGGTTTTTTCCCAAGTGAAGTCCGGATCGGTGCGGCCAAAGTGCCCGTAGGCCGCTGTCTTCCGATAAATGGGACGACGCAGATTGAGCGACTCGATAATGCCCTTCGGGGTCAGCTTGAAATTGGCGCGCACCAGATCGGCAATCTTGGCTTCGTCAATCTTCGCCGTGCCGAAGGTATCGACCAACACGCTGACCGGCTCGGCTACGCCAATGGCGTACGCTAGCTGCACTTCACAGCGATCCGCCAGTCCGGCGGCAACAATGTTCTTGGCGATGTGGCGCGCCATGTAGCAGGCCGAGCGATCAACCTTTGTCGGATCTTTGCCGCTGAACGCTCCGCCACCGTGACGTCCCATGCCGCCGTAGGTATCGACGATGATCTTGCGGCCGGTCAGTCCGGTGTCGCCCATCGGCCCACCGATTACGAAGCGACCGGTCGGGTTGATGTGGTACTTGGTGTCTTCGTCGAGCATCTCAGCCGGCAGCGCGGCCTGAATCACGTGCTTCAGGATGTCGGCGCGCAACTCCTCGGTCGAAATCGTCTCCGAGTGCTGGCTGGAGATGACCACCGCATCGATGCGGACCGGCTTGTGGTTCTGGTCATATTCGACTGTGACTTGGGATTTGCCGTCGGGCCGGAGGTAAGGAAGCGTGCCATTCTTGCGGACTGTGGTGAGCTGCTGGCACAGCTTATGAGCTAACGCAATTGGCGTCGGCATGTAATCGGCGTTTTCGTTGGTGGCATAGCCGAACATCATGCCCTGGTCGCCCGCGCCGCCGGTGTCCACACCCATGGCGATGTCACCCGACTGCTTGTTGATGCTGGAGATGACCGCGCAGGTGTTGGAATCGAAGCCGTAGAGGGCGTTGTCGTAGCCGATGGAGGCGACCACGCCGCGCACCAGCGACTGGAAATCCACATAAGCTTTGGTGGTGATTTCGCCGGCGATGACAACCAGGCCGGTGGCCGTCAAGGTCTCGCACGCCACGCGGCTGTAGGGGTCTTCCTTCAAGCAGGCATCGAGAATTGCGTCAGAAATTTGATCGGCAATTTTGTCCGGGTGGCCTTCGGTCACCGACTCGGACGTGAATAGATAAGTCTTCTTGGACAAAGCGAACTCCTTCTTTTGCCCGCGTCGCGGGCCACTCAGAGAACTTCGACTCAGCAGACCAGCGCCTATGGTCTTTGCGGTCTATCAGTGAGGATAGCAACCAGCCGGGATACTCCCAATATTTTAAAGCCGAAGGGTTGGTTTGGGCTAGTTAAAGGTGCAAAATCGACATCGAAGGTGTCTGCGCCAGAACAAGAGCATTATGAGCCACGCGCGCCCTGCTCTGCGGCCATTGCGAGGTCACCTCCCTGTCCATCCAGAAATTGCAGGATGGGAGTGCCGTCCGGCCTAACACTAATGACGATACGGTCATGGCCTTGCACATCCTTCAGTCGCAAAGCCACCGAGCGGTCTGGGCTGCGACCCAGATAGACGCGCGGCTCAGAGTGCGGGGTAGTGGCACGGAATTTTCTCCACACTTCCGCATTGTCCTTGGGAACTTTGGCAATTCTGTTAGCGTCTGCCAGGTCCTCGGTAATCGGGTAGGTAGTGGCACACCGAAATGCGCAGCTCTGAGCTGCGATCGCCCTGCCCTCCTCGTCGGCTTCAACAGTAAATACCTGGTCCTGCTCGTAACGATCGAAACTGAGATGTCCATAGCTGCTGACTTTGCCTTGTTTGTCTTTGCTGCCCCCGAAGATCAGCCCGCCGTTCTCGGTGCCTTCGTCGTTGAAAAACAGCATACCGGCCGTCTTACGTGTGGGATGTGGATCTTCTTTTCCCTTGATGATGATGCCGGGAAAGTTGGCCTTGTTCGAGATCACCATACGCAGAGTGCCATCGGGCTCGACGACGTTGATACGCTCCACGTCAATCTCGCTGAACTTCTGCTTCGGGAGGGATTCGCTAAGGCCGCCAAGCAGAGTGACCGCAAGAATCAAAGTGACCACGCCGGAATAGATGGCGAGAAATTGCTGGCTTTCAAAGAGCTTGGTCATGGGGCAATCCTTTGGTAGGGGATTACTGCTGCATTACTGCCTCGATGGCGATGAGCTGGTCCAGAACCTCCGGCAACAGCTTCAGATCGAGCGCGTTGGCCCCGTCGGACTTCGCCTGCGCGGGATTGTCGTGTACCTCGACGAATATTCCATCCACACCCGCAGCAACGGCGGCGCGCGCCAGCAGCGGAATGAACTCGGGCTGGCCACCGCTTGCACTCCGCCGCCATCGCCGTTGGCTGAGCCCGCGGAGGGAAGCTGCACCGAGTGCGTCGCATCGAAGACCACCGGCGCGAACTTGCGCATGATCGCCAGCGAGCGCATATCCACCACAAGATTGTTGTAGCCGAAGCTGGCGCCGCGTTCGGTGAGGAACACACGTTCACCGCCGGCCTCGCGCACTTTTTCTACCGCATGACGCATGTCCCACGGCGAGACGAACTGCCCCTTCTTTACGTTCACCGCGCATCCGCTCTTCCCTGCCGCGATCAGCAGATCGGTCTGCCTGCATAGAAATGCCGGGACTTGAAGTACATCGACCGCATCTGACACGCGCGGCACATCGGCAGCTTCGTGAACGTCGGTGAGTACTGGGACCTCCACGGTCTCGCGAACTTTGCGGAGAATGCGCAGGCCTTCGTCAAGACCGGGTCCGCGAAAGCTGCGGATCGAGGTACGGTTGGCTTTGTCGTACGAAGCTTTGAAGATGTAAGGGAGTGTCTTCTGCCGGCACACATCCGCGATGGCGTCGGCCATCTTCAGCGCATGCGCTTCGCTCTCAATGACGCAGGGCCCAGCGATGAGGAACAGCTGTCCTCCGCCGATCGTGACCTCGCTGACTTGGAAAGAATGAGTCAATTTTCCCCTGGTGGACAGCAAAGCTTTTCTACTTGAACGATACGGTTGATCTTGCACGTTTTCGTGCAATAAATAGCATTTGCTCGAAACCGTGCAACCACTATTTTTGGGCTCAGTGCTTCACCTTCTCCGGCCGGTGGAACATCTCCACGGCAACCGCGTCGTGTTCCGTCTGCCGGCGCAAGCGGTTCTCGTAGGACGCTTTCACAAAAGCCAGGAAGATGGGATGCGGCTCCAGCGGCTTCGACTTGAACTCCGGATGGAACTGGCATCCGAGGAAGAAGGGATGATCGGCAATTTCGACAATCTCGACATAGGTTCCGTCGGGCGTTGAGCCGCTGATGCGCAGTCCGCCCGCGGTCAGCGTGCTTTCGTACTCGCGGTTGAATTCGTAGCGGTGACGATGCCGCTCGCTGATCTCGTTCTGCCCGTATGCTCTGTGTGCGAGCGTGCCAGATTCCAGCTTGCAGGTCCACGCGCCCAGGCGCATGGTGCCACCCAACTCTTCCACGCCGCGCAACTCGCGCAGTTTGTAGATGACGCGATGCGGTGTCGCCGGATCGAACTCGCTGGAGTTTGCCTGCTCCAATCCACAAACGTTGCGCGCAAATTCAATACACGCCGTCTGCATGCCCAGGCAGATTCCGAAGAACGGAACCTTGTTTTCACGCGCGTGCTGAATGCCCTTCAGCATCCCTTCAATACCGCGCTTGCCAAAGCCGCCGGGTACCAGGATGCCGTCCACGTGCTCGAGCTGGGCCTGCACACTCTGGTCTTTTTGCTCGAGCCCTTCGGCTTCGATCCAATTCACATTCAGCTTCAGGTTGAAGGCCAGCGCGCCATGCACCAGCGCCTCTTTCAGCGATTTGTACGAATCCTCGTACTCAACGTACTTGCCGACAATGCCGATCGTGACCTCATCCTTGGGGTTGTACACGCGGTGAACTAACTCTTCCCAGCGGGTCAAGTCAGGTTCTTTGGCTTCGATGCGCAAGTATCGCAGCGCCAGCCGGTCAACGCCTTCATGAGCAAACACCAGCGGGACTTCGTAGATGGAGGCTACGTCCTTCGCGGTAATGACAGCCTCGTCTTCCACGTTGCAGAAGAGCGCAATCTTCCCCTTGATGTCTTTGGAGAGGAAGCGGTCAGTGCGGCACAAGAGGATGTCCGGCTGAATTCCCACGCTAAGCAGCTCTTTGACGGAGTGCTGCGTGGGTTTGGTCTTCAACTCACCGGCAGCGGCGATGTACGGCACCAGGGTGACGTGAACGAACAGTGTGTTCTCGCGTCCCAGCTCCTGGCGCATCTGGCGGATGGCTTCAATAAAGGGCAGCGATTCGATGTCGCCGACGGTACCGCCAATTTCGATGATGGCGAGATCCACATCCTGCGCCACTTTTTTCATGGCGCTCTTAATCTCGTTGGTGACGTGAGGAATGACCTGCACGGTCTTGCCCAGATAATCGCCGCGCCGTTCCTTGGCGATGATGGTTTCGTAGATGCGGCCGGTGGTCCAGTTATTGTCGCGGGTCAGCTTACTGTGGGTGAAGCGCTCGTAGTGTCCCAGATCCAGATCGGTTTCAGCGCCATCATCGGTAACGAAGACTTCGCCGTGCTGAAACGGCGACATGGTACCGGGGTCGACGTTCAAGTAGGGATCGAATTTTTGTAATGTGACCTTCAGGCCGCGGCTTTCCATCAGGCAGCCAATCGAAGCTGCGGCCAACCCCTTGCCAAGCGAAGACACCACACCACCAGTCACAAAGATGTACTTTGCCGACATCGGCCCCTCTGTTTTTTGGAATTATGCGCCCGGTGAGATCGCTTCCCGTCTCCGCCCTTTTTTGGGGGAGCCCCGTCCGCCAGCGTAATAGCGCGGTCAGGGTGGAGCGCGTAGGGGTGCACAATCAATTATGGCCGGAATCGCTTCCTCTGGCAAGACAGAGTTACGGGCAAGGCATCATCGCAGCAGGAATGAAAAACCTGCAATCGAAAAAAAGGCCACTCTTTCGAATGGCCTGTGAGGTGAAAGCCCGAAGGAGGAGTGTCCTGGAGTTTGCGGCCTAACTCAGCCGCTTGCGCTTCCAAAGCCCAAGTAGCCCTGTACCCAGCAGCAGCAACGTGCCGGGCTCAGGCGTAGTCGCAACTTTCGCATCGATCGTCAAAAATTCCTGCATGGAATCCGGATTTGGGTCGTACTGGTTAACTGGAGTGATGATGAAGACCTTATCGAAAGGCACGCCAGGGAAACCCAACCGGGCTTCTGCCTCGGCGTCGTCTAGCCAAACCATGGCACCCGAATCCAGCGGCGCCGCCGGGTCGAAGATGTGCCACACAGCATAATTCATGTCTGCGTACTGGCTCGACGGAGTAATGGGAGTCTGCAGTAAAATCCAACCCGCCTCTTTGTATAAAGTGAGGGCGTCCGGCAACAAATTGAAGCGTGCCGAGCCAATACCCTGAGTTCCCAGGTTTGAAATGTTGGCTAGCCACGTTATCCCAGGGCCGCCGCCGTGCGCATAGTCATCGCACATCACGTCCACGATGCCGGGAATCCCCTTGATATTGACATAGTAAGGGTAGCCGTTCTGCCACTGGCCACCGTTGAAGCCCACGAAGTTGAGAGTCGCAGGATTGGTGAACCCGTCATCACTACTTGGAGCTGCATTGGCATAGGAAATTGCGGCGAGCAGCATTCCCACAAGTACCACGAATTTCTTCATAATTCCTCCGACCGCCCCCGCACAATCGTCACACCATCGAGACCGCTCTGCGCCTTTACACCGAACCAGCAGCCACTTGGAACTGTCCGGCGCCATCGATCTCGCCTGAAATCCACGCTACGCGAAAAACACCGCTCCAGGAATGCAAATCCTGATGATGTCGTGCCGCATGGAACAGCAATTCGGGGGAAACCTCTCCCTCAAGGGGAGGGCCACCCTCCAGGCAGATTGTTGCAATCGGCTCTCCATGAGTTTCCGTTGCAAACAACCACGTTCACAATCGTTGAGTGCAATGCTTTGCGATAATGTGCCAATAGTTTTCCACTTCGTCTGTAATTACGACTAATGCTAAGGTGCCATGACGAAAGTGGTGGTGCGGCGGTCGTCAAGCGCCGTTGTGTGCCATTTTTTTGGCTTCAACAAACACGGCTTCGAACATTGCCGCGGTCAGCTTCCCGGTTGCAGTGTTCTGGTTCGAAGGATGGTATGACGCCAGCAGGGTTACACCGGTGGGAAAGGAATAGCGCGCGGCGTGAGCGAAGACATAGGCCGCCTTGCTGCGCAGAATGTTATTCCGCTTCAGGTGATTGAGGTACGCATCGAAGCCGATCTTGCCCAACGCCACGACCACTCGAACGTTCTTCAGTATTCGCAGCTCGCGGTCAAGGAATGGCGCGCAGTTAGCCAGCTCTGACGGCAATGGCTTATTGTCGGGTGGCGCGCAGCGCACGGCCGCGGTGATGTAGCAGTCGGTCAACTTCAATCCATCGTCGCACTGTTCGGCATTCGGCTGCGAGGCGAATCCGACCTTGTACAGAATGGGATACATGAACTTTCCTGACGCGTCGCCGGTAAACGGACGGCCAGTGCGGTTGGAACCGTGAGCTCCAGGGGCCAGACCCAGTACCAGCACGCGCGCATGGGGGTCGCCGAATCCCGGCACCGGTCGCGCCCAATAGTCGCAATCGCGATACGCGCGTCGCTTCTCGCGGCCGATCTGCTCACGGTAAGCCACCAGACGAGGACACTGCGTACAAGCTACGACTTCTTTATTCAGGATAGCGAGAGAGGAAGGCATGCTCCTCCATTGTAGCGACACGATGGAGAGCGAGTGATCCGCTTCTCTCCTCCGCGATGAAAGCCCTTGCATCGGCAGTCAAGGCATCCTTCAGGGCTGCAACTCGCTTCTAAATAGGAGCTTCTGCCTTGCTGAAAGTCGTGGGCAAGTGGCGAAGTCCGAGTCAAGGAGAAACTCTGAATGCTGATTATCCTGCTGGTCATCCTGTTACTGCTGTCAGTCGGATCCTTCCCGTCTTGGCCGTACAGCCGCGGCTGGGGCTATTATCCTTCCGGCGGTCTCGGTTTGATCGTCCTCATCCTTGTCATTCTGCTGTTGCTTGGCCGTATCTGAAGATTCGCAGTTCGATGAGACAGCCTTTGCGCCCAGCAACGTTCTTTGTCACGCTGCTGACTTTCCTCGTTGCCCTCGCGCCGCTTTGCGCGGGCTACTCAGTGCTGACGCACGAAGAGATCATTGACCTGCTCTGGAAGCAGCAGATCAGGCCCTTGCTGCTGGCCCGCTTTCCCAATTCCACTCCCGAAGACCTGAAGACCGCCCATGCCTACGCTTATGGCGGCAGCGTAGTCCAGGATATTGGCTACTATCCGTTTGGCAGCCATGTCTTCAGCGACCTGACACATTACGTTCGCACCGGCGACTTCGTGCAGGCCATGCTTAACGATGCGCAGGACCTGAACGAGTATGCGTTCGCGCTGGGAGCACTCTCACACTACGTTTCCGATATCAACGGACATCCTTACATCAATTTGTCAGTTGGTATGGAGTACCCCGAACTGGCGAGAGAGTACGGGCCGGCTGTTCCCTACGATGTCGATCACAAAGCCCACTTGCGCACCGAGTTCGGCTTCGATGTTTTGCAGGTCGCGAAAGGGCGCTATGCGCCGGAGAACTATCACGACTTCATCGGGTTTCAGGTTTCTACCACTCTGCTGGAGCGCGCCTTTTACGACACCTACGGATTAAAGCTGACCGACGTAATGCCCAAAGAACAACTCGCCATCGGCACCTATCGCCGAAGCGTCAGCCAGGTTATCCCGGAGATGACCAAGGTCGCCTTGTTGGTCAAAGGGAACGAACTGCAGCATGAGATTCCGAATTTCAATCGCGAGCACTTCCTCTACCATCTGTCGAAGGCTGACTACACCAAGTCGTGGGGCTCGGGTTACAAGGAACCCGGACCGGGCGCGCATTTTCTCGCTGTCATGTTCAAGGTCGCGCCGAAAGTTGGACCGCTGCGCGCTATTGACTTTAAGGAGCCTACGGCCAAAACCGAGAATCTGTATTTCAAGAGCGTGGACCAGACCATCGATCACTTCAGCAAGGCTCTCAGCGAAGTGAAGAACCAGGATTTGCAGACCCCCAACATCGACCTCGACACCGGTAAGCCGACCCAGCGTGGCGAGTATCCCTTGGCTGACGCAACCTACCGGGAGTTGCTCGACGAACTGGCCTACGACCACTTCGATCACATGAGCGACGCCCTGCGGGATAACATCCTGGAGTTTTATGAGGGATTCGGTTTTCCCAAGCCGGGCACGCGTATCGACAAATGTGTCGTGCAGCGGTGGCAGAAGACCTGGATCGAGCTGACCCAGCTGCGAGCGTCTGAGTTGTTCGGACCGCTGAATCAACCACAGCCGCAGCCCTCAACAACGGCTCAGGCTTTAGTTCAGACGCCAGATTGGCCACGGCGTCCTGCATGGAATGATTCGGCTGTACAGCCGGCCTCCAATTTCACAAACAACATTTGGCGGTCGCCTGCAATCCAACTCTTCATGCTGCAATTTGTTTGCGACTACTGCGGAAACGTTAAAGGCGTGAACGAAACCTGGATTAACGGGCTGGCGGTGGAAAATGTCGGCACGCGGGCGGCGCGCCGCGAAGTCGTGATCGATCCCAGTTGGCGCTACGAGCGCGTGGTACTGCCGCTGGCAGTCCACTTTTGCTGCGTCGAGTGCAAGGACCGGTATCTCGAGGAGCTTTTTCAGCAGCCCGTTCCCCTGATCGAGGTCGAGGCCGTCGAAGTGAACCCGATATCCGGCCGTCGCGTTATTGTTGCCAAAAGGAAACCTGCCGCGGGAACAACCCAGAAGCGCACCACCAAGAAAGCTCGCCGGCGCTAAACCACTCGCTTCCCGGTTGTCGGCCTCTGCTGCCGGAAGACAGAACCTGCGCCGCCCAGCTCTCGTCGTTTGACCACCCCGCACGGCTCTCATACACTTAAGGTTAGGGACGACCGCTAATAGCATGGGTTGTCGCGCAGGCGGAAGCACTCACGCCGCAGGTACCGAATCAGGTTCCACACATCCATCATCGGTTGCACTCCTCGGCCGAGCAACGCCACATCAACTGCTGAAGGCAATTCCTTTGACGACTGAATCCAACACGACAGACACCACAACGCCGGAGCCATCTCTCCCGAACAACCCAATCCTTGCAAGCGCGAACTCACCATCGAGATTCCGGCCGATGTAGTCCATGCCGAAACCGAAAGCGTCGTGGGCCGCTATCAGAAGCTGGCGCGAATTCCCGGCTTCCGCAAAGGCAAGGTTCCGGCGTCCATCGTTCGCCAGCGTTTCGCCGACGAGATCAAGAGCGAAATCGTCGAGGCCCTGGTGCCTCGCTACTTCCGCGAGGAAACGCAGAAGCAGAACCTGCTGCCGGTTTCGCAACCGCGAGTCACCGACCTGCACTTGCACGAGGGCGAGCCGCTGAAATTCAACGCGTCCTTCGAAGTCCTGCCCGATTTCAAAATCGGCGCCTTACGATGACATCAAGATCTAAAGGCTCGACACCAACGTGAGCGACGAGGACGTGGAGAATGCTCTGAACAACTTGCGGCAGCAGCACGCTACCTACAATGCCGTGGAAGAAGACGCGTGCGCTGGCCGACGGCGACTTCGCCGTGGTCAGCTTCAAGGGCACGCCGAAGGAGAGCGAGCAGGACGCCGATTCCAAGCCCGTCGAAGTGGACGAGGTGATGGTGGAGATTGGCGGCGAAGACACCATCCCCGAGTTCACCGAGAACCTGCGCGGCGCCAAAGCAGGCGAGCAGCGGACCTTCGAAGTGAAGTATGCCGACGATTTTGCCGATAAGCGACTCGCCGGCAAGACCATGACCTACGAAGTGGACGTAAAGGGCATCAAGACCCGCGCGATTCCCGAGCTGAACGACGACTTCGCCAAGGAGTTGAGTGCCGACTTCACTTCCCTGGACGAGCTTCGCAACCGGCTGCGCGAAAACATGAAGGCGGAGAAGGAGCACGAGGCCGAGCATCAGGGCAAGGACCAGATTGTAGAAGAGTTGGTGAAGCGCAACGATTTCCCGGTTCCGGAAGCCATGCTGGACCAGCAGATTGATCTTCGGCTGGAGCGCGGGTTGCGGGCCCTGGCGGCGCAGGGCATGCGCACCGAAGACATGAAGCGCATGGACTTCGCCCGGCTGCGCGCCGGGCAGCGCGACGGCGCGCTGCGCGAGGTGAAGGCATCGTTGATCCTGGAGCAGATTGCCGACCAGGAAAAGATCGAGGTCAGCGACGAAGAACTCGACCACGAATTGGAAGGGCTGGCGCCCAGTCCAAGCAGACCCTCGAACAGGTGCGCGCGCGTTTGACGCAGGATGGAGGGCTGGATAGAATTCGGCATCGCATCCGCAACGAGAAGACCTTGGATTCTCTGTACCGCAGGTCCGCATAGGGCGGGCTGCGTTCCACCTCCCGTCTTCGTCCCCTGGGAAGAAGTGTGGCCGGTAGCGTGAAGGGAGCCGCAAACAATGCTTGTACCCATGGTGATTGAGCAAACCAGCCGGGGCGAGCGGGCCTACGACATTTATTCCCGCCTGTTGCGGGACAATATCATTTTTCTTGGCACTCCTATCGATGACAATGTCGCGAACCTGATCATCGCGCAGATGCTGTTTCTGGAGGCCGAAGATCCGGAAAAAGACATCTCGCTCTACATCAATTCGCCCGGCGGTTCCATCACGGCGGGCATGGCGATCTACGACACCATGCAGTTCATCCGCCCCGATGTGACGACCATCTGCATCGGCCAGGCGGCCAGCATGGCCGCACTGCTGCTGGCGGCGGGCGCGCCCAAGAAGCGCTTTGCCCTGCCGACCTCGCGCATTCTGATTCACCAGCCGCTGATGTCGGGACTTTCCGGACAGGCCACCGACATCGACATTCATGCGCGCGAAATTCTGCGCATGCGCGAGATCACCAACCAGTTGCTGGCCAAGCATACCGGCCAGCGCCTGGAAAAAGTGGAGCGCGACGTCGAGCGCGACTTCATCATGAACGCGCAGCAGGCCAAGGAATACGGCATCATTGACGACATTATTTTCAAGCACAAGTAAGGTGCGCGACTTAATACTGGCCTAGGTGCGGAGAATTTGCCCACACTGCTTCAAAAGTTGTATCGGATATCTGGCACCAACGGTGCGTTACAGGGCGAGCGAGTTGTGGTTCAATAAGCGCAGTGCGACAGCACTGAAGGGTTCGCGAGAAGGCTGCCATTGGCCGATCGCGGCAGACTTCTCACAGGAGCAGCACGGCTCCTGCCCGGTTTCGAGCGGACGGGAAATGCAGCGCGGAATCCAGAATCCCGGCTGGCAGCGTGTGAGGTGAAGGAGTTTTTCCGTGAGAACCAGGACCGGTTCCGACGAAGTGCTTCGTTGTTCGTTTTGCCACAAGTCGCAGGACGCCGTCGCCAAGCTCATTTCGTCTCCCACCGACTATCCGCGCGCCTACATCTGCGACGAGTGCGTCGCCGTCTGCAACTCCATTCTGGAAGACGACCGCTCCGAAGCCCAGCCCGCGGCCACCCCCAACCAGCTTCCCAAGCCGGCCGAGGTCAAGACGTTTCTCGATGAGTACGTCATCGGGCAGCAGCAGACCAAGAAGAAGCTCGCGGTCGCGGTTTATAACCACTACAAGCGCGTCTACATGAACCGCCAGCGCGGCGGCGAAGTCGAACTCGCCAAGTCGAACATCATGCTCATCGGTCCCACCGGCACGGGCAAGACGCTGCTGGCGCAAACCCTGGCCAAGATGCTCGACGTTCCTTTCGCCATCGTGGACGCCACCACGCTCACCGAAGCCGGATACGTCGGCGAGGATGTCGAGAACATCATCCTGAAGCTGCTGCAGGCCGCCGACGGCGACGTGGCGCGCGCCCAGACCGGCATCATCTATATCGACGAAATCGACAAGATTGGCCGCAAGGACGAGAACCCCTCCATCACCCGCGACGTGTCCGGCGAAGGCGTGCAGCAGGCGCTGCTGAAGATTCTGGAAGGCACGGTCGCCAACGTTCCTCCGCAGGGCGGACGCAAGCATCCGCACCAGGAATTCACCCCGGTGGACACCACCAACATCCTGTTCATCTGCGGCGGGGCATTTGTCGGACTGGAGCGCACCATCGGCCGGCGGCTGGGCAAGCGCTCCATGGGCTTCCGCACCGACGAAGCCAAAGAAGCGGCATTCACCGAAAGCAACAAGCGCGATACCGAGTTGCTGGCGCAGGTCGAACCGCAGGACCTGATCAAGTTCGGACTGATCCCCGAATTCGTCGGCCGCCTGCCGGTGGTGGGCGTGCTGAGCGATCTCGACGAAGATGCCCTGGTCGAGATCCTTACCAAGCCGAAGAACGCCATCGTCAAGCAGTATCAGCGGCTCTTCGAGTTCGAGAACGTCAAGCTGCGCTTCACCGACGACGCGCTGCGCTGCATCTCGCGAGAAGCCATGCTGCGCAAAGTCGGCGCGCGCGGTCTGCGCATGATCCTGGAAGAGTTGATGCTCGACCTGATGTACAACCTGCCCAGCCAGAAGCGCGTGAAGGAATTTGAGGTCACCGCGGAGATGGTGGAGAAGCGCAACGTCAACCTGCCCATCATGGAGAAGGCGGGCTAAGCGTCCACCGTGATTTCAGCTGACAGTTCGGCGCGGCTTCGGTCGCGCCGTTCAGTTTGCGCGATATCGCTAATGCGCGATCCCGTGAGCGCCAGCCGATTCCGCTCATCGGTCGTCAGTGCGAATCCCATTCGCGAACGGGCATCAAAACGCATAACGCTGAATTGGCAACAATTCCAGCGCTGGATTTCCGGGACCAGTGGCAGGCAAGTTACTCACCTGCAACGGGTTGTCGCTTCTGCCGCCTTCCCTGCATGATATTCTTGAGGAAATTGGTTGCTGCCATAGGGCGGCTCGCGCGAGTAGCGGCGCATTGACATTCATTTTCTCTTCCCAGAGCGGCTAGCTTCGCTCTGACATGACAAGGCGGTATCTAGTGACCCAGCGCGAGAAATTCGAAACCAAGAAACTCCCCATGATGCCGATCCGGGATGTCGTCATCTTTCCGTTACATGATGACGCCGTTCGTGGTGGGCCGGGAGTCCAGCGTGCGCGCCCTGGAAGAGGCGCTGGCCGGCGACAAGAAGATCTTCCTCGCCACCCAGCACGACGCCAGCATCGACGAGCCCAAGCCCAACGAGATCTTCCAGGTCGGCACCATCGTCAACATCGTGCAGAGCCTGAAGCTGCCCGACGGCAACATCAAGGTCCTGGTCGAGGGCCTGGAGCGCGGCAAGATCCTGCAGGTAGTCGACACCGACGGCTACTTCGAGGCCACCGTCCGCACCGCGAAGTACTCGGCCGAACCGACGCCGCAGATCGAAGCCGCCATGCAGCGCGTCACCGGCCTGTTTGAGCAGTACGTGAAGCTCTGCCAGTCGCTCAACTACGAGACCATGATCGCCGCCGTCCGCAACGACGACCCGGCGAAGCTGACCGACACCATCGCGGCCAACCTGCAGCTCTCGATTGAAGAGAAGCAGGAACTGCTGGAAATCTTCGATCCGGCCGAGCGGCTGAACCGCATCGGCGACGTGCTCGACGTCGAGATCGAGAAGCTCAACATGGACCGCACCATCCAGTCGCGCGTCAAGCGCCAGATGGAACGCGCCCAGAAAGAGTATTACCTCAACGAGAAGATCAAGGCCATCCAGAAGGAACTGGGCCGCGGCGAAAAGAGCGAGTTCGACGAGCTGAAGAAGAAGATCGACGCCGCCGGCATGCCGCGCGAAACCCACGAGAAAGCGATCCAGGAGCTGAAGAAGCTGGAAGCCATGCCGCCCATGTCGGCCGAGTCCACCGTCTCGCGCAATTATCTCGACTGGCTGCTGGCGGTGCCGTGGAAGAAGCGCTCCAAGGAAATCCGCAACATCGACGTCGCCGAAAAGATGCTGAACGAAGATCACTACGGGCTGGAGAAGATCAAGGAGCGCATCCTTGAATTCCTGGCCGTCCGCCAGCTGGTGAAGAACCCGAAGGGCTCGATCCTCTGCTTCGTCGGACCTCCGGGCGTGGGCAAGACTTCGCTCGGCATGAGCATCGCCAAGGCCACCGGACGCAAGTTCGTTCGCATGTCGCTGGGCGGCGTGCGCGACGAAGCCGAAGTCCGCGGACATCGCCGCACCTACATCGGCGCCCTGCCCGGCCAGATCATCCAGATGATGAAGAAGGCCGGCACCAAGAACCCGGTCTTCATGCTGGACGAAGTCGACAAGATGTCGATGGACTTCCGCGGCGATCCCTCGGCGGCGCTGCTGGAAGTGCTCGATCCCGAGCAGAACTTCATGTTCGTCGATCACTACCTTGACGTCGAGTACGACCTGTCGCAGGTGTTCTTCATCGCCACCGCGAATGTGCTGCACACCATTCCCCCGGCCCTGCAGGACCGCATGGAAGTGCTGCGGCTGCATGGCTACACCGAGCCGGAAAAGGTGGAGATCGCCAAGCAGTACCTGGTGCGCAAGCAGCGCGTGCAGACCGGATTGACCGAAGAAGAACATCATCTTCACCGACGAGGCGCTTACGACCGTCATCCGCAATTACACGCGCGAAGCCGGCGTCCGCAACCTGGAGCGCGAGATCGGCAACATCTGCCGCAAGGTCGCGCGCAAGGTGGTGAAGGAAGGCGACAAGTACTCCGTCACCCTCACCGCGGACAATGTCGCCGAATACCTGGGCGTCATGAAGTTCCGCGACACCGAGGCCCACGAGCGCAGCGAGGTCGGGCTGGTCACCGGCCTGGCCTGGACCGAAGTCGGCGGCTCCATTCTCACCACCGAAGTCGCCATCGTTGACGGCAAGGGCAAGCTGACGCTTACCGGCAAACTGGGCGACGTCATGCAGGAGTCGGCGCAGGCGGCCATGTCGTATGTGCGCTCGCGCGCGCATCGCTTGGGACTGCCGCGCGACTTCTACCGCAACCTCGACATCCACGTGCACGTGCCCGAGGGCGCGATTCCGAAGGATGGTCCGTCCGCCGGCATCACCATGGCGACCGCCATCGCCAGCGCACTCAGCCACATCCCGGTGCGGCGCGACATCGCCATGACCGGCGAGATCACGCTGCGCGGCAAGGTGCTGCCCATCGGCGGCCTGAAAGAGAAGCTGCTGGCGGCGCATCGCGCCGGCATCATGGAGGTCCTCCTTCCCGCGGATAACGAGAAGGACCTGGCCGAGGTGCCGGAAAACCTGCGCAACGTGATGAAGCTGCGCTTCGTCAATACCATGGATGACGTGCTGGCATTCGCGCTGGAGCGTCCGCTGCCCGAGGTGCCGGATGAGGCCTCTCCGGAATCGCCGCGCTGCCCCCTGATCCGGAGCCAGCGCCAGCGCACCAGTAAGTTGCAACGTTCCGAACCTCGTGGATAAGGCCCGCAACAGCGCGGCGCCTTCCGTTCGGATGCCGATTCGCTTCAATCTCGCTTCCCGTCTCAGACGACCGCTTGCACTTTCCTGCCGCTCCAGCGATGTTGATCACATGAAGGTCCTGACTCGCTTCGTGACCTCCGCCGCCGACCCCCGGCAGTTCCCGCCTGCAGGCGCGCCTGAAATCGCGCTTCTTGGGCCGCTCCAATGTCGGCAAGTCCAGCCTGATCAACTCGCTTGTCGGCAGCAAGATCGCCAAGACCAGCAACACGCCTGGCCGCACCCAGACCATTAACTTCTTCCAGATGCGCCGCCCCGGCAAACCGAATCCTGACTTCGTCTTCGCCGACCTGCCTGGCTACGGTTATGCGCGCGCTCCGAAAGAAGTCACGGAGAAGTGGGCGCATTTCATCAATCCATATCTGGAAAATCGCGAGTCGCTGGTGCTGTGCCTGTCGCTGGTGGACGTCACCATTCCTCCACAGGAACTCGACTTGCAGCTGATGGACTGGATGCGGCACATGGACCGGGATTTCATCGTGGTGGCAACCAAGGCCGACCGCATCTCCGAACAATCAATTGCGCGCTTCGCTCCTAAACTCTGCGAGCGGCTGCAGATCCTCCCGTCGCAGATCATTCCATTTTCGGCGAAGTCGCGCGTCGGATACGACGAGCTGTGGGCGGCAATCAAGGCCGCGGCAGGGCAGATAGGGCGAGCGACTGCGACAGGCTCCGAGCGACACAGTGGCTGTATCGCTAGCACGGCTCTGCGTAAGATCAGCAAGTCCGGCTTTAGCGCCGTATCAGGCCAGTTCGGAGCCGTCAGCACCTGATCCGCGCTTAGCAGTTGGAACTCATCGCTGACCACCGTCACTTGGCCGCTGCTACTCCGGCCAGATCTCCAGCGCTGTCTTGCTCAGTATCTGTTCTTTCGCGCCTTCGCTCAGCGGTAACGCACGAAACTCGGCCAGGTTTTTCTCGATCTCAGGAACCCCCGGCCCCGGCCAATCGGTGCCGAACAGCGTCTTGTGCGCGATCTCTTCCAGTCGTGGGAAGTACTTCAGCAAGCGTTTTGGGCGGGATGCCGCTGATGTCCAGATAGACGTTGCGGTGCCGTCGCACCAGAAAGAAAGCCGTGTCCATCCACAGCGGACGCCCGCCGTGCGCCAGCAGAATCTTCAGCCGGGGAAAATCGACAGCGACGTCGTCCACATACATCGGGTCGCCATACTTGTTGCGCGCGCCGGGAAAAATCGACGTGCCGGTGTGCACCATGATCGGGATACCGTTGGCTTCGGCCGCGCGATAAATGATCTCCAGTTCTTTGACGCCGTTCACGTAATCGTTGGGATAGAGCAACTGGTGCGGCGGATGGATCTTGATGAGCTTGATGCCCAGCCGCACAATCTGTTCCATGTCGGCCAGCACATTCGTCGTGTGCCGCGGATGCACGCTGCCGCAGGGAATCAGCCGCTTCGGATCTTCCTTTACGTAATTGGCGATGAACTCGTTGACCGCCGGCGTGAAGCCTATCACCTCGGGCGCAACGTAGTTGATGAGCACGGCCCGATCAATACCAATTTTGTCGAGATGCTTGAGAAACGCCTTGGGCGAGCGCGCAGTACTCCGCAACCTGGTCGAAGTCCTTGCGCGACTTCTTCATCAGCGCCAGCGCCTCAGGCTTGAACAACTCCATCGGCTGAATATGGATGTGGCAGTCAGTGATGAGCATTGGTGGTCACTAGTCGGTTAGTCAGTAGTCAGTTGCCGCATGGGTCCGACTCGCCCGCTGTTCTCGGCGACATCGTACATCTCTTACGGTGTCATCCTGAGCGGAGCGAAGCTAAGCCGAGCGAGTCGAAGGACCCCTATACCTTCCTCGCCTCAATTCGCGGCCGCCATGACCGCTCGTTTAGCAAACACCCGCACCATCTCGCGGCGATACTCCGGCGTCAGCGCCGAGGTGGTCAGCGGCTTGGCTGTACGCGCCGCCAATTCGCCGATCCGCTCTGCGATCTCTTCCGTCGGAGCCACTCCTACCAGATGCGCATCTGCATCTTTGATGAGAAATGGCGCAGGATTGACCGCGGTGATGGCCACACGCGCATCCTCGACGCGGCCTGACGCCATCTTCAAGCGCCACCGCAACGCCAGCCAAGGGATAATCGATGCTGCCTCGAACCCGCAGCTTCTGATAGCTGCCGCGCCATCCCGCAGACGATTCCGGCAGATGACACGCGGGTGACGATCTCATTGGGCGCGAGATGCAGCCGCACAATGCCGTCGTTCACGTAGAACTCTGACAATGGGGTACGTCGCATGCCCGTCGGACCGGCAATCTCAATCTCCGCCCCCAGGCACAGAGCGCCGGCGGCGTATCGCCTGAAAAGGCCGCCCAGCAGAACTTTCCGCCAGGTGCGACGTGGCACAGATTACCGTCTTTCTTCAGGCAGAACCCGCAACTCTTGCGCCACAGCAGCGACTGGTTGTACCACAGGCATCGCGTATCGAGGCAAATATTGCCGCCCAGCGTGCCCATGTTGCGCAACACCGGCGACGCGACCGTCTTCACCGCTTCATACAGCACGGCATAGTCTTTGCGAATGATCGGCGAATGTTCGACGGCGCTAAGCGTTGTCAGAGCGCCAATCTCAACGCCTTCGCCGGAGCATTGTGAATGCCCCGCAGTTCGGCGACGCCACGCAAATCCAGCACGTACGGCGGAGTGAAGAGCTTCTGCTTCATCGAAGGCAGCAGGTCGGTGCCGCCTGCAACCACTTTCACCTGGCCGTCATACTTCGCCATCAGGACAATGGCTTCATCCAGCGTCTTAGGACGCAGCAGTTGGAAGCTCGGCAGACTCACTGCTCCACCTCCAACCGGCGTTCCGGCATTCGTGCCCTGTCGCGCCGGATCAAGCGCATGTCGCACCGGACCCTTACCGCGGAACCACAGCGAACCGCCATGTTCGCGGAAGCTTGTGGGGTGCCGTCGGGTCCACCGACTCCGTCATTTCAATTCGCTTCATGCCCTTCTTTGCGCGCAAGGCCGACAGCACCCGCTCGGGAGTGAATGGCGCCTCGCGCAAGCGAACTCCCACAGCGTCGTAGATCGCATTTGAGATTGCCGGGATCGTGGCCGCCAGCGATCCTTCGCCTGCCTCCTTCGCGCCGAATGGCCCTTCCGGATCGATGCTCTCGACGATGATGCACTCGATCTCGGGCGATTCCGTCGGAGACGGACTGCGGTATTCCAGCATGCCCGGATTCATCAGCAGCCCATCTTTCCAAATCATCTCTTCCTGCAAGCGCCTGCCCAAGTCCCATCCAGACCGAACCGATCACCTGACCTTCGACGGCTACCGGATTCAGCGCGCGTCCGCAGTCGTGCGCGGCCCAGATTTTGTGTACCGTTACTTCGCCGGTGTCTTCATCCACGCTGACTTCCGCAACCTGCGCGGAATAGGAGTATGCCGGCGACGGGCCCACGCCTCCGCCTTTGTGTTTGCCACCGCGCGCCTCCGACGGGAGGCGCGTACGAACCGGTGCCGGTCAATGCGCCGTGGAAATCGATGGCCGCGACAATCGCTTCCTCAAAGCTCATGTGCTCCTTCGGGCCCTCTTCCTTGCGCGTCTGCAAGACCGAGCCGCGCAGTATCTGGCCATCCACATGGCCGCGTGCAGCTTCCGGTTCTCCAGGCTATCTGACGCTGTGAGGATCATAGTCTGCAGCGTGGTACCCGCGCTTACAGACGCGGTCGTTGCGCATGATGACATCTTCCGGAGCGCACATTCCATGCGCTTGGCGGCCGCGCTTACGATGTTCTTCTTCACATCTTCGGCGGCACGCAGCGCCGCGTTGCCGGCCATGAACGTGACGCGGCTGGAATAGGATCCGAGGTCGATCGGAGTCAGGTCGGTGTCGGCGGCGATCACCCTGACGCGTGAAATGATCGCAGCCCAGCACCTCGGCCACAACCTGCGCAGTCATGGTGTCGGAGCCTTGGCCGATCTCCGACGCTCCGGTGTAAACCACCACGCCGCCGTCGCGATCGATCTTGATATTCACCGTCGAGTGCGGCATGTCGGAACGGATGATGCTGTTGGCTGCGCCGCTCACATAGTGACTGCACGCCACTCCCAAGGCCGCGGCCCTTAGGCAGCTTGCCTTTGCGCTCCTTCCAGTCCGAGCGCGTAACCACCTGGTCGATGCACTCCGGCAAGCCGTAGCTCAGCACGCGCAGACCGTTCACGGTCACCGTCGGCGGCTTCAACAGGTTGACGCGTCGCATCTCCGCCGGATCGAGATTGAGCGTCGCGGCGATCTCGTCCATCTGCGACTCGAACGCGAAGCGCACGTTGACCGTGCCGTGTCCGCGCATCGCTCCGCAAGCGGGCTTGTTGGTCAGCACGCGATAGCCGTCGTATCGAATGTTGGGAATGTCGTACAGCGCGCCCAGCAGCGCGCCGGAATAGAGGATCGTCACCACACCATAAGAACAGTAAGCGCCGCCATCCTGAATGACCTTGCAGGCAACCGCGGTCATGCGGCCATCTTTCTTCACGCCGGTCTTCAAGTCGATGATGGTGCGCGGACGTCCGCGATGCGCCCAGAAAACCTCTTCGCGCGTGTAGGTGATCTTCACCGGAGCCTTGGCCGCGCGCGCCGCCACCGCCGCGATAATCTCCAGCGGAATGATTTCGCTCTTGCCGCCAAAGCCGCCGCCCACCAGCGGCTTGATCACGCGGATCTGCGACATCGGCATCTCCAGCACCAGCGAAAGCTTGTGCTGCAGGTAATACGGCACCTGCGTGGAAGACCACACGGTCAGCCGCCCCAGCTTGCCGGTGTGGGGATCGAGCTCGAAATTCGCCAGCGTGCTGTGCGGCTCCATCGCCGCATGCGTCACTTCATTGGCGATGTAGCGGCGCCTCGGCGACGTAGTCGGCTTCGGCAAAGCCTTTCTCCGGATCGCCAAAGACGTGGTGATAATCCTTCTCGATGTTGTTCGGCCGGTTCTCGTGGATGAGATCGGTCTCCGCCTTCATCGACTGTTCAGGATCGAAGTACGCGGGCAGCGGCTCGTACTCGACATCGATCAGTTCCATGGCGCGCTCGGCAATCTCTTCGCTGACGGCAGCAACACAGGCAACGTGATCGCCAACGTAGCGCACCTTTCCACGGCCAGCGCGGTCTCATCGTGTCCCACGGGAAGAATGCCGTACGGATTGGGCGCATCCGCGCCGGTAACGACAGCAACTACGCCCTCCAGCGCTTTGGCCCGCGACGTATCGATGCGCATAATTCGGGCATGCGGATAGGGCGAATGGAGAATCTTGCCCACCAGCATCCCGGGCAGGCTGAGGTCGTCAGTGTACTTGCCCGCGCCGGTGGTCTTACCCGCCGCGTCGATCATGGCGATCGGTTTACCGATTACAGAAAAATCATTCATTGAAATCAGCCTTTAGCAATTAGCAATTGGCAATTACAGTCACCAATCAGCGGCTATCAAGCTATCTCATAAATCACTTTTGAAAGGGCACGGCTTCAGCCGTGCCGTAAACCACCCATTAAGTACTGGGCTTTAGCCCCTGAAGGACATTCCGTCGAACTAGTTTCACCTGAGAAGCGTGCTTTCATCTTCTACTTTGCGCCCACCAGCTCTTCCTTCATTCCCTTTTGCTCTGCATGGATGACGGCCCGTATCGCCTGATACATCTGCAGGTATCCGGTGCAGCGGCAAAGATTGCTGCTGAGCGCTTCGCGAATCTCATCTTCGGTCGGATCAGGATTTTGGCCACCAGCGACCTGACGGTCATCATGAATCCCGGCGTACAGAATCCACATTGCGCACCCCCGAAATCGCCGTAGGCCTTTTGCAACGCGGCCAGGCTCCGTGATCGGCCAGGCCTTCAACGGTAGTGATCTCCTGTCCTTCGCAACTGGCCGCCAACATCGTGCACGACAGCATCGGCACACCGTCCACCTGGATAGTGCATGCGCCGCACGAGGAATCGTCGCAGCCGCGTTTCGACCCAGTCAGCGCCAAGTCCTGCCGCAGGACATCCAGCAGAATCTTGTTCGGCTCAGTCAGGAATGATAGCCGAACGGGATCGTTGGACGTGACGACAACGCGCATGAAGGGATCGTGAGCCGGACGGCGTTGCCGCGCAACTTCCCCGGGGGCCTCCGTTTTTCTGGCGTGACAAGATTGAGCAAATAGCCGTTGGCGCCGATGTTGGCGGACGATTTGGCCAGCCGAAGCTGAACCCGGCGAATTTAATATATTTGCCTGGCCGGATGCCGCCTTGACCCCCCTCGAACCCCGCCGATATGAAGAAGGCCCCCTCATGGCAGTCGGGAGAAGCATTTGGGCGACGTGGCCAGTCCGCTCGATCCAGCCGTGGCGCCCTTTGATTCTCGTGCAGGGCGGGGAAATGCATTGTCGGCATTAATAAATCTCTGTCTACTAGGACCTCGAAGCTTGTAATCGCGTCATCGTCGAACGGATGGACAGCCCGGTCGCCCTGATCCCGCAACTCGCCGCCCAAATCGTGGCCGCCGGAGGGAAACGACTGCGACCGTTGCTGACGCTCGCCGCCGCGCGCCTGTGCGGCTATC
>CAVRID010000011.1:0-314257 GCA_963721155.1 uncultured Acidobacteriaceae bacterium | reverse complement strand
CAACGTCCATTCATCGCGTGAGCAGATTGCATCCATCGCGTTCCAGAACTCTGTCGTAATGCCCGAGTAGGACGGGTTCTTCAGCATCCGGCCGCGCTTGCCTCCGGCGATCTCCCAGCCAATCTCGCACCCAAACTGAAAGTTGTAACGCTTGTCGTCGATGGACCACGAGCGATTGGTTTCCATCAGAATGCCGTCGTCCGTGGATGCGATGAGTTGCTCCAGCGTCAGCGGCGATTCGCTGGGCAGGACGCTCACATTGGTCATGCGCACGATGGGAAGGCGGTTCCAGCCTTCCGCGCGCAGGCATCCTCCGCTACGCGCAGCGCCAATCGCAGCGGCCGTATCGCGCGAGGTCAGATATCCCGTGAACAGGCCGTTCGTAATGATCGGCGTACACTGCGCGGCCACGCCTTCATCGTCGTACGCAAATGTGCCGAGTCCGGGCCCGTGCGCCGGAGTGGCGTCGGCCACCGCGTTTACGAGCTCGCTGCCGTATTGCAAGGTGCGCAGTTTGTCGAGTGTGAGAAACGATGTCCCGGCGAAGTTGGCCTCCATCCCCAACACGCGATCGAGTTCGATGGGATGCCCGATGGACTCGTGAATCTGCAGTGCGAGCTGCGACGAGTCGAGAATCACGTTGAACGCACCCTCGGGGCATTGCGCCGCCGAATGCAACGCCACCGCCTGCTCCCCAATTTCGGTGGCATGGTCCAGCAGCCTCAACTCCTCGATAAGCTCATACCCTCGGCCCTGAAATTGTCCGCCGTAGGAGTTGGGATAAGAGCGCTTCTGGATCTCCGTACCCTCAAACGAATACGCCGCGTAGCCCGCTCCACTGGTAATGGTCGTCTGGTGGATCTCCGAGCCCTCCGACGAATAGAACCATTGCTCATAGCGCCGGAAGTTCATGTTCGTCTCGGCGAGGGTCACGCCCTTCACTGCAAGCATGGCAGCGTCGATTGCGAACAGGAGATCCAGATTCTTTTCGATCGCAATGCTGAACGGGTCAATCTCGCAGGGCGAAGACCAGTCAGCTTTAGCGGGAGGCTCAGGCACCAGATAGAGCTCTTGCGACTTTACGCTCGACGATGCCTTGGCAATCTCAACCGCTCGGGCCGCGCAGCCTTGGACGCCTTCGCGCGACAGGTTATCGGTGGCGGCGAAGCCGAACCCTCCGTCGGCAATAACACGAATGCCGATGCCTAGCGATTCGGAGTCGGAGGCGCCGCTGATTCTGCCGTTCTTGGTGGCGAGGGCGCGGTTGCGTTCATCGACGATGCGCGCCTCGGCCAGCGATGCACCTCGTAGCTTAGCGGTTTCCAGTGCCCATGCAGCGATGTCTTTCATCGAAGATCACCGAATCCAGGATGGTAAAGATGATATCGTGTTCTTCCGGAATGTTGCTTAGGTTAGCGGAACGAGATTGGGTAGTGTCTTAATCTGACCATCTCAGGCTACGACTATTTTTGTGCTACAAGTTTAGTGTCATGAAAGTGCTGATAATGGCTGCCCCGCCGGTATTCGCGCGTCTCCTAATGAGTTCTCTGCTCGCCGTGCAAGGTAAATCCAATTACGAACTTTGGGGGTTCTGGGCCAATACCGTTTTGGTTCTGGCTACCCTCATAATCGCTATTTTCGCCATTGTCCAGGCGAGCGCCGCTAACCGAGGAGCTAAGGCCGCGATATTAAACGCTCAGGCCGTCATAAGCTCCGAGCGCCCGTGGCTCTTGGTTGATATTGAACGCATAGTCCAACATGCGCCGCTCGGGACACCCGACTTTTACAGGGTGAGGGCCTTCAATACTGGAGGGACGCCAGCCGAACTGTCCGAGGGCCATTGCTCTTGCAAGCTGCAGGCGGCGGAAGGCTTCGTTCCGCCAGACGATCTTCATGACCCCATAAAAGCGCCGCTGAAGAACCTGATTGTTTCCGGCGACGGATTCGATGTGGCGATAGTTACGCCGGAAACCGCCGGCAGCGACGATGACCTCGGAGGTATGGCGCCCAAAATCGTTCACGTTTACGGAAAGCTGCTCTATTGGGATATGTTTAGGGATAGGAAGGCTAAGGGAGTTGAACCATACGTAACACAATGGGACTTTACTTACAACTCGTCCAAGAGGGAGTTTTTTAGAACCTCTGGCCCGTACACGAAAAACACATAGCCCAAACTCCATGATCGAAATAGAAGCTGATGGATGATCCATGCTCAGACGCAACTTTCTGACTTTCATCTTGTAATCCCATGCCGCCTTGATTCGTCGAGGCACAACGCTTTCTGGCGAGGCACCGATTGACCACCACCATCAAGACCGTGAACCTCGAACTCGGAATGCCGAGCATACCCCAGGCGCGCTCGCGTCTGAGTTCCGAGATTCGTCTCGCACAGCAGAGTGGCGTCCAGGTGCTGAAAGTTATACACGGCTACGGCTCGAGCGGCATCGGCGGAGACTTGCGTTACGCTTTGCAATCCACACTCCGGCAAATGGCCCAGGCAAAGGAAATCCGCGATTGCATCTGGGGCGAAAACTGGCGCACCAGCGACGAACGCAGTTGGGAGCTTCTCAAGCGTATGCCGGAGCTGAAAGCTGACAGCGATCTGGGCCGGGGCAACAAGGGGATCTCTCTGGTGGTGTTGTGAGCGTCACATTTCGCCAGTCGCCGCTTCCCCTATAATTCTCCGTTGGACTGTTCCCTGCTCGAGGATGACGTCCATCAGGCACGCGCGTCTCGCGTCCTCATACGATGGATGTCACCGCACCCAATTCAGTATCCGGCGTAGAAGTCGCCCCACCGCGCGCCGCCATCGTCGCCTGCATGCTGGCGGGCATGTGCACATTCCTCAACGTATACGACACGCAACCGTTGCTCCCCTATCTGCAACAGGTATTCAACGCATCGGCGATTGCGGTTTCGCTGACGGTGAGCGCCACCATTCTGGCGATGGCGTTGACCGCGCCGCTCATCGGGCTGCTGGCGGAGTCCGTGGGCCGCAAGAAGGTCATCGTCCCGTCGCTTTATGCGCTGACGGCGCCGACCCTACTGGCAGCAACCTCGCAGAACCTGCATCAGCTCATCTTTTGGCGATTCACGCAGGGAGTCTTCGTGCCCGGCGTGATCGTCGTCATCATGGCCTACGTCAATGAGGAATTCCCCCGGCAACTCGTCGGCCGGGCCATGTCGGCCTACATTTCGGGAACCGTACTGGGCGGCTTTTTGGGGCGTTACATTTCCGGAGTGGTGTCGCACCATTTTTCGTGGCGAGACGCATTTCTCGTCATCGGAATCGTCAACCTCGCTGGCGCAATCATCGTGCAGCAATCTCTGCCGCGCGCGAAGCGCTTTGTGCGCGCAGCCAGCATCGCACATTCCCTCTCGGAGGGCTGGCAACATCTCCGAAACCCGCGCTTGCTCGCGGTCTATGGGATGGGATTTGCAGCGCTGTTTTCCCTGGTCGGAACCTTCACCTACGCCAACTTCTATCTTGCAGCTCCGCCGTATCGGCTGAATTCAGAACAACTGGGCAGCATCTTTTTCGTGTATCTGTTGGGACTCATCGTTACGCCGCTGTCGGGCCGCTGCCTCGATCACTACGGAATCCGGCTGACCTCCGTCGCTGCCGTTTGCTTCACGTCAGCGGGATTACTGCTGACCTTGCTGCATTCGCTGCCGGTCATTGTTGCGGGACTGGCGCTGGCCTCGTCGGGCGTCTTCATCTATCAGGCAGTGGGCACGGTGCAAACTGGAAGAGTCGCCGACCGAGCGCGGTCCTCGGCCGCCGGATTGTACGTGACGTTCTATTACATCGGCGGGAGCCTGGGAGCTATCGTCACCGGCTGGACATGGATCGCGGGAGGCTGGCCCGCCTGCGTTTTTCTCTTGATGGGGGTTGCCGCGCTGGCGATGGTGTTGGCGTTCGTAAGCAGCAGGAAGGCAGCTGTCAGCTCTCAGCCATCAGCCGTGGGCTAACGCGCGATCAACCGACTTCCAGAGATTGCGAAGTCTCCCACCCAAGCAAAATCAGCCCGGGTGGGCACGTTAGGTTCTTATGAGACCGGAATATAAGTAGCAGGGTAGGATTGAGACAGTTTCTTATTCAGCTTTGTTGATACGGCCCGCAGTTCAAGAAAGGCACCGAGTAACTCCACATCTGTCTTCTTCAGCCATGTCGCAATCATCCGACGAACTCCCCTCGCATGCATCTGGCTGTGTTTCGAACGGGGACTGCGCTGATTGATTGCGATCTCTTTTCCGCATATTCGACAAACTGTTCGTCGTATATGCGGCTTTCTGATGATTTTCAGCATAACGACCTCCTTGCGCCTTGGATGAGCACATATGGACAGCGGACGCAAAGCCTGTCCGATTCGTCATTACCCCTAACCCTGACGTCTCTCTCGATAGATCGAAAAGGCAATCCAGCTTGCAAGAAAAGCTGCGTCTAGCAAATTGATGATCTCCCAATCTACCGCTCCCTCCCACGGTATTACTAAACAAAAGGCGTTTCGCCCAAGCCAGAACGTTCGCGCTTTCTTGAACATCTGAACCGCCCAGTAGAGAGAAACCGAGCACACGACCAATCGCAAAGCAACGTAGAACGCGTACGGCCAGTCGAAAAATGTGGCTAGCAAGAGGGCACCGATACATACTATCGCTGATAGATAGGTTGAGAATCCGACGAGGACAGATTCGGTAACCTGAGCGGTTGTCCTCCTCAAACCTGTAACCTTATTCGCGATTAGCGTATGTTCCGCCGGCGGGAGAACCGCGGAAATTGTCTTCTTCTTACTTTCAATGATGACGCCGCACTCGCTACAAGCATTTTCGTTCCTGCGGACAATCGTTCCACACGTGCGCAAAATCTCATTTCGAGAGAAGCTTACTCGCATCGCTCTGAATACGTAAATCCGAATTCACTTGGATACAGCTGCGTGACGGCGCGACACTTGCCCTTTCTAACGTCCAGCGAATTGTCGGACACAACAAAAGGGCGGCATCGCTGCCGCCCTACTAACCCCTAATCCCTAGCCCCTGCTTCTACGTTCCTTCGTTCCAGCTCGCCAGGTACTCTTCCTGCTCCGAAGTCAGGCGGTCGATCTTGATGCCCATCGACTCCAGCTTCAGTTTCGCCACCCGCTTGTCGAGCTCTTCCGGAACCACGTAAACCTTCTTCTCCAGCGACGAGTGGTTCTTCACCAGGTATTCCACCGACAGCGCCTGATCGGCAAAGCTCATATCCATCACCGACGCCGGATGGCCTTCCGCCGACGCCAGGTTGATGAGGCGGCCTTCGCCCAGCAGGTTGATCTTGCGGCCATCCTTCAACGAATACTCCTCGACGAAATTGCGCGTGGTGCGCTTCGACGACGACATTTTCTCCAGCGCGGGAATGTCGATCTCGACATTGAAGTGGCCGGAATTGGAAACGATGGCTCCGTCCTTCATCGCGTCGAAATGTTCCTTGCGCAGAACGCTCTTGTTGCCAGTAACCGTGCAGAAGACATCGCCAATCTTCGCGGCTTCGTCCATGCTCATCACGCGGTAGCCATCCATCACGGCCTCGATCGCCTTCGTGGGATCGATTTCGGTGACGATGACCTCAGCTCCCAAACCGCGCGCGCGGCTGGCCAATCCGCGTCCACACCAGCCGTAGCCAGCTACCACGAACTTCGAACCCGCGAGCAGGAAGTTGGTCGCCCGCACGATGCCGTCGATGGTGGACTGCCCTGTACCGTAGCGGTTGTCGAAGAGGTGCTTGGTGTCGGCATCGTTCACCGCGATGATGGGATAGCGCAGCACGCCCTGCTTTGCCATGGCGCGCAGACGGATGATGCCGGTCGTGGTCTCTTCCGTGCCGGCAATCACGCCGTCCAGCACATCGGTCCGCTTGGTGAGCGCAATGGTCACCAGATCGGCGCCGTCATCCATAGTGATGTTCGGCTTGTGATCGAGCGCCGACATGATATGCGAGTAATAGGTGTCGTTGTCCTCGCCCTTGATTGCATAGACCGGAACGTTGTAGTCGCGCACCAGGCAGGCGGCAACATCGTCTTGCGTGGACAGCGGGTTGGAGGCGCACAGCACAACCTCGGCGCCGCCATCGCGCAGCGTGATTGCCAGGTTGGCGGTCTCGGCGGTGACGTGCAGGCAAGCGGAGATCCGAATACCCTGCAACGGCTGGTTCTTGATGAATTCCTTGCGAATGATCTGCAGGACCTTCATGGACTGGTTGGCCCAATCAATGCGCTTCTTGCCGAGGTCGGCAAGTGCGAGGTTGGCGACATCGCCGGCTACGCGAGTGGATGTAGTGGACATAAGCTCCTGGTGAAGTTTCAAAGTTTCGAGTTTCAAGTTTCAAGTAACGTCACCGGCTAGGATTGGTCCGCGAGACCAGAAGCCTAGCGCAAAAACGTGGACATTATTAATTGTCATTACGAGCGCCCGGGTTTGGCGCGAGGAATCTGCTTTTGCGTGACTCGGCAAGAAGCAGATCCCTCGCTTCGCTCGTGATGACAATTTTTTCCTTACTTGAAACTTGTGCCAAGGGGCGGAGTGTTCCGCCCCGCTTCCGGAAAAACTACTTCGCCGCGTGCGCTGTCTTCTGCGCCTTCGCATCCGACAAGCCGGCCTGCTCGCGCAGGGCGGCAGCCTTGTCGGTTTTTTCCCAAGTGAAGTCCGGATCGGTGCGGCCAAAGTGCCCGTAGGCCGCTGTCTTCCGATAAATGGGACGACGCAGATTGAGCGACTCGATAATGCCCTTCGGGGTCAGCTTGAAATTGGCGCGCACCAGATCGGCAATCTTGGCTTCGTCAATCTTCGCCGTGCCGAAGGTATCGACCAACACGCTGACCGGCTCGGCTACGCCAATGGCGTACGCTAGCTGCACTTCACAGCGATCCGCCAGTCCGGCGGCAACAATGTTCTTGGCGATGTGGCGCGCCATGTAGCAGGCCGAGCGATCAACCTTTGTCGGATCTTTGCCGCTGAACGCTCCGCCACCGTGACGTCCCATGCCGCCGTAGGTATCAACGATGATCTTGCGGCCGGTCAGTCCGGTGTCGCCCATCGGCCCACCGATTACGAAGCGACCGGTCGGGTTGATGTGGTACTTGGTATCTTCGTCGAGCATCTCAGCCGGCAGCGCGGCCTGAATCACGTGCTTCAGGATGTCGGCGCGCAACTCCTCGGTCGAAATCGTCTCCGAGTGCTGACTGGAGATGACCACCGCATCGATGCGGACCGGCTTGTGGTTCTGGTCATATTCGACTGTGACCTGGGATTTGCCGTCGGGCCGGAGGTAAGGAAGCGTGCCATTCTTGCGGACTGTGGTGAGCTGCTGGCACAGCTTATGAGCTAACGCAATTGGCGTCGGCATGTAATCGGCGTTTTCGTTGGTGGCATAGCCGAACATCATGCCCTGGTCGCCCGCGCCGCCGGTGTCCACACCCATGGCGATGTCACCCGACTGCTTGTTGATGCTGGAGATGACCGCGCAGGTGTTGGAATCGAAGCCGTAGAGGGCGTTGTCGTAGCCGATGGAGGCGACCACGCCGCGCACCAGCGACTGGAAATCCACATAAGCTTTGGTGGTGATTTCGCCGGCGATGACAACCAGGCCGGTGGCCGTCAAGGTCTCGCACGCCACGCGGCTGTAGGGGTCTTCCTTCAAGCAGGCATCGAGAATTGCGTCAGAAATTTGATCGGCAATTTTGTCCGGGTGGCCTTCGGTCACCGACTCGGACGTGAACAGATAAGTCTTCTTGGACAAAGCGAACTCCTTCTTTTGCCCGCGTCGCGGGCCACTCAGAGAACTTCGACTCGGCAGACCATCGCCTTTGGTCTTTCGGGTCTATCAGTGAGGATAGCAACCAGCCGGGGTACTCCCAATATTTTAGAGCCGAAGGGTTGGTTTGGGCTAGCTAAAGGTGCAAAATCGACATCGAGCACGTCGCCCCAAATGTGGCATTTGTGCAACCAGCGTCGAAGCCACTTGAGGTCTCCGACCGCGAAGTGGGTGAACTGGCACACGATACCACGAGGCCAGTTGGAGACCGGGGTGCCGATTGCTTGCGAAATGGCCATCGATTTCCGTGCTGATTGCGCGGCCGGAAGCGATAGGCGACGTCAAGTCCCGCGCCAAGTAAGCCGTATGAACCGGAAGCCGTGATGTCATACTCGGCTCGAATAGGCTTTTGGAACATCCGAGACACACGCGTGACCGCCAGATGTTGATAAATCCCCATTACATAAACAACCTGCATGACGTACCGGCCGGGGGCGGCGTATCCTGTGCTCGCGGTTACTTGTAGTACTTCCGCGATCGCTGCAGATCCTCTATCATGGCCATCAAAGAAAAGATGAAACCATCTGCCACACACAAGTGGTTACACGCCTCCGTGATGGGCGTCTTGTGGGCTATCGCTACCGCGGTCCTCTGGGCGCTGCTGGCGCTCGGCTTCGGACGCAGCAAAAGCGACCTGCGGCTCATCACCGTGCTGATCTTCGGCGCAGTGATCGTCGCGCTTCTCGGCGCCCACGCCTACAGTGAGGGCTGGAGAAGCGGGAGCAAGGCGACAGTCAGTCCCCGCAAAGACTCGAAGCCCTAACGCGGCAAGATGATAACTTGGGTAACATCGCGATACCACGAGTAATCCTTGCGGATGGCCTCTCGCCTTCCAGCACGCCGTTGGTGGGAGTCAAGGGAAAGAGCTATGCGGACGCCTTTATCTCCTTGTTTCCGGAATCCGGTGGAAACACCAGAAGCGTCACGGCAAGAGCAACAACTATTCCCAGGCCCACCTCCAAAAACCTCGCAACCGCAGCTTGGGCGGGGCCGCCATCGATTTTGATCAGGACGATGATGGTGAGCGCCACAGCAGCCAGGCGTCTGGCTTTGTCAAACGCCAATATGCCGCAAACGAAGAGGCAGAGGGTCACCGAAAGTCCGTAGAGAAGGTAATGGCCATGCCAGGCATAGAAGGTCATCCAGCCTAGCAAGGCGCCTATTGCAGTGCCAATGATGCGGTCGCGGCAAGAGGCGAAAGTCAGAGTGGTATCCGAACCCATGACAACGATAGCCGAAACGGCGGCCCAATAGCTGTGCGATAGCCCGAAGAGATTTCCCAGCCACACGCATAGCACCGCGGGAAGGCCCGTCTTGAAGGCATCGATGGCCCGATTGCCCCAATTCTTCTGTTGCCACCAGCTCGAAACCGTAACCTCCGGACCTTCCGAGTTCGCGGACATAGATGTCACCCCTTCAGCATCCAGCGTTGCTCAATGACGCTATCGGAAGCATCAATGGGTGGGAAGCCAGAGTTCGATGCGGTTGTCTTGGGGCGCTGAACAAGGGCCCCGGCACAATAGCTGTCGCGAAATCGCCATTTCACTCACAGTCATTTCGATGCCGCGTGTATCGCGATGAGCTGGTCCAGAACCTCCGGCAACAGCTTCAAATCGAGGGCGTTGGCCCCGTCGGACTTCGCCTGCGCGGGATTGTCGTGTACCTCGACGAATATTCCATCCACACCCGCAGCAACGGCGGCGCGCGCCAGCAGCGGAATGAACTCAGGCTGGCCGCCGCTCTGCACTCCGCCGCCATCGCCGTTGGCTGAGCCCGCGGAGGGCAGCTGCACCGAGTGCGTCGCATCGAAGACTACCGGCGCGAACTGGCGCATGATCGCCAGGGAGCGCATATCCACCACAAGATTGTTGTAGCCGAAGCTGGCGCCGCGTTCGGTGAGGAACACACGTTCACCGCCGGCTTCGCGCACTTTTTCTACCGCGTGCCGCATGTCCCACGGCGAGACGAACTGTCCCTTCTTTACGTTCACCGCGCAGCCGCTCTTCCCTGCCGCGATCAGCAGATCGGTCTGCCTGCACAGAAATGCCGGGACTTGAAGTACATCGACCGCATCTGACACGCGCGGCACATCGGCAGCTTCGTGAACGTCGGTGAGTACTGGGACCTCCACGGTCTCGCGAACTTTGCGGAGAATGCGCAGGCCTTCGTCAAGACCGGGTCCGCGAAAGCTGCGGATCGAGGTACGGTTGGCTTTGTCGTACGAAGCTTTGAAGATGTAAGGGAGTGTCTTCTGCCGGCACACATCCGCGATGGCGTCGGCCATCTTCAGCGCATGCGCTTCGCTCTCAATGACGCAGGGCCCAGCGATGAGGAACAGCTGTCCTCCACCGATCGTGACCTCGCTGACTTGGAAAGAATGAGTCAATTTTCCCCTGGTGGACAGCAAAGCTTTTCTACTTGAACGATACGGTTGATCTTGCACGTTTTCGTGCAATAAATAGCATTTGCTCGAAACCGTGCAACCACTATTTTTGGGCTCAGTGCTTCACCTTCTCCGGCCGGTGGAACATCTCCACGGCAACCGCGTCGTGTTCCGTCTGCCGGCGCAAGCGGTTCTCGTAGGACGCTTTCACAAAAGCCAGGAAGATGGGATGCGGCTCCAGCGGCTTCGACTTGAACTCCGGATGGAACTGGCATCCGAGGAAGAAGGGATGATCGGCAATTTCGACAATCTCCACATAGGTTCCATCGGGCGTTGAGCCGCTGATGCGCAGTCCGCCCGCCGTCAGCGTGCTTTCGTACTCGCGGTTGAATTCGTAGCGGTGACGATGCCGCTCGCTGATCTCGTTCTGCCCGTATGCTCTGTGTGCGAGCGTGCCAGATTCCAGCTTGCAGGTCCACGCGCCCAGGCGCATGGTGCCACCCAACTCTTCCACGCCGCGCAATTCGCGCAGTTTGTAGATGACGCGATGCGGTGTCGCCGGATCGAACTCGCTGGAGTTTGCCTGCTCCAATCCACAAACGTTGCGCGCAAATTCAATACACGCCGTCTGCATGCCCAGGCAGATTCCGAAGAACGGAACCTTGTTTTCACGCGCGTGCTGAATGCCCTTCAGCATCCCTTCAATACCGCGCTTGCCAAAGCCGCCGGGTACCAGGATGCCGTCCACGTGCTCGAGCTGGGCCTGCACACTCTGGTCTTTTTGCTCGAGCCCTTCGGCTTCGATCCAATTCACATTCAGCTTCAGGTTGAAGGCCAGCGCGCCATGCACCAGCGCCTCTTTCAGCGATTTGTACGAATCCTCGTACTCAACGTACTTGCCGACAATGCCGATCGTGACCTCATCCTTGGGGTTGTACACGCGGTGAACTAACTCTTCCCAGCGGGTCAAGTCAGGTTCTTTGGCTTCGATGCGCAAGTATCGCAGCGCCAGCCGGTCAACGCCTTCATGAGCAAACACCAGCGGGACTTCGTAGATGGAGGCTACGTCCTTCGCGGTAATGACAGCCTCGTCTTCCACGTTGCAGAAGAGCGCAATCTTCCCCTTGATGTCTTTGGAGAGGAAGCGGTCAGTGCGGCACAAGAGGATGTCCGGCTGAATTCCCACGCTAAGCAGCTCTTTGACGGAGTGCTGCGTGGGTTTGGTCTTCAACTCACCGGCAGCGGCGATGTACGGCACCAGGGTGACGTGAACGAACAGTGTGTTCTCGCGTCCCAGCTCCTGGCGCATCTGGCGGATGGCTTCAATAAAGGGCAGCGATTCGATGTCGCCGACGGTACCGCCAATTTCGATGATGGCGAGATCCACATCCTGCGCCACTTTTTTCATGGCGCTCTTAATCTCGTTGGTGACGTGAGGAATGACCTGCACGGTCTTGCCCAGATAATCGCCGCGCCGTTCCTTGGCGATGATGGTTTCGTAGATGCGGCCGGTGGTCCAGTTATTGTCGCGGGTCAGCTTACTGTGGGTGAAGCGCTCGTAGTGTCCCAGATCCAGATCGGTTTCAGCGCCATCATCGGTAACGAAGACTTCGCCGTGCTGAAACGGCGACATGGTACCGGGGTCGACGTTCAAGTAGGGATCGAATTTTTGTAATGTGACCTTCAGGCCGCGGCTTTCCATCAGGCAGCCAATCGAAGCTGCGGCCAACCCCTTGCCAAGCGAAGACACCACACCACCAGTCACAAAGATGTACTTTGCCGACATCGGCCCCTCTGTTTTTTGGAATTATGCGCCCGGTGAGATCGCTTCCCGTCTCCGCCCTTTTTTGGGGGAGCCCCGTCCGCCAGCGTAATAGCGCGGTCAGGGTGGAGCGCGTAGGGGTGCACAATCAATTATGGCCGGAATCGCTTCCTCTGGCAAGACAGAGTTACGGGCAAGGCATCATCGCAGCAGGAATGAAAAACCTGCAATCGAAAAAAAGGCCACTCTTTCGAATGGCCTGTGAGGTGAAAGCCCGAAGGAGGAGTGTCCTGGAGTTTGCGGCCTAACTCAGCCGCTTGCGCTTCCAAAGCCCAAGTAGCCCTGTACCCAGCAGCAGCAACGTGCCGGGCTCAGGCGTAGTCGCAACTTTCGCATCGATCGTCAAAAATTCCTGCATGGAATCCGGATTTGGGTCGTACTGGTTAACTGGAGTGATGATGAAGACCTTATCGAAAGGCACGCCAGGGAAACCCAACCGGGCTTCTGCCTCGGCGTCGTCTAGCCAAACCATGGCACCCGAATCCAGCGGCGCCGCCGGGTCGAAGATGTGCCACACAGCATAATTCATGTCTGCGTACTGGCTCGACGGAGTAATGGGAGTCTGCAGTAAAATCCAACCCGCCTCTTTGTATAAAGTGAGGGCGTCCGGCAACAAATTGAAGCGTGCCGAGCCAATACCCTGAGTTCCCAGGTTTGAAATGTTGGCTAGCCACGTTATCCCAGGGCCGCCGCCGTGCGCATAGTCATCGCACATCACGTCCACGATGCCGGGAATCCCCTTGATATTGACATAGTAAGGGTAGCCGTTCTGCCACTGGCCACCGTTGAAGCCCACGAAGTTGAGAGTCGCAGGATTGGTGAACCCGTCATCACTACTTGGAGCTGCATTGGCATAGGAAATTGCGGCGAGCAGCATTCCCACAAGTACCACGAATTTCTTCATAATTCCTCCGACCGCCCCCGCACAATCGTCACACCATCGAGACCGCTCTGCGCCTTTACACCGAACCAGCAGCCACTTGGAACTGTCCGGCGCCATCGATCTCGCCTGAAATCCACGCTACGCGAAAAACACCGCTCCAGGAATGCAAATCCTGATGATGTCGTGCCGCATGGAACAGCAATTCGGGGGAAACCTCTCCCTTAAGGGGAGGGCCACCCTCCAGTCAGATTGTTGCAATCGGCTCTCCATGAGTTTCCGTTGCAAACAACCACGTTCACAATCGTTGAGTGCAATGCTTTGCGATAATGTGCCAATAGTTTTCCACTCCGTCTGTAATTACGACTAATGCTAAAGTGCCATGACGAAAGTGGTGGTGCGGCGGTCGTCAAGCGCCGTTGTGTGCCATTTTTTTGGCTTCAACAAACACGGCTTCGAACATTGCCGCGGTCAGCTTCCCGGTTGCAGTGTTCTGGTTCGAAGGATGGTATGACGCCAGCAGGGTTACACCGGTGGGAAAGGAATAGCGCGCGGCGTGAGCGAAGACATAGGCCGCCTTGCTGCGCAGAATGTTATTCCGCTTCAGGTGATTGAGGTACGCATCGAAGCCGATCTTGCCCAACGCCACGACCACTCGAACGTTCTTCAGTATTCGCAGCTCGCGGTCAAGGAATGGCGCGCAGTTAGCCAGCTCTGACGGCAATGGCTTATTGTCTGGTGGCGCACAGCGCACGGCCGCGGTGATGTAGCAGTCGGTCAACTTCAATCCATCGTCGCACTGTTCGGCATTCGGCTGCGAGGCGAATCCGACCTTGTACAGAATGGGATACATGAACTTTCCTGACGCGTCGCCGGTAAACGGACGGCCAGTGCGGTTGGAACCGTGAGCTCCAGGGGCCAGACCCAGTACCAGCACGCGCGCATGGGGGTCGCCGAATCCCGGCACCGGTCGCGCCCAATAGTCGCAATCGCGATACGCGCGTCGCTTCTCGCGGCCGATCTGCTCACGGTAAGCCACCAGACGAGGACACTGCGTACAAGCTACGACTTCTTTATTCAGGATAGCGAGAGAGGAAGGCATGCTCCTCCATTGTAGCGACACGATGGAGAGCGAGTGATCCGCTTCTCTCCTCCGCGATGAAAGCCCTTGCATCGGCAGTCAAGGCATCCTTCAGGGCTGCAACTCGCTTCTAAATAGGAGCTTCTGCCTTGCTGAAAGTCGTGGGCAAGTGGCGAAGTCCGAGTCAAGGAGAAACTCTGAATGCTGATTATCCTGCTGGTCATCCTGTTACTGCTGTCAGTCGGATCCTTCCCGTCTTGGCCGTACAGCCGCGGCTGGGGCTATTATCCTTCCGGCGGTCTCGGTTTGATCGTCCTCATCCTTGTCATTCTGCTGTTGCTTGGCCGTATCTGAAGATTCGCAGTTCGATGAGACAGCCTTTGCGCCCAGCAACGTTCTTTGTCACGCTGCTGACTTTCCTCGTTGCCCTCGCGCCGCTTTGCGCGGGCTACTCAGTGCTGACGCACGAAGAGATCATTGACCTGCTCTGGAAGCAGCAGATCAGGCCCTTGCTGCTGGCCCGCTTTCCCAATTCAACTCCCGAAGACCTGAAGACCGCCCATGCCTACGCTTATGGCGGCAGCGTAGTCCAGGATATTGGCTACTATCCGTTTGGCAGCCATGTCTTCAGCGACCTGACACATTACGTTCGCACCGGCGACTTCGTGCAGGCCATGCTTAACGATGCGCAGGACCTGAACGAGTATGCGTTCGCGCTGGGAGCACTCTCACACTACGTTTCCGATATCAACGGACATCCTTATATCAATTTGTCAGTTGGTATGGAGTACCCCGAACTGGCGAGAGAGTACGGGCCGGCTGTTCCCTACGATGTCGATCACAAGGCCCATCTGAAAACCGAGTTTGGATTTGATGTGCTGCAAGTCGCGAAGGGCCGCTATGCACCCCAGAACTATCACGATTTCATCGGATTTGAGGTCTCCGCCTCTCTGCTGGAGCGGGCCTTTTACGACACCTACGGATTGAAGTTGACCGACGTAATGCCAAAGGAGCAACTTGCCATCGGCACCTATCGTCGAAGCGTCAGCCAGATCATCCCGGAGATGACAAAGGTCGCCTTGTTGGTCAAAGGGAACGAACTGCAGCATGAGATTCCGAATTTCAATCGCGAGCACTTCCTCTACCATCTGTCGAAGGCTGACTACACCAAGTCGTGGGGCTCGGGTTACAAGGAACCCGGACCGGGGGCGCATTTTCTCGCTGTCATGTTCAAGGTCGCGCCGAAAGTGGGACCGCTGCGCGCTATTGACTTTAAGGAGCCTACGGCCAAAACCGAGGACCTCTATTTCAAGAGCGTGGACCAGACGATCGATCGCTTTGGCAAGGCCCTTGGCGAAGTCAAGAATCGCGATCTGCAGACCCCCAACATCGACCTCGACACCGGTAAGCCGACTCAGCGTGGCGAGTATCCCTTGGCTGACGCAACCTACCGGGAGTTGCTCGACGAACTGGCCTACGACCACTTCGATCACATGAGCGACGCCCTGCGGGATAACATCCTGGAGTTTTATGAGGGATTCGGTTTTCCCAAGCCGGGCACGCGTATCGACAAATGTGTCGTGCAGCGGTGGCAGAAGACCTGGATCGAGCTGACCCAGCTGCGAGCGTCTGAGTTGTTCGGACCGCTGAATCAACCACAGCCGCAGCCCTCAACAACGGCTCAGGCTTTAGTTCAGACGCCAGAGTTGGCCACGGCGTCCTGCACGGAATGATTCGACTTCCCGCTCTGCCTCCAATTTCACAAACAACATTTGGCCGTCGCCTGCAATCCAACTCTTCATGCTGCAATTTGCTTGCGACTACTGCGGAAACATTAAAGGCGTGAACGAAACCTGGATTAACGGGCTGGCGGTGGAAAATGTCGGCACGCGGGCGGCGCGCCGCGAAGTCGTGATCGATCCCAGTTGGCGCTACGAGCGCGTGGTACAGCCTCTGGCAGTCCACTTTTGCTGCGTTGAGTGCAAGGACCGGTATCTCGAGGAGCTTTTCCAGCAGCCCGTTCCCCTGATCGAGGTTGAGGCCGTTGAAGTGAACCCGATAGCCGGCCGTCGCGTCATTGTTGCCAAAAGGAAACCTGCCGCGGGAACAACTCAGAAGCGCACCACCAAGAAAGCTCGACGCCGCTAAGGCACCCGCTTCCACGGTTGTGAGCGTATCCTGACCGGAAGACAGGACCTGCACCACCAGCTCTTGTCGTTTGACCACCCCGCACGGCTCTCATACACTTAAGGTTAGGGACGACCGCTAAATAGCATGGGTTGTCGCCCAGGCGGAGGCACTCACGCCGCAGGTACCGAATCAGGTTCCACACATCCATCATCGGTTGCACTCCTCGGCCGAGCAACGCCACATCAACTGCTGAAGGCAATTCCTTTGACCATTGAATCCAACACGACAGACACCACAGCGCCGGAAGCCGTTTCTCCCGAACAACCCAATCCTTGCAAACGCGAACTCACCATCGAGATTCCGGCGGATGTAGTCCATGCCGAAACCGAAAGCGTGGTGGGCCGCTACCAGAAGCTGGCGCGAATTCCCGGCTTTCGTAAGGGCAAGGTTCCTGCGTCCATCGTTCGCCAGCGTTTTGCCGAAGAGATTAAGAGCGAGATCGTCGAGACCCTGGTGCCTCGTTATTTTCGCCTGGAAACCGAGAAGCAGAAACTGCTGCCGGTTTCGCAACCGCGAGTCACTGATCTGCACTTGCACGAGGGCGAACCGCTGAAGTTTAAGGCGTCCTTCGAAGTGCTGCCCGATTTCAAAATTGGCGGTTACGACGACGTCAAGATTTCAAGGCTCGACACCAACGTAAGCGATGCGGACGTGGAAAACGCTCTCAATAACTTGCGGCAGCAGCAGGCTACCTATAGCGCGGTGGACGAAGCGCGTCCGCTCGCCGACGGTGACTTCGCCGTGGTTAGCTTCAAAGGCACGCCTAAAGAGAGCGAGCAGAACGCCGATTCCAAGCCCGTCGAAGTGGACGAGGTCATGGTAGAGATTGGCGGTGAAGGTACCATTCCGGAGTTCACCGAGAACCTGCGCGGCGTCAAAGCAGGCGAGCAGCGGAATTTCGAAGTGAAGTATGCCGACGATTTTTCCGATAAACGACTCGCCGGCAAGACCATGATTTACGAAGTGGACGTGAAGGGTATCAAGACCCGCGCGATTCCCGAGCTGAACGACGACTTCGCTAAGGAGCTGAGTGCCGACTTCAATTCCCTGGACCAGCTTCGCGAGCGGCTTCGCGAGAACATGAAGGCGGAGAAGCTGCACGAGGCCGAACACCAGGGCAAGGACCAGATCGTGGAGGAACTGGTGAAGCGCAACGATTTCCCGGTTCCAGAAGCCATGTTGGACCAGCAGATCGACCTTCGTCTGGAGCGTGGGTTGCGTGCTCTGGCGGCACAGGGAATGCGCACGGAAGACATGAAGCGCATGGACTTTGCCCGCCTGCGCGCCGGGCAGCGCGAGGGCGCCCTGCGTGAGGTGAAGGCATCGTTGATCCTGGAGCAGATTGCGGACACGGAAAAGATCGAAGTCAGTGACGAGGAATTCAACCACGAATTGGAAGGGCTGGCCGTCCAGTCGAAGCAGACCCTCGAACAGGTGCGCGCTCGTTTGACGCAAGACGGAGGGCTGGATAGAATTCGGCATCGCATCCGCAACGAGAAGACCTTGGATTCTTTGTACCGCAGGTCCGCATAGGGCGGGCTGCGTTCCACCTCCCGCCTTCAACCCTTGGGAAGAAGTGTGGCCGGTAGCGTGAAGGGAGCCGCAAACAATGCTTGTGCCCATGGTGATTGAGCAAACCAGCAGGGGCGAGCGGGCTTACGACATTTATTCCCGCCTGTTGCGGGACAATATTGTTTTTCTCGGCACTCCTATTGATGACAATGTCGCAAACTTAATCATCGCCCAACTGCTGTTTCTCGAAGCCGAAGATCCGGAAAAGGACATTTCGCTGTACGTTAATTCGCCCGGCGGCTCCATCACCGCCGGCATGGCGATCTACGACACTATGCAGTTCATCCGTCCCGACGTAACCACCATCTGCATTGGCCAGGCGGCCAGCATGGCGGCTCTGCTGCTGGCGGCGGGTGCTCCCAAGAAGCGCTTTGCTCTGCCGACCTCGCGCATATTGATTCATCAGCCGCTCATGTCGGGCCTATCCGGTCAGGCCACCGACATTGACATTCACGCGCGCGAAATTCTGCGCATGCGCGAGATCACCAGTCAATTGCTGTCGAAGCACACCGGCCAGCGTCTGGAAAAAGTGGAACGCGACGTGGAGCGCGATTTCATCATGAACGCGCAGCAGTCGAAGGAGTATGGCTTAATCGATGACATCATCTTTAAGCACAAGTAGGGTGCGTAACTTAATACTTGCCTAGTGCGGAGATTTTGCCCACACTGCTTCAAAAGTTGTATCCGTTCTGACACCAACGGTGTCTTACAGGGCTGCGAGTTATGGTTGAATAAGCGTAGTGCGAAAGCACTGAAGAGGATCAAAAGAAGGCTGCCATTGGCCGATCGCGGCAGACTTCTTTCAGGGGCATCACGGCTCCTGCCTGTTTCGGACGACGGGGAATGCAGCACGGAATCCCAGAGGCCCGGCTGACAACGTGTGAGGTGAAGGAGTTTTTACGTGAGAACCAGGACCGGTTCCGACGAAGTGCTTCGCTGTTCGTTTTGCCACAAGTCTCAAGACGCCGTCGCCAAGCTAATTTCGTCTCCCACTGATTATCCGCGCGCCTACATTTGCGATGAGTGCGTGGCCGTCTGCAACTCCATTCTGGAAGACGACCGCTCCGAAGCCCAGCCTGCCGCCACTCCCAACCAGCTTCCCAAGCCCACCGAGGTGAAGGCCTTCCTCGACGAGTACGTGATCGGGCAACAGCAAACCAAGAAGAAGCTCGCCGTCGCGGTTTACAACCATTACAAACGGGTTTACATGAATCGCCAGCGCGGCGGTGAGGTGGAGCTCGCCAAGTCGAACATCATGCTCATCGGCCCCACGGGCACGGGCAAGACCTTGCTGGCGCAAACCTTGGCCAAGATGCTCGACGTTCCTTTCGCCATTGTGGATGCCACCACGCTGACCGAAGCGGGTTATGTCGGCGAGGATGTGGAGAACATCATCCTGAAGCTGCTGCAGGCCGCCGACGGCGACGTAGCGCGCGCGCAGACTGGGATCATCTACATCGACGAAGTTGACAAGATCGGCCGCAAGGACGAAAACCCTTCCATTACCCGCGACGTTTCTGGCGAAGGCGTGCAGCAGGCATTACTGAAAATTCTGGAAGGCACCGTAGCCAACGTTCCTCCGCAAGGTGGACGCAAGCACCCGCACCAGGAATTCACCCCGGTGGACACGACCAACATATTGTTCATCTGCGGCGGAGCCTTTGTCGGACTGGAGCGCACCATCGGAAGGCGGCTGGGAAAGCGTTCCATGGGATTCCGCACCAACGAGGCCAAAGAAGCCGCCTTCACCGAAAGCAATAAGCGCGACACCGAATTGCTGGCGCAGGTCGAACCGCAAGACCTCATCAAGTTCGGGCTGATCCCCGAATTTGTTGGCCGTCTGCCGGTGGTTGGCGTATTGAGCGACCTCGACGAAGACGCCCTGGTCGAAATTCTGACCAAGCCAAAGAACGCCATCGTGAAGCAATATCAGCGCCTGTTCGAGTTTGAGAACGTCAAGCTGCGCTTCACCGATGAGGCCTTGCGTGCCATCTCCAAAGAAGCCATGTTGCGCAAGGTTGGCGCCCGCGGGCTACGCATGATTCTGGAAGAGTTGATGCTTGACCTCATGTATAACCTGCCCGGCCAAAAGCGCGTCAAGGAATTTGAGGTGACGGAGGAGATGGTTCTGAAGCGCAACGTGAACCTGCCGCTGATGGAGAAGGCGGGATAAGTCCCTCACATAATTTCAGCCTACGTTCGGCGCGGCTTTGGTCGCGCCGCTTCTTTTTGCGCCATACTTAACGAATGCCCGATGATCATCGAGTAGTCCAGCACCGCTGGCTACGCCGAGTTCGCAACATCCTGTTGGGTTCCGTCGTCTTCGTTGTTATTCTGGCCATAGTGGGCCGCCTCTACGAAGCCATCGCCGAGCACCGTGCCGCATCCCGTTGTTCGATGACCGGGGTCCGGGTCGATGTGGGTGGCTATCACCTCTTTCTCAAATGCAGCGGTCAGGGTTCTCCGGCCGTGATTCTGGAGAGCGGCGCGTTGGACTCTTCGCGGCAATGGGACAAGGTTCAGCCCGAGGTTGCGTTTGTCACTCGCACCTGCTCCTACGATCGTGCTGGTTTTGGCTGGAGCGATCCCAGTCGCACGCCGCGAACGGCTCGCCAGATGGCCGTTGAACTCCATACAGCGTTAGTCAGAGCCGGGGTGAATCCGCCTTACGTGATGGTCGGCCACTCCTTCGGCGGACTGGTGACACAGCTCTTCTCCAGCTTGTACCCGAATGAGGTTGTTGGCCTGGTGCTGGTCGATTCGGTCCACCCAGAGGAGATGTCGAAGTTTCCTGACCACTTCCCTCCTTCTTCAGCAATCGCCAATTTTCTGCGGCTGACTGCTCCTCTCGGACTGCCTCGGTTTTTCGGTTGGTGCCATCCCACCGCGGCCTGCCCTGATTGCGTCAAGTACACGAACGCCGTGCTGGCCGAATACGACGAGTACTGGGAAAGCCACCAGCAAGCCGCTGCGGCCGCCAAGTTGGGAAACAAACCTTTAGCCGTACTGGCCCACGATCCGGCTGTGGGGCTTAGCGGAGAGCGCGACGATGCTTTCGAGAAAGCCTGGACCAGTTGGCAACAGGATCTTGCCCGGCGGTCAACGAATTCCTCCCTGGTCGTAGCCAATGGCATCGGCCATGAAATCCAGACCGATCAGCCGCAACTGGTAATTAATGCGATTCTGCGGGTCATTCAGGCTAGCCGCTCCCGCCCGTAGCCCTGAGCTCCGAATCCATTTACAAACCGAGACATCCAAGAGACATAGCGCCTGATTGTCCAAATTCTCCGCAGCCTGTTGATTTCCTGGACCGGGTAATGGCAAGTTACTCACTCTGCAGCAGGTTTGCTTCTGCGGCCTTCCCCTGCATGATATTCTTGAGGAAATGTGGCCATGCCACCGGGCAGCCGACGCGAGCACGCGGCGCATTGACATTCATTTTTTTCTTCCCAGAGCGGCGACTCCGCTCTGCATGACAAGGCGGTACTAGTGACCCAGCGCGAGAAATTCGAAACCAAGAAACTCCCCATGATGCCGATCCGCGATGTCGTCATCTTTCCTTATATGATGACGCCGTTCGTGGTTGGCCGGGAGTCCAGCGTGCGCGCATTGGAAGAAGCGCTGGCCGGCGACAAAAAGATTTTTCTCGCCACCCAACATGACGCCAGCATCGACGAGCCTAAGCCCAACGAGATTTTCCAGGTCGGCACCCTGGTCAACATCGTGCAGAGTCTGAAGCTCCCTGATGGCAACATCAAAGTCCTGGTGGAGGGACTGGAGCGCGGCAAGATTCTCCAGGTGGTCGACACCGATGGCTATTTCGAAGCCACGGTGCGCACCGCGAAGTATTCGGCTGAACCTACGCCGCAAATTGAAACCAGCATGACCCGGGTGACGAGCCTGTTCGAGCAATACGTCAAGCTTTGTCAGTCATTGAATTACGAAACCATGATCGCCGCCGTCCGCAATGACGACCCGGCCAAGCTGACCGACACCATCGCCGCCAACCTGCAGCTCTCCATCGAGGAGAAGCAGGAGTTGCTGGAAATCTTCGATCCCGCCGAGCGACTGAACCGCATCGGGGACGTACTCGACGTTGAGATCGAGAAACTCAACATGGATCGCACCATCCAGTCGCGTGTCAAGCGCCAGATGGAACGCGCCCAGAAAGAGTATTACCTCAACGAGAAGATCAAGGCCATCCAGAAGGAGTTGGGCCGCGGCGAAAAGAGCGAGTTCGACGAGCTGAAGAAGAAGATTGATGCCGCCGGTATGCCGCGTGAAACCCACGAAAAGGCCCTTCAGGAGCTGAAAAAGTTGGAAGCCATGCCGCCCATGTCGGCGGAGTCCACCGTCTCGCGAAACTATCTCGATTGGCTGCTGGCGGTGCCATGGAAGAAGCGCTCCAAAGAAATTCGCAATATCGATATTGCCGAGAAGACGCTCAACGAAGACCACTACGGTCTGGAGAAAATCAAGGAGCGCATTCTTGAATTTCTCGCCGTTAGGCAGCTCGTCAAGAATCCCAAAGGCTCCATCCTGTGCTTTGTCGGACCTCCGGGCGTTGGCAAGACTTCGCTTGGCATGAGCATCGCCAAGGCCACCGGCCGCAAGTTCGTGCGCATGTCACTCGGCGGAGTGCGTGATGAAGCCGAAGTCCGCGGACATCGCCGCACTTACATCGGCGCCCTGCCCGGCCAGATTATCCAGATGATGAAAAAGGCCGGCACCAAAAATCCGGTGTTCATGCTGGATGAAGTGGACAAGATGTCGATGGACTTCCGCGGCGATCCCTCGGCGGCGCTGCTGGAAGTGCTCGATCCCGAGCAGAACTTCATGTTCGTCGATCATTACCTCGACGTGGAGTACGACCTGTCGCAGGTGTTCTTCATCGCCACCGCGAATGTGCTGCACACCATACCTCCGGCCTTGCAGGACCGCATGGAAGTGCTGCGGCTGCATGGTTACACCGAGCCGGAAAAAGTCGAGATTGCCAAGCAGTATCTGGTGCGCAAGCAGCGTCTGCAGACTGGATTGACCGAACAGAACATCGTCTTCACCGACGACGCGCTTACCACCATCATCCGCAACTACACGCGCGAAGCCGGTGTCCGCAATCTGGAGCGCGAGATCGGTAACATCTGCCGCAAGGTCGCGCGCAAGGTGGTAAAGGAAGGCGACAAGTATACGGTGGAACTCACCGCGCAAAACGTCGGCGAATACCTGGGCGTGATGAAGTTCCGCGATAGCGAGGTTCACGAGCGCAGCGAGGTCGGCCTGGTCACCGGTCTGGCTTGGACCGAGGTTGGCGGCTCCATTCTCACCACCGAGGTCGCCACCGTTGATGGCAAGGGCAAGCTCACGCTCACCGGTAAGCTGGGCGACGTGATGCAGGAGTCAGCGCAGGCCGCCATGTCGTACGTGCGCTCGCGAGCGCACCGCCTGGGACTTCCGCGCGACTTCTACCGCAACCTCGATATTCACGTGCACGTGCCTGAAGGCGCAATTCCGAAAGATGGTCCGTCCGCCGGCATCACCATGGCGACGGCAATCGCCAGCGCACTCAGCCACATTCCCGTCCGGCGTGACATCGCCATGACGGGCGAGATCACGCTTCGTGGCAAGGTGCTGCCGATCGGCGGGTTGAAAGAGAAGCTGCTGGCAGCGCACCGTGCCGGCATCTTTGAGGTCTTACTTCCGGCTGACAACGAAAAGGACCTGGCCGACGTGCCGGAGAACTTACGCAATGTGATGAAGCTGCGCTTCGTCAACACCATGGATGACGTGCTGGGATATGCGCTGGAGCGGCCGCTGCCCGAGGTGCCCGATGAGGCTTCTCCGGGAATAGCTGCGCTGCCCCCTGATGCGGAGCCGGCGCCAGCGCACCAGTAATTGCAAGCCGAACCACTGTGAAGCGAACAGCCCGCCCCGTGCGGATGCCGTTCCTTTCTCGCTTCCCCACCACGCCCGCGACAGGACGGCCATGTTGAGCGCATGAAGGTATTGACTCGCTTTGTGACCTCCGCCGCTGCCCCGCTGCAGTTCCCGCCTGCAGGCGCGCCTGAGATCGCGTTCCTGGGTCGCTCTAATGTCGGCAAGTCCAGCCTGATCAACTCGCTTGTCGGCAGCAAGATCGCCAAAACCAGCAACACGCCTGGTCGCACCCAGACCATTAACTTCTTCCAGATACGCCGCCCCGGCAAACCGAATCCCGACTTCGTCTTTGCCGACCTGCCCGGTTACGGTTATGCGCGCGCGCCGAAAGAAGTCACCGAGAAGTGGGCGGGGTTCATCAATCCCTACCTCGAAAATCGCGAGTCGCTGGTGCTGTGCTTGTCGCTGGTCGACGTCACCATTCCTCCGCAGGAGATTGATTTGCAGTTGATGGACTGGATGCGTCACATGGACCGCGAGTTCATTGTGGTGGCAACCAAGGCTGACCGTATTTCGAACAACCAATTGCGCGCCTCGCTGCCTAAGCTCTGCGAGCGCCTGCAAATTCTTCCCTCGCAGATCATTCCATTTTCGGCGAAGTCGCGCGTCGGATATGAGGAGCTTTGGGCAGCCATCAAGGCTGCGGCGAGGGTTGAAGATCAGGGCGTCAGCGACATCTCTAAGACAGGCTCTTAGTCGAAGGCCATGCTGGCCGTGAAATCAGGCTGCAGCGGGGCGTCTGGGCAACACACCTTTTCGACGAGAAGCGCGTGTGGTGAAGTCGCTGGATGAACGAAAAACAGAAAATGTCAACACACCGCAGACCCACCCACGAGGAAGTTCAGCAGCTAGTGGCTGAGTTTGTGAGCAGCGGCATGCGGCGCACCGAGTTTTGCCGGATTCGGGGTTTGAGCTTTGGCACTCTGAATCGGCATCTGAAGAAGCAGCGTTGGAAGAAAAAGAGTAGAAGAGCTTGTTCGGCCGGCCGGTTGGTGCCGGTGGAGTTGGCGGCCAGGAAATCGCCGACGCAACACGAACCGAGTTGTGGGCTGGCCGTGGTGCTGTCGGACGGGCACCGGATCGAGGTACATCCTGATTTTGACACGAATACATTCAAGCGCCTGGTGATTGCGCTGGAGCAGGCGTAAGCCGTGTTTGGATTGGGTCCAGCCACACGGATCTATCTGGCCGCTGGAGTCCGCGAGACCCAGTTGCAAATCAAATTGTCGGCCGGATGGACGAACTGTTTGCCGTCGACGCGGAAGCCCGCCGCAGAGTCATTGGTCTCACTGGGCGTCATGCTCTGCGTCAGGAAAAGGCCAAGCCTCTGCTGGATGATATCCGTAGCAAGATCGAGGCCGCACAGGCCGTGGCATTGCCCTCCAGTGCACTCAGCAAGGCCTGCCAATATGCGCTCGCACTATGGCGGAAACTTACACGATTCCTGGAATATCCGGAACTTGAGCTGAGCAATAACCTTGCGGAGAATTCAATGCGTCCCGTGGCACTGGGTCGGAAGAACTGGATACACATCGGCAGTCCTCAGGCGGGACTCAAGGTTGCGGCGATTCTCTCGGTCGTGGAAAGCTGCCGCAGATTGAAACTCCCAGTGCGCGACTATTTGGCCAGAGTTCTCCCCGGGCTTGCCGATCTCCCGATCCAGCGCCTTCCAGACCTTACTCCCGCTAAGTGGCTCGCCCAGCATTCATAGACTCAAAGCGACCGGATTGTTAGCGTGAAGGCGATCTCGCGACAACAACTGCATAGTTTCCTGTTTTGCCGATCACCCGGGAGTTGGAGACCCCAGCTCACGCGAAACCCTATTCTCATCAAGTGACATTCCGAGGAGACCGTATACCGCGGAGATCGTGGAATTCCCCTACCCGGCTGACTCGTACGACAACCCCAAGAGATATCTCGGGTGCAAGCAACTGTTTCGCAACGGCGTGAACGATCACGTCGGTCTGGCAACCAGCTTCGCCGTAATATGCACACAAACCGGGGATCTCGATCATGTTGACCGTAGCCGAAGCCGTTGCCTAGTTGACTCTCACTCGGGTTCTCAATCATTCCTGCGGTTCAGCATCAAGCGATAGCTTCGGCATCGTATTCCAATATGCCGAAGCCAAACTTCAGCCAACCCTTGTCTTCCGGACTACTGATCTTGGTTGCCGTCGCTAGTACTGTTGCGGTTGCCTGGAAGAACGTCTGCAGCGGGTCAATTATGATCGGTTTCCCAAAAGTTGTGTCGGCCGCGGTTCCGATCCCAATGCCAGCTGGGCTGTCAACCGAGCCTTTAAGCATTTGCGCGATGCCGCTGCCACCCAGTAGCCCGCCCACGATGGTTCCGGTCGCAACAGTTGTGAAGAACTTTCCCCAGTCCCATTTGCCTTTCCCGCCGGTAAAGCCGGTTGTGAAGCCAGAGCCGATGCCGGAGATCGTGCCGTTGACAGCGCCGCTAACTATAGCGCCGCCTGTCGCGCCAAGATCGATGCCGATCTTGCCGAGACCCGCCACCGCAGCCGAGCCGGCATAGACGCCAGCGAAAGCGGCCCATCCGCCAACCGCCGCACCTACCAACACACCAGTCACAATATCCCAGCCTGAAGCGCCCTTCTGCTGCGCGGTTGCTATGCCGCCCAGCAAACCGCCGGCTAACACGCCTATGCCCACCACCAATAGTCCGGCGGTCGCACCGAAAGTGACAATGCTCAATGCGGTGAGCGCAGTCAAGGCTGCGACTGCGGCCACCCCTTCCCAAAAACGGGGGTCCGTGAGCACGCCTATGATGCCTTTGGCAAGACCGGAGTCCCCGCCGAGTGCGGCACCGGCTGCGGCACCAGCCAGAGCGCCAGCGTATGCACCCAACGGGCCGCCAATCAAAAATCCACCGATTGCGCCGGCAATGCCGCCAACCACCCCGCCTACCCAGCCCCAGAAACTGCGACCTCCTGGATCTGTGTAGCTAGTGGGATTACCGCCGCAATAGACATAGGACGACCACGCGATAGGCTGGAGTTGGTCCTGCAAGACTGGATCAGGGCTGACGAAGCGGCCCAGTGCCGGCTGATAAAAACGTGCCCCGAGGTTGAGCAGCCCCGACCAGAAATTAGGTTCCCCACCCGTGAAGCCTATCGGAACTTTTGGCACGGCAGCGCTGAGCGGCGCACCGTATGGATCGTAGTCCCATGTCTCCACCACCGCTCCTGTAGCATCGGTGACGGTGACCAAGCTGCCGAGATGGTCGGAGTGTAGCCAGATGACGGCGCCAGCCGCACTTCTCCGGGCGACGATTCCGGTGCCATCGAAGATGTTGAGCACTAGGCTGCCAGGCTCGACGGAGAACAACTTGTCCGGTGTTAACCGGTCCACTGCAGGATTGACTGCTCCAGCGCTTCGGGAAGCGACACAGTTGCCAGCGAAGTCATACGTGAACTGCACCGTATCCGCACCGAAGAAGCCAGCATCAGTTCGGACTAGGCGTACCTTCTGGCGGTGTCCCCATTATCGACGGTGCTCCGTGCGCCTGGACGAAAGCTGGTTTTACTAGTTTTACAAATGGCTGGAGGGGTTAGCTGGCGAAACAGCGTTTCGCCGCCTGAGAATTTGCCGGCGAAGCGGCGAAATTATGCTGGCTGCGGATTGAATCTGTTGATCTGTCAAGGTGTGTTTCCTCGGACACTTACGCTGCAGCGGGGCGTCCCAAGTTGTTGCTCTCTAGCCACTATCCCCTAACCACTGGCAGGCCTCACTCCGGCCAGATCTCCAGCGCTGTTTTGCTCAGTATCAGTTCTTTCGCGTTGGCAGTGAGAGGTAACGCGCGAAACTCGGCCAGGTTTTTCTCGATCTCAGGAACACCCGGCCCCGGCCAATCGGTGCCAAATAGCGTCTTGTGCGCGATCTCTTCCAGTCGTGGGAAATATTTCAAAAGCGTTTTGGGCGGAATGCCGCTGATGTCGAGATAGACGTTGCGGTGCCGTCGCACCAGGAAGAAGGCTGAGTCCATCCACAACGGACGCCCACCATGCGCGAGCAATATCTTCAGGCGAGGGAAATCGACGGCCACGTCATCCACGTACATGGGATCGCCGTACTTGTTCCGGGCTCCGGGAAAAATCGACGTGCCGGTGTGCACCATGATAGGGATGCCGTTCGCTTCGGCCGCGCGATAGATGATCTCCAGTTCCTTGACGCCGTTCACATAATCGTTGGGATAGAGCAACTGGTGCGGCGGATGGATCTTAATGAGCTTGATGCCCAGCCGTACGATGTGCTCCATGTCGGCCAGAACATTTTGCGTGTGCCGCGGATGCACACTGCCACAAGGGATTAGCCGCTTCGGGTCTTCCTTTACGTAATTGGCGATGAACTCGTTCACTGCCGGCGTAAAGCCAATCACCTCGGGTGCTACGTAGTTGATGAGCACCGCCCGATCAATACCAATTTTGTCGAGATGCTTGAGAAACGCCTTTGGCGAGGCACAGTATTCGGCAACCTGGTCGAAATCCTTGCGCGATTTCTTCATCAGCGCCAGGGCCTCGGGCTTGAACAACTCGATAGGCTGGATGTGGATGTGGCAGTCAGTGATGAGCATCGGGAGTCAGTGTGTCAGTCGTCAGTTGTCGGTTGCTCAGTTGTCAGGCGCCGCACGGGTCCACTCGCCGGCAGTTCTCGGTGAGGTCGTGCATCTATTACGGTGTCAGCCTGAGCGGAACGAGGCGAAGCCGAGCGAAGTCGAAGGACCCCCATGCGATCAAACAACTTTCTCTTCTCAATTCGCCGCCGCCATCACTGCCCGCTTGGCAAACACCCGCACCATCTCGCGACGATACTCCGGCGTCAGCGCTGAGGTGGTCAACGGCTTGGCCGTACTGGCCGCCAGGTCGCCGATTCGCTCCGCCATCTCTTCGGTCGGAGCCATCCCCACCAGACACGCATCTGCATCTTTCACAAGGAACGGCGCAGGATTGACAGCGGTGATGGCAACGCGAGCGTCTTCGACTCGGCCTGCGTGCATCTTGAGCGCCACCGCGACGCCGGCCAACGGATAATCAATGCTTCCACGGACCCGCAGCTTCTGATAACTGCCGCGCCACCCTGCCGACGATTCCGGCAGATACACACGGGTCACGATCTCATTGGGTGCCAGGTGCAGCCGCACAATGCCATCGTTCACGTAGAACTCTGACAATGGGGTACGTCGCGTACCAGCTGGCCCTGCAATCTCAATCTCCGCGCCCAGACACATGAGCGCCGGGGAAGTGTCGCCCGAAAATGTTGCCCAGCAGAACTTTCCGCCGGGCGCGACATGGCACAGGTCACCGTCTTTCTTGAGGCAGAAACCGCAACTCTTGCGCCACAGCAGCGATTGGTTGTACCACAGGCAACGGGTATCGAGGCAGAGGTTGCCGCCAATCGTTCCCATATTGCGCAACACCGGCGACGCGACTGTCTTCACCGCCTCGTACAGCACTGCATAATCTTTCAGAATGATCGGCGAATGCTCGACGCTACTGAGGCTTGTCAGGGCGCCAATCTCAACACCGTCACCACCGCGATCATGAATGCCCCGCAGTTCGGCAACGCTGCGCAAGTCGAGAATGTGCGGTGGCGTGAACAGCTTTTGTTTCATCGAAGGCAGCAGGTCCGTGCCACCCGCAACCACTTTCACCTGATCGTCGTATTTCGCCATCAATTCCATGGCGTCGTTCAGTGTCTTAGGGCGCAGCAGTTGGAAGCTGGGCAGGCTCAATCTGCACCTCCCACGGGCGACCCGGCATTCGTTCCCTGTCGCGCCGGATCAAGCGCATGTCGCGTCGGACCCTTGCCGCGGAACCAGAGCGAACCTCCATGTTCGCGAAGCTTGTGGGGAGCAGTCGGATCAACCGACTCGGTCATTTCGATTCGCTTCATCCCCTTCTTGGCGCGCAAGGCGGCCAGCACACGTTCCGGCGTAAATGGCGCCTCTCGCAACCGGACTCCCACAGCGTCGTAGATCGCATTCGAGATCGCAGGGATGGTCGCCGCCAGCGATCCTTCGCCAGCCTCCTTCGCGCCAAATGGTCCTTCCGGATCGATACTCTCGACGATGATGCAGTCGATCTCGGGCGATTCGGTGGACGATGGACTGCGGTATTCGAGCAGGCCCGGATTCATCAGCAGCCCGTCTTTCCAAACCATCTCTTCCTCAAGTGCCTGGCCAAGCCCCATCCAGACGGAACCGATCACCTGACCTTCTACGGCCACTGGATTCAGCGCGCGCCCGCAGTCGTGGGCAGCCCATATTTTGTGTACGGTGACTTCGCCGGTCTCTTCATCCACACTGACGTCGGCAACCTGCGCGGAATACGAGTACGCCGGCGAGGGTCCGACGCCGCCGCCTTTATGTTTACCACCCCGCGCCGCCACGGGAGGCGCGTACGAGCCGGTGCCGGTCAATGCCCCGTGGAAGTCGATCGCCGCGACAATCGCTTCCTCAAAGCTCATATGATCCTTTGGGCCTTCTCCCTTGCGAGTTTGTAATACCGAGCCACGGAGAATCTGGCCGTCCACATGTCCACGCGCAGCTTCCGTTTCTACCAGGCTATCCGACGCTGTGGCATCATAGTCTGACAGCGTGGTACCCTTGTTCCAGACGCGGTCATTGCGCATAACGATATCTTCGGACGCACACTCCATCCGCTTGGCGGCAGCGCTCACGATGTTCTTCTTCACATCTTCGGCCGCGCGCAGAGCGGCATTACCAGCCATAAAGGTCACGCGGCTTGAGTAGGAGCCAAGGTCGATCGGGGTCAGGTCGGTATCGGCAGCGATGACTTTGACACGTGAAATGTCGCAGCCCAACACCTCCGCCACAACTTGCGCGGTCATGGTGTCGGAACCCTGTCCAATCTCCGAAGCCCCGGTATAAACCACCACGCCACCGTCGCGATCGATCTTGATGTTCACCGTCGAGTGCGGCATGTCGGAACGAATGATGCTATTGGCCGCGCCGCTCACATAATGGCTGCAAGCGACTCCAAGGCCGCGCCCCTTAGGCAGCTTGCCTTTGCGTTCCTTCCAACCCGACCGCGTAACTACCTGGTCGATGCACTCCGGAAGCCCGTAGCTCAAGACGCGAAGGCCGTTCACAGTCACCGTCGGCGGCTTCAGCAGATTCACACGTCGCATCTCCGCCGGATCGAGACTGAGCTTGGCGGCAATCTCGTCCATCTGCGATTCGAAGGCGAAGCGCACGTTTACCGTGCCGTGTCCTCGCATTGCTCCGCAAGCGGGCTTGTTGGTCAGCACGCGATAGCCGTCGTAACGAATGTTGGGAATGTCGTACAGCGCGCCCAGCAGCGCCCCGGAATAGAGAATCGTCACCACACCGTAGGAGCAGTAAGCGCCGCCATCCTGAATGACCTTGCAAGCAACGGCTGTCATGCGGCCATCGTTCTTCACGCCGGTCTTCAGATCGATGATGGTGCGTGGACGTCCACGGTGCGCCCAGAAAACCTCCTCGCGGGTGTAAGTAATCTTCACCGGGGCCCTGGCCGCGCGTGCCGCCACTGCCGCGATGATCTCCAGCGGAATGATTTCGCTCTTGCCCCCGAAACCGCCGCCTACCAAGGGTTTGATCACTCGGATCTGCGACATCGGCATCTCCAGCACCAGCGAAAGCTTGTGCTGCAGATAGTACGGAACCTGCGTGGAGGACCACACGGTAAGCCGTCCCAGCTTGCCGGTGTGAGGATCGAGCTCGAAGTTGGCCAGCGTGCTATGCGGCTCCATCGCGGCATGTGTCACTTCGTTGGCGATGTAGCGGCCCTCGGCGATGTAGTCGGCTTCGGCAAATCCCTGGTCCAAGTCGCCAAAGACATGGTGGTAATCTTTTTCGAGATTGTGCGGACGATTCTCGTGGATGAGATCGCTCTCGGCTTTCATCGACTCTTCCGGATCGAAGTAGGCCGGAAGAGGCTCGTATTCCACGTCGATCAACTCGATTGCATTTTCGGCAATCTCTTCGCTGATTGCGGCAACGCAGGCAACATGATCGCCCACGTAGCGAACCTTCTCCACCGCCAGCGCGGTCTCATCGTGCCCCACGGGAAGGATGCCGTATGGATTAGGTGCGTCAGCTCCGGTCACGACAGCGACAACGCCGTCCAGAGCTTTCGCCCGCGAAGCATCGATCCGCTTGATTCGAGCGTGGGGATATGCCGAATGGAGAATCTTGCCCACCAGCATGCCGGGAAGGCTGAGGTCGTCCGTGTATTTGCCCGCGCCGGTGGTTTTGCCCGCGGCATCCACCATGGCGATTGATTTACCGATTACAGAAAAATCATTCATTAGCAGTTAGCCTTTAGCAATTAGCAACCAGCAATAGCACCGCACTTCGGACATAAGCTTTTGTCTCTTTGCTAGCCGCTAGTGGCTAGTTGCTCTTCTTTCTTACCCTTCTGTTCAGCCTGGATCACAGCCCGTATGGCCTCATACATCTGTGAGTATCCGGTGCAACGGCATAGGTTGCTGCTGAGAGCCGCGCGCATCTCGTCCTCGGTTGGATCGGGATTGTTGGCCACCAGTGACCTCACCGTCATCATGAATCCTGGCGTACAGAAGCCGCATTGCGCGCCGCCAAAATCGCCGTAAGCCTTCTGCAGCGCAGCCAAACCGCCGTGATCGGCAAGGCCTTCGACAGTCGTGATCTCCTGTCCCTCGCAACTGGCCGCCAGCATGGTGCACGAAAGCATGGGCAGTCCATCAACTTGCACGGTGCAGGAGCCGCAGGAAGAATCATCGCAGGCGCGCTTGGAGCCGGTGAGCGTCAAGTCCTGGCGCAGCACGTCGAGCAGAAGCTTGTTCGGCTCAATCGCCAGCTCGTGAGTGCGTCCGTTAATGCGTAGTTCAATGAGTTCTTTTTTCATAGGAAATCTGCTTTTCGCTTTTCGCTTTTCGCTATTCGCTATTCGCTTAGTAAGCGGATGCGTCAGATGCTGACGGAAGGCGTATTGCTAGCCTGCCTCAACGTCCGCAGCAAACCTTGCTTGCTAAAAGCGAAGAGCTAAGAGCGAATAGCCGCCCTCAATACACCGGTACGCTCGGATCAATCTGCCGCGACCAGCGGTCGATGCCTCCGCGCAACGATTGCACCTTTTCGAAGCCTTGCTGCCGCAGCCATGCGGTTACATTCATCGAGCGCACGCCATGATGGCAAATGACTACGATATGGTCTTCGGGATCAAGCTCCTGATTAAAGCGCGCCGGGACATCGCCCATCGGAATCAATTTGCTGTTCGCAATCTTCGCAACCTCAAACTCCCACGGCTCTCGGACATCGAGCAGCACAACCTCTGCTCCCGCCTCTTGTTGGGCTTTCAGTTCTTCCGGAGCTATCTCGTAATCCAACGTCGTGCTCACTTCCCTACCCACTTAGGCCGGCGCCGCTCCATGAATGCCGCGATACCTTCCTGCGCATCGTCAGTCTTCATGAGTTCGTCGAAATAAATCTGCTCGGCCCGCACCAGGCCTTTGTCGAAGTGAATCGAGTCCCATGCGTAGAACGCCTTCTTGGCCAGGGCAAGCGCTACCGGACTCAACTGCGACACCCGCTGCACACATTCCGCAACCAGGGTTTCCGGATCATCGGCAAGTCCGTTCACCAAACCAGCTTCCAGCGCTTCTTGGCCATTTAGAGTTCGACCGGTAAGAACGAGCTCCGCCGCCAGCTTTTGTCCCACAATGGCAGACAACGCTACGGTGGCGACCGGCGGATAGCATGCCAGCTTGATCTCGGGAAATCCCCAAACCGAATCCGGCGAAGCGTACACGATGTCGCACATCATCGCCAGTTCCGCACCGCCTCCGAGGCAGTGCCGGCGAACACTGGCAATCGTCAACTTGCTGTTGTCCACCACCGAGCGAATCACGCTGTGAAACCCGGTGAGCATCTCGCGCACCTTGTCGGGCGCATGCGCCGCGATATCCACTCCGCAGGAAAAAGCACGTTCCGCACCTGCGAAGACGATGATGCTGATTTCCGGCCGTGCCTCAATTTGCTCCAGCGCCGCGCGCAATTCATCCATCATGGGGATGTCGATGACGTTGAGCGGCGGATTATTCAGCACGACGCGAGCTGCCGGTGGTTGCAGATCGACCGTGATGCAGGCGAAGCCGGTTTGTGCCGTATTGTTCATAGCTTTACCAGCAGGTCCCTCGACTCGGACTCAATGTCCTCGCTCGGGATGACAACCTGAAGTACTACTTTCCCGTAAACTTTGCCGGCCTCTTCTCCAGGTACGCGGCCAAGCCTTCCTTCGCGTCGTCGCTTTCAAAAAGCAGTTGCTGGTTCTCGCGCTCCAACGCCAGGCCGGCTTCCATCGGAATCTCCCAACCGGTCTGCACCGCACGCTTGATGCGTCCAACAGCCTTCGCGGCTTTGTTCGGAGGACAGAACTGGCGCGCGTACTCCAACACCCGTTCCATAAAGTTTTCACCCTCGAATATTTCATTCACCAAGCCCAGTTGTTTCGCATCCTCGAAGGTAAAGGTCTTGCCCATTACCATCAGCTCAATTGCTTTCGACTTGCCCACAATCCGTGCCAGGCGCTGGGTTCCACCAGTTCCTGGCAGCACGCCCAGGTTGACCTCTGGTAATCCGATCTTGCCGCCGTCCTTGCGCGCAATTCGCAAGTCCGCCGCCATGGCAACCTCCAGGCCTCCGCCAACGCAGTGGCCGTTCAGAGCGGCGATCACCAATTTGGGAGTGTTCTCCAAGCGCAGCAACATCTCATTGGCGTGAAGGCAGAAGTAGTACTTGAAGGTGGGATCAACCTCGGTCAGCATCTGGATGTTCGCGCCCGCGCAGAAAAACTTTTCGCCCGCACCGGTCAGCACAATCACATAAACGTCGTTGTCCATCCGCGCCCGCAGAATGGCATCGTCAAGCTGACGGTTCATCTCGTAGGTGTAGGTGTTCGCAGGCGGGTCGCTCATCGTGATGACGGCGACACCCGCTCGACACGGTATTGGACGAGTTCCTTCACCTCGCTCGACGCAGATTGGGTTGTGCTACCCATCGACAAAACTCCTGACATGGCATTGCTGCAACGCGATCATGAACGCCTCCGGCCGGCGTGAGTGACGGAGCAGGTTTACGCTTGCGATCTTTTGTCTTGGGACGGCCGTTCGGCTCCGGCCTGCCGCTGCGATTCGCCTCGCGACGTGGCTGCCAGTCGCCGGCTTTCTCGGCCCGCACTCCGCGCAGAAAAATATCGCTCATCTCGCGGGCAATGGTTTCCGCATCGGGATCGACGCGCGGCTTGTACCAGGTGTACAGCCAGTTCATCATTCCGAAGAGTCCCATGACCGCCGTGCGCGTGCTGATTCCACCCATCGCAGCGGCACGCGGCCCGATATATTTCAATCCCTCGGCTTTGGCCAAGTCGTCTACCAGGCCGACACAAATGCGGTAGTATTCACGCTTGATGGCCGCCAACTCGGTGCCATAGCCGTTCTTCAGAACATCGTCTTCATGCGCAAGCACCTTCATCGCTTTTTGTTTGGCCACCGAATAGCCGACATGGTTCTGAACAAACATGCGGATGCGAGTCTCGGGGTCGCTGCTCTCGGCCAGCCGCTCACGCAATCGCTCGATGATGGTGCTGAAAGTGTGCTGCTGGATGAAATACAGCAGCTTCTCTTTAGATTCGAAATAGTAGTAAAGGCCGGCCAGGGAGATGCCGCTCAAGCGCGAAAGATCGCGCATGGAGGCGCCCTCGTACCCCTTTTCCGCAAAGATCCCGGTGGCGTAATCCAGAATCTCGCTTAGGCGGCGATCAAAGCGGGTATCCGCAGAGGAAGGATGTTCCAGGGACCGGGTTGGAGAGGAAGAGGACATGTAATGGTCGTCGATTAAGGGGCTAGGTCTGGAAAACCAGAGTCATTTTCGAACGTTCGTTCTAATTTTATTCTGACTCGGCCGATTCGGCAACCGGGCACAAGCTGTGAATCGTGTGAGCGCTCCGCTATTGCAATCCCGCCTGCCCCAGCATCTCCAGGAATTGCTTCTGGGTGCGCATGTCGATGGACTGGGCGACCAGTTTGCCGTCGCGATCATAGACAAAGCTTTTCGGAATGCCCTGGACTTGGAACAGTTCATTCACTTTTCGTCCGGGGTCGAGCATGACCGGGTAGCTGATGTTTTGTTCTGCGATAAAGGGCTTAACTTTGTCGGCCTCTTCGTCGGAGATTGCCAGGATCGCGAAGCCTTGATCTTTGAATCGCTCGTAAAGCGTGTTGAGGTCGGGCATTTCTTTGCGGCATGGCGGGCACCATGTGGCCCAGAAGTTCACCAGTACAACTTTTCCCTTCAGCTCCTTCAACGTCCAAGTTTTACCTTGAAGGTCGGTGAGGGTGAAATCCACTTTCTGACGCTCCTGGTCAGCGGCCTCCAGCTTCGCCATGGCAGCCTTGAATTGCGGCGTGTCCAAAGTTGTCTGCACATGCTCGTAGCGCACCAGTTGCGCGAGTTCGTCGTATGCGTCGGTCGAAACCGGCAGCTTCGCGTCCGGCGGCGCCTGCTGTAACGCCCCCGCCAGCGTGGTAGCGACCTCCTGCAGCGTGTCGTGCCCGAAGTCGCCTTCGGTGGCGCGGTTCGCCAGGTAATTTGCAAGCTGAAGTTTGTTCTCGCTCGGCGGCAAAGCGCGAATCTCCAGCGCAATGTCCTTGGTGGTGCGGGCCCGGACATCGTCGGGCAGGCTGCGCAAAGTCTTGATCTGATCGTAGATCGGCTTCTCTTGGGCGGTCCAGACGATCTCTTGTTTCTGCGCCCAGGCTGGGACCGTACAGGAAACGCTGATGGCAAGAACGCAGAAACTGGCGGAGAGAAAGGTAATAGAGCAAAGACGTCTGTCGCGCCATGAAAAGATGTTCATCACTTCCCCGCCTTTGAATTGGATTTTATCGTAACCAGCGAACGGAAATCCCTCACCTGTTCGCCCGAAGAATCAGCAGGTCGAGGTCATGGTCGGGTCGGTAGTTCGCACGCACAAGTTCGTAGCGAGTAGGCGCAACGCGTTTCAGTCTCGGCATGCACGTGAGCACGATATCGTCCGGGTTATCGGCGACGACCGAAAGGTGGAAGCTCGCAATAGGACCGTTCCAATTATTGCCTGTCTTGAGAACGTATTGGATCGTCCTTTCCATAAGTGCCACGTCGCTTCCCTTTTGAGCTGGGTATTGTGACTTCAGCTGTTTGATCTTTTTTAGGGAATCACCGTTGCCGCAATATGCCTTTATGCTCCCCGCGCCATCGTCATTCGTTGTTATATAGCTGCCGCCCACAACCGGGCGATAGGTCTGGACAAGTTCGATCTTGCCTTTGGCTGGGAAGTGCTGTGTCCAGTAGAACTGAGTTTGCATTGTCCATCCCGCCCACCAGCCTTTCGTGCCGACACCTTGCAGCGGAGGGTCAAAATCACCCGGCACGATCTCAGGCCCGCCTTCTCAAGTTGACCACGTTGCTCGGTCGACAGCTTCATCAAGGGCGGAGTTGAGGGGCTCAAGAACGACCGAAGCGGGCAGACCTAAGGATGCCAAATAGGCCGTAATCTCGTGGTCGTCCGCGAACGCCCGGGTTTCGATTTTTGTCTTCACCACCTCACCGTTTGCCTCGACCTTGAAATCCACAAAGTTGACGGGATCTTTTGATGGAAGTACCACTGGCTCGTTATAGACCAGACCGCCTTCGAGTGTAGGAAGAGGAAATGCCATGATGGCGTCGATGTCGTGATCGGTGTTGTTGTGGAACACATATCGCACTTTGATCTGATGAACGGAGATTTCAAGGTCTTCGGACTCAATTGCGATTTCAGACGACTTCAAGGCAACGAGTCCACCAGCACCTAGCGTTGCGAGAGTGTCGTTTGCTGCAACTGGCAGGCGTATGACCGCGAGTAGTAAAACCGTGATTAAGCACCGGAGATGCATTTGGCTGCCCTGCAGGTGTAAGGCCCATAGTACTCGTTAGGAGTCGGCAGCAAAACAAAAAGGACGACGCTGTTAACGTCGCCCTTCACGATTTATGTTGGCGTCAAGGCTACACGCTGACCAGTTCTTCTTGCCGTTGCAACGCAGGCTCCTGCTCCACTACCGCTTTGATGCGGGACGAGCCCAACTTAGGCAGCTTGACGTCCCAGATGAGTCCCAGGGCTTCCAGCGTCTTGATGCCGTACCAGTTCACATCGAACTCGTACCACGCCAAGCCGTGACGAGCCGATTGCGGATGCGCATGGTGATTGTTGTGCCAGCCTTCGCCGAAGGCGAGATAGGCCACCCACCACAGATTGCGCGAGTCGTCATCGGTGGCGAAGCGCTTGGAACCCCACATGTGCGTTGCCGAGTTCACAAACCAGGTGGAGTGCAACAGGACCACAGTGCGCAGGAAGACGGCCCAGAACATCACTCCCCAGCCGCCGAAAACCAACAAGAGGACGCCTAGTGTGGTGAGAGGGACCCAGTGGTATTTGCTGATCCAAAGATGAAATTTATCTTTGCGCAGGTCGGGGACATACGCCAGAAGATCGCTGTTGTTGTTATGAAAGGTCTGCCCGGTGAGAATCCAACCGATGTGCGCCCAAAAACCGCCGTCGCGCGGAGAGTGCGGATCGCCCGGCTTGTCGGTGAGCTGATGATGGACACGATGCGTGGCTACCCAGAAGATGGGACCGCCTTCCAAGGTCAGCGTGGCGCAAACCGTAAGAACATACTCCAGCCACTTCGGACATTTGTAGCCGCGATGGGTCAGCAGCCGGTGATAGCCCATGCCAATGCCGAGGCTTCCCGCGACCCAATACACAATCAAGCCAATAACCAGCGCCTTCCAACTAAACATGAATAAAGCCGCAATCGCGCCGATATGAAACGCGAGCATGAAGCCCGTAGTGAGCCAATTGATCTTCTTTATTTCTTTCTCTCCAGTCATTTCTCCTCTGGGTTACTGCCTGTGGATCCTTGTGATGTGTGGTGCAGGAGCCACCCTCAGACTAACAACGGAAGAGCATTCTGTTTGTAATACTTTTGTCACATCGGATTGTGACGTGGGATGAAAGGCAGGACAGTGTAGATTCTTCGGGCGCGACCGTCAGTTTTTGCCGGAAGGCTTGATCGGAAATGGGACGGCATCGGCGAACCCAGCTATCTTGCCATCGCTCGACACCACCGCCATTCGTTTCATCTCACCCGGAACCGCGGTGGCTTGGATGTTGATGGGATCGTCAGGCCCGTCGCCGGAGCAATAGCCGGGTTTCCCCGAACAGACCAGTACTCCCCGCTTGTCGAAGCTCACGCCTTGCATCATCTGCCTGGGAGATTTGCCAGCGGGCCATTGCCACAAAGCGTAAACAATCCCGTCGGGAAAGCCCTTGCCGATGAGGTTGTACATCAGACACAGTGCCGGAGGAGGTCTTCTGGCGCGGCCCTTCGTGAGCGACGAGTTCCACGCCGGGAGTGTTCTTGCCCCAGTGCTCGGCATCGAGTTGTTGACCCGCAAGGGGCGTGGCCAGGAGGCGAGAGCCGCCGCAGCCACATCGACAACCGATTACGCGATGGATTGAGTGCCGAACCATTCGAGCATCTTACTCTGGTTCAGATCGTTTCGATGACGAGCTTTCGGAAGGCAGGTCGGTAAATCCGCTCATCTAGCGTAAGTAGGCGATAACCGCGAGTCTCCGCGTGTGCGCCAATCAAAAAGTCCGCAAGAATTCGTCGAGTTCCTGAGGCGCGTTGCTTGCGGCGCCGTTCGGCGTAACGTTGGAATGCCCGACCAGCGGCTCTCCAAACCATCTCATCCAGGCTCCAGTCGACCGCGATGGCTGTATCTTCCAGAAATGCGTCCACAAATGCCTCCGTACGGCCCGGTGCCGCCAGCAGATCAGCAAAAACGGGCGCCGCAATAACCAAGCCTCCCCGATTGAAGGCTGCCTCTAGCGCGTTCTGGACAGCCAAACTAAAGGATGCATCACGATCCCAAAGAGCAATGATGATGTTAGTGTCAATCGCGGTTGTCATTCCCCGCGTAGTCCGCGCAGCCAGTTGCCGATGTTCTTGCGACCGGAGCCAATTCCGGGATTGCCGATGCCGCGATACTTGGAAAACGCGCTCTTTGTCTTAACCGCGCGCACACGAACCTCCTGACCAACGCTCTCGAACACCAGGCGGTCCCCAGCCCGAAGCCCAAGGGCGCGGCGAACGTCGCGTGGTACCGTGATTTGTCCTTTGCTGGTGATTTTGGCCTGCTTCTGCATATTAGCCTTTTCCCTTACTCTACCATTAATTCCTTACTTTTTACCAAACTTGCCTCCTCGATCCTCTCAACTCGATGATCTGTCCGGTCAGCCCGTCGTCTTCTGCTGTCGGCGGATCGAAATCCCGCGGCTAACTTGAAGTGAGTTCTCACGCAGACTGACTCTGAAGCCCATCTACCTCCTGCTGCAGCAGCAGGTTTCTACCGAAGCTTTTGAGTTCGATGATCGGAAGTCTTCCCGGCGGTCCAACCCTGCGCTCTTACTTGTTGCTTTTCCCCGCTGCTGCCGGCAATGACATGCCGAAAAGCAATGTCTGCCGCGCTCGCTCGGCAACCTTGTCGTCATAGCCTTCGAGGATCAGCAGATCGCTGCCCTGGACTTCCAACGTGGCTTTGCCCTCGTTGGTCTCGAATGTAAACAGTGCCGGAGACGCAGTTGCGCTGGTTCCGTTTGCCGGCGCGGGTTGCTGTAAGACGGCCTTCTTGTAGCGCTTGGGAAGATAGCTGGCATAGAGCTTGGCGAAATCGCGCGCTGCGCCGGGTGAATCCCAGCGCGAAAAATACAGCATCGCGATCTGGTCCTTGGGCGCCGACTTGGCGTGGGTTGCGAAATAGTAGCCGCCCCGCCAATGCGGATAGTAGTTAGGCGGAGCTTCGCCGTATTGCTTGGCGAGCAGATAAATGTCGAACTCACCCATGCCGCCAAAGTCGAAGCGCTGATAGTCCGGTCCGACCAGTTTGTCGAGGTCGGGAATAATCAGCGGCGCCACATCCTGCTTCATCAGGTAGGTCTCGGGCTGCATGATCTGGCGCGTATCAATTGGAGGATGCTCCAGCATGCCGGCGTAGGCCGCATCTTTGCCTTTGTTGGCAAGCACGGTGCGGACAAACTCCAAGCCGAACGTGTACGGCATCAGGAGTGACTCCTTCAAAAACATGGGAGCCGCGGCGAACACAGGTGAGTCCTTGTTGTCGGCCATGCTGGCGCGCATGGCATCGACGATCTCCGGCGCAGTCAAGATGTTCTTGCCACTGGGCGCCAACGTGTAGTCAAGCAGCACGACCATCGCCTGGCCCTCGGTCACGCACTGGCGCGCCGCTTGCGCTTCTTCTACAACCTGTTCCTGCTGATCGGCCTCGGGCGCATCGTCCTTGCCGCCGGCCAACTCCCATTTTTCCAGACCAACCATCTGGTCCTGCAACGCGTGGGTCAGCTCGTGCGCGAGCACTGGCTTCTGAATGTCGGGCTGCACCCAGTCGAGAAGGTTGACGCTCTTCGACTTGGGATCGTAGTAGGCCGCAACCTGCTCGCCGAGCAGGTGAAGAAATTCGGAGTGCAGATCGAAGCCCGCCGGAAGCAACCCAAACTTCTCCAGCACCAGCCGCGATTGCTCCAGCCGCTGAGCGTCTTTGTCGTCCTTCATGCGCTTATCAACGTACTTCTCCATCGACTCACGCGTGATTAAGTGACGCTTGACCTTGTGCTCGATCGGCAAACCGGTGTCATGGCTGGCGAAGTCGAGGATTTCGTCCACCGAGCGGAACAGTTCCTTGGCTTGCCCCTTGGTGATGCGAGTCTGTGGCTCCGGCTGCCCGGCGGACTGCGATGGAGGCGCACTTCCCTGCGGTTGGTCCTGGACATCGACCCCGGCTCCCGGAACCTGCGTTGTGCCGGATGCGCCTGGCGGCGTCGCGGGAGTTTGCGTAGCGGCGGGCTGCGAGGGCGTCGGCGCCTGGTTCGGCGATTGAGCTTGTGGAGGCGACTGCGGCTGGCTGGGAGTGTTCTGCGCCAACGACAAGCCCAACAGCAGAAACAGAAGAAGGATGACGGAGGAAACCCGTGTCAAAGGTTGCGATGACTTAGAGGGCGGTAACCGATTCTCGCGCATGCAGAATCTTCAAGCATAACAGGACATTGCTGCCGAAGTAGCATCAATCGCGCTGGTACAGAAGCCGAAGCCGGGCCTACATCCACGCTCTGTGCGAAAAGCCGATGGCCTTGGACGAGACCGATTGTCAGGCGATGACCGCAGAAGTGGAGCGCGACGGCGAGCGCTTTCGCGAAGTGCCAACGACGAGAGGCCTTCTTTAAGTTTCCGGCTACGAGAGAGCCATGGTGTTTCTGGATATGCCATCTGGTTTGCGGAGGGGCGAATTGGCCGGGCTGAAGTGGGAGGACTTCGATTTCAAGAACCTGCATGTAAGCGTTACCTGGTCCCTTGTTGACCAGCATGTGGGCCCCGTGAAGACCGAGGCATCTAGAAGGCTAATGCCGATCGACGAGTACGGTACCCATGACCTGCTGGCCTGGTACGAATTAACCTTTATAGGGACCCTTCAGATTACGTATGGTCGACAGATGCCAATCGCGCTGGAGCCAAGCGCGGAAAACAGCCAGTCTGGCTGAGCAGCGCCATGCGCGACTACATCCAGCCCGCTGTAAGAAAGGTGGGAATCAACAAGAAAATGTCTTGGCATACTTTTCGTCACACATTTTCGACCTTGCTCAAGGCCAACGGGGAGGACGTCAAGTCGTGCAGGAACTGTTGAGGCATTCAGCTGCCAAGATGACCCTGGACACCTACACTCAAGCGCTATGTCCGCAAAAGCGGGCAGCGCAGAGCAAAGTGGTCGGCATGATAGGTCAAAATTAAGTTGTACCGTCGTTGTACCGCGGGTATCCCGGGGAAAACGCCCGGAACTCATTGGAAAGATTTGGCGTCCCCGACGGGATTTGAACCCGTGTTACCGCCGTGAAAGGGCGATGTCCTAGGCCAGGCTAGACGACGGGGACGCTTGCTTGGAGGGAAGTTGGCGTCTGAACAACTGATACTAGCAGCCGCTTAGAAGCAGTGTCAAAATCAGTTCATTCCTGTTTCGCTTAATAGGTCACTTCGCTTAATAGATCAGTTTGATTTACGCCGGCTATCTACGTAACTAACGCGGAATCTTGCAGACTCAAAATCGCCGAACTTCTTGATCTCGCCCGCCATATCCTCGATTTCCGACCAGGTATGCTTTTCGTCGCAAATTGCCTGCCCGGTATGCTTTTATCAGGTGCTACCATGTGCGCTCTGGCGAGATGCGCGATTTTCTTGTGAGACAGCTACGGAGAGCCATTCGACTGGCCGCCCTTTCGGCGGCAGCCGGGTATGGACTCTGGGAACATCGCAAACTGCGACGTGACGCCTCTCGCGCAGAATGCGCCGAGTGGCTGCACGAAAGTTGTGTGCGCGGGCTGTCCGCTATTAACGTTCAACTGTCGATAATTGGACCATCGCCTACCGGCGGCTTACTCGTAAGCAATCATCTGAGCTATCTCGACATTCTCGTCTTAAGCGGCGCAATGCCCTGTGTTTTCGTGTCCAAAGCGGAGGTCGAACACTGGCCCATCTTTGGCCGTTATGCGCGCTGGGCGGGAAGTGTATTCGTAAGGCGCCACGACCGAGCCGATACCGAACGTGCAAACGTCGAGTGTCGCCGAGAGTTTGCAGAGCGGCGTTCCCATTGTGCTCTTCCCCGAAGGCACCACGACCGATGGAAAAAGTGTCCTCCCCTTTCACTCAACCATGTTGCAGCCCGCCATTGACGCGGGTTCCCAGATAACTCCGTGCTGCGTCAGTTACGAACTCGACGATGGTGTCGTGGAGCGTGAAATCTGCTGGTGGGGCGATATGCCTTTGCTTCCTCACGCCCTTAATCTGCTGGGCAAGAAGACCATCCGCGCAACCGTTGCATTCGGTGAACCCGTCATCGCGACCGGCGAGCGTAAACAGCTTGCCCAGGCTATGCGCCTTGAAGTTCTTCGGCTGCGCGAACAGTTCGGCTCGGACAGAAAAAACCGGCCGACCAATTCCGCAGTCCCTCCGCAGCATTCATCATGACAGCGGAAACGCCGAATGCTCACACCTTCGCGCGGTCTGCCGCCTCGTTGCTGGGAAACGGCAGGTCAGGTTCTTCTTCTTCGCCTTCCTGCCAGTCCGGCGATTGCAGCTGAAATGGAGTCTTGTCCAGTTGGTCGAACTCGGGCAAGGCGGCGGCCGCCAATGAGCGATCAAGGTCGGGAAATTTTCGCGCCAGCGGAAAAACGCGGCTCTCCACCGAGCGCAACATCTCGTTATAAGCTGTCACCGTCCCCCCGAGCTTCTTGCCCATCTCCTGCATGTAGCTGGTCATGGTGCACAGACGCTTGTAGAGATCTCTTCCCGCCGCGCTAATCTTGCGCGCGCTCTCGGCTAGGTTCTCCTGGTTCCACCCATAAGCCACGGCCTTCAGCAGCGCAATCAGCGTAGTGGGTGAAGCGACGATGACCTTCCGGATGACACCGTACTCGATCAACTCGGGGTCCGAGTCCATCGCCGCCCGGAAGAACACTTCACCCGGCAGAAACAGCACTACGAACTCGGGGGTGCAAGTCAGTTGTGCCCAGTAGGACTTGCTGCCCAGGGCATCGATATGTTGTCTGATCTGACGCGCGTGGTCGGCGAGGCGGGCGTTGCGCGTAGCCTCGTCCGGCGCTTCGAGGGCCGCCAAGTAAGCGACCAGCGGCGCTTTGGAATCGACCACGATTTGCTTGTCGCCAGGAAGGTTCACAATGACGTCAGGACGAAATCGCCGCTCGTCGTTGCTGATCGACTTCTGTTCACTGAAGTCGCAGTGTTCCAACATGCCCGCCAACTCGAGCACGCGGTGCAATTGCAACTCTCCCCAGCGTCCGCGCGCTTGAGGCTCGCGGAGGGCTTTCACCAGGTTGCCAGTCTCAGCTTGCAAGGCCTTCTGGGTGTCGAGCAGTGAAGCCACCTGGGCAGTAAGTGTGCCATAGGCCTGGCTGCGCGCCTGTTCCAGGCCCTGGATCTGCTGACTCATCTCCGTTAGCGAGTGCGCAATCGGATCGACCAGGTTCTTGACCGCCTGCTCCTTCTGAGCGAACTCACCGGAGGCCTGGGTCTGGTAATTTTGCAGAGTCGTTTTTGCCAGCTGAAGAAAATTCGAGTTGTTGCTCTCCAGAGCTGCCGCAGCCAGCACCTTAAACTGCGCTTTCAATTCTTCACTGGCTTCGGCAAGGAGCCTGAGCTTTTCCTCCGCGCCGCGGCGTTCACTCGCCAGAGTGGCGTCCAATCCGGCCTTTGCAGTCGCCAGTTCCCGCAGTTCGGCTGCCTGGTTCTCCATGGTCGCTCTCGCACCAGCAAGTTCCAGCGTCTGCGCTTTGGTGCGCTCAGTCAGCGTGGCAGTCTTTGACCTGGCAACCAACGCAGTAACGAAGGAGCCCAGAAGCGCGCCTGCGATAGTAAGGAAAATCACAACTGAAATGGTCATCACTTGGCCCCAGGGGATGCTGTATTGTATGTTGACGGCGCTCTAAACGAAAGCCCGCGATCCCCTGCCGATACTAGACAGAATGCGCCTCTATCAGGATCTCGATTTGCCCAGCGTCTTGGCCTTCGCGCTCATCACTTCCCTGCTAATACATCCTTCCGTGGCCAGGCTCAGCTCGATGAAGCGGGCGAGCAGCAACTGGTGCAGTGGATAAACCAGGAGCGCGCCAGCCAGGGCGTTCCGCCGCTTGCCGTCGATCAGCGCCTCACCGAGGCCGCTCGCAAACACACCTCGCTGATGGTGGAGCACCAGGCTCTATCGCACCAATTTGATGGAGAGGCCACAATGGAGATTCGCTTTGCCGATGAGAATCTCCGCTCAGACCAGCAAGCGGAAAATGTCGACGTCAGTAAGGATGTGCCCTCGGCTCACAGAGGATTCATGCATTCGCCACCGCACCGTGCCAACATCCTGAATCCCAATTACAACGTGGTCGGGGTCGCGGTCATACGAAGTGGCGACCGCGTGTATGTGACCGAGGACTTCGCGCATCGGGTGACTGCGTCTTCCGAACCCGAGGCGGACGCTGCGCTGCATCGAGCCATTGAGACGTACGCTACGGCCCACGGTATGTCACCGCCAGTGCGCAAACCGCAAGCACAACTGCGGCATATGGCCTGCGACATGGCCCTCAACGACTCTTTACAGAGCCAGAAGGCGGTTGATCTGCCAGGAGTTCAAGAGGTAGCGGCGTGGACGGCGGCTGTCCCGAGTGACCTTCCCGGCAGCGCCAAAGAATTGCTGTCGCATCCGATGCCCTCCGGGTATTCGCTGGGAGCTTGTTTCGCTCCCAGCGTGAGCCAACCTGGAGGGATTTATTGGGTAGTAATGATCGTTTACTGATATGAAAAGGACGTCGGCTCCGCCGTCCTGGACGTTGCTTTGAGGCCGCTACTGCACGAGACCCGCATGTGATGTGGTTTGCTTTACGCTACGAACACCCACCGAGTTCGCTTTCAGGCTCGACTTGATGTAATCCTCGCCAGCCTGCATCATGTGCGTCCAGACGCCTTGCGCCCGGCCGTTCTGGTTAAGGAACGCCGCTACTTCGGCGGCGCTCATGTTGGTGCCCAGCTCTCTCGCGAACTGAAGCACATGGGCCACGGTAATCTCCGCGGTCACTTTCTCACGCCAGCATTTCTTTTTAAGGTCAATCATTTCTGCTTCCCGACAGAATGAATTTGGATTACGAGAATGAAAATAGCGCGAGCGCGAATTTGCAGCGATGGCCACTGTCACCGGACCATGTGATGGGAGTCACACCCGATTGTGATCACTTTAAACTCGCCCCCTGCCGCTGATGGGCACACGCTCTTCTGTGCTAATCTCGGCTTCGAGCATGGACCGAACGCCAAAAATCTATGTCGGCACCGCAGGCTGGTCATACAAAGACTGGGAGGGCATTGTTTATCCCGCACAGGTCAAGAAATCGCTGCATCCGGTGGAATACCTGGCGCGTTTCCTCGATGTAATCGAGATCAACACCTCGTTCTATGGCCATATCAAGCCGGAGTGGGGCAAACTGTGGTGCCGCAAATCGCGCGCAGTAAATCCCGATTTCATGTTCACCGCGAAGCTGAACAAGGCATTCACCCATTCTCCTCTCGCCGTCCTGGAGAGCACATCCTCGGAAACTATTGTTGCCAACGCCGAGGACGAGCGTCTCGCCAAGGACGGCCTCGATTCCATCGCCGCCGAGAATATGCTGGGCGCCGTACTTGCGCAATTTCCCATTTCATTCAAGAACACCAATGCGAACCGCGACTATCTGGAGAGCGTGGTGGAGAAGTTCAAGCAATATCCGCTGGTGGTGGAAGTACGGCACAACAGTTGGACCAATGAAGGGACCCTGCGCTACTTCGCCGAAAAGGGCGTGGCCTTCTGCAATATCGACCAGCCACGGCTGGGCAAGGCGGTTGCTCCAAGCGAACACGTAACCGCAGCGTTCGCCTATGTGCGGCTGCACGGACGCAATTACGATCAATGGTTCGACAGCGACTCGCGCAACGACCGCTACAACTACCTCTATACCGATCCCGAATTGCAAGGGTGGAAGACGCGCATTGACACCATTGCCACCAAGGCGAAGAAGACTTTCGTCATCGCCAACAATCACTTCGAAGGCAAAGCGGCCGTCAACGCGCTCCAGTTGAAGCACATGCTGACCGGCCAGCCAGTCAACGTGCCGGACACCCTGTTGAAGAGGTATTGGGAACTGGGAGAGATCGCGGCGCAGAGCGAGAAGCAAGATGAATGAAGGACTGGAGGTCATGGAAAAGAATCTTTAGGACTCGACCTCCGTGCCCTTCCATGCTCCCTGCCAAGTAATCTCGAAAGCAAACGGAACGCAATCGCAGCCGCCGACTCTTCACACCACCTCAACCTGTCTTTGCCACTGGATTCTGCGACTGGCCAGTATTCACCAAATCGTAACGGAACCTTTCTGGAGTTCGCCCGTATATAGCTGCAGAACATGATCCGGTGAAGCCGCAGGGCACGCCGGGCGCAACCTCCGGGGTCCCCGATAGCGCAGTTGCGATGGTCGAAGTGGAGCCCGTTTCAAGGAGACACTATGGACGCGAAATACAACTGGCTGATCGACAATGGTCCGGTCCGCCTCACTCTCAATACGGTGGCGTTTGCGCTCTGGATTGCCATGGCCGTGGGTTTGATGGAACTGGCGACAAAGCTCTAGCTGCAACAACCCCCTACCTGACTACCCGCAAAGAATCGCGAACGTAGCTCGCGACCTGAAACCCCGCATCTGGCGGGGTTTCGCCTTGTAGATGCGCGCCCATGCGAGTTGACAGCACTCGCGATCTGAACCATGATTTTCGAACGAATCGGAGGCTCAATGGGATCTGAACTTCTGTGCAAGGTTCGTTCTGGCGGCAAAGAAGCCACAGGCAAGGCGCTGCTTGAATCCAACGAGATTATCTTTCGTGGCGACATGCGCCTGAAGATTCCTTTCGCGTCACTAAAGTCCGTCATCGCTCGCGATGGCGAGCTGCATCTCCAATGGCCGGAAGGCTCGGCGGTTCTTGAGGCGGGCGACTACGCCGAAAAATGGGCGCACAAGATTCTGCATCCGAAGAGCAGGACTGAAAAGCTCGGAATCAAGCCTGGCCTTGTGATTTCGTTGTTAGGCGTCACCGACGACAATTTTGCGAAAGAGCTTCGAGCATCGGCAGCATCGTTCTCCGATACGAAAGCGGTGAAAGACTCCGACCTTATCTTCTTGGGTGCCGAGAAGGTCGCGGACCTCGCTCGCGTCGGGAAGCTCGTTGCATCGTTGGCTAGCGCGGCCGCACTATGGATCGTCTATCCCAAAGGCAAACAGGAGATCACCGAACTGCAGGTGCTCAACGCGGGCCGGCGATCGGATTTGGTGGATGTGAAAGTTGTGAGCTTTTCCGCCACGCATACGGCGTTGAAGTTTGTGCGGCCGAAGGCGAAGCGAAATCTTACGCCTTGAAGGCGCATGGCTTCAGCAATGCCGTAAGCTGCTGTCATTTCTTGGCTTGGATTTTGAAGTCAATAAGAGGTGCGAATCTCCCAGGGTCTGAGTCCCACCTCGGCACGGGCAATGGCACGGCTGAAGGAGATACTGAAAAAAGCGAACAGTAGATTCCTTGCGGGCTGAAGCCCGCTAGTAATCACAAAACTAAGGAACGTATCGGCGCACCTAAAGGTGCGCCGCTTCAAAACACAATCTAGACCTTACTCGTTCGACCTGACGTCGTGTTCCACCCTGTTTAGATCAGGAAGAATTTCTGAGAAGACAATGCCCACCGCATCAGCAGACACGGTGGGCATTGTTATTCTCGGCCAATCTGTTATGCCATCGTTTAGGCGCGCTTGGTATCCACTTCGCGGAGGCGGGCAGCCTTGCCACGCAGCGCGCGCAGATAATACAACTTAGCGCGACGCACGTGCGCCGAGCGCAGCACTTCGATCTTGTCGATGACCTTCGAGTGCGTGGGGAAGATGCGCTCGACGCCCTGCCCAAAGCTCATCTTGCGTACGGTGAAGCTGGGCTGATCGCCATGGCTCTTGGAAATGACGACCCCTTCGAACGCCTGCAAGCGCTCCTTGTCGCCTTCCTTGATCTTCACGTGGACCCGGACGGTGTCGCCGGGCTTGAAGTCGGGCAGGTCGGTGCGCCGCGTCTTGGCGAGTAGGCGGTCAATAATAGGTGAGTTGTTCGACATTATTCTTTTCCTTCCGTATCGCACGCCTCGCGGCGGCAAAAAATAGCAGCTAGCAAGTAGCAACTAGCCATTAGCTCTCGTTCTTCAACCTGTGTCATCCTGAGCGACCACAGCGAGTCGAAGGACCCCTATGACTGCAATCACTTCGCTCGAACTTCAGGCTCTTTCCGCCTTGATCTCGGCCAGCAGCTTCTGATCTTCTTTACTCAGCTCGGCATCGCACAACAAATCAGGACGATTGCTTAACGTCTTTTGCAGCGCACTACGGCGCCGCCATTTTCGAATCTCGTCGTGGTCCCCGTTCACCAGAACCTCGGGAACCTGCATCCCGCGAAATTCCGCGGGACGCGTGTAATGTGGATAATCCAGCAATCCGCCGGAGCTACACGTCGAACTGGGCGGCTCGCCCAAAACCTTCTGACGTACGTCGCCGACCGTCGCAGTGAACGATTCCTGTTCCTTCGAGGCCGCGTTACCGAGTGCGCCAGGAAGCAAGCGCGTCGTCGTATCTACGATAATGGCTGCGCCCAGTTCCCCGCCACTCAACACGAAATCGCCAACCGAGATCTCCCGATCGGTGAGATGCTGGCTCACCCGCTCGTCCACGCCTTCATAACGCCCGCAGATCAGCACTACGCGCTCTTGCGCCGTCAACTGCTGCGCAACGGCCTGTGTGAACAATTCGCCCTGCGGCGAAAGCAGCACAACTGTTTCGCGCGAATTATCGTGCATCCGTTCTTCACGCGGTGACACATGAAGCGATTCAAGACACTCGAAGATAGGCTCAGGTTTGAGCACCATACCTTCGCCGCCACCGAACGGCCGGTCGTCCACCGTGCGGTGACGATCATGCGTGAACGCCCGCAGATCGTGGATGCCAATTTCAATGAGCCCGGCTTCGCGCGCCTTGCGCACAATGCCGTAATCCAGTGGCCCACGAAAAAAGTCCGGAAAAATCGTCAGAATCTCGAACTTCATTCGGGCCTCCCCGATTCGCGCCTGGGCGCGTGGGGATTTGTTCTCACTTCCCTCGCTTGCGGCGAACCCCGGCCGATCGTGCCTCGTCGGCTTCGGTCTTCTGCCGCTGCTTCTCTTCTCCGCTCAGCGGTGAGTCCAACGCCAGCAGTCCTTCGGGCAACTCCATCTCGATCCGCCTCTGCTGGAAATCCGCAGACTTCAAGAACTCTTCGGCGTAGGGGACCAGAATTTCTTGCCCCGCCCCGGCCTTGGCTCGCACAACCAGTAGCGGAGCCTCGCCCGCCCCGAACTGAACTTCGCTGACAGTCCCCAGCAGTTGCTGGGCATCTTTTATCCAAACCTCGCAGCCGACGACGTCGCTTACATAGTTCGCGCCTGCTTCCAACTCGGCACGCTGCTCGAATGGAACCTGCAACTCCAGTCCCGCAAGCTGCTCGGCGTCGCTGATGCTCTCGACGCCAACAAACTTCAGCACCACGCCGCCCTTGTGAAACCAGTGCTCTTCAACTTGCAGCTCACGGCGACTACCGTTGAGAGCCAAGCCTGACAACTGTCGCCGCTCCTGGAAGCGCTCCGGAAAATCAGTGTGAAGTTCTGCCATGACTTCACCACGCCGCCCTTGCGGGCCCAGCACACGCGCAACCGTAATGAAGTCGTCAGCTATTCCACGATCTCCAATTGATAACGCTTGCGAGTCCGCAGGCTGGCCGCGTTCACAATGGTGCGCAGACTGCGGGCCATGCGTCCCTGGCGGCCAATCACCCGTCCCAAGTCGCTCTCGGCTACAATCAGCTCCAACACCGTTTGGCCGCCTTCTTCGAAGGCTTCCACGGTCACCTCGTCAGGCGCTTCCACCACGGCCTTGGCAAGATGTTCTACCAACGCAAGCATGTTCACGGCGCTGTCCGTCATTGCTGAGGCGGCTCCTCACTTCGGAAAATTGCTCGAACTCTAAACTTCGGCGGCAGCCGGGGCTGGGGCGCTGGTGGCCGCTTTGTCCACCAGCTTCTTTACGCGGTCAGACAACTGCGCTCCCTTGCTGGTCCAGTAGTCGATACGCTCGCGCTTCAAATCCACGCTAGCAGGATTGGTGCGCGGATTGTAAGTTCCGACTACTTCCACCGAGCGGCCATCGCGCGCACGGTCTTTCTCAATTACCACAATGCGGTAGTAAGGTTGTTTACGCGCACCGCGGCGCGAGAGACGAATCATTAACACAGAAGCAGTTCCTTTCGCTCGTCATTGTCCACACAGGTGGTGCATTCCCTGCCCAATCTAGTACAACGAATTTAGTTGGGAGCGCGGGGAAGCGCCGGTGGCACAAATTCCCTCAGGCGAGATAATCGGAGTCGCCGACCGCGCAGTATTCGCGCTTTCGGACGGGTGCTCCAGCGAACTACGGCTTCGCTCCACACCCCAACAAACGCAGGAAGGCGTTCGTTGGACCCCATGATCTAAACTCCATCAAGCATGCGCTTGCCAGAGCCCACGACTGGAGGCAAAGACCTATTATTGCTTACCGTTTCTTCTTTGGCAAGCACGCGTGAGCCAAGCCAAAACGCGACCACGCGCGCAGACGCTCCATCCACGTTATTTGGAGCCACCGCCCGGCTCCAAACCACGATACTTCAGCATAGGTTGAATGCTGGGCTTTGCTCCACGCCATGCAACGTAAAGTTTCTCGAGGTCTTCGGTGTTGCCCCGCGACAGCACCATTTCCCGAAACCGGTCACCGTTAGCCCGGGAGAGGCCGCCGTGTTCCTCGAACCATTGAAATGCATCGTCATCCAGCATCTGCGTCCAAAGATAGGCGTAATATCCAGCCGCGTATCCGCTGCCCCAGATGTGGCTGAAATAGCTGGAACGGTAACGTGGAGGCACATAGCTGATGGAGAGATGGGTTTGCTCCAACGCTTCGGTTTCGAAGGCATCCGGCTTCTGTAGTGGAGCGGTTGCCGGAAGGGTGTGCCACTTCATATCAAGTTCAGCAGCGGCCAGGAGTTCGGTGGTGTCATAGCCCTTGTTGAAGGTGGCGGCCTTCTTGATCTTCTCCATCAGCTCCGCCGGCATGGGAGCGCCAGTCTTGTAATGTTTTGCGTAATGCTGGAAAACTGCAGGGTAAGTCGCCCAATGTTCATTAAACTGCGAAGGAAATTCCACGAAGTCGCGCGCCGTGGATGTACCCGAAAGGCTGGGGTATTCCGTGTTGGCGAACATCCCGTGCAGCGCATGACCGAATTCATGGAACATGGTCCTGACGTCGTCGGAGGTAATCAGCGCCGGTTCTCCGGCGGCGGGCATGGCGAAATTCGCAACGTTCACCACGACCGGTTTCGTGCCCAACAGCTTGGACTGTTCAACAAAGTTGTTCATCCAAGCGCCGCCCTGCTTGTTGTCGCGCTTGAAGTAATCGCAATAGAACAATGCCAGCGAACTGCCGTCGGCATTAAACACCTCAAAGACGCGCATGCTGGGGTCATATACCGGAAGGTCCTTACGCTCCTTGAAGGTGATGCCGTAGAGCTGGTTGGCGGCGTAGAAGACTCCATTCTGCAGCACATTGTTCAACTCGAAATAGGGTTTGACCTGCTCTTCATCGAGATCGTACTTGGCCTTGCGGACCTGTTCGGCGTAAAACTCCCAGTCCCACGGCTGAAGCTTAAACCCGCTGTTTTGCTGGTCAATCACCGCCTGGATGTCCTGGGCTTCGCTGGCGGCCCGCGCCGTCGCGGCGGGCACCAGCGCGTCCATAAACTTCAGCGCGGCTTCCGGCGTCTTGGCCATCTGGTCTTCAATCTTCCAGGCTGCGAAGTTTGGATAGCCAAGCAACTTGCCCTTTTGAGCGCGAAGCTGCGCGATCTTGGCGATGGTGTCGCGGGTATCGTTGGCATCGCCCCGCTCGGCGCGGTCCCACGAGTTGGAAAACAGCGACTGACGAGTTGCGCGATTGTTCAGCGCAACCAGATCGGGCTGCTGCGTGGTGTTCTGCAATGGAAGGACGAATCCTTCCACCTTACGACTCTTCGCCGCTTCAGCCGCGGCGTTGATTTGCGCATCGGACAAGCCGGCCAGCGCCGCTTTGTCCGTCGTCACAAAAGCCGCATCCTTGGTGGCGGCGAGCAATTTCGTTTCGAAGACATTGGAGAGAGTCGCTATCTCTTCGTTGAGCTTCTTTAGTTCCGTCTTATCCGAGTCGTTAAGTTTTGCGCCTGCATGTACGAACTGGTCGTAATCCCATTCCACCAGACGTAAAGACTCCGCATCCAGTTTGAGCGAGTTGCGCTGTTTGTAGACCGCTGCTACGCGCTCGAACAGCTTCGGATCGAGAAAGATTGCGTCTCGGTGCGCCGAGAGTTTCGGCGCCTCGATCGCTCTGACTTTCAGCAATGCAGGATCGCTGTTCGCGCCGACCACCGCGAAGAAGGTCGCCTCCACCCGCTGCAACAACTGGCCGCTCTTTTCCAGAGCGACGATAGTATTTTCGAAAGGTAGGGGGTGAGGGATTAGCCGCAATCGCTTGAACCTCCTGGAGTTGCTTCGCCATCCCGGCTTCTAGCGCAGGCTGATAATCGTCGTCCTTGATCTTGTCGAACGGAGGTGCTTGAAACGGCAACGAGCTGGGAGCGAAGAAAGGATTGCTGGGACCAAATTCGGCACCAGAGGCAGCGGCCGGAACGGTGACTATGCCAATAACGAAGATTGCAGCAAGAATTAGGATTTGCATGATTCCCAGTGTAATCGGTGGGGCCGCTACCAAGCTCAACAATTTTGTGGGAGGCTGCGCACAGTGCGACTGCAACGGGCAAGCTCGAGCTTCGGGTCAGTTTTCGAGTAGTGACAAAACATGCAGAATCGTCCTGCCCGACGCGCAGTCCTAATAGAGTTGTTCATTCATTTTCTGAATCTCAGGGTTCTGCTATTTGGATGGCTGATGATCATGCAATTACGCGTCATCTGATAACAAATATCGTTCTGCACCTACTGAGTCGAGGGGAGTGTCGGTTTCACGATATTGAGGGTTCCTGTGCTCACATTGAATAAGCCCATCCCATTGGGCGTAGAGCACCCCAGCTTCCAACCTCGCCCTTTTATGTAGTGGGTTGTGATGACTTCCCCTGTCTCCATATCGAATTCCGCGTAGCGTAGACCCGTCGAACCAGCAGTCGGTTTCACTTCCAGAGATCCGACCAGACGGTCGCCCGCTAACCGGGGTGCGAACAGGCCAAAACCGACTGGAACAGACAACACGGTAGTGGAGACCTCTCCAGTATTTGAGACTCCAGCTACCACCGCATCGTTCCCCGATTTGAAGACGAGAACTTCGTCGCCCATGCCATTGAATGGGGTGAGCAGGGGGAGCCTGTCGTGATGCGGCTCCTGATTCGGCCCAGTGAGCGATTCCGGCAAATGGATCTCCGCCAGGAATGCACCGGTTGCCGTAAACAAGCCTGCTACGGCAACAGTTCGAGTTGCGCTCTCGCGGGTCCATCCAACAATCAGCGCGTCGCCCGAAGCGTACACTGCCAGACGCGGAGCGCCAATAGGCCGCTCCAATCGATGCTTCGCCACAGGCTGTCCAGTAGCGTCGAAGCGGAGCAGAGTAGGATAAAGGTCAACCAATCGTGCCGCGCTCCTGGCCCTGCCAGAATCGTCGCGCTTCAATTCCTCCAATTTGACAGCGCTCACGAGTACGTAAGTCTCCCTATTAGGACCGGGTGCGAAATCGTGAATCACTGCCCTTTCAAACCCGGCAACTTGCTCCACCAGGACTCGTGCCACGACCGCGCCGTTGGGCGAAAGCTTCACGATAGAAGCCGCGGGATCGTCGTTCTCAGGTTCGAGTCCTACCGTGATAGTCCCGTCACTTTCACATCCTGCGCGAAGATCCCCCCAGCTCAATTTTGTCTGCATATCCGCCGGGAGCGACACGCGGGAGACGACGTGCAAACGGTCCTCCGCCGTGGCGAATGCCGAGCACAACACGAGCAGAACAATAGACATTCTTAGCGCTGACTTCTTGCAGGGATACGTCACTTTCTCGTCACCGCTTCCCGCTCCGAAGCTAACGTTGCTCCTAGTCAACACGCCGTCTTCATTCTACGGCTCTTACGGTCCGACGCCTCCGCTGTGGCAATCGGAGCAATTCACCGTTTTCAGGTCGCCGATGTCAACCGGGTGCTTGAAGGTTTGGGTTGGCAACGAGGCGATTTGCGTGCCACTTTCCTGCTGCTCCAGCACCGTATGGCAGGAGTTGCAGTCCTTGCTGATGACCTTGCCATCCTTGCTCACGTGGTTGCCATCGTGGCAACGGAAGCAGCCCTGGTAGTAGAAATGCCCAATGTTGTTGGGATGGGTCTTCCAGTTCACCCTCATGTACGGAAAGAACGTTGTGCTGTAGATGCGCTGCAGTTCGACGACAGCACCCTTGATGCTGTCTGCCTTGGTCGACACAAGCTGCGGATACTTCTCTTGATAAAACTTGTTGATCTTTTCGGCAATCGCCTGCTGCGCCTCGTCCGCCGTTTTGTAGTCGGCCGTCAGCACCTCGACCCCCTGTTGCTTTATAAAGGGCAGCGTGGAATCAATAGAGCGCCCTGAAATTCCTCTATCCACGGAAAGATCGGGTGGAGTATAGGTATGGGACGGGCGGCTGTGGCAGTCAATGCAATCCATGCGGCGCTTGTCGGCTTTTTCGATCTGGGCCGGAGTGGGCGGATTGTCCTTCACGGCGTATTCGGTGACGTGTCCTTCGCGGTCTTCGATGCGTACCCAGGGAATTACTTGCCGTTGTTCATCAGTGGCAAAGTAGGTGACCTTGTTGTTGATGTTCATGTGCCAGTGAATACCCTCACCGGCTTGGCCAAGCGAAGGGTCTCCTCCGCCGGTCTTGATCAGCATGCTAATCACCCGTGGCGTGTTCTGCTCGTCTGAGCCGTAATGGGTGAATACCTTAAGTTGCGCACCCCAGAACTTCTTCGGCCAGTGGCACTGTTCGCAGGTCTCGGCCGCCGGGCGCAGATTGTGGACTGGCGTGGGAATCGGCCGCGGATAAGTTCCCCGGGCGTTGTAGTAAACCTGACGGATGCCGGACAGCTTGGACTTCACATACCAACCGGCGCCCGATCCAACGTGGCAATCGACACAGGCCACGCGGGCATGTGGCGAAGCCTGGTAAGCCACGAACTCGGGGTGCATCACGGTATGACACAGTTGGCCGCAAAAATTCACCGAATCGGTGAACTCGTAGGCCTTGTAACTTCCGACCGAGCTGACGAGCGCGAAAATCACCACAAAGCTTAAGACAAAGGCAACGGTGCTGCGTTGTGCCGGATTGTTGAGATCGAGCTTCGGAAAATGGGGCGGCACACCTACGGCGCGAAGTCGGCGGCGCCGCTCAATCACGATTCCGATGGGGACCAGGATGAGCCCGAGAACCAGGAACCCCGGGGCCACCATATAAGCGAGAATGCCGATATAGGGTGATGGGTGGCTGGAGAGAACGTCAATCAGCACCAGGAAGACAATGTTGGCGAGGGCGACGGCGGCCAGCGCCAGGCCAATCAGGCTGATCGGATTCTTAATGAGGTTTTGTGAAACAGGCGGATGATCGCCGTGAGGATCCACTTGCTGCGTGTCCTCAGTCATTTATTTAATTGTCCCTTCTTCGCCTCACCCCAGTGCCAATCGCGCACATCCGGTGTTGCAGAACTTACCACAATAAGTCGCATTGCAATCAAAAAAACCGAAGGTAGCGTTTACTCTGCGAAGTTTATATGACTTTCCCCACTCCAGCTAATTCTTGCTCTCGACCGTCTCTTCCTGCTCCTTTGGGGACTCGGCCGCTTCTGGTTGCTCTTCCTCCGAGCCATCGGCCTTCTCAAGCGCAAGCAGATCGAGAGGATGTTCATGCTCGTAGGCCTCAACCGACATCTTGCCGTCGTACCAAGACCAGTTCATCGGATACGCATCGGGATCGAACATGACCCCATACAGATGCCACACGATGATGGCCAAGGTCGCTAATACCGCTTCATACCAGTGAATGGTGATGGCGACATCGATCCACCACCCCGGTACTCTTTCGCCCACCCCAACCTTGAACCACGCCATCAAACCCGTGCTGGCCATTACGAACATGCCCCAAACTAAGGCCCAGTACTCAGCCTTCTCGGCATAGGTGAAGCGGCGAAACAGCGGGCGCTGATTGCTATTACCGAGGTAGTAGCGGAATGCGTCACGTGCGTCGGTGACGTCCTTCCAGTCGGGCAGCATGTCTTTGATCAGGCGGCGGCCGTCGGGGTTCTTGATGACATACCACAGATGGAACAAGCTGACGGCAATCAGCACCACTCCGGCGACGCGATGGACGACGCTGCGTACCGCTTCCTTGACGAACACCATGGCCAGCCAGGATGACGGATACCGCAAGGCGAAACCTGTGAGCACCAGGATGAAGAAGCTGCAGAGCAGAACAATATGCTGCACGCGCTGTCCTCGCGTCATACGGAACAGAATGCGAGGTTGTCCTATGCGGTGCAAGATCAGCTTTTTACGGAAGACGATCAGGTTGTGCAGCACCATGCCGCCGATCACGCCGATGATCATCCAGATGTAAAATTTGCTGATATATCCGATCACTTTGCTGCCAAAGTCGGCCTTCGCCAGGCCATCCGAATGCACCTTGAAACTGATGAATTTCTCGTTGGCGCCTGGATGGCATTGCCCGCAGGTCTTCGCCAGGTTGGCGTGATTGATGGTGGAACGCGAATCGGTGGAGGGCAGTATGTTATGCACACCGTGACAACTGGCGCAATTCGCCACCGTCGTCGAGCCCATCTTCGATGCCATGCCGTGGTAGCTGGACAGGTAAGTATTCACCTGCCCCGAAGGCATTCCAAACTCGTTGGAAAGGCGCACGCTGCCATGGCACTGGGCACACGCATTGCCCACATTCGCCGCAGCCACCGACGAATTCGGATCGCTGGGCGCTTTGATGGTGTGAATGCCGTGGCAGTCGGTGCAAACAGGCGCTTGCCAGTTGCCGCGCGCGATGGCTTGCCCGTGAATGCTTTGTACATATTCCTGCTTGATGTTGTCGTGGCACTTGGCACAGGTGGCCGGAACGTTGAACTTGTTGATTGGCGACTTCGGATCGGTAGCTGCCAGAATGTCGTGCTGACCATGACAATCGGTGCAGACGGCGGCCTTGTCGGAACCCGCTGCCACAGCTTTGCCATGAACACTTTGCTGGTAGGAGATGAAGGGTGCGGAGCTGATTCCGCTCGACGCCATAACGAATTTTTGCCCGTGACAGGCGCCGCAGGTTTGCGGAATGTTGCCCCGAGCTACTTTCGATTTGGGATCGCTGGCCGGCAGAATTTCGTGGACGCTGCCGTGGCAGTCCTGGCATTTCGCAACGTTGGTGTTGCCGGCCGCAGCCGCCTTGGCATGGACGCCGTGGTCGTAGGCAGTTTGCTCGCCGCTATGGCAGGTAGCACACACCGGCTTGGCTGGCGTGGGATCGTGGGGAAACGCCTTGATATCTTTGTGACAATCGGTACAACTGAAAACGCTATGGATCGAGGCTTTGAACTTCGCGTCATCCACGTGCAGGCTGACTTGTTTGCCATTTTCATCTTTGCTGAGAGTGGCATCGTTATGGCAAGCCAGGCAATCCTCATTGCTCAACTTGGGAGTGGACTTGGCCAGCGCTCCCGTACCAAGCAGCAAGGCAGCAAAGAAAACCAAACCGCAACGCTTCACCTCAACCCTCGCTTTCCCTGGACGCCGTACCTACGCCGCGTCACTCATAACCATCGCCGATAGCGGCACCAAGGGGCAGTGAGTGTACTCACGCGCGCATGTGATTGAGGTCACATCCCTTAGTGCCTCTCACGGCACGATGTGAGGGTTATCACTAAGGGGTGGGGCAGCTAGCGCGCGGAGGATCGCCAATATTCATCAATGGTCGTGGACGGGACTGGCGTGATCGGAGCTACCCCAGCGCCGGCATGCGCCGCCTGGTTTCGAGCCTTCAGGCGGCGAGTCCGAACGTTCGTTCGAACACGCGGGGACCATGCTTGACCTTCACCCGCCCTCCAGACGCCGCCCTCCACGCCGCGCGCCCAATGGAAAAAGCCCGCGAAGCATCGCGGGCTGAGCAGGAAGCTCGTGGGGTTAAACCAGCAAAGCGCCGGAGCGGTATACCATGCGCGGACGGCGCGTGCGTATCATGCCGATGGTACGGACCCGCTCATAGGCTCCATGCAGGTCCTGGCTCAACATGCGCACCACCTCCATACAAACCTGGCGATTTTCCCGCAGGAACTTCATCAGGTCTTTTCTGCGGACGAAGACTACTTGCGAGTTGTCCAGCAGTTCTGCCGTGATCTCGTAAGGGGTATTCGAGAGCGCCGCGCCCAGACCCAGGACTTCTCCAGGGCCTGCGATCCGCAAGGTCAACCGTTTTCCGGTATCGGAGCAAATGGACAACTTGGCCCGTCCATCGCACAAGATATAAATGCCGCGGACCGGTCGCCCTTCGGCGAACAGGATCGTGCTCCTTGGGTAAGAGGTGAGCGATTTGATTTCGTCGAAAGATTTCAACGAATCCGCTGGCATGTCGCAAAAGAGCCGGTCGGGGCGGAAATCGCAGGTCAAGCAACTCGACGACTGAATCATGCTCTCCATGATCGAGGTAATACGTCTTCGCCGGTCGCAATGCAGTGATTGCAGTCACCGATTTCCGTGACCTTGTTCACACCGTGCGCGCAGATTTTCCTTTCGCAACTGCAACAGGAGCAATCAATCCACGGCCAAACGCGCCGCTGCGACTGCCTCTAATCGGCAGCAATCACAAGCCTTTAGCTCACGCCGTAATGGCGAGCGCCTTCAGAGCCGCCTTGTTGCGAATCAGCAGCGTAGAACCTTTTGCCTGTACAATCTGACGCCGTTTCAAATCGGCAAACAAGCGAGTTACTGTCTCGCGGGAGGTGCCGATCATCTGGGCGATCTCCTCATGGGTCAGGGCCAGCTTCAGGCGCGGCTCAGCCTTGGTAGCTTCCCCATTCTTGGCGCTCCACTCCAACAACAGCTTCGCTAATTTCTCGCCTGCAGAATGCGAAAGGCCGAGGGAGCGAATCTCGCGGCACGCGCTGTTGTACTTGTCGCTCAGTTGCTCCGCCACCCGCAAACAGGCGTCACTGTGCTCCTTGAGAAAACGCAGGAAATCTTCGCGCTTGACGAAGTTCACCTGGCAAGGATCAACGGTTTCGGCGGTCAGCTCATAGGGTTTGCCGCTGACCGTGGCACTGAGGCCCAACACTTCCCCTGGTTCGGCAATCTTCAAGATCAGTGTCTTGCCATCGGTTGAACAGATGGAGAGTTTGACGCGGCCTTTGCATAACACAAAAATGCCGCGCGGCGTCTGTCCCTCAACGAACAGAACAGCGCCCTTCGGGTAAGCAGTAGCGTATTTGACGGATTCAAATGTCTGCAGTGCAGCCGGCGGAAGATCGCAAAATATATGCTCGGCTCGCATCTTGCAAGCCAGGCAACTTTCTATGATGTCCAAGCCATATGGTGTAAGCACGACGACCCCCTGTACTCAATCGTATCCCCGCGTCACACGGCCGGATTGCGCTGGTAACAACGCCTCCGGGTGGAGAACCTGTTCCTGTCACCGTATTCCCAGCCCGCACTCGCGTGAGTGTCGACGGTCACCTACTAAGGTGATCTGCTAAAGTGCAAAGAAAGCTGATGTTTAGCTGCTTCGCGCCTTCTGGGATGGCTGTGGCAGTCACGGCTTATACTCCAGATACACTACAGCGGAACACTCCTACCGCACATGCAACAAGTACAGGGATCACAATCGCTTGTGACGTGTTACGGTCGCTGGCGGGCGAAGGGGCCTTTTTTGGGCTAAATTGCGAAATCCGAGCCGAGATCAAGGCAGGGTAGCGCTTGGATTTCCGAACTGCTACGTGAGGAAGCCGCAGAATAGCGGCCCCCAGGAAACAGAAGATTGATCTTCACACCGCTGCGGCTTGCGTGGCAGTGACGCTTTCGGTGTCGAGCACAACTGCGATCGCGTGGGTCACAGACGCGATGCGGACCGCAGCCAGAATCTTCTCTTCGCTGATCCCTTTGTCACGCAGTATCTTTTCATGTGAGTCCACGCACGCACCGCAACCGTTGATTGCGGAGACGGCGAGCGACCACAGCTCGAAATCGAGCGGATCAATGCCGTGCGAGCGGATGACGTTCATACGTAAACCTGCCCGCATGGTGCGGTACTTCTCGTTCGACGAAAGGTGCAGGAAGCGGTAAAAGATGTTGTTCATGCCCATAATGGCCGCCGCCCCCTTGGCCGCATCCAGTGCTTCCGGGGTAAGGTGTGTGGCGGCTTCGTCGAGGACAGCCGTTATCAAATCCTGGTTACGCGAGGTGATGGCCGAGGCAACCACGGTCCCCCACGCCTGCTGCTCATTCAAGTCAGTCTGTTGGCGCATCACGCTGGAGAAGTTGAGTTTCAGGTCCCTGGCGTATGAAGGGATGGCTTCAATTAAGCTATCGAGATTCATGATATTTCTCTTTCGAGCAATTACAGGAAAACAAATAGGAAGAGTGGCCCCGCCCAAGGGGCGAAGCCACTGGAATATCAACTTAGACCTGCAGAGTCTCCTGCCCCTTCTGCCAGTTGCAGGGGCAAAGCTCGTCGGTTTGAAGAGCATCGAGGACGCGCAATACTTCCTGCGGATTGCGGCCGACGGAGAGGTCCGTAACGTAAACGAAGCGGATGATATTCTCCGGATCGACGATGAAAGTGGCACGCTGGGCGACGCCCGCCTTCTCATCAAGAATCCCCAGAGTGGAACACAGGTCGCGTTTGATGTCGGAGAGCATGGGATACGGCAGGTCCTTCAGGTCCGGGTGATTGTTGCGCCATGCCAGATGCACAAACTCCGAATCAATGCTCCCGCCCAGGATCTGCGCATCGCGATCCAGGAATTCCTTGTTCAGCTTTCCGAATGCAGCGATCTCGGTAGGACACACGAATGTGAAATCTTTTGGCCAGAAGAAAAATACCTTCCACTTGCCCTTGTAGTCCTGGTTGGTAATGGTTTTGAATGCGTTGTCCTTATTGGTATTGACGGTTGCAGTAAGACTGAAATCAGGGAACTGCTCTCCTACACTTAACATTTTCGTATCCTCTCGCTTGGAATGAAATAAAAAATTAATGCTTCGTTTCCACGGCGGTGCAGGCCTTACAGACGCCTTGCACCTCAATAGTAAACTTCTCCAGCCGGAAACCCGAAGGAAGTTTGCCGCGCAGTTTCACCGGCCCCAGCGAATCGAAGTCCAAGTCGGTAATGGAGCGGCAACGCGTGCAAACTAAATGGTGATGGGGATGGTGGTTGGCGTCGATCCGCCACGAACCATGGTGCGGACTGACTTCGCGCAGCATGCCGGCATGCACGAAGGTTTTGAGGTTCTTATAAACCGTCGCGAGCGAGATCGACGGCAAGTCTTGTTTTACCTGCTCGTAGATCTCCTCCGGCGAATAATGCCCGGGTCGTGACACCAGCGCCTCGTAGATTTTTTGCCTCTGGTGTGTCGCCGCCAGATTGTGCTCCTGACACAAACGGCGAAACTCGTTGTAAGTCTCCCGGCGCATAATTATCAGATGATAAAGATTATCAAATGATTCAGATTCTTTGCCGGTGAAACCCCACGCTGGAGCGCACGGCTGAGTTGTAATTGGGGCCCTTCCGTACGACCGAGCCGTGACGCCTTACTGAGCAGCCGACGAACAGATTGCCGGAACCGCCAGCCTCTGCGCCAGAGGTCCGCTGGTGTAGGCCGAGCTCGATTGGGCAAAGCCTTCCCGGATTTGGCAGCCTTGCTTCAATGCCTTTTCGGCCTTGGCGGAATCGTTGAGTGTCCGATACATTGAGGCGGCAGAGAAGCAGCTCGACGCAACCCCGCCTTTACAGCCTTTGTCGAACTCTTCGACCGCGCGGGTATTACTAACCGCGGTACCCACCCCAGCGCGATAACATTCAGCCAGCCGGGCGCACCCGCGCGACCAACCCAATGAGCAGGAGCGCTGCAGCAATGCGAAGGCGCGGGCGGGATCCGTGGGGACGCCGCTTCCGGCGTAGACCAGCGATCCCAACAGGAAGCAACTCTCGCCGTCACCGCGGTCACAGGCATTCTGGAAGGCGCTGCCACCGTTCTCGGCCCCCATCCGGAGGACGCCAGCACAGCCATTCGACAACCCCAGCTCGCACGCGTGAACAAAGTTTTTTCCCGCCGCGGCCGCGTCGCGCGGAATCATCTGGCCTTCATTCTGCGCGAGAGCCAGCATCAGGCACGCCTGTCCACCGCCGTGGGAGCACGAGATGTCCATCGAACGAACCCATGTCTCGCAAGCGGTGTGGTTCCCGGCCGCGCACTTGTCGCGCCAGAATTCGGTGTCGGCGCCGGGCTGGTGGCCGCCCAGAAATCCGGTCGCGGACATCACCCCGAACAGGCAAATCCACACTCCCATAAAGGCGAAGTTCGCCGGTCTCGGAGTCCATGTGAGTTCAGGAAGACGTCACTCGTTTTAGAATGATTCCAGGATATCCAGCGCTTACAGTTGTCAGCGATTATGCTTCAGTTCGCTTGGCAAAACAACCTGCCTACGGTTCGGGTGTTAGGCGTCGGCGGAGTGACGTCGTGAGGGCGATCTGGAGTGAACGTGGTCACAGCGCGCTGTTGGGCGTTGTGCGTCGTGGATTTCTCCGACTGAGCGGAAACCGATGGGAGGTTTTTGCCAAGGCAGGCGGAGATGCCCGTTGTGCAGCCTAACTCGCGGACAGTGAGCCGCACCACTGCCGTCGCTGCTCGGCATCGGGTTTAGTGAACACACCCGCGATACGCGTGCCGCAATTGGTGCAGCAGCCGTTCTTCAGACGGTTCGCCATCACCGAGTGCCAGGAGCGCGTGATGACGACTTGCTTGCATCCCGGACAGATGGTATTGCCACCATCCGAGAAGATATTGCCCTCATAGACGTACTTGAGCCCCATCCGCATAGCCATTTTGCGCGCGCGATGCAGCGTCTCCGGAGGAGTGGCAGGTTTGTCCTGCAACTTGAAGTCGGGATGGAATGCAGTGAAGTGCAGCGGTACATCGTCGCCCAGGTTCTCCAGCACCCAGTCGCACAGCTCCTGAAACTCCGTATCGCCGTCGTTGAGCGTTGGGATGATGAGATTGGTGATCTCAAACCACACGCCGGTTTCGTGGCGTAGCCACTTCAGGGTGTCGAGCACCGGCTGCAGGTGCGTCAGCGTGATCTTGCCGTAGAACTCTTCCGTGAACGCCTTCAGGTCAATGTTGGCCGCGTCGATGTAGCGATAGATATCGAAGAACGCCTCGCGCGTGATGTAGCCGTTCGACACCATCACGGTGTTCAGGCCAGCATCGTGCGCCTCGCGGGCAATGTCGATGACGTACTCGCCCCAGATGGTCGGTTCATTGTAGGTAAACGCAATGTGCGGCGCATGATGCTCCAGCGCCACTTCGACCACGTTTTCCGGGCTGAGCGTCAGCGCGTTGACCTGATCGGACTTGGCTTTGGAGATATCCCAGTTCTGGCAGAAGGAGCAACCCATATTGCAACCGGCGGTGCCCATGGAAAGGATTTTTGTTCCGGGAAAGAAATGGTTGAATGGCTTCTTTTCGACGGGATCCATCGCGACGGCGGCCGGCCTCCCGTAACCGAGTTGCAGCAAGCGTCCGCCTTCATTCTTGCGAATGAAACAGAAGCCGCTTTGGCCTTCTCCGATGTGGCAGTGCCGCGGGCAGAGGTAGCAGTGGAGGCGGCCATCGGCCATGGTCTCCCACCAGCGCGCTTCGTGGACCTGAGGCTGTACGACTGTTAACTGCATGGTAACTGCTCTGTCTTAATTGTAACGCCGGAAGGAGCAGTCAGCAGTCAGCATTCAGCCGTTGGCATTTAGCAGTTGGGACTCACTTCCTCAGTGTCATCCTGAGCGTAGTGAGGTCGCATAGCGACCGAACGGAGTCGAAAAGCCCCCTATCCTGCTCGTCGATCACGATGTTCGCGGTTGCGCGTCACCGCCGAAGCTTTATTCTTGTGTCATCCTGAGCGGAGGCGGCCTGATTTTGGCCGCCGGAGTCGAAGGGCCCCTACATCCAGCACGAATCATGCACTCGCAACGCCAGCATTGCTACACGGTTTACATCCTGGGGAGCATTACCGGCACGCTGTACGTCGGGATCACAAGTAACCTTCACTTTCGCGTCCGGCAGCACAAGGAGCACACCTTCCGTGGCTTTACTGCAAAATATGAGGTCGAGCGTCTTCTCTACTACGAGACATACGGCGAAGTAACCAATGCGATCAAACGCGAAAAGCAGTTGAAGGGCTGGCGCCGCGAGAAGAAGATCGCGCTAATCGAGAAACTCAATCCGCAGTGGCAGGGCCTAAGTCGGGGATGGTACGACAAGCCGGTCAGAGCAACCTTCGAGCGGTGACCATAGGGGTCCTTCGACTCCGGCGCGCAAAGGCGGCGCGCCTCCGCTCAGGATGACAGTGCTGATGGCCCATAGCTGACGGCTGATAGCTCTTGCGTTCCCTCCGGCTCTCGACTAATGTGGCGCGGTAATTCACGCGGTGCGGCAGGTGACAAACGATGGCGGACAAAAAGCATCTGGCAACCCTGAAAAAAGAGGGTGTTGTTGCCTGGAATGAGTGGAGGAAGCGGTATCCAGAGGAAATATTACCTGACCTCAGCGCGGCAAACCTCGCCGGAGCGAACCTCAGCGAGGGGCACCTCCGGGGTTCGGACCTTCGCGGGGCGGACCTCAGCGGGGCGGACCTCAGCGGGGCGGACATCTACGATGCGAACCTTAGCGGGGCGGATCTCCGCGATGCGTTCCTCGGCCGGGCAAACCTCGGCGAGGCAAACGTCCGCGGGGCGAACCTCAGTGGGGCGGACCTCACCGAGACGAACCTCAGCGGGGCGGATCTCACCGAAACGAACCTCAGTGGGGCGGAACTCAGCGGGGCGAACCTCGCCGGGCCGACCTCAGTGGGGCGAAGGTCGAACGGGCGCACCTCAAGGAGACCGACATCAGCGAAGCCGTTCTCGATCGGAACCGTCTTCGCTGATGTCGACCTGAGTGCGGCCAAAGGACTAGATAACGTGCAGCACTTGGCCCTCCACCATCGGCGTAGATACGATCTATCGCTCCCAAGGCAAAATTCCGGAAGTCTTCCTGCGCGGCTGTGGCGTGCCAGACGACCTCATCGGATACATCAAGTCGATCGCAGGCGCCAATACAGTTCTACTCCTGCTTCATTAGCTATGCGACCAAGGACCAGGAGTTCGCTGACCGTCTGTACGAAGGCTTGCAGAATAACGGCGTGCGCTGCTGGTTTGCGCCACACGATGTCAAAGCCGGCGAGAAGCTCCACGAGCAAATCGACGCGGCCATCCGCCTGCATGACAAACTGCTACTGATCTTGTCGGAGCACAGCATGAACAGCGAGTGGGTGAAGACGGAAATTGCCAAGGCCCGCAAACGCGAGGTGAAGGAAGGCAAGCGGGTGCTGTTTCCTGTCCGGCTGGTGGGCTTTGAGACGCTGCGCGATTGGGAGTGCTTCGACGGCGATACCGGCAAGGACTCGGCGCGCGAGATACGCGAGTACTTCATCCCCGATTTCAGCAACTGGAAGGACCACGATTCGTTTCAGACCGGGTTCGAGCGGTTACTGAAGGACTTGAAGTCGCGAGATGCCGGAGCAAAATCCGCGTCAAGGGGCTAGTCTATTCCAAGACCAAATTCTGTCCGCTTATCCAGCCCTCGCTGCTCGATGCTCTCCCCTTGCAGTCACTTGCTCCCGTGACAAGTGTCCTACCGCGATCGTTCGCGGCGGAATAGATTCAGGGCGGACTGAAAGGGAACACCATAATCCTTGGAACGCTCGAAGAGCGAGAGGCGATTCAATGCTTTTCAGATTCTGCCCACTGCGGCGGTGCATTCCCGTTGTTGCTTTCTTATTGCTATTAAGCTCGTTGGCGTACTCGTCTGCACCGGCCACCATGCGTCTGGACTACTACCACACCGGTAACGCCACCACGGAGATGTTCGGCCTTGATCGCATAGTCATCGAACCCTTACCTTGGCCGGGCGATCTTGCCAAGACGATCGACGATAGCAATCTGGGGAATTACTTCTTCGAAGTCCACGACATTGCCAGTGGCCGTCTGCTGTACTCGCGCGGTTTCGGTTCCATCTTCAGCGAGTGGTCACAGACCGAGGAAGCCAAAAAGCTCAATCGCACGTTTTCCGAGTCATTACGCTTTCCCGCTCCCGCAGCACCAGTAAAGATCATCCTGAAAGAACGCAAAGAAGGCACGGAGGCCAGCTTTCACGAGGTGTGGAGCACGACCGTCGATCCCAAAGACAAGTTCATCGATCGGGTGAATCCGCCATCTCCGGGGCCGCTGATCACCATCCAGAAGATGGGCGAGCCGGCAACCAAAGTTGACCTGTTGATCCTCGGCGATGGCTACACTGCCGCCGAGCGCAGCAAGTTCGAGCAGGACGCCCGGCGGGCAACCGACATCCTGTTCTCGCGTTCGCCATTCCGCGAGCATCGGCAGGACTTCAATGTTTGGGGGCTGTGTCCGCCGGCAGAGCAATCGGGCATCTCACGGCCTTCGACGGGCGTGTATCGTCACTCGCCGGTCGGCGCGTCGTACGACACCTTCGACAGCGAACGCTACATCATGACCACCGACAATCACGCGCTGCGCGACGTTGCCTCGTACGCTCCGTATGAATTCATCGAGATACTGGCGAATGCCAAGACCTACGGCGGAGGCGGAATCTTCAATTTGTACGCCACCGTTGCCATCGATAGCGAATGGGCTCCCTATGTCTTTGTGCACGAGTTTGGACATCACTTCGCCGGGCTGGCCGATGAATACTACACCTCCGATGTCTCTTACGTTCCTGCCACCCAGCGCATAGAACCGTGGGAACCGAACGTAACCGCGCTGCAGGATCCCGCGATCTTGAAGTGGAAAGACCTGGTCGCAACCGGCACGCCGCTGCCAACGCCTTGGCACAAAGCGGAATTCGAAGCCTACGAGCACGAGATCCAGGCCGAGCGCCGCCGCATCCGCGCCGAGAACCGGCCGGAATCGGAGATGAACGCGCTATTCGAAAAAGAGAAGACGCACGAGGATGAGCTACTGGCCACGGACAAGTATTCAGATGCAGTCGGCGCGTTCGAGGGAGCGAACTACGAGTCGCACGGCTACTACCGTCCCCAAGAGAACTGCATCATGTTCACGCGCTACGATAAATTTTGTGCGGTATGTAGGCGTGGTATCGAGAAGATTATTGGGATGTACGCAACGCCGTAAGAATTGGACGGTGGGCGCCATTTGTATTTCCTGTTGGGTTAAGGCGCCCACCTTTTCGGATTTGGGTTACTGGTCATATAGACGGACGACGGGCAGAAAAGTTCGCCTTACGCTCGACAATATCGGTGTCTTAACATTTCTTCACACTCGTCATTGTTGTTGTTGAAGTTGTTGAATACGTCTTCGCTACTTCCCTGCCCCGCCTTCGGGCAAAATAATCTTCTCCAGATACTCAATCGGCAACGGCCCCTGGTCGAGGGCGCGGTTGTGGAACTCTTCCAACGTGAAGCTGCTACCTTTGGCAGCCTGATATTTCTTACGCAAGGACCACCACTGGCGGGTACCGACGAAATACGTCGGAAGCTGGGTTGAGCTGAGCTTGGCGCGTACCAGTTTGCCGTCGGCTTCGGCTTGGGTCTGGAAGCATTCCTTCGTCATCAAGTCGAGAGCCTGCTGGTCGGTCATGTGCATGGTCTGCAGGCGAATGTCGAGAATAGTATTGGCGGTCGCGCGCAGCCAGATCTTCAGGCGCACCAGTTTGAACTTCGGACTGAAATCGAGATAGCCTTCCTGCGTCATCACGTCCGCGCCATACTCGGCCCATCCCTCGACGTACGGCCCATTGCCAAACAGGTTGCGCAATACGCGCCGCGTCGGCGGCTCAACGTCGTCGGCATGCTCTGCCTGGACGTAATGTCCCGGCAACGCCTCGTGGATGGTGAGCCACTTCAGCGCGTAGTTGTTGTACTCGCGCAGCTTGCTGTCGGCCTTCGCCTCCGACATCTTGGGATCGATGGGCGTCACCCAGTACTGCGCTTCGGCAGTGGGCTCCAACGGCGGTGCAGAGTGAAATCCTGCCACCGAATAGATGCCGCGCTCGAATTCCGGCGTGGGGATGACTTTCAGATTGTCGCGGCTGCCGAGCGAGACGATCTTCTTTTCGCGGATGAACTGCTTGATACCCTCCAGGTCGGCTTTCACCGCTTCGATTAACTGGTCGCGTTGCGGGTGTTCGTCGCTGATCTTGTTCAGCACTGCGGAAATAATTTTGTTCTCGCGCTCCTGAGTTGGCAGGCTGCTGTAATCGTCCTGGCCCGGATACATCTGCTTATAAAGTGGCAACGCCAGTTGCAACATTTCGGCGCGAGTCGCGGTCAGCCCGGCCTCGGCTTCGGCCAGCAACTGCTCCGGTTCGATGGAAGTTTCCATCACGTAGCGGAATTTGGGGGCGTACCATTCTTTGCCCAGCCGCCAGGTGCGGCCATTGGTGGGGCGCTTCGCCAGATCGTTCTGCATCCACGCACTGAAGTCGGTCAGCGCCTTCTTGGCCACCGGAGCTACTTTGTCGTACTGCGCTTTGAGCGGCGAGCCGGCCGGGATATCGGCAGCCACCGAGTCAACCAGATTGATATTGCCCTCGTTCTCTTCCACCGCAGTCGAGATGAAGATGGGATCGGCATCCGTGAGTTGCGATTTGGTCTGATCGAGGAAGCGGGGGATCTGGCCGATGCGCGAAATCACATCGCCCACGCGCACTTCCTTAGACGCGTACTCCTGCGTCAATGGCAGAAACAGCCCATTCCCGATCAGTTCCACGTAGCCCGTGGGATTGTGTTTGTAATTCTGGATCTGGTCGAACTCGAGCAGGTTAAGCGCAATCTGGTCGTCGATCAGGCGAAAGTCGGCGGCGTCCTGCGCGTTCAAACCTGCGACCGGCGTTTCCGTCTGAAAGCGCTGCCGCCACTCACGATAGAACTTCTCCTGCGCGGCAATTCCCTGCGCACTCACGTCGTCGAGTTGCGCGTCAAGATCGATTGTCTTGCCGGTCTTGGGATCGAGATGCTTGTGGTACCCCGCCTGTGACGCGTTCACCGGAGACAGCGCCAGCGAGTCTTTCACAAACTGGTCGGTCATCTTGGCAAATTGTGCGTTGACTTCGTTGACTTGATGGGGATGACCCATGTTGTTCGTGCTTTGTGCCATGCTGAATGTGGAGATGAGCGAGAGGAGCAAAAGAATGCGCAGAACGTATTTCATAGCGCCTCGGAAGAAGAAGAGTATGAGCGGGCCAGTATAACCCCGCGGTAGGACGTTTTCAGAATTGGCGAAGTCAGGGCATCCGCGGCGCAAAGCTAAGGAACTCACGTACTACCTTCTGCGGCAGATCCTCGCGATTGGACTTCTGCAATAGGCTGTGCCCCGCGCCTTCTATTGGAATCAACTTCGTGGGAGCAGGTATCGACTTGATCGCAGCTTCAAGCTCTGGGATCGCTCCAAACGGGTCGCTCGTGCCGCTGACAAATAGAACCGGGATGCGCAGGTTGGGGAAATGAGCGGTCCGCAATTGCGCTGGCCGTCCTGGAGGATGCAGCGGATACGACAGCAGGAGCAACCCTTGAACCAGTTCGGGCTCGGCAGCAATCAGCATGCTAGCCTGCCGACCACCATAGGACACGCCGCCGAGAAAGGCCCTTCCCGCGAATTGCTGCTTCATTAGCTCGACGGCTCGCCGCAGACCGGCTTGATCATGCTTGGCGTCGGATGGAGATGGCGGCCCCTTCGGACGCCGCTGGCGAAACGGCAGATCGCAGCGCAGGGTGCTGAGGCCCGACGCCGCGAATTTATCCGCCAGAGCGACGAGCAATGGCGCATTGCAGTTGCCCCCAGCACCGTGGGTCAGCACGAGAAAGCCCGTGCTGGCATCGGTGGCACGGTGCAGAAATCCGCGCACCGGAGCCTCGCCGGGCGTTTCGTCGAGAAACGGTAGGACGGCGTCGTTAATCACTTAGCGATGACGTACCTGAGATTCCATATAAGCACGGAGTATCGCGTTAATACGGGTTTGGTAGCCTGGATTGCGTCGAAACCAGTCCAGCAGATCGGCATCCAGACGCATGGTTACCGTTTTCTTGGAGCGAGGCAAAACCAGTTTAGCGTCGGCCCAGAAGCTCTCATCCGTCGGGTGAACCTCCGAATCTTTGCGAAGGCCAGCGCGGATTTGTTTGTCCGTCAAGGAGCGCAGCCGCTTCCAATTGGTGCGAGTTTCAGTTACCCTGCTCTTCGAGCTTCTGCCAGTAGTTGCGGCGCTCATGTGGTTCCGATCTCCATGCTGATATCAGACGCCGTTCTTCGTTCTTACGGTCTGTGTAGATAACCGTGATTTCAAGGCCATTCACCAGCCCAATGGCGTAAGTGCGGGTCTCCCCGTAGTCGAAGCGGTCATCAACCTTTTCCACCGTGAATCCCTCGAAGATTCGAGCGGCGTCTTCGAAAGCAATTCCGTGGCGCTTCCGGTTAGTGCGGTCCTTTTCGGGGTTCCAAGTGAATCGCATTTTGATATTTACAAAACGTATTTACACTTGTCAAGCCCGACAAGGACCTGGTCTCCGCCCGAATCGCTTGCCGTTAACGCGACGGTGCTGGCTCTTACCGCCCCAGCTTCCTCGCCTCGCAGGCCACGACGACCTTCGAGGGGTCGATAGCTTCCGAGTCGAGCTGCATCTCGATCACCTTGCCATCTTTGTCGATCAGGTAATTCACCCGCCGCGCGGCTTTGTATTTGGGATTGTAGAGACCGTATTCCTTGGTGGTATCGCCGCCCCAGTCGCTGAGCAACGGGAAGGTAACGCCGATTTTTTCCGCCCACGCTTTGTTCGAGAAGGGAGAATCCATACTTATACCCAGCACCTGGGTATCGGCAGCTTCCAGCTTGGCGAGGTTCGCCTGGAAAGCCTGCATCTGCTTGGTTCAACCACCGGTGAAGGCGAAGATGTAGAACGCCAGCGCGACATTCTTCTTCCCCTTGAAGTCGTGCAGCGAAATTTTGTTTCCGTTCTGGTCTTGCAGGGTGAAATCGGGTGCCATGTCGCCTACCTTGATTTTGGGCGGTGGCGTCTCGCTCGGCTTGTCGGCTGCCTGGCTTGCGGGCACGAGCGACGCGGCCAATAACAGCGCCAGAAAAACTCTTTTCATAGAGACTCTCCTCTCGGCTCGACGCCAATCACGAAAATTGGCGATCCGAGGCATTGTGCCACTAAAAGGTTGTGGTGCGCCACACTCGTTGCACACGTCGACAACTGGACTGCGCCGTTCGCGGGGCGCTCAAAATAATCCCTCGGGGCCTTCCCCCAACATTGAAAACGAGGGCTGTCTTATTCCGTCCCGCTTGACCGACTGGTGCGCGTTTGGGGTCAGCAATTTGCTTTTAATTGCTTAAATCTAACTCTGGCGATAAATTAAAACTGAATGAACATTCATTCGGCCAGGCCGCGGTTTCCTTCGCTCGGATGAATTCCAGAATTGTGCGTGCGCCAGGCATAGCACGTTCCCGTTCCTTCACAGGCCCTCGATGAAGCCAGATTCCCAACCTCCGGTCGCGATTACGGGGAACGCCAGTAGCGGCACAAACCGCAACGCTGAGAAATACCAGCGCATCCTCGATGCCGCGGTTGCCGTATTCGCCGACAAAGGGTTCTTTAACTCGCGAATCGCCGACATCGCCGATCGCGCCGACGTCGCTGATGGCACCGTCTATCTCTACTTTAAGAATAAAGAAGAGATTCTGATGACGGCCATCAACACGGCCTTTGACGGGTTCATGAAACATGCACGAGCGGAGGTGGAGAAGCTGGCCACTCCTGCCGAGCGATTGCGGCGGCTAGCCTTTCTTCATCTGGATGCACTCGGCTCAAATCGCAACCTGGCGGTCGTCTTTCAAATGGAGTTGCGACAGAGCACACGCTTCCTGTCTGAGTTCTCGCACGATCACATGGTCGAGTATCTCAGCCTGGTACGCGCCGCGATCGCGGAAGGACAGGCGCAGGGCATTTTCCGGCGCGACATTTCAGACAAGATCGCGGCCAACTGTTTCTTTGGAGCACTCGACGAGATGGTGACCTCCTGGGTATTGAGTGGACATGAGCATCGGTTATCCAACGTGGCGGACACCGTGGTGGACATTTTGCTTAACGGTATGCAGAGAAGCGGAGATCAGGAGGCAGATGCCACTGGGGTTCCATAGGCCCGACGGCGCGGGATGGCATCCCCGTCGTAGCACAGCGATACATGTCGTAGATCACAGCTTCTCGGACCAGAGAAAAGCTAACATTTTCATTCTGAGAATCTGGCGTCTCAGAGCCGGTCGCTAGCAGTGACTCCGAAGCGATGAATATTAAGACCCTCAACGAAGTCTTCTTTACGGTCGTCGAGCGCAACAGCGATCGCGTGATGCTGACGCGCGAATCAGGCGCCTGGACACCGATCTCTTCCGCGCAACTGCAGGCACAGGTGTTTGCGACCGCGCGCCAATTGCAAGCTTGGGGCATCGGCAAAGGCGACCGCGTCGCCATCCTGAGCGAGAACCGGCCGGAGTGGGCGATCGCCGATTTCGCGACATTGCTGCTGGGCGCGGTTGACGTTCCCATCTACGCAACCCAGATTGCGGAGCAGTGCGTGTACCTGTTGCAACATTCAGAGGCAAGCATCGTCTTCGTCTCCACTCGCAAGCAGTACGAGAAGATCGCCTCCATCCAGCACCAGACCAGCGTTAACCGCATCGTCATTATGGACGACGCTCCCGACCTCATCGGCGCCATCCCGATGCAGAGCTTTCTGGCAAACGCCAAACCCGGCAGGGACGCAGAACTGGAAGAGTTGGCGCGTGCGGTTGAGCCCGACGATCTCGCAACGCTTATCTATACCTCGGGGACCACGGGTACGCCCAAGGGCGTCATGCTGACCCACGGCAATCTGGCGGCGAACCTGAGCGTCTCGCTTGACATGTTTGACGTGGGCAAGAGTGACCTGTGCGTTTCGTTTCTGCCGTTATCGCACGTCACCGCCCGGCATCTGGATTACGCCATGATGCACTGGGGCGTTCCCATCGCCTACTGCCCCAACCTTGACGACCTGCCGCGCACTTTGGCCGAAGTGCATCCTACGGTGTTTGTTGCCGTGCCTCGGCTGTACGAAAAGATCTACAACTCGGTCCAGCACAAGACGCAGGGAGTGAAGCGCAAACTCCTCGACTGGGCTGTCTCCGTTGGGAGCGCCAACCGCGAAGTGATTCTTCACGGGGAAACGCCGACTTCACTCTCATGGAAGCTGGCCAATAAGCTCGTATTCGCAAAGGTGCGCCACGGAATGGGAGGGCGGGCGCGTATCTTCGTTTCCGGAGGCGCGCCGCTCGGTCGCGAGATTGCCACCTGGTTCGCCGATATCGGCATTCGCATTCACGAAGGCTATGGCCTCACCGAGACTTCTCCGGTCATCGCGCTGAACGATCCGATTAATCACCGGATCGGCACGGTCGGCAAGCCCTTATCCAACGTGGAAGTCAAGATCGCAGCTGACGGCGAGCTGCTGGTGCGAGGTCCATCGGTCTTCAAGGGTTACTGGAAGATGCCCGAGGAAAGTGCTGCAGCCTTTGAGGATGGGTGGTTCAAGACTGGGGACATTGCGAGCCTGGATGCGGACGGGTACCTCGCCATCACCGACCGCAAGAAAGACCTGATTAAGACTTCTGGCGGGAAATTCATCGCTCCGCAGCCGATTGAAAATTCGCTCAAGGCGAACATGTTCGTAGGTGAGGCGGCGTTGCTGGGCGATAGGCGGCGCTTCCCTGCCGTGCTAATCGTTCCCAACTTCCCCATCCTGGAAGAATGGGCGCAAGGCCACGGAGTTAAGTTCACTACACACCGTCAGCTGGTGAAGTCGCTGCAAGTGCAATCGCTTTACGAAGGCATCGTCGAAGAGCTGAATCAGAACCTCGCCCAGTACGAAAAGCTGAAGCGAGTGTTGGTGATCCACGCCGAACTCAGCATTGAAGATGGAACACTCACCCCAAGCATGAAGCTCCGTCGCCGCCATCTGGAGCAGCTCTACAAGAAAGAAATTGACGCGCTGTACGCCGATGCGGAGCCACATGCGCGCACGCCGGCCCCGGCAAAGCGGTAAGTGACGTTCAATTTTAGGTGGTCGCTAGCCCGCGGCGACCGCCATCTTCACTGGCCTGGGTGAGTTCCCTTCCCGTGATCGAATGCCCTTGGATTGGTAGCAAAATCGAAGATCTCGGTCCAGATATCTTCGAACATTTTCCCAGTGAATCGCGGGACCGACTGAAGGGCATCGTACGCCTGATAAATCCGGGCCGGTTCGTAATTGCCTCTAGCCCTCTTAAGCCCTGCAACTTTGACTAGCTTGTAGTGGCCGATGATATCCAGGTGGTCAGCCAAGACCAGCACCGTTTTGCCCTTGGGCCAGAGCATGGAAGCCGTGTTCACGATGCCGTCGTTGTCCCATAGCTCGATCGGCTCGGGCGGAGCCGTATCCATCACTCGCGTCACCTTGCCGGCCAATGCCGGCCACCGGAACGGCCCACCGGCGCACGCCCGGTAAACCAGGCGATAGGACAAATCGGTTCCAGCGCTCAGTTGCAGGTCCTTAGCAATCTCAGGGTAGCTGCATGGATTTGCCAGCTCCCAGACTGGCGCAGGGCAACCGGAGTGGAAGCGAAACGGGCGGCCTCCGACAGTGGCGTACGACAAGGTTCGGATTGGCGGACTATCCCACAGATCAAATTCTCTTTTGCGCTCCTCGTCGTCGAAATGCGCCGGACTTCTCTGCTCGGGGTCGTGAGGCTGTGAAGTGAGATCGTTGATTACATGAAAGTCCGAACTCATCAGCCGAAGATACAATGCGAATTCGGACGCGGCTTCCTCCGCATCGGCAGTCCGCGATGGGCCCGCCTTCCCGTAGTGTTGGTTGGCCTCGGTCAATGCGTCTCGCAGAGCCAGAATCAATTCAGCGTCGGTGAACAACGCGGTACCGGTAGTGATCAAGCTCTCGATCTGGTCGAGCAGATACAACTGGGAGCCCGCGGCGGCAGCGCGCAACTTGACAATCGCCGCGGCGCGCAACAGAGGGTGCGAGTGCGCCCAGTCAGCGACGTTGGTACCCCAGTGAGGCGCCGAAAGGAATACGACACCGTCAAGGCGATCCCGGATCTGCCCGTTAGCCACGGGCGGTCCACCGTCGATGGCAGGCGAACCAACCTCGGAACTGTGCAGGTCCCAAATAAGCTGGCGGACGTCGAGGCCGCCGGTGGAATGGCCCACCAGGACGACTTTATCCGTATCCAGAATCTCGCCGCGCACCATGCGCTTGGCAAGGTAGGCTCGCAATCGAGTGGCGCGGGTTTTTACCGCCGCGGTGGGCAAGTTGTCGAAGTAGTGGAGTACTACGGGGTTATGATCTCTCCACTGTCGGAACAGGCTGGTGACGCCAGCGTAATATTCGACTTGCCCGAGGGCATCGAATCCGCCGAAGCCCGGTACCAGTACGATGTGATAACGGTTGCTGGCAGTAAAGCGTTTTCGGTTGGCCATCGTTTAGACCTCTCGATCGCCAACCAAAATTGCACGCTATCTCCGGCCATTTGTCTGTGACGCATGATGGGTTGGTAGGTGACAAACGGCGGAACGGTCGGTCGATCTCGGCGACAGGTGAAGACGCACCGAACCACCCTTCACGCCCTCCCAAACCTCGCGCTTTACTTTTCTTCTGCGTATCGACAATGTAGATACGTTGGAATATACTCCGTATCAGCAGGAGGGATACCGGTCTAATGAAGGCACAGATGGTCAGGTGGGGCAACAGCTTTGCCGTTCGCATCCCCAAGCCCGTTGTCGAACAGGCCAAGCTAAAGGAAGGCGATTCCCTGGAGATCGAAGCCGCTGCTGAAGGGCGCCTGGAACTACGCCGCGCCAGCAAGACGCCCACTCTGGCGCAGTTGGTTTCCCAGATTACTCCCCAGAACCGCTACCAAGAGATCTCAACCGGCGCGGAAGTTGGAAAAGAAGTTATCGAATGGTGATCCCGTACGTTCCCGAAGCTGGGGATATCGTGATGATGGATTTCGACCCGCAGGTCGGTCGAGAACAGGCCAAGCGTCGGCCTGCTTTGGTGCTGACCGATCAGAGGTACAACCGAGCGAGCGGACTGGCAATTGTTTGTCCGCTGACGAGTAAGCGGAAACCATACCCGTTCGCATTGCCCGTTACCGTTGACGAGGTGGAAGCTGCGGTGCTGGTGGACCAGTTAAAGAGCATGGACTGGGCCGGACGTAGAGCACAGTTCCACTCCAAGGCTGCGCCTGCTCTGGTTAAGAAAGTACGTCAATACACCGCTGTTCTGCTTGGATTCCGGTAACAAACTCCGCAAACTTCACTCGATCGGCTCGACCGCAATCAACGGCTCGCTGCGGTCCTGGCGCTCCGGCCTCTGCACCAGGATAGTGGCCGCAAGCACCACCACGATTCCAAGCACCTGCATGGCTGACACCAATTCGCCGAGAATGACCGCCGTCAGCAGAATCGCCCACACCGGCTCGAGGCACGCGGTCACGATAGCGCGCGTGGCATCGAGATGCTGCAATCCCGTAAAGTAGAGTGAGAACGGAACCAGCATGGACGTGATGGAGAAGATGGCCATGAACAACCACTGCCCGCCGCTGTAATGCTGCGCGATGACCTTCCAAGGCGGGTTCACCAGTTGCCAGAAAACCGCCGCACCTAGCAGCGAGTACACCAGCACCGTCCAGCGCTGATAAACCTGCAACAGGTGTTGACCGTAAACGTTGTAGAAGGCGAACGAGATCGCCGCCAGCTCCGCTGCCACGACGCCCACCGTATTAAAGCGAACACCCGAGATCACCAGCCAGGGGAATCCGCGCTGCGCCGCCAGCTCTCCTACAGACTAACCCGCAACCGAGTACCGCCAGCACCACACCGCTTATGCGCCGCATGGTCGGGCGCTGAAGCCGGCGCGCCAGCATGTACAGCAGCACCCATACTGGAGCGACATATTGCAGAACAATCGCCGTCGCGACGCTGGTCTTCTGGATGGCGAAATAGTAGAAGAAGTTGGAGGCTGCCAGTCCCAGAATTCCCAGCAGAAAGAATTGCATCAGGTGGCCCCTCTTCACGCGCAGCGACGACCTTCCCTTCAGCAGCAAAATCGGCAGGAGGATCAATAATGCAATTGTGGTTCGGCTTTGGGCGAGAATGAGAGGATCGATCGGGCGCAGATCCTCGCATCCAGCAAAGAGCTTGCCGGTAAAAACTGCCCGGCCCATGGTGGCGGAAAACCCCCAGAAAAATGTAGCCGCGGCGATGAAGAGATAGCCGCGGGCGGGGTGGGGGTTAGTCGGCAAGCTAGTGGATGCGGCCATGGACCAAATTCGATTCGGCTCGCCTCAGAAGACCCACTGGAATTTAGTGGCCCGTCGACGGCCTAGAACCTGCAAAGCCGAGCTACAGCAGTTCTAAGAACTCGTCTACGGTCAGGCCGGACGCTCGAATCAGCGCGCGAAGCGTACCGACCGATAGTTCTTTGTGTTGAGGAATGGAAAGATTGGCGCGCTGGCCTGGCTTCGTCATCACCAGATAGCTTCCCACCTGCCCCATCGACTGCCAGCCCGCCTTACTGAATGCCTTCACCGCGTCTTTCCCTGAAGTATTCCCGAGCTTGCTCATCGATACGTCCCTGTCGCGGAGTTAAGGACTGCGGCGAGCGGCAATAACACAAGACATAAGCAAAGACCTCAAACTGCCACGACGATTGGTGTACGCTGCGGGGGCAGGGAGCCGACCGCCTTTTGATCTTCCGCCCACAGCCAGGCGGTGATAGATTCCTTGATGTTTTCCAAGGCCTCTTTCTCGTCACGGCCCTGCGAAACACAGCCCGGAAGAGCAGGGCAAAGGGCCACGATCCACCCGTCTTCGGCCGGTTCCAACACAACGTGGAAAATCATCCCGAACGTACCTCCTGCGCCTAGTCGGCCAGCGCTGATTGACTGTGCGAGGAGCGCAAGACGCGATCCACGGTGTAGGGGGCACGCTTCGCCGGCTCATGGAAGTGTCGCACTTGCAATTCGCCCAACAATCCCAGTGCGATCAGTTGCACTCCGGCGACGATCAGCACGGCGGCAAATACCAGCAGGGGGCCATGTTCGTCCATCACGTTGATTCCGCGGACGAACTTCTCGAACAGCATCCATACCGCGATGACGAAGCCCACCAGCGAACCCAGCGCTCCGACGGTGCCGAAGAAATGTAGCGGCCGGGCCATGTACTTGAGCAGAAAACGAATGGTAATGAGATCGAAGAATACGCGGAAGGTGCGCGAGATGCCGTAATGCGACTCGCCGCGTTCGCGGTTCACATTGCGGATGGGAACCTCGCAGATGGTGGCGCCGTACGCTGAGGCCAACGCGGGAATGAAGCGATGTAATTCTCCGTAGAGCGGAATTTCCTGCACTACTCCCCGGCGATAGGCTTTGAATGTCGTCCCAAAATCGTGCAGATCGACTCCACTCAGCTTGGCCATCAGCCAGTTCGCAATCTTGGAAGGAACGCGCCGCATCACGAAGTTGTCAATGCGCTGCTTGCGCCATCCGCTGACAATGTCGTATCCCTCGCGCAGTTTCTGCAGAAACAACGGAATGTCCTGCGGATCGTGCTGCAGATCGCCATCCATCGCAATGACGTACTCGCCTTCGGCGTGATCGAAGCCAGCGGCCAGGGCCGAGGTCTGTCCGAAGTTGCGCCGCAACTTCACTACAACCACGCGGCGATCCACGGCTGCGATCTGTTGCAACATCCAGAACGTATGATCGCGGCTGCCATCGTCCACGAATACCAGCTCGAAGGGCTCGGCCGTGGCTTCCATCACTACTTTCAGCCGATCGTAGAGCTCGGTTACGTTTTCTTCTTCGTTATGAAATGGGACGACGATCGAGTACTTGAGCACGGTTTAGTAATTATAACTTCCGCCCTCCCAAAATGGGCGGCTGTTTCTAGGGAATTGTTCTCCCATGGCAAATCAAGCAGAAGGTGCGCAAGTCATTGCATTAGTACCGTCAGAATGCACTTGGATGGCACGTTCTTGCCTCAGGGAAAGCCCGATATCTTCCGAGCATTAGTCAGAAAGTGTATACGAATGGAGATCTGCAACGAACCTCAGCAAGCGTACGATTCCTTCCGCGAACTCCTCAGCCGGCGCAATGAGACTGATCACCAGATACCCGTCTGACGCGAAGTCGTAGAAATGGCCCGGCTGTACGAGCACCTCGGTCTCACGCAGTAATGCTATGGCCAGTTCCTCGTCGGAACCCGCCACCGGAACTCGCAACACGACATACCATCCACCCTCGACTTCCAGACGACCACAGAGTTTCTGCGAGGCGAGTTGTGAGTCGAGCAGCGCGAGATTCGTCATGATGCGTTCCATCAACTGATGCTGGATGCTTCGCCCCTCCTCAAGCATGACCGGAACGGCCCACTGCAGTGGAGCGTTCATTGAAAGATACGTGTCGGCAATGACTTCGAGGCGATTCATCGCATTGGTTAGCAACGGCTGCGGCCCATTCGCGACAATCCATGCGACTTTCATCTGCGGCAGACCAGAGATTTTCGACAACCCGCTAAGAGCGAAGGTCAGTACGCGGTTGTTCGAGGAAAATGTGAACGGCGGATCTTTCGCGAGCGAGTAGTCGAGGAATACCTCGTCAGCGATAATCGCCATGTCGTTCTCTGTACAAATGCGATTCAACTCGTCAGCTTCGGGAGGCTTGACGAACGAGCCGGTCGGGTTATTTGGATGCACGACCAGTACAGCACGGCAACGTGAACCGGCCTGGATCGCTCGCTCGATCGCAGCGTTCGTCGAATGAAAATCAAGTTGCCATCCATGGTCATAGACCAGCTCGTACGGTTCGAGCTTGACGTCCTGAAGATCAGCGAGGAAATCGAAAAGCGGATAGCTCGGGGTCGGAACCAGCACGGTGTCTCCCGGATCACACAGCAGCCGGAAAAGGAAGGAATAGGCCTCGCTGGTGCTGGTGGTCAAGACCAGATCAGCGGGCGGGACATGGCTTCCGTGCGCAGCGTAATAAGCAGAGACGGCCTCACGCGCAACCAGCAGACCCTCCGCCTGCGGCTCGTAGACGAGCGCTTCACGGTGAATCAGCGACTTCAGCAGCTCTTCTTCGCGATAGTGCAAGCCGATCGTGGTAGGGTTCGAAGCCGTCAAATCGAGAACTTCCCTGCCGGCCAGTCGATGCGTCTCCAGCGCCTCGGTATAGCGGTTGATGGTCAGGTTCCAGGAGGTGCGCCGCGCGAAGAAATTGCGCATGAGAGGAAGGATTATACATATGACGCGATCGTCGCTAGCGTGTTTTCGAGGGATCTGACCCAGAATTTGTTTTTCGATATAATCCGACTCCGCGGCCAAAAGTCGACAGTCGGAGGCGGAATCCACCTTGTCACCCGCGCCCAATCCACAACCCTCGCCTGAATTATTTTTCTCCACTCTCAATGCGTATCATCAAACGGAAGCGTTGAAGGCTGCAATCGAGTTAGATGTCTTCACGGCCATTGGTGAAGGCAATCAGACCGCTGAAGCTGTCGCCAGTCGTTGCAAGGCTTCCGGACGTGGCATCCGCGCTCTGTGCGACTTCCTGGTCGTCATGGGCTTTCTGACGAAGGAGGCGCGCCGTTACAGTCTGACGCCGGATTCGGCGCTATTCCTCGACCGTCGCTCACCTGCCTACCTGGGCGGCGCCATCGGCTTCCTGCTCTCGCCCATGACTACCGAACGATGGAAGGACCTGGCTGAGGTCGTGCGCAAAGGCGGTACGACGGAGGTCAACTCCGGGACGGTAGCTCCTGAGCATCCGATCTGGGTTGAGTTCGCGCGCAGTATGGCACCGATGATGGCAATGCCGGCCGAGCTTCTGGCGAAATATCTAAACGCCAACGAAAACCACGCGTCCAAAATTTTGGACCTTGCCGCTGGGCACGGCCTGTACGGCATCGCGATCGCCCGCCACAATCCGAATTGTGAAGTGTGGGCCGTGGACTGGTCCAACGTTTTGCAGGTCGCGGAGGAGAACGCCACCAGGGCCGGCGTCAAAGAACGCTTTTACACCCTGCCCGGCAGCGCGTTTGATGTGGAGTACGGCAGCGGCCACGATCTCGTGCTCCTACCGAATTTTCTGAGCCACTTCGACCTGGCCACCTGCGAAAAGCTGCTGCGCAGGGTACACGCGTCCCTGAAGCCAGATGGGCGCGCGGTGATCATGGCCATGATACCCAACGAAGACCGCGTATCTCCTCCGCGCCCGGCGGGTTTTGCGCTGATCATGCTGGCTACTACACCCGCTGGCGATGCCTACACATACTCCGAGTATCAACAAATGCTGCGCAATGCCGGCTTCCGATCCAGCGAGAAACACGTGCTCATCCCCGATTTTTTCACCGTGGTGGTGGGAAATAAGTAGCGCAGCAGCACACCAACTTCTCTGAACTTCGCTGTCACACAGGTAATGTGACGGCTGTGCTTGCGCGCCCCAATCGCCGGACTACACTGAGGCTACACGAGGGTCAAACCACCGCAAGGAGGTAGCCCGAATGGCCAATTCTTCTCACGCCATCGCGACCGACATCGCGGAATCCAGCAAGTCAATCGCGCAGGTTAGCCACCAGAAAAGGGGCCGGCAACGAGCCCTTGACCGGTTTCATCAACCATCTTCCGGGCCGTGGGCCCGCGGAACTTCGCGAGGAGTTCGATATGCCCTTCACCAAAGTCAAATCCTTCCTCGATGGCCATGAAGTGAGATACGTCGTCATGTCTCATTCCAAGGCCTACACCGCCCAGGGGATTGCGGCTGTGTCGCATATCTCGGGCAAATATCTGGCCAAGACCGTGATCGTGAAACTCGACGGAGCCCTCGCCATGGCGGTGCTGCCGGCGGCGTACCAAGTGGACTTGATCGCACTGAAGCGAGCCGTTGGCGTACGCGATGCGGAACTGGCCAGTGAGCGCGAGTTTAAACAGCATTTTCCGGACTGCGAGACGGGAGCCATGCCTCCCTTCGGCAACTTGTACGGGATCCCGGTATATGTTGATGAGACGCTGACCGAGGACGACGAGATCGCCTTCAATGCGGGCTCACACCATGAGTTGATCAGAATGACGTATGCAGACTTCGACAGGTTGGTGCGGCCAGAGGTGATGAACTTTTCCTCCGCGCGAGCCGCCGAACTCGTGTTGGTTTGATTCGGCTTTGATCGAGCGGAGCGGCGCAAAATCCAAGCATCGCCCGTTGATATGTGCCGATGTTGCGGCGCTCCGACCGATCAGTTGAGCGACTTCCTGCAAATGCAAAAGCCCGCCGAAGCGGGCTTTGCGGGTGATCTGTCTCGCTTAGCTAACGCTTCACCGATTGCGCCGCAGGAGTGTCGCTCTGTTGCGCCGTCAGCCTGGCGTTATTGCGCTGGGCGATGGTTCGCTTGGCATTGTCAGCCAGCTGCTTCGCCTGGGGAAGCAATTCCAGCGCCTGGTTCACAGCCGGATCGCTCTCGGCGTGCGCCTTCATGCCTTCCTGCTGACCAAACTCGTTGATGAATAATTCAGCCTTGATGTTGGACTTAATCCAATCGCTGTTCTGCGCCAGGTCCGCTTCGGTGAAGGGCGTCTTCTGTTCATCCAGAAACTTGCGGAACTCCTGCATCACGGCATCGTCAACCTCAAATTGCTTGCTGACTTTGTGGTTGATGACGTAATGCTTGGCGAAATTAAAGAACGTGTATTTTTCCAGCAGCGTGTCCTGAAACTTATTGGTTTTCACCGGCGGGATCTTCACGTCGGGAGTGATGCCTCCGCCACCGTACACGGTGCGGCCGCTATCGGTCATCTTGACTTCGTGGTTGGCGTTATTGGCATCGTTGTCGCGATCGTTGTAGTAATAATCGTAAAGCGAAATGTTGCTGTAGTCGCGCTGGATCAGGCGGCCACTCGGGGTGTAATACTTCGCCGTGGTCAGCGCCAGCCCGGTGTTCTCCGACAGCGGATACACGGTCTGCACCAAGCCCTTGCCGAATGTGGTTTCGCCGACGATCAGACCACGATCATGGTCTTGAATCGCGCCGGCAACGATCTCCGCCGCCGAGGCGGTTCCACGGTTTACCAGTACGACCAGCGGATAGTCTTTGCCGCCATTGCCGTGGCTGGCTTTGTAAACCTTCTCCGCCGAAGCTCGTCCGTGATGGGACACGATGACTTGACCCTTCTTCAGGAACTGGTCAGCCACGCCGACGCCCTCGCTTAACAGCCCACCAGGATTCTGACGAAGATCAAGGATCAGCCCGTGAATATCGCCGAGCTCATCCAGCGCGTCGCGTACTTCCTTTTCGGTGGTCTCCTGAAATCCCGAAACGTGGATGTAACCAATACCGGGACGGATCATGAAATGAACGTCAACGCTGTAGCGGGGGATCTCATCGCGCACCACGGTAAAGTCGAGCGGCCGCTCGGAGCCTTCCCGCAGAACAGTAATCTTGACCGCGGTGCCCTTGGGGCCTTTCAGCAAGTCGGCAACATCGCTGGTAGTCATGTTATCGGTGGGCTTACCATCGACGGCGATAATGACATCGCCCGGCCGGATGCCAGCCCGATACGCAGGCGCGCCAGTAAAGGGCGCAATCACAATTACTTTATTGTTGCGGGGACCCACCTGCATGCCCACGCCGTAGTACTTCCCGCGCTGCTCCTCGCGCAAGGCGGCGTACGATTTGGGATCGAAGAAGTTGGAGTGCGGATCGAGCACCCGAAGCATGCCCGGAATCGCCCCGTTATAGATGGCCTTGTCGGGATTCACTGGCTCGGCGTAGTTCTGCTGGACGACTTCGTAAACCTGGGTAAAGCTGCGCAGGCTATCGCGAATGTCGGTGTCGTTGGTCGTAGTAGTGGAGGAGGTAAGGCGCTGGCCAAAAACCATGCCCACACAACCGCAAGCCAGAATTATGCTGAGGACGAGAACTGCGGAGCGACGCGAACTACTTGCCATGTAGGTTCCTTCGGCTGGCCGGGGACGAATCTTCAAGATAAGCGCACCGGAGCAAGACTTGCACGCAGTATACCATGCACTTTGACCCACCCCGGCCTGCCAGATCAGCCGCTATTTTGGATGCTGGTTAGGAAAAGGAAGGTGCGAAATCCGTTTGGTCCCCCGCTTTCGTAACAGACGGTAGAGGGGGCAGATGGTGAGCAAGGAAGGAGGCGGGGAATTACCGGTTAGCGGCTGGATCTTGCATATCGGTGCGGTGGCGCCGGCCGGGTTGTAGGATGCGACCGTTTTCACGGCAGGCGGACAGCAGGTCCGTCCGCTCGCCCGCTGAAGTGGGCTCGGTCGGGATGACAAACTTATCTCGGACGGCTGACGGCTGATAGCTGAGAGCTGCTACTGTGGTGAAAAACCACACCCCGCATTATGATGAACCTATGAACCTTGGCATGCCAGAGATGATTTTCATTTTTCTGCTGGCATTGGTCGTCGTCGGCCCCAAACGCCTGCCCGGGCTGGCCCGGCAGTTGGGGAAATACATGGCCGAGTTCAAGCGCGCCAGCAACGAGTTCAAGAACCAGCTCGAAACCGAGATGATGAACATTGAGCTGGATGAGCGCGCCAGGAAAGACACCGAAGCGGCCAAGGCGTTACCGCCGCAGACGTCGTTGGAGCCCGCCATCCTGCCCCCGGTTGGGATCGTAAGCCGAGGTAGCTCCGATGCGATCTCGGCTCCTGAGGCTGAGTCCGCGGCCGAACTCCCGCCGGCACCACCGCTGAGCCCGGCGCCCGCGCCTGCCAGGTCAAGTCCCGATGCCTAACCCCGTCCTGGAAACCGCCCAGAAGCGCGCCTCCGAGGAAATGACGGGCATGAGCTTCCTCGAACACCTGGAGGAGCTGCGGCGGCGCATCATCTATAGCTTTCTGTACGTAGTGGCTGGCTTCTGCGTCTGCTGGTGGTTCCACGAGCAGATCTTCGCCATCATGCAGAAGCCCATCATGGCGGCCCTGGCCAACCATCAGATGGAGCAGAAGCTGGTCTATCTGAATCCCACCGACCCGTTCAACATGTACCTGAAGATCGCGTTCCTGGCAGGAATTTTCGTGGCCTCGCCGTTCGTGCTCTATCAGGTGTGGGCATTCATCGCGCCGGGCCTTTACCGCAACGAGCGCCGCTACGTTCTGCCCTTCATGTTCAGCACGGTGGGACTGTTTCTGGCGGGTGGCTGGTTCGGCTATAGGATGGTCTATCCGGCGGCGCTGGACTTCCTGATTGGCTGGAGCGCCCAGTTCAAGCCGATGATCACCGTCGGCGAATATACCGACCTGTTCCTCACCATCATCGCCGGGCTGGGCATTGTCTTCGAGATGCCGATCCTCGTCTTCTTCCTGTCACTGATGGGAATTTTGACTGCCGGCTGGATGTGGCGTAACTTCCGCTATTCGATCCTGGTGATCTTCATCATCGCGGCCATCATCACGCCAACCACCGACATCATGAACATGTGTATCTTCGCCGCGCCCATGATCGTGTTGTACCTGGTGAGTATTGCGATCGCGTGGTTCGTGCATCCGACGCAGCGCAAGAAGAGAGCCGCGAAATCGGTAGCCAGCAACTAGCCAAAAGCCGCACAGTCTCGGAAGGGCTCAGAGCTGCGGGGCAGAGGCGCCTAACCGCAACAGCATCGCCACAACCATTTAGTTAACCTGGGCGGACGGACAACAAACCGTTCGAATTGCCCCGACAAACGTGCTTGCCGAATCCCCGTCCGCCCGTGGCGCTCTGTCGAAAAGATTACCGCTGCATATTTTCGAAGTTGTCAACAGGATGTAAACATTGCGTGGCTTCTCTGAAAGCCCTGTGCAGGGCTTTACTGCTACACATGCCGCCGGTAGCTGGCCCTTAATTCAGCAACAATATCCTTCGCCGCCTGACGCGCCTCTGCTAGCATGCCCGGTGAAAACGAGATCGCTCCTACACGCGCATGTCCGCCACCGCCATAGCGCTCGCAAATCTTGGCGAGGTTTTCCACCGGCTCAATCTTTGACCACGGATTAGAGCCAACCGATACCTTGGTTCGGAAGCTGCTCTTGCTGAGCCCCACGCTGTAAACACAATCGGGGTGCAGGTAATAGGGCACAAACTTGTTGTAGCCCTCGAGCTCGTGATCGGTTATGTCGAAGAAGACGGTGCCATCTTTGCACTGTGTACGCTCGCGCAAAATTTCGATCGAGCGGAGGTGCCGTTGCGTGAGTTCGGGAAGGCGCCCCGCGATGATCGGCTCGGCAATGATGTCCGCCAGGGGTTTGTAGGCCAGCTTCGCGATTAAGGTGGGGATGAATTGCGGGTCCTGATTGGACTCGATCACCATGGTGAGCTTCATCGCCGGCTCTTTCATCTCGACGGCGGATTGGGGATCGCTGTAGAGCGCTCCATCAATGATGTCGGCCCACTCGATCAACTCCGCTACCGGCGCCGGATTGAAGCCAAATCGCTGCTGGGTTACGGAAGCGATGAACTTTGTGCAGGAGCGAAAATCCGGATCGTAGAACTTGGTGTTGCTCAGATCTTGCTCGAAATGCGAGGCATCTTCCGGCGTCAGGAAGGCGCTCTGGTGATGGTCGAACCACCAGGTGATGCGCGGTGACGACGAGTACTTGAAATCGACGATGGCATTCTCGTCGCCGGTGAAATCGTCCTCGTTGAAGAGCGCGCCAGCACGATGCACCAGACCCATATACTCGAATTCGGCGTCGCGGATGCGCTCGCGGTAGAAACGCGAAAACAGCGCCGCTGAACAAGCGCCGTCGAAACATTTGTCGTGGTAAAAGACTCGTACCCTCACTGGCCCTTTCTATTACGTTGCATGGGTTGTCTTGAGACAAGCCAGACAGGATACCGCGTCCGCACAACAAAGAGTAGGTAGAAATAATATTTCGGAGAAGCAAGCGGCTTCCGGAGATAGGCCTTTCCGTCGTAGCTACGGAACCAGGTCGCGCGGGCGGGCACCAAATGAAAAAAGCGGAGCTGAGCGGCCTCGCCAATGTTCCGGACGCGAGCTGTTAAGCGTTGGCCTGTTTCTCGGCCAAATCTCCCACGATGGGTAGCTTGAACATCTCGTGCTGATACGCCTTGATCACCAGCAACAACCACAGCGCTAGCGGCCAAGACCCACAGCCCCCAGAACGGGATACATCAGCAAGGGCACGACGCAAGCTCAAGACCGTTAGACAAACATGGATGACGAATAGCGCGACCGCGTAAACAGGCACTGAAACGAGTGGAAGCGGACAAACCGATTGCGATTGTAGGGCTCGATCACGCAGAAAGATGATCGCCGGAATAATGGTGAAATAGGCCAGCATGCCGGCTACGTTTTCCGCCATCGGCGCGGCCGTTGCGTTGGTGTTGCCATAGCTGGCAGGCGGCACTGGTGTTGGTGGCGGTGCAGAGGCGCCCGTACCACTCACTTGACTCGCGGCTTTCCCGCAATTGGGACAGAATGCCGCGTTGTCTGCCATTTGAGTACCGCAGGACACACAAAATGCCATGAGACCTCCCTGGATTTGTCGAACGCTGAATCGCTACCGCACGCCAGCCACGAGAACAGGCGCAACGTGGGCGCTAAAAGGCTCTATTCGGGCGGACATTAACAGAGTCCTGCACGGAAGGCAAAGCAATAATGGCTTTACTACCGCTGTGGGAAGCCCAAACAGGAATGACCGGAATAGGGGATACCGGAAAAACCGCAACTTCTCGATCGAGCACATAGCGAAAAGCGAGAAGCGAAAAGCGGTGGCCTCTACGCCCCGCAACACTTCTTATATTTCTTCCCGCTGCCGCAGGGACAAGGATCGTTGCGGCCCACCTTGTCGCCACGCACCACTTGCTGCACGGTACCAGCATCGCCGGCGCCTGCCATGCGCGCCTGTTCCAGTTCGCGACGCTTGCGACGCTGGAAGGCTTCTTCCATGTCGTCCATCGAGGTAGTCGCGCGATTGCGCCTGGGGCTGGTGCTGAACGCCGTGGCGTCTTGGCCATTGCTGCCGTCAAAGTCTCCCGAGGAAATCGCATGCTGCGCAACCGGGCGAGAGGGCGCTTCGATTACCTGCATCAGGTACAGGTACCGGACGGTCTCCTCTTCGAAGCGCTCCATCATGGCTTCGAACATGTCGAACGACTCGCGCTTGTATTCGACTAGCGGATCGTGCTGGCCATAGCCGCGCAAGCCTATGCCTTCGCGCAGGTGGTCCATGCTGAGCAAATGGTCTTTCCACTGCTGGTCGATCACGCTCAGCATGATGATGCGCTCGTGGTGGCGCATCGCATCGGGGCCAATCAACTTCTCCTTGGCCTCGTAACGCTCTTTCAGTTTGTCGAAAATTGTGTCGCCGAGTTCCTGGCGGTTTAGCGTTTCGGCCTGGATGCCCTCGGCCGCGATGTCCACCCCAAAGCGGGTGAAGAGCTGGTTCTTCAGGCTCTTGATGTCCCAGTCTTCAGCGTGCGCTTCCTTCGCGGCGTACTTATCAAGCAGGCCACCCAGAATCTCGCGTACATAATCCTCGAGGATGAGTTCTTTTTGATCGATGCCTTCCAACAGCTGCCGGCGTAATCCGTAAACCGCCTGGCGCTGCTTGTTCATCACGTCGTCGTATTCGAGCAGGTGCTTACGGGCTTCGAAGTTCTGGCCTTCAACCGCCTTCTGCGCAGCTTCAATGCGCCGCGTAATCAGCTTCGACTCGATCGGCACGCCTTCTTCCATTCCCAGTCGCTGAAGCAGGTTCGACACCCACTCCTTGGCGAAGATGCGCATCAGGTCATCTTCGAGCGACAGGTAGAAACGCGAAGCGCCCGGATCGCCCTGCCGGCCAGCGCGTCCACGCAACTGGTTGTCGATGCGGCGCGCCTCGTGGCGTTCGGTGCCGAAAATAAACAGGCCGCCAAGCGAAATGACTTCCTCATGCTCAGCATCGGTGACTTGCTTGTGGCGCTCCAGGCTCTCGTTCCACTGCGCGGTCGGAACCTGGTACTCGTTGCCACCGTAGTAGAAGTAAGAGAGGTTCGGGTCGTCGGGCTTGGCGGTGACCTCGCCTGCCACCACTTTAAGCGGCTGTGCCAGCCCTTTCTTGATGGACTCCTGCTTGGCCATGAACTCGGGATTACCGCCCAGCAGAATGTCGGTTCCGCGGCCGGCCATGTTGGTTGAAATCGTAATCGCACCTTTGCGGCCTGCCTGCGCGACGATCTCGGCTTCCTTCTCGTGGTACTTGGCGTTCAGCACCACATGCTTGATGCCCTTCTTCTTCAGCAGCTCCGATAGACGCTCCGACTTTTCAACCGAAGTTGTGCCCACCAGGATGGGCTGCCCTTTGTCGGCGATCTTCTGAATCTCATCCGCCGAGGCAAAGAATTTTTCCTTTTCGGTACGATAGACAACGTCGGAGTTCTCGATGCGCAGCAAGACTTTGTTGGTCGGAATGACAACCACTTCGAGTCTGTAAATCTTGTCGAATTCGGCTGCTTCCGTTTCCGCCGTACCGGTCATGCCGGCCAGCTTCTTGTACATACGGAAGTAATTCTGAAAGGTAACAGTGGCGAGCGTCTGATTCTCCCGCTCAATCTTGACGCCTTCTTTAGCTTCCACCGCCTGGTGCAATCCGTCGGACCAGCGGCGACCCGGCATCAGGCGTCCGGTGAACTCATCCACGATGAGCACTTCGCCGTCCTTCACCACGTACTCGACGTCGCGACGATACAGTGCATGCGCCTTAATTGCCGTGTCCACGTGATGCTTGAGGTCCCAGTTCTCGGGATCGGCGATGTTGCCGATGCCCAACAGGCGCTCCACCTTCTCCCAGCCCACGTCGGTAACGGTGATGGTGCGGTGCTTTTCGTCAACCACGTAATCGCCGGTAAGGACTTTGTCTTCTCCAAGCCCCCGGTCGATCTCCTCGCCTTGCTCCAGTTGAGGAATGATGCGGTTCACGCGGTAATACTTGTCGGTCGATTCCTCGCTCTGACCGCTGATGATCAATGGCGTACGGGCTTCGTCGATCAGGATCGAGTCCACTTCGTCAACGATGGAATAGTTGTGCCCGCGCTGCACACAGTCGTTCAGGTCAAACTTCATGTTGTCGCGCAGGTAATCGAAGCCGAACTCGTTGTTGGTGCCGTAGGTGACATCGGCGCCATAGGCTTCACGGCGCTCGCGATCGTCGAGATCGTGCACGATGACACCAACCGTCAGGCCGAGGAAGGTGTAGAGCTTGCCCATCCATTCCGAGTCGCGCTTGGCCAGGTAGTCGTTGACGGTGACCACGTGTACGCCACGTCCGGAAAGAGCATTCAGGTAAACCGGAAGGGTCGCAACCAGCGTTTTACCTTCTCCGGTCTTCATTTCGGCAATCTTGCCTTGGTGCAGCACGACGCCGCCGACCAGTTGGACATCGAAGTGCCGCATCTTCAGCACGCGCCACCCGGCCTCGCGTGCCACCGCGAACGACTCGGGAAGAATCTCGTCCAGCGCTAGCTTCAGCTCACGGTCCTTCTCGTCGGGGTCTTCGACCGCGTCCACACGCGCGCGAATGCGCTGGCGGAACTCATCCGTTTTGGCACGGAGCTGCTCGTCGCTGAGCTGTTTCATCCCAGGCTCGAGCGCATTAATCTGCTCCACCAGCGGCATAATCCGCTTGATTTCGCGTTCGTTACTAGTGCCGAAAACCTTGGCGATAAGCTTGTTGATCAACGCTGTGTTCCTTGCTAAGGCGTGCTTGAAAATTCGATTCGCTGAGCCTGGAGAGGCCCGTCAACCACACTCCACCCGATTAAAAGGCTAACACATTCGATGTTCGCAAGAAGCCGTGGTCGCAGGATTGGAGGGATGGGCTGCGACAGAAGAGGCCAGGCCCAACAACAGGAAAGGCGCGACCTTCGCCGCTCCCCTCCCTGCTTATGATGCGCCAGGTTATTGCTGCTTGGTCACCGGCTTCCGCATTTTGTTCTGCGGATTTGGTTTCATCGCCGCTTTAGTCCACGCGGCGTTTCGCCATCACGTTGGCCTGATTGCGGCTGCTGTGCAAATGGACTAGACTAACTTAGTCTGGTTCAACAGCTATGAAGCAAGTCAACATTCACGAAGCCAAAACTCAGCTTTCAAGACTCGTCGATCAGGCGAGCAAAGGCGAACCCTTCGTCATCGCCAAGGCGGGTAAGCCTATCGTCAAAGTTACGGCGTTGAGCGCCCCTACAGACCGTCAAGTGAGCCGCCTTGGGTTTATGGCGGGACAGATTACTGTCCCCGAGGACTTCGACCGGATGAACCAGCGCGAGATCGAGCGGCTATTGACTGGTGGCGCGTGAAACTGCTGTTGGATACCCATGTTCTGCTCTGGGCGGCGGGACAGCCCGCGCGGCTCTCTGCAAGCGCGCGCCGATTGATCAATGATGCGAACAATGAGCCGCTTTTCAGCGTCGCCAGCTTGTGGGAGATTGCCATCAAGCGGGGTTTGGGCCGAAAGGATTTTCAAGTCGATGCACGACTTCTGCGCCGCGGGTTATTGGACAACGGCTATAGCGAATTGCCGATTATGAGTGACCACGTGGTGGCGGTGGAGGACCTACCAGCGATTCACAAGGACCCATTCGATCGTTTACTGGTGGCGCAGGCGACAGTTGAGGGAATCACGCTGCTAACCCTCGATCTCGTCGTAGCTCGGTATCCTGGCCCAATACGCAGGCTCTAACCACGATTTCTCGCCGGACTAGCGCAGCCCGGATTCGCGCGGGCGCGACCTTCGCCGCGCCTCCCTGCTTATGATGCGCCAGGTTATTGCTGCTTGGTCACTGGCTTCCGCATTTTGTTCTGCGGATTTGGTTTCATCGCCGCAGCTTGCGTGCCCGTCAGCTCGTTGGCCAAAGCGTCAGCGTGGTAGATGTCGCGCAACGACTCGATGATCGCCCGCGAATCCACTTCGACGGAACGCGCTACCTTGTCGCTGTACATGAAGTTCCACGGCAACGACTCGATGTTCCCATCGAAAATAATCCCTACCACCTCGGCGTTTTTGTTGATGACCGGGCTACCAGAGTTGCCGCCAATGATATCGGGGGTAGAAACGGTATCAAATGGAGTGTTGAGGTCAATCGATGACTTGGCTTTCAGCCAGCTCTCGGGAAGCTGGTACGGTGGCTTGCTGCCGTGGTCAGCGGCATGCTTGTAGGCTCCGCCCATGGTGGTGAACCACGGCACGTTCTTGCCGTTCAGCTTGTAACCTTCCACGGCGCCGTAACTGAGACGCAACGTAAAAGTAGCGTCAGGCGGAACGCTGAGCCCTTCCTTGGCGAACAAGGCCTTGCCAATATAACCCCCATCGCGGCGCAGTACTGACTGCACTTCGTCCTCGTCGCGCTGGTGGATGGCGAGAGCGTCCGGCTCGATTTGGCGCATCAGCACGATCATCGGGTCGGTGCTGGCTTCCACCGCCGCTTCGCCGCCTTCGTAGAGTTGTTTGCGGACGGCTACGTCCTCGAGCTTGGTCCCTTCAATCAGATCCTTAGCGCGCTCGTCCGGAGTCTTGCCAGCCAATGCCTTCTTCACGTCTGCGTTGTCGGCGCCGAGGACGTCCTGCATTTCAGCCAGGCTCTCAGCCAGCAGCACCTGCTCCAAGGATTTGTAGACAGGAGCAGTTGAGAACAAGCGCTGCTCCAGCGTGGGCAACGCCGAGTCCTGGAAACCGCGGACGCGCTGGTTGCTCGGCTTCTGTTTCTGCCCGGCGGCGCGCACGATGTCGCGGGCATAGCGAGCGAGATCGCCGCGGAAGCCACCCAGGTTATCGAGATATCCCAGGGGCTTGTAGATCTGTTTCTGAACATCAACAGCCTTATCGATCTCGGCCCACGGGTCGCCGAATTCAGTTTTGAGCTTGGGATCGGAATTAATGAAGGCTTGCAGTGCTTTCTCGTCGGCGACCTTCTTCGCCATCAGGTCTTTGTCGAGCAGTCCGCCTTGATAGCCAGTAATGGCCTTAAAGCCGTTTTGCAGACCAAAAACGTCGCTTTGGGCTTCGCGCGCATTCTCTTCCGACACGGCGCTGAACTTTTGCAACATGGCGATGCGCCGCGAGAGCGAGCTGAGTTGCATGGGATATTGGTAATCGCGCAGGAACGTAAGCTGGTCCACCGTGAGTAAACGGCCAGTGCGGCCGGGGTGACCCGGGACGAAGACTAAATCGCCTTCCTTGACGCCGACCGGCGACCACTTCAGGTAATCGTGGATCTTGGCGGGCTCACCATTTTCGTACGCACGGAAGAACGAGATATCGAGGTCGTAACGGGGATATTCAAAGTTGTCGGGATCGCCGCCGAAGAAGGCGATGTCGAACTCGGGCGCAAACACCAGGCGGATGTCGTCATACTTCTTGTACTTGTATAGGTTGTACATGGCGCCTGAATATAGAGTAACTACATCGCATCTCATGCCGCTGGTGGAGCATTCCTTTTCCAGCGAACCCATTTCTTCGCGCTGCGCCTTGCCCGCATCTGCAGTTGACATGCCGGGCGTGATTGCAGCATTCACTTTGGCTGTGACGTCCTGAATGTCCTCCAGGACAATGAATTCGACACCGGGACACTTCGGCTCTTCGGCCCTTGTCGGAGCATAGAAGCCATTCTTCATGTAGTCCTTGCCGTTGGTGGAGAGGTCGTGAACACACTCCTGCGCGATGTGATGGTTCGTAAAGATAAGGCCATCAGGAGAAACGAACGATGACGAGCCGTTGGGAGCACGGGCGGAGGAAAGGCGCACGTGATCGAGCCAGGCTTGGTCGGGAGCAAAGCCGTATTTGGCTTGGACTTTGTCCTTCGGGAAAGCGTTAAACAGCCACATGCCCTCGTCGGCGGCGGCAAAGGTGCCGAGGCCGAGCGTAAGAATGCACAGCAGCAGAACGAAACGTTTAAACATGATTACTCCGGATGCGCACCGCCGAAGCGGGCACGTAAATTGTCGTTCGGACAGAGAGTCCCGGACGAGGTAAGCAAACTCTTAACTATAGCTCGGGAGAAGGCGGGAAACAAACAGCAGCGGGCCAGATAGGGAGTCTGGCCCGCCCTTATCACGCTCCGATGTGACAAAGATCGACAGCGCCGCGCAAGGCCGCGAAACGCCGTCCAAGTTTACTTATTAATGTCCTCTTTCGCCTGCAGGCGCTTGATTAGGCTCTCGACGCTGGATTTTCCTACGTCGGGGGCGCTGGCCAGCGCCAGCTTCATGTCGTCGGTAGCCTTGGTGTAATCGCCCTGACTGCAAGCAATGCGGCCCATACCGGCATACGTAAGCCAGTTGCCCGGATACTTCTTCTCCATCGTACGGAACACAGCGAAGGCTTCATCCTGCTGCTTCTGGCGCTGCAACTGGCGGGCGTAGCCATACAACTGCTGCGCATTACCCATGGCCAAAGCTTTATTGCGCACGGTTGCCGCCTGTTCTTTCTGACCCATCGCATCCAGGATGCGCGACTTGGTCATCAGGTTTTCGAAACGCTCCTCGTTCTGAATGGATTTGTCTTCAAACTTGAGCGCCTGGTTCAGGTCCCCCTTGTTGTCTACCAGATAGGTCGCAGCATCGTCCCAAGCATCCCACGTGTATTGCGACAATCCGCGCAGCTGGTTGTGCAGGCTGGCCTCGACGGCCTGGTTCACGTTGACTGCGACCTTGAAGGGCACAGCAACTTTGTCCCAGCTCATGGTGATTACGGCGGAGTCCGGCTGAAGCTGGTCAAAGTCATAGGCCAGGGCATTGTGCAGTTCAGGCGTTGTTTGCGGTTTCACCGTGACTCGCAATGCGTCTTCTTTCTGGTCGTAGCTGAAGCTTCCCCAGGCAGTGTGCATCTTGGAGAAGATGATGGTCCACTGATCTTCGTTGGGGATCATGTGCAAACCGTAGGTTCCCGCAGGCAAGGCCTGCCCTTCGATAGTAACGGGATCAGCGAACGTTATCGTGGTGTTCACATTTGCGCCGGCGCGCCAGACTTCGCCATAAGGCACAAGTCCACCCCAAACTTTGCGGCCGTTGGCCATCGGGCGATGGTAGTTAATCGTGATATCGGTGACACCTATGCGCTGAGTCACGACGGCGTGCTGGCTCTGAAGCGGCAGATCGAGCTGAGTGGACTGCGCATTGCAAAACACCGCAGCCAACATTACGACAGCGAATGACAGCACCAAACGAAACTTGTACATGGAACAACCCTCCTTTTACGATGGCGGATTCTGCGAGGAGAATCGAGCCTGCAGACATGACAATCCCGCCCCACGGATGTGACGCCCCCTTGGACGTGGGATCGACCCCAGAGTTAGCGACCTCGGGACGAATACTTTGTCATGGGCCGCCGACGCCCATATGGATGGGACGGGACACTGAACGGCATTCGAAGACGACCCGCGTGAATGGACGAGTCCGGAAGGTGCGGAGTATAAAAGTAAGTTGCACTCCGGGCGCGGCTTTCCGCCCTGTCAACCGCGCAATTCCTTTGTGTCTTTATGGCGGCGCAGCAAGCCGCACGAGGTATTCATGTCTACGACGGCGCACAGCGGCAAGGGCCTGGAAGGCATTACCGCTGCCAACTCCAGCATTTGTTTCATCGATGGCGATCAAGGCGTCCTGGCTTATCGCGGCATCGACATTCACGAACTGGCCGACCATTCGACCTTTGAAGAGGTCTGCTATCTGCTGTGGTTTGGTCGCCTGCCGAGCCGCGCCGAGTTGCAGGAGTTGAAGTTGAGCCTGGCGCGCGAGCGCAAATTGGATGCCTCAATCATCAGTCTGTTGCGGCAAGCTCCCAAACACGCGCTGCCCATGGACGTGCTCCGCACCATCGTTTCGGCGCTGTCGTACTACGACCCGGAAGAGAAGGTGAACGACCACGAGGCAAATGTGCGGAAGGCGATTCGGATCACGGCGCAACTGGCTTACGTAGTCGCCACCTACGATCGCATCCGCAAAGGCAAGACGCTCATCGAACCTGACCGTTCGCTGTCTCATGCCGGCAATTTTCTCTACATGCTGAACGGCGAGATCCCGAGTGCGACCGCGGAGCGTGCCTTTGACATCGCTCTCATCCTGCACGCCGACCATGAACTGAACGCCTCAACCTTCGCGGCTCGCGTGGTGGCAGCGACTCTGAGCGACATGCACTCAGCGGTAACCGCGGCCATTGGGGCCTTGAAAGGGCCGCTGCACGGCGGGGCCAATGAGGCGGTCTTCCGCATCCTCGAAGCTGTGGATGCATCTGGTGCGGACCCGGTCGATTATGTGAAAGGGATGCTGGCACAGAAGAAGAAGGTCCCCGGATTCGGCCACCGTGTTTATCACACCGAAGATCCGCGGGCCACACATTTGCGGACGATGTCACGCGACCTCGGAGAATCCAGCGGCAACACCAAGTGGTTCGAAATCTCACACAAGATTGAAGAGTTCATCGTCGCCGATCGCAAGCTCAATGCGAACGTGGACTTTTATTCTGCCTCCACCTATCACACCTTGGGCATCGACATTGATTTGTTCACGCCGGTGTTTGCCGTGTCGCGGGTTGCGGGGTGGACAGCCCACGTCATCGAGCAGCTCAATGACAACCGGCTGATTCGGCCGCGCGCGGATTATCAAGGGCCGCTGTATCCGAACAAATACGTGCCGATGGAGAAGCGGTAGAGACGCTTTTCGCTCGTCGCTATTCGCTTTTCGCCAACCCGGCTCTGCGAGGAGCGCGTGACACTCCCGAATCGCTCTTCCCTCGCTTGAATCCAATAAGTAGCTACAATAGAAAACAAGCCATTCGCATTTTGCTTTGGCTGTGTTTTGCGAAGAGCGAACGCCGAAAAGCGACTATGCATCGCGTCTACCTCGACAACAACGCCACCACTCCGCTTCTTCCCGAAGTGTTTGAGGCCATGCGTCCGTACTTCTTCGAGAAGTTCGGCAACGCGTCGTCCATTCATCAGCAGGGACAGCAAGCGCGCTCCGCGGTGGAGCGGGCGCGCGAGCAGGTTGCCGAGTTGTTGAACTGCCGCCCGGCGGAAATCGTCTTCACCGGCGGCGGCACAGAGGGCGATAACCTGGCGCTGTTTGGCCTGATGACGCCGGGCGATCACATCATCACCTCGGCGGTAGAGCATCACGCGGTGCTGAATGCGTGCAAGCGGCTCGAAGCGGTGGGCTGCCCCGTGACCTACTTGCCGGTGGATGGACGGGCGCTGGTTGATCCCGATGATGTACGGCGAGCGCTGCGTCCGGAGACGAAGCTCATCAGCATCATTCTGGCGAACAACGAAACTGGGGTGCTGCAGCCGGTGAGCGAGATCGGCAAGATTGCGACCGAAGCCGACGTATATTTCCACACCGATGCTGTACAGGCGGCCGGCAAGGTGCCTCTCGACGTGAAGGAAGTTGGCTGCGACCTGATGACCATCACCGGCCACAAGATGCACGGCCCGCAAGGCGCGGGGGCGCTGTTCGTGCGCAAGGGGACGTTGCTGCAGCCGATGATGTATGGAGGACGGCACGAACGTTCGCGGCGAGCGGGAACAGAGAACTTGCCGGGCATCGTCGGACTTGGCAAAGCGGCGGAGATTGCTCGCGAAGGTTTTGTGAATGGCAGTGCCGAACGGATGGCTGGGTTGCGCGACCGCCTCGAGCATGGAATCGTCGCATCGGTCGAGCAAATTGGCATTAACAGCGGAGATGCGCCGCGCGTGCCTAACACGACAAACATCTACTTCGATTGCATCGAAGGCGAAGCCATGGTGATTGCGCTCGACCTGAAGGGACTATCAGTTTCGACCGGAGCGGCGTGCTCGTCGGGTGCAATTGAGCCTTCGCACGTGTTGACCGCGATGGGATTGTCGCCGGATCGCGCGCGCGCCAGCATTCGCTTCAGTCTGGGCAAGCAGAACACGGCTGAGGATGTGGAGTTCGCGCTGTCGTTGGTGCCGGAGGTGGTCGCGCGGCTGCGAGAGATCAGCCCAGTGTGGAAGAAAGCTATCAGCCCTCAGCCATCGGCCTTCAGCTAGGATCGCTGTTCGCCCTCCCAGCTCTCGCTCGAGCTTCAGTTCGGGTGTGGTGCTACAGGTCAGATAGAATCTTGTTTGGGCAATCGGGAGCAAAATCGCCAGTTTCGGGCAGCTGTACGCGAAATTGAGCAGATTCTCGGTCGCGAGCTGACGAATACAGAATGGGAGCGGCTGCACAGGGAGGTAAGCAAGCAGGACTACTCGTTTAAGGTGATCATTGAAATTGGCGTGGGAATGTTTGGATAATCTCTTATGAGAACGGTTGCGCTCGATGTTCAGCAGTATTTCAGGCCTATTACGGGTCAGCGTCCCTGGCGTGCGCGCCTGGGCGTGGGAAGTTTCTTAACTATTGACTTTGGTCATCGGATTAAAGAGGACCATCACTTTCGCGGGGAATGGTACCTCTGGATATTTCAGGCTAACTGGGTTCTCCTTCACGGTGATCGCAAGATTGCTGATTCCGATTCGGCGCGACAGGCCATTGATGTTGCAGTCCAGCGGCTCGAAGGCTGTGAATTGACCAACGTCAACTTTGATCCTCAAGGGTTGGTCACGCAGTTCATCTTTAGCGAGTTTCGCTTGATCGTTTCTCCGGCGGACTACCTCAAAGATCCTGACGACAGAGACAAGTACTGGCTGTTCTTTATGCCTGACAAGACAGTCCTGACAGTTGGTCCGGGGGGAGTAGATCTGGGATCATCCGACAAGTAGAGGTGCAGAGAGAAACCATCGCCGTGGCCATGTCCGGAGGGGTGGACTCCTCCGCCGTCGCAGCATTGCTGTGCGAGCAGGGACACAACGTGGTCGGGCTCACGCTTCAGCTCTGGAACCAGCGGCGACTCGCCGGTCACGAGGGCATGCCCGAGTCGGTGCAGGGACGCTGTTGTTCCATCGACGATGTCTATGACGCACGCCGCGTAGCCGAGACGCTTGGCATCCCGTATTACGTCGTCAATCAGGAAGAGCGATTCGAGAATGACGTGGTGCGTCCGTTCGTCGCGGAGTATCTTTCCGGGCGCACGCCGATCCCCTGCAGCCTGTGCAATAACCATCTGAAGTTTGATCAGCTCTTAAACACGGCGCGGCAGATCGGTGCCGAGATGCTGGCCACTGGACATTACGCGCGCAACCAGTTCGACGAGCGTACCGGGCGCTGGGTGCTGAAGCGTCCCGCCGACCGCGCCAAGGACCAAACGTATTTCCTCTTCGGCCTGACGCAGGAACAGTTGAGCCGCACCCTGTTTCCGCTGGGTGAGATGCGCAAGCCTGAGGTGCGGGAGGAGGCCAAGCGCGCGGGGTTGCGTCTGTTCGAAAAGCCCGACTCACAAGAGATCTGCTTCATTCCCGGCGGGGATTACAAGATGTTTCTCGATGCCTACCTTGCCGAGCAGGGCGAGCAGTTTCCCGATACCGCGGGCGAACTGGTCACCGCTGCCGGCGAGGTGGTCGGCACGCACCATGGGATTCACAACTTCACCGTTGGCCAGCGTAAGGGACTCGGTGTGGCTACGGGCGCGCCGTTGTATGTGCTGGAGATTCGCGGAGACAAGCACGAAGTCGTGGTGGGCAGCGGCGATGAGTTGTTCTCACGAACGTTGCGCGCGCGACGGCTGAACTGGATCGCCGTCGACGATCTGCGCGAGCCCATGCGCGTGCAGGCCAAGATTCGTCATCGGCATGAAGCTGCGAATGCCGTGCTCGAGAAGAGCGGCGACGACGAGGTGCTCGCGACGTTCGACGAACCGCAGCGCGCGATCACCCCCGGTCAGGCAGTGGTGTTCTATGACGCCGACATCATAGTCGGCGGCGGCTGGATAACCTAGGCCAATCGTTCCTCTCTGACTGTTACAATCGATATGCAGGCTGTCTGCCCGCGCCTTTTCTCACCCATGAAGTGTCCATTCTGCGGCTTTGAAAACGACAAAGTAGTGGATTCGCGCGAAAGCAAGGAAGGCGAATCCATTCGCCGTCGCCGCGAGTGTTTGAAATGCGAGAGGCGATTCACCACGTATGAGCGGATCGACGAAATCCCCTACATGGTCGTGAAGAAAGACGGGCGGCGCGAAAAGTTTGAGCGCCAAAAAGTTCTGAATGGACTATTGCGGGCGTGTGAGAAGCGACCGGTCTCCATGAGCAAGCTGGAGCAGATCGTCAACGATGCCGAAGGCTTCGTAGTGGACTCCGCCGATCGCGAACGCAAGACCAGCGAGGTCGGCGAATTGATCATGAACCGCCTGAAGCGCATCGATAAAGTCGCCTATGTGCGCTTCGCCTCGGTTTATCTGGATTTCAAAGACGTGCGCGAGTTCATGGCTGAGCTGAAGGATTTGCTGGATACCAAGGAAAACAGCTCTGCCAAAGCCAAGACCGGAGACTGACTCCGGCAGTCAGATGAGAACGAATGTCATACAAAGTTACGTTAATACCCGGCGACGGCATAGGCCCCGAGGTCGTGAACGCCAGCGTCCGCATCCTGGAAGCTACCGGGGTCAAGTTTGAGTGGGAAAGTTTCGCCGCCGGTGCCGAAGCCTTCGAAAAGTACAAGGAGTACATTCCCAAAGAGCTCACCGAGTCCATAGAGCGCACCCATATCGGCCTGAAGGGCCCGGTGACCACGCCCATCGGCGGCGGCTTCTCCAGCATCAACGTTGCGCTGCGCAAGCAATTTGAGCTGTTCGCCAACTTTCGGCCCATTCGCAACCTGCCCGCAGTTCCCACGCGCTATCCCGGTGTCGATCTGGTTATCGTTCGCGAAAATACCGAAGGCTTGTACTCGGGCATCGAGCATGAAGTCGTACCCGGCGTAGTCGAAAGCCTGAAAATCATCACCGAAAAAGCGTCCACGCGCATCTCCCGGTTTGCCTTCGAATATGCGCGACGGATGCATCGCAAAAAAATTCATGCCATCCACAAAGCCAACATCATGAAGTTGTCGGACGGCTTGTTCATCCGCTGCTCGCGCAACATCTCGAAGGAGTATCCCGAGATCACTTACGGCGAGCACATCGTGGACAACACCTGCATGCAGCTGGTCATGAACCCCTACCAGTACGACATGCTGCTGCTCGAGAATCTTTACGGCGACATCATTTCCGACCTTTGCGCAGCCTTCGTCGGCGGACTGGGCCTGGTACCCGGCGCGAACTTCGGACACGCGTGCGCCATTTTTGAAGCGGTGCATGGTTCCGCGCCCGACATCGCAGGCAAAGACATCGCTAACCCGACAGCTGTGTTACGTTCCGGCATTCTGATGTTGCGCCATCTCGGTGAAGAAAACGCCGCCAACCATATCCGCCTGGCGCTGGAGAAGGTCTATACCGAGAAGAAGCACCTCACGCGTGATGTAGGAGGCACCGCCGGAACCAGCGAGTTCGCCGACGCGATGGTTGACGCGCTGCACATCATTCCGCCACCCAAACCAGAGCTACAGGAAGTGGAATTGTAGTTGGAAGCTACACCGCCGAGCTCTGCTGAAAAAGGAACATGACGGTCGGCTGTGACGTTCCCGTGTGCTCTTCTTCCAGTCGGAAGGTTCACAGGTTAGGAGCGCGTGATAGGCTTTGCTCAGGGATTAACCCGCCGATCTCGGCGATGACGATATATTTCACGGCTGCACCCGGAGATTACACATGCGAACCTGGATCGTGCTTCCCTCTCTTCTGCTGTTTTCAGTGATGGCCTTCGCCCAACAACCGTCGCCGAGTCAGGGCGCTGCAAACGCTGCTCCCGCCGGCGGTACCAGAGCCATGACGGTGGTGGGTTGCGTCAACTCCATCAACGGCGACTTCACACTCGGTACGCCCCAAGGCGAGGTCTACCGGCTTAAGGGCGACCACGATGCCTTACTTGGTTATAACGGCAGGAAAGTCGCCATCAGCGGAACCGTGACCTCCTCCGAGAAAGCCCGAACCTTGCAAATCTCGACGATCAAGAAGCTGTCGGACACCTGCGGTTACTAGTCCGTCCGGCTTTCCATAGGGCTCGGCCCTTGTGGGCGAGCACTCAGGAGGGCCTATTGGTGAGCGGCTCGATGAACTCGCCCGGTAGAGGTTCTCTTGCACCACCTAAGTGCTTTTGCCCGATTCTGTAAAAATCTTGTCAATCCCCACATAGGTGTCGAAATCGCCGCAATACGATGAGTGCAAGCATGATATAAAGTTACAAAATCAAGACCAAAACCCCATTAAAAGTGCTATAATGTAATTAGTAGAGTCGGAAAGGCGGTTACGCCTTGTCCGGCTCTTTTTGTTTTGCGGCCAATTTTCTTTCGCCTGCGCATTGAGCTCGTGCGTACGCGACAGAATCCAGGTCCCTCGATCGTGTGCCGAGCTCGCACGCGGACCAGGCACCTCGCCGCCACGTGAGCTTCCAGCCCGTGGTGGGTTGGCACAACAAAGCAAGACGGACCGGGCCCAGTGCTCCTCGCCGACTCTGTTCCTTGAAATCTGAATTACCCTTGCGCAAGGTCTTGGTTGTGCGCAGGCGCAGCAGCAGGGGATCCCAGGACCTTGCTCTTTTTGCACTCAGATTCCTTTTGCTGGAACGTCCCGATTTGAGTAGTTGGCACTCGACTAAGTTGAGTGCTAATCTTGACATCAGGCGGGCTCGCTTCCTAGAATAAAAATGCGGAGTTGTGGGCTGCCTGAACGCGTAAATAATTGTAAGACAGTAGGTTAGCTTCCGCAAAGATTGTCAAATGGATATGCCTCCCAGCATCGGGCGTCGCGAGCGCGAAATACTCACGGCCGTAGTCGAGTCCTACATCTCGACCGGCGAACCAGTGGGTTCGCGTACTTTGGCACGCGCCAATCCCGAAAGTCTCAGTGCGGCTTCCATTCGCAACGTGATGGCGGATCTCGCCGACGCAGGCTTCCTCGAGCAGCCGCATACTTCCGCCGGACGGGTTCCGACCACCAAGGCCTATCGCTTCTACGTGAAGCAGTTGACCGGAGAGGCGCGACTGTCGCCCGCCGACGAAACCCTCATCCAGGGGAGTCTGCAAGGTCTGCAGGACGTACCTGAATTCATGGAGCGCACCTCGCATGTGCTGTCGCTGATTTCGCACAGCGTGGGGGTTACCGTCAGCTCCAAGACCGGCCAGCGCAACGCGCTGGAGCATGTTTACTTCCAGCGTATGGCCGCCAAAAAGGTTCTGGCCGTCGTGGTTATGCGCAATGGTTTTGTGCGCGACCGGGTGCTGCGGCTCAGTCAGGATTTGTCGGTGGGCGATCTGGAAACGGCTGCGGCGTATATCAATCAGAACTTCCGCGGTTGGGAGATGGAGTTGCTGCGCAATGAAATCAGCAAGCGCATTCAACAAGAGCGCAGCGAATATGATCGCCTGATGCAATCGGTGGAGCAGCTGTACGCGCAGGGCGCGCTGGCCACGGAGGGTGTGGCCCAGTCGGTTTATGTGGAAGGCGCGTCAAATCTGGTGATCACGGAGCAGGACCAGGAACGCCTCCGCCAGTTGCTGGCCACGCTGGAAGAAAAGCAGCGCGTCGTGGACTTGCTTTCCGCCTACCTCGACGTTCGCCAGGAGGCCGTACGCGTAGTTGTGGGTCTCGAAGATGCCATGCCGCATCTAAGTAACTTCGTACTGATCGGAATGCCGGCGCGTGTAGGCGATGAGGTCATGGGTTCCCTCGCTGTGATTGGTCCTACCCGCATGGATTACGAACACACCATGACCGCGGTGTCGTATATCGCGCGACTGTTCGATCAACTTTGGAACGAATCGACATAAAACTTATGCCAGTAAAGAAGCACAATGGGAGCTCCGCTGAGGCGGAGTTGAATCTTGACCACGAACTGCCGCCGGCAGAAGAGGAAGAGCAGCCCGTTTCTGAAGGAAGCGCCACCGCGACCGAAGATGCTCAATCGGAGTTGGAGCGGGTCCGTGCGGAGCGTGCAGCTTATCTTGATCGCGCGGCGCGTATCCAGGCCGAGTTCGAGAACTTTCGCAAGCGTAGCGACAAGCAGCAGCAGGAGTTCAAGGACTACGCGCTAGCCGGGGCCATGACCACATTGCTTCCCATTCTCGACAGTCTGGATCGCGCGTTACAGACTAAGGCGGCGTCGCTGGAAGATTTTCACGCTGGGATCGAGCTCATCGACAAACAGTTTCATGATGCACTGGCGAAGTTGGGAGTGCAGCCCATCGCCGCCGAGGGTGAGCCGTTCGATCCCAATTTGCATCAGGCCATCCAGATGGTGGACACCGATGAGGTCGAAGATAACCACGTGCTCGATGAGTTGCAGCGCGGCTACAAGTTGAGGGACCGTCTACTGCGTCCGGCGATGGTGCGGGTGGCTCGCCACCCTAAGACCGGATAGAGCAGGGCCCCCGAGTGGGCATGGCTCTTTGAATGGGATGGCTTTCGGGTCTTGAAGGGGACGGCCTTCAAGCCGTGAAGCAGACGGCCACTACGACGTTATGGAGATCGCTCTTCACGATGTGAAGGGAATGGCTTTCAGCTTTGAAGGGGACGGCTTTCGGGTTTTGAAGGGGACGGCCTTCAGGCGTCCGCAAACGCTAATATTGGGACAAGGGGCTTTAGCCCCTGAGGCAAAGGTAAACAGTTCTGGCTACCAACGTAAAACGCGATTACTACGAAGTGCTGGGCGTCAGCCGCACGGCCAACGATCAGGAAATCAAAAGCGCCTACCGCAAGCTCGCGCTGCAACATCACCCCGACCGCAATCCGGACAATCCTGGAGCGGAAGAGCGCTTCAAGGAATGCAGCGAAGCTTACGCGATCCTCGCCGACAGCGAGAAGCGCGCGCGCTACGATCGCTTTGGTCACGCCGGAGTTTCCAGTGGTCCAGGCGGGAACGGCGGATTTGACACCACCGTGTTCACTGATTTTCACGACATCTTCGGCGATCTGTTCAACTTTGGCGACGCGTTCGGCGGCCAGGGCGGACGCACTCGTACTCGCGCCCAACGTGGCGGCGACCTGCGCGAAGATCTCACCTTGGAGTTCGAGGAAGCCGTCTTTGGCGTCACCAAGCAAGTGCAGGTCAGGCGGCTGGAGGAGTGCGACCAGTGCAAAGGAAGTGGCATGGCTCCGGGCAAGGCGCCCATCAACTGCACCACCTGCGGAGGGCGCGGGCAGGTGCGTTATCAGCAGGGGTTCTTTTCCATATCCCGCTCCTGTAGCACCTGCCATGGTTCGGGCAAGCTGATCGTCGACCCATGCAGCCAGTGTAGAGGTCAGGGCCGCGTGACGCGCCAGCGAACAGTCGCCGTAAAAGTTCCTCCAGGCGTTGAGGAAGGCGCTCGCATGCTCTACTCGGGCGAGGGCGAGGCCGGTCTTTACGGCGGACCTTCCGGCGATCTCTACGTTGTGCTGCACGCCAAGGAGCACGCCGTCTTCGAACGCGAAGGCAAGCACCTGTATTGCGCGGTTCCCATTTCGTTCGCGCAGGCGGCGCTGGGCACCGAGATTTCTGTCCCCACGCTCGACGGCGAGCATACCCTGAAAATTCCCGAAGGCACGCAGCCGGGGATGATCTTTCGGGTAAAGAACAAGGGCGTGCCGGTGCTCAACGGTCACGGACGCGGTGATTTGCACGTCGAAGTGAAAGTGCAGACGCCCTCGAAGCTCAGCAAGCGGCAGCGCGAGCTCTTGCAGGAGTTGCAGACCACCACCACGGTAGAGAACAAGCCCGTCAACCGCTCGCTTTTGAATAAGGTGAAGGACATTTTCCAGTAGCCGGCGTAAACTCCAATTCGAGGTGTGACATGAACTGGCGTGATCGAATCACGATCGACCCAGCGATCCATCATGGCGATCCGTGCATTAAAGGGACGCGCGTTCCGGTGAGCGTTATTGCCGGCAGCATTGCTGATGGCGATACTCCAGAGCAGCTGCTGTCCGCCTATCCACAGCTCGCCGTCGATGACATCCGTGCCGCTCTTAAATTTGCGGCCGAAGCCGTAAATAACGCAGACTTTATTCCGCTTCATCCCGTCGTTGGACAGTGAGCGCTCGCATTAAGGTCGACGAGGACTTACCTCAGCAGATAGCCGAGTTACTTACTAGCCACAACAATGACGCCACTACGGTGGTAAAACAGGGGTGGCAAGGGCTCCCCGACGAAATTCTTTGGGAACGAATTCAAGCTGAAGGGCGCTGGTTGATTACTGGCGATAAAGGGTTCGCCGACCTCCGGTTGCATCCGCCCGGAACCCACGCCGGCGTGATCCTATTACGTCCTCAGGAAGAAAGTCGTCGCGCCTATCTGGAACTTGTTGAGGCCGCTCTGCAGCTTTTCGACCTCGATAACTCGCCTGGCGCGGGTTGCGGTAATGACGCATCGAGGACTTCGCGTCCGGCGGTCTGCCAAGAAGTGAAATCGCCGCAAGCCGGGACAGAGACCCTCTTTTGGACAAAGCCCTCCGCATTTACGCGTGGTTCCTGCTGGTGGTGACCGCATTGCCCGCCGCAGCGCGACTGGCTCGGCCGCGCGAACTGGCGCGCATCGTGCTAATGCGCTATCAGGATCCTAAGCGTCGCAAACGTGCGCGCCTCGGCGGCCTTATTTATTTGGGACTGTCGCTCCTCGCCATCCCTTTTCTGCTGCGCGCGCAGATGCATCAGGAGCGCTGGCTGGTGATGGCCGTGCTGGTAGGCATGGTTTCAGCGTTGGAGTTCCTATTGAACAGCCGTCTTTTCAGTGAAGATGATCTGGCCCGCGAGAACCGCGTGTTCGGCGGAGTCTACGCCTCCATGGCCATTGCCACCATCTTATTGCTAATGACCCGATGACTCGACGCCGCTGGATTGCCGACGAGTTCTCCGGCGATTGCGCTGCCCTAACTGGCGCGCACGCCACACATCTGTCACGCATCTTGCGTGTACGCATCGGCCAGCAATTCGAGGTCGCATGTGGCGATCAAGTCCGGCTAGCCACGGTTTCAAGCGCGCAGGACGACCGCGTAGAGTTCACTCTAGGCGAAGAAGTCGCTGCCCACGAGGCCGTTCCTGTCACCTTGCTACTTGCCATCTTCAAGTTCGATCGTATGGAGTGGGCGATCGAGAAGTGCACGGAACTTAACGTCACCACCATCATCCCGGTGATTGCGCAGCGCACCGAAAAGCACCTCGCGCTCGCGGCGGGTAAGCGCGTCGAGCGTTGGCGACGCATTGCCCGCGAAGCAGCCGAGCAGTCACGGCGAACCGCGCCTCCGGAGATTTTAGATCCAGTCAAGCTGAAGGAAGCGCTCGCTGGGCTTCACGACCCCAATATCCCAGCTGTCATCCCGAGTGAGGACTCTACTCCGAGTGGAGGGCTCTGCGGTCATCCAGATTCCGATTTGCAAATCGTTCTCGCCGAAAGCGAACGTGAGGTATCGCTTATCGATGCTCTCCGCGCGGCCGTTGAAGTAAAGTCGCTAGCTTTAGCTATCGGTGCTGAAGGTGGTTGGACAGAAGAAGAGTTGCGGAGTTTCGCAACTTTGCATTGGACCGCCGCGTCACTTGGAGAAACTATTCTTCGCGCCGAGACCGCTGCAATCTCGGCGGTAGCGATTGCCCGCGCGGAGTTTCCGTAGCGTTGGGCCGCCGAGCCCACACTTTGCGGTCTGAAATTTTGAATCTGCGACTCCAACTTTTGCACCCAACGATGGTAAGCTAAGCTCTGTTATGTCGTGCAGCCAGATAGACCCCCGTTCTCACCTCGAGGTTGGCGCCCGCCAGCAAACCTCGTGTTGTTGTTGCCTCTAGCTGATTCTTTGCTCGCCTCTGTCGAATCAAATCGTATATAGCTTACCGGTCAAATTTTGGGAGATCGCTATGAAGATTGCGAATGACGTCACGGAATTGATAGGAAACACTCCTTTGGTGCGTCTCAACAAGGTCACTGCGGGCGCAAAGGCCACGGTTGTCGCCAAGCTGGAAAGTCAAAATCCTGTTGGCAGCGTGAAAGACCGCATCGGTGTCAGCATGATCAACGAGGCCGAGCGCGCGGGGAGAATCCAGCCTGGCAAAACCGTACTGATCGAACCAACCAGCGGCAACACCGGCATCGCGCTGGCGTTTGTGGCGGCGGTAAAAGGGTACAAGTTGATTCTTACCATGCCCGACACCATGAGCCTGGAGCGTCGCGTGCTGCTCAAGGCCTTCGGAGCGGACATCGTGTTGACGCCCGGCCCCAAGGGGATGAAAGCTGCTATCGCCAAAGCCGAGGAACTGGTCGCAAAGACGCCCGGTGCGTACATGCTTCAGCAATTCGACAACCCGGCGAATCCCAAGATCCACCGGGAAACTACCGGACCAGAGATATGGAACGATACTGACGGAAAAGTGGACATCCTGGTCTCAGGCGTTGGCACGGGCGGCACGCTGACCGGCGTTTGTGAGTACATCAAGCCGAAGAAGCCGTCGTTCAAGGCGATAGCCGTCGAACCTGTGGAAAGCGCAGTCCTCTCCGGCGGACAGCCCAGTCCGCACAAGATTCAAGGCATCGGCGCAGGCTTTGTTCCCAGCATTCTGCGCACCGATTACATCGATGAGGTCATCCAGGTTTCCAGTGAGGATGCGCTCGCTATGGCGCGACGCCTGCCCAAGGAGGAAGGCCTTCTGGTTGGCATTTCGTCAGGGGCCGCGGTGGTTGCCGCTCTGAGAGTTGCGCAACGTGAGGAGAACGCCGGCAAGCTGATCGTTGTCGTCCTGCCGTCGTTCGGTGAACGTTACCTCAGCAGCCTGCTGTTCGAACAACTTCGCAACGATTCGCTGGCGATGGTAGCGGAAGGCGTTTAGACATGCTTGCATCCATGCGTGAGGACATCGCCGCAGTCAAGGATCGCGATCCAGCGGCGAAGTCCTCTTGGGAAATTGTGCTGCTCTACTCAGGTCTGCACGCCCTGTGGGGTTTCCGCTTCCATCACTGGCTGTGGATTCGTGGCTGGCAGTTCCCCGCCCGGGCGCTTTCACAACTCGCCCGGCTCATCACCGGCATTGAGATTCACCCGGGCGCACAAATTGGCCGCCGCCTTTTTATTGACCACGGAATGGGCGTTGTTATCGGCGAGACGACGATCGTCGGAGACGATGTCACCCTGTACCAGGGTGTGACCCTAGGTGGCACCGGCAAGGAACACGGTAAACGGCATCCCACAATCGGCAGCAATGTTGTGGTTGGTGCTGGCGCGAAGATACTCGGCAATATCACGGTCGGCGAAAATTGCCGCATCGGAGCCGGCTCGGTGGTACTGCGCGATGTGCCTGACAACTCGACTGTAGTCGGCGTGCCCGCCCACATTGTCTTCCGCGAAGGCAAGCGCGTCGTGATTATCGATCCCAAGCAGATTAACGATCCGCTGTCGGAGGCGCTGTCAGCGGTGGCTAACGAGGTCAAGATACTGAAGGACGAAGTCTGCCGCCTGCAAGGCCGGCAGCCGCCTCCAACTCCGACCAACGGCACCGACAAGCTGCAACAGGCGATTGAGATGGATTACCAGATATAGAAGGTCGCTTTTCGCTTTTGCCTTTTGGCCTCACTTCGCCGTCGCGGCCGACTGGATCAACTCCACGTCGATTATGATCGCGATTTCGTCGCCCACCGTTCCCTTGTCTGCGCTGACTCCGAAATCCTGGCGATTGATCTGGGTCGCGGCAGATGTTCCCATATGCCAGTTCCCATGGGCATCCTTCACTGGCCCTGACGGAGCATCGACATCCAATGCCACCTCTTTGGTCACTCCGTGGATGGTGAGATCGCCAGTGACCTTCAACTTCCCAGCACCGTTTGGCTCAGTGCGTTTCGACTTGAAGGTCAGCGTGGGAAATTTCGCCGCATCAAAAAAGCGGGGGCTGCGCAGATCGTTATCCCGCTTTTCCACGCGCGTGTCCACGGAACTGGCATCGATGGTAACGTCGATCACTGTGTTGCCGGGATTGGCGGGATCGTACGTCACACTGCCACTCAATTTGGTGAATGCGCCACGAACGGTCGATATGCCCAGGTGGCGTACCGAGAACTGCGCCGCACTATGGTTAGGATCGATCTGCCAGGTTGCGGTTTGAGCCGCTGCGGAAGCGGCGAGAGCCAAGGTAGCTGTAAGGATCAGCAGTAAGCGAGACATCTGCCGAGTATAACAACTCGCCTTGTCGCGCTTACTCCACCCAATCGGCAATGAAAATGTTCGTTTCGTGCGGCACTTTGCCGTTGCGATTCGATGCCCACACCAGCCGCTTGCCGTCGGAGGTAAACATGGGGAACGCATCGAAGTCAGGATAGAACGTAATGCGCTGCTGCCCGCTTCCATCGAGGTTGATCATGTAGAGATCAAAGTCGCGACCACTCTGAGGGTTCGCCTGATTGGAAGCAAAGATGATTCGCTTGCCGTCCGGAAAAAAGAACGGCGCGAAGTTGGCGGCGCCGTTATGTGTGACCTGCTGCTTGTGTTTTCCGTCAGCATCCATCACCCAGATCTCGAGATTGCCGGGGCGAATGAGTCCCTTCGCGTAGAGCGCCTTGTAGTCGGCAATTTCCTGCGGCGTCGTGGGATGTTCGGCGCGATACACAATCTTCTTCCCGTCATACGACCAGAACGGCCCGCCGTCGTAACCAAGTTCGTGCGTCAACTGCTTAACGTGAGTGCCATCGGCATTCATGGTGTAGATGTCGAGATCGCCATTGCGCGTCGAAGTGAAAACGATGTGCTTGCCATCACGGCTGATCGTCGACTCGGCGTTGTATCCGGGCGCGTCGGTCAGCAGTTTGACGTCGCTGCCATCGAGCTTTGCTGTGTAAATTTTGTAACTGTCGTAAATGGGCCAGACGTATCCCTTCGAGTAGTCGGGCTTCGGCGGACACTCCGGACTAGCGGCTTGGGTGGAAGAGTACAGTATGCGATCGCCTGAAGGGAAAATGTAACTGCAGGTGGTGCGGCCCTTGCCACTGCTCACGAGTTTCGGAGTCGCCGGCTTTCCGTCGGGCGTGTCCACCGGCATGGTGTAGATCTGGTCGCACGGCACGCCTTCGCCCTGATGCTGAAAGCTCAACATGCGATCGTCGGCGGAGAAATAGGCCTCAGCATTCTGCCCCCCGAAGGTGAGCTGGCGCGCGTTGCGCAAGTGCTTCTCCTCGCCTGGAACCAGCAATGACGTAGAAGAATCGCTCGTCGTAGTGGCCTGTTGCGAAGACACCGGCACAGCGGTCGCCGCACAGAGGACAACTCCGATGAAAGCCTTACGCACAAACTGAAGTTGATTCAATCCTGATACCTCGCAACAAGAAACCTTCTAGCTGACTCCCCGCCGGTTGACCTTCTCACTTTCTCTGCTCCAACTTCACGCTGGCTGTGATCGGCTTACCGTCGCGTAATACTTTTACCTCGACCACCTCGCCCACCTTACTGCGGCGCAGTGCGTCGGTGAAGTCGTACAAATTGTGGATGGGCTTCTCGCCGAATTGCACCAGAATGTCTCCAGCCTTGAGTCCAGCCTTCGCCGCCGGCGATCCCGGGCGCACATCAGAGAAGCGCACCCCATCCTTCACTTCGCCGAAGTCGGGAATGGAGCCGAAGTACGGCCCATAGCCTCCGCCACCGCCGCCCGCCGGTTTGTCTTCCACAACGGTGATGAAGGTTGGCGGCGATGGTGCGTCGGCCAACTGCAACGCAACGTCACCAACCAGGTTGAGCAATTGCGCCGCCGACGGCGCGTTGATCTTGTCCCAGGTGTCGGAAGGCTTGTGATAATCTGCGTGCAAGCCTGAAAAGAAGAACAGCACGGGAATCTTCTTCGCCACGAACGAGGTGTGATCGCTGGCCGAATACCCGCCGGCAGAATATTCGATCTTGAAGTTTGGCTCCTGCTTCTGCGCTTGCTCCAGAATCGTCTTGAAGGTCGAGCCGGTGCCCACGCCGCCGATGTAAACCTTGTTGTCCTTGATGCGACCGATCATGTCCATATTCAGCATGGCGACACACTTGTCCAGCGGCAGCGTCGGATTCTTCACCCACTCTGCTGAACCCAGCAGCCCCAGCTCTTCCCCCGAAAACGACATGAACAGAATCCCGCGGTCGAGTTGCCCTTTCATGGGAGCGAAAAGACGCGCGAGTTCCAGCACACCGGCGGTCCCTGAAGCATTGTCGTCGGCGCCAGGATGTATCTGTCCAATCTGCGATGGCGCCAGCGAGTTGGAATCGCCACGTCCCAAGTGATCGTAATGGGCGCCAATGATGACGTACTCGCCGGTCTTTCCCGGAAGGTATGCGAGTACATTGTTCACACGCGCGTGCGTGGCCTCGATATCAACCTTGAGCGACAGTTGAAGCGTTTCGGGGAATGCGAAAGAGTCGGGCTTGCCGCTGTGGTTGATCTGCTGCTGAACGTCGGCTAGCGACTTGCCGGCTGCCTTGAACCAGGCATCCGCGACGCCGTTCTTCACCTGCAGCAGCATGATGCCGACGTCTTGTGGCCCGCTGACGCCGCCGAAGCGCATCAGCAAGTCCTCTTCCCCATCGGCCAGCTTGCCATTGATCACCACCAGCGCCTTGGCTCCGTGGTTGCGCGCATTTATCGCCTTGGTGACGAGTTGCGAATGTTGCGTCAAGCCGTGCTGGCCGCTCTTTACGCCGAAGATCTCCGGCTCGTAGCGCAGCACCAGCACGATCTTGTCCTTCACATCCAGTCCGGCATAGTCGTCGTATCCAAATTCATCGGCCGACGCGCCGTAACCGGCAAAGACAAGGGGACCGGTTAGCGACCCTGAGGACGAGAAACTGACAGGCACAAAATCCTGGTTCAACGTCAGCGGGTTTTTCTTACCGCTGTTGTCCACGATGAGATCGTTGTCCGACTTTAGCTTCGCGCCGGTGGTCACCATGAACGGCTGCAAGTATCCCTTCGTGCCCGCCGGTTGAAGCCCCAGGCTCTTGTATCGCTGCTCGATGTGCTTCGAGGCCCTGGCCAGTCCTTTGGTCCCAGCGCCGCGTCCTTCCATGTCCGGGGCTGCGAGTGTCTTGATGTCGTTGAGATAGCGAGTGGGATCGGCTGAGCCAATTGAAGGAGCGGTGGCCGTGGCTAGCAGCGAGACGGCCAGAACCATGCACAGCACGCTGCGACGGATTCGAGAAGCGGCCGCCCTCGACAGCAGTGCGCCCGGCGGCGACGAAATTTTATTAGGCATGGGTAGCGCCCGAATCGTACTCACCGAAGGAGAAGCCTGTCAATCTCACTCGGGTTTAAGCGCGATACCTTGGAGAGAAGGATACGGGACCATCCTTCGAATCAGGTTGGCAGAAGCGGGTTGCGGCAGCGATCAATTGGCTTCAAGACCGCTGCAAATGATAACGCCTGAGCCGCTCCGGCCATTCGTGATGACCGTCGCGACTCAAGCGGTTTCTATATCCGCGGTGAACGTGGCGCAGAGAACGCCACTCTACCTCTCCCCGCGGCTATGCTAATTCCAGAAGCTCCCGCAGTTCATTTGGCAGGAGGTGTGTTGGCTGGCTTTGTCGGAAGCTCGTTGTCACGATCTTCCGGTCTCCTCATCGGATGGTCGGACTTTGCTCCTGGTATGGGTTGGTCGTCCTTCGAACTCATCCGCTGTTCCGTCATCTCATCTGCTATGAAGCCTTGAGCCTGGGTATAGATGGCCTCGTGGAAGAAGCCGCCGGTCGGCGCAAATGCCATGGCCCAGATCGGAAAAGCTCTCGCAACAGTGGTAGTTCCCGCCGGGTACACGGTCGCAACATAATCGGCCACCATTCTCCCGGAGAAGGTATTAGGCAGCCAGGTTAGCTGCATCGGTCCGGAAAGCTGGCGGCCATGGGTCCACGTTTGTCCTCCGTCGTTCGACAACGTGAAGCCTGCGTACAGCCGACACGAGCCTCCACAAGACGAGACTGGATAGTAATAGTAGGTGATCGACATGTGGGTCGCGGCTCCCGAGGTCGCAGGGTCAATTCCCAAGCCGTGAATGAAGTGGTCCACTCCACTGTTAATGGGATCGATTGGCACCCGCACAACCGCTGTCCAATGAATCCCGTCGGTAGAGGTGCTGTACACAATGTCATTCGCAGCACAGCCAGTCTCGAAGCGGCAATCGGGCCACGATACGTAAACCTTGCCTGCCCCGTCGATGGCTGTAGAAGGAAGACCAGCACTGCGCAGGTCCCCGTCCTCATTGTGACTGGGAGCGTTGGATATGCTCACTGCTGCATTCCAACTCTGACCGCCATTGGTGGAGGTGAACGCCGACATGCCACCGCTGAAATCAGCAAACCCAACTACGACAGTGCCATTCGGTTGCACCACGGGATTTACCCCAATGCCAAAGTCGCCGGCCGCTGTGGCCTTTGCCGGCCCCCAAGTCAGTCCTCCGTCGCTAGATGTGGTCATCTGTATCTGGGAGTTGTCCCAGCCTACGTAGCAATTTCCGTAATAAGGGCTGGTCGGCGTGTTATCGCAGTTGATCCAATTCTTGTCGGCATCACCCGCCTGCGAGACGTAGATGGGGTTGCCCCAATGTATGGCATCCGTTGAGCGGCTTACCGCAACATTTACACCGGCTCCAATTGGCAGGGTATTGATCAGCCACACGCCGTGTTTGGCATCGTAAGCCACGGACGCATCACTTGCGGCGCTATTGCTCCCGCCCCCACCGAAAGTGGTAAGACCTGGCAGGTACCCGTTGGTCCATGTAGCCCCGGCATTCAGTGTGGTGGCAAAGCCGATGTCGTCGCCGCCACCGCTGGAAATACGGGCTACTTGAAACGCAGTCACAATGGTGCTTCCATGCGCGAATGCGCCCGGTTCAACTTCTGTCATGTGTTGGGCGGATGGATCGGTGAAACTGTCTTGGCTAAGCTGCCGGAAGACGCCTTGGGCGGATGCAGGGATTGCCGCTAAACTTACCGCGAGTCCCAAAGCAGAGGTCAGCATTGCCCGGCGGATGCGTGGGCAGGAGTACAAATGCGAAAGTGTCATTAGATCTTCCTTCTTTTGTGGTTAAGTCAGACTGGTGTCTCGTGTAGGCACGAGGGATATTGCACTAGACAGGAGGGCAAGCGGAACCACCGGTCGAGGCGACCAAACTGTAACGTGCGGACTGGCCGCCTGTCAATCAAACTCGAGAGATGAAGGTGTTCCAAACTAGGACATGATTTACGACATCACTTAGCCGATGCCATTCACACCGCTCAGAAATCCCCCAAGGTGAGCGGTCATGGCAATTATCATCGCAGCCACAATTTCGATGAGCAGACGGTAGAGCGGTAATCGACTCGGCGGATTTCGGTGGGCTCTGAAGTGGATGCTCCAAACTAACCAGATCAGCGCGCTGGAGACCAGTCCCATTGCCAAATGGAGAAGCAGTATTCCGTTAAGCCGTTGGCCTTTCACTTGCCAACGCCAGGCGAGAAGTCCCGTTGCAATGACTGGCACAGACGAAACGGCTGCCACCAGCAAGTCGTAATACGCCACGGCGGCGAGAGTGCGGTTCTTCTTCCAATAGCTGAGGAAGTCGAATCCTACTCCGGCGAGAAATAGCCCAATCGGAAAGTGGACCAGCACCACGTGTTGAGCGTGCCTTGCGAACAGTGCCGACTTGAGATCGAAGGGGTGCACGTGTCCTCCGGTTACTGCACCACAACTTTGCCAACCATCTTGGGATGGATGGAGCAAAAGTAGCTGTAGGTGCCAGGTTTCGTGAATGTGTAGGTGAAGTCGCCGTCGCTGTCGAGAGCCTGCGACTTGAAGACCTTATCCTCGCTGACCACCGTGTGCGGAATATCGTCATGGTTCGTCCAGCGGACCGTTGTACCGACTGGAACCGTGATTGTTGCAGGCGAAAAACTGAAGTTATCGATGTTGATCGCGATTTCCGATGAGGCATTGGCTGGTGCAGCGGCAGCACAAGTGATCAGACCGATACCACTAGCGATGGCCACTAGCAGAATTCCAATGCTCAACATTGATGTCCTGACTTTGATCACAAGCTCTCCTTATCTCGTTGTGGTTCGTGTGTGATTCCGTTGCTCAGACCAGGTTTGAGTCCACAACGGCGAGTGAGTGTTTCCCGCGAATGTAATTGACATCCGTCACGCCAAGCAGAGCGCGCAATTGCTCGGCCGGAACTTTCATCGGTCCGGGAGAAGGCCCCTCTCCTGGCTTCGGCTGAGGAAAGGCCGTAGATGCAGCGGTATGGAATGTAATGTTGCCCTCGACTTTCTGCATGGTCTGATGGATGTGTCCGTTCAACACGGTGACTGAGCCGAAACGTTTCAAGTACGACAATGCCTGTGCGCTGTCGTCGGTTCCCCAGCCCCATTCGGGATACACACTCCACAAGGGAATATGCGCGAAGACCACGATGGGCATGCTTTTCGAAAGGTGCTTCACATCCTTCTCCAGCCACTTCAGTTGTTCTGCTCCCAGGCTGCCCAAGCCTCCAGCCTTCAGATTCAGGACATTCACCAGTCCAACGAAGTGCACGCCGCTCTTGTCAAAGCTGTACCAGCCCGAACCTTGAGTACCTTTCCCGTATCTCTCCAGATACTGTTTGCCGTCGTCGTTCAGGACGTCGTGCTCGCCGGGCACAAAGAAGACATCTTGAGTGCTGGCGCTCTTTAATAGTTGATCCACGGTGTCGAACTCTTCCGGTTTCGAGAGATGACTAATGTCTCCGGTATGCAACATAAAAGCAGGCGCGACTGGGAGAGCATTGATCTTGTCGATGGCTGCTTTCAGAGTTCCAACCACATCGGGATTCGCCGCTTTGTCGAAACCCATGTGGCTGTCGCTGATTTGAACGAAACTAAGTTCGCCCTGCAATTCGCGGCTACCAATTGCGGCCACACGTCCCAGGCTGTAGGAGTTCAGCACTCCGCCCTTGATCACGCATAACGCGCCGGTACCAGCCCAAGCCATGCACTTCAAGAAGCCTCGGCGGTCGATTCCGTCTTTGTCATGCTTTTCCAGTGATTGTTCCTTCACTTCAACCTTCACGAACTTGTCCTCCTTCGATTCCTTCCGGAGCGCTCGAATTGCCCTTCGTCATCGCTAACTGCCAAACGCCGCGTTAATTCCCATTCGAGATTCATAGGAGTCAAAAAAATAAAAGTTGTAGAATCGCGGGAATAAAACCGCACATCCGGGAGTTAGCGAGATTAAGCATTGAAAGCCCAGAGCGTCAGTCACGAGGAATTCGAGCGGCTGGCAATGCCGCTTTTCGATTCGCTCTACAACTTTGCGCGCTGGCTTGCCCAGGATGCTGCGGAAGCCGAAGATCTGGTTCAGGAAACCTTCAGGAAGGCGCTGCAAGGATTTTCGTCGTTCGTGCCGGGTACCGATTTCCGGGCTTGGATGTTTCGAATTTTGCGAAATACTTTTCTGACGTCGCGCACCGGATTACGCGCCAAGCTGACCGTGGAACTGGATCCAGAAGATGAGGAGACACTCCCGGTGACGTGGGAAACGCCAGAGTCATTCGCTCTTGCTTCGGCCACGCGCGAGGCGCTGCAAACCGCGCTCGGCAACCTTCCCGCGGTGTACCGCGAAGTCGTCCTGCTTTGCGATGTGGAGGAAATGAAATACCAGGAGATCGCACAAGTGCTATCGGTTCCGCTTGGCACGGTGATGTCGAGAATTGCCCGTGGCCGCCGGCTGCTGCGGCAGATGCTCGCCGCGGAACGCACCGCGAAGTCTGGTTCGGGCCGGATGTAATGGAATGATGAACTGTTCAGAATGGCAAGGCCAAGTCGCAAGCTACGTTGATGCGGAGTTAGCTCCTTCCGACATGGACGCCTTTCGTGCGCACTTGGCCACTTGCACCCAGTGCGCCGCAACCGCTCTGGCTCTGATGGAAGAAAAAATGGCCGTCCGCCGCGCTGGAAATCGCTACGTCGCGCCACTGGAGTTGCGAAGCAAGGTTCTCAATTTGACACGGGGTGAATCAGAACTAACGCGCGCTTTTCCAACTGGCGCGCCAACAAGAATTAGATCTTGGACAGGTTGGGCGCTTGCGACTGCAGCCCTTGTGCTAATTGCCGCTGGGCTGTTCCTCGCGGCGAATATCCGGCAAAGCGCCAAGACGGTCGCCGAGTTTGCCGATCTCCATGTGACGGCGCTCGCCAGCGCTAATCCAGTTGAAGTTATCTCTACGGACCGCCATACGGTCAAGCCGTGGTTTCAGGGGCGCATTCCATTTACCTTCGACCTGCCGGAGCTCAAGGGCACGCCGTTCACACTGGTGGGAGGACGGGTCGCCTATTTCCACCAGGAGCCAGGTGCGCACTTGTTATTCGGATATCAGCGCCACTTCATTTCCGTCTTCATTTTCCGCGATACGCCTCAACTGGCAATGCCAGCGTCTTTCCTGGCGGACAAGAGCTCCTCGTTCACTGTAAGAACGTGGACCCAGCAGGGGCTGCGGTATGTCGTCATAGGCGACGCTAGTGCGGCGACAATTGACTTGGCGACGCTAATCCAGCGCGCTCGATAATCAGTGGCAAGCTGACCGGCTAGGTCCCAATCACCACTCCCCCGTCCACGGAAATCACGGCTCCATGAATGAAAGCGGCCTGGTCGGAAGCGAGCCAATAGTAAGTATTGGCCACGTCTTCGGGCGTTCCCATGCGTCCCAGCGGCGTGCGGGCCACCATAGCGTCAAGGATCCTCTCAGGCATTGACTTCACCATGTCGGTTGCGATGAATCCTGGAGCAACAGCGTTCACCCGAATGCGGTGTTTTCCTAGTTCGCGCGCCCAGGTGTGGGTCATCCCGATCACACCAGCCTTGGAGGCCACGTAGTTTGTTTGTCCGAAGTTACCGTGCAATCCCACCACGGAGGCTGCGCACAGAATCACACCGCCGCCGCCTTTAATCATGTGCGGAACCACGGCGCGGGTACACAAGAACACACCCTTCAGATTCACGCCAACCACGGAATCCCACATGTCTTCGCTCATGATCGACTCCGGGCTGCCGCCATTCCACTTCACCAACTGCGCATCGCGGACGATGCCGGCGTTGTTGATGAGGACGTCGATGCGACCCCAATGCTCCAAAACCGCCGCCGCGGCCGCTTCGACGGTCGTGGCATCAGTAACATTCACGGTTTGGAACAGACATTCTCCGCCTGCCCACTTGATGGCCGATTCCAACTGCGGCGCGGTCTTGTCCGATACATCCCAGGCCGCGATGCGTGCTCCCTCTTCGGCAAATCGAAGCGCTGTCGCGCGCCCAATGCCGGCCACTGCTCCCGTAATGACCACAACTCTTTTCGGCGACCCAGTTTCTTTCATGGTGAAGCCTTCCTTGCTTACAGCCAAGTCTCGTTCTGCATCGATGGATGTCATGCGACCGACCTGAATCCGGGGGCGGTACCAGCATGCTGTCAGGCAGTATTCGGCATCGTCATATCATTCACGTTCTGTCGGGAGTTGGCCCTCGCGATGTTGTGGGCGGCGACATCTCACGCGGCGACTGTATTCTGCGACTGCGAACCAACCGCTCCGAGACTAGTCCGTTTGCCGCACTGCGTCAAGATTTGCGGCGTAACTTGGCTTTTCCTTTTCCACTTTTCTTCTTTTGCCGGGGCCGCGAAGCTGCTTCCAGTTCGGCAATGCGCCGCTTCAGTTCGTCCACTTCCGTTGCCTTATCGCCAATCTCCCCTTCCCTCCGCCAGTCTTTATGCGGCGTCTCTTCGCTTCCTTCGACTCCAGACGGCGGAGAAGCTCCTGTCGTCGCGGCGGGTTGGGGCCACCGCATAAACTCGAGGGGGTTCATCGCCGGAGGCATGGCGTGGTAGGCGTTCTGATACAAGTCCAGCATCGCTTTCATGTAGTGCAAGGCGCTCTCCTGCGTAGCGCGGCCCGAGGCGACAATCATCTGGCGCAACACGTCAAGGGGAAACACCGAGCCCGGGGCCTTGGCGTCCTCCACCACAATCTGCGCCAAGATCAGCCGGGTCAGGTCTTCCCCGCTGGCAGCGTCCACCACCCGGACATCGTGTCCTTCCCGCACCAATTGGGCGACCTGGTCCTGGTTGATGTATTGGCTGGTGGCCGTGTTGTAGAGCCGTCGGTTCTCGTACTTCTTAATAATCAGTGTTTTAGCGGCCATGCAGGATTGCTCGTTTTTGCCCTTGACAGGCAGCAGCAGGAGCGTATGATTATCTTATGTTGCAGTGCAGCATAGTTCGCAACATAGAAATCTACAAGGAGCACATCATGCCTACTACTTCCAAGTCCAGCAAGAAGACTACTCCCGCCGCAGCCGCCGGTAAACCGGAATTCGCGGATGCCTTTACCCCGCTTTACGTCAATGGCGTCGAGCGTTTGGCCGAATTGCAGAAGAAGTCTCTGGACATCGCCGCCGAGCAGAGCACCGAATTCCTGAACACCTGGAAAAAAGCCTTCAGTTTCTTCCCGCTTACCTCGGCGACGTTTGTATTTGACATTGCCGAACAGGCCGTCGAAACCTTCGTCGAAACTCAAAAATCCGCCATCGACTTTGCGGTCGAACAGAGCCACACGATTGCTGGCATCAACAACACGCGAGTCAAAGCTTACGGCGACATCGCCAACCGCGTGACGGGTGCATTCCAGCAGTCGGTGGAGCGCTCGGTGGAAGCCCAGAAGAAGGTCCTGGACTTTGCTTCCGCGCAGAACAAGACGGTTTTCGAGGCCGCCAAGAAACAACTGGCTCCCGTGGGCGCTCCGGTTGCGGCCGTTGTAGATTCCTTCCAGCGTGGGACGGAAGCCTTCATCGAGACCCAAAAGGCAGCTCTCGAAATTGCTGCGAAGCCCTTCAAGTCGGCTGCTGCGCGGTAATGTCAGTTAATCGTATTGCCGGTTCCTAGACGGCCTCGAAAACTTCCGACTCCTTGCCTCGGGAGAACCATGGGAGTGTTTTCGGGGCTGTCGCTGGGTATATAGTCGTGGAAGGGGTGGCAATGGCAGACGAAAAAGCACCGAATGGCAAGCCGTTTGATCCCATGGATCCCTGGCGCGGCATGCGTGACGCCTATCTCGATGTCTGGGCAAAAAGCATGGTTGAGGCCGTAAATAGCGAGGCCTATGCCCAAGCCAGTGGCGCAATTCTCGATTCCTACCTCACCACATCTTCTCCTTTTCGCGAAGCGGTCGAGAAGACCATGCTCAAGGTGCTGGAGCAGATGAGCATGCCCTCGCGCGCGGATGTGGTTTCGCTCGCCGAGCGCATGACGAACGTCGAGATGCGGCTCGATGATCTGGATGCCAAGCTTGATCGCATTCTGCAACAGGTAATGCAACCGGGACAGAGCAAGCCCGCGAGTTCAACTCGGCAGCGAACTAGACCAGCCAGGGTCGTATCCAAGAAAAAGAAAGGGACCAAGTAGGATGGCAGGCGCGCCGGTACTCACCGATCCGTTTACACTTGCAGTGAACAGACTTAAGACGCTCTCCAAGGTAATGACCACGAAGGCGGCCATTGCCCAGACACCGAAAGAGCTCATCTGGACGTTGAACAAAGCCAAACTGTATCGCTACATTCCCGTTGTCCCTAAGGAAAAGCGTCACCCGGTCCCGCTTTTATTGGTCTTCGCGCTGATGAACCGGCCATACATTCTCGATCTTCGGCCCGGACACAGCTTTGTCGAATACATGGTCAACCAAGGCTACGACGTGTATCTGCTGGATTGGGGCGCGCCGGGACCGGAAGACAAAAATCTCAAGTTCGACGATTACACTCTGGAGTACATGCCTCGCGCGATCCGCAAACTCAAGGTGGTTTCGGGGTCGGAAGAATTCAGCCTTCTTGGCTGGTGCATCGGCGCCATCCTCACAACTATCTACGCCGCGCTGCGAGGCGACGACGGTCTGCGAAATCTGATTCTGCTCACGGCGCCGCTGTCATTTTCCGACAAAGAAAATCTTACCTTTGCTCGCTGGACCGACGAACGTTATTTTGATATCGACAAGGTACTCGGAGCGTTCGGGAACATGCCGGGAGAGATGATCGATTACGGTGCCAAGGCGCTGAAGCCAGTGGAGAACTATGTCAGCAACTATGTAAAGCTCTGGGACAATCTCGATGATCCCAAAGTGGTCGAAGCCTGGCACGCCATGAACACCTGGGTCACAGACAACGTGAATCTGGCGGGAGGCGCCTTCCGGCAACTCATCGTCGATCTATATCGGAACGATAAGCTGATGCGGGGAGAGCTTGTGATCCGAGGCGAACATGTCGATCTTGGCCGCATTCGGGCCAATCTCCTGACTGTCATCGCCGAGGGTGATCACATCACTCCCTCTTGCCAATCAGAACCAATCATGGCGAAGGTAAGCAGCAAGGACAAGGAGCTCTTCCGGATTGCCGGCGGTCATATTGGAATTATGGCGGGCAGCGGCGCTAGCAAGCACACTTGGCCACACATTAATGGATGGCTGGGCCCACGGTCGAAATAGCTGCTTTGAAGGGGCGCGCCTTCAGGTGCGCCGTTGTGAGTTCCCTGATTATTTGTCATCCCGAACCGACTTCAGTCGGTGAGGATTCTGTTTTTTCAAAGTCGTTAAATAACTTCTCTGTTTCCCTGGCAGGTTTCTCCCTCCCTAGCGCTTTCGCTCCCCTACATGTGGTACCCGCCGTTGACGTTCAACTCTTGCCCAGTGATGTAGTCCCCATCGGCCGCCAGGAAGCTGGCCGCCTTGGCTATCTCTTCCGGCGAGGCGAACCGTCCCAAAGGAATCTTGGCCTTGATCTGCGCGGCAATCTCTTCGGGAATCGCGTCCACCATCTCGGTCGAAGTGAATCCAGGCGCAATAACATTTGCAGTGATGTTGAACTTCGCCATTTCAAGGGCAAGCGTTTTGGTAAAGGCGATAATACCGCCCTTGCTGGCTGAATAGTTGGCCTGTCCAAATGCTCCCATCTGCCCAACGACTGAACCAATGTTGATGATTCGACCAAACCTCTGGTTGATCATGGCCGGTACCGCCGCGCTGGTGCAGTAAAAGGTACCGTTGAGGTTGACGTTGATCACAGCAGCCCAGTCGTCGTCGGTCATCTTGCGCATCGATCGATCGCGCGTGATACCGGCGTTGTTGACCAGAATGTCGAGCCGCTGCCATTTATCGAGCACTTCCTTGACGATGCGCGCCGCCTCGCCTTTCTTGGCCACGTCGCCCTGTATGAGCATGCAATCGATTCCCAGTTCGCGAATCTCTGCGGCCGCACTTTCCGCATTCGCGGCGTCGGATCGGAAGTTCAGAGCGATGTTCGCGCCGCGACGCGCCAGTTCGAGCGCGATTGCGCGTCCAATGCCGCGCCCTGCCCCAGTTACCAATGCGACCCTGCCGGTAAGCGAAGTCGGATGATAATTTCCATCTCCCACTGCAACATTTACCATTTCTAAACTCCTGTCTTCCGAATTTACGCTGACAATCGCCGGATCGACCCGCATCACCACATAGCCTCCGACCGCGCCGGCACCGAAGCCTGGCGCGAAGATCCGCATCGGGCGGTCAATCCTGCCTTCGCGGACGGCGTCATGGACCGCCATGAGGATACTGGCGGACGAAGTATTGCCAACCCGTTCGATGTTGAAGAAGATATGGTCACCCGGGATCCCGGCGGCCTCGGCCAGGGTGAGCACCATGTTTTTGTTGGCTTGGTGAGGGACTACCAGCTCGATCGCATCGATGAGCGACCCTCCACCTCCATTGGGGTTGGGGAGCTGGGCCAATTCGCCCATCATCTCTTTCAGATAGCGCGTCACCAGGGCCTTCACCTCGGGTCCGTAAACGGTGATGTTGTTGTCGAACTCCGGATTAGGCCAGATGATGGAGTTCACCTCCGACCACGGTCCGCTGGCGTATGTCTGGAAGAAGTCGATATCAGACGGGGTGCCTTCCGGCGCAGGAGCAACTACCATCGCCGCCGCTCCATCACCGAAGATCATGCGTGATGTGCGCACCGTTCCGATCTTGTCGGAGAATTTTTCTGCGCAGACCAGGAGCACGGGCCGATCAATCTCTTGCAGCAAGCGCACGGCTTCGGCGAGGCCGTACGACATTCCCGCGCAGGCAGCAACGATGTCGCAAGAAGAATGCGTCTGCATGAGGCCGAGTTCACCCGAGAGCCAGGTGGCAACCGAGGGAATGAGCTTGGTGCTGGTGCACGTGCAGAACAGCACCGCACCGATCTCAGCGGGCCGCCGTCCGGACTTTGCCAGCGCTTTTTTGGCCGCGATCAGGGCCATGTCCTCCAGTGGCAACTGGGTGTAGCGCCTTTCCTCGATGCCGGTTTTCGCGCTGATTTCCGCGGCGCTCATGCGCGACCAGCAGTACGCGTGGTTGCGGATGAGGTCTGCATTGGTGCAGGTGATCTCGCCTTCGTAGACGGCGATCGCCTCAAACCTGGGAAGAATCTTGAATCGCTTGCTCACCTCCACCGGCGGATATGGCTTGATGGGTTGGCTCAGGGCCAGAGTGTCGGCGCGAACCATCCGGTACGGCCGAATCCGCGGTCCCCAATTCTCGTCCTGCTTTACCCGTTGGATGAAGCGCAGCACGTCTTCATTCCGCGGATGAAAGGCAACCACGTAATCGTCGTCTTTCAGCTTGCCGATTTCGGTTTGTGTGCTGGTCGATGGGTCCCAGGCATATTGGTTATGAAGGATCATGCACTGCCGCATCAGTGCCTCTAACTCAGGCACGGGATGCAGGCAGTCGACCACATCGTCGAATGTGTAGCGCAGATAATCGGGATCGTAAATCCGCAGCTGCCGCGTCCGGTTCGCCGGATCCGCCAGCGCCTCGGCCACCGTTGGACGGATGGGCCGAAGCTCGCCTCCGGCGCTCAGGCTGTTGCGAAAAACATTCAGCAGGATGCCGAAACTCCGATTCTCCAGTTCCTCGTCCCACGAGGGTGGCAGGTCCTGATACCCAGCCTCGATCGCGGTTGCGATTGCGGAGGAATCCCGTGGCTTGTACACCGGCAGGAAAATGTCGTCCCGCTGCCGCGGCAGATCTCCCCAGCGGGTAGGACGTTTCTCGTACATGGTCAGGGTATACCGATTAACCCAAAACCGGTTCAAGACCAGATCGCGACAAAGTTCATACCGTGTCTTGTATTCACCCGCTTTCACCCGCGCCGCAATTTCTGCCTCGGTTGGCGCTTTCTCTCCGAAGTCTCGCCGGATAACCGCTGCAAACTGCTTGAGGCCCTTAAATACCCTAAAATCCAGCTCTGGGAAAAAGTTTCCTGGGAAGACAATGCGTCCGTGAGAGTTGATAACGAAAGGCTTCAGAAACATTTACTTTCTTCTTCCTGCCCCCTGGGATTCTGGCGGGCACATCAACGATTCGCTTGGCAGCGATCCTTGGGCGCCCATTACCGCTTGAGAACCCGGGGCCTTTCTTGTGTTTCCGGCTCCTCGCTCTCGCTGCGATAAAGGCTCAGATGCGTTCTCTCATCGAGCGTTATGTGTAACGTACGAGAAATTTAAGCACTCGTGCTGTGACTTTAACGGTTGCCCCTAGTGACGCAAATCACAGACCCAATGTACTCTAGAGTGAGACCGTTATGGTAGGGTGTATTTTTGTGACGGAAGAAACATTGAAAGAGAATCTGCATTACGCTAAGGCTCTGGCGCATTCGGGCCTGTCGGGATTGCGCAGGGGACGGGACTCACAACTTGAGGGGCAATGCGTCTCTGAAGTTTTGGCCCGATCAGCGCTTGCATCCTTGAGCCTCGCTGCCATCGGCGCTTGTGCCGGTCTGTTCTCATTCCGGCGGTTCGATCGTCGTAGTGTTTCACGGACCATTGCCTTTGGAGTGGCAGGGGGCACCATCGGTTTCGCCGCTGGTTTCACGTGGAAGACTCGCAGCCTCACCACCAGTATGGCACGTGGAGCCTTGAAGGAAATGGGCACGGTCCGGGATGAACGGTGGATTGCAAAACATCCGATTGACTATGCATAAGAAGCGGGAAAGCGTTCGCCGGCTGCAGTGCAGTAGTGCAAAGAGCAATTCCGGCGCGCCTGTACCTTAAAGTGCGACCTTATTCGAATTCAACCAGAATCTGGTTGATCTTCACCGCGTCTCGTGACGATACATTGACTGACTTAACCTTCCCTGCGATTGGCGCCGTCACGTTGGTTTCCATCTTCATGGCCTCGAGCACGACCATCAGGTCATTGACCTTCAGTTGCTGACCCGCCTCGATATCGATCCGTACAACGATTCCCGCCACTGGGCTGCGGCATAGTTTGGATTCATCGACGTTGGGATCCGACGAAACCCCCGGAGTAGGAGGAGTGCGCAACACGGTCGACTGAATGGTGGCTGTCGCCGGAGCGGGGCGGTTGTCCTGCGCCCGTGGAGAATCGTCGTCCTCGGCGACCTCGACTTCGACTTCATACCTTTGCCCATCAACCGATATTTCTAGTTTCATGGTCGGTTCCTCTCAAGGAGCGCTCTCCGCGAACTGGTTCATCGTCTTGGCTGGCCAAGGTTGTGCGATGTCTGGACCATCAACCGGCCTTGCCGCGCCCAAGGCTCGACCGTGTAGGGCGTTTGCAGCGTCCGGGCGGACCGAATTCGCACCTTCTTGCCGAGGAATGTCGTAACGCTCGCGGCAATCACCGCCAAAGTCTCGGGCGTAATCGTTGTGGCAGTATGCATGACGCCTGCGCCTCCTTGTCTCAGAGCGGAATCAAACCATGTTTCTTTGCTGGACGAAGCTCTCGCTTGGTGTGTAAAGCTTCCAATGCCCGTGCGAGATATCTCCTGGTTTCAGCGGGCTCGATCACGTCATCGACGAGCCGTCGCCCAGCCGATATATACGGAGTGGCAAACGTGCGACGATACAGTTCGATCAGTTCATCTCGCTTCTGCACTTTGTCTTCCGCCGAGTCGATCTCATGCCGAAAGACAATTTCCGCGGCTCCCTCGGCGCCCATCACCGCGATCTCTGCAGTCGGCCATGCTACCACCCGGTCCGCTCCCAGGTCCTTGCAGCACATTCCGATGTACGCGCCACCATATGCCTTGCGGATCACAATCGTAATCTTAGGAACGGTGGCAGCCGAATAAGCGAACAGAACCTTTGCTCCGTGGCGAATAATGCCCCCGTACTCCTGCTCGACACCGGGTAAAAATCCCGGCACGTCGACGAAGGTAAGAAGCGGAATATTGAACGCATTACAGAACCGTACGAAGCGGGCTATCTTGTCGGATGCGTTGATGTCGAGCGCTCCGGCAAGTACGCAAGGCTGATTTGCGACGATTCCCACCGAGCGTCCCTGCAAGCGGCCGAAGCCGATCACAACGTTGGCTGCGAACCCCGGCTGAATTTCGAAGAAATCTTGCTGGTCCAGCACGCGTGCAACCACCGTTCGCATGTCGTAGCCAACTTTGGATTCTGCCGGCACGATGTCGTTCAGCTGGGGATCGATTTCCAGTTCATCGGTGTACGCCAGACGGGGAGGATCTTCCAAGTTATTCGACGGCAAAAAGCTCAACAGTCTCTGGCACAGAGACAACGCTCCATCGTCGTCTTCCGCAATCAGATGAACCACTCCCGACCGATTCATTTGTGCCGCCGGCCCACCCAGTTGGTCCGCGGTTACCGTCTCTCCGGTCACCTGCTTAATCACCTGCGGACCGGTGATGAACATCTGCGCACGCCTGGTCTGGATGATGAAATCGGTGAGCGCTGGGCTGTAGGCTGCGCCGCCTGCGCAAGGGCCGCAGATGATGGAAATCTGGGGTACCGTACCAGAAAGCATGACGTTGTTATAGAACACGCTGGCATAGCCCGCCAGGCTGTCGATACCTTCCTGAACGCGCGCTCCACCGGAATCGTTGATGAAGACGAATGGGCTTCCAGTTTTCATCGAAAGCTGCATCATCTCTTTGATTTTCGCGCAATGCACCTCGCCGGCTGCTCCGCCCGCAACGGTAAAATCCTGGCTGGCAAGATGGATCAAGCGGCCATCAACTGTCGCGCATCCCGTCACCACTCCATCCGCCGGCAGTTCCTTATCCGCCATACCAAACAAGGTGGCGCGATGTTTTGCGTAAAGACCGATCTCTTGGAAGCTGTCGAGATCCACGAGCTTTGCTATACGCTCCCGGGCGGTAAGTTTGCCCAACTCATGCTGCTTTTGGATTCGCTGTTTGCCGCCGCCCTGCTGAAGTTTCTGGCGCTTCTCGGTGAGTTCGCTGATTCGCTCGGCCATGGTAGTGGCGGCCGGTTTAAGTGTAGGTGTAGCCATCTATGCCTCCCTGGCGCGTTTCAATAGCCTGAAGCGCGCTGTCGCTATTTCGCCGCCGGTGCCACGGTGACTTTGTGTTCCTTACCGTTAAGGGTTACTACGTAGCTCACTGGCGATGCCGATGCGCCGCTGTGGCGATTCGCATCTGACGGTCTTGAATCCTCGGTTGTCAGCTCGTCGCCGAGTTGGTTCGGGCCTTCCGTGCGGGTTTTAAAAAAATGTGCTGCAATTTTGGGGAACATGGCGTAGGTCAACACGTCTTCGTCCGTGCCGCCGAAGCCAGGCAGGGCCGCAGCTGCCGCACGCCTCAGTTCCCACTCCGGCTGAAGTAAGTCTGCCGGACGGCAACTGATCGCCGGTTTGCCTGCACGCGCCGACGCCATCGCCAGCACCTCGGCATTCTTCTCTCCCAATGCGGTGCCGTAATAGCCGAGCATCAAATCGGAAAATTCACTGGTAAGTACCGTGTACCTTCCCTGCAGATGGTTGAACACCGCCTGGGTGCCAATAATCTGGTCTGCTGGGGGATCCAAAGCAGGATAGCCGGCGTCTCGGCGAACGTTCTGGATTTCTGCCAGGACATCCTGCAGTGAATGACCCGAGTCTTGCCCTTTGAGCTGCATTTCGGTGCTCGAAATCATTGACGCTGGAATCCCGCTCTCAAATATTTCGGTCTCAACTCCAACATGTTCATCAAGGAATGCGCGGTAGCGTGGGCGAACCATGGCGATATGCCGTTTCACACGAAGAATCCGCTCCATGTCCAATCTGCATTCGTAGCCCGTCCCTTCCAGCATCTCGACAAAGCTCTCGGTCGGATTGTGTCCCCGGCCGGATGCCAGCGAACTAATCGCCGTGTCCACTATGTCGCAGCCCGCCTCCACTGCCTTCATCAGCGACACCATGGTCACCCCGGTGGTTGAGTGGGTGTGGACGCTGACCAGCGTGTCTTTGCCGCACTTCTCTTTAATGCCCGTTACCAGATCGTAAGCGGCCTGCGGTTTAAGCAAACCGCTCACGTCCCGAATGCAGATAGAATCGCAACCCAGTTCCTTTATCTGCTGCGCCATCTCTATGAACGCCGCCACGGTGTGCACCGGGCTTGGGGCATAGCAGATCGATCCCTGTGCGTGCTTTCCAATCTTCCTGACGGCTTGCAGGCTTGTCCTCAGGTTTCGCACGTCATTGAACGCGTCGTAGACGCGGAATACGTCAATACCGTTCAGGGCTGCTCGCTCTACAAACCGGTTGACGATGGAATCGTCAAAGTTGCGATAGGCCAGCAGGTTCTGCCCTCGCAAAAGCATCTGCAGTCGACTCCTGGGCAGCAGTGTGCGATAGGTCCGCAGCCGCTCCCATGGGTCTTCATTCAGCAAGCGTATGCACGAATCGAACGATGCGCCGCCCCAGACCTCGAGAGACCAATAGCCCGCGTTGTCCAGGTCTTCGCAGATCGGAATGACATCCTCGAGAGCCATACTGGTTTCCAGAAGACTCTGCTGCGCATCTCGCAAAATCAAATCGGTCACTTCAATCGTGCGTGCCATGGTGCGCGTTTCCTTCCGCAGAATTCTTGCTGAGTCCTGCAAGTGGTGTTGCGTTTCGCCGATCAAAAACACGGTTAGAAAAGGTTGGTCTTAGAAACACTCTCAAACGAAAATCCCGAACCCCTACTCAAGAACCCCGAAGAATCGTTTGCGTTTACCCTACTCAGGCTGCCGGCGATCGTTCGGAAATTCCGGTTACCCACTATAGTGGCACTTCGGCGGTGCGATAACTGTGATCACAGTCACAAATCTCGGTCTCACGGTCACAGAATCGTTAGAAAGCACTGCAGTTCGTCCCGAACCGGCCCCACTCCAATTCATATTGGCAAAACCGTTGGTGATGTCGCGTTAGTCTGTTTGTTGCGTACTTGCAACAGCGCCAGGGCGCAAGAAGCTAGACGCTCCAAGGCGCTGCCGTTACGACTGGTCGCGATGATGGGCACACGCGCACCAATCACAAGACCGGCCACCTGTGCGTCAGAGGTATATTCGAGCTGCTTCACCAAAATGGCACCTGCCTCAAGGTCGGGAACCACGAGAATGTCGGCATAGCCCGCAACCCGCGACTCAACACATTTGGCCTTCGCTGCGACCTCGGAAATTGCCACGTCGAATCCAAGCGGTCCATCGAGCAGGCCTCCGGTTATCTGTCCACGGTCGGCCATCTTGCACAATACGGCAGCGTCAAATGACGAAGGCAGCTTTGACGAAACCTCTTCGCGCGCAGACAGGATCGCAACTTTGGGAAGGGACATTCCCAGAGAATGCGCAAACTCGATCGCGTTCTGCACGATATCGCGCTTCTGCTCAATCGTCGGCGCGATATTCACCACCGTGTCGGTGATAAATAACGGACGTGGAAAGCTGGGTAGCTCCAGGGCTGCGATATGGCTTATGCATCGCCCGGTACGCAGCCCTTGGGGGCAGTCCACAAATTGTAGTAGCTCGTCGGCGGGAAGGTTGCCTTTCATCAGCGCCTCAACCTTATGCTCTCGCGCCATACCGACGGCCCGCTCCGCCGCCTCATGGCTGTGTTCCGTTGCTTCCAATTCAAGCTGAGTGATATCGAGCTTTCCATTTTCCGCAGCCGCGCGAATCTTTGCTTCGGGCCCCACTAGTACAGGAATGATCAGGTCAGCCTCCGCCGCCTCTATCGCTGCCACTAAAGTTGCTGTCTGCACCGGATGCACAATCGCCGTACGAATCGGGTACAGCATTTTGGTCTGCTCGATCAACCTTCGATACTGTCGCCCCTTCTCCAGCAGTTTGACTTCAGGCAGAGTGACGCGTTCGCGTGAGATTTTTTCCGTTGGAGCAATGACCTCGGCGGTCCCCGTGATCACGATCTCGCCCCGCTGATTGCTAGCCTGGCATTCGAGCGTTACGCGGTATTTGTTCGCGTCCATCTCGGCCACTTTGACAGTCACCGTTATCGTGTCGCCCACGGTCACCGGACGGCGAAAGCGTAACGACTGGCTAAGGTAGATTGCTCCCGGACCGGGAAGCTGGGTACCTAATACGGTCGAGATGAGCGCACCGCCCCACATGCCGTGGGCAATGATCTTGTGGAACATGTCGCTCTTGGCGAATTCTTCATCCACATGTGCCGGGTTCACGTCGCCAGACATGATCGCGAACAGTTCGATGTCCTTCAACGTGAGGGTACGGGAGATGCTGGCGGAGTCGCCGACCTTCAGTTCCGAGAACGTCCGGTTCTCGATGTGATCAACAGTGGCGGCAAAATTCATGTTCTCCTCGCGATCACGCTCGGTTGGTTTGTTTTAGTACTGGTAAAATCCACGCCCCGACTTGCGGCCGAGCCACCCAGCATCCACCATTTTGATGAGCAATGGGCAGGGGCGGTATTTGGGATCGCCGAGGCCGGACTGCATCACGCGCATGATGTCGAGACAGACGTCGAGTCCGATGAAGTCCGCCAGGGTCAGCGGGCCCATGGGGTGCGCCATACCAAGCTTGAAGACTTCATCCACCGCTTCGGGAGTGGCCACGCCTTCCATCACCGTGTACATGGCTTCGTTCAGCAGCGGCATCAGTACGCGATTGGACACAAATCCCGGCGCATCATTTACCTCGACCGGCGTCTTTTCCAATTTCTCGGCGAGCGCCTTGACCGTCGCAAAGGTCTCGTTTGAGGTCGCCAGTCCGCGAATCACCTCCACCAGTTTCATCATCGGCACAGGATTAAAGAAGTGCATTCCGATGACTTTATCGGGCCGCTTAGTCACGGCAGCCAGCTTGGTTATCGAAATGGACGAAGTGTTTGACGAAAGCAGGACCTCGGGACGACAGATCGTGTCGAGATCGCGAAAAAGTTCGCTCTTGATCTCAAAGCGCTCACTGGCTGCCTCTATTACAAAATCGCAATCGGCAAGCCTCGTGCGATCAACTGTGCCTGTGATACGCATCAGCGCTGTGTCACGCTGCTCGGCGGTCAACTTGTTCTTCGCCACCTCGCGTTCCAGGTTTTTGCTGATGTTTTGCAGACCCCGATCGATAAAGCGCTGCTCCACATCGACCAGCACCACGCTGTATCCGCTCTTGGCGAAGACGTGAGCGATGCCGTTGCCCATTGTGCCCGCGCCGATTACCCCCACTGTTCTGATTTCCATAATTGCCTCACATGATGTTCACTAGCACGTCCAAAACGCACTGCAAAACATTCGAGTGTAGCAGAGGAGGAGCGAACCCGCGGTCACACGGATGTGCAGCCGTGCCGGTTGCAGCCTGGTTGTCAGCCTGAATCCCGCCGATCTTTCGAGCCTGCCGGCTGCACATTTTGCGGCTGACATTTTTGCCAAAAGTACGCTCGTCAATCCACAATAGATATTGTGAGGTGAATAATAAATATGGCACAACGAACTGCACTCATTACCGGTGGTATGGGCGGACTCGGTGAAACCATCAGCACGAAAATGCATGATGCCGGCTACAAAGTGGTGGTCACGCACTCGCCCGGCAATGCGATTGCCGAGAGTTGGCTCTCCGGCATGAAAGAGCGTGGATATCAGTTCTTGTCAACTCCCATTGATGTGGCCGATTATGATTCGTGTGAACTGGGGGTCTCGAAACTTCAGAAAGAGGTCGGCCCAGTCGATATTCTGGTCAACAATGCCGGTATCACGCGCGACCACACTTTCAAGAAGATGACGAAAGCGAATTGGGATGAGGTTATCCACACCAATCTCGATTCCGTATTCAATATGACCAAGCAGGTTCTGGATGGCATGGTCACGCGAGGATGGGGCCGCGTCATCAATGTTTCGTCAGTCAATGGCCAGAAGGGCGCCTTCGGCCAGACGAACTATGCGGCGGCGAAAGCCGGAATGCACGGCTTCACCAAGTCCTTGGCTCTTGAAGTCGCCAAGAAGGGCGTGACCGTCAACACCATCTCGCCCGGCTACATCGGAACCAAGATGGTGATGGCGATACCCACCGACATCCTCGACGGCAAAATCATTCCGCAGATTCCAATCAACCGGCTCGGCACGTCCCGACGAAGTCGCCGGCTTAATCATTTATCTCTGCTCGGACGAAGCCGCTTTTGTTACTGGCGCCAATATCTCCATCAACGGTGGCCAGCACATGCAATGAGCAATGCGCCGAGACCAAGCCGATGAACTGCCGAAATCAGAAATGAATTACTGCCGCTAATGCACGAGTGGTGAGTCGCGATTGTCGCTTGCATTAGCGTACAGCGTAGATCGCTTCCGTGGTTGGCGGCAGAGACACTCGCAACGTCTTGTTCTTATAGACGATTTGCCCTGCTCCAAAAAGGTTTTCAAACTGGTGCGCATCTTCGAGGCTCGTCCCCTCGGTCGCAATGGTAATGTCCCGTGCCTTCGGCGAGCTATTGAACACGACGAGCAGTTTTTCTTCAGGGGTTTCGCGCACAAACGCATAGTAGGAGTCATCCCAGGCAACGTGCCATTGGCGTCCTTGCCTTAAGGCAGGATGTTCTCGCCGAAGGCGAAGCAGCGACTGCACATGGGAGAAAACCTCCTGCTCTTCTGGTGAGCGGCCGCTGGCCAGAAAAGCATTGTGAATATCCCCAGGAAAGCCACCCGGAAAATCGTGGCGATCGTCGGGATCGGCACCGCCGGTCATGCCGATTTCGTCACCGTAGTAAAGCTGCGGTATCCCGCGTAACGTCGCTAACAAAGAAAACGCCAACTTCAACTTTTCAAGGGAGCCATCGGCATCGGTGAGAAAACGTTTCATGTCGTGGTTGCCTATGAACGTCACCAGCAACTCGGGATGCGGATACAGCCGGTCCTGCCGCAGCACATCAACAATCTTCTTTGCCGAGGCCCCATGAGCAACCACCTCGCGAATCGCTGAGTTCATAGGGAAGTCGAATGGAGTGGTCAGACCGGTATCAACGCCGTCGAAACCGGTCTGACCTCCGGCCCAGTAGGAAGTGACCGTCGGGTCGGAGTTGTAGATCTCGCCGACGGTGAAGAAGTGTGGGTAGGTTGAGAATAGGCCTTTGTTGTAGTACGTCCAAAAGGTGCGCGGAACGTAGGGAAAGGTGTCAATGCGAAAGCCATCGATGCCGCCGCTCTCTGCCCACCACAAAGCATTCTGCAGAAGATATTCGGCGACCAGAGGATTCTCCTGCGCCAGGTCGGGCAAGACATTAGCAAACCATCCTTCGAGCGCGCTTACGTAGTTTGCCTTCACGGCATGTGGATCAGCAATCGGCGCATAGTCGTAGTCGGTGTTGAGGTGATGCTCAGCCGTACCGTGTAGCCAGCTCGGAGACGGTTGCGATGTCGCCCATGGATGCTTAGGGCCTACATGGTTCGGCACCATATCCAGCAGCACCTTCAACCCAAGCTGATGGGCCGCAGCCACCAATTCCTGATAGTCCTTCATGGTGCCGAAGTGATCTTCGACCGCATACTCGTCGACCGCGCCATAGCCGTGATAGTCGGAGGTGGAGTCGTCATTGTCATACAGAGGCGTGAGCCACAGCGCGGTGACCCCAAGATCCTTCAGGTACGGCAAGTGATCCTGGATGCCCTTCAGGTCGCCGCCGTGATAGGTCTTCGGACGAGCACGGTCATACGTTCCCGGTGCGGCTTCTTTCGGCTGATTGTTGGTGGGATCGCCATCGGCGAAGCGGTCAGGCATGATCAGGTAAATGACATCGTCGGGCGTGATTCCCTGAAACTTGCCCTGCTGCAGTGAGCGCTGGAGTAACGGCAGATTTGCACGAGTTTCACCGGAGACTGTTTTGACACTGATGATGACGTCTCCAGGCCGCGTCTCGGGATCTAACTTTAGCCACAAGAAAGCATGTTTACCGTCGGCTTGACTTTGTATTTTGGCGACAGAGACGCCTGGATAATTTACTGAGAGGTTCGCTCCGGCCAGATTGTCGCCGTAGAGTAAGACCATCACCGTCGGCTGGAAACCGGTCCACCAATTTGGAGGTTCGACTTTAGAGACCTTGGGCTGGCCACCGGCTTGGGCCGATGCTGCCAACGAAAATGTCAGCATCAAAGCGAGGCCAAGAAGGCGCAGACGGACGGCGCGATTCGTTCGCCTATCCCTGCGATCAGGTAGAGTTGCCGGCGTCGTGATACTCATTGCGGCATTCTCTCATGGTCGAAACCGATCTCATCTGAAGGTCTTATTGACAATCATGTCGGGCGACGCTTAGGCTCCGGTTCATCCGCGAATTGGTTATCGCCGAACACGTACAAGTACCACGCCCTGGCTCTGGAAAAAGTATGCACAAGCCGAACAAAACCTTCTGGCAGATCTGGAGCATGAGCTTCGGCTTTCTCGGCATCCAGTTTGGCTGGGGGCTGCAGATGGCCAACATGAGCGCCATCTATGAGTATCTTGGAGCGCGGGCGGATCAGATTCCGATCCTCTGGCTGGCGGCTCCGCTCACCGGCTTGATTGTTCAGCCCATCATCGGCCATGCTAGCGATCACACTTGGACGCGCTTGGGGCGCCGTCGTCCCTACTTTCTGGCGGGGGCGATTCTCAGTTCCTGCGCACTGATCCTGATGCCGCGCTGCTCCGCTTTGTGGATGGCGGCTGGCCTGCTCTGGATCCTGGACACCTCAATCAACATCAGCATGGAACCGTTCCGCGCGTTCGTTGCCGATCTGCTGCCGGAGGAACAACGGACTGCCGGTTTCGCGATGCAGAGTTTGTTCATCGGACTCGGAGCGGTCGTCGCGTCGGCGCTGCCTTGGCTGCTGACCAACGTGTTTCACCTCGCGGCAGAAAGCTCAAGACATGCCATCCCGCTGACCGTGCGGCTGTCGTTTTACATTGGCGCCGCGGCGTTCTTTGGAGCGGTCTTGTGGACCATCATTTCCACTCCGGAATATCCGCCGCAGGATATGACGGAATTTCAGCAGCGAAAGTCCGGGAAGCGCGGAATAAGCGTTCACGCCAGCGAGATATTCACCGCTATTCGCGAAATGCCGCTGACCATGCGTCAGTTAGCTCCGGTGCAACTCTTGACCTGGCTTGGGCTCTTCTGCATGTGGCTGTACTTCCCGGTCGCGGTGGCGCGCAACGTATTTGGCGCGGCTGACCAGGCGTCGCCGATTTACACTACGGGTGTGGAGTGGGCCGGCATCTGTTTTGGGATGTACTCTGCGGTGTGTTTTGGATATTCCTTCTTGCTGCCGACGCTAGCCAAGCTTGTCGGACGCAAGTGGGCACATAGCCTGTCATTGTTGTGCGGTGCGCTTGGCTTGATTTCGGTAGTTTTCATTCACGACAAGAACTTTCTGCTGCTCTCGATGGTTGGTGTGGGAATCGCCTGGGCAAGCACACTGTCGATGCCCTATTCCGTGCTTGCCGGATCCTTGCCTGAGAATCGCATCGGCGTCTACATGGGTATCTTCAATTTCTTCATTGTCCTACCCGAGATCATTGCCTCGCTCGGTTTCGGCTGGGTGATGAATCATTTGCTACACAATAATCGGCTGGCTGCAGTAATCGCGGGCGGAGTTTTCATGGCAATCGCCGCGGTGTTGATGCAACGCGTGGTCGATCCCGGATCGCAGCCCATTGCGCTGGAGCCGCTACCCGCGAACGAGGTTGCGATATAGCAGCAGCTTCGTAGCCTGGTGCAATCCTATTCGCCCGTCAGTGCCTTATACTCTGCTCGCGTCAAAGGCACGACGGAAAGCCTTCCCTGACGCACCAGCGGCGAATCCGCGAATAGACGGTTAGCTTTGATCTGTTGCAGAGAGATTGCCTCAGCCAACGACTTGCCAACCTTGATCTTCACCACTGGAGTCTTGGGATCGCTAGCATCAACCGAAACCACCGAGGCGGTGCCCACAGCGCTCTTGCGATCTCCGGTCTCGTAGATGATCAATCTCACTCCGGGCGTCATTTCGCGAAGGTGCTTGACGGCAGCCGGATTCGTTACCCCATCCCAAACGGTCACCTTCTCTCGCTGCAGATCCGCAAACGAGTACACCGAAGGTTCAGTCTTCAGTAGATAATCCATAGACATGAGATTGCCTTTCCAATACATCGGGTCGATACTTCTGGACAAACCAAAACAGCTAATCAACGTCGTATATGGTATGTCACGAAGAAAATTCACGCTACCGTTCGTCCCCCTGCTACTCCTCCTCTTCATACAGATCAGCCCGGCTCTTGGGCAAGTAGACCTCAAGATCCATCCCGCACCAGACTTCGGCGAGGGGGTTGTGTGGCTCGACCAAGGCGCCCCCGTACCGCACCATATCTCGGGATATAAAGGCCAGGTCGTGCTCATCGATTTCTGGGAATATACCTGCGTCAACTGCATCCGTGACTTCGGCGTGGTGAAACGCTGGTATCGCAAGTATCATCCTTACGGTTTCGAGGTCATCGGAGTACACTACGGCGAATTCAATATCGGATTCGATGTGGACAACGTGCGCAAGGCGGCAAAGGAGTTCCAGCTCCCCTGGCCGGTGGTTGCCGACCAGAAGGGAGCAACCTGGAAAGCTTATAACGCTCAGGGTTGGCCTGACCGTTTTCTTGTAGATCAGCAGGGCAACATCGTGATGGAGGTATTCGGCGAAGGCAACAACCAGCAGATGGAAGCGAAGATTCGTGAACTGTTGGCGGTCGCACATCCTGAGGTCGCCAAGATCGTGCTCGATCCCGACGAAAACGAATTCACCCCGCAATGCGGCGTCACCACGCAGGAAACCTATGTCGGCGCACTTTATGGACGCAGCGCAGTTGCGGACATGGGGGACCACCACGAGGGAGAGGTCGTCGATTTCCTGCCGCCACATTCGCCTCCTGATGGCAGCGTCATGCTTGTGGGCCGTTGGCGTGTCGAGCACGATGGCGTGACGTCAGAAGATCATGGCGCGGCGGCCGAAGTCCGCTATCACGCCCGCTCGCTCTACGCGGTGCTCAGCCTCTCAGGTGCGAAACAGGTTCGCGTCAACCTATTTCAGGATGGCAGCCCCTTGCCCAAAGACAGCGCCGGTGCGGATGTGCAATTCGACGCCCACGGCGCCTACATCGAGGTCACAGGCGGCCGCATGTACTACCTGGTGCGCAGCCCGGGCTTCAGCGCGCACCTTATCGCGCTGCAACCGGAAAGCCCGGGACTATCGCTGCATTCGTTTACCTACGGCAATAACTGCCAACTAGCGGACAAACCGTAGAAATCAGGCCGCGTGCTGCTCGTGGGCTGATCTCCAAGACGATGCTACCGGCCGTAGGTTTAATGCGACTCGATGCCCATCTCCTTGCCGAGATTCATCTGGTCCGTGTGAAACTCAGCGAGTGCTTTTTCCAGATTCGCTGCGGCCTTCACGAGCCGCTCAAAGGTAAGCGTGTTCTGATCCAGTTGCTGTGAGATTGCTTTAGCCCCTTTGCTGACAGCCGAGTCGGATTTGGTCAGCTTCTTAGTGAGGTTTTTCAATCCAGCTTCTTGTGAATCTGAGAACGATCGTCGAAAAGCTCGATTTTGGTTCTGCGCTTCTTCCACCGAGTCCTGTAAGCTACCCGCCTTCCTGGTCAAGTCCTCTGCGTTACTGTCTTTCGGCAACGGAGCCTGAAGATCGTGTGCCTGCCGCTCCGCAGCTTGCGTGCTCTTGATCATCAGGTGAAACTGCGCCGTCTGTTCCTCGCTGGCTTGTACAGCGACGGCATGCTTGAAGGTTGCTAGGTCGGGATCATCCGATGGTGTCGTTGACCCGCCACTGCTGCCTGTGGAGCCATGGTGGCCTCCGTGTTGTCCCACGACGAAAAGCGGGAAATAACAACAGCATGGCAATGACGGACACACGAAAGTGCATCGCAACTCCACTCCCTTAGAGATTTTAGGATGAAAACCGAGTTGCGTGGTCGTATTGGCGACTAGCTGCCCGAGGCTGCCGTCGGCAACGCCGAAATCGAAAAGTCACGCGCGGCACCGGTAGCCTGCGCGTGACTCTTTGTGTAACGACACTCTCAGCCAACTTACCAGCGAACTAAACCACTTGCCGCTAGTCGGCTACATATCTACCCCAAGCTACTGCGGAGGCGGGGCAGTCTCCCCTTGCGGCTGATTCTGGCCCGGCCCACCGTGTCCGTGACCTTGGCGGCTCATCATCTGCTCATACTTTTGTTGCTGATCGGAATTCAAAATCGGCTTGATCTGGCTCGACGTATCCTGCCGGATCTGCATCATCTTGCTCATGCGATCCTGTTGTGAAAGTGAGGAGTCCGCGTGCAGGGCATCCATCTGCTTTGCCTCGTTCTCCAAGATAGGCTTGATCTGTTGCTGCTGTGCATCGCTCAGGTTTAACTGCTTGGTCATGTGCTGCAGCCGCTGGTCCGCCGTCATGGGCTGGTGCGGGCCATGACCCCACTGGCCGCCACTCTGCTCCGGGGCCATCTGCGCATAAACCGCGGTACCACCCATCAGCACCGCTAAAATCACGGCTGTATGTACGAGATTCATCTTCATCGTCCAACGCTCCTGGACACTCGTTGCATGATCAATGCCGCCACGTACGCCGTGGCAACAGTAAACGGCGCGTTCGACGTTACCATCATGGTCCGCAACTCTGCGAGTTTTCTTAAAAGGCGCGCCATGGCTTGCTTCCGTGCAATCGAGAGTCAATTTACCTACGAGCTATGAAACCCAATTTGCTTCCATAAGTTTCCCACGTTCTGGGTCGCGGAATTATTGGAACTCGCGTACGCATCACGCGGAACACACTAGTTGGCTACGTGTAGCGGGTCGAGTCTCTATGCGTGTGTTGACTTCCTGCTCTTGGATGGCGGCGAAAAGTTCCCGCCCTTGAATCCTGCCGCTAATCTAGTTTCTTTCGCTTCCTGGTTGGACGTCACAGAAGTCTGATATCGGCTGCGATATAATCGCCGCCAAATCCCCAATCCAGGCGGGCCGTATGATATCGCCGCTCACTCCCTTGGAATTTCTCTCCCGCAACGCAATTGCTTACTCCAACTGCACGGCCGAAGTCGATGGCGACCGTAGCTTCACCTATTCCGAAATGCAACATCGCGTACACGCTTTCGGCGCCGCTTTGCAGCAGGCCGGCATTGCGCCCGCAGATCGCGTGGCCGTGCTAGCGCGTAACGGAGTTCTGCCGCTGGAGGCGCACTTCGCAGTCCCGCTCATCGGTGCGGTACTGGTCATGCTCAACATTCGGCTGCAAGGCGCTGAGCTGGCCACGATTCTGAACCATAGCGGCGCCAGAATTCTGCTGGGCGATGCCGACCTGCTCGCACCGCTGCAAGCGGTTCGAGCGCAGATTCCGCAGCTGGAGCGGATGATCTCCGATTACGAAGCTTTCCTCGGCGAGAGCAACAACCCTGTGGCGCCGCACGCACCGGGCGAGGAAGATGTCATTTCCATCAACTACACCAGCGGCACGACCGGCGTGCCGAAAGGCGTGATGTACACCCATCGCGGCGCCTACCTCAATGCCATCGGAGAAGTGGTTGAGCACGGGCTCTCGTACCGGTCGGTCTATCTGTGGACGCTGCCCATGTTTCACTGCAACGGCTGGTGCTTCCCCTGGGCGGTCACGGCGGTCGGAGGGCGGCAGATATGTCTACCGGAAGTGAATGCCGAGAGAGCCGTCAAGCTGATCCAGGATGAAGGCGTCACTCATCTCTGCGGCGCGCCTATCGTGGTACGCACACTCACCGAGTATTGCTCGCGTCAGGGGATTCGTTTCCGCCCCGAAATAAGGATGGTAGTCGCCGCAGCACCTCCGCCTCCGGCTGTGCTGCGCGCGGCGGAAGCGGTTGGCATCGAGATGACCCATGTTTATGGGCTAACCGAAACCTATGGGCCGCACTCGGTATGTGCCTGGCACACGGACTGGGACGATGCTCCCTTGGAAAAGCGTGCGCTCCTGAAGGCACGGCAGGGTGTGCCTTACGTAGTTTTCGGCACGGACATGAGGGTGGTGGATGAAAACATGCATGACGTCCCCGCTGACGCGCTTACTGTGGGAGAAGTGGTGATGCGCGGCAACAACGTGATGCTGGGCTACTATCGCGAACCAGAGGCCACTGTGGCCGCATTTCGCGGCGGCTGGTTTCACTCCGGCGATCTGGCGGTAATCCATCCGGATGGTTATATTGAGGTGCGCGACCGTGCCAAGGACATCATCATCTCCGGAGGAGAGAATATTTCTTCCCTGGAAGTGGAGCGCGTGCTGTACGACCATCCGGCGGTGCTGGAGGCCGCGATTGTCGCCCGCCACGATGAGAAGTGGGGCGAGGTGCCGCATGCTTATGTGCTGCTGAAGGAAGACGCAGTGGTCAGCGAGCAGGAGTTGATCGACTTCTGCCGCGCGCGCCTGGCACACTTCAAATGCCCGAAGGCGGTACACTTTGGTGCATTGCCCAAAACCTCAACTGGCAAGATACGCAAGAACGTGCTGCGCCAGCAAGCGCGCGTAGTAGAAGGAGCTTCGTGATGTCTGAATCGCAAATCGCCACCATTGCCAAGTACCAGAGCATCCTGTTCGAGACCGAAGGACCGCTTGCGATTATTACGCTGAACCGGCCGCAGCGACGCAACGCGTTGTCGCTAGGGTTGATGACCGACCTGATCGAATGCCTGACCGAAATTGGGCGCGATCGCGTGCTACGTGTCGTGCTGTTGCGGGCCGCGGGCAAAGTCTTCTCCTCAGGACACGATTTAAGCGAGATGGTGGGACGCGATATCAACGAGTATCGCGAGGTGTTCGATGTCTGTACCGAGTTGATGACGCGTGTGCAATCGATTCCGCAACCGGTAATCGCGGAGGTGCAAGGCATAGCCACAGCGGCCGGATGCCAACTGGTGGCGACCTGCGATTTGGCCGTGGCCTCCGACCAGGCGGCGTTTGCGACCCCTGGGGTAAAGATTGGACTGTTCTGCACCACACCCATGGTCGCGCTGAGCCGGGCGGTCGGGCGCAAACGGGCATTGCAGATGCTGCTGACCGGCGAGATGATTGACGCCGTGACTGCTGCCGAGTGGGGACTGATCAACATGGTCGTTCCGGCCGCAGAGTTGGCAGAGCAGAGCCGCAAACTGGCCGCGCGCATTGCCGAAGCCAGCTCACTAACGGTTGCGCTGGGCAAGCAGGCGTTCTACACCCAGATCGATCTTGACCAGCCAAAAGCCTATGCCTATGCGAAGGAAGTGATGAGCATGAATTCGCTCGCCGCCGACGCGCAGGAGGGCATCTCGGCATTTCTGGAAAAACGGCCCGCGTGTTGGACGGGAAAATAGATCGTCGTGTTGCAAGCCTTAATCCGGTAGCACTTTGCCACGGGTCTCTACCGCAAAGGGGATGACAAGCAGTCCGATCCCAAAGGCAATCGCTGTGCAGGCCACGGGCTTGCCGGGAGTTCCCATTCGCATGACCAGAGCGCCAACTCCCAGGTTGACACCTGCAGCAATGAAGCGGCCGAACGAAGTAGTAAACGCAAACGCGGTCGCACGCACCGTTGTTCCGTATTGCTCCGGCAACCAGAGACTAAACACGGCGAAGTTGCCGCCAAAGAATCCCAGAAAGAAGAGCACCGCGATGAAGGGATGAAGTCCCTGAGGCAGGTAGAACGCCCATCCGAAACTAAGCAGGATACAGATAAGCATTCCGAGGAAATAGAACGCCAGCGTCCGCTTGCGACCGAAGCGCTCGGCCAGCGGCGGGACCGCCAGGCAGCCCAGAATGGTGCCCAGAGACAACAGGCCCATGCCCAAGGAAGAGGTACGCACCGCCTGCGGCTGCAACATTCCGGCCTTCTTCGCCAGAGCAATGATTGCGCTCGGCGCATAGACCGCGCCCGCCCATAAGCCGCAGATGGCCGCCGCCAGCAGCACTGTGTTCACCACCGTACGCTGGGTGTAAGGAGGACTGAAGATCCTGCGCAAAGAAGAAAGCCCGCCGGCGGCCTTTGCCTTGGCTTTCTGTTCCCAGCGCTGCGGCTCTTTCACCCGTAGCAGAACCATGACGGCCACGACGACCGGTGTCATGCCGCACCAGAACATGGCGCGCCAGCCGAAGTGTGCTCCCACGGTGTAATTGAGCGCCGAAGCCAGAAAGAAGCCGGCGTAATAACCGGTCTGCAGATATCCCGCGCCCATCTTGCGGCGGTCTTCCGGCCACGCTTCCGCGACGTACGTGCCGGCCAGCGCCCATTCGCCGCCAATTCCGATGCCGGCGAGCAATCGGAACAATCCCAGTTGCCAGACCGTTTGCGACATTGCGGCGGCACCAGTGAAGATGGCGTAAACGAAGATGGTGGCGGCGAGTACTCGCGTACGGCCAAACTTGTCGGCGATCGGACCCCAGATCAGCGACAGTCCCCATCCCACCAGGAAGAGTGCGAACAGCACGGAGCCAGCGTACCCGACAGTCGCGGGAGTGGCCTTGATCCCCGACTTCGGAAGCAGTTCGGTCAACGCTGGACTTAAGACCAGTGCGTAGATGACCGAATCCATGCCGTCCAGTGTCCAGCCGGCCCATGCGCCCCAGAATCCAGTGATTTGCTGGCGGTTAAGCTTGGTGTGAGTTGTGGGTCGTGTAAAGGTCACTGCGTCGTTGGCCAAGGTGTTCTCCTTGCTACGAGGAGTAAGCACTCTCTTTCGATTTGCAACTATTGCTTGACGTTCGCCATGTAGGCGCTCGCCTCTGTGAGGCAGTGCATCGGTGCAAAAGTAAAACGATACCTTTGTCTTTCACTTCGCGCGCAGCCCGCACAAAGGCTCCATGAGCGGCGCGGGCGAAAGCACCACCCACGCTGATCCGCTTTACTCCATCTGCGTCTAGTTCTTCGACCGAGAAGGTGGCGCCCTTCAGTCCCATGACGACATTGACCGGCTTGGAAACTGACGCACAAACCTCACGGATTGCTTCGAGGCTCGGCAGCCCCGGCGCATAAACGAATCAGCGCCAGCTTCGGCGAAGGATTGCAATCGCCGCATGGTGTCAGGGAGATTGGGACAGCCATGATGGAAGTTCTCGGCCCTTGCAGTCAGCATGAACTGACAACCGTGAGCAGCCCTTGCCGCCGCCGCGACGCGCCCACCGAGTTGTAACGCAGAGATAGTGCATCCAGCTTCGGCTCCCGGCTCTCGGTGGCAACTTCAATCGAGGCCTCGACGGTCATTAAACGACATCAAGAGCCACCGTTTGCTCCTTTGAATCGGACTTCCGCAACACATGTGCCGTTCCCAATTCGATTTGGCTCTTCTCCCACTCCTCGCTGTCCCATCAGCGGGTATTCTCTGGCAAGAGCTTCATCGGACAGACCTCGCCTCTGCATTCTGCGTCAAATACTTCTCGTGCGATGTCGCTTAAAGATTCTGGGCCGTGGAGATGAGCTGAGCTAATTCGCCATCGGCCATCCCGGAATACCTGTCGGTGTAATCGTCGCTGGACATGTCGGTTGAAGTTAGCTCGTCACGACAACTTGACTGTTACAGTTTGCCTCGCGGTACCGAGTCCGCGGTGGGTCAAGAGTTTACCCGAATTTCGGCCGATTCCACGATAGCTATCGTGAGCAGGCCATTACATCGCTAACGCCGACTAGGAGGGTATGTCCCGGATCACAAGTGCAGCGGTTGACGATGGCTGTTGTGAACAGGCCTTATCATACGTCATCCCCATGCAATGTCTCGGCGCGAATCATATCGCTGCTGGTCGCAGTCAGAAACATCTTCGCAATCGCGGGCTTGGTCACCTTTCCCATGGCATTGCGTGGAAGCGCGTCCAGCACCAGAAGCCGCGACGGAATCTTGTGGGCCGCGAGAAATTCTTTGGCCCAAGCGCGCAGCGACGGCAGATCGAGCGCACTGCCATCGTTCAGTACCACCGCCGCGGCGACGCGTTCGCCCCATTCCAAATCCGGCACGCCCACCACCGCGCACTCGGCGACCGACGGATGCTCGCGCAGAGTTTCTTCAATCTCCAGCGCGGATACCTTGTGCCCGCCCGTCTTGAGAATGTCAATGTTGGTCCGGCCGAGAATGCGATAGACACCATTTTCGACGACCGCAGTATCGCCAGTGCGAAACCAGCCATCGCGAAATGCATCGCGAGTAGCTTCAGCCTTGCCCCAATATTCCGCGAAGACGCTGGGACCACGAACTTCGATCTCACCCGCTGTTCCCGGAGCAACCGGCTGGCCGCTTTCACCGACAAGCTGCACCTCGACGCTCGGCAGTGGCGTCCCCACGCTTCCCGGCACGCGCTTGCCACGCAGCGGATTCGACAGCGCCATGCCGATCTCAGTCATTCCGTAACGCTCCAGCAGTGTGTGGCCGCTGATTTCCTTCCAGCGTTCTAGAGTACTCACCGGTAGCGCCGCCGAGCCAGAGACCATCAAGCGTAGCTTGGAGCACGCCTAGCTGAGTTGGGCGCGACGTTCCGGCGGATGCGGCTTCCCAAGCGGTGATGAGCTTCACGTAAATCGTTGGTACCGCCATGAACAGGGTTATGCTGCCGTCGGCGATGCGCTCCCACACGGCATTTGCGTCGAAGCGCGGCAGCATCTCGCAAGTCGCGCCCTGACCACAGCGCACACGAAACAACATTGATAATCCCGTGCACGTGATGCAGTGGCAAGCACAGTGCGATACGATCGTCGGCCGACCACTCCCATGCCTCCACCAGGCACCTGATTTGCGCGGTAATGTTCGTCGTGAGTTGTGACCACGCCCTTTGGCCGGCTGGTGGTGCCGCTGGTGTAGAGAATCATGGCACGCCGGTCGCTGGCGTTGTCCGGCAATTGTCCCATTTGGCATGCCACAGCTTCGCTATAAAACATCCCGCGAATGCCACGATCCGCGGCAATGGGTGCCAGCAGTGGCTCGGCCAGAGCGTCGAAGACCAATGTTGACGCCTTGGTGTCGTCGATGAAGTATTCCAGCTCGGACCTTAGGAGTGTTGAGCGGTAAGTGGGACGGCAACGCCACCGGCCCGCCAGATGCCCCATTGCACCGCAACCCAGGGAAACCCAGGCGTCGAAAGAAACGCCACGCGCTCTTCCTGAAGATCCTCGCGGCCAGCGAGCAGCGCACTCGCCACCCGAGCCGAAGCATCCAGCAAATCGCTGTAGGTGTAGGATCCGTTCGAATCGACAACAGCCGTGCGTCCGGCATGCTCCTCGGCCCGAGCAATCAGCGGAAGACGACTGGTGTGGCTTTCCACACGCAGACTCTAAATGCTCGCTGACCTGCTGTCCACTGACGATTCAGCAGGCGCAAAGCGTTAACTCCGGGAGGACGACGCAGGGGTTGTTTAAGGCTTCTGCATCGCCGCGGGCTTGGCCATCGGCTTCAACGCTTGTTCCACGGGAATCTCTTTGCCTTCGCTGTCCACGTAGTGAATGTCGAACGCGCCACCGATCACGTCAAACAGCACGCAACTACTGATGCAGGTGAACTGATGTACCTGCTTTCCCGCTAAGAAAATGTAGTCGCCCATCGCCATCGGGTGAGCGCCGCCTGACTTCATCTCCGCCTTGCCTTTGCCGGACACCATCAAGAGGTTCTCGTCGGCGGTGTGCCAATGCCACGGCACAACGCAGCCGCTCTTGAACTTTATCAGCAGAATGGCAGCGCCCTTCATCGGGTCTCCATGTTGCGCGGAGAGAGTCATGCACGACGGAAGCATGGGCAAATTCATGAACTTGCTCGACGCCATAGGGGCGTAAGGCATCTGATCCTGGCTCTGCGCCGCCAGCGGCGCAAGGAGAGCAACTGCGAACAGTGAACGCAGCACGAGTCGCATAGTAATACTCCTCCCGTGATGAAAGTCGGCGAAATTTAATCCACCCTACCCGCCGATTCAATCGGAAAATAGTGGAACCAAGGTGGCATCTTTAGGACTGGCGTACCTGATCAGACGTCTGTCTTGACGCGGAGACCAAAAAAAGGGAGGGCATTTGCCCTCCCTTGCCGAACCGACTCGATTCGCGACTGCCGAATCCCTACCGCCGCGGTCCGCCGCGCCCACCGCCCGGTCCGCTGCGACCACGTCCGCCACCTGGGCCACCACGTCCTCCGCGGCTGCCCCCGCCGCCATGGCGTCCGCCGTCGTGCCGGCTGCCGACGTGCTCGCGACGCTCGCCGTCACGATTGAAGTTGTGCTCCGAGCTCGGCTCGTCGGCCTTTTCGTGTCCACCCTCGAAGGTCACCGCGCCTTCGGCACCCTCGGGCGCAGGCTCGCCGCTCTCGGCGGCCATCTTGGCGCGCTGCTCTTTCAGAATTGCCTTGCGCGACAGCTTGATGCGGTTGCCTTCAACCGCCAGGACCTTTACCAGCACCTGGTCGCCTTCCTTCAGTTCGTCCCGAACATCATTGATGCGGTGCTCGGCGACTTCGCTGATGTGCAGCAGCCCATCCGTGCCGGGAATGATCTCGACAAACGCGCCGAAATCGGCCAGGCGAGTGACTTTGCCAAGATAAGTTTTCCCTACCTCAGCGGTCGCGGTGATGTCGCCGATCATTTGCAGGGCTTTGGCCGCCGCTGCCTGATCGCTTGACGAAACATTCACCTTGCCGGTGTCTTCGACATCGATCTTGACACCGGTCTGCTCGATGATCCCGCGAATGACCTTGCCACCCGGCCCGATGAGGTCGCGGATCTTGTCGGTGGGAATCTGCAAGGTGTAGAAGCGGGGCGCGAATTCGCTGACCGTGGTGCGGGGCTCGCCAATGATTTCGTTCATCTTGTCGAGGATGAACAAACGTCCGTGGCGGGCCTGCTCCAACGCCTCGCGCATGATCTGCGGCGTGATGCCCATCACCTTGATGTCCATCTGCAACGCAGTGATTCCCTCGCGAGTGCCGGCCACCTTGAAGTCCATGTCGCCGTAATGATCTTCTGCACCCGCGATATCGGTGAGGATGGCATAATCCGCATCTTCCTTCACCAGTCCCATGGCCACGCCTGCAACCGAGGCCTTCAGCGGAACGCCAGCGTCCATCAAGCTCAGCGACGCTCCGCAGACTGTCGCCATCGACGACGATCCGTTCGACTCCAGGATGTCAGAGACCACGCGCATCGCGTACGGCCAATCGGTCTCTGACGGCAGCACGCCGTATAAAGCACGTTCCGCCAACGCCCCGTGGCCAATCTCACGACGACCTGCTCCGCGCAGGAATGCAACCTCGCCCACCGAGAACGGCGGGAAGTTGTAGTGCAGCATGAAGCGCTTTTTGGCTTCGCCCTCGAAGGCCTCCAAACGCTGCATGTCTTCGCCCGTGCCGAGTGTCGTCGTGACCAACGCCTGCGTCTCACCGCGGGTAAAGATTGACGAGCCGTGAGTGCGAGGCAGCACTCCAACTTCAATCCAGATATCGCGAATCTGGTCGAACTTGCGCCCGTCCGGACGGCGCCGGTCCTTGATCACCTGCTCGCGGAAGATCTGCTCGCGCAGAAGATCGAAGTACTTGGTGGCCTTCTTGCGGCCCACTTCGTCCTCTTCGGGAATGGCGCTCTTGATTTCGTCTTTGAGCTGCTTGATCAGCGAATAGCTTTCATTCTTGGGATGTTTTTCGGTGTTGACGGCATCCAGCAGGCGCTCGCCAAACTTGGAACGCAGCTCGCCGAGATAGGCCTCGTCGGTCACGACCGGCTCAACAGTCCGCTTGGGCTTGCCGACTTTCTTGGCCAGGTCGCTGATGGCAGCACAGATTTTCTTGATCTGCTCATGGCCGAACTCAATGCCCTGCACCACGGTTTCTTCCGAGACTTCCTTAGCGCCGGATTCGATCATCACGATGCCGTCAGCCGTACCGACAACCATCAGGTTGAGCTTGCCGCCGCGCTGCTCGTCATAGGTGGGATTGATGACAAAGTTTCCGTCGACCTGGCCGACACGAACCGCGCCGATGGGGCCATGAAATGGAATATCGGAGACGCTGAGCGCAACCGATGCGCCGTTAATGCCGGCGACGTCGGGATCGTTGGTCGTATCCGCCGACAGCACCATGGCAATGACCTGGGTCTCGCAGCGGAATCCTTCGGGAAACAGCGGTCGGATGGGCCGGTCGATCTGGCGACTGGTCAGAATCTCGCGCTCGCTGGGCCGTCCTTCGCGCTTGATAAAGCCGCCCGGAATGCGTCCCGCGGCGTAAGTGTATTCGCGGTAATCGACCGTGAGGGGAAAGAAATCGATGCCCTCACGCGGGTCGGGGTTGGCGCAGGCGGTGGCGAGAACAACGTTGTCGCCGATGCGCACAATGCAGGAACCATGTGCCTGCTTGGCTAATTTACCGGTTTCAAAGTGGATGGACTTGCCGCCGTGCAGCTCGACCGTAACTTCGTGTTTCATTTGTTAATTCCTTCCGTTCTGAACGCAACCGATAGGGCCCCGGTTCGCCGCCGCTGTGAAATCTGATACACCTCGACCCGCGCGTTTTCAGGCACGAGGGGAGAGAGTGACAACGACGGGAGATGGAGTGGAGAAGTCGTCCGCCAAAAGAGATTGGACGAACCCGCAAGGGCGCCTAAGCGCCACGAAGGCCCGTGCAGATGGACGCATGGTACGACGCACAATACGCCAGAAACGTTGTTGTTCAGTGGCTGGCAAACCGCTGGCTTCGTTACTTTCGGATGCCGAGTTTCTGAATGACAGTCTTATACCGTTCGGTATCTGACTTTCTGAGGTAATCGAGCAGGCCACGACGCCGGCTCACCATCATGAGAAGACCGCGCCGGGAGGCATGGTCCTTCTTATGCGTCTTAAAATGCTCCGTCAATTCACCAATCCGTGTACTCAGGATCGCGATCTGCACTTCGGGCGAACCGGTGTCGGTCGCATGAGTGCGGTGTTGGTCAATCAAAGCGGCTTTTTTCTCTGGGGCTAACACTGAATCAGCTGCGCTCCTACTCTTTAATCGTATGTTGTTACGCTGTTTAGGATAACATGCCCCGGCGATTCACGCCAAACCTGAACCGGAAGCTCAACGGTCGCCTGGCACCCTGCACAAACCGCTCTTGCCTGAATGGGATTCTTTGTCGCAACCATTGTGGTTTCGCTAGCAATCCCCGGGTGCCACCTGATACGTGAGGATGCTCCACCAACCCCCCCGCCTACGGCGGACCTCGGCTACTCTACTCAATTATGCAGCGATCTGCTTGCCAGTGCTATGCTTTGAAAGCGAGGCGTCGATTATGGCGAACGAAGGACTGTTGAAGCGAATCACCATTGATCCTAAAGTATGTTTCGGCAAGCCCTGCATTCGCGGCCATCGCATCTGGGTGTCTCTGGTTTTGGATTTCCTTGCGGAAGGATCTACGTCTGAGGATATTCTGAGAGATTACCCGCAACTCGAACCGGCAGACATAATGGCCTGCATCGCGTATGGCGCCGGAATGGCACGAGCGTAGCAAAACGCTGAATGGGCTACGCCAGCAACCTTTCCACCGCTGCCTGCACATGGATCTTCGTCGTTTCCAGCAACGGAATGCCGCAGGCCTGCTCCTCGGGGAGAATCAGCGGCAGCTCGGTCCCCGCGAGAATGACTGCCTCAATCTGATCCCGCTCCTTCATGCTTGCCATGATTTCCAGCAGCCGCGCGCGCGTCTTTGGCAGAAACACATTGTTTAGCAGCTCACCTACATACTTGTCGTGAATGCAGTTCTGTTCGTCCTCTGGAGGCACGACCAGCGTGATTCCCTTCCTCGAAAATACGTCCGGATAAAAGCGTGCCTGCATGGTGAAGCGCGTTCCAATCAAGGCCACTTTGCTGATTCCGCGCCGCTCCGCTTCGGCGCAGGTCGCCTCGACGATGCTGAGTAAAGGAATCGCCGAGCGTTGCTGAACTTCATCGAAAACAATATGCGGAGTATTGGCGGCAATTATGGCGAAATCGGCTCCCGCGTTCACCAGCTTTTGCAGTCCGTCAACCAGGTACTCGGTGACTTCGCCCAATTGATTCGCATTCATCCACGCAAGCAGCTTCGTCACATCGAGACTGTTGAGGATGATTGAGGGATAACTTCCGTCCGGCCTCGCTTGGCGATAGCCGGCGATCAAGCCCCGGTAATACTCCACGGTTGATTCCGGCCCAATTCCGCCAAGGATCCCGACGGTTGTCATGTTTCTCGAGCGCCTACCAGATCCGCACGCGGTCTGCGGGTGCGAGGTAGAGCGTTTCTCCGGGCTTCACATCGAAGGCCGCATACCAAGCGTCGATATTGCGAACCGTGTCTGCCCGAAACTCGCCCGGGGAATGCGAATCGACCGCTACCTGCTGGCGAAGCGCGGCTTCTCGCGACTTCGATGCCCAGTTCTGGCCGAAGGCGATGAAGAACTGCTGGTCTCCGGAGAAACCCTCTTGTGCCGGCCCTTCCTTGCCCGCGAGCGAAGCTCGGTATCCGTCATACGATGCCGAGATTCCGGCGACATCAGCGATGTTTTCGGCCAGGGTCTGCTTGCCGCTCAAGGAGAGGTCCGGAAATGGCTTGTAGGTGTCGTACTGGGCAGCGAGTTTGGCGGTGGCTGCCTCGAAATGCTCGAGGTCGGCGGGCGTCCACCAATTGCGTACGGCACCCTTGGAGTCGAAAGCACTGCCTTCCGTGTCAAAGGTATGGCTGATTTCATGACCGATGACAGAGCCGATTGCTCCATAGTTGGCGGCAGCAGGAGCCTGCGGATCGAAGAATGGCGGTTGCAGGATGGCAGCCGGAAAGTTAAGCGCGTTCTGCAGCGGCAGATTCACGGCGTTAACCGTTTGGGGATCCATAGACCATTCTTTGCGGTTGACCGGCGCTCCCAAGCGCGCGACGTCGCGGTGATACTGAAAAAGATTGCCGCGCCAGATGTTGCCGAAGGCGTCGTCGGGCTTTACCTCGTAGGCTGAGTAGTCAATCCATGTTTCCGGGTAGCCGACTCCGACGTACAGAGTATTCAGCTTGGCCTGCGCTTCTGCCTTGGTAGAAGCGGCCATCCACGAGAGCGCATCGATTCGCTTCCGAAACGCCGCGATGATGTTAGCGACCATCGCCTGCGCTTGCGCCTTAGCTTCAGGAGAGAAGTAGCGCTGCGCATAGATCTGTCCCACATCGTCGCCGAGATACCTATTAACGATGACCACACCACGTTGCCAGCGGGGACGCTGTTGCGGCGCGCCCTGCAACACCTTACCGAAGAAGGCATAGCGCTCGTCCGCGAAGGCCTTTGGCAGGACGCCGCCGTACTCTTCGATGAGGTGATAGGCAAGCCAGTCTTTCCAAGTGTCTAGCGGAGTCGACGTCACGAGGGCCGACTCACCGGCGAAGGCGGTGGGCTGCCAGACGATAAAGCTGGCTTGTTTACTGAGGCCGGCGCCGCGGAAGTATTCGGGCCAATCGAGCCCAGGAGCCTTGGCCATAAAGTCGGCCTGCTTCCAGGTGTTGTTGGCCTTGTGGATGTCATCGTTGTCGGCCAGGCTGAGATGTTTTTCCGCGATGGCATGCTCCAGCGCGACAATGCGCTCGGCACGCGCGTCCGTATCCGTGAATCCCGCCAGCTTCAGCATGGCTGAGACGTGCGCCTGATACTTGCTGCGGATCTCACGCATGTGCTCGCTATCGGAGAGGTAGTATTCGCGGTCAGGCAGTTGCACACCGCCTTGCATCAGGTATGCGGCATAGTGATCGGAATCGTTGAAGCCGGGAGCAACCCACAGTCCAAACAGGTGCGAAGTATGAAAGTTGGTATTGTTCAGCGCATCGACGTCAGCGCGCAGGGTCTCTCCCAGAGCAAAGGCCAGCTCTTTCTGGTTGCTGATAGCGGCAATGGCTTTGAGATGAGACTGCAGCGGCGCAAGGCCTTTGGCTTCGATGCCGGCCTCGTCCATATATGAGTTGTAGAGGTCAGCGATCTTGCGCGCGCTGGAACCGGCTGCGCCACCGCTTTTGGCTCCCTCCTCAATCAGGGCGGAGGTGCGCTTGTCGCTCAAGTCTGCAAGCGTTGAAAAGACCCCTAACCGTGAACGGTCCGGCGGTATTTCGGTGCGCTTGATCCAGTCGCCGTTGCAGTATTCGTACCAGTTATCGCCCGGCTTGGCCGAGCGGTCCATGTTGGCGACATTGATGCCGTGAGTATCTTGTTTTGGGGCGTCCTGAGCGTAAGCCGCAAGAAGACTGAAGGTGAGAATTACAGCAAGTTTAAGAGCGAGATTAAGGGATTTCTGGATACATCTCATTGACACGGCTCCAAAGGGCATCTGCTTGGGAATACAGCTCTTACTCTAGACGGGCAACAAAGCTACAGGGTAGCACGACGACGAAGGCAGGCGTGGTAAAGCGATCAAGGGCGGGTCGGTCTGTAGCGGTTCCGGGATTATCGCGACAATAAGGGCTTCAGATTGATAGAGCCGTGCTTCTGGCCTCAACGGTCGATCCGCGGAATCTGCGCCGCCGCCTTCCTACCGCGTCGCCTTTTCCAGCAGGTACATGTACGAACGGTAGATCTGTCCCGTGGAACGGCTCATGCCGATCTCGCAGGTACGGCTGCTGGAGTAACACTCATCCGGCTGCTTCCCTTTTACCTCGTCTGCTTCGTGCCGGGTTGCCGCCTGGGTCAGTTCTGGGAACAGAAAGCCGCGGTCGCCCGCGAATCCGCAACAACCTGCGTCTAGTGGGATCGTGACCTGCTCGCTGCAGGCGCGCGCAATCGCTTCCAGCTTTGCAGTAATTCCCATCTTGGTGACCGAGCACACGGGATGCAGGGCCACGGAGCGCGACTTCGTTGTCACCGTCAACTTCGGCAGTAGCTCATCGTGAACAAACTCGATGGCGTCTACAAACGTCATTCGGTCGAAGCACTCTTGGTTCTCTGAAGTTAGATACGGACGTGCAGTCTTGAATCCGTAGGTGCAGGGGCTGGTGTCGATCACAATGGGCAGTCTTCCCTGCTCCGACCATTTCCAGAAGTGTTCGACCGCCGCATTGATCGTGATGGCGTGGGCGCTGCTGAATCCCTTCGACGAAAACGGAGTGCCGCAACAAGTGCCCGCGACATCTGCTGGAATGTGAAGCGGAACTCCGGCGCGGCGTCCCAACTCGACCGTCAGCTCCATTAGGGAGCGATCTTCCGGCTCGCCGGGCAAACGTCCCATCACGCGCGAGATGCAAGCGGGAAAATAAATGGCCTGCGCTCCCGCGCGCCTGGTTTTCGGGACCGGCCCAGCGGCGTGAGGAGTGTCGGGCATCCATTCCGCCAAGTTGTCTCCGGCGAAACGCTTCAGCGTCTGGGTCAAGCGGCGCATTCCGGCTATTCCAATCACTTCCTCGGCAAGGTGTCCGAGTCGCAGCGCCCACCGCAGCGTCCATTCCGTCAGTTTGAAATGGTTGCTGATGCGCACCGCCCACTGCCTGGCTGCGGCCGACGAGCGAATCCCACGGAATCGCTTGACCAATTGCCCCGTGTCAATGCTCACCGGACATGCGGTGGCGCATAGGCCATCGGTAGCGCAGGTATCGAGCGCCATGTAGGGAAATTCTGCGTCGAGAGCTGCATATAGTGGCGAACTACCCCCGCCTTCCTGCAAGCGCGCCATCTCGCGGCGCACCACGATGCGCTGACGGGGCGTCAATGTCAGCTCGCGGCTGGGACACTTGGGCTCGCAGTAACCACACTCAATGCACTTGTCTATCTCAGGTTCTACCGACGGTAGCTGCTTAAGGTTGGCGAGATGCGCTAGCCGGTCAGGATTGATGATCACGCCCGGGTTGAGCAGATTGGCGGGATCGACCAGTTCTTTGAGCCGGCACATGATGGCGTAGCCATCGCTTCCCCACTCGGTCTTGACGAACGGCGCCATGTTGCGTCCGGTACCGTGCTCGGCCTTGAGCGCGCCGTCATAGCGCCCCACCACCAACTCGACCACGTCGTCCATGAAGCGCGCATATTGGTCAATTACCGCTTGATTGTTAAAGCTCTGGGTGATGACAAAATGCAGATTCCCATCCTTGGCGTGGCCAAAGATTATGGCAGTCTCGTACTCATGTTTGTGGAAGAGCCGGTTGAGGTCATGGGCTGCGTCGGCCAAGGTCTCGATCGGGAACGCGACATCTTCGATGATGACGGTGGTGCCGCTCTTGCGCACCGAGCCCACCGACGGAAACAGGCCAGCGCGTATCTTCCACAGCAGAGCCTGCTCCGCGGCGACATGCGTGAACTGGGCCGGCTCGTGCAGCTTCAGGCCGCCCACGGCGTCCGCAGCAACCCTCTCTAGTTCTGTGCGCTGCTTCTCGTCCGCCGATTGAAACTCAACCAACAGACCGGCTGCGCTTTCCGGCAAGGTACGCAGCGAGGGCGGCACGCCAGCCTGATTCTCGACGGAGCGCAGCGAGGCGCGGTCCATGATCTCCAATGTCTTGGCGCCAGCTTGCCGCAAGGGCACGATCGAATCGGCGGCGGCGTATAAATCCGAGTAGAGCAGCAGTCCGGTGTACTTCACGGGAAGATCGGGAACGGTGTTGAGCACGGCCTCGGCGATGAAGGCCAGCGTGCCCTCCGAGCCGATCATCACGTGTTGAAAAATATCTACGGCAGTGTCGAAGTCAAGAAACGCATTCAGTGAGTAACCGGTAGTGTTCTTCATCCGGTACTTGTTGCGGACCCGCTCTCGCAAGCCAGGATTGGCTAGCAATTTCGCTTTCAACGCGAGGATTCCACGTGCCAGCTCCGGTTCGCGCGCATGGAATTCTTCATCCGCGCCGGGGAGAGCCGTATCGATAACCGTTCCGGAAGGCAACATGAACTTCATGGAATGAAGCGTGTGATAAGCGTTCTGCTCAACCCCGCAACACATGCCACTGGAGTTGTTGGAGAGTATGCCACCCAGGGTGCAAGTCGCGATGGACGCGGGATCGGGGCCGATCTTCGCACCATACGGCACTAACATCTGATTGGCCCGTGCGCCGATGACGCCCGGCTGCACGCGGATTTTCCTGCCACTTTCCTCGACTCGTACTTCACGCCAGTAGCGCGCCACGTCCACCAGCAGTCCATCGGAAATCGACTGCCCTGACAGGCTCGTGCCGGCAGCTCGAAATGTCATGGGTAGCTGAGTTCGCTGGCTGAAAGCAAACAACGCGTGGATCTCGTCTAAGCTTTGTGCTTGTACTACCGCCTTAGGGATCAGGCGATAGAAGCTGGCGTCGGAGGCGCAGGCAATCAAGTCGATCGGACGAACGAGGATGCGATTGGCAGCAATGATTCCGGCAAGCGACGACTTGATTTCTTCCGAGGAAAGTTGCGCGGGGGCGAGAACGGATACAGCCATCTGTTTTTCCTTCAATAGTCGGTGAAGTTTCATGCCTGCTGTAGGCAGCGGAAGCAGAATTCCTCTGGGGAGTTACCCCCCGGTAAGAATCTAGAGCAGGCTGTGAAGGCTGCACGCGGATTTGGGTCACTGGAGGTTGTGATGTAGGACACACGGCGCACCCACTCTACCCTGCACTGCGTTTCCGCCAACGAAAAAGGGGTGGCGCGCAGCTGCGGCCACCCCGGTAAGGTTATACAACATGCTTAGAAGGTAAAGACTGGTCCGAACTCGGTGCGCCAATTGATCGACGTGCAGTCTGGTAACCCGGCGATCTTGGTGGTGCAAAGACCGCTGCTAGCCGGAACAGCATAGCTAGCGTAGTGGCTTTCCTCAAAGCCGAACTGCACCCAAGGGTTCATTTTGTAGAAGACGGTTACAGCCTTGATGTTGCTCTTGATGGGACCGCCTCCGGCTACACCAATGTCCTTCGCATACCTGAAGTCATTGGCATTAGCCGCATCAAGACCGTATTCGAAGTACGCTTGCCAGCCCGCATTCCGACCCTTCGGGTTGGCATTGAACCAGCGCGAAATCGGGAAGCCAGCTTGGACAAAACCACCGTAGCCACGCACCGCCTCTTGCGGGGCAATGACCGCAGCACCGGCGGCGTTCGTTCCAAAGACTACGGTAGAAGCGCCATCCACCGAGAGGCCATTCGCCTTGTTCGTCAGCCCGGCCGCCTGGTTGTAGTTGGACAAGAGCTGGCCACCGAAGAAGAATCTCAGGTCAGCTCCCATGTAGCCGCTAGCCACCACCGTGAGCCAACGAGTTGGCAGCGAGATTGCGATCTGATTGCCGTACCCATTGCTGTTGTTGTCAACGCCACGAGCAAAATCAGCTTTGTAAGCGGTGGGTACGGCCGAGGCCAGCACGGTGGCTTGGCGCCCACTATAGAATCCGCTCCACAGAATCTGAGCCGGAACAACCCCGGGAGCCTTGTCGAGTTGGAATTGCAATACGGCCCTGCCCTCGATCTCCGGTTTCGCATTGTCCTGGCCCTGACGCTCGCCGTATCCAATCTGGCTTGCAAGCCCGTTGACGAAGGTGCAGGCGGTAGGGGTGTCCAGTTTCGCGACGGTACAGGTCACGCTACTTGCCGGGAGATTGCCCTCTAACGGGGTCATGAGCGCAAACTCGGGAGAGAACTTCCAGTTGCGCGAGCCGCCCAGTTTCTGAATGAAGCCGAGACGCATTTGCGGAGCGCGTTCGTAAACGTTGCCCCAATAAGCGCCAAAGAAGGTGGTTTCGAACAGGTTCATCATCGCGCTCGAGCCGAAAATGGTCCAGTCTTGACCGGCTTCGAAGAAGATGTCCGTGTTCGGCTTCGCGCTCCAGTCGATTCGCCCGTAGGCCAGACGCAACTGCAGCGCGCTGCTGCGATAGCTCGAGACGTTGCGGTTGTCAACTTCGCTGAAGTTGCCCTCGAAGTCAGCTTCGACCTGTCCGGTGACGGTAACGCTTTTCGAGACATCGGGCCACTCGAACTTGGAACCGAAACGAGTGGAACGTGCCTTGAGATGGTATTCGGGGTTGTTATTCGGACCGGTGTCGGGGCTGATGAAACCCGGAAGCGGGAAATCATCACCATGCGGTTGACTAGAGTCGTATGCGGTGGTGGCCTTGATAAAACCGTAGGGCGTTACGCTGACCGCGCCCAACTTTAAGGCAGGCGCCAGGCCCTCCTTAATCGGCGCATCGATTGGAAGTACCCGGACCGGCGCGATGGCAGGTATGACTACCGGACCTGCGACCTCTTTCGGGGCAGCCGCCTGACCCGAGCCCGGAGTCGTGAGACTGGCCGACTGAGTGGGACCTGATTCCGTGTCAACCAGCGAGTGCACGGTATCGGCGTCGGCGGCACTCTTCAGTTCCGCTGCCTCCGAATCATTGACCACTCCCTTGGCCTTCAGCAAAAGCAGTAACTGCTGCATTCCCGCCGAACCTGAGGTGTTGCGCAGGCTGTTGGCTTCCGACGTGGTCAGGATCCCTTTTTTTACCAGGAGATCGACCAAGGTTGGACTGATTACGGCTCCCGCTCCTGCACTGGCGCCGCTGTTGGGTGCGGCCGTAGTGGCCGCGTTGGTGGGATCCGCTGTGGTCGTGGCACTTGAATCAGCAGCATATACGGCCACTGGTATCAAGAGACAAGCAATCGCGAGCAGAGACAGTACCGATGACCGGAAAGAATCTCGCATCTTCGCCTCCAAGCAAGTGGGCGCAATTTAATACCAGACAGGAAAGCCTGGCTCACTGGGATTCCTGATCGGTAAATCCCATCGGTGAATTGGCCTCGCACGGGACTCTAAGGGAGGCTATAGAGAAGGCAGGCGGACATAGCTCACGCCTGAATGTGATATTGATCACAACGTGTGTGTGAGCAATAATGTAACCTGCTGTTGGTGTGCAGCTCGTATCTGGCAGACTCTTCGCTAGTTAGCGGAGAGAGGAGTGAGAACACTGAAGCGATGAAGCGCCCGGTTGCCACTTTCGTGGGAGAACTAGCGTCGCTCGCCATCGCCTGAGCATGACGTTTTGCGCCTCGCAGAGTGATCACGACCGGATGTTCATGCATCACAATCGCGGGTGACGCCCGTCGCTAAAGTTTGCCGCCCAGGCATGGTAAATCTGATCCGCATTGCGGCCCATTTTCTTGGTAGGAGTTCTTATGGCGGAACAGCAATTATCGAAACAAACGAAGATGGCTATGGCATCCCAATTTTTGGGATTCATGCTAGATGCATATGACATGGCACTGGTGCTTGTCATGGCGCCGATCCTGGTGAAGGTTTTCGTGTCACCCAAGGGCAGCGCAGCCTGGCAGTACATTGTCATCGTATTCAGTTATTCTATTACCATGGCCGCACGGCCAATCGGTTCGGCGATCTTTGGTCGCTACGCCGACAAAATCGGGAGACGATACCTTCTGATCCTGACTATCGGCGGCGTGGGCGTTATGTCGCTCCTGGGAGGTTTTCTTCCCACCTACGCTCAAATCGGTGTCTGGTCGTATGTAATTTTCTGCGTGCTCCGGCTGTGCATGGGCGTTTTCTTCGGAGGCGAGTACGCGGTCGGTCACACTTTTGCCATTGAATACGCTCCCCAAAAGAGACGCGGCGCCATTGGTGGTTTCATCCAATCGGGCTTCCCTCTCGGCTATGTATTTGCCTCACTGGTATTCGCATTGATTTCGTTCCTGACTACGAAAGAAGCCATGGCGGCATATGGCTGGCGCATCGCCTTCATGACCGGCGTCATCCCGGTTTTCCTGGCTCTGTATATCCGCAACAACCTCCAGGAATCGCCTGAATTTGAAAAGACCAAGGCAGAGGGGAAGATCGAGAAGTCTCCATTCCTGAACTTGTTCAAACCTCCACAACTGTGGGAATTCTTGCAGGTTTTCTTCTTCATGACCGGTTTGTTCCTTACCGATTATTCGGTTTACGGATTTCTCCCGAACATCCTCACCTTGAAGGGGCGCGGATTCAATACCACGACCTACAGCCTGATCTACGGCTTTGCTTTGTTCATGGCTTTCCTCGGATACAACTTCTATGGCTGGTTGTCAGACAGAACCGGAAGAAAGATTCTCACTCAGTGGTATTGCGTATTTCTTGTAGTATTCGGCATACCCGTTTTCTATGTTCTGTATCACGCGGCAATCGAGAGAAACCTGTGGATGGCAGTGCTGGGAACCGTAATGGCGGCAATGCTCAAGTTGGCGTGGGGAGTAGTTCCTGCTTACCTGTGCGAGCGTTTCCCGACCAAGCGGCGCGCAGCAGGTGTCGGCTTCGGCTACTCCTCCGGGGCGCTGCTGGGAGCCTGGTTCAGCGCTTACGTCTGGTGGGCCCATAAGATCCCGTTTATTTCTGCGATCGAAAAACAGGACATGTGGTTGTCGCCAGCGGTGGTGCTGACGGTCGGCGCAGTAATGACCTTTGTCAGCTTGTGGTTCTCGCCGGAAACGAAAGACCTGCAGTTGCATGAGGTCGGCGAGAGGGAACGGGCCAGCGATCGGGCCAAAGAGCTGGCTGCTTCACGGGAAACTGCGCCAGCAAGATAAACGGTCTGACATTCACAAATCGTCTTTACACGCCGCGGCGCCTGCTGCGGCGTTCTTTTGTTCGAGGCTCGCCCGTCGCACAAGTCACCCCACCACCGCTAATACGAACTGCACACGTTCCTGCACTGAGTCCAGAGGCAGCGGAACCAGATCGTAGCCTAAGTCAGAGTAAGTTTCGACCATCACTTCATAGGTAGCGCAAGCTTCTGCGAAAGATTGCTTCCGCTCTGCATCGAGGGCGAATATTTCGGGCCAGGGCGGCGCAATAAACACGCGGTGATGGTAACGAAATATCTGTGCGGCCCTGTCCATGTGGGCGGGGACGGGCAGGCCACTCAGGCGCAAATAGCCGAGCACATCGGGCACGCCACGATCGAATATCACGGGACCACCGAGCGCCAAAGCTGCTCGATAGGACCGCATTTCCCAGGTCAACATCAGCTCGGCGAAAGCGGATCGATCCGACCAGGGTAACGCGTGGCCGCCGATGGCCACCTGGTCTTGGATGATCGCCCTGCCGGCCTCCGGCATGGTGCAAAAACCATTTCCGGCCAGAGCGTCGACGAGCGTAGTCTTTCCCGACCCCGGGCCGCCCGTGACTACGAACAGCCGGTCCAAATTTACAACTCCCATTTCATCTCCGTACGCCTGAGCAGGCGATCATTTTGCCCACCAGATGTTCTCAGTCGGTCGCAAGACAGGATTCGTTTTGGCCAGAAACTTCTGGAATTCTTACCTCGAGAATCAGCAATAATCAGTAGCTTGTTGGTTTTGGTAGGACATCTTGGCAATGGACGGCAAGACAAAACTTAACACTGGCGTTACCAGACTTTACCGTCGAAACCCGCTGGGTAGTGTTTCAATATGTGACAGAGGACCTGTCAAGGAGGAGTTGAAGAGATTATGAAAACCAAGTTTTGGAGCGTAGCGGTTGCGTTGTTGGCGCTGGTGCTTTGTGGCACGGCAATGCTTTCCTACGCGCAGCAAAATGACGAACAGAGTGGTTCGGGATGGGGTGGTGGACACCGGCAAGCTCACATGGCCTGGATGGCCAAGCAATTGAACCTGACCGATGCCCAGAAGGAGCAGATCAAGACTTTGATGCAGTCGCAGCGCGCGACCATGCGTCCCCTGAGGCAGCAACTTGCTGAAAACCGTAAAGCTATGTTGGCGGCCACCGCGAATGGCGCCTTCGATCAGGCCAAAGTAACCACCATCGCCAACCAGCAGGCACAACTGATGGCGCAGTTGATGGTTCAAAAAGAGTCGATACATCACCAGATTTACACCCAGATATTGACTCCCGATCAGCGCACCTCGGCCGACGCGATGCGGACAAAGCAAATGGCCCGCATTGATCAGCGTCTGCAAAAGCTCGCGCAGCCGGCAACGGAAGCCCCGGCGCAGTAACGTTAGTGGCTTGCCCATCTGAAGAAAGTTAACCACTGAGGCACGGAGTTCACTGAGACAAAAACTCCGTGCCCTCCGTGTCTCCCATTTGCGCACCCCCTACTCTGCTCGTAAACTGTAGTAGCCGATTCCCGCCGCAGTCGTTTCAGGAGGCTTTTCTGGGCTGTTTTCGCCGTTGGTTTGTCCTGCCGCTTGTGCTGGCGTCGCTTACCTGCGCCGCACAGGCGCAGTCCAAAGCCACGCTCGACGTCAGTGAGACGTTGTTCAGCGTGGTGGCTGCCATGAACGTCTGCGGGTACGATCACGAACTGCAATCCTCGTCGCCCATTCGCATGGAAGTTCGATCCGACCTCGTCGAAGCAAGCAAATCGCCTGCCGCCGCTGCAGCCGCAAAGGAGATGTGCCAGTTCTATCGCGATCACCAGCAGGGTGACGGAGCACACGACCTGGCGGAATATGTTTCGCTCGCCCTTTACCTGGGGCCGCCGCCGGACTTCACTCCCAAGGTCAAGGAATCCGATATGCCTCCGGATTCGACGTACGTATTGGGATTCGTGACTTTGCTCAAGCAGTACTACGCAGCGGCCAATATGCATTCCATATGGCTCCGGCACCAGCCGGAATACCTTGCTCTGATCGACCAGTACCACGAGCCAGTCGCTCACATGATCACCGCAACCGACAATTACCTGCGAATGCCGCTCGCCGGATATATGGGCCGCACCTTCACCATTTATCTGGAACCCATGAGCGCCTCGGGTCAGGTGAACTCGCGCAATTACCTTCAGGATTATTACTACCTGGTGATCTCTCCCAGCGGCGATAACATCCACATGGAAGCGCTGCGGCATACGTATCTGCATTTCGTACTCGATCCGCTTATCGCCAAACGGGCAACCGCACTGGAGCGCCTGAAGCCAGTGCTGGCGGCGGTGCAAAAAGCGCCCATGTCGGCGGACTACAAAGTGGACCCAGGGCTGCTCGTCGTGGAGTGTTTGATTCGGGCGATCGAAGCGCGCGCGCCCCTTGATTCCAAGTTGCCGGAGAAGGAACGTCAGGCCATGTTGCAAAGGGACGAAGCCGAAGGCTTCATCTTTACCCGGTACTTCTACGAGCAACTGAAAGATTTCCAGAAGGAAAACCGGGGCCTGCAGGACGCCTTTCCAGATTGGCTGCACAATATCGACGTCACTAGCGAGAAGAAGCGCGCCAGCGAGATTGAGTTTGCCTCGCAAGCAACGCCCGAGGTGGTGCGGGCCGCGAAACCTGCATCTCAACAAAAGTTGGATTTGGCGGAACGAGAGCTGGTGAGCGGCGATCCTGCCGGAGCTCAGAAGCTGGCCGAAGAAGCGCTCCATGACAAAGAAGATCCCGGGCGAGCCTATTTCGTGCTGGCTCGCGCGGCCACCATGAGCGGCGACATGCACGGAGCGCAGGACAATTTTCAAAAGGCGCTGACTGCGGCCAAGGACCCTCGCATAGCAGCCTGGTGCCACATCTATCTGGGCCGCATTCTGGATTTGCAGGACGAACGGGAAAAGGCGATCGCGCAATATCAGGCAGCGCTGAGTGGCGCGGATGCATCGCCGGATACCAAGAAGGCAGCGGAGCGGGGGATCAAGGAGCCGTATCAGCCGCCGCCGACCGCAAAGCAGGAGCAGCAATAGCCAGGCATTGAAGGGGAGGCCAGCGTTTCTTCCCTCTAGAAAGGACGAATCGTAATGAGATCGAGATTCGCAATTTTAACTTTACTGTTGGCAGCAGCCACGGCGATGGCCCAGACGCAGCCAGCCCCGAATTCCAGCAGCCAGTCGCCGGCGCAGAGCGGCGCCCAGACCAGCCCTTCCTCCAGCAGTTCCCAAACCCCGCCATCGAAGCCCGGCGGGCACAAGGTGCTGCAGGCGAAGACGCAGGATGAAATGAAGGCCTACCAGGATGCGTCAACCAAGACTGATCCTGCCCAAATGGAAGCAGCAGCAGATGCGTTCGCCGCGAAGTATCCGAACAGCGACCTGAGGGCTGCGCTCTACATTCGGGCAATGAACGCCTATGGCCAGGCAAACAATTCGGAGAAGGTGATCGCGATGGGACGGAAAGCCATCGCGGCGGATCCCACCAACCCGATTCCGCTGGTACAGGTTGGGTCCGCGTTAGCTGAGGGCACGCGTGACACCGATATGGACCGCGACCAGCGTCTTGCCGAAGCCGCCAAGTACGCTCAGGGCGCAATCGACAACATTAACAATCTCATGGCGCCCCCGGATGCACCCGCTGACCGGGTCGCCGCCGTCAAGGCCAGCATTGTAACCATGGCCTACGACACGCTGGGCATGGTCGATCTAGATAAGAAGGATTACGCCGGCGCCGAGCAGCAATTGCAGAAAGCGGTGGAAGTCAGCAAGGCGCAGCCCGAAGCCGTGGTGTATCTGCGCCTGTCGGTAGCGCAGGACCAGTTGAAACAATATCCGCAGGCACTGGATTCCGCCATCAAGGCCGAGCAGTATTCGCCACCGGGAAGCGCGGCCCAAAATCTGGCCAAGCAACAGCAGGCACGATTGCAGAAACTGATGGCCGGCGCCAGTCCGGCTCCGAGCGGCACGGCCCCGGCTCCGGGTGCCCCGGCAACTCCTGCACCTGCACAGACGCCGCCTGCGCAGACGGCCCCGAATACGCCGCCGCATTGAGGTATAAGGACAACGATGGCTTCCACCGACAAGTACCGTAGGTTACGGCCATCAAACCCAAATGAACTCAGGACCTCATGATCTCTCCGCGCTGGAAGAAGCTCTCGGGCATCGCTTCCAGCGGCGCGAACTGCTTGAACAGGCCGTGACCCACGCTTCCTATGCGCGCGAAACCGAATCGCAGAATGCCGCGGAGGGAACTCCCGCACCATCGGCCGACAACGAGCAGATGGAGTTTTTAGGTGACGCGGTGCTGGGTTTCGTGGTGAGCCGGGAACTTTTCCAGCGCTTTCCGGAATATCAAGAAGGAGAACTCTCCAAGCTACGCGCCCACCTGGTTAGCGCACGCCACTTGCTTCGTCCAGCACGAGAATTGGGCGTCGGACGATACCTTCGACTGGGACGGGGCGAAGAACGAAGCGGAGGCCGCGCCAAGGTTGCTCTGCTGGTCGATGCGCTGGAGGCCATCATCGCCGCGCTGTTCCTTGATGCCGGGTTGGATTTGGCGCATCGTTTCATCCAGCAGACGATCCTGGAGCCCGGCCTTGCCGAAGTGCATCAGGGCGGCAGCAAGACGCTTCCGGTGATTGACTACAAATCGGCGTTGCAGGAAGCAGTACATGCCAGTGGACGGTCGCAACCGCGTTATGTGCTGATCAAGGAAGAAGGACCAGACCATCGTAAGATATTCACCATGGAGGCGCAGGTTCCCGCGTCCACTAACGGTGACGAAGGTTTCACGCGCCGCGCAGAGGGCAACACCAAGAAGCTGGCCGAGCAAAGAGCTGCACGAGAGGCTTGGGATTTTCTACAATCGTTAAAGAGAGGCTCTGGGATACGAGATACTGCTCCTCCCAGCGAGTTCTCCGAACCTTCATGAGTGAAGTCCGCGCCGAGTCCTCCGTCGAGACCGTTATCCAGGCGCCGAATCCTTCCGGAGCGCATCCCCCGGCCCGCGCCCGTTCCGGTGGCATGCACTCCCTGCAGTCGCTGGCCACTACCATCGTGATCGCTGTCTTCGTCATCGCGTTTATTGTGCAGGCCTTCCAAATTCCTTCTCCGTCGATGGAGAGGACCTTGCTGGTTGGCGACTACCTATTGGTGGACAAGGCACACGATGGCCATTCCCCGTTCTGGCGATGGCTCATGCCTTACCGGCCCATACGCCGCCAGGACATCATTGTCTTCCGCTACCCACTCGATCCGCGGCAGCACTTCGTTAAGCGCGTAGTAGCCGTTCCCGGCGATCATGTCAGGCTTATCGATAAACATGTTTACGTCAACGGAATCCGTCAGGATGATACCTATGCCACGTTTCACTGGGAGCAACAGGATGGATTCCGGGACAACTTTCCCGACGGGAACTTGATGGTTCTGGGAATGTCGTCGCCTTGGTATCTGCAAGTTCAGAAGTTGCTTGAAGACGGTGAGTTGATCGTTCCCGAAGACTCCTTCTTCGTACTCGGGGACAATCGCGATGACAGCTCCGACTCCCGTTATTGGGGATTTGTGCCAGCGGAGAATATCGTCGGCCGTCCGCTCGTGATCTACTGGTCGGTGCGGCGCTCCACCCCCGTGGCGGCTGATGGGCTTCCGTCTGATAAACTTTCGAGTCTGGCATACGACGTTACTCATATGTTGCAGGACCTGCGCTGGCACCGCATTCTGCACACGGTGCAATAGCGTGCCTTTAGAAGGGGCCCAGCTTTAGCCACCTCGAAAGCCGGGCGTTTATCAGTTGCTTTTTTACGGGCGTGCCTGAGGGCGGCCCTTTCAAGACCTAAGGAAGATTGCTTTTGGCTCCTACGAAAAAGATTGAAAAGAGTGCACCCGCTCCCACGCAGACACCGGAAAAGCCGGCGAAGCCCAAGGAGACGACGCCGGAATTTATTGCCTCCATCGCCATCGTTCTGGTGACCGGGTTGTTCATTATCACCTTCGCGCTGCAGGCGTTCACCATCCCGTCAAGTTCGATGGAGAACACCCTTCTCATTGGCGACCATGTATTCGTTGACCGCATGCTGCTGGCACCGAAAACCAGTTGGATCGGCAAGCTGATTCCCTATCGTGACCCTCGCCACGGCGATGTCTTTGTCTTCATCTCCCCGGCCCAGCCTGGGCTCTACGTGGTCAAACGCGTCATGGGTATCCCCGGCGACCGGATTCATCTGCAGGACGGCGTGGTTTATCGCAATGGAGAACGCCTGGATGAGCCGTATGTGCATCGATGCGATGCCAAGATGATCGCTGCTGGCATGTGCGCCCCTTACAACGCGTACCGCGATAACTTCCCCAATGTGCCCGTAAGCGATTACGAAGACGTGACTCCCGAGTGGCGGCTCACCATGCCCTCCCACCTGCAGAATGGCGACCTCGTGGTGCCGCCCGGCAGTGTTTTCGCCATGGGTGACAATCGCGATGTCAGCCTCGATTCCCGCTACTGGGGCTTCGTTCCGCGCGAGAACATCATCGGACGCCCCATGTTCATCTACTGGTCATTCGTCACCCCGCGTGACGAATACGAACGGCAGAGCATCGGAGATCGCATCCAATGGATGTTCAACATCCTGTTCCACTTCTTTAGTCAGACACGCTGGTCCCGCATGTTCCATGTGGTGCATTGATGCCGGGCCGCACTGCACGGCGAATGATGTGGGCAATCCTGCTGATCGTTCTGCTGGCAGTGCTGGTGCCTCCCTTTGTTAACGTAAACCGCTACCGTAAGCGTGTGATGGAGGCTATTGGCCGGGCATTGGGTCGCGATGTCACCGTCTCCCGAATTGCCCTGAAACTTCTGCCGCGCCCCGGGATCGTGCTCTCAGACTTTGTGGTAGCTGAGAGCCCGACCTACGGCGCCGAACCCATGCTGCACGCCGATAGCGTCACCGCTTTCCTTCGATTGACCTCACTTTGGCGTGGCCGACTGGAAATCGGAACTCTGGACCTGGACAGCCCCAGCCTGAATTTGGTTCGTCGCTCCGACGGCCACTGGAATATGGAGGAGCTTGTCGAACGCGCCTCGCAGCTTTCCTCGGCTCCCACTTCGAAACCCCGTCCGGAGGAGCGCCCGCGCTTTCCTTATGTGGAAGCCTCCAGCGGGCGAATCAACTTCAAGCTTGGCGAGGTGAAGAAGTCCTTCGCTTTTACCGATGCCGATTTCGCGCTTTGGCTGGAGTCGGAAAATCAGTGGGGCATCCGGCTGGAAGCGCGTCCTATGCGCACCGATGTGGACGTTCACGATACTGGCACGCTCAAGTTGGATGGGCGTTTCGAGCGGGCTTCAAGTTTGCGTGACACGCCGCTCGATCTCAAACTCACCTTCAGCGGTGGTCCACTCGGCCAGCTCACAAAGCTGATCTATGGCCGCGACCGGGGCTGGCGCGGCAACGTTCGGTCCACCGCGGCCTTGACCGGGACCCCGGCAGCGCTTGGCGTCACGCTGGACGCCCAAGTGGATAACTTTCGCCGTTACGACATCGCCTTGGGTGAGGCGCTGCGCCTTCTCGTACACTGCACCGGGACGTACTCCTCCACCGAGGGCGCCTTGCAGGACCTGCAATGTGAATCGCCCGTTGGCGCGGGCGTGCTTGATGTTCGTGGCAACGCCCAGGGGTGGGCTGGCGAGGCATATGACTTGAGCGTCTCAGCCGATAAGATTCCGGCTTCGAGAATTGTCGCTTTCGCGCGCCACGCAAAAAAAGACTTGCCCGCGGATCTCACCGCGACAGGCGAGTTTGAAGGAGAGTTCTCCGTCCGCAGACAGCCGGGCGGCACGCCAGCCTGGGCAGGCGGCGGACGCACCAACCTCTTGGCCTTGCACTCCGACGTGTTGAAGCACGACCTGCAAATTGGGACCATGGAGATCGCGATTCCCACGACGATTGCATCGGGCAGTTCCCACGCTAAGCATCTCGCCGCGCGCAAAGCCCTGCCACCCCTAGCTAATCCAGAATTGCGGCTCGTGGTGAAACCTTTTCCGATTCCGCTTGGGGCACTTTCACCGGCCACCGCCAGCGCGGTATTTGACCAGGACCACTACGGTGTCAACATCAAGGGCGAAGCGGAGCTGACGCGCCTGCTAAATATAGCCACGGCACTCGGAATCGGCACCCCAGGGGTCGGGCTCGCGGGAATTGCTCAAATCGACCTCGATGTGGCCGGAACATGGGTTGGATTTGCGCCCCCAGGCACCTCGGGAAACGTGCAACTGCGTGCTGTGACGGCGGAATTGCAGGGCGTTGCCGAACCATTGCTGCTCTCCTCAGCCGCGGCAACTCTGGCCAATCAGCAGGTGACCGTCACTTCGTTTACCGCAGCGTTCGCCAAGGGACCAGAACTTGGTGGATCGGCAAGTTTCCCTGTGCATTGCACCGCTCCTGAAAGCTGCATCCTGCACTTCGATGTTCGTTCCGATGACCTGTCGCTGGCGCGCTTGAACCAACTGGTGAATCCCAGCTACTTCAATCAACCGTGGTATCACCTGCTGGATATCGGGCAGAGACACGAGGATGCCTTGCTGAAGTTGCGGGCCAGCGGACATTTCTCCAGCCCCCGCTTCGAGGTGGGGACTGCCATTGCCAACAACGTGAGCGCAACTGTGGAGTTCGACGCCGGCAAGCTACGCGTGCGCGACTTGCGCGCCGACATTCTCGGAGGCCGGCACAACGGGGTGTGGACCGCCGACTTCACGGTGTCGCCTCCCACCTACTCAGGCACCGGAAGCATGACTCGGGTGTCAATGGCGCAATTGGGAACCCTGATGCACGACAGTTGGGCTGCCGGAGTGGTTGATGCGCAATACAGCGTAGCCATGCGCGGTTTAGCTGCCACCGACCTGCGCGATTCGGCAGGCGGCTCCGCCGACTTCACTTGGAACGATGGCTCCTTGCGCCATGTTGTGCTCGACGGTCGTGGCGCTCCTTTGGCATTTTCTAACTTCGCTGGCAAAGTCGCTTTGGAAAACGGAACGTTTACTCTGGCTGACTGCAAACTGCAATCGGGAGGCGCCAACTACGTCGTCAAGGGCACAGCCTCTTATGACCGCAGCCTGGCGGTTCGATTGGAGCGCACGGGTGGCCGGTCCTACGTGATCTCAGGGTCACTGGATAAACCACACGTCGAGACGTTGACCCTGCCCTCAACGGAGGCAGCGCTGCAATGAAGCGGTCCCTCAGCTTGTTCCTTCCCTTTGTAGTGCTGGCAGCAACCGCGAGCCTCGTCGCCGGCAACAAGCCAGAGCCTCAACATGAGAATCACAGCTCCGACTTTCGCGCAATGGAGAAGAAGATCGCATACCTGAAGCAGAATGCGGCGAGGTCCCACCCTGATCCAAGGCCAACCGAAATCACCGAGGCCGAGGCCAACGCCTACTTCAACGAAGGCGGGGTCAAGCTGCCGAAGGGAGTAAGCCATGTGCGGCTAGCGGCCGGCCCGGGATCGATCGATGGTCACGCGCAGGTCGATTTCGAGGCCCTGACGCAGGGAAAAACTTCGGCGAATCCATTGCTCGGCTTATTCAGCGGGACTCATGACATTCACGTGATAGCGCAGGCAGGGGGTTCCAACGGCACCGCCAGCATTCACGCGCAATCGGTTGCGCTGGACGGAATCGAAGTGCCACAAATGCTATTGCAACTCTTCGTTCAGCATTTCCTCACGCCCAAGTATCCTAATGTCGGCATCACCAGTACATTCAAGCTGCCACTGCGGATCGACAGCGCTGTCGTGGAGTCTGGACGCGTGCGGCTGGCACAGAAATAGAGCGGCGATTCAACTGCGCCGCTGTGCTGCTACAGCATGTTAGTATCGAATTCAAACTGCAATGTTCCATAATGCTAACCCCGTTGACATCTTTTTCCAGGTCATCGTGCTGCTTTTTGCTATCTGCGTGCACGAGTCGGCACACGCCTGGATGGCCAACCGCCTGGGCGATCCGACGGCAAAGATGCTCGGCCGGATTTCTCTCAATCCCCTGGTGCACATCGATCCCTTTGGCACGATCCTGATGCCGCTGATTTTAATTATTCTGGGTTTTCCGCCCTTCGGCTGGGCGAAGCCTACGCCGGTGGATCCGCGCAACTTCAAGAACCCGGTGCGCGACGACATTTTGACCGCCGTAGCCGGCCCAGCCAGCAACTTCCTGACAGCATTCTTATCCGTTATCGCGCTGGCGGTTATTTGGCACGGTTCCAACGCCGGCATCGGACCAAACTTTCGCCACGCTGACATTGCCAGCCCATTGGTAAATCTGTTTTATCTGGCGATGTGGATTAACGTCGTGCTCGCCGTCTTCAACCTGATTCCGTTGCCGCCGCTCGATGGCAGCCACGTTATCCGCCACTTCCTTTCCTACAACGCCGTGCGCGTTTATGACCGGATTGGCTATGGCGGGCTGATCGTCATCATGTTTATTCTCCCGATGATGGGACTCTCAATCGTCGGCGCACTGATTACCCCTTTCATGGCGTTCTTCCAAGGGCTGCTGGGTCTGTTCCTGAGCTTCCGATGACCGATACAAACCTAACCAAAAAAGGCCGCGTGCTCAGCGGCATGCGACCGACCGGAAAGCTGCATCTCGGCAATTATGTCGGCGCGCTGCGCAATTGGGTGGGCTTGCAGGATCAGTACGACTGCTTTTTCTTTATCGCCGATTGGCATGCTCTCACCACCGACTACGCCGACACCCGCAGCGTCAAACAGAATTCGCTTGAGGTCATGATCGACTACCTCGCCGCCGGACTCGATCCCGAACGCAGCACGCTGTTCATCCAGTCGCATGTGCTGCAGCATGCCGAGTTGCACCTGCTGTTCAGCATGATCACTCCCCTGGGCTGGCTGGAACGCGTACCCAGCTACAAGGAGCAACGTGAGAACCTTCGGGACAAAGATCTCGGCACCTACGGCTTTCTCGGATATCCCCTGTTGCAGTCGGCCGACATTCTGATTTACCAGGCGGATTTTGTTCCTGTCGGCGAAGACCAGGTGCCGCACGTGGAGTTGACCCGCGAAGTGGCAAGGCGGTTCAACCAGTTCTATCCACGCAAGGTGCACGCCGGTGATGGCGATCCGAAACGTGAAATGGTTTTTCCTGAGCCAAAGCCGCTGCTCACGCCGTCTCCGAAGCTGCCGGGCACTGACGGCCGCAAAATGTCGAAGTCATACGGCAACACCATCCTGCTGAGCGAGCCTGAAGCTTCCTTGCGGCAGAAGCTGAAGACCATGGTGACTGACCCCGCGCGCATCCGGCGGACCGATCCTGGCAATCCCGATGTGTGCCCAGTTGGTGACTTGCACAAAATCTTCAGCAGCACAGAAACTATGGCAAAGGTGTACGAAGGCTGCCGCAGCGCCGGCATCGGCTGCATCGAGTGCAAAGGTTGGATGGCTGACAGTCTGTGGCGAGAGCTAGCTCCCATCCAGGAGCGGCGGCAGAAGTACGAAGCCGATCCTAAACAGGCATGGGACATCCTCGAAGAGGGATCAAGAAAGGCGCGAGCCGTTGCCGAAGCAACGATGACGGAAGCCCGGGCGGCCGCCAATTTGTCGCACGAGTACGAAGCGCCGGTGCAGAGTGTGGCTGACGGCAAATAATGATCGTTAACGGAGAACACGCAGGTGATGAATGGAAACCACAGAAAACAAAACTCCGTGTCCCCCGTGCCTCCGTGGTGAATGATTTTTGATTTAGATGCCCGAAGATCCCCAACCCGCACCAAACACCGTGACGGCGCAATCTGCCGTCCCGCCTGCGCGGCCCCGCAAGAACGGCGCTGACCAGTCATCCTTCTCTATCATGGTGGGACAGGTGTACGATGGCCCGCTCGACCTGCTGCTCGACCTCATTCGCAAGCAGGACATCGACATCTACGACATCCCGATCGCGAGGATCACCGAGCAGTATCTTAAATACGTCGAGACAATGAAGCAGTTCGATGTGGACGTTGCGGCCGAGTTCATCTACACGGCGTCACTGCTGATCCACATCAAGTCTAAGATGCTGCTGCCGCGCGATCCCGCTGGCGCTGACGCCGAGGACGATCCGCGTCTAGAGTTGGTCAACCGGTTGCTGGAGCACGAGCGCTTCAAGACCGCCGCGCAGATGCTGATGCAGAAGCAGCAAATCGAAGAAGCCGTGTGGTCGAATCCGGCACTCAAGGAATTTCGCGACGCCGAGGGCACCGAGCCGGAAATGGCTACCGACGTGGTGGACCTGGTCAGAACATTCCAGCAGATTCTGGACCGCGCGCGACAGAAGCCGTCGTTCAATGTGGAAGACGAAAGCGTCACGGTTTCGCAAATGATTGACTATGTGCGGCGGCGGCTTTCGCTGGAAGACCGGCCTATCCGCCTGAAACTATTGTTGCGCAATATGCGCTCCCGTTCGGCGCTGGTGTGTGCGTTCCTGGCGATCCTGGAGCTCATTCGCCTGCAGGCTGTACTGGCGCGTCAGGACAACGTCTTCGGCGAGATCGTGCTGAAAAAGCACACCGGCTTCGACGCTCTGATGGCGGAAAAACCGCCCGTGCAGGATGATTGGAGATAAAAGCAGCTGTCAGCTCTCAGCGGTCAGCTTATTGCATAGGACGGATTAGGATTGAGCTGACAGCCGATAGCTGACAGCTGATAGCTACTTACATGAGCCTGAAAGCCAAAGTCGAAGCCATTATTTACGCCACCGAAGAACCGGTGACGCTGGATCAGTTCGCGTCGCTGTTACGCGACGAAGTGCTAGCGAATTTTCGGGCGGAGGAAGACGCTCGTCTCGCACTCAACGAAGTCATTTCTGACGGTCCTGCGCCGGCTCAGACCGACGAACTCGAAGATGACGCCGCATTCGACGGCATTCCAGTACAGTCGGCATCGACCCAGAACGTTCGCACGGAAGCTCCCGAGCCTGCACCCCTCAGCGAGAAAGACAAGAAAGCCGAAGCCAAGGAAGAACTCCGGACCATCAAAGCGCGCCTGAGCGCCATCGTTGACGAGCTTACGTCCGAGTACTCCTCCAGCGACCGGGGCATGGAGATTCGCCAGATCGCGGGCGGCTATCGCATGACGACCAAGCCCGAGCATCATGATGTCGTTGTCAATTTTGCCAAGAGTCTGAAGCCGCCGGTTCGTCTATCGTTACAGGCGCTGGAAACACTCGCCGTAATCGCCTACAAGCAGCCGGTCACAGTCCCCGAGATCAGCGAGATTCGCGGCGTCGATACCTCCGGCGTCATCGCCACCCTGCTCGACCGCAAACTCGTTACCACCGCCGGACGCAAGCAAGTCATTGGCCGGCCGATTCTCTACCGCACCACGAAAGAGTTCCTGCTGCGCTTTGGGCTCAACGACGTCTCCGAGTTGCCCAGCATGGAAGAGTTCGAGAAACTCGGCGACCCGCAAGCTGACTTGTTCGCCGCCGCGGATAAGCAAAGCGCTGAGCCCAACGCTGAGCGTCCACTCGAAGTCTCTAACGCAGACGAGTCAGAGCCCGTCACCGAGGCTGTTCCTGAAAACTCGACAGCCAAACCTCTCATGGGCGACACCACAATGCCGGCCGAGGGCACCTACGCCACCGAAGCCGAAGCCGGAAGCTCGCCGGAAAAGGCGTAGGCTCTCACGCACTCCGCGGAGTGCAATTTGTGTGGAAGAGTGCCTGACTGAGTGATTCGGGATCAGCGTTGTTCTGCCGACCGCCCGCCGTTTCAGAGCTTAGACAGCCCTCATCTTCTTATTCACAAAATTACGTGCGTAAGCGTCGAGAGCAGAATTGGCCGCCCCTGAAGGGACTCGATCTTTTTTCCTAGCCTACTTACAGTCGAAATCGACCTAGGAAAACAGGGTCTATCCCTATAAAAGCTTCAGCGCCTTTGCCCGCTCCGAACCAATTTTTATTTTCTTGTCTCTTACAAAATCGTTGACTGCGTTGTGCGTCGCCTTAGACGTTTTCTTCGCTATCTCGAGCAAAAATTTAGCCCACTTCAACACATCAGCCTTACCCACGACTAACGATTGCCAGTGGGGAGCAGCCTTTTGCATCTTTATACTCCCTCGGAACTTCTCGGCTGCATATTTTAGTGTGTATACGCCTCCGTGGTGGACAACCAAGTTTCGGTCGTTCAGGAATTCAGAATAGACTCGCTCCTCATGCTTTGAGAACGGCGAGATACAAGCAAGTCAAGAAATAAACCGTTCACAGCACGAGCGGAGCCGCAATCATAATGCTCACTGCTCTCTTTCAACCCCTCTTTGAAGGTGGATTTCCAGGGATCGCGAGTCACCTCCGACGGTGGCCTGCTCCTGGTACGCGAGTTGGACGAACGTTTGGGGTTCAGCGATCTCATCGCACTACACTTGACCGATTCGCGCGGGAAGAACACGCAGTTGCCCCTGGCGGATCTGTTGCGTCAGTCGATCTACAGCCGCTTGGCAGGCTATGAAGACGTGAACGATGCCGAGCGTCTTTCTCAAGATCCGACCTTCCGGCTCATCGGTTCGGAAAGAATCTGGGAGCGTGGGGCGGCTCTGACCTCCCGGGTGCAGTCGTTCGAGACGGAGCTGTTGACCCAGGAAGAGAACCTCTCTGGGCTGGCCGCGATCAACCGGGAGCTCATTGCCACGGGCGGAAGCGATCGATTCGCCGCAGCGGGTGGTGCTGGATATGGACAGCACCGAGATCCCGGTCTATGGCCAGCAGGAGCAGAGCTCCTACAACGGGCACTTCGAGTCGACTTGCTATCACCCGCTGTTGCTGTTCAACGGCGAGGGCGACTGTCTCGCGGCAAGCTGCGGCCGGGCAACGTGCATAGTGCCGAAGACTGGGAAGAACTGTTACTGCCGGAGATCGAGCGCCAACAAGAACTCGGGCAAGGAAGTGGTGTTTCGCGCCGATGCCGCCTTTGCCAAGCCGGAGATTTACGAGGCGCTGGAGGAGCGGGGCGTGAAGTATGCCATCCGCATACCCGCCAACGACAGCCTGGAGCGCGACATCGCGGAGTTGCTGACGCGGCCCGTAGGAAGACCGAGCCACAAGCCGGTGGTCTGGTACAAGGGCTTTCTCTACCAAGCCGCGAGTTGGAAGACAGCGCGGCGGTGGTGGCGAAAGTGGAGTTCCACTGCGGGGAGTTGTTCCCCCGAGTCGGATTCATCGTGACCAACCTGGAGACACCCAGCCGGGCGGTGGTGCGTTTCTACAACAAGCGCGGGACGGCAGAGCAATGGATCAAAGAGGGCAAGCAAGCGGTGAAGATGACGCGGCTGAGTTGTCATCGGTTCCGCTCGAACCAAGTGCGGCTGGCGCTGAGCCTGCTGGCTTACAACCTGGGGAATTTGTGGCGGCGGCTGGCGTTGCCCAAGCGAATCGAGAACTGGTCGCTGACGAGTTTGCAGCAACGGCTGGTGAAGACCGGCGGACGGCTGGTCAAACATGCCCGCTACTACTGGCTCTTGCTGGCGGAGGGGCATCTGACGCGGCGGCGGTTCGGGGCGATGCTGGGGCGGATCGCGCTGCTACCGATACCGACGGGATAGGTGGATTGTGGTCCAGTCGGCAGCGGAATCCGTCTATAAACTGGCTGGGGTAAGAGAGAGGTGTTGCAAAAGTAGGCCACAAATGGGGCAATTTTGGGCTGTGCTGCTGCGGATGAAGACCATCGGGAGTGCCGCCGATGAAAAATCGTTTTACGGTGCCGCGAACAAGCGAGACGGGTGTACTATGGTGTCGTTTTCGAGGTCAAAAAGGAAATCCTGGATGAGAGCTAAAATGGAATTTCCGGTGAAGATTAAGGCTATCTGCTGTTTGAGCCTGCTCCTGATCATCAGCTCTGTCGCCACCGCCCAGCAATTCGGTCCGTGCGGCGACGGGCCCATAAAAGCCGCGGTCGTCGACTGGGCACAGTTTCACTTCGACCTCTGCCACACGGGCTACAACCCGTATGAGTTTCTTCTGAGCCCCGAGACGGTCGGACACCTCGCTCTAAAGTGGGATTACAGGACGCGTAGCGCGATTACTTCTTCGCCGGCGGTGGTCAACGGGGTACTTTACATCGGGTCCTTTGATGATAACGTGTACGCTTTAAACGCCACCACCGGGGTACTCCTGTGGGAGTACCCGACGGGGAACCAGATAGGTTCATCTTCACCAGCAGTAGCTCACGGCGTGGTGTACATCGGATCGACGGACGGGAATCTGTACGCCCTGAACGCCAACACGGGAGCATTGTTGTGGAAATACAGGACTGGTAGCCTAATCACTTCTTCGCCGACGGTAGCCAATGGCGTGGTGTATGTCGGATCGTACGACGGGGATCTATACGCCTGGAACGCCGGCACCGGCACGCTCTTGTGGAAGTACGCGACGGGCCCCATCCACGTATCTTCGCCGGCGGTGGTGAACGGCGTGGTGTATATCGGATCGGGATCGTTGGACGGGAATCTATACGCTTTGGACGCCACAACCGGGGCCCTCCTGTGGAAGTATTCGATGGGCCAGGTAGAGTCTTCACCAGCGGTAGTGAACGGCGTGGTGTATATCGGATCGTTGGACGATAATCTATACGCTTTGGACGCCACAACCGGGGCCCTCCTGTGGAACTATGGGATGGGCCAGGTAAATTCTTCACCAGCGGTGGCTGACGGCGCAGTGTATGTCGGATCGGCGGACCATAATTTGTATGCCCTGAACGCCAACACGGGAGCATTGTTGTGGAAATACAGGACTGGTGGCCTAATCGGTCCTTCGCCGGCGGTAGCCAACGGTGTGGTGTACGTCGGATCTTCCGACAAAAACCTGTACGCCTTGAACGCCAGTACCGGCGAGCTCCTGTGGAACTACACGACCGGGAGCTATGTCCTCTCGTCGCCGGCGGTGGCCAACGGCATGGTATACGTCGGGTCATACGACGGTATTCTGTACGCTTTCCTTTAGTCGAACCAGTAAGCCTGGGGCAAATCGACAATGAGTGCCCAAACCTCTTGATATGAGCGCTAGGAGCGTGTCCGAGTATTCAACTGTGAACCGCTGATTTGTATTGAAACTCAGAGGAAGGGCTCCTCTGGCCGTTACGGCCACGGCCATGGGATTATGAGCGCTTAAACAACCCACAGGAGTCCAGATATCGGTGAAGCTGCCTAACACCTAATACCTCGCCTGCATCGGCTCCGATTCATTCCACAGCCGCTGCCATTCGGCTCCGTAGCGCGCGGCGGTCTCAGGCGCATCCCGAAGCACCAAGACATTTTCCGCATTGTGAAATGCAGCAGCTGAGGTGTAATTGAAGCTGCCCGTCTCGACCGTTTCACCGTCCACGACCATGAATTTATCGTGCATGATGCTGTAGCGGTAATCCATGCTAAGTACGCCACCGATATGATGCCTTGCGCCGGCCACATGCAACAACTCGGAGAGCGTAAAACTGCAATCTCGTTTGCGGGTGAATTCTTCCAGCAGTCGAGGGCAGATATTTACCGCTGCAGCCAACTCGGCTTTGCAAAACGCTTCGAAATACGCGGCGAGACCTATGAAACAAATCTCTGCGAGCGCATCGAGATCCCCGGCTTCGACATCGCTGCTAGCAGCAATCTCCATCAGTCCCTCAACTTGCATTTCGAAATAGGATAATGCCGGAACGCCCGCTATGTAGTAATCGAGCGATAGTCGCTTTCGATTTGGCTTGTCCTTCCTGAGATTCTCGTCCACGTAGCCTTGAACGATTTGAGCCGAAAAACCCTCAGATGTGTGCCTCATGAATCGCCCTTCTCTCCGACACTTTGCGGCACAGCTCAGCAGGTCACAACAACCTGTGTTTAAGATTCTTCGTTTCACGCGTGCTACAGAGTACAATTTGCGAGGGGAGGGTACCATGCGAGTTGTGTCCGGGCATCGCACCGCATATGCCCTTCAGAGCGTGACTGAGTGATTCGAGACCAGCGTTGTCCTTCCGCCCGCCCGCCTTTGCAGCCAGCGAAGACCAGCACCTCTCCTTACTCGTTGGATTTCTCGCGTAAGTCTTTATTTTGGAATATTTTGCCTATAAACCCTTTCAATGGAATATTTTACGGGGAATCTTTTCGGCCGGACTTTTGTTATCAATATTTTACAAGTCAGGGGGGGAGGGGGGGGTACCTCGTCCCGTGGTCAGCAGATGGTTGCCATCCCGAGAAATGGCCTTGCTGCTGGAATCGCCCAATAGAACGACTCCGGAACTCCCCTCCGAGGCTGGCAAAAGGCGACCTGCGAAGAGCGAAAAGCGTGGGGGTGGCGACCCATGCCTGCTGAACGACTCCAGAAGATCATCGCCGCCGCCGGAATCGCTTCGCGGCGCAAAGCTGAGGAGCTAATCACCGGCGGCCTGGTTTCGGTCAACGGACAGATCGTCACCGAACTGGGCAGCAAGGCCGATCCTGAGCACGACCACATCAAGGTCAACGGCAAACTACTAAAGGGGCCGGAGCGCCCCGTCTATCTGCTGCTCAACAAACCGAAGGGCTATGTGACTACAGTCACTGATCCCGAAGGCCGTCCTACGGTATTAGATCTAGTGCGGGGTGTTGGGGCGCGTATTTACCCGGTCGGCCGTCTCGATTACCTGAGCGAAGGCTTACTGCTGCTCACCAATGATGGCGAACTGGCGCAGAAGCTGATGCATGCCTCGTCGCACGTAGCGAAGACCTACCTGGTGAAGATTGCCGGCAAAGCTACCGAGGAACAGATCGACAAGCTGCGCGCAGGCGTCATGCTTCCCGCGGAACGTAAATCGCTCAAGACTCCCGCGGACCGCGTGCCGAAAACCGGTTGGAAGCGAAGGTCCACGGCAGTCAAGACTGCGCCAGTGCGAATCAAGCTGGTACGCGATGCCGCTAATCCCTGGTACGAGGTCACGCTGATGGAAGGACGGAATCGGCAAATTCGCCGGATGTTCGAACAAATCGACCATCACGTGGAAAAAATCAAGCGGGTGCGCTACGGGCCGCTTACGCTGGACGTCGAGCCGGGTGAGTTTCGGCATCTAACTGCGCAGGAAGTGGCGCAACTGAAAGGCGGATCCAGAGAGAGAAGTGGGGCCGCAATACGAAGAAAGAGCAGGTCCCTCCGCTCGGACGATAACGTCCGCGACGGAGAGTAAGAAGCAGTAAGGACGACGCTGCCTCGCGAGGTGACAGGTGATGGAGAGAATTACTGGAGATCGAATGACAGATTTTAGCGAGCTGGTTCCGGCGCATGTACGAAAGCTGGCCAGCTATAAGCCCGGCAAATCGCTGCGGCTGGCGGAATTGGAAAGCGGCATGCGTTGTATCAAGATGGCTTCGAACGAGAATCCCTTCGGCCCCTCTCCACTCGCCGTCGAAGCGATGGAGGTAGCCGCTCACGAGGTCAATTTCTACCCGGACAACGGCGTTACCGAATTGACGGCGCGTCTGGCTGAGCTACACGAGGTCGAGCCGGCGCAAATCCTGGTCACGGCGGGCTCAAGCGCCCTGCTCGATATCATGGCGCGCACGCTGCTGGGGCCTGGGCTGAACGCCATTACCAGCAAGCTTTCCTTTATTGTGTATCCCATCGTCACCCGCGCGACCGGCGCGCAATTCATCGAAGTCCCAACTGTGAACGATGGCTACGATCTTGATCGCATCCTGGCTGCGGTTGATGTCAATACCCGGCTGATCTACCTCTCAAATCCGAACAATCCGACCGGAACAATTCTGGATGCGAACGCCATTGACCGCTTCCTTGACCAGCTACCTTCACACGTCATCACCGTGCTGGATGAGGCTTATTACGACTATGCCAGCTACTTCGCGGCGGAGCGGAACTTCGATTACTCCCACGCGCTGGATTATGTGCGCCAGGGGCGCCGTGTGGTGGTGCTGCGCACCTTCTCCAAGTCGCACGGACTGGCTGGAGTGCGCGTTGGTTATGGTATGGGCCCGGTGGAGCTGATGGGCTATTTCGCGCGCTTGAAACCGGCATTCATGGTGTCTTCGCTGGGTGAGGCAGCAGCGCTAGCCGCACTGGCCGACGTGGACCATGTTCAGCGAGCGTTGGAGACCAATGCCGCCGAAGCAAAAGTATTAATGCCTGCGATCTCGGATATGGGAATTCGGGTGACCCCTACCTGGACGAACTTCCTCTTTTGCCGGATTGGGGAAGATGCAGTGAGCCTTTGCGGAGCTCTGCAAAACGACGGCATCATCGTTCGTCACATGAGCGGCTCCTGGGGAGCGCCCGACGCATTCCGAGTCACCATCGGCACGCCAGAGCAGAACCAACACTTCTTGCGAGCCCTGAAGCGGGCCCGCTCTCGCGTTCCGGCGTAGCGCGAAATTTACCCTTGAGCAGCAACTAACTTCCGCGCCAGCGCCAGCGCGCCTTCCCCGCCAGTTTTGCCCCCCAGAAATACCGGGGCTTGCGGAACGGTACGGTGAATCTCTCTCCGGAATGAGTCGCGCACCGCGGCGACGTGCTGGAAGACACTGCCTGCAAGCCCGAAGCTCACGACATCACCGGGCTGCCACAAGCGCCGAAAAACGACTTCCGCCAATCCCGCCAGCTCAGCTCCAGCCCGAATCACGAGGTGGCGCGCGTAGGAGTCACCGGCATCGGCCGCGGCCAACACTTCTGGGAGAAGCGCAGCAAAATCCGGCGCCGGGGACGCATTGGCAGCGGCGATAAGTTCATCGTAGGAGTCAACGTGCCACAGTTTAGGAATGCGATCGCTGAGTTCAGTGTAACCTCCGGCATCCAGCGCATGAGTCACCGCCGCCACAGCCTGCACGCCAATCCAATACCCCGAACCTTCATCGGAGATGGCATATCCCCAGCCCCCGGCGCGCGCGGTGCGGCCGGATTCGTGACGCCCATACGCGATCGAACCGGTCCCCGAGATCACCACAACTCCGGGGCCTCCGTCGAGCGCGGCCTCGTGGGCTACGACCACGTCACCCACAACTTCAATTTTCCCTTGGATCCATTTGGCCAGCAGCCGCGCGATCTTTTGTCGTATCTCGTCACGTGCGGCACCGGCAATTCCTGCGCAAAGCCCGACAACGTGCGCAGGCTTGATCCCGCCCTGCTGGCAAACCTGACGCACCCCCTGCTGCAATACTGAGCGCGTCTGGCTTTCGCCGACACGGACCATATTGCTCCCACCCGCCTGCACGGACGCGAGCACGCTCTTTTCGTCGCCGAGCACAAACGTAGTTTGGGAGCCGCCGCCATCGATCCCGAGAAAGTAGGCCACGGCTTGGATTATCGCAGAGCGAGGCGCCGCGCCGGCTAGGGGAATTGGAGAAGTCACAGCTATCCGTGATAATGGCTCCGCGGAGCCAACACTAACCGACGCCGGATTCCATGAACCTCTTCGACCTTGCGCTGATTGCGGTTTACCTGACTGCTGGCCGCGCGGAACGAAGCGCAATCGAAGGTGGCGTTACTTAGCAGCGGGGTCGTGGTGTTCTTCAGTTCTCACTGTTCCTTCTGATCGGAGCGATGCTCTGGGTCTTCTATCGCATCTTGCCACCGGCGATTCCGTTCGACAAGGCTGACCGCATATTTCCCACCTTTATTGCGACGTATATGCCACATGGCGTATCGGGGATTCTCATTGCCGCGATTCTCGCCGCCGCGATGTCGAACTTGAGTGCCGCACTGAACTCGCTATCTTCCACTTCGATGGTTGATTTCTATTTGCGACGAAGACCGGACACACCTGAGCGCCGTCGCGTGTTGCTGTCGCGCCTGGCGACGATTGCGTGGGGATTGGCCCTCTTCGGGCTGGCGATCGCATCGCGCCACGGCGGCAAGGTGGTTGAACTGGGCCTTAGCATCGGGTCTGTTGCTTATGGGGCGTTGCTCGGAGTGTTCCTGCTCGGGGTAGTCACGCGACACGCCAATGAACGCGGCAGCATGATTGGGATGGCGATCGGTTTCTGCGCGAACTTGTACATCTGGCAAGGTGCCGCAATGCTGCATTGGCTGCAGCGAGTGACCGGCGCACCGTTCGCTGTGCTGGCATTATCGCGCCCGATTCCCTTCCCCTGGTACGTGCTGATCGGCAGCGTGATTACCTTCGCCGTCGGGTATAGTTCCAGTCTGTTGCTTGCCTCGTCCGGCGACGCTGCCTATGGCCCAATCTCCTAACTCGCCCACCAAAGCTCCTACGCTTTCCCGCGATCTCGGGGTCAGCCACGCGACAGCTCTGGTTGTGGGGACACTCATTGGGAGCGGAATTTTCCTGGTTCCGGCCGAGATGATGCAGGCTGTCGGCTCGGCTGGCCTGGTTTATCTGGCGTGGGTTGTTGGAGGAGTACTCTCGTTCGCAGGTGCTCTCACCTACGCGGAGCTGGGTGCGATGAAACCGCAAGCCGGCGGTGAGTACATCTACATCCGGGACGCTTACGGCCCGCTACCGGGCTTCCTATATGCCTGGACAACGTTTGCCGTCTCCAAGCCAGCCTCGGTCGCGACCATCACGACTGGGTTTGTGCGAATCCTTGGGACCTTTCCGGCGTTGGCCTTCATGAATCACGCCGCAATTCGGTCGCCTCTCCTCATCGCCTATGGCCAATTCGTTGCAATGGCTGCCGCAATCGTCATCACATGGCTGAACTACATTGGCGTCAAGCGGGCAGGAGAGTTTCAACTGGTGTTCACGGTGCTAAAAGTTGCCATGATCATCTCCGTGGCTGTGCTTGGATTCAGCGCCACCAGCGGCAGCTGGCGGAACTTCGGCACCCATTTCACGGGCGCGACCGGCGGTATCGCCGGCTTCATGGCCGCGCTGGTCGCAGCGTTGTGGGCTTACGATGGCTGGAACGACTTGAACATGGTCGGAGGCGAGATTCGCGATCCGGGGCGCAACATTCCGATCGCTTTGCTCGCCGGTGTGGCGACCGTGGCCGGCCTCTACATGCTGACCAATGCGGCGGTGCAATATGTGCTGCCTGCCGCGGCCATTGCTGCATCACCTGGTCCTGCCTCGGAGGCAACTGCAATCGCGGTGGGACTCTGGGGCGCGGCCATCGTCTCCGCCGGAATGGCAATCTCCATGCTCGTCACCTTGAACGGCACTACCATGAGTGGCGCGCGCGTGCCCTTTGCGCTGGCACGGGACGGCTATTTTTTCAAAGCCATGGCGGAAGTTCATCCCCGCTTCCATACTCCATCGGTCGCGCTGTTGGTGCAGTTGGCCCTGTCCATGTTTCTCCTGCTGTTTGCAGGCAACTTCAGACAATTGTTCTCGCTGGCTATTTTTGCTGAGTGGCTCTTTTACATGATTACCGCCAGCGCCGTTTTCGTCCTTCGCCGGAAGGAGCCAAATGCAGCGCGGCCCTTCCGTACCTGGGGATATCCCCTTGTGCCTGTAATGTTCATTATGGCCGCGGCCGCGCTGCTCTATTACACATTCATGCAGAACGCGAGGAATTCAGCCTGGGGTGTGGTCGTGATTCTGGCCGGCGTCCCAATTTATTCGTACTTTGCGAGGAAGAAGAAGGCAGTCGTTAGTGGTTAGTGGTCAGTGGTTAGTGGTCAGTGGTTAGTGGTTAATGGTTAGCGTCGAGTGATTAGCGCCCTGCGGATGGAACCTACTGATTGGGCTTGCTAATTGCTAAATGCTAATGGCTAATTGCTACTTTCTACCCGCCCGCTGCCGCTTTCACTTGTCTCGCTCGCTCATATACCTTCATGTATTCACGGGCTGAGTTGATCCAGGAATAGTCCTGCGCCATGCCGTTGCGCATCAGCGACCGCCAGGCATTTGCATCGTACCGATAAAGATCGGTGGCTGCTTGTAAACTCTCCAGCAACGCTTCGCCGGTGTATGGCTTGAACTTGAAGCCAGTGCCCTTCAGGGTCTGCCGATCAAATTGCTCAACTGTGTCGTCCAGCCCTCCTGTTGCACGAACCACAGGTACGGTCCCGTAGCGCATGCTATAGATCTGGTTCAGACCGCAGGGTTCATAGCGAGAGGGCATGAGGAAGATGTCGCTGCCAGCTTCAATCTTGTGAGCCAAGACGTTGTCGTAAGCGATCTTCACCGCAAACTTTTGCGGATACTGTTTGTTCAGCTTGCGGAACAAGTCTTCATACTCGCGATCGCCGCTGCCCAGCACCACCATGATAAAGTCCTGCCGGGCCAGGCGATCGGCCACCTGAAGGATAAGATCAAAGCCCTTCTGCGCCGCGAAGCGCGACACGATTCCCACTACCGGAAACTGAGTGTCTTCAGCCAGGCCGAATTCCTTGAGCAGGTCAGCTTTACACTTTGCTTTGCCACTGAGGTCGGCGGTTGAGTAGTGAGCCGCGATGAGGCGATCGTTCTCGGGGTTCCATTCCTCATAATTCACGGCATTGAGAATGCCGCTGACTGTGCCTGAGCGCGCCCGCAGCACGCCCTCCAAGCCGAAGCCGTATTCAGAGGTCTGGATCTCCTGGCTATACTTCCGGCTTACGGTGGTGATGTAGTCGGCCATGGTGATGGCGCCTTTCAGGAAATTCACCTTGCCATAGAACTCCAGCTTCGACATGGTGAACAAATCCCACGGCAACATGAGCAGCGGCAGGATCTCGGGCGGAAAGATTCCCTGGTATCCGATATTGTGAATGGTAAGGATGCTGGGAGTATTCGCAAACGCGGGATCTTCGTCGTACAGCGTCTTCAACAGTACTGGGAATCAGGGCGGTCTGCCAGTCGTGGCAATGAAGCACGTCGGGCGTGCCCAACATCTTGGCCGATTCCAGCACGGCGCGGCAAAATAGTGCGAACCTCTCGGCATTGTCATGATAGTCGCCCAGCGGTGTGCCGTAGAGCGAGTCGCGGTCGAAGAACGGAGGGTAGTCGATGAAATAGAATTGCACTCCGGCGCGAACGCCGCCGTCGAGGACCGAACAAAAACGATAGCGGTCGTCGAAGGGAACGGTGATGCTGGAGATCACGACCCGGGGATTGTCGAGTTTGGTCTGCTTGTAGCGCGGCAGGAAGACGGTGACCTGATGTCCCAAACTGGCGAGCGCGGGCGGCAAGGCTCCTATGACATCCGCCAGCCCGCCAGTCTTCGAAAAGGGTACGCACTCGGATGCCGCAAAGGCGATATTCATGAGACCTCCCGGCGCAAACGGAGATGTGCTTCCGTCGCAACGCCGAACTGCGTAACTGGACTCCGCACTATGATGTTAGAAATGCCGAAACAGTTGAGTCTAATTGGCGAGTTGAAAGAGGGTCAATGTGGCAAAGACCGCACCGAACAAATCCGCTGCTGGCACTAAGCGGAAACCGAAGCTCGGACAGAACTTTCTCACCGATTTAGGCGCGGCCCGGCGCATCGTCGAGGCCTTGGGAGATGTGTCCAATCGCACCGTCATCGAGATCGGCCCCGGCCGCGGCGTGCTCACCGACGTGCTGGTTACGCGGGCCAAGCGGGTGATAGGCATCGAACTCGATCGTGTCATGGCCGCACAGTTACGCATGCGGTACGCCACCAAGCCAAATGTCGAAATCCTCGAATCGGATTTCGTGGCAGCGGAGTTTACCTCCATGGTCGGGCGCCGACCGGGGCCGCTCCACGATCTGCGACCCACCCAACCAGAGACCGTGGACGTGGTCGGCAACCTGCCGTATTACATCACCTCCGATATTGTGTTGCGGATTCTGGAGCTGCATCAGAACATTGAGCGCGCGGTGATCATGGTGCAGCGCGAAGTCGCCGATCGCATTGCGGCCGCGCCAGGCAGTCGAGACTACGGACTGCTCTCCGCCACCGTGCAACTGTTCGCTCGTGTCGATAACCTGTTCACGCTGCCGCCGAGCGCGTTCTCGCCTCCGCCGCAGGTCCACTCCAGCGCGGTGCGGCTCACCATGGCGCCCCGGTTGGAAGAGTTGCAGGTTGAGGAAGCACCCTTTGTCGCGTTTCTAAAGCTTGCTTTCGGTCAGAAGCGCAAGACGTTAATGAACAATCTTCGCGGCCAGTATGAAGACGCTGTCATTCGTGCGGCGCTGAAGTCGGCAGGATTACGCGCCGATGTTCGCGCCGAGGCAATGCCGCTGGAAAAAGCGGCGGCCGTGTTTCGCGCTTTGCGACAGGCGTAAACTTGCCTCAGAGATTGCTGTAACGCTGCGCCGAACGAGTATGCAACGACGCAGCAAAGGACTCGGCACTATGGCTACCGCAGTTCGTCAGCCAGCCGTTGCAGGGCGCTTCTATCCTGCCAACGCACAGCATCTTCGGGCGGAGGTTGAGACCTACGTCACCGCTCGCGCTGATGCCGCGGCGAAGCCTGAACCGAAGATTCGCGCTCTGGGCTGCGTCGTTCCGCATGCTGGATACATATACTCCGGACCCGTCGCCGGAGCTGTTTATCGCCGCCTCGAGTTGCCGCGGCGGCTGGTGATTCTTTGTCCCAACCACACCGGCCGGGGCCAGCCATTGGCCATCATGAGCGAAGGCGCATGGCACACGCCGTTGGGCGACGCCTCCATCGACGAAGCCATGGCAAGCCAATTGAAAGGCGCGCATGCCCCTGCTTTCAGAAGACCCGGAGGCGCATCGTTACGAGCACGCGCTGGAAGTCCAGCTACCTTTTCTGCAAGTGCTCGCGCCGGGGTTTCAGTTTGTGCCCATCACAGTGGGAACCAGCAATTTCGAGGTGCTAAGCGCGTTGGGAGTCGTGATCGGAAGCGTCGCTGCGGAAGCGGGCGAGCCGGTGCTCATCATCGCATCAAGCGATATGAATCACTACGAGAGTGATGACGTAACCCGGGTCAAAGATCGCCGCGCCATCGATCAGATGTTGGCGCTCGACCCGCGTGGATTATACGACACGGTACATGAATCCAATATCAGCATGTGCGGATACGGTCCCGCAGTGGTGATGCTGACCGCCGCCAGGAAGCTTGGGGCCCACCATGCGGACCTGATTCGTTACGCCACCTCTGGCGACGTTTCCGGAGACCGCGAAATGGTAGTCGGATACGCTGGAATTGCCGTCTATTGAATTCTCTACTTAACGTACAAAAGGCGGCCGAGAAGGCCGCCCTTTCAGAAGATCCAATCGTTCTTCAGCGATGACCCCCGCCCGAGGCATGGCCGCCGCTTGCATGGGGACTGGACGCCCCAACCGCAGACACTCCGCGACCCCCACCTCCACCATACCCGGGCCCGACGGCCATCGGACTGGCCATCACCGCCATCGGGGCCGGAGCAGGAACCGCGAACACATGTCCTGACTGTGTGGTGTGTCCGCCACCGAACGCGTTGTAGCGAGCGGCGAACACGTGTTCATTTACGGCGCGGTCCGGGATGGCAGGGCTGGTAAAACTCCGGCCGACGGTAGCTGCACCCACAGCACGTCCGTGAATGACACTGCTAAACGCCGGAGACAGCCGGCCACCGGCGATATAAGGTGTTGCATTAGCGCTCTTAACCACCACAGTCGGCCTTACAGCCTGGGCCGCCGTCACGACCGGAGGAGTGGGCGCCGTCCAACCGGCAGGCGGCTTCGTCACAACCGGCGTGCTCTGGAACCGGTTGTAGGACCAGCCGTTGTTGTAGCCGCCGCCTGGAACCCATGCCCATCCGACCCCGCCGCCTAAGAAAGCCCACGACCCGTAGTGAAAAGGCAGCCATCCCCACGGGTATTGCGAAGCGAATGCGTACCCGAGGCCAGGAGTGTACGCCCACGCGCCAAAAGAGTAGGGGTCCCATCCCATCATAGAATTAGCGAAGCCATAGGGTTGCCAGACATACCCGTAACCGTTCGCCATGAAGAAATTTCCGTAGTAGTTCAGGTCCTGCAATCCATAGCCGGACTTGGGACCGGGGTTACCCGGATTAGTGTTGTAGGCCTCCTGGTAAGCTGCGCGCTCGCGGTTCCAGGCATCCGCGGGAAGCGGCTCGGCGCCGGCTACAATCTTGTACTCGGACGGATTTGCCGGATCAAGCGTGAGAGTTTCCTTGTGCTTGACGTTCACCATCTGGGGCTGGTCAGCCAGTTCAACATTTCCTTTGAATACGGAAAGGTGCAGTTGGCCGGGGCTCGATTCCAGCCGGAATTGCGCGTCGCGCTGCACCAGGAAGGTCGAACCGCCAGTCTTTATGCTATAGATGTCGTCGCCTTTGGAGCGGGCATCGAGATAAATGACGCCCTTGGCCACTTCGATCTTGTTAACCTTGGCGCCATTGTCGTTCATCGACAGCCCGAGGAACTGGACTTCCGAGTTCTCCGCGATGCGTACAGCGCTTCCGTTTTCGAACTCCACCTCGGCTAGACCGTCATTGCCGGTTACGATTCGCACTCCTTGGGTGATCGGCGTATTCAAGATGGCGCGTTCCAGTCCTTCTCCCGTCGCGCGATCGGTCTGCACCTGCCCGCTCAGGTAGCTTAAACGGACAATCCTGACATGCGACTCTGCGAACGCGGTAGTCGCTGCAACCAGCACAAACGCTGTAATCACTGCTAAAGCGGATTTCAGGTGGGGTGCCATACCGTTACTCCTGGGTGCGTTTCTTATTCTAACTCTCGAGACCAGATCGGCCGGGCTGGGATCGTGGGCCTCGTCGAGGCCTTCTCTTAGTCTTATTAAACACCAATTGGATGCAAAGTTGTCACGGAAATGTAGATAGCTGCCAAATTCAATCGCCCTCCTAAGGCTGGTCCGCGGTCTCCTGCCCCTGGCCGCTCCCATTCCGAGCGCTAAGCAACTGTTGAGCAACCTGCCGGCTGATGTTCATCATGTTGGGATCATCGGCAATCTTCCGCAAAATAGGCTCTATCGCATTTAACTCCTCGGCGTAATGCTTAGCCCTCAGGCCTTCTAAGTCCTTTAGTTGAGCATCCAGGCCCAACTTGTCATAGCGATAGCCAAACGCCAGTTTGCGGCCATAATCGATGGTATTGGCAATCGAGGTGAAGAGGCGTGTCAGCTCCTGCACATCTGTGTTTTGCGACCAGTTGTAGCTGCTCGAACCATGTACAGTTGCCGACTGATACGCCAGGGTCTTGTTTCCGGTCTGGGCAATTCGCTTCAGGTGCGAATCTAAGTCACCTTGGAAGAAATTGAGTTTCTTGGCCAGACTGAAGATCTTCGTGCGGTTGGCCTCCGACATGGTAAAGCTCTGCTTAAAAAGTTCGCTGTCGCCTCCGGCAGCCGTGTCCGGAGTAGGCGTCCCCTGAAAATGGGTCACGCCGTCTGCCTGTACCGTGATGGTGTACGTCTGCCAGGGAATTCCCTGGCTCCAGTCGAAGTTGAAAGATACGGCTGGTTGGGAGGACGGGGCGGTCTCTTGCTGCGCCGCAACAGGTACGACCAGCAGCAGCGTTACGAAGGCAAAACACAATCTCATGCTGGGCAGAGATTCTATCCGATTTTCTGGCGCGAGGAGCTACTGCAGACTCTTCGCGGTGAATTCAACCGGTGGTTGCATGCTGACGCCGCAAAGTACCCGCGGTGTGCAGGTGACAAATGGCGATCGCCAGCGCGTCGGCTACATCCGGCGGCTCAGGGGGTGCGGGCAAAGCGAGCAGGCGCGCAACCATCATTTGTACCTGTGACTTCTCGGCCCTGCCATATCCCACCACCGCCGACTTGATGGAAAGTGGAGAGTAGGCGACAACCTCCAGCCCGGCTTGAGCGGCCACCAACATGGCAACTCCGCGAACGTGGCCCAGCTTCAGGGCCGACTTGACGTTGACCGCATAAAAAACGTCTTCGATCGCAACTTGCTCAGGAGCGTACGTAGCGATGATTTCGGTCAGCTTCTCGCAAATCTTTTTGAGACGGATTTCCAGCCGCTCACGGGGTAATAGGCGGATTGCCCCGCTACAACGGTGATGCAACGCGCCGTCAAGGTCCTGCTCGACCACGCCGTAGCCGGTGTATTCGCCGCCGCAATCGATCCCCAGGATGCGCATGAGCTTCCAGCCTGTCGCGAGTGTAGCAGCAGAGGCCGAAAATTCAGCGGGGAAATCGGTGTATGCAGCGAGCTGGTAAATAGGGTTCGACGGCCTGATTCTTAACCACGGATCAACACGGATTTCTTGTTTTTCTCAAGATCTCAAAAAATCAAACCCGTGAAAATCCGTGGATATCCGTGGTTGATTTGGTTTTCCCCTTTGACCGTTTGCGTTGTCATTGGGAGCCGGCTTCAGCCCGCGAAGATCTGCTGTTTCCGACTTTTTCAGCAAACTGTGAATCCGCGCCCTTCCAACCGTCCGATCCGGTCTATCGGAACCGCTCACGGATGCTGCGGCGGGCCTGAGTTCACCTTCCTGCGCCGGCTCAATCGCCCAGTCACCATCAACCACAGCATTCGGAAATCGCTGATGAACGACCAGAACGGATGTCCGAAGGTGGCAGGCGTGTTCTTTTCCAAAAGGAAATGACCGGTCCACGCAAAACCATAGCCAAGCGGAATCCATAGCAGCGCATACCAGGGATGACCTGTCGCAAACGCGACGATCGCGACGATCAGACCCAGGGTTGTTCCGATAGCGTGCATCCAGCGGTTTCCTGGTTCGCTGTGCTGTTGCAGGTAGAAGCGGAAGAACTCATCGTAGGACCCGAATGTCGGCGCTTCAGACATGGCAAACCTCTTCGCCGAGCGGCCCAGAATAGCTCGACCTCTCGCGACAGTGTACTCCCGAATGCAGAAATCTCGAGATAGCTTTACTATTTCTGTGGGGGTTCTGCCGAACATGAGAATTGGAATTTTGACCGGCGGAGGAGACTGTCCTGGACTAAACGCCGTCATACGCGCTGTGGTGCGCAAAGGCACCATGCACTATGACGACCAGTTTGTCGGCTTCATGGAAGGGTGGCGCGGGGTCTTCGAGAACAAGACGATGGAAGTGGATATGGAGGCGATCTCCGGCATTCTGCCGCGAGGTGGCACCATCCTGCGCACTTCGCGGACCAACCCGGCCAAGCGCGAAGGCGGACTGCAGCATTGCATGGAAGTCCTGCGGGCCAACCGTGTCGAAGCCCTGATCACCATTGGCGGCGACGACACCATGACCGTCGCACAACGCATGTACGAAATGGGCCTGAAGGTGGTCGGCGTTCCCAAGACCATCGACAACGACCTGATGGGCACTGACTTCTGCTTTGGTTTCGACACCGCGGTAAACACCGCTACCGAAGCCATTGACCGCGTGCACACGACGGCGGAAGCTCATCAGCGCGTGATGGTGGTGGAAGTGATGGGCCGCGATTCGGGCTGGATTGCAATGTATAGCGGTATCGCCGGCGGGGCGGACGTCATACTTATTCCCGAGCGGCCCTTCGATATCGAAGAGGTTGCCGAGCGCATCCGCATCCGCCACGCGCGGGGCCGCTACTTCAGCATCGTTGTAGTGGCAGAGGGAGCGAAGTTTGCCAGTGATGCCGATACAGCGCAAGGCGCGCCGGTGGTCACCGACATGGGCAAGGATGAGTTTGGTCACGTGCGCTTGGGCGGCATTGGGCAGATCCTGGCACGCGAACTCGAACATCGCACCGGGCTCGAGACCCGCAACGTCGTCCTTGGGCACATCCAGCGCGGGGGCAGCCCTAGCGCGTTCGATCGCGTGCTGGCGTCACGCTATGGAATAGGTGCCATCGATCAGGTTCACAAGGGCGAATTCGGAGTCATGGTTGCACTCCGAGGAACCGACATCGTAGCGATACCGTTGATCGATGCCATCCACAAGACTCGCCCGGTGGATCCGGAACTGGTGGAAGTGGCAATGGGATTGATCGATCCCATTCCTGCTATTTCGGTCAACAAGTAAGTACGGCCCAGGAATGCCTTGGAGGTTACTGATGCACCGTTACCAACCGCTGTGGCTGCTCGCCGCCACAGTACTTTTCTGCGCTTCGGCCACCGCGCAAAGCCCGTTTGCTCCGAAAGTTTCAGGACCGCTATCACAGCGAGTCGTCGCCTATCAGATTGACGCGAAGTACGATCCCCCGAAACATACGGTTGACGCCACCGAGACGCTGACCTATCACAACCTGACAGGTCAGCCGCTGGATACCTTTCCCTTCCACCTCTATCTGAATGCATTTCAGCAGAAGGCCACGTGGATACATGAGGCGCACCGCGACGGCAACTTCCGTACCAGCAGCCTGGAGGAGTGGAAGCCTAAGGACTACGGATCGAATGAGGTAACTTCCTTCGAGGTGGTGGGCATGGGCGACCTCACCAAGCAGATGAAGTTCATCTCGCCCGACGACGGCAACCCGGACGACAAGACTGTCTTCCAGGTGAAACTGCCGCGTCCGGTTGCTCCGGGCGAAAGCGTGCAGTTCAAAATCAAGTTCAAGGCGACCTTTCCTGAAGTGATTGCTCGCACTGGGTACAAACGCACCTTCCTGCTCGCTGGGCAGTGGTTTCCCAAGGTCGGTGTCTGGTGGCACGGACAGTGGAATTGTCATCAGTTCCATGCCCTCACTGAGTTCTTCGCCGACTTCGGTACCTACGACGTGAAGATCACGCTCCCGAAGGATTACATCATCGGCGCAACCGGTGTGCAGACAGGCGATACCGACAACGGCAACGGTACCAAGACCGTCGCATTCCACGCCGAAGACGTGCACGATTTCGCCTGGACCGCCGACCCCAACTTCAAAGTGGTCGAAGATCATTTCGACGGCAGTGTTGGCCCGGTGAAAATACGGCTGCTCACTTATGACAGCCATAAGAGTTCCTGGCAGCCCTACATCTATTGCGTCAAAGAGAGCATGAAGCGCTTCGACGAGTGGTATGGTCCCTATCCTTATGCGCTGCTTACGGTGGTCGATCCGCCGCATGGCGCGGGTGAAGCCGGAGGCATGGAGTACCCCACATTCATCACCGGCGACAGTGGCTGGTTCATCCCCAAGGGAATTCACCTGATCGACTTGGTCACTGAACACGAGTTCGGTCACCAATACTGGTACGGCATGGTAGCGACCAATGAATTCGAGAACGGCTGGCTCGATGAGGGGATCAACAGCTATACCGAAGTGAAAGTGCTGGACAACATGTACGGCGAGAACGCCAGCATTATTAACTTGCTCGGGGCGCAGTTGGGCGAGCGTGGTCTGCAACGCCTGGAGTATCTCGGCGCGGAGGATACCGATTCCCTCGCGCGGCCCAGTTACACCGATATGAGCATGTCCTCGTACGGCGGCGTCACTTATGGCAAGACAGCCACGATGTTGGTCTCGCTGGAGACCATCCTCGGCGAGCAGACGCTCAAGAATGCGCTGCACACCTATTTCATGCGGTATCGCTTCACGCATCCCACGCAGGAAGACTTCATGCGTACGGTGAACGAAGTTGCCGGCCAGGATTTGAGCTGGTACTGGAACCAGGCGGTCTACGGAACTCAGGTACTGGACTACGAAGTCGAACGCGCCGACTCCAAGCCGCTGAAATGGTATGACGACAATCTGAAAGAGAAAAAGGGCGAGACGGAGTATGAGACCCAGGTCATCCTGCATCGCAAGGGCGACTTTATATTTCCGGTCGAGGCGGAGGTGACGTTCGACAACGGCGAGAGCACGCGCGAACGCTGGGACGGCAAGGACCGCTGGGTGCGATATGTCTATCACAAGAAAGCCAAGGTGGAGTCGGTGCAAATCGATCCGGATTACCAGGTCACGCTGGATCGCGACTATCTCAATAACAGCCAGGTCACGAGTTCCCAGCATGGAGCGATTCATAAGATCGGAATGTACTGGCTGTTTCTGACGCAATTCATGGCCCAGTGCCTAAGCTGGTTGGCCTAAAAGGAGAGACCATGGCAGACAACGATAAAGGTTCGGTTGGCGCTGGGTTCAGCCTTCTCTGGCGCCGGCAAGGTGTGCTCTGGTGGTTATTCGTGGTGAACTTTTTGTGCGGCGCGATGGGAACGGTCGCCGCTGTGAGGACGCTGAGCCGCGCGCTGGGTCACAGTTTGGCCGGGCAGCCTCTCAGCAAAGGCTTTGACTTGGGAATGTTCATCGAGCTGTTCCGGTTGCCGGACGTCAGCCTGATGCGCTCCTCAACCACCTCATATCTCTTCGCCTTCGTGTTTTTCCTCTTCATGTTGTTTGTCAGCGGTGGAATTCTGGAAACCTACCGGCTGGACCGCCGGCTGAACACTGGCGAATTCTTCGCTTCCTCAGGGGCATTCTTCTGGCGTTTCGTCCGACTGATGCTGCTATCGATTATTCCCTTCCTCATTGCTGGTTCCATCTATCAGAGTCTCGACAAGCTGGCGAACTACGTTGGAGACAAAGCCATCGCCGATCAGGTTGGCATCTTCCTCGGGTTCGCCGCCATGATCGTGTTTGTGCTGCTCGCTCTAGCCGTGCGCCTTTGGTTCGATGTAGCACAGGTACGAGCCGTGGCCCTGAACCAGCGCGGTATGTGGCGCAATACCTGGAGAGCATTCAGCATCACGGTCCATGACCTTCCCAGTCTGTACTGGATGTATTTCCGCATCAGCTTGTTCGCGTGGATCACGCTGGCGATCGGACTCGTGATCTGGGCCAAGCTGCCGCCAACAGCGACGCCGGTCACGTTTGTTCTGCTGGAACTGATTCTCCTGGCGCAATTGGTAACACGGCTGTGGCAACTGGCCAGCGCGACCGTCTGGTACGAGCGATATGCGGAAGTCGTCCCCGCCGAGTCGGTGGCGTACACTCCGCCGCAACCGGAAGAGGTGATCGTGGTAGCTGGAACTACCGTGGTTGCGGAAACGGACTTGCCGCCACTCAGCGAACCCAGCGCGCCGCCGAATGAAGGATCAGAACCGGGCGAAGATAGCAAACTCAGAAACGATCTTTGAGAATTTGTTCAAGGTCTCGATGTCCGTGGAGAATACAGATCACCTCCAAAGGTTTCGTCTCGGGTCGATAGACGATCAGGAACGAATAGACTGGGAAGAACTTTACCGTCTCGTCGGTCAAGTTCCTGCGCCAATGCCCGGCGCCCGGGTTTCCTGCTAGAAAGGCGATCTTGTCCCGAATGCCCGATTCAACGCGGTCCGCTATTTCAATGCTGCTTTGTCTCTTGATATAGCGCCAGATTTCAACCAGATCGATCGCGGCCTCCGGCGCAAGAACGTAGCGGGAGATCACTCAGGCTTGGCTTTCAGCTGGTCCAAGCAAGAATCAAGCTGCTTCTCGGGAATTCCCTCGCCCCGCTCCAGTTGATCGATGCCTCGCCGAATCTTCGCGTTGATCGGCCCCCGATTTTCCAAAAGCCAGCGGTCCTGTTCCTCCTGGGTTTCAAGCAGGCGGAGCAATAATTCCTCGACGTTGGCGACGCCAGTTGTTCGGAGCTGTTTGCGGATTCTGGACTCCAGAGCTGCATCGCTGATTTCGATGTTCATCGCTCGCTCCTTTTGCAGATCGTAAGTGATGCTCTAAGAATATCAAGATATTAGGGTGTGGAAAGGCTTCCATTAGCCGCGGTATCACGGGACACACAAAATAAACGGGGCGCATCGCGCGCCCCGTGTCGAGAACAACTCCGAATCCAGCTACTCGTCTTCCTGCAGCCGGGCAATTACGCCCAAATCTTCCAGGGTCGTAACGTCGCCCTTCACTTCGCCGCTGGAGGCCAGCTCACGCAGCAGGCGCCGCATGATCTTGCCGGAGCGCGTCTTGGGCAACTGGTCGGTGAAGCGAATGTCATCGGGCTTCGCCATCGACCCGATCTCTTTCGCCACCCACGCCCGCAACTCCTCCTTCAACTCCGGCGAGGGCTGATGTCCCATCTCGAGCGTTACGAATGCCGCTACAGCCTGCCCCTTCATCTCATCAGGACGGCCAACTACGGCAGCTTCCGCGACCTTCTCGTGGGCCACCAGCGCCGATTCGATTTCCATCGTACTCAGGCGGTGTCCGGAGACATTGAGCACGTCGTCGACGCGACCCATGATCCAGAAGTAGCCGTCCTTGTCTTCACGGGCGCCGTCGCCGGTGAAGTACACACCCGGAATATCAGACCAGTACTGTTGGATATAACGGTCCGGATCGTTGTACACCGTGCGAAGCATCGCTGGCCACGGCTTCTTGAGCACTAGGTACCCGCCGGATCCCAGCGGAACGCGCTCGCCGCTGCGGGTCACAACTTCGGCTGAGATCCCGGGAAATGGACGTGTGCCGGAGCCAGGCTTGGTGGCCACCGCACCCGGGATAGGCGTGATCATAATCATGCCCGTCTCGGTCTGCCACCAGGTATCCACGATCGGGCAACGGTTCCCGCCGATCACCTCGCGGTACCACATCCAAGCTTCGGGATTGATGGGCTCGCCCACAGTGCCGAGCAAACGAAGGCTGCTCAGGTCGTGCTTTTTGGGCCATTCTTCACCCCACTTAATGAAGGTGCGGATCGCTGTCGGCGCCGTGTAAAGGATGTTGACTTTGTGTTTTTCGATGACGGCCCAGAAGCGATCGAATGCCGGCCAGTTGGGCGCTCCTTCGTACATCACCACGGTTGCGCCGTTCTGCAGCGGACCGTAGACGATATAGCTGTGTCCCGTGACCCAGCCGATATCGGCCGTACACCAGAACGTGTCTTCATCCTTCAGGTCGAAGACCCATTTACTCGTGATGTAGGTTCCAACCGAATAACCTCCGGTCGTGTGAACGATGCCCTTCGGCTTCCCAGTCGTGCCAGAGGTGTAAAGAATGTAGAGAGGATGCTCGGAGTCGAGTTCCGCGGCAGGGCAGTTATCGCTGGCTTTGGCCATTAACTCGTGCCACCAGTGGTCGCGGCCTTCCTTCATGGTTTGCTCGGAGCCCGTGCGCTTGAACACCACCACATGCTTCACTGACGGACAGCGGTCCATCGCTTCATCAACGGCTGCCTTCAACTTCACTTCGCCGCCGCGACGATACGATCCATCCTGCGTGACCACGGCAACCGCTTCCTGATCGGTAATGCGGTCCACGAGAGCATTGGCAGAGAACCCGCCGAAAATCACCGAGTGCGGCGCGCCGATGCGCGCGCAGGCGAGCATGGCGATGGGTAGTTCTGGACACATGCCCATGTAGATGGCGACGCGATCGCCGGACTTCACTCCCAGGGACTTCAGGACGTTGGCGAACTTCTTCACTTCGGTGAGCAACTGCTGGTAGGTGAGAGTCGTCACCTCTCCAGGTTCGCCCTCCCAGATGATGGCAGCCTTATTCTTGCGCCAAGTCTCGCAGTGCCGGTCAAGACAGTTATAGGAAAGGTTGATCTTGCCACCGACAAACCATTTTGCCCATGGCAGGTCCCACTCCATAACTTTGTCCCAGGATTTGAACCAATGCAGGTCGCGTGCGATGTCGGCCCAGAAAGCCTCCGGGTCGGCAGCAGCGCGGGCGCAAATCTTGTCGTACTCCTCTTTACTTTTTATGTGTGCGTTCTTGCTGAACTCTGGTGGGGGTGGGAAACTGCGTGTTTCGGTGAGAATCGAATCAATGTTTGGGCCCGCTGCCTGCTGTGTTGACGACATTAAAATGCCTCCGATGAATCGTTTTGTTGGCGCTAATACTGTACTGCATTGGCGGGCCGATGTAATACATTTTGACCCGCCTCTCCGGGAGATTACCGCTGGAACTCCATGGGTCCGGCCCGGTCATTCTGGCGGGCCGAAAATTTCCTTACGGTCTGCTTCACTTGCCCCTGGGAGCACCCGCTCCTACGGGCTGATTGTCCAGGGCTGCCCGCATCTGATGCCACGCGTGCCTGGCTTCCTCTACCGAGCCTTCGTCCTCGATGGTGGTGATGTCGCCCGGATTCTTCTCCTGAGTAACCGCCTTTAACACGCGCCGCATGATCTTGCCGCTGCGCGTCTTGGGCAGCATGTCCACGAAGTTCAGCTCCCCGATGACCGCGACCGGCCCCAGCTCGTGACGCACCTGGTCAAGCAGCTTCTGCTTCAGTTCATCCGAAGGAATGAAGCCCTGTCGGAGCACAACGAATGCCGAGATCACTTCGCCGCGTAGTTCGTCGGGGCGACCGATGACACCCGATTCTGCGACTGCGGGATGACCAAGCAGAGCGGTCTCGACTTCGATGGTGCCGATGCGATGACCGGCAATCTTGATGATCTCATCGGCGCGGCCTGCGAACCAGACATAACCGTCTTCGTCGATTTGCGCCGAATCGCCGGTGTAATAAACACCGGGAATGATCTGCCAATAATCGCGGCCGTAGCGTTCCTTTTCGCCCCACAACTCCGGGGTTAATCCCGGGAAAGGCCGCTTGATCACCATGATGCCTTTTTCATTGACTCCGCAGGGCGTGCCATCGAGCGCCACGACTTCGGCGTCAATACCTGGCATGGGAACCGTCGATGAGCCTGGCTTGATCGGCAACATTCCTAATCCATACGGATTGCCAAATACCGGGCCGCTGGTTTCGGTCTGCCACATGTGGTCGATGACCGGAATCTGGTTCTTGAAAATCTTCTTCTGCAGCCATTCCCAAGCCGGCGCATTCAGCACCTCGCCGGCGCAAAACACCCGCTCCAGATATTTGTAATCGACACTTCCGAAGGGGCCATCGCCGTAGCGCATCAGCAATCGCACCGCGGTTGGCGAGGTGAAAATTCCGGTGACTCGATACTCCTCCATCAGCGTCTTCCACGTGCCCTCGGGCGTCGGATAATCAAGTGCCCCTTCGAAAACCACCGTGGTCGCACCCGCAATCAACGGAGCGTACACGATGTAGCTGTGACCCACGATCCAACCGATATCGGAGGTTGACCACCAGACATCAGTCGGCTTCAGGCCGAAAAGCCACTGTCCCATGCTATGAATGTGAACTTGATAGCCGCCATGCGTGTGGACGGCCAGCTTGGGAGTCGCGGTCGTGCCCGAAGTGGCCAGGATGAACGCCGGCTCGTTGGCTTCCATCTGCACGTAGTCGCCGCTCTCACCGGCGCCGTGCTCCAAAAACTGCTCCCAAAGAATATCGCGCCCCGGGCGCATGGGAGTTTCTCCAGCTGTCCGCTTAAGGACGATAACGTGCTCGACCTTGTCGCCAGCATTGTCCAAGGCCTCATCGACGATCTCTTTGAGGCGGGTATCTTTGCCCTTGCGATAGGTCACGTCAGCGGTAAAGACCAATTTCGAACCGCTGGCTTGAATGCGGTCGCCCAGCGCCTTCGCACCGAACCCGGCAAACACCACGGAGTGAATCGCTCCGATGCGCACCGTCGCCAACATCAGAATGATGGCCTCCGGAGAGGTCGGCATGTAGATGGTGAGGCGATCGCCCTTCTTGATCCCCATGCCGCGCAATGCCTTTGCCGCCCGTTCCACTTCGTGGAGCAGATGTGCATACGTGTAGACGCGCCGCTCGCCACGTTCGTTGATATAAACCACCGCCGCGTGACCACCCCAGCCGCGCTTTACGTGGTAATCGAGGGCGTTGTAGGCCAGGTTGGTCTGTGCGCCGACGTACCACTTGAAGGTAGGGGGATTCCATTCCAACACCTTGTCCCACTTACGGAACCATGGCAACTGGTCTGCCGCGCGTCCCCAAAAACCTTCCGGATCCTGCTTTCCCTCTTCAATCCACTTCTGCGCTACCGGACTTATGAGGCCATGCGCGGGATGGGGAGCGGGCTCCCCGACAGGAGAATTTATTGCGTCTTGTGCTTCCGATATTTTCGTTGCAGTTGCCATGGGAGAGACTCCTTTTCAGCTGCTCGCCGCGATCTAAGTACTCGCGACTTCAACCTTTACCAATCAAAAAATTTGGCCGGATTGCCCAGGCAGTCCGGCCGAGATTTCACACATGCTTAGGACGGCGAGCCATGAACTCCGCCAATAGTGCCACTGCGGCCAGCACCGCGGCTGTGTAAAACGCCATCTGATAGTTATGGTACTTGTCGAACAGGACGCCGCCGATTCTGGGTCCGATAATTCCGGCCACGCCCCACGCCGTAAACAGCATGCCGTAGTTCATACCGGCATTCTTTGCGCCGAAGAAGTCAGCCGTGGCGGAGGCATTCACCGACAACTGCGTGCCATAGCACCAGTACACGATAAACACCATCACATATAGGAAAGCCACTGAGCCGCCTGCCAGGTAGAGCAGAGGCATCGAGATCATGGAGATGGCAATCATCAGTCGCAATACGTTTAATCGGCCCAGGGCGTCTGACATCCATCCTGACAAAATTCGTCCGGAGGCGTTGCCGGCGGCTCCTACCACCAGTCCCATAGTGGCTAACGCCGCGCTGGAGATATGCACGCTCTTGGCGAACGGCACCAATTGACTGATGACCATTAATCCGGCGGAGGTGCCAAGCGCATACGCAATCCACATAAAGTAGAACGCCGGCGTTGCCAGCACTTCGCCAGGGGTAAATTCCTGCGTGGTCGCGCTCGTCTTCGCCGTTGCCGGCGCGGGCGTCCATCCAGCGGGCTTATACCCGGCTGGAGGATTCTTCAGCAGGAAAGCTCCAATCACGGTCATGACCAGGAAAATTGCTCCCAGGATCATGAATGTCGTGTGCACACCGTAGTTGGGGATAAGGTACAAGTTGGCCAGAGGCCCGAAGAGCGCCGACCCGGCTCCATATCCGCCGACCGCCAGTCCGATTGCCAAACCTCGTTTGTCGGGAAACCACTTTGCCATGACCGGAATCGGCGTTGAATATCCGAAGCCGTTGCCCAGTCCTCCGATCACGCCGAAACAGATGAACAGGTACATCAGGCTGTGGGTGAATGCGCACAGGAAGAATCCAAGACTCACCAGTATTGCTCCGGTGAGTGATATCCAGAAGGGCCCAAACTTGTCCTGGAGACGACCAGCGACAATGAAGGTCAGCGCGAACACCACGACCGCGATGGTAAACACCATGGAGGTGTCGGCGCGCTTCCATCCAAACTCCTTCTCCAGCGGTGCCACAAAGACGCTCCAGGCATAGAGCGTACCCAGGGCAATGTTCATCATCAGCCCGCCGACGACACGCCACCAACGGTTTAACGCGGTGCTGCCAATTTCAACCGACTGAACGTTCGTTCCTGTTGCTGTTGCTAAAGCCATCTGAATTTCTCCCTTCCTACCGACCACGAAAGTTACTATCGCGATCTCCTGAGAGCAACAAAATTGCTACGTCGAAAAACTTGGGCCGGAATTGTGCGGGCTATACACCGGCTGTCCCCGGGGCTCATTAGCCATCAACAACGCGACCTCCTGAGAACCTGTGTGCTACCTTAATACCCCTGCCTGATCTGGGCTGAATCAGGCCGAGTTATAAAAACCGTCGGCGGGAGGCGACTTGGGGTAGAGGAGAGTGGTCCAAGATCCTCATCCTTACGGTGCAAGGTCGCAAACCGAAATTAGGATTTCAGCCTTCCGTCCGTGAACGTGGGTTCGCCGGCCGGACCCGACAGGGTGAAGTTATGAGACCTTCGCCTCCCGCCTATTTGAGCCGTTGTGGGCGGAATTTTCCTTCGCGGGACGGGCAGAGGTCTGTGATTCCGGATACGGGTGCTTGTGATGTGGGTCACCCGGCGCACCCTGGACACGCGCCAAAGGCAGATTTTGCTCCCGCAAAATCGACTTGTATCTTGCGGTTGCCTAAGGTGATAACATACAAATATCACCCGGAGGCTATCGTGGGGTCACCTTACGGCTTTGAGCTGGTAGAGAATTGCCTCATCTGTAAGCTGCGTAACGACAGCTTCTTCTGCTCGCTTCCCAAAACTGCACTAGAAGCGTTCGACAAGATGAAATACACCGCCTCCTATCCTGCCGGAGCTGTGCTGTTTGTCGAAGGCCAGTCACCCCGCGGAATCTACATGCTCTGCAAAGGGCGGGTGAAACTCTCCACCACTTCCGCCGAAGGCAAGACGCTCATTCTGAAAATTGCTCAGCCGGGTGAGGTCTTGGGGATGCATGCGACTGTCTCGGGAACACCGTATGAAATTACAGCTGAGACCGGGCAGCCCTGCCAGTTGAATTTCGTCAAGCGCGAAGACTTTTTAAACTTCCTGCAAAAGCACGGAGACGCCTGCCTGAAAGCAGCACAACATCTGAGCAAGGACTGCCAAAGCGCATATCAGCAAATTCGCAGTCTGGGCCTGTCGCATTCCGCGCCCGAGCGGTTGGCACGCCTGCTGCTGGAGTGGACTGCCTCCAGTCCCGAGCAAGCTGAGCCTAAGGTAAAGCTGGCTCTCACCCACGAAGAGATTGCGCAGATCATCGGCACCTCGCGCGAGACCGTCACCCGCGTGCTGGCGGACTTCCGCAAGCGGCAGATCGCGGTGCTGAAGGGATCCACCCTCACCGTCCGCAACAAAGGCGTGCTGGAAAAGCTGGTCGGCGCGTAGCTATACCTGCACGTCATCAGAATCTCCGTCGGCCAAAGACCTAAAGCAATGCTTACGGGCAGAAAGCTTTGCTCTGCCGAAACAGCTACATTTTCCTGCCACTTTCGCCTACAATAGTTAAAATAGTTGTAGCGCACCCGGCGCCGTTTTCCTGGGATTTCCCACATACAATTGCGAGCGAAAGTCAGCGGATTCGTATCGCTCTCAAAGGAGCAGCCGTGAAGAAGGTCGGAGTCATTTTTGGCATGGAGACCACGTTCCCGCCCGCGTTGGTCGACAAGATCAACTCCATGAATGAGCCTGACGTTCAGGCTGAGCTCGCCGTGGTTGGCGAAGTCCGCATGGCGGAACCTTCTCCCTACCATGTCATCGTCGACCGCATCTCGCACGACATTCCCTTCTATCGCGGCTATCTCAAGAATGCGGCGCTCTCGGGCACCATCGTTATCAACAATCCATTCTGGTGGAGCGCCGACGACAAGTTCTTCAACTTCGCACTGGGCACAAAGCTGGGCGTTGCGATCCCGAAGACAGTCCTGCTGCCGCACAAGGAGCATCCTCCGGGTACTACCGAACGATCCATGCGCAACCTGCAATTTCCGATGCCGTGGGACAGCATCTTCAGCTACGTCGGATTTCCCGCGTTCCTGAAGCCCTTCGACGGTGGCGGCTGGAAGGACGTGTACAAGGTGAACTCGCCTGAGGAGTTCTTCAACGCTTACGACCAGAGCCGCGATCTGTGCATGACGCTGCAACGCGGAGTGAACTTCAAGGAGTACTTCCGCTGCTATGTTGTCGGCCAGGAGAAGGTGCACATCATGCACTACGATCCGTCGGCGCCGTTCCACGAGCGCTATGTGAAGAATCCGCCGGCCACCGATCCTAAGCTGTTGCAGCGGGTGGAGCGCGATTGCCTGACGCTCTGTCGCGCTCTCGGCTACGACCTCAACACCGTGGAATTTGCCTGCGAGGACGGCATACCCTACGCCATCGACTTCATGAATCCTGCTCCCGATGCTGATGTAAACTCGGTGGGCCAGGAAAATTTCGACTGGATTGTGAACGCGGTGGCGGAGCTGGCGGTCCGTGAAGCCAAGCAGCATACCGGTGAAACTCCAGATTATCGCTGGAGTGCGTTTCTCAGCGGATATACGGCGGAAGCGGATTCGATGACGAAAGAGAAGGCGTCGAAACCGTCGACCGCATCCAAGCAGGCAGCTAAGCGGGCGAGCAGGGGATAACCAGATGGAGCGGCCAAGCCTCAGCATCGGAATCGAAGAGGAATATCAGACGATCGATCCGGAGACCCGCGATCTCCGCTCGCACATCGCATCTGAGATCCTCCCCAAAGCCAAGCTGGCCCTGCACGAGGCGGTGAAAGCCGAGATGCATCAGGCGGTCATCGAGGTCGGGACCAAGGTATGCCGTACGGTCAAGGAGGCCCGCGAAGACATCCTGGTTTTGCGTCGCCAGATGATCACGCTGGCTGGGCAAAACGGCTTGCTGCTCGCTGCCGGCAGCACCCACCCCTTTGCCGATTGGAAGGTGCAGGAGATTTATCCCGACGAGCGATACCATCGGGTGCTCGAAGAGATGCAGATGCTGGCGCGCGCTAATCTGGTTTTCGGATTGCACGTGCACGTCGGCATCGAAGACCGGAATACCGCCATCCACATCATGAACTCGATGCGGTATTTTCTGCCGCACATCCTGGCTCTCTCCAGCAACTCGCCTTTCTGGATGGGCATGCCAACCGGCTTCAAATCCTATCGCTCCAAAGTTTTCGAGCGCTTTCCGCGCACCGGCATCCCCGACGTCTTTGCCAACTGGGCCGATTACGAAACCTTCGTAAATCTGCTGGTCAAGACAGGCTGCATCGACAACGGCAAGAAAATCTGGTGGGACATCCGCCCGCATCCGAACTTCGCCACGTTGGAGGTGCGAGTGTGTGACATCCCGATGCGGCTGGACGAGACCATGGCCATCGCTGCTTTAATCCAGGCCACGGTCGCCATGCTCTATCAATTGCATGCATCCAACAAGAGTTACCGCATCTACGGTCGTGCGCTGATTATGGAGAACAAGTTCCGCGCCTCGCGCTACGGTCTGGACGGAAAGCTGATTGATTTCGGCCAAGAAGAAGAAGTTCCGGTGCGCAAACTGATGGAAGAATATCTCGACTTGATCGATCCCGTGGTGGATGAACTTGGATCGCGCGAAGAGATCAATTACATTCACCAGATGCTCGAGATGGGCACGGGCGCCGATCGCCAGCTGCGGGTGTACCAGGAGACAGGCGACCTGAAAAAGGTGGTGGACTACATGGTCGCCGAGACACGGGTTGGGGTCTTCGACCAGGCTGCGGCGCGATACTAGAAGGCTCTGCTCTAAAACAATTCTTTCGAAAGGATCGTCTTTGATTCAACCTGTTCTGACCGACCTTACTAAAACCACATTCGATGCCGAACTTTCTCCGGGCGCTCGCAACGCGGTGAATACCTGCCTGCGCATTCAGCCATGGGAAAAGGTCACGCTTATTACCGACAACGCTTGCCGTGACATCGCAGGCAGTATTGCGCAGGAAGTGCTGAAGGTCGGCTCGCCATTGAAGGCATTTGTGCTGGAAGACCTGGCCCCGCGCCCGCTGGTCGATTTGCCGCCGGAAATCGCGGCTGATATGGAAACTAGCGAGGTCAGTATCTTCGCCGTCCGGGTGCAACGCAACGAGCTGAAGTCGCGCATGCAGATGACCGACATCGTAAACCGACGCAGGATGCGTCACGCGCACATGGTCAATATCAACCGGCAGATCATGCTCGAAGGCATGCGAGCTGACTTCAACCGCGTGGACGCGCTCAGCAAGAAAGTCATCGAAATTGTCGGCAAGGCGAAGGAAATCAAGGCCAAGAATCCGGCAGGTAGCGATTTCTCGGCGACACTTAATCCGAACTATCGGTGGGTTAAGACCAGCGGAATCATCAGCCCTGATAAATGGGGAAACCTGCCGGGCGGCGAGGTCTTCACGACACCTGGAGAAGTGAACGGAACCTATGTCGTGGACGGTGTAGTTGGCGACTATCTTTGCGAGAAATATCCTGACTTGGCGCGCCAGCCACTAACGATTCACATGCGAAACAATCGCATCACCCAAGTCTCCAGCGAAAATAAGGCTCTGGAAGAGGAGTTCTGGGCCTACACGCACACCGACGAAAATAGTCACTTGGTCGGCGAGTTCGCCATCGGGACCAACCTCGAACTGAAGCATGTCATCGGGCAAATTTTGCAGGATGAAAAATTTCCCGGATTGCACATCGCGTTTGGAAACCCCTATGGCGCGCACACCGGTGCCGATTGGTATTCCAGCACCCACATCGACGTCGTGGGAACTCACTTCGACATCTGGGTTGACGGCCGGCAAATCATGGAGAAAGGCCGCTTTCTTATCGAGGCCTGAGGATGATTCCAGCGCTGCGCGAGGAGTTCAACCGCAACTTCACTCCTGAGAAATACCGCCAACTCCTTCAGCATTTGGATCAAGCTACCGGCACGCACATCGGCTTCCGCGTCTCGGAGACCCCATGCTTCGTGCCCAAGGCTTTGCTCGACCAGATGGCGCAGTATGGCCGTGAACTGATCCTGCAGCTGATGGACGATCCGGGATATCTGCGAGCGTCCGACGCCTCCGTTCCTCCTCAATATGACGTCCCCAATGAGTCGTCTCGGCCAATGTTCGTACAGGTGGACTTCGGTCTTGTGCGCAACGCTGCCGGAGAGTTGGAGCCGAAACTTGTCGAACTCCAAGCGTTCCCTTCTCTCTATGGATACCAGGCTGTGTCGGCTCACCAATATGTTGAGACCTATAATTTGCCGCCGGATCTCGGCATCTATCTCAGCGGTTACGAGCCTAGTTCGTATTGGGCGCTCTTGCGCCAGCTCATCGTGGCCAACAACGATCCGGAGAACGTCATCCTGATGGAGATCGACCCTGAACAGCAGAAGACACTACCGGACTTTCTGGTGACGCAACACGAACTAGGGATCGCCATTGTTGATATTCTCTCGCTGAAGAAGCGCGGCAAGAAGCTCTATTACATAAAGGACGGGCGTGAGATTGAGGTTCGGCGGATCTACAACCGCTGCATCGTGGACGAACTCGAACGCAAAACTGTCACGCTGCCTTTCGATTTGCGCGATGAGCTCGATGTCGAGTGGGCCGGCCATCCTAACTGGTACTTCCGGATCAGCAAGTTTTCCATCCCACACTTGAAACACAAGTGCGTGCCGAAGACGTGGTTCCTCGACAATCTCGACGAGCTTCCGAAGGACAACGAGAATTACCTGCTCAAACCGCTGTATTCGTTTGCTGGTGTTGGCATTAAATTTTCACCGACGCAAGCGGACATCGACGCTATCCCGACGGATCAACGGCATAACTACATCCTTCAGGAGCGAATGCGGTTCGAGCCCGTGATTCAGACACCGCACGGGGCGACACAAATGGAGGTCCGCATGATGTTTGTGTGGCCCGACGGAGGCGAGCTTACACCCGTGCTGCCGCTGGTACGCATGGGACGCGGCATGATGATGGGCGTCGACCACAACAAGAACCTGGAATGGGTGGGTGGCTCTGCGGCGCTGTGGGTTTGATCTTCGGTTTTGGCTGTGGCTATTTCGGTGGAGCAGCGCAGTCGGATTCATGAGGAACTCACGCTTTGAAGGGGCACCGCTTCAGCCGTGCCGTTAGGAGCGTAGAGACTTGGGCTTTAGCCCCAGAGGAGACTCGCATTTTGCTTCAACAGCGAAGTCCCTCAGTGGCTAAAGCCTCTATTGCTAACGTCGGGTTTCGGCACGGCTAAAAGCCGTGCCCCTTCAAAGCTAAATTCCAAGGAGAATCTGTGAGAAAAATTGCTTTCGCACTGGTGATGACGCTGTTGCTGTCCTGCGTGGCCGTCGCCGCTGACACCTACCACACGGCCAAGGTCGTGAAGTGGGAGAACTCCACCTATCAGCAGAAGAAGAATAAAGTAGGGCAGTGGGTCGTTTACTCGATCCAGATCGATCCGAACACCACCTATCAGGTCGCTCGCAAGAAGGAAACCAAGCCCAAGATGCAGCCCGGCGACACGGTTCAGCTTGAGGTGAAGGGAAATAAAGCTACGGTCATCAATGCGCAGGGGCACAAGGAGCAATATCAGGTCGTCGGACAGGCGCAGGGACCGGGGCAGTAAGAAGCTGTCAGCTGAGGAGGAAACAGCAGGTACCTCGACTCGGACTAAAGTCCTCACGCGGGATGACAGACCTGAAGGTTTGGCGAAGAGCGAAAGGCGAATAGCGAATAGCTGATAGCTACCCCAACGCCTGCTCCAAGTCCGCAATCAAATCCTCTACATCTTCAATCCCGACCGAGATCCGCACCATGCCATCGGTGAGCCCGATTGCCTTTCTTCCCTGTTCCCCGATCGCTGCATGCGTCATGCTTGCCGGATGCGAGATGAGCGTCTCGACGCCACCCAGTGACTCGCCCATTGTGCAGACGCGTACCCGCTTCAGCAGCCGCTTGGCATTGGCGAGCGAGCCGGTCTCGAACGTGATCATGGAGCCGAACCCTGACATCTGCCGGCATGCCAGCTCGTATTGCGGATGACTTTTCAGCCCAGGATAGAAGACCTGCTTCACCTTGCGATGGCCGCTGAGATAGTCGGCCATGACGCGCCCACTTTCGTCGTGCTGTTTCATGCGGACGGCCAGCGTCTTCACGCCGCGCAGCACCAGCCAACACTCGAATGGCGACATGATGGCGCCCGCGGCCTTTTGAATGAACGCCAGCTTCTCGGCCTGTTCTTTTGTAGTGCAAACCAGAACGCCACCGAGTCCGTCGCTGTGACCGTTGAGGAACTTCGTGGTCGAATGCAGCACCATGTCGGCACCGAGTTTGATGGGCTGCTGAAAATAGGGCGACATGAAGGTGTTGTCAACCACGACCTCGCAACCGCGCTTGTGCGCGATCGCGCTGACCGCCGCGATGTCGGTCAGGCCCATCAGCGGATTGGTCGGCGTCTCGATGTACACGTAGCGGGTATTCTTGCGGATGACGCGCTCCACATCGCGTGGGTCAGTCGTATCCACATAGGTAAATTCCAGACCAAAGTTCACCATGACCTGGTTGAACAGCCGCGGCACGCCACCATAAAGATTGTTGGAGGCGACAACATGGTCGCCTGACTTCATCAATTGACACAGGGCGCCGACAGCAGCCATTCCGCTGGCAAAGACCGGTGCCGCGATGCCGCCCTCCAGCGATGCGAGGTTTTGCTCCAATCGCGTGCGGGTAGGATTGCCGGCTCGCGAGTAATCGTAGCCCTTGGTTACGCCCAGCTCTTCCTGAGCGTAAGTCGAGGTCGCAAATATGGGAGGAGCGACGGCTCCGGTGGATGCGTCGGGATCGTTACCGACATGGATGGCGCGAGTAGAGAAACCAGCACTCTTCTTATTCATAGAAAATCAGTTCACCACGGAGACACGGAGGGCACGGAGTAGCTTCAAGCGCAGCTATCTGGACGCCTGCCACACAATGGAACTTCCCTTCGCAACCCACTTACCGTTCTCGTTAACGAGGAGGAAATATTTCCCCCCGGTGTCGGCGGCACTCGTTCCGGAGTAGAAGCTCACATTTACAAGAGCTTGCGTGTGCTGAGAGTTGAAACCAACGCGAGAGAAATACAAAAAGTCCGCATGTTCCCATCCGCTTGGCAGCTTCTCAGTATGATCGTTACCAAAGAGGAAGAATGCCGATCGCGACGGGATCTTCTCGGAGATTTTAGAGCACTGCCGATTCTTGGATTCGAAATCGGAGATTATGGTCTGATCGAGATTCGGCAAGTCTCTTTTTACAATTGCAAGCCGCTCTTTCGGAGTCTCGTCATTCCCTGTGAGACCATTGCAGCGACCGATTTTCATACCATTGCATATCGACTCGCAGTTAAGTGTAGACGTGTAGTCGGCCACAATCGGATGCAAAGCATGTCCAGAGCTCCGAAAACCGTCCAACATTGCGCCCATTACTGCATATTCTTCAGTCGAAAGCTTCTCATAAGGCTGCTCCGCGGGAGAAAAGTAGGACAGCAGCACGATGAAAACTGCAAGACGGCCAATTTGCCACATGGAAATACTCCGTGTCCTCCGTGCCTCCGTGGTGAATCACTTTTTTTCGTTGAAGTGGAAAATATCTTTCGACAGATACCGCTCGGCAGAGTCGGGAATGATCGTCACCACGCGTCTGCCTGGTCCAAGTCGTCGCGCGATTTCGATGACCCCAAACACCGCCGCGCCTGCGCTCGATCCCGCCAGCACTCCCTCGATCGCGGCCAGCTTCTTCACCATGTCGAACGCGTCATGATCGTTGACAGCCATAACCTCATCAGCAAGTGAAAGATCGCAGGTCTTAGGAATGAAGCTGGCGCCGATGCCTTCCACCTGATGCTCGCCTTTCGGCCCTCCACCCAGCACGGACCCCTGAGTTTCAATCACGATGGCTAATGCTTTCGGATTGCGCTCCTTCAGATAGCGGGCAACGCCGGTAAAGGTGCCGCCGGTGCCAGAGCCGATCACTACGGCGTCAATCTGCCCACCCATCTGGTCGTACAATTCGCGGGCCGTGGTCTCGTAGTGGAAGTCAGGATTGGCCTGGTTCTCAAATTGTCCCGCGACAAACGCGTTGGGCGTTTTGGCGGCGCGCTCTTTCACGTAGCGGATGGCGGCCTCCATGCCGTCCGCCTGGGGGGTACGAATCACCTCTGCCCCTAGCGCTTCCATCAGCGTGACTTTCTCCTGGGAAAAGCCTTCAGGAACGGCCAGTACGGTTTTATATCCGCGACCCGAGCCGATCAGTGCCAACCCAACGCCGGTATTACCGGCTGTCGCCTCAAAGATGGTCGCACCGGGCTGCAGTAAGCCGGCTTCTTCAGCCTTGAGGATCATCCCCAGCGCGGCGCGGTCTTTGATGCTGCCGCCAGGATTCATGTACTCCAGCTTGGCGTAAACATCGGCCACGTTGGGTGGAACGATTTTTCGAAGGTGGAGGATTGGAGTTTCGCCGACCAGTTGGGTAATGTCTTCGGCGACTCGCAAGGAAGTCATTTCAGCAGTCTTCATGGACACCTAAGGACGAACCACCAAGGGTACGCGAATCGGAATCGGTCGGTCAATGTAGGGCTGACATACAGATGAGTGCCAGATCGAATAGTACTAAGGCCCTAGAAAAATTAGCGTTCATGGCACCTATGTGACCCATAAGGCTTACTTCCGCGTTGTAGAATGTCCGCCTGCCCGGGCCTAAGAATCCAAGTTCCGGGCGAGGAGTGGAACGATGAAAAGACATTTTGCACGCCCCTGCCAAGCAATTGGAATGGCTTTCTTGGCATGTTGTTTTTTGTCCGGCCTGGTTTTTGCGCAGGACGATGACTCCACAACGCAAGTCAACAGTCAACCAGCTAAGCCGATGTATCGAGTGCTGCCGGGACGTCTGCGTGCGGATGTGCCCGTACCTGCGGCCTCGTTGCAATCGTGGGATGGTTCGTTCACCTACGGCGGCACGCAATACACCTACAACATGGTAGGAACGGCGCCGTCGACTAATAGCCCGACGACGGTTCCGGTTTACATCATCCCGATCAAGATCGTCGTCACATCGCATAGAACGCGGTACACCTATGACCCGTCGCACGTGCTACCAAACGGCAAGACCGTAACCAACAACACGATTGCGTCGCCAGTTTTCGACTCATCCACAACCTACATTCAAGGCGGGGTCAACGTGGGCAAGACGCAGTACGTTGACGCCTTCCAGCGGGCCAACTTTTGGGGAACGGTCCAGAATGCTCCGAACTATCATTTGCTGCTCGGGTCGCCGACCGTGCTGGCGGAACAGACGCTCACAGTCCCGTCGAACTATGGAAGTGTCGGCTCCCCATTCGGATACCAGGTAGGTTTGGTGGACATCAACTACTTCGATGCGCAAATACAGAGCATCATCAGCCGCTTCAGCCAGATTCAGCCCAACAGCTTTCCCATCTTCGTAACCTACGATGTCTACTTAACCGAGAGCCGCCAGTGCTGCATTGGGGGCTATCACAGCTCGGAAGGCAGTGTTAGCAATCCCCAAGCCTACGCACACTTCACCTACATTGACCACTCCGGCACATTTGCGCAGGATGTCTCCGCGTTATCGCATGAAGCCGGTGAGTGGGCGGACGATCCGCTAACCGTGAATTACAACGGCAATAACACGCCATGCGGCATTCTGGAGGTGGGCGATCCGCTGGAGGGCGAACCCAACTATGGAGATTACCCATACACCGTGAACGGCTTCACTTACCACTTGCAGGACCTGGCTTTCTTGCCCTACTTCGGAGCGCCGCTGAACACGTCGGTGAACGACTGGTACTCGTTTCAGCACGCGTCACTGTCGGTGTGTTCGAACGGGAGTTAGCTTCCGCTCCTTGCCTGCAGCCCGCTTCGCGAGGAGCGGGCTTTTTCTCAATGCCAGCCGGCCTAGCACAGCGTATGGCATGAGTGCGACCGAGCCTTGGCAATCGATGCAGGATAAGCCCCTCGCCGAAATACGCACGACTATTTACGTCGCACCGCCCGTCTTCCCTCCTCGATGCGCTTCCTGGCTTGAGCAGGTCCTCTTACTCCGACAACCTTGTACTTCTCCCTCGACAGTTCGTGGTAGTTCACAAAAAAGATTTCAAGTTCACGAAGGAACTCTTTACCGAGATCATGAATGTGTTTAATGTCGGCAAAACTATGATTGTCTTTTTCGACCGCGACCACGCGGTCGTTTCGTAGTTTGCTTTTCTTGTCGCCCTGCTCGCCCTCGATAATGCCGACGAGCCGGCATCCCAGGACACAGCCGGCAAACGCAGGCTCGTCCATTAGTACCAGCACGTCCACCGGGTCCCCGTCCTCCGCTTTTGTCGACGGCACAAAACCAAAATCGTAGGGGAAGGTCATGCCGGCGGGGAGAACTTTCTTCAACTCAAACACTTTTTGCTCATCATTGAAAGCGTACTTATTGCGGCTGCCCTTGGGTGTCTCAATCACCACGCGGATGATGTGCTTATCGTCCTCATCCAGAGATCGCAACCGTGAAGGGTCAGCCAGAGCGCTTCTGCGGCTTCCGTTCTTACTCATCGGACCTCCTGCGTCCTGAGGGCGGTTGACAAGCCGTTATGGCCGGCGTTGGTTTCGTGTTTCTGAAAAGTGCGAGTCGTAACTTTCTCCAAAAATGCTGGCGAATTTCCCACGTAAGTACTGCTAGCAGGAACCATGCCAGCGTGGCGCTACACAGAACAACGGCTGACGGGCGCGTGGGGATCCACAACCAGACAACGACTGCGAATGCCGCCAGACCGACACTTCCCATGGCAGCCCCGGCAGCGTCCACTCCGGCTGCGGCATGCCCCCTGATCCTCCCGTGCTCTCCCGCTTGCTCTTTTTCCTGGCGTTCATGCTTCTCGAGTAGGGTTGCGGTCGCTGGGAAAATGGCAGGAAATGCCAAAAATAGTCCGCCAATCCCAGCTCCCCAGCGCTTTGCAACAATGCCAGTGAGGGCCGTGACAATACCGCCGAAGACGAAGCGAACGGCATACTCATACCACTTCGAACGTCCCAGCGCTGCGGTATCGATCTTGATCTTCACGACTCTAGCTCAGCAGCCCATACCACAAACCCAGAGCAGCACCCACCCACAACAATAGCGATAGACTGGCCGCCGGCAATGCAGCCCACTTCTTGCGAATCAGTAGCCAACTCGTCAAGGATGCGTAAAGGAAGAATGCAACCGCTCCCAGTATCATCGATCGAGCTTCCACGCTGGCGTAGGCTTTGCCGTGCTGAGTCAAAGCCAGGCCTAGGCTCGCGAGTGCTACCGAAGGCGCCGCTCCAAATAGTCCAGCAAAGCTCTTCGGTTTTACCACCTCGCCCACCATGGCAAAAGCGGAGACAATCAGCCCCCCAAGGACTATCCGCACAACCATCTCTTGCATCACGGATCCCGTCGCACTGAAGTCATTAGCAGGCAGCCCGTTCTTCTCGAGAAATGGGAAGGAGGTGCGTGGTATCTCCTTCCCATAGCGATGGACTCATCTATGCAGCGCGCCGCGGCTTGCGCTTTTCTCCGGACTGACGTTCGGAGGCTCGTTCGTTGGCCGCAACGTTGATCTGCCGCGAAAGTTCGGTCAGCTTCTGGTCGGTCTCTTTTTCTTCCTCAAGCGTCTGCCGCAACAAAGACGCCTGTTCCGGCTCGCCAAGCAGATCGGCGTAAGCGCTTACCGTGCCATAACCGGCGATTTCGTAATGCTCTACTCGCTGTGCGGCTGAAATCAGCGCCGCATCCATTACTGTATCTTCAAGATCTTCAGCCATGATCTCGGCGCCCTCTTTCACGAGGCCTTCCATACCCAGGCACTTCTTCCCCCCGGCCTTCGCGCTGAGCATGTTGAAGATTTCCTCCAAGCGGTCAACATGCCCTTTGGTTTGTTCCAAGTGCTCTTTAAAACCTTCACGCAGCTCTTCCGAGGAGGCCGCTTTCGCCATCCTTGGTAATGCCTTGGTCAATTGCTTCTCGGCGCTGTACAAATCCTTAAGTTCATCGGTGTAAAGTTCTAGTAACGAATCTTTGGTCATGGTGTTTACCTCCGCAGTGATTTCTCAGTTAGATATGGTTCGATGAAAGGCTCAACGCCGCCCTCGCACGCAAGAGATTCGTCTGACGAAAAAACGAGGAGGCGCAAGCCATGTTCCTAGGTCTCTTAGTTGCGCACCATTCACGCGGGGATGTGCGAGACTTCCGTGGTGGCTCCTGACCAAACTGCTTTAACCTAACGAGATTTTCCTTCGCTGACAGGACTTTCGGACTGGGCGTTCGATCTGGCCGTCGCGGGTGGATGAGATACCCACCACGAATACATTCGAAAGAAGCAATCGTTTTGGACGGGAGTGGCAGCGACCAGCCTGAGGAGCGTTGTACGGCAGGCCGCTACGCACAGACGTTGCCTGGCAAAGCAAGGCCGATGGTCTGAGAAGCGCTGTTTTAGCGCAACCTGCAAACCATGAGCTTTCGATTTGGAAAGAGGGAAGCAAGAAGGAGAGGGCGGTGGTGGGTTAACTTCGGAAATTAGCCCACTACCGAGAAGGCACCACCGTCTCGTAGTAAGGCGCAATCTGTTACAATCAAGAGCGTTCGGCTGATAGCGAGACGCCTGCAATCAACCAGGCAGATGTGCTTTACAGGGGTTTCCGCTTAACCCTAAGCGAACAAAAGCGGGGTCGTAGTTCAGTTGGTTAGAACGCTGCCCTGTCACGGCAGAGGCCGCGGGTTCGAGTCCCGTCGACCCCGCCATTCTTTTGAATGGCTTACAGCTCCTACCCCATTCCGACCCGCGCATAGCAGGGAACCTCAACAGCCAAACGCTACCTCCCTCTGCGAATTCGCTCCAAACTACCCTTATCAGATCGGCGGTGGCACGACTGACGGTGGCTATGGAATCTAGACGAATTGGAGGGGGTGAATCATTGCTGTTTGCTTTCTCTCCCAGGCTCGCCGAGCTTGGGAACCGCGCACTTTTGAAAAGAAACAAACGAACCTCGCAGCGGTGGCATCCAAATGTCGGTCGCAATGCCGCATCGTGCGTAATGAGGAGCATATGGAAGATCCAAACCTCACCGTTGGAACAGGATCGGACGGCGATTCAACTGGGGGCTCATCGCCCGTACCGGTCAGTCAGCCTGTCGATGACAAATTACAGAAGCTGCTCGACAAAGCTCTGTACGGCGGAGGCCACCCGTCGGCACAAAAGATCAGGAATTTCTTGAATGGCACCTGGCTCGGCGAGCCTTTACATGTTGTGCTCACGGACGTGCCTGTAGGGGCCTGGACCGTTGCCATGGCGTTTGATGCACTGGACCTCGTATTCAACCGCCGCGAGTTCGCGCGGGGGTGCGAAACGTCAATCGGAATTGGATTGCTCGGGGCGGCAGGCGCAGCCGTAACCGGGATGACGGATTGGTCCGATGTTGATCCCCCGGCTCGTCGCCTTGGATTGATTCACGGTCTCCTTAACTTGGGTGGCACGGCGTTGTTTGCGACGTCGCTGCTTTTGCGAAAAAAGAAGTCCCGCGAGGCCGGCCGCATCGCCGGCATTCTGGGCTATGCGGTTATGAGCTACGCAGCCCACCTCGGCGGCAAATTGGTGTATGAGCACAGAGTAGGCATTGACCGCACGGATGGCCAAGTATTCCCAGAGCAGTTTGCCGTGGTTCTGCCTGAAGCAGATTTGATGGACGGCAAACTTACCCGGGCAATGTACCAAGGCACGCCGATTTTACTTGTGCGTCGCGGAGATCGTCTCTTTGCCATGGCTGAGACGTGTTCCCACTTCAGCGGGCCGCTCTCGGAAGGCAAACTCGAAGGGGATGCCGTGGTGTGCCCGTATCACTTCTCGCGTTTTGCATTGGAGGATGGTCGAGTACTCGACGGGCCAGCCGTTCATCCGCAGCCGTGCCTGGAAGTCCGCACACGGAATGGACAGATCGAAGTGCGGCATGCGCCGGTTCCGAGCTGAAAGCGGCTCAACTCATCGACGGATCACAAATCTAGATACCGAGAATTATCACCGACTGTTCTTTCGGGTTGTCGCGGTAGGGATGCAACCGTCAACCAGCAGTTTTGTCCGGCTTATTTGTTCACCTCCAAGGAGTTTTTGTAGGCAGTTCCTCTTCGTCGCCTTCTCAGGACCAGGGGGCCGTTTCTTCTAACGGAGGTTGTCCCTTGGCATGCACTGCCGCTTTCGCGCGGAAGACGCCCCCTGCAAAAGTCTTAGGCGAGATACGCTGCACATCCTTGAATCCGACATGTTGCAGCATCGCGATGCAACCGGCAATGTTCGGAAACCAGAAGCATGTGGGATCGCGACTGCGATTCTCCTTGGGCCCACTGGTGATACCGAAGGGATGAAATTCCGCCATAGGTTTCTGGCTCCGATCACCACACGTCGAGGTTTGCATCAGCAGCGTCCCGCTGCAAACCGAATGGATTTTCTCCAGCGCCAGCAGCGGATGGCGCAAGTGGTAGAGAACACCGAAAAACATCACCAGATCAAAGGTCCCGAACGTTTTAGGATTGAGGTCGTATACGCTCGCCAGGTGCGAGCGTGCACGCGACCCATAAGCCGCCCGGCAGATCTCGAATTTGCGCGCCATCGGCGGATAATTTTCTATGCCGACGACTTCCGCGGCTCCCCGCCGTTCCGCTTCGAAGCTGAAAAACCCCTCGGCGTGACCTATATCTAAAACCCGCGCGCCGGTCAGGTCTGCGGGTAATCCGTAATAAGGCAATTTGTCCCGCTTGGGATCGCTCCAGCCCGGCGTGATCAATCCGCCTGGCAGCTCCATCTTGAGGAACCAATATGGCTCCTCCTGAATCCTGGCTCGCAGCCAATCACGCAGAGTCGTGTGTTCCAGGTCAGTCTTCGAGTTCAGCGCAGATGTTTGCGGGTCCGATGACGGTTTTTCCGCTGTCTCTACAGCAGGAGCTGATGTGTGGGTTCGCTTGCGCTTGAAAAGCATCGGTATGTAAGGTCTCCTTCAGGTTCCAGCAATAGCAGGGTGCGTAATTCGAGTCGGCCTGGTCATGTTCCCCAGCCAGTGCCGTCTTCAGAATCATACGCAAACGTTGAGCTGCTGACGATAGGTGCCCGTATCGGCAATCGGCATCCGATTCTCACTTTCAGAGCCAAGCATGCCCTCGATTCACTTCAAAACGAGACTGCCTCAATTCCACTTTCTAACCAGCGTCCTGCATCATGCGTCACAGACAAACTACCACTCAAAGCTGGAACATTAGGCTGAGGGCAGGCTCATCCGCAGAAGCCGATTGTGCTGGGCGCTCGACCTTACCGATCGAATGATACCTTCGGCCACTCGACCTGCTTGCGAGCCTACGCCGGTGAACCTTCGAAATGAGGGGTACTCTCATGAGGAAAGCATTCATTTTTTTCTCGCTCTTCGGACTCTTGGCTGCGACTCAAGTCATGGCGCAGGACAAGTCCACCGTCACCGTGAAAGGTAGCGAACTAAACAACGGTGTAGTGATAATCACCGTGCAACAGGCAGCTACTTCTGAGCAGGACGCAGAGTCTTTCGTGTTGCATTGCAATAAAGGCATGTCGGAGTGCAAGGCGCTGGAAGCAGGGACTTACTTGATGGTGCGGCTGCCCAAAAATTGGGGGATGTACGACTGTACGGACGTCGATCTTTATCCCAGTTCGGCTGATCCAGCGACGGCCCAGAAGCTTGGCGAGTATTGCCTGATCAAGAAGTAGTTGGGGAGACGGCGGTTCGTCATCGGCTCTTTACTTCGGCCAACTCGGCAGCGTCGCTCCACGTGTTATCGCAGGCCGCTGGGATAAAGCTCATCGCACGCTCCGTCAAGGCGGCGATGGTCAAGCTGGGGTTGACGCCGAGATTCGCTGCGACCACGGAACCGTCGCAGACGTACATATTTTTATACCCAAATACGCGGTTGCGATGATCTACCACGCCGTTCTCAGGCGAGCTGCCGATTACAGCGCCTCCCAAACAATGGGCGGTGCCGGGAACGTCGAAAAGTATTTCGGGCAGCATGCTCATCGCTGTGCCTCCAGCAATCTGCGCGAACCTCTCTGCAAATTCGTTGGCCTTAGGAATGAATGTGGGCACCCTCTGCCCACGGCTGACCAGAAACTTCCTGAACGGCCAGTAGAGGTGCCGCTCCCATCGCATGTCAATGTGCCCGTCGAGCGCCTGCATGCAAAGCAGAATCACGCTTTCTCGTGCAAAGCCCAGGGGCTGAAGGAAGCGCACGGTCTTGAAGGGGTGGCGCAGCAAGGAGACGAAGAGATTCCGGATCCACAATCCAATCCGCCCGGGGCCGGGGCGACCGCCAGTCAGGATTGTTGCCAGCATGCCCATCGTGTCGGAGCCATCTGGATAGCGAACTGCCTCAATGTGCGTGTGCTCATCGATGTAAACTCCCGATCCGATGGCAATACCTTTGGACAGGTCTTCGCTGGAGCCCGGCACACGTACTCCGATGAGCGACTCGGAATTGGTACGCACTCGCCTTCCCAATTGATCGCTGATCGCCGGTAGCGACCGCTTTTCTTTCAGTTGAAAGAGCAATTCCATAGTGCCGAGCGACGACGCCGAAAAGACCACTCCGCGACAAGTAAAGCGCTGAGGATGCCGGCTAAACATGGCCGTGGATTTCACCGTGGACACCTCATAGCCTCGGCTGCCGTCGGTAATTCCATCCAACGGTTTGACGTCCACCACTCTGGTCTCCGCGAAAACTCGCGCGCCGTGTTTCTCCGCCAGATATAGATAGTTCTGGTCGAGAGTGTTCTTGGCGCCGTGGCGGCATCCCATCATGCAACCGCCGCAGGCCGTGCAGGTGGTCCGCTCCGGTCCTTCTCCGCCGAAATATGGGTCGGGAAATGTCTGGCCGCCTGGCACTCCTGCAGGGGCTTGAAAGATAGCGACATTCGTCCGGTAGTACGTTTCTCCGATTCCCGCAGCGTCAGCAACCTTCTTCAGCAGACGGTCCGCGGGTCCCAGTATCTTGTTCTCAGTAACGCCCAGCATCCGCGAGGCCGTCGCGTAATGGCGCGGCATCTCCGACTTCCACTCCGCTAAATCTTTCCACGATCCGTGGTCCCAAACTTTGTCTGGAGGTTGAAGCAGAGTGCAGGCGTAGGTGATCGATCCGCCGCCTACCGCACAGCCGTGCAGAATGGTGACATGCCGGAAATACCTCATGCTGAAGAAGCCCCGCAACGCGAGACTGGGTCGCCAAAACCAGCGATGAATAGACCAGCTCGTCCGGGGCAGGTTTTCGGGAGTCCATCGGCGACCCATCTCCATCACGGCAACCCGGTATCCCTTCTCGGCAAGCCGGTGAGCGGTAACGCTGCCACCAAAACCTGAGCCGATCACGATGAAGTCGAAATCGTATTCGTCGCTGTGAGATGGCATGAGAGGGTCCCCTGCTAGGGTGGGTTCGGTGCTGGTTTTGCTGGCTGATCTCGATCTGAAGCGAATTATCTCACCCGTTCGCCGACATCAGCGCATCTCGCACGATCTATTCGTTGCGGTCCGTGCCGAATCGGACCAGGACATTCCCGTGTCGGGAATCACACCTGAGGGGTTCGCTCGTCACTGCAACTTGGGTCGTGTCTGTCCCATGATGGGAACTTGAGATTCGGATGACCACCAGCGAATGCTGTGCCGGAGTCACCGGGTGGGTCTGAAAGGAAGATAGAAGCATGCCAGAGACTGTTGCAACCCTCAGTGAAGAACGGATTGCTTACCTGGAAGGACTCGTCAGTCAAGCACGAACCGCTGCCGCTGTCTTTACTCAATACACGCAAGAGGATGTCGATCGCATTGTCAAACCGATGGTGCTGGCTGGGCTGGAACAGGCTCAATATCTCGCCCGGCTTGCGATTGAGGAAACCAGGCTTGGAGTGGTCGAAGACAAGGCCCTGAAGAACATGGTGGCCACGGAGTTCGTTTACAACTACATCAAGGACAAACGAACCGTTGGCACCATTCGCGAGTTTCCCGAGCGCGGTGTGGTGGAGGTGGCGGAACCCATCGGTGTCATCTTTTCCCTCACCCCCATCACGAACCCCACTTCGACCGTCCTCTTCAAATGCATCATGGCCATCAAGACGCGGAACGCTGTGATTTTCAGTCCGCATCCCGCAGCTGGGCACTGTTGCTACGAGGCGGTGCGAATCATGTATGAGGCGGCGCTGAAGCATGGCGCGCCCGAAGGCGTTTTCACTTGTCTGGAATCGCAGACGCTGCAGGACAACGCCTACCTGATGCACCACAAAGACATCGGACTGATCGATGCCACCGGCGGACCCGGCATGGTCAAAGCCGCCTACAGCTCTGGCAAGCCGGCTTTAGGGGTTGGACCCGGCAACACGCCGGTCTATCTGGAGAAAACCGCAGACCTCGACATGGCTGTGGTTGACGTCATCACCTCCAAAACATTCGACAACGGAACGATTTGCGCCTCCGAGCAGACGGTGGTGATCGACGACGAGATTTATGACTCTGTGCTGCAGAAGTTTTCCGACCTGGGCACGCACATCTGCAATGAGAAGGAGACGGACCTTCTGGGACGCACGGTGATCGATCCTCAGACCGGATACATGCAGCCTATGGCCGTTGGTCAAAAGGCCACCGACATCGCTCGCATGATTGGTCTCAAGGTGAAGCCACACACCAAGCTGCTAATTGCGCCAATCCGAGGTGTGGGTCGCGAATATCCGCTGTCAGTCGAGAAGCTTTTTCCCGTGCTCGCCGTCTACCGGGCGAAATCAGTCGATGAGGCGCTCAAAGTATGCGTGGATGTGAATCACGCCGGCGGGATTGGACACACTGCAGTCATTTTTTCGCGCAACGACGAGATCATCCAGAAGTTCGGCGACATGATGAACGCAGGCCGAATCATTGTAAATTCGCCTGGGTCGATCGGCGCCTTAGGTGGCATTTACAACGATATGGTGCCCACTTTCTCCTTCGGATGCGGAACCGGTGGGGGCAACAGCACCACCGACAACGTGAATGTGTACAACTACCTCAACATCAAACGCGTGGCACGAAGGACACAAGCCCATATGTGGTTCCGAGTTCCCAATCAGATTTACTTCAACCTGAACGCCGTAGAGAATCTGCGCCAATTCCCGTCGCGCTCCACCATCATCATTACCAATCCGGCGATGGAACAATTCGGCCATGCCGATACCGTCCGTCGCCACCTTCGGCCGGAGACTCTGGTTCATGTCTCGGTCATTCCCGACGCGGAGCCCGAGGTCAAAGTTGTGATGCAAGGAGTGGAGGCACTCAATTTCTATAAGGCGGACCAGATCATCGCCTTGGGCGGTGGGTCAGTAATCGACGCGGCGAAGATCATGAAGCTCAAGTACGAATCGCCGCAGGCCGACCTGGAAGAATTGGCAGCGCCGTTTCTGGATCTGCGCAAGCGCGTGGTCCAATACCCGACCGAGAAAGTTACTCAGGCACGGTTGATTGCCATCTCTACCACCAGCGGGACCGGGAGCGAAGTCACTCCGTTCGCCGTCCTGACGGACAAAGAACAAGGGCGCAAGGTGACGCTCGCCGACTACTCCTTGACTCCGGACGTCGCGATCGTCGATCCGCAGTTCGTAATGTCGATGCCCAGAGGTCTTACCGCCGATACTGGCGTCGATTGCTTGACCCATGCGCTGGAAGCTGGAGTATCGATTTTCGCTTCACCCTACACCGACTCCAACGCCATGCAAGCCATTCGAATGGTATTTAAGTACCTACCGATCGCTTATAAGAACCCGCATGATGAGGAGGCGCGCACCATGATGCACAATGCCGCCTGCATAGCGGCGATTGCGTTCTCCAACGCCGCGGTGGGAGTGAACCACGCGCTGGCTCACGCCTTCGGCGCGCGCTTCGGTGTTGCACACGGCCGGGCGAATGCGCTCATGTTGCCGCATGTCATTGCGTTCAATGCGGGGGTGCCCACCAAGTTCATGCCATCGCCGAATCAGCGTGGATATATCGCGCACAAGAAATATGCGATGGTGGCGGACCTGCTGGGTTTGGGCGGTCAAACGATTGAGGAAAAGGTGAAGAACCTGGTGGTCGGCGACAGAACACTTACTCGACCGATTGGCGATTCCGCGTTCCATCGCCGATCTTGGGATTTCGAAGGAGGAATTCGAGCGGGCCATGCCCGAGCTGGTCAAGATTGCCTTTGACGATCCTTCCTGGCGCTCGAACCCTCGCATGCCTCTATTGACTGAATTAGCCGAGCTGTTTTGGAGCGCCTATCGTGGGCGACCCGTGCCGACAGCAGACAAGGTATCGCAACAACAAATCGCTGAGGAATGGTCGTGCGTATGACAACGAATGCTGAGTGTCTTGAAATTGATGGAGAGCGTGTAGTCGAGACTTTGCAAACGGCCAGCGAAACCCTGGACAGCGTCAAGGGAGATGTGGTCCTGGATTTCTCATCCGTGCGCCGCATCGATCCGAGCGTGATCCGAGCCATGGAAAAGTTTGCCGGCGCAGCCGACGGGAAGGCCGTCAAGGTCGTGTTGCGTGGCGTTAACGTCGATATCTACAAAGTGCTCAAACTGGTGAAGCTGACGTCGCGATTCTCATTCTTGGCGTGAAGCCTGGCATCGCAGGAGCAAATGGACCGCGACCACCATTAAGCGATTTCAGCATGGGCAACCGTAATCGACTGAAGAAGGATGTCACTATGACGAATGGCGCCGGCAACAATTCATTTTCCTGGGGAGACGCGCTGTTTCTGCATGTCGAACGCCCAGGTCAGCCGCTCAACATCGCAGGGATCAGCATATTCGAAGGCGAAATAAATCTCGCCGCACTGTCGCGCGTTCGTCGAATCGAAGCTTCCGCTGATCCCCCGCTATCGTCAGCGCGTGGCCCCGGCTTCGTTTGATCTCGGCCTTCCACACTGGGAGTTCGATCCGCAGTTCGACATTCGCAATCACATTCGACAAGTGAAGCTTAAGCACGGAACGGAAAACGAACTCAAGGCCCTGGCGGGGAAGATCGTCAGCGAGAGCTTGGACCGGCAGCGGCCGCTTTGGGATTTCACCTTCGCGCGGCTAAATGGTGGGCGCACCGGAATGGTGGTCAGGATCCATCATTGCCTGGCGGATGGAATTGGTGGCGTAGGCGCGATGAATGTCATCATGGATGCCTCTCCGGCTGTGCCTCCGATCGCGCGTAAGAAAAAGCAATTGGCAGAACCTTCGCCACTCGCGTCGCCACCGAGGGACGTAGGGGCGGCCCTACTGGATGGGCTGGCGAAGTCATACCTCTCGCTATTCAACGGCGCGCTAACGTTACACACCGGACTGCTCAGCATGGCGCAGGAGGCTGTTGCCAATCCTTCAGAGGCGCCTGCCGACATGCTGCGGATCGTGTCCGAACTGGCCACCCCGGCAGAGCGATTGCCCTTCAATATCGTCTGCGAGGGGCCACAGAAGTTTGCCTGGACCGAAGTCCCGCTGGCCGACATCAAGGCGATCAAGAACGCCTGCGGTGGAACGGTGAACGATGTCGTTCTCACGGTGGTGACTCTCGCCTTTGGCCTTTATGCCGAGCATCGCGGCGTGGACCTGTCTGGGCGGTCGCTGCGAGTCGTGGTTCCGGTAAACGTGCGCGGCAACGGAAGCGCCACGGAACTGGGCAATCAAATTTCCTTCGTGCCGGTGCCCCTCCCGCTGGACTTACGCGATCCCGTGAAGTTGCTGGCCGTGGTGACGGAACGAGTCGAGTTTCTCAAGCGCACTCGGGCCGCCGAATTTGTCGGCTTGCTGGGCGGCGTGCTATCGACCCTGCCGAACGCTTTCTGGAAGAATATTGGACCGGTCGCCAGCCAATTGCCGATCAGCCTGTGCAATACCATCTGCACCAACGTTCCCGGCCCGCAGGTTCCCATTTACCTCATGGGGCATAAGTTGCTGGCGTGGTATCCCTGGGTTCCCATCGGCGGTCTGATGGGCATTAACTGCGCCATCCTCACCTATAACGGCACCGCGTTCTTCGGCTTTACCGGCGACGTGAAGGCGGCGCCCGACCTCGAAAATCTGGAGAAATTCGTGGATCAGAGCTTTGCTGAGTTGAGGACAGGTGCTGCCGCCGTAGCGGAAGCCGAAGTAGAAACTCAGCAGCGCAAGCGCGAACGGCCGAATGGAAAGATTCCGATGTCGAATGCTGAGATTCCTCTCGCGAAGAAGCGCCCAGCCCACAAGAAGTCGCAGCCGAAAGCTGCCATCTCCAAGCCTACGGCATCGGTTGCCGCGCCGAGCACGTCGGAGCATGAATCCGCGAAAACTATGCAGGGAGGAGCCTGATCGCGCTTCGCTCTTAGTGGCACGACTGAACCGAGACGGCCCAAGAAAGCCCATTCTGTCGCACTCCGCGCGGTTTGTATAGAATTGCGCCCGGACATCATTTCACCTGGAAGACGCGCTCGCATTTTTTGAGGAGGCCTCCTGTGACCCGCCTATTGCGTTACTCCTGTGCTCTCGCAATTACCCTGATCTGTCTTTCGAGCGTCGCGTCAGCCGACCTGAAGATCAAGACCCGCACCACGGTGATGGACCACACCACCGAGAGCACGGTGTACATCAAAGGATCCCGCGAGCGCAACGAAATGAGCTTTGGAGGTCACGGCGGCGCTGTCACCATCATGCAGTGCGACCAGAAACGCATGATCACCATCAGCGGCGACCAATGCATGGTCATGTCGATGGGCGGGGATGCATCATGCCCGGCAACGCCGAACATGGGAGCCATGGCGCGTGAGATGGCCGGAGGCGAGCCTACGCCACCTCGTAAGGGTGGCATTTTAACCATTACTCGCACTTCCACCGACACCGGCGAGCGCCAGGAGATGTTCGGTTACAAGGCGCGCCACATCAAGACGTCGATGATGATGGAGTCCAGCCCCGACGCGTGCAACCAATCGCACATGAAGATGGAAATGGACGGCTGGTATGCCGATTTGTCGGCGGGATTTTCCTGCTCCGACGATTCGTACCGCGCCATGGCCTGCGGTGGCGGGAATAAGCGCGGTTGCAACGACCGCATCGTCATGAAGGGTGGAGGTGGCGGCGCGCTGGGCTATCCGCTTAAACAAACCACTACCATCACGTCGGACCAGCGAACCTTCACCACCGTAACGGAAGTGGTGGAGCTGACCAACACAACCTTGGAGACACCGTTGTTCGATATGCCACCCGGCTGCCGGGTCATGGACATGTCCGCCATGATGGGCGGCGCGCGCGACGCACGCTGAACCAACTCCAGCGCCGGCGGCGAATCCAACTGCCCAGCAGCAGCAACTCCAACTCGCAGCCTCCAGCGCCCGTCGTCGCACCCAAGGCCGCTGGGGTAGTTCGCATTGGAGTGGTCAAGATCAAGGACATGAGCGGCCAGTCCCTGCCCACGGACAGCCTCCGCCTCAACCTGATGAGCGAGATCGGCCGCCATCAACATGAAGCCGTGCCGCTAGACAGCGAAGGTCCGCATTCCGACGTCGAGACCGAAGCCCTCTCTAAGCAGTGTGACTACATCCTCTACACCGTTCCCACGCAGGTGAAGGAGCCCAACAGTGGCGGACTGTCGCCTGCTTCCCTTCCCAAAGGAGTAATCCTCGATCCCGCAAAGTTCCAGGCACTAACTGACGTCACCTTGTACAAGGTCGGCAAACCCCTTCCCGAGCTCAAGGAGGTACCTCTGGCGGCCGATGCCGGTCACTTCGCGGTTGACGCGGTCATGGTTACATTCGTTATGGAGTCCGACAGGGTCGATCAGCAGATCAAAGAGGATGCCAACCCCAAGCCGGCTTCAAAACCTACCAAGACTCCCGCGAAGCACGCTACGGGCGCGAAGCCAAATTGAAGCTTGCGATTTCTCGGCGGCATGGCGTGGTCCTCATCCCGTGACTGCCTGATGCTCGGGCGCAGCATCGCCGAGCGACTCAATCTTTCGCTCGTAGAAGCCGATGCCAGGCATGGCGCTCAATCCGTGGACAAAGATACTCAGCAGCACCGTCCCCATGACCGCCTGCTTGATGGTTGACTCGCCAGGCAAGTGTAGTTCGCGTTCCAGATACACCAGCCCCAGAACAATCGAAGCCAGACCTCGCGGCCCAAACCACCCCATAAAAATCACGCTCGCCCCACTGAGGCGCGTACCGATGAGCGCGATTGCCACGGGCAGCATCCGCACCACCGTGAGGCTCAGGACCGCATACAACCAATCAACCGCTCTCGATCTGCGACCAATTGCGTACCACCACAAGGCCAAAGATAAAGAACACCGAAAGGTTAAGCACTTGGCCCCATTCGTCTGCGAACTCGACACTGTGTTTGCCGGCGTCCTTGAATCCGATCTGCACGGCCAGGCCAGCGACAAAAGCCGCAATGAACATGCTTGCCCCAAGCATCTCTGATACCGCCAGGCAGAGCAGCGGCAGCGCCACCAAGCCGATCTGCTGAAACGACTCCGCCATCCACCCCTTGCGACGCACATAGCCGAGCAACCAGCCGCCCGCGAGGCCGATCGCCGCGCCGATTACGGCGCCAAATCCCAACTGCTCCAAGATGAATCGTGGCAGGTGCGTGGCATGGCCCTCTATCGTCCCCGCCGCAGCCAGGGCGATGAAGAACAGTAGAAACGGGACGGAAAGCCCGTCATTGAGACCGGCTTCCACGTTGAGCGCCTGGCGAATGCGCATGGGCACACGCGAACTGCTCACGATGATCTGTCCTAAGCCGGCGTCGGTCGGCGCGAGGATGGCGCCCAGAATTCCCGCCTCCCAAAAGGAGAGATTTGGAAAGATGAGTCGCGCCACGACTGCGCCCAGCAAGATGGTCAGCAGCAGCCCTATGCTCAATAGACGCGCGGGAAGATTGCGAATGCTCCGCAAGAGGTTCAGGTCGGTGCGGCTGGCATCCGTGAAAAGCAGCATCACCAGACCGACCTCGGCAATGCCGAGAAAAATCTCCGAATTGAGGGTGTCGGCCAAAATCCGTTGCAAGGCGGGAGACAGCAGTATTCCCGCAGCCGTAAAGAAGATTGGCGCGGTAAGGACGGTTCGCTCCAGTCGTCGAGACACGGCGGAGTATAAGAAAAGCAGCAGAACGAATAGGACGAGCGGCATCATCGCGTTGGCAAAGATTCAGAAATTGGAAAAACGGAAGGTCGATTGTACGCTGCGAGGCCAGACAAACGGAGTAACTGGATGTGGCAACCACGCCCTTTGCGCCCGCGTGCGATCCGTAAATTTCCGCCAGCCCGTTACGCCGTACTCAGCGCATCGCGGGTCGCTCTCAGCGTATTGATCAGCGATTCTTGCGGCAGCTTACGGATAATCGGTTCGATCACCCATCCCAGGCCAATCGGAATGTCGCGTGTCAGCGAGACGGCCCGGCATTCGACGTAAACGCCCCCATCCCGCTCCTGCAAGCGCCAATAGGAATAGAGACGCCACAGAAAACCGTAACCGGTGTCGGGCGGCAACACCTTCTCTTTTTCCGTGCCGGCATCCTCGACTTCCGCGATTCGCGTGGTGTACGAACGACAGCACCAGCGAGCAGGATCCACGGACGAATAATGAACATCGTGGTCGGTATCGAGCACTACGGTAATAATCTTCTTTTTCAACAGCCGCAGGAATATCTTGAAATCGTTGCCTTCGCGCGCGATCAGCTTCGAGTCCATTACATCGGGCTTATAAACATCTTTGTGATGGTCGTAATTCTGAATCAGGGCGAGGGTGTCGGCGACGGTTGTACCCGGAATAAACGCCGCGGCGATCCAATCGTGAATCAGGCCATTCGGCACTTTGACGGACGCGTCTCCCGACCACAATTGCGCAACGATGTCTCCATGCCGCACCTGCTGGGCGATCTGGGGATCGGTATCAGACCACAAGAATGCTCCGTGCCCGTGCAACGACGGCTCCATCGCCGCCTCGGCCTGGCGAATGTACGCTTCGAATGCCTCCAGCGTGCGAGGCTTCAACTGCACGATGTTTGCAGTCTGCGCCATAAGGATCTGGTCTATTGCGAATCGTGAGCCGCCAGAGTGCGATTGTCAAGGAGTGGCTGAGCGTCAGGCCGGCAGAGCTCACGCGGCGTCTATGCCGTAGTGCGACGCCGTTTCTTCGGACGCTTGGGTTTCGCTTGACGAGCTTCCATCTCTGCGATGCGCTCGCGTAATTCTTGCAATTCCGCATTGGATCCGCTTGCTCCTTCTGTGTCCGCGCCCGGGATGAAATTCTTCATCATTTGCAGTGGAGACATGGCCACGGATTGCACCTTGGTCAGTCGGCTTTCCAGTGTGTTCTGCACTTTCTTATAAGCGTCGAAGGCCGACTTCAAGTACCACATGATGAATTCCTGGCCGACGCGGTCAGACGCGACGATGAGTTGCCGCAGCAATTCCAGCGGCAGTCCCGTGGGCTGATCCTTCGCATCTTCGACGATGATTTGCGTCAAAGTCACTCGGGTCAGGTCCTCGCCGGTCTTCGCATCAATGACCTGCAAGTCTTTCCCATTTCGGACTAAGGCGGCGATATCCTCCAGGTTGATGTAGCGGCTCCCAGAAGTGTCGTAGAGTCTGCGGTTTGCGTATTTCTTGATCACGACCTTGTTGGGGCTCATGGCTGCCTCCCTTGTTGCATTGCAAAATAATTGTACTTTTGTATTGACAATGAGCGCAACAAATACTACGTTTTACTTGATGCTGCATTGCAGCAACTGGAGGTCATCATGCCTAGAACAGTTAAGTCTGACTTCAACAAATTTCAGTCCCGGGAATCGTCCTTTGTTTCCTTGCTGTCGGGATGGATGCAGCAGGGTGTGGAGAATTTCTTTGCCACACAACGAATCCTGGTTGATCTGATCACGCGTCAGAATGCGGATGTAATGCACATGCTGCGGGAACGGTTGAACGACCCCGCATACTGCCCGGTCGAGATTTTGGCCGACCTGACGGGAGAGGGAGTAACGAACTTCATTGAAGGACAGAAGTTGTTCCTCAGCTTGGCCCAGCAGGAATTGGAAGTGGTCACTAATGGCGTGAAGGAGCGCGTCGGCGGATTTCCTACTGCCGCAGCGGCGACCGATTTTGTGCGCCGCGGTTTTGACACGTTTGTCGCGATGCAGCAGGACATTCTTAGAATCGCCAACAAACAGATGCACAACTGGCTGACGGCGGTAAAGGCCGGTCAGCCTTATGACAGCGAAGGTCTGGTCGAGGCCGCTCGCGAAAGCTTCGACACTTTCGTCCACGCGCAGAAAAAGTTCCTGGACGTCATTAAAGAAGAGGCCGACAAAGCCACTGAAGGCAAGAACGGTGGGACCAGGAAGGCGACAGAGATCACCGAGTTGGCGCGCCACGCCACTGATGCTTTTGTTGAGGCACAAAAGAAACTGATGGACGTAGCCGGTCGTCAGGTCGATGCCAACCTTAAAGCCACCAACCGTACGCTGAACATGATTTCGCCAAACGCTTTTACGCAACTGCCGAATTTCACCCGTGAAAACGTGAAGCATTTTGTGAATGCGGAGAAGGCTTTGATCGACACGGTTACCAAACGTCCCATGGAACACAAACCGGTTGCCAAGACTGCGCACCGTCGCAAACATGCGGGCCGCAAAATCAAGATGGAACCAGCGACCGCCTGAAACACGTGACGAGTCGTTAGCTTAAGCAGTGAGTGCATTATCGAGCGTGCCGCGGCATGATGCTACGGCACGCGTTTTTGCATCTTCAGCAATGGATGCGTTATACCTGACCCCTTCAGAAATCTGCCTCTTCTCTTTGCAAAATCCACAATCCTCTGGCAACTCTTGACAGCTCCAGCTACACTAACTCTCCGGAGACGACGCGCGACAGTCTGCCGGGCCATTGGACCCTTAGGACCCTTACTGCTGGGTGACTTTGCGGCTGCGAGCGGAATCACAATCACGAAGGGAAAATTTCCAATCGCCTATGGCGCCACCTGATAATGGCTTTCAGCAAGACTACGCAGAAGCCGACGTTACGATTTGGAAAGAAGGGCTGTTTGGGGCGGAGATTCTCTTACTACATACCTCTCCGGTTTATTATGGTCTAGGAATACCACGCGGCGACGGCTCCGGAGTTGTCCTGGTTCCAGGGTTCCTGGGAACCGATACGTACCTCAAGCAACTGCATTCGTGGCTCTCGCGTATTGGATATCGCCCTTATTTTTCCGGCATCGGCCTCAATGCGGAATGCCCGAATCTACTCATCCAGCATCGTCTTAAACAGAACGTGGAAAAGGCGCTCCTCGAAACCGGACGAAAGATTCATCTCATAGGTCACAGTCTGGGCGGCATCATCACTCGCTCGGTTGCCAACCAGCGGCCCGACGACATCGCATCCGTAATCACCCTAGGCTCACCCTTCCGCGGCACTGTGGCACATCGCACTGTCCTGAATGCCGCCGAAGCGGTCCGCAAACAGATTTTAAGAGAGCACGGCCCTGGTGTGTTGCCCACCTGCTATACCGGCCGTTGCACCTGCAACTTTCTCGCATCTTTGCGCCGCAAGATGCCCCGCCGCATGTTCGAAACCGCCATCTACACGCGGCAGGATGGCGTGGTTGACTGGCGGTACTGCATCACCGGTCATGCCGCCTGCGACTTTGAAGTTTCTGGCACGCACATCGGATTGGCATTTAACGCAGGCGCTTACAACATCATTGCGAACCGACTGGCTGAAGCGCAGGCATCGGTCTAGAAACTATTTCGGCCGGCCTGAATCCTGTGCCCTGCCTTTCCACTCGCCACCACGGCCAGACCAGAAGTTGAGCGCCGAGTGTATGGTCGCCACCAGATAAAACACCGCGCTGAACGGCAGCGTCAACGCCCACCCTGCATTCAGTCCGTAGTAGCGCACCATGGGCAAATAGATTACCCACATCAGCAAGTACGCGATCGCGCCGATCAGGGTGAGCGCCAGCGAGCCGGTGAAGAGCAGCGCCAGCGGCAAAAGATACATTAGTAGCAGACCCGCCGCCGCCCCAAGCAGCAGCCAAGCCGAATGCTGTAACTGATTGAATGCGGTTCGGGCAATCATGCGCTCGATTTCGCCGAACGACTTGTAGGCGCGCAGGCTATATGTATCGGACGTCAACCCAAGCCAAGCTTTCCCGCCGCTGCGCTTCACCATGCGAGCCAAGGCGCAATCGTCGATGATCTCGCCACGGATCACGGCAACTCCTCCCGCCCGCTCCAAGGCTTCCGGACGAACCAACATGCAGCCACCGGCAGCACCTGCAACTTTGCGCCGCCGATTTCGAATCCACTCCGGCGGATAGAGCATGAAGAAAAGAAAGACGAACGCTGGAATCAACAGCTTCTCAGGTAGGCTGCGGCAATGCAGCTTCACCATGAACGAAGCCAAATCATAGCCTCCGCGTTCGGCAACGGTGACAAGGGTGGCGACATTTTCCGGCGCATGTTTTATGTCCGCGTCGGTCAGCAACAGAAACTGTGGGTGCAACTGTAGCGCCCGATCGATACCTTGCTGCACCGCCCAGAGCTTGCCGGTCCAGCCATTGGGCAACGGCTGACCACAAATGACAGTTAATGCTTGCGGACTATGGCTGTGCAAAGCCGCTTCGCGCGCTACTTCCACGGTTCCATCTGTACTACCGTCGTCTACAAGAAAAATGTGAATCGCGCTTGCGCAACTCTGCTGCAGAAGAGAATGAATCGCTTCGCCAACGACGTCGGCTTCGTCGCGAGCAGGAATGACTACGGCAATTGGGCCGGGAATGGCAGACAAACCTGCCTTTTCCGCGCCCAGGCGGTCTAGCATCCAAAAGCGGCCATGTGCAAGCAAGAGATAGAACCAAAGAAATATGCAAAGCAATCCGGCGATTAGACCAAACAGATGCATGGAGAATCAGGCTACCGAGCAGTGCGACGACTGGATGCAGTTGACCACGATTATCGGCTGGCCAATCCGCCAGCAGTCTCGGCACCGTCGATGACGTACACCTGTCCATTCAGGTATGTGGCATCGTCGGAGGCCAGGAATGCGAAGAGCGCGGCTACTTCCTCAGGCTGTGCGTGCCGGCGAAGCGGGATCTTCTGGTTCACTGCCTCCAGCATTTCATCGGAGTACTCGGCGCGCTGCATTGGGGTCAGTACGTATCCAGGCGCGACGGCATTCACCCGCACCTTAGGCGCCAGTTCTAATGCCATGGAACGCGTCAACTCAATCACTCCGGCCTTGGTGGCGTTGTAGTCGGCGTAGTAGGGATAACCCACGATGCCATTGGTGGACGCGGTATTCAGAATGACGCCGCCGCCGTGTTCCATCATGTAGCGGGCGGCAGTTTGCGCGACATAAAAGACACCTGTCAGGTTCACTGCCAGCACCCGGTTCCACTCGTCGGCCGTGATATCGAGAAACTCATGACGAATGCTGATGCCGGCATTATTGATAACGACATCCAGCCCGCCCAGATCGCCTACTATACCCGCGAGGGCGCGCTGCACCTGCCCGTGATCGGCAACGTCCGCGACGAATCTCACCGTTATACCAGGCTGTTCCGCGCGGACATTGGCGCACGCGGAAGCGTCACGGTCGAGAATCGCGACTACCGAGCCCTCCTCCAGGAATCTGGCAGCAGTGGCGGCGCCAATGCCGCTGGCGCCTCCGGTGATAACAACACGCTTACCCTTGAGTCCACGCATAGGCCCCTCGACTGGCACGCTGATCTGATCTCCGCCCCACAGAATAGCAAACGCCGCTTAGCTGTTACCGCCTCCAGAATGGGGGAATACCTGCTACACTTTTGCGCACGCAATATGGCACAGCAAGGTGAAGGTCTTCGTACCCGGCTCTACGACAATCCTCGGGGTAAGTTTGTCCACAACGTCATACTCGATTCATGTCGGCAACATGCGGCGAAGATCGCGGTGGTTGACACTTCTTGCACACCCGCCAAGCGCATAACCTACGCGGCCTACGGCGAACTTGTGGAACGCGCTGCACGCGGCCTCGTCGCCGCCGGAGTTCGCCCGGGAGAGATGATTGGCATTTATCTTCCGAATTGCTGGGAGTTCGGCGTCGCCTATCATGCAGCCACGCTAGCTGGGGCGGTGCCGACAACCATGAACCCGACCTACCGCGAGCGTGAGGTCCGCTATCAACTTGAGATAGCCGACGCGGTTGCTCTCATCAGTGACGGTACGCTACTTACGGGCATCAGCCTCTCAGGTCTTCCTGCATTGCGCAACGTATACACCATCCGCAATCCAGGCCCGAGCGGTTCTGAATCATGGGAATCTCTCTTCGAGTCGAACCTTAGCGTCCACCTGCCGGCGCCGGAACAAGATTCCTGTGTAGCATTGGCAACGCTTCCCTTCTCCAGCGGAACTACAGGATTGCCCAAGGGCGTTATGCTGTCGCACTTCAATCTAGTCGCCAACGTTTATCAAACGCTCACACCGGGAGAATTCGGCGCCATCACCGATGCTGATGTGCTGCTGTGCTTCCTTCCGCTCTATCACATCTATGGTCTCACCGTGGGCTTGAATCTCACATTGATGAGCGGTTGTACCCTCGTGTTGATGCCCCGCTTTGACTGCGAACGTTCCCTGGAAACCATTGTGCAAGAGGGAGTGACGGTCACACTTTGTGTGCCGCCAACGCTGCTGGCGTATTGCCAGGCAGCGGAGCAAGGCAAATTTCCGAGCGAACATCGCATGCGCTGGGTGAAATCAGGAGCGGCCCCGCTGGCTCCGGAACTGGCCCGCCGGTTTTCCCAGAATACCGGCGTTCCCATTCGCCAGGGCTATGGGATGACTGAAGCCTCGCCAGTCACACATATTGGATTTCTTCTAGCTGAATTGTACAAACCGGATTCCGTGGGCGCACCGGTAGCGCAAACCGAATGCCGGGTTGTGGATGAAAAAGAGAATGACGTGGCACCAGGCGAAATCGGCGAGCTGGTAATGCGCGGACCGCAATTCATGCTGGGATATTGGAAATCCCCAGACGCGAGCGCAGCAGTGCTGCGCGACGGATGGTATTGGTCGGGTGATATCGTGCGGGTGGACGACAGCGGGCAGTATTACGTGGTCGACCGTCGCAAGGAGATGATGAAGTATAAAGGCTTCTCGATTGCTCCCGCCGAGGTGGAAAGTGTGCTGCTTGAACACCCAGCAGTACGCGACTGCGGCGTGGTTTCCAGAATCGACAGCGCAGGAGAGGAGATTCCGTGCGCCTTTGTGGTACTGCGCGAAGGAGAAGTAGCCAACAAACAGACCGAATGCGGACTGCAGGACTTCGTTGCCGACCGCCTTACCCATTACAAAATGCCGCGTGAAATTTATTTTGTGCAAACCCTGCCGCGTACAGCCTCGGGAAAGATCCTGCGTCGCGAACTACGTAAGCTTGTCTGAGAACCTGGCGGTGAAGGTAACTCACATTGCTTTGTGATTTGCCACACACCACTTCTTGGCGATCTTATCTACACTGAAGGTGGACTCATACGCCCACATTTCATGGGCTTTCATTGGAGGCATATGCATACTCGGAAAATTATGTTCGCCGTTCTTATCGGACTGGTCCTGGTGTCGCTCGGGACTATTGCAGCAAAAGACAATTCCATGGGCATTGCTGCGAAACAAACCATCAGCTTTGTGGAACCAACTATCGTCGCCGGAAGCTTGCTACCGGCCGGCGATTACAACGTAACGCATGAAATGCAAGGCCAGACGCATGTCATGATCTTCAAGCAGATCAATGGAATTGCCGAGGCCAAAGCAACTTGCACGCTGGTGCCACTCACCGCGAAGGCTCAGCACTCAGAACAGCGCTTCACACAGAATGCGAAGAACCAGCGAGTGTTGGTCGAGATGACGTTCTATGGGGATAAAGCAACCCACGTACTCGAGCCGTAGCAACTAAACAGCAATCGGAATTACGAACGGCGGCCTCGAAGGCCGCCGTTTTGTGTACAACCCACACTGAAATCCTAGTTGGCGGTTTTATCCTGCTGCCGGACGATCGCGCGAAACTCGTCGTCGCTGAGCAGCCCACTCTTCTCGATGGCTTTCCGTTTTACGCTTTCCAGTACCGCTGCGCGACTCGACTCACCCACTTCGATTCCGAGTTCTTCCGCCTTCAGTCGAACACTATCGAGTCCACTCTTCTTTCCCATCACCACGCCGCGTTTGGCACCAACTAACTCATCCGCGTACGGTTCGATGGCCTCGGGGATGTGAAATTGACTGGCAACCGCGCCACTCTCTCGGAGAAACAAATTGTCCCCAATCACTGGCTTCCAGGCTTCCAGTTGGTACTTCCCTGCGCGACAAACCAGTGCCGAGACCTCTCGAATTTTTTCGAGATTCATCTCGACGGGAACGTCGTAAAGGCACTTCAGGGCGAGCGCTACTTCGGCGATATCAGTGTTTCCGGCGCGCTCTCCCATTCCGTTGATGGTGCCGTGAATCCAACTCGCGCCGCCATGTACCGCTGCGATCGCAGCAGCCGTTCCGAGTCCAAAGTCATTGTGACCGTGCCAGTGAATTGGAATATCTGAACCGATCCACTCTCTCACCCGTCGCACCAGGAATTCGGCAGCTTCCGGTGTGCATGCGCCAATAGTGTCCACCACAACCGCTTCCTTGGCACCCGCTTCCACTGCGGCGGAGTAGATGCGCTTGAGAAACTCGAGACCAGTGCGTGTACCATCCACACCGAAGAAGGCAACCCGGATATCGTTTTCCGCAGCGTAGCGAATCGCCTCAGTTGCCCTCCGAATCGCCTCATCTTGCGAAATACCATAGGCCTTCAACTTGATCTCGCTGACCGGCACTTCGATTACCGAGGCTTGCAGTCCGAGGCGGACGAGCTCTTCCACATCGCCACGTGTCGCGCGAGCAAATCCCCATATCTCGCTGTGTTTCAGGCCCGCTCGCAAGATCATCGCGATAGCTTCGCCATCTTCCTTCGACACCTTCGGGAACCCGGCTTCGATTCGCCCTACACCCAGTTCGTCCAGCTTCTTTGCGATTTCAAGCTTCTGTTGCGGACTGAAAACCACGCCCACGGTCTGTTCGCCATCGCGTAAAGTCGTGTCGTAAAAACGCACGGTGCGCGAGCGCTCAAAACTGGGGCGCACATCAGGTCGCGCGTTCAGTTCGCTCGTCCATACTTTGCCAGCGAAATCGCTCACGGTAATGCTCCCTGCTCCGTACCGCCCTCTGGCACCTTCACACCGTAAGCCTGCTCCCATGAAATTACGGGATTCCGAAGGACGCCGATTTGCTCGATCTCACACTCCATCACATCGCCCGGTTTGAGAAACCAAGCCTTGGGATCAGCACTGAACGCCGCCACGCCGGAGACCGTCCCAGTGGACACGACATCCCCGGCGCTATATCCCATTGCGGAGTAGTGAGCGAGGATTTCAGGAATGGTGACAGACATTTTGCTGGTGTGCGAGCGTTGCCGCGGTTCGCCGTTCACGCGCAATTCCATCGCCAAATTGTGCGGATCGGCGATCTCGTCGGCGGTGACGATGTGCGGCCCCAACGGACAGAAGGAATCAATTCCTTTACAGAAGCTGAAGACACCTGACTTCATTTCATTGCGTTGAATGTCGCGAGCGGTTATGTCGTTGAAGATCACATAGCCGCCGATGTATTGCTCGGCTTCTGTGGCCGTGAAATGCTTGCCCGCTTGTTTAAGCACGACCGCGAGTTCGAGTTCGTAGTCAAGTTCCTGGGTGAGATGCGGCGGGAAGATCACCGGCTCATCGGGCCCTATGATGGCATCCACGTTCTGAAAGAAAACGATCCAGGGCAGCACCGGATGCGAGAAGCCAGCCTGCTGGGCTTCATGATGATGTTCGCGAAAATTGCCAGCAGTGTGGAAGAACTTTTTGGGGATGATCGGCGCTCTGATGCGAATCTCGTCGCGCCCGTAAAACACAGGTTCGCCATCAACTCCCAGCTCGGGGTGTTGCTCCGTCAAATATTCCAGCGCTGCACGGGCCGCATCCAAGCTGCGATCACCGCCCTCGAAGAGCAAGCGCATGGCGGTGGGTACGCGGGCATTGGCGACATGCTCGTCAGACTCGTCGTTTTCCTTTTCCCGCAGATACAGCTTGTAAGCGGCATTCAGGTCGGCAATACGGCCGTCTGCCGCCAGTGCGCCGATACGGTGACGTCCCCGCTTGTCGTCAAAAGTGACCAGTTTCATTCGGACCTACGGTGCGAAGGTTTTTTCTCGCTGCACGTAGTGTTTCTGAAAGTAATCGCGGTACTGACCCGTGCGCACGTCATCGAGCCACGACACATTTTCGCGATACCACGCAATCGTCTCCGCCAGCCCTTGCTCGAAACCAATTGCAGGCTGCCAGCCTAGCTCGCGTTCCAGCTTCTCGCAATTGATGGCATAGCGCAGGTCGTGTCCCTTACGGTCGCTTACGAATTGAATGAGCGCTTCAGAGCGGCCTAGGGCAGCGAGAATCAGTTTCGCAACCTCGAGGTTGCGCATTTCGTACCCACCACCGATGTTGTAAACCTCTCCTTCGCGTCCGTGTTGCAAAACTGCATCCAACGCCGTGCAGTGATCGCTGACGTGGATCCAGTCACGCACGTTGCTGCCTTTGCCATACACTGGCAGCCGCTCGCCTGCCATTGCCTGTGCGATCATCAGCGGAATGAACTTCTCCGGAAACTGATACGGTCCATAGTTGTTTGAGCAGCGTGTCACTACAGCCGCAAACTTGTGGGTCCGCACATAGGCCAGTACTAACAGGTCAGAGGCTGCCTTAGTCGCCGCGTACGGGCTGTTAGGCTGCAGTGGAGACTCCTCCGTAAACTCACCTTCCTCGCCAAGGCTGCCATACACTTCATCGGTACTGACGTGCAAGAATCGCGGCACACTTGCTTCCCGGCAGGCCTGGATGAGGCTGTGCGTCCCGTCCACGTTGGTGCGCACGAACGCCGCTGCGTCCTCGATGCTACGGTCCACATGGCTCTCTGCGGCAAAATGGATGACGGCATCACAACTCCGCACCGCATCCAGTACGCCGCGGTCGCAGATGTCCAACTGCACAAACTCACACTTGCCCTGCTGCAGTGCGGGTTCCAGATTCTTCAAGTTGCCCGCGTAGGTAAGCTTATCGAGGACTACCAGCTTCCAATCTGGATGCTTGGCCAGCGCGTGATGAACGAAGTTAGAGCCGATGAATCCCGCCCCTCCCGTGATCAGCAGCTTCATACGCTGCGCACCGTCGCGGGCTCTTCCGCATCGCGCAACACTTTGTCGCGGACCATGTTGCTGGCATGCCATAGCGATTCGAAGGTGCCGGCGTCGGTCCACCAGCCGTCCAGCAGAGTATGCTGAAGCGTACCTTCCGCAATGTAGCTGTTGTTGATGTCAGTGATTTCGTACTCGCCACGACCTGACGGCTTAAGCGTGCGAATGCGGTCGAACACCGTCCCATCGTAGAAATAGATACCAATGACCGCATACGACGAAAGCGGATTCTTCGGCTTCTCCTCAATGCGAACGATGCGACCCTGATCAAAGACTGGCACCCCGAAGCGCTCGGGATCGGGCACTTCTTTCAGCATCACCATGGCACCCTTTTCGAGTCGACCGAAAGCATTGGCCGCCTCACGCATATCGCCTTCTATGATGTTGTCGCCCAGAACGACACAGATTTTGTCGCCTTTGGCCCAAGGCTCGGCCAGACGGAGTGCATCGGCGATGCCGCCTTCTCCCTCCTGATAGGCAAAACTGAGTTGCTGCAGACCAAACTCCTTACCGTTTTGCAGCAGGCGCAGAAAATCGCCGGCGTTTTGCCCACCGGTCACAATCAGAATGTCGCGAATCCCGGCATCCACTAAGGTTTGCAGGGGATAGAAGATCATCGGCTTGTCATACACTGGCAGCAGATGCTTGTTGGTAACGCGAGTCAATGGATATAGGCGTGTGCCGATGCCACCCGCAAGGACTATTCCCTTCATTAGCTCTCCGTTCTTGTGGCGCGAACAGCGTGGGTGCGTACTACAGAATCTGCCGGCATTTCATCTGCAAACTGCCGCAGAAGCGCGCTACCGGAGCGCGCGAGAAGATGGACTATTCGGCAGCCGGCTACACAAAGATTATCAGCGAATCGCGTCCTGCATGGCAAGCCGCAGCTGGCTACGCCAATCCGGAAGTACGACTCCAAAGGTAGCCTGCACCTTCGCGTTGGAGAGAACGGAATTCCGCGGCCGTCGTGCAGGCGCTTGAAATTGCTCACTCGTGATGGGAACAACGCGCTTGGCCTTCAACGGCCCGCCAAATTCACCTGTGTCGGCGGGCCAATCGAGCAGCGCTTCGTAGTCCTCAAGAATCGCTCGCGCAAATCCTACCCACGAGGTCTGCTCCGCGGCTGTGAGATGGAAAAGCCCGCTCGGCCAGACGCCGGTTTCGCTGTTACGCTCCAGCGATCTGGCCAGAATAATCGCGGTCGCTTCGGCTATCGTCCGAGCCCACGTTGGCGCGCCGTATTGGTCGCCCACCATGCGCAGCTCTTCCTTTTCGCGAGCCAAACGCAAAACGGTGCGCAGAAAATTCTTGCCGCGAGTGTCGTACACCCAAGTAGTGCGCAGGATGATGTACGGGCAACCCGTGGCGGCGATCAACTGCTCGCCTTCCAGCTTCGTCCGACCATAAACGTTAAGCGGTCCAGTCGCGTCGTCCTCTTGATAGGTCTGGGCCGTTGGCTTGTTGCCATCGAAAACGTAATCGGTGGAATAGTGGACTAACAGACCAGTCCGTGCCAACTCCTTTGCCATGCGCGCGGGAGCCAGGGCGTTGATGGTTCGCGCGAGGTCCGGCTCGCTCTCAGCCTTGTCCACTGCTGTGTAGGCAGCGGCGTTTACTAGGACGTCAGGCTCAAATTCGCGCACTGTCCGCGTCACCGCATCAAGATCAGACAGGTCCAGTTGATCGCGGGTAAGCCCAGTCACGTCGCCTAATGGCGCCAGCGTGCGCTGCAAGTGCCAGCCTATCTGGCCAGTTGCCCCGGTGATGAGGACTCGCAGGCTCATGGTTGGTATCGCGGCAACTGGTCGCGCGCGATCTGCGAAAGCCTCAAATAGCCCCTGTCCTTTTCCGACAGGATAGGCGAAGGGGTTTGCCAGTCGATGCCAATTTCCGGATCGTTCCAGAGTACGCCTCGGTCGTCAGGGGCGCTGTAGTAGTCGCTGCATTTGTAGAGGAAGTCGGCGGTTTCAGATTGAACTGCGAATCCATGCGCAAATCCCCGAGGAATGTACAACTGCAAATGGTTTTCGGCAGAGAGCAAAACGCTAACCCATTGCCCGAAGGTCGGCGACCCTACCCGAATATCCACTGCGACGTCCAGCACCTCACCCTGCACCACCCGGCACAGCTTGGCTTGCGGGTTTCGGAGCTGATAGTGCAAACCGCGCAGCACTCCGCGCGAAGAGCGCGAATGATTGTCTTGTACGAACTGGTCCTGGATGCCAGCGTCCTCCAGCACATTTCGGCGATAGGTTTCCATGAAAAAGCCACGCGGGTCTTCGTGGACTCGCGGCCTGACCACGAGCACGCCGGGTAAGCGGGTTTTGATAATTTCCAAGTTCTCTCCAGGCGCTGCCACAGTGGGGCCTGCGCTGCCTCTTCGAAGAATAAACGAAGCGACGATTATAATGCGTGCTTCCTGACATATGTTGCGCTGCTCTGCCATTATCGTGACCTACAACTCTGCCACCAGCATCGCACCCTGCCTGGAAGCGCTGGCGCGCGAAGATTGCGAGATCGTGGTCGTGGACAATGCGTCGCGCGACGAAACCGTGCAGCTAGTGGAAGAATTCGTCGCGTGGCATCCTGTGCGTCTGGTCGCAAACTCAGAGAATCTTGGTTTTGCCGCCGCCGTGAATCAAGCCGTGAACGACATCACGGGCGATGTCCTCCTGTTACTCAATCCCGATACCATCGCCGAGCCCGGAGCCGTCAAGGCGCTGCTACAGTGCATCGAAGGCACCGGCGCAGTCGCAGGCGGGGGTTCGCTGCTGGAAAACGACGGACAACCGGCGCGCGGTTTCGCGTTCCGAGAGCTGCCACCTCTCGCGAGCTTGCTCTGCGAGGTGATGCTGGTTAATCGCCTCTGGCCGCGCAATCCAGTAAATCGACGGTATCGCTGCCTCGACGCCGACTATTCGCAGGTCCAGGAGGTCGAACAGCCGGCGGGGGCCTGCCTCGCCATCACGCGAGCGGCTTGGGAGTCAGTCGGTGGTTTCGACCAGCAGTTCTTTCCCGTGTGGTTCGAGGATGTTGATTTGTGCAAGCGGCTACTGGATGGCGGGGGAAAGATTATTTATTGCCCTGCGGCGCGGTTTCGCCATAGCGGCGGACACAGCGTGGGCAAGTTGCCCTTCCGCGATAAGCAAACGTTCTGGTACGGAAACATGCTGCGCTACGCACATAAACATTTCTCCAGCGGCCAGGTAGCGACATTGCGCGCCGGGATTGTCGTGGGAATGCTGTTACGTTCGATAGCGGCGGTGTTCGGCGCCCGCCAAGCTCCACTCGGCGAAACCTTGTCGGCATACCGAGCCGTAATACGGAGTGCGCGATGATTCACGAACGATTAGAACAACGGGACGACTTGGCCTTGGGACAAATTATATGATGGTAATATATATGCTACTATACTAGAATGATCGATATTCGCGAATACCGGGATCGCGACGATCACGCCCCGTTTCGTGAGTGGTTCAACCGGTTGAACGCAGAAGCCGCACGGAAAGTGACGACTGCGCTTTATCGAATGGGACTAGGAAATTTCTCGAATGTCAAAGGCGTTGGATCTGGCGTTTACGAGTGCAGGATCGATTTCGGGCCCGGCTACCGGATTTATTTCGGCAAGGACGGCACGCGCATCGTGATCCTGCTGGGTGGCGGGACGAAGCAGCGCCAACACAACGACATCAAATTGGCAGTTACGCGGTGGGAAGACTTCAAGCGAACGAAGAAGCAACAGCCGTCCACGGGAAAGTGAAAAATGGTTCTAACACGAGATTTCAGAGAAACCGTACAGGCGCGGGTGAGACGCGACGCTGCGTTTCGCAAGGGACTGCTCCGCGATGCCGTTGAAAGCCTTCTCGCCGGAGAGGTTGCGCTGGGGAAGGAGCTCTTGCGTGACTACATCAATGCCACGGTGGGGTTTCCGAAGCTGGCGGAGGAGACGAAGCTGCACGTAAAGACCCTGCACCAGATGCTAGGCCCAAAAGGAAATCCAACCGCCAGAAACCTGCTTGGAATCGTTGCCTGTCTTCAGCGCCGGGAAGGCGTCCGCTTGCAGGTCCGCACCAGCCGGGCAGTGGCTTAGGCAAGAATGCCCGGGCGCCCGGCCTGTCAGTATTTCCCAAAACCGGAAACGTATGCTAGAGCGTCTGCGTGACCGCTGGCGAGCCTCGAACCAATGGACGCTCTCCAAGCGCGGTCGAATGCCTTCCCGTCGATCCTGGGGCTTCCTAGGGCCCGTGATGGCACTTTCAGGAATTGTAGCTGCCTGATAGTGGTGCGCGCTAACCAATATGCATAGCACCTATATGCCTATTGCGCTCTATCTACCTCGGAAGATTGCGCGCTAAGCTATATCCCGATTCTCACGACCGCTGTCTCTATCTCCATTGATTCCCGAAGAACCTTGGATACGAATTCAGCTTTCGCCTCTGTCTCAAAACTCAGAATCGGTTCAGACTCGAAGTTGAATGTCGCAATGTCGTCTGAAGTTACGAGCCACTGTGTCAACCAATAGCCGGGTTTGATTCCTCTTACTTCTTCCATACCGGATAGATACTTCAGACGCCACCCTTTGCCGGTAGGCGCCCCCTGGATGCGAGCGCGAAACATCGGTCCTCTTGAAACAACCTCTTCAACATTCTTCATAAGTCAGGATTTTACGACGCTAGCGCCGATCAAAGTCGTGCTAATGTCTTGATTCAATCTCTTGATCTTCGACGCGCTTACGAAATTCTTTTATGAGTGTCTTCGTGGGCTTGGACCACGCAAATCGCCAGTAAGCGCCATTACTGTACAACTGTTGGTTTGTGCGGGCATTCATCACGGTGAGATAGACGGTGTAATCCTCATGAGAGATGACCGTAGCGTTCGTGTGTGATGAGCCGTCAGCCGTCGGAGTGGTATTGCCGGTGACGGCAACGGGCCTTTCAGTGGAAGTTGATTTCAGGACGAAGGCGAGATCGGCATCCTTCGGGTCGTTCACAATTTGAAATCGACCCCATTTGATTAGTTCCTCGTATGCGTGGTCGGCGCATTCAGGGCAGTCGGGCGTCTGGTTGTCAATATACACCCGCTTCGCTTGGAACACCGCAGGGGGGAGTGGCATATGCTTCGTGCCAGCGAATGCTCCGCTTGCAAAGAGAACGCATAGCAGGGATAAAAGCACTGCTCTTTGCACTCTTCCTCCCGATGCTTGTCCGGGACATCCCGATCTTGTCAAAGCTACACCCCGATAACGCCCACCAGTTCCTTTACGGAATCGGCGCTCTTTTGCAGGGCGGCCTGCTCCTGCGGGGTCAGCTTGATTTCGAGGATCTGCTCGATACCGTTCGAGCCCAGCTTGCACGGTACGCCAACGAATAGTCCGTTGATACCGTACTCGCCTTCCAGATAGGCCGCGCAAGGCACGATCTTCTTCTTGTCTTTGAGTATTGCCTCTACCATTTCGGCGACGGCCGAGGATGGCGCGTAGTAAGCGCTGCCGGTCTTGAGGTGCTTCACGATTTCGGCACCGCCGTCTCGCGTACGCTGGACCAGGCGTTCGATGGTCGCCGCGTCCATCAACTCCGTGATGGGAATTCCCGCCACGGTCGAGTAGCGGGGCAATGGAACCATAGTGTCGCCATGGCCGCCAAGTACGAAGGCGGTGACGTTCTCGATAGAGACATCTAACTCCCGGGCGATGAAAGTACGGAAGCGCGCCGAATCCAGAATACCGGCCATGCCGATCACGCGATTGCGCGAGAAGCCGCTCAGCTTGTAAGCGGCCTGCGCCATGGCGTCGAGCGGGTTGGAGACGATGATCAAAATGCTATTGGGCGAATACTGCACCGCCTTGCCGACAACGTCGCTCATGATCTTGAAATTGGTGTTGAGCAGATCGTCGCGGCTCATACCGGGCTTGCGCGGAATACCAGCCGTGATAACCACGATGTCCGAGTTCGCAGTGTCCGCGTAGTCGTTGGTGCCGAGGATGTAGGAGTCCCGCTTCTCGATAGGCATGGCTTGCAACAGATCGAGAGCCTTACCCTGGGGCACTCCCTCTATGATGTCAATTAACACGACGTCAGCATGTTCTTTCGACGCCAGCCAGTGTGCCGCGGTGGCGCCCACATTACCAGAACCAACTACCGTTACCTTTTTACGCATGATGCCTCACAGTATTTGAATAATGAAGAATGTATGAACCGCAGATTTTGAATTGTCATCACGAACGGCATTCATGCCGTGAGGGATCTGCTGTTCCTTAGCGCCTATTCAAGCGTTAATAAAAGCAGATTCCTCACTTCGCTCGTTATGACGACTCGAGAGGCGTGACCGCCGGCTATTCCGCTACAAGCTCCGCCACGGGCGCCATGTTATGGATCATGTGGCTCGCGAACTCACTCGTCTTGACCTTGGTTGCGCCTTCCAGCATGCGTTCGAAGTCGTAGGTGACCTTCTTCTGCAGGATGGTGCGTTCCATAGAGCCCTCGATCAGGCGAGCCGCCTCGTGCCAGCCCATGAAGTCGAACATCATTACACCCGACAAGATGACTGAGCCAGGGTTGATCACGTCTCTGTCGGCATACTTCGGAGCAGTACCGTGCGTGGCTTCGAAAATGGCGTGCTGGTCGCCGATGTTGGCTCCAGGCGCAATGCCGAGTCCGCCGACCTGCGCCGCGGCTGCGTCGGAAATGTAGTCGCCATTCAGGTTGGGCGTAGCCAAAACCGCGTACTCATCGGGACGAGTAACAATCTGCTGGAAGATGCTGTCGGCGATGCGGTCATTGATCATCAGCTTCACCTTCCACGCACCCTTGCCATGGGTGGCGTAGATGTTCTGTACTACGTCCCGCACTTCCTGGTAGAGAGCCTCGCGGAAACTCTGCTGCGCGAATTCCAGTCCCGGCTCTACCATCTTGGCGTTGTCTTCAACGGATAGTCCGGGATTCTTGTCGAGGTTGTCGATAATCCAGCTTTCGCGTTCGGTGACGACTTGGTCGCGGAACTCCTGGGTCGCCAACTCATAACCCCACTCGCGGAACGCGCCTTCGGTGAACTTCTGGATGTTGCCTTTATGCACCAGGGTTACCGACTTGAGACGATTGGCCAGCGCGTACTGAATGGCCATGCGCACGAGGCGTTTCGTACCGGTAATGGAGATCGGCTTGATACCAATACCAGAGTCTTCGCGCACTCGCTTGTTGGTGCCGGCCAGCATCTTGGTGTTGATGAAGTCAATCAACTCCTTCGCCTGCGGCGTTCCTTCTTTCCACTCGATGCCAGCGTAAACGTCTTCGGTGTTCTCGCGGTAAATCACGATGTTCATGCGCTCAGGGTGCTTTACCGGCGATGGGATGCCGGCGTAGTACTTCACGGGACGAACGCAGGCATAGAGGTCGAGGAGTTGGCGCAAAGCGACGTTCAGGGAACGGATGCCACCGCCAATCGGAGTGGTCAATGGGCCCTTGATTCCGACGCGCAATTCGCGAAAAGCCGCAACCGTGTCATCAGGCAACCAGGTCTTGAAGCGATCCATGGCCTTTTCGCCGGCGAAAACTTCATACCAGGCGACCCGGCGCCTTCCGTTATAGGCAATGTCAACCGCCGCATCGAATACGCGAACCGACGCTTTCCAGATGTCGCGACCGGTACCGTCACCTTCGATGAAAGGAATGATGGGATTGTCTGGGACGACAAGCTTACCGTTTTCGTAAGTGATCTTGGTCCCGCTGGAGGGCAAAGGAATTTCGTTGTAAGAAGCCGCCACAAGGCACCTCGAGGATTATGGGTATAAATTGACCCTAAGCTGTAAACAGCCATGTGTCGGGATTAGGAAGCATCAGCTAAATCGGCAACACGCCGGAAACCAAGTCGTTGGGCACGAAAACGAATGCGGCCCCCACTTTGGCCATCCACCGAGTCCGGATCAGAAAGGCTTACCGGGTTCTCCCGAACTCTTTACGTTACCACCGCAGCCGAGCGGCTTCAATGAAATCCCAGATTACGGCATACCACGTTGGCGGTAGATGGAGCGGGTCTGCCGGAGAACTTCCGATAGTCGCATCTCAGGATTAAAGCTGTCGTCGGTGCGCAATACCCTCCAAAGCAGTTTCTGGAGTGCCCGGTGGGGATGTTCGGCAACCGGCAGCCATTTGCGTGCTCGTCCGGTCACCAGGCGCACCAAGTGCTCCAAAGTACGCAAGAATAGCGCGTTCTCCGCGAGTTGCTCATACTCATTGGCGTCCAGCAACCCGTGCTGATGCAGCAGACTCAGTCGCTCCCGCAGATTTCCCGCCAGCCAGAGTTGATGCCGCGCCTGCAGCGACCCTGCCAGGTAATCGAGATCGTAGATTCCGCCCGCGCCTGTCTTGAAGTTCGCTGCGGTCTCACTCCGTTCCAGCCGAAGCCGAACCTCTTTCAATTCAGAATCGAAATCTGGCCGAGTCGCGATCTTTGCAATTTTCTTTCGCACCGCCTCCAAGGCGCGGTTGCCAACTTCGCAATCGCCCGCAACATAGCGCAATTTTAGATACGTTAACGCTTCCCAGGGCTTGGCCTCATCCTGAAAATATGCGGCCAGCTGAGTCGGGGTGACAATCAATTCGCCTTCGCGACCGTGGGGACGCAGACGAGCGTCCACTGGAAACACGGTGCCATCCAGCGTGTATGCCGTCAGTGCATCCATCATCTTTGCGGCAACACGGAGCATCTCTTCTTGAGAGCAGCCTTCGTCGCAGACAAACAAGACGTCTGCGTCCGACAGGAGATCGAACTCGCGAGCGCCTAGCCTACCGAGTCCCATGACGGTGAATCCAGCTGGCTGGCTGGCTATGGCCAGAGCGGCCTGAATCGCAGCCTCCGCGGCGACTGTGTTCTCCGTTAGAGAATCGAAGACTTCGCGTAACTGAAATAGATCGCGACTACCCGAGAGGAACATCCGACGCCGGTAGTGCTTTCGCAAGATCGCGCTGGCCTCAGAGTGATCGACCTGTTCCTGAGCGAGGTAAGCGAACACTGGATCCAGAACAAGACCGTCACCTCGCAAACTCTCGTCGAACAATTCGCCAACGCCCGAGGTTTGGACGTCTTCTATTTGAGACAGCAGCGATACTTCGGCCGGATGACGAACCAGGATGTCGGTGAGATACTCGCTGAACTCGAAGATAGTGAGCGCGCGGCCCACCGCTTCGGGTGAATCCAATACCGCGCCATAGCGTTCGGAGGTAGTTCCCGCTGAGCTGAGGAAGCGATCGAGGTTGCGCCGTGCGTGTTGCGATAGTTCGGCGGTACCGGCAATTTCTCTTAGTCGCGGAGAATCGACGGCCAGCCGCTGCATCATCTGGCTGTAGGAATTCTCGGGGGTCGCTGGAATTTCCGGCCTCAAGCGAAATTCAGCTGCCTCGCTGTGGTCCTGGCTCTGCTCCTGATAGATGACGCGTTGATAAATCTCAGCCACTGCCGCCATGCGCCTTTTCACGTGGGCCAGAAAATCCTCGGCGGGTAGGGCAGCGGTGCTTTCTCGGGCGAGGCTTCGCGCCAACTCTTGGATTTCCCCGCGCGATTCTGGCAGGCGATGGGTCTGCTGCCCGTGGCGCAGTTGCAGGCGGTGCTCCAAAGTACGCAGGAACTCGTAAGCGTTGATGAGGTTATGAAAGTCTTTGCTGCTGATATGCTCTTTGTCGTAGAGCTTCTGCAGCGCAAACATTGTTCCCCGCGAACGCAACCACGATTCGCTTCCGCCGTAGACGCGCTGTAAGCACTGCACCAGAAATTCAATATCGCGGATACCACCACGGTCGATCTTCACATCAATACCGCCTTGGCCGGTCTGCTTGAGCAGGCGCTGGCGACGGTGCGTTCCGATTTTCTCCCGCGAGGCGAGCGCCGTCTTGATGGCCAGGAAGTTCAGTTCGGGGCGATAGACAAACGGTTGTACCCGTCGCACAAATTCGCGTGCCAGGCCCACATCGCCCGCCGAATGGCGCACCTTGATCATGGCCTGCAACTCCCAGTCATGCGCGACATGGGAGTAGTAGTGGATGGCGTGCGGCAGCGGTACCGCCGGCTCGCCTTCGTTGCCTTGCGGACGCAGCCGCAGATCGATTCGGAAGACCGGTCCTTCACGGGTATGCCGCGAGAGCAGTTCGGTGATTTGCTGTGCCAGCCGAATGAAGTATTCGCGATTAGGAATCTCCGCGCCGGGAGGTTCTACGCCTCCGTCGTAGAGGTACAGCAGATCAATGTCAGAACTGTAGTTCAGCTCGTTGCCGCCGAGCTTACCCAAGGACAGCACAGCAAAACGCGAATCAATAACACGACTTTCGGGGTCAAGCTGCCGGGGCGACCCATAGCGGTGCTGAAGTTGGGAATGAACTTCGCGCAGAGCTTCTTCGATCAGTACGTCCGATAGCGCGGAAATCTCGGCCGTTGTTTCAGCCAGGGTTGCCACGCCCAGCACGTCGCGCAACATGATGCGGATGTACTCACGCTTCTTGAAGCGGGCCAACAATACCGCGGTATCGGTTTCAAACGAGCGGGAGCGCATTCGCGCAAAGCTCCCCTGGAATTCTTCGCGCGAATGCGTGCGGTCCAAACTTTTGTCGCGCACAAAGCCTTGAAATAAATCGGTATTGTGGATTAGCGTCTCGCCCAGCCAGGAGCTAACGGCAAACACCAAGACGGCATAGTGAATCAAGAACTGATGTTTCTCCAGCAGGCGTAATAGATCGGGCGAAGCCGACTCGGCCAACCGTTCAAACTGATTAACCGCCGCGTCGGGATTCGGCGAACCCGGCAGCAAAGCGTTCAGTGCCTCTAGCACTCCTGCGGGCACGAACTTGCGAATTTGCGCGAGATTTCGCTGCGCCGCTTCCGCATCGCGAAATTGCACGCTGGAAGGACGCACTGCGGAATCAGTTGGCGAGGTGTCAGGCACGCTGTGGAACACGTCTCGTTATATCGGCTCAGCCGATGCGACGAGTTACTTCGCCGCTGCGCCGGTCAACATCGTCAGTAGCATCACCACGTCAGTCCGGGCATAGATGGCATGAGGAAGATTGGCTTCCATGTGCACCCACGAGCCGCCAGACAGCTCTTTCTCCTCACCATCAAGCGTTACTCGGGCATCACCTTGAAGAATCTCGATGACTGCAGGCACCGTCGCGGTGTGCTGTGAAAGCTCCTGCCCGCCGGCAAAGCCAAACAGGACAACCTTCACATAGTCATCACGATAGATCGTGCGGCTTAGAGTGCCATCACGCGGAACTTCAACTTCCTTGAGCAGGTTTTCGATGATAGAAAATTTGGGCAACGCGTCTATCCTTGCTACCTGAGTCTCCACTACATTGAGACCATCATAAGCCACTTCCGCATACTATTTATCTACGACTATAGTGGAAAATTCCGCGCTCCTTGGTGCAATCTTGTGCACATGCAAACACCGATCGGTCTTATTTTCATTAACTTGCACTGGAAGCAGAATTGCACACCTAGCTTCGGGGGAGTGTTTGACTTAACTCTCTAAATCGACAATGTCCATGGCACACGCGGTGATCAGTCGGCACTGTGCCCCGCTGCCGCGTTGGGCCGTGATCTTGAGGAGATCTTCCATGAGAAAGCTGTTCGTCGCAACTCTTGCACTGGTGTTCGCCGTGTGCTTGGCCAGCGCCACGATTGCCAGCGCCAGCGATGTCCCCGAGCCGTTCCCATCCGTGGGCGACAATTATTGCAGTGCCACCAACGGCTGCGGAACGCTTCCAGCCGGGGGCATGACTGCATTTATGTGGACCACAGGCGATTACGTTCAATCGCCCGTCTTCAATACCGGCCAGTCATCGATCAACAGTTTGTCGTATGACTTTATGGTTTACGACGTTCTGGGCGGTGGCAACAACGAAACCGTCGGATACTTCGTCAACGGCACCGAAGTCGGCAGCATTGTTGTTCCTGACTGCAACTACTGTGGGCAGAACATGGAGTTCAGCGGGACGTTCAGCTTTGGCAGCATCGGCGAACAGGGCGGCGGGTTTCAGCTCGAAATGATCTTGCAGAACACCATTCCGCCGGGCGGCGGGTCGATCGCTTTTGACGACGGAGGGAGTGCCACTCTGTCCGGTGGCTCCGCAACTACGCCTGAACCAGGCAGCATCGTGCTGTTTGGCAGCGGTCTTCTGGGCTTAGCAGGCATCCTGCGCCGAAAGATAGGACTGTAGATTTTCATCTGCTCCCATTGCGATAGCGGATGAGAGCGGGATGAGAGTTCGCTTCGTTACACAGATGTAAGACTCGCAGGCTCGCCGGCCTTGACCCGGGTAGTCGTGGTTGAGGCCGGTGTGCCGCCTGAAGAGTCGCTATCGCTGCACCAACCAAAAAACTTGGACGGCCTCGGTTACCCGTCCGGATTGCTCGCCGGTCAGAGTTCTTGTGATTCCTGGCTGCGCCCCTCGCTCAAGACGATATCCCACGAGTTGAGTCTGACACTCCGCTCCGCCACACGACGCAATTCTGAAATCAAGCCACAGGGCGGATTGCGTTCGCCGGATCAGCTGTAGGGATAAAAAATGAAAAACAGCAGGGAAAGAGCGGTCAACACCCAGAGTCCAAGGTTCAGGTGGCGCGTCTTTCCAGCGACCACCTTGCAGATCGGGTAAAGCACAAAGCCAGCGCAGATTCCGATCGCGATATTGAAGGTGAATGCCATCAACGACACCACTGCGAACGCTGGGATCGATTCCGTGTAGTCAGCGAAGTCAACGCGCGTGATTGGCGCCAGCATGAACAGGCCAACGATGATCAATGCAGGTCCATATGCTTGCGGAGGAATGGCTGCTACAAATGGCGAGAAGAACAACGCCAACAGGAAACAAGTTCCAGTAATGAAGACAGTAAATCCGGTACGCCCGCCGGCCTCAATCCCGGTGGCCGATTCCACGTAAGCGCCAGCGGTGGTCGTGCCCAGGATGGGAGCGAGGCTTGTCGTGATCGCGTCCACCAGCATGGGACGCTCGATCTGCGGCAGCTGTCCGTTGTCGTCGAGGAAGCCCGCGCGTGCCGAAAGCCCAATCAGAGTTCCCATCGTATCGACAAATGCCATGATGAAGATAGTTAGCACGACGGGAAAGGCACGCCAGGTGAAGGCACCGCGAAGATCAAGTTGCCACAATATCGGAGCTACGCTCGGCGGCAAGCTGACAACGCCGTGCGGCGGCGCGGCGGTCTTCGCAACGAACGCCACGATCGCGGTAATCACAATGCCAAGCAGGATCGCTCCCGGAACCTTTCGGATAACCAGGATAGCGATCAACACGAAGCCAAACATTGCTACCAGTGCGGGATGTGAGGTGAGATGCCCTGCCTGCACTGGAGCGCCGGGAACGCCGAGGGTGACCAACCCGGTCTGATTCAGTCCGATGAAGGTGAGAAATAATCCTATGCCGACCGCGAAGCTGTAACGCAACGATGTTGGTACGCCTTCGACGATCCATTGCCGCAGCCGCAGGATGGTCATCAGGATAAACAGCACTCCAGCGATGAAGATCGCCGCCAACGCCGTCTGCCAATGAAAACCCAAAAGCTTGCAAACGGTGAAGGCGATAAAGGCATTTTCGCCCATGTAAGGCGCTATTGCGAAAGGACGGTTGGCGTAGAGCGCCATCAGATAACAGCCGAAGGCAGCCACCAGCACCGTCGCCACGAACGATGGGCCTGCCGGAATTCCGGCCGTCGAGAGAATAGCCGGATTGACTACCACAATGTAAGACATCGTGGTGAACGTCGTGAGTCCAGCAATCAGCTCGCGACCGAACGAGGTGCCGTGTCGATCGAAACCGAACCAAGCGTTCAGCCAGTTCAAGGCGCGCTCCGGGGACAATCAACTTTCAGGACGATGTGAGCGATGATGATAGCGTCTGTCGGCGGGAATACCAAGCGCGGAAAGAGCCTGTGCACGCGCAAGACTTGAGGAATGGTGGGCCCGGAGGGATTCGAACCCCCAACCAAGGGATTATGAGTCCCCTGCTCTAACCGTTGAGCTACAGGCCCGTTTCGAGGTCGGCCTCCTCATTGTAAACGGGTCTATCCCTGCTTCGTGATAGGAGGCCAGAAAACTCGCGTGAGAGAGGATCTGAGAAACTTCGGTGAGAAAGCCGGTAGTACAGGGGGGCGAGAGAACTACCGAGATGGGGACTGAGAGCTGTGGAGAGAGCGCCCTCGGTGTTTGTCCGCAGAGCGCCGATTACGGCCTCGTCTTAGTGGAAGGCCTTGCGCATCGCGACACTGGTGGGCCACCAGGTCAGTTGGATGGAGCTGGTGAAATCTGTTTGCCGAGTGGGAGCCAACACGGGCACCCACCATGTCTCGTACTGCAGGAAGGACTTGATCTCGAGGTCTTTGCGAACTCGCAGCATAGCTGAAACGTTCCAGTCCCACTGCGTGCTTCCACCCGGGATAAAGTCATTGGCGATCTTGCTGTTGCGGACCCCGACTTGAATGCTGCTCTGAGGGCTGAGATGGTACGTGCTCCAAGCCTGATAACCCTTGCCTTCGCGGCCAATCCAATTGCCCATCAAATACCGGTTGTTCAGATATAGGTCGTGGTAGACCACCTCCCAGTAGATGAACTGCCCACCAATGCTGGCGGGAGTGGGAGGGTCGGTGTACACCGCTTCGGCGCGGAAGTCGAGCTTGGGGAAGCTTGGAAAATGCGTGAGATAGATTCCCGGGTTGACGGCGGACCGCTGAGGCGCACTGACCGGGGAAACGTCATCGTGCACTAGCGAATCGCTGTATAACGTCAACCAACGGCGCACAAAGGGAAGCCTGTAGGAAAAATCGAAGCTAGCATGACGTGCCCCCGGATCGTTCCGCGAGAACTTGACTGCGGGGGTAACGTCGTTGAAGCTGGTGAAACTATTCCAAAACGAGCCGAAGGTGATTGGGACGTGACCCTGGCCGCCGAAAACATCGTTGCGGGTGAATCCGAATTCAAGATTTTCGGTAGGTTTAAAGCTGACCTTCTGCCCGAACATATATGGCCCCGCCGGAAACTGATGGCCGGCGAGCGCGCCGAAGTAATTGGACAGCTCGAAAGGCCCCAGAAACTTTGACAATCCAGGAACATTGGTCGGTTCCGTACGGTTGATTTGGAGCATCCAGAATGGGGCGGCATTGTTGCTCATCAACATGGAGCCGCTTTCGCCCGGTCCCCACCACATGCTTTGTTTGCCCACCGAAAAATCCAAGCCTCCGTATTTTGCCAAGGCATAAGTATCCAGCAAGCGAAACTGATTCGTCGAAATTGGCGTCGGCGGTTGCAGAGGATTTATATCGACATTTGCGATTACCTGCCGAACCGACAGCGGATATCCGGGGATCGTCGGTGCGTACTGATATTCCCCATCCACATAAAATGCGAAGCGGCCATCATTAGCGCTGGCGCTGAACCCCGTGATGTTGTTTACTCCCTGCCAGTAAGGGCGGCCGTAATCGTTGATCAGGGTCTGCCCGAAATGATAGCTGTCGTTCACCGGTGTTCCGGCGATATCCGTCACCCGCGTGTAAACCGAATCCAGTTGGATGGAGTCCACCGGTCGCCCATCCCATGCCGCCAGCTCATCCGCGAATTCCCCGTCCAGGGTCTTCTGGAGCCGCAACACTTGAGGCGGAAGGTCGGTATGGTACTCGATGTTCTTATGCATTTCGATAAGCATGTGAGCGCACGACATGCGGGTCCACGGGCGAATGCCGATGAAGGCCGTATTGATGTATCCGCGGGCGATCAGCATCTCCATCGCGGGATAAATCCAACTATCCAGCGGAACGTAGGTGCTGCCGACGTTGCCAGGCCGTGGCGCCGATGTCTGTTCCGCCACGATCTTCAGGTCGTCATCCAGGCTTGCATTGTGCCGTGTCTTGTAAATGTGCCGCCCGATTTGATAACCGAGAAGTCCTCCGACGAAGACGTCCGACAAGAAGTGCTGCTCCGACGCAGCCCTTGCCAGACTCACCCCCAGCGCCAACCCATAGGCTCCGAACTCAGCCGCGGGATGGGGATACTCTTGCGCGATCACCGACGCGAAGGCCCAAGTCACCGCGGCGTGATCCGAGGGAAACGAGGTCCCGCCATGAAAAAAGACATTTTGGAAGTTCGAGGGAAACGGGCGCTCGCGTCCGAAGGCGAATTTCATGGCATAGTCAACCCCGATGGCGTTGATCATCGCTTCGGTCGCCAGCACACCGGTTTCTCGTGCGCGCTCATTGTGAGTGAGATGTCCCCAGATATACATGGCTCCGGTCATTCCGGCCGCCGACGCCACTCCCGCATCCGACGCCACCCTGAGTAAGTGAAGATTGTCCAGACGCATTGCGTAGGAGCTTTGGGAATCGGTAACGAAGAGTCCAGTCGCAACGCCGCTCATGGGAACTAACCACTTGGCGTCGGCGGTCTTCAAGTGGAACGGACTCGTCCAGATATCCTTCTGGTCTTCGGCCAAATGTCGTAGAAAGTTCGATTCGTTGGGATGCGGAATTGAGCCATCCACCGGCGCAACAGTGGCTTGAGAGGGCAATGGCCCTGTGTCCGAAGAGGCTGATGGCTGCTGGGCGTTCGCAGGGAAGCAGGCATAGGCGAGCCAGAGGGCCAGTACCATGCCAAATGCCCTCACAGGATTGGTCAAACGAGCCTTCTGGCGCAAGATTCGCGCCCTCGACTAGGTGAGAACGTTGGCATCGATGTGTTCGCTGATGTGGCTACGGATCAAGCGGAAGTTGCGTAGTAACGGAAGATTCGTGTCAGCGCTGTGGCAACATCGTCCACATCCTGCGGCGAGGTCGCCGAAGAGAGTGGCAGTGAAATGGTGCGCTCTCCCACAAACGCTGCGTTGGGGAAATCTGAATCAACAAATCCAAACTGCTGTTGGTAAAAAGGGTGCTGATGCACGGGAACGTAGTGGATGCCGACGCCAATATTTTCTGCATCCAGCGCCGCGATGATCGTCTTTCGGTCAACCCCAAGCTCCTCCAATTCCAGCAGCGGCGTAAACAAATGGTAGGCGTGCCGTGATTCAGTCGCCGACGGGGGCGGCAGCACCACCGGTAGCTCCTTCAGACGTTCGGTGTAGATCTGCCAGATTTTCTCTCGCTTTCGCCAGCGTTCCTCGATAGTTGCCAATTGCGGCAACGCCAGGGCCGCGGCCAGGTCGGTCATGTTGTACTTGAAGCCTGCGGCAATAACTTCATATCCGGTGGGGCCGCCGACAAACCGGCTCCACGCATCAGCCGTCATCCCATGTAAGGAAAGTATCTTCACCTGCTCAAACAATTGCCGATCGCGAGTAATCACCATCCCGCCGTCGCCGGTGGCGATGTTCTTCGTGGGATAAAAGCTGAAGCAGCCCACGTCGCCCATCAACCCTGCTGGGATGCCATGATGTGTGGCTTCGATGGCGTGCGCACAGTCCTCGATAACACGCAGACCGTAACGGCGAGCAAGGTTGAGAATTGCGTCCATTTCACAGCAACGACCACACATATGGACGACCAGTATGGCCTTGGTGCGCGAGGTGATTCGCTCTTCGATTTGCGCGGGGTCGATGTTGAAGGTCGAACGGATACAGTCCACTAGAACGGGTTTCGCTCCCGTGTGGACGATTGAATGAATGGTGGAGCAAAACGTCATGGCCGGAGCGATGACTTCGTCACCGGCCCCAATTCCAAGCGCTACCAATGCGAGATGAATTGCAGCGGTACCACTGCTCACTGCCGCGGCGTAGGGTGCGCCTTTATAGCGCGCAAACTCTTGTTCGAAGCGCTCGACTCTTCCGCCAAGACCGATCCAATTGCTGCGCAGACACTCGGTGATCGACGCAATCTCAGCATCGCCGATCACCGGGGCCCCGAAGATCAGCCGGCGATCACGCGGACGAATAGGCTTGCCACCTGCTATCGCCGGAGTGCCGTTGGTCTCTTCACCTGGATGTGATTGCCCGCCTGTTAGCGGAGCGCGCTTCATAAAGAGTCAGTCTTGGGTGCTACGTGTGTATTAATTGTAGCGGATTCAAGAACCACTGCGGCGAGCGGTGGCTGCAGGAATCGAATCGAACCAGTGCGAGGCCGTCAGATATACTGGCACAGCGGACTGAAGTGATCCCGCGCTAGCGACCGCCGCTTTGGAGTCCTGACCGGTTGTTTCAGGAAGCTGCAGACTTAGCCACGCTTGTTCCAACCTATGCCCTTCACTCTATCCCATGCAGCCGCGGCCCTGCCTCTGCGCAGACTCAAGTTGGTATGGTCGGCGTTCTTGATAGGCAGCATGGCTCCGGACTTCCCGTATATCGTCGGGAACACTGACTATCGGAGCTTGGGCCACGCGTTCCCTGGCGTTATCGAATTCACGCTTCCAGTCTCCATCCTAGCGCTATGGGTGTTTCACGTCGCCATCAAGCGACCTGCCTCAACGTTACTCCCTAAAGGGGTGCGGCAGAGATTGCAGGGTCAGCTCGGAGCCTTCAAGTTCGGCGGTCCTGCTCGTTTCCTGGCTATTCTGTTTTCTATTGTGCTCGGCATCGCAACGCACCTGGCTTGGGATACGTTGACCCATCCGCTCAACTGGCTATGGTGGCGGTGGGCCTGGATGCAGAAGGTGGTGAAATTTCCGGTGATAGGATCAGTACCGATGTACGAGGCTCTGCAGTATGGGAGCTCGCTGATCGGACTGGCCGCCCTGGGGATCTGGGTTCTGCTCTGGTATCGCAAGACGGCGCCTGCACCCTTGGCTGGGACGGCGAACGGCAATTCCGGCCCGCTCATTGCCCTCAGCATGATTGCGGTGGCTACGGTGGCCGGCTTCATACGTGCCGAGTTGGTGATCGGCACGCCGAAGAACCTCGACATGGCAGATAGCTTCCTGTTCGTCTTCGGCGTTACGGGTATTGCCCTTGCCTTTTGGCAGGTACTCATTTACTGCATAATGATTTCGTCCCATCAAACTTGGACGCTCAGCTAAGCTCGAAGCGCATCCCTTGAGATTGTCATGCCTTCCGTTAGTGTCATCATGAATGTTCGCAATGGAGCGTCCACGCTCCGTGAGGCTCTGGAAAGCGTGATGGCGCAGAGCTTCCACGACTGGGAACTAATTATTTGGGATGACCAATCCACCGACGAAAGCGCGCGAATCATCGCCGAATACGGGGACCCCAGAGTCCACTACTTTCAATCGCCAGAGGAGACCTCGCTAGGCCGCGCTCGAGCTAATGCCATTCGCCAGTCTAGCGGGGCATGGTTGGCCTTCCTCGACCAAGACGACATTTGGCTGCCCCATAAATTGGAAAAGCAGATGGCCTTGGCCGATGAAAACATCGGGCTGATCTACGGCAGGACTGTCAGATTCTATCCCGGTGGGCTGGAGCGCGATTACGATCAGGCGCACGAGTTCAAACCTCTGCCGGAAGGCGAGATCTTCCATCAGCTCTTCACCGATTCCTGTTTCATCGCCATGAGTTCAGCTGTGTTCGAGCGTGCAGCGGTCGAAGCCATCGGCGGCATACCGGACGCAATTCAAATCATCCCGGACTACTGGCTTTACGTAGCCGTTGCCCGGCGGTACCAAGTTCGAGCCGTACAGGAAGTGGTCTGCCGCTATCGCATGCACGCTGCAAACATGTCGCGACTGACTGCCCTCAAGATGAATGAAGAAGTACTGTGGCTGATTGACCAATGGGTTGACGACATCGATCCGCACACCGTCGCGCTCTGTCGAAAAAGGCACTTCACCGCCATAGCGCTGCAGGAGATGCGAAAGCCAGACACTATTATCCGGGGAGTTGCTCGGCTGTTTGCCCAAGGCTCGCTCGCCTCGCAATTGGCGCGGCCATTTTGGTTCGTATTTCATGTGATCCGGAGAAATGTTTGGCGTCCTTACTGGCGGAGCATAGGTGATAGCCGGAACATCGAATCGGCTGCACGAGCCGCAACGTTTCCGCCGGACGCAGAACAAAAATAAAGTCACGCCCAAACCGCGCTCGTCTCAGGCGCTTCGCTTGACGGGCGCACTTGATAGCACCTTGTTCTTGAGCACGAAAATCAGCAGCGACGAAAACAGCAACGCATAGCCGGCCACGGTGGCCCAAGCTGCGGCGTTGGCTTGAAAATGTGGGATGAACACCAGATTCAAAATAACGTCGAGGGTGGCGGCCGCTCCAAGGGAATACAGCACGGGCCGTTCGTAGCCTCGGCTTATGAGGACGGTCCAAAGCAGCGAGAAGCAGAAGTCAATGGGCAGTGCGATCAACAGAATTCGAAAGAGCCCTGCTGCGCCTAGTGTCGATCCATAGATGAGCGTGAGAATTTGCGGAGCGAGCAAGCCGATGCCCAGCGCAGCGGCGGATGCAACCGTCGCCAGCCCGACCAACGCTATCAGCAGGATCCTGTAGGCATGCGCACCAGCTTCCACTTTCGCGAGGTGAGGGTAAAGTACATCCGTCAACAGCCAGAAGGCGGTGAAGATGATGTAGAGCGGCTTGCAGGCCGCACTATAGCGTCCCACTTCCGTGATGCTGGTCATCGCTCCCAAAAGCAGGACATCGATATTCATGAATACCAGGTTCAGAAAGTTCGATAATCCGAGCGTTGCAACTCGGGCCGGACGTAGTTCCTCTGCGGCAAGCCTGATGTCGTGCGCTGACCCGCCGGCATTGAACTTTTTCCAACGAAGGCGCCACATCATCCACAAAAACCCGGCCCCCGCTAGCGCGCTCAAGACATTTGCGCCTGATATCGACGCAATCGGCCGCCGGGTAAGGCGCATAGCCGTAATCGCTATGGCTACATAGAGAATGCTGACTCCGCTGCGCCAGATTGACAGCACTCCAAAGTGGCCGAGCCCCCACGCCACCCAATCGAGCGCGAAAGCGTATGGGACAACAGCGACTACGAACACCAGCGCGCATGCGCGCGCGACCGATGGCATAGGACCGATGACGGCGTAAATTGCGCCTAACACGATCGCAATCGCGGTGAGCGCGGCACGCCGTCTCAGAACGAATGGAACCAGGAATGTGGCTAACGAATGATTGCGCGCCAAAAGCCGCGCGCCAATGAGTTTCAGGCCCTGATCGGAGCCCTCCATGACATAGGCGGCAACGGTTTGGGCGACGGCCACAACTCCGAGAATTTGCACCCCGAATTGGCGGGACACGTATGCGAACAACGCAAACGTGGCCATCCTCCCGAACACTTCGCCGGTAGCCAGCCTGGCAAACGAGAAGAAAACATTTCTGATCTTCATCAGGGTGCGGAGATCTCGGGCGGGTTCAACGGCAGGCTTCGGGTTTCGAGTTGCTCTCCTCGGCAAACGGTCTCAGCTATACTTCGAGGCTGAAGACCACCGACACTCTATGCCCCGGGTCAGCATCATCATGAACGTTCGTAACGGGGCTTCTTTTCTGCGCGAAGCCTTGAACAGCGTGACGGCACAGACCTTCCAAGACTGGGAATCGATCGTCTGGGATGACTGTTCCACGGATGACAGCCCCAGAATTGTTTCGGAGTATCAGGACCAACGGATTCGCTATTTTCTTTCGCCGGAAGATACGCCGTTGGGTGAAGCCAGGAACAACGCCATTCGGCAGGCGAAGGGAGAGTGGTTGGCCTTCCTCGATCAGGATGACATCTGGTTGCCTCGAAAGTTGCAACAGCAGATGGCCCTAGCAGACAACAACACCGGCATGATTTACGGGCGCGCTATCCAGTTTTACCCCAGCGGTAAAGAGCGGGATTACGACTATGCGCACGAGTTTCAACCCTTACCCGAGGGCGACATTTTTGCTCAACTTTTCATTCACGGTTGCTTTATCGCCATGAGCTCGGCAGTGCTTCGCCGCTCAGCCGTAGAAGAAGTTGGCCCTGATTCCGGAATCGATTCAAACTGTTCCGGATTATTATCTCTATGTCGCCGTGGCGCGAAGATATCCGGCGCGAGCTGTTCAGGAACCCGTTTGCCGTTATCGCATGCATGCGGGCAGCATGTCGCAGTCAAAACGGCACCGCCTCTACGAGGAACCCCTCTCGATTGTCAATCAGTGGGCCGAACAGCTCGAACCACAGATCGCCGCGTATCGCCGGATGACATACTCCACTGGATTGGCCCTGGAAGAGATGCGACATTCGGCCAGCTTCGGCCGGGGGGTTACGCGCCTGTTCACGGACGGGTCGGTGGCTTGGCTGATGTGGCGTCCGTTCGTCCATGCCTTTCGCGCGCTCCGGCGAAAAGTTAGCCGTCCCTATTGGCTGGCAACGGAATTCGCATCTGAACCCGACTGAGAAAAAGAAACATAAGCGGCATCCCCGAGCCGTTTTTCGTTGGCCGGTGTACCTGCCTCCACCATGAGCGCAGCCTGTGCGGCAGTCTCTTTCTTGGGAGCGCCGGGGCCTTTGATGACTCGCTTATCGGAGCTCAAGTAATATCCCAATACCTTGGTGTAATAACGGGCCCGAATTCCCCATCGCACAATCGCTTTGATAAACCAGCTTTTGCCGAAGTAATCGTAAGTGTCGCTGAAATCGATCAATCCCTGGCATTGTTCTCGAAGAGCCCCGAGCACATCTTGACTGGCTGTCTTGCCGCCAAAGTGAACCACCGCCGCACAGGGGGTGTAAAACACTTTGTATCCCTTTCTATTCAGGGTGAGGTTGTACGCCAGATCGGGCATCGCCCAACGGAAACGTTCGTCCAGCATGCCGATGGTTTCCCAAGTGCAACGGCGAATCACGTATACCGATGTGCCGATACTTTCAACCGGCTGTGCTCTGGAATAATCAAAATCCGTATTGTAATAACGGTTCATCAACTTGCTTCGGGGAAACAGCTTATGCCAATTGAGGGTTTGAAGAAAGAAGACAGCCAGATTCGCAAAGCTGCGAATGTGATGCTGAACGCTGCCGTCGGGGTTAAGCAGCTTGGGACCGCAAACTGCAACCTCAGAATGCTCGTCCATGAACCGTACCAGGGGTTCAAGAGCGTTCTCGATCATCAATGTGTCGCTGTCCAGCAGGCATACATAGCGCCCTCGTGATCGGCGAATGCCCTGGTTCACGCTCTTCGCATACGACTCGTTGGCTGTGTTCCTCACCAGAATTACGCCGGGAAAAACTTGGGCCACCATGTCGGCGCTTCCATCCGGGGAATTGCCGTCAACACATATCACTTCAAAGGCGATTCCGTCGGTGAACCGGTAAATCGAGTCAAGGCAATTCTGCAGCAGCTCCCGAGTGTTAAAGCTGGGGATGATAACCGTAAGATCGAGGCAAGGCTCTGTCATTCCGTTGTCCTTATCGAGGATGGTACTACCCTTGCTGGAATGCCGAAAACGGTCTGATTGGGCTTCCCTGAGTCGAGGATGACGGAATTCACGCCAATGGTCACCTTGTTACCGGCGTGGACGCCTCCAGGAAGTTTGCAACCCGTTTTGCTCATGACGATATTCCTTGATTCGAGTTGTTGGCGAGCATTCACGCTCACTTGTTGACCACCAGGCGAAGCTCTTCTCCAAGGGGACGCCCAGCTTTCAGGTTGGCCAGTTCGACCAGCATCATCCAACATGCCCGGAGGTTGGTACCGGCGGTGGCTCCGCTCCTGGCGGTAAAGCGTCCATTGCGACCGATCAGCTGGCTGGCGCCATAGGCAAATGGCGCCCCTAAGACCGTGAAACATTTCAGGGAGTTGTTGAACCCAGACCGCCGAACGACCTCGGTCAAGGTGTTGACCTCAAAAACATACAAGTGGCGCGGCGGATCAAGGTGGACCCAATGTTTCCCAAACTCCCTATGAAATTGGCTGTCGGCATTGGGTGTGGCCAGGACCAGACGCCCTCCCGGCTTAAGGATACGGTGGCACTCCTGCAGCACAGAGATTGGATCGGCAAGGTGCTCGACCACGTGACTCATCACGATCGCATCGAATTGCTGTGCATCGTAACCCTGGCTAGCCAGCGAGCCGAGGTGGACATCTAATCTTCGACGGCGCGCAAATTCAACGCCGTCGGGATCAAAATCTATTCCTTCGGCGTTCCATCCCCGGTCCTGAGCGGCACGGATGAGATCGCCGTCTCCACATCCCACATCCAGCAACCTGCCCAGCTTGTCTGCGGGCAATTCGGCAATTAAGGGTGGGAATATAAAGCTGGTCAGACGCTGAAGTCCCTTGAGAACCAGGCCTGGTTCGCGTCTCTCCCCGCCCGTCCTGGGCAAATGTCCGAACTTCACAAACCATCGCAGCCGGGCCGCAAGACTGGCCTCTCCTTGCGCGTGTTTCGGGGCTCCCTCGTGGGTGTAGTACGACTCATACAGCTTGCCCAAGTCCGACTCCACAGGGCACGGATCGAGCCACAAGAGTCGACATTGGGGATTAGTGCAACGCCGGATGTTCCAAACACCGGGCGTATCGAACAAACGGTCTGCCAAGCCTTCGTACAAAAGCGCCCCAGTTTGGCCACACAGATAACAGGTTGATCGCGGAGTCGATCGAATGGCTCCAGGCTCCATTGCGTTCTATTGGCACTCGCGGTACAAGGCCAGCGTTTGCTCTCCGCACTTTTGCCAATTGTATTGCGCAGCCACTTCCCTGCCCCTTGCGACGGCTTGCTTGCGGTCGTCCTCATCTTGGAGGGCCCGCAGCAACGCGCCATTGAACGACTCCTGGTCGCCAGGATCGAAATAGAAGGGGGCGTCATGGCAGATTTCGGGAACGGAGGAGCGGTTGGTCGCCAGGACAGGACACCCCAGCATCATCGCCTCTAACGGAGGAAGCCCAAATCCCTCGTTCAGCGATGGATAAACGAACAACGCGGCTCCGGCATAAGCTTCGGCGAGGACCTCATCCGATACGATCGGCAGGTTGATGACGCAATCGCTCATCTCAAGACGAGTGATCAGCGTCTTTTCCTCCGCCGTCAAAGGTCCGCCACCCAGCACCAGCAAGTCAAACGCATCCTGCAATCTTGCCTCACGAAACGCCTTCAGCAGACCATCGAAATTCTTGAACGCCGCTCGCATCCCTACATACAAGACGTAATCGCGGCGCAAATGTTTGCGCAAGCTAGCGGCGGCTTCCGCGCTCCGCGGAAGCGGGCTGAGACCGAGGTGGATCACGCGAACTTTGGTTGGATCCACGTTGTAAAAGTGCAGCAGATCCTGTCGGCAAGACTCGGAGTCGCAAATAATAGCGTCAACTCGGGGAAGGAGCCACTGCCGCGCCCACAGCACCTTTTTCACATCGGGGAACAATTCTGGATAGCGCTCATGGGTACAGTCATGATGGGTGACTACCACGGTGCGCGCCCGCACCATCGGCATGCGCATGAATAAAGTGAGATGGTAGATGTCCATTTTCCCGCGAACCACGGCCGCGAAATTACCCCAAATCTCGTTGACGACGTAGCGCAGCATCCCGGGCGGCAGCACTTCCCGAAGCTGAGTCACCCGGGCCTTAGCTGGCGGTAAACTCCGAAACGGATAAACCGTGCCACTAATCCCCATTAGCAGCTCCGCTTGGACGTCGGGCACGGTTGTCATGAACCGAATGATCTCGTAGAAATAACGGGACGCCCCCCCTGCATTTTGGAGCGAAAAAGTCTGGTGATCGTAGAGTATTCGCACCGCACTCCTACGCGATCAGCTCCGGCAGCGGCTCGGCCCGAGTGCTGAGCTCTTTCGCCGAACGTCCTGCCACGGCAAGGCTGGCAAGAAAGATTAAGTAACAGATCAGCGTGTTCACGGCAGCCGCCTTCGCGCCGTATGCCGGAATCCAGATCAGATTTAGAACAATGTTGCTTCCGGCTGCGACTATGGTGCACAGAAGAATCTTCTTCTCCATGCCCCAGGCGATGTAAGCGTTGCTCAAGTATGACGTCAGGAAATCGAACGGTATGGCCCAGGCCAACAATAGAAGAAGCAATGTTGCAGGCAGGAATTGATGTCCGAACAAGATCGTCAGTAAGGGACGGCGGGCGAGTGAGACGAGCGCCGCAAGGACAACTCCCGCGCCTAACAGCAGGAGCAGAATCCGGGGCCGCAACATTCGGACCCGCTGCTGCTGGTCTTGCCGCGCAAGTTGAGGATAGAGAACCTGAGTGAACAAGTAGTACGCGAATAGGATCTGGTTCATGATGCGATAAGCGGCGCTATAAAGCCCAACCTGTTGGGCATTGGACATGACGCCGAGCATCAGCATGTCGATCGTGTTGAAGGCCAGATTGCACAGCCATGCCAGTCCCATGATGCTGGTGCGTTGCCACGCCAGGGATTCACGAATCACGGCAAAGGAGAGGTATTGCTGGTCCACGGGTTGATGCCGTCGCCACCACTGCCCGAAGATCACTGCCTGTAGGCCGTAGCCGGCCGCGTTGCCAAGTACCAGCCACCACAGGAGATTTTGGCTTTTATTCCCCAGCAGCAGAAACAATAGGACGCTGCCGGGAACGATGATCCTGGACAGTCCAACCAGACGAAGCTGCTCCTTCCCCCACGCCACCCACTCCAGAGACAGCGCGTAAAGACAGCTGATCGCCGAAAACAGAAACAGGAAAACTTGCAATTGCCGGGGCACGTTCGTTAGCGCCGCGTACAGCAGAAGGAATGGGAGAATCACGCCCCCCATCAACAGACGCCGTTTCTGCACCTGCTCGACGATTTCCTGCCCGGCTTGCGGATACTTAGCTATCAGCCGCGCCCCCACGTGACGCAACCCAAAGTCAATAAATGGGTACGTGTACAGCACCATGCTCTGGGCCAGAGCAAAAACGCCCACCACAGCTACGCCGCCCCGGCGCGCGAGAAATAGAATCGTCGCGATGCTGCACAACCGGGCCACTGTTTCGCCGGAGCCGAGATTGAGAATGTTCCGAAATAGAGGAACAGAAAAGGCTTTCATTGAGACGAGGTTTCACTTACGGACTGGCGCATGAACGTTTCCCTTGTTCGCAGCTGGAGCAATCATATGGTCACGTCCTGGGTTGGAGTCAGGTTCATCCGGGCATTGTCAGGTCGGCGAGAGTTGCTGTTGACGTTTTGTAGGACGCGGCGCGGAAATATAGCCAACAAGTTGACCTGTCCCGCGTAATAGGTAAGTGTGCGCCAGGGCAATATCGCCACTGAAAAGGCCCACTGCTGCCCCACCCAACGAACGCATAACTTGTCCAGCGACCAGATGGATCGGATAGTTGTGGACTCTTAAAACGTAGCCGGCACCCAAGGCAAACCGATAAGACTTTTTTCGGAGCCGCTCAATCGAATGAAGCGGAGGGTGGTGCACTGTGAGCGATGGTTCGTACCACATTTGAAACCCGTGCTCGAGGGCGCGCAGAACGTAGTCCGTCTCTTCGCCAGATTGATAGTTGGAAGCGGCACCAATACCGATTTTCTCGTTAAAGTCGCCGACCGCGTCACAAACCGAACGCCGCATGAAAATTGCGGAGGAGATGGCGCAATTCCATACGTCCACCCTTGTGCAATTGCGGGCCGTGGCGGGCCACTTTGGCCCGACAAGTTTGTTCTCGGCACTCCGCTTTACCACATTTAATATCCCGAATTCAGGATGTGACGCAAACCATGTCGTCACCTCTCCGAGAAGGCGCTGCGGATACCAGCAATCATCGTCAGGAATCGCGACAATTTCTCCCTTCGCAGCGGCGAGACCAATGTTGCGAGCTCGGGAGATCCCTGGTTGCGACCGAAGGTGCTTTATCGCTAACCCCGGGTGCCCCTCGAACAACGGGGCAAGACGCTCATCCTGATTCTGGTCAACGACAACGACCTCAAATTCCTTGTAGATCTGACCATCCAGGCTGGTAAGCAAGCGGTCGACTTCCATTACGCGGTCGACGGTGCCAACGATCAGTGAAACCACTACTCGCCTCCGGGCGGCCCCGCTTTGGAGCTAACCACAGGATTATCGGTGCTCCATGAAACTGGATGCGCTGGACGAAGGGAAGTGTACAACCACCATCCTAGTGCCAGCAAAACAATAGAAATCGAATTTCTCATCATGACGGATGCCCAACCAAGGAGAGACCCTCGCGACATCCAGAGGACCTCAGGAAGTATTATGGCGACCGCGAAGAGGCCCAGCGCCGTTCGGCTACATGCGTACAACAAATGCAACCCCGCACCGATCAAGAGTGATATCACCACGACGCCGAAAAACCCTCCTACGACATATGCCTCTGCCAGATAGCTCCCGCCTGAACCGTAGCCGACATTGTAAAGCTGCGGGTTGAGAAATACCGCCATGTCGGCATCGAATCGTTTCCCGACAACGAAGTTCGAAGCGTCGGCCACCTCGAAAGCAGCCAGCAAATCATGAAAGAGATAGGAGATTACGTGAGGGTGGAAAACTTCTCTGTACTTGACGGCAACTTCAGTGACTGCAAGAGACACTCCCTGCTGCGTGATGAAGGTTGCAGGACCGACCTCGCTGAAGTCTTCGGCACCAGATCCGGAGCGCGCGAGGTTGATTATGTTGGCGACCAACATCAGAGCCACGATTAACAGGGCCAGGCGGACGATTCGAGGACGCGCCATGGATTTCATTCTGGCCACGTACCACAACGTCACCGCCAGGGTAAAGGTAGCGCCTCGCGTGCCCAGCAGCAGAATGACTGCAGAAGTGCCAAAGTAGAGCACCGTCGTCACCCAAACCAGCTTCTTGTTCCGCTCAAAAACAAAAATTGCCACAAAAGCCGGAAAGGTTATCAAGGAGATCGCGCGAACATACAGCGGAACACTGGCTGCCATGGCGGCGTGATTAACATACAAGAATAAATAACCACCATGTTGCTGCGCATATTGGAAATACTGGTAGTTCTTAAATAGCTGGATAGGACTGCTGCAGATCAGAAGACAGTAAAGATATGGCAAATAAACGCGGACCTTAGTGTCGTCTGGTGGCAATATACGCCGGTAGTTCCATCGCGACGGGGCATAAACACAGATTGCCGAAGCCAGAATGAGAAGCAGCACCAGCCCGGCATCATTGCGCGAAATAGTGAAGGAGTTCGCAGTCATGAATTCGATCTGGAACGGGTTTGCCAGCCATCCCAAACAATAAGCGACCAGCCGTCCACCCTGAAAAAGCATCAGCATGCCCAAGAAAAGAAAACAGGGATGCCGTCCAGCGTCGAAGCGATACCACGCCAGAACACTCAGCCCCACCAGCAGTGCCGTACCTAAGACGACCGCCGCATTGATGCTCAGCCACCCCAGCAGATAGCAAAGCGTTCCGGCCGCGACGACCGCGAGGTACAGCAGCACCTCGAAGGCAGCCGGGGGAATCGTCAGAGAAACGGGCGCCAACCCGGTAAAGGTTTGACTGGAGGCAGTCATGAGTTCCACGAGTACACTTTCAGGGAGTCCCGAAGTAGCGCCAGACGTGCTCGCTCATTTGGATCTTGTTGCCTGCGACGCAGCAATTCCGTCAGGAGCACAGCCAAACAAGCCAGCAGGAAGGCGCCGGCCGCAGTCACCAACACGATGAGGGTTCGTCTGGGGCCGGACTTCCGTTCCGGTACGACTGCTTTATCGACTACTTGCACGAGGATGGCATCCTTGGCTTCATCGATACGGGCCGCTTCCAGTTGCTTGCCCAGGAATTCGTAGAGAGCCTCGTGGTACTTGAGGTCGCGTGCCCGACGGATGTACTCCAACTGCGCTTCCGGCAACCGTGTTGTTGGCACCTCGAGGTTTCCGTTGCCCATTTCTCCAGTGTTATGCTGAAGCTTCGCCAATTGGCTCCGCAAACCCGCCAATTCCAGCTCGGCGCGCTGCACGTCGGGATTATTTTCGGTTGCCGATGATCGCATTGCCTGAAGCTGCACCTCGTGGGCTGCTACCTGCGCACGCATATCAGCCACCGACTGGATAATGGCTCTCCCCTGAGCGTCAGGCTGAATCAGACCGCTCGTCTCCTGAGCTTGCTTGAGAGCTAGTTCCCCGCGCGCCAGGTCTTCACGCTCCGCGTCAAGCCTCTGCTGGAAGAACACGCGCCTCTGTCCGGCCTCGGTGATGGCCAGATTTGAATTCAAAACATGGAGTTCCTCGACGTACGCATTGGCCAGGTCGGCGGCACGTTGGGGGCTGCGATCGGTAACAGCTATTGAGATCAAGCCTTCTCTTTCAGCAATAATGTCGCTACGGCTCTCGAGTTCCTTGCGGGCATCCTGATAGCGTTTCAGCGAGTAAACTTTGCGCAAATCAAAACGGTCGATCAGTCGATCTTCAACCGTGCGGCTACCCAACATTGCCACGAACAGATCGCCTGGATTTTTCAGTTCTAAGTCTGCCGAACCCAACCCCGTAATAGCGCCGAGCTGCCCCAGCATTGACGTTAGAGACGATTGATTTTGCTGCGGCGGCAAAATCGTGGTCGTGGCGGTGTACATCTGGGGAAGCAGCGCAGCAACAATCAGGGCGACGAGCGCGGCTGCCAGAGTGATTTTCAAGATCCGCATTTTGTTCTTTGCCAGTACCAGCAACACGGCAATCGCATCGGCCTCTGCGGGGCCCTTGATTGCAGGCGGGTTCGAGGCAACATCGTGCTCGTACACTCCGGCATCGCTATTATTGCCACTGGCGTGCGATTCCGATATTTTCGAGTTTTGCGTCATAGGCCTCCCCGTGGAGATTGACTTAGTATCGGCGACAGGCGCGCTGGCACTACCTGCTTCCCCGGCCGGTATTTCTGGCTACTCTGTTCCGAGATGGATTGGAAGGTTGGGCTATCACTTCAGGACATTGATCGCGGCAGCCCCCAATCCAAAGTTTGCCAAGATCTGCGACCAGTCCTTGATCCCACGTAACAAACTGCCTTTGTTGGTCTGCTCTGGAACCACCACGGTGTCGCCTGGCATCAGCACCATACTGTCGAATCCTCCTGACCAGAAGTACGACGCTGCATCCTTGCTGACGACAGCTCCGTTGGCGCGGACCACGAAGATCCTGCCCTTGTCCGCATCCCGGGTAGGTCCGCCTGAACTTCGCAAGTAGGTCGTAACGGTCTTGCCGGGTTGTTGGATGAAGGAGCCCTGGTTGTAGACATCGCCAACGACATTCACCACGATTGGCCGGCTCGGCACAAAGAACTGATCACCATCTTCAAGAGGGATGTCGGGAATGTTATCCACCGTATGGTCGTTGGGGTGCAGGTTCAGAACGATACGGCCACTGGCCCGTAGTTGACGAAGCTTTTCAAGACTGGCTTGCTGCAACTCCACGCTGGCCCTGGCGGCAACCGCCTCATCGTTAGATCTTACGTTCAGCGACGCTTGCGCCGCCTGCCGGGCGACCTGTTGCTCGGTCTGAGCAATCATCATGTCCAGCCGTTCTTGTTGCTCGACGCGTGCCGACTCGCGGGTAAACTCGGCACCATAAAGATAGGCTGAGGAAGTAAGTCCCCCCGCCTGCATCACCAGATCGCGAAGCCTCTCGCCTGGCTTTGCCCGGTAAATTCCGGCAGCTTCAAACTCGCCGACCAGCCTCACCAGCTTGGTTTGTTTTCCTTCCGGAACCTGCAGATCAGACTGGGAGAAAATGGTGACGATGTCGCTGGGCTGGAGTACAAGATTGCTGGCTTCGTCATTGTTTAAAATCGCCTTGCCCAGATTAAAGGGAAGTAGTTGAGTTGAAAGATCCTGCGGACTGAGACGCTGCACAACCGCATAATCCCAGTTGATCTCGGGGGCTTTGCGGCTAACTTCGTTGGCAGTACCGCTCGGCGCACCTTGGGCTTCCGTCGCCTGCAGAGCTACGGAGTTCTGCTGCTTCCAGTATTCCGTGGTGATAAGGAACTCGCGGCTGGGAATCAAATCGCTGATTCGCATGCCTTCGTGCCAGGGATAGCGCCCCGGGGAGGCCACATTGCCGCGCAAGGTCACGGAATTTTCAAAGCGCGGAGAGACCAGGGTGACATTCACCACATCGCCATCTTGGATTGGATGGGCCAAGCCAGCAGTATCCAACCCCACTCGCTCCACAACGTGCACCTGCCGGTCCTTGATGTGTTCCAGAGAAACTTTGCCGCCTGACGCCGTGGTCGACAGCCCGCCTGCGAGGCGGAGCGCTTCGGCTAGATCGGTCGCACCTTTGAGCTCATAGATGGCTGGCACATTGACCTGTCCGCCGATGGCAGCTTGAGGCCCTATGGGAGCAACGTAGATCACATCCTCAGGCAACAGAAGGACATCTTTGGTCTTGTCGCCGTTGAGCAATAAATCGTAGAGATCAAAATCGGTGACCACCGTGGAACCGCGCTTCAACTGGATGTGACGCATCGAACCGGTGGGCGAAGGGCCGCCTGAGGCAAAGACTGCATTGGCCAGCGTGCTCAGGGAACTGACCGTGTAACGACCCGGACGACGGGCCTGGCCGACCACGAACACGTCAATCGAACGTAGTTCTCCCATGGTCACGTTCAGATCAAAATTCTGGTAGATGCGTCCGATGTGCGACTTGAGAAACTCTTCAATCTGAGCGTACTTCAACCCGGCAACGTTCAGGTTTCCAACCTTGGGGAGAAAGATGTTGCCGTTGCGGTCGACTCGAGTATGGACATCCAAGTCGATCTGTCCCCAGGCCCGAATTAACAATTCGTCGCCCGGACCGATGACGTAATCCGCGGTGACAGGAACGCGATCCACGGGCGCGAATGTTGTTGGCACATTTTCGAAGAGACTGAGGCCATAGATGGGTAGTACCTTGCCAAGCGAGGAAAGTACCATCTGTTGGAAATCGGTGAGATCGGCAGCTTTTGCCGAGTTCGTTGAAGTGGCAGCAGCCTTGGACGGATTCGCACTGGGCGGAGTTTTAGTGTCATCCAGGACCACAATCGTCGCAGGGGAAGAGGTTTGCGCCCCGGCGGGTGTTTGTCCTGCCACCGGCATCTGAGTTGGCGCCGGCGCCGGGGTTACGGGCCCAGCAGATCTGTCCTGCGCGTGGGCGCCCGGCAAAGCCGCCAGTGCGGTTACGAACAGTACAACAGCAGAGAGCTTCCAGAAACTTGGTATCTCTGCATTCTCTTTCGGAAGAGCTTTCAATCTCGATCTCCGCAAAATCCAGGTTGGGTCACTTGAAGTGGATGCTTGCTGTGAACAGGTCAACGGAAGGCCAGTCGTAGCGGCTAGAGATTACTCGGCGAACTAATCGCTGCTATTGGCGATCCGACGCCCGCCGATCGGCTGGCGTAAAGCGTTGAGCCAGAACTGAGCATAGGCTGGGGCTGCCCCGCCGGCGTCCCACGGCAGGTCGCGGCCGGTGAACAGGTGATGAAGGTTTTGGTGAGCACTCACCGCACCGGCCAACCCAAGCGTGGCAATCGTGGGTTCGAGATCGTAGATTACGCCACGGGCCGCACACCTGGCGAAATAGGCGTTCACGGCATCGAAGATCGGTCCCAGATGTTCGCGAAACATGCGGTCCGCACCCGGCAGCTCAAAACCCGCGACATACAAAAGACGCATCAGCTCCGGATACTCGGACATAACTTCTACGACAAATGTCACCAGCATGGGAACTACAATTGCCGGATCTGAGTCAGTTGCCAGGCCATGTTGCAGCTCTCGCCCCAACTTCAAACGGTTCAATCGCGATTCGGCCGCCGCCCAGAAGAGGTCGGCTTTTCGCACGAAGCAACGAAAAAGGGTGGCTTCATTCACCTCGGCCAGGTGAGCGATCTCCCGTGTACTGGTGCCCTTGTATCCCTGACGAGAGAAGAGCTGAACAGCGGCCTCGACGATACGCACTTCCGTGACACTTCTGCCCGCTGTTTTTTTCACGATCTCTTAATCCTTGACGGTGTGTATTGGAACTTACGCCGTGGAATCTCGATGGTGACTTCGGCGATAGCGATGTTGGCAGCAACGCTTTGCGTTGCGAGTTTTTGTCCGCCAGCTATATTGGTGGCGCGGATTTATTGGCGGTGAGGAGCGCTGACCTCTGAAAGCGGCCAACGTCTGCGATTCGTTTGGAAGGAAAAGGTCGGCAAGGCTCTGCCATCCTCAGTTAGATGAGGTGTTTCCTAAGTTCCGGCGCGGTCTTGCAATCCACCGCCTCGCCAAGTTCATCCTGAACGCAACTCGGTCGGGTTGTTATTGAATCCCGCAAAGATCCACAAAGCAAGCGCATACTTACTCCGCCCCATGGCATTGCTGTTGAGTTGCGACCTGACCCGACGCACGCAAGCATAGGAAAAGCTGCACGATTGGTCAAGTAAAAACGCGCTAAATTCATCAGCCAGTATTTCAACAAGAACTTCTCCGAGCTCTCACCACCGGCAGGTTGTGCCGGAATCACTGAGCAGGAACGCGAGCGAGTACTTCGACTACTAACGCAGAACCGACAGCAATAAAAATGGGGAGCCCGAAGGCTCCCCGAGTACCGCTATTCCTGCTTAGAAAATCAGCTTCAAAGCCAGCTGAATGTTGCGCCGCTCGTCCTCGATCGTGCAGAAGACGCACGCCGCCGATGGTGAACCTCTCTCTGCCTGAATTTGTTGACTGGTTCCCGGCTCAATGTCCAGATTGCTGCCGAGAACGTAATTGTTGTGGTGATTGAACAGGTTGTAGAACTCGCCGCGGAACTGCAAGTTGAACCGTTCGTTCAGCTTGAAGTTCTTGGCCGCAACAAAATTAATGTTCCAGAATCCCGGAGACTGGAAGTCGTTGCGGGGCGGAATGGCCTGACCGTTATTGCTATAGGAGCATCCGACACCATAAAGTCCGGTGCACACCGGAACCCCCAGCACATTGCCAGCTCCAGCGACCGTGCCTTGGCCCGTCATGGGCAGGTTCATATAGGCAAACAGGTTGGGACCGATATTCTGGAAACCCGCGTTTCCAGTTCCCGAAACTGGCGCACCCGGAATCCAACGCGGACAAGTGTAGCCGGTTGCTCCCAGGTTGCTGCAGTCATAAATCGAGAACGGGTATCCGGAGTGGACCAGAATGATCGGAGACATTTGCCATCCGCCCAGCGCCTGCCGGGCAAAGGCGTTGCTGGAGTTCTTCATCCATGGCAAGTCCCACACGCCGCTAATGACTAGGCGATTCCTGACGTCGTAGTCAGAGCTGCCCTTATCCAGGCTTGGATTGAAGGCATTGAGGTATCCCAACCCGTAGAAGCTGGAATATCCGTCGCTGAACGTGGACGACAGGTTGTCAATGGAGTGCGACCAGGTGTAGTTCGCGACCAACTGCAAGCCTTTGTTAAAGAGATTGCTGGTTGAGAACTTTACATTTAACCCGTTGTATTGGTTAAAGCCCCCGTCACTGCGATAATTGATGTTGCTGTACTGGTAGTTGATGCGATTAGTGGCGCGGGCATCGCCAAGGAAGGCTGAGCCGTAGCCGGCAACGTTGAGGTTGGCGATGTCATACAAGCCGGTTCCCTTGGAACCGACATACTCCAGCGATAGCACTGAGTTCCGCATGACCTGTCGGTCAATCGCCATCGACCAGAACTGCGAGTAGGCAGTTGCTAAGTTCTGATTTACCGCGCGCAAGCTGGTAGCGGGCAGGGCCTTAGTTCCCGTACCGGCCAAAGGACCAGCGTTGTCGGTGAAAACGGGCATCGTTGGAACATCTACGCCGCTCACGATACTGACCACTGCGTAGTTTGGCGGGTTCTGAATCACGTTGAAAGTGACGTTTCCGAAGTTACGCTCATAGCCGATACCATAGCCGCCGCGGAGACTGGTGCTTCCGTCTCCGAACATGTCCCAAGCAAATCCGACACGGGGAGCGAAGTTATCCTGATCCTTGGCCCACAGTCCGCCGACCGGGCTCTGGTTGGCAATCTGCACCGTGCCACTGCGAACCTGTTGATACAGATTGGATCCGGGCCCTAGATAGAAGTTGGAGTCCAGACTCGGGTTAGCATTGTGTTGAACGCCATAGTACTCCCAGCGGAGGCCGAGGTTAAGAGTCAGCCGTGGGGTTACCTTCCAGGAGTCCTGAGCGTAAAACGCGCCATCGTTGTAGCGGTTATTGCGGTTGAACGCCGGTTCGCCCACAGGTAGCTGCAGCGTGCAGGCGGGAGTAACAATGGTGTGCCCCGCCGCGTTCTTGGTGCAAGGGTACTTGCCTTGCGGGTAGCTGGCTCCCTGGAACTGATAGATTTGACCGTTCAGCAGGTTCGTAATGGAGGTGGGAATGTCGCTAGGTCCGAGTGATTCGACGGCATTCTCATAGGCGCCAAACACGCGGTTGTCGCGCGTCTGAATGTAATCTCCGCCAAACTTGAACTGGTGCTTACCCTTGGTCCAGTTGAGGTCCTCATAGATTTGATACAGGTTCTGGGGGCCACCAAACGGAATCGCATTGCCGGGACTGAATTCGTTGTATCCCGGATAGATCAGAGAGCCATTGGTGCCAGGGAGAGTGGGGACGGCGACGCTGGAGGTATAAAGCGTCGGACTTATCGGCGCGGTGGCCAGCGGCTGAAGGTTGTTGAGCCGGTTGTAAATCAGCTTGGTCGAACTGACGAACGTGGGGGTGAAGACGTGAGTCAGGTTAAGGGTGAGGTTCTGGTTGAAAAATGTCTGGCCGGTGTTATATCCGACGTAGGGGCTGTTGTTGACTGTGCCCGGAAAGTCGTCCTCGCTATAAAGCGCGTAGCGGGCATAGAAGGTGGTCTTGTCGGAGAAGTTATAGTCAACCCGCTCCACCGTGCTATAGGTATTCTGCGGAAAGCCGCCACCGGCGTCTGTCGGTGTACTGTACTGTCCGGCCAAGGCAAAGGGAGCAGAACAGGACAACGGAGCGCACATTGACGGGTTAGTGGTTCCGAGCGCCTGGCCCCAGTTGACCTTGGAGATGGTCTGGAAGCCGGAGCTGATCTTGCCGAACTGGTTGAAGTATGCTGTTGTAGGAGCTTGGACCTGCGGCAATGCCAACCATGCCGGATCGACAATGTCGGCGTTGGTTTGAGAGTTGCTGCGCACCCGGGTCCATTCCGTGCTGCTAAAGAAGAACAGCTTGTTCTTTACGATTGGACCGCCAATCGAATAGCCGAACTGGTTGCGGGTGAAGCCGAAGGTGCCAACATCGCAAGGCGTCCCAATGACGCACGTGCCGTTTTGGAAGGCAGCATAGCGCTGGGCATTATTATTGTAGGTGTTTGCCGCCAGGGCCGACACGCGGTTAAATTCGTACAACGTTCCGTGAAAATTGTTAGTGCCGGACTTGGTGGCAACGTTCACCACGCCGCCGCTGGCACGGCCATATTCAGCGGTGAAGTTATTGGTAAGCACGCTGAATTCCTGTACGGAATCGAGGGGAACGCTCTGGCCGACGGTAGCGGTAAACAGGTCAACGTTCTCTCCGCCGTCGAGCAGGACGTCGGTATCCGCCGAGCGCTGGCCGTTGATCGCGTATCCCGCACCGCGACCGCTGTTCATGTCCTCCGAGACGTTGCCGGAAGTGGCAACCAAGTCATACGGGTTGCGGGTCAGGGTAGGCAAATTCTCAACCTGATTGGTGTTGATGACCTGCGACACGGTCTGGTTCTCGGTGTTGACCACGGCCACTTCAGCCGAGCCCGTGACTTCGACGGTGGTGGAAGAACCGGTCACGGCTAGCTTGGCCGAAACGTCGTTCATGGATCCAACACCGACTTTCACTTGCTGAGTGTATTTCTGAAAGCCTTGCGCCTCGATGGTGACGTTAAAGGTCTGAGGCGGGAGGTTGGTTATGGTGTATTCACCGGCTGACTTCGTGGTCGTCGTGCGAACCAGTCCGGTATTGATCGAAGTCGCAGTTACGTTAGCGCCCACGACTACTGCGCCAGTTTTATCGGTCACGATGCCATTGATTGCGCCTGATTCGGCCTGGCCAAAGGCCCACACCGAAAACAGCGCTAAAATCGCAAGCAAGGATAGCAATCTTAGTGTGTTTCGTCTCATCGCACTCTCCGCACTAAATTGTTTGGAAAGGGGAATAATAAGAATTCGCCCCGCATTACTTCATGCAAGAGAGTAACCACTAAGTGCCCACTGATTACAGAGAGGTTACGGCGCTGTAACCCCTGCGGCTATTTTTTTTTGTAGAAAAACGGGCTTCCGTATTCTGGATTTAGTAGAATTTCTGCGGGATGAAACGCACTAGCGTACAACTGAAGTTGTAGAAAAGAGGGATGAAGTGCTCTGCTTTGTATTTGGATAAAAGTTATATTAGAGGCTTCGCTTGATAACTAAGTGGTACATGAACCAGGGCCGCTTGCTGGCTCGGTGTTTCGGTTACCGAGCCTAAAAATGTCGATCCAGGGCATCTCTGGGGAAGTGAGCCCGGACTCCTAATCCCCCCTGCCCAAGGCTAATGTCAGAAGCGTTTTCTGCTCCAGTTCGTGGGCCTTCGCCGATCCAGTTGCCGGCGTTGCATTGGCCGCCCGCTTAATGCTTCGCAGTTTCGAGCCAACGATTCGTTTCAATCGGGGGACAACGAAGGTGAGCGCACCCATGTTTGCCGGTTCTTCCTGCACCCAGATCAACTCAGCCGCATGTTTGTAACGTCCGAGAATCTCACGCAGTTCGTCTTCCGGGAAGGGATACATTTGTTCCAGAGAAATGATCGCTGGTCCTTCCATCTTTAGCTTTCTGCGTTCCATTCTCAATTCATGGCCGATCTTTCCGGTGCACAGCAGGACACGCTTCGCCTGCAGGGCGGTCTCGTCGGGAATGACACTCTGGAAGCGCGGACGCTCCAGTTCACTCAACGGTGACATGGCCTCGGGATGACGCAACATGCTCTTGGGAGTGAAGCAGATCAACGGCTTCCTCCATTTGCGCAACGCTTGGCGGCGCAGCAGATGGAAATACTGTGCGGCGGTCGAAGGCTGGCAAACCTGCATGTTGTCGCGGGCACACAGCTGCAGATAGCGCTCGATGCGCGCGCTGGAGTGCTCCGGGCCCTGGCCTTCGTGACCATGCGGCAACAGCAATACCAGTCCGCTGAGCAGGCTCCATTTGTCTTCGCCCGAAACAACGAATTGATCGATGACGATCTGTGCCCCGTTGGCAAAGTCACCGAACTGCGCTTCCCAGGCCACAAGGGTCTCGGGATAGTCGCGCGAATATCCATACTCGAAACCCATGACCGCGGCTTCGGAAAGCTCCGAGTTGTAAATCTCAACCCGCGCTTGATTAGGCGCCAGGTGGCACAAAGGCACGTATTCCTTCTCGTCAACGATGTCGATCAATACGGAGTGGCGCTGATTGAAGGTGCCGCGGCGACTGTCTTGACCACTGATGCGAATCGGCGTGTTCTCCAGCGCCAGCGAGCCGAATGCCAAGGCCTCGGCCATGCCAAAATCCAGCGGCCGCTTGCCATAGCCCATCTCATGGCGCTGTTCGAGTAGCTTTTGCACCTTGGGGTGGATGTGGAAGTCCGCGGGATATTTCACCAGGCCATCAGTGATTTCATGCAGACGCTCGGCTGTGAGGCCCGTATCAACCTCATCGGCCGGATTGTACGGGCCGCCGTGAAATGGGGACCAGTAACTTGGCAGCTGGCGCATGGCCGGCTTCTTGACCATGTCCTTGCCGGCTTTCTCGGCCGCATCGAGTTCAGCCTGAAACTTCTCGACATGCGGTTGCGCATCCAGACCGACATTGCCGGCATAGATCTGGTAGAGCATGGGGTGGTCTTTGATCTTGCGATACAGGATCGGCTGGGTAATGGTTGGATCGTCGACCTCGGAGTGGCCGTGGCGGCGAAAGCCAATAAGATCGATCACTACGTCCGTGCCGAAGTCGTAACGATAATCGAGCGCCATGCGACCGACGCGCACTACTGCATCGGGATCCTCGCCGTTAACATGAAAAATGGGGATCGGCAGCCGCTTGGCAAGGTCGGACGAAAAGCGGCCGGAGTAGGCGTCACTGGGGTTCGTGGTGAAGCCAATGAGATTGTTGACGATGATATGCATCGTGCCACCGACGGTATATCCGCGCAAGTTGGCCAGGTTCAAGGTCTCGGCAGTAATACCTTGTCCGGCAAAGGCTGCGTCGCCATGCATCAGAATCGGCAAGATCCTGGTCTTGCCTTCGCGTCCGATTCGCGTCTGCTTGGCGCGCGCACGTCCCAGAGCGACAGGATCAACCGCTTCCAGATGGCTGGGATTCGACACCATGTGAATGCGCACCTGTCCACCGCTGGCGCCGGTGAAAATCCCTGTCGCACCGATGTGATATTTCACGTCGCCACCGCCGAGCACGCTACGGGGATCGACATCTTCGAAGCCGGCAAAGATTTCCGCGGCGGGACGGCTCACCACATTGATGATGACGTTGAGGCGTCCACGATGGCTCATTCCCAGCACAGCCTGCTCCGCGCCTTGCAGCGAGGCGGAGTTGAGAATCTCGTCCAGCAGCGGGATGAGGGCCGTGTTTCCTTCCAGGGAATAGCGCTTGGTTCCGATATAGCGGGAGTGAATGGTCTGCTCAAAGATGTCGGCGCGCACCAGTTGGTCGAGGATTCTTGTGCGATCGACGGGCTCCTCTTGCTGCGACTCCATCCGCTCCTGGATCCACTGGCGTCGCTCCGGGTCAGGAAGATGCATGAACTCGACGCCGATGCTGCCGCAATAGATACGGCGAGCTAGATCGACGCCGTCGCCAGTGATGTCCAACTCAGGATGGGAGAGCGGGATGAAGTGCCCCAGAGGATCAAGATTAGCTTGCAAATACCCCCAGCGCCGGAATACATCCAAGACTCGTTCCAGTTTTTCGTTGTCAACGCTGGCGGGTTGGCTCGGTATGGTTACGGTGGACAAGGATGACAAACTCCCTGGCCGGGCCCCGGAGTGCGGATCGCCTCGGCCTTTTGCATATCAGATGTATAAGTTATAGATTCCCTATCGGCCGCATGGATGCGACCACTGATTCGCGAATGAGAATCAGCGGCGACCGAACCCCCCAGTATATAGAAACGCGGTAGGATTATGGAACCAAGTGGGGCACGCGGCAGCGTCTCACGGCATCCTCAGCACCGGTTGGCGCGCCGGGAAAGCTTATTGGAGGGATTCATGCGCAAGAATGATCGCGCAACATCTGTCGTCCTCGCTGTCTCCGCCATCCTGTGTGCCACGACGATTGTCTTCGCAGCCGACTCTCCTGATGATCGCCAACCCACCGACCCTAAGTCGATCGTCTCGTCTTCCTCTCCATCCGCTCATCCAGTGCCAATTGACGATCTGTTCTACAGCCGACGCGTATCGTCGCCGGCATGGTCGCCAGACGGGAAGGAGATCGTCTTTAGCACCAACTTCACGGGACGCATGAACCTGTGGAAGGTAAGCGCCAACAGTGGATGGCCGCTGCAGCTCACCGTCTCCGACGATCGGCAGTTTGGCGCGGTCTGGTCGCCAGACGGCAAGGAGATTGTCTACGAACAGGACTTCGGGGGTAGCGAATACTATGATCTGTTTGCCATTGGCAGCGCTGGTGGTGTGCCCGTCAATCTGACCAACACTCCTGACATCTCGGAGAATGGACCTCTATTTTCTCCGGATGGAAAGACCGTCGCTTTCGCGTATAAACCGAAAACATCGTCGACCGTGGACATCGCGCTGCTCGATTGGCAATCACGGCAGGTGAAAAAGCTAACCACCGAGCAAACCCAGAACCACTTGTGGCAAGCGGTGGACTGGAGCAGCGACAGCAAATACATTATCGCCAACCGCGTAAATGTTAGTTTCACCGACTCGAGTGTGTACCGCATTGAGGTCGCCAGCGGCAAAGCGGAGGACCTCACTCCTCATAAGGGCGACGTGATATTCACAGCCAGTGCGATTTCGCCCGACGGCAAAACCGTGCTGATCACCTGCAATCAGAAGCGCGGATATCAAAACGCCGCCTTGTTGGATACCGCAAGCCGGCAATTGAAGTGGATTACTGACATGCAGTGGGAGGCCTCCAGCGGAAACTTTTCGCCGGATGGCAGGTACGCCACCTACGAGGTTAATGCCGACGGCCTCACGACCCCGTACCTGTACGAGATCGCAGCGGGAAAGTCTTCCGCCGTCACCATGCCTCAGGGTTTGACCAATGTCGCGGGTAATCCCACCGCCTTCTCGCCGGATAGCAAGTCGCTGCTGCTGAGTCATCAGAGTTCGCAACGACCTTCGGATTTTTGGGTGTACGACCTGGCGACGCGGAAGCCACGCCAAGTTACTTACTCTGCGGTTGCCAGTCTCAGCCCTAGCGATTTACCGGCGGCGCAGCTTGTCCATTACAAAAGCTTCGACGGGAAAATGATCAGCGCATTTCTGTGGATGCCCTTCAACCTGAAGCGCGATGGATCGAACCCGGCGGTGGTGCTGCCGCACGGCGGACCGACCGGACAGACGGTGGACTACTTCAACTCCATGGCCGCCGCACTCTCCTCGCGCGGATACATCTGCATCGCGCCCAACGTGCGCGGCTCGACCGGCTATGGCATGGCCTTCCAGAAGGCGAATTATCAAGACCTCGGCGGAGGTGACCTGCAGGACGAGGTTTATGCCACGAAGTTTCTGGTCGATACGGGCTATGTGAACGCCAAGAAGATCGGCATCACCGGTGGCTCGTACGGCGGATACATGACGCTGATGGCGATCGGCAAAACTCCGGACATCTGGGCAGCCGGCGTCGAGATGTTCGGCATCATCGACTGGTACACCATGTTGCAGCACGAAGATCCACTGCTGCAACAGTATGAGCAGACGTTGCTCGGCGATCCTGTGAAAGATAAGACCGTGTATGAGAACGCGTCACCCATTAAATACATCCGCAACGAAAAAGCGCCCTTACTGGTGCTGCAAGGGGAGAATGACATTCGCGTACCTAAGGAAGAAGCCGAGCAGGTCGTTGAGATTCTGAAGAAGGAAGGCCGGACGGTGGATGCTCATTACTATCCCGCAGAAGGTCACGGATTCTCCAAGCGCGAAAACCAGATTGATTCCATCCGCCGGATGGTGGAGTGGTTCGATAAATACTTGAAGGGCGTCCCCATCGCATCGACCGGAGCGCAGACTGGCCAATGACCAAGCCTCTGTCATCGCAGGACAGGGTATTCGTTCTAACGGGTGCGGGAGTTAGCGCCGAGAGCGGACTGCCGACTTTCCGTGGTGCTGATGGGCTCTGGCGCGGACATCGCGTGGAGGAGGTGGCCACCCCGCAAGCTTTCCGTTCCAACCCGGAACTGGTGTGGCAGTTTTACTCGGAGCGGCGCAAGCGTCACGCCAATGTAGCTCCTAATTCCGCTCATCGTGCCTTGGCAGCCCTGGAGCGCGTGCTAGGGGAGCGCTTCTTTCTTTGCACGCAGAACGTCGATTCGCTGCATGAACAGGCCGGTTCGCACCACATCATTCACATGCATGGACGACTGATGCAGACCCGCTGCTCGCGCGAGGCTTGCCACAGCGCGCCCTTCGACGACGAGCGCTTGTATCTCTCGCGCGCAGAAATTCCAACTTGTCCCGAGTGCGGTGCGATGCTGCGGCCTCACATCTGCTGGTTCGGCGAGGTACCATTTTCCATGGACCGCATCTTCGAGCAGCTGCGAATGTGCACCGTGTTGTTGACCGTGGGCACGTCAGGGGTGGTCGAGCCGGCAGCCAGCTTCGTGCGCATGGCGCGCATCAACCGCGCACGTGCCATTTACATCGGACCGGAGGAGCCGGCGAACAGCAAGTTCTTCGATGAGGTGGTGCTGGGTAAGGCGGGAGAGGTGTTGCCGGGGCTGGTGAAGGAACTTTCTGGTTCGCGAAGGTGAGGAGTGAAAGCCTTGGCTCCGATTAGCGACTCGCCTGTAACTCGCTCCAGAGATCGTTAAGCCTCAAGAATATCGGGGAACCGGCGATGCGAAATTCTTCAACCGGCAACCACGCCGCCGTGCTGCAGTCGTACCCCACGCGGTTCGCGGGATCGATAACCCAGACATTTTGAATGCCCATCTGGCGATAGTCGGCAAGCCGCTCGTTGTAGCGCGAAATGCGATCTTCGGGAGAAAGGATCTCGATGACCGCTAGCGGAGGCTTGGTAAGGACCTGTTCGATGGGCTGGCTCCTCGCCATGAGGCAAACATCAGCGATTCTCACCCGTATGGCGGATACTCGAATTCGCATTTCGGGGAGAACATGCAATCCCCACTCCTGACGGTGCTGGCCGAACCAACTGGCCAGCAGCCCCTGAATGGCAGCGTGATCAAATTCCCCCAAAGTGCGCTCCTGCACCTCGCCGTCGACGTAGTCACGGTCAGGGTGGTAGCTTGTCCGCAGATACTCCGATAAAGATGTCTGTAGAGTTGCCATATCTGAATCCCCTGTTGAGATGATTTTACTCTCACCGGGTAAGCGGAAAATTACTCAGCGGACGAAATGTCCAACGATATTGTAAGCTGCGAAGGCAGAGATGTAGGCGACAATGGTCATGTAGCTGAACTGCAGAATCGGCCATTTCCATCCGTTGGTCTCGCGACGCACTACGGCAACAGTTGACATACACTGCATGGCAAACGCGAAGAAGACGAGTAGAGCCACGGCGCCGGCGGGCGTCAGTTCATGCTTCAGCGCTGCCTGCAGGTCAACAGCGTGCGACTGAGGATCGATTCCGTTCAAGGTGCCTAGCGTGGCAATGATCACCTCGCGCGCGGCGATCGAAGTCAGTAGTCCAACTCCGATCTTCCAGTCGAAACCTAGCGGGCGAATCGCAGGCTCGATGGCATGACCCACCCAGGCAACTACGCTGTCTTGCACCGCCGGGGGTTGTCCATGATGCATAGGGAAGTTCGTCGCCGCCCACAGCAGCAGCGAAACCAGCATGATCACCGTTCCCGCGCGATAGAGAAACGCTTTGCCGCGATCCACCAGCCGCAATCCAAGGGAGGTTAGCGTGGGCCAACGATACGGCGGCATCTCGAGAATGAAAGGCGCGTCCTTGCTCTTAAGAATCGACGACTTCAGCAGCCGCGCCGTAAACACTGCCATCAGAAAACCAAGAACATATAGCCCCAGCATCGCCAGCGCCCGCGTCCCCAGAAACACACCGAGCACGGGCCGGTTCGGCAGGAACGCCGCGATCACCATCGTGTAAACCGGCAGGCGCGCCGAGCAAGTCATAAACGGAGCGATAAGAATGGTTGCAATGCGGTCGCGCTTGTTTTCGATGGTGCGCGTCGCCATGATCGCCGGCACGGCGCACGCATACGCCGACAGCAGCGGTATGAAGCTCTTGCCGTTCAGGCCAACGCGCGACATGGTACGGTCGGCGATGACCGCGGCACGCGAAAGGTATCCCGAGTCTTCGAGAATTCCAATCACCAGGAACAGCAGAAGAATCTGCGGCAGGAATACCAGCACCGAGCCGGTTCCCTTCCACACGCCATTGACGATAAGAGAGCTGAACATCCCTTGCGGCAAGCGATTTCCGATCTGCAAGCCACTCACGTCGAGGAAGTGCTGTAACAAGTTCGAAAGCGGCTGACCAACCGCAAAGATCGTCTGAAAGACCGCCGATGACGACCACGCCGAAGATGATTGCGCCCCAGGTGCGATGCAAGAAGATGGAGTCCAGGCGCTGCGTCCAAACGGGAGTGGCGGGACGGCGATACTTGGCATTCGTACCCACCTTGACGGCCCACTCGCGATAACCACGGGTGCCACCTACCACCGGCAGTTCCAAGGGTTCGGGACTGGCGGTTGCCGAGGACAAAAAGTTTTGCACGGCGATGATGCCTTCGCCCGTGGTAGCACTAACGAGCGCAACTGGCGTGCCTAACTGACGCGCAAGGGACAGCACATCCACATGGCCACCCTGCTTGCGCAGTTCGTCGGCCATGTTCAGCAACACCAGGGTCGGCAGGCCGAGCGCAATGACGCGTCCCGCCAATACCAGATGGCTGTGCAGATTGGTGGAATTCAGAACCACGATGATGGCGTCCGGACGTGGCGTGCCGGGCATTTCTCCGTTCAAGACATCGACCGCTACCTTTTCGTCTTCCGACTTGGGAGTCAGACTATAGACGCCGGGCAGATCGATCAGCGCGACTTCGTGGCCATCGGAATCGCGCACATATCCGGTATGGTGTTCAACGGTGACACCGGGAAAATTGCCGACCTTCTGGCGCAAGCGAGTGAGCCGATTGAAAAGCGTGGTCTTACCGGAATTCGGAGGTCCAACGACAGCTACGGTGCGATACGGCGCGCCCAGCGATTCATCCCGGGGCCGGGCAACCGCATGGCAGCTCATTGTCGTGGCTCCCATGCATCAGTCTCCAAACGCTGGTGCTCCGAGCAATTCAACATGGATGTGGCGGGACAGGTCGCGCCGCATGGCAACTTCGGTGCCTTCCACGCGGTAAACGCGGGGATCGCCACCCGGACTGGTGCGTGCGACCGTGACTTCCAGGCCGGGCACGAAACCCAGGTTCATGAGGTGCTCGGCCACCGGAGGGGCGAGCTCCATGTCGCCCAGGATGGCACTCTCTCCGACGCGTAGATCGGCGAGCGCGCCGGTCTTGCGCTTGGGTTGCTTGTGGTGGCGACCGAATATGAAGTTGAAAATCATTTTCAATTCCAACTCTATTCTAACTCTTTTCCGGGGATGGGCAACGACCAAAGTCACAGCCGTTTGTGACAAGCGAACAATAAGGGAGAAACCGCCAGTCAACGCCTCCCGAAACGGGCCGCGGCAGCCATTTGTCGGCCCCACAAACGCTGGCTCAGCGCGCATTTACCTGGACGCTGAAGGTCTTGGCAGGGCCGGCAGTGTACTCCCAGGGCCGGCGGTATTCCAAAATCAAGGAGGCCATGCCAGCGGAAGAGGCTGTTAGACGGAACTCCTGGATGACCGGGGCGCCCACGGCATGCCCTGTTTGACCAGTTTTCTTGGTCGAGGTTTTCACCAGCCGCAGAATTGAAGGACCACGCTTTATCGCCCAGGTATAACCGGTTGACGGGTTGCTCTTCAAGCGGACTACCAGCGTGTCGCCTGCGGGAAGGTCAATGTCTTTTCCGTTGTCCTGGTCCGTGATGACAACCACGGGGGAAGCTTTCTTCTGCGCAGGACCCGGCGATTGCGGCGGTTGCGCGACAAGCATCAAAGCGAAAAGCAGCAAGGCCACGAAGATGATTGAAAGTCGAGTCATAGGACGGCTTCCTTTTGTTATAACGTTTTGATCGCTGGCGGCCATGAGGGTGAGCGACCGGAGAGAAATTGTCAACTGAAACCACAATTACCCAGGCCCTCTCGCACGGGCACATGATCATCGCGTGGACCATCTTCCTGGTGAGCTACTTCGTTTTCGCTGTCGGCCGCCTGCCGGGGACGAAGATCGACCGGCCGGCGATGGCCGTCATCGGCGCGGTGCTCATGTTCGTCTTCGGTGTCCTGGGCGGCGCGGAGGCCATCGCCAGCATCGACTTCGCGACCATCGTGCTGCTGTTCGCCATGATGCTGATTGTTGCCAGCCTGCATCTGGCCGGTTTTTTCCAGTGGGTGACCCATCAGGTGATCGAGCATCTTCCGCCCCGACAACTTCTCCCAGGTGTCATTTTCACCAGCGGCATCCTCTCGGCGTTTCTGGTGAATGACGTCGTCTGCCTGGTCATGGCTCCGCTTGTGTTGGGTATCTGCAAACGGATGAAGCTGCAGCCGCTGCCCTATCTGCTAGGCCTGGCGACGGCTTCCAACATCGGCAGCGCGGCCACCATTACGGGCAATCCGCAAAACATTTTGATTGGATCGGTGTCAGGTATTTCCTACCGCGACTTCGTGGCACATCTTGGACCTGTGGCGGTCATTGGCTTGTTCGTGGATTGGGCGCTGCTGCATTTAATCTTTCTGCGGAACGACTCCGCCAACGCTCAACCATTACCCCGCGAAACAGAAGCCCACCATAAAGCACCCGAAACGTATCTGGCGTGGCCGCTGACGGTTACGGTCGCCGTGTTAGCGGGCTTCCTGTTGGGATTTTCACCGCCGCTGGTTGCTGCCGCGGGAGGCGCCTTGCTGCTGGTGCAGCGCCACCGCGAGCCAAGAGCGATCTACGGGGACGTCGATTGGTCGTTGCTAGTGCTTTTTCTCGGATTGTTCCTGATTCTCGGAGGAGCTGAACAGGCTGGAATCACGCACGAATTGTTGGGTTTCGCCGAGCGCCTGAATTTGCACAACTCTTTGGTGTTCGCTGCGGTCGTCACCCTGATGTCGAACATCGCAAGCAACGTGCCCACGGTGATGTTGTTGAAGGGGCTGGTGCCGCAATTTCACGATGCCCACGGTGCATGGCTATTGCTCTCGATGTCGAGTACGCTGGCGGGCAATCTGACCATTACGGGCTCGGTGGCCAATATCATCGTGGTGGAAAAAGCCCGGGCCGAGGCTCACATCAGCTTTGTTGAATACATGAAAATCGGTGTGCCGGTGACCGTGATCACCATGACGATAGGCCTGCTATGGCTGCGCTTTGTGCATTACTGACGCACTGGGTTGAGACTAGACATGCTCTGGAAAGGTTCGCAGACCCCGTCAGCGAAGCCATAAGGCTGGCTCCCGATTTCGCGCCACACTACAACGCTTGAGCCGCTGCCGTCATTTTCAATGACTGCAACGGCTCAGGGAATTCCTCTTGCGTAGCTAAAGTGGCGTTGAAGCGCCACTCTGCCGACACGGCCAAACTCCTCAGTACCGGGACCTACTCGACGTAGGGCTTCCAGACGCCATTATCTGATTCCATCAAAACAATGCTGGACTTGGTGGGGGGCGCACCGTAAAAGTCTGCACCATAAGACTTGATTAGAGTGGCGCGGTCCCAACTGCTAAAGCTCTTCACCAAGGCGCCCGAGGCGTCAAACTCGATTCCCAGGCGATTGGGCTCCCATTTCCAGGAATATTCCACGCGAGCCAGATGTGGCTTGATCATGTTGACGTTGGCGACTTCTACAAGTTTGCGCTCGGCCAATGGAACCACGTACGTAACCGTCCCGTCTGGATTGCTCGCCTTCTCCACACCCTTGATCGTGCTGAATAGCTTTTCGCCCGCGGGCGTGAGGGCAACAATCAGCGAACTGTAACCTTTCGGTTTGGTAACGATCACGCCGGTCTTGGCCAGCAATTTGTAGTGCGGATCCATCGGCTTTTCATTGACGTTGGCGACGACGGTCCCGGTGCTGAAGCGGATGGTCGCTGGGCCCTGGGCGTTCAGAATACTGGTGACCGAGCTGCTGGCAACCGGTACGGTTAAGACGTCGCGAGCGCCTTTCACAAAATAATAAATGGTTCCGCCCACGACCAGAATGAGTCCGGCAATCAACAACAACGGGATGAAGCCGGAGTTCTTGCCCTCCATCGCAACTTCCGCGGCAAACAGCTCAGGTTCGTTGTAGACGGGGGTGACGGGTTGCGATTTTGCATCCTCGTTAACTTTAGGTTCGATGACGGTCGGCATTGCTGAGACCTCCGATGCAGACATCCTGTCAACCGCGAATGCCTAGGCAAGCCCTGGGGGAGGAATTGCCGATGGCCTTCGCAAGCGGCATAGTTCTTATGCCGGGCGTTGAGCAGCCATAAACAGTTCCAGTATGAACCCTATAAACCGGGACGCAGTGAGCGCGATCACCTCGTAATGTGAGGAGTGAACGAAGCCAGGGGATAGTGGCTAGGGGGGATGGTGGATGGATCCGGAGAGATGCCGTAAGACTATCCCCTAGCCACTAGCCCCTAGCTGCTGCCTTGCAGTACGTGGCATGAATACGTCTTGATGACCAGCCACACGCAATCTCCCGGCTTGAGCTGCAGAGCGTCTCGCGCGCCGAGGGTGAGGTGCACCTCGAAGACCGGCCCGCTTGCGACGACTGCAATCACCTTCATATCGCGCTGTTCGAGTGAAGTAATTATCCCGTTCAGGATGTTGCGGGCGCTAAGTCCTTGCGGCTGGGAGGACGCCAACAGAATGTCTCCCCCTCGAATCCCGACTCGCAGTGGCAAGGAAGCATTCAAGCGGGTCAACGGAACTTCCAGGTCGAGGGCCGAACCAGCGATGCGGCAGGTCATGGTTCCGTATTCAGGATGCGAGCTGATCACGGAACAGTCAAAGATGTTCTCGAAGCCAACCAGTTGGGCGACGGTTTCCGATTGCGGCCGCTGCAAGACTTCGTGTGGCGAGCCCCGCGCGATGATGCTTCCTTCGTGCAGCGCTATTGCGCTTGCACCTAACGCGAAGACTTCGGCGCGGTCGTGAGTGACATAGAGGATGGGAATCTGATGCTGCCGGTTCCAGGCACGCAGATCGTCGAGGATGCGAGCCTTGGTGACCGCATCCAGCGCGGTGAGCGGTTCGTCCAACAGCAGCACGCGGGGACGAGTTACCAGCGCACGCGCTAAGGCCACACGCTGGCGTTCTCCGGCAGAAATTTCGGCGGGACGGCGCGCCACCAACGAGGAGATGCGGAACGATTCCACGACTTCGCCACTGCGGGCATTGCGTTCTTTCCGGTCCAGAGAAGCCAGGCCGTACTGCAGATTCTGCTCGACCGTCATATGCGGAAATAGCGCCAGAGACTGCACCAGATACGCAACCGCGCGCCGGTTCGGCGGCAGGTTCACCCGCGACTTAGAGTCGAACAGAACCGATTCGCCGACCGCAATGGTTCCCTCGTCAGGAGCTTGCAGCCCGGCAATACAGTCGAGCAGAGTGGTCTTCCCTGCACCGGAGGCCCCGAAGAGAATGGTAAAGCCGGCAGCCACGGCAAGTTCGACGTCGAGCCTGAATGCCAAGCCAGTTTCGCCACGAAAGGATTTTTGTAACCGTGCGGTCAGCATATCGGCGCGTGGCGACTCGTCGCTCATCTCCACTCCCACACATTCCACCCGTTGTGGCGGCGCAAGGCGTAAAGGATTGCCAACATGGTGAAGCAGAGCGCCAGAAGAATAAGCGCCGTGCGGTTTGCCGTGGCGTAATCGAGCGCTTGTACCTGGTCGTAAATCAGAATGGAGATGGTCTGGGTTGCGCCGGGAATATTGCCGCCGATCATGAGGACCACGCCGAACTCTCCCAAAGTGTGCGCGAAGCTCAGAACCACTCCGGTCAGTACGCCCGGCAGTCCCAAAGGCAGCACAATGCGCCAGAACGTGCGCCATCGCGATGCGCCCAGAAGGGCGGACGCGTCCAACAATTTCCGGTCAATGGCAGCAAACGAAGTGGCCATAGGCTGCACAGCAAAAGGCAGGCTGTACAAAACCGATCCCAGCACCAAGCCTTCGAAGGTGAAGGCGAGGCTATGTCCGGTCAGCGCATGGTACCAGCGTCCCAATGGCGTGAAGGGACCAACGGCAACCAGAACGTAAAAGCCGAGAACGGTCGGCGGCAGCACAATGGGCAGCGAGACAATGGCTTCGACAAGAAACTTCCAGCGACGATGCGAAAACGCCAGCCAGTAGGCCACTGGAATACCTATGACCAGCAAGATGGCCGACACCAGGATGGCCAACCGCAGCGTAAGCGTGAGCGCCTGAAGGATCATTTGCCTGAAGGTACACGAAAACCGTACTGCTGAAGCACTGCCGCGCCTATCGACGAACTAACGTAGTCGATAAAGCTTTGGGCCACGCGTTTGTGCCGCGACGAGGAAAGGATTACGACTCCTTGCCGCAACTCTGGATAAGAATCGGTTGGCAGCTCCCAGTATCTACCGGCGTCTCTTCATGGGAGGAGACACCGCCAGGGATAGCGGAATCAATCCAGCCTGCGCGTTTCCGGACTGCACGAACTGGGCAGCCTGGCCGACATTTTCGCCGAACACCAGTTTGCCGGCTGCTTTGTCTTTCAATCCGAAATGATCGAGTGCGGCCATGGCCGCGCGGCCATAAGGCGCATGTTGCGGATTGGCGATGGCGACCCGCTGTATCGCAGGCTGAACAAGCAAATCCATCTTAAGTTTTTGCGGATCGAGGCTGGAACGGTTAGGCACCCAGAGCACGAGTTGGCCAACAGCATACATGCGCAAGGAAGAACGATCGACCAGGCCCGCGATCGCGAGCTTTTGTGGATACTCCATATCGGCGGAGAAAAACACATCATAAGGAGCGCCACCCTGAATCTGCGAATACAAATTTCCCGAAGAACCGAAGGAAAGCGTGATCTTATCGCCGGTCTTCTTTTCAAAGCCAGCAGCCAAGTCTTTGAGCACGTAATTCAGGTCGGAGGCGGCGGCAACGGTGATGTCTTCCGCATGCACTGCGGAACAGAAGATCGTCGGACATAGAAGCAATAGTAGTAGGGTCCGCATATCGTCGCGCCAAGAGAGTGGGATCCAAATTCATTGCTAGGTTACACGAAACCGCGAATTGTCTGCGATTCTGAACGATTTGAGCAGGGCAGTCATCGGGAGCGCCGATATCAGGCGCAAAAATTTGGGCTCCAGGGCGACAGCATGGGAGGAAATTTCGATTCACTCGCGGCGGTCTTTGCAGTTTGCCGAAAAAGTCGCAGCAGCAGATCCCTCGCGGGCTGAAGCCCGCTCGTGATGACAAATATAAAAGACTTACGACGGCGTGCCTGAAGGTACGCCCCTTCAAATACTGCCTAATCAATTTTTTAGCAGAGTCCTTTGACCGGTGTCCCATCGTCACGCGAGCGAAACCTCGGCACACCCCACGAAAATGCCGGAGTATGTCACAGTTTTGTGTATTCCCGCTTGACCCGATCACGCTTTTCTGTAACAGTAACCCAGCGTGAGTCCTGTGGGAGATTGGCCATGCAGCAACCCAGCTGTTTACCAAGAGTGGACTTCGATCGCAGCAAACTGATGATACGTATTGAGGTCACGCTCAACGCCGATTCCACGGCCATAAGCCCCGTGGTTGAGGGCATTATGGAGATGGCGCGCAGGCTGGAGTGCGCCGCCGGAAAAGAATTCGAGATTGAAACCGCCCTGCGTGAAGCCCTCGCGAACGCCATTGTTCACGGCTGCAAGAACGATGCCAGCAAGAAAGTCCAATGCTGCGTAGGGTGTGACGACGAGCGCGGTATGTTGATCGTAGTACGCGATCCGGGCAGCGGCTTCGATCCTTTCGCCATCCCCGACCCCTGCCGCGGAGAAAATGTATTCTCCAACCACGGCCGCGGCATTTACCTCATTAATCAATTGATGGACGAAGTGAAATTCGAGCGCAACGGCACCGAAATCCACATGCGGAAGTATTAGATAGCAGCTAGTTCGCGCCTATATCGGCATTTGCGACCAATTTCTTGGCGTAATCGTGGTTAAGGCAGGCTAGGCTATTTCATCTACTGGGCTTTCTCCAACTCAGCGTCAATGTGAACGGTGCTCGCGGCGCTGGTCTTGAGTTTTCGCTCCCAGGGCTTAAATCCTGCTTTCTTGATTTGAACCGTATGGTCGCCTTCTGCAATGGAAAGCTCGGATGGTGTGTTGCCGACAAAGCTGCCGTCTATTTCGATGTCAGCGCCTTCGGGAGTTGACGACACTGATAACTTTGCGGGAGCGTTTACGGCACTTGGAGGTGTCATCTGCTTCATGCTGCTCTGTATTCGAGCCGCACCATCCGACGCACGACTTCGCGCTTCCGGTTCCCATAGACTGTTGTTGGCGCAGGCATTTAGCATTCCAAGAGCCTTCGCTTTGGTCGCGTCATCAGAGGCGGCGACTCCGAGCTTCTCGACTTCGGCCACGGCCATCATCCGCACCTCCATACCGCCGATCATCGCCATGGAATCAAGGGGTGATTGCATCAACTCGATTGCAGCGCTGATTGCGCGATCATCCTTCGATGCGAGGGCAACATGCGCCACCGCGTTGATTGCCGGAATCCGGACCCCATTGTTGCCGCTACGTACGGGCTCGCCAAGAAGTTGTACTGCCTGTAATGCCAGGGGGCCGGAACTTGCCGAGCACAGGATGCTGTTCAGCGCATCGATCGCTGCCAAACGCACCGGCAATTGGCCCGCGACCATTGGTTCTCTTAAGGCAGCTAGAGCGTTTGATTTGACCGTCGGGTCGGCGGTGCTGTTGGCAACTTCCGCAATCGCGTACAACGCGGGCATCCGGATGTGGTCGGATGCGCTCGCAACTGGTTCTTTCATCAGATCCAGAGCGAGTATCTTCACATCGGTGTCTTGGCTGGCCAGAGCGATCGTCCGTACCTGATGAAAGGCGGCCACTCGGGTTCGCGTGTCGGGATCCTTGACTTTCTCTTTGAGACTGTTCAGCTCCGCCAGTTGAGCATTCGGAGTGCTCTGAGCGCTCTGCGCTAATACCGATGCGACACTGATCAGGATTGTGATGGTGAAGATTGTTGCCAAGATATTTCGGTTCATCTGCTCGACTCCTGCATTTGCCTCTCAGTCTAACCTTCACCGATCTGACCGCACCAGCCAACAAGCCGCCGCAATACAAGAAAGGGACTGTATTATCGCAGCCCCAATGTTGATTCTAATTCCGGTCTCACACCGACTGTTCTACGACCTTCTTGATCCGCTCGAAGGCCCAGAAGATCTCTTCGCGACTAATCACCAACGGCGGCGCGATACGGATGACGTGCTCGTGGGTTTCTTTGCACAGAATCCCGAGCTTCTGCAGCGCTTCGCAATAGGGACGCGCTGCAACGTCCAGTTCAATCGCAATCCACAAGCCTCTGCCACGGACCTCGCGGATGTGCGGGCTTTGCAGTGTTTTCAGCTTGGTAAGGAAGTAGTCGCCGAGTTCGGCGGAACGGTGCACCAGGTTTTCGTCCACCAGCACGCGCAGCGCGGCGCGAGCAATCGCGCAGGCCAGCGGATTGCCACCGAAGGTGCTGCCATGATCGCCAGGATGAAATACGCCTAGAACTTCCTTCGACGCCAGCACAGCGGAAACGGGATAGAACCCGCCTGACAACGCCTTGCCAACGATCACAACATCCGGGGTGATGCCTTCGTGCATATAGGCAAACAGCTTGCCGGTGCGGCCCAGACCCGCCTGAATTTCATCGGCGATGAGGAGTACGCGGTTCTCACGGCAGATCGCGGCGGCCTCTTTGAGGAATCCCGCAGGCGGGATGATGATGCCGGCCTCGCCTTGGATTGGTTCCACCAGGAAAGCGCAGGTGTTGGGTGTGATCGCCTCACGCAAAGCTTTGGCGTCGCCGAAGGGAATGACCTTGAATCCGGTCGTGAACGGTCCGAAACCGTCACGATACTGCTCGTCGGTGGAGAAACTAATGGTGGTCACCGTGCGTCCATGAAAGTTATTGGCGCAGACGATGATCTCCGCTTTGCCATCAGGAATGCCCTTGAGCTTGTAGCCCCACTTGCGAGCCGCCTTGATGGCGGTCTCTACCGCCTCGGCGCCCGAATTCATGGGCAAGGCCATCTCGAATCCGGCAAGGTCGTGAAGCTCTTTATAGAGCAGCGGCAACTGATCGTTGCGGAAGGCACGTGATGTGAGCGTGACCTTACGTGCCTGGTCGATCATGGCCTTCAGAATTTTGGGATGACAGTGTCCCTGGTTCACGGCCGAGTACGACGCCAGGCAATCGAGATAGCGAATACCTTCGACGTCATAAACCCAGACGCCTTCGGCGCGGTCAATAACCACGTCGAGGGGATGATAATTGTGCGCGCCGTACTGGTTTTCAAGGGCGATAAAATCGGCGGTTCGCAATTGTTCCATAGTAGTAGGCATGGGTTCCTCGAGTAAGCACTTAGCAATTAGCGCCCGGCACTTAGTGGGCTGCGTCGTATCCAAATGCCAAGGGCTAACGGCTAACAGCTATTCCAACAGCATGGTTAGCAGCGCCATGCGTACATACAGACCGTTCGCCGCTTGCCGGAAATAGAGCGCGCGCGGATCGTCATCCACTTTCTTGTCCAGTTCCACGGTTCGAGGCAGAGGATGAAGAATCATGGCGTCGGACTTAATGCGCTGCAGCACGGTGGAATCGATGGCATAGCGCAACGTACCTGTTACGCGAGGAAGCCGGTCCGGCCTGATACGCGTCTGGTAGATGACGTCCACCTCGCCGACCACGCGATTGATGTCTGACTCCAACTCGTAGCGGACACCGTGGCGGTCAAGATACTGCAGAATGTCGGACTTCATCTGCAGCTCGGGTGGGCTCACGAAGAAAACCTTCACCCGTTCGAATTTCGCCAGCAGATAAGCCAGGGAACGCACGGTGCGGCCCCGATCCAGTTCGCCGATGAAGGCCACGCTGAGTCCATCAAGCGGACGTTCGCGGTAGATCGTATACAGATCAAGCAAAGCCTGGGTGGGGTGCTGGCCGCCCGCACCATCTCCCGCATTGATAATGGGCACCGGCGAGACTTTAGCCGCCCGGCCCGCTCCGCCCGTCTCATGATGACGAATGACGATAACGTCGCAATAGCTGGCAATGATGCGGATGGAATCCTCGACCTGTTCGGCCTCAATCTCGGAGGAGAAAGCGCGGGCATGTTCGGTGGAGAGCACTCGTCCGCCCAACCGATGCATAGCCGCTTCGAAACAGAAGCGAGTGCGGGTAGACGGCTGATAGAAGAGGCTGGCCAGAATTTTGTTCTGATAGTCGAGGGTTCCGCCGCGAGCCACGATTCGCTCCATCAGGCGCGACCGGTCGAACAGCTCCATCAACAACGGAACCGTGAACTGTTGCGACTCGACAACGTGCTTCAAACTCATACGAGAACGCCCTGGATTGGCTTCCTGCAGTCTAGTGGTTCTGTCCGTCAAAAGCATGGCTCACCGGATAACCGGCACCTCAAGTTCCTCTTCCTGCGGCACGGACTTGCTGCCCGACACGGGGTCTGCCACGATGTGCGTACCCGCGGAGCCCCGCACCGCTTCAGACAAATGCTCATACGAGGTGATTACCGCTTCCCTGCCTCCGCTATGCAGGAAGCGCAGCACCGACTCCACCTTTGGCCCCATGTTTCCCGGGGGAAAGTGTCCTTCTTGCAGATGCCGTTCCAACTGTGCCGCGGTGACGCGAGTGAGCGGCGACTGATTGGGCTTCTTGTAGTTTAGGAAGACATATTCGGTATCGGTGGAGATAGCAAACAGGTCCACTCCCAGTTCCGCGGCCAGCAACGCAGACGCACGGTCCTTGTCGATAACGGCTTCCACGCCTTGCAGGCGGCCATCCACGCGCATCACCGGAATGCCGCCGCCGCCGGTTGATACCACCAGCACGCCGCGATCGACGAGCGAACGAATGACGTCGAGTTCCAGTATCTCGATGGGTTCCGGCGATGGAACCACACGCCGATAGCCGCGGGCTGCATCTTCCACAATCTGCCATCCCAACAAACGCTTTTTCTCGTCAGCGTCGGCGCGAGAATAGAAAGGCCCGATCGGCTTGGAGGGATGTTGCATGGCGGCGTCATCCGCCGAGACAACGGTTTGCGTCACTAAGCTCACGACAGGTACGTCGATGCTGGCTGCCGTAAGTTCGTTCTGCAGCGATTGGGCGAGCAGGTAGCCGATCTCCCCTTGACTGGCGGCGCCGCAAACATCCAGCGTCTGCCCATACACCACGTCGGAGGCACGCTCTGAGCGCAGCAATTGCGCGCCCACCTGCGGCCCGTTGCCATGCGTGATGACCAGGTGGTATCCCAAACGGATAAGCCCGACGATGGCCTGGGCGGTGCGACGGGTATTGGCTAATTGCTCGACAATCGTGCCTTTTTCGCCTGCACGAATGAGAGAATTGCCACCCACCGCGACCAGCGCAGTTCTTGACATAGAGGGTCCTTGCAAACGCTCTTCGCCATTCGCTCCTCGCTTTTCGCCAGAGGGTCCAGAGGCGCGAAGTGCTAACAGCTTTCCAATCCGAACTAAAAGCAAATAGCGAAGGGCCAAGAGAGCGAAAAGCGAATTCTTGCGCCGCCCGGCGGATGGCAGACTGCTCGCTGCTGGTTTGCGCGAGCTATGTCTCCCATCCACCAGTGCTGTCGCTGCTTACTTCACCAACTCCAATCTCCGTTCCAGTGCCGTATCGTGTTCGGCAGCCCAATTCTCCTTCATCAATTCCAGCATGATGGCCTTCTGGGCATGCAGCCGGTTCTCTGCCTGCTGGAAGACGAATGAGCGCGGCGAATCGATTACGTCGTCGGTAACCTCATCGCCCCGATGGGCTGGCAAACAATGCATGAATATCGCATCTGGCTTGGCCTTGGCGAACAACTCGGCGTTTACCTGATACGGCTGGAAGCAGTTGCGTCTCGCTGCCGCCTCAGCTTCCTGACCCATGCTTGCCCAGACATCGGTATAGACGACGTCGGCGCCGAACGCCGCCTGCTCGGCATCGTGGGTGATGGTGCAGCTGCCGTCAGTCGCGGCGCAGTGTTCAGCCGCCCAGGCAACGGCCTGGCTGTCAGGCTCGTATCCGGGAGGCGTGGCGACCCACACATTTGCACCCAGTTGCGCACCTGCAAACATCAGCGAGTGCGCCACATTGTTACCGTCGCCGATATAGGCCACCTTCAGTCCCACAATTCGACCCTTGATTTCGAGCATGGTCAAGTAGTCGGCCATTGCCTGGCAGGGATGACTGTAATCGGTGAGGCCGTTGATGACCGGAATGCTGGCGTACCGGGCCATGTCCGCGACAATGTCGTGGGCGAAGGTCCGGATCATGATCCCCTGCACCATCCGCTCCAGGTTCTTGGCGACATCGTAAACTGACTCCCGCTTGCCGAGACTGATCTCGGCCGGCGAAAGATACAGCGGATGTCCACCCAGTTCCTCGATGCCCACGTCGAAGGTGACGCGCGTGCGCAGCGATGGCTTCTCGAAGATCATGGCCAGCGTCTTACCCTTCAGGGCGCGGGTGTACGCGTCCGGACGGGCCTTCAGTTGGCAGGCTGTATGGAGAAAGTGCCTGATTTCCAGCGGCGAGAAATCGCGGATTGAGAGGAAGTCTTTCTGCGGCATGCTACCTCCCAACTTCGACTAACGCCGGTTTGTGCGTCTGGGTGAACTGCTCCAGCATCGTGGTGATGGCAGGTTTGCCGATCTCCTCGACCTCGTAGGACACCCGCACGCTGGGTTTGTCGAGCTTGATGGTGCGTGCCAGGTCGATCGGAGTCGCCACCAGCACTAAATCGCAGGGAACGCGCTTGATGGTTTCTTCGAGTTCGTGCCGCTGCACATCGCTGTAACCCATCGCCGGCAAGACTCTCCAGAGGTGGGGAAACTTCTCAAAGGTCTTCTGGATGGAGCCGACGGCGTACGGACGAGGATCGACCAACGCGGCCGCATGGTAGCGATTGGCTGCGACCACCCCAGCTCCGTAAGGCATCTCGCCGTGGGTGAGCGTCGGACCATCTTCCACCACCAGCACCCGCTTGCCATTGACTGCTTCAGGATCGGCAACCGTCACTTTGCAGGCGGTCTCGATGACCAGTGCTTTGGGGTTGTGCAGCGCTATGTTCTGCCGAACGGTTTTGATTCCGTCGGGATCGGCGGTGTCCACCTTGTTAATGATGAGCACATGCGCGCTGCGGAAGTTCACCTCGCCGGGATAATAAGCCAGCTCGTGTCCGGCGCGATGTGGATCGAGCACCACGATGTCAAGATCGGGACGATAGAACGAAGTGTCGTTGTTTCCGCCGTCCCACAGGACAACATCGCCTTCTTTCTCGGCCTGGCGCAGAATTTCTTCGTAGTCCACTCCGGCATATACCGTCGTGCCCTCGATGATGTGAGGTTCGTACTCCTCACGCTCTTCGATGGTGCATAAATGTTTGTCGAGGTCGGCCAGCGACCCGAAGCGCTGCGCATGCTGCACCGCCAGGTCGCCATAGGGCATGGGATGACGGACCACGACCGGATTCCATCCGAGCTTGCGAAGCTCAGTGGCAATACGACGCGAGACCGGGCTCTTGCCGCATCCGGTGCGCACGGCGCAAACGGAGATGACCGGCACCTTGGCGACCAGTTGCGTGCGTTCAGCGCCCAAGAGCCAGAAATCGGCTCCCGCGGCGACAGCGCGCGAGGCCAGGTGCATCAGCGTGGGATAGGCAATGTCGCTGTAGGAAAAGACCACTACATCCACGCTTTCATCGTGGATGATCTCTTCCATCTTGTTTTCTTCCAGGATGGGAATGCCATCGGGATAGAAATCGCCCGCCAATTGCACGGGATAACGACGGCCAGCAATGTCGGGAATTTGGGTTGCGGTAAAGGCTACGACGTGAAATTCAGGATTGTTTCGGAAAACTACGTTGAAGTTGTGGAAGTCTCGGCCAGCAGCTCCCAGGATAAGCACCCTTTTCATAGTGCATAAAAAGCGTCATTAGACCCATGAGGTGGGGACACTTTTCTCCTGAGAACATAGTGAACGTAGCCCAAGGAAATTGCTGTGAGAGGGGTCACATGGCAGTGAGACAAGGATTGTGGTGTGTGCGTAGATCCTAGGCGACCGCCAACCCTTTGGCCTTTGGCACTTGCGGAAACCGGCGGATTCTCAGCCGCTTCGCTTTTTGCGCTTGCCACAGCTCATACTGCATCTGCATTTTGAGCCAGAACTCAGGCGAGGTACCGAGCGCCGCCAAAAGCCTCAGCGACATCAGGGCCGACACTCCGGCTCGCCTGTTCAGAATTCGCGAAAGGTGTGCGCGGGTCACGCCCAGACGTGCGGCCGCTTCCGCAACGCTCATCTCGCCCAAGTAATCCCTCAAAACCTCTCCGGGATGTGCTGGATTGAAAATCATGTCCTTTCTCCTAGTGATAATCCTGGTAATCCACCAACACGGCGCGTATGTATACGCTATACGTATCGTCAAGCGGAATTTAGCGGGTTCCGATCCCTCCCTTACGTCCTGCGATCCCTGCCTTCGTCCGATTGCGCGTTCATGTACGAGCGCAAAATGGCGTTAATGCGGGTCTGGTAGCCGCTGCCCTTTTTCTTGAGCCATTCCACAACGTCATGGTCAATCCGGATGGTCAGGCGGTCCTTGGGCTCCGGCATGGTGAGCTTCGCGGTCTTCCAGAATGACTTACCCAGCTTGGGAATATCGGAGAAGTCGATGTCCGCATCGCGCATCTGGCGCAAGCGTTTGAAGTCAGTCCTGCCCTTGCTCCGCGCCCCTGAGGTGGTTTGCGTAGTCTTGCCTTTCATCGCGATGTGCCCTCCTTGCTGAAATAATTCGACGCCGTTTGCCGCGCATTACATAGACGACCACGATTTCAATGTCTTCCATAAGACCGATAGCGACTATGTGATCTTCACCGTGACGACTCTCCATGCTCTCGAATACCGGCCCGTCAAACACCCGTTTGGCATCCTGAAAGTCGATAGGATGCTTTGCGAGGTTCGCCTGCCTCTTACTCTCGTCCCACTCAAAAAGCATCTTCGCCCGTTAATGGGCGCGTTCTTATATATGTACAATGTGTACATATAATATCACGGGATTGCCGAGTACCCCGGCGGAAAAAGCAGATCCCTCCCCTCGGGCTGAAGCCTTCGGTCGGGATGGCAGCGCCGGAGAACCGAGGAGCGAATGGCGAAGGGCGAAAAGCGAGCCCGCTTACGGCCGATGGCTGACGTTTTACCCCGTGCTGCACCTCACATGGTCATGTGACCGCTGTCACTTCGCCTTGGGCCATGCCTGGTTAAAAATCGAACTATCGTTCGGTAGGTGGGTGAGCCTCTCCAGCCGCAACGTAATTCCAGGTGCCGCCAGGTTTAATAAGGAAGATGCCGCCGTCAAGGCTGCCGCTCCCCAGGCGTAGCGCCAAGAAGAAAGGGCAGCAATGGCCAAAGGTTCGGTACAGATCGTGGTTGAGCGCTGTAAGGCCTGCGGATTCTGCGTAGAGTTCTGTCCGACGCACGTATCTGGCGCTCTCCTCCGCCTTTAACGCCAAGGGCTATCACACCCCTTACATGGTCCATCCCGAGAAGTGCAGTGGCTGCGATTTGTGCGGCATGTATTGCCCCGACTTCGCGATCTTCGGACACAAGCTCGCAGCGCCGCCGAAAGAAAACGTCGAGGCCGCGGCTCCTGCAGTGGCTCCCGAAGCCGAGGCCAAGGAGGACCAAGATGCACGCTGACCCTGCTGGTGTCATGACCGGAACACATTTCCTGGACGGCGACCACGCTTGTTGCGAAGGCGCATTGGCGGCTGGCGCGCGGTTCTCGTCCGGCTATCCCATCACTCCCTCAACCGAAGTCGTTGAGCGTTTCGCCGCCCGTGTACCTACCGTAGGCGGAACATTCATTCAGATGGAAGATGAACTGGCGGCCTCGATTGCACTGCAAGGCGCCGTGTGGGGCGGAGCCAAGGCATTTACCGTGACCTCTGGCCCGGGATTCTCCTTGATGATGGAGCACATCGGTCTGGCGGTCATGACGGAGACCCCGTGCGTTTTCGTTGACGTGCAGCGCGGCGGACCTTCGACCGGATTGCCGACTCTGCCCGCGCAAGCCGACATGATGCAGGTGCGCTGGGGATCGCACGGCGATTACGAAGTGATCGCGCTGTGCCCGAACTCTCCGCAAGAGTGCTTCGATCTGACGATCACCGCGTTCAATTACGCCGAGCAGTATCGCTGCCCGGTGTTCGTCATGATGGACGAAGTCGTCGGCCACATGACGGAGAAGGTGGTCATTCCTCCACCGGAGCAGATCGAAGTCACGCCGCGCCGGTATACTACGCTTCCACCCGACGAGTTTCTCGCGTTCAAGCCATGTGATGACTTGGTGCCCGACATGCCGCGGACCGGCGAAGGCTACAACGTCCACGTAACCGGCCTGACCCACGACGAGCGCGGCTATCCCGACATGACGCCCGCCACGCAGGACAAGCTGGTGCGGCGGCTGCAGGACAAGATCAAGAAGAATGTCGACAAGATCACTCTGTACGAAGCCGAACAGTTCGAGGGTGCCGAAGTCGTCGTGGTGTCGTATGGCATCACCTCGCGAGTGGCGCAACGAGCTATCGAGCTGGCGCGCAAGAAAGGTGTGAAGGTCGGGAAGTTCCGCCTGATCACCGCATGGCCCTTCCCAGAAAAGCAGATCGAAGAAATTGCCAGCAAGGTGAAGGCAATTGTCGTCGTAGAGCTGAACCTGGGACAGATGGTACGCGAGGTAGAACGCGCCGCCGGGAAAGCAAAGGTCCGCTTCGTCGGACATGCCGGAGGCAGCGTACACCGTCCGGAAGACATTCTGCAGGCCATCATGGAGGCGGCACGATGAGTGAACTGTGTGAACTAAACGTCCAAAACCCCGTCGAACAATTCCTGCGGATGGACCGCATTCCTCATATCTGGTGTCCCGGCTGCGGCATCGGCACCAGCGTCAACTCCTTCGCCCACGCGCTCATCGATGCCAAGATCGACACCAAGAATGTGGCCATCGTCTCTGGTATCGGCTGCACGGGACGCGTCGCCGGCTACGTGAAGCAGGATTCGTTTCACACCACGCACGGCCGCGCCATTCCTTTCGCCACCGGATTGAAGCTGGCGAATCCTAAACTGAACGTGGTGGTTTATTCGGGTGACGGTGATCTATTTGCAATCGGCGGTAATCACCTGATTCACGCCGCGCGCCGCAATGTGGACATCAAGGTTATCTGCATCAATAACCTGATCTACGCCATGACCGGTGGGCAGACGGCGCCGACCACGCCGGGCGACGTCATCACTTCGACCAATCCTTATGGGACGTACGATCCGTCGTTCAATCTGCCGTATCTGGTGGAAGCAGCAGGAGCGGTTTACGTAGCGCGCTGGACAGCGTTTCACGTGAAGCAACTGGCGCGCTCCATGCAGGAGATGTTCGCCAAGAAGGGTTTCAGTTTCATCGAGGTACTTGTCGCCTTGCCCGACCCTGTACCAGCGGCGCAACAAGATGGGCGATGGTCTCGACACCATGAAGTTTTACAAAGAGGTCAGCAAAGTCCGCAACGGGGCTGCGACGAAAGATGTCGCGCTAACCAAGAGCGGCGAGATTACCGTCGGCAAGTTTGTGGATCGGGAGCGCAGCGACTATCGCGATCTCATGCACGACCAACTGTTCGACACTTTGGGTGACGATTACGTGGAAACGGAGGCTTGTTCATGTCAGTAAGCGAGATCCGTATCGCAGGATTTGGAGGCCAGGGCGTTATCCTGTCGGCCATTATCATCGGCAAGGCAGGCTGTATCTATCAGCCGGGCTACTCCACCATGACGCAGAACTTCGGCCCGGAAGCCCGCGGCGGAGCCTGCAGCGCCCAGCTCATTCTCGCCGACACGCCCGTGCTGTATCCCTACGTGCCGCGTCCCGACATTTTGGTAGTGATGTCGCAAGAGGCATACGGGCTGTTCGCTCCCCAGCTCAAGGACGAGGGCACTCTCATCATCGAGGAAGACCTGGTTCGGATCGGGGAGTTGCCGGCCGGAGTGCGCGTTTACAGCGTGCCGGCTACCCGCATCGCGGAAGAACTCGGCAAGAAAATGGTTCTGAACATTGTGATGGTCGGATTCTTCGGAGCCATCACCCAGGTAGTTGGACGTGAGGCGCTGCGGAACGCCGTGGGCGATTCCGTGCCTCCGGCTTACCGGGATCTGAACCTGAAAGCCTTCGACCGGGGGTACGAATACGGCGTGAAGGAGCTTTCGGAGATCATCGTAAAGCAGGAAACGCAAGTTGCAGTCGGAGCCCTCGAAAACTAGCTTCATTCATACTTCATACCAAAGCCGGCAGAAGATCGCCGGCTTTTTCTTGCTTACGATAACAACGTGACAAACATCAAAGTCGCTGGCTGTCGTACAACGTATCCCGCTTGCCCTTCATCTATTCGCAAAAGAATTATGCCTCATAACAAACCGAACACTCGTGATGAAGACATTGGTAAGGGCGCAGTGGAGCAGAACCAGCCTGGTCAGGCGACCAACATTTCTCGCACTGGAGAAATGGGACATCGCAATCAGGATGCGCTAATAAAGTCTTCCGATAGCGACTTCCCCGAGCCAGGACAAAACGAAGAGCATACTGGCGAGCCGCAAGGCCGCAACCAACTCCAGCGCGACACAGATATCACCTGTCAGGATGGCAAACGTCCGCAGCCGGAAGATCAGAAACAGAACCAGAACAAGGAAAAGAACGATCCGCTGGCTTCTTGATTGGCTCGGCACTACTTCGGATTGCCGATCTGAATCGTCCCGTGCCTAGGGACTGGGCTGGTTGTGGAGCGTTTTGATGGCGAACTCAAAGCCCTGCGGCGCCACCCTCACATTGCCTTGATAAGGTTGATCTATGTCTGCGATGGCCACCAACACCAATGCGATCAAGAAGCTGAGCACCACCACCTGCAACAAGTGAAAGCGGAAGCTGGGCACTCCAAAGAAGCAAGACGACGCAACCGTGATGATACCTCCAGCCAGCAGGACTGCCCAGAGAATGTTTGGCAGGGCTTCGCGCACCTGCATCGCCCGAATACGGCGGTATTGGGTCAATCCTCGTAACTCCTCCATCAGTTGATAGGCTGCAATGGCGTCGGGTTGCGCGTGCGCCTGAATTTCCCCCGCCTGCGTCCAAAGCTGGTTGATAATCGCGCCGCCTTCCGGCGGCATCTGCTCCTTCAACATCGCGGGCCACTCCCGCTGCAAAGCGTTGTCGGCATAGCGAACGCATAGGTCCTGGATGGCCTTGGCGTTTGGATCTTTGAGCTGCGAGGCAATGCGAAAGACGTTCACCAGCGCATTGGCCTCTTGCTCTTCATTGGCCTGGGCCTGTTGGAACATTGCCCACACGCCGGCCAGCGTGAACGCCAGAATCACCGCGTAGGTAGTGCCGATCACGGCAACCACGGCGCCGGTAAAGTCGTTGGACTCTTTGCGCGCATGTGCCCCAGAGCTGCGGGTGACCAGGAAAAGAAACGCCGTTGAGGCCACAACACAACCGATGATGATGAGAATGTTTGCCAGCACAATGATGTCTCGCGATTAATCTAGCGGTTAACGAGCTTACACTGCTTTGAGGAGAAGTGGGAGGGGATTGCGTTGGAAACCACGACTTAGCCCAGCCGCAGCACTTTGTGCTCGGGACAACGGGTCTGGGCCAACTCGATCAAGCGATCAATGAACTCCGGACCGTGGTTGGCGTAGAAGCAGATGCCTGCGATCTCGCGCTCCTGAAGTGACTTCTTGGGATAAAGCGCGTTCTCGATCTGCGCGGCATGTCGGGACAGAATCTCCGTCCTGCGTAGCTCCGCCTGCGCGGCACGCTTCTCCAGCCGGTCCACCTGATAGCGCATTTTGCTGGCAGCACGCCCGGCGGCTTCCACCAACGTTGGATCCAGCTGCTTTAACGACAGGCTAATCCGCGTCATGGCCGCTTCAACCGAGCGCCTCGCATCCACGATCTCTTGCTTCAGTTCGGCGGGCAGTGAGCGGGCAGCAAGACAGTCGCGAAGCTGACACTCGCCATGGAACAATTCCGGCAACTCAACTTCGTACTTGTTAAGCAGCCGCTCGATGCGGGGCTCGATCAAGGTCGCGCTCATGCGTGGCAGTATGGGAGTAATTCGGCCCAACAGCTTCTCGTACACAACCGCGGCTTGGGCGAAATATGCGATCTCCGCCGGGCCGCCAATGTACGCCAGCGTGGGGAGCCAGTAATCCTGAAGCACGGGACGAAGCAGTACGTTGGCGCTGAAGTTTTCGGGCGCCTCTTCAATTCGCTTCTGCAGCTCTTCTGGGGAAATGGACTTCCTGGCAATCGTGAAAGCCCCATTGGCACGGTGCACGGGCACGCGCGCGCCGTCCACCAGGGTAAACAGCGGCGTGGATTCTCCGGTGACCTTAACCTGTTCGTGATAGCCAGCCTCGCGCAACTCACGATTGCGCGCCAGCACCGCCTGGTCGAGTTCGGCGGAACGACGCAGCGCATCCACAAACAGTGGCGCAGCGATGCGATGCAGCTGCGGGTCAGCGGGATCGAGGAAGATAAGCCCGTGCTCGCGCCCACTAAAGATGCGCGTGCAGAGTTTGGCGAACGCGTTGGAAAACGTTTCGCCCTCGGTGTAGCTCTCGCGCAGGTAATCGGCGGCAACCGATTCGCCCAGCAGCTTCGCTGCTTCGGCCGTCATCTCGTTGGTCCCGTCGGCGAAGCGAATATGCGCGACGGGAGAACCGGCCACTCCGGCGGTAGAGGCCTTAAACGGAACCAGCTGAAATTCGTGTGTCAGGAACAAAGCTTGGTTGACTTCGTCGAGGTCGTGATCTTCGGATGCCATCCAGAAGACTGGCACGCAGTCGACGCCTCGTTGCTCGAGTTGTTTCGCCAGCGCCAGCACCGATGCGGCCTTGAACAGCGACATCAGCGGGCCACCAAAAAGTCCAACCTGCTGGCCGGTGACTACGGCAAAGGCGCCATCGCGCAGCCGCTGAATGTTGCGCAGCGTTTGCTCCGACGCTCCCCATGCCCGGTTCTGCTTGTCCAGCGCATCGGCGACGCGAGCCTGCCGTTCGCGATCGCGAGGTACATACTGGGCGAAGGCGGCGACGTGCTCCACGTCTGGCTGCGTCGAGAAAAATTTGCGGACCTCAGGAGAGTAGGAAAGGAAGTCGCTGAAAACTCGGGTGGTGTGGGGGATGTCGTTGAACGAGATGCAGTCGGGAATCACGCATCATCTCCCAACAACAGCCCGCTGAGTAGCGGGCACGAGGCCAGACTTCAAGAGCTCTCGGTAGTCAATCGCAGTGCGTTGATAAATTAGTTTGGCCATTCGCGCCACTCGTATGAGACTAACAGGCAGGCAAAAGGTTTGGATGATCCCTGTGTCATCGGGATGCAGGAATCAATGAATTGCCTATGATTTCGACAAGCTACAGTCGTAGAGACATTTCGCCGCCGTCGAGATTGGCGGCAGATCGCGCTTCGCTGTGAACTCTCGGGGATTGCGCCGCAAAGAATCGGCGCCGCAGAGATTGGCATCTAAATGACTGCGATTGACTTCCCTGCCATGGCTGGTAGAGTGAAGGAGGTCGTAGTTACTTCGGGGGCGTCACGGCTTCGACGGAAGTGATTGCGGTAAAGAGGCATACCGGAGTGCACGCATCCGTAATCGTGTGCAAAAACACAATTGCCAATCAAAACCTGGCATACGCAGCTTAATTAGTTAAGTTGCCGTCCTCCTCGGCTTTGCTCATGGGCTGAGAAAGGGCGTCGCACAGTGAGCTGGCTGCAGACTCTCCACCTGTGAGTTTGTGGCGAGATCATCAGGTTGGTCAGCCGCGTTTCTTGTCCGTTCTGAGCGTGGCTGGCGAGAGTGCCGGGTAACTCCGGCGCATGAATGTGACTAAGTATGTAGGCTCTTTGCCGGCAGCATTTTCGGACGCGGGTTCAACTCCCGCCGCCTCCACCAGCTTAATCTACTGATTCTAAGGTGTTTACAAACTAGACCAAAATATTGTACCGTTTTTGTACCGCCGCTTCGGCAGGCGGTACAAAGAGGTACGGTTTGGCCCTATTCGTTTACGCCCGCCACACATCCGATTGCCCCAAGAAATCTGATCGCTTCTGGAAGCGCTGCCGTTGTCCTAAGTGGATTCGTGGCGTCCTGGCCGGTTCTACAATTCGCCAGACCGCCGACACCCGAAGCTGGGAAAAGGCAGAAGACAAACGCAGACAGCTTGAAGAGGAGGCGGAACAACGCGCGGCCGCAATCCGCGCCGGCGAAGCGCCGAGCCGGACCTCCGAGCCCATTAGCGTCAAGGATGCAGTGAAACGGTTCCTTGCCAGCAAGCGCAATGAGAATCTCGCTGACTCGACTCTTGACAAGCTGAAGACGATCTTTGAGAAACAGTTCTTAGCCTGGGCGACCTCGGCCGGATTCGAGCACTTGGCTGAAATCACCACGGCTGATCTTGAAGCGTTCCGCGACACTTGGACGGATGGTCCTCTTGCCAAGAAGAAGAAGCAGGAGCGCTTGATCGGCTTCTTCTATTACGGCATGCGCCTCGGATGGATTAAGTCCAACCCTGCGGCTCTTCTTGGTCGAATCCGTGCCGAAGGCCCACCCACGGATTACTTTCCAAAATCTGAGTTCGATCTGATCGTCGATTCAACGTACATTTATCAGCCAAAGGGATGGCTGGAATGCCGCAATCAAGCCACTCGACTTCGCATCTTGATCCTGCTGATGCGCTGGAGCGGCCTCGCTATCAGGGATGCGGTGACGCTGGAACGTCGCAGGCTGAACGACAAAGACGAACTGTTCCTCTATCGTGCAAAGACCGGTAATCCTGTTTACGTTCCACTGCCACACGATGTAGCTGAGGCACTCAGAAATATCCCGCCCGGCCCTTCCCCCAATCCGCGCTACTTCTTCTGGTCGGGAAACGGATCTCCAAAGTCGGTGGTCGGCAACTGGCAGCGAAGCTTTCGTCGGCTTTTCACCATTGCAAACATTCGGCGTGATGACGGGTCACCAAAACGGTGCCATCCTCACATGTTCCGAGATACGTTTGCGGTCGAAATGCTTCTTGCAGGCGTTCCGCTGGAACAAGTTTCAATCTTGCTCGGTCATAAGAGCGTCAAGATCACAGAAAAGCATTATGCCCCATGGGTCAAAGCGCGCCAAGATCAGCTAGCGGCAAACGTTCGGCTGGCGTGGGGTCTCATTGCTAGTGGCGGCAAGCCTGCAAAACGGAGGGCTGCCGGCGGGTAGTCCTTTGCGGATCAGTTCCGTCAAATCGAGTGAGCTCTTGATCGCGCGTCCCAGGATCTTCTTGCCTCCAAGGACGACGGCAATGACCTCTGATGTCATGCAGGCCTCTTGGGAGATCCTATTACCAAGATTGCGGAGTATGCGAGACCAAGCAATTCAGCAGTTGCTTGAGAGTTCCGCTGAAGTGCAAACGGCGTTCATGATCTTGAGGACAAACGGGTCGGTGTCGACATCCTGATCGTTGGTGAGTACGACCAGCGTAAAACCATCATCCAGAAATACGACATTTTCCGCGTAGAATCCGCCGATCTGTCCGGTGTGCCACTCGATCGGCCGGTTGCTGAACTTTGAAAGCGCCAGACCAAAACCGTAGCTTGTCCCACCTGAGTCCGTGAAACCGTTGGATGTGATCATCTCCTGAAACGATTGGGCTGACACCACTTTCCCTGACGTTAAAGCTTGATCCCAGGCAATTAAGTCGTAGACATTTGAGCTCAGTGCCCCGGCCGAAAACGCGGCAGAGCGATCCCATACTATGGCAGGAACCAATCCCGCTCCATTGTTTGTATAGCCAGTCGCGGACTGGCCCGCGGGAGGCAGTGGATAGTACGTATTCTGCAGGGAGAGTGGCTGGAAGATCGATTGTTCAAGGCTGGTTTCGTACGATTGTCCGGTCAACCCTTCAATAATGCTGCCCAGGAGGAAGAAGTTGCTGTTCGAGTACGAGTACTGCGTTCCCGGCTGGAATTGGAGTGGAGCTTGACTGACTGCAGTCAGAACTGTCGTCTCTGAAACACCATTCCTGACCCAGTCGCCCAGTTGCGGAAAATTGGTGTAATCGGCCAGCCCTGACGTGTGGGTCAGGCACATGCGAATCGTCACGGCAGATGGAAAATTGTATTGGGGGAGATACTTCGAGACGGGATCATCTACTGCTAATTTCCCTTGCTCCTTCAACTTCATAATTAGCGCTGCGGTGAATTGCTTGGTGATGGAGCCGATTTCATAGATGGTGTCGGTTTGTGTCGTCGACCTGGTTTCGAGGTTGCTGACGCCGTACCCATGGACGTATAGCGAGATGCCACCCTTGGCCATCGCAACGACCATCCCGGGAATACCGTACTGTTGCATCTGCGTCTGAACAAGCCCGTCTACCGTGCTGGCGAGGTTGGCTGGCGGGGGACTTTGCGGTTGAGTCGGAGGCGAAGAATTAGCCCCGCCGCATCCGCTGAACTCCGTGAGTTTTCGGCAAGCATGCGTGACGCCGTCTAGCTCACCTTGTTAAGTTCAATCAGTCGCCGAGGACGGCTGATATTGAACCAGTAAAAGCACACACCCATTCCCGAACCAATCGCGCAATTGCAGCGCCAGTTGGATCAGTTTCGAAGCACGCAGCCGCAGCGGACGAAGCTGCCGGAGGCGCTGTGGCAGGCTGCGGTGGAACTGGCCCGGCAACACGGCGTATATCCGGTCGCTCATCCGTTGCGGCTGGACTATATGGGGCTGAAGAAACGGCTCGGCGGAGCTCCGACCCTCAGAAGAAGGCAACCAAGCCGGCATTCGTGGAACTGATCGCGCGCATCCGGCGACGGTGCGGAGTGCGTGATCGAGTTCGAGTCCTCGAGCGGGAGCAAGATGCGCATTCAGTGGAAGGCCTCCGCTGCGCCGGACTGGGCAAGCCTGCTGCGCGCCTGGCGGGAAGCGGAACGATGATCCAGATCACGGCGCAGATGCGCGTGCTGGTGGCCATCGAGCCGTCGACGGACGTAAGGGGATCGATTCCTTGGCCGCGTTTGCCAGGAGAAGCTCGCCGAAGATCCGTTCTCCGGATGCGTGTTCGTGTTTCGGAGCCGCCGCGGAACCTCGATCCGGCTGCTCAGCTATGACGGCCAAGGATACTGGCTGGCGCAAAAGCGGCTCTCCAAAGGACGGTTCGTCTGGTGGCCGGAAGCGAACGCAGCGGCCAAGCAGCTGGAGGCCTACGAAGCCCAGTTGCTGATGGCGGCCGGCGACGTGTCGCGCGTCCGGGCGGCGCCGATGTGGCGGCGAGTGAACGCGCTGAAGTAAGAATCGAAGAAAGTCATCTCTACCCCCTTGCGTTCCAAGAAAAGCTGGTTCATACTGCTGGCAATGGCCGAGTTCAGATATCGCGGCCGGGAGATCACGCCAGGAAGACATCCTTTATATACGCGAGCTGATCGAGCGCACCCGCAGGACAGCCGGCGCAAGCTGTCGATCAAGCTATGTGAAGCCTGGCAGTGGCGGCAAGCCAATGGCGCGTTGCGCGATATGGTGTGCCGGGGCATGCTGCTGATGCTGGAGCGAGCCGGCCAGATCGCGTTGCCGCCGGTGAGTTATGTGCGGCATAATCCGCTGGCGCACAGAGCCCGGCCGGCTCCAGTGCTGATCGATACGACGCCCATGGAAGACCGTTGCGCAATCTGCGCCGCTCGAGTTCGAGCAGGTGCGGCGCACCGCGCAGGAGCCGCTGTTCAACAGCCTGATGGAGGAGCATCATTATCTTGGCTATGAACAGCCGGTGGGAGAGCACCTGAAGTATCTGGTGTGGGCACAAGGCCGGCCAATCGCATGCCTGGCCTGGTCATCAGCTCCGCGCCACCTTGGCAGTCGCGACCGCTACATCGGCTGGGACGCCGCAGCGCGACGCAGCCACATCCGCTTTATCGCATACAACACGCGCTTCCTGATCCTGCCCTGGGTGCGGGTCGAGCATCTGGCGTCGCATATCTTGGGCCGGATGGCGGCGCGGATCTCCGCTGACTGGCAGCAGATGTATGGGCATCCGATTTACTTCCTGGAGACGTTCGTCGATCCGGAGCGGTTCCGCGGAACCTGTTACCGGGCGGCCAACTGGGTTTTGATGGGCAGGACCACGGGACGCGGCAAGCAATCCAACAGCTACGTCCCGAACCGATCGATCAAAGAGGTTCTGGGTTATCCGTTGACGAAGCGGTTTCGCGAACTGCTGGGAGGCGTAGCATGAGGGCCGCCAGGCGCCGCATCGATGTGAACCTGGAGGAGCTGGATCGGGTGCTGGACGGCGCGCGTCAATCGCCGTTGAGCGAGTCCGATCACGACAAGCTCAAAGAGGCGCTGCATGCTCTGGCGGCGATGCTGGGCGGCCGCGCAATACGGAGAAAGCCAGTGCGGTGCTGGAAACGCCCGAAGACTCGGAAAAAGTGCCGGGACACAGCCGGAGAGCAATACCCCTCCGCCACCGGGCACGGCCGCAACGGAGCAGAAGCGTTTGGCGGCGCGCGGAAGGTGGATATCAAGCACCAAAAGCTGACGCATGGCGACCGCTGCCCGGAGTGCGGCAAAGGCAATGTGTACGGGCAGAAGGAGCCCAAGGTGCTGGTGCGGATCATCGGCCAGGCGCCGCTGGCGGCCACGGTCTACTCGCTGGAGCGGTTGCGCTGCGGCGCCTGCGGGCAGGTGTTCACGGCCCAGGAGCCGGAAGGAGTGGGAACGGACAAGTACGATGAAACGGCGGCGGCGATGATCGCCCAGCTCAAGTACGGCAGCGGGACTCCGTTCTACCGGCTGGAACAACTGGAGGCACAGTTGGGTATCCCGCTGCCGGCGGCTACGCAGTGGGAGATCGCCGAAGAAGTTGCGCAGTCGATCAAGCCCGCACGTGATG
>CAVRID010000010.1:0-71353 GCA_963721155.1 uncultured Acidobacteriaceae bacterium | reverse complement strand
GCAGAGGCCGCGGGTTCGAGTCCCGTCGTCCCCGCCATTCTTTTGAATGGTTTACAAGGAACCAGTAAAAGCAATCTGGGTCCGTTTGGGTCCAATAAGCGTTTCTGCATCTGCCGATTCACCGTTCCTCCCAACCAAATAACCGGGAGAAGAGCAGTTCTCAGGCGCTAATGGATCAGGTTTGATTTGCTTCCCGACAACACACCCCCCGGCAGGATGGCATCCACGAGCTTCCCCTGCGCTAGGCGTTTGCTTTTTGTCGTTGCCTGGAGATACTTGTTGGTCACGTGCAGATCGCTGTGACGCAAGTAGTCGCGGATCATCAGTTGGTGTTCGCCCATCTCTGCCAGCATGGTTCCTACCGTGTGCCGAAAAGTGTGCCAGCCAACGCCGGTGATGCCGATCCTCTTGAAGGCCGGCTGGATCTTCTTCTTCAACACCGAAGCCAAGTCGAGCGGTTTCCTGCCCTTCAGTCTTTCTGAAGGGAAGACGAAATCGTCCGGCTGATTGTAGAGGCTTAGCGACCTCCACTCCAGCAAGGCTTGCTTCAGACTCGGATGCATCGGCAATAGCTTTGCAGACGCTTCCGTCTTTGTGTTCTTCAGGTGCCCACCCCGACGCCAGTAGTAGGAATGCTGCACACTGAAGTTCATATTGTTGAAATCGCAGTCCAGCCAATGCAGTGCCCCGAGTTCCCCTTGTCGGATTCCTAAGGCACCGTCCAGAAACACGAGAATCTGATCGCGAAATTCCAGTTGCGCCAGACCGAGTATGACCTCTTCCGGTGAAAGGACGAGCGGAGATTTCTGACGCTTCGCACTGACGCGCACGCCCGTGCTTGGCCCTCTTTGCCCACCCGTTCCAACTGGTATTCCCGATGAAATTGGATTGTGGCCACAAAACTCCCAGCGAACGGCATGCGAGAACACAGCCGACATGACGCACTTGATCTTGGCTTTGGTCCCGTCTGCAACTTCTGCTGCTCGTAGCCAGCGTTCTACCTCGATGGTCTTGATGTCCTCCAAAAGGAGCTTTCCCCATCGTGGGAGAATCCAATTTTTTCCATACACCAGATACGCATCTTGCGTGGATATCTCTTTGAGAGGCATCTCCTCTCGACAGTAGTGCTCCCAAAGAGTATTCACGGTTGTCTTCTGCAGGTTCTTTCGCCTGGATTGATTGTTGATTGTTAACCGAAGAGCGTCTGCTGCCGCACATGCCGCTGATTCGTTTGGATATCGCTCCAAACATCCCAGCTGCACCTTGCGACGTATTGGCTTCCCCGTGATGTCGTTTTCCCACCACCGGTATACCCATACTGCGGAACCTCTCTTCCGCTCTTCGAGCCTCAGACTTCCTTGTTGGTAGCGTGTCCGTCTAAACAAAATTCCTCCTTTGTTTAAACGGCACTGACAGCCCAGTCCAGAATAGTCCAGGACTGCACAAGGGTCGAGAGAGATTTTGTCGGCACGCTAGCTCCTCAACTTGCGATCCCATCCAGCCACTCGTTGAGTGCTGAAGGCCGAAATCGCCAGAGTCTGCCGACGTGAACGCCCGGAATGATTCCGAGGCGAGCTTTGTTACGCAGGGTCCTGGGGTGAATTCTCAAGAACTTTGCGGCTTCCGCCACGTCCAGCAATGATTCAAAATTGGATTCGCCTTGGGCTCGCTGTACTTGGTTCCTGTCCACGGACCTAATTTCGACAATTTGCCGATCGGTTTCACTTTGCATCGGAGTAGAACCTCGTTTTGGACATTGCCTCGGCGAAAGAGGTGTTGTAAACCAATCTGCTCGAATCCGCTAGTCTTGTCCAACAACTTTTCGTCCGCGTGATATTCCCGCCGGGAATATCAGACTGCATCGCACCGATTCGTAAAGCCGATTTCATTGAGTACGTTGCATCTGGATGACCGGCCCAGCAATTTGCATCGCTGAATCACAGAGAAGGCGGCAACCTCATACGTCTCATCCAGTAGGCACTTGGGCGGTAGTCTTAGAGGAAAATGAGCTCTCGTTTTACGCCATCACAACATCGCTAAAGGTCGCCGCAAGCGGTCCTTTTTTCGTGCCGCATCCCGGACGCATTCGCGACTAATCGCTTCTGGCTAGACCCTTTGTCCAAAACATTGGGGCGAACGACGCGATTGGATGGGTTTCGGCAGCATGTGTGCTGTTATTCCTCCCAGGAATAACAGAGTGACGAGAAGTTGTTGGACATGGTGTTTGAGCAGCGTTACGTTTGCGCCACAAGCAGCGCATTTGAGGTGCTGCGGGAGGTGCAAATGCTCCATCGGTCGCGAGCTCATTCCATTCCGCCAAATCGGACGCCTTGATGTTGCGTCGGCCAGACGTGGGCTCATCGAAGGCATTCCGATAGACCACGTTGTCACGTTGCTTGAAGTTCGTCGCCGATTCGAGATTCCAGTCGCACTTTGCCGCGCTCGTCCACGGGAAATCGCACAGACGGCGCAAAGAATGATTGCCGCAGAAAGATTGCCTGATTCCACCACCTATAAGGAGAACAACAATGCCATTGCTCGAAATCAACCAGACCCACTACTTCTGTGCTTCGGTTCGGCTCGGATGAGGCCACCGCCGAGCAGGTCGATCAATACGCCGCTTTTGTCCACGCATCCGCAGACGATGTTGTGGACAAAGCGCTCAACTATGTCTTTTCGAAGGACCGCGACTTTCAGGACTTTCTGAAGACGCCCCAGGCCAAGGAGGTTCCTTCTACATTGCGTGTCCGTAAGGGTCCGAGCAACGGTGCGTCGGAGGAGCCTGCTAGGAAGCTCGTAGCCGGGGTGGAGTCAACACCTTCTGTGGGGGTGGTGAAGGCGTGATCCGGCATTCAAGTTCGTGCCGGAGCAAGAACGGTGCTTCGCACCGGAAGAATTGTGACACTCCACCCCTGATAGGGAACTGCCGAGATACTTTGGTATCTCGGCAGATACCGATGAAAACACACGATCTTGAAATGAGTCGGTATCTGAAGAGATACCGCCCCTGGCAACTACCGGAGGTTCCCGTATGGCTGACATTGACATGATCGAGGAACGAGTTTCCGGGAGGTTGCGAGGCCGCGCACGGCGCTCTTGCAACCTCAGTACCAAGCTCACGGCAGATGAGGCGAAGGCGGTCCAAGAGGCCGCGGCGCGAGCGGGAAAAACTCAGAGCGAATGGGCGCGCGATCGATTGCTGAGCAGTGTCGTTGTCGGCAGTCACACGCAGATGGAAATGCACATTTTCACTGAACTTGTCGGTATTCAGATGCTTCTCATGAACACGCTGGAACCGCTGCTGCGTGGCGACAAGATTGCCCAAGAACAGCTCACCATCCTCTTTCGCCAAGTCCAGACAACCAAGGCCACAAAGGCGCAGGAACTCCTCACCAAGCGCGGCCAGAGCAAGGGGAAATAGTCAGCCCTCCGTCCAGCAGTGGGACCGTCGGGGGTCGATTATTTGGCCGCCCCGCCATTGTCTTTACACCCTCGCCATGTTCCGGTGACCGATCTGCCTGCGACTTTCCTGTCCCTCCGGCAGATAGTAGGCTGACTTTGAGACTGGGTCATATTCCAGAAGACCGAAAAATCTGACCTATACCAAAGGCGCACACTTCGCGGATTCTCTCCGGAGATAACGTCCTGCCTTGTGCCATGCGCGAGGCCTCACGCACTTCGTCAGTCACTTGCCCAAAGAGAGTTTCTCCCGCCGCCTCGACTTGCCGGCGGGCCCTCGAATGTAACTGGGGCGCAATTTTTTCCCGCCAATCCGCTTGCAAAGCAACGAGAGCGGCTCCAAATGTTTCCAGCGTGTCATGGATATACAGCGTATCTTTGGCTCGTTCCTCGCGGTTTCGCTTCCCCCTGATCAGAATCTTTTGCGAGATAAAACTTGCCGGGTTCGCTACCAATATGGGCTTTTCTCCTTCCAGAGGAAAGCCACTGGCACGTGACAAGATGACAGTCCAGGGCGCTCGTAGCAATAGTTCGAGGTGGCGCAGATTTTGCGCCACTACGCCACCGAGTTGGGTCGTCCCTTTGCTCTTGCCGCCTCGTTCATTGGCGCCGCCCACCAAAGGTGTAAGAAACTCCGCGTAAAATTCGCCGCGCTCCGCAGTGAGATGGTAGTGGGTCGCAGGCGGCTTGTGTTCGCCCAGAAGCTGCGCTTGAAACCGGTTTGCCTGCAAGCGCTGATAGATGTCCTGGCCTTCCACCTTCAATTCGATCGGTAGCGCGACATCGGCGTCGAGCGTCGTAAGAGGAGCATAGTCCAAGGTCTGCGCGGCGGGATGAAGGCGATGCAGTCGGTGCGCCCAGCCACCGATAATCACCACTTGGTCGAGCCAGGGAGTAAGCGACTCGATCAGTCGAGCAAAGGCTTGGAGGTCGGCTCCTGTCGAAGTCATGCGTCCTTCCCATCCAATAGTTGCGAGAGAGCTTTCTGGGCAATGATTTTGGCCTGGTCTTTGCCGCGTGCCGGATGGTGGGAGACATCGAGCCATACCTGAAGAATGTCGGCGACGGGAACGCCATGGCGTTCGACGGCCGCGCGAAAGATGGCTTCCGCGTTTTCTGGAATTCTCACGAAGGCGTCTGCCTGATGCTGGGCATCTTCTATGGAGAGGCCAAGTTGCGCGAGCACTTCCCGATCCAACCGTTCCAGGTAGAGATGAGGCAGCGATCCATGTACGAACTTGAAACCCAGGGCCTCGGCAGCGGCAAACAATCCCAGACAGATCCGATTTGGAGCCTTGGATAAAGGCCCCTGGGCCGCTCGCTTGTTCGGCGAAGGTTTTCTGGCAAGTCTCGAAACGTACGCATGTACAGCAACTGCGAGTTGATTGTTTGATCCGCGAATCACCCAACGCACCGGAATCTCGCGGACACGCTGCTGATTCGCCGCCAGCCAGCGTTCGAGCAATGCTTCACGGCGGACCACCCGCAAGAATTCATTATCTTCGAGAAATCCTTCGCTCGAAAGCTGGCGGACGAAGCGGAACGCGCTCATCACCGACACCTGGGCTGCCTCGGCCAGTTGCGAAGCGTTTTCATATTGCTTCCGTGGGGCCGAGAGCATGGAGTCGGGGACATCTTTGGCAAGCAATACTTTCAGCATCCACTGGTTCAAGTCAGAAAACAAATAGGCAGGAGAGGACGGTTTCTCCGGCGCGCGCGCGCCGCGCGAAGGTGAACCTGCTGAGTTGAGCCATTCCATACCGAGCCCGCGAAACATACGAAATCCACTGGCGTCGATCAGTCCGACAGCCATGTTCGGGGCATTCTGTTCGACGAAAGCCTGCACGTGCTCGGCCAGTGATTTTGAGACATGGTCAACTGCAAGGACGGCGACGGGAATGGCATGGCCCGGTATTCGCTGTGCCGCTCCCTGGGCTTCGAGGATGGCTTGCGACAGGAGAGGCAACGCCCGGTCTCTTCTAGCTTCCGAGGACGCCTTGATCTGGACAATGTATTTCTGGTTTCCCTGCTGGGCCACGAGATCGATGCCTTCATCGAGGTCTTTCGCCTGGCGTCGCACGCTCCATCCGGCCCCACGGAAGAGCTTGGCCAGCAGGTCTTCGTAGGCCTGGCCACGACTGGCGGCGACGATGGCACTGGAAAGGGGCATGAGCTATTGTACCACGGCCAAGATAATTAACATGGCCGTGATTATTACCATGGCCATGGTAAAACAACGGCAGCACGCGGTGGTTTCCTAGTCACTTACCGTAAGTCTCTTACTTGCAGCGGAATACGCGCCGGGCAGAAGAAAGCGCCGCGCGGGAAGGACTGCGCGCCTGGAGGAACGGGTGATCTCCCATTTTCTTGCTGGCGAGTGTACGGAGCGCGGGAGGCCAGTCAAGGCTCTGCGCTCGCTCCGACCGCTACGCGGCGCAAAAAATGCGGCCTTGACTAACCTCCCTCTCCGCCCCGTGTTGCTTCCAGCTATCGAAAAAATGTGAGAAACCAATCGGACCCGAGGAAATGATCTGAAAGGAAGACAGCATCCCTTGCGCCTTCGGTGGGCGCACAGCCGGGGTGCAGTGCGTCCGGTGAGTGTCCTGGTTTGTCCGGTGCATATCCGGTGTCTGTCCGGCATTGCGGGATGTGTTTGGCGGTCGACCTCATTCCTGTCGCTATGTGCAAACTGCTGGTAAGTCAACAAATCTAACGGCGTCGTTGTTACCAAAACGCTCACCTTCCGTTCGCCTTGCGATGGTAGCGCATCGGACTGTGTGCCACGAAGAGGTAGTGACCTAGCACCGAACTTTTCGGCCCTTGCGAAAATTGCGCCTTGTAGTTCAGAATCCTGCGCCAATAAAACTGACGCGTCATTGACACTGATCGGACTTTCATTGCTGCGGGATAGGGCCGTTGGCCGGTTTGGTATTCCTGTTGTCTCAATCTCAATCACTTACGAATTGGTCCGGCGGATCACTGACTTGGCACGGTTCTTGCATATTCGAGCTCGCAGGTGTGAGTTCGAAACAAGAAGGAGCCAAGTGTGCCGTACCGCAACGTCTACCCGGCAACTGCGTTTGGCGTAAAGCGAATGCCGTTGTATGTCGCCATCACTGAAGGTGAATCTGATCTAACCACAATCAGTGGTATGAGCCGATAACCGCCGCCTGTCCAATTGCAACGGTGTTATACCGCATCACGAACCGGAGTAGAAAATGCATAAACTACTATCAGCAGACCCCACACTCCTCGGCCGCCCTGATGTTCCCCCCTGTTCGGATGCTGTAGACGAAGGGCTTGTTGGGGGAACTCCGGAAGAACTTAAGGCTGATCTGATCGAGATACTTGGCGAGGACATTGTGCGGCATCGCATCAGCGACTTGGTGCGCTATGCATCGGACGCCAGCCCCTACCGTTATATCCCCAAGGTGATCGTACAACCTAGGAACATCGATGACGTAACGGGCATTTTTCGATACTGCATTCGCAAAGGCCGCCGCGCAACCTTCCGGGCCGGCGGGACCAGCCTGAATGGCCAATCGCAAAGCGACGACATCTTGATCGATGTCAGACAGCACTGGAGTGGCTGGAAAGTCGAGGACAACGGGGCGCGGATTCGTTGCAACGTTGGCACTACGCTTGGACGCATCAACGAAGTGTTGAAACCTTACGCCCGCCGCATGGGGCCGGATCCCGCGAGCATTAACGCTGCAACCATCGGCGGCGTATTGGCCAATAACGCGGGCGGGATGCGTTGCCGGCCTGCGATCGATTCCTACCACTCGATCGTCGGAATGAAAATCGTTCTTACGACCGGCACGATTATCGATACCGAGGACCCGAACGCTGAGGAAGACTTTGCCGCTTCCGAGCCAGAAATAGCGGCAGGCCTGATGAAGATCCGCGAGGAGCTACTCGTGGATAAGGAGTTATGCGATCGGATTCGTCGGAAGTATCAGATGCGCAACACCACTGGATATGCCATGCATGCATTTCTTGACGGTGAAACGCCGCTGGAGATCCTGCGGCGCTTGATGGTTGGGTCAGAAGGCACGCTCGGCTTTGTAGCCGAGGCTGTTTACAAGACCTATCACCTGCCCGCAAGAACCGCGGTGGCGTGGATGCCATTCGAGACTATCGACGCGGCGGTCGCGCAAGTCGAAAAGCTGGTCGATCTCGGAGCGCAGGCAGTCGAACTGATGATCGCCTCAGCGCTGATCGCATCCGCCAAGCTGATGAAAGGCACGCCAAAGTATTGGAAAGATCTCGATCCGAAGAACGCGGCGTTGCTGGTGGAATTTGGCTTCGATAACGAGGAGGAATTTGAGGCGATCAAGAAGAGAGTCGGGGCCGCTCTGCGTGATGTGAAAATGCTGCAGCCCTTGGAAGCTATTCGCGAAGCCGAAGCCATTGAGCTGGCGTGGCACATTCGTGATGGTCTACTTGGCATCGTCGGTGAGATGCGTCCGCAAGGCACAAACCTCATCATCGAAGACGTTTGTTTTCCACCTGCACAACTTGCGAATGCGACTCGTGACTTGCTCGGTCTTCTTGCCAAACACGGATATGAACCTTCGGCCGCGGGGCATGCTGCGTATGGAAACCTGCATTTCGTGATGATCGCGCGACTGAGCGAAGACGCGAGCCGTCAGCAATACGATGCTTTCATGCGCGACCTTGTTGAGTTGGTAGTGGGTAAGTATGACGGTTCCTTGAAGGCGGAGCATGGAACAGGAATCAACATGGCTCCCTTTGTCCGGCGCGAATGGGGCGACAAGCTCACCGACATGATGTGGCGGGTAAAACATCTTCTTGATCCGCATGGGATCCTGGCTCCAAATGTCTTGCTGAGTCACGATCCACAGGTCCACCTTAAGAACCTCAAAACCACCCCTGCAATCGAAGACGTTCATTCCGCATCTCATTGCATTGAGTGCGGTTTCTGCGAACCCGTGTGCCCAAGTCGCAACGTGACACTCACACCCAGACAACGCATCGTCCTTCGGCGCGAAATGTCACGACAGCCAGAGTGGTCGAAGCTGCTGACCCAATTGCAGCAGGAGTACGAGTACGACGGCATCGAGACCTGCGCTGTCGACGGCACCTGCGCTGATGTCTGTCCCATCGGCATCAATACCGGGGCACTGATCAAACACTTCCGAAAGATGCAACACTCCGCGGGCGCCGAGGAGGTTGCCCTCGACGTGGCCAGGAAGTGGGCTGAGGTAGAACAAATGGCTCGTCTTGGTGTTAAGGCGGCCGATATCGTGCAAACGCCTTACCAGCCCACATCTGCTTGAAGCTCTGACCGACGCGGCTCGCGGCATCGTCAGCAAAGATCTGGTTCCAGGAGTAGCTGGCCCCATGCCACACGCCGCTCCTGCCGAGCTTCCCGAGACGAAACGTGAGGGCGCAGCAGCCGTGTATTTTCCAGCGTGCGTCAATCGCATCTTCGGCAGGGACAACACCAAGCCCGCGTCCCCGGCGCTTCCTGAGGTGTTCGTGGCTCTGTCAAAGCGCGCAGGCAAGCCTCTCTGGATTCCCGATGACGTGAGAGGTCTTTGTTGCTCGACGCCGTGGAGCTCAAAGGGCTATAAGCGCGGGCAGACGTGGATGTCCGAACAGATGAGCGATGCGCTGTGGCGCTGGAGTTATGGAGGAAGATTACCGGTAGTAGTCGACGCGGCTTCCTGCACGCTCGGTCTCGAAGATGACATATTGGAGCATCTCGACGATGAACGTAAGGATCGACTGAAACTGGTCACCATCGTTGATTCAATTGCTTGGTGTAAAGAGCTTCTGCCTTCACTGCAAATTCGCAAAACGATTTCCAAAATCATGGTCCATCCCACTTGTTCCACGAATCACCTTGGCCTCAGCGAGACGCTCCTCGAAATCGCCAGCACCCTGGCTGAAAGAGCCGAGATTCCTTTGGGAACGACTTGTTGCGGAACGGCTGGCGACCGCGGCCTGTTGCACCCGGAGCTGGTTCACTCCGCCACCCGCGACACACTCGTACAAATCCAGAGCTCCGGGGACGACACTTGTTTCGTTTCTGCAAATCGGACTTGCGAGTTGGGTATGCGCCAAACTACCGGCAGAGTGTATGAATCGTTCATTTATTTGCTCGAGGAACTGAGTCGTCCGGAGGCAACCTAACGGAGCACCCCTATGCGCATCGTCAATTTTGAGACACGTGGAGTCCCCGGAATTGCCGCGGACGAAGGCTCGGGCTGGCATGGCCTCACGCAGTCAGACCGTGGATTTCCAGGCACTCTGCCCGAGCTGATCGCACAGGGCGCAGACCTATTGCATGTCGGCAGAACCCTCGGGCAGTCGCCGGGAATAGACCTGAAGGCCGTCCGGCTGCTGCCGCCGGTGCCCGCACCGCCGAAAATTCTCTGTGTCGGTCTCAACTACGATGATCACCTGCAAGAAAGCGGGCTGAAGAAGCCTACCTATCCGGAGATCTTCGCCCGGTTCGCGACGAGCTTGATCGCTCATCAAGAGCCGATCCGGCGTCCCCGCGAATCAACTGCGCTCGACTATGAAGCCGAACTGGCCGTGGTGATTGGCAAGCCGGGACGCCGCATCTCCCGGGAGCAGGCCCTCGATCACGTGGCGGGCTACTCGCTGTTCAACGATGCGACCGTGCGTGATTTTCAGCTCCGCACGCCGCAATGGACGATGGGCAAGAATTTCGATGGCACCGGGTCGTTCGGCCCGTGGCTGGTGACGCCCGACGCCGTGCCGCCGGGAGCCCGCGGATTGCGCATCCAGGGCCGTTTGAATGGCGGCGTGATGCAGGATTCGCGCACAGACCTGCTCATCTTCGATGTTCCAACCCTGATTGAAATGATCAGTGTCGCCATGAGTCTGGAGCGAGGTGATGTGATCATCACCGGCACGCCGGGTGGTGTCGGAGCGGCGCGCAAGCCACCTATTTACATGCAGCCCGGCGATGTTTTCGAAGTGGAGATCAAGGGGATCGGCGTCCTGACCAACCCCGTGCAGAACGACTGAGAAAGCGAAACGGAGCTACACCCTTGCAATATTCTGATTACAGATGTTTCCGGTTCGGGTTTGATACTGGAGTCGCATTCGTAAGCATCGATTACCCACCGATAAATCTTCTTGATGAAGTTCTGTCGCAGGAATTCGACAAACTCGGCAGGGAACTCGAGGCCGATGAGAGCGTCCGGGTTGTGGTCTTGCAAAGTGCACTTCCTGATTTTTTTATAGCCCACTCTGGTTTAGGCCGGGTTGGAGCCGCTTCCAAAGTGATGTCTCATACGCGGAGCTTTCGTCTTACGCAGATGATCGGCGAACGATTCAGGAACATGCCCAAGGCAACTATTGCCAAAGTCGAGGGACGGGCTCGTGGCGGAGGGAGTGAGATCGCGCTGGCCATGGATATGTGTTTTGCTGCCGTTGGCAAAGCGATCTTCGGCCAACCAGAGGTGGCGATTGGGCTGGTTCCGGGTGGGGGCTCCACGCAAAGATTGCCACGGCTCATGGGGCGGGGACGCGCCTTGGAGGTGCTCCTGGGCTGCAATGATCTCTCGGCTGAACTGGCGGAACGTTACGGCTATATCAATCGAGCGTTGCCCGCGGACGAGTTGACGCCTTTTGTCGAGAGATTGGCTCACCGCATAGCTTCATTTCCTGCGCATGCAATTGCTCACGCCAAGGCGGCCGTGGATACCGGAGCATTTGGTTCCATAGCAGAGGGGCTTCTGGTGGAAGCCCATGAGTCCGATGCGAGTGTTGCCAGCGAAGTCACGCAAGCGCGCGTCAAAGAAGCATTGAAGGTCGGTGCCGAAACTTATGAAGGCGAGCTGGAGCTGGATTATTTGTTGAGGCTCTCCCCGATGAGGTAGCCCCGCGACTGTGCATTGGCCACATTGCCCGCGAAACTCGCGGCACTTTCTTTCGGGCGCGGCTGATGGCCTCGATGCAATGGCCGTTGAGGCACGATGTCTGCCATCACGGCTGAAATCAAGATGGAGCCAATCATGAAGTCGATAAACTGTAGCCTGCCCGACTCCCTCTATGAGGCTCTAGAAGAACGTGCGCGTAAAGAAAAGGCAAATAGGGACCATGTCGTGTCTGTAGCGCTCTCCCAATACTTCGGTAAGGCGATCCATACTTTGTTTCAGGTGTCGACTTCTGCCGCGCTAGTGGAGGGTCTTTACCAGGGAGCCGTACGCGTTTCGCGGCTGTTGCAGCCATGGAGACTTTGGGCTGGGAACGTTCATCGACCTCGATGGAGAAATGGTGGTGTTGGACGGCATCTGTTACCAGGTCTCTTCGAGCGGCGGGGTCGCGGTGATTGACGGCGATCAACTAATCCCATATGGCGTCGTAACCCGATTCAAGGCCGAAGTTTCCGGAACAATTGCACCGACTAAGTAACTTCGACGAACTAACGTCTCGTTTGCGATGAGCTACGTGACTCGGATAATGTCTTTTATGCCTTTCGGGTTGACGGGTCGGTTTTCGCTGTGAAAACCCGTGTCATGAAAGCCGTTCCGAGGGCACCAAGCTTAAAGCCGCGGCTTCCGGCCAACAGGAATTCGTCATTCGAAGACATGACTGGAACCCTTGTTGGCATTTGGTCGCCGGCTTCGCCGGCTCGTTCAGTGTTCCTGGATACCACTTTCATTTCCTCTCTGCCGATCGGCAGAAGGGCGGTCACGTTCTCGAATGCCATGCCCTGGATGTCGCGGTCGCAGGCTGCGCGATGAACGAAATGCACGTGTCACTGCCCGAGACCGAAGACTTTCTGAAAGCAGATTTAACGCGTGATCCGCAAGCCGATCTCATGAAGGCCGAACGGAGTCACGACTCGATAAGCGGTGAAGTTCTGAGTAAAGAGGAACAGATGGGCTCAAAGGCTGCAAAGACTGGTGCTCAAGTCGTGGTGGAGTCGCTAGAAAAGCACGGAGTTCAGTATGTCTTCGGAATTCCTGGCGCGAAAATCGACAAGGTGTTCGACACGCTCGTCGATTCCTCGATCAAAACCATCGTGTGTCGTCACGAACAAAATGCGGCATTCATCGCTGGCGGCATCGGAAGGTTGACTGGTAAGGCTGGCGTGGCGATCGCCACCTCTGGGCCTGGCGTCAGTAACCTTACGACCGGCTTAGCGACGGCGAATAGTGAAGGCGATCCGCTGGTTGCCCTCGGTGGCTCAGTTGCCACCTCCCAAAACCTCAAGCAGATCCACCAGACCCTTCAGGCTGTTTCGGTCTTAAAGCCGGTGACGAAGTTCAGTGCAGAAGCGAGCTCTCCCCAATCGATCGCAGAGGTAATGGCAAATGCCTTTCGGGCGGCCGAGTCTGACCGACCTGGCGCCGCATTTGTGAATCTTCCGAAGGACATTATGGAAGGTGATGCTAGGTGCGAGGTGTTGGAGGTGCCCGCGCAGCCGAGGTTTGGGCCAGGCAGCCGCGACTCGCTGGACCGAGCCGCCCAGATTATCAATGCTGCACAGCGTCCGGTGATCCTCCTCGGGCTGTCGGCAAGTAGGCCAGAGAATGCGGAAGCAGTTCGAATGCTATTGCGGAAGACCCATGTCCCAGTGGTTGGGACATTTCAAGCTGCGGGTTCGGTGTCCAGTGACCTTTTCAATCGCTTTGCGGGACGCGTGGGGCAGTTGGACAACACCCCAGGAGATGAGCTTCTGGCAGCTGCGGACGTCATCATCACGATTGGCTATGATCCTGTCGAATACGATCCGTCGATCTGGAATCATCGGCGTGTGGCGAAAATTATTCACCTTGACTCGGTTCGAGCCGATGTCGACAACTTCTATTCCCCCGCCGTGGAGATATTAGGAGACATCGCCCTTACTCTATCGGCGCTTGAGCCACTGGTTAGCGCCCGTGGTTCTCGCTGCTGACGTTGAGAGATTCTTCGCCAACCTCGCCTCTAAGAGGGCCCTGAGGTTCGAAGGCATGCAGAGCCACGACGAGAATCCGATTCATCCTTTAAGGATTGTCGCCGAGTTGCAGAAATGGCTCGCAGATGACGTGACGCTTTGCCTGGATATGGGATCGTTTCATCTCTGGCTCGCGCATTTCCTGTTCAGCTTTCGAGCACGTCAAATTCTCATTAGCAACGGACAGCAGACGCTTGGGCGTGGCTCTTCCCTGGGGTATCGCATCTTGCCTCGTAAGACCGCACGAAAAGACCCTATCGATCTCCGGTGACGGCGGATTCTTGTTCTCTGCGATGGAACTCGAGACGGCAGTCAGGCTAAAGCTCAATCTCGTTCACATGGTCTGGATCGATGGAACCTATGACATGGTTGGGGTTCAGGAACGGGCCAAATACAAGCGCACTTCTGGCGTGGAATTCGGCTCGGTGGATGTCGTCAAATACGCAGAGGCTTTTGGGGCGAGTGGCTGGATGATTAATTCTGCGGAAGAAATCGGCCCAGTGATGCGTAAAGCATTTGAAGTGCCTGGCCCGGTTCTGATTGGAATTCGCGTGGATTACCGGGACAATCACAAGTTGTTTGAAAACATCCACGAACATCTGCTCAATTGAGCAGGCAGGTGGCCGCTTCGGGGCCGCCCGACTGACCTGTTTTTACTCGCCCCCGCATTCGAGAAACCGAGGTTAATTTTCCGAACGAGGCCCTCTGGGGGCAAATCAAAATCAGGGTGCCGACGATCCTAGTTTCGCTTCAGCGTTTCGCCCTTCAGCGCAATGTCCATTCCTGTCCGCAGGTCTCGACAAGTGTCAATTGTAATTTGACATCCCGTGACACAAAGCTCGAACGATCTTTCTTGAGTCAGTGATTTCAGTATTTTGCGGATCGAAGGCTTTGGCAATCGTGTTGCATTCCTCGGGTTCGCCGGAGACCCAATGTGTTCCAGAATGCCATCGTCCACTGAGAGAAAGATGGAGGTGACCACGCGGCAGGTAAAGCAAATCACGAGAGCAGCGGCATACGCCAACAGCGACGACTTCTGCCGAATCTTTGACGAGAACATGAACAGCCTCTACCTGCTCGCGTTTCTGCTTACGGCGGATCACGCGTGGGCTGAGCAGTGCTTCGTCTCCGGCCTGGAGGACTGCAGTCGAAGGCAACCCGGTTTTCAGGGAATGGGCGCACTCCTGGAGCGCCCGCGCGATCATACAGAACGCGGTGAGGGTTGTTAAGCCCCGGCCGGGCGACGCAAGTCGGCAGTTTGAGATCGAATTCGGAGAATAGCGACTACAAGGCAATCCCGGCAGAGCGCCAAATAGAGATTTCCGCAGTTCTTGGATTAGAGCCCTTCGAGCGCATGGTGTATGTGATGACCGTTCTTGAGCACTATTCTGATCACGAGTGTTCTCTCCTAGTGGGCTGCGCACGGCGGGATGTTCTCCCGGCTGCGCATTCGCGCTCTCGAGAAAATTGGACACCAGGTGGAAACGCAGAATCGACAATTGCCGATTGCTGGCTGACAAAATCATGGCCCTGACTCTGCTTCGACCGGAGTCGTTCTTCCAAGTCGAGCTGAGGTTGGCCCACCTCGTCTGGACCCGCCTCGCTGGACTCACATTCGTACAGCAAACCGGGCACTCAACGCGGCCAGCGCTATATTTGGTTGTGCATGCGCAAGTAGATGCCTTCGGTGTTAACGCCCTTTGACACTGATCTGTCGATGACACTGATTTATTGATCAACGCCTCCCTTCAGACTGCAACTCCCTTCTTTACAGCAAACAATTTCCGAATGCGTTTGGCGACCTACTTGCTTTTGTGTGATGTATCGCAATCGGACGACATAAACAGCAAGAAAGGGGTTTTAATGGCAAGCCCAGTAAAAGACAAAAAGCCTGCGCCACTACCCGCACCCAATAGCGACTTCTACGAGCTCCTTGAAACACTTCCGACGGAAGAGTTGGCGGTTTTGAAGCAAGTGCGCGCTTTCATGGAGACGAAAATCGCACCCATCATCACCAAGTATTGGGTCGAAGATGCTTTTCCGTTCGAAATCCTGCCCGCGTTGAAAGAGCTCAACATTGGCGGCGTCGCCATGCAGGGATATGGCTGCAGGGGCGGAAGTGCGCAGCTATTCGGCTTGATCGCCATGGAGATGGCGCGCTTCGACTCGTCGATCGCGACATTCTTCGGAGTGCACAACGGTTTAGCGATGGGTTCGATCTACCTGGGCGGCTCGGAAGAACAAAAACAGAAATGGCTCCCCCCGATGGCTCGCTGGGAAACAATCGGCTGCTTCGGCCTAACTGAACCACTAGTCGGGTCCGGAGCAGCCGGCGGGCTTTTGACGACTGCGAGGCGGGAAGGCGACACCTGGATTCTCAATGGTCAGAAGAAGTGGATCGGCAACTCTCCCTGGTGCGACATATCCATCATCTGGGCTCGCGACGTGGCGGACAACCAGGTTAAAGCGTTCATCGTGGAAAACAAGACCACGCCTGGCTTCAAAGTAGAAAAAATTCAAAATAAGATTGCGCTCAAAGTGGTTCAGAACGGCCTCATCACCATGGAAGACTGCCGAATACCAGAAGCGAATCGTCTGCAGCAAGATCAGTCGTTCCGCGACACCGCCCGCGTTCTGAAGATGACGCGCTTCATGGTGGGTTGGGAGGCGACCGGATGCGCAATGGGCGCCTACGAGAACGCACTCAAGTACTGTCAGGAGCGTCAGCAATTCGGAAAGCCCATCGCTTCATTCCAGATGGTGCAAGACCTCCTCGCCAGGATGATCGGCAACATCACCGCTTCCCAGTGCCTTCTGGTCCGTATGGCCCAGTTACAGGCCGAAGGCAAGCTGACCGACGCCCACGCGGCGATTGCAAAGGCATTTACCACGGCCAAGTGTCGCGAAACAGTGGCATGGGCCCGAGAGTTGTGCGGTGGCAACGGCATCGCAGCCGACTATAACGTCGGCCGTTTCTTCGCAGATGCGGAAGCACTTTATTCCTACGAAGGCACATTCCAGATGCAGAACCTGATTGTCGGCAAAGCGATAACTGGCTTCAGTGCCTTCGTCTAGCGGAACGGAAGTGAACCGCGGTTCCTTATCCGGAGTGTCTGCCAAGAACTGAAGTAATAGAGGAGGGAAGAAAACCCATGGCTGTTAAGTCCGTTAAATCAAATGTCAAAAAGCCTCCACAGGAAGTCACGACGTCCCGTTTGTTCTTTCTCAGTGCGAGTAGTGGTGAAGTGTTTTCCGCCAACCCTGACGGCTCCGACCTTAAGGTTATCGTGAGCGAGGGAAAGCGGCTGCCAGATGGCATCGTTGTGGATGCCGCAGCCGGTCACCTCTACTGGACCAATATGGGTGTTCCCCGCGCCAACGACGGTTCCATCGAGCGCGCAGATATTGACGGAAGAAACGTTACCCACATTGTTCCTGCAGGCGCCACATTCACTCCCAAGCAACTGCAACTCGATGAGAAGAACCGCAAGCTTTACTGGTGCGATCGCGAGGGCATGCGGATCATGCGTGCGAATCTGGATGGCTCCAAGATCGAAACTCTTCTCGATACGAGCGAAGGCGACGCTCGTCCTGGGCAGGACATAAAAAAATGGTGCGTGGGAATCGCGCTCGATGTCGAAGGTGGAAAACTCTATTGGACTCAGAAAGGTTCTGACAATGCCGGCGAAGGACGCATCTTTCGCGCCGGTCTCGAAATCCCCAAGGGCCAAAGTGCCGCCAGCCGCAAAGACATTGAACTCCTCTACGGGGATCTGCCCGAACCGATTGACCTCGAACTCGACCTTGCCAACAGGACCATCTACTGGACGGACCGCGGCGATCCTCCGCGGGGCAACACCGTGAACCGTGCTCCCATGGATCCCGCTCCGGGAAATGGAAAGGAACCCGAGATTATTTTCGATCACCTGATGGAAGGAATCGGTATCGCCTTGGATCTGAAAGGTGGCCGCATGTTTCTGACCGACTTGGGTGGATCCGTCTATAGCGCGAATCTCGACGGGTCCAACAAAAAGACGGTGCTTGCCGCGGAAGGGAACCTGACTGGCGTCGCCTACGCCGAGATTCCAGGGCGCACGAGATAGCGCGGCCGTAAGTCTTGCAATCAACTAAGGAGAAGGCAATGAGCTCGCTAGCTTCTGCTCTAAATCTCGAGAACGTCGTCTACGAAAAGAAAGGTCCGATCGCATACGTGATGCTGAATCGGCCAAAGGTCATGAACGCCTTGAACAAGGCGACGATCAACGAGTTGCGCGCAGCGTTCGAGGATGCACGTGACGATTCAGGTGTCCGTGGAGTCATCCTCTCGGGGGCCGGCGAGAAAGCTTTTGCTGCCGGCGCTGACATCGCCGAGATCGCCAACAACACGGCTGTTGAAGCAGAAGAGGCCACTCGTCGGGGGCAGGCGTTGACCGACCTCATCGAGAATCTTGGTAAGCCGGTTATTGCCGCAGTCAACGGCTTTGCCCTGGGTGGTGGGTGTGAGCTGGCGATGGCGTGCACGATCAGGATCGCTGCCGAGAGTGCGAGATTCGGTCAGCCAGAAGTAAAGCTCGGAGTAATGCCCGGGTACGGAGGCACGCAGCGCATGCCGCGTCTGGTTGGGAAAGGCCGAGCACTTAAGCTGATCCTCTCTGGCGACATCATCGATGGCGCAGAGGCTTATCGGATTGGCCTGGTGGACGAACTGGAGTCGAACGCGCACTTGATCGAGCGTGCCGAAACTGTATTGAAGAAGTTCATTGTGAACGCTCCGCTTAGCGTGAAGTACTCGATTGAGGCGGTCAACAAAGGACTGGAGACGAGCGTCGCCGAAGGCATGCTCCTCGAAGCCTCGCTTTTCGCGGTCTGCGCGTCGACCGAAGACAAGAAAGAAGGTACGTCGGCGTTCCTCGAGAAACGCGCGCCGAAGTTTCAGGGCAAGTAGAACTTTGCGCGCCATTTCGAAGTTTTACATGACTCGCTTCCATGAGTAGTGACCGTGAAGAGGAGATGAACATGACAGAAGGCAACATATTTTCCGGATTGAAGGTCGTAGACCTCTCTAGCTTCATTGCCGGACCGGGCGCTGCAACGATCTTGTCCGATTTTGGCGCAGACGTTGTCAAAGTTGAACCGCCTGAGGGAGAGCTCTGGAGGATGGGGCAGAAGGTCCCGCCGCAGCCGCATTCAGAAGAGCCTTATCCCTTCCAATTGGCGAATCGAAATAAGCGTGGCGTTGCGCTCAATCTGAAAGCTGCGAGCGCGCAGCAGGTTCTCGAACGGCTAGCCAAGTGGGCAGACGTGTTCATCGTCAACACACCGCATTCCGCGCGCAAGAAATTGAAGCTCGAATATGACGATGTCGCACAGTGGAATCCTCGTCTGATCTATGCCGATCTCACTGGCTTCGGCGAGAAGGGTCCGGACGCTGCTCTTCCGGGATTCGACCTTACGGCCTACTGGGCGCGAAGCGGTTTGTTATTCATGACACGTGATGCTGGAGAACCACCGACCTGGCCGGTGGCAGGCAGCGGTGACAATGCGACTGCGGTCTGTATTTATGCCGCGATTCTGACCGCGCTTTATCGTCGCGAACGCACCGGTAAAGGATCCTATGTCACGACTTCGCTGCTCGCAGCGGGTGTCTGGTCGGCCAGCGTCTTTATCCAGGCCGCTCTATCCGGCGCCAGTTTCTATGGACTGCACGATCGAACGCATCCCGCAAATGCAGCCTTGAACACGTATCGCTCTTCCGATGGCACCTGGTTCGTTCTCGTAGCCACTCCGGACAAGGTGCCCGCGGTCCTGAAAGCAATGGGTCGTGAAGATATCCTGACGGACCCGCGATTCTCGGATCCTGCCAAGCTGGCGCAGAACCGGCCGCAATTGACGGCAATGCTCGATGAGATCTTTGGTTCGCAGCCCATGTCGCACTGGTATGAGGTTTTCAATGGCGTTCATGTCCCCTTCGGCGCCGTGCGTGACCCACAGGAAGTCGTGAATGATCCGCAATTGCGAGCGAATGACATCGTCGTTCCCCTCGAAGGAGCGGGCGGGAAACTGACCTCGACCGTCAGCAGCCCTATTCAGGTACACGGTGTTTCGAAAGTACCTGCCAGGCGCGCGCCGCGAATCGGCGAGCATAACGATGAAGTTCTGAAAGAGCTCGGTTTCGGAGATGGCGAGATCGACGGACTGCGTGCTAGCGGTGCGATTCCCGGCGCGCAGCCGCGCAAAAATGTGGAAGAGGCAGTCCGGGCAAGTTAAGAGCTTCGGAGCAAACAGCGATTGAATTGAAGAGAACCCATTGGAGGATTAGATGGCAAACACAAAGAGCCGAGAAATTCGAAACATAGCGATTGTGGGGACGGGAGTCATTGGCGCGAGTTGGGCCGCTCTATACCTGGCGCGTGGCCTTAACGTTGTCGCCACCGATCCGGCGCCAAACGCCGAAGCGAATCTGCGGCGATACATCGATGCGGCATGGAACGACTTGACCGCGCTTGGAATTTCACCCAACGGCTCACGCGACCATCTACGGTTTACGCCCGATCTGAAGGAAGCCGTTGCCGGCGCGGATCTAGTTCAGGAAAACGGACCTGAACGCAAAGACTTCAAGGTCAAATTATTTGCTGATATGGATGCCGCAGCGCCGAAGGACTCCATCATCGCTTCGAGTTCATCCGGTCTGACGATGAGCGTGATGCAATCGGCATGCAAGTATCCGGAACGCTGCGTGATTGGCCACCCGTTTAATCCTCCTCATATGGTTCCTCTGGTCGAGGTCGTCGCAGGCGTAAAACGTCACCGGAAACTGTCGAGCGGGCCATCTCCTTCTACACTTCGATCGGTAAAAGGCCGATCCACGTGCGTAAGGAAGTGGTTGGCCATGTCGCGAACCGGCTTCAGGCTGCTCTCTACCGTGAAGTCGTGTATCTCATCGAGCAAGGTGTTTTGGATGTCGCTGATTCGGACGCCGCGGTGTGCTGGGGGCCTGGATTGCGTTGGGGCTTAATGGGTCCGAATTTGCTATTCCATCTCGGAGGCGGCGAAGGCGGGATTCAACACTTCATGGAACACCTGTCCGGTCCGGTCGCCACATGGTGGAAAGATCTTGGCACGATCACTGAGTTCAGCCCCGAAGTGAAGCAAACCATTGTCAACGGCGTATTGAAGGAAGCGAATGGCCGTTCGATCGCAGAACTCGAACGGGAGCGTGACTCCATGCTTCTGGAATTGCTCACGACCCGCTCGAAAGCTGAAGAAGGCGCACGCACGTCCCTGGGGCAGACGCTGCGGCCGATTAAGTCTGTTCCCTCACTGTACGCGGAGAACAGGAAACTGAGAACAGAAGATGATCTACGTTCACTCTCTCGGCCGGGCATTGCGATTTTATCCAGACCGAACCGCACTTGCTCGTGACGGCCGATTCTTGACCTTTCGCGAACTCCACTCTCGCGTTGAAGGCATCGCAGCGACGCTCACCAGCCACGGGTTTGGAGTGGGAGATCGCTTGGCTCTATTGCTGCCTAACGGGCCCGACTACATTGAACTTGTTTATGCGTGCAGCATGCTCGGTGTGATCGCCGTTCCGCTGAACACTCGCCTATCGACCAAAGAGATCGATGGGGTACTCGAAGATGCGCGTCCGCGTGGAATCGTGCGCCATTCCTCCCTAGCTGTTCCCGCAGTCGCATTTGAGTTGGCAGCAAGTGATCGACGAGGAACCCCTTTCAATCAGCAACGGCCCTGTTCCGAAGGTCTTTTACGATCCCGAGGCGGTTTTGGGCCTCATCTATACAAGCGGCACGACAGGCCGGCCAAAAGGCGTCATGGTAACGCATGGGAATATTCTTGCTGACGTCCACAATTTCAACTACTGGATGCGCTACACCGAAGGCGGAGTCTACCTGCACGCCGCTCCGATCTTCCACATCGCGGACTTTCCCAGCATGTTCGCGGCCCCGGCATTCGGCGCCAGCCAAATCCCAATTCCGAAATTTAGCGCACAGACCTTCTGCGAGACGGTGGCACGGGAGCATGTGACTCACACGGTCCTCGTGCCCACAATGATCAATTTGCTCACACAATTCCCGGACGCGAAAAAGTATGACTTGAGCAGCCTGCAGGTGCTGGCGTATGGTGGCTCACCCATGGCGCCGGAACTCGTCCATCGTACGCGGGAACTTCTGCCAAAGGTCAAGTTGATTCAAGTGTATGGGCTGAGTGAAACAGGTTTTCTTACAGGCTTGCAGGACCATGAGCACACTGAAGACAAGCTGATGTCGTGCGGACGGCCCTGTCCCGGTGTCGATCTTCTGGCGACAGACATTTCAGGGAAACAAGTCGATCCGGGACAGGCAGGCGAACTGATCGCACGAGGCGCCAACGTCATGCGGGGCTATTGGAACAATCTCGGAAGAAACCGCTGACGCATTTCGCGACGGATTCTTTCGTACGGGAGATATCGGCCATCAGGACAGTGCGGGGTACTTTTACATCCTGGACCGCCTCAAGGACATGATTGTTACCGGCGGTGAGAACGTTTATTCGGGAGAGGTGGAAGCAGTGATCTACGGGCATCCCGCCGTTCGTGAAGCAGCCGTCTTCGGCGTACCCGATCCGCAATGGGGCGAACTTGTGATGGCTTGTGTAGTTCTGAAGACAGGTGAAACTCTTACCGCTGACGACCTAATTGCTTTCTGCCGGCGAAGCCTCGCAACTTATAAACTTCCCAGGCGCGTCGAGTTTTCAGAAACGGATTTGCCCAAGAGCAGTTCCGGCAAGATGCTAAAGAGGACTCTGCGCGAACGTTTCTGGACACACCAGCAACGCGCCGTGAGTTGACGCCGCCCTGCCTATTCACGGAATTGTCGGCAAGACCGGGCAACCTGAGATTCCGATCTCTTGCGCAAACGCGAGCCAAGCCGAAGACTGAAGGGGAACAGAAATGAGCAAAAGCGCCGATCAGTCATTACCGGATGCCTTAAGAAAAGTCGTTGATCTATTGATCGAAAGCCGGATTAGGATTGACGCAATGGAGCAAATTCTGGTGAAAACGAACCCAGTTGCCTATGAGCTTTACCTCGGCATGATTGAGAATCTGCGAGCCCACAAAACAGCGGAAGTGAACCGAGTGCTTACCCAAACGCTCAAATCAACACCTATCTCTCCTGTGGAGGATAGAAACATCAGGAGACGAAGAAGTATCTCAGGCAACAAACGGCGATGACTCGGTGACCTGGATCGGCAAGGTGAAATGAAAAGTTGCGCCTCCTCCACTGTTGGCGCTTGCCCACAACCGGCCGCCATGCGACTCCACAATGGAACGGCTGATGGCCAACCCCATGCCGCTGCCCTGCGACTTGGTCGTATAAAACGCAGAAAAGATCTGTTCCATCTTCTCCTCTGGCAATCCCACGCCCGTGTCGCTGACCGAGAACTGGAGTTGACCGTCCTGCAGTTGCGACTTCACCGTGAGATCTCCTCCCGAGTCCTTCATGGCCTCAATGCCATTGACCATGAGGTTCATGAACACCTGTTGCAGTTGCACTCGATCTGCCTTGATGTTGGGCAGTTCGGCGGCAAGTTCTGTGCACATGGTAACCGAGCATCGATCGGCCTCACCTTTCAGCAGGGTGAGCATTTCCTGGATAATTCCGTTCACGTCGACCAACCCACGGTGTGGAGGAGACTTCTTGTAGAACGAACGTATACGGTCGATGATCTCAGCAGCACGGTTCCCATATTTATCGATTCTGGCTGCTGCCGCGCGAGCCCGATCCAGATTGGGCGGTTCATGTGCCAGCCACTCAACGCAACTGTTGGCGCTGGTGATGGCGGCAGCGATGGGCTGCTTGATCTCGTGTGCCAGTGATGCAGCCATTTCCCCCAACGTGCTCACGCGATTGGTATGTGCCAGATCGGCCTCAAGTTGACGCAGCTTTTCATGCTCTTGCTCTGCTCGCTTGCGTTCGCTGATGTCGACGTGCGTACCCATGACCTCAATAGGTTCTCCGCTGGCGCTGAGCAGGAGGTGGCTTGCGGAGTGGATATGCCTAAGTGTTCCATCGGGCAAAACGATCCTAAACTCTTGACTGAAGTCTTTATTCAAGCGTATTGCAGTCTGAGCATATTCTCGAACCCGGTCACGGTCCTCGGGATGGATACGTTGGAACACGTCGTCCGTCGCTGGCGGACCTGACTCAGGGTTAAAACCCCAAATCTTGAGACACTCCTTTGACCAGTAAGTAGCCGTCAGCGTCCTTGCGTCGTAGGCCAAGCTACCTGTGTGATTTAATCTCTGCGACTCCGCCAAATATGCTTCCCGTCGTTCCAATTCCCGCGTCGATAGTTCTTGTTCGGTAATATCCATCGCGGTGCCGAGAAACCCCTTAAGGACTTCGCGCTCAACAAAGGGAATCCCGACGCAACGAATGTAGCGTTGCTCTCCGTCCGGGCGAACAATTCGTTTGGTAACATCGCAGCCAGAACGCTCTGCACTCATTCTTTTTATGGTGTCAGCCATAGACGCGCGGTCTGCTGGGTGAAGGGTAGCCAGATACTGTTCAAGTGTTGGGGGTCCCTGCTGCGGATCTAGGCCGTAAATATTGAACAACTCCTGAGACCAGTACTCAAAAAAGCCAGACGGGTTAAATGCCCAACTTCCCATATGGGCGAGGCGCTGTCCTTCAGCGAGATAGAATTGGCTCTGTTGAACCACCTCTTCGGTGCGTTTGCGATCTTCGATGTCGGTAGCCGTTACATACCACCGCATGATCTTTCCCTTGTCGTCGCGCACTGGACTGAAACGAGTCAGAAACCAGCGACAGCTTCCGTTGCTCTTGCGCACTCGGAACTCCAGTTCGTAAGGATCGCCACTAGACAGAAAACGATCAGAATGAGCGCGCACCCGTTCCCTGTCATCGGGATGAATGAACTCATCGCTATCGGGTCTCTGGCGCCACTCATCGAGACTAATGCCGAGATAGTCGAGCAGAATGCGGTTGGCATAAACGCGCTCGCGGCGGGGGCCGAACACCGCGACGAGTTGAGGGGCAAGGTCCACAATCTGTCGTAACTCTGCTTCCTGTTCGCGAATGTTGACAGTTGCTTGCAGTTGCGCTTCAAGCTGGGGGCGCTCCTGAGCAGCAACGTCATTTACGTCTAACCCGATAAACAACCATAGCTCCTCGCCGACGCCTGCTGTGTGGCCGAATGCAGTGAGTTCGAAGTGTGCGGGGAGGCCATCGCTCCTTCGCATACGGACCTGCCCGCGATAGGGAGTTCCAGTTGTGAGGGACCTTTGCCAAGAGGCTGACGCGACGGCTCGATCCTCCTCCAGAAGGAAACTGAGCCAGTCAGTTTGGGTGACCTGATCTGAATTGAAACCCGTGAGGCGTTCCAGGGCAGGGTTGGCATACACGCAATGACCCTGAGTGGTCGCCAACCAGGCAGGGTGCGGAGAACATTGAATGAACGCGTCGACTGTCGTGATGTCAGCCATAAGCCGCAGCCAAATTCAAAAATGCCGTCCAGCAGCCTACAGGCGAACATAGCCGGAATCGGGTCGGTTACGGTTTTCCGGTCTCGTTGTTCGCGCTTGCTGGCCTCTAACTTTATTCCAAGGGAGGCTTCCAGTTCTACCCCTTCAAACGTGGGCCACGTCCGGCATGACCCGCGGCACGCTGGTTCTTCGCTGGGAGAGCACATGCGTTCTTCCTTGAGAGGCGTTCGATTGGCTGCGTCATCTTCGGCATGGAATGCTGTGGCGATTTGCTTGAACGTTTGTTTCAACGGTTCGGTCTGCTCGGTTTGACAGCGCTCTCGCGATGGGCACACGCAATTCCGCTGCCCGGAAACTGCCCATTCCGGATCTGACAACGGCGCTGCTTACCTTAACTATTTGCAGGTGTCAGCCCTGTGTGCGGTAGGGGCGCTGATGATCGAGAGGTCAAGTGAAGTCAGTCTTGTCCCTTTGGATAGGGTCGCTGAGTGCTCGCATGAAATCCACGAGGATCAATGTTTGCCGCTCAAGCCCGCAGGCTGTGCAATGTCGCCGTCCAATTCTGTCTCGAGCCTGTAGCGAACGAGTTGAGCTACAGTCACCATTGTCAAGCCATACTCTGAGCAGAACCTTGCTAGATCTGAGCCGCGTGCCATACTGCCATCGCGGTTCATGATTTCGCAGATCACAGCGGCGTGATGCAGCCCGGCCAATCGTGCCAGGTCAACAGACGCTTCTGTTTGGCCGCGCCTTTCGAGAACGCCATCGGGCCGGGAGCGCAGGGGAAACACATGACCAGGGCGTGCGAGGTCTTCTGGCCGAGTTCGGGGGTCGACCGCAGCCAAGATGGTTTGAGCACGATCGTACGACGAAATTCCGGTTGTTACACCCCTTCCTCGTGCATCGATCGAGACTGTAAACGCTGTGCCTAGGCTCGCGGTGTTCTGGCGCACCATTGGTCCCAATTCCAGTTGGTCAAGCCGCTCGCCGGTCATTGCGAGGCAGATCAAACCCCGCGCGTGGGTTGCCATAAAATTGATGACTTCAGGAGTGACCATCTGTGCTGCGATCATGAGGTCACCTTCATTCTCACGGTCCTCATCATCGGCAACGACGATCATGCGCCCTGATCGCAACTCCCTAAGCGACTTCTCGATTGTGGCGAACCTCACTGCTTGCGTAACAAGGCAGCGCTCATCACCACCAGGCACACGGGAAACTTCAGACGAAACCAGCAGATCCACTGCGCTAGGTTGCTGACTAGACATAGGAGCTCCGATTAAGGAAAATTTCTCCAATCGCTCACATGATCGTAAGCGAATGCCCCATCTTTTCCTTCTTGGTCCTCAAGTACGACAACGCATAAGGGTTTGACGGTGCTTCGCAGGGAATCAGTTCGATGACTTCGATTCCTCCCTTTGTCAGTGCTTCAACTTTTTGCGGGTTGTTTGACATCAGGCGGACACGGTCAATCCCAATGTCGTGAAGAATAGCGACTGCCAAGCTAAAATTGCGGTAGTCGGGATCAAGACCGAGGGCTTGGTTTGCTTCGATCGTATCGAGCCCTTTGTCCTGCAACGCGTAAGCTCTCAGCTTTGCCATGAGCCCGATGCCACGGCCCTCCTGATACTCGTAGATCACTAGTCCTGATCCCTCGTCTGCAATGGCCGCCATTGCTAGTTCCAACTGCCCTCGGCAATCACAGCGTAGAGATCCGAGCACTTCCCCAGTCAGGCATTGAGAATGAATGCGTAGCAAAGGCGCTCGATTTGTCGGCTTGCCAAGCATCAGGAGGAGGGCACTCTCAGTCTCTTCGCGGTCCACGTTCGCTCGCTCAAAGCCGACCAGGTCGAACACGCCGAACGTAGTAGGCAGGCGGGTGGAGGCCACCCGAACGGCGCTGCTTTCGCCGGTCGTCTGGACCATTTTGATTCGGACGGCGGGTTTGACTGCACGATCCTGAGTCATGCCTGAACCATTCCGCACTGGTGCTTGCATGCGGCGTTCCACATAAATGAGGTACGCGGCCTCGCCACATTACCTTCGTAGATCCTTCAGTGTTTTTAGGTCATCGACGACGTATGCCATGGAAGCCCGTACGCCTTTGCCGGTACGGACGGGCGCCAGGTCGGAGAGTTCTTCGCCTCTGCAGACGGGAAGTGTTAGAGAACCCTCTCCTACCCATGCTTGTTCAAGCTTCACATCGCGCGGGATGTTCTCGACCAGTTCGTGAACTGCCGGTTGGTCCTGCTTGTCAGCGGCAAGGCGCGGAGAGTGGAGGAGATTGACCACGGGCTTCTGTTTCAGTAGCGACAAGTCCGTTATCGGTTCTCTCAGCGTGACAATGCCTTCAGCCAGCCGTTGCCCGTTCGACGTTAAGGACCCGGCAAACTTAGATCCCGGGGCGAGTGCAGGTCCCGCCCGTCCCGTCGCCGCGTAATATCTTGTCTGGAATACCTGTCCAATACGCTTGGGATAGCCCTGAGTCCAGCCGCGGGCAAGTGCCGCGTCGTTGTCCACAAAGATATATGGACAATAAGCCACCGGCTTGTCCTGGTAAAGAGCATCCACGAGTATGAAAAACTCTCGGTACTGATAACGGGCAGGATCAAGATATTCGTCGTCGTTCCCACTGAACTGCCAGTCGTAAAAAAAAGCATTGGCATGGCCATTTGCGGTTCGATCAGGATCGAGCCCGCAAGGCAACAGAGCCGCTACGGCAGAGGGTTCTGACCAGAATTCAATACTGAGGAAGTCGGAAGAGTAGTGCCAGGGCGGAGATGGATTCAGCGTCGATCTGCCTCTTGCAGTGAGGGGATAATTGAAGCCCTTAAGCATTTAAGATCTCCAAATTTGATGTGTCAGTGGAAGCTTGCACCGTGAGCGCGAATTGGATCGTCATCTCACCGCATAAGCCTGAAAGTGCTAGGTAGAGTCACGGAATGCGCGCGTCCCAGCGTGCCCCCATCGTCTAAGCAAGCTCAGTGCCATCGCGAAGCACTTGTACCTGAGCTGTCGCGCGGCATGAAAGCGCAGACTGAACGCCGGATTTACGAGGCGATCCTCTCGGGACGGAACTGAGCAATCAGGTCTGGAAGAAAAATGGGGCGTGTCAATGACCGTGACAGGAAAGTCAGAGTCGATAGAATGACGTTGCGGTCCCGGCTATCAGTGCCGCGATCATCTCTAACTCAAGTCACTTGCAACCGAAGCGCGCTCTTCTGCGTGCGATTCGGCTCCTGCTTTGCTCGCCGGTGCCTGCAAGGTTTTTTCCGGAGCAGAATCAAATCTCACCAGACCCGTGGCTGGAGATACAAAAACCAGCGAATTCGAAAAAGTTGCGACGTGACCGGTGTATCTTCCGCTCTCTACCTCGACTTCTCTCAGTTGGAATTGCAGCAGGCCCATATCGATGACATCGCCAATAACTGTCGAGACCTGCACACGGTCGCCAATTCTGATCCCGCGCTTCCCAACTAAAAGGAGAGAGCCAAGAGTGGCAAGAATGACGTTTTCGAGCGCGAGTAGAAGTCCGGCGCTCAAAATCCCAAAGTAGGTTGCGACCGACTTCAAGTCCGAGGCAAGCACGAATACGATGAGGACCGTAACGGCGAACAGAGTCAGAAATTGATGGCTCATACTAATGAACCGTCGCCGATTTGGATCGCTAACATGCCGCAGTGTGAATCGCCGCGAAAGCCGGCCAACTGCGAGGAGCACACCGATGATCGACAAAACGACGATCACGCGGTTCAACAGTTGTTTCCATGCCTGCCTGTATTGGCTGGCCACTGCAATTCGCCAGGGCAGGAGGTGTGACTTGTACTCTGCGAGCAAGACCTTTTGCTTGTCGAGCGCTACGATAACCGGAGAAAACTCCTTGAGGTCGACAGTAATGGCATCGAGGTGCGACTTCTGTTCGCGCAACGATGAGAGATCGGCGGTCTGCGAATTGGTTATGGCGACAGTCTGAATCAGGCGAGTGATGAAATCGGCCAACGGAATTCGCAGACTATTCGCGGACAGTGTCAAGTTGTCTGTGAGGCGCAGTTTTTCGTCGACGACGTGAAGCTTGCGGTTCATCGCAGAAACATCTGAGACCAGGCCGAGGATCCCGGCGTCATGCCCAGCCCTATTCCTCTTGCAAGGGTACTGTCGCTGAGGGAACAGCCTCGCTCCTCATTTCTGGTACCGACTGCGCGAGGTCGTCGATCGTGGAATCCAAGTGTCCGCTTTGGGTTTTTCCTTCACCGGGACTCTGGACAAACTCGACTAGATCATTAAGGCCCTGCGCGACTGCGTCTAGGAGATGCAGTCGCGTTTGAGCGTCTTCCTCAGCTGCTTGCAATTTCCTGCGATCGCCCCCTTTCGCTCTGTTCAGCCTTTTGTCGAGGTTCTTGATCTCCTCGATTGTTTCCTGGCTCAGTTGTTCATTTCGGTTCTTTAGTTCGACAAAGTGCGCAAGGTCAGCAGGAGGAGGATCAGAGGAGATGGGTCGGCCATGTGAAGAAGCGGTGGCCGTTCCAAGCTTAGCATCCGCCTTTGCGAACTCGAACGATAGCTTCACAATCTGCCGTTCGATCTCTTGATTGTCATCGAGGAATATCAAGTCGGTCGGTTCGTTTGCGACTTGCCGTTCGGTGTACACATGGCGATACCAGTTCACCGATTGAAGGAGGTAGCCAATGACTTCTGAGTTCGAAGGAAGCTGATATGCACTTGGCCGGGCGGCGGCGGACAGTCCGCTGGTTATCGTAGCCGCGACAATCGCGCAACAGGCAGCTACCTGTGCACCCTGCTTCAGGGACCATCGTTGCGGCTTGAGCGTCATCCAGGGTGTCATTCACTTGACAGAAACGTCATTGCTCGTGACATCAGAGCCACTATCGCTTTCCAACTCACGCTGGGCGACGAAAATGCAGTGTCCCGTCGCACGTAAAGCACGTGTCTTGCCAACTTGGAGCGTACTCCTCCGCTCAAGTTGCCTCTGGTAGGAGCAAAGTGAGCTGCCATGCGCGCCTCGTTGCGGTCTTTATTTGGAAGGCCGCATGCAAGCACCTGACCGTGATGGCACAGGTGTGAATCTGGATCGCGCTAAATCGTAAAGAACGACGGGGGGTGGCGATGACATGGATTGCAATTCCTTCCAGCAGCAACCTCAAGCTCGCAGTCGATCGAGTGGGAGAGGACGCCATGCTCCGGTTGAGCGGCCGAGTCGATGTTGATTCCTCCCCCGATCTTCGCTGTCAGCTGCGTACGCTTTTGTCGGAAGAACCATTGGCTCAGACCCTCACCGTCGACCTAGCAAGCGTTTCCTACATTGAGACATCCGGCATCGCCACGTTGATTGAAGCTCTGAGGGTCGCCCGCCATCGCCACATCAACTTCCGGTTGCAGGGGCTTAGTGGTGCTGCACTCCGGCTATTCGAAGTCACCGGGGTATTGGCCCTGTTCGAGGCGGGAGACTTGGAGCAAAAGGTGTCCTGATGGCAAATGTTCTCGAAAATGTCGGCGAAAGCACAATCGAACATCTCGATTATGTCGGGAGTTTGAATATTCAGTGGTGGGCCACGCTGCGGGCGATGGGGCAGACGCTGCCTTTCGTAGGAAATCGTTACCGCTGGCAGGCTGCCGTGCGGCAGATGCTGGAAATCGGCGTGGACGCGATGCCCATGGTGTCCCTGATGTCGATCTGCACGGGATTCATTCTGGCCATGCAGGGGGCTTCGGAACTGCGCCGTTTTGGGGCTCTGCACTATGTCATTGACTTGGTCGCGGTTGGCTTCACTCGCGAACTCGGACCGCTACTCACCGCGATTGCCGTTAGCGGGCGCTCAGGGTCGGCATTCGCAGCTGAGATCGGAACGATGAAGGTGACTGAGGAACTCGATTCCCTCCGCGTCATGGCACTTGAGCCGATAGAGTTTGTCCTCGCACCCAAGTATCTGGCCGCCTTGATTTCAGTTCCTTGCCTCAGCATCATCGCGAATCTCTTCGGCATATTGGCCGGTGGACTGTTTATGTTCTTCAGCACCCGCCTGTCCCTCTTGCTATACGCCCACTACGTGTTCACTTCCATTACCTTGCGCGACGTAATCACGGGACTTATCAAGAGTGTGGTGTTCGCAACCATCATCGCTCACGTCGGATGCCTGGAAGGATTCCGTGTCCGCGGAGGGCCCGATTCTGTAGGTCGCTCCACTACCAGTGCGGTGGTGAAATCGACGTTCCTCGTCATTGTTGCCGACGCGGTGTTTACTGCGATTTTCTATTTCACGGTGAAAAGCTGATGCCCATCGTTTCTGTCCGCGATCTTGTGGTTGAGTACGACGGCCGTCGCGTGCTGAATGGGCTGAATCTCGACATCGAGCATGGGGAAACGATGGTGTTGCTGGGTGGAAGCGGCTCCGGAAAAAGCACCTTGTTGCGCCAGATCATCGGGCTGGAGCGCCCTAAGTCAGGCAGCATCCACGTAAAGGGAACGGATATTACCCGTTGCTCAAAGTCCGAACTCAAGAAGGTCCTGCGCTCGATTGGTGTGGCTTTCCAAAGCGCAGCATTATTCAATTCGCTGACGGTAGAAGGAAACATTGCCCTACCACTGCGTGAACATACACGGCTCGCCCCCTCAATCGTCGACCTTATGGTCTGGATGAAGCTGGCCGCGGTTGGCCTCTCCGACTTTGGCAAATTGCATCCTCAGGAACTCTCCGGCGGGATGAAGAAGCGTGCAGCCGTGGCGCGGGCGCTTGCACTTGGCCCCGAAATTCTCGTGCTCGATGAGCCATCGGCGGGGCTTGATCCTATCGTTGCCGCGGAACTCGATGAACTCATCTTGCTCGTCAAGGAAGCAATGCAGATGACGGTCATCGTGGTTACCCACGAACTACCAAGCGCGTTCCGCATCGCCGACCGCATCGCCATGCTGTATCAGGGCTCATTCAGTTCAGTCGGCACGAAGGACGAGATCAAGGCGAGCCAGAATCCGCGGGTGCGGCAGTTTCTTGACCGGATCCCCGAAAACATAGCGAAGACTCCTGCCGTAACGGCTTATTTCGAAAAATACATGCAGTCCGAGGAGGTCTACCGGTGACCACGGAAGCGAAAGTAGGCGCGTTCGTCCTGGGATGCTTCTCGGTCCTGGCATTTACGCTGATCTACCTTATCAACGCGCAGCTTGGGGGTACACGCCGTTCCATACCGCACGTATCTCCGCTACGCCGGCGGGCTGGAACCGGGGGCGTCTGTGCTGTTCGGCGGAATCAATGTGGGAAAAGTAACGGCGGTCCGACCCGCAGCCTCGGACCCTACCAAGATTGAAATTCTGCTGGACGTGAAGGAACACACTCCGTTAAACGAAAAATCCGTGGCCAAGCTGGGGCTGGTTAGCGTGATGAGCGGCGCAGCACTGTCCATCACCACCGGCAGCAACGATGCAAAGCGTCTAGCCCCAGGGTCCGCGATTCCGTCGCAGGAGGCCGCGAGCCTTGACGAGATCACCGGCAAGATGGCGGTCGTCGCCGACAACGCGAACGAGCTTGATCACCGCAGGTGCGGGCAGAACTGGGAGGAATCAGCGGAGATGCCCACACGCTGCTCGCAAACCTGAATAGTGTGACGGGCCAACCAAATCAACGGAAGATACGAGCCCTGCTCGATAACGTCGACGCAATGCTAGCGACGGAGCGGCCTAAGATTGACCGGCTTACCGATCAGTTGAATGCACTGAGCCAGCACGCTGATGAAACCATCCAAAATGTGAATGGCACCGTCAGCGAGGTGCGCGAGCCCGTCCGCAAAGATGTAGCGGAACTGCAGAGTACTTTGCTCGAAGCCAAGCGCTTGCTGGCTGACATGCAAGTGCTGGTGAAAGCAAATGATTACAAGATTGATGACACGATCGAAAACCTGCGGACCGCAACGGAAAACCTGGATGACTTGACCGAATCGGTGAAACAGCGTCCGTGGAGCTTAATTCGGATCAAACAGCCTGAAGATCGGAAGGTTCCGAAATGATGCGAACCGAACGAGAAGAACGGGATGGAGCCTGTTTCAACACGGAGCGGCGGATGGTAATCATGAGAAGAGGCTGTGACGACAAGTGTCTTCTGTCTGGCAGTTTTGGTGATTCTGGTCGGCTGTGGGGGAAGAGTGAGGTACCCAAACTACTACACCCTCAACCTGCCTGCGCCGCCGGATCCGCCCGCTTCAGAGAAGGCACACGTGAGTCTCGCGGCATCCGTGAATTCCGCGCCCCCACATATCTGCGGCAGGGAGCCATTGTCGTATAAAACATCTCCAGAACAAATCGGCTTCTATGCCTACCATCGCTGGGCGACGGACCCTCGTGATTTCGTGACCAACGCAATCATCGACCGCCTTCGCGCCAGCGGAGACTTTGCCCGTGTCAAGCCCTACGACGGAAGCCGTGACACCGACTATGTGCTGAGCGGACGATTGGAGAAGCTCGAGGAAATCGACTACCAGGGCGGCGTCAAAGTCCAGGTTGCCATCTCCGCCCAGATGACAAGCATCGCTACCGGAACAGACCGTTTGGAGCAACGCTGTTTCGGAGATTGGAGACGTCAATAAGCGCGATGTGCCAGCTGTGGTCTCTGAAATGAACCGCACGATGGAACGAGCGATTGAGAAGTTGGTGAGTCCAGTGTCCGCGGGCTGGGCCGCCGGTTTAGCCTCGGCTCGAAAAACTAGAGATCAAATTCCGGCTCCGCAGTGGTTCTGCGCGAAAACGGTGTCAAGTGTCACGGTGTCATGTGACATGGCGGCCATGAGACTCAAGGGACCGCATCCGTCTCTTCACAAAACCACATGAATTTACTCCGGTTGGGAGGGTATGCCTGCGATTGCGTTCGTTAATCTTCGTCGTCGTGAGTGGAACCGAAGTTGCTTCAACCGGATCATGAGAACTCCAGTGCTTCGAGATCTCGTAACAGTCAAGGAGGAAAATTGATGGCCACCTCGCCAGTGTCCGCCGGATCCGCGGTGCCGCCCGCGAAACCGCTGCCGCCTAAGACCGCCACCGATGAGGCAGGTCCCTCGCCGCGCGAAGTGGCAAAACTACCTAACGCCCATCGTTGTGGTGCTTCTGGCTCTGGCAGTCTTGATTACCATCACGCGTAACTGGAACGGATGGGAAGGCGACAAAGTCGAACAAGTGACTGACGATGCTTATGTTCGCGGCGACCTTACTCCACTCAGTACGAAGGTGGCAGCCATCGTCCGCGCGGTGGATGTAGCGGACTACCAGCAAGTCCATAAGGGTGACCTGCTGGTCGAACTGCAGGATGATGACTACCAGGCGCAGGTGGATCAAGCCAAAGCGGCAGTTGAGGCGGCACGCGCTGGAATCGTGGGGAATCTCCGGCAACGCCAGTTACAGGATGCGCGCATCGCAAAGGCGGTGGCAGGTATTGATCAGGCAAAGGCGCAGATTGCAGCGGCCGAGGCTGGCAAGGGGGCGGTACAAGCTGAGTTGATTCGCGCACGCTCGGAACGTAAGCGACAGGAGGGGCTATATCAGGCTCACGCGACAACTGAGCGGAACCTTGAGGCCGCTGTAGCCTCCGAAGGAAACCTCTCCGCTCAACTTTCCAGCCGTGAAGCCGACCTGAATCAAGCTCAGACCATGCTCCGGAGTAGTGAACTCGCTGCCGAAGCCGAGCGACGGAGCAAAGCCGTGCTCGAATCGCAGGATGCGCAACTTCAGGCCGACCTGCATGCCAAACAGGCGAACCTCGCTGCAGCCCAAGTGAACCTCGGCTACACCAAGATATACGCTCCCGACGATGGCACGGTGGGCGAACGGCAAGTCCGGCCCGGGCAACTCGTTTCACCGGGTACGCAGGTGATCTCTTTTGTCGCTCTCACAAAGTGGGTGCAAGCTAACTATCGAGAAACGCAATTGACCAACTTGAAGATTGGGAACCCGGCCGAACTTCGAATCGATGAATATCCCGGACAACGCATTCGTGGCAAGGTGGTCGAGATCGCGCCGGCCAGCGGATCGCAATTCGCTCTGTTGCCGCCCGACAACGCCACTGGCAATTTCACGAAAGTCGTGCAGCGTATTCCTGTGAAGATCGCGCTGGATGATTCGACGCTTGCGACCAAGCTACGCCCGGGACTTTCTGTAGTGGCGACAGTCCGCACCAAAGAGTAACGGAACTTATGGCAGCATCGACCATCACCATTCGCCCCTCCGCGCCAGAGATCGCGCGGGCTACCGCGGCCGCTCTCCCCTCGGAGCTGTCGTCCCGCCCGCTAATCGGAATTCTGGGCGTGGTCACAGGCGCCGGACTTGTCACCCTTGCCGGCCGCATGCTCAGTCTCGGACTTGCCGATCTGAGGGGCCACGTTGGCATAGGCTTCGATGACGGCGCCTGGCTCGACAGCGCCTTCAATGCCTCGCTCATGTTTATCGGGCCCTTCACCGTTTACCTCGGAGGTCTGCTAGGGCCGCGGCGAGTACTGCTTTTCGCGGCAGGGGTGTTTGCGCTCACTTCGATTTTTCTGCCCGTCATCCATAGCTATAGTCTCCTTATTATTGCCCTTATTGTTGCAGGGCTGACGTCAGGCACTTTCTATCCGCTCACACTGACGTTCGCACTTCGCAACATCCCGCTGCGGTACCTTCCTTTCACGATCGCCCTCTACGCGACTTTTGTGGACGGCGCGGTGAACGTCGCGCCTTCTCTATACGGCTTCTACAGGGACCACCTGTCGTGGCAGTGGATGTTCTGGAATTCTGCCGTGATTGCGCCAGTGATGATGATATGTATCTATTTCGGCATTCCGCCGATGCAACCGCGCAAGAAGGGTGGCCCGACTCCAAGCTTCGCTGGGTTTTTTTACCTGAGTCTCGGATTGGCTCTGATTTTTGCTGCTCTTCAGCAAGGCCAGCGTCTGGATTGGTGGCGCTCCGGCGTGTTCAACGCCTTGCTCTGGTCTGGGTCTTTTCTTCTCCTGTGTGCGCTGGTTCGGAGACTCCGCGCTCCTAATCCTCTGGTGGCGCTACCTTATCTACTGAAGTGGAACACCATTCTGCTTGGGTGCCTGCTTTTCTGGTTCCGTTTTACGCTCTGTACAACCATCATCCTTATTCCACAATCATTGGCCATTCGCGGTTTCGAGGCCGATCAGATCGGCCCCGCGATTATCTGGAGCGCTCTTCCGCTAATTCCGATTGCCTTCATTGCCGCGCTCTTGCTCTCGCGCAAACTCGATCCACGCTTGCTGTTCGCCGCGGGGCTTGCTTGTACGGCGTTCGCAGCCTGGTTGTGCTCGCAGTACACGACGGCGTGGGCGGCACAGAACTTTTACCGCACGGAATTGCTCGTCGGGATCGGACAAGCTTTTGCGTTCATCGGACTGGTCGGGTGCATCGTGCTCCAGGCAATCTTCACCGGCGGCTTGGCTAAGGCAGAGTGGGTCCTAAGTTTTTCGGCCTTCTTTCATGTCATTCGCCTGTTCGGCGGCACAGCAGGCGCCATTTACATGGGGCATTTTATCGCTCAGAGGGAGAAGCTGCATTCGAATCTCCTGGGACTCCACGTTACGAGCGGCAACTGGATCACCGATCAGAACATTCGTGCCCTGACGGCGGGCCTCTATGCCAAATCCTCCGGCATTGCCGCAGCAAATGCGCGTGCCATTGGTCTGCTTGGAGCCCGCCTACGGCTCCAGGCGTACAGCCTGAGCCTAGTCGACGGATTTCTGCTGATCGCCTGGAGCTGCGCATGTGCCTTGATGCTCGTCGCTTTGCTGCGCAAATCACCTTTGAACTACGGCGACCTCAGCGCCATGCAGCAGATTCCCGGCGACACGAAAGGGTCGAACCAATGATCAGAAACGCGGCACTATTCGTGTTAGCAGCTACGGCCTTGTCCACCTGCGTTGCAGTGGGCCAGGAGACAAGCGTTCCGGCGCCTCCGTCGCGCCACATCACATTGCAGGAAGCCGTTCAGTTTGCCCTGAAGCATAACCACAATATTCGCATCGCCGGTTACACGGTCGAAGAGAAACAGCACGCGAAGGAGGGCGCGAAGAGCTCGTATTTTCCATCGATCCGGAATGACAGCAACTTTATGCATGTGACCGACACGGAGTTGATCGAGATCAAGGCCGGTAGTCTCGGCGTGGCCGGGGGAACGTCGATTCCACCTCGGGATGCTGTCATCAGCCAAGGCGGTAAGAACTTCATAACCAGCGGAACCCAGATCACCCAGCCGTTGACGACTCTGCTCAAAATCAGACGGGAAAACGATTTGGCGCAGGCCGAGTTGAAGGCATCGCGCGCGAAGGCGCAGCTTACGGGAAACGATGTGGAACTCGCAGTCCATCAGGTCTACTACCAGGTTCTGATTGCTCAAGCGCGCCGTAGCGCGATCGAGGCGCGAATAAAGGCTTCCGAAGCCCTTCAAAGCGAGCGCGTCGAACAAGTAAAGTTCGGCAGTTCACTGCAAGAGGACCTAATCGACAGCCGTGCCCAACAGTTGCAAGTCAAGCAGGAACTGCTGACGACCGACCTTCAGTTGGCAGATCTGAAACTTAAACTCAACGACTTGATTGGCTTGCCCCTGACCACCCCTCTGGATCTGGATCCAGCTGTTCCCGAGTCTCAGGAGACCTGCCGGCGCGAGGAATGTGTGACGGCTGCCGAAAGCTCACATCCGGAAATCCGTGTTGCCCGTGCCGATGTAGAGAAAGCTGAGGCTGCAGTTCGCTTGGCCAAGACTGACATCTGGGTCCCTGATGTCGACGCCTTTGCCCGCTATAGCTACCAGGAAAATGTTCCTTTCCTGGCCCGTAACTTCGGAACCTTTGGTATTCACTTCGGCTATGACCTGTTCGACTCGGGTCGGAAGAAGGCATTACTGCGTGAACGTCAGGCGCAGTTGTCCCAAGCGAAGGAGAACTTGGCGAAGCTGACGGATGCGGTCGAGCTGTCAGTCGAGACGGCGTACAACAAGCTGGAAAGAACTCGGCAGATGCTGAAGGTGTCGGAAGAAGTGCTGGCTCTGCGCACGGAGTCAAACCGTGTGCGTCAGCAGGAACTAATACGGGGAGCGGCGCTGAACTCGCAGGCGGATGCCGCAACGGCTCAGGAATATGAGGCGAAGGCGCTCTTGCTGCAATCCCAGATGGACTACTTGCAAGCCCATGACGAGCTATTGGATGCGATGGGCAGCGCGCTCGAGTAAGTCGCTTTTCATCTCATGTGGAGGGATCTGAATGAAAGGATGTCGCGGACTTCGTGAAGAACCGCGAGCTCTTCAGGACGCAATCGCAAGCCGCGGACACGGCCACACGTCTCACCGTTGAGGGTGTCCCGCAGCAATTTGAGCAACCGCTGATGATTGAACGGTTTGGCGAGGAACTCGACTGCACCCTCTTTCATGGCTTGAGCCCGTATCTCGGCGTCGTCAAATGCCGTAATAAAGATGATGGGAACATTGCATTCCTGTTGTTTCAGCCTGGCTTGCAACTCCAGACCCGACATCTTAGGCATGCGGATGTCAACGATCAAGCACGCGGCCGTGCGATGCAAATCGGAGTCAAGGAAAGCTTTTGCTGATCCGAAGCTTTGTGCCTCGAACCCCCCCGACTCGATCAGATCACCGAGTGAGTCCTGCATCAACTCATTGTCATCGACGACGGCAATCAAGTTGGACCTCTGGTTTCCTAGCATGCCGTGAACTCAATATCGTTTGATAAATCGCGCCTAGCTCGCCTGTTTACCCTAGGAGTGAACGGATGTAAATGGAGCAGCGGTGACTTTGCAATGAAATGGGAGTGAAATCTGAAAGTTGTTGATTCTTAATGACGTTGCCATGCGGCATTGACTTTGCCCTCAGCTTTGTTTTCGACAATTCTGCCCCGCATTGGTACAGTTTCTTAATTCTTGTACGGCTCCCATGCACACCCTATCCTCAACGCGCGTTCGATTCGGAGCCTTTGAGCTTGACCTGACTACTGGCGAACTCCGGTCTAGTGAGGCGCCCGAACCTAACAATAAGGTCATCCTCAGAGAACAGGTGTTTCAGGTCCTGCGGATGCTCGTTGAACATGAGGGCAAGATTGTCACCCGCGAGGAAATCAAGGGAAGGCTCTGGGCGAATGATACGGTTGTCGATTTCGACCAAAGCATCAATGCGACGATCAAGACCCTACGCCGCGCCCTAGGGGATTCCGCCGATAGCCCTCGGTACATCGAGACGTTGGCACGGCGTGGCTATCGATTGATGCTCCCGATACAGTATCTGGAGCCAGCTCCAGAAACCGCTTTGGAGAAAGACCGTGAAGTGCGTGAGCCGCCTGCCGACGAGGTGGCTAGAGCACGGAGACGGCCCCGGAGAAAGTTCGGCGGCAACTGAAGCCGAACTGGTGGCAGGCTGCGTTTGTGCTCGCGTCTGCCGTCATTTTGGTGAGTGCGGCCTATATCTCCTGGCGGCACTTTCGGTCTACAGGATCGCCAAGGCCCAACAAGATCATGCTCGCGGTACTGCCGTTTGAGAATCTCACCGGCGATCCCAATAAGGAATATCTCGCGGACGGCCTGACCGAGGAAATGATTTCACAGTTGGGCCGGCTCAACCCTGAACAGTTGGGCGTGATCGCGCGAACGTCCGTCATGGGATACAAGCACAAGGACGAACGCCTGGACCAGATTGGACGCGATCTTTCTGTCCAGTATGTACTGGAAAACAGCCTTCGCGAAAGCGGAGACCACATACGCCTTACGGCTCAGCTCATTCAGGTGAAGGACCAAACTCACCTGTGGGCACAGGATTACGATTATCCGGCGAAAGACGTTCTTAATGTGGAAGACGAAGTAGCCAAAGCGGTTGCGCACGAAATCCGGGTGCTTGTGACTTCGAAACTGCAAGCAGAGTTGGCCCAGTCACACCCGGTTAATCCGGAAGCCTTTGATGAGAGTCGGATGCCGCATTGAGGGAGCTGATCGCGAAATACCAGGCAATTGAGGCGTACGAAATTGCCGAGGTTTATGCTTTCCGGAGCCAGCCCGACGAAGCGTTCGAGTGGCTGGACCGGGCATATGCCAGGCGTGACAGCGGCTTGATCCATACGAAAGTGGACCCTCTACTAAAGAGCTTGCACGACGACCCGCGATTTGCCGCGCTCTTGAAGAAGCTCAACCTGCCGACCTGATCAACCCTCGCCCGCAGCGCGTAGAAGATGTCGATGGCGGACGATGCGGTTTAGGTAGCCAAAGACGATGGGTCCCGCACCTCGGTCGGCAAGGTGAAATGAAAGGTTGCACCTCGTCCGTCATTGGCGGTTGCCCACAACCGGCCGCCATGCGACTCCACAATGGAGCGACTGATTGCTAATCCCATGCCGCTGCCTTGGGGCTTGGTGGTAAAGAAGGCAGAAAAGATCTGGTCAACATTCCCGACTGGTAGTCCCGGGCCTGTATCGCAGACGGAGAACAGCAGTTGACGATCCTGCCACTGCGACTTCACCGAAAGCTCTCCGCCCTCGTCCCGCATGGCTTCGATGCCATTGAGCATAAGGTTCATGAAGACCTGCTGAAGCTGCACGCGGTCTGCCTTGATTTTAGGCACTTCGCCAGCAAGTTCTGGTCGCACGGCGATCGAGTATCGGATAGCCTCACCCTGCAGCAATATCAATATTTCGTGGACGATTTCGTTCACGTCGATCAGTTCAATTTGTGGTGGAGACTTCCTGTACAGCGACCGGATATGGTCGATGATCTCAGCGGCACGATTTCCATACTTATCGATTTTGGATGCTGCTGCCCGGGCCCGGTCAAGGTTGGGAGGTTCGTGCGCCAGCCATTCGATGCAGCTGTTTGCACTGGTCATCGCGGCGGCGATCGGCTGTTTGATTTCGTGCGCCAGAGAAGCGGCCATCTCGCCCAACATGCTAACGCGATTCGTGTGCGCGAGCTCAGTCTCTAATTGACGTAGGCGCTCCCTTTCTTGTTCAAGCAACTCATGCTCGGTAACGTCTATCCCTGTCCCAAGGAAGCCATGGAACGTCCCCCCTTGCGTAGCCGGAACACCCACACAGCGTACGTGGCGAATCTCTCCGTCAGACCGCACAATTCGTTTTGTGAAGTCGAATGCGCGATGGTCGGCCAACATGTTCGTAATTCCTTGTTTCATGAAGGCGCGATCTTCCGGGTGTACAAGAGCCAAGTATTCTTCTACTGTTGGCGGCTCGTTACTCGGATCAAGACCATGGATCCGGAACAGCTCGGAGGACCAATATTCGAATCCAGCTGCGTTGAAGGCCCAACTTCCCATGTGGGCAAGGCGCTGCCCCTCCGCGAGATACAACTGGCTTTGTTGAAGCGCATCCTCGGCGCGCTTGCGATCTTCAATGTCCGTGAGGGTTCCATACCATCTGACAATCCTTCCGATGCCGATCTCGAAGTGGGACACCGCGCACCAGAAACCATCGATATTCCCCGTCAATGGCGCGAAGGAACCGCGCCTCGTCTTCGAAAAGTTGCCCGGTAGCGACCGAGGTTCGCCACTTCTCGGCATTGCGCGCTAGATCTTCGGGATGGATCGCATTCTGCCAACCGTCCCTGAACTCTGCTCAACAGAAAGCCCGGTATATTCGGTCCAGCGCTTATTCACAAATGTGCAGGAGCCATTAGACAACGTGGTGAAAGTCATCGCCGGAATTGTTTCCACAACGTCTCGCAAACGCCCTTCGTGAACCTTGAGCTCGTGTACACGCCAGCGATGAAGTACCCAAAGCAGCCCAATGAAGGCCGCGGCACACAAGAATCGGAACCAATTCGTCTGGTAATAAGCCGGAGCGACGAAGAAATCGAGCGACGCGCCGGTTTCGCTCCACACGCCGCTGTTATTCGCAGCCTTCACCCGGAAGGTGTAGTTTCGTGGGGGAAGGTTGCCATAGAAAGCTTGCCTTCGCGTCCCGGCATCCTGCCAATCGCGATCATGGCCTTCCAGCTTGTACTGGAAATGCACCTGCTGAGGCACGACGAAGCTCAGAGCCGTATAGTCGATCTCGAGATCACGTGTAAGGGCGGGGAGATGGAGGTCTTTCTGAGGCAAATATATCTTTCGATCAGCAATCACATCTTCGATGTGCACGGGCGGCGGGACGGAATTTCTGAGCGGGCCATCCGGATCAATCATTTGCGCGACAGTGTCATTTGCGAACCATAAGCGTCCGTCGTTTGATCGTGTGGCAACCGGGCGAAAAGGAGGAAGAAAGGGCTGGGCGCCATCAAAGGCATCGAACAGATCGAAACTTACCTTTTGGTCGGGATGCTCACGCCATCGTTGGAGCTCGTCCGCCTTGACCTCGATCAGACCACAATCAGCATAGAGCCAAAGATCGGAGTGTTTGTCGTTAACCAGCGCGTAGATTCGGTTACAAGGCAAGCCATTGTTGCCGTCGAGGGTATGCTGACTACCACCTCGCTGTTCCACAAGGCCGTGGTCGGTTGCCGCCAACACCGAACCGTCGGAATTCGCCAGTACCTGATTAACTCGCGCATTTGCGTCCTTGAGGGGAAAGACCTGCGCTTGAGCGTTTCGATATCGGGCCAGGCCACCTCGAATCAATCCGATCCAGAAACCGCCATGCGGATCGGCTGCCAGAGAGCCGACGTCTAGTCCCAGATCCGAAATTTCCTTAATGAATCTGCCATCTCGAAAGCAAATCAGTTTTGTGGGGCGTCCGGGGGGCTTACGGACTACTGTAGCCCAGACATCGTGCTCGATGTCCTCGGTCATCGCCAAAACGATCCCTATAGGTTCACCGTCCGGAAGCTGGACAGGTGTAAACCTGCCATGCACGTAAACGAAGAGTCCATGATCGAGCCCCACCCAAAGCCGGCCAGCGTGATCTTCGAATAGCGAGGTGACCCGACTGCCGCGAAGCCCCTGCTTTGAACCGATGGATGAAACAACGTTGCCGCGCACAAAATCCAACTGTCCACTGTTCCCGATCCAGACGGTCCCGTCACGAGCGGCAAGTACGGACCCGACCTCGCCTGCGCCGAGCCCCTCATGTACAGAGAAACTGACAACTGGAAGGTTGCGGAAACAATCGACGCCCCCGGCCGTGGTCAACCACAAGTTTCCTTCTTTGTCTTCGAAAAAGCTCCCAGCGGAATCGCTCGACAGGCCATCCGCGGCAGCAAAACGATCCACGTTGCCATCGTGAACCCGATAGATGCCGTTTCGGTCAGTCGCAATCCACAATGCGTTATGCCGGTCGAGGCGCAGGCTGTCAACACCCCATCTACTGCTGTCGAGCGCCGGCGTGATGAATGTTTTCCAGAAGCCATTTACCAATTGTTCCAGGCCCAGCCCGTGGCCGGGGTTCCAGAGGCCCGCCCAAACCGATCCATCAGGAGTGAGAGCAAGGTCCGATATGCCAGCCAATCCTCGATTTGACTTTAGTCCCGGCAACTCGTATGAGGTGGAAGAGTCTGGCTTCCAGCGGACAATCCCAGTGGAATGTCCAATCAAGAAAAACCCGAGATTATCTCTGATCAACACCTGGGCATTGGGTGGCACTCCATCGTTCGGTGTGTAACATGTTGCAACAGAGACGGCGACTTTGCAGACGCCTCCGGCGTCAGTTCGTGAACGCGTTATCCAAATCGTGCCGTCACGATCCTCATAGATCGAGTTCACACGGTGCGCTATTTCTGGGAAATTGACTAATTCTCCGTTTTTCCACTGGGCCAGGCCGGACGCTGTTCCAATCCACAGGCTCCCGTCAGTCGCGCCCAAAAGTGAAATCACGGCTGGGTTGGGAAGATGCTGCCCGGCCGGAGGAGCAAAGGGTACAAAGCGAACGCCGTCGAAGCGCAGTAGTCCGGCCAGGGTGCCAATCCACATATATCCGTCGGTCGTTTGGGTAATCGAAGACGGTGCTCCCGCGAAGGCGCCGTCGCGCACGCGCCAGGCAGTGTGCGCATACTGGGAAATCCGCAGCTGGGGATCAAGTGCGAGTGCGGCTTGAAAGCATCCCAGCAGCATTCCAATCAGGGCAGCTCCCAGCGCAAGAAAGCGTCGTGGTCGTCGGTGGCGTAGTTCACGCGTCCGGCTCAAATCTGAACATCTCCTGGCGCTCGGTCGAGAACATCTGTTCCTTCCTCAGGGATCGGCCGCGAGATACCCAGCCTTTTCATCTTGGCAAGCAGCGTGGTTCGTTTCAGTCCCAGTTTCCCCGCTGCGCCGCGCGGTCCACCAACGATCCAGCCGGCCTGCTCAAGTGTCTCCAAAATCAAAGCGCGATCTGAGTCTTCCAAGTTCATCGACGATAGTGGAAGGTTGGGCGCGATGCAGACTGAGAATTATGAGCTCTGTTTGGTTTTTGTGAAGTGGGTTTGGGAGCACACCGTCCCGCGAAAGGATCACCGCGCGTTCCACCAAGTTCTGCAACTCGCGAATGTTGCCAGGCCACGAATACCACTGGAAGGCAGCCATGGTTTCCGGAGGAATGCTGTCGACTTGCTTCCCCATGCGGCGATTAAAGATCTTCACGAAATGCGTTACAAGAGCGGGAATGTCTTCCCGGCGCTCTCGTAAGGCAGGCAACAAGATGGGGAAGACGTTCAGACGATAGTACAGATCACTGCGAAATTGCCCGCGAGCTACCATCTTGCCCAGATTCCGATTGGTTGCAGCTACCAGCCGGACATCCACTTTGTGAGTTCTACCGCTCCCGAGACGCTCGAATTCCTGCTCCTGCAGCACACGCAGCAACTTCGGCTGCAGCGCAGGGGGAATATCGCCTACTTCGTCCAAGAACAGCGTGCCTTTGTCAGCCATTTCGAAGCGCCCGATCTTCTGCGCGATCGCGCCGGTGAAGGCGCCCTTCTCATGACCGAACAATTCGCTTTCCAGAAGATCCAGCGGAATGGCCGCGCAATTCAGCTTGATAAAAGCACGCCCGCAGCGCTGACTTGCATTGTGAATGGCATGAGCGATGAGCTCTTTTCCTGTACCGGTTTCTCCCTCGATGAGGACAGTCGAGTCTGTGGGCGCAACCTGCTCCACCTGGTCGAGAACAGATTCGAGAGCAGCGCTATTGCCGATGATCCTCTCGAACGTTCGCTCGACCTGATCCGCCGCCCAGCGTTCGTCGACTGTTGCATGATCTCCCACAGAAACCTCTACACTTAAGGCTCCCCAGCCGACGGCAATAACCGAGGTTGCTCACATATCAAGAGCGGCACGGACCCTTTTGAGCAACAATTGATGATCGAACGGTTTTGAAAGAAACTCGACTGCGCCCTCGTCTCATGGCTTGAATACGCATCCTGGCGTCTCCATGAGCAGTAATGAAGATGATCGGAACGTTGCATTCCTCTTCTTTCAGCCTGGCCTGCAACTCCAGACCCGACATCTTCGGCATGCGGACATCAACGATCAGGCACGCGGCTTTACCATGCAAATCGGATTCGAGGAATTCCTCCGCGGATCCGAAGCACCGTGCGGCAAGCCCCGCCGCCTCCAGCAGGTCGCGCAGTGAATCCTGCATGGCCTCATCATCATCAATGATCGCTATCAATTTGGATGTTCGGTCCATCGGCATGCCCCGAGGGTAGCGTGATGGCGCACTCCCGGAGCAATCGAACTTTGGGCGGGAAAAACCAGACTTTAGTAGGTCAGACCGCTACTTTCGATCAAATTGGCGATTCGATGCGGAGAAGCGGATTCAACGGGTTACTAGGACCTTGAGCTTGTCCGCCATCCTGACAAGCTCAGGCAAGGATTTGGCCTGCATCTTTTTCATGACCTGGCTGCGATGCATTTTAACGGTCGCTTCGCTGGCACCGAGTTCCGCCGCGATTTGCTTGTTAAGCATCCCGGTGACGACCAGGTTCATAACGTCACGCTCGCGAGCGCTGAGTGTTTTCACAACGATGTCGCAGTTCATCTAACTCTCGCTCTTTCTCGCGCAGGATACGAGATCGAGTAAGCGATCGCTGGACCGCATCGAGCAGATCCTGTTGCCTGAATGGCTTGGTTAGAAACTCAACCGCTCCAGACTTCATGGCCTTGACCGACATCGGAACATCAGCGTGAGCCGTGAGAAAAATGATGGGAATACTTATTCTCGCTCTTTTCAGTTCGTGCTGAAGATCCAGGCCGCTGATGCCGGGAAGCCTCACATCCAGAATCAGGCAACTGGGACCGTCACCATGCTTAGTCGGCTAAGAACTCTTGTGCAGTTCCAAAAGACCGAGAGTGCAGGCCGACCGACTCCAGCAGTTCTTGAAGAGACTCACGCACGTCAGCATCATCATCGACAACGAATACGGTCGGTACGTCTTGCGCATTCATACCTCTGTGCCCCTATCCAAAGTACGGTGAAATATTATGCCAAGCCTCTGCGCTCTGTGCCTGCGGCAATGTCGCCTAGATTGTATCGGATGATGCGACGTGGAGACCTCGAAAGCTACCTGCGCATATACGGCACTCAAGGACATGTCTGCACTTGCTAACCGTCAAGAGCGGCTCTGAGGGGCCGGCTTCGAGTCGGATGAGAGTACAAGAGTCAACGTTCTGCGTTCACGGTTTCAGGTTTGATCTCTCGCCCACTACGCACCTCCGACAGTTCTTTAGTGAAATTGAAGTCGGTGGGAGCGGCGCCGGTTATTAATCGTGCTCCACGGCTGAATGTCAGATCCTGAATTGCCCATTGAATAAAGACCAGAACTCGGCTTTGAAAATTCACCAAATACAAAATGTGGATGAAAGCCCATACCAGCCAGGCAATGGACCCTGAAAGTTGGATACCGAAAACGTCGGCCACTGCGGCTGCGCGTCCAATCACCGCCAGGGTCCCTTGTCGAAGTAATGAAATGGGGGAAGCTCCTGCTGTCCTTTCACCTTTCGCAGTATCGCTTTCGCGGCATATGCCCCGCCCTGCATCGCCACTTGGGCCAGTCCGGGCAAAGGTTTTCCTTTCTCATCCGTTGCTGAAGCCAGATCGCCGACTACGTAGATGTCTGGGTAGTTCGGAATTGTCAGATCAGGTTTTACTTTGACTCTTCCCCCCTTGTCGGTCTCGGCCTTCGTACGGCTAGCCAGGAGTTTCCCGAGTGGCGACGCGGTAATGCCGCCAGCCCAGATCACTGTTTTCGCGGCGATCGACTCGGCTCCCTTTTCGGACTCGATCGTTAAGCCTTCTTCGTTGATGTGTTTCACCATCGCGCCGGAGCGCACCTCGACGCCCAGCCTGGCAAGTGAACGGTGCGCTTTGTCAGACAGGTGTTCTGGAAAGGGCATCAGAACTCGAGGGGCTCCATCCATCAATATGATCCGCGCTTCTTTTGGATTGATAGAGCGGAAATCGTTCTTTAAGGTTTGGCGCGCGATTTCGGCGATGGCACCGGAAAGTTCCACGCCTGTTGGCCCCGCTCCAACAATGACGAATGTGAGCCAGGCACGGCGCTGCACGGGATCCGGGATGCGCTCAGCCACTTCGAAGGCGTACAGAATCTTATGTCGGATCGTCGTGGCTTCTTCAATGCTCTTCATGCCGGGCGCCCACTCCTGCCAATCGTTGTGGCCGAAGTAGGATGTCTCAGATCCCGCCGCTATGATCAATGAATCGTAAGGAACGATGGCTCCGTCGGCGAGAATGACGCTTTTTGGAATCAGGATCCACGTCCACGACGGTACCTAGCCAGACACGAGTATTTTTCTGGCGGCGCAACACGCTGCGAAGCGGCGAGGCTACCTCTCCCGGCGAAAGCGAACCAGTCGCGACTTGATAGAGGAGTGGTTGGAAGAGATGATAGTTCCGCCGATCGATCAGCGTCACATCCACGAGATTTGAGTTCAGGTGCTGGGCGGCAGAAAGCCCACCAAACCCCCCGCCGATGATGACCACCTTCCTGGGTTCGCTCATTGCTTTCGTCCTGGTTTGTGGACCTGGCATCGCTCCTGCGGAATTCCCTCTCAGCGTTTAAGCCGCGGATAGGCTCGCGCTGCCACTGGATCCATGCAATTCCACTGCCACGAAATTCCCGGCACAAACTGTGCTCCATCTTCATCGGGCCTCGCGTAGTTTCCCCGATTGCGTGACAACGGAGATGACACTTGACGCAAGAGCCACAGGAATGACACTGGCCGGTTCGGCGCGTGCTGGTCGCCTCAATTGATGTTCGGGATTTCGTGAGCATTGGTCTTCTTTGCAGTTGCGAGCGCTAAATACGAGCACTTCTCTCTTTGGTAGCACGCTTGCTCTTCATTTAATCGAATTCAGAGGCCGTAAGAATTGTGGCGCGCGATTTGCAATAGGAATTAGCGAGACGATGTGAAGTCTGGTGATGGCGCGCATTTCGGAGATGAAGAACCGAAGAAGAGAGATATCGATGTTGCAAATGAAATCTTCTACGTTGCGGTTCCTTGCTCTGACGATGTTTCTTCAGTTTGTGTCCGCTATGGCAGTGTGGGCAAGCGAGCCAGAAGGCTCGTCTTCTAACGGCACGAACATCTTTGCTCCCGCCTCAACCCCGGCCAAGTCGATTGCGGATTTATCAGTGTTTGTACTTGTTATCACCGGAATCATCTTTGTCGTTGTATTTGCGTTACTGGTCTATTCCGTCGTTAAGTTCCGTGGGCGCGCGATCGAGGCCAGCCGCGAGCCGGCTCAAGTCTATGGAAGTACGCAGATTGAGCTGGCATGGACGATCATCCCAATTCTGATTGTCGTTGTCCTGTTCTTGGCCACTGCCCGAGTGATCCACGCTGTTGACGATGCTCCAGAGCCAGCGGGCGCTGTAGATGTGATTGCGATAGGACATCAATACTGGTGGGAATTTCGCTATCCGAAGTTGGGGATCGTTACCGCTAACGAACTGCACATCCCGGTGAGCGATCCCGGTCATCCGACGCCGACGTTTCTGCAATTGCTCTCGGCCGATACCGACCACAGCTTTTGGGTGCCGGAGCTTGCAGGCAAAACGGACCTTATTCCGAACCACCCCAACAGAATGTGGATGGACCCCCAGCGCACAGGCGTCTTTCTTGGCCAGTGTGCACAGTACTGCGGAACACAGCACGCGAAGATGCTCCTCCGCGTTTCGGTGGATGGGCCGGAGGATTTTGCCGCCTGGGTTCGCGCCCAGCAGAAACCCGCTGTCGAAGACGCTGGCGCAATCGCGGGCAGGCGAGTGTTTGAAAGCAACGCCTGCATGAACTGCCATGCGGTGGCCGGAACTCCAGCGAATGGGCGCTTTGGCCCTGACCTGACCCACTTGATGAGCCGCGCCACGATTGCGGCAGGCGCCGCCAAAAACACTCACGACAATCTCCGCCTTTGGATACAGGACCCCAGTGCACTCAAACCAGGCTCGCTGATGCCCGCTATGAAGCTGAGCGACGCGGACCTGGATGCGGTCGTGAGTTACATGGAGACACTGCACTAAAGCGCCCCGGAAAAATGACTATGTCCTCGAATGCGATCACGATTCCCGGCACCCAGATAGAAGCGCGTCCTTGGGTCGACGAGCTTCATCAGTGGCTGACCACGGTCGACCACAAACGGCTGGGGATTCTCTACATTGTCTCGGCTCTGTTGTTTCTCGCCGTGGGGGGAGTCGAGGCGCTCATCATTCGCATTCAGCTGATGCATTCGCACAACAACTTCGTTTCGCCAGAAGTCTTCAACCAGATGTTCACCATGCATGGGACAACCATGATTTTCTTCGTGGCCATGCCTATCCTGTTCGGATTTGCTAATTACCTGGTGCCCTTGATGATTGGTGCGCGGGACATGGCTTTTCCGCGCTTGAATGCCTTCAGCTTCTGGCTGTCGTTTCTGGGAGGACTTCTTCTCTATTTCAGCTTTTTCGGCGGAAGCGGTCTGTACGGCGCCGGAAACGCGCCAGATGTGGGTTGGTGGTCTTACGCGCCATTGGGGCGCCGAGCATTTTCGCCGGGCCATAGTTCCGACTATTGGACTCTCGCGCTGCTGCGTCTCCGGGTTTGGAAGCATCGGAACGGCGATCAATATCATTGCGACCATTCTCTGCCTGCGATGCCCGGGTATGAAGCTCAGTCGCATGCCGCTGCTGGTGTGGCTCAACCTGGTGATGGCGGGAATGGTTCTGATTGCGATTACCCCGCTTATCGGCCGCGCAAATCATGTTGCTGATCGATCGATATTTGGGCGGCCATTTCTTCGATACCCAGGCCGGCGGATCGGCCGTCCTCTGGATGCACTTCTTCTGGATCTTTGGACATCCGGAGGTCTACGTTCTGATCATTCCTTGCTTTGCTTTCATGTCGGAAATCATTCCCGTGTTTTCCCGCAAACCGATTTTCGGATATCCGGTGATGGTTGCCGCGACCGTCTGCATCGCGTTCGTCAGCATGAGCGTCTGGGCGCACCACATGTTCACGATCGGAATGAACTCCTACGCCAACAGCTTTTTCACCCTGACCACGATGGCGGTCGGCGTTCCCACGGGAATCAAGATTTTCAACTGGATCGGCACGATGTGGGGCGGAAAGATTCAATTCAAGACGCCGATGCTGTTCAGCATCGGATTTCTATTCCAATTCCTGATTGCAGGCCTGACTGGCATCATGATGGCCGCCTCGCCTTTCGATTGGCAGCTTAGCCTCTCCTATTTTGTCGTGGCGCATTTTCACTATGTGATCGTAGGCGGAATTCTGTTCGCGCTCTTCGCGCGCGTTTTATTACTGGTATCCCAAAATGACTGGCCGAATGCTGAGTGAGCGCCTCGGCAAATGGCATTTCTGGCTTTTCCTGATCGGCTTTCACCTGACGTTCGACGTCATGCACATTCCCGGGCATTCTCGGGATGCCGCGCCGGATCTACACCTACGAGCCAGGCCGCGGCTGGGACACCTTGAACTTCATCATTACTATCGGCGCGTTCATCCAGGCGATCGCGATTCTCGTGTTCGTCTGGCAAACCTCATCATTTCTTATTTCAAGGGAGCCAGGGCAGGTAACGATCCCTGGGACGCATGGACTCTGGAATGGTCCATCAGTTCGCCGCCGCCTGCCTATAACTTCGCGACGGTTCCGACGGTCGCGAGCCGCCGCCCCTTGTGGGACCTGAAGCATCCCGAAGATCCCGATAGCCGCTATGAGTGAAGGCGAAATCATATGAGCGCAATGACAACTTCATTTCCGAACACAGCAGCCGCGTGGGATCTGCCATCTCGCGGAAAGGTGGCGATGGCCGGCCTCATCATCGCCGAATCGGCGATCTTCACGATCTTCGTCGTCGCTTATCTCTTCTATCTGGGGAAGAGCGTCACGGGACCGACGCCGTCAGAGGTGCTCGAGACGCCGATCTTCTACACGATTTGCTTGCTGTCGCAGCAGCTTAACGATTCACCTTGCGGCAAAGGCTTTGGAGCGGGACTACGCGCGATTATTCCTCGCCTTGTGGCTGCTGACCATTGCGCTGGGCGGCTTGTTCCTCTACGGCACGGCCCAGGAATGGCACCGACTTATTTACGACCGCGGCCTGACGATCTCGACCAACTTGTTTGGGACAACCTATTACTCACTCGTCGGGTTGCATGCCTTCCACGTCACGGCAGGTCTGATCATGCTCTCGGTGACCGCGATATTCGGATTTGTTGGTCGTATGGGAGTGAGCCAGTCAGGTCGCGTCGCCGTGCTCTCGATGTACTGGCACTTCGTCGATGCCGTATGGGTTGTGGTTTTCACGGTTGTTTACGTTCTTGGACGCTGAGGTCTCTATGGCAACACTATCGCCGACAGAGGAATTGAACGCGAGTCCTCGTGCTCCTCGAGAGATTGAAGTCCCCGCGCCGACGGCGTGGCCGTTCATTTTGGCGCTTGGGGCGGCACTGCTGTTCGCGGGCCTTGTGACGAGCGCGTCAGTAAGCTGTCTTGGCGCCTTGCTGTCGCTGGCAGGCTGTGTCGGTTGGTTCCGTGAAGTCTTTCCGCGCGAGCATGAAGAAGTTGTACCGGTCCGTTCCCGAAGATATTCGCCTCGACAACCGATCGTCGGGTCGTGGAACGGCTTCCGGTCCTTCCTGATCAGGTGCGAGCGTGGCTTCCGGTTCACACGTATCCGATATCGGCAGGTGTGAAAGGTGGATTGGCGGGCAGCATCGCAATGGCAGTATTGGCGTGTGCCTATGGGGTACTGAAAGTCGGCAGCATCTGGTATCCCATCAACCTGCTGGCCGCAGTTGTTTACAGGGAATCCCTAAGTCTCGTCCCGCGCACAGCTGAATTCATTCCATGCTGATGCTTTCGCGATTGCGTTTGTTCTGCACGGCGTTGTGTCCATCTTCGTTGGATTGCTCTACGGCGCGATGCTGCCCATGTTCCCACGCCGTCCGATTGTGCTTGGTGGACTCATTGCCCCGGCGCTGTGGTCCGGGTTGCTGTACACAATCCTGGGATTACTGAATCCGCTGCTCGCGAGTCGCATTGATTGGCTCTGGTTCATGGCTTCGCAAGTGGCTTTCGGAATCGTCGCCGGACTTGTGGTCGTGCGCCAGGCGCGCATTCCTACCCGAGAAAATGTCTCGTTTGTGTTGCGGGCGGGCATCGAGGCTCCCGGAACGATTCCACAAAGACCGAGCGGGGAGAACCACTGATGATGAAGAAGAAGTACATCAGACCTCTCTCTGCGCTGGCGATCCTCAGCCTAGTGATGCTCTCAGCTTGCAGCACGTTCAATCGTGAACCACCAACGGACCCGGAACCGGTTGCCCCGAGCCAGGTCTTGGAGTTCGACACTCTCTATGCGCAGAACTGTGCTGGCTGCCACGGGGCGCGAGGCCGTGGAGGCGCGTCGATTGCTTTGGCCAATCCCGTGTATCTGGCCATCGTCGATGAACCCACGATGCGCAACACTATCGCCAAAGGCGTCCGCAGAACATCAATGCCGGCGTTCGCGCAATCTGCCGGGGGAATGCTGACCGAGCAGCAGATCGATGCTCATTACGAGTGGAATTCTTTCTCGCTGGGGGCGCAAACGAATTCTCGACGGCGCCAATCCACCTTCATACGCGGCAAAAACCACAGGGAATGTCGATCAAGGCCAACTCGTGTTTGGAACATATTGCGCATCCTGCCATGGTTCTGAAGGAGGTGGGACGCGCAAGGGAAGCGCCATCACGAATGATTCATTCATGGCACTGGTCAGCGATCAGGCACTTCGCACGATCGTGATCACCGGCAGGCCGGAATTGGGCGCACCCGACTGGCGCGGCAATGTCCCCGGACGTCCAATGACAGATCAGGAAATCACAGACGTAGTGGCGTGGCTGGCATCTCGGCGTGCGCCGAACCCGGGGCAGCCCTATTCCGCTTTAAATTACGCGCAACACTCGGAGAAATGAGATGTCAACGAATACTGCGACGACCCCGCCCGCGACAGCTAGCCTTTCGCGACGCGGATTCTTCATGAAGCTGGGAATTCTGTTCAACGGATTCGCCGCGATCATGTTGGCGCTGCCGATTGGGCGCTTTCTTTTCTCCTCCATCACCCGTGGTCGCGGAAACAGCTATCTCTCGTGGGTGCCGCTTGGAAACGCCAGCACCTTTCCTGAGGGTGAGACGCGGATGGCTACTTTTCGCAATCCCTTGGTCATGCCAACCGATGGAAAGACTGTAGACACAGCGTGCTGGGTGCGCCGCATCGCCGGCAATCAATTCCAGGTGTTTGCGATCAACTGTGCACATCTCGGGTGCCCCGTCCGCTGGTTTGCGCAATCTGGTCTTTTTATGTGTCCATGTCACGGTGGCGCCTACTACCGCGATGGCTCGAGAGCGTCCGGGCCACCAGAGCGGGGACTCTTCGAATATCCGTACAAAGTCGAAAATGGTGTGCTCACAATTGAGGCCGGACAGTTGCCAACCCCAGGCGACCCGGTGGCAAGTCTGACCTTGGAGAAACCGCCATGCGCCTGATCGCAAAAATTGGCGAATGGTTCGATCATCGCTTGCAGTTGGCAGCGCCGATTCGTGAAGCGGCTGAGCATCCTGTGCCGCGCAACACGGCGAGTTGGTTCTACGTCTTCGGCAGTGCCGCGCTCACCGTCTTCATCCTGCAACTGGTAACAGGAATTTTGCTGGCCCTCATTTATGTTCCTTCGGCCGGTGAAGCATGGAGCAGCTTGCAGGCACTGAATCATCAGGTCGCACTCGGCTGGTTCATCCGCGCCATGCACGGATGGGGCTCCAACTTCATGGTCGCCGTCGTCCTGATTCATATGGTGCAGGTATTTTTTTTCGGCGCCCACAAATATCCTCGCGAACTGACTTGGGTTATCGGCGTGTTTCTTCTGTTGATGACTCTGGGCATGGCATTTACCGGTCAAGTCATGCGCTTCGATCAGGATGCGTACTGGGGGCTTGGAATCGGAGCCTCGATTGCCAGCCGCGTTCCCATCATTGGTCCTTTTGCGGTGAAGCTAATGCTGGGTGGACCTATCATTGCAGGTGCCACTCTGTCCCGGTTTTTTGCTTTGCACGTATTCGTGATTCCCGGACTGCTGATCGGGTTCGTCGGTCTCCACGTCTTGATGGTGTTGAAGCTGGGCATCAACGAATGGCCGATGCCGGGACGCATCGTAAGGCGAGCTACCTATGAGGCTGAGTATCACGCATTGACCAAGAGCGATGGCGCGCCATTCGTTCCGTATGCGATATGGAAAGACCTGTTCTTTGCGGCATTTATCATCCTGGCAGTTGCCGCGTGCGCTTACTACTTCGGCCCTTTTGGTCCCACCGGGCAGCCTGATCCGACGATCATCCAGACTGCGCCCAAGCCTGATTACTTTTTCCTGTGGCTCTATGCACTACTTTCACTTCTTCCCCCGTCGCTTGAGACGCCGTTCCTTCTCATCGGTCCGCCCTTGGCAATCCTTGGCTTGATTCTTCTGCCGTTTCTTTCGGGAGAAGGAGAGAAAAGCTGGAAGCGCCGTCCCATTGCGGTTGTTACCGTGCTCATGATCGCGATCACGCTCGGCACTTTTACTCGCATGGCCCAGTTCACGCCCTGGAGTCCACACATGAACGCCTGGAGCGGCGATCCGGTGCCCGACCGCTACATTCATGGCACAACCGCACTTGAGCGGCAGGGTGCGCTTGTGTTTCAGGTCAAGCAGTGCCGCAACTGCCACTCTCTTGGCGACACTGGTGGACAAAGGGGGCCAGCCCTAGACAGCGTTGCCGTGCGGCTGACGCAGGACCAACTCATTCGACAGGTTATTCAGGGCGGCGGCAACATGCCTGCCTATGGGAACAATTTGAGTCCAGCGGAGACCACGGCGCTTGTAGCCTTCCTTGAGACCTTGCACCCAACAACACAACGTCCGGCTCGCGATGCGGCACGGGAACAGGTGCTTAGCAACCGCCAACTGCAAACGTCCGGCGACTCAACCATAGGCTGCCGATGATCTCACACACGCATCACGGCGCGTCCGAGTCATTCTGGATCTCTGGTGCCTTGATCGTTGGTTCTTTGATGTATCTGCGGGGATGGCTGCGCCTGCGCAGGCATGACCACAACGCGGAGGGCTGGCGCGCCGGTAGTTTCCTGCTCGGTCTCTTGCTCATCTGGATCGCGATGGCCTCACCTCTGGCTGTACGCGATCACGAGATGCTGACGGCTCACATGGTCCAGCACCTTCTTCTGATGACGCTTGCGCCGCCGTTAATCTTGCTTGGCGTGTCCCGAGAACCAAAGGCGAATCATTTCTTGCAGCGATTACAAGTCATCGGTCGGTCCTTCGACAACCAAACCGATGCGACTATTCACAAGCGTGATGTCTCATCCCGCGCTTTGCTGGCTTGCAGCGGCAGGCACGTTAGTTGTGTGGCATATTCCTTCGATGTTCATGCTCGGCCTGCGATCGCAGATGTGGCATGGGGCTGAGCAAGCATCTTTCCTTGCAACGGGCCTTCTATTTTGGTCGCCGGTTATCCGGCCATTGGAAAACAGCTTGAAATGGCCAGAGTCGTCCATGCTCTTGTATCTGTTTCTGGCTACCTTGCCGTGCGATATTCTTTCCGGATTTCTGGTGTTCTGCGATCGTGTGGTCTACCCGGTGTTTTTGTCCTCCCCTCGCTCCTTTGGCCTCACTGCTCTACAAGACCAGCAATGCGCTGGTGCGTTGATGTGGACTTGCGTGACTGTCGTCTACTTAATAGCCGGAGCCGTCTTCACCGCGCGTTTACTCTCGCCCTATCGATCGGAAGAACTCGCGATTCCAGCAACTCGACTCGCGAAGCATTGCGGCGCGGAACACGGCCCCGCACAGAAGTCGAGGCGGTCTGAAATGTCCAGAACGGCCCGCACTTACTGAGTTTCTTCCCACTTCGGCGCAAAGGCGCCATTTGGGTGAATCCACTCTGCTCTCAGACTACTGGGCACTCACCAAGCCAGAAGTAAACTTCCTGATCTTGATCACAACCTTTGTAGGGTTTTATCTGGCATCGGCGAGTGATGAGCTATTTTCGTTCGCAGGGCTGTTCAACACTCTGCTCGGAACCCTGCTGGTAGCTAGCGGGACCGGAACGCTAAACCAATACCTTGAAAGAGAGTTCGACGCGCAAATGCGCCGAACCGCCCGGCGTCCAGCTCGCCGCTGGCCGTCTCACACCGTCCGCAGTCTTGGCTGTTCGGAACAGCATTGGCAGTGGCTGGCAGCATCTATCTAGCGATAGCTGTCAACCTGCTCGCGAGTGTGATCGCAGCTTTGACATTGCTGACCTATCTGTTCGTGTACACCCCGCTGAAGCGAAAAACACCAATGTGCGTTCTCGTCGGAGCTTTTCCGGGCGCCATGCCGCCGCTCATTGGCTGGGCCGCAGCCTCCGGGCGATTGAATATCGATGCAGGGATGCTGTACGCCATGCTCTTTCTGTGGCAGTTTCCCCACTTCATGGCAATCGCATGGATGTACCGCGAAGACTACGACCGCGCAGGCTATTTGGTTCTGCCCAAGGGCAAAGTGAGAGTCCCTTTCGTGATTCTTGAAACACTATTGCCGCTCCTTGCTCTCGTGGCTATCAGCATCATGCAATCTCCGACACGGCACGCGGCGATTTTTCATGTTGGAGTAGTTCTTCTGGGAACAGGCTTCACGTATTTCGGATGGAAATTCGTGTGCGAGCGTTCGAGAGTTGCTGCGCGGCGGCTGCTTACTGCCTCGATTATCTACCTTCCACTGGTATACGGACTGAGCGCGACTTTATGCAATCGAGCGAGATGATCCCAGCCTGACGAACCTCGCCATCGCCGAATGGAGAAGAGCCTAAACCCCGAAGCGAGCAATTAGCGATGCGACACTGAACTGGAGACGATCGATAATGCTATCGAGCACCTGTTGCTGAAATCTCCGGATAGTCCATGAAGAAAATTGGGTTCCTCTCATTCGGGGTGGTTAGAACCCCTGCCTGTCACGCAGGAGGCCGCGGGTTCGAGTCCCGTCGCTCTCGCCATTTCTCGTCGGAGTTCCCGCAACATACGGACCACTGGGAGAGCGCAGCCCTGAAAAGGCTGCTCGTCGGGAGTTCACCCCCCTGGCCACCACATCCTTATTATCTGCAGGTTGTTGCAGTTCAAATCGAAACGTCTACGTTCTCATTTTTCCGCCTTTGCTGACCAAGAAACACTGACCGATAAAACGCAAACGCATCAGGAGGATAGGACGCGGTAGAGAGCAGCCCCATAGGGCGTGGCGTCGCTAGGTGTAGAGCAAAACGCTCAACAGCCTCGATCCAACCCGATTGGTTGCAAACCGGATATCGTCAAGACATTGCTTGAGGGTCAGCGGTCCGATTTGTGTAGTGGTCAGTCGAATAATCACTGCGGCCGATACTCAGCCGACGCATCTTGTTCTGAAGAGTTGTTCTCTTAAGTCCGAGGCGCTCAGCCGCCCCGCCTTTTCCGGCTATCCTGCCGGACGCGTCGCTCAAAGCATCGATAATCACGCGCCGCTCAGCTTCCCGGAACGATGATGCGACCGGTACTACCTTTCGCCCAGCAGAATCGTTCGCCTCTAGATTCGGCACATTCAATTCGTTCCCTTGCGTTAGAATCACGCAACGCTCCATGAAATTTGCCAGCTCACGAACATTACCTTTCCACGGGGCATTCGTGAGAGCGTCCATGGCATTTCGGGAGATGAATCGGATGCCCTTACCCATCCGCCGCGCAAACTTTGCGACGAAATGATTCACGAGCGAAGGAATGTCGTCGCGGCGTTCCCGCAAAGGCGGGATCTCGATTGGGAAAACGTTGAACCGGTAAAAAAGATCCTCGCGGAACTCTTGCTCGCGGATCATGGCTGTAAGGTCGCGATGCGTAGCGACAATCATCCGCACGTTGACCTGGATTGTCCTTGCGCTTCCCAAACGCTCGAACTCCTGCTCTTGGATAGCACGCAATAGTTTCGGCTGCAGCTCCAAGCTGATGTCACCGATCTCATCCAGAAACAACGAGCCTCCATCCTGTGTAAAGTGAAACGTCAGCCGGAACTCGCTCCCTTTCAGTACTCCGACAAGGGCTCACTTGCAGTGATCGGACGCTGGGCGGCCGTGGCTAATGCCTCCAGGATTCATCTCTCAGGCTTGCTTGCATGAATCGTGTGGGCCTGTATGCACGTGATGAATCTCATCACCTTCCGGAATCGGCTGTTGGTTTTCATGCAATGGGCATTCGAGGACTTGACGTTCAGTCGTGGAGGGCGGCTTGTCACTGGTACCGCTCCCACTGATTCTAGCTCCAATAAAGAAGTCGCTATCCATGGCGGCGCACTGAAAATCGAACCGGAGACAGCTGCCGCGCCACGTTAAGCAGGCAGATAGAACCGGGAGGGTTTGTCAGGCTGAAGATTTGTTCCAGATGGAGAGCAGGCTGCGGCTCAGGTCCGCATTCGAACAAGAATTCTAGAATGCGGCACCTCTCTCCAAATCTGGGTCCGATCTGGGTCCGATTACCCGGCCAGAGAGTTCCCCTGATTCCTTTAATGGATAAAGAACGGGCTGTCAGTACCGTTAATTTCCAATAAGTTACATCGGCCAGCGACTCTGTCACGGCAGAGGCCGCGGGTTCGAGTCCCGTCGTCCCCGCCAATTCTTTTCAAAGCAGTTAGGCGGATTTCATTGAAACCATTGAGGGCGCGAAAGGGGCGCGTCTCGCGCCCTTTTTATGCCCCTTTGCGTCATCCACAGTCTCCTATTTAGCAACGAGCGCCGGTCCATCCTTGTCGGAAGAAAAGACCAGCGAGATCACCGCCGCCTGCGCTGCATGCTTCACGGGCGTTACAGCCTGCGTGTAAATGTCCAGCGTTGAGCGGAAAGATGAATACCGCAGCAGTTCCTGCATTACCTTGAACTCAGTCCCGACACTTCGCAGCAGGGTCGAGTAGGTGTGCCGGAACGTATGCCATCCGAATCGCTTCTGAATTCCGACTGGTTGCGCTGCAGGACGTATGTATTTGCGCAAGATCGCCTGGCCCCAGTACGGTCTTCGGCCACGATAGCGCTTGCTTGCAAAAACCCAGTCCTCCGGCCTGATGTAGGTACAACGTTTTCTCCACTGCATCAGAGCGTCCGCGAGCGTCGGATGCATTGGCACGGGCTTTTGCGATGATTCGGTCTTGCACGGGCCTACCACTCACTACACGATGGAACGGATGACGCTCATCGTGCCTCGCTCGAAGTCGATATCCCAGAAAGCTCCAGCGACGCCTGCAGAGTGTTCTTACGTGCAAGGCCATGTTGTGCAGGTAGGAATATCTTCTTGGCAACCGGTCAGTTTTCGTCATCCAAAAATCCAGCTGGCCACATGTCACCCGCTGGACAGTGCGGCTCGAGCGAACTGTTTTTTTGAAAGAGCTGATTCCTTTGCCTCGGTGCTTGCCACTAGTGTCATGTCGTGCGTGCCAAACTCAACGCCGATCTTTTTGAGGAAGTCATTCGGTGGCGTACCGCCGACAAAGACCCAGACGAAGTCGTTTGGGATTTCCTGCATGCTGCCGTTGACAGTAAGAATGACGGCATCTTGTTTGAATTCCGCCGGATTGGACTTAAACAAGACTTTGACCTTTCCTGTACGCATACACTCTTCAATGCGCTTCGTATTCCGTTCCTTAATGCGACTGAAGCGTTCTTGCCGGTAGGAAAGCGTAACTTTGTTGCCGCTTTGATTTGCCAGACCCATGGCGGCTTCGATCGCACTGTCGCCGCCCCCCACGATGAGAATGTTCTTGTTGACGTAGTGGTCTGCTTCGATCAGGCGGTACATCACTTTTGGCAACTCTTCTCCCTTGACGCCGAGTTTTCGCGGCTCACCGGCGCGGCCGAGTGCCAGGACTACCGCGTGGGCGCGGTATGAGTTAGTCGCAGTCGTGACCGTAAAGATGCCATCCTCTCCTTTCTTTATGTCTTCCACTTTCGCGCTCGTACACACATTAAAATCGGCGCGATTCAGGATCATGTCCCAGAAGGCAAGCAGGTTTTCCTTGGAGAGTTCCGTCTTCTTAAACTTGCCGTACATGGGGAATTCCACGGGGCTGGTCATCACCAGTTTCTGGCGCGGGTACTTCGCAACGGTGCCGCCAATCTCATCGCGCTCGATGGTGATGTAATTCAGTTTGTTCTCGATCGCGCGTAACGAGGCGCTGATGCCTGCCGGCCCCGCTCCGACGATCAGCACGTCATAAACACTGGAATGGTTTCCATTCGTCGGCCTGGTTTTCATCCGGTTGACAATTGTGTCGATGCACTCGCGGCCCTGGTTCACGGCGTTCTTGATCAAGGCCAGACCACCGAGTTCCCCGACGATGAACAGGTTCTGGATACTGGTCTCGTACTCCGGCGTAAGGCGGGGCATGTCAGCACTCATGCTGGGGCTGGCCATCACCATGGTGATCGCACCGACGGGACAAGCCTCAGCGCATAGACTATGGCCGATACATTTGTAGCCGTTCACGATGACGGCTTTGCCTCCCAGCATGGCCAGCACATCGCCCTCGGGACAAACCGTGGTGCAGGTCTGGCAGCCGATGCAGTAGGTGGTATCGATATGGGGATGCTGGGCCTTTGGTCCTTCAGAAAACACTTTCCCCTTTTCGGCAGCTTCGCGTGCTTGTTCCTCTCTCTTCTTGAGCTTGTTCAAATAGCCGCGGACGAAGATCAGGGTGACTACCGTTGCGATGACTAATGTGATGAGGTTGTCCATGCTATCTCGCTAGAAGTAGCCCATCATGATCACTGTGACAATGTGGATCAGGGCCAGGACTGCAAACGAGTAACTGAACGGCTTATGGATCACGTGCCACAGGTGGAAAACCTGTTGCGAGCGCGAGAGGAATAGAACTCGCTTGGCGAGGGCTGCTTCCTCTCTCGCATGGGAGATTGCCCTTTCCAGATCGCGATGCCGAGTCGGCAGAAAACCTCCCAGAGTTTGCAGTTTTTCCGTGACTTGCAGAGTGCGCCTCCGGAGTTTGGCGACGCGGAAGGAGCGAGCTACGTCGAGGACGACCATGTAGACCAACGCTACAACGATGGGTAGCTTCTTCACCCGCTCTGGACTAGGCAAACGCAGCAGCGACTGCAGGTCGGCCTGCAGCAAGAGCTTCTGTTCTTGAAGTTGCTGTGCCAGCCGAGCCCGCATTTCCTGGAGCTCTTTCATCGACAATTCCGCTGCGTTCAGGCTGCGGGGGATCTGCGAGTACAGGTAGCGTCCGATGATTCCACTGAGGGAGACGGCCAGCATGATCCAGAATGCGATACCGGCGAATCCGCCGAACTTGAACGACGCGTGGAACGCGATCACAAAGGGCGCAGCCAATCCCAGAAGGACATGAAAGTCCAGCCAGTGCCGCGAAAGTCCCTGCTGGGAAAGCCATTTCCAGCGCTTGCGCAGGGGATAAAGGAAGATGACCAGGAACATCCCGAAGCCAAGGAAGCCAAGCTTCAATCCGATGGCGCCGCTGGGCTTCAGGAGGACATGCTTCGGAGAAAACGGGCGATCGGCGGAAGCGAGGGTGTAGTAGCTGAAACCGTAGATCGCCAGAGCTGTGATCAGGACAATGGCGACTACGTAGCCCGACACGAGAAGACCATCGTGATGGCGGTCTTTACCTGGAGCCGATATAGCAGCGGTTGCAACTGCGGCGTTGGCACTCATTTGCTTGAGACTTGCTCCTCCGTACTTACTGAGAATCGTTTGTAGTCCGTGAAGCGATGGGTGTTTCGCCAGTGCTGGCGCGGCGTTTCCACCTCTACGCTCGCTACGACCGGGAACCAGTGTGGCTCCTTCAAATCGTGAAAGGGATCGGGTGCGAATGTAACTTCCGACTGCAGGGATTTGAGGCCGACATCCTCCAGGGTATTTGCGATTCCGGCTACAATCTTTGCGATCACACCGGTTTGGGGATCGATCCAAGCTGTGCCGGAGAGCTCTAGAGGGTACTCACGCCCCCGCAAGGCGAGAGCTGCAGGGGAGCGTGTGCCGGGAATGTGCTCAAAACTGACTTTGGAGAATTTCTGTCCGTCGATGGTTTCATCCGGCAGCAAAGCAAACTTGAAACTTTGCGCATAATAAGGATGAAAGACTAGGAACAGAGTTGCGAACCCATTGCTCACCAGAAGCGGCCTGTTTTTCTTATCCTGTTTGGCTTCGTGCACCGGCAGGCGTGACTCGTCAAGACTCAATTCGCCGCCGGGATTGGTTAGAATCACGAGATAGTCGTAGGTGGATTCTTCCTTCAGTTCGACTTTGCCATCCTTTCCTATTTTTTCCTGATCCACTTGTTCGGTGCACTTCACCTCCGAGAACTGATCCAGAAAGCCCATTACCTGAGTATTGGTGCGAGCCAACAAGTCATCGAGATTGTTGGGCGGTCCGGACAACTGGGCAAAGCAAATCCCGCACAGGGCCACGAAGGCAGCCGTGCTACGCCACATCGTGAGATTTGTCCGCACCATCATTCGTGACGCCTTTCCTTCGAATCAAAGCGGTAGCCAATGGTGAACATCCACTGGTCGTAGCTCAACTGCCCGCGGTTGGCGGTGTACGCTCCCTGAACAAAGTAATGAGAGCCGAGATTCGTTTCCACGTTGCCGGTGATGAAGCGGTAACTGTTGTTAGTTGTAAATGTAGACGCGAAATTCTGATCTCCTGCCAGAACCTCCAGTCGTAGACCGTCAAGAAAGTTCCGCGACAGAGAAAATGCGCGGTAGGAGCCGTTTCCGAATGAGCTGTTGAATCGCGCATAATGCGCATCGGCCCGCAAGCCGAGCCAGGGCAGGCGCCCAAACGTGATTCCGTACATCTGATTCAGCGAACTGGTCGTGTCGCCCGTCCGGTTGCTGCGTCCTATGTCGGTGTAGACGGAAATCTGTTTCCACACGTCGACCCGTCCGCCCACGCTGAAGCCCTGGAACAGATATTTGTCAAGCAGTCCGGTGCCAATTAATGTTGGGTCGAAGGTTGGAATGTCGCGAAAGTAGTTGTAGTTAAAATCCAACTCCAGTCTGGGATGTGGCTGCACACGCACGGTAAGGAAGTTCACGCTCAATCCGGGACCGGGCGCTGGCACTGCGGGGTTGCCGCTCGGATTGTCCGCCTGCAACGAATCGTAGATTGAGAGATATCGCTTATAGGACACGGTGTTTTCGAAGAAAACGAACAGCCTGTTCTGCTGCCAGTTCACCATGCTGATTCCGGCGCCCGAGGTGCTGCTGTAATAGACTCCGTCGAAGTCTCCACCGCCAAAATTCATGAAGGCCCCTCCGATGACACGACCTGGACTGTAATTCCATGAGGTTGGGTCGGGAGTCGAGCCGCCAAAGACCCCAACCGTCGTGCCTTTCGACAGCCGCTTTCCGAAATAGCCGCCGTCTATGGTGTTTAGGCTCGGTGCCCATGGCAAATAGAGACGCCCGAATCCCGCGACCAGGGAGGAGTTCGGATTGTCATAAGTCATGCTGATGTGATAAGTGCGATTGATCAAATCCTGCAAAGTCTGCTGGCCTGCGGGTACTTGTGACGTGAATCCGCCGCGCCAATAGCCGCTCAGATTCCAATACGTTCCATTTATGCGTGTAATGTCACCGCGAAAAATCATACCTACATCCGAGCTTGTAATCGAAGTAGTGCCGTGGCTTATGGTGCCCATGTAGTCGAAGCCGAAGCGGCCGCGGGCACGGTTCACAGAGGGCATGGGTGGCCGCGGAAGTTCGTCGCGAACTTCTTCGTCAAGAGGATCGCCTTCCGTGAAGGTGATCACGGCGGGATACTTTCTTGTGGCACTCAGGGCTCGCTGCTGTACCAGCGCTTCAGAATCTCCCGAAGAGAGGTATGCGAGATCGCCGGGCTTGACCGAGCGCTTGGGGACGTGAATCTCTGTCACGGCGGAAGTCTCCGCCACCGCGGTCACGATCAGTTCGGCAACGACGCCGGCATCCGAGGGTTCAACGGCAACCCCTTCGCGAGGAACGTGGTCGGACTCCTGAACTTCCAGCTTCATGCCTTCGGTCAGTCCCGAACTGCGGCCTCCGTCCAGGTAAGCGACTCCCTCAGCGACGTACTTTACTCTGAACACCGTCCGCAAGCTGGGATCCGCCGCGTGAACCGTCAGGATTGTCTGATTGCCTTCGGTCGGCGTTACCGCTGTGGGATTGGCAGGAATGGCAGAGGAAGCACCACTCTCATCATTCGGTGCATGCCGCGACGACTGAACCTCGACAGTCGCGGGGATTGGAGTGTGCTCCGTGCCGATTTGGGGAGACGGGATGGCGGCCGGGCCTTGCGCGACCGAGGCGACTTGAGACACCACGGGGAAGTCTGTCGTCGGTGCCTGAGAAACACTGCCCGACGCAACCGGAGTGGACGTTTGTATTCCGGGGGTCGGCAGAGAGATCTCCGACTCATCGGCTTGTTCGCTGTCGTCCGGCACTTGCGGGTTCTTGTTACGCCGAAATATTCCGGTCACGCTTCCCGAGGCCCCTGCTCCAGGCGCACCTTGAGACGATCCAGTTCGCAACTTCGTAGCGGAAGAGATATCCAGTATGATTCGCGTTCCTTCTTGTTTCATGGTGTATTCATGCGGTTGGTCGAGATCCACCACCACACGGACGACCGGGGGGACGTCGCCGTACTGTGCTGTCCGCACTTTCCGTACACCATTGAAGTTCACGTTCATGCTTTCCGTCTTTTTCTCGTACTTGGCGCCGGCTAATTCGAGCACCAGCCGGTCGGGATGACTCGCAGTCTTCACTGACGCTCCGACGGCCGAAGTCATCGTCACCTCAACCCGCACGCCAGTCCCTTCCTTCGCTGCAGTCACATCTCGCAGCGCTGCGATCCTGTCTTGTGCGGCAGCACAAGACGCCAGCAGCATCAGCATTCCGAGTCGTTTCTGTACTGCCCTCATGGCCTGTTATCACTCGCTGGCGCTCCACTTGCCGCCGAAAGGTGTCCAACTCTCTTATCCGCCACCCTGTCCATTGGGATGGCACTGATAGCAGTTCGGGCTGTTATAAACGTAACCAGACACACCCTGGTGCTGCTGGTCGGTTTGCGTCTTCCCGTGACAAATCGTGCAGGAGAAGACCGCGTAGTTCGATGGATTCGTGTGGCAGTTGCTGCAAGTACTTGCCCCTCCGTGCTTCATGGGAAACCAGGTGTGGTTAAATACGGCGCCCTGCCATGAATTGGTGGAGTGGCAGATCTGACAAGTGGTCGGAAATCCAGCCGCCTTGTGGTTCGGGTCCGTAGTGTTGTTGTAATCCTTCTGGTGACAGGAATAACAATCCGTCGGAACGTTTATGTAGTTGTTGTTCACGTGGCACTGATTGCAGGGCACGGTCTTGTGCGCTCCCGTGAGCGGGAAAATCGTCTTACTGTGATCGAAGGTTGCGGGAATCCACGCTGCCGTGTTGTGGCACACTTCACATTGCTGCGGAAATCCTACCTGCGCATGGTTGGGGTTGTTGGTGTTCTTGAAATCCGTCAAGTGACAGGCAACACAAGCGGTGTTCGTCAGCTTGTAATTTCCATTGATGTGACACTGCGAACACTGCAGTGTGGTATGGGCGCCGGTTAGCGGAAATCCGGTAGCGCTATGGTTGAACTGTGCGCCAGACCAGGATGAGGTGCTGTGGCAGGTGTCGCAGGTCGTGGGAAATCCTGCTGGGCGTGATTGGGATCGGTGGTGTTGTTGTAATCCTTCATGTGACACGTGGAGCACGCGCCACTAGTCAACTTGTAGTTCCCATTTACATGGCATTGCGCGCACGGCAGAGTGGTGTGCGCTCCGGTGAGAGCAAAACCCGTGCTGGCGTGATTGAAACTGGCATTTCCCCAGCTCACGGTGCTGTGGCAAACCTGACAGGTCTGAGGTATCCCCGCCTGCACATGGTTCGGATCAGTGGTGCCCTGATAATCCTTCAAATGGCAGGAGACACAGGATGTATCGGTGATGTGGTAATTGCTGTTGACGTGACACTGCGAGCAGGCCGTAGTGGCGTGCGCGCCGGTAAGCGGAAACCCGGTGTTGGCATGGTTGAAACTGGCGTTGGCCCATGAGTTCGTGTTGTGGCAAGTTGCACAGGTTGTCGGGATGCCGGCCGTTTTGTGGTTTGGATTGTTCGTGCCGTTGTAATCCTTCATGTGGCACGAGGCGCAGTCTGTACTGGTGAGATTGAAATTCCCGTTGATGTGACATTGCGAACATTGCAGAGTGGCGTGTGCTCCAGTCAGGGGAAACCCCACTAGGCTATGATCGAAAGTCGCAGGCTGCCACGCGCTGGTCGTGTGGCAGGTCTGGCAGGTCTGTGGAAGGTTCAAAGTCACATGGTTCGGGTTCGTCGTGCGGCGGAAATCCGGCAAGTGGCATCCCACGCAATCCGCGGGCGTGCCTTTGAATTTTCCACCGATGTGGCAGGCCGTGCATTCGAGCGTGGCATGCATTCCAGTCAGCGCGAACCCGGTGAATTTCAGGTGATCAAAATTCACGCCAAACCAGTTGTCCATGCTGTGGCATTGCTCGCAGGTAGTGGGGAAACTCGCGGACACGTGGCTGGGGCCGGTGGTGTTCTGATAATCAGTTGCGTGGCAGGAGTAGCACTGCGTTGCCAGTCCCTGGAACTGTCCGGTTGCCGCCCCCTTGTGACAGGGGTCGCACTCCAATGCGGCATGTGCGCCGAGCAAAGGGAACCGATTCTGGTGCTGCCGGATTTGTTGTATTGCCACTTGCCATCCCTTGACGGTGTGGCACTGTGCACAATTAGCTCCAAACTGGCGCTGATGAATGTCGGCATGGCAGTCGGCGCATCTTTGACTCACGTTGGTAAAAACCGGCTTGATGTGACATTGGGTGCAAGCCACATTCTGGTGCATGCCGCGAAGCGGATATCGCGTCTGATTGTGATCAAACTCCGGGACATTGCGGATCGGCTTCCATCCACTGAGCGTGTGACAATTCTGGCAGGGAACATTCAATGGGCCATGCGGGCTACGCGTGTTGGCAGAAGCCTGCCACTGCGCGGCTCCGGGAACTGCGGAGGCGAACAGCAGCAACGACACGATCAGATTGATCAGAGTCCCTGAACCTAACATGCCCATCCAACTTGAAAACCAGAAAGCCGCAAGAAAAGAAATGAAGATGAATTGAGGACGACTTATGCAATTCGACGCCCAGTCAGAGTAGATGGTTGTGTGCGTCGCGAAAAGTTACGCAAGTCGGTGTTCATCACGCCAATTCGCAGTTGTTCAAATTTCTGTCCAAGCGATGCTTTCATAGTTGCGAAACGTAAGTTCTTCGCAGTGGCGCAATTTTTACGTAGGAGTAAGAGGGCGTTCAAAAAACTCGACTTGTACAAAAATCTGATCACTGTTTGCGATCGGTGCTGGAGAAGATTGATTACCTCGGTAACCTGAGCCAGCATGGGCGGTCAGTTCGCGGACTTCGGCGGAATGTTTGATCCGTGGCACGCGGCACAGTCTTTGGGAGTGGGCTTATAGAACAGAACGGGTTTGCCATCCATGACGCGCGTCAGTTTATGACACGCATCGCAGCGCACATTGCGATGCGCACCCTGGAGTGAGAAAGCCGTTCGGTTGTCGTGATCGAACAAGGAAGGCTTCCACTTCACACTGTTGTGACAATCGGCGCAAGGCGTTTTCTCGCCTTTTGCAAATTGCCGGCCGTGAATGTCCTGGTGACACTCTTCACAGCTAGTTGGCGCTGTTTTGAAATCCGCATCAATCAGTTTGGTGCCCATGTTCTGCGGTTTGTGGCAGTCGATACAAGCCGTGGCGCGGTGAGTTCCCAGCAGCGGGAAAGAAGTCTTGGAGTGATCGAAGCTGGACAATTCTTTCCATGACTTGGTCGAGTGACAAGCTTCACAACCAACTGGGCTTCCCCCAGTTCGCACCTGTAGCATTCGCTCCTTGAATTGGCCTTTGTGCGGGTCAGTATGGCAACTGGTGCAGGACAGATCCTGCCAGTGATAGATCACGGCTGGTTTTGGTTTGAACTCGGCGGACTCTTTGTGGCAGTCACTGCACGGAACCGCGATGTGCCCGCCAGTCAAAATGAAGTGCGTCTGTCTGTGGCGAGCCAGTGTGAAGGTAGAGGGCTTGTAGCCTTCAAGATTGTGGCACTGGTCGCAAGCATTGAGATACGGCGCTGCCGCGAACTGCCCGGCATGCTGATCATTGTGGCAGTCGGTGCAGTGCTGGAACTTAATTTTAAACAAAGTCTCTTTGCCCTTAGGAATGTGGCACTGCGCGCACTGGACCCGCGCATGTCCTCCCTGCAACGGATAGGCAGAAGCCGCGTGCTCCTTCACCGTGAACTTCGATGGTTTCCATCCGTCCACGGTATGACATGAGGAACACTCGGGACCAGAAGGCCGCTTGGCGAACTGCCCATTGTGCGGGTCGGGTTTGTGGCAATCCATGCATTGCTGAAAAGCCAGCGGCTTCTTGAAGTCTCCGCTACCGTGACACCGAATGCAGTCGACCGTCGCATGCTTTCCGAGCAGAGGATATTTCGTTTTCGAGTGATCGAAGCGCTCGCTCACCGCTTGCGAAGAGACCTTCTTCCATCCGCTGGTGTTATGACAGGCCTGGCAGCCTTGCGCGAAACTTCCATGGTGCGGATCGGAGTGACAATCAGAACACAGCGCGAATGGAATCCCAACGTAGCGAGGTTTGTTGTCAGGTCCGGGCGTGTGGCATTTCTGGCAAGCTACCTGCGCATGCAAGCCGGTAAGAGGATAGCGCGTTTTCGTATGATCGAACTGTTCAACCTTAATCGTCTTCCAGTCTTGATAGCTGTGGCACTGCAAACAATTTGTCCCCAGCCGCCCTCTGTGTTCGTCCTGATGGCAGGTAACGCAGGCTGGCGAAATACCGAGAAACGTCCGGTTCAGGTCTTTAACCTCGATGGTTGTGCGATCAGAGGCGGACACCTTGTCGGCTGAGTGACATTTCTCGCAGGCCAGACCTGCGTGCTTTCCTTCGAGGATGTATCCCGTCTGCTTGTGGTCAAAGGTCTTCGGATCCCACTTGACGATGGAAAAGTTCTCGCCGTTGTGCTCCGAGTGGCAACTTACACACTCTTTGCTCGATCCTGGGGTGAGGTGATACGTGGCGTGTAGCCCTGTTCGATTGACAAGCCGGGTAGCGATCTCTGCGTGGCAATCCAGACACTTGAAGTTAGCTTGGCCTGCACCGAGCCTGTGACAAGCGGTGCAGTTGGTGGTGCCGTTCAGGGACTGATGCGCACGGGAAAGCGGGCCGGGAGAAATCTGCGCTGTGGCGGAAGAAGCAAAAAGCAGAATTGTGCAAGCGACGATCTCCAGAATCAGGCCACGTTTGCTTGGTGCGTTTGCCATGTTCAACGCAATTCTTGCTGAAACTGCAATCGTTACCAGTTTCTTTGCTTGCGCGCAAGGTGCGAGAAGTCTAAGTTTGCACCTTAGTCACCGTTCAGCGCTGTGCTGTTTGTCACCATCGTGGGTTAACTGTGCTCGGTCGCGGAATTCTTCAGCGCGCGCAAAAGTGCCCCCGGCCAGTCGCGAACGACCAACCGGAGGCATCGGGAGAAACTGCGAGGATCGTGACCTATCAGCCGGGGATGATTGCAATTACCTTCCCCGTGTAGGCATTGACCTTGACTTCGTATTCGTTTCCGTTCGTGGCCTTCACATCCACCGACCAGTCAGCAGGGTTGTCGCTCTTCTCAAGAACCACTAAGAGGACGGTGCCACCGCCAACGGCGTTCAGGGCGATCTGCTCCGCTTTGGCTTTGCTGATGAATTTCATACTCGCAGCGTTCCCTTGCTTGATGATCTTAAGGACCGCGCCGGTATGCGCATCGACATAGACGTCATACTCCCATGCCGGCTGGGTGATGGCGATGTCCCAGATGTCGTATCCCTTCCACTGATCGCGCTGGACCTGCACAACCTTGCCCCCGCCGGCTGCCTTGAGAGCAATCTGTTCGGCTTGCTGTTTAGTGATAGTTTTGGTTGGTGGCAAGTGCAAAATGACGTTGAGGATGGTGCCGGTGTGCGCGTCGACCCAAACTTGGTAGTAAGTCGACGTTCCAAAGATGTCTACCGCCCACACCAGCTTACCCATCTCTTTTTCGACATAAGCCTGGACAACAGTGCCAGAGCCTACCGCACTCAGAGCATCTTGTTCCGCCTGAAATTTCGTAATCAGTCCAGAGGGCATGGCTTGCATCACACCAGCCAGCAGGACAAGGGGGAGCAGAGCGGCCAACTTCTTCATAACTTTTCTCCTGAAACTCCTTAGATTTTGTTTTCGAATCTGTGAAGCGCCGTCCTCGCGAGGTAGCGGCCAACTTTGTATCTGTCATTAGCAGCTTGCGTTCCATATCGGACGTAGTGAAAACGCTGGTACTTAAGCTGGGGCTGATTCCTGGGTGTCCAGAAAAGTTTTGAACACCTGAGGCGGGCGGTTCAGAATTCCGAACACTTCCAAAGCAGTGGTTGCGCGCTTCAGGGCTTCGGTTGGAAAGTTTTGTTACCGGAAGGCTTCTCGTGTTCCCGATCGCCTCCCCAACTGAAGCGTCGGCCGAGAATGAATTTCACGATCAGGCGATCGCTGGGGTTGCTAACGTCCTAGCCCACTCCGAAATTCATCTCCCATTTGGGCGAGACATCCAGATCGATGCTAGGAAAGAATTGGTGATGCTGATGGTTCCAGGGACTAAATCCGGTGACTGGCCCTACGGAGCCGTAGTATTCGAGCCCGCCCGCAACCTTCTTCGTGAAATCGAAGCTGACCTTCGCGTTAGGAGAGAACTCGAATCCGTTCTTGACGCCCTCACCGTGCAGCGCACGATCAAAAGTAGGATTGAACGACATGTACCAGCGCCCTGCTTTCTTGTCGATGATTGGAC
>CAVRID010000009.1:0-18281 GCA_963721155.1 uncultured Acidobacteriaceae bacterium | reverse complement strand
ACAACACTTCCTGGCGGGTGGTATTCGAAAGTGCCGCAGCTGCGAGCGTGGGGAATAATTCGCTCCGTGTTACCCCCAAGGCCGCCGCTTGAGCACGAGCGCGTTCCCATGAGGCGCGAGTGGCAGGATGGTGTGTTTCCGCCAAATCGATTAACTCCGGTAATGAATAGGTCTCGGTCGCGTCGATAGGGAACATGGAATTCGCAAGGTTCCTGGCGTCTGCTTCGACATTGGCTTCAGCAGGCGAATGCCAAGGACGACCAGGCGAAGCGGGTGCGCTCTGTGCGAGAACACAGTTGGTGCACTGGAGAACAAGGAGCAAGGTCGTCCAGGGCACTGCGGCGTTCCATTTCCTTAAACTCCACATGCCTCCTCCCTAATTCGGGCGAGGCACACGGAGCAGCGTGCCTGACGTAGTCGGCAGAACGTAGCGGACACCGAAGTAGACCATGCTGAGACGTGCATTCTTCGGATCGCCTTGAGCTACATACCAAGGGGCACGTGTCAGGTAGGAATATTGGACGTAAGTCTGCAGCGCTCCATATGTTGGATTTCTCCAGAACGTCATGATCCAGTCGAATGTGGCCTGCTGAATAGTCCGGTTGTTTGTATTGGGAGACCCGGGGCCGCCATATCCAATGATGGTCCCCGGGTGCGCAGTGTCCGTCGTATCAGGAAAGAAGTTTCGACCGAAATAATCCGCGGCGTAATAAAGGGCGAACGCATTTTTCGGCGTCGCTCTCCATTCGAGACCTGCGGAGCCCGCTCCGGCATGTACCATGGAAAGACTGACATCCGTGCCAGCCGCACTAGGGCGGACCACCAATTGCGGCCCTGTTCCTAGAAGGTAGTGGGCGCCGCCATCGCTCCAAAACGCATTGGCCAGCACTGTGAGCTTCGGCAACAATTCGTAATTCGCGGCGATCTGGCCACCACCGCCCACGACCGTGTGGGTTTTGAAGGAAGTTGATCCGATGGGCATCACCGAGGCGTGCGCGCCCGTAAACATCCCCGTCATCTCTGCATGGAAGTGTCTGCCTGAGAAATCCCGGTCGTAGGTGATCTTTGAAAGGACGTCGGGAAAAGCATTCGCTGCCCCTATTTGAGCGCCGTTATCAAACTGCGGACCGATGGAAGTAAAAGCCGTTGGGAGCGCGACGTAGCCTCCAATGAATTGGTTGGGATCCTCGATGCCCACTCCCATGGCCCAGCGTTGGTTAGGGTGATAAGCGGCCCGGAGTTCGGCGGCGCGGGTGTAAGGAACTCCCACGCTCAGGTTTTGATCCTCATTGTAGGTAAGCGCCAGATCGATCGGCATTGGGCCGATGCCGTTGCGATTGGGCGTTAGCCAGCCCCATGTTTGCCCCCCCAGGAACTCCCACTTGCCACGCTTGAAGTCCGCGAAGTACAGTCGCAGACGGTTGGTTGTGCCGTTCACGCTTTGATAAACATTGGAAGCGTCGTTGCCACTGAAATCGGTTTCGATGTATCCCGTGAGGTCGTTGCCCTTGAAATGATCTGTGACCTTCACGCTCAGCCGAGAGAACTGCGCCGTGGTACGGAATTCGGAAATGTTTCCTTGCGGCGTATTGCTGTAGGGGATAGAGGCAAAGGCAGTGGCGATGTTGCTCTGAGTGTTTGTCGTACGAAAGATGTTCTCCAGGTCGACAAAGCCGCCGAGATCCAAAACCGCTCCGCTAAATCGAAACGAGCCCACCGGCTGTTGGGGTTCCGGTTTGGTTTCACCTTCTTGCGTACCGGAGTGCTGTTCCATGTTTGCGACTGCATGGGGAGGGACCGGTCCGATCCCGGACGAGACGGCATCATAGGTTCTTCCGCTGACTTGAATTGGTGGTAGCTCGCTCGAACCCGAGTTTGCCGACTCCGTTTTCAAATGCGCCTTTAAGGTTTCAATCTCTTGCTGTTCCGCAGCTAACTGCTTCTGGGTTTGCGAAAGAGCTTCCCGGAGGGCCTGCACCTCGCCAGCTAGATTCGTGCCTGTCGTGGGAGCGTTGGGGTGCTGAGGGCTGTCCTGCGCCAGCACCACACCTCCGAGAACCAGCCATCCGAAGAAGAGATGAGACATCTTCATGTCGAGAACCTTGAACTATGCCTTTGCCCGTGCATGGCCGGTCTCGCGCAGGAACGCAGTCAGCAGAATCGCGAGTACTATGCTGACCATCCAGAACACGCCACCCGCGCGAAAGTGGGCGACATGATTTTGCGTGCTTGCGATACCTTTGCCGAAGTGGTCGGCAAAGATGGGTCCAAGGACAGCGGTGACCCCGAAGGTAAGAAAGTTAATCGCGCCCGTAGCGCTCCCCTTAACCTCGTCTGGATTGACCTCCTTGATGATGGTGTAGGGAATCATCGCTGCACCCGAGGCGATTCCAAAAATCAAGCAGCCCACTACAGCGGCCATGTGGGTGGTGCTGAAAGCGATGCCGGCAATGGACACAAGCATGACGGCCGCACCTGCTATAAGTACCGGCTTGCGACGGCCGATCCGATCCGCGAGCCAGCCGAGCAGGGGACAGCCAATCACCCATCCCAGTGGAACAAGGGAACCTGTGACCACGGCATCGTGAAAGCTGAACATCCTGTCGTGCTGAAAGAAGGCGACTCCCCAAGTCATGTCGCCAATGGTCGTGGGCACAAACAACAGTCCTGCCACTGCTCCACAGAGATACGACTGCGGATTTCGAAACACGACCGAGTAAGGGCGAAGCACGGATGCCCGGCCAGAGTTCGCGCCTGGCAGGCGACTTTCGTGAGGAGTAATTGCGAACAGCAACACACCGATTACGAGGCTTGCGACACCCAGCGTATGCCAAACCGCTTGCCAGGCAACGCCGTGTTCCAGCACCGGTCCCACCACGAACTGACCTGCCGCTCCACCCAGCATCCCGAGGCACTGTGTGACGCCTATGGCGGTGGCCAGCCAGCGCGCTGCAAAACCGTGCGTCGCAAGATAGACCGCACCGGTAAAAGCAAAGGCCGAACCGGCACCTTGTAGCAGCCTCCCGACGTATCCAGCTGTCGTGCCCGACACGCTGAAGAGCAGGCAGCCCACCGCCAGAATGAAGATACCTATCGGCACAGCCTTTCTTGCGCCGACGCGATCCAGCGCCGCGCCGGCAATCAGACTGCTAAGCGAATAGGTGTAATAGTAAGCACCGAGAATCGCACTGACACCAACCGCGGTCGTACCGTACGCCAGCGACAAATGCGGGATCATGACCGCGGGGGCAGATCTCGCCGCGTATTCGAGGAAGTAAAAACACATAGCGAGCCCCCAAGCGAATTGGAAGGCCCGCGTTCGCGAAGCACTGGTTGCTTCGTACGTGATGGTGGGCGCTGTGATTGGCTGCGTTGTCATGTGGCACCTTAAATTTCCTGGGCCTAGCGAAACAGGTTGACTTTAGCGAGGTCGATCACTTCGTCGGCTCGTCCATTGAGTACAGCTCTCATCATGAAAAGGCTGAATCCCTTGGCCTGCTCAAGGGTGATGGTGGGCGGCATCGACAGTTCCTGCCGAGATACCGGAATCTCGACCAGCGCCGGGCCATCAAAATTGAGGGCTCGCGCAATCATGGGTTCTACCTGGTCCGGAGTCTCGGCTCGAAGGCCGAGAAGCCCCGCTCCCTCGGCGATCTTTGAAAAGTCCGGGTTGCTCAGGTCCGTGCTGAAATCCAGGATTCCGGCCGCCTTCATTTCCAGTTCGACGAATGCCAGCGACTCGTTCTTGAAGACGACAATCTTGACCGGCAATTTCTGCTGGCGAAGCGTGAGCAGGTCCCCCATCAGCATCGACAGACCGCCATCGCCTGACATCGAGATCACCTGCCGCCCTGGATAGCTGGCCTGCGCGCCGATGGCTTGTGGCAGGGCATTGGCCATCGACCCGTGTGTAAACGAACCGATGATTCTTCGTTTGCCATTCATGGTGAGATACCGGGCGGCCCAGATCGTCGGGGTCCCCACATCACAAGTGAACACTGCGTCTTCGGCTGCGAGTCGATCGAGCACGCGCGTGAGATACTGCGGGTGGATCGGTTTCTTGCCCGAATTTGGTGTCGCCAATTCGTCCAAACCTTTGCGAGCGTCTTGGTAGTGCTCGACGGACTTCCTCAAATGGGTTTCATATTGGTTTTGCTCCAGCTTCGGCAGAAGGGCGCGCAGTGTGGTTTTCGTATCACCAACGAAGCCGAAGTCCAGCTTGGCACGGCGTCCGAGCTGTTCGCCGCGAACGTCGATCTGAACGATGGTGGCGTTCTTGGGATAAAACTGCTGATACGGGAAATCGGTGCCGATCATCAGCAAGACATCGCAGTTCAGCATCGCGTGATAGCCGGAAGAGAATCCCAGCAAACCGGTCATACCTACATCGAAGGGGTTGTCGTACTCAACAAACTCCTTTCCGCGCATAGCATGAACGATTGGGGCTTGTAGCTTGCTCGCGAGTTCGACCAGTTCATCATGAGCTCCTGCACAGCCGGCACCACCGAGAATGGTGATCCTTTCCGAGCGATTGAGTAGGTCGGCGAGCAGATTGAGCTCGTCCTCGGAGGGACAGACGCTGGGTTTGGCTTCGGAAAAATGGATCCTGGGTGTTTCCTGAGCGGCATCGCGCATCGCCACATCGCCTGGGAGCGCAACTACGCCAACGCCGCGGCGCGAGATTGCAGTCTGCATCGCGATCTCGAGTACGCGGGGCATCTGCGACGGCTGTGAGACCAGCTCACAGTAATGACTGCACTGGGCGAACAGATAGTCAGGATGGGTCTCCTGGAAATATCCGCTGCCGATTTCAGCGCTGGGAATTTGTGCTGCGATAGCCAGGACGGGGACACGGCTGCGCTGGCAATCGTAAAGACCGTTGATCAGGTGCAGATTGCCCGGACCACAACTGCCGGCACAAACCGCCAGGCTCCCGGTCAGGTGTGCTTCTGCTCCGGCAGCAAAGGCTGCCACCTCTTCGTGGCGCACATGAATCCACTCGATTTCCCTTCGGGTGCGAATTGAATCCGTGATCCCGTTGAGAGAATCGCCGCTGACACCATAGATCCGTTTGACTCCTGCATCTACTAGCACATCAACCAACAGGTCAGCTACTCTCTTCGCCATATTCTTTCTCCTCCACACAACTAGGAGCCTTCACACGCTCCCGACAGGTTGTGAAGCAAGTGCATTTCCAAATGTTCTAGTCGGCTGGCTGACTCATTTGCCGCATTTAGTCGAGCGCTGGAAGTCACTTGGCTCAAGCAGAAGTGAGATTTCGGCCCGATTTTGACGGACTGTTGAGGGCTCAACAGTGAACTGTTCAAGGCTTGACAGTAGACGGTAGGCCCGACAGCGGCGATCAGGTCGCTGCGCTCATTGATGCGAGCAGTAATCCGATGCGCTTAAAGCAGTGCGGTGAAAACGAGGGCAGGGCTCCCAATTTTGGTAGCGCGATTGCACTACGCCCACGTGGAAGTTCCGCCGCGGGTGCTCCGGTGCGGAACAGCGAAAACGCGAGGGCAAATCAAACGCAAGTCGCGGTTGTGAAAACAACCGTGTGACATCGAGACCGGAAGAGGAAATACATTGATACGGCGAATGAAATCTTCGAGTTTCTTGCTGATAAGAAGGACTGCGTTTTTCCTCCTCCTATGCGTTGCTTCGGTCGCCGTGGGCGAACCTACGGACTTTCTTAACAGCCCCACGAGCATCTTTGCTCCGGCATCAACCCCCGCCAACCTAGTCCTTCACTTATCTGTGTTTGTGCTTGCCGTTACCGGGCTCATCTTTATCGTCGTATTTACCTTATTGGTTTACGCCGTCATTAAGTTTCGCGGGCGACCTGGAGATTCGGGTCGCGAGCCCGCTCAGGTCTACGGGAGCACACAGATTGAGCTGGCCTGGACGATCATCCCCATCCTGATCGTTGTGGTGTTGTTCTTAGCTACGGCGAGAGTAATCCATGCCGTTCAAGATGCTCGTCAACCCCCAAGCGCCATCGAGATAACCGCCATCGGACACCAATACTGGTGGGAGTTTCGCTATCCGAAGCTGGGGATCGTCACGGCAAACGAGCTCCATATACCGGTTAGCGACCCCGAACATCCAACCCCTACTTTCTTGACCTTGCTGTCTGCCGACACCGATCACAGTTTCTGGGTCCCGGAACTCGCTGGCAAGACTGATCTGATTCCTAACCATCCGAACCGGATGTGGATGGACCCGCACCGCACCGGTATCTTTCTGGGTCAGTGCGCACAGTACTGCGGGGTGCAGCACGCGAAGATGCTACTGCGCGTCTCGGTGGACAGTCCGGAAGATTTTGCCGCTTGGGTCCGTGGCCAACAACAACCCGCAATTCAGGATGCCAAAGCTGTCGCAGGAAAGCATGTCTTCGAAAGCACGGCGTGTATCAATTGCCACACCGTCACCGGAACTCCCGCCAATGGGCGCTTCGGCCCAGACCTCACTCATCTGATGAGCCGGGCCACCATTGCCTCCGGGGCAGCTCAAAATACAGCGCAAAACCTTCGCCTTTGGCTTCAGAACCCAAACGCGATCAAGCCCGGCTCGCTCATGCCGGCCATGCAGTTGAGCGAGGCGGATCTCGATGCAGTCGTGAGTTATATGGAGACGCTTCGCTAGAGAAAGCCGAGACCAAACATGTCATCGAATGCGATCACTATTCCCGGCGTGCAGATTGAAGGAAAGCCGTGGGTCGACACGCTCCACGAGTGGCTGACCACGGTGGATCACAAGCGCCTGGGCCTTCTCTATATTCTCTATGCCCTTCTCTTTCTGGTTGTCGCAGGGGTCGAGGCGCTCGCCATTCGCATTCAGCTGATGTTCCCGCACAATCATTTTGTTTCGCCACAGGTCTTCAACCGCCTATTCACCATGCACGGCACCACCATGGTTTTCTTCATGGGCATGCCAATCTTGTTTGGGTTTGCGAACTATCTTGTGCCCTTGATGATCGGCGCCCGCGATATGGCGTTTCCGCGGCTCAATGCCTTCAGCTTCTGGCTTTCGGCGCTGGGTGGATTTCTCTTTTACTTCAGCCTGGTGGGCGCAAATGGGCTGTACGGGGCTGGCAACGCGCCAGATGTGGGATGGTGGGCGTATGCGCCTCTGACCGCACGGGCTTTCTCCCCAGGCCATAGCTCTGACTATTGGACGCTGGCGCTGCTGGTCTCCGGCTTTGGCAGCATTGGAACCGCAATCAATATTATTGCGACTATTCTATGCCTGCGCTGCCCGGGCATGAAGCTCAGCCGCATGCCTTTGCTGGCCTGGCTCAACCTCGTCATGGCGGGAATGGTTCTGATCGCTGTTTCGCCGTTGACCGCGGCGCAGATCATGCTGCTGGTTGACCGATATTTAGGCGGCCATTTCTTCGACACGCAGGCTGGTGGTTCAGCCATGTTGTGGATGCACTTCTTTTGGATATTTGGACATCCGGAAGTCTACATCCTCATCATTCCCTGCTTTGCGTTCATGTCGGAAATCATTCCGGTGTTTTCACGGAAACCGATCTTCGGATATCCGGTCATGGTCGCGGCAACTGTCTGCATCGGCTTCGTGAGCATGAGCGTGTGGGCGCACCACATGTTCTCGGTCGGAATGAACTCTTACGCTAACAGTTTTTTCACGATTACTACATTGGCTGTCGGTGTTCCTACGGGAATCAAGATCTTCAATTGGATCGGCACCATGTGGGGCGGGAAGATCCAGTTCAAGGTACCGATGCTGTTCTGCATCGCATTCTTGTTCCAATTCCTGATTGCCGGCCTGACCGGGGTCATGCTGGGAAGCGCCGCCTTCGCTTCGCAGCTTACCTTGTCATATTTCGTTGTCGCGCATTTTCATTACACACTCGTAGGTGGGGTGGTGTTTGCCGTGTTTGCCGCCATCTATTACTGGTATCCAAAAATCACGGGAAGAATGTTGAACGAAACACTCGGCAAGTGGCACTTCTGGCTGTTCGTGATCGGCTTCCATCTGACATTCGACCTCATGCACATTCCCGGCCTATTGGGTATGCCTCGCCGAATCTACACCTATGAGCTTGGACGCGGCTGGGACACTCTAAACCTGCTTATCAGCGTCGGCGCATTTATTCAGGCCATTGCCGTTGTGATTTTTGTGACGAATCTCGTCATCTCTTATTTCAAAGGCGACAAAGCGGGCAATGACCCCTGGGATGCATGGACACTCGAATGGTCGATAAGCTCGCCGCCGCCTGCTTATAACTTTGCCTCCATTCCAGTGGTAGCGAGCCGGCGGCCGCTGTGGGACCAGAAGCATCCTGAAGATCCGGACAGCCTCTACGAATAAAGGAAGAAACAATGAGTGTGATGGCAACTCCGTTCCCACAAACGCCAGCGACCTGGGGGCTTCCTGATCGCGGCAAGGTCGCAATGGCCGGTCTGATCATTGCCGAATCTGCAATCTTCACGATTTTCGTCGTCGCCTACCTCTTTTACCTGGGCAAGAGCCTTACCGGACCAACTCCGCGCGAAGTGCTTGAGGTTCCAATCTTCTACACGATCTGCCTGCTGTCGAGTAGCTTGACCATTCACGTTGCCGCGAAGTCGCTTAGGAGCGGTCGAGTGACCAGGTTTCTAGCCTTATGGTTGCTCACTATCGTTCTTGGTGGCTTGTTCTTATACGGGACCGGCAAGGAATGGCACGGGCTGATCTATGAACACGGCCTGACGATCTCGACGAACCTCTTTGGAACAACCTATTACTCGCTTGTCGGCCTGCACGCATTTCACGTCACCGCAGGTTTGGTCATGCTCAGTCTTGTCGCCGCTTTCGCTCTGGCGGGCCGTGTACGAAGGGAGCAGTGTCGCCGGGTAGAAGTGCTCTCGATGTATTGGCACTTTGTCGATGCCGTGTGGGTGGTGGTTTTCACCGTAGTTTACATTCTGGGCCGCTGAGGAGAAGAAATGGCAACGCTGTTGGCAACAGAGCAAATGAGCGAAAGCCCTCGGAATCCTCGCGAGATTGAAGTGCCCGCGGCGACAGCGTGGCCGTTTACCCTGGCGTTCGGATTCACCCTAGTATGTGCGGGCCTGGTTACAAGCGTCTCGGTCAGCGTACTTGGCGGTGCCCTATGTCTGGCAGGCTGCGTTGGCTGGTTTCGTCAGGTCCTCCCTCACGAGCACGAAGAGGTTCTGCCGGTTGTTCCCGAAGACATTCGCATAACCACCGAGCGCCACATCGTCGAACGATTGGCGTTTGAAGATCACTTCCGTGCATGGCTACCTGTTAAGACTTATCCCATATCAGCAGGCGTGAAGGGCGGGCTGGCCGGAAGCTTTGCAATGGCGGTTCTGGCCTGTGCTTATGGTGTGGTGAAGGCCGGTAGCATTTGGTATCCCATCAATCTTCTTGCTGCAGTGGTGTACGCCCAATCGCTGAAGCTCGGACCGGCGCAGCTGTCCTCATTCCATGCCGACAGTTTCGTCATTGCTCTGGGCCTCCACGTTCTAGTGTCGCTGCTGGTCGGATTGCTTTACGGAGCGATGCTTCCCATGTTTGCGCGCCGACCGATCGTGCTTGGAGGATTGATCGCCCCGGTTCTGTGGTCGGGGCTGCTTTACACGATCCTCGGCTTTTTAAACCCATTGCTCGCGAGCCGCATTGACTGGCCGTGGTTCATCGCCTCGCAAGTCGCTTTCGGCATCGTCGCCGGAGCTGTTGTCGTACGCCAGACGCCCAGGCCAACCTTCGAGAACCTCTCATTCGTCATGCGCGCGGGCATCGAAGCTCCGGGAATCAGTCCACCGCGTGAAAGAGAGGAGCGCCCGTGAACCGACTTCGCTATCTATGTGCTTCCGCGGCGCTGAGCCTGCTGCTCTCGGCGTGCAGCACTCCGCACGGACAGCCCCAGGGCAGTTCCGAAACTGTGGCCCCGAATCAGGTCTTGGACTTCACCACTCTCTACGCACAGAACTGCGCGGGGTGTCACGGTACTCGAGGACGAGGAGGAGCAGCGATTTCGCTCGCCGATCCTGTTTATCTCGCCATCGTTGACGAAGCTGCAATGCGCAAAATCACCGCCAACGGCGTACGCGGAACCTCTATGCCGGCGTTCTCACAGACTGCAGGTGGAATGCTGACGAACAAGCAGGTGGATGTGATTACAAGTGGGATATTTTCGCGTTGGGGAAGTAAGGGAATTCTCGATGGAAGCAATCCACCCTCCTATGCGGCCCAGACGGTGGGGAATGCCGCCCATGGCGAAGTCGTTTATGGAACCTATTGCGCGTCCTGCCACGGCTCCGAGGGCCAGGGTGGCCCGAAGGGCAGCGCCGTCATCAACGATTCGTTTCTGGCGCTCGTGAGCGATCAGGAACTACGCACGATCGTCATTGCGGGACGGCCGGAACTTGGCGCGCCAGACTGGCGCTCAAACGTCCCGGGGAAGCCGATGACCGATCAGGAGATCACCGACGTCGTTGCCTGGCTCGCCTCGCACCGCGTGCAATATCCCGGGCAGCCCTATTCCGCTTCGAATCATGCTCAGCACCAGGAGCCAAGACATGTCGACTGAACCTCTCGTCGTCCCGACCACTGACGCTACGATCTCTCGCCGCGGCTTTTTCATGACGCTGGGAATCCTGTTCAACGGATTCGCAGCGCTGGTTGTGGCGGCACCGATAGCGCGATACCTTCTTTCTTCGGTAACCCGCGGACGCGCGGACGCTTATCTCTCGTGGGTGCCCCTGGGGAATGTCACCGAGTTCCCAGAAGGGGAGACCCGGCTGGCTACCTTTCAGAATCCAAACGTGATGCCCACGGACGGTAAGACCGTCAATACTCCCTGCTGGGTGCGGCGCGTGGCAGGCGATCGGTTCCAGGTCTTTGCGATCAACTGCGCACATCTCGGCTGCCCGGTCCGCTGGTTCCCGCAATCGGGTCTCTTTATGTGTCCGTGCCACGGCGGCGCGTATTACCGCGACGGCTCGCGCGCCTCGGGACCGCCGGAGCGCGGTCTCTTCGAGTATCCGTACAAGGTCGAGAACGGTGTGCTCACCATTCAGGCTGGGCAGTTGCCAACACCTGGACAACCTCTGGCACAGATCTCCTTGGAGAAGCCGCCATGCGCATGATGGTCAACATAGGGAGATGGTTAGATCATCGTCTGCAACTCGCGGCGCCCATTCGCGAGGCCGCCGGACATCCTGTGCCCCGGAACACGGCAAGCTGGTTCTACGTCTTCGGTAGTGCGGCGCTCACCGTCTTTCTTCTCCAACTTGTGACCGGAATTCTGCTGGCACTGATCTATGTGCCCTCGGGCGGCGAGGCATGGAGCAGTCTGCAGGTTCTGAATCATCAGGTGGCCCTCGGCTGGTTCATCCGCGCGATGCACGGTTGGGGCTCCAACTTCATGGTGGCGATCGTACTGATTCATATGGTCCAGGTCTTTCTGTTTGGAGCGTACAAGTTCCCGCGAGAACTCACCTGGATCCTCGGCGTTTTTCTTTTATTGATGACATTGGGCATGGCCTTCACCGGTCAGGTGCTTCGCTTCGATCAGGATGCTTACTGGGGATTGGGGATCGGCGCCTCGATCGCCAGCCGCGTTCCGATCGTCGGCCCTGCGGCTGTAAAGCTGATGCTGGGCGGGCCGATCATTGCGGGCGCAACGCTCTCCAGATTTTTTGCGCTGCACGTGTTCGTGATTCCCGGAATGCTCATTGCCTTTGTCGGCCTCCATGTTTTGATGGTGCTGAAGCTGGGCATCAACGAATGGCCGATGCCGGGGCGCATCGTAAAGCGAGCTACCTATGAACGCGAATATCACGCACTGACCAAGCAAAGAGGTGCACCGTTCGTTCCCTATGCGGTTTGGAAAGATTTATTCTTTGCCGGGTTTATCGTCCTGGCCATCGCCGCGTGCGCCTTCTACTTCGGTCCCTTTGGGCCAACCGGTCAGCCCGATCCGACGATCATCCAGACCGCTCCCAGGCCGGACTACTTCTTTCTGTGGCTTTACGCCTTGTTGTCGCTACTTCCTCCGTCGATGGAGACGCCGTTTCTTCTCATCGGACCGGCTGTGCTGATTCTGGCGCTAATCCTATTACCGTTCCTTTCCGGCGAAGGAGAAAAGAGTTGGAAGCGTAGGCCAATTGCGGTTCTCACTGTACTGCTGATTGCAATCACGCTTGGCACTTTCACCCGTCTTGCCCAATTTGCACCGTGGAGTCCCCACATGAATGCGTGGAGCGGTGATCCCGTTCCGGATCGGTTCGTACACGGCACGACGGCACTGCAACGTCAGGGTGCCTTGGTGTTTCAAGTAAAGCAGTGCCGCAACTGTCACGCGCTTGGCGACACCGGTGGCCAGAGAGGCCCGGCCTTGGACAGTGTCGCCGTGCGACTAACCCAAGACCAGCTCATCCGGCAGGTGATTCAAGGCGGCGGCAACATGCCGGCCTACGGGAACAACTTGAGTCCCGCGGAGACCACAGCGCTCGTCGCATTTCTCGAAACCTTGCATCCGGCAAAGCAAGCTCCCGCCCGCGATGCATCACGTGACATCGTGCTGGGCGATAGCGGCCAGAAAGCTCCTCTCGCTCAGCCATAGGATGACAGTCGATGACACATACTCATCACGCCGCGTTCGAAGTATTTTCGGTGACTGCAGCCTTGATTCTTCTGGCGTTGGTCTACATGCGTGGATGGGTTCGTGTTCGCAGGCTTGGGCGTGACGCTATTGAGGGCTGGCGTGCGGCAAGTTTTCTCGTGGGGCTGTTCTTTATCTGGGCTGCCGTAGCCTCTCCTCTGGCCGTACTCGATCACGAAATGCTGACAGCCCACATGGCGCAACATCTGCTGCTCATGACGTTGGTTCCACCGTTGATCTGGCTCGGTGCGCCTGTGAAGGCGTTGTTGGGTGGCTTACCACGACCGTTCGTGCAAGTGGTCGTCGCGCCACTGTTCTGTTCGCCGCTGATGAAGGGGCTCGGGAAGACGTTGACACAGCCTGCGATTGCCTGGTTTGGAGCGGCTGCAACGCTCGTCGGCTGGCACATTCCCGCGCTTTTCATGCTCGGGATGCAATCGGGAGTATGGCACGCAATTGAGCAGTCATCCTTCCTCCTGACTGGCCTTCTTTTCTGGTGGCCAGTCGTCCAGCCGTGGCCGACGATAACGGAACTTCCAGAGTGGTCGATCCTTTTATATCTTTTCTTGGCCACATTACCGTGCGATATCCTCTCCGGATTCTTGGTATTTTGCGATCGCGTGGTTTATCCGGCTTATTTCGCATCCTCACAACCGTTCGGCCTGTCCACCCTCCAAGACCAGCAATGCGCAGGCGCATTGATGTGGACCTGCGTCACTGTGGTTTACATGATCGCTGGGACAATCGGAACCGCGCGGTTGCTGTCCGCCAAAAGCCCCCGACAGTATTTGATTTTGAGATCGGATTCCCAGCCCACGACGGCCCGCCAGTTGATTCGGCACAGTATGGAGATTCTCTAAATGTCTGGGAGCTCTCTTGTAACCGTGCTTCGTGCGCCTGCAGCGGGCCACCGTTTTAAAGGATCCACTCTGCTGTCTGATTACTGGGCGCTAACTAAGCCAGAAGTCAATTTCCTGATCTTGATCACAACCTTTACGGGTTTCTATCTAGGTAGTGCTTACGCAGGACAACGGTTTTCAGTGCTCGCACTACTTAATACGTTGTTCGGGACGTTGCTGGTTGCAAGCGGAACCGCCACCTTGAACCAGTACATCGAGCGCAACTTCGACGCCGAAATGCGCCGGACCGCCCGCCGTCCCGCCGCGGCCGGCCGTCTTCGGCCCCACGCAGTGTTGGTCTTCGGCATCCTGCTCTCCGCGGCCGGTAGCGTCTATCTCGCGGCGGCCGCCGGCGTGCTTGCGAGTCTGCTGGCGCTTCTTACCTTACTTTCCTATCTGTTCTTATACACGCCGCTCAAAAGAAAAACGCCGTTGTGTGTTCTCGTAGGAGCCTTCCCTGGTGCAATGCCTCCACTGATCGGTTGGGCCGCGGCGTCGGGGGGATTGGATAAAGAGGCGTGGCTCCTCTACGTTCTCGTTTTTCTATGGCAGTTTCCACATTTCATGGCTATTGCATGGATGTACCGCGAGGACTACGACCGCGCCGGCTACCAGATGTTGCCGAAGGGGCAGCGGAGAGTTGCCCTTGTGATCCTGCAAACCATGTTGCCGCTGCTTGCTTTAATTCCGATCAGTGTCATGAATTTGGCGTCGCGCTACGCAGCTGTTATCTATTGGGCGGGACTGCTGCTTGGTGTTGTCTTCCTCTACGTTGGATTGAAATTCTCGCTTCAGCTTTCGAGGGGAGCAGCGCGCCGCCTGCTCCTGGCTTCGATAATTTACCTTCCGCTTCTATTCGGGCTGAGAATCGCGTTCCAGTAGTGGGCACTCTGTTGAGCAAAGGTATGCATATATGACCCCAAGACTCGATGCTTTAAAAGCAGCTCCCAACCGTTCGACAAAGAAACGTCAGCATTTCGACAGAGCTGTCAATGGGAAAGGCAGGAGCGTTCTAACTCTGAAGTCTGCGGTCTAGTACTGCAGCGAAGCACCAACTGACGCGACATCCCTCTGTCATGCGAGACGGAGGAGAGCAGGAGTTGTCTCCCTATGATGCCCGTGTCTCTACCGCATCGCGCAAGAAGCACTGGGCAATGCGGCCAAGTATTCGGAGGCAAAGAAGGTTGTCGTTCGGCTTACGCGGTCCGACAGTCGCGTCTGGCTTTCCGTGTCCGATGACGGCGTAGGTTGCGCTCCCAACCAGATCGCAAAATCGGGAGGGCTGTGGCTGATCAATATGCGAGAGCGGGTGCTCCAGGTGAACTGTACGTTCGCGTTTGACAGCGAACTAGGGCGCGGGTCCACAGTGAAGGTGACGATTCCTTTTCGGCCGGCCTCGTAGGTTCACTGCTAGCGTGCTCTGCGAGCTTCGAATCCCCCGCTGGCCAGCAGTTCGTCCACAGTGCGCTTTCGCAGTTCGAACACACCACCGGAGCTGTCGCGAGCAACGAGGCTGCATGCCCCTGTCATGCTAAAGGTAGTTTGCAACTGCGGGGACTGCTGCAACCCTTATCGATCGTCGTACCACAAGAGGCCGGGAGACTTTCGCATTACCGATTGGATTAAGATGTATTCCCACATGGTAAGGCGAGCGATCATTTCCCTAGTTGTCCTGTTGGCGTGCCGCCCTTGCGCTTCAGCCTTAGACGCGTCTCTCGACATCAGTCAGTACGCACACACCGTCTGGAAAATTCGTGACGGCTTCGCGAGGGGACCCATTTACTCTGTTGCGCAAACCCCCGATGGATACCTGTGGCTAAGCACAGACTACGGGTTACTTCGTTTTGACGGCGTTCGAGCTGTGCCATGGCAACCGCCGGCAGGCCAGCATCTTCCCATCAGCCAAGTTTGGCGCCTGCTCGCAGCGCGTGATGGGACGCTCTGGATTGGCACGGCGGAAGGGCTCGCCAGTTGGAAGGACGGCAAGCTGCTACAACATGAGGAGCTTGGCAAGAAAGCTGTAAATGCTCTGTTTGAGGATCGCGAAGGAACGATATGGGCCGGCACGGCAAACGTTTCCAACCAGCGACTCTGCGCATTTCGGGGCGGCAAGGGCCAGTGCTTCGGTGGAAACCTCAGTTTGGGAATAGTGGAGTGTGTCTATGAGGACAAGGAGGGCACTGTCTGGGCGGGAGGAGAAAAGGGCCTTTGGCGATGGAAGCCCGGGCCTCCGAAACTGTATGTGATGCCAGACTCCGCCAGCGTGGAGGCCTTAATAGAGGGCGACAGCGGAGAACTCTTGATCGCGACCGGGAACGGGATGAGACGGCTGGTTGATGACAAAGTCGAAACCTATCAGCTTCCAGGTTTCGAAGGCCAGATAAAGCCTAACAACCTGCTTCGGGACCGTAATGGCAGTCTGTGGATTGGAACCGAGGACCGTGGCCTCCTGCATGTGCACCAGGGAAGAACGGATGTTTTTACTCAGACCGACGGGCTGTCCGGCAATGACGTTACAAAACTTTTCGAAGATCATGAGCACAATATCTGGATACCCACTTTCACCGGCCTGGACCGCTTCCGGGATTTCACTGTCTCCACGATTTCCGTCAAGCAGGGTTTGTCGAACGATGTCGCTTTATCCGTCTTGGCAGCGAGGGACGGCAGTGTTTGGTTTGGGACTCGTGATGGCTTGAATCGATGGAACGACGGGCAAATTACCGTTTATCGCAAAGCAAACGCAGGGGCCGTAAAGACTGCTGGAGCCAAATCGGATGTGCATCTCAATGCCCGTGAAGTAACCGACAGTGGACTACCTGATAATGGTGTGGGTTCCCTCGGCGAAGACGCGCAAGGGCGAGTTTGGGTGGCGACAAAAGGCGGCCTTGGGTACTTTGAGAATGACCGGTTCGTTCCCGCCCCCGACGCGCCAGAGGGAAAGGTGGCCTGCATCGCCGCGGACGCTGCGGGAAATGTCTGGATCAGCAACCGAACTCACTTAGTTCACCTATTCGGAAACCATTTCGTTGAGCGGATCCCTTGGGAGAGTCTGGGTCATAAGGACTTTGCGACGGTCCTCCTCGTTGATCCCGTGCACGGTGGCCTGTGGCTCGCATTCCTTCAAGGCGCACTCGAGTATTGGAAGAATGGCAAGATCGTGTCCTCTTATAGTGCCGAGGTTATGGGCGAGGGAGGAATCGACAGCCTTGAGTTGGATCCCGACGGTACCATCTGGCCTGCAGGTGAAATCGGGGTAAGCCGCGTGAAAGACGGCCACGTGGCCACGCTTTCCAGTAAGAATGGATTGCCCTGCGATAAGGTTCACGGAATGATCGAGGACAACACCCATTCGATCTGGTTGTACATGGGGTGTGGCCTGGTGCGCATGGCTCGCACGGAGCTGGATGCGTGGGCCGCCGACCCCAAGCGAATCGTTGAAGTCACGGTCTTCGACGGCACGGATGGCGTTGGAACCCACGAAATCGAGACGCCCTACAGCCCGCGTATCGCCAAGTCCACGGATGGAAAAATATGGTTCCTGCCGTTCGACGGCGTCAGCTTCGTCGATCCGCATCACATTTCGTTTAACCCGCTGCCGCCGCCGGTTCAAATTGAGCAAGTCATCGCCGGCCGCAAGACGTATGACGCATCGAATGGCTTGCGCCTGCCTCCACATGTCCGCGATCTGCAAATTGACTACACGGCTTTGAGCTTGGTGACACCGGAAAGGGTACGCTTCCGCTATAAGATGGAGGGCCTGGATTCCGACTGGCAGGAGGTAGGAACTCGTCGCCAGGCTTTTTACACCAATCTGCCTCCGCGTAATTACCGCTTCCGCGTGATCGCCTGCAACAACAGCGGCGTGTGGAACGAGCAGGGGGCCACTCTGGACTTCGCGATTGCTCCCGCCTTCTACCAGACGAACTGGTTCCGCGCGATTTGTATACTGACGTTTCTGGGGATGGTCTGGGCCGCTTATCGGCTTCGCATCCGCACCTTAGAGCGCCGCCAGACCGAGGTGCGTGCGTGAACGAACAGTTGATAAAGGCACAGGAGGCGGAGCGCATGCGCATCTCTGGAGAGTTGCACGACGGTGTTCTCCAGCAGATCACTTCGCTGACGTTACGGCTAGGCAAGGTGAGGAGGCAAGTGCCTCCCGATTCGGAAGCCGTCGCAACGGTTAATAGTTTGCAGCAACAACTGATCAAGATCGGAACCGACGTCCGCCATCTATCGCATGAACTTCATCCTGCATTGCTGCAAGAGGCGGGCCTGCCCTCAGCGCTGTCGTCGTATTGCGACGAGTTCAGCAAGGTACGCAACCTGCCGGTGTCGTGTGAGACCGACGAGAGTGTGAAGGAGTTGTCTCCCGGGGCGGCGCTATGCGTCTACCGCATTGCCCAGGAAGCACTGGGCAACGCCGCCAAATATTCGGAAGCCAAAATGGTTGATGTTCGGCTTACCCGGTCCGACGGTCGCGTTTTCCTTTCTGTCTCCGATGACGGCGTAGGCTGCACCCCAAACCAGATCGCAAAATCGGGAGGGCTGGGGCTGATCAATATGCGCGAGCGTGTGCTCCAGTTGAACGGTACGTTCGACTTCGATAGCGAACCGGGGCATGGAACCACAGTAAGGGTGACGGTTCCTTTTCGAGCGGCCTCGTAGGTTTACCGCACCCTGCGAGTAAGTCTGACCGTCGCGGGCTGTGAAGATTACGCTTGTGCTGCAACGGCCCGCGC
>CAVRID010000008.1:0-20730 GCA_963721155.1 uncultured Acidobacteriaceae bacterium | reverse complement strand
CCAACGTCGTTGGGTTGCGATCAGGTGTTGCAGGCGTTCGGCCATGAAAGCCTTATTTTCTTAACACTGTATCTCGGCCGACGCGAAGGAGACCGCATAGGCCCGGGGCCTAAAGGAGAACTAAAACCGTAGATTATGCGCCCACCGCTGCCGCGATACCGTACGTCATGAAGCTCTGCATTCCCACTTTGGCAGCGCTGCGCGGAACATAGAGAATGTCCTGGTCATGTAAGGCCGGGTCGGGCCCTTGCTCGAACAATCTGATTGATATTGACTGTGATCTCGGTCCGTCCCTCGCCGGTTTTGCGTAGCAACCGCACTGACCCCAAGGCCGCTGTGGACTTCGTACCCTCAGCGATGGCCATGCCTGCAGGACGGTCATGTTGTCGTCTGAATCCATCACGAACCCGCCGGGTTTCACTACATCTCCGACCACGTAAACCACGCCGGCTGGCCTGACGTAAACCGTGTCGCTCGCGTCAATCTCGGGATTTCCCGCGGCAAAGTCGGGATCGCGCGAGAAGCGCACCGTCTCCGGCGCGTGTGGATTCGAGTGCCGGGTGATGATGATCGACTTCCCAGCGCGCTGGGTAAAGCCGCCAGCTTCCGAGACGAAGTCGAACAGGTGGTGAGAACCCATGAGGGGATAAGCGCCAGGCTGATTGACTTCGCCCATGACAAAAACCGTCTGATTGGCATACTCCGAGACGAAGACTGCCACCTGTGGATCTTTCATCAAATCGCCGGAAAGCAACCGCTCGCGGATGATGCCCTGTACCTGCTCCGGCGTCATGCCGGCGACCAGTAGTTCGCCTAGCAGTGGAAACGTTATTTCACCATTGCTGCTGACGCGTACTCGGGTTGTGAGTTCTGGCGAGTCGAAGACGCTGATGTCGAGCAGATCGCCCGCGCCAAGATTGACTGGCCCAGCGGTCGCCGTCATGACCATGGAGTTAGTGTTGGTGTTATTGCTCCCGGCCCCGCTCCCCGGGACTGCATAGTGGCTGCGGGCGAGTTCACATTCGGCTGCGTCGCCACCTGGCTCGACGAAGGCGCTACCGCCGGCGCACGCCGGGCCCTGCCGGCATTGCATCCCCAGCGGGCGGAGGGCTCCTGTTGCGCACGTTGAGCAACCGAGTTGAGTACAAGCAGTAGCACCAGCCCGATACTCTTGGTGATGGTTTTCATCCCTTACCTCAAATCTTCAGGGCTTTATCGCGGTTGGGCTCGTTGCAGGCGTCGCCGTAATAGCCGTAATAGCCGTAATGTTCGGACGAATTCAGGTCCAGATCATTGACCACGATGCCCGCCATGCCCACCTTGACGCGGGCCAGAAGGTCACTTGCCCGGCACAGAATTTGACGCCCGGTCCGGGCGCAGCGCACCACCATCAGCACGGCGTCGGACATGGTGGCCACAATCGCCGCATCCGTCCGGCCCAACACTGGCGGCGTATCCAGCACGATGTGATCGTAGTCAGCCCGCCACTGTCGCATCAGGTCCCGCATTCGATCGGACCATAGCAATTCCGTCGTGAGACCGGCGTTTCACCAGCCAGCAGGATATGCAAGGTCGGCAACTCTGGGATGGAAACCACCGCCGCGGCAAAATCGGCCTTCCCGCTCAAGCATTGGCTGAGCCCCTCCGAACTGACAATGTCTAAACGTGTTTGCATGCCGCAAGGCTCCGCATGTCGGCATCGACCAGCAGCACGCGCCGTTGCGACTGCGCCAGAGTGGTCGCAAGGTTGATCGCGGTTATGGTTTTCCCCTCGCCCGGAATGGCGCTGGTAATCACCAGCACCCGCGGGCGGCCCCCGGCGATCCCAGCAGCAGGGTGGTCCGCAGCGCCCGAAAAGCCTCGGCGAAAGTTGATTGGGGACGAAGCAGCGACAGCGGCTTGATGCGCTCGGGATTTTGCAGAAGCGTCCCGCTGCGGGTCTTCAGTCGTAGTTTTACGTGCGGCACAACGCAGAGCACCGGCATGCCGGCGAGCCACTCGGCCTGCGCTGGCGAGCGAATGGTGTCGTCGAGATTTTCCAGCAGGAAGGCCAATCCCACGCCGCCCGACGATCCCACCATGAAGGCGACCAGCAGACTCAGCAGCACCAGCGGCTCAGCGGGAAGAACGGGAATTTCGGCAGGGTCGACCACGGCGACATTGGTCGACTTGAGACCGGCGGTAATGCCGGCCTCGTTCAGTTTCTTCATCAGGTCTTCGTACAGAGTCACGGCTGGCATCCCCTTCACGTTTGAGAATCAGGTACTCGATGCCGGCCTCGTTCATCTTGTAAGCCTGTTGCTTGGTCTTCTCGACTTCGTCGGAAGCCATCTTCTCCGCTCTGGCGGCCGCCTGGTATTCGGCCTCCAGACGCTGACGAACATTTATCGCTTCTCTCTGCAGCGACGATTCGACTTGCGCCAGCCGGGTGCGCAACTGTTCCACCCGGGGGTATGCGTCGCCATACTTCGTGCTTAGCTCCGCATACTGATTATTCAGATCCGCCTGTTGTCCGCGCAGAGCCTGCAACGTCGCGGTTGGCGCAATCTCGGCGATTACCTCGGGGTTGACGCCGAGCGCTTCCCGGTATTGCGCTTCGTGCAGGATACGGTCGGCCTGGGCAGTGGCCAACCGCTTGTTCAGTTCATCCAACTGGGAGAGAACGATGTTATGGGTCTCGTCGGTGCCGATGATGCCGTTCTTCCTTTGAAATTCGACGAGCTCCTGCTGGGACGATTCAACTTTTTTCTTTAAATCGTCGAGCTGCTTGGTGAGCCACTCGGAAACCTGCATGTTCGCATTGAAGTGGGTGCGGAAATTGCGTTCCAGGTAGGCGTTGGCGGTCGCAGTGACGATGTCTGCAGCCAGCTTGGGATTGCGGCTGCGGAAGCGCAATTCGACCAGTGCGGTTTTCGGCACCGAAGCCACGCTCAATCGATGATGGAACTCTGTCATCAACGCAAAACGGCGAACCGGACTGATTTCCTGCGGTTTCGTCCCCTCTCCGGATTTGATGGCGAGAAAATCCGGGTTCTCATCCAGCCGCAGTTGGCGGATAACGTCCCAGGCCACGGTGTCGGATTGCATGATCCGGACCTGGGTTTCCTGTATGAGGGCAGGATCAGCGGCTCGATTCATCTCATCTCCGGCGATACCCAAGGGCACGGCACTGTCTGGGTTGATGACCACGCGGGCCGTAGCTTCATATCGGCGCGGCGACTTAAGGCAGTACCCTGCGGCGAGTGCGAGGGCAAGGCCAATACAGCCGGCGATCAGCCACTTGCGCTTGCGAATGACCGCCCACATCTCAGCCAGCGAGATATCGCCTCGCGGGGAGCCCCCTGTCATGCTCAGGGGCGGACTGTTGCGGATTGGACTTAGTGAGTTTTCCAAAGGAGACTCCGTAGAGAGTGGCCAATTCAACTTCGCATTTTTCCTCTCGAAGCGCGACGAAGCGATATGGGATGAACCTGCAAAAGAGTCAGCCGCGAGTGGATACGAGCAACAGATGAGACTGGGCCGGCTTCTCCGCCAGCGCAGCATACCAACGGTCGACGCAAATGCAAGTGGCTTCCTCCAGAGATTCCGTGGATAAGCGTTCCCCGGCCAGGATGGGGTAGAAGTCTTTCAGGGCGACAAAGGTAGCGATGAACGCAAGAATGGTGACGCGCATGTCGAACCTTTGCGTTTCCACCAGCTCGGGCCAGCGGGTCAGGTAATCGCTGGCGGCCTGCAGTATCTGGCGCGCGTGGTGCCGATACAGATCATCGAGGTCCTGGCTGTACTCCAGCACACTGAAGTGCACCAACCGTACCAGTGCAGGTTGCTGCAACACGGCCTGCATGATGACCTGGAACAGCGCCAGCATGGCAGCATGCGCATCGCGGGCCGCAGCCAGCTTGGCGATCAAATCGGAGCGCAGACGGACCTTTGAGAACTCGGCGTCGAGGGTAGCGATGAACAACTCCCGTTTGCCCGGATAATGGCGATAAATCGAGGTCTCATTGACCTCTGCGGCGCGTGCGATCTCACGCGTACTTACCCCGTTGTAGCCGAAGGTCGAAAAAAGTTCGGTGGCAGCATCAACGATCCGATGGCGGGTCTTTACCGGGTCGGAGTTAGGCATTGGTTCTCTCACCTGCGACAGCCACGGGGTATATGGCGGCGAAGCTCAGCTGGCGACTTAGGGACCCAGCGCTCCTCGCGACCGGTTCCAGTTCATCCCAATCGACCTCCACGGATACGCTTTGCATGATCAAGTCCAGGCTGATGATCACCCGGATGTGGTTCTTGCTGCGAACCACGACACCTTCCATACCGGCCAAAGCGCCACCTCGGATGCGGACGCGTTCGCCCACTTTCAAGAATGGGTGCGGCTGAGCGTTGCGGGCATGCAGCCCGGCCCGGAGGGCATCGACGTCGCTGTCGGGAAGCGGTGTAGGTCTGCCGCCGGCGCCGACCACCCACAGTACACTGGGGACCTCGAGCACGCGCACGCGCTCGCCAGGCGAGATATGGGCAAAGATGTAGCCCGGAAATAACGGCAAGTCCAGCTTCTTAGTGCAACGATTCTTCCAGCGGTGCTCAACTTGATATTGCGGCAGATAGCTCTCAATTTCACGAATGCTGAAGCGTTTGGCAACCTGCACTTCGTGTGATGGGCGGACATAGATGGCGTGCCAGTGTCTGTCCGTTTCACTTTCACAGGCGGCCGGAATGTCGCTGTCAATCTTCATTGTGTTCTCGCAAGACAAGGCTTCGCCATGGCCACTTAGCAGATGCTTTCCCCCTGGTACTTGACGGCCAAAGGTCCAAGGCACCCGCCTCAGTAACGAAAGACTGGCTGCTCTAGATATCGTCAGGAGCAAGCGTTTGCTTGATTAATTGCAAATCAATGGCCATCGCATCGGGTGTCGTTGAGGGTTCGACTGCTTCGACCGATTGTGGTGATGGCTCGGCCGGATGGCTACCGACTTGGGGTCTTAAATGTAGGACTCAGATTGGTTTCCAACTAGTTTCACGGGGACTAAGGGCCCGTATGCAATTCCAAGAGACAAGTTTCCGCTGGATTTACAAATCCTTAGCGACGGACCCTTTGGCGCGACAACCGTAAGTTTGTTAACGAATTCTTAGGGTAGTGCAGCGTCTATCGCCGGTCCGTCACATCCAGCGTCAACCATCCTTCTTTTACGGTTCCCATCTCTGCATTGGCAAATGCAACGGAATGGCTGCCCGGCATTGGGTTCGCAATTCGCAGCACCACCGTCTTTAGATGATCGGGCATGGTTTGGAGCGCAACGCTAAACTCTGCAACCTTTCCCGGCAACAGCGTCGGGAGCGGCCACAGCGTGCGCGCTCGACCCACTGCCTTTCCTGTCTCATTAAGCCATTCCACTTCCACTGGCCAAGCATAGTAAAAGGGTGCTACGCCGCGATTTTCGATCCTCACTGTCAGGGTCGCCGATCGATTCGTCGCCCGTACCAGGCGTGTCGAGGTGCAGAAGAGCGTGTACCCAAGCATCCGTTGTGCCCGCAAAGCATTGGTTTTCTCCGTCGCCGTAGGCGCCGCCCGGAATATGCCTGAGGTGAACATAAAGGTTGCGTGTATGGTTGCAATCGCCGTGGTCAAGTCCTGCCCCCGAGCGTTGGGCCATGCGTCCCAAAGCCCAGCCTGAAGCGGCGGGAAGATTTCTCCTCCCGTGGGATGCTGTTGCCAGCTTTCCGTCATTTTGGCTAGCTGCATGCCGGGCCAGAATTGCCGGCTGCCCGTGCCGATGGTGTCCTGCAGGAACGAATCGTCGTGAAATCCAAAGTGCGTCAGCAATTCGTGGTCAGTCGTCACTCCGGCCGTTCGCACCAGCACCGGGGTCCGTTTAAAACTCTGTGCATACGCTTGCAGCAGAGCGTCCTTGTCTTTCTGTGCCATGGCCCATCCTGCCGGCTCGCCAGGTAGCGGATGCGCGAGCACATGCCACTCTCCCCAAAACCCGTACAGGCCGGCCGTTAGATAAGCAATCCGCGCGTCACCGTCATATTTCAACCCAAACGCGTGAATAAAACTCAGCAAGCACTCCATCAGACGTGGGTCGCTGTAGTCGGGGGCAACACTAGGGACTGCGCTCTTCAGGTTGTCCTCATCGTCGTAGGCAAATGTTTTCAGCCCGGCACGCAGAAGATATCGAGGAATTCCAGTCGGCGCCTTTGGATTGTCAACATAAAACCTGAAGATCGCCTGGTTCCCATGTCCCGCAATCATCCTCAACTGCTGCTCCAGCGCAGTCCAGTCGTAGATATTCGGTCCCTTCACCACAGCCGACAGCGGCAGACTAAACCACTCCATGGAGTGTGGAAAGCTGGCAGGATCGCGTTGCGCGACGGCGTACGGCACTAACCCGCGTAGCGGATTCTCATCTACGCCCGGTGCGTCTGCGCGAAAGACCATAGAATGCCACTCCTGGGCGGCTGTCGAGCCACTGGCAATCAGTAGCCACGCCACCATTGCAAGGATCGTCATTCCTACTCGCGTCGGGCATGCGGTTCTGTGCACAGCGTCCCCTTTCCTGGCTTGTGAGCCCGGTAGAGCCAAAACGGCAAACGCGATCAATCTCGTGGCGAAAGGAGCACGGACCACGACTATCTGCTGGAAGCTGCGTTTGGACTGGGCGGTGAACTTGATGTTATAGGAACATCGTGAGCGTCCGCCCGATCTCTATTGTTATCGGCTGAGAAGGGAGAAACTCTGAGTCTACACTCGACAGGATAACCGGAAAGGCAATAACGCCTGCGCCGGACCGCGTTTCAGACGCGACGGCTACGACTGACTCTTAACCGGACCCAGTATCAATGCGACTTGGAGTGAGCGTGCACACGGTAATCGGGCTTCGGGTAGGAAAAAGAATCGGTCAGCGTGGTGATCTTCATGGCGCCTTTGAGCTGGTCGAGACTCGCAGGCGTCCTGGCAGTCACTGTCACCGCCTCGCCCGGCAGCAGGTCGAAATAGTTGTCGGAGAGTTGGATGTTTACGTTTCCTAGGGCTTCAAATGACAGGAAAACATTCCGCGCCAACACCGGCGACCGCAGCGTGATCGTGTAGCCCTCTGCTGTCTGGGTCACTTGAGTTTCGATGGCCGGGTTCGTGGGTAAATCAAGATTGCGCATGGTGTCGAAAAATAACAGATTGCGCGAGACGATCTGGCCTCCGACGACGAAATCGAATGCCAGGAAAGTCTGATCTGGACCGGCAGCGCTGGGCAGATCTTTCGGGTTGACGCTGAAATAGACGGCACTGGACTGGGCCGGGACCTGGACGTCTTGTGTTTTATCGAGCAAGGTTTTGCCGCTGAAGTCGAGCAAGCGCATCCTGATTTGACCGTTCACGGGCTGCAGCTTGTCAGAAACCACATACGCGTCCACCACTCCATCATGGAGGACGGGCGAGATGAGCAAGTCGTTGTAGAAACGCCGGGCGTAATACTGCAGGGCTTTCCAGCGTCCGTAGTAGTCGATGCTGGACCACGAAGCCACCGGCCAGCAGTCGTTCAGCTGCCAATAGAGTGCGCCCATCGTACGCGGACGGTTTCGCCGCAGATGCTCAGCGCCCACCTTGATCGCCTCCGCTTGCAACACCTGGCTGAGATACACGAACGACGCAAAATTCCGCGGCTCGGGATAGTCCCGCAGCATGTAGGTGAGTATGCGCTCGTTACCGCCGTGGTTCTTCTGGTGTGATTGCATGACGACGGAGTCGATGGCGAGGTCGTTTGTTTGCGCGAAAGTGAGAATGGTGCGCATCTCGGGAAAGGACTGGAAGCCGAACTCCGACATGAAACGCGGGTTTTGCAGGTTGTAATTCTCGATGGGCTCCAACGCGTGCCACACGCCCCAATAGTGCATGTCGCCATAGTTACTGTCTTGCGAGTTGGCGGGCGTCTCGAAGTTTGCGCTGGGCGAACTTGGCCAATAGGGAACTGGTTCGGCATATTGCGTCACCACCGACTTGAGGATGTCGTGAAACATGACGACATAGTCCTGCCACACGCGTTCACTCTGCAGTGGAGGAATGCTCAGACGATAGGCGATGCGGTCGGCCCAGTTGTCCCAGCCCACTTCGATTTCATTGTTGCCGCACCACAACACAATGCTGGGATGATCGCGTAGTCGTTTGACTTGCTGGGTGGCTTCCTCCCGCACGTTTCCTTGATAGGCGAGATCGCCGGGCACCATGTCGCCACCGAAGGCAAATTCTTGCCATACCATCAGCCCCAACTCATCGCAGATCTCGTAAAAATCGTCGGACTCGTAGATGCCGCCACCCCATTCGCGAACCATGTTCATGTTGGCGTCGCGTGCAGCCTCCAGAATCTGACGATGCTTTGCGGGAGTCACACGGCTGGGGAAGCTATCGAACGGAATTACATTAGCTCCCTTGGCGAAGATGGGAATGCCGTTGATCACGAAGGTGAAGCTCCTGCCCCACGTGTCCGATGTGCGGCGCAGTTCTACTGAACGTAGACCGGTTCTGAGCTCCGAGGTGGCGATGACCTCCCTCCCCACGCGAACTGTCACTTCAAAGCGGTAGAGGTCCTGTGGGCCGTACCCGGCTGGATACCACAGCTTCGGTTCAGCGATCCGCAAGGGAATAGAAGCACGGTTTGGCCCGGCATCAAGTTGGACGGTCTGGGTTGCGACGGTGGTCCATTTGTTGGAAGGGTCGGCGCTACGGACGGTAACGGTTGCCGTTAGCGACCTGCTGGATTCGATTTCGGCCTCAGCGGCCAGCGTCGCCAAGTCATGTGTGACTTTCAGTTGCTGGATGTGAAAATTGGAGATGCGTGCCGAGTCCCATACCTCCAGCCGTACCGGCTTCCAGATGCCGATGGTTACAAAACGCGGTCCCCAATCCCAGCCATACTGATAAGCCGCCTTCCGAGTGTACGGAGCGGTAGCAACGTTCTCCTCGTTGCCGGCGTTCACGGTTGAAATCGACGGCAGTGGATAGGGAAGCGCCTTTACCTGGGGAATCATTGAGGTAATTGGCGACCGGAAGACAATGCGTAAGGTATTAGGCCCGGGCTTCAGGAGCGCTTTTGCGGGCACTCGCCAGCTACGAAACATGTTGTCCGCATGGAGAACGGACTGCTCATTCAGGAAAACCTCCGCGAAGGTATCCAGGCCGTCGAAGACCAGGTCCAGGCGCTCATGCGCAAGCAGCGAGCTATCTACCTGAAAAGTCGTACGGTATTCCCAATCGGTCAGACCTATCCATTGCAGGCGGGCCTCGTTGTCACCGTAGAAGGGATCGGCGATGAGCTTGGCGGCGAGCAAGTCTGTTTGTACAACGCCAGGCACCTGCGCTGCGTGCCACGAATTGACCTCGGGATGATCGCCGGCATTGAGCGCGCGGAATTCCCAGCCGGAGTCCAAAACTAGAGTGGAAGGTTGCGCCCCTTGCATGGGTACGGCTAAGCCGAGCATGATGATTGCCGCGTACCAGGCTGGCATGGTCCACACCAATCGCGCGCCGTATTTCGTCATCGGCCAACCCTGCATGCCGCAGATGAAAATGCGCATTCAGTCGCGCCCACCGAACTCATCCAAGCTTCCTGCGTTGTTCCGCTAAGGCGACGAAGAACTGATAGGTCTCGTCGTTACGCTTGATATCCACGGCCAGAAGCTCCTGGTCGGCATAGCGGATGATGTCTGGCTCGGTGTACCGGTCGTGCAGATCGCGGATGTGATGGTAGAGTTGGCTCACCATCGAGTGCATAATCCGAAGGTCGGCAACGATTCTGGTCTCGTGAATCTGCTGTGGACTTAATTGCTGCTTAGCGGCGGCTGGCTCGTGCGAATAAAACCTGTCTTTTTTAAGTGCCATTGATTATCTCCGTGAACGCCAGAAGCACGATTTCACGCCTGCTCACATATATAGATGTCAATTCGATCCAGCAGGTCAATCATAGCCGTTTTGCGACAGAGGACAGTCGCGGAAACCGGCGTTTGGAATGGCGATTGGACAACCTTCCAGGAGAAAAACACCCTGCATTGTGACACTAATCACATGATCGCAGCCAGCGAGCCTGCGATCATGATTGTCCCTGGAATCAGCCGCAGCATTCGGAATCATTAGCGACCCATTCGGACCGAGGGCGAATACCTGGGACAAGGAAAAACGACAATGGCTAACTCAAAGAAGGTTTGCTCCAGCTTGTTCGCATTAGCAGCGGTGCTGACTCTACAGCCGCTGACGGCGCTGGCCCAGCAGGCGACGAGCCCTGCCGGTCAAGGGTTTTCGTTTGACGTGTACGGCGATTCGCGGTCCATGATGTACCTTCCCTACAAGCAGAGTGAAGAGGCGCAAGCCCGTGAGCTCATGGTTGACATGTTTGAACTAGTACTGCCGGCAAAGGTGGCGCCGGAAGTGGTGGCGAAGGACGTCAAGCTGATCTACGACCCGTCGACCAAGGAACTGGTGGAGATGGTCATGCCGTTCATGACTGCCAGCGAAGTAACCACGCTGAAGTTCGACAAGGGCTGGGTCACGGAGGCATCGGTCGAGGACGTGAAGCTGCTGCCCGGCGTGAGCCGCCAGATGTTTCGGCTGGAAGGCGGCGACTGGGTTACTCGCGAGATGGTGAGGGACGTCCAGCAGGGACGGGCCAAGTTCATTCTCAGCACCGGAGACCTGATTTGGTGGGCCAAGCAGGGCGACAAACCATCGGACAGCCCGTACTGGAAACTGGTGAACCACGAAGTGTTGAGCCGACTGCCTCAGGCGGACAAAGAAATGAAGGCTGCGGGACTGGACGGGCGTGTTTTCCCCGCCGTGGGAAACCACGAAGTATGGGGCGACACCGACGTGGAAGGCTTGCTGACCTTCTTTCCTTATCTCAAGAAGTTTGGAGTCACCGACAAGGACCTCATCTACAAGTTTGATTACCAGGACGCACGCTTCATCTTCCTGTGGACCGGTGCCTACGACTATCGTGCACCAACCTCGTGGCTCGCTACCCGTCCCACCTACGAAGCGCAGATGAAGCAATTGCAGCAGTGGCTGGATGAAGCGAAAGCGAAAGGCACCAAGAAGATCTTCATTGCGTTCCACAACCCGGTTTTCTGCCGCTCCGGCATGGGATCCATACCCGAGGCGCAGAATCCCCACAAGACCATTGCCGCATACACCAAGGACCTCGACATCGTGGTCTTCAACGGGCATGTACACACCACCGAACTTTATCAAGTGGACGGAGTCAAGTACCTGTTACTGGGCGGCGGCGGCGCGGAACAGGACCCGATCCTTCCCGGCAGAACGCATATCAAGGTTCCAGAGGGCTACCCGCCCGATTTGTATTGGAAAGGCGCAAGCCCGATAGAGGAATACAACTACGTCCTCGTAGACGTGCAGCCCGGGAAACCGACGAACTTCACCCTCAATCGGTTTCGGCCGGGGTCGGCGGAGCCGTTCGCTACCGTGGAGCTTTTCAAATGATGCTACGCGACGCGATGCCTTTTCCGAGTTCACCTCAGCGAAAAGACTCGCGTACCTAGCAGTTTTGCCAGTATCTCGCCAATGAGGCGGCGATTACCATTAACTGAACCGATAACAAAGCCCTGCCACCGCGCTTGCCGTTGGTTATTTCGCAGGTGGCTCTTTTTCCGAGGGTTTGCTCGTGACCCTCTCTTGTTTCCTACCCTCCGCTGCGGAGATTAACTCAAGTTACTCGTAAGGAGCAATACGTATGGATTTTGGTGCAGGTGTTCGAAGATTTGCATTCGGAGCGCTGGCGGTCTCGAGTTTTCTTGCCAGTGGTGGCGTGAGTTCTCACGCACAAACAGCTACGGCAAATAAACCCAACATCGTCGTGATTATGTCTGACGACGTAGGCTGGTTCAACATTGGCGCGTACAACCGCGGGATCATGTCTGGGCGTACGCCTAACCTCGACAAACTTGCTTCCGAAGGCATGCTGTTCACCGACTACTACGCCGAGGCGAGTTGCACGGCGGGACGCGCAAACTTCATAACCGGCGAGCTGCCGGTACGGACCGGAATGACCACCGTCGGGCAGGCCGGCTCCCCCGTTGGCATACCCGATCAGGCAGTGACCATCGCCACAGCGCTCAAGTCGATGGGCTATGAGACCGGACAGTTCGGCAAGAACCACTTGGGCGACCTCAACCAGTTCCTGCCCACCGTCCACGGCTTCGACGAGTATTTTGGTTACCTGTATCACTTGGACGCCATGGAAGATCCCTTCCACCACAACTACCCGCCAGCCCTGAAGGACACGATCGGCCCGCGCAATATGGTTCACAGTTGGGCGACCAACGTGGACGATCCCACGGTTCAGCCGCGCTGGGGCAAGATCGGCAAGCAGAAGATTGAAGATGCAGGACCGCTGCCTCCACATCCAATGGAAGGTATCAAGTACAACATGGAAACGGTTGACGAGGCGATCCTGGGCTTCGCCACCGCCTTCCTGGACAAGGCCAAAGCCGATAACAAGCCGTTCTTCCTGTGGCTGAATCCAACGCGCATGCACGTCGTGACCCACCTCTCTCCAAAGTATGAGGCGATGCGCACGCCCGAGAACGGCTGGTCAGAAGAAGAAGGGGGAATGGCGCAACTCGACGACGTTGTCGGCGCGGTGATGCAGAAACTCAAAGACATGGGCGTTGACGACAACACCATCGTCGTATTCACCACGGATAACGGCGCGGAAAACTTCACCTGGCCTGATGGCGGACAGACTCCGTTTGCCGGCGGCAAGGGAACGGCGCTGGAAGGCGGCTTCCGCGTGCCCGCGATGGTGCGTTGGCCCGGTCATGTCCCAGCCAATAAAGTAGAGAACGGTATTGTCTCCGGCCTCGATTGGTTCCCGACCTTCGTGGCTGCAGCCGGTGATCCGAACATCATCGATGAACTGAAGCAGGGCAAGCAACTTGCCGGGCAAAACTACAAGGTCCACCTCGACGGCTATAACCAGCTTGATCTGATCACCGGCAAGGCTGCGTCGGCCCGTCACGAGATTTTCTACTTCACCGAAGGTACGCTAAGCGCGGTGCGTATTAACGACTACAAATACCGCTTCACCGATCAGCCAAACGGCTGGCTGGGCGCGACGGTCAAGGTGGATTGGCCGATTCTCACCAATCTTCGTCTTGATCCCTTTGAGCGCACAGGCATGCCCAAAGGCGACAACGGATCGTTGGCGTTCTACAACTGGTTCGCTTTCGAGTTCTGGCGCTTCGTCTTCGTCCAGCAGGAGGTCGGGAAACTCGCCCAGACCGCACTTGAGTTCCCGCCGATGCAGAAGGGCGCCAGCTTCAACCTGGAGGTCATCAAGGAGCAACTCGCGAAGAAGATGGCGGCACAAAACCAGTAGTCAAACACTCAAACCCAGCGGGCGGCCTCGCAAAGGCCGCTCAGTTTTTTGACTGGTTCAGTCCTTACTAAGCTTAAGCCATGGCCGGTGCTCCAGAAAAATCGCTGGTGCTGGTATCTCTCGTGATTCTTTGCTGCCTGTCCGCAAGCGGGCAAACCGATCAACTGCTGCCAGAAATTGACACCTATTTTAAGCTCAGCTCCGACGTACGTGTTAGTTTTCAGGCGAAGGAGACGAGAGAGGGCGGCGATCCCGTCCAAGCCGAGATCGGGCCCAGCCTGGATTTCTGTCTGAAGCCGTTAGTCCGTCTGGAAAAAGCCACGCAATTCGATTTGGATGACTCGAAGGGCCGGCCCGTGGTGTTTTCTGTTGGATACCGTTTTCTGCCAAACGCCAACAATGTGCCCGAAACCCAGCTGATCTGGAACCGATCATCCCCGCTAGGACTGGACTATAATTCCAGCAAGGGCTTATTGCTCTCGCGGGATCGCGTAGTTCTTCAATTTTCAGCCCCGAATAGAAGATCATGGGGAGGCTTTCCATGAAGATCGCGAAAGGTCTGCTCCTGATGGCGCTGCTTTTGATTGCCGCCAGCGCTGCCGCCGACACTTTTCAGACATATAACCTGGCTTGGTCGGGTGCGTCGTTCAGCAATACCGCCTGGGCTACCGGGCAGATCACAATCGACATCACCACCTTGCCAAATCCGGGTGGTCCCGCATACGACATGTATAGCGACATTCAGAGTCTTACCGTCACCGTAATGGGCGCTGGTCTTGGCGACGGCACCTGGACCAAACATGACCTGAGTTCGCGGAACGATTTCGGCGTGTACACGTACTGGGACACCGGTGGAGGTGCGCTGAACCTAAATGCGGAACTGATAGGCCAAGCCACCATGTATGGCGGCCCTTGGGGTACTCCCAACAGCTTTAGCGGCGATTTCAACCTATTCTTCGCTGACGGTGGGCCGTCCGGAACGTACTATTTCACGCTGACGACCGGTGGCGGCTACGGAGATCCGATGTTGTTGACCGAGTTCGTTCCTGCTGCCTCGACCTCGACTCCCGAGTTAGGGACCTTTGTTCTCGTGGGCAGCGGGATATTTGGGCTTACGGGCATTCTGCGCCGCCGACTGAATTTGTAGATCTCTTTGCGGCCATCAGTGCCACCATCGCCGACGCACTGAACAGCACTGAATCTCCGACCCTCGCTAAGGCCGCAGCGAGTTGGTGAAGTGATGTGACATTCAGGCGACATCACCTCGACAAGGACTCGCTATCGACATAGATCCGGGCGGTCGCGAGTCTGAAATCGCCAACTCGTACGCAAGCGGCGATGAGCGCCGCCAGCCGGAATAACGTACGCAATGGCCTGTTCTCGCCAGTAAAAGCATAGGAGCTACAATGGCCTGGTAATGCGCTGTCGATACTGGTTCTCGTCTGCAGTGCTTGCTTTGCTCGTCTTGGGCGCTCACGGTGAGACGTGCAACGCTGCGAAGAAAGCGATTTATACGTCGCCTGACAGTTCGCTTGTTGCAGTTGTTCAGCCCGCGCGAAAACCTCAAGTGTGCGAGAGTACGGTGGAATTAAGAACCGCTGCAGGCAAGGTCATTGCGCGTCGAAGCTACCAGTCCGCTGACGGTGAGCACGGATACGGCGTGGAAAAGGCACAGTGGACACCCGATTCAAAGTACTTTGTATTCAGCCTTGGAAGTTCCGGTGGTCATCAGCCATGGCACTCACCTGTAGAGTACTTTAATCGCCAAGGTCGCCGCTTTTTCAGCCTCGATGATGCGCTGAATAATGCAATCATGAATCCGGAGTTCGCAGTTTCCGCCCCTGACAAGGTCACAGTTGACTTATATTTTGGCAATAAGACGCTGACCGTGCAGTTGTCCTCGTTGCACGCCACAAAGTCGTCTCAGACCAATTAGCTGTCGCGAAATCGCCATGTGGTACGCAATCCCGAAAGCCCGATTTCGGAATGCGGTGTCAGTTCTGGTGTCAGTTCGTTTTGGGATTCCGTGCGCTTTGCTGCGTCATGGTGCAATGCACACGATAGCTGAGCTGCTGTGTTTGCAAGCCAATGCAACTTGATGCGCTTGAGTGCGCCCCTAGTAGATGAGAATAAGAGTCAGTTGTTCCGAACAGCCTTCAAACCCTCCTGCAAACTTTTCTCCGGGAAAAAGCCTGCCTAGTTGCGCTAGAGCGTGCATGGCGGGCGGTATCCCTGCCGAATGCGTCGCGCGTCATCCGGTCCTTCCTCGCCGCAGCTTTGCATATTGCTCGGGCGTCAGTTCAAGCCAGATACCTCCCACGCCCTTCCTGATCGCTTCTGCAGTTCCTGTCGGCCGGCGATGTTCAACGTGAATCCGCCGCGCTTCGCCACCTCGAATATCTTCTTTTCATCCGCGAACGTGATCTTGCGCGGCAATGGCGTCTTCAAATCTTCTTCGAGGAACTGGCAGAACCAGCCCTGCCGGAACATGAAATGCATGTAGACACGCTTCGTGCCAGCTCCGCCGCAACGGTCGCAAAGGTGCTCGCCACGGCGGTGCGGAGGTGGAAGAGGAGCCTTACATATTCAAACCACCATTTTGGAAGGGCACCCCGACTATATCGTCCCGCGTCGACACACATCGGGGCTACGGTCCCGGGGACCTCCGCTCACGACCCAAGCCTTCGTTAATAGGTGTGTCGCTTGGCGACTGCAACCGTTTCCTCGGGCTAGTTTGTCTGTCGGGATACTGTCTCGTTTTCGCCAATCGCCGCAACGGTGGCGTCGTCTGTCTTGGCGATGGCTTCTTCTTTGCCTCTCATTGAGTCTTTGAAGCTCCGAATCCCATCGCCCAGGCCCTTGCCCAGTTCGGGCAGCTTCTTTGGCCCGAATACCATCAACGCGATGAACAAAATCACTATTAAATGCATCGGTTGAAACAAACCATCAAACATAAGAGTTCTCCTGTAGTTCGGAATTCTTGTTGCCATGGAGGGACGGGACCAGAAGTTGGTTTTGAAGCCGGCCTATGTTTCACTTCTTGGTCCCGCCCTGCCGTGTGGAACTTCGTGGGGTCTTCGGTTAGCGGCGGCGACTTGCCGGCCGCCGCTCCTGAGGCCGCTTACACTTGCCGAGTGGCTGTATCAGCTTCGATTGCAAGCTGAGCGATAAACTTGAAGAAATCATTGGACTGGCCGATGAACAGCCCATCGGCAATGAACGACTTAAAGGTGGCCGCGGCCGCGCCCTTGGTCTCCGTGGGGCGAATGATCGAAACTGCCGGCAACTGCTTGCTGAGGAACGCGGTTGGCTCCGGCATGATCAGGTTGGTTTGAAAGTCCTCTCCGCCAAACGGAGGAGCATTCAGGTTCGGAAATGTCACCTTTACGCCGGTCACGGGATCCACGATGTCAGTCAACGGAGGTGCATTGCCTGCTTTGTCATGCCAGGTCTGGAAGTGCGTGATCTCAGTTCCACCAATACTGAGCAGGATCCGCAAGACTTCCACATTGCTCACCCGCTGTGCCAGCTGGGGGTAAAGACTGGAACCACGTTGCTCGATGTAGGCAAAGTGGAAGCCGGCGGTGTTAGCGATCGCTTGCAGGAAATTGGGGTCGTTCAAATCGTTGTCCGTCCGGGGAATTGCTGTATGTTTCCCAACTGTCAAGGTTGGGATGGCTTGAGGAAACGTATCCCCAAAATCAGGATTTCCTGTGCGGCTGCGGTACCGCGTCCACCAGCTCGTGTCTATGGTGAGCCGCATCAGGTTGGTGATTCTTCCGATTTGATTGGCCCCCGTCGCCTTACTGCTGGACAGGGTACGGAACCGGTCCAGATTGACGGGATCGGCGCCCTTCGAAGCCAGATACTCATTGATGAAGACTTCGTGGGTCAACTCATCTTCGGTGTTGTCGTGAATGTATTGGGACATGTCGCCGTCGAGCGGTAGTAGGGCCTGCATGTAGGCCTGGCTTCCCCCGGTGGGCTGGGCGGGGTACCCGGGAATCAGCTGACTAGCCAGGGCGGAGACTTCGTTGTCCTGAACACCTCCGAGTTCCTGGTACTGCAGCCACAGGTCGCTCTCGATAAGCTCTATCGCAGCAAGGTATCTGAGAATTGCAATATCTCCCTTGGTGGGATTGCCCACCTCCTTTGACTCTTGGCCAAAAGCGGCCAAGCCATGGCTCAACAGCCCAGCGCCGACGGTTGCAGCTCCCGCGGCAAATGCTCTTTTTTGATGAATGACCGGCGATTTACCTGTCGCTCAAGGATTTCTTCTGGTTTGTTCATAACTTGTTCTCTCCTTTTTGTCCTTATATCTGGTTGGCTGGACATAATGGCAATAGTAGGATACCCAGAACACTGCATTTGTCATGGATAAGTCAACGTTGTGTGATTATGCAGTAACACAGCTATAACTTAATGTCGGGCCACAACAGTTTATAGCGTCCACATGAGAGCGGTCGCCATCTAATAGCTCACTGACCTGAAAGCACACCTCCTGTAACTTACTAAAAAGTACCTGCTGTTTATCCCGGACCATTAACGCCGCTCAAGAACCCGCCGAGGTGGCTAGTTAAGGCGACCGCTGCGGTCGCCACGATCTCAATTGGCAGACGGTATAGGGGCAAGTCTTGCATTGGCTCTCGGCGACCTCGGAACTGCAGCCACCACACCAGCCATATCAATGTGCAGGAAACGGCACCAAGAACCAGGTGCTGAAGTAGAACCCCTTTGAGCCGTTGACCTTCCAGTTGCCATCGCCAAGCCAGAAGACCTGTCGCCACAACCGGTAGACAAGAAAGCGCCGCGATAAGCAGGTTGTAGTAAGCCACCGCCGCCATCATGCGGTTCCTGGTCCACTGGGCGACAAAGTCAAATATCACGCTAGAGCGTGTTTCATAAACAGTGCCTCAGGGTAATCCAGAAGCAGGCGAGGTAGAAGAAGGCACGGTAGGTGGAGAGCAGATGTTCATGACGAACCAGCAGTCGGCGGAATTGACCAAGCCACGCGTTGGTGCGCTCCACGATCCAACGGCGAACGTAACGCCGCAGTTTACGTCCATCTTCGTAGCGCCGTTCCTGGTTGTTCTTCCGGTAGGGCACAATCAGGTCGATGCCTCGCTTCTTCAGTCGCTGCCGCAGCGGGTCGGAGTCGTAGCCGCGGTCGGCGATTACGCGCTCCGGCTTTTGCCGCGGCCGCCCTTTCGGACGCGGGACCCGGACTTCGGCGAGCGTGGCTTCCGCAAGCGTAACTTCTGCCGGAGAGGCACTTTCCAGCCGAACTCCCAGCGGAAGACCTTGACCGTCGACCAGTACCATCCACTTCGTGCCCTTGCCCCGCTTGGTTTTGCCGACCGCAGAGCCCCCTTTTTCGCCGGGGCGAAGCTGCCGTCCAGAAAGGTCTCCTCCCATTGCAGCAGGCCCTCTTCATCCAGCGCCCCCAGCAGGGCGCGCCACGCCTCCAGCCACACGCCTTCGTCTTCCCACTGCTTCAGTCGCCGCCAGCAGGTCGAGGGTGAGGGAAACTCCTCCGGCAGAAAACGCCAAGCCGCGCCGGCTTGCAAAATCCACAGAATGCCTTCCAAGCACGCCCGATTCGAGGCCCAGGGCCGTCCTCGCCTGTCGCGCCGCCGTCTGGGCTGGGGCAGCAATGGCGCAACCAGTTCCCACTGTTCGTCCGTCAATAGCTTCTGCCGATTCTTCATGACAGAAGCTCACCAGCAAACCCACCTTACACGTAAGTGCCTGCTGTGAGGCCGAACCTATTTATGAAACACGCTCTAAGTGGACTTATAGTCTAACCGTGGAATTGGCTACCCATGAAAATCTTTGCGCTGATTGACTCCGCGCATAGAATTTGGAGCTATGGACCCTTTTGTGATTGCAGTACGCGAAGACGTGGGCGGGGACTACTTCGGTTTCCTAGAGGGCCCTGAGACTCTGGAGTGCAGCGAATGTGGCGAGCGGGCCGAATACCGGCTCCGCTATACCGAAAATGAGCAAGCGAACCTCACGGAGCATCGTCAAACTGCACAGCCCATGATTGAAGCCGAGCACCCCGGACACAGCGATAAAATCCGCGTTCGCTAGTTCCACGCCCGCGCTAGATCACCGTCCAAGATGTCCTGTTGCGCCTTGTTCCACTTTGCATAATACCTCTCAGTGATAACCACGGAGCTGTGCCCAAGCGCGTGGCTCACCTTGCGGATGTCCACGCCCGCCTTGAGCAACTCGACGGCAAAAGTGTGCCGGAACATATGCGACGTGCCCTCAATTTCCGCTTTCACGAAAACTTGCCGGTACATCTTGTCAATCGTGCTCACCGCGCCCTTGGTTGTGGCCTCACCGGAGATGAAAAAGTAAGTGGGATTGCCGTTCTTGACCCGCAACATCTCCTTCGCAAGCGAAGCCGGGATGACGTTATTGATGGGCGCGCCGGTCTTGCGCCGCTTCGTGCGGACCCGGAACACCTTGCCGTCTTGCAGCAACTCATCTTGGGACAAGCAGACGGCATCAACGAGAGACAGCCCGGACCATCGCTGCAATTGCATACACGCTTTCACGCGCGCTTGATTGCGGAGCATAAGCCCGATCTTCGGGATGGCCGCAAGCACCGCCTTGTATTCCTTCGGCTCAAACGGACGGACCTTGCTGGACTCATCTACCTTCACTTGACGAGTCGATTCTGGTTGAATGCTGCCGAGCAGCGCGGCGGGATTGCTCGGAATAACGCCCGTGTCGTAGCAGTATTTGAAGAATGACCTTACCCGCTCTTGGTTGTTGCGTTTCGCAAGCGGGGACTCAAAGGGAATGTTGCCCCACCACTGCTCCAGGTCCGCGCGCTGAATGTCCTTACCGAAGAAGGAGTTTTTTCCTTCGTGTCACAGAATGTTTCAGAAACTTAGGTTTAGCGTGAGCTTGTGCTTGTAGAGGTTGTCTGCAGGCTAGGTCCTCACCGCGCTTGGCGTCCATGAACAGCTCAACGGCTTGCTCTACGCTCTTCGCTTCAGCCGGAGCGGGTCCTTTGCCTAGCTCCGCGTCCAGATGCAGTTGCTCTAGCGCGCGGGCCTTTTGCTTGGCGACTTCCCACGATGATGTTTTCAGGCTCTTGCGCTCTTGCTTGCCGTTGATGTTGGTTTCCCGCCACACCGAGCAACGGCAGCGGTGCGAGCCGTCTTTTGTCCTGTTTGTCCCCGGCCCTGAATTTGCAGTCCGCTTGATGGCGTTTGTAGATGATGACAAGCATGATGACTGTCTCCCTTCGCTTACGGGGCGACAGTACATCCGCAGTACGTGAATGTCAAATCTATCTGTATGTTTTTGATTTTAATGGAGCTTAAGGTTG
>CAVRID010000007.1:0-9063 GCA_963721155.1 uncultured Acidobacteriaceae bacterium | reverse complement strand
CATAACCTTCGACATGCTAATCAGTTAACAAGACCCCTCCGGCCGTGTACCCCAGATGTACCCTTCATTGCGGGTTCAGGCAATATCCAAGTGCGGCGAACGTCGGCTTCGAGCTGCTCTTGGCGATCGCGCACCCATGGCGAGGAATGCTTTTCGGTGGTGCGTATCGATTCATGTCCAAGCAACATGGAGACGCGCTCCATGGGAACACCAGCGAGCAGTAATTCGACTGCGAAGGTGTCACGGAACCGATGGGCGTGACCGTGAATGATCCGCGTGAGCGCGAACAGTCGGCGGAGAATACGCTGCCAAGTGCCCGCAGCGCTCGCAGGGCATGATCGACCGGTCCAGAAGAAGTACTTCCCGGCCGGCAAGGACTCCAGCGCCTGCACCACCGTCGGCGGCAAGGGACAATACACGGCGGTGCCGGTCTTTGCAGTGTAGAGAAAGAGTTTTCCGTCGGTGATGCGGTCGCGCTCCAGGGTCACCGCATCCTGAATGCGAAGTCCGCTGTACCGCAACAGCAATAGCAGGGCCCGCAAACGCAGAGCATTGACGTGCGCGACCTTCGGGGGCTGGTGTTGATAGAGAAGATCACAGGCACTCAGAATCTCGGCCATCTCTGCGGCGTTAAACGGCATTGTGGGCGCGCTTTTGACCTTCGGGTTTTTCAAGCTGCGCGTCGGGCTTTCGGGAATCCATCCGGCATCCGCGGCGAAGCGAAAGAAACTCTTCAAACGCTCGAGCGTTTTAAGCGCGGCCAGGTTTCGCAATGGCCAGGAGGTGCGGAATTTTCTGCACGTAGCCAAATCGAACTCCTGAATAAACCGCAGACCTAACTGGGCTGCGAACCGTTCCATCCGGCGACGAAGCAGCTTGTACTTGGAGAGCGTCGATGGGCCGAGATTGCGCGCTTCCGCATCCTCCAAGAATTGATCCCAAGCATGCTCTATGGTGATAGGTTCGGTCTGGGGAGCTGATTGCTCGCCAGCGGCCTCCCATTCGCGCACCACGTCCTGAGCCTTCGCCCAATCGCGGAGCCTTAGCGAGTGCCGAATTTCCTGATCACCAATAAAGCCATCAACCCAGATCGGACACTTGCAGCGCCGATACCCGCGTCCGACAGCGCGATGCTCGCAACTCTTCTCGTGCCGACGATAAACGGTAAGCATGGCTAGCTCTCCCGGCCCCGTTTCAAGTATGCGTTAATGGCGCGTCGAATTAGCTCGGCAACCGGAGCGCCCGTCTTGGCGGACAGCTTTTCCAGGGCCTGTTTCTGCGCGGGTTCCAGAAAAACATTCATTCGGATTTTGTTCATGATCTGTTATACACCACAAGGTGTATACGGGCACAAGAATTCCGATCAAGCGAGGCTGAGCCTCCGATGTACCCGCGCAGCAACGCTTTCGGGAATGCGCAGAGTGCGGTAGCGGCGCTGGCCGCGTAGCCGCGGCCGCTCAATTAACAAAACGCCAGGCTCATGCTCGAAGAGCCTGCGCACAGTGTCTGAGCTGAGACCCCAGAGGCTTCCAAGTTCCTCTGGGGTGTAATGACGCTGCGCCGCCGGGCTCGCTTCCGCTTGCGTTGCGTTTGCGGCTGCGACCGAATTGTGTGCAAACAGTGCCATCAGAAGCACAGCTTTAGAACATTGCGCTGCGGACTATGAATCCGACGTTGCTTAGCCGAAGGGGGCCAACTTTCACCGAAGAAGGCCAAGATTATTTGTTGGCATCCTTCGTTCATGTTTGGCCCTCTTCGGGAAGTGACCACTCCCACCCGCCATTCATTTCGGGCTTGTGGGAGGAGCGCACGCTTAGATTTCTCTTAGCGCGTCTCAGAGTTCGTTCGCTGATGCCTTCCTGCCCAGCTTCGGCCGTGACGTCCTTTGCCGGACGTGGGCCCTGGGCAAGCGCGCTCAGAAGGAATTCTTTGGCATCGGCTCGCGCTCCCTTTTCCTCCCCATTCAGTTCCGGCGCGAGCATCGTCGAGGCCGTCAGTTGGCTTTCTCCGGTCCAGCGAAACGTGCCATCTGGCTCGATCACATATCCGAGAGATGGTCCAAACTGGCCGAGATTTGATTTCAACTGCACAAGGGCACGGTGCCCTGGATCATCCGGCGAGCAGCCTGCAAGCAATTCGGTTCTAACCGCTCCGGTGAGGTCAATGCTCCCGAGTCCGCGGTGAATTGCCCTTCCGGTGGGCGCTTGCTCAAGTGCCGGGCGAGCAAAATGCAGCAACCAAACTCTTCGGCAAGGCGAGACAATCCATCCATCACCGGGCGCGTTTCATTTGAGCGGTGCGCATCCACCTCAGCGCCTAGGTAGGATTGGATCGGATCGACGACCATCAGTCGCGCTTTGGTCTGCTGCAGCGCATCTCCCAGGATCTGCAGGTCGGAGAGCCGAATGCTGCCCGTTTCGACCTTCCTACCATTGCCGACAACCGAACCGCGAAGAATATGGAATCGCCCCGCGTTACCTGCCAAGGAGTCAAATCGAGGTCGCACCACGTGCTCTGAGCTGTTTTCAATGCTGAGATACAGCACGTCAGCGGGTTCGCGGTGTTCGCCTGTACATGGCACGTGCCCTGTGGTGACTGCAGCGGCGATCGCAACGACGATGTAAGTCTTGCCTGCTCCCGGGTCGCCGCTGAGCATACCTAACATGCCGTTGGCCAAGTAGGGCTTCCAGAGCCAATTCACTTCCTTCGCTTCCACCTGAGAAAGCGTGAGAATCTCAGCACGTCGCGACAACAGGCGTGGCTCATAGGGCAAAAGATTGCCGTCTGAGTCGTATCCAGCCTGTAGATTGCTAACCGTTTCCGCGACCTTTTCCAATAAAAGGTCAGGATCCGCCGCCCCAGGCTCTCGGGTTCGGCGACTAACGTCGTCGGCGAGCTTCTCGATCTGGCGCAGACGGGACAAACGGATGACCGTGTCGGCATGGCGCTTGATTAAGCCGGAATGCAAGACGACGCCATCACTCAGAATGTCTAGGTATTCAACGCCGCCTATGGCTCCAAGCCTGGTCCTTTGCTGCAAGGTCGCCACCAACGCAATAATGTCAAGTGGCAGGCCCTCCTCACTGAATTCGAGCATCAGAGCGAACAACTCGCGGTTCGCTGCAAGGAAAAAATCGTCTATTGCAAGCTCGGCCAAGGGGCCGCGCAGTAAGCAATTGTCCAAAAGAGCCGCACCCAGACACGCCCGCTCAGCCTCTGCTGAATACAAGCCATCGGAGGGCGCGACGTTAATTGCGACTGCGTGCGCTGTCATAGGGTCCCTGGGGCTCATAGCTCGGCGTACCTCGGCGCTGTTGTAGCCGGTGATTGATAGGAAGGGTTGCCCGACGTAAACGACCGGTATGTGGCGCCCGCGGAATGAGAATCCCGCCAGTCTCCTGTTCCTTGTCTCTTCTGGATTCCGGCGCGTGGTAAGATGCGGCCTGGAAAGTCGCTCCGCGTTGATACGACGCGCCGGGTGATAGGGGTCGCTGGTGCTTCGAACACCAGTGGCCCTTTACTATTTGTTCTCGTCAGGTACGACCAACTGTGCCCGGATCCAAGCTTCAAGATCGGACCGCCGATAGCGGAGCAACTTTCCAGCACGAAAATAAGTCGGCCCTCGGCCTTGTCGTTTCCATGCCCGCAAAGTCGCCTGACTCACGCCAAGGTAGTCGCTGGCTTCATCCACGTCATAGATTGCGTTTTCCATTTATCTCCTGTCACCACCTGTGCCCATGCGGTACTTCTTGAACCTATCAAACAAAAAATTACACGCAAAGAAAAAGTTAGTATTTTGCCCTGGGATTTCCACACCTCGCAAAGAAAAAGTTGGCATTTTGCCTGGGATTTCCACACCCTCTGTAAATTCCTGTGGGATTTCCACACCCTCTGTAAATTCCTGTGCTTTCTGGCAAGGCATTCGGCAATGGTTAAATGGACGGCCAGGCTGTACGAATACACCATGGGCCACATACGGTGCCAGATTTGCCTCGAACTTCGGTTCGCAAGTGGAAACTGGAATCAGGTTGGCAAGCTCCGCGCGCCAAATGGTGGCTGCGTTTTGTCTCATGTCCAATTCGCCGGCTTTTGGACTTAGTGCTACGCTCAATTTGGCAGGAGAGACACGCCCTTAGAAATGCCATGACCAGAGTTGACAAAACAACTAGTTCGCAGTCGTCCACGGCACTAGCTACGAAAAAAACAAAGCTTTCCTGCCCGCCAATTCCGAAGGATGCCACGAGCCGTCTACCCCCGAGACTCACAACGATGGCCAATGCGGAGCCGGAGTTCGGCGGCTTTCTTTTGCTACAGGCGACCACAACTGCTCTCCCGTTCTCTGACGCGCGTCGCGGCCTGAATGACAGATTCATGCAGGCAGCTTTGCGTTCGATTGGTCCGCGTGATGCTCTGGAGGCACTGCTTGCCGTCCAGATGGTGCGCACTCATAATCTGGCGCTCTCATACCTGGAGCGTGCGGGAGGCAAGGATCAGACCGTACTCGGAATACAGATGTTTTCCAATTTTGCCAACCGGCTGTTGCGGACGTTCACGGCCCAAATGGAGACACTGAAGACATATCGCACGAAGGGGGAGCAAAAAGTGGAGGTCAAGCACGTTCATGTCAACCGCGGCGGCCAGGCCATCGTCGGGGCTGTGAGCCATGGCGGGGGTGGTGGGGATGCCGACAAGAAATAGCAACGAACCCCATGCGCAGCGGAGAGGGTGGCTCAAAGCAGTAGGCGACCTCCGTACCGCGCCATGCTGCGGTGCTAAGACGCGAAAGGGAACGCCATGCAATGGCCCCGCCATGCGCAACGGACGCTGTCGGATGCACGGAGGAGCCAGCACTGGACCGCTCACGCCGGCCGGGCGGGCTCGTTCAGCGCAGGCAAATTGGAAACATGGGTTCCGGTCTCAAAAGGCTAAAGAAGAGGCTGGCGGGCTCGTTCAGCGCAGGCAAATTGGAAACATGGGTTCCGGTCTCAAAAGGCTAAAGAAGAGGCGAAGTTGCTCCGAGGCTTTCTGCGTGAGTGCAAGGATCATTGCGAGGCACTCAGCTCGTCATGAAGTCTCTAAACCATCATGCAGAGCCTAATTGCGGCTACCGGGTATTCGTGTGCGACAACATGGGCTGTGAGCCATGGCGGGGGTGGTGGGGATGCCGACAAGAAATAGCAACGAACCCCATGCGCAGCGGAGAGGGTGGCTCAAAAATGGCAATCCAGTAGGCGACCTCCGTACCGCGCCATGCTGCGGTGCTAAGACGCGAAAGGGAACGCCATGCAATGGCCCCGCCATGCGCAACGGACGCTGTCGGATGCACGGAGGAGCCAGCACTGGACCGCTCACGCCGGCCGGGCGGGCTCGTTCAGCGCAGGCAAATTGGAAACATGGGTTCCGGTCTCAAAAGGCTAAAGAAGAGGCGAAGTTGCTCCGAGGCTTTCTGCGTGAGTGCAAGGATCATTGCGAGGCACTCAGCTCGTCATGAAATCTCTAAACCATCATGCAGAGCCTAATTGCGGCTACCGGGTATTCGTGTGCGACAACATGGCGTTCCATGGTGAATACGCGCCTGCGACGATGTTTCCGAATTCACAACAAGACATACGCAGGAAATCGTTTCTAGGTGTCGCACGAGAAAGGAGCGATCTTTTCAGCCGATGACGTGGGTTCTCGTCGGCCAGGGATGCTTTGACTGCATCCTCAATGGTTGTGACGACGGGCTGAGCGGCTTTTATCGGATCGGCAGCACCCTCGCCTCGTTCTCGCGACAATTCCCGTCGGGGTAGGACTCTGCTTAAGGCGGGCTCTGGCTCGTGCCGGTGAATCCTGAATCAAGGCTTCGCGGCCGGAGCAAAACTCTTGGCGATGCCTACCTCTGAAGCGAGAGTGCGTCGCGAGCTATTGTGGGCTGTCGTGGGTAAATTGGCAGCCCGGTCCGCATCTTCGGTCAAACGGACCGCTTCCTTCATTTGTTGCAGGGACACGACCATGGAATTCCTTGAGACGCGGCGCACGATGGGATTAACCACCCAGCGTAGGGCAACGGGAATGTCGCGACTCAAGGCAATCGCCTCGACCTCCACATAGGTTCCGCCGTCTCTTTGCTCAAACCTGGCGACGCTGTACAGGCGCCAGACGTAGCCGCTGCCATGATCCGGCGGAAGTTCCTGCTCGTCCGGGCGGTCCTGGTGCCGGATCTCTTGCACCCGCGTGGTCTGCGTGATGCTGTACCAGCGCCGGTCGTCGATTTTGAAGTAGCAGGTCTCGTACTCCATATCGAGCGCGGTTTGAGCGACGACCTCCTTGTTCACCACGCGCATGGAGTACTTCTCGCAAGGCCCGTCGCTGCCAAGCATCCTGGAATCAACAACCGTGGGCTTGTAGTACTCCTTGTAGTTGCTGTAATCACGCACCGCGGACAAAACATCTTCGATACTGGCGTTCGGAAGAAAGGCCGCGCCCACCCAATCGTGGATCAGCCCTGAGGCCACCGGTTTTGGGTTTTCCTTCCCGACCGACGAAACTAGAATCTCACCATCACGGACACGCTGAAGGCGGTCGGGCTTCTGGTCGACCCAGAGGAAGGGTGTTTGGGAGGTCATCTGTGGACGGGCATCGTCGAGGTACGCGTTCCAATAGACCAAAGTTTCTTGCCTCAACTCAGATCCATGGGAGAGCGAGGGCACGATGAGACAGCCCAAATATACGAACATGACAATAAGAGCCCGGAGTGTGCGGAAGCTGTAACGACTGCCGAGGCTTGTCTGTCTTGCTGAGGTCCTTTTCACAGTTGACCACCTTTTCTTCTCGCAAGCGATGGAGTTGAACGAGTGAATCTCCAAGTTGCGGACTACTCGATCTGAAGTGCAAGGCAGATGCCAAGGCGTGATCACCGTAAGTTGCTGAGAAATCAATGCATTGATGAACTGAGGAGGGACGGTTCGTCTAATCGGTCGACCGTACATTGGCAGTGGTGACTTTCTGCCCACATTTGGGCACGTTTTCGGGAGGTTCCGCATCGCGCTCTCTAATGAGGAAGGATTCGGTATGTCCGATGAGTTCACCTAATGAGTGCCAGGTAACCTGTGCGGCACTAATGTTGACATTGCTCACCCAAGACCGGAACCGAGAATGATGTGTCCTTGGTGAACGAGGTCTTTCTTGCGCGCCTCAAAGACAGGAGTTCGCCTGTGCCAGTGTTCTGCTCGACAGCATAGAAACCAGAAGCTTTGTGCAAGCGACGCTATTCTGAAATCGCTCGTCGTTGTCCAGGGTTGAGGAGGAGATGTAGTATTCGGTCAGCGCGAAGTGTCGGTTCTGGTCAATAAGCCAATCGCTCCAGGTCCGCAGCCCCGTGCTTAGCTTTTCGAGTTCCTGTAATGCCTGTTGATCGGCGTCGTTCGCGACACAAAGGGCTGCCAGTTTTAGCGCATCGTCAACCGCGCCAAGATCGTTTGTCCTGCCTCAGCTGGAAATGGAGAAAGCGTTCGTCCGTTAAGATAGCGGAGCGAACGTATGAAAAAGGAACGAAAGCATTACACCGCAGAGGAGAAGGTGGCCATTCTGAGGCGCCACCTTTTGGACAGGGTTCCGGTTTCGGACCTGTGTGAGGAACTGAGCTTGCGGCCGACGGTGTTCTACCGCTGGCAGAAGGAGTTCTTCGAGAACGGAGCGGCCGCTTTTCAGGCTCAGGAGCGTCCCCACCGCCAGGTGGAGGAGAAGCAGAAACGGATTGAGTTCTTGGAGAAGAAGGTGCAGACCAAGGACGAGGTCCTGGCCGAGTTGATGGCCGAGCACATCGCGCTAAAAAAAAGTCTTGGGGAACTCTAACCGGCGGCTGGGTGCCGCATGACGTGCGGGACCAAGTGGTGGACTTCGTCCGGCGCTGGTCGGAGAAGGCCGAGATCGGCGTCGGGCGGTTCATTACTTGGTTGGGCGTGACCGCCAGCAAGTTCTATGACTGGCAACAGCGCTACGGTTGCGTCAACGAACACAACGGTTGGATTCCCCGTGATTTCTGGCTGGAGCTGTGGGAGAAAGAAGCGATCATCGATTTCCATCTGAAAAACCCTTTGGAGGGTTATCGGCGGCTGACCTTCATGATGTTGGATGCTGGGGTTGTGGCGGTTAGTCCGGCGAGCGTTTGGCGGGTGTTGCAGCAAGCTGGACTGCTGTCCCGGTGGAAAGGCAAGCCGTCGCGCAAGGGCACCGGCTTCGAGCAACCGCTGCAGCCACATCAACATTGGCATATCGATGTTTCCTACCTCAACCTCTGTGGGACCTTCTATTACCTGTGCAGCGTTCTGGATGGTTACAGTCGTTCGATCGTGCATTGGGATCTGCGGGAGTCGATGAAGGAAGCCGACATCGAACGGATTCTGGAATGCGCCAAAGAGAAGTATCCGGAGGCCAAACCGCGGATGATTTCCGACAATGGGCCGCAGTTCATCGCTCGCGACTTCAAGGAGTTCATTCGCATCTCGGGGATGACGCACGTGCGTACCTCGCCTTATTATCCGCAGTCGAATGGCAAGATCGAACGTTGGCACAAGTCGCTCAAGCAGGAATGTATCCGGCCGCTCACGCCGCTGACTCTGGACGATGCGCGGCGCTTGATTCAAGCCTATGTGGATCGTTACAACACGGTGCGTCTGCATAGCGCGATCGGCTATGTGACCCCGCAGGACATGCTGCTGGGGCGCCAGGCCGAGATCCATGCTGAACGTGATCGCAAACTGGAACAGGCTCGCCGCTTGCGGCAACTCCGCCGGCAACAGGTTGCAACCTTTCTCGATTCACCGATTACAATGACTTCGCCAGAGGAAACAGAGGCGGGCTCTGCCGGGAGGCAACCATGCTGAGGGATACTCTGGTGGGCCTCATCGAGCCGATGTTACGCGGCGCGGGAGTTCACTGCTCTCGCGCTGGTTTTTCCCCGGGCTGCAGCAGACATCGGACGATAGACCCCCAATGCCTGGAAAATCCCCGCCCCGCAGGGGCGGAATCTACACTAACGGAGAACGCCCGTTCTCCATTTCACGCTGAGCCAAGACACGT
>CAVRID010000006.1:0-20305 GCA_963721155.1 uncultured Acidobacteriaceae bacterium | reverse complement strand
GCTACGCATATATTTCATTGCGTTCTCGAACGACACAATTACAATCCACCTCCAGCATTGGATTCGTTGGCTACGCTGAATTCCCAGCCACAGTACTTTCCCTCCAGATCATCCGGCGGACAATGAAGGCACCGCGTGCGAATACGTGAATCCATCGTCCGCGCAAAGGTATCGAACTCCACTGTGCCGACGGTTTTGCAAGGAAAATCAGGAAGCCCTTTGCGCCTGCGGACTTCCTGCACGCGGCAGACATCCATAAAGAACCGCAGACGTTTGCCGTCTTTCGACCACTCAGCCCTCTGAGAGTTAATCAGGGCGTACTGCCGCAAGCCCAAGGCCGTTTCCAGTGCCGCCAGGCCGCCTCCGGGTGGGATGCTGAAAGTCGCCATGATACGATTTGCCTCGGTCACCGCGAAGCGCTGCCACGCGATTGTGTCTAGCTCGATGGCCGTATCCATGCCAAGGCTTTCCTCCGCCGCCAGGAACCAGCAGCCGTCATGCGCCAGCCAGTTCTTCGCGAACATTTCAAGGGCGCGCAAAAGGTCTTCGCGATTCATGGAATGGAACGCCGTTTGGCACGTCTGGGATGGAACGTCCGTCAGATTGGTCATGAGTCGCCTCTTGAATTCAGTTGTTAATAGCTAAACCCTTGCTTCATCACGGCTGCGCGCGAGGATATCCGACGCTAGCCCCGGCAATGCTCCGGGCCGAACAGCCCTAACTGGAGGAGGCAGCGATCTCTAGCAGGCTATCGCTCGGCAGCTCTACACCGGCTGAAACTGCGTCGAGGGCCTGGCGCAGATCGGCAATCAGATCCTCGACGTCCTCAATGCCCACGGAATAGCGGACGAGACCGTCGCTGAATCCCGCCAGCCGCCGATCAGCAGGAGAAAGACTCGCATGGGTCATCGACGCCGGATGCTCGATGAGGGATTCGACGCCTCCCAGCGAAACCGCAAGGGTCGCCAGTCGGACGTTATCCATAAGCAGACGTCCGGCTTCCATTCCCCCTTCGAGTTCAAAGCTGATCATGGAGCCGAAGCCGCTCATCTGTCGTTTGGCGATCTCGTGTTGCGGGTGGGATTTTAGTCCGATGTAGCGAACCGCTTTCACTTCAGGCTGTACTTCAAGCCAGCGAGCGATCTCCAGGGCGCTCTTTTGCGCGCGTTCCACACGGATCCCAAGGGTCTTCAGGCCGCGATATACCAGGAAGGCCTGATGAGGATCCATATTGCAACCTGAATTCACCATCATTCGGTGCAGGCGCTTGTAGACTTCCATTTCCTTTGCTACCAGGATTCCGCCTACTACGTCGGCATGACCGTTGATGAATTTGGTCACGGAGTGAAGGACCACGTCAGCGCCCAGATCCAGTGGTTGTTGCAGATAAGGACTCGCGAAGGTGTTGTCCACGACCAGCAGGCAGCCATTCTTGTGGGCGATCGTCGACACCCGCTCAATATCGGTAACTTGCATGGTTGGATTGGAAGGGGTCTCCACATAGACGAGCTTCGTGTTGGGGCGTAACGCCTTCTCCACGTGCGCCAGATCGCAAGTATCTACGTATGTGGACTCGACTCCGAACCGCGAAAAATCTTTCTCCAACAAGCCGCGGGTCGGACCGTAGACGGAAGCTGTACTCACAACGTGATCGCCGGCGTTTAGCAAAGCAAGGTAAACCGTGCAAATCGCCCCCATTCCAGAGCTGGTGGCGATACCTCCATATCCATTTTCAAGCTCGGCAACGTTGTCTTCCAGTGCGCGAACTGTCGGGTTGCCAATACGCGTGTAGATAAAGCCATCTTGTTCGCCGGAAAAAAGAGCCGCGCCTTGCGCCGCGCTCCGGAATGCGAAAGTGGAGGTTTGGTAAATAGGGACGTTAACTGAGCCAGTCGGATCAGTTTTGTGACCGGCATGAACGAGTTTGCTGTTGATTCCCAGATGGTTGGTTTCCACGAGCTGTCCTTTCGCCTCCCGTACTTGCTGACCCGTTCTGCAGATAACACTGCCGTGTGCTATGGCAGCCCCCCGAGACGCGCCATATTAAAGACTAGCCGTGCCTTGCCAGCAACACAGTGACAAAGCGCACTCGCCGTAGTGATCGTAAGGCAGGTCATCAGGCAATGTGTTCGTTGGAAACAAATAATGTGAACAGGAATGCGCAATGAGGCTGTCACTAGGTATCGATAGCTGGCTGGCTCAGGCTGGGACTTCCTCCACTCGCTTGAGCGCCGGTAGCTCATTCCGCGGGCGTTTGCGTCACATAGAAAAAGAGGAGCCCTCTCAGCGGCTGCGAGGAGCAGGCTGCTAAAATTGGCGTTCGTTCCACGATGAACACGCACGAACACATCACGCACTCGGCTGAAGAGACCATGGCACTGGGCCGCAAGCTCGCGCCTACTTTGAGGACCGCCCGCATGGTCATCCTGCGCGGCGATCTTGGTACCGGCAAGACCACGCTGGTGAAAGGCATCGCCGAAGGGTTGCACGCCGCTTCGCAGGACGACGTCACCAGCCCCACGTTCACCCTTATCCACGAGTACCGTGGCCCCGAGGTGAACCTGTTCCACGTTGATCTCTACCGCATCGACACACCGCGCGAGCTCGACACGTTGGGCCTCGACGAACTCTTCGCCGAGCCCGGCAACCTGGTGCTGCTGGAGTGGGGGGAAAAGTTTCCGCGCTTCGAAAAAGAGCGCGACGTGGAAATCTGCCTCGAGCGCCAAGGCGACCAGGAGCGGAAGATTGTGGTGAAGAGGAAGTAGGTAAGCTCAGTCAAGGTTAGGAGTCTTGAGGATATGGAAACAGAACCCATAGAGAATCAATCGAAGGGCGGAGGTCTTGCTCTGCAAAGCTGGCGTCAAATCTGCAAAGATACCGATCTCCTTCGCATCGCTCCCGTCCCCTTAGCCTACATAGTCCTGTACGTCGCGGTATTCGTACCCATTATGGCTCACTATTTCCCCAAGGAGGGTTACTTACAGTTCTTGCTTTACCACTATAGTAACCTCCTTACTAGTGCGCTTGCCCTTTTTGCCATCACTTACGCTGCGACACAGACAGTTGCGCTCAAGATCCACTACTCTAAACTTCTGAAGCTTGAGACATCCATTCAGGTTCAGCTGGATCAGTTGACAGAGCAGGCTGGGGAACTGCGGAGATTGGGGAAGTGCCTTTCGACATATCGGAAGGGCCCATTTCCGAAATATCTGCGCCAGATTGGTAAGTTGGCGAAGAAAGCCGACCCAGGTGATCACCTCGATATTCTAGTTGACTGCCTGGATTATGGGAGCTTTTTTGCCCCTAAGGTTCATCAAAAGGTGCGTGACCAGATCTGCAGTGCACAACAGAGAGGAGTTGTCCTGCGGATAATTGTCTGCGGTGCGGCACCTCAGCCTCTAACAGAACCGAGCGGCAAGCAGCTCGGCGACTATGATCAGGCAGAACGCAGGTTGCTGATCGGCCGTTATAACGAAATATTGGCCAGGGACGATGACTTTCGCATTTTCCTCCGTTTATTAAGCACGTCCGATGAACTCAGCACCTTCGCTACTACTTGGTTTAAGGGATCATTCGTACTATCACCAGAGGAGGTGCGAGCAGCATGTGCGAAGTTGTGTACAGATCTTCGCGCTAACGGAGAGACGGAAGAAGCTAAGACCCTCACTACGCTCCTGCAGGTAAGGCAGCTTTGGTTCGCCATGAAATTGCTCGACTGCGACATTGCCGTGCGGTCTGTCTCTCGCTTGGAGCCGATGTTTTTTTGGATTAAATATAAGCTAGGTAAGGGCGGTGATACGAGAACCGGTGATCACAGCAAAGAAATTACAGAAAAGGGACTATTTACGTTCGCGAATGCGGCCCGTGGACCAGGGCAGCTAGTGTAGTGCGTCATGCAGATTGCCGATTATTCTGAGCGGCGCGGGCGCGTTTAACCTTCTCCAGGATGTCGCTGGCCTTGGCGGTCCAGATGAAGGGCTTGGGGTTGTCGTTGTGATGGTCGATGTAGTCGAAGATGGCGGTGATCAGTTCCTCGACGCTGCGAAAGACTCCGCGGCGGAGACGGTTCTCGGTCAGGTCGCGGAAGAAGCGCTCCACCATGTTCAGCCATGAGCAGCCTGTAGGTGTGAAGTGCATGCGAAAGCGGGGATGGCGGTCCAGCCAGCGCTCGACGCGGGGATGTTTGTGGGTGGCGTAGTTATCCACGATCATGTGGATCTGCTTGCCTTTGGGAAGGATGTCATCGATGACGCGCAGGAACTTCAGCCACTCCTGATGACGGTGCCGGTCGTCGCACATGGAAATGACCTGACCTTCCAGGCATCCAGCGCGGAAACAGTGTGGCCGTTCCGTTCGCTTGTAATCGTGGGTCATGGTGCCGCAATGGCCCCGCTTCAGCGGCAATCCCGGCTGGGTGCGGTCCAGAGCCTGATTTGGCTCTTCTCGTCGGCGCACAGAACGATGGCGTGCGCGGGCGGATTCAGATACAGGCCGACGATATCTTCCAGCTTCTCCTGGAACCGGACATCGCGGCTGACTTAAAGTTCCGCACCTGATGCAGCTTCAGTCCATGCGCACGCCAGATGCGGCGCACACTGGCCTCGCTGATGCCCGCCGCCCGCGCCATGCTGCGCGTCGACCAGTGGTGGCGTTCGCCGGCTTATGGTGCAGCTCATCTCCACCACTCGCTTCACCTTCCGCTCCGTGATGGTGCGTGGCTTGCCGGGTCGTGGTGCGTCCTTCTGCAAGGCCGCAACGCCGCCCGCCAGGAAGCGGTTCCGCCAGCGCGCCGCCTTCTCCGGGGTCAGGTTCATCCGCGCGGCAATCTCCTGGTTCTCCAGCCCGTCGGCGGCCATCAGCACGACCCGCGCCCGCTCCACCACCCGCGCAGGCAAAGAGCGTGCTCGTGCCATCCGCTCCAGGACTTCGGTCTGTTCCGGGCTCAGCGTAACTGCAGCGGCGATGCGCATACCTTCTCGTCCTCCATAGTATTGGACGTGCATCGACGATAATCGTTACTACTTAAGACGCACTACACTAGGATATGTTACGCGTGATCCGGATCTGCTTGCAACTCTCTTAGCAACATTCAAGGAAAGATGGGACTCTCCGGAAGGGGACCTCGATTGGCTAACATTCTTAAAGAGCCTGAGCCGGACTTCGGCGGCTCTACTCAAGCATTCAGCGCCGTCCGGCAACATACAAACTTGAGAGATGGAACGCGGGTGATTTGGGTTTGTAATCACAGACTCGGCGGATAGTCCAGGTGCTGGCGCCGCAAGACGAGCATCAGAGCGACGGCCCCGTTCATGAGCACCAATGTCGCGGGGTAGAGCCAGGTCGCCAAAGAATACGCCTGTAGTGCAAAGAGCGACGGAACGAATTTAAGACTATTCAGGGCGAACGAAGTCGCGCTATCCTTGTGCGGCTCGACCCAACCCTTTTTGATAGTCGATCCATATCCGATGACGTCTGTTATCGTCGCAAGGATCGCTGACTCGGTCGGATTCTTAGAAGCCAAGTAGTATCCGAATACCAGCAGCCCAGCAATAATTGACAGCCAATCAAATAACGAGAAACGCCATCGGTGTTTGACGAGACTGAGTGTGCCGATCAGAAAGCAGAAGATTGCCGTAAACCCGACAACCCAACTTCCTGGTCCTCCTCTTTGCGTGATTTGGACTAAGTAAACTACTGCTGTAACAAAGCCCCAGAGAAACCAAGAGAAGGGATGCGGCCGAACATCTTCCGACCGGGCGGTCTGCCACATATACACCGCGTAGGCAATCACCATGATGATGACGGATAAAACGCCCATCACCGATTTAAAGGTCATAGGTCACTCTGGTGCTGTCATTCTGCGCGGAGCGGCCAATCCGGCATAGTCTTATTTGAAACTCGAAACAGACCCTAATCCCTATCCCTTGCCTTCAAAACCCCATGATGTTATAGCCGCAATCGACGTAGATGGTCTCGCCGGTGATGCCGGTGGCGGCGTCGCTGGCGAGGAAGACAGCAGTCGAGGCGACCTCTTTCACGTCAACATTACGTTGGAGGGGGGCGCGCTCGGCCTGAGCGCCGAGCATATCGCCAAACCCGGAGATGCCGCGCGCGGCGAGGGTCTTGATTGGGCCGGCGGAAATGGCATTGACGCGAATCTTATTCTTGCCCAGGTCGTAGGCCAAGTAGCGCACGCTCGCTTCCAGCGCAGCTTTGGCCACCCCCATCACGTTGTATCGCGGCACGACTTTTTCGGCGCCATAGTAGGTCAGGGTCATGATGCTACCGCCATCGCCCATCAGCGGGCGCGCAGCTCGGGCAAGCGCCACCAACGAATAGACGCTGATGTCGAGCGCAATGCGGAATCCCTCGCGGCTGGTATCGGCGAACTCGCCCTTGAGCTCTTCGGCGGGAGCGAAGGCGACGCTGTGTACTAGAGCGTCGAGTTTGCCGTAACGCGACTTCAATTGCTCGAATAGATTCGCGATTTCTTCGTCGCGGCTGACATCGCACTGGAACGCTTGAGAATTCGGGAGCGCCGCAATCAGATCATCGGCCTCCTGCTTCAGGCGCTCGTTCTGATAGGTGATGGCCAGTTGCGCCCCGGCCTGTTGCATCTGCTGGGCAATGGCCCAAGCAATGCTGCGTTTATTCGCCACGCCGAACACCACCGCCGTACGGCCGTCGAGACTATTCGACATTCGTTCTTATTCCTCCGCGCGCAATTTACGCCAAATGGTTGAGGATATCAGCCACAACGCGGGATGTCCCGCGTGCAGCGCACCGTTGTCCCTCAGCTAAACAGTAATTCTTTGGCGCGCTGCGAGGCCTTGACCACCGCCTTGATAAGGGTTACCCGAAGGCCGCCTTCTTCCAGTTCGAGAATGCCATCCACCGTGCAGCCGGCAGGAGTCGCGACGGCGTCCTTCAGCAAGGCAGGATGATCGCCGGTTTCCAGCATCATTTTGGCTGAACCCATTACCGTCTGACCGGCGAGCTTCATAGCGATGTCGCGTGGCAGCCCCATCTTGACGCCACCCTCGGCCAGCGATTCCAGAATCATGAAGACATACGCCGGACCGCTTGCCGACAGGCCAGTGACAGCGTCCATATGTTTCTCGTCCACCCGGACGGTTTCACCCACGGTGCCAAACAGTGTGCCGACCACATCCAAGTCTTTCGGCTTAACGGCGTTGCCGCAGCAAAATGCGGTCATGCCAGCGCCAACCATGGACGGGGTGTTGGGCATGGCGCGAATCACGGCGATACCGGCAGGGATGCGCTGCTCGATGTACGAGGTGGGAACGGAAGCCGCGATCGAGATCAACAACTGGTCGGGGAGCAGATCGTTTGCAATCTCCCGCACTACGTCGCCCAGGGTCTGCGGCTTGACGCAAAGTAAGATGACATCTGCGTCGCGGATGGCAGCACGGTTGTCGGTTGTGACTTCGATGCCGTACTTCGCGGAAAGAACGCCAGCCTTTTCCGCGTGATTTACGGTGGCGGCGATGTTGCTGGGCTGCAACACCTTCTGGCGGCAGAATGCTTGCACAAGGATGCTGCCCATTTTGCCAAGTCCAATAATAGCGGCACGATGCGCTCGAGCAGTTTCGGACACGCTTGCACCTATCTCGATTCCGGAGGTTCCGGTGTGCTCGATTGTAAATTGCTCAACCGCCAAAGGAGGATCGGCCGCGAAACTCGCGGCCTTTTTTTGCATCCTAGATGCTGGCTGACAGCGGTCCATCTAGCTACTTCCGTGCCTGAAATTCCGCTTCACATCGGCTTGGCCTTCGGAATATACTCGCTTCCGCCCACGTGCCCAGGGCCCAGGCTCACCCCAGGGATCCGGATAGAAGTCGCGATGTGCGATTTCACCCGGCGTCGCAGAGCTAGAGAATTGATCCGCCGAACATCCGGGAAGGCTTGCCGGGGCGGTAATTTTGAAGGGAGCCGCAATGGCGACTATCCGTGAGCTGCTGACCAATCGCACAATTCATTACGTCCAGCCAGATCAGACAGTCTTTGAGGCCGCCCATTATATGGTGGAATGCAACGTGGGCGCGGTACCGGTACTTGATGGTGCGCAATTAGTCGGCATCTTCTCCGAACGTGACCTCATGCGACGGGTGGTAACCGAGCGACGGGACCCACTTTCCACCTATATTGCCGAGGTTATGAGCACAGATCTGCGCACGGTTACTCCCAGCACTAGCTCCGAAGAAGCCATGTGCCTGATGCAAACCTATGGCATTCGTCATCTTCCGGTCTGCGATGGACCGACGCTCATCGGCTTCCTCTCGCTGCGCGATTTGCTGCGTTGCCATCTCGACGAGAAATCCGTTGAAGCCGACTCGATGCGTGCCTACATTCAGACTTCCTCAAGCTGAGAATACTGTTGCCGAGGCGCTCGTCAGCGGTGCTAAACTTGCCTGTGAACTTGCCCGGCATTGTCGATCATCTCCGCAAGATCGCCGGACGCGATGCCGTCCTGGACCGTCCCTGAAGACCTGATGTTGTACGAGTACGATGCCGGCATCCGGAAGAGCACACCGGGAGCGGTCGTTTTTCCTCAGAACACCGAACAGGTGTCACAAATCATGCGGCTGGCCACGGCCGAGAATGTTGCCGTGGTCGCGCGCGGTGCTGGTACCGGACTCAGTGGTGGCTCGATTCCACAAGAGGGCGGCATAGTGATTGCCTTATCGCGCATGAACCGCATCCTCGAAGTTGACGTCGAGAACCAGCGCGCCGTAGTGCAGCCCGGCGTTGTCAACCTGCAACTTTCGGAACATGTCGCGCACCTTGGGTTGTACTTTGCGCCTGATCCATCCAGCCAGAAAGCTTGCACCATTGGTGGCAACGTTGCCGAAAATTCTGGTGGCCCGCACACCCTCCTGCATGGCGTAACCGTGAACCACGTGACCGGAGTGGAAGTGGTAATGCCAAGCGGCGAGGTCGTGCATTTCGGTGGCAAGGCTGCAGAGTCTTCCGGTTACGACATGACCGGCTTCTTCGTCGGAACGGAAGGGACCGTCGGAATCGCCACTGCGATTACGGTGAAGTTGCTGCGCAAACCGGAAAAGATTGCCACCCTGCTCGGCATCTTTGAATCGGTGGACGACGCGGCGCTTACAGTTTCTGCCATTACCGCTGCAGGCATTACTCCGGCGGCGCTGGAGATGTTGGACGGGTGGACCTTGCGGACCGTAGAGGCGTTTTGCCATGCCGGCTACCCGTTGGATGCAGGTGCGGTTTTGCTGATCGAATTGGAAGGACTTCTAGAGGCGGTGGAAGAGCAGGCGGTAGCTGTGACAGAGGTATGTTTAGCTCAGAAGGCGCGCGAAGTGCGGCGCGCCAAGGACCAGGAGGAGCGCGCCCTGCTGTGGAAGGGACGCAAGATGGCATTTGCGGCGCTCGGGCGGGTTTCGCCCTCCTACTACACCCAGGACGGTGTTGTCCCGCGCAGCCAGATACCGGCCGTGATGCGCCACATCGGCAATGTCGCGAAAAAATACGACTTAGTTATTGGCAACATTTTCCACGCGGGAGACGGCAACCTTCATCCCTTGATCCTCTTTGACATGCGGGATGCGGCACAGTTCGAACGCGTATTGTCGGCAAGCCGGGACATCCTGGAGTTCTGCATCCAATGCGGCGGCTCCATTACCGGGGAGCACGGTGTCGGGATGGAGAAGCGCGACCTGATGTCGCGATTGTTTACGGACGAAGATCTCGATGTCATGATCAGCCTCCGCAATGCATTCAACCCCGGCGGAGTGCTGAACCCGCAGAAAATATTCCCCACCCCGCGCATGTGCCGCGAGATCACGGGCCCGTCGCAGAATCCGGTGCTGATGCAGGAGGGTATGTGAGCGCTACCACAACTGCTTCGCGTCTTGTCCCGGACCTGCGGGCAATCTGCGGCGCAGAGTATGTGGTGGAGCATAGGGCTGAATGGGAACGGCCGAAGGCCGACACCCCAAGTGTCGAGGCATTTCTTTCGGCCCTTGATAGACCGCAGCCAATCGCAGTGACCCCAGGTTCTGTCGAGGAGATTGCGGCGATCCTCCGGCTCGCGAACGAGCAAGGCTTCGGTGTGCTTCCTGCGGGATCGGCGGAGTTTCGTCCGCCGGCATCGGCGGAGGTAGTTCTGTTTACCACCCGCCTTACCGACGTGGAACACTACGATCCTGCTGATCTTACCGTTGGTGTTGGCGCGGGCACAACGGTTGCCCAATTGAACGCGATGGTCGGTAAAGATCAGCTCCTCTTCGGCGCCGATCCACCCTTCCCGGAGCACGCGACCATCGGTGGTGTGCTTGCCACCGCCGGCCACGGACCCCTGCGACACGGCTATGGCGCACTGCGCGACTTCTGTCTCGGTGTACGCTTCATCACCGGCGACGGTCGCAAGGCGAAGGGCGGCGGGCGCGTTGTCAAGAATGTTGCCGGATACGACATGATGAAGCTGCTGATTGGTAGCCAGGGAACGCTGGCACTCATTACCTCTGCCAGTTTTAAGCTTTTCCCAGCACCACGGCAGACGAGGACCTTTGTAGCTCAATTCACAACCTGGATGGATGCCTTGAAGTTTCGCGATCTGGTTCTGCACTCGCCTTTGTCGCCGATGTGCCTCGAACTGGTTTCGCCCAACGCAAGCCAGTTGATGCGCCTCGAGGCCAAATCCGAGTCATGGAAAATTTGTGTCCGGGCGTCTGGTAGTGACGTTGTGCTCGCACGCAACCGAAAGGAGTTGGGATCGGCGGTGACGCGAGAACTAGAAGGGGAGGAAGAAAAAGAGATGTGGCGGAAAATTGAGAACTGCGGTTACGTTTCCCGCCTTGACATCATGGTTCCATCCAGCGGGGTGGCGGACGTTCTTGAGTCACTGGAAGAGGTAAGAAGGCGTCTGTTCGAATTCGCCGTCCTCGGGCGCGTCGGGATTGGGCATGTACAGGTGCACACAGGATTCGGCGAGTTTGGCGGTCCCAATCCAGCGCAAGCGATTATCGACCACCTGCGCCAACAGGTAAAGTGTGAGATCAGTTTCTGCATGGGCGGCAGTACAAACCCCTGGCCGGTTACCCCATCTGGTCTCAGCAGCATGCGCGCCGTGAAGACCGCACTCGATCCAAAAGACATTCTGAATCGTGGGAGGTTTCCTTTCTGACGGTCACGACTCCAGCGGCGGAAAAGCCGGCTTCAAACTTCTCGCTGGGCGAGAAGCCAACGTGGGACCTGTACTCGAAGTGCGTCCATTGCGGACTATGCCTGGATCAGTGCCCCACCTACCGCGCACTGGGAACGGAGATGGATTCGCCGCGGGGACGCATTTATCAGATGGTGCAGGTCGACCAGGGCAGGCTGGCACTAAGCGATTCGTTTGTCACGCATATTGACCGCTGCCTTGGATGTTTGAACTGCCAAACCGCCTGCCCTTCCGGTGTTCCCTACGGCAAATTGCTGGAGAGCGCACGCTCACAGATCGAAGAGAATTATCAGCGTAGCTGGCTGCAAGGCAAAGTACGGTCACGCTTTTACGGGAAGGTGTTGCCGTCGTTCAGCAGCCTGGCGCGGAATGCGCGGCTGGTGCGCTTCTATCAACGCTCTGGACTGCAAAGCCTGGCACGCGGGAGCGGATTGCTGAAGGCTTTGGGGATCGCCGAGTTGGATGCGCTCTCCCCACGGATCGACAGCGACTTCTCCTTCGCCGACCTCGGTCGGGTCTATCCCGCTGAGGGTACCATGCGCGGCCGCGTGGCCTTCCTCATTGGCTGCATCGGCAGCGTGGCGTTCGCGGACTTGAACCGCGCAACCGTTCGTGTTTTGACTCGGAATGGCATCGAAGTCCACATCCCGCAAAATCAGACTTGTTGTGGAGCTTTGCACTTGCACGCGGGATATCTCGAGCAATCGCGAACGCAGGCGCGCCGCAACATTGATGCGATGCTCATGCCCGAGTTCGATGCTATCGTGACTAATGCCGCTGGCTGCGGTTCGACCATGAAAGAATATGCGTCGCTGCTGGAGCAGGATCCCGTGTACGCGGAGCGGGCGCAGCAGTTCGTCGCCAAGGTCCGCGATATCAGCGAGTATCTCGCTCACGTCGGCCTGGTTGCGCCGGCACGAAAACTGAAGGCGAAGGTCACATACCAGGATCCATGTCACCTCGCACACGCTCAAGGCGTGCGCAGTGCCCCTCGGCAATTGCTCAATTTCATAGGAGCTGAGCTAGTGGAGTCACCGCGTGCAGATTCCTGCTGCGGCAGCGCCGGCGTTTATAACGTGGTGCAGAACGAAATCTCGATGAAGATTCTCGACGAGAAGATGGAATATATCGCCAGTGTCACGCCTGAGATCGTGGCCACCGCAAATGTGGGCTGCATGTTACAGCTGAGCGCGGGAGCAAAACGCAAAGGCTTGAATAGCAGAGTAGTGCATGTGGTGGAATTGCTGGACGAGGCGTATTGAACCCACCGGAGAGCAAGCCGTGAAACGTTGCCCAAACCTCCGGCTAACTGAAGTGGCCACGTCGCGAGTACTTATGGTGTGACTTGCCACCGAAGTCGATCTTCTGAAGCCAGACCTACGTCACGCCGGACTGGAACTTCTCATCCCCATCGATCAGATCTCTACAACCTTCCAAGCCAGGCTATTTAAGGGTCAAGGCACTCAAGATCTCAGCGCCCACTCGTGGCTCGTGCGAGCGCAGCGGAAGGCTGCTGTTCAAAGTGGCGAGCAGCAAGGTGTCTCCGTTGGTGAGGACGTCGATCTGCCAATGATCGCCCTCGGAATCGCGGAAGCGGGACTGGGCGCGTGAGGGAGTGAGCTTTCCCGCCAGGACTCGTCCTTTGATGGACGCGCTTTGGAGGAAATGCTTTAGATATTCGCGCGCGTCGAGTTTTGCTACGCCTTTCTCTCGCCGAAATGCGGTCACGATGACCGAGGTTTTGCGTGACGGACTTTCCACTTCCAAGTCGTCATTAGTCTGTCGCAGCGTCCAAAAGGTGGGAATGCCGAGAGATACGTTGCCGTTTGGAGTGACGTACCTGCCGCCATGAAAGCTATCGTCTCTCTTTCCACGACTGGTCTTCGAGGAATTGGAATGGTGTTTTGGAGTCTTGCCTGATCTCTTCCCGACGGAGTGACGACTAACGACGGAGGTTGGCAGTTTCTTCACAGCGCTACTCATTTTGGACGATGGTTTAGGTATTGATATACGAGGCAAGATAATTGTCCTGGGATTGGCATGAGTCACATGCTAATAGCTAATCGCGGGCGACACGGTTTAGCGCCGCCCGCGCGCTTCGACGCAGCCGTAGGCTGTCCTACCCACCCTTGAAGGCGGGCTCTCTCACCGCTGTTTTCCTTATCGGCAAAACCGTCCACATCTTTAGGCTCCTGAGATTGCGTCGCGCAAGGTTGCTGATAATTCATCCGCACTGTCGACCGGCGGATGGCAAGCGAAATTCGTACACACAATCGCCAGCGACCGTTTCGCCTTCAATGCGGGAAGATTCGAGATGGTTTGCGCCAACACAGGCGGTAAATTCTGAGCAACGGCTTCGCTGTCAGTCAACTGGACCACTGACTTGTTGACCGCAAACGGTGCGGTGGCGGCCTTCAAAAGTTGTGCCGCCTTCTGGTCCTCGCCCACTACTACCACCAGAGTGTGCGGCCGCGAGAGCCACGTCGCCGCAATTCCATAGGTGCCAGCGTAGATGCCAAACTGCTCCGCCATTGCGGCAAAGACCTGCAGTGTCTCCTCGGCTTTGTCGCGATACTTCGGGTCGTTGGTGTAAGCGTGCAATCGTAACAAAGCAATCGCGGCGCTGGGATTGCCGGCCGGAGTTGGCGCATCCTGGAACGGTTTGCGTCGTGCCGACAGCGCGCCGAGTTGTAGCTTTTCGTCCAGCATCGCTTCCGTATCGAAGAATCCACCTGAAGTTGCATCGCCGAAGCGGCGGACCATTTCGTCGCCAATCTGCTGGGCGAATCTGAAGTAGCTCATATCGCCGGTAACTTCATACGCGTCGAGACAGGCCAGCACGCTAAAGGCATAGTCGTCGAGCAGACCACGGACGAAGCGTGGCGCGGCTTTGATATCGGCATAGGCAATAACGTGCGCGAGCCCGCATTGCTCGTCCCAGGCTTCCGACAAAATGCGATCGAGCGAGCGTAGCGCAAACCTGCGGACGTCTTCGAGCCCCAGCACTTGTGCGGCCTGCAAATAAGCGGACACGCACATCGCATTCCAGTTCACATACACAGTCCTGTCAACGAAGGGCGTGGGCCGTTGGAGGCGGGCAGCATAGAGCTTGGTCTTTGCCGAGACAAGCAGGTCGAGCGCCGTAGCGACATCTATACCCATGTGAGACGCAACTTGTTCTGGCAGTGCGCTTAGCCACAAAACATTCTTCGCCGGATTGTGATGCATCTCGCCGGCTGCTTCGATGTCAAAATGCAGTGCGGCTGCCTGAAATTCTTCGTCGTTCAGAACCGTCTTGGCCTCTTCGACGGTCCAGGTGAAGTAGTCGCCATCGTCATCCAGGTTGATGTCGGCGTCCTGCGAGGCATAGAAGCCGCCACGCTCTCGGTCGCTCAGCCACTCATCCATCCAGCGAACAATGTCGCGGGCCACATGGGCGTAGAACTCATAGCCGAACACTTGATAGGCGTGCACGTAATTCTTCAGGAGCTCGGAATTGTCGTACGACATCTTCTCGAAATGCGGCACAATCCAACGCTCGTCAACCGAGTAGCGATGAAAACCCCCCGCAAGCTGATCGTAAACTCCGCCTTGGGCCATCTTGGTGAGTGTTGTAGTAATGACTGTGGCCACGCGTTCTTCATGCGTGCGCACGTACCAATCCATCAGCAGATCGAGCGAAGCAGGATGAGGAAACTTTGGTGCGCTGCCGAAGCCGCCGTTCTTCTCGTCGAAAATGGGCAACGCCGACTGCACCATGATGCCGACCAGCCGTGGCGAAAGCTCGGCCTGTCGTCCGGCATATCCCTCCGCCGCGGCCAGCATATTCATGGCTTCGCCAGCTGACTTAAGTACCTCGTCGCGACGCTCGCGATAGGCATCGGCAATGGCCAACAGGATCTTTTTGAAGCTGGGACGCCCCCACTGATCATCGGGCGGGAAATACGTGCCACCGTAAAAAGGATGGCCATCGGGGGTAAGAAAAACCGTCAGAGGCCAGCCGCCCGTCCCCGAGATAGCCGAAACTGCCAGCTGATACCGGCTATCGACATCGGGGCGCTCATCACGATCAACCTTGACTGCAACGAACTGCTGGTTGATGATCTCGGCGATACCAGCGCTCTCGTAGGATTCACGGTCCATGACATGACACCAGTGACACCACACGGCGCCAATGTCCAGTAGGATGGGTTTGTTCTCGCTTTGCGCCTTGGCGAAGGCTTCTTCGCCCCACTCATGCCACTGCACCGGCTGATGCATCGCTGAGCGTAGGTAAGCGGAAGAGGATTGCGAGAGGGCGTTGGTCGCTTCGGACATGAATCTTGAGTCTATCAGGGATGAGCAAAGCGCAGGTTGGAGGAGATCGCTGTGAACAGTCAGCAAGCTTTGGTGAAAATCGTGGAGGGTGTAAAGAAGTTTCAAGCTGACGTCTATCCATCTCAGCGCGAGATGTTCGAGAAACTCAAGGCTAAACAACAGCCCATCGCGCTCTTCATCACGTGCGCCGACTCCCGAGTTGTGCCAAATTTGTTTACGCAGACTGGTCCGGGCGATTTCTTCGTTGAGCGAAATCCAGGAAACCTGGTGCCTCATTACAGCGAATTCGTGGGTGGCGTCTCATCCGGTATCGAGTACGCCATGCTCGTGTTGAAAGTGCCGCTGATTGTCATCTGCGGGCACACCGACTGCGGAGTGATGAAAGCCCTGCTGCACGATGAGCAAAGCCAAGGCCTGCCGGCGATGCAGCAATGGATGCACTACGCGTCCGAAGCCCGGCACCGCGTCAGGCGCGATCACAGCGACGCCACGGAAGCGGAGAAGCTGCGCCTCATCACGGAATACAACGTCCTGAAGCAGGTGGAGAACCTGAAGAGCCATCCCAGTGTATCTTCGCGCCTTACCCGCGGAGAAGTTGAGATTCACGGGTGGGTCTATGACATTGGCGATGGCTCAGTCTCGGCAGCCAACCCTGACACCGGCGAGTTCGTAAGAATCGGGAGCGGTGCCGATCGCTAGGTCCTGGGTCAGTCGGTTCTAACTTCTAGAAACGATTTCTCACAATCGATGCAGCGGGTAGCGACCGACAGGGAAAGCTCCCAATGCGTTATAGAGTCACTATCCCACCGTGTGGGATAGCAATGCCGAGGGGCAGAGGCCCATCCAACGTTTAGACGATCATTGCTGCCAAGTTCCGCTTGTCCAAAACCTCGTAACGAAATCTGGATTGCTGGTTCTCACAACTCCAGTTTAAAGTCATCTCCCCAGGTGCAAAATTCTACACCCTGTAATTTCTTATACTTAGGCAGAGTCGATTAATTGCAAACTCTTCGCAAGACGTGCCGGGCCGAAACCGCTCCATTCGCGGTTTACAATCGGACAGCCGGAGTACATAATCATATTTGAGCAATCGTTGACCAAGCACTAACTTTCTAAACTCATTGTGATTTCTTTATATCCCACACTGTGGGGGGAGACTATGATAACAAATTCCGACCCTGCGACAGAACCGGACCGTCGTGAGCGCATTTGGTTTTTCCCAGATAAGTTTTGGCGTGCCACCAAAGACATGGCTCCCGATGAGGTTGCGAATCTGATGGCAGAAGTTGAGGGCTATGCGACAGCAGGTGATGTGCAGGCCCTCCGTAAATATCCCTTTGTAGTTGTTGGCGATCCCTACAAGAAGAAAAAATCAGTGGCCTGATCCTGAATCGAGGTAGATCTCTACGAACCGGCCGCTACTTCACCGGCGCGTCTCGAAATGTGAGATGCGGCTGCTGCTGGTTGGATCGCTTGGGGACGAATCATGACCGGGCACCCGCAGGTGGCTTCCAGTAAATAGCGGGCGCGGGCCAGTCGTTCTCCAGCAGGGCTTATTTCTTGCAGGCCTTGCGCGTAGATAAGCACCATCCCGTCTCGTCGCTCGACAGAGATGCAATCAATCGCCTGGTCGTGAGAGAAATCGAAAGCATCTGCCAGTCTCAAAATACCTGCAATGGGCAAGAGGTTCCGTCGCGTTTTAGAAGGAAGTCCTACAAACGAGGAGTTGCTGGTTTGCGGAAGCGCGCCGCCATGGAAGCGCGCAATCACGGCGACACACTGCAGTTCCTCGGCGCTCCATCCCAGGGGAGGCTTGAGCCGGCGAATCAGCGAATAGGCGTGTTTGCGATGGCCTTCAAGGCCGCGGCTTCGTCCAACCTCATGTAATAGGGCGGCGACTTCCAGGATGCGGCGGTACTCAGCTTCGGTACTTAAGATGCCGTCCTTCGACAGGCCATCGTAGAGTTGCAGCGCGAGCCGCGTCACATGCGCGGAATGGCTCACGTCAGGATCAAGAAACGAAGCCCAGGTTCGCAGCTTGTCCATGGCGGCCTGTTCCAGCGTGGGACCGGCGGGCAGTTCAGCACGCCATACCGTCCAAAGGGATTGCTTGCCCAACATCTTCTGACGATAAAGATCCAGCCGCTTCTGCCGTTCCTCCGCAATTCTCTGGTTCCAGCGTTCGCGATCTCCGGGTTCAATCTCATGGTGCGCCTTGATCGTTGCTTTCAGTACATCGAAGTCATGGACCTCGCCGAGAGCATCCTGGAGTTCACGCAGGTCTTTAGACCACTTGGCGTGGCGCTGAGGAAGGAAGTTCTCGCACATATAACGAAATCTCTTGATGCCGATTCGCAACTGGTGGTAGCCAACTTGCGAGCGGTTCCGTAGCGCCTGCCGGTGCAATTCGTGCGCGTCCATCCAACGCTCCAGCGCGAGATGCTGAAACACCATGCCTTCCACCGGTACCTTGCCAGCACGGCGGGCTAATCGCGCATTTAGCGTTGTCCATCGTTTGCGGTCGAAGCTGCCAAGCGTTTCTTGCGCGGCGGCCTTGAACAGGCTCTCTTTCTGACCCAGGCTTTCGAGCAGCAGTCGTCGAACAGGGTCGTCAGCTGCTGAAAGATGAGCGACCCATTCCGACATGACCTGCACATCGCGGAGATCGCCGAGGCAGCTGAAGATGCTCTTGCCCAGCTTTTTCATCTCCTTCCATGCGGGATCGGGATCGACGGAGAGGAAGCCGTCGGCCATCGAGCGGCAACGGCGAATAGCGACCCGGAGATCGTGCACAGGATCGGAAGCAAATTCATGGCTGGCTTTGTCACACTCCTCGAGCGTCCGTTGCGCCCAATAGGCGAGCCCGGCCTTATTGTCGTGTGTGGTGGGACGCGGCAGCATGACATCAAATTCTATTTGCTTTTATTTTATACAGCGATTCCACATGCGGGGCAGCGGAAATGGCCGCTTTGCTCGGAAACATGCCGATGGCAATAAATTGAAGACCTACAGATACGCGCGTTCGGCGCTGCGCAGGCTCCGATAACGTTGGAAAACTTTCTTGTCATTTTCCAGACCGAGTGCGGATTTAATGGAAGTTCCGCGGAAGGTGTGGGCCAGCATCTTCCACCAGTTGCGCAGGACGAACAGCGGCTCGTGGGCAATGACGGCAGGCATGTGCCGGGTCTTCATCCAACGCTCGGCTCGCCATCTCTCGTACTCAATTTCCTCGGGCTGCAGATGCTGCGTGGCCACGACGGCGGTGGTGCCGTCGTACTCCTCCATCTTGTCGATGACAATTAAATTTCGTGCGCGAAAGTCTTTCGTCATCGGCGTACCGGGATAGGGAGTCGGATGTTGGATGTACGGCCAGTCCACGTATTTGCTGGCAAATTCGAGATTAGCCCGGATGGATTCGCGTGTGTCATCTGGATTGCCGACGATGAGGCCTCCGACCACATACATCTTGTTCTTGTGCAGAAACTCAATGGCGCGGAGGGACGCGTTGCCGGTTACGCGGCCATCTTCACGGAACTCGTTCTTCGCCGCTGCCTTCAGGAAGTGGAGATCGTCTTCGAGAATGTTTTCGATGCCGAGGAAAACGTAGCGGAAGCCGGCCTGGCGCATCAATGGCGCGAGGGTCTCGCCATGCATGGCAATTGGCGAGGTCATTGCCTGGACGGTGTAGTCGATGTCGTTCAATCCGGCATCGATGATGGCGCGACACAGGGCCTCGAAGCGGCGGATGTTAAGGCTGATGTTGTCATCCACGATGAAGATGGCGCGCGCACCGTGGTTCCTGGCATCGCGAATGTCAGCCAGCACGCGATCGAACGAATAAGTGTGAAAATTGCGGCCACGCATCTCTATGATCGAGCAGAAGCCGCAGTCGAAGGTGCATCCCCGCGAGGTCTCCACGACGTCCACCCCGCGTCCAAGCATGGTGTAGCCGGTAAGGACGCGGGCGTCGCGCTTCGGCAAACGGATCTCATCTCCCTCCAGAGTGTGCACCGGGCGCGGAACATTCTCGTGCCAGCCATCCCCCGCGCGATACGACAGTCCTTGAATCGCAGCAAAGCCGTTGCTGCTTTCGAGCGCACGCAGCAGCTCGCGGAAGGTGAGCTCGCCCTCGCTGCGGACGATGAAATCGATGCCGCGGCCGTCTTCCATGTAGGCTTCTGGCGCGAGGCTTGGATCGTAACCGCCCACGACAACGCGAACACCTGGTCGCAGCGAACGCACCAGTTTGACGATGCGAAAAGCAGTCTTGCGCTGGAAGGTCATGACGGAGAGACCAACTAAATCCGGCTGGATCTCTCGCACGAGCCGTTCCACGGTTTCGCGCACCTTGTCTTGAACCAGGATCAGGTCGGCTACAGCGACTCGGTGATGCGGATCGATGTTCCCCGCCAAGGAACATAGCGCTCCATTGGGCATCCGCACCGCGACCGTCGGCATATGCTCGAACGAATCGGGCATGGAAAGGAGGAGAACATTCATTGCACGGCTCCTGTTGGTGCGACGGTCCCCACCACCTGAAACATCCGGTTGGCATACATGCTACACCGAATCGTGGGCAATAGCACAAGGGCACGCGCGACATGGGGGTGAGCAGATAGGACAAGTGCGAACCTATCGAGGAGTCAAAGCTTTCCTGTCTAGTATCCGGGTCGCCTGTGACCACCCGCGACTGTCCCTCTGTCGTTCGGTTTGTTGAAGTGGTTTAGAATCGTAGGAGCAAAATAGTCGGGGCGTAGCGCAGCCTGGTAGCGCACC
>CAVRID010000005.1:0-1033061 GCA_963721155.1 uncultured Acidobacteriaceae bacterium | reverse complement strand
TTTCTTTCAGGGATTTACGGGGAATCTGCCCGAAAAGCCGATCCACAAACCGATCCACAAAGTTCATTGAATCATCTCCGAGGCCACTCCCAGTTCTTTCAGGAATGCGCCCTGCGCGGCCCGTGTTTCATCCCCATCGCCCTGGGTGTAGAGGTCGAGCGTCGTCTGAATGCGTGAGTGACGCAGGATGCTCTGCACGGTCTTCGGATCGACCTTGGCTTTGTTTACCAACCAGCTTGAAAGGGAATGCCGAAGATTATGGAGGCCGAAGCGTTGGCCTGGCTTAATCTCCACTCCAGCGCTGATGGCTGCTGGCCGTAGGTGGTCGGCAACGAACACCGCGGGAGAGACTGGTACGCGACCTGCTGCTTTCAGGGACGGAAACAGAAAATCCGTGTCCTTGGCGTAGGCCGTTTGGTCATGCCATTCCCTGAGGCATTCCGCAAGAGCGGGGTGCAGGGGAACATGCCCCTCGGATTTGCGGGTTTTGGTAGGCCCCTCCTTCCCGCGCGACCAGCGTTTGGCGACTGCTATCTTCTCCTGATTCCAAAGCACATCTGCCCAGCGCAGTGCGAGCAACTCGGATGATCGGAGTGCCGTTGCAGCGCAGGTGAGCACAAGAATGCGGTGCAGGATGTTCTGCAGGCTTTGGAGAATGGCCAGCGTCTGCTGAGGGGTCACCAGAATCGCCTTGTAATTGGTGGTAGAGCGTGTCTCGACTGCCAGCACCGGGTTGCGGGTTACGTGCTCGTGGAGGATGCCGACCTTGTAGACGCGCAGCATGGTGCCGCGAAACTTCGAGATCGTCGTCCAGGCGAGTTCCTTATCCGTGTACAGCGATTTCAGCCAGCGCTGAATGTCGAGGGGTTTGATGTCATCCGCGATTTCTTTTCCCCACCGGGGAATGAGATAGCCACGAACGATTTGCTGAGTGTTGAGGGTCGTGCGTTCGGTCTTCGGTCGAACGGCATCGGCCCCAAAGTCGTTCTTGAGGTAATGCTCGGCAAGGGCATCGAAACGGATACGGGTATCCCGCGGTGGTTCATTGATGCGGACGAAGAGACCTAGCCTGTCTGCCTCGCGCCGTGCGTCCCGCTCCTTGGGGAAGTCACGAACAAGACCGATGTGCTCGATTTTCTCCATTCTGCTCCCGTCCAGCTGAGTGACGCGGTAACGTAACACCCAGATGTCTCCGCCTTTGCGGTGTAATGTTCTTATCGATCCACGCTGATAGCTCATGCAGTCCTCTTTCCAGCGTGGAGGTTGCCTGATCGGATCGTATCGTACTTTTGGGTTTTTGAGATCGGGTGGCTCTGTTCCTCGACAGCGGTGGCGAGTTCAGAGAGCCGGAAGACCCAAACTTTGCGCATTGTGCCCGTGCCGAGGGCATAAGCACCCGCGAGCCCGCTGCGGGCGAGGGCGAGGAGGTAGCGGCGCTTCACCGAGAGGAACCGCGCCGCTTCTTCCGCTGAGACAAACGGCTCGGGAGTCATACGGACCTCGCTTCGCTTTGGACAGCAGCTTTTCCCCATTTCCGCAGCCGTTTTGTCATTCGGCGGCGAACTGCGCGGTGAATGGGTTCAGTGTGACGGGTTGCATCGGGGAATTGATCGCCCAGCGTTCTGTCGACGTGAGATTCCATAGAGCCGTTCGGCACGCTAGCGCCTCGGGTTACGGGAAGCAGCCCCAGAATCTGGGCGGCCGGTTGTGCGTCAATCAGCGGTTCGATATGCGCCATGTTCTGCTCGTCAGCTGCCAGAAAACCAGCGACCTAAAGACTAGGACTTGCTGCCGAGCTCTTGAACTGGCAGCAGAATTCCGTGTCTGTCGGCCCGCAATTTGGCATCGCGGGCACCGCTAGGAGGCGACAATAAGCTTCGTCACCCGGAGCGGTGTCGCTGTCAAGAGGTCCAAAATTCCACGAGTACAAAGTTTGAGCAGGCATTGAGGGCTAGCGAGAAAAGGGATGATGGTCCACCCCTTTCTCGCCGGCCCGGCAGACCGATGTCGGGTCCACACGTATTTGGTCTGCAGAACAGAACTGCAGATGGGTGTGTCGACAAATTACAAGCAGATTGGACGAGCGATTTCGGTACGGACAGGATCTAAATAGCCTTGAGCGCGTTCAGGTTGCTCAAGAGACAGGTCGATGACAGCGAAACCGTGAGACAGCTAGCAGCCACCGGACAAGATCGGGCAATAGGTTATCCTCTCCCGAAAGCTTGTTGCGAAATACTAAAACACCATTGCGGGGGAGAATGCAAGAAAAAAATTGGCGGCGATACCAAATTATTCCCGGCGCGCATGACCGATAGCGGGGGCTGAATATGTGGAGGGAGAATTTGCCAATAGCAAAGTACTTGTCGTAACGTACCCCACGCGATGCGGCTTCGGCAACGACCTCGACAACAGATTGGCGACCCGATAATTTGGCCACGGCGCCAAGAGGAACGTGGGCGAGCGTCAGCCAGGACCTCAATCAGCGGTGCATCGCCGGAGGGAAGAAACTAGCGTCATGCAATACTCGTGCCCCACCTGCGGCAGCCAGAACACGCAACGACTCTCCACAGCGTACATGTCTGGCGTATCGGAGTTCTCGGCCGTGACGAGCGGATTTGGTTGGGCGAGGGCTCCCGTGTTTGGGAGCGGTTGGACGAGTGGAACCTCACAGACACAGCTCTCGAAGATTGCCGCACCGCCGACCAAGAAAAGTTACCGGAACGCTCTCTTCCTGCTTCTCCTGGCACCATTTATCGGTCCGGCGCCCTTTGCCGTACTTGAGCGCATTTACGGAGTCACTCCGGTTTACGAACATCTGGCCGTTGTTTTCGGCATTTTGCTGGAGATCGTCGCTTTCGTTTGGCTGATCTCGACGTTCACTTTCAATAAAACGGTCTGGCCCAAATTGTGTCGGCAATGGCAGCTCCATTTTATTTGTCTCCGGTGCGGGCAGATTTACGTTTCTGGCTGAAGCGCCGGGCTGACGGCATTGGTGCAATTTGACGATCGGGATGCGCAACAATATGCTGGCCGGGATTTGAAGGAGAGGCGACCTCGCTTGCCCAAGAAAATTCACGACCCAATAGCATCTCAATCAGATCCTCCTCCATGGGAGATTCTTCAAGAAAGAATTCTCGCCGTTCTCAATGACTATGCCGACGACAATCCCGTTGTGCCAGATGCACTGCTCCTTACCGGGGCCGGTCTTGCGTACGTGACGTTTGCGACCACCCGTTACGGCGCAGATGCTTTCCAGAACGTCTACGAAAACCTGCGATCCATAGTGCAATTGTTTCAACTCATCATCGATGACGAGCGAAAGCAGTTGCCCAAGCGTTCGCTCAAAGAAAGCACGAACAAAAAGAAAGCGCTGACGGAGAAATGGGCTGTTCTGGAGTCAATCCGGAAGAAACTGAGCGTTCTGGTGGAGCAAGAAATCAAACGCATTCAGGAACAAAGCCCTAAAGCGAACTAGACAATTGAGGCCTTGCAAACAGACTGCTCTGCCCTCTCGCTGGTCAAAGCGGCCTACGAGTTTCAAGAAACTGAAAACGGCGAGCTCGGTCCCGATAACCAGGTTTCAAGGTTTGACAAATGACCGACCACCGGTGCTTTGAGTCTCATGACTTGTTGAACCGGATTCACTCCCTTCAGAATTTGACGGGACTCGGCAGTGCCCCTACTCTGCTGCCCACACTGGAACCCAGTGTGGGAGGTCGAGGGTGTTCGAGTCGTCCGAGCAGGTGCATCATGCGCTCTCTAAAGTCGGTTATCTCACCGACAGTGTGACAGCAACGGCTGTTTATCTGGCGGCTAAGCTGAAGAAACCGCTGCTGTTGGAGGGACCGGCAGGAAGCGGCAAGACGGAACTTTCTTATGCGGTGGCGCGTGCAGCCGATACGCAGGTCGAACGGCTGCAATGCTATGAAGGGATCACCGAGGACAAGGCCATCGGCAAATTCGATGAATCCCTGCAGCGACTTTACGTGGAGATGGCCGCCCGGAGCCCCGTAGCAACCGACTGGGTAGAGCTTGGCAAGCAACTTTCCGCCTTGGAATTCTTTGCCGCCGGTCCGCTGTTGAAGGCTTTGCTGTCGCCAAGCCCTTGCGTGCTGCTGATCGACGAGCTCGACAAGGTGGATCACGCCTTTGAAGCACAGGCGTTCAAACGGGCTTGTTCCTGCTTTGGCCTGGGACGCTGCTTTTACGACTTCGACGCGCCGTGGGTGGATCTGGACGACAAGGGACGCCCGAAGAAGGCACCTGTAGTTCCAAGCTGGTTGATTCCGGAAAACTGGCGCAAGGGAGCACGTCCGTCCGGAAAGGCCAGCGGAGCGAACGGAAGCGCGACACCTCCACACGCGGCTGGCGGAAGCAACGGCAGTTCGAACGGTAACGGATCCCGCAACGGCCGCGCGAACCCGACTCCCCCCACGCGGAATGGGAGCGGAGGTACGCGTCCGCCAGCAACCCAAAACGTCGCAGGGTCGCAGCAGGCTGCCGCCGATGGTGGTACCAACGAGAATGAGCCAAAACCGAGTGAAAATGCAGCAAAGAACGGCAACGGCGCCGACTTGGACAAACGCATTTCCGCTTTGGAGGAATCTGTCGGCGGCAAGCTGTACCGATGGGTCCTACGGGAATACGGCCATGCCAACAAGCCTCACCTGGTGCGCGACTTCCAGCTGAAGAAGAAGATTCTCGACGTGCTGGAGTCGGCCACCCGCGGCCTGCGGCGCATGGAGGTCGTCCTCGATCGCATCCCCGAGCAAGAAGTAGGTGCCTTGCTGGCGAAGCTGCAAGCCCCTCCACTGAATGAAATCGCCGACATGCCTACTCTGGTCCAGGTTGTTCAGGGTCTGGAAGGCATCGTCAACAACGGTTCCCACCCCAACGCAGCCTGAAACGGCTGTTCTCTCCACCACACACGGGAGAAGCCACTTTGTCGGGCGTCTCCCGTGCTTGTCTTACCTTGAAGTTCCATGATGAACAGAGACACATTCTCTACTGTGACGACCGGGTGTGTACACACTTTTCCTTGCGAAACGCACTTTCGTGTTCCTCTGCATCAAGAAGAACTGCTTGACTTTGGCCCGATTACAGTCATAATGGCGGCTCATCAATCCACTACCCTGCCAGTCAGAGCTGTTATTTTCTGCTGCGGGATGATCCTTCGCGGCAGCGTTGAATCGGTTAAGACATGACTTCGAGTGCGGTGCAAGGGAGCGCGGACTTTCACCCGGGGAGGAGAACAAACCCTGATGGCTAGCTCGAATGTGTTAGACACCATGGAACAGACCGCGGGAAGGCCCGGCGACCCTTGTGTCATGGTGATCTTCGGTGCAGGTGGCGACCTTACCCGGCGCAAGCTGGTTCCTGCGCTCTACAACCTCGCAACTGACAATTTACTATCGCGCGAGTTCGCCATCGTGGGTTTGGCCCGCGAGCCCATGAGTACGGAGCAATTCCGCGACAAATTCCGGAAAGATATCAAGCAGTTTGCTACCGGAGCGTTGTCAGATGATTTGACGGAGTGGTTTGTCCGGAGACTCTACTACCTGTCAGGAGAGTTTGGTGACGCGAACTCGTACACCAAGTTACGGGACGCTTTGGAGCTGGCCGACAAGGAACATGGCACGCGAGGAAACTATTTCTATTACCTCGCCACAGCTCCTGTATTTTTTGGCCCTGTCGTGCAGCAATTAGGGACTGCGGGCCTGCTTTCCGAAGAAGACAAGAAATGGCGCCGCGTTGTTGTGGAAAAACCGTTTGGCCGCGACCTTGAGTCGGCGTGCGTTCTGAATTCCCAGCTTCTGCAAGTCTTGAATGAGAACCAGATTTACCGGATCGATCACTACCTGGGGAAGGAGACGGTTCAAAACATCCTCGCTTTTCGCTTTGCCAATGGTATTTTCGAGCCGGTTTGGAACCGGCGCTACATCGATCATGTGCAAATTACCGTGGGCGAGACCGTAGGGGTAGAAAACCGCGGTGGTTACTACGACCAGTCCGGCACCTTGCGAGACATGGTACCGAACCATATCTTCCAGCTGATTTCTCTCACGGCCATGGAACCGCCTATCTCTTTTCAGGCGGACGCGGTCCGCGACGAGCAGGCCAAGATCCTGCATGCCATCCAGCCGCTCAGCTCAGAAGACGTGCTGAGCCGCGCCGTCCGCGGGCAATACGGAGATGGCCACGCGCAAGGGCAGGCGATGGCAGCCTACCGCTCCGAGCCCAGCGTGGCACCAGATTCCGCAACCGAAACCTTCGTAGCCATGAAATTACAAATTGACAATTGGCGCTGGGCCGATGTGCCCTTCTATTTGCGAACGGGCAAGCGATTGCCGCAACGCCATACCGAAGTTGCCATTCAGTTCCGGCGGGCTCCGTTCGTTTTGTTCCGCGACACCGCAGTGGAGCGCCTCACTCCTAACGTTCTGGTGATGCATATTCAACCGGAAGAGGGTATTACCTTGAGCTTCGGCGCGAAGATGCCGGGCACTCTCATGCGTCTGGGAAGTGTGGACATGAGCTTCGCCTATTCGGACTACTTCGGAGGCGGCGCTGCCACGGGATACGAAAGGCTGTTGCATGATTGCATGATCGGGGATGCCACGTTGTTTCAACGGGCTGACATGGTCGAGGCCGGGTGGAGCGTTGTAAGTCCGATTCTGGAACTTTGGAAGGCCCTGCGACCACACAATTTCCCCAATTATCCGGCCGGCACTTGGGGGCCCAAGGAGGCGGATGATTTGCTCGCACGAGATGGCCGGAAATGGCGGGTCAATAGCCACGAACCCATTAAGTCAAAGCCGTTGGCTGGCGTGGCCAGTGTGTGAGGCGGGGGAGAGCCCGGATCATTAAGTTTGCCGGGGTGGGCTTTGGTTTCGTCATCCGTATCACCACGCCGGGTGAAGGCAGGGTTGAATAAGATGCCGGCGTCCTCTTAACTTAACGAAACTAAGGGGCAGCATGGGGGGCGACACCGCTTTGCGATTGAAGTTCTGGGGCGTTCGTGGAACGGTACCGACTTCCGCCGCGAGTCACTTGGGCTATGGAGGCAACACCACTTGCCTCGAGGTACGATCCAGCGACGGGGTCGTCATGATTGATGCGGGTACTGGAGCTGTCCAGCTTGGGACATGTCTGCAAGAGGAATTCCGGGGCTCCGAACTTGCTTTACCTATTCTAATGACACATTTTCATTGGGATCACATTCAGGGATTGCCTCACTTTGCCCCACTCTATTCGCCCGCAAATAAAATCATTTTCCACGCCTCCCGCCCGGCGGAACAGACCAAGGAGATTCTCGAACGACAGATGTCCGATCCGTATTATCCGATCAGCTTGGACTATCTTGCCGCCGAAAAGGGCTTTGTAGATGTCGGCAGCAACCCATTCCAGCATTTTGGAATTGACGTGCATCCTTTCCCTCTTCATCACCCTCAGGGCGCGACCGGATACCGCCTCGAATCAAACGGGAAGATAATTACGCACGCCAGCGATTTGGAGCATGGTCACGACAAGCTTGACCGAACCTTGCGGGAGTTTGCCCAAGACGCCGATATCCTGATCTACGACGCGCAGTACACGCCAAAAGAGTATGTCTCGTGGAAGGGGCGAGGCCACAGCACCTGGCTGGAAGCGACCCGCGTAGCTCGCGACAGCAAGGTTAGCCGGCTGATTTTGTTTCACCACGATCCCCAGCATGACGATGAATTCATGACCGAGATACTGGGGGAAGCGCGCCATCACTTCGAAAATACGGATGTAGCTACCGAAGGAATGGAGATCGTAATCTAGCGCAAGCTGGGTCTGGTCGAATGTCGGCCACCGTTGTCAATTTGACGTCTGGGTCCGCCGGCATTGGCAACCCAGGGCTATTGCGGCGAGCAGAGACGGCTGCAATGGTTTTTTGGTTTGATTTAATTGCAACAGTGAGAAGATCCAGGGACAGTTTTTGCACCACATTTAGAAGAAGCGATTGACTCGCGGTTTGGACCGGGCATCTGGTTTTCGGCGAAAGGTTATGTTGCTTGGCCCGAACTAGCGTTGATGCCTCAGACGGGATCCATGCCACCTTCGCAAAGAAGCGTGGTGCAAAGGACAAGCCGTGGTCCGACGCAGTTTCTGCCAAGCGCGCGCTTTGCGTTGTCCTGTCATGCTGGTGGTTTGCGTGTTTGTTCTTCCCGGCTCGTTTCTCGGGCAGGAAACTCGCATTCCCCGGCAGCAGCCTCGAAATGCGGCGCTACTGGGGACCGTCCACGACCAAGACGGGCGTCCGGTTCGCGGCATCACGGTGCATGCTGTCAATCGCACTACCGGCAAACCTTATACCACCAAGTCCGATGCGGAAGGAATATTTCGCCTGCTGGACCTTCCCGCCGGCGAGTACGAAGTCTCAGCACAAGTTGAGGGAGTCGAGTCCACACCGGCGAGGTTGACATTGTCCGCCGGGCAGATACAGTCACGGGACATTGGCGTCAAGACCTCAATCACCCAAACGCCATTGAACAGTCCGAGCGGTTTGCCGGGGGGCCTTCGGACTCTCCCGGTTCCGGAGGTTTCCTCTGGCAGCGTCTATCCAGGAATGCGCAGTCCGCAATCCGAATCGGCCATGGCGGTGCCGGAATTTGTTCCAACATCTGCCGAAAATTCCTCGTTGGAGCCCTATCGCTGGACGGTTGCAATGCCGGCCTGGCAACGGTACAACCTACCTGGCGACTATCCGTATGTCCGATCGCACTGGTACGACCCCTTCAACCGCAACCGCTGGAAGGGCGATTATCCAATTTTTGGTCAGCAGTGGTTTCTCAACTTTACCGGTACGAGCTTCACCGATTTCGATCTGCGCCGCTTGCCAACGCCCACCGGTCTCGGGTCCCAGAACCCGAACAGTGCGCAGTTTTTTGGCGGTGACCTGCAGACAGCCGTGGGCCAGACCTTTCTCTTCTCATTCGATCTTTTTCACGGAGACACTTCATTTCGTCCGATTGATTTCCAGGTCCACTTTACGCCCGCAGTCAATTTGAATTACCTCCAGGCGCAAGAGCGCGGCATCGTCAACGTCAATGTTGAAGCGGGGACCACTCGATTCGATGCGCACGCGGGCCTACAAGAGGGGTTCTTTGAGCTAAAGCTGCACGACCTTGGCCCAGATTTCGACTTCGTGTCGGTCCGGGCGGGAATTCAGCAGTTCACCAGCGACTTTCGCGGCTTTATATTTTCCGATGAAGAACCCGGAGTGCGAATCTTCGGCAATCTGCGTTCGAATCGTATCAACTACAATCTCGCTTACTTCTTCATGCTGGAGAAGGACACCAACAGCCATCTCAACACTTTCGCCGCGCGCGACCAGCAGGTGGAGGTGGCTAATGTTTACATACAGGACTTCCTGACCAAGGGCTACACGACCGAGTTTTCCTTTCTGGCCAATCAGGACAACGCGTCCATCAAGTTCGACACCAATGGATTTCTGGTGCGCCCCGCCCCCATTGGCAGCGTGGTAATCGCTAACGGAATACCCCAGCCGCACGCCATTCGCTCCTATTACCTGGGATGGACGGGCAACGGGCACATCAAGCGCTTGAACGTTAGCAACGCGTTTTACCAGGCGCTCGGCTATGATACCTTCAACACCATCGCGGGGCGCCGCGTGAACATCAACGGGCAGTTGGCCGCCTTGGAGTTGTCCATCGACAAGGACTGGCTTCGTTTTCGGGGCTCGGTTTTCTATACCTCCGGCGACAGCTCCACCCAGATCGGTGCCTCACGTTCCGATGCCGCGCGTGGCTTCGATTCCATTTTCGACGATCAGCATTTCGCCGGCACCAACTTCAGCTTTTGGGACCGCGAGAGCATTCCGCTCTCCAGTACAGGCGTGGCCCTGGTTACTCCTCTCAGCCTTATTCCCGACCTGCGATCCAGCAAATTCCAAGGCCAGTCGAATTTCGTAAATCCTGGAGTACGTCTTTATAACGTAGGTGTGGACGCAGACCTGACCCCTAAGTTGCGTGGCTTCGTGAATGCCAGTTACTTGCAGTTCGACCATACCCAGCCACTGCAGTTGGTGCTCTTTCAGCCGTCCATAAGCCGCAGTATCGGGATGGATTTCGGAACGGGGGTCAATTATCGGCCTCCTCTTTCGGAGAACATTGTGTTAACCACCGGCATCGACGCGTTGGTTCCAGGCTCGGGGTATAAGGAGATTTACAACTCCCGAACGTTGTTATCGGTGTTTGCCGGACTACGCTTCCAGTTCTAAGGCCAGAGGGTTACGGAGAAAAGACAAATGGCGGTGCGACTATCGGCGATCAAGTTGGCTGCCCTTGGTGCCGCGGTGCTCGCCATCGTGACGGCATCGGGCCGTCTCGTGCGACCGGCCATCGGTCAACAGGCGCCATCTGGTGAATCCGCCAGTTCGCAGGCGATGGCGCAGCAGCCGCTACTGCTGATGCAAACCCAGGACGAGGCTGACCGGAAATCCGCCGGATGCCGGAGCTGCCACACAAAAACCGACAGCGAGACTATGCATACCTCGCCCGCGGTCCGCTTGGGCTGTACGGATTGCCACGGCGGTAACTCAGACATCCGCATCCCCAATGGCCTGTCTCCTCAGTCGCCGGAATACATCGCAGCCAAGAACCAGGCGCATCCTCAGCCGCGGGTGCTGAGCAATAAGCTGGATGGGGCGCTTCCGGTCCGTGCTTACACCGCCTGGCTCAAAGAAAGTCCCGGTTACATACGTTTTATCAACCCCGGCGACCTGCGAATCGTTGCGGCGACCTGCGGGCAAGCCGGTTGTCACCTATCCGAATCGCAGAAAGTCCGGACGAGCATGATGTCGCATGGCGCCATGCTTTGGGGAGCGGCTCTGTACAACAATGGCGCTTTCCCCCTGAAGAATCCGCACTTCGGAGAGAGCTACTCCACCGATGGCGAGCCCCAGCGCTTGATGAGCTTTCCACCTCCTACGGCGGAGGAGACCCGCACCAAGGGAGTGCTTCCCGAGCTTCAACCGCTGGAACGATGGGAGATATCACAGCCGGGAAATGTGCTACGCATCTTTGAGCGTGGCGGCACTGAAAAAGCCGAAATTGGAAATCCTGAGCTTAGCGAAGACCCCGGGAAACCCGATGTCAAGCTTAGCGACCGCGGCTTTGGAACCAAGCTGCGCACCGATCCGGTTTTCCTAGGCTTGCAAAAAACCCGGCTCCTGGATCCGCTCTTGTACCTGCCCGGAACCAACGACCAATCCGGTGATTATCGAAATAGCGGCTGCAGTGCTTGCCATGTTATTTATGCCAATGACAAATCGCCGGAGCACTCGGGACCCTACGCACAGTTTGGCCACTCAGGGTTCAGCGCGACCAATGACCCGACAATTCCAAAAGGCCGGCCGGGATACCCCATTCAACATCAGTTCACTCGCGGAATTCCATCGAGCCAGTGCATGGTGTGCCATATGCATCCCGGCACCAACATGGTCACAACCTACTTCGGATTTACGTGGTGGGACAACGAAGTTGATGGCGAAAGAATGTATCCCGCCAAACAGCACAATCCCACTCCCGAAGAACAGCAACGTGTCGCCGTGCGCAATCCGGAAGGCGCAGCCCCGAGGGGCTTATGGGCAAGTGTCCCTTTCCTGGAGAATGTTGGCAGTCCGGAATTTCTGAGTACGCTGAAGTCAACTCAGTTCGCCGATTTTCATGGTCATGGCTGGAATTACCGCGCGGTTTACAAGCGCAATCGCGAAGGTGAAATGCTGGACCAGAATGGCGGCCCAATCTCGCCCGACGATCCCGAAAAGTTCAAGAAGGCCGTGCACCTGGCGGACATCCATCTGCAAAAGGGCATGCATTGCGTCGATTGCCACTTCCAGCAGGACAATCACGGCAATGGGCGCCTTTACGGAGAAACTCGCGACGCAGTTGAGGTTGACTGCACCGACTGCCATGGCAGCATTCAGGCGCGTGCGACTCTTAAGACCTCCGGTCCAGCCAAGCCCGAAGGCGGCACCGATCTTAGGTTGCTCCGAACCCCATGGGGCGATCAGCGCTTCTATTGGAAAGAAGGCCGGCTATTTCAACGCTCGATGTTGGATCAAAACCAGCAGTGGGAAGTTATACAGGTGCCGGACTCCATTACTCCGGGTAATCCCAATTACAACGAAAAGGCGCGCTTCGCCAAGACGGTACGGGTTGACGGTAAGACCTGGGGTACCACCGACGATGACGATGCGACAAATCCATTGGCCCACCGCAACCAACGCATGACCTGTTATAGCTGCCACTCCGCCTGGATTCCCACCTGCTTTGGTTGTCATCTTGAAATGGCGGCTAACCGAAAAATGCCGATGCTGCACAACGAAGGTCTGGTCACCCGTAACTGGACCTCGTACAGCTTTCAGATCCTCCGCGACGATGTCTACATGCTTGGTGTGGATGGCACGGTTACCGGCCATCGCGTGGCGCCGGTGCGTTCAGCCTGCGCTGTTCTCGTCAGTTCGCAGAATTCAGATCGTGACTGGGGTTATTACCAGCAGCAAACTGTCTCCGCAGAAGGATTCAGCGGCCAGGCATTCAGTCCGTTCGTGCCGCATACGGTGCGGACAAAAGAAACCCGCACCTGCACCGATTGCCATGTGTCGAGTAGCGGCAACAACAACGCTTGGCTGGCGCAAGTTCTCATTCAAGGGACGGGCTTCATGAACTTCATGGGCCGCTACATCTACGTCGCAAACGGCAAAGGGGGATATCATGCCGTCGCCGTGGCGGAACATAGTGAGCCCCCCGCCATCCTGGGCAGCGACTTCCAGAAAGTTGCCTATCCTGCGAACTACGAAGAACACATCAAGAACAAGGGCGAACTAAAAGAGGCCGATCACCACGCCGGCACTGTGCTTGACCTGCAAGCGCGCGGAGAGTACCTCTACGCCGCGATGGGCGCGGGTGGTCTGCGCGTGTTTGACATCGCCAACATTGACGACAAAGACTTCTCCGAAAAAATGACCACTGCTCCCGTTTCGCCGCTGGGCCAGCGCTTCTATGTCAAGACTAGGTACGCCCAGGCGGTGGCGTCGCCGACAACCCTCGGGGTAGATCCTCTGCGCACCCACCGGCCTGAGAATGAAGAACAATCCATCCATCTGTTTTATGGCTTCCTCTATGTGGCCGATAAATATGAGGGCCTGGTTGTCGTCGGCAATCCGGACCTCAAGGCGAAGAGTCCGGGGGTGGGCACTCTTCTTGACGGCAATCCCAGCAATAACTTTCTGAAGCGGGCCCTGGCGTTTAATCCCGAGGGGGCCTTGAATGGGGCCCGCCGCATCGCGTTTGCCGGAACGTACGCCTATGTCCTTTGCGATCGCGGACTGGCAGTGGTCGATCTCGACAATCCATTGCAGCCTAAGCTCGTGGCACAGATTGGCGCCCCCGACTTGGACGATCCACGGGGCATCGCAGTTCAATTCCGCTACGCCTTCGTTGTTGATCGTGCCGGGATGAAGGTCCTGGACATCACAAACCTCGCGCAGCCCGTGCCGGTTCCTAACGCTCTCATTTCGCTCGCGGATGCTCGCAACATTTACGTGGCCCGCACGTACGCATACATCTCGGCGGGTAAGCAGGGCGTGGCGATTGTCAATGTCGAGGCGCCGGAACGGCCTCAATTGGACCAGATGTTCGACGCGGGGGGCAAGCTGAACGACACCAATGACGTCAAGATTGGTATGGTAAGCTCGAGCCAGTTCGCCTTCGTTGCCGATGGTCACAATGGATTGCAGGTAGTGCAGTTGTTTTCGCCGCAGGCGACGCCGAATTTCTTCGGCTTCGCTCCCAAGCCCGTTCCCAAACTGATTGCCGGTTATAGAACCAAGGGACCTGCGTTGGCCATCTCTCGCGGAATCGATCGTGACCGCGCCGCAGATGAGACCGGACATCAACTCGCCGTTTTTGGGCGCAGAGGCTCCCGTCCCTTCAACCTCGAAGAAATGCAGCGGCTTTATCTCCGTAACAGCAAGCTGTTCACCGTAACCGACGGTCCGCCGGGACCCGCAACAGAGCCACCGGCGCAGAAAAGTGCCGAACCATCTCCGCCGCCTGGCGCGGGTTCGGAATTGCGATCGGAGGGGATGCAACAACAGCGCAAATGAGTGACAGAAATTTGTTCGTAGTTTGGGAGTGGTACGGCAGACGTCGCGGTTGAACCTCACATCCCTGTACGCAACGCGTTCAAGTCGAACTTGCCTTTCAGCGGTTGCTCCTTCCGCCAATCATGGTAGCTGTGGCATTCATAGCATCGACCCTCTGCGGCGGCCTGCGACATGCCAGCCTCTTTATGACATCTGCGGCAGGTCTCAATTCCAGGCAGATTGACCTCTGCCGTTTGTTTGCTCTCTGCGATCCGGGAGTGGCAGGACTCGCAGGTCATCATGCGATGGGCAGGATGATCGAATTCGGAGTACAAAAACCAGCGAGCAGGGATCACCGCCTTGACGGACGTTGGTAGCTTGTCAGTTTCGCCTGTTGTCTGGATGTGGCATACCTTGCAGTCTTTTCTCCAGAGCAACCGCTCGGCAATCTCGATCCGCTGCTCTGTCCAGTTTTCGGGCGTTGTCGGAGCCTTGGGAAGAACCAGGTAATCGCGGGTGGGACGCAGAAAATTCCGTGTCGCCTCGATCTGGTCTTCGTATCCGGTACTTATGGGTTTGTGAACCAAGTCCGGATTCTCTTTGACCAACTGCCTTACCCTTTCCACGACAAAGGCAAGCACAATCTCTGGTTTGTCGTGCGGTGCCGGCTGAGATATCAGGGGATCGAATTGCAAGGTATGGCAGGCGGCACATTGATTCACATACTTGATGGGCGCCATGTAAGGTCCCGCGCCGGTCTCGGTAAATCTTTTCTTTTGCCGCTGCGTCTCCGCTGCGGGGACCACGACAACCTGCTGGCTGGCCGGCTGCACGGCAGCAATGGAGTAGACCCAGGGCTGGTTGATGCCGACCGGACGGTGACAATCGCCGCATTGTAACTGCACCGTGCCGTTAGGTCCGCGCAGCGTAGGCTGCAGGTGAGCGTGATGGTTCAGGTTGATCGTCCCCGGATCATACTGGCCGCGCCGCAAGGCGAGAAACTGAGGATGCTTATTATCGAAGCTCGAGACATGAGGGTCGAACTTCAACTCGCCTTGCTTAATATGCAGATCGCCGTGGCACTGCGCACAGGCTGCATCCGCGGTGGCCGCCATCTTGAACCTGCCCTTATGCTCCAGATGGCAGGAACTGCAAGCGGGTGTAAAGGCCTGTTGTGGATTGTGGATCGGGGCGTTATGGCAGGCGAGGCATGCCTTGTCTTTCACGGCGGCGCTGAAGCCTGCGCCGCGTACGTGGCATAGGTTGCAATTCTGGCCGAAAACGGCGTGTGCCGACGACACTGGACCACTGCTATAAATCGCGCGATTGCTCGTTGCCTTTTCCGCCAGCAACCATCCCACAGCGAGCAGCGGGACGATGATGGAGAGTACAAGCCGCCACCGCCGGAATCCATGCAAGCGGGTAAAGTACTGCAAGTCGATGCGCTTCGCTAAGGTCTTGGCTGTTCTGACGCGTGGCACAGGCTAATACCTCAGTGCGATAACCGCGTGAACCGAACCCAATAGGAGCAAAGCATACGACGCGGGTATATGGACCAGGAGCCAACCGTGCAACAACCGATGCAAGACTCGCTGCCGATCTAGTTCGCGTTTTTCCTCACAAATGTTCTCCAGATCGTTTAGCCGGGGCCAATAATCCTGGGGACACAGGACGCGAAACTGCTGGAACATCGCGGAAGTCCGTTCCTTGTCTGCCAATACCCGGCCTCGGCCGCCGGGTTGAGCTAGATACGGTTTTATCCCGTCATCAAAGAAACTGCGCAGTGTAGCGGCGAAGGGTTCATCGACTCCGATGGCAGAGGCAAAAGTAACTCCGCCCATTGTCCCCGCGGATGCCGCCTCGGCGCGTTGCTGCGGGTTGCCTGCCCCAGGTCACCCTCGAGCGCCGATAGAAGTTCCGTTGCGGAAGTGCTTGCCTCGGTAACCAACTGCGCGCAGACATGATCAATTTGCTCGTAAACCGTCTCCATCGGCACACGAGTCGTGATAACGCGCGGAAGAAAGTGCTGCAAGACGGCGCCGACAACTCCGCTGAGGATGACGAAGGTAAACAGCACCATCAACACGCGCGTGAGGGGAGCTGCGCCAAGACTGAACCCCGAATGGAAGAGAATGAAGGGGAAGCTCAGCAGCCCCAGCCAGAGATGCCCGCGCATCCAGGTTGTTGCCCGCCCTACACGCCACACTGGAAACTTTCTTGCGGGCACCCAGAAGTCCCGCGAACAGCATCAGCGCCGAGCCGATGCTCCCATAGAGGAGGCCCGATTGCGCTGCCGCCCTGAGGCCCCTTGTACCGCAATCAATGCGTAGGGAATATAGGAACAATGCCCCAGCCCGAGGGCCACGAGAGTAACCACAATCCAGACGCGATGCGTGGAGTCAATAAGCACGCTATTCGCCTTTCTTTAACGTGGCATCGCCCCGCTGGGCAAGGTAGGCGAAAAATTCGCTGGGATTGACGCGGTGCGCGGCGTCGTGCGGACAAGCGTAAACGCAACTCGGCTCGTCATAGTCCAGGCAGAGGTTGCAGGCGGTAGCTTTATTTTGCACCTCCGCGATTTTGCGGCCGGGCTGAGTGAGGTCTTCAGCCTGGACCTGGAATGGATGCATATTGATATTTCCGTAGGGACAGTTGCTGGCACACATTCCGCACCCGATACACCAATCCTCGATGACCATCTCGAGGCTGTTCTTGCGCCGGATCGATCCCACCGGACAGCCGACCATGCAAAGCGGGTCTTTACATTGCCGGCATGAGGTGGCGATCAGGTATTTATCGAGGCGCAAGCCTTCGCGGATGAGGCGGCTGACTCCGTCGTGGGCGTCGGCGCAGGCGCGCACGCACTGGTCGCATCGGGTACAACGTTCCAAATCGAGCACTAGCAGACTTTGGGCCTCCATTAGTCCCTGCGCCAGGAACGAGTCAATCGGCGCGCTGCGAATGGTTGTGAGCCGAGAGCGATTTTCCGCGAGGCGCTGCTGTGCCACGGCCTGCAAGGCCTGATTGACATCGGGGAATCGCTCAATCATCACCCGGAAGTCTTCGGCTGGAATCCGGACCGCTTCCACGTGGTCCAAGGCGGTGCAGGTCGCCGTGTACACACCCGCACCCAGCAACCCGATCTCACCAAGGAAGCCCGAGCGCCCGATGTACCCGAGAACCAGATCTCCACCCGGATGTGACTGCGACACCTTGACGAATCCCAGGCGTACGAGGAAGAAGCTGTCGGAGTGCTCGCCCTCGTGACAGAGGACTTGTCCCGGAGTGTAACGCCGCAATTCCACCCGGTCGCGCAGATAGTCGATGAACTCGGACGTCAGCGAAGCGAACAGCGGAATGCTGCGCAGGTGATTTTCCAGTGCGCGCTTGCGATAGTTGAGCTCAACCCTTTCCCGGAATGATTTGTTGCGTTGCAGGATGTCGAGTACATTCCGCAGCATCTCCAGCATGGTGCAATCGGTTTTGGCTCGGACCGTGGCGGAGCGCGGATAGAAGCTCATGCAGGTCATCTCGCCGAAGAGGTCGCCAGGAACCAGCTCGGCGATGGGGTTGTGGTAAGGCAGATCGACAGGAGCGTCAATCGGGATGTAGGCGCGCTCACTCCTGGCTTCGCGGGTTTGCGACCGTCCGGTGAGGCTGGATGTAAGCCTCTTAAAGAATCCACCGTGTTCGGCCTTGGTGGAGACATGGGCGATAGGGCTGGAGAGGAAAACTTCGCATGTCCCATCGAGTATGTAAAAAGCGGTGGAGCCATAGTCGCCCTCACGGCAGATGATGTCGCCGGCCTTGAAATGCCTTTTGTGCACGGCATCGCTGTTCAGACTAAGAAATGTTCCCGACACATTGCGGAACATCTCGAGTAGCTGTAGTTCCTCGATAGGTACCGCCGTCCCCGGGAGGTCGGTCGCGATTTCCCTTTTCTTGTTGACCAGCGCCCCCGTGGGCAGGAGACCATGCACTCCCCACAACTGACACAGCTCGATTTGCCCATGGGAAGGTTTTCGTCGAAAGCGATGCCGGCCTGGTAGCCTTTGCCCCTTCGGGCGAGGACGAAATTATGGCGGATCTCGCTGCAACCGCGCATGCAACGCTCGCACAGGATGCAGGCGTCGTGATCGACGGCGATCGAGGGGGAGGATTCGTCGTGACCGCGTGGGGTGGGCAGCCCGGGATAGCGGGAAGCGGTAAGACCCGCCTGGCTTGCCAGGTGCTCCAACTCGCAGTCGTGAGTAAGTTGCTGCCGCTGGCAGGGAGTTGGATGGTCCGCCATCAGCAACTCCAGGAGGGTGCGCCGAACGCCAGCCACATCTTCCGTCGCTGTCTTCACCACCATTCCCGTTTCGACCTGTCGAACGCACGAGGCGGCGTAGACACGCTGTCCAATATCCACCACGCACATCCGGCAAACCCCCACCGGGGTTTCATTTTGTTGATGACACAGGATTGGAATGGAAATCCCAGAGATCCGCGCGGCATCGAAGATAGTGGTTCCGGACGGAACCACGACCTCGCGCTGGTCAATGGTGAGCCTTACATCCGGAAGCTCCCCTACCGTTCCGGGAGCGGCCATTACATCACCGCCAGAGGCTGAAAGCAGACGCCAGCGGAGCATTGCTTTTGATGGAGATGATCTTCGATTACCTCCGGGAAGTGTTGCATCACCGAGGTTATCGGTGCGTGCACGATCTGTCCCAAGCCGCATATGGAAGTCATGCGCATGGCCTGGAATAGTTCTTCGCACAATTGCTTGTCGCCCGACTTGGACTTCACCCGATGACCAGCCCGATCAGGATGGTTACCAACTTCTGCGAGCCTACACGGCAGGGGACGCACTTGCCGCACGATTCATTGCGAAAGAAGCGAACGGAATTCAAAGCCATGTCGAGCATGCAGCGGTTGTCCGCGCAAACCACGATGGCGCCCGAGCCCACCATGGAGCCTGCATCCGCGACTGCCTTAAAGTCTAAAGGCAAGTCCAGCATCGAGGCTGGCAGATACCCGGAGGATGGTCCTGAAGGCGCAAACGCAAGCAGCGTCCGGCTATCGATCACACCTTCCGCATACTTGTAAATAAGGTCGCGGTAGGAGGTCCCCATCGGTACTTCAAAAACTCCCGGATGCACAACGTCGCCGCTGATCCCTACGAATTTCAGCCCCGTGGAACCATTGACTCCCTGGGCCTTGAACCACTCAACTCCGCGGGCCAGTATGGCGGCCGCGAAGGTGAACGTCTCCACGTTATTGATCACGGTGGGCATGTTCCACAACCCATTCGTTCCCGGGAAGGGTGGCTTGTTGCGAGGTTCTGCGCGCTTACCCTCCAATGCCTCCAAGAGCGCGCTTTCCTCGCCACAGATGTACCCACCTGGACTGACGAAGATTTCCAGGTCGAAGGTGCGGTCACTACCCAATATGTCTTTCCCCAGAATCCGCTCGCGGTAACAGCGCTCGATTTCCTTCTGCAGTACTTCTCTGGGCTCTTCATACTCGTGTCGAATGTATAGGTAGCCTTTAGTGTGCACCGGTTACCAGCCCAGCCAGGATCATCCCTTCAATCACCAGGTACGGGAGGTGCTGCATGATGAAGCGGTCTTTTATCGTCCCTGGTTCGCTTTCGTCGGCGTTGCAGACTATGTACTTCTGTTTCCCCGGCGCATTGCGCACGATCTCCCATTTCAAGCCAGTAGGAAACCCTGCACCGCCCAGACCGCGCAGCCCGCTGGCTTTGAGAGTTGCGATGACTCCGGTGTAATCAGAGGTTTCCAAAAGGCGTTTGACCGCCCGGTATTCGCCAGAACCACCGTATGGATCAGTGCCAAACGGTTGCGCAGGTTGCGCTCCATCCGATTCTGCCTGCTTTAGCGCTGTGGCGCCGGCCCTAAGCAATTCGATGGTCCGGTCTGTCGTCAAACCTGCATAGATTTGGTCATTGACCGAAAATGCTGGAGCACTGTCGCATCGCCCCAGGCACGACACGTCGCGAAGCGTGAACTCGTCGGAAGCCTTGCTCCGAAATACCTCTCGTAATCTAGTCTGTAGCTGGGAAGCGCCTCGCAGGTGGCACGTCATGTCGCTGCAGACGCGCACATCCAGTTTTGGCGGTGGAGTGAGCCGGAAGTGCGGGTAGAAACTGATGACGGTGTGAATCTGGCTTACCGGTATTTTCAGGCGCTGGGATACCCGGTGCAATTGCTCGACGGGAAGATATCCAAACTCCCGCTGGATGGCTCTAAGGTCATCGAACACCGAGACCTCCTAAGCAGTTTTTAGCCGCCAGCACGCCACCAGGAACCCCACATTCGACGAGGCAGCAACCTAGCCGTGCCCTTTGTGAAGCTGATGCCGCGGGATTGTACCTCACCCAGTATGGCTGTCGAGAACCAAATTCAGCGATCTTTGTCTACCCATCAACGTCTGCCCATCAACGTGGAGCCCAAACTTTTTCTGCTAGTGTCTACCGAATAGGTGTAGAGTACAAAACCATCAGTTCGACAACTCTTGGCGCGGTGAGAAAGCGTAGTTGGTGCAAGGGCGAACAACTATGTGTATCGAGAACATTCGGCGCATTCGGTACATCACAGCCCTGGCGATGACGCTGTCTGATCGTCGCGGGCGGGAGTAATGCTGCCCATGGGCAAAGTCCTTCTTCTCCAGCGAGTGACGTGGGCAAGTTCAATGGAGCCGGCGCGTGTGCTGCCAGCGGTTGTCATGGAAGTGTAAAGCCCAAGAACACTCACCCGAATCTGGCAGAACGAGTTCAGTATTTGGGCGGCGCAGGACAAACACGCTCGGGCTTACAGTGCGCTATCCAATCCTGTGTCCTTGCGTATGGGCAAATTGCTGCAACCTCCCATCGAGCAGCCGAACGAGTCGCCGAAATGCCTCGGCTGTCACGCCCTATTTGTCCCCGAGAATTTGCGCGCCACAACCTTCAAACTCGACGATGGAGTAAGCTGCGAGAATTGTCACGGGCCGGCTGCAGGCTGGCTCGGCTATCACACCACCAAGGATTGGCAATACGAAACTGCGGTCAACAAACTCGGAATGTACGATACTCGCGATCTCGTCAAGCGCACGGAACAGTGCCTGACCTGCCACGTGGGCACGGCCGACAAGCAGGTGGACCACGAGATGATTGCCGCCGGCCATCCCGATCTGACCTTCGAACTCGATTCTTTCAGTGCGGCCATGCCGCGCCACTGGAAGACCAATCGCGAGAGCAATACTCCATGGTTTGGCGTGCAGGAGTGGGCGGTCGGTCAGGCAGTGCAACTGAACAAATCGCTGCAGCGAGTGGGCCGCCGCGCTCTCAGCTCGAACTGGCCGGAATACGCGGAACTCGATTGTTTTGCCTGCCACCACTCCTTAACTGCGCCGGGCGACAGTTGGCGGCTGACAACCTCTGACTACTACCATGGTCGCCGCGCCGGCGTCGCCCCCTGGAATGCTTCGCGATATGTTGTGTTCCGTTACTTTGCCGAGGTGGTGGATCCGAAGGCTGCGCAACAAATGGAGAAGCAGCTGGACCATTTGGCGCTGCTGTTTGCCAAAGGGGCCAGTTCCAACGAGATTTCCTCAACTGCTCTCGGCGCAGCTTTGACCGCTGACCAATTCGCACAACAGATTCGGACACAGCGTTACGATCCGGACTTGACTGCTCGAATCATGCTCAAGATCGCTGGCAACGGAGAGGCCATCGCCGACTCAGGGGAACGCGCAGCGGAACAGGCAACCATGGCCATCGATTCACTCTTCATCGCATATACGGCAGCCGCAAAGCTACCCAATGAGGCGGAGCTCAGGACGGCCATCAATAAGCTGTTTGCTCAATTGCAAAATCCTTCCGCATATAACGCCGTGCAGTTCAGGGCGCAATTGCTGAAAGTTCAAGGATTGTTACCGCATTCTCCGCAGGCTGCGAGCGGGAGTCGATAGTGTTTGGTCCCCTGGGTTCGGGTTGTTAAGTCACTCACCAGAAAGCAATGCCATATATGGCGCCAAGCGTCTCGCCAAAACCGAAACAACCTAAAGAGTCCACTCAGCCCAGCAGAGCTAACACGGCTGAGCATCGGCGACTCAGCGAACCATTCTCGGGCCCAGTTCAGCCATGGCGAAAGTGGGGGCCCTACGTTAGTGAACGCTCCTGGGGCACGGTACGTGAAGACTACAGCCCCGATGGACAAGCCTGGGACTATCTCAGCCACGACATGGCGCGCAGTAAGGCATACCGATGGGGGGAGGATGCCATCGCAGGAGTTTGTGACCGATATCAGTTGCTGGTCTTTGGCTTTGCCTTCTGGAATGGCCGCGATCCCATTCTAAAGGAGCGGATGTTTGGCCTGACCAACCAGGAAGGGAACCATGGCGAAGACGTAAAGGAGTACTGGTTTTACCTGGATAACACTCCCACACATAGCTACATGAAAATGCTGTACAAGTATCCGCAACGAGAGTTCCCGTATGTAAAACTCATCCACGAGAACAGTATGGGCGGGACGCCCGAGTATGAACTGCTCGACACCGGAATTTTTGATGAGGACCGCTACTTCGACATCTTCATCGAATATGCCAAGGCCTCGCCCAATGACCTGTGCATTCGGCTGGAAGCGGTGAACCGGGGTCCCGAGCCCGGCCGAACTTCACTGTATTCCTCAGCTCTGGTTTCGCAATAACTGGGCGCCGGCTGATGCCAAACCCACCATCAGCCTCCTGGACGCCCAAGAAGGTATTTCGTTGTGCGCCGACGACCCGCGCACCGTCCCGTTGGTGAATCTTCAGTTTCCCTATACGGCTCGGGCAAACTTTTCTTCACGGCCCTGCTTCCGGCGAAGTACTGTTCGCCGAGAACGAATCCCCCGGCAGCAGTTCATTGGGCCCTGGAAGAGGATCGAAAGACAGCTTCCATCGGTTCATCATTCACGGTGAGCATTGCGTGAATTCCGATGGCATTGGGAGCAAGGCCGGCATTCACTATCGCCAGCTGATTTCTCCCGGCGACTCATTCGTGATGCGATTGCGCCTCACAGAAGGGCCTTCAACCCATGCGCTCAGCGAGGTCGACGCCATCGTGACCCAACGGCGCGAGGAAGCCGATGAATTCTTCGATTCGATTGCGCCCCGCTCTGCCACCCAGGAGGAAAAGGAGATCCAGCGGCGAGCCCTCTCAGGAATGTTATGGAGCAAGCAGATCTACCTGTTCGATGTCGATAAGTGGTTGTCTGAAAATACCGGCGAAGGCAGTGCGCACGAGGCGAGGCAAACAATTCGCAATTCCCATTGGCGCCACCTTAATTCCATGCGCATTCTGGCGGTGCCGGACCGCTGGGAGTATCCGTGGTTTGCAGCTTGGGACCTGGCCTTTGAATGTGTCACTCTGGCGCTTGTTGATCCTGCATTTGCAAAAGACAATCTGTGGCTGCTCTTGTTTGAGCAGTTCCAACATCCCAACGGACAAATTCCCGCTTATGAGTGGGAATTTTCTGACTTGAATCCTCCGGTGCACGCGTGGGCATGCTGGCGGGTGTATGAAATCGAAAAATCGCAAACCGGCCGCGGCGATGTGGATTTCCTGAAGAAGACATTTCACAAGCTTCTCATTAACTTTGCCTGGTGGGTCAACCGGGTGGACAGTCAAGGCAATAATATCTTCGAAGGCGGCTTCCTCGGTCTAGACAACATCACCGTGGTGGACCGCAGCACCCAGCGGGGAAATGGGATCATTTTGGAGCAGTCGGATGCAACCGGCTGGATGGCGTTCTTCTGTCTCAACCTGATGAAGATAGCCCTGGAACTGGCCAAGACGGATTCTACCTACGAGGTATTGGCTACCAAGTTCTTTGAGCACTTCGTTTATATTTCGGCTGCGATGAAAAAAATGGGAGGTAGAAATTATCAGCTATGGGACGAGCAGGACGGTTTTTTTTACGACATTCTTCGATATCCCAACGGCGACTTTCATAAGTTCAGAGTGCGGTCGTTGGTTGGACTGATTCCGCTTTACGCCATCGAGGTATTGCATCGAAGCGACCTCGAGCAGCACAAGACGTTTCTCTCCGATATCGAATGGTTCGTTCGAAACCGCAGTGACCTTGTGGGACATGCGTGTTGCGCCATCGAGGAAGAAGGGGACTGTCGCTACGTGCTGGGCGTTGTCGATCGCCAGCACCTCGCGCGAGTGATGGCCCGATTGCTCGATCCTACAGAGTTCTTGTCTTCCGCCGGATTACGCAGCCTCTCGAAGTTTCATCTGGCACAGCCCTTCCACTTTGGGGATGTCTGTTTACGTTATGAACCAGCGGAGTCGTCAGAGAAAGTCAAAGGTGGAAACTCGAACTGGCGAGGGCCCGTGTGGTTCCCCACCACGTATTTGCTTCTCGAGTCGCTGGTACGTTTCAGCGAGGCATTCGGTCCCGATTTCGGCGTGACGCCTCCGGGCCAGGATGCTCCGGTAAGTCCAAAAGATCTGGCCCGAGACCTGGCTGACCGGCTCATCGGTTTGTTCAAGCGCGACGAGCGCGGCTTCCGGCCTTGTTATGGAATGACGCTCAAGTTTCAGCAAGACCCACACTGGCGCGATTACTTGCTATTTCATGAGTACTTCAATGGTGACAACGGCGCCGGTCTGGGAGCCAGCCACCAAACTGGATGGACCGGGCTGGTGGCCAATCTGATTGATGAGTGGCGCAAATAATCACTGGGTTGGGTTGCGCGGAAACTTCAGGTAAGGCAGCCGGACTCCCTGGTCGATGATCTGGTCTGCCCGGATACTGAGGGGCGCTTCAAATCCCAAGGAACCGCCCGAAGTGACGTAGTCGTCCTGATCGACTCCGTCACCGCTCACTCCTAGTCCACCAATTAGCTGTCCATTGCGATACAGTCCCACGCTTCCCGGAAAAAAAACGATCCCGCTTTGCTTGGGCCCGGGCGGTTGCGATCCTTGGGAGCACGGATTATTGACATCGTTGACAAAGAGTTGGAAAAAAGGGCCGTCGGGGGATCCATCGATGCCCGGGGGATAGAGAGGTTGTGCTCCGAATCCGAGCGTACGGTTCGTAGAGGCCGTGGCTACAGGGACTCCCGGCAAGTCCGTCGGATTGAGGTGCTGGCTGTTGAAGTACGTCATGTTCCGCGCCTTCGATACCGCTACATCAATGCTGAACACCGTTGCATCGGGCATGCGGTACAGCGCCAGTACGGTGCCGTCCAGGTCGGCGACGGAAACCACCATCTTCGTGCGTTGTCCAATCGGAAGCCTGATGACAGCCCGCGTCGCGCTCGCAGTATTGACTGCGTTCGTGACAATTGATTGAACCTCAGCGGCAGTAAGTCCACCAAGAGGTCCGGCCTGCGCAGTAACCAAATATCCTGAAGGTACCGCTCCTGGGCTGTCGACAGGTCCGGCCACATAGCTGCCTGTGAAGTTTGGATCGGGAGAGAAGCCGGACGGCAGTGACGTCTGCACCACGAAGGGGACGGTAATGCCATTGATCACAACCGCGCCCGGAGCAGGAAACGTGGGCAGCGGGGTGAGCGACTGGGTCGCACCGGAATAGCCGGCAAACTCCGAGACCTCAGGAGTCGAGCCCACCACTCCCACCCCTCCTACTACTTCGCCGTCCTTAAAAATCGGGACGCCGCCCGGATTCACGGCAGTTTGGTTGCTGTCCGTGAGATCGACCTTGCCGGTAATGATACCCAAACCGGTGGGTCCGCTCGTGGTTCTTGCCGGCGGTATCGACTTTCCGGGCGCGAAATCATTGCTCAGGGTGCAGCCTCGATTGGTGTTTTCGATACCGTAGAGTGGCGCATTTGAAGTGTTCATGATTCCCGGCGGAAAATGGATGCCACTAAGATAGCGGACCGTTCGCGATGACAGCGGAGCCTGATCGTTGCTGAAGAAGGCGGCGGTCCTGGCCAGCGCAACCGCCACCTCGTTGGCATCGACGACGACGCTGAAATTTCCCACTGCCGTTGCCGGCGCCCCGGTCTTCCGAAACACCGCCAGCACCCTGCCCGCCCGGTCCGCCACGGCGATGACCAGAGGATCTAATGCCGAAGCGGCAGTCGCGCTGACCACGCTTTGCACTTCTGCCTGAGTCAGATATTGTGTGTCGGTAGGGCCTGGAGCGGGAGGATCGGCTGCGGGGGCCTGCTGCGATGAAGATGAAGACGAGGAACCGCCTCCGCCACAACCTAGGCAAAATACAAGAACAGCGAGTGGCGCTCCCAGCTTCCATTTTGTGGCTGGAAAGTTCATGGCGACCCCACACAGCTTCACGGATTCTTACTTGGTACAAACCCGTCTATAGAAAATGTGCCTTTCGCGCAAAGCGCGTTATCAGGGATGAATGCGGCCCGGCTAATGCAGGGATGAAGGCCAATAGACCTGTTTAAGATGGGCAATCGTAAACCTTCGTATCCAATTCGCCAAGCTAAAAAGCACATCACAGGAACCGCTACGAGATACAATGGCCGCGCACCGGCAATGGTCCTTTCCGTGCAAAAGCGGCACGGGTTGCTTTATCGGTAGTGTCACCGAACGCAGTTCGGGCCGTTGCTTCGCAACGCAGTGTCTGTTTGAGATTTGATTCATGACCGCTCGCCGCCGTCTGATCGTCGCTTGTTCTTTACTGCTCGCGGTAGCGGTAATTGCTGTGGTTGGATACCGGGTCATTGGAGGACCGTCTGTAACTCTGCTCGATGCGGTGTACATGGCGGCCATCACCCTTACAGGGGTTGGATACGAAGAGATCATACATTCGGACCACAATCCCACACTTCGCATTTTCAATACCTTTGTAGTGCTGGTAGGCGTAGGCTTCGCCGTCTATGTCTTTTCTGAGCTGACCGCCTTCTTGGTCGAAGGCGAGCTACATCATCTGTTCCGGAGGAGGAGGATGAAAAGAAAGATCGGTGAGTTAAAAGAACATTTCATCGTCTGCGGAGTCGGTGAGACAGGACGGCATGTGGTTGAGGAATTTCAGAGAACTGAAACACCTTATGTCGTAGTGGAAATGTCGGACGAGGCGGTAACCCGCATGCGAGATGACACCAACGGGGAGTACGCGCAGATGTTATACGTCATTGGCGATGCCACCGATGAAAGCGTCCTTCGGGAGGCCGGTCTGGAGCGTGCAAAGGGAATTATTTCGACGTTACCCGGCGACAAAGACAACCTGGTTATAACGGTTGTCGCCCGGCAGAAGAACGCTGTCATTCGCATAGTATCCCGTTGCACCGATCTTAGCTATTCCCCGCGCATGCTGAAAGTGGGCGCTAATGCCACGGTTTCTCCCAACCGCATCGGTGGCTTGCGGCTGGCAAGCGAGGTGTTGCGGCCGAACGTGGTCAGCTTTCTCGATTTGATGTTGCAGGAAAAATCGCGCACGCTGCGTATTGAGGAGATTGACCTGGATGTCGCGTCCGATTGGATCGGCCGTACCATCGGCGAGCTTGACCTGAGCGCGCGCTACAACCTTCTCTTACTTGCCATGAAACCCACGAGCGACCTGAATTCACAGCTGATGTTTAACCCGCCCGGCAGCACCATGTTGCCGCAAGGTGCGGTGTTGATCCTGCTGGGTGACATGGAGGATCTGCGACGGGCACGGGTGGATGGACGTGGCTGATCCCTTTGCCGGGACTAACGAACCCAAGCCACTCCGTGTGGCGTGGCCTTTCGGACCTCACAGCCCTGAACTCCAGGCCGAGGAATGCAGACTTCCCTTGGAACTAGAAGAGTAGCAGTGTAAACTTCGCCTACTACTGTTCTGGCTCGATGAAAAACACACTGCCACTTCGCCTTCGATTCGGCAATTTCGAACTCGATCTGAAGTCTGGAGAACTGCAGAAATCGGGCAAGAAAGTTGTGCTACCGGAACAGCCGCTGCAAGTCCTGCGAGTTCTGCTCGAAAACGCTAACGCGATAACCACGCGCGAAGAAATCCAGCAGCAGCTTTGGCCCAACGACACTGTGGTGGACTTCGACCACAGTATCAACGCCGCTATAAAGAAGCTGCGTGTCGCCCTCGGTGACTCCGCCGACAATCCCAAATACATTGAGACCGTCGCTCGCCGCGGATACCGTCTCCTGATACCAGTAGAGCGGGTTGAGTCCACCTCTGATGAGGGAACGGATAACGCGGACCTGGAGCCGGCCAGTCTGACCGGCCAGACGTTTTCTCAATATCGCGTGCTGGGGATTGTTGGCAGTGGCGGGATGGGAGTGGTGTATGAGGCCGAAGACTTAAAGTTGGGCCGGCGGGTTGCATTGAAGTTCCTGCCCCAGGAGCTGGGCCACGATGTGCGAGCTTTAGAACGCTTCGAGCGCGAGGCCCGCTCTGCGTCAGCGTTGGAGCACCCCAACATTTGTCCCATCTACCAGTTTGGAGAACGTGAGGGCCAGCCATTCATCGTGATGCAGTTGCTGCACGGGCAAACCGTGAAGGGCTGCCTGGCCGCTGCCCGGAATCAAGGTCCCGCCAGCTCGCCGTCCAGAGGATTGCGGCTCGATCAAGTGCTGGACATGGCAATCCAAATTGCGGATGGTTTAGAAGCTGCGCATGAGAAAGGCATCATTCATCGCGACATCAAGCCAGCCAACATCTTTCTCACCGACAAGGGCGTAGTTAAGATTCTGGATTTTGGTTTGGCGAAGCTGCTGCAGAGCAGCGCACAGGAAGAGGGTGGGGCGAACGGAGACGATCAATCCTCGCTTTTATCAGGCGCCACGCAAGTGGACGACCGATCCCGGTGGAGAATTCGAAGCAGCGAACCGGGAACAGCGGCGGCGGCCAGGCCCGCACAGGAGTTGAGCCTGAGTGGGCCCGGTGCAGCGCTGGGAACCTTGGCATACATGTCGCCGGAACAGGTGCGAAAAGAAAAGCTGGACGCGCGGACCGATCTGTTCTCCTTTGGTCTGGTGCTATACGAAATGGCGACTGGGCAGAAGGCGTTCAGCGGCGCCACCGCGGAAATTCTGCATGAAGAAATTCTGAGTGGTACGCCGGTACCGGCGCTTGATCTGAACCCCGAACTGCCGTCCCGGCTGGAAAAAGTCATACATAAGGCGATGGAGAAAGACCGCGGGTTGCGGTATCAGCACGCCAGCGAGATTCGGGCCGACCTGAACAGAATCAAGCTGGGACTGCAATCCCGCGAGCGGGTAAAGGGTCTCCGGGGGCGTTGTTGCTGGCGGCCACGTTGGTCGTGCTTATCGCCGCGATTACCGGCGGCCTGTACTGGCGCTGCACGAATCACGACCGCGCTGACGGAGAAAGACACCATCGTCCTCGCCGACTTTGCCAACACCACAGGCGATCAGCGTTTTCGACGACACGCTGAAGCAGGGACCCGGATATCAGCTTGAGCAATCGCCCTTTCTCGACCGTGGTTCTCCGACAGCAAGGTGATCGAGACACTGAAGCTGATGGGCCGCCCCGCCGGTGACCGGCTGACGCCAGAGGTCACGGAGAGGTCTGCCTGCGAAACGAGCAGCAAGGCGCTGCTGAACGGCTCGATTGCTGCGCTGGGAATCACTACCTGATTGGACTGAAGGCGGTGAACTGCAGCACGGGGGACACATCGCTGGTCGTTGACGCAGAAATAGGCACCGCAAGGAGGCGTGCCAAGGCGCTCGGACAAGTCGGCAGCCAGTTGCGGAGTAGCTAGGCGAGTCGCTGGCCCTCGGTGGAAAAATTCCACACCCGCTAGAAGAAGCAACGACATCGTCGCTGGAGGCGTCTGCAAGCCTATCTCTCAGTCCAACAGAATACAGTTTGAAAAGGGACATAGGCGGCCTACCCTTTCTCGAGCGCGCCGTCGAACTCGACCCAAACTTTGCCCGCGCCTATGCTGCACTGGGAATGACTACGATAATATGGGGGAAGCCACTCGAGCCATCGGAGAATTCAAGAAAGCCTACGCGTTGCGCCATGGAGTGAGCCAGAAGGAGCGGCTCGTGATCGAGGCTATGTACTATACGGAGTTACTGGCGAACTGGAGAAGGCCACTCAGATTACACGGACGTTGATCCAAGACTATCCCGGGGACGCGTAATGCGCGCACAAATGTTGGTATGTCTATTCAATTCTAGGAGAGTACGAGAAGGCTGTCGACGAGTTACAAGAAGCTCTCCGACTCGCGCCTGATACCGGGCCGGCTTATATCACTCTCATGGGCGACTACTTGGAGTTGGACCGACTAGGAAGATGCCGGGGCCGCCTTCGAGCAAGCGCGGGCCGTAAACTGGATGACACACTCCTGCGTTTTAACCGCTACAGCTTGGCTTTTCTGACACGGCGACACTGGCGCTATGCAGGAGCAGATCAGCGTGAGCGGCAGGTAAACCGGGAGCTGAAGACATGCTGTTCTCGGCACCAGTCCGACACCGAGGCATGTTACGGCCGTTTGCGAAGGCCCGCGAATTCTCCCATCGAGCCATCGCTTCGGCAAGCATGACGATGCCCCCGAAGCGGCGGCTGCATTATATGGGCGAACGAAGCGCATCCGAGAGGTGGAAATTGGCAACCCATCTGGGGCGCGCCAAGGAGCCGGAGAAGCTTTGGCGCTAAGCCTCGGACCGGGATGTGGAGGTAACGGCGGCACTAACCCTTGCTCGGGCCGGAGAATTGCCCAGGCAGGAGAGGCTGGCCGCCAAACTGAACCAGGAATTCCCGCTGGACACGATGGTGCAAAACTATTCGCTTCCGACCGTTCAGGCGGCAATCGCACTGAAGAAGAACAATGCACGTGGGGCGATTCAGATAGTGCAGGGTGCAAGTCCGTACGAGCTAGGCAGCCCGCATCCTTCGGCAGTCCTGTACCCGGTCTATGTGCGCGGACTTGCGTACTTGAAACTCGGTCAAGGTCAGGCCGCAGCCGCCGAGTTCCAAAAGTTGCTCGACCACCGGGGGATAGTAGGAACTTTCTGTGCTTGGTGCTCTGTGCACTTTGCAGCCTCGGGAGAGCCCAGGCGATGATGGGCAACAAGGAAGCCGCCCGCAACTCATATCAGAATTTCTTTGCGCTCTGGAAAGACGCCGACCCTGACATCCCCATCCTCCACGCCGCCAAAGTGGAGTATGCAGAGCTGAAGTAGCTACGAGCGGCTTGTCCCTGCCTCTTGCCGTTGACCTCTCGATTGGTCAGCAGCAGGCGTGGTCTGCCGCTACCGAGCGCACGAGTCGTCGCTCACTGACGAACCGCCCGCAACAACTGATTTCCCAGAAGCACCATCCCATTGACCGCCAGAGGAGTTGTTCCACGAACCTTTACGAAGGTGCCGTTGCGGCTGCCGAGATCTTCCAATATGAAATCCTCAGCGCGTTGCAGAACACGGGCATGCGATCGGCTCATAAGCTTGTCTTCAGGAAAGGTGTAGGTACCTTTTGTACGACCTAAGTACACTTCGGGCAGCGAAAGGGGGCAGCGAACACCGGCTGTTCCTTTTGGGTTTACTTGAACCAATTCAGCCACTGCTTCCTCCAGTACCTCGGTGACTTCCTTCAGCGTTGCTCCACGCTCCGCAGCGGCTGACATTGCCCCAGCGATCTCGCGGAACTTAAACACGTGGCAGCCCATCAGGATGACATCGTCATTCTGTAATGTATAGCCTGCCGCAATCCTGACGAATATGCTTTCCTTACCATCGCTGAGGTCCTGAACAAATAGCTGCCCGTCGTCGATAAATACCCGGGCATTCAGGGATGCCATGTGGACATCGGCAGGGAAGGTGAGATCGCCTTGGGATTGCCCTATGGTGAGACTGTCGTGGAGGGGATATTCGGCTTGGATAGCGCCCGTTGCATCCACCACTTGAAGCTGAAAACTCCGCCCTGCCCCGGGTTCCTGCGAAGAACTGTCTCCGATCGCACCTCGGTGGCTTTCCTGGTCCCATATGACCTCGTACAAGGTACGCTCTGACTTCTTCCCTTTCAGTACGAAGCGGCCCAGTTTCTGTATCTCGAACTCCCCGTTGCATACTTCCTGATACAACGTATCGGAGATGACTATCTGTCGAGGCGACGCGACGCTCTCAATGCGAGATGCGACATTGACTACGTCGCCGAATACGTCATGGCTTCTGACTATTCCAGTGTCATAGTGGATGCCAACACGAATAGCGACGCGGTCGGACTCCGCGCGTACCGCGTTGAGATCTAGCAAACCGTGCTGCATTTTCACGGCCGCTGCTACTGAGGGAATGCATTCTTCAAAAGTAGCCAGCATGCCATCGCCTATGGTCTTGATGACCCGACCACAGTGTTCCTGCACAATCTTACGAAGAGCATCGTTGCAGTGATGCACCATCACCAGTCCGGCAGCATCTCCATATTTCTCGAAGTATGCGGTGGACCCTTGAATGTCGGTAAACATTACTGTGATCGTGCGACGAAGCTTATCGAGTTTTACTATGTAGGACGGGTCTTCGCGCGCCAGATCGAGCAGCTTAGCTATTCCGGACCCTTGTTCAGCCATATTGCTTCACACTCTTGCTTTGCATCTGAGAACAATACGTTCAGGCAGAACCGCGAAATGCCGCCCCTGAAAAACTGACTTCCCATTCAGGTCCGAAGTACACCCAACGGCAGATCTCGGGCGGGTGATGCGCCTATCCGGAGCCATATACTAACGCCCTTTCTAGGCTGCCATTGGAGGATTTTGGCGTTCAACCACAAGCCCAGCCCGCGTCTGCGCTACTCGCGGTCCGAGCGAACGTGGGCAACAAGAACTGATGCTCGCGGGTCCGATGCGAGAAGCCGGGCCGTGTGCTCCGGTATCTGCAACCTTGCTCTGAAGGAAAAATAAACCCTGATTTCAGAAACGAGAGCAGACAGAAGGATACTCCTTGATGGATAGGGAAAGCCAAAATTCGGTCAAAAAATGAAAATGGACAGAGGGCAGATCTTGGGTTGATTCTATCCCTTGTCCCTAGTGAAAAGTCCGTCGTACCCTGATGTCGCAGCTCACGCAGCATCCTTAAGGCCTTCTTGCCTAGGTCATTGATTCGCGATCTGCTGGTCATAAACTTACGTTCGAAGGGTTTGCGGGTGCGAGGACGGCGACGTGAACGCGAACTGCAATTCCAGCGTGCGTCGGTCAGGCCGCTCGCCGTTCGTATCGGTGGTGGAGCCCACTGACCTCTGACAATTCCACCACTCTTCCTAACTCGGGAGGCTGTATGGCGCGAGGAATCGGCGCATCCTTGGCGAGGGACAGATGAGTTCGCGAGTGGGTGTAATACTCAAAGTACGATCTCAACACTCGCCTGAGACCTGGCTCGTGCAGGACAATCACGTGATCCAGACATTCCCTGCGTATCGACCCGATCAGCCGCTCCGCATGGGCATTCTGCCATGGTGAGTGCGGAGCACAAAGCACTTCCTTGATCCCAAGTCCTGTAGCCGTTTCACGAAATACCTTTCCGTAATTGCCGTCGCGATCGCGCAACAGAAAACGCGGAGCCGTGTCCCAGGGGAAGGCCTGCAATAGCTGCTGGGCTGCCCACTCCGCGGTGGGATGGCTCGTGACTGCGAAGTGCACTAGCCGGCGGCGGTCATGAGAAAGGATGACGAACACAAACAGCAACCGAAATGTAGCCGTCGGAACCACGAAGAAATCGGCGGAGACGAGTTCCTTGACGTGATTCGCCAAGAACGTACGCCAAGTCTGTGAAGGCGGGTGCCGGTGCCGCACCATGTACTTGGCGACCGTTGTCTCTGAGACGTTGATGCCGAGTTTGCCCAACTCGCCGTGAATGCGTGGTGCACCCCAGCCTGGGTTGGCGGCGCTGATGCGTCGAATCAGCTCCCTCACCTCGGTCGTTACCGGCGGACGACCATGACGCGGGCGACTCTTCCAACGCCAATACAGCTGAAAGCCTCTGCGGTGCCAGGCGATCACGGTCTCCGGTTTCACGATGCGAAGCGCCGATTTCCAGTCCGGCCAAATACGCGAGAGCCAAACCCAGAGAAGACGATCACAGGTCGACAGCTGGAGTCGCCGTTTCTGGTTCCGGCGCTGGAGAACGAGAAGTTGATGGCGCAAGGCGAGGACTTCTGCCTGAAGTGCAACTCGCGTGCGAACCGAATCACGCAAGCAGATGAGCAGGGAACGTAGGACCGGGAGCATCGCCAAGAAGCCTACCGATGTCCATCGCTAAGTGCAATCGCTTCAGCCAAATCGAGTTTCTGGTAGGGACACCTCCCGCTGATAGATGTCGCAGGCTTCGCTCAACTTCCGCCCGCAGCCGGAACACACCAGCTTGCGGTTGCCCCGCGTGCGCCGCACCCAGAACTTCAGGGTCTTGCCCTGCTCATCGATTTCCTGCCGGTAGACGCGATAGCCCGGCCACCCCAACAGTTTTGTCCAGTCGTTCTCTCGCACCCGACTGAGTGTGCCCAGAACTCCCCAAAATCAAAATGCCCCATGAAATCAGGGGCTGTTCCACATTCCTGCTCAGAACCGTAATGAGAAACGATAGGCCCCTATCGGGACTGCCCTGGCCGAGGAGGCGAGATTCAGTGCAGCTTTTCTGGCCAGGGCAGTTTCGATAGGGTCGTTTGAAGTAAGTCGCTGGTGTTTGCGACGGACGCGGTGATCTACCTATGGGATTTCGATCGGCGCCAGATGGATTTTGTGGGTGTTGGATCGGCGAGGTGGGACGAATCATGCTATGGGGACTCTGGTTTCGGCGGAAGTAGAGGCCAGAGTGGCGCTTGCAAATGCGCTTCGCGCGGGTCGTGGGCGCAGCCAAAGCGCACACCGGCTTTTGCGTGCGCTAGCACGACAGCGTGGAGGGCAGATAAGGACTTCGCGAGCTACCTGCGCAGACGGATGCGTACGATGCCATGATGTCCCCGCATCAGCGAACTCTCATCTCCACGGGCGCACTTACTCTTGCGAAGTTCGTTGTGCCATATTATGGGGCAACGGACGACCGCATCCGGCAAATCGCATCCTTGCTCCACAGAACTGACCTTAAAGGGCGTGATCGACAAATCGTCACTCGTTGCGCTTGCCACTTGCTGGGAGTCTGCCTGCAGGATCCATCCGATGATGCACATCGCGAGGCGCTAGGAGCGCTGGCCGAGCACCTGCGTTCGCGGCACGGTCGCGTGTTCCGGGTAATCGAGCATGGCCGCGCCGCGCCGATCTGGAATCTGAATCCGCCACTGGGTGCAATCGCGCTCATTCTTCTCTCCATGAGGGCTTTGTTCACGCCCTTGGCAAGCAGGAACAGCAGGTCGAAAGTCTGCTGGCGATTTCCGGGGACGTGCTGGACACAATCGTGTCGCAGTTCGGCTCGCTCGAAGAGCCGGAGGAAGGAATCCTGAAGCGGTTCTTTCATACTATGCGCTGTGGTTCGCCAGAACTTAAAATACCCTGTTTCAGGACTTCTGGTTGGCCGTTATTGCACGTGGCGGCCTGTCGGTTCAAATCTGGCGGAGTCGCGTGAAGCATCGCCAGCAATCTGGTGAGTCTGAACATTGTTGGAGATGCGAATTTCCCTGGACGTCGCAACAAGTTAGACCGCGAGGGTTATCTACCGCCGGTCGCACGTTCAGGCGGCGACCAGGTAACGGTGATGCAGGCCACCGAGTCGCGGCAGCGAGATGATCTTGCTCGCGCATGGCGGCACCGACGCTGCAAGTCGACCGCCGCGGCGTGTCCTTCCCCAGTCCGAGATGAGTTCGGTCTTCGTGGTAATAGCGGACGTATTCTTTCAGCAACCTCCTCAAATGTCGCTGGTTCAGAACGATGACGTGGTCCAGCAAGTCTCTGCGCACACTTCCAACCCAACGCTCGGCGATACCGTTCTGCCAGGGGCTACGAAAAGCAGTTCGGACAGGTTCCGTGCCGTTCTGTTTGACGGTCGAGATCACGTCCGCGGAGAACTTCGCATCGCGGTCAAAGATCAAGAACCGATGTGGCTTATCGTATCCCCAAACTTCGCGCAGCTGCATTACAATCCACAAGGCGTTCGGCTGACAGGTCACGTTGCAGTGCAAAATCTTCCTCCGATCGTGGCCGATGACGAAGAAACAGTACAAAACTCCAAAGGTCAGAGTCGGCACGGTGAAGAAGTCCATCGCAGCGATTGCTTCACGATGATTCCGTAGAAACACCAGCCAACGCCGGGCTGGATCAGGGTTATGGGTCGCGCGCTTCACCCAGCGAGAAACGGTTCGTTCCGAGATCTCGAAACCCAGCTTGAGCAGTTCCCCGTGGATGCGGGGCGCACCCCATGTTGGGTTTTCTGCGACCATACGGAAGATCAGCTCGCGCACTTCCCTGTTAATTGGTTTCCGCCCCAACCGCATGTCCTACGCGCGAGATCCAACTCCAGTACAGCCGAAACCCAGCCCGATGCCAGCGGACGACGGTCTCAGGTGTGACTAGGATCAACGATCTCTTCCAGCAAGTCCAAAATCTTCGCAAAACCACCCAGAACAGCCTGTCGACGGAACTCAGTCGAGGGCGTGGTCGCTTTGAGTGCAGAGCCAGGAGTTGTTGCCGAAGGGCGAGGTTCTCCAAGATGAGTTCTTCTCGGGAGCGAAAGACGGAGGCGACCCAGCCGAGCAGATGTCGAAGGCACGCAGACATCAGGGAATCATAGCGAAAAGTGCGCCTGCTGCCAGGCCGCCCCAAGTCATTGATTCTGCGGACGCGTAGAGTTTTGGCGAGGCACACCCCATTACGCCGAGCGTTCGCTGAAGACGATTGACGATGTGACCGCGCTCCTGGGCGACACGATCAAGGACCTGGGAATGGGTCTCATTGACCCCAAAGAAGCAACCGCGGTGGGATATCTGGCGGCGGGGATGCTCAAGGCCCTGCAGCAGGGCGACCTTGAGAATCGCTTGCGCGCCCTAGAAGCCGTCGAGGGCAGCAAAAGCAAGAAATCGCCGTCCAAGGTAGAGCACGAGGATCCTCCGGCGCGCGGATCTCTCGTATCCCGGTCAGGGGATCGGTTAGTCCATTTTCTGAATAGCCGGTGATCTCTCCGTCCTCGTTGATAGATGTGGCGACACTGCAGTTGTCCGGCCCGGGAAGTGAGCCCAAGTCTGTCACTACGCCGTCCTGCCATTTGAACGCGTGAAAGACAAACGGAGTGTTGCCATCGATGCCTTCACAGATGCTGGTATTGCTATTCCCAGGACTTGGGATTGGGGTGGCAGCGGCGCCCACCGTCGTTCCGTTGCTGTTGATTTGGTTGGGAGCTCCTAATGCAAACGGATTGTTGATGTAGCTGGCTGGGCCACCGAAGGTCCCCACGTCGACGAGCCTGTACTGGTGGTGCCTGAGTTTTTTATCTTGCGATCGGTTGTCTTGCACTGCCATGCCAAGCGGCATCGCCTGCGTGGCGGCTAGACTAGATACACTACGGTCGTCCACATCCATGTGCGGGATTTCATATTCTTCTCCTCTTTACTTCGTGAATGGCGATTCGGCTTGCCCGGAGCGGAATCGCCAGTGAGAAGTTGCAGCAAGTTCAAGCGCCGGAGCGGACGGGGACACCTTGCCAGTTCCGCCCCGGCAAAATGCCAGAGTGCCCCACACCCCTGCTTCTTTCGCTTGGGTAGGACTTTGTTAATCGCGCGGTGTTGGTGGTTGGCCGGGAAGGTGATAACGCTGGCGCATCTGGCTGCGAAGGCGTTCAGCCGGGCTCATGGGCACTTCGTTGCCCGGCTTCATCGTCGCTGGCTGCTGTGCTGGCACCAGATTGCTCTGGCTCGCCGCGATCCTGCCATCGCAATCGGAGTCGCAGTCCCCGTCTGGTATCAGCAGGTAGAGATGTCCGCAGATATCCGAATCGGATGGCTGGCAGCCAGCCGGCACGCCCGTGCCCGCAACCTCTCCACGATCACTAATGTTGTACGCATCTACTAATGTGAGGCTCGAGTGCGGCGCGATGAGGGTATTCAAATCGACCATGGCCCCCCGTTCTCCCACAGAAAGGCGCGTCTATTTCCAGGTGCGGCATCTATGTGCGAGACGCCCACGACCTGACCCTCCGAGTTAATGGCGAACGCAAAGCTGTTCAAGCCAAGGTTCCCAAGATCAATCATCACATCATGCTTCCACAGGAACGCATCGTGTACCTGCGAGCCTGGCAAATCAGCCTCGCCGACCACATCCCCGCCGTCATTGATCCAACTCGCTTGGCCGTTGTCTCCTCCCAAGGTACCTAGATCCCTCAGCCCTTTCTTCTTGTCCCAAAGAAAAGGATGGGCGGTCAGGTCGCCCGCGAGGTTTGAGGCACCGACCACCTGACCTCGGTTGTTCATAGAAGACGGGTAACCCAGCGTACCGCCAAGGGTACCGAGATCCGCCATCGCGCCATTCTCCCAAAGGAACGGGTCCGTGGTTGGGACTCCAGTTACCGGGTTTGGAGTCGAGTTTGTAAAGGAGGAGCCAGCTACCTGTCCGCTTTCGTTGATACTTATGTTGCCGAACGGCAGGGCATCTGGGCCGCCCAGGGTGCCCAAATCCTCCATCACGCCGTTCTCCCACAGAAATGTCCGGCACTGCGTTCCCCAGCCGAAAAAGCACAGCGTATCCGGTACCGAATTCGTCGCCACTCCGGCTACTTGGCCGCGGTTATTGATAGCGATAGCCATGCTCTCATTTCCACCTAGCGTTCCGAGATTGATGATGTGCGCATCCTTCCACAGGACGGCACGAACCTCGGTCGGGAAGCCTGTGATCGGATCCACTACGCCGTTTTGCGAGGCTCCAACGATCCACCCACGTTCATTGATCCCACCGATGGCGCTGTTGTTCACGCCTGGCAGCGAGCCTAAATCGGTCACAACACCGTCCTGCCATCGAAAGCCGTGGGCGAGAAAACAGTCTTGGTCCCAGCAGGCTGGGGCGTATGGGTCAGGTAAAGGGGTGTCCCCATATCCTGCAACGGTTCCGCTGTTGTTAAGAAAAGTGGTCCCTATTCCGCCGTAGGAGACATAGCTCGCAGGGCCGCCCAACGTTCCTATGTCGACGAGCCTGTACTGGTGGTGCTTGGGTTTGGGATTTTGCGATGGGTTGTCTTGTGCCGCCGTGCCAACCTGCATCGCCAGCGCGGCGCACAGATACACCACGGTCATCCACAACCATGTGCGAGATTTCATGTTCTTCTCCTCTTTACTTCGTGAATGGCGATTCAAGCTTGCCCGGAGCGGAATCGCCGATGAGAACTTGCAGTAAGCTCAAGCGTCGGAGCGGGGGGGAATACCGATTACCAGTTCCGCTCGGCAAGAAGTTGCATAAAGACCAAGGCCAGCTTTGAAGGCCTGCTTTCAAGAGCCGCTTTGAAGCGCCACGCCTTCAGGCGTGCCGTACAAAGCCTGTTTTGCCTTCGGCTTTAGCCGCTGAGGGACGTCCCTATTCGCGCGATGCCGCTGGTTGTCCGGGAACGTGAAACCGCTGCCGCATCATGTTGCGGACGCGATCGAGTGGACTGATGGGTATTCCGTTGTCTTGGTTCACCGTCAGTGGGTACTCCACCCTGGGCGCGCTAGTCTGTGGAGCGGTTACTTCCATCATCGAGTCGTCATCGCACTCGCCCGGATGTTTGTCGTCACACGGGATCAGTATGTAAGCATGTCCGCACGCAGCGTAGTTGAGGCAACCAGTCGGCGCCGCGTCCCCGGCAATTTGCCCACTGTCATTAATTGCTAGGGTCTCTTTTAACGTGAGCCCCGAGTCGCTAGGAATCACAGTATTCAGGTCAATCATCGATCCGTTTTCCCACAAAACCGCCCGATGACTTGAACCGCAGGACAAAGAGTAACCGATGACCTGATGATCAGAGTTGAGAGCAACTCCCTCACTGGTGCAATCGCCCGTTAGCCTACCAAGATCGGTGGCAGCACCATTTCTCCAGAGATAGGCGTCGAACGTTTGCCCCGGAAAGGCGCCACCGCCCACAATCTCGCCGTCATCATTGATCTGGTTTGCGGTGATGGGGCTTCCTCCGACCGTGGTGGTGAACAGATCCGTGAGTTGGCCGCGTTGCCACAGAAACGGATGTGACGTCTGATCTCCCGCCAGGTTTGAATAGCCGACTACCTGACCTTGGTTGTTGAGGAGAAATGCGGTGCCATTCGTCCCTCCCAGAGTTCCCAGATCAATCATCGTGCCCCTCTCCCAAAGGAATGGATCGAGCGTGGGAATACCTGTGGTAGGATTCGGGATCGAATTCGTGTAGGAACCGCCAACTACCTGGCCGCGATCATTCCCGGCGAAAGCTGCGGCATCGGGGCCGCCTAAAGTACCCAAATCCTGCTTCTGGCCGTTCTGCCAAACAAACGCGCGCGTCTGCGTTCCGGTGTTGAAGCCCAGTAGGTTGTAGTACAACGAATAAGGGTCTGGGACCGCATTCATCGCGTCTCCGAATATTTGACCGCGGTCGTTAATGTTAGCGACCAAACTATGATTTCCTCCGAACGTTCCGAGGTCTTTGATCTGACCGTCCTTCCAGCGAACAGCGCGAATTTCGCGTATGCCGGTAAGCGGATCGGTTAGCCCGTTCTCCGAATAGCCGGTGATCTCTCCGTCCTCGTTGACAGAGGTGGCGACACTGCAATTATCGGGTCCAGGGAGGGAACCCAAGTCTGTCACTACACCGTTTTCCCATTTGAACGCGTGGAAGACAAAGGGAGTGTTGCCATCAATACCTTCACAGATGCTGGTATTGCTGTTGCCGGGACTGGGAATGGGCGTTGCAGCCGCTCCCACCGTCGTCCCGCTGCTGTTGATTTGGTTGGGGGCTCCCAATGCAAACGGGTTGTTGATGTAGCTTGCGGGACCTCCAAATGTTCCTACGTCGATGAGCTTGTACTTCCGGTGCTTCGATTTCTGATCTTGCGATGGGTTGTCTTGCGTTGCTATCGCAGCTGGGCCGGTGTCTCTCGAAGCCTGCAATTGCGGAGAGTGGGAGGTAGGCACCGCAACCGGCGCACTCGGGCGGCGAACTTTCGACTCGGCCGGACCGGAATCCATGGCCGGCCCTTCTGGCGAGTCCATGGTCTGGCCGGTCTTGATTGCCCGCCCCGGGATCGTTTCATAGGCAAAGCCGTACAAAGTATCTACGCCGGTCCTGCCGTTGGTGGTCAGCTCTGCCCATCCGTAGTGCGTCTGGCCATTGATCTGGAACTCGAGCCCAAGATAGCTCTGGGAGGCGCTGCCCCAATTCCCCCGACTATAGGGGCACTGTGTACCGCCCATCACCTCGTACATCAAGGCAGTTTCTCGAAAGAAGTTCTGGCGGAAATCGATTAGGACACCGCTCAGCAGTGCGGCAGCATTAGAGGTACCCACGATGCCCCCCGCGCTCCCCGGTTGGACCGTAAGCGCCTTGAAAGGGCCACCCCCGAGCCCGGGACAACGACCGTCAAAAGAGATCGTTCGGAGCGTAAAGTCGGTGATTCCATCAAGATTGAGATCGATCGCGTAATAACCGTTTATGGGAAGCGTCATGTTGACAGGTGTAAAGACGACAGTTGCCTGAGCCGGTATTGCCAGCGCGGCAAATAACGCCACTACGAAAACAAACGCCCATTTCCTGGATTTCATACTGCCTCCATTTCACCCGCGACTGGAGGGGAGGAAGGCGGTGCCATCTAGCGCCTTGGCGCCATGCCCAGCCTAACCGAAGGCTATGCGACATTCGGTATTGCTAGGAGCACCCTGGCGCACTAGAATCTGCGCTGGACGGCTTTCCAGACCGCATCCATCCCCACTGACCGCGCACCATAGCTCCGTTGCGGTTTCAAAGTCCTTCCAAAGTTCTGGCAAATTCTTGGCAAATTTATGGCAGTCCCTATGAGCGCGCAGACAAAGCACTTCTACGCGTTCGGTCCATTTCGACTGGACTCGGACAAGCGCATCCTGGTACGCGACGGCACGCCGGTTTGCCTGGCTCCCAAGGCCACTGAAGCGCTGCTTGTGCTGGTGGAGAATGCCGGACGCCTGGTTGACAAAGGCGACCTGATGAAACGGGTCTGGCCCGACGCCTTTGTCGAGGAAGGAAACCTCAACAAGAACATCTTCGTCTTGCGGAAAGTCTTGGGTGAGTGGGACGGCAGCCGGGAATACATCGAAACCGTACCCAAGCGAGGTTACAGGTTCGTGGCGCCAGTCAGCGAGGTAACGCATGCCGAGGGGGGCGGCACGCCGCAACCGTTGCCGAGTGTGAGCTTAATCGGCAAGAAGGTCTCGCACTACCGCGTGCTGGAGATCCTGGGTGGCGGCGGCATGGGTCTGGTGTACAAGGCGGAAGACCTGAAGCTGGGGCGCCGCGTGGCCCTGAAGTTCTTGCCCGAAGAGGTGGCCACCGACTCTCTGACGCTGCGGCGATTCGAACGCGAGGCGCGCACGGCTTCTTCGCTGAACCATCCCAACATCTGCACCATCTATGAGTTCGGAGAGCACGAAGGCCAGCCCTTCCTAGTGATGGAGTTATTGGAGGGCGAAACCCTGCGAGAGGTGATTTCTAAAGCCGCCGGCGCGATCGACGGGGTGAAAGCGCTACTGCCACTGGAGAAGCTGCTCGACATCGCAATTCAAGTTGCCAACGGATTGGACGCCGCGCACCAGAAGGGCATCATCCATCGCGACATTAAGCCGGCCAACATCTTCGTGACCACACAGGGGCAGGTGAAGATTCTGGACTTTGGCTTGGCCAAGCTGGCGGCTGCCGCAAGCGGAGTCGAAGCGGAAGAGCCACGCACGGACCAGGCCCGCGGGCTTCCGGCCCATACCACGGTCCGAACTCCCATTGAACACACCCTGACCCGAACCGGAATGGCGATGGGCACCGCGGGCTATATGTCGCCGGAGCAGGTCCGCGGTGAGGAGTTAGATGCGCGCACCGACCTGTTCTCCTTTGGCCTCGTTCTCTACGAGATGGCGACTGGGCAGCGGGCCTTCAGCGGAGATACGGCTGCGATTCTCAAAGACGCCATTCTGAACCACACACCCGCTCCGGTGCATGATCTCAATTCCACGCTTCCGCCGAAGCTGGAGCAGATCACCAACAAAGCAATTGAGAAGGACCGCGAGAAGCGCTACCAGACCGCCATGGAGACGCGGCTTGACCTTCAGCGGGTCAAGAGTGAAAGGCAGCCGGTCGTTTTTAGACCGCCGTTGCGCCGATGGAACCTTCTGGTGATTACAGTCATTATCTTGGCGACTCTGATCGCGGCAGGTTACTTTTGGCATCGCCAGCGACAAGCCGTCACACTCTCTTCGAGCGACACAGTCATCCTTGCCGATTTCACGAATCTCACCAGCGATTCGATTTTTGGCCCTGCGCTGAAGGCGGCACTGGAGATCGAGTTCGGACAAACGCCCTTCCTCAATGTATTGTCGGCCGAGAAGGTTCGTGGAACTCTCAAGCTCATGGGTCGTCCGGAGGACGCCAAGCTTACGCCTCAACTAGCGCGAGATGTCTGCGGGCACACCAACAGCCGGGCGGTGCTGGAGGGCTCGATTTCCGACTCAGGGAACCAGTACCGACTCGAAGTCAAAGCTACTGACTGCAAGACGGGGATGACGCTGGCGGATAGTGTCGCCGAAGCCGGAGAGCGAAGCCAAGTTGTTAGCAAGTTGGGCGAGGTGGGAAACGACATCCGAAAGACGCTGGGAGAGCCGCCAGACTCTCTGCGACGGTTCAATAAACCTCTGGATGAGGCGGCAACACCATCGATCGAAGCCCTGCAAGCATATGCAGCAGGAGCGGCAATCTTCGGGAAACCGGACGCAATTCACTATTTGAAGCGTGCAGTAGAACTCGATCCAAACTTCGCACTTGCCTACCGATTGCTTTCTTCCTGCTACAACAATCTCATGCAAGACCAGTTCGAGTTCGAGAATGCGACGAAAGCGTACCAGCTGCGAGAGCGCGCCAGCCATCGTGATCAGTTGGATATCGAAGCCTTCTACTATTCGGTGACGGGCGAATGGGAGAAGGCGATTTCAACATGGGACCAAACAGCTCGCGACTTCCCTCGATGGGGTAAGCCGAGGCACCTTCTCGGCTACGGATTGACAAACATTGGACAGTATGAACGAGCGGCAGTCGCCGAGCAGGATGCCCTGCGTCTTATGCCTGACAACATGTCGCCCAATGGGATTCTTGCCCGAGCATATTGCGCCCTAGGGCGTGTGGACGACGCGAAGCTGGTTCTCGATCGAGCGAAGGCGCGAACACCGGACTCGTGGAACCTGCATTGGTGGTTTTACCGTCTGGCCTTCCTGCAAGACGACAAGAATAGTATGCGGGAGCAAGTGGAATGGGCAACGAACAAGCCGGACGTGGAAGACCTGATACTGAGGGAACAGTCTGAGACAGAAGCGTATTACGGCCGTCTGCGCAAATCGCATGAAATCTCACAGCGGGCAGGAGAAATGGCCTTAAGGGCAGGAGAGCCGCCCAGGGCGGCCCAGTGGAAGGCGAATGAAGCTCTGCGAGCGACGGTGGTTGGCGAACCTCGGGCGTTAGAGCTTGCGCAGCAAGTTTTGTCGCTGAACCCAGGACGCGAGGCTACCTATGTCGTGGCATTGGCTTTTGCGAATTTGGGAGATGTCACGCGCGCTCAGGAACTATCCCAGCAATTGAACCAGCAATTCCCGCTCGATACTCTGGTGCAAGGATCCCAGCTGCCGACCATCAAGGCTGTCATCGAACTTCGGCAAGGCTTCCCCACCCGTGCGATCGAGACGCTCAAGCGGGCAGCTCAATACGATCTGAGATATGCAGATCATTTCGCTCTGCAATCGACATATGTACGCGGTGAGGCATATCTGAGAGCACGGCAAGGGCTGGAGGCGGCAGCAGAGTTTCAAAAGATGCTCGCCTATCAGGGGCTCGTCGGCAACGCGATCACCGGGCGCGTTGGCCCACCTGCAGCTCGGACGGGCGCAAGCGATGATGGGCGACAAGGCTGCCGCGCGCAAGTCGTATCACGATTTCCTCACCCTCTGGAAAGATGCCGACCCTGACATCCCCATTTATCAGCAAGCCAAAGCCGAGTACGCGAAGCTGCAGTAGCTGGACTCGCATCCACTCTAAAAACTGGAGACGAACTCGCACCGCTCAGCAGTGCCGACCTCAGCAGCAGCCATCTCATCGAAGCAGACCTGACAGCGGCGGACCTCAGTTTCGCGAACTTTAACGGGGCGTACATGAGTTCGGCGGATCTTCGTCTGACAGATCTTTTCTCTGCGAATCTTTACAGGACAACCCTCAAAGCGGCTGATGAGATTCCCCGTGTTGGGTGGAGCTTCCGAACAGGTTCTGGAATCTCAGATTGGTGGCACCGACGACTTCGACTGCCCTGTTCGCCCTCCCAGTTCCTGTGTCTTCAGCCCACTGGCAGCAGGGTGAGCTGATCTTCTACGCGTTAGACCCCGTCCAAGGCCTGGGTAAAGAGCTCGCTAGAACCAGGTTGGGACCGTCCATCTTTGTGAAGTGGAGAGTGTCACCAGAGGGGTTACGCATTGCCATTGCGAGGTTGGATCAGCTTATCGAACAGGTCCGCGTTATTGATTTCCGGAATGGCACGAAGCGCAACCTGCAGCTTCCGCATAGATGGATTATCTGGTCCCTGAGCCGGACAGCGGACGGTAATTCTTTGTTTGCGGCGGGGCTGTCAACGGCGTATTTCATCGCGCGCATTGACTTGGACGGGAAAACCCAGGTGCTCCTCAATCGAGGGAGGAGTCAGTGGCTCGGCTTGCTTTGCCCGTCCCCCGATGGTCGTTACCTGGCATTTAGCCAGCGGATATTTGACAGCAATGTCTGGCTGCTGGAGAACTTCTGATCTCTTACTCTCGCGCCCGCAAAGGGGATTGTTCGTGCGCTACCTCAACCGGACATATCATGTGCCGCAGATCGCGATTGCTTACGCTGCCGGCATGAGCTAGACTTCGGCATCCGAACGAATAACAGCGCACGCGCGTGTGCGAAAACCGGAAGCTTCGTCCGGAAATTAGAGACACAATCAGCTCCGCTCACTTCGAAAGGAGGTGAGGGATGCAGTATCGCTGCCGACGTTTTTCGGTTGCTCGATTGTGCTTGCCAGTTCTGTGCGCACTGCCCATAGGTCTTTCCCTCTCACTTCCAGCACAGACTACCATTTCCACTGGCACTATCGTTGGGACGGTCACTGACCCTAGCGACGCACTCATCGCCGGAGCGCAAGCGACCATCAGGAGCCGCACGACCGCACAAATAATTCACGTCACCACAAACTCGGCCGGTGCATACAATTCAGGTGCGTTGATGCCGGACGATTACCTTTTGCAAGTTTCATCAAAAGGCTTTCAAACAGCTAGCCTGCAAGTCGCCGTGCTGGTTGGCAACACCACCTCTCGCAATGTAAGACTGCGGCTGGGCACAGGAACGGAAGCCATTGAGGTACGTTCGTTAGACCTTGTAGTCAACGCCCAGCAAGCCATGGTACAGGGAGTTCTTGAGCTCGCAACAGATTGAAGAGCTGCCGATAAACGGCCGCAACTTCAGTTAACGTCACGACACGCTCGGGGACAAACAGCTTCCATGGTGAGGCGTTCGACCTGTTCCGAGACAGCTCGGTTGCCGCGAGATTTCTTGGATACGGCACAGCTTGAACCGGGCGTGCAAATTCAGGGATGGGCAGAATTTTGATCCCACCAAGGCGGGCTATTCCTCGATCTCGTTCGGGGGCCGCTTCGGCCGCACAGCCCGCATTGAAGTGGATGGGGTGGACGTCAGCGACGAAACCGTTGGCACCCCCACCACTGACATTCCTTTCTCTGCGATTCACGAGTTCCAACTCCGCCAATCTAGCCTGGACCTGTCGACTGAACTGACTTCTTCGGGAGCAGTTAACGTTACCACACGCTCGGGCACAAACAGCTTCCATGGTGAGGCGTTCGACCTGTTCCGAGACAGCTCGATTGCCGCGAGATTGCCCACTCCGCCGGGTTTTGACTCATCCTTCCAAAGATCGCAGTTCGGGGGTAATTTCGGAGGGCCAATCTTAAGAGACAAGGCCTTTTTCTCTCTTGACGCTGAGCGCACCAGACAGGATCTGTTCGCACCTGTACCGGTCGCACCTCCGTTCCAGGCTTTTTCCGGCGGCTTTACTTCACCGTTTCGTGAGACCAATGTCCTCGCTCGCGCCGACTACCAGCTGGCCCCGAGTGGCCGCCTTTTCTATCGCTATTCCTATTACCAGAGCTCTCTTTTCGCCACTCAAGGTGCGGGCTATCAGGTCTACGACACCAAGAACATCACTCGAACGCAGGTTTTGGGAGCGAACTTCAATAAGGCCACTTTCACCCACGCTATCCGGTTTGAGTACCTGAAATTTGAGAACCAGATTGTGAATGAGACGAAGAACAGCGATTTACCTTTAGCCAACCTAGGCTTGGAATTGACCATGGTTGACCCTGGCTTAAATACCGGGGCTAATTACTTGGCGCCACAGACCACAGCCCAAAGCAACTACCAAATTAAGTATGACGGTACCAAGGCAGTCGGCTCTCATATTATCCGGTTCGGGCTCGCATTTGACCACATTCAAGGCTTCACTTGGGAAGCATTTCAAAGTATTCAGCCATCGGACTTCACCTACGTCGGCCCCCTGGAAGAGTCGTTTGCCGCCAATTCCTGCGGTGTCGCGGTTCCTTGCTTTCCGGGCGGCATCTCGAATCCATTGAACTATCCTGTGGAATTCGTCAGCGTAGGCAACGGTTTGGGATTCTTTTCGGAAAAGCCGGCTTTCGGCGCCTCCGCAGGCGGACTAGGTCCAAACAACCGCATAGGTGCGTATGTCGGGGATGTTTGGAAGGTCAAGTCCAATTTTACGTTGAATTATGGCCTGCGCTACGTCCGGGATACAGGACGGACCGACAGCGATCTTCCGGCTCTCCCCCAGTTGAATGCGCTTGTTGCAGGTTTAGGCAATTCTGTGAGGCAGCCAAACACGAATCTGGGCCCGCAAGTGGGATTCGCCTGGGACCCATTCCACGACGGGAAGACCTCCATCCGAGGCGGTGTGGGGTTGTTCTTTGAGAACTCCATTTGGAATAACGTGTTCTTTGACCGTCCGATTCGGTTGTCACGCGGTGCTTTCAACTCCGTTCCGGCCGCTTGCAGCAGTATTGGAATAGCGCTCCCCATCCCCGTACCTGGTGGAACGATCACTCCTGGACCGGGCGTATGCGGTACTGCTGATGGAGGACCAATTCCTATCGGTTTTGCGGTATCCAGTATCGTAGCCTTCCAAACTCAATATCAGGCTCTTTCGGGCGGCAATCTAAACAACCCCAATCCGCAGTTTGCTGAAACTTTGCTTGCAAAAGGACTGAGTCTGCCGTTCGGCCTCCTTGCACCTAATTATCGGACTCCGCGCTCTGTCCAGATGAACATCGGGGTGCAAAGAGAAATCCGGCGCAATCTGGTGCTCACCGCCGATTACGTTCGCAACGTGGGCTCGCATTACCTGCTTAGCGTGGACCAGAACCACGTGGGGGATGCACGATTTTTCAACCCGGCCAATGCTCGTGCCGCCATCTCCGTAACCAACAATTCATTTGGATGTGGCACGGGGACGGGAGCCGTAGCCATCAACTGCGCCATCAACAACGGAGCGACGATGGTGAACTACGCAGCGAACGGTGTGACATCGGCCAATGACTTTGGCGGGGTATGTCCCATCTGCGCTTTTCAGGGTTCCAATCCGCTGGCACCCAGTTTGCCATTCTTGGAGCCGATCGGGCGATCCGTCTACAACGGACTTCTGATCAAGGTTACACAAAGTATGACTACCATCCCTTCGCCTATTTTGCGCTCTCTGAACTTCCAGTGGGCCTACAGCTTGTCGAGGTTTGAGAACTCGGGAGCTATGAATCAAGCCACAGATCAAGACATCTTCAGTTTCGCTTTGGATTACAGCAGGCCCAATCGCTATTTTGGAGCCTCTGGGCTCGACCGCACTCACCAGATCTCATTCGGTGCTGTTGCAGAACTACCGTGCTCTGTCCGTATAGGCCTCATTTTTCACTTCTACAGCCCCTGTCGACAACGCTGTTCGTACCCAATACCAATCTGGGTTATGGGGAAATCTTTCGCACAGACTTCACTGGGGATGGCACGGTGCAAGATCCGATGCCGGGAACGCACTTCGGGAACTTCGATCGCGGAATCAATGCCGGTAATCTCAACAACGTCATTAATAAGTACAACAGTAGCGTCGCAGGACAAGCGACTCCCGCTGGCCAGGTCCTAATCAGTAATGGCTTATTTACTCTTGGGCAGTTGCAGGCTTTGGGAGCTGTCGCTCCTCCACTTCCTCTGGCGCCAAACGGCCAGGTTGACCTTAGTTGGTTGCGAGCCTCCGATCTAAAGCTCTCCTGGAAGTATGTCTTCCGCGAGAAGCTGAGCGTGGAACCCGGCATCGGCACATACAACTTATTCAACTTCGCAAACTTCGATTTACCCGGAAACATAATGACCGGGCTCTTGCTCGGATCCGCCGGCAGTGGGGGAACGGGTCGGGTTCCGGCGGCGGTGATTTTGAGTGCGCTTTTTGGAGCAGTGCATTTCTTGAATGGAGGCGAAACCTGGGTGGGCGCATTAATGGCAGCAGGTTTTGGAGTCGTGAGCTGCCTTGCGCTACAACGGACGGGAAGCCTGTGGCTGAGCGTCGGGATGCATGCAGGATTCGATTACGCGGAGACCTTCCTCTTTGGAGTTCCAGACGGCGGATTCCCTGCAAGGAATGCGCTAATGAATGCCACTTTGCACGGACCGAATTGGCTGACGGGGGGCGTCGTTGGGCCGGAAGGGAGCGTGATGGCCTTCCTGATGTTAGCAGGAGCGTTCGTTCTCGTATGGGTAATCCACTCGCCTCGGAGTCCTCTGCCGATTTCTTCGCCGGCATAGCAACATCGTTCCTCGAACGGAGAAAGGACACGCACCATGATCCTAGTAATTAGCCTCGCAACATTTACGCTCGTGCATGTACGGTACGGTCGCGACTGAGACTGTTAGGACATCTATCCATATCCTCGCCAGGCCACCTTCCGTGTTGCCGAGGATCCAAGGGGTATTCTATCTAAGCGATTTCGAATTTCCCGTTGAGGCGTCTAAGGTCGATATGAACCGCCGAAGATTTCTGGCTTTTTCCGCCGCTCTCACAGCGTCATCGATGTTGCTGACGCGGGGAGGATTCGCGAGCTCATGTGTTCTATGGCAGGACCAGCAGCTTTCCGAGACACAGCTTAAGTTCTTGCTCCAGAGTTGGCTCGATGCCTTCAACGCCGATAACCCTACCTCCTATCGCGCATTCATAACGAAATACGACAAATTGCTGATTCTTGCGTAGTTGCAAACTGGTCCTCGACCACCGCTAGGGCGCACGGGTCCGCCCCTTCCCGATCGCCTCTGCAAGCTTGTCAATAAGTGATTAGTTATATGGAGGAGAAACAATGTTCACCGAACTGATGCCCTTGCTGCGCAAACGCAGATTGCTATTGACAATCTCCCTCATTGAGGGCGATACGATAAGGGCGACCGTCGTTCCGCAGAAGGGGTCCGAAACCGAAGACAACGCCCTCACCACCCCGTTGGCAATCACCGGCACAGCCGAGGAACTCGATCGCGACCTTCCTCAGCAGTTGGTGGAATTCACTGGGGCGCACATCCAACTCCAATCCACACTGGCCTCTGCCAAAGCCGAAATGGATGCAGCTGCCAAAGTGGCTCGCGAAGAGGCACGAAAGAAAACCTCGAAGCCATCCTGCGCGAGCAGCCCAACAACGCCAGCGGCACCAGCGGCGGCACCCGTTCCTCGGGAACCAGAGGCACCGTCGCTGTTTGCGCCACAGGCGCAACCGGAATCGACAGCCGCAGAAGAAGAGGTAGGTGAAACATCTTGAAAATCAACCTGGTCGAACGTGAATTTCTCTACCACGGAACTACGCTGCCATGCCCGAACCCCAAATTCTCGATTGAAGAAGTCCGTTCGTTCTACGCCGCTCAGTTTCCCGAGCTGACCAACGCAGCCATTACCGGACCTGAGACGGTTGGCGACCGTCTGCGTTACACCTTCGAGCGCGCTATCGGATCGAAGGGCTGATGACATGCCGGACGCCAGCAAACCATCTCTATTACGGGAAATCCGCGAAGCAGAGGGTCGGCAGGCCAGCGCCAACCCTCTGGCCAGATTGATGCAGGAGCTGGTCGAATGCAAAGACTCTCAAGAAGCAAGCAGTGCCCTCGCACGGGCTCTCTCACTGCAAGGAAGGGGAGACCCCGTCTTCCCCGGACCCGGTATCTGGCCAATCCCGCCAGCCTGATCGGGATTCCGCGGCTCGAACCAGTTCACGCCGGCAATAAGATCAGCTTCGGTTTGTCCGCCCTCACCGCGCTGGCCCAAACCCTGGTTGATATCAATCTCGCCACCGAGGATGGCTGGATCGCCGCAAAGAAAATCCCCTCCACTCTCGTCGAGCATGCGCTTCGCCGCTATTTGGTCGCCAACGGCCAATCCATCATCGCTGAACACTTCGAACTTTCTCTGACACTCGGGGAAGCAATCGTCGACAGGGTGTACGGCGAGGCGGAGCCGACCTCCCCCGGACAGCTTTTTTTCATTCTCAACACGGAGTCATCTTTTGCCTTGGGCGTGGGTGAGGCGATCACAGAACTTGAAGGCGTTACCGCCGGCATGGGACAGGCATTTTACGACGGGCTGCGCCAGGCTCTATACCGCTGGATCCGTGTCTATGACAATTTGGACGCCAGGGAGCGCATCGAGCAAATGACTGAGTGGGCCGAAGGCGAGGATGATCCTGAGTCTTACGAGATCCCAAAGCTCGATCAAGATCTCCCGGATTGCTTGGCGGACAAGCAACGTTCCGACCCGGCCCGGCCTCTCGCCTCGTTTCCAGCTCCTGCCGTCCCAAGGTTGAGGGAGCTGGTCGAAACCACCATTGAGTTACAGCGAGTTTCCCATTCGATGGAACGGCCTAGGCTCGACGAGGAGTGGCTCGACTGCGAGCGCCATTACCATTCGCTCGACCTACCGCTGCCCGCTCTCTTGCTGTACTTCCGGGCGGGCGACGCCGTCATGGCGTGTTTTGATGACGAATGCGAGCACTGGGGCCAGGAGACTCCGGAGCCCAATCTGATCGTTCCGCTGCGGCCGGATGATCCCGCCGGTGTGCGCCAAGCGTTGGCCATCATCGAGACGCTCCTGCGGGTGCTAGTGCTCACGGTGCGGATCAAAACCATTATCGAGAGCCGGGAGAAACCCACATGCGACTCAGTATTGATGTCGGAAGCGAACTCGAATTGAAGCTGTACCAGGCCGTGCTCCTTTACAGGAACGATCACGGAACCCGACACATGGCGACCGTCCACGGCGTAGTGCAACAAAATGGCGATGGAAGTCCCGTTCTTGGCGCTGGACAACTGCTCAGTACCGCGAGCCTGCGGGAGTTGGCCCGTCAACTGGGGACTGGTTGCCCGGTGGAGTTCTTGCCGGACCATGTCGTCGCGCGAACCCCGGACTTGCTGGCATGGTGGACACCCGCGGCGGTGCGGCCAATGTTCTTCCGCGCCGGATCGGAACTTGAAGGTATCTCCGGCAAACGGTTCCCCCACTCTGCGTTACTATTCGTCGTGCGTAGCAATGTTTTGTACGTTCGCGCCCTTTTTGCCACCCAAAGGCCGCATCCAGACAGCAAACTGGCGGCAGCGCCCTACTGGAATATCGGAGGTGACGGGGCCGTTTTTGCAGGCACGATGCGCGCGCCGAAGTCCCTGACCGTGACTTCAATCGCTCAATGGCAACAAGCATTCTTCCAGAGCGAATTCACCCATCCAGGCGGAGGCGGACGTTTGACTAAGCGCCGTGGCGGAACGACGGCACTCTGGAAAGGCCTGGCAGGAAAGGAGCGGTTCCCGCTGTCTACGCTCATCGAGCTGGAGCCGCTGGAACAATACCTGAAAAGACTGGAGACGGAGCGACGATGACCCACACTCTCGATCCTCAATTGCTGGAGCGGCCGATTCGCATCCTGGTGGTCGGCTGCGGCGGGAACGGCAGCGCGATTGTTTCCGGCCTCCCCTACCTCCACCAGGCCATGCTGGCCTTCGGCCACCCTGGCGGCCTGCAGGTCACGTTGATCGATCCGGACACGGTCAGCGAAACCAACTGCGTGCGCCAGGCTTTTTGCCGAACGGAGGTCGGTTTTCCAAAAGCTATCGTGCTAGCACATCGGACCAACCTCTTCTGGGGACTGAACTGGCAGGGCATGCAGGCTCAAATACAGCAGATCGCCAAGAACGCAGAGGTCGATCTCGTGATTGGGTGTGTCGATACGCGCAAAGCTCGGCGGGCCATCGACAAGTGGGTACTAAATTCGCGGGTTCTGTACTGGCTTGACCTTGGCAACAACGCCTCCAGCGGCCAGTTCATTCTTGGGCAGCCCAAGAACCGAGTGAATCACAAGAAGAAGAACCGCCTGCCGTCGGTCACGGAGCTTTACCCGTTATGGTGTGCGAAACATAACGGGTATTGGACTAAACCGCTACGCGGTAGGAATCAGGGCGACCTTCAGTTCGTGGCAGCGGAAATCCATCTGGGTTTCACTTCACGTCTTGTTCCAAACGTACGCCTCTTTGCGGGACCATGGAGTCGCTGCTTGCAGCGAATCCATCCGACAAAGGAGCTTTCCATGACTTCTCTTCGTTTGCGCATGCTCGAGGACATGCAGATCCGCAATTTGGCGGTGAACACCCAAGAGTCGTACGTCCAGCAGGTCACACTCTTTGCCCGCTACTTCCACCAGTCACCCGAGCGGTTGGCACCCGAGCAGATTCGTGCCTATCAGGTCTACCTGACGAAGGAAAAGAAGCTGGCTACCAGTTCGATCCTCATTGCCATTTCCGCACTTCGCTTCCTGTATCGAGTCACTCTCAAGAAGGACTGGATCTTCGAAGACATCATCCCCGCTCCGAAAAAGCCTCAGACCCTGCCCGTAGTCCTCAGTCCTGAGGAAGTTGTGCAGTTTCTTGCCTGTGTGGCTAGCAGGAAGCACCGCGCCATCTTGACCACATGCTACGCAGCAGGCTTGCGCGTCTCCGAATCCATCGCTCTTACACCCCCTTCCATCGATAGCAAGCGCATGGTCTTACGGGTCGAGCAAGGCAAAGGAATGAAGGATCGCTACGTGATGCTCTCCCCAAGGCTGCTGCAGATCCTGCGAGAGTGGTGGCGAGTGGAAAAGCCTGCGCACTGGCTCTTTCCCGGCGATATGCCGGACCAGCACATCACCCGGGCCGCAGTCGAGCGCGAGTGCCAGAACGCCCACCGTTTGTGCAAGATCTCCAAACCCATCACCCCGCATTCCATGCGCCACGCCTTCGCCGTCCACCTCCTGGAGCAAGGCACCGACGTCCGCACCATTCAACTGCTCCTGGGACATCGCAGCCTGGCCACCACAGCAAAATATCTCCGTATCGCAACCAGCAAAGTGTGCTCCACCTCGAGTCCGCTCGACTTGTTACCACACCCTATTCCCCAGGAGGTCAAGCCTACTCCGCCATCGCTCTTCTAGCCGCTGGGCCCCATGGATCGCCCAAAGCTGGAAGTGGCGGACATCTTCCGCCGCTATGGTGAAGCCTATCGACAGAAGCATGGGGCGTCGCTCTCCACGTCACAGCGGCGCGTCATGACCGCGATCGAGGTGTGCCGCACGGCGGCCCTTGGCGGTCATCTCGAGCGCTGCGACAGCTGTCCTTTCGAGCGGCCCTGCTACGATAGCTGCCGCGATCGACATTGCCCCAAATGCCAGTCGTTGGCGCGTGCGCAGTGGCTTGGAAAACGGAAAGCGGAAGTTCTCCAGACGCACTATTTTCACGTCGTCTTCACTCTCCCCGAACAAATCGCGGCCATTGCTTACCAGAACAAAGATCTTGTCTACGGCATTCTGTTCCGAGCCACGGCCGAGACCTTGTCCACCATTGCTGCCGATCCCCAACATCTGGGCGCCGAGATCGGCTTCTTCGCGGTACTGCACAGTTGGGGACAGAATCTCCTTTTTCATCCCCACCTGCATTGTGTCGTTCCGGGTGGCGGGATCTCGCCCGACGGTACCCGTTGGATTCCTTGCCGCCCCAATTTCTTCTTGCCCGTACGGGTGCTGTCCTGCCGATTCCGCCGATTGTTCTTGACCTATCTGCAGGAGGCCTTCGACGCCGGTAAACTCAACTTCTTCTCTTCCCTCGAGGCCCTTCAAGATCCCCAGACTTTCCGCCGTTATCTCGATCCGCTGTGCGACGCGAAATGGGTCGTCTACGCCAAACCGCCCTTCGCCGGACCTCAGCAAGTGGTGGACTACCTGGGCCGCTACACTCACCGGGTCGCGATTTCCAACCATCGACTGCTGGATATCGAGGACGGGCAGGTCAAGTTCAACTGGCGGGACTACCGGGATAACAATCAGCAGAAAATCATGACCCTCTCGGCCGAGGAGTTCATCCGGCGATTCCTCCTCCATGTTCTCCCCAGTGGATTCCACCGCATTCGCTATTACGGGTTCCAGGGCAATCGATACCGCAAAGAAAAGTTGGAGCATTGCCGCCAACTGCTGGGCATGATTCCTCCCAACCAAAGCTCTTCCCAACCGCAGCCCTGCGAGGACTATCGTGATCGATACGAGAAGCTCACCGGTCACTCTCTGCGGGAATGCCCGGTTTGCCATCGTGGAAGCATGATCACGGTCAAGCTATTGTCCAAGGATCGCTCTCCCCCAAGCATCCCAGGTTCTTCATGATCGATCCGCTAGACTCCAAATCGCTGTTGGCCATGAACTCCAAGCTGTCGAGTCGGTGGAGTCTTATTGTCCTGCCTCAGCTGGAAATGGAGAAAGCGTTCGTCCGTTAAGATAGCGGAGCGAACGTATGAAAAAGGAACGAAAGCATTACACCGCAGAGGAGAAGGTGGCCATTCTGAGGCGCCACCTTTTGGACAGGGTTCCGGTTTCGGACCTGTGTGAGGAACTGAGCTTGCGGCCGACGGTGTTCTACCGCTGGCAGAAGGAGTTCTTCGAGAACGGAGCGGCCGCTTTTCAGGCTCAGGAGCGTCCCCACCGCCAGGTGGAGGAGAAGCAGAAACGGATTGAGTTCTTGGAGAAGAAGGTGCAGACCAAGGACGAGGTCCTGGCCGAGTTGATGGCCGAGCACATCGCGCTAAAAAAAAGTCTTGGGGAACTCTAACCGGCGGCTGGGTGCCGCATGACGTGCGGGACCAAGTGGTGGACTTCGTCCGGCGCTGGTCGGAGAAGGCCGAGATCGGCGTCGGGCGGTTCATTACTTGGTTGGGCGTGACCGCCAGCAAGTTCTATGACTGGCAACAGCGCTACGGTTGCGTCAACGAACACAACGGTTGGATTCCCCGTGATTTCTGGCTGGAGCTGTGGGAGAAAGAAGCGATCATCGATTTCCATCTGAAAAACCCTTTGGAGGGTTATCGGCGGCTGACCTTCATGATGTTGGATGCTGGGGTTGTGGCGGTTAGTCCGGCGAGCGTTTGGCGGGTGTTGCAGCAAGCTGGACTGCTGTCCCGGTGGAAAGGCAAGCCGTCGCGCAAGGGCACCGGCTTCGAGCAACCGCTGCAGCCACATCAACATTGGCATATCGATGTTTCCTACCTCAACCTCTGTGGGACCTTCTATTACCTGTGCAGCGTTCTGGATGGTTACAGTCGTTCGATCGTGCATTGGGATCTGCGGGAGTCGATGAAGGAAGCCGACATCGAACGGATTCTGGAATGCGCCAAAGAGAAGTATCCGGAGGCCAAACCGCGGATGATTTCCGACAATGGGCCGCAGTTCATCGCTCGCGACTTCAAGGAGTTCATTCGCATCTCGGGGATGACGCACGTGCGTACCTCGCCTTATTATCCGCAGTCGAATGGCAAGATCGAACGTTGGCACAAGTCGCTCAAGCAGGAATGTATCCGGCCGCTCACGCCGCTGACTCTGGACGATGCGCGGCGCTTGATTCAAGCCTATGTGGATCGTTACAACACGGTGCGTCTGCATAGCGCGATCGGCTATGTGACCCCGCAGGACATGCTGCTGGGGCGCCAGGCCGAGATCCATGCTGAACGTGATCGCAAACTGGAACAGGCTCGCCGCTTGCGGCAACTCCGCCGGCAACAGGTTGCAACCTTTCTCGATTCACCGATTACAATGACTTCGCCAGAGGAAACAGAGGCGGGCTCTGCCGGGAGGCAACCATGCTGAGGGATACTCTGGTGGGCCTCATCGAGCCGATGTTACGCGGCGCGGGAGTTCACTGCTCTCGCGCTGGTTTTTCCCCGGGCTGCAGCAGACATCGGACGATAGACCCCCAATGCCTGGAAAATCCCCGCCCCGCAGGGGCGGAATCTACACTAACGGAGAACGCCCGTTCTCCATTTCACGCTGAGCCAAGACAGAATAACTTGACGGCTGACTTGTTCCAGAATCGAATCTCGCCTTGGCCCGTCACCACAAATACGGCATCTGTCGTGTTCTCGAGAAATGAAAACAGCTCAGTTTCCAGCATATTCAGAGGAATACCTAAACATCTGTGGTCGATATCGATACGAATAGTCCGTTGAGCACTGCGACCGGTAAAGCAAGTATAGCGCCACAGACAGGTGGCCTCGGTGGCCTTAAGCGGAGTGCAGTACCTCCCGGGCCACCAAAGGAGTTGGAAGGGGACGGCGCTCTGCGAAGAGGAGCACAGCAATCAAAAGGGGGCAATACGGGGATGCTTACTTTTGAAAGAGATCGAGTATCGCCTTTTTCATCACCTGGCCGTAAACGATGGAGATTGAGTGGTCAGGGGAATATTCTTCGGGCACCCTGCATGTTCTTCCCATTGACCGCAATCGTCATGTTGGGCATTCTGCGCTTGGGACGGAGGAAAACCATCCTCTTCCTACTTCGTGGCTGCTTCGTGTGAATTTGGCCAGCAGATGGTCAGCAGAAACGCGCTCTCCACCAGGGCCTCAACATCGTGCGGAATTCCACAGTCCAGAACCAGGAAATCCCCAGCTGCCATTTCCACTTTTTGTGTATTGGGAAGGTGTATGCGCATCTCTCCCTCCAGGCACTGAATCGAGATTCTGCCCTCGGCCCGATGTTGCTCCATTCGGGTGTTCGCCTTCATTGAAACCAATACGATTCTGAAGTCCGAGTATTTCGCCATGGTCTTCGAACTGCGACCGCTGGTATTATCCCAAGCTCCTGCATGATGAAGTTGTTCCAATTCTTTGGCCAGATTGAACTGAATTGTTGGCTCTGCCAACTGAGGAAGTCTGGTCAGACTGGCGCGGTGTTCATCGGATTGGCAGTTTTCGTCCCGTGCACTCATCGGCTTGTCTCCAACTCAACAGGCATTAGATCGATCTTTTGAAGGAAAATTTGCGCGTCGTATGACATGAGTATGGTCCGACTTGGGCTAAATTCGGCAAATAGAGCAAACGTCACTGGGCTGATGACACCTGTACCCTCCCATCAAGCTCGCAGTTTGGTGTAAGATTCCCGGCCATCACGTTGGGGTGGCAAACGCCGTAACAAATTTTGATAGGCATGTGAGGAGCGTGACGGAATGGCATTCGAATCGAAGCGCCAATTGCTGATATCGCGCGGCTGGGTGCAGGCAGTCGCCATCGTCATGATTTTCGGCTTTACGGTGATGGGGATGTTGGCGTATCGCACCTACACAGGTGAGCCGCCGATTCCAGGGCGGGTTACCGATGATTCCGGCCATGTTCTGTTCACTCGTACCGACATCCTTGCTGGACAGGCTGTGTTTCTGCGCAACGGCCTGATGGAATACGGTTCAATCTTTGGACACGGCGCGTATCTAGGGCCAGATTTCACTGCCGACTATCTGCACCGTGCGGCGCTCAGCGTTACGGAGTTTTATGGAGGAGAATCCTCAGACCGGGCCAAGCTGCAGACAGTCTCCGATTTCAAGAACAATCGCTACGACCCTTCTACCGACGCGTTGATGTATACGGCCGCCCAAGCGCACGCGTTTGAGCAGCTGCGCAACGATTACGGCGAGTTCTTCGGCGAACCAACTACCAAATATGGCCTTCGGCCCAACGCCATTCGTGACCCCGAGCAAATTCGTCAACTGACCGCCTTCTTCAGTTGGTCGGCTTGGGCTTCCGCGGCCCTGAGGCCGGGTCTTCCATACTCCTACACCAATAACTGGCCACCCGAGCCTCTCGTCGAGAATCGGGCGACCGCGGACGCCATTGTTTGGAGCGTGCTCTCGCTAATCGCGCTACTCGGCGGAATTGGTCTGTTGTTTGCCGCTTTTGGTCGCTGGAACTTCTTAGGCTGGCATGGCCGTGAACAGCAGACCGTATCGTTTCGTCCTCCGAACCAAGTTCTGTTAACGCCGGCGCAACGGGCTTGTGCCTGGTTCTTTCTCGTCATGGGGCTGCTTTTCCTGCTGCAGACCCTTGTTGGCGGCGCATCTCAGCACTATCGGGCAGAGATTGCCAACTTCTTCGGCATCGACCTTGCGCGGCTTTTGCCATTCAACATTGCTCGTACTTGGCACCTGCAACTCGCCATTTTCTGGGTATCGACCTCTTACCTTGCCGCTGGGATCTTCCTGGCGCCGATGATTGCCGGTCGCGAACCGCGAGGACAACACTTGCTTGCGTACGGACTGTTGGGTGCCTTGGCGATCGTGGTTTTTGGAAGCCTGTTTGGCGAGTATGCCGGAATCGAAGGATGGTTCAAGAATGCCTGGCTCTGGTTTGGTAACCAGGGTTTTGAATATCTCGACCTTGGGCGGTTCTGGCAAATTCTGCTGACGCTTGGGCTCTTCTTCTGGGTGATCATCCTCTTTCGTGGTCTCCGCGGGCGACTGCACAGCGAGCACATGGGCAATATGCCTTGGCTCTTCTTCTTTTCAGCTTTGTCAATTCCCGCGTTTTACGGCGTGGGCCTGCTCGCCCATCCCGGCTCGCACTTTACAACCACCGATTTCTGGCGCTTCTGGGTGGTGCATCTCTGGGTTGAGGATTTCCTGGAGCTATTCACCACGATCATGGTCGCATACGTCTTCGTGCTGCTCGGCGTAGTACAGGAGCGGGTCGCGTTAACGATGATCTATCTTGATATGTTGCTGTACTCTGCGGGCGGCGTGATCGGCACGATGCATCATGTGTATTTTTCAGGCGAGCCCTCTATTCACATGGCCTTGGGGGCATTCTTCTCCGCTGCTGAGGTGATTCCGCTCACGCTCTTGACGCTCGAGGCCTGGAGCTTCCTGCAACTCGGAGCTCAGCAGGAAACCAAATCAAGGACATCGTTCCCACATTATTGGGCCGTGATGTTCCTGGCTGCGGTCGGTTTCTGGAATTTCCTGGGCGCCGGGATCTTTGGCTTCCTGATTAATCTCCCCATTGTGTCGTACTACGAAATCGGTACCGCCCTGACGCCAAACCACGGACATGCAGCAATGATGGGCGTATATGGGATGCTGTCAGTTGGACTGGCTCTATTCTGTTTGCGTTACATCATCCCGGAAGAGCGCTGGTCCGATCGAGCTGCCAAGATCAGCTTCTGGTCATTGAATCTCGGGCTGGCCTGGATGGTTTTTGCCACCTTGTTTCCATTGGGGGTGCTGCAGCTGTATCACTCCATCGCCTACGGGTACTACGATGCTCGCAGCCTGAAATTCATCGGCAACCCAACCAATTCGCTCATCGAGTGGCTAAGGCTCCCTGGCGATACCGTATTCATTCTCGGTGGGACCCTGCCAGTTCTTTATCTCTGCTGGCTGGGAGTTCGTCATATGAGGACACAGAGTACAGTCGAGGAGCCAAGAGACATCTTGTTCACTGAATTAGTGAGCGGAACAGGAGGACGTTAGTCATGCGCGGCATCGATGTTGAGGCACTGTTGGGGGCAGGCTACGCAATCTTCCTGGCGCTGGTAGCAGCAGGCCTCGAACTCCTCGCACGTCATTCACATCAACGAACGCAGAGGGTCCGCACGGTTGGATTCTCTTACCACTCGGACTTGGATATTTGGAAATGTCCTAATGGCAAACACCTTTATCGGGCTGAGGCGATGCGGGAATCGACGGTTGTGCGATATCGGGCGTTGGCACATCAGTGTAATAGCTGCCCAATTAAGAACCGCTGCACCGACTCCGATGAAGGCCGCGTGATTGAGGTGCAACCTGACTCGTGGATACAGTCCGAACTCCGCAACTTTCATCGCGGCCTCTCGCTGACCATGTTACTGTTGGCCGACCTGATTCTGCTGATCACGATCCTGAGACAAAACGATACGCGGAGCCAGCTGCTTCTCGCTCTGCCCTTGCTCTGCATTACAGGTGCGGGCCTTCGATTATCGCCAAGTTTTTTCGACCCACAAAGAAGAACAGCTGAATGACTTCGCCGCTTTTGGGTTGCCCGCAGGCAATACGTCCCAATCCACCAATCGGCCTTAGGAGCAGCATCGAACCGGATCATTCGTAATCCTGAACTAACCATGTCTATAGTTGCGGATCGTGGCGCGCAGGGGATGCTAAGAACAGAGCCATCCAGCCTTCTTTATGCGAGCCAACAAGAGGTGGAAATAGACCAAACCCGCATAGGGTTGCCAGCTGGCAACGGCCCTGCGCACCCCGTCGTAGTCCAACGGGTTTTTCTTGCGCAAGAAATGGGCTAATTTCTTGCGAGCGCCAACGTCATCGCCAGGGAAAATGTCCAATCGCCCGAGCCCCCGGAGTAGAACGTATTCCGCAGTCCAGCGACCTACCCCTTTCAGTTTCACCAGTTCTTCAAGTGCTGCTTGGTTGTCGAGTTTAACTAACGACTCCAGGTTCAGGCACCGATCACGAATCGCGGAACTGACATCGATCAAAGTCTGCGATTTGTTGGTGCTGAACCCCAGAGATTTCAAAGATTGTGTCTCCACTCCGCAGAACTCTGTCGGATCGGGGAACGCGTGGGGTGCATCTGTCGAGTTTGCCGATGTGAGGCCGACTCTATGCGCCAAGCGGCTAAGCAGAAGAATTCCCACCAGCAGTGACAATTGTTGGCACGCAATGCCATTGGCCACCGCCTCGAACACAGTGGGAAATTGCGGTGGCTTGAGCCCGCGGAATTCTTCTACTAACGGCTGCAATCTCCGATCGCGCATTGCCAGCCTGTGAAAAGGCCTCAAGTCTTCATGCGCTCCCAGCATGCGTTCGAGCAACAACCTCGCAGACTCTGCCTGCCACAGCGTGAGACGAGAGGCGGTCACATCGACTTCCAGTTGTGGCGCCTCTGGGCCGCCACTCTGGTGTACAGCCACTTCTATCGCTTGACTATCGATCATCAAAACACGCCGGTAGGTCCGCCCATCCCAGCGATCTATTGCATTCTCCGGACGTCGACGAAGTGCCCAAGCGGTGAGATCCAACCGGAAGGGCGGTATGGGCGTGATCGAAAACGACCTCTGACTCACAGATCCGGCCTCCAACCGTTTACTTGGGCTCAGGCCGCGGACAATCCTGGTCTTCAGTCCTGCATGAGGACTGGTACTACCGCCATCAAAGGCGCAACTCCGCTGGGGACCGTGCGTATGTTTTCTGCCTTCAGACTAAACGCCGGGATCCGGTCACCGGCTGAAGGTCAGCACCACCAGCGCCACAACGAGCAGGCGGGGGATCAGACCGCCGGCAATATGACCTTATTGGTGGAGCTAGTGGGATCGAACCGCCAACCTCTGCATTGCGATTGCAGGAATCTCCCAGCTGAGCTGAAAGCTGACACCTAGCAGCCACAGAACCAGAACGATCCCGAGCATTGTCCAAAGCATATGCGCCTCTCTCTCTGCATCGTGAGCACCCGAGACCTGACATTCTTCTCGGAGTGCACCCGCGAATTCGAGACCTGACTACTCTTCTGCTGCCTGTACCACCTACCCTTTGCGCCCTAACAGCGTCAGGGCCGTGGCTGGTTCCGCTAGCTTACCCAGCAGCACGGACCGGGTCGTGACATGACGCCCGTAAATGGCCTGCATGGATTGTCTTCCCGACAAAGACACTTATCCGCACAACCACCGCCGACGTGCGCCCTTCCGCCTAACCTCAAATGCCGCGCTGAATACCTCACGCCCTATAAGCTCATGCTGAGCCAAGTGCATTGCTTGGTGCAATGCTACATTCGTTTCTATTGGCATTACGATTGTCACAGAAGGAAAAGAGAGTTCGGCAGCCTCTCTACAACCAGTGCTTATCGCTTCGATCGCAGCGGATCTCACTCCGTGGCTTTGAGGGTCACGTTTTTCGACGCGACAGCACTGAGTAGCTCGTCCCAGGATTTGACGAACGATTGAGTACCTTCGCGCTGCGGATCGGCGGCGAGTTGGTGATAGTCGATGCCCGCATTGCGGAACTTGGTGATCATCTTCTCCGCATCGCCGCCGTTGGCAGGCATAAGCTCACCCAGTTCGCCGTGGTCGGCGAAAGCAAGTAATGTCGCATCTGGAATCGTGTTGATGGTGAATGGAGCGGCGAGCGCCTTGATGTAAAGAACGTCGGAAGCATTGGGGTCTTTGGTGCCCGTGCTCGCCCACAGCAGGCGTTGCGGACGGGCTCCGGCATTGGCCAGCCGCTGCCAGCGCTCCGAATCGAGCAGTTGGCGGTACGCTTTGTACGTCCGCTGGGCGACAGCGATCCCGAGATGGTTCTGCAAGTCTTTGGCGACGTTTCCCATCGTCGCCTTGTCCCAGCGGCTGATGAATAATGAAGCTACGGAGCAAACGTCCGGGTTGAGGCCGGCTTCGATGCGTCTTTCAATGCCACGCATGTAAGCGTCAGCCGCCGCCAGATATTGCTCACGCGAAAAGAGCAGCGTCACATTCACTGGCACCCCGGCGAAGATGGCCTCCTCGACCGCCGGTAAACCTTCCTGGATACCGGGAATCTTTATGAAGAGATTAGGCCGCCCGGCGCGAGCATAGAGCTGCTTAGCCTCGGCGATCGTGTGCGCGGTGTCATGAGCGAACAAGGGAGACACTTCCATCGACACCCACCCATCAGTGCCATTGGTCCGGTCATGAACTGGTCGGAAGAGGTCGGCGGCCTGCGTCAAATCCTCGAGTGCAAGTTCGAAGAAGAGCCCCTCGCCCGCCTTGCCCTCCTTCATCTTGTGGCGGATGGCGTCGTCGTAGAAGTTCGAGTTCTTAATTGCATGATCAAAGATCGATGGGTTTGAAGTGAGTCCAGTGATCGAGAGTTTGTCGATGTATGCGCGGAGTGTTCCACTCGTCAGGAGCCCGCGGGTGATGTTGTCAAGCCAGAGGCTTTGACCGACATCGTGGAGCTGTCGCGTCGGCTTGATATTCTTGCCAATGATTGCGGGACGGGAAGACTTCTTCTGTGATTTCTTGGATCCTGCGACGCCGCCGGCATCGCGCGGAACTGCCAGTAACGCAGACTTGACCGCGTTCACGATGTGTCCGGAAGAAATGCCGAACTTCTCGATCAACTCTGCGGCTTTTCCGCTGTGAGCGATCTCTCGCACAGCCAACTTGTGGACCTGAACTCGCTCCTCAGCCAGGGCGGAGAGGACGGCATCGCCGAGTCCTCCATGTTCATAGTGATCTTCGACGGTGACGACGGTCCCGCCCACCGCGCGTGCCGAAGTGATGAGTTCGTCACGATCGATTGGCTGAACGCTGAACAGATCGATGACGCGAACGGGAATGTTTTCCTCTGAAGCTGATCGTATGCGGCGAGCGATTCAAAAACGGTGATACCGCGTGTTCAATTGCGAGTCGACTGCCATCTGCATCTTCGCATAAGGCATCAATCGCCTTCTGGTTGCGCTCGCTTTGGTCTGGCCAATCGACTACGGCGTATGTACTTCCGCTAAGACGGTTGTACAGCTTGATCCAGCCTTCGATGATGGTCTTGTCATTCATTCGTAGGGTCACGCAACCGAAAGTGCTCCGATACGACAAGGAAGCACAAGGCGGCTCGATTCTGTCGCAGAAAGTAGATTCACACCAAGAGAAAAGGAAGCGCATATGACGCATTCCCCTGACCCGCAGCTGTTCGAGCGGCCGGTAAACATCCTGGTTGTTGGCTGTGGCGGAAATGGCAGTGCCATCGCCGCCGGTCTCCCATACCTGCATGAGGCTCTTCTGGCGTTGGCCATCCGGGGAGGCCTGAATGTCACGTTGATCGATCCCGAGACCGTGAGCGAAACAAACTGTATACGCCAGCCTTTCTGCCGCACGGAAATCGGGCTCTCCAAAGGCCATCGTACTGGCGCATCGGACGAACATGTTCTGGGGATTCAACTGGCAGGGATTGCAGGCAAGTATCGAACAGCTGAAAAGTGGCGTTCAGATCGACATCCTTGTCGGCTGCGTGGACACTCGCAAAGCAAGACGGGCAATAAATCGATGGGTGTCAACTGGTCCCGCTTCCGATTCGCGCGGCACGGGTTGTGCCGCCCGCGGCTGAGGATTGCGATTGATTTGGCCGCTTACAGGCAGAAGCCGAAATCGTTTCAAAGCAACCTGCGGGTTCGTTAGCCGCCGAGAGATTTTGCACCGCAGTACCTGGGCCACCGCACATACAGCGCTGGGCAAAGTGGAAGGGAGAGTTCGCTCGCACGCAGAGCAAGGCCGCTGAGCGCGGACGCAAAGAAGAAATTGTAAAATCTCCTATGCTCACAGACCGGGAATCGGCGGCGGTACTGAAACGTGTAGCTCTTTTTTCCAATTTGTCGGAGCAAGAGTTCGCCTTCCTCACCTCGCGCCTTGTGCAGCGCGGATACTCGTCGGGTGAACTTATCTTTAATGAAGGCGATGCCTGTATCGGCTTATATGTCGTTCAGTCGGGGGCTGTTCGCATCTTCAAGGGCTCAGCGGGTGGACGAGAGCAGGTGCTTTCCATCGACGGGCCGGGGAGCTCAATAGCCGAACTGCCAGTCTTCGACGGCGGAAATTATCCCGCTTCGGCCCAGGCGGTCGGTGACAGCACGCTTCTTTTCTTCAGTCGCCAGGATTTTCAGGCTCTCTGTGTGCAGCATCCCGAGGTAGCGCTCAAAGTTCTGCGGGTGGTCGGCGCACGTCTGCGCCGGCTTGTAGGCATCATCGAAGAGCTTTCGTTCACCACCGTTCGGCATCGACTCATCGCGCTTCTGGTGCGACTAGGCAAAACCGAAGGTGTTCGCGGCGGAAACGGGGATGGCATCTCCCTGACGCTGCCGTCGAACAATAGCGAATTGGCAGCACAGATCGGCACTGTTCGGGAACTGGTGTCGCGCAATCTTGGCCGACTGCAGGCTGAAGGACTGATTCAGGTCGACAACCGAAAGCTGGAGATTCCATCCCTGAAACGCCTCGAAGCGGAGTTGGAGGCATCCGGAGGCTGAGCCCCCGGTGCTTTCCCTCTACAGCACATGCAACGCGGTCGGTCCTTGCCATTGCGACGGAGGAGCTTCGGTCGCAACGTAGTTTTTCGGCACATACGAACAACAAGACTCTTCGGCGAGTGGATCGCCAGTCAACGCGTAGGCGCGGGCGCGCGAGCCTCCGCAGATATGGCGGTATTCGCAGGCGCCACATTTGCCTCCAAGCCGGGAATCATCGCGCAACTGCTGAAAGATTGACGACTCGCGATAAATGCGGCCGAGCGAGTCCGAGCGCACATTTCCAGCGGAAAACGGAAGGAACCCGCTGGGGAATACCTCGCCCAGATGCGAGACAAAGACGAATCCTTTGCCGTCGTTCAAACCCCGCGGCGCACGCCCGATCGTGTCCTGCACTTTAGCAGTGTTATCGGCGAGTCGTTCACCACCGTTACGACGCTCGGCGACCTTCTGTTGCAGCACGTAACGACGATAGTGTTGCGCTTCAGTCGTCTTGATCTGGAAGCGAGCGCGTTTTGACAAGGAGTAGAGTTTGGCGAAAACTCCTTCGAACTCGTCGGCTGACAACAGTTCCGCAATCTTGCCACGACCCGTGGGTACGAGGAAGAATGCGCTCCAAAGCGCGATTCTCTTCGTTTCCATCAAGGCTGCAATGCTGTCGAAGTCCCCGACGTTGCTGCGGCTGAATGTGGTGTTGATCTGCAGCCGGCAGTCCGACCTGGTTCGCCCACTCGATCGCTTCCATGGTGCGGTCAAACGATCCCGACATACCGCGGAAAGCATCGTGTACTTCCCGATAAGATCCGTCGAGACTCACCGCCAGCCGCGCCAGGCCTGATTGCTTGAGCCGCTGAATCACGTCCCGCGTTAACAGAGGTGTGGCACTGGGCGTCAGCGAAACCCGGACACCAACGCTTTTGGCATGCTCAATCAACTCGAATAGGTCCGGTCGCTTGATCGGGTCGCCTCCCGTCAGCACGAAGACTGGCACCTGCATCTGCGCAATCTCGTCGATCAGACGCTTGCCTTCCTCGGTGGAGAGCTCCAGAGGATTTCGTCTGGGCTGTGCGCTAGCACGACAATGGACGCATGCCAGGTCGCAAGCCTGGGTCAATTCCCAGATGACGATGTAGGGCCGTTCGCAGAAATCGATCGGAAACTCTTCGGGTTTCATATAAGCATTTCAGCAATTGCTCGTCAGCAGCGCAGTGACCAAAGTCTCAGCCCGCTCTTATTGCTCGCGAACCGTACAAATTCCCCTCTCCGTGACAAAAGTCATAGGTGTTCCTCCGCCGAGCCACTAGTCTGCGTTCATAGGCGGGAAACGGCGCAATGCCCGGACACTCGCGGAAGGAAATGCAAATGACACTAGCAGCGACAAAAACCGTAGGCGAAATCGCCGTCGAGATGCCCAGCGCAACTCGCGAATTCGAAAAGCTTGGAATCGACTACTGCTGCGGTGGAAGCCGCACTCTAAGCCAGGCATGTGCCGAAGCCAACATATCGGTTGATGCGGCTCTTGCAAGGCTGGAAGAGAGCCTGGCAACGACTCAGTCCGAAGTCAGTCAGGATTGGCAAAAGCAGTTACTCGCGGACCTCATCGGTCATATCACAACCACTCACCACGCTTTCATTCGGGAAGAAAGTCCTCGCGTTCTGGCGCTTGCCGCCAAGGTAGTTGGGGTACACGGTAAGAATCATCCGGAACTCCTCCAGGTGCAGCAAGTCTTCTCTGCGCTCGCTGAGGAGCTGAGGGTTCACCTGATGAAAGAAGAGCAAATGCTCTTTCCCTACATATCGCTCATGGAAGAGAGCGCACTCGCGGGAGAGCCCGCTCCCCCGGCGATGTTCGGGACGGTGGCGAACCCGGTACGCATGATGATGCAAGAACACGATGGAGCGGGCGAAGCCCTGCGCTCGCTGCGCTCCGTCACCTCTGACTACAAGGTTCCCGAAGACGCTTGCATCACCTATCGCACGCTGTATGGGGCATTAGAGGGCTACGAAACGGATCTGCATCAGCACATTCATTTGGAGAACAACATTCTCTTCCCGCGCGCTATCGCGATGGAAGCTAAGGGTTAACCCAACAGACGAGCAAGAATCTGCTGCGGAACGACGCTGCTGGGTCAACCCGCCCCAGCAGCGTTCGTTTCTTTGGAAAAGCCTCCGGAAACCGAGATGCGACAGTTCGCCGATATCAGTTCTCCGCCTATGACCTAAGTCATAGGCCCGTACTTACTCTTCTCGTACTCTGTAAGTGAGAGGACCCCAACCGTGCCGGTGGTATTACAAAGCAGTTCGGAATCGTCGGTGTCCGTTCTGGATGAGATTCTCAACGGTCCTGGAGTCACCCCACCTTTTCTGGCCGAGGCCGGATCAAGTTCCAAACCAGCCTCGTAAGAAGTTGGTTCGACGAATCGATCGCGAATACTCGCAGTCCTTGCGATTAGGCGTACAGCTTTTCCTGGTGGCATTGAACGGGTGGATCGGCGTGCAGTTCTATTTGTGGGTGCGTTGGGCCGAAAGCGGCGGACAGACCCTGGAAGTCTCCCGTCCGGCTGGAGTTGAGGGTTGGCTGCCCATCGAAGGCCTCATGCAATTGAAGTATTTTCTGCTTACCCGACAATTGCCACATATGCACGCTGCCGGCTTCTTCCTGTTCGTGTCGTTCTTGGTGATGTCGATCGTGTTCCGCAAATCGTTCTGCAGTTGGCTATGTCCGGTTGGAACTGTCTCCGAATATCTCTGGAAGCTAGGCCGGGCGACTTTCCGCCGCGATTTTCAATTGCCGCGTTGGGCCGACATTGTGCTGCGGTCGCTGAAGTACATCCTCTTGAGCTTCTTCGCCTACGCGGTGGCGAGCATGTCGGCGGCAGCTATCGCTGAATTTCTCGGTAGCCCTTACGCGGTCATTGTCGACGTGCGGATGCTGAACTTCTTCCGGTATCTCGGTAGCACGACCGCCTTAGTTGTCCTCGGAATAGTTGTTGCGTCCGTCTTCAGCAAGAACTTCTGGTGCCGCTATCTGTGTCCCTATGGAGCATTCCTGGGACTCGCCTCACTGCTTAGTCCATCGCGCATAACGCGCAACCCAGACACCTGCATCGACTGTGCCAAGTGCGCCAAGGCGTGTCCCTCGGTCCTGCCAGTCGACAAGCTCATCCAGATACGCTCCGCCGAGTGCACCGGATGTCTGGAATGTGTGGCAGTTTGTCCGGCGAAAGATGCGCTGGCCATGACCGTGCCTGGAGGTTTGCGGAAGCGTGACGCTATTCCGGTCTGGAGCATGGCCGCAGGGATCGCAATCATCTTCTTTGGCCTGGTCGGCTATGCCAAGATCACGCGCCATTGGAGTACGGATCTGCCTAAGCAGGTCTATCTACAGCTCGTGCCAAACGCGAGTGAGCAGCAACATCCTATGCCCGGTGCGCACTGAACCAAGGCCTCCAGATGGCTTCGGCGCCACTGTTCCAATGCCGACAAATCGTGTAGCACTTGCGCCGTCCAGACGTGAAACCCACAGCACGATATTCGCGGGCTGCCGAAAGAGTCTCAATAGCCCCGGTGTGACTTAAGTCATCTACTTGCCTCATTCGCCTGCGTACTCTTGAACTTCAAGGAGTGTGGAATGAGCGAACTGATCGACAACAAAGCCAACCGGATTCGGGTATTGAAAGACATAATCAAGCACTTGCATGCCGGCAAAGCACCCGAACAGGTACAGAAACAAATGCGCGAACTGGTGAAGCAGACCGACGCTTCCGAAATCATGGCCATGGAACAGGAGCTGATGGCCGAAGGAATGCCGGTGGAGGAAGTCCGGTCGATGTGCGATCTCCACTCGCAAGTAACCCGCGATGTGCTGATTCAAATTGCTGATCGCAAGGAAATTGTCCCAGGACATCCGATCGACACGTTCCGCCGCGAGAACGAAGCCTTGCGCGCCGCAATCGCACTCATGAATACAGCGATCGGTGAGTTGCAGCAGCTTCCACCAACGAGCGACCCTGCATCGATTGTTCTCCGCCTTCGCCAAGGGTTCAATGACCTCATGGATATTGACAAGCATTACCAGCGCAAAGAGCACACCCTGTTTTCTTGTCTGGAGCGGCATGGGATTGCCGGGCCTTCCAAGGTAATGTGGGCCAAGGACGACGATGTTCGCAGTTTACTCAAGCAGTTGGGACAACGCCTCCATCCTGGCCCCGCGACGACCGAAGAGTGGCGAGCAGCTTTGTTGAAGGCGGCAGGCGCCGCGCTCAACGCGGTGGAGGAGATGATTTACAAAGAAGAAAACATCCTGCTTCCCATGTCGCTCGAGACCCTGTCTGAGGATGAGTGGGCCGAGATATGGTCGGCTTCTCCCAAGTACGGCTGGTGCATCGTGGAACCCCGGCAGGGCTACGTGCCTGCCGTTTCAGTAACGGCTGAGTCGATCAATGTCCCGCACACAGGCGCTCTCATGTTGCCCACTGGCAACGTGAGTTTGGAGCAACTGGTTGGAATCTTTGGCACGCTGCCGCTCGATCTCACCTTTGTAGATGCCGATGATCGCGTGGCATTCTTCACCGAGGGCCCGGATCGTGTCTTCGCGCGCAGCAAAGCCATCATTGGACGCAAAGTGCATAATTGCCATCCGCCAAAGAGCGTGGAAACGGTTGACCAGATACTGAGTGACTTCAAAGCTGGACGGCAGAGCGTGGCGGAGTTCTGGATCAACTTCCAGGAGAAATTTGTGCATGTGCGATATTTCGCAGTTCGCGCGGAGGGCGGAAGGTATCTGGGAACGGTGGAGTTGACGCAGGACTTGTCTCCTCTCCGGGCTCTTCAAGGGGAAAGGCGACTGCTTGAGTATGAAGGCGCTGCCGTCCCGAATTAGATGGTCGAGGACCGTTAAGGGTCTGTGCAACCGGTCCGCTGGAAAAGCAGTGATCGAGAAAGTGTTCACTGATGCACGGGCATCGAGTAATGATCCGGGAGTAAGATGACCACGAAGAAGTCTATGTCCGAGCCGTCTTCCGCTAAACTTCAGCTCGCGCTAGGCACGGGTGCGTTCGCTCTGTGCTTTGCTGTCTTCGGTTCCATGTCGGCAATGATGCCGATTATCAGCCGGCATATGGCGCTCACCCCCGTACAGAAGAGCATCGCCATCGCGATACCTGTGCTGCTGGGTTCACTGGGTCGCATCCCGCTAGGCATCCTGACCGATCGTTTTGGCGGCCGGATCGTGTTCAGCGTGGTCATGTTGCTCTCGATCGTTCCGGCGTTTCTGATGGGCGGCGTCAGCACTTACGCGCAGCTACTCACTTATGGCTTCTTGATTGGAATCGCCCTGGCCAGCTTCTCGGTCGGTGTCGCCTTTGTGAATGGATGGTATCCGCCGGAACGGCAGGGCTTCGCGCTCGGCGTGTATGGGGCAGGGAATATCGGCCAGTCGCTTGCGGCGTACGGCTCCCCGGTGCTGGCCGCTGCAATCGGATTCAAGTGGGGTTTCTGGACTTTCGGAGTACTGCTTGCCATCTGGCTTGTGATCTTTGTCAGTATGGCTCGCAACGCTCCCCACCGCGGACCGGCAAAATCGTTGACCCAGATCGTGCAGCCACTGAACGATAAACGCAGCTGGGTGCTGAGCCTCTACTACTTCCTTACCTTCGGCGGCTTTGTCGCCATGGCGGTTTACCTGCCAACGCTTCTGACCGAAGTGTTCAAGCTGACGCCGCAGGATGCCGGATTCCGTACGGCGGGGTTCGTAGTGCTGGCGACGCTGCTCCGTCCCGTCGGCGGCGTGCTGGCCGACAAGATAGGCGGCCGCACCATTCTCAGGTGGGTTTTTCCCGCGACAGCGATGTTCGCGCTCTTCCTGGCTTGCCCGCTGATGCCGACTTTCACCATCGGCGCGCTGGGCATGGCTGCAGCGATCGGCCTGGGCAATGGAGCGGTTTTCAAACTGGTGCCTGAATACTTTCCCAAGTCGGTGGGCGGTGTTACCGGACTGGTGGGCGCGGCGGGCGGACTCGGCGGCTTCTTTCCGCCGCTGCTGCTCGGCATTATCAAACAGCAAACCGGATCGTTCACCCTTGGCTTTGTGTTGCTGAGCGTCTTCGCGCTCGCTTGCCTGATGGTTCTACTCTTCAGCATGCGGTCGCCAAGAATTGTCTTAGCCACGAATTGAGCGATGAGAAGTCTCAAGCCGATTGATCTTTCGCCCCGCGGTTCAGACACAGCGCATGCCCTTGCCTGGGGCCTGATCGCCGCGGCTGCGCTCATCGCTGGAATCGTGGTCGGCAGCCGGGGCTTCAAGGACTTCGATCCGGCGCTGGTTTCTTACGCGGGCGCAACCGTGTTCTCGGCCTTCGGACTGGGCTATCGCTATTCGATGTGGCTGCGCCGTCCTCCCACCCGTCTTTACTGGTTTCGCGGTTGGCAGATATTCCTGCAACCCAAGAGACTGCCCGGCAACCTTGCCCGCCTGGCAGGTATTTTCTGGAACAGCGTTGTTCTGCAGCGCTTCATCGAGCGCCGCTCCAAGACGCGCTGGACCGCGCATTGGTTTCTCGCCTGGGGCTGCCTGATCGCCGCTGCGGTTACGTTTCCGTTATCGTTTGGGTGGATACGCTTCGAGACCGCGCCGGACAATCAGGCAATCTATCGCGCCTTCGTTTTCGGTATCCACGTCGGCAGTTTCCCGCTCGACAGTCTGATGGCTCCGCTGGCCTTCAATATTCTCGACATTTGCGCGGTGATGGTCCTGATCGGCGTGTTCACGGCAATGTGGCGCCGGGGCCGTGACCGTGGCGCGATGAGTGTGCAACAGTTCTCCAACGATCTGCTGCCGCTGATTCTGCTGTTTGCGATCTCCGTGACCGGCTTGTTCCTGACCGTGTCTACACACCTGATGCGCGGGCTTTACTATGTGTTCCTCTCGCAACTGCATGCCGTGACCGTTATCTTCACGCTGCTCTATCTGCCGTTTGGAAAGTTCTTCCACATCTTTCAACGTCCCGCGCAGATGGGCATCGACTTTTATAAGCGTGCCGGCGAAGAAGGTGGCTTGGCAGCGTGCACCCGTTGTGGACAGGGATTTGCAAGCAGCCTGCAGGTTGGCGACTTGAAGGCGGTGCAAGGCGCACTCGGAATTCAGTATCGAATGGAAGACGGCACGCACTACCAGGATGTTTGTCCGCAATGCAGGCGCAAGAATCTCGCCCTCACCCAGGATGCGATGTGGCGGACACCCGGTGCGGAACGCGAGCGACTGGAAAGCTTTTGACCTATGGCAAAACTCCCCGTTGACATTCCGGAGCTGGTGAAACAGTTTGGGCCGACTCTCAACCGCGTTCCCGCAGGCGGTTGGGTAGCCTCGGAAGAAGAAGACAAGATGGTGAAGACGCATTGCTGCTTCTGCGGGCAGCAATGTGGAATTCAGTTGCGCGTGCGCGACAACAAGATTGTCGGGTGGGAGCCGTGGGAGGATTTTCCCTTCAACCAGGGCAAGCTTTGCCCCAAGGGCGTCAAGCGCTACATGCAGGATGAGCATCCTGACCGGCTGAAGCATCCACTGCAGCGCATCCCGGGAAAAGGTTTCGAGCCCATCGGTTGGGATGCGGCGCTCAGCCGTGTGACCAGTGAGATTCAGCGCATTCAACAGACGTACGGCAACGACTCGTTCGCGGTGCTGACGGGCGCTTCGCTCACCAATGAGAAGGCTTACCTGATGGGTAAGTTTGCGCGAGTGGCGTTGCGCACCGCTAACATCGACTATAACGGCCGGCTGTGCATGGTTTCCGCGGGAGCGGCGTCGAAGAAGGTCTTTGGCGTTGATCGCAGCGCCAACCCATGGTCTGACATTCCCAAAGCCAAAGTGATTCTGGTTGCAGGCGCCAACATCGCCGAATGTGCTCCCATCACGACGGATTATCTCTGGCAAGCGCGTGAACACGGCGGGAAGTTGATCATTCTCGATCCCCGCATGACTCCGATTGCCCGCAACGCTGACCTCTTTATCCCGGTGCGCTCCGGCGGCGACATAGGCATATTCAACGGAATGCTGCACATCATGATCGAACGCGGCTGGATCGATCGCGACTTCATCGCGCAGCACACCACGGGCTTCGAGGATGTAGTCGAAGCGGTCAAGAAATACACACCCGAGTACTCGGCCAAGATCGCCGGTGTGCCACCCGAGATGATCGTTAAGGCCGCCGAGATGTGGGGGCCCGCGCCAACCAGCTTCCTGCTGCATGCCCGCGGAATCGAGCACCATAGTAAGGGCGTCGACAACTGCATTGCCGCCATCAATCTGGTAATCGCCAGCGGACGCATTGGTCGTGAAGGCTGCGGCTATGCCATGATCACCGGCCAGGGCAACGGCCAGGGCGCGCGCGAGCAGGGACAAAAGTGCGATCAGTTGCCGGGTACGCGCGACATTGCGAATCCCGAGCACCGCCAATATATCGCGGGGGTGTGGGGTGTCCCGGAGGAGTCGATTCCGGGCAAGGGTCTTTCTGCAGTGCCGCTGCTCGAGGCCATTCACGAAGGCAAGATCAAGGGGCTAATCTGCATTTGCTTCAATCCCACGGTGTCACTTCCTGACGCCAATTACGTTCGAGCGGCGCTGGAGAAGTTGGAGTTCTTCGTCAGCATCGAATTCTTCCTCTCTGAAACAGCTCGCTACGCCGACATCGTGCTCGCCGGCTCGCTGATGGAAGAAGACGAAGGCACAACGACCAACGTTGAAGGCCGTGTCATCCATCACCGCAAAGTCGTGAGCCCTCCCGGTGAAGCGCGCGAAGACTGGAAGATCATCTGCGAAATTGCCAGCCGTCTGGGACATGGCGATAAGTTCAACTACTCGTCGACACGCGACATTTTCGACGAACTGCGCATCGCTTCCAAAGGCGGTGTGTCGGACTATTACGGGATCACGTGGGAGCGCATCGACGAGAGCAATGGAATCTTCTGGCCATGTCCGGAGATTGGTCACCCAGGTACACCGCGGCTCTACGAAGGCGCCAAGTTTGGGCATCCTGATGGCAAAGCACATTTCATTCCCATTGAGTGGCGGCCGTCGGCCGAGATGCCGGACGAAGAGTACCCCATCATTCTGACGACGGGTCGAGTCGTATCGCACTTTCTGTCCGGCACGCAAACCCGGCGCATCGGCGCTTTGCTGGACCAGTGTCCCCAGCCGTTTTGCGAGATGCATCCCCGGCTTGCCGAGAAACTGGGCGTCAGTGACCAGGACTTCGTCAGGGTCGAGAGCCGCCGCGGACAGGTTGTGGTGCGCGCGCAGGTCGTAAAAACAATCCGGCCGGACACGGTTTTCATCCCGTATCATTGGCCGCTTGACCGCTCCGCCAACAATCTCACGATTCGCGCCATCGATCCAGTGTCGAACATCCCGGAATTCAAAATCTGCGCTGTTCGCGTGAGCAAAGCGGAGCGTCCGACGGATTCCATCGCTCAACTTGAGACCCAAGCCGGAGGTATTCGTTGAGCGAGCGCGCGTTTTACATTGACTACTCCCGCTGCATCGGATGTGAGTCCTGCGTGGCTGCCTGCGCCGAGTGTGACACGCATCGCGGCGTTTCCATGATTCATCTGGAGACCATCCAGCGCCGGGAGAGCGTGCAGACTGCACCACAAGTCTGCATGCACTGCGAAGACCCGATCTGTGCACGAGTTTGCCCCGCCGACGCCATCAAGAAGACGCCTGATGGTGTAGTGCAAAGCTCGTTAAAACCACGTTGCATTGGCTGCTCCAACTGCGTGCTGTCGTGCCCTTTCGGAGTTCCTAAGTACGAGGTCCAGATCGACCAGATGATGAAGTGTGACATGTGCTACGACCGCACCAGTGTCGACAAGAAGCCGATGTGCGCCACGGTCTGTCCTTCCCAGGCATTGACCTTCGCTACGGCCGAAGAGATTCAGCGCACGCGCCGCGGAGTCGCCATCAATCGCTGGAAGTTCGGCAGGGAAGAAGTGACAACGAAGGTGTTCGTGATCGTACCTCGCGAGGTAGAACGGGTGAATGTCGAGTTAGTACAGATTTCGCCGACGCCATCCGCCCTGTCCGAAGACCCCTATGACGTAGCGCTAATGCTGGAGAACGTGGGATGAATACGCGCGACGAAGAACAAGGCTGCGCAGGATGTAAAGCGGCGGCATCCACGCCTAAGTGGCGGCAGGACTTTCCCATCGAGTGGGACGGCGACCATTACGTGACCCGGCGCGAGATGGTGAAATTTCTCACCTTAGGATCATTATTGCTGGCGTCCGCGAACTGGGCCACAGTGGTGGCCAGCAGGTTGCTGCACCGTGGATCGCACGCAGAGCGTTATGTCTGCCCAGTTTCTGCGATGGAGCAGGCAGGCTCCATGTTGTTTCGCTACCCCACGGATTCGGATCCGTGTATCGCTGTCCGCACTCCAGAAGGAAAACTGGTCGCTTACTCGCAGGTCTGCACTCATCTGTCGTGCGCAGTGGTGTATGACAAGGCGGAAAATGGACTTTTCTGCCCATGCCACCATGGCCTGTTCAATCTTGCCGGCCAGCCCATCGCCGGTCCCCCTACGCGGCCCTTGCCGCGGGTGCACCTGGAACAGCGAGGCGACCAACTGTTTGCCGTTGGTATGGAGGCCGTATGAGTGTGCGACGGCAAGGGACTACTCTGTTCTCCGCCGTGCTTGCATTCGTGGGCGCGGCCGTTGTGCTGCAACTCTGGCTGCTGACCGTGTCCATGGAAGCGTTACTCAGCGGCGCTTACAAAACTCTGATTCCCGCCGCTGCCGGCTCCAGTGTGTTGCTGCTGGTGAATGCCGGACTGCTGCGTTACGTGTTTCGCTTCGACCGCGATGCCCACGGAGAGTAGGCAGTCTCTCGGCGCGCAAGAGTGTTCTCAGGTTAAGAGCTTACAGCCAGATGAGTCGTTCGCAGGCACAAACCGTATCGGCAATATCCGAAACGCCTCTTCAGATTTTTCAGCGCACCAGCGCCCGCGAACTCCAACTCTCTCGTCTGCTGATCTTCTTCATATCCGGCGGCTTGCTGTTCATGGTTCTGCCGGGGACATTTCTTGGCGTATGGAATCTCATCTCCATCAGCGGACGCCGTGCCGCGGATAGCATTTCACCCGCGTGGATCCAGGCTCACGGACATGCCCAGGTACTCGGCTGGATAGGCAGCTTTATTCTGGGCATAGGCTACTACTCCATTCCTAAATTGCGCGGCGGCATAAGGCCCTTCGCGCTCGGCTTGCCATGGTTCTCGGGCACGCTATGGATGGCAGGCGTGCTGCTTCGCTGGACCGCGAATGTGTATCTCTGGCATTGGCGGGTGCTGCTGCCTCTTTCTGCTGCAATGGAACTCGCGGCTTTCCTCATCTTCTTTCGCGCGGTATCGCAACATAAGCCGCAAGACAGCGGTAAAGCCAAACTGGAAACCTGGGTCTTGGTGGTGATCGTAGGTACCTTGGGACTGCTCGCAACACTAGTCCTCAACCTGGGAGCTTGTCTGTGGCTTGCCTTTCGATCCAACGGGCCCGCATTTCCTCCCAACTTCGACCAACGCTTCCTGATCCTCGCCGCCTGGGGATTCATGGTGCCTTTTGTATGGGGCTTTAACGCCAAGTGGTTACCAGTCTTTCTCGGCGCCCGTCCGCCTCATAACCGGCTCTTGGGTGCTGCGGTCGCGTTTCAAGTAGTAGGGATCGCTTTAGGACTCGCTGGCTTCTTGCGGGCCACTACAGCATTGTTATTGGGCGCATCTCTGCTAGCGATGATCGCGCTCCATATTTTTGCACTACCTGAGAAGGCCGCTAAAACCAAGGGCATCCATGGCAGCTTCCCGATCTTTGTGCGGAGTGCCTACGTGTGGCTACTGATTGCAGCTGGGCTCGGCGTCTGGGCCGCAAATGCGACAAATCCATCAGGCATCTGGGGAGCTTCTCGTCACGCGCTGACCGTAGGGTTTGTCGCCATGATGGTATTTTGCATCGGTCAGAGGGTACTGCCTGCATTTTCAGGAATGCGACTACTATTCAGCCCCGGACTTATGTTCGTCGGTCTGCTCTGTTTGTCTCTGGGATGCACGGTGCGCGTCGGTGCTGAAGTCCTTGCTTACCAGGAGATTGTGCCGGCGGCGTGGGGCTGGCTTCCTTATTCCGCTATTTCTGAACTTGCGGCAGTAACCGCTTTAGCCGTCAATCTAGTTGTTACATTTTTGCAACCTCCGGCAGTCACCCGGTCGGGCAGTGGCCTGTGATTGGTTCGATAGCCGAGGAGTAATCAACAATGTCTTCCTCATCCTTCGGAAAACACGCTCGCAGTGCAACGAGTGGCCAGCCTGCGGTCGCTGAGCCCTCCTTCGCCGAGAGAGCAGGTACATTGATGCACTCGGGCCGGATCGGCACGCTCTCAACCCTTTCTCGGAAACAAACGGGTTTCCCTTTCGGATCCCTGATGCCTTATGGGTTAGACAACGAGGGTCGCCCAATCTTTCTTATAAGCACGATGGCTATGCACACGCAGAATCTGAAAGCCGATCCACGCGCCAGCCTGTTTGTGACTGAGGTAGACGCAAGCGGCGCCCCACTAGGCTCATCCAGAGTGACATTGATTGGAAATGTCACCCGAGTCCCGGAGGCAGATCTGGCGGCCGCGCGTTCCCTCTATTTGACGGGGTACCCGGACAGCAAGTACTGGATCGATTTCGAGGATTTCTTCTTTTATCGCATGGATGTTCTGGACGTTTATTACGTAGGAGGCTTTGGAGTAATGGGATGGGTGGCAGCCTCGGACTACTCCCAGGCACAAGCCGACCCGCTGGTTGAACACAAATTGGACATCATGCAGCACATGAATGCCGACCACAAGGATGCCCTTATCCTACTTGCGAAACAGTATGCCGGCATTAAGGCGCAGGACGCCGAGTTGACTTCGGTCGATCGCCTCGGGTTTCACCTGCGCGTGAAGACCCAGGATGGCATGAAGGGAACTCGGATCGCGTTTTTGCGGGAAGTGAACGATCCGTCGCAAGCCAGAGAAGTATTCGTCGAGATGGTGCAGCATGCGCGTCAAGGGTAGGTCGACGGACTTTCGGGGGCGCCGCAACCCACCTCGGATTGCAGCGAGTTCGGTAAAATAGCACGCCTATTTCGATGCTTCGCCTTATCTTGGCCCAATTTTGTGCCTTCGCCTCCATTCCACAATTCGTTTCACAAAATGGGTTGTCTTGTATGTCTTGCAAGGATTTGGGCAGCCTTCACGTCTGTGTAAGTTGTTGTAAAACCGAATCCATTCACACGGTGGAAGTCACAGGTTCGAATCCTGTAGCGCCCACCATCAAATCAAGCAGTTGCAGACCATCTTGTTCTTCTGCGTTGCTCCAAGTTGCTCCAATTGCTCCGCTTTCTGGCATGGCGCATGAGTTCCGGGACGACCTTTACGTTCTCTCCATTCGCGATCAGTAGTGTGGAGTAGGTGTGGCGAAATGTATGCCATCCGATCCTCTTGCGGATTCCGGCGCGCAATGCCGCCGGGCGGATGATCTTTTGCAACACGATGTCCGGGCAGAACGGTTGTTTCCTGCCGACGCGAGGGCTCGCAAATATCCAGTCGCTGGGCGACCGATATTTGCTGCTCTCTCTCCAGAGCCAGAGATCAGCCGCCACGCGCTCATCCAATGGGACCGGTTTGCGAGATGCCTCGGTCTTGCAGGTACCGATCTTTCCTAAGTAAATGGACCGCTGGACATCGATGGTCAGGTTCGAAAAATCGACATCGAGCCACTTGAGAGCGAACAATTCGCTGCGTCGTAGCCCTGTCGTCACATCGAGCATGACCATCACGCGGAAGCATGAATCCAACTGCAGCAGAAGGCCCTGGATCTCATTGGGTTCCAGCACCTCCGGGGTACTTTTACGCATCGCGCTTTGACGAACGAGAGTGATGGGATTTCTCCCCTGTATTGGTTGAGCGGACTGCGACGGGGCGACGGCACTCCATTGGCCAACTCAACGAAAGCAAAAATCCGCAACCTGTTCGAGCCGCTGCTGCCTATCTCTTCAGAGTTGATCGCAAGGACCAATGACTCTTCGAGAGTCGTCAGCGAATCCGTGAGGACACTAAAGGGGAAGTTGGATTCACCTCGTCGCATCCGACTCGACTTGCCCCTTCCGATGAAAGCTTCATGATTGGCTAGCTACTGCTAGCGAGGGACGACTTGTACGTTTAGGGCTTCGGATGAGCGGCGGGCCGGACCCTCGTTGGCCCTCCGCGACGTGCCTGGGAAAAGTAAAACTGCCCGCCGAGCGTGTTCTTCATATCGACCACCTGTTTGCGCGCATGCAGCGTCTTAATACATACGAAGCAAAGGCGAACGCCATAACGAGAATCGGATCAAATTTATCCCAAGTACTGCCACCGCCATTCAGTTGTGAATAGAACGCGAGTAAAAGATTGATCGCGAGACCAGCATAAACCCACTCAGTTAATCTCGGCACATTGGGGATCAGAAGGCCCACGCCAGCAAGGATGTGGGTCACGCCAATCAGAGGGATGATAGAGAGCGGGTATCCGAGCTGGTGATTGGCAATTCTCCATTCGCCGGGATCGTGAATTAGATATAACCTTCCGAAGTACACCCAGATGACGGCTACAAGGCCGGTTATTACCGTCGCGGCTATTTGAATTGCTCGACCTGCCCGCGCAGGTTTATCTATTGTTTGTTCAGCTTTCATAGTTGGAGAGGTTACGGGCGAAATCCTTGCGGCTGCAGGCAAAATGTTCGCCGATCGCGGCTACGAAGCCGTGACGCTTCGCGCGATCGCCAAAGAGATCGGCTATACGCACGCCGTGATTTATCAGCATTTTCCCGACAAGTGGCACATTCTTGCCGAGTTGAGCAGCGAGACGATCCGGCAGCTGATTCAGAACTTCGACGCTGTTGCCGCTGAACATCTTGCACCGAAAGAGCGCCTGTTTACGACTTCACGCGGCCTGATTCAATTCTGCACTGCCCATCCACAGCAGTTCCGCAACGTCTTCTTCGGGCCGGAGAACCGAAACGGCGTCGGCGCTGGACAATATATCAACGACCTTGGCGCGCCGTTGTTCGGACGTTTCGTGCAGCTCTTTTTCGATGTTGCCAAGGATGAAGGATTGCCAAGTAGGGATGACATAGTAGTAGCTCACACTTGGTGGTACACGATTCTCGGCCTCGCCACGCTCATGGTCATCCAAGGGGTTGTGCCTGACTTGCCTGACCAGACTCTCGTGGTCGAGCAAACGATCGCAACTCTTTGGGCGGGCGTTCAGGTTGTTCCGCGATTGCCGAAGAGCGCAATCACTAAGCGATCCGGCCGATCCAGTGCCTCGAAGCAATAACAGCCGTAGACGATGATGGCGGTCTTCGCGGCGGCGCATGGCGGAGCTGCCTCAGCCAACACTCTCTAAGAGTCACGGCTCCCGAGGCTTCTCGATATCTGGTTTGCCGGGTCTAACCCAGCGCAGAACAGGGCATTTCCTGCTAAATGCGCACTTCGCCGGGAGAGTTCTCGTTTTACGCCGAATCGCCCAGTCACTCGTTGACGGCGCGCATTTCACATGGTCGTATAGTCGGCAAACCTTGCCTTACCGGATTATGGAGATTTCCACGTTATCCAGGCCGAGACGGCGATAGGTACTCGGATCGGCGCTTACATGGTCAGGATCGCGCGAAACCGGGCCTTGCCCTCCGCAACACGCTCGTAGGCCTTCGGTGCCTCAAACAATGGATACGTCTCCACAATTGTTTTGACTTTTCCTTGCGCAACGAAATCAAGCGCTTCGTACAGATATTCCGGTCCGTTTTGCTGGCTCCCAATGATTCGAATGCGTTTCCCGATGAGATCCATCAGCGAGACCGAAAGTGGCTCCGCATCGGCGCCCATCGTGACGAGCCGGCCGTCTGGCCGCAATCCCTGTATGCTGTCCACCATCGATTTGGTCGAATTTGAGGTACTGAGGATTACATCTGCACCCCCCGCCGCGGCAAGACTCTTTCCGTCGCGCACAATTTCGTCCGCTCCGAGATCGCGGATCATCTTGTCTTTGTCGGGGGAATGCGAAACCGCGATGGTCTCGAACCCAGCGGCTTTCGCGTATTGCACTGCCAAGTGCCCAAGCCCGCCGATCCCGAGCACAGCCACCCTCTCATGCGGCTTTGGATCGGCCCAGCGGAGCCCGCTATAGACCGTATAACCCGCACAGAAGATCGGGGCCGCCTGCTCATAGGAAACCTTGTCGGGAATAAGGTAGGTGGCATCGGCATTCATCGGCATGTACTCGGCGTGTCCGCCTTGTGCCTCAACCCCTGTACCCTTCAGATAGGGACAGAACATTCTGCGGCCACGCTGGCACCATTCGCAGCGCCCGCAAGTGGATTGAATCCAAGCCGTACCCACACGGTCGCCCACCTTTCGCGTGGAGACGTCAGGAGCCACGGCAACGATCTCGCCGACCGGTTCGTGGCCAAGGATTCGGGGAAATGGTCCGGGCAAGTGTCCGAGCGTTTGATGTACGTCGGTGTAGCAGATACCGCTGGCATGCATCTTCACGAGCACTTGATTCGGTCCGGGCTGAGGTTGTGGAACGTCTTTGACCTGCCACGCACTGCTCGCAGCGGGAACGACAGCAGCTTGCATAACACTTCCTCCTAGCGCGATTCGATGCGAGCCCGTTTGGGTCGGTGCATGATTTTGCGACCCATTTCGTCAAGCACATAATTAAGCCGAGGTCGATGGTCAGTTGGTGAATGGCCACACGGAAGTAATCCACTTTGACGGGTTGTCGGCGAGTCGCTCCCTTGGTGCGGCACCTCGCTGCGCTAGTCGGTCGCCCATTACCCCTCGGCGCGCCAAATCGCTTCCAGTGTTGCGCTGGCGCAAATTAACTTTGCTTTACAGATCATTTGAGTGTTCTGTTTTGCTCAGCTCGCAAGGGTACTCTTGGCCATACTTTGAGCTCGTAGATACAGAGTCTGCATAAAGACGCGGAAGGAATTTCCGGAGTGCTTCCACGAATGAGCACAGTACGCAGTGACTTTGAATGAATTGCGAAGAATTTATTCAAAGCCAACACAGGGAGATCTCAAGATGAAGATTCTAGTGACAGGTGGGACAGGCAAGGTCGGCGGAGAAGTCGTGAAACAGCTGCAAAAGCGCAATGCAGACATTCGCCTGCTTGTACGTAAGGAAAGCGAAGCAACACCGAAGGGGGTTGAGGTTGCGGTCGGCGATTTGCTTGATCCGGTCTCCGTGCAGAAAGCATTGCACGGAGTGGATAAGCTTTACCTACTGAACGCTGTCGCTCCTGATGAATTAACGCAGGGTCTTATCGCCTACGATCTGGCCAAGCGGCTGAAGCTGAAGCATATCGTCTATCACTCGGTCTTCCGCGTGGACCACTTCAAGGATGTTCCACACTTTGCCTCGAAGCTGACTATCGAAAACGCTTTGCGGGAGTTCGATGTTCCGTTCACGATTATCCGGCCAAACTACTTTAGCCAGAACGACGCAACGTTGAAAGACCCACTCACGAAGGCCGGCATCTACCCCATACCTCTCGGCGATGTGGGTGTCTCCGCAGTGGACATTCGGGACATTGCCGAGGCAACGGCGATTGTTTTGACCTCAGACGAGCACTACGGCGAGACTTACAACCTTAACGGGCCAGAGGCTCTGAGTGGCCCTAAAGCGGCGTCGATATGGAGCAAATTACTCGGCAAAGAGATTCGTTACGGCGGTCACGATATGGATGCGTTCGAGGAACAGATGCGCAATGGGGCGCCTTCTTGGTCAGCATTCGACGTCCGCATGATGTTTCAGGGGTATCTCGAACGTGGCTTCCTAGCTGAGGATGGAGACCTTGAGACGTTGACGAAGTTGCTGGGGCATGGTCCTCGCCGATATGAAGATTTCGCTAGAGAGACCTTCGCGCAATGGCAAGAGATGTCGAAAGCGGCATAGAAGCAAAACCTTGGCGATCATCCGGCGACCGCTATCGAAGACCGAAAACCAGGACGGCCGAAATCAAAACACTGAGGCGATGAAAGAGGGTTCGATGTGGTGGTGGATTCTCCCGCTCGCACCTGATGTACTCAAGCGGCTGATCGTCGGACACGAGCGGGAATGGTTTTACGAAGGCGCTACGGCTAATCCGGGTTCCATCGAGCCAGCCACAATTGATGAATACCTGCGCAGTTTCTCAGGTGTTGAAGGCGTTTTGGGGGCGCATGGTGTATACCGCGCCGCCTTCACAACGATGGATCAGACTGCTCCCCTGACCATAAATAAGGTGCGACTGCCGGTGATCGCCCTTGGTGGCGAACAGTCCCTGGGAACCGAGGTTCATCAGATGGTGGCTATGGTTGCCGGCCCTGTCGAAGGCCACACGATTGCTTACTGTGGGCATTTCATCCCGGAGGAGCAACCCGAGGAAGTCATGACTTATATCAAGATTTTGGCGGAGAAGGCAGCCCGAAGCTCGCCCGCCGTGAATCACTCAAGGCCGCTGATGGCGTAAAGACCATACTTCTTACCGCAAAGCTGTGGCTACCGTTCGTATATTTGGCAGCCGCGAGCGTTCGCAAGATCTAAACCAAAGGAGCATTTGCAAATGATCGAGAAACCTCCGGAGTATCCTCCCCTTCCGCCCGACGACCTCAAGCGCACCCTCACCATCGCTCAGCCCGAAATAGATCAGAGTCTTCCGCACATTGGCGTCGTGGGAGATACCTATACCATCACTGTGTCGGGCGACCAGACCAATGGCCGCTTTTGCGTGATTGACATGTACGTTCCGCCCGGTGGCGGCCCAGGGCCGCATCGCCACGACTTCGAGGAAACATTCATCCTGCTTGAGGGGGAGGTGGAGGCTACCTTCCGTGGAAAGAAGTCGAACGTTAAGGCTGGCGACACCATCAACATCCCTTCGAACGCTCCGCACCAATTTCATAATAGTTCTTCAAGCGCAGCGCGGCTGCTCTGCATCTGTTCGCCGGCAGGCTCGGAGAACTTCTTCATGGAACTAGGCGTGAAAGTTGCAACGAGGACAACATCGCCGCCGAAACTCAGCCCTGACGAGCAGGCAGCTTTCATGAAGAAGGCGAAGGAAATTACGCCTCGCTATCGGACGGAACTGCCGAAGGAAGCCTGATCAACAAAAGCGTTGAAGAGATGATGCGTAACTATGAGCTGGATTCTTCCCCACGGACTTCGCAGACCCTGGGGCGTTTACGGGGGTAATCGGACACAGAAGGCGATTTGTCTTCTGGCAGAACCACTTGTGAGCGATCGCGTCGCTGTTCAGCGCAAGAACGTTGCCGGCCGACTTATTAAGATATGCCAAAAGGGTTTACAAGAAGACCGCAAGGGGACGGGCCTGCGACGCCAAGCAGCAACTACATAACGCCAGGCGGCCTGCAGCGCCTCAAAGATGAGCACCGGTTTCTGCTCACCAGGGAACGCCCGGCCGTGACGGAGGTGGTGGCGTGGGCTGCGAGCAACGGCGATCGCAGTGAAAACGCCGACTATCAGTACGGCAAGCGGCGGCTGCGCCAAATCGATGGACGGATTCGCTTTCTCACGAAGCGAATCGAGTCCGCGGAAGTGGTTGACCCCGAAACTCCGAGAGCGGGGGAGGCGGCGACGAGGGCATTCTTTGGAGCGACTGTGCGCTATGCCAATGCCGCGGCAACGGAGCGAGTGGTCAGCATCGTGGGCACAGACGAGGTCGATCTCAACCGCAACCACATCAGTTGGGTGTCGCCTCTGGGGCGCGCGTTGATGAAGTCGGCAGCGGGCGATCGCGTAGTTCTCCAAGCGCCCGGCGGTACAGCGTACCTGACCGTGCTGGAAGTGCGTTACGAGCGCATTTCGGTGGAACCGTTCCGTGAACCACCTGGAGCCGAGGCCTCGGCAAAGGGACTCCCTCGCGGAGGCAATCCACCTGACAAAGTTTAACGACGCGGCACATGAACATTCCAGGCCCCGCGCCAGGACGGATTGTGAGCTGACTCACGGGCTATTTGTTCCGCTATTGTTCGAATCCCAGTCAGGAACGCTCGCGTGTAACGGCGCAGTGTTTAGCGACTGCTCCGAGCGGATCGTCAGCCACTCGGAGGTAATCTAGTTTGACGGGTTGTCGGCTACGCTTCCCTTGTCCAGCCCCTCGGGACGTGTTTAGGCAAGAGAGCGGAACGGGCCGTTATACGGCCAAGTAAGATGACGTCAGCGCCACGCGAGTCTCCTGGCACGCTGTCATTTGTGATCTGCACAGGTATCGAGGTTATGAGTGATATGGGGATGTTATGCCAACCTAGGCACGGCCCATGTAACGCGCAGTAGTGCGAGCGCTTTTTGCCGCCCTTCACTGTCACGATTTGACCAAATGTGGCAGAATGTCACCAATCTTCAGCCTAGTTCGTGCCCAACGGTACGTCCTCAATAGAGAGCCTTCTTAGGCTACTTTGATCGTCTCTGAAATGGTGTCTAGAAGTTGTTGGGGTTCTCCCTTGCGGACGAACCCTGAAGCGTACGCCGCTATATCGTCAGGCATGCCGTACAAATCGGAGAGCACCAGGATTGGAGTAGCGGGGTATATCTCTCGGACGCGCCTGGCGACGTCCACAGCAGAGAGCCCAATGCCCAAGCGATAGTCCAGAACCGCGACGTCGAGGTGCTCCGTCTCCGGAAGGTCGAGGACGTCTCGTCGCACGAGGATAGCCACGGCGCGAAAGCCGCCGCGCTCGACGATCCAGGTGTAGATCTTCAGATGAGCCGCGTCGTCATCAATAATGAGGACGGTCGGTCGTTTGTCCACGCTCTTCCTCGCAGACGCGAGTATACAGAAAACATCGCTTTCCACGAATTTCTACGATCTGTGGGCTGGCAAGAAGGGCCACGCTGGCTAAAGATTCCCCGAAAGCCGATAAGTTCCTCACTGAGTGCATCGGCCGACAAATCGGCGAAGCAACCAGAGTTGCTGCTACTAGCATCTAACTCCGGCTTGCGCGTGAATTGTGTTTAGAGCTGGTCTGATTACGAATCAAGCTGAACGCTGAACCTCGGTCTCTGGTCTACCCGCTCATGACCACCTCGTCTAAGTCCCTGAGTTATCGGCTTACCGCACTCCTGCTTCTGGCAGGAATAACGTGGTTTCCAGCAACTGGTCTCGCCTCAGATAATCCTAGCCAGACCGACCAATCCCTTAAGAACCTCAGTTTGTCCGAGCTCGGTAATATCGAGGTCACAACCGTAAACAAAGAACCAGAAGTAGTCTGGAAGACCCCGGCAGCGATCTTCGTCATCACCCAACACGACATTCAGCGTTCGGGAGCAACCAGCATTCCTGAAGCGCTGCGATTGGCACCGGGCGTGGAGGTGGCGCGCATCAGCACTGATGAATGGTCGATCGGCATCCGCGGTTTCGGCAGCCGGCTGTCGCGGTCGGTGCTGGTGCTGATGGACGGACGTATCGTGTACTCCCCATTTACCGCCGGCGTGTATTGGGAGGTGCAGGACTACCTGATGGAAGATATTGATCGCATCGAGGTGATCCGCGGGCCGGGCGGAACGATCTGGGGACCGAACGCGGTGGATGGCGTCATCAGCATCATTACCAAAAGCAGCAAGGAGACGCAGGGCGGGCTGGTCTCGGGCGGCGCCGGCAACGTAGAGCAAGGCTTCGGCGAAGGCCGTTATGGGGGAAGCAGCGGACCAAATTTCACCTACCGCGTTTATGGAAAAGGCTTCGCTCGCAGTCCCGAGTTCCATGCCGACGGCATCAACTATGACGCATGGCAGGCGGGACAGGCCGGCTTCCGCATGGATTGGAACAAGGGCACGCGTGATACCTATACGCTGCAAGGCGACGGATACTACCAGGGAGCAGGACAGAGCGCAGCAGCTTCGACGTATAATCCGCCGGCAAATTTCATCTTGGACGGGACTGCACACTTATCCGGCGGCAATGTGCTGTGGCGCTGGCGAAGGACGCTGGGGGAGAAGAAAGATTTTCAGGTCGATGCCTACTACGACCAGACCAGCCGTCACGAGCTGAACTTCGGCGACATCCGCAACAACTTCGACGTCGACTTTGTTGATCGCTTCCCCCTGCCGCGACAGGAAATTTCCTGGGGTGCGGGCGCATACATCAGCCACGGACATGAGATCGATATCTATTCGGGACTCTACTTTAATCCGACCACCATCACCGATCAGTACTACACGGCTTTTATTCAGGATGAGATCACACTGGTGCGGGACCGGCTTTCTCTCATTGCGGGACCAAGATTTCAGCAGACCAACTACACCGGCCCCTTGTTCGAGCCGTCTGCAAGGCTGCTATACACTCCGACCGCGACCCAGACTCTGTGGGCAGGATTCACCCAGGCGGTTCGTACGCCGGCAGATGTTGAACGCAATTTTTTCCTTTCCTCGTACCTCGGGCCCACTCCGAGCGGGCTGCCGCTGTTTGCTCGCTTCAATGCGAACAAAAACTTCCAGTCGGAACGCCTCAACGGCTATGAAGTAGGATATCGCCGCCTCATCGGTCCTACGCTTTACCTCGATATCGCCACGTTCTTTAACCAGTACAGGAACCTGTTGAGCGAAGACATTACCGGTCCCATCTTCGTAGAAAGTGATCCGACTCCGACGCACTTGCTGCTGCCGGCGGAGTTCGGAAACGGGCTAGAGGCCACGACCGAGGGTGGCGAAATTTCATCCCAGTGGCAGCCCAAACCCTTCTGGCGCGTCACGGGTTCGTACTCTTTCCTGGAGATGCACGTAAAGAAGGCGCCAGGGTCGGCCGACATCGGGACCGCGCCGATTACGCAGGGATCGAGCCCGCAAAACGAATTCCTCATCCAGAATAATTTCGATCTGCCTAAATCCATCACCGCGGATTTTCAGGTGCGATACGTAAGCAGCCTGCCGGCTTTGCAGGTGCCGTCGTATTGGACGGGCGACCTCTCGCTGGGATGGAGCCCGAACAAACAGATCCTCTTTTCTCTGGTAGGACAGAACCTGTTCCAGCCCTATCATTACGAGTACGCGTACGATCCTCGCGGCATGGTGGGGATTGAGAGATCGATATTCGCCAAGGTAACGTGGCTATCGAAGAAGTAGAAGCCCCGGAACAACGGACAAAAAGCTTGCCGACACGCAGAGGTGGTCCAACTTCAGATCTTCCGCACGCTGCCCGAAGGTACCGGTCGAAATGGCTGCCGTTGTGTGTCGTAGTGGTCCTGACTGGCACGCTGTGTCCGCTGCCGGGAAGCGCTGCTTCTAACGAAAGGCCGTCCGCCTACGATGTCGAGGCCGCCTACCTTTTCAACTTCGGAAAATTCGTAACCTGGCCGGCCAATTCCAGCGCGCCTGACGGGGCTCTGACCATTTGCGTTCTGGGCGACGATCCTTTGGGTCCGACGCTGGATCGCTTAGTCGCCGGAGAAAAGATCGACGGAAAATCTGTCGTCGATAAGAAAATCTCGCGTCCTGAAGATGCGCCGAACTGTTCGATCCTCTACATCAGCTCATCGGAAGTGTCGCGCCTCAACAGGATTCTGGCGGTCCTGAAGGATGCGCCGGTGCTAACCGTGAGCGACATCCCGGATTTCACCGAGCGCGGTGGGATGATCCAGTTCGTGCTACGCGACAACCGGGTGCGCTTCACCGTGAACCTGGTTCCAGCGCAGCGGGATCGCCTTACGCTCAGCTCCGAACTTTTGAAAGTGGCAGTCGACGTAAAACGCGGGGAGGTCAGCCACTGATGCTCGATCTCCGGCGCTCTGCGATCTCGAAGAAGCTCACGTGGATGAACCTACTGGTGAGCGTGGCTGCGCTGCTGTCGGCGTGTATTGCATTTTTCGTCTACGACCAATACACCTTCCGTGAGGACTTAATCCGTAACCTGTCTGCCCAGGCGGAGATCATCGGCTCCAACAGCGTTTCGGCCCTGACCTTCAACGATCCGCAGTCGGCGGCCAACACGCTAGGCGCACTCCGCAGCGTCCCAGACATCATCTCGGCGGGAATCGTTACCAACGATGGGCGGCTGTTCGCGCGGTATGTCCGCAACCCCAACGTGAGAACGCTTAATCCGGCCCAAATCCCAACCAACGCCCGGACCTACACGTTAACCGGCAACGAGGCGGTCTTGCGGCAGCCCATCCTTTTTCAAGGCAGTCAGTTGGGGACCGTTTACGTTCGCTCGGACCTGAAGGAGCGCACCACGCGCCTCAAACGATACCTAACCATCGCGGCAGCGGTCCTCTTGTTCTCCCTCGTGGCCGCGCTGCTGGTTTCCGGCATCTTCCGGCGGGCCGTCGCTGAACCGATTGTGCAGCTCGCCGACATTGCCCGTATGGTCTCGCAGGAGAAAAACTACTCGATTCGCGCCAACCCCACGGGAGGGCGCGACGAAGTCGCCGTTCTGATTGATGCTTTCAACGATATGCTGAGCCAGATCCAACTCCGCGACACCGAGCTGCAGCAGGCCCACGTCGAACTGGAGCTGCGTGTGGAGGAGCGCACCCGACAACTGCTGGCCGCCAACCGCGAGTTGGAAACGTTTTCCTACTCGGTATCTCACGACCTGCGCGGGCCGCTGGAAATCATCAACGGTTTCAGTCATATTCTGCTGGCCGAGCACGGCAGCAAGCTGGATCCTGGCGCGCAGGAATATGTACAGCAAATCAACGCCGCCACGCAGCGTATGGCCGAGCTCATTGACGATCTGCTTAACCTTTCGCGGGTGAGCACGACGAGCATGCATCACGAAAAAGTGAGTGTGTCGGACATGGCCAGGTCCATCGCAGACCAACTCTGCCGCCGCGAGCCATCCAGAAACGTCGAGTTTGTGATTCACAACTGTCCGGCGGTGAAAGGCGATTCGCGCCTCCTCCGCATCGTAATGGAAAACCTGCTGCGCAATGCGTGGAAATACACATCCCATCGCGAGGAGGCCCGCATCGAGATTGGTTGCGAGCAGCGCGTAGGCCGAACGGCCTTCTTCCTGCGAGATAACGGCGCAGGATTTGATCCCGCGCTAGCTGACCGGCTGTTTAAACCGTTCCAGCGCCTCCATGCCACCAGTGAGTTTCCGGGAACGGGCATCGGTTTGGCCACGGTTCAACGCATCATCTCGCGCCACGGGGGCGAGGTTTGGGCCGAAGGCGCGGTGAACCAAGGCGCAACTTTCTATTTCACCTTGGGATCAGCCGAATACACCAAGTTGAACTAGGAGCCCTGGGCACAGTTGTTGCGAACAGGCCATCTCACATGTCATCGGCACCTGCGAGACACATCCCACACCGGTCCCCCAGTCCTGTCGGGGACAAGATTTCCACGATTGTCGCTCCGTCTATCGCTAGTCATAAGCGCCCTGAAGCTGTGAGCTAGGACGAATTCGCGTCGACGCGGGCCAGAAGTCAGCTTTGGGGAAATCACTTGGACACAGGACAGAACCCAGAGCCATTCCAGAAATAGGTAATAAGCGGAACTGATAGCCTCTATAAATAGTTTGAATTTCTCATCCGCAGCGAAACCGCGTATCAACTTCTTACACGGGTTCTTACACGGGCAAAGTTAAAGAGAATCTCCGGCCACGCGCGTGCATGCCCTCTTATTTGCAAGGTCTATCGACGACAACTATCACCAGATGTTGAATCAAGTGGTAGGCATTGGAATGGCAATTGCACTGGCGGTCGTGGGTACTTACATCATCCTTAAAGTTGTCGATTTCGTTCTGGGTGTACGTGTCTCCGCTGAACAGGAGGAGGAGGGCTCGATCTCGCGCAATACGGCGAAGGAGGCTATTACTGGGAAGTGTCTCTGCCTTAGGCGGGCTAGTTCTTAAGTCCGGGTTGGCGAAGGAAGGAACCCACCGGTGGTAATGACCTTGTCGACGGTTCGGCGTTGGAACTGTCATTACGAGCGAAGCGAGGAATCTGCTCCTGTTTACGCCAGAAACAGCAGATCCCTCACAGCCTGAAGGCCGTTCGTGATGACAATTCAAAATCGCAAACCCGGACGCAACCTATGCAGCATTGTATAAAGATCGCTCTATGACCAAGCTGGAAGCAGTGGTTCAACCTTCGAAGTTCGAAGCTGTCAAAGATGCTCTCCTCGAAATTGGAGTGGAGGGCATGACCGTAACCGAAGTCCGCGGTCATGGACGTCAGAAGGGACACACCGAGTTCTATCGCGGCCGCGAGTACACGGTCGATCTTCTGCCCAAGGTGAAGATAGAGACCGTCATGCCTGACCGCCTGGTGGATCAAGCGATTGCGGCCATCACGAATGCCGCGCGTACCGGGAAGATCGGCGATGGCAAGATTTTTGTGTCGCGCGTCGACGAAGCAATCCGCATTCGCAACGAAGAGCGCGGCGAGGCTGCACTATGAATGACGCAGGCGCCGGGATGTTTCCAGGAGGCGGATAAGAAGCATGTCCACCCCTACGCTCGAAGATGGCCACCGCGCATTGTACCGGCAAGAGTTCGAGCGTCTGCGGCGAGAGTTCGAGGCGACCGGCTCAGGCCAAGCCTCGCTAAGAGACCGCACAAAGTTTGTGGACCAGATGGCTCGGCAGCTTTGGGAGCAGCAGGTCTCGCCGACTGTCCGCAGTGGCCTCGCCTTAGTTGCGCTGGGTGGCTTTGGCCGCAGCGCACTTTTTCCTCATTCCGACATCGACCTTCTGTTCCTCGCTGAGAACGACGTAGTGCGCGGCAGGATTAAGGACGCGGTGCGCAACCTGTGTCAGGAGATGTGGGACACCGGCCTGCGGGTCAGCCCAGTGACGCGCACTCTCGAAGAGTGCGCACGCTTCGACCATGACAATGTCGAGTTCACTATCTCGCTGCTCGACTGCCGCTTTCTGGCCGGAGATGCCAAGCTGTTTGAACGGCTGCATGAAAAGAGCCTGCCACAACTGGTGGCACGCGAGGCGGATGTCCTCACACAACGCGTGTCCGAAGTAACTGGCACTCGACACTTGCGCTTCGGCGATACCATCTTCCATCTGGAGCCCAACCTGAAAGACGGTCCCGGCGGGCTGCGCGATCTGCACGTATCAAGATGGCTGGAACTGATCATGGTGCTTGCGTCCGAACGTAAGTGGCCGGGTATGGCGAATCCACAAGCGGACTCGGAAAGCGATGCGGTTCTCGACGCCATGGAATTCCTTACCTCTAGCCGTTGTTACCTGCATTATCGCGCCAACCGCGACGAGAATGTCATCTCATGGGAAGCCCAGGACGAATTGGCCAAGCGGGGAATCGGAACCAAGGCTGGACCGGTTTCTTCTGCCGAATGGATGCGATTGTATTTTCGACATGCTCGGACGATCCACCGGCACGCGAAACGGATGCTGGACGCGCTTCCCAGAAAGCGCTCTTCGCTGTACCGCTCGTTTCAGCATTGGCGCTCCCGCTCGTCTAACGAAGAGTTCTCAGTGGTGGACGGACGCGTCTATCTGCAGCAGACCGCGGGCGCCCGCGATCCCTTCGTGATTTTGCGGCTATTCACTTTCGTCGCTCGCCATGGCGTCGCGCTCAGCCTTGAGACTGAGCGCCGGCTAGACAATGCGCGCCGCGGATTGGCCGATGCCATGCCGCGGGACTCGCGGTTATGGGAACATCTGCGCGAGATATTCGTGCTCCCTTACGCTGCCGATGCGCTCCGCGCGATGCATTCGCTGGGCCTGCTGACCCTCGCCATTCCAGAATTCGAGGCGATCGATTCTCTGGTCCTGCGCGACCTCTACCACCGCTACACAGTCGATGAACATAGCATCCTTGCGATTGAAGAGCTGCATCGACTGGCCACCAACGAAGTGCAGTGGCTACAGCCCTTCGCCGGTTTGCTGGCTGAGCTGGAGCATCCTGAACTGCTCTTTCTAGCAGTATTGCTGCACGATACCGGCAAGGGGATGGACGGCACCAATCACGTTCACAACAGCCTGCAACTTGCTGCCGCCGTAGTTGAGCGCATGGGCCTTCCCGAGGAAGACGATCAGACGGTCGGCCTGTTGATTGCGACACACCTGGAAATGTCATCCACGCTGCGCCGCCGTGACATTTATGATCCGGAGACCGCGCGCGAATTGGCGCACAAGGTGGGCACCCCCGAGCGCCTGAAGATGCTGACGCTGCTTACCCTCGCCGACATCAAGTCCGTTAATCCCGAAGCGCTCACTGCGTGGAAGGCCGAAAACCTTTGGCGTCTGTACACGGGCACTGCCAACCACTTCACCCGCAGCGCCGATAGCGAACGGTTTCATGCCGAGGAGTGCAGTGCACAAGTCGAGCGCATCGCCGCTCTGTTGCCTAAGCGCCGTTCGCAGCTCCTGAAGTTTCTCGATGGACTGCCACAGCGCTATCTAATGTCACACTCGCCCGAACAGGTGCTTCTGCACTTTGAGATGGCGAAGCAACTTCGTGGCGAACCCGCGCAACTGGCCGTGCGCCGCATTGCCGGTCAACACGAACTCACCATCGTCACCCTTGACCGTCCCGGCCTGTTTGCCACTCTGGCCGGCATTCTCTACGGATGGGGCATGGACATCACCAAGGCGAGCGCCTTCTCCAATCGGGCCGGAGTCATCGTCGACAGCTTTTACTTCAAAGACCGCTTTCACACCCTGGAGCTTAATCCCCCGGAACGCGAGCGCTTCCAGAAGTCGATTATCGAAATCCTGACTGGCGAAGCCCCCCTCGAGCGCCTGTTGGAATCGCGCCTCAAGTCCGACGCCAAACCGGCGAAGCTCAAGGTCGAGACCCGGCTGCGCTTCGACGATGAGTGTTCTCCTGCCAGCACGTTATTGGAAGTCGTCACCCAAGATCAGCCCGGCCTTCTGCATACCATCAGTTCCATCCTCGCCCAGCAGAAATGTAGTATCGAAGTGGCACTGATTGACACCGAGGGAGCGACCGCCCATGACGCTTTTTACCTTACCTGCGGCGGCGTGAAACTCACGCGCGAGCAACAGCGAGCGACCGAGTGGGCGCTTACCACGGAACTCGACGATTCCTTGCCCTCGACTTGGTAACGCGTCGCCCGATCACAGCTTGTTATATCAAACGGGAGATCAGGCTGGGACGTTGCAACCGGGATGCGATTGCCTCTAGACTGATCATGGTCTTACTGAGCTTCGGTAATCCAATTAGGTTGACTATGCGAGAGTGGCGGAATTGGCAGACGCACCAGACTTAGGATCTGGCGGGGAAACCCGTGGGGGTTCGAGTCCCCCCTTTCGCACCAACAATCTGTCAGGCATTGAAGGATTTGTCGTTCTCGGGCAGGGTCAAACCGCTAGGGACACGAATCGATGGGTCGCTTCTACACAAAGACGAACTGCTGCTGAGATCGATGCCACGCCAGTTCGCGTGCCGCGAAGACTAAAGGGTCGACACAGAATTGCAGTCCGATTCAATCGGCCTGCAATCTGTGCCCTACGTGGTTCGCTAACTTCGACTGCGCTTCGACTTTGCTGTGAGTAGTCAGCACACGCACGCAAATTTACTGGTGCTGCACGCTTTCGAACCCCTTTTTAAACTGCGCCACCAGCGGGGTTTCGCCGGACTGAAGTCCGTCGCGTCCCATGACGCGCCACAGATATTGGCCACTCGGCCCCGCATCGTACACAGCCATCAAATCTTCGGAAGGCCGGCTCGTCACGAGGATGATCATGTCGGCTTCAGAGGGCTGGTACACGACCACCAGTTTGCCCCACTCCTGAATGGCGTTCTGCACCGCATTGATCGCGTTCCGATCTTCAGGAAGCAAGTTAGGGCTGAACTGATCTCCGTCATAGGAGGCTACATAGACATAGCGCGCATTCGCCAGAATGCCCGGAAACGTCGGCGCCTTGTCGGCACTCGGATTTGGCACAGCCACAGCGGAAACCGCTAATAGAACAAGGCTGATCGCCACAACAGAAAATCGCTTCATATATACCTCTCCCCTTTTAGACGTCTTTGGGGAGAGAAAGAACCGTGAATGATCCCCGCAATAGTGCAATTCAGCGATTCCTTGGGCCTTTTCGGCCCTGCATAAGGACCAGGCGCATTTTTTGCGCGCTTCCGTGTCTCCAAAATGAGGCCAATGAATGGCCTTCGCGACTATTTTTACGAGTCACAATTTCACCGGGCGCGCAGGCCCTGTACAAGTGAGACGACGACACCGCTCGATCCGCCGAGGTCGTCGACTTTAGCGGCCGAACCGTCAGTTGCACGGCGAACGTGGCGCTAAGACACCGCATTACCGTACAAAGTATCCCCGACTACGACAGCAACTGTTCTACCCGAGAGCCTATTAAAAGCTGGAGGCTCTTGGTTCCTTGTTCACAAGGCGTGTTGCCTTCGTGAATATTCTGCCTCTCATTTCCTTGCCGGTTGATGGCGCCAGTATCACTCCAGCGGCGAGGCCCACTCCCACCCCGGCCAAGAATTGGAGGGCCCTCGTACTCGGTGAGGTCTTGGTACGCAAGTGCTTCGCAGCAGCTTTACCCAGGTTTTCGGCCCGCGAGGCCGCGTCATTGCGGAAATCATGGGCAAACCGCTCGGCCTCGTGGCTCACAGACTTTGCTCGCTGGCGGACTGTGTTGACCAGTTGACTTGCCAGCGCCAAAGTCTCTGCGCACGTATTGATTCCTCTCATCCACCTCTCCGTTTTAGTGCTCACTAATTCCCTCCCTTAAATGTTGGCCCGAAGCCCGAAATCCGTTTGTTTTAGGTTGTGTTTGCGCTGAAAGATTCCTTCATTCTGTCGTCGATGGACGGCAGTCAGGTCGTCATAATGAACTCTGACCCGACATGCCGTATCGCATCTCTACGACCCTGCCCTTGATTACAGCTGCGGCGGATTCGTCGTGGTAGTCGTTGTCTGAGACTGACTCTCCGGCGGATTCGTCGTGGTGGTGGTTGTCTGAGTCTGACTCTGTGTTGGTGGTGTGGCAGTGGTGGTCGTCGTATCGGTTTGCTGATTTACCTTCTGGTGGTGGTGCTTAGACTTCGTGGTCGTATGGGTGGTTTGCGTAGTCTGGCTTTGTGGCTGATCCGGCGAAGTCGTGGTTGTTGTGCTCTGGGTCTGCGTGGCCGGCATACTTTGGGTAGTCGTGGTTGTGGACTGCGTGTTGTCCTGGGCCACTACGGGAAGCGAGAGGACTGGCACGAAAAGCGCCGCCAGGCTCATAACAACCAGCTTCTTCTTGTTGCTTGTCATTTGCTTCGGTTCTCCTTTTGAATTGGGCGCGTAGCTCGGTAGCCGAGGCGGGCCAGCAACCACGGGTCACGGAGCATAAGGTATGATGCGTTTTCTTGACCACGTGATGGGCCGATCTTAGCTTCGCTCGCCAGGTGCCGCTAAGCTCGGCATTATCAAAAGGGTCTGAAACCGTGCGCCTACGGGTTTTTCCGCATCCTCCTACCCAGCACACGGAATGCAGCTCTCTTTACAACGCCTCTCGCCGCGCATTTAATAGCCGTTTGGAGAAGCCACCCTAGTGGAATTCTATCGGTCGTTACCACCCGAAGCTGTGCAGATCCTGCTGGTGCTCTTCTTGTCTTTTCTCATTGGATTGGAGCGCGAAGAGCATAAAGCCGCAGTCGGGCATTACAGCTTCGGCGGCGTGCGCACATTCCCGCTCATAGGACTGATCGGCTATGCGATGGCCCTGCTTTCCGGGACTCAACTGGTCCCGGTCACATTGGGGTTCCTGGTAGTCGCCGGATTCCTGCTGCTCTCTTATTGGCGTAAGCTTTCCGGTTCCAAGGTTTCCGGCATGACTTCGGAGATGTCCGGGCTGGCGACTTATCTGGTGGGCGCGCTTGTCTATTACGGCCACTTTTGGATTGCTACTACGCTCAGCGTCGCGAGTTTGCTGCTGCTGGAGCTCAAGGTTGTTCTCGAGGAACTCGCCGGACGTATTCCAGCGGAAGAGATTCTCACCTTTGCCAAGTTCCTGCTCTTGTCAGCGGTCATTCTGCCCATTCTCCCCAATCGCCAATTCAGTTCCTTCCATATCAATCCCTTCAAGACGTGGCTGGTGGTCGTTGCTGTAAGTGCAATTTCGTACGGCAGCTATGTACTGCAGAAGGTGACCAAAGGGCGGGGTGGCGTGCTGCTTGCCGCCGTACTGGGAGGGGCATACTCGTCAACGGTTACAACCGTGGTAATGGCCCGCAGGGCCGTGCATGAGGAGCATCCACATTTGTTCTCCGGGGGCATCCTGATGGCATCCGGCGTCATGTATCTTCGCTTGGCCGCTCTCCTCGCATTGTTCAACCCTAAGCTCATGGTCGTCTTGATGCCCCAATTTTTGGCATTGGCAGGCTTGGCGATCGTCTTCGGGTGGATTTGGTCTCGCAGACCCGACGTCAGTGTCTCGGAAGTGAAACGGGAATTTGTGGCAAAGAATCCTCTGGAATTGCGGGCAGCTTTCTTGTTTGCGTTTCTTTTTCTGGCGATGATCACCTGCACCCAGTTGGCAATGGCCTACCTGGGGAGGGCCGGAATAAATACCTTGGCGGCCATCATGGGCATTACTGACGTAGATCCGTTTATTCTGGGCATCACCCAAACCGCAGGCGCCGCCACCCCTTTGAAACTCGGGGCAGAAGCGGTCTTAATTGCTGCAGCCAGCAATAATTTCGTGAAAGGTATCTATGCTTATTCTTTTGCCGATCGCAAGACTGGCATCCAGAGCATCTGCCTTCTTGCGGGGCTCGCCGTGCTCGGTCTTGTCCCGTTGTTCTGGGTCTAGAGTAGTTTCACGTTTGGTGCTTGGCGGAGCACGGCTTTTTAGCGGCGCAGATTAGGACTTGGATTGAATCAGCTTCAGCCGCTGAGGTAACAGAACATGAAGGCTTTTTTGTGCGCGGATACCACTTTGTGAGCCCATAATTCCCCGAAACTCTACTGCGCCTCAAACACCAGGAAGTAATCCATCTTGTCCTCTTTCACCAGGTCGTCGTGCTCTTGCAGCAAACGATAGCCGGCCTTCTGAGCTTCGCGAATCACCACTTCCTTCTGTATGCCATGGTCTTCCCCGTTTCCGGTCCGGTCGATGACTCCCACGTGCGCGTTCGGTCTCAACGAAGCTCGCAGGTTGCGCAGCAACGCAATTGGATTCGCGACTTCGTGGTAGGTCTTGAGCAAGAGTACGGCATCGATGGAGTTGGCGGGCAGTTCCGGATTGTCAGGTTTGCTGAGCACGGTTTTTACGTTGTGCAGATGTTCCTGCTGAGCCCGATCAGCGATATGGCGGACTGCCTCAGGATTAATGTCAACGGCATAGACGGTCCCGGTTTCCGTTACCCTCTTCGCAGCTCGCACCGTGAACCATCCTGAACCGGCTCCAATATCAGCGACCGTCTTTCCGGGCGCGATAGAGAGAATGTCCATTACGCGATCGATGTGCAGTCTTTCTTCTCGCCCCGGGGAATCGAAGATGGAGAGATCGCCAGTGTAGGGCGTGCTGGTCTTGCGCTGCGGTGCGGCCTGCGGGGCAGATCCTTGTGCCCATAAAACCTGCGCCGGCGCCAGCACGCAGACAAATAGGAGAAGAGAAATGAATGAGGCGAAACGTCCAGGAACCACGAGAATACTCTGGTCCACTTGACGTGTCTTAGTCATGACAACAGGATTACTCTTGGCAACTCTCACTGGAACCTCTAATCACTTCCTACGGGCGACCCCGTTGTTCACGGCCTCTGCACATGCTGCTCACCCAGGACTTTGCCCGCATGGTCGAACCACACCACCTCATATTGCGGGTTGAAAATCGAATAGTAGTACTTGTAAACGTACTCATCAGAGCAGGCGGCAGGTACGGCAGTTAGGGAACCACACGGCCCTTCACTGCTGGGATCGCCGAGCAATTCCCGCACCAATTCGTTGGGATCGCCCAGATTGACCTGCATGACATTCTTACGCAGTTGCTCGTCGTGATGATAGGCCCACACGCCGGCCACCACGAAGCCAAGAGCAATCACGAAGAAGAATATGCGGGTTCCCATGGTGTTTCAGTTGTCAGTTGTCAGTAGCCAGTTGCCAGTGGGTACGGTCATCAACCGGCTGCTTGCCTATCGTGGGCCAATGACTGGTTACCGACTACCGGCTACCGCCTCACCGCTCCTCCACCAGTAATGACGCATCCTTGGAAAGATAGCTCTTGCGCCGGAACCAGTCCTCCATCGCAGTTCGCAGGCGCTCCAGCGGGACGCGCGCGCCAATCTCCATTTCGCCGTCGCCCACCGGGATTGTATCGTCGAACACCTGATCGTTGGTGAAGTTGCGCATGCTAAAGCTGTCGAGCCACTTCAGCGGACACGGCTGCCGCTGTCCGGCTTCTTCGTATTCAACCCGGATCTTGCGCGAGAACATGGAAACAGTTTCAAGTTTCCGCTTTCAAGTTTCAAGTCGCAAAAGAGTTTCAAGTTCCTAGCTTCAAGTTTCGAGTCAAAAACCTTCGCCAGCGACCCGTTGTGCAAAGAAACAGCCAGAGGTAAATCCGCGTCGCGTCTAGGCAACAGCTGCAAGAGGCGCCTTCGAAGACTCGAAACTCGAAACTCGAAACTTGAAACTGTCCTGAAACTCCTATAATCACTTCTTATGCCCTCATTTCTTCCGGTCGACGAGCAACTCGCCTACTTGCGCAAGGGCGCGGCGGAGATCATCCGCGAGAGCGACCTTCGCGAGCGGCTCGAAAAGTCTCTCGCCAGCGACAAACCTATGCGCGTGAAAGCCGGCTTCGATCCCACTGCGCCTGACTTGCACCTGGGCCACACCGTGCTTATGCGCAAACTGAAGCACTTTCAGGACATGGGGCACACCGTTATCTTCCTCATCGGTGACTTCACCGGGCTCATTGGCGATCCCACGGGACGCTCGGCGACGCGTCCGCCGCTCACCCGCGAGCAGATCGACCAGAACGCCGAGACCTACAAGGCGCAGGTGTTCAAGATCCTCGACCGCGACAAGACCGAGGTGCGCTTCAACAGCGAATGGCTCGGCAAGCTTGGCTTCGAAGGCTTCATCCGGCTGGCGGCCAAGTTCACCGTCTCTCAAATGCTCGAGCGCGAAGACTTTCACAAGCGCTTCGAGGAGGAAAAGCCTATCGCGATGCACGAACTGCTGTATCCCATCGCGCAGGGCTATGACTCCGTAACGCTCGAGGCCGACGTCGAACTCGGCGGCACCGATCAGAAATTCAACCTGCTGATGGGACGCGAGCTGCAACGCCATTACGGACAGCCGCCCCAGATCGTGCTCACCACGCCGTTGCTGGAAGGCACCGACGGCGTGCAGAAGATGTCGAAGTCGTACGGCAATTACATCGGCATCACCGAGGCGCCGCAGGAAATGTACGGTAAGGTGATGTCCATCTCCGATGATCTGATGTGGCGTTATTACGAACTGGTAACCGACGTAAGCTTGGCCGAGATCGGCGAACTCAAGCGACAGGTGCGTGATAACGAGATACATCCGATGCGCGTGAAGATGGACTTGGGCCGTCACATTGTGACGGACTTCTACTCGAGACGAATAGCAGATCAGGCCGCTGGGAACTGGACGAAGATGTTTCAGATGGACGAAGCGCCCGAAGACTTGCCCGTGATCTCGCTACGCTTCGACGAGGTCGCAGCACCAAACGCGTCAACCGCGGACGGCCAGGTTCAGGTAAAGCTCGACAAACTTCTGGCACGAACGGGGCTCGCAACCAGCGTTACCGACGGCCTGCGCAAGGTGAAGCAGAACGCAGTAAGAGTTGATGGCGAACTCAAGACCGAGTTGGTTGTTGCCGTGAAGATGGGCACTGAGTTTACGCTACGAGCGGGAAAGAAAATGGTGAAAGTGAGCGTGGAGGTGTGAGTCGCTGCCAAGCCATTACCCAGGCTTGAGGGTGTCATCCTGAGCGACGCGCCCGCAGGGAATTTACGACCCGCGTTTTTTGCGGGTCGGGCGGGCGTGCAGTCGAAGGAACCCTATAGCAGCGAGAAGTCAGCGTGTGGCCGCATGCCGCTAGCAACATGTTTGAAATTCTTGGCGACCAAAGGGGTCCTTCGACTCCTCGCTGCGCTCCTCGCTCAGGATGACACCCAAAAAACCTAACATCACTCATTCATACCGCAACGCGATCAGCGGACTCACCTGCGTTGCCCGACGCGCGGGCACCAGGCAAGCGGCCAGCCCAACCGCAGTCAAGACGAAGATCACGCCAACGAACGTCAGCGGATCGTTCGGAGATACACCCCAGAACTGACTCGCGACCAGCCGAGTCAGTGCCACGCTGGCAATCACGCCCACAACAATCCCCAGCCCGATCAATCGCAGCCCCTTGCCGAGCACCATGTTGAGCACATTACGGACCGGCGAACCGAGGGCCATGCGAATGCCGATCTCATGTGTCTGCAGCGATACCGAGTAGGCCATTACGCTGAATACCCCGATAGCCACTAGAATCAGGCCGACGGTGGCGAAGATGCCCAGCAGCACCAGCCCGAACTGCGGCCCCGCATACGAGAACTGTTGCAGGTAGCCCTCGAGCGTTCCCGTCAATGTAAGCGCAACATTGCGGTCCACTGACCAGATTTCGCGGCGCACACTCATCAGCATGGAAAGCGGTTCCACTGCAGTCCTGACAAGGATTCCACGCTCTTTGGCCCCAGTGATGGTGTAAGGGACATATGCCTCGGGCTCGACCGCTTCCTGAAGCCCGCGATTCTTCGCATCGGCGACAATGCCAATAATTTCAAAGTACTGGTCCTTTGGAGACTGCGGCAGACGGTCGAGCTCTTCGAACTTAATTTTTTGCCCGATGGGATCTTCTTTGCCGAAGTAAGTACGGGCCAGGGTCTCGTTGACCACGGCGACAGGGCGAGCAGAATCGACGTCGGTCTCCGAGAGCAGGCGGCCACGCAACAGGTGACGGCCCATGGTCTTGAAATAGCCTTCGCTGCACAGTTGGTACATGGTGTCCCACTTCTCGGAGTGGGTCTTGCCCGGGATCACGACATCGCTCTCCGATCCGCCATAGGGTGGTAGCGAGGACGTCTCCGTCGCCGCGATCACACCTGGGAGCGCGGCGACGCGTTGCAGCACTTGGCTAAAAAATAATTTCTTCTGGGCTGCGGTCTCGTAGCGGCCCTTGGGGAGTGGTAATCGCGCAACCAGAATATTGACGGGGTTCAATCCGAGTTCGACGTGCTGTAACGCAAACAGGCTGCGCATCATCAGACCGGCGCCCACCAGCAATACGATCGATAGCGCGACCTCCGACACCACCAGGCCGGAGCGAAACTTTCCGTGCCGGAAACTTGCGTTGACCCCTTTTCCAGTGTCTTTCAGCCGGCCATGTAAGTCGCCGCGAACGACGTGAATGGCGGGAGCAAGTCCGCACAGAATCGTGGTCAGGAAGGTGATGCCCACGGCAAACAGCATCGCCGAAACGTTCAGCTGTAACATGGCTTCCGCGGGAATCGTTTCCGGCGGCATGGCTGCTGTAACCCCTTTGAGTCCTCCGTAAGCAAACAAACAGCCGAGCAAACAGCCGCCCGCTGCCAGTACAAAGCTCTCTACCAACAGTTGGCGAACCAGCCGAAGGCGAGACGCGCCCATGGAGGCGCGAATGGCAATTTCTTTCTCACGCGCGGTGGCGCGCGCCAGCAGAAGGTTGGCAACATTGCTGCACGCGATAAGCAGCAACATGCTCACCGCCGCCAACAGCGTATACAGCGTCGTCTTGAAGTGCCCGACCACACTGTCGGCCAGGGTTTTCGCGACCACGGAAAACTTCGTAGGATATCCCGTGGGATATTGCTTTGCCAGCCTCTTGGCGATGACCTCGAAGTCTGAGACCGCCTGCGGCATGCTGACGCCTGGTTTCAGACGTCCTATTGTCCAGAGGTAGGTCTGATTACTGGCAGCATCGCTGCGGTTCAAAACCAGGGGAACCCACATGTCGGCATTCCACAGCAAAAATCGCGGCGGCATAACGCCGACCAGAGTGCGGGCCTCGCCATTCAATACCAGCGTTGTTCCGACGGGCCGAGGGTCGGAATTGAACTCTTTCTTCCACAGCCGGTAGCTCATGGAAAACACTGGTGTCGCACCGGGCTTCCCGTCATCCGGCACGATGTTCCGGCCGAGCAATGGCTTCATCCCCAGGAACTCGAATGCGTTGGCAGTCACCGACGCTCCGGTAAATTGCTGTGTGCCTTCCTTGTCCTGGTACAGGACGTCCAGTGGCGAAACCCCTAATACGTCGTCGAATACGTGATTTTGTTCGCGGATATCGAGGAACTGCGGCAGCGTATAAAAAGAGCTGTCGTAGTCGGTAGGCTTGGTGAGGTCGTGGATCTGCATCACCGCAAGCCGGTCGGCGTCTCGGTAGGGAAATGGTTCGATCAGGACATTCTCAATCACGCTGAAGATCACCGTGGTTGCGCCGATCCCGAGGGCGAGCGCGAAGATTGCCACTAGCGCGAACCCGCGGTCCTTCTTTATGCCGCGTATCGCGAAGCGAAAGTCCTGCCAGAATGAGGTAAGTCTCTCCATGCACTCTCCCTGCTGCACCAGGGTACGAAGCGACCGGGTTCGCAGTTCCACAAACCATTGCAAGTCCGGCGGCTCTCGAAGCTACAGACCCCAAGAGCAGGGCAAAGGTTCCGATGTTCACCGCAAAACGAAAGCACACCTCTGCTAGCGGTGGCAGCATTTAAGTCGCGGTCATCTGACCGGCTTAACGTGGCTCGAAAGGGGAGAGTAACAACAACGCTGCAAATCCCACCCGAAGCAGACGGACGTTCTAGCGGAAGTTGTTCGTTTAATTAATTGGTGGCGGCGGTAGGACTCGAACCTACGACCTACGGATTATGAGACCGTCGCTCTAACCACCTGAGCTACACCGCCAAATCGACCGAAGGGCCATCGCGTGGGGCCGCAGAGGTGCAAGCAGGGAACCTGCTGTGCAGACGAGCGCGGAAATGGTTCAGGGCGCTCACACGAAAGGCCGGACGTGACCGCGCCCAGCCCAACTCCGATTCTAGAAGCGGCTCTGCGGGCTGTCAAACAGCGCTCTGCAGAACGCAAATACTCACGCGCCACGAGAGCGTCATTTCAAGTACGCCCGCACGATCTCGATCAAGTCATCCGTGACCTCGCGGGAAGGTTTTCCGCCAGCGATGTGATCTTTGATGTGGCCTTCCAGGACTTCGCCCATGAGACCGTTGACGGCGCCACGGCAGGCCGCCAGCAACTGGAGGGTGTCGGCACACTCTTCCTGATCGTCGGACAAAGCGCGTTCCACGGCTTCGACCTGCCCCTTAATTCGCTTCACCCGGTTTAGCAGCTTCGCGCGCTGGTGGTCGGCTTTTTTCAAGGTAAGCTCCTTTTTGTTTGACATATACCCTACCCCAGTATGTTATAAATTTAAAGTGTCACATAACAAATCGTTTTTTGACCACGAGGAATATGAATCGCCAAGAGCCTCCAAGTAGCTTGCAAATCTTCGATCGTCGCGAGTAGTGCCGCCAGCGAAGCTAATGATCTCCGCTTTCGCACGCCTCACGCGATCCTAACCGTGAAGTGCGAGAGCGGCCTTCCATGGACGCTCCTGCCCGAGCACCAAGTCCGAAGGGAGGGACGCCATGTGCTACAACCACGCATACAATTGCGCTCGCGTGTTACGACTCAACTGGATCGCGACCGGTGATCAGGACAGACCACTGCGCTCGCGTTGGTCGCTTAATTTGTCGGATGGGATTTCTGTAGGCAGGCTCGGCGACCTGCCCAACGCTTGTAACGAAACTGTAATAGGAACGTGTGAAACTTCGGTGGGTCGTGCGGGAAAAGAGGCGAGCCAAGTTCGATGCCTGACTATGTGCGGGAAATAGAATAATCATGCACCGTCGCCTTCCAGCTCGACGATCCGAGTTGACTATCCCAGCCTGGTGGGTTCCGGCGGGATTTCCGTCGGACCCTGCTGGCGGTCGGGATAATGCTCGCGACGCTAGGTCGTCTCCGCTTTCGCGCAGGACAGTCCCGGCCGGCGACGCGAAACCACAGCCGCCTGCGCCCGATCCGAAGGCCACCTTCTTCGAACACTCGAATACCTCGAAGTGGTGGTTTTCCGGGCAGGCCAATTTTGTCTTTCAGGCGCACGGCGATTTCTACGCTCAGTACAGTGGAACCAACAGCTTTACGAATCCAGCCGAGCACGCGACCTCGCGCGTGCTCACTTTCTTCAGCGGATACGAGTTCAGTCCCAACACCATGGCTTATCTCGATGTCGAGGAAGCCGGCGGGAGTGGACTGAGCACCGCCCTGGGTCTGGCGGGCTTCACAAATCTAGACGTGGTCCGCAATCCATCCATTGGGACTGCGCCGTACATCGCGCGGCTGATGATCCAGCAGATCATTCCGTTGTCGAAGGAGAAGATGGAAGTGGAGCGAACGGCGTTGTCGCTCGCCACCCAGGTTCCGGTACGGCGGTTGGAAATACGATTCGGCAAATTTGGCCTGTCCGATTTCTTCGACCTCAATGTTGGCGGGGCCGACAGCCACTATCAGTTTCTGAATTGGGTGATCGCCAACAATGGCGCGTACGATTATGCTGCCGACACCCGCGGCTACACCATTGGAGCGATCTTCGATTATGAGGACCGCAATTGGGGGCTGCGCTTTGCGGAAACCTTGATGCCGAAGGTCGCGAATGGTGCCGGACCTCGATGCGGATGTTGCCCGTGCTCGCGCTGAAAACATCGAATTGGAGCTGCGCCCAAAGCTGTTTAAGAACAAAGACACGACATTACGCTTTCTGAACTACATCAATCACGCCAATATGGGGGACTACGAACAGGCCATTCAGCTCTACCTGGACCATGTCACGCCCACGCCCGATGTCACTGCCACCCGCAAGCAGGGGACCATCAAGTACGGCTTCGGGTTTAATTTCCAGCAGGAGGTTTCCAGCGACATCTGGGCGTTCGGGCGGTGGGGATGGAACGAAGGACAACACGAGTCGTTCGCCTACACGGAAGATAACGAAGGTGTTGAGTTGGGTGTGTATGTAAAGGGCACGCGATGGCATCGCAGCCTCGACCGCGCTGGCGCGGCATTCGTCTCGAGTGGAATCTCGAAGGCGCATCAGCTATATCTGGCCGATGGTGGATTGGGGTTTCTGCTCGGCGATGGCGGACTCACCTATGGCCGCGAAACCATTGAGGAAATGTTCTACACCACGCATATCTGGCGCGGTGTCTTCTTCGCCTTCGATCTGCAGCACGTCAACAATCCCGGATATAACCAGGTCCGCGGCCCGGTGACTGTGCCGGGGTTACGGCTGCATCTAGAATTCTGAAGAACCAGTTGTCAGTAGCCAGTAGCCAGTGGCCGGTTGGCGTACACGGATCTGCCAGTTAGAGAGACAGCGACGGACAACTAGTCACGGGCTGAACTGCACTGAGAACTGGCTACTGGCTACTGTTTTCACTGGTAAACTGAATATGCGATGATCCTCCCGTTCGTTCGCGAACTCTTCGCGGACGTGGAAAAGTCTTCTGCCTTTGTGCGTGCCGTAACCCGGGTGAAGGGTGGCGCGGGGCGGATTCGTATCTCTGGACTTACCCCAACCGGCAAAGCCCTCTTCTACTCGCTGCTGCATCGCTCAACGTCGCGGCCGGTGATCGTGGTCGCTAGTGACAACCGCGCCATGGATGAACTGCTGCCCGTGGTGCGCTCTTTAGGGGATCTGTCGGGCGCTGTTGCCCCGGATGCCGTCATCGGCCTGCCCGCCTATGACGTGCTGCCTTTCGAGAACCTGTCACCGCATCCCGAGATTCAAGAAGCTCGCGCTACCGCCTTATGGAAGATCGCTACCGGGGCCGCCAGCCTGGTTATCACGCCCCTGGCCGCCACCACAATGCGTTTGCGCGATGCCGAATTTTATGCGGCCTTAGCTAAAGTCGTACGACGAGGCGAGATGATCGATCCCGAGGGTCTGGTCGAGCATTTGCGAATTGTCGGTTACAACCAGGTGGACGTGGTTGAGATGCCGGGCGAGTTTGCTCATCGCGGCGGTCTGCTGGATGTGTACTCGCCGGAAATGGATCGCCCGGTTCGCATTGAGCTTTTCGGCGATGAAGTCGAGTCCATCCGGAAATTTGATCCCGGAACCCAGCGCTCGGCGGCGGTCACCGACGAAGCGATTCTGCTTCCGTTGACCGAAACTCCTGTGGAAGAAGAGACGCTCGCAGCGATCAATGCCCGCCTTACTGGTGGCCGGCTGGCGGGAAACGAAGAAATGATTGAGGAAGCTATTCGCGCCTCCGGCGTTGCGGTGTTTCCGGGTTGGGAACTCTACGCACCGGCCGTCGCGAAGAAAGAGAATTTCTTCGACGATCTGCTGCCGGGCGCGACCATCATTCTCGACGAGCCCGACGCTCTGAAGGATGCGCACGAAGGTTGGTGGACGAAAGTGACCGCTGCCCACGAACGCAGCCTCGTGGGCAATCTGGTTCGTCCGGAAGATCTGTATCTCACTCCGGAACAATGGCACGAGCGATTGCAGTACACGGCTGTCCTCGCCGTCGAGCAGTTGGGAATCGAAAGTTCCGACGACGAAGAGCATCTCACCCTCCAGACGCAGCCAACGATGCGTTTTCACGGCTCGGTCGCAGCCATGACTGAAGAAGTTGGACGACTCGCGCGGGAAGGCAAACGAGTCGTCTTTGCTGTCTCGAGCACAGGTGAAGTCGAGCGTCTGGCCGACGTTTTCAACGAATACAACTTGTCGTTCCGCATCGGTAGCCGGACGCCCAAGCCCGGCAGCGAAGTGTATGTCGACGAATCGTCGTACTTCGCGGAAGACATAGAAGCCACAACCATCGTTAAGGCTTATGTGCCCGAGGGGGTCGTCCTTCCGGAGGCGAACCTGGTCCTCTTCGGGGCTCGCGATCTGTTCGATGAGCCGGAGGTTTCGCTTGCGCATCCGCAACGGCAGAAGTCCAAAGTTTCGGCCTTCCTGTCCGACTTCCGCGATCTCGCCATTGGCGATTACGTAGTGCATGTCGAGCATGGCATCGGTCAGTACCAGGGGCTCAAGGAGATTCCACAGGAAGATGGTGGAACGGCTGAGTTCATGATCCTGCAGTACGCGGAAGGTGCGCGCCTGTACGTCCCACTCACGCGCCTGGACCTGGTGCAGAAATACCGCTCCTCCGAAGGCGTGAAGCCGGTACTGAATCGGCTGGGAACGCAGCAGTGGCAGAAGACCAAAGCGCGCGTGAAAAAGGCCATGCAAGACATGGCCGAAGAGCTGCTGAAGCTCTACGCGGTGCGCAAGACCGCTGAGGGACATGCTTTTGCCGCCGACACCGAATGGCAGCGCGAGTTCGAAGACACGTTTGAGTTCAACGAAACCGAAGACCAGATGAACGCGATTGTTGACGTCAAGCGCGACATGGAGTCGGGCACGCCCATGGATCGCCTGCTCTGTGGCGATGTCGGCTACGGCAAGACGGAAGTCGCGATGCGTGCGGCGTTCAAAGCGGTCAACGACAATCGCCAGGTTGCGGTGCTGGCGCCGACCACGGTGCTTACCTTCCAGCACTACAATACGTTCCGCCAGCGCTTCGCGGCCTTTCCCATCAAGATCGAAATGCTCAGCCGCTTTCGAACCGCTAAGCAGCAAAAAGAAACCATCGCCAAAATCGAAGCAGGCGAAGTGGACATCGTCATCGGCACTCATCGCGTACTGTCCAAGGACATAAAGTTCAGCGACCTTGGCTTGGTCATTGTGGACGAAGAGCAGCGCTTCGGCGTCCGCCACAAGGAGCGACTGAAGCAGCTTCGCAAGGAAGTGGATGTGCTTACGATGTCGGCCACGCCCATTCCGCGTACCTTGCACATGTCCCTGCTCGGACTGCGGGACATGAGCGTGATCGAGACGCCACCCAAAGATCGCATGGCGATCCAGACCGTAGTGGCGGCTTGGGACGAGAAGCTACTCCGCTCGGCGATCGAAAAAGAGTTGGAGCGCGGCGGCCAAGTATACTTTGTGCACAATCGCGTGGAGAGCATCTACGAGATCGCGGACAAGCTCCGCGAGATGGCCCCCAATGCGCGCATCTTGATCGGTCACGGCCAGATGCCAGAGAGCGAGTTGGAGCGGGTCATGCTGGCCTTCATGCGGCATGAAGCTGACATCCTGGTGGCAACCACGATCATCGAGAATGGTCTCGACATTCCGCTTTGCAACACCATCATCATCAATCGCGCCGACCGCCATGGACTCTCGGAGTTGTACCAGTTACGGGGACGCGTGGGCCGCTCGGAGCGCCGGGCCTATGCTTATCTGCTGATTCCGCCTGATCGTGAGCTGAGTGACCTGGCGAGAAGAAGACTGGCGGCGCTAAAAGAATTCAGCGACCTGGGTGCAGGATTCAAGATTGCGGCACTAGACCTGGAATTGCGCGGCGCTGGGAATCTGCTGGGCGGCCAGCAGAGCGGACATATCGAAGCCGTTGGCTTCGAGCTCTACACCACGATGCTGGAGCGCACGGTGCGGGAACTAAAGGGCGAGGTGGAGAAGGAAATTGCGGAAACGCAATTGAACCTGGGGTTGAACATCCGTATTCCCTCGGACTACATCCCAGAAGAGAACCAACGGCTGCGAATGTACAAACGTGTGGCCGGCGTGGAGACGGAGGCGCAACTGGAGGATGTTGCGGGAGAGTTGGGCGATCGGTACGGCGAGCCGCCTCCGCCGGTCCGAAGCCTGCTGGAGTACGCGACTTTGAAATTGCTGTCGCAGCGGGTCGGCGTGGCACAGATCGAGCGTCGCCGCGAGGCTGTGAGCATTCGCTTCACCGAGAATGCCGCGGTCGACCCGGAACGTCTTAGCACGTTTCGTTGCTGGAGAATCCGGAAGTCAATTTACGCCCGCGGGCGTGCTGAAGTTCACGCTGAAAGAGAAGGAGCCGGAACGGGTGCTGGCGCGACTGAAGTCTTTGCTGGAGCAACTGGCGGGAGAGCAACAGCCCGTCGCGTGATAGCGACTGTTCGTCCGGCAGCGTTCATGCCACAGCTTGGAGTCCATTCTTGGCAACCAGAGAAAGGAGTTTCAGCGAAGCTCCTTGTGGATGCTTCTCACCGCGTTCCCACTGGCTCACCAAGCCGGTTGTGACGTTAAGATAGCGTGCGAAGACCGCCTGGCTGGCGCCCTCACGCAGACGAAGAGCCCGGATTTCATTGGGCTTCAGAGGCCGTACGGGTGTGAGACACAAAGCATCAAATTCGCGCATCGTGCGCTTGTCCATTGCTCCAACGGCATGCAGGCCTTCGGCCGTCTCATGGATCGACCCCATCAATGAACTAGGGTATTGTTTTCTCATCACGTCTTACCTCTATCAATGTGCCAGACGCCACTACCTGCGCAATGGTTTTGTCGTCATAGCGCAGCAGTTCGGATGCGAGCTTTTTTACGGCAACCAACTCCTCCCTCGTGATGTTGTCGATTTCCTTCTTCGCGAAGCCGTGAACAAAGAAGGCCCGTGTGCCGGCCCTGAATACAATCAGTGCCCGAAAGCCGCCCGATTTCCCTTGGCCAGGGCGCGCGATACGCTGCTTGATCACGCCACCACCAAGGTTGGCGGCGATCAAGCCTTGCTCGGCATCCCGGACTGCTTGGCACAGCTCCTTATCACCAATGCGAGCCTTCTTCCCAAAGCGCGCAAACGCTTTGGTCTTGAATATCCGCATCTATCCTTACCAGAATTGCCTCTGGCACTTCTCGGAGCTAGTATAGCACTGGGTGTGGTAGTTGCTTCGATGGGAGTTTCATGAAGAAAAAGGTTTGCAAGGCGGTCTTTCCGGCGGCGGGACTGGGCACACGATTTCTGCCGGCTACCAAAGCCCAGCCCAAGGAGATGATGCCGCTGGTGGACAAGCCCATCATTCAATATGGCGTGGAAGAGGCGCTGGCCTCGGGTTGCGACCAGATCATCATAGTGACCGGCCGCGGCAAGAGCGCAATCGAAGACCACTTCGATGTCAGTTACGAGCTGGAGAAGATGCTGGAAGAGCGTGGCAAGACCGATTTGCTGGCGGTTGTTCGCCAGATTTCGGAGATGATCCACATTGCTTACGTCCGCCAGAAAGAAGCCATGGGCCTGGGTCATGCGGTCTTGATGGCGCGCGAACTGGTTGGAGATGAACCGTTCGCTGTGATCCTGGCCGACGACATCATCGATGCCGAAGTCCCTTGTCTAAAGCAGATGATCGAGGTTTACAACGAAACGGGTTGCTCAGTGTTGGCGACGCAGGTAGTCGAAGGTAAAGCGATTTCTTCGTACGGTGTGCTCGATGCCAAGCCAGTTCCCGGGAAATGGAATGGCCGGCTCTTCGAGGTTCAGAACCTGGTGGAGAAACCAAAACCGGAGGATGCACCGTCGAACCTGGCGATCATCGGACGGTACGTCCTGACACCCGCAATCTTCGAGATGCTGGAAGTCAACTGAACTCGGCGCGGGTGGGGAGCTGCAGCTCACCGACGGTCTAAAACAGCTGCTCAAGAAAGAAAAGATTTACGGCTATACCTTCGAAGGAAAACGCCATGACACCGGCGACAAGCTGGGCTTCCTGAAAGCGACGGTGGAGTTCGCGCTCAAGCGCGACGATCTGGGTGGCGAATTCAGGGAGTATCTGAAGACACTGGAACTGTAGGGGCGGTCGTTGAATCCAAACCATGGCTCGAGGTATGCGTCACTTGTGTAATGGGGATTTTACGTAAGTTATCCCTGCGCTCGCTCACTCTCAAGAAGAAAACGGCGCTTCGCACTCTGAGCCATCAGGCGTTTCGCGTCAGAATCACTGGCGAGATGCGCTGCGAGGCCGTGCTCCCTTTCGGCATCGTCTATACGGCCGACTTGCAGGTAGACATACGAAAGTTCTTCGTGCGTTCGAGCCATGAATGGGCGAATCTCCAAAGCTAGGTTGTACGCCTCGATGGCGTCCTGTCTCCGTCCTAGGGATGAATACAAAGCCCCCAAATTCTCTGCTGCTTCGAAGAAATCCGGGCGCAGACGGAGAGCCTTTCGGTACTCCTCGATGGCCTCTTCATTTTGCTCCAAGCCGGACAGACACCAGCCCAAAATGAAGTGGCAGCTGGCATATTCCTGTGACCGTTCTAATAGTTGGCGGACTGTTGCGAGAGCACGTCTGAAATCTCTCGTTGTCGAATATGCGAGTGTCAGATTCCATAAGCTCTGCTCGTCGGTCGGGGAGAGCTTCAACGCCTGTTCGTAGGCCCTATCTCTCCTTCTGTTTCACCAAGCTCCCCGTATGCCACACCAAGATTAAAAAAGGCGTCTTCGTAGTCGGGGCGCAACCGAATCGCCGCTGTGTACCCCTCGATGGCTTCCTTCCAGCGACCCAGACCGGTGCAAGTCACTCCGATGCAGTAATGAATCTCGGCCTCATCCGGAGAGATGTTCGCAGCCTCTTTCAGTTGAAGCAGGGCAGCTTCATGAAGTCCGAGTTGACCGAGCGTCAGGCCGAGATGATACCGAGCGTACGAGTGACGAGGATTCAGCTCGACGGCTTTCTCCAACTCTGTGAGAGCGTCTCGATATTGCCCAGTGTCGTAATGCGCCCGGCCCAAGCGGTAAAGGCCTTCAGCTTCTGTTGGCGGTGAGTTACTCATTTTGGCAGTTTTAGCCTACAACAGGTGAATAGCTGGCGAAAACAGGCCTTATCACAAGTTAGACGCTGGGCTCAGCTCTTCTGGCTTTCTCTCAGCTTGCGCGATTTGGCTTCGACGCCGTCAGCGAGTTTCTTCTTGTGGGCCTCGAGCTTCTTCGCAACGGCGTCGTCGTATAAGCCGATCATCTGCGCAGCGAGGATACCCGCATTGGTTGCGCCCGGCTTGCCGATGGCGACGGTGGCGACGGGAATTCCCGCGGGCATTTGCACCATCGCGAGCAGCGAGTCGAGTCCCAGAAGCGCTGTTGAAGGGATCGGCACTGCAATCACTGGCAGCGTCGTTTCGGCGGCGATCACCCCCGCAAGGTGGGCAGCTCCGCCTGCTCCGGCGATGACGACTTTTACACCGCGCGCTTTCAGTCCGCGCGAATACTCGCTGGTGCGCCCGGGCGAGCGGTGCGCCGAGGTGATGTCAATTTCGTAGGGGATACCAAACTCGGCCAGCGCTTTCGCAGCCTCGTTCATGATGTCGAGGTCGGAGTCGCTGCCCATGACGATGGAGACGAGAGGATTAGCCATGTTCGGAATTTTTTGTGGTGACCTTTCTGCCGTCCCAATGGGACTCGGATTTCACTAGATTCGAAGGGGCACGGCTTCAGCCGCGCCGTAACCTGCTGTCAGTCTGGTGGCTTTAGCCACTAAAGAACTCCGGTGTTTACACGAAGTGCGAGTCCTTAGGGGCTGAAGAAATCGTATTGCAACTTCTGCCGTCCCTAGGGACTCGGTCGCGTTTCCCGCTTCACCCAGCGCTGAAGCGCTGGGCTAAGATCTTCCGCCCCATTCGGGGCTGAATTCTGGTCGCTTAATTCCACCGCTGCAGTTTGCCGCACGGTCTCTGGAGCCCAACTATCGAGCCACCTGCGGCGCGGCTGAAGCCGCGCCCTTTCAACACCGAGTTATAAATGATCGTCCTATTTCCCCGCCCTTAGATGTTTCAATCCGCGCGCCGCGATGTCCTTGCGATAGTGCATGCCATCGAAACGGATCTTCATGACCGCGTCGTAGGCTCGCTCCACTGCATCCGGCAGGTCTTTGCCACGCGCGGTCACGCCCAGCACACGACCGCCGGAAGTGTAGTACGCGCCATCGCGGCGATTTGTACCGGCATGAAAAACTCTCACGCCGTAAATCCGTTCGGCTTCGTCCAGGCCGGTGATGAGTTTGCCTGCTTCGAACGCACCAGGATACCCGCCGGAGGCCATCACGACGCAGACCGCAGGATCATGCGTCCAGCGAAAGTCGCCTTCGCTGACGCGGCCTTCAATGGATGCTTCAATCGCCTCGAGCAGGTCGCTTTCCATGCGCATCACGATCGGCTGAGTTTCCGGATCGCCAAAGCGACAGTTGAACTCCAACACCATGGGCCCTCGTGCCGTCATCATAATGCCGCAATAAAGGATACCCTTATACTCCGCGCCTTCGGCCTTCATGCCGGCGATGACCGGCCGCGCGATGTGGGTCACCAGCCAGTCGCGCATCTGGGCATCGACCATCTGATCGGTAGAATAGGCGCCCATGCCGCCCGTATTTGCTCCCTGGTCATTGTCGGCAATGCGCTTGTGGTCTTGCGCGGCCACCAGCGGAACCACGCGCTCTCCGTCGCTCATCACCAGGAACGATAGCTCTTCGCCTGTCAGGCATTCCTCCAGCACCACGCGCGCTCCGGCCTCGCCCAGCATCTTGCCGCTGAGCATCTCTTCGGCGGTGCGCTGCGCCTCGTCCTTAGTCTGGGCGATGACGACACCTTTGCCCGCTGCCAGACCATCGGCTTTCACCACGATCGGCGCATGAAATAACTTGAGGGCCTCGCGAACCTCATCTTTGCTGGTACAGACGGAGTATTTCGCCGTCGGGATATGGTGGCGCTGCATGAACTCCTTGGCGAAGCTCTTGCTGGATTCCAACTGGGCCGCAGCTTTGGTTGGGCCAAAGATAGGCCAGCCGCGCCGCTGGAACTCATCCACCACGCCGAGCGTCAGTGGAAGTTCAGGACCGACTACGGTCACGTCGGGATTTAGCCTACTTGCAAGTTGAACCAGAGAATCCAGGCTTTTGAGGTCCGCGGCAACACATTCAGCGTCGGTCGCGATGCCGCCATTCCCCGGAGCGCAGTACAGCTTCTTGATCCGCGGCGACTGCCGCAGCTTCCAGACGACCGCGTGTTCGCGACCACCGCTACCGAGGACAAGGACCTTCATGGGAGACGACTCCGCGACTACCGTATCGATTCATAAGACGGATAGCGGAGTGAAAAGAAAGAGTAGGGGTGCGGTGCGTCCGATGTCAAACCTGCCGGGCGGCCGGTTCAGGTTGATCGACGGTTGTGTCGGTTTATCGGTAGTGCTCAAGGTAATACAGGGCTGCAAACGCGACAACCAAAGCGGAGACTGGAAATGCCAACGGCCGTGCGCTTCGAAAAGGTCGCTTCCGGTCTGCTGTGGCGAGGAAAAGTAAGATCATCGGCGCCAGCAGGACGATTGAGAGCTGAAAAATATGTGCCGCGGAACCTTCGTCCGGTTGCAGCCGCTGAAAGTACCCGCTAAGTACCGCGAGTAACGCCGTGAGAGACAGGACGATTATGACTTTGCCGCTGACGCGGTTGATTTGCTGCGCACGCATGACATCACTTCATCGTTGGCTGCTATAGGCGTTGTTGAGAATCGTTAGATTTCGACTTTTTGCGTTGACATCTTAGCATGCTCGGGCGAAGAAAGGGAGATCGGTGCAGAGCTGCATAAAGCGGCCAGAATTACCGCCGTCGTCCCGATGCAAAGCAAAGACATCCAATTACCAACTTGCCGCGAGATTGAGGGGCATGGGCCGCTATACTTTAGCCTTAGGATGTGGAATCCACGGCGACGAGAAATTCCGCCGTCGCCTTCCCTCCTGGGTAAATTTTGAACACGAAGCCACAGGCACCGCGCAGCCCGCACGATACACGACCGGATGAAACTGGCGTCGCCCTCGACAATCACGTGTCATTGGAGGGGATGCACAGCACTGTCGGGGTGCCCCATCATGAGGCGGGATTCTGGCGGCAGTGGCGGGCCTTCGTTGGGCCCGCGATTCTGGTTAGCGTTGGCTATATGGATCCCGGCAACTGGGGGACGGACCTGCAAGGCGGTGCGCAGTTCAAGTACGCGCTGCTGTGGGTGGTCGGCCTAGCCAGCTTGATGGCCATCTTCATGCAGGTAATCTCGGCTCGATTGGGAGTGGTGACCGGAAAGGACCTTGCCCAATGCTGCCGCGACTGGTATCCCAAATGGACGCGCTGGCCCAATTGGCTGATGAGTGAAGTGGCCATTGCCGCGTGTGACCTGGCAGAGGTGCTGGGAAGCGCCGTAGCTCTCAACCTGCTGTTCCATATCCCACTGCTCTGGGCTGTCATCATTACAGGACTGGATGTATTGCTGTTGCTGGCTTTGCAGCAGTTTGGGATGCGCACCATCGAGGCCATCGTCGTCCTATTGATTGCCACCATCGGAGTGTGCTACTTCATCGAGATTTTTGTTCTTCCGGCAACCCAACCCAGCTTTCTGGAGATGGGACGGGCGCTGGTGTCGCCGCACCTTCGTCAGGCAGGGATGTTATACATTGCGGTCGGCATCATTGGCGCAACCGTAATGCCGCACAACCTGTACCTGCACTCGGCCCTGGTGCAAAGCCGCAAACTGCAGAAGGACGAAGCGTCCATGCGGCGGGCAGTACGCTTCAACACAATCGACTCCACCGTCGCCCTCACCATCGCCTTCTTCGTCAATGCGGCGATCATGGTACTGGCCGCAATGGTGTTCTTTGGGAAGGAAAGCGTGACCGTGACCGGCGGCCAGGTGGTGACGTTCAAGCCTGACAGCGATTGGATTCGAGTTGCGTACCTGACGCTTGCGCCGTTATTGGGGACTGCGGCTGCCAGCACGCTGTTTGCGGTGGCGTTATTGGCAAGTGGCCAGAGCAGCACCATCACCGGCACTCTCGCCGGGCAAGTGGTGATGGAAGGCTTCATGCACTGGCGAATCAAACCGTGGGTACGGCGGCTGATCACCCGCACCCTGGCCATTTTGCCTGCGGTCTTTGTCATCGGCGTGCGAGGGGAAAGCAGCGTCACCGATCTGCTAATCCTGAGCCAAGTAGTCCTGGCGTTGCAGCTCCCGTTCGCGATGTTTCCGCTGCTGCACTTTACGAGTTCCAGTAAGCGAATGGGGAGATGGAAGAACGGATGGTTTCTACTGTTGACTGGATGGGCCAGCGCAATCTTGATCACCGTGATGGACGTCTATGGTCTGCCAGATTCGTTGAAGGCTGCGTGGCAAGTCATTGTCGGTGGATGAAGCACCATGGGGAAAATCAACCACGGATGTGCACGGATCGAAAATTTAATTCTGCTCAAAGAATCCGTGCTTATCGGTGAGAATCCGCGGTTGAAGAGTGAATAGCTAGGCACAACCATGTATGACACCATACTCGTTACCCTGGATGGAACGCCGACCGATCGGGCGATCATCGAACACATCAAGCAGCTTGCGAAACTTGCGCAGAGCCGGTTGGTATTGCTGCATGTGGCCGATGGCTGGGCAGCTAGAACCTATGGCCCTGACGCGGTCAGCCCCGAGATATCGGAAGATACAGCGTATCTGGAGAAGGTTCGGGCGGAGTTTCAGTCCATTGGCATTCCCACGGAGGCGGAGCTGGCCTACGGCGAGCCGGCGAACGAAATCGTCAAGTGGGTCCGGCAAAAGCGCTGTGATTTGGTGGCGATGAGTACCCATGGACACCGTCTCCTGGCCGACATATTCCTTGGCACCACCGCCAGCCGGGTGCAGCACAGTATCAGCGTGCCCGTTCTTCTTGTCCGGGCAAAATAAATATTGCAGGTCAGCGCGGAGGTTTCGGGTCTGTCTCTACTGCGACTGATTTTCCCTGCAAGCCCTGACTCCAGCTGCTATTTCAAAACAGGAAATTTGGATGACCGTTCTGCAACCGCCGAGGTGGAAGCGGGGAACCTCATTGTGCTAGGATTTTGAGTTTATTCAGTTACACCATGTGCAGGCCAGCATGGTGGCCCGCCTTTTTGCTTCAGCGGCAACCTCGGGGGTTGTACAAGCACGAAAGTACGCGTGCTACCGGGGAACAATGCCTTGTGAGCGCGAGGCGGAGCGACAATTATCACATCGAGTTGCAACGGCTCACTCGAAGGAGTCATAGGTGAAGAATTACGAAGGCGCAAATATCCGCAACGTCGCCCTGGTGGGGCATTCACATTCAGGCAAAACCTCTCTCGCATCGGCGATGCTTTTCACTGCCGGGGCCACCCAGCGCTTCGGCCGGGTCGATGAAGGCACCACCGTCACCGATTACGACGAAGAAGAGGTCTCGCGGACGATGTCCATCGCCGCCGCCACTGCTTTCGTGGAATGGGGTAAGGCCAAAATCAACCTGATCGATACTCCCGGCTTCAACATGTTCATCCATGAAGCCGAGATGATAATCCCCGCGGTGGAAGCGGCCTTGGTCGTGGTGGACGCCGTCAGCGGCGTGGAGGTGGTAACCGAGCGCATTTGGAATTATTACGACAAGTTTGCGTTGCCGCGCGTCATTGTGTGCACTCGGACGGACCGCGAGCGGGCCGATTTCAACCGCGTGATGGAATCGCTCACTTCAGCCTTTGGACGCACCGTCGTACCGGTGCAATTGCCAATCGGCTCGGAGAAGAGTTTTACCGGCGTCGTCGATTTGGTAAGAATGCAGGCTTACACCTACGAGATGGGAGGCAATGGCAAGTCGACGGTCGGTCCGATTCCCGCCAACATGGAGGAGCAGGCCAAAGCCGCGCACGAGCGGCTCGTCGAACTAGTTGCGGAGGGCGATGACGCCTTGATGGAAGAGTTCTTCGATAAGGGCACGATCGCCGAAGAGCACATCGTCGCCGGATTGCACAATGCCATACGCGAGGACAAGATCTTCCCCGTTCTCTTTGCTTCGGGACTGGGCAACATTGGCACTGACGAGGTGCTGGACTTCATCGTCGACTACATGCCGACGGCAGTCGAGCGTGGCGAAATGAAAGCCGCCGCGACCCCGAATAATGGCGAGCCCGCAACCCGCAAGATCAGCGACTCGGAGCCGGTCTCGTTGTTCGTGTTTAAGACCATTAGCGATCCGTTCTCGGGACGCATCTCCTTCTTCAAGATCTATTCAGGGGTGCTGAAGAACGACGCAGCTTTGCAGAACTTCAACCGTGGCAGCTCGGAAAAGTTCGCTCACCTTTCGATAATGCAGGGCAAGACACCAGTCCCGGTCAACGAATTGCACGCTGGCGACATTGGCGCAGTTGCGAAATTAAAGGACACCTTAACCGGTGATACCTTGGGCGATAAGGGCTCTCCAATCCAGTATCCGCAAGTCACATTTGCCGAACCGGCCATCACGTTTGCCATCGAACCCAAGACCCGCGCCGACGAAGACAAGCTGAGCAATGGCATCCACAAGCTGATGGAAGAGGACGCAATGCTGCGCTTCTTTCGCGATGCCCAGACCAAGGAGTTTCTCATCGCGGGTACCGGCCAGCAGCACATCGAAGTCATCGTTTCGAAGTTGAAGAACCGTTATCACACCGAGGTGAACCTCAAGGCTCCGAAAGTTCCCTACCGCGAAACCATTCGTGGCAAAGCCGACGTGCAGGGACGCCACAAGAAGCAGAGCGGCGGCCACGGCCAGTTTGGCGATTGCAAGATCAAGATGGAGCCGATGCCGCGAGGAGGTAACTTCGAGTTCGTCAACGAGATCTTCGGTGGCGCGATTCCTAAGAATTACATTCCCGCGGTCGAAAAGGGCATTGTGGAAGCCGCGCAAAGAGGCTTCCTAGCAGGTTTCCCTGTCGTAGATTTCAGGGTCATCCTCTATGACGGTTCCTATCACGACGTCGACTCGAACGAATTGTCGTTCAAGACGGCAGGCCGCATCGCGTTCCGCAAAGCCATGGAGCAGGCCAAGCCCACGCTGCTGGAGCCCATCATGAACGTCGAGATCACCATTCCTGACGAGTTTGCCGGCGGCATCATGGGCGATTTGAACAGTCGTCGCGGGCGCATCCAGGGCATGGACAACAAAGCCGGCAAGACTGTGGTCAAGGCTGAGGTGCCGATGGCGGAGATGCTGACCTACGGCACCGATCTGACCTCGATGACCCAAGGGCGCGGGAGCTTCTCCATGGAAATGCACCACTACGACTTCGTCCCCGCATTGCAGCAGGAGAAGATTATCGCGGCAGCCAAGGCCGAGCGCGGCGAAGAGGTCGAGGTGGAAGAGTAGGGACTAGGGATTAGTGGCTGGTTGCTAGTTTGTCATCCCGACCGAGGTCACCGTGGCGACCGAGCGGAGGGACCTGCTTTTACCCCGCTTCCACAGTTGATGCCGACCTCCGGCACGTCACTCTGAAAACCCTGCCGCAAGACTGTGGAACTTTCCTCGTCCAGTCGCCGTACCTCAAACCGTAAGCGATTTTCAGTACGCGCGAGCAGCGCGACAAGAAATGAGGCAGGCGATGGATGGACAGATCATTGGCTTGGTGGCGGTAATCATGATTTTCGGGATTCCGATTGCGGGGATGTACACCTATTACCGAGTGCGCAAACTGCGCTCCGAGGAGCGCCTGGCAGCGCTGGCACGCGGGCTAAGCGTTCCCATGGAACCTGAGCTTTCTCAGGCGGCTCGTTCTCGTCGGGCGGGCATCCTGCTGGTTAGTGCTTCAATCGGCTACACCATCGCATTCGCGCTGATCGCACGTGCCGAACCTGACGCGTGGGTCGCTGCGGCCTTCGGCGTAATCCCGTTCGCGGTCGGACTCGGCTTCTTTCTCGATTCGACGCTGGTGCGCCGCGATCTTCGGGCCTCTTAATCGATTGGTCCTCTCTGCTCGCTGTTTCCGCGAGGGAAGCAGGCACTCAAAAGGGTGCGGCTGAAGAGGCTCTGAAAAATTCACTGCAGGGGAAAGAAACAGCAAATTTCTCGGGGCTGAGAGACCGTGTCGCGTCCGGTTCGCACTAGTGGAATTCAGCGGCCAATATCCAGCCCCGAATGGGGCGAAAGATCTTAGCCCAGCGCTTCAGCGCTGGGTGAAGTGGGAAATGAGACCGAGTCCCGTAGGGATGGCAGAGGTTGCGCCACAGACTCTGAAGCCCTCGAAATAACAAAAATGAAGGGCTTACGACGGCGCACCCCTTCGGCAAGCTCAGGGCAGGCCCTGAAGGTGCGCCCCTTCAAAGCGAGGCTCATCCAGTTTTTCCGTAGCCTGTGAGGCTGCGCCCCCTACAAAACTGCCACCAGCCAGGCCTGCAGCAATACTGAAACCGCTCTTACTCTTCGCCGCTCGGCTTCATTCTTCCGGTACGCAAATATCGACTGTGCCAGCCTAGCGACTCGGTCAACAGGTGCGGAGTGTGCCGTCCGTACGACAGGCGCTCAGCGCGGCTTAGATAATCCAGCAGGAGCGGCTTGTAATCCGGCGAGGCGCACTTCTCGATGATGAGGTGCGCGCGCTGGCGCGGCGAGAGTCCGCGCAGGTCGGCCAAGCCCTCCTGGGTAACGATCACCTGGACATCGTGCTCCGTGTGGTCCACATGCGAGGCCATAGGTACGATGGTCGAGATCGTTCCCTTCTGCGCCGTCGATGGCGCCATGAAGATTGACAGGTATCCATTGCGCGCGAAATCGCCGGAGCCGCCAATACCGTTCTGGATGCGCGATCCCATCACGTGTGTCGAGTTCACGTTGCCGTAAATGTCGGCCTCGATCATACCGTTCATCGCGATCACCCCGAGCCGCCGGATGATTTCCGGATGATTGGAGATTTCCTGCGGCCGCAGCACGATGCGATCGCGGTAGCTGGCCATGTCGGAATTTACTTCAGTCAGCATCTCCGGACTAAGCGAAAACGCGGTGGCCGACGCCGCCGTCACCTTTCCCGCCTTCAGCAGACGAATCATGCCGTCCTGAATGACTTCAGTGTACGAGGTGAGGCCCTCAAACGGCCCCTCTTCAAGACCGAAGAGCACCGCATTAGCGATGTTTCCGACACCCGACTGCAACGGCAGCAGGGTCTCGGGCATCCGTCCCTTCTTCACTTCCCAGGCGAGGAATTCGAGGATGTGTCCGGCAATGCGGCGCGAGGCCTCGTCGGGCGCCTTGAATGCGCTGTTGCGGTCGGGTGAGTCGGTGAGCACCACCGCGACAACCTTCTCCGGCGGGACCTCGAGATACTTGCTCCCAATACGCTGACCGGTATGCGTCAAGGGAATCGGCCCGCGGTTGGGCGGCGGCTGCAAGCCGTAGTAGATGTCGTGCATGCCTTCCAGAGCCTCAGGCTGCCAGGAATTGACCTCGATGATCACGTGCTCGGCCTGCTCGACCCATGTCTTGTTGTTGCCGAGCGAGGAACTGGGCACCAGGCGGCCGTCTTCGAGCACGGCGGTGACTTCGATGAGTGCCATATCAAGCTTGCCAAGGAAGCCGTACTCCACGAACTGCGCCACGTGGCTCAGGTGGATGTCCATGTACTCCATCTCGCCGGCATTAATGCGCTTGCGCGTCTCGGGATCGGATTGATACGGAAGTCGCAGGTGAATACCACCTGCCATGGCGAGCGCGCCATCGAGCTCTGGGCCCGTGGAGGCCCCGGTGAAGATGCTGACCTGGAACTTCTGTCCGCGCAGGTTGGCGTCAGAGATACGGCGCGCCAGCGCCAGCGGGACAGCCTTGGGATAGCCGGAGCCGGTGAATCCGCTCATGCCAATCTGGTCGCCCGAGTGGATGAGCGCGGCAGCCTCTTCAGCGCTCATAATGCGGCTGGCGAGCATGGGATTCAGTACGCGGGAACTCGTGGAAACGGTGGCGGAAGACATAGTATGAGTGCCTTTCAGTCGTATGAAGGTCGAGGATGTAACTCATAACGATAGGAGGAATAGTGGCAGGGGTCTGTGAGGTAGGTCACAAGTCGAGAGCGCTACTTGGTTTCAGCCACTCACTCTTCCCACTTCGAAATGCGCTTTTTCGTCGTGAAAATTCCGTCGCTCCAACTGCCGCTTTGGAGAGATAATATCGGTATGCGGCGCTGGATTTTCATGGCGGCCCTGAGCGCGGCGTTGCTGACCACTCCGATGTGGGGGCAACGAGGCGGTCGCGGTGGAATGTCCATGGGCGGAGGGGGTCGTGGCGGATTCGTCTCCCATGGCGGAGGCGGGTTCAGCGGAGGTCCAGTTTCTGGTGGCGCTCCCCATGGCGGGGCGTGGGGAGGAGGCTTTCGCGGCGGGGGCTGGGGGCGTCCTGCTAACGGCGGCTGGGGCTGGCGACGTCCGTATGGCTACCCTTATCGGTATTGGGGCTCGGGTTACCCGGGTTTCTATGGATACGGCTATGCGTATCCTTGGTGGGGTTGGGATGGAGGAGTCGGCGGGTATGACGACAGCGATTCGTATCCAGGCCCAAAGCTATCCGAACTACGTTTATGCCTCTCCCGACAACTCAGGCGCCTACGATCAGAACGGCCAGATTCAGCAGGATGAAATTGATCGCTTGAACCAGGAAGTGGCGCGCTTGCGGGACGAACGACAACCGCAGCCGCCGTCGTCGTACCCAGTGCCATCGCCACCCAAAACCCAGGTCCGCGCCGAGACTGTGTTGGTGTTCCGCGATCAACACAGCGAGGAAATCCAGAACTACGCCATCGTCGGGAAAACCCTCTGGGTCTTCACCGAACAGCGCTCCCGAAAAATTCCTATCGCCGAATTGGATGTGCCCGCCACCACCAAGGCCAATGAGGATCGGGGCATAGATTTCCGCCTGCCCCAGTGAGCCAGCCTTCTGCCCCGCAGCGTCATCCCTCAAAGTAATCGGGATCTAGCCGCTTTATTTCGTATGTTTGGGAGACGTCAACTCGAATCTGACTGTTTCTTTAGTTATCAGATACTGATAATATACTCTTGTGGGACCGCATCGGCCCGAGCAGGACCACACCCTCGAGAACCTGCTTGATCTTGACGGCGACATCTACGTCATCGATGAGGCCGCTGGATATTGGGTGAAGTTTGTGGTCAGGCGCACCACTCCAAGCCCCGAGTATCCTCACGGCATCGAATACTCGCTGACTATGCCCGATTCCGACAATCGACGACTGGTCGGCTTCGACAACGCCCACCCTGTGCCGGGAGCAAAACCGTCTCAACAAGGCGGCGGCGGTGCTTACGATCACCGGCATCGATTGGGGAAGGTCAAACCTTATTCATACGAGAGCGCCGCAAAGCTAGTTGCGGATTTCTGGGAAGCCGTCGATGAAGTACTGAAGCTGAAAGAGGACAGACCGTGACAACGCTAAGAGTGGGAATAGCCACATACCAGCAGATGAAACAACGGACCCTGGCAATCGCTCAGGGAAAATTGAAGCCGGGGCGCCAGGATCCCAAGGTGTGGTTTACCTCAACTGAGAGCATGGCGCGGATTCTCTCCGCGAAAAACCGCGAGCTGCTGGAGATCATTCGTAAGAATTCACCGCAATCGCTCGCTGAACTGGCAGAACAAACCGGACGGAAGAAGCCCAATCTGTCTCGTACCCTGAAGACGATGCAGCACTACGGCCTGGTAAAGGTGTCGCGGCAAAACCGGCGCCTCATTCCCAGAGTGGACTACCAGCGCGTAGCGGTTGTCATGGAACTTAGCGCGTGAAACCCCACCCAAGCAAAGCCTGAATGGGGTCGCAAAAGCAGGTCCCCCCGACTGCGTAGCCAAAACCTGGCGGCTTCGCTCGGGATGAGAACGCAAAGGAAGTAACGGCCGATAGCTGAGGGCTGACAGCGCTCCTACCCCAGCAACCCCCTCAACACATACTGCAAAATCCCGCCGTGCTGGTAGTACTGCACTTCCTGCGGCGTATCGATGCGCACCGTGGCGTCGAACTCGGTCGTCGTGCCGTCGGCCTTCTTGGCGCGCACCTTCACCGTCTTGCCCGGAGCAAAGTTCTTCAGCACGTCGGTCAAGCCGACGATGTCGAACGACTCTTCGCCAGTGAGGCCGTTGGTTTCGGCCGTCTCGTCATCGAGATACTGCAGCGGCAAGATGCCCATGCCCACGAGGTTCGAGCGATGGATCCGTTCAAAGCTCTCGGCCAGCACTGCGCGCACTCCGAGCAACCTTGGCCCCTTGGCCGCCCAGTCGCGTGACGAACCCGAACCGTACTCCTTGCCCGCCAGCACCATCAGCGGTGTACCTTCGGCGCGATACTTCTCCGACGCCTCGAAGATGAACATCTCCTCGCCATCAGGCAGGTGGCGAGTGTGCGGCCCCTCGCGCTCGGGGACGAGCTTGTTGCGCAGACGCACGTTGGCGAAGGTGCCGCGCATCATGACTTCGTGATTGCCACGGCGCGATCCGTAGGAGTTGAAGTCGCCCACCGAGACGCCATGCGCGATCAGGTACTGCCCCGCCGGGCTATTGTGCTTGATGGACCCGGCAGGCGAGATGTGGTCGGTGGTCACGCTGTTCCCGAGATAGCAGAGCACGCGCGCGCCCGAGATATCTTTCACCGGCGCAGGCGTCTTCGGCATGTTGTCGAAGTAGGGAGGATTCTTGACATAGGTCGAGGCCGAATCCCACGCGAAGGTCTCACCCTCTGGCACCTGGAGACCCCGCCAGCGCTCGTCGCCCTCGAAAACTTTGCTGTAAGCGTTCTGGAACATGTCGCCGGTGACGTATTTGGCGAGCACATCGTTCACTTCCTTCGAGGTGGGCCAAATGTCCTTCAGGTAAACCGCCGTGCGTTTGCCGTTGGTGCTGTAGCCGAGCGGCTCGTTGTACATATCGATGTCGGCGCGGCCGGCAAGCGCGAAGGCTACCACCAGCGGCGGCGACATCAAATAGTTCGCGCGCACCTCCGAGTTAATGCGGCCTTCGAAGTTACGATTTCCGCTGAGCACCGACGCCACCACCAGGTCCTTCTCCGTGATCACGTCCGAGACTTCCTGCGGCAGCGGACCCGAGTTGCCGATGCACGTGGTGCAGCCGTAGCCGACGAGGTGGAACTTCAGCTTCTCCAGGTAAGGCATCAATCCGGAACGCGTGAGGTAGTCTGTCACCACCATCGATCCCGGTGCGAGCGAAGTCTTCACCCATGACGGCACAGTGAGACCCTTCTCGACGGCTTTCTTCGCCAGCAATCCCGCCGCGACCAGCACCGACGGATTCGAAGTGTTGGTGCAGCTGGTGATGGCAGCGATGACCACGCTGCCGTGGGTCAACGCCTGGGTCAGAACGACGTGCTCTTCGACCGTGTCGGTCTGGGAATCCATTCCAGCGGGATGTCCGCCCTCACCCTCCCAGCGAGCTTCCTGCTTCGGAGGAACTTGCTGACCCGGCTTCAGCAAACTCGGCAGCGCCTGCTCAAACGACTTCGCCGCCGCCGACAATGCCACGCGGTCCTGTGGACGCTTCGGGCCCGCGATGCTCGGCTCGACGGTCGCCAAGTCGAGCTCCGCCACGTCGGTGTATTCGGCTTCAGGCGTGTTGGCGGTATGGAACAGGCCCTGCTCCTTGAAGTAGGCCTCGACAAGGCTGACTTGCTCGGCACTGCGGCCGCTAAGACGGAGGTAGCGCAGGGTCTCCTCGTCCACCGGGAAGATGCCGCAGGTCGCGCCGTATTCGGGCGCCATGTTGGCGATGGTGGCGCGGTCGGCGAGCGGCAGGTTGTGCAGACCGGGACCAAAGAACTCCACGAACTTGCCGACGACACCTTTCTTGCGCAGCATCTCAGTTACGGTGAGCACGAGATCGGTCGCGGTCGAGCCTTCGCACAATTGGTTCTTCAAGCGCACCCCAACAACCTGTGGGATCAGCATGGAGACCGACTGCCCCAGCATTGCGGCCTCGGCCTCGATTCCTCCGACACCCCAGCCGAGAACGCCGAGACCGTTGATCATGGTGGTGTGCGAGTCGGTGCCCACCAGCGTATCGGGATACGCCAGCGGTTTACCTGATTCGCCATTCGCTCCGACGAAGACGACGCGCGCCAGATATTCGAGATTGATTTGGTGAACAATGCCGGTGTCGGGCGGCACGATGGCGAAATTCTTGAACGCGGTCTGTCCCCAGCGCAGAAAGGCATACCGCTCTTTGTTGCGCTGGAATTCCAGTTCGGCGTTGAGCTGAAACGCCTGCGGCGTTCCGAACTCGTCCACCTGCACCGAGTGGTCGATCACCAACTCCGCCGGCTGCAGCGGATTGATCAGCTTCGGATCGCCGCCCAGCGCCTTCATGGCGTCGCGCATCGCGGCCAGGTCAACCACCGCCGGCACGCCGGTGAAGTCCTGCAGCAACACGCGACTCGGCATGAACGCAATCTCCTGCACCGGGACGGTCTTGCCCGTCCACGACGCGAGCGCGCGCACATCGTCGGCCTTTACCGACTTGCCGTCTTCGCGGCGGAGCAGGTTCTCCAGCAGAATGCGGAGCGAGTAAGGCAGGTGTGCGACCGCGCAGCCCTGCTTTTCCAGCGCGTCAAGACGGTAGATTTCAAACTCTCGCTTGCCCACGCGGAGGACGGAACGACTGCTGAAGCTATTCATGAATGAGTCCCTTCTATATAGAGGAGCGCTGACTGGCTGCGGCTTTTTAGAAAGCGAAACTAACTATCTTAAACCGCCAGGGTGGCCAGTGGATAGGGCGGGCTGCAAAGTAACCCAGCCGGGAACTCACGCATTGATAATTGGAGCGCCACCAACCGGCTGGAACGATCGAATGGGCCCGCCCATCAGCTTAACCATCGCGCAAGCCGACGCTCTCGTCGAAAAAGAGCGCCACCGCAGGTTGTTTTTCCTTATATCCCCATCGTTCACGATTGCCGCACATTTGTTTGTGCGGTGCAGTCGTCGGTTCGAGGAAAGTCAACGCTGCCGTGTTATCTGTTGTTCAAGGGCTACTGGTAAGAAACATCAGCTACGGGTTATCTTTCACGAATTCGGCTTGCTTGCCTTCGCTCCATGGATCATAGGTCTGCACAAAGATCATGCGGTCGCGAATCGTCGGATGGTTCCACGCCCAGAACTCGGCCAGCTTGCCAACATAAGGGTAGTCGAGCGAACGCTCGCCCAGGATTTGAAACGCCTGGGCCGCCGACAGTTGTGCATCCGGCACCAGTCCGTGGATCACCTCCACGCCGTACTGGTCGGCCTGGTGCTCATAGTGGCGCGATACGGCATTGAACGCCGGAGTGGCCAGGAAGGTGAGCACGGAGATAATAAGCATCAGCAGCGGAAGCGAGGCCCAGTCGCTCAAGTTGGGTATGCCCCATCGTTCACCATAGCGCGCCACCATCCAGTTCGCCAGCCGATAGCCTAGATAGAACAGCACCAGCAGTTGCAGCAGAATGATCGTCATCTCCTTGGGAATGTGGTAGAGGACGTAGTGCCCCATCTCGTGTCCGAAGACAAACAACGTCTGCGGCGTGGTCATGTGCTCCATGGTGGTGTCCCACACCACAACGCGCTTGGTAGCTCCAAAGCCGGTGACGTACGCGTTCAGTTCGGTAGTCTTCTCGCTGGCCTTCATCTCGAACATGCGCTGCGGCGGGATGTCCATTCCGCCTCGATGAACGACGCGCTCGATCTGTTCGACCAGATCGGCGTGATGATCGCCAAGCGGTTCGAATTTGTTGAATAGCGGCTCAATCCAAATAGGCTCGATGAAGATGACAAAAATGACGATGGGGATCATCGCCAACCAGAAATAGAACCACCAGCGGCGCGGGCTGCGGCGCAGCACGGCATACAGTATCCATCCCAGGATGCTTGCGAATAAACATCCCAGCAGCAGGCCTTTTCCCCAGTCCCAAAACCACGAGCCCCAGTGCTGCACCGAGAGCCCGTACTTCAGACTGACATGGTGCTCGTAACCGTCGAATGGAAGCTGGGTCAATTCCAATACAAGTACGAACAGCGACATGACGATGGCGGCCTGCAGAAGCCGAAATCGAGAAGCCGTGGTTGCCAGGTTGCGAAGCCAGACTCCGAACCTGGTCCGCAGCATGAGGTACAGCACCAGGAAGCCCCACACCGTGGTCACGAAATAGAGTGCGCCGTTCAGCAGATAAAGTGCGTAGGCTTTCTCCAGTTTGTCTGGCGGCAGAGTGTATTGCAGCAGCGGATGGGAAGAATCGGTGGCAGCAATGGTCTGTAGGTGCGGTAACGGCGATGCAGCGCCAAATGCCACAACTGCCAGCACGGGCAGCAGAGCCAGAACCAGCAACGCACAACGCCGCCGTGAAGTCATAGAGTCCTCCTTGACGCCTTCAGAAGAGGCGGAGTGTAGCACCGGCGGCCGATGCCGGGCAAACGAGTGTAGCTGCGTCCACATGCTACGAGCCTCTTCAGGGACGGCACATTCAAAAGCTCTCTTACGCCGCCGAGTATCTTCTCAGGGACTATTCAGCGGTTTCAATCGCGCTAACATACAAGCGTGGAGAAGACCGTCTATCTTTCGCTGGGCTCCAACGTGGGCGACCGCGATGCCAATCTTCGTGCCGCACTCGCGAAGCTTGCAGAGCTGGGGAAAGTGATTGCGGTATCGTCGTTCTACGAGACCGAGCCCATGGAGTTCACTGCGCAACCATGGTTTCTCAACTGTGTGGTGGCATTGCGCACCGAATTGATGCCGAAACTTTTTCTGTCGAAGACGCTGGCTATCGAGCAACAAATGGGCCGTCGGCGCAGCCAGCCGAAAGGCCCCCGCACCATCGATATCGACATCCTGCTGTTTGGCAATTCCGTCATCCACACGCCGCAGTTAGATGTGCCTCACGTCGCCATGCATCAACGGCGGTTCGTGCTCGAACCGCTGGCCGAGATCGCGCCCGAGGTGCGGCATCCGGTCTTTAAGCGCACGGTGCGGGAGATGTTGCAGGCGCTCCCCCACAATGTGGGACAGGTGAAGAGGCAGGCCCAGTCCTAGATTCGCTGCAATTCGTGCAGCGTGCGCGCACCCTCGATATTGCCGGTATTGAGCGTGGTTTTCGGTTCCAGCAGCATTACGTGAGTTTCCTCGTCGGCCGAGGGGAAATGCTCGACGCCACGCGGAATGACGATGAATTCGCCAGGGTTCACCGTAAAATCGCGCTCGGTGCCGTTCTCACGCACCTTCATGCGCAGCGCACCTTTCACTACGAAGAACAGCTCGTCTTCGTTGTCGTGGTGATGCCACATGAAGTCGCCTTGCAACTTCACCAGCTTCACGTAGGCATCGTTCACCTCGCCCACGATCTTGGGGCTGTACTGATCACTGAATAGCGACAATTTTTGAGTCAGATTGACTTTGTCCATGCTGCACCTCTAACCAGAAGGGTTCTTGTCCTATTCCAGATTGTATTTAAAGCGAGGATAATTGCCCTTATGACAATGTGCTAGGATTATGTCACTTCTTGTGGAGTGTGACATGGGCGAAGAAACTCGAGTACGGGTCAACGAAAACGGCCGGGTAGTCATTCCTGCGGCATTCCGTAAGGCGCTTGGCATTGAGGCTGGGGACGAAGTCGTTCTAAGTATTCAAGACGATGAGTTGCGAATCACGACGCAACAGCGCCGCATTCAGCGCGCACGACGGCGCGCCCGGCAATATGTAAAATCTGGCACGTCGCTGGTTGACGAACTGCTCGCCGAACGTCGCGAGGCAGCCAAGAATGAATAGGATCGTTCTGGATGCGTCTGCTATCCTCGCGGTCATTCACGGAGAGGCCGGACATGAGAAACTCACTCCTGAGCTGCTGGCCGGCGCTATCGCCAGTACGGTGAATCTTGCTGAAGTACAGGCCAAGTTGGTAAGTCGTGGGTGGACCCCCGTCGAAGCGTGGGAAGATACCACCAGCCCCATTCGAGAAGCCATACCTTTCAATGAACAACATGCCAAGATCGCCGGTAGCCTGGTTTCGCTGACGCAGCACCTCGGATTGTCGCTCGGAGATCGCGCCTGCCTCGCACTCGCAATGGCACTCAAGGTCCCTGTCTACACCGCCGACAAAACCTGGAAAGGGCTCAAGTTGAACGTCCGCATCCACGTGATCCGATAAAAATCCCCACCCAAGCAGAGGAAGCTGGAGTGGGGGAACCTCCGTAATGGCTCTCGCCTATTGCAGCAGCAACCCGCTCTCGCCGCTGCCGTTCTCGACGACCTCGTCTGGCGGAATGATCGAGGTGGCGGCTACGCGGTCGTCCTGCTCCAGATGCAGCAAGCGCACGCCCTGGGCCGAGCGTCCCGATTCACGGATGGTCTTGGTGCCGATGCGTATGATCTTGCCGAACTGGCTGATCACCATGACTTCCGATTGCTCGTTCACCAGCATGATGGAAACCACCTTGCCGTTGCGCGCGGTCGTTTTAACGTTGATAACTCCCTTGCCTCCGCGTGAGGTGAGGCGGTACTCATCCACGCCGGTGCGTTTGCCGTAACCGTTCTCGGTAACCGACAAGATGAGGTTGGACTCCTGTTCCTGGCCGTCCTTGGCTTGCTTGCGGGCCTTCGGGGTGACCGCCATGCCGACAATATAATCACCGCGCCCAAGTTGCATGCCGCGCACGCCATGGGCTGCCCGTCCCATGGTCCTTACCGCGCTCTCGTCGAAACGAATCGCCCTACCATCGTGGGTCGCCAGGAAAATGATCTGGTTTCCATCGGTGCAACTGGCGGCGACAAGCTCATCCTCAGCTTCAATGGGAATGGCATTAAAGCCATTCGACCTGATCGCGCTGAATTCGTTAAGCTCCATCTTCTTCACGGTGCCGTTGCGGGTGGCGAAGAAGACGTCCTTGCCCTCTTCCTCGAGATCGCGTACCGTTAGCAACGCCCGCACGCTTTCACCGGGCTGCAGTGCCACCAGGTTGGCGATGGCTTTGCCTTTGCCCGCCGCACTTAGTTCAGGAACCTCATATACCTTCAGGCAATAAACGCGGCCTTTGTTGGTAAACACCAGGATGTAATCGTGAGTCGAGGCGACAAAGAGATACTCGACGAAATCCTCCTCACGCGTGCTCATGCCCTTACGCCCGGTTCCACCGCGACGCTGCTGACGATAGGTGGAAATCGGCGTCCGCTTCATGTAGCCGGAATGGCTGACAGTCACCGCCACCTGCTCATCTGCAATCAGGTCTTCCAGGCTGATCTCAACCGCTTCATCCTGGATGACGGTGCGTCGCGCGTCGCCGTACTTCTTCTTGATTTCCTCGAGTTCCTTAATGATGACGCCGCGCAACTTCTTTTCGCTGCCGAGAATCGATTCGTACTCGGCGATGCGGCCGCGGACCTCTGCCAACTCCTTCAGGATTTCGTCGATCGACAACCGGGTCAAACGGTGCAATTGCAATTCCAGAATGGCGTCGGCTTGCACGGTGTCAAAGGGACGCGTGAGCTGCGTTGGAACCAGGCCCTTCAGCGTGGCCTGCTTGCTAGCAGAGGCCTTGCCTTCGGAGACAGTGACGGTCTTGCCAGTGAAGTACTCAACCAGGTTGGTTCGAGCTTCGGCGCGGTTTTCGCTACCGCGAATGATGCGAATGACGTCATCCACGCGATCCAGCGCTACTTGATATCCTTCGAGCACATGTTCGCGCTCGCGCGCCTTCATCAGCAGGTAGGCCGTACGCCGCCGTACCACGTCGATGCGGTGATCGACGAAGTGCTGGATGGCCTGCACCAGGCCCATTTCCTTGGGCTGGCCATTCACCACGGCCAGGAAGATCATGCTGAAGCTCTCCTGCATCGAGGTGTGCTTGAAGAGCTGGTTTAGTACGATCTGCGGCTCGGCACTGCGCTTCAGTTCGATCACAATGCGCATGCCGTCGCGGTCGCTCTCGTCGCGGATGTCGCTGATCTCGTCGATCACCTTGTTGTTCACCAGTTCGGCAATCCGTTCCACCAGCTTCGCCTTATTCACCTGGTAGGGGATCTCGGTGACGATGATCGCGTCCTTGTCTTTCGTAAGGTGTTCGATCGCAACCTTGGCGCGCATCATGAAGCGCCCGCGCCCGGTGCGATAGGCTTCGGTAATGCCGCTGCGTCCGTAGATGAAGCCCGCTGTCGGGAAATCCGGCCCTTGCACGTGCTTCAGCAGATCGGCGAGCGTGGCATGCGGATTGTTCACCAGCGTGATGCACCCGTCTACGATTTCCGTCAGATTGTGCGGCGGAATGTTGGTCGCCATGCCGACGGCGATGCCGTTCGATCCGTTCACCAGCAGGTTGGGAATTCTTGTCGGCAACACCATTGGCTCGACTGTGGTGTCGTCGAAGTTGGCGACGAAATCGACGGTGTCTTTATCGATGTCAGCCAGCAGCTCTTCAGCAATTTCAGTGAGACGCGATTCGGTATACCGGTAGGCCGCTGGGGGATCGCCATCCACCGAACCAAAGTTGCCTTGGCCATCAATCAGCGGATAGCGCAGGCTCCAAGGCTGGGCCAGACGAACCATGGCGTCGTAAACCGCGGTATCGCCGTGGGGATGATATTTCTTCAGACATTCGCCGACCACGCCAGCGCACTTCATGTGCTTGCGGTTGTGCAGCACGCCCATATCGTGCATTGCGTAAAGGATGCGGCGATGCACCGGCTTCAGCCCGTCGCGGATGTCGGGCAAAGCGCGCCCGATGATGACCGACATCGAGTAATCGAGATACGACCGCTGCATCTCCTCTTCAATGTTGACGGGTTGCACATTGGCGGCTCCAGGGCCGCTATTGTCGAGCGGTAGTTGCTGATTTGGATCGTCTGCCATGTCTGACTTTCATCCGCCGATTTGGCGGCAATTAGCTGGTTGATTCCTGAACCTTCGCGTGATCCACGCCACACGAGGACGTAGCGACTTCGCCATTAAACGCAGGAAGTATTGCCTTCTTGCGCTGAGAGACTGGTCGTCCGAATCGGTCGTAAATCACTGCGATTTCAGGAGATTGTTCGCTTCGGAGAGCACTCCAATTATATCACCGCTAAGACACTTTTGCGCCTAGTTAACCCATTTGCTTTCAACTGATTAAGCGAGAGTCGCATGGCATTCGAAAGCTGGGAGTTGGGGAAGGTGTTCGCTGGTAATCGAGTGAGGCGATTAAGGCAATACTGAGGCCACGCTGGTCCCGGGGTTTGGAGTCTGCTGGGGAGTGCCGTTCGGCTGCAGGTCTAGATTTTTCTTCTGCGCCGCACCTTGGGTCACCGGGACTTTGAACTCCATGCCGCGATCATCGTTTGCTTTAACCGTGGCGGAGACGTCGAGGTTGGTCAGTGGAATCTTCTGGATCCGGTCATCCAAAACGTAAACCGTTTGACCCATGATGGCGTAATTGCTGACCTCTTGCTGGTGGCCATCTCGAAAAACCAGCACCGTGGGCTCACGCGGCTTCGCTTCCCGCTCCGCGGGAGGCTGCTCCGGAGTGATCTGTGGCGGAGGGGTTACCACCGCCTGCACGTCATCTGGTGGTGCGGGCCGGTACGATTGCATTGGGGGTTGCTCCACGATCATGTGAAGCGAAGGATCGTTTGGACTTATCGGTGGCCCGGAATACATGTCAGGGCCGCCGACATAATCGTAGTCATAGCCGTAGCCATAATCACCTAGCGGGATGTAGTAGTACGGAGAGGCATAAGCCCAGCCGGTGCCAGAGAATCCATGGCCACGATATAACCGATTGGAATAGGGCTGATGATGACGGTAGGCATATGTATTGCCGACCGGTCCCATCGACGAAACGCTGGGACGCGGAAACGGCAGATAATGGGCTCCTATCGAGCTCACCGACGGCAGAGGGTATCCGCGCGCCTGTCCGAATGAAGGTACGGCGAACAACACGCAACCAGCCAACACAAGAGTTGCGCGCCTAAACCAACTGCAACCCGCCAGTCGCCCGAATTGGCTAGCCTCTCTCACTGCCCCTCAGTGTAATCCAACCCGTTAGATGCGGGGAAGTTTCTATCGGCTTCGCGATGTTAAATGCAGCAAGCTGTAAATATCGATCATGGCATTGGCAATCAGCACGCCTACAATCACGGCATTGGCCGCCAATGCGTGGCGGCTTTGCAGCAAGTCCGCCGACACTCCGGCCATAAACAAAATTAGGAAGGGCAACGCGACGAACAGGAAAATGAAGCCGGCGATGTGCAGTCGCAATGCAAGACCTACCAGCAAGAGTCCCGTCAGCAACGGTGCAGCGGTGCCAAAGAACCGCGAGCGCTTCCAGACGACGAAGGTGACCAGCGTGACCATCAACAAGAGGACCAAGCCGACGCCGTTCTGCAGGAAAAAGCTTGCCAGCAGCGGAGCAATTGCGTTCCAGGAAAGGCTCTGCGAGGAAACTTCCAGCCAGTCTGCGCTCATCAGGGAGCTACCGAAAACCATGGGGCGGAAGCTGTAGAGGGCCCACAACAAAGCGAGCCCGACGACGCATGCTGCCGTAAAGATGGCCAGGACCGCACCGCGCCGTGTGTGTCCAACCCAAAGCATGAAACACAAGGCGGGAATCAGCAAAACCCATAGCGAGAACTGCGCGCCGACGCAGATTGCCATGGAAAGCCCCATCAGCAGAATGCGCCGCCAATTCCAGAGCACGACTTCGCGCGGCGCATAGAGGGTATGCGCTACCGCAATGGACGTGAAAACAAGGCCGAAGCCTCCCCACGCACCGATGATTTCGGCCCCCGCCTGGCTCGTCCAAGCCACTGTTAATGGCGAAAAGCAATAAAGTCCGAGGGCGACGTATCCGCCAACATTCCCGTATAGACGGCGCGCGACGTACCACAGAGAAGCGCCCAGCAATAGGCCGGCGAGTAAGAATGGCAATCGGATCCAGAAGCGGTAGTGGCCCAGTTGGGAATAATGGCTTTCAGCGCCGCTGATCCGTGCCGCCACGCCAGCCAACAGCGGAACCAGCGGAGAGCGCTCACTGCTGCCGGCATTCGCGAAGCGCTCGAGATGAAGCAGTCCGGCCTCAACGTAGTTGCCTTCCATAACGGACACGGGCACATGCGCCAGGAACCAGAGACATTGCGCGGCGAAAACCAGGAGCAAGAGCAATGCCGCTATTTGCGGCGTACCAATGCGCCCGCGAATTCGCGAGGTAGACATGCGCCTTCGTTGTAACACGACAGGGTTGCCCATGTGCGCAGTTAGCGGGCGTGGGGAAGAGAGGTCGCCAGTCGGACTGGGTTTGACAGGGTTCAAGGGGCAGGAATCGCTATACGATTGATCATTCTCGCGCACTCATATCAGTTATTGTGCGTAATGCCGCGTTCCGGTTCCGCTCGAGGCGGTAAGCAATTGCTGCGTTATCGCAACAGCTCGAGACGGCTTCAACCTGTGGACTAACGCGGCAGTAGGTCGGTCAGAGCTCCCTCGATGCGATCCACTTCTTCACGAATTACCCGGATCGCCTGATGATTGGCCGGATGCGGTACAGGCGTGATGGCTTCTACCGCATGACGAATCTTGTGGTTCCGGTCCCAGATCAAATTGATCCGCGCGGAGGTCTCCATCCGGTGCTGATAGATTTTTCTGACCAGCTTCGTAGTTAACCAGGCAAACGCCAGCCCGAACAACATTTCGATGGGCAGACGGTCGGTCGCTCCATCGAAATCGAAGAAGGCAAGTCGATAGACGGCTTCCCCAGCGCCCAGGGACGCAAAGATGACTCCCATTCCAATCAAGCCAAGCGTTAAGCGGTCAACAGCCCGAAGCTCCAAAGACGGTTGATGAGTGCCACGATTTTGCGCGAATGCCATGGTGCCCCCGAAAAGGATTGGATAATGCGAAGCTCTATTGTGCTACAAAGACCGGGGTTTGTGGACAAAGTATTCGGGCAAAATTGTGGGTCAAGCTTGGTGAGTTGGCTTCCCACGGAATGGAAGGCCCCTCGGGAGGCCAGGCAGGGGCCCGGCCTCTTTGAGAGTCGGACGTCAGATGTCCAGGTTCTTGACTTCTAGCGCATTGTCTTCAATGAACTTGCGGCGGGCCTCGACGTCTTCACCCATCAGTGTGGTGAAGATGGTTTCGGTCTCGGTCAGGTCCTCCAGCTTTACCGACAGCAGAGTACGGCGCTCGGGATCCATGGTCGTCTCCCAAAGCTGTTGCGAACTCATCTCTCCCAGGCCCTTGTAGCGCTGGATGGTGTAGTCCTTGCGGCCCTCGTTGAGCACATAGTCGAAGAGTTCACGCGCCGAGGCCTTCTCCACAGTTTCTGCCTCGGTCTTTCGCTTCGAAGATTTCGGGCTCTTCTGCTCGACTTTCTCCTGATCGGCCTTTTCGGCGTCGCTCAGTTCTTCCTTGCCGTTCGAGCCAGCCTCTTTCTTCACTGCCTCAATGTAGTACGGCGGCTGCATGTACGGCTCAATCTGCTTGTACTTCGACATCATCTGCCGATATTCAGGCGTGGACGCCAGTTCCCAATTGATGACGTGCTCGGCGCCCTGCGAGTTCACAAAAACGCACTCCCAGAGGCTGTGTTCTTCTTCAAAGCGCTGGGTCACCGATTTGATATCGCGTTCCTTGGCGATCCCCTTCAGTGCTTTCTCCAGCGCAACAATCTTCTTCGACGGGTTCTTGCTGTCACCCTCGAAATCAACCCGCTTCAACAGGTCAGCCTTCGGCAATAGCTCGGTGATCTTCTCGTCGCGAATGCGCCTGTCCACCTTGTCGAAGAAGGCGATGAAGTCGTTCAAGGTAGTCATGAATTTCGTAAGCGGAGCGCCTTCCAGGGCCGCGGCGCCTTCGCCGTAGCGCACCACGATGCCATCGGCTGCGCGCTTCACCATCACCTTCACAAACTCTGCGTCATTCTTGATGTACTGTTCGAACTTGCCCTTCTTGATGCGATACAAAGGTGGCTGCGCGATGTAAATATGGCCTCGCTTAATCAGTTCCTGCATGTGCCGGAAGAAAAACGTAAGCAGCAGCGTGCGAATGTGCGAACCGTCCACGTCGGCGTCGGTCATCAGGATGACTTTCCCGTAGCGCAGCTTCGCAATGTCGAAATCGTCCTTGCCGATGCCCGTTCCCATCGCCGTAATCATGGCGCGAATTTCTTCGTGGCCCAGCATCTTGTCGTAACGCGCTTTTTCCACGTTCAAGATCTTGCCTTTGAGCGGAAGAATCGCCTGGAAGCGGCGGTCGCGTCCCTGCTTGGCGGTGCCGCCGGCGCTCTCGCCCTCGACCAGATAGACCTCACAGCGCTCGGGATTACGCTCTGAGCAGTCGGCCAACTTGCCCGGCAAGCCTCCACCATCGAGAGCCCCTTTGCGCCGCGTCAGATCACGCGCCTTGCGTGCAGCTTCGCGAGCACGAGCAGCTTCGACAGCCTTGTTGATGATTTTCTTCGCGACCGAAGGGTTCTGCTCAAAAAAAGCCCCCAGACGCTCGTTTACGAACGCCTGCACGGTGCCCGCGATATCGGAATTGAGCTTGCCTTTGGTCTGTCCCTCGAACTGCGGTTGCGGAAGCTTTACGCTCACCACCGCCACCAGCCCCTCGCGAACATCGTCGCCGGCAAGGTTTTCCTTTACGTCCTTGAACAAACCCAGTTGCTGTCCGGCGTAATTGATGGTGCGGGTGAGCGAGGTGCGAAAGCCCGACAGATGGCTGCCACCATCAACGGTATTGATGTTATTGGCGAAGCTGAACACTGTCTCGGAATAGCCATCGTTGTACTGCAGCGCGATCTCCATCGCCACATTGTCGCGTTCCGCTTCCATGTAGATCGGCTTGTCGTGCAGTACGCTTTTCCCACGATTCAAGTGCTTGATAAATTCCGCAATGCCGCCGTTGTATTTGAACTCTGCACGCTTAGGCTGCCCGGTCTTCTGGTCGGTGGTGCGCTCGTCAGTCAGTGTTATCAGCAGCCCCTTGTTCAGGAATGCCATCTCCCGTAACCGCTGAGCCAATGTGTCGTAGTTGTATTCCGTGGCAGTGAAGATTTCCTTGTCGGGCACAAAGTGGACCTTGGTACCACGCTTCTTGGTGGTACCGGTCTTCTTCAGCTTTGTCGTCGGCTCACCCTTCGAGTAGCTCTGCTCCCAGACCGATCCGTCGCGCCAGATCTCAAGCTCCAGCAGATGACTGAGTGCGTTGACGCAAGACACACCCACTCCGTGCAATCCCCCTGACACCTTGTAGGTCGAGGTATCAAACTTTCCGCCGGCGTGCAGCACCGTCATTACCACTTGAGCCGCTGGAAGGCGCTCCCCATCCACGTCCATTTCCTCGGTCGGAATGCCGCGGCCGTTATCTACAACCGTGATGGAATTGTCGATATGAATGGTGACATCGATATGGTCGGCAAACCCGGCGAGAGCTTCGTCCACGGAGTTGTCCACCACTTCGTACACCAGGTGGTGCAGACCTAACTCGCCGGTGGAACCGATGTACATGGCCGGGCGTTTGCGTACCGCCTCCATGCCACCAAGAACCTTGATGGAATCGGCGGTGTACTCTCCATCCGATTTTCCATTCTTCCCATTTTTTTGGGGAGACTTTTGGTCTGAAGCTGTGAGAGGTTTGTTGTTCTCTGGGGCCGCAGCTGCGGCTGACTCGGAATCTTTCGGGGACATCCTGCTCCATTCCAACGGCAACACATCGAGCGTGCGTTTCCGTTGCTCACACCCGAAACATAGAGGCTCCGTTATCTTCCGGACACTCTTTATCTAACAGAAAATTCAATAACTTAAGGATTCGGACGCGTGTATTGATTTTAACATAGAATTGCGCCATTCACGACCCCTTTGATTAACCGTAAACCTTCTTTTTTCAGCTGTTTGCAGGGGTAGATCAGTGACAGGTTCAATAGGCAAGGCCGCAGAGGCTGGATTTTTGCGCCCTGAAGGTACTGTTTCCGAACGTAATTCCAGCAGATCCTCTCGAGCGTGTGTGTGTTCGCCCACAGCGAGAGTTTGAGAATTCTGCACTCTCAAGACCACTCCAACAGACGAGCACAAAGCAGTTGCTATGTTTGGCTGCTAAGCAACCTGCGATGTGCAGAATGCGCAGCGGCGAGCGGTAATGGGTATATCACTTTCGCACTCAGGACATTTTTTCTTGTCAGGCAGGGCTTGCTTCTCGAATCGCTTCATCAGCAAATTTACCGGTAGAACCACGAAGTAGTAGACAGCCAGCGCAATCAGAAGGAACGAGATAACCGCGTTTACGAAATCGCCGTAGAGGAACTTCGCGCCATTCACTTCAAAGAGAAACCCGGAGAAGTCCGGCTTCTTGACGATGGCAGCGATTACCGGAGTCAGCAGGTCTTTCACGAACGCGGTGACGACGGTCCCGAAGGCCACGCCGATAACGACGCCCACTGCCAGATCAACTACGTTGCCACGTAACACGAAATCGCGAAATCCCTTAAACATATCGGCCTCCCCAAACGGCGATAGATCAAGGTACGCGACTGAGCAGCCTCGTTTCAAGTGTCACGCTAAACACAGGTATCGGCAAGCCTGAGCGAAGTGCTCAGGACCCGATACCAATGCTGCTAGAACGGCAATGTCAGCGGCTGCTCGAGGGTTTGCGCAGTGGCATCAGCGACCGTGCGAATCACGATCCCGCTTGAGGATTTCTACCGCCCAACAAAAATGGGGACGGATTACCCGCCCCCTATCTTTCCAAGCTACAGCTTTCGCTGTTAGCGACTAACCCACCTTCACGGCTGACTTCTCATCCCGAGTGGCTTGAAACTTACGATGCTCCACTCCGGTGTAGATCTGCCGCGGACGTGCAATCTTCTGCTCAGGGTCCTGGATCATTTCGTTCCACTGCGCCAGCCAGCCGACCGCTCGCGGAATTGCGAACAGCACGGTAAACATCTCCGGCCGGAAGCCCATGGCCTGATAAATGATTCCCGAGTAGAAATCGACGTTGGGATAGAGCCTGCGAGTAACGAAGTAATCGTCGGCCAGGGCAATACGTTCCAGCTCTAATGCAATGTCGAGCCTGGTGTTGCGTCCGGTCACTTCGAACACTTCGTCGGCAACGGCCTTGATGATGCGCGCCGCGGGGATCGTAGTTCTTGTAAACCCGATGCCCGAAGCCCATCAGCTTTAGCTCGCCCTCTTTTACGCGCTTGATGTAGGCAGGAATGTTCTTCACCGAGCCGATCTCGTCCAGCATGCGCAGCACTTCTTCGTTGGCGCCGCCATGTAGCGGGCCGGAGAGCGCCGACGCCGCTCCTGCCATCGAGAGATAGGGATCAGCCTGCGAGCTGCCCACCACCCGCATGGTGGTTGAACTGCAATTCTGCTCGTGATCGGCGTGCAGGATGAACAGCACATCCAGCGCGCGCGCGATGACCGGGCTGGCCATGTACTTCGGTTCGGTCATCTTCCACAGCATATTCATGAAATTTTCGGTGTAGCTGAGATCGTTGTCGGGATAGACGTAGGGATGGCCGACGGAATGACGATAGGAATACGCCGCCAAGGTTGGCATTTTGGCGATCAGCCGCACAATCTGTTTCTGCCGGATCTCCGGATCGTGAACGTTCTTGGCCTCCGGATATACGGTAGACAGCGCTGCCAGCGTGCTTACCAGCATTCCCATCGGATGCGCGTCATAGCGGAAGCCATCGATGAAATGCTTGGTGGTTTCGTGCAGCATGGTGTGATGGGTGATTTCCCAGGTCCAGTCTTTGTCCTGCTGGGGATTTGGCAACTCGCCGTACAGCAGCAGGTAAGCCACTTGCAGATAGGTGCAATGCTCGGCGAGGGTTTCGATATCGTAGCCGCGATAACGCAGGATACCTTTGTCGCCGTCGATGAAGGTGATGTTGCTCTTGCATGAAGCGGTGTTCATGAATGCGGGATCATAGGTCATGAGACCGAAGTCTTCGGGATCAGTCTTGATCTTCCGCAGGTCCATAGCGCGGATGGTTCCGTGCTCGACCGGTGCTTCATAAGTTTTATCGGTGCGTTGGTCCGTCAGGGTCAATACATTCTTCGGCATGACCTGTACCTCCTGTTACTAACAAGCGTATGAGATTTAGAGAGCGATACTGCGAACGAGTGTTCGTCCGCTGCCACATTTTAACGCGAGCAACCCGGCAGAACTACGACTAAAACACCGGATTGAGACGGAGATCACATATGTCTGTGATGTCCGACGGGAAGAGAAAGACGCAAGCCAGCGCTATTTCTTGTCGGAGGTTCTGTCCTTGCTGGGACTGGACGGTTCTTTGCTGGAAGTGTTTTCGCTCTTGGAACTCTCACTTTTGCCCTCGGCCTTGCTTTCCGAAGAGGAGGAGGTAGAGGAAGCTGCGGACCCGTTGCCCTTCGAAGAGCCGCCGCCAGACGACTTCTTGGCATAGTCGCTGACGTACCAGCCGGAACCCTTGAACTGAATCGCGGGCGCCGAGAGCACCTGCTCCAGCTCGCCTCCGCAATGCGGGCAGACGGTCAGCGGCGAATCGGAAAACTTCTGGATCCGCTCCGTCAGGCTGTGACACTTCTTGCACTGGTATTCGTAAAGAGGCAATTCGATGTCCCCACGATCTGTCTGCGTTATTGATTCTATTTTTCGCTATTGGTTGCGGTCAATTCGCGGTTTTTGTAACTGGCGCTTGCATCCTGCCCTTACTCCCTTGAAACTAACCGGGTGAAAGCAATCGCAATCATTCCTGCGCGGCTCGCATCCACTCGACTGCCGCGTAAAGTTCTCCGCGAGATCAACGGCCGCCCGATGCTAGCTTACGTCTACGAAGCAGCCCGTGCTTGCCCTCAATTGCAGGACGTCATCGTGGCGACGGATTCAGACGAGATTGCCACTGTCTGCCGGCAAAATGGCTGGTCGTGTCGTCTGACTTCGCCCGAGCATCGCAGTGGAACCGACCGCGTCCACGAAGTCGCGCAGGCGATCGCGGCTGATGTTTACGTGAATGTGCAAGGCGACGAGCCGCTCGCACGGCGGGAGCACCTCGACGTCCTGCTCGGCCTGATGGAGCGCGAAGACGTTGAGGTAGGCACGCTCAAAACTCCGTGTTCAGCCGAGGACGTAAACAATCCGAATGCTGTGAAGGTGGTCACCGCGTTGGATGGCAGAGCGCTCTACTTTTCGCGAGCGTCTATCCCCTTCGATCGCGACCGCGCCGGGCAGACAGGCTACTACAAGCACCTCGGCTTCTACGCTTATCGCAAAGCGGCCCTCGATGCCTTCTGCACGTGGCCAGAGTCGGAACTGGAGCGCAGCGAGCGCCTGGAACAGCTCCGCTTCCTCGATCATGGCATCGCAATCCACGTGGCGGAGACGCCGTTCGATACGGTGGGGGTGGACACGGAAGAGGACTTCCAACGGGCGGAGAAAATTCTGCGTGAAAGGAAACTCAGCTAAGCGTCTGGGCTTCGGTTTGCGGCTGTTTACTCGCCCACGCTTCCGCGGCGGCAATTCGTTTTCCGATCGAGGGATGCGAATGGAAGAACCACTCGATGACCTTTGAAGGTTCGCGCTCCGCCAAGTTTTGATCGGCAAGCTTTTGCATTGAGGTGATGAAAGGCCCGACGGCTGGAATACTTTCCCACGCGTAACGGTCGGCTTCCCGCTCATGACGGCGAGAGAGCGCGTTCAATGCCGGCATCAGCAGAAATCCTAAGACCGTAGCGACCAGCACAATGAGCGGCAAGTTGGCGAAATCGTAGAGCCGGGTACCGAGCACGGGGAACCAGTCTCTTGCAATGACGAAGCGCAGCACCTGGTTGACCAGCCAGAATCCGAAAAATGTGATTCCCACTTGCACCAAGATGCCTTTCAGAATGTGACGGTGCACGTGGTGCCCGAGTTCATGGGCGAGTACCGCCTCGATCTCGTCGTCGCTGTAGTGTTGCAGCAGCGTGTCAGACAGAATGATGCGGCGCGTGGAGCCCATTCCGGTGAGCGCGGCGTTGGCTTTTTCTGACTTCTCCGACAACTTCCATTCATACACGCCACGCACGCGCGTGCCGGCGCGCTCGCCAAGCTTGGTCAGGCGCTCGCGCAAGCCATCGTTCTCCAGCGGTTGGAACTTGTAGAAGATGGGCAACAGCACAACCGGCGCAAGCTGCGCCATCAACAGGAACAGGCCGACAAAGACGGCCCAAGCGATAATCCACCAGCGCTGCGGCGCGATCCGGATAATCGCGTAAACAATTTCCACCATCACGGCGCCCAGCACCAGCCCGACCAGCCATCCCTTGCATTCGTCCCACAGCCAGCTCCGCAGCTTCTGGTTGGAAAGATGGTATTGGTGTTCAAGCCGGAAGCCGATGAAGTCGAAGGGCGAGCTCAAAACTTTGGCGATGACCGAAAACATCAGCACATACAGAAAGACAGCCAGGAAGTAATACTGATGAGCGCCCAGGTAAGACCAGTCGCGAAGTTTGCCGGTCCATCCCGTGACCAGCAACACCAGCAGCAAACCGAAGCCGATGACCGCGTCGGCCATGCTCAGCCAGCGATGAATACGGTTATAGCGGCGTACCTCCGGCGAATCGGCCGGTTGCGGATTTGAAGTGGTTGCCATCCAATCGGAGTTGGGAGAACACAATGTGCCCCAATGCTTGATTCCAGTATGCCAGAAATGCTCAGCGAAACGTACCGCAAGCGAGTTCGACTTGGTCCGCGACTACTTCGCACCTGCCTCTGACAGCGTCGGCGCGCTGGTGTGTGTGTCAGCCCCGACGAAGGTTTCTGTTTCCTTAAGAATCTGCGACACCAACTCAGGCGATGCAGCTTCGCAATAGATGCGCAGCAGAGGCTCGGTTCCCGAGGCGCGCACCAGCACCCAGGCTTCGGCGCCATTGCCGTAAGTTGGAGCATCGAGGAAAAACTTCACCCCGTCGAGCGTTTCCACTTTCTGCACCTTGAAACTTCCAAGCTTGGCAGGCTTGGCGCTGACGCGGCGCATGGCTTCATTCTTTACCTCGTCGGTGAGGTGCAGATCGAGCCGCCCATAGTGATGCTCGCCGTATTCCTCTTGCAGATCGCGCACCAGCTGGCCAAGCGGCTTGCCCTCTTCCGCCATGATGTTGGCCAGCAGGAGGGAATTTAGAAGGCCATCCCGCTCTGGCAGATGCCGGGTGATGCCGATTCCACCTGACTCTTCGCCGCCAATCAGGATGTCGCGCGTCAGCATAAGATCGCAAATGTACTTGAAGCCGATACCAACCTCGTTCATCTTGCGGCCGTACTTGGCGGCAATGCGGTCGATCATGCGTGTGGTGTTGAACGCGCGCACAACTTCGCCCGGCCATTGCTTGCGCTTCAACAGCCACTCCAGAATTATGCTGAAGCACTTGTGCGCATCCACGAAGCTGCCGTCTTCGGCCACTGCGCCCAGCCGGTCGGCGTCGCCGTCAGTGGCGAGACCCGCTTGGTAGTGACCGCGAACGACCGTTTCTTGCAGCATCGCGATGTGCGGCGGTATGGGCTCGGGATTGATCCCCGGAAACAGTGGATTGAGCTCTCCTCGAATCTCCACGTGGGCGATGCCACCCTCGGCAAGGATCCCCTTCAACACGCCTCGCCCTGCACCGTACATCACATCGATGGCAAACTTAAAGCCGGCTATCTGGATCAGCTTCAAATCAACAAAGTTCTTGATGGCGGAAATGTAAGGAGTCTTGAAGTCCGTGAGGGTCACGCTACCGCCGCTACGCTCGAGTCGAGGCGAATCCAGTTCACCCTCGATCGCCTTCATGATGGCGGGGGTGCCCGATCCGCCGTAGCCAGCCTTGTACTTCACGCCATTCCAGTTGAAGGGGTTGTGGCTGGAGGTGATCATCACTCCGCCTGCAGCGCCCAAATTCTTGACCGCGTACGACAGCGCAGGAGTGGGTGTGTAATTGTCTGAGAGGCGCACCGCGATACCGGATCCGGCCACGACTTCGGAAACGATCTCGGCCGCGCGCTGCGATGCAAAGCGGGTGTCATAGCCGACGACCAGCCCTTTGCTGGCGTCCTCGCTCTTGTGGACGTAAGTAGCGATCGCGTTGCCGACGCGACGAACATTGTCGAACGTAAAATCGTCGGCAATGATGCCGCGCCATCCATCGGTGCCGAACTTGATTGCAGTTGCCATTAGAGTTTGCTTTCCAGCTTTGTATGAGGCACGACCTTTAGTTGTGCCGTTATCGGCTCGTGCGGCCCCCCGAAGGGCTCAACCATAATATTGCAGCTTACCCAGCGCTGAAGCGCTGGGCTATCATGTGGCCGTCCCGCAAGCGGGACTCGGTTCATCGTGCTGCGAACCTCTGCGTCAACCGCGAACCTCGTCTTAAATTACGAAGCATCTGGTTTTGGCTAGTCGCTACTTGCTAACTACCTTTTCACACCAGCCGCTTGAGCTTCTTCTCGTCAAGGTGCTTCACCACTCTGCCGACGTCCTGTGCATGCTCGCGCGTAGTGATCAGCAACGCATCGTCAGTTTCGACGACAACCAGATTTTTCACTCCCACGACGGCGACGAACTTCCCCGTGGAATGGATGAAGTTTCCTTTTGCATTGAGCGTAAAGCTTTGCTCGGCGTTGATGACGTTGCTCCCATCGTCCATGCCTGCACTCCGATGTTCATAGAGCGCGGTCCAGGAGCCAAGGTCGTTCCATCCAAAGTGCGCGGGAATGCAGTAGATGCCGGAAGCGCCTTCGCCTTTCTTGGAGCGCGGTTCGAGCACAGCGTAGTCGATGCTGATGTTTTCGCATTTGGGATAAAGCCTGGCGAAGGTCTTCTCGAAACGCGGGGTGCCATAGCTAGCGGCAATCTGCTCTAATTGCGGTGCTGTGTTCGGCAGGTGTTCGCGAAGCGCATTGGCCAGCGTGCGCGCACTCCAGATGAACATGCCACTGTTCCAGAAGAAATTTCCAGCCTTGACGAATTCCTCGGCAACCTCCGGAAGGGGCTTCTCAGTAAAGCGCCGCACCTCGAGCACGCCCTTTTGCGACGGATCCCCGGCTTCGATATAGCCGTATCCCGTCTCGGCACGGGTGGGAGAAATTCCGATCACGATTATATTTTCGCCAGAAGCTGCAATCCGAGCGGCATGAGCAATGTCTTCGCGGAAGCTCTTCTCGTCCACGATCACGTGATCGGAAGGAAACATCCCGATGACCGCAGTGGGGTCGCTCCTCTCCAACAAAAACGCAGCCAGGCCGATCGCAGGAGCGGTGTTTCGTCCAGCGGGCTCGGCAATGATCTGCCTCGTGGGAAGACCCTTGAGCTGCCGTACGATGGCAGGACGCAAGTCTTGATTGGTGATGATCCAAAATTGTTTCGGCTTCGCCAGCGGAGATAGCCGTTCGACAGTCTCCTGGATCATGCTCTTCTTACTGTTCAAGGGAAGCAGTTGCTTGGCCATCCGCTTGCGGCTCAAAGGCCAGAAACGAGTGCCGCGTCCACCGGCCAGAATGACGGGATAAAAATTGTTAGCCAAGCCTTTTCACCACAGAGACACCCTTCGACTACGCTCAGGGCAGGCTCCGCACACAGAGTTTTAGATTCTCGATTCTACAGAAGAACAAGAGCGGAGGCGAAACGCGAGGGCGAGTTGCCCATGACCACGTATGCAGTAACTGGGTCAGTTAAGATAGCGCCTATTCACAAGAGCTATGCACAGGTTGACGCGGGAATCGTCTAATGCGGAGCGCAAGAACTGCAAAGATCGCTGAGATGCAATTCAGCAATGTTACTTTCACTGCCCAAAACGGGTCTCGTGCATCTGGGCGCAGCAATAGCACTTCCCAGTAACCGTAAAGAGGGCCTAGCATGATTGGAATCGCCAGTAGCGAACGAACAAAAGCTCTTAGCCAGCGAAATCGCCTGCTCTGAAGCCTACGTTCAACAATCTCAGCCGTCATGCCGAGACTCACTGGAATAAGTAGTGCGGCCAATAGCCAAGAGAGCATGAACCATAGGATTCCCATGGCAGGGGAATCATCGTGGGGTGAGATAACGAAAACCAGAAGGCAGAGGGCGATAAATGTAGCGCTGAACGCTGCCGCAAGCGTCACGAGAACATAGCGCAAAATTGTCATGCACCAGAAGAGCACCCGATATCATACCGCGACACCGCCGTGGCGTTCCTCCCGATAGATCGCCTTGTGACAACCGACCGTCATCAACTGGGCGCTAGCTGACGCCGCGCCTACGGCGCTCTGACCGTTGGGCTGATTCGCTGTCCTGCTGAACAGTGAATTCCTTAGAGCTTCCTCTGTGGCCTCTGTGTCTCTGTGGTGAATATCTACTTTGCACTCACCGATTGCGGCAGCACGGTCTGCGGCTCTGCCACTACTTCCGTGGGTAGAGACATTCGCATGACTTCGAGCTCCCACTGCGGACGGACTGTGTAGTCGCGCACCGTGGCTGGAATCACTACGGCTTCGCCGGTTGCGAAGCTGATGGGCTCCATCCTTCGCGATTCTACGATTCCTGCTCCATCCACCGCGACCAGGACATGAGGAGAAGCCATTGTGGTCTCCGCTTCCATCACTTCGCGTAACTTGATCTTCTCCACTACAAAGAATGGCGAACGCACCAAAACATTGGGGCTGTCACTTGGACGAGGAATCACCTTGCCTGCCGTCGTTTGAAGTTTCGTTGCCGCCAGTCCTTCGGCGATGTGAAGTTCACGACCGCGCCCGTAATCATAGAGGCGATAGGTGATGTCGGAGGTCTGCTGCGTCTCCACTAGAACCATTCCGCCGCCGATGGTATGTACGGTTCCCGCAGCCACGTAGAGCATGTCGCCCTGATGAACATCCACCCAGTTCAGCAATTCTTCGGCATGAGTATCTTGGATTGCCTCTCTGAATTGCTCCAGAGTCACGCCGGACTTCAATCCCAGCGCAACTTGAGCTCCGGGCTGCGCGTGTAGCGCATACCAGCATTCGGTTTTTCCGCACGGCGCGCCGAGTTTGCGCGCCTGCTCATCATCGGGATGGACCTGCACCGACAGCTTGTCGCCGGGAAAGAGAAATTTCACCAGCAGCGGAAAACGATCGTCGAAACATGCGGCCTGTCCGACCAGATCGCGGCCATATTGCTTCGAGAGCTCGCCCAGTGTGCGCCCGGCCAGCGGCCCGTTGGCGACCCGGTTGTCTTCCCAAGTCAGCCAACTCTCCCCAATCGGCTCCTTCACAACTTTGGTGTAAATGGGACGAAGATCGCGAACACCCCAGGGCCGCTCGTCGAAGATGGGCATCAACAGGAGTGGGTAAAGTTCGGCCATCAGCCTTACACCTTGGCGAAAAACTCGCGCATGCGCCCTAGACCGCGCTCCAGGTTCTCAGCTGAGACCGCGTACGAGATGCGGATGTGGTCCTGCGTGCCGAAGCCTTCACCTGGTACCGCCACCACATGCGCTTCATGCAACAGTTTGCGCGCAACATCAGATGCCGAATTGAGGCCGCCGCGCTCGAAGTAATGGCTGACGTTCGGATAGGCGTAGAAGGCGCCATTCGGCGAGGTGCAGGTGAGGCCGGGGATTGCGCGCAGACCAACGACTACTTTGTCGCGAAGCGAGATGTATCCGGTGAGCATCTCCTGCACGCAGTCCTGCGACCCGGTCAATGCTGCCACGGCTGCCTTCTGTACTATCGAAGTCGGATTCGAGGTGCTTTGGCTTTGCAGCTTCTGCATCGCGCTGATGATGGGCGCCGGACCCAGCGCATAACCCAATCGCCAGCCGGTCATGGCATACGTTTTTGATAGCGACCCGATGATGATGAGCCGCTCCTTCACCTCGTGAACGCAACCGGCCGAAAACAATTGTCCGGTGAAGTTTAAGTACACGTAGCACTCGTCTGACACAACGTAGATGCCGCGGTCATGCGCCAGCCTCAGCACCGAGGTCATGTGCTCAGGCTTCATCACCGCGCCCGATGGATTGCCGGGAGAGTTCAGAAGGATGACCTTGGTGCGCGGCGTGATCGCGCGCTCGACCATATCCGCCGTAAGCGCGAAATCGCGTTTCTCATCGGTAGCGATGTACACCGGCTCGCCGCCGGCGTAACGGACAATATCTTTGAACGAGACCCAGTAGGGGACCGGCATGATGACTTCGTCGCCGTGGTCCACCAACACCTGGATGGCATTGAAGAGGGCGTGCTTGCCGCCGACCGAGGCGATGCAATCCTCGCGTTTGTAGTCGGAGCCAAAATCGGCCGCATGGCGCCGCACGATCGCATCGCGCAGCTCGGCCGTACCACCGACGGCGGTGTACTTGGTGAAGTTATTGTGGATCGCATCGATCGCTGCCTGCTTAATGTGCGTAGGCGTGGCGAAATGCGGTTCTCCGGCGCCGAAGTCAACCAGGTCGACGCCTTGAGCACGCAACTTCTCGGCTTCGGCGACCACAGCCAGGGTGGCGGAAACTTCGATGCGTTGAATGCGGTTGGTCAGAAACGACGAGAGCTGGGTTCCGGCAGCGGTCATGGTTTGGCCCTTCATAAGATACGAGTTCCCGTAGCGAACGAATGCTTCTCGGCAATTTTGTGGCGGACCCGTTCCTCAACTAACTCCGGCACGAGTCCAGTCAACGGACCGCCAAACTTGGCGATCTCGCGCACAATGCGTGAGCTCAAGTAGGAATATTTCTCCGCAGGCATCATGAACACGGTTTCCACGCGCGGTTCCATCTTGCGGTTCATCAGCGCCATCTGCAGTTCGAACTCGTAGTCACTTACGGCGCGAATCCCACGCAGCACAGCGTTAGCGTTCTTCTGGATACAGTAGACGACCAGCAATCCCTCAAAAATATCGACGGTCACGTTGTCGAGCTCGGAGGTCATCGCCTCCAGCATCTCTTTGCGCTCGTTCATTTCGAACAGCGCCTCGCCTTTGTCGAGGTTACGGGCAATCGCCACTATGAGGCGATCGAAAAGCTTGCTGCCACGGTGGATCAGGTCCAAGTGTCCGTTGGTAACGGGGTCGAACGATCCGGGATAGATGGCGACAATGTCCTTCAAGAGACCTCGGGAGGCGGGAATCTATGCCGGATGATTTTATTCTGGCTTGCCGTCGGAGGCAATCTCGGAAAGAGAATGGTGGTGGCGCAGTTTGAATCTGACGCTCCTTGGAAGGCTGCGAGGACAGCGTAAACTGGCGACATGACAGGAAAACAGAAACCAAGACAGCACATGCCGGAATTACTGCCGGTTGCGGGCAATGCTAACGAATGGCGTTGCTCTGCCTGTGGCCAGCTCTTCCAGATGCCAAAGAAAGAAGCTGAGAACGCATGGTGGCTGCACTTTAACTCTGCGCACCCAGAGAAAACTACCCCAACCCGGGAGTTGCCAAGCTAAGTGCTAAAATTCCCGACATGCCGATTAGCCCATCCGATCTCCGTGGTGGGGATGGTTGCTTTGCGCATTAGGATCGGGGATCATTTGTGCTATTGCTTCCGCTTTCACTGACGATGTCAAGGGTGGGGGCGGTTGTATCGCAATGATCGTTGCATTTCTGTCAGGACTCGTCGGCGTCGTCACAGGCGCTATGGCGGTTATTCTCTTCGTGAAATGGGTCTGGACTAGTTAGGTCTCCTCGGTACCGCAACATGCGCCACCATCATAAGGACTGCGGGGACTGAGGAAGCGGTATCCCCGCCTCCGGCAGCAAATTATTTTCGTCCCGCCGGCCCCTTGGGCGTAGCACTGGGCGCGGCTTCTGCATTGGCCGCCGCGGCTTGCGCCTTGTCCTCCACCGAGATCAGGCCGAGCGACTTACGTACGTCGGTTTCGATCTTCGCGGTGATGTCCTTGTTTTCCTTCAGGAACTGCTTGGCATTTTCGCGGCCCTGGCCGATGCGTTCGCCCTTATAGCTGAACCACGAGCCCGACTTCTCCACCAGGTTTCCATTGACCGCCAGGTCGAGTAAGTCGCCTTCGCGCGAGATACCTTCGCCGTACATCATGTCGAACTCGGCTTCGCGGAACGGTGCGGCCGTCTTGTTCTTCACGATTTTTACCCGGGTGCGCGAGCCAACCACCTGGTCGCCGTCCTTGATCGCGGCAATACGCCGGATATCAATACGCACCGAAGAGTAAAACTTCAGCGCGCGCCCGCCGGTCGTGGTTTCCGGGTTGCCGAACATCACGCCAATCTTCTCGCGGATTTGGTTGATGAATACCAGGCAGGTATGCGATTTGGCGACGATGGCGGTGAGTTTGCGCAACGCCTGCGACATCAGGCGGGCCTGCAAGCCAACGTGGCTGTCGCCCATTTCGCCATCAAGTTCGGCCTTAGGAACCAGTGCGGCGACGGAGTCCACCACCAGCACGTCGATGGCGCCTGAGCGCACCAAGGCTTCGGCGATTTCCAATGCCTGCTCGCCGTAGTCCGGTTGCGAGACCAGCAGGTTGTCGACGTCGACACCCAATTTGGCGGCATAGATGGGGTCGAGCGCGTGCTCGGCATCTACGAAGGCAGCCATGCCACCTTGTTTCTGCGCTTCACCAATGACCTGGAGGGCGATGGTGGTCTTGCCTGACGATTCCGGCCCGAAGATCTCGACCACGCGTCCGCGCGGGAAGCCGCCGATGCCCAACGCCGCGTCGAACGAGATCGCCCCGGTGGAGATCACGGAGATGGGGACGACCGCACCCTTGCTCCCTAGCTTCATGATGGAGCCTTTACCGAATTGCTTTTCGATTTGAGACATAGCCAGGTCGATGGCCCGGCCTTTTTCAGTTCGTTCGTCTGCCATGAATGTCGCTCCTTGTCAGCTCCATTCCGGCGCAAGAATCCGGGAGGGCTGCTCGAGATAAAGTGCGTTGGGTCAGTGAGGCAGGCGCCATGAAGTAATAAGAGTTTTGCGATGAAAGGCGCATGGGTCCCGACGGTGAATTATACATGTGAAGTGCTCATTAAAGCGAATAAAAAGCGAACAGTGCGCGGGCTCCTCAGAGTGCGACTCGTCTTGGGCCCGGGTGCCGTCTGGGCGGGTATGACGCGACACCAGTTCCGGCTAACAGCCTAGGCTGGCGGAATATTTTGTCAAGTAACGAAGGTGCAATAGGGTCACGGCACCTTCGTAACTGTCGCGCCTCGAAGTAGCTTGCTACCTTACGATCTTATGCGACTTTACTGTGACGGTAGATGAACATGTATTGCGATCGCAAATTCTGTCGATCTATTATCCGGGGACCTTTGAGTTCGCGCGCCATAACTCAATCTGTCCTGATCGAACAACGTCCATGCGTCAGGAGAGCCGCCTCCATGTTCGGCAGCCCCGAGCGTTCACTAAAAGCATTCGTCCAGTTTTCTCCCCTCGCCGTCGTAGAGGTCGGCTTAGAGGGGCTAGTTAAGCTGTGGAACCCCGCTGCTCAGCGGATGTTCGGCTGGACCGAGGCGGAGGCATTGGGGCGGCCGTATCTCGCTGTTCCGGCAGAAGACCGAGCCGAGTTCGAAGATCTGACCCGCCAACTCCTCGCCGGGTGCACCATCCGAGGAAAAGAGGTGTGTCGTCAACGCAAGGATGGCCGTAGGTTTTATGCGAAACTTTGGGCCGCGCCGATTCACGACGAAGAGGACAAAATCACAGGCATCACGGCCACCTTCGAAGACATCACCGAGCAGAAAGAAAATGAAAGGAAGCTGCGAGAGTCTCAGGCACGCCAGGAAGAGGTGGAATCCGAGCTTCAGCGAAGAGAAGAAAGAATGCGTCTGGCCTTCGAGGCAGCCAAAATTGGATGTTGGGACTGGAACCTCGAGACCGGCGAAATGGTCTGGTCGGCAGTGGCCAGCAAACAAATGGGGCTGCCCGAAGATTCTCCGACGAGCTACGCAATGTTTGTGAATTCGGTGCATCCGGATGATCGAAAAGCTATGCAGGAGACAATCGAGGCAGCTATTCGTGACAACAAAGCCCCCCACACTTCATATCGCATGATCTGGCCGGACGGTAGCGTGCACTTCCGGTCAGTAACCGGTCGCGTCTTTCACGACAAGACGGGGCGCGCTGTGCGGATGCTGGGTGTCGGCATGGATGTTGATGACAGTAAGCGTGCCGACGATCGCCTGCAACTGCAGGTTGCGGCATTGCAGGCAGCGGCCAATGCCATCGTAATTACCGATACCACTGGCACAATCCTGTGGACCAACCAGGCTTTTTCACAACTAACCGGGTACCGTTCCGAGGAGGCCTTAGGCAACAACCCCCGCGTGCTGAAATCAGGTGAAATGGGAGGTGACTTTTACGCGGAGATGTGGGGGACGATCACGTCCGGAAAAACCTGGCATGGGGAACTGATTAATCGCCGAAAAGACGGAAGCGTTTACACCGAGGAAATGACGATCACACCGGTGCGTATTGGCGGGCGCGAAATCACCCATTACATTGCTATCAAACAGGATGTCACGTCGCGAAAGATCGCCGAAGATGCCCTGCGACGAGCTGAGGAAAAGTATCGCTCGATATTTGAGGACGCTGTAGTTGGAATTTTCCAGACGACTCCCGATGGCCGGCCTGTGAGCATCAACCGTGCGCTGGCACGGATGCATGGCTACGATTCTGCCGAAAAGCTACTGGCGGACGTCGCCAATGTAGGAATCCAGCTCTTTGCCGATCCTAATTCGATGCCAGAGTTTGCACGCATGCTCGAAAAAGACCGGGCGCTGCACAATGTAGAGGTAGAGGCCGTCAGCAAGGATGGCGCCAAGAAATGGCTGTCGGCGAACGTGCGGGCCGTGAGTGACGCCAGTGGCAAGGTTGTCCTTCATGAAGGAACAGTGGAAGACATTACCGAGCGCAAAGCGGCCGAAGCACGTGTCCAGTTTCTGGCGTACTACGACGCTCTTACCGGCCTGCCTAACCGAACGCTTCTTCGCGATCGAGTCCTGGTGGCTCTGCCCAATGCCCGACGACGTGGCGAAAAAGTTGCTCTGCTGTTCCTTGACCTCGATCACTTTAAGACCATCAATGACTCGTTGGGGCACTCGATTGGCGATCTGCTGCTGAAAGAGGTAGCGGAGCGTCTGAAACGATGGACGCGCGAACAAGACACCGTGGCTCGCCTGGGAGGCGACGAGTTTCTTGTCCTAGTAAATGCCATAAAGGAGACCGAGGACGCCCTCGCCGTCGCGGAGCGCGTCGTCAACTCGATGGCCGCCGAATTTATCATCCAGGGTCATATTCTCAACGTCACTTGCAGCCTGGGGATCAGCATTTTTCCCGATAACGGTGAACAAGTGGAGGCCCTGTTCAAGAATGCTGATCTGGCCATGTACAGGGCCAAAGAGAATGGACGCAACAATTTTCAACTGTTCACGCAAGAGATGAATGTTCAGGTAATGGAGCGGATGACCCTGGAGAGCAGCTTGCGAATGGCGATAGAGCGGAAAGAGTTCTCTCTGGAATATCAGCCCCAGGAGGACTTGGCCACCGGCGAGATCACAGGATGCGAGGCCCTCATCCGCTGGAGGCACCCGGAACTGGGACTTGTGTCGCCCAACAAATTCGTTCCCATTGCAGAGAATAGCGGCCTGATCGGCCCAATTGGCGAGTGGGTGCTCAGAACAGCGTGCGCCCAGGCTCGCCAATGGCAGGATCAAGGACTTCCTGCCGTGCCGGTTGCGGTGAATGTGTCAACCGTTCAGTTCGGTCAGAAGGGCTTCGTGCGAATGATTCAAACGCTGCTGCGCGAAACGGGTCTTGCTCCGCAATACCTCGAATTGGAGCTTACGGAAAGCCTTTTGTTGAGCAACGCAGATGTCATGCTTACGATGTTGCAAGAACTGAAAGCGATGGGATTGAAGCTATCGATTGACGATTTCGGAACCGGATATTCCAGCCTTAGCTATTTGCGGTACTTCCCGGTCTATAAGTTAAAAATTGATCGGTCGTTCGTCACCGATGTCGCGTCCGATCCGGATGATGCTGCCATCACAGGCACAATCATCAGCATGGCAAAGAGCCTGGGGTTGAAGGTCCTTGCCGAAGGTGTCGAGAACGAAGCGCAGCTCTCTTTCTTGCGAGCGCACCATTGCGACGAGATTCAAGGCTATTACTTCAGCAAACCCTTGCCTCCGGAGGATCTGGCTGACAGACTGCGGAGTAGCCTGCTCGCGGGTCTCCCGCAGGCAGCCGAGTCCACCGCCTCGCAGGTCTTCTGAATAGCCGCGCAGAGGGGGCATCGCAAATCTGCTATCTTTGACTCCGTACTCACGCTTGACGTGGTATCCAGATCAAGAAGTTTACAGGGCAACTACGGTGACCACTCGTGCAACTGGAACATTCGACGTCAAAATGACACCGCAGACCATGAGTGGCGCCGCTGGCGCGACGCTTGGCCGCATGTCCTTAGAAAAACAGTTTCACGGCGATCTCGCGGGTATCAGCACCGGCGAGATGCTGACCGCCGGTACCGGCGTGCAAGGCTCGGCCGGCTACGTTGCCATGGAGCACGTCAGCGGAGCTCTGCATGGCCGTAGCGGCAATTTTTCCCTGCAGCATTTCGGCACCATGACGCGCGGCGTACCGTCGTTGAGGATTACAGTGGTTCCCGACTCCGGCACGGATCAGCTGACGGGTCTGGCCGGTACGTTCACGATCAAGGTGGCTGACGGAAAGCATTTCTACGAGTTCGAGTACACGCTTGGCGAGACGCCCTGAAGTCGCCAGGCTCACCTGCTATCAACGTTTCAGCAAGTCCACAGGCTGGCGCACGTCGGTGACGCGGAAGTACTTCGCTAGTGCGGGATAGCGTTGAGCCACCGCCTCATACATCGCATAGGCGACATTCCGGTAGGAGAAATGACCGGCGGCGCCGGTTCGCAGCTCGCTGATATAGATCGCTTCGGCAAGGTCCATCTTGAAGAGCGCGCGCTTGCGAAATGCCAATGGGATGATGTATTGCGACTGCTCTTCCGCGTCCGCTACTTCGCGAGCGGCAAGCTGCTCCACAGCATCGCGAGAACGCTCCATCGCGGTTTCATATCGCGCACTCAGGCCCGCGGATTCGATCTCTATCGGCTCGTCGTATCCGTGGGCTGTCGTGTAATCCTGAACGATCTGTACGCAGCGGCGGTGACGGTGCATATCGCGGAAGCCGCCGATATCCATCAGGATGTCGAAGCGGAGTTGCTGACCGGCACAGTAGGCGCGCGAAACCTCGTCGTAGCGCCCGCGATGGCGCAGACCAAGATCGATCACCTCGCGGCGCTGCGATTCGGAAAGGCCTTCCGACCACATTGCGAATCTGCCGATAGGAATAATGCGAATATTGATAGAGCAGGGTCGAAGCAAGTTCAACCTCCAGCGGATCGTCTTCCAGCAGATCAACCAAGGGTGCAGGCTGGATTTCATCCGACGCAAGCAACTCTGTCGCGGCAGCGGTCAAATCGCGACGAGTTTCGATTTCGTATGGACTGGGCTCGGCGTACTTCATCAACGTCGGCGCTACTCGGACATCGCGTAGAAGAAATTCGCTGGCCCGCCCGGCAACCGACGGACACTCGCGCTGGATCTCCTGCGCGAGCTCACGGGCGCTGGCATGGCTTACGTTGTAGGAAGCATCGCGCGCTGCCTGCTTCAGCAGTTCACCCAGTCGCCGGACCTCGGCGTGCGTGTCCGACAACAATCGCGACACCTGCGTCTCCAAGGTGCGCGCGCTGACGATCTGTCCGAGCGAGGTGTTCGTCGCCAACGGCAACAGATATCGCGAAAGGTCAAAGGCGCGAGCCCGCAGAGTTCGTTCGTAGGCCTCCTGCTTCATTTCATCAGGCCTAGGCGTCAGCTGCCGCAGATACCGAAACATCTCGTCGGAGAAGTGACGATATTCGGCGAAGAGCAGGTCAACAGTCTCGCGGTAGAGGGCACGCGAGCGAACATCCCCGCCAAAATCGGGAACAAAGTATCCACTCTTCTGGAAGTCCTGATAGCGGGTGGAACGTTCCTGTCCGTCCCAGCGGGGCTCGTCGACGGCTATTGTCGCGGCAAGAATCGACAGACGCTCGACCGCAAATGCGAGGTGGGCTAAGTCTGCTATGCTGCGATGGCCGTACTGAAAGTAGAAGGTGTTGAGAAACTTTTCGGCTTTTTGCTCATTCAGTTCGGCGAGCGATTCCCGCATGGAGAGCGCTGAGCGCGAATACTTTGCCATGCCGTAGGCGAGCACCTCAGGGTCAGCCCCGTGAACGGCATAGACCTCGGTGCTGGGCTCGTGACGGCTGGCGGCCGGGTCAGTATCTTCAATTCGTTGGGAATTTGAGGACATTGCCGTGAATCATATGCGGTATGGAATTTGTGGGCAACCGGTATAGCTGTGGGAATCGCAGAAATTCCGGAGCGACCGATGATCGCTCGTGAGGGCATGCCGGCAAAGGCTGCTTCGCCCACCGTCCGTGACCACGCCGGACATGAGGAAAGCCGTACGCAGTGGGTTGGCGCGGACTCCATTCTGTTTGCCGCCGCGCATCGCCCCTGGCCTGCTCCCATGGCGCCGTGGATCATGACGCAACGCTGGAATGACTTGCTGTTTCTGCACTACCCGGTGGCGCCGGAAGCGCTCCGTCCGCTGGTTCCGGACGTGCTAACCCTCGACACTTACAAGCAACGCGCTTGGGTTACGGTTACGCCGTTCTGGATCAATCATCTGCGGCCGCCGGGAGTTCCGTCGCTGCCGTGGCTCTCACATTTTTCCGAGATCAACGTGCGGACCTACGTCACTTATGACAGCAAGCCCGGGGTGTATTTCTTCAGCCTCGATGCCAGCAACTTGTCAGCGGTTTGGGGAGCACGAGTGTTTTACCGCTTGCCATATTGGCGGGCCTCCATGAAGGTGAAAGGGCGAGGCGGGCCGAAGCTCGAATACGTTTCCAAGCGGCAGCACGGACCGAAGCCGGCGGAACTCCACTGCTCCTACGGCCCGGCCTCAGAGATGTTCCACGCACGGCCGGGCTCGATTGAGCACTTTCTCACCGAGCGTTATTGTCTTTATGCGTTCAGCCGCAAACGGCTGTACCGGGGCGAGATTCATCATCTGCCTTGGGACCTGCAGCCAGCGACGTTTGAGGTGGAGCAGAACACCATGGCCCAGCCAGCGGGCATCCAGCTTCCTCCGCAGCCCGAGCTTGTCCATTTTGCGCGGGAGCTGAAGGTGCTGTTTTGGGCACCGGAGAGGCTGCGGTAAGCTGACTAACGCTGCCGTCCGTAGCATATGGCGCATGTTCCGCCCAGGCCGATTGTGCAGCCGAGCCGCAAGCGTAAGGGAGGTTCATGCGGGCATTGCTTGGCGCCGGAACTGGAAGGCTCGATAGAGTCAGCACCATAGGTGACTTCTGCTCGGATGGCAGCTCGGTAGCAGATGCCGACAACAAACCCTCTTGAAATCCTTGTAAAAAGGCACGAATAGCCTTACAATCGCGCCGTCGTAGACAAGAACAGATCATCGCTTTCGCAAGATAATGCTGGCCGCAAATATAGGACGCGTCGCCTTAGCAACGTTGGTGCTGATTGGTGTGACGCGCGCCGAACAGTATCCTGACTACCAGCCGCTCGCGGCCAGCCAATACGCGTCATATCAGGAGCAGCAAGGAATCGGCGTGGCGGTGATCCCCATGTTCGACAGGTCATCGCAAAAGCGCTATCTCGGAATAGACCTTGTGTCGCATGGATTTCTGCCGGTCTACGTTGTGATCGAGAACCATGCGAAGTCTGAGAGCGCCATCCTGCTCCGCGACGACGTGCTCTATAGCCACGACGACTCCCCGGCAGTGAGCCGGAACCAACAGCAGGCCAGGCCGAGCCCCGCAGGAGCGAAGAAGGATGCCGCGTATTGGGCAGTTGCGTGGGGAGGAGTTCCTGGGGTTGTTGCATTCCATTGGCTCTCCAATATGTCCAACGTGAGGATGAACATGCTTAAGAAGGAGTTGCGAAGCCAGACAGTTGCTCCAAGCAAGACGGGAGGCGGCTTCGTATTCGCGCCAACCGGAGCGAACGGCAACGCCGCCAAGGAAGTCTTCTTGGATGTTCCAGTGAAGGCTGGGGCGTCAAACGAGAACATCCATTTCTATTTTCGAATCGATATGAGGTCCGAGGGAAAGTGAAACCTGCCGCGTTGTGGCTTCTGTTCCTACTGATAACGCTAGAATGCTCCGGCCCGGCGCAACAACAATCTATTTCCAGCACGCCTCCATCGGTGTCCGGCAGCAAGATACCAGGCACTGCCATCATAGTGCTTACCCGCGAGTTCTGCACCGAGGAGGTGAGGATGGGCAACTCGCTCGTCGGCCGCGACGTCTTTCGGACTGGCCGATTGCTCTGTCCGAGCGCGGAAGAGGTGGCTCGGGACTCATTCGATCGTGTGATCCGAATGGAAACTCTTCCTAGACCGGAGGACACGGGCGGGCACCTTGTACTGGTCCCGCGTTTTGCCGATATGGAGACGACTAACCCGGTCATCAAGAAACGGAATGTCGCGCTCCTCCTCGAGTGGAGCGCCGTCGATCCAAGTGGCAAGATTCTGTGGGTGCAGACCATAGAGGGGGACGTTCGGAAGGGGGACTATTCACACCAGAAGATCGTTGAGATGGTCATGCACGACCTGATCGTGAAGTCCACCGAGGCGATCAAGCAATCGCAAGAGATCCGGCAATTTGTCGAATCGTCACCAGGAAAATAATGCGAAGGGGGACGCCAGTGCTTTCGCGATTCGTAGTTGCCTTTTTAGTCGTCGCAGCAGCGATTCAAATTGGACAAGCGCAAGTGGTGGAGACCTCAGACAAAGAGGACACGACAGGAATGCCGCGGGTGGTTTTCATCCGGCCCTCAGAGTTTAAGGGCAGCAAGGCTCCGGCGGTTGTCTATTGCGATCTAACCAAGTTGGCGAAACTTCGAAATAATACATATTTCGAGATCGCCCTTTCACCGGGTGTACATGTCTGCTCAACCGAGATGATGGAGACCCGTATGGTGAACAAACCGGAAAACCAAGATAAGCCGGAGGAACTATCGATCGAAGTCAAGCCCGGGCAAGAGCAATGGGTCACTGTCCATTTCAGGTACGTCGGGTGGACCCACACCACGTTTAGGCTAACGCCAGAAGACCCGGCAAAAGCCAGCAAGGAGGCGAAGCACGCTCAACCGGTAAAACCCGAGGAACAGTTTATTCGCTCCATCAAGCGCACGCCCGCCGGATCGACCGGCAACTAGATACTTACTTGAGCTCAACATAATGAGCAAAAGTAGAAACTACCGAACTGGTTGCGAACCAACCGCAACCTGCAGCGACGCCCCATCCCATCCCACGAGTCTGCGACTAGACGTCGCTCCATCTCTCACTGTTCCACCGAACGAACCGCGAAATTCCGCGCTACTCAGCAACGGTGGTTATAATCCTGCTTTGCCTTTACAGGGGGAGGCTTCATGGCAGGAGTGGAAGGCCGGATCGCGCTGGTCACCGGAGCGTCGCAGGGAATTGGACGCGCCTGCGCGCTGGTTCTAGCCGAGTCAGGGGCGAAGGTCGCGCTGTGTGCGCGCAATCAGGAAAAGCTGGAGCAACTGGCCGAGGAGATTGGCGGCAAGGGCGGCGAGGCTGCGGTCTTTCAGATGGACGTCGTCAAGGAAGAAGAGATCAAGGCCGGCGTGAAGGCGGCGATTGCACGCTTCGGCAAGGTCGACATCCTCGTGAACAATGCCGGGGTCACGCGCGATCAGTTAATCATGCGGATGAAGCGCTCCGACTGGGACGACGTTATCAACACCAACCTTACCGCCCCGTTCCTGTTGATCCAGGCGGTGATCGCCTCCATGCTGAAGCAGCGCTGGGGACGCATCATCAACGTGACCAGTATCTTCGGCCAGATTGGCCAGGTGGGGCAGGCCAACTATTCCTCCTCGAAGGCGGGGCTGATTGGATTGACGATGTCGGTGGCGCGCGAGGTGGGTTCGCGCAACATCACCGTCAATGCCGTCGCGCCGGGATTCATCGAAACCGCCATGACCGCCGGACTTTCCCCCGAACTGAAAGAGAACATCCTGAAGAACATTCCGCTGGGACACGGTGGAACCGATCTCGATGTAGCGCACGCGGTGAAATTTCTAGCGTCAGAAGAAGCCGGCTACATAACCGGCGAGGTGCTGAAGGTCAACGGCGGCATCCTTATGGGATGAATCGTAGCGCTGAAAATTTCCAGGGTGTGCTGTGAGCGAGATTGTCGAGGCGACCACTGCAGAGCAAATCGAGCAAGTCCGCCAACTGTTTCGGCAGTACCAGGCTGAGCTGCCGCCGCAATTACGTTCGTTTGACTCGGAGTTGTCGGCGCTGCCGGGAGTATATGCTCCTCCTGCGGGCAAGCTGCTTTTGGCGACGGTCTCGGGCCAGCCGGTCGGCTGTGTCGGCATTCGTCCCTTCCCTCGGCCGGCCACATGCGAAATGAAGCGTCTCTATGTCAGGCCGCTTTTCCGGGGCGGAAAATTGGGCCAAGAGTTGGCGCAACGCGTCCTGCAGGAGGCGCGGGCTCTCGGTTATCAGCGCCTTCGCCTCGACACTCATCCCCCGACCATGCAAGCCGCGCTCAGGATGTACCGCAACCTGGGCTTTCAGGAGATCTCTCCGGCGAATCCGGTCGAGGGGCTTTTGTACATGGAACTCTCGTTATAGCCGTTGCGCAGAAAATATGTTTCAGCCGATTTGTGCGAGGAGCTCGGCTAGATATGCCATTAAGCGCTTTGGTCCCGTCGATCGCGTTTCATCCCAAAAGAGATGCATTCCCCAATTTCTAAACGCCTTACCGTCACTTTGATCCAGGCTTCGCTCTGTAATCGTGTCGCCTCGTAAGATTTCACTTGCCAGCAGCTTGCCCCATGATTACTATGCAGTCAACACCATGGCCGCTTTCTCCTAGGAACGAACCCCACATGAATATCGGCGAAACCATCCGCAATTTTCGGCTACAGAAAAGTATGTCTCAGGGCGACATTGAGAAGCGCACGGGTTTATTGCGCTGCTACCTGTCGCGGGTCGAGAACGGCCACACCATTCCGTCACTGGAGACGCTGGCTAAAATTGCGACGGCGATGGAAATCCCGCTGGCTCATTTCTTCAGCACTGGCTCCGGCGAGAATGGCAACAAGAGTTCACCCCAGTTGGCTGAGGATGAGGTCCGTTTCCTGACCCAGATTCGCCGTTACTCGCCTAACTTGAATGACAGTGATCGCAAGCTGGTGATCGCGATGGTCAAGAAGATGGCGTCTGGTGCGGGTAAGTAGCTGCGGTCCATACGCGATTTCTTATTGCTATGCAGCCCTGTCGAGATCGCCGAGAGCGAGAATCGCCAGCTCCAAACGGTCTCGAGTGCCGGTCTTCAGAAAGATACTCTGCAAGTGCCGTTTCACCGTGTTTTCACTGATTTCCAGATCGGTCGCAATACCGCGATTTTTCATGCCGCGCGCCACCAGGTAAGAGACTTGGCGCTCGCGTTCGGACAAGCGGCTCATTGAATTGGGGCCGGCAGGCTTATCTGTCGCCATGGCGTTTATCACACTCTCCGCCACCTCACTGGAGAAAGCCAGTTCGCCTTCGGCGACCGTTCGAATTGCGGTAAATAACTTCTGCGGATCATCGCCCTTCAGGACCAATCCGCGGGCGCCCAGCCGCACGACCCGTACGTAATCGTTATGGCTATCTGACCCAGTCAGCACCACGGAAGCTACGCGATTGCCAGCGCGGTCTAACGTGCGCAGCACTTCAAAGCCATCGCTCTGAGGCATGAAGAGATCCAGCACCAGGACGTTGGGACGGTTTTCCTGCACTAATTGCAGTGCTTCCTCCCCATTGGCAGCGAGTCCTACCACCTCAAAGTCGGGCTGCGATTGCAGCAGCGCCGCCAGCGACTCGCGCAGGACACCGTGGTCGTCGGCAATTACGATTGCGATTGAATCGTGCATATTCCCATGACTTAGATGCAATCGCGACTAGGGCGGGGTTGCGCTATTCTGGAGAGGGCGGCGCCAATATTGGCCGCCAGCGAATCTGCAGGATGGTTCAGGCGGTTCGCCTACTGGGGCGGTTGGCGAGTTTTACCCGGTTCTCGGACATGCTAAATAGACCGCGAGAGGCATAACTCCTTATTTTTCAATCGTATTCCGCCGAGATGGGTTCGGCGGGATAAATAATAATCAAGAGGCTTTCATGGCAAGAATTCAGCGAGCAATTCTAAGTGTCACCGACAAGACAGGGCTGGTCGACTTTGCACGAAAACTATCAGCGATGCAGGTGGAGCTGATTTCAACCGGCGGTACGGCCAAACTGCTACGCGATTCCGGTATCGCGGTGAAAGACATCTCCGAGCTTACGGGCTTTCCTGAAATGCTCGATGGCCGCGTCAAGACGCTTCATCCCAAGGTGCACGGCGGCATTCTCCACATCCGCAAAAATGAAAAACATGTAGCAGCCGTGGATCAGCACGGCATTCAGCCGATCGACATGGTGGTGGTAAACCTCTATGCCTTCGAGAAAACCGCCGCTAAACCTGGCGTTGAGTTCGAGGACGTCATCGAGAACATCGACATCGGAGGCCCGTCGATGGTGCGCTCGGCAGCCAAGAATTTCCAGGATGTCGCCATTGTGACTGCACCGGCTGATTACGAGACGATCGCGAAAGAGATGGAATCGTCTGACGGCGAGCTGTCGTTGAAGACGAAGTGGATGTTGGCGCAGAAGGCTTTTGCCACCACTGCGGCTTACGACTCCGCAATCGCGTCGGCTCTTGAGCGGATTGCCGCTCCAGCGAACGGCAATAAAAAGTTTGATCTCGCAGGAAGCGACGGCTTCCCCGAAACTCTCCGGCTCACCTTCCACAAAGCTTTCGATCTGCGCTACGGCGAAAACCCCCATCAGCAGGCAGCGCTGTACTCCGACGGCTCGGGCGCCGGAATTGCGAACGGCAAGCAGCTGCAAGGCAAGGAGCTCAGCTACAACAACATCGTTGACTTGCAGGCGGCGTGGGACTTGGCGCAGGAATTCGATGAGCCGGTGTGCGCCATCATTAAGCACACCAACCCCTGCGGAACCGCCGTGGGAGCCACCCTGGCGGAGGCTTACAAGCGCGCGCTGGAGTGCGATCCTGTGTCCGCGTTTGGCGGCGTGATTGGCGTGAACCGCCCGATTGACCGTGAGACGGCAACGGAAATGGCGAAGCTATTCGTGGAGGCGATCGCTGCGGAACGCTTCGACCCCGCCGCGCGTGAGATCTTTGCCGCGAAGAAGAATCTCCGCTTAGTCGAAGTCGTTCCCATGGAGCAGAAGTGGGTGCTCAAGAACGTCTCAGGCGGAATTTTGCTGCAAGACAATGACATGCGCCCATTGACCCAAGCCGATCTCAAAGCGGTCAGCGACCGCAAGCCCACGGAGCAGGAGATGCGGGACCTGTTGTTCGCATGGAAGGTCTGCAAGCATGTGAAGTCCAACGCGATCCTCTATGCGCGCAATGGCCAGACCACAGGCGTGGGTGCGGGACAGATGAGCCGCGTTGACTCGGCGAAGATTGGCGCCATGAAGTCTGTGCTCGGGATCAAGGGATCGGTTGCCGCATCCGACGCATTCTTCCCGTTCCCTGACGGCGTCGAAGAGATTGCCAAGGCAGGCGCGACCGCCATCATTCAACCCGGCGGCTCGGTGCGTGATCAGGAAGTGATAGACACTGCAAACAAGTTGGGATTAGCGATGGTGCTCACGGGAGTACGACACTTCCGGCATTAGACCGGCATCCAAATGATCTATGAAAGAGTAGGTGGTGATTTGTGGATGGTCCGGTAGAAATCCTGCGCACGCTGGGTGACCGGCTCCAGAGCCAGCGCGAGCGTGAAAAGTGTCTTTGGCGATCCCATTGTGGTTGGCGACAAAACGGTAATCCCCGTAGCCCGCATTCGTTACGGTCTGGGAGCGGGCGGCGGTTCGTTCTCTCGCGACGATTCCTCCGGGTCGGGTACGCCGAGCGGAAAGAGCGGCGGAGGCGGTGGTGGCGGCATCATTGCCAGCCCAAAGGGTGTGCTGGAAGTTAGCCCGGGAGGAACTCGCTTCATTGCGTTTGCCGACCGCAAACGTTTGTCGGCCGCGGTAGCTGCGGGATTTCTGTTCGGAATGGTCTTCGGGTGGCGGAGGAGCAGACGGCGGATCACGGACGCAAACGTAAGGGAATGGTTGGCTGATCTCGGACGCCATCCGCTGTCGAAAGACTTCACGACTTAGAATGCCTACGAGATGAGCGCTTTGTTTTGGTGGGAGCCCCCGCATTTATGCGGGGGAGGAGCGCTTCAGCGCGCCGGAAGAAAGTTGCTCTTTGATCTTGCGCTTTAGCGCTGGGGATCGGAAAGCCCCGGGCTAAAGCCCATCGCGAAACCGAACGATTTCCGCTGGACTAAAGTCCAGCTTTCCCCTGCTGAAACAGGGGCTCCCACCAAAACCTCCGCCGACTTTTTCCGCAGCCTTGTTTAGGTGCGTCGTTAAGGCCTTTGTTTCTTGTCATCACGAGCGGGCTTTAGGCCGCGAGGGATCTGCTGGTGAGGCTCTTTCCGCAGCGTGTCATAACCTGGTTCATCACTAGCTAGAGTCTTTCTTCGCCGCAACCACCCGCGGAATCCCTTGCAGATCAGGCACGACGCGGATGTCATCCCACATTGTGGGACTCAGCAAATTCACCACGTCGTCCCGCATGGAATAGCCGATCTCCATCGCTAACCAGCCGCCCGGCTTTAGCGCGGCATGGGCCTGGTCGATCAGCGGAACAATCACTTCCATTCCGTTTTCACCAGCAAATACTGCCATCCGTCGGCTCGAATTTCAAAGACCGACGCTGCACTTTGTCAGCTTCGGTGAATCCTACATACGGGGGATTGCCGACCACGAAATCGAAGTCGCAGAGGAAAGATGGTGCCAGAGTAGGGGTCCTTCGACTCGGACTGAAGTCCTCGCTCAGGATGACAGGGCTATGGGCGCTCGGGATGACCGCAGGCGAATTTCGGGCCGCAGACAGATTTTGAGTCGACGGTAGGCTCAAGAACATTGCATTGCAGGAACCGTACTCGCTTATCGAGCTGCAGCCTGACCGCATTGGCGCGTGCAATTTCCAGCGCTTCAGCCGACAGATCGACCGCGTAGACTTCGGCATCCGGCAGTTGGTGTGCGAGCGCCAGCGCGACACACCCCGAACCCGTACCCACATCTACCAGCTTGGGCCGCTGGATTCCGCGCGCCAATTCGAGCACGGCTTCAACCAGATGCTCCGTCTCGGGACGAGGAATTAACACGGCCGGCGAAACCACGAAATCCAGACCCCAGAATTCCTGATGCCCGGTAATGTACTGCGATGGCATGCCAGTCGCACGCTGGGCAAGTGCTTCCTGATATCGCGTGGCTTCTTCGGGAGTGAGTTCGCGTTCGGGATGCGCGTACAGGTAGGCGCGGTCGGCACCGAGGACAAACATCAGCAGCACCTCGGCGTTCATGCGTGGGGAGCCCACATCGGCAGCATCGAGACGTTCCACTGCGGACGCGAGCGCTTGCTTTAGTTGCACGGGATGATTCTACCTACGGGGTGGGCGTGGATCCCGGTTGGTGCCCCCTACGCTGGTTGAGGACCCAGGCTGCCCCTGAGAGTATTAGTGCTCCCACCAAAGGCCATATGCTTGGCTCGGTCAGCATTGTCCCAAAGACGCCCACGACTGCGCCCACGAGAGCTAGAGAATCAAATTTCGTTCGCGGCGGGCTTTCGGTAAATCGGGCAGAAAAGAAAATAAGCCCGACAAGAATCGCAAGCATAGTGGAAATAAGCGAACGGTTGGTGACTAACTGGGGCTGTGACAGGGTGTGACCTGTCAATAGTGCGAACACAGCCTGCGCCGACGCCAGTAAGCAAACTCCAACAAAGTACTTCGCCCAGTGCCGGTCGTTATCATGATTACCAGCGCCGCAACGAGCATTCCCGCCCCGGCAAGCCGATAGCCAAGGCTCACCGCGCGACCTTCGCCGGCGATCCATGCTAGACCGCAAATAAGTAGCGCGAGTACCGCAACAACAATCGAGCCATTAAGAAGCAGGCGGGCATGCTCCGCAAGCGTTCGAGGCATGAGTTTTCTGGCTTTCGTTATACCTCTGGCGCACCAGTCCGCACTAGCCTCAGGCCGTGACCTCCATCTCCTGTTTCATCTTCTCGGCCTGGAAGTGGGTAATGAGCGCGTCGATCATGGGCTGGATGCGGCCGTCCATGAACTCCGGCAACTGGTGCGCAGTGAAGCCGATGCGGTGGTCCGTAACCCGGTTCTGCGGGAAGTTGTAGGTGCGGATCTTTTCGCTGCGATCGCCGCTGCCCACCATCGCCTTGCGCTCTTTGGCCAGCGCGTCCTGCTGCTTCTGCTGCTCCATTTCGTACAGGCGGGCGCGCAGCACACGCATGCCCTTCTCGCGATTCTTGATCTGCGACTTCTCGTCCTGGCAACTCACGACGGTGTTGGTCGGCAAGTGGGTAATGCGGACGGCCGAGTATGTGGTATTCACCGATTGACCGCCAGGACCGGACGAGCAGAAGGTGTCGATGCGGATATCCTTGGCTTCGATCTTGATGTCCACGTCTTCGGCTTCCGGCAGCACGGCAACGGTCACTGCCGACGTGTGCACGCGGCCCTGGGTCTCGGTCTGCGGCACCCGCTGCACGCGATGCACGCCACTCTCATATTTCATGCGCGAGTAAACGCCCTGGCCTTCGATGATGGCAATCACTTCCTTCAGGCCGCCTACGGTCGATTCCGACGTGGACAGCACCTCCACTTTCCAGCGCTGCGATTCGGCGTAGCGCGTATACATGCGGAAGATCTCGGCCGCGAATAATGTGGCCTCGTCGCCTCCGGTACCGGCGCGGATTTCGAGAATTACGTTCTTCTCGTCATTCGGGTCCTTGGGCAACAGCAGCACCTTCAAGTCGGCTTCTACCTGCAGAACCCGTTCCTCGAGTTGAGTCAGCTCATCCTGCGCGTAGGCGAGCATCTCGGGATCGCTCTCGTCGGCCAGCATGGCCTTGCTCTCCTGGATGCCGCGGGTTAGATCTTTGTACTCGCGATACTTCTCCACGATGGGCTGCAAATCGCTGTGGGTTTTGGCGGTCTTCTGGAAGCGCGCCGAGTCGGAGACGATATCCGGCGAAGACAGAGCTTTATTGAGCTCTTCGTATTTCAGTTCGGTTTGGTCTAAGCGTTCAAACATGGGTAAACCAACAATGGCCGTTCTTACAACGGCAGAAAGATTATTGTACGGGAACTTAGCTGTGCCTTTGAAAGCGAGTTCCCTCAGGGGCTAAAAGCCCGCTTTCGAATTGCATCTAGCGGCACGGCTGAAGCCGCGCCCCTTCAAAGCGAGAGTGAGAATAGTCGCGGCGGGCGCCGCTAGGCAATCACGAGTTCGCCGCCGCGCTGTTTCTCCAACTCCATGGCCTCGTTCAAGGCGGCGATGGCGGTCTCGACCTGGTCATCCGCGGGGGGCTGAGTGGTAATGCGCTGCAACCACAGTCCGGGCTTGGTAAGCACGGCGAACAACGACGAACCGTGCTTGGCGGCAAAGCGAATCAGTTCGTACGACACGCCCGCGATAACCGGCAGCAGCGCTATGCGAACCGCGAAGCGCATCCAGAACGTCGTGGCTGGCACCATCATGTAGATGACCATCGCAATCAGCATCACAGTCATCAGAAAGCTGGTGCCGCAACGCGGATGAAACGTGGAATAGGACTGGGCGTTCTCGATGGTCAACGGATCGCGCGACTCGAAGGCGAAGACCGTCTTATGTTCGGCACCGTGATATTGGAAAACCCGGCGAATGTCGGGCATGCGCGAGATGCCCCAAATGAAGAGCAGGAAAAGTGCGATGCGGATGACGCCGTCCACCATGTTGAAGGCGATCTGGTTGCCGAAAGCCGGGTATGCATTCTTAAGCTTGGTGGCCGCCAGCAACGGCAGAAACTTGTACATGAAAATGAAGAATCCGACCGACAGCACGACGTTGAGCGCAAGCGCCCAGTTCGACACCTCGGTTTTCTTCTCGTCTTCGGCCGTCATCTCTCCCATCGCGACGTTGGCCGAATAGCGCAGAGCGCGAAATCCCAGCGCCATCGCCTGACCTAATGTCATGACGCCACGGACAATCGGCCAACCCATCCATTTGTGCTTTTCCGAGGGGCGGTCGAGCGGCTCCGAGTGCGTCGCCAGAGTACCGTCTGGCCTGCGAATACAGATGCCCCACGCATGGGGCGAGCGCATCATGACGCCTTCCAGCACGGCTTGGCCGCCGACCAAGGTTTCCTCACCGCTCTCCAAAGCGGGCAGAAGTTGGACGGCTGCTAAAAAACGTAGGCGCTGACGCAAAGATTGCATGGTGATTGGATGTTTGCTGACCCGGAAAGAACCGGAAATCGCAGAGTTTAGAGTAAGCAAGCGGCCCGTTAGTGTCAATCGGGGAAAACGCCAAGCCGTTAACCACGGATCGCACGGATATGCACCGATCCATTCAGATCCATTTAGGAAACGCGTCTTCTGTGGGATGATCCGTGGGAATTCGGGCAAATCCGTGGTAGGAATTTTTGTGCTGCGGCTTTCCTGTAACCCATCGCATCTAAGGCAGTTACCGTTATGCAACGGCTCGCCGAAACCTGCGAACGCATCGCTGCCACTACCAAGAAGCTGGAGAAGACCGCGATCGTGGCCGACTACTTCCGCTCGCAGGAACTGCGCGACGCGGCGATCTCGGCGGTCTTTCTGTCCGGCCGGGCCTTCCCGGCCTTCGATGAACGCGACGTTGCAGATTGGCGGCGCACTGCTGTGGAAGCTGGTGGTCGAGCTGGCCGATAACCACGACGCGGCGCTCCGTGCCGCTTATCGCAAGCGCGGCGATCTCGGCGCGGCGGCCCACGATGTACTGCTAGGGAAAGCGCAGACCTCCGCGACAATCACATTGCAAGATGTCCGCTCGACCTTCGACCAGATTGCCGAGACTCGCACTGCCACGGCCAAGGCTTCGATTCCTGAGTCGCTGTTGGAACGCGCCACCGCCCTCGAAGCCAAGTACATCCTGAAGATCATCACCGGCGAACTGCGGATCGGTCTGAAAGAGAGCTTGGTCGAGGAAGCGATTGCTAAGGCCTACGATGAACCGCTGGCACAGGTGCAACGCGCCAACATGCTACTGGGCGATATCGGTGCGACCTTGCAACTCGCCGCGGAGCACAGCCTCAACGAGGCGCGGATGCGGCTGTTTCATCCCATCGGCTTCATGCTGGCCAGCCCCGCGAGCGATGCCGAGGAAGCCTTCCAGTATTTCGAGCATGCGCAGGTGGAGGACAAGTACGACGGCATCCGCGCCCAGGCGCATTGTGGAGGAGGACAGGTACGCATCTTCTCGCGCACCCTCGATGAGGTGACGCCGTCGTTCCCGGAACTGGTTGGAGGTCTGAGCGAATTGCCGGGCGAAGTCATCCTCGACGGCGAAATCGTGGCCTGGCGCAACCACGAAGACGGCGGGCACGCTATGCCGTTCTCGGAGATCCAGAAGCGCCTCGGTCGGAAACAAGTCAGCCAGAAAATGATCGCCGAAGTCCCGGTGGCGTACGTGGTCTTCGATGTGATCTATGCCGAGGGTGAGCTCACGCTCGACAAGCCGCTGTCGGAGCGCGCGCAGATTCTGGAGCGCGTGTTTGCCGGTGCGAGTCGGGTTTCGCCGCGCGCGGTGATGAACGCCCAAGGCAGCCTGCTCTTTGAGCCGGAGATCGAGGAGCAAGGCGCCGTATCGGGATGGATCCTGCGTGCTCCCGCCCTGCGCGCCGATTCTCCCGAACGGCTCGAACAGTACTTCGACGAAGCCATGGCAAGGGGCAATGAGGGGCTGATGATCAAAGACCTGCAATCGCCTTACATGCCCGGACGCCGCGGCCGCTGGTGGCTCAAGCTGAAGCGCGAACTGGCCACGCTCGACGTCGTGGTGACCGCTGCCGAGTTCGGCCATGGCAAACGCATCCACGTGTTGAGCGACTATACTTTCGCGGTGCGCAAAGGCGAGGAGCTGGTCAATATCGGCAAAGCCTATTCAGGGCTGACCGACAAAGAGATTGCCGAGCTGACCGAGTGGTTTCTGGCGCACACTACGGCCGACCATGGTCACGTGCGCGAGGTCGAGCCAACCATTGTGTTGGAGGTTGCATTCAACGCCATCATGCGTTCCGATCGTCACGACAGCGGGTTCGCGCTGCGTTTTCCGAGGATCGTGCGCGTGCGCCAGGACAAGCTGCCCAAAGACATCGATACCGTCGAGACGGTGGAGAAGATCTATGCCAGGCAACATGGACGGTGAACCGATCGCTGATCTGGCGGCGGTTAGTGGTTAACGCAATTCATGCTCAGGCGTGACACTCCGACCGACAGAAAAACATCGTGAGGAGCAGTAAGGCGGCCCTTTTTTCGGGTTCAAAAAGAAAAAACCGGGACTAAAATAAGTGATGTCTTGTTGCTGTCGCGCACGCAACTGGGAGGTATCCAAATGAATCGCCCTAGCATTCTGCGAGTTCTTTTTCTCAGCGTGGTGTTGGTCATTCTCGGATGGTCGACCGGGTCGGTCTTTGCCGGTGCTCATGGCGGTGGCGGCGGCGGGTTCCATGGCGGCGGAGGCGGCGGGTTCCATGGCGGTGGTGGCGGCTTCCATGGAGGCGGCGGTTGGGGCGGCGGATATCACGGCGGCGGCTACGGTGGATGGGGCGGATATCACGGCGGTGGCTATGGTGGTGGCTACCGCGGCTACGGCGGGGGCTACGGCGGCTATTATGGCGGCTGGCGTGGAGGATGGGGTTACGGGGGCTACTGTTGCGGCTGGGGATTTGGTATCGGCTTCAACTTCGGGCCTTCTTGGGGAGGCTACGGATATCCGTATGGCTATGCATACGCTCCGTATTATCCGTACTATCCCTATTATCCGTCTTACCCCTACTATGCCAGCCCCTATTACTATGCCCCAGTTGGCGGCTCGCCGGGCTACTCGAGCCCCGCGCCTCAAAATCAGGCGAGCAGCGATCCTCAGAACTACACTCAAGTCGAGCAATCTGGTGCTCCCGCTCCACGGCCTGTTCCTCCGTCGAATCGCTTGACCCTACGCGACGCGACCTACCGTCCGACGACGGTGAGCTACGTGACCGCCTCGGCTCCCGCGAGTCGCTCCGGTTCGGCTTGGGCTGAGCGCGAGCTTCCGGCGATGCGTCCGGCGGTGCAGAACACCATTCGTGCTCTGCGTGCCATGCCGCCATACGCCCGGCAGCGACAAATCGACTCAGGTCGCTATAGCGACCTCACACCGCGGGAGTGGAAGGTTGTGAAGTACGCTGTCGGTCTGCCCTTATAGGACCGGTTGGCGGACGAGCGGCCCACGAGCTAATGGCAGGGTGCGAACCTCCAACGCGAACCGGCACGTAGGTGGCAAAAATCTCGTTTTTTACTATTACCTAGATGCTGGATCCCCCAAACCACCATCTTGCCGTTTCTAGGACGTCGTAGAATGCTGATAAGCCAGCCTGGCGTGCCCGTAGGCGAGAGTTTGATGGCTGTGACGACTCAAAGTGCCTCCGCACAAATTTGTCGGGCTAGAATCGCGTTTAAACGCAACTTCCTCTTTCGGGAATCAATCCATCGGTTCCAATTTGGGCCGCGGCCACAGGTGCCCGCCTCGAACAGCCAAACAAGCCGAGGCCGCTAGTCATTCACCCTCACTTCGAAGCTCTGCTTCACATGCCTGCTGCCCTGCGCGGCCTCCACGGCCAGGTTCCACGCGCCAGACATGTCCATGTCTTTCAGCGATGCCTCGTAATCGCCATTGCCTTTGGGAGTGAACTTTACCTGGGTGGTGCCCATATCCATCGATTTCATCGTAAGCACACCACTTACTTCGGCGGCATTGACCGGCTGCCCATGTTCATCGGTGACATGCAGCGTGAAGGTTAATGGTTTCGCCATGCTGGGATGCTCCGGAGAAACCTTCAACGCCAGGTGCCACGGGCCGGCCTCGCTGGAGGCAGACGACGCAACTTGTCGCTGCGTTTCGGGCGCATTCGTTTTCTGGTTACAGGCAAGAGTGAACGCGAGACCTGCAACGAGAACCGCGCACGCCGTGTGTCGTACGAGAACAGACAAACTGCTTCTCCGCTTCGCTTTCAATGGGAGTGACCGTGTTCGTGTGCCGGACTGATGGGGATAACGCAGCCGTCCGCCACCTCGCAGACCGCCAACTCAAACTGGATGGTGGTGTGGTGGATGTGGAAGCGTTCGCCCATCTGCTCGCGAATCAGACGCAGAATTCCCTCGCTCTCGGACGCGGGCATGTCGGCGATGGCGACGTGGCAGGAGAGAGAGTGGGTGTCGCTGCCGATGCTCCACACGTGCAGATCGTGTACGTCGTTCACGCCCGGAATGGCGCGGATGATCGCCTCGATGCGCTGCAACTCCATGCCGCTGGGGGTGCCTTCCAGCAGGATGTTGAGGCTCTCGCGGATGATACCGATGGAAGACCAGAGGATCATGACGCCGATACCCACGGAAAGTGCAGGGTCGATCCAGCGCTCGCCGGTCAGGGCTATCACAATTCCGCCGACGATTACGGCCGCCGTGGACAAAGTATCGCCAATTTCGTGTAGTAGCGCGCTACGCAGATTGATGTCGCGATGGCCGCGCATCAGCAGGAGCGCGATTGCGCCGTTCATGACTACTCCTGCAGCGGCAACCCAGATCATGATGCCGGCGTGCACATCCACCGGCGTCTGCAAACGGCGAAAGGCTTCGTAGAGGATATAAAAGGCAATCAGTACCAGCGAGAGGCCATTGACGAAGGCCACCAGTACTCCCGCACGGTTGTAGCCGAAGGTCTTGCGCGCGCTGGGAGGTTTGCCCTGGAGGTAGACGGCGCCCCACGACATCAACAAAGCGACAAAATCGGAGAGATTGTGCCCGGCCTCCGAGAGCAGCGCCAGGCTATGCGCGCGTAGACCCGCGAGGACCAGCAGCACGATGTAGGCCAGCGTGACCACCAGCGAGATCCGCAGGACACGCGAAGTCGTGGCATTGGTTGCGCCGCTGGAATGCACATGCATACATCCAGTTTAAGAGCGGGATTGCACTCTGTTCAACTCGGAAGTTTCGTCCGCTTCGGCAAAGAGGCCAATGGCTGCGCCTTGACGCATGGCGACCGGGGATCGTGCCGACTGCACCACATCGTCGGCCAGCGTCGTAAACGGGATAGATTTTTTTACGGGCGTTCGCTTGTAATTCGATTGAATTCGGAGCTCAGTACCTGCTCGACCTCCTCCGAATGCCGCTCGCCGCGCGCAACCCGGCTGACATAAGAGCGGTCAACTCCAAGTCGAGTTGCGACCCGGCTGTAGAGCCCACACAATGACTGCACATAGTGATTCAGCAACGGCATCATCATTCTGGGAGTGTCTTCTTTTCTCATCATCACTTCTCTCTCACCTCACTATTCGATGCTACTCTCTCGCATCATGTTGCGTTACAAGGCAAACCACCCACAGCTAGTCCTCATCTGACCCAAGATGTTCAAAATACCAAACAATTGCACTGAAGTCGGGCGATTGGCAGCATTGGTGACAACCCTCCAGGTTCTGCGGTCATCACTAGCTATTAGGGAGTGTGTGCGCGCGAGCTGCGCCCCCGAAGACCTGTTGCCCGCGGTTTCCTGAAGACCGTGGGAAAACAGTTGCAAGTGATTAAGCCCCTCTGAAGGCTACCTGATGGCGACTGGACCAAGGCGCGACGCTCACGCGTATAAACCCGGACAAATAGTCCCGATTTCTGGTATTTACACGGTCGTACACATTGGTCATCGGCCGGACCACGAAGTGGTGGCGATTCGGGGTGAGGAGTTCCCCCCGTGCCGTGTCTGTCGAACCAATGTAACCTTCTATCCGACCCAGCCCGCCACTCACATGACCCATGACTTCGACCTGGCCGGTCCCTCGTTCCAAATTTTTAAGGGCCGCGCCAAAGCTGCCAAACGAGGGGCCGGATAAGCGGACTCAATTTTGTATCTGAAGTTAATGCCCAGAGACGCGCAAGTCTACATCCAACCATTGGAGGTTACGCATGAAAGGGCACCCCGCTGTAATTGCATTCTTGCTCTTGGCAGTTGGATTGGCCGTGGCGCAAGTTCCCGCAGCCAACACGGGAGTTCAATCGGCGGCTTCGCCGAGCTCCGGTAGTGCGACCAACAACTCTAAAGATAATGCTGCGGCTCCCTCGGTAACGGGAGATCAGAACGACGGGGCTTTGCAATCGCGAATTGAGAATGCCCTGCGTAACGAGCCCACGCTCGGCGACAGCCACATTTTGGTAAATGTTTCGACTGAAAGCATCGATTTGGGTGGCACCGTAGGTTCCAGCAAAGATAAACAGACTGCAGAGCGCCTTGCCCAATCGTTCGATGGCAATCGAAAGCTGAATGATAATTTGATGATCACTGGGCATGGGCATTCCGACTTGGCGCCCGATCACTCCGCTATGAACAACGGCGGTACCGGAAACGCGCAGAATCCGACCGCGAGCCAAGGCGGCACAGTGACTAACAATCCGCCGAATCCACCACCGAAGAGATAGTGTCCTCTCCTAGACTGAGCCAGCCGGAAAAACAACTCAAAGCTACCGCTCTCGTTTTTGGCGCGGATGTCTGCTCCTCGCGGTGATACAATCTCGCCGATTCATCGCCTGATGCCACTCTCATCGGTTGTAGCCTGCTTCGGAGAGCAGGGACGCCGACTTTTGTTCGCACCGAAGGAGACCCATGAGTTCTGCCAGCTCAATCGCGCCTGTGGAACAACCGCCCCTTTCCCAAGCGGAACGTGTCGTGGACACCTTCGTCGCGCCCAGCAAGACATTCACTGACATCCGCCGCAATGCCACTTGGTGGGTACCCTGGGTACTGATTTCGATCGCCGGGTTAGCGCTGGTTTTTACCGTGGACAAGAAGGTTGGCATGGAGAAGGTGGCTGAGAACTCAATACAACTGTCGCCCAAGCGTGCAGCCAAACTCGATCAACTTCCGCCCGACCAACGCGCCTCGCAGATGGAGATAGCAGCCAAGGTGACGCGGATCTTCGCTTATGGGTCGCCGGTCCTGACCATAATTTTTGTGGCCGTCATCGCGGCCGTCCTCGTGGGCACCTTCAAACTCGCGCTCGGCGCTGAAGTGAAGTTCAAGCACGGCATGGCGATTAGTATGTACGCGTTTCTTCCCGGGATCATCAAAGCGCTGCTTGTGATACTGACCATCACGATTAGCGGTGGGGAGAGCTTTACATTCGAGCACCAGCTAGCCAGTAATCTGGGGCCGCTGTTCGATCCCAGCTCACCGTTCCTTTATTCCGTCGCATCGTCGCTTGACCTGTTTAACATCTGGTCGCTCATTCTGACCGGAATCGGCTATTCCTACGTATCAAAGGTCAAACGTGGAACCAGTATGGCCGTGGTTTTCGGGTGGTGGGCCGTGGTGGTGCTGGTGAGCGCAGGGTTTGCCGCATTGTTCGCCTAAGGAGCGCGGGGACGGCAGGATTTCGCATCCGCAGGCGGAGTGAAGCAGCAATCCGCTCGTCCGCTGCTCTCTTATTCTCCGCCGTGATGCATGGCTGGTTCTTCTGTTGCCGCCGCGGTTGTTACGCCCTCGCTGAAGCTGCCAATGTAGGCGCTGCGCCGTCCATGCGTGTTCCATTGCGAGCCTAGTCCATCGCCTTCAAACTCATCCGTCAAAGCGACCGCCGAAGTCGCGTGGTCAACCTTGGTCAGCGGAGGATAGTAGTTGGTCTCGTTACCACAGATATGGTCGTGATGGTTGAGCGGGCGCGTCACGATAGTCGCCAGCTGTCCGGCACGCAGGATGGCATGGCCACTTTGCGGGTCGGCGGGCACGTCGAGAATAACCGGCACATACTCCACGCGAGAAACGTTGTCCAGTAACTTTCCGCCCTCATGTTTGGCAAGTGCGATTAGCGCCTGACGTTGTGCAGGGTTGGCTGCATTGTCGACCATCAATACCGACTGGGCGGGATAAGGCGCACCGTAGGGATCGCCCAGCGTAGCCCGCGCACGAACCGCGGCGGCGACGGTCAAACCGTCAAGCTTCACGCCCTCCCACGAACCTTCTTGCACGTGCCAGGCCAGCAAGGCCTGGTTACCGGTAAGACCGGTCTCGCCGTTGGCAAAGCACTGCGCGACATAAACGTCGGTTGAGCGTGACTCGATATAATCGCCGCGAATCTGTTGGGCTTCAAGAGTAGCGGCACCCACTAGAAAAATAGCAAGTAGCAGAATGGTTTTACGCATGGCGTGAACTCCTCATCCCCGGTGCTGGTTATTTTAGATGAGAAGCGCGTGGTCAGAGTTTCGGAAGAACGTCTTTGCAGGGTCGCCCGATTCTGGCGCCGGATTTCCTACCCATTCGGCTTGATCAACTTGGTATGACCCGTGGTCTTCAACTTGAAAACGTCGCCAGGGATTTTGTGGTTGATTTCAATATTGCTGTATTTAGCTACCCGGTAGTCGCCTGAAGGTTCGGAAAACTCCTGTTGGACGCTCACCCCTCGCGCCGGATCGATCCACAACGTAATTGTCTGAAACATACTCTTCACCCTTTGTGACTTCGGAGTGAGTTCCAGTTTGGCGGCGTTCACGCCCTGCACCTGCTCCATGCCGGCATAATTTACGTCGAACGATTTCTCCAGATCGTGTCCGCGGCCGCCGAAGCCCAGCACCAGGAAGCTCTCGAAATCGGCCTTATTCTTGCCGGGGTTGTATTCGGTGACCTGATCGATGGAGGGCTGATACACGCTGACCAGGCTTCCGGTGAACAGCACGAACTTCTTGTCGGGTGAGGTAATGTCGGCCGCCATTTGCACGTCAGTTCCCTGGCGCCGGAAGTACATGGTGCCCTTCTGGTAGTCGTGCTCGTCAACCACCTTCTGATACTGGTCCCAAACGAAATCGCACTGGGCAGTGCGAAAGTTGGCCGCTGCCTGGTCCATCGAATTCAAGGTGGCTTCAAGGTTTTGCGCTTGTACCCCCGCCGCAGCGCAACATGAAACCCAAACCACGAGAGCAATCGTCTTAAGGATTTTCATATCGGTTCTGGTTAGACTTACCTCGAGACAGAGCGTCAAAGTTTTTCAGGCCGTAAAGTCCCGCCGAGATTCGGGCGATCTTGGTTAGCGATGTCCCCAGACTTTATACGCAACCACATTCTGCTTACCATCGCGTACGGCTTCGTATCGATCGATGGTGACATAACCGGCGACCGGCTCGATGATGTGGGCCAGGGAATCTCTGATATCGGCATCACTGTCGCCCTTGACCGCCGCCGCGTCCACTTTATAGAGGAAACCATCTCCCTCTTGTTGTACAACGACTTCGGTTTGATGCGGCGGACGTTCCTGCGGTTTGTCGCGGAAGTTGACCCAGTGCGGCACCAGGAAGATGAAGGCCAGGATGATCGTGACCATGACATCGTAACGGACGCTGCCGCGCGGCGAGGTCCACCAGACGTAACCTTTCAAGGCTTGACCGAAATTGCTCATCGCTAGGATTTAGTCTAGAGAGCCCCGGGACGGAGTGCAAGAAATCCGCTTTTCGCTATTCGCTTTTCGCGGATGGCTATCTGCTTTGGGTCCTGAGAGGTTGCATGGAGTTTCAATCGGCAACCCCCGGCCGTATTACTGCCGGCAATGAACGCGCGCTTTTTGCGAAGAGCGAAAGGCGAGAAGCGAATAGCGGGGCCTTCACGTCCTCAGTTCCACCACTGTCGCACCGCCACCGCCCTCGTTCTGCGGAGGCTCGCTCACACTGGCGACATGCGGATGGCTTTGGAGAAACTGGCGCAGCGCCTTGCGCAGAATTCCCATGCCGCTGCCATGCACCACGCGGACCCGCACTGCGCCCGCCAGGAACGCGCGGTCCACGAACTTCTCCACCGCACGAGTAGCTTCGTCCACGGTCTGGCCAATCACATTGATCTCAGTGGCGACATTGTCGTCTTCGCGCGTCAGGCTAACGTTGATACCGCGGGCACGCGCCGATTCCACCGGGTTGATTCCCGCCCGCGCGATCACGCTGGCAAAATCGTCGCGGGCCACCTTCATCTTCATCGGCCCAACCGCAACCTCGAAGCTGTCATCGTCGAAATAGCGCAGCACCTTGGCATCGCGACCCAACGATTTCAGCCGCACGGTATCGCCAATGCCGACCTGCTTGACCACATGCTGCCGCGCGTCCGGGTCCCCGGTGTCAGCGCCCGTGGTATGAGCGACCACGGTGGAATCGAACTGCTCCCGAAATTCGCGGCGCATCTTGGCGATGCGGCGCTCCGCGTCCTTCGACAACTTCAATGCCTGGGCGCGATCCTGCACGGCATTGACAGTTTCGCGCGCGCGATACTCGAAGTCGCGCAGCACGCTGTCCAGCTTCTTCTCCATCTCGCGCAGTTTTTCCCGCTGCTCTTTGCGGCCTTCAAGGGCGAGGTGCTGACGCTCGCGCGCGACTTCCTGTTCGCGTGCGCTAATCGCGGCCCGCTCAACGTCAATCTGCCGCAACTCCGAGTGCAGACGGTCGAGAAATCGCGCGACATCCTGGGCTTGTGAAGTCATGCGCTGCCGCGACTGGGCGATGATCTCTGGATTGAGCCCAAGCTTTTGCGCAATGTTGATACCCGCGGACGCACCTGGCACACCCATGCGCAGCTCGAAGGTGGGCGCAAATGTGTCCTCATCGAATCCGACTGCGGCGTTGAGCACGCCCGGCGTGTTAGCCGCGTAAACCTTGAGCGCAGTGTGATGGGTGGAGACAATGCTGATGCACGCCGCCTGCCGAAAGTAGTCAGCGATGGCCACTGCCAGCGCAGCACCTTCTTCCGGATCGGTAGCCGACCCCAACTCGTCGAGCAGAACCAGCGAATGCGCGGTCGCCTGGTGAGAGATGTGATCGATGTTGGTAACGTGTGCCGAAAACGTAGAGAGGTTTTGCTCGATGGACTGGTAGTCGCCAATGTCGGCGAACACCGCATCGAAGATGGGCAGCTCGGCGCGCTCGGCCGGGACGGGAATGCCCGATTGCGCCATCAGCGCCAGCAGTCCGACGGTTTTAAGAGCTACAGTTTTTCCACCAGTGTTAGGACCGCTGATAACGACCTGGCGATGCTGGCCGTCAAGTTCGATAGTGAGCGGAACCACGGCAACCTTCCGAGCTTTCAGGGTCCGCTCCAACAGCGGATGCCGTGCATTGCGCAGTACGAACGCATCACACGAGCCTGTAACAGATGACCCATCGACCGGTGACGGGATGACCGGAGACACATCATCTTGTGACGATCCCGGTTCGCCTGCAGTATCACTGTTCCCCAGCAGTTTTACGGAGACGCAGTCATAGTCCTCGGCAAAGCGAGCTTTGGCGAATTGCAACTCGAGCTCGGAAAGAACCTGCACCGCGTTGCTGAGCGCGTCGGCATGCTCGCCCAAGCGAGCAGTCATCTCCAGCAGGATGCGATGAATTTCCGCCTGCTCATCTTCTAACAACCGCACTAGATCGTTGTTCTGTTCGATGGTCTCCAGCGGCTCGATGAATACAGTTTGTCCGCTGGATGAGGCGCCGTGCGCCACCCCTTGCACCCGGCGGCGCTGCTCCACCTTCACTGGAATTACGAAGCGCTCGCCACGAATGGTGACCAGCTCATCCTGCACTGCGCCGTCCTCCGAAAGCCGCCGCAGGTAAGAGCGCAGCGACTCCTGGATGGCGCGCTTTTGTTTCTCCATTTCGCGGCGAATCCGCGCCAGCTCCGGCGAGGCCTTATCGTCGAGCGTTCCGTCGGGCAGGATCTTGTTGCGGAAGTAACGCAACAGGAGCGTGAAATCAGCCAGGGTCTGCGATAGTTCTGAAACCGCCTGCCACTTTTCCTGCACTTCGACGGGCGGATGCAGGGCGATTTCACGCCACTCGGCGGCACGGTCGGCCACCAGCAGCAGGTCGCGGATCTCGATGATCTCCAACGCAGCGCCGCGGATGCGCGACTTGTCCACCAGCGTCGTGGGATCGAGCAGGCCATGAAAATCAAAACGGCCGCCGGTGCGCAGGTAGCCGCGCAGCTCGGCGGTCAATTGATGCTGGCGCTCGATCCATTGTCGGTCACGCGAGGGCGTGAGCTGCATCACGCGCTCATGTCCGAGCGGCGAGCCGGTGTAAATGGCGAGTAGTTGGCGCAGCTGATCGAATTCGAGCACGCGCTCGCTGGAGTATTGAATTGGACTGGGAGAACTCATCAGGGTTGGCTCTATGGTACAGCAGCTAAGGCGGCGATTCGCCGCCATCGCCAAGACGTTCTTGAGTTGAATTCAGGCCTCAGGTTAAACTAACTCGGTGGCGATGGAGTTCGCCGTTAACCGCCCCCGCGGGCTGATAACTCCTACTAAGCAAGTGGAGAACTCCATCGTGAATTATCTGTGGATCGCCTTAGGCGCGGTTGCAGGCGCCAGCGCGCGTTACTTCTTAAGCGGATATATTGCCCGCGTTTTCTCAACCACCTTCCCGTACGGCACGCTTCTCATCAACGTCACCGGCAGCCTGGTGCTGGGCTTCTTCCTGGTTCTCGCCGGAGAGCGGATGCTGCTCGATCCGCGCTGGCGCCTGCTGGTGGCGATCGGATTCTGCGGCTCCTACACAACATTTTCCAGCTACGCCTTCGAATCGTTCGCCTATATCGAGCAGGGGCAGTGGATGCTGATGGCGATAAACATTGTCGCCAGCAACGCGCTCTGCCTGGCGGCGGTGGTCGCGGGCGCAGCCATTGCGCGAGGGTTGTAAAATGACAACTCCTATGGCTGTACAGGTCACCATGTATCTAATGGAAGGCGACTCCTGGCAGCACCGGCCGCTGCACCTGCAAGTGCTGAAGTATTTGCGTCAGGAGAATGTCGCCGGCGCCGTGGCCTTTCACTCGGTTGCGGGCTTCCAAGGCCGAGGCGGCGTTCAAACCGCGCATCTGGTTGAGGCGGGAGGGAGCCTGCCGGTGGTAATTACCTTCGTCGATACCGACGAGCACGTTACTCGTGTTCTTCCCAAACTGCGCGAGATGGCAGCGCATCGTCTTATCGTGCGCGAGAACGTTGTGATCGAGCAGGGCAGCCTCGATTGACGGCCGTATTCACCGGTTATTCACGCCACCAGATATAGCCACCTACCGCTGCTGCCGTCCTCCAGATAAACTATTGCGGGCGAATCGGTGCGTCCATTTAAGGCTCGGGCACACCCGGTTCATCTGATTTGTTCCCCAAAGCGAGAGGACCTCATGGCACCGCTGACTTCTGACGCGTTCGTTTTCTTCGGCGCAACTGGCGACTTGGCACATAAGAAGATCTTTCCCGCACTGCAAAGCATGGTGAAGCACGGCACGCTCAACGTGCCGGTGATCGGCGTGGCCAAATCCGGTTGGACCGTTGAGCAGCTGCGCGACCGGGCCCGCGATAGCCTAATCAAGTTTGGTGGAGGGGTGGACGATGAAGCCTTTCAAAAACTTTGCGAGCTGATGAGCTACATCGACGGCGACTATAAGGACGACAAGACCTACGCCACCCTTCGCACCACGCTTGGCAATGCGCAATCGCCTACTCATTACCTGGCAATTCCGCCCAGCATGTTCCCTGTAGTGGTACAGGGGCTGGCGAAGTCCGGCTGTGCGCAGAATGCGCGGGTCATCCTGGAGAAGCCGTTCGGCCGCGACCTGGTCTCGGCCCGCAAGCTGAACGACACGCTGCACATAGCTTTTCCCGAAGAGCGCATCTTCCGCATCGATCACTATCTTGGCAAAGAGGCGGTCGAGAACCTGTTGATCTTCCGTTTCGCCAACAGCTTCCTGGAGCCCATCTGGAACCGCAACTACGTACACAGCGTCCAGATCACCATGGCCGAGTCGTTCGGCGTCGAGGGCCGCGGAAAGTTCTACGAAGAGGCAGGAGCCATTCGCGACGTAGTGCAGAACCACATGCTGCAGGTGGTCGCGTTCCTCGCCATGGAACCGCCGACGATGATGTACGTGGATTCGGTGCGCGATGAGCAGGTAAAAATCTTCCGCACGATTCCGCCGCTCAGTCCAGCCAACATTGTTCGCGGGCAGTTTCGCGGTTATCGCGACGAGCCGGGCGTCTCGCCCAAGTCCGATGTGGAGACCTTTGCAGCATTGCGCCTGGAAGTCGATTCATGGCGCTGGGCGGGGGTTCCGTTCCTGATCCGCGCCGGCAAACGACTGCCCACAACGGCGACGGAAGTGTTTGTGAAGTTGCGCAAGCCACCGTTGGCCAAGATCGGGGTGGACGGCCGCAACTATTTTCGCTTCCGCCTCGGTCCCGATATCGAGCTGAGTCTGGGAGGACGGGTTAAACGGCCCGGCCCTTTGATGGTACCGATGCCAGTGGAACTTTCGGCGGTGAAGTACACCACCAGCGACGAGATGGATGCCTACGAACGCCTGCTTACCGACGCCATGAAGGGCGACCAGTTACTGTTTGTACGGCAGGATGCAGTCGAGGCGGCTTGGGCCATCGTCGATCCTATCCTTGGCGACTGCTGCCCGACCGAGGTCTACGAGCCGGGCACTTGGGGTCCGCCGGACTCGCGCGAACTGGCCGCCGACATTGGCGGCTGGCATGATCCGGAATAGCCGCGCTCCCGCGAAAAATCTTTCACCACAGAGGGCACGGAGACACGGAGTTCTGGCTCGTCAGAATTGCGAAAAACACCTGCATGCTGTAAGACCTGGCCATGCGGCTATATAGCAGCAAACAAGGCGAGAAGGTCCAGAGCAGCAGAAACCAGTTGCTCCGGTGTCGGGGAGCATCGCGGAGCCAGTGTCGGTCAATGAAGACGGTGGTCAAGATCGCAAAAAGTGCCGACAACGCCCGCAGCCGCACCAGTGGATCAGAGCCGATCGGCAGACGATGCCGCCGGTGCCCCAGAAGAAAATAAAGAGGAGGATGAAGATCCTGGCGGACAACTTAAAATGATTTGCGCTGGAGTCTCGGCAACCGTGACAACCGTGAACGTCTCGTCGCCCCACATCGGCAGGAGTCTTAGATTAACGCCGTACAACACGCATTGCAGGACGACGAACGCCAGCAGCGTACTTGTGCGGTATCTCCGCGACGCGTCGGCATTCGAAGAAAGCCGGAGGTCATCCGAGTTGGTGTTCGAAGTGAAGGATACGGCCGTCAAATGGAGAAGTCTCCTGGCTGACCTCCTGAAGTCTGGGGATCGCACTTTTTCACTGGCTGCCGGAGATCCCAGCCCCATCAGAAGTGCATGGGATGGTTACTGTTCGCACACAATACGCCAAAGGATACTCACATGGGTGACGGTTCCTGCGCAAATCAGTGACATCCAGCACAAAATCGCGGTATCTTAGCTGGACATGTCTCCACGCAAGTCCTCCCAGACGACCGCCCCTCCCGGCCTGCCCACTATCAAGGACTACTTCGGAACGATGGCGGAAGAGCAGGCGGCTGACATTCGCAGGTTGAAGCAAGCCGCTGCCGGAAAAAACTCTGGACAGTCAGAGAAACAGTCGGCCAAGGAAGCGGTACCGGATCCCTGGCTTTTGCACCCCATCCGCCGCACCGGGCGGTCATCGGCAAAGCCTGCTGGAAAGAGGACCGCGCCGTCCGCCTCGAAGAAAGCTCCCAAAAAGTCGGCAAGAAAGGCTGCCAAAAAGGCATCGAAGAAAACGCGGACGTAACTGCCGGGGCAGTCGCCCATGCGCGCTCCAAGATAAACCCGGGCGACAGTTGGTTGACTGGAGCGAAAGCGTGAGCAACTTGAATAAATTGTTCGGGAGATGATGTCACAAAAACTGTCGCTATATTTAGATGGACAGGTTGAAAACCCTGGCTACATTAATTGGGAGAAGCGGCCCTACAAATCTCTAAAAACCAGTAGGTTCAGCACGCACTTTCTTCCCACCCATCCTGTATCTCTATTTAGTACGAAAGAGCCGGTTCCTTCCCTAGTTCATGGCAACTGCGTTGCTACACAAATCGCAGATGCTGTGTGCCTGTGGGGCTCTTCGGACTGTATCCAAAAGCTGCTCTCCCTGCCTGCCTTTTGTGATGGTCTGTCCTCAGCACACAGAGTTCGCGCACTCGACTGAAATGAAAGGAGGAGTAGCACAACGTCGCAACGGCTTCGCGAGCAGACGGGCCGTGCGTAGCAGTTAGTTTCGTCTTCTAAATCAAGAACAAAATTCCAACCTAACCAAAACCATACTCGCAGTCTCTGACGACCCTGCGGGGGTCGTAGGGCCGACATACATCAGGATTTCAACTCCGCCACTTCAGTCGAAATTAGGAGAATAATCCGATGATCAAGGTATTTCGGTTCTTAGCAATTTGCACTATCGCCGTTGTGTTTGCAATATCGTCAAGCGCGTGGGCGCAGACCTATACGGCGGTCAACTATCCCGGCGCAACACTTACTGAAATGATCGGCGGCCCCAATCCGCAGGGCACGAGCGTAGGCGGTTACACACTCACGGCTGGTGGCGCCCTGCACGGTTTCACGTTGAGGAATGGGGTATTTACGTCGTTCGACCCTCCGGGTTCTACATTTACAACCGCCAACTTTATCAATCCGCGCGGAGTTATTGTGGGCGGCTATGTTGACGCGAGTGGCGTAAGCCACGGTTTCGTTCGGAGTGGAGGGAACTACACAACGGTTGACTACCCGGGCGCGGCTGGTACCACTCTCAGCAGCGTTAACCCATCGGGTGAAATGTCAGGCGCTACCTGTTCCGACCCCGCCTGCGGCGTCTCTGGTGCTACCAACGTGACCCACAGTTTTCTAGTGTCCAAAAAAGGTGACTTCTCAGCGACCTTCGACCCACCGGGTGCAGTCAGCAGCACTAGCAGCGTGGTGATCCCATCTGGTGCAGTCGTGGGTGCTGACACCAACCTTGCTGGAACCACATGTGCCACGCAGTGCCAAGGTTACATGCTCTTCCACGGGACGTATGCCACGATTGCCTATCCAGGCAGTTCGTTTACGTTTGCGGGAGGAGCCAACGCCGAAGGCAACATCGTGGGAATTTATACCGATGCTTCAGGCGCCGGACACGCTTTTCTGTTTAACGGCAGTTATACGTCGTTCGACTACCCCGGAGCCGTCTTCAGTGAGGCAACAGGGATAAACCCTGGCGGTGTCATCGTGGGTCTCTATACAGACTCCGCAGGCGATACGCACGGGTTTATCCGGACGCCGTAACTAATGAGAGTTGGTCTCACCGGTTGACGTTCCTGTTAATGGCCCCTCGTCGGCATACTGTGTTGACGAGAGGGCCATTCTTCCTATTCGCGTTATCCCGGCGGCACAGCCTTTCTCCCACAAACGGCGATGCGATTTGTGAACGCTGGCGCGCGCTTCGTTCGCAGCTGGCCGGCAGCGACTCCCATCCTCCCGCCGATGGTAAGATTTCAGCTTCATGGTTACTTTCGTTGTGCTGCGAATTGTGGTCGTGGTCTTGCTCGTCGCGGCAAACGCCTTCTTCGTGGCCGCGGAATTCGCGTTGGTAAACGTGCGCGAAACGCGACTGCAGCAAATGATCGCGGCGCACCGCCTGGGCGCGCGCACAGTCCAGAAGCTTCATCAGAAGCTCGACCACGTCCTTAACACTGTGCAGTTCGGCGTCACGGTGGCCAGCCTGGCCTTAGGCTGGATTGGCGAGGCCTCCATAGCCCGCATTCTGGAGCCGCTGTTCCGTCCGTTACCCCACTCGTCGCTATATGCGCACGGTGTTTCGGTTGTTGTTGCGTTCGTGTTGATCACCTACCTGGTTGTCATCCTCGGCGAAGTGGTTCCCAAGTCGATTGCCTTGCAGCGCACCGAACGCGTGGCGCTCGCGGTCGCCGGACCGATGGATTTTTTCATGACTGTCGCCGCGCCGTTCCTCGCCTTCATGACTGCATCCACGCGGATTGCCTTGAGGGCCTTTGGTATGCGACAGGTGCGCGAAGGCGGCGTGCACTCGTCCGAGGAGTTGAAGCTGATTGTCTCGGCTAGCCGCCGGTTAGGAATGCTGGCCCCTACCCAGGAGGAACTGATCCATCGCGCATTGGAATTGGAGAATATTTCCGTGCGCGAAATCATGGTCTCACGCCGCGATATTTTCTCTTTGCCCGGCAACATTTCGTTGGAAGAAGCGTTACAACGCGTCGTAGAGGAGCAACACTCACGCGTGCCGGTTTACGATGTCCACCGCGGACCCGAGCACATTATCGGGGTGTTATATGCCAAGGACCTGATGCGCTGGTTGCGCTACCGGGTGAATCGCACGGCCTCCGGCAGACCAGTCACGCGGCCCAGCGGCCTGCAAGTGCGACATATCATGCGCGAGGTGCTGGTGGTACCGGAAACCAAGCCGCTTCCCGATCTGCTGATCGAGTTCAAAGTTCGCAAGCGGCACCTGGCGGTGGTAGTGGATGAGTTCGGCTCGACTGCCGGATTGGTGACGGTGGAAGATGTGCTGGAACAACTAGTCGGAGAAATCGAAGATGAGTTCGATATCAGCGAGCCTCCTCTTGTGCCCGGCGCTTCTTCGATGACCCTGGATGGTTCGGTCAACATTCGCGATCTGGAATCGCAATATCACATCCCGTTGCCGCGCGACGAAGGCTTCGAGACGCTTGCCGGTTTTGTATTGACGCAATTGCAGAAGATCCCCGAGGTCGGCGACAGCTTCGAATATCAGGGCCGGCGCTACACCGTCGCAGCCATGGACGGACTGCGCGTGGTCAGCGTCAACATTGAAGGGACACAACCACAGTCCCAGGTACAATCGTCCCCGGCAACGCCGCTGGCCCAAGGATGATGCCGCGCTATCTGCTTTCGCGATCGCTGTACATGCTGCCGGTCGTCTGGCTGGTGGTGTCAGTGGTCTTCCTGCTGATTCATCTAGTGCCAGGCGATCCCATCCAGCAGATGCTGGGCGAAGGGGCGGCTGCCACCGACCTGGCTGCGGCACGTCATGCCTACGGGCTTGATGTTCCGCTTGGGCGCCAATATGTGAATTATTGGCGCGGCCTGGTACACGGCGATATGGGACGCTCGCTGCGCCTCAATCAGAACGTCGGTCACGTGATCGCGCAGGCTTATCCCGCCACCATGGAACTCACCCTGGCGGCATTGTTTGTCGCTCTCGCCCTGTCGATTCCTGCCGGTGTGCGTTCAGCGCTGCGCCGCAATCGTTGGGACGATCGGCTGCTCAGCTTTGTCTCGCTGCTGGGATTGTCATTCCCGAACTTCGCGCTGGGTCCAATCCTCATCTTGTTCTTCGCTATTGAGTTGGGCTGGCTGCCGGTCTCAGGCTCGGGTTCGCTGGCGCACCTGGTGCTGCCCGCCATCACTATGGGAGGAGCGCTGGCTGCCATTCTTACGCGGATGATACGCACATCAATGTTGGAAGAGTTGGGGCAGGATTACATCCGCACCGCGCGCGCCAAGGGCCTGCCCGAGCGCACCGTGGTTTACCGGCACGCGCTGCGCAATGCCATGATCCCGATCCTCACCGTCGTCGGTTTGCAATTTGGAGCGCTGCTGGCCGGAGCCATCGTGACTGAGACGATTTTCTCCTGGCCGGGCATTGGACGGCTTACCATTACCGCCATCTCCAACCGCGACTACTACCTGGTGCAAGGCTGCATCCTGATGATCGGACTGACCTACGTGCTGGTGAATTTCATTACTGATCTGCTGTATTCGGCATTTAATCCGAGGATCCGGCAGTAGCGAAAGTTGTGCAACTCCGGTCAGGCTTCTAAAGTGGTAGGCTACCTGTCATCTTCTGCTTGACAGGAATTTCGTCTGTGCTATCCTCTTGTCACTGATCGTTGTGATCAGATTTTGAATATGCATTTGCCGATCAATTCCCGAATGTTTATGGCCATGTGCGCCCCAGGTGGCGCCGTGCCTGCGTCGGGAGTGTGATCCGCACCTAACAATCTCCCTTCACTGAGCGGCCGCCTGGGGCTTACACCGGCGGCGATTTTGTTTTAAGCCCATTTTTCGCTCAGACCTTGAAGGGAGATTCACCGTGTCTCACGACAATTACGACATACCTACCATTGCAATCCATGGCGGGCTGGGGCCTGATCCGACCACCGGAGCCATTCTTCAGCCCATCTGCCAATCCACAACTTTTGTGCAGCAAGCGGTTGGCGTTCACAAGGGATTTACGTACTCGCGCGCAGCCAACCCAACCGTGGACGCGCTGGAACATGCGCTGGCTGCCCTCGAAGGCACACCTGCAACGGTTTGCTTTGCCACCGGCATGGCAGCGATCACCACGCTGTTTCTGTCTCTGCTCAAGTCCGGCGACCACGTGGTTATCTCTGAAGTGGTTTACGGCGGCACGGTCCGCCTATGCCAACAACTGCTCAGCGGACTCGGCATTGAGCACACGCTGGTGGATGCATCTCGAGCGGAGTTGGTCGATCAGGCGATCACATCACGCACGAAGTTGATCTTCATCGAAACGCCGGGAAATCCGACGCTCAAACTGTGCGACATCCGTGCGATTGCAGCAGTTGCTCACCGCCGCGGTGTGCTTCTCGCCGTGGACAACACTTTCCTGACGCCGGTGCTGCAACCTGTGTTTCAGTTTGGCGCCGACATCAGCGTGCTCTCGACGACGAAGTACATCGAGGGCCACAACGCGACCGTTGGCGGTTCGCTGGCCACACACGATGAACAACTCCTCGAACGCTTCCGCTTGATTCGCAAAACCACCGGCTGCATTCAGTCGCCGCAAGATGCCTGGCTGACCCAGCGCGGAATCAAGACCCTGCCGATGCGGCTGAAGGTGCACTCTGAGAACGCTGCCATCGTCGCTCAATGGCTCGAATCGCATCCTGCCGTAGAGCGCGTGCATTATCCCGGACTCGCGTCGTTTCCCCAGAAGGCGCTGGCGGAACGTCAGCACGTGGCGCATGGAGGCATGCTCGCCTTCGAGATTACAGCCGGCGCTGAGGCCGCCGTGGAGCTGATGAACTCTGTCCGTCTCTGTTCGCTGGCTGAGAACCTGGGCGCCGTCGAGACGCTTGATCACTCATCCGGCCTCCATGACGCATGGCGATGTGCCGCCAGAGACACGCAACAAGATTGGCATCACCGATGGGCTGATCAGGCTTTCGGTTGGTCTGGAATCCCCAGAAGACATCATCGCGGATCTGGAACAGGCACTGGCAGTCGCAACCGAAAAAGCTGGGAGGTCGTCATGCGTCGTTACCCGATAACCGTTCTGAAGTTTGGCAGCTCAGTGCTGGGTTGCGAGGCCGACCTTTCCAAGGCCGTGCAGGAAATTTATCGCTGGACACGCGATGGACACCGCGTAGTTGCAGTCGTGTCGGCGATTGGATCGACTACCGACGCATTGCTTGCCTGCGCTAGGACCTACGGCTCCGATCTGAGTGATGAAGCCGTGGCGACCCTGGTCGCGACCGGGGAAGCTACTTCAGCGGCGTTGCTGACGCTGGCGCTGGAACGCGCCGGAGTTCATTCCGTGGTGATCGATGAAGTTCGCCTCGGTCTGCGGACGCGTGGCCCAGTCTTGAACGCAGAACCATGTGCCATCGATGTACCGCGGGTGTTGAGTATTTTGGAGGGTGTCTCGGTGGCCGTGGTGCCCGGGTTCGTCGGACGCCAGGAAGATGGAACCCTCTCCCTCCTGGGCCGTGGCGGCTCCGATTTGACCGCTGTCTTCGTCGCCCACCATCTGCGGGCCGAGCGTTGCCGGCTGGTCAAAGACGTGAACGGCATCTTCGAACACGATCCGGCTGACACCGTCAACCCTCCCCGCCGCTATAGCACGGTCGGTTGGGAGCAGGCGGTGCGCGTCGGCAATGGCGTGGTGCAGCCAAGAGCAATCGAGTTTGCTGAGCAACACGCGCTCACTATTGAAGTGGCAACGTTGAATTCCGACTCGCCTACTCTCATCTGCGGCTTGCCCGTATCGTTCGCTGACCAGTTCCCATCGGCGACTCCGTTGCGCGTGGGACTGCTTGGAGCCGGTACCGTAGGACTCGGCGTCTATCGTACGCTGGCGGCCCATCCGGAGACGTTTGATGTGAGGCGTGTTGCAGTTCGCCAGTTGGAGCGGGAGGACGGCATTCCTCTGGCTTTGCTGACCCACGATCCCTGGGAGGTTGTCAGTTCGGATTGTGACGTAATCATTGAGTTGATCGGCGGTCTCTCGCCGGCGAAGGAACTGATTGAGGCGGCGCTCAAGTGGGGCAAGCACGTTATCACCGCAAACAAGCTGGTGGTAAGTCGCTATGGTAAACAGCTTCACAGAATTGCCGAGTTCGCTGGTGTGCAATTGCTGTATTCGGCCGCTGTTGGAGGAGCTGTGCCGATGCTTGAGCACGTCGGCCGCATTGCCCAAGCGGCCGGCATCCGGACGTTGCAAGGTGTGGTAAACGGAACCACCAACTTCATCCTCGACCGCCTCGCGGAGGGTCTGAGTCGCGAAGAGGCGCTGGGTGAAGCGCAACGACTGGGTTTCGCCGAGCAAGATCCCACTTCCGACCTCGACGGCAGCGATGCGGCGCACAAGCTTGCCTTGCTGGCGCAGACGGCTTTCGGCACGTGGCTGAATCCGGCCGATATTGACCGCACCGGTATTGAGCAATTCAACGCTGAAGCGGTCCAAGATGCCGCTCGCTCGGGGCGCACCGTGCGACTGGTCGCAACATTGAGTCGGGGTGAGTTTGGATTGAGAGCTTGCATCGCTCCTCAACTCTTCGAACACACGCACGCTTTTGCGCAAACCATCAATGAAGAAAACTGTCTGGAAATCGAATCGCGGAGCGGCGACGTGGTGCAGGTGCGAGGCAAGGGCGCCGGACGATGGCCGACCGCGGTGTCGGTCATGGCTGACGTATGCGATGTCTACCGGGCCTCGCAGATGAATGTTGCCGATGAATGTTTTGCCGCCGGGAGGGCCTCATGAAATTCGCCAGCCGACTTCTTACGTTCAACGCCTGTCCGGACGATCCATTCCGGCCAATCGCTACGCCGATCTACCAGACTGCGACTTTCGAACAAGAAGAGGCGGACGCTTTCGGACGCTACGATTACTCACGCAGCGGTAATCCCACGCGTACCGTGCTCGAAGACCTCTTGGCACGATTGGAGAATGCCGACCGCGCCTTTTGTTTCTCCAGCGGGTTGGCGGCGATCAGCGCGGTGGCACGCCTGCTCTCCGTAGGAGACGAAATCCTCGCCGGAGATGATCTGTACGGCGGAACCTACCGGCTCTTCTCCAGGATTCTCGACCGCACCGGCGTGACCGTCCGTTATGCGGATGCGTGCAACGTCGAGAGCTTCGCTTCGCAGATCACCTCGCGAACTCGACTGCTTTACATCGAGACCCCAACGAACCCGCTGCTGCGGATCGTTGATATCCGTAAACTGGCCGACCTGGCTCACCAGCATGGCGCTCTGTTGTGCGTGGATAGCAGCGCGATGTCGCCGTACCTGCAGAATCCGCTAGACTTGGGTGCCGACATCGTAGTGCACTCGGCGACCAAGTATCTCTGCGGTCACAGCGACGTCACGGCTGGAGTGGTTGCAGTCAAGCGGCCCGAACTGGCGGAGCAAATCTACTTTATTCAGAACGGGGAAGGCTCCGCCCTGGGCCCTTTCGACTGTTATCTCCTCCTGCGCGGCGTGAAGACCCTGAAGCTGCGCCTCGACTGCCAACAGGCAAATGCGCTCAAAGTGGCTAACTTCCTGTGCGCACACCCAGCGGTGCAGCGCGTGCATTATCCCGGGCTGGCAAGCCATCCCGGTCACGAATTGCATGTGAAGCAGGCGCGCGGAGCGGGGGCAGTCATCAGCTTTGAGACGGGCTCATTCGCGGTGTCAAAGCAAGTTGTGGAAGAGACGCAGTTGTTTCGCATCAGCGTGAGCTTCGGCAGCGTGAACTCGTCGATCAGTCTGCCCGGGTGCATGTCGCACGCAAGCATTCCCGCGGAGGTCCGCCAGGCCCGCTCGTTGGCGACGGACTTGGTGCGGTTGTCAGTGGGAATAGAAGATGTGGACGACCTTCTAGCCGACCTGGAGCGGGCATTCGAACATGCCGCCTGCGCAGTGGCCGCGGCGAACAGCGGCGCAGAGTTGCGCGAGCAGCAATTTATCTAGTGGCCCCTTGCACTGAGATATCTCCGGGGTAAAATATCCTAATTCGTATCGGGACTGGCAGCCCCGGGGTAGTTGCTGCATCTCACTACAGTCACGGAGAAGTGTGCGATGACAGCTGGCTTCCACATAGCTTGTGAGAAATTATAGATATGGGGACAGGTTCAACCCGTAAATTGCAGATGATGTTGGGTTAACCTGGACGCGAGTTCCGCAGTTCTTGAGGGGCGACACGGAATCGTGATAAATGCGCGGCTTTCTTGTCTTTGTTGACCCGGAAACGCGAAAGAAAAATCGCAGTCAATCACTTTGAAACGCAATCAAGTTTACCTGCCAAGGCAAGACTAGCGTCTCAATTGGTGGGTGAAGGAACTCTGGACACTGAGCCGAACATGAAGTTCTCTGTTCATGAAGTCGATCAGCCCTTGACTGTCCGGAATTTGAAGATTTGCCCGGATCTCACGCCGGAACAATATCTGCAACAGCATACCCGCATGAGACTAGCGATCGCGTCCCGCAGGTGTTCTTGTCGCACTTCCAAGGGCTCTGTCGGCGGCACCGTCGAGGTCGAAAGCACGTTCCGATGACGATCAATCCGTCTATGACTCCCAATCTCGTGAACGTCCGCGGTACCGAGCTTCTGGCCGGCGATACTCGTGAACAGTATCGGCAAAAAATCGCGCGGATCACCCTCGACTCCATGGTCCAGTTCGTCGGCCTTCTGGATGCACAGGGCACGGTGCTCGAAATCAACCAGGTTGCACTTGACGCTGTTGGAATAAAGCTCTCCGATGTCGAGGGAAAGCCGTTTTGGACAACCTTCTGGTGGCGGGTCTCCGAGGAGATCCGGGCAACTCTTAGAGCGGCGATCGTGCGAGCCGCCCAAGGCGAATTCGTTCGCTGGGATACGGAAATCTACGGACGGGCCGGCGGCAAAGAGACCATCATCATCGACGCTTCGCTGTGTCCGGTTAAAGACGAGCAGGGCAACGTCGTCTTTATCACGGCCGAAGGACGCGACATCACCGAGAAGAAGGCGCATGAGCGCGAGATCGCGCGTCAGCGCGAGGAACTGGCGCAACTCGACAAGCTGAAGACGCAGTTCTTTGCCAATATCAGCCATGAGTTTCGCACGCCGCTGACCCTGATGATGGGACCATTGGAAGACGCAATGGCCCAGCCGGAGGGACTGTCCACGGCAAACCGCGAGCGACTCGATTTGGCACAGCGCAATTCTCTGCGGCTGCTGAAGCTGGTCAACACCCTGCTCGATTTTTCGCGAATCGAAGCAGGCCGCATTCAGGCCTCGTATGAACCCACCGACCTGGCCGGGCTGACGGCAGAACTCGCCAGCGTATTCCGCTCGGCAATCGAACGGGCAGGAGTGCGGCTGGTGATTGACTGCCCTCCACTTCCGGAACCGGTTTACGTCGACCGTGAAATGTGGGAAAAAGTTGTTCTCAATCTCCTGTCCAACGCGTTCAAGTTTACGTTCGCCGGGGAGATCGAAATTTCTCTGCGGCGGATCGATGCCACGGTGGAGATGAGGGTGCGCGACAGCGGGACGGGCATTCCGGCGGAAGAAGTTCGACGTCTGTTTGAGCGCTTCCACCGCGTCAAGGGTGCGCGCGGACGCTCTTACGAAGGCAGCGGAATCGGGCTGGCTCTGGTGCAGGAACTGGTCAAGCTGCACGGTGGCAGCGTGCGCGTCGAGAGTGCCGTTGATCGCGGAAGCACTTTCATCGTTTCTCTTCCACTTGGCAAGGAACATTTGCCTGCCGGCCGCATCCAAGCGGCACGAACGGCGACGTCAACGGCACTGGCCGCTGAGGCGTACGTAAATGAAACCGAACTGTGGTTGCCGCGTGACCTTGGGTCACCTGCCAATGAGCGGGCCTTGCCCAAGTCATCGAAAACTACGGAATCGCAGGGTGAGGCCCTGGCCGAAACTGAGAAGGAACTCATCCTGGTAGCCGACGACAATGCCGACATGCGCGAATACTTAACTCGCCTGCTGCATGAGAAGTACCGCGTACACGCGGTTCCTGACGGGGTGCAAGCCATTGAAGCGATGCGGCGGTTGCGCCCGGTCTTGCTGCTCACAGACATCATGATGCCCCGGCTGGATGGCTTTGGCGTACTGCAGGCTATCCGTAGCGATCCTTCTCTGAGCGGCACGCCGGTAATCCTCCTCTCGGCACGCGCGGGGGAAGAATCGCGTGTCGAGGGACTGCAGGCAGGTGCCGATGATTACCTCGTCAAACCCTTCACGGCCCGCGAACTGATCGCCCGCGTGGACACTCACGTGAAAATGGCTGAGCTTCGGCGGCAGACTGAGAAAGCTCGGCGCCTGTACGATACGATTCTGTCCAATACCCCGGATTTGGCATATGTGTTCGACCTCAATCACCGCTTTATCTATGCCAACAAGGCTCTGTTGGCAATGTGGGGTCGCGATTGGGAGTCGGCAATCGGCCAGAACTGCCTTGAACTGGGATATGAGCCATGGCACGCCGCGATGCACGACCGGGAAATTGAGCAGGTCATCGCAACGAAAAAGCCGATTCGAGGGGAAGTACCGTTTACAGGAACCAACGGGAGGCACGTTTATGACTACATATTCGTTCCTGTGCTGGGACCGACCGGCGACGTGGAAGCGGTCGCCGGTACAACGCGTGACATCACAGAACGTACTGAGATTGAGGATGCCCTTCGGCGAAGTGAGGAACGCCTCCGAGCCTTCGTAAACGCAACGTCCAATGCGGTGTACCGCATGAGTGCCGATTGGACTGAGCTGCGTCACCTTCAAGGTAAGGATTTCATGGCTGATACGGCAGAACCGAACCGTGATTGGCTCGGCAAGTATATTCATCCTGACGATCAGCCACTTGTGACCTCCGCGATTGCGGAGGCCATTCGGAGCGGACGTACCTTCGAACTGGAACACCGTGTGGTGCGAGCGGACGGTACATTGGGCTGGACATCGTCGCGCGCAGTTCCCCTGCTCGGAGCCAACGGCGACGTTGTCGAGTGGTTCGGCGCGGCGGCTGACGTGACTGAGCGCAAGCAGGCCGAAGAAACTCGGCATAAGCTCGCCGCAATTGTGGAGTCATCGGACGACGCAATTGTCAGCAAAGATCTGAACGGCATCGTGACCAGCTGGAATGCGGCGGCTGAAAGAATGTTTGGATATAAGGCGGAAGAAATGGTCGGCCGCTCAATTGTAACCATCATTCCCCCCGAACTGCAGGGTGATGAACGGCTGATCTTGGAGACGATCGGGCGTGGCGAGCGCATTGAGCACTTCGAAACCACACGCCTTACGAAGAATGGAGAACGCCTTGAAGTCTCGTTGACCATCTCCCCAGTTAGAAATGAGGCGGGCACGATCATTGGAGCGGCTAAAATTGCGCGCGATGTAACTCAGCAGAAGAAAACAGAGCAGGCGTTGCGGACGACAGAGCGGCTGGCTTCGGTCGGCAGACTGGCGGCAACGGTGGCCCATGAGATTAACAATCCGCTCGAAGCTTTGACTAATCTTATTTACCTCGCCAAGAGGGGTGCCGTCGGGGACGAAGTGAGAGACTATCTCTCCGCGGCGGAAGAAGAATTGGAACGCATTTCGCATTTAACCAAACAGACCCTCGGGTTCTATCGCGATTCACGAGCGGCGATTCCCACGAGACTCGGGCCGGTGATGACGTCATTAGTCTCGCTCTTTTCCTCAAGAATACGGAGTAAGGAAATCGAGATTCGGTCGGAGATTAAGGAGGATCCGGAAATTGTCGCCATACCGGGTGAGATTCGCCAACTTCTTGCGAACCTCATCAGCAACGGCATCGATGCGGTGCCTACGGGCGGTCTCGTTCGGCTTCGGATCGCTGCGGCCGTTGAGCGGAATGGACAACGGAGGTCGGGTGTGCGCGTGACGGTAGCCGACTCCGGCTGCGGCATTCCCTCGGCCATTCGGCCCAGTCTGTTTCAACCCTTCTTTACCACCAAGAAGGATGTAGGAACGGGTCTGGGTCTGTGGGTATCGAAGGGCATCGTCGAGAAGCACGGCGGGTACATCCACGTGAAAAGCAGTGCGAAACCCGGTAGTAGTTGGACAGTGTTTTCGGTCTTTCTGCCGGAAAAGCCGCACTCGGCAACCATGGAGGAGGAGATGGAAGCAGCGGTATGAAATCTCTGCGTAGCACGGCTTCGGTTTCGGCAGAATGTGCCTCCGGTACGCAAAGAAAAGATTTAATAGCCAGGAATTTTGCGTTTCTGCCGACGCCCACGATCAGTAGTTCGGGTTCGGATGGTACAGGCTCGATAGGCTAGGTATATGACTCCACAATATGAAATGCTTCCTCAGGCGTTAGGTGCGGGCGGCTGCCAAGATAGATTTTCATTTGCTCATTGGCATCCGAGTGTACGTAGTTGGCAACCGGCTTCCGCAATTTATGACGTACCGGAACAGCATCCACGATACCCATTCTAAGCTGTGCGGCCTGTATTGCTAACGGCCAAGTGAAGTCATATCCCCAACCCATGGGCGTGGTGACATCGAAGGGCGTCAATATCGGCAGCGCATCTTCCCGCATGGAGAAAAGCGGGCCAATTTCGACATACCGCGTCTGGCGCGCCGTAATACCATCAAGTTGCTCAACAAATCGGTGGTCAATGTAGCTATCGTGGGTCCTGGCGGGTTGTGCTAAGGCAAAGTCGTATTTACCGACCCATGCTAGATATTGATCCAGGAAAAATTCCGGTAGCTCAATGTCGTCGTCAGTCACGATGACATAGTCGTAATCGCCACGGTCGATACTGCCTAGTAACCGATTCAGAATGGCGAACTTCGGTTCTTTCGATGGCAGGGATTCGACCACCTGCAGCGATGCGCTCCGAAGGGTAGTCTTGCCGATGGCAACCCAACGTTGTTCGACCGTCCACTCCTGGCTGACTGCCAGGCTCTGTGCGATGCTATCGGCAAGGTTAGCTACATCGGTCAGCACAATTCCGAGGACCAAGACCTTTTTTGCGATCATAGGGTTACCCTGAACCTACTTTGCCGAAGCTTCCTCGCCCCAAAATAGGCGCCGCAGAATGTTCTGCACGGCTGCGTCAGAGAAGTTTCTCTCTATGTGCGCTGCAGCCGCGCCTTGCAGGGACATCCAGAGTACCTCATCGTTATAGAGACGAACGACCGCCGTGGCGAACGCGCTTGCATCATCTGCGATTAGGGCATGGGTGCCGTCTACAAGCTGCATCCCTTCCGCGCCTATTTGCGTAGTAACGACAGGCAACCCGAGACTCATGGCTTGACCAATCTTGCCCTTCATCCCAGCGCCGTAGCGTAGCGGGGCGACGAAAATCCTGCTTAGCTCGAAATAAGGCGCCGGGTCGGGCACCCATCCTAGAACATCTACATTACTTCGAACCAAGCGCTTTACGGACTCAGGTGGTTTGCTGCCCAGAATCGTAAAACGGATATCGGGAATCTGCTCCTGAACCTTGGGCAAAATCTCTTGGACGAACCACGTTACCGCGTCCACATTCGGCTCGTGATCATAACCCCCGATGAAAACTACGCCTTTTCGCGCCGCCCAAGGCATGGCCGAAATACTGACGGAATGAACATTGGGAACAACTTCGACGATTGCCTGCGGCCACTTCTGCAGAATCGCCTGCCTTTCCGTCTCGGTGATTGCGATACTCCGGTCGGCGAAGGTGAACGCCAGCGTTTCGAGTTGCAAGTACAACTCTGCCCGGCGTCCCTCTTGGGGATCATTTTTTAACTCCGCGGCCCGTTGAAACCTAAGGTGATGCAGGTCGACACTATCGTAGACCACCTCGGCATAAGGGGCGTAGGCACGTACAAGAGGTATATAAGTGGCAGCCGTTTCTGGCCTGGAAATTATCGCCAGGGTGTAGGCACCGCCCCGTCGTTCGAGATGGGACCGGATATCCGTGTAGCCAACCAGTATCTCGACTCCTAGTTTCTCCATCGCTTCGACGTGGTCTATCTTGTTCTCTAGCCTTGCCGACGCGAAGGTGACGGGCGATCCCAGCCCCCTGAGGATCCGCAGCAGCCCGAACATCCTTACCGAACCTGAGTCCATGTCTGGTGAAGGCACCGCATGGTCGATGACGAGTATCCGACGAACATTGTCGTGGGCCTGTAGTATCAATTCGGCACGGCTGCTCGGATCATCGGAAACCGCGCCTGATGGCCAGATCGCTGGGGCCCTGCGTCCTTCGGTTCGCCCGAACCTCAGGAAATGAGCGAGTGGATTCATCCCGCTGGCGGCTACATCAGGGTTCTGCTCGCGGTAGAGTCTGCCGCTAAACTTAGGACTTGGCTCGCGACCTTCCCGAAAGCCATCAAGCAGATAGTGGAGTAGAGGGTTGACTCCGCTTGCTGCAACGTCAGTATTCTGCTGCAAGTAAAAAGCCGTGTCGAAGTACAAATTAGGCATACGCCCCTCGACGACACCGTGAGAAAGATAGTGAGATAAGGGGTCGATTCCGGTCTTCGCCACATCAGGATATTGTGTCAAGTAAAAATTCGGGTCGAAAAGGCCACTTTCCAGGAGTTGCTGCCCAAATGCTCCTTTGCAAGACGGGTCTATCGGTGCGACTCTTCCCTCCAACCTTCCGAACCTCAGGAAATGAGCGAGCGGATTCATCCCGCTGGCGGCTACATCAGGGTTCTGCTCAAGGTACAGTCTGCCGCTAAACTTAGGACCCGGCTCGCGACCTTCACGGAAGCCATCAAGCAGATAGTGAACTAAGGGATTGACTCCGCTTGCTGCAACATCAGCATTGTGCTGCAAGTAAAAAGCCGTGTCGAAGTACAAATTAGGCATACGCCCATCGACGACACCGTGAGAAAGGTAGTGAGACAATGGGTTGGTTCCCGTATTCGCCACATCAGGATACTTTGTTAGGTAAAAGTTCGGGTCGAAAAGGCCGCTTTCCAATAGTATGCGTGCAACCTTGCGTTGCCGCAGCCGCCGTGGCAACTGCAACGTTAACGTCCAATATGCTACTTTGAGACCTTCCTGCGAAATCCTGGCAGTTCTGGGAAATGTGGACCCTAGGCTACGTAAAGGCTTCGTGATTCTCCAGGAGAAGGAAGATAGGTTCGTGTGCGCTGCAGTCAGTGCTGCGTTAAGCCCCTGCTCTAAGACCGCTACGCGAGCGCGGTCCTGATCGATCTGCCTACGCCGTATGGCAACCTCGTTGTCGAGCCGCGCGATATCTTGCTGTTGCTTCGCGACCTGCTCGTCTTGCGCCGCAACCTCTTGTTTCAATCTGGAAATTTGCCCATCTCTGGCCACGACCTGCTCGTCTCTCGCGGCAACGGACCGGGACAAGCTAACGATCCGCTCGTTCCGTGCCGCCAGTTGCTCGTCTCGCTCCGCCAGTTGTTGGCTGAGGCTGGCGATCTCACTCACCATCGAGCGCATGCCGCTGGACGTTCGGTCGGTCGGCAGTCCAGGGTGCGGCCGGCCAGTGACCATTGTCTGGAAACCAGCTTCTAGCTCGAGCCACCCTTGCAAATTCGGCTCGGAAACGACGAACCCAAATTTCTTGTAGAGTGCTGCGATCACTTCAGTGGCGGACTGCAAATGATCGGCAGTGGGCAAGCCAATAGTCAGTGACCATAGAACTCCGCGAGTCACTACCCACCCGAGTGGAACATCAAGGTCGGCACACCATTCGAGGTCGATCGACGCGAGTTCCTCGCCCGACTCAAGCAGATTGAAAGGAGTGCAGTCCAGGAAGTTCCCTGGAAGCATGTAGGAGTCGGGGGAGGGAAACTGGCCCACAGAATCGGCGAGGGGGACTGTTGCCATTCGGGCGTGCCGCAGCAGAAATTCCATCCAGGGTTGCAATGCCGCGACCACTGATTCCAGATCACCCGACTTTGCTCGTGCCCGGAGAAGTCTCCAGATAATCTGACGACCCTGCTGGTAGGCAGACTCATCCAGACAATTCGTGATCGTCACGCCTCCCGTGACGAGCGAGCGTTCCCCAGTCCAGGGAACCAAGTGTTCCTTCAAAACGAGGATTTCTGCGCCGTCCCGGACAAATCTGGTTTGAGTTACAAACTCGGGGGCCCGATAGTACGAAAAGGTCGTTGCTAGCTCGCTGGCCTGGATCGCCGGCTCGGCTTCTGGGGCCGCTACCACCAGAAAAGAGTTGCTGAGGTCTGCTAGCAGGCCATTTTTTCCCACCGACGCGAAGGCGAGCGCCTCGTCGAAGACGCGGTACGGAAAGCCGGAGTAATCGCGACCATTCGAGCGAGCGATTAGATCTATCGGGTCGAAATCCGGATCGCTCAATGCACCCTCCGTCAGAACTACGGATGGCAACTTGTAATCCGGGAACGGGTAATAAAAGTATGTGTGCTGCAATCCGGCCGCCGCTAGCTGAGCGATGAGCTCCGTGCGGCTGAAGGTACGCGGTGTTTGCGGGTCGTAAAGACCTTGGACTCCAAAGTACGGAGTACCAACGTGGTCTTCAGCGCATCCGTTGAAATACTTCAAGCCGAGCTTGTTTTCGATGGCGACGACAACCCGCCCTCCGCGAGCCAGAAACCGAGACACCGACCGCAGGTAACTCTCGAAAGGATTCGGGTTCGTGCAAAACACAGCAGCGTATTCGAGAACGCCAATTAAGACTACCCAGTCAAAGGTCTCCTCGGTTTCAAAAAGGAGCAAGTCGTCCACCACGACTCGAACATTCGGCAGGTCCCGGGTTCGCTCCGCAGCCACCCGAGCTCGATCGAGATTACCTTCGACGGCGACTACGTTAGCGCGAATCTCGCCAAGATAACGGGTAACGGCTCCGCAACCACATCCCAGCTCAAGAACCTTGCTGCCCGCGCGAATGCCCAGCGGACGTACCAGGCAATGGCGGGCGCGGCTGAGGTGATACTCGCTGGGCCAATCGTTGATGGCTTCGGCCAGCTCAGCGGAAAACGTTCCGCAGTCCGTAGCCTGCGATACTACGCTGAGGAGTCGACCTTCCGCCCCATCCGAATACGCAACCTCGTTAAGTGTCGAGCGACGGAATAAACGGAATCGCTCGTCCCAGAGATAATTCATTCCGAACCTTGGCGTGGACTGACCGCGAGCGGCGTTTGTTAGCGGATGAGGCAGGCGCGCATGGAGTCAGCTCATCCGATATTCGAATCTTACATCATTGTTAGTTTGCATCTTCCGAACGGAGACAGGGCGACGCGAAAAACGCTAAGTATCAGAATCGTCGGTCCCGATACGGGGAAGATGTCAACCTGTAATTGTTATAATAAAACCCGGCGCGGCTGTGATGTATAGTAATCGCGTCGCTCAGGCAACCGACAGCATCCTGGGGAGAAGGCTCAGCCAATCAAGAGAAAGAGTGTGCCTGACTCCCTCGCAGGGTTTATGGTTCGAGCCAAGAGGGCCAATAGGGAATGATACGGCAGCTCGGGATGACATCGACGAAGGGCCGCGCCGAAACTGGAAATAGTGTATGCCCTTTATGTCAGGCACCACCCGCGCTGTCCCTCGCCTGTTACGCCATGCTGATGCCAATACCGACTGGCAAGTCTAAACGGATCTGGCCATCTGTCCGCGTCTGCGAGCGGGCAATGGGTCTTACCTAGGTGAATTCGTTTGGCGGAGCTCCTCATGTCTACTCCTGTTCGATGCAGTGTTCTCATTTGCACCTATGATCGAGCCCCTCTCCTGCAGGAGACTCTTGAGAGCCTCTGCCACCAAACCTTACAGCAGAGCGACTTTGAAGTTATCGTGGTCGACGACGGCTCCCAAGATGACACCTCCGACATTGTCGGTGAGTTCAAATCACGTCTCAATCTGCGATATGCATATCAGCGTAATTCCGGGTTAGCGAGCGCACGGAACCATGCCTTGTTCCTGTCTCAGGGTGAGATCGCTGTCCTTCTTGATGACGATGACATAGCGGTCCCAGAACTGCTCGCCGAACACCTTGAAACCCACAAGGCTTACCCTGAGGATAACTTCGCGGTTCTAGGCTACACGGATTTGGCCCCCGAAATAGCGAGTGATCCACTCATGCGCTTCGTGACCGAGGATGGAGCGTTTCTATTCTCCTATGCCGATATTCGACATGGACAAGTGCTCGGATTTTCTTACTTTTGGGGTGGCCGTTCGTCTTGCAAGCGTCGCTTTCTGCTCCAGCACGGGATATTCGATCCGGTATTTCGCTTCGGATGCGAGGATATTGAGCTCGCTTTTCGGCTGAGCAAGCATGGACTCCGTGTGATATACAACGCCCGCGCCATCAACGTGATGAGGCGAGGGTTTTCATTTGACCAGTTTTGCGATCGGCTGATCAAACAAGGGCGCTCCAACGCGGTGTTTAGCCGGTTGCATAGCGATCCCGAGGTCTGGGAATGGACTGGAGTGGGCGAACTTGAAAAGTGGGATAAGATCGAGCCCATGTATGAGACATTCCGGAAGTCCGGTCGCGACCTCGATGCGATTTTCCGTCATAAGCAAGAGGTCGGCATCGACACGCCAGAGGACCGAGAAATTCTGTATCACACATATTGGACGGCATTTCGCGCCAGCAAAATCAAGGGGCTAGCCGAAGTTATCACGCATGGTGGTCGGTATATTCCCTCTCCGGTTCCTCGGGCCGACACAACTGCGACGATCTGCGATATGCCACTTTGGACCAGTCGATGGCGAAGTTACTAACGGCGTGTCCCCCGATCCGTGGCGATTTGACCTGGGGTTTGTCAGAGGACACGCTGGCATATCTGGATAGACATGTGAAGAACGACTGGCGAACGCTCGAAACGGGTTCAGGTTTGAGTACCTTAATCTTTGCCGCGAAGCGAGCTCACCATTTATGCGTTACGCCAATTCGAGAGGAAGCCGACCGTATCCTTAGCCTATTGCGCGGAGCAGAGTATTGCAATCGACCGTTTATCCTTTGCCATTGGCTTTTCGCATCATGGATTGCCAACCCTTACAGACCTCAGCGCCCTCGATCTTGTACTCATCGACGGCGGCCATGGCTTTCCTATACCCTTTGTTGACTGGCTTTATTGCGCTCCAAAGATTCGCTTAGGCGGAGTCGTCATTGTAGATGACACACAACTGTGGACTGGCGGCATACTGAAGGATTTTCTTGCTTCCGATCCCGATTGGGAACTGGAAACCTGCTTTGAGCGTAGCGCAGTATTTAGAAAGGTCAACGAGTACCGTGAAAAAGAATGGAACGAGCAACCATATGTTTCCTCCCGAAGCGCTGGCGCATAAGTACGCAGCAACCTTCTATAACTCTAGAATACTGTTCCTATATCGTTGCATTTTGATGCCTCCGGAGCCGCCTGCGTGGTAACCAAGAACCAGAGCCAGTTTGAGTTGCGGATGGCCGCATCATTCGAGTCTTTATCGACGCGATTGTCAAGGTTCCAGTGGCCGCTAGCGGCGTTCATCGTTGTCGCCGTTCTTTGCCTGGGCAACTTTGCTCTGCTGGCGGGCAAGTCGACACCAGACTTTGATGCGGACGACTATTTTGGCCCGGAATTTTCCCTGATTGCTGACCACGCAAAAGCGGGCAGGCTGCTGCTCTGGGATCCTTGGGTTGCCGAGGGAACACCGGATTCGGCGGAACCTGAGTTTGGAACAACCTCTCCAATAGTTTTGCTCGCTGGGCTATTATCTCCCGGCCCTCGACCGGGGTTTGTACTGTACGTGATGTCCATCTGGATCTTCGGCCCCCTCGGAATGCTGGTCTTATGCAGGCATTTGAGGTGCCCCCCCTGGGGAGCGTTAATCGCGGCCCTAGGCTTTGCCACCTCCGGCTTCTATACAGCACAGGCGCAGCATACAGCGCACTTATACTCGGTTTCATTCTTGCCTTGGCTGATCTGGCGGTTCGACGTCGCACTGGCTCGCCGAAGCTATTGGGCAGCAGTACAGGCGGGCGCACTCTATGGCTTGTCAGCTCTGGGTGGCTACCCAGTCTACACTATCGTAACGCCGGCCTTTTTGGCCCTCTGGGCGATTGGTAGAGTTTGGAGCGCCGACGATCCCGCGCTACGATCGCGTGACCGCTGGCGGCAATTCATTTTCCCATTAACTGCAGTCATATTGCTGACCGTTATTGGCGTTGCCATTATGAGTCCTGCCTATGCCGGTTTTTTCACCGAAACTCACGGTTACAGCGATAGAAGTGGGCCGCGATCTAAAGATGATGCCCTGCATTCAAACATATTTCCTGCCGGCGACGTTAGTACACTTGCCAGTCCCTACCTGAGCCTATTAGATGTCCACCCGATGTACCTATGGCCTTTCTCGGATGTATCGATGAGAAGCATCTACTCTGGGTGCGTTGTCGTGGTGCTGGCGTTTCTTGCATTGCTCGCCTCTTCAAAATGGCGACGTTGGTTGTTCGGCTTGGCACTGCTTTCCCTGTGTTGTGCGGTAGCCTACCAGCTGCCGCTGCGAGGCTGGCTGTACGACTTTGTTCCGCCAACCCGCTACTTTAGAAATGCTGCCAGCTTTAGGACATATGCAATACTGCTAATTTGCATACTCGCCGCCCTGGGGACGAAGGATCTAGCTAATTCAACCGGCCGGGATGCCATTCGCATCAGGCGCAGGTTTTTTCTCTGCTCGGTCACTCTGGCGATTATTGCGGCTTGGACATTTGCATTAGTGGTTCATCTATCGTCTGGTGTACCTGTGAGTTTTGGGCGGCCTTTGCCACCCTTTAGTCTGGCTATTAGTTATGCAATAGTGATCTGGTCTAGTACTTGTGCAATTGCCTTCCTACTGTGGCGGCGCAGAAGAGTCGCTTCCTTAGTTTATGGGTTACTCGTAGTCGTTGCCATACTTGATAGCGTGACGACATTACAGATTTCATCGGTAACGATGTATTCTCCAGCCGCGCTTAGGTTCTGGCGTGCCATGGACAGTGAGCATGTCACTAATCTCAGTCTGTCCGCTAATGGATTATTTCGACAACTCGAGCCACCAGATGCGGTAAATCTTGGACCACACACCAGATATCATAGTAATCGGAATATCCCACTCAGGGTGCCGGTCGCTACTAGTTTCATGACCATGACCAACCGGTTTTACTCACAGATCACGGAGGACCCGCTCTTAGTCCAGATGGCGCTGGGGAGTGATCGCATATGGTTTGTTTCAGATGCACCCGTGGCTCCGCCTACTGATGGTAACTTCGCGGTTTATGCGGGGCGAGTTCGACAGCAGAAGGGTCCGGTAGTCATCCTTCACTCTAGGCAAGAGATGGAACAACTATCAGCGAAGGGTGCCAGAGACGAAGAGAAGTCGGGGCCGGCCGTCTCTGCCGATGCGCTGCCCTCTGCCACCCGGGCGGAGGTTACTCGCATTGCCTACTGGCCTAACTCGCTTTCGTTCAATTATTTTGCGAGAGAAGGCGGCTGGCTTATCGTGACGGATCGATGGGCACCGGGATGGACTGTGAAGGTCAATGGAAAGCTGGAGGAAATTCTCGGCGCAGATTTCATCTACCGTGCTGTCAGGGTCGAACCTGGGGACAATGTTATCCGATTTAAATATCGGCCATGGGGGTGGCCGTATCTACTGATTCTAAGTTGGGGAACGCTTCTTATTGTGGCAGTATGCCAAGTCGTAAGGGTAGCGAGAAGAGTGAAACCCCGAGTTGGATCGGCTTCTGGGTCGATGTGCCTTCGTCAAGGAGCGGCGCGCGAAAAAGGTTCTGACAAAGCAATATCGCTATAACCAGATCATCCAGGGAAAAAGGGATCCGTACCGACAAGAGGGTCATTAAGCTTGAGAGTTGTTGGACGAGGAGCCGCTCTTTTACATTGCGGGTGTGTCGCACTTGTTTCGAAAGTAGTTAGAATCTATAAAGTGGGAGTGTCACAGGATTAGATGGGTTCGTCGCTCATGAGGATAAGCCAGAAGCTGAGACATCGTACTGCGGCCTGTATACTCAGTAACTATGCTTATCTATTCGTAATCGGCGCGTTTCTGTTTGCCGACTTCGTTCCGCGCTTCTGGCAAGGCGATTCTCTTTCCTACTTGATGACCGGCGAAGGCTGGATACCGCCTGATCGTTCATGGGCTTTCGGTTTCTTCGCAAATTACATCTTTCGCCATACCCGAGGCGGCAGTGCCTTTATCTTGATGCAGGTCGGAATCATGGCCTTACTAATTGCCGCAGGTCGTTTGTACTTTCCGGATGGGCGCAAGCCGGGGATCGTGTATGGAGCCATCGCTATTGTGTTGGCGCTGGATCCATGCCTTGAAATTTACACGCGTTTCTTCATGAGTGACTTCCTAGCGTTTGCTTTTTTCTTTCTGGCGCTTCTTGCTTTGCTTCGTCTGATGAGTGAAAGCGCAGAGGGAGAGCATTTCTGGTTTTGGATATGCTGCTTTGTCACAAGCGGCATGGCTGCAATATGGGTTCGGGTCGCCTATGCGGTGATTATTGAGATTGCGTTGCTGCTGACTGCTTTGATGAGGATTGGTCGCCTGTCGCGGCGGCAATGGCTCGCGCTATGTTTATCGGCGCTAGCGCCATTCCTGGCAGTCGCCTCGATTTTAGCCGCCAATCGAGTTATCTTTGCGGACCAATTCCCGCATGAGCTATTCGTAAACAGGCTCTCTGGAGTATTGAGTGCTGCCGTCTTCGCACCGGCAATGCAGAAAGCGGACTTTGATAAGGTGGGCATTCTTATCACGGACGCCGAATTCGAGCGATTGGACCTGAAGAATTACAACAAACGGTCGTACCATGTTTGGGCAGGCGAGCATGACGCTCTGCATCAGTTTCTCAGAGATAAACTCGGCGTCAAGGAAGGCGAACCCGACACAGCAGCGGTAGGTAAAGCGGCGTCCGGCCTGGTACGGAGCGCTTTCCTTCGCAACCCATTCGCCGTTGCGAAAGTCTATGTTCGTGGCCTACTCTCATACGCGTCGCCTCCGCGATGGCGGGCCCAAGGTCCTAACGAGTCGGGACTGACTCGGCCCTTGCCGGGATACTTTGTAAGCTTCTGGAACCGATACTCTGCCTTGAAGGTCGACCCTGATATCACCAGTATACGTTCACCGCTGGTGCGGATTTTCGAGGCAACTTTGTATTTCTATCCCTTTGTGCTTTTGCTGGGAGCAATTGCATCTGTCTATCTGATAATCACAGAGCGCAGCAGGCCAAATGCAGTGGTGCTCACCGCGGGTTTCGCGGCTGTTTTTGCATCTGCTCCTTTGTACAGTGACTACATACTTGCCCGCTATGTTATGGGAGCCGTCGTCAACAGCTATTTGCTAGTGGGCTTGGCGGTTCACACCATTGTGAGCCGACGTTACGCTGGCGAGGTTTGAAGCGGCGGAGATTGCGGTCGCCGGACTAAGCCGGACTAACGCCAGCGTCAAGTCGAGAGAATAAGTTCCTTCTTTGTAAGTTATTGAGGTCTGCGTCATTTGGCAGCTATGACGACTTCGGGCGCCGCGGCGCCGTCATAACCGTTGATAATGCATTATGGAAGGGAGCCCTTTGCGATAGGCTGTGAGTTGCGCCTCATCGCCTACGAAAGAAGCATGAAGCTTGGCGCGATAAACCCGGCCAAGGGAGGGGCGGGTGCTCGCGCAGGATCTTGCCATTGCGCTCGGTTATGGTCCGCGCATGGCCAGCCCTACGGCGCGAAGTAACTGGAGATGTCGAGGATGAGGTGCGTGAGCCCAGCGGCGTAAGCGTCGATAGAGCCATTCGTCGTGGACACGATGGCCAGGTTCGACGTGACCGCATCGTCCCAGGCATTCAAGGTGGAGGCGTGCGGTTTCAACAGGCCGTCCGGCCACAGTGTCAGCAGCCATACCGGAACACCCTGCGGAACAATGGTTGCATTGAACACATACGCCTGCGCCGTGCTGGGCACTCCGCAGAGGCCGCTCGCCGGATTAACCGGGGATGAGAGCGGGCCGGTGAACGGTGCTCCGGTTCTTACCCTGCGGGTGTCCAGCACACGGCATGGGGCCGCGGGATACAGTGACAAACCACCCGAGCCTGCGGGTGCGAAGTATCCGTTTACGTCTATTGCCACGTCAGAATCATTGCTGGCCCACACGTCGATGGCGCCGTTAGCCCCAGCGGGCACAATTGCAGCATTCGCCGCTACCGTGCCTGTGGGCGCGTTCAAGGTCGACGTTCCAGGTTGTGAAAGGCCATCTGGCCAAGCCCTGAAAACCCACACCGGTGCGCCTCGCGGGCTGGCGGTGAAGTTGAAGGAGTAGGCCTGCGCCGTGTCAGGGATTCCGCAAGTGCTCTCCAGCACCGGCAGAGTCCGCTCCTGCTTGGCGGTAAGGTATGGGCCGCCCAAGTCACCAATAGTCCAACGGGTGTCGGCCACCCGGCAAGGAGCCAAGGGATAGAAGGCCAGCGTTGAGCCTCCCGCGGGCTCGAAGTAGCCGTCGATGTCCAACACCACATTGGTTGTGTTGCTGGCATAGATGCTGACCGCTCCCTCGGTTCCAGCAGGCACGATGGCTGCGTTCGCCTTGAAGCGCCCGTCCCAGGAGTTCATGGTCGAAATAATTGGCTGCGACTCACCGGTGGGCCAAATCGTGAGAAGTCCCACTGACTGCCCGCCAATGGGAACTAGGGTGACATTCAAGGAGTAGGCTGCGGCCGTCGCAGGGATGTCACATGGTGTCTGCTGTGGAATGGGGAAGCTGCGCGCTGTTCTAGCCTGAATCGGCGGCCCACCGAATGGACCGTTGGGATTGCGCGTATCAACCAGTCGGCACGGGGCAACGGCGACGAATTGCAGGGCTTGGGAAAAGATGGCGTCGATGGTTAAGGATTGCGTCATCGTCACGGTGCAGGCACCAGTGCCGCTGCATCCTCCATTCCAACCACCAAAAACCCATCCCTCGCCGGGAACTGCATCCAGCGTCACCAGCGTCTCTCTGAGATAGGTATTGGCGCAACTGCCTGGACAGCTTATGAAGCCGTCATTGCTGGTGACGGTTCCATTGCCGTTAGTCGAGACCGTGAGCGTGTAGTCGACCTGGGTAAAGGTGGCGCCCACGGATTGGCTCTGGGTCATGTCCACGACACAAGAACCGGTGCCGCTGCGCGTACCACTCCAACTGGATAGCGCCCAGTCCGCGGCCGGACTGGCGTTCAACGTAACCTGCGTATTGCTGAGATAGGAGTAGCTGCAGGCTCCTGGACAATTGATGAAGCCGTCGGCACTGCTGACCGTTCCGTTGCCGCTGGCGGATACCGTCAGCGTGTAAGTGTTCTGCGTAAAGGTGGCTGTCACCGATTGGTTGGAGGTCATGGTCACATCGCATGAGCCTGTGCCGGTACAGGCCCCGCTCCAGCCGGTAAACGTCCATCCTCCAGCAGCAGAGGCATTCAGCGTAATTTGGCTGCATGCATCAGGACAGTTGATGTCGGTGCTGGTGACGGTTCCATCGCCGCTGGTGGATACCGTCAGCGTGTAAATGTTCTGCATAAAGGTGGCTGTCACCGATTGGCTGGAAGTCATGGTCACATCGCATGAGCCGGTGCCGGTGCAGGCCCCGCTCCAGCCGGTAAACGTCCATCCTTCAGCTGCCGAGGCATTCAGTGTAACGGCAGTGTTGAGGGGATAGAGATAGCTGCATGCATCTGGACAGTTGATGTACCCGTCGGTGCTGATAACGCTTCCCGTGCCGTCGACCGACACCGTTACGCTGCTTAGGGTTTGTGCAGGGGAGGCAATCACGGCCGCGACACAAAACATAAATGTGATGCAAACCAATTTCGAGGACCTATATTTCTCCATGCCGCCTCCTTCCGGGCATAGCCCGGGTACGGGACGGATGGCCCTCAAGTGAGCAGGTTCTCGATTGGAGAGCCGGAGAAGGGAAATGAGCCGGGATTTCCATCAGGAGGAGACGGCGTGAGGTCAGCACGGATTTCCTTCGGGAGGATACGAGCACTTTGCCGCACGCAATCATCAGTTCTTAATAACGGCAAATTGACCCGTTTGTATCAGTGGCCTGCCTTACGGGTTATGGCGACGCGATCATGATTGGCCGGGCTGTGAGTTCGTCGTGATGCCGTGACCGGTCTACCGGGCAAAATAGGCGGAGATATACACCATCAGTCCAGACGGGAACTCTTGTGGGACCATCGCTGCAATATCTAGCTGTGGAGCGGTATATGAGTTGACGCCCTAGGCTCGGAGATAACGCTAGGCACTTTCACCAACACCCACGACGGGTGCTACCCTTACGCGGGCGTGGTCTTTGATCATTGCGGCAGTCTTTAGGGCGGACCTCGACCGGCAGAGCAAACAGCAGAGGGCTAGAGCTCGAACTGTCGCCCGCAGAGCACACCACGGCCAGCAACGACACCTTCGTTGGATACGATGCCGGCAACAAGAACACTACCGGCAATGCTGACACCTTTATCGGCAACTGCGAAGTGATAAGCGATTGGGGTTGCGGAAAACCTGGCGGAGAGGGGGGGATTCGAACCCCCGATACAGCTTTTGACCGTATAACGGTTTAGCAAACCGCCGCCTTCAGCCACTCGGCCACCTCTCCGTGCTTAGGTCACCTGATTTCAGGTGGTTGCGGTCTTTGTCACTATAGCATAGTGGCGATTGTTGTCGTACTCGGTACCAACCTGGCCGTAAGTTCATTCAGGCCCCTTCGGCGTCCGGCCTCGATCAGGTAAAGTGGACATTCGCAAGACTCTAGATAGAATGCTCCATTCGGGCCGATTTCAAATATCTGAAGTATCGGCTGGGCTTTGTCGCCGCAAACGGCGCAGAAAAGTGAGGAGGCTTCATGATTGTTGGTGTTCCCCGCGAGAGTTTTCCGGGGGAGCGGCGCGTGGCACTTATACCTGCGGTGATCCCTAGCTATGCCAAGGCGGGTGTCGAGGTTATGGTGGAGAAGGGAGCCGGCCTGGAAGCCGGTTACACCGACACCCACTACATTGATAAGGGCGCGAAGATTGTCGCCACGCGCGAGGAAATATTCCGCGCCGACGTCGTGGTGCAGGTTCTTTGTTACGGACCGAATGACAAGACTGGCGCTGCTGATTTGCCCCTGCTCCACCGCGGTCAAACTTTGATCGGATTTCTCCGGCCACTGGGCGATATCCACACCGTCGAAGCCATAGCGAAGACGGGTGTCTCGGCTTTTTCAGTCGAGCTAATGCCGCGAATCACGCGCGCGCAAAGCATGGACGCGCTCTCCTCGATGGCGACCATTGCGGGCTACAAGGCTGTGCTGGTTGCCGCCGATACCTTACCTCGGATATTTCCCATGCTGACAACCGCGGCCGGCACCATAACGCCGTCGCGAGTGCTGGTGATCGGTGCTGGCGTCGCCGGTCTGCAGGCCATAGCAACCGCGCGCCGATTGGGCGCCGTGGTGTCGGCTTACGATCTGCGGCCTGCGGTCAAGGAACAGGTCCAAAGCCTGGGAGGCCGATTCGTCGAACTCCCGATCGAGGCCGCCGATGCTCAAGATGCAGGAGGCTATGCGAAAGCGCAGGACGAATCGTTTTACCAGCGCCAGCGTGAATTGCTCGGTAAGGTCGTCGCCGAAAGCGACGTTGTTATCACGACGGCAGTGGTTCCTGGAAAGAAATCGCCAGTGCTGGTGACCAAGGAGATGGTGGCGGGTATGGCGCAAGGCTCCGTCATCGTGGACCTGGCGGCGGAACGGGGAGGCAACTGCGAACTGACCCGGATGGACGAGCAGATAGTCGAACACGGCGTGACCATAATCGGCACCGTTAATCTGGCCGGTGCGGTTCCGTACCACGCCAGTCAGATGTACAGCAAGAACATCACGAACTTCCTGTTGCACATGGTGAAGGATGGAAAACTTGTGCTGGACATGGAAGATGAGATCACTCGCAGCACCCTGGTTACTCAGGGAGGCGAAATAGTGAACCCACGAGTGCGGGAGTTCTATTCGCTGCCAGCCCTGGTCACTCAATCGAAGGAGCCAAGCTAATGGTCAAGGTTGACCTGATCAACAGCCTGTACGTCTTCATACTTGCGGCGTTCATCGGCTTTGAGGTAATTCGGCGCGTGTCGCCGCTATTGCACACCCCGTTGATGTCGCTCACCAATGCGCTGGACGCAATCGCCGTCGTGGGCGCCATCATCCTGGCGGGTGAGCACAAGACCACGCTTGCGACGGTGCTCGGAACAATAGCCATCATTGCCGCGACCAGCAACGCCGTGGGCGGCTTCATCATTACGGACCGTATGCTGAAGATGTTCAAATCCAGCCGGACGCAGAAGCCATGATCCCAGGGTCCGATTACCTCATCGAAATCACCTATATCATTGCGGCTGTCCTCTTCATTCTGTCGCTGAAGTGGCTGAGCTCGCCGACCACCGCGCGGCGCGGCGTCTGGGCAGGCGAAGTCGGAATGGTATTGGCCGTCGCCGGCACGCTGCTCTATCACGGCATCGTCGATTACAAGTGGATCGCGATCGGACTGGTTCTGGGTGCGATTATTGGCGTCCCCCTCGGCAATGTCGGAATGACGGCGGTCCCGCAGCGAACTGCGCTGAGCCATGCTTTCGGTGCACTTTGCGTGACCTTGGTTGGGACGGCGGAGTTCTATCTGCGAGCCCCGAATGTTCCCCCGTTCATGATGTCGGTGCTTGTCTCTGGAAGTCATCCTCGGCTCGCTGACGTTCACGGGTAGCCTGATGGCCGCGGGCAAGCTTCAGGAAATCCTCCCGCAGCGGCCGATTACGTACAAGGGACAGAACTTCGTCAACCTGGGATTGCTGGCGATTTCGATTGGAATCGCCGTGTATCTGGTGCTTCATCCCGAAGCTGTGTATCTGTATCCGGCGATTGTGGCGATTCCTCTTGTCTTCGGCGTGATGATGATCGTGCCCATTGGGGGCGCCGATATGCCGACCGTGATCTCGCTGTTGAATTCCTACGCTGGACTTTCGGCTGCGGCCATGGGCTTCGTTCTTAATAGCAAACTCCTGATCGTGGCGGGTTCGTTGGATGGAGCGTCAGGCTTCATTCTCTCGGTCAACATGTCCAAGGCGATGAACCGGTCATTTACGAATGTGCTGTTCGGAGCGTTTGGACAAGTACAAACCTCGGCGGCTGGTGCGGTCGAGACCCGCACTGCGCGCAGTGCGACGGCTGAGGAAGCCGCAGCGATTCTTTCGGCGGCGAACAAAGTCGTGATTGTTCCTGGCTATGGCATGGCGGTAGCGCAAGCGCAGCACAAGGTTCGTGAACTGTACGACGCGCTGACCAAGAAGGGCGTGGATGTGAAGTTTGGCATTCATCCGGTCGCTGGCCGCATGCCGGGGCACATGAATGTTTTGCTGGCGGAAGCCGACATCCCGTACGACAAGTTGCTGGACATGGAGGAGGTCAATCCTGATTTTCCACAGACGGATGTCGCGCTCGTGATCGGAGCGAACGACGTCACCAATCCGGCGGCGCGCAGCGATGCCGGAAGTCCGATCTACGGGATGCCGATTCTGGACGTTGACAAGGCTCGTACGGTCATGGTGATCAAGCGCAGCATGAGTCCGGGATTCGCCGGAATCGACAATCCGCTCTACTATCTCGACAACACACTCATGCTATTCGGCGATGCGAAAGCGTTTGTCGGCTCGATCGTGCGCGAGATTAGCGGCGGCGGAGGGCATAGTTAATAACTCTCGGGCACTGACGGACTTCAGTGTTGAGGGGGTCAAACGAAATGCAGGTCTCCTCAGGGGCTGAAGCCCAACTCTTCATGTGCAGTAACGGCACGGCTGAAGAGGCTCCTGAAAAACTCTGGTGAACGGTCTGCGTGGGAGCCCCCTGCTTCAGCAGGGGGAGCTGGACTTCAGTCCAGCGGAAAAGCGTTCGATCTCTCAATGAGCTTTAGGCCTGGGCTTTTCGATGCCCAGCGCTAAAGCGCGCGATCAAAAGCCCAAATTCATCCCGGAGCGCTGAAGCGCTCCTTCCCCCCGCATAAATGCGGGGGCTCCCACCAAACTTACATTCCACCCATCACACTCCGAGTTTTTCAGCAGCCTGTGAAGGCGTGCTCCACGAAGTCTGCGACACCCGAAGTCAAACTCCCATCCGCGGCGCGGAACTTCGCTGCCCGGTGTATCGTATTTATAGAGAGGAGAAGTTATGTTGACTTTCCTTCTTTGGTGCGTGGTGTTGTTTTTCTGCTGGCCGCTGGCGCTGGTCGTGCTCATTCTCTATCCATTGGTGTGGCTGTTCTTGTTGCCGTTCCGGATACTGGGCTTTGCTGTTGAGGGAGTGCTGGAGCTGCTGAAGGCCATTATCCTATTACCTGCGCGCGTGCTCGGCGGTGGACCGCGGCGCGCCTGGTGAATACCAATTTTCCATCGGACATCTATTGTTTATTCAACGAAAAGACCCGGAGTTTTAGCTCCGGGTTTCTTCGTTGGTGGCGTCACAGCTACTTCATCGCAACAATCACGGTTTCGGGCGCGCTGGAAGCATCATTGCTCGCCATGCTGATTTCTTTCTCGCGTTTCGATTCCGCAAACCCGACACCATTCCGGCTGTCGCCGTACCAGATTTGGGTCAGGAAGTACTGGTCGCCGTACTTGTGGAATACCAGCTTCGGGCTCTGGTCCTTGTTAGACTGCACTGCCATCTGCTTTATCAGCAACTGCCCGTGCTGCGAATCCAGGCTCCGCACCTCAAGCACTTGAGCACTCCGCGCGATGATCTGGTAGTTGCCTGCCGGCATTGCTTTATCCTGCAAGGTAAAAGCGAAAGGTACATCCGCGTTAACCCGGGACTGTGCTTGGGCAAAAGATACACCTACCGTCAGAGCAACCGCGAGCGTCGCGAGGGCCCCGTAGAATCTGCTTTTCATAACTCCTCCTTGGGGGCTCCGGTCTTGGGAACCCAGATTGAATTTTGTTTACAGCTGCTCCGCTATTTCGATCCGAAGCTTGCTGTGACGCTTTTAGATATTGCAAGCCTGATGCCAAGGCCGAAGCGATTCCAGCCACATCTTCTTCGCTCTTGATTTGCAATGACTTGTGTCAACGGAGAAAAAGCAGGGGACACTTTTGGAGTCTGAACTCGCATGCCCGGCAATATCCGAACAGATAGCGCATCTATCCATTGCGTTAGTTGGCCTGATGTTGTCAGATAAATTCCGTGATTCGGTGGGACTGGGCTAAACTAGCAGCCCGGAGGCGGTTCGTGGACTCGAGAGTCGTGGTGGTGTCGGGATCGGCAAAAGGCACTGTGGTACGACTGACGGGGAGTCAGTTCTCAGTGGGGCGTGATTCTGCCAACCACTTGTGCCTGCATGACCGCGCGGTGTCGCGAAAGCACTTCTCCATCAGCGAAACCGACGCGGCCTTCCATCTGGTTGACCTGGATAGCCACAATGGGACGTTCGTGAACGGCATCCCGGTAAGGCGAAAACTCTTGGGGCACGGAGACACGATTCGAGTGGGACATTGCGAGCTGGTGTTTCTAATCGGCGAAGACGACAGTTTGATCTCGCGATTAGTGCAGTTCCGGGATGAGTCTCCAGGCGATGTTCTAACCACTACGAGCACAAGCCGACTGCCGTCTGGGGCCGACCTCGGTACTGATGTTGGCCGGATGGCGCGCGATCTTAACGCCCTGTTCAAGGTCGCAAGCACCATCAATTCAATCCGCGAACTGGAGCCACTACAGCAGAGGCTTCTGGAGTTGATTTGCGAAGTTGTTCCTGCGGACTCCGCTGCCGTCGTAATCACCCGCCATGTGGACGATGATCCCAGCTCGAGCTGCACTTGGAGTCGTAAAGCTGGCGACGTTCCGCAACTGCAGATCCGGCGAGACATTGTGCAGCGTGCGCTGTGGGAGCGTTCCGCCATTATCACCAAGCCCGCATCTCAATCACGCAACGCAGAAAGTGTCCTATGCATGCCCCTGATAGCAGTGGAACGCACCATAGGAGTTCTGTATCTGATTGCTTCCGGGCCCGGAAAACGATTTGAAGACGATCACGTCAACTTTCTCACCTCGGTCGCCGGAATCGCTGCGGTCACGTTGGAGAACGTTCTGGCTCTGGAGACTCTGCGGAACGAAAATCGACGTCTGCAAACCGAGTTGGATTTGGATGGCGTCATCGTTGGCGAAAGTGCCTCGATGCGCCAGGTGCAGGAATTCATCGCCAAGGTGGCTGGCAGCGATTCGACCGTCCTTATTCGCGGAGAAAGTGGTACGGGAAAAGAGCTGGTGGCCCGCGCCATCCATCACAATAGCCCGCGCGCCAGCAAACCGTTCGTCGCTATCAATTGCGCTGCCATTCCCGAAGCGCTGCTGGAAAGCGAATTATTCGGACACGAAAAGGGCGCCTTCACCGGCGCCATTGCTACTAAGAAAGGCAAGCTGGAAGTAGCCGAAGACGGCACCGTTTTTCTCGACGAGGTTGCCGAGCTGCCGTCTCCCCTCCAGGCGAAATTGCTGCGAGTGTTGCAGCAGCGCGAGTTCGAGCGCGTGGGCAGCACTCGCACGCTGAAGTTTGATGCGCGGGTGCTCACGGCCACTAACAAAGACCTGGAACAGGCAATCAAGGACCGCGAGTTCCGGCAGGACCTCTATTACCGCTTGAACGTGGTCTCGATGGTAGTCCCGCCCTTGCGGGAGCGTTCCGATGACATTCCGCTACTCGCCATCTACTTTGCCGCCAAATATGCAGAGAAGTGCAAGCGCGCCCTCAAAGGCATTTCGCAGGAGGCGCGGGCGCTGTTGATGAGCTATAGCTGGCCGGGAAATGTGCGGGAGCTGGAGAATGCCATCGAGCATGCCATGGTGCTTGGTCTGACGGATGAAATTCTCCCCGACGATCTACCGGCTGCCTTGCTGGAAACGCGGCCAGCCGAGACCAGTGCTGTCAAATATCATGACCGAATCAATCAGCTCAAGAAACAACTGATCATTGATGCGGTCGCGCAAACCAAAGGAAATTACACCGAGGCTGCCAAGCTGCTTGGGCTTCATCCCAATTACCTGCACCGATTGATTCGCAACCTGGATATCAAAGAGGAGATGCAGGGCGAGTGAACGCGGGAGACAGTTATCTGATTGAACTGAAAGCGCGCACTCAATGAAGAAGAAGACCATTACGCCAGCGTCTAGGTGTGAGGCTTGCCATCCCAAAAGTGCTGCGGCGTCGATGGCAGGACACTTGCAACAGTTTTACTTGACACCGAGTCCCAGCGTGGTAGTGTTGCACACGCAAAAGAAAGGAACCGTCATGACCTGTCGCCAAAGTCGTGTCACTCTTCTGGTGGTAATGGTTTTGCTGCTTTTTCTGCCCGCTTGCAACAAAGAGCGTCCGGTTGCCGCCGGCGCTCTAACCATCACGCTGGCTATCAGTAACGGCCAATGCACCCAGAACAACTCCACTGGGGTCATCGATGTGGAGGATGACCAGGATGTCACCTACCAACTGGGCGCGGCTGGAGCGAACCCTCAATTCAATGTCCAATTTTCCAGTTGTCCATTCGCGTCTGCAAACTGCCCGGTGAACAGCCCACAGGGAACCTCCCAAAATGCGGGAACGCCAACTGCGGCAAGCGTGAACAACACCTACTACTACAGCAGCGTCACGGTCAACAATCAGAGCTTGTAACAACGGCTCAGGAACGTTCGGAATGCATATCAAGCCGGGGACGATGCGACCTAAGTAGTGGAGACGAGGCTACGAAACTGTGGTTCCTGCTGAAGGTCACCGAAGTCAGGAGTATCGCGGATGACTGTGCGCGGATAACCCGCGTCGGCCGCTTTCTTGAGATACGAAAGCGCCTGACCGATTTCGTTGAAGTGATGGTGGACGATGGCTGCCCGGAACAGCACTTCTCCATTGAGAGGAGCAATCTTCAGAGCTTTTTCAAGATAGTCGAAAAGCCGACTGACGGTCGCCAATCATGGCAGAGTAATCGGCCAGATAGGCCAGTGTCGAAACGTCGTCGGGGTTGACCTCTAACTTGGAAACTGCGATAGAAATAGCCTTGCGATATTTAGCTTCGGCCTCACCGCGCCGATTCGGACTCCAGTAGAGTGCGTCCGCCAGGTTTCCCCAGTTCATCCAATCCTTATCGTCGAGCTTGAGTGCCTGTTCCAATGCCGCGATGGCCTCGGGATAACGGTGCATTAGAGTGTAGGTGTAACCTAGATTTCCGTACGCGTCCAAGCTAGGCCGTAGTTCAATCGAACGCTTCAATGCAGCTATTGCGTCCGAATAACGTCCCGCGAGACCGTATGCCGCCACCCAGATTGGAATAACCGAGGTAGTTTCCGGGCGCAAGCTGGGTCACCTTCAAGAATGCGGCGGCGGCATCCGAATACCGGTTTTGTCCGGAGTAGAATGCGCCTAGCCAGCTGTATACACCCCAGTACTCGGGCCGCAGCGCGACTGCTTTTTTGTAGGTTGCTTCGGCGGCGGTGAAGTCTCCCAGGTGGGTATATGCCTCAGCCAAACCAGTGAGGGCGTCCTCGCTGCCCGGCTCGGCGGCGATTGCCTGCTGGAATTGTTCGACGGCCTGATCGTACTTTCCAGACCCAGTGAGAAGTCTGCCCATGCAAACATGACCTGCCACCAGTTCTGGGTTTAGCGACAGCGCCTTTTGGCAATTGCGGGAGGCGTTCGCTACCCAGTCATTTGGTTTCGCGTACTGCTGAAATCCTAGCCAATAACTATTCCCAAGCAAGGCATAGCCAAGCGCGTAGTTGGGATCGATGTGGATCGCCTTGGTGAACTCCGCAATGGCTTTGTCGAGATTTTCGGAACCGGGTTCCTGCAGATAACCTCGTCCTCGTATGTATGCTTCATACGCCGCGGGCTGCGTGTCCTGACGGACGTTCAACTTGCGGCGTTGCTCGGGTTTGATTTGCACCGGCAGCATGTCCAGGGTCTCGCTCACCACCTGGTCCTGCAATCCGAACGTGTCGCCGGCGTCTACGGTGATGCTGCGGGCTGCGATTTGACGGTGCGTCTTGGAATCCACGAGGAAACAGTTGACGCGAATCGTCTGCCCCGAGCGCTGCAGACTGCTCTCGAGAACGAGATCAGTGCCAAACTCGCGACGTGCGTCTGCCGCGGTCTTAACTCCCTGATCGCGCAGGTCGCGCGGCGAGACTACCTGGATGCCATCCGAAGCGCTGGCCTCGGCCAGCTTGGCGGTAAGAGTTTCCGTCAGGCCCAGACCAAGGGCGCCAGTGGCGGGATCCTGCCCGACTGTATCGAAGGGCAATACGGCCAGGATTCGCTGCTGGGTTGTGGCTGCGGTTGGCCACCATCGTTTGATGGCATATCCCGCGGCGACTCCTACCAGCAATACACCTGCAAGGATCAATGCGATCTTGCGATTGCGGGATCTCCCTTCAACCTCGAGAACTTTGGAGCGGTGAAGAGGTGCCGTGGACAACTCATCGCCCGCGAGTATCCGAGTGAGGTCGGCCTTCAACTCCCGCGCCGACTGATAACGCAGGTCAGGCTCCCTATCCATTGCTTTCAGGATCACGGCTTCTAACGCGGCGGAAACCTCGGGATTGAGGAGCGAAGGTCGCACCGGATCATAATGCAGAATGGCATCGATCAGCAGCGACGGCTGACGGTCGGGGAACGCACGCTTGCCCGTCGCCATTTCATATAGCACCGCTCCGGCTGCCCAAATATCAGAGCGCGCATCGGCGGCCTCGGCGCGCAACAGCTCAGGCGCCATGTAAGGCATAGTTCCGCTGAGTGAAAGCGTGGTATTGAGGTTGGCGGTCTCAGCTACCTCGATGGGCTCAACCAGTTTGGCCAAACCAAAGTCGAGTATTTTCAGCTGACCGTCGGGGTTGACCCGAATATTTCCCGGCTTGAGATCGCGGTGGATGACGTTCTCGCGGTGCGCCGCTTCCAAACCGCTCGCCAGCTGAATGCCCAATTCAAGGACGGTCTTCTGCGGAAGAGCTTGCTGGGCGAGCATCTGGTCAAGATTGACGCCGGGGATATATTCCGTGACCAGGTAATCGATGCCACCTTCGTCCCCGAAGTCGAAGGCCATGGCGATGTTGGGGTGATTTAACTTGCCGACCGCCAGAGCCTCCTTGCGGAACTGCTTGCGGGTGGCATCGTCGGCGAATAGTCCTGCGGGCAGTATCTTGACCGCGACGTCGCGTTCTAATTGCTCATCATGGGCGCGAAAGACCACACCCATGCCTCCAGCGCCAATCTGTTCGATCAGCCGGTAGTGCCCCAGTACCTGGCCGCTGCTGGGGGCCTGAATTGCCATTGCTCCGGATATTAGGGCAGCGCGTTAGGGGCGTCAATGGGCGACGGTCGGACCGCGTTGTGGGTCGCGGCATATTGGTCCTTGGTCTCACGGATGAAAATATTCTCGACGATATCTACCGGCTGCTACGCTGGCGTCATTCCAATGATCTGCACCGGTTGATTCGCAACCTGGATATCAGAGGGGACGTTACCCGCGAAAACAGCGAGTAAGCCAAGCAGACAAACGCGATTAGGAAGCGTGGCGCACTGAGGAACCGGCCCGCGGTAGCCACAATTATGTTGACATCCGCGGGTTGCGAACATAAATTATGGCCTGCCCAGCACCGATGTAAATCTTCGAAGTTCTTGTAGGAGGATTCGTGCCAGTCAAGAAGAAGTCTCCGGCGAAAACCTCATCCAAATCTACGGCCAAGAGATTGACCAAGAAACAGTATGAAGCCGTGCATCGTGACGTCGTCAAGGATATTGAGCGCCTGGAGGCTGATCTGGACCTTGATCTCAAGGAACTGAAACAGAAACTCAACTGTTTCTGCCACGATGTATTCTCGCCGGTTTTCGGCGCAAACTGTAAGAAACCTAAGGGCTGAGTCTGTTGATGCGATGGCGTCGCGCAACGAGCATCTTCAGCTATTGGCGTGCCGGGCAATTCATAATTGAAAACTATCGAACGGGTGCCCTGCTGTCCGCCAATCCAGTTACGACACAGGTTCTGCATGTTTTTGCCGATTGGCGTTCGGTGGAGGAGGCGCACCAAGAATTACCGCAGTATGGCTATCAAAGCTTAGCCCGCAGCATAAAACATCTCGCCCGCGAAGGTCTCTTGGTACGGGAGGGGTCGCCTCAGGCGAAGCAGGACCAGTGTTTCGTTGCAAGCTGGTCTCCCTGGCTACCTCATGCCGCAATCCTGCACTTCGGCACAAAGGACATGCCTTATACGACATCGGAAGCGCAAATCGCCAAGCACATGCGCTCGTACCTGAGGCAATCTCCCCAACCTGATTTCTTCAAGTCGTCTGGTGCGAAGGGCTTCTCTCTTCCGAAGGTACAATTAACGGATTCCGAACTTAGTGCTGTGTTGCTGAATCGCCGCACTCACCGCGAGTTCTCGCCCGGGGAATTGGAGCTTAACGATCTTTCTGCACTGCTGTTTTACACTTGGGGAGTAACGGGATTCATCGACTCTTCGGTCCTCGGTTATCTGCCGCAGAAAACCAGCCCATCCGCTGGCGCCCGGCACCCCTGCGAGGTGTACGTGCTGGCCCGCAAAGTAACGAATGTGGCGCCTGGACTTTATCATTACGCTGCGAACAAGCATACTTTGAGGCAGGTCTCGGCAGGGATACCACGCGGTAGGGCCAGCCAATATTGCGCCGGACAGAACTGGGTGGGGCGAGCGGCGGCATTGTTCTTGATCACGGCCGTATTTCCCAGGTCGATGTGGAAGTACCGCTTCCCACGGGCTTATAGGACAGTGATCCTCGACGCGGGTCACCTCTGCCAGACTTTCTGTCTGGTTGCCACACATCTGGGGCTTGCCCCGTTCAGCACCATGGCGTTGAAAGATTCGCTGATCGAACGAGACTTGGGCATCGACGGCTTCAATGAGGCGATTCTCTACGTGGCAGGGGTTGGCCTGTCGCCCCGGCCATCTTCGCGCTGAGTTCGTTCATCCTCTTCCTGGCGTCTTCAAATGAGGGCCCTGTATGCTCTGCCCCATCCGCATAGTTCAAGAATGAACTGAATTGCGCTTTTGCTAGATCCTTTTTCCCCAAAGCCTGATATAGGACTCCAAGACGATAGTGTGCCTTCGCGACAGCATGCAACGCAGGTGCGTCAATGGCGTCAAACTGACGTTCATTGCTGCGGGCCAGCATAATCTCATACTGTTGGGCCGCGTTTTCGCTCTCACCTGCAAGCTCATAGGCTCTTGCGAGGGTCTCGATCGCAAGGGGCGAATTGAGATGTTGTACGCCCAGCTTCGCCCATTGAACAGCATCAGGATAATGGCTCTGTGAGGCGGCCATTTCAGACTGCAATAGGTTGGAGAACGACTCCACAGTCGGCGTCCTGTCCGGTAGCTGTTCCAGGCGACGTAGCTGTTTCTGGGCATCTTCCATCCGATCGGCCCGCGCGTAAAGTCGGCCGAGCAGAAAGATGAGCTCAGGGGCCTCAGGTTGCGGAAGATCCTGAATAGAGTCTTTAAGCGATTGGTGGTCACCTGAGGCCCAATACATGTCACCGAGAAGGATCTTCTTTCTCAGCAATTCGTAGCTGTTCTGTAGATTCGAGTCAGCAATTAAGCCACTCTGGAGTTGAATTATGGCTTCTTTTGGATTATCACGGACTAGGGCGGCGTCCGCCATTGCGGACCGAGCTCTGGACGCGTCTCCCGCCGCGAGCAACTGCCGCCACACATGGTCTGCGTCTGACGGCTTACCGGCAGCGAGATAATAGCTGCCGATCAGATACATCGCTCGAGCGTTATCCGGGTATTCCTGTAAAGCCTCTCGCGCAGTCTCCATGGCTCGCCGGGAGTCCCCGCTCAAGTAGTAATAGATAGCCAAACTGACCTTTGGGCCGGGTGCGGGCTGCAGGTCAACCGCTTTCTTGGCCTCCTCTATCGCCAGGTCAAAGCGGAATTGATCTCTGTAGCATTCCCCAAGGTTCAGATGGACGACAGGGTCTTCCGGTGAGAGCGTAGCCAATACGCGATAGTGGGAAATCGCACCGTCGAAGTTAGACTTGAATAGGCAGTAATCGCCCAGGGTTTTCTCCCGCTCTCGTTCGGTTACTCTGCCAACGAGTTGGACGGCTTTGGAATATTCCTTTTCTGCGCGGGCTTCGTCATCTAAGTCTTGGTACGCCACGCCGAGATATTCGTGGGCCATCGCGAAGTTGTCATCCAACTCCACAGCCTTGGTGAAGAATGAAACTGCCCCGCGGCGGTCTCCAAGATATAGCTGTCTCTTGCCGGAAGAATAGAGCTTGACCGCCTCCAGCGACCCGGAAGTAACCAGAGCCAATGGTTGGGAGGATTGCTGTATGGCGGCTTTTGATTCGCCCAGCTCTCGCCGTATGACTGGCGCAGTCTCGTCGATCATGGCGGGTAGCTGTTCGGGATGAGAGAACTCCTTCTCTGTGCTGGCGATCAGATCGCCGTTGCAATTCAAGACTCGAACCAGCAGCAGATAGCTGTTTCCAAGCTTAGAGATTGAGCCTGAGACGACCGACTGCAGACCTTCCCGCGTGCAGATCTCCGTGCCGACATTTTCATCGATGGTCACGGTCGGTGGTTTTTGCATCCTCTTAAGGACTTCAGGTATGCGGCTGGAAGGGAAGATAGTGGCTTGGTGCGACTCACCCAACGCAGTGGAAATAAGTTCGCGGGGAGTTTGATCGAAAACAGGATCTCCGGTGCGATTTTCGAAATCGGCCACCAGAACGGAGAGTCGATGCGTCGCGCCCTGGGGACGCGCTCTGAATCTCAGGTACAGCAACCCGCCGCCCACCAAAACTAAGCAAAGTGCCGTCGCGGCGATCCATCGCTTTATTCGTGGTCCTTGTCGCGAGCGGTCGTGCGATGCTAAGTCAACCGAAAGGGGCCCGGTTCCGGCTGCGAGCCGCTCCAAATCCACCTTCAACTCCCGCGCCGACTGATAACGCAGGTCGGGCTCCCGATCCATTGCTTTCAGGATCACGGCTTCCAACGCGGGGGAAACCTCGGGATTGAGGAGCGAAGGTCGCACCGGATCATAATGCAGAATGGCATCGATCAGCAGCGACGGCTGACGGTCGGGGAACGCACGCTTGCCCGTAGCCATTTCATACAGCACCGCTCCGGCAGCCCAAATATCGGAGCGCGCATCGGCGGCCTCGGCGCGCAACAGCTCAGGCGCCATGTAAGGCATAGTTCCGCTGAGTGAAAGGCGTGGTATTGAGGTTGGCGGTCTCAGCTACCTCGATGGGCTCAACCAGTTTGGCCAAACCAAAGTCGAGTATTTTCAGCTGACCGTCGGGGTTGACCCGAATATTTCCCGGCTTGAGATCGCGATGGATGACGTTCTCGCGATGCGCCGCTTCCAAACCGCTCGCCAGCTGAATGCCCAATTCAAGGACGGTCTTCTGCGGAAGAGCTTGCTGGGCGAGCATCTGGTCAAGATTGACGCCGGGGATATATTCCGTGACCAGATAATCGATGCCACGTTCCTCCCCGAAGTCGAAGGCCATGGCGATGTTGGGGTGATTTAACTTGCCAACCGCCAGAGCCTCCTTGCGGAACTGCTTGCGGGTGGCATCGTCGGCGAATAATCCTGCGGGCAGTATCTTGACCGCGACGTCGCGTTCTAATTGCTCATCATGGGCGCGAAAGACCACACCCATGCCTCCGGCGCCAATCTGTTCGATCAGCCGGTAGTGCCCCAGTACCTGGCCGCTGCTGGGGGCCTGAATTGCCATTGCTCCGGATATTAGGGCAGCGCGTTAGGGGCGTCAATGGGCGACGGTACGACCGAGTGGTGGGCGGTGGCACATGCCAGGGAATCTCTGATTAAGTCCGTTGAACTCCTCAGGGGCTAAAGCCCAGCCTCATATTTGGCATTTACGGACGGCCTGAAGAGTCTGTGTGAGTACTCGCTTCCAGTTGGTACGGTGGAGTGAATCGCACAAGAAACGAGCCCCGCAGGGGCGAAAGAGTCTAGCCCAGCATGGAGCCGCCGGCGGAATGCTGGGTAAAGTGGGTAATTAATCCGAGCCCTGTAGGGGCGACAGTTGTTCTCACACAGACTCTGAAGGCCGTCCCCTTCAAAGAGCCAGACTTAATCAGGGCCTCTCTGAGTGTCTGCGTCGCAGCATCGCCTCAGTCAAGCCTTGAGGAAAATCTTTCTTCGATACATCCACCAGACCGGCAGAAAACACAGGCCGACAACCGTGAGTGAATACAGAAGCGATGCCATGCCAGCAGAAACTGCACCAGCAAAGGATTGCTGGAAAATATAGTCGAGCCAATGAAGTGGGAAGCCTATTAGCTCCGACAATACGTACGCCGCGATTGCATTTGTGCCGAAGATGACAAAGAACGTGGTCACCCAGCTTCGCCGATGCTTGATGTCCGTTATCCAATAACAGATTGCCAGGCAAAGCAGCGCGGCCCCTGCAGTGAACAGGACATACGAACTGGTCCACAGGTTCTTGTTGATGGGAAACCAGAAGCTCCAAAGCTCGCCAAGAACCAGTCCAGCAGCACCCATGGCAAGCAGGCCGATCACTTTTTGCGCTTGACTACGCTTCGAGCTCAGCCACTCTCCAGTCAGGACGCCGCACAGCGTAGTGGCAATTGCGGGCAATGTGCTAAGCACTCCCTCGGGATCGCGCGTTCCTTCGTACAGATGGCCCGTCATGAACTTGCGGTCAAGGTACGCGGCAAAATTGGCATCGGGATGAAGAAAGGGAATATCGCGGCCAGGTATCCCGTAGCCGGGAACCGGTACGTATCGCATCAGCAGCCAATAGCTCCCCAAAAGCGCCGCAATCCATAGCGCGCGCGCATACGCCTTCCTACAGTACAGCACCATTATTGCAGCGGCGAAGTAGGCGACTGCAATGCGCTGCAAGACGCCGGGAATTCTCCATGTCCCGAGATAAAAGAAGCCAAGTCCATTTAACAACAGGCCGAGAGCGAAGATTGTCAGGCTACGCTTCACCGTGTGCAGTGCAAGCGACCGGGTGGAATCGCCACGTCCCAGTCTCGACTGGAAGGAAAGCACGAGCGACACGCCGACAATAAACAGAAAGAACGGAAAAATCAGGTCGGTCGGGGTCCATCCGTTCCATTTAGCGTGCCGAAGCGGCCAATAGGCAGCCCCGTTTCCTGGATTATTAACCAAGATCATGGCCGCGATCGTGACTCCGCGAAAGACATCCAGCGAGATCATCCGCGCAGACGTTTCTGGGGCCTTCGTGACTCCAGTCGGAATCTCGAAGCTAGTTGCAGCCATAGCAGTTTTGATCAGACCTCACGACATTGAAGCTGAACCTATGATAGTGGAGAGACCTACCTCACCATCCATCAAGATTGCGTCCTTGCCGTTTATGCTGGGGACAGAGGCCCTGTTCAGCCAGTCTCGCGACGGTCGATGCGATCTTCGTTGCGCTGTCCGAAATTGGACACTACAATCCGACTAGGGACACAGCCGTGTCGACCGGGAGATCGCAGCATTCGCTTAACCTATTGAGAACGCATGTACTAATGCCAGTCTGAAATGGCTCTCGATTTGCACTTAGGAAGGCGTAATGGATATTGCCCGCCCTGAATTGAAGCGCCAAAAGCGCCGCCGACAAATCATTTGGGTCAGTGTTGCGATTGTGATTTTGGTCGGTGTAACCGTCGGAGTTTCGCGGCTCAAGCCAGCCGCTCCCACGGTCGATCGCAGCACCATTTGGACCGATACCGTGAAGCGTGGCTCCATGCTTCGCCAGGTGCGTGGTCTGGGTACCCTGATCCCCAGTCATGAGGACGTTCGCCAAATTCCCGCCGAGACCGAAGCTACTGTCATTCGAATCGTTAAACTTCCCGGTTCGCTCGTGGAATCCGACACTGTCCTGGTTGAGATGAGCAATCCGCAACTCGAACAAGAGGCGCTGGATGCACAGTTGCAGGTGAAGGCGGCGGAAGCCGAGTACCAGAGCCTGAAGGTGAAGCTCGATAGCGATCTGATGACGCAAAAAGCCGGAGCTGCCACGGTCAACGCCGATTATGCCGAGGCGCAGCGTCAGGCGCAGACCGATAAAGCGCTCTATGATCTCGGCGTAATTTCCGGTCTTGCTGCGAAGGCCTCAGCAGGCAAAGCCCAGGAACTGGTTACGCGCAACAACATTGAAGATCAACGTTTGACGATCAATGAGAAAGCCATCGTCTCCGAGTTGGCAGTGCAACAAGCCAAGGTGGAAGAAATGCGCGCTCTGGCCAATCTCAAGCAAAAACAGTTGCAGCGCCTGAAAGTACAGGCCGGGGTGGCGGGAGTCCTGGTGGATTTGCCACTGCAAGTTGGTCAGCATGTTCTTCCTGGAGCTGAACTGGCAAAGATTGTGCAGCCCAATCACTTGATGGCTGAGCTGAAAATCCCGGAGACGCAGGCGCGGGACGTCCAGATCGGCGAGCCTGCCTCGGTGGACACCCACAACGGCGTGATTGCCGGTGAAGTAAGCCGCGTTGATCCGGCCGTGCAGAACGGCACCGTAACGGTCGACGTAAAGTTGACCGGCGAATTGCCCAAAGGCGCGCGGCCTGATTTAAGCGTCGATGGCACCATTGATCTGGAGCGGCTGGAGAACGTGCTCTACGTGGGACGCCCGGCTTTCGGTCAGGAGACCAGCACAATTTCCATGTTCAAACTTGATCCCGACGGAAAGGGAGCGACCCGTATACAGGTGAAGACTGGACGCGCCTCGGTGAACCTTATTCAAATCGACTCCGGACTACACGAGGGCGATACCGTCATTCTTTCCGATATGTCGCGATGGGATAACACCGATCGGGTGCGGCTGGAGTAGGAAAAACGCTTTTCGCTCTTCGCTCTTGGCTTTTCGCCTAGGCATTCCGCTTTTAGCTTTTAGCGATTAGCTCTTAGTTTCGAACCGAAACTGCTGGTCGGAACGGCCAGACCGAGAATTATGTAGTGCTTTCTAAAGGCTAAAGGCTTAGGCTAAGAGCCTCTGCGAAGAGCCCAGAGCGAAAAGCGAATAGCGAATAGCGATTGCGCGAACAGCGAACAGCGAGAATGGAAAACCATATGAGCGATGCAGGAACTCCGCTGATTGAGATCGAAAATCTGACCAAGGTCTTTTACACCGACGAAGTCGAGACGCACGCCCTGGCTGGCGTTCATCTCATGGTGCGCAAAGGCGAATACGTTGCCATGTCCGGGCCATCGGGCTGCGGCAAGTCAACCTTGCTTTCCATCATCGGACTGCTCGACACGCCGACCGCCGGGGACTACAAGCTCAATGGCCAGCCGGTCGCGAACCTGGACTTTGCTGATCGGTCGCGTATTCGCAATCGCGAGATCGGTTTCATCTTCCAGAGTTTTAACCTCATCGGCGACCTCACCGTGTACGAAAACGTCGAGCTGCCGCTGACCTATCGTGACGGCATGCCCTCAGCCGAGCGCAAACGCAGGGTGCTGGAATCGTTGGAACGTGTCGGGATGGCCCACCGCTTGCGTCACTATCCCTCGCAGTTGTCTGGCGGTCAGCAGCAGCGTGTCGCGGTAGCGCGAGCGCTGGCTGGCTCACCTTCCATCCTGCTGGCAGACGAGCCGACTGGAAACCTCGACTCGCGCAATGGCGAAGCCGTGATGGAGTTGTTGCAAAAGCTCCATCGCGAAGGCGCCACCATCTGCATGGTGACCCACGATCCCCGTTTTGCAGCGCACGCCGAGCGTGAAGTCCACTTGTTCGACGGCAAAGTGGTCGCGGAAGAGGAGCTTCGGAGGCTGATGCAGGAGGCGCAGCCGTAGCATTTGGCTCTTAGCGTTTAGCCCTTAGCGAGCTGGAAAACGTCACAATCGGCCAATAGCTGCCACTACTTGCTACCAGCTGCCTGCTAAAAGCCAAGAGCTAAAGGCTAAGAGCAAACAGCGAAGCGCGGTTTCTAAATCATGATCACCCTTAAGAATGTCGAACGCAGTTACAAAACGGGAGCAGGACAGACTTGGGTCTTGCGTCGTATCGACCTCACGATTCAAGAGGGTGAGTTCATAACCATCATGGGACCGTCCGGTGCGGGCAAGTCGTCGCTGCTGAACGTGCTCGCCCTACTCGATGATCAGTGGGCTGGCGAATACTGGTTTCGCGACGCAGCCGTGCACGCGCTGAAACGCAAAGATCGCGCCGAATTGGCCAAGCGCAACATCGGAATGGTCTTTCAGAGCTATCACCTGTTGGACGACCTGACCGTGCAGGAAAACATCGATCTTCCTCTCTCGTACAAAGACATCCCACGCAGTCAGAGGCAAGGCATGGTGGCCGAAACCCTCGACCATTTTCAGATCGTTGCCAAAAAGGACCTGTATCCCAATCAGCTTTCTGGCGGACAGCAACAGTTAGTCGGCGTCGCCCGCGCTGTGATCCACAAACCAGCGCTACTGCTGGCGGACGAGCCAACCGGCAATCTGCATTCCAGCCAGGCGAAGGAGATCATGGAGTTATTCAGCGCGTTGAATCGCGAGGGAACAACGATCGTGCAAGTCACGCATTCGGAGGTGAACGCTTCGTACGGAACTCGCACCATTCAAATGCGCGATGGATGGATAGTGGGCGACACGGCCAATCCGACGCTCGCACCAAGTGGGGAGGCGGTCCGTTCATGATGGAACGCGTTTTCAGGTCGCCAATTCTGGTGTGCGTCGTATGTTTTTTGCTGGTGGGCGCGCAGGCACAGACACAGACACAAACGCCGGCTGGTGCCGCGCCGGAGGAGATGCCGAATGCGCCAACGCCGCAGACATCGACTTCAACAACGCCTGCGCAGCTCTCCATACATACACCCTCGCGGCTGGCGATTCCGCATTCACGTAACCCGTTCGACGCGTACGCTCCGAGCCAAGTACCTGAGCCGCAGCTGGACAATTCGCCACGCTTCGAACGCCTCATACGCGATGGCAAGCTGTATATCTCTTTGCAGGACGCAATCGCCCTGGCGCTGGAAAACAATCTCGACTTGGCCATCGCCCGATATAACCTGCCCATCGCCGACACCGATATCCAGAGAACGAAGGCTGGTGCGTCATTCCGTGGCGTCAATACTGGAGTCGTGGGAGGCACACCGGGCGGAGGTGTGGGTGGTTTCGGAACCGGTGCGCCGGGTGCGGGTGCAGGCGGAACAACCGGAGGCGCGGGCGGCGCCGGCGCTGGTGCTGCGGGCTTGGTACAGTCCACCCTGGGTGCCGGAACTCCAGTGCAGTCCTATGATCCGACGGTCACCGCGATAACCGGGCTTGAGCACCAGACGACACCACTTGCCAATCTGCAGATCTATGGCGTCCCCCAGCTGCAATTAAACACCACGCAAGTGAACGTCAACTACACGCAATCGTTTGCCACCGGTACTACGTTCTCGTTTGAGGTGGACAACAATCGGCAGACGACCAATAGCATTTTTAGCAGCCTCACTCCGCAGTTGGGAACCTATTACCGCGCTCAGTTCACGCAACAACTGCTGGCGGGATTCGGGACCGGACCTAACCTGCGTTACTTGCGCATTGCCCGCAACAATAAAAAGATCTCCGACATTGCGTTCAAGAGCCAGGTCATCGCAACCGTCACCCAGATTGCCAACATCTACTGGGACCTGGTTAGTGCCTACGAAGAAGAGCGAGTCAACGAGCAGTCATTTGCCTTTGCGCAGCAGAGTTTGGGAAACGCCCAGAAGCAGCTGCAACTACAGGCCATTCCAGCGATGGACGTCATGCGCGCCGAAGCTGAGGTATCTCGGCGTGATCAAGACCTGACCGTCGCCAAGACCAATTTGCAATTGCAGGAATCATTGATCAAGAATGCGCTCACCAAGAACCTTGACGATCCTGTTTTGGAGTCGATGCCGGTAGTTCCGACTGACAGGCTGGAACCCACGGATACGGTTCCCGACAAATCGACGCTTGACCTGATCACGCTGGCTTTGCAGGACCGCCCCGAGCTATCGGAGTCGCAGATCGATCTGCAGAACCGCCAGATCAGCCGCCAGGCGGCCAAGAATGCATTGCTTCCAACGCTTGCTTTGGTGGGCTTTTACGGCGGCACGGGCTTGGGAGGAGAGCCGAACCCGTTTTATTACTTGACTCCGAACATCACGACCGCTCCTTGCTGCTTCGGAGGTGCTTTCGGCGACGCCTTCAACAACTCATCTCCAGATTATTTTGTGGGTCTGAACCTGACGCTTCCTATTCGAAATCGAGTGGCCAAGGCCGACCAATATCGCTCGGAGCTGGAGTATCGTCAGTCCGAGTTGCGCCTGCAGCAACTGAAAAAGCAAATTCGCATTGAAGTACGCAACGCGCAATACGCTCTGGAGCAGGGCCGCGCTCGAGTTCTAGCAGCGAAGCAAGCGCGCGATCTGGCGGACAAGACTTTTAACATCATGCAGAAAGAGCAAACGTTGGGTGCGGGGTCGAGTTTCCAGACATTGACCGCGCAGCGCGACCTGGCCGTCGCCGAACTCGATCTGGTAAATGCCACCACGGCCTATCAGAAGTCCAAGCTCGAACTGGAGCGCGCCACTGGAACTACTCTGGAAGATAATGGCATTCAGGTCCAGGATGCGGTAAACGGCACTGCACCCTGACGGAGAGCACATTGCCAAAGACGCAAGGCCAAGCCATCCCTGGGACAGCGCAGGAGTCCCCGACCGAGACACGCCAACGGCAGCGGGGAGGCCGCATTCTTGCGGCTGACGATCAGCCGCACATTCTGGAAGCGATCGAGCTGCTGCTGCGTCCCGAGGGCTTTGAAGTTGACACCGCCAAGTCCCCGGCGGCGGTTCGGGAATCTCTCGCCAGCGATTTCTACGATGCAGTGCTGATTGACTTGAATTACACCCGCGACACCACCTCCGGCCAGGAAGGACTCGATCTTCTCTCCGAGATCGTTGCGTTTGATAGCAGTATCCCGGTCATCGTGATGACAGCCTGGGGTAACGTTGGACTGGCGGTCGAGGCCATGCGACGAGGCGCGCGCGACTTCATTCAGAAGCCGTGGGAGAACGAACGCCTGCTGGCCATCCTGCGTACGCAGGTCGAATTGCATCGCGCTCTGCAGCGTACCCAGCAACTGGAAGCCGAAGCGAAACTCTTGCGCGCCGAAGGTCGTCCCGAGTTCATCGCAGCCGCTCCGTCCATGCAGCCCGTGCTGCAAACCATTGCCCGCATCGGCCCCTCCGATGCCAATGTGATGGTCACTGGCGAACACGGCACCGGCAAGGAAGTAGTCGCCCAGACGTTGCATGCATTGTCGGCGCGGGCTTCGATGCCGCTGGTCGCTGTAAATACTGGCGCGCTGCCTGAGGGCACCTTTGAAAGCGAACTATTCGGTCACGTGAAAGGTGCATTTACCGACGCGCGCACCGACCGCATCGGACGTTTTGAATTAGCCGACAATGGCACTATTTTCCTCGACGAGATCGGGAACGTTCCGGTGCGTCAGCAGGCCAAACTGCTGCGGGTACTGGAGACCGGCGAGATAGAGCGCGTCGGCTCGTCGCGGACCAAGCGAATCAACGTGCGGGTCATTTCCGCTACCAATATCGATCTGCAAACCGCCATTGCTGCCGGGCAGTTTCGAGAAGACTTGCTTTTTCGGCTCAACACGGTTGAGATCCACATCCCTGCCTTGCGTGAGCGCCGCGAAGATATCGCAGCGTTGGCGGCGCACTTCCTGAAGCGCTATGCGGCCCGCTATCGCGTGTCGGTGACCGGTTTTGCTGCGCCGGCTCTTCAGACCATGATGCAGTATGCTTGGCCCGGTAACGTTCGCGAGTTGGAGCACACCCTGGAGCGCGCGGTGCTGATGTGCCAAACCAGCGAAATTCAAGTCTCCGATCTCGGACTGAATGTGCAACGACCGCAGGGACAAAATCTCGAAGAACTCAGCATCGAAGAGGTCGAGGGCATTCTGGTTCGTAAAGCTCTACAGCGTTTCCACGGCAACGTGAGTCAGGCGGCGGAGGCCTTGGGCTTGAGCCGTGGCGCTCTCTACCGCCGGATGGAACGCTATGGGCTCTAGTTCAGGCAGCGACTCCAAGTCCGCAGCCCGAACCTCTCGCGCTCGATCTCGCCGATCGAGGCTACTCTTCGAAAAACGTATTACACTCTTCGCGATACTGGCCGCCCTTCCCGGTATTACATTCGGCACCATCCTCATCTGGACGCACGCATGGACGCGCGACGTGAAGATCACGTTGACGGTACTTGAGTTCTTCCTCTGGCTAGTGCTGACGTTAGCGCTGCTCGACCAGATCGTGCGACCACTGCAAACCCTGACCAACGTGGTCGGCGCTCTGCGTGAAGAAGACTATTCATTTCGCGCGCGAGGAGCGGTAGCCAATGACGCCCTTGGCGAGTTGGCGCTCGAAATCAACGCTCTTGCCGATATCCTGACCGAGCAGCGCATCCAGACCATTGAGACCACCGCGCTTTTGCGACGCGTGGTCGACGAAATCGACGCTCCGCTGTTTACCTTCGATCCCGAACACATCCTGCGGCTGGTAAATGCGGCGGGCGAGCGACTGTTGCAACAGCCATCGGCCCGCTTGCTGGGGAAGACCGCCAGTGAACTCGAACTGAATGCCTGCTTCGAGGCCAGAAACGAGACCCTGGTCGCGCTGCCATACTCGACTCCTAATGCACGCTGGATGGTGCGCCAGAGTTCCTTTCGCCAGAACGGCATACCTCACACCCTGATCGTTCTCTCGGACGTGAGCCGCGCCCTGCGTGAAGAAGAGCGCAGCGCATGGCAGCGCTTGATTCGCGTTCTGGGTCACGAACTCAATAACTCTCTTGCGCCCATTATTTCGATTGCGGGAAGCCTGGCGTCACGTCTGCCGCTGCCGCAGTTGCCGCAAGAACAAAACGCGGATTTTCAACGTGGACTTAACATTATCGAATCGCGGACCGCATCGCTGCACCGCTTCCTGCAGTCTTATCGACGGCTGGCGCAGATGCCTAAGCCCACTTTGCAGCCGGTTGAGTTGCGGCAACTGATGGAACGCGTTGCCGTTCTGGAAACTCGTCTCAACGTCGAGATTGTGCCAGGTCCGGAACGGGTTTTGATGATCGACCCCGACCTCATCGAACAGATGCTGATCAATCTAGTGCGTAATGCTGTCGATGCCGCGCTGGAGCAGGGTCAGGCGACTCAATCGAGTCTGGAATCCCCAGCCGCGAAGGTTTCCATCCGATGGGAACAATACGATCGCAAGGTGGCGCTGATCGTTGAAGACAACGGCATTGGGCTGCTCAACCCGAGCAATGCTTTTGTTCCGTTCTATACCACCAAGCCGGGCGGTTCGGGTATCGGGCTGGTCCTGTCGCAGCAGATCGCCGAGGCCCACGGAGGTTCTATCGAGCTAGCGAATCGCTCCGATAATACGCGCGGGTGTGTCGTGAAAGTCTTCCTGCCGTATCGGCCATCGCCGAGATAGCACGACAAAACTCACCACATTGTTACGGCTTCTTCTCCTCGACGGCTGCGGCTGGATCCGGGGGCGGGGTTTTCTGCTCAATGTAGCGCACGATCAGTGAAATTCTCCGATTGGCGGGGTCCGACGGGTCCTTTGCGTTTCTCGGTTTTTGGTCCGCGAATCCTCTCACTTCCACAACTTGATCGTCGCGAAGACCATTCTGCTGCATCAGGCGCCTACTAGCGTTGGCACGATCTGTGGAAAGCTCCCAATTGGTGTAGTTGGCCATGCCCGTGTAAGGTTGCGCATCCGTATGACCTTCCAGTGAGACCTTGTTAGGGATCTTTCCTAGTTCATGGGCAAGGGTGATCAGCAATTCTTTGCCGTTGGCATTGGGGTCGGGCTGTCCGCTCTCAAAAAATGTGCCTTTCGCCGACTCCAGCAATTCGATGCGTAGCCCCTCTGCGGTGACCGTCATTTCGATTTGACTTTTCAGCTTGTCGAAGTCCGTGACCTGGCGAATTACGGTTTGCAGTTGTTCTTTCAACTTCGCCATATTGTCTTTGGATAAGGTGAAGTTTTCGCCTGAGCCGGTTTGGTTTGTGCCCACCATCTTCGCCGTGCCCGTGGGATCTTTGAAGTAGCCACCAACTGCGACTTGGATTTGCTTGCTAGAGTTCATCAGCCATAAAACGATGAACAATGCCATCATGGCGGTCACGAAATCGGCATAAGCTACCTTCCAGGCACCGCCGTGGTGTCCGCCGTGGCCGGACTTGCGCTTTATTACGATGATTTGGCTGGTTGCGCTCACGCGATATGCCTCGTCAGGAAGCTGCAGCCGGTTGAGGTGAACCTGCGGCATCCGCCGATGGGCTGGCGGCAGCGGCGCCTTCGCCAACTGCCTTCTTGCAGTTGGTCTCAAATTCCTGGAAGGTTGGTCGAACGTGACCGGGGATCGCCCGACGACCCATCTCTGTCGCCAGCAGCGGAGATGTGCCTTTCATGAAAGCGATCATTGTCACCCGCAGGACGTGCCAATACTCGCGCTCCTCTTCCGCCAGCTTGGCCATATTGGCGGCCAGAGGGCCGACGAATCCGTAGCACAACAGGATGCCGAGAAACGTTCCCACCAGGGCGGCGGCAACCTTCTTGCCAATTTCTTCCGGCGGTCCGCCGAGCGCACTCATGGTCATCACCACGCCCAGCACGGCGGCGACAATCCCCAATCCGGGCAAGGAGTCCGCCATGGTGCTGAGTGCGCCCACCGGCTGATTCAACTCGTGGGCGTGAACGTCCATGTCGGCCTCAATCATCTGATCGACGTCGAACGCTTCCACTCCTCCCATGGTCACCATCCTCATGGTGTCGCACACAAAATCCCGGGTCTCATGATCTTTCAGGAAAGCGGGATAGTTAGCGAAGAACTTACTTTCCTTGGGCGACTCGATGTCGTTCTCGACCGAAACCGGGCCGTCGCGCCGAATCTTGCCGAACAAGTCGTACATCATCTTTAAGGCGTCGAGATAACGCTGCTTGTTGAACTTCGAGCCGCCGATGACCAGCGTCAGGCCGCTCAGTATGGCCTTCAGCGTGTGCAGAGGGTTCGCAACCAGCAGCGTGCCGATGGCCGCGCCGAGAATGATCAGTAACTCGGAAGGCTGCATCAGCACACGGATGGGACCGTGCTCCATGAGGAACCCGCCGATTACCGCCGCGAGTACCACCAGCATTCCAATAATCGCGAACATGCCGTTTTTCCTGTAGGCGTCGTTGGGGCGCGCTGCCGTCAGGACGGCAACTTACTACCGCACTGCCGGGAGACAGCTCAGAAATACCCGTGCTCTGCGGTCCCCTTGTATCGGGTTCGGAGAGCATAGGCTTCCACTCTGTCTATCGGCCAGGCAGAGAAAAGCTTTCGCTGTGGAAGAGTGCCGGCTTTGGTAGGGCTTCCGTTTTAGTGCGGATACCGGCCGCTCGAGCCCCCGCGGCTATTCGCGGGCTATCGCACGATCAATGGAAATCGCGCCGGAACCTTTGATCAATACGACGATTGCCAGCGCTATCGCCAGGAGATGGTACTCAAATCCCTCGCCCTTCTGCTGACCGGTCCAATTCATGAAGAAACCATTGACGTGATGTACCGTCGCGATGGCAACCAGCATGTTCACGATGATGCCGAGCGCGGCGATACGGCTGAGCAGACCAACCAGAAGCCCAAGGCCACCGAAGAATTCGGCGCAGATTGCCAGGAATGCCAGAGGCGCTGGAATTCCCATTTGCTGGGTGAAGAACCCCATCGTGCCATGGAAGCCGTAGCCTCCAAACCAGCCCAACATCTTTTGCGCTCCGTGCGCGAAGAAAACAAGTCCAAGCACCAGGCGTGCAATGGTAAGTGTGAAGTCATTCGATGTGGAAACGATTTTGTGGAACATTGGCATCCTCCTCTGAATTGGGCGTCATCCAGCCCGCCCAATAGAAAAACAGATGCTTGTTGTAACACGCAAGCTGCAAAATTGTGCTTGGTCGGTCCACGTCAAGGCAGGCGACCTGATGCCGGCTGTATCCGACAGCAAAGAAAATGCTTACTGTTTGTCCGCAGCCTTGAATTCTGCCCAGGGATTGCCCTTCATGTCCTTCAAAACAGGCCGTTGCCAGTCGAACTCTGGATGTTCCTTGAGAAACGTCTCCGCAATGAAGTCTTCCCCACAAGGATAGCCAGCCCGTGCCTCCAGACTCATATTCGTCGCCATCGTGCTGTCAGTGGCTTGGGCCGTCACGGCTCCATCGGGAGCATACGGCGGCCGATTCCACACCGGCACACCGCGCGGCGAGTTGGCGAGGTGGCCGCAGAGGCTACGCTCGTCTGCGTCTTCCTTGCCTTCGTAGCTGTCCCAGTGATCGGCCAGGAACTTCTTCGCCAGCTCGACATCGATCTGCCCCTTACTCTGGGCCATCAGCTCTTCCCAGCGCTTGTGACGAGCATTGGGAGAACTTCCCATATTGTTGGGATCGAAATCGGTTTCTTTCTCGATGAAGTCCGGATCGCTGGGAAAGTTTGAGCCGACAAAGTAGCCGTCCTTGGTGCGCCATACGCGATGCATCTTCAGCCCAATCTCAAATCGCGCAATTTCCCCGGTCTTATTGTCGGCCATCAGCCAGTCATTCGCGTATCCGCCGTTGTTGCGGTCGAGCATGATCTGCACGTACTCGTCGATCGAACTGGCATATTGCATCGCCTTGCGTGCCCGTACAAACTCAGGCGTCCCGTTGGGATCGAACAAGGCGTATCCAGTGATGGTCGTCTCTGTAACCATAAGTCCGGCGGAATTGATGCCGAAGTCATCGTCACTGACGATCACTCCAGGAAACCCATCCGTCAACATGTGATAACCATGGGTAGGAACGATGTCGAAGATTACGGTCCAGCGGCTCCCGGTGGCGATGTCAGTCCAGTTACTGTGGGCAATTACCGGCTTGTGGTCCTTCGTCATCGAGCCGGTTGCTACCAGCGCGCTGCAGTTTCCCGGCGCTTTCAGAACCGGTGCATCGGCCCGCTTCTCACGTTTATTGAGCCAGGGAACGTAGTAGTCGGGAAGTTCTTCCATGGCGTTCAACGCCACCACGTCCCATAGATCCAGATTCACTCCGTGGGCGTGCAGGCCATCGACGATACCCTGCAATTCCTGCTGGTACTCTGCGTCGATATGCTTCCACAGAACGTTCTGGGCGGTATCACGATAGAAATTCCAGTCGCGCTTGGTGTTGTGGGTATCCACCGCGCGAACGGTGTTGAGGCCATCTTCAATTTCCGGCGCCAACAGGTAGCCGTGCTGGTATCCGATATCGGCGGGAGACCCTTCGAGATGAACGTACACCCAATGATTGCGTTCGAAGCGATAGGCCGACTTCAGGCGAGATTCGTCAGGTTTTGTCGCATCCTGCTTTGCGAATCCGAGCATGGCGAAGCCGAACAACAAAGCTGACCGCAAGCAATAACCGAATGATCCGGCGAAATTTAGATGGCATAGATTCTCCGTAGACGTAAGGACGGCAGAAGCTTATCCCTTTAGCAGGTGAATATCAATGCAAGTGAAATTGGGGTAGTGGCGCCAAGTATGGATGCGTGCCTTTCGCGCACGGCGCGAATCAGCACGCCAATCTCGCGGCGAAAGGAACTTGCTTGCAACCACAAAGAACTCACTGCACGTTAAACCGAAATTGCCTGCGCGGAGCGTTGGCAATCAGTTAATGTAGGAAAGCTGCGAGCCGCTTGCGGCCTTGCGCTTTGAGGTGAAGATGCTTGATATGTTGGCAAAGAACGCCTTTTGCGAAATCGGTGAGTGGACGAGAATTCCGAGTTGCATTCCAGGTCCTGGCACTCCTCCTAGTCCTGTACGCCGCCGCATCGGTTGGAGCGCAAGAGACGGCCGCTTCTGAGAGCTGGAAGTTCGCCGTGTCGGGCGACTCGCGCAACTGCGGCGACATCGTGATGCCGGCGATCGCGCAGGGAGTCCGTCGCGATGGAGCGTCGTTCTATTGGCATCTTGGCGACTATCGCGCCATCTACACCTTCGATGAGGACTACCTCCACACTCACCCGGCGTCCACCATCAGCAACTACTTCGCCGCCGCCTGGCCAGACTTCATCCAACACCAACTACTTCCTTTCGGCGATCTGCCGGTGTTCCTGGAGATCGGTAATCACGAACTGGTTCCACCCATGACCAAGGGGCAATACATCGCGCAGTTCGCCGACTGGCTTAACAAGCCTGTGCTGCAGCAGCAAAGATTGAAAGACAATCCCAGCGATCACGTCTTGAAGACTTACTACCACTGGATTGAGCGCGGGGTTGATTTCATCAGCATGGACAACGCCTCGGCGGAGGAATTCGATGCCGCCCAGATGACATGGTTTAAGGGCGTACTGGCGAACGATGCCAAGGACAGCTCGGTTCGCAGTGTCGTCCTGGGGATGCACGCGGCACTACCGGACAGCTTGTCCGCAGGGCATAGCATGAATGACTCGCCGCAGGAACAAACTAGCGGGCGCAAGGTCTACGCTCAGCTGGTGGCCTTTCGCAAGAGCACCCAGAAGAACGTGTACGTGCTGGCGAGCCACTCGCACTTCGTGATGAACAATATCTACGCCACTGCCTGCCATGCTGGCGACGTCTTGCCCGGGTGGATCGTGGGCTCCGCCGGGGCCGTGCGTTATCGCCTGCCCCAGAATTATGCTGGGGCCACTGTGGCCATGACCGATGTTTATGGATATCTGCTGGCGACGGTTGCGCCTGACGGAAGCATGACCTTCGAATTTAAGGAAGTGAAAGAGGCGGATGTGCCGGCCAGCGTAGTTAATGAATTCTCGCACGAGCAGGTGAATTGGTGCTTTGTGCAAAACAAAAACAACTACATCCCGGCTGGTGCCACGTGTCCCATCAGCCAGACTCCGACAAGCCCTTGAGGCTTGACTGCGACTGAGCCTATTTCGGCCAGCGCGCGGTCGTGTAATTGATCGCTTCCTGAACGTTGAGTTCGCGAGTGCTAACCCCGGTGCGCACGTACAGTCTGGGATTATCACCGTCCCTAACGTAAACCGGACGATGCGCCGGAGAGACCATGACGCGGCAAACGTCCTTCTTCTCCAGGGAATGAAAAACGATCTGCACGGTACGGCAGGCATCTGCGCCCAGCTTGCTCGCGATGGCGGTCATCAGGGCTTGCTCGAATCCATCGCGGTCAGGCTTCTTCAAAGTCGTGTAATCGCGGTCCAAGCCAACAATCGATCCGTCGTCAGCGACTCCGATGAGCAGGGTCCCGCCGCTGCCATTCATATACCCTGCCAGCGTTTTCAAGATCACCGTTTCCAGCGCCCGGTTGAGTTTGTTCTCGCGAAGGTCCCAGCGAAATGAGGACTTGAATTCCAGGTTGGCGCTTTCGCCGCGCGCGATCAGAGCGCGCAAGTCTCCCGCCAGCGCTGCGCTCAACTGCTCAATACGTTCGGAGCGGCGATGCAGGCTCGAATACAAACCTGCCGCTGACATACTCAAAACCAGGCCCACAATGCCGTAAAAAGCTGTTTTCTTCGGAGTGCCGCCGCGTAAAGACTGCTGCAACTGCGACACGGCAAAAGCTGCAGGCGTGGATTCTCCCGGCCGATGCTCGTAAAAATATACGAACTCATTGGTGGGATAGAGGATGAAGATTCCCGCTGCCACGCCGATGATGGCGAAGATAACCAAGGTCCGCAGTTGCGACTTCACGCGCCAGGAAAGCTGCACCGGAGTCATCCTCACCGTTCAACTTCTCCATCGCAACGTTACCGGCCCGCTCATGGGATGCCGCATGGGAGCACCGGTAGCTTGCGATTCCAGTCGCGCCTGCTTCAACTCGAAATACCATTTGGCCGGCCGGTCAGCATCGTCAATCAGCATAAGGCTCGGATTGTATTTCAGTCCCTCGGCCTGCTGGATCATGGTCACCTGGTCTTGCCGGACGAAGCGGTTGCCGAAGAACTTGGCGATTGGCATAAGAAATGGAACGTGGAGAAAGATATTCCACGCGGCGCAGACATCAATGCGGCAATGGTTCTCGGTGGTCGGCGTCACCGTGGTCAAGCTGGCAAACCATTTCTCGCCGCAGCGGATGATTTCGTAGCGCCGGTTGGGCAACACGAAGTCGATGGTAGTCGTGATCGGCTGACCGTAAACTCCCAACAGTTTGTAGGGCGCGCTGTTGGCCGACGGTTGGTGTGCGGTCATGCGGAAACCGTCGGCGATCGGCTCGAACTGCTTTTCCTTCTCGTGGATACTCTGCTTTGAACGCCACCACCATGCCTGATGTACGAAGGGGCCGTGCGCAGGATCCATCAGTCCGATGATGCCGTGGTCCACGTTACACGGCAGATCAGCCCAGAGGTGAGCGGTGCGATAACGCTGGCTGAACTTGGGAACCTCTGGAACCGCCGGCAGTTTCGCCAGATCATCCACCCGCAGCTTGCCTCTGCCCGGTTGGGGAACGTACACCCACACGTGGCCGTCGCGCTCCTCACAGGGAAAGGCAGCAGCATAAATGCGTGAGCAGTCGAGGGAATCGCGGCTGGTTAGCGAAGGAATCTCGCGGCATTGTCCGGATACCGCTTCGAAGGACCAGCCATGATATTTGCAGGTGACCTGCTGGCCGTCGAACCATCCATAGGAAAGAGGAATGCCGCGGTGAGGACAGGTATCGCGTATAGCGAAATAGCGGCCCTCGACCGTTCGCCCCAAGACCAGTGGAATGCCCAGCAGCATGGCCGTCGTCATGTGCTTGCCGGCTATCTTCGAGGCTCGCAGCGCGGGATACCAGTCGTCATACAGAAGAGTGGCGGCCGGCCCGGCAGGTGCAATCTGAGTGCGAGTAACTTCGCCAGTCATGGTCCTGAGTTTCCATACTATAGCGGAAGGCTGGAGTTGTCTGGGATCCTTGACTCGGTGCTGAAAAGACGACTCGCGCGTCCTTCGCCATGCCTGTTGCCCTTGAGTTTATGTACGTCTATTTGAACAAAGCTCTACCCTATGTCCGAGATTTCGGCTAATATCCTCTGCCAGGTTGTTGAAGTAACGCCTATCGACCCCATTACTCAAGTGCACCATGGAAATAACCAATCGTCTGCTGCGCGGTTTTGTCGGCGATAGTTCGGTCACGGGAGCGCATCCCCTCGACTTACTGATAGCCGGGGCGTCGCGTGGGTCGAAACTATTTTCGGGAGGCTGGGGAGAGGAGTCGCTCCTCACGGAGCTTTCGACGCCGCGCGTTTCCTATAGCGACCCGCCTTCCCGGGTTTCGGTCGAATGGCGTTCGCCGCGCAGGCGCGGCCGCACCACCCGGCGCGATGGGACGTTTTCCTCGCCGCTGCGGTTGCTTCCTAAGGAAACGCGCACCGTCCATGTGCGCGCCTGGTTGCGAGAAGGCAATCGGGCCGCCTGCGTAATCCTGGCGGCTTCGCGCGACGAAGGTTATCAACCACGTGAGCACATCTTCGGTCCACTCATTGCACGCGGGCTCGACCTCTACTTTCTTGTGAGCCCTTTTTATGGTCGCCGACGGGTGCCGGGAGGACCGTCTCTCATCACCGTCAGCGATCACGGATTGATGGCGCTCGGCATGGTGTTGGAGGCGCGTGCGCTGCTGGAAAACCTGAGCGAGCGGTATCCGAAGCTGGTTGTGGCTGGCTACAGCATGGGTGGCCATATGGCCGCAATCACGGCGGCGGTCTGTCCATTCCCGGTTGCATGCGCGGCGCTGGCGACGGGCGCGTCTGCCAGCACCATCTACACCCGCGGACTACTTTCAGTGAGCGTCGATCTCGACGCCCTCGGGGGCGGAGCAAACATGCGCGCGGTGGCACGCGAGCGGCTCCATCAGCTATTTAGTGTCGCGGATATCACGCGTTATCCGCCGCCGGTCAGGGTGGACGCAGCCGTCATTGCAGGATGTACTCGCGACGGTTACGTACCGAGCCATGAGACCAAGCGCTTGCATCAGCACTGGCAGGGAAGTAGTCTACGCTGGATTTCGGCCGGCCATTTCTCCGCGCTGGTGACGAGCGGAACCGCGCTCCGCGACTGCGTTGCCGATGCAGCCGGAAAGCTATGACCAACCCTCCGTGGCGGGTCTAACGGTTTTCTGTAAAACGCTTTTACGCGGTGTCAAGGATGGAACGCCGCGTCTTCGATGTCGGTTAAATTCCTTGACTTCAAAGTGAATAGGCTAAATCATAGTGCCCCTATGAAAACCTGGCTCCTACTTCTGCTGTGCCTAATGTTCGTGTGTCCACTCGGATCGCTTGCTGCTCCGGTCGCTGATAGCACCAACCCGAAGAAGGAGGAGGCAGAGGCACTTCAGGCATGTGCCCAGGCAGTGCTGAGCGGCTTCCGCAAGGTTGCCGACACACGCGATGTGCGCTTTGAAGGCAAGGTTTCGGAAGCGAATGCCTTGTGCCGCGGCGGCCAGAAGACTCTTCAATTCCGGCTTACCCCTTGGGTTGATTGGTCGCAATATTGGGGCACCGGAGACATGTCCTCACTGCCGTCCGGTTTTATCTCGACGAAGGGGCCAGCATTTCGCGGAGTCACCGGCGCTCTGCTCGATTTGGAGTACGAGCGAATTGAGTTGATCAAGTTCAATCTGTTCGACAACAACGGAACGTATCAGACCTACGTCACTGGGCGCGCGGGCGTCGGCGGTCAGGCAATCAAGACGTGGCCGGAGATGCGCCTGTCCAAGGACAATCCGAACTATCCTGGCCGTGGGCGGCGACGGCAGCGCAGCTATGCACAGGCGCCCTGATTCGCGCGCGTACGCTGACCGGAATCTGCAATGATCTTCGCAATCCCTTGATGGGTTCGACCGGCACGCCATTTGCGCGCAATGTCGAGTTCGATACCACCTTTCCCGGACCTGGGGCAGACGGAATTGACCAAGAACCGCCACGGCGGCCGGATCGGATTGCTGACGCCTGATCCGCAAGTCATCAGCCGCAAACTGTTTACGCGGGTACAGTCGAACCCCGGTGCGTGCAACGCCGGATTCGGCCTGCCCAATAATTCGCCCGACGCGAACTGCGATTACCAGAAGGCGCCGTTCTTCAATGTGCTGGCCGCCTACTGGATTCAATTCATGACGCACGATTGGTTCTCGCACATGGAGGAGGGCCACAACGCGGCCGAGATGATGGAGGTTGGTTGCAAGACGGAGCTGGTGAACAACGTTGCGACGCCGCTTACGCCGGACGAGGTGCAGAAGCTGGGATGCCGTCCCGACTGATCAAGTGGACAAGACGTATGTGCTGCAGAGATTCGGCGCCCGATCAATTTTCCAGTGGCGGCCACAACTATCTGACGCGCGCGCCGAAAACGTTCAGCAACAACAACACGGCGTGGTGGGACGCGTCGCAGCTCTACGGCTTCGACGACGACTTCCGTGCAGCGCGTGAAGCGCGATCCGAAGGATCCCGCGAAGATGCTGCTCGAACCAGTCGACGGAATGGGCGGTACCGGCTATCTGCCGGTGCTGCAGGCGAGCGATCCTATGCAGCCGCAGTGGACTGGACAGGAGTCGGTGGCGTTTCCTGACAACTGGTCGATTGGGCTGAGCTTCTATCACAACCTGTTTGCTCGGGAGCACAACTCATTTGTCGATGAATTTCGCAGGCAAGCGGCACAGATGCCCAACGCGGATAGCGGCCTGCGCAATCCCTCCGATCCAAAGCGTGTGATCCGCAACCAGGACGTCACGCCGGACGAACTTTTCGCGGTGGCGCGGCTGGTGGTCGCGGCCGAGATTGCCAAGATCCACACCATCGAATGGACGCCGCAGCTGCTTTATGACGAGCCGCTCTACAAGGGCATGAACGCCAACTGGAACGGGCTGCTCGGTACCGGCGATCCCGACGTCTCCAAGGCGCTGTCAGACATCATCGTCCACAATTTTGGCAAGTCGAAGGACGTCACCAAAGAGTCGCAGTGGTATTCGGTCTTTGCCTCCGGACCGGGAATCTTCGGCCTCGGCAGCAAAGTTCCGCACTATGACATCACCAATCCGAATGACGTCAACGGTGGTGTGAATCACTTTGGATCGCCGTTCAACTTCCCCGAAGAATTCGTCACGGTGTATCGTCTCCATCCGCTGGTTCCCGACTTGATCGAGTATCGCGACATGAGCAAGGACCCCAACCAGATCGTGCAGAAGGTCGCCGTAATCGATACCTTCGAGGGCAAGGCTACGGATGCAATGCGATCGCGCGGGATGGCGAACTGGGGCCTGAGCCTGGGCCGGCAGCGGCTGGGACTGCTGGCGCTGCATAACCATCCGCAGTTCATGCAGAACATTCATCTGCCGCGGCTTGACACTCCCACCGGGCAGATCGATCTTGCGGCGCTCGACCTGATTCGCGACCGCGAGCATGGCGTGCCGCGCTTCAACGAATTCCGGCGGCAGTATGGTCTGCGCCAGCTGACCAGCTATGACGACTTCATGGATAAGAGCCTCGCCGCCGATTCCGCTGGCCACAAACAGCAGCAGGAGATCGTCGCGCAATTGCGCGAGGTTTACGGCACTCACGTTTGTGACTCCTCGAAGATCATCACCGACGCGCAGTTGAACGAAGATGGTTCACCGATCAATGACTGTCTGGGTCATCCCAATGGGTCGGTAGTTGACAATATTGAAGATGTGGACACGGTCGTCGGCTGGCTTGCGGAATCGACAAGGCCGCATGGGTTTGCCATCTCGGAGACGCAGTTTGTGGTGTTCATTTTGAATGCGTCGCGGAGGCTATACAGCGACCGATTCTTCACCTCCAGCTTCCGGCCGGAGTTCTACACGCAACTGGGTATCGATTGGGTCAACCACAACGGTCCCGGGCCGGAGATGATCGAAGCCGGAATGCCGAACGGACATAAGCAGCCAGTTTCGCCGCTCAAACGGATGTTAATGCGAAACATTCCGGAGCTGACTCCGGAGTTGCAGCACGTGACCAATGCATTTGATCCTTGGGGCCGCGATCGTGGCCAATATTACACACTCGATTGGACGCCACGACCGGACGCGGTCACTGATCCGGCGTTCAAGCAATAGTCGATATCGAAGGGGAATCCTCTAGCCGGGCCGTACCATCGGTGTCTTTCGCGGCAGTCGATTTTCGATTGCAGGTTGTTTGCTTGAGTATTCACGAAGTCGAGGTGTCATCTGAATCCTTCGACTCCTCGCCACTGCTCGTCGCTCAGGATGACGGAGGGCAAGAATTTTCCGTACCGAATGGTAAGGCCGCGGAGTGGGTTCGCTCACCCGTCACTCCCCCAGGTATCCCACGTCACAGCCGCATCGTACTCCGCATCACAGACATAGTGTCCGCTTGCCCCTCAAACTGAGCCTTACTCCCGGGTTCTCAGGCCAGCCGTAAATCCTGAGCTACTCCTCGGCGTTACAAGGGCGCAAGCAGTTGCCGCCATTTGGTCTCATCATCCTGCGCGTCTGGCAGCTGCTTTGCATTGGCCCTCCAAACAATACTTGCGGGAGTACATGATCTGGCCAGTAGGAGATGTGGAGCATTATGGTGGAAGGCATCCAGTCACCCGCGCAAGTGACGTACTGGTTGATACACGGGCATGTCCTTTTCGTGGTCCTTAATCTTCTGGGGATCGCGTGCTTCTCTTACATCGTCTCCAAGCGCCTGACGCCCCTCTTGCGGGGCGAACGCGATTTTCGTTTTGACCGGCCCTTAGAAAGACTGGAAAGGCTATTGCAATATTGGGTGGGCCAGTGGAAGCATCCGCGCTACCGGACCGCAGGGATCATGCACATCCTGATCTTTGCCAGTTTTCTCATTCTGGCGACTCAAGCCTTTTCGCTGCTGATTCTCGGTGTCTATCCGAATTTCGTTTTGCCCGGCTCCTCGGAAGGAATTGGTCTTGTCTACACCATCGTCAAGGACTACGCGGCGACCATTGTTTTCTGTTGCATGATATTCGCGATTGTTCGCCGGGTCGTCTTCAAGCCTGCGCGCTACGCGGTACCTGCCAGATACGGTAAAGGTCACCCGTTCGACGCCATCTTTCTCTTAGCCCTGATTGCGCTGCTGATGGCGACTGAGAGTCTGTTTGAAGCCAGCAAGGCGGCGTATCAGACACAGCAGGGCCAGCCCGCTGAATTCCTGGCTGTGCTATCGCTGCCGTGGGTGTTAAAGAGTATTCTCGCTACGACGCCGTTGACCACGCTTCAGAGTCTGAATCTGAGCGCCTATTTTGTCGATGTTCTGACCTTTTACTTCCTGCTGTGCTACCGGCCGTTTGGAATTCAGTTCCACGTCGAGACTTCGCTGTTCAATGTTTACTTTGCAAAATTGGACCGCGGAACCGTGAAGCCGGTGCGATGGGGCGTCAGTGACGAGAATCTGGATCAAGTGAAATCGCTCGGCGTGAAAACGTTCGAAGACTTCACCTGGAAGCACATGCTGGATTTCTATTCCTGCGCCGACTGCGGGCGTTGCTCCGACCAATGCCCAGCCAATGCGGTAGGACGGCCGCTGTCGCCGAGGTTCCTCACGACCAAGGCAAGGGACTATGCCTTCCAGCATTATCCGATGTTCGGCAAGGCAGGTAACGGCGCACCAATCATTGGTGGCATTTATTCGGAAGACGAAATTTGGTCTTGCACGACCTGCGGCGCTTGCGAAGAGGAATGCCCGTTGCTGATCCAGTACATCGACAAGATTGTCGATTTGCGGCGAGGCATGATCGACGACGGCAACGTACCCCAGTCCCTGCAGAAGCCGCTGAAGGCACTCGAGAGCCGCGGCAATCCCTACGGCAAGATGGAGAAGAAACGGGCCGAGTGGACCAAGGCCAAGGACTTCGCCCCGACTTGCACCGTCAAGACGCTGGACGGGAAAAACAATGCGGACACTTTGTATTTCGTCGACAGCATCACCTCCTACGACGACCGCATGCAGTCGATCGGGCGGTCTACCGCACGGATTCTGGATGCGGCCGGAGTGAATTTCGGAGTCCTGGGTGCTGCTGAGAAAGATAGCGGACATGACACCCGCCGGTTCGGTGAAGAGACGCTATTCCTGGCGCTGCGCGACCACAACGTGGACGCCATCAAGGCATCCGGAGTTCAGCGGATCGTGACCGCCGATCCGCACGCTTTCAACGCGCTGAAGCATGACTACAAAGATGTGCCGCCGGTGGAGCACATCAGCCAAGTCATTTGCCGGGAGGTGAAGTCCGGCAACCTCAAGCTCGATCCTGTAGAAAATGCCGCCGACGTTTACGCCTATCACGACCCCTGCTATCTCGGCCGGCACAATCAGGTTTACGACGATCCTCGCGATGTGCTTGACGCGATTCCTGGTTTGAAAAGAGTGGAAATGAGCCGCTCCCGGGATCGGTCCTTCTGTTGCGGTGGTGGCGGGCTGATGCTGTTCTACGAGCCAAAAGAAGACGAGAGGATGGGCGTAAAGAGAGTCCGGATGGCCGCGGAAGCTGGGGCTAACGTGATCGTAACCGCCTGCCCGTTCTGCATGGTCAATATAGAAGATGCGATTAAGGTCGCGGGACTGGAAGGAAGGATGACCGCCATCGACTTGGCGGAGTTGGTGGACAAGCAGCTCGTGCGGCCAGCGCCAGTACAACTGGAACACGACAAGCTGACGACTGAGGTTCTCGCATAGGACGTTTTGCGGAGAACCTGGCAATAACTTTCGAACCAAATCCATTGGGGAGTGCGACTGTGGAAATTCTAGTTTGCGTAAGACGAGTACCTGACACTTCGGAAAACGAAATTCAACTCAACCCCGCGGGGAACGATATCGAACGTGACGACTTGGTCTATTCGATCAACGAACCCGACAACTACGCCGTCGAGGAAGCCCTGCAGATCACCGCGAAGGCCGGCGGCACGGTCACGGTGGTTACGGTCGGTAGCGACGAGGACGAGGAAGTTCTGCGCCGAGAGATGGCCATGGGTGCCAATCGCGGCGTGTTGCTTTCCGACAAGGCCTTCGAGGGATCTGACGGCAAGGGTATTGCGACGGCTTTGAAGTCGTTTGTGCAAAAGGGCCATTACGACCTGATCCTTACCGGGGTCCAGGCCGAGGACGGCGGTGCCCAGGTGGGTGGAATGCTGGCGGCATTGCTGGACTATCCGTTCGCTTCGCTGGTGAATTCCATCGCGGTTGACGGCGGCAAGTTGAAAGTGAGCCGGGAAATCGAAGGCGGCAACAAGGAGATGAACGAGATCGACCTCCCCTGCGTGCTCTCGATTCAAACCGGCATCAACGAGCCGCGTTATGTCGGAATGCGAGGCATCCGGCAGGTGGCGGCGGTAGAGGTTCCAACCTTCAGTGCGTCCGATCTCGGTGTAGATGCAAGTGCGGTCGGGGATGCGGCAGCGAAGGTCAAACGGGTGGACTACTTCGTGCCCGCGCTCGGCAAGGGAGCCGAGATGCTCCAGGGCGACCGGGAAGAAGTCATCGCCAAACTGATTGAGTTAATGAAGGCCAAAGGAGGGTTGAACTAATGGCACGCATCTTCGCCTACATCGCACATAAGGGCGGCATCGCCGACGATTCAGCGGCCGAGCTCGCAGCCGCTGCAAAAAAGATTGACGCGGCCGCATCGCCGGTCGCCGTGGTCACCGGTTGGGGCGCGGAACTTGACGCCGTTTGCGAAACCCTTCGCGGCTTATACCCCGAGGTGTGGAAGATCGCAAACCAGGCACTCGCTTATCCCAACGCTGAGCTAGTCCGCAAAGCTTTGCTGAACATTCTGCCCCACGACGGCATCGTGCTGGTCTCGCACTCTCATTTCGGAATTGACCTCTCACCGGGTCTGGCCATCAAGATGAACGCGGCATACGTGCCCGATGTAATCGGCATTGACGGAGTTGACGGGACTGCGCTCAAACTAGTCCGCCAGGAGTTCGGTGGACAGGTGAGCGCTCATGTACGTTGCGATGCATCAGCCGGCGCGGTCCTTAATCTGCGTCCGGGCGCATTCAAGCCGCAGGAAGGCGCGCCCATCAATGGCGTCGTCGTTGACAAGTCCGCGAACGTCGGCGCGCTGACGGCGGGTCGGCGCTATCTGGAGACCGTCGTTGCCGAGGCAGGTGACGTCGATATTACAAAGCACGCCGTTCTAGTGTCCGTCGGCCGTGGCATCCAGGAAAAAGACAACATCGCTATCGCTGAGGAGCTGGCCGAAACGCTGGGTGCGGCAGTGAGTTGCTCCCGGCCGGTGGTCGATGCCAAGTGGCTGCCGAAATCGCGCCAGGTGGGCTCGTCTGGAAAGACGGTCAAGCCCAAGGTTTACATGGCGTGCGGCATCAGCGGTTCCTTCCAACATCTGGCCGGCCTTAAAGGCAATCCCTTCATCGTCGCCATTAACAAGAACCCTAAAGCCCCCATCTTTCAGGTGGCAGATATCGGAATTGTGGACGACATCCTGGAGTTCTTGCCGGAGTTGACCAGCAAGGTCCGTGAAACGAAAACGGTTTCGGTCTAAGACGACAAAGAGAGGCACCGACAATGATTACCAAGAAAACATTGCAACTAAGTTTGAAATCGCTCCGGGACTTCGCGAAGAAGCGCCTGCCTGATGAAGAGCTGATCGCACTAGATGAACGCGACGAATGTCCGGTGGACATCGTTCGGCAAATGTCTGACCCAGACAAACTGGGCATTCAACTGCTGTTCATTCCGGAGGAGTACGGCGGCATGGGCGGCAGCACCATGGACGTCTATCTGATATGCGAGCAGATGGCGCGCATCGACCTGGGCGTCGCCACCTCGCTGTTCGCCACATTCCTGGGCAGCGACCCCATAACGTTCGGCGCCACCGAGGAGCAGAAAAAGAAGTGGCTGGGCAAGATCGCTGACGAAGGCGTTCTGTTCGCCTACGGCGCGACCGAACCGGAAGCGGGCAGCGACCTGGGCGCGCTGAAGACGACCGCCGACCGCGTCGAACAAGACGGCAAAATCGTCGGGTACAAGATCAACGGCAGCAAGCAGTGGATCAGCAACGGCGGAATTGCCGACTATTGCACCATCCTGGCCAATACGCCCGCCGGGCCAAGCTGGTTCATCGTGGACGCAGGCACCAAGGGTTTTGCTCACGATAAGCCTGAGGACAAGCACGGCATTCGTCTGAGCAACACCGCAGCGCTGGCTCTCAACGATGTTTACGTCGATGCCGACCGGCTGGTCGGTGGCGTAGAAGGCCAGGGACTCATCCAGGCCCAGTTGGTCTTCGGTTACACGCGGGTCATGGTCGCGGCCTTCGGGCTGGGCGCCGGTTGGTCCGCGCTGGACCGCGCCATCCCTTATTCCACCAAGCGAATCCAGGGCGGCACGCCGCTCTCGGAGAAGCAGGGCTACACCCACAAACTGATCGTGCCCAACGTGGTGAAGTTGGAAGCCGGACGCGCCTTTATAGAAGAGACGGCGCAACGCATCGATGCGGCCAACGAGGGGAGCCTTAACACCGAAGGCGCCATCGCCAAGTACATGTCCACCGAAGCCGGCGATGCCGCTGCCGACGCCAGCATCCAGGCGCTGGGCGGCTACGGCTACACTCACGAGTACATGGTCGAGAAGGTCAGCCGCGACGTGCGCATCACCCGCATCTACGAGGGCACCTCGGAGATCATGGAGATGACGATCAGTCGCGATCGCTGGCAGCTCCACCTCAAGACGCGCGGACAGCACTATCATGATCGCGCGCGCGAGGTCGAGGCACTGCATGCCGCGCATCCCAACGTCGGCGCGGATGTAGCGGCCCTGGCGCTGCACGCTCTGGCTGAGGTGATGGAGAAGGCACGCATTCATCGGCTCACCCGCTTCCAGCACATTCTGCTGCGCGTCGGTGAGTGGATTGCCTATGCCGAATGCGCTGCCACGCTGGCCCGCCGGGCTGCGCTGGCTGCGGAAGGCAGGCTTCACGAGAAGGCGAACGACCGCTTCGACCCGACTGCGCTGGCGGCCATCAGCCGCATTTTTGCGCGCGAGGCCGCCCTCAAGGTGGGCGAAGAAGGTCTGCGTTGGGTGACTGGAGCCGGCGGTGTCAGCGACGCGGAGATGGCAGGGTTCGAAGTTGATTTGGGATTGACCGCCATCCATCGTGCGCAAGCCGGCGTGATCTCGGACATGGATTACGTCGCCGACGTGCTCTATAGCCGAGTGAAGAAAGAAGTTGAACAACCCGTTCTAGCGTAATACCTGGAGCGGGACGCGGGCATCCGGTTTCGCGAGCCGGATGCCTGTGGTGTTTCTGGGCAAGTTTCACCGCGTCTAATCTGGCAACGTGTGCAGTGCGGCCTCGACATCTTTCCGGAACGTGCCTCCCAACTGTATGTTGGAACTCATAATATACGTGTTGCACCAAACACTAATTGTGTTGCAACAAATAAATCTACAGCGCAGCTTTTCTGCCTTTCGGCTAGGCGAACACGATGCGAATTTCGCGTGGCGCGGAAGCGAAGCAAATATTGTCTTATGTGTTGTAACAGACATAGCGTTTGGGCAGCTGTCACTCACCTTTGTGGCCTGCGTCACCTGCTTTTCGGTGCTATGTCACTGACATCGTTCCCCACCCCCTGTCACAGTAGAGATGCTCTTCGGGCGCTCCCGGTTCGGCCAGGCCGTGTGAGTGGACCGTCACTTCCCTGGTAGGGAAGAGTGACCTAGACCCAAGCTCCTAATGCCTGCTTCTGCGCCGCTCGATGAGCGTCATCTTCGTCAGGTTCAAGAATTTCTAAAGGAAGTGACCAGATATGGATAACACCGCTTATCGTGCGATTGCGATTGTGGGCGCAGGGGCTGTTCTGCCCGATGCCGTGAACGTACCGGCTTTCTGGGAAAACGTGAAGAACAGCCGTTACAGCATCAGCGAAGTTCCAGCCAACCGTTGGGACCCGACGCTTTATTACGATTCCGACCACAGCGCTCCCGACAAAACTTATTCCAAGATCGGTGGATGGGTGCGCGAGTACGTGTGGGAGCCCATGAAGTGGCACCTCCCCATCCCGCCCCGCGTAGTCGATGCCATGGACATTGCACAAAAATGGGCCATCGCGTCTACCCGCGAAGCGTTGGAAGACTACGGCTATCCCAAGCGGCCGCTGAATCTCGATCGCACGGCAGTGATCCTGGGCAATGCGATGGCTGGCGAAAGACACTACCTCACCTCGTTGCGTGTGCACTTTCCGGAATACGCCCGTGAACTGGCGGACAGCACCACCTTCGCCGCGTTGCCGGCGGCGGCACGCCGAGACATCACGCGCGAATTGCACGACCGCATGAACAAGCTTCTGCCCGAGATTACGGAAGACAGCATGCCCGGCGAATTGGCCAACTGCATTGCCGGCCGCATTGCGAACATCTACAACTTCCATGGACCCAACTACATTGTGGACGCCGCGTGCGCCTCGGCGATGGCGGCAATCAGTTCGGCCGTCGAAGGACTGGTAGAGAACGATTTTGATGTGGCGGTTTGCGGCGGGATTGACCGCAATATGGGCGCGCCAACCTTCGTCAAGTTTTGCAAGATCGGGGCGCTCTCGGCCACCGACAGCCGGCCCTACGCAGAAGGAGCTGACGGCTTCGTCATGGGCGAAGGTGCGGCGATCTTTTTGCTCAAGCGCTTGGCCGATGCCGAGCATGATGGCGACAAGATTTACGCCGTGTTGCGCGGTATCGGTGGTGCGAGCGACGGCAAGGGAAAGGGAATTACGGCGCCCAACCCGATTGGTCAGAAGCTGGCTATCGAGCGCGGCTGGCAGAATGCCGGGTTATCTCCCACCGCCGGTACGTTGATGGAAGGCCACGGCACCTCGACCAGCGTGGGTGATGCCATCGAGCTGCAAAGCATGGCGGATGTGCTCGGCACCTTTAATCTCCCCGCCGGGTCGGTGGCGCTAGGCTCCGTCAAATCGAACATTGGGCATCTCAAAGGAGCCGCGGGCGCGGCTGGATTACTGAAAGCAACACTGGCGTTGCGCGATAAAGTGTTGCCACCCAGCCTGAATTTCAAACATCCGAACCCAGCAATTGACTTTACTCACACCCCTCTGTATGTCAACACCGAGTTGCGGCCGTGGACGGTCCCCGCGGATGTCACGCGGCGAGTCGGGCTTAGCGCCTTCGGTTTTGGCGGTACCAACTTCCACGCCGTGTTGGAGGAGTACATCCCCGGCAGGCTCAACGGAAATGGCAAGCGGTCGGTGGCCGTTACTACACCATCGCCAGTCGCGGTGCAGCAGAGTGTCAGCGTGGCAAATGTTGCGCCCACGCCGACGGTCGCGCCTGCGGCAACCGCTGCCACTCTCGCAACTTCCTCAGTCTCCTGCAAAGCCCCGTTACGGGGTGCACTCGTGATCGGCGCTGCATCAGACGCGGAACTGTCCGAGCGCCTGCAGGCAATCCAGAAAGATGCGGCAGCGGGTCGCGCGCCTGCGCTGGCCGCTCCGGCAGAATCCGACCTGAGAGCGCCCGAACGACTTGCGATTGACTACGCTGATGCCGCCGACCTGGCGGACAAATCGTCGAAGGCGCTCAAAGCGCTAAAAGCCAATCAAGCTCCAATCTGGAAGGCCCTGCGTCCCCAAGGTATTTTCCGCGGACACGGTGCTCCCGGCAAAGTGGCATTCCTTTATACCGGCCAAGGCTCGCAATACGTCAACATGCTTGAGCCGCTTCGCGCGGCCGAACCAATCGTGGCCGAAATTTTTACCGAAGCCGATCGCATTATGACTCCGCTGCTCGGTAAGCCGCTAAGTGAGTTTGTCTTCGTGGACAAAACTAATGCGGATGCCGTGGCGAAAGCGGAAGAAGATCTCCGTCAGACCGAAATCACTCAGCCCACTGTGCTGACCATCGACCTGGCCCTGACCCGACTCTTGGCCGCGTATGGCATTCAGCCCGATATGACCATGGGGCACAGCCTGGGCGAATACGGCGCTCTGGTTGCATCCGGCTCGCTTACTTTCGAGGATGCGTTGTCGGCAGTCAGCGCCCGCGGTCGCGGTATGACGAAAGTGGCCGTGAAAGATACCGGGAAGATGGCGGCGGTCTTTGCGCCACTTGCTGAAGTTGAGCGCATCCTGAAGACCATTGACGACTACGTGGTGATCGCCAACGTAAATAGCGGACAGCAGTCCGTCATCGGCGGGGCGAGCAAAGCGGTCGAACAGGCCATGGTGGCTTTTCTGCAAGCCGGCTTCGACGTGACCCCACTGCCGGTGAGCCACGCTTTCCATACCTCGATTGTCGCCCCAGCCAGCGAGCCTCTGCGTGAGATGCTTTCGCACCTTGAACATACAACCACCTCGCGTGCCAATCGTCGCCAATGTGAATGGCGAGTTTTATCCCACCGGAGCTGATGTCGTTCCGCAGATGGTGGAGCTGCTCGCGCAACAGGTCGCTTCGCCGGTACAGTTCGTGAAAGGCCTGAACACACTCTACGATGCCGGTGCCCGGGTCTTTGTTGAAGTGGGGCCGAAGAAGGCGTTGCAGGGATTTGCCGAAGAGGTGCTCGGCGGACGCGGCGACGTCATTTCGCTATTCACGAATCATCCGAAATTCGGAGATATTCCAGCCTTCAACCAGGCGCTATGCGCCATGTATGCAGCGGGACTGGGCCGCGGACAAGCTGATGCGGCGATTGAGGCTCAGGTGAAACCGGCTCTATCGCAGGCCACAATTCCCGCGCCGCTTAACGACGTTAAACCGATGCCCGTGCCGGCAACTCTTGCGGCTGCTGTCAGGGCTCCGGCACTGCCTGCGCTTTCAATGCCGTCAGCTTCCGCGTCGGTAAACGATCCCAAACCAATACCGGCAGCCACAGCTGCTCCGATCGCTCCTACGGCGGTCTCTAGCTCGGCGAACGGTAATGGGTACAGCGAACTCGGCCGTTTGTTGAGCGAGACTCTGGAACGCGCCGGCTGGCATCATGGCGAGAATTCCGCTACTGCCAATCTGCAAGTCGGCATCACCGGAGCATCTCTAGGTCTGCCTGGAACCGAGCATATTTTCGACGATGGCAACATTGAACGCCTCTTGCGCGGCGATCAGTTCATTAGTGCCATTCCCGCGCGCTTCCGCCAGGAGATGGTAGACAAACATATCCGGCGCCTGGTTAAGAGCGAGCAGGGAGAACCGACGTTTGAGTCGATTCACGACGTCGCGGATGTTATCAAGTTGGCGGGTCGTGGGGGCGCTTTTGATCTGCAAAGCGAATTCGGCGTTCCCTCGGATCATCTGGCCGCCTTCGACCGGGTCACCCGGCTGGCTATTGGCGCTGGAATCGACGCGTTGCGCGATGCCGGCATCCCGCTGGTGATGCGTTACAAAACGACCACCAAAGGCACGCAGTTACCTGACCGATGGGGATTACCCGATGCCATGCGCGACGATACCGGTGTCATTTTCGGCTCCGCTTTCCCCGGCTGTGATTCGTTCGCCGACATAATGACCAGCTACTTCGAAGACCATGAGCGGCGCGAGCAGTTGACCATGCTGGAAGACTTGCGCCTCCGCGCGGCAGGCAACGGTCACTCGGACCTCGGGAAGGAATTGGACCGGCGCATCCAGGAGTTGCGCAGCGCCATCGAAAAAGATCCTTACGTCTTCGACCGGCGCTTCCTGCTCAGAGTTTTGCCGATGGGACATTCGCAGTTTGCCGAACTCATCGGCGCGCGCGGCCCCAACACGCAAGTCAATGCAGCTTGCGCGACCACCGCGCATGCTGTGAGTCTGGCCGAGGATTGGATTCGCGCCGGACGGTGTCGCCGCGTAGTTGTCATCTCGGCCGACGATGTCACCTCCGACCACCTGATCGGATGGATGGGCGCCGGCTTCCTGGCCAGCGGGACGGCAGCCACCGATGAAAAGGTCGAAGACGCCGCGGTTCCGTTCGATCGCCGCCGGCACGGCTTGATTATGGGCATGGGCGCCGCTGCCCTCGTCGTTGAGAGCATGGATGCCGCACGCGAACGTGGAATCCAGCCGATCTGCGAAGTGTTGAGCGCAGTGACGTGCAACAGCGCCTTTCATGGCACGCGTCTCGACGTACAGCACATTGGCCAGGTGATGGAAACCCTGGTGTCCGAAGCGGAAACGGTTAGCGGCGTTTCGCGCAAAGACATAGCACCGAAGATGGTTTTCGTTTCCCATGAAACCTACACACCCGCGCGCGGCGGCAGCGCCTCAGCGGAGGTCCACGCACTGCGTGGCGTCTTCGGGGAGAGCGTTGACCAGATTGTGGTCGCCAATACCAAAGGCATGACCGGTCACGCCATGGCGACGGGAATCGAAGATGTCCTCGCGGTGAAGGCCCTGGAAACGGGCTTAGTGCCGCCGGTTGCCAACTTCAAGGAAGTCGATCCTGAGTTGGGTCTCTTGAACCTGTCGAAGGGGGGCGCCTATCCCATCCAGTATGCATTGCACCTGGGCGCTGGATTCGGCTCACAGATCGCCATGATTCTTCTGCGGTGGGTGCCGACGAAGGACGGTATCCATCGTGGCCCCAATGCACTCGGCTATTCCTACCGCATTGCCGATCAGGCCGCCTGGAACGCTTGGCTAAGTCGCATGGCAGGCCGTCCGAAGGCCGAACTGGAAGTGGTTCACCGCACGCTGCGGATAGCAGATCAGGGACTGGCGGCGAGGATTGCTGGAGTCACCAAGGACTCCGTTCCGGTACCAGCACCGACGACCAAACAGATTGCTAAGCCAGAGGTGCAGGTCCAAGCTGCTGTGATCGCACCGACCGTGTCGCCGAAGGTCGTGGCGAAGAGCGAATCGGGGAAACAACCGATAACCACCGTGACGCCGTCAGCTTCCCTGGCGAAGGTGAAGGAAGAGACAAAAATTCCTGCGTCGATCCTCGCTGTGGCATCTCCTCAGAACGGTGCTGGCGAGTCGGTGAAGGAGCGCATCCTCGAATTAATGGTGGAGAAGACCGGCTACCCCAAAGACATGCTGGATGTCGATCTTGATCTGGAAGCCGACCTCGGCGTGGATACGGTCAAACAGGCGGAGATGTTCGCCGCCATTCGCGAGATCTACAACATCCCACGCGACGAAAACCGCAAGCTGCGCGATTACCCGACACTGGCGCATGTGATTCGCTTCGTATATGAGAAGCGGCCTGACCTGGCCGGTGGTGGTGCTCCGTCACCGAAGACGGCAGAGACACCTGCGCCTGTACCAACTCCAGCCGCTGCCCCAGCAACTCCGGCGGTGACGTTATCAGCAGGCCCTGACGAGTCGGTGAGGGAACGCATTCTCGAACTGATGGTGGAGAAAACCGGCTACCCGAAAGACATGCTCGATGTTGACCTTGATTTGGAAGCGGACCTCGGTGTCGACACCGTGAAACAGGCGGAGATGTTCGCCGCCATCCGCGAAATCTACAACATTCCGCGCGACGAAAACCGCAAGCTGCGCGATTATCCGACGCTGGCACATGTGATTCGGTTTGTGTACGAAAAGCGGCCCGACCTGGCCGGCGGGGCTGCTCCGTCACCGAAGACGGCAGAGACACCTGCGCCTGTACCAACTCCAGTTGCGATCCATGCAGCTTCGCCGGCGACAGCTCCCGCAGCAGGCCCTGACGAATCGGTGAAAGAACGCATTCTCGAATTGATGGTGGAAAAGACCGGCTATCCCAAAGACATGCTGGATGTCGATCTTGATCTGGAAGCCGATCTCGGTGTGGACACGGTCAAGCAGGCGGAGATGTTCGCTGCCATCCGTGAGATCTACAACATTCCGCGCGACGAAAACCGCAAGCTGCGCGATTACCCGACACTGGCACACGTGATTCGGTTCGTGTACGAGAAGCGGCCGGACTTGGCTGGCGGGGCTGCTCCGTCACCGAAGACGGCCGAGACACCTGCAGTCTGCACCAACTCCAGTTGCGGCCCAACCGGCTCAACCGGTTCCAGACATCGCAGTGTCAGCTCCCGCAGCCGGCCCTGACGAATCGGTGAGAGAACGCATCCTCGAATTGATGGTGGAAAAGACCGGCTATCCCAAAGATATGCTGGATGTCGATCTTGATCTCGAAGCCGACCTCGGCGTAGATACCGTCAAGCAGGCGGAGATGTTCGCTGCGATTCGCGAGATCTACAACATTCCGCGCGACGAAAACCGCAAGCTGCGCGATTACCCGACGCTGGCACATGTGATTCGCTTCGTGTACGAGAAGCGGCCTGACCTGGCTGGCGGTGCTGCTCCGTCACCGAAGACGGTCGAGACACCTGCACCTGTACCAACTCCAGTTGCGGCACCCAACCGGTTCCACCGACATCGCAGTGTCAGCTCCCGCAGCCGGCCCTGACGAATCGGTGAAAGAACGCATCCTCGAATTGATGGTGGAAAAGACCGGCTATCCCAAAGATATGCTGGATGTCGATCTTGATCTCGAAGCCGATCTTGGTGTGGACACAGTCAAGCAGGCGGAGATGTTCGCCGCCATCCGCGAGATCTACAACATTCCGCGCGACGAAAACCGCAAGCTGCGCGATTATCCAACGCTGGCACATGTGATTCGCTTCGTGTACGAGAAGCGGCCCGACCTGGCTGGTACGGCTTCGTCATCGCCAACGATCGCTGAACCAACGCCTGCCGAACTCCCAATTGTCACAGCCCCGGCTGTTACTGACGATTCCATCAAGGAAATGGTGCTGGACATCGTGGCTGAGAAGACGGGCTATCCCAAGGACATGCTCGACCTGGATCTTGACCTGGAAGCCGATCTGGGTATCGACACGGTGAAGCAGGCAGAGATGTTCGCCGCCATCCGAGCGGCGTACAACATCCCGCGCGATGAAAATCTGAAACTGCGCGAATTTCCGACCTTGGCCCACGTGATTCAATTCGCTCGTGATAGGCAGCGAGTGACGGCGCCCGCGGCAACGGTCCGCGAAACCCCAGCTCCGGTTGCGACAACCTTGCGCCCGCCGGTCGCGAGTTTCGATGCAGCAAACCGGAATCCCGCGCCGCGTGCCTGTGCCCAACTTGCGGCCGCCGCTTACTGTTTGCAAGCCAACGGGTGTGAGCCTGGCCCGCGGAAGCCGCGTCGTGATTATGCCCGATAAAGGTGACGTGGCGAAGGCGCTGGCGCAACGGTCTGGAGACGAAGGGCGTAGAGGTCTTGTGGATTAAGGACGCGCCGAACGCTGACGCGCTTAACAGCATCCTCAAGAGCTGGCTGACTGCCGGCCCAGTGCAGGGAGTTTACTGGCTGGCAGCGCTCGACAACGAAGGCAATCTTGCCGACATGGACCTCGCCTCCTGGCACGACGCCCTTTGGGTCCGCGCGAAATCTCTTTACACCACCATGCGGGTTCTGTACGACCAGGTTGCGAAGCCCGGCACGTTCCTGGTGTCGGCAACGCAACTGGGCGGTCAGCACGGATACGACGACGCTGGAGCGGTCGCACCCCTGGGCGGCGCGGTGACAGGCTTCACCAAAACATACAAGCGCGAACGGCTCGACGCCCTGGTCAAAGCGGTCGATTTCGAAACCGATTGCAAGCCGGCGGAAGTCGCGGACGTGCTTATCGAAGAGACCCTGCGCGATCCCGGCGCGGTCGAGATTGGCTACAAGGAAGGGCTGCGTTGGACGGTTGGGCTGCAAGAACAGCCTGTCGCAGATGGCCAACCTGGAATGACGCTGAACTCGAATACGGTGTTCCTCGTCACAGGCGCAGCAGGAAGCATCGTCTCGGCCATTACCGCCGACTTGGCGGGAGCGTCCGGCGGGACGTTCTACCTGCTTGACCTGGTGCCCGAACCTGCTCCGGACAATCCTGACCTCAAGCGCTTTGTGAACGACAAAGACGGCCTTAAACGCGATCTGTTCGCGCGCATCCAGGCGAGTGGCCAGCGCGCCACGCCAGCACTCATCGATAAGGAACTAGCGGCGCTGGAGCGGGCACAAGCCGCCCAGAGCGCAATCGATGCCGTTCGCGCTGCCGGAGGCACGGCGCATTACTTCAGCGTGAACCTCACCGACACGGCTGCAGTGGCCAACATCATCAATCAGGTGCGTGAGCGTAGTGGGCGCATCGACGTCTTGCTGCATGCTGCGGGAATCGAGCGCAGTCATTTCCTGCCCGACAAGGAGCCGCGCGAATTCGACCTCGTCTTCGATGTGAAGAGCGATGGTTGGTTCAACCTGCTGCGTGCGATCGGCGACATGCCGCTGGGAGCAACGGTAGCGTTTAGCTCGGTTGCAGGACGCTTTGGCAACGGTGGGCAGACAGACTACAGCTCTGCCAACGATCTGCTCTGCAAGATCACGTCGAGCTTCCGCACGACGCGGCCGCTGACGCGTGGCATTGTCATCGACTGGTCGGCGTGGGGCGGTATCGGCATGGCAACGCGCGGGTCCATCCCGAAGATGATGGAGCTGGCGGGCATCGATATGCTGCCACCCGAAGCCGGCATTCCGTGGATTCGCCGCGAACTGACCTCGGGAGGGACGCGCGATGAAGTCGTAGTCGGTCAGCGTCTCGGCGTTCTTCTCAGCGAGTGGGACCCGACCGGAGGGATCGATCTGCAGGCCTGGGAAACTCTAAGGCAACGCTCGCCGGAGCATGGCCCAATGGTCGGCAAGATCGCAGGCATGGGCGTTCACAGTGGCTTGATCATGGAGACCACGCTCGATCCGAAGCTCCAGGCATTCTTGTACGACCATCGGATTGATGGCACGCCAGTACTACCGGGCGTTATGGGAATCGAGGCGTTTGCCGAAGCTGCCCAATGCATGGTTCCCGGTTGGCATGTCGAAGCGGTGGAAGAAGTAAGTTTCCTGTCGCCATTCAAGTTCTATCGCGACGAGCCGCGCACGGTGACGGTGCAAGCTGTGTACCACCTGCAAGGCGATAGTTTGCTGGCCGATTGCCGGCTCATTGGCCGGCGCACCTTGCCCAACCATCCGGAACCGCAAGAAACGGTTCATTTCACCGCCCGCGTGCGGCTGTCGAAACAGGCGCCGGTGGCTACGACTGGGAAGGCCCCGCAGACCTCGGCTGACTCGTTCATAGAAGCCGCCGACATTTATCGGGTGTACTTCCACGGCCCAGCCTACCAAGTTCTGCAGCGGGCTTGGTGGGATGGAACGCACATGGTCGGATTGATGGCGGAGCATTTGCCTAACAATCACCAGCCATCCGATCGTCAGACCCTCATGGCACCGCGGCTAATTGAGCTTTGCTTCCAGACCGCGGGGGGTTGGGAGATAAGCGAGCAGGACCGGTTTGGTCTGCCTCAGGCCGCTCAACGCGTCGCTCTGCTGCGCGCTCCGGATCTGGCTGAGAGCAAGCTGTACGCCGTTGTAACCCCCCATCCGGATCAAGGCAGCTTCGATGCGGAGGTTATGGATGTGAAAGGGAACTGCTACGTGCGGCTTAGTGGCTACCGTACGGCGGCGCTCCCCAACAGCGTCGATTCGGAGGCCTTCAAGAAATTGCACGCCGTCATGGCGTAACCAAAATAAACGCGGTCTGGCCGATCGGTTGAGGAGACCCTCTATGCACGAATTTCAACGCGTGGCCATCGTTAACCGCGGTGAAGCCGCAATGCGCTTCATCCACGCGGCTCGTGAGTTCAATCAAGAATACGGCACATCACTGTGTACGATCGCGCTCTATACCGAGCCCGATCGTCACGCCATGTTTGTGTGCGAAGCCGATGAAGCTGTATCTCTCGGCCCCGCGATGGTTACCGACCCCACCACCGGCCATTCGAAGAGCAGTTACGTTGACTACGACTTGCTCGAACGGACGCTGACGGCAGCGCGCGCCGAGGCGGTCTGGGTGGGCTGGGGTTTTGTCGCCGAGCATCCGGAGTTCGCCGACCTGTGCCGCAAGCTCGGTATCGTGTTCATTGGCCCGGATGGCGACGTCATGCGACGGCTGGGCGACAAGATTGCCTCGAAACTACTGGCTGAGCAAGCCCAGATACCGGTAGCGCCCTGGAGCGGCGGACCAGTGGAAACCTTCGCTGATGCAAAGCGTCACGCCGAGCGCCTTGGCTATCCGCTTTTAATTAAAGCCACGGCGGGAGGAGGCGGTCACGGAATTCGTCGCGTTAATTCCGCGGCCCAGCTCCTGACGTCCTTTGAAGGTGCCCGCGCCGAAGCGTTCAAGGCCTTTGGCAATGGCACCGTTTTCATGGAGCAGTTAGTTCAGGCTGCGCGCCACGTTGAGGTGCAAATCATTGCCGACCATTACGGCACCACGTGGGCCGTTGGAGTGCGCGACTGTACCATTCAACGCCGCCACCAGAAAGTCCTGGAAGAAGCGCCCTCCCCCGCGCTCACTTCTCTGCAGGATCAGGCGCTGCGCGAAGCTGCGGTGCGACTGAGCCAGGCGGCGGGATATCACAATGCCGGTACCGTCGAATTCCTGTACCAACCCGACAGCCACCGCTTCTCCTTCATGGAGATGAATACCCGGCTGCAAGTCGAACACCCCGTGACCGAGCGCACCACGGGATTCGACTTGGTCAAGCTGCAGATTCATGTCGCCCGCGGTGAACGACTCGAGGGAGAGCCGCCCCGCACCAGGGGCCACGCCATCGAAGTGCGCCTGAATGCCGAGGACGCGGAAAACGGATTTGCTCCGGCGCCGGGCGTGATCGAGCGCTTCCGGCTTGCGACCGGCCCGGGCGTGCGCATTGATACCGGCGTGGCCGTAGGCGATGCGATACCGCCGGAGTTCGACTCCATGATCGCCAAGATCATCACTTACGGGCAAAATCGCAAGGAAGCACTTTCCAGACTGCAGCGAGTGCTCCGCGAGAGCGTGGTCGTCATCAGAGGCGGCGCCAGCAATAAGGCGTTCCTGCTCGACTTGGTGAGCCGCCCTGAGGTACAGCGATCGGAAGTAGATATCGGATGGCTTGATCGTCTGGCCGTTAATAACGGACATTGTTCCAGTCGCCACGCCGATGTGGCTATGGTCCAGGCAGCGATCGAAGCCTACTCCGCCGAGTTGGCGGTGGAGCAGACGCAATTCTATGCCTCGGCTGTCCGCGGACGGCCACACGTTCGCAATGAGCTAGGCCGGACCGTTGAATTACGCTATCGAGGACAAAGGTACTCTCTAAGGATTTGTTGCCTGGGCCCCCACCAGTATCGTGTCGAAGTGGACGGATCACGCATCGAGGCCTTTATCCATCCGTTGGGCAAGTTTGAGTATTGGCTGACTGCTTTTGGCCGACGCTTCCACGTTGTCTCTGTAGTTCAAGGAGTAAATTCACGTATCGAAGTCGACGGCGTGTCGCATTCGATCGATCGAGACGACGGCGGAGTGGTGCACGCACCGGGACCGTCGGTAGTCGTTTCCATTGCCGTGAAGGCGGGCGACACGGTTTCGGTCGGTGACACCCTGGCCGTGCTGGAAGCGATGAAGATGGAAATGGCGGTGGTCGCTCCATTTTCCGGAAAAGTCCGTCAGGTGATGACCATTCCCCACGTGCAGGTAGCAGCTGGGGATCCGCTGATGCAAATCGAAGCTGTTGCGGGCGAGGAGGCGTTGGCAACAGCGGAGCGAATAACCTTTGGCGAGTTGGCTGGCGCGAACGAAACCGGGCAAGACAAGCGATCTCGTTGGTGTCAGGACTTGGACGAGTTGCGGCATCTGATGCTCGGCTTTGATGCCGACCCGACACAGACGGCGCGACTGTTCGCCCAATGGAATCAGTTCCAGGCAGCTCCAGCGGACAGCGACGAAATAATCCGTCGCGAAGACGAGATCCTCAACATCTTTGTGGACATATGCTCTCTGTTTCGCCGCAGCCCCGGAGTGCACGATGCCAGCGGCGGTGAAGCGCCCAGCACGGAAGCCTACCTCTTTTCCTACTCACGCATGCTGGAAACCCGCGGCGAGGGACTTCCGCCCGCGTTTGTAGAGGCGCTACAGCGTACCCTGGCTCATTACGGCGTGAAGACGCTGGACCGCTCACCCGAACTGGAAGAGAGCCTGCTATGGATCTACAAATCGCACCAGCGGGTGGAACGGCAAGTGGCGCCCATCCTAGCGTTGCTGGAACGACGCCTGGCAAGTATTGATGCCACGAAGCCACGCACCGACGAGTCGTTCCGTTTGCTACTCGACCAAATCATCGCCATCACCCGCGGGAGCTTCCCGTCCGTCAGTGACCTGGCGCGCGAACTGCGCTATCGCTGCTTCGAGCAGGCGCTATTTGAGCAGACCCGGAAACAGATCTACGCGCAAGCCGCAGATCACCTCGCCTATCTTGCCGCCAATCCTGAGGCGTCTGACCGGAGCGACACCGTTACCGCGCTGATCGAATGTCCGCAACCGCTGGCAAGTTTCTTCTCCGGACGGTTTGCCGCCGCCGATCCACCCCTGCGTCAATTGATGCTGGAGGTAATGACGTCGCGATACTACCGCGGGCAATCACTCATGACCTTTCGCCGGGTGCCGGTAAACGGGCACTGCGGTGTATCGGCGGAATACATGCAGGAAGGCAAGTGTGTCCACGTCTTCGCCGTCCACGCCAATTACGATCGGCTCTTGCAGGCGACGCGGGCGATGTTCTCCAGTCTGGTGGAGGTACCGGCGGAACACGACATTGTCATCGATCTGTACCTTTGGAATTCCGGCACTCTAGCCGATGCAGACGTCACCCAGCAGGAAGTGCATTCCATCCTCAATCAGGTTCATTTCCCTCGCCCAATCCAGCGCATTGTGGTGGCGGTCTCTGCGCCAGGTCGCGGCGAAGGCATAGCTGGTATGCAGCACTTCACCTATGAGCCCTCCATGACTACTTACGAAGAGGTACGGCTCTATCGTGGAGTGCATCCGATGATGGCCGAACGGCTGCATATGTGGCGCTTGAAGAACTTTGCCGTCGAGCGGCTGCCGTCGGTGGAAGATGTTTATATCCTCCATGCCAAGGCGAACGGCAACCCCAAAGATGAGCGTCTGTTTGCGGTTGCAGAAGTGCGCGATCTAACCCCGGTGCGGGACGAGGCGGGCCGCATCGTACAGCTGCCGCATCTGGAACGCATGTTTGCCGAAGCCGTCGCCGGCATTCGCTTATTTCAGTCGCGGCGCGCTCAGCACGAGCGGCTGTACTGGAACCGGATCTTCCTCTATGTTTGGCCGCTGTTCGATCTCAAGCCGGATGAACTTAGCGATATCGCTCACAAACTTGCGCTGTCGACCGATGGATTGGGATTGGAACAGGTGGTGGTCCAGGCCCGCATTCCGGATGCAAAGACGGGCGAGCCCCGCGACATGGTGATGCGCATCTCGGCGCCTGGCGATGCTGGTCTGCTTATCACCACACGGCCGCTCAGCACGCTGCAACTGATGAAACCGCTGACTGAGTACAACCAGAAGGTCGTCCGGATGCGGCGGCGCGGACTTATTTATCCTTACGAAATCATCAAAATGCTGACTCCAGGGAAGGAGGATACCCGGGCCGAATTCCCCTACGGCGAATTTATCGAGCGCGAACTTGATCCTGACGGCCGCCTGGTCCCGGTCGATCGTCCCCCCGGGCAAAACAAGTCCAACATCATTGTTGGCGTTATCCGTAATTTCACCACCAAGTATCCCGAGGGCATGACGCGGGTAGTCTTGCTGGGAGACCCGAGCAAAGATCTGGGCGCACTCGCCGAACCTGAATGCCGGCGCATCCTGGCGGCGTTGGATCTCGCCGAAGAGATGGGCGTGCCGATTGAGTGGTTTGCGATCTCAGCCGGTGCAAAGATCTCGATGGAAAGCGGCGTGGAGAATATGGACTGGATCGCCCGCGTCCTGCGTCGCCTGGTTGAGTTCACGCAGGCTGGCGGGGAAGTGAATCTGGTGATCAACGGGATCAACGTCGGCGCGCAGCCTTACTGGAATGCCGAAGCAACCATGCTGATGCATACCCGCGGCATTCTGATCATGACGCCAAAGGCGGCGATGGTGCTCACCGGCAAGCGCGCTCTGGATTATTCAGGTAGCGTCTCAGCCGAGGACAACGAAGGCATTGGCGGCTACGATCGCATCATGGGTATCAATGGGCAGGCACAGTACTGGGCACGAGATATCGATCAAGCCTGCCAGATCCTGCTGCGTCATTATGAACATACGTATGTCGTTCCAGGCGAGCGATTCCCGCGGCGGGCGGCTACGAACGATCCGATCGACCGGGATGTGCAGGCGTTTCCGCATCCTAATGGATCCGACAACACCTTCGCTCGCGTGGGCGACATCTTCTCAGACGACACCAACGCCGGCCGTAAGAAGTCCTTTGACATTCGCACCGTGATGAGAGCGGCGGTGGACCAGGACCATCGTCCCTTGGAACGCTGGCCCGGCATGCGAGGCGCTGAGACCTGCCGTGGTCTGGGACGCCCATCTCGGTGGCTATCCCGTTTGCCTAATTGGCATCGAGTCCAAGCAGGTACCCCGGTTGGGATTTGTGCCGGCAGACGGACCCGACCAATGGAGTGCCGGCACGCTGTTTCCTCTCTCCTCTAAGAAAGTAGCTCGCGCCATCAATGCGGCCAGTAATAATCGGCCGGTAGTTATTCTGGCTAATCTGTCAGGGTTTGACGGGTCCCCAGAGTCGATGCGCAAGTTACAACTGGAGTATGGTGCCCAGATCGGAAGGGCCGTGGTGAATTTCAAAGGCCCCATGATCTTTTGCGTTATCTCCCGCTACCATGGAGGAGCATACGTAGTTTTCTCGCGAGCGCTGAACGAACAGCTCGAGGTGGTAGCGTTGGAGGGGACATACGCTTCGGTCATCGGCGGGGCACCGGCAGCCGCCGTGGTGTTTGCCGGCGAGGTCGAGGCCCGGGCTCGCAAAGACGAACGACTGGAGGCGCTGACCCGGGCGATGGCCAAGGCTGAAGGTAAGGAGAAAGTGCAGCTGCGGGCCCAGTGGAACGAACTCTTTAAGGTCATACACTCCGAAAAACTAGGCGAGATGGCCGAAGAGTTTGATCGCGTTCACAGTGTGCATCGCGCGCTCAGGGTAGGCGCCCTGCATGATATTTTGCCGCCGGCAAACCTGCGTCCGTACCTCATTGCAGCTGTCGAACGCGGTATGAAAACGACGGAGGAGGCTGTACTCAGAGAGGAAGCTGGAAATCCTTTACGGAAAGAGGTACCCGTTGAGGAGGTACTCATGATTTCTGGTGTTGGGCAAGCATGATCGACGTACATTGGCTGGAACAGACCGAAGCCGACGTACCCGCGGGGAATGATTGGTTGAGCGCTGGCGAAATGACCCGCCTGCAGGGCATGCGTTTCCCTAAGCGCCGTAACGACTGGCGCTTGGGACGCTGGACAGCAAAACGTGCGCTGGCAATTTACCTGGACTTGCCCAGCCATCCGCGGGCCCTTGCGGATATCGAGATACGTCCGGCGTCGTCTGGCGCGCCAGAAGTTTTCGTCGCGAATAAGCCAGCAGCGATTACCATTTCACTGAGCCACCGCGGCGGTGTCGCTGCGTGTTCCATCGCGCCGTCCGGGGCGGAGACTTGGTTGTGATTTGGAGATTGTCGAGCCGCGCACCGACTCATTCATCGCCGACTACTTCGCGGGTGAAGAGCAAGACTTGATTGAGCGGACGTCCGCGGCAGATCGTCCCCGGCTTTTGGCTCTGCTGTGGAGTGCAAAGGAAAGCGGCCTGAAAGCGCTGCGCACCGGGCTTCGGCTCGATACCCGCAGCGTAATAGTTTATCCCGGCCATCCGTCGCGGCATGAGGGCGAAGTCGAGACCGCAGAAGACTCTTCGTTCATTTTTCGGTTAGACGGGCAGAATAACTGGCGTCCGCTGTACGTCGTTTGTGAAGATGGAAGGATCTTCTGTGGCTGGTGGCAATATACAGGTGATCTGATGCGGACTATGGTCGCCTCGCCGCCCTCTGCCCCGCCGATTTTCTTGGAAGCCCCCACGCATATTGCCACTAGCGCGATTTCTGATTTGCTGTAACCGCCTTGAAAGGGCGCGACTTCAGCCGCGCCGCACTATCAACAACTCGGGACTTTAGAGACTGTGTCGCAACCCGCGCGGGGTTGCGAGAGTGGAGCGAAGCGGTTAGGGATCAGCCCCGAATGGGGCGGAAGATCTTAGCCCAGCGCATTCAGAGTCTGTGTGAGAACAAGAGTTTTGGTTTGCGTGTGGAACGGATCGAGCGAAAATCGAGCCCGAAGGGCGGAATAATGATAGCCCAGCACGTAGCCGAAGGCGGAGTGCTGGGTGAAGTGGGAAGTAGATCCGAGTCCCGTCAGGGACGGCACAGTTCTCACACAGACTCTTTAGCGCTGCGTAGGAGTGGGAAATAAAACCGAGTCCCGTAGGGACGATAGAGGTTGTGACACAGTCTCTATTAGCCCTAAGGTACGTCCCCTCAGCGGCTAAAGCCGATCGCCTCGCGCTATCTTTTCGGCACGCCTGAAGGCGTGCCCTTTCAAAGCAAATACAGCCACTGCGGAATCGCTATAGCGCGCCATAACTTCCTTCTCTCCAGATTTGGTTAAGCACTTGTGCCGTTTCTCCATCTGCGATACAACGCATCTTTCAGTGAGACTTTCGGCACCCATCCAGTCTGCTCGCGAATTCGACGCGTGTCATGGCAGCGGTCCTGCAACCCTCGCTTTACTTGGTACGTTGAAAACCGCACGCCGCCACTATTTGGCATCACCTTTAGAACGCCTTCCGCGAACGGTGCCGCCAGAAGCACCGGCCAACCCGCAACAAAATGAGTTGTTGTTTTATCTACCTCGGTTCTGGCCGCATGATACTTCGCCAAGGTCAGTTCATCGTCATCGAGAATATTGAACTGCTGAAGTTGCTCAGTGCTTGGAGATCCGGCTATCAGTTGGATGGCATCAACCAGATTTTCAACATAGTTCAACGGAAGGTGATTGTTACGATCGCCAAATACAAAGTTGTGCCTGCCCAGCGTGAATCCCAATAGTCCGACCGGCAGTGGCTTGCCCGGCCCATAAATATTCCTGGCCTGACAATCGCAATCGGCAACCTGTTGCTCCGTGCGAATGAGACAACAAATTGCTCTGCCAGAATTTTCGATTCGGCATAAGCGTCGCGCAGTTGTGGTGACGCGTCGTAAGCGGTGTTTTCATCGATGCATTCACCGCTGGCAATTGGTCCATAAACCGCCAGCGAACTGGCATAGATGACGCGGCCAACGCCGTGACGCAGGCATGCGGTCAGGACTCTCTCGGTTCCACCCACATTGGCGTCAAGGAAATCCGCTTTGCTGCCTGGGGCATCGACCCTGGCTGCGAGGTGATAGACGACGTCCGCATCGGCCACCGCGCGGGCTATGGCGTCCGGGTCGTCTAGCGCTCCTCGGACGATCTCCACGCCTTGAGATTGCCAGTCGGTCGGCACGAGGTGAGGGCCGTGCAAGCACCGTTACCTGAACCTGCTTGGCGAGCAAGTCTCGCACCAGCGCCGCACCCAAGAAACCTGTACCGCCAGTCACGCAGACACGCACGTTATCGCACCCCATGTATGACGGTTACCGCCGACTGTGCCGAGTAAGCCAATCGCGCAACAGGCCCAGTCCTGAGCGGCTCTGCTATGCAACATCGATGTTCGACGAAGGATTTCCTCACATGTTACACTCCAGCTTTCAAGCGATATCTTAGCGGCTCGGAACCGACGTTACCTGTTCCTATTTTTCTTGCCGTCAAGAGTTGGCGCCCACGAGATTGGCTTTCCTCGGTTGGATTCCGTGAAACAACTTAAGCCCATTATTGGAGAGCAGACGGGTTGACGATTCCCATCTACATAATCCTGATCGTTGCGGCTATTCCCGGGGTTTATTACCTGTTGGCTCTGTACAGCTCTGCGAGGTACTTTCTTAGCTGGAAGCAGACCTCGCCGAATTCTGACTTCACGCCTCCGATAAGCTGTCTGAAGCCCATCAAAGGGTTGGATCCGGAAGCCTACGAGAACTACGCCAGCTTCTGTCGTCAGGACTATCCCGAGTACGAGATCCTTTTTTGTGTCGATCCGGATGATCCCGCGTTGCCGGTGCTGGAAAAACTGGTCAAGGATTTTCCCGAACGACGCATCCGCCTGCTCTTCGGCTCCGGTCGCGCCGCGATCAACGACAAGATTGGCCGGCTGGTCCGGCTGGTGAACGAAGCCGAGCACGACCTGCTGGTCATTACCGACGGCGACATCCGCGTCGGGCCCGACTATTTGCGCGCCGTGGCCGCTCCCTTCCGTGATCCCAAGGTCGGAGGCGCGACCTGCATTTACGCCTCTACCAAAGAGACCACTGTGGTTCAGGAACTGCAGTCGATCGGAATGATCTCCGATTTCTTTGCCGGGATCTTTGTGGCTTGGCAGTTGGACGGAATCAAGTTCACCTTTGGACAAACCATCGTTACCCGCCGCCAGAACATTGCCGCTTTTGGCGGCTACGAGGCCATCGATAATCGTCCCGCCGACGATCTTCGCGTTGGACGCCTAATCTCCGACCTGGGATACGAGGTCAAGCTGCTTCCCTACGTTGTGCAAAGTGTCGCCGACTTTGCCTCGCTCAGTGACCTGTTCTACAAGCGCGTTCGCTGGATGACGGTGATGCGGCTCATGCGGCCCTGGGGACACTTTGGGTTGATCTTCACCTGGGGTCTGCCTTGGGCGCTGGTCGCGATTGCAACCCATCCATCCACCGGGATTGTCCTTGGATATCTTGGAACTTATGCCATCCTCCGAGTTGCGATGACCTGGTTGATCGGCATCTGGGGAATGAAGCAGCCAGGGTTGTGGAAGAAGATGTTCCTCATACCGGCCTGGGACGCGATGGCCTTCGTCATCTGGCTGATCAGTTTCGGCCGCAAATCCATTCGCTGGCGCGGCGTTGAATACTTCATCCGCGAAGGGATTCTGGTGCCCGCCACGCCAAAAGCTGGATCGTAAGAAACGAGGTCTCCATCAGCATGAGAGCCAAAGTTGCGGTCGCCGGCGCCGGAATTTACGGCGCAACCATCGCCATCAGCCTGGCGGAGGCTGGACACGCTGTCGATCTTTTCGATCCGCTCGGCGTCCTGCGAGCTGCGTCGGCCATCAATCAGTACCGCATTCATTCGGGATATCACTATCCTCGCAGTCCCGAGACCATCAGCGAAACTCTCGAGGCCCGGGCCGAGTTTCTCACCAGCTTCGCTCCCGCGATCGTGCGCAACAGCCGTCATTATTACGCGATTCCTCACGAAGGTTCGCAGACGCCTCCAGCATTATTCGAAAAAGTGATGGCCGACTTCCACCTCAGCGTGCGGCCCTGCCGGCCTGAGTGGATGGATTTTAGCTTCATCGACAAATGCTACGAGGTTGACGAGCAGATCTACGACCCAGACATTCTCCGCGACATGCTGTCGTCGCGCATTCAGGCGCTCAACATTCCGTTCCATCAGCGGGCCTTCACTCCTGACATGCGCGGCGGGTACGATTACGTCGTGTGGGCGACCTACGGATTAGGTCCCGGCCGCGGTCTCTTCAAGGGAGTGAAATACCAGGTTGCCGAGAAGATTCTGATTCAGCTTCCGCTGCAGCTACAGGGAATATCGCTGGTGGTGGTAGATGGTCCATTCACCGCATTCGATCCCTATGGCAGTTCGCCGCGTTCGCTGTTCGGTTCGGCCAAGAACACCAATCACTGGACGACCACCAATCCCGATGAGCCGATCCCCGAGATCTATCGGCCTTTGCTCAACGGACCGGACTTTGAGCCTTTCACACCCAGCCGATTTGAGGCGATGCGACAAGACTCTGCTCTCGCCGTTCCCGCCTCCCGGGACGCGGTCTACCTTGGCTCGCGCTTTACCATTCGCGTGGTGGAAGACAATCCAGCCCAGGACCGGAGAACGCTCTACATTCTGGAGAAGGAAAAGGGCGAGATTTTCGTCTTTTCCGGCAAGGTCGTCAGCGCGGTGAAAGCTGCCCGCCTTGTTACCCAGCGGATCACCGACGGCCGGAGAGAACGGCTAAGGAGCCTCTGATCAAGTCATTTCGAAGTCCCGCAGGGGCTAAAGCCCTGCGGCATTTTAGGCACGTACGGACGGCCTAAAATGCCGTCCCCTTCAAAACTACGACTTAAGCAGGGTTTCCTCAAATAGTAGTTAGACTTTAGTGCCATAAATCGAGGACTTGATTCCAAACTTAAGTGGAAAAACCTTAAACCACCATTTTGCTACTCCTAGCGTCACCCTGAATGCCATTTGCGAGCGCTGGGAGGCCACTAGCTGGCTTTATCCGAAGGCGGACAGCTCAAAGTACGTCGAAGAAGATTCGCGTGGCTCTAGACGCGTTTAAACGCAGATTCCTCTTTCGGGAACGTCCACGTCATTCCCGATTTGGGCTGCGCCTCGCCTCGGCGAGCGCGTTCGTCTCTACACCCCCGACGGCATCAGAGAGGGATCCGCCAGCTTGTTGGTCGGGCGTCGCCGATCATTCGTGGGATTCCTCCAGTTCACCTGCGGCATGAACAGCGAAGAATCGATTCGGTCGCGGTAGGCAATGGAGATGTTAATCAGCGAATCCAGCAGAGCATCGGAAAGAAAGTGAGGCTGCAGACCAAGGTCGATCAGCCTGGAATTCTTGGCATTGTAGTAATGGGCCTGGGCCTCAACCCGAGGATCGGGCAGGTGGTCGATTTCAACCTTTAAGCCAAGTTTCCTGCCGGCGGTTTGCACCATCCGCGCGAGATCCAGAACTGTGAACTGCTCGGTGAACTGATTAAACACGCGAAACTCGCCGCGCTCCGCAGGGTGATGGCATGCGATCTCGACGCAGCGAATGGTGTCGCGAATGTCCAGGAACCCGCGCGTCTGCCCGCCCGTGCCGTACACCGTGAGAGGATGGCCGACTGCTGCCTCCGCGCAGAAGCGGTTCAGGGCCGTGCCAAAGACCTCGTCATAATCGAAACGGTTGATGAGCGCCTCGTCGAGCGCGCTCTCGTCGGTTACGGTGCCGTACACCACGCCCTGATTCAGGTCGGTGGCCCGCAGTCCCCACGACTTGCAGGTGAACATGATGTTATGGCTGTCATGCACCTTCGAGAGGTGATAGAAGGAGCCGGGCTGCTTGGGGTAGGGAAGAACGTCGCTGCGCCCGTTGTGTTCGATGGTTATGTAGCCTTCTTCAATGTCGATGTTGGGAGTGCCGTATTCTCCCATGGTCCCCAGCTTAATCAGATGGCAATCGGGACGCAGCTCGCGCAGCGCGAACAGCAGATTCAGCGTGCCGGCAACATTGTTGACCTGGGTGAAGACAGCGTGCCGGCGGTCGATCATGGAGTACGGCGCCGAGCGCTGTTCGGCAAAATGGACCACCGCCTCGGGCTCAAACTCCTTGATCGCGAACGCCAGCGATTCATAATCCATCATGTCGCCCACGAAGAGCTCGATGGTCTGGCCGGTAAGCTGCTTCCATACCTTCAGGCGTTCGGGCAAGGCGCGGATCGGCGTCAGGGTTTGCACGCCAAGTTCGTAGTCCCATTGCCGGCGAGCAAAGCTGTCGAAGATGGCAACCGAATGCCCCTTCTTCGACAAATATAAGGCCGTCGCCCAGCCGCAATAACCGTCGCCCCCGAGCACTGCAATCCTCATTCATCCCCCTCAAAAGAGCACTTCAAGGTTACCCCATAGCGCTCCACGCAATCGTATTTATTAATTCTGGCCGCGAGTACCCGCGCGCCTGATACTTAACTTTATCAAAGAACCGCGAAAATCTCCTGATTTGCGGTAGTGGGCCAAGAGGCGTGTTGGTGGCAGATCGAGCTTGGACAACAAAAAGCCCCAAGGCTTAAACCTCGGGGCTTTCGCTTGTGAAACTTGGTAACCCGTCAGGAATAATTATCGGCAACAGTAAGAATCATGTCAAGTCTTTTCGGGGAGGAGCGCCCGCCATCGCTCCCATTCCCGAACTCCGAACCCAAAGCCTTCACCCCTCCACAGGTTTCCCTCTTTAAGGGGTCTAGTGATCCGTGGTGGACCTGACCGGGGTCGAACCGGCACCGGATAACTTGACGGGTTACCATGCTCCCAGTTACAACACAGGCCCACGCCGAAACTGTAACTGGGGGCACGGCGACGTGCACGGTCGCACATCACCCAATCGCGTGACTATCTATTTTTCCGCCGCAACTTGGGACAATTCCTCAATACCCGGACATCAAGGCATGTTCACCGCAGGTCTCTGGCAATCTCGAACCCGGCAGAGGCTGATTTGTCGCCACGAATTTGCCGCCGCTTTCGGAAATCACGTTTAGCTTGGAACGTCCGACCAAGTTCTCCAGCCGGGGGAACTGTGATTGTTTCGCCACCAGGTAGTATCGCTCGGGCGTGAGCCACGCATTCTTAAACCCCGCATCGTCAAGAAAGACGTCAGGAGCTCCGGGCGCATACGAACCGTACACAAAGTTCAAGACCCGCCCATTCAGAAGCAGCGCGGTTCGGTTCGTGTAAAAGAAAACCGACGAGAACGCATAGTAATGTTTGTCCACGATCAGCTTGCCTTCTGGCGACTGCAACAGCGCCTCGGCCAAGTGGACGCGAAGACAGATACGGGTCAAAAGTAATCAAGGCCAGCCGAGCGGCTTGCAGGAACAGCACCATCATGAGCGCAGCCGCCAGGAACGCCTTCTGCCCTGTCGATCGAAGAGTTCCCAGCGCACCAATCAGGAAAGCCAGCGCCGCCAGGAAGAGAGGCAGCCGAAGATAGGCAAATGATTCCAGGGTGAGGTCTTCCATGTGGCCCATCGAGAGCTTGTATGCGGCGGGATGCGAGGTTAGCGCCGAAAAAATGTCTCCCGGTGTTGCTACCCCGCGCACCAGAAACAAGATGGTCAGCGCCGCTAGTGCTGCCAGTCCTGCAATCACCGACAGCGTCCGCGTCCCCCGACGCACCCAATCGCCACCCGCGGCCATCGCTGAGCCTAACAAGAGCGCAAACGCTGGGTAGCAGGGCATCGAGTAATACTCCTGCGTGGTGGAAAAGGTAAAGAAGACCAGCACGAACCCAATCCAGCAGAGCGCCAGCAAGCGTGTCTGCCCAGCGCGGTCCGATGGTTTGTATGACAGCTTTGCAATGGCAGGAAGATAAACGCTCCACGGAAACAGCCAGATCAGGTGAAACAGCCAAAAGTAGAGACGAGGCACCGTGTCGTAATCGCGGGGATAGCGCAGGTTCAAGAAGCGAAGCAGTTGCTCATTGATGAAGAAGAACCAGAGGAACCCGTGGTATTGGCCGGGCAGACTCTTCAGGTCGAATACAAAATACGGCGGATTTCGCAGCGTGGCCAGAACATGCCAGGGCGCGGCGATCACAAGGATGATCATCAGCCCGCTGATGGGATGAAGCCGCTTCCAGGTCCTCGCGGAAAATAGCTGATGCGTCAAAAAAAGATAAATGACGCCAGCAGCTACGGGGAACAGCACCCCGATCAGACTCTTCAGAAGTAGTCCTGTTCCCAAGCTTGCAGCCAAAACGCAAGCCCAGGCGCGCGGATGCGTCTCCTCCTCATCGACCGCGCGTAAGAACGCCCACATTGCTAACGCTACGGTGAAGGTCAGAATGACGTCGGGAATCAGTATGCGCGTAAACAGGAAGAGCCCCACGCATGTCGCCATGCATAGCCCAGCATAGAATCCGGCCCGTTCACCAAATGCCCAAATGCCGAAAGCGGCAGTCAGCCAGCACAGCCCGATCGAGAAGAGGGCAATCGGAATTCGCGCAGCCCAATCGTGCACGCCGAAGATCTCATAAGAAACCGCCATCATCCAGTACACCAGCGGCGGTTTCTCCAGATAGGGGATGCCATCCAGGCGAGCCGTGACCCAGTCGCCGGAGGTGATCATGTTGCGCGCGATTTGCGCTTGCACCGCATCCACGTCGTCCTGCAGTGAAGGAGGAGAGAGGATTCCGCTCAGATATACGATTCCCGCGACCAGCAGAACAGCTAGATAGACATATTTACGCCCGCGGTTGCCAACAGGTTGGACGCTGTCGAGGAGGTGGGTGCCTGGATCCGCCACTTTTTCATCCATAAGAACAGGATCATTAAACCCCATAAGTGATAGCCGACATTAATTCGTTTCTCCAAATGCTCGCGCAGATAGTTTTCGACGACATCAGAACGGAAAATCTCAGGATAATCGGCGAGTCCCGCACGCAGCGTATCAACTACCAGCGACCTGAGCGGGCCGCGAATCCATTCATGCGCCGGAATGTCGAAGCCAATTTTCTTCCTCTGCAGGATTGACGACGGCAGCTTTTCGCGCATCAGTTCCTTCAGCACAAACTTCTGTCGCGAGCCCCGAATCTTGAGCGACGCCGGCAAGGTCGCGGCAAATTCGACAATGCGGTCGTCCAGGAACGGCGGACGCAACTCAACCGCGTGGGCCATGCTCATGCGGTCCGACTTAACCAGGATGTCGTCCGGCAGGTAATACTTCTGATCGAACCACAGGTACGGGCCTAAGCCATCGTTCTTCGCATGTAGCTTCTCTCGTAACTCGCCGAGGACCTGATCCAGTGCGCCAGGAGATTCGGTCGCGAGCAGAGAACGCTTTTCGGCATCGGAAAAAGTACCGTTCCAATACACATGAGCGCGCTCGGGTGGCATCAGACTGCCTTCGAGTAGCCGCCTCAACTTGTATTCGAAGCTTATTTTTTCGTTCGAGACCGGCCACAGGCGCAAGGCGCTCAGCGCTAGTCGAAGAGCACTGGGCGGCAGCATCCGTAAGTAGCTAGCCACCGTATTCGCTCTGTAGGTCAGATACCCGCCAAACAATTCGTCGGCACCTTCACCGCTCAGCGCAACCGTAGTTCTGGTTTTGCAGAGCTTGGAGAGAAACCAGACCGGCAGCGCTCCCGCATCCGCACTCGGTTCGTCTGAGTAGTACGCGAATTCTTCGATGGCCCCTTGCAAATCCAATTCAGGATTGAGGTCCAGTTCCTCGTGCTCGGTCCCATATTCTTCGACCATCTGTTTGATATAGCTGGATTCGTCGAAACTGCGCCCGCGAAACGAAATCGAGAAGGTCTTCAGTCGTGAACTGGAAGCAGTCGCCGCATAATGTAGGATCGTCGAAGAATCGATGCCGCCACTCAGCCACACTCCCAAGGGGACGTCCGAAATCAGGTGTTCGCGCACCGACTGCTGCAGAAGGAAATCGAGTTCCTCGCAGGCCGACTTCAGACTGCGCTGTTCGGCTACAGGGCTGGGCAATTGCCAGTATGCGTCTCGCGTGATTTTTCCGTCTCGCCATTCCAGCCATTGTCCCGGCAGCAGCTTTTCAATTCCATCGACCAGCGTCCAGGGCGCAGGAACATAGTTCAGCGACAAGTAACAATCCAAGCCTTCAAGGCTTAAGCGACGTTCGATCTCCGGATGTATCAGGATGGCTTTCAGCTCTGATCCAAAGAATATTTCCTCGCCGCGTTGTGCAAGGTAGAGCGGCTTGATGCCCATACGATCGCGAGCCAAGACGAGCCGGCGCGTGGAGTTCGTCCAAAACGCCACAGCAAACATGCCGCGGAGCCTGGGCAAACATTGCGTGTCCCATTCAAGAAACGCCCGCAAAACGGTCTCGGTATCGCAGTGCGAATGAAAGCGATGGCCCAGCTTTTCCAGCTCGGCGCGGACTTCGAGGTGATTGTAAATTTCTCCATTGAACACGATGACCGTGTCGCCGTCTTCGGTCACAATCGGTTGATCGCCGTGTTCAAGGTCGAGAATTTTCAGCCGCGTCGCGCCCATAGAACATATTGGTGACTTATAGACGCCCTGCTGATCGGGTCCACGATGGATTAGCGTAGAGGTAGCATCCCCAATACGATTTGGTGGGGGAGACCAATCTTTATGAGTAAAACCAACAATGCCGCACAAATCGATTAGTCCCTCGATAGCGAATTGACAAGCTGACCACCAGCCGCCAGGTTGAGAAGGTAAGACGGGAATCGGGCGGTGTGCGCAGCTTTCGTGTCCCTTGGCTTCGGAGCCCCAAGAAAAACGCTACTTTAGGATAGCATTTTAGGCGATGGAAGATGCCAGCCTGCGGCGCATGACAGCGTGCTGTCGACGTACTTTAGGCTACGAATCGCGCTCGTCGGCGACCAATAAAATACAGCAGCCCTCCTCCGCCCACCAGAACCGCAGTCAATACGATAATCTTTCCAACCGCGAGCGCTTTGTGCGGCTCGCTCGCGTCCGGAACCATCGAGCCCAAGATGACCGCGCAAGTGGTCACGAAGCCCACAGTCGCCAGCGCAATCGCAACTGGCTTTCCGCCTGGGACCCTGACCACTCCTGACTCGACCGGCTCGCGTTGCAGGCGAATCATCGCCGCAAACATGAACAAGTACGGAATGAAGTTGGTGATGATGGTCATGCTCACCAGTACCTGGTAGGCGCCATGGACGGTACTGCCGAGTTGTCCCAACACAGATGAAGAGCACGCAGCACAGCGATTGCACGATGAGCGACACGTAAGGTGTTCCCCATTTTGGATGGACGCGGGCGAATGCCGGCGGCAAAAAGCGGTCGATGCCTGCAACGAACGGAATGCGCGACAGCGCAGCCAGATAGGCGCCGACTCCGCCGAGATTGGAGATGCAGATCAGCAGCGCGACCGCGGGTCCTAATCCGCTCCAACCCACTCGTTCGGCGCTACTGGAGATCGCTTGCATAATCCCCTCAAGGCTGTTCAGTTCGCCGTGCGGCAGTACAACCAGAATAGCCACCGTTCCCAGCACGTAGCCCGCGGTGATGAGAACTCCAGCGACAAATAGCGCGCGGGGAATGCTGCGCCGCGCATTCTTGATCTCCCCTCCCATGAAGGAGGCCGACTCTGCGCCGCTGAATGCATAAAGCACGGTTGACCAGACGCCGATCGTCCCCCAGTGCAGCGACGGCTTCATGGATGCCGCGGTAAAAGCGGTGGCCGAGCCGAACTTCCTCCACGCCAAAACTCCGACCATGCAAAGCAGCGCGACCGGCAGCCACGTTCCGACTGCTCCCAGGTTGGTCAACCACTTGCCGACGTCGAGGCCGACGATGTTCAGCAGGAGTGCCAGCCCCAAACCGAGCAGAGAAAACACCATGAAAAATGCGGCATTGCTCTGCAAACCTTTCCATTTGCTCCCGCCTACGTACAGAGCGTTGCTGGCTGCGAAGTAAAGAACCGCGGGGAAATATGGGAGATTGCTGGTCCAATAAATCCATCCAGTCAGGAAGCCGGAAAAATCGCCGAAGGCGCGCTTGCTCCATACATACATGCCGCCTTCCTGCGGATAGCGCGAAGAGAGTTCCATCACGCACAACGCCAGGGGGACGAAGATGGTCGCCAGGCCGATCAGCCAGATCACCAGAGTGCTGGGTCCCGCGCTGGCCGCAACTGCAATCCAGCGCAGGCTGAGTGTGGCGACTACGTAGAACATCACGAGGTCGCGGAGGCCCAGGCCCGCTTGGGTTGCGGAGAAGTGCCAACTTCAACTGCTGGCTGCGCGTCCCTTGTCCAGCGGTCTGGCATAGGCTAAAAGCAGGTCCCTCGACTCGGACTGAAGTCCTCGCTCGGGATGACAGATGGAAATAGTACTCTGCTAGTTGCTAATGGCTAGTTGCTTCTTCACAACGGCAAACAATACCGGAAGAACTCTTCATCGCGCTTCCAGCCCAAACTTTCGTACAGTTGTTGCGAAGCAACATTGTCGATCGCCGTTTCCAAAGTCAGGGTGTCGGCCTGCGTGTCCTGCGCCAGTTGGTGAGCACGCGTCATCAAGGCGCGCCCTACGCCCCGCTTCCGGGCTGTCCGCAGCCACGTAAAGGTCGTTGAGGATCCATTGTCGCGTCAGGTGGAGCGAGGAAAATACCGGATAAAGATGTACAAAGCCGACCGTTTTTCCATGCAGCCTGGCGAGGAAGAGCACTGACTCGCTTTTGCTTAGTCGTGCGAACAGAAAGCGGCGCGCCGCCTCCACGTCTGGAGGCCTCTTGTAGAACTGCCGGTAAGCGTCGAACAGCGGCGCGACCTCACCCACATCGGCCGGTGTAGCCTGCACAATTTCAATAGACTCCACTGTGTTACGCATGGGGACAAGGAAACACGCTCGCGGCTCGCCGTCAACCCTTTTGTTGTGAGTCCCTGCTATCATCTCGGCGAACCCGCGCAAGGAAGCCTTATTCATGAATCCTTCGCTGCATGACATCCTCGCGTCTTACGACGACCAAAGCCCGCTCGACCACGCACACACCATTCCGGCTTCGTGGTATGTTGACGCGCGCGTTGCCGAACTCGAACGTCAAAACGTTTTTGGTCGCACGTGGCAGGTCGTCGCGCGAGCCGATCAACTCCAGCAGCCGGGCCAATATGTCACTGCCGATCTCGCAGGCGAACCTCTGGTTATTGTGCGCGGCAACGATCACCAGTTGCGTGCCTTCTACAACGTCTGCCGCCACCACGCCGCCGCGGTCGTGACCGAACCTGAGGGCTCGGCAGCTATTTTCCGCTGTCCGTATCACGGCTGGAGCTATGGCCTGGATGGCTCGCTGAAGGGCACGCCAGAGTTCGACGGCGTCTGCTCCTTCGATCGCGGACAGAACGGCTTGCTTCCTGTGCGGGTGGAAACCTGGGAGCAGTTCGTCTTCGTGAGCCTCGACCCCAAAGCCGCGCCCTTGGCGGATTTCCTGGGCGGCCTGGTGCGGCGGGTTGCCCCGCTCAATCTAGGCTCGGTTCACTTCTTTGAGCGGCGTTCGTACATCCTGAACTGCAACTGGAAAGTGTTCGTGGACAACTATCTCGACGGTGGCTATCACGTGCCTCATCTCCACAAGGCGCTGAACAGCGTGCTCGACTACAAGCAATACACCATCGAGAATGAAAACCGGTATTGCCTGCAATCGAGCCCGATGGTCACCTCGAATGAGGACGCCGCGACTTCAGCGACTCGCACCGGCCAGCGTGCATGGTACTTCTGGCAGTATCCCAACTTCATGATTAATCTCTATCAGGGATACATGGACACGAATTTGGTACTGCCGGATGGCGTCGATCGCTGCAAGGTCATTTTCGATTTCTACTTCGACGACGTGAGCGACGCCGCGGCTGAGCGCAACTGGCAGAGCATCGCCGTTGGCGAGCGTGTCAACGATGAAGACGTGGGCATCTGCGAAGCCGTGCAGCGCGGTTTGCACTCGCGCGCCTACGTAGCGGGGCGGCTATCTGTTCGCCGGGAGGCGGGCGAGCATTTGTTCCATCGGCTGCTGGCGGCGGACTTGAAGAACGACTCTGGCAATTTCGAGCCAGACCACTAGAGCCATTCCACAGCGGCTGTACAGGCCGCTGAAAAACACGGAGCGTAATTGGTGGAATCTGATTTTGGTGGGAGCCCCCGCATTTATGCGGGGGAAGGAGCGCTTCAGCGCCCCGGGATGAAGGTGGGCTCTTGATCGCGCGCTTTAGCGCTGGGAATTTGGAAAACCAGGGCTAAAGCCCATTTTGAGATCGAACGCTTTTCCGCTGGACTGAAGTCCAGCTCCCCCCTGCTGAAGCAGGGGGCTCCCACCCAGACCGTCCACTAGAATTTTTCAACACCTCTGAAGTCGCGTCCTTCAAGGCAGTTGGAGCAAATCAGAAATTGCTCTAGCGAACTCCGACTCGCACGTGACTTTCCGCTTGCCAAACCGAGCGTTATTTACTCGTGAACGAAAATCCATAATCAGCGACTTGCGACAGCTCGCCACACAGAATTTCCTCACACGCTAATTGCGCTAAAATAATCACTCATCGACTGACGATCGTTTCAACACGCGAAACGTCGTTGCATTTTCGTCCACAGCCATCGAACAACACAAACAACGATCAGTTATTGGAAAGTGCCAGGAATTTGTTGCACATCCTCTGGGTCACGGGTTAGCGGGTTATAGCCTTGAAGAATAAGTACTTCCGTTTCGGCGAGTTCCGGCTTTATCCCAGCGAGCACCTGCTTATGCGCGACCAGACCTCGGTGCCTCTGGCGCCGAAGGCGTTCGACATCCTGCTGTACCTCTTGCAGAACCGCGGTCACCTGGTGAAGCGCGACGTCCTGATGGAGGCGATTTGGCCTGACAGCTTCGTCGAAGAGACCAACATCACCGTAAACATTTCGTTACTGCGGAAGACATTAGGCACCATGTCCGATGGTCAGCCTTACATTGAGACTGTCCCTCGCAAGGGGTATCGCTTCAATGCTGCTGCAACCGAATGCGAGGATGCGGACGAACCCGCGATCAGCGAGCCGAAGGCCGATTCACAAAAAAGTCATGAAAATGTAATGCTTCTTTCGGTTGCGATACCGGCCTCGTCGAGTGCCGCTGCCGGCGCTACGCCCGCTCTTCAATCTCCGGTCCCGAAAGCACCGCCGTTGGTTCCTCCTGCCCCACCTCAGCCCAGCCTGCCACCGAGCACGGGATGGAAGACCTCGGGAACCAGGATCCTGGTTATGACGGTCGTATGTATCGCGCTGTTTTTGGGTGTCTTCTATTTCTGGTCACACTGGAAGTCAAAATCCACCGTCAGTGCGTCCGAGCGGTCAATAGCGATCCTGCCGTTTCGTCCCCTCAATCCGACGCCCGCAGACGAGTATCTCGGTCTTGGGATGACCGACGCTCTCATCACACGGCTAAGTAATTTACACAAGATCATTGTCCGGCCGGTGGGGGCAGTGCGTAAGTACGCGACGGCCGATGATCCCATTGCCGCAGGCCGGCAGCTGGCAGTGCAGTCTGTCCTGGAAGGCAGCATTCAGCGTTCCGGAGATCGCACCCGAGTCACCGTTCGGCTCTTGCGCGTTGCCGACGGCGAACTTCTTTGGGGTGACGAGTTCGACGAGAAGTTCACCGACATGTTCACCGTGGAGGATTCGATTTCGCAAAAAGTTGCGAACGCGCTAACCATTAATCTGAGCGGTGAAGAGCAACGTCAGCTGCTGCGGCCATTCACGGTCAACAATGACGCCTATCAGCTTTACATGAAGGGGCGCTTCTTTTGGAACAAGCGGACAGTTGACGGCGTCAAGAAGAGCATCGACTATTTCCAGCAGGCGATCGCGGCGGATCCTAATTACGCGATTGCCTACGCCGGATTGGCCGACTCCTACACTCTTGCCGGTTCGTACGGATATATCATTCTTCCTCCTCGTGAGGCCATGCCCAAGGCGGAGGCCGCTGCCGCGAAAGCTCTGGCTATCGACGACAGCCTGGCGGAAGCCCATGCTTCGCTCGGCTACATCAAGTTCACCTACGATTGGGATTGGGCCGGAGCCGAGGACGAATTTAAGCGCGCCATTGCTTTGAATCCCGGCTATGACAATGCTCACCATTGGTACTCGCATGAATTGATGGCTTTGGGACGAACCGACGAAGCGATGGCCCAAGCCAGGCGGGCCCTGGAGCTATCACCTTCCGACACGGTGATGAACGAGCACATGGGTTGGACTTATCTCATGGCTCGCGATTACGATCGCGCGATTCAAAGTGCCCGCAAAGCCATTGAAATGGATCCCAACTTCCTGTTGGCGCACCGGGTCCTGGGGCTGGCTTATGAGTACAAGGGGCAAAATGATGACGCAATCGCGGAGTTCATGCGGGGGGTGGAGCTATCGCACGATGATCCGGTAGCCAAGGCTTTCCTGGCGCGCTCTTATGCCGCTGCTGGGCGCAAAGAAGAGGGTACACAAATTCTGCATGAGCTTCTACAGATTGCCACCAGGCAGTACATGCCTCCCGCGGAGATTGCCGCTACTTGCACAGCCTTAGGCCGGAATGACGAGGCCTTCACCTGGCTGAACAAGGCCTATGACGAGCGCGCGTCTGCCTTGGTTTACCTCAGGGTCAATCGCGATTACGACCCTCTCCGTGCCGATCCGCGCTTTCAGGACCTTTTGCGGCGGATGCACCTGCAATAAGTAGCGTGGCGATCTTTCTTGCGAAGTTATTCGTATTTCAGAGATTCCACGGGATCGAGTCTCGACGCATTCCTCGCGGGAAGCGTACCGAAGGTAATACCGATCAGGCACGAAACCAGCATTGCGATCAGCGCGGAGAGACCAGACACCGGCAACTGGTACTGGGTGAAGACCCTGACAGAAAACGGCAGCGCCAGCCCGGTCAAGGTACCGATGGTTCCCCCGACCAGGGAGATTAGTACGGCTTCAGAGAGAAACTGCAACTGAATTTCGCGCCGTGTCGCTCCCACCGCCTTGCGGATCCCAATTTCTCGAATACGGGCGCTGACCGTGGCCAGCATAATGTTCATGATGCCGACTCCGCCCGCAACCAATGTAATGGCTGCAAAGACCAGGAGAATGATCGTAAATGCATTGGCGGTTTTCGCTACTAACGCAAGCACCTGGGTGAGATCGCCAACGGTATAAACCGATTCGGCGCGATGTCGCGCCTTTAACACCGCGAGAATTTGCTGCGAGGCAGCTGGGACGCTGGCGGGGTCCGACATCGAAAAGTAAATCTGATTGACGGCGGTCGTATTCGTCAAATAACGGGCCACCGAATATGGAATGAGAATCGTGTCGTCTTGGATTTCTGACTGACCAAACGTCTCCACGCTCTCACGAAATGTGCCGATCACAACAAAGGGCAATCCCTGGATTTCGATTTCATGCCCCGCCGCGTACGCGATTCCTCCGTATTGCCGCTCGGCGAAGTCTTCCGTGACCAGGGCGACTTTGTTGTGAGATTGGGAGTCTTGTTGATCGAAGAACCGGCCCGAGCTCACGACGATGCGGCGAACGGTTACATATTCCGGGTCAACGCCAAGAATCAACATGTCGCGTTGCTTACCATTGCCAATCAGGATTGGTTCGTGCAAGTTGAGCACGGGCGACGCCTCCTTCACGCCCGGCACCTGCTGTTCGACTGCGAGCATGTCGTTGACGGATAGATAGTCCGCCGCGCTGGCGCTCGTGGCCGCGCTCGCCGACCCCGCATATTCCGCCCAAATAAGATTGGCGCCTATGTTTTGGATTTCATTCAGAACATACTGTTTGCCGGTAAGCGCGATAGTGACAACCAGGACCAGTGAGAAGGTACCTATCACCATGCCCAGGGCGGTCATCGTGGCACGTACCTTGTCGGCCCGAAATGAATCTACGGCGATCGAGAGGATCTCCCGTAAGAGCAAGGTGTTCTTGGGGGACACGGTCCACGAGATTGAGCGCACTTTTGCCGGGCGTGCCAAAATTCGCTAACTCCTGCCGATGAGCACCAATGTTACCCCCGCACCAACCAGAAAGATGCCGGTCCAACGCTGCAAGCTGACCCGCTCTCCCAGGAAAAACTTTCCGCCGAATGCGCCTACGACATAGCTTAGCGCCGTCACCGGCACGACAAAGCTCACATTTTCAAACGAAAACGCAGCTAGCAGAGAGAAAAATCCAATTGCCATCAACCCGACACCGAACCACATCCACTTGACGCGTAGGGCCCTGAGAATCGTCTGGATGAGCGCAACCGGCCGGAAGTCTTTGACCTCGCCAGTTTCCTTCATGGCGCGCGACATGAATATCTCGCCCATCGTTCCGAAGACAACAATCAGGAAAAAGATGACCAACTCAGACAGCACTAGCTACTCTCCGTGGTACTAGGATGGGTATGGCCAACCAAAAATACACCGGCACAGATGACCGCGATGCCGGCCCAGCGCAATGGCGAGACGGTTTCGCCCAACCAGGTCCAAGCCAACACCGCAACGATTGCATACGCAAAAGAAGAGGCGGGCTGAACATAGCTGTAGTCGGCCCACGACAAGACGACCATGTAGGCCACAAAAAAAACCAGCAGACATCCAATGCCAAGCCAGATCGTGCCTGAGGTGAAGACTCTAACGAACGCGTGCACCAATTGCGCCGGTGGCCATGGACTTATTGGTGCCACCTGTTTCATGGCCTTGCCCAGCAGAACGTTGCCCACAGGACCGGCCACAACCATGATTAAGATCAAGATAAGGGTCTTGAGATGCAGCTTTTTGGGAGATTCCATGAGCCGTGGTAGGCCGCTCCAAACCAGAGGGGCACATCGATATGGTATATCAACCAACTCCCAGCCGGGAGACAGCAACTCCAAACCAGCGGCGGAACAATACTCTAAGAAACTTGCCTGTGTGTCGCGGCAGTATAATAAACGCTTGTCAGCAGGAGACTGGAAGTCATGAATGTAACCGATAGCGGCAAGAACAATGGTGCGGGCGTGGCCAACGCACGGGCGGAGTGGATCGCCAAGCGTCGTGAGGAAGCTGTGCGCAGTGGCGACAGCAACATGTCGCAGATGCATTTTGCGCGCAAAGGTCTGCTCACCGAAGAAATGATGTTCGTTGCCGAGCGCGAGCAGATCGCTCCCGAGCTCGTCCGCGATGAAGTTGCCGCCGGCCGCATGATCATTCCGGCCAACATCAATCATCCTGAGTTGGAACCGATGTGCATCGGCGTTGCGTCGAAATGCAAAATCAATTCCAACATTGGCAATTCGTCGGTCACCAGCAATGTCGACGAGGAGTTGAAGAAGCTGCATACCTCCGTCCACTACGGCGCTGATACGGTGATGGACCTTTCGACCGGCGGCGGGATCCACGAGATTCGCGAAGCCATCCTGCGGCATTCGCCGGTGCCGATCGGGACCGTGCCCATCTACGAAGCGGTCTCTCGCGTGAAACGCATCGAAGATCTCAACGCCGACGTCATGCTCGAGGTGATCGAAGAGCAGGCTGAGCAGGGCGTGGATTATATGACCATCCATGCGGGCGTGCTGGTGGAATACCTGCCGCTGATCACCAAGCGCATTACCGGCATCGTGAGCCGTGGCGGCGCCATTCTGGCTCAGTGGATGGCCCACCATCACAAGCAGAATTTTCTCTACGAGCGCTTCGACGACATCACCAAAATTCTCGCCAAGCACGATGTCAGCTACTCGCTCGGTGATGGCTTGCGTCCCGGATGTATCGCCGACGCCAGTGACGACGCGCAGTTCGCCGAACTCAAGACCTTGGGCGAACTCACCAAGAAGGCCTGGGAACGCGATGTGCAGGTCATGATCGAGGGGCCTGGGCACATTCCGCTCGACAAGATTAAGGAGCAGGTGGAGAAGGAAGTCGAACTCTGTTACGGCGCGCCGTTCTACACGCTGGGGCCTCTGGTCATCGACATTGCGCCCGGCTACGATCACATTACCTCCGCCATCGGCGCGGCGATGATTGGCTGGTACGGCGCGGCCATGCTCTGCTACGTCACTCCCAAGGAGCATCTGGGCCTACCCAACGATAAAGACGTGAAGGACGGCATCATCGCCTACAAGATTGCGGCCCACGCAGCCGACGTGGCGCGCCATCGTCCGGGCGCGCGCGATCGTGATGACGCGATCAGCTACGCGCGCTACACCTTCGATTGGGACAAGCAGTTTGCGCTGTCGCTCGATCCCGAGACCGCGCGCGCCATGCACGACGAAACACTGCCCGACGCGTATTACAAAGAGGCCGCGTTCTGCTCCATGTGCGGCCCGAAGTTCTGCTCCATGAACTACTCAGCCAAAGTGGACGAGTACAACAAGCAAGTGCATGGCGTGGAGAAGAAAGACTATTCCGAGCTGATGAACAAGCTGGTGGCGATTAAGTAGTTGTTGCTCGAAACGCCTTAAGGCCGCTTGCGGGTGCGCGTCGTTCGCTCAACTTTGACTTGGTTAGATCCATGAGTCCTGGCCCTGATCCCATTCTTGAACTACGCCGTCGAGAAAAGGTTTGGAACCAAGCAATCGACGAATTGAATGCCTCAGGGAAGCTGGCACAAGAAAGCCAGATTTCGGGCGCCCGTGACATGCTCGGGTACTTTGAAAAGCTAGCTTTTTTTGATGGTAGTGCGGCGGCCCTTGTTATCACCTTTATTGGCTCAGCCAAACGGACGTTAGCGCCGGCATGGGGTATTAAGGCCGGGTTGGTGTTGCTTCTCTTGGGAGTTGTTGGCGCGATGCTCCGGAACTGGTGTTATTTTCGCTACGCAGCTGTAGTACATCAAGCCGAATACCTTAGGGCGCAAGCGAAAGAACAAGTTGCGCGGGCCGACCTCTACGAAATAGCCCCAAGGCCAACGAGCCTGCAGACAGGCAAAGCTCTGAATAGGGCAGAATTCAAGTCACAAGTTGCCGACTCCAACAAGGGGATCGACTTGAAGTTAAATAGACTTAAGAAAATGGAACGTAACAACTGGGGCATGAACGTCTGGTCGGGCAACCTGGCACAAATATTCACGGCAGGGGCATTGGCGTTGCTGGGTTATGTGGCGTTAACAAGCCTGTAGCGTCCGAAGATTCCCTCTCCTCCACCGCGCTAAGTGAGAAGAATCCGCCGCAACGTGTGGATGCTGGCCTATGTATCCCGCGTTAGGGGTTGTGATCTCCTCCAAGTCCGCTTTCAACATTCTGCACCGGGTTGCGCTTGCGTCCCAACTCTTGTTCCTGTCGTTCGAGTCCTTTGAAGAATTCTTCTCCGTCCACCGACTGACCGCGTTCCAGGGAAACCCAGCCCTGATCGATTTTCTTGTGCGGCTCCCCAATCTCAAACTCCCGAATCCGATCCCTTTGCTCAAACATAGCGGTACCATGCCTCTTTTCGAAGAAGGAATAGCACTAGTATCCGTCAAGGTCAACATTAAACGTTGAGCATTGCACGCTGAGTAGAGACGTACCGAGAAGTTAAGAGGAATTGTCATCACGAGCGAAGCGAGGGATCTGCTTTTCGGGAATAAGCAAAAAGCAGATTCCTCGCGCCAAACCCGGGCGCTCGTAATGACAATTCATCCTGAAAAGTGCTCGCGTTCGGCGTTCAGTCACCGCCTGCTTATTTTCCTTTGCTACACTCCAAAGTGTGAGAAGAATCCGCCCGAATGCCTGGATCCTCGCCTCTGCATCGGGAGTTCTCCAGGTCCTGATCTTCCCCAAGCCTGCTCTTTATCTGCTGAGTTGGATTGCACTGGCGCCCCTGATCTACGCCATTCTGAAATGCCGCGAGCAAGATGTGATCATGGCGCTCGCCGACGGCGGACTTTTTCTTGCGCCCGCCACGGCGTGGCAGGGGTTTCTCCTCGGATATGTTAGCGGCGTCATTTGGTATCTCGGCAGCTGTTATTGGGTCTTCTACGTGATGCACGTGTATGGAGGGATTGGCACGATGACCTCCGCCGTGCTGCTGCTGATGTACGCGCTGTATCTCGCGCTGTATCACGGACTATTTGGGCTTCTGCTCGCTCTGATCGCTGCGCGGCGCAATGGTTTCAGCTTGCGGGCGCTGGTCTTCACGCCATTCCTGTGGGTCGCCATTGAGCTGGCGCGTACCTACATCACCGGATTTCCGTGGGACCTGCTGGGCACCACGCAGATCGACAACATTCCCCTCTCACGCGTAGCCACCGTCACCGGTGTCTACGGCATCTCGTTCGAAATTGTGCTGGTGAATACTGCGGTCGCAGCCGCCTTCCTGGTGCCGTATGCGCGTCGCAAGGTTTTGCTCACCGCCGCGCTGGCCGCGGCAATCGCTTTACATGCCGGCAAATTGATAAAGCCCGCGGCGCTGCCAACCAGCGACGGCGCGACCCTGGTGCAGGCAAATATTCCCATTCTCGACTCCGGCGCGTGGACACTCGACTACCTCACGCAGACCCTCAACGCCCTGGCATCGCTCAGCGTGCCTCCGCAGCACAACAAGGTCGGCACCCCCGGACTGATCATTTGGCCAGAATCCCCCGCGCCATTTTTTGTGACTGACCTGCACGTACGCACCACCTTGGCCAATGTGGCCCGCGCCACGAATTCCTATATCGTCGCGGGTTCGATGGGTATTGAGCACACTGGCGAACCGAATCGACAGCCTGACATCTACAACTCGGCAGCAGTGATTGCGCCCAATGGCGCATGGACGGCGCGCTACGACAAAATTCATCTCGTTCCGTTCGGGGAGTATGTGCCGTTCGAGAAGCTATTCAGCTTTGCCAGCGGACTTACGCGCGAGATCGGGACCTTCGCCCGTGGAAAATCACGGATGCCACTGCAAGTCGGCGACACCAGGATCGGCACGTTCATCTGCTACGAGTCGATCTTCCCCGATGAGATCCGGCAGTTCGCGAAAAACGGAGCAGAACTGTTCGTCAACATCTCGAACGATGGTTGGTATGGTGAAGGAGGTGCTTCATGGCAGCACCTGAATCAGGCACGCATGCGCGCAGTGGAGAACAATCGCTGGCTGCTGCGCGACACCAACACTGGCATCACGGCGGTGATTGACCCGCTGGGGCGCGTGGTGGCCGAGGCTCCGCGCAATCAGCGCACGCAATTGCAGGCAGCCTATTCGCTAGAGGAAACCACCACTTTCTACACCCGTCACGGCGATTGGTTCCCACTGGTGTGTGCGATAATCACCTTGCTGGGACTGTTGTTGCGCGTTCTCAGGCCCGGTGCGATGGCGCAGCCGCCGGTTGCGGAAAATGTTTAATTCACAATCCAGGCAGGGGCGAAGAGAATTGAACGGGTAGAGTCAAAAGCAAAAGTCAGAAGCAACCGCGGATTCTACGGATATCGCGGATCAAATTGAAAGCTAAGAGCTAAAGGCTAAAGGCTAAAGGCTAAGAGCCCAAGAGCGAACAGCGAAAAGCGAAAAGCGAAAAGCGAACATGGTCGAAGAATTAGAACAGGAATACGCCGCGCTCCGCGACAAGGTGCACGATCTACAGGAGTATCTTTGACGCGCCTAAGCTGCGCGAAAAGCTGAGCGAGATCGAAAAGCAAACCGCCGATCCTACGCTCTGGTCGAATCCCGAAAAATCACAACCGGTCATGCGCGAGAAGAAGCGCCTCGACAGCCTGCTTGCCACCGAGACCGAACTGGCTCGGCGGTCGAGCGACATCACCGCATATTTTGATCTGGCGCGCGAAGGCGAGGACGTCTCCAAGGAGCTGCGCCGCGAAGTGGACGACTTGCGCGGCCTGGTCGAGAAGCTGGAGACCGAGACGCTGCTCTCCGGCGAGAACGACGAGCGCAGCGCCATCGTAACCATTCATCCCGGCGCCGGCGGCACCGAGTCGCAGGATTGGGCCGAGATGCTCATGCGCATGTACCTGAGGTGGGCCGAGCGCCAGGGCTTCTCCACGCAGCTCTATGAGTATCAGCCGGGGGACGAGGCAGGCATCAAGTCGGCGACCTTCGGCGTCAATGGCGAGCATGCCTATGGCTTGCTCACCAGCGAGATCGGCGTGCACCGCCTGGTACGCATCTCACCGTTCGATCAGGCCAAGCGCCGGCACACTTCATTCGCCAGCGTCTATGTCTCGCCGGAAATTGACGAGACCATCGAGATCAACATCAAGCCGGAAGACATTCGCACCGACACCTATCGCTCCGGGGGCAAGGGCGGGCAGCACGTCAACACGACGGATTCGGCGGTGCGGATTACACACATCCCGACGGGGATCGTGGTTGCCTGCCAAAACGAGCGCTCGCAGCACAAGAATCGTGAACGTGCCATGAGCATTCTGCGTTCACGTCTGTACGAGTATGAGCTAGAGAAGAAGCGCGCGGTCACCAAGGGCATCGAGGATTCCAAGCTCGACATTGACTTCGGATCGCAGATCCGGTCGTACGTGCTGCAGCCCTATCGCATGGTGAAAGACCTGCGCACGCGAGACGAGATTGGCGACGTGGATCGGGTGCTGGATGGCGATTTAAACGAGTTGATCCGGGGATATTTGCAGTTGCGGCGGAAAGAGCAGAAAGAGTGAGGCCAGTGTGCTGGAGACAGAGATGGTGCACTCGCTAGGGCACTAAGCAGCGCGGCGTGGTCCTGCGGTACGGCGCGCCCTTTGGACGTCCAAAGACAGTCCCAGGCGATAGGCATAGATGAGCAGCTTCTCGATACTCATCTGCGTGATTTTGCCGTGCAGCAGATTGCTAACAACCGGCTGATGCTCATCCAGCAGCTTCACCAATTGGGCTTGACGATATTTCTTGCGCTTCACTTCATCGAGGATGGCAGTCAATATCTTAGCCTTAAATTTCAGGGCCAGCGCCTTCTTCGGTGAAAACCCCAAATCTAGAAAGACGTTTTCCCTGGTAGTGTGAGTCGGTTCATTCCGCGTGGCCATGTTTCCTCCGGTCCCGTATTCGTTGCATCACCCGTAAAAAACGTTCTTTCGCGACATTAAGATCACGCCGGTCGGTCTTCCGGCTTTGTTTCTCGAAGCAATGTAAAACGTAGATAGCATCGTCAATCTTCGAGAGGTATATCATCCGATACCAACTTCGTTTGTCGGCCTCCTTCAATTCATAAACGCCGGGGCCGACGGACTGCATTCGTCGCGTTGTAAGTGACGGCTTCCTGCCAAGCTGGAGCTCATAAAGCGCAAAACCGAGGCTCCCGCGAACCTCTTCCGGGAAGCCAACCAAAACTTCGCGTGAATCTCCTTCCCAGTGAATCGCTGCCAGATGTGGCTCGTTTGTCTGCTCGTCCACACGTCAGGCTAGCACGAACCGGGACAATATAAAATATTTATTATAAATCCACAGCCGCCATCAATCTTAGGCGGTGAAAGGGTGGACCTCCCGCAGATCAAATGAGATTCACCATCTGTTCTTATCCACGAAAATCTGTGGCTGGAGTGGTTTCCGTCGGATAATATTGACCGATGGACGACTGCCTCTTCTGCAAGATTATCTCGGGGAAGATTCCCGCGAAGAAAGTGTACGAAGACGACAAGGTGTTCGCCTTCGAGGACATCAATCCCAAAGCGCCAACCCATGTGCTCATCATTCCCAAGCGGCACGTTGTTGGATTGAAGGAAGCCACGCAGGAAGATGCCGAGATCCTCGGTTACTGCCAGCTAATCGCCGCCAAGATTGGCCGCGAGCGCGGCATTGAGGACGGATACCGCACGGTGTACAACGTGGGACCTAGGTCAGGGCAGTCAGTTTTTCACCTGCATCTGCACCTGCTCGGCGGCCGGGATTTGAAGTGGCCGCCGGGGTAGAAAAGCAGGGGTTAGGGATTAGGGGCTAGTGGTTAGGAAGGTCGTGGGGCAACTCCAAGCTCCTGGGCTTTTGAAGATGCAATACTGCGAATGCTGTTACAGGTTTTAAACCACCTAATGCCTAACCCTGACACCTAGCCCCTGATCCCTAGCCACTAACCCCTGCGGTCCACGGCACCGAGAACTGCCGCTCGATCTTCTCGCGATAGCAGGGCCCCGAGTTGTAGGTGCAGAACGGATACAGCTTGCCATCGGGCGTGGCGTAGTGGATGACGCAGCGCTTCACCCGCTCGATGTCGTAGTTGTAGGCATCCTGGAAGTGCATGCCCGCCACCAGCAATGTGCGATAGGTGAATGTTCCATCTTTTCCGTCGCGACCGAGCTTCTTGTTCGTCATCCCCTGCAACGTCTGTAGGAATTTCGTAAACGTCAATCCCGGCGGCGCAAGCTTTTGTTTGAAATGCTTCTGAAGCGAGTTCCACGCCTTCACCTTGCTGTAGAGTTTGAAGCGCGCCTTGCCGGCTGAACGCGACAGCTCTTCCATGTCCTGCAGCATGTTCGGAACGTCAACAAACTGAGTGATCGGTACGGCCTTCTTCGATTTCTCGTCCACGAAGAAATAAGTGCCGAGCGAGCAATGGGGGTGCGCCGAGATTGTAGGCACCCCGGTACCGCGCAGCGCGGCAGTCAGCTTGGAAAACGGCGTGACGCAGGCCAGAGGGAACCAGTCGGCACGAGCGTCGGTGATGCCGGTCTGCTCGCTGACGCAGCGCGCCAGGTCGGCTAGCGTAAAGCGTTTGGCGAGAAGTTCGTGCTTGGCGATACGTCCAGTAAAGGCGACTGGCTGGAAGCTGATGCCGGAAACCGTATCGACGTTCTCGATGGCGCAGCGCGTGATGTCGCCAATCTGATGATCGTTGACGCCCTTCACAATGGTGGGTACGAAGACGATCTTCATGCCCGTAGCGCGACAGTTCTCGATGACCTTCATTTTGGTGTCGAGTAGCGCCCGCCCGCGCGTGCGAAGGTAAACGTCGTCGGTGACCCCGTCGAACTGCAGATAGAGCGTGGCCAGCCCGGCTTCTTTGGCTTTTTGCGCGAACTCGAGGTTGGCAAGTTCGATGCCATTGGTTGCAGCCTGAATGTGAGTGAAGCCCATTTCCCGCGCCATGTTGAGAATCTCGAAGAACTGGGGATGAATGGTAGGCTCTCCACCGGAGAACTGCACCACGCGGCCATCCACAGGGCGCTCGCCGCGAAGCGTCTGCAGCATGCCGCGGACTTGCTCAATGTCCGGCTCGTAAAGATAGCCGGCGACATTCGCGTTGGCGAAGCACACTGGGCATGTCAGATTGCATCGATTGGTGAGATCGACATTGGCAAGGGCGGTGTGCGAAGTGTGCATACCGCAGAGGCCGCAATCGTCAGGGCACGACTTTCCCCCTTCGACCTGCGGATTGGTCAGACCCAAATTGTCGCCGAAGTTCCACTCCTCCATTTTGAGGTACAACTCGACGTCGCTGAAGATGATGTCGCGAAAAATACCATGCTCAGCGCACGATTTTTCCATCATCACCTTGCCATCCTCGGAGAAGATGTCAGCCAGGATGACCTGATTGCATTCCGGACACAATGATTCGGTTTGCTTGGGCAGACCCTTCTGCAGCGGCTTGATGGGCGATCCGGTATAGGTCACGTCCGGTTGCAAAATGCGGAGGCCGGGCCGCTTCGTCGGCACACGCTGGTCCTTCTGATTCAGGTTATTTGGCACGGTCGGGATACTAACTTCCGGCGAAAACGTCTGGGTGCTCACTGTCGGCTCCTGGGAGATATAGTGCAGCACGGCGGCGGAAGAGTAGTCCTAATAATGAGCTATGAAAGGCACACCGCGGCGCTGCCACATGTAAGTGATTGTCATGCCTGCACCGGTATGAGTGCAGTGCTGTGGCTCACCTTGGAAAGTGAAGCGGGTGCGTAGCGAGCGGGAAGAATGCGCAGCCAACGGGTGTCTCATGAGCCTGAACGGAACCGCTTTTTAGGCTCCGAGTGCCTGAGGTTCCCATGCACCTCACAGCCTTGGCTTGCAGTGGGAGCGTAGAATCTGTTTTTTCACGCTACATCCTGATGATGGCAAGAGAGGTCTCATGGGGAAAAAATCCAAGAAAGATCACGAGAAGAAACCCGCAGTTGAGACGAAGGACAACCCAGCCGACCCAATTCAAACGAAGCTTAAGAACAAGGATTACGAGCGCGAGATGTACAAGCTTCAGGTCGAGCTGGTGAAGCTGCAAGAGTGGGTGAAGAAAACTGGTGCGAAGATCATCATTATCTTCGAAGGTCGCGATGCGGCCGGGAAGGGCGGGGTCATCAAACGCATCACCGAGCGTGTAAGCCCGCGAGTGTTCCGCCTGGTTGCGCTGCCCGCTCCTACTGAGCGGGAGAAAACGCAAATGTATATGCAACGCTACGTCGCGGAACTGCCCGCGGCCGGAGAGGTCGTGATCTTCGATCGCAGCTGGTACAACCGGGCCGGCGTGGAATACGTGATGGGCTTCTGCAATAAGGAACAGCAGCGCAAATTCCTACAGAGCTGTCCCAGCTTCGAGATGGCGCTGGTGGACAGTGGCATCATCCTGTTGAAGTACTGGATGGATGTCGGCGAAAAGGAGCAGCACCGTCGGTTCCAGAACCGCATCAAGGACCCGAGGAAGCGCTGGAAGCTGAGTCCGATGGACCTGGAGTCGCACCGCCGCTTCTACGATTACTCGCGCGCGCGCGATGCCATGCTGGCAGCCACCGATATTCCGCAGGCGCCGTGGGTCATGGTGCCTTCGGACGACAAGAAGCGCGCGCGGCTCAATTGCATTGCCGACCTGCTGAGCCGGATTCCGTATGAGGAGGTTCCGTATCATGCGCCCAAGCTGCCGGCACGGCAGAAGCCGCATGGCTATGAGGAGCCCAGGCTAAAGCATCAGGTGGTGGCGCCGAGGTATTGAAGTAACGGCTAGTGGATAGAGGTTAATAGCGCCATGATCGGGTGCATCAAAATCTATGGCGGACGGCATTGTGATTTTTGCCACCGCAGCCGTCCGCCATATCCGCCTTGCACTTCAAGCGAAGGATAGTTGGGATGCGCCTCCTGATTGTCACGGTGGAATGGCAAATTTGTAACTTCTTTGTCAAAAGTCAATGATTTCGGAATGCTTTGAAGGGGCGCACCTTTAGAGCCTGCCCTGAGCTTGCCGAAGGGTGCGCCGTTAGCTCTAGCTTCTTGTCATCCCGAGGGGGCTTTAGCCCGCGAGGGACCTGCTTTTGCGAGTCTTTTAGCAAACTGTACAATCGCCCGATGACCTCCTCTCGGCTGGAACGGGTGCAACAGCAGTTGCGACTTTACGAGCATCCGCTGGTAGAGTTCGACGCGCGCGCCAAGGGCGAAGCAGTGGAGGTGATCATCAGGCCACGCTTTACGGATCCGCCGGTCCACACCTACTACTTCGAGTTGCATCCCCGCGATCTGGACGATTCGCAATTTGAGTGGGCCTTCCAGCGCCAGCTTTTCGACTGCCTGCACGATTACCTGGTCGAGATGTTCGTGCGCACGCCGCAGCACCGCAAAGAGAACCAGCAGATGGAGCGCGAAGGCAAGCTGTGACGACTTCGCCTGACGAGCCAAAGCACAGCCCTCGGCCCGAATCGCGCACTCCGCCAACTCATTGCCGACGAGATTCGCCGCGACGGCCCAATTCCGTTTTCGCGCTACATGGAGAAGTGCCTCTATGAGCCTGAGCTCGGCTACTATTCGCGTCCGCGCGAGCAGTTTGGAAAAGCCGGCGACTTCTACACGTCGAGTGATGTTCATGCCGTGTTTGGGCGGCTATTGGCTCGGCAATTCGAGGAGATGTGGCGCGTGCTGGATTCTCCCTCGCGCATCGACATCATCGAACTGGGTCCTGGACGCGGCCTGTTTGCGCGCGACGTGCTGGATTGGTCGGCGCACCAGTTCCCTGAGTTCTCGCGCGCATTGCATTACGTGTTAGTGGAGCAGTCGGCGCACTTGCGCGAGCGATTGCAGGAGCGGCTGGCTGAGCACATTGCCAAGGGGAAAGCCCATGTTTTCGAGTCGCTCGAAGAGTCAACTCCGACAGCAGGTAAGAATCTCATCGTCTTCGGTAATGAATTTTTCGACGCCCTTCCCGTCGAGGTCATCGACCATCGCGGCGAATTGAGAATCGCGGTCGAGAACGGCAGATTTGTGGAGACGTTCGTTCCGCCAACCGCAGCGGAAGTGGAATTTCTTGATCGCCACGGTGTACAGCCGCAAGAAGGCGAGAGAGTAGAAGCGACGCTAGTGTCGTTGCAATGGATGGAGCGCATCGCTACAGCATTTCACGGGAGGCGGGGCTTTCTCGTCCTTATCGACTATGGCTACACGCGCGAAGAGCAACTGACGGGACGACATCGCGACACCATCATGAGCTACCGCCAGCACACCGCCAGCACGTCGCCCTACGAGGCGCCGGGCGAGCAGGACATCACCGCCCACGTAAACTTCACAGCGCTGCAGGCACGCGGTATTGAACGCGGACTCAACCCCGTGGCACTGCTCACCCAATCCCAATTTCTGCTTGGCATCGGAGAAGAGACGCAATTCGCGGATGCATTTCAGGATTGCAAACTGCCCCAGGAGCACGCCAAGGTCGCGTTACAACTGAAACACTTGATCTCCCCCACGGGGATGGGCGAGACGTTTCAGGTATTGCTGATGTCAGCGAGAGTAGCAAAAGAAAAGGCCGCAGCTTTGAGCGGCCTCAAATTAGCGCACTGAACTGGATTACTACATGCCGGGCTTATCGGAGCTCTGCGGCTGATAGGGCGTTTGCAGATACTTGCGGGCGGTATCGAGTGCATTCTGGGTATTGTCGTTGGTCTGCAGCGCCTGCCGGTATTCATTGGTGGCGCGCTCGCGCTGCCCGGTGAGGTCAAAGATCATTCCCAGCTGGATATGGCTCCAAACCTCAGTCCACCGCGGCTCGCCATCACCGTTGAGCGATTCGCGATAGGCGTTCGCAGCCGACTGGTAGTTGTGCTGCAGGAAGAACACTTCCGCGATGCGATAGTGCGCCAGCGAGCTGTTCTTGTTGATGTCGAGCGCCTTCTGAAATTCCTTCAGAGCTTCGGTCAGATCGCCCTGTTCCACGTCTTGCTGGCCACGCATGATCGAGGTGCGTACCTGCAGCTCCTGAGAATTCTGCAAGACGTCATTGTTGGGATCGATCGAAATGCGGCGCGGCTTGCCGAATGTCTCGACCGCATAGGCTGAGTTCGTACCCGAAACTTCCACCCGCTTGGTCTCAGTCTTGCCATCCGTGTCAATCTTCAACTCAATCGGCATGCGGAAAAGGTCCATGTCCTGTTGAATCTCACCGACCACCCGAAAACCTTTTTGTGTGCGATAGACGGTGTATTTATTCTTGAACTCTGGCGCGCCCGTGGAGTCCAGCCACTGGGTGAAGAACCAGGTAAGCTGCTGTCCCGAGCTCTCCTCCGCAATCTTGCGAAAATCGTTAACCGACGCCGACTTTCCCGCATACTGGCTGATGAAGGTGCGCATGGTTTTGTCGAAAGCGTTGTCACCAATCACCCAGCGCAGCATTTGCAAGATCATGCCGCCCTTGTCGGTCACCAGCGATTGGAACTCGGGAGAGAACGCGTCCAGCTTCCCGACGTCCGCTAGCGGAACCGACACATAAGCCAGCGCGCCCACCGACATGTCCTTGGTGACCTCTTGGAAGCCGGCCGCGCCCGCAACGTGTTCCACGTAGAGAGCTTCGGAATACCGCGCCGAACCGTCGTTCAGCCACCAATCATTCTTGGTTGCCGGGCTCACCATGGTTCCGAACCACTGGTGCGCAACCGTATTGGCCAGCAGCCGATAGTTAATCTTGCCCACAAAGGCGCGCGAGGCCAAACCAGCGATTTCTGGTGCCCAGGCGGATGGCACAGTGTCGTTCGGTAATTCGACGACGTTCAGCGTGCCGTTGAACGGAGGACCGTAAGTCGAGGTATAGAAGAAAAACTCTTTCACTGCGGTGTCGGCATACTGAGTGGCGAGTGCTTTGTGATCGGGTGCGGTGTAGATCGTAATATTCAACCCGCCTTCAGTACTCTTGGTCGGCTCGTACTTGCCAATCACAATCGTTCCCGGAAAGCTGGGTTTGTCCTCATAGCTGAAGGTCACGGTCTTGTAACCGGCGGGAACGGGTAGTTTGGTTAGCGCCGCATGGCTTGCGCCGCCCTTGCGACCGCCGCCTTCTGCGGCTTCAGCAGCGGCGCCAGACGTCTGCTTGCCGCTGCCGATAATGCTGTACTCCGACGGAGCGCTGATGGTGATGGTTGAGGTGAAGCGATCAATGCCATAGGCAACCATGGGAAACCAGCGACCGGCGTATAGCAGATAAGTTATGGGATCCCCTATGTAAGCAAGCTTCAATCCCGGTACCGGACTATCATCTCCCGACTGGATAGCGCCTTCGTATTCGAAGGTCAGCGTATCGCTGGCGCCCTTGGTCAACCCAGTCGGTAAGGAGATGCGGATGGTCGAGTCTTGACTCACACGCTCAACCGAAAGGGGCTGGCCCGAGGCATCGACCACGCGCGTTGGCCGCAGCGCATTGTGCAACTCAAAGATAGCGATTGTGATGTCGTCGAGCGCGGTGAAACGGACCCGAGCCTCTGCCTTAATCTGATGGGTCTGGGGAGAGACAACGGCTTGAATGGCGTAGTCGTTGACCTGAATCCGCTGTTTCTCCGCACCGAAACTCGGAGAAGCCAGACCAAGAATAGAAAGCACCAGAATTATGCGCACGAGAGATCGCGCCGGGATTTGCATTAGGGAGGCTGCTCCTGCTTTTCTTACTATAAATGATGAAAAACCTACCGTGAAAGGTGCGCACGAGCTAGCCGCGACTTCTGAGTTGTCGTCGTGAGCGATCTTCACGATTTGTGATCACAACGGCCTTCACGATTTGTCATCACGAACGGCCTTGGCCGTGAGGGATCTGCTTTTTCTTCAATCATGATTCCAGCTGCAAGCAAAAGCAGATTCCTCGCTGCGCTCGTAATGACAATTCCAAATGCAAAGTGAATTCAAACACCCGACCGGCCATTGCTCTTGCAGCAGTGTCTAGTCGCTGACCGCCCTTCGGCGTCCCCACGCGAAGCCGTTTCATCCCGACGACCCCAGCAGTGCAAGTACGGCTTGAGCGGCCCGCTCAGATGCATTGCCACCCGGACCATTGGGGCATAAGCGGCGGCGCACTTCGCGGAAATCTTCGATCATAGCCTCTCGCGCTGCCCCGTCCGGAAGAAGGCGCTTAAGCTCGGCGCAAACTCGTTGTGGCGTGAACTCAGCCTGAACCAGTTCCGGGACGACATCACGCTCCGCGATCAGGTTCACCATCGCGAAGCGATCCACTTTTACTAGACGGCGGCCAAGGCTCCACGTGAGCGGAGCGACCCGGTACACCATGGTGAATGGCGTCCCGATCAAAGCTGCCTCGAGCGTGGACGTGCCGCTGGCGACCGCCGCCGCTCGCGCATGAAGTAAGCTGGCCCTCGCATCGCGCGTGAACGTGATTTGCGGTCCCGTGTAGTTGTGCAAAAGAGAAGCGACCCAGCTTTCATCGAGCGTGGAAGCAACTGGAACTATGTAAACGTATTCTGGGCCGAGAAGTTGCGCCGCTTCCAACAGCGTGGGCAAGATGCGTGACACTTCACCATGCCGGCTGCCCGGTAGTAACGCAATCCATTCGCGAGTCGAGTCGAGGTTATATTGCGCCGCAAACTGCTCCCGTGATATCTGCGGCGACGGCAGGTCGGCAAGCGGATGACCAACAAACTGCGCCTCTATGCCGCGTTCGCGATAGAAGCGTTCCTCGAAGGGGAAGATCACCAGCATCTTGCGAACGTACTTCCGAACCCGCTCGATGCGTCCCTGTTTCCATGCCCACAGCTGTGGACTAACGTAGTAAATGACCGGCACTCCAAGTTTGTGCAGCTCCCGCGCCAGGCGCAAGTTGAAATCGGGGAAGTCAATGAGGACCGCAGCGTCAGGCCGTCGCCGTTCGGCCTCGCGGACAACTTCGTGAAAGCGACGATAGATGTTTGGAATGTGCTTGATCACTTCCACGATGCCGACTTCGGCGATTTCTCGGGCGTCCACCAGAAGGTCGCAACCGGCGGCGCGCATCTGGTCGCCGCCGACGCCGAAAAACTCAATGTCGGGCACTGGAGTTCGATGCGCAACTTGGCAGCGCAACGCTTCGATGAGCTTTGCGCCATAAAACTCGCCAGAGGCCTCTCCCGCGGAGATGAGGATACGCACTCTAGGATTATGACAGGCAAGTGCTGGCCGCTTCACCTAAACGGCGGCCTTCGGGCCTGCATGGTCGGGATCTCGCGAATCGCTTCGCGGCTTGCCGAGCAGCGTCATCGACAGGTACGCGCCGATCCACGAGCCGAGTGCTGCGAAGCATACGTACACCCAGTTCCTGGTGTAGCTGATGACGGCGAAGGCCGACAGCAGATACCACACGCTGCTCCAACTTGCGGCCGGGAACGCGGCGCGAGACGAAACGGCTGCGTTGAACATGACATAGACGGCATCAGTCGCGGCTGTTGATGCGACGACGCCAAGCGCCAACCAAGGATGGATTTGCCACACGTCTTCACCTCGTGCACGTGACGGATTGGATTTCGACCGAAGAGCGGTTTCGCGGTTAGTGTACCCGCTGTACGACACTTGAAGTCGGCACCCGCGGGATCCCAAGGGGCGAAACCTGATCGTGGCGCCGCAGATGGGTCCGGTGAGGGGCGTGGTTTCACAGGGCAGCGAGCAATTGTGACCAGACTAAGTCAGAAGAGAGCCATACCATAGGGTCTGACCAATGTAATGAAGGAGAATCACATGAGATTAAAGATGTTATTTGCTGTCGTCCTGGGATCGCTCGTTGTACTCGCCCTGTCCCTGCCGGTAATGGCGCAGAGCACTACCCAATCCAGCACCTCGACGACCACCCAGAATCCACCCGCGGCTCAGACGCAGAGCACCACGACCTCGACTACGCAGGCTCCGCCGGCCGCGACTACGCAGACGACCGACACCACTACGAAATACAAGCATCACAAAGTGAAGAGCACCGACACGACCACTACCACAACCACCCCAGCCGCCGGTCAGACTAAGCAGACCGACACGACAACGACCACCACCACGCCAGCGCCACCGCAATAGGTCAATACTCGCGCAGGTCTCAGGTTCTTTGCTCCCCCCTTTTTTGTTTACCGGCAGAAAGGGTGCGGAGCATCCCGGTTGGACGCCTTGTGATATGGGTCGAGCGAAGGGACGAACCGTGGCGGTGAATCTCTCTAAGGAATTCTCGAGTCGCTTGCGGACCATCCTTGCCACTTTGAAGCAGGCACGTTAGGCTCTCCAGTCGTTCCCCGAGACATTAACGCCCGTCGTGGAATGTTCGTCCGCACCAACAGCAACAGAAGGATCAGGAGATACGCACGCTCACCGCGTGATTCAGCACCATATGCAACTTCGCTCCTCCGTTGGTGCGGCGGCAACTGCCTCGCGTGCTGAGGAACTGGTTGACGACCGGCGACCCCGTTGATATTATGAATGGGTTCTGCGAGTTATTTTTGGCCTGCCTGTAGTGTCTGGCTGTGCTACATCGATCTCTATCCTGTAGAATTGAATTGCAGGATGTCCTCGCTGAAACGTGTCTGCGCTTCCGCTGGAGCTTTCCAGTGGGTATGCAGGCCGAGGCAACGATACGGAGTGCCCTCGTTCCTGATCTCCGCACTGGCTTTCGGGCTGGTTTGCGGAACGACCACGGCGCCACCGTCGTTTGCCTAACCTGATCGGAAACCAATATTCCCCTTTCGTTGCGTGAGGGGAAGCATGGGCAGAGCGGCCTGTTACGGCCGCACGAACGCTGTCCAGTCCCAATCGGTGGGATGAGAGTTGTGCCGGCCTGGGCCCCAGTTTGGTGGCTGCGGCACAAAAGGGAAAGTGCGGCCAAGTTGCCGCTGAGAGTTTAGCCGCGAGCCGGCCTGGAGCTGGCGTGAAGACGAAGGAGCTGCCTAGAGTGCCTACATTTAATCAACTGGTGCGCAAGGGGCGGACGGCGCCGAAGTACAAGACGGCGAGTCCGGCGCTGCAGTCCTGCCCGCAGAAGCGCGGTGTCTGCACGCGTGTGTACACCCAGACGCCGAAGAAGCCGAATTCCGCGTTGCGCAAGGTTGCGCGCGTCCGGCTGACCAATGGAATCGAGGTCACGACCTATATTCCCGGCGTCGGCCACAATCTGCAGGAGCACTCGATCGTGCTGATCCGCGGCGGCCGTGTGAAAGATCTGCCGGGTGTTCGCTATCACGTGGTGCGCGGCACACTGGATTCCGTGGGCGTCGCCAATCGCAAGCAGAGCCGCTCCAAGTACGGAGCCAAGAGGCCGAAGGCCTAACCTCTTCAGGGGCTAAAAGCCCCCGTTTGATATTGGTGGCGTTTTGCGGACGGCCTGAAGGCCGTCCCCTTCAAAGCAGGCTACGGAGCAAGTTAGAGGATTTATGCCGAGAAAAGGACATATCGCGAAGCGTGAACCACTGGCAGACCCGGTCTATCAGTCCACGCTGGTCAACAAGTTCGTTAACTCCATGATGTGGGATGGCAAGAAGAGCACCGCCCAGAACATCTTCTATCGCGCTATGAAGAAGCTGGAAGACAAGGGCGGGGACGAGGCCATCAAGCTGTTCAAGAAGGCTGTGGAGAACGCCAAGCCAGTATTGGAAGTGAAGACCCGTCGCGTGGGCGGCGCCAACTATCAGGTGCCGGTTGAGGTCAATGCCGACCGCCGGACTTCGCTGGCTATCCGCTGGATCCTGACTTACAGTCGCGGTCGTGGCGAGAAGGGCATGATCGACAAGTTGGCGAATGAGCTGCTCGACGCGGCCAATGGCCGGGGCGCTGCCATTAAGAAGAAGGAAGACGTGCACCGCATGGCCGAGGCCAACAAGGCCTTCGCGCATTATCGCTGGTAGAAGCAGATCTCTCGCCGGCTGAAGCCGGCTCGGGATGACAAACATTGGGAAGTGCATTACGGCGCGCCTGAAGGTGCGCTCCTTCAAGAGGGCGAATTAAACGATTCGCCCTGGCAAGAAACGGAAAAGATCGTGCCCAGACAGGTTCCATTAGATCGTTGCAGGAATATCGGCATCATGGCCCACATCGATGCCGGTAAGACCACCACCACGGAGCGCATCCTGTTTTACACAGGCCGCACGCACCGCATTGGGGAGGTCCATGAAGGCACGGCGACGATGGATTGGATGGCGCAAGAGCAGGAACGCGGCATCACCATCACGTCGGCTGCGACGACCTGCGTTTGGAAAGATATTCGCATCAACATTATTGATACGCCTGGCCACGTTGATTTCACCGCCGAGGTGGAGCGCTCGCTGCGTGTACTCGATGGCGCCTGCGCCGTGTTCGATGCAGTGCACGGCGTCGAGCCGCAATCCGAGACGGTCTGGCGTCAGGCCGACAAGTACGGCGTTCCGCGCATTTGCTTCATTAATAAGATGGACAAGATGGGTGCTGACTTCGAGCATGCCGTCGATACCATCCGCAAGCGCCTCAATGCCCGCCCCGTCGCCATTCAGTTGCCCATCGGCCAGGAAGACAAGTTCAAAGGTGTCATCGATCTCATGACCATGAAGGCGATCATCTGGAATGACGAGAGCCTGGGCGCCGAGTATGAAGTCGAAGAGATTCCGGAAGAGCTGAAGAAGAAAGCCGCCGCCTACCATCAGATCCTGGTCGAGACGGTCGTCGAAAACGACGATCAGGACGAGCTGATGCACAAATACATCGAAGGCGAAACCATTGGCGAAGCCGAACTGAAGGCTGCATTGCGCCGCGCGACTCTGAAGATGAAAGTGTTCCCGGTGATCTGCGGGACGGCCTTCAAGAACAAGGGCGTGCAGCCCATGCTCGACGCGGTGGTGGATTATCTGCCTTCGCCGGTCGATGTTCCTCCGGTCACGGGCATTGACCCGAATACGGGCAAAGAAGTTCAGCGACCTGCCGACGACAATGCTCCGTTTTCAGCGCTGGCTTTTAAGATCATGACCGACCCCTTCGTTGGTCAGCTTACGTTTATTCGCGTGTACTCCGGACATCTGAAGCAGGGCGACAGCGTGTTAATCAGCGGCCGCTCGCGCACCGAGCGCATTGGCCGTCTGCTGAAGATGCACGCCAACAAGCGCGAAGACATCACTGAAATCTATGCCGGCGACATCTGTGCGTGCGTTGGCCTGAAGCACATTACGACCGGCGATACGATTTGCGATGAAGATCATCCGGTCGTTCTCGAATCCATCGAATTTCCGGCGCCCGTGATCGCGGTTGCGGTCGAGCCCAAGACCAAGAGCGATCAGGAAAAGATGGGCATCGCGCTGGGTAAGCTGGCGCAGGAAGATCCCACGTTCAAAGTCAGCACCGATCCCGACAGCGGCCAGACCATCCTCGAAGGCATGGGCGAACTCCACCTGGAGATCCTGGTTGACCGTATGATGCGCGAGTTCAACGTGCAGGCCAATGTCGGCAAGCCGCAGGTTGCTTATCGCGAAACCATCCGCAAGCAATCGCAGGCCGAGGGCAAGTACATTCGGCAGACCGGTGGCAGCGGCCAGTACGGGCATGTGCGCATTCGTTTGGAGCCGAACGAGCCGGGCAAGGGCTACGAATTTGTCAATGAAGTCGTGGGCGGCGTGATCCCCAAGGAATTTATCAAACCCGTGGACCAGGGAATCAAGGAAGCCATGGAAGGCGGCGTTCTCGCCGGCTACGAAATGGTGGACGTGAAAGCCACGCTCTACGACGGCAGCTATCACGATGTCGATTCGAACGAAATGGCCTTCAAGATCGCCGGTTCTATGGCGTTCAAAGAGGCCGCCCGCAAGGCGAGTCCGGTGCTGCTGGAGCCGGTGATGTCGGTGGAAGTGGTTGTGCCCGAGGAATACATGGGCACCATCATTGGCGACTTGAGCAGCCGCCGCGGACGCATCGAGGCCCTTGAGCATCGTGCTGGATCGCAGGTGATCAAGGCGATGGTGCCGCTGGCCGAGATGTTCGGTTATGCGACCAACATGCGTTCAAGTACGCAGGGTCGAGCGACGTTCAGCATGCACTTTGCGCGTTACGAAGAGGCGCCGCGTGCCGTCGCCGAAGAAATCGTGGCCAAGGTGCAGGGCAAAAGCCCCGCTGGAACGAAGTGAGAAGTGGCCGCCGTTTGACGACGATTGGTCCGAGTTGACTTAAGTGCGATAGCGAGCTTTTTGTTAGTGATGAAGCGGGAAGCTCGATGAAATAGCGCCGTCAGGCGCGGAATAACTTAGCCCAGGACGGAGCCGTAGGCGGAGTCCTGGGTAGAGCAAGAACGAAACCGAGTCCCATAGGGACGGCAGGGTTTTTCAGGAGCTCCAATGGCGAAAGAGAAATTTGACCGCAGCAAGCCGCACGTAAACGTAGGCACGATCGGGCACATCGATCATGGCAAGACCACGTTGACGGCGGCCATCACCAAGGTATTGCAGAAGCACAATCCCAAGATCGTGTTCCGCTCGTTCGACTCGATCGACAACGCGCCGGAAGAGCGCGAGCGCGGCATCACCATTGCCACGGCGCACGTGGAGTACGAGACCGCCAACCGGCACTACGCGCACGTGGATTGTCCCGGCCACGCCGACTACATCAAGAACATGATCACCGGCGCGGCGCAGATGGATGGCGCGATCCTGGTGGTCGCGGCCACCGACGGGCCGATGCCGCAGACCAAAGAGCACGTGCTGCTGGCGCGCCAGGTGGGCGTGCCTTACGTGCTGGTGTTTCTGAATAAGTGCGATGCAGTGGAAGATCCCGAGCTGATCGATCTCGTCGAGATGGAAGTGCGCGAGCTGCTGAGTAAGTACCAGTTTCCGGGCGACGATGTGCCGGTAATTCGCGGCTCGGCGCTGGGCGCGTTGAATGGCGAAGCGCAGTGGGAAGCCAAGATCGACGAGCTGATGGACGCCGTGGACAAGAACGTACCGCTGCCGGCGCGCGACATCGACAAGCCGTTCCTGATGCCGATCGAAGACATCTTCTCGATTCAGGGGCGCGGCACGGTGGTCACGGGCCGTATCGAGCGCGGCAAGGTGAAGGTGGGCGAGGACGTTGAGATTGTTGGCTTCCGCGAGACCCGCAAGACGGTAGTGACGGGCGTGGAAATGTTCAAGAAGCAGCTGGACGAAGGTCTGGCGGGCGACAACGCCGGCCTGCTGCTGCGCGGCACGGCGAAGGAAGACGTGGAGCGCGGCATGGTGCTGGCGAAGCCGGGATCGATTACGCCGCACACCAAGTTCAAAGGCGAAGTGTACGTGCTGTCGAAGGACGAAGGCGGGCGGCACACGCCGTTCTTCAAGGGCTACCGGCCGCAGTTCTACTTCCGCACGACCGACGTGACGGGCGTGGCGACGTTGCCGGCGGGCACGGAGATGGTGATGCCGGGCGACAATGTGAGCCTGGAGATTGAGCTGATCACGCCGGTGGCGATGGAGAAGGGCTTGCGGTTCGCAATCCGCGAAGGCGGACGCACCGTGGGCGCCGGCACCATCAGCGAAATTATTGCGTAGTTTTGCAGTCCCACTCACTCCAAAAGCCGGAATGAGTGGGGCACCCAAATAACCGCGGCAAAAGCCGCAGGGCAGCTTGCGGAAGCGCGCACACTGCCACAGCAGAGATCTTTGAGAGATAACTAACGTGATTGGCAAAGAACGAATTCGAATCCGGCTGAAAGCATACGACTATCGCGTTCTCGACCAGTCCACCGGCGAGATCGTCGATACGGCGAAGCGCACGGGGGCGCAAATAGCGGGACCGATCCCCTTGCCCACGGTGAAGAACAAGTACTGCGTGTTGCGTTCGCCGCACGTGGACAAGAAGTCGCGCGAGCAGTTTGAAATTCGCACGCACAAGCGCCTGCTCGACATTCTGGAGCCCACGCAGCAAACCGTGGACGCGCTGATGAAACTTGAGCTTCCCGCTGGCGTGGACGTGGAGATCAAGGCGTTCGGGAAAGAACACAAGTAGCAATTAGCCGTTAGCTCTTAGCTTTTAGCAAGCTAGTCGATTGCTGGGGCTGAGTAGTGGCTGATTACTAAGAGCTAATAGCTAAGAGCTAGCAGCTACAAAAACAAGGCTTCCGTGGCACAAGCCCCCGGTGCTACGAACACCGGAACAGGAAGCGGAGTTGAGGACAAGACAATGGCAGTGAGTGGAATTCTAGGCAAGAAGGTTGGCATGACGCAGCTCTTCGATGACAAGGGTGATGTTCACCCGGTCACGGTGCTGCAGGCTGGTCCGTGCATCGTTACCCAGCGCAAGACGGTTACCAAAGACGGCTACGACGCAGCCCAGATCGGACTGGTGGAGTTCGTGAAAGAGTCGCGGCTGACGGCGCCGATGAAGGGCCACTTCGCCAAGAACAACGTTCCCCCGATGCGCTTCCTGCGCGAGGTACCGATCATTGTCGATGCCGAAAATCAGGATGGCGCCAAAGTAGGCGACAAAGTTCTGGTGGATATTTTTGAAGGTGACAAGTTCGTGGACGTGGTTGCGACCAGCAAGGGCCGCGGTTTCGCGGGCGTGGTCAAGCGCCACAAGTTTGCCGGCGGCGCTGCCTCGCACGGTTCCATGTTCCAGATCACCGGCTCGATTGGTTCGTCTGCCTTCCCATCGCGTGTGTTCAAAGGCATGCGCATGTCGGGACACATGGGCGTCGATCGCGTGACCGTTCGCAACCTGCGGGTGCTCGGTGTCGACAAGGACGAGAACTTACTGGTCGTCGAAGGCGCGGTGCCGGGGCACAAAGACGCATACGTGATGATCACCAAGGCCAAGAAGCCACCGAGAGAGCGCCGTGGATTTAGCGGAGCTGGCACGGTGGATCCGTTGAAGGCGTCGAAGCGCCAGGCAGCGAAGAAGAAGTAACTAGTGGTTAGTGGTTTAGCTGAGAGCTGACGGCCGATAGCTGACAGCATTGGAAAAATTATGGCGACGATTGATGTAGTAAATCTCGGCGGCGAAAAGGTGGGTTCCCTCGAACTGGCCGATGAAGTTTTCGGCGCGGTAAACGAGGACCTGTTGTGGGAAGCGGTGAAACACTACCGCGCCGGACAGCGTGCCGGTACCCACGCCACCAAGAACAAGAAGCTGGTGAGCGGCGCGGGTAAGAAGCTGTGGAAGCAGAAGGGCACCGGCCGCGCGCGTGTGGGTTCCATTCGCTCCCCACTGTGGCGGCACGGCGGCACCGTCCACGGACCACAGCCTCGCTCCTACGATTACGCTTTTCCGCGCAAGAAGCTGCTGGGCGCGTTGCGCTCGGCGCTGGCGGCGAAGCTGGCCGATGGCAAGCTGGTCGTGGTGGAGAGCTTCGACGTCAAGGAACCGAAGAGCAAGCCGTTCCGTCAGACGCTGCACAAGCTGAATGCAAAGGGCACGACGCTGCTGGTGGAAAGCACGGCCAGCGAGAATCATAACCTTCATCTGAGTTCGCGGAACCTTGCAGGCGTGGAGCTGCTGGCAGGCAATCAGGTTCATCCTTATCACCTGCTTCGCTACGAGACTACGATCTTCGCGCGTCCGGCGCTGGAAAAGTTGCAGGACTCGTTGAAGGCGACGGCCAAGCGCAAGCATGCGGAGGTGGCGTAATGAAATCGGCATATCAGGTACTACGCCGCCCGGTGATTACGGAAAAGGGTTTGGGAATAAAGGAAACCGAAGGGACCCTGGTGTTCGAAGTTTCCGTGAAGGCCACCAAGACCGAGATCAAGCAGGCGGTACAGAGCATTTTCAAGGTGAAGGTGGACTCGATACGGACCGCGACGTTTGCCGGCAAAGAGCGCCGGCGCGGCAAGTTTACGGGCTATCGCCCCGACTGGAAGAAAGCCTACGTGCGCCTGAAGGCGGGCGAGAAGATGCCCGAGTACGCGGAAAACATCTAGTCAGGGATTAGGGATTAGGGGCTAGGGACCGGGTAAGGGATTTGAGCCTGGACGGATCTAGCCGCAACGTGGCGGGATGAAGTTAGACGGGGGCGAAAGACCCCGGTAGGGTGAGGCCCTGAGCCGAGCCGCAGAGCGGCGGCACAGGTTGGAAGCAGCGAGAAACGAGTAGGAACATGGCAATCAAAACTTACAGACCGGTAACTCCGACGCGGCGGTTCACCACCACCACGGTCAACGATGACCTGACGACGAACCGTCCGTACAAGCCGCTGACCGAGCCTAAGCAGCGCACCGGCGGACGCCGCAACTCCGGCGACCTGACCATCTGGCATCGTGGCGGCGGACACAAGCGCAAGCTGCGCATCATCGATTTCAAGCGCGACAAGTTCGGGATTCCCGCGACCGTCGCCTCCATCGAGTACGATCCCAATCGCTCGGCGCGTATCGCCCTGCTGAACTACGCCGATGGCGAGAAGCGCTACATCGTGTATCCGATAGGACTGCAGGTAGGCGCCAAGATTGTCAGCGGTCCCGAGGCCGACATCCTGGTGGGGAATGCGTTGCCGCTGCGCAATATCCCGCCTGGCACCACGGTCCACAACATCGAGTTGAAGCCCGGCAAGGGCGCGCAGATGGCGCGCTCGGCAGGAGCACAAGCGCAGTTGGTCGCGAAGGAAGGCGACTACGCGCTGCTTAAGCTGCCTTCCGGCGAAACCCGCAAGGTGCTGGTTGATTGCATGGCCACCGTAGGGCAGGTCGGCAATATCGATCACGAAAACATTTCCATCGGCAAGGCTGGCCGTACGCGCTGGCTGGGTATCCGCCCGACCAACCGTGGCGTGGTCATGAACCCAGTCGATCACCCGCACGGCGGCGGCGAAGGCAAGACCAGCGGCGGACGTCATCCGGTGACCCCGTGGGGCAAGCCGACGCGTGGTTACAAGACTCGCAACAACAAGCGGACCGATAAGTTCATCGTGAACCGCAGAACCAAGTAGGACTGAGACGATATGGCACGTTCAACAAAAAAAGGCGCGTTCATCGATTCGCACTTGCAGGCCAAGATTGACGGCATGAACGCACGCAACGAGAAAAAAGTTGTGCGCACCTGGTCGCGCCGCTCGACCGTGATCCCCGAGATGGTGGGACACACCCTGGCGGTGCACAACGGCAAGAAGTTCATTCCGGTATATGTGACCGAGAACATGGTCGGCCACAAACTGGGCGAGTTCAGCATGACGCGCAGCTTTAAGGGCCATTCGGTCAGGGCTGCAACTGAAACCGCGGCCAAGCCCGCTCCGGCGAGATAAGGAAAACGACATGGAATTCACAGCCAAACTGAATTACGTGCGTGTCTCGCCACAGAAAGCGCGCCTGGTGCTGGATATGATCAAAGGCCGCCGGGTGGAAGAGGCATTGGACACGCTGCTGTATGCCAAGAAGGGCATTGCTCCCCGGCTCTATAAGCTGCTGCGTTCGGCGGTTGAGAACGCCAACTACGCGAGCGCCGAAAAGGGTCTGGACATCGATGTGGACCGGCTGTACGTGAAGCGTGCCGTGGCCAACGATGGGCCGCGCATGAAGCGTATTCGTCCGGCGCCCATGGGCCGCGCCTACCACTATCAGCGGCGCATCTCGCATCTGGAAATTGCGCTGGAAGAGAAGGCTGCGGGCAACGGGCATGCTGGACTGGTGCAGAAGGTGGAAGAAGGCGCTCCGGCCAAGAAGGTAGCCAGGAAAGTCTTTAAGAAGGCGCCGGCCAAGAAGAAGGGTACAGCGAAGAAACCGGCGGCCAAGAAGCCGGCAGCTAAGAAGCCGGCCCAGAAGAAAAAGAAGTAGAGATTTACAAAGCGGCGATGCCTGAGTGCGATCGTCGCGGAGAAGAAACAAGACTATGGGACAAAAAGTCCATCCTTACGGATTTCGCCTCGGCGTTACCAAGCCTTGGAAGTCACGCTGGTTCGTAGTGCGCGACTACGACAAACTGCTGCTGGAAGACGTGAAGCTGAAGGCCGAGCTGAAGGAAAAGCTGAAGTCGGCCGGCGTCAGTTCCATCGAGGTCGAGCGGCCGGGCAACAAGCTGCGCATCATTATCCGCACCGCGCGTCCGGGCATCATCATCGGTCGCAAGGGAACGGAGATCGACAAGCTCAAGCAGGACATCCAGAAGCGTACCAATCGCGATGTCTTTGTCGATATCCAGGAAGTGCACAAGCCTGAGCTTGATGCGCAACTGGTGGCGGAGAACATTGCGCTGCAGTTGGAGAAGCGCGTGGGATTCCGTCGCGCCATGCGCAAGGCGGTGGATTCGGCGCTGCGCTTCGGCTGCAAGGGAATTAAGGTCCGCGTCAGCGGCCGCCTGAACGGCAACGAAATCGCGCGCTCCGAGTGGTATCTGCAAGGCCGGCTGCCGCTGCACACCTTGCGTGCCGATATCGATTACGGCTTTGCCGAGGCGCACACCACCTACGGCATCATCGGGGTGAAGTGCTGGGTCTATAAAGGCGAGATTTTCAAAGAGAAGCGCCGCGAGCCGCAGGGTGTAGGGTCGGGAGCGTTTTAGGAACAGGGGCTAGTGGCTAGGGGTTAGGGGCAGTGAAAAAAGCAACTAGCAATTAGCTAAGACGACGAGAAGGAATTAAGCAGGAGTGAAGGTCGTGGCCTCGAGCGGCGTTGGGAGAAGTTGCTTTCTAACCCCTAGCCCCTGACCCCTAGCACCTGATTTGGGAGAGAGCTGGCGGTGACTGGCGAAGGCGAAGTTAGAACGGATTTTCTAACCCCTAGCCACTGACCCCTAGCCACTGAATTCTTATGTTGATGCCAAAGAAAGTGAAGTATCGCAAACAGCAGCGCGGCCGCATGTGCGGCAAGGCCTGGCGCGGTGGCGAGCTGTCATTCGGCGACTTCGGCTTGAAGGTCATGGAGCCGGGGTGGATCACCGATCGGCAGATCGAGGCCAGCCGCGTGGCCATGACTCGCTTTGTGAAGCGCGGCGGGAAGATCTGGATCCGGTTATTTCCCGACAAGCCCGTCACCAAGAAGCCGGCCGAAACCCGTATGGGCAAAGGCAAGGGAGCGCCGGACCATTGGGTGGCAGTAGTGCGGCCAGGCAAGATCCTCTTCGAAATGGAGGGGGTATCGGTGGCCGATGCGGCCGAGGCAATGCGTCTGGCTTCGCACAAGCTGCCGCTGCGTACCAAATTCGTGCAGCGCGAGGGCGTGCACTAAGGCAGGGGCTAGTGATTAGTGGCTAGTGGATAGTGGGAAATGCAAAACAGAGGCTGGTAAGGCGTGACATGAAGGTAGTCGGTTATGGCTTTCTAACCACTAGCCACTAACCCCTGACCACTGAGGTTCAACGATGAATGTAGACAAAATTCGTAACTTGACCGATATCGAACTCGCGCATCAGCAGCGAGACCTGTCTGACCAGCTCTTCAAAATGAAGTTCCAGTTGAAGATGGGGCAGACTGAGAGCCTGAAGAAGATTCGCGAGCTGAAGAAAGACATCGCTCGCGTGCTGACGGTGTTGCGCCAGAAAGAGCTGGCGGGCGGCAACGGCGCGGGAGCCCGCGCGAGCAATCCCGTGAAGAAGACATCGTCTGCGACAGAAACAGTGCCTGCGAAAAAGGCAGTGACGGCGAAGAAGGCGGCCCGCAAGAAGGCTGCGACGGAGAAAAAGTAAGCCATGGTCGAAACAACCGCAACCAGTACAGAAAAGACTCCGGGCCGTCGCAAGACCCTGATTGGCAAAGTGGTCTCCACCAAGATGGCCAAGACCATCGTGGTCGAAGTCCGCCGGCAGAAGGCCCACGCGTTCTACAAACGTGTAGTGAAGAGCAGCAAGAAATACTACGCGCACGACGAGGAAGGCACGGCCCATGTCGGTGATTTCGTGAAGCTGGAAGAGACCCGGCCGCTCTCCAAGTTGAAGCGTTGGAATTTGAAGGAAATTGTGCAGCGCGCGGCGCTGGTAGCGCCGGTGGAAGAAAAGCCGGCGGTCTAAGCCGGTGGCGCTGGGTTCGCCCAGGCGGCAGCGCAAGGAGACAAGGTTATGGCAGTGATGATGAGAAGCATGCTCGATGTCGCCGACAACTCCGGCGCGCGCAAGCTGCAGATGATTCTGCCGCTGGGCGGTTCCACCGGACTGGTTGCGCACTTGGGTGACGTAGTGACGGCTTCGGTCAAGGAAGCCTCTCCCGATGGCACCGCCAAGAAGGGCACGGTGGTGAAGGCCGTGATCGTGCGCACGCGCAAAGAGCATCGCCGCCGCGACGGTACCTACATCCGATTCGACCAGAATGCGGCAGTGTTGATCAATGACGCCAACGAGCCGGTCGGCACGCGTGTGTTTGGTCCGGTCGCCCGCGAGCTGCGCGAGAAGAAGTTTTTGAAGATTGTTTCCCTGGCGCCGGAAGTGCTGTAGGGCAGGGGTCAGGGATTAGTGGATAGTGGCTAGTTAAAATCCACGCGCTCTGTCGCGACGAGCGGGCAAACAGTAATCAATCCGCATTTCGGCAGGGACATACGAAGTTGCAACAAACTGAGCGCCGCAGGCGCGGAATAGTCTAGCCCACCACGTAGCGAAGCGGAGTGCTGGGTAGAGTGGAAATTAGATCTGAGTCCCGTAGGGACGGCACAAGCTAGCTGCTAATTGCTAGCTGGCTTAGAGGAAACCATGCAGAAGAGTGTAGATATTCGCCGCAACGATCAGGTGCGGGTGATTACCGGGCGCGACAAGGGCAAAGAAGGCCGTGTGCTTCGCGTCATGCCGGACGAGTCCAAGGTGTTGGTCGAGCACGTGATGATGGTGAAGAAGAACGTGCGGCCCAACCCGCAGAAGAACATCAAGGGCGGGATTGCCGAACAGGAGAGCCCGATTTCCATCAGCAATGTGATGCTGATGTGCGTCTCTTGCGCGCGCCCCGTGCGGGTGGGTCACGAAAAACATGGTGACCGCCATACTCGTGTATGTCGGGCTTGCGGCGCCACGTTGGAGAAGTAGTGGTCAGTGGATAGTGGATGGTGGATAGTTTGTCCGGTGAGTTTTAGTGCGACGGGTCAGTGAGTGAAGTGGTTTTCTAGCCACTAACCCCTAGCCACTATCCCCTAAATTGATTTCCTCACGAACCGGTGGCCGTAGCAAGCCGAAACCGTGAGAAAGGTAGAAGCAGGAAATGGCAGACGAGAAGAAACCGAAAGCGGCGCAGCAGAGTGCGGACGGAAAACCGCAAGGTAAGCCCCAAGGCAAGAAGGCAAAGCCGGTGCAGGATGGAGTAGCGGCGGAAGCAGCCTCGGGAAAGCCGGCGCGGCCTAAGGCGACCAATCGCCAAACCGCTCGCATGCGCGACCGTTATTACAAGGACGTATTGCCGGCGCTGATGAAAGAGTTCGAGCTCGACAACCCCATGGCGGCTCCCAAGCTGGAGAAGATCATTGTGAACATGGGCGTGGGCGAGGCGACGCAGAATGCCAAGCTGATCGACCCGGCGGCAGGCGAGATGGGGCAAATTACCGGACAGAAGCCGGTGATTACGCGGGCGCGCAAGTCCATCGCGGCCTTCAAAGTGCGCGAGGGCATGCCCATCGGTGTGATGGTGACCCTGCGCGGCGATCGCATGTACGAATTTTTCGACCGCCTGGTGAACGTGGCGCTGCCGCGCGTGCGCGACTTCCGCGGCGTGCCGACCAAGTCATTCGACGGACGCGGAAATTTCACGCTGGGCGTGCGCGATCAGTTGATTTTTCCAGAGATTGATTACGCCAAGGTCGAGAAGATGAAGGGCATGAACATTACGATCGTGACTTCGGCGGGCACGGACGACCAGGCGCGGGCTCTGTTGAAGCACATGGGAATGCCGTTCAGGCAGTAGTCAGTTGCCAGTTGTCGGTAGAGAGTTTCGAGTTTTAAGTTTCAAGCTGATGGCTAAAGGCTAAGAGCTAGAAGCCAAGAGCGAATAGCGAACGGCGAAAAGCGTAAAGGAAACAATGGCGAAGACATCGAGTATTGCGAAGTCGAATAAGAAACCCAAGTTCCCGGTCCGGCAGCATAATCGCTGCCACATCTGCGGACGTCCGCGCGCCTTTCTGCGCAAGTTCGGCATCTGCCGGTTGTGCTTCCGCGGTCTGGCCCTGAAGGGCGAGATTCCTGGGGTCATGAAGTCGAGTTGGTAGAGCAGTGGCTAGTGGATAGGGGCTAGTTAGTACGTCGCCGACGGGTTCTTCTTGCGGTAAAAAGAAGCGAACGGGCGACGATTTGAGGAGATATAAAGCATGAGTTTGACCGATCCGGTCTCAGATTTCTTGACCCGCGTTCGCAACGCCATCAAGGCACGGCACCAGAAGGTGGACGTTCCGCATTCCAAGCTCAAGGTCGAGATGGCCCGCATCCTGAAGGAAGAGGGCTACATCGCGAACTTCAAGGCGACCGAAGAAGAGGGCCGCAAGGTCTTGCGGGTGTACTTGAAGTACAGCCCCGACAACTCGTCGCCTATTTCGGACCTGAAGCGGGTATCGCGTCCCGGATGCCGCGTGTATGTCGGGCATACCGAGATTCCGCGCGTCCTCGGCGGGCTGGGGATCAGCATCCTGACCACTCCGCGAGGCGTAATGACCGGACGCCAGGCGCGCAAGGAAGGCATCGGCGGCGAAGTACTGTGCGAAATTTATTAGTAACTGTCAGCTGTCAGTAGAACAGAGCCGCGCGACGCCGAAATTTACAGGCTGGCGATGAAGCTGGCCAAGAATGAACAGCTGATGGCTGATAGCTGAGAGCCGAAAGCTGATTCGAGAGCTAAAGATTATGTCAAGAATTGGTAGAAAGCCGATCCCGATGCCCAAGGGAGTCACCTACGTCGTAGAGGGCAACACGGTTCGCGTAAAAGGGCCGAAGGGCGAAGTTACGACCCACATGCCTCCCGGCGTCAAACTGGAACAGAACGACGGGATCTTAACCGTGGTTCGCGAAGACGATTCCAAGGCTGCGGTGCACGGACTGGTGCGCGCGCTGGTCAACAACTCGGTGGAAGGCGTCACCAAGGGATGGACCAAGGAATTGGACATCGTTGGGATTGGCTACCGTGCGGAAATGAAGGGCAAGAACACAGTAGTGTTTACGCTGGGATACTCCCACGCCATCGAATATCCGCTGCCGGCGGGCATTGAAGTCGCTGTCGATCCTAAGCTGACGCACTTGACGGTCAGCGGTATTGACCGGCAGAAGGTGGGATTTGTTGCTGCCGAGATGCGCAGCCTGCGTCCGCCTGATCCGTACAAGAACAAGGGCGTGCGCTATTCCAATGAGCGCCTGAAGAAGAAGGTTGGCAAGACCGGCGCGAAATAACAGTTGTCAGAAGCCGGTTGTCAGTTGTCAGCGAGTGACCGGCAATGAGGATCTGGCGAAGAGCCTAGAGCGAAAAGCGATTCACGACGGCATGGCGCGGGAGCGCACCGTTACCCGGTTCAGAAACCCGGGATGAGGAACAGAGACAATGATTACTAAGACTTCAAAAGATCAGACGCGGCAGAAGGTACACTCCCGAATCCGCAAGAAGGTTCTGGGCACGGCGGAGCGTCCGCGGCTGAACGTGTACCGTTCGGTGAACCACATTTATGCGCAGGTAATCGACGACACCCAGGGCGTGACCCTGGTGTCGGCTACCTCGGTGAAGAAAGTCGACAAGGGCGAGAAGCGTCCAACCGGCGGGAATGTGGGCTCGGCGAAAGATGTAGGCAAGATGATCGCCGAGCGTGCCAAGCAGAAGGGCATCGAGAAGGTGGTCTTCGATCGCGGTGGATATCTGTACCACGGGCGGATCAAGGCGCTGGCCGATGCGGCACGGGAAGCCGGGCTGAAGTTTTAGAGGCAGGGGTTAGGGGCTAGGGTAGTAATTAGCCAGGACAGATTGGCAGTGACGTTGAGCGAATTAGGTTTGGGTCGCGTGTCAACAGCCAAGTTGAAAGCAGAAGTACTCATAGACCCGCGAGTAATCAGCCCGAAGGGCGGAACAATATTAGCCCAGCGCGTAAGCGCAGGGTAGGCGGGAAATAATGATTCGAGTCCCGTAGGGACGGCAGAAAAGGATCCGTAACCGCCGCGACGGGTCCCTCAGGATGACAAGATCTGAAGGGTGCCGGAGACGGCGCCAGGAGACACAACGGTAATGCCAACAGTAAAGAGAAAGCTTGACGCCGGTCAGTATCAACTGAAAGACCAGGTGGTTTCGATCAACCGCGTCACCAAAGTCGTCAAGGGCGGCAAGAATCTGTCGTTCGCGGCGCTGGTAGTGGTGGGCGATCCTGCCTCCGCAGTGGTGGGATACGGCTCCGGCAAGGCGAAGGAAGTTCCGCAGGCGATCCGCAAGGGCATCGAAGCGGCCAAGAAGAACCTGCTGCGCGTGAACCTGACGCAGACGTCGATTCCTCACCAGGTGCTGGGCCGCTACGGCGCCGGCATGGTGATGCTGAAGCCGGCCCCCGAAGGCACCGGTGTCATTGCCGGCGGCGCGGTGCGCGCGGTCATGACTTCGGCGGGAATCCAGAACGTGTTGACCAAGTCTATCGGTACTACTAACCCGCACAACGTGATCAAAGCCACGTTCAACGCGCTGTCGCGACTGCGTGACCGTAAGGAAGTGGCCAGTGCGCGCGGCAAGGCGGTCGAGGAGCTTTAATTATGGCCCGTATTCGTAAGAAGGCACAAGCAACGCCGGCAAAAGCAGGCGCGAAGATGCAGCTCAAGTGGGTGCGTTCGGCAATCGCAGCTCCCGTCAAACATAAACTGGTGGTCAAGGGATTGGGTTTTACCCGGCTGAACCAGGTGGTTGAGCGTGAGGACACGCCTTCCATCCGTGGCATGGTGGCCAAGATCCCGCACCTGGTAGAGATCGTAAAATAGTTGTCAGTAGCCGGTTGTCAGTTGTGGCAACGGGCAATTAGCAACTAGCAACTAGAAACTGAAATAGAGTCATGCCGATGGCTGATTTGAAACTGGCAGCTGACTACTGGCATCTGGCTAGTGAAGGTACAAAATGAATCTCAGCAATTTACGAGCACCCCGGAAAGCGTCGGAGAACAAGAAGCGGGTCGGCCGCGGTATGGGCTCGGGTATGGGCAAGACTTCGACCCGAGGCCACAAGGGCCAGAGATCGCGCAGCGGTTCGCGCATGATGCGCGGCTTCGAAGGCGGCCAGATGCCGCTTCACCGCCGTTTGCCCAAGCGTGGTTTCACCAACATTTTCCGGGTAGAGTATGAAGTAGTGAACCTGGGACGGCTGGCTGGTCTGGGCGAGAGCGAGATCACACCCGAGTTCTTGCGCAAAGCTGGTATCGTCAGCTCGAAAAATACGCTGGTGAAGGTGCTCGGTCAAGGCGAGTTGTCGAAGGCGATTACTGTACACGCTCACAAGTTTTCCAAGTCGGCGCAGGAAAAAATCGAGAAGGCGGGCGGCAAGATTGAAGTTGTCAGTAGCCAGTAGCCAGCTTCGAAACCTGTGAATTGACTACTGATAGTCGACAACTGATAACTGACTACTGGCAACTGGTTACTGGCAACTGAGGTTTTTGTTCCATGCTTGAGAAGTTAGCCAACGTATTTCGCGTTCCCGATCTGCGCAAGCGCATTTTGTTCACGCTTGGGTTGCTGGCGGTTTACCGCCTCGGCGGACACATCCCCACGCCGGGCATCAACGCCGATCTGCTTTCACAATTTTTCGACAACAACCGGGGCACTTTCCTCGGCTTCGTTGATCTGTTCAGCGGCGGTCAGTTACGCAAACTGACCATCTTCGCGCTCGGCATCATGCCCTACATCACCGCGTCGATCATTTTGCAGTTGATGACCGTGGTGTACGAGCCGCTGGCCAAGTTACAGAAGGAAGGCGAGCTGGGACGCAAGAAGATCACCCAGTGGACCCGCTACCTGACCCTGTTGCTGAGTGCCGTGCAGTCGCTGGGCATCGCGATCACGCTGCAACGTCAGACGGTCAGCGGCGGTATGGCCTTCGTGAATAATCCCGGCATCGGCTTCGTGCTGATGACCATGTTGACGCTCACCACCGGCAGCGTCTTCATCATGTGGCTGGGCGAACAGATTACCGAGCGCGGCGTCGGCAACGGCATGTCGCTGCTGATCTTTGCCGGCATCGTGGTTGGCCTGCCCCGCGGCGTCATGGATCTGTACGAGAAAGCGCAATCCCAGGCTTGGGGCGCATTCACCGTTCCCGCCATGCTGCTGCTGGTTGTGTTGATGATTGCGGTTGTCGCCTTCATTGTGTTCGTGGAACGCAGTGAGCGCCGCATTCCGGTGCAATATGCGAAGCGGGTGGTCGGGCGCAAGATCATGGGCGGACAGTCAACCCACCTTCCGTTGCGAGTGAACTCCGGCGGCGTTATGCCGGTCATCTTTGCGTCGTCGGTATTGACCTTGCCGCAGACGGCGGGCGCGCTGTTTAAAGACAACCGCTACTTCGGACCCATGCTGCGCGCCATGTCCTGGGGCGAGCCCCTGTACACGCTGCTGTACGCGATCGGAATCATCTTCTTCGCCTACTTCTATGTGTCCATTGTCTTCAACCCGACCGAGGTTGCCGACAATATGCGGAAGTACGGTGGATTTATTCCAGGCATTCGGCCGGGTGCGCGGACGGCCAACTACATCAATGACATTTTGACGCGCATTACCCTGGTGGGCGCGCTGTACCTGATCCTGATCTCTTTCATTCCGGAATGGATGATCACGGGCATTCACCTCAACCACCTGTATGGTCCCATCGGCGCATTCTTCGAACGCTTGCCGGCCTGGGTGACTAATGGACTGGGAGTGAATTTCTACTTTGGCGGTACCTCGCTGCTGATTGTAGTGGGTGTCGCGATGGACACGGTCAATCAGGTCGAGTCGCAATTGGTAATGCGGCATTATGAGGGTTTCACCCCGCGCAGCGGACGTATCCGCGGGCGCCGGGCAACGTGGTAAGGCAGGGGTTAGGGATTAGGGGATAGTGGATAGTTGGCGGCGGCGGCTGCGAATTTTCTAGCCACTAACCCCTATTCCCTAGCCACTGCCCTTCGGAGCTACCGGGAGGCTTCGGCCCGCCTTGGCGGGCGAGAAAGGGCCCGAGGTCCGGGTCTCAGGGTACGAGGCATGGAAGTGCAGACTTCCTCGGCTGTGGGCGTTACGACAAACCAAAGCGTGGTCGGTCCCATTGTGCTGTTGGGTCCGCCGGGCGCTGGCAAAGGAACACAGGCAAAGCTGATCGCTGAAACTTACGGCATCCCGCAGATCTCCACCGGAGACATCTTGCGGGACAACGTGGCCCGAAAGACGGAATTGGGAGTGAAGGCCAAGGCGATCATGGAACGTGGCGATCTGGTTCCCGACGAACTGGTTTGCAGCATGGTGGCCGATCGACTGGTGCAGGCGGATTGCGTTCGGGGCTTTATTCTGGACGGATTTCCGCGCACCGTACGGCAGGCCGAGTGGCTGGATAGGCAGTTGGAAAAAATGCGGGCAGGCAAAGACAGTAAAGGGAAGCAGGCGTGCGCGCCGCCGGTTGTGATCCGTTTGGTGGTGGAGTATAATCAATTGCTGCAACGGCTTACCGGGCGTCGTTCTTGTCCCACCTGCGGACTGATTTACAACGTCTATTACCAGCCTCCCAAAGTCCAAGGCATCTGTGATGTCGATGGTACGGCCTTAGTGGCGCGTCCGGACGATGCGGAAGAAGTTATCGCCGAGCGCCTGAAAGCCTATGAGCAGCTGACCCTGCCCTTGGTGGAATATTACGGTGCTCGGGGCCGCTTGGTCGAAGTGAATGGCGATCAGCCGGTGGAAGCGGTTATGGCGCAAACGTTTAGTGCAATCGAGAATGTCAATCGTTTGTAAGTCGGTCTCGGAAATTGACAAGATGCGCCGCAGCGGGCGCATCGTGCGCCAGGTGCTTGAGGCGGCACGCGAAGTGGTTGCGCCCGGGGTTTCGACCATGGATCTGGAGCGCGTCGCTGAGCGCAAGATCCGCGACCTGGGGGCCAAGCCGGCATTCAAGGGATATTACGACTATCCCTGCGTGCTGTGCACATCGGTGAACAACGAGATCGTCCATGGCATTCCGTCGGCAAAGCGGATGCTAAAGGCCGGAGACATTGTCTCCATCGATTGCGGCGTGGTGCTGGACGGCTACTACGGCGATGCGGCCATCACGGTTCCAGTAGGCGACACGATTACGCCGGAGTTGCAGAAGTTGCTCGAGGTGACGCGCGAGTCGCTGTTTCACGGAATTGAGGCGGCGCGAGTGGGCAACACGGTTGGCGACGTAGGCGCGGCCGTGCAGAAGCTGGTTGAGGCCAACGGCTTCAGCGTGGTGCGAGAGTTTGTAGGACACGGCATCGGCACGAAGCTGCACGAAGACCCGCAGATCCCGAACTACGGAACTCCCGGGCACGGCCCGAAGTTGCGCGACGGCATGGTCCTGGCGATCGAGCCGATGGTGAATGTAGGCGGACCGGGTACGCGGGTGCTCGACGATAAGTGGACGGCGGTGACCGAAGACGGCAGCTACAGCGCCCACTTCGAACATTGCATCGCGGTGACCAGAAATGGTCCAGTGATTTTGACGGAGTAGAGAACAGTTGTCAGTAGCCGGTTGTCAGTTGTCAGCCGGGCGATTGGGTTACTGGCCGCTGGAGTAGTTGCCGGTTGTGGGCAGTGAAAACTGGCAACTGAGTACTGACAACTGACAACTGATTTTCCGGAGTTGAATGAGTAAGGAAGACGCGATTGAGGTGATGGCGGTGGTGGTCGAACCACTGCCCAATGCCATGTTCAAGGTGGAGTTGGAGAACAAGCACCAGGTGCTGGCGCATGTCTCGGGCAAGATGCGCAAAAACTTTATTCGCATACTTCCCGGCGACCGGGTGGCGGTGGAGCTTTCGCCCTACGATCTGACCCGGGGCCGCATTGTGTACAGATACAAGTAGCCAGTTGCCGGTTGCCAGTTGTCAGCAAAACACAACTGGGAACAGATAACTGGCAACTGACAACTGAGGTTTTCATGAAGGTAAGGGCATCAGTCAAGAAGATTTGCGATAAATGCAAGGTGATTCGCCGTCACGGTGTGGTTCGCGTGATCTGCGAAAACGCGAAACATAAGCAACGGCAGGGATAACGAAGGGGTCAGGGGCTAGAGACAAGGTGTTAGAAACCCGAAAACTAGCCGGCCGAAAGATAATGGGAACGTTAGTGACTAACCCCTAGCCACTAACCCCTAGCAACTGTTTTTTGGAGCAACTATGGCACGTATTGCAGGCGTGGATCTTCCGCGCAACAAGCACATCAGCATCGCCCTGACCTACATTTTCGGGATCGGGAACTCGCGCGCCAAGAGCATTCTCGGCTCCGCGAATGTGCAGACCGACAAGAAGGTCAGCGACCTCAACGAAGATGAGGTAAACCGCATCCGCCAGGTCATTGAAGAGGGCGGCAACGTCGAAGGCGATCTCCGCAAAGACGTCTCGATGCACATCAAGCGGCTCATCGAAATCGGCTCCTATCGTGGGTATCGTCACCGCCGCAGCTTGCCGGTTCGCGGACAGCGCACCCACACCAATGCTCGCACCCGTAAAGGTCCGCGCAAGGGCACGGTGGCAAACAAGAAGAAAGCAGCAGGGAAGACATAGAACATGGCGAAACCAGCTGGATCCGCCGCAGCGGAAAAAAAAGGCAAAGGCAAGAAGTTCAAGAAGAAGGAGCGCAAGCACGTTCCCAATGGACTCGTGCATATTCAGGCCTCTTTCAACAACACCATCGTCACCATTACCGATCCGAACGGCAACACGGTTTCGTGGAAGAGTTCAGGTTCGCTCGGCTTCCGCGGATCGCGGAAGGGCACGCCATTCGCGGCGCAGCAGGCTGCCGCCAACGCCGCCAATCAGGCGCGCGATCACGGTATGCGGGTGGTGGATGTACGCGTCAGCGGTCCAGGTTCGGGACGCGAGTCGGCGGTGCGTGCTTTGTCAGCGTCCGGCTTGGACGTGCGTTCGATCAAGGACTCAACGCCGGTTCCGCATAACGGCTGCCGTCCGCCGAAACGGCGCAGGGTTTAGGGATTAGAGGCTAGGGGCTGGAAATCAGGGCCTAGGGATCAGGGGCTAGGGCCTAGAAGCGCACTACCACCTTTTCCTCGACCGCCAAGACAAAGACCCGCAGGGGCGAAAAATCTCAGCCCAGCGCTTTAGCGCTGGGTAGCGTGAAGTCATAGATGTGATCCCCTTCAGGGGCGTCACCTCTGGAAATCAACAAGGCTGGCTAGGATCAAAGGGACTGGAAGAAACATCTAATTCCTAACACCTAGCCCCTAACAACTGATCGGGACGAAGGGACGCCAAGCGCCCGTAAACCGATCGACAAGCAAGTGAGCAGTCGCGGTCGATAGAACAAGTGCCAGTGAAAAGTTTTTCTAGCCACTGGCCCCTATCCACTAGCCCTGCTTCACAAGGAGAACGTAACTTGGCTCGATACAAAGACGCAGTATGCCGCCTTTGCCGCCGCGAGGGCATGAAGCTGTTCCTCAAAGGCGCGAAGTGCTTCACCGACAAATGTCCGGTCGAGAAACGCAATTTCGCTCCCGGCCAGCACGGCAAAGATCGCAAGGCCAAAATCGTTGGCTACGGGTTGCAGCTTCGCGAGAAGCAGAAGGCGAAGCGCATCTACTTCACCCAGGAAAAGCAATTCCGCAACTACTTCGAACGCGCTGCTACTACCCGCGGCGTCACCGGCGAAGTCCTCCTGCAACAGCTGGAGCGCCGGCTCGACAACGTGGTCTATCGTCTCGGCTTTGCCGTAGCGCGGCGTCAGGCTCGCCAACTGGTTCGCCACGGTCACGTGCAGGTGAATGGCAAGAAGGTTGACATTCCTTCTTACCAGGTGACTGCCGGCGAAGAGATTGCCGTGCGCGAGAGAAGCAACAAGCTCGTGCTGCTGGAAATTGCCAAGGATTTTGCCAGCCATCAGGCGCCGCCCGCCTGGCTGGAAGTTGACCGTGACGGCTACAAGGGACGAGTGGTTGCGCTGCCGACGCGCGCCGACATCAACTTGCCCATTAACGAGCAGTTGATCGTGGAACTTTATAGCAAGTAGTACGCCCGCGGCGCGGAATAATCTGCGTCGCGTTTCCTACAATCTTCGCGCCAGATCAGCCGGTGTGCGCTTCCATGAAACGCCACCCGCGCAGCATGGCCGAACTGACAGACAGGAGTTATAAATGCTTTGGAAAGGATTTCAGAAACCCAAACGACTGGCTACCGACACCGAGACCTTGACCGATCAGTACGGTCACTTCTGGGCGCAGCCGTTTGAGCGTGGTTTCGGTACCACCATTGGCAATGCGCTGCGCCGCGTATTGCTGTCGTCCATTGAGGGCGCTGCGGTCACCGCAGTCAAGATTGAAGGCGTGTTGCACGAGTTTCAGTCGATCCCCGGCGTGGTGGAGGATGCGACTGACATCATCCTCAACCTGAAACAGATTCCCTTCCGCCTCAATAGTGACGCGCCTAAAGCGATTTATCTGCGCGCCGAGCAGCCGGGCGTGATCACTTCGGGCATGATCGAAGCCGACGCTGACGTCGAGGTGCTCGACAAAGACGTTTACATCGCCACCGTCAGCGAAGGTGGCAAGCTCGATATGGAAATGCGGCTGAAGCGGGGCCGCGGTTACGTTTCGGCCGACAAGAATTTCGACGAGGACTTGGGGCTCGGATTTATTCCCATCGACTCCGTGCACTCGCCGGTGCGCAAATGTAACTACTCGGTCGAGGCCGCTCGTCTGGGACAGATCACCGATTACGACAAGCTGGCCATTGAAATCTGGACCAACGGTTCGGTCACGCCGGCCGATTCGCTGGGACTCGCCGCGAAGCTGCTGAAGGACCACATGAACATCTTCATCAACTTCGAGGAGGAGCTCGAGGCGCAGGCTGCCGGACTTGGCGACAAGCCGGAGATCCGCAACGAGAACCTCAATCGCTCGGTGGAAGAGCTTGAGCTTTCGGTGCGCAGCTACAACTGCCTGAAGAACGCCAACATTCAGACCATCGGCGAACTGGTGCAGAAGTCGGAAGCCGAGATGCTGAAGACCAAGAATTTTGGTCGCAAGTCGCTGAATGAGATCAAGGAAATTCTGGCTTCCATGGGCCTTGGTCTGGGCATGAAGATCGACGACCAGGGAAATGCGGTTCCGGGCAATTCGTCGGGTAGCACGCAAGGGATGCCGCTGCCGTCGGGTTATGGAAACGAGCCGGGTTATTAACGCGAAGCTGTCAGGGATCGGTTGTCAGTTGTCAGTTTTCTGAGTGAGCGATTACTGGCTACTGACTACCGACAACTGACAACTGATTTAAGGATCATACCTATGCGTCATCGTAGAGCAGGATGGAAGTTAGGACGAAATACTGAGCACCGGCGCGCGCTGCTGCGCAACCTGGTGACCTCGCTAATCGTGGACGAGCGCATCGAGACCACCCTCACCAAGGCCAAGGCCATGCGCCCTCACGTGGAGAAGATGATCACGCTGGGCAAGCGCGGAGATGTGGCGGCGCGGCGGCAGGCGATGTCGTACCTCATGACGCGCGATGCCGTGGACAAGCTGTTTGACACCATCTCGCCACGCTACGGCGATCGCGAAGGCGGTTATCTGCGCATCATTCATGGCGGCTTCCGCCAGGGAGATGGCGGCGACATAGCCTTCGTCGAACTGCTCGGTAGCGAGAAGACACTCGACGAGAAGCGCCAGAAGCGCGCCGAAATGCGTGCCAAGCGCGCCGAAGAAACTCGCAAGGCCATGGAATCGGCCGAGGCCGAAAACAAGCAGATGGAAGCGCAGCAAGCGGCCAACGAAGAGAAGAAGGAAGAGTAGAAGCACCTCTCAGCGGGCACACTCAACGAGAGGTATGTGGTCCACCTGCTGGGCCGACTGGTTGGACATAAAGCGGAGCGAGCTTCTCGTTAAGGCTTCCCCAAAACCAATGTACCTGTTGTTCGACTTGCCTCCTGCTTGGTGCCGGATTCGGAAACACAATTATTGCGTAGAATGATGGGCTCTGGTTTGCAACATGCAGCAATACTTCGAGAGGAGTGATGTTCTCTAACGTCGTGCGCTCAAGTTTTTGCTTTTCCAACTCAGCGTCCCCGAAACCAGAGATAGCGCCGCCTTCCGCGGTGAACCCCTCCAACAGCCCGATCGCGCGGCCTGGGAACCACAGCTTAAGCTCTGAGAGATTCGGAGGGACCGTAAAGCGCGAAAATCGAAGGTTTAGGAAATTGAAGGGTGCCACTCTCAATTTTTTGTTATAAAAATGGACGACTCTGCCGTCCATCTCCCATTCGTATCCAGGAGCCTGCTTCACCAACTCGTTCAGCGAGTTTTCACTCACCGGCGTCCCCTCTGCCATGGGAACCATCGGGAGGGGCTGTGCCAGTTCGGCAACAATCGGTACGTGTGATGAGCGAGCCATTTGTGCCAGTGCGTTCGCCAGATCCGCTGGTATAGGTCCGTATGGAATCTGCCGCTGCAGGCCGGATTGGGAGCATGCCGGAATACAAGCTCCCAATAGAAGGTACGTACCAAGAGTAAATATGAGAGTTCGCATCATTAGGGTGCTCCTGTGGGGGGGCCAGGACATGTGTATGTGATAGTGTCGCTCTTCACAGCGTATCCATTCACATTCCAAGTTTGGGTTACATTCATCGTGCAACTTCCCGTAGGGTCACCATTGCCATTCGCCGGCAAACATTGCGGAGAGCAAAGCTGCAAGGTATCGGGTCCAGGAAAATATCCATTGGAAAAGGTTAGCGCGCCAACAGTAGGGTTGGGACCGCTAACGGCGCAAGTATTGTTGGTAACATTGAGAGTTTCACTTGCGCTCATCCCGGCGGCAGTGATCGGCGCAGCAGAGGTGTCCAAAACTTGATACTGGATTAGGCGGTCCTTAGTGTTGTAGTGAGGAAGTCCCGTGTTGGCGCAGTCGAAAGTGGGCGTAGTATTACTTATTACAGATAAGCTAGATGGCTGTTGTACCCGTCCCATAGCGGTCGCTGTTCCCTGTTTTCCGTTGAGGGTGTAGGTGACCTGCACTGTATACGTTCCCACCGCAACAGATTGGATAATCGCGGTCTGGGAGGTGGCATTTAGGATAGAGATGTTGCCTTGGCCACTTATCGCGCTCCAAGAGTACGAACCTCCCGCCGGGTTTCCCGTAGCTGTTAAAGAGATACTGTCACTACCCTGGTAGCCCGGTTTCAGCATTGGGATATTTGACGGGCCAGAAATTGTCACCGTTGGATTGACGTTCGCGTGGCCCTGCGGCGTGTAGCCCTTGGGCGAGCAATACCTCGACACCCCATTGTTGTAGTTGAATGTGCCCGAAGAAAAGTCGGTTGTCGAGCCCGCCCCTACGCCTGTGATTCGGGTCGAACTCATCGTTGCAACTGCGTGATTGTTAGTGTCCCAGCCGCTGAACAGGCCCGTGAGATTGTCGTCGTATCCTGTACAGCTATTAGTGGCCCAAACACCCAAGGTATCTTGCGCCAGCACTGGGAGGGTTTCCGGATCGGCCTGTATCCAAGGATAGCCGTCTCCGCAGCAGGTGGTGCAACCGTAAGCCAGGTGACCATAGGTCTTGTCCACGATGATCTTGCCTTCAAACAGGCTGGGATCGTTGTTGCGGTTGGGTTCGCGAATGTCATAGGTCCCCCAGGTCAAATCGGCCGGGAATGTCTTACCTTTGGTGTCGGGAACTCCGTTGCGAATAATGTCGCCGAGGTTTAGCCAGAGCTGATCGCCGGGCGCGATCGTCCTGCGCACTTCGTACTCCTCCTGCCCACGATCATAGTGAAAGGTGAGCACCGCTTCGGTCGGCTTCTTTCCGGCATTGGTCACGGCAATGAGGGAATTATGCGTGGCGTCAACCTCGAACTTCCCGGCCTGCCAGCTCAGAGGCCAGGTCACTCACCTCAAAGGCAACATGTGCTACTTGCCGAACCAACTCGGGAATCTGGGCGTCCGCTTCGAACCGCATCCATTCGACGCCATACTCGCTGTTTTCGTGTCCAACAATAAAGATCTTTAGACGCTCGATGTGGCGCTCTCCCGGCCTCGGTTGGCTGGTAGGAATTCCAATGTGGTGATAGCGACGCATTCTCTCGCCTCCTTTCCGGAATAGCACGAATTCTACGGGATCATACTACGTAGAGGGAAAAGGAAACGCGACCGTTTTGGGGGGAGCAGGCTGAGCGGCAACAGTGCGGTATGAAATCCAGCCGCGCCGTGTTTGCCCAATTGATGGAGCATCTAACCCACAAGGAGTTTCACAAATGCGTGGCCCGCCATCGTGGAGACTGTTACGCGAAGAACTTCTCCTGCTGGGATCAGTAACTGGCGATCCTACCGCCTCGTGGCATCGAGCGGGGATGTAGTTTCCAACACGGTGGATTATCGCGTGGTCGAGAGCTCTGCCTGCTCAACGCGAGCGCGTCTGTTGAATGCCCGCCGCGACAGAAAGTAAACGGCCACCTGCAGCACCGCGGCCCCGCAGGAATCGAGCACAACGTCCTGCCAGCGTCCGGTGCGGGACGGGATAAACGTTTGATGGATTTCGTCGAACGCGGCGGTCACGACGGTGACGAGCATCCCGAGCAGCACCCACTCCCAGCGCCAGAAATCATGCCAGCAAGTTCCCCAAGCGCGACGCAAGAGGGAACGAACCCGATCATAGTTGGTGTTCTTGAGCGCGAGAAAAACCAGCACGCTGAGAATTCCGTATCCGGCGAAGTGTCCTGTCTTGCGGAGAACCTCATCGAGCTGCGACACGAAGGACTCCTCCACCTGAGGGACCACCGCTGCAATCACCGTGTACAGAACGCCGGTGGTGTTGTTGGCGGAGGCCATGTCGGTGGATTCCACCCGGATGACTCCCAGCCAAACTAGAACCGGCCACCAGCGGTGGGCCAGCGTGCGAAAGGAAGGCCGCAGCCCATAGCCGTGCTGCGATGGCTCCCGAACTCCCCTTACAACGGTGGCCGAACTGGGTTGGATATTACTCAACGCGGTAGTTGGGAGCCTCGCGAGTGATCATGACGTCGTGCACGTGGCTTTCGCGCAGGCCGGCGCCGCTGATACGCACGAAGCGCGCCTTCTGCTGCAGTTCGGCGATGGAAGAACAACCTACGTAGCCCATGCCGCTCTTCACCCCGCCCACCAGTTGATACACGATCATGCCGACCGTGCCACGATAGGGAACGCGCCCTTCGATGCCCTCGGGAACCAGCTTCGCCAGACGATTACCGCCGTCGCCGCCATCCTCCGACAAGACCGGTACCGAAGAATCTGCATCGGTGTTCTGGAAGTACCGTTCGCTGGAGCCTTGCGCCATGGCGGCCAGCGATCCCATACCGCGATAGGCCTTGAAGGAGCGCCCCTGGTACAGAATGGTCTCGCCGGGACTTTCTTCCGTGCCGGCCAGCAACGAGCCGATCATGACGCAGCTTGCGCCCGCTGCGATCGCCTTGGTGACGTCTCCGGAATACTTGATGCCGCCGTCGGCGATGATGGGGACGTCGGTGTCGCGCACGGCGCGGGCCGCTTCGGCGATTGCGGTGATTTGGGGAACTCCGGCGCCGGTTACGATGCGCGTGGTGCAGATTGATCCTGGCCCAATGCCAACCTTGATGGCATCGGACCCGGCGCGCGCCAGTTCGCAGGCGCCGTCGAATGTGCCAACATTCCCCGCAATGACATCCACTTCAGGCAGCTTCGACTTGATTTCCTTGATGGCCTCGATCACTCGTGTCGAATGTCCGTGGGCGCTGTCGATGGCGAGCAAATCAGCTTTGGCGCGGACCAACTCCTGGGCGCGTTCGAGAAAGTCTCCGGTAGCGCCGATCGCCGCGCCCACCCGCAGCCGCCCGTGATCGTCCTTGGCGGCAGTGGGATACTTCAGCCGCTTCTGAATGTCCTTCACTGTGATCAGGCCCTTGAGATTGTAATGATCGTCCACCACCAGAAGCTTCTCGATGCGATGCTGATGCAGGATCGCCTCCGCATCGCTCAGCGTCGTGCCGACCGGAACCGTGATCAGGTTTTTCTTGGTCATTACTTCGCTGATGGGAATGTCGGTCCGAGTCTCGAAGCGAAGATCACGATTGGTCAGGATGCCAACCAGCTTCTTGTCCTTGGTGACCGGCACGCCCGAGATGCGATAGCGGCGCATGACCTCCAGCGCGTCGGAGATTTTCTCGTCGGGCGACATGGTGATGGGATCGACAATCATGCCGCTCTCCGACCGCTTCACCTTGTCCACCTCGCTGGTTTGCTGCTCGATGCTGAGGTTGCGATGGATGATGCCAAGGCCACCTTGCTGCGCCATGGCAATGGCCATGCGCGATTCCGTCACAGTGTCCATGGCGGCGCTGATCAAGCGGGATGCGGAGTTCAATGTTGCGGGTTAGGCGCGTCGTGGTCTCCGCCAGGGCCGGAACGACATCGGACTTGGCAGGCAACAGCAACACGTCATCGAAGGTAAGGGCCTCGGGTACGGGAAAATGAATCATGGCTTTTGGTCCGCGGAGGGGTAATTGTTCATTGTAGAGTCGGGATGGCAGTAAGGCAAACGGGAGCCATGAATATCATCGACCCAATGACCGCTGTCTTATAATCAGAACGGGGTTGTGATTGTCTCCGAGATCGGAAGAACAGCGTAAAGAAGGGGGCTTTGACGAGACCTTCGCCGCGCCTTTGCTACCCTCAGACTCTGAGAAGGAACAGCAATTGCACAGGGAGTCCGTGGGTACCTTAGGAGGCCATGCTGGTCCTGTCTTTGGGGTGGCGCTGAGTTGGGACGGGCGGTTGGCGGTCTCCGCGTCTTCTGACAAGACGCTGAAGGTGTGGGAGGTGGAAAGCGGGCGCGAGCTGCGCACCCTGGCAGGCCACACTGACTATGTCTTGGGCGTGGCGCTGAGTTGGGACGGGCGGCTGGCGGTCTCCGCTTCAAAAGATAAAACGCTGAAGGTATGGGAGGTGGAAAGCGGGCGCGAGCTGCGCACCCTGGCAGGCCACACTGACGCTGTCTCGGGCGTGGCGCTAAGTGGGGATGGGCGGCGTGCAGTGTCTGCGTCTTGGGACAACACGCTGAGAGTGTGGGAGGTGGAGAGCGGGCGCGAGTTGCACACCTTGGAGAGCCACAATGACTCTGTGTTGGCAGTGGCGGTGAGTGGAGACGGGCGGCTGGCGGTCTCCGCGTCTTCTGACAAGACGCTGATGGTGTGGGAGGTGGAAAGCGGGCGCAAGCTGCACACCCTGGCAGCCCACAGCGATTGGGTCTATGGAGTGGCGCTGAATGGGGACGGGCGGCTGGCGGTCTCCGCGTCTTGGGACAAAACGCTGAAGGTGTGGGAGGTGGAAAGCGGGCGCGAGCTGCGCACCCTGGAAGGCCACACTGACTCTGTCTTGGGCGTGGCGCTGAGTGGGAACGGGCGGCGGGCTGTCTCCGCTTCAAAAGACAGCACACTGAAGGTGTGGGAAGTGGAAAGCGGCCGCGAGCTGCGCACCCTGGAAGGCCACTCTGGTTGGATCCTTGACGTGGCGATGACTGCGGACGGGGGGCTGGCGGTGTCCGCATCTTGGGACCGAACGCTGAAGGTGTGGGACTTGAGCAGAAGTTGGGTATTCGGCCAGCTACCGACCACAGGTGTAGAATCGGGAGTCATGGAATACGCCGAGGTCCTCGCACATGCCGTGGATACCTTCGGCTCTCGCACCAACGCCAATGCCTGGCTGAATAAGCCCAACCGCGTCTTTCACAACCAAACTCCTCTACAGATTCTGACCGAAGATCCTGCCGCGGTTGAAGAGGAGTTGGTCCGAATCGATCACGGCATGTTCATTTGATCGCCTACCGTCTGACGCGCAGCAAATACGCTAACGATCTCGCGGGGACTGGTGGCCTCTATGCGGCTGGCCGTTGTAATCACAAAGGCACCCCAGTCGTCTATGCCGCGCAGCAACCATCGCTTGCGCTCGCGGAAGTTCTGGCACATCTGGATTTCGACAACATACCGCTTGACTACGTTCTGGTGACGATAGAGATTCCTGACAGCGTCCCAACGCAACGTGCCACGCCAGAAGAAGCGCTGGCCGCCTCCGCAACTCCTGCTGTGCCAATCTACCTCGTTCCCTCTGTGGTGGTTCCGCAGGAATTGAATGTCGTCATGTTCCCTCAGGCATCCGGTTTTGAGGCGACCGTTACGAAAGTCGAACCATTTCGCATCGATGAGCGGCTGCTAGGCAGAAGAGGGTAAGGGCACCAACTTCTTATTCCGCGATCGGAACCCTCCGCATTCCGCCTCTCGTTTACAATAGAACACGGAATGAATCTCTCCGATATTCAGGCTGCGCTGCGCGACAGCCAGAACGATTGCTGGCTCTTCTACGATCACCATCACCGCGATGCGATCGCCTACAGCGTGTTGGGCCTGTCGCCCAAAACGATGGTTACCCGCCGTTGGTTTTACGTGGTTCCCGCCAATGGCGAGCCGGTAAAGCTGGTGCACCGCATCGAAAGCCATCATCTCGACTCACTGCCGGGTAAGGCGCTGCAGTATTCGGCATGGCAGGAGCTGTGGCAGAACCTCGAGTCGATGCTGAAACCCTACAACAAAGTAGTGATGCAGTACTCCCCTAACAATCAGATTCCTTACATCTCGCTGGTTGATGGCGGCATGCTGGAATTGGTGCGCAGCTTTGGCAAAAGCATTGTCAGCTCGGCGAACTTGGTGGCGCGCTTTGAGGCCACCCTGACCGATGCGCAGATCGCGAACCACTTCAAGGCGCGCGATGCGGTGGACAAAATTACAGCCGCCTTTTTCCCGGAGATGGCACGACGCGCACGGAACGGTGGCACCCACGAATTCGAAATGCAGCAATGGGTGATGGAAGCTTTCGGGCGCGAGAACTTGACCACCGACGACCCACCCATCGTCGGCGTGAACGCGCACAGTGGCGATCCGCATTACGAGCCTACGGCGGCGAAGTCCGCCCCAATTCGCGAGGGCGACTTTGTGCTGCTCGATTTGTGGGCCAAGACTAACGATCCCGACGGCGTTTACTACGACATCACCTGGACGGGCGTGATCGGCAGCCCCACCGACAAGCAGCGCCAAGTGTTCGAGATCGTGCGTGATGCCCGTAACGTCGGCATCAACAAAGTGAAACAAGCCTTTGATGCCAACAAGAGAATTCAAGGCTGGGAAGTGGACGAAGCGGTTCGCGCCTATATTGCCGGCAAGGGCTATGGCGAGTACTTCATCCATCGCACGGGACACTCGATTGGGCGCGACATTCACGCCAACGGCGCGAATCTGGATAACCTTGAGACCAAAGACGATCGCGAAATCCTGCCCAACACCTGCTTCTCGGTCGAGCCGGGAATCTATCTGCCGGAATTCGGAGTGCGCAGCGAAATCAATATGATGATCCGCAACGGAAAGGGTGAAGTGACCGGCCGCGTGCAGAACGAGTTGGTGCAGGTCTGATGGCGAATCCGCAAAATACAGCCACGGTAGCGCGGCGTCCTTCCAAAGCTGCCGCGAAGAACGACAATTCGATGGCGATCATCGCTCCCATCGCGGGATGGCTCTTTCCCGGACTCGGGCATTTTATTCAACGCCGCTGGATTCGCGGCGCGCTGCTCATGGCGGCGGTGCTGGTGATGTTCTTCGCCGGACTTGCCATGCAGGGCAAGGTGTACTCGCTCAACACGGGTGACCTGCTCGACATGCTGGGCTTTGTTGGCGATTTGGGAGCGGGGGCGCTGTACTTCATCGCCCGCAGCATGGACTGGGGCATCGGCAACATTCATCGCGCCGTCGCTGACTACGGCACCAAATACATTGTCGTGGCAGGATTGCTGAACGTGATTGCCGCGGTTGACGCTCACCACATTGCGATCGGCAAGAAACAATGACCTTCGAACTCTCTCACTTCAATGCCGCCCTGCTGTTCGCGCTCTGTGCAGCGACGGTTTTTGGCATCACCCAGCGTAACACCCCTCGCGACATGTTCCGCTATGGCGCCTACTGCTTCGCGCTGTTCGTGGGTGGTGTGATCGTCGCCGCCTGGGCCATGTGGCTGATAAAACACTAGAAATCAGGGGCTAGGGATTAGGGGCTAGGGATCGGAAGCCCTAACCGCGGCGTAAGCTTTGGCTGTGCACTACAGATTGGTCGATGTGATCATGTTGAAGGGGCGCGACAATGCAGGTTAAGAGTTATCAGGATTTGATCGCGTGGCAAAAGGCCATAACTCTCGTCACCGAGATATACACCATTACCACACAGTTCCCAGGACATGAAGTCTACGGACTTGTCAGCCAATTGCGACGCGCTGCCGTTTCTATCCCGAGCAACATCGCCGAAGGTCACGGCCGAGCCACGAAGGGAGAGTACATCTAGTTTCTGGGTCATGCGCGCGGCTCGCTGTGCGAAGTGCAGACTCAAATGTTCATCGCGCACGGGCTTGGGTACATTTCTCAGGAGCAGAAACAGATTGTCATCGCGATGACCGACGAACTGGGAGGGATACTCAATGGGCTGCTTTCCTCTCTCGAAGGCAGGAAGCTGAAGCCCTTGGCGTCGCTAACCCCCAGTCCCTGATCCCTAGCCCCTGCCTTTTCACCCTTCCCACACAAACGCGTCGAACACCCGCAACTCGACAAAGCCTAGCCGCCTATACAGATCCACTGCGCGATGGTTGGCCTCGGTCACCGTCAATGACAGCAGGTTAAAATTCCGATTGCGCAGCGACGTATAGGTGCTAACGATGAGGCTTTCGCCGATACCCCGTCCGCGATGCTCGGGAACCAGACACACCTGGGTAACGTGTCCCACGTCATCTTTCACCCGCGAGCAAAGAATTAAGTCCGATCAGGGTATTGGTTGGCCGATGTATGGCGACGAAGGAAGAGTCGGGATCGAAGACGCCACAGCCGGGAAATCGCACGATGTTATTCAGGAAGCGGTTCGAACCGGCGTTGGTGCGGTACTGATCGTTAATCTCTGAATCGATATGGGCCCGATAAGCGGCAGTGATGACGCCGGCTGCGGACTGATAATCCTGCTCAGCCCACCGGCGGACGAGAATATCGTCTGGCACAGGTACAGGCGCAATACGCGGAGCGTCGACGCCTCGCAAATGCAAAGCAAGGAAGAGCCTGCGGTGGCGTTGAAACCCGGAAGACAGAAAGTTGGCCGCCAGGTCCCCGGTCTGATGCGTTAGCAACTGGGCTTCCACGCGGAGAATGCCAGGCGACGACTGCAAGGTTTCAATAACGTGCTCCACCATCTGCAGTTCGATCGCTCGCACATCGGCGCGGCGCGGTGAGACGAACAGGTCACCCACCACGCCCTTGCTGCCTTCATAAACGAAGAACGAATAGCCCACGATGCTGCCGCGCTCGACCGCGGCATAGCCCGGCAGGATTTTGGCGTCGACATAGCGCAAAATCATGTCTGACGATCCGCGATAGTCCCAAGCGAGCAGCTTGCCCCAAGCCTCGACTTCTTCGTCGAGGAGGGAACGCAGGTCGGCAGACGAGAAGTGCCTGAGGTCGAGAATCTCCACGTTAGTTAGTTGATGCGACCGGCGAAATACCGTTGCAGCCATAGACGTGGCGTCCAGGGGCGCTGAGTCAGTCTAGTGCGGGTTGGCGTCGGAGGCAAACTGGCAGTACATCGTCGCCACTAAAACGGGCAGAAAAAAGTGGCGCCGCGTTAGAATAACCCTATCGGCGAGGTTTCCATGGCAACCACAACGCGACTGGCGGTTCCGGTTAGCGAGTATCTGCACAGCAGCTACAGTCCGGATTGCGACTACGTTGACGGCGAGCTGCAGGAGAGAAACGTGGGCGAACTGGATCACGCAGAAGTGCAGAGTGCGCTAGTGCAATGGTTTCGCAATCATGGCAAGGAATGGAACATCAGGGCGCTGACGGAATTGCGGATGCAGATCAGCCCGACGCGCTTTCGCATTGCGGACGTATGCCTGATTTCACGCACCGAACCGGCTGATCAGGTGCTGCAGCGGCCTCCTATCGCCGTCATCGAAGTGCTGTCTCCGGAGGACCGCGTTTCGCGCTACCAGGAACGGTTCCAGGATTATCGCCGGATGGGAATTCGTCATATCTGGGTCGTCGATCCGCAGACCCGCCATGGATACGACTGTTCCACTGAAAGCTGGATCGAAACCACATCGTTCGCCGTGGAGAATTCTCCAATCTCCGTGGATCTTTCCGTGATCTTTGCAGAGTTGGGCTAGCCGCGTTGCATCACTTCTCCGCCTTCGTCCACTGATCCACCCAATCGTTCACCGTCTTGTACCACAGGCGGCTGTTTTGCGGCTTCAGCACCCAGTGACCTTCGTCGGGGAAGTAGAGCATCTTCGACGGAATTTTCAGTCGCTGCACGGTGGTGAATAACTGGAAGCCCTCCGAGACATCGAGCCGGTAATCGAGTTGGCCATGCACCACCAGGATCGGCGTCTTAAAGTTTGTTGCCGACAGATGCGGCGACCACTTGCGATACATCTCCCGGTTGGTCCACGGAGTGCCCTTGAACTCCCACTCGTTGAACCATAGCTCCTCAGTCGTTCCGTACGCCGACTCGGTATTGAACATTCCGTCATGCGACACCAGGCACTTGAAGCGCGCGGTGTGGCCCTCGATCCAGTTAATCGCATAGCCGCCGTAGCTGGCGCCCAGGGCGCACTCGCGGTCCTTATCGACATAGAGATAGTTCTGCTCCGCATAGTCGAGGCCCAGCATCAGGTCCTGGAAGGGAGCGCCACCCCAGTCGCCATTGATTGCGTCGATAAACTTCTGGCCGTAGCCGGTCGAACCGTGAAAGTTGACCATGATCACCACGTAGCCATTGGCCGCGAATAGCTCGGGATTCCAGCGATATGACCAGTCATCGCCCCACGCGCCTTCTGGGCCGCCGTGGATGAGGAACTTCACGGGATACTTCTTGCTTGCGTCAAAGTTCGGCGGCTTCACCACGAAGCCCTGAACTTTCTCTTTTGCCGCTCCGTTGAACCAGAAATTCTCCAAGGGCTGCATCTCGACCTGCGAGAGCACAGGGCTATTCAAATTTGTAACTTGCTGCGCCTTCGAAAGTAGGCAGTCTGGAATGCTATAGGCGTTGGGAGGTACGGCCATCCTACACTGTGGGAATACCAGCGGCGCGCTATAAATTTCATTCGGCGCAGTGATCGACATGCGATCGAAAACCAGCATCTTGCCGTCCGGCGTCGGAGTGGGACTGTCGTTGAAGCCGGCAACTAATTCTTGCGGCCACGGATTCGGCCTGCTGATGTCGATCGCATAGATCGGCGCCGCCCCTTCGTTCTCGGCGGTGAAATAGATGGTCTTCGAGTCCGGTGCCCATGCCATCGAATCGACCCAGCGGTCAAAGCCCGGCGTCAGGTCGGTGATCTTGCCGGTGGTGCGCTCGTACAGCATCAGCCGGAAGCGGTCGCTCTCGTCGCCGCCGCGCAACTGCGAGCGATAGGCGATGTACCTGCCATCCGGCGAGTATATCGGCGTGCTGTCGCTGCCGGGATTGGTGGTGATCTTCTTGGGCGCTCCGCCTGCCACCGGCACAACGAAGATGTCGCTGTTGGTGCTAGTCGCTTGCACTTCGTCAATGTTGCTGGTGTAGGCGATTTCTTTGCCGTCAGGCGAGAAAGAGTACTGGTCCTGTCCTCCGAGACTGAACGGAGGCACATCGTGAGCGCCGGGCGTAAGGTCACGCGCCACTCCGCCATCAGCCGAAACCAGAAATAGATGGCTGTACTTGCCGTCTAAGTAATGGTTCCAGTGGCGAAACATCAATTGCGTGAAAATTTTGGCCTTGACCTTCGACTTGGCCTGTTCGTCATCGCGCTGCTTGTTGCAGGCGTCGTCGTTGCAGTCGGGCCAAACCGACGAGACGAACAAGATGCTCTTGCCGTCGGGCGACCATAGTCCGCCTGAGGCGTCGGTCGAAATGTTGGTCACCTTGCGCGGCTCCCCGGTCAACGTTCCGCTCGATGTGTCGAAGTCCTGTACCCAGATCTGCGACGCTCCATCGCGTGACGCCTCGAACAGAACGCGCTTGCCATCTGGCGAGAAGCGCACGCGATCTTCGCGACTTCCCGTCGCGGGAGTGAGTCGGCGCGCCTCGCCGCCCGCTACGGGAACAATCCACAAATGCGGCGTCTTCGCGTTTGCGTCGAGGTTCACATCCACCGCGCTGAACTCGACCCATTTGCCGTCGGGCGAGACGATGGGTTCGCCGATGCGCTTGAGTTGCATCATGTCTTCGAAGGTGAAAGGACGTTTGCTCTGCGCGAGGGCGCACAGCGAGCAGAACAATAAAAATAAGGCGATACGACGCAGCATGAGGCCTCCGGACGGGCGCGTAGAAGTCACAAAAAAAGACAATGATTGCGAACGCGACTGCAAAACTGCATAGTCTAGAACAATTTCACTTCAAGTGTGCCGGCGGGCAGGAGACTGGCACTCTAATCAACTCCGCACCACCAACACTCTACTCGGCAGGTGCTATGGCTATGCCCGAGCTATTAGTGCGTTCAATTGCACGGTGGGCGAAGCGCAACGCCGACGACATGTCCTGAGACGGCTTTTCGATGATCTGATACATGATCCACGCCACCGCACCGGAGGCGGCCAAGCCGATAACATCCAGCACACCGATGTAGCTGCCGGAGTACGGCAACCAATGCGAGAGGCAGGCAATCACGCCCACACCGATCGGCAGGTGCAACAGGTACAACGAGTAGCTCACGTCTCCGACAAGGTCCAGCGCACGGTTATGGAAAGCAGAAAGCGCAATCAGGAGTCCCGTCGATACCGACACTGCTGCCACAATCCAGCCGAGCGGCCCGAGCATGGCGAGGACCATCACCAAGCTCAGCCCGAGCATCTCGCGCAACCCGATCAGACGTGCTCGGTATTGAAAGACAAAAATGCCGATCAGGAAGACGGGAAGGTGATGAAAGATCAGCCGGCTGGAGGGGAATGCGAAATATGCAATCGTCATCGCCGCCATAGCTGCAAGGCGCACCAGCCTGCGGCTGTTTGCCAGCAGCGGAAGCACCAGTCCAACCAACAAATACCACTGAAATTCGATGGCCAGGGTCCAGTACGCTACGTTGATCCAGCGCACGCCAACCAAGTCGTTGAGGTAACCGAAGTGGAGCAACAGATCGCGCCCGGTGACCATGATCCGCGGTACGCGAGAGACAGGTACCAGTACGAAGTTGATCGCCAGAATGGTCACCGCGATGGATGCGAGATAGGGGGGATACAGACGCAGGTTGCGTTTCAGCAGAAACCGGGGATAATCGCGCAGAACATAGTTGGCCCGATGCAGGCTCCATGGGATCACGAAGCCGGAGATGACGAAAAAAACGTCCACGCCCAGATAACCATATTTTCCCGACAAGGCGAGGTATTTTCCCTGGCCGGAGACGAAATGTCCCCAGGCGACGGCAATCGCAGCCAGGGCCCGAAGTGCATTGATAACGCCAATGCGTTGATTGGAAGCTGGTTTTTGCACTTTGCAACTATGTTAAATGCGGGCCGCCGTAATCCGGTAATTTAAACATCACCGGGGGGTGTGACACGCGACCTTAAAGCCGATCGCGGCTTGCGACTGTGCCATCCAGGTTACCACCAGAAGAGACCGGTGCTGTAGTTCCCGATCCTGCCCTCGAATCGAATACAATAGTGTCAAAGGACCATCCCCGATGAAGTTCCAGCAAATCCCCTCTCGTTTCATGACATTCTGTATGTTGCTGCTCACGTTGTGCATGGCGCTTCCGGCGCTAGCATCCGACCGAGGCGAGGGTCAACTCGATCCTTCGCAGCCAACCGGCATCACGGTCGAAGAAATCATCCAGCGCTTTGCCGCCAAGGAGAAGCAGTTCAAGATTGCGCGCGAACAATACACCTATCGCCAGGACGTCATGGTGGAAACGCTCGACGGCGATACCGTTGATGGCGAATACCGCCAGGTAGTGGATGTCTTGTTCGACGACCAGGGCCGGCGCATTGAGCAGGTCGTGTTTGCTCCGCAGTCAACTCTGCAGCGAATTTCCATGACGCGCGAGGATTTCGACGACATCCAGCATCGCCTGCCTTTCGTGCTGACCAGCGACGAAATTTCGGAATACTCCATTCTGTACGTCGGCAAGCAAAAGGAAGACGAACTGGGAACCTACGTCTTTGACGTCGCGCCCAAGCAAATCGAAAAGAACAAGCGTTATTTTCAGGGCCGTATCTGGGTTGACGATCACGACTTCCAAATTGTGAAGACCTACGGCAAGAATGTCCCCGACATCGGCGTAGGCAAGCATCACGGGGAAGGCGAGAACCTGTTCCCCAAATTCACCACCTGGCGACAGCAGGTCGATGGACAATACTGGTTTCCGGTCTATACCAAGGTGGACGACGAACTGCACTTTTCCAGCGGCGATGTCCACGTGAAACAGGTAGTGAAGTACTCAAACTACAAGCGCTTTGGCGCCAAGTCGAAGATCATCTATGAAGGCCAGGAGATCTCGAAGGACCAGCCGCAGACAGGAACGCAGCAGCCAAGTAAGACGGCGCCGCCTCCGAAGCAGTAGGGACGCTTTTCGCTCTTCGCCTTTCGCTCTTCGCGAAGACGCAGCCTAAGAGGGCAGAGAGTTGTGCCGTCTTAGAAGGGACTCTTCCTTCTGAGCTAACCCAAAAGTCTGCTAAGACTGTTGTCCCGCTGGAGTCGCCGTACACTTCAGTTCTGAGAACACCAGACTGTTCATCTGCCATACCTCTGACAACGTTTGCGAAAGGCGAATTGCGAAAAGCGAAGAGCGAATCGCGCTGAGCGGTTTCCCTTACGCCGCCGGAGCCACGGAGCGCTCAGCCGCCTGTTGGATGAAGCGCTTCATCACGTTGGCCCACATCACCTTCTTACGCACCGCAGTTTCTTTAATGGCTCGCCCTTGCGCAAACATCTGGAGAAGTGCTCGCATCTTCAACACGGTCAGCAATGCCTGCTCTTGCTCGCTGACTCCGTAGCCCTGCATGAACGCTTCCTGCACCTGCACAGTCATGCTGCGGTCGCAGAACGGATACTTTTCCAGCGCTTCAACCGCAGCCAGAAACATCGCTGCGTCATCCAGTGAGTTACCCTGTCGTTGCAAGGTGGCAAATTCGCAAAAGCCAATTCCGCTTTCCGACACCAACACGTTGAGCGGCACAAAGTCATTCAACACCGCCGACGACCGCAGCGGCTTCTTATGTCGGTTGAGGGTGTTGGTGGCATTGTTCAGAATGGCCTGGATTGATTCCGCCGGCAGTCCGTCCTTGCGCGCTTTGCCGCACAGCGTTTCCATGTCCGCCAGGATTCCGCTGCCGTCCAACGTGATCGACATAGCCGATGTCGCTTTGTGAAAGTGTTGCAGCCACTCGCCGGCGTGGCTCGCGGCCATCTTCAACAATCCGTGATTACCGGAATCCGGCAGCAGGGCCGCCTTCATGATGATGCTTTGCAATGGCAGTCCGTTGATCTTAGTGCTGACCACGGCGCCCCATTCGCTGAAGTCGCCGACCGGGCAAGGAACTCCACTGAGCTTGCGTTTGGCGAAAGCCTCGTAGGCAAACCGCAAATTCTGCATTTCATTGACGGCCAGGGTTTGCGGTGCTCCTGACGCCAATTTTCCGGTCCGCCAAATCTTGGCGCTCACGCGTTCACTGCCGCCGCCAAAGTCCAAAACAATTTCGTAGGTGCAGTAGTCGACTTTCGGCGTGTGTCCCACGACGCGAATGTCTTTCAATTCGGAATGTTCGGGAAAATGCTGCGAACGAGAATTCCGCAGCCCATTTACGATTCGGTCCAGAACGCTATCAGACATTAACTCTCCACCGTGCAATGAACTGTCCTGAGGTAAGATGCAAAAAACCGTGGTCTCGCCACCTGACGCCAGTTCTATGCAAGCGCAGCTTAGGTGCCATTGCAATAAATAGGCTCAGGCTGTAAGTACTTGATTTCTAGGAACTAACTTTTTGATCGCGAGGCGAAAGAGTATCTGTGTGGGGACGTTGAGAACTTCAATACCCATCCTTGGTAGGTTATGCAACCTAAGAATTCAGGAGATCTCGGAAAGCAGGGCCCTTCAGAAACCGCCGGAACGCGGCATTACCGGTCCAAATGTCATCGACGAACGCGTCGCCCTTGAATGCTAAAAGCTAAAAACTAAAAGCGAATAGCGCCCCGCTACTTCTTGAACGCCACATTTACCAGCAACTTCTCGCCTTCCACATCCACAACGTTGCAGAAGGTGCGATCGCCGCGGCGCGTGAAATCGAGTCCCACCCGGCTGCTGCCGATCCGCAGGTTGCGAATGTGCAAGTGGTCCAGCCAATCCGGCAGTCGTGGATTGATGATGTTCAACTCTTTGCGTGGTGCACTCGGCCTGATTCCCAGCACCGACGCGAGTATGAGGAACATCGCTCCCGACGCCCACGCCTGCGGCGAGCACGACACCGGATAATGTACCGGCTCATCGTATTCGCGGCGCTGCACTCCGCAGAAAAGTTCGGGCAGGCGATAGTCGCGAAACTCCAGCGCCGTCTGATAAAGCGAAGTCAGAATGCTGAGCGCTCCGTCACGCATTTCGTTGACCGCCATGCCATGCGCGATGATCGAGTTATCGTGCGGCCAAACCGAGCCACGATGGTAGCTGAGCGGATTGAACACCCGCTCTTCCTGCGACATGGTCCGCCATCCCCAACCGCTGAACATGTCATCGCGCATCAGGCGGTTGGCCACGGTACGGGCGCGTTCCTTGCCGATGATGCGCCCGAACAGCAAATGCCCGGGGTTCGAGGAGATTACCTCCAGCGGCTTTTTGTCGGCATCGAGCGCCATGGCGTAGAAGCCGCGACTCGGGATCCAGAAGGACCGGTCGAAGCGGCGCGCCAGTTCCAAGGCTTCGCGCTTCAGCCGGTCGGCGGTCTTGACGTCGCCAAAAGTGCGCAGCAGCGACGACATGCGATACTTCGCGTCGTAGACGTAACCCTGCACCTCACACAGCGCGATGGGCGGCTTGGCAATCGTTCCATCGCGATGCATATTTGCATCCCAGGAATCCTTCCAGCCCTGATTGACCAGGCCTTTGGGCGAGCGCCGCAGATATTCGACGAAGCCATCGCCGTCGAGGTCGCCATACTTGTCGATCCACTCCAGGGCAGCATAAGCGTTGGGCAGCAACTCCTCCACCAGTTGTTCGTCGCCGGTCCAATTGAAGGTCTCGCTGAGCAGCACCAGAAACAGCGGCGTAGCGTCGACGGAGCCATAGTACGGGCTGAAGGGCATCTCGCCGTGGCGAGTCATCTCACCATCGCGATACTCATGCAGAATTTTGCCCGGCTCCTCGTCGCGCCAGTCGTTGTATTCCTTGCCCTGATAGCGGGCCAGCACGCGCAGCGTCTCTACCGCGAGCTGCGAGTTCAGCGACAGTGACTGGTAGGCCGCAATGATGGAGTCTCTGCCGAACATCGTCGCGAACCACGGGATGCCGGCGGCGATGATGTGCTGGTCGCCCTCTGGAATTTGCAACGCGTGAAAGTCGCCGATGCCGGTCTTGAGCATTTCATCGAACACCTCGTTGTCGCTCTGGAAACTGGTGGAGCTGGATTCCCAGCGCGCAAAATTGGCGCGGCGTTGGCGGAGCTGATAATCGAAGTCGTAATTCTGGGCGCGGGACTGCCGCCCTTCCACCAGCGGAGTCACCGATATCTCAAGCTGTACCCGCTTCAGCGGCTCCAGGCGCAGCTCCCAGCGGACCACCCGCTCCTGGATCTGCGTTGGCTTCGGCGCCAGCTTGACCAGTGTCTGGCGCATCACATTGTCGAGGCCGCGATAATAAAATGCGATGCTATCGTCGCCGATAACGGGCTGGTAGTACTGGCCATGCTCCTGCCGCGCCACGCCGCGCACCTGAAACACGTCCACGAAGTCGGCGTCGAAGAGCATCTCGACGGTGAAATCCACCGCGGTCAGGTTGAAATTTTCAAAGGTCATCCGGTCGAAGAGGATCTCGGCCGCCAGCACTTGCTCGCGCCGCACGTGCACAGTGTTCTGGGGAAGGTCAAAGGAATCGCGCAGCGTGATGTTTCCGGTGGTCAGTTCAATTTGCGCGGAAAATGTTTTCTCAGTACTCGACGACAGCACCATCGCGCGATGACCGCCAATGCGCAGCTCCAGATGGCTCAGAAAGCGCGTGTCGTCGTGAAAAAATCCCACGTCGGGCGAACCCGCAGGATGGATATCTCCCGCCACATTGGTCGCGCTGAAAGTTTTACCGTCGATGAGCGTGAGATTGTCGACCTTCCGTGGCTCCATCGCCGGAAACGCAAACCGCGGCTCCAGGTGGGGAGACGGAATCTCAATCAACTGCTCGTCGGGAAGCGTGAGATGCGTACTCATGACAAACGAAAGTTATAAATGTCAGGCCACCATCGGGACCGTGGTCGGTGGCTTTGCCTAGCGGTGCGTCCTCGCTGGCGACTTCGTCGTACAGGGCCATGTAGTCGGCCACCATGCGGTCCACCGAAAAATACTGCTGGCAATATTGTCGCACCGTGGCTGGCTTGAAGGTTGCGCGCAGGTTGCGGCTCCGTTGCGCCATCTCCCCTGGTGTCTGGCAAACGAAGCCCGAAATTCCGTTGCGCACCACTTCTTCCACCGAACCACCCGGCAAGGCCAGCACCGGAGTGCCGCACGCCATCGCTTCAATCATGACCAATCCGAACGGTTCGTCCCACTGAATAGGAAATAGCATCGCCAGGGAACCGCCCAGCAACTCGTTCTTCGCCGCCAGATCAACTTCGCCAACGTACTCAATAAATTTGCCATCAATGTGCGGCTTGATCATGCTGTCGAAATAATCCTGAAAGATCGGTTGTACCTCGCCCGCAATTTTCAGCGGGATGCCGCTTTTCTTCGCCACCTCAATTGCAATATGAGTGCCCTTGATGGGCGCAATCCTTCCCAGGAAGCTGAGGTAGTCCTGCTTCTTGGTTTGCAAGCGGTACAGGCTCAAGTCGATGCCATGGTGGATGCTGCGCATGCGCGGCATGCTCTCGCGCCGCCGTTGAAACTCGCTGATGGTGACGTATTCAACCTCGGGGAAGAAATTGTAGGTCTCGCTGAGGTCTTCTTCGTGTACATGATGGATCGTGTACACGAACTTGCTCTTCACAAACCGCGTGAGCATCAGCGCGGGCACATTATTCACGTGAATGACGTCGCAGTCGCCAGCCGCATCATGGATCGCCCAGGAGGCATGATTGAAGTCTTTCAGATTGTCGTAAACCTCACCGCTGACCGGCCACTGCGGATTCTGGTACAGCCAGCGCGTCTCCACCCCGACCGTGGATTCGCCGTTGGTGTAAACCACCACATCGATACCGGAATTTTTCAGCCCCTCCGCTAACTGCGCGATAAACAGCTCAGTCCCACCATATTTTTTCGGGGGAACGGGGAGAAACGGTGGAGCAACCAGAGCAACTCTCATCTAAAGGCCCCTTTTTTTGTCGTTTTCAGAAAGAACTGGTTGGAGATTAAGTTGCGTTTCAAAAACTTGAGAGCTTACTCGTTTAATAAATTTAAGATGCAGAAAACGGCAGCGGGGTGTGCCGTGACAGATTGCAGTTGTTGCTGTTGAGGGAGTCCCCGGAGCGTGTGTGGCATGTCAGAAATCGCTTCGAGGTCGTATTGCGGAACGATTGTCGCAAAATCGATTCACGCCGGAGCGAAATAACATGAAGGCACGCGTAAGAGTTTGCGTGAGTACTGCGGTGTGTTCAGCCGGAGTGTCGGAAAACTTGTGTATTAGCGAATCAATGGATTCAGATTCTCTTGTTGGATTAGCCCGAGGATCGAATGGTGCAAAAGCGAGCCCGCATGGGAGAAACAACATTAGCCCAGGGCGTAGGAGTTTGCGGAAGTTACCTGTCTTGGATTGGCCCGGCCGAATGAGAGGCTCAGAAGCGAGCCCGCAGGGCGGAACAAAATTAGCCCGGGACGTAAAGAGTCTGTGTGAGAACTCATTTCAAGTTAGCTAGGTGGAATGAAGTACTCACGAACCAGCCCCGCAGGGGCGAAAGAGTCTAGCCCAGCATGGAGCCGCAGCCGGAATGCTGGGTAAAGTGGGTAGTTAATCCAAGCCCTGTAGGGGCGATAGATGTTCTCACACAGACTCGTAAAAGCCCTGGGGACGTGGAAAAAATTATGAGTCCTTTTGGGAACGGCACAGTTTTCGCCACTTCCGGATCAGAGCACGCGCCCGGATATCTCAGCTCGAAATTGAAGTCTCCAAGAATCTTCCAACTCCGAGGGTGCACCCCCGAGCGGAGAGACTAGCGGCCTTTTCTTGTCGCCACAGGGATTCCCATGTTGATTTTAATTTTGCAAGTAGTCTAACTACTGTCACGCTTGGCTATGTACTTCTTACATGTCAATAGCGAGAAACACAACAATCTCCCGCAACCTTATGAATCAAAAATGGATATAAAGTTCCGAATCCGTGTCCATTGCCCTACTAATTGTGCTATACTGTACTTAGAATTGAGATCGAGAAGAGCCCAGCCAGCCGCTGGGCTTTCGTGTTTCTGGCCGCAAAGGCCTTGTCCGTCTCGCGAACATTGCCGTTTCGTCGCCGGACATCCCTCCCGCCTCTCGGTGCCTAACTCATTGAAAACTAGGCTTCTGGCATGGCCAGTACCTTGCACTCACATCGCTGGATAACCACCGAAATACCGGGACACAGAGCACAGAAGAAAAGCAACCACGTATTTCGCGGATCTTCACGGACGGTTCTGGAAGAACGGATCGTCGTGGAAGGAAAAAGAGAAACTCAAAATCCGATCCGTGTTCATCCGTGAAAATCCGTGGTTCAAATCAGCTGGTCGGCACCGAATGTTAATTGCTAGTTGCTAGTTGCTGATTGCTAGTTGCTGATTGCCAAAGGCTACACATCATGCACACGTTTTTACACGAATTTCGTTACGCGTTCCGTCAACTGCTCAAATCGCCAGGCTTCGCCGCGGTTTCGGTGTTGACGCTCGCTCTCGGCATCGGCGCGAACATCGCCGTGTTTTCCGTTACCAACGCAGTGCTGCTGAATCCCAGCGGCATTCCTCATGCTGACGGACTGGTCGCAGTGCGTGCTCGCTACCATGCCATGCCCGATCTCAGCAACATCAGCGTGTCAGCGCCCGATTTCGGCGATGCGGCTGCGGGCAAGAGCATCTTCTCCGCCGCTGCGGTCATGCAGCCCGGTAGCTTCAACTACGCCCGCGAAAACGGCAATCCCGAACTGCTGAATGGCGCTAGAGTTTCCTCCGGCTGGTTCGATACCTTCGACGTCCGCCCCTACCTGGGGCGCGTGTTCACGCCGGAAGAAGACCAGCCCGCCGCCGGCAACGAAGCCGTGCTCTCCTATCGCGCGTGGAAGAAGCGTTTCGGTTCTGATCCCAACATCGTTGGCCAGACGTTGATGCTCAACAGCCAGGCATTTCGCGTGATCGGCGTCATGGGGCCTACCTTCAATTGGCCGAACCAGGCCGAGCTTTGGGTTCCCGATTGCGTTTCCACCCTCTCGCTATCACGACCCCAACTACCGGTACAACGAAAACCTGTTTGCCGTGGCTCGTCTGCAGCCGGGCGTAACCGTGCAGCAGGCCAATGCCTATCTGGACCGCAAGGCGCAAGAAAATATCGCCTCGGAAGGCAGCAACAGTTTTGGCCGCGCCAGCGGGTGGGGCATGTTCTCGATGCCGCTGACGGAATTTATCGGTGGCAGTCTACGCAAGCCGCTCACCATGTTGCTGATCGCGGTCGGCATGGTTCTCCTCATCGCCTGCGCCAATATCGCGGGCCTGCAGATGGCACGCGCGTCGGCACGCGAGCGCGATCTTGCGATACGCGTCGCCTTGGGAGCGCAACGCGTCCGCTTGCTCCGCCAGGCGTTGGTGGAAAGCATCGTGCTCACCGTTGCCGGAGTGGTGCTTGGCTTCGTGATCGCGATCACAACGGCTCCGCTGTTATTGCACTACCTGCCCGACATGCTGGGCGCGCAGATTCAACCTTCCTTCCGCGGTCCTGTCTTGCTGTTCGTCACGGGCATCGCCGTTCTTTGTTCGCTACTGTGCGGGCTGGTCCCGGCGTGGCAGCGTACCCAGGCGGGTTGGTTCAACGCGCTGCAAGAGGGCGGGCGCTCAGGTACCGGCAGCCTGATGCACCAACGCGCTCGCTCGTCGCTGGTGGTGGCGCAGATCGCGCTCTCCCTGCTATTGCTCACCGCCGCCGGGCTGCTGCTGACCAGCCTGAAAGCTCTGGAGCAAGTTGAGACTGGTTTCCAGCCGAGTGGTTTGCTCTCGGCACGCTTCTCGCTGCCGCAAGTCGACTTACGGCGTCACTCTGCCCGTGAGCACCGCTTCCGCGGTAAAAGACGATGACGCCGCCAAGGAAGCCGCCGCCAAAGAAGCGGCGGCCGCGCAGAAGCCGCCAGCGATGCCAAAATCGCAGCTTTCTCTCAGTGCGCTTGCAAGATCGGCTACGCAGCATCCCCGGAGTCAAGAGCGCTGCTATCGCTGACTCCGTCGCCCTTCGACAATCAGGGCGGCTCGTCCAGCTTCTACATTGAGGGCCGCCCGCCTGGGCCGAATGATCCCGGACCGCACGGAAACTCCCGCGCCGTCTCGCCGCAATACTTTTCTACGCTGCGCGTGCCGCTTGTGATGGGAAGGGAATTCGCCCCGCAAGATCGTCAAGGAACGGAACTGGTTGCCATCGTTGATACCGTTCTAGCCCGTCAATACTGGCCGGGCAAGAGTCCTATCGGCGAGCACATTGGATTTAACGATCGGGTGAAAGGACCCTGGTACACCATCGTTGGAGTTGTGGCTCATTCGCGCGCCTCATCGCTCGAGTCCGACACCAACGAAGGCTTTTACTATGGCGCGGTGGCGCAGTTGCCGCCGGCCTCGCCAACCATCGTGGTCCGCAGTTCGCGTTCGCCTGCGGATTTGAAGGGCGACTTGGCCGTCGCGGTGCGCTCGGTCGATCCCAGCATTCCCATCTACGATGTGAAGACCATGGAGCAGCGCATCGACGAATCGCTTATCGGCCGTCGCTTCGTGGTGTTGCTGCTGACGACCTTTGCCGGACTGGCGCTTCTGCTGGCGGCGCTCGGGCTCTACGGCGTTATCAGCTACTCGGTGCGGATGCGCACCCGCGAGCTCGGCGTGCGCATGGCTCTGGGCGCACAGCGCGGTACCGTGATGCAGTTGATCTTGCTGCAAGGCTTGCGGCTTGCCGTGGTCGGAGTAATTCTTGGCGCGGCGGCGACCATGGCATTCAGCCGCATCTTTTCCAGCCTGCTATTCAAGGTCGGGATGTTGAATCCTCTTCCCTGGCTTGCGGCGATGGCAATCCTTGTGGCGACGGTGTTGTTAGCAAGCTATCTGCCGGCGCGTCGCGCCGCTTCCATTGAACCGATGAAGGCATTGCGAACGGAGTAGGAGCGACTAGCAGCTAGCAACTAGCGATTAGCAACTAGGACTTAGCCTTTAGCAGTTGGCTTTTAGCAATCAAGAAACCATGGATTTTCGTGGATAAGCACGAATTGTTTGAGAAGAGAGACGACCGTCCTACAAAGGAAAAGGGAAATTACAAGTCTGATCCGCGTTCATCCGCGAGAATCCGCGGTTAGAAAACAATCTTGGGCGGCTTGTGCTAATTGCTAAATGCTAAGTGCTAAAGGCGTGAATATCATGCAAACGTTTCAAGATCTCCGCTTTGCCCTGCGTCAACTGCGCAAGGCCCCTGTCTTTACTCTCGTCGCCATCGTCACCCTGGCATTGGGGATCGGCGCCAATACGGCCATCTTCACTTTGCTCGACCAGGCGGTGCTGCGTTCGCTGCCGGTCAGCCATCCCGAGCAACTGGTGCGCCTTCGCTACACCGGCGACGCGCCCGGTCACTACAACTCCTACGGCGGCGATGACAACGATTACTTTTCTTACCCGATGTACCGTGACCTTCGCGACAAGAACGAGGTTTTCGCGGGTCTCATCGCCAACGATCAGCAGAACGTTTCCGTCGAGTGGAACAACACGCCCGGCATGGTGAATTGTGAACTGGTCTCCGGCAATTACTTCCCGGTGCTGGGATTGCAACCGGCCATGGGACGTCTTCTGCTGCCCTCCGATGAGTCGCCCAGCGCTCCTCCGGTTGTGGTGCTGAGTTTTAACTACTGGGTGCGTGAATTTGGCGCCGACCCGCGTGTCGTCAATCAGACCCTGCACATCAACGCGCATCCCTTCACCATTGTTGGCGTCGCTCCTCCGCAATTTCACAGTATCGTGGCCGGCTCGCCGCAAGACGTGTTCGTTTCCCTGTCCACCAAGAACGTCATCACGCCCCGCTGGCAGGATCTTGATGACCGCAATTCCTACTGGATGACCGTGGTCGGGCGGCTGAAACCCGGGGTGAGCCGTGAACGTGCGGAAATGTCGGCAGGCCTTCTCTGGCACAGCTTGCGCGAAGAAGAGTTCAAGACGTTCGCTCACCAGGCCCGCTGGCGCAAGCGGTTCCTCGACGACGCCAGGCTTCAACTGGTCGATAGCGCTCGCGGCTTTTCTCCTTTCCGCGATCAGGTTGGCACGCCGCTGATGGTCTTGATGGGCATGGTCGGGTTGCTGATAATCATGGCTTGCGTGAATGTCTCCAGCCTGCTGCTGGTCCGCGCGGCTGGACGCGCGCGTGAGATCTCCGTGCGCTACGCCATGGGGGCTGGTCGCTGGCAAATCGTCCGCCAGTTGCTCACCGAAGGGATGATCCTCGGCTTGCTGGGTGGCCTCTTGGGAGTTGCGTTGGCGCCTGCCGTTACCCGCACGCTGCTACGGCGCATCGTCGGTAGTACAGCGACAGATCTACCTTTCACCACTCGCCCTGACCTTCGCATTCTGCTGTTTGCGTTTGCCCTGTCCTTGCTCGTTTCGTTGGCTTTCAGTCTGGCTCCCGCATTGCGATTTATGCGTCCAGACCTGGTGAATTCCTTGAAGCAGCAAAACACCACCGGCTCTGGTGGCGAGTTGCGTTTCCGCCGGCTCTCCGTTGCGGTGCAAATCGGTCTCAGCTTAATGCTTCTGGTCGGTGCAGGACTCTTCGTCCGCACCCTTCGCAATCTGCGCTCTGTAGATGTCGGTTTCACCGCCGAACATTTGCTCAGCTTTGGCATCAATCCTCGGCTGGCGGGTTATCAGCCGGACCAGAGCTTCGACCTCTACAAGCGGGTCGAACAAACTCTGGCAGCCTTGCCCGGAACGCGCACCGTCGGGGGTACCGATGATCCCGACCTTCAGGGATCGTCGCAAACCGGTGGGGTAACGATCGCCGGCTACGTCTACAAGGAGGACGATAACCGGCAGGTGGAAGAGCCGGCGGTCACCCCCGGGTATTTTTCGGCCCTGCAAATTCCACTGTTGGCAGGCCGCACCTTCACCGATCAGGATGTTGCCGGCAAGCCCAACGTGGCGGTGGTGAATGCCGCGTTTGCACGCCGCTATTTCGGCGAGCCCCGCAACGCCGTGGGCCATTCCATCTCGTTCGGCGGCGCCGACTCCAAAATGGATACCGAGATCGTCGGCGTGGTGGGAGATACCAGGCACACGCTGCGCGATCAAGCGATGCCCACCGCTTACCGGCCACGGTTTCAACTCCCGGAGCCGAACTCGCTTTACTTCTATGTGCGCACCTGGCAATCGCCTCAGCTTGCAGTGGGAAACATCCGCACCGCCATGCAGCAACTAGATTCGCGGCTGGCTTTGAACAATCTGCGAACCGTGGATGATCAAATTACCGACAACCTCTCCACCGAGACTTCGATTGCGTTACTCTCAGCAAGTTTTGCGGCGCTGGCCGTGCTGCTCGCCGCCATCGGACTTTACGGTGTTCTGGCGTATTCCACTGCGCAACGCACGCGCGAAATCGGTATTCGCATGGCCTTGGGCGCGCAGCGCATCACGGTCATTCGACTCGTGCTGACCGACGTCCTTTGGCTCGCCGGAGTCAGTATCGCGGTCAGTCTGCCCGTTTCCCTGCTGCTGGCGCGGCTGTTGCGAAGCCAGCTCTTCGGAGTTAGCTCCGCCGATCCACTCACTCTCTTCGTGGGTGTTCTATTGGTGTGCGCGGTGGCTGCTCTCGCCGCCCTCATCCCCGCCCGCCGGGCGGCTTTGGTGGACCCCATGAAGGCGCTGCGCAGCGAGTGAGGAAAGTTAAGCAGTTAGCAAAGTCGGAGAAGCTCCAACCCAGCCCGGAAGGACGGAACAAAGATAGCCCAGGACGCAAGAGTCTGTGTGAGAACTCGCCTTGAGTTGGCACGGTGTAAGGAGTTGCGCACACAAGCCCCGCCGGGGCGAAAAAGTCTAGCTCAGCACGGAGCCGTAGGCGTAGTGCTGGGTAAAGTGGAAAGTTAATGCCCAGTTCTGTGGGGACGGACGGCACGGTACTCACACAGACTCGTAAGTCCTGGCTCTGGGTCAACCAAAATCCGATCCGGCTTCAGCTGACGACACGACTTGCACGCCCAAGCCGCTCCTCCCGACTCGCCCTCCGCGACCTTTCCTCGCCTTATACCGCTCTTCGTCCCGTCACCAGGTTAATGATCAGCACGATCACAGCTATCACGAGCAGCAGGTGAATTAAGCCTCCTGCAATGTGGAAGCCCCATCCCAACAACCAGAGAACCAGCAGAATCGCAAAAATTGTCCAAAGCATTTCTTGTCACCCCAAGGCAGCACAATCGCCCGCCAGCAATTGGAGTCAAAATTCTCCTTCTGCGTTGTATGTGCAATTGAACGCTCGTGTGGCTCAGAGACTCAAACGGCGCAGCCCTTGTTTCAGGCAGCGCCCCGTAGCTCGATATTATCTGGAGATTTTCCTAGGGCTGGCTGGCGCCTACCCCCGCGGATTGGCTGGTACTTACGCCCGTCAGCATGCTCGCTTCGGTGGGTTCGTTCGCCTCGGACCAGCCGTTGTCCTTCTGGTCCAAACGTTCAGAGTATTTCTCGAAAACCACCACGTGCAGTACGGGCTGGCTTTCTTCAATCGGATCCACCATCCCCGATTCTTTCAGGGGAAGCATATAAGCCAGGATCCACCCGTACTGCGCGCCGGTTAAGCCGCGGCGCGATAGATCAAAGGTAACTCCGGTCAAGTGCGTCGATGCCGTGTCGCCCCATTCCGGGGCCGCGTAGCGATTGTAACGCCGCAGCCTTTGCTGCTGCTCTACCGTCCGAACCAGCGAATTCACCTGCAAGGGACTGTGGAACTGGTTGTAAAATGCCTGGCTGAAATCCTGCAGGAAATCGCGTGTCCAGGGACGGCAGTAACGCCGGCTCTCTGGCAAATCGGCTGCGATCTTCAGGGCTTCGGTCTCGTTCACCGGAACCAGGACCTGCGAAACCTCATACCGTACGAGCTCGCCCTCGTCGTAGATCCGCGGCAACTGCAAGCGGTTCAGCTCTTCATTCTGCTGGACCAACAGATCGTGCGAACCGGGAAACATGCGTGAATATTTGCTGATATGCCAATAACGAAGGTTGGGAGTGAGCGACGCCGACCGGTGGCTCTTATGAACCTTGGCGTGTGTGACCGCCGCCGCCGGAGAGACAGCCATCAAGGCTAGCAGACATAGCAACACGGCGCACCCTGGCTGGCGGTACGAACTCTGCATCACGAATTTGACCGCTCTGCGAAACCGCGGTTGGAAGCTGAGAAGTGGCAAGACTGGCATATCCAGCGATGAAGCTTCGTACTGATCCATGTATAAAGGACGCCCTAGCATTACAACACAAAATCGCAGGAAGACAAAGCTTTTCCCGCTACCCCACTCAGACCCAAAATGGGATGCGAAACGGGGATGTAGGGCGGCCTACCCCGATCTAAAATCCTCTCGCTCCCGCCGTCTCCACCGTTACCTGCGCACTGCCAACTCCGGCATTCCAGCCTTCTGATATTGAAAACGCTCCAACAACTCGTGTAATTCCTCCGCCATCCTTTCAACGGTTTCCGCCGATTTCTGCGTCTGCACTACTCCCGTAGCTTCTGAACGCGCCGCCTCGGCCACTGCGGCAATATTCTGGCTGATGGCAGCTCCTCCTCGGGCCGCCTCCGCCAGACTGCGGGTAATCTCACCGGTGGTTACGTTTTGCTCTTCTACTGCGCTGGCCACATTGTTTTGAATTTCATTAATTCGTCCGATGACCAAACCAATTTGCCCAATCGCCGCTACCGCTCCCTTGGTATCGGCTTGAATGGATTCGATCTTGTGGCTGATGTCCTCCGTCGCTCGGGCTGTTTCCTTGGCCAGCTCTTTCACTTCGTTCGCCACCACCGCAAACCCTTTGCCGGCCTCCCCGGCGCGTGCCGCTTCGATGGTCGCGTTCAGCGCCAGCAAGTTGGTTTGCTGCGCAATCGAGGTAATCACCTTCACCACCTGACCAATTTCCGCGCTGCTTTGGCCCAGCTTCCCAATCGTCACGTTGGTTTCTTCCGCCGACTTTACCGCCGCGGTCGCCACCTTCGACGCCTCCGCCGTGTTCTTGGCAATCTCCCTGATGCTGGCGCCCATTTCGTCCGCCGCCGCCGCCACGGTCTGGATGTTCCGGCTCACCTGTTCTGAGCCCTCCGATACAACATTTGCCTGGTTCGCCGTTTGACCGGTGCTGAGGCTCATCTCCTGCGAGACTCGGCCCAGCTCCGCGGCCGCCTGCGATAACGGCTCGCTCGCTTGCGCTACGCGTTGAATCGCCAGGCAGAACGCCTCCAACATTTCGTTGACAGAATTCAGCAGCTCCGCATAGGCCCCCTTGAATTGGCTCGGATCGCCCCGCGCCAGCAGGTCGCCTTTCTGGGCTGCCAGAATCAGCCGCCCCAATTCTCCTTGCAGGCGGACAATGTTGCTCTTCAGAAGCACCAGCCACTCCTGTCGCTGGTCGTCCTCTGACGCAGTTTCAATGCGAGCGCTCATGTCTCCATTGGCGATACGCGTGACGTAATCCACCAATTCTTTCAGCCAGGCGTGTACCCCGTTCACCGCCTCCTTCATCTTTTGGTGGTCGCCCTTGCACTCGATCTCCATGCGCTCGCGCAGGTTGCCGGCACGGATTTGCCGCAGCACCCGATTGCCCTCCGCAATCGGCAGCAACATCGCGTCCAGCAGCTTGTTGATTCCCTCGAACAGCTTGCGATTGCTGCCTTCATATTTCGAAACGTCCGCCCTTACCTCCAGCCGGCCTTCGATGGCCGCTTGCAGAAGATTCTCAACTCCCTCCTGGGTCTGCCTTACCACCTCGATCACTCGATTGGTGCTTTCTTTAAGATTGTTGTACTCGCCTTGGTACTCCTCGCGGATCGGCCAGGGAAGTTCGCCGTGACTAAACTTCTCCAGGACATGGGTCGCCACCCGCAACGGTTTGCCTAGCTCCTCGAAGGTGCGATTCAGCCCCTCGATCACATCGCGGAATCCGTCCGAGTACCGCCCGGCATCGGCGCGCACGTCCAGCTTGCCTGCCACCGCCGCCTCCGCCAGTTTGGTCGAGTCTTGCACCAGGGCTTGCACATTGGCCGCGCACAGCTGCAGGCTCTTTCCCATCACATCGCGCGGGCACGCCACTTGTAAGCTGACCGCCATGTCTCCCGCGGCGATCCGTTGGGTTGATGCTGGCGCGGTCTTCATACATCGCCGCCACCCGCCGCAACGAGTCGGCGAGCGCCCCCAGTTCATCCCGCGATCGCACCGTGATCTCCACCTCGGGATCTCCCACGGCCAACCGTTCCGCCGCCCGCCGCAACTCGCTCACCACGCTACCGATGGTTTGCACCATGATCCAGCACAGAAGAATGTCGAGAACGGTTCCTAGGACGGCCAACGCAATCATTGCATTCAGACTATGCGTGGTTATCCCGCAGACAAAAATTGCCCCGCCTATTGCACCCATAATCGCAAAGCTCAGCAGCAGCTTCTTGATGATGGACAGATCGCGAAACCAGTTCATCGCCGCCCTCTCCGTGTTGCCTTGGCCGTCTCCTTCGTATTTCCGCCGCAGACCTACGTCCAGCGCCAGCACATGCAAAAGGCCTTCGCGCAATTTGTGCATTCCTGGCACCAGTTGGCGAGCTTCCGTTGAGAGAGACTCCGGCGCCTCTTCGTAACTGTCCTGCCCAGCCCGTACAATTTCACCGGCCTCATCCACCAGCAGACTGATCGCCTCGCCATCACTCTCCAACACCACATGCATGGCGGGCGCGCTCGCCTCGCGCGGTGGCAATCCCAAGCGTCGTCGCAGGTCGATGACCGTCACGATCTCGCCACGCAGGTTAATCAGTCCCGCTACCGCATCGGGCGCCAACGGCACGCGCGTTATGGCGTGCGGGCGAAGCACCTCCCGGACCGCCTCAACATCAACTCCGAACCACAGTCCATTCAGGAAGAAAGTGCAGAAGCATGGTTTGCCGGGCATGTCTTCACCTCTCCGCAATTGTTGCAATGGCGGACTCGCTGGCCAGCGCCAGTAATCGCTTCACATTTAGCACATCAGCCACGCGCTTATCGATCACCGCCGCTCCCTGCAGCCAGGGGTTCCGCTTGTCGCCCCGCACTTCCCCGGTATCCTCCACAATGTCCTCGATCCGGTCCACCACCAGTCCCATGCTCGTATCCGCTTCACCCAGCACTAATACTTGAAGCGGATCGCGCTGTGGCGCGGATTCGTTAAGCAGGTCCGAGGTTCGCAGGAGCGGTAAGATCTCCCCGCAATATTGCACCACCTCGCGCCCGTGTGAGCGCTCCACCTTTTCTGCCGGAATCTCTTCCAACCGCCTAACCGCTGATAACGGCAGCGCAAACCGCGTTCCTGTCGCTCCTCGAAACGTCACCCAGCTCTGGGTTTCGAGGGCCCGGCCATCCTCGTCTTCGGGCGCTCGCCTCCGCGGCGGCGCCGGGCGGTCGGTTGCCACCTTTGCCAACCGCGCCACTCCCGCCACGTCAAGGATCAGGGCCACCCGTCCATCGCCCAGAATCGCCGCGCCGGCGAAGCATCCCAACCCTCTCAGTTGCCTGCCGAACGGCTTTATCACGATCTCTTCTGTGTCGCTGATCGCATCCACCACCAACCCGAACTGCTGTGCGCCTGCCTCTAAGACGATCACGTAGGTCGCCTCAGTCTTTTGTGGTGGTAGCTGCAGCTCGCTGTCGAGAAATACCAGCGGCAGCAACCCATCACGCCATCGGTACACGGCCGCTCCGTACACATGCTCAATCGCATTAGGCCCCGGCTTTGCTTCCAAACGGACCAACTCGATCAGGCTGGCTTGAGGAATCGCAAAGCGCTCTCCGCCACTGCTGACAATCAGGGCGGGCAGAACGGCCAGAGTCAGCGGAAGGTTGACCTTCAATGTCGTTCCTTGTCCGGTCACGCTTTGCAAATCGACGATCCCGCCAATTCTCTCGATGTTGGTCTTGACCACGTCCAATCCAACTCCTCGGCCGGACAGGTTCGTGACCGTCTCTGCCGTGGAGAACCCCGGAGTGAAGACCAGTCGCATCAGCTCCTGCTCGTTCATACTGGCCGCTTGTTGCACTGTGATCAGCCCGCGCTCAGCCGCTCTCTCCCGCACTCGTGGCAGATTGATGCCCGCCCCATCGTCGCTGATTTCCACGTAGACCCGGCCGCCCTCATGAAACGCGCTCAAGCTCACATGCCCGGCGGCGGTTTTTCCGGCCTCTGCGCGCCGTTCCGGAGACTCGATGCCATGATCGATGGCGTTGCGCAGGATGTGGGTCAGCGGGTCCTTCATTGCCTCCAGGATGGTTCGGTCAAGTTCGATCTCTGAACCCTTCATCTCGATCGCGACCTGCTTTCCGCACTGCGCCGCCATGTCGCGAAGCAATCGCGGAAGCTTGTTCCATAGCTTGCCGATCGGCTGCATGCGCGCCTTCATCACCGATTCTTGCAAGCCACTGGTAACGGACTTCAGCCGCTGCGCCGCATTGGCAAAGCTGGCATCGGATTGTCGTAAGGCAGAATGGAGCACTTGATTGCGGGTCAGTACCAGCTCTCCCACAAGATTCATCATGCGGTCGAGCAGACCAACGTTTACACGGACACTCGCGGCGGAGGCGTCCGCTGTGTCGTGCGGGTCTTCTGATGCGGGAGGGGAAACTGCAGCCAGGCTTGGAGAGAGGGTTCTAGGAGGCTGCTGAGAAACCCTGTTTGAGGAGGCGTTTTGAAGGGGCATACCTTTAGGTGTGCCGGTAAGCTCCGTTTTGTCATCTTGATCGGGCTTCAGCCCCTGAGAGATATGTTCTTCCGATGATAAGGACTCGGTCTTACCCGACGACAGGGTTTCTCTTCGGAGTTCTTCACTAGTCTCATTCGTCTCCGTCGAGCTTTCGCTAAGCTCCTTCAACAGGTCCACAACCGATCTGTAATTGCCATCCCCCTCGTTACCGGTTTCTTCGATTGCCTTCAGCAGCCCACGCAGTGCGTCCACCATCGCCAGCAGTCCGTTGGCGACCCCCGAACTCAGCGTCAGTTTGCCGTCGCGCAAAAGACCGAGCGCGTTCTCGCCGGCATGGGCCATCGACTCCAGTTTGGGATATCCCAGAGCGCCGCTGTTACCCTTGAGCGTGTGTACTGTACGGAAGATCTCTGCCAGCAGCTCGTGCGACCCAGGCTCGCGCTCCAGTGCGACCAGGTCCCGGTCGAGCACGTCCATGCCCTCGGCGCTCTCAATCAGGAACTCCCGGATAATCTCGTCCATCCCATCGATCGCAACGGCCATGGATTTTCCGTCCCGCCTTTGGCGAGGCAGGCAACAGCGCCGCCGGTCGGCCCGACCACGTGCGGCTCTTCACAACAGCAGTCTGTGCAATGGAATGACCAGCGAAATTAGAAGGGGTTAATTCAAACTCTGACGACTCTTGTCCCTGGGAGCTACACCGCGCGCAGCGACTTACTTCAAAATCAAATCCGTGAGGATCCGTGGAGATCCGCGGTCGGTTGCCTTTCTTGTCCGCGCAATCCGCATAAATCCGTGGTGCAAGATTTTTACGTCTCTCCGCGATAGATGATCTCGGTAATGGTGCAGTCGTCCGTCAATGCCGTATCGCCACGAAAATCGGTGACCGCCTGCTCGATCGCGGCGAACCCGTCTTTGCCGCACTTCTCCAGCCGCTCCATGCCGAAGAACTCGCCCTCCGCATCTTCGGCTTCGGTGACTCCGTCGGTCACCAGCACCAGCCGGTCTCCTGGCTTCAGTTGCAGGCGCGTGGCCTGGAAATCCGCGCCCGGAACCAACCCCACCGGCAAGTTCCCATCTTCGAGCTTAGCGACCGAATTCCCGGAGATCAGCAGCGGAGGTACGTGGCCGCAATTGATCAGTTCCATCTCTCCGCTTCCCAGAAGGCGAGCAATTACCAGCGTGGCGTACTTCTGGCCTCCCACTTTGTCGCACAGGAATCGGTTCACCGCCGCGATCATCTCCGGCAGCGACGAGTCGCGCGCCAATTGCGAGTACAGCATTCCCTGCAGGATCGATGCCACCACCGCCGCGGAAACTCCCTTCCCGGAAACATCGGCGACAATCAGCGACAGTTTTGCCTCGGTGTAAACCAGATCGAAGAAATCTCCGCCGATATCCTTGCAGGCGTAGCTTATGGCGTTTACTTTCGCGAACGGTACGTCGGGAACCGTCACCGTCATCAGGCGTTGCTGAATTTCAGCGGCAATGGCCAACTCCTGGCGATAGCGTTTGGCCGCGTCTTCCGCCTGTACCAGGGCGGCGTTTTCCACCAGCGTGGCGGCGCCATTAGCAATGGTCCGGAGAATATCGTGGCTTACCGACGAGAGCTTGCCCGACAGAAAATGCGCGTCCAGGTACAACACACCCTGCACATCCGAATCGCCTGGCTTGGTCTCTTCTCTGACTTTGTCTTGAATCACCGTCTTGCGCAGCGGAATGCAGATTACGCTGTGCAGATTATGCGCAACGATACTCTCGCGCCCTGCCAGCTTGTCGGTATCGTCGGTATCTGTGACCAGGAACTCCGACGCACTCTTGGCGGCGTCGCGCAGCACCGACCGTGAGATCGTGCTGTCATCGGTGATGCTCTCGCCCTTCTTGTCGCGCCCTGCGGCCAGGTGCAGCTCGCCGTCCGCATGCCGCAGGAAGACGAATCCCCGCTCAGCCCGCGTTAGCCGCAGCGCCGCCTCCAGCAGCGCATTCAAGACATCGTCCAGCACGCCACTGGTATTCAGCTTGCGGGCCGCCTCCAGGAACACGTTGAGCATCTCTAGGTCCGACCCCGCGCCGGTTGCCGGCTTCCAGGTCGAGAACTGGCTCAGAAACTGCTGCGCGGCGCTTGAGGGTGAACGGTCGGGGCTGAACAGCGTGTACGCGGCGCCCTGAACGCCGAACTCCACGCGATCATTGCGTGCCAGCTTGCGCCGGTTGACACGCTCACCATTCACAAACGTGCCGTGGCGGCTGCTCTGGTCCACGATGTAGGTGCCATCGGCCTCGCGAATAAATTGCGCATGCTCTCGCGACACCCGCGGATCGGCCATCACCAGATCGCGATCGGTGCGCCGGCCGACGGTGAAGGGAAAGTGCTCCAGCACTAAGGTACGGCGGTCGCTGCCCTCCACCACCACCAGCACCAGCGGATCGCCGGTGGAGGCGGTATCGAGCTTGCGTACCCACATACCTGTAGCGCCCATCAGAGATTCCCCTCCTCAACGCACAACCAAGCGTTCCCTATTATGAAGTTGTTAGGAATATAGTCCAAGCGCCGCTGCGCTATCCAGTATTGTTGCGCCCTTTGCGCGAAAAAGCCACCGTACCGATTCGTATCTCGACCCGCCCGCTGATTTCGTCGTAGACTCGGGATTGCCGCTGGGCAAGGTTGGAACATTCCTTATCAAGGAGATCCTGGTGAACTCGCGAATCCGAACCGTTTTTCTTCTGTCCGCTGCCGCCCTTCTATTCCTTCAACTTGCTCTGGCGCAAGCGCCCATGGGGCCAGCGCCATTTTCTGCCGACATGCAAATGACCTCTACTCGCAACTCTGCCGGTCCTCGCGATATGAACGGAAAGATCTACTTCGGACAGGGCCACATGCGTATGGACATGCTAGGTGGCGGTCCCGGCGGCGGCCAGAGCATCATCATTACCGACTTCAAAACCCAGACCACCGACATCCTGATGCCGGCGCAGCATATGTACATGGAGCATCAAGCCGGCGAGATGCCGGGGCGTCGCCACATGGCCTGGTCAGACATTAAACCGCTGGCCGATCCGCACAATCCCTGCGCAGCCGATCCGGGTACGACTTGCAAGAACATGGGAGTCGAAGACGTAAACGGCCGCACCTGCGACCACTGGCAGATCACCGACAAGGAGGGCAAGGTCTCAAATGTGTGGGTCGATCAGAAACTGCACTTTCCCATTAAGACCGTCACTCAAGATTCGACTTGGGTACTGACCAACATCAAGGAAGGTGAGCCTGATGCCAGCCTGTTCCAGATTCCTGCCGGCTATACCAAGATGGATATGGGCGGCATGATGCAGGGAATGCATCCGCCCCAGCAGTGACCTATCGTCACTCAGTGCGGGGCAGCGGAGATGATTCCGCTCCCCTTTTATTCTGCAGGCTGTAAGATAAGATCCTGCGAGGGCTTGTCGAATTTCCCGCTTCGTGCTGAAAACCAGCCGCCATTTAGAAGCTGGCACTGCCTCTTATGCAGTCGGCACCGTAAAGTGGAAGACTGAGCCGCTGCCGACCTGTGAGGTGACGCCGATGGTCCCTCCATGAGCTTCGACGATGGCCTTGGCTATTGCTAAGCCCATGCCTGTACCTTGGACGCGATAACGCTGGTCGCGTCCTCGATAGAACTTCTCAAAGATTAGCGACAATTCCATATCGTCGATGCCGGGACCACGGTCGGCAACGCTGAGCGTTACCATTTTCCCAGCTGGTTCGGCGCTGATGGTGATCGGCGTTCCGGGAGGGGAGTACTTGGCGGCGTTCTCCAGCAACTGTACCAGCACTTCGGCGATACGCTCCAAGTCAATGCGAACGGAAGGCAACGACTCGGGAAGGTGCAGCTTCACTTCCCGCCCGGCCAGTCCTTGCTTTGATCTTTCCAGCGCGGCTTCAGCGACCTGCCGGACGGTATAGGTCTCGCGCCGCAATTCCACTTGCTGGGCGTCGAGCTGAGCCATCTCCGCGGCCTCACCCACTAGCCGGTTGAGCCGATCGGCCTCTTCATTAATAACGTTAAGTAAATCCCTTCTTCCATCTGCTTCAATTTGCGGTGTTGAGAGCAGCGTCGTGACCGAAAGTTTAATCGCAGTAAGCGGCGTCCGGAATTCATGCGTCACACTGTCCAGCAACGCGGAACGCAGTTTTTCGCTTTCGCGGGCTGCTTCCGCGCGGGTCAGGGTTTCGACGGCCCCGGCGCGCTCAATGGAAATCGCGATGAGGCTGCCCACGGCTTCCAGAGTTTCACGTGACAGGACGGCGCCCTCCAGCCCTAAGCTGCCCACCGGCTTAACTCCGATGCGCAAGGGCACGAAACACAACTGATTTTCCTGGTCCATGACCAGTTCACCCCGACCGCTCACCGCTTCGAGTTGCTCCTCGCTGAGTTCAGGGTGGTCCACTCCGGTGCGATAGACCTCTTTGCGTTTGGGCAAAAACATAGCTGCGGCCTTTAGTCCAAAAGCATCTTGCACGTAATGTGGGATGGAATTGAGTAGCTCCATCACATTATCGGTGGCGAGCAATTGCTGGCTTAGGGAATAAAGTCGCTCCACTTCTTTGCGGCGGCGGGTCGCGTTCAGCGCCTCGCGCCGGGCCCGCTCCGAGAGCCGGCTGGCCACAATGGCACTGGTCAGAAACGCCAGCAAGGCAATCCAGTTCTGGGGTTCGCTGATGGTGAACGTGTGGACTGGTGGTAAGAAAAAGTAGTTGAATGCCAGGGTGGCCACGATCGCCGTAGTGGTTGCGAGAGTCAATCCCCAGCGGCTGGCTAACAACAGCACAACCAGCAAGAACGTGAGCGCGACGGTGGTGGGATTTACATCAGGAAGGCGACGGTATGCGATCACCACGATGGCGATGGTTCCCATCGCGACGGCATAGTGGTAAAGCAGCAGCTTTGAACTGCTGGGGAGAGACGGCAAAGGAGTGTCGCCCGGGTTGCCGGTCTTCCGGTTGTCGCGGATTCACGTCACGATTGTATCGAATCGACTTTTGCCTGTCCCTGCCGCAGAATAGTGGGGCCATGCAAAAAACCCCCGAGCAATGGCTGGAAGAAACAGCGCCCTCAAAGAAGAGTGGTGTCTTCAAGCTTTTCCTGGGGTATGCGCCCGGCGTCGGTAAGACCTATGCCATGCTGAGCGAAGCCATTCGGCGCCAGAGTCGCGGGGAAGATGTCGTAATTGGAGTGGTCGAGACGCATGGCCGCAAAGCTACGCAGGAGATCGCCTCCCGCCTGGAGACGGTGCCGCGTAAGAAACTCGATTACAAAGGTACGCTTTTTGAAGAGATGGACGTCGATGCCATCCTGGCCCGCCATCCTCAAGTCGTCCTAGTGGATGAGTTGGCGCACACCAACATTGAAGGCAGCAAGCACCATAAGCGCTACGAGGACGTTTTTGAGTTGCTCGACAACAAGATCGACGTGGTTTCGACCATGAACGTGCAGCACCTCGAGAGTGTCACACCCATGGTGCACAAGATTACCGGGGTGCTGGTGCGCGAGACCGTGCCCGACTGGGTCTTGAAGCGAGTCGACGAAATCGTGATGTCGGACGTCACGCCCGAGGCGCTACAAACCCGCATGCGCCGCGGTGATATCTATCCCATGGAGCGCGTGGATCGCGCGCTGGGCAATTTTTTTCGTTCCAGTAATCTGATCGCCTTGCGCGAAGTTGCCCTGCGCCACTTAGCTCAAGTGGTGGATCGCAGCTTAGAACCCTACCTCGAGGCAGAGGCCTCGCCAGGCCGCGATTTGAACGTGGCGGAGCGAATTGGCGTGGGGGTCAGTTCTAATCCGGCCGCGCAGTATCTGGTGGCAAGGGCCTCTCGCATGGCGCAGGCGATCAATGGCGAACTGTTCGTCGTTTACATCGATACCGGAGTCGATGCTGACGATCCCGAGAGACAGCGATCGCTGCAGGCGAATCTTCATTTCGCGGAAAATCTTGGCGCCAAGATTGTGCGGCTCAAGGGCAAGGACGTCGCCAAAGCCATGGCCGAGTTCGTCCGCGAGAAACACATCACGCAGATGATTTTCGGGCATTCTGCAACCAGCGGTTGGCGAAAGTACCTGTTCATGTCGGCCGTGCATCGCTTCCTGCGCGACGCGCCGGCGGTGGATGTTCACATTGTGAAGCAGCAGCCGAACTAAAGTTTCAGGTTTCATTACTCGAGAACTTGAAACTTGACACTCGAAACTAGAAACTGCAGTTACGATGCATAGCCGCCCGCACATCCTGGTGGTAGACGACGAGCCGCAAATTACTCGCGTGCTACGTACTAGTCTCGACGCGCAAGGCTACGAAATCCGCGTGGCCAATGATGGCGAAACCGCGCTGGAGATTGTGAAGGATTTCGCCCCCGATCTGGTCATCACCGATCTGGCGATGCCCAATATGAACGGCATCGAGCTATGCCGCCGGTTACGCAAAATGTCGCAGGTCCCAATTCTGATACTTTCGGTGCGCGGCGAAGAGCGCAGCAAGATTGAGGCACTCGACTCCGGCGCCGATGACTACGTGACCAAACCGTTCAGCACCGGCGAACTGTTGGCGAGAATTCGCGCGGCCCTTCGGCGTTCCCCGCCAAGCACGAGCGCCCCGCAGACCAAGATAGACCTTGGTGACTTCCACATTGATCTTGACGCGCATTCCATCGCCGTCGCTGGCAGAGAAGTGCGGCTCACTCCCAAGGAGTTCGATGTGCTGGTGTACATGGCACAACATCCATCGAAAGTCATGACTCATCGCGCAATCCTGAATGCCGTGTGGGGTGGCAACAGCGTCGAGCAAAACGAATACCTGCGAGTCTTCGTTGGCCAGTTGCGGAAGAAGTTAGAGCCCGACGCCAGTTCGCCGAAGTACATCCTCACTGAGCCGTGGGTGGGATATCGCTTCGAGCCGGGTGAGAGGGACTGATCTCGCGCTACATGTCCTGCTACGTTTTGTATAATCGTTGGTTTGCGCACCATCCTTGAGGAGAATCTGTTGCCGCAGGCGGAGATTGGTATCATCGGCGGGAGTGGCTTGTACTCCATGCCGGGACTAAGCGAAGTGCGAGAGGTTTCGCTGGAGACGCCGTTTGGAGCGCCCTCCGATGCCTACGTCCTTGGCACACTGGCCGGTCGAAGTGTGGCTTTTCTGGCTCGTCATGGGCGTGGACATCGCTTCATGCCGACGGAACTGAACTACCGGGCCAACATTCACGGGTTCAAGCAACTTGGCGTTGAGCGGATCATTTCGCTGTCTGCGGTCGGCTCGCTGAAGGAAGAACACCGGCCGCTGGATTTCGTCATCCCTGATCAGTTTGTCGATCGAACCCGCCACCGTGTCGACACCTTCTTCGGTGATGGGCTGGTCGTTCATGTTGGACTTGGGCATCCCATCTGCGAAGAAGAGGCCGAGGTGGTTGCCGGAGCTTGCCGGCGCGCTGGCGTGAATGTCAAGAAGGGCGGAACCTACCTGAATATGGAAGGGCCGCAGTTCTCGACCAAAGCCGAGTCGAATCTGTATCGCAGTTGGGGTATGGACGTGATTGGCATGACCAACCTCACGGAGGCCAGGCTGGCCCGCGAAGCTGAGTTGTGCTATGTCACGGTGGCAATGGTCACCGATTACGACTGCTGGCACGAGGAGCACGACCACGTGTCGGTGGACCAGATCGTTGCCGTGCTACTGAAGAACGCGGAGCACGCGTGTAATGTGGTACGGGAGGCAGTGACGGCGATGCCAAAGACGCGCAACTGCAAGTGCGGCTCCGCTTTGAAGCATGCCATTATCACGCAGAAGAACGTTGTACCACCGGCGACGCTCGAGCGCCTGAAACTGTTGGTTGGGAAGTATTTCAACTCCGAAGAGAAAGCGGGAACATAGGATTTGTCCATTCTTGTCGTTGGTTCTGTCGCATTCGATACCCTGAAAACTCCCTACGGTGAACGCCAGAAGATTCTGGGTGGCGCCGCGACCTACTTTTCACTCTCCGCCAGCTACTTCACGGATGTCCGCGTGATCGCAGTCGTGGGAGAAGACTTCACCGCCGAAAACGAAGCCGTGATGACCAGTCGCGGAGTCGATACGCACGGCATTCAGCATGCCAAAGGAAAGACTTTTCACTGGTCTGGAGAATACGGAGAGAACGTCAACGAAGCGAAGACACTAAACACAGAATTAAATGTCTTCGAGAAATTTGAGCCCCAGATCCCTCCCGAGTACAAAGACTCGGACTTCCTATTTCTCGCGAATATCGATCCCGTACTGCAGACGCGGGTGCGCGACGCCATGCAGAACGTGAAGCTGGTGGGCGGCGACACCATGAACTTCTGGATCAGCGGACATCGGGAGAAGTTGGGCGAGATGTTGAAGCGGGTGGACGTGCTACTGATCAACGACACTGAAGCCAAGATGCTGGCCGGCGATAGCAGCTTGCCACGGGCGGCGCGAAAGGTGCTGGAACTGGGGCCGCGCGCGTTGGTCATCAAACATGGTGAATACGGCGCGACAATTTTCTTTCGTGACCGGGAATTCGCCGGCGGGCATCATCCATTTCGTGCTCCTGCATTGCCACTGGACGAAGTCCGCGATCCTACTGGTGCCGGCGACAGTTTTGCAGGAGGCTTCATGGGCTACATCGCCTCACAGGGCGAGGTGAGCCGCCAAGTGCTGAAACATGCCATGTTCTATGGGAGCGTGATGGGGTCATTTTCAGTGGAGAAGTTTGGGACGGAGCGCCTGCAATCGCTGACCCGCGAAGAGATTGACAAGCGGTTCCAGGTCTTTCGCGAGTTGACGCACCTGGATTAGGTGGGGGCACTGTCGATCGCCATTCCGGCTGCACCGATCGCTCGATCCCGGGTAGCCAACGTTGCCGCACCAGTCGGCTTTCATCGCTGGGCATCGCCACGCCGCGTGGCGTAAACTTGCGTTCATGGAACTGCCTATGACTCCCGAGACCGAAGCCAAGCTGACCGAACTGGCAGAGCGCACCCACCGGGGCAAAGAGGAACTGCTGGACGAAGCGGTCAATCACCTGATCGCCTATAACGAGTGGTTCGAGCACAAAGTAAAGGACAGTTTAGCGGCGGCGCAACGGGGCGAAACGATTCCAGACGAAGAGGTTCGTGCGTGGATTGAACAGCGAGAACGTTCCTGAATGCGAGTCGAATGGTCGACGCGTGCAGTCCAGGATCTGAAAGCAGTTTCCGAATATATTGAGCAGGATCGCAACCTGGAGACTGCCAACCGGATTACGCGGGCGATCTACGACGCGGTGCAAAGCTTACGAACAATGCCACGTCGAGGGGCGCGAAGGGCGTGTCAAAGACACATGCGAGTTGCTGGTTTCACGTCTTCCCTACATTGTGGTTTACAGATTTCTTGAGGAGCGGATCTTGATTCTCAACGTTGTGCATGGAGCACAGAGATGGCCGTAACGGCGAAAGCGCATAAAACGAACCGTAAGACGCCAATTTTCTGTGAAGGATTCTAACCGAGCAACCCTGACCGAGCGCTATCGCCAACAGCGCAACGATGCCCGATTCACGCTGCTGATCGGAGCGGTTTCGATAGCAGCGCTATTCTTCTATTACGCCCACCAGCAATTACTGCTCTACGGCGACGCCGTTGCGCACATCAACATTGCGCGCCGCGTCGTGGATAACCGGCATCCGCTGCAGTCCTATGGACAGTTGGGCACCGTCTGGCTTCCGCTGCAGCACATTGCCATGCTGCCGTTTGTGTGGATTGACGCGCTCTGGCGCAGCGGGATCGCAGGATCCATCCCCAGCATGGTGGCCTACATTGTGGGCGCGCTGGGAATCTTCCGGCTGGTGAAAGGACGAGCGTCCACCCTGGTCGCTTACTTCGCCGCGGCAATCTACGCGCTCAATCCTAACCTGCTCTACATTCAGACCACGGCGATGAACGAGCCCATCTTCCTGGCCTTCTTCATTTGGACGGTGGTTTATCTCGATGACTTCCTTCGCGCCACTTCGCCGCAAACGAGCGGCCAGCACCTAATGCCGGCCTCCATGCCAATCAAGCCTGAAGGCGCACTGGAAGCTTGTGGAATGGTATTGGCAGGTGGGGCGTACACGCGATACGACGGATGGTTTGTCGCGGTCATCGTGATAGTCGTGATTCTGTTTATCTTCGCAGTCTGGTGGAGGCGAGGAGAGACCAAGGCGCGGCGACGCTCGATGGCGAAATCGCTAATCGAGATCCTGGTGCTCAATGCACTGGTTCCGGTTTACTGGTTTGTTTATACCTACTGTGTCTCGGGATACGGGCTCGATTTTCTGAATGGCCCTTACTCGGCGAAAGCGATCGCCCTACGAACGACAGCTAACGGCGCACAGCCCTATCCTGGCCAGCATAATCTGCTCACAGCTGCGCTCTACTTTCTGAAGTCGGCCAAACTGAATGTGGGGGCCGGCCTCTGGGGACAGGTGCTTTTTGCGCTGGCCGTGGCTGGAGCAGTAGTAGCAGTCTGGAAGTTTCGCAGATACGGACTTTTCCTGCTGCTTTGGCTTCCGCTGCCGTTCTACGCGCTTTCCATCGCATACGGCAGCGTGCCGATCTATGTGCCGGTCTGGTATCCCTTCTCCTATTACAACGTGCGCTATGGACTTGAACTACTGCCCGTGTTCGCGGTGTTTCCCGCACTATTGGCCAGTTTCGCGGCGGAGCGCTTGAGAAGAAAGTCCGCCCAGCTTGTGTCGTGGACGGTCGTAATCGTTGTCGTTTTTGCCAGCTACGTGTCGGTGTACCGCGAGACTCCTGTCACGCTGCGGGAGGCACAAGTGAATTCCCGTGGGCGCATCATTATGGAGCGAGCGCTGGTCAATGCTCTCGAGGGGTTGCCGCGCTCTGCTACGTTGCTGATGTACGGAGCCGAGCACGCGGGTGCGCTGCAGCAGGCGGGGATCCCGTGGCACCGCGTCATTTCCGAGGGCGAGCATCCTGACTGGGATTGGGCGCTGCTCGATCCGGCACGGCAGGCGGACTACGTAGTTGCCTGCCAGGGCGATCCAGTGTGGGCGGCTGTGCGTCCTCAACATGCAGGATTGACAGAGTTGTTGGCGATCAACGTTCCGGGCCAATCGCGCTGCACGTTCTACAAGCGCGCGCGACCGTAAGCAACCGGCCTTATCGCAACTTTTGGAAATCTTCTTGCGTGATGCCAAGCTGTCGGAGAATCTTAAAGAACAAGGGGGGACCAATCTCCTGACCGCCATGGATGGGGATGGTTACTGCACGTCCGTCAGGATGGTTCCAACGCTCGTGACTGCCTGTCTGTCTGGTACGGGAGAAGCCCAACTTACGCGCTGCGCTCTGGAACTCACGGGATGTGCCGCTAGGCATGTACGACTTCGGTGGTGTCGGCCGGCAAGGGGATGCCTTTTTCCAAATACTCTTCTGCAATCATCTGGAACACGCTAGCCAACTCCCGCAGCGCCTCTTCGCGCGTCGCCATTAGCGCATAGCATCCCGGGATGGCGGGAATTTCCGCAACCCATGCGCCGTCTGGCTGGCGGTATAAGACCGTTTTGTAGTCTTCGAGTTTCACAACTGACCCTCAATTTTGTAATAAGTCTATCACTCTTGCATCTCCAACAACTGCTGCGTTTGACCTTCCAACGAACGCCCCGCCAAGTCCGTCCGCACACTTACAGTTAACAGCCCAACCCCTCAGTGTTTGTTACAATCCGCGCATCGGATCATGCACGCCTATCGAGAACTCGCAGCCGCATCTTCCGAATTGGTGGCCGATTTCCAGTGGCGCTTCCTCCAGTTTGCTGAGACTAATCGTAGCCGCAATTTTAGGTGGGGCCATAGGGCTGGAGCGCGAACTCAAGCATCGGCCGACGGGTTTGCGCACGGTCATGTTTATCTGCTTTGGGTCAGCCATGTTCACGCTGCTGTCGGAGCGTCTTGCGGGCGAATTCACCGGCGACCACACACGCATCGCCGCGCAGATAATTCCAGGCATAGGTTTCATTGGCGGAGGCGCCATCTTGCATGACAAGGGCTCGGTCTCAGGGATTACCTCGGCGGCGACCATCTTCGTGGCTGCCGGCATAGGCATGGCCGCAGGGGCTGGCCTGTTTCAAACGGCGATTTTTTCGACCATCCTGGCACTCATCTGTTTGTTGGTCCTGGGACAGGTGGAAACGCGGTTCAATCTTAAACCGATCACCGTGGCCTACGACGTAATCACGAGCAGCTGCGAGAGTGCCGATCCGGTGGTTGCAGCGCTAAATCGACTCCTGGACCAGACAGGGTTGTCGATGCAAAGCATCCACTTAGGAAGGACTGATGACACCCATTGCCGCTTGCAATTCACGGTTGAGGCCTACCTTTCTCAGCAGGAAACCCTGACGAAGGAAATTAAGCAGCTTCCGCTGGTGATGACTATGGCCAAGAGCACGACTGCCGAGCGCGACTGATATGGCGGAAATTCCCTTCGTGAAGGCGACCGCCTGTGGCAATGATTTCCTGATCATCGACTTTGCCCACGCTCCCAGCGATATCTATTCCTTTAGCCGGCGTATCTGCGATCGCCATAATGGTGTTGGCGCCGATGGTGTCGAGTGGGTTCTGCCTGCCATCGACGCGGACCTGCGGGTGCGGCTGCTGAATGCCGACGGTTCCGAAGCTGAGATTTCGGGCAATGGAACACGGTGCGTGGCGGCATGGTATTGCGCCGAAAACAATAAGAGCGCAGTCGTCATTCGTACTGGAGCCGGCCTGAAGACTTGCACCCTGACCGCCCGTGACGGGAACAGCTTCGAGTTTCGCAGCTCTATGGGGGAGCCGGAGGTGGGCGATGAATTCTCCATCAAGTTCACCTACGGGGAGTTTTCCGGCATTCCGGTATCCATGGGTAACCCGCATTTTGTGGTGTACGTGTCAGAGTTCGAATTAGGCTGGCAGGCGGTGGCGGGACAAATCTCAACCCATCATGACTTCAAGCACGGTATGAACGTTGAGTTTGTGAAGGTGCTGAGCGGAAGCGAAATTGAAGTTCGTTTCTGCGAACGCGGCGTGGGCGAGACCATGTCATCCGGAACGGGTTCCTGCGCCGCTGCAGTCGCTTCCATCCACACCGGCAAAGTGAAGTCGCCCGTGGGTGTGCATGCGCCGGGCGGCACTCAAACGGTCGAATGGGACAAGGAAGTGTTTCTGAACGGTCCGGCTACGTTACTCTGCCGAGGTGAGTTTTTCATTTAAGATAAGCCATCCGGATGATCTCTTCACAACAGTCTGAACGCCGACGTCCTCCAGCCTTGCAGTCGGGAGATACCGTTGGCATTGTTGCGCCGGCGAGCGGGTTTCGACGAGAGGATTTCGATGCGGGCTGCGACCGCCTGCGGCAGTTGGGATATCAGCCGTACTATTTACCCTCGATCTTTGAGCGCGACCTTTATTTTGCCGGCTCTGTCGAGCGGCGCATTCACGAATTACACGAGATGTTCAGCAGAACCGAGGTGCGTGCTATCCTCTGCGCCCGCGGCGGTTATGGTTGCAACTATCTATTGCCGTACCTCGACCTGGAACTCATTCGCGCGAACCCAAAGATCTTTGCGGGCTGCAGCGATGTGACGACATTGCTTACCTATCTATGCGATCACGCCGGGCTGGTTACTTTTCATGCGCCAATGGTCGCGGGAGATTTTTCCCGGCATGACGGTATCGACGTGGACGCATGGTCAGCGGCGGTCTCCTCGGGTAAGGCCTATCCCCGAATGTTCGGCCGTGACGAGGTTGAGCCTCTGGTAGAAGGAGTGGCCCAGGGCGTACTTTACGGCGGCTGCTTGTCGTTACTCTGTGCCTCGCTCGGTACACCGTATGAGGTCCGCACTGAGCGATCGATTCTCTTCCTGGAGGACCGGGGGGAAAAGCCGTACCAGATCGACCGGATGCTGATGCAGTTAAAACTGGCCGGCAAGTTCGAGGGAGTCACGGGAATTATCTTTGGCGAGATGCTTGATTGTGGCCAACAGGAAGCAACGGATCGGACCCTTCACGATGTCATCATGCGCATTCTGGGAGGCCTTGGAGTGCCGATCGCATTCGGTCTGAGGTCGGGTCACGTTTCCAGCCGAAGTTTTACCCTGCCTATCGGGGTAGGCGCAGCCCTCAATGTTGGCCACAATGTCGTACTAAGTTTCGACGCTGCAGTTCAGCTTGAGCCTGCGTCCGTCCGAGTATCACACTCATGAAGCAGAAGCATGTCCATCTGATCGGAATTTGCGGAACCGCGATGGCATCGCTGGCCGGAATGCTGAAGCAGCGCGGCTTTCAGGTTACCGGTTCGGACCACGCGGCCTATCCTCCAATGTCGGACTTTCTAGCTTCGCTGAACATTCCGGTCTCCCAGCCGTTTAGCGAACGCAACCTGCAACCTCAGCCTGACCTGGTGGTGGTTGGCAACGCTATATCGCGTGGCAACCCGGAACTGGAGCACGTACTCGATAAGCGAATTCCGTTCGAATCCATGTCGAGAGTGCTGCACGACGAATTTTTGATTGGGCGGGAGAGGCTGGTGGTGGCCGGTACTCACGGCAAGACCACGACCTCTTCGCTGCTGGCGTGGCTGTTTCACCATGCGGGGCGTGCGCCCAGCTTTCTCATCGGGGGAATACCGGAGAATTTTGGCAGCTCGTTTGGCTTGGGCTCAGGGAACGAGTTCATCCTGGAAGGCGACGAATACGATACGGCATTCTTCGACAAAGGACCTAAGTTCCTCCACTACTTTCCCGATGCTGTCATTCTCACCTCGGTGGAATTCGACCACGCCGATATTTACAAGAATCTTGACGAAGTGAAGACAGCCTTCGCGCGCTTGGTGAACCTGATTCCGCGGCGAGGACTGTTGGTCGCATGGGACGGACATCCGAACGTTGACGAATGTGCGGCCCGCGCATTCTGCCGGGTCGAGCGCTACGGGTTCAAAGAGCAATCGAAGTGGCAGGCAATCGATGTTGAATATGCGTCCGAAGTGACAAGGTGGAGCATATTGCGCGACGGTGAGCCTTGGGGCGAATTCGCTTTCCCGCTGGCGGGCGGATACAACGTGTTGAACGCGACTGCCGCAGCAGCCCTGGCGGCGAACTATGGACTCGCAAAGGACGCAGTTGCAGATGGCCTCCGCAGTTTCCGCAGCGTGAAGCGGCGACTCGAAGTCAAAGCCGAGATCCATGGGATCACGATTATCGACGACTTTGCTCACCATCCCACCGCCATTGCGGAAACCCTGAAGGCGTTGCGCACTCGTTATCCAGGCCGGCGTTTGTGGGCGATCCTCGAACCCCGATCGAATACACTTCGGCGCAAGGTCTTTCAGGATGAACTGGCGCGCAGTCTCGCATTAGCCGACAGAATCGTCGTGGCGGCCATTTTTAAATCGGAAGCCATTCCTGAAGACGAGCGACTGGACGCTGCCGCTGTCATCTCGGCGCTGCAATCGTCGGGTAAGGTTGCCTGCTTGCTCGATACTGCAGATGCGATCGTTGACTCGATTGGGCATGAGCTGCGTGCGGGAGACGTGGTTGCCATCCTCTCCAACGGAGGATTCGCCGGAATCTACGAGAAGCTGCCTGCGAGACTTAGATCGGTCCATGAGGTCTCGACGCCCGCGTGATCCGACTGCATTTTGTACTGCTCACGGCGGCTTGGCTGTGTTGCGGACTTCTATTTTCAGGCAGCGCCCATGTCTGGGCAGTTACCCCGGTCACTTGCACCTCGCCTTCCAGTGTTCAACCTGAACCTACCGAGTATTTCGTCTCGCTGACCGATCCCGCAGGACACCTGGTACACGTGAGCATCAGACTGCGAAATGGTGAAGGAGTGCGCACGCTTGCTATGCCCGTCTGGAATGCGTTGTACCAGGTTCGCGACTTTGCCGCGAACGTAGAAGATGTTCGCGCCCAGGATAGGAGCGGCGCCGTCGCAGACGTCCGCAAGACCGCGACTAGCGAGTGGGAAATTACTGCGCCGCCGGGTTGCGTCGTGGTGAGCTACGACATTTACCTCGATGTTCCTGGCCCTTTCGGCAGCGCGCTGAGCGCAGAACGCGGCTTCTTCAATTGGGCCATGGTGCTGATGTACGCTCCTTCTCTCCGCTCGGAACCCGTGAGCCTTCGGCTTCTCGATGTTCCCGCTACTTGGGGCTTGCGCGATCTCCATGTGCTGGGAGCCGCGGAGCCTGGAAAGGTAGAACAGTTGGTCGGAGTTGCCCACGACTATGACGAGCTTGTCGATAGTCCGGCTGAGGTCGGTACTTTCCGGCAGTCTGAGTTCAAGGAGGACGGCGCGACGTACCACGTTGTGGTAGATGGCAATCCGGCCGACTACGATATGGCAAAGCTGGACGAGGTCCTGGCTCGCATCACTCACGCAGCGGTGGACTGGATGCAGGATCGCCCCTTCGACGAATACACGTTCCTTTATCACTTGCCGCAAGGACCTGGTGGCGGAGGAATGGAGCACGCATATGGTACAGCCATTGAAGTGCGAGCCAAACGTCTGCGGGAATCGCTTTTGCCACTGGAGAGCGTGAGCGCGCATGAGTTCTTCCATCTGTGGAACGTGAAGCGGATTCGTCCTCAGTCGTTGGAGCCGATCGACTACCAGCATGAGAACGATACTCGCGCTCTCTGGTTCAGCGAAGGTGTCACCAGCACAGTGGGAAACATGTTGCTGGTGCGCGCGGGACTGATCGATGAGAAAGCATATCTGCAGTCGCTGTCAGATGAAATAACCGAATTGCAACGGCGTCCTGCGCATCGTTGGCAATCGGCTGAAGACTCAAGCCTCGACGCCTGGTTCGAGGGCTATCCTTACTATCGCTCGCCGGAACGGAGCATCAGCTACTACAACAAGGGAGAAATTCTGGGCGTCCTGTTGGATCTGAAAATCCGACAGATAACCCACGGGGAAAAATCGCTGCGTGACTTGTTCCAGTGGATGAATGAGCACTATGCCAAACAGCATCGCTACTTTCCCGATTCCCAAGGCGTCGAGCAGGCAGCGGAGGCGATCGCCGGCCAGAGCTTTGCCGAGTTCTTCCGTGACTACGTTTCCGGCGTGAAAGAGATTCCATACGACGATTTTTTCCGCCTGGTGGGTTTGCGCGCGGTCAACCAGACGGTTTCCGTAGCATGGGCGGGCTTCACCACCACGGCGAACCTCGGAGGTCAACCGGAAGTCATTGAGGTTGATCCCGACAGCGATGCTCACCGCGCTGGAATCGCTGTGGGAGATCGTGTGGTTGCCATCGATGGGCAGCCTGCCAATGCCGCTCTCGATGACCAACTCGCGCAGATGCAGCCGGGAACAACCGTTCATCTTCGCATCGAGAATCGAAAAGGCCAACATGAGGTGAAGCTCCAACTGGGTCTCCGTGAGCAGCAGATCTATAACCTTCAGGATTTGCCATCGGTCACCTCGGAGCAGCGTGCTCATCGCAGGGCTTGGATCCATGGCGACGACGAGAGCCGAGGGACACCTTGATCCGCGCTGTCTCGCTTCTGGCTTTCTGGGGTGTGTCCATTCTCATTGTCGGTCCGGCGTTGTTGTTGTATGCGCTCATCAGCGGCGACATCAACCCGCTGTACAACATATCGGCCAGGCTCGCAATCTTCGGGGTTCGCCTGGTAGGCGTGAAGGTCGAAGTTCGCGGCATGGAGAACTTGCAACCCGGTCACAACTACATTTTCATGGCGAACCACACTTCGAACCTGGATCCTCCCGTTCTGCTCCCCACCATTCCGGGCCGCTGTTCCGTGCTGGTGAAGAAGGAGCTTTTCCGCATTCCCATCCTCGGTGTTGGTATGAGGATGGCGAATCTCGTACCCGTGGATCGCAGCGATCGCGGTTCGGCTATCGAAAGCGTGAACGCGGCTGTCGCCGTCTTGCGCCAGGGATTGCACATGCTGGTTTTTCCTGAAGGCACGCGTTCCAGCGATGGCCGGCTGCTTCCCTTCAAGAAGGGCCCATTTCATCTCGCGCTCGATTCCGGCGTATTCGTAGTTCCGGTGACGATCCTGGGAACGTTCGAGCTGTGGCCGAAGACTCGTTTTGCGTTGTGGCCGGGAACCGCGACCGTGGTATTTCACAAGCCAATCGATCCGCGAAGCTACCCTGATCGTGATGAGTTGATGAAGGCCGTCGCTGCGACCATAGAAAGCGCTCTACCACCGGAGCGCCGCCGAGACGATTAGAGCGTTTCTGATGGCTTCAGATGGTTTCAGCCTACCCCCTCCCCCTTATTTTGGCATCTTTGTTTTCAATATTTTACCCGCAAAATACTGTGTACATTAGACTTACTCGTAGGCGTAAACCGTTGTTTTTCAGTACTTTGCACGATTGCTCGCAAGATCCTCCGTACAAAGGGGTTACAGGCAAAATACTCCGGAATAAGGACTTAGCAGAGGATCACTTCGTCTCTGCCGGCAACCAAGCAAGTTTTGAAAGATCGAATACCGCCGCCCCAACAGCGGACTGGCGGTGCGGGAGACTGGCTCCCGCGCTGCCAGTGTACGATGCCGAGGTGAGTTGGACCGGAAAGAAAATGCACTCCAGAGCACGGAGGTAACCGCCGATTCCCAAAATGGATGGACAGCCGTGATTTCCCTCACATGGGCTCGGTGTTCCGGTTCGCCCTCTTTGGGCTAACCTGAGTTCCCAGAAACTGAATCCGTTCGACGATGGGTGCCCCTCGATAAGAGAGAAGGCGTTGTCAAGCGAAAGTTCTCCTGAGCGGTGGGTGAACACCACTGGCTTCGTGCTGAGGTTGGTCACAGCTGAGGACTAACACCGGAGAATCTCGCGATTGATCATTCTTCGGTGGAACCTGCTTCGTTCCACCAACCATCGATTCGGCCAAAAACTTCGACCATGATTCTTCTATGCGAACCTCCAGCCGCCGTCGCCGGTGCGAAAGTGGAAAACATCTTTTCGTTTTCCAAGGCCGCAGGCCGTCTTTTGCACCGGTCGGTCTGGAGGCGAGAGCGCCCAATCAACACAGCGGTCTAGCTTGCGCCGACCAGGGGCACCCGCGGGCTGCTCTCGATGTGAACGATCTCTGGATACGGGGTGTGGGTGCGTAGCATCCAGTAGAGCCGTACGGCCAACCGTCTCGCCGCCGCTACCTTGGCGATGCCTTTCGGCTTGCTGTGGCAGCGGTGAGCATATTGTTTGCGAAAACTTTCATCCAGTCGGACCACACTGTGCGCCGCTTCCACCAGCAGCATGCGCAGAAAGCTATTGCCTTGTTTGCTGATGGCGCCCAGCCGTTGCCGCCCTCCCGAGCTGTGCTCGCGCGGAATCAGCCCCACATAACTGGCTACCTGCTTGCCGCGTGAGAAGCCGGTTACGTCGCCGATGGTCAGCACGAAAGCCAGGGCCGTGATCGGTCCTACTCCCGGCTGCGTTAGCAGCAACCGTGCCTGCGGATCCTGCTCGGCCGCTTGTTGCGCGGCCCGATCCAGCGGTGCAATCTGCTGGTCCAGGTAGATCAGCAACTGCAGCAGGTCCTGCCGCCGGCACCCCGCCCAACCGGTCAGCGGTAACTGGCGAAAAGCTTTCTGTCCCGCTACACTCCACAGCCGCGATTTTTTCTGCATCCCCTGGTTCATCGCCAGGTGTTGCAGTCCGTTCTTCACCCGGCTACGAATCTGCACCAGCTTGTGGCGATGAATCAGCAGCTGCCGCAGATCGCGCTGCTCGGCACTCGGCACCCATAGCCGCGGAAAGCGGCCTTCCCGCAGCAGCTTCAGCACGTGCCCAGCATCGCGCCGGTCGTTCTTCTGCCTGCGTACGTAGCTGGCGCGGATTTCGGCGGCATCGCCCACCCATACCTCATGGCCTAACTGATTTAACAGATCGATAAACCACTGACTGTTGCCCGTGGCCTCCAGCCCAATCAACGACGGTACCGGCAGCTGCCGATACCAGCGTTCGGCCTCGCCGTCGCCGTTCACCAGCTTTTGTTCACCGGTTTCTCCCGTCTCCGTATCTAACCAAGCCACTTGCTGCCACCGCGGATGGTAATCACACCCTACAATAAGCATGGAAGGCTCCTTCCTTCCCCAGTGTCTTAGTCCTCAAACCAAGACTACCGGATCGAAGCGAGCCTTCTCTCTTATCTAATCAACTCATTCGCGGTTTTCGAATGAGTGGGATTCGAAGATCACGGGGCTCAGTGTGTTTCATCACCGACCACCCATCTGACCGACAACTAAGCTCAGAGTGTGACGAAAGGTCTGGAACGCTGGTACGGCGGGCACGATCTCCATTTCATAACCTGTAGCTGCTACCAGCGGCGGCCCGAGCTGGGAACCGGCGCGCGCCGCGATCTCTTCCTGCGCGTTTTGGAGCGCGCACGGCAGAAATATCGATTTGTGGTGATCGGCTACGTCGTCATGCCCGAGCACTTTCACCTCTTGATCACCGAACCGGATGTGGGCGATCCTTCCGTGGTAATGAAAGTTATCAAGGAGCGATTCACCAAACTGCTTCACCATGGCGGCATCCGCACGGCCCCGATCTGGCAGAAGCGCTTCTATGATTTCAACGTCTGTACTTCGAAGAAGCGGATTGAAAAGCTGCGCTATATGCATCGGAACCCGGTGAAGCGAGGTCTGGCGGAGAAACCCGAAGACTGGGTGTGGAGCAGCTTCCGGGCATATGCCTTCGCAGCGAAGTAGGGCCGGTAAAGGTAAACTGTCAGGAGTGGCCGCTGACGATCAGTTATTCCTCTGCGCGCGCCCACTCATTCGAAACGCGCGAATGAGTGGGGCACCCGGCGAGTTTCGGATGTGTGGGTGGAGAGTCGGTCGAACAACTTGCGCTCCCGACTCACTTCTTCTCAATCAATCGCGCCGTCAACACGACTCCATCGCGGTCGTCATGCAGCTTGATGGGGAAGATACGAACGTCCAGCTAGCCCTCCGTGCCTGTTCGCCGGGCGCGCGCCGTTTGCGGACCTAACCCGACGGTGAAAACGAGGCAGAGCTGTCCTGTAACCAATAGTAGTCGCGCGGCAAGGTGATGTCAAGCTGCTTGTGTAAATACGGAGAGGGTGCGGGTTTTCCATTCCAGATTGAATCGCTGGAAGATGGAGTAGATGATGCGGTCCACGCTCTCGACATTCACAAAGCACACCATGGGCCGAGTTCTCCTGCGCACTTCCACAAAGCAGCGCTCGATCACGTTGGTGGTTCGCAACTTGCGCCACAGGTGGCGAGGAAACGCGAAGAAGGAAAGCAGCTCCGGCAGATCGCGCTCCAGCCGCCGCACCATGCTGCCATAGTCGGGCCGCCAGCGGGCGCGGAAGCGGCGAAAGGCGGCTCCGGCTTGCTTACTACCTGCGGCCAAGTAGATGGCCTGCGCCCCGGCCTTCACTTCCTCGTAGTCGGCCTTCCGCACTTTCTCCAGAATATTGCGCATCTTATGCACCCAGCAACGCTGATGCCGCGCCCGCGGGTACACCGTCGGGATCGCCGCCGCCAAACCGGGACAGCCGTCGGTGACGATCAGTGCCAGGTGCTTGCCCTCCAGCCCGCGCCGGTACAGGTCTTGCAGCAACCCCTCCCAGTCCGCCTGACTTTCTCCCTGGCTGCGCAGGAAGGCCAGCAAATGCCGAGTGCCGTCGCGCCGCACGCCATAGGCCACCAACATCTGTACCCGCTTGCGTCCCCCCGGACGCCGCACCCGCAAACTCACCCCATCCAAAAATAAGTAAGCGTAATCGTCGCTCAGCCTGGCCTGGTGGAACTGGCGCACCGCCTCGTCCAGATCGCGGGTCAGCTTCGACACCGTCTGTGCGCTCACCACCTCGCCGGTCAGGGTAGCCACCACTCGTCCCACCTGCCGGGTCGAGATGCCACGCAGAAAGGCTTCGCGGATCAGCATCGAGACTTCTTCGGCTCGCCGCTGAAAGCGCTGCAGCCCGCACGGCAGAAAACTCTTCTCCCGGGTGCGCGCAATGCGCAACCGGATGGTGCCGAAGCGGGTCACGAAATCGCGCTCGTAGTAGCCGTTGCGATAGACGCGGCGTCGGCCATGCCGCCGTTGGTAGCGCCCGGCGCCGGAAAAGCGGTCGCGCTGCCGCTCCGATTGCAACTCGAAGAACTGTTGCCACGCCAGTTTGGTCTGGCCGTAGAGATCGCCCCAAAACGTCTCCTTCATCTCCGCCAGGAAATGTTGGAAGTGCTCGCTGATCAGTGTTACCTTCGCCATCGGGTGTAAGCTCCTTTCCAGGAATGGCTTCTGCTTGCTAAGGCAAAGCCAACTTACACCCTCTCTCTTTTTACACAAGGAAACTTACATCACCGCGCGGCAAGATTCGCTTGACATCCCGGCGAAACCAAATACACTTCTCTGCGCCGAACCAAACCAAATATCTTCACGCTGCTTATCTTCAGGGCGGCATGATTCGGCATGGTCAGGTCTGTCTGACCCGGCCGCAGTTCGCACGTGAACACAATTGAATCTGTAGTCCCGCAGGAAAGGCGGTCTTCGATGATGCGCAAGGCCTTGGGATTAGTTTTCGTGGCGGTCTTCGCCACCATGGTGAGCGCACAGACTCCCACCGGCGCTATTGGTGGTTCGGTGACAGACGACTCCGGGGCGGGTGTTGCCAACGCCCGAGTGCAAGCCGTCAATCAGGACACCGGCGTCCAGTCCACCGTCACCACCAGCAATAACGGCCTGTATTCTTTCCCGAACCTTCCCGTGGGGACTTACACCGTCACCGTGACGGTACCAGGTTTTCAAGTCGATGAAGAAGGCGATATCGAAGTGACCGACGGCTCGGTTTTCACTCTGACGGTCACGCTTGAAGGGACCACCGAAGATGCGTCGGCAGCGGCCAACCAGGGGGCGAATCCTGCCCCAGTTCAAGCGCCACAAGGTACATCGCAACCCGCTGCAAGTGCCCAACCGGCTCAGACTAATCCAAACACCGCCGCTCAGGCGGATGAGTCAACTCCGCCGGGCATGATTGATCTGGGCGCTCCCCCGCTTTCCCCGGATGAAATGAATGCCGTGATGACATGGACCGCCACGCAAGTGAGTGCTATCACTTTGCCCTATTGCTACCGGCAGAAGTACGGAAATGGCGTCGGCGAACCCTACACCTGCAGAGATGGCTACGAAAGGAACGGACTGGTTTGTTACCCCAAGTGTCGCGATGGATTTGCTGGAAATGGACCCGTATGCTGGCAATCTTGTCCGGCCGACTTCCGCAATGATCCGGACCACTGCGGTAAACCCGCCTCCTACGGGAGGGGAGGCGGATACGTAATTTGGCAGGGGGATCAGTGCAACAAAGACAATCCTCAGGGTTGCGAGCAACTCGGGGCTCTTTGGTATCCCAAGTGTCGCGCGAACTTCCACGCGGCCGGCTGTTGTGTCTGCTCTCCCGATTGTCCGCCGGGAATGCCCGACATCGGCGTTTCCTGCCAAAAGCAAAGTTACGGGCGTGGCGCGGGTGAGCCGCTTGCGGATGGTTTGTGCGCACCTGGTCTGCAAAAGGACCCGACCGGAGCCCTCTGCTATCCCACATGCAAAGATGGCTTCCATATGGTGGGACCGGTTTGCTGGCAGAATTGCCCGTCCCAACAACCATTCGAGTGTGGCGTGGGCTGTTCGACGGACCAGAAGGAGTGCGCCTCAGGAACCGTAAACATGGTGTTCGCGCCGATTATGATGCTTGCAAACTTGATTCCGTATGCAGGGGAAGCGGGTGGGGCCGCAAAGGCCGCCTTCGCAGCCGGGAGGACCGCTGCGAAAGTTGCGGCCGCCGGAGAAGAGGCTACGAAGCTTGCGGAGGTCGGCGCGAAGCTGGGAGCGACCTTGGGGGCTGTGAAGGACGCCGTTACGGGGCCTATTGTGCAGGCGGTCGGAGGCGAGGCAAATTTGGCCAAGATACTTGGGGTGTCCCAAATTGGCACAAAAGTTGTCAGCAAAGTCGATGTGGTTGCCACTGACACCAATAAACAAATAGACCTATATTCCAGAGAGTACGCTGATAATTTCGACAAGCTGACCAGTCCCGCGATTGCGGCTCAGATTGACCAGCGTTTCGGACCGGTAGGAGCATATCAGGTCAAGCGGGAGTGGGGGGTGCGTCATCTCATTCTGGCGATGCATGCCGATGGGTACGAAAAGCAAACCAACGAGATAAGTGCGCTATCGACTTTCGATTTTAGCGGTGTTTTGGGTGTGGTCAGCGCCTTCATGAAACCGACTTGTGAAGGCAACACTGTGTTTCCGACCGTGCATCCGCTTTACGATTACTGATACTCTGATTTTTTGTCGAATGCTGTCCAGTGAGGACGACGGTATTCTCGCACCCCTGCCCGATGCTTGCCGGGTGCCGGGCCGCCTCACGCACCGCCTCGTCGGGGCCGAGAGTCTCGTGAATCAACTAGGTGAAGCGCCGCGAGTTACTTCTTCTCGATCAATCGTGCCGTGAGCACGACTCCATCGCGATCGTCATGCAGCTTAATCGGGAAGATAAGAACGTTCCAGGTCCAGTGCGGGCTCTGCGTGGGCAGATGGGAGGCACCCTGAAATCCGCGCCGATCAATATAGGTCTCGCGCGTATCGGCCACCGTGCGCACAATGTCGCGCCATTCGTCGCCTAGCTGCGGAAACTGCTCGAACAAGCTCTTGCCAACAAACCATGCTCGTTTGTGATTATTCATCGCCGCGAAGTAATCGTTCACGTACTGCCAGGTTCCTTCCCGATCGAGGATCTCGAGGACGATGTCGTCGCCCATGGCCATCGAGATGCGGGAATAGTAGAAATCGCGCGCATCCACTACAACCGGGCGGCCGCGCTTCTTGGCTTCGAAGGAGCGCAGCGCGGAAACCAGGTCGTCGACGGAACTGTATCCCTTGAGCAGGTGCATGTCGGCGATGCCGCCGAACTTGCGCTCCAGCGTTGCCGACAAAATGATGATGGGGACGTGCGGACGTTTGCGGCGAAGCGTTTCGGCGACGTCGGTCCCAAATTTGCCGGCCCCCAAGTGGTAATCGAGAACTGCGATATCGATCCCGTGCAGTTTCGCTTCAGCTTCTTCAATGGAGCTCGAGGTCACTACCTGGTAGCCCTTCTGCCGAAGTATGGCCGAGCGGAGTACGAGATTGTCCTCGCGGTCATCCAACAACAACACGCGGATCGGAGTGGGAGCCACGGCCTGGGGACCAGCCGCCTGCGACAATACCGAATTAGAGATGTCTTCATTCATGGCTATATGCTTAGAAGCACGCCGGGGAGTGCCGGTAACCCTGGGATATTTGATGCTAATAAAGGGCCCTGGACAAGTGCGCAGTGGAACGAAATCACGGTTCGTTCTTTCCTGAAGCGGAGGCGCCTTTTCGGCTAGCCACAATCGACCGGACCGCTTTTGCAAGTTCTGGGAGTTTATTGAATACGCCGACCGACCGCAACCATTCTTTGTGATCGAACGCAGGAGATCCGCTGACCATGGCGCCTGCCGGAATATCTCCATGAGTACCGCTTTGCGCGGTAACGATGACGCCATCGCCGATGTTGCAATGTCCAGCAACTCCCACCTGGCCAGCCAGAATGACATTCTTGCCGACCGAGGTTGACCCTGCCAATCCAACCTGCGAGCAGAGAAGAGTATGCTCAGCGACTGACGAGCCGTGTCCAACCTGCACCAGATTGTCGATTTTGACGCCGCGTCCAATGTGGGTCTTACCAATGCTGGCGCGATCGATGCAGGAGTTGGCTTGCACTTCTACATCGCTTTCCAGCACTGTCGGACCTGATTGGGTGATCTTCTCCCAGCGATCTCCATTGCGGGCAAAGCCAAAGCCGTCGCATCCGACAATAGCGCCGTTTTGCAGGGTGACATTGTCGCCCAAAGTGCAATCCTCGCGCACCACAGCATGGGCATGCGCGAAGAAACGGTTGCCGATGCGTGCTCCGCGATAAATGACGACATGCGGCAACAGCACGGCATCGTCGCCAATCTCGACGTCGTCATCGATCACCACGTAGGGCGCGATGTGCGCGTTCTTGCCAATGCTGGCGGTGGGTGCGATCACGGCTGTAGGATGCACGCCGGCTTGATACTGCGGAGACTGATAGAAGAGGTCGATCGCCTTGGCGAACGCCAGGTAAGGATTCTTGCTGCGCAACATGCCTGTCGAGATGGCGGAGAAGTCTTCGGCGACAATCACAGCTGAGGCAGCAGTAGTCTTGGCGGCGGCAGCGTATTTGGGGTTGGCGACAAAGGTAATCTGGCCGGGGCCCGCTTCTTCGATTCCGGCAACGCCCGTAATCTCGATGTCGGGGTTTCCGTTTTCCAGCGTGGCGCCCAGCGAGGATGCGATTTCAGCAAGCTTCATAATCGGTATGTCTCGCTACCGCGAACTTCGTCACTGGCCGGCAGTTTACCCAAATAACGGCACCTGACGAGTGTCTTCCGGACGTCGACCGCGACGCTGCGATTTCTTGTCGCCAATAACACCTATAACCGTCATTTCAGCCAGTGCCGAGCGGGGAACAAAAATCCGTTGCGTGTTGGACCGGGTATCGGGAGGAATGACGGAAAAGCCGTCGGCTCCTTCGTGCAGCAGGTCGTTCGGCATCATGCCTTCGATCACCTCGTTGTCGCGGAAGCGCAAACGGACCCACAGGCCTTCCATTCGAGGACGGGAAGTAAATGTCTTGCGAGTGAGCGATTCTGAATCGCCAAACTCACGAACGAAGTAAACGCCTTTGACCTCTCGTAACTCGATGGAAACCACATTCCCGGCTGTGTTCAGTAACTCTAGTTTGCCCTCAGCAATAAATGCAGAACCAACGTACCCGGTTACGGTATCGCGGTCGATCTTGCGGACGATCACTTTCTTGTGCGTGGTCGACATAGGAGCGAATCGAATCGCTCAGCCGATTGTCGCACTTTTGTTAGAAATCTGCCCCTCAGAAGGTGCTCTGTAGCCAAATCTTCAACCTTGTGTTATTGTTCGCTTTGCGGCGGAGTAGTCCGCAGATGGCCGTTAAGTTCTGTCGAAAGAGCGAGTTGCAGGTATAGCAACCACCTTTCGGGTAATACGCCGGGTTGAGCGCTCGCGCCACAGCCCGGACGGAAGAATTGGTTTAGCGGCCTATTTGCATGAGCGCCGTCCATTTTGGGCTCCCTCAGTATTTGGTTATCCTTTTAGAAACATACACTTAGATGGCAGACTACATCTATAGCATGGAAACCCGGCTCACACCGGACCAACAAAGTGGTGTGAACCTGGTGCAGGAAATTGCCCGTCACGCGGGCTTGAATCTCTATCTCACCGGTGGCTCCATCCGCGACCTCATCACCGGCTTCCCCATTCGGGATATCGACCTCAGCATCCAGGGTAATCCGCTCAAGCTGCAAAAAGAGTTGGAGAAAGCGGGTATTTCGGTTCAGGGTGTCGATGAGGAGTTGCGAAGCCTCCACCTGCTGATGCCGGGGAATGTGCGAGCCGAGTTGAACATGACTCGCTCGGAGACGTACGACAAGCCTGGGAAGCCACCCACGGTTAGCTCAGCGACCATCAATGAAGATCTCCGGCGTCGCGACTTCACGGTCAACGCCATGGCTTTGTCGCTGAATCCTGGCTCGCGCGGATTACTGCTCGATCCCTTCAACGGCGTGGCCGACATCGAAGCCAAAGTGCTTCGAGTTTTGCATAATTACGCATTTCTCGAGGAGCCGGTGCGGCTGATTCGTGCGACCCGGCTGAGTGCACGTTTCCACTGGCCGCTGGAAGAACGGACGCAGGCGCGCTACGAGTCGGCCAAAGAGGGCAACTACATCGAGAATATCGGCAAGCGGTCGGTGGGTTACGAGTTGGAGCAGCTCGCCCACGAAGACGATCCGCTGCACATCATGCGCGCGCTTGACAAAGAAGGCTGGCTGAAGATCCTGCATCCACACTGGAGCATGGCCAAGGTTGATTCCAGCGAACTGGGACAGGTGGTGAAGACGCGCCAGATGATGAACGACCTCGGCTACTCGGTGGAAACCGGGCCGATCGTGATGTACTTCCTGACCCGGCGCATGAGCGACAAGGACACATCCGACATTCAGCGGATGATTCCACGCCGTGATTTTGTGGACAAGTGGAAGCATGTGGAAAATGGCGCCCACGACCTGGCGAAGAAGTTGACGAGCAAAGAGGCAGGCACGCCGTCGAGGGCGTGGAAGATTCTATCGCATGCGGTGGCGGAGAATATTCTGTTTCTCAGCCTGACCACCAAACAGCAGGCCGTGGACCAGAAGCTGAAGAACTTTTTCACAAAATGGCGACAGGTGAAAGAGAAGTTGCCATTCCCCGAAATGGCGGAGCTACGAATTACTCCCCTGCTCCCGGAATATCCCAAGCTGATGGACGAAGCTTTTCTGTTGCTGCTAGACGGCAAGTTGCGGTCGCATACGGAGATTATGAATTTCCTTAAGCCGTATGAACCGCCACCGCCACCACCGCCGCCAGCGCCCAAGCGTGGACGCGGCAAGGCGGCGGCCGCGAAAGCAATTGCACCCGAAGGTGTGGCACCAGCTCCCGCAAAGCGGGGGCGCAAAGCGAAGGGTGCAGAAGCGCCAGTGGTTGCAGCCGTTGCACCTGCCGTGGTGGCGCCAGCCGCGGAACCGAAGCCGACTTCAGTGGCTAAGAAGGCTGTTGCGCCACCTGAACCTAAGAAGGTGACAGCACCTCCTGCCCTTAAGCCTGCGGCGAAGAAGGCTGGATCGACCAAGCAGGTTGCGGCGAAGAAGGCAGCGCCGAAGAAGGTCGCGAGGCCAGCTGCAAAGAAGGCTGCGCCGGCCAAGAAAGTCCCGGCGAAGAAAGTCGCAGCGAAGAAGAAGCCTGCTGCGAAAAGAGCAGCCAAGAAAAAGAAATAAATGGCTCTCGCCGATTATCGTCAGGCGAGATACGGCTGTAGCTGCTGCTCAATCGTGCTTTCGTCCACCGGCTCTCCGCGATTCAGACGGTCAAGAATCTCATCCACAAGCTGCTTGGCCTGGTTGCGCTCGCGGTGCAGCAGAAAGCCATCGTACACATGCTCGCCACGCATGGCATCCTGGATCTCGGTTTCCTTGTCATGTTCTCCGAGTTCCGTAAAGTACACCACTTTGTAGCGGCCGCCGTAATTGGCTTCACGATAAATCTCGAACATCACCTTCTTGGTGTCGGTCGTCAGGGGCATGGTCATCTCTTATGCGGTACGAACCGCAGTCTAGCAGCTCAGTCGTCTCCGGCCGCGCTAGCCGTTTGCGGTTCGACCATGTGCTCGGTCGAGGGGACAACAATATTTTCATGTACCCGCGATTTGCGAGTCAACTGCAAACGCAAAGAGCGCTCGTACTCGGCCAGTTGGCGGTCGAGTTCCGTGGCTGCTTCCGCCTTCTTAGATAAATTTTCCTGGTAGCGCTTCAAGAAATAGTCGATGGTTTCGACGCGGATCTTGATGGAGCCCGTCGGCTTATTTTCGTCGAGGTCCTTGAAAGAGAAATACGGCGTACCGGAATTCTCGATGATGTCCTCAACCACGCTGTAGATAGGCGCGTCGTGTCCGCACTTGAAGTTGCTGATCTCCAGAGCCACCAGGTTCGGATGGCGCGCGGTAAATTTCGCTGCCCAGATCTTGACGTTGGTGCTGCCGGAATATGCGTTCTTCCACACGTCGCGGATGTCCAGTGGGTCGGTAATGGCGCCGGACCGAACCTCTTCACCGAAGAGGCGATCCATCAGGTCCTCGTCCGTCGGCAGAAGACTCTGCGAGAACACCGGATAACCAAGCTTCTGGAATTCTTCCATGATCTCGTGGTTCAGGCCGGGATCATGATGATAGACGCGGCCCAACATCACGATGCCAAGACGGTTTTCCCGCTCCAGTGTGTCGAGCACTTCGCGGGCGCGCTTGCGCAATCCGCTGTCGAAGTCTTCAAATGCCTTGAATCCAGCCTGCACGGCACGCTCGTTCTCTTCTTCAGAGAGCCCGAGGATCGGCGCCCAGGTCTGGAACATCTGCAACGTGAGCATCTTCTTGTCGTCGAGGTTCAAGATGGGATCGAGATACTGAATGCCATTTTCCTTGAAGACATCGTTCTCTTTGATGAACGCTGCCTTCACCGCATTCGGCGTCGCCGTCACGGTTGGACACGCATTGGCGCCGCTGCAGTTCTTCAGCGGCTGATGCAAGGTGTCGATCATGGGGAAGAAGATCGCATCCAGCGGTTTCTTCACGTGCTTCTGGAAGATCAGATTGTACACATGCGGGATGCCGATTTTTGACGGGAAACACGGGTCGATAGCGCCGCGGCCCGCGCCGGCGCGATACATGTCCTGGCCCGTGAATTCGGAGTACACCAGGTTCTCCGGCTCAAGTCCCAAGCTCTCGAGATACGCGCTGAACAGGGGCGCGTACAAGTACATGTTCAAGACGCGCGGCATTCCGATGCGCAAGCTAGAGCGTTTCTTCATCAGCGCGATTCGTTGCTTGGCAGTAGAGGTCCAAGCGCGTGTGGGCAGCGGATCGGCAACCTTTTGCGGATTGCGCGAACGCCAAACCTCGTGAGCGGCGATGTCTACAAAATTCGGATTAGCGTTCTTGATCGCGTCCAAGCCCGCTTTAATGCCACGCATGGCGCCGACATCCTCAACCTGTCCCTTTTCGCAGGTTGAGATGATCAATCGCCGTTCGCCAGCTTGCAGCGGCACCTTCGACTTGAAGACTGGCAGCGGCGACGGGGTTTCGACCTCGCCCACGGTCACATCAATGAACGTGCGCAGGCAATTGTTCTTGCAGAAATAGCAGCGTGTGGCTTCATTGCGGGTGGTGCGATAGCCAATGTTCTGGACTGCATCCAGTCCGACGAACGTGGTGTGATGGCCGTTCTTATAGAGCCGAATGGCCTCGACACCGGCACCGATCGCGCCCGACTCGCCGCAGTGCTCGTGGACGATGACTTCCGGCTCGTGTCCGGCTCCGTGGAAGTGCGAGTGAATGAAGTCGACCTCGGACTTCACCGCAGCCAGGTTCTTCTGTGTCCCACCTTGTAGGATGAAGCGCGAGCCCAATTTTGCGAGGTTCGGAATTCCCGCGACGTAAAGGAAGATATTTTTCGGCAGAACATTCGCCAGTCCGGCGAGGATTTCTTCGCCGCGCCAGCCCTGGCGCTGGAAGTTTACGATGTCGGATTGCATAAACACCGCGCAGCCGTAGCCGAAGATCGGCATGGTATTGGCGGCGAAAGCGATATCGGCGTAGTCTTCCACTTTGTAGCCGAGCGACTCGGCCGTGCCTTGCAGGAAGTATCCATTGCCAGCCGAGCACTGAGTGTTGAGCTTGAAGTCCTTAACGCGACCGTCTTTCAGTACGATCAGCTTAATATCTTGTCCGCCGACATCGACGATGACGTGGGGGTTCTTATAGAACTTCATGGCCGATTCAGTGTGCGCCACGGTTTCCACCAGCGCGACGTCGGCCTTGAGTACGTCTTTCAAAACGTCCTTGGCATATCCGGTGGTGCCGACGCCGAGGACTTCCAAAGCCGCTCCCTGCGACTCCACCTGCTGCCGGAGGGCCACGAACATGTCGATGGTGTCCTGAATAGGATTACCGCCCGACAGTTGGTAGGCCTTGCAAAGCACGTCTCCCGCTTCCGAGAGCAGCACGGCTTTGGTGGAAGTCGAACCACCATCAAGCCCAACGAATCCGCGTACTGTTTCGCCAACACCAAACTTCGCGCCGATAAATTTCGGAATCGTGTACTTCTGCTTGAAGCCTGCGAGCTCCTCTTCGGAGGTACTGAGACCGGCGGCGCCCGATTTCGCCTTCTCGGCCTGGCGGCCAACGGAGATGTAGTCCTCGAGGCACTCGGTGCCCATGTAGATGCCGACTTCGGACTCCTCGTCCTTGCCGAATTCCACCGCGCCAAGGGCTGCGAAATACTGTGCGTTCTCCGGAACCTTGATCAGTTCTTCCGGCTTGACGCCCTCGGGAAGCTGGACCTTGCGCTCCTCCCATGTCCGGGGAATGTTTTGCTGCCACGCTTCTTTCATGCCGCGGATAAAGCTATTCGGACCGCCGAGCAGCAACACGTGGGGCCGTAATGTGTGTCCGCGAGTGAGCACCGTGAGATTTTGCAGAACGATGGCGTCGAACAGCGAAGCCATCAACTGATCGGGCGGAATGCCTTGCTTTTGCAGGCCGTTGATGTCGGTTTCGGCAAACACGCCGCACTTGCCAGCTACAGGATGCAGCTTGATGCCAATGTATCCCTGGTCGCAGAGTTCAGCCGCCGGAATCTTGAGCTTCGCGTTGATCTTGTCGATGACTGCGCCTGTACCGCCGGCGCACTTATCGTTCATGGAAGGAATCTTTTTCTTGCGGCCGGTATTCTCGTCCTCCTTGAAGACGATGATCTTGGCATCCTGCCCGCCCAACTCGATGACCGAATTCACTTCGGGATGCATCTTTTCGACGGCGAGCGAGACCGCGGTGACTTCCTGCACGAACTTGGCGCCGACCAGGTTAGCCAGTGCACCTCCGCCTGACCCGGTGATGAAGATGCGGCAGTTGTGCGGAGCAATGCCGACTTCCTCTTCCATTCGCTTGAGGAATTCCAGCAACTTTTCCGGCTGCTTGGTTTCGTGCCGTTGGTAGTCCTGCCAGATCATCTCGTCGGTTTCGGCGTTGACGATGACCGCCTTAACCGTCGTTGAACCAACGTCCATGCCGACCGTGTAGACGGCCTTACGGCCGGACTGCGCGGCGACTTCGCGAGATTTGGCGAGAATTCGCGCCGGAAGCGACTCTGCGGCGGGCGCAGGATTCAGCAGTGTGTCCAGTTGAACGTCAACCTTGGCCGGAGCGTTGTCGCAGGATCCGTGTTGGTGAGAATGCGAACTCACTAGTCCTCCCGAAATACCGAACCGGCGCTGAAATCATCAGTCGCCGAAATTGCCGTTGACCCCCTGGAACCCATTCTTGGCCTGCGTGAACAGCCAGCTAATTACGCGCTGATCGTTGTAGCAGAACGCAAGGATGTGGTTCAGGGTCGAGAAGCAGCTTTTCTGGCACTCTTTCTTCATGTCTTTCAACTGCTTGTTTTCGAACTTATGGTTCTCAATCGTGCCCCAATCATAACCCGCCGAGTACATGGGGAAACAGGGCGCGAGGGTGCCGTCCACGCGAACAATCAGGGAATTGTGGCCGGCCCGACAGTTCCAGTCGTCCAGTCCTCCCTGAATGAATTCCTTCATCTGCGCCAGGCGTTGCACCGAATTCACCATGTGATATCCCGATTTCTGCTTCGCGATGAGCCAGTCAACCAACTCGCATACCATCGGGTGGTCTTCCTCGCGGATGAACGTCGGGTTGGAATACAGGTGCTTGAAGTGCGGCTGCTCGGTCATCGGTGACTCGCAGATGTGATAGTCGGTGGCGATGCCGTTGTCATGCGCCAGCTCGGTTAGCTGCCGCACATCGTCCATGTTGTTGTGACAGATGTTGATGTTGAGGAAGACGCTGTAGCCGTACTTATACTGCTTCTTGACCAGGTAATCGAAGTACGAGCGGATAGGCACCATTGCCTTCGGCAGTCCTGGTTTGACGTCCCACGCATCCACCGCGATGTTGAAGGTGGCGACGCCTGCGTCAGCCAACTTGTCGATTACCTGCTCGCGCATCAGACGGCCATTGGTCGGTAGATAGATCCAGAAGTCTTTCTTCGCGGCGTAGTAAACGATCTTGTGGGCAAAGTCGGGACGCAGAAGCGGTTCACCGCCCATCAGCGCCAACACCCGGCAACCAGTGTCGTGCAGCCAGTCGATCGAGCGTTTGGCCACGTCCTCCGTCATGCCGCGGACGCTGTTGTCGAAGGCCCAACAGTAATGGCAGTCGAGGTTGCACTTCCATTCGTTGAACAGGTACGCGATGATCGGATGAAACTCACCCGGCATCACGCGCGAGCGCAAGAAGGGAAACGCCCATCCCTTCATGGCCCGGTAAACGTAGCTTGCCTTGTATTTGCGGCGGCCGTTGTTAGGGAAGAAGTCCTCGTCCCGCGCCGACATCAACTCGGGATATTGCGGGAACACAGGGATGGGCAACTTCTGCTCCTTGCCACTGGCGGGCGGCGGCAGTAGCCGCGGCTGCTCGGGCGGTTTCATCAATAATTCGTGCAACTGAACATCTAAACGATACGTCGGAGCAGCTTGCGTACCTTCCGGTACCTGCACTTCCGGCATAGGGTCCGTGACCTTCCTTCCTGAGAATGTTCAAGCGAAAGAATCGACCTCCTACTAATCTCCGAAAGCCGCAGCCATCTCCATCTTCCGCGGAGCTTGCACCGGAACGCGCGCCAGCTTCTTCTTGCCGTTCATCAGATCATTGACGTGCAGCACGAAATTCGCGGCCACCCCAGCGTATCCGTGAACGTGCGGCACTGGATAGAACAGGCTGCGCAGCTCCGGATGCTCAGCAACGTAGCCCTTGATGTCCTCCAGCCGTTTGCCGGTGGACTTCAGTGCCTGCTCAAACTCCATGCGCGCTTTTACCTTGGCCTCGCCAAGCGCCATCTGCACGCGGCTGTGCGCATTGATCTCACCCTCACCGGAGGTCTCAATGGGGAGGAAAATCATCTCCTTGAAGTGGTTGGCGACAGCCGACTGTACGCCATCCGACTGCGACGAAGGCATGCAGCCGAAGGGCTTCAGCGCCAGCACCATGTGGCAGAGACGATTCTTGGTGTACCAGACGTTCTTGCCGACCTCAAGGTGTCCCTCGCCGCCTCGGGCGAATTCGTTATAGAACGGGTTGGCCATCGCGGCCATTTCTTTCTGGTCAATGAGGTGGTGGGCGATGTCGCCCAGGCCCTCCACCACGCGATGGTATTGACGCGCGTACACACGCTCGCCCACACCCCACATCCACTGCTTCTGGCGGAACTTCAGCTCGTTCACTGCCCGTTTGTGCAACTCGTACCACTGTACTTTCTTGTAGGGCGCATCGAGCGACCGGCGAGCGGCGGCACGCGCCTTGGCCTGGTACATCATGTACATCACCCAGGTTCCAATGGGCTCAACCAACACCTGCGCGCCTTCACGCTCCAGGAATTCAAACATGTGGAAGTTGCCATCGCCCTCGGTGATCTGCGCCCAGAATTCGCCGATGATCTTAACCACCGGCTTCACCCGCAGCCGGTCAACCTCGATGCTTGCGAGCTGTTGGCGGACCGCACCCAGAGCCTCTTTGTAGGGGTTGCCATAAAGCTGCTCGCGGACCTTGCCTAGCGAGTTGACCCAAAGCTCCCACTTCTTGCCTTTATTGGCCCGAATTTTTTTCGCCATCCATTCCGGCATGTCTTCGTGATCTTCGAACGGCTTGCGTTCGCGCAGCATCGTGCACAAAGTGTCCACGGATGCCTGGAAGACTTCGTCAGTCTTGCCCTTTTCGACCTCATAAGGCCGGACGCGGTAGATCATCTCGTTCATGATGTCGCCGAGATTGAGGGCGTTCAACATGCCGAGCCCAAAATCAACCGTAAACTTCAGTCCGGCTTCACCCGACCCGGCCTTTACGCCGTCATTCTGCTGGAACAGCAATACACGGAAGCCATCAAAGCCGGCATTTTGCAATGCGAGGCGATACTCCGACTCATACATGCCGAAGCGGCATGGACCGCATGAACCGGCGGTAAAGAAGATGTAGTTATTGATGATCTCCGACTTGGTGAGGCCGCGAGACTCCAAGCTCTGCAAATGTTGCACCAGGTTTCCCACGGTGAAATACGTGGGGTTGCACTGCCCGTTGTTGCCGTATTCCTTGCCCAGCTGAAATGCCGAGACGTTGGGCACGGGCATGATCTCGCAACGATAGCCGCAGCCTTCGAACACGGCCTGGATCACGCGTTCATGCTTCCAGGTAAGGCCACCGAATAGGATGGTCACCTTGCCGCGCTCTTCGGCCCCGAAGGGTCGTTCGGCAGGACGCTTGAAATGGCGAACGGGGCCGCTGTCCAAGCCCATCATGCTGGCGAGCCGTGCACGTTCCTGCGCCAGCTTCCGTTGAATCTCCTCTTCGGAGGATTGAGAACGGGTCAGTTCGTCTATGGGGAAATCGATGCGAGTCACGGGCATAGTAACCTTCCTCTGTTGTGAGCGGAATGAAGTCTCGGTTTCCTTGTTGTGATTGTATTCTTCGCTGTTCGAAGGGAACAGGACAGACGGGGGGCATGAGGATTGCAGAGACGGCCGAAGTAGGTGAAAACTCTCACGGCAAAAAACTATCTATGCAAAATCGGACTAGACTTGTTGCAAACACCGATGAGCGACCAAGGACTTGCGCTGCCGCTCTCCCCAATGCCTCCCAGATTATGCAACCAAAGGCAGAGATTCAAGCGGAAAACAGAAATTGTTGGCAATTAATTTGCTGGAGGCAGAATAGTTACGTCGTCTTGATATGCGAAATCAACGTCTGGTACCAGACATTCAGCTACCAAATACCTTTATCGCTACCGGTAATTCTGAACGCCACTGCGGCGGCGGAAGCCAGGTACGGAAGCAAGGAAAGACGCAGCGTAGCCGCAACATCTCCCCGCAAAGCCACCTGAGTCACCTGACGGGTGTAAAGGTCGGCGCCATTGGGCAGGATAGGAACGCGGAGGAACTTTCCACGAACGTGGATCACCTCGCCACCGAAACGGGCAGCAGAGATCACTTCCGCCGGCAACTGCAGGAGCCGAGCCACGGTACTCACGAACGTAATCGCAGACGATCTTCAGGTAGGTGGCGACGCCGGGCCAAATTCCTCCCAGGTCGGCCGCGCGCTTTCAGTTCATTGAAATCCAGTGCTCCTGATTCCAGCAAGGCCACCGTATTTGCGATATCGCAGACACGAAAATAGAAATGCCGATACATGCGCTGCAGCGTGGCGACGATGAGACTCTCTTCTGGAGCGGGAACCATGAAGGTAAGCCCCAACAGCGTCTTGGGAACGCGGCGCGAGACAAACCGCTTGGCCATCGCCGTGTGTTCGCCAGTTTGCCCCAATCGCTTTGCGTGGACCTCAACTGACTCGGGCAATCCCGGGATGGCAAAATTCCACTTATTTGCCAGGCGATCGCCCCAACTGCGCGGTTCGATGTGCGCTCCCATTCGATTAAGCATTACATCGATCACCCGGCGCTCGTCCGCCGTGGTGTACAGATCCAGGTCGTTACCCAGATCGGGCCAGTGGTCGAGCGACTTCATTACTGTCGTTGGACAGGCCCCATTCTCCAATTCGCCGCAGATGTGGTGCAGGAAAGTGAGCGCGTTCTGGATACGCTGGGTTTCTTTGGCGACCACGCCGGTTGCCCAATCCTTCAATGTCGAGTTCCCGCCCGCGTTCTGCGCAACCACGCTGAAAGCCCGAACTACGACATGATTGGCGTCAGCCAGCGCGACCAGTCGATCGCGTTGCACGTCACTGAGGCCGGCGACGAAGGCGACCGCTTCTTCTGAGTTTTCCGGGGCTAGCGTCAACTGCGAAAGGGCGCGAATCTCCGGCGAGCCGATCTTTTCTGCATTGGGCATTGTGTTGTGAGGTCCTTGGCCAGTGTACGTTTGATGTGACCGGGCGTTTTTGGTTCGGTAGTTGGATGTGCGATAGGGCTGAGGAGTTGGGTCGGCAGCGAGCAAAACTGCAACCGGCGTTTCGCTTCGGTGGGAGTGTTTGGAAGCAGATCGACAAGCACGATTTCGTTGAGCCGTTGCTTGGTTGAATCAAACGATTCACCGATGCCTGCGGTCTGCTACAGGTAGATCAAGACGTATTTTGTCCTGGCCCCAAATAACTCCCCGCTTGTTCGTGCCCCACCAGGCCGTGAGGGATCTGCTGTTTCCCGACCGTCCTTACAGTCGCAAATAACAGCAGATTCCTCGCTTCGCTCGTAATGACAATTCTTAGGTGGGTGCTTATAGCTCCCGGTAGTTCAGCAGCCCCACCCCGATCAACACAAAACAGACGGGCCAGATCCACGAGGGAATTTTGCGGTCGCTCTGAGGCAGGCGCAGTTCCAGCCAGCGCGACCATCCGGCAAACACCGCCAACAAACCCAGGGATACGTGAGTCAACTCCACCAGCAGGTTTTCCTTCACATTGGTGATGGCATGGGTGTGGGTCAGCAATACCACGCCACCGGCAGCGACCATAAGAGGGAAGATGAGTGCCATGCGATCGTTTTCCCATTTGCGCCTGCGGACTCGTAATTCAAAGATCGCGAAAGCAACGCACACCAGTGCGGCCAGCCGGTGTTGAAACGCCTCGGGATTGGCCCAGCACTCCCAGAAGCCCTTGTAGCGCCACCGGCCAGCACTCGGTATCAGCCTGGACGAAGATGAAGATGGCGATGCCGACCAGCAGCAGCGGCCAATATTCCGCCCACGGTGCCTTGCCGGTGCGTGCCAGCAGCGCCAGCAATCCCATGGCGAGCACCACTAGCCCCATCCAGTGATGGTTCGACTCTGACTCCATCGCCCATGCGATCTTCAGTTGCGACAGCGGCTCGCCGTCGGCGTTGTAAGCAACCGGAAGCTTACTTGGGGCGTCGCTGGCGCTAGCCTGGTGTCCGGAAGCGGAGATGCTCGCATCGGCCACCTGCGGGTAGGTAAGGCGGGGCAAGGTCGGTTTCATCCGCTGCACGATCTGCTGAAAGGTCACCGTGTCGTTGGGTTGGTCAACCGCGGGCGGTTGCGAGGTGAGCGATGCCGCCGTCAAAATCACCGTGATCCCTATCCCCACTTCCGCTTCGATGAGTCGGCGCAAGCGGGGCATCACCCGATCTTTGCTGGTGTTGCGCAGCAGCCAAAAGTTGATGCCCCCCAGCAGCATCAGCACCGCGAGCATCAACGCCTTCGCCGTTACCATCACGCCGTAGGCGGTACCCAGCACGGCTTGCCATGAAGCGATATAGCGAATGCTCATGCCCACGCCGCTAAACACGATCGCGCCAACGCTCACCAGCGCCATCCGCGAGAAGCGCTCAGTTATGTGCCAACGGGCCGCTTCTTCTTTGTCGCGAAAAAGCGCAAGCACCAGAAATGGCAGACCGCCAATCCAGACCGCCGTTGCCGCTTCGTGGATCGTGGTCAAGGTAATTAGCAGCGGACGGCCGTCAAGGCGTGAAGCGGCGTGGTTCGTCATGACCGAGGCGCCCAGCACGACCATCGCCAGTAGGAGTACCAGCCAGCGTGCGAACCTCCACTGCTGGCGTGCCACCAAATAGGTCGCCACTGCTGCCACCAGCACAATACTTCCCGAGAGAAAGAAGTTCGCTCCGATCACGTCGCGGAAGCCGATCTCGGCCGTGGTCATCAGCACGGCCGAGTTCACGTACAGGTACAGGACCTGGAAGACGATTAGCCCGATGGTGCTGAGGCGCAGCAGTGTCCACGAACCGGATTGCATTTTCTGGATGGATTCGGGATTGCCCGGCACGCCGCGCGCGGTCCACAGAATGAACCCGATGCCGCCCAGCAACAACGATTGGAAGATGAGCGTTCCGGCTCGCAGGACAACGGACAAGAACCCGAAGAGATCAACTAGTTGCTGCATGCGGCTGGACTACTTCACCGTGAAGGGAACTTCGCCACTGCTCATATGGCCGTCAGAGGCAAGCACGCTCCACTTCAGTTTGTAAGCTCCGGGCTTAAGTCCCTTGGCTTCCGACTGCAGTATGGCTGGAGCGGATTGTTTGGCCGGAGAAAGGGTCTGCGACGAGCCGTCGGAGGAAAGCAGATGCAGACGCGATCGGCTGCCATCGACGCGCACGTTGAACCGCAACGTGATGGAAACGTCGGGACCGGCGACTGTGGAATTCTTTGTGGGGGTCGACTCCATCAAGATGGCATGCGCCCATGCCAGATGGGAGAGTCCAGCTAATAAGACGACGGCCAAGAGAATCGACGTTCTTGGCTTAGGAAGCTGACGCAATTGGTACTCCTCCTGATGAGCGCGACTGGCGCACCAAAACCAGCTTTAGAAGCACAGAAAATGAGCGAAAGGTTATTATGCCACGCTGAGATGCTCAACTGGGCGATGAGCCGGGAGGCCGACTGCTGTGCAAGTCCGATAAGCCGACCGATCAGCACCGCGGGATACATGATTCCAGTGACTGATTCCAATATCACCAAGGAGCGGGCATGCGCACCCCAGGGAACGATGTCGCCATATCCCACGGTGGTTAGTGTCACAAAACTGAAGAAGATAAACTCCGACGGACGCAATACCCTGCCCGGTTCCACGGTGTCGCGAAAGGAACTGGGGCTCACGACCGCGATCAGTCCATAGGTCAAACCATAGGTAATACCAACGAGCAGATATGCCGCGACAGCTCCCGCCAAAGTATCGCCGGTCACGCTGGGCGCGGAAATGACCGTCCAGATGAATACTGCAGTGACAAATGCCAGGAACAAGACGCCCAAAGTGAGCGCGGTAACCTGCAGTGACAACCAATAACTCATAGCATTCGCGATGTGGATCGCGATGGAGGGAACGCCCAGCAGAAAGGCAACGACGGTAACGCGTCCCCGTCCCAGTACCGCGTACAGCGCGGCGGAGAACACCAGCACCGCAAACAGGCGAAACAACTCCGCGCGTATCGCGGTCCCGTCGGTAAAGGGATAGCCAAGAATGAGCACCAGTTCGGTGATTAGAAGCAAGAGAAAACGATGAGGCAGTTTCTGGGGAGCCGTCACAGCTTTATCGGGAGTCCCAGCGCCCATCGACACGAAGATATTCTCCAAACAGGTAGAAACTGCCACGGATAAACTACGAGCCACAAGGGTATGCTGAACTTGCTTCGGAATCCAAAGAAAATTTGGGGTTCACGAACTGCCTAGCAGCAGCGCGAGAAAGGCATGCCAGCGTGCGGGTGGGTTCTCTCGTAATTTGCCAGCGTTTCATCGCCGAGCAACGGCGCGAACTCTTCCCGTTCGGTGCAACTGTCAACCTCTTCAAAAGCCATGGGATCGAGGACTACGTTCAAATTGTTGCAATGGGCATCGTCCGGATATCCGGTGGGATACGCCGGTAGCAGAACGTATGAGTGCTTCTTCTTGCCGGAGAGAAGATATTCGCCTCGAACCGACACGCGATCGCGATGCACTTTGTGTATCGTGAACCGGCATGCCCGACTGCTGATGCTTTCTAAATGGGCGCGCAGAGTATTGACTGTCATCACAGTGATGCTCTGACGGCGCGCAGTCAACGTTTGCATAGCATCCCCCACCTGGTCCTGTTGTGAACCTGATTATAGGATATTTCCAGTTGCTCGACAATGCATCGAGTTAACGCGGTGGTGGCCTGAAGCCGATTTGCTAGCCTACAGCAAACGGTTGCGATCGCATGTCAGCGGTGCTACGGTCTGAGCTCATAGGACGAAAGTCGCTGCAATGACCAAGCGCTCTCTTATGCTCACGATCGGCACCGATGGCGTCCCTGGTGCTGTCCCTTTTCGTAGTGGCTTCGCCTCTATTGTTCTCTCCGATTCATCACGCTAAGGAAATCCGCTTGTGCGCTGTTCGTGCTGCTGTTAGCTGTACCTCTATGCCCACGGCTGATTCCAGTTCATGGGAGCCATACGCAATGGAATTTTTGGCCCAATGCAAATTTGATGAGACGAATCGACTTTTAGCGACACTACCCGTAATGCCGACGAAACACTATTCCGCCTGAAAGATCCTCTCCAGCGCGCGCTTTCTATACTCGAACGTTGAGCGCATCATGCGTTGGAACATCACCTTCTCTAGAAAAGTCCCGATTACCCCGAAGCCGACTTCATACTCCACCACATCGCGGATGAGGGTGCCATCGCCGCCATCCACAATCTTTGCTTCGAAGGAATGCGTGTGGATCCAGCGGCGGAACGGTCCCTGTTTCTGCGTGTCACGAAAGGACTGGTGGAGCGAGAAATCAGTAATGAGACCTGTCCATTTTTCGTGGAAGGGGAGATAAGGAATAGCGCGAAACTTGAAGATGATCTCCGTGCCAACTCCGGCCATCCGCTCGGCAGCGAGAGTGGTTTCGCCGGCAGCGAGGTGCGGGCGAACCAGATTCAACTTGAGCACGCGGGCGCCCAGGCTAGGTGGCATGATACGTGGAAGATTGTGGGGATCGGCGAAGAAGGCGAAGACTTGCGGCAGAGGCGCGGCGATCCACTGTTCGGCTTCGAACCGCTGGCTCATGCCTTAGTACCTGTTTTCTCCGGAAATCGCCGAAACGGAACCTTCAGAGTAAACCCAAATTGTTGGGTAGCAGGGATCCTATCTCCCCCAGAGATTGTGTTGGGTCGGTCTGAATCACGCGGGTCTCAAAAATCCCCACTTTCCTCTTGACATACAACGGTTTAGGAGTAGGATACGTCCAAAGTGGTACGAAGTGGGATGCAGTGGTACAAACCTTCGTCGTACTGACGGGAAATTACGCTCAATGACCTCATCGCCAAAAACGGCGTATTTCCAGATCGTTCTTGCCCCATGGAGTCGTTGTTGATGGTCACCTCCGAGGTGAAAGCCCAATACGGGGCCGAAGACTATGTTTCGCGGCACGCACACAACTCGACTGGACGAAAAAGGGCGCCTCAAGGTGCCGGCGGACTTCAAGCGCCAGATCGACGAAAACTATGGTGCCCAATTTTACATCACCAGTCGCACCGGGACTGTTGCCGAAGTGTATCCCATGCAGGAATGGGAGGAGATCGAGCGCAAGCTGGCGGCTGCCCCGGACTCGCATCCGGTCAAGAAGAAATTCTTGAAGTACACCAACTTTTACGGCCAGGTGGTGGAGATGGACGGACAAGGACGGTTGCTGCTTCCGGCGTCCTTGCGGGAGTCGGCCAACCTCAAAGGCGAGGTCGCGGTGATGGGAAGCCTGAAGCACCTCCTGGTGCGCAACGCCGAGGAGCTTCGCAAGGAAATCGCGGCGGAGCCGTTCACCGAGGACGATGACGCGAGCCTCAGCAGTTTGGGGATTTAGCAAGACACAGGTTTTGGGTTCCATTCGCGATCTCGGAATGGGAGTGAATGGACAACGGGTTTTCAGAGACGGACAGCGCCCTTGGGCGCGGACATGGCGACAGCAAAGAGTTTGGCCATGTGCCGGTTCTTTTAAAACTAGCGATCGAATTCCTGGCCGTACGGCGCGGCGGGACCTATATCGATGCCACCCTCGGCTTAGGCGGACACAGTTGGGAAATCGCAAGACGCCTGGGCCCAAATGGTCATTTGATTGGCGTCGAGAAAGATCCGGCAGCGTTGGAACGGGCTCGCGAGCGGTTAACGAACCCGCCGGCGGAACTGGCTTCCGACTGGCCGAAGGTTGACTTGGTGCATGCCTCGTTCGCGGACGTGGCGCAGCACGTGGCGCCGCGGACGGCGGATGGGCTACTGGCCGATCTGGGTGTCAGCTCCATGCAATTGGAGAACGCCGCGCGTGGATTCAGTTTTCAGGCAGACGGTCCGTTAGATATGCGGATGAATACGCATTCCGGGCAGACTGCCGAACAAGTGGTAAATCGCTTCGATGAGCGCGAGCTTGCCGACGCGATTTACGAATTCGGTGAGGAAAGGAGGTCGCGGAGAATCGCCAGAGCCATTGTTCGGGCGCGGCCGATTCACACTACCGCACAACTGGCGGAGGTGATCTCGGCCGCGGCCCGGCCAATGAACCAGGCTGAGAGGCGAATTCATCCGGCGACGAAAACTTTCCAGGCACTCCGAATTCTGGTGAACCGTGAACTCGACGACCTGCGGGAGCTGCTGAGTAAAGGTGCGGCGCCGCAGGTGCTAAAGCCGGGCGGCAGGTTGGTGGTCATCAGCTTTCATTCGCTGGAGGACCGCATTGTGAAAGATGCGTTGCGCGATGGAGCGCGCGATGGCGTTTATCGCGTGTTGACCAAGAAGCCGGCGACGGCGGAGCAGGAAGAAGTCGATCGCAATCCGCGGTCGCGCAGCGCGAAGCTGCGGGCAGCGGAGAGAACGTAAGGCGACGGTGCCGCAGGCTGCTGAAAGAGTCGAAAAAGCAGATCCCTCGCCGACTGAAGACGGCTCGGGATGACAAAAAATGAAGGGATTCACAATGGCGTATTTGAAGGTATGCGCCTTCAAAGGTATCGAAGGAGCAGACCTCCTATTTGCCAGAGGAATTTGCTAGTCGTGAGTTCAGTCCCGAAGGGACGAAAGAGCTTAGCCCAGCGCTTCAGCGCTGGGTAGGCAGGAAATGCGACCGAGTCCCGTAGGGACGGCACAGTCTTCAAAGAGGCAAGGGATCGGTCAAATGGTTTCAAGACTCCGCAATTGATTTTGTGAAGACTGCGGAAAAAGCTGTGCGGAATGTGAATAACGAGGGGCCCTGAAATTCGGCCCGTCCGCTCAAAGATACAGGCCGGACCAGGCGGTTCGGCAGGAGAAAGCAATGGCAGCTGGAGTTCTATACCCAACCATGGCGCAATGGCGGGAGCAGCCAGCGGAACAACCGCGGGGCATGTTCATTGGCACGCCGGAAATTTATTTCGCCAAGCGCATCGACAACTCGCGAGTGGCCAAAGTGTCCGACCCGAAGCGGCGCCGCGAGATGATTTCGTTCGGCATCACCTTGAGCGTGCTGTTCCTGTTCGTGATGGTGTATTTATGGCAACACTTCAGCGCAATCGAATACGGCTATCGCATCGAGCAGCTGGCGGCGCAGCGCAATGCCATCGCCGAGTCGAACCGCGCGTTGAGCCTGGAAGAAGCGTCATTGAAAGATCCGGCGCGAATCGACAGGCTAGCCAAACAAATGGGCATGCAACGCCCGGCTGGTGGGCAAATGCAACCCATGGATAGCGCGATTGCCGATCCGTCCACCCCGGTAATGGCGCAGGCGAACGGAATCATGGTCGTCTCGGGCTTGCAGTAAACAAGGTACATTAGAAGATATAGCAAGCACTAACTCCACTGACCCGCTTGGGAGTGTGGCGTTCGAGGGTCACGACGATGGCACCAAAACCGCGCAGACCATACAGAGAATACCGATTCCAGATTGACGCCTTTACTCCCGAGACGATTCCCATGTCTCGGCTTGCCGAATATCTCAAAGACTTGGCCTGTGTTCTCGGCCAGGAAAAAAACGTTCACCTCAAGAAGATTGAAGGCGGAAGCACAGTTCCCGTCATGTTAGTCGAATGGGAAGCGGAGCCAAAGATTCGTGAGCGTCTCAGGGCTATCAAACACAAGGAAGCACCAGCGGAGGCACTGCAGGCGGCTAAGGACATCGATCGGAAACTGGCGGAAGACAATGCTAAAGGTGCTTTGATCGATCCTGTCGGGGCTAAGGTCATCAATTTTCCTGGTAGGGAAAGCGAGACAAAGCTTGAATTTGGTCCTATCAGCCAGTCTGGTTCGTTTCAAGGCATACCGATCCGGGTTGGAGGAGAAAACGACCCGGTTCCGGTTCATCTAGAAGATGGCCAGCAGAAATACATAGTGCTTATGCGCCGCGCACTCGCAAAAGAGCTCGCGCCATATCTGTTTACCAATGTGATTCGGGTTGAAGGTAATGGTAGATGGACGCGTCGTGCAGATGGAGAATGGGAGATGCTATCGTTCAACGCCACGGCGTTCAAGGTGATCGAGGATGCGGACATACGTCGCAATATTGCCGATCTGCGCGCGGTACCTGCGGATTGGAAGAACCTTGAGGATCCCTTGGGAGCTTTGGAACGAATACGACGTGGTGAAAAGTTGCAATAGACCATGGTAGCCGTCGACGCTGATTTCTTATCGCTGATGCTCCACCCGAGCGCTCGGCCTCCGCAAGATCCTACCACTAACAAACCAGTAGAACGGCTAGCGGATCGAATTGAAAAACTCATAGAAGATCTGGACACTGATGGCGAGCGCATCATCTTGCCTACGCCCGCCCTATGCGAGTTTCTTGTACTTGCGGGAGCTGACGGACCTGCATATTTGGAGAAGATATCGGCGCAGAGAACATTCCTCGTAAAACCATTTGACGAGTTGGCTGCCATCGAATTGGCTGCAATGGAGGTCGAGGCTCGCGGCGGGGGTAATAAGCGTGGTGGTATTTCGCAGCCTTGGACCAAGGTAAAGTTTGATCGACAGATTGTTGCCATCGCAAAAGTCAATTCCGCAACTCGTATTTACACCGATGATCGCGATGTGCGGGCGTTTGGGACAAAAGCGGGACTGGAAGTCACATCTTGTTGGGAACTCCCTCTTCCGCCAGCCAAGCAGACAGATCTGTTCAAAGATCAAACGTAAAGTCAAGAGATTTACTGACCACAGGTGGCCCAGCGGCGACGGCCTGCCTGTCGAGCCACAGAAAGATCGAACATGCGGGCGAGCGCTCCCAAGACGCCAAGTCGAAGGCTCTATATCTTTGCCGTGCTGCTTTTCATCTGGATATTTGCCATCTGCTTTCGCTTGGTCCGACTACAGGTGGTAAAATTCGGCTTCTTCGAAGACCTCGCCGAACGGCAGCGTACCCGGACCATCCCTGTAGAACCGCGCCGCGGAAACATCTACGACCGCTATGGCCATCCGCTGGCCATGTCCATCGACGTCGATTCAGTGTTCGCCGTGCCGAGCGAAGTCCACGACAAAGAAACCACGGCGGTCATGCTTGCCAAGGTGTTGAATCTCGATACCCAGGACGTTCTGGCGCGACTCAAAATGGCGCGTCCCTTCGTTTTCATCGCTCGCAAGATTGACGCTGAAACCGCCACTCGCATTCGCGAACTGAACCTGCGCGGAATTGGCTTTCGCAAAGAGCCGAAGCGCTTCTATCCCAAGCGTGACCTGGCGGCCCAAGTTCTCGGCTATGTCGGCACGGATGGCGAAGGACTGGGCGGCCTGGAGCGGGGATTCGACGACGACCTGCAAGGGATTCCCGGCAAAGAACTGGTCTCTCTCGATGCGCGTGGGAAATGGTTCAGCCGGGTGGAGAAGCCGGCTGATCCTGGACAGAATCTGGTATTGACCATTGATCAGACCATCCAGTACATCGCCGAGCGCGAACTTCAGCAGGGTATGGAGGATACCAAGGCGATCGCTGGAACCGTGGTGGTAGAAAATCCTCGAACCGGCGAAATCCTCGCGCTGGCCAGCCGACCGACTTTCAATCCCAATGTGTTCAACAGTGTTCCCGCGGAGGCCCTAAAAAACCGCGCTGTTAGCGATATTTATGAACCGGGTTCGGTATTCAAGATTGTCACGTATTCGGCCGCCATCGATCAACACGTGGTGACGCCGGAAGACAAGGTCGACTGCCAGCACGGCTCGATTGACGTGTTTGGCATGAAGATCCACGACCACGAGAGCCTGGGCGTGATCACTATCGCCGAGGCGCTGGCGCATTCCAGCGATGTGGCCGCCATTAAGGTCGGCATGAAGCTGGGCGACGAGCGTCTTTATCACTACATTCACGACTACGGCTTCGGTCAGCAAACCGGCATTGAACTTCCCGGTGAGACGCGGGGACTCGCCAGACCGGTGAGCCGATGGTCGAAGGTCTCGATCGGCGCCATCTCGATGGGGCAGGAGATCGGCGTGACACCGCTGCAAACCGCATCGCTGGTGTCAACGATCGCGAACGACGGAGTTTATACGCCTCCAAGAATCGTAGCGGGGCAGCTGCCGCCAGATGGAACTCCCAAACCCGTGGTGTTCCACTCCGCACAGCAACACCGCGTGGTTTCGACGATGACGGCAGCCCAGATGAAGAAGATGCTGGAAGGCGTGGTGCTATTCGGCACCGCCAGGCGCGCCATCCTGAACGGCTACACCGTAGCCGGCAAGACCGGAACAGCGCAGAAAGTTGATCCGGGGACGGGAGCGTATTCCAAGACGAAATACGTCGCTTCATTTATCGGGTTTGCCCCAGTCAACAGCCCCGCACTAACCATTGCCGTAATTCTTGATTCGCCGATCGGGCTGCATCAGGGCGGCCAAGTTTGCGCCCCAGTGTTCAAGCGCATCGCTGAGCAGGTACTCGAATATCTTCACGTACCGCACGACGCGGATGTTAAGAACCCCGTGCGACAGAACCTGCAGGCGTCGGTGAAGGATGATGATTTGGCCGATGAATCCTCGGATCGGCTTAGTCCTCCGCTGCAGTTAGCTGATGAGCAAGCGGCCGGCAATGCAAAACCTCAGGCGAACTCGCCCGTCGCGGCTTCGAAAGCGTCGGCAGCAAGCGATGCGAGCGCTGTTTCCGCGGTTTCGGTCACGCCACAGCAAGCTCAAACCTCAACTGGGACTGAGCTAGCACAGGCAGTCCCTTCATCGCAGCAGAGTGCCGCCGAGAAGGCTGCCAGACAAGGAACGGTCGTTCTCGATGTGGACAGCGGAGTGGTGGTGCCGTCGTTCCTGGGCAAACCGCTACGTTCGGCGGTGGAGATCGCCGAGCAATCTGGGTTGGAGATTAACGCAATTGGAAGCGGAGTCGCACGCCAGCAATGGCCCGCACCTGGCAGCCATCTGCCGTCAGGGCAAAAGATCACGGTGCGATTCACACACTAGCGGCGAGCTACAGAAGCTCGAAGCCTGGAAGCCGCAGCGCTTTGCGGTCGAAGGTAAGGGTGCACGAACACCCGGCTTGGTTGTTGATCGCGCCGACGAGAGCGTCAGCAAATGAGCCGCGGCCTTCCCATACTGCAGTCAAAGCGGTGGCAGCCGCCGCTTCGTGTTCCACCAACAGGGCGTCGGCCGCAAGTATGCGCTCGATAATAATGGCAATTTCTTGCCTTCTGAGGCGGTAGACGCGTTCCAGTACCCACACCGTCTCCGCGAGCGCAACAATACTCACGAACCCAGGACTTTGCTCCGTCAGGCGCTGTTCTATAAGTACAGTAGCCTTGTACGACTGCGCTGGATCATCCTGCGCAAAGTAGCGAACCAGAACGTTGGTATCGAGGCCAATCATTTTCGCGCGGAGGCTTTATACCTTTCCGTAATACCGGCTGCAATGGCCTCGTCCATCTCCTCAAGAGTTGCTCGCCGCGAGCTCTTAACGATGCCGCGCAAGGCCGAAACCGGGATCTTGGGCAACAGGAAAACGGTGCCGTTCGGGTGCACGAAGAACTTCACCCGGTCGCCTGGCTTAACGTGAAGGTATTCGCGGATTGCCTTGGGTATTGTGATCTGGCCCTTAACAGTGATTGCAGACTCCATTGTTGGCTCCATTACTTTATCTAAAATGTAATACTGGAAACTGATCCCTTGTCAAGGGTGGAATTTCATCCGCCAATCTGATAGAAAGTTACATGTAACCGCTTGTGAGCTATCAATGCGAGCCAAAACACAATCTAAGTCATCGCGGGACAAGGTCAGGGCGCACAGGGAGCGGCTACGCGGCCAAGGACTACGTCCCATCCAGATTTGGGTGCCAGACGTGCGCTCGCCGGAGTTTGCGCGAGAGGCGCACCGGCAGTCACTCCTAATTGCAAATAGCCCCCAAGAGAAGGACGATCAGGCTTTCATCGACTCAATCTCTGATTGGGGCGATGAGTGAAACGGGGAGAGATTTGGACGGTGGCTGGCGGGAGGGATTACGCAGGCAAGCCCCGCCCGGTCATAATCGTACAGGATGACCGATTCGACACCACGAAGTCCATAACGGTCTGCCCTTTCACGACCAATCCCGAGAGCGCCGTTTTGTTCCGCATACCAATCGAACCGAATGACAGAAATGGCTTGCGCGCCCTGTGTCGCATTATGGTGGATAAGGTAATTACCATTCCAAGAACCAAGATCGGGAAGCGTGTTGGCCGCTTATCCGGCGAGGACATGGTGTGCTTGAACCGCGCTTTGTTGGTTTTCCTGGGTATTGCCGGACCTGGCGCAAGCGCGTAGCCGGCGAGTCAGACCCTTTTGTTCGGTAAAGATGAATTTCCTTGATCTTCTGGATGGTGCGGAGTATCTCGCGCAGCAAGGCAATCCGCAGATCGCCGGTCTCGACTACGACAGCCGGCGGGTGCAGCCGGGCTGGTGTTTCGTAGCTATCCGCGGCGAGAGCACTGACGGTAATCAATACATCGATAGGGCTCTTCAGGCAGGGGCAGTTGCCGTTGTCAGCGATTCATTGCCGCCATGTCCGGACATTGCCTGGGCGCAGGTTCCGCATGGCCGACGGGCGTTGGCGCGGCTCAGCGCAAACTTCTATGGTCGTCCCGCCGAGCGGCTCTCTATCACCGGAATTACAGGAACGAATGGCAAGACGACGACTGCGTTCATCCTTAATGCCATGTTGGGCGCGGCTGGGCGTAAAGCTGCACTGGTGGGTACCGTGGAATATCGCATCGGCGAAGAGGTGCTGCCCGCTCCCCACACCACACCCGAGGCGCTGGAACTGAATCAGCTCTTTGCGCGCGCGCTGGAGGCGGGCTGTATCGAAGTAGTGATGGAAGTCTCCTCACATGCCTTGGAGCAGCAACGCGTTTATGGGGTGCCGTTCGACGTGGCCGTGTTCACCAATCTGACGCGCGATCATCTTGATTACCACGGAACCATGGAGCAGTATTTCGCTTCGAAGACGATCCTCTTCACAGGTTCGGGCACCGAGCCGCCGAGGGTCGCTGTGATTAACATTGAAGACGAGTACGGCCAACGAATTGTAAAGCTGCTCAAGAAGCAACAGGAGCTGATTACCTACGGTTTCGACGCTGGGGATTTTCGCGCGAAAGATGTCAGCATCGAGAAGAGTGGAACCAAGTTCACCTTGGTGACGCCGACGAGTCAATATCCTATTTGGAGTCCACTGCTAGGGCGGGTGAACGTACTGAACCTCATTGCCGCGTCCGCTGCGGCTTATGCACGCGATGTCGAGCCCGGTGCCGTTGCCATGGCGGCTAGTGAGCTGGCCCAAGTGCCAGGACGCTTCGAGCGCGTGGATGTCGGCCAACCGTTTACCGTTATCGTGGACTATGCACACACCGACGATGCGCTGCGTAATCTGACCGCGGTTGCGCGCGAGTTCCTGGCGCAGCGTGGAGGGCCGGGACGAGTCATCACCGTTTTCGGATGCGGCGGAGACCGTGACCGCAGCAAACGTCCCCTGATGGGCGCAGCCGCTGGAGCCGGCAGTGACTTCGTGGTGCTAACCAGCGACAATCCTCGACGCGAGAATCCTCTCGACATCATGAACGATGCGCTACCAGGGTTGCAGCGTTCCGGCACTCGTTACACTCTGGAACCTGATCGGCGCAAAGCTATCACCCAGGCAATTCAATGAGGCGCGGGCCAACGACATCGTTCTGATCGCCGGGAAGGGTCACGAGAAGGTCCAGGTTACGGCCGCAGGCGCGATCCCATTCGACGATATTGAGATGGCGCGAAATGCGCTGGAGAACGCCGGGTACTCAATCTCGTCATCCACGCATTCGGCAAAATCATGAAGCTGACCCTGTCACGCGCTGCCGAATTCATGCAGGCCACCGGAGAGTTTGCTCCAGCCTCGGTCGCCAGCGGCTATTCCATTGATTCGCGCACCGTGCAAGCGGGCGACCTGTTCTTCGCGGTTCGCGGCGAGCGACTAGACGGGCATGATTTTGTCGGGGCAGCGCTCGCCAAGGGAGCGATTGCCGCCGTTATTGCCAAAGATCGGGAGGCACGGTTCTCGCAGGAGAGTCGGTTGTTGGCGGTGGAGGATCCACTTGCGGCTTTGCAACGGCTTGCTGCTGCCGTTCGCCGACTGTGGGGAAAACCGCTCATCGCGGTGACTGGTTCGGCCGGTAAGACGACGACCAAGGAAGCCATCGCTCACGTGTTAGGCACTCGGCATCGCGTGCTGAAGTCGCAGGGTAACCTGAACAATCATTTTGGCATGCCGCTACAGTTGCTTAAGCTGGAACCGGAGCATGACATGGCGGTGGTCGAAATGGGTATGTCGCATGCCGGTGAGATTACGGCTCTGGCCAAGCTGGCGCAGCCGGATTGCGGCGTCGTGACCATGGTAGCGCCCGTCCACCTGGAGTTTTTCGATTCGATCGCGGCCATCGCGCGCGCCAAGTACGAGCTGATACAGTCTCTTAACGCCGGCGGCATTGCGGTGTTGAACGCCGACGACGAATACGTGTCGCAGTTCGGGCGCGACTTCCACGGAAAAGTCGTTACCTTCGGACTTCACAAGGCGGCTGACGTATCGGCGCGCAAGATCGAATCGCGCGGCCCGCTGGGCTCGGTGTTCGAAATTGTGACCGATGCCGGGCACGTCCCGGCAGCGCTTCCGTTGCTGGGAGAGCACAGTATCTACAATGCGCTGGCGGCAGTCGCTGTGGGACTGCAGTACGGTGTTGGGCTCCGCACCGCCGCCGAATCGCTTGCCACCCTGGCGCCCGGAGACAAACGGGGAGAGATTCTGAGTTACGCGGGCGCGACCATTATCAACGATTGCTACAATTCCAATCCTAAGGCCCTCGACAACATGGTCCGGTCGCTGGCCCAGATTGCGGCCCGGCGCAGGATTGTGGTCGCCGGTGAGATGCTGGAACTCGGGCCCGCCGCCGAAGCGATGCATCGCGATTGCGGAGAGCACATGGCGGACTATAGGATCGACCGGCTGCTTGGGGTGCGGGGGCTGGCGAAGGCGATGGTGGAAGCCGCAACTCGCGCCGGAATGAACGCCGAGTTCGTCAATACGCCGCAAGAGGCCGCTGAGTGGCTGCGGCGCGAAGTCAAAACCGGCGATGTGGTTCTGCTCAAGGCGTCACGTGGAGTTCGCCTGGAGCGCGCGCTTGAAGGTTGGGTAGGCACAATGCCGGACGCTGCACATTAGAGTTGCAGCTCCTGCATAACATTCAGAACGGGGAAGAATTTGCTCTATTGGTTGCTGTACCAGAAGGGTTTTCTCGTCTTTCATGTCGGTCCGTTCCGAATCTTTCGCTATTTAACTTTCCGTACCGTGTTTGCCAGTCTCACCGCATTATTCATAGGCCTTATCATTGGGCCGGCAGTGGTTCGCCGCCTGCGTGAATTCCAGATAGGGCAATACATCCGCGAAGATGGCCCCAAGGACCACCTGAAGAAGGCCGGCACGCCGACCATGGGCGGCTTACTCATTGTGGTGGGCATGATTGTCCCAACGCTGTTATGGGCCGATCTTAGTAACCGCTTCGTGTGGATCGCCGTATTGGCAACGCTGTCATTCGGGGCGATTGGCTTCGCCGACGACTATTTGAAGGTGGTACACCGCCGCAACCTCGGTCTTACCGCGCGCGCCAAGCTGGGCTATCAGTTTCTAGCAGCTTTTGTAATCGGTGCAATCTTGAGCGCCCTGGAGACGCATGGGCTCTATTCCACACGTCTGATCGTGCCGTTCCTCAAGCACTTCCGTCCCGACCTGGTGATCGACCGATTGCACCACGGCTACCTTTCCGCTTTGGCGTTTCTGCCGTTCCTCGCGTTTGTGGCCATCATTATTGTCGGCTCCAGCAATGCCGTTAACCTCACAGACGGTCTCGATGGATTGGCGATTGGCTGCACCGTGATCGCTGCGGGAGCGCTCACCGTGCTCACCTATGTCAGCGGCCACGCCGTGTTTGCCGATTATCTGGAGCTTTCCAAAATGCCGCAGGTATCGGAGGTGACCATCTTCTGCGGCTCGATGGTCGGTTCCGCGATCGGTTTTCTCTGGTATAACGCGCATCCAGCCGAGATCTTCATGGGCGACGTGGGATCGCTGGCGCTGGGCGGGGCAATTGGCACCGTTGCCGTCATCATCAAGCAGGAACTGCTGCTTCCATTTATCGGCGGCATCTTCGTGATTGAGGCGCTTTCGGTCATTCTTCAGGTAGGTTCCTACAAGCTGCGCAAGAAGCGCATTTTCAAGATGGCGCCTATCCACCATCACTTTGAACTGATGGGGTGGAGTGAGTCGAAGGTGATCGTGCGCTTCTGGATTGCCTCGCTGGTGTTTGCACTCTTTGCTCTCACCACCTTGAAGTTGCGCTAGAGGCGCGGCAAACGTGGCACAATGGCGACGCGAGCGTAATTCCTGATGGACGTCAAAGGCAAACGCGTGCTGGTGGTTGGGCTGGGCAAATCCGGCGTGGCCAGCGCTCTGTTCCTGGAGAAGCACGGCGCGCGGGTTGCGGTTTCCGACGCTAAGTCGCAGGAGCAACTGCGTCACGAGATTCCTCTACTGCTCGACCACGGCATCACCGTCGAAACCGGACAGCATGGCGAGCGCATCTTCCGCGACCAGGACTTGATCGTGATTAGTCCGGGTGTGCCCTTCGATGTTCCGCAGCTGGTGCAGGCTCGCGCGTTAGGTATTCCTGTCATCGGCGAGGTGGAACTCGCCGCGCGCTTCCTCAAAGGGCAGATCGTCGCCATCACGGGTTCCAACGGCAAGACCACCACCACGACGCTGGCGGGCGAGATCATCGCTGCCGGCGGCCGTAAGACTCTAGTCGGTGGGAACATCGGGACCCCCGCAATTACCTTCGTCGAGACGTCAACAGACGACACTTGGGTCGTGTTGGAGATCAGCAGCTTCCAACTGGAGACCATTGAGAGCTTTCACGCCCACATCGCGGTGGTATTGAATGTCACCCCCGATCACCTTGACCGTCACCATTCGTTTGAGAAATACGCCGCAGCCAAGGCCCGTATCTTCGAGAACCAGAGCGCGAACGATTTCGCCGTTTTGAATGCCGACGACGGGCCCTGCCGTGAGATGGCCGCGGCTAAGAAATCTTTCGTTTGCTGGTTCAGCCGGCTGAAGGAGACTTTGAGCGGCGCGTTTGTTCGCGGAGGCAACATAGTCTGGCGCGATGGCCAAGGCGATCGCGAGATTATGCCCGTCACCGAGATTTCTCTGAAAGGTGCGCATAATCTCGAAAATGTGCTGGCCGCTGTTTGCGTCGGAATGTTGGCCGGAGTCGAGCCGGAACAGATTCGTCGGGCGGTGTCCGAATTCAAAGCCGTCGAGCATCGCCTCGAGTTCGTGGCTACGATTCGCAGTGTCGCCTATTACAACGATTCAAAAGCCACGAACGTTGACGCAACCATCAAGGCATTAGAGTCTTTTCCCGGAGGCATTCACCTCATCCTGGGCGGCAAAGACAAAGGCAGTGACTACAGCGTGCTCAATCCGCTATTGAAGGAGCGAGTAAAACGCCTGTACACCATCGGCGCTGCCGCCACCAAGATCGAATCGCAGGTGCAGGGAACCGATATCGCAAGCGTAGGGACGCTGGAGGCCGCGGTCAAGCGTGCGAGTGAATCCGCCACGCCGGGCGATATTGTGTTGCTCGCTCCCGCCTGTGCCAGCTTCGATCAGTTTGACAGCTACGAACATCGCGGACGAGACCTTCAAACATCTGGTTCGCCAACTCGCATCGAGAGAACAGCAGCGAGAGCACGTTGGCAGCGGCAGTCGCGGAGGCGGGCAATAATGGCCAAGCGGGTCAGCGTTGATAAGTGGCTGTTCACGGTTACGCTGTTACTGGTCTTTATCGGGCTGGTGATGGTTTTCAGCGCTTCGGCCGTGATGGCGAAAGAGCGCTTCGGTTCACCCTATGGTTTCCTGCTGCGGCAGATGGCGTGGGCTGGCGCCGGCATCGCGGCCATGCTAGTCATTATGAACATCGACTACCGGAAATACCGGCGGGCGTCGGTGGTCTTTACCTTCCTGGGATTTACTTCGCTGCTGCTGATCGCCGTCTTCCTATTTCGTGATTCCCACAATACGCATCGCTGGATCAAGCTCGGCGGTTTCTCCTTGCAGCCCTCGGAGTTGGCGAAGCCTGCCATCATCTTTTATCTCGCCTACTTCCTGGAGTCACGCTGGCAACAAATCACCGACTGGAAGAATGTGCTGCTTCCGGCCGCCGCCCCAGTTGTCTTGTTCGCGCTGCTGATTGTGAAGGAGCCCGATCTCGGCACCGCGATCGCGTGCCTGGCGATCTCCGCCGCCGTGTTGTTCGTCGCCGGTATGAACATGAAGTATCTGTGGTACGCGCTCGGCGCGTCATTGTTGCCACTCTACTTCCTGGTCGTGCGCGTGCCTTGGCGCTGGGGGCGAGTGCAGGCCTTTCTCGATCCCTTTAAGGACCCGCAGGGGAAGGGCTTTCACATCATCCAGTCGATGATCGCCGTCAGTACCGGGGGTTTGACCGGCCTGGGCCTGATGGAGGGCAAGCAAAAGCTCTTCTACTTACCGGAGCCACATACCGACTTCATCTTCGCCGTAACCGCGGAAGAGATGGGACTGTGGGGCTCGTTGCTGGTGGTCACGCTTTTCGGCATCTTCCTATATCGCGGCGTCCGGACAGCACTGCGCACGGACGACATGTTCGGGAAATTCCTTGCCACCGGCTTCACCGCGATGGTGGTGGTGCAGGCGCTGTTCAATATCAGCGTAGTGTTGGCAATGATGCCCGCCAAGGGAATTCCGCTGCCTTTCATCTCCTACGGCGGTTCTTCGCTGTTCATCACTCTGGCCAGTGTCGGAGTCTTGCTTAACATCACCCAACAGACGGACTAGCCATGCGCGTGATCGTGGCGGGAGGCGGCACCGGCGGACACGTTATTCCTGCGCTGGCCATCGCGCAAGAGTTGCGTTCTCGCTACAACGCGCAGGTAATGTTCGTGGGCACCCAGCGCGGCATAGAGACACGGCTGGTTCCGGCGGCAGGATTCGACTTGCATCTCATCCAAGTGGGTGCGCTGAACCGGGTAGATCTTGCGACGCGGCTCAAGACGTTGCTCGATCTCCCGCGTGCCTTCATCGCGGCGGCCCAGTTGATCCGCGAATTTCGACCCGATGTCATGATCGGCGTCGGCGGCTATGCCTCGGGCCCGGCGATGCTGACGGCGGCCATGATGAACGTGCCCACCCTTGCCTTCGAACCCAACGTGATTCCCGGCGTCGCCAATCGCATTGTTGCGCCGATGGTGAAAGTCGCGGCGGTCCACTTTGAGGCGACCTGCCACTATTTTCGTAATTGCCATGTGACTGGCGTCCCGGTTCGGCAGGAGTTCTTTCATGTTCCCGCCCGCGCGAAGGATGCTCGTCCAACGCTTCTGGTCTTCGGAGGCAGTCAAGGCGCTCACGCTATTAACCAGGCCGTGCTGGACGCACTGCCGAAGCTGATGGACACCGTGCCTGGAATTCATATCATCCACCAGACTGGCGAAAAGGATTACGTTAATGCCCAGGCAGTCTATTTGCGTGCCATGATTTCTGCGGAGGTGTCGCCTTTCATTGACGACATGCCCGGAGCCTTTGCCCGCGCGGATTTGCTGCTTTGCCGCTCCGGCGCCAGCACGGTCGCCGAGATCACCGCGGCAGGGAAACCTGCTATCTTCATTCCGCTGCCGACCGCTGCCGATGACCACCAGACGCAGAATGCCGCGGCGCTTGCCGAGGGCGGCGCTGCCCGCCTATTGCCGCAGTCTGAACTTTCGGGCGATCGCCTGGTGGACGAGGTCGCTGCTCTGCTACGTGATCGCGCGCAACTAACGAAGATGTCGGAGGCGGCGCGCCGCTTTGCTCATCCTGGCGCAGCAGCTGCAATCGCTTCGCTGGCGGTGCGCGCCGCTGGCGTCCAAAGCCGTCACGCTGTAGCCTAGAGACTCGTCTCCGCATGTTTGCAAAAATCCAGCACGTCCATTTTGTCGGTATCGGTGGCATCGGCATGAGTGGTATCGCCGAGGTGCTACTCAATCTGGGTTATAAAGTCTCCGGTTCCGACCTCAAGACCTCGCCCGTCACGCAACGGCTCGCTCGCATGGGGGCTGTCATCTGTAGCGAGCATCGCGCGGAAAACGTGTTGGGCGCGGAAGTTGTGATTACCAGTTCGGCCATCACTCGAGACAATCCCGAGGTTGTGGCAGCACGCCAGCAACACATTCCGGTCATTCAGCGCGCTGAAATGCTGGCGGAATTGATGCGCCTTAAATACGGAATCGCCGTTGGCGGCATGCATGGCAAGACCACTACCACATCGATGATTGCGGCGGTGCTGGCTGCGGGCGGCCTCGACCCTACGGTCGTCGTCGGAGGCCGCGTTGACGCGATGGGTTCCAATGCCCGTCTGGGGAAATCCCAATACCTGGTCGCGGAGGCTGACGAAAGCGATCGTTCCTTCCTGAAGCTGTCGCCCATTCTCGCTGTGGTTACCAACATAGATCGCGAGCACATGGATTGCTATCGCAACATGGAAGACGTGGAGCAAACCTTCTTGAAGTTTATGGATTTGGTGCCCTTCTACGGGATGGTTGTGGCCTGCAATGACAATGATGATCTGCGCCGGCTGCTGCCCGCGGTGCAACGGCGGATCCTGACCTACGGCACGCACGAGCAATCCGACTTTCTCATTTCGAGCGTGTGCTGCGGTCCTCGCAAAGGTTCTCCGGCGCTGAGCAGCTTTCATGTCACCTATCGTGGAAATCCGCTGGGCGAATTTGCTTTGCGTGTCCCTGGAGAACACAACATAAGAAATGCCACGGCGGCAATTGCGGTGGGAATTGGGCTTGACGTGCCGGTGAAGGAAATTCGGGGTGCGCTGCAAACTTTCAATGGAGTCGATCGCCGCTTTCAGGTCATCGGCAGTGTCGCCGGGGTCACTGTGGTTGACGATTACGGACATCACCCTACCGAGATTCGCGCCACACTGGCAGCCGCGCGACAGTGCGGATTTGGCAAAGTGCATGTGATCTTCCAGCCCCACCGCTATACCCGCACCCAATTGCTGCTTGAGGAATTTTCGTACTGCCTTCCGCGACGCCGATTCGGTGATCGTGCTCGATATCTATGCGGCCAGTGAGCAACCAATCCCGGGAATCACCGGCGAGATGCTGGCGAGGCGCATCACAGAAGTCGGCGGACAGGAAGCCCTCTATGCCTCCTCGTTCGCCAAAGCTGTGAAGCTAGTGGCGACTGCAGTGATGCCAAGTGACGTGATCCTCACCCTTGGCGCGGGAAATGTTTGGCAACTCGGACCGCAGATCCTGGATGGGTTGCGAAGCCATGCGCCCGAGCCCGTCAGCTAACGGCCTCTCGTGCGCGCGAAGGATCTCAAGTTTACTCTTGTGGTTCAAGTTCGCTGGTGAATCTGGCGCTTGTGGTTCTCTCTTTCCGCAATCTCAACAAAAACGGTTATAGTGAGGCGAATGGCCGAAGTTCTGGGGGTTTCACCCGGTTTTCATGGCTCGAAAAAGTTCATCAGCAACGCAGGAAGAGGAACTCGAAGCGCGGGTTAGCGATGCTGCTGTGCGTCCGCGCGGCTTCGACGAATCGCCGCTTGACGCCCGCATGCTCGACCTCGATGACGAGGCCGAATCGCCATTCCTGCGCGGGCAGAAGCGCGTTCCGGTGCGTCGCGGAGCGCTGCCACGCAAGGCAGCCGGTCGCCTCAAGATCGCGCTCATCATGCTCCTGGTCCTGGGGAGCGTTGCTCTCATCTGGATTACGCTCCATCAATACGCCACCCGCTCCTGGCGCTTTCGCATCGATTCCAGCGACAACATCCAGGTTTCGGGAAACAGCAATGTCAGCCGTTCTCAAGTGATGGACGTGATGGCGAGTGACCTTAATCGCAACGTCTTTTTTGTTCCGCTGGATCTTCGCAAGCAACAATTGGAGCAAATTCCCTGGGTGCAATCCGCCACGGTAATGCGACTGCTCCCGGACCGCCTGAACATTGTTGTCAACGAGCGCACGCCGGCTGCGTTTGTAGAAGTCAATTCTCATATTGAACTGATTGACGCCCACGGCGTGGTCATGGATCTTCCCGCGGGCCAGATGGCGAAGTATTCTTTCCCGGTGGTGGTTGGAATGCCCGACACTGAGCCGGTCTCGACGCGCGCCGCACGGATGAAGATCTACACTCAACTGATCAAGGACCTTGACTCTGGCGGAGCGCATTACTCGCGTGACCTCAGCGACGTCGATCTTTCCGACCCTGACGACGTGAAGGCGACCGTCACCGACGCGAAGGGGGCCGTGCTCGTGCATCTTGGATCGTCGAATTTTCTAGAGCGGTTCAAGATCTACGTGGCCCACGTCCAGGAGTGGAGAGCGCAGTTCCAGAGATTGGAGTCGGTGGATTTGCGCTACGAACACCAGGTAATTGTTAATCCCGATTCCGCGAGCAGTAACCCCAAAGCCGATGGTGTGCTTGGTAACGGGGCAAGCAATGCAGAGGCACCAGCGCCGCCAGCTTTCCAAAATAAGCCAGCGGTGAAGCACAAGACGAAGAAGCACGCGTAAACCATGGGAAGTCAAACAGAGAACCTGCTTACAGTGATTGACGTTGGTAGCGCCAAGACCTGCGTTATCGTCGCCGAAGTGAATGACTACGCCTTGCGTTATCGCGGTCATGGCATCTCCGATTCGCGTGGTATGCGCAAGGGCGTCATTGCCGATCTCGACAAGGCCGTCGACTCGATCAGGAAGGCGGTCGAAGATGCCGAGAACGTAGCGCAAGCTCCGGTGGAGCACGCCGTGGTCGGAGTGGCTGGCTCGCATATCCGTGGCGTGAATAGTCACGGTGGCATCTCGCTGGGATCGCGTTCGCGCGAGATCAGCCGCGAAGATGTGCGTCAGGCCGTGGAGAAGGCGCGCAGCATCGCCATGCCCGATGACCGCGAAGCCCTGCATTTGCTGCCGCAAGAGTTCATTCTCGATGGACAAGGTGGAGTGCACGATCCTGCTGGATTGATGGGGAGAAAGCTCGAGGTCCGCGTGCACGTGGTGACTGCGGGAACCACCGCGACGCAGAACGTGGTTTCGGCCATGAACCGCGCTGGCATTCACGTTGACGACACCGTGTTTGAAGCGCTTGCCTGTGCTGACTCGGTCTTGCAAACCGACGAGCGCGAACTCGGCGTCTGCCTGGTCGACATTGGAGCCGGATCGACAAGTCTCATCGTGTACTACGAAGGCGTCGTGATCCACACTGGTGCAATCCCAATTGGCGGCGACCATTTCACCAACGATGTGGGAGTGGGCTTTCGTACGCCGATTCCCGACGCTGAGAACATCAAGAAGATGTTTGGCTGCGCCATCGTCACCCGCATTCCCGAAGGCAATGAGATCGAGGTGCCTTCGGTTGGCGATCGCCCGTCGCGTCTCATGCAGCAGCGCATGCTGGGCGAAATTCTGGAGCCTCGTGCGCGCGAGCTGATGGAACTGCTTCGCGATCACCTTCGTCAGGCCGGCATTTACGATCTCCTCGGAGCGGGACTGGTTTTCACTGGCGGCGGATCGCGACTCAACTCGCTGCTTGAGGTTGCCGACGACATTCTGCGCCGGCAAGTGCGACTCGGCTATCCAGTGCCAATCGCTAAGTTGCCGTCGAACTTGCTGGAGCCGGAGTTTGCGACGGCAATCGGTATGGTGCTCTACGGACATCGCGCGCGCCAGGCGCGCATGAACATTGATCGAGGACTGCGAGCAAAGCTGAGAGGCTTGTTCGCCCGACAGAACGCGTAAGCAATTTTGCAGAGCTAACCAGCGCCGTGCGACGGCGCTCATCGGAGTCGAGATGATCGAAGATTTCAACGACAAGAGCCACCCCGAAAACGACATTCGCATTCACTTCAACGAAGAGCTGCTGAACTCCGCGAAGATCAAGGTCATCGGCGTCGGCGGTGGTGGTGGCAACGCCGTCAATCGCATGATCGAGTCGCACCTCGAAGGCGTCGAATTTGTCGTCGCCAATACCGATCTCCAGGCGCTCAAGCTATCGAATGCGCCGGTGAAGATCCAGCTTGGCGTCAAGCTGACCAACGGCTTGGGCGCGGGCGCTAATCCTGATGTCGGCCGCAAAGCTGCGCTTGAAGACGCCGACAAAATCATCGAAGCGCTCGAAGGCGCGGACATGGTCTTCGTCACTACCGGTCTTGGAGGCGGTACGGGTACAGGCGCGGCGCCGATCATCGCCTCGCTAGCCAGCGAGATGGGCGCGCTCACTGTCGCCGTCGTCACCAAGCCGTTCGCTTTCGAAGGCAAGCGTCGCCAAAACCAGGCGGAGCGCGGCTTGCAAGAGCTGATCGACTCCGTCGATACCACCGTCGTGATCCCCAACGAAAAGCTGCTCGCCGTCGCCAAAGACGCCGGCTTCTTCGAATCGTTCCGCGTCGCCGACGACATTCTGCGGCAAGCCGTGCAAGGCATCTCCGACATCATCACCATTCCCGGCATCATCAATCGCGACTTCGCCGACGTGAAGACGATCATGGCCGGCATGGGCTACGCCGTGATGGGCACCGCAACCGCGAAGGGCGAAGGTCGCGCCACGCTGGCGGCGCAGGCCGCGATCGCGTCTCCGCTGCTCGAGGCCGGCGCCATCGACGGCGCGCGCGGCATCCTCATCAACATCACCGGTTCCAGCTCACTGCGGCTGGCCGAGGTGAACGAGGCCTCTACCATCATCCAAAGCGCCGCGCATGAAGACGCCAACATCATCTTCGGCGCCGTGCTCGACGAGAAGATGAAGGACGACGTCAAGATCACCGTGATCGCAACCGGCTTCAAGGACGTTTCTCGCCGGCGCGAGCACTCGAACCCGGTGGCTGATGTAATGCAACACGCGCGTGCTTCCGCAGCTAGCGTCCACGCAACTTACGAAGTGCCGTCCATGCGCGAGCCGGGGTCCCCAACACGCGCCACTTTTGCGCGTGATGGGGTGGAGGAGCCGCAAGCTGCGCCGGAGAAGCCTGTGCCGTCGCGCTTCGACGCAGTCAAGCCGTCGGAAACTGAATCGCAGCGTGGAGTGGAACGGCCGCGCGCGATTCCGTACATCCCCGACAATCTCGACGACATTGACTCCGAGATCGTCCGCCACGCCGAGCCGATGGACGAGGCCCAAATTCAAGCGCGGGCTGCTGCAGCTGCCGGTCGAGCCGAGCCCCCCTCGATTGAAACCGTGAGCACCAGCGTCAACATCAGCTATGACACGGATGACCTGGAGATCCCGGCCTTCCTGCGTAAGCGGGGCGAGAGCTAGGAGTTGGGATCAGGCCAGTGTCTAGACGACCCGCGAAGCTACACTTACGCTTGAAGCGCAAGCCCACTGGTAGTAGGCTTCAAACCGCCACTACCACGCACCTCTGTCTCGCGGAGTTCGCGCGCGCTCGTGATATTCTTGTATGGATAGCTGCGACCCTCCTTGTAGGCAATTTTCCCGCAGTTCCCTGAAGAAAAATCATGATCTCAGTCAGCAATGTATCCATGCGCTACGGCGCTAAAGTTCTGTTCGACGAAGTCTCTACCGCGTTTACACCCGGGAAACGCTACGGCCTCACCGGTCCCAATGGGGCGGGGAAGTCCACCTTCATGAACCTATTGACCGGCGAACTGGAGCCGCAGAAGGGCACCGTGGTGCGTCCGCGGAAGCTTGGCGTGTTGCGCCAGGACCAGTTCGCCTTCGACGCCTATCGTGTGCTCGATACCGTCATCATGGGCAACAAGCGGCTGTGGGCGGCAATGGAAGAGCGCGACCGCATCTACGAGAAGCACGAAATCACCAACGACGACGGCATGAAGTTGGGCGAACTGGAGGGCATCGTCGGCGAAGAAGATGGCTACTCTGCCGAGACCGATGCCGCGCTCCTGCTGCAGGGCCTGGATATTCCCGACGAGATGCATCAGCGACCCATGAGTGAGTTGCAAGGCGGCCAAAAAGTCCGCGTGCTGCTAGCGCAGGCTCTCTTCGGCCATCCGCAGGCGCTGTTGCTTGACGAGCCGACGAACCACCTCGATTTGGACTCGATCCACTGGCTGCAAGGCTTCCTGAAGAACTATGACGGGGTGGTGATCGTCATCTCGCATGATCGTCATTTCCTGAACAGCGTTTGCACCCACATCGCCGACATCGATTACGAAACCATCATCACCTACACCGGCAGCTACGACGAGATGGTGATGGCGAAGACGCAAATTCGTTCGCAGATCGAAGGCCAGAACGCGCAGCGCGAAAAGAAGATCGCGCAGCTGAACGAGTTCATCGCGCGCTTCTCTGCCGGCACTCGCTCCAGCCAAGTGCAGTCGCGACGCAAAGAAGTGGAACGCTTGCAGGTCACCGAGCTGGCGAAGTCGAACATACAGCGGCCATACCTCAAGTTCGAGCAAAAGCGCCCGTCAGGCAAACACATCCTGGAACTCGAAGGTGTAAGCAAGTCGTACGGCGACAGCGAGATCATCCGCGGCTTCACGGCAAGCGTGACTCGCGGCGAGAAGATCGCGCTGATGGGCCGCAACGGCGCCGGCAAGACGACAATGCTGAACGCGTTGCTGGCCAACTCGCCGACTGTCCCGGAATCTGAACTGCGCCAGACCAGCGGCTACGACGGTCCATTCTTAAGTGACGGCGAAGTCGTCTGGGGACACGAGGCACAAGTCGGATATTTCGCGCAGGACCATCGGGCGCTCATCGAAAAAGGAATGACTGCGTTCGAGTGGCTGCATCGCTGGGACCCGGGAGCGGCCAACGAGGAAATTCGCGGCCTGCTGGGGCAGATGCTCTTCGCACGCGACGATGGCAATAAGCGTACTGAGGTTCTATCCGGCGGCGAAGCCGCGAGGCTGCTGTTCTGCAAGCTCATGCTTCAAAAGCCGAATGTGTTAGTGCTCGACGAACCCACCAACCATTTGGACCTGGAAGCCATCAACGCGCTGAACATCGCGCTGCAGCGGTATCAGGGCACCGTATTGCTGGTCACGCACGACCATGATCTCATCGACGAAGTCGCCACCCGGATCTGGCATTTCGAAGGCGATCACCACGTGACCGACTTCAAGGGTGCGTACGAGGAATATCAGTCAGCGGTTGCCGCCTGAAGGTTTTGTGACGGCGTTGTGCGGCTCCTGACGTTTACCTGCCAACGCCATCATTTCACTGAATGCGCTAGGGTTATGCGCCGCAGTCATTCGGAAGTTTCCACCGACGCTGCGCCCGTTTTTCCCCTTTCGGTATCGGCTGCGAAATTAGTCCGCTTCCACCGTCCCATCAGTCGCGCAGTGCTCTATATTCGGGTATGGGACCTAACTCGATGGGCTCCCGAAGCCGGACCCTTCTCAATTCCCGCTTTGATCACGAGTCGTGCGGCGTAGGCTTTGTTGCGACCCTCCGCGGCGCGTCCAGTCATGACACCTTGCGGTTGACCCTCACCGCACTGGCACGCCTGGCTCACCGCGGTGCTGTCGCCGCCGATCGTAAGAGCAGCGATGGCGTTGGTGTCCTCACTGCTGTTCCTCGCCGCTTTCTGCTCGACCAGACCGCCATCGTGTTGCCGGCAGAACAGCCACTCGCCGTGGGAATGTTGTTCCTGCCGCCGGAAGGAGTAACCAGCCGCGACGCTCTGCGCTTCGAAGAGTGCATCTCCGAACAGGGCTTGCGGTGGCTTGCGTGGCGCGAAGTTCCTATTCGTCGTGACGTGCTGGGCGAGCTTGCGCTCGACTCGCTTCCCGTCATCCGTCAAGCGCTGATTACGGTTCCCGACTCGGTACGCTGGACCGAGACCGAAGTCGAGCACCGTCTCTATCTTGCGCGCAAAGCTTTCGAACGCCAATCTACGGACAGCTATGTCTGCTCGCTCTCCACGCGCACCCTGGTTTACAAAGCGATGTGCGCGGGCCGGCTGCTGCACGAGTTCTATCCCGACCTGCAAGATGCGAACTTTGTCACCCCGTTCGCGATCTTCCATCAGCGATACGCGACCAACGTGCTGCCTTCGTGGCATCGTGCGCAACCACTGCGCATGTTGGCGCACAACGGCGAGATCAACACCATCTGGGGTAATCGCGCGCACGTGGAAGCCCGGCGTGCAACGCTGCCGCGCGAATGCGAGCCTATCCTAACTGGCGATGCCTCCGATTCTATGAGTCTCGACGAAGTTGCCGAACTGCTGGCGAACCATGGGCGCAATGTAGCGGAGGCGATCCGTATGCTTCTGCCCCCGGCTACCGATGGCAGCGAGACCGCCTTCCACCGCTATCATGCCGATTGCATGGAGCCGTGGGATGGGCCATCGGCGCTGGTGTTCACCGATGGCCGCCTACTGGGAGCGGCGCTCGATCGCAATGGTTTGCGGCCATGCCGGTACATCATCACCGACTCGGGCCTGATTGTCGCCGGCTCGGAGGTTGGACTTGCCGATGTCAGTGCCGAATCCATCGTTCGCAGTGGACGCCTCGGGCCCGGTCAGATGCTTCTGCTCGATCTCGAGCGCGGACAGTTGTTGGATGGCGAACCTCTCGATCGCTACATCGACAGACTGTCGGCTTACGGTGGGCTTATCTACAACATTCAACTCGAGCCGGCGCCTCAACCGGTACCAGTTTTATCCAAAGACGAAATCACCCGACTGCAGCACGGCTTCGGTTACACCCGCGAAGAAGTCAAGATGGTGGTGGCGCCGATGGCCCTCGATAGCAAGGATGCCACTTGGTCCATGGGCGACGACACTCCCATCGCGCCGTTGGCGCGCACGCCGCGTCCTTTATATGGATTCTTCCGCCAGAGGTTTGCGCAGGTCACCAATCCCGCCATCGATTCTCTGCGCGAATCGTGCGTAGTATCGCTGCGCACTCGCCTCGGGCCGTGGCCGCATCTGCTCGACAAGCACGCGCCTCTGCCCGGGCTGGTGCTGCCATCGCCGTTTCTGTCGCTGGGTCAGATGGAAGCGCTACGTGAAGGCACGTATCCCTTGCGTGACGAATTGCCCTTGGCTCGCATGTATTGCACCTTCTCGCCGGTCCGCACACTGGAAAGCGCGGTTGCTGACTTGGGTCGCACCGCCATTAGCTTGGTGCAGGACGGAGTTCGCATCCTCCTCATGACCGATCGCGGAGCCTCCAAGCAAGCCTTGCCCATCCCCATGGCGATGGCCACCGGAGCTGTGCATCACGCACTGGTTCAGGCAGGCTTGCGAACGAAAGTCGGTCTGGCACTGGATGCAGGCGATTGTCGCGACCTGCATCACGCTGCCGTGCTCATTGGATATGGCGCTGGGGCGGTTTGTCCCTGGCTGGCATTGCAAACCGCCCGCTCACTGGCCGGAGAAGATGGCGAAGCTGGTCTGCTGAAGGCCTTGCGATCCGGCTTGGCCAAGGTGATGTCGAAGATGGGAATCTCCGTTCTCGACAGTTATCGGGCCGCTCAACTGTTCGACATCCTCGGGCTCGATCCGGATATAGTGGACCGCTGCTTCCCTGGAACTCCGTCGCCGCTTGGAGGTCGCGGGTTTGCCGAAATCGAAGCGTCAATTCGTGCCTCCTGGGCAGGCGAGCTCAATAACTCCGAACTGCCCGACTACGGCTGGGTGCGATTCCGCCGCGATGAAGGCGCCGAACTACATGCCTGGGAGCCGCAACGGACGCGCCAGCTTCAAGTAGCTGTCGGCGCTGCGAAGGCGACAACCCAAGCCACGGCAACGGGGCCTTCCCATGCTGAAGCATGGTCTAACTTCGCGGGCTCAGGAAGCGAACGTCAGCCGACCGTGCTACGCGACTTACTGGACTTCCGCCCTGCTGGGCCGCCGTTGTCCGTGTCTATCAAGTCGAACAGAAGTCGAGTCTGGCCCGGCGTTTCGTCTCCAGTGCAATGTCGCTCGGCTCAATCAGCCCCGAGGCGCATGAAACCATCACCCTCGCCATGAATCAGTTGGGCGGTCGCTCCAATACAGGTGAGGGCGGCGAAGATCCCAATGCGTATTGCAGCGAGCCTGACACTCCACCTGGTTTTCTGCCGCGCAACAACAAGATCAAGCAGGTTGCGTCGGGCCGCTTCGGCGTCACCGCGGAGTACCTGGCACATGCCGAGGAACTGGAGATCAAGATCGCGCAGGGGTCGAAGCCCGGAGAAGGAGGCCAACTTCCCGGCCACAAAGTCAGTGAACTCATCGCGCGTTTGCGGCACGCGCAACCCGGAATCTCGCTGATCAGTCCGCCGCCGCATCACGATATCTACAGCATTGAAGATCTGGCGCAACTGATTTATGACCTGAAGCGCGTCAATCCGCGTGCCGCTGTGGGCGTGAAGCTGGTCTCGCAACTGGGCGTGGGTACGGTCGCCGCGGGCGTCGCCAAAGCCTACGCCGACTACATCGTGATCGCCGGACATAGCGGTGGCACAGGCGCGTCTCCCTTGAGCAGCATCAAGCATGCCGGCAGTCCATGGGAGCTGGGCTTGGCAGAGGCGCAGCAAGTTCTGCGGTACAACGGTCTGCGCGGGCGGGTGCGGCTGCGGGTCGATGGCGGTTTGTCCACTGCTCGCGACATTTTGATGGCAGCGCTGCTCGGCGCCGATGAATTTTCCTTCGGCACGGCGGTCCTGGTCGCGATCGGTTGCGATATGGCGCGGCAGTGTCATCTCAACACGTGTCCGACTGGGATTGCGACGCAGCGACTGGACCTGCGGGCGAAATTCCGCGGTAAGCCGGAGAACGTGGTCCGCTTCTTCCTTAACATTGCTGAAGACCTGCAGCGCCTGCTCGCTGCAATGGGACTGCCTTCCCTGGAGTCGGCCATTGGGCGTACCGACCTGTTGCGACAGGTTCGCTTCGACGGGAATCTCGAGCTCGGGCCCGTGCTCGGGCGTATGGGCGACGGTCCGCTGCATTGGGAAGGGAAGCGAAATGCGCGTCCGGAGGACTATCCGCCGGTTGACGATGCGTGGGTGCAACCTGCGCTGACAGCGTGTGTCGCGGGTCAGGCGTTTGAATGCAATGCGGAGGTAAAGAACGAAGATCGTACTCTTGGTGCGCGCATGGCGGGCGAGTTGTCGCTGCTGCGGCGGCACCAACCTGACGTGAAGCCTGACATCCGGTTGCACCTGCGTGGTACCGCGGGACAGTCCTTTGGCGCCTTTGCCTTAGAAGGCATGGCTTTGACCCTCGAGGGCGCGGCGAACGACTACGTCGGGAAAGGGCTATCTGGCGGCGAGTTAATTCTTCGTCCGGTGGGCAAGCTGGCTAAGACGAGCGACGCGCAAGTCATTCTGGGGAACGTGGCCCTGTACGGTGCAACCGCTGGATCCCTGTTCGCCGCTGGAAGCGCTGGCGAGCGCTTTGCGATTCGCAACTCGGGCGCGACGGCTATCGTCGAGGGTGTAGGCGAACATGCCTGCGAGTACATGACCGGCGGGGTCGTTCTCATACTCGGGCCGACAGGCAGAAATTTTGGAGCGGGCATGACGGGTGGAGTGGCGTACGTTTGGGATCCCGATCACACCTTCGAAGCGGGACGCAAGTTTCATCCGGAGTTCGTGGAAACCAATCTGCTGGAGGACTGTACGGGCAAAGAACAGGCGTTGGTCCGCGACTTGCTGGAACAGCACATTCACAAGACCGGTAGCCGCGTTGGACAGCAACTCTTGAAGCGCTGGCCGGAAACGCTGGCGAAATTTCTACGCGTCGCGCCGAAGGGCGGCGGTGCGGCTTGAAGCTTGCACAGTTCGGTTAGCCTTCCGTAATGCTAGTCTAAATGTGCTCCCCGCCGGCGGAGACTTCGGTCACTGGATCGGCGGCGACGGTTCCATTCATCGTCACTTGGGCGGCTTGGCGTTCAAGCAGATTCCCACGCTGATTGTGCCGCTCGGAAGCGCCAACGATTTCGCGCGTTCCATCGGGTTTGCGTCCGTCTCTTGGACGCGAAACTGGGCAGAGTATGCCGTTCTGGCGCCCAGTGCAGGACAGTAGGCAAGATTTCAGCCTTGCACCAGGGCAAGTTGAGTATCATTAACCGTGCGGGGGCGTTGCGGCTTAGAATAAGAACAGGGAACCGATGGGAACTGATGTCACACAGGAACGCCAGCAGGCCCACGCGCTGCTCGACATGCTGCCGCAGGAGAAGCTCACGGCGGTGCGCACCTTGCTCGAAGTGATGGTGGAACCGCTCTCACGTTCGCTGGCTTCCGCGCCCCTGGAAGGGGAAGAAGTCACTCCCGAAACGGCTGCCGCGATTGAGCGTGCCCGCGCTTCGCTCGCCCGGGGAGAGGGCATTTCTCAGGAAGATATACTGCGGGAGTTCGGCCTGGGTAAATGACTGAACTGCCAGAGCCTCAGCGGATCGCCGTGATCTGGTCGCCTGAGGCCCGCGCCGATATCCGCGCGGTTGCCCGCGACACCGCACTGCAAATTCTTCACTGCCTGGATCGCTACCTGACGAACCGCGCCGGCGATGTGAAGAAACTCAAGCCTCCGCTTAACGGCTTCCGCCTCCGCTGCGGCGACTACCGGCTGTTCTTCGATCAAAGAGATGAGCACACGGTCAACGTTACCGCCGTGCGCAACCGCCGCGAAGCCTACCGCTGACTGTGCTTCGGGTAAACGACTGTATGACATGGTGTGGTATTTTTATCGTGGGACGAGGTCAATCCGCTCAGACCTCAAATGTAAGTTCGAGACCGGCGTCTTCGGCGAACGCTCTGTCGATCGATACGGGTGTGCGCGATCAAGGCGTCGCCAAGCCCGCCTTACGGCGCTTCGCGATAGCGCTGGCGCGCAGCATCCCCGGCTCGTTGCCAATAACCGGCTCCAATCTCGAGCATAACCACTTCCGAGAGCGTTTTCGCAACTTCTCGAAGTTTCGGATCACTTAATAGCTGGTTGGCTTTCGTGGTCCTAATCCATAGTCTCTTTGAAATTTTCTCGCTTCAATCGAACCAACAACGCGCACCCCGCTGAGCGATTCAGTCAGGAAGAACACTTTGCGTTTGGCCTGCTATGTGCGAAAGTAGCGCCGTGCGCGCCGTTGCCCTTCTTGGACCTGTTGCCAAAGAGCACCACGTTCTGCAATTCGAAATGCCGGGCGTCAACCTGTTTACCGGCAACGAACTCGATCCCACCGACCAGCCCGATGCCGCGCTGATCTTTGGCGGTGACGGCACCATTCATCGTCACTTGGGCGGCTTGGCGCTCAAGCAGATTCCTACGCTGATTGTGCCGCTCGGCAGCGCCAACGATTTTGCGCGTTCCATCGGCATCGACACTGTAGATGAATCGCTGGCCGTCTGGCGGCGTTTTTTCACGTCGGGCGGTAACGTGCGCTCTATCGACCTGGGAACTATCGAAGCACTCGACGAGCGCGGCAATGCCAGCGGCGAGGATCCCGTCCCATGGCAAGGTGAGTCGTTGGAGTCGTTGCACTTCGTGCCCGACGGTCCACAACGCGACCCCGTGTCGGGAGCGAAGGAAGAACTTGGCGCGCGCATTATGCAATCGCAATTGCGCCGTATGGCCGAAGCCGAACGCGAAGTTGCACGGACCATATTCTTTGGCTGCATCGCCGGCACTGGACTGGATGCCGCCGTGAACCGCCGAACTCTGAAGCAGCCGCAATGGTTGCGCGCACATGGCGGATACGTGATCGGGCTCCTACAGGTGCTGGGAGGCTTTCGCCCGCCACGCATCACCGTATCCATCGAAGTGAATGGCCGCTGGGAGACGCGCATCGACGAGGCCGGATTCCTTATCGCCGCCGGAAACGGACCGCAATATGGCCACGGCATGCGATTGACCCACGAGGCGCGTATGGATGACGGCCTGCTGGACATCTGTTTTGTCCGAACATTGAGCAAACCTCGCTTACTACGGCTCTTCCGGAGCGTCTATAGTGGTGCGCACGTCGGTATGAAAGAGGTGGAGTACTTCCGCGCGTCGCGCGTACGCATAAAGACCGATCCAGTGACCGAAATCTTCGCCGACGGAGAGTATATTTGCCAAAGTCCAGTGGAGGTCGCGGTGCACCGGAACGCGCTGCGCGTGATTGTGGGCGGTTGACGTAACATCACAGAAAGTTACCGTACTGGGCTGGCACTGCGCGGCACCGGGATGAATTGCGGCAACTGAGATACGAACCATCGTCGCGGACATTTTTCTGGAACTTATCGTCCGCCTCTGGGTCTATACTGTAGTACAAGGAAATGTCTACCCCCTTAGTGTCCAAACCGGCGACCGAAGAGGTTCCAAACGTTCCGCTACAGGATCAGGTTATCCCCGCGCTATTCGGCGAAGGGCAGGGACTGTATCCCCAGCGCAAAGATACGTTTGTTTACTCCTTTATCGTCCACATGTTGGCCGTGGGCTTGCTGATCTGGTCCGGCCACTGGGCGTTTCAGCATAAGGACGAGATCAAGCAACAAGTGATTGGCCTGGCGACCGATATCAGCCCCTACTTACCGATGCCGGTTTCCAAGACGCGCGCCGGCGGCGGTGGTGGTGGTGGCGACCGCGACAAGCTCAACGCTCCTAAAGGCGCGCTGCCCAAGCTGTCGAAGGAGCAGATCACTCCTCCGGCGATCGTGGTCCGCAATGACAATCCGAAGTTGCCGGTGCCGCCTACCGTGGTAGTGCCGCCGCAACTGAAGCTGCCAACAGTTGGCGCTCTCGGTGATCCCCTCTCAAAGGTAATTGGACCTCCTTCCAACGGCACGGGGTCTGGTGCTGGAATTGGCAGTGGCAGCGGCGGAGGCGTGGGATCAGGTACTGGTCCAGGCGTTGGCCCCGGCCATGGCGGCGGATATGGCGGCGGAGCCTACCGAGTCGGTGGCGGCGTCAGCGCACCCAAAGCGTTGTACGCACCTGATCCGGAGTACTCAGAAGAGGCGCGCAAAGCCAAGTATCAAGGTACGGTTGTGTTGTGGCTGGTCGTAAGTGCCGACGGAAAGCCGCAACAGATTCGCGTGCAGCGCCCGCTGGGTATGGGTCTCGACGAGAAGGCCGTGGAAGCGGTCAAGCAATGGCGCTTTGAGCCCGCCAGGAAAGACGGACAGGCAGTCCCGGTCATGATCAACGTGGAAGTGAACTTCCGGCTGTACTGACCTTCTCGACCAAGTTGGAAATCCCTGACTGTTATCGCCCGAAGGGTTTCTTGAGCGGCGGCATCTTACTTTTTGCCTTGTCGGCCCACTCCGAACCCTTGTCAATCCAATCGCCCGCCTGATCGCCGATATCCTCCATCAATCCGCGCGCATCCTCGTATTTTCTGCGGAGCGTGCGACGCATCTGCTTGCCAGTCTTCGGTGCCAATAGCAAGGCCGCCAGGGCGCCGGCGGCGAGTCCAACGAACAGCATCGTCAGGCCTATCGCGACGCCACTGCCCTCTGACACTTCATACTCTCCGTTTGGCTCAAAATCTCTGACTTCATCATTCATTTGGTCTGTCCTCCTGGAAATTCTACCGCGATTCGGATTGCCGCGCGCTCAGCATGCATTCGCCGCCTTTGAAATTGCTCAGATCCGCCCGCGGAGTGTTCGTTCAGCCTTATCCTAGTTGGAGACCTCGATCATCGCTCTCGTTGCCCAAGTTCACGAGCAGCTCGGTGAAAAAGTCAAAGAAAAATATGTTCCACTGCAGCCGACGGCCTTGGGAGCCCCTGCTACATTTCCCAATTTTGTTGGCCCACGTTAAAATCGAAAGTGTCTGTCCTTCGAGCCGCGCGTTTTTTGCGGGGCCCCCAACATACCCGCGCTCGCGGCGTGATGGGTGCTCTTCCGACCGGCGGCTCTCCCAGGAAATGAGGAGTTACACCAAATGGCGATTCCAGCCACACAAATGCGTCCGGGCATGGTTATCAAGCACAACAACGACTTGCACTCCGTCTTTAGCGTGGAACACCGCACTCCCGGAAACTTGCGCGCCTTCATCCAGGCGAAACTGCGGAACCTGCGCACCGGCGCCATGTTCGAGCACCGATTTCGGTCGGGCGATGCCATTGAGAAGATCACGGTCGACGAGGTACAGATGGAGTTTCTCTACTCCGACGGCGACGATTATCACTTCATGAACACAGAGAACTACGAGCAAATTCACTTGAACCGCGACGTCCTGGGCGATGCGGTCGAGTATCTCATCCCTAACCTGCAGCTCAAGATCGAGTTCTTCGATGGCAAGGCCGTAGGTGTCGAGTTGCCGCAGACGGTGGAACTCACGGTGGTGGAGACCGAGCCCGGCTTGAAGTCGGCGACCGCCAGCAGCGTTACCAAGGCGGCCAAGACCGAGACTGGGCTTGTGGTGCAGGTGCCGCCCTTCATCAATGAAGGCGAGAAAATCCGCGTGGATACCTCGGAAGGCGCGTACCTGTCCCGGGCCTAGTCGCTTGAGGTTGCGTCAGACGCGAAAGCCTGCCACAATCTTACCGAGCGTCTTACCTATGAGTCACACAACCAAGCTTTCGACCAAGGGCCAGGTCGTGCTTCCAAAGTCCTTTCGGGCGTCACATCGCTGGAAACCGGGGACCGAGTTCGTCGTGCAGGAGCGGGGCGAAGGCATTCTGCTTACTCCGAAGTTTGCTACAGCATCCCGCAGTTGGGCCAGTCTGATCGGATGCGCTGGCTACAGTGGCCGGCGTAAGAGTCTAAAGCAAATGGACGAAGCGGTTGCGGCCGAAGCGCGAAGGCGGAAATGACCGCGGTCGATACGAACGTCCTCGTCCGCATTGTGGTGAATGATGACCCGGCCCAGTCGGCACGCGCCGCTGAATTTCTGCGCCAGCAGGACCGCGTCTTCCTGGCCAAAACCGTACTGCTCGAATTGGAGTGGGTGCTTCGGAGTGCTTACCGCCTCGGGCCGCGCGAAATCCTTGCCGTCTTTCGCGGTATCCTCGCTATGGGAAATGCTGAAGTGGAAGATGAGGCGGCGGTCACCCAAGCCATGCTGTGGTATGAAAAGGGGATGGATTTTAGTGATAGCTTGCATGTAGCTTCGGCGGGGCCGGAGTGCGCATTTGCCACTTTCGATACAGCTTTGAGAAGAATGGGGCAACGTCTCGGAGCCGCTGAGTTTGTCGTCGTTTGATGTCCTGGCGCTGGGCGCGCTGTGGGCGACAGCCATATGCCTGATCTCCAAACCCGCCGCTATGTTATCTCCGGACGCGTTCAGGGCGTCGGCTTCCGCTGGTTCGTCGAGCGAGAAGCGGCGCAGATCGGCATCGCCGGATGGGTACGCAACTGCGAAAACGGCGACGTTGAAGTGATGGCCACCGGTACCCGCGAACAGCACATCTCATTGCGTCTCAGTTTGCAGAAGGGGCCGCGCGCCGCACGTGTCGACCATGTTAGCGAATCGGCAGCGTCGTTGTTGGAAACGTCATCATTTCGCATCGAAGGAGTCTGGTAATCCATGCAGCCACACACGTCGCACAACTGTGACGACCTTAAGAAGCTGATCCGCGAAATCCCTGACTTCCCCAAACCGGGCATTCTGTTTTACGACATCACCACTCTGCTCAAAGACAAGCTGGGCTTTGCTCGTCTCATCGATGCACTGACCGAGCACTACATTGACAAAGATATCGACCTGGTTCTGGGCATCGAGGCGCGCGGATTCATCTTCGGCCCTGCGCTGGCGTACCGCCTGAACGCAGGCTTCGTTCCCGTGCGCAAGCCGAAGAAGCTGCCCGCCGAAGTTCTGCAGTGGAAGTACGAGTTGGAGTACGGCCACGACACGTTGGAAGTGCACAAAGATTCGATCAAGCCGGGCCAGCGCATCGTCATTTGCGACGACCTGCTGGCCACTGGGGGCACCGCGAGAGCGACCGCCGAAATGGCGAAGTCATTGGGCGCTGATATCTGTGGTCTGGGATTTGTGGTCGAGTTGGATGGTCTCAAAGGCCGCGACAAGCTGCAGGGGTACGACGTCTTCTCGCTGCTGCACTATGAGATGTAGCGAAGAGTAAGTGCGGTTGCTAAACCGTTACCAGCTGCCTACCACTTCAAGCATTCCAAGTTTGTCATCCCGAGCGAGGACTTCAGTCCGAGTCGAGAACCTGTCCTGAGCGAAGTCGAAGGGGACCTGCTTTCCTGTCGGTCTGTCAGAACTCCTCGAAGCAGTCGTAATTGTTCTGAGAAACGATCTTGCCGTCGCGAAATTCGAGGAAAACGGCGAAGTGTGCGCTAATCTCGCCACCGATAGGCAAGGTTCCCAACTCTTTCTTCAGCCGCCCCGTCCAGAACACTTCCATCGCAATCCGCTCGCCCTCTACCAACGCATTGCGTATCTCGAAGCGTTGGTCGGCGACGGCTTGCCTGCCCCGTTCGGCCGCGTCGAGGATCTCGCCCAGTCCGTTGATCGAGCCTTTGGGGTTCAGTCGGTTTGGAAACTCCTGTTGCAGCACTTCGGGCGCGAGGAAATGTCCCAGGGCATCGCCTGTTGCCCCATTTTCAATAGCGGTCAGAAACTCGCGGACAATCTGAAGATTCCGCGGTAGCGGCCGATCAGGCTTATCAGCAATTGGAGCGTTGTCGTAGGGATCCATGCGATCCTCCCTGTGCATTGTTTCTAAAGAATCACCAGATGGTTTTCACCAAAGAACAATTTAGAATTCGCTCGTCGGCCGTGACCAGCGGCATTCCTTCCGCACGGGCGGTAGCCGCAATGATGCGGTCCATTGGGTCATTGGAAAAATCAGGTGGAAAATGCGCCGTGAGGATTGCTATATCCAGCGAGATGGGCTTCACTGTTACGTCGCGAATGAGCCGATGGATGCTCGACTCGAAGCTGCCCGGGAGGCGCACTCGGCCTCGATAGATTAGCCCCGCCAGTTCAACCAGTGAGATCGCAGATATAGCAAGCCCGTCGGCGGCATGCGCCTTAGTAATCGCCGATCTCGCTGCCCGCGACAATTTGCCCGGCTGGAGTTCCAACCAGACCAGCACATGAGTGTCGACGAGAATCATTTGAGCATGTCGTAATCTTCTAACGGAAAAACGGGTTTGATCAAATCGTCCGGGTCCCCGACGATCTCTCCAATGCCCTCGAGCCTTCCAATGATCGGTTCTTTCTTCGCTGGTTTTGCGAATGGGATGAGCTTGGCGGCCGCTTTGCCCCGCTTCGTGATGATCACTTCCCGGCCGCTTTTATTGACCTCGTCGATGATGGCGAGACACTTGGCCTTAAACTCGCCGGCGGCGATTTCCCTGCTCCCGTTGACGGCATTGACTGCGACGGCCGGCTTTCTTGTGGTGCTATTCCTGGGCAGGATATGGTCACCTCCAGATGACTATGGTCATTTTACATGGTCATGTTGTTGGGGGCTAGGTTTATTATTCTCCGTCCTTCCATCCTGTACTTCCCCTCCAGCACCATCCGGATTGCCTCGGTGTATGCGATGTGTTCCTGCTCCAGGATGCGCGCCGCCAGCGTGTGCTCATCGTCGGTGTCAAGCACAGGTACGGTCTTCTGCAGAATGATCGCGCCGTGGTCGAGGTCCGCGTCCACGAAGTGTACCGTGCAGCCTGAGACCTTCACGCCGTAGTCGAATGCTTGCTTCTGGGCCTCGAGACCAGGAAACGCCGGCAGCAGTGCCGGATGAATATTGAGGGTGCGGTTGGGAAACTGCTGCACGAACCACGGCGACAGCAGTCGCATGTATCCGGCCAGACAGACCAGGTCAACCTGATACTCGCGCAGCGCCGCTACCACCTCGTGATCGTGCTCCTCGCGTGCCTTGCCCTTCGACGGAATCACCAGCGCCTTCAGTCCGCGCCGCCGTGCCGACTCGATCCCGCCTGCGCCGGGCCGGTTAGAGATGACGACCGCAATGTTCGCGTCGAGCTTGCCTGAGGCAATATTGTCGGCGATGGCCCCAAAGTTCGATCCGCGCCCGGAGAGCAGAATGCCGAGGTTGTTCATAACGGTAACGGTAAATCATAAATGTCCAATAACTATGGCGCTTGGCTAGCATTGCATGCAGTGATAGCATTGAAAGCATGGCCACCTTAACCATTCGCCAACTCGACGAGAAAACCAAGGGCCGTCTACGAGTTCAAGCAGCACAACACGGACGATCGATGGAGCAGGAAGCCCGGGAAATCCTGCGCTCAGCCTTAGTGCCGACGCGCAAGCAGGAAAAGAGTTTAGTGGAAGCTATTCGTGAACGATTTGGCCCTCTAGGGGGTGTGGAACTTGACCTCCCGAAGCGCGGCCCCGGACGGGAGCCACCTGATTTCAGCCAATGATCATCCTCGACACAAATGTACTCTCGGAGTTGTTGCGGCCGAGGCCGTCGGCAAGAATCGCCCTTTGGGTCGAGGAACAACCCCGTAATGGGGTGTTCACTACGTCGGTTACCGAAGCTGAGATTTTCTATGGCATTGAACTGCTGCCTAAAGGCAAGCGCCGAGAGGCACTGCTGGCTGCAGCGGAGTCCATGTTTTCTGAGGATTTTGCGGGTCAAGTTATTAGTTTTGATAGCGACGCGGCGCGCGCTTATTCCCGGATTGCTGCGCGCCGGCGCGGATTGGGCAGACCCATTGCATATCCTGATGGGCAAATCGCTGCCATTAGCAATCTCTATGGCGCTGTGGTCGCTACCAGAAATGTTTCCGATTTCGAAAACTGTGGAATTCAACTGGTTAATCCGTGGACGGAGCCAAGCCCTGTCTGATTGGCATGCGCCTACTTCTGCATGAATGGAACAGAGAAGCGGGACGGTCGCGCATTGCGTCCCTCCCTCGCTTCCCGTTACTATCGCCCATCGTGGTTTTGTCCCCGAACAAGGAGCATCCCGATCGCATTGTGTCGGCTGTGCCGGTGGACGACGACTCGTCGTTCGAGCTGAAGCTGCGTCCACAGCGGCTGCGCGAGTTCATCGGACAGAACAAGGTAAAGGAAAATCTGGAAGTCGCCATCCAGGCAGCGCGTTCGCGCGGCGAGCCTCTCGACCACGTGCTGCTCTACGGGCCGCCAGGCCTGGGCAAGACCACTCTGGCCAACATCATTGCCAACGAAATGGACGCGGCGTTCCAGCAGACCTCGGGCCCGACGTTGCAAATCAAGGGCGACCTGACGGCCATCCTCACCAACCTGCGCGAGAAGCAGGTTCTGTTCATCGACGAAGTCCATCGCCTGCAGCCCGCGCTGGAGGAGTTGCTCTACTCGGCGCTGGAGGACTACAAGCTCGACATCATCATCGGGCAGGGACCGTCGGCGCGCACCCACACTATCGAGGTGAAGCCGTTCACCTTCATCGGGGCCACCACGCGCGCGGGACTGCTGTCTGCGCCGCTGCGCTCGCGCTTCGGCATCGTGCTGCGGCTGGAGTTCTACACCCATGAGGACCTGAAGATCATCCTGCAGCGCTCGGCGGAGATTCTTGGCGTCGAGATCGATGAGGCTGGGGCGGTCGAAATCGCCACGCGTTGTCGCGGCACACCACGCATCGCCAACCGCTTGCTGCGGCGGGTACGCGATTACGCTCAGGTCCGCGGGACGGGCAAAATCGACAAGGAGACTGCGCAAAAGGCGCTGACGATGCTCGAGGTTGATCGCCATGGCTTCGACGAAATAGACCGCAAGCTGCTGCTGACCATCATCGAGAAATATCAAGGCGGGCCGGTAGGCGTGAACACGCTGGCGGCCTCGCTCGCCGAAGAGGCCGACGCCATCGAGGAGATCTACGAACCATTCCTCATTCAGATAGGCTTTCTCGATCGCACCCCGCGTGGCCGCGTCGCCACGCATCTTGCGTATGAACACTTCGGGATCAAGCGTCCGCGGACGAATGCGACTGGGCAGGAGACGCTTTTCTAGTGGATAGTGGATAGTGTCTAGCGCAAGAAATTCTCAACCGCCATTGGGCAATGGTCTGGAATAGTATTGCCTGCTGCCGTAGCATTTGGAGGACTGTGTGCTTTCGAGTCTGCTGTTGACGGTTGCGCTCGTGTTGCAAGCTGCGTCCTCCCCACTCACGGTCAAAGCGTGGATCGAGAATCATGAGGTGTGGATTGAGAAAGGCGCTGAGACGCGCGCCGTGATCTATGACGGACTTGCGGTAGAGCCGGTTGAAGTATCCCCCAACGGGGACAAGGTTTTATACGCAGTACTCAATCCTAAATTCGATCAATTCTCCTGCGCCAACACGCCCTCGCAATATGTTGTCCTGGCCAGCGCAGCCGGACAGATCGTGTGGAAAGCTGCCCTCGAGCAAGCATGTAACGAGTTTGCTCGGTTCGATTGGATTGACGAGCACCGCGTCGGAGTGATGCTTTGCGGACACGCAAACTGCTTTTATTGGATCCTCGATGCATCAAGCGGGAAGATGTTGCAACAGTTTGATCGGGGCTTTGACTTTCTATGGTCGCACAACCGTGAATCGGTGGCTCACCGAGGCATCGGTACGACACCAGACGATACAGACTCGTTGATGTTCAACGATGACAACATCGTTTATCCACCCGCTGACCCCGCGTCGCGTCTGTTGCCAATCCGACGTATCGGTGAGATGACGTGGTCGCCAGACGACGAATGGGTCTCGTTCGGCGAAATGGAGTATCCCTCCTATGATTCCTACGTCGTGCTTGTGAGCCCGACGGGCAGGCTTCTTCGCGAGAGCGTGCCGGTAGATGTCGACCCCGGCGCCAAAGTGCAATGGACCGACAACTCACATCTCCAAATCGCAGCGTCTGGACGGGTGTTTAAGTTTGTGGTCGGCAGTGCTGCATTGACTGAGATTGTCGAGCATTGAATTACGGCTGCCGGTAATTCCACTGTTATAAACTGGCGACGGTAGCCTTATTGCACCCAGCAGGTAATCTAGTCGAGCAAGGAGATCCCCATGGCCCAACTGATGAGAACTTCGAACCCGGCACTCAGTTCTGACGCCTTCCGCACCGGCGAGGCCGCCTACGGCGAAAGCATGACCGTCTCGGGGACGGTCAACAAGACGGGTATCCTGCTCATTCTCTGCGTCGCCACCGCGGCATGGACGTGGAATCGCTTCTTCAATGCGCCGTCTCCACAAGAGGCCGTACAGGCGATGACGCCCGCGCTCGCCATCGGCGGCATCGGCGGCTTCATCGTCGCCATGGTCACCATCTTTAAGAAGGAATGGGCGGGGATTACGGCGCCGATTTACGCGCTGCTGGAAGGCCTGGTGCTGGGCGCAATCTCCGCCATGTTTGAGCTGAAATATCACGGCATCGCCATCCAGGCGGTCTCGCTGACCTTTGGCACGCTGCTGGTAATGTTGCTCGCCTACCGTTCCGGCCTCATCAAGGTAACGGACAAGCTACGGATGGGCATCGTGGCGGCCACCGGCGGCATTGCGGTGTTTTATTTTCTGCAATTCATCCTTGGCTTCTTCGGTGTGCACTTCACGACGATAAACAGTTCAAGCCCGATTGGCATTGGCTTCAGCTTGATCGTGGTGGTGGTCGCGGCGCTGAACCTCGTCCTCGACTTCGATCTGATCGAGAACGGCGCGCGCATGGGCGCTCCCAAGTACATGGAGTGGTACGGCGCGTTTGCGCTGATGATCACGCTGATCTGGCTCTACTTCGAGATTCTGCGGCTGCTGTCTAAGTTCCGCAGCAGAAACTGATGCTGCAGCGAACGGTTGGCTAGGAGATCCAGCCCTATGGCGGCGAGCACGCAGCCGGAATCCAGCGCATCCAACGCGAGCGGACAGCCCTCCCGCAAAAGCATGCCGGTGGCAACCGTGCTGAAGTGGGTTGGAGGCGCCGCTGCGGTCGTCTCTTTGCTGCTGGCCCTTAATCAGGTCACTGGTCTGGTACAGAACTTCCGGATTCATCACAAGGAATTCTCCGAGGCGATGAAGGCGGGCGGACATCAACAGGAGCGCGGGGACTATCCTGCGGCGTTCGACAGCTTTAAGCGAGCGACGGAGCTAGACCCCATCGATCGCCAAGCGCAGCAGCGCGAGGCTCAGGTCGCGATGCTCTGGCTGGAGAATGCGCACTCCTCCAAAGACAAGAGCTTCACCGATCTCGCCAATCAACTTGTGCCGGTGCTCGACAAGTCGCTCACTGACGCCAAGGGTCCGGAGGCCGCTGACATTCTGGCGCACATTGGCTGGGCAAATTTTCTGCGCTATCGCGAAAATCCGGCTGACCGCGATTTGGTCGCCCGAAGCTATCACGATGCGTTGAAGATCGATCCGCAGAATCCCTACGCTCTCGCCATGGCCGGTCACTGGATTCTGTGGAATAACGGTAAGGTAGAAGACGCCAATCGGGAGTTCTCGGCTGCTCTGGCGAGCGGGCGTGAGCGCACGTTCGTCCGGGAGCTTCAACTAAGCGCCTTCAATAACGAGCATTCCGATACCGAGGATGCACAACTGCTCCGCATAGCCAACGAAATGCGAGTAAACCAGGAGCCGATCAAAGCCGCGTATGCCAATAACATTTATAACCGCGTCTTCTATTTCAGGACCAGCGATCTCGGGGGATTGGGCGAGGTTCTCACCGGCTCTGGATTAAAGCCCGACGAGATACTGGCGACTTACGACTGGCTGGCTGCCCAGACCGCTGGCGATCAAGATGTGCGTCGGGAACGGGAATTCGTCGTCGCGTTCCTGGCAGAGATGGCGGGAAACAATGCAGAAGCTCTGGCGAAGTTCAAGGCACTCCAAACGGAGTTACAGGGGCAAACAACGAATTCGTTGTTGATCGACGTAGGGGGAGCGATCAAGCAATTGTCGGGCGGCAAGGCGCAGTGAATAGTGGCGCGCTCGAATATTGCGTTTCTTGCTCCAACTTCCGTCGATGCGCCTTGCTACACTAACCGCTGACCACTATCCCCTAGCCTGACTTCCATGCCTATCGCCATCCGCTCATTTGCGAAGATCAACCTGGGCCTGAGGATCGGCGCAGAGCGCGCCGACGGCTTTCACGAGCTGCGTACGATTTATCAGACGCTGGCACTGCATGACGTTATTCGGGTGGATGTGCAGCCCGGCGATGGCATTGAGATTCGCTGCAACAACCCGCTCGTTCCGCTCGACGGGTCAAACACTTGCTACAAAGTTGCTAAGCAGGTACTAAGGGCCATCCAAGCCGGCATAGCCGAGGTACCTCGGGGGCTAAAGCCCAGTGTTGAGGGAGATCTTGGCGGCACGGCTAAAGCCGTGCCCCTTCAAGGCTACAATCGCGAGAGCCCTGACATTGGCAAGATCGTCATCGACATCGACAAGCGATTGCCCGTGCAAGGTGGCATGGGCGGGGGCTCATCCAATGCAGCCGCAACCATGCTCGGGTTGGAGCGCGCGCTCCAAGTGAAAATTTCCGCTCAGGACAAGATGCGGATCGCTGCCGAGGTGGGTAGCGACGTTCCTCTGTTCTTGATCGGCGGAACGGTGCTGGGGGTCGGTCGCGGTGAAGAAGTTTATCCCCTGCAAGACCTGCCAACGATGCATCTGGTGGTGGTTACCCCGCCGGTCAGTGTTTCGACCCCAAAGGCGTTCGCCCGATGGGACGCGCTGGTCGCACGCGAAGCTACATTGACCGGCGCTGGAGCCACAGGTACAATTAATGAGTTCAGTCAGGCTGTAGATGCTTGGCTGAGTGTTTCCTCGCACGCCGTATCCGCGAGGGAGACTGCATCCGGTGTTCCCGCGGCAGGCGGGGACCGGGCCGAGACACCGCTTCTCGACCTCGTCCGAGCCGGGATCGAGAACGACTTCGAACGCGTCGTCTTTCCAGAGTATCCCGATTTGCGTGAGGTAAAACGTGTCTTGGAGCGCGAGGGTGCGCGTTATGCGTCACTGTCTGGCTCCGGGTCAACGTTGTATGGGTTGTTCGGTTCCGGTGAAGAAGCACACGCGGCGGCCACGCGGATGAGCGCTTCCGGACATGCGGCGATTGCGACGACAACGCTGACGCGGGAAGAGTATTGGAGAGCAGTGGTTAGGGACTCGTAACCTGCGTGAGAAGCAGACGTTGACTGGCTAGTATTTACTGGCCAAAGATTCAGCCTGGTAGGCGCGAAATAGTCTAGCCCAGCATGGAGCCGTAGGCGGAGTGCTGGGTGGGCGGAAAACGGATCCGAGTCCCGCAGGGACAGCAGACGTTCTCACAGCTTCAGGTTTGCAACTGAAAGCTGATAGCTGACAGCTTGCTTCACTGGGCGGTCGACTAATGGTAGGTCAAGTGCCTTTGGAGCACTTTGTCTAGGTTCGAATCCTAGCCGCCCAGCCAAAAAAACAGTTGCCAGTAGTCGGTAGTCAGTTGTCAGTAGAGAATCAGGTTTCAAGATTTGCAGGCTAAGAGCTAAAGGCTAGGAGCTAACTGCTAATAACCAATCGCGAAGAGCGAACGGCGAATAGCGAAGCGCGGCATTCAAGACCCAGCGTGTAACTCAACCAGGTTAAGCGGGGGTATTTGATTCGATGGAAACGGCGGCAAAACCAAGCGCAGCGCATACGGCGAGCGTAGCTGGGGACGTCACGGCAACGGTCGCACAGCAGTCGGACAAGCAGACTCATCCTGCGGCCGATCCCAAGCCAAAACCGGTGCGGGCGCGCCAGGATGACAAGTGGAAGATTTTTTCCGGGACCGCTAACGATGCGCTAGCAAGGGACATTTGCGCGTTCCTGGGATTGCCACTTGGACAGGCGTGCATCTCCAAGTTCTCCGACGGTGAGACCTATGTGCAGATCGAGGAGAACGTACGAGGGGCAGACGTTTTTATGGTGCAGCCTACGTGCGACCCGGTTGACCTGCACCTGATGCAGTTGCTGCTGTTGATTGACGCGCTGAAGCGCGCGTCAGCACGCCGCATCACGGTAGTGATTCCGTATTACGGTTATGCGCGTCAGGACCGTAAAGACAGGCCGCGGGTGCCGATCTCGTCGAAACTGGTTGCCGACTTGCTGACTACGGCCGGGGCAGATCGGGCGCTGGTAGTTGATCTGCACGCGCCGCAGATCCAGGGATTCTTCAACATTCCGGTGGACCATGTGTTTGCGTCGCCGGTGTTGGTGGATTACTTCCGGAAGAAGCAGTTCCCGGATTTGACCGTGGTTTCGCCGGATGCAGGTGGCGTGGAGCGCGCTCGCTTCTTCGCCAAGAAGATGGAATCGGCCTTGGCCATCGTGGACAAGCGCCGCGTGGAAAAGGATGTGACCGAGGTGATGCACGTCATCGGCGATGTGACCAACCGTACCTGTCTCATTCTTGACGACATTATCGATACTGCCGGTACGCTGGTGAAAACGTGCCAGGCATTGTTGGACGCGGGGGCGCGTGAGGTTTATGCCTGCGCTACCCACCCGGTACTTTCCGGGCCGGCAGTCGAACGGATTTCGCAGTCGGGGTTGGCTGAAGTGGTGGTGACCAACACTATCCCGCTGACAGAAGCGGGACGCAACGAGCCCAAGATCAAAGTGCTGTCGATCGCGGGATTAATCGGGCGCACCATTCAGTCGATTCACGAGGAGACCTCGGTCAGCAGATTGTTTTTATAAAGGACAAGATTATGGCTACAGCAACCGCAGACAAAAACGTAGAAGCCAAGCCGCGGCAAGGTGGCGGCAAGAATGACGCCCGCCGGCTGCGCGCTAGCGGCATGATTCCGGCCGTCGTGTACGGCGCTGGCCAGTCGGCCCAGGCCATCGCTGTCGATCCCAAGCAGATGCGACGCATCCTGAATTCGGAGACCGGACACAACTCGATTTTCGATCTAACCCTGGACGGTCAAGCTGCCAAAGTAATGATCGTGGACTGGCAGTTCGAGCCCATCAAGAGCGCTCTGCTGCACGTGGACCTGAAGCGCATCGCCATGGACAAAGTCCTACGGGTGCGCGTGCCTGTCGTGCTCAAGGGCGAAGCCCCCGGCGTCAAGCTGCAGGGCGGCATCCTCGAACATCTGTTGCGCGAGGTGGAGATCGAATGTTTGCCGGGCGACATTCCGGGACACTTGGTTGCCGACGTCAGCAAGTTGGAGTTCGGCCAAACGATTCGCATTTCGGATTTGCCGCATGACGACAAGGTGAAATTTATCACTGACGAGACGCAGGCGGTTGCCCACGTTACCGCAGTGAAGGAAGTTGTGGAAGCCGCGCCGGTCGAAGGTGCGGTGGAAGCGGGAGCGGCAGCCGGGGAGCCCGAGGTCATCAAGAAGGGCAAGCAGGAGACGGAAGGCGAAGCTGCCGAGGGTGTCGACAAGGCAGCCAAGCCGGAGAAGGCTGAGAAATCCGAGAAGTCTGAGAAGAAGAAGTAAGCGCTGTGAAGCTGATCGTCGGGCTCGGCAATCCGGGCATCGAATACCAGTTCACACCGCACAACATGGGTTTTCTGGCGGTGGACCGCATCGCCGAACAATGCGGGGTGCGCGTGAACAATCGCAACTGTCGCGCGCAAACGGCGCGAACGCGCATTGCTGGTTACGAAGTGGTGCTGGCCAAGCCGGAAACCTTCATGAACCTGAGCGGCACTGCGGTGCGTGAGCTGGTGCGCGAATACGAAGTGCAACCAGAGCAGGACTTGCTGCTGTTGTACGACGAGATGGACTTGCCGTTTGGGACTCTGCGGGTCCGGCCACGGGGTCGTTCGGCGGGACATAACGGCGTGGAATCGGTGATCGCCGCGCTGGGCACGCAGGAAATCATGCGTGTCCGGATGGGAATTGCGCCCGATCATCCGGTGGGCGACGGCGCGCGGTATGTGTTGTCGCAGTTCAAGAAATCGCAGCTTCCGCTAGTTGCCGAAACTTTGGATTCGGCGGCGGAGGCGGTGGGAGTCATTCTCGGCGAAGGTGTGCAGGCGGCCATGAACCGCTTTAATCGCAAGGTTGAAGATGCAACTAGCGACTAGCAACTAGCCGTTAGCTGGTCACAAACAGGATACGCGCTAGTTGCTAATTGCTAGCTACTAGTTGCTAGGAGAACAGAATGCAACGTACCTATGAATTGATGTTCATTGTCCGTCCCGACATGCTCGAAGAGGACCAAGACAAACTGATATCGAGCCTGGAAACGCAGGTCGGCGGCGCCGGTGGTTCGGTGAAAAGCATGGAGCGCATGGGCAAGCGCCGGCTGGCCTATACCGTGCGCAAATTCCAGGATGGCATTTACATGCTGATGGTCCTGGAAGGTGAAGGCGCGATGGTGAAAGAAGTAGAGCGGCGTCTGCGAGTTACCGAGCCGGTGATCAAGTTCATCACTGTGCGTATCGATGAGGAGCAGAAGCGACTGGCCAAGATCAAGGCAATCCGCGACACCAAGGTTCGCGGCAAAGGACGCCAGGCAGCAGCCGCTGCCGCCGCCGCCGAAGCTTCGGCCGATGCGACCATACCGGCGGAGCCAGAAGCCGCGCCGCAGTCCGCTGCTCCCGCGGGGGCAGAATCGGAGCCCGTTAGCGCGTAACTTTTGTGCGCAGAGATTGCCGCGCGCACTCTGTGAAGATCAAACCACAGTCCGGTAGGGACTGTGTCCTGACGGCGAAACCCGTGAGGTCAGCAGAATCAAAAAAGGAGAATCATGGCAGACGAATCCAATAAGAATGCGGCTCCCGGAGCCGGCGCTGCGACGAGTGATGCACCTAGCGCGCGTCCGGATGGCAGTGCTCCTCGCGAAGGCGGCGGTGGCGGTGGCTATGGTGCGCCTCGCGGACCTCGTCCTGGCGGCGGTCGTCCCGGCGGCGGTCCTGGAGGTCCCGGCGGTGGCGGCGGTGGCGGACGAAAGTTCTTCCGGCGCAAGAAGGTTTGCAAGTTCTGTGTCGAGAAAATCGACGGCATCAACTACAAAGACGTTAGGCTTCTATCAGGCTTTGTCTCTGAAGCGGGGAAGATTGTGCCTCGCCGCCTGACCGGCGTGTGTCCCCCGCACCAACGGCGCCTGGCTGACGCCATCAAGCAGGCCCGCAACATCGCGCTGCTGCCGTTTGGCGGAAGATAAACCAGTTGTCAGTGGCGAGTCGGTTGTCAGTAGCCAGTTCTCGGGTTTAAGCGATTGCGGACGGCGCCTGATGCCACGAATGGACCGATGATTTTAGAGTCCAGCCCCGAAGGGGCGAACGAGTTTGGCCTGCGCTTCAGCACAGGGTAGAACCGAAGGGCTTTTAGCCCGGAGGTCAGTCAAATCAAGATTCGACGGAGTTTTATCCATGGAAGTCATACTGAAAGAAGACGTAACCAAGCTTGGCTCTCGCGGCGAAGTAGTGAAGGTCGCTGAGGGCTACGGCCGCAACTATCTCATCCCCAAGAAGTTGGCGATAGAAGCCACAGCCGCCAATCGCGCGGTCATCGAGCAGATGAAGGCATCGGCGGTGCGGCGCGCTGCCCGCGAGAAGGGCGATGCCCAGGCCCTGGCGCAGCAGGTCGAAGGCGTGACCTTGAGCTTCACCCGCAAGTCAGGCGAACGCGACCAACTCTTTGGCTCCGTGACCTCGGCTGACATCGCCCACGAGCTCGAGCATAAGGGTGTGCCGATTGATCGCCGCAAGATCCAGCTTGATGAGCCTCTGAAGCATGTCGGTGAGTTCAATGTGCCGGTGAAACTGCACAAGGACGTGACCGTTCAATTGAAGGTGATAATCGCTAAGGAAGCGGCTGCCGAACCGGCTCCTGTGGAAGAAACCGCAGCGGAGGGCTAGATCGCGGTTCTGCGAAGGCTGTCTACCATATCCGGCGGACGCCGTAATGATCGAACACAGGGTCTGCGCTGATAATCGGCCAGCCCGTGGCCTGAGCCTGGGCGACCAGTAGTCGGTCAAAGGGGTCTTTGTGGTGCCGAGGCAGAAAACCAGCCCGGATCGCATGGCTGGAATCGATGGGCAATTCAGTGAAGCCTTCTTCGGCCAGCTTTGCGTCCCAATTGCCGAGCAGAGTCTGGCTCTTAAATTTGCCGAGGTTGGTCTTAATCGCCAGTTCCCAAGGAACTACGACGGAGATCACGACCGAGTTCGATTTATTCTCTATCGCCTTCGCCGCAATCGGACTCACCCGATCCGGATCGCCCAACCACCAATGCAGGGCATTCGTGTCGAGAAGCAAAATCATTCAAACCCCAACTCCCTCAGTTCCTCGTCCGTGAGAGGATCGAACGCATCGGGTGCGGACCAGATTTGACCCTTCATGCTGCCCGGTACTCGCTTCTTGGCTGCGCCGGGGATAGGAACGATCCTCGCGACCGGCTTCTTGCCGCGCGTGATGATGACGTCCTTGCCTTGTTCGGCATCTTTGATCAACCGCGAGAGGTTGGTCTTTGCCTGGTGTACCGTATAGCTCATTAGCTAACTTTACTTAGCTAAGCTAGGACTCGTCAAGAACTGGTGTCTACCCCCGTCGCATGAACCGTTGCTCCCCCGCTACGTATCTATTAAGTGAGGCGTCTATAATGACCGCTCACGGTTTCCTCCCGCTCCCGTCTATGTAATTGCAGGCACTCGAATTGGCCTTGCTAATTGCAGACTAGGTAGAAACCAGCATGCCGGCCGAAGCGGTAGCAGTTCCTCTCACGGTTGGCCCGGGGCTCCGTCCTTCCGTAGCGTGGCGGGAGGCGGACAAAACGTCCTCTAGTCCCTCTGATCGAGGGTTCAAGGTGGGGCAGGCCCAGAGCCGCATGAATGATACGGAGCTGATCCGGGAAGCACAACGTGGCAATCACGCTGCGTTCGAAGAACTCGTGCGCCAGTACGACGGCGCTGTGCTGCGCCTGGCCTATCACCTGACCCGCTCCGAGCAGGACGCCCAGGACATCTACCAGGAGGCATTCCTCAAGGCCTACCGGAATATCGGCAATTTTCGTTTTGAGTGCTCGTTTTACACCTGGATCTATCGCATCGTGACTAATCTATGTCTCGATCTACTGCGTAAGCGGCAGGTGCGAAAAGAAGATTCAGGCGTGACGACCGACTCAGAAGGTGGCACTTACGACTTGCTCGACCAGGTCGCTGACCAGCGATCAGGGGCCAGTCCGGAGCGCGATCTGATGCGGCGTGAGTTGGCGGCGAACATCGCCAAGGCGTTGCAGAAGTTAACGCCGCGTGAGCGCATGGTATTTGAGATGAAGCACTACCAAGGGTTGAAGTTACGTACCATCGGCGAGATTTTGAATACCACCGAAGAGACGGCGAAGAACACGCTGTTTCGCGGAACGCAGAAACTGCGGGCCGCGCTGAAGAGCATCCGGTAGAGGCGCTGGAAGTAGCAAGAGGCAATCATCATGAATTGCGAATGGGTACAAAAGAACACGGCGCTCTACTTGTACGACGAGCTGGCCGACGACGCGCGGCACGAGTTGGAGCAGCACATCCGGCGTTGCCCGACTGCGCGGCCGAGCTTGCGGCGCAGCAGGAATTCCAGGAGCAGATGAACCTGCTTCCGGTGGAAGAACCGTCTGCGAGCTTCCTGGCCGCGGCGCGGATGCGTCTGCAAGAATCGCTGGAGACCGCTCAGCAAAATCGCGCCTGGTATCATCGGCTCGCCTTCGATCCCATGGCGTGGATGCGCCAGGTGCGGTTCTCGCCCGCGCTGGCCATGGTCATCCTCCTGGTCGGCTTCGGCGGTGGCCTGGGTGCAATGTACAGCATGAAGGGCGCAGCCACTCCGGCCGCGCCTGCAGTAGAGGCTTCCATCGGCGGCATTACCTCCATCGAAAAACAACCTGGCACCGACAACGTCAAAGTTCAATACGACAAGCGTCTGCCCGCATCAGTCCAAGGCTCGGTTTCTGATCCCAAAGTGCAGGACCTTCTGCTGTATGCCGCCAAGAGTAACGAGAACTCTGGGGTGCGTTTGAATTCCGTAGACGTATTGACCAGTAAGGCTGACGATCCTCGCGTGCGTGAGACCCTGACCTATGCGCTGCGCTACGACAGCAATCCGGGGGTTCGCCTCATGGCATTGGATGGGCTGGGTTCCTACGTGAAACAGGACATCCGTGTGCGCAATGCCGTGCTCGAAGCCCTGCTCAACGACAGTAATTTGGGAGTGCGCAGCGGTGCTCTCCATGCTCTGGAACCGGTGCGCGCCGACAGCAGCGTTCGGATGGCCTTGCAACAGTTGTCCAAGGAGGATCCGAGTGAGTATATTCGCACCGAGTCCAAGCGCGTTCTGGCCTCGATGCCCAGCATTTACTAGGCAAGACGATGTTTCATATCTTGGCATATCCGCTCCCGGAAAGAGGACTGGTTGACGCAGGGTTGGCGATCTAGAGTTGCGATGAGAAAGGTGGGGCGTGAAGACTTTGGCACACGGAGTGCCGCGCGAAGCCGTAAGTGGACGGCGGGCGCCGCCTTATTAGCGATGGCGGTTGCGATTCCGCTGTGGGCGCAACAATCGCGGGTTTACCGCGACGGCAATTCGTGGGTGGAGGAGATTACCGGGACGTTGCCCGCTTCTCGCCAGGTCCGCGTTACGACTGACTTGGGATCGGTCCAAGTGCAGGGAACTTCACGCGGCGTGACGTATGTTATTCGCAAACGTTCGTATGCTCCCAGTGAAGAAGCGGCGCGACGCCAATTTGAACAGATGCGAATTTCGGCCATCAAAAATGCCGATGGGGCCTTCATTGAAGGCCGGCTGATGAACCGAAACTTGGACCGATTCAATGCTGACTTTCTGGTGCAGATACCGAGGCAACTGGAGTCGGTGAAAGTGGAAACACGGGGCGGCTCGCTCAACTTCAGTTCCATCGCTGCTACCGTTGTGGGCGCCACGGGCGGCGGTTGGGTGAAGCTCGACGATCTCGACGGAACCGTGAAGATTACCAGCGGCGGAGGGAATGTGGATGTCGGCCGCTTGGGCGCGGATTTCTCACTGACCACCGGAGGTGGGGATGTGCGCATTAAGAACGTTGCCGGACAAGCGCACGTGAATATCGGTGGTGGCAGGGTATATCTCGGCTCCGCGAAGGGAGCAACTATCCAAACTGGTGCGGGTAGCATTGAGGTACGCAAATGCAATGGCGATTTAGGAGCGAGCTCAGGTGGTGGGAACCTCAGTTTGGGTGATGTGAACGGTGCGGTACAGGCCGACACCACGGCCGGAAGCGTGCATCTCGACAGCGCCAAGGGACAGGTACGGGTCTCAACCGGCGGCGGCAGTGTTGAGTTGTTCAACTTAGGTGAAGGCGTACAGGTGGAGACGGGAGCGGGTGGCATTACGGCTGAGTTTGTGGGCAAGCGCGGTAGTTTCAGCGCCTCATCCTTGCATACCGCATCCGGCGACGTGCTCGTCTATTTGCCGGTCGATTTGCCGGTCACGGTGCACGCCTCGTCCGATATGGCGACCGGACATGGCATCTCTTCCGAGTTTTCTGGATTGCGGATCACTAAGGAAGGCAGTAACTTCATCCCCCGGTCCATGTACGCTGAAGGGGTATTGAATGGTGGCGGACCAGTGTTGAAGGTCCGCACGATTATTGGACAGATCGATTTCCGGCAGTCACGTTAAGGGTGGGAATTATGCGCAATATTACGATAGCGACGCATGGGCTGATCACAATTCTTTTGGCGACGGTCATGGTGGCGCCGCCGGCCTTGGCGGAACCTCCATCGGGTACCGCGGCATGGCCGGATTCGCAAGGCTCAGCCTATCTGGGTGTACACATTGATCAAGTTACGCCGCAGCAGATGTCCGCATTCAAATTAGCCAGCCCCAACGGCGCAGTTATCACCGATCTCGACCAGGATGGTCCCGCCTGCCGTGCGGGATTGAAAGAGAATGATGTCATCGTGGGGTTTAACGGTTCAAAGGTCGAGTCTCCGGAACAGCTGGGAAGCATGATCCACGCGATGTCTCCCGGCAAGACAGTAGTGTTTACGGTGGTCCGCGGCGGGGAAAAGAAAGATGTCAAAATAGCTCTGGGAACGTGGCCGCGCGCCACGCCGCATGGCCAGAGCTTCGTGGCCAACGCTCCCCGTTGGGTGGCTCCGGCGGCTCCCGGAGTGATCAACGGTATGGATGTCCCGTCTATTACCGTCCTTTCCTCACGTCATGGTTTAGTGGTGGAGAGTCTGTGTCCCCAACTGGCCGACTTCTTCAATGTTCCGGCAGGCAGAGGCGTTCTGGTGCGCTCGGTCGAAAAGGGCAGTCCTGCTGATGCGGCTGGACTGAAGGCCGGCGACGTGATCGTCAAGTTGAACAACGAAGCCGTGCACGATCTGGCCGACTGGCGGCGCGCCATGGGCGTTCAGGCAAACCAGATATCCGTGACTGTGGTCCGCGACAAGCATGAGCAGACCGTCGTGATGCATCTTCCAGCGCCGCGCGATTCCTCAAGATTGCTTGGTCCAGACTGGGGAGATTTTGACAACCAGATGCAGGCCTTAGGGCAGGAAATGGAGAAGTTGGGCCCGGAGATTGAGGCTGGCCAGAAGGAAATGCTGGCGGAATTGCAGCCCAACCAGCAAGAGCTGGAACAGATGCGCCGTGACATTGAAAAGTCGATGAAGGTAAAACAGAAAGACATGGAAAAGATGACTCGCGAGATTGCAAAGTCTGCGAAGCCGACTCAGAAGCAGCTCGATAAAATGACCAGCGATATCTCGAAGTCGGCGCGACTGAACCAGGAGCAGCTCGATCAGATGCGCCACGATATCCAGGAGTCAATGAAGAACTGGACGCCGCAGCTTCAGCAGCAAATGCAGGAACTGCAAAAGCAGATGGAACAACAGAAGCTCGACCTGCAGCAGATGATGAATGGCTTCGGGACGGAGCGTGAATTCTAAGTACGACTGAACTGCGTCACGGTTTTCGATTGCTCCTGCTGTGCCACTTTCGATCGATCCACTCGATTGCTCCATAGAGGACGAGGCACACCCAAGCGTCAATCAGCAACCCGATATCGATTCGGAAAGGCTGATGGCGTCCCGACAGCGGCAAATGGGGCATCAGGACAAAGAAGTAGAGCAGGTTCCCCACCACCACCGCGATCAACTGCTTGAGAAGTCTTCGAAGCACGCACTTGTTGGACACCACAAAGGGCTGAACCGATGCTTGAAAAGCTACGAATCGCTTTTCGCCATTCGCTATTCGCTATTTCGCCAAAACCGTGCAAGTCGACATTCGATAGAGGTCGCTCCAGGCCTGATCGGGATCGCCCAACATTTGCGAAGAGTGATTGGCCTAAGCGCAAAGCGATTGAAGCCGCGCTGAAGGCGTCGCTGACAGCTGACAGCTGCTTCATTTACCATCCTTCTGTGCTCGACCTTTCCACCAACGTTCAGTTCGTCAAAGGTATTGGCCCCAAGATCGCTCAAATTCTTTTGGAGAAGGGCATCAGCACCGTCGAGGACCTGCTTTATTACCTGCCGTTCCGCTACGAAGACCGGCTCAATCCCCGCGGCATTGGCGAGCTCCGTGTCGGCGAGATGGCCAGCATCATCGCCGAGGTGCGGACGTTCGGATTATTCCGCACCCGCCGCATGCCCATCTTCGAGATGACCGTGGGCCAGGGACGTGACACGCTGAAATGCGTGTGGTTCAACGCCACCTACCTGCAGGACAAATTCCGCGCCGGCATGTTGCTTGCGCTGTATGGCAAGGTGGAAGCGGGCGATCGTGGAGGCCACCGCTTCGAAATTATCCAGCCTCAGTTTGAAATCTTGCACGATCCGACTACCACCCACGGCAACGGCGCCAGTGACGAAACCAAGTGGCAATCGCTCGAGGTCGGACGCATCGTCCCCATTTACGAAACCGCGGGCAGTGGCCGCCTTACTGCGCGCTGGTTCCGGCGCGTGATCCACGCGATGCTGGAGAGCCTCGACCAAGACCTGCCGGACGCGATCCCCGCTGCAGTCCGCGGGCGCATGGGCCTGATCGATCGGCACCGCTCGTTCTGGCAGGCCCACTGGCCGGAGGTTGGCGAGAGTCTGGCAAATTTGCAGGCTGCGCGTACCCCGGCGCACATCCGTCTCATCTTCGAGGAACTTTTCTTCCTCGAGCTCGGGCTGGAACTCAAACGCCGCAAGATGCGTGCCCAGACGGGGATTGCGTTTCAGATTGGCGATCGCGTGCGGGCTGCGGTGAAGCAAATCCTACCGTTCCATCCGACGGCAGCGCAGAAGCGTGTGCTCAAAGAAATTGCCGATGATATGGCCGAACCTGTTCCCATGCGGCGCTTGCTGCAAGGCGATGTCGGCTCGGGCAAAACCATCGTTGCCTTGGAAGCCGCGGTCATCGCCATGGAGAACGGCTATCAGGCCGCACTGATGGCGCCTACCGAGATTCTGGCCACGCAGCATTACCTTTCCGCGCGGCGCATCCTTGAGCCCGCCGGCTATCGAATTGTGCTGCTCACTGGCTCGCAAGAGTCCGGACGCAAGAAACAGGCGCGCCATCACATCGCGCAGGGGAACGCCCAACTGGTGATCGGCACCCACGCACTCATTCAGGAGACTGTCGAATTCGACAAACTCGGGTTGGTCATTGTGGACGAGCAGCATCGCTTCGGTGTCTTGCAGCGCTTCCGCCTGATGAAGAAGACGAACGAAGCCGAGCCCGACGTGCTGGTGATGACGGCAACGCCGATTCCGCGCACTCTCGCGCTCACCTTGTACGGCGATCTCGATACCAGTGTCCTCGATGAGCTTCCGCCCGGTCGGACGCCAATCACGACGCGGCGCGTCGGCGATGAGCGCTCAGAAGAGGTCTGGGAGTTCGTGCGTAAACAGGTCGCTGCGGGCCGGCAAGCCTACATCGTGTATCCCGTGATCGAAGAGGGCGCCACGCCACCCCATCGCGCCAACAACGGGCGCGCTGGGGGCCCCGGGGAAGGCGAGCTGAAGGCCGCCATCAAGATGTACGAGCAGCTTCGCAAGCGCGAATTCTCCAGCCTGCGCGTTGGCCTCTTGCACGGACGCCTGAGCGCCGAGGAAAAAGATGCTACGATGGCCAGCTTTCAACGTGGCGAGATTCATGTGTTGGTCTCGACCACCGTCATCGAGGTTGGCGTCGATGTTGCCAACGCCAACATCATGGTCGTAGAGCACGCCGAACGTTTTGGCCTCTCGCAGATGCACCAACTGCGCGGTCGCATCGGTCGCGGCAGTGCAAAGTCATACTGCGTGTTGATGACGGGCGGCAAAGTTTCGATAGAAGCAGAGCAGCGGCTGGAAGCCATGGTGCGCACTCAGAACGGATTCGAGATTGCCGAACTCGACTTACAGCAGCGTGGCCCGGGCGAGTTCTTCGGCACACGTCAGGCGGGCATGCCGAACTTTCGGGTGGCCAACCTGCTGCGCGACCGCGAACTGCTGGAGGCTGCGCGCCGCGAGGCGAAGTATGTGCTCGCCGGCCCCAGCGCCGACCTGACTAAAGAGGAGATCGCCCGCGCTGTGCAGCACCTCCGCGGGCATTGGAATCGCAGGTATGGGCTGGTGGAAGTGGGGTGACTTCCTTGTGACCGCAGGTTTAGGCTTGCAGAATGTGCCTGCAAACAATGTCGAGGTAGTCCTCATATGAGCTCTGGTCATGCAACGGCCCCCGCCCCCGATTCTGGACGGCACGCTTCTTCTTCGCGATTCGCTTCATGCACCCCTGAAGCCGTCAGTTATTTATTGCAGATCGCTGCGAAGAAGGTGGATTCTCAAGGAAACAACTTTGACCAACTGGACGCGAAAACCGGAGTTCTTCTGGGCTTTGCATTGGTTGCTGTAGTTCAAGTTCTTGCGGCATTGTTTCAGCTCTGGACAAGTAGTCCTAACCCTCACACCGGAGTTCCCAGTTTTGCCCATCCCCATCTATTCGCGTTCTTCTTCGGCCTGGGTGTGCTGGCGATTGCTGTATCGGCCGGATGTGGCCTGGCATCTCTGTTACCTAAGACATTCGATTACGGTCCAAGCTTGGATGACCTTTCTGAGAGCGCTACCTTCGACTTGCACGATATGCAATCGAAGGCCCTGGACATTTACGTACAAGCGATTCGAGAGAATCGGAAGTCCAATCGCAAGAAAGCTCTGCTGGCAAGTTGGGGCGCAGGTCTCTTGTTTGTGGCCCTTCTATTTCTCGTGGTTTCGATCGGCATTTTGTATTGGCCTATGCGGTAGATTCTCGGCGTTTGCAGAAGCCCTCCTTTGCTGCAAGTGTCAGTTGACTTGCGTAGGCTCTCCAAAACCCGCAAACTAGTCGAGGTGGACGCGACGATAAATCCTGACCACTTTCGCCTGCTGCCTTCCATCGACGAGCTGCTCCGCACTCCACTGCTAGACGCACTCGCACAACGCGAAGGCCGCACTGCGACCATCGAAGCAGTACGCGTCACGTTGGAACAATTGCGCGCCGACATCGCCTCCGGCAACCTTGACGAGGCACAGATCAAGTCGAGGCTCGATGACTTGCCGCGCGATGTTGAGAGAAGGCTGCACGAGTCGCTGGCCTACTCCCTGCGACCAGTGATTAACGCTACTGGCGTTATCCTGCATACCAACCTCGGACGTGCACCCCTAAGTAGGGCGGCCCTAGAGCATGTCGCCGAAGTTTCGCAGGGATATTCAAACCTCGAATTCAACCTCGGCACCGGAGAACGTGGCAAGCGCGACGTTCATCTCGATCGCTTATTTGCGAAACTGCTTAGCACGGACGGTCGCGAAGTCTCGACCATCGTTGTGAACAATAATGCCGCCGCTGTGCTGCTGGCGCTGAACTCCCTTGCTGATGGTGGAGAGGTGCTGGTCTCGCGTGGCGAACTGGTCGAAATTGGTGGTTCCTTCCGCATTCCAGATGTTATGGCGAAGTCGGGAGCGGTACTGCGCGAAGTGGGAACCACCAACCGCACGCGCATCACCGACTACGAAGGCGCAATCAGTGACCGTACTAAGCTGCTGTTGCGCGTCCATCGCTCCAACTTCCAGATCGTTGGCTTTACTGAGCAGCCGTCGTTGGAGGATTTGGTCGCACTCGGGCGCAAGCACAGGATTCCGGTGCTGGAAGACCTGGGCAGCGGAGAAATCTTCGACCTGCGAAGTGTAGGTGTTCGCGGAGAGCCGATGATCGCCGACAGTCTGCGCGCCGGCGTGGACGTCGTGAGCTACAGCGGAGACAAGCTGCTAGGGGGGCCGCAGGCGGGTATGATCAGCGGCGATCCCGCTTTGGTGGCGAAAGTCCGGGCCAACCCACTGTTCCGCGCCCTGCGCGTGGACAAGATGTTTTATGCCGCTCTCGAAGCGACACTGCTCGCGTATCTGCGTGAGGACTACGATTCGATTCCGGCGTTGCGCATGATGCGCATCTCCGAAGACGTTGTCGAGCAACGCACAGGGCAGATAGCCGAGCAACTGCGGGCGAGCTGCCCTGGCTTGCGAGTCGAAGTTGTCAAATCGCGCTCAGTGCTGGGCGGCGGCGCCGCACCCGGATCGACCTTGCCGACACTCGTGCTCGCCGTGATGAGCAGCGGCATGAATGCCAATGAGTTGAGCGCGCATCTCCGCCGGTGGGAGCTGCCAATCATCGCCCGCGTTGAGGACGAACGTGTGTTGCTCGACCTGCGAACGGTTGAGCCTTCACAGGACAAAGCCATCGTCGCCGCTCTTGTGAGCATCTCGAAGTAAGTGGCCACCGTTTACACTATCGGGCACTCCACACGCACCTTCGAAGAACTTGTGGCAGCGCTTAAGGCGCACGGCGTCCGCAATTTGGTCGACATCCGCTCGTTTCCTATGTCACGCCGGATGCCCCACTTCAACCACGAATTCCTGGAAGTCGAGCTGCCCAAGCAGGGTATCGCGTACGTCTGGATGAAGGCGTTAGGCGGGCGGCGTAAGAAGATCCGCAACGATTCGCCGAACACCGGTCTGCGCAATGACTCCTTTCGCAACTATGCCGATTACATGCTGACGCCTGAATTCGTGCAGGGCGTTGAGAGCCTGCTAGAGATCGCCGCCCAGGGCAGCACCGCCATCATGTGTGCCGAACGCGTGTACTTCCAATGCCACCGCATGCTGGTAAGCGATTACCTCACGGCGCATGGGCACACCGTGTTGCACATTGACGACGATAAGCGGCCATTGCGCGAGCACAAGCTGATGGCCGAAGCGCGGGTAGTGGATGGGAAAGTCGTGTACGATGCGCAACGGTTGCTCTGAATTCCGCTGTTCGCCTTTCGCTCTTCGCTCTTGGCAAAACGGCACGTGCTCCGGCTGCGCCGGGAAGACCAAGGACTTCCGGTCGACGGCTTTAAGGCTTCGGAGCGAAGAGCGAAAAGCAAAAAGCGAAGAGCGACCACTCACTCGCGAAGCGCGGCTTTCCTGCGCTACTATCAATGGTTCATGGCCAAACAAGCCGTCTTCCGCGAGCGCAACAAGGGATACTATCGCGTTCTGCATTCTCCTATTTGGATCTGGGTCTTCTGGGTCTTTCCCGGATATCCACTCACTTACGACCTGTACACCCGCGGTCCGGATCGCCGCCACTGGGTTTGGCTCGCCGTCGTGGTCGCGTTCGTGGCTTGGCGCGGCTTCAAGGGACGCATTCCCGGTTGTGAGCCGGCGCCGTATATTACGCACTATGGCGTGCACCAGCCTAACTTGCCGTATCGCGTGGTGTGTTACACGGCCGCGTGGATGGACATCATCGTGCCTTACACGCTAAACCTCATCGGGCTGATTGTGGCTTCGATCAACGGTCGGTGGCTGCTGCACGATCTTTACCGTTACGGTTACTATCCGCTGGCGCTGGCGGTGGTTCTGGCGACCGTCTTCGACTGGACACCGCGCGCGCGTCGCGACACCGTGGGCGAGGGCGCCGAGCGCGCCTGGTTCTATATCGCGATCTGGACAGTGGTGCCGACGCAGGTCGTCAATTGGGGCGCATGGCGCTTTGGCAAGTTCATGGATCTGGCGCCACTGCCGCTGGCCCGCCTTCGATTGGCAATCTGCCTGCTGTCAACGGCGCTTTTCCTTCTGCTGGGCTATGCCGCGAAGCTCCCGCGCACGCAGCGGCACTACGAAGGTGTCGCCGCAGCGGGAGTGTGAAGGGCGTGGCGGCGGTGTATTTTACTTTGGCAGTGGAGCTGGAGTGAGTCCCAGAAACGTGGTTCCCAAAAACTTGCCCTGTGCGTCAAAGTTCCAGGTGAATAAGGCGATTCCGGCGTGGGCACACGCGTGGCAGCCGTTTATCAGAGGATAGCCAAGGATAAACTGCGTTCCGTTATTGGGTCCTTGTTGCGTATTGGGCCAGGTGGTTCCGTCGCGGTCACCCGGCCACACGCCAACCTTGGGAAATTGATTCTGCAAGTCCTGGAATTGAAAGCTTTGCTCCATCCCCTTCTGGTCGAGCAGCTTCAAGTCTTCGGCATTCACGATGGCAGGGGAGCCATTCACCAGCAGCAAACCGTTGTTGGTATTTGCGCGCAGGGGATAGACGATCCAGGCGACATCCACCGGGCCCACCGGATGGAATCCACTAAGAATACCCACGTCACCATCGCTCTTCTGATAGAGCATCTTGGTGAAGGCGACCGCTCCGGCTGGCGCTCCCGCCTTCGACATCTGTGCGATGAAGCACTGAGCAAAGCTGGGCGGCTGCGGAGCATTGTCGCAAGCTTTGTGAGCGCCGGCGAGGAAGGTTGGCGGCATTTGCCACACGTCAGCACGACTGATCTTGCCCGCCTGCGCCCCCGGCATCCCATTCGATGCGGCCGACTGGTTTTGCGCAGTTGCAGAACTGAGTAAACCGGCAACAATGGCGAATAGCAGTGCTCTCCGCATCTGATGGCCTCCAACAGCAATGGTAATGGTTATAGAGGAAATGTACCTCAGAGACCAATTCGAGTCGAGATATCTTGCGAAGCGAAAACTTTAAGAAGAGTGAAATCCAACCTCAAAATATGACGGCTGAAAACTTCAGCGATTGCTCAAAAGCGAGAAAGGCGGCCACTTGGGCCGCCTTCTTCCAGATTTTCGCTCGGGATCTTAGAGAACCTGTACGTTCTCAGCCTGCCAGCCCTTGGGCCCTTTGACTACGCTGAACGAGACAGCCTGGCCTTCCTGTAAGCTGCGGAAACCGTTGGTCTGAATCGCAGAATAGTGGACGAATACGTCTTCTCCATTCTGACGGCTGATGAAGCCGTAGCCCTTCGCGTCATTGAACCACTTAACCGTTCCTTGTTCCATGGTGATGCAAGTTCCTTCGATATTGATATAGCGCAATTCGATCGGGATGTGATGCAGGCAGGGATTGCTGATGAACAGGAAACTGCTGCTTACAACGTCGATCAATCGAGCAGCTTCATCATACCAGCCAGTGGCGGAAAGCCCAAGCAGTTTCGTGCCGATCGGGGAAAACTCGTAGCATTCTCAATATGTTACCTTGTGAGAGCTGCGGCTTAGCCGATAGTCCAACCGGGTTAAGGACACTTGCTCTGTCATGATTGTAGGGATCGGCATCGACATCGCGGAGGTTGATCGCATCAAGGCGACCATAGAGCGCTTTGGTCGGCGATTTCTAGAACGGGTGTTTACACCAGAAGAGATTCGCTACTGCGAATCCAAAGCCAACAAGGCAGAGCGCTACGCCGGACGATTTGCCGCCAAGGAAGCTGCCATGAAGGCCATCGGAACCGGCTGGAGCCGAGGCGTCACTTGGCAGGACGTCGAAGTCAGACGCTTCCCGGGTGGACGACCCACGATGGCCTTTCACGGAAAAGCGGCAGAATTTGCCCAGAAACTCGGAGCAGTCCGCGCCCATCTGTCCATCACCCACACAGGGCAGTCGGCTATTGCGCAGGTCATTCTCGAATCCGAGGAAGCGGGGAAACACTAACAGTTTTGTATAAGCCGTCGGCTTCCGGAATGCGAACAATACCGCCGGAACTTCGCTCTTTATCCTAAACCGTGTGCAATTTTGCTCACTTTTATTTTTCGCGGAGTGGCAAGATTACCTACTTGCGAACCTGTACGGGATTGTCGCCCGTGTTCCGACTGTCGGGCACGTGTGGGCGCAAAGCTAGACAACCCATGACAGCTCAATCTCATCAGAGTGGGCCGAGTTCCGAACTGGAGTCGCCGGGCTCGCGGAAAGGTCGGAATCCCGTGAGTGTTCATCTCGTAAATCCAAGCGACAATTCTTTCGGTACCGCCGTCATTACGCCAAGATGGTTGTTTGTGCTAGCGGCAGCAACACCTCCGGCAGTGGGGGATCCCATTCTCGTCGACGAGTCCCTGGAGTCGATTGTGCCGGAAAGCATAATGGCGGGAGATATCGTCGGCATAAGTGTGCACACTGGCAATGCTTTACGTGGATATGAAGTTGGCCGCATGGCGCGCGCACGCGGCGCGTGGGTAATCTTCGGTGGCATCCACGCCACGCTTTATCCCCAAGAGGCTTTGGAACGCGGCGGCGCTCACGCGGTGGTGAAGGGAGATGGCGATATTGCGTGGGGCAGGGTCGTCACCGATTGCCTCGCCGGCAAGCCAAGCCGGATCTATGAGGGCGGACGGATTGAAGGTAGCCAATTCCTGGCGGCGCGATGGGATTTGCTGCCGCGCGACAAGTACATGTGGGCCTCGGTGCAGACCATTCGTGGATGTCCGAAGCATTGCTCTTTTTGCAGCGTGTGGCGGACCGATGGACAAAAGCCGCGCCAACGGCAGTATCAGAGCGTGATCGATGAGATCGTCGAACTGCGCCGCATGGGCTTCCGCTTTATTGCCCTCGCCGACGATAATTTCTATCCCGTGACCTTGACCGATCTGCGACTGGCCCGAGAGCAAAACAATATCGCCAAACTTGAGGAATTGACTACAATCCGCAGCGAGCGTTTCCAACTCATGCAAGAGCTGGCAAAACTGCCGAAAGACATGGTGTTCTTCACTCAGATCACGATGGAGGCGGGTGAGGACGGCGAGTATCTGGACGCGATGCGGAGAGCTAATATCAAGGGGGCCCTGGTGGGGGTCGAGGCGGTAACGCCGGAAGGACTCAAAGCGGTATTCAAGGACTTCAACTGCTCTGGCGAGGCTCTGGCGAAGCAGTTGCTGACGTTCAAACAGCATGGAGTTCATGTCCTTGGCTCGTTCATTTTCGGTTTGCCCACGGACAAGCCAGCGACATTCGATGCAACTGTAGAGGTGGCACTGAAGGCGGGCATAACTTTTGCTCAGTTCGTCATGATGACGCCGTTTCCGGGGACCGTCGATTTTGCACGCTGGGAAAAAGAGCAGGCCCAGAAACCGACGCTGGTCGACCACGTGCCGATTACCCGCTACTGGCTGATTCCGACGGAGACGCGGCCGAAGATGTTTACCCCCCATCCCTCGATGAGTTCGGAGGAGATAGGGGAACGCACCCAGAAGGTTTGGGACAGATTTTATAGGTGGAGCGCTATCTGGCAAAGGTCAGCCTGCGCTCCCACTCTACGGGCCAGGATCGCTTTTATGTTCCTCTCGAAACTCTACCGGCAGATGTACGCGGGAACTGGAATTTCGACCGATAGCGCCCGCAGAAAGAAGTCCCGGAAGTGGGCCCGGTGGACGGCCAGACAGTGCAGGAAGCTGTTCCAGGCAGAGCCCATGCCGGCACTGCAGTCGCCCGTCTGGGAACCTGCCTTTGCCTCCCGTCTGGCGCGTCGTCCCGTTCTGCAGAACGAGCGCGATAACGAGATGGGTCCTTTCGTGGTCATTCCGAATAGCTGACGCCCATTATTGGGCTAAGAAATTCATAACATAGGCCACTAACGATCTTCGCTAATATAGAACCCGGCAATGTAGGGGAAACCGGCAGCAAACCCGCCGCACTTGTTTAACCAAGCTTTTGTGGGACTGACCCACCCTCCTTACCCGACGAATTCGAAGGTCTTTCGTAGTAATCTCATTTCTTCATGATTGAAACGACTCAACAAGCCATCCCTGTTCAAGCCGCGGTCGCGGCTTCGCCACGCGGCGCTGCTCTGGCGATCGGGCTGATGAGCTTCTCTGCCTTGTTGCTCGAACTGGGACTTACCCGGCTCTTCTCGGTGGTGCTGTTCTATCACTTCGCTTTCCTGGCGATTTCCATTGCGCTGCTTGGCTTAGGCGCAGGGGCCGTCTTCGCGTATCTGCGCCGTGAGTGGCTGCAGCGCTGGAACGTTGGACAGTTGGGCGCGTGGTTGTGCGCCGCGAATGCGGTAGTCATCTTTGTCGCATTGGAGATCGTTGTCCGCACCGCAGTGTCGCTGCACCTCGACTGGTCGAACTTTCGCCATCTTTCTGTGCTCTATCTTGCTTCGGCCGTGCCGTTCTTCATCACCGGCCTACTGTTTTCCGTTGTGTTCGCGCGCCATCCTGCAAGCGTGACCCAGCTTTACGGAGCCGATCTGCTTGGCGGATCGCTGGCCTGCCTGGCGCTGGTTCCGCTGCTGAACTTTATCGGCGGGCCCAACACCATCCTGTTTGCCGCGGCTGCAGTGGCATTGGCAGGCGTAGCGTGGGGGACTACACGTACTCGCCGCGTTCCCGCGATCCTCGCCCTGGCCTTGCTCGTTCTGATCGTGGCGAACTTTCGCGGCAAGCTGATTGACATTGTCTATGCCAAGGGCATGAAGCGCGAGACACCGCTGTATGCCAAGTGGAATGCGCTCTCGCGAGTGGAAGTGGACAAGTGGGGGGACGCTAAGGCAATTGTCATCGACGCCGACGCCAGCACCTACATCATGAACTCCGATCCCTATCATTGGGATGAGGCCTACCGCCGCAATCTCATGTCGGCGGCGTCTTCGATCGCCAATGTGCTGCGTCCTCACGGCGATTTCGCCATCATCGGTCCGGGCGGCGGAGTGGACGTGCTGCGAGCCGTCGCCAACGGCAGCCCGAATGTCACGGGCATCGAGATCAATCCCATCATCGCCACTGACATCATGCGCGGTGCCTTCGCCGACTATGCTCATCACCTCTACCAGATTCCCGAGGTGCATATGCATGTCAGCGATGGGCGCTCCTTCGTGCGCAACAGCCACGATCAGTACGACGTGGTGCAGATGACTCTGGTGGACACATGGGCTTCCACCGCGGCCGGAGCATTCGCCCTCAGCGAAAACAATCTGTACACCGTCGAGGCCTTCCGCGAATACTTCGAACACCTGAAGCCGGATGGCATGATCGCCATCACGCGCTGGGAGTTTAGCCAACCCCGTGAGGCTTTGCGGGTGGTCTCGCAGGCCATGGAAGCCCTGCGTCGAACTCGGAGTACCTGACAGCACGCAGAATTTCATCGTGATCAGCGACGGCGCGCTGAATGTGGATGGGCGCCCCGTCCTGGTGCTGGCAAAGAAGTCGCCTTTCACTTTGGAAGAGCAGCAGGCGGTGCTGAACCATATCCAGGGCGCAACGCCCGCAGAATCGAACCTCAACCTGCACGTGCTTTATCTGCCCACTACCGCTGGCACGCCCGGGAATGGCGCATCCCGCGTTTGCAGAGTTGATTCGCAGTCAGGACGCACGCTCCTTTTCCGCGCATTACCCATTCAACGTCTCGCCAGTCACCGACAACGCGCCTTTCTTCTTCTTCACGCTGAAGCCGGAGCAGGTGTTTCGCGGACTGAATCGCGGCGGCATCGATTGGAAGGTAAATCTGGGGATCGCGATTCTGGGACTGGTGCTGGTGATCTCCGTCGGCGCAGTCCTCGCCTTTCTCGTCGTTCCGATGCTGCTCTCGTCCGAGGCCCGCTCTGGCCGCAGCGTTCGCCTGTTGTATTTCATTGCCATCGGCTTGGGTTACATCCTGGTGGAGATCGCGTTCATTCAGCGCTTTGTGCTGTTTCTGGGAAATCCGACCTATGCTCTCACGGTCGTGATATTCCTGATGCTGCTTTCCAGCGGGTTGGGCAGCGTGTTCTCGCGCCGATGGTTCAACGAGCCCACTCGAGTCGCTTCGGCGATGGCGTTCATCGTGGCGGCCCTGGTGATCTACGTCTTCGCTTTACCGCACCTGCTGGAGGCATTGGTGGGCCTCCCGTTCATAGCGAAGCTGTTGCTCAGCGCCCTGCTGCTTATTCCGCCGGGCTTTGCGATGGGCATGCCGTTTCCCAGCGGACTGCGGGCGTTGTCGGGGCAGGATTCTTTTCCAGGAACTGTGCCAACCAAGCACGGCGCCGTGGAATGGGCGTGGGCGATGAACGCCGCATCGAGTGTGTTGGGCTCGGTGTTGGCGATGGTGATTGCTATCCAGTTCGGATTGAATATCACACTGGCCTGCGGCGCAGTGGCGTATGTGCTGGCCATGTTGTTGCTCCGCACCTTCAAGAGGCAACTGCGCAACGGGCAGTTAGCCAATACTCTTTTCGCCGTCAAGTGTCTGCGGATTCTTCTTGCGAGCCCGCCTACTCGACTCCTCCCTTCGTTTTTCTTGCAAGCGACTCTCCAAGGTTCCCGATTTGGGCCTGAATGCGCGCAGTCCAGCTTTTATGCGGCTTCCAACACTTCCATGGCCTCGCAACGAAGTTTCATGATTTGCTTCGCGAGAAAAATTCTTCGCCGACTCTCGCCTGCCACTTGCACAACAGTGAACCCACCTTGCTATAATCACTCGCTTGGGTGATGCACGTCACACCAAGCTGAGACGCGCACTTCGTAGTACCGCTCTAACCTGGGCGCCGATGGGGTAATCGGCTCCCGAACCCGCAAAACTGGAAAGCTTCATAAATGGCCCAAGTCTTCCATCGTAGTGCGAACACAATTGCACGGGCGTCGATTATCGGGGTCGTGATAGTCGTGTCGGTGTTGCTATGGGCAGCCCTCGAGGTGCAGCGGTCGCCCTACGCCACCTACCAGGATGTCAACGAGGCGCAGCCTGTGCCGTTCAGCCATCAACACCACGTGGGTGGCGACGGCATCGATTGCCGCTACTGTCATACGTCGGTCGAGAAATCAAGTTTCGCGGGCATTCCTCCCACCAAGACCTGCATGAATTGTCATTCGCAGATCTGGACGAACGCGCCCATGCTGGAGCCGGTGCGCGAAAGTTATCGGACGGGACAATCGCTGATATGGACCAGAGTGGACGATCTGCCTGACTTCGTTTATTTCGATCACAGCATTCATGTGAACAAGGGCGTTGGCTGTGCCAGTTGCCACGGACCGGTGGACCAGATGCCGCTGATGCGGGCCGCCAACTCGCTGCAGATGGAATGGTGTTTGAACTGTCATCGCGCGCCGGAGAAATTCCTTCGCCCGCGCGATCAGGTATTTAACATGAGCTACCGACAACCTAGCTCCGATAATCCCGTGAAGCTGGCGGACGGCAGTGTTTTCACCGACCAGATCGCTTTGGGTAACGAGTTGAAGCACCGTTACAACATTCGCAGTATTCAAGGCATTACCAGTTGCAGCACCTGTCACCGCTAGTCGCGTGCAGTGGCTTGCCGTAGATTGACGAACGATTCTTTCCGGAACTGACGAGAAGATGGAAAAAGATAACCCGAACAAGTCTGAGGCAGTCTGTCCCAGCAAATTGGAGCTTGTCCAGATTCAAGACAAGCTGGCTCGCGCCAAAAGCGGTCCGCAGTATTGGCGCTGCCTGGAGGAGTTGGCTCAGACCGACGGCTTCGATGAGATGTTGCATCGGGAGTTCCCACGGCAGGCATCGGTATTGCCCGAGGGTACTTCGCGTCGCGACTTCATGAAGCTGATGAGCGCCTCACTCGCTTTGGCCGGGTTATCGGCTTGTGTGAAGCAGCCGCTCGAACCCATCGTTCCTTACGTGCGGCAGCCAGACGAAATTGTTCTGGGCAAGCCGCTTTTCTTTGCCAGCGCCATGCCGTTTGGCGCCTATGCGGCGCCGGTGCTGGTGGAGAGCCACGAAGGCCGTCCGACCAAGGTGGACGGAAATCCCGAACATCCGGCCGGTCTTGGGGGGAGCGATGTTTTCGTGCAGGCTTCCATCCTCGACATGTACGATCCGGACCGCTCGCAGACGCTCACCTATCTGGGTCAATTGAACACGTGGGACGGATTTAGTGCGGCTCTCAAGGGATCGCTGAATTCGCAGAAGGCGGTGAAGGGCAGCGGGCTGCGGATTCTCAGCCACACCATCGGCTCGCCGACCATGGCCTCGCTGATGGACCAGGTGCAGGCGGCCTATCCGGAATCGAAGTGGGTGCAGTATGAGCCGCTGAACCGTGACAACGTTCGAGCCGGGGCGAAGCTGGCCTTCGGGCAGTACGTGGAAACGCGCTACAACCTGGAAAAGGCCGACATCATTTTGACGCTCGATGGCGACTTCCTTTCCAGCGGCTTTCCTGGATTTCTTTACTATGCGCGGTCTTTCGCCGCGCGGCGCAATCCTGACCTGAAAGAAAAGATGGCGCGCTTCTATGCCATTGAGAGCACGCCGACCAATACCGCCGGCAAAGCCGATCATCGGCTTCCGGTGCGAGCATCAGAAGTGGAGCAGTTAGCGCGGGCCATTGCCGCGGGAGTCGGCGCTGGCGGCGGAGAGTCGGCCAAGCCCGAGCATCAGAAATTCGTCGCCGCATTGGTCAAAGATCTGCAAGCGCATCGCGGGGCTGCCGTGGTGATTCCCGGCGACAATCAACCGCCTGCGGTGCATGCTCTGGCGCACGCCATGAATCAGGCGCTGGGTGCCACCGGCAATACTGTGATCTACACCGATCCGGTGGAAGCCAAGCCGCAAGAGCAGACGGCCGCGTTGAAAGACCTGGTTGGCGAAATGAACGCCGGAAAAGTTGACCTGCTGATCATCATGGGCACGAATCCGATTTATGACGCCCCGGCGGATTTCGATTTCGCTGCAGCGATGAACAAGGTTCCACTGCGCGTGCAGCACAGCCTGTATCAAGACGAGACCAGCGATCACGTTCACTGGCACATCAATGCCACTCATTATCTGGAAGAGTGGGGAGACGCCCGCGCCTTCGACGGAACCTACAGCATCGTGCAGCCGCTGATTGCACCGCTGTACAACGGCAAGAGCGAATACGAATTCATCGCTTCTCTGGTTGGCTCTTCTGAGACTGCGGGCTACGACATCGTGCGCAAGTACTGGCAGGGCAAGATGCAGGGCGGCGACTTCGAGACCCAGTGGCGCAAGGCGCTGAACGACGGGTTCATAGCCAACACTGCACTCCCTGCTAAGAACGTTTCCTCCAAGGGCGGCAACATCCCAGCGGCGAACGATGGTGGCAATACCGACGCGATGGAGGTTATGTTCCGTCGCGACCCTCTGATCTACGACGGCAGCAAGGCCAACAATGGCTGGCTGCAGGAGACGCCGAAGCCTATTACCAATCTTTGCTGGGACAATGCGGTTTTAATGAGCCCCAATACAGCCAAGAAACAGGGGCTCGACACCGGCGACATCATCGAGATCGACGTCAACGGACGCAAGCAGAAAGGCCCAATCTGGCCGCAGCCCGGGCATCCCGACAATTCCATCACGGTATTTCTTGGGTACGGACGCACGAAAGCTGGGCGGGTCGGTAATAACGTTGGATTCGATTTCTATCAAGTTCGCACCAGCGACGCTGCGTGGGTAGCGAATGCCAAAATCAGCAAAGTCGGTTCAGGATATGGGTTCGCGCATCCGCAAGGCTTCCAGTACATCGACTACTCCGACCTTCCCAAGGGCACCGAGCCGCTCAGCAACCGTCACATCATTCGCAAAGCGACTTTGCAGGACTTCATCAAGAACCCGGACTTCGCGCATGAAGGCATCGAGTCGCCCGCGCCGGAGATGACGCTTTACTACAACTACCAGTACACAGAGTTGAAGTGGGGCATGACGATCGATATGAACTCGTGCATTGGTTGCAAGACCTGCATCGTGGCCTGTCAGGCGGAGAACAACATTCCGGTCGTAGGCAAGATGGAGACGATGCGTGGCCGGCAAATGCAGTGGTTGCGTGTGGATGTGTACTACGAGGGTGGAACGGAGAATCCGTCGGTTTACTACCAGCCAGTCCCGTGTCAGCAGTGCGAAAACGCTCCCTGCGAAGTGGTTTGCCCTGTCGGCGCCACGGTACACAGCACCGAGGGCCTGAACGACATGGTGTACAACCGCTGCGTCGGCACGCGGTATTGCTCCAATAACTGTCCGTACAAAGTGCGCCGCTTCAACTTCCTGCTCTTCCAGGATTTTGAGACTCCACAGTTCAAGATGATGCGCAATCCCGAAGTCAGCATTCGCAGCAGGGGTGTCATGGAGAAGTGTACGTACTGCGTGCAGCGCATAAGCCACGGTCGCATCACCGCGGAGAAGGAAAACCGCAAAGTCCGCGATGGCGAAGTGATCACGGCGTGCCAGCAGGCTTGTCCAGCGGGCGCCATTGTGTTTGGCGATTTGAACGATCCCAACAGCCGCGTGTCGAAGATCAAAGCGCAGCAGCGCAATTACAACCTGCTGGAAGATCTGAACACGCGTCCGCGCACCTCGTATATGGCGGTGGTGCAGAACCCGAACCCTGAACTTGAGCAGTCGGAGTCCAGTTAGCGATGCAGCAGGGACCAGAGGAAAAAACGGTTTTGCAGGACGTACCCTGGCCAGATGAGCCACCGGTATTAGGCCCCGGGCAAACCTTCGGTTCAATGACCGATACGATTGCCGATGCGGTCCTGACCCGGCCAATTGGGTTGGGATGGCTGGGAGGTCTGGCAATCGGTATGGGCCTGGTGGCGCTCCTGATGGCTGCGGTTACCTACCTGTTTCTTGTGGGCGTCGGGATCTGGGGCATCGAAATCCCCGTGGCTTGGGGCTTCGCCATCATCAATTTCGTCTGGTGGATTGGTATCGGCCACGCCGGTACGCTCATCTCAGCCATTCTGCTGTTGTTGAAACAAACCTGGCGCAACTCCATCAACCGTTTCGCCGAAGCCATGACGCTGTTTGCCGTGGCTTGCGCCGGCATGTTCCCGCTCTTGCACATGGGCCGACCCTGGCTGGCTTACTGGATGTTCCCTTATCCCAGCAGCATGGGGGTGTGGCCTCAGTTCCGTAGTCCGCTAGTGTGGGACGTTTTTGCAGTTTCGACCTATGCCACCATCTCAGCGGTTTTCTGGTACGTCGGCCTGGTTCCTGACTTTGCCACCATGCGCGAAAAAGCTCATCACCCTTTGACCAAGAAGATCTACGGGATTCTGGGTCTGGGCTGGCGTGGTTCGGCGCGTCATTGGAAGCGCTACGAAGCTTTATATATTCTGCTGGCCGGTATTGCGACTCCGCTGGTGCTGTCGGTTCACACCGTGGTCAGTTTCGATTTCGCGATCGCCATCCTTCCTGGCTGGCATACCACCATCTTCCCGCCCTACTTTGTCGCGGGAGCAATTTATTCTGGCTTCGCCATGGTGCTGGTGTTGGCGATCCCCATCCGGCACTTTTATCATCTCGAGTCCATGATCACCATGCGCCACCTGCAGAACTCGGCCAAGATCATGCTGGCGACCGGATTGATCGTAGCCTATGGTTACTTCTTCGAGGCATTCATCGCGTTCTACAGCGGCTCGACCTACGAACGGTTCATGATGCAGAACCGCTGGTTCGGTTCCTATGCGGTGTTTTACTGGTCGCTGATTCTCTTCAACCTGGTTATACCGCAGATTCTTTGGGTGCCCAAGATTCGGGCCAATACCAGATGGTTGTTCCTGATCTCGTTGGTGATCCTGGTAGGCATGTGGCTAGAGCGCTTCATTATCATCGTCACCAGCCTCAGCCGCGACTTCCTGCCCTCGTCGTGGGGTCACTACACGCCGACACGCTGGGACTATGCAGTACTGGCGGGCACTATCGGCTTCTTCGCAACGGCAATGTTTATTTTCATTCGCATCATGCCATCCATTTCGATCTTCGAAATGCGGGCGCTGCTGCCTGAGGCGGAGGTGAAAGCAAAGTGAGCCACGCCCAGCTTTCACCGGCACTCTACGGCATTCTTGCTGAGTTCGATTCGTCGACCGATCTTGTCTATGCGACCAAGGCCGCCTATGCCGCTGGTTATCGCAAGATGGATGCCTATAGTCCGTTCCCCATCGAGGAGGCCAGTGAGGCTCTTGGCTTCCACAAGAGTCGTGTACCGCTCATCGTGTTGCTGGGCGGATTGCTCGGTGGTCTTTCGGGTTTTGGCTTGCAGTACTGGATCAACGTGATTTCCTATCCGCTGAATATTGGAGGAAAGCCATATGACTCCTGGCCGGCGTTTATCGTTCCCACTTTTGAAATGACCATCCTGTTCGCGGGGCTATCGGGCGTCTTCGGGATGTTCGCGCTGAACGGCCTGCCCATGCCTTACCATCCGCTGTTCAACGTTGATCGCTTTTCCGCTGTCACCCGCGACAAGTTCTTTCTGTGCGTAGAAGCCGCCGATCCCAAGTTCGATCTGGTGGACACGATGCGATTTATGGAGAGTCTGAAGCCGCTGTCGATTTCGGAGGTGCCCCATTAATTGGTTAGCGAAATTCGACAGCCGGGCATCGACGGCAATCCGGCGCTCCGGCAATATCACAAATCCGGCTCGCAAGGCAGTCGTTTACATCCTGCTGGCATCGGCATTGCTCTTGCTCGCAGGCTGCCGCGAAGACATGCAGAACCAGCCGTACTATCGTCCGCTGCGTGAAAACGATTTTTACGCCGATAAGCGTTCGGCGCGGCCCATTATTACGGGGACGGTAGCTCGTGGCCATTTGGAATCCGACACCTACTTCTATACCGGCAAGATCGGTAGTAACGATGGCGACTACATGCCCTTTCCCGTGACGCCCGAGGTGATGGCGCGCGGACAGCAGCGCTTCAACATCTACTGTGCGCCCTGCCACTCAGAACTCGGCGACGGCAATGGCATGATCGTGCAGCGTGGCTTTAAGCATCCTCCTTCGTACAACACCGAACGCCTGCGGAGGGCTCCGATTGGCTATTTCTTCGACGTTATGACAAACGGCTATGGCGCCATGTCTGACTACGCCGAGCAGGTCCCGCCGGAAGACCGCTGGGCCATCGCCGCTTATATTCGTGCTTTGCAGTTGAGCCAGCACGCCACTGAAGCCGACGTTTCCCCCGGTCAGCAGATTGCCAAACAGCCGCCACCGGGCGTTATTGTTTCGCCCCCCTACGATACGCAAGGGGCCACAACTGCCGCGTCCGCTCCTCCGACGCCCTCTCCGGCCCCGGCCAACGGAGGCGAAGCGAAACCATGAGCAGAGAGATTCCACAAATAGGACAGATCGATTACGCTGTTCCTGCCGCGGCGGCGCAGTGGCAGAAGCGCGCGCTGATCGTCGGTGTGGTCGGTGCCCTCTTGTGCGTCGTTGGCGCCGTGACCTCGCTGGACCAGTTCCTGCGTGGCTACTTGATCGCCTACATCTTCTGGCTGGGTCTTAGCCTCGGATGTCTGGCTTTGCTGATGGTGCAGTATCTTTCCGGCGGACTTTGGGGCCTGGTGATCCGTCGCGTACTGGAGGCCGCCACCAAGGGCCTTCCGCTAATGTTCCTATTGTTTCTGCCCATCCTGTTCGGGCGGCACCATCTCTACGCATGGATGACTGACCCAGCGCTGACCGCACGGAACAGTTGGTACCTGCACACGTCAGGCATCGGCGGCTGGATTGCCCGCTGGATCCTCTACTTTGTCATTTGGGGATGGTTCGCGTTTACTCTCATCCGTCGCGGCGACATGCAGGATCGTCCCCTGGTGGCGGGGGCGTGGCCACGCTTCCAGGGACTCAGTGGGCTGGGGCTGGTGCTGTATTCCTTGACGGTATCTTTCGCGGTCGTGGACTGGGTCATGTCACTCGATCCCCACTGGGGCTCGACGATCTATGGGCTCATCTTCATCGCAGGGCAAGGTTTGTCTGCATTGGCCTTCAGCGTAGTGATGTTAACGGTATTTACGCACTACAGCCCGTATCGCGAAATCATCAAGCCGATGCAGTTCCACGACATTGGCAAATTGATGCTGGCGTTCGTGATGTTATTTGCCTATTTCTCATTCTCGCAGTGGCTCATCATTTGGGCGGGCAATCTGCCGGAGGAGATTGGCTGGTATCTGCATCGCATCCGCGGCGGCTGGGGTGTCATTGCGCTGATCATCATCCTGTTTCACTTTGCGCTGCCTTTCGCGCTGCTACTATCGCGCGAGCGCAAACGCGCCGGCAGTCGCTTGATTGGCCTGGCCGTCTTCCTCATGTTCATGCGGGTAGTGGATATCTACTGGTACGTGGTGCCGAATTTCGCCCACGAACAGGGACACTTCTATCTCAGCATTTGGTACATCGTCGCGCCCATTGGGGTGGGCGGACTGTGGCTGACGTACTTCTTCTACAACCTGAGGCAGCGAACCCTGTTGCCCGTCTACGAGCCGCAAATACCTAGCTTGTTGCACCAGAGGTCCCATGGCCACTGAGAACCCTAAATACGATCCTTTGCGGAATCCCGAGGTCGATTACGAACGCGCAGATCTGAGCGCGCGTGGAATCGTGTTGTTCCTTGTCGGACTGCTGGTGGTAGGCATTTTCATCGAGCTAGTGATATGGGGAATGTTCCGTTTCATGGCGAAGAGTGAGGTCTTGTTTGCCGGATCACAGGCCAGCCCGATGGCGAACGCGCGAACGCTTCCGCCTGCGCCGAGTGGCCGATCGGTGCTGCAGAACGCTCCCGCAGTGGACACCCTGCTCTTTCCGGAGCCGCGCCTGCAAGTAGCTGACGCGGTTGACATGCAGAAGTTCTTGACTTCGGAGGAGCACACTCTCGATCCGCAGCAGCCATTCACGGACTCGACCGGGGCGGTTCATATCCCCATTTCGCAAGCCATGAAACTTATCGAGCAGCGCGGGTTGCCGGTGCGTCCGAATGCGCCATCGCCGGATATAAACACGCAAACCGATGCCGGCAATCCGAAGATGTTAGACGTGCAGGTTAAACCCCTTTCGCCCGAGGCGTCCGGCATGAAGAACCAGAAAACCGAGGGCAATCAGCCGTGAAATTGTGGTGGGAAGATACCGGAAAAAGTAGATGAACGAATGCATATAACATTTGTACGGAAACGGGTTCGTGCTAATTGCTAATTGCTAATTGCTAATTGCTAATTGCTAATCTGAGCCGTCTCGCAACATGCGCTGTGCGCAGGAATTGGATTTAAAGCATTGAAACGTTTTTGTTGGGAAATCACGAAAGGATTGGCGATAGTGGTAGCGGCGGGCGCTTTCGCGGCGGCCCAGCCGCCCTCTTCTTTTCGGGAGAAGACTTCAAGTGCGGCTTCCCAGGTCAGCCCATCAGACCTGTCGAACGTGGGCATCGAGCAGCGCCTCGACCAGCAGGTACCGCTCGATCTGACGTTCAAAGATGAGACGGGGAAGACGGTGCAGTTGGGCGATTACTTTAAGTCAGGTCGCCCCGTTCTGTTGAACCTGGTGTACTACACCTGCCCCATGTTGTGTGGCGAGGAATTAGCGGGCGAGGCGAGTGCGCTGGCGGAGTTGCGATTTACCCCAGGTAATGAATACGAAGTGGTGTCGGTCAGCTTCAATCCGGATGAGACTCCCAAGGATGCGGCCGAGAAGAAACAGGTTTACATCTCGCGCATGAATGAGCATCTGGAGCACAAGACCAATGGTGATGGCTGGCATTTCCTGACGGGTCAGCCGGCGGAGATCAAACAACTGGCCGATGCAGTGGGATTCCATTACCGTCGCGACCCGAGTACCGGACAGTTCATTCACGCCGCCGGAATCATGATCGTGACTCCCGCCGGCAGGATTGCTCAGTACTACTACGGAGTTGAATTCTCTCCGAAGGACATTCGCCTCGGCTTGATTGAGGCTTCGCGCGACAAGATTGGTACCCTGGTCGACCAGGTGACGCTGTATTGCTATCACTACGATCCCAAGACCGGACGATACGGCGCGGTCGTGACCAACATCATGCGGCTGGCTGGCGCCGCAACCATGTTGATTCTTGGGGGCTTTCTCATCGTGATGTTCAGGCGTGAGTCTCACGGCGGCAAGAACGGAACAGGACGGGCCCGATAGATATGTGGAAGAACTTCCCACTCTTTCCCGAGCGTGCCTCGGCACTGGCGTGGCAGGTGGACGGACTTTATTTCCTGCTGGTCGCGGTATCAGCGTTTTTTACGCTGCTGATTTTTGCCGTGATCTTGATCTTCGCAGTCAAATATCGCCGGTCGGTCCATCCTCATGCCGTGCAGATTGAGGGCTCGCTGCCGCTGGAGCTGGCGTGGACCCTCATTCCTCTGGGAATCTGCATGATCTTCTTCGCCTGGGGTTCCCTGATCTACTTCCAGGAGGCCCGCCCGCCGAAGGGAGCGATGGAAGTTTACGTCGTAGCCAAGCAGTGGATGTGGAAGTTCGAATATGAAAACGGGCAGCGCGACATTAATCAGCTTCATGTGCCGGTGGGCCGCGATGTCAAGATGGTGATGAGTTCGCAGGACGCCATCCATAGCTTCTACGTACCGGCGTTCCGCATCAAGGCCGACGTCCTTCCCGGACGATTTACCACCACCTGGTTTCGTCCTACGAAGGCGGGGACGTATCACCTGTTCTGCGCTGAATATTGCGGCACGGAACACTCCGGCATGATCGGCCAGGTCATCGTGATGGAGCCTGCCGAGTATCAGGCATGGATGAGTGGTGGCGCTTCCGGGGTTTCGCTGGCTTCCAACGGGCAGCAACTTTTCCAGCAGTTGGGATGCGTGACTTGTCATCGCTCCGATACTCAAGGACGCGGCCCCAACCTGGTCGGTGTCTTCGGTAAGCCGGTGCTGCTGGATGACGGACGAACGGTAGTCGCGGACGAAAACTACATTCGCGAATCAATTCTTAATCCCGGCGCCAAGATTGTTTCGGGTTTCAAGCCCATCATGCCGACTTTCCAAGGGCAGGTTTCGGAAGAGAACTTGATGGCCCTGGTGGCCTACATCAAGTCATTGGAGCAAACACAACAGAACGGAACGGCGAGCAATGCTGCGCCGGTTCCCGCTACGTCGAACGTGCAATGAGGTATCAGACCCAAAAGGTGTGACATGGCAACCGCTGTACAGACCGTCGAGCGCGAGAATTACCTGAATTCGAACTATGGCATCAAGTCGTGGCTGCTGACCACGGACCATAAGCGGATCGCGATCCTGTATCTCATCTCGATCACCGCTATGTTCTGGCTTGGCGGTTTCTTCGCCATGATGATTCGTCTGGAGCTGCTGACGCCAGCTGGTGACCTGGTATCTTCCGACACCTATAACAAGCTCTTCACCATGCACGGGATCGTCATGGTTTTCTTCTTCCTGATCCCGTCGGTGCCAGCGGTGATTGGCAACTTTGTAATCCCGCTGATGGTCGGTGCCAAAGACCTGGCGTTCCCGCGAGTGAACCTGCTGAGCTGGTATCTCTACATGGCGGGCGCCATCACGGCGTTGGTCGCCATGGTCACCGGCGGTGTCGACACCGGTTGGACCTTTTACACGCCTTTCAGTACCACTTACTCCAACACCCATGTGATTGGAGCGGCCATTGGTATTTTCATCACAGGGTTTTCCTCTATCCTGACCGGGCTGAACTTTATCGTTACGATTCATCGCATGCGTGCGCCGGGCCTGACGTGGCGCCGCTTGCCGTTGTTCTGCTGGTCGAATTATGCGGCCGCCATCATCATGGTGCTGGGCACTCCGGTCATCGCTATCACTCTGCTGCTGGTAGCGCTGGAGCGCGCTTTCCACATCGGCGTATTCAACCCGGCACTGGGTGGCGATCCACTTCTATTCCAGCACCTGTTCTGGTTTTATTCGCATCCCGCCGTGTACATCATGATTCTCCCCGGAATGGGCGTCATCAGCGAGATCATTACCTGCTTCTCGCGCAAACGCGTCTTCGGGTATGAGTTTGTCGCCCTGGCTTCGATTGCGATTGCCGTGCTGGGCTTCCTGGTGTGGGCACACCACATGTTCGTCGCCGGAATTTCGGTTTATGCCGCGCTGGTGTTTTCGCTTTTGAGCTATCTGGTGGCCATTCCCTCGGCGGTCAAGGTGTTTAACTGGACAGCGACCATGTACAAGGGATCCATCAGCTATAACACACCGATGCTCTATGCCTTCGGCTTCATTGGACTGTTCACCGTGGGAGGTCTGACCGGAGTATTCCTGGCGTCGCTCGGCATCGACGTGCATGTCACCGACACCTATTTTGTGGTGGCGCACTTCCATTATGTGATGGTGGGCGGCATGGTGATGGCCTACATGGCGGGGCTGCACTTCTGGTGGCCTAAGATGACGGGCAAAATGTATCCCGAGGCCTGGGCCAAGTTGTCGGCACTGCTGGTTTTTGTCGGCTTCAATACGACGTTCTTTCCGCAGTTCATTCTCGGCTACATGGGTTCGCCGCGCCGCTACCATGCGTATCCGCCGGAATTTCAGGTGCTGAACGTGCTCTCCACGGCAGGCGCCTCGATTTTAGCCGTGGGTTATGTGTTGCCGATGATCTATTTCGTTTGGTCGCTGCGCTACGGAGAGGACGCTGGTCCCAATCCGTGGAACGCGGTTGGACTGGAGTGGATGACGTCCTCGCCGCCGCCGACCCACAACTTCGACGAGACCCCAATCGTGACTTGGGAGGCTTACGACTACGAACATCAGCCGCAGGAGGAGGTCACCGTTGGCCACTAGCGATATAGGCGATGTCCAAGTCGCTGAACGCGCGCTGCAACATCACTTTGCCGACATGGAGCAGCAGCAGGAAACCTCCACCTTCGGAATGTGGATGTTCCTGCTCACCGAGATCATGTTTTTCGGCGGGCTGTTCTGCGCGTATCTAGTGTACCGAGCCTCGTACTACCAGGCTTTTGTGGAAGGCAGCCAGAAGATGAACATCTGGCTTGGGGCCACCAACACCGCCGTACTCATCTGCAGTTCGCTGACTATGGCGCTTGGTGTTCGTGCCGCCCAGATGGGCAAAACCAAGCTTATGGTGGTTCTGCTCCTTATCACCATTGTGTTCGGCTTTGGATTTCTTGGCATCAAGGGAGTGGAATACCACGAGCACTGGGTGAATCACGAGTTTCCCGGACCTAACTACCATTTCGAAACTGGCGACCCGGCACATCCGGCGACCGATCCTCAGCACACTGAGATCTACTTCTCGCTGTACTGGGCGATGACCGGCCTGCACGCCCTGCACATGGTGATCGGCATCGGGTTAGTCAGCTGGATCGTGATCGCGGGACTGATGCGCGCTTACAGCCCTTCATATTTCACTCCGGTGGAAAATGTTGGCTTGTACTGGCACTTTGTCGATTTGGTGTGGATTTACTTATTTCCGTTGCTCTATTTGATCAGTAAAAAACACGGCGGCTAGCGATGAAACATACGCAAGAAGAACATTTCGATCCCATGTCCCACGTTGTGCCAGTGAGCATCTATGTGGCGATCTGGGCTGCTTTGATGGTGGGCACCGCCCTAACGGTATTCGCGGCGACGGTCGAATTGGGTGTTTTTAATATCGTGGTGGCGCTGGTAATCGCGACCATCAAAGGTACTCTCGTCGTCCTCTTTTTCATGCATCTGCGTTACAGCACGAAGTTGACCATGGTAACTGTCGTCGCTGCCATGTTCTTCCTGTTTCTTGTTGCTTTCGCTCACCATGACCGACTATCTGACGCGTGCGTGGCCCACCTATCTGGCGCACTAAGGATACGGATTGGGAACACCAATAAATAGCTTGCCAGCGGCGATTTTTGCGCTGTCGTCCTTGCCAATCCGGATACCGCCAGGAATTTACTCCCGTTGGTTCATCATCCTGTAACAGAGGTGTGTTTACTGTATTGTTGTGATACCTACACATGACAGTCCATTGCCTACCGTCGGCTACAATACAGCCGTGAAGCAAACCGTCTTTGCCGTCGAAGATGACACCGACATTTCTCGTTTGGTAAGCCATCATCTGGAATCCGCCGGATACGGTGTCCGGACTTTTGCTGCAACCGCGGGTGTGATTGCGGAAGCTGAGAAGCAAGTTCCGGCGCTCTTCCTTTTAGACATCATGGTTCCCGGAGGAGATGGGCTGGAGCTTTGCCGTCGCATTCGTCAAACGCCTGCGCTGGCCATGATTCCGGTAATCTTTCTTACCGCCAAGACCAGCGAGGCCGACCGCGTCATGGGGCTTGAACTCGGTGCTGACGACTACGTCCCCAAGCCTTTCAGCCCGCGCGAACTTGTGGCGCGGGTGCGGGCCGTGCTGCGGCGATTTGAACGTCCACTTGCGCCTGCGATTGTAAAAGCCGGCGATATTGAAATTGACAGTGGTGGAATGACGCTGACGGTGCGGGGGCGGCTGACGCAGACTACGGCGACCGAGTTTCGGCTGCTCGAATACCTCGCCCGCCATCCCGGACGAGTTTTCACCCGCGACCAGTTGCTCGACGCGGTGTGGCGCGACACCCATTACGTCACCCCGCGCTCGGTGGACGTGTACGTACGCCGCATCCGCGAGAAAATAGAAGAGAATCCCGACGAGCCACGGTATCTTAGGACGGTACGGGGAGCGGGCTACCGCTTCGAAATTCCGAAATCGTGACGAGCCATTCGTGAAGAGCAGGATCTTCCTGAAGTTGTACGTCGCGGCGCTGTTGGTCATCGTCGCTTGCACCCTCACCATGGCTGTCCTCGTACGCTATGCGTGGGTAGGAATGCTGCGTAGTGAAATCGAGGCCTCCTTACGCCAAAAGACCCTGATGGTTGCCTCCCGCGTCGAAGACGCTCCGCCGGCGGCGTTGAACCAAACTACCCAACAGGCGGCGGCAGCGGCGGACGCGCGAGTGACCGTCATCGACTCCTCAGGCAAGGTGCTGGCCGATTCCGAAGCTCATCCGGCCGAGATGGAAAACCATGCCACGCGCCCGGAGTTCATCGCCGCCTTGCATGGCCAGATGGCAAGCTCCACGCGCTTGAGCCATACCATCGGAGTGGAATTGCTTTATGTGGCGGCGCCCGTTCCTGGCGGAGCCGTACGACTGGCCTATCCGCTGTCCGCGATCCGGGAGGCCAATCGCCGCATTGGCCGCGATCTGCTGGAAGCGGGACTGGTCGCGGCGCTTATAGCCATGTTGCTCGCCATCGTTGCGACATATTCCATCAGCCACAGGCTGGTTCGGATCACCGACTTCGCCGAGCGTGTAGCGGCGGGGGACCTCTCGGCACGCATTCAAGAGGAGTCAACCGACGAAATTGCGCACGTCGCCTCCGCGCTCGACAAGACAGCGCGCAAGTTGGAGGACGGATTTCGTGCCCTGGAGAACAGCCGCCAGACGCTGGAAGCCCTGCTGAACTCAATGCAGGAGGCCGTGATTGCGGTGGCCCAAGACGGTCGCGTGCTATGGGCCAACCAGCGCATGGAACGTCTGCTGCCAGGCGGAGTGCGGTTGGGGACGCCGTTGGTGCAGTCGTTGCGCGATCCGGAAATCCTGATGGCGGTGCAGTATGCGCTGGAGAAGCGCGACGTAGCGGTGGCAAATGCCGCCAAGATTTTCTCAGGACGTATCTTCGACGTTACCGCTGCGCCCATGCCAGGAGGCGGCGCCGTGGCGGTTCTGCATGATCAGACCGAAATCGAGAGGGTGGAGAAAACGCGGCGCGACTTCATTGCCAACGTCTCGCACGAGTTGCGCACACCGCTGACCTCCATTCAGGGTTACTCGGAGACCCTGCTCGACAGTCCCGATCTGCGTGAGAGTGGACGTGAATTTGTGGAGATTATCCGCAAGAATGCTATGCGCATGGCCAGGCTCACCGAAGACCTGCTGGTCCTCGCGCGTGTCGAGTCAGGCGAGCAGAACTTCAATTTCCAGCCGGCCGCGCCGCGCGAATTGCTTGAAGACGCGGTACAGACCTTTCAAGATATTGCCGCCAGCCGCGGCGTCGAGCTGTCATCGATGAACACCGCAACATCCACCGTCTCGGTTGACCGCGATGCCATTCACCAGGTGCTCTCCAACCTGATTGACAATGCTTTGAAGTACGGCGACACCGGCGGAAAGATCCTGGTGGGGGCGTGCGAGACCGAAGACGGCGTGCAATTTTACGTTCGCGATTTTGGTTCAGGCATCTCCAGCGAGCATCTGCCGCGGCTATTCGAGCGTTTCTATCGAGTGGATAGAGCACGCTCGCGCGAGTCGGGAGGGACAGGCTTGGGCTTAGCCATCGCCAAACACGTTGTGCGCGCCCACTCCGGAACCATTCGTGCGGAGAGTGAATTGAATCACGGTTCGACCTTCTACTTCACCCTGCCCCGGCAGCCGGCGCCGGTCAACGCGTAGTAGCATCGGCGTATGCAAGTTGAATACGCCTGCCTGTGAATTCAAGCGAACTTCATGTGGATTTCATCAAGAATTCATAATCGCTATTTACTCTCTGTTACATCGCTCGCACATTCACCCCGCAAATGGCCCCAATCGTCCGGGACCGGCTCGGACGTGTCGATCAGGGCGGTAGTTCGAGACATCTGCCATGAGTTCAGCTGAATTGACACTGCCCAGCCCGGATGCGATCTGCGCAGAGTTGCGAGATCAAACTCTCCAGGCCTGTCGTTTGGCACGAATCGCAGCTGGGATTGTCGCCGAGGGGATCGCCACTGGCGTGCCTTCTCTGTCGGACGGGGTCCGCGAGCGCGAAAAGGAACTCGACACGCTCGATCGCCTTATCGATCAGGGAGTGACCTCGATCATTACCAAGGTGGACGAGGAACATGCCCGCGAACTGCTGGCGTGCCTGAAGTTCATCATCGACCTGGAGCGTATCGGCGATCTCCTGCTGAACTGCAGCAATCGCGCCGCCGCCGTAGGCAGTCGCATTGAGTTGCAGGACATCCGTGATCTCACGATGATGGCGTCCCGACTGGAAAAAATGCTTGTCGATGTGCACGATGCCTTCAGCCAGCGCGATCTGAATCGTGCTTTGGCGGTGCTGCGTTCTGACGCCGAGCTCGACCGGCTGCGCAACCTCATTTTTCTGCGGCACATTGAAAACCACGATGGCGTTCCCCGGCAGGAAAGCTTCCACGTGCTCTTCATGACCCAGTCGCTGGAACGGGCCGGCGACCACGCCAAAAATCTTGCGGAGGAGGTCTGCCATCTGGTGAGCGGTCACAGCGTCCGCCACGTGCTGCGCACCTACGATAAGCCGATGGAGCAGATGTTCATCGAAGACCTGAAGAGGCGGCAGAAAAGCGCGAAGTAGACTGCCAGCAGCAATCTTGCAGCCACGAATTCATCCGAAATTCATCGCGTCGTAACTGGCCCGCACACCTAATTACGTAGGCTATTGTCAGAGGGTCATATGTCCCAAGCCGCTGCGAAGGCACCGCAAACCGAGCTACGCGCGCCGAAGCCCGCTCCTCTGCCCCGGCAACCCAAGAACAGCATCCTGGCATGGCTTCAAACCTGGAGGCAGGTCCTTATCGCTGAAGTGCTAAGCGCAATGGAACATCGGCGCTGGGATTGATGAGCAGTAATCCAAAGGCCTCAGCAGCCCGCCGAATACCGTTCCCCAGTTGATTTTAGGTTCATGCGAAATTCACTCGCATGTAATGGAACTGTAACAATTCGGCGGTAAAACCACTTAGGAACTCAGCTGTGGCCAATTTCAGGAGGAAACTACGTGATTCGCTCTCTCAGGGTGCTCCTTTGCATCGCTGTGCTGGTGAGCTGCGCCTTTGCGCAGACGAAACTTAATGGGGCTGGCGCCACCTTTCCTTACCCCATGTATGCCAAATGGTTTAACGAATATCACAAAGAACATCCGGACATAGAGATCAATTACCAGTCCATTGGCAGCGGCGGCGGCATACGCCAGGTGCAGGCCGGGACCGTGGACTTCGGCGCCAGCGATGGTCCGATGACGGATCAGCAGATAGCCGAATCCAAGGTCAAAGTGCTGCACGTTCCCACCGTCCTCGGCGCTGATGTGCCAGCCTATAACATCCCAGGCGTGAGCGCGGAGTTGAAATTCACCCCTGAAGTTCTCGCCGGGATTTTCCTTGGAAAGATCACCAAGTGGAACGACAAGGCGATCACTTCAATTAACCCCGGGGTCAATTTCCCGGATCAGAACATCACCGTGGTGCATCGCTCCGATGGCAGCGGCACGACCTACGTGTGGACCGATTATCTTTCGAAAATAAGCCCGGAGTGGAAATCGAGTGTGGGGACAGGCACTTCCGTGAAGTGGCCAGTTGGCATCGGCGGCAAGGGCAACGAAGGCGTGGCCGGGAACATCCGCCAGTTGCCGGGTTCCCTCGGTTACATCGAACTGATTTATGCGGTGCAGAACAAGATTCTGTACGGCGTTGTGAAGAACTCGTCCGGTCAATTTATCAAGGCCGACCTTGCGAGCATCACCGCCGCCGCCGCAGGGGTGAAGATGCCGGCTGATTTTCGTGTCTCGATCACCAATTCTCCCTCTAAGACCGCCTACCCGATCTCCAGCTTCACCTGGTTGCTGGTTCCCACCAGTCCGACGGATGCCAAGAAAGGGAAGATCCTGAAGGATTTTCTGTTCTGGATGCTCGATAAAGGCCAGACCATGACCGAGGCACTCTCTTACGCGCCGCTGCCCAAACAGGTAGTGGAGATGGAGAAGGCAGCCATCAACAAACAGGTCAAGCCTTAACACCAGCAACTAGCAACTAGCAACTAGCAATTAGAAGGTGCCTCATAAATCCGGGCTTCGAGATAGCTACTAATGACTGGGTATAACGTGCCGGCGAACGCGAATGCCTCGATCAAATCACTAGCGGCCAGGTGCTAGTTGCTCGCTTTGTAATCCTCGTGTAACACATGTCTGATACCGTCAAACGAATGAATCCGACCGAACCGCCTGAATCACCTGAACAGCTGCAAAAGCCTGCGGCAGCGATCCCGTCTCTGGCGCAGGTGAGCCAGGAGCGGAAGTCAGCAGCCTCTACGGTGCTGCAAAAGGTTCGCACCAGCCATCCCCGCGCCAGCCGCATTCCGGACGCGGCCTTTGGCGTGATTATTCTTCTCACCGCAATTTCGGTGTTTGCCATTGTGGTGCTGGTGGCATGGGAGTTAATCGACAAGTCGCGCTTGTCGCTTCACCAATTCGGTATTGCTTTCTTCTACGGGCACGACTGGGACCCGGTGGCTGGTACCTTCGGTGCGTGGCCGTTCATCTACGGCACGCTGGTTTCGTCGTTCCTGGCCCTGCTGATAGCAGTGCCGTTGTCGATCGGTGTGGCTGTGTTCGTGACCGAGATGTGTCCGCAACGGCTACGCGCCATTATCTCGTTTCTCGTGGAATTGCTGGCTGCCATTCCCAGCGTGATTTACGGATTGTGGGGCATCTTCGTACTGGCCCCGCTGCTGCGCGAATACGTCGAGCCCTTTCTGGCGAAGACCCTGGGATGGACGGGATTCTTTACCGGCCCGATGTATGGCATCGGTATGCTGGCGGCAGGCATCATCATGGCAATCATGGTCGTGCCGGTTATCGCCTCCATCACCCGCGAGGTGATGACCGCCGTTCCTCAGAACCAGCGGGAAGCAGTGCTGGCCCTGGGCGCCACGCGCTGGGAGATGGTCCGCATGGGGGTGCTGCGCAATGCGCGCATCGGCATCGTGGGCGGGATCATTCTCGGACTGGGACGCGCTCTAGGAGAAACGATGGCCGTGACCATGGTTATTGGCAACACGCCACAGATCGCGAAATCGCTATTTGCGCCGGGTTACACCATGGCAAGCGTGATTGCTAACGAGTTCACCGAAGCCACGGGCGATCTGTATCTCAGTGCTCTGGTGGAGATCGGGTTGGCGTTGTTTATTGTGACGCTCATCGTCAATGCGCTAGCCAGGCTCCTGGTCTGGAGCATCACCGGCGGAACTGCGAGGGTACGTGCCTGATTCCCTCTCACCGTCCGCAGCGCAGAAGGTCAGTCTTTGGCGTCGCCTCAACAACCTGGGAGCGACCACGTTTGCCGTCCTAGCCGCCATTCTCGTGCTCGTCCCTCTACTCGCGATCTTTGTGTACTTGGTGATTAAGGGAATTGGCTCGGTCAACCTGACTTTCCTTACCCAAACACCGAAACCTCCGGGTGAACTGGGCGGTGGTATGGCGAATGCCATCGTTGGTACGGGCATCATCCTTGCGATAGCCAGCGCCATCGGTGTGCCACTGGGCATCGGATCGGGCATTTATCTGGCTGAATATGGGCGCAACCGCTTCGGCGACTTGATACGTTTCACGGCCGATGTTTTGAACGGCGTACCTTCGATCGTGATGGGCATAGCCGCCTATTCATTGATCGTGGTGCCGCAAAAGCACTTTTCAGCGCTCTCCGGAGGTGTGGCGCTGGGGATCATGATGGTACCCACGGTGACGCGGGCCACCGAGGAGATGCTGCTGATGGTGCCGAATGTGATCCGCGAAGCCGCTTACGGACTGGGCATTCCCAAGTGGAGGACGACGCTTTCCATCTCGCTGCGCACCGCTTCGGCAGGCGTGATCACCGGATGCATGCTGGCCTTCGCTCGCGTGGCGGGAGAAACCGCTCCTCTGCTGTTCACCGCTTTCGGGAATCAGTTTTGGAACTTGAAATTGAACCAGCCCACGGCGGCGCTGTCATTGCAAGTTTATACCTACGCCATTTCGCCGTATAACGATTGGCACAAGCAAGCTTGGGCAGGATCGCTTATCCTGATCGTCTTGATCGTGGGCGCGGTTGCGGCAGTTCGGATCACCACCAGCCGCGGAATGATGAAGGGAGCGTAAGAGCCCTTATGGGTGTCGGAATCGAAGTGCGTGGACTGAATGCCTGGTACGGCAAGAACCAGTCGCTGAGGTCCATCGACATGACCGTTGCCCCCAACCACGTGACCGCGGTCATCGGCCCCTCGGGATGCGGCAAGAGCACCTACGTGCGCTGCCTCAATCGCATGCACGAGACCATTCCTGAGGCACGCGCCGAGGGCTCGGTGAAAGTCGGCGAGATGGATGTTTATGGCAGCGGCTCCGACCCGGTCGAGGTGCGCCGCCGAATCGGCATGGTCTTCCAGAAGCCCAATCCGTTTCCTACTATGTCGATCTACGACAATGTCGCGGCAGGTCTGAAGCTCAACGGCTTCCGCAACCGCAAGCAGATGAACGAACTGGTGGAGCGTTCTCTGAAGCTGGCGGCCTTGTGGGAAGAGGTAAAGGATTCGTTGCACAAGAAGTCTGGCGCGAGCCTGTCCGGCGGACAACAGCAACGGTTGTGCATCGCGCGCGCGCTGGCGGTCGAGCCGGAAGTTCTTTTGATGGATGAGCCGGCCTCGGCCCTAGATCCCATCTCGACCAGCAAGATCGAGGAGCTGATATTCCAGTTGAAGCAGCACTATACCGTGGTCATCGTGACCCACAATATGCAGCAGGCAGCGCGCGTGGCCGAATTCACAGCTTTTTTCCTGATGGGGAGCCTCATCGAGTACGACAAGACGGAAAAGATCTTTACCACCCCGGCCGATAAGCGGACGGAAGATTACATTACAGGCAGGTTTGGATAATGCGCAGCCGCTTCCAGCAGGGACTGGACGAACTGAAAGAAAAACTGTTGCGGATGGGGGGCCTTGCCGAGCAGGCCATCGATCGCGCAACCGAGGCTTACCGCACCCGCGACAGCAAGTATTGCCAGATGGTGCTCACCGGCGAGAACGCGATCAACGAAGCCGAACGCGAGATCGATGAGCTCTCGCTCGACCTGCTGGCCATGCAGCAGCCGATGGCGGTCGATCTGCGCTTCATCCTGGCCGTACTGAAGATCAACGCTGACTTGGAACGCGTGGGCGACCAGGCGGTGAACATTGCGCAGCGGGTCCTCGACCTGATCAGCGAGCCAGAAGTGCAGTTGCCGGTTGATATTCCGCGCATGGCGGACAGCGTCAGCACCATGGTGCAACGCGCGCTGGAAGCCTTCCTCGACGGCAAAGCTGAGGTGGCTGAGGCTGTCCTCCAGATGGATGGCATCATCGACCGCATGAAGGATGAAGCTTTTATTGTTCTAGTACAGAAAATGTCCAACGAACCCGCGGTCACGCGCGCGGCGCTCAATGTTCTGCTTATCTCGCGAAACCTGGAGCGCATCGCCGACCACGCCACCAACATCGCCGAAGATGTGATCTTTTGGGTGCGCGGCGCCGACGTGCGCCACGGCGGCGCTCACTACCGGCAATAAACGAACGCACCATTTTTGATGTGGTCTGAAGTCACACGCGCGCTGACTGGTACGGTCGCAGCTTCACGCTTATATGGAAAAACTATCCCATCATTTAGACAGAATCGCTCCCACCCAGCCCGCAAGCTTGTGCATCGGACTAACTAAGTCGTTTATTACTTCAACTCGGTAGCACACAATCAACCGCAATTGTTAGGAGGAAACAATGTCAGAGCATAAGCTCGAGGGCTTGCGCGTCGCTATTCTGGCGACCGACTTTTTCGAGGAAGCTGAACTGATAGAAACCCGCAAGGCGCTGCAGGAGGCTGGCGCGCGGACTTTCGTTATTGCACCGAAATCTGGTGAGCTTCAGGCGGTGCAGCACGACAAGAAAACCCAAAAAGTGAAAGTTGACATGACTCTGGACCAGGCCAAACCGGACGAGTTCGACGCGGTATTGCTTCCCGGCGGCGCGATGAATGCCGATGCTTTGCGCATGGACAAGAAAGCACAAGAATTCGTCAAAGCATTCGATCGCGAGGGCAAACCGATCGCTGTCATCTGTCATGGGCCGTGGTTGCTGATCTCAGCCGGGCTGGTAAAGGGACGGCACATGACCAGCTACTACACCATTCAAGACGACCTGAAGAACGCCGGCGCCGTTTGGAATGACATGGTGAGCCTGCGCGATCGCAATTGGGTGAGCAGCCGCAAACCCGACGACATTCCGCAGTTCAATAAGAACATGATTGAACTGTTTTCCGAGAGCCGGCAGAAGTCCCGTAAAGTCGCGTGATTGATCCTTCTTGTGCGCTCCCGCGGCTCTCGCCGGGAGCGCAATTTTGCTTCGCATTACCGACCCATGACTCAACCAAGAGGTCTTGAAAGAGGTCTTGCGCGAGCTCCCACGCAGGCCGCAAACTGCTGACGTGCAGTTTATCCTCCGCGACTATCGTGCCGCCGACTTCGACCGTTTATGGCAGATAGACCAACTCTGCTTTCCCGAAGGCATCTCCTACACCCAAATGGAACTGAACGGGTTCATCAACCGGCGCAACGCGATAACCCTGGTAGCTGATTTTGGCGAATTACATTCCGGCCCCGCAACGCCTCCGCTTTCCGGACTCGCTCCGGGCGACGCATTGAAATCTGACGCAGCCGCCGCGGAACCCTCCGAAACCCCGGTAGGCACCGAAAAAATTGTGGGCTTCATCATCGCCCACCCAGTACGGGGAAGAGCAGGACGCATTCTGACGCTCGACATCATTCCTACGGCGCGACAGAGAGGGCTGGCGTCATTGCTGATGAGCGAGTGTGAGCGCCGGTTGCGTTCTATCGGCTGCAAAGAGATGTATCTGGAAACGGCCGTCAACAACGAGCCGGCTCTGCGGCTCTATCGCAAGCATGGCTATCAGATATTGCGCACCCTGCCTGACTACTATTCCAGCCATTCGCTGGATGCATTCCTGATGGGCAAAGCCCTGTAACGCACGCCGAACACAGGACAAAGACAGTTGTTTCTCCATCTGCCTTCGCCGATGAGGCGAGCGGCAAATCTTCCTGATCCAAAGCACCAAATACAACAGGCGCCTCAGCAGGCGCCTGGTTAAGGGTTATGCACTCGGCTGTAGGTTAAGCGACGTTGCGATCTTCGTCAGTCTCAAGCTCGTCTCGTTCGACGTCCGTGCGCCGATGGTCTTCGGTTTTGGTTTTGGCCTTGTCAGTCGCGTCACGAGCAGCATCTTTCACTTTGCCCCACGCATTCTCGACTTTGCCTTTCACCTGCTGAGCGGCGCCTTCCGCCTGTGTCTTGCCATCACCGGTCCATTCACCGACTTGACGCTTGGCGCGTCCAGTCGCATCATCAATCTTGCCTTTCACTCGGTCCTTGTCCATTCCTTCACCTCCGTGGTTGAGAAATCCTAATACCCCAAACTGAAGCGGCAATTTCCGACGGCGTCTTAGACGTTTCAACAATTCGCTGCGCCGGCGACGCGCTCCTAAACTGCCGTTCTGCGTCCCGAAATCAACTGGAAAACCAGTGCTATCACGGCTAGAACGAGCAGAATGTGAATGAATCCCCCCAGCGTGTAGCTGGTTACCACTCCCAGCAGCCAGAGCACTAGCAGGATCACGAATATCGTCCAAAGCATATTTTCACCCCTTCGTCTTTAGCAAACGCTCACTCACTTGAGCTAGTAGTTGGAAGGCAATCCTATGTCTGATGGTTGTTAGGTCGAGTTAAATTCCGTTGTACAGATCTGACTTAAATTGTTCGCGGCAAGGCAACCCCAATCGCAACCGGGCTGCGGCTCTGTTATTCTCGGCGCATCATGAAAGTTGCGATCCAGGGAGAACTCGGTTCGTTCAGTCATGAGGCCTTAGGCAAAATGCTGCCGAAGGCGACCGTGGTTCCGTGTGCTCGGTCGGCGGAGGTGTTTGACCGGCTTGAGAGAGGCTCCGTGCAGGCTGCCGTCATCCCCATCGAGAATTCGCTCGCCGGATCGGTGGCCGAACACTTCGACCTGCTGCTCACGCGAGAGGTGTTTATTCATCGCGAGTTTTATCTGCGGATTCGTCACAACCTGATTGCCTTGCCGGGTACGAAGCAGAATGCGATACGGCAAGTGTTCTCTCATCCTGTGGCGCTGGACCAATGCCGAAAATTCTTTTGCTCGCATCCTCGAATCCGAGCGGTTCCGTTCTACGATACCGCGGGCAGCGTTCGCCACATTGTCGCGCAAAAGCTGCAGGATGCAGCGGCGATCGCTCCCAAACAAGCGGCCGGGCAGTACGGAGGGCGCTTGCTACTGGCCGGAATCGAAGATGACCGGCAAAATTACACGCGATTTCTGCTCATCAGTAAGTCGAAAAAAATCGCGAAGGGCGCCAATAAGACGTCGATTGGCTTCGTCCTGAAGAATGTACCGGGGGTCCTGTTCAAGGCGCTCAGCGTCTTTGCCCTGCGCGACATTAATCTTAGTAAGATCGAATCGCGCCCCTTGCGTGGCCATCCTTGGGAGTACGTCTTCTTCGTGGATATTCTGCGCGGCGATGACGAAGCAGCGCGCAACGCCCTGCGACATCTGGGAGAGATTGCAGAATTCGTGAAAATTTTGGGCGTTTACCCGTCCGCGAACCGCAAAGCAGATTAGGGCGTAACATGGTTGCGGCCATTCGTCCGATTTGGGTTTAGGAACGGCGGGGCCAGAGGTCTCGCTTGGAAGGGGCGTAGAGGGATTGTAGGCCGTCTCCCCCTTGTTTACAATCTTGGGCGCCTGAGAAATGAGGCGTGGGAACGATGTTAGCTCTCAGGAAACCCAGCGTTATGGCCGATGTACCTTTTGGGCGAGGCGATGTGCTGGTGCAGTATTCGTACTGTTTTTCCGGGGCCACACAGAGCTTCGCCCGGCTAGCGCGGTCTGCATCTTTTGCAAGGGCGACCTCATCTAAAGCTTGAGTGTGATTGACTCAAGGAGTCATATGTCTAACGAAATAAAAGATTTAAAAGTGACCGATCCCGAATTACGCGACGACGCGTCGTCCGCCCGGACGCTGCCGGTTCTGCCGGTGCGCGACACCGTGTTGTTTCCACATGCCGTGTTGCCGCTGACCGTTGGCCGGGAAAGTTCGGTTCAGTTGATCAACTCCCTGGGTGAGGACAAGACGATTGTTGTGGTCGCGCAGCGTGAAGCTCGCGTCGATTCGCCGCAGCCTACCGATCTGTTCGCGGTGGGAACCCTGGCCGTGGTGCACAAAGTAGTGCGCATGCCCAACCAGAGCCTGTTTGTTTTCGCCGAGGGCCTGGAGCGCGTAAAGGTGACGGAGTACACCCAGTTGACTCCGTTCATGCACGCAACTGTCGAGACGATTCCCGAGATACCTGTCCCCAAGAGTTCCGCAATCGAGGCTCTACAGCGAAATGTATTGACGCTGTTTCAGCAGATCGTAGCAGGCTCGCCGACACTTTCGGATGAACTGTCCACGGTGGCGGCCAACATTGATGATGCCGGCCGTATGGTCGATTTCATCGCCTCTTCGCTGCCCTCGCTATCGACCCGCGACAAGCAGGACGTGCTGGAAACGCCCGACGTTAATGTGCGCCTGGAAAAGATCAACCAGCATTTGGCCAAGGAACTGGAAGTTCAGCAGCTGCGCAACAAGATCCAGAGCGAAGTGCAGGACCGTGTGCAGCAGACGCAACGCGAGTACTACCTGCGCGAGCAAATGAAGGCCATCCAGAAAGAGCTTGGCGAGCAGGACGAAACGACTCGCGACGCGGAAGAGCTACGGCAGAAGATTGAATCGGCCGGCATGCCGGACGATGTGAAGAAGGAAGCCCTGAAGGAACTAGGCCGGTTGGCTCGCATGTCGCCAATGGCCGCCGACTATGGGCTTACCCGGAACTACATCGAGTGGCTGGCGGTGCTGCCGTGGCAGAAATCGTCGGGCGTGGAAGTGGATATTCTGAAGGCCAAGGAAATCCTCGACTCCGACCATTACGATTTGGAGAAAGTTAAGAACCGGATTCTGGACTACCTGTCGGTCCGCCGCTTGAAGCCCAATATGAAAGGCCCGATCCTTTGCTTCGTGGGACCTCCGGGAGTAGGCAAGACGTCGCTGGGCAAGTCGATCGCCCGCGCCCTGGGACGGAAGTTTGTGCGTCTGTCATTGGGTGGTGTGCACGACGAGGCCGAGGTTCGCGGACATCGTCGCACCTATATAGGCGCTCTGCCTGGCCAGATCATGCAGGGCATCCGCCGTGCGGAAACCAATGATCCAGTGTTCATGCTTGACGAAATCGACAAGGTGGGGCGTGATTTTCGCGGCGATCCGGCGTCGGCGTTGCTCGAGGCGCTCGATCCGGAGCAGAACTTCAGCTTCCGCGACAACTATCTCGACGTGCCCTTCGATTTGTCGAAGGTGCTGTTCATTACCACGGCCAATATGCTCGATCCCATAGCCGATCCGTTGCGCGATCGCATGGAGATCATCGAGCTGCAAGGCTACACGGAAGAGGAAAAGGTACACATTGCATTTCAGTACCTGATTCCGCGCCAGATCGAGGAGAACGGAATTACCGGCGAACAGATCGCGTTTCCCGAAGAAACGATCCGCTTTATCATTCGCCACTATACGCGCGAAGCCGGTGTTCGCAGTTTGGAGCGCACCATTGGGACGATTTGCCGAAAGCAGGCGCGCCGCATTGCGGAAGGCAAACACGACAAACTGGTAGTGACGCCAGAGTTGGTACAGCATCACGACATGCTTGGTGGGATGAAGATTCGTACCGAGGGCGAAATTGCCGAGCGCACTAAGCGATCAGGCGTTGCTGTGGGCTTGGCCTGGACGCCAACTGGCGGCGACATCCTCTTCATCGAGGCGAACAAGATGAAGGGCAAAGGCGGCTTCACCATGACTGGACAGCTCGGCCAGGTGATGCAAGAGTCCATGCAGGCGGCGTTGACGTGGGTGCGGTCGAATGCCAAAGAGCTTGGCATTGACGAAGCGTTCTTTGCCGACCACGACATTCACATCCATGTGCCGGCGGGAGCGATTCCCAAGGATGGCCCTTCGGCCGGCGTCACGATGGCTACGGCTTTGGTCTCGTTGCTTACCGATCGTGCGGTCCGTCCGCTGACCGCGATGACCGGTGAGATCACGTTGAGCGGAAACGTTCTTCCGATTGGCGGCATCAAGGAGAAGACGCTGGCGGCAAAACGCGCGGGAGTGACGGATATCATCCTGCCCGCGGATAATCGCCAGAATGTTGACGAGGATCTCACGCCGGAGCAGCTCCAGGGTCTGAACATGCATTACGTCAAGACCATTCAGGAGTTGCTTGACATTGCCCTGCCAACCTCTCGTGCGGAAGCCAAGCAGGACGAGGAAGTTCGTGAGCAGGTGCTGACTACGGTTCCGGTCGGATAACACTGAGGCTCAGCGGGCAGCGCATCGAACCTGATCGCTGTGCGCGGGACCCAAGCAGCGCAAGCAAGGGCTGTCCATTCGGACGGCCCTTTTGCTTTGGCCGCAGACTAATTGAGAGCGCTCCCCTGTCCCGTACAATGATTTTCATGGTCATCTGGTTGCCTTTGAGCAGATAGGCCCGCGCCATCGCATGAAGAGACTCCTCATCGTTCTCCTGTGTTCGCTACCGCTTTTTGCCCAGAGCCAAAGAGGCGAACTGCGCCTGCGCGTGATGGACCCCGCCGGACTTGGTTTGAAGAGTTCGGTCGAACTGGTGAGCGAATCCAATCAGTTTCGGCAGACGTTCCGCACCGACGAGACCGGAGCGCTTGACGCTCAGCATCTTCCGTTCGGAGTGTACCGGCTGGAGGTGAAATGCGAAGGCTTCGCTCCGGTCTCGCAATCGCTGGAGATCCGCTCTGCCATACCACGGGAGCTCAACCTCACCCTGAGTGTCGCCGGTGTAAATACCTCGGTCGATGTCCGCGACCAGGACACGCTTATCGACCCTGACCGCGTGGGAGCTGTAAATCAGATTGGCTCCCAGGCGATTGCCGATCGCGCCACGTCCTTGCCGGGGCGCTCATTGCAGGACCTGGTGAACTCGCAGCCGGGATGGCTTTATGAAGGCAATGCGGTCCTGCATCCGCGAGGATCCGAATACCAGACACAGTTCGTGGTCAACGGATTTCCGCTTACAGATAATCGCTCTCCTGGTTCCGGCGTTGAGATTGAAGCGGACAATGTCGAATCGATGAGCGTCTACACTGCAGGCATTCCAGCCGAGTACGGACGCAAGATGGGCGGCATTGTAGAGGTCAATACTGCCAGGGACAGCCGCCAAGGTTTTCACGGGCAAGTTGTGTTGTCGGGAGGCAGCTTCGACACGGCCGGCGCGTACACCATGCTGCAGTATCTCGATGGGAAAAACCTGTTTGGTGTCAGCGCCAGCGGCGCCATGACGAGCTACTATCTCAGTCCTCCCGTCCCGCAAAACTTCACCAACACTGGAACTACCGGGGATTTCGCCGGCCGATATGAGCGGGATTTCACCCCGAGCGACCGGCTCACCTTGATGTTCCGCCACGAATTGGCTCGTTACGACATACCCAACGAGCAGGTCCAGCAAGCAGCCGGCCAACGGCAGGATGGCAACAACTTCGAGAACATGGGGATTGCCTCGTATCGGCATATTTTCTCTGCGAACGTCGTGGCCAATTTCGGGGCCATGGTTCGTGACGATTCGAATGGCCTGTCCTCAAATCTGCTGTCGACCCCAATTATTGCCTTCCAAAGTAACCACTTTACCGAGGCATACTTCAAAGGAACAATTTCCATTCATCACGGCAATCAGGAGTGGAAAGCCGGCTTCGAATCGGACAACACTTTTCTGCACGAACACTTCGCCGATGTCATCACCGACCCCTCGCAGTTCGACCCAGGCACGCCGACCACGTTCCGCTTCGTAGGCAGCCGGCCTGACTTGGAACAGTCCGCCTTCGTTCAGGATTTGATCCGCCTTGGGAGTTGGACAGTCAGTGCGGGGATTCGCTGGGACCACTATCAGCTTATCGTGAATCAAAATGCGGTTAGCCCTCGACTGGGAGTTTCGCGCTACTTCGCAAAGAGTCAGCTACTGGTGCATGCCGCTTATGACCGGGTCTTCCAAACTCCCGCTTTCGAAAATATTCTGCTGTCCAGTTCTCCCACTGTCGTGGTCTTGAACCCCAACGTGCTGCGTCTGCCGGTCGAGCCATCGCATGGCGACTACTACGAGATTGGTCTGACGAAAGGGTTCCTAGGAAAGTTCAGCCTGGATGTGAACTCCTATTTTCGCGACATGAACAACTTCGCCGATGACGATCTGCTGCTGAATACTCCGGTCAGCTTCCCGATTGCCTTTCGCAAAGCCCAGATTTATGGAACCGAAGGAAAAGTTAACCTTCCGGTCTGGGGACATTTATCCGGATTTGTGAGCTACTCCTACATGGTGGGATCTGCATACTTCCCGGTGACCGGAGGTCTCTTTCTCGGCCAGTCGGCGACCAATGCGCTTACCGATTTGGCCGGCCGTTTCTGGGTCTCGCAGGACCAGCGTAATACCGTGCGGACGCGCTTTCGCTACCAGTTCCTGCCGCGGTTGTGGGGCGCATTTGGCGGAGACTATAGCAGCGGACTGCCGGTCGATTTCGACGGCACCTACGAACAGGCGCTCGCACAATACGGGCAGCAAGTGATTGATCGCGTGAATTTCGAACGTGATCGGGTCAAGCCGTGGTTCTCGCTGGACGCGTCCGTAGGGGCCGATATCTGGAAAAAAGACAATCTTGTGATGGGGATGCAATTCGACATTCAGAACATGAATAACGGCCTCAATCTCGTCAATTTCGCCGGACTCTTCTCGGGTAACTCCATTGCGCCTCCGCGCAGCTATGCTGTCCGGCTTAAAGCGGAGTTCTAGACCAGTGCCGCGGTCACTGGATCCATCAGTTCAGACAGGACGGTCCTTCAGGGCTGTTCGGTCTTTGGAACAGTGGCCGCGAAGGTTGGCGGATATTCGAAGCTTCGCCCATTTGCATCGATCATGATTTTCTGCCGCGGTACGGAGTTTGTACCGTAGATGTCTCGACCGGCAATTGTCCATGGAATCTTCACGCCCACAACGGCTGCGATGGTCGGCAGCAAATCGATCGACTGCACATCCGCGTTCGATATCGGCTGGCTTCGTCTGCCCCGGCAGTTTGATGAAAAGAGGTATCGCAAAGATCATGTCAGCGTTGGCCTCGCTCAACACGCGTCCCGGAGCGTCCACCTTCCAGCTCACACCATGGTCTGCGGTGACAATCACGAGCGCCTGGTCATAAACGCCTGCCGCTTTCAACCTGTCGAGAAACTCTCCCAGCTCGCGATCTACGAACTCAACCTGCATCTCGTAGGCGCTTCGCAGACTCGCTATCACCTCACCATCCCCGGCCAAGGATGGGTAGAAGCTGCTTGGACTGCGGGTGTGAATTGTCCCATCGGGAGTTAGCATGTAGGGAGAATGGGGCAGTTCGTGATGCATAAACTCCAACACTGATTTGCCGCCGGAGGCCGGTCCGATCTGGGCCAGAAAATCACGGAAGCGCTGCCGCTCTTCTTGTAACTGGTCGGCCTCAAGTCGAAGAACGACCGACAGAGGAGCAATACGGAGCAGATAAAGATTAGTAACAGCTCGCAGCAGATGTTTCTTGTTGCTCACTCGAGCTGCGTCAGGGCAGTGATATTCGGGGCTGGTGCAGAACCGCGTCTCCTCTTCATGGATGGTGATGTCGTACTTGGGCGCGAGCAGGCGAAAGAGATTGCGAGGATACGCAGCATCCGACGGATCGTAACCCTGTGGGAAGTCGCCGGTTACGATTACCGGGATTGCGCGAGTCGTAGCTTCCGCGTTGGCCGTCGCATTGTCGAACCAGGTGCTCTCCCGCGCAAGCCTGGCAAAATTGGGGAAACGCGAAGCATCGATATTGTGCCTCGCGTCTAGAAGCGCCGTCCGGGTGAACTCGTCCAGCACGAGAATGAAGACTGGTGGCGCGGGCTGCGCCGCCTCAGCCCTGGCTTGCGCGGTTGCGGCGGGAGGAGCAATCACGGGCGACACTTCGCGCCATGCGCGCCACAAAAACAGAGCTGGGAACAGAATGACAACGGGCGACAGCACCAGCAGAAAGCGCTCGAACTCCGCCGGCAAGCGAAACGCGATGATAGCGGAAACTGCTAAAGGAATGAGCAGCAGTATCGTATTGTGCTGGAAATGCAGTAGTGGTGATATGTACCTCTTGTGCAGTTCGAAGAGAAAAGGCGTGAGCAGCAAGAAAAACGACAGGCTAAGAAAGCCAGCGGCGAGTGGGCTGTTCCAGCGTTGGATAAACGCCCACCCCAGCGCAAAGGCCGCTGCGGGAACAACATTGAACACCAGCACGATGAGCAGTAAATCGCCATGCGTGACCCGGTTGAGCTGGACGAATTCCGGATTGCCAACGATTGCCTGATAGACCGACTGGCCAATAGCAAACGTCGTAAGAGTCAGCAGCCCGAGAAAGACCCTGAGGAACCGTACTGTTGAGGAATTTGTCATGAATGGGAGCGGGCTAGCCTAACTCAATCTGTTCAACCCCATTCTTGGTGTGCCTGTCGGCAGTTACCTCATCCAATACCGAGCGAACGCGGTTCCCGAAGGCGTCCGGGCTGAGTTCATCAATCACGCGTTGCAAAGCGTTGGCGTGGAGACTCTCCCAAAGCGGTGCATCGCCGTAAAGCCGACTGCACTGTTTTGCGAAAGCGTCGGCGCTATCGCCAACAAGATAGTCGATCCCGTCACGCCACTCCATTTGCCGCGCAATGATGTCTGAGACCACCAGTGGCACGCCGAACGCCGCGGCCTCATAGGCTTTGAACGGCAAGCCTGCGGCATAGCGGGTGGGTACCACAAATACCCGCGCTTGTTCGTAAAGCGGCCGCAAGTCTTCCTGCGCTCCCAGCACGCGCACGGTGGAATCAGCCAGGTCCCCCAGGATCTCGTCGGTTCCGTAGCCGGCGACGACGAACGTTGCTCCAGTCGTCTGGTGCACAGCCGGCCACACGGCTCGGCAGAAGTATCGAATCGAGTCGGCATTGGGATTGTCGGAACCATGCACCCCTCCGATGAAGAGGAAGCTGCGGCGCTCAGCGAAGCGGGTAGACGTGGGCGATGGAGACAAACGAAATCCAATCACCTGCGCCGAACGAACACCGGACTGCAGCATCGCTGCTTTGTCCTTCTCGCAAACCACAACTACGGTGTCTGCCGATCGAGCCAGGGCGAATTCGTCGAAAGATAGAGCCGGCTCCGTCTTAGGTTTCTCAAGCTCCGATTCTTGCCGGATTCTGTCGGAGAAAATCGCCTCCGCATCATAGACCAGTTTGTAGGGGCGAGAGGCTTCCCGCGGCAGGCATTCGGTGAGCAGGACATGCAAGTTATGCGGCCGGCTGACCCACACCACGTCGCTCGAAGGAAAATAATCGCTAAGCAGCGCCGCACGATCGCGAAGACCGTCAAACAGCTCCACCTCCCGGGGTATGTCCGAATATTCATCGCCTAACAAGGGAAAGGTGAAGGTCGAACAAGTGACATGATGGCCGAGAGCGACCAACTGCGAGAGGACGTCATTGCTTCTGGGAAAACCGGCGCCCAGCGTTCGATGCGGCACCCGGTCATCGATGTAGAGTATGCGCAAGCCGCCGGAAGCGCGGGCGATCCGCGCGGCGCAAATGTGCGATGGATCGGGAGCATAATGCTGCGGCAGCACGGCGCTCCACTTATGTAGAAACTTTTTCTGATGCTCCGCCATCCGGGCCTGTGCAAGTTCATTTCCTCCCGAAGCTGCAGATTCATAATGTCGAATGACTGCCAGAGGTTCGTAGATAACTTGAAGGCCCCGCTGCCACAGGGTCATGCAATAGTCGGCGTCTTCGTAGTAGGCAGGAGCGAATTCGGCGCTGAATCCGCCGAGCTCGTTGAATAACTGCCGCGGAGTCAACAAGAAAACTCCAGAACAGTAATCAACCGGCCGGCGAAACGCGTACTTCGGCAATTGCGGATCATCGCCGCGTCCATAGCCCAAGGCGCTGCCGTCCGACCACAGGATGTCGCCGGCTTCTTGCAGCGTGTCATTGGCGAGCAATACCTTTCCGCCGACCGCGCCGACGGTGGGGTCCGCGAAATTGGCAAGCGCCGCGCTTATCGCGCTAGGATCGAGCAAAGCGTCATTATTGAAAAAACAGAGATACTTTCCGGTGGCGGCAGCAGCGGCCTGCATGCATGCCGGGCCGAATCCCGCATTGATGGTGTTGCGGATTATTTTCGCGCCCCGCAGCCGGTCCAGCATCCGTCCCGTCTCGTCGCTGGAAGCATTGTCAACGACGATCAATTCATACCTGGCTTCTGAATTTGAAATCAGCGACTCTAAGCTGAGCAGCGAGAGGTGCGCACTGTTATACAAAACTACGATGAAAGATACGGTAGGCTGCTCGACCACCGGCCAGACCAGTTGTTCGTCTCCCTGGAGAAGTTGAAGCAATCGCGCGCGTCCCTGCTTGTCCCAGCTCTTCTGGGCTGGCCGAACGTCCGCTGGCTGTGCACTCCACTTTCGCCCGACGATGTGGTCCAAGCACCAGGACCATATCTGCCATCTGGCTCTGGCCGGCAGCGGCAAGCGGGCACACACGCCTTGGACGACCCGGTAGCGCTCCTCCACATTCGCGGAGCGAAATGCCCTGATCAGAGTGCGGAGGCGCTTCATTTGGCGCCGGATGTTTTTCGTCAGACTCTGCAAGGGCGATCTCAAATATTCGGTTTTGGAAATCTGGCCCGTAATCCTTCTGGTGCGAGGGAATTCGAAGCGCTCACTATGGCGGGCATGGGCTTTCAAAAGCCTATCAACCCTTACCTGATTTGTGCAATTCGGCGAAGAAAAGTCCGATGGAGTGAGCTCATCGTCGAGCTCTCTGGTATACCTTTCGATAAAGCAATATTGTTGATTGCGACCTGGATCTCCATCGAGCGAGGAAGTGTGTGCTGGTTTCCCCATTCTTGCTGTTGGATATTTTTGTGGTGACAGTGATGCTCGCCATCGGTCTCCGGGTGAGCCGCAGCGATCTGATGAGCGCGTTGCGCAACCGCAGGCTACTGCTGCGCGCCTTGTTGGCGAACTGCGTGATCGTGCCTGCTCTTGGATTTCTCCTGGCCGCGCTGTTGCCCATGGAACCTGACCAGAGGCTGGGCTTACTCCTTCTGGCGGCAATTCCCGGGACACCCGTGGCGTTGCAGTTTACCCGCAAAGCAAAGAGCAGCCTCGCCATTGCGGCGGGCATGATATTTCTTCTCACCGTGGTGAGTCTGGCAATCACGCCGTTGGCGCTGGAGGTCATGCCCCAAGCTGCGGTGTCGCACCATCCAAGACCGTTGCTCCGGTTGCTGGAGACGCTACTGCTCTACCTCGCTCTGCCGCTATGGGCGGGCCTTACACTGTCGCATCGGGCTCCACGGCTGACTTCGAGGCTGGTGATGCCCTTGAATATATTCGCCACCGTGACCTTCCTGGCGTTGATGTTGGAAACCAGAGAGTTTCGGCGTCAAGCCATGAAATCGCTGTCTCTCAATCCGTTGGCGGCCATCGTGCTGCTGATCGTGCTAGCCATGGTGACAGGATGGTTCCTCGGAGGCCCCGACCGCGAATCGCGCCGTGTGCTGGCCACCAGCACCAGCATGCGCAGTGTGGTGATCTGTTTTTATATAACCCGCTATTGGTTTCCGGGAACCGAGGTGTACGTGATGCCCTTGGTGTATCTTTCGCTGATGGTGCCAATCAACGCAGTGTTTACCCTCTACGAGAAATGGGCGGAACGGCGGTCACATACTGTGCCGGCATGATGTCATCTGTAATCTTAATCGGTGATTGAATTGGCGGGCGCGTTATCGGAAATCCCGAGTTTGCTCTCGAACTCCGCCACCCGCTCCATGAGCCGATGGTCATATCCTTTGAAGTTTCGCAGGCGAAATAGGAATTCCCCGAGCAACAGCAATCGCGAGCAGACCACCACCACAAACAGCAAGGCCAAAGAGATATCGATATTCGCATGGAAGCGGCTATAAATGGCGGCGTCTCCCCTGCTTTCCAGGCGGATCGATACCACTTCGAGGAAAATCCCGCCTATGAAAAGACTAGTAAGCAGCAAGATAAAAACCAAGGAGCGGGAAATATAGACGAGGGTGGAGAACGCGTTATTTTGACACTCGCAAAGGTTGAAGAGCTTGGAATTGACGGACAGCAGTCTGGCTTTCAATATCCAAGTGGATAACTTTTGCGGAGGCAGAGAGATAAAGTGCCGAATGGTATCGGCATACAGCGCCACCAAGGCGCTCAGAATGACCAAAAGCGCCTCAAAGAACAAAGCGTGTTCGTGAAGCCAGCCGGCGAATGCGTGCAGCATAGATTGGCGCAAATATAACACGAATGCAGCGCGACGGGGGGATGGCAGGCTTCCGACGCGGCGAGCCGGCGCAGCGCCGATCAATGCGCCCCGATGGCCTCCGGCGTCAGTAAACTCTTGTAAACCTCGATGACGTCGTCCGGCAGCCCGTCGGCCAGGATGGAGCCTTTGTCCATAAGAATGGCGCGGTCGCAGTGCCGTGACACCTGTTCCATAGTATGGCTGACCATGAGGATAGTCTTACCCGCCTGACGGAAGTTCCTGATGCGCTCGAAGCATTTGTCCTGAAATCCGGTGTCACCGACGGAAAGAATCTCGTCGATCACAAGAATGTGCGGGTCCACCTCGGTCGCTACTGCAAACGCCAGCCGCATGTACATCCCGGATGAATACTGCTTCACAGGCGAATCGATGAAATCCCCGATTTCGGCAAAATCAATAATGCGCTGTTCGCGTTCCAGCATGTCGCGCTTCGAGTAGCCCATCAGAAGGCCATTGAGCAGGATGTTTTCCCGCCCGGTAAGCTCATGGTGAAAACCGGCTCCTAATTCAATCAGAGGCGCCAATGAGCCTTCCACGTATACGGTGCCCACAGAGGGCTGATATACGCCAGAAACGATCTTCAAAAGCGTGCTCTTGCCCGATCCGTTCCGCCCGATCAATCCCAGCATCTGCCCGTGCGGAACTTCAAAGGAAGCGTTCTTAACCGCCTCGAAGTCGTGATAGCTGGTTTGGCGGCGGTAAAACCTGGAGAACAGTTCGCGCAGCGTGTCTGGACGCTCCTGAATCACGCGAAAGCGCTGGGTAACGTTCTGCAATCGAATTGCGACTGAGCTCGAAGACATGGGCAACTCAGACATAGAAAACAAAATTGTTCTGGTATTTGCGGAAGATGGCAAACCCAATAAACAAGCTCAAGAATGCGCAAACAAACGATGCGGCGATTGACGGTGCCTTGGGCAACATGCCGTAGTACACAGACAAGCGGAAACCGTTGATCACGTAGATAATTGGGTTAAGCTTGAAAATCCATTGATACTTCGCCGGGATGGCCTCAAGGGGATAGATGATTGGAGTCAGGTAAAACCACGCCGAAAGTACGATCTGCAGAATGTGCGCCACGTCGCGGTAATACACATTGGCGGCCGCGAAGAAGAAGGTCATCCCCAAGGTGAAGATCGCCAAGGCAAGCAGTGGAACCGGCAGGTACACCCACGTCCAATAGAACGGGTGCCGCAGGAGCGGAACCAGCACTGCCAGCGGAATCAGTGACAGCAGGAGGTTAATGATGTTGGAGATCACGGCTGCCATGGGAAACACCAGCTTGGGAACCGCGATCTTCTTGATTAAGTCGCCATTGGATACGATTGATTCCACGGCATAGGATAGCGATTGCGAGAAGAAGGTCCAGGGCAGCAATACGCTGAGTAGAAAGACCGCGTAATGGGGTATGTTGAAGCGCATGACTGTGGAAAACACCAACGTCAGCACAACCATAAGCAGAGCGGGATTCAGCAGTGCCCACATGAAGCCCAGGACTGACCGCTTGTAGCGGACCTTGAGCTCTTTCATGGCCAAGGCCCAAATTAGCTCCCGGTAGCGATAACTTTCGCGAATGAGTTCGGTCATAGAGAGATTTGCCCCGATGCTGCCAAAGCGCGGGCAACGAGCCTATTCGATGTTAAATTATTTTGCCAAGCGGTGCTTCAAGCATAGGGAAAATAGGCGGGAAATATGATTTGTGTTTGGCTTAATGCGATGGTTCCACATTCAAATCAGTCATTCCGCGTAGCAGGTCCCGTTCCTCGTCTGTGAAGCTATTGTGAAACTCGTCAGAGTTCAACAGTTGATTCCGCGCCTGGGGTGGCATCCCGCGCAATCGCCGGTAGGCCTGCTTGACCTTACTCCTCTGATCCTCGGGCAGATTGCTGTAGCGCTGAAATAAGTTGCGCGCAGTCGTCTGCTGCTCCGGAGTCATGTGCTCGAAGGTCTCCATCCTATTTAGAATCGTGGCCTTCTTTTCGGGAGGTTGGCTGTTGAAAGTCCGTAGGCGATCAAGCAAGTGGTTCTGCTTTTCCGGCGGCAGATTCTGGAAAGTGGGGTCCTGCCGAAGTTGCTTCTCCTGCTGCTCTGGCGGCAGCGCCATATACTTTCGCAGCCAGTCGCCGCGATGCGGCCCGGGGCCATTTAGATGAAGCTCAGGTACGTTGGAGTTCGGCGCCGAAGGCGACGGTGAACTGTTCATCGTCGGAGAACTTGGCGGAGCAGCTTGTGGTGCTGGTCTGGAAGGTGAACTGTGGCGCTGCCAGGCGGGAAAGAGCGCAAGCGCGGGCAATACGCTGAAAACCAGCACCAAACTCACGAGAATGGACTTGGCGGCGCGCACAAGTTCTAGTTACTCCGTTGAGGATTGCCCGTCAAGAGCGTCAAACTCAGCAAACAGATCGGCGTTCTTGTCCAGGTACTGCAGGTCGCTGACCGCGGTTCCGGGGTTGTTGCCTAGGCGCACTACGCCGGGTTGGTCATTGGTGGCCAGGGTGTTGCGGTCTTGATTGACGCGGCCCATCTCCAGCATCCCGGCGCCGGCTACAACTAACACCACGGCCGCCGCCATCGCTGCCGGTCTGCGTAACCAGGCCAGCCATCCGCTGGGTTGTGTCGCCGCCGACTCACGCATCTGCGCGTGCAATCGGGTGGTGAAATACGGAGAAGGCCCGGGGACCTGCCATTCGTCCAGAACGCACATAGTATGCCGGAACGAAGCCAGGTCATGCGCGCAAGCCGCACAACTCCGCAGGTGCTCCTGCAATTGCGGCGAAGCCGCTTGCGGCCCGCTAAGCACCGCTTCCATCAAATCGTCGCGAAGTTTCTCGCATATCATAACCGCACCCTACTTCCTGCTTTATAAAAACTGTTTCAATGTCTCGCGAAGCGTTTCATACGCCCGGAACAGTAATGACTTGGTAGCTGACTCGCTCAATTTCAATACCGCCGCGATCTGCTTGTAATCCATGTTTTGGTACTTGTGCATGATGACTGCGGTACGTTGGCGTTCGGGCAACGCCTCGACCTGCCGGCGAATGGCCACCAGCCTTTCTCTGCGAAGGATAGTCTGCTCAGCGTTCAGGCTTCCGTCGGCCACGTCCATCGTCAAACCCGTATCGGCATTAGGCTCATCGAGGTTGACAATGTTTTCCGGACGCTCGTGCTTGGTGTCGCGGGCGTGATTCACCGCCAGATTAGTCGCAATGCGATAGAGCCAGGTGGTGAACTTAGCGCTCGCTGCGTAGCTTTGTCGCGAACGATAAACCCGCAGGAAAACCTCCTGCGCCAACTCCTCTGCTACCGCCTGATTGTGAGTCATGCGGTGCATGAAGCTGACCATCTGGCGGCGATATTTCTCCACCAGATAATCGAAAGCGACATCGTCGCCCGCGGCCACGCGCAGCATGACCTCGGCGTCGCTCAACATCTCCAATACGGCAGGTTCCGCCAATTCGCCCCGTAGCGTAGCTGGTAGCTCCGCCGTTCCCTGAGCGGCCGCCCCAGCCAGCATGACTCGATCTAGTACGGTACTGCCCACATAGGACGTAACCCTTCTGCCTCCAGAAAGTTGCGCGAGACGGGCCCAGCCTGATTTCAACTCGGGATGGGGCCGTTCGGGGTCGCGATCGGAGGGGTCAGAAGTCCCCGATTCGCGTTTGGGCTTGTCCATCGCCATGTCGCAACCTGCTGCATCCCAGCGGGGTTATCAGTATTATGCATGAATGGCCAAATTCAGGCATCCAGCCCGTCATTTGATGCAAGAATGCATGCCGCCTGGGGGTTGGCTTTCCAAGCTTCTGCCAGGGGTTCTTCTGATTGTGGCATTGCCCTTCGGGCCTGCCTCGGCTTCCAGTCGCGCGGCTAAATTAGCGCAAGATCAGCCCTCAGGATTGAGTCAATCAGGCAGCGACAGTCGTGCGCCTGGATGGGACGCCGCGAGCGGTCCGACGGGCCTGACGCAGATTCTGGTGCAGAACCAGTCGCCCCACGCGGCTGCGCCGGACAAGTCACAAACTCCCGACGAAGAGGAGCTGGATCTCAACGATCAGGTCATACGCGACGTCTTTGGGCCCCTCCAACGCGGAATGCAGAGCCACAATCTTTACCAGGTACTGGCTATCTTTGATCAGCAGGGAACTCCCGACTATGCCCAGATACGCGACCAGTTGCGGGCATTTTTTTATCAGTATGACGAAATCCGCTTCCGCTATCGGTTGCTGCAAGTTACATCCGATAAGGAACATGCGTCGGCCGTCGCCGAGGTCCAGATGGATGCTACGCCTGCGGACCCGTCGCAGGTGACTCTACGGCGCGAGACGCAAATGCGCTTCCGGATGAACCTTGGTCCTAAGGGCTGGAGGCTGGTGGGATTTTCTCCCACTGATTTCTTTCCTCAATGAGGCCAGAGCGGAGGATTGCTCCTCCCAGCCGGCGAGCCTTGTGATGAAACGCGATTATCCCGAACTGCCCATCATCGGAGTTGGCGCGGTGATCGTGCGTCAAAATCGTGTGCTCTTAGTGCGTCGCGCAACCGAGCCTCTCAAGGGAGATTGGTCAGTTCCCGGCGGCATGTTGGAACTCGGTGAAAAGCTTCGCGATGGCGTTCGCCGCGAGGTTTTGGAAGAGACCGCGGTCCATATTGAGCCGGGTGATGTTCTAGATGTTTTCGACAGCATTTTCCGAGATGAGCAGGGGCGTACGCAGTACCACTACGTTTTGATCGACTATCTGTGCCGCTTTGTCTCTGGAGAAGCCAAGGCAGGGAGCGACGTCAGCGAGGTCAGATGGGTGCAGGAACACGAACTGGCGGAGATGAGGTTGCGGGATTCGATCGAACAGGTTGTACGCAAAGGCATTCCGGACCATCTCGCAAAATATCAGTTGACGCCATGCCGGTCTTGCGGAGACCATTCCTCTTTCCGGAGGATTTAATGTCGCGCATTTTTGTCGGCTGCATCGCAATTCCGCTCTTTTTGTTCATGGTGATTTCGGCCCAAGCGCAATACACGACGAACCCCTTGGAGCAAGCTCCGGCAGCGAAGCCGGCGAACCAGGTTCCTCCCCCGAAGCCGCCCGACATGGTTTGTTTCGGCGAGGGACCCAAGTGGAGCATTCAATTTGTCTCGTGGGGCGCGAGGTATCTCGGCATCAATCAGCCGGACCAGGACTACCTTGGCGGATTCTTCTGGGTACCGGACCAGAAGGTCTGGGCGTGGCAACGGAAAAACGGCCTTGCGCCGATGAACGGTGGATATGCGCTGTCGGCGACCATCCAGAAGGCTTCCTGTACCGACCCTGAGCGCAAGGAAACATTTCCGTACTCAGCGCAGGTCAATTTGCCGCAGGGTGACATGGTAAGCGGCTGTTGCCGCAAACTGAAGCCAGGAGAGGCTCCGGTGGGGCCGCACGGTCTGCCGTCCAACAATACCCCCTCGCAATGAGCGCGTCTTGATCCGCAGGGATTCGCGAGCTCGGGAGGGTGGCTCACTCCACGCGCGCACCAAGCCCGGCTGCGAGGCTGTTCGTCTGGACAGTGCGCATGCCCACTGTCACCTCGGATTCGTTCGCACAGGTGAATATTCTTGCCGCCCCTCTCACAGTCGCGCGTGACCTGGCTCACTGCGTCGGCGAGCAATTCGCGTTGCAATACAGATGCCTGCTGGAGCAGCATTCGTGTCCTTCAACGGCGCCTGCAATGTGCTTTTGAGGGAGGCGGTCTCTGCGCCGCAGCTTTATTCGCGGGGCCTATCTGCGGCTCAGTGACACCGATAGAGAGATTGTGATTGCTGGTTGCAGATGATTGTGTGTGCCCCTCCAAGCATTTCTTACACTCGGCAATATGCCGGGAGGTTGGAATAATCATGCAAGCAGAAAAAGACGAAATCCTCTGCCCACTGTGCCATGGTCATGGTCGAGAACGCAAAGAGCTTTTAGTTGTGCGTTGGCGTAGCCGCGAGTTCGAACTCGCGTTGCAGACCATCGCCGACGAAGCGGCGTTTGGAGCCACCGGCGGTCTCGACAGTCCGTTTGAGATTGAAGAGCCCGTTTACAGCAACGAGTCTGACTAGCCGCCCGCCCGGTGTCCGCTGCAGCGGATGCCGGGAACGGCCCCTGGCCAGTCGCAACCGGACCGCCATTAGGGTCCGCCTGAGCCCGATCGCGGTGGATCACCACCGGAAAGGCCAGTTATCATGCCCGCCACTGCTTCTGCCCCAAGGATCGTAGAAGACCTGAACCCGCTAAATGTCGCGGCCCAGCAGTTCGAAACTGCTGCGGACTATCTAAAGCTTGAGAATGGAATGCGCGAGGTATTGCGTCGCCCCCGCCGCTCCATTTTGCTGACGCTTCCCATCAAGATGGATGACGGTACCATCCGCGTCTTCGATGCCTACCGCGTGCAACACAGCAATGTCCGGGGACCGTGCAAGGGCGGAATCCGTTACCACCCGCATGTCACCTTCGACGAAGTCTGTGCCCTGGCTGCGTGGATGACATGGAAATGCGCCCTGGTGGATGTGCCCTTTGGCGGCGCTAAGGGCGGCATTGGGTGCGATCCCGAGCAGCTGTCGCGGAATGAACTGGAGCATCTCACTCGCCGCTATACCTACGAGATCTCGGCGCTGATCGGCCCTGACCAGGACGTCCTCGTGCCCGATGTAAGTACTGACGCGCAAACCATGTCGTGGATTATTGACACCTACAGCATGACCGCGCGTCACGCCACTTCCGCTGCGGTCACCGGCAAGTCGACGTTTCCTGGCGGTTCGGTGGGCCGCTTCGAAGCCAGTGCACGGGGATGTTTGTTCGTCCTGCGCGAAGCCAGTAAAGTCATGGGCCTTGACCTGAAGACGGCGACCGTCGCCATCCAAGGCTTCGGCAATGTTGGCAGCGCGATGGCGCGGCTGCTCTGGGGCGAAGGCGCTAGAGTGATTGCCGTCAGCGATTCGAAAGGTGGCATCCTGAACAAGGAAGGCATCGACATTCCTGCGCTGGTCCTGTTCAAGGCGAAGACGGGCAGTGTGGAGGCGTTTCCAGGGTGCAGCCCGATTCCGAGCAATGACGTGCTGAAGGTGCCGTGCGACATCCTGATTCCTGCGGCGCTGGAAAACCAGATCACGATGGAGAATGCCGGATATGTCCGGGCCTCGATCGTCGTCGAGGCCGCCAACAGCCCAACCACACCGGAAGCTGACCTCATGCTTGGTCGCAAAGAGGTGATGGTGCTGCCCGACATCCTTGCCAATGCTGGCGGTGTGACCGCCTCCTATTTTGAATGGGTGCAAAACCTGCAGCAACTCTTCTGGGATGAGGCCGAAGTGAATCGAAGGCTCGAGCAGGTGATGGTGAAAACGTTTCACGAGGTATACGACGCGGCCCGGAAGTACGGCTGCGACTATCGCGCTGCCGCGTACATTGTCGCCATCAGCCGTGTGGCCAAGGCAGTCGTCGAACGTGGTATCTGGCCGTAGAACGGTTCATGAGCGTACGCAAATCCCCCGCGGAGTAGCGCAGCGCGCAAGGCCGCACTCTTTGTCGTTGTGTCGCCGCTCTGCGGCTCACCAGCGTACCCTCCTGGCACCGCGGGGTCACGAGACTGTGTCGCGACCTCGGCTCGGTTTGCGGCAGTGGAGTGAAGCGGGCAAGAAACAGCCCCGAATGGGGCGAAAGATCTTAGCCCAGCGCTTCAGCGCTGGGTGGGGTGGGAAATGAGGTCGAGTCCCGTAGGAACGGCAGAGGTCGCAACACAGTCTCTCACGCCCGCGGCTGACCCAAATTCCGCCGCTTCCCGGCTCCGCCCAAGTGATCGGTCCTTACCGGATTTGTCCGCATGACCCGCGCTACAATCACTTCGGAATTCTTCCAAGAATTTCAACGAATCCGTGCTTTTGACCGGCATTCGGTATAAGCTCCGAGTTTGTTATGCAGCAGATCATGGCCCTGGAATCTTCCGTTTTGCAGTTCGCCGAGGCAGCCGTCAAAGCGGTCGCCACCGTTGAAATCATCGAACGCTCTCCAGCTGCGTTGAGCATTGCCATCTTGCGAGCGGCAGGTGACGCGCCATGCATCCTCTTTGCTTCACCACACGACCTTCCCATGTGCACTGTTCAGCGAATTCGCGGCGGATCCACGAGTGGTCGCAGATCCAACTCCTGACCAGATGGTCCACTCGGCCGCCGGGGTGACCGAAGCCTTTGCTGGAGTGGCCAGCACAGGGTCGGTCTGCATCGATGTCAGCTACCAACGCACCGGGTATGGTGAGCCTGCTAGCCCCGCTGCAAATCGCGGTGGTCGCGGCTGACAACATCGTGCCGAAACCGCGTGACCTGTTTCGCGCCGACATTCTGGACGGCAAGGGATTGAGGCGTGACTTTGTGTTTGTCACCGGGCCCAGCGCTACCGCTGACATGGGCCCGCTAGTACGCGGAGTACATGGGCCGCACAAACTGCACATCATTGTGGTGAGGTGAAGCATGGCCACGCCCGTTCATTCCGCAGACATCCAACCGCGGCAGGTGGCGAACAAGAGCAGCAAGAAGGCCCTGCTCGACGCCATCCGTATGACTTTGGATGTGCAGAGCGCCGCCGTGCGGCACAACACGCAGACCTTCAACCGCAACCGCTACGCCGCCACGGCGCTGATTGCCGATTACGACGAACTGAAAGACCGCGCCCGCCAGATCAAGGAGAACGCGATCGCGAATCTTCCCCAGCTTCTGCGGCGGCTGGAGGAAAGCGTCCACGCCAACGGCGGGCATTTCTATCTGGCGAAGACCGCGGCCGACGCCAACCAATACATTCGTGACGTGCTGGTGCGACACCAGGTCAAGCTGGTGGTGAAGGGAAAAAGCATCACTTCGGAAGAAATTAAGCTGAACCACGCGATCGAGGCGGCTGGCATCTCCGTAGCGGAGACCGACCTGGCGGAATTCATTCTGCAGGTTGCGGATGAGCAACCGTCGCACATCATCGCACCGGCTTTGCACTACTCCCGCGAACGCATTACTGCCCTGTTCAAGCGCAAGTTCACCACCGACCTGCCGCTCGACACCGGCGAAGAGCTGACGAAGTTCGCGCGCGAAAAATTGCGCGAACAGTTCATCGCTGCCGACGCAGGTATCTCGGGCGCGAACCTGATCGCCGCCGACAGTGGCTCGCTGATGCTGGTGGAGAGCGAAGGCAACATTCGCATGACGATGACGCTGCCGCCACTGCACATCGCGCTGGCCGGCATCGAAAAAGTTGTGCCCTCGCGCACTGACTTCGGCCCTTTTCTCGAACTGCTGCCGGCCAGCGGCACGGGACAGCCTCTGACTTCCTACGTCAGCATTCTGCATCCGCCGTTGCAGGCGCTACCATTTGTCGCTCCCGGTGGAACCGCCAAGCCACGCGAGTTTCATCTGGTGCTGATCGATAACGGGCGCAGCCGCATGCGGGAAGATCCGGTGCTGAAAGAAGCCCTCCGTTGCATTCGCTGCAGCGCCTGTCTGAATTCTTGCGCCAACTTTGAAACGGTGGGCGGCCATGCGTTTGGCGGCGAGACGTATTCCGGCGGTATCGGAGGCTCGTGGGAAGCAGGCACGGGCACGCTGATGAACGCGCGCTTCAGCGAACTGTGTACCGCGTGCTCGCGTTGCGTGCCTCAATGTCCGGTGCGCATCGATATTCCGTGGCTCAACGAAAACCTGCGCCAGCGCATGAATCAGGAGCAACCGCCCTCGGCCGTGAAGTCGGCATTCGGCGCGATGACCGGCAGTGCGGAGCAGGACCGCGTTGCGCCGCTGCAAAAGCAGTTCTTCGGCAATTATCACAATTTCGGCAAGTGGGGTACTCGCTTTGCGTCTTTGGCGAATGCATCTGTGGGACTGCCGGGCGTGCGTGGCCTGATGGAAAGCGCCCTCGGGGTTGACCGCAGACGCAAGCTGCCGCCGTTTCCCAAGAAAACCTGGGAGCAGTTGTTCCGCGAAGAACGTGGCGTGAAGCCGGGTTCCATCGAACCTGGCGTGGTAATGCTGGCGGATGTGTTCACCAACTATGGCGCGCCGGAACGAGGCATGGCGGCGATTCGCGTGTTGCGCGCGGTTGGCCTTGATGTGGCGCTTAGCCCGGCCATGGCGGATGGCCGCGCTGCGATGTCGCAAGGAATGATGGAAACAGCACAACGGCAAGCGCGTGCGCTGGCGCCGGTCCTCAAGCGTTATGTTGACCAAGGCAAGAAGATCGCCGTGCTGGAACCCAGTGTGCTGGCCATGCTGCGCTTTGACTTTAAGCATCTGCTCAACGATCCAAACACGGAAGCGTTGCTGGCGCAGAACAGCTTTGAGCCGCTGGAACTGCTGTGGGGAGTCGCAGAGGAGTTACAGCTCGACTTGGCGCAGATATTTCCCGCAAGCAAGTGTCCGCAGGGCGTGAAGATCTTCTATCACTCGCATTGCCAGCAAAAGACCTGCAACTCCGCAACGCAAACGATCGAAGTGCTGCGCGCGGCTGGCTTTGATGTGGTTACGTCGTCGGTGGAGTGTTGCGGCATGGCGGGCAGCTTCGGATACAAGCACGAATATTACGAGCTGAGTATGGCTGTCGGCGAGGACCTGTTTGCGCAGGTGCGACGCGCCGAACAAGCGAGCGGACCGCGAATTCTGGTCGCGAGTGGAACTTCGTGCCATGAGCAATTGTGGGCAGGATTGGGGCGCCAGGTTTTTCATCCTGCTGAATTGCTGGCCAGCACGATCACTTGACGCGGACGCGTTCGCTGGACGCGTGCTTCCTCGAAAAGCCGTGACCGACGGGGATCCGCGACTACTATCGGTTACGTTGGTCATTAGAATTAATTACCTTAGATCTATTTACAAATCCAGATTTTAGCGGCACAATCTTGTCTGTAGTTAGGCAGTTCTGGGGGAGGGCTGCCTTCCTGGCGCTCGGCGTTCAACACGTCGAGCGCCTTCGAATTTTCCGCCGCAACTGCAAGATTTTGCCGGTCTCCTTACCCCGCCCGCCTGCCGTCAGCCAGGATTGCGTCCCAGCGGGCGCGCCAGCATCTAACCTCTGTCGGGATGTTACGATAAACTTCCGGCTTGGCCGCAATGGCCAGGCGGACGACCGACGACCCCTCAGGAGGATGAATGGCAAGCGACGCAATTGTAGAGGTAACGGACGCCAATTTTGACCAATTGGTGCTGAAATCGGAGCAGCCAGTGATGGTGGATTTCTGGGCGGCCTGGTGCGGCCCCTGCCGGGCGCTGGCGCCCATCGTGGATGAAGTGGCACAGAGCTACAACGGCCGGGTCAAGGTTGGCAAGATGGACGTGGACAAGAACGCTTCGACTCCGCAGCGCTATGGCGTGCGCGGCATTCCCACTTTACTGGTCTTCAAGGGCGGCCAGGTGCGCGAACAGATCGTCGGTTATGTTTCGCGCGAGGTCATCGAGAAGGCACTGGACAAAAGCCTGTAATAGCGTTTACGTGGGGCGGGACTGCAGTAGCGCCTCTTGCGATTCGACGCAGAGTAAGGGCTATTTGGACATCCCACCGAAGGCGCGCGTCACTCGTTCCCGCAAAGCCTGTAGCGAGTACCACTGCGTAGGATATACAACGCGCACGTTGATGTGTTCCTGCCGGAAATAGCAAAGGGGCCGTCCGGGCCCCTGTATTGCTATCACTAGCCGTCACTCTTATAGCTGGGGCGGTGTCGCGCTGCTGGGCGGCGGAGTCGAATTTGTCCCCGAATCCGGGGTCGTAGTTGATGGATTGTTAGTCGGTGACGTCATCGTCGAGTTGGGATTCGTGCTCGAGTTGGGGAGAGTGCCGGGCGTGTTGGGTGCAGCGCTGGGTGTGTTGGGCGCGGCGCTCGGCGTGTTTGGTGCCGCGCTAGGGCTATTGCCAGGCGTGCTTGGGGTTACGTCGGGAGTCGCTCCCGGCTCGGTTGGCATTGTGGAAGCGTTAGGATTAGTTGCAGCCGGAGGATTCGTCGTCCCCGGAGCCGTGCTCTGCGAGCTGTGTGACCCCATCGTACTCTGCGAGCTGGGGCTGTTGGAGTGACCTGTTCCACTGCCGGCTGTGCCCGTCGACTGCGCATAAGCCCAACAGCCGCACAGCAGAACCGTGCTTGCCAAAAGAAGTAGTCTCCGCGTCATGTTTTCCACCTTTTGATCAAAAATCGAAATGGTCGCCTTTAGTCCGATGGAAACCGCCAAACCCGAGATGCCTCAGGGCCATGCCGAAATCCAAAGTCGCTAGTTTTGGCTGGGATGGGCACAGGCGCGTGTCTTTCGATAGCTGCCGTTTACAATGACCTTTACTCCGAGGTACTGATGTCTCTTATTCGATACCTAATGCTGTTGTCGCTGGTGATCTGGATTGGCGGGCTAATTTTCTTTGCCTTTGTGCTCGCGCCTACGGTCTTTGCCGTCTTGCCGACGCGGCAATTGGCCGGCAATGTGGTCAATCGCAGCTTGGGCATCATGCACTGGATGGCCCTTTCGTGCGGGCTGATTTTTGCCGTGACCTCAATGCTCGATTCCCGCATCGTGAATGGCGTCGCCGATCCTTTTGCGGCCAGGAACCTGCTCATTTACGCGATGATCGTCCTGACGTTGGTTGGCATGTTTGGCGTCGCGTCGCGGATGCTGGTCCTGCGTCAGCAGATGGGCGTCATTGACGACGTGCCGCAGGACGACGCCCGCCGCGTCGAGTTCAACCGCCTGCACGTGTGGTCGACCCGTATTGAGGGATCGGTGCTGGTGCTCGGGTTGGCGCTACTGTTTCTGACCGCGCGGCGGATAACATAAGCCAGTTGCCAGTAGCCAGTTGTCAGTTGCCAGTTAAGAGGCTGCTAAAAGCTAATGGCTAAGAGCCAAAAGCCTAGCGAACGGCGAGAAGCGAAAGGCGAAAAGCGCACACATGAAAACCGGAATCATTGGCCTGCCGCAGGTGGGCAAGACGTCGCTGTTCGTGATGTTGACCAAGCAGCAGGTAGCACAGCGCAGCGGAAATCCCCGCGAAGCGCATCTCGGCGTGACCAAGGTCCCCGACGACCGCCTCGACCGCCTTGCCGCACTTTACAACCCCAAGAAGCTGGTGCATGCCAGCGTTGAGTTCGCTGACGTGGCGGCGCTGAGCCAGGAGGCGCTAAACGAAACCGCCTTCGCGGCGAATTTGCGCAACGTGGACGCTCTGGCCCACGTGGTGCGTGCCTTCGAGGATGACTCCATCGCTCACGTCGGCCCTATCGATCCGCTGCGCGATATCAAGAACATCGATTTCGACCTGATCGTCAACGATCTCGGGCAGGTGGAGAAGCGATTGGAGCGCGTCGAGAAAGATCTGAAGAAGATGAAGACGGCGGAGCTTGAGCGCGAGCACGACTTGCTGAAGCGCGCCAAGGTGCACCTTGAAACCGAACGGCCGCTGCGCGAAATGGAGATGACGCCCGAGGACAAGAAGCGGGTGCGCGGGTTCATGTTCCTCAGCGAGAAGCCGATCCTGTACGTACTCAACATCAGCGAGAGTCCGACGCTGGGCAAGGACCTGGAGGACGCGGTTGCAAAGTACGGAGTGACCGAAGTGGCTGCGCGACCTAACACCGGCGCGCTCGCAGTATGCGCCAAAGTCGAGGCCGAACTTGCCGAAATGAGCGACGAGGATGCAGCCGAGTTTCTCTCAAGCTATGGACTAAAGGAGAGCGGATTGGTGCGGCTCATCCGCAAGAGTTACGAGTTGCTAGGGCTGATTTCCTTCTTTACCGTCGGCGAAGATGAATGCCGGGCGTGGACCGTGGAGCGCGGATCGAAAGCGGTGAACGCCGCCGGCGCTATTCACACCGACCTGGAACATCACTTCATCCGCGCCGAGACGATCCACTGGGACCAGTTGCTTGATGCAGGCTCGGAAGCCGAAGGACGCGCCCGCGGGACGCTGCGCCTGGAAGGCAAGGAGTACATCGTGAAAGACGGGGACGTGATGCACATTCGGCATAGTGGGTAGGGATGGACAGTTTTGGTTTCGCGATTTCAAGTTTTCAGGTCCAACAACTGCGACGGGAAAAGGACTGGGTCCCGCTACACCAAGAAGGGGCCAACCGGGGCACCAGACACTGGTCTCAAGGCTAGGGGATGACAACGAACCGACGACCGCGTTGGTCGCGTTGCCAAGCATCCTCAATTTCGGCAAGCGGGACGCGCAGCGTATCAATCTGAAGTTCGCCGCTCGCGGCACGTGCCATGACTTGTTGCAAAGCGTCAAACAGGATCTCGCGAGGCGGAATTCCCGCAGTCCCCATGATCGTCAACGGCGCGCTACGCAGCACAGCGGCTGGAAGGGAGATTGTCGCACCGGCGCTCTCCCCAACCTGGACATAACGAGTCTCGGATCCGATAGCGGCAAATTCTTTACGGGTGACCGCTTTCAGGAACGCCTCTGCGGGCCGGCCCCAGACGTAATCAATTACCACCTGAAACCCCGCCTCACCGGCTTCGTGCACCAAGGCCTCGGTCAGTTCGTTGTCGGGCGCGTCAAGGTTGAGGGTTGCGTCAGCACCGAGCTCATGTAGTGTGATCAAGACCTCCCGATTGCGTCCCGCCGCAACCACGCGAGCCGCGCCGAGAAGTTTGGCGATCCTTGTCGCCAGCTTGCCGGTTACTCCGGTCGCACCAAGAATAAGGACATTGTCGCCAGCCGCCAGCTTGGCGCGAAATGCAAGCGAAAGCCAAGCTGAGACACCTGGGTTCGGCAGAGCAGCTGCGACTTCGTCGCTGACGCTATCCGGTACGGGAAACGTGAACGCTTTGGGCACCACCGTGCGTTCGGCCATCGCACCGAAGGGCGGACGAGTTCCGCCGAAAAACACACGCCGTCCGTCGTCGAGATGGCCTACCCCGTCGATACCGCAGATGAACGGGAGGGCCTGCGTACTCGCATAGTGAGAACCGCTGGCCAATTGTTTATCGACAGGTTTCAGCGCAGCCGCGTGAACATGGACCAGTACCTCGCCATCTCGGGGAGCAGGCTCTGGGAATGATCCACATCGCGGCGGCTTCCCAAGCGAATGCAAGACTGCAGCGTCCATCGGAGGGCCCTCCGACCACATATTTTCACCGATTGTACTGCAGGCACCGTTACTGGGTGTGTCACCTCGGGGTTGTGAATGGCGCAGTGGCTAGTGCTGAATCGGGTGTTAGCTGCTGTGGGCGTAAAGCCGTTGGGATTTTACTAGCCACCATCCACCAACCACTATTCACTACTCTGCTATCCTGCTCGCGGCGCATGAATCCAATCGTACTCAGCATCCTGCTCGGTCTGACGGCTGCCGCGGCCAATGTTTTCGGCGGCGCGGTTATCGTGCAGAAGAACTGGGATCGCAGCTACCTGCGTTATTTCGTCGCCCTGGGCGCGGGTTTCATGCTGGCAACTGCGCTGGTGGAGATGGTTCCCGAAAGCCTGGCGCTCGCCGGGCGCAACGGGGCATTGCTGTTGCTGGGCGGCTATCTTCTTGTACACTTCTTCGAGCACACCATCACCCCGCACTTTCATTACGGAGAAGAAACCCACTCCGACGAATATGTGCACTCGCACCGTCGGGTTTCCGTGCTATTTGGGTTGATGATCCACGCTTTTTTCGACGGCATTGCCATCACTGCCGGGTTTCTCATTTCGGCGTGGCTCGGCTGGATAATCTTCCTGGCAATCTTTCTTCACAAAATACCGGAGGGCTTCACGGTGACGTCGGTGATGCTCGCCAGCGGGTTGAGCAAGACGCGGTCGTGGTTCGCTTCCGTGATGTTGGCGCTGGCGACGATCGCGGGCGTGCTCACCATGGCCATCGGCAAGCATGCTGTCAGCTATGGATTACCTGTGGCTGCAGGAGTGACCATCTACGTGGCGGCTTCCGATCTGATTCCCGAGGTAAATCGTGAGCCGGGAGTCAAGATGGCGCTGGTTGTGTTTATCGGAGTGGCTGCGCTTTTTGTGCTTGATCGAGTGGTACATCTCCACTGAAGGGCCGTGAATTAGAGATTCCGTCGCGGAACTGCCGGGATCGAACAGTTGGCGGCTTGGTCTTATCCTGGGAGCAGTCAGGTATCCGACGAATCCATTGCAAAAAGAAAATGGATGAGGGGTCTGAGAAACGGCCCCATCATCCATTTTTCATCACCTCGATGCTTCCGAGCTAATGGGTTGGCAGCTCCAGAAGAATGAGCTGCTGCTCGATGGTGGAATTCGTTCGGGTGACGGTGCCGGCGAAAGAATCCCGAAGCCCCTCCCGGAGATGGCAATGCGGTCAGATCCCCATAGAGGTCGGTGCCTATCACCACGTTAATCGTATAAGGGTATACTTGGTGTCTCTGCGGCTGAGAGGAATCCGTGGCCGTGACTTGGAAGGGAAACACGCCAACCGAAGAGAGCATTACGGTCAGAATGCCCAACAGGATGAACGTGTACCCTTTAGGGGAGTTGGTTTGCATTAGGTACTTACCTCCGGTGAGAATCCGGCAGCTAGGCGTATTATGTCTGCTACCCGGGAATGCTTGGCACTAATGGCTAGGCAAGTTATAGAAACTAAAGTAACTGTATGTAGTGATTTCCGTTCGATTTTGGAGTGCGTGCGTTTGTGGTTTCGGACAGCCTTAGCTGATATGGGTGCAACCGACCAACCTCGACGGGTGCGGAGTCGAGTTGTTTTGCGTGGCCGGGAATCGCAACCGGAGTGAATTAGGCTAGACCGGATGTGCAAATTCTTGCACTACTTGTACCCAAAGTTTTGCGCTTCCGCGAAGTCGTAGGTAGAACTGCTTGATTGTAGGCTGGTTGGCGAGTATGCTATCTTGCATTCTCGGCCAAATAATTGCACACACCAGAGCGGGATTGCGGCAGAAACAAAAAAGGGAGTAACAATCGTGGCGCTGGCCGGCACCAAACCGACAAGTACTGTTTTGCCCCATCCGGCGGACGACCAGGTCTCGCCGGGGAAGAGTGGCGCCTTCAAGATCGTCTCTTTGGCAGACGCTTAAGCCATTTGGCTGGCACGGATTGCTATTGGTTGCAGTTTTGATTGCGCTGTACGCACCTGTTCTCAAACGCCTCGTTTCTCAGTGGTACAGCGACGCCGACTACTCTCACGGATTTCTCGTCCCATTGTTGTCACTTTATTTGATCTGGCAGCGACGGGAGAAGTTGCGCCAGGTGGTGCGGCGGCCTTCGCCATGGGGGATGTTAGTTGTATTGTTCTCGGTCGGACTTCTCTTCCTAGGAAGCTTGGGTGCAGAACTCTTTCTGACGCGCATCTCGATCATTGGTACGATCTGCGGGTTGATTGTATATTTTTGCGGTACCGCCCTGCTGCGCGCCCTGGCCTTTCCCCTGGTCTTCCTGCTGTTTGCGATTCCAATTCCCGCCCTGATCTACAACGAAATTGTCTTTCCGCTGCAGTTCTTAGCTTCCAGATTCGCCACGTCAACTCTGGAGATGCTGAACCTGTTTCCCATCATGCGCGAGGGCAATGTCCTGATCTTGCCGAACATGTCGCTGGAAGTAGTGGAGGCCTGCAGCGGTATTCGATCGCTGATGTCTCTTCTAGCGCTAGCGGCCGGATACGGATATTTGGCGGAGCGCAGCACCGTGGTTCGGTGGCTCCTCTTCCTGGCGATGGTTCCGTTAGCCATCATCAGCAACGGAACCCGGGTGATGATAACTGCTTTGATGGCGAACTACATCGGTCCTCAGGCAGCTGAGGGATTCATGCATGAATTTTCCGGCTGGGTGATTTTTGTAGTGGCCACGGCGCTGTTCTTGGCGCTGCACAGCTTGACGATTGCGGTTCGCAAGTGGTTCGGATGGATGCCGAAAGATGGAAGCGAGCCGGCAACAGCAAAGGTGAGTCGATGAACTCCAGCGGCCGTTACTGGCTCATGATTGCCCTACTGGTGGGTGCAACCGTCGGGATGGCTTACTTGTCCCACGGGGAAGCTACTCCGCCCGCCAAACCGCTCTCCGAGTTTCCGAGTCAGATAGCGGGATACACGACCGGCGCCAACTGGCCCTTGGATCAAAAAACCATCGACTTGCTCGGAGTCACGGACTATGTCAACCGTGGCTATGTCTCGAGGTCGGAAGGCCTCGTGACCTTGTACATTGGATATTTCCGGAGTCAGCGGACCGGCAAGAGCATTCACTCTCCTAAGAATTGCTTGCCGGGGGCAGGGTGGACGCCGATGAAGGAGACCATCTATCAACTTCCGCTCGATGATGGACGGAAGGTCCCCATCAATCTTTATGTGATTCGCAAGGATTTGGATGAACAGCTCGTGTTGTACTGGTACCAGGCGCATGGCCGGGTAGTGGCCAGCGAATTCTGGGGTAAGTTCTATTTGGTATATGACGCGCTGCGCTTGAACCGCACTGACGCTGCTCTGGTTCGCATCACGACTCCGATCTACAACGGTGATGAGGAGCAGGCGCGTACGCGGGCGGTCGCATTCGCGAAACAAATTGCAAGTGACGTCGATCAGATTATCCCTCGGTGACCCAGGAGAAAGTATGCGTAACCGCTACATCGTCTTTGTTGTAACAGCTTTACTGGCAATTATTTTCGTTGGTTGCACCCGGAACCCGGAAGTCGCCAAGCGTAAATACTTGGAGAGCGGCATGAAGTACATGGACCAGAAGAAGTACGATTCTGCCGTGATTCAATTCAAGAAAGCCTTGCAAATTGATCCGCGTTATGCCGAAGCGCATTACCAACTGGCCAATGCCGAGATGGATTTGAAGCACTTTCCCGAGGGTTACAAAGAGCTCACCCAGACAGTCGAACTGGATCCCAACCACTTCAAGGCCCGGCTGGCGCTGGGTAGCTTGTTGATGGCCGCCCATCAGTTTAGCAAAGCGGAAGAGCAGGCCAACTACATCACCCTGCACGATCCCAAGAATGCAGATGGATATGTCCTGCTGGGTAATTCTTTACTTGGCCAGAAGCATCAGCAGGAGGCGGTGGACGCGTTCACCAAGGCCATCTCGCTAAAGCCGGATGATGTGGACGCATACGTCAATCGCTCGGTGTTGTATGCCTACATGAAGCAGGACGCTTTCGCGGAGGCGGACATGCATAAGGCCATCAGTCTTGATCCGCACAAAATGGCTGCCTACGCTAATCTTGCGGGCTTTTACCTCTACCAGAAGGACCCCAAGAAGGCGGAAGAGGTCTACCGTTTAGCCATCCAGAACAATCCGGACTCTCCCATCCCCTATCTGCGTCTCGCCGGCCTGCTGCTGCATGAGGACCGCAAAGCCGAAGGCGAACAGGTGATTCAGCAGTTGCGCGATAAGCAGGGGACATCCGCGGACGTGGCGATGGCGATTGGAGATTACTATCTGGCGGCAAGAAATCCTGACGCCGCCATAAAAGAGTACCAGCGTGGTTTGACTTACGACCCGAAGAACGAGGAGTTGGAACTGCGCTTAGTGGAGACCTTGCTCAATACCGGCAAGATCGACGATGCCACGAAGATAACGGATCGCATGCTGAAGGACAAGCCCGGCGACGTTACGGCGCGAATTACTCATGCGCGCCTGTTGGCCATTAAGGGGAATAGCGCGGAGGCCATCACCACGCTACGTGACGTGGTCCACGATGCGCCGGATAACCCTCAGGCGCACTATATTCTCGGACAGGTGCTCCGTCAGACGAATGATTTGGCGGGAGCGAAGAGCGAATTACAAGAGGCCGTAAAGCAGCAGGCCTTTCGAGGCCAGCCGGAGAGCCCGATGGTGCTCAAGGCCCTGGCTGAAACCTATCGTGACTCGGGAGATTACGACACCGCTAGAGAATACGCGACACGCTTGCAAAAGCTGAATGAAAATAACCCTGAGGCACGCTTCCTGATTGCCACGATCGATATCGGCGCGAAGGACTATGCTGCCGCCCTCAATGAGCTGCAGGACGTGCAGAAGGTGGCGCCAAACGATCCCATGGTCCATCTCAACATGGCTTTCGCTTATGCTGGATTGAAAAAATATGCTGAGGCGGAGCGTGAGTTCCAAACCACCATAAAGACATATCCGACTTTTGATGCCGCCTGGGCCGATTACATCTCAATGATGTTTGGCACCAACCAGGCTCCCAAGGCGCTCGCGTTGGCTAACCAGTACGTCACCGCCAACCCGAATCGTGCTTCCGCGCACTTTATCTATGCCTCGGCTTTGGCCACCGTGAAGAAGTACGATCAATCTATCGCTGAGTTCCAGAAGGTCTTGGAAATTGATCCCAAGTCGATGATGGCGTACTACCGGCTAGCCCAACTTCATCAGTTTATGGGTCAAACCGACGCAGCTCTGGATTCCTACCAGAAGGCACTGGCCTTGCAGCCCAATTCGCCTATGGTGAATAACGCGATTGGAAATCTCTATCTCAGCAAGGATGATTTGAAATCGGCCGGTAAGTACTTCCAGGCAGCCTTGGCGCAGGATTCTCACAACCCGGTGGCGGCCAACAACCTGGCATGGGTTTACGCTGTTCAAGGCGAAAACCTTGATATGGCTCTTAGCCTTGCTACCCAGGCAAAGCAAATGGCGCCCGATATGACGGCGGTCAGCGATACCCTGGCATGGATCCAATACAAGAAGGGAAACTATCGCGTTTCCGTTTCGCTTGCCGAGGACGCAGTAAAAAAGGATCCGCAGAAGGCTGACTATCGTTACCACTTGGGAATGGCCCTCAGTGGAGCTGGCGAAAGAGATCGCGCGAAGACAGAGCTGCAAAAGGCGCTCCAGTTGAACCTGAAGGGTACTGACGCCCAGGAAGCTCAGAAGACCCTGGCGTCACTGCAATAACGTCACCCGTCGGGCGGCTGTGGCTGTAAATGCCGGCTGACGTCATATCGTGTGAATTGGCGTTACGACAGCTGGCGCGAGAGGCATAACGCGCCAGCGAAGGATCCTCCAAGAGATGGTGATGCGATCACCCGCAGGATTCTTCGGATCCGTAAGGCGCGGTTCCGGAATGGACGGCGTTTATGCACGCCAGGCGTGCTCCAGCCATCGCTGATATCATCGGGCGTGAAACTGCTATAGATCTTCGCGAGACGGTCCTTCGCCGGGTTCCATGAGCGCTGTATGAGCGAGGCCGCCCGGCTCTCATAGCGACGGAATAATCTGCGGACTCCGTCGGATCTGTAGCCTTGTTCTCAAAAACAAACAACTTGAATCACGTAAGCCCACCTGTTAATCTAACTAACTGGTTAATTAAAATGAAACACATCGCTACAAGGCGGCGAGGGACCCGGCGCCAACCGGAGGCGAGCCGGCGCGCAATTCTGCAGGCTGCCCTGGTTGCATTCGCCCAGGAAGGCATTGCCGGCGCGCGCATGGATGCCATCGCCGCTGCTGCAGGCGTCAATAAGGCCCTGCTGTATTACTACTTCCGCGATAAGGAAGCGCTTTACGGCGCGGTACTCGATGACTTCTTCGTCCGGCTGCTCGGACGTGTCACCCAAGCTTTGGATGGGGAAGGTTCGGCTGGCGAGCGGCTGCTCACTTACGCCCGTGCCCACTTTGATTGCATTGCCGAATCCTTTCACTACGCCAGGCTCTTTCAGGGAGAGCTGATGAGCGCCGGGAGGGGTAAGCCGTCGCACCTGACGCGGGTGGTGGAGCGATACATCCGGCCAATCTCGGTGCGCCTGATTGCGGTGCTGCAGGAGGGCATTGCCAGCGGAGAGTTCCGCCAGGTGGATGCGATGCAATTTGCGCCCTCGATCGCGGGAATGATTGTTCATTACTTTGTGGTAGCACCGGTGGCCCGCAAGCTTTTCGGGAAAGATCCGTTCTCGCCGGAAGCCTTGCAGCAACGTCGCGCGGCGGTCCTGGATTTCATTGCAGCAGCGCTGTTTGCGAATCAATCAGCTGGCGTGAAACTGGCGGCGGAAGTGGCAGCGCGCGCCGAAGTGCCGGCCGGTATCGGATCGAAGGCTGCGAAGACACCAAGCCGCCGGTTGAGTATGCAAGGGAAACGCAAATGAAGCCGAACAAGTTTTTCATCTTTCTACTGGTTCTGCTGGTGATCGCCACGGGGTATTACTTTTACTCCACCGATCGCACCACCGACACGGTGCTGATCGGAATTGTGGATGCGAACCAAGTGATCGTGAGCTCCAAGGTCATGGGCCGGATTGAGAAGCTGTACGTGGATGAAGGATCGAAGGTCAAGGCGGGAGACTTGATCGCGGAGATCGATTCCGCCGAACTTGAGGCACAGAAGAATGCGGCGGAAGCTACCATCCGCTCCTATGATTCGCAAGTATCTTCGCTGCGTGCTACCGAGGCGCAGACCATGGGCGAAACCAACAGCGGCGTGGTGAATGCGCAGGCGCGACTGGCGGCGGCCAAAGCTACGCTGGTGCAGGCGCAAGCTGACTTGGCGAGGATTGAAAGCGACTCGCAGCGCATGATTGCGCTGGCCAAAGTTGGCGTCGAATCCGAACAGGACCGCGTACGGGCCGATCAGCAACTGAAAGCGCAACAGGCTGCGGTTGTAAGTGCGCATAAAAATGTCGATGCGGCGCAAGCTGATTTGAACACTGCAATCGCGCGGACCCACCAGCAGGGCGCTGCGGCGAGCAATGTAGCCGCCAACCAGGCGCAGGTTGCCAATGCGCGCGCACAACTGGCCGAGGCCGAAACCCGCCTCGGCTATACGAAAATCTACGCTCCGGTGAGTGGCACGGTTTCTGTGCGCGCCACCCGGCAAGGTGAAGTGGTGAATACCGGAACACCGATTGTCACCATCATCGACTTTGGTGACACCTGGGTCCGGGCCGAGGCTCCGGAAACGGAGGCGCGGTTCATATCGGATGGCGACAAGCTGAAAGTGCGCTTGCCCGCAGGCAATCCTATCGAAGGCACGGTGATCTTCAAGGCGGTTGAGAGTGACTTCGCAACCCAGCGGGACGTCAGTCGTCGCAAGCGCGACATTAAGACCATCGGTCTCAAGCTGAAGGTTGACAATCCTGACGGCTCGCTGGTCCCGGGGATGACCGCCGAAGTTTTGCTTCCACAGCAGCTGACGAAAGGCACGCGATGAGCTGGTTCAGTCCAAAGTCGAAACCCGCGGCCGGATGCGATGCGCCAGCCACTGGCGATGCCATCGTGGTGGACCACATCACGAAAAAGTATGGCGACTTTACCGCTGTGGACGACGTTTCGTTCAACGTGCACCAGGGCGAGATCTTCGGTTTGTTGGGGCCGAATGGCGCCGGCAAATCCACGTTGATCCGCATGATGACGACGCTGCTGCCGCTGACCAGCGGCCGGGCGCTGATTAATGGTTTCGATGTTGCCAAGGATCCTGACTCAGCGCGCCACTGCATGGGTGTAATCCCGCAGGCACTGACCAGCGACATCGATCTTACCGTCGAAGAAAATCTCAGCATCTACGCCAAACTCTATGGAGTTCCTGCGGAGCAACGCAGGCACAACATTGACGAGCTGCTGCAAACGGTGGACCTGACGAAGTGGCGCAATGCGCAGACCAAGACACTCTCCGGCGGTATGCGGCGGCGGCTGGAGATCGCGCGAGGACTCGTGCATAGCCCGAAAATATTCTTTCTCGATGAGCCGACCACCGGACTCGATCCGGTGTCGCGCGTGGCCGTATGGGAGATGTTGACCGAGATCAAGAACCGGCGCGCGCTGACGATCCTCATCACGACGCACTATATGGACGAAGCTGACCGGCTTTGCGATCGCCTGGCGATTGTGGACCACGGCAAGCTGGTGGCGCTGGATTCTCCGATGGCGCTTAAGGCTAGTGTTCCGGGAACCAATGTGATTGAAGCTCAGTTCTTGAATGCACCGCCGGACTGGCACGAAGAATTAAACAAGCTCGAGGACGTCACTTCAGTGCAGCCGGTGGGCGCGGACATGTATCGCATTCTCAGCAGCAATGGCTCAAAGACCACCACTGAACTGGTGGAGCTCGCGGTGAAGTCCAACGTGCAGGTCAAGTCGCTCTCGGTCCAGAACACGACGTTGGACGATGTGTTCGTCCACTACACCGGCCGGCAGCTGCGTGATGAGCAGGTGAAAGCCTACAACTTCGTGATGCCAGATCGTCCGGGGATGCGGCCATGAACAGGATGTGGGCGATTGTCGAACGCGAGTTGCGGAAGTTCTTCCGCTCGCCGGCGCTAATGCTGGTGGCCATGGTCTTTCCCCTGGTGCAGCTGATTGTGTTGGGCAACGCATTCGGTGGAAAGATCAAAGACGCGCGGCTAGGTGTGGTTGATCAGGACCATGGTACGCAGGCGGTGAAGGTGATGGAGGCATTGACCGCAGTGCAGTCCAATGCTCGGACCTTCGTTCCGGTGCCCTACGATAGCGACAAACAGGCCATGGAAGACGTGCGCACCGGAAAGCTGGACGGCGCCATCATCATCCCGCCGGAATACTCGCGACGTGTCTATGAGGAGAACCATCCGCGGATTGCACTGGTAGTGGACAACACCGACAATTTCATGAGCTCGACGCTGGAACAGGAATTCAGCGACCTAACCAAGGCATTGAATAATCCTGACGTCGAGCCATCGCGCATCGTGCAGCAGATTACGCTCGACACGGTTGAGCTGTATCCCTACATCGAGTACATGAAATATCTACTGCCCGGCTCAATCGCGCTGGCCATGTTTGTCTCCGTCATGATCGGCGGTGGCATGTTGTATATCGACGATAAGGCGCGCGGAGTGCACGAAGGTTACCTGGTTACGCCGATAACCAAGTTCGAGCTGGTGGCTGGACTCAACATCGCGGGCGCGATCAAAGCCATCCTGGCAGGCATTGTGATCACCGTACTGGGTTCGTTGCTGGCGGGATTGGGCTCCGTATTTACGCCGCAAAACATGCTCTACATTCTCCTGATGGTGGTAGCGACCTCGCTGACGTTCAACACCATGATGTTCCTGCTGATGGTCCGGGTGGAGGACCCTCTGGTGCCGCGCGCCATGTTTGGAATCCTGAACACACTGTTATTTTTCCCCAGTGGCGCGATTTATCCCATCAAGGCATTTCCTGCATGGCTTCGCGGAATCGCCTATGTTGATCCCTTCACCTACTCCGTGCACGGGTTCAAAGCAATTCTGCTAAAAGATGCGGGCTTTGGCGCGATCCGCACTGACCTTCTATATTTGACCGTCGCCGCCGCTATCATGATCACGGCCGCCACCACGCTGTTCAAGCGGACACTGTAGGCCGCCGGGGCCTTGCGCACAGAGTGTCGCCAAAAAACATTCCGGGCCTCGGCAAACCCTCGTCTTCGGAAGGCATCTTGATTAGTGAATCGATTTCCTTTCACGCGCGGAGTCGGTATCATTCAAAATAACGATTTTCCATCTTAGGAGGACGGCATGAAGAGTTTTCTGGTTGGCTTGGGGCTGGGAGTTGGCCTCGGCATTCTATTTGCTCCCATGAGCGGGGAAGAGACACGCAACAATCTGGGCGACCGCGCCAACGATCTGGCAAGTTCGGCGCGCGAAACCTACGAACAGAACCGCGATCGCGTACAGCGCGGAGTTCAGTCAATTCGCGGGACCGCCGAGCGCGCCATGGGTAAGGTGCGGTCCGCTACCAACGAAGTAACTTATCCTACGGGAACGGAGAGCCATTCACCTAGCGGCGTTTAAATCGTCCCGAGGCTTCACACCAAGGCAGGCGAGCATATTGCCTGCCTTTTTTGCATTTCTAAGATGCGATTTTCGGCTCGTAAGCGCCACGCTTCGGAATCGGCAAAGCCGTTCCACGCCAAGCAACGATATCCATGAGCTTATTCAGTTATGCTAGAGACATCTCATGAAAACCGGTGCGGTGCAAAGCGTGGGGCCTCAGGGGCTAAAGCCCCCTCGGAATAACAAAAATGAAGGGTTTACAATGGCGCACCTGAAGGTGCGCCCCTTCAAAGCGAGCGCAACCCAGTTTTTCCGCAGCCTGTGAAGCCGTGCCCCTTCAAAACCGATTTATGAGATGGCCGGATAACTTCTAGCAGTAGCTTAATACGATCAGCAGCGAGGAACTCATCATGCAAGTACTGGAAAACTGGAATCCCCAGGGCGTCACCGTTTATATGGACGACAAGCGCTTCGTCAAATGTGTCCTGACCGACTGCAAACTTGTTTACGGCGGTGGAGATGTGACCTGGGAGAATACTCAATTCGTTAACTGCCAGCTCACCTTCGATGGCGCCGCTCAGCGCACTGTCGCTTACCTGCAGAACTTCGGTCTGATGAAACCGCCCGTGACCAATACCACGCCTTCCGCGCAGCCGAATTCGGGAGTGAATTAGCCGTCAGCCTTCAGCTATCAGCCTTCAGCCAAATCGGTCGCCAGTGAGCTTTCCGTTATTACTGGAACTCGACAGGATTCGCAGCTTTCCCACTTTGGAGCTTGACATCCCAGCATATTTCTATAATAGTAGAAATATGGAGAGAGTAAAACAGGTTTCCAAGAAGCAAGATAGCGATCAGGTTATCCGCTATGCCGACATGCTCTCGGCGATGGGAACCGAGCCCCGGCTGCGCATCATGCAATTGTTGTTGGCAGCGCATCCCGAGGGATTGGTTGTCGGCGAAATCGGCGATGAGTTGGACATCCCGAGTTCGACACTGTCGCACCATCTGGACAAGCTGAAGAACGAAGACCTGGTGAAAGTGCGCCGCGAAGGAACCTTTCTCTGGTACACGGCCAACACGGACGCCCTGCAAGAGCTTCTCGGATTCCTCTATGCCGAATGTTGCACCCGCAACAAGGCAGTTAAACCGGAAAACATCATCACCTTGTGCAAATAGGAGAACATCATGAGCACTGATATCAAGGAAGTGGTGAAAGAGAAGTACGGTCAGGCGGCACTCCGTGTTCACACGGGAGGCAGTTCTTGCTGTGGCGGATCCGCGGCGACGGAGAGTTGTTGCGATCCGATCACGACGAACCTGTACGACGAAGCGCAGGCGAACCAGATCCCGGAAGGCGCGCTGAAAGCCTCGCTAGGATGCGGCAATCCGACAGCACTGGCGGAGCTGAAGCCTGGCGAGACCGTGCTCGACCTAGGGTCGGGTGGTGGCATCGATGTGCTGCTCTCGGCCAGGCGTGTGGGGCCAACCGGCAAGGCGTACGGACTCGATATGACCGACGAAATGCTGGCACTGGCGCGGGAAAACCAGAGTAAGGCGGGCGTCGAGAACGTGGAGTTTCTGCGGGGAGAGATTGAGAGCATCCCTTTGCCTGACAATTCCGTGGATGTGATCATCTCGAATTGTGTCATTAACCTGTCCGCCGACAAAGATCGGGTACTGAGAGAAGCCTTCCGCGTGCTGAAGCCGGGCGGCCGCTTCGCTGTATCCGACGTTGTGGTACATGGCGATGTGCCGGCAGAGGTGCGTCAAAACGTTCTTTTGTGGGTGGGCTGCATTGCCGGCGCGCTGCAGGATACGGAGTACCAATCGAAGCTCGAGGCCGCCGGATTCGAAGCGATTGAGATCGAACCGACTCGGGTCCACAACATCGAAGATGCTCGCGTTTTCCTGAACGACCAGGGAGTTGACGTAGACGCCATTGCCCCGCAGGTTGACGGCAAATTCATGAGCGCGTTTATTCGGGCGCAGAAGCCGCAGAATGAAACGAGGCCATAAGGGCGAGGAATATGCAAGGACGTTACAACGTGCTCTTTCTATGCACGGGCAACTCGGCTCGCTCGATCATGGCCGAGGCCATCCTGAACTTCAAAGGACGACCGACCTTTACTGCATACAGCGCGGGCAGCCATCCGTCAGGATGCGTTAGGCCCGAGGCATTGCGCGAGATCGAACGCGCTCACCTGCCGACGGGCGGACTGCGCAGCAAGAGCTGGGACGAGTTTGCTCAGCCCGGCGCGCCGGAGATGAACTTCGTTTTCACGGTGTGTGACAATGCTGCCAAGGAAGTGTGCCCCTTGTGGCCTGGCCAGCCGATGACCGCGCATTGGGGCATCCCCGATCCCGCCGCAGTCACCGGTTCCTCCGACGACGTTGAGCGCGCCTTTCGTGATGCGTTCATGGCTCTAGACCGCCGGATCGGCTTGTTTTTGTGCTTACCAATCGCCAGCCTCAGCCGGCTTGCGATTCAGAGGGAAATCCACAAGATCGGCCAGCAGTGATGGACCGCGTTAGCCTCGGAGCTCACGATGCACCACCAAAGTTGCCTCTCGTCTCAGCTCTGTTTGATCGACATCTGACGCTCTGAAGCGCAGCCGCAATTATCTCCAACTCAAGAATTCTTCACGAAGACCCAATCCGCCGCGAAATTCCACGCGTACCTGAATTCGTAGACGGAGCCAATCGTAGCTGCAGAGGCGCGGAGTTACATTCCTGGCAGCCAATCGAACGACGGGCCACGTCCACCAATCCTATTCCCGAGGAAATCTATGATGCGCATGAAAACAATGGTGGCTTTCGCCATGGCGCTGCTCGTGCTGGTTCCCGTCAACCTGCTTGCGTCCAGCCATCGCGAGGCGCCGATAACCGCCCTGGACCATTCTGCGGACGTTACCGACTGGTATGCGTTCGTCAGTTATGACCATCCGGACCGGGTGACGATGATTCTTAACGTCGACCCATTTCTCGAACCCTCCAACGGACCTAACTACTTCCCCTTCGATCCCAACGTGGTTTACCAGATGAAGATTGACAACAATCGGGACGGAGTGGAAGACATCACCTTTGAATTCCGTTTCACCACCGAGATCCGTATGCCGAACGTGTTCACAGGATTCGTCGGTGGCATCGCCGGTATTCCACCCATCACCACGCTAGATGGCCCTGGTTCCGAGGGCCTGAACCTGAGACAGCACTACACCGTGACCATGGTGAAGAACGGGGTTCGTACCGACCTGACCGGAGGCAGAACCCTGTTCGCCCTGCCCTCCAACGTTGGGCCTCGCACCATGCCCGACTACAACGCACTATTCCAGCAGGGGATCTACGACCTGGGCAGCGGCGTACGAGTGTTTGCCGGGACGGTCGATGACCCCTTCTACATCGACCTGGGCGCCGCGTTTGACTCCCTGAACTTTCGCATGGGAGTCGGCGGCGTGATGAGTGAGCAGGAAGATAACGACGACACGCACAACTATGCTTCCGATTCAGTCGCCGGATTCAACGTGAACTCGATTGTGCTGGAAGTCCCCATAACCATGCTGACACAGGACGGTCAGATACATCCGGCGAGCGATAAGAGGGCGGTCATCGGGACCTACGGGGCGACCTCGCGGCAGAGGATAGCAGTGCGCGCCGGCAGTCCGTTGCCTTTTGTACAGGTACAACGCGAAGGGAATCCGCTGATTAATGAGCTGATCATCGGGACCGGCTTCAAAGACACGTTCAGCATCAGCGATCCTTCCGGCGACTCGCAATTCGCTAACTTTGTTCTTGATCCGCTCTTGGCGCAGCTTTTTGCGTCCATCGGCATTCCGGTGCCTCCTCCGCCTCGTAATGATCTGCTGCTGCTGGTGCAGTACGAGCCTCCAATCTGTCCGGGCTGCGGGCCAGGTGACGCTGGTCCGGTTGCCGACCTGCTGCGCCTGAATACCGGAATTCCGCCAACTCCAGTGGCCCAGCAGAAACGCCTGGGCTTCCTGGTCGGCGACAATGCGGGATTTCCCAACGGACGCCGGTTGATTGACGACGTGGTGGATATCGCCTCGCGCGCTGTCGCTGGCATCCTGGTCAACCCGGTGACCTACGGGACTCGCATCGGCGATGGTGTGAACATCAACGACGAGGGTTACGGCACCACTTTCCCGTATGTGATGCCGGCCCATAGCGGTCGTGACAGTCACCACATCGGTCCTGGCCAGGTAGGTTGCAGCGGCCAGCCCGGTGGTCTCTGCCCGGTTAATTAACCCTTCTTCGTGGCCGCTCTCAGCGGTGGGATAGCGGCCACGAGTTTTTTCTCGGCTTTTTCAAAAAAGATGAGGAGTGTTATGAAGAAACTTGCTTCGCTGGCATTGATGATTGTGAGCGCAGTTGCGGCCTTCGCCCAGACAAGCGCAACCCCGGAACCCAAGCTTTCTCCCGCTGAGCAAAGTATGGCGGTCGCAAGGAAGCTGATTGACAAGAACCCAAAGAATTATGAAGCCTACAACGCCCTGGCGCTGGCGCTCTCGCGCCGGGCTCGTGAAACCTCGGACGTAAACTTCTACACCCAGGCGGAAACAGCGTTACAGAAGTCCTTCGAGATTTCTCCCGGCAATTTCGACGGCGAGCGCATTCATGTCTGGCTGCTGTTGGGGAAGCACGAATTTGCGCAGGCGCTGCCGGAAGCGACGAAGCTGAATAAGAAAATGCCAGATGACGTGATGGTGTATGGCTTCTTAACGGACGCCAACGTCGAGCTCGGCAACTATAAGGACGCGGAGACGGCATGTCAGCGAATGTTGGATCTGCGCACCGGAAATTTGCCGGGGATAACTCGCGCTGCGTATCTGCGTGAACTTTTCGGCGACATCAATGGCTCACTGGAGCTGATGAATATGGCGCTCCAGTCAACTCCGCCAAACCAAGCCGAAGATGGCGCCTGGATCCTGACGCAGATGGCCCACCTTAACCTGACCATCGGAAATCTGGAGCAGTCTGAGAAGCTGTTGCACCAGGCGCTGGTGATGTTTCCCGGCTATCACTATGCACTCGGCAATCTGGCCAAGGTGAGAATCCAGCAGAAGCGATATGGCGAAGCCGTGGAGCTGTTGCAACAGCGTTATCAGGCAGCGCCCCATGCCGAAAATCTTTACGACTTGGCCGAAGCGTTGCAACTGGCTGGCCGCACTGACGAGGCGAAGAAGGCATTCGCTGAATTTGAGCAGAAGTCACTGCTCGAAACCAGCCGCGCGGATAACTCGAACCACGAATTGGTCTTCTACTACGCCGATCACGCGAACGAACCGGCGAAGGCCCTGGAAGTTGCAAAGCGCGAGATTGCCCGCCGGCACGACGCCTTCACGCTCGATGCCTACGCTTGGGCCCTCTATGTAAATGGGCAGTACGATGAAGCCCGTAAACAGATCGAGGCGGCGCTTGCCGTGGGCATTCGCAATGCGAAAATGTTTGACCATGCCGGCGAAATCTCCTTGAAGGCAGGAGACAAGATAGCTGCGGCACGTTACCTCCGACAAAGTGCCGACCTGAATAGTCTGGGTTCGGAACAGGCCAAGACTATGTTGGCCAGCCTTTCACCGGTTGCGGTGCAGCGATAGGAGCTGATCGTGCGGCAACTGCTCCGAAGTATAGCGGTGGTGTTTTTGCTGGCGGGCTTGGTGCAGGGGGCGGACTCTCGCACGAGCCAGCCAGCAGACACCGAGGCGGCTGCGGCCAACTTGGGTCTGCCGCTGATCAACCTGTCTGGTCGAGTGGTGAGCGGGGATGGAGCCGCCATCGCGAGCGCGACGGTCAGAGCCGGTCAGGCGCAAACAGTTTCCGATGCTGAGGGAAGTTTCCATTTATCTTTACGCACGGGCGGTTATCAATTGCAGGTGTCGGCCAAGGGCTATGCTTCGCTGACCGTGCCAGTACCTCTTAACTCCGACACCGAACTAAAACTCCAGCTCAACCCATCTTCCAACACTGACGTTGTAGCCAAGGCCGATGAACTCGCCAGCGATCCTTCAGCCCGAGTCTATGACGCGAGTCAGTTACAAGCGGCAAGTCCCGGCTTGCCTGGGACGCCAGTCTCAGTGCCGGGATTTCCCTCTGAGACGGCATCCGGCGGAGTGAAAGCGCCGCAATACTTTGCACCCGGAGTTGCGGGAGATCATGGCGAGCCGATCGCGCAGTACATACAGGTTGGCGATTTCCTGCTTCCGAATAATCTCCCCGCCAACGCGCATGGCAACGGTTACGCCGACCCGAACTTGCTTATTCCAGCAGCTATCGGCAGTGTCGAGACCGACGCCGGCGCCTTCGACGTGCGCCATGGAAACAACGCAGTGAACCTGGCCGTGGCTTACGGACTTCGCCCCCGGCTCGAACCGTTCCTGCAAATCGGCGGCGACATGCATGATTACGATATGGTCGGGGGCTGGAGTCCTGCCAATCCTCAAACCGGAGCATTCGTGGGACTCGAAATCGCCGGCGGAAACGGGTTCCTGGCGCTTCCGGAAAATCGCAAGCAGTACAAGCTCAATGCCGAGAGATCATTCACTCTAGGCCACCATCAGCTGACTTTGTTTGCGGTGGGCTACTACGGTTACTCGCGCATACCCGGGCTGGTGCCGATCGCCGTCCCCGTGCCGGGAGACACCATCGACCCAAGGCAAACGGATCGCACTTACACATCGTTGTTCGCGGCCAGCGACACCTGGCAGATCTCAAACAATCGGCAGATGCAATTCTCGGGATTCTTTCGCACTTACAGCCTGAGCCTGCAGTCGGACTTCGGCGACGGTCTCATCCGCCAGTCGGAATTTCGCACGGTGGTCGGCGGTAATACCTCCTACACGCAAACAATTAATCGCAGTATGTCGTTCAGCGTCGGCGTGGATTTGCGACAAGATGCGCCTCGCAATGCCGAACTCGCACATGTCGATTCCAACGGGGTCTTTCAGCCCGTCACCTTGAACAACTTCACCATAGGCGACTTCGCGCCCTATGCGTCCATCAACGGCACGCTCTCGTCGTTCTTCAGCTACAGTCTCGGCGTGCGAAGAGATGAGGTCCTGTTCAACAACACCGACCAGCTCACTCCCAGCAACTCCTATGCGTCAAGCTCCGGACTTACTTCGCCGCGAGCTACCGTTGTTTTCCATTTCCCGAACAAGCCAGCTCTGCCCGTTATCGCCTTCAGTTACGGCAAGGCATTTCATACCAACGATCCACGAATCGGCCTGGGAACGGGTGAAGGAACCCCTATTGCGATCTCGCGAGCGTACCAGCTGGTGGCTACCGAAGTCGTCGCTCACACCCAGTTCCGTGTGGTGTTGAGCCGCGTGAGCAACTCAGAGGAGTTGGCCAGGATCGATCCCGACACCGGTCTGCAAGAAGACCTGGGACCATCGCTGGTTCGTTCGGTAATGGTGTCGGCGCAGCGCCAGTTTTCTTTTGGCTCGATACAGGCGACGTTCGCGCGCGCAGAAGCCACAGACCGACTCACCGGCCTGGATGTTCCGGAGGCGCCACGACTAATCTGGGATGTCTCCGCTACGACCTTTCGGTTGCCATGGCAAATGCAAGCGTCAGGCGAAGTCGAGTACGTCGGGGCCAAGCCGTTGGGCGACGGGTTTATCGCCGTACCGGTTCGCGAGATTCGGGGGTCCGTGATTCGAAGCTTCCGCAATAACCTCTTCGATGCGGGCCTTTACTTTCTGTCCTCCAGTGGCTACACCGGACAAACGCTCGAGACGTTGCAGCTCTCAGGCGAGCCGGCGCCCTTCGAGCGGATCGTCGGTGTGCGAAAGCCGTCCTACGCCGGCGTGACGTTTAGCTACCATTTCCGTCGCGAGCCCCGTTAGCGCTGGACATAGTTCATGCGAGTTTCGTGCCTGTCCTGCTATACCTGAAGGACGTCCCCTTCGCGGGCGACCATTTGATACAGCACGGGATTGACGAAGAAACCGATGAAGAGACGGGATATCAGGCCGGCCACGATGACGATCGCGAAGGGCTTCTGGGTGGCCGAGCCAATGCCGGTGGAGAGGGCGGCTGGAAGTAGTCCAAGGCATGCCACCAGGGCCGTCATCATGATGGGGCGAAGCCGCAGAAGCGAAGCCTCTCGCGTCGCGGTGGGGATGTCCATTCCTTCCAACCGAAGCTTGTTGATGTAGGACACCAGAATGACCGCCGTCTCGACGGAAACGCCCAGCAACGCCACCAGTCCCAGAACTGACGACACGCTGAAGGGAGTGTGGGTGAGCTTCAGCGCCACCAGTGCACCCACCGGTTCGGTCATGATCACGCCCAACGCGATCGTGACGGGGAATTTGAAGTTTCCGTATAGCGCGAACAAGATCATGAAAATGAGAACGACAGCGAGCGGGCCGATCAAGATAAGTTGCGCTTTCGCGTCCAGAAGCTGACTGTATTCGCCGCCCCAGGAGAGCCAATAACCTTGCGGAAGAGAGACGGCTTTGCTCACGGCTTTTTGGCCATCTAGTACCGCGCGTTCCAAATCCCGTCCCTCGATACTGTACTGAACCCCGATGTAGCGGGAATTGTTTTCGCGGTAAATGAAGGACGCGCCGTTACCCTGGCGAATGTCGGCGAGTTGACTGACCGGGATCTGTTTCCCATCGGGAGTGCCAACCAGCAATCCGCCAATCTCATGTGCGCTGCTACGGAATTGGGGCTGCATGCGCACCACCAAGTCGAACACCTTCTCGCCTTGGATGACCTGCGTCACGGCTTGTCCGCCCACGGCAGCCGAAATTACCGCTTCGACATCGGCAACGTTGATTCCATAGCGCGCGATCTTGTCGCGGTCCACGTCAATCAAGAGACTGGGTTGTCCAAGTTCACGGACCACGGTCAAGTCGGTAAATCCCGGAGTTTTGGATAGCGTGTTCTTGATCTGAACTGCCTTGTCCTGAAGAACGGTTAAGTCCTCGCCGTAGATTTTGACTGCCAGAGAGCTCTTTAGTCCGGTCAAGGCTTCATCGACGGCGTCCTCGGCTGGTTGCGTGTAGTTGAAGATGATTCCGGGAAACGCGGTCAGCTTCTTGTTGATGGATTCAATTAACTTTTCTTTGGTGCTGAGGTCGCCGCTCCAGGCCTTATCGTCGTAGGGTTTTAGTCCAACGTAGAACTCGCAATTAAAGAAGCCGGTAGGGTCTGTGCCATCGTCGGGGCGTCCCAACTCCGAGCCCACCACCGTGACTTGCGGATACGACATCAGGATCTTGCGAATCTGCGGAGCAATGCTGCTCGCTTCCTCGAACGAGATGGTGTAGGGCATAGTGGCCCGCACCCAAAGAGCGCCCTCGTCCAGATGAGGCATAAATTCTCCGCCAATAAACGGAATCAACATGAGCGTCGAAGCGAAAATCAATGTCGCGATAACCAGGATCAGTTTGGGCCGCGCCAGTGCCCAATCCAGCTGTTTTGCGTACTGATTCTTCATCCACTCATAGGGGCGATTACGACGCTCCTTAACCCCGCTCTTGAACCACGACGAGGCCAGGACCGGAACCAATGTGAGCGTGAGGATCAGCGCACCCACCAGCGCGAACGACATGGTCTCGGCCATGGGGTGAAATAGTTTTCCGGAGGGCCCGCTCAGGGCGTAAATCGGTAGGTAACCCGCCAGTATGACGGCCACCGAGTAAAAGATTGGCCGGTCAACGTCCTTAGCCGCCGCCAGAATAACTTCATGCAGGCTGTAATCCTGGCCTTCTCGAAGCGCGAGCTCACGGAAGATGTTTTCCACCATGACCACCGTGCCATCGATGATGATGCCGAAATCAATGGCGCCAATCGATAGCAGGTTGGCGGCGCCATCGTGGGCATGCAACACGATAAAGGCAAACAGCAGAGACAGTGGAATCGTGAGTGCCACGATAATGGCCGCACGCAGATTGATCAGGAAAAAGATCAGGACGATCAGTACCAGGACCATGCCCCGGAGCAGGTTGGCTTCCACGGTATCGGTGGTCAGCTTGACCAGATCGCTGCGATCGTAAAAGGGATGAACCTTGACGTCGGGCGGGAGAATGCTCTGGTTCAGTTTCTCGGTTTGGGCCTCCACGCCCTTGAGAACGTTTTGCGTCTGCTCGCCGCGGAGCATGAGAATGACGCCTTCCACCGCATCGTCATTTTTCTGGTAACCGAATTCGCCCAAACGGGGCGCGTGCCCGATTACGACGTCGCCAACATCTTTTACGCGGATGGGCGCACCGTTGTTGCTGCCGAGAACGATGTTGCCGATGTCATCCGTGTTGCGAACCAGCCCAATGCCGCGCACGTAATAGAACTGCCCACCCTGAGAGTAGAATCCTCCACCCGCGTTGGAATTATTCGCGGTCAGGGCCGCCATGACTTGCGGCACGGTCAGGTGATATCCGTAGATTCGCGCGGGATCGAGCAGCACCTGGTACTGCATCGTCGTCCCGCCAAATCCGGAGTCATCGGCAACCCCATGCACGGAACGATAGGCCCGCTCTACTACCCAATCTTCGATCGTCTTCAGGTCCTGGGGACTGCGGTCGGGACTTTCGAGCACATAGCGATACACCAGGCCGCTGGGGCTAAACAGCGGGGCCATGGACGGGGTCACTCCAGTAGGCAGGCTGGCATCGGCGATTCGCTGAAAGACAATCTGCCGGGCGAAGTAATCGTCTGTATTTTCTTCAAAAGTAATCTTGACATCCGAAAGGCCATACAGCGAGATCGACCGCATCACTACCATGTGCGGCACGCCGTTCATTGCCAGTTCAAGAGGTAGAGTTACCAGGCGTTCCACTTCCTCGGCAGCGTGGCCGGGCCATTGCGTGATGAGCTCAACTTGCGGAGGGGATAGGTCAGGGTAAGCATCCACCGGCATCCGCTGAAACGAGATGATGCCGGCGACCATAATGAAGCCGGTCAGCATCAACACCAGGAAGCGCTGACGCAGGGATGCTTGTACGATTCGATGAATCATTCAGTTTGTGGACGCCACCGTCCGGTTCACTCTCTCTCGCCAATCCTTGCCGCGGCTAGCGCTGCAGCGAATTCGCAAACTGCAGGAACAGACTGCCATTCCCCACAACGTGATCGCCGGTGTTTAGTCCGCTGGTGATTTGGGTCTGTCCATTCAGGCTGTCGCCCAGCGTTACACTGCGCCGTCCGAACTTCTGCGGAGCAGCCTCGACATACACGAACGGCTGGTTCTCACTGTCGCGGAGAACCGCGGCGTCAGGCAGTGCAATCGCATTTTGAATGCTGCCTGCATCCACCGTCGTTACCACGTACATGTCCTTCTTCAGCTTGTCGCCCGGGTTGCTGGTCTCAATGCGTGCCTGCAAAGTTCGGGTATTCGGATCCAGCGAAGCGGCCACGTAGGAAATACGTCCATGAAAAATGTCGGGATATGAGTCCGTCTGGATCGTGACCGGGTCCCCCACCCGCACATTCGGCAAATCTTTCTGGTAAACGTTCACCAGCACCCACACATTACTAGTATCGGAAATCATGAAGCACTGAGTGGCTCCGGTCTGGATCAACTGCCCCACAGCCACGTTCTGTTCGACAACCTGGCCGCCAATGGGCGCTCTTACCGGGACCTCAAACGATGGCGGAGACTTCACCAGTGCATCCGGATTGGTAATTCCGAGCACCTTCAGGGCAGCCTCTGCCGCAGCCAAATCTCCGCCTGCCTGCACTTCGACCGACTCCGCCTGCTCCACGTTCTGTTCAGCGAGGGCGTGGTGCTGGTACAAGTCGCGGGCTCGCGAGGCGGCCTTCTCCGCAAGCGCATACGCGTCTTTCGCCTTCAGATAATTAGTGCGGAGCTGGGAAAAATCGGGACTCGCCACATATAACATCGGCTCGGCCGGTGTCACCCTCTGCCCGGGAACGACGACTATCCGGCTGACCGGCCCGCTAACCTGCGTAATCACTGGGGTCGTATGGAAGCTGTTGTAGGCCACCGAGCCAGTCAGGCGCAAGGTCCGTTTCAGAGTGGTGGGCTCGACCGTCAGCACCTGGACATGCGACATCTGGTCTTGCGGGATGGTGAACAGTTCCGCGGTGTTTGCATTGTTGGCGGAGTGGTTCTGTTCGCCGGCGTCAGAGCCCGCGCCATGACACCCGACCAACCCCAGCGTGATGGCGCAGGCAACTGCCAATGCCGCTATGCCATGCCGGCAATCTTTAGATATCTTCACGGCAGGTTCCTCGTTCCCACGGCTTCCTTCAATTGTTCGAGCGCGGTCATGTAAGAAGAAAGGGCCTGGCGATAGGCCAACTGAGCAGCGCGGTAACTACGTTCCGCATCGAGGAAATCGAGCAGGCTCGCCGCACCACGCTTGTAAGCATACTCACTGATATCACGCGAATCCTGCGCTTCCTTCAAATATCCCGAGGCATAAAGTTGGACCACTTCTTCGTTGCTCCGCAGCGCTTCATATGCATCGCTGACATCGGAGAGAACCGTATCACTGCCCGACGCCTGCAACTCCTGGGCCTGGTTGAGAGCGTAGCCGGTGCGCGCAATCTCGCCCTGATTTCGATTGAAGATGGGCAAGGGGAAACTCAGAAAGAAAGAAGCGTCATTTTGGCCCGCGACGTGGGTATAGTCGACGGTAGCGCTCACGTCTTGTTTGCCATTGGCTTTTGCTAACAAAATCTGGCTTTGCGCAGCGGTCACCCCCAATTCAGCCGCTCGGTAATCCGGACGTTCCCGCAACGCCCTGACTTGCAGGTCTTCCAGCTTCGCCTTAACTGACTCGTACGACAAATCGCCAACCACATCATAATTGGCAGGGACTGCGTCATAGCCAAGCAATTCCCGCAAGGCAATAAGTGCCTGCACTCTTGCCAGGCGGGCCGAGGAAACATCTGTCTGAAACTGCAGCAACTGCAGTTTGATCTTCAGATAATCACCTTCGCTGATGTAGCCCGACTTATACTGCGTCTGGCCGATATCTACTGTCTGCTGGAAGCTGTTCAAGTCTTGCAGTGCAAACTGCAGTGTCGATTCCGCCAACAGGACCGCGATGAACTGCTGCGCCACGTTAAATGTCAAAGTGCGTTCCGCATCCGTAACCTGCGCGCTGGTAACGGCGGTCTGGTCCTGTGCTGCCTGCAGGCGGCGTTGACGTTTATGACCGCGCTCGAAGAGATATCCGATGCCGAGGTCGAACTGCTGAGTCTGGTTAAGGTTGTCGGCACTGAAGTAACTGGGATCAAATATGGGAACGAACTGGGAATCAAACAGAAACGTTGGGTTGGGACGAAGGTTGGCGGTAACTTCCTGCGCCTGGTTTTGCAGAATTAAAGTACGCGTGGCTTTGAGTGAGTGGTTATGAGCGAGCGCCAAGTTAATTGCCTGATCAAGCGTGATGAGCGTGGGGGTTTGCGCCTCGACAGCGGGCACAAGCAGCAGCCAAGCCAGAGCCGCCATGATGATCCGGAAATGCGGTGGACGCATAAGACTCAAATCTAAAATGCAAGGCCTTGGAGTGAAATCGGTAGTGGGTCCCCCGGGATTTCACTACCGCGCCGTATTCCTCTGCCGCACCCCGTGGAAGTGGCAAACGCCTCTCCGGAGTAATTCAAACCGTGTAGACAGAAAACACATTGTAAATCAGGAAGTTGCGGAGTAAAGACTTCGGGGGTTAGAGCTGGGCACGAATGTCTAGTCTGCTACACTCAAATGCTTTGGATAGACTGGCCGAGTCTGCTGTTCGCCCGCGCCCAAGCTTTGTGGCGTATGCAGTCGCCGTCCTGCTCGGCCTATGCTCCGGCTGGGTCAATCAGACAGTTGACGATGCTCTGCTCACCGCGCTTTGTGTGCTGGCCTCCACCATGATTCTGGGAGTATGGAAGTCGAGGCGCCCGTGGCGCTGGGTGCTGCTGGTGTGGGTCGGCGTCCCCGTTGTGCTTGCCTATTATCACTTCATTGTGAAGTGGCCGCACGATCGCGGCCAGGTCTATGGGGCATTTCTGCAATTGCTGTCGGCCAGCGCGGGTGGCTTTGGCGGCCACTTCATGCGGCAGATGATTGACCACGTGTTTCTGAAACAGGAGTAGCTGCCATCTCATAAATGCCGATGCGGTCCAAAGTGTTTGCCCTCAGGGGCTAAAAAGCCCAGTCCTTAAAAGGCGGTTTGCGGCACGGCTGAAAGCCGTGTCCCTTCAAAACTGATTTATGAGATAGCTTCTGGCTTCCTAGCCGGGTTGGTATCCTGCGACGACTGGCGGGTAAAGCATTTGAATCGGTGCCGAGGAGGACGCAGCCGCCAATTGCACCGCGCTGAGGACAGACTTGAGCGACTCGATGTGGCAGATTGCGTCCACTGGAGGCGGCATGGTTGTCAGTGAATCAGTTCCGCTGCACAGCAGAATGACAGGCGCGGGAACGCCAGCCAGCAGCTTCAGCCGCGCAATCCACGCGTTGGCGTGGTGCGGGCTCAAGATGACGATGACATCGGCTCGCTCGTCGCGGTGCGCACTGACTTGATGAAGGTTGTGGGCGATGCGCAGCCCAAATCCACCGATCCGCAGCGCTTCCAATACCGGAGCGCTCGCAACGCAATCATCACAGAGAAATAGGACCTTGTAAGGTGGCATTAAAACTCCCACCTACCGGTTCCTGGTGAGTGAGACCATTACAGCAGCGCGGCGGCCATCATGACCGTGACCTTCATCACTAAGCGTTGTGATGGCATTGCGGACTGCCCGAAAAACTATACGTCGCTGCCCAACTCAGCCTCCGGCCGGGTTCGGCAAGCTCATGCCATCCACGATGGCCGCCGGATTTTGTCGGAACAGTGCGTCTGCGACACTGGCTCCCGCGAGTTCGGTGATTACTTTGCGAGCCTCCGACAATACCGGCCGGCGGCGGGCAGGATCGTGCGCATCGCTGGCGATCACGTGAATGGCTTGACGCTTCAGCAGCCATTCGGCCATCTTCTGTGAGCGGCTGCCCCAGTGTCCGGTGAAGGAATTGGCTGTGACCTGTACCAGGCAGCCTTGCTCCACGAATTCCAGGACTATCTCCGGCTTGTTGAGCAGTAGTCGGTTGCGCTCTGGATGAGTGATGATGGGGAGCATGCCGTTGCTGGAGATGAACAGGAGGTTCTGCTTTACCTCGGGCGGGAGGCCGAAGTCGCTGAACTCAACCAGCAGATATTGCGATTCGCCGATGGTATATCGCCGGGGATGGGCCAGAGCATCTTGAATGTTGTCGTAGGAAAAATGGAGATCGCAACCCAGGCTGAAGGTCAATTTTCCCTCGGCCGCGTCGCTGAGCTGGCCCAGCATGTCGGTATAGCGGTCGCGGTCGTAGGTGAACACATCATTGCAATGCGGCGTGGCCACAATGTGCGTGATGCCATCGCCAATGGCCACGCGACACATTTCGGCCGTCAGATCCCAGGAACTGGGACCGTCGTCGATGCCGGGAAGAATGTGGCAGTGGATGTCAACCATGGGCAAGAAATTCAACCGCGGATTGCGCAGATTTCGCGGATGAAATCTGTCCAAGCCCGCTTTGAGCCGAATCCGCGTCTTCCGCGTCAATCTGCGGTTCAAGATTTTCTATGCGTAGCGCTCGCCCATGAACTCGGTCATCGCGTCATAGGCCGCGCTCAACACCGGTTCCTGCGGCAAGAACACGATGCGAATGTGCCGCGTGCCCGGCTTTTCGCCGAAGCCGGAGCCGTGGACCACCAACACATGTTTCTGCTTTAGCAGATCGGTTACGAAGGCAAGATCATCCTCGGGGATGTCCAGCGACGGATGCGCGTAGAACGCACCTTTGGGCGCGACCAGCTTCACCCGCGGAGTGCGCTGCGCCCACTCGACGGTGAGATCGGCACGCCGCTTCAATTTGGCGAGAACCTCAACCAGGTGGTCCTGCGGACCTTCCAGCGCCGCGCGTATGGCGTGCTGGAATGGATGCGGCGCCGACAAGCGCGCGCGCAGCAAACGGTGCACAGCTTCCATGTAGGGATGCAACACTTCGCGCGGGCCGGTCGCAACTCGCCCACCCGATGCGCCAGCCGGGAACCAGGTATGCCTTGGAAAGCCCGTTGAAGGTCACCACCGGAACGTCTTGCGCGAGAGTCGCAATTGAGATGTGCCTCGTGCCCGGATCAAAGATCAGCTTGTCGTAAATTTCATCGGCGAAGACAATCAAGCCGTGACGGCGTGCAAGTTCAAGAACTCTCTCCAGGGTGTGCCGCGAGTACACCGCGCCCGTCGGGTTATTGGGATTAATCAGCAGGATGGCCTTGGTGCGCGAGTTGATCTTGCGCTCCATGTCGCCAACGTCGGGCTGCCAGCCATTGTCTTCGTCCAGATCGTAGGCGTTGACCGGGCAGTCGAGTTTGGCCATGATGGCGCCGTACAGCGGATACTCCGGACTGGGTGTCAGCACGTTGTCGCCCGGGTTCAGCAGTGCGGTAATGCAATTGTCGATGACCTCGCCGCTGCCATAGCCGACGAAGATGCTTTGGATTTCGCGAAAGCCATTGCGCTCGGCTTCGTGGTGGATCGCCTCGATCGCCGGCTTGATGCCCAGCGAATCGGCATAGCCGTTGTGGCCGTCAACCATGGCTTTCACCACCGCCTCGATCATGTGGGGCGGGGTGGGGAAGTCAAACTTGCAGGGATCGCCGATATTGAGATAGAGAAGCTTGTGGCCTTCGCGGGCGACTTCGTCGGCGACGACGGCCAGGTCGCGAATCGCATAGCGCACATTCGCCATGCGGCTGGCGGCCAACACTTTGGAGATTTCTTGAGTAGCCATGACGTTCCTAACTATATTTTAAGCCAGCGCTTCGCCACCACATTTTATTGATTTTAGATCCAACGCGGCCGACTGGCCGCCGCTTTACAGAAGCGGCGCCGATGGAATCTGCGAAGGGATGCCCGAGGCTGCCGCAGTTTCCAGTGGTGTCGGCGGTGTGTTGTGCAACAGGAAATCGCAAATTACCCGGTTGAACTCGTCTGGCACCTCTTCGTAAGGAACGTGCCCGACGCCATCGAGCATGACCAGCGCACTGTTCTTGAGGTGCCGCTGCAGCTCATAAGCTGACGACGGGTAGACGGCCGTATCGCGGGAACCCCACAGCAGCAGTGTGGGCAAGTCACTGATCGCCGGCAAAGACTTCTCAATTAGCGCCAGGTCGCAATGCCACGAGCGCACAACCCGCAAGATGTGCTCGAAGCTTCCCGGCACCTTCAATCCCGCGTTGTAGCCTTCGATAGTCCCCAGCGCCATGCGCTTTGGATCGCCGTACAGCTTGCGAAGGTAGCGGAGCATCAGCCAGTGCTGCTTGGGCAGCACATTGGTGACTAACGGGCCGCCAAGCGCGGTGGAAAGGAAGCGGGTCAGAAACCGTCCATAGTTCGACCAGGGATTGATCGCCGAGACCAGTATCAGCCGCCGGATTAGGTTTGCCCTCGACCGTTGCTTCGCCAGAGCAGCCAGGACAATCGCCAGTCCGCCACCGCGAGAGGTGCCCAGCACGTCTGCCTGCTCCATTCCGAAATGTTCCATGAAGCGCAGAACGCCTTCGGCATCGCCAGCCAGCGCGCATTGCGGTGCATCGGGACGCTGTGAGAAACCGCAGCCCGGCAAATCGATGGCATACACGGAGAAATGTCGGGACAGCGCCTGCATGTTGAAGCGCCAGGAAAACGAATAGGCCATGAATCCGTGGATCAGCAGCAGCGGCGGGCCGGAACCGGCATGGAGATAGCGCCACCTGACACCGTCGAGGGTCACGCCGCACTCTTCGGCTTCGGGAATCTTGGCGACTTCCGGAATCACTGCAAGCTGCTCGGTGGTCTCTAGTTCTGGCATGTCGTGCAACCAATTGGTTCGGTCAGAGAATCTTAGAAATCGATATCGCCTCTGTCGCACCTGGGGAGGGTGAAAAGCTCTCCCCGTTTTTTGCTTGGAGGATTTTCCAATTGCAATTTTAGACCTTGCGCGGCACCGTTGCAGTGATGTCGTCCAAGCTGGGCACTGCCGCTGCTCAATTTCCAAACTGCACCTTCACCGTCTTGATCTCGTACGGGTTCGTGGGCACGGTCAGCACGTTGGGGTTCGCCGCCAGTGACAACGGACTCTGCGCGACTTCCATCAGGTTCATCTCCCACGCTGCCGTCCCCGGCTGCGGCAAGCTGAGATGAATGTCGCCTTTCTTTCCCGCCCACTCATAGAAGCGAATAATGAGCCCACCTTCCTCAGGATGAACGGTTCGCGACTGGCCTTCGTAGATGGCTTGCACAGGCTTTTGTGGGGCCTGTTTTTTGATGGCTGTTATGACAACGTTATCTTCGGCCGTTCCAAAGAACGACTTCTCGGCCGGCAGCGTACCGGGATGCTGTCCCGTCGTGACCGTCATCAGCGGATAGTTCAGTTCGTAGCCCTGATGCACGGTCATCGCATCGCGCCAGGTGCCCCCATGCGGATAGAGGGAATAGGTGAACTCGTGGTGTCCCTGATCAGTTTCGGGATCGGGCCACGTCGGCGAGCGCAGCAGCGACAAGCGCAGCACGTTGTCCTTGGCGTCGTAACCGTACTTGCTGTCATTCAGCAGGCTGAAGCCATGAGTTGCCCTGTCGCCAGAAGGGGGCGAGGAGGGTGGGGCCTCGGCAGACAAGTGTGGGGCATCAAGAGGTGAGAATGGGGCACAAGCCGGCACGGGTAAGGCAGAAGCGGTCGAGGCTGGGGCGCCAGAACCGGAGATATCGGCCCAGCGCAGCGCCGGAACCTCGAACTGAGCTTGCTCGAGCCGGGGTGTTGCGCGTCGTCGGCCGCTCGACGGTGCCATAGGGAATCTCAAAGGTCGCCTTGTCGCTGCGCGCACTGACGGGAAACGCGACTTTCAGCAGAATGTGCTGCTCGTGCCAGTCGGCCTGCATGTGAACGTCGACCCGAGGGACGCCTGGGTACATCGTAATGTCCTGCACGAAGCTCGACTTCTGGAAGTGATGGCTTGCACGCGAATGACGGCGCGCAGCGGTGTGTTCTCCACCAGGTTCACTTCGTCGGCCTGCATCAGGTCCCAATGCTGCTTGACGAAATCGGCGTCGATGTTCCACGCGTCCCATTTCTTTGGCTTGTCAACAAAGGCCTGAAGCAGGTTACCGCACGGCAGTCCATCGGGAGACGCGGCCGGCGAGCCTTCGCTCTGTACCGGCAGCGCCAGTGCTTCGGTGTTACTGCGCTTGTCGTAGAGGCTGGTGATGCAGCCGGTTTTGAGGTCGACTTCAACACGCATGAACCTGTTTTCGAGGCGAATGAACTCATTCAGTCTGAATTCCACAGTACCGATTAACTCCTGACCTGGGGGCACAAGGGTGCCCAGTAGGCGGGATTCTGGCTTCGCCGGTACAAGTTTTACCAGTTTGTAACCGGTCGCAGGGATGTCCTTCGCCAGAAGACGCAGCTTCACCCGGTTGGTTAACGGATCGTTACTCAGCACTTCCAGTGGCATGGCCTTGCCGTCGGGGCCGGTCGCCCCAACATCCTTCACCGGTGCCGGAAACTGCGCATCGAATTCGACCTCTTCCGTTCGCGTCCATGACAGCGGATTGAACACCAGCACGCTCACGCCATCCGACTTCACGTGCGAGGCGATGTCGTTTAGCCCATCACGGATGATGTCATTGTCGATGCGCGAAGCAACGGCATACCGGCGCGCCGCATCGACGTAATTGATGGCGATCCCCGAGCCCGGCAGGATGTCGTGGAACTGGTTAAACAGGATGTCCTTCCACGCAGTATCAAGGTTTTGCCGCGGCCATGCCGCGCCGAACAGCATGTCGATCGAGGCGACCTTCTCCGCGTCTAGCACCAACTCTTCGTTCTGCCGATTGCCGCGCTTCTCTTCCGACTGCGTGGTCTGCACGCCGCGATGGTATTGAAAGTACAACTCGCCGTCCCACGTCGGAATCTTTAGGTCGCTCTTGTTTTTCTCCAAGTCGGCAAAGTACTGCGCGGCGGTGGAGAAATTGATTTGCGGATAGACGAGATCGCCTTTCTGCCAGCGTAGCGCGGTGTCGAGATCGACGCGCGTCGGGCCGCCACCGTGATCGCCCACGCCGAACAGGTACATCGTGTCCAGACCGCCGGCGGGCGCCGAGTTGGTCCCGCCGTTGTACTTCCACATCATCGGGCCGTAGATCGACGCGTCGCGCGCCATCTTCGGCGGATCGATCGGGTTGGCGTAGTCGCTGGGGAAGTACGTCAGCAGGCGGCTGCCATCGGGCGCCTGCCACCAGAACAGGCGGTAGGGAAACTTGGTGAACTCCGAGGCCCACAATAATTTCTGGGTGACGAAGTAGTCGATGCCCGAGCGCTTGTAGATCTGCGGCAGTTGCCAGTTGTAGCCGAACGAGTCGGGATTCCAGCCGATGTTGATGTCTTTGCCGAATTTCTGCTGGAAGTAACGCTTGCCGTAGAGAATCTGGCGCACCAGCGATTCGCCGTCAGGCATGTTGAGGTCGGGTTCGACCCACATCCCGCCGATCACCTCCCAGCGGCCTTCTTTCACGCGCTGCTGGATCTCCTGAAACATAGCGGGATATTTTTCCTCGATCCACTCGTATGCCTGCGCGGCGCTGGCGGTGAATTTGAAGTCGGGATACTCGCGCATCAGTTGCAGCGCGGTGCCGAAGGTGTTGCGAACGACCTCGACCGTCTCGGTCCACGGCCATAGCCATGCCATGTCGATGTGGCTGTTGCCGACGGCGGCGATGCTGAACTGCTTCATGTACGGCCGCAGCACGTCGAGTTTGGCCTGGGCGTCGCGCAAAGAAGCATCGAAGGCCTGTTGGTCGCCTTGGTCGAGCGCACCAATATTTATGGCCTTCACGGCTGCGTCCAGTTGCTGCTGGCGTTCGGCTTTGCCGTCGGGATAGGCGGCGATAACCGGCTCGGCCGAGAGAATCTGCAGCCGCATCAGTGCGGGTCAGGACGGTTGGACGGCGGCTCAATCTGCAGCACAGCATGCTCGATGCGAGTGGAGTTTCCGCCGCAACAGCCGCCACCGCCTGAGTCCAGCACGCGCACCGCAAGAACCAACCTCTGCCCCGGCTGAGCATTTTCTACTGAGCGTGATTGGCACCTGCCCGTCTTCGTCGGTGCGCGCCACCATGTTGCCGTTGGCGAAGATGCTGATCTGGATGGCGTCATCGCTGCTGACGTGCAGGTCGAGAGAGATGGTGGCGTCCTGCAGGCTGTAGCCGTTCAATTGCCCTGGCACCTCGAAGGTCTGACGCAGCCAGCGGGAGCCCTGCCAATCTTCCCTCACCTTCACCGGCCGCCAGTCGGAAGCATTTAACGCGGGATCTTCTCCATGCGCGAGATCGGCGGCGTGCGTTTGCCAGCTTGGCAAGGGAATGGTCGTGATCGATTGCAAGCGGTCGAGGACAGGCTTGTAAGGGTCGGGAGCAGTGGGCGCCTGCCCAGGTGCAAAGCTCGAGATGAGAAGCAGGAAGAGACAATAACAATTGCGATTCATTTGAAATGACTCCAAAGAAGCCGATAGTAGGCCTTCCGCAAGAGTTATGCGAGATGACAAAAATAAAGCAGGATTCTAACGGAAGATAGCCGGAAAAGCGCGCGATGCCGACTTTGATTTCAGGCTCAAGGCAGAGCGATTTGCGAGCAGCTTGTCGCGGCGGCGCTAATTTACCCGTGCAGGCGCGCTTTTTGCCACGTCTCGCGATGGGTGGGGAAAGACGCTCTTCAGGTTCGATGTCAGGACAGGGTTCTTTCCAAGGGGCTCACCTGCCGGCGTCTGGGGGTCTCCTATGTCCCTATCGGCGAAAGCGCGCGCCTCTTGAAATGCAGCCTGCTCAGAGCTTGCCGATGTGGATGCTGCCGTCGCCGGTGGCGATCTCCAGCAGTGGTCCGCCGCCATTCAGCTTGCCACGAATGCGCGACCGCTCGATGGATCCGTTCACCGTGACCGGCATGTCGAGCTGGATGTGTCCGTCGCCGGTGTGGGCGTAAAGCTCGGCGGCAAAGTCCTGTGGCAGCCGGGCCTCCACTCCGCCGTCACTGGTGTGAATTAGCCAGCCATTGTTCATCTTGGAGCCTGGCCGCACCGTGACGTCAATGTGGCCGTCACCGGTGCGCAGGTCAACGTCGGTCAACACGCCGTCAATAGTCATGTGTCCATCGCCGGTGTGGGCATGCAGGCCGCCATTGAAGTTGCGCACCTGAATGTGTCCGTCGCCGGTATCGAGGCGGGCATCGCCAGAGGTGCCATCAATAGCAATGTGTCCGTCGCCAGAGTGCAGATCGAGGGCGGTCTCTGGGGGCACCTGCACCAGGACCTGGACTCCCTCGTGCATGCTGATGTGGATACCCCAGCCCTTATTGGGGACGTGGACTTGCAGGTCCACTTTGTTGGCGTCCTGACGTTCGGTGATCCGCACACCGCTGCTGCCGATACTGTAACCGTTCGCGATGACGCGTACCGAGACGGTGTGGCTGGTTCCGCGCGTAACTTCCACCGCGGCGTCGTTGGTGTCCACACGCAGGCTGGGCTTGTCGCCAACCTGGTAAGTTTTGGTCCATTCCTCGGCGAAGGCGGAAGCACCGAGGACGGTCAGGCATAATAGTGCAATTAGGAAGGTTTTACGCACAGAACTCCTCCTCGTTGGTTGTTACGAGGAGGACCCTGCTTTTGTTCCGTGGTTGCGAGTCAGGAGATTCGATCGGCAGTTTGCGGTGCCCGGGGCATGCGTTACTTAGCGGAGTGAACTTCACGCACGCCCCTCACGAGCATCGCTCCCTGCTTGCTGAAATAGACGCGGCTGCGGAAAAAGGGTTAGCATCACCGGCTGTACTGGTTCTGCTTTTTCTCCGCATGGCGCTCCAGCCCTAGCTGAATCAGCCGGTCCATTAGTTCGGGATAGTCAATTCCGGTGGCGGCCCACATCTTCGGATACATGCTGATGGAGGTGAAGCCGGGAATGGTATTGACTTCGTTGACGTAGAGCTTGCCCTGGCGGGGATCCATCAGGAAATCCACACGTGCCATGCCGGCGCAGTCCACCGCCTTGAAGGCCGCTATCGCCAGTTGCTGCACTTCTTTTTGCTTGGCTTTCGGCAGCTTGGCCGGGATGATCGACTCCGATCCTTCCACCAGATACTTGGCATCGTAGTCGTAGAACTCCTTGACAGGGACGATCTCGCCAGGAAGGGAAGCGATTGGAGTTGTCATTTCCGAGCACGGAACATTCGATCTCGCGCGCTTTGCCTTTGGCGCCCCCGACACCCTGCTCGATTACCAGCTTGCGATCATAGCGCGCCGCCTCTTCCATGGCCGCGGCAAGCTCGGCCGAGTTGTGCACTTTGCTGATCCCGACCGACGAGCCCAGATTCGCGGGCTTCACGAACACCGGATACTTGAGGGCGGCTTCTATTTCTTTGCGTGCCTTCTTCGGTTGTTCCCGCCACGTGCTGCGCAGCACGGTAACGTGCTTCACAATTGGCAGACCAGCGTCGCGGAAGAGGCGTTTCATTACGTCCTTGTCCATGCCCGCAGCGGAACCCAGCACGCCCGCGCCGACGTAGGCGATGTCCGCGAGCTCCAGCAAGCCTTGGATGGTGCCGTCTTCTCCGAAGGTGCCGTGCAGAACGGGAAAGATGATGTCCACGTCAATCGAATTGGGCGCCGAGTGCAGTTCAGGAGAGTGGGTCTCAAAGGGCATCAGCGCGGAATGGTTTTCGCCCGGCATGGGCGGCACCACTACAGCTTCGCCCTTGGCCAGAACCGCGGCGGCGGAGGTGGTCTCAGGATCGCCGGCGCGCAGGTGACGTGGTTCGGGCGCCTCGGCGACGTTGCCTCGCAACAGCCGCTCAGCGTGAGCTGCCGTTACCCATCGGCCGTCTTTGGTGATACCGATGGGAACGACCTCGTACTTGTTCTTATCGATTGCGTTCAGGACCGAAGCCGCCGACAGCAGCGAGACTTCGTGCTCGCCGCTGCGCCCGCCGAACAGGACGCCTACCCGGAGTTTCCGCATAACTGCATCTTAACTCGGAGGCGATTCGCCGGAGGCACTGGCTCTTGGTCAACGCGGGAGGTCGGAGGAGGGATACGGTACGTATCGCTCCAGACGTTGACTCGGTCACTCCTACGACATAAGCGGAACTGCAGCGCAAATTGCCTGTGGCTTACATGGTGGTAAGATATCGATATGAAGAAGCCAGTGGGTCACGCTGCTACATTCACCGCTAGGATCAGTTCCAAGGGGCAGATGGTCCTGCCCGCTCCCGTGCGAAAGCGACTCGGCTTGAGAAAGGGCATGCATGTCAACATTTCCTTCGCGGAAAGTGGCGGCGACCGCCTGATCGTGCAGCCCCTGACTCCGCGTCTCATTCAAGAGTTGAGGGGCTCCATTGCATGTGCCGGCGCGGCTCTCGATTATTTGGCAGAGGAACGAAAACGCGACCGGGAGCAGGGGCGGTGAGACGTTATGTACTCGACGCAAACGCACTCCTAATTTATCTAGGCGATCGACAGGGTGCAGCCCGAGTCCAAGCCCTTCTCAACGAATCGCTACGCAATAACGCTCCTCTCCTAATGTCGGCTGTCAATTGGGGAGAAGTCGTTTACTCGATTTGGAAACAGGGTGGCGAGGTAGAAGCGCGGAGAATGGAAAAGAGTATCGCGCATCTTCCGCTAGCAATTCTACCCGCTGATCGAGAACGGGCCACCGCTGCGGCTGAGTTGAAGGGCCGCCACGGACTAGGATACGCGGATAGTTTTGCTGCTGAACTCGCTTTGGCGAATGGCGCTACACTGGTCACTGCCGATCCTGAGTTTGCCAAACTAGGCAAGCGGTTAGCGGTCTTGTCACTGCCGCGCCACAAGGCCTAGTCGCTGGAGGAGATCCCCCGACTTTGGCCTCTCGGTCACATGAATCAAAACCAGCCTCGCGCAGGAACTCCAGTACTCGCTGCGTGAATTCGGCTGGCTTTTCGAGGGAATTACTTCGCGCCACCCGTGCTTGATGACGGTGCTGACCCGCCTGCGCCGGCCCCCGCGGCTGCGGCCGCTGCCAGCGAGACTGTGGAAACAATCGAGTACAACGGTGCCAGCACTCCGGCGTTCTGCTTCAAGTTGGCCGGCGTGTAGGATGCGTCATGCTGCAGGCGTATCTGCACGCTGTTGCTGATAGCGGCGTTGTCCGCGATGACGCGCGCACACGGGAAACCCCATCTTGCCGACCAGGATTCATGCTTCTGATCCAGAGAGTGTTTGGCATCAATGTTCGAGTATTGCTGATACACCGTGGGATCGAACTCCACTCCCAGTGCCGCAGCTTTGCCCATCATCCACGACAACGTGATGTCTGAGAGTCCGGTCTCGGGATATCCGCCGCCTACATCGCAATGCACGCCGGTGAAGTAAACCTGCTCGATGGTTTGGCCGGGAGCTGGTGCGGACCAAAGCGTAGCCGGAAACTGCCGGCGCCGCTCATCGATGGCCACCGCGTGGTACGCGTTCTTTACGTCGGGATGGAGTTTGGTATCGAGGAAGCCGTAGCGCAGCAGGTCAATCCCGCCGAAGATCGCGGGGATACCCAGGGCACCTACGGTGTCCCAAACGCCCACCATGATAATTTGTGCGCAGTCCAGGGCGTAGGTCTGGTTCAGCGAGGCCAGCATCTTTTGGCGCTGAGCCATGTCGTGCTGGCGATAGGCCTGAAATGCCAGGGTGGTCAGATTGTCATCCACATTCTGTGTCGGCAACCCGCAAACCGCGATCATGCCCGCCAGACTTCGCGCGGTGTAGGCTCCCCGGCTGAAACCGAACAGAAATACCTGGTCACCCTTTTCGTAGAGATGAGAGATGCGGGTGTAGCCATCGCAGATCTTCTTGTCGAGACCATCACCAAACGCTCCACCCAACAATCTGAGCAACGTGTCTCCGTCGGAGCCAACGCCATCGTCATAGATGGGACACTGGTCCGCGGAAAAATTCATTGCCTTGAAAATCTTGTAGACATTGGTATTGGTGGCTTCGTCGTTCCAGGTTCCATCCGAGCAGAAGACAATCTTCTTCGACATTTTTTCTCCTGCGGCCTAGAGGGCCAGTGCGCAGCGGGAATCTCCCCAACCGTCTCGGACAGATCGAAGGTTTTTCGAGGGAGCTGCTGGCGCAAATCTGCAGCGAACTATAGCACGGTTTTAGGGCGGGATGGTGGGCTAGTTCGGGTTGAGGATGGAGCCGTATCGGTCCAAGCCGAGTTCGCGGCGGTCGACAGCAGGGAGATCTCGTGTTCGCTGCTGCGCCCGCCAAACAGGAGACCCACCCTTTCTCGGAAAGGCGGTCTGTGGGCGATGGACCCTAGGCTGCTGCCTGATGCGGCTGGATCTTCGACAGCTTACGCCCCAGAACGACGCGCGCCTTGGCCAGTTCGTATGCGCTTTGCAGGTTCATCCAGAACTCGGGCGAGGTTCCGAAGAAACGCGACAGCCGCACGGCCATGTCGGCACTAATGCCACGCTTCCGCAACACAATATCGTTGACGGATTGGGCCCTGACGCCCAGTGACTTAGCAAGTCTGTACCCACTGATGTCCATTGGCTTGAGGAATTCTTCCTGAAGGACCTCTCCCGGATGCACCGCCCAAGCTGCAGGTTTCCGTCGTTCTAATGCCATAACCACTCCATTCGAGCGAACACTAGTGATAATCCGCGATCTCGACTTCGTAAGTATCGCCGCCTCTCCACGCGAAACATATGCGGAATTGGTCGTTGATCCGGATGGCATGCTGGCCTTTGCGGTTGCCGTGCAGAGCATGCAGCCGGTTTCCTGGCGGAATTCTTAAGTCGTCCAGCCGGGTTGCTGAATCCAGCATTTGCAGTTTTCGCTGCGCTACCGTGCGCAGCTCCGTGGGAGGCCACTTGGCGCCTTTGCCGCTCTCCCAGAATTCACGCGTTTTGGCATCGGCGAAGGACTTGATCACGAATGGGTAAACACTACCGCAACGCGATAATCATGTCAAGCATGAATACATGTACAACATGAATAGAGGCGCGAAGGAAAGATGAAGAGGCCGAGACACACGCTTGGTCACAGAATTTTCTTCCCAAACGCCGACAGCGCCAGCTCGACCGCCAGCTCCGCCGTCTGGTTGCGCTCGTCGAGCACCGGATTCACTTCCACCAGTTCGAAGCTGAGCATGCGTCCGTGGTCGGCGATGATCTCCATCGCCAGATGTCCCTCGCGATAGGTGGCGCCGCCCCAGACCGGGGTGCCGACACCCGGAGCATCTTCGGGGTCGATCCAGTCCAGATCGAGCGAGACGTGATAGCCGACGGTACCGCGTCCGGCAATGCGCAGGGCCTCTTCCATCACCGAGCGCATGCCGCGTTCGTCGATGTCGCGCATGGTGAAGACATGCACGCCGGACTTCCTGATATTTTCGCGTTCGTGATTATCAACATCGCGGATGCCCACTAGTACGCAATTCTGCGGCTGCACTTTCGGACTGAAACCATAGAGATCGGTGAGCGGCGACTCGAACAGTCCCATGATCGCGCCGAGCGGCATGCCATGTACGTTACCGCTGGGTGAGCTGCCGGGCGTGTTGATATCGGTGTGGGCGTCAATCCACAGCAAGCCGATACGCTGGTTCTTGCGGCGATAAAACTCAGCTACGCCGGAAACCGTTCCGGCCGCAATGGAATGATCGCCTCCAAGAACAATGGGGATCTTTCCAGCCTCTAAAGTCTTTACCACGAGCTCGGCTTCTTTGGAGCAGGTCTCAGTGATTTCCTTCAGGTACTTGGCGTTGGGATCGCCCTCGTTCTCGGTTTCAGCGAGGGCGACGGGCACGTTGCCGCCATCCTCGACCTCATAGCCGAGGGCCTCGAGCTTGGCTTCCAGGCCGGCGACACGCATCGCCGACGGACCCATGTCAACGCCGCGGCGCGACTGACCGAGGTCCAGCGGCACGCCAATGATGCGGATGTGTTTGGTTTCGACGTTCTGTAATGGCTTCGTGATCGGGCTGGTTGCCATAAGGATTTCCTAAGTGGGGCCGGTGCTGCATTTCATGGGTCCTGATGGAGCAGCGTTTCATCGAGCGCCGCATTAATCAAGACGATCTCACGCTTTGAAACTGCACGGCTTTAGCCGTGTCGTTAGCTTCTGTTTTTGCGGTGGCTTTAGCCGCTGAGCGATTTCGGTCTTGGACTGAACTGCGAGTTTCCTCAGGGGCTGAAGCCCAACTCTTGACCCACACGTAACGGCACGGCTAAAGCCGTGCCCCTTCAAGGGTGTCGTACCACAAAGTGGTACATGACAACTCACCCCTACGGGTACAGCCGATGCAGCGTGCGCGCGAAGGGAATGGTCTCGCGGACATGCTCCAGGCCGCATATCCAGGCCACGGCGCGTTCAATGCCCATGCCGAATCCGGCGTGCGGCACGCCACCAAACTTGCGCAGGTCGAGATACCACTTGAAAGACTCTTCCGGTAGCTCGTGTTCATGAATGCGCTTCAGCAGCAAATCGTAGGACCCGATACGCTGCGAGCCGCCGATGATCTCCCCATAGCCTTCCGGCGCGAGCACATCTACGCAGAGCGCAAACTCCGGTCGTTGCGGATCGGGTTCCATGTAGAACGCCTTGATGGCCGCTGGATAGCGATGCACCATTACCGGCCGGTCGAACTGCGACGATATGTAAGTCTCATCCGGCGAGCCAAAGTCGCCGCCCCACTTGAACTTGTTCTCGACCAGACCCTTGGCGTGTCCTTCCTGCAACATCTTTACCGCCTCGTCGTACGAGATGCGCGGGAAAGGCGTGGCAATCTTTTCCAGCTTGCTGAGGTCGCGGCCAATCGTCTCCAATTCCGGACGCCGCTTCTCCAGGCATCGCTTGACGATGAAGGTGATGAACTCCTCCGCCAGGATCATCAGATCGTCAAGCGTGGCGAAGGCGACTTCCGGCTCGACCATCCAGAACTCGGTAAGATGGCGGCGCGTCTTCGATTTCTCTGCGCGAAATGTTGGCCCAAAGCTGTAAACCTTGCCGAGAGCCATCGCCGTAGCTTCGATATAAAGCTGTCCCGATTGCGTCAGGAAAGCCTGCTCGTCAAAGTAGTCGACGGGAAAAAGAGTTGTAGTGCCTTCGCAGGCTGCGGGCGTAAGAATCGGTGGGTCGGTGAGCGTGAAACCGCGGTCGTCGAAATAGTCGCGCGCCGCCTTGATGATCTCGGCGCGAACGCGCAAGATCGCCGCCTGCCGGGGCGAGCGCAGCCACAGATGGCGGTGCTCCATCAGAAAATCGACGCCATGCTCTTTGGGCGAGATGGGATAAGGATCGTCCGGACTCACGCGCTGCACGACCTGGGCGTCGGTCACGTCCATCTCGTAGCCGCCGGGAGCGCGTTTATCGGCGCGCACCTTGCCGGTGACGATCACGCTGGACTCCTGGGTCAGACCCTTGATGGAATCGAATAGCTCGGGCGAGACGGCGTTCTTTGCGACAACGCCCTGGATGATGCCGCTGCCGTCGCGAAAAATAGGGAAGAGCAGTTTCCCGCTCTCGCGCAAGTTGTAGAGCCAGCCACGAATGGTGACGGTCTGGCCTTCGTGCTGGCCGACTTCGCGAATGGTGGTAACGGGCGTTTCCGTGGTTTCCATTTTCGTTGATGAGTCCATGAGTCCCTGGTTCCGAGCCGCCTTAGAATGACTCTAGGAGCTTACTATGCCGCTTGACTGGTCACAATGTCCGGCCGTGGAAAGCGTACCCGGGAGGGTGAGCGGGGCGTGGGTTTTACGAGGTACCCGCATGCCGGTTTCCATCGTGTTCGAGAATCTCGAAGACGGCATGACGATCGATGAAGTGATGGAACAGTTTCCGGTTACGCGCGAGCAGGTCAAGGCGGTGCTGGAATTTGCGGCTCGCAGCCTCGACGCGGAGCGTACTTTTATCGGGGAAGTGGAGAAAGGCCTGGCCGCCGCAGATCGTGGAGAGTTTATTGAACACGAAGAAATCGGCAAGATGATTAACGGCCGGTATCCGGGTTGATGTGCCAGCCAATCGGGCTCAAGGGGTAGAAAAGCAGATCCCTCCCGGACTAAAGTCCGCTCGGGATGACAACAATAAAAGATCCACAACGGCGCACCTAAAGGTGCGCCCCTTCGCGAACAGCCAAAGCCTTTCCGTCTGATTAGGATTGCACTACAACGCCTTCTCCAACTTCCCGAACGCCTCGGCCATCTTCTCGGCGATCTTCTCGCCTTCCACGCCTTCGATCTCCAGCAATACCGGTGGCACGTGCGGCGCAGCCCGCAACAACTCCATCGTCTGCTTCCAGTCGATCGTTCCCGCTCCGGGCCACAGGTGCGAATCGCGGTCTTTGTTGTTGTCGTGCACGTGGGTCGAGCGGATGCGGTCTTTCAACACTTCGAACGCTTGCGGCACGCTCGACATGATGTGCGCGTGACCGACGTCGAAACACACGCCGATATCGTCGAAGCGTCCGGCATGCAGCAGTTCCAGCAGCTTCTCCGGCGTCGAAAGCTCGTTGGTAATGTTCTCTACCAGCAGTTGCACGCCCAGCGGTTTGGCGAAAGCGTGCAGGTGTTCGAGGGAACCTATCGCAGCATCGAGTTTGTGCTCGTCGGCCTCTTCGTTGCCGATGCCAACATGTTGCACTAGAAAGTGAAACGGCGACTGCTCAGCCACCTCGATGGCACGCTTGATTTCGTCGGTCGCGGCGACACGCTGCAGCTTCTCGACCGACGCGATGTTGACGGGCGCGCCGCTGCGTCCCCAATCGTCGTCCGCGTACATGGGCGAATGCATGGAGTGGAACGTCACGCCGGTGCTGCGAAACCAGTTGGCGATCTGCCGGATGTGCTGGCGGTCGGTGTAGTTGAAGTGACCGCGCGCGGCGAAGATCTCAATGGCCTCGGCGCCGCCGGAGACCATCTGATCGAGCAGGCCGGGATGCAGCCGCTCGCGCTTGGCGTAAATCAGGGTGGACATGGCGCGGCGCATCAGAATCCCATCGCCTTTCCGTTGTTGCGACCGTCGCTGCCGCCCAGGCGCTCGCCAGTTTCGGGGTCGATCTCGATGCACTGCGCGTCGCCCCAATATTCGTGCTTCGAGGTCTTCGGCTGTCCTGGCACAGAGTCGAGGCTGGCGTCGGTAGATACCTTGTGTCCCATGTGCTCGAGGATGTGGATCGTGTCGGGCGAGAAGCCGACCTTCTCCAGCTTGATCTCGTCGGGTAGCCACTGATCATGGAAGCGAGGCGCATTCACCGCCTGCTGAATGTTCAATCCGTAATCCACTACACCCATCAGCACATTGGCAACGGTAGTAATGATGGTGGGACCGCCTTCTGCGCCGAGGACCAGGAAGAGCTTGCCGTCTTTGAGCACGATGGTGGGCGCCATGGCAGACAGCGGCCGCTTGCCGGGACCGATGGCATTCGCGGGCCCCTGGATTAGTCCAAAGATGTTGGGCACGCCTTGCTTAGAGGCGAAATCGTCCATTTCATCGTTAAGCAGAAAGCCCAAGCCCTCGGCGGTGACATGCGAGCCGAAGCTTTCGTTCAGCGTGGTCGTGACCGACACCGCGTTGCCTTCGGGATCGACAACCGAATAGTGCGTGGTGTGGACCGGTTCGAGCAAAGATTTCGGCTGCGGGTGCGACCTGGCATAACGATCGAGTTGTGAGAACACGGAAGGCCGCCGCAACTCGTTACCGGGCGTCGCGCGGCGTAACGGAATTGTTTCGCGCCAGGCATTGGCGTAACGCTTGTCCAACAATTGCGCTACCGGAATCTTCGAGAAGTCCGGGTCGCCAAGAAATTCAGCGCGATCGAAGAACGCGCGCTGATACGCTTCGGCGGTGAGATGAATGTTTTGTGCCGAGCCTTCCCCCTGCTTCGCCAGGTCGTAGCCTTCCAGAATGTTAAGGCTTTCGACCAGAGTGATGCCGCCAGACGATGGCGGCGGAGCGCTGATGACCTCATATCCGCGATAGGTGCCGCGAATCGGCTGCCGCTCTTTGACCTCATATTGTGCAAGGTCTTCGGTGGTGACTAGGCCGCCGCCCTTCTCGATGTTCGCGGCCAGTTCGCGCGCCATTGCGCCATGGTAGAAGTCGTCGGGATTTTCGGCGATGCGCTCCAGCGTTTTGGCCAGCTCTGGTTGCTTGAAAACGTCGCCCTGCTGGTAATACTCGCCGTTGCGCTGAAAGATGCGATGCGACTCGGGAAATTTCGCTAGGTTGTGATCGTGAAATGACCGCGCTGCGTCGTAGTCGAGCACGTAGCCATCAAGCGCCAGTCGGATCGCCGGCTCCATCACCTGCTTCAGCGTCAGCTTGCCCCAATGCTTTTGTGCGTACACCAGGCCCGCCACCGAGCCGGGCACGCCGATCGCCTTGTAGCCGTAAAGGCTCATTCCGGGCACTACATTGCCCTGAGCATCCAGATACATGTTGGCAGTGGCTTTGGCTGGGGCTTTCTCGCGGTAGTCGAGGAAGTGCACCTCGCCATCGGCGCGGCGGAAGAGCAGGAAGCCGCCTCCGCCGATGTTGCCGGCCTGGGGAAGAACTACAGCCAGGGCGAAGCCGACTGCGACTGCAGAATCCACGGCGTTACCGCCCTGTCGCATGATCGCAACGCCCGCCTCGGATGCGTCCGGTTGCAGCGTGGCCACCATCGCCTTCGGCGCATGTACCGGATGCATCCCATTGCCGGCCCAAGCCTGGGCGCAAAACGCCAGAACAAGCAGTAGTCGCAACAGTAGGGGTCTCAGTTTCATTTGATTGAGGCGGGAGAGTCCGAATCCGGGCCGCTCAAATGCGTTCGCAAAAAGTCATGGTCACACCGGCGCGAAATATTGAGACTAGTCCGGGGCGCTTGAAGGTTAGCGAAGTGCAAGGTGCCGCCGTCTAGTAAGTGTACGCAAAAAGTGACGCTTCAGGTAGCACCCGAACGTGCGGGTAGCGGTGCAGTTTGATTTCATCGCCAATTCGTTGGTCTGCTGACCGCAACTCCCGAGGCTAATGTGACGGTATCAGGCAGGCGACTCTGGCGGAACTTAGATTCAAAAATGTTCATGTGTGAGTGAGCTGCGTTCGCCAATTCCGATGAATACCGTTGCGGTGGAAATGCGACCACAACACGCTTCTCCGAGAACAGTTGTTTGACGGCTAAGATTGGCGGAACAAGGTCGGCATCGCCGGAGATTATGAAAGCGGTATCGAAACTGTCGTGGAATGCGTCGCACAAAAGCTGGGTAGCAATATTAACGTCCGTTTTCTTCTCCTGTGGATGGTACGCGAGATGACCACATCGCTGACATTGCTTCTGGTCTGGTTGAAATCGTCCCCAGTAGAAACTCAGGTTTGGCAGCGTTCCGAGGGCGTCCAGGTAGGCGCTTTGCCTCTCTTGCTTACCGATGTTGCCGCGGACCCTCGAAGTAAAGTACTTAGTTTGGAGGAGGGTTGAAGCTGGTTGGAGCAATGAGGCAGACAAGCGCGGCAGATCAAGCCACATATACTTCCGCCAGCCCTGAGTTCTCAACCCAAAATACAGATTGAACCCGTCTATATAGCTGATTACACGCATGTCAGTTTCTCCCGAATTGGGTCTTGACAACCGTTTGTACGCTGTTAGAATCGTAATTGTCTAACAGCTCCGACGTGAGTAACGTCGGCCCCGACGGTCGCCCAAAAGGTGGCCGTTTTTATTTTAGGCGCTATTTCCACAAGTTCTTCAATGCTCCATAAATGATCTGTTAGGCCCCGCTTCCATCGCTGGCGTGACTCGCAGCGCTTTGTGGATCCGGCAGGAGCTGCAGTACATGTAGTGCAGCACAAGTGCGTGCCCGTGTTTTTTCCAGCTTCTTACTGAATCCGTTTGCCAGGCGAGCGAAGCGGCGCATCCCCATTCCCATCCGCATCGTGAGACGCTGGCGTTCCACGAATGACGTGCTGACGTGTTTCGGATCGGGGTCACCCATCACGGTTTTCATCGCCAGGCTGTAGCGCGATTCGTCGGGGCATGGCAGCGCCGAAGATCTTGTGCATCTGCGCGGAGTCAACCTCCGTTCCGAATGCAAACTCGACCGCCTCTAGACAGGGCCTGTACGTGGCTAGGTCAGGACCCGACGCAGGAATCCTCTCATGCCAACCCATCCTAGAATAACGAGGCACGCGGTGAGAGCGAGAAACGATATCCAGGCCGGCATGTGCGGCAGGCCGGGTGTCAGCGTGGAGCGTAGTCCTTCGCTCATGTAAACCAGGGGATTGATCAAAATCAGTATCTGCAGCCAGCGCACGTGTGACAGCATTGCCCAGGGATAATAGACACAACCCAGAAACGTGATGGGCACGACGACGATGCCGAACATCAGCGCGATCTGTTCGGGTCGCACGACCGTCCCGATGGTAAGACCGACTGCACCCGAGACCAGGCTGGCCAACAGCAGGATGCCGATGAGCGTTGGCCAGCTGGAAATATGCACCTGTACCGGTGAAACGGGAATGAAGTAAACCATCGGAAAGATGACCAGCGCGGCCAGGATGCTTTGCAAGGCGCTGAAGCAAATCTTCTCGACCGCAACCCAGGTGACAGGAAGCGGCGACATGACGCGATCGTGAATCTCTCGTGTGGCGCCGATCTCCATCGACAGAGGCAACGCCGTCGCCATGATCCCCTGAATGAAGATGCCGACAGCCAACAGCCCCGGCAGCACCAGCGTGCCGAAGCTGGCGCCGGCAGTACTTTGAAAGCCCTGTCCGACCTTCGGAAAGAGGTAGGTGAAGACGAAGACAAAAAATAGCGGATTCATCACGGTGCGGACCAGGAAGGCGATGAACTCGCGGCGCAATACGCTGATATCGCGCAGGAACAATCCCCAGAAGGCCCGCCAATAGAGGACAGAGTTAGTCACGCAGCTCCCTTCCCGTCAACTTGATGAACACCGTTTCCAGGCTGGTCTCGCTGACCGACATATCGCGCAGATTATCGCCAGCCAGCGCGACAATTTCGGGCAGCAGACCGCTTCTTCCGTCGGTGAACACTCGCAGCCCCGAAGCCTGGCCCTCCACCGCAGTTACGCCAGGCACCTCGCCCAGACGAGCGCGCAAACCGTCGGCTTGCGCATCCTGAAGGTGCAACTCGAAAATCTTCTGCGCGCCCACGCCACTTTTCAGCCGGTCAGGCGTGTCGCATACCAGGATGTTGCCGTGGTCGATAATGGCGACCCGCTCGCACAGCTCGTCGGCCTCTTCCATGTAATGCGTCGTCAGGACAATCGTGATGCCCTTCTCGCGAAGCACGCGAATGATGTCCCACAATGCCAGACGGGTTTGCGGGTCCAGGCCTGCGCTGGGCTCATCCAGAAAAAGAACCTGAGGATCGTGCGCGATGGCGCGAGCGATCTGTACGCGCTGTGCCAAGCCACCTGACAGCTCGCGGGGAAACGCTTTGCTGCGTTCAGTCAGCTTGAATAGCTCCAGAAGTTCCGTCGTCTTCTGAGACGCCAGCGAATGGCTGAATCCGAAATAGCGGCAGTGAAAGTACAGGTTCTCCCAGACCGTGCATTGGCGGTCCAAGGTATTGAACTGCGTTACCACTCCCATGAAGCGGCGGGCTTCGGCAGGATGCGCCACCACATCCACGCCCGCGATCGTGACCTGACCGCTGGTGGGAAGCGCGCGGGTGGTGCAAACGCTGATGGTGGTGGTTTTGCCGGCGCCATTCGGACCGAGCAATCCGAACAGCTCTCCGCGCACAACGGAGAGATCGATGCCTTTCACCGCCTCGACCGCCGTCTTGCCGGGATACGTCTTGACGAGGCCTCGAATGTTGACAATCAGGTCTGCTGGCGTGCTCACGGCTCTCCGCTATTGAGTGAGGTTGGGTATCCAAAGACTGTTGCAACAGTTTACCAATCCTCCAGAAGAGGGGAAGGATCTGCGGTATCCCAGCTTGATGGTCGGGGGAGAGCGGCCTTCATCTGGGTTAATTTTCTGTCTGCAACTGTAACCGCAAGCTTGCAAGGGGCACGGCTAAGGAGGCAGCTGAGACAATCAGAGGCTAACTGGTGGAATATCCCTTTATGGTGGGAGCCCCCGCATTTATGCGGGGGAAGGAGCGCTTCAGCGCTCCGGAGAAGAAGTTTGGGCTTTGATCGCGTGCTTTAGCATCGGAGATCGGAAAAACCAGGGCCAAAGCCCATTTTGAGGTCGAACCTCTTTCCGCTGGACTGAAGTCCAGCTCCCCCTGCTGAAGCAGGGGCTCCCGCCAAGATCTCACCAGAGTTTTTCGGGAGCCTGTGACGCCATGCCCTTTCAGAACCAATTTGTGAGATACCTCCATGCTGTTAGACCGCTTGTCCGGCGCAGAATCCCGATGCCCAGGCCCATTGGAAGTTATGCCCACCGAGATGGCCGGTTACATCGACTACCTCGCCGATGAAGAACAATCCGGGTACTTTGCGGCTCTCCATGGTCCTGGCCGAAAGTTCATCGGTGTCGATCCCGCCGGCCGTGACCTCGGCTTTTTCATAGCCTTCGGTTCCGTCCGGCAGAACTTCCCAGCGATGAATCTGGCGTTCCATTTCGTCGAGAGCGGAATTGGTCCATCGCTGTGGCGGATGCAGTTCGAGCCAGCGCTCCGCGAACCGAATGGGCAGGGCAGCGTGCAATGCGGATTTCGCGAACGCGAGGTCGCGGCGGGCGCCGTCTTGCCGTAATGCAGCCGTCACCTTCAGTCCGGGAGCCAAATCAATCTCGATCGCTTCCGATGGCTTCCAGTACGACGAGATTTGTAAGATGGCAGGCCCACTCAGCCCGCGATGAGTGATCAATAACTTTTCGCTAAACTGACGGCGGCCAACGGAGACGATCACCTCGGTGGCAACCCCTGCCAAGTCGCAGTAGTTTTGCCTATCTTGCGCGTTGAAAACGAAGGGAACCAACGCCGGTCGGCATTCCCGAATGTTGATCCCGAATTGCCTCGCGATTTCGTATCCGAAAGAAGTTGCGCCGATCTTCGGTATCGATAAGCCTCCGGTCGCGACCACCAAAGCATCCGCCTGCAATTCGCCAGCTTCGGTTCGCACTACAAATCCCTTGCCGCTCCTACGCTGAACCTCAAGCGGCCGAGTCTTCACGAAAATCTGTACTCCGGCAGCGCGGCACTCGGCTTCCAACATTTCTACGATTTCTTGTGCCGACCGATCGCAGAAGAGTTGGCCCAGCTTTTTCTCGTGATACGGAATTCCGTGCTTCTCGACGAGCGCGATGAAATCCGCGGGTGTGTATCGAGCCAGAGCGGATTTGCAGAAGTGCGGGTTCTCCGACAGGAAGTTGTCCGGTCTGCAATACAGATTAGTGAAATTGCAACGCCCGCCGCCGGAGATGAGGATCTTCTTGCCGATGCGGTCGGCATGCTCGAGCACGGCGACCCGGCGTCCGCGTTTGCCGGCTTCGATGGCACACATCAGGCCCGCGGCGCCGCCACCGAGAACGATCACGTCGAAGGTTAGGTTGCTCAAGCCCCGAGTCTCAGGTTTCCAGTTACAAGTTTCAAGTCAAAACGAGACCAGAGGGAACGCGAGCCAAGCGTCATGCCCGGGTAGTGTCCTCAAAGTTGCGTTGATGGAAAATTGGGGTTTTGCCAGATGTCTTTCACTGTGGCGACTATGAACTGGAGCAGTCGAAAGATCGGGTAGAACAGCAGGAGCCCCAACAAGGCACAAATGTACTTCATTGGCGAAACGAATCGGAAGGCGCAATACAACAAGAGCCAAGCGAAACCACCAATCACCGTGAATGCGACACCGGCAAGCGTGAGGGTGAAAGACCGCTTCGTCATTGCAGCAATTCTTTCACACTCCCGATGTAATCAGTAATCCCCGCTTCCATCGCTGCGTGACCCGCAGACTAATTTTAGGACACTACCGATGCCGCTTACTGCAGCCTCTGTGCAGGCTCTCTTATAATGGAGATCTTTCGTAAAGAAGAATGCACTCTCCTCTGGTTCGAAAAGCAGTTGTCGATTCCGGTTCGAACGAAGCCTCCACATACTCGCCCTCGTCACGACGCCGCTGGATCTGGATCGTGCTGCTTTGGGCCATCGTGTATATCCCTGGGCTATTTTCGCCGCCGCTGCTGGACGATGCAGATTCAATCCACGCCGAGGCCGCGCGCGAGATGATCGTCCGCCATGACTGGACGACGCTCTACATTGACGGCGTACGCTACCTGGAAAAAGCGCCGCTGATGTATTGGGGCATGGCAGCCAGTTACTCGATTTTTGGGGCCAAGGATTGGGCGGCGAGATTACCCCTCGCGCTTGGCGTCCTGGCGCTGCTGCTGGTCACGTACTCGCTTGGCAAACGGACGATGGGAGAACGTGCCGGTTTCTGGGCGGCGGTGGTGCTCACGGTTTCGATCGGGCCATACATCTTCACTCGCTTCATCATTCCCGACCTGCTCGTGGGTTTGTGGCTTACGCTGGGTCTGGATTTTTTCCTGCGAACCTTGGACGAAGAGCCACCCTCGATTTTTTCGTGCTGGGGATTGGCGGCGACCATCGCGCTGAATGTACTTACCAAAGGGCTGATCGGCCTGGTATTTCCGGCGGCAATTATTGGTCTATATCTGATTCTGACCGGGAATCTCAAGCACCTACTGCGCATGCGGCTGCTCTCGAGCTTCGCCGTCCTGCTGGTGATTGCGGCCCCATGGCACATTGCGGCGGCACTAGCGAACCCGCCTGCGGGACAGTCGCGAGGCTTTCTCTGGTTCTACTTCATCAACGAGCAGTTCCTGCGCTATCTGAACAAGCGCATCCCGCCCGATTACGATACCGTCCCGCTGATAGTTTTCTGGGGGCTGATGCTGGTCTGGCTATTTCCCTGGTCGGCCTTCGTTATTCAGTCGTTCGCACAGGTCCCGCGCCGCTGGACCGAATGGCACAGCGGTATGAATCGGCGGCAACGTGCGATGTTGCTCTACGCGATCTGGGCGGCGGTAATACTGGTGTTCTTCAGCTTCTCAACTCGCCAGGAATACTACGCCATCCCGGCGCTGCCAGCGCTTGCTTTGCTGATCGGCGGTTGGCTGCAAAAGGAGGACGAATCGCCCGCAGCTTCCAGTTTGCGACGCAGTGGCCGGATCGGGTCGATGGTGTTGCTCGTCCTCTCGGTTGTCGTCTTCGCAATCGCGATGTTTCTGCTGATCCAGAGCAAGAGCATCCCAGCGGATAGCGACCTGGCTGACCTGCTCAAGAAGAATCCGAACGAATACGCCCTGGCGCTCGGGCACATCTTCGATCTCACTCCACGGGCGCTGGGCCTGTTCCGCGAGCCGCTGGCAATATTTTCGATTGCATTGTTGGCAGGTACTTTGCTGAACGTGTTCTACAGGCGGCGCAACTTTGCCCAGGCGGGTAACTGGGCGTTGACCATCATGATGGTGTTCGTTCTGCTTGCCGTGCACCAGGGGTTAGTAATGTTCTCGCCTATTCTCTCGTCGAAGAAACTCGCGGATGCGATTGAACAGGAATATCTCCCGGGCGACGTCCTCGTCGTGAATGGGACCTATGAGGACGCTTCCACTCTAAACTTTTACACCCGCCAGCCGATTCACATTGTGAACTCACGCGATGAAGGCAATATGTATTACGGAGCGCTCTTTCCGGACGCGCCGGCCATCTTTGAAGATGACACATCGCTACAGGCCTTGTGGAAAGGGCCTAAGCGGGTTTTCCTGTGGGTGGAAGAAGGTAACATACCGGCGTTCATCAAGCAGAGTGGCAGTTATCACCTCGCGCGCAGTGGCGGAAAGCAAATTCTCATGAACCGAACCTGGCCAAAGAATCAGTAGCCTTGCGCGGCAAATTGAGAGATACTGGCAGGCAAACGTCACAACAATGCTTTGGCCAAACGTCGCCTGGGATTCGAGCCGGGCAGGTATGGGCTTTCGTCCCGGTGGGCCTTTTGGGAACCGAGAGTAGTCTGAGAAATCACACTTGATACCTGTAGACCCAGTCTTGCTTGCCATGGTGGGTGCCGCTCCAACGTGGCACCTGTTGCGACAATTGCTGTGGTCCATCGCCCTGCTAGGATCGCTGACTTCGACGGTCTTTCTCGGGATGGTCTTGTTCGCCGCCATCCGTTACCTCCGGAGTTGCCGAACGCCACGGCAGCGAGTGCTTGACGTGCCCGTCAGAGACACTTGCCATCCGTAACGATTCTGAAACCGCTGCACGGCATGGAACCCGAGCTCGAGGAGAACCTGGAGAGCTTCTTCCGGCAGGAGTATCCCGATTTTGCGATTGTCTTCGGGGTTCGCGACTGCGAGGACCGGGCGCTCACCGTGGTCGATAAGCTGCAAGCCAAATACCCGCAAGTGCAGACCCGAATCGTCGTTTCCGGTGAGCCGTCATGGCCGAACGCCAAGGTGTACTCGCTCAGCAAGATGATCGCTTCATCCCCCGATGATTTTTTTGTAATTAGCGACAGCGACGTCCTGGTCCGCCCCGACTTCCTGCGCAACGTGATACCGCCCTTGCTGAATCGGAAGGTAGGGTTGGTAACCTGTCTCTATCAAGGCGTTCCCGCCACCGGCTTGTGGTCGCAGCTCGACGCGCTGGGAATGTCGATAGAAATGCCTTCCGGGGTGCTCGTGGCGGAGATGGTGGACGGCATGAAGTTTGCCTTGGGCGCGGTGATGGCGGTGCGGCGCGACGCGATAGAAGCCGCCGGTGGCATCCGCGAGACCGCGCACTTTTATTCCGACGATTTCGTGCTCGGTAACCGCATCGCGGAGGCCGGGTATGAAGTCGTGTTGTCGCATTACAAGGTGGGACACGTGCTGGCAAGCCGCTCCCTGTCGCGAACCCTCGGCGACCAATTGCGCTGGATGAAGAGCACCCGCTTCTCGCGTCCGCTGGGACACGTCGGTTCGGGCCTCACCTATGCGGTTCCGTTCGGGTTGCTGGCCCTGCTGTTGGGCTTGAGTAATAGCCATCGTCTGCATGCCGGCTTCGAGCTGCTGCTCCTGGCCTGGGTGAATCGCATGGTGCTGGCCCTGGCCGTGGGATGGGGCATCATGCGCGACCGCCGTGCGCTGTGGCTGTGCTGGTTATATCCGCTGCGCGATCTGCTGGGATTTGGGGTGTGGGCCGCAAGCTTTTCTGGCAAGACATTCTTCTGGCGCGGCGAAACCTACCAGTTTGGCAACGAGGGAAGGATTACTCCCGAACAGCGGCCCATTGGCTTGCTGAGTCACAGCTTGCCGCAAGGTCACGACTAGCCGTCTTGCTCCGGTGGGGCCATTGCGACTAGGCTAACCTATAGTAACTCTAACCATTGCCTAAGCTTAGCTTCGATATTGGTTGCAGCTTGGGTATAATTCCCAATTTGGCACTTAAATGCTAAAAACGATTAGCATGTCTTTGCCAGTCCTGTGCCATCACGAGATGGCCTTTCCTGCGCATGGGAATCCCTCAGTGAGGCGAACGCTACGTCGGACGACTCAGACTATGCCGGAATCGTCTGAGAGGTTCCTGGGCCGTTGCAAACTCCAATACGGCCGTTTCCCGATACGGGAAGACGTCGTTACCCTCCACATTGGAACCAGCACCTCTGTCCCAGCGTAAGCGCTCGCTAATCGGCGACTCAAGCTGGAGCCGAAACGAACTGAAGGGGCGTACCTTCAGGTACGCCCTTGCAAGTTCCTTCATATTGTCATTCCGAGCGGGCGTCAGCGCGCGAGGAATCTGCTTTTTGGATTTCGCAAGGGGATGTCTACAGCCGCTCCAGTTTCCCATCGCGCAATCTGAACCGCAGACCTCGCCACTCCACCCGGTTGCCGAAGTAGCTGGCTACCCAGGTTGCCAGCGCAATCAGGTCACGCAGTGGCAGAAGCCAGAGTTCCCGGAAGAGCTGAGGATCCGCCAGCACCCCTCGGCCAACAACGACAGCTGATGTAAAACGTAGCGTGGCCGTAACCGCGAGGACTAGCCACGTCCACCATGCAGTCTGGCGCCGCCAGCACTGCGAGTATGGCCCAAACCATGCCGAAGCTGACGATCAATCCAAAATATTGCGCCCCACGGCGGTCTTTGACGTTACGTGCCCAGCGCAACTGATGCACCCAGAAGTCGCGAAAGCTGTAGTCGGGTAGAGCCGTCTCGACGATGATGTCAGCCAACTCCACTTTGTATCCGGCAGCGGCCGTCCGCGCGCCTAGTTCGTAGTCGTCGCCGAGGTAGTCGACCAGCGGCTCCAGGCCGCCGATCTCGCGCAGCACCGTCTTGGTGGTCGCGATGGTTGCCCCCAGGCCGAATCGAATGCCACCTTCCATGAGGCGGGCCACCAGTACGCCGCCGCTGAAGTCGGTACTGAGCCCCAGCGCTTCCAGCTTCGAGCCCAGCGTCGTGCCGGCCAGTCCGCGATAGAGGGTGGTGACCATGCCAACTTTCGGCTGCGCCAACGGCGCAAGCACGCGCAGCAGATAGTCACGCGGGGCCAGAATGTCGCTGTCGTTGATGATGATGTGCTCGAAACGAGCCTGGGGCAGCATCTGGACAAGATTGCTGACCTTGCCATTGAGGCCGAGCACATCCGGACAATGCACGACGCGCAGCTCTGGCTTGCGGAAATTCCTCGCGCAGTTTCTCGACCAGCGCCAATGCCGGCTCGTCAGGGTCGCTCACGCCGAACAACACTTCGTATTCGGGATAGTCGAACAGGCAATGGCTGCGAAAAGCAGCATACATGTGGGGATCGAGCCCCTTAAGCGACCTGAGGATGCTGACTGGAGGAGTGAAGCGGGTTTTCGCTGGGGCGGGATATTTCGCGCCGGAAGCTTTTGGCTGCGACAATGCACATCGCGAAATAAGCCGCGCCAGCCAAAGCCAGCAAATCGCACAGCACGGCAACGGCAGTGAGCGCAGGGTGCATGGAGAGCTTTTCAGATTAGCAGAAGCGCGGGCACCTGCTGGCGCGGAGAGGTCAGATACCGCCTCTCTCGGAGGAAACGGTCTGGCCAGCGCGGTATGATGTACCAGGGTTGCCCAGCAGCCCTTCAAGAGACATCCCATGATCAACGGTAAACGCGTCGCCGTCGTGATGCCTGCCTACAACGCCGAACAGACGTTGGAGGCCACGGTGCGGGAGATTCCCGACCTGGTGGACATCCGCATCCTGGTGGACGATTACAGCAAAGACAAAACCGTGGAGCTGGCGCACCGCCTGGGGCTGCAGGTATTCGTGCACGACCGGAACTATGGCTATGGCCGCAACCAGCAGACCTGCTATCGCGAGGCGCTCGCCGCTGGCGCCGATGTCGTCATCATGGTGCACCCGGATTACCAGTACACCCCGCTGCTGATCACGGCGATGGCAAGTATGGTGGCTTACGACGTGTACGACGTGGTGCTGGGTTCGCGAATCATTGGCGGCCAGGCCTTGCATGGCGGCATGCCGCTCTACAAGTACATCTCCAACCGCTTTCTTACCGCCTTCGAAAACCTCTTTCTGCGCGTAAAGCTCTCCGAGTATCACACCGGCTATCGCGCCTTCAGCCGCAAGGTCTTAACCGAACTGCCGCTGCTGGAGAATTCTCCGGACTTTGTCTTCGACAACCAGATGCTGGCGCAATGCGTGCACTTCGGATTTCGCATCGGCGAGGTCTCCTGCCCAACGAAATATTTTGAAGAGGCTTCCTCCATCAATTTTCGCCGCAGTTTGACCTACGGACTGGGAGTGATGGGCACGACCTTGCAGTTTGCCTTCCACCATTGGGGGCTAGTCCACCTTCCCAGGTTCAGCCCGAAGGGACGAAGGCTGGAGCCACAGGACGCCGCCATCACCTCGGCCGCGACAGAAGCACAACTCCACGAAGCCAACCGGAGCTAGCGCGGTTTCACCCCGGAAGCGTACAGGTTGCAGTGGCGATTCGCCTGGATTGTGAAGGCTTTCGGTGACAGCCCCTGCTTCAGCAGGGGAAAGCCGGACTTTAGTCCAGCGAAAAAGCCTCCGATTTCACAATGGGCTTTAGCCCTGGGCTTTGCGATCCCCAGCGCTAAAGCGCAAGATCAAAGGGCCGCTTTTTTCCGGAACGCTGAAGCGCTCCTCCCCCGGCATAAATGCGGGGGCTCCCACCAAGAAGTACACTCCCGAGTCAGGCTGATTGTCAGCTTCCTCTAAAAGCCGTGCCCCTTCAGCCAACCCGTTTTCAGGATTAAACTGTTTCCACTGAAACAAGTTGGCGCTGGTTTACGTATTTAGGGATGCCCGCTTTGGCGGGCGGAGTAACGATGGCCAAGTTCAGCGGTTTGGTGCATGGACTCTTCAACATCTAAGCGCACGCTTCGTCACGGCAGCTTCTTTCGCGAGCCGACGCTAATCGCGCTGCAAACCATGCGCGCGCACAAGCTGCGTTCGTTCCTCATGTTGCTGGGAATTATCCTCTCGGTCTCCACGCTGATTCTGGTAGTTGCGCTCATCAGCGGCATGAACGGCTATTTCGCCAGCCGCGTCGCCAACCTGGGCTCGAACGTCTTCCTGATCCACAAGTTTCCCATCATCAGCGATTCCAAGGAACTGCTGCAGGCGACCCGGCGTAACCGCGATATTACCTGGGAAGACTACGAGGCGCTGCGCGACAATCTAAAGCTGGCACAGGCAGTTGGCGTGGAAGTGCAGCGTACGGCCAAGGTCCGCGCCGAGCGGCAAAATCTCGAGGACGTCGATATCCGTGGAGTGACGGCCAACATCGGCGACATGGACGTGGAAGAGGTCGCGACTGGCCGCTATATTACCGACAGCGATAATGAACATCGCGATATGGTTTGCATGATCGGCGCCGACGTGGCCGATAAGCTCTTCGCCAATACCGATCCTATCGGCAAAACCATCGCCGTCGATGGGGAAGAGTTCCAGGTAATCGGGGTCGCCAAAAAAATCGGTAATACCTTCGGACAATCGCAAGACAACTTCGTCTATATACCCATCGAGACTTGGCTGAAGATGTACGGCCGCAACAATACGTTGAGCGTTAACGTGCAAGCTCGCGGGCCGGAGTGGATGGCACGCACCAAGGAAGAAGCCCGGGTGTTGATGCGGGCCCGCCGCCATCTGGCCCCGAATGATGAAGACAATTTCGGCATCCTGGCCAGCGACAGTTTGATGGGCCTGTGGCAGAGTCTTACGGGCACGCTGGCTTCGGGCATGGTAGGGCTGGTCTCAATTTTCCTGGTGATTGGCGGGGTGGTGATCATGAACGTGATGCTGGCATCGGTCACCGAACGGACCCGCGAGATCGGCATACGCAAGTCGCTGGGAGCGAAGAAGCGCGACATTTTGCTGCAGTTCCTGGTTGAATCCACGGTAATGGCGGTGGTGGGTGGCGCCATCGGCGTGCTCATCGCGTGGACGCTGTCGGCCATTGTGCGCAGTACAACGCCGGTGCCGATGGAGGTGCCGATCATGGCGGTGATTCTGGCGCTGGTGATCTCGTCAGCGGTGGGAATATTTTTCGGCGTCTATCCCGCGCGCAAAGCGGCGCGACTGGACCCGATTGAGGCGCTGAGGTACGAAAACTAGGGATTAGGTGCTAGGGGTTAGGGGCTAGGTAAAAGATGCGGCGAGAATCCATCGACTACCATTAACCCTACCCACTAGCCCCTGACACCTAACCCCTAGCCCCTGCTTTCTATGCTGCACTTTGGCGAAAATTCGAAGATGGCCCTGCAGACGGTGCGCGAGCACAAGACCCGCTCTCTGTTGACCGTGCTAGGAGTGGTGATCGGCGTCGCCGCCATGATCTTTGTCGCCTCCATTCTGGTTGGCGTTAGCCGCGACGTGTCTGGTTACCTCGACGACTACGGCACCAACACGCTCTTCATCTTTCGCTTCGACATGGGCATCTCGTTCGGACGCATGACGGCGGAACAGCGCATGCGCAAGCCGCTGACTCTGGAAGACGCCAAGGCCATCCAGCAGGAGTGCCCGCACGTCAAGTACGTGACCGCGGAAATTTTTCCCCGCATAAATCCCGACCAACAGGGTGGGCCGGGTGCTTTACAAGTCGCGCGCTACGGCTCCAAGGAAATTTCCAACCTCGATTACAGCGGCGCCACCCCTTCTTACCCTGATGTGTACAACGCGCACGTGACGCAAGGCCGCTTCTTTACCGAGTTTGAAGACTCCCACAGCATGGACGTCGCGGTCATCGGCGACGAAATCGACAAGAACTTTTTCCCCGCTCACGATGGCCTCGGCAAAACCATTTTGGTGGAAGGCATTCCTTACAAGGTGATCGGCGTGCTGGAGAAGCGCAAAGGACAGCTCTTCAAGGATGAGACCGCCGATCGCGTGGTCAAAGTTCCTTACAACGCCTATCAGCAAGCATTACCCTGCAGCCGACGAGCACTTCCTGGGAGCCGAGGCCTACACCGGCCACAAGGATGAAGCGGAAGACGAGGTCCGCGGCCTGCTGCGACGGCGGCGCAATGTGCCCTTCGATAAGCCGGATAATTTCGGCCTGAGCAGCGCCGAAGCCATCGCCGACAACTTTCGCCAGATCATGAGCACGGTAGCGCTGATGACCATTGTGGTCAGCTCGATTGGCTTGCTGGTTGGCGGCGTCGGCGTGATGAACATCATGCTGATGTCGGTAACCGAACGCACCCACGAGATCGGCATCCGTAAAGCGATTGGCGCGCGGCGAGGCGATGTGATCCGTCAGTTCCTGACTGAAGCCGTGGTGCTGACCGGATTGGGCGGGCTGGTGGGAGTCTTGTTCGGCATTGCCGCGTCTGCCGCGCTGCCGCTGATCTTCCCTTCCATGCCGACCTCGGTTCCCATCTGGGCGGTGGTGGCCGCCGTGTTGATGGCCATGAGCGTGGGATTGTTCTTCGGGATTTATCCTGCAGTGAAAGCATCGCGCCTCGATCCCGTCGAGGCCTTGCGGTACGAGTAGGCGGCCGTAAGCTCGCGTGTGTCAGGAGCGTTGACGTGACCGCGATTCGTATCTGCAATGCTCATGTGATCTAATACTTCGTCCGCAACGGTATCGGCTTTACTCAATAGCGATCGCATAGTTCAGATCAGAACAAATGATGACACGCACGAAAGACCCGAAGCCGACGGAGTTTCGCAAGCGGGGACAAGAAGTAACAAGAATCGAGGCTTTCAGCGATGTTGTCTTTGGCTTCGCGTTGACCCTTCTTGTGGTTTCGCTCGAGGTACCGCACACCTTTACCGAACTCTTGGCCGACATGCGAGGGTTCCTGCCATTTGCAGTCTGCTTCGGCATCTTCGCCCAGGTGTGGTGGCTGCACCACAACTTCTTTCGACGCTACGGTCTCGACGATGGCATCACGGCTACGCTGAACTTCGTTTTGCTGTTTGTCATGCTCTTCTATACCTATCCGCTGAAGTTCGTGTTCACGGGCTTGTTCAATCAGTTTGCCCATCAGCCATTCCATGGCGCACGCGGCGAACCCTGGCTTGAGCCTTGGCAGGGATCTACGATGATGATCGTGTACGGCCTGGGCTATGCAACCGTTTTCCTTGTGTTCGTTCTGCTGCACTGGCACGCGCTGAGAAACAGACGGGAACTGGAACTGAACCAGTTCGAACTCTTTGACACCTACACCAGCATGATCGAGGATGGTTTTCTGGCCTCGGTGGGCATCGTTTGTGCCGCGACTGCTTCCCTCTTGCCTCCCAGCGCCGGCGGACTGGCTGGATTTATTTTCTTCCTGATTCCCATCGGGATGACGATCATCGGCTCGCGCCGGAGGGTTGCGCGTCACAAGCTGGAAGCCACCAGGACGGATAGGATCACCGCTAGTTAGACACAGGGCTGTGAGACAGTAACGTGGGTGTGAGCTGCATCTTGAGGCGTGTGTTGGGGTGTTTCTGGCGGTTCCGATGACAGGTTCGCCCCAGACTTTCACAAGGTATCGTTCAGGCCTATACTCTCCGGGCGATGCGCGGGAGCGGATTCGATGGAGGAAGCTCCCCTTTCCAGGATCCGGAAGGAGTGCTATGAAGTCATGGTCCCCAAGTCATATTAGGTCGCGCTTCACGCAATTATCTCTGTTGATCTGCATCCTGAGTTACGGCGCGCAGGCGCAAAAAATCAAGGTCGAATACAACAAGGACCTCGACTTCTCCAAATTCAAGACCTACGCCTGGGGCCATCATGACGCGGTCTCGCGCCCCACATTGGCCCTCGCCATTGCGGGCGCCATCGAAGAGGACTTGAACAGGCTTGGGCTACGCAAGGTCGAAAGCAATCCTGATGTTTTTATTCAGATGTATGGAGCTGTTGATTCCGACATGAACGTCAGCTACAGCGACCCGCTGTATATGGGGATGGGCGGTATCCCTCCGTTTGGCCAGCGCCTTCGTGATGTGGGGCTACATGCCGGGAGGAACCACCGCGGTCACCGTTCATAAAGGCCAACTCGTGGTTGACGTCATCGATGCCAGCCAGAAGAAGCTGGCGTGGCGCGGCATGGCCACCGAGAAGCTCAGCGACAACAAACAGAAGCTGATTAAGCAGGTCAACACCGCCGTCGAAAAGATGTTTCAGCAGTATCCCGCGGCGAAGTAATAGCGTCAAACTTTCTGCGGATGCCTGCTTGCACTCTGCTGAATCGACATGTCTGCTCTCATCGAGGACTACGCCCTGATTGGCGACTGCGAGACCGCAGCACTGGTCAGCCGTCACGGCTCCATTGATTGGCTCTGCTGGCCGCACTTCGGCTCGCCGGCATGCTTCGCCGCTCTGGTGGGCACCGAAGACAACGGGCATTGGTCCATTGCGCCCGAAGGAGAAGGCGCGCTGCACGCGGCGCTATCTCGATCACACGCTGGTCGTCGAAACCACCTTTGAGACCGACGGCGGCCGCGCTGTCCTGCTCGATTTCATGCCGCTCCGCAACGGCAGTCCGCACCTGGTGCGCATCGTGCGCGGCGTTCGCGGCAGCGTTGCCATGTGCATGGAGCTGGTCTTGCGCTTCGATTATGGGCGCTCCGTTCCCTGGGTAACTCGCCTGCAGGATGGCAAGCTGCGCGCGATTGCCGGCCCCGATATGGCCGTCCTGAATACCAGCGTACCCTTGCGTGGCGAGAACCTGAAGACCCTGAGCGAATTCACGGTTGGCGCGGGAGAGTCACTGACCTTCGTGCTCACCTACGGGCCTTCGTACGACGATCTTCCCGAGCCCATCGATCCCGAAAAGGCGCTGCACGAGACCGTCAACTTTTGGGAGGAGTGGGCCGGCCGCGCCAAATTGCACGGCGAGTACGCCGATGCCGTAGAACGATCGTTGATCACGCTGAAGGCGCTCACCTACCGGCACACGGGCGGAATCGTGGCTGCTCCCACCACCTCGCTGCCGGAACAATTCGGCGGGCCACGAAATTGGGACTACCGCTACTGCTGGCTGCGCGACGCCACCGCGACGCTGCTCGCCTTGATGAATGCCGGTTACTTCGAGGAGGCCTGCGCCTGGCGCGATTGGCTGCTGCGGGCCGCGGCGGGGAGCCCCGACCAGGTGCAGATCATGTACGGCATTCGCGGCGAACGGAATTTGCTGGAGTGGGAAGTCGGCTGGCTGGCCGGATACGAGGGTTCCAAGCCGGTGCGGGTTGGCAACGCGGCCGCCGAGCAACTCCAATTGGACGTATACGGCGAGGTTGCCGACGCGCTGCTGCATGCCCATCTGGGCGGCATACCTCCCAGCGAAACCGACCTGGCGTTGCAGACATGCCTTGACCGACCATCTGGCAACCATCTGGGAGCAGCCGGACCGCGGAATCTGGGAGGTGCGTGGTGAGCCACAGCACTTCACCTATTCCAAGGTCATGGCCTGGGTGGCCTTCGACCGGGCGGTCAAGTCGGCGGAGAAGATTCGGTCTGCAAGGCGTGGTGGAACGGTGGAGTGCGGTTCGCGACAAGATCCATGCGGAGGTGTGCCAAAAATCCTACGACCTCGAACTCGGCTGCTTCACCCAGGCATACGGTTCCAAAGAACTCGACGCGTCCTTGCTGCTGATCCCGCAGGTTGGCTTCCTGCCCGGCTACGGATCCACGCGTCCGCGGCACGATTGAGGCGATCGAGAAACATCTGATGTCCGATGGCTTTGTTATGCGTTACCGCACGGAGCGCGTGGATGATGGGCTGCCCGCCGGGGAAGGCGCCTTCCTCGCTTGCAGCTTCTGGATGGTGACCGCCCTGAGCATGCTGGGCCGGAACGATGATGCCCGGCGCCTGTTTGAGCGTCTGCTGAAGCTGCGCAACGATGTTGGTCTACTTGCAGAAGAGTACGATCCCAAGGCAAAACGTCAAGTGGGGAATTTTCCGCAGGCCCTCTCTCATATCGCCCTGATCAATGCGGCGTTCATTGGGCCAGCGGTCCAGACAGCAGCGGAGCAACGCCTCGCCGCCGCCACCGGCAGAGACTGCCGGGTAGAGCGGCGCTTCACCTGGATTATTCATCTGTTTTGGAAACTGAAGGGCTAGTTTTGAAGGGGCACGGCTTCAGCCGTGCCGTTGTGATGCGCTTTAGAGTTAGGCTTTAGCCTCTGAGGGAACTCGCCCTTCGTCTCAAACGCGAAGTCCCTCAGGGGCTAAAGCCATCATGAAAACAGCACCTTACGGCACGGCTGAAGCCGTGCCCCTTCAAAGCCAGGGGTGCTCATGAATAATCCGGGTTCAGCGCCGCGTTGCAGCGAGCCTCTAGAAACGAGCCGGTTTCGCACAGCATTTTTCCGCAAGCTGTGAAGCCGCGCTCCACGCGCCACCGGATACAGGAACTCTGGAGGTGCCCTACGCTTCCACTCCCGCCGGCTGCGCATTGCGCCGCGGACGCCGGTTCTCCTGAAGAATCTTCTTGCGCAGGCGCAACGATTTCGGAGTTATCTCCACCAGTTCATCGTCGGCAATGAACTCGATCGCCTGCTCCAGATTCAAGTTCTTGAACGGCACCAGGCGGATGGCATCGTCAGCAGTTGAAGAGCGCATGTTGGTCAGCTTCTTTTCGCGGACAATGTTCACCACCAGATCGTTGTCGCGCGAGTTCTCGCCCACGACCATGCCTTCGTAAACTTCCACGCCGGGGCCAACAAACATTTCGCCGCGCTCCTGCAGGCCCCATAGAGCGTAGGCAGTCGTATGGCCGCCTCGGTCAGCGACCAGCGCCCCGGTCACACGATGTGGGATATCGCCCTGCCACTCGGTGTAACCCTCGAAGAGCGAATTCATCACGATGGTGCCCCGCGTGTCGGTCAGCAATTCGCTGCGCAGGCCAATCAGCCCGCGGCTGGGAATAACGAATTCCATGCGTACACGGCCGTAGCCGTGGTTGTGCATCTTCTGCATGTGCGCTTTACGAGCTCCCAACTTCTCGATCACGACGCCGACGAACGACTCAGGCACGTCAATCGTTAGCCGCTCCACCGGCTCCATCAGCTTGCCGTCAACGTGCTTGGTTACGATCTCGGGCTTGCCCACCGCTAGCTCGAATCCTTCACGCCGCATCATCTCGATAAGAATTGCCAGTTGCAGCTCGCCGCGGCCCATCACCTTGAATGAATCGGTGCTATCGGAATCTTCTACTCGAAGCGAAACGTTGGTCAGCAGCTCTTTTTCCAGGCGGTCGCGCAAATTGCGCGAGGTAACGTATTGTCCTTCGCGCCCGGCGAACGGGGAAGTGTTGACCATAAACTGGATGGCGATGGTCGGCTCGTCGATCGTCGTCACCGGCAAAGGCGCAGGGTTCTCGATGTCGGTGATGGTCTCGCCGATGTTGATGCCCGTCACTCCGGCAACTGCCACGATGTCCCCCAACTCGGTGGCTACGATATCTGTCCGCTTCAAGCCGGAGAACGAGAACAGCTTAGTGATCTTGATCTTCTCCATCGACCCGTCGCGCTTGGCAATAGCAACATCTTCGCCAGTGCGGAGCGTGCCATTGAAGACGCGCGCGATAGCGAGGCGGCCCAGGTAGTCGCTGTAATCGAGATTCGCAACCAGTACCTGTAGCGGCCCGTCGGCATCGCCGGTCGGCAAGGGAATGGTGTCCACAATAGCGTCGAACAACGGCCGCAAGTTCTCGCCGGGTTGATTCACGTCGGTCGAGGCGGTTCCGACTCTTGCGTTCGTGTAGAGCACGGGAAAGTCGAGTTGGTCTTCCGCGGCGTCGAGGTCAATGAACAGGTCGTACACCTCGTTGAGTACTTCCTGCGCCCGCGCGTCGGGACGGTCGATCTTGTTGATCACCAAGATCGGAGGCAGCTTCGCTTCCAGCGCTTTACTCAGAACATAACGCGTCTGGGGCAAGGGACCTTCGCTGGCGTCCACCAGCAGCATCACGCCGTCCACCATCTTGAGGGCGCGCTCGACCTCGCCACCGAAATCGCTGTGGCCGGGAGTGTCCACAATGTTGATCTTTATGTCGTGGTAGAAAATCGCGGTGTTCTTGGCCAGGATGGTGATGCCGCGTTCGCGCTCCAACTCGTTGGAGTCCATCACGCGCTCCACGTGGGTCTCATTGGCGCGAAAAGTACCGCTCTGGTTCAGCATGGCGTCAACCAGGGTGGTCTTGCCGTGGTCCACGTGCGCGATGATGGCGATGTTGCGAAGACTCTTGCTCAAACTAACGTCCTTCCTGTTGGGAAAACCGCGTGCGACAAAGCAAACGGAGGGGTAATTGGGCTGATATCAGTTTACAATACGCGGCTAGAACTCATTCACCACGGAGAACACGGAGAGCACGGAGGAGAAAGCCGTGACATGAGATTCCATATCGAGGATTGCCATTTGGTTGGCATCAGGCTGAGTGTTGACTCAGGTTCCGTGGCCGCACAGCAGAGCCCTGTCACATCCGAGAATCAAACTCCACAGGCGTTCCATTTCTAACAGCTCTGAGTTGACACTCAAGATGCGCGCCATGCCAATCCCATTACCGCCTGCCGCAAAGATCTCCGTTCGATACCGTGCAAGTATTCCTACCGTACGGACCTGGCATTCGTCCTCCTAAGCCTGTGAGCGCGCTCTGTATCCCACCTATCCTGAGCCTCGCGCGAATGGCCAACCTCAACGGGACGGTCGTGCTGGCATTGGCGATCAATGACAAAGGCCATGTCGGTGTAACGTCGACGTTTTTCAAAATCGTCCGGTTCTCGCTCTGATACCATGTATTCGAGCAGAATGCGATCGATGCTACCAACACAATAAAGGGATCCCTGGACCCGCTTGCTCACATTCATAAGAGCGGCAAACCCGTGGCCGTGCAGGTAAAACTCCTCGAATCATGGGCTTCAGCCGTGTGATCGACACGCCCTCCCGCTCAGATTCACTTTACCTTGAGACACATTTCCCGATCGGCCTACCCCGAGCTAAGATAGCCATACCTTTTGCACGACTCAGGGAACTTGATGCGCACTCTCACACTGATCGCTTTGTCGATCTCGCTGTCACTTTTCACTGCCACGGCTTGGCCACAGTCTGGTAATGCACGGCCCGACTCCTCCTCCACCGTCTCAACTTCGCCTGCGGATTTTTCCGAGGATGCGACGTTCTCGCAGTTTCAACGCGTCACCAAAGGCATGAAGCCCCCGAAGGCCACCCATGCGCCTGACCCAGCATTTCCTGATCTGCCTCCCGATGCCGAGCAGCACGGCACGGTCGTCATGCTGGTAGGCATCAACGCCAAAGGCCATGTCGAGGCGGTCCGCGTGCTTCGCAGCGACGAACATGCCTTCGAGTCGACGGCTGTGGACACGGTGAAGAAATGGAAATTTCGTCCCGCGGAAAAGGAAGGCAAGGCCGTACCGGTGCAGGTGACAGTGGAGATGAAGTTCGAAAAGTGACCAGGGGCAGGGATTAGGGGCTAGGGATTAGGGGTTAGGGATTAGGGGCTAGGGAGTAGTGGTCAGTTTCGAACGATTCGGCGGCCGCTTTTCGGCGCCGGTCTTACTCGCTTTTTCTCGTCCAGCGGCTTCCGCTTTCAGCCAAGTCGGTGCCCCTAATTCCTAACCCTGGCCTCTGATCCCTACCCTCTGATCCCTACCCTCTGATCCCTTACCCTCTGATCCCTACCCTCTGATCCCTACCCTCTGATCCCTAGCCCCTGACCCCTAATCCCTAGACCCCTGCTTTCTGCGCGATAATGGAACCACGATGTTGAACCAGATTACATCTCAGAATTCCTCCCAACAGTCCAAAACCGAGGACGCTGTCGACCTGCTCACCGGATGCCATCAGCGCATTCGTCACTTCACCGGCGTCGCCGTCAAGCTGGCGCATGCACAAGGCGCCGCCGCGGAAGAAATCGTGCAAGCCGCGGCGGGTGTTCATCGTTACTACAGCGTCTCGCTGCCTTTACATGAGGCTGACGAGGACCAAACCCTCCAACCTCGCCTGCACTCGGTCGCCGGCGAACAGGTCCGCCACGCATTAGTGGCGATGGCGGACCAACATCAGGCGATCGATGAATTGCTGGAACGCTTACTGCCATTGCTAGCGCTGGTAAAAAATAACCCCGGCACTCTGCCTCAGGTTGGCGGGGAAATGTGCTCCATTACAAAAGCTCTGGAAGAGATGTTTCGCGCGCATTTGCAGATGGAGGAAGAGGTGATTTTCCCGGCCATTCGCAGCGCTTTACCGGACAGCGCGCGTTCGGAGATACTGCTCGAAATGCAGGGGCGGAGGAAGCAGTAGCCAGTAGCGGGTCGTCAGTTGCCAGTTTCTTCGATAGAATTTGTCGCGAGATCTTTCTGGCATCTAACGTTGCTGGATGGCGGTGATAGCGGCAATCTGGCGGCGCTTCTGGAACGTATAACGATATGGAGCCGATCGAAAAGAGCGCATTGACTCGCGATCCCGGAGACGAGATGCGGCTGGTGGCGCGCATCCGTGCCGGAGACCAGCAGGCCATGTCCGACCTTTACGACCGGTATTCCAAGGTGGTTTATGCAGTGGCGCTGCGCGTGCTCCAGGATGCTGGAGGGGCGGAGGATGTGCTCCAGGACGTTTTCCTGCAGCTGTGGCGCAATCCCGATGCCTTCGATGCCAGCCGGGGCAGCCTGGCCGCGTGGTTGGCGGTGATTGCCCGTCATCGCTCGATCGATCGGTTGCGCAAGCGGCGTCCGGAAACCGACATCGAGGATTGCGTTATCGCCAGCGGTCCCGATTTACGCGATGAGACCGAGCGGGCCCTGATCATCGAGAAGGTGCGCGGCGCACTAGAAGGAATGAGTTCTGAGCAACGCCAGGCCATGGAGCTGGCCTTTTTTCAGGGCCTGACGCACACCGAAATAGCTGAGAAAACAGGCGAGCCTTTGGGTACGATTAAGACGCGCATTCGCAGTGGACTGCAGCAGTTGCGCGCCAAGTTTGCATGATGAAGGAAAACCGCTCTTCGCTTTTGGCTGTTCGCCTTTCGGGAGGCGGGAAGAGCGTACTCGGCGAAGAGGCAAGGGCGAATAGCTAATAGCGAAAGGCGAATAGCGAGCTTTGTACCTGTGAAGACACACGACCAATTCGCGGAAGACCTGGCCCTGTACGCGCTGGATGAGTTGACCGGCAGCGAGCGTCAGGAGTTGGAAGCGCACCTGGACACCTGCGCCGCGTGCCGTCGCGAATTGCAGGCGCTGCGTGGCGACCTGGGACTGCTCGGCTTGTCGAGCAGCGGTCCGCAGCCGCCCGCCCGCAGCAAAGATCGTTTGATGCGGGCCATCGCCGCTGAACCGCGGGGAGTCTCCGCGCCGGTAACGCAACCGTCTTCGGGTCGCAGCTTTGGGTGGGCTTGGATTCCAACGCTGGCCGCACTCGTGCTGCTTTTCGCGCTGGCTGGACTGTGGCGCAGCAACGGCCGCATGAAAGATCAGCTCGCCGAGCTGGCCGGTCACAATCAGGACCAGGCGATCCAGCTTGACCGCCTCAACGAAGAGATGAGGTTGCTCACTGCGCCCGACGCAGTTCACGTATCGTTGAATCCGCAAAAGTCGCCGAAGCAGCCGAACGGCACCGCCATCTTCAGCCCCTCCCGGAACCGAATGATGTTCATGGCGAGCAACATGCCTCAAGTACCGGTGGGCAAGGCTTACGAGCTGTGGATCATTCCCATGAACGGTGCTCCGATGCCGGCGGGGGTCTTCAAACCCGACGAGCATGGCAACGCCATGATGATGGACCACAAGATGCCCGAAGGCGTGGAAGCCAAAGCGTTTGCGATCACCGTGGAGAACGAGGAAGGTTCCGACAAGCCGACCTCGCCGATCATGTTGATGGGCGAGGCGAATGCGGGCGAGTAAACACTTACTGTCATTCAAAATTTCGGAACTCTAGCGGCCGTCGCGGTTTCTAATACCCTCAGAATCGCCATGAGAAGCCGAATTGTGCGCTCGCTGACGGTGGCATTACTCTTGAGCTGCAGTCTTGCTGCTCAAGACCATCTACCCGGCGACGAGCAAAACGACCGGACCAATCTTGGCCTTCAGGGACCGGTTCACAGCTCTTTGATTGTTACTACCCAAGTCAATCCCGATCCTCGCGATCCAAAAGAACGCCATTTGTATTACTTTGGCGGGACCCCGTGGCTAGTTTTCGACACAAACGGCTGGATCATCGAGTCGGCAGCCCAACTCATTGATGGCAAGCCGCAGGCGGTTTCGAAACAGGCGCGCGATGAGGACGGCAACTATTTGGAATCCAATGCGCGGACTGAGACGCAGGGCAATTGTGACAGGAAGGAGACGAAACGTTATCGCAATGGCAAGCTCGAAAGCCACGAGGTTGAGACCTACGACGAGGTGGGATGGACTATCCGTTCCGAGTCTTTTTACGAAGACGGGCGGCTCTCTAGCGAAACCGACTATGCATTCCTGGACCCTCTCGCCTTTCATGAATCCAAGTCCTATGCCCCGGATGGCACCGTGCAGTTACATTGGAAGACTCGCTCTGACGATCCCATTGGACGACTGGACTTTTCGCAGTACGACTCCAACGGCCGCGCAGTTTTAACCTTCACCGCCATCAATGGCGAAGTCATCTCGAAGTGGCAAGATCCGCAATGGAAGCAGTTCAGCCCATCTGTAGTCTGGACGCATACCTCGCACTTCTCGGTTACCTTTGTGTTTTCCGAGACCGGCGAACTCAGTAGGACCGTCGAGCACCATGAGGGCCGCGAGTGGGCTACTGAACCGGATGACGTGTTGCTATACAACAGCAATGGCGCCTTTTTGGAGAAAATCGCATACAAATATGCGCGCGATGGCCACGGGAACTGGACCTCCCGTTCGGTAATGGTTTGGGACAAGGGAACCAACTCGATGGTGGAAGTCCAGCGCGACTCGCGAACTTTGACCTACTACTGAGTTTATTGCCAGCAGGCCCGGTAATCCACCGCACTTCCACTCTTTCCTGGGGAAATCCACAGGGTATTCACAGTCGCACTCCCGATTCCGGCTGAATCCTCTTTCTCCTTCCTGCACACTAATACAGCATGGCCAACCCCGGAGACTTCGCATACACGGTCAAGCAGCAGGCCGACATCGTCCGCATTGTGGGCGAGTACATGACGCTGCGCAAAAGCGGCGCGCAAAACTTCCAGGGTCTGTGCCCCTTTCACCAGGAAAAGACGCCGTCGTTCTCGGTACATGCCTCGCGGCAATTCTTCCACTGCTTTGGCTGCGGAGCCTCGGGCGACGTCTTCAACTTCGTGCAGAAGATCGAAAACATTAGCTTTCCGGAAGCGGTCCGCCTGATCGCAGAGAAACTCAAGATCCCGCTGCCTAAAATGAGCTTCGCCTCGCCCGAGGAGGAGCGTCAGGCTGGCATGCGTGTCGGGCTCATTGAAATTCACGAGCGCGCCTGCAAGTTCTTCCAGGAACAATTGCGCCGTCCCGAGGCTGCTCACGCACGCGAGTATCTTGCCTCGCGCGGAATCAGTCCCGAAATCATCGCCGAGTTCCGCATGGGTTACGCGCCCGAGTCTGGCTTTCTGCTGCGCGACGCGCTGCGCGGGCAATATGACGAAGCGTTGCTGCGCGAGTCCGGCTTGTTCTCGTGGAAAGATAAGGGACAGGGATTAGGGACTAGGGATCAGGGGCCAGAAGATTCTTCCGAATCGAACACACTAACCCCTAGCCCCTCACCCCTTGTCTCTATGTACTCCCGCTTTCGCAATCGGGTCATGTTTCCCATCACCAACGAGTCGGGAAAGGTGATCGCCTTCACCGGCCGAACGCTGGCGAGCGACGAGAAGGCTGGCCCTAAATACCTCAACTCGCCGGAGACGCCGATCTACTCCAAGTCGCGGGTGCTGTTCAATCTCGACAAGGCGAAAGAGCCGATCCGCAAGCTGGAATATGCCATCCTGGTCGAAGGACAGATGGACTGCATCTCGGTGTACACGGCTGGATTTCGCAACGTCATCGCCAGCTCAGGCACGGCCTTCACGGAGTTGCAAGCCCGGCTGCTGGGACGATTCAGCAAGAACATCGTCGTGAACTTCGACCCCGACACCGCTGGCGCCGCGGCGGCCGAGCGCTCGCTGGCGCTGCTGGTGAGCGAAGAGTTTCAGATCAAAGTTCTTACGCTCGAGTCGGGATTCGACCCCGACCTGTACATTCGGCGCAAGGGGACAGCTGCCTATGGCGAGGCACTTTCCCACTCACAGAAATATTTTGATTATCTGATTGAACGCTCACGTGCCTTGTTTCCGGCCCGCACTCCCGAAGGCAAAGTGAAAGCCCTGAACTACCTGCTGCCGCACATTCAGCGTGTGCCCAGCCGCATCGTGCGCGACGAGTGGGCGAATGAGATCTCGCATCGCTTGGGAATTGAGTCGGCGGTGTTGCGCCAGGAACTGCGTCACGCCGCGGGCACGCGTTCTGCGTCGCGGGTGAATACTCCCGGTGCGATGGGACTGACGGATGCCGAGCGCGTTTTGATCCGGGCGCTGGCAAGCCAGGAGTTGGCCCACAGTCCGGTCAGCGACCGCGGCGGTCAGGACCTCGACTTTGAGCCGGCACGCCAGGCGCACTTTGCGCTGAGCCGCGAGCGGTTGCACAGTGGATCCGCGGCGGAAGGTTTGCTGGATGCCTTGTTGCTGGCGCACGAACAGGGCCTCGATGCCATGTCGTTGCCAATAGAGGAAGACGCTCGCCGCCTGCTGGCGACCGTGCTGATGGACGAGCACGAAGAGCTCACACCAGAGTTGCTGGAGAGTTCGATCCGTTCGTTGCGGCGCCGGGTGTTCCTCCGGCAATTGGAAGATCTCCAGGTGCAGTTGAAAGAGGCTGAGCGGCAGCAGGATTCGGCATCCGCCGCGAGACTACTTCAGGAACGGGTAAAGCTACGCCGTGCCATGAGCACTACAGCCGAAAGCTCGTAAAGATTTGCCGAGTGCCGAGGGCCGGCAGAAGCCCTCCCTGGACGCCGGAATTGCTCATAAATAATTGATTCAAAAGGATGAAGCTAACTAGTAACCGCCAACATCTAATTCTGTAGAGTGAATCGTACGCCTGAATTTGCGAGGCGATTCAGGTTCGAATGGTTACCAGAGTTTTCTGGTTCGCGAAATAAGGCTTGGGAGCGGGCCCAGCCTATGATAAAATCTGAAAGTTTCTGCGCATGTCGGTACTGCAGTGCCGTTCCCGCCGTGGTGTGCATGGAAGAGGCGCGCCGCCTGACCGGCGCCATTTAGAGGAAACTCCGCTTTGGCTCTTGAAGATAAGTTCGAAGACATCAAAAAATTGATCGACGCCGGAAAAGAAAAGGGCTACCTCACTTACAACGAGGTCAATGACCTTATCCCGCGCGAGATGCATTCGCCCGACGACCTCGAGGACTTGCTGACTACCATCGGCACGCAAGGCATCGACGTGCTCGAAGGTCCGAAGATCGCCGGCTCGCTCGACAAGAAGTTCGACGCCGAGATCGAGGCCGGCGAGGACGTTGAACTCGACCTCACGCCTGGCGCGCTGGAAAAAACCAATGATCCCGTCCGTATGTATCTGCGCGAGATGGGCACGGTCCCGCTGCTCACTCGCGAAGGCGAAGTCGAGATCGCCAAGCGCATCGAACGCGGTCAGCTGCGCGTACTGAAGGCCTTGTCGCGCTCGCCTATCGTGATTCACGAAATCGTTGGCATCGGCGAGGACTTGAAGCGCGGCGTTCGCTCCATCAAGGAGATCGTGCTCTTCGACGAGGAGGAGATCACAGAAGAGGTGGTCCTCAATCGCCTGAAGGAGATCACGGGCAGGATCGACGAGCTCTCCAAGCACCACAAAAAATCAATGCAGCTCTTCGAGCGGCTGATTGAAATTCCGCAGAAGAAGCGGCCCAAAGAATACCGCCGTTATCGTTGGGCGCTGGGGCGCCAGCAGGTTGCGGTCTCGCGAGTCATTCGCAGGCTGGGCTTCACCAACGCCGAGCGCAAGCGCCTGATCGACCGCGTCAACAAGACCGTCGACAGCATGCGCGGTCTCGACAAGCAAGCGACGAACTTCGAGAAACGGGTCGATCAGACTCGCGCCGAGGAAGCCAAGAAGGAACTGCGCAAGCAGGCGCGGCAGATTCGCATCGACCTGGAGCGCATGGAGCACGATGCCGGCGCCAACTTTGCCGAGCTGAAGCGCACCCAACGCGAAATCGTGCAGGGCGACGTCGATGCCGAGTACGCCAAGCGCGAGCTGATCGAAGCCAACCTGCGACTGGTGGTGTCCATCGCCAAGAAGTACACGAATCGCGGCTTGCAGTTCCTCGACCTCATTCAGGAGGGCAACATCGGCCTGATGAAGGCGGTGGATAAGTTCGAGTACCGCCGCGGCTATAAGTTCTCGACCTACGCGACGTGGTGGATTCGTCAGGCCATCACCCGCGCTATCGCCGATCAGGCGCGCACCATCCGCATTCCGGTGCACATGATCGAGACCATCAACAAGCTGATCCGCACTTCGCGGCAGCTGGTGCAGGAACTCGGCCGTGAGCCTACCTCGGAAGAGATTGCCAAGCGCATGGACATTCCGGTGGCCAAGGTGCGCAAGGTGCTGAAGATCGCACAGGAGCCAATCTCTCTGGAGACGCCGATCGGCGAAGAAGAAGATTCGCACTTGGGCGACTTCATCGAAGATCGCGCCGTGGTTTCGCCGGCGGAAGCGGTGATCAACGTCAACCTCAAGGAGCAGACGGCGCAGGTGCTGCGCACGCTCACGCCCCGCGAGGAGAAGGTGATCAAGATGCGCTTCGGCCTGGAAGACGGCTCCGAGCACACGCTTGAAGAAGTGGGCCAGTCGTTCGCGGTCACACGCGAACGCATCCGCCAAATTGAGGCCAAAGCGCTGCGCAAACTGCGGCATCCCTCGCGCTCGCGGAAGCTGCGGGCATTTATGGATGGTGTACACGACTAGAAGCAGTGATCAGTGGCTAGTGGCCAGACGGGACGCGATCAGCGTCCCGTTCTTCTTTTTGAGCGACTCATGCGACTTGAGATTCGTATCGGGGCACGACTTCACAAGCCGCTGAAAAACTTCGCCGCAGCCGGTTTGAAGGGGCGCAGCTTTAGCTGCGCCGACCGCAGCCTTTCTGTTTTGTCATCCCGACCGGAGCAAAATCGTGCCTTTCGCGACACGATTTTGCGCAGCGGAGGGATCTGCGGTTCGCTTTCCACTTAATCGCTCTGTATCAGGGCACGACCTCACGGGTAGCTGAAAAACTCTGTGCCCCGCGGCTTTGTATCAGGGCAGAACCTCAGTCACTCCGCGGTTTGTATCAGGGCACGACTTCAGTCGTGCCGATTCGGCCCTTCCCTCTTCCCATCCCGAGGGGCTTCAGCCCGCGAGGGTTTCCGACGGGTAGAGCGAAGCTTCAGCTTCGCGTCACACGCCAATCCAAAAATAGGGCTTCAGCCCCGGGGCAACCAGCGCCCGCGTTCTTTTTGCAACTCACTTCGGCGGGGAGCCACGCGCGGGTGCCCCACCCTTCCTGCTTTAGCCGGAGGGTGGGCCTTTGGTATTGAACCTTGCCGGAACCTTGGGCCCATCCTCCCGCCTGAAGGCGAGAAGGATGGGGCACCCGAGCTATCAGGCTGAAGCCTCAGATGAAATGGAAAGGACGGGCCACCCGCCGCGACTACTGTGCGCGGTAGGTCACGTTGCCGTTCATCATCGTCAGTTTCACCTTCGTCGTGCTGATGTCGGCCGGAGGAATCTTGTACAGGTCTTTCTCCAGCACAACGATATCGGCCAGCTTTCCAACTTCGAGAGAGCCAATCTGCTTCTCCAGGTCTAATACGTATGCCGAGTCGAGCGTAGAGGCCTTGAGAGCCTGCTCCAGCGTGATGCGCTCGTCTGCCGGCGGCATGATGGGGGTGAACTGCGTCTCGCCGTACTGCTTGAGAATTGCACGCGTCAGCGCGACCTGGATAGCATCGAGCGGCTTGTAACTCGAAACGTATCCTGCTGCCGGCCAGTCGGTCCCGAATGCCAGCCTGCCGCCGGCTTTCAGAACGGAATTCATGCGGGCCCACTCTGTGTTGACCAGCTCGGTGCCGAGAATCTTCATCATCATCTCGCTGTAGGGGTCGGGGGTGATCCACTGAGCGGACGTCTGCATGGTTACGTTCAGTTCTTTGAAGCGTGGCACATCCTGATCTGTAATCATCAGGGAATGCGCAATTGTGTGCCGAGAGGGGCTATTGGGGTATTGCTTCTCGGCCTTGGCCACAATGTCCAGATACGCACGAATTGCGGCATCCCCATAGCAGTGGCAGTGGGTATCCAGTCCGTTCGCCTGCGCTTTCAGGACAGCTGCCTCCATGAGTTTGGGATCGAGAAGGTACTCGCCGTAGAAGCCGGGCCGGTCGAAGTAGGGCTTCAGCAGCACGGCCGTGTGCTGGGCCTCTCCGCCGTCGGCGTTGACCTTCAGTGCCCGGAACTGCACCAATTCGGAGTGATATTTGTCCCGTAGCTTCAGGGCAATTCCCGCCGGATCCTCTGTCGCAGGATTGTTCCAGTAGTAGCTGGCAACCACACGCACAGGCAGCTTGTTTTCTTTCTCTAAATTCTGATAGCCATCCAAGCCGTCCTCGGTCGGCATGGTGGAAATTCCGGCGTCAAACACGGCCGTAATGCCTGCCGCCGAGAACTTCGGCAACATTTCGGTCAAAGCCGCAATGGCGAGTTCGGCGGAAGGCGGCTGCAGTTTGAAGAACACCGCTTGTTCCGCAGGGCCCTCAACCACCCAACCGGTCGGCTCACCGGTCTTAGGGTCTCGCGCAAAGAAACTGAAGCCGGGCACCGGGTCCGGAGTTTTGGCGTTCACTCCTGTCATCTCCAGCGCTTTGCTGTTGACCCATCCGCTGTGGCCGTCAATCGCAAAGAGGAATACCGGACGGTCGGGGAATAGTTTGTCGAGAGGCTCTTTGGTTGGGCCAGTCGTGGGAAAGAGAGAATAGCGCCATCCGAAGCCGCGAATCACTTTGGCATCAGGGTGAGCGTCGGCCCACTTCTTCACCGATGCGAGCAACTGGTCCAGCGAGTCGAACTGCAAGTCGGCGCCTTCCGCTACCAGCGCCATCGTTGGGTGGATATGCGATTCAACGAATCCCGGCAGCAGCATCTGCCCTTTGAGGTCGATGACCTGTGTCTTGTCGCCGATGAACGGCTGCACGCCGTCATTGGTTCCGACGTAGGAAATATGTTTGCCGGTGACGGCGATTGCCTGTGCCGTCGGATTCTTGCTGTCAATCGTGTAGATTGCGCCGTTCTTGAAAACGTAATCGGCCTTGTCAGCCGCAAGAGCCGAGATGGCAGCCATGCCAACGATGGCTGCGAATAAGGTGACGCGAGTAGCGAGTCTGCGAACCGATTTCATATGAGTCCCTTCCGATCTTTTAGGTCAAGAAAACGTAACTGTGCTTTGTTGCATTTATCCGTGGGCCAATTTCAAACCGACGATGCCCGCCACAATGAGAACGGCCGAACCAAGGCGCATCACATTTGCCGGTTCGCCATAAAACCAAATTCCAGTCAGCAACGTGCCCACCGCGCCAATGCCAGTCCAGACGGCATAGGCGGTTCCCATGGGAATCTGCTTCTGGGCGAGCCACAGGCACGTGCCGCTTCCCGCCATGAACAATACGGCGGTCACGATGCCGGCAATCCGCCGACCAGGGTCTTCTGCCAGCTTGATGCCGACCGGCCAACCGATCTCCAGCAGCCCAGCGGCCATGTGTGTGCTGCTTTTCATATGCTCGGTGTTTTTTCAAAACCTCACTTGCCCTCTGACTCCTGCATAAACTTCGGTGCTGAAACTTCGATTACCCGGCTCAATCACCTGAAGATCAGCCGCGACGCGAAACCATCGAGTTAGAGCAAAGTTGTAGAAAGCTTCCAATCCTTGCTCATTGCCTAATGTGAAAATCGACTGTTTCCAGTCCGCGCTTGAGGGCGTCGCTGAAGAAGTAATGGAAGTAGGCGGGCCAGAGGTCATGCAGAATGGTCACCAAAGGTAACCGGCTTGCTTATGAGCTTCAGCCGCAAAGGCACACCCATGCGTTCACGCTTGCGGCCTGTCCATCCCGACTCAATCTCCACCACACCCTCTATCCCGGTTGCGTAATGGAGGAAGCTGCTCCACGGCCAATCCTCCGGCTTCTCTACTAACCCACGATACACGGGATTCCGATGGATATAACGTAGCTTCTCAATCTGCTTCTTGCGCGTCCTGACGTTGAAGTCGTAATACCTGACCTGCCAGAAGCGCTTGGCATTCTTTTCGCCAACCGATGCCGAAATGCGGGCTGAGCTTTTGTGCCACAATTTGCTTCAACATCTGGAGGGCAACCCGCAGCTTGCTTCGTTCGGGCTCGCTGACGAGCAGGTGCACGCTTGCCGGGGTCCCCAACAAGTGCTTCTTTTCGCGCTTGTTGGGGTGGTTGTTCGGGCATGACAACGTAGCCTTTCACATACAACCCATACCAACGGCGGACATCTTCCAGAGTCTCCTCGAAGACTCGACAGGCGTTCGGCGTGGAGAGAAACGGCTGTCTGTGGTAACAGCTGAAGGTGATGAAGTGCAGGTCTCCAGTGTCCTGGTAACGCTTCAAACCCCAAGGCATGCTTGGAGTCTAGGTGCGCCTTGCGGCTCGCGCCGTGATGCGGCTCACAGCTCTGCGCCCATCCTCCCGCTGAAGCGGGAAGGATGGGGCACCCGAGCTTTCGGGCTGAAGCCTCAGATGAAATTGAAGGGACGGGCCACCCGCCCGACACCTGGGGCACCGGGCTGACTACGCCGCCGATTGCACGGCTCTCTTATATGCGGGGGCGAACACCTCTCGGGCAAATTGCGAGAATGTAACTTTGCCGGTGCGTTTTTGGTCCCCTTTGAATTGCTGGATTTTGGAGATTGCCTCTTCCATTTCAACCAGCAGCGCTGCCATCTCCGGCGACATTCCGCTCTGGCTCATTGCGGCCTTCAGCTTGTCGCCCGGGATGGTGACCACGCGGATTTGTTTCCCGATGGCCTGTCCGGCGATGCGAGCCCACTCGTCCAACGAAATCTCCTGCGGGCCCACGATATCGACCACGTGATGGCCGTCGATCGGTTTGAGCAGAAACTCAGCGGCAACCTCAGCGATGTCCTGCGTGGCAATGATCGGCGCTTGCACCGATCCCTGGAGCGTCGTGTAGATGGCCCCCTGCGCGACGATCGTCGGCAGCGAGAAAAACACGTTCTCCATGAACTCGTTTGGGCGCAGCGAGACGATGTTCTTCCCGGCAGCGCGGAACGTCTCTTCCGCCCCGTAGTGTCCAACAATCGGCCCTGTGCCACTCGGCAGGAATGCTCCTGCACTCGAGAGATGAACCACATGCAGCTCCGGATGCTTGCGGATCACGCTGGCTCCCGCCTCGGCCATGCGGCGGGCCGTGCCCAACGGATCGTGCGAGGTCATGTCTGCAGGCGTCAGCCAGAACAGCGCGTCGGCGCCACGCACCGCCTGCTCAACAATCGCGGGATCGCTGTGCTCACCGGCGATGACCTGTGCACCGCGGCTGGTTAGATCTTTCACTTTTTCGGGATGTCGGGCTATCAGCGTGACATCCGACTTGCGGTCAAGAAGTATGTTGGCGAGTTTGCTGCCGATGTGGCCCGTAGGAGTGGTAACTGTAATCTTCATGGAATTTTCTCCTTACAGTTTAAGATGTGCGGGGTTTGTCTCACGCTTCGGAAAAAGGCAGCTGCTTACCTGTCAGACGGTCCAGAACCGCCGATTTGCTTTGGTCGTGATCAGGGAACGGAGCCTGGGGCCCCAGGCGTTCGGCGTGGAGAGAAATGGCTGTCTCTGGTAACAGCTGAAGGTAATGAAGTGCAGGTCTCCAGTATCCTGGTAACGCTTCAAACCCCAAGGCATGCTTGGAGTTTAGGTGCGCCTTGCAGTTCGCGCCGTGATGCGGCTCACAGCTCTGGGCCCATCCTCCCGCTGGAGCGGGAAGGATGGGGCACCCTAGCTTTCTGGCTACGCTACGGATTAGATCGAAAGGGTGGCGCCACCCGAAGCCTGAACAGTTAGGAACTAGGGTTTTGGTGGAAACCTCTTGAACATGTTGTTGATGTCTCCGTCCAGAGACTTGGTGTTCTTCTCCGAATTGCTGCCGAGGTCTTGCGTAGCCAAGCCCCGCCACAGGAGCTTCTTGGAGCTGGCGTCGAACAGGTCGATGGCGAGGTTTGCTACACGCTGATTGGTGGTCGTGGTTGTGGCCTCACCCATTCCCCCGGGACCCCAGCCACCACCCCAGCCCCAGCCGCCCCAACCCCAGCCGCCGCCCCAGCCGCCGCCCATACCGTCGTACATGGTCTGGAGCTGTTTCTGGTCGTGGACGTTGTCGGTGGCAAAGATCATCACGGAACCGCCGGACTCAACCAACTGCCATCCTTTGGCCTGCAGGTCTTTGTCGACGGCCTGCTTGATGCGGGAGACGTAGAAAGGATTGGAGGTCTGCACCTTCCCCCACGAGTAGGTTTTGTACTGCGCGAAGTTCACCGAGTGGTCGTAGTCCGTTCTTACGTTGCCGGCGAACGCTGCCACCGAAAATCCCAGCAGGAAGATCGCAGCCAGCGCAAGATTGAATCTGAATCGCATGTGTTGTTGTTCCTTTCTGCCCACGGGCTAAGCAAGGCAAATTGTATTCCATCGGAAGGGGAATGCGGGCGGGTGGCACAGAGCCTGCCCTGAGCTTGTCGAAGGGTCTCGCGCTTTTCCAGCCTACTTGCTGGTATCGACCATGGGAATCTGCGCGGACAACTGCAGATTGATCAGCAGATCGACACGGCGATCGATCTGGTACCACAATGCAGTCTTCTTCGCCGAGACGACCTTCTCAAATATCGGGACGTACTTCATGCGCAATGCGAGCAGCTGCTGGTCAACCGCCGTCGATCTCTTCATGTAATCCTGCGCCTGCGCATCGGTCATGGTGCCGTAGTTCGTGGCATAGTCCTTAATCACCGCCCACCGTTCGTCATTGGGCTTGATGGCTTCCTGGCGATACTGGTCAAAAATAGGCCAGAACTTGGTGGCCTCGTCGGCGGTCAGAGTCATGTTCTCCGCCATGATCTGCTTGCGCTGAGCGCGAAGGTTCGCCCGAAGCATCTCGATGTCTTGGTCCTTGATGTTGTTCGGCTTGTGCGTCCGCTCCCGGAGCACTTTGCGCTGCGGGCTGCTGCGCCGCCTGCTGACCGATGACGGATACGCTGCACACAAGTAACGCGCTGACTATCACCAGAACTGATACGAAGCTTTTCTTCATGATTCACTCTCCGTTATGACTTCACCATCAACCTTAGACCATCACAGCAGCAGTTTATAGTGAATCGCAGCCCTGTTCTTGGATTGTTTACGTAAACAGCTTTATTACAAGCAATCCTTACGGCAGAGGATCACGTACGACATGGCGAGTTCACGCCATCTATCCGAGGATTAGCAGGAGCAAGCCAGTTTCCGATTTGCAGAACGGCGGGGGACTTATCGCATAGCGCTTCGAGCCAAAAGTGTGTTCTACTCCCTTGGAACACCGAATACTAAAGGCAGTCCAGCGACCTCCTCTAAGAGGGTGCCGTGCAACGAGGCCTCTCCGTTTTGCGAGACGTGCTCACTTGCCATCTGCGTCCCCGCTGCGCGAGCTCTCCGATTCGAGGAAGACAACCGCGGCCGCCGTGGAGGGCTGGTTCAAAGGAAAACGATGAAAAAATCTCGAGTACCTTGGATGATTTGCCTGTGGACGTTGGTCACAGCGCTGCAGCTTAACGCGCAACAGAAGAAGCCCAACATCATCGTCATCTTTGGGGATGACATCGGCTATTGGAATGTTAGCGCCTACAACCAGGGCATGATGGGCTACAAGACTCCCAACATCGACCGGCTGGCTCATGAGGGAGCGCTGTTTACCGACTACTACGCGCAGCAGAGCTGCACGGCGGGACGCGCAGCTTTTATTACCGGGCAGAGTCCAATTCGCACGGGTCTAACCAAGGTTGGACTGCCTGGCTCGCCCATCGGCCTGCAGAAACAAGATCCCACGTTGGCTGAGCTGCTCAAGCCGCTCGGCTACATGACCTTCCAGAATGGCAAGAACCATCTTGGTGATCGCAACGAGTTCCTGCCGACGGTGCACGGCTTCGATGAGTTCTTCGGCAACTTTTATCACCTGAACGCCGAAGAGGAGCCGGAAAACATCGACTATCCGAAGAACCCTAGCTTCAGGACGGAGTTCGGGCCGCGTGGCGTCTTCAAGTGCAAAGCCACGGCGACGGATAATCCCGCGCCCGCCGATCCGCGCTTCGGCCCCTGGGGCAAGCAGACCTGCGAGGATACCGGTCCGCTGACCAAGAAAAGGATGGAGACCGCCGACGACGAGTTCCTTGCGGCGACACTGGATGACATGGATCGCTCCGTCAAAGCGGGCAAGCCATTCTTCATCTGGCACAACACCACCCGCATGCATATCTGGACGCACTTGCCGCCGAAATACATGGACATGGTCAATGAGAAGGGCCTCTACGGCGCGGGTATGACCCAACTCGACGACAACATTGGCGTGATCCTGAAGAAGCTTGATGACCTCGGCATTGCCGACAACACGATTGTCATCTTCACCAGTGACAACGGCGCCGAAGCGATGAGTTGGCCCGACGGTGGAACCACTCCCTTCCGTGGCGAGAAGAACACGAGCTGGGAAGGTGGATATCGTGTGCCGTTCCTCATTCGCTGGCCGGGAGTGGTCAAGCCCGGAATGGTGGTGAACGATATCTGCGCGCATGAGGACTGGGTTGCCACTCTGATGGCGGCGGCGGGCGTGCCCGACGTCAAGGAAAAGCTGTTGACGGGCTACCAAGCCGGCAGCATGACCTACAAGGTCCATCTGGATGGCTACAACCTGATGCCGTACCTTAAAGGCGAGACCCAAGAAGATCCCCGTCACGAGTTCCTCTATTGGACGGATGACGGCGACCTTGCGGCACTGCGCTACAACCGGTGGAAACTGATGTTTCTGGAGCAGCGGGCTCACGGCTTTGCTGTATGGGAGGAACCCTTCGTTGCGCTACGAGTTCCCAAGCTGATGGACCTGCATGCCGATCCCTTCGAGAGGGCGGAATACGAGGGCATCGACTACTCGCATTGGCGGCTCGACCGGGTTTATTTGCTGGTTCCCGCACAAGCTTACGTCGGCAAGTGGCTGAGCAGCTTCAAGCAATTCCCTCCGCGTCAGAAGCCGGCCAGCTTCAGCCTCGATCAAGTGATGAGCACGCTGGCGAATGCCGCTCAGGACGCCGACAACTGATCCAGGGTTGTATTTGGTGTTCCCGCCGCTGCCCGGCGGCGGGAGCGATCACAAGTAAGCCCGAGTCAGACTGTCCTATTTCAACGACTCCAGGTAGGCCACCGCGGCCTCGGCGTCGGCGCGATTCATCTTGTATTGCGGCATCGGCGGGCGCGCCGGCTGCCCATTGGGCGCCATGCCGGTCATGAAGAACTGAACGGCTTTTTCGTGGTCCCATCCCGGCAATCCCGCGATGTTGGGCGAAGTGTCGGCCCAGACTGGCATCGGCACGGTCGGTGCAAAATCCAGTTTCTTGCCCTGCAACCACTGACCTTGTACGAACTCGCCCTTCTCGTTCATCGGAGTATGGCAGTCGCCGCACTGGCCGATGGACTTCACCAGGTATTCGCCATGCGCGATCTGCTTGGAGTCGCTCTTGCCTGCGGCGGCGGCGTTGGTATTGCCCGCCGTCATCGCCAGTAGTCCCGCCACCATCGCTACTACCATCCAATGTTTCATTCGTTCTCCATCGTTTGTTGTTTTGCGCAAAACCCCACTCGTTCACGGCTCGAATAAATGGGAGACTTCGACGTCTAAAGTCGCACGGCGGAGCTGCCTTACCTGCAAACATTTCCGGCGAATCGCGGGGTTTCAAGGGTTGGTGTGGAGCGGTTCTCGAGCTTATACCTGCGGTGAGAAAGGGCGTGAATAAATTGCCACAAATGGCCGTCGAAGGTCACCCCGGCCCCCAGCCCTTTTCTTCCAAACCACGTTGCTAGAGCATGCCCCGAAACTCCTCCACACTCATTCCCAGATCCTCAATGATGCCTCGCAGCGTCTTGGGCTTAAGGTCACGTCCGGAGTGCATGGGGATGACAACACGCCGCTTGTCTTCGGGGCGCACATAGATTGAATGGCTGCCCTTTTGACGACGGAATTCGAATCCCAGGCGCTGGGCAATGCGGGCAAGCTCTTTGCTGCTTATGGCCGGCAGCTTGGGGCTCACGCACTAATCTCGACCGGCTTGATAAAGATATCTTCCTGGGGAATCGGAAGCCCATCTTCGAGCAAAGTCTCAACGTAAAGCTGGATCGCTTCACGGACGTTCGAGACACCCTCCTCCACCGTCTCACTTTGGGTGTGGCAACCGGGCAAGGTGGGACAGAAGACGTGATAGCCACCTTCGTTCTCTTTTTCGAAAATTACGGTGAATCGGTAAATGGTCCTGTGGTCTTCAGCCGGCATAAAGCAAACTCCTCGCTTGCGAGGCATTGTAGCCCGAGCTAGGCGCTAGCAGTTAGTCCCAATCGATAGTGCCCGACTTCCATCCTACCTATTTTGCGTGGTGCGCGGCAGCAAAAATCAGGAGGGGCGCCCCGCACCGCTATTCAGCGAAGGCATGTAGTGTGAAAATCCTCCCCGCTGGAAACTCGAGACTGAGGCGAATTCAAGCAGTGGAAAAGGGTGCGGGATACGCACCCTTTCGAGATCGCTCCAAACTTTATTTCTGGCTGTTCTGAAAGCGCTTGTTGACTTCTGCCCAGTTCACCACGTTCCACCATTCTTTCAGGTAGTCGCCGCGGCGATTCTGGTACTTCAGGTAATAAGCGTGCTCCCAGACGTCGTTGCCCATGATGGGCGAGAAGTCCTGGCTCAGGGGATTGTCCTGATTGGGCGTGGACATCACTTGCAGTTTGCCGCTGCGATCGCGCACCAGCCAGCTCCAGCCGCTGCCGAACTGTTTCAGACCGGCATCGTTGAACTTTTCTTTGAAGGCGTTGAAGTCGCCGAAGGTGTTCTTAATCGCATCCGCGATAGCGCCGCTGGGTTCTCCACCGGCATTCGGTCCCATGATCGTCCAAAACATGGTGTGGTTAACATGCCCGCCAGCATTGTTGCGCACCGCGGTGCGAATCGCCTCGGGCACATTCTCCAGGCTCTTCACCAGTTCCTCGGCGCTCAATTTTTGCAGCTCGGGAGCTTTTTCCAGCGCCGCGTTCAAGTTGGTCACGTAGGCGACATGGTGTTTGTCGTGATGCAGGTGCATGGTTTGATTGTCAATGTAAGGTTCTAGTGCGGAGTAGTCGTAAGGGAGCGCAGGAACTTCGTGTGCCATGCTGATTCTTCCTCCAGTTGGCGATTGATGCAGGGGAACGATAAGTGGTTTCAAGAGTCGGGCAAGACACAATGCCTCACCCCGAGATCATTATAGTTGCTGACGCAGACTTTGGCTGGCCGCCACCGGGCCAATCGCGAATAGCGGAGAGCGAATAAGCGAATAGGGCTTACCTATACTTCTGCGCCATCGTGCGTTCTTCCGGCGTCATCTGTTGCCAGAGCTGGTCGCGGTGCTGTTGCGCCCACTCGCTGGTGGGATTGGCAGCCAACGCTGCACTCAGCCAGCGATAAGCTTCCACCCGGTTGCGTTGCACGCAAGTTCCTGAGCTATACAGCGAACCGAGCCGGTTGCGGGCCATCGAGTTTTCTTTTTCCGCGGCAGTCTTCAATAAGACCATCGCCTGTTCGCAGCTGCGAGGCACGCCGTCACCCTTGACGTACATGTCGGCGAGCCGCACCGGCGCGGCAGGATTGCCCTTGGCAGTCGCCTTCCATAACCATGCCGCTGCTGCTGCCGAATCACTGGCATTGTCCGCCTTGGCTACCTCATCGGCGCCAGGAACTATTTTCCTAACGATCACTTCCTGGTCATCGTCTGCGGCTTGGGCTGATGGCTTAGCCTTGCTGGCGGTGGGCGCTGATGTCGACGTAGCGGGCGAGCCAGTCAACTTCGACGTATCCGCACGACTTGCGTCCGCCGCGCTTTTTGCCCCCGGGTTCGTGCCAGCATTTGTTTGTGCTGCATTCGGCGTTTGGTTTGGTAATGGTTTAGCAGTGGGCTGTCCAGCAGCAGGCTGATTCGCATTGGGCGAAGGCGTCACCGGAGCGGAACTCCCGGGGGCTGTCGTTGCAGTACCTGTTGTCGGAGCACTTGCTGCGCCCGTCGTTGCCGGGGCAGTGGTCGTAGCATTCGCGGACGGGTTTTGGTTCTGCGGTTGAGGCGATGGCTCGACCTGCATCTCCGGCTTCGATGACGAATCAGCAGGGGTGGCGGATGGTGCAGCTTCCGTGCCGGCACTCTCGGGCGGCCTACCGCGGGTCAGGCTCCGCATCTTCATCCTGATAACTTCGACAGGACCGTTGTTCGTCTGGTGCACTTGCGCCTGCCACTCCAGCACTCCCAGAGCGCCGAAGGCCACCACCACAGCTGTCGCCAGCCAGATTCTCCATCTACCTTGCGCCGGCTCTTCGGCGACAAGCTCATCCGCAGTTGCGGCTTCTTGTGGCGCATCGCTTAACCCCAGGAACGACGGCCCGGCGATGGGCGTCACGGAAACTGACGGCTTGGAATCTGTGGGCTTGGAATCCACCGGCGCCGGCGGAACTGGCGGCTCGTTAAAATCCAGAAATCGCGGCCGGTCGGTTCGCTCTTCCGTCGTGACTTCCAATCCCAGTCGCTCTCGCACGTCTTCCGGGAGCTGGGGAGGCGCTATTTCGGAAGGAGACGCCATCTCGGCTGACGTACTTGCCGTCTCCACTGGCGTGACCGGAGTACCCTGAGGAGTTCTCCGGCGCGGCAGGAGGCGCTGGCTCAATAGCCGCCGTGTCGCCCCGCATGGTGAACTCTCCCGGGTCGCTGGGCGGTACGTAGTGGAATTTCTGAACGTATTCGTCCAAAGGAATTTCCGGGACCAAATCGAATTGTGGAGGGGAAACCTTAGCTGGCTGGTCGCTCGATCGTAGTGGCTCACCCGACAAGTCATCGAGGTCAGCCGAAGTTACGGACTGGCCGTCGTGATCTCGCGGATTTGGCGGTGATGCCACGTCGGGACTGCTACTGACTGCGCTTGGATCAGAGGTCCGGCCTTCGGTCCGCGCTCGACTCTCCCCGAGCGCATGCGTCAGGCTAGCCGTGCTCTGCGCACCCGGAGTGGTCAAAGGCCGATGCGGCAGCGGGATGCCACACATCCCGCAGAAGCGGTTCCCAACCTGATTCTCATATCCGCAAGCGCTACAGACCACGACGCCTCCTGTCAGCCGAGAACATCCTAAATGATAAGTGGCTTTCCCAGTCAGATGAGAGCACCTCGGCGGGGGTGGCATGGTCTCAGGTCAACGGCGGTAGAGCTGCCAGACCAGTCACGAATCACCCCGCCGCTCTGATAGACCGAACCGCCGCCAAACTGCACACCGCTGGCCCACATGGCAATCGGCAATTCGCCTTGTTCCCCCGCCGCTATTGACATTCCCAGCACTCGGGGTATCGCGCCGGTCAACATCGGGCGCATGGTTAAACGGCTCGAATCGCCCTACAATAACTTGCATTACGAAGGTCTTTGCGAGTACTCTGCAAGGCGAACAATTGGCGAACATGCGGGCGTTAGTTCGATTGGGAGAGCCCAGAATTAGTAGCCGCGTTAAAGCTAGCTACACGAGACCGATGCATCGCCCACATCGCACTTGCAGCCCACAATAGCCCCGACCCGGGAAGGAGCCATATTGGCCGATGCGCGCGAAGTGATGAATATACGTCAGGCGTCGCAATATCTGGGCGTTTCGCCCGATACGCTCTACAAGTACGTCTCTGAGGAGATGATCCCGGCATTCAAGCTGGGTAATCGCTGGAAGTTCAAGAAGAGCGTCCTCGACGGTTGGATGGAGAACCAAAGCTTCAGGAGCGAGACGTTCCGGCCACGCAAACTGGGCAAGGCTGTCCGCGTCACGGCGGGAGGCGATTAATTGGAGATGGCCAAGCCCCCTGTCTTAGGACTACTCTTTCGCCATGGTCGCTCCCTTGGTCGAAAGCGAGCGCGAGACTCCCAGCAGGCGTGTCCTCCACGCATTGCTTAAGGGCTTGGCGTTTGTTCCGAACCTGGTTTTCGCAGCCGTTGTTGGCTCACTATTGGCCGCTCCGATCAGCTTGTTGCTCTTTCGTGTCTTTCCCTCCCACGTTGCCGCCTATATTCAGGATCTGACGACGTTGCTGCCATCGTTCTTGTTGGGATACCTGGTGGCTCGCAAGTTCCATCATTCGGTCGCACCATGGATCTGGGTTCCGGCGATTGTGCTGTGGATGATGGTCGTGCTTCCCAACGTAGCCGCCTATGCCGGCCAGGACTGCGGCTTTTCCCGGTTACAGTACTTCCTGCACGAATTCGTTTTCGATATCCGCACGAATTGCGACGAAGGATTAGCGTGGCCCTTATACACACTGCCGACCCTCTGCTGCATTGGCTATTCGCTGGGAGCGAGGTTCGCGGCGCGTCGCGAACAATGAGCCGCGATAGCACGAAAGAGCCAGCTGTCTATGGCGCTTATCTCCGAAATTCACACAACTTTCTGGCAGCCCTGTTCATCTAGACCCCATCACAGGTAGAAGTCCACGACTTGGGGTGAACCATGCGAAGCCATTTGAAATTCACGTTGTCCCTTCTCGTCATTTTAAACCTGGGAATGCTGTACTGCGGGGGAACGAATCCTCCCTCGTCTTCCGGTTCGTCATCGAGTGCCGGCATCGGATCGGCGCCATCCTCGCCGCAAGGTCCGGGCCCGTCAACGATGACATTGCCGACGGATGTGCTTACCTATCACTACGACATTTCCCGCCAAGGCATGAACTCGCAAGAAACGATCTTGACGCCCTCCAACGTAAACTCCAGCTCCTTCGGAAAAATCAACTTCTTTACGGTCGATGGCAAGGTTGACGCGCAGCCTCTGTTCGTAAATACCCAAACCGATACCATCAGCGGCATTCGTGACAGCACGGTGTTCGTGGTCACCGAGAATGACAGTGTCTATTCCTTCGGCGCCAACAGCGGCACGCAGTTTTGGAGAGTGTCAGTACTCGGCCAGGGTGAGACCACCAGCGACACCCACGGTTGTAGCCAGATTTCGCCGCAAATCGGAATTACCGGAACCCCGGTGATCGACCGCCAGCAGGGACCGAACGGCGCCATGTACCTGGTAGCCATGTCAAAAGATGCTTCTGGACACTATCACCAGCGTCTTCATGCCCTCGATCTCAAGACGGGAGCAGAGTTGTTCGGTGGTCCCACGGAGATCGCGGCAACCTATCCCGGCAGTGGCGACGGCAGCCAGGGAGGGCAGGTCATATTTGCCCCCGGTCAATATGCGGAACGTGCCGGACTGCTGGAACTGGGAGGAACCATCTACATCGCCTTCACCTCGCATTGCGACGAGCGTCCTTACACCGGGTGGGTCATGGCCTACAATGCGCAAACCTTGGCGCAGACTTCGGTGATCGACGTCACCCCGAACGGCAACGAGGGCGCAATTTGGATGGCGGGCAGCGGATTAGCTTCTGATGGCCAGTTTATCTACTTCCTCGACGGCAACGGCACCTTCGATACGACGCTCAACTCCAACGGATTCCCGGTGAATGGCGATTATGGAAATGCCTTCATGAAGCTCTCGCTATCCGGTCAACTTGCGGTCGCCGACTACTTCACCATGTTCAACACCATGCAGGAGTCGGATAGTGACGAAGATCTCGGTTCGGGAGGCACGCTGATACTGCCCGACCTCATGGACAGCAGCCACCAGGTACATCACTTGGCGGTGGGTGCTGGGAAAGACGGCAACATCTACGTAGTCAATCGCGACAACATGGGGAAATTCAATCCCAACAACGACAGCGCCATCTATCAGGAGATCGATGGCGCGCTTCCCGGTGGCGTCTGGGCCATGCCCGCCTACTTTAACAACACCGTGTATTACGGTTCGGTCGGGAACCCTCTTAAAGCGTTCAGCATTTCCAATGCGAAACTCTCTACTTCGCCAATTGGACAAACAGCAACATCGTTCACCTATCCGGGTACGACGCCCAGCGTCTCCGCCAATGGGACCTCCAACGGAATCGTCTGGGCGATTGAGAATACGAGCCCGGCAGTTTTGCACGCCTACGATGCAACCAATCTTTCGCGCGAGCTTTACAACAGCAATCAGGCCGGATCGCGCGATCAGTTTGGAGCCGGCAACAAGTTCATCACGCCAATGATCGTCAACGGCAAAGTATTTGTGGGCACTCCGACCGGGGTAGCGGTATTCGGCTTGCTGCCGTAAGGCAGATTCTGGGTTGGTGTATCCGAGTGGAGCACCGCCTGGGCGGTGCATTTGAGAGTTGCGCCTGATTTCGACTTTAGAGGCTGCTGAAAAAGTCGAAAAAGCAGATCCCTCGCCGACTAAAGTCGGCTCGTGATGACAAAAATAGACAACTTATCGGCACGACTAATAGTCGTGCCCTGAAACAACCGTGCGCTGAGCGTCGTTTTCCACATCCGGTTAAGCCGCATCCGCTTTTGCCGATTTACCTCTCAGACACCACCTTCTTGTGGACCGAGAGGTTTCATGCGCTACATCCTCTGTGTGGCTTTGTTCTGTAGCTTGCTCAATGCTCAAGACAAGACGTCCGTCTCGTCCTCCCCACCTCATGAGGAGGGGACCTTTTACGTTAATGGCATCGACTATCACTTCATCTCGGGAGCGAATTATACCGTTGTGGTTGCGGGTCACTCCGTAGCCAATCGCAAGTTTCTGGGAGTTAAGGTGCGGATACTCAACAATGGCCAACACGCAGTGACCGTAAGGCCGGAGGACGTAAAGGTTGCAGACGCGGTTGCCGGTCGCGATCTGGAGGGAATCTCCGGGACGGAACTGGCGAAGCGAATGCGCCGTACCTACAACTGGTCGCGATTCGCAGTGAATGCCGCCGCTGGGCAAACCTCCGACACCGCCGACGACCCCGAGGCGACCGACCATCAACACGGCGACATCATGCGGGCTATGCAGCAAATGGCGATTCAAATGGCCAATGCCGCGCCGCCGGTTATATCTACGCTGTCCATCGCTGAGTCCACGGGGCCTGGGACAGCTCCGATCCGGGTCTTCCGCGCGAGGCCACGATCTCCGACGAAGTGTCCCATCTGCGGATGAAGGAAGCCTCGCACCCAGACGTCCTCATGCAGCTACAGCGACAGATTTCGCCGGATTATCTTGAGCGAACATCATTTCTGGCCAACACGATTCCACCGCGGGCCGATCTGGAAGGTGTCTTCTATTATCCGATGAACAAACTGGCACGCGATCCCGCTGCCTTGAAGAAGGCCGCGCAGACCCGAAGGGTGCGCGTGACTGTGCCAGTTGGGGAAGAGAATTTTCAATTCGTGCTCGTCGTGGAATAGCGTGGACAGCACCGGCCGTTATCCGGACGACCCACTATTATAATGAGGGCACCATGCGTAATCTGATGAGGTGTTGCGGCCTTGTGCTCCTCGCATTGGCCACTGTTTTTCCTGCGCATGGGCAGAGCTCCGCGGCGGAGAAGCAGCCTGGGGTAGTGATCACCGTATCACCTGCCTCGAGCGCCGTTGCCGGACGCAACTTCAATCTCCCTTTGACCGCAACCGGTGGTGACGCTCCTTACCTATGGCATCTAGTTGACGGACAGCTTCCTCCTGGTCTCAAACTGCACCCGCACGCCGGAGCGATCTCCGGGGTGCCGGCAACTCCGGGCGAATATCACTTTACGATCGCGGTCGCTGACTCCGGCGCGCCTCCCTCGCAAGTCCAGCGCGCCATCACCATCACGGTGATTGCGGGACTATCCATCGACTGGAAGGAACATCCGAAAGTGCAGGGAAACACTCTCTCCGGGTCAGTGGTGGTCACAAATCACACGGGACAGGACTTCGATCTCACCGTCGTGGTGGTTGGGGTGAATAGCATTGGCAGAGCAACGACGCTGGGGTATCAACACTTCACGTTGGCCGGAGAGAACACCAGTCCGGTAATCCCTTTTGGTTCGTCTCCCGGTACGGGCAGCTACGTGGTGCATGCCGATGCTGTCGCCCATCATCCCGGCCGCCATCATATTTATCGCGCTCGCAGGCAGACGGCAGAAACATTGGCCATAACGCAGCACTGAACATCACCCGCACGACCCGACATCAATGGACTATCGATCACGGCAAAAGAAATTCCGTCAGACTGTCGAAGACCGGAAGCTCAATGGCTTCGTGGTCACGCATCCAGCCAACCTGCGGTACCTTTGTGGCTACACCGGTAGCAACGGGCTGTTGCTGTTTCTCAAAGGACGCGGCATCTTCTTTACCGATGGCCGTTATACCGAACAGGCGCGCGAGGAGGTCTGCGGGGTACGGGTGGCAATCTCCAAAGAGCCACTACTACAAACTGCTGCAAAGAGCGTAGGCACGCTGACCTCAGCGGCAATTGGCTTCGAGGCCGACTACACCACAGTTGCTACCGCGGAGACCATGCGAAAGCTGGTCCACCGGCGGATCCACTGGCGGCCTACCGCTGGCCTTATCATGCGGCAGCGAATGATCAAGGACGCGGAAGAGTTGTCGATCATCCGCGCCGCCGTGCATATGGGAGCGGCCGTTTATGATGAGGCTCGGGCGTTTATCCGGCCTGGTGTGCGTGAGTCCGAGGTAGCTGGAAGGTTGGAATATGCCGCGCGGCGGTCCTGCGCCGATGGTATGTCGTTCGAGACCATCGTCGCGGCGGGAAAACGCGGGGCTTTGCCTCACGGTCGTGCCTCGGCTCAACTAATCCCCCGTCGCGGATTCGTGGTGGTCGATTCCGGTGTTATACTTCGGGGCTATTGTTCTGATATGACCCGCACCGTACACGTGGGCCGGCTCAGCCGGGAAGAGCGCCGGTGGTACGAAGCAGTGCTGGAGGCCCAGTTAGCGGGGATCGCAGAGGTTGCTCCGGGTAAAACGGCAGGCCAAGTGGACCAAGCGGCTCGCCGGGTGCTCCGTCGGGCCAAGTTGGATCGCTATTTTACGCATTCAACCGGCCACGGGGTGGGTCTGGAGATTCACGAGCCACCGCGCCTCGGTAAAGGGCAGGCGGAGACGCTGGAGCCCGGGATGGTAATTACGATCGAACCTGGAGTCTACCTGCCGGGCAAGGGCGGCATCCGAATCGAAGACATGGTCGTTGTCACCGATCGAGGCTGCCAGGTCCTGACCCCGGTTACCAAGGAACTGATTGAGATTTAGAGCGGTAGTGTTGACTGCCGTTTCGTTTAGTACCGTGGAGCCTGGAGGAAAGTTTGGAGATCGACCTTCTGGGTTGACGGACGGCATTTGCTTCGACTTGCGCCGTGCGGTGTGAAGGCCTTACTCCAGCCCGAAGGGCGGAACAATCCTAGCCCAGCGCGTAAGCGCTGGGTCAGGTGCGAAAATAGATCGAAGTCCCTTCAGGGACGGCACATATAAAGATGAATCAGAAAGAAATCAAAGAATTAATCGAGTTCTTGGTCGAAAAGGACATCGCCGAGTTTGAACTGCAGCGCGGCGATATGAAGCTCCTCGTTAAGCGAGGCGCGAGCGCTCAAGCGACGCAGGTGGTACAGGTCACGCCGGCAGTGGTCCCGGCACATACGCTTACCGTTGCGAACGCGCCTACGGCCCCCTCTGCTGCCGCTTCCTCTCCGGCCGCCGACCACGGAGAGCCGGCAACCGCAGCGGCTCCGGCCCCATCTGCAGCGCCGCCTGAGGCAGATTTATTCATCCTGAAGTCGCCGATTGTCGGAACCTACTACGAAGCTCCGTCGCCCGGTACTCCTCCCTTCGTCAAAGTTGGCGATGCCGTGAAGGAGGGACAGGTGCTGTGCATCATTGAAGCGATGAAGCTGATGAACGAAATTGAGGCGGATGTGTCGGGCGTGATCGCCAAAATGTTTGTCGCCAATGGCAGTCCAGTGGAGTATGGAATGCCGCTATTCGGCATCAAGAAAGCGTAGCAGCGAAGTTGCCCCCTTCAATGACTTGCAGATTCATGAATAACCCAGGCGCGCACCACTTATTTCATGTTTAAGAAGATCTTAATTGCGAACCGAGGGGAAATTGCCCTGCGGGTTATTTGCGCCTGCAAAGAGTTAGGCATCAAGGCGGTCGCGATTTACAGCGAGGCCGACCGCAACTCGCTGCATGTGCGCTTTGCCGACGAAGCAATCTGTATCGGTCCGCCACGTCTCCACGATAGCTACCTCAACATTCCTGCAGTGATCAGCGCGGCTGAAATCGCCAATGTTGAAGCCATCCATCCCGGCTACGGCCTGCTCAGCGAGAATGCCAACTTCGCCGAGGTCTGCCAGGCCTGCGGCATAAAGTTCATCGGGCCGCCGCCCGAGGTCACGCGGCTGATGGGTGAAAAAGAAAAAGCGCGCGCCACCATGAAGAAGCAGGGCGTGCCCATTCTGCCCGGCTCGGATGGAATCATCGCCTCGGCCGACGAAGCGCTGGAGTGGGCGCGGACTGTCGGATTTCCCTTGATTGTGAAAGCCTCCGCGGGCGGCGGTGGACGCGGCATGCGCATCATCCGAACCGAAGAGGAATTACCCAACCAGTTCAACGCGGCGCAATCGGAGGCAGCGGCGGCTTTTGGCAATGGCGATCTCTACATGGAGCGGTTCATCGAGCGGCCGCGCCATATCGAGTTCCAGGTGCTGGCCGACGAGCATGGCAACGTGATGAGCCTGGGCGAGCGCGAGTGCAGCATCCAGCGCCGTCATCAGAAGCTGGTAGAAGAGGCCCCTTCGGTCAAAGTCACTCCCGAATTGCGTGAGCGTATTGGCGGCATTCTGGTGAAGACGTTGAGCAACATCGGCTACATGAATGCCGGCACCATCGAATTCTTGATGGACGAAGACGGCAGCCTGTCGTTCATCGAAATGAACACGCGCATTCAAGTGGAGCATCCCGTCACCGAGATGACCACCGACGTTGACCTGGTGAAGTCGCAGATCCTGATCGCCGCCGGCGAAAAGCTCAGCTCCATCATCACCTCGCCCGTGGTGTTTCGCGGCCACGCGATCGAGTGCCGCATTAATGCCGAGCATCCCGAGCGCTTCACTCCCTCAGCGGGGAAGATCACGGCGTTCAACACTCCAGGCGGAACCGGGGTGCGCGTGGACACCGCGGCCTATGCCGAGGGCGTCATCCCGCCCTACTACGATTCCTTGATTGCCAAGCTAGTCGTGCGCGGGCGGGACCGTGCGGAAGCGATTTCGCGCATGTCGCGCGCCCTGGAGATGTTCGTGGTCGAAGGGATTTATACCAGCATTCCTTTACACCGCCGCATCATGGCCGATCCCGACTTCCGCGCGGGCAACTTCGATACCAGCTTCATGGAGCGCTTGCTGGCGCAAAACAGTGCAGCGGGGAAGTGAGAATTATTCACCACGGAGGCACGGAGGACACGGAGTGTTTTGGGCGCGCAGCTTTAGCTGTGCTCGGAACCTATGAGATCTAACCATGTGACCGGGTGTTTAATAGTTTACCTGGGAAGCATTGTGGTGTTAGCTGCCTGCGTTTTTCGTCGTCCAACTTTCATGATGGTCAAGGGACGCCTTTCTTGAAGTGTGGCTGTTGATATTGATTTTAGGACCTGTCCTAGTCTCGCTCGGAGTTGTATCTCTTTTCGTTCCGTAAATTGATATGGCGCTAACCAGATGGTTAATGTTTTCTCCGTGCGCTCCGTGTCTCCGTGGTGAAATGGTTCTCGTATGCACTCAAAGATAAACCTACCCAAGCTCTACGCCATTCTCGACGTCGCATGCTTCGCTCCACCCTTGCGCACCACCGCCGCCATCGTCGACTACGCCCGTGACCTCGCCGCCGGTGGCGCGACTTGGCTGCAGTATCGCAATAAAGTTGGTAATACTCGCGAGATGCTTGACCATGCGCGGGAGATTCGCCATGCCCTGGGCAGTGGCGTGACACTGATCATGAATGATCGTGCCGACATCTGCATTGCTGCAGGTTACGAGGGCGTACACGTTGGTCAGGAAGATTTGTCGGCGGAAGGCGCGCGCACCGTGATTGGTCCCAGCCGCATTCTCGGGGTCTCCACCCACAACCTCGAGCAGTTGCGAGAGGCGGATGCCGGTCCGGCGGACTACATCGCCTACGGCCCCGTGTTCGCGACCTCCTCGAAGAGGCACCACGATTCTGTTGTCGGTTTGGATGGCATTCGCGCGGCACGCGCCGCCACGGAGAAACCACTAGTTGCGATCGGCGGCATCACACGCGCGAACGCGCGTTCGGTCTTGGATGCCGGCGCCGACTCCGTAGCCGTCATCTCCGACCTGCTCAGTTCTCCGACCAAAGTTGCTGAGGAATTCTTGCGCCTCTTGGTGTAAATTCGGAAGGGCGTCGAAGAGGCGACGGCGCAAGCAGGGCTCAGGTACCGCAGGCCTTCGGTATACGGGAGTTCGGCTAGTGCGGATCGTTCCTCTGTATCATTCTTCTGTTTGGGTAGCTTTGAAGGGGCATGGCTTAAGCCGTGCCATTATTAGCGGCGGAGAATAGGGCTTCAGCCCCTGAGGGAAATCGCATTCGCTTGAACAACGAGTGTCCCTCAGTGGCTAAAGCCGCCATAAATGACAGCAGGTTTCAGCACGGCTGAAGCCGTGCCCCTTCAAAACGCGAGATCTGATAAATAATCCAAGTGCAGTCCAGCATCTTTGTCGTCTAAAAACCAGAGGCCATTTGGCAACGGAAACGAAAACGGTATCGATTCACTCCACCGATAACGAATGGGTCAAGGGCCTCGGCCTGACCAGCGCCACCACGCTGGTCATGGGTTCCATGATCGGCTCCGGCATCTTCATCGTCTCGGCGGAGATCGCCCGCCTTGTCGATTCGCCCGCCCTCCTTATTGCTGCCTGGGTCGTGACCGGATTCATGACCATCACCGGCGCGCTCGCCTACGGAGAGCTGGCTGCCATGATGCCGCGAGCGGGCGGCCAATACGTGTACCTCCGCGAATCGCTGGGCCCGCTGTGGGGATTTCTCTACGGTTGGACCCTGTTCCTCGTCATCCAAACCGGAACCATTGCCGCGGTTGGAGTCGCCTTCGGTAAGTTCCTCGGAGTGTTCTTTCCATCGATCTCATCGACCCATTGGATCTGGCACATCGCACACGTTCCGCCAATTCCTATCGGACCGATGGTGTTAGGCAACATGGATGTCGGCCTGAACACCCAGAATCTGATGGCCGTGCTGGTGGTGATCTTTCTCTCGGTGCTGAACATCTTCGGCGTGAAGACCGGCGCAGCGGTGCAGAACGTGTTTACCTTCGCCAAGACCGCGGCGCTGCTCGGCTTGGTGTTGCTGGGAATTTTCCTGGGACGCAACGCCTCGGCGATCGCCGCCAACTTCGGCGCAAACTTCTGGCGCAATGCGGGATGGGGCGCCTTGCATCCGGTGCAGGTGGGAGTGGGCGGTCCGATTGCGCTGGTGGGAACGATCACCGTTATCGCGGTAGCGCAGGTGGGGTCGCTGTTCTCGGCAGACGCGTGGAACAACGTTACCTTCACTGCCGGTGAAGTCCGCAATCCACAGCGCAACTTGCCGCTCGCGCTCGCGCTGGGAACCGGCGCGGTCATCCTGCTCTATGTGCTGGCGAACTTCGTGTATTTGAGCGTGCTGCCGCTGGCCGGTATCCAACATGCGCCAGAGGACCGCGTGGCCACCGCCGTGGTTCAGCAGATTTTCGGGGCGGGTGGCGCGCAGATCATGGCCATCGCCATCCTCATTTCAACTTTTGGCTGCAACAATGGACTGATCTTGGCGGGCGCGCGCGTGTACTACGCGATGGCGAGAAATGGGCTGTTCTTCCGCAGCGCCGGAACGCTCCATCCCAAGTACCGCACACCAGCGCACTCCCTGGTGATGCAATGTGTTTGGACCTGCATTCTGTGCATCTCCGGCAGCTATAACCAATTGCTGGACTACATCATTTTTGCTGTGCTGGTGTTCTATATTCTCACCATCGCAGGCCTGTTTGTACTGCGCGCGAAGCGTCCAAACGAGCCGCGCCCCTACCGCGCCATCGGATATCCGGTGCTGCCTGCGATGTATATTTTGATGGCGGTGTTTATTGATGTAGTCTTACTGCGCTACAAGCCGCAGTATACGTGGCCGGGGCTTATCATCGTTCTGCTCGGGATTCCCGTGTATTTCCTGTGGTCGAAGCGCAACCCGCAAGTGGTTACCGAAGAATAAAAATGAGACGAAGCTGAATGACAAATCTGCTAAAGACCAAGCCTCTTGACGTGCTGATGCGACAGGCGTCTGAAACCGGCGAACATAGTCTGAAGCGGGCTCTGGGCCCCGTAAACCTTATTACACTGGGAATCGGCGCCATTATCGGCGCGGGCATCTTCGTGCTCACCGGCCAGGCGGCGGCGCAGTACGCCGGCCCAGGCATCATGCTCTCCTACGTTCTGGCGGGCACGGGCTGCGCCTTTGCCGGACTCTGCTACGCCGAGTTCGCTTCCATGATCCCTATCGCTGGCTCGGCTTACACCTATGGCTATGCGACGCTGGGCGAGATCTTCGCCTGGATCATCGGCTGGGACCTCATTCTGGAATACGCCTTCGGCGCGGCCACCGTGGCCTCCGGCTGGAGTTCGACGCTGGTCGCCTTCCTCCAGGACTACGGCATCAACCTTCCGCCGCAGATCTGCGATGTCCCGGGCGCGAAGTGGTCGATGGTCGACGGCCGCTGGGCGCCAGATTTGACCCTCAGCATGGACCAGATGATGCGCGCGACCCAGCACGCCACCACCGTGTTCAACTTCATGGCGTTCTTCGCTATCATTGGCGTCACGACCATCCTGATCGTCGGCATCAAGGAGTCGGCGAACTTCAACACGACCATCGTCTTCGTGAAGCTGATCGCGGTGATTGTATTCATCATCGTCGCCAGCATGTATGTGATCAAGCGTCCCGACGTCGCGCACGCGAATTGGGCGGTGTTCCTGCCCAAAAACACCGGTTCTTTCGGCTCGTTCGGATGGTCCGGCGTCTTGCGCGGCGCCGGCGTCGTCTTCTTCGCTTACATCGGTTTCGACGCAGTGTCGACCGCGGCGCAGGAGGCGCGCGAGCCGCAGAGGGACATGCCCATCGGCATCCTCGGGTCGCTCGTGATCTGCACTGTGCTCTACCTCGTCGTCTCCGGCCTGCTTACCGCGACGGTGCACTACTCGCGCCTGAACATCGGCGCTCCGGTTTCACTGGCCATACGCGAGACCGGCGTGAAGTGGGGCAGCTACGTGGTGAATGCGGGTGCGCTGGCCGGGCTCAGCACGGTCATGCTGGTAATGTTGCTTGGCCAATCGCGCGTCTTCTACTCCATGGCACACGACGGCCTGCTGTGGAAGTGGGCGGGCGACATCCATCCCAAGTTCCGGACGCCGTGGAAGTCGACCGCCGTGACCGGTATCCTCGTCGCCTTCACCGGGTCCCTGGTGCCCATTGGCGACCTCGGCCAGATGGTCTCCATTGGCACGCTGATGGCCTTTATCATCGTCTGCGCCGGCGTCTGGGTGATGCGACGCAAGCGACCTGAAGTGCATCGGCCGTTCAGGACGCCGGGGATGCCCTTCGTACCGTTGTTGGGCATTATCATCTCGCTCGCCTTGATGCTCGGTCTGAACGGCAAGACCTGGATCCGCCTGTTCGTGTGGCTCATCATTGGCTTGGTCATCTACTTCACCTATGGACGCCATCACAGCTTGGTGCAGAAGATGGTACCTGACGAGGTGAAGGTCGCCGGAGACTAGAAGCCATCTCACAAATGCCGACGCGGTCCGAAGTGTGGGGCCTCGGGGGCTAAAGCCCAGTCCTTAAAGGCCGTTTACGGCACGGCTGAAGCCGTGCCCCTTCAAAACCAATTTATGAGATAGCTTCTAGATGCACGCCACGTGGTGTTACCCGCCCTTCCCGAGTGGGAAGGGCGTTCTTATTGCGCTCCTCTTCGCAACGCGCCAGAATGGCTACTGTGAAGACCCTGTTCAACCTGAAGGTCCTCTTCCTTGCGCTGCTGGCATTGATCTTCATCGGAGTGGCCGGATTCCATTTCATTGAAGGCTGGACATGGTTCGACGGCGTATACATGGTGTTGACCACCATCACCACCATTGGATACGGCGAGGTCCATCCGCTCTCTCACGTGGGCCGCATCTTTAACACGTTCATCATTGTTGCCGGTGTGGCCCTGGTGCTGCTGTTCTTCGGGGGCGCAACTCAGGCTTTGCTAGAATTCGAGCTGCAATCGGTATTCGGCAGGAGACGCATGGACCGCGAGATCGGCCGATTGTCGGAGCATTACATCATCTGCGGCGCCGGACGCGTCGGCCGCAGCGTGGCGCGCGAACTGGCGCGCAAACCGTTGCCTTTTGTCATTGTTGACAGCGACGAAGTCAAACTGGCGCGCTATGCCGACAAAGGCTGGCTGACTCTGGTCGGTGACGCCACGCATGCGCATGTGCTGCACGATCTCCACATCGAGAGCGCCAGGGGACTGGTTGCCGCCACCACCACCGACGCCACCAACATCTACATTATCCTCACCGCACGCAGTCTCAATCCCAAGCTCAACATCATTGCGCGGGCCAGCGAAGAAGATGCCGAGAAGCACTTGGTCACTGCCGGCGCCGACCACGTAGTCTCGCCCTACAACTTCGCCGGATACCGCATCGCGCAGACCTTCATGCGGCCGCACGTCGTCGATTTCTTCGATACCGCCATGAACCAGCAGAAGCCGCTGGAGATTGAAGAGGTGCAGGTGCAGGCGGGCTCGCGCTTCGTCGGAGCGACGCTTGAAGCTTCTCGTATTCGCCAGGAGATGGGTGTGATTGTGCTTGCGATCAAAGGAGTGGATTCTCACATGCGCTTCAATCCGCCGCCCGACGAAGTGATCCACTCCGGCGACCACCTTATCGCCATGGGCGAGCCCGACGGTCTGCGCCGCTTGGAAGACTCCGCCGACGGAGCGCGCATGAAGATCACCACCGCCGAAGAGATGCGTGAAATCGATCGCGTAACGACTGCGCGCTACGGGGTGCAGTCCATCACGTTGATGGAGAATGCCGGGTCCGCCGTGGCGCAGTTCATCCTCGAGCACTATCGCCACGCCAAGCGAGTCGCCGTCATTTGTGGCAAGGGCAACAATGGAGGCGACGGATTTGTGGTGGCGCGTAAACTGCATCGTGCCGGACGCGTAGTTGAAGTGCTGCTGCTCGCCGCTCCATCGGAATTGCGCGGCGACGCGCTGGCGATGTTCGAGCGGCTGCCGCTACGTCCTATTGTCCTGCAAAACGCGCAGGAGTTGCAGGCGGAGTCGTCGCGCAGCCTGGCAAATTGCGACCTGCTGGTTGATGCCATACTGGGCACAGGATTTCGGCCGCCGGTGAAGGGCTTCTACGCCGACGCGATCACCGCGATGAACAGCAGCGGTAAGCCGGTGGTCGCGGTGGACATTCCTTCAGGCGCAGATTCCGATTTGATGACGACGCAAGTCGACGAGCACATCGCGCGCGCCGATGCCATTGTCACTTTCACCGCGCCTCGTCCGGCGCATGTCTTCGGCAACCTGACGCGTGGCCCCATCGTGATTGCGCCGATCGGATCGCCACCGGAAGCAATTGTGAGCAAGCTCGCCTTGGAGCTCACCACGCCACGCGATTTCGCCACGCTGCTGGCGCCGCGTGCTGCCGACAGCAATAAGGGCATGTACGGACATGTTCTGATCGTCGGCGGATCGCTGGGCAAGTCGGGAGCCGCCGCCATGGCGGGCACAGCCGCGTTGCGAGCCGGAGCCGGGCTCAGCACCGTCGCAACGCCTGCCAGCGTGCTAAGCAGCGTCGCCTCATTCGCAGCCGAGCTAATGACTGAGCCGCTGCCCGAAACCGCTAGCGGCGGCATCGCTATGGCGGCCATCGAGAGCGGCCGTTTCCAAAAGCTGATGAAGCCAATGACCGTGGTGGCGATCGGCCCGGGTATTGGCGGCGATCCGGAAACCGTGCAGTTCGTCCACGAAGCCGTGCGCCAGACCAAAGTTCCGATGGTCATTGATGCTGATGGGCTCAACGCCTTCGACGGCCATACCGAGCTGCTCGATGGTCGCGAGCGTCCGCTGGTGCTCACGCCTCATCCGGGAGAGATGTCGCGGCTCGCTGGTATCACAATCAAAGCGGTGCAGGCCGACCGGCTCAACGTCGCACGCAACTTCGCGCGCGAGCATCATCTCGTGCTGGTGCTGAAGGGCAATCGCACCATCGTCGCCCTCCCTGACGGAACCGCTTGGGTCAATCCGACCGGCAATCCAGGTATGGCAACCGGCGGCACCGGTGACATCCTGACCGGCATGACCGCCGGAGTCATGGGACAGATGCCCAACAATATTCCGCTGGCTGCGGTCGCCGCAGTGTATCTTCACGGACTCGCCGGCGATGTCGCTGCGGAGAAGATGGGCGAGCATTCGCTGGTGGCTACCGATCTGCTCGCGGCCCTGCCGGAAGCCTTTCGCCGCGCTACGCAGTGGGCGAAGGAGAGCACGACGCGCATTGGGGGTTGAGCGAGGCAGAATTCAGAGTAGCGACATTTAGGAAGCTCTGATTAACTGGTAGTTTTGAAGGGGAGGGCCTTCAGGCCGTCCGTAAGTGCCTAAATGCCACAGGGCTTTAGCCCCTGCGGGACTTCGAAATCACTTAGTCAGAGGCTCCTTAGGAGTTGTTCTGAACGGTCAAGCTATCGAGGTTTACTTACAGCACCGCCGTCTCATGTAGCATTTCGCCCTTGGCGAAGCGCGCCGGACTGAGCACTTCAATATTGTCCACCACGTTTGTATCCCCTCGCAGGATCAAGTCAGCCAGGATCTTTCCGGTCGCGGGGGCGTGCATCACGCCGTGTCCGCTAAAACCGTTGGCGCAATAAAATCCCTGGACCTCGGGAACAGGTCCAAGAATCGCGTGATGATCAGGAGACATTTCGTATAGTCCCGCCCACGCCCGTTTCGGATTGACAGCCAGGTTCTCAAAGCAGGGCACACGGTCAGCGGCGCGAGTTAACACCTTCTCAATGAACGCTGGATCGAAGTCGGTCTTATAGCCAGGCGTCTCTTCCGGATCGTTCCATGCCAGCAGGAATCCCAGGCTCTCGGGCCGGAAATGAAAACCGTTGGTCATGTCGATCACCATGGGGACAGTGTGAGGAACGCCGTCGAATGGCTCGGTAGGAATCAACATGCGGCGCAGTGGCTCGATCGGCAGCGTTACTCCCGCAAGGGCCGCTGCCTCGGCTGCCCACGGACCGGCCGCATTGACCACCACTCGCGTACTGACTGGGCCGCGCGTGGTTTCCACGCCGCTGATCGCCTCGCCGTCCCGATGGATTTCGCTGACCTCTGTCGAGCGCCAGAGCGTGGCTCCTTGCTCGCACGCCCGGGTGGTGAATCCCACCATCACGCTGTAAGGGTCAACAAATCCATCGGTCGCACAGAAGCTTCCGCCCAGGACGTCGTCAGCGCGCAGTTGCGGCACCATCGACACGATCTCTTCACGCGTCAGCATCCGTACTCCCGTAAGTCCCAGCGATTTTTGCAGCCGCTGGTTGGTGAGCAGATACTCCATATGCGCGGGTTTCGTAGCGACGAATAAATAACCTTGCGCCCGGTATTCCGAGGGATGGCCCAGCCGCTCTTCGAAATTCGCGTAGAAGGGAATGGAGTAGAGCGACATTTGTATGTTGGGTGCGGTGGCAAACTGAGCGCGTACCCCGCCCATGCTCTTGCCCGTAGATCCCTTGCCTTGATGTGACTCACGCTCGACCATCAGAACCTCGTGGCAACCAGCTTCCGTGAGGTGCCACGCCACGCTCGAACCCACTATGCCGCCGCCGATAATGACCACTTCCGCTGTTTGCATTTTTGATACGCCTCGACCGATGCGAATATTGTAGTCCGCGGCGTAGGTGCATCGCCCAAACGGAACAATGGCGGAGGAAGACTGGATTCGTGCATCATAGACCGGAGCGCGCCATCCATGCCCATTAGCGCCGTCGTTCAAATCCTGACCGCATCCATCGCGCCGGTCATCGTTATCTCAGGTGTCGGCCTGCTGTTGCTCAGCATCACCAACCGTTATGGACGGGCGATTGACCGGGCGCGCCTGCTTATTCGGGACATTCAAGATACCGATTTCCGCGGGGCTGATGTAAGGCATCTGGAAGACCAGTTGCGTCACACCCATCAGCGCGCACTCTTGCTGCGTGCCTCTATGATCTTTAGTTCGTGCAGCATCTTCTTTGTGTCGCTTACCATTCTCTCCTTGTTCGCGGAGTAGGTCTTTCATCTATCGCTCGATTTCGTCGGCCTTCCGTTCTTTGCTCTGTGCCTGATTTCGCTGGTGATCTCCATTTACTACTCCATCCGCGACATTATCCTTTCGTTGAATGCGTTGGAACTGGAGCTGTCGAGCGCCAAGCCCCGAGGTATGCAGCCTTAATTCCGGCAGTTCCTTCGTCGTCCGCTCCATTGAACGCAGGGAGCGTGCATCACATCCCCCCGTGATTTACCTCACAGACCCAATGTTTTTTCCCGCCTACCCTTAACTACCGGGTCCCCATACATCATTGGTGAGCAGAGGCGCCTCCTCGCCCACAAAGGATTCACCATGCCTATCGTCAACTCCTTCTCCAAGGCCGTGGTTCGCGACTTCAGTCTGGAAGAGCTTGAACTCGCCGCCCGTTTGATGCGTGGCTATGACCTGGTTGTGCTTTGCGCCGCCGGCTCTGGCCATTCCGGAGGCACGCTTTCCATGATGGAGATGGTTGCTGCGCTGTACTTAAAAGTCGCCAATCACGATCCCAACAATCCGGAGTGGAAGGAGCGTGACCGCATCGTCTGGTCTGCAGGGCATAAGGCCCCCGCTTTGTACCTCGGCCTCGCTTTTGCCGGATATTTTCCCATCGAAGACGTCGTCACCTTGCGCAAGCTCTATTCGCCGTTTCAGGGCCACCCGCACCGGTTGAAGCTGCCGGGTGTCGAGGTCTCCAGCGGATCGCTAGGGCAGGGCCTCAGCATTGCCGTCGGCATGGCGCTGGCCGGCAAACTCGACGGCGGCAAGCATTCGGTTTTCTGCATCATGGGCGATGGCGAACAGCAAGAGGGCAATATCTGGGAAGCGGCGATGGAAGCATCGCACTTCAAACTCGACAATCTGGTCGCCATCGTTGATCGCAATCGCTTGCAGATCGACGGTTGGGTCAAAGACGTGATGAATGTTGAGCCGCTGGACGAGCGCTATCGCAGCTTTGGCTGGGAAGTTATCGAGATTGACGGCCACGATCTTACCCAAGTCATGGACGGTTTACAGAAGGCGAAGAATGTGCCGGTCTCTGGCAAGCCCACCGTGATCCTGGCCAGTACGGTGAAGGGCAAGGGTGTCAGCTTCATGGAAAACATTGCCGGATGGCACGGCCGGGCTCCCACCTATGACGAACTGGTGAAGGCCCTGGAAGAACTCGGGCTGAAACAAACCATCGCCTACGACGCTTTGCTGAATCAGGCGAAAGAGTATCAGGACGAAGTGGAAGCCAAGCTGGCTGCCAAGACTCCGCGCTTCTCCCGCGAATACTGGTGGAACAAAACTGGCCAGATGAAAGTGAAGATGGAACCAACGCGCAAAGGCTTTGGACAATCGCTGCAGAACAATGGCGACGACGAGCGCGTGGTGTGTCTCGGCCTCGACATCTCTGGCTCCATCACCATCAGCGACTTCTATTCCGGCAAGCCGGAGCGCAAGAACCGCTGGATCAGCATGGGCATCGCCGAACAATCGGCAACTGCTGCCGCCGCTGGACTGGCGCGGGAAGGGAAGCTGCCGGTCTTCGGTACCTACGGGACGTTTGCCGCGGCGCGCAACTTGGACCAGATCAGGGTCTCCATCTGCTACGGAAATTTCAATGTCTTGATCGCTGGAGCTCACGGCGGAGTTTCAGTTGGACCTGATGGAGCCACGCACCAGGCGCTGGAAGATTTGTTCGCCATGTGCGGACTACCGAACATGTCAGTTGTGGTGCCCTGCGACGCCATCGAGACGCGCAAGGCAACCGACTATTTGCTTCTCCAGCATGTTGGACCCAAGTACATTCGGTTCGCGCGAGAATCCACGCCGATTGTCACCGCCGAAAATACGCTATTCGTTTTTGGAGTGGCGAATGTCAGCCGACTTCGTCGCGAAGCGCCGGAGATGATCGACGCCTTCGAAACCGTGCTTGCTCCCAACTACGAGAACGAGCACGAAGATCTCAGCATTATTGCCTGCGGACCGATGGTTCCCGAGGCCATGCGTGCCGCGTGGATACTGAAGCGGGAGTTTGGCTATGAGACTCGCGTGGTCAACATGCACACGCTGAAGCCGATTGATGAAACTGCCATTGTGCGAGCAGCCAAAGAGACAGGCGTAGTCATCACCGCCGAGGAGCATCAGATTGGCGCTCTGGCGTGGCGGGTGAGTGGCGTAATCACTGAGAGTCCAGAACTGCTGGAAGCCCGGGTCATTACAGGCGCCGTCGGGGTGAAGGATCGCTTTGGCGATTCCGGAGCGCCGTGGGAGCTGATCAAAGAGTTCGAACTTAGCGCCGAGCATATCGCGCAAAAAGCAGTCGAGTTAATCGCGATTGTCCGGATGAAGAAAGAAGAAGAGCGCTTTGAACTGGTGCATTAGACCTTGCGGATCTGGTGCGTTAGGGAAGCTCTGATTAACTGGTAGTCTTGAAGGGGACGGCCTTCAGTCCGTCCGTAAGTGCCTAAAACGCCACAGGGCTTTAGCCCTTGCGCCGTCGAAATGACTTAATTCGGAAGCCCTTAGATCGTGGATTTAGTGGTTATGACAGCCTCGAGCCTGCGCCGTGCCTTGCCGACGAACGAGAAGAAGACCGCGATGTCGGTATCGAGCTAAGTTGCCGCACGCTCTTTCGATCTTCAACTGCCTCAGCTCCCGGTCAATGCGTTGACGGCCGAGGCCTACGTTACTGTGAGCGAACGCCAAAGACAAGATTGCATCATTAGAATTGGGCGGGACAGTGTTGAGTGAGGAGTGGTCGGGTGGGGAGGACTGTTGGGTGTGGGCCCACAGCAGTGTTGGGTGGGACCAAGAGCATCTTGAGAATTTGAGTGGGCCAACACCGTCTTGAAAGCGCCTATCGTAGGATTGCAACGAAGCGGCGATCGTGATTTATTTTCTGCCCAAGACTTGCCGACTGGCCGGAGCATCGGGCGATCGAAACAGCTCTGTTATAATCAAGCTCTGGCGCACTCGTCTGGCCTCAGTCGAGTGGCTTCAGCGTGCCAACTGGTTTGCACCGTTTGCGTGTGTTTTCGATGTCGGGGAGTGGCTCAGCCTGGTAGAGCACCTGGTTCGGGACCAGGGGGTCGGAGGTTCAAATCCTCTCTCCCCGACCAATTATTTTCAATGACATCTGAACCCTTTCGCGCGAGCGAAAGCGGCGCGTGAGGCGGAACCGAGGGCGGGGTGTTTCACCCTGGCGGTTCAGATGGCATTGCCGCCGATTTTTTTATGAGGAATTCCAAGAACGTTCCCCTCTGAATGTGTATCGTTGCCTGATTATCGGCGATACAATTTCGTGCTCTGAAACCGCAGAACAGTATTGCGAGGAAGTCTAGCCAGCACAAGAACTTTCCGCAATTTGTTGATCGTCTCAAACCCACTCGCCAAGCGGCGAGGAATGCTTTTTCCTCGCCTTGTTCCGATTCCACGCTAGTGCTGTTCTCCCATCTTCGGCTCGGCTTCGCGTCCTGCTGGCCGCTGCGGGTTCGGGAGGCTACCCGTGCCTCCCTCACCAAAAAGCATTCCCGTCTCCCCGCCAATGCCTCCGCCCCTCCGCTCTCGCTCCGGGGCTTCGATTCCGCTTCCCGAAGCTCCCGGTCGAGGTGAGGGTCCAGGCTTGCTGCCTAAAATCCCTGTAGCTTTTCCCTTGCACACTGGATGACCCTGTGCCCCTCGCGGCGGGCGCGTATTCCCCGATGCTTCTCTCCTGTTCCCTTACCTAGTCGCCCGCCGCTCGGGGCACCTTAACTCAAGAAATCCTTGCTATCGGACTCATGGTTTGCCAGACTTGTTCCGCGGGAATCGGCAGACGGTCACAAGAAAGCGCCGAGCAGAATGCTCGGCGCGGGGAACAGAACGGGTCAGGCGCAGATGGCGGCTTCCAACATCATGGATTCGACCTGAATTGCCCCCACGATCCCCACCCGTCGGATCCGGGTCCGAGAATGCCACAAGTTCCTCCCGTTGCGGCGCCATATCCAAGCCATGTGGAATTAGGCAGTTAGCCGGGGCGTTACCCGAAATCACCTACAAATCACCGCTAGATCACCCACAAATCACCGCTGGTGCATTGAGTCCGCGAGCGAGCTGACCTATTGTGCGCTCACGAGAGCAGGAAATTGAGAGAGCTACCTGCTCTCAAAAGGGAACGCTTCCAGAGGTGGGATAACCATCCCGCTTCCGGAAGCGATGTGAAGCCCCAAACGGCAATCCGGCGCTGCTCGACTTCGACCGTCGCCACAACGCAGGACCACAAGGAGGTCACTATGAAAACGCAAATTTCAAATTCAATGAATTCCTTAGCTTGGAGGTACCTCGTTATCGTCACAATGTTGCTCGTGGCGTTCACCTATGCGCAACGCTGTGTTGCGCAGCAGAAGCCAGGATGGACTCTGGTGTTCGACGACGAGTTCAATGAGTTGAACAACGGAGGCACCGTCAATGACCTTTTTGCCCCCAGCGGACTTTGGTATTCCCTGGCCCAGGGCTGGAATCCGGTGGGAGTGGGATCCGAATACGACTCGCCGGTACCTCCGTGGAATCCGGCCGGATGCAACAACCCAACCATCAATACTGCTTTGACGAGCAGCGGAACCTTGGATCTCACGGTCCGAAAGAACCCGGGAAACTATGCAGTCTGGAAATTTACGAGCGCCGGAGGAAGTGTTGTCTGCTCGCCCTACACCTACACTGGGAGCCATAATGTGGTCGAAGCAGACTTTTCAATATGGCTACTTTGAAGTACGAGCCAAGATTCCTAACCAGGGGACGGTCCTGTGGCGCGCTTTTTGGCTGTGGAATGGTGGTGGTGATGCTTATCGGGAGGTCGACGTTTTCGAGTTTGGTGACACCAAGACTGCAAACCAGATGGGAATGAACGAACATCTGGCGCAGGCATTGGACGGCGGCTACCTTGCTCCCAACCATCACACTGACACCAGCGGCGCGATATCAACGACTATCCCGATAACTTCGTCATCAAGTCGGGAGGCGATGTTACAATCAAGTTCCATACTTACGCTGTGAAATGGTCTCCAAACAGCGTAGTTTGGTATGCCGATGACCAGCCGGTTCGCACTTTAGCTGGGCATGCACCACACCTGGATATGTCTCTAATTGCAGATATAGCAATCTCGCCCTGGAACGGAGATCCGGACAATTTGCTTCCTACCAACTATGAGATCGATTACATCAGGGCTTACCGAAGCCAGAGTAACGAATTTATGTGGCAATGGGGCAACGATGGCTCCCATCAGATTCATTGGTGGGACATGATCCCACGGATGGCTATCTATCCGGAAAGTTCGAGGGAAATGGCAAGGCTCAGCTCCTTGCCAGGAGCATAAAGGGCTGGGCGCAGATGATGAATTTTAATGGCTCTTCCTGGGATACTCCATGGGCGTAACGGCGGTACCGCCAAGATCCATTGGTGGGATATGAATCCCGATGACAAGTATGTAGTTGGCGACTTCGCCGGCGTGGGCAGGGACCAATTGCTGGCCATCAACGACGACGATGGCTGGGCGCAATTCATGAGCTATAACGTCTCCTCCTCGTCCTGGGACACGCCTTGGACCAACAGCGGAACTGGCAAAATCGCATGGTGGGACATGCACAACGTGGATCAATACATCGCAGGCGACTTTGCCGGACTAGGTTTCGATCAACTGCTGGCCATTAATTACACCAACGGCTGGGCACAACTGATGGAAGTATTATGGCGGCTCCTGGCACATGATTTGGAGTAACAACGGCAACCACTGGATTAGTGGCTGGTACCTTTCCGCTGGTGACAAATATCTCTCCGGCAATTTTCAGGGCAATGCCAACCGCCAAAAGGGATTGCTCACGATTGCAACGAACCCTGGCGACGGTTATGCGGCACTGCTGAAATATTCAGGCGGTCAGTGGTATAACGTCTGGGACAACGGAGGTAGTGGCAAAATCCACTGGTGGTATATGAATCCCACAGATAAGTATTTCGTGGGAAATTTCGATGGTGGCAATACGGACCAAGTGCTGGCGGTTGCTACTAACGGCTGGTCGCAGTTGATGTCGTATCCCGGTATCACCGGTGATTGGGATACACCCTGGGCGAACGATGGGGGCGGAACTATGGACCTGTGGTACATGCACGCCAGCGACAAGTATATCCCGGCGACTTCAATGGTCACAGTCAGGCATACCTTTTCGCTGTTGCTACGAATGGCTGGGCTCACTTAATGGAACGCCGGCTGCCATAGGCAAGACGGGTTCGCGTTCAACCGTCCAGCTCTGTCAGTTGATCTACAGGCGTCACCCTTTGGTTCACCCAAAGGGTGGCTCTTTGTGTTCTGGTGGCACGAAAGGAGAAGTTTGTTCCGACCGCCGACTCACGGGCCGAAACGCGAAAACGAGCTCTCCTCTTCAAGAGATCAGCCCAAGACGCAGCTGTCCGCGTATTGCACAAGCGTGTCTGAGATCGAGCTCACTCGCACGCCACCACCATCCGCGCCAAAAAGATCGCGATAATGGACTCGCTTTACTTGAGCATCTGATGTTCCAGCTTTCCGCGAAGGCGAGATGATGGCGCCCGTGGCAGGCGTCCTGCGCCAATTCGATTCGGCGGCGGTACGCGAGAGCTTACCTACTTGGCCGTCCAACCAGTCACGTGATCAGAACCTACGGCGGATTGCGTGCGCCTTATTTCGAGAAAATGTTCTCGTTGGCCTCACAAATCTGGGAGGTTTCTGGGCAGGGTCATCGTGCGGTATCAATCGCGAAGGCTGTACCAAATGCCCTGAGCACAGTCCTTGGGTGTGAAGAAAATCTTCTCCAGAATTTCCGCTGGTTTGTCGAGCGAGATGTGGCTCGCGTCGGTAAACCAGAACCGCTTCGAAATGATCGCTGGGTCAATAGCCGCTAGGCTCTTGCACAGATTCGCCGCTCTTTCAGCTGTCGGCGTCACCGTTAAAACACGAAAATTCGGGATGCCCCAGCGCTTCGCGTCAACTCCGGTACGGTGGTATTCCTCAAGACCGCGCATCTTACGAATGAAATTTGCTTCGCCGCGAGTGTGACCTGTTGGCCGCGAGCGCTCGTATTCAAGGAAGAAGTAGTTCGTATTTGCGGCGGAGGGCTTCGTGTCGTCTTTGAGGAAGAACAACGCGTCGGGATTCACGGAATAGCGCCCGTCACGGGTCTGGACGGAATCTTGCAGCACCGAACGGCGCTGCTCCCAAAAGATCAAATGGAGCGTCCCCGCTGCTTCGGTCGCGAGGACGAGCGTGAGATGGAATGTTGTGAGAAAGAGATCATGGGGAAGTAATGTTTCACTTTTCTCTGAGTTGTAGCGCGAAGCTTCGTCCGCAAAGCCTAGCTCGCGTGCAAGCATAATCCCTTTCCGGCTGAGGTAGTACACATACTGGTCTGGAGGGCTCCAGACAGGAGCATTGCGCGCGAAGGGAACGGTCGTGCGAGTGAGGAGTTTTTCATCGCAGAGCTGACGGAGGCGGCGTCGCACCGCAATGATGTGCCGGCTTGAGAGGAGTTGCACGTGGAGCGGCTGCAAATAGTGGAACTCGGCAAACCAGCGAATGATGTTCTCGTCAGTTTCCTTCAAATAGAAGTTACCGCGAGGATGCGAAATCATGATTTCTTCGTGGAGGTGCTTCTCTTCTTAGGGAGAAGATTGCGGATGACTTCGGGTTCAGGCCCTGAAAAAGTCTCTTCCTCGCCGAGACCCTCGGGCAATGCGCGTGCCAGGAACCGGCCTTCGCTTTCCTTGAGGCTTCGATCGACCGTATCCGCGGCAAGTGCATCCTGCGCTCCGTAGACATCGCCTTCATACGCTACCAACGTTTCCGCCGCCACGGGATATCGCCGCACGAGCGGGACCTTGAGCGGCTGCGTCCGTTCGCGATCGATTTTGATAAAACAATGCCGTTGTTGCTGCTCCTTCAGCATCTGCGCGACCTGGCTCACCTTTTCTTCGCGAGTCCATTCGGTTTCGCTCGTGAGTTCTTGTTTGGGGATCGGGACAAACACCGGGACCTCCACATCACTGAAGGATTCGAAGGAACTCGTCGCGTCCGACGTTCCTGAAAAATCGGAAGAAAGGGTCATAACGCCGGTAGCGGCTGGCCCGAACCATCCTTCGCTGTCCTCCGCTGGCGTACTCACGCCAGAACTCATGCCCGCGCTCACTGCCTGCGCATTGCCGAAGCCAGATGTCGAGCCCCGTACGTGGCGGGTTTCTTCGCTATAGAGGTGGATCGTATGGTAGTACGCCTTCTTGATCTGCCTCGTATTGAGGTCCGGGAGGAACATCTCATTTGCAACGATCGACGCGTCCTCGTAATCGAGCCCGCCGAATACGGCGCGGATGCGCGCGTTGGTGAACACTGATTTCTGGAGCCGCTTGTTGTCAATGAAATGTCCGAGATGCTGATGGGCGAGGACCATGTGCAGGCCGCCCTTGCGCACCTCGTCGAGCATTGCGGCAAGATCGTCTGTGATGTACTCCTGAAACTCGTCGAGATAGAGCGCGTAAAGCGAAGCATCCTCTCCTGGCGCGAGACGCGCGGCGCGGCGCATGGCGGTCTCAAAAAACTCATTAAGGAAAAGTGCCGCGAAGAGACGCGCTTCTTCGGGAGAGAGAAAATCGGACTGCGCAAGGTTCACGAGCACAATGCTTCCGTGCTCCATGGCGTCCATGAGGTTCAGGTTATGGTCGGCCATCCCCATGAAACGCCGAATCGTTTGCGACGTGAGAAACCGAGTAAGACGGTTGTCGGTCGAGAGGACATGATGATCCCAGTCGCTGATATTCTTGATGCGTTGGAGATGGTGCCATTGCGCCCGGATTCGGGTGTCCGTGGTCTGGCGTGCGGCATAGTCCCTCAGCTTTGCATTCGCAAAATCGAGGAGCAGGGCTGCGTTGGGAAGCGTCTCACGGCTTTCAACCGCGAATGTGTAGACGAGCCGACAAACCCGCTCGAAGGTCGGCATCTCGTTCGTGTTCTGCTGGCCCCACGGCTTCACCGTGGCCGTGATGCGGCGGTTAACCTGTGGGCCGACGTCGGCTCCCACATTCATAAACGGGTTAAAGCCCGTAATGAAATTCGGTTCTGACAGATTGAGAAGGATGACGTTCCGGAAATCCTTGAGCAGGCCCACGTCGTGGTATGCGCACCACTCCAACACATTCCGGTATAGGGTTCCGTGCCAGTCGAGAACGCAGAGGCCCTGGCCTTCGTGCAGATCAGCGCGAATGATCCATTCAAGGAACTTACTCTTCCCGGTGCCTGAACCACCGATCACGTGCATGTGGGTCGTCCGGCGTGTCCGCTCCGGCAGTCGCACCGGTTCCCCGTCCGCGTTCCATCCAAGGAATATCGGCTTCATTCTTCTTCCTGTAGCCGTTCGATGCGCCGACGGAATGCCCGCTCAATCTGAGCGGCCTGTTGGGGGTTCTGGGCCGTCATCTCGTCCCTTGCCATAAGCAGCCCGCGCTCTGTTTTTATTTTCTTCGCAATGCGGTCAACTTCGCGCTGGATCGGATCGGCAGCGTCCTGCAGTGGTGGCGGAGGCGCGGGGTTCTTGATGGCATGAAGTTTCGTCTTCAAATCGGCAATGTCGTACTGCAACTGGAGTTGCCGCTTCTTTTTCTCCAGCGGCCGGAGATCGATGTCATCCCGCAGTTCGCCTTGCCGTTTGGCCCCCGCAAGGATGGTTTCCTGAACATTCTGCTGTGTCTCGACGATGCTGTGATAGATGCGGCCGAGTTCGTCCGCCTGGCGCGCCAGCTTCAACTGTTCTTCGCGCGTGCGGTGCACGGACCGGAGCTGGATGCGCTTTAATGCCTCCTCAAACCACCCGTCGTAGTCGGCCTGCAGATTGACTGGAACCGCCGGAAGATATGAGTTCTCAGTCTGAAACCGAACGATCTCCTGCCGAATCTGTTCTGTCGCTGCGGTTAACATTCCGCGCTTTTGTCGTTCCTTTCGTGCCATCGTCGTCCCTACCTTTCGCGCGGCGAAACCCGCAACGAACAAGGCCACCGACGCCGCGAGGATATCGCCCGTGCTCCAGCCCGCCACATCGTAAAAATTGGGAAGCACGCGCCCTACCTATGAACACTGCTAAATTTTTGCGCAAATGGCAGCGTAATCTCCGTCTCGACATCGACCGGCTGTCCATTCTCAGTGTACGGTTTGTATCGCCATCGTTTCACGGCGTCAATCGCGGCACGAGCAAGCGCTTGGTTGCCGCTGACCAGGCGCACCTCCTCAACCGCACCGCTCTTGCTGATTTCAGCTTGTAGCACCACCGTTCCGTTAATCCCCGGCTGTTCCGGCACGTCCGGATATGTCGGCGATTGTCCCTCGATCAACAGTGGACGCATTACACTCTCCGGGACCTGCGTCCTCTGCGGCGTAACGGATCCAGATGAGGAGCCCGCCTCCTCTGAACTCGCCGTCTTTTTTTCCAGTTCTTCAGTGCCATTCCTGAATCGCTGGGTATCGGGCTTAGCAATCGCAGGTACGGCCCGATGAATCCCGAAACGTTCCAGCGTATACGTTTCGAGATCAGGGTCTTCCGTCATGTTTTCGGTTGGCCATTGTCCGAGTCGGTAACAGCCCGCCATAGGCTCGAACTTCCATGCAACAATCTTCGGCTCACCCTCAATCCGATCTACCAGAAGCTCCCATAGGTCGCCGCAGAATTCCCTTCTGCCGGTGGTATAGTACACGCGAATCTTGCGTCCTGAGACCTGGATGACGCCGAGCCCCGGGCCGTCCACGATCGAGCCCACGTTGCGTACCCGGGTGGCATAGTCACTCTCATCGAAAAAAGGGGCGATGTTCAAACCCGGACTCGCGAGCCGCTGAACCACCTCGCGCTTGCCGGCAGCGGCAGCAAAGATGAATTGCCGCGCGATGCTTCCCGCAGCTTGCTTTTCCGCCTGAAGCCATTCGGCACCGCGCGAATCGAGCACGTCAACAAGAACGAATTGGCTTTGAAACGGGCGGAAGAGAAGAACGTACACTACTTCGTCAAGGGGCTTCGAAAGTTCGTGTACATAAGCTTCGAACTGCTCGCCCGGGCGCTCTATGATTGTTTCGAGGTAATGCGCCCGGTAAGTGTAGGGGCGACAAATCGTGTCGAGGGCCGTGATGTTACCAAGCAGTTGATCGGATATGAGCCCGCTCGCAGCGGCGGGATTTCCGTCGTCGAGGGCTCGGTATATTTTTTGAAGATTCCCCGGAATAATTCGCCGTGCCTCTTCGAGTGTTGCTACTGGCGGAGCGGGAGGCGGTTGTGTTTTCTGTAGCGTCTTTTCAAGAAGGGCCGTTACGGCATCGCGCGGTTGGGGTAGCGCAATCGGGAGAACCAGTGCCCCAAGCATCAAAAGATTGCCTGCAAGTCGGAACAGTCGGGCCGTCCGAATCGGATCTGGCCTCAACGACTTAATAAGCCCTGCCTGGGTCACTGCAAGCCCTCGCGTAAAAACATCTAACATATTGACAATAAACAACTTACATCATATAATACCTGCAGATCCCTCGTTTTTCCCAATCCGAAACATACATATAAGGAGCTATGTCATGGACGACGATGCTGTCCTCAAAGGACACATGCGCGACACCGTGCGCTTGCGCGAGATGGGCCTCCAACGGGCCCAACTAAACCGCGAGGTCTTGGACGGCCTCATCAACATCGCAAATCACGACCGGCGGACAAAACTCGCGGACGCTCTTCTCCAACACCAAGACTCTACCATTCGACAACTTGAAGAACTGGCGGAAGCGCAATATCAGAGCCGCCTTCTCTCCTATGCCCTCTGCGCGATGGAATCCGACCATTCCCTCACGCCCGATGCTGCCATCGCGCAGGTCGAATCCATGATGGTGGAAGCCGCCATCTACGCCTGACCCGTTCTGTTCCCCGCGCCGAGCATTCTGCTCGGCGCTTTCTTGTGACCGTCTGCCGATTCCCGCGGAACAAGTCTGGCAAACCATGAGTCCGATAGCAAGGATTTCTTGAGTTAAGGTGCCCCGAGCGGCGGGCGGACTAGGTAAGGGAACAGGAGAGAAGCATGGGGAATACGCGCCCGCCGCGAGGGGCACAGGGTCATCCAGTGTGCAAGGGAAAAGCTATGGAGATTTTAGGCAGCAAGCCTGGACCCTCACCTCGACCGGGAGCTTCGGCAAGCGGAATCGAAGCCCCGGAGCGAGAGCGGAGGGGCGGAGGCATTGGCGGGGAGACGGGAATGCTTTTTGGTGAGGGAGGCACGGGTAGCCTCCCGAACCCGCAGCGGCCAGCAGGACGCGAAGCCGAGCCGAAGATAAGAGAACAGCACTAGCGTGGAATCGGAACAAGGCGAGGAAAAAGCATTCCTCGCCGCTAGAGCTGAAGGGGTTTGAGACGATCAACAAATTGCGGAAAGTTCTTGTACTGGCTAGACTTCCTCGCAATACTGTTCTGCGGTTTCAGAGCACGAAATTGTATCGCCGATAATCAGGCAAGGATACACATTCAGAAGGGAACGTTCCTGGAATTCCTCATAAAAAAATCGGCGGCAATGCCATCTGAACCGCCAGGGTGAAACACCCCGCCCTCGGTTCCGCCTCACGCGCCACTTTCGCTCGCGCGAAAGGGTTCAGATGTCATTGAAAATATTGGTCGGGGAGAGAGGATTTGAACCTCCGACCCCCTGGTCCCGAACCAGATTCAGAGGCAGAAAGAAAAACGGGTGGGTGGAAAAGGTTTGGAATAAGGACCGCATCAAACGGACTGTCCTGCGGGAGGATTATCCATAGCAAGGGGCCTTCGGAAGGGCCTGAAAATCAGGTCGCTTTTGAGGGGTCGCCTAGCGCCGAAGCCCGTGCGGTTACTGACCGGCGGAATGCCTGAGCAATTCTCGGCGAAGATTAGTGGCTTGCGCGTAAGAAGGTTTCAGCTTAAGTACCTTCTGGATGGATAATAGGGCCTCTTTTTTTTTGTCCCGTTTTGCTTAGTGCGAAAGCAAGCTGATAAAGCGCCTCGTAATCCTTCGGATCGGCCCGACAAGCTTCACGGAGGAATTGCTGGCTCTCCTCATATCTGCCGAGTTTATTTAGGACATTGCCCTTATTGAACAAGGCGTCACCAAAACTGGGATCAATTTGCAGCGCTGCATCATAGGAAGTTAACGCTTCAGCGAGCTTGCCTGCCGTCTCATAAGCATCACCAAGGTTATTCCACGCCATGGCGTCGGTGGGATTTGATTTTGTTAGTTCCTGGTAGACCCCGAAGGCCTCGTCCGAACGCCCTAAACTCTTCAGAATGGTGCCTTTGTTAAGAAGAGCGTCACTATAGTTCGGAGCGAGGGAGAGCGACTGATTGACTGCAGCAAGCGCTTCCTCATTTCGTCCCAGTTTGTGAAGAGCAACAGCCTTACCATTCGAGAGTTGTGGTAAATTTCCGTGAGACTGGAGACCGATATCAAAGGCTGCAAGAGCGTCTTCGAAGTGTCCCATACCAAGAAGCACATTTCCTTTGTTGTTCCAAGCGATCTGATTGGTTGGTTCGGCACGAACTGCACGGTTGCATGAATCCAAAGCTTCCGGCAGCCTTTTTAGACTTCTTAGCACTGCACACTTTATGACCAATGCGGGAGCGAAGTCAGGCCGAAGAGCGAGTGATTGCTCGGCCTCGCCTAATGCTTCGCGGAATCGACTGAGCGCCCACAGCGAGCGTGCTTTGTAGAAATGTGCTTCAGCGAGTGCGCTTTGTTCCTCGGGAATTCCTTGGTCGAGCAATTCGATCGCTTGCTGAAACTGACCAAGAGCCAATTTTCCTTGTGCCGTCGTAATAGGATCAGAGTGCGCCAACTCAATTCCCTTTGCGATAGCTTGGACTTTAGGGGATATAGCGGCCGGACCTCCTCCAGTAGCTAACAATGCATGTTGCAGCTCGACAAAGTCTGCTTGTGAAACCTCGGGCACCGGATTGAGGAAGACGGCAATTAGAATAGGAATCGCAAAACGCAGTGCGACTATTGCTTTCGGCACTGGCTGCGCAGGCGATTTTCGTTGAAGGTGGTAAAAAATGTATGCGGCCACCGCCGAAGCAAGAACTAGCAGCCACTTGGATACCTGAAGGACATGATTCCCGGCTACAGACCAAAAGGCTTGAAAACGCTTGGCAATAAGAAATGCAACAATCGAACCAGCGATAAGCAAAAAAATGATCGATTGTTTGCCGAGGAAGACAGTGACTCCGTGCGCAGCGCGCGCCATCCAGGATAATAGCTTAGAAAACCAAGCCGGGATTTTATGAGGTTGGGATTCCGGTTCCATTTCGAGGGTGAGTGCTCCTATCGGTCCGAGCGGGTTCATTATACGCCGTATGCCCCTGAGCGCTTGGAGTATGCCCCTTGCAGATTTAGCAACAGGATGTTACAAAGATGGAACTCCTCCAATCAAGCTGAGTGACACAGGTGGACTCTTTCGTGGGCATTCGGCAGGGCCTTGGAATCAACAGACCTTGCCGTTATGTCCGTGTATAGGAGGTGCCTATGTGTTCCCATGAGGATTGTCCCGAAACAATCGATACGAAAAAGACAGAGGAGCGGCCTTGGGAGATGATCGAGCGGTTGGTGATTTTTAATCTCATTCTATTCGCTATGACTCAGATCATCCGGATCCTCGAGATTCTTTTCCCTTTTGCGAAATGAAGAAAGTCAGCAGATCGTTGACATGTGCCGGTCGCCGACGGCTAAAGAAGCTATCGCCTGCAGCTATTGATATGAGTAGCTGCAGGTTTTTTTGTTCGCTTTCGGTCTTCAATTGCGCGATGCCCACGCCGATTCACCATCAAATTCATCAGTCCAATCAAAGTCGGGAGGAGTAAACCGGCCTTCAACTCGAGAGCCGTCCTTGTTGTCAAAAGAAATCGGTGCCGCTAAACGCTACAGCAACTCCTCTTTCATTGAAGGAGCCAACAGATTGCCAGTGATATTGATCTCGAAGCTTTTCGCGTAGATTCGCCGATTCGAGTGCACCATTTTTGCGGGAGGGATTGATGATTATACGGGTTAGATTGCTGCAAGTATCGTCAAGAGTTCCGTGTAGTGGGATGTGGCTTAACTAGTTTGATAAAATGTTGTTTGCGGTCGACAAAAAGGAATGGTTGGTCTCTAATTCTTCCCACCTCGCCTCTAACCTCAAGCAAGTCTCCAGTGGAAAACGCCCCAGTGTACAAAAATAGCCAACTCAGGACACTTTGTCGTATGCCGCTAGGCAGCTGAATCGTCAGCACCTTCGGCGTAATGCGGCCTGCTTCACCGTCCGTAAGAGTTCCTATGACCGTCTCCACTTTTCCGGACCGGTGCTCCTCAAGGAATCTATCAGCAAGGAAGTCGAGTGCGACATAATCTAAAGAAAACAATCTTTGTTTGTACCTGAAATACTTGAGGTCATTTTTTTTGCGCTCAAATAGCTCTACTAGATCATCCGGCGTCAAAGTGGTGATGCCTTCGTATTTCTTGAGCATGTAATCGCCAGAGAAAGTCCAGCAAGGAAAGAAGTCTGGAGACTGCGCCAGGAACCGCTGGACGCTGTCGGCTTTCGCGGGAGCGTAGATGATCCAATCAAAATCTGACGTGGTAAGACGACAGCCAAGCGCTGAGCTTCCTCCCGCCCCATGTATTTCACGATCGATTCCACAATGGTTGTACAATTCGTCAGCCAGCGCGAGGCACAGTGAACCCTCCGCTGCATTCATATTACGAAAAGCACTCTTTGCCGGAAATATCTGCTCGATCAAAGACATGTCAACGAGATAGTGCTCCTCGCCTGGCAAATCGAGTACTCGCTGGCAACCTTCGATAGGTCCGTATGTTTCCACTTCAATCTTTCGATAAAACCTGCCGCCAATTATCCTGTCACCCTGTTTTTGGGGCACGAGCGCAAGTCGGGCCCGACAAATGTCGCCAGCGTAAGTGCCACATAAGGTGAGCACTTCACCCGACTTTAGCAAAATCATGTCACGATCTGATAGTGGGGCCTTCATCGTCAGCTAGGAATGAATTTATTCCCCAATCGCTCTCTGCTTCGGCGACATACATAACTATTGACCCGGGGAGGCCGGCATTCATCCGTTTGAAAGCAACCTGGGCCTCTTGAAGCAAAGCAATGGTCTCAGGACGCAGTCCGGACAGAAAGGGGTGAGCGTAGATTTCACTCAGGTTCCCGAAGACAGTTTCGGGAGATGAAAAAACCGGGTTAGTCTCCACGTTTGACTCGCGATTGACAAGCCGCAAAGTCCATCGGCCTGCAACAGCAAGGCCAACTCTTTGTATCATTGGCCACAGCAATTGTCGGTTATAGACCTTGTTGTAGATAATTGCTTCGGATAAAGACTGCGAAAACCGATGATAATAAAGAGGCACCGATATATTAGGGCAAATTAACCAGCATAGCTGTGACAAGAGTGAGTTTGTTCTCTGCTCATCAAAAACAAAACAGCCTACACGACCGCCAGACGCTTCTAACAGACACCTTCGCATCCCTACTGTTACTAAGACAGCTGTGTGATACATGTGAGGAAGAGGCTCGTTGTGGGGGTTCTTTTCAAATGCGTTCGCAAGCTGGTCTTCTGTTAACGGTTCGTTCGCGCCAAAACCACCGAGCACGAACTCAGGCTGGAGTCCCATGGCGCGGGACAGCGCCGCGATGAGAAGGGCTTTATCGGCACATCCCCCTCCATGGACGGCTACGCCCCTAACGTACTCTTGTGAGTCATTCCTGGCTGCGGCAAACAATGTTCTGTAGGCAAGTTGAAACGGCAAAGATGCTACTTCCTTGCAAAGCTCCTTCACTACCGAGAGCTGGTGCTCATGATCTTTGGAGACATGGTCGATCGGCTCACGATTGCGGAATCTGCGTAGTATGTCTTCACCACTGTTCAAGTCAACAGGCTCCGTGGGGTGGCAGGATGCCGGTTGTTAGTTTTCAGCGTTGTAGTTGAACATCGGCGGCTAGAAACGCACCTAGCTTCTTATGTATCTCGAAGTAGCCAGAATTCTGGATTCGCTGTTGCACTTCCACTGTGATGCGAGAACACCTGCGGACGAGTTCTTCCTCCGGCAGCTCAAAATCATGAGAGCCCTCAGAGTTTCGGAAAACCCAACCGGAAGCGTAGTATTTCACCACATCCTCCGCATGAGAAAATCGCAATGTGTCTTGATACCTGCGAGTTTCGACAGATGCGAATGCCTTTTTTAGATGTCCCCCTCCGGATTCGAGAGAAAACGATCGGAATGTACTTCGCGCCGGACCGGCAGCTCCCGATGCTAGCCGATGCAGTTGGTCTAACTCTGGCATACTCGACTCGCTGTTAGTCGCTGCAATTAAGATGCCTGTTTTTTTTAAAACGCGACGGATCTCGCTGAGCGCGGTTTCGACGTCCAAATGGTAGAGAACATGATTAGCTAGCACCACGTCAAAAGACCCTGGTTCAAAAGGAAGGTTGTGTGCATCTCCGAACTTAAAAATTGGTCGAGACTTTGCCATGCGGTTTTGGTTTTGTGCAGTTCGAACGAGAGCAGATGAGTTGTCGATCCCGATATAGGTACCAGAACTTAAACGGCGCGTGACAGCTGGGCAGTAGGCGCCGATGCCACAACCAAGGTCGAGAACAAATTCCGTTCCTTTCCATGTGACTGCGGATATGACCCAATCTTGAAACGATATCGGGTTGGTACTGTGTTTTTTGTGCGTCTCGAACCGTGATGACAAAGGACCCGGAATCGAATACATCCTTCGGGTGAAATCATGATCGATGTTTTGAGAACTGCCCATGATTTAGAGTGTTTTCGTTTGCTTCTTGGGAGCGATATTTCGATCGGACCACCGGGACAAGGGTGAGACTTCTCTTGGAAGGCAAGTCTTGCTACGTCTTAAAGGTAATATATTCAGTAGCATACCCGATACTTGGGGAAGTGCAAGAACGGTTTTCTTCCTATCGCCAGAAGGAAATTTCTTTCCACCTCTATGCAAACACATGCATACTGGCACAACGTTCTTTTTCTTCCGCCGTCCAACCAGCTGAAAACGCAAGTTTTCTTACCGAAATTTTCACGAACAAGAAAACCCGACATTTGGACAGCACGTAGGTCGCCAACGACAGCGCTAGTGCAAGAACGAGTTTCCTGCTCAGCGGTCAACTTTCCCCACCTTTTCTTTTTCCGCAGTCCGCTTAAGATGAGACCACGCTTCGATTGACCTGCATCGAAGTGTCGATAGAAATAAGCAGGCCGCCCTCACGCCCAGGAAAATGGTAGGACCGCTCTCATACATAGGAGGAAAGCGTTCGCTTGCAAAGCGCATTATTGCGATGCTTCCGGCGCACACCACCTATGTCGAGGCATTCGCGGGAGGTGCCCAAGTTCTTTTCCATAAGAAGCCGTCCAAGGTGGAAGTGCTGAATGACCTGGATGGCGAGCTGGTCAACTTCTATCGAGTGTGCCAGGCGCACTATGAGGAACTGATTCGCTATCTGCGCTTCACGCTGCTGAGCCGACGGTGGTTTGCGATCCTTCAGAAAACGCGGCCCGAATCGCTCACGGACGTCCAGCGTGCGGCGCGTTACTTTTATCTCCAGAAGAGCGCCTACGGCGGACTGGTGAAGAGGCAGAGCTATGCCATCCATGTTGTCCAACGACCGAACTTCGCGACGGCTCGAATTGCTCGTGTTATCCAGCAATCCCATGACCGTCTGCAAGGGGTTCAGATCGAGTCGCTCCCGTACGAAGACATTCTCAAGCGCTACGACCGACCAACCACGCTTTTCTATCTCGACCCGCCATATTGGGGACGCACACTGTACCGCTATAACTTCAACAGCCATGACTTCGAGAGGCTCGAAGGCCGGCTTCGTAGTCTTCGCGGCAAGTTTGTGCTCTCGTTGAATGATGTTCCCGAAGTTCGTAAGCTGTTCCACGGTTTTCACATCGATGGCGTCGAACTGGCCTATACCGCCCAGCGACGCACCGGCAAACGCTACCGCGAAGTTCTTATCACGAACTTCCGGCGGTAGCGCACATTGCGTGCGATCTGCACATTCACAACATAACGCATTCGTTTATCGCATTTTGCTGCTGCCCTCGGCGGTTCCGCATTCGCATGTTCAATCATCATGCTTCCTTTCGTTAAACAACTCATTATCGTCGGTCGGACGCCTCCTGCGCGGAGGTCGTGGAGCACGGAAAGAACGGGGGAATCTCGATCTCGGATTTCGAGTGGTCGACGGCGATGTGACAAGGCGGCATGTGAAATTGAGCAACGAGCGCCGTGCGATGCATATTGCGGTCCTCGGCAAAACCGGCACGGGCAAGAGTTCTCTCTTGCGTCACTTCTCACAACAGGACATCGAAGCTGATCGTGGGTTTCTGTATTTCGATTTGCACGGGGATGCCACACCATTCCTACTCCGCACGATCAATGCGCGGGAACGACGCCTGCGGCGTCACCTGAGCGACAAGCTGATTCTCGTCGATCCCGCCGATCCCGGTGTCTCGGTCGGCCTCAATCCCTTAGAGCAGGGATCCTTGCCGGACTTTGTCCGCGTGGCCGAGTTCGCGGAGGTTTTGAAACAGCGCTGGGCGCTTGATCGCTTCGGCGCACGAACGGAGGAACTGCTGCGGAATACGCTCTATGCGCTTTCTGCAAACGGGCTCACGCTCGTGGAACTTGCGCCCTTTCTCGCCCAGAGTGCGTTCCGCACCGCCTGCCTCAAGCAGGTAAAGAACGCCGAAATCCGTGCGTACTTCGAGACCCGCTACGATCCGCTCGGCGCCTCCATGCAGGCCGTGATGCGGGAGCCGATCTTGAACAAGACCTCGGCCTTCACGACCGATCCTCACTTCCGTCACATTGTGGGGCAGGAGCATTCGACTTTCTCACTTCGCGCAGCGATGGACGAAGGATTCTGGGTCATCGTGAATCTCGACAAAGGTCGATTGGGAGAGCAAGCGCTCACCTTCGGCAGTCTGGTTCTCACGATGCTCAAGAATGCGCTCTTCGCACGGGAGAAGCGGTCGCTCTTCACCGTTTACTGCGACGAAATCCAGAACTTCGTGGCATTTCACGGCGGTATTGACACGATGCTATCGGAAGCGCGGAAGTTCGGCGTCGCAATTGTGTCCGCGAACCAATTCTTGGACCAGTACCCGCCGGAGATGCGAGCTGCAATCCTTGCGGTCGGAACCCATGTCTTCTTCCAGCTTTCGAGCGGCGATGCGGGGCAGATCGCCCAGGCGCTCGATAGCGGTAGGCGCATGTCTGAGCTTCTGAAGAATCTCCCGCGCCGCCACTTTGTCATGAAGAGCGGTCCCGACCGTCCCGTCGAAGCAAAAGTCCCGCAGGTCGTTGCGCCGCCCGTCGATTACACCGATCTCCTGAATCGTTCTCGGTACCAATGGGGTAAGGCGCGTGTGCTCATCGAGCGGGAGATTGCGAAACGGCACGAACTTGCGGAGCGGAAGCCAGACGAACTCCTCCATGGGTGGGAATAAGCCCCGCGGATTGATACTCCAGGCGCGGGATCGGCAGCTTCTCCAGGAACTCGCCGTGATGCGCGTCATTGATCGCGAGCAAGCAAAAACGGTTGCTGGGTTTAGGTCAACCAGCCGCGTAAATGTGCGATTGCTCGCGCTCGCACGCGCGGGATTGCTCCGGCGATTCTTTCTGGGGGCTGGCCCTGGAAGGAAGGCGCTCTATGCCTTGTCAGCCAAGGGTGCTCAGTTCGTCGGCGCTCCGATGCGCGGACCACGGCGGCGAAGCGGGGAAGTCCTCGTTGCCGATTTCTTCATTCAGCACCAACTGACCGTGAATGAAATCTACTGCGCTCTGAAGTTCGGACCGCTCCCGCAGGGAGTTGTGTTCAGACGCTGGATTCCGTTCTTTGCGCCGCTCTCGGCCACTGCACGATTCGTCCCAGACGGCTACGTTGAGCTCGATACTCCATCGGGCGTTCTGGCCGCCTTCCTCGAAGTGGACCTCGGACACGAGAGCCTCACGCTCTGGAACCAGAAGATCAGAAACTATCTCGACTTCGCCGTTTCCGGAAATTATGAGCGGCAGTTCGGACAGACCAAGTTTCGGGTGCTCGTCGTTGCAAATTCAGAACGGCGAATGCACTCGATTCGAGGGGCTGCGGGGAAGCGGACAACAAAGCTGTTCTGGTTTGCGAACCTCCCGTCGCTCCGCGTCGCAGGACTCTTTGCCTCCGTGTGGCGGCGCGCACAACCAGGCCACCCCCAGCCCCTCGTGTAATAACCTTCCTATGACGTACTGCTATCAATGCGGCCAGACGACTGGAGGGACACCACTCTTCTGTAATTTCTGCGGCCGAAGCTATGACGTGAAGTTGTGCCCGAGCCGTCACGTGAATCCGCGAACGGCTGAGGCCTGCTCCCGCTGTGGCAGCCGGAACCTCTCACTTCCGCAACCGAGAGTCCCTCTCTTGTGGCAAATTCTTGCCGTCGCGCTCCTCCTTGTCATTGGGGTCTCTCTCACCTACGTGTCTTGCGCACTTGCGATCAGGGTCGTGAAGAGCCTTGCCGAGCACGGAGACGTATCACCTGGACTCGTTGTGCAGGTACTCGGACTCGCTGTGAGCTGGGGTCTGTGGAGCATTCTCCCTGATGCCCTGAGGATCGTGATTCGGCGCCGGCTCAGACGGAGAAGCGGCGAGACTCAAGGTTGACACCCGTCCGTCGTCGCACACCACGGGCAATACCACGGGCAGTGCTGCCCGTAGCGGCCAGCCAATAAAGCCAGTATTTATCGATCTTCGCGCGGAATTCCCGAAACCTATATTCCGTGTGTCTCTCGTCGTCTGAAGAGGCGTGAGAGCCCACGATCAATCGCTGGGCGTGCCCAGCAGAAAGGAGGAACCCATGAGTCTCTTCAAGCGGGGTGGCGTGTATCACGCCTATGTGTGGCAGAACGGCGTCCGCTATCAGAAATCAACCGGCACCGGGAACCGCCAGAAGGCACTGCTGATCGACCAGCGGTTCAAGGAAGAATTGAACCTCCAGCGGCACCAAGTTCACCAACCGGTACCACAGATGCGCTTCGGCGAACTCGCCGCCCGCTTCCTTGCCGAAGGGACGCCTCGCGCATATCACCTGGATCGCCTGAAACTCCTGCTTCCCTTCTTCACGGATTGCACGATCGGCAGCATCCACAAGGGACTCGTCCGCGAGTATCGTGCCCGCCGTCATCACGAACGGAAGGTGTCAGATACAACGGTCAACCGCGATATCGAGGCACTCCGTCACATCCTCTATTGGGCGGTTGATGAGGGCTTCTTGTCCGCGAATCCTCTCGCTCGCATCCCCATGGAACGGGAACGCCGAAAACCGCGCCCGGTACTCGCACTCACCGATGAGGAAGCCCTGCTTACGGCAGCAGCGCCGCACCTGCAGCCGATCATCATGACGGCGCTCGACACCGGAATGCGCCGGGGAGAAATCCTCCAGCAGCGCTGGGAGCATATCGATCTCGACCGTCAGTTGCTCTTTGTTACCCGCTCGAAGACCGCCGAGGGCGAGGCTCGTGAGATTCCACTCACGGGACGGCTGATCGGCCTCTTGAAGCCAACACAGCAACCTAAGGGAGTGGTCTTCACCTTCCGTGACCGGCCGCTCCATCGGATTAAGACCGCATGGAAGGCGGCACTCCGGCGCTCCGGAATTCGTCCACTCCGCTTCCACGATCTTCGCCACACCTTTAACACGCGCCTGATGGAAGCGGGGGTCATGCAAGAGGTCCGCAAGGCGCTCATGGGACATTCCTCGGGCGAGGACGTACACGCAACGTATGTGCATGTCGAATTGCCCCACAAGCGGGAGGCGATTCGCAAACTCGAGGAATGGGTGAGGCAACAACGAAAGCAACTCGAAGGAGGAATACCAGCCAAAGAAAGAGAAGAACGAACCAATGACCGACCAACACCTGAAATTGCTGATTCTCTACCGCCGAGCCGATAACGACTACCGGCTCATAAATCACAACCAAACAGCCGAAGAGGCCGGGAAGTTCATCGCCGAATGGGATGAACACCTGGTGGCGGGTGCAACGCTCATCGCTCTCGACCAAGGGAAGCGTCACGGACGGGCCGATGCGCAACAATGCAAAGCCTGCCGCGAGACCGTACGGCGCTCATCCGGCCTTGAGCCCAGACCACGATTCAAAAGGAGGGAATAGTTGACCTATACGAAGAACCCCGACCCGGTGGCGGAGACAATTCTGTCGAACGCGAGCGCCGCGATTCGGGAAGTGCGGCTTCGGTGCGAAGAAGCTCTCGATCACTTGAGCCGTACCGAGCCGTTAGCGGCAATAGGCGCACTTGTAGGAGTTGAAGAACGGGTGCGCTATGCGATCACCATCTTGCAGGTCTTGCGGCAATGGCAGGCCTCGCAAAAAAGAACTGAGGAGGAGAAGTGACGGCACAAAAACAACCCGAAGCCCAGGCTCCGAAATCCGCAGCGCAGTCGTCGGCGAAGAGCGGACGAAAGCCCTGGGTCAAGAAAACGCCAATCCAAGTAGTCTTGGATCAAATTGACCGGCTGCGCGACGACGTGGCCACGAAAGAAGAGGAACTCAAGCAGGCCAAGAAGCAGCTGCAGAAGCTCGAAGAGGTCCGCAAGGTCCTCGAATCAACCTAGCTCTTTGTATTCAGGAGTCTCGCCATTGGCAGGCTCCTTTTTTCTTGGGTGCGGCGGGCGGCCGCGATTGTGCTGCTACCACTTACCACTGTGCCGATCAGCAATAGTGAGCCGCCAATTTCTAGCGGTGATCACGTGGCCACCTTGAGTTTCACCAGAAAAGAGGTCTTTGACCTCGTCGCTTGCCGCCTTCTCGGCCAGCGCCTGCGTGAGTGCATGTCCCCAAGATATCAACTCGTCAGGGTTACGCGCGCAGCAAACCGTCCAGTGATATCGCTTTCCTTTATGAAAACGCTCCGCCTGAAACGACACAACGTACTTGTTAACCGCATACTTCATCTCGATGGCGTTGTTTGGTTTCATTGAAACCTCGGTTTTAAGGATACGTAGCGAGCAGGCCGCTCTGCAAATGTCGGCACAATCTAAGCGGTGATTGCTCTGTAGTGCATATTGAGTGGGACGCGAGATATCTCTAATGTCCCTTTTCCCCCCGACGGCGGTCCTTGTCCATGGCGTCTCGGGCTGGATTGATTTCCAATGCCACAGCCTTCCGCTTCATGTGCGAGGTTGGCAGTAAGTTGCCATTGATTCGGACACAGGGATTGTTCGGAAGAGCGCCGCACACTGGGCACTTGAAGCTCAATGAATTGTCCATGCCCGTAATCTTACGCCGCATTGCCGGATCTAAGGTTGAACTTATAACGGCTAGCGACTAGACTCGGGGCAATTTCAGATGGGGGCGAAGAATTCCTTTTGAAATGACTTGGGCTGTGTGAGTGGGGGATTCGCATGGCCCGAGTTTTCTTTTCGGAATCAAATTCCTGGCGGATAAGACCGAGGCCCCGAACGCTGTCCTTGCCAACTTGCTGCTCTCAAGTCAATAAGCTGCTGTACCTGCTCTTTCAGTAGCTCCTTGGCCGCCTCTAGTTTTGCCTCCATCACAGCAGCATATTGATCCAACTTGTCGTCGGATACATCGTGGATGTCGCTCATCAACAGAAGACTAGCAGCATTAAGATTAAAAATTTATGAAATCTCGGGCTGCTTTGATCCACGTGGCTCAACACTTGCACAACCTTTCGTTTGGGAGCCCTTGGCGACGGTTATCCCCAATGGAAAATTCTAATGTGCTAACTGATTGTCGAGAATCTTGCATGTTCCTTGTGCACAGGACCATAGCTGTCCCGTGCTGGGGTGAACGCCAAACCCAATCGAGGGTTGCGAAGCGACAGCAGTGAGTGAGGCTTTGGCGCCGGTAAGCGCATCTAGCCGCGGGTCCCTTCCTAGTCGCAAATCGTACGTACATCCTCCAACACTCTTCGCTACTTGTGGCATAGAGTTCCCATCTGCTGCGCGTTAAATCCGTAAGTGGTATTCATGACATTGGCCTCGGGCGTGAACTGATAATGGGGGTCTAATACGACGTTGGGCCCGTAGCTTCTAAAGTGCTGCGCGAACCAGTCTGCCCCCGAGAGAGCCTGATCAAGCGTGTATCCTGCCGCACTCATGTAGACACCGTATACATAGTTTGCATACGACGACGGCCCCTGCGATTGCGGATTCAGGTTCCCGCTATCTCTCCACTGGGTAATGTTGTAGATTTCTAGGAAAAAGTTCGTTTGTGCAGCTTGTCCCTTAGCCTGATAGAAACTGGGATCGGGAGCATTGCCAGCGCTGTTACATGGATTTGCAGGGACTATTGGGTTGGTGCCGTTGTTTGCGGCTACTCATCGGCTCGTTGCGTCAACAGCACGCCCGAAAAAGAGAAACGAAGCAACCAACGACACAATTCCGGTTACCAAGAATATCCAGCGCAACAGATCGAGGCCGACCTCCTTGAACGCAGATTGCGCCAGCGGATCGGAGGCTATGAAATATAGGATAAAAAGACCTGCCGAGAGAGCAAAATTCCAGCCGGATACGAGCAAGGTTGTCCTCTCGATGCGTCCCCGGAATGCTGTTAGTAACCCAACGATCACAACTCCGAAGATCGCGCCCAAGTACAAAGTGATCGTAAGCCAATGCAATCCCAACGCCGAAGGCACGGTGGACATCGGTCGCGTTGTGTACCGGTTGACGAGAATCCATCCCGCGACAGCAAACCCCACCAGTAGCGCGGAAAACAACTTGCGGGCGCTAGTGCTTTGAATCATGTTCACCTCATTGAATCTGGCTGCATGCCTGCATATTTTGATCGTATGCCTGTTGTGCTGAGTGAACGTCGAGGCCATATTGTGCGCTCGCAACGGCAGCAGACATGCCAAGGTTTGGTGCCAGGTTTGTCAACACTGCGGAAGTTCCGCCGACGACACATCCAACAGGAGCACCCACAAAATCGGATGCTCCTGCAGAAAACGGGGTCGCAATTAGACCGATCATACCGCCCACTCCGGCACCAACAACACACCCTGCTGCACCGTTTACGCCTATCCCCACGAGCACTCCAAGCCCAGCGCTGTTAACTGCGCTGAAGAATGCACCCCGTTTCGCTGAAGACAATTTCTGCTGCGCACTTTTTTCACACTGTTGGCGCGCAGGAGATTTGAGGCTTCGAGTTGTTTGCGGCCCCGCCTCGAGCTCCACCTGCACCGTTACCGGACCCATCCCAATATCCTGACAGAACTAGGCATGACTGATAAACGGCACCTCCGTCATTGTTGGGATAAGGAGATTGGCAGGTGCCGATAGTGTAAATAGGAATCCCGCCGCCGCCACCGCCACCACCAAAAGCCCCTCCGCTGGGGCATCCTCTGTCAGTTTCAACCCCGTTGACAATGCACTTGTACAGCCCCAGCGGGTCGACATTGTTTAGCGGGTAGTTGGCGAGGTAGGCATACCTATTCCAGGTCTGCGGGTTGGTAATGTCAACGGCGGCCAAGCCGGCTGGGTCGGGCACCAGCCAGCGGCCCTGCGCCGAACTCTGCTGCCGGAATAAGAAATCATACAACCCAAGAGTTATGTCTTGGGTCTGGCCCGTAAAGCTGCGGTCGGTAGTTCCTGTCTCCGCGTAGTTTTCGCCAAACGGTGCGTAGGCTCCGTCGTAATACACTGTTCCCGCGGTGGTAGCCGCGAAGCGCGAGTTCCCCAGCCAGTCGGAATGGCGGTAGTACTGCACCCCGCTGGCGTTGAAGACCGCCTGCATCCCAGCAGCCAGCGGCACGAAATACTGCTTCACGGTCGAGCCGTTCATGAGCGCGAACTTCTGCCCCGTGGGCGAATACACGATGCTGGTGTAAACCCCGCTGTTATTCTGCTCAAGGGCGCGCCCAAACGCGTCATAGGTGAGCTGTTTCCCGCCGACCGTGATGGGCCGACCTTCCGCATCGTAAGCGTAAGTATTGGCGAGATCGTTGCTCACGTTGCCCATGCTGTCATAGGTGAAGCCGGAGACGTGGTTTCCGCTCGTATAACCCAGCAGGAAACTCGAACTCCCGCTCTTGGCAATGTTCCCAAAGGCATCGTAGCCGAAAGTCTGCGACCAAGTCGAGCCGCAATTCGCGCTGAGCAGACGCTCCAGATCGTCGTAGCCGTAAGTACAGGTCTGGTTGTTGCCAGAATCGGAGCTGTCCGAGACTACCAGCTTTTGCAGGCTGCCGTTGGCATTCCAGGTCAGATTGCCGCTCTGCGTGTTGCTGTTTGCCGTCGATGCCCACTGAGTCATCCGCCCAGAATTGGGATCATAGCCGAACGTCTCAGCGCCGTCTATGACGTTGACTGCCGTTGGCTGGTCGGCAACGTTGTATCCCGTAGAAATCCACGGGACGCTTCCGCTGTGGGTACTGTCCCACATCCCGTACGGACGGCCTTTGCCATCGAGCGCAACATATAACGAGTCGCTGAAGGATGTACTGGTGCCCGTTCCCATGAACCCTTGGAACCATGAGGGCGCGCCATTGGCAAAATAGGTCTGCTGCTGGCGGTACCAACCCCCGTGAGGAGTGTATTCATAATAATCCGTCACTTCCCCGCGCACATCATAACTGAAAGCGCTGGCGGTGTAGGTGTTTCCTCCAAGGTAGGTGTATGCCTCGGTGAGCCGTCCGGATCCATTGTTTACGGAAATTCCCCAGAATGGAGCACTGTCGTAACGATAAAATTTACCCGGCATGTTCACGGTGTTCGGCCCTACTGGGTAGGTGACGGACGTAAGTCGATGCAAGCCATCCCAGCTGTAGCAGGTGTAGTTGTTGGCCGGATCGAGCCGCTCCACTTTGTCTCCAGAGCTGGTCACAGCGCACTTGCCATCGTTCACAACGTCATAAACATAGGATGTCGTTCCGCCGCTACCACTGGAACTGGTCTCGGGATGGTTCTCGGATGTTATGCGACTCAAACCATCATAGGTGAAAGTGCGATATTGAATTGCTGACCCGCTTTGTTGGTTTTGGTTCACCTTTAGTAAGTTCCCCAAGGGGTCATATTGATAGGTTGCCCAGAAACCTGTTTGGTGAGTGTTTTGGGAACAGGTTCCGGAACCGCTCGCTGAGGTTAGTTCGCACACCGAGGTCAATCGGCTCAGGGCATCATATTCGAATTGGCGGCTCTTGGTGTTCTCTCCAGAGGGAGTGGGGCCAAGGGTGACCTGTACGTCATTTAAGGAGTACACGTAACTGGTGGTGCCACCGCCCGGATCGGTAACCTGAAGAGGACGACCCAGGGTATCGTAAGCGTATGTCGTAGCTGGGCCGCCCGTACCGTACTGTCCGGCGGTGCCGACGTATGGACTGCTCGCATACCTGACCCTGCCCGCTCCGTCGTAGAGAACTGCTACTGTATCCCAATTAGGTGATGTGGTCCTTCGCGCGTCTGTTGAAGGAAGGGTCGGCCGTAAATCTCAAGCGTGCTCATCGTGTCAACGGTGGAATAGGGGTTATTAAAATTCATAACAGATTCCACTTGCCCCACCATGCTGACGGACGAGCTGCCCGAATTATTGACGCCATAGTAGTTGTAGTAGGTCACATTGAGTGCAGCATCGGTGGTACTGTTGGGGCGCCAGAAGTACGGATCGGTGTAGCTCGTGGACGTGATGGCATTGTTGGGATCGGTGACTGACGTGGCGACCCCGCCGGCGCAGTTATACGCGTAATGGGTGGTCAAATTGCTGACCGTCACGCTGGTAGGAAACGCACTATTGCAGGAGGTGCCCGCGTAGCTGTAGCTAGTGACGGTGCCATTGGGATCGGTGGCCGTCGCGAGCGTGCCCCCAGTACCCGTGTTGTAGCTATAGTTCCAAGTAAGACTTGGTGAGAGACTGCTTACCCATTTGCTGATGGCTGTTACATTTCCTTTCGTATTGCTCCCGCCATCATAGGTGTAGCTGGTGAGGCTCTTTTGATTCGACCCGCCGTCCAAGACTTCGACACTCGCGGGATGATCACAAATGTTACTGGTGCTGCAAAGTGCCGAATTCAGCGTGATACTCGTCGTCTTGAGGCGGCTTGCGCCATTCGGGTAGTCGTTGTCGCCTTCGTAGGTTAGATTTCCATACTGGTCGTAATAGTAATCGAAGATAGAGGTCTGCGACCCGCCACCTGGTGTATCGTACACGTCGCGTCGGCTGATGTATGTTGCCAGGTTGACCGTGGCCGTGGCGCAGGAGCTGAAGTTGCCGTCATAGCACGTTGTCGTAGAATCCAGAAGCGTCCCGGACGACGAACCCTGGTAGACCTTTCGTAGGGTTTGGTAACCGCCAGAGAAGTTAAAATCAGTTTCATTGGCTGCATAGTCAACTATCTTCGTGGTCGTTTGTTGGGGATGTGACGAGCCGTTCTGGTAGCCACGAGTGTAGTTCCAAACTTGCGGACCCCATTCGTTCTTGTCGATCAGGGTCGCGGGGCTGCCATCCGCCATCATGGAATTGGTGCTGCCATAGGTATATTCAATGGTGCCGCCGGTCGGTAGGGTCACTTCCGCAATACGCGCCGTTAACGGTCCTGAGCCGGTACCCGTGTACGGCTGTCCGGTTCCAGTGGCTTCATAGTAAAACTGATAGTACGACCCACCCGGCAGCGTGATGCGGTCTACCAGGCTTTGGCCGGTGTGATTGTATTCGCCGATTCCAGATACTCCGAATTGTGTTGTCACCGTGTAAGTGTGATACATGACGGAGACATAGGGCTGCGCCCCGCTGGGAGCGGTATACGTGTAATGGACAGGACTGGGAACGGTGCCGCTGATCGTTAACGCGGTGGTTCCTAAGGTATCCACAATGGTAGTCGTCGAACCATTGACGGTCGTCGTGATTTGGTTTCCATTGGGATCGGTTACCGTGCCCGAGCCTTGGGGTATTTGCATCGGTGGATTGGAGCGTATCCCCGATCTGGAGGTAATGCTCATCGTGTTTTGTGTGCCATCAGTCGAGCTGAGCACATATCCTGAATTATCGAGAGCCACCGCTGTGATCCACGATTGATCGTTGTCGCACCCTGAGGAGACGATAACTCCATCGAACAAGTGCACTCCACCTGCGGGATCGTGGTACGTGAAGTTACTCAGCGTGCGAGTGGGGCCATCTCCCGGCGGACAGGGTGACTTTGCGTACTCGTGTAGCTGATGTACCCAAGCTCGGGCTCTGCGGGGCTTCGCCAACCCCAATTGCTGACGGGTGTCCAGGTTGTCGTGGAGCCTGAAAGTACAGGGACCCAGATCAAGCTGTCATAGCTCAAGGCGAAAGTGAATGGCATCCCTCTCCCCGCCCGGCTAAAGATAGGGATCGAGAAATGCACATTGAGATTTGCCAGATTGACCGTGTCGAACGATCCCCCAGCGAGGCTTGAAAGCGGTGGTATTCCGGTGGTTGGCTGCTGGGCGGCAGAATATGCAGAGCCAAACAGGAGCAAGCACGTGAGAATTGCAAGACAGACGAAGCGGCGGCTCATGAGGTTCTTCCTATCCGTGGCGAAAAACGTCAGTGACGCTGAACGAGAGTATTCGCACTAGCACTAGTAATCGCGATCTGTAGCATCGGGGTACCGTTGAAGCTCGTCGTTATCTGAAACGGAGTAAGTATTCCACTGGAGCGGCGGTAGTCAGAAAAGACCATTGCTACCGGGATATTGGTGGCCATATTGTTGTCAGCATGAGTCTCAAACGCCAGTGCCAATGGAACCGCTGTTTGCGAGTCGAGATAGTAGTGAACCCTGCTTAAGCGGGCGAGGCGTTGAGCATCGTCCTGACTCAATCCTTGAGCTGTCCGATAAACCCTGATGTGCTCGACAGACGAACCGCCATACTGCTCCTGGCCGAGATCCTCGAAGACGAGATTTGGGTCGGCATAGTCAGCCAGCAGAGAAAGAGCCGGGAAAAACCATACGGCGTCGGTCCAACAATTATGGAGCGGCATGGGATGGTGTGTCCCGTCGAGACCGATCCACATGCCATCGGGATAGCTGCCTGTCATCGTCCTAATTTCAGAGCGAACACCGGAGCCGGTCGCAATGTCCATTTCGCTCGCCATGATCCCGGACGACTGCAAGGTAATTGTGCCCTGTTCTTGGTCCGGCCCCAGGGTCCGCGTGACCGAGCCGTTCTCGCTGATGCTGTTGACCTGCATCCCGCCGGTCAAGGATGCGATTGCTTGCATCGCCCACGTGATACCGCTGCTGCCGAAACTCTTCAGGCCTGTACTTGCTTTGTGGGTCTGAGCAGAGGCGGAAACAAGTACAGCGAGGAGTAAGAGGATGCTAAGAAATACTCTCTGGAACCGCATTGTGTGCTCCTAGGACAGAGCCCGTTAAGCAACGGTCATGAGGCGTGAAAAGCCGGGTGAGCACGGAAGGGCCGAAAAGGAAGAGTACCTAGGTGCGAGTCGGCCAGTTCCTGCTCCGAACACTGCATTTAAAACGAAGTGATACTACCGGCGGGAAATTGTCATGTCAGTGACCGGTCTCACGTTTGCACGTGATTAGAAGTACCAGGGACCGCTTATCACTGAGACCGGTGATTAACGGAGGCGTAAGAATTGTATGCGCCGTGCGATGATGCTATGCGATTAACAGAGCTAAGTTGGAGGGAGCCTACCTATGGTGCGATCAGGCCTTGTCCTATTACTCCTTACGTCGATTTCCGCTTCGGCATTCTCGCTTGAATTAAAGACGCATAAGAAGTCGCAAACCATAACGTTTAGGATCGCAGCAGCTACTGAGCGCGTCCCGCGGAGCAGCTTCAGTCCGAACCGAGCGACCTATCTTGGTTATCTTGTTGATGGCAGCAAGTCCTACAAGTCAGTGAAGATCGTCTTTAGGTATCTAGGATATGAGGACGGGCTTTCGAGTGAGTTCGTCGATTTCGACTTGATACATACCTTCAAGGCCATGCGAGACCGCTCCTGCGACGAATCCTGGCAGTCCTTCAGTATGAAGTTCGCGGTCGACAAAGACGGCAATCCGCTCCCGGTGCTTATCACTCAGTATGCCTCTCCCGATGCATTGCGGGACATACCGGAGAATCAGGTTTTGCCGTGCTACGTCATTACCCCGCAAGGCTACAAGAACTCCAAGGCGGTGAGCGTTGCGCATGTGAACGCCGAAGTCGCCGAGGGGAGGTAAGCACGGAGCGGAAGTTCTTAGGGCCTTCTTTATGCTGTTTTCTTCCTCGCTGCCCACCTCGCCTTCATCATTGCCGACAATTTCTTCCGCATCGCTGCCCTCATAGGCTTCCGAGCAGCGGCTTTCTTGGCAGCCACCGCCTTCTGTGGCACAGCCTTCCTCTTCTGCTTTGCCCACCGAGCACGTTGTGCAGCAGCAATTTTGGCTCGTGCCGACGCACTCATGGTTCGATGCTTCCGTCTGCTCCTTTGCACGGCCTGACTACCCTTGGGAGGACGACCTCGACGTGCGGGTTGGGAACCCATCCTGCCAGGGCTGCAATGGCACGTTCGATACGGCTAGCGTCCTGTTTGAGTTGTGTCACTATGCTCTGAATGTCCATGGTTTCCTTTCATCGATCACAACGCTCAGCTCCAAACAAGTCAAGAAATAACAGCACCGAGGCTTCGATTTACGAGGTGGGTCGTCCGCGATGCCCCATCTAAGCGACGAGACACTCAACAATGCGGACCAGGTTTATCGCGGACGAGTCTCACTCTTGCGTCGTCGTCGGACTTACCCACCTTTGACAGTTTCCCCATAATCGGTAAGGTAAAGACAGGTCACTCGCCCATCATTTCCCACACCATTCCAATGAATTGTATTCTCTATGCCCGTGTTTCCACGGACAAGCAAGCACAAAAAGAGCTTTCCATACCCGCCCAACTCGCGGCCATGCGTCAGTTCGCCAAGGGCAACGGGTGGAGCGTATTAGAGGAATATGTTGATCGAGGAGAGTCTGCACGCACCATGAAGCGACCCGAATTGCAGAAGCTCATTCGGTTCTGTGCGGAGAAGAAAAGCGTGGACATGGTGGTTGTGCACAAGCTCGACCGGATGGCCCGCAATCTCCCTGACTACTTGACGATCAAAGCAGAGCTCAAGAAGAAGGGCATCCGCTTGGTGTCCATGACCGAGAACTTCGAGGACAGTGTAACGGGGAGACTCCTAGAAAACATCATCGCGAGCATATCAGAATGGTACAGCGGAAACCTGGGAGAGGAAATCAAGAAGGTAGCGCTCGCTAAGTTACAGCGGGGCGAGTGGCCCCACCGCCCGCCTTTCGGATACAAGAGCATTCGAACCGAAGACAAGAGAGTGGAGCACGTGGAGGAGCCCGCTTCGGCGTCGCTCGTTCGGCAGGCGTTTGAACTCTTTGCAACTGGTGACTGCTCCTTAGGGCAGCTCTCGGAGGCAATGGCCGAACGTGGATTGCGGACGAGCCACGGGAAGCTGTTGTCACAGCAAGCGGTCAAGACAATGCTTTCAAATTCCTTTTATGCGGGAATGCTTCGTTGGAACGGTCGGGAGTACAAAGGCAAGCACGCCCCGATCATCGCTTCTGACCTATTCTTTCGAGTTCAACGCCTATTGAAGGAGCGCTCGGTTGATCGCGAAAAGGGAATCCGGGCGTTTCTGCTGCGGGGCATCGCCACCTGCGGGAGCTGCGAGCAAAAGTTGACCGCAGAGATTCATCCGCGTGGCAGCTATTACCGCTGCCCGTCGCATATCTACGCGAAGCGTTGTCGAGAACCGTATGTCCCGGTTAAGCAGTTGGATGACGAATTGAAGAGGTTGTACCGACAGCTGCAGCCGTCACGGGGGACCATCGAGCTACTGCGTGACGAAATCGCGAGAATCGCCGAAGACCGACAGCGGCGGACGGGTCAGAATTGGAGGTCCTCAGACAGAAGATCGCCGACATCGAATCCAGGGAACTTGCGTTAGCGGATGACTTCGTGGGCAAAACGGTCAGCAAGGAGATGTACGACCGCCTAGCAATGAAATATCAAAACCAACGAAAGGAAGCAGAGGCCAGAGTCTCTCAACTGAGCGTCGACTACAAAGATCCGCTCGATTTCTTCGACAAGGCGGCAGTCACGTCAAGCGCACTTTGCTACCTCCATCAGCGGTTCCGCTTCCGGCAGAGACGAATACTACTGCGCGCGGTATTCAGAACCGTCAAGGTACAGAATCGAGGGATTGTCGGCCTGGAATTGAATCCGCCCTTCTCCACATTCATTGGGAATGATCCAAGAGATGGCGGAATCATGCCGTTGGAGAACCCGCCGACCGGGAGCACTCAATCTGCGCCACCAGCAGCTTTACCCTCCTTACCGACTGATGGCAAGAGGCGGTGTAATGTGTTCGAAGATCTTCCTATCGGGCGCACCCGAAAGGACACTTTCGAACAACTCGTCGGCTTCACGCCGACGGAGGACTTCTTGGCGCTCATGGAACTGTTAAAGTTGTTCCCCGACCTCAACGAACTATGTACGACTGATCGAATGTCTGGCGAACGCTCGATTCACGAATAGCACCAGCAAAGGTGCTCCGAGCGCAGGCCAACCCGCCTTTTGAATTTAATCCACCAGGTGTACCCTCGGTTGGATGTCTTCGATTACTTCAAAGCCAAAGCGCAAGCGTCCGGCCGACCGTGATGCGCGTTATCGAGAACTGCTCAACCGCCCGGAGCTTTCGAAAAAAGAAATCGAGCAGATTCGCCAGACATTGCGCGCCATCGCTCGTGCGGTTTGCGAACACGTATGGAACCAAGAATTCTATTGACTCCGGCACTCCGCCAGCGCCGAAACCCTCTCGTCCCCACAGGTTTTCAACTCATCATCCCCGCTCCGCGCCGTCGGTGGTGCCGATTTGCCGAGCCTTAATTCCCTCCTCCTGTTCATAACTGACGCTTTGTATCTGCAAGACTTGCCTGGGACGCAGGATTGCCTCTCTTTAAGCGGAGAACGCAGATTGCTAGTCTTAAAAGAAAAAGGTCGAATTCATTGGTTCTTTGTAAATGATGCAGATGAGTGATCAGTTAAAGAACTACCTACGAACTCATCGTAAGAAAACGGGACTCACTCAGCGAGACCTGGGACGCATGCTGGGATACCTCGATGAAGGTCCGGTCTCTCGTCATGAACGTGATCATGCTCTGCCCCCGCTCGAGGTTGCGCTCGGATACGAGATCGTATTTCAAGTTCCGATATCCGAAATTTATGCCGGACTCCGGGAGGCGATCAAGCAGGACATTGAGGAACGTCTATCCGAATTAGAGCGAGAGTTGCAGGAGAGAAGCGGAAAAGACCGCTACGCGGCAGCAACCGCACGCAAACTCGAATGGCTCGTGGAGCGCAGAATCTCTGGCATAGCCGAAATGCGTTGAAATGGCAGAGCCAAGAATCATTCGTGTCGTCGTCTTCGAAGTGAGGCCGCGCAGGATTGCGTATGCCGTCTTTGAGACCCCCGCCCGTCTTCTGGATTGGGGTATGAAAGGGTTTCGATCCAGACCAATAACCGGTGGCGGATTCATGGGCGTCCTGAGAGATTATCGCCCCTCGGTTATCGTGCTGCGTGACATCACATCTGGTAGCAGACGAGACAATCCGCGCGCCAGAGAATTCGTGAGGGTAATGGCCGCAGAGGCACGGCGCTCGGCCCTTGCTGTTGCATTCGTAACTGGGCGAGAGCTGGAGCAGGTTTTTCGGCAGTACGGACTGGTAACTAAGCATCAGATTGCCGAGACGATTGGAGAGTGGTTTCCCGAGCTGTCCACCCACGTGCCGATGCCGCGAAAAGCTTGGCAGTCTGAACACTGGAACATGCCCGTCTTCGACGCGATAGCCATGGCAGTGGCATATTTGGCCGAGGAGCGGGATTTACCCGGCGGACAGGTGAAGTCTAATGAGTAACCGGATTCTTTTCGCCGGCCTCTCGGTGGCGTAGCCAATTAACGGGCCGCCATTACCTTGAGAGGCCGACGAAAGGACTTGCCAGATTCCTTAGACGCGCAGATTCCCTCGGGCTGAGTGCCCATAAGATCATCTTCCAACCGCCTCCCGGACCGTCAGTGAAGAGGTTTTGATGGACAGATGGACACGTAGTGTCACGGTTCAGTTCCCGGTCCGTACAAAAGGCGCTCAGCGTGCCCATCCTTCGAATGATCCAATCTGCGCTGCGAGCCTGCGATGGGATCGTTGAGAATAAGTAGATCGGTTCCTCCGCCACCAGTGTCCAATACGCCGCCGGTCTGTGGCACGGTCTGGTTTGTGAGTTGCGATATGGAGCCGCTCGGAATTCCCGTTGCGTAGGAATTTGAAATCAGCGAGTTCGACAGCGACACGACATTTGCTGAGATTGGCATCCAGCTGCCTGCATTGTTAAGTGCGCCACTGGCGATGTAAACGTTACCAATGGAGTCGAGTGTCATAGCGGCGGCGGCACCCTGCTGGACATTGCCGTTCATCCAGCCTGATTGCGACAACAAATTACCGTTTAGATCATATTGCAATAAAACCGCTATGGGCGTGCCAAAGGAGTCCACCATGCCAGAGAGTAGCAGTTGGTCGCTGGCGTTCAACCAAGTACTAGCTGCGGTATCATAAGTTCCGGCATTTCCCCATCGACTCGCCCACTGGAAATTACCGTTTGAATCCAGTTTCAGTAGCACAGCGTCGAAGTCGCATTGCGAAAAGTTATCGGTTGAGCACTGATCAGAATGCCGACTACCAAGGTATATGTTTCCAGCGGTGTCGGTTGTGATGGCGTGGAAACCGATTGACTCATCTTGTGCCGGGTAAAGAGATAACCAGTTTTGCTGCCAGAGTAAGTTCCCATTTGAATCATATTTCAGCACGAGAATGGTGTTGTGGTGCGTTGGGTAATCATGGTAATCCCAGCTGATGCCCGCAACCACAACGTTGTAATTAGCATCGACAGCAACCGTATAGCCCGAATCGTAATCGGGACTCCCCCTTGTAGGAGACTGCCTGCAAGAAGTTGCCGCGCTGATCGAACTTGAGGAGAATCACGCATTTCCCATTGGTGTAACTCTCGCCAACGGCGTAAATGTTGCCGCTGGCGTCGAATGCGAGATCATATCCTTGGTCGTAGCTGAATCCGCCCCATGTTTTGCCCCAGACGAGGTTTCCATCAGTATCAAGCTTCAGGAGAAAGAGATCGTACGACCCGGCACCAAAGCTTAAGGTACCTCCGACAACGTATAAAAATCCATCGGGACCGACCTTGATCGCTGATGCAGATTCGTTGCTGCTGCCACCCCACGTCTTCGCCCAAAGGAAAGAACCCGAGGAATTGTATTTCACGATCAGCACGTCTGATCCGCCAGCGCCAAAGCTATTCGTCGAGCCGGCCGCGTAGATGTTCCCGGAGGAGTCGACGGCGACGCTCGTACCCCCATCAGACAGCGATCCGCCCCAAGTGTGGGCGTAGCCGATCGATGTGCCGACCACAAAATTGAGCGTATTGGAGGTTCCTCCTAACGGAGCCGGATTCGTTACATATACCGGATATGAGCCCGGAGTTGCTAGATCAGTGCTCGTCAACTGAATTGTCAACTCAGCGCCACTTAAAAAGGTCGTCGAACGGTCTCCGCTGTTGTAGTTCACGGTTGATGAGCTTACGAATCCTGTGCCATTGATGGTCAGTGGCTGCGGCGGAGAGTTGACGGGCAACGAAGCTGGAACTAACGATGTAATGGCAGGAACGGGATTGCCCACCAAGAAATTGATAGCGTTCGAAACCTCACCCGCCGGGTGGTGGATTTGTCACAACTACCGGGAAATGGCCCGTACTTCCAAGATCGGTCGTCGAAAGTTGAATCGAGAGCTGATTATAGGACTCAGATACGTTATCGTATGCGGTGCTCCGCTGAACGTCACAGTGGACGTGCTCAAAAAGCCGGTACCAGTAATGTCAAGCGGTTGAGGCGCAGAACCTGACCGTCAGCGAGTCTGGAGAAAGAGAGCCAATGACCGGGACAGGGTTCCCCATAACACCTTGGTTTTCTCGTACCCACCCTACGACCCTATAAACCTTCGTCCGGCCCTGTCTGTCAGCCGACGGTATTCGTGGCCGGATCGAATGTTGGCGACGCTATCCCGGTCTTGCTCCAATTCTCCTCTATTATGTTCACATTGGTACTCGTGACCGATTTGACAATAGCAATGTGCCCGGACCCTCCCTTTCCCTCGGAAAAAACCAGTATGTCATCCGGCATGGGAGGATAAGCACCAGAATTAGCGAAGGCAGTAAATCCGGAGAGTGGGGTCGTTACACTGCCGTCCGAGGCGACCGCCAAATAGTCTGTCGCGTTGATGCGCTTTCCAACTTGACGTGTCCACCCGATTAGCGAAGTCATTCCGCAACGAGTAAAAGCGCCGGACGTATTGAACGCACTGGTAGAGTTCTCCATAAGAGCAGGAATTGAGCTGGTTGTCTTCACCAAGAGAGCAAGCTGGCAGACCCTTGTTGCTTGTATCGCAGTCGGAATATGTTCCTTGATCTCCATCGTTCGATAGTGCAGCAACTCCTCGATGGACCGCATCCAAAGAAAGCTGTTGCCCGCACGGAGGCGCTCCCTGTATCTGAGCGTGGAGGCAGGGCACCGCAATTAATATGATCACGAAGAGAAACAGCGCCCGCTTTCTTCGAAACATTCGAGTTCACCTATAAATCGGCTTAGAAGTGCACGGAACCCAGGATGTCGAGTTCCATCGTTGAGATCCCATCCTGCGAATAGCCACGGTCGAAAAGGTCGGCGGCGGGAGATCGAACGATACTTGAACGATCGACCACCACTCGACATTTTGTAGGCATAGTCCAAGGGCGTGCCGACATCCAAGATATTGCGCCGGCATGGGCCCAACGAACACGAGCGCTGCTGAGCCATCTGACAATGGCTGTGACTGAAAAGTATTACTAGCAGCAAGTATTCCGTCGATATCGATGCTCTGTTCGAACCAATCATTTAAGCCCAAGTCACTGGGATTGCTGTATTCGGTGAGGATGAATCTGAATCGGTCTGTCCTCCTGCCCCATCCTGCAGTTTGATATCTAGGAATGCCAGCCCTGGAGTTGACGTGTCAACTTCAACCGTATAAGTAGACGACCCAAATACTGGAAACGAGAAAGTCATTCCTGTGTTTGAATCCGCATATGTGTTCCACACGCCAAAGGTTGTGCTCGCTGACGTGCCGCCGCCCGGCGGTGGATTAGTCACCGCTACCGGAAAGTTACCTGGCTTCGTAAGCTCCAATTGGCTCAGCGTTGTCGTGAGTTGCTGCGAACTAACCAGCGTCGCCGCATGTGTCACACCATTGAATATGACAGAAGACGATGTCACGAATCCGGAGCCATTGATGGTAAGTGTCTGCGGACTGGAGCCTGCCATGACATAGGTAGGCGAAATGCCTGCTATGGAGGGAGCCGGATTCTGGACGGTGCCCTGCGAGGGCTGCTGGCCACTTCCTCCACCACAACCGAGCAGAAAAAGCACCGTAGCTAATACTGCCAAGGTGGCTAGGATCAAGACCGATAATTTCCAAGTCGGTCCCATAGGTATCTTTATCTTAAGACTGGACAGCAATTATGCAAGGCAGAAGTGCACAGCCCAATACAACTTTCCGGCGATGAGAATGCCAGGTCCATGACAGTTATCCGAAGTCCAGGGCATTCTTTACCATTCTGAATTCGACTTCAGTGTCCGACATCACCGGTCGGTGTGACTTCACAAAAAGATCTTCTTTTCCTTAGTCCGCCAGCTGGACAAACCCGGTATGTGATGAGCGCTTCGACAGCTTTGCCGTAAAGCACGGAGTAGAAGTGACATTCGAAGCTCCCGCTCACTCTAATCCCGCCACGCTCGCCTGCGGTATTACAGCAGAGTACTTCTAAACCTATATAGCAATGCGCTGAAGGCTGTCCTATCAGTTGCGTCGAGTATCCTCCAACTCAGGGAATTGTCCGCGACCGCACGAGCAAAAGAAATCCCGAGTTGCGCGGCCGGGTAGTGGGCCAGGGATCACCCGCACGGCTCCGGTGTTTAGTCCGAGTGCTGTGGGCGAATCTGAGGGCGGCAAATACGCGCTCGGCTTCAGCTTCAATGAGGCCGCTAATGCAACTCTCTCATTCCAAACCTTTTCCACCCACCCGTTTCTCTTTCTGCATCTTTCTGCCTCTGAATCTGGTTCGGGACCAGGGGGTCGGAGGTTCAAATCCTCTCTCCCCGACCAATTATTTCCAATGACATCTGAACCCTTTCGCGCGAGCGAAAGCGGCGCGTGAGGCGGAACCGAGGGCGGGGTGTTTCACCCTGGCGGTTCAGATGGCATTGCCGCCGATTTTTTTATGAGGAATTCCAAGAACGTTCCCCTCTGAATGTGTATCGTTGCCTGATTATCGGCGATACAATTTCGTGCTCTGAAACCGCAGAACAGTATTGCGAGGAAATCTAGCCAGCACAAGAACTTTCCGCAATTTGTTGATCGTCTCAAACCCACTCGCCAAGCGGCGAGGAATGCTTTTTCCTCGCCTTGTTCCGATTCCACGCTAGTGCTGTTCTCCGGTCTTCGGCTCGGCTTCGCGTCCTAGTGGCCGCTTGGGATTCGGGAGGCTACCCGTGCCTCCCTCACCAAAAAGCATTCCCGTCTTCCCGCCAATGCCTCAGTCCCTCCGCTCGCGCTCCGGGGCTTCGATTCCGCCTCCCTAAGCTCCCGGTAGAGGTGAGGGCCACGCTTGCCGCCTAAAATCCCTGCAACTTTACCGTGCACGCTGGATGACCCGGTGCCCCTCGCGGCGGGCTCCAGCGTCCGCGGCTTTCTCCTATTCCCTTACCTAGTCCCGCCGCTCGGGGCACCAACTCAAGAAATCCTTCCTATCGGACACCTGGTTTGCCAGACGTGTTCCGAAGGAGTCAGCAGACCGTCACAAAGAAGCGCCGAGCAGAATGCTCGGCGCGGGGAACAGAACGAGTCAGACGCTGACGGCGGCTTCCAACATTAGGGACTCGACGTGCGCAATGGCAACATCCGGCGTGAGGGAATGGTCGGACTCTATCGCGCAGAGGGCGTAGGAGAGGAGGTGGCTGCGGTACTTGATGCGTTTCCGACAGCCGATGAGCTGTGGAAACGTCTCAAAGGCGCTGAAGGAATCTCCGAGGAAATCAAGGAGCGCGTCCTCGCTCCGTATTACCACCTTTCCGGAAAGTCCCCGCGGTACTACCAAGACATAGCGATCAATCGTTCTGTGCAGGCAATTCTCCAGGGCAAACGCCGAATTCTGCTGACGCTTGCGACGGGAACCGGAAAGACCGTAATCGCGTTCCAGATTTGCTACAAACTTTGGAACTCGCGCTGGAATAGAACGGGCGAGTATCGTCGTCCACGAATTCTGTATCTTGCCGACCGCAACATTCTTGTTGATGACCCTAAAGACAAGATCTTCACGCCATTCGGGGATGCTCGCTGGAAGATCGAAGGCAAAGCGATAAAAAGTCGCGAGATGTATTTCGCGACATATCAGTCGATTGCCCGAGACGCCAACCGACCGGGGCTGTACAGAGAATTTCCGAGAGACTTTTTCGATCTCATCATCGTGGACGAGTGCCATCGCGGAAGCGCACGAGACGAGAGCAACTGGCGCGAGATATTGGATTACTTCGAACCCGCGTTTCAGCTTGGTATGACCGCAACACCTCTCCGGCAGGACAACCGCGACACTTACAAGTACTTTGGCAATCCGCTTTACACCTACAGTCTCAAACAGGGCATCGATGACGGCTTCCTTGCTCCGTATCGTGTACATCGCATCGTCTCAAACGTAGATGCTGCGGGTTGGCGGCCATCGAAGGGCGAGGTTGATAGGTATGGGCGTGAGATTCCGGACGGTGAATACGGAACAAAAGATTTCGACCGAGTGATTGCTTTGAAGGCTCGCACCGAAGCGATTGCTCGTAATCTGACGGAATTCTTAAAGAACACTGATCGCTTCGGCAAGACAATCGTGTTCTGCGTCGACCAGGACCACGCCGATGAAATGCGAAAAGCCCTGAACAACTGCAATGCAGACGTTGTTAAGGATCAACCCGACTACGTGGTGCGCGTGGTCTCCGACGAGAAAGAGATCGGTCGCGGTTTCCTTGACCGCTTCATGGACGTGGAAACCGTCGTGCCCACAGTCGTGACCACCTCCCAAATGCTCACGACTGGCGTTGACGTGCCCACATGCAAAAACGTCGTCCTCGTGCGCGTCATCAATTCGATGACCGACTTCAAGCAGATCATTGGGCGAGGAACGCGAGTCCGCGACGATTACGGAAAGCTGTATTTCAATATTCTCGATTACACAGGAAGCGCGACTCGGCTGTTTGCCGATCCTGACTTTGACGGAGAGCCTGCGCTCATAACCCAGGAAGAGATGGATGAATCGGGCAACCCCATCAAGACCGAAGTTGTTCAAGAAGAAGCACCTGAGGACCGCAAAGAGATCGAGCAGGAACAGAAAATCGAGCAGGCGGAGGAGAAGAACGGCGACGACAGAGGCGGTCAACCGCCGGAGAAATACTATGTGGATGGCGGCAATATGGAGATCGCTGCGCATCTTGTGTACGAACTCGATCCGAACGGAAAGAAGCTCCGAGTCGTAAAGTTCACCGACTACACCGCCGAAAACGTGCGAAGTATGTATTCGTCAGCGGCTGCCCTTCGCGCCAAATGGAGCAGCGCAGAAGAGAGAGCCGAGCTTATTAAAGCCTTGGAAGATCGCGGAGTCTCGTTCGAAAAACTGAGCGAAGTCGCCGCTCAGCCTGACGCCGATCCGTTCGACCTTTTGTGTCATGTCGCGTTCAACGCACCGCTCCGAACAAGGAGGGAGCGAGCTGAGATGCTCCGCAAAAGCAAGCAAGACTTCTTTGAGCAGTACGGTCCACAAGCGCGCGAGATTTTGAAAGAAATGCTTGATAAGTATGTCGAATACGGCACGGCCCAGTTTCAGATTCCGGAGATCCTCAAAGTGCCGCCAATATCGAGTCGCGGAACAGTGATGGAGATTGCGGCGGTCTTTGGCGGGGCCGACAAACTGCGTTCCGCCGTTCAGCAGATGCAAACCTTGCTATACGTGTCATAGCCACAAACATACAAAATGCCCAAAGGTAAAAAGAAAACGGAAGCTCCTAAGTCCACAGCTCAGCAGCTAGCGAGCCTAATCGGATCGTGCCGCAAGATCATGCGGAAAGACAAGGGTCTCAATGGTGATCTTGACCGACTGCCGATGCTCACGTGGATCATGTTTCTGAAGTTTCTCGACGATATGGAACAGATCCGCGAGGAGGAGGCGAAGTTGGCGGGAAAGAAGTTCCGGGCCGCAATAGAGACCCCTTATCGCTGGCGAGACTGGGCGGCAAAGACGGATGGTGGTGTTACCGGGCCGGAGTTGTTAGCTTTCATCAGCCAAGACGAGGCGATCCGACCGGACGGTAAGCGCGGTGCAGGATTGTTTGCCTATCTACGCTCGCTCCAAAGCACGAACGGAGACCGCCGCGACATTATTGCCAAAGTCTTCGAAGGCACCGTCAACCGCATGGTGAGCGGGTACCTGCTGCGCGATGTGATCAACAAAGTGAACGAGATTCACTTCACTTCGCAGGACGAAATCCATACCCTCGGCCAGCTCTACGAGAGCATGCTCCGGGAGATGCGAGACGCAGCGGGGGATTCGGGTGAGTTTTACACGCCGCGCGCCCTGGTGAAGTTCATCGTGACCGTCGTCGATCCGCGACTCGGCGAAACGGTGCTCGATCCAGCGGCAGGGACTGGCGGGTTTCTCGTTGAAGCGTTTGAGCACCTTAAGAAGCAGTGCAAGAAGACGGAAGATTTTACTCGGCTACAACGTGCAACTCTTCATGGCATTGAGCCCAAGACCTTGCCTTACCTCCTCTGTCAGATGAATCTGCTTCTCCACGGGCTTGAGTATCCCGACATTGATCCCGGTAATGCGCTGCGGTTTCCTCTGCGGGAGATCGGAGACAAAGACCGCGTGGACGTCATCGTAACGAATCCGCCGTTTGGCGGCGAAGAGGAGCGCGGAATTTTGTCGAACTTCCCCGAAGACAAGCAGACCACCGAGACTGCTTTACTATTCCTGCAGTTGATTATGCGGAAGCTCAAACGACCGGTCGGTAATTCGAAGGGAGGAAGATGCGGCATGGTCGTGCCAAACGGTGTGCTGTTCGGGGATGGTATATCCGCTCGGATCAAAGAGAATCTATTGCAGGAATTCAACTTGCATACAATTGTGCGTTTGCCAAACGGTGTGTTTGCTCCGTATACGCCCATTCCGACAAATCTTCTATTTTTCGATAGAGTGGGTCCGACAAGGGAGATTTGGTACTACGAACAACCGCTGCCTGAAGGCCGTAAGAGCTATACCAAAACTCAGCCTATGCGGTTCGAGGAGTTTGAGGACTGTCTAAAGTGGTGGAAGAAGCGCGAAGAGAATGATCGCGCCTGGAAAGTGATGGCCCAAGATGTGCTGAAGATCGATAGCGAAGGGACCCTGATTTCAGTAAATCTGGATCTAAAGAACCCTCGAGCGAAAGAGAATGTCGCACATCTTCCACCGGAACAATTGGTTGGCAGCATCATTGAAGGTGAACGTAACATTGCGAAAATTTTAGAAGACATCAAGGCGTTGCTAGAAAAACAGCCGCATGACTAAGCATTTCCACATGGTAGAACTCGGTGAGGTTGTCGTTCCGGCAGAGCGAGCGGAAGCCCCGGAGCCGGGCAAATCCTATCGGCAGATAGGTGTGAGGCTGTGGGGCGAAGGCGCCTACGAGCGAGAGTCTGTGGACGGGGCACAGACAAAGTATAAGCAGCTATTTCGTGCGGAAGCAGGTGACATCATCCTGAACAAGATCTGGGCTCGGAATGGTAGCGTCGCCGTTGTGTCCGATGCTCTAGCGGGGTGCTACGGGTCCGGTGAGTTCCCGATGTTCACGCCAAAGGATGACCGACTTGACCATCGGTGGATTCACTGGTTAACAAAAACTCCAAGCTTTTGGGAGCAATGCGATGAAAAGTCGCGAGGAACAAGTGGCAAGAATCGAATCAAGCCCGAGCAATTTCTTCGTATTGAAATTCCTCTTCCCGCACTGGATGAGCAGAAACGGATTTTAGCTCGGCTCCAGGAGTTCCAGACTCGAATCACGGCAGCTGTTGAGATGCAAAAGTCGACGTCTCTTGATACGCGTCGACTCTTGATAGCTTCTTACTTTCAGATTATAGAAGGCGTTCCTTACCAGCCGATTGCTGACGTGGCCCCGCTTCAGCGGCGGCCAGTAACCGTGGATCCCGCCCAACAATATAATGAGATCGGCATTCGTTCATTTGGTAAAGGAACATTCCACAAATCACCAGTTACAGGTGCGGAATTAGGAGCAAAGAGAATATTCCACGTCGAGAATGGTGATCTTCTTTTCAATATCGTTTTTGCATGGGAGGGGGCGGTGGCTCTGGCAACTCCCCAAGACGAAGGTCGAGTTGGCTCCCACCGATTCTTGACCTGCGTTCCAAAGGCTGGTGTGGCAAGTGCACATTTCCTCTGCTTTCATTTTTTGACACGGCAAGGGCTGGAGGATCTGAGTCTCGCGTCGCCAGGCGGTGCAGGGCGGAATCGAACATTGGGATTGAAAGCGCTGGAGGAAATGAGAGTTCCGGTTCCATCTTTTGAGAAACAGCGTTGGTTTGACTCGCTTCTCTCTAGTGCCCGAGATGTAGCGAACATCAGGCAATCAATTCGCGCTGAATGTGACGCACTTATGCCTTCTATTCTCGACAAAGCGTTTCGGGGGAAGTTGTAGCAGAAGAAGAGTTATGGCGAATTTCAAAAGCTCAGATAAGGCGAAGCTCGAGAACTATCTGGAAATGAAGTCCGGCTATGTTTGCGACTTCACCAATCGGACGTTCGAGGAGTTTGTGCAGGAGCACACTGGCGTTGAGATCTATTCCGACAAGTATTCTGGGTCGAAAGCTAACCGTTTGCGAACATTCTGGGAAAGGGAATCCAATCATGTTGTCGCCAAGTTGTTGGGTGAAATGATTGAGTATTGGAAAACGCAGAAAGCAACCCCCTTGTATGGATACCAGGTCTTCAATCCCGCCTTGTATGACGAGTGCAAGAAGATCGTTTCGCGGCTACGAATCGAACTGCCTGTTGAGAACATAGCGGCAATCGCTCCGAACGCGAGCGAAAGAGATTTCCAGCTTCTTGCGGAATCAATCAAAGAGAGTATTGAAAGGAGCCAGCCGGAACAGGCCCTTGACCGACTGCACACGTTCGTCGTCAAGTACGTGCGAGAACTTTGCAGCAGGCATGGCGTTGCGTTCGACAAGGAGACGCCCCTTCACAGTCTGTTTGGGTCTTATGTGAAAGTCCTGCACAAGAACAAGCTACTTGAATCGGAAATGTCGGAAAGAATCTTGAAGTCATCGATCTCAGTCCTGGATGCGTTCAATGATGTGCGAAATAACCAGAGCTTCGCCCATGACAATCCAATTCTGAACAAGAACGAAGCCGTTTTGATATTCAACGGCATTTCCAACACGCTTCGATTCGTTGAGTCAATCGAGCGAAAGATCGCTGAACAAAAAGAGGCAAAGGCGAAAGAAGAAGTCACTTGGGACGATATCGAATTCAGCGATGCAGAGATCGATGCCGCCGGCGATGCGTGGATTCAGAATCAGTTAGACATTCGAAGGGGGAAATAGACTCAGCTTGCGAGCTACTTCTACGTTGCTTTGATTGCCTCCATCCCACCTTGCATCGCGCACCAGTTCTGGCACCTTTTATTTTCCCCACCACCCGATAGGATGAGATCACGCTTCGATGGGCCTGAGTCGAAGACTCACCGCTAAACGCAGGGCCCAGTTTCTCATCAAAAAAGGGAGATGGTTGGACCACTGTCATATATAGGAGGGAAAAACCGTCTCGCAAAGCGGATCATTGAGATATTTCCGAAACACACGACTTACGTCGAGGCGTTCGCAGGCGGTGCACAAGTGCTCTTCCACAAGGAGCCCTCCGCCGTCGAGGTGCTGAACGATCTCGACGGTGAGATTGTGAATTTCTTCCGCGTCTGCCAGTTGCATCACGAGGAGCTGATCCGGTATTTCCGCTTCGCGCTCGTGAGTCGTAGATCGTTTGATCTTCAGAAGGCAACTGACCCTGCAACTCTGACGGACATTCAGCGGGCGGCGCGGTATCTCTATCTCCTCAAGAATTCCTTTGCGAGCCTCGTGCGAAACCCCAACTATCACTGGCATGTAGTCCAGCCGCCGGGATTCAATCTCGACAAACTTCCTCAGCTCCTTGAAAAAACCTATAAGCGATTGGAACGGGTGCAGATTGAGTGTCTGCCGTACGAAACAATCCTCAAGCGATTCGATCGCCCGGCGACGCTCTTCTACCTTGATCCGCCGTACTGGGGCCGGTCTTTGTACCGATACAACTTCGAGCCCTCCGACTTCGAGCTCCTGGCGGAGCAGTTAGCGAAACTGAGTGGCAAGTTCGTGTTGTCCCTCAACGACGTGCCAGAAGTTCGCAACTTATTCCACCGTTTCCACATACGCGAAGTCGAGCTCCAATACACCGCCCAAAAAGTCTCGGGCCGCCGATACCGCGAAGTTCTGATCTCGAACTTCAAAGCATAAAGCGATACGGCCAAGAGCACTCACAGACAACCTCCGCGACCAGGTGCCCAGAATTTCGGGCACCTGGACTTTTTGCTTGACTCCTCTTGTTACCGATTTTGTCGCGGCACCCCAGACAATTAAACCGTGATGATTACCTTTATTGAAAACCTCTTCGCAGTGATTTGGAACCGCCTTCGTGGCCGGGGACGGCAGGCATGGCATGAAGGCGGAAGTCTTGATCTCGGGTTCCGGGTTGTGGACGGCCAAGCGACGCGCGCACATGTGAGCTTGAGCACCCAGCGGCGGACGCAACATATTGTGGTCCTCGGAAAAACAGGAAGCGGGAAAAGCTATTTCTTTCGGCATCTCGCCGAGCAGGACATTAAAGCGAATCGCGGTTTCCTTTATTTCGATTTGCATGGCGACACCACGCCTTTTCTTCTGGAAGTCATCAATGCTCGTGAACGGAGAGAGCGCCGCCATCTGCACGAGCGGGTTGTCCTCATTGATCCCACAGATTCCTTGGTGTCGGTAGGACTCAATCCACTTGAGGATGAGGCGCCGGACTTCGTCCGCATTACCGAAGTAGCGGAGATTCTCAAGCGCTACTGGGGTCTGGATCATTTTGGAGCCAGAACCGACGAGCTGTTGCGGAATGCGCTGTACGTGCTGTCTGCGAACGGCCTCACGCTGGTGGAACTTGCGTTGCTATTGGCTGATTCGGGATTCCGAGCAGCCTGCATGCCGCAAGTTACGAACGCTGAAATACGGCAGTACTTTGAGCTTCGTTATGACCAGTTGAGTGAAGCGATGCGCGCGACCATGCGCGAGCCGATCCTCAACAAGACCTCGGCTTTTACCGCTGATCCCAAGTTCCGCCACATCATCGGGCAACAACATTCGACGTTTTCGCTCACTCAGTCAATCGACGCCGGCTGTTGGATCATTGTGAATCTTCCTAAAGGGCGGCTCGGTGGCCAAGCCCTCACCCTCGCGAGCCTGATCTTCACCATGCTCAAGAATGCGGCCTTCGCACGAACGAAGCGGTCGCTCTTCAGCGTCTATTGCGACGAAGTACAAAACTTTGTCGCTCAAAGCGATGAAATCGAGACCGTGCTAGCTGAGGCGCGTAAGACCGGCACCGCGATTTTGTCTGCAAATCAGTTCCTCGAACAAATTCCTCAAGAGATGCGTGCAGCTTTGCTTTCGGTCGCCACCCACGTGTTCTTTCAGCTTTCAAGCGCCGATGCCACGCTGGTATCGCAAATCCTCGACGGCGGCAGACCCCTGGCAGAACGTCTCAAGAATCTTCCGAACCAGCACTTCATTGTGAAAACCGGCTCGGACCGTTGGGTCGAAGCACGTGTGCCGAGAGTGGAGGAACCAAAGGTCGATTACACGGACCTCTGGACCCGGACGCGGTATGAGCGAGGCCGAGTTCGGGCCCATATCGAGCGCGACATCGCACAGCGGCAACTTGCGTTGCGCCACAACGCGGAGGAGGACCTCTCATGAGCCGCCAAGTGCATATACCGGTCATTCTCACCTCGCGGGATGTGCTCATTCTCAGGACGCTCGTTACGACGCGGGTCCTAGGTACTACCGAGGTCATGACCGTCGCAGGATTTTCATCGCTGCGGCGCGCGAACCGGCGTCTATTGAAGCTCGTGCGAGCCGGGTTCCTGCGCCGCTGGTTTGTTCCGACAGAGAGCGGTGGTCAACGTGCTCTCTACGGCTTATCCGTTCGGGGTGCGCGTCAGATCGATGAAGCTCCCCTCGGACTCATTAATTGGAAGCCGGACTCGCTCATCACCAGCAGCCAGTTCCTAAGCCATCAACAGGCGGTCAACAGCGCTTTCATTGAGGCAAACTTCAAGCCCCTTCCCGACGGCATCAGGTGCACACGATGGTTGAGTTTCAAAACGGCTCTCACGCCTACTGTGCCATTGGTTCCCGACGGGTACTTCGAGATCGTGCAGCACGACAAAATCCACCCAATGTTCCTCGAGGCGGACCTTGGGACCGAAACGTCGGCGGTCTGGCTTCGCAAGGCTGAGCACTACCTGCGGCTCGCGATCAGCGGAGAATTTGAGCGTCTTTTTCATCAGAAGAGTTTTCGAGTACTTGTCGTTTTTCCTTCGGAAAAACGTCTCGTCGCCGTTCGCCGAGCGATAGCGAGGCGAACGACGAAACTGTTCTGGTTCAAGACGCAAGCGGAGAGTTTGTGGAGCAACAGTTGGCAAAGACCAACTGGCGAAAAGGTGGGGCTATTTGGGGGGCCATAAGGACGGGGTAGTTGGACTTCGAACGCGGGCGAAAAGCGTTGCAAGTCATTGCATTTGGGCTGTTGGGCATGGGCCAGAAATGGCCCACGCATTGGCCCAGGTCACTAAGGAACGTGAGAAAGAAGAATTGCCCATGAAGTATTGCTACGAATGCGGACGATATCACAGCGGGCGAGCCTCTCTTCTGCAATTTTTGCGGACGGAGTTACGACGTTAAATTGTGCCAACGCCTGCACGCAAATCCACGCTTCGCGGAAGTGTGTTCGCAGTGCGGCAGCCGTGATTTCTCGACGCCGCAACCCAGAGTTTCTGTTTGGTGGCACATCAGCGCTTTCCTCGTAAATGTTCTGCTCGGTGTGCTCCTCGTCGTTGCATCTCTTGCTCTTCTTGTTGCGTTGCTTTCGGTGCGGGAAGTCCAGAACGGATTGATTGCGATCGGATTACTCCTCACTGCTCTCTGGTTCCTCTGGAGCATGCTCCCTGATTGGTTCAAGAAAACAATCCATTGGTCGCTGAAGCGAAAGGAACACCGCGATGGACGATAAGAACTCCTCTTTATATAGAGGCGGCGGAAGTCTGAGGAAGGGGTCAAAAAGGATGGTTAATTTGACAGAGGTCAAGTTTGGCGAAAACGCAGAAGCGCGGCAATTACAAGGGGATCTGGCCGATTCGCCACAGGCAGAGCTGCCCGTAGCAAAACCCGCAGGGGAAAAGCACACGGCAGATGCTTTGGGCGAGGTGCTCACCATTCACCAAGTCGCCCGACTCCTCGGATGCTCCGCCTGGACCGTGCGGCAGCGATACCTCGGGCGCGGGCTCCCATATTTCCGAATCGGGAGCATCGGGAAGCTCGTGTTCTACCGGGCCCAAGTTACGCAATGGATTCTCGAACAGCAGCAAATTCACCGAGGAAGGAGGTGACGCAGCATGACGCTCTACAAGCGCGGCAACGTGTATTGGACCTACGTCTGGGTCGATGGCGTCCGGCATATGAAATCGACCAAGACGGCGAACAAACGCATGGCACTCCGTATTGACGAACAATATAAGGAGGAACTGGCGCTCGCCCGTACTTTTCCGAACCGACTCCAGCCGGATCTTACGTTTGGCGGGCTCGCCGCACTATTCCTTGCCGAAGCCAGTCCGAAGCCTCACCACATAGATCGCTTGAAGATTCTCTTGCCATATTTCGCGGAGATCCCTATCGCCAACATTAATCGAGCTGCAGCGCGTGACTATCGAAAATACCGCCACGACAAAACAAAGTCACTCTCCGAAACGACGGTGAACCGTGATCTCGAAGTTTTGCGCCACCTGCTCTTCTGGGCCGTGGACGAAGGATATCTCGCAGCGAATTCCCTGAGCCGCATGCCAATGGTGCGAGAGCGGCGCAAGCCACGATCGGTGATGACCTTTGACGAGGAAGCACGACTTCTCTCGCAAGCGGCACCACATCTCCAGCGCCTCATCATCGCCGCACTCGACACTGGCATGCGGCGAGGGGAACTGTTGAGCCAGCGGTGGGAGCATATCGACTTCTCCCGTTGCTTGCTCTCAGTTACGCACTCGAAAACCGCAGGCGGTGAAGCGCGAGAAATTCCGCTCACTACCCGCCTCTATGAACTTCTCGCGTCGGCTCCGCAAAAAGAGGGAGTCGTCTTTCTCTTCAAAGGCCGTCCACTGCGCCGGATCAAAACCGCTTGGGCGGCGGCGATTCGTCGAGCGGTCATTCGTTACTACCGATTCCACGATCTCCGCCACACCTTCAACACACGCCTCATGGAAGCCGGGGTGATGCAGGAAGTGCGAAAGGCCTTGATGGGCCATTCCTCAGGCGAAGACGTGCATTCGATTTACACCCACGTCGAGTTGCCAGCAAAACGAGAAGCAATTCGGAAACTTGAGGCATGGGTCGAGGCACAACGGCAACTGAATGCCACGAAGGAGGGTGCTGATGAGCGAACCCCAATCACCAACGGAGACGATCCGAAGCTTGTTGTTTCGGAAGCTGAAACTCTCAACGAACTAATGCTCACGCGACTTCGCGATGCCGCGACCCACCTGAGCAAAAACCAAGACCGCGCCGTGATTGGCGCAATTGCCGGAATGGAAGCAGATATCGAGAGTATGCGCACCTTGATGGTGCTCGTACGCGATCACTTCCAGGCCGAGAACTCCAAGGAGGAGTTATGACCGCTGACAGGAAATCAGTGCAAGAGCCCGGCGCTCGCAGGTCGTGGACGCCGAAGTCGCCCGTCGAGGTCGTCCTCGAACAAATCGCCAAGCAAGAAAAGAAGGTCGCCGAGCTGCAACGCGATCTCGAGGCCGAGAAAATCACGCTCAACAAACTGCTCCAGGCCAAGAAGGTCCTGGAAGCTACCTAGCTCTTTGTTTACAGGAGTCACCCTCGCGGCGACTCCTCTTTTTATATGACACGCCCGTGAACGGAGGATATATGACCGAATTCAACAATCAACCCGGTGTCGGTGGCGAGCTGGGCGACGAAGCCACGCAGCATGTTGAGCGCCGCAGTACAGATTACTGTGCTGCCGAGCGCCAGCGCATCGAACTCACCAACCAACCGAAGATCCTGGCACTGCGCGGCAAGATCGCAACACTGAATGAGTCCATACGCGACCTTGAGGAGCGCATCCGGCTTGCGCCTCCGCCGAGTGAGGAGCTGACTCGTAAGAAGAAGTCACGATTCTACTGGACGATCACCATTCTCCTCACTGCCGCCGGATTTCTCTTCTCGTTAATCGCCTTTGATCCGTTCCGGCTGGGCTGGAAGGCATGGCTGTACTGCTTAGGCATCGCGGTCGTGACCCCATTCCTGTTGGAGAAGCTTCTCGAACTGTGGGCGAGCCCGAAGCTCGTAAAAGTATTTACAACGGCTGCCTGCATCTCAGCCCTCGTGAGTCTGATCCTTCTTGCGGTGATTCGCGGCGACCTCCTCAACGAGCAGATCGTAACGCCAAGCGCCACGACTGTCGTGGAGACCGATGCACCACCCGTGCAAACCCAAAGTACATTCTACGAACGGACGTTAGGCCTTTTGAGGTTCGTCATGGCACTTCTCGCGCTTGCGATGGAAGTCGGTGCAGGCATTGCGCTCTATGAGGCACGTCGATGGTCAGGAACGGGCGAGGACGGAAATGTGTTGCGGGAGAGACTTCTCGCATTGCAAAACGAAATGATCGACCTTGGACACGAATTATGGCACCTTGAAAATGAGGGGGCCGTCTTCGAGAAGCAGTTCTGGCGGGACTTTTACCGCTCGCTCCTCAATGGGGTGAAACGTGGTGCCGTACGGAAGCTCGTAGTGATCATTCTTGCCTTCGCGCTCTTTGCCCAGGCGCGTGCATCTGCTATCGATCACCTGGATGTTGTTGTACTCGTCGATCTCTCGATGTCAATCGACACCAAAGATCATGACCACAAGACGGAGTTCCAAAAGAACATCGACGGCGTTACCCGCATTCTCGCCTCATCACCAGCAGGCTCACGCGTCTCGATTTATGGAATCACAAGCGATAGCTTCGGCAGGCCATATTCCTTACTTACGGCCCACTTGCCTGACGAGGAAGGATATTTCAAAGAACGCCTGGCGAGAGGTCGCGCGGAAGTGATTCGTGCCTGGCAACAACGCGCTGCCAACTTGAAGCCACGATTCACCCAAACTGATTTGCTGGGCGCAATGTTCATCGCTTCGCAATCCTTCGAACAGGCACCACCGGCGGAGCGGAAACTTCTAATTGTCTTTTCGGACATGCGGCAGTCAACTGCCGGGCTGGATTTCGAACACATAGCTGTCGGCAATACCGACATCCTCATAAACAAAGCGACTCAGAATAGTGGTGAGCCAGACCTGAGTGGCGTCGAAGCCTACGCGTTGGGCGTTGACGCAGCCGGGATAACCTACGACCGCTGGCGGGACATCCGTAACTTTTGGACAGAATATTTTCGGAAGGCCGGAGCCAACCTTAAGGCTTACTCGGTTCTCAGGGCATTGCCGGCTGGATGGGATAACGTACCGGTTCACCAGCAGTGAGACGGTTGACGGCAAGAACTGCGGGATCTTGGTCGAAATGCACTGACAACCGGTGTCACGGTGCTCACGCTAATTTACACTCACTCACAGGTTCGGAGTCACTTGCCTTTGGTTCCGATTCAACAGGTACAGGTTTGTGCCGTCGGGACTTGCTGCCAAGCCAGGTTGGATTTTCGGCAACCATTTGAAAGATCAAGGCCCGAACTTCTTTGCTCACAGGCTTGCGTCCTCCCCTCGCCCTAGCCCTTGAAAGCCATTTCCAATACAGCCGGAACCCAGCACGGTGCCAGCCGGCAACGGTTCTGGGTGTAACGAGGATGAGAGGTTCTTTCTATCGAGCGCAGAGCTTTAGCAGGACAACCCAGAACAGTTTTGTGCGACGCGGTGAGTCGTCTGCGAGGTTGTTGGGCGTGGAGAACGAGCAGCTGCTGACGGAGGGCAAGATTTTCGCGGATGAGATCCTCTCGGGCGCAAAAGGCACCGCGAAACCAGCCGAGGAACTGCCGGAGCCACACGATCATGACAATATCTTACCCCACGTCGCCAGACGACCTTATGGCCAACTCATTGAAGTTGCGAGTGCAGGATGTTTTGATGACCCACAACGACGGCTCCCAACCACAGGCTAAACAAGTCAAATATGAGGTCAGTTATCGCAGGTCGGTCGGCTCGCGTTCCTTCTCATATTGTTGATTTCAAAGCCGGACGGAATTGTGACGGGGGCAGACAATACACTGCGCAAATGCACCTCTCCGAGTGCGTTTCTAGTAGTGACGAGGCACGATAACAATGGTTTGCGGGTGGTCAGATAAAAGACAGACAAAAATCATGTTATTGACATTGCATTCTCTGGATATAGAACCTAAGCTCCGTCGCGCCGGGTGAGGATTTCAGTACGCCATTCTAGAAGGTCTGTAATAAATAGCGCATAAGTTTCATCGCTCTGAGGTGTAAAAGGACGTTTGCTTAATCCGCAATGAACTTCGGAGTCTGCGCATAGGAGAAAGTCGATGCCACCCCATGTTCGTTTTGCTCAAGCCTCTGTGCGACTGTTGTTTATGTCTTACTGCTGGCGCGTCGGATTAGCCGTGGTTGGATTGTCTCTGTTGATGACCACTGCCCTCTTCGCTCAGTCCGCGCCTCCCAGCGGCGATGTACTTACCTACAGTCTCACGCCAAATCAGAATTACGGCTCCTATTCCTCTCTCTTTGTGCAGAAGGGTTCGATAACTTCGGCCAGCTACATCAAGTTCAATCTCGCGGGTCTGCCAACCGGAGCTGCAGTTGGCAAGGCGACCTTGCGTCTTTTTGTAAACCAGGTTGTAACCTCCGGTCAGTTCGATGTCTATCAGCTAAACACTAGCTGGTCGGAGTCGGGGCTTACCTATAACAACGCACCCGCCCTCGGAACCTCCGCGACAGGCAACAATCCGGTCTCCTTCTCCAGTGCTAACGTTAATCAATTCGTCATCGTCGACATCACTCCTCTGGTGCAGAGCTGGGCGAATGGCAGCTTGCCCAACAATGGCGTGGCGTTGGCGCTAACCACCTCTTCCGGCGCAATCGCGTTCGACAGTAAGGAAAGCATCTACACGAGTCATCAGCCGGAGTTGGAGATTGCGGTCACCCAGCCGACCGGGACGACCGGTCCGGCCGGGCCGCAGGGCGTCGCGGGGCCTGTGGGTTCAACGGGGCCGCAAGGTTCGCAAGGTCCAACCGGGCCAGCCGGGCCGCAGGGTCCTATTGGCTTAACCGGCCCAACAGGTTCCCAAGGTCCCATCGGATTGATTGGGTCGCAAGGATCAGCCGGCGCATCGGGGCAAGGTTTCAATTTCGCCGCAGCGTTCAACAACAGCTCGAACTACAACCCGTATGACGTTGTCACCTACAGCGGTTCCAGTTACACAACAACCGTGTCTATTTCCGCGGGCGGTGGAACGCCTGACATCAGTCCTAACTGGAGCGCGATCGCGCAGCTGGGTGCGACTGGAGCAGCGGGTCCTCCTGGCTTGGCCGGACCACAAGGGCCACTAGGCATTCAAGGTTCACAAGGCGCAACTGGGCCGGCTGGACCTGCCGGTCCGCAGGGGACGGCCGGAGCAACGGGAGCACAGGGTCCGCAGGGATCGCAGGGACCACAAGGAGCCACCGGCTCCGCCGGCCCTACGGTCACTCCAGAGGAGATCTATGCATCACTGCAGCGCTTGCATTCCGTCGACTTCGCGGTTGAATCCAATCCCACAGCCGTGGCGTATGACGCGACCAACATCTGGGTGGCGAACACCCACTCCGCCACTGTGACCAAGTTGCTGGCCGGCTATGGTTCCACTGTCGGAACTTACCCCGTTGGAAACGCGCCTGAGGGCTTGGCGTTCGATGGAACCTATATGTGGGTGACAAATTTTGCCGATAACACGGTGACCAAGTTGCTGGCCAGCAATGGCTCAGTCGCCGGGACGTTTTCGGTTGGGAACCATCCACTGGGCATAGCGTTCGATGGAACGAACATGTGGATCGTCAATAACGGCGCCAACACAGTGACCAAGTTGCTAGCCAGCACCGGCGCCGTTGCCGGCACGTATGCGGTGGGAAATAATCCCATCGCAGTAGCCTTCGACGGAACCAATGTCTGGGTGACCAACTATAACGACAATACAGTGACCGAGTTGCTGGGCAGTACCGGCGCCGTCGTGGGTACGTATGCGGTCGGGCCCTCACCACAGGGCATAGCATTTGACGGAACGAATATGTGGACCGCGAATTTCAGCGGCAACACCGTAAGCGAGGTATTGGCCAGCAACGGTACCCTCGAAGGCACCTACCCCGTTGGCAACGGTCCCGGGCAGGTTGCCTACGATGGAAACAACATATGGGTTACAAACTTCTCCGACAACACCGTGACCAAGTTGTTGGCCAGCACGGGTGCTCAAGCGGCGACCTACTCAGTCGGAGTTGGGCCAACCGGCGTGGCATTCGACGGAACTACGATGTGGGTTGTCAATTACGCAAGTAACACCGTGACCAACATACCTAAGCTGAATCCCTAGGTGGTCAGAGCCGTTCGTTCCACCTTCGCGACTGTCAAGGAGAAGAATATGTCACGCCATTTACGTCTCGCGATCGCTATGACCGCTGTGTTCTTGCTTACCGCTGCGGCTGCAGTTGCACAGTCCGCACCGCCCACTGCGGATGTGCTCACCGATAGCTCTCATCCCAATAGCAACTACGGCTCCTATCCCGCACTGTTCGTGCAGAAAGGATATGGAACAACATCTGCCAGCTACATTCAGTTCAACATCGCGACGTTGCCGGTTGGAACGAGTGTAAGCAAAGCTACCTTGCGACTATTTGTGAACCAGGTTGCGGCATCGGGCAACTTTGACGTCTACCAGCTCAACAATAGCTGGACGGAAGGCGGGCTGACCTACCACAACGCGCCGCCGCTGGGAACATCCGCCACAGTCAACCACCCGATTTCGTTCTCCAACTCAAGCTTGAACCAGTTCATCGTGATCGATGTCACGGGGCTGGTGCAGAGTTGGGCCAGTGGCAGCTTGTCTAACAACGGACTGGCCCTGGCGGTGAGCGGTCCTTCCGGCGCTATCGCGTTCGATAGCAAGGAGACGATCAACAACAGTCATCCGCCGGAGTTGGAGATTGCCTTGAACGGGCCGTCCGGGCCCACCGGTCCGCAAGGACCGCAAGGTATCGCTGGACCTGCGGGAACGGCTGGAGCGCAAGGTGCGCAAGGTCCTGTAGGCGCGATGGGAGCGCAAGGTCCTCAAGGTATGACGGGCGCGACGGGTGGGCAAGGTCCAATTGGGTTGACCGGACCACAGGGTCCCGCCGGACCCACGGGTCAAGGCTTCAACTTCGCCGGAGCTTTCAACAATGGAACGGACTACAACCCGTACGACGTGGTCACCTACAACGGGTCCAGCTACACAGCGACAGGGACGATTCTGGCCGGCGGCGGAACGCCGGATACCAATCCGAACTGGAGCTTGACGATCCAGGTAGGTGCGGCCGGAGCGGCGGGATCGACTGGGCCCTCCGGACCACAAGGCCCGCAGGGCGATCCAGGTTTGCAGGGAGCAACTGGCTCTGCCGGACTGCAGGGCCCACAGGGAGACATAGGAGCAACCGGCGCGCAAGGCCCGCAGGGAGCGCAAGGATCCCAAGGTCCAACCGGGAGTACGGGTGCGTCATTGGTGGATCTACGAGCCGCGCTCCTGCAATGGTATCCCGCGACCTTCGTCTTCGGAAGCCACCCGTGGGCGATAGCATTCGACGGAACTAACATCTGGATTGCGAACCAAGGCGACAATAACGTGACCAAGGTGTTGGCCAGCACCGGCGTGGCTGTCGGTACCTATCCGGTCGGAAACCAGCCGATGGCCATATGCTTCGATGGAACCAATATCTGGACTGCGAACGTGGGCGATAACACGGTGACCAAGTTAGTGGCCAGCACTGGTGGCGCCGTCGGAACTTACGCGGCCGGAAGTGGGCCACGGGGCATAGCCTTCGACGGAACCAACATCTGGGTGGCAGACAGCGGCAGCAACGTGGTGACCAAGTTGCTAGCCAGCAGCGGCCAAACTGTCGGTTCCTACTCGGTCGGAAGCGTCCCTCAGGGAATTACCTTCGATGGGACCTATATCTGGGTGACAAGCTTGACGGGCAACAGTGTGACTAAGCTGCAGGCCAGCACTGGTGCAAGGATCGGGTCCTATGGCGTTGGTAGCCAGCCTGTGGGCGTAGCGTTCGACGGTACAAATGTGTGGGTCGCCAATTCAGGCGGCAATACTGTGACCGAGTTGCTAGCCAGCACCGGCGCCACCGTCGCTAGCTATACCGTCGGAAGAGGCCCTTTGGGAGTTTTCTTTGATGGGACGAATATCTGGGTGACGAATGAATCCGACGGCACCCTGACCAAGTTGCTGGCCCGTACAGGCGTCACTTTGCGCACCCGAACCCTGCGAGCCAGCCCACGGGGTATAGGGTTTGACGGAATCTGCATTTGGACCACGAGTATCGATGGGAGCACTATCACCAGGATAAACCGGCAAAGCCAATAGGTCGCTTGCCAACGCTGATATGTTTCATGTTCGCGCACATTTAAGGAGAGAGCGTATGCTGCGCCACTGCTGTCTTTTGTCCGCGTTGATGGGTGTGTCACTGCTCACGTCGGTGACCGTATTTGCTCAATCAGCGGCCCCGACCGACGACGTCCTTAGCTACAGCGTGACCCCGAACCAGAACTACGGTTCCTATCCCGCGCTGTTTGTGCAGAAGGGCGAAGCGACTTCCGTTAGCTACGTCAAGTTCAACATCGGCACCTTGCCCTCAACTAGCGTAGCCAAGGCGACGCTGCGGTTGTTTGTCAACCAGGTTACGGCCCCGGGCACGTTCGACGTCTTTCAGCTTAACAGCAGTTGGACCGAAGGGGCACTGACCTACAACAACGCGCCCGCGCGGGGCACCTCGGCGACCGGCAACAACCCGATCTCCTTCACCAGCGCCAACATGAACCAGTACATTCTGATCGACGTAACGGCGCTGGTGCAGAGCTGGGCGAGCGGCAGCCTATCGAACAACGGTCTGGCGCTGGCGTTGACGACTTCTTCCGGTTCGATCGCCTTCGACAGCAAGGAGAACATCTTCACCGGCCATCAACCGGAGTTGGAGATCGCGATGAAAGGACCGACCGGAGCGCAAGGCCCGGTGGGTCCGCAGGGTAACGCAGGGCCTGCCGGCCCTACGGGGCCACAAGGACCGCAAGGGCTGCCAGGAGCACAGGGTCCACAGGGGCCAATCGGCTCGACGGGCGTTATTGGATCACAAGGTCCGACAGGAGCAATCGGCCCGCAAGGAGCAACCGGAGCCACTGGCCAAGGCTTCAACTTCACCTCGGCCTTCAACAATAGTTCAAACTACAATCCGTACGACGTGGCTACCTACAACGGGTCCTCGTACATAGCGACAACCGCAATTCTAGCAGGAGGCGGAACGCCGGACACGAATCCCGACTGGAGCCTGATGTCGCAGGCCGGAGCGGCCGGAGCGCCCGGACCAGCTGGACCGGCCGGCGCGCAAGGGCCGCAGGGCGATCCAGGCTCAACCGGAGCTACCGGGCCGACAGGGCCGCAGGGGCCGACGGGCGCCACTGGAGCAACCGGGGCGCAAGGACCGACTGGCCCTCAAGGGTCGCAGGGGCTCCCGGGCGCCAACACCGGCCTGCCAGAGCAGCAAGCATCCCTGATGAATTGGGCCGCCCAAGAAGTGTCCGCCAGCAGCGTGCAGGGTCTGGTTTTCGACGGGACCTATGTCTGGGCTTCCGATACCACCAACAACAGGTTGGACAGAATACGGGTCAGCGATGGCAGTGACGCGGGTTCCTTTAACGACGGCACCCACGACACACCCGGGGCCTCTGTGTTTGACGGGACGTACATTTGGACCGTTTACCCCAACCAGCAGGTCGTGAAGAAGCATGATACCAGCGGTAGCTTGCTTGGCAGCTATTCCGCAGGCACACAACCATGGGCTCTGACCTTCGATGGCACTTACATCTGGGTTCTAGATAATGCCAACAACGACGTAATTAAGTTACTAGCCAGTACCGGGGCTACGGTAGGTACCTATTCTAGTGGAAGCCACCCTGTTGCCATCACTTTCGACGGAAGCCACATCTGGATAGCCAACGAGAGCTCCGGAAATGTGACCGAACTGTTGGCCAGCACAGGCGCAACCGTCGGCACATACCCACTTGGATCCTCACCAACGGGCATAACCTTCGACGGGACCTATATCTGGACGTCACAATGGAACTCCCTGCATAGCATAAGGGCTCTTATTCAGATCCTGGCGAGCACAGGCGCCGTTGTTGCCAGTTATTCTACCCAGTACGCTCCCCTAAACATCGCCTTCGATGGGACCTATCTCTGGGTGGCCTCAGGCGGAGGGGTGGTCAAGGTGCTACCCAGCACTGGCGGAACCGTCTCCAATTATGCCACTGGGTCGTCTACGTTGTTCGCTATGGCGTTCGACGGGACCACCATGTGGGTTGGTGGTACAGATAATGGCGTTTGGAGGGCTCGCCAGTGATCGGGCGCGGTACGCTGTGCAACGCATGGGATGCCGCTTGCGATTCTCGGCGCCGCCCTTGAACTGTGTGGAGCGCGGATCGACACGCTTCGTATTTCCGGAAGCTAATCGCCGGCCTGCTTTTTCTCGTCAGGCTAAACCCGGAATTCACATGGGAGAATTCAAATGAGAAATGATTCCGGCTACTGCAGCTTTGCATACTCCAACTTGGCTTCCCTGTAAATGGGAATGTCGGGATCGGCATCTTTCCAAAGAGTGAGAACGTATGGTCCGCCGCCTGACTGCAACGACCGGATCCGCCACCGCCTCGGGTCCAGACTGACACCTTTGTAGGTCACACGGCTGGTCGTAGCAACACCACAGGACCCATGACGTGTATATAGGCGCCGATGCCGGCGACAGCCAAGCTATCGGAATCGAAGACGTGGCCGTGGAGGCAAGCCTCCTCAGATTAAACCTGACCACGGGCAGCGGGCGTCATTTTTATGCCTCTGTGGCAGCGCTTCTCATGGCCAGCTGCCAGCAAAAGCCGGGTGCTTCCTGCGAAGAGCCCTCTGGTGGCGCGACCCAAGGAGGCAAGGTGACTAGAAATGCGTCTCAAACATGCGCGCCGCCAAGACCGCAAACAAAACAAGTCCTACTCCAATTACACTTGCGGCGATCCGAATCCTTATGCGCCTATGGCGAATAACCAAATAGTTGCGGACCATTGCGCGCCCGCTATTTGCCAGCACGGATGTTGCCAGTTCGCGATAGTCTCTGGTTATATCGCAGAGACCGCAAAACTCCGAGGCGCTGATTGCGTGGTAAGCGACACCTCTTAAAGATAGTAATAGAATGGCACTTCCCGCAACTACCAAAATCATGGCCAGATGGAAGATGAAGTGTACCCAAGAGGGCTCATGAGTTCCGTTCGAAGGTCGTTCGACGGCAACCAGCAAGAGAAACCCCAACATCTCAATCACAGAAATTAACGAAAAGCCAAGCAGGACTGAACACTTCTGATCGAGCTCCCCAATAACCTCGTGCTGACTCTCGATTTTGCGGTTCGCAACATCAAGAAGAAAATCTATCGTCGCGTTGTTCGGGCCGGTACCGATTGTGAGCACGGTAGCGGCCGCAGCTTCGTCGGGCAGCGCAGTCGCCAGCAGATCAGCCGGAATCGGCCGATGTGGAAATCCGCTCTTCACAAGATGCTAACTCCTTGTCCTAAGTGCTTGAATGCGCTGCAGAAGAAGCAACCTGGCCAGCCACCATCCCGCTATATTCCTTCACCGCGCGGCGTGCCGCAACAATTCCGCCAGGCGTTGTTGATATCGGCCCCTCTGAATCCGTGTTGGCGAAGAACACGCGCTCCATCGACTGCCGGGCCAGCGGTAGCACCTGGGTGTAGTTGCCGGGCATGCTCATAAACACGGGGTGCCCGCGACTATAAATGTGCACCTCCACCGGATCCACATTCGTGTTCGGCAGTAGCCTCTGAAAGTCTCTCAGAACATTAGCTGCAATCTGCCGACATCCGACGTCGGTGAGAAGCGTAAAGCGCTGCTCGCGGGATAGCGGCGTGTAGCACGTTAAGATGTTGTACTTCTGCTTATAGCCAGCCTGATTTCGAACTACCCAATCGGCAACCACGACATCGCAGAAGGTATTTCCCGGGCACCAGGTGTCGTATCCGAGGTTGAAGACTGGGCGATCATAGATGAGGTTCACAACAGGGTAGGGAATGTACTGGATCTGGTCGATTGCCTCGCGCTGCTTCTGCGGCATGCCTTCCACGATGCGCGCCGTGATGAATTTCGGCGTGGCCATGATCACGCCCTTCGCCGATACCGTCTGCAACTTCCCTTCCCGCAGAAAGGTGACATTGACTTCGTGCTTCTGTGCAGCGACAGCAACCGTGGTGGCGCTCAGCAGCATGTGGTCCGAGTGCGGTTGCATTAGTTCAGCCAATCGCTGAGTGATCGCGCCCAGTCCCCCTGGGAGTGTCGTGCGAATATCTTTGCGGTTTGATCCCGAGATGTATTGCATGTCGTCAATGGCAACTTTTGCCGCAGTGTCATCTACGCCGGCACCCCAGTTCGAGGGGCCATAGGTATCCCACCATAACTTCACCTCCGGAGCATAGCCTTGCGTAAACTGGGAGAACGACACGTTGTAGAGTTCCGTAGCGCGCTTTTCCGCATCGATTCGCAACAGACTGTCGCGAAACTTCTTGAAGCTTTCGCGTACGCTCTGTGGGTATGGCAGATGGTCGATCCCTGCGCCCCAAGTATCGGCAACAAACTGTCCCTTGATGATGCTGCCATCCCAATTGTCTATCGGCAGCTGTTGCAGCCCTATCTCGGCCGACAATTCAAACCCTGCCTCTTCGTCCAAAAACGCGCCTCCGGTTGCGAACGGCACCCCGTTGTACTGCTCTTCATAAGAATTTCCACCCCAGTGCGGCTCCTTTTCCAGCAGTAGGAAATCCTTTTCACGCAGCAGATAAGCGCAGGTAAGACCACTCACTCCACCACCCACAACCACCACATCGTACTTTCGAGTTGCAGGGGGGAGAACGAAGTGATGCCCGTCGCGAACCTCATGGCAGATCTCATAGTGGTCGCCGCCGACCATGGGCTGCGGATTTGCCGCCAATAAGGAAAGATCGATGGGACAACCGGCGGCAATGCTGCCCGCAACAACAAAACGAATGAAGTCTCGACGCGTTGTGCTCATGCTGTAGTCCTGCTAACTAACCGCTCCCAATCGGAGCTATTGGTAAAGTACGCGTTGCCTCTCCCATGCCTGAATACCAACCAGATCACCCTCCACAACCAGAAGTCGATGCGCTACCTATTCTGCGAAGGCACCCCCGGTGGCCAGGGTTTCGGGCTCCCGTGCTCGTCTACGACTAAGGATCGTGATCCCGGCGGCAGGACTTGGAGCGACTTCAAGAATTCGATGACGTCGTTCTGCTGCTCTACCGGCAGGGCGTCGAAGGCCAGCCTTTGTGACAGAGCCTCGCCATTGTGCGCTTCCACAGCCTCCCTCGCAGTCGTAAACTTCCCGTGGTGCATGAACGCTCCGCCCTGATTGTAGAAACCCCAGAGCTTGCGGGTGATGAACTTGCAATTTCCGGCGAAGAATCCGGGGGAACCAGCCGGCTGGTTCTGGTCGAGCGGCTCGCAGTTCGGATCGTCCGGCCCCGTCGTGATGTCGTGGACCTTGAGATCGGTGTACGCCGGTACCATGACGACCGTGTGACTCGCATGCAGGCGCGGTAGCGGCAGCGCATCGCTGGTCAAGTCCACCGGAAGCGCGGGAGCGCTGACCGGATAGTTTGCGGGCCCGAGTTGCAGATTGGGAGAATTCGGCCCAGTCGCGGGGTTGTACGGATTGGGCTCGAAGTAGATCCAGCCCGGTTGGCCCGGGAGACCAGGGTTGTTATTGGAGGTGAGGGGCAGGGTCGCATGGCATCTCGCACATCCGATCTGATTGAATAGCTTCTCACCCACAATGTTCGCCAGTTCGATGACGGGATTGTTCGGAATCACGCGGCCGGGGACCGGAAGTGTGGCCTGGTATATGGACGCCGCGGTCAGATCTGCGACCGTCAGTTCGTTGATAACACCATCCCCATCCGGGTCTGTGCCTAGCCCGAAACGCTCCTCCGCCTGCATCCCGTGGTGATGGTTGAACGCGTTATTGCTGAACTGCCTGAGTGAAACGATGTTGGATGCCTGATGAAGAGGCCGGATGATCAGGCTCGGGGGAGTCGTCCCCGAGGTAGACAGACTTGGAGCCACCAAGCCTTCAACTTTAGACACGTCCCACGTGCCATCGAGGTTGTGGCCGAGAGTACCGAAAGAAATTCCTTTCGAGCTCAGTTGGACCTTGCTTCCCGGCGGTGCCGAATTGCGTTCTGCCTGCAGGTCCGCCGTCATCTGCCGCGCCAACATTTCCACAAAGCCGGACCCATGCATTCCGATTGTCTTGCGGTCATCGGTGGCGTTGTCCATGGTGACGAACTTGCCGGATTCATCGATGGAGCCGCGCAGAGGAACGCCGTCGTTGTGGTCAAACGTCATATGGTCAAAGCGCTGGGCCAGCACGAAGACCTCCGTAACCCGGTCGCCGCCGCCGCCATTCACCGGGGCGTTGTGGCAGCCCGAGCAGGCATTCGCCTCCGGCGAGGAGATCCGGTCGAAATTCCTCGGAAACACCAGCGGAGAGCTCGGGTCGGAGAGCGGATTGCCCGTGCCCTTGGACAAGGGACGACCGGCGCCCTCCTGGATCGTGAACTTAGCGGCAAAGAGCTGCGAACCGTAATTGATGAGGGTACGCATCGGAATGTTGAATTCTTCGCCGTCCTGCAAGTGGTGGGGTATTGCAACTTCGCGCCCAACGTCGGCATCGTTCTGGGCCAAGGCTGGGAAAACGACTAGCAAGGAAGATAGAACGGCAAACCAGCGACCGGTTTTACGGAGAAAGTTATTCATACCGTCTATCCTTATTTTTGGTTTTGGTCTTTGAGAAAACAAACCTTTCCCGCTGCTCATCGTAGATTCTCCTTCCGTGGTTGGGCGCTGGTGGTGGGTCAACGCCAAGAAAACGAGTTAGGCACAACGGCTAAGTGGTTTTCCGTTTTTCGTTCTCTATTAAATTCCACAGATATGGCAAACATGCACTATTCATCGCGGAACCCTAACCGACCTAACAGAAGGTGAACCATTAGCACGATGGAGTCTGCGTCCGCTACCCAGAAAAGGCAATGTGCGGAGCCTGATTTTTGTCTGTCTTTTATCCGACTAAGCGCAAGCTGTTGTTGTTTAATGAGGTGGGAGCACTCCGGGCGATACCAGTTGCGCCACAAAAGTGCTCAAGTTATTTTGATCGAGCCAGAGTAGGTCGCGACGGTGGAATCGGGAAGCTACAGAATCACTGGAGTTTCGCGTATTCGGCTTTGGCTTGTTTGTAGATGGGTATGTCAGGATCGGCATTTGCCACAGAGTGAGGAAATCTCGATACGCGGCCCGCGCCTTCGGGCGTACCGCTGGATCGGTCGACGCATCAAGGGCATAGGCGCGGGCCAGCCCTAAACGGGCCAGGGCCCCCCAGGGGAAATTCACGACCAACCCCCGACGGTCAATGAACTTCTTAAATTCTGTCACCGCCTTGCCGTCGTGCAGCATGAGGTAAGCTTCTCCCCGCAAATAGACTGGGCAAAGGAAGACAACACCTTGCGTAGGCTGACTTAACTCTATTCCGCTCGCCTTGTCTAGTAGCTCGATTGCGTGATTTGGGTCATTTTTCTGCACGGCGACGGCGGCTCCGATCACGGGCAACCAATATCTCTGTACCAGCGTATCCAGGGGAAAAGCACTTTCCAATTCTGCATACAACTTCTCTGCCCCTTTCGTATTGCCGGCCCTCGCAATGGCCAACGCTGCCATAGCCTTTACATCTCGATTGGGGGCCAGCTTTAGGGCCGCATCTGCATCCGCTAGCGCCTCGGCCCTATAGCCAGTTTCTACCTCCTCCAGGGCTTCGGACGCCTGATAGGTTGCGGCAGTCTCCTTGGCGTCATTCTGCCGAGCGGAATCCATCGCCCGCCGGGTCTGGGCGCGTGCGTTTTTCAGCCTCCCATGCCATCCTTCGGTGTCCGCTTGTGCGGACAGCAGCGCGTCCTCGATGCCCGGCTTACCCATAGCTGCGGAAGCCGATTGTGCCATGAGCGCGCTGTCACCCTTTAGAAAAGCCAACTCGTAGCGATTCGCCAGCAGCATCAAGCTGTTCAAACTTCGCTGCTCGGCCTGCTTGTATGCCGCCTCCGCCTCATCCAGGCGGTTGAGATTCTGGTACGCGCCGCCAAGGTTAATGTAGCTGTTTACTTCGTTCGGCTGCAGGCGTGCCGCGTCGAGTGCCTCTTCTAGCACGCCGTCTATTCTGCCGAGACCGGCGTCTATGAAGGCGAGGCTTTCGCGCGGCCCGGGAGCCCTCGGATAGGTCTTTTGCCAGAGCTCTGCGGTTTGCGCCGCCCTTTCTAACTCCCCGGTTCGTGTTAGGTAGTACGCAACCTCGATGGCAAACCGTTCCCGCTCACTGACCTTCTCGCGATGCTCGTAAGCCAGGCGCGCATTCTCGCTCGCTCGCCCGACCTCGTTGAGAGCACTGTAGACAGCCGTCATAGAGGAATAGGCCATAGCAAAATTCGGATCCAACTCCACCGCCCTCTTGTAAAAGGACAGAGATGCTGTGGGCCCTTGGACAAACTCCATTTTTTGTCCCAGGCTGTAGGCCTTCAGTGCCTCTAGAGATGATGTAGTGTCCTCTACCAGTGGCCTGTCATTCTTCCGCACCGAGCCAATGGACTCGCCTAGCTTGCTTCGCAAACTGGACGCTGCATCATCTAGCGCCCGCAGCACCGATTCCCTCGTCTCAGCCTGTTCCTGCGTCTTAGCCAGCAGATTACCGCTGTTGCAGTCGACTGCCCTCAAGGCAATCACGTACTCACTGCCAAGCACGGCAATCGCACCATTTACCATCGCCTTACTATTGGCGCGCAGGCACACCTCGCGGGTGACTTCGGGCGTCAAGCGATCGCCAGGCTGCCGCCCCATCTCGCTCAATATCCGATCAACCTTCCGGTCGGACATCAGGTCGAGAAAAGGTGATTGCGATAGTTGGACGGCGAGCCCCTGCTTCAGCGTATCGTCATAAAGCGGATCTCCTGTCGTGTTATCGAAGTCTCCCAGGACAATAGTGTCTCGCTCGGTCAACTTGGGACGGGAGTGCGAATGTAGATAAAGTTCTCCACTAATAATAATGATAATGCAAACTGCTGCTCCTGTTACTAGCCACTTCCATCGGAAGCCTGCGCGCAACTCACCCTCACCCGATTGGATAGAACTGCTCCATCGCCGGTTTCTGATCATGTTCTTGGGGAGCGCTAGTGATGACTGCCGGCCGCTCCACTGGAACCAGCAGTCGATAGCCACGCTTGGAGATCGTTTCGATATAACGCGGTTCATCCCCTGAATCTCCAAGCGCTCTTCTGAGTTTTTTTATGGCTGAGTTAATGCCGGAGTCGAACTCTACCACTGTGTCACTCGACCACAGCCTCTTCTCAATCTGCTCGCGGCTGACAATTTCGCCCTCGGCCTCAATCAGCATCCGAAGCAGCTGCAAGGGCTGATCGGGAAGCAATACAACAGTTGCGTTGCCGTTGCGTAGCTCTCCCGCGGAAAGGTCGACTTCAAAGGATCCGAGTCGCACTCGGGTGGCCAGATTCTTACTCATGGGGAGCATACCCCCTAGGGAATTTCCGTAAAGCCTAGCACTACCATCCCCGATTTGTAAGGCACTTTGGTGGTTAGCATAATCCGCTGTTAAATCAATCGCTTACGCATAGCCACACAAAAGTCACACAAAAATCAGGCGCAGCACATTGCCATATCATGGCGCCCGGGAGAAAAGTATGCGAAGTCAAGAAATGCTGTGGGGCACTTAGATGCTAAATGCGATTGCACCTACCGAAAAGAGAAGGCGTTACAAACGGGCTCGCTCTTGCCGGGGAAGGTTGGCTCAAGCCGCATAACCTTCGCTGCCAGCTTCACCGACGATGTGGTGGGCGGGTAGAAATGACTGCCCGGACTCGGTAAGGCTTCTTAGGTTTAGCGTCCTACCACAATATGCTTGACGACTTGATTGTCCAGGAAGTGATAGGTACAGCTTCCACATAAGTTCTCGCTGACTAGCGGGCGGGGATGACGGAAGCACAGATACCTCGTAGATATGCTTGAATGTGACACTTTGTCTTTGGCTCACTAGCTACTCTCCTTTTTACTGAGCCACGTAATTCCGGTTGGATCCCGGATATATAGGTCGCACGGAGTACCTTGGTCCGCGCTCTTGCATACCTATATCCGCGCGATGTTAGGGGATGACTAGCTTCATCTTGAGAACTCTATGGAGAGCGGACTCCAGTTGGAATTGCTAAAAGTACGGCGACCTGGGTCGGCGAAAAGTTGATGACATTGCCGACAGATACGAAAACAAACCTCCTACGTTGGAGAAGGACCGCAGAGTACAACAAAGCCATAGATTCAGATAGGCATGGTTGTGCCAATTACTGATTTTGACTTTCACAGAAGAGGCCAGGGTCACACAAAATCCCTAGAACCTGGACTAGGACAACAATTCGCCGCAACTGGAAAGGGGATTCTGGTTGGCGTTCAACAACCTTAAGAGGAGGATGATTCATGAAGCGCCTGATCTTCGCCGTTGCACTATGCAGTTTGGTAAGCGTTGCGAGCTTCGCCGGGGAGCATGACCACGGGTTCTCTCTACGCTCATTTTCTGGCTCGTACTCTCTGGCATTTAACGGAGATATTGCAGGTACCGGTGTCGTGGTTGCTGACGGCAGAGGCAATAGCGCCGGTACTATGACGGTTAACCTTGGAACCGCAGTATGCCAGGGAACCCTCGACGGCCCCTACACCGTCAATTCTGACGGCACGGGAACCTATAACCCGCTGTTCACCATTACACAGACAATCGCCGGGACCTGTCCAGTCCAGCCCATCCAGTTCAACACCACTCTATCGATTACTTCGCCGGAGCATATGAGGGCGAGTAACGCGAGCGTGGGAATTAGAGCTGTAGGCCAGATAGATCTTCAGGATCCCGAGTAGCGGTGAGATCGCGGTCCACTTCGGGTCGCCTGTTCTTGCCCTTCGCCGTTTGTATTGGTGATCGTGACGATGTGGCTGACCTACTTGCCTGGGTGCCATCGATGCCGTAGTGGCAGAGATGGCGCCCATAACACCAGGTCCAAACTTCGTTGGTAGGAGATGACATTATGACGCGCCGCTTTCGTCTGCTAAGTCTTTGTGTGTTTGTGTGCCTGGTGGCTGGGACTCTTGCCTTCGCGCAAGCGCCTCCCCTGGCCGATGTCCTCACCTATAGTCCTACTCCCAACCAGAACTATGGCACTTACACCTCGCTCTTCGTGCAAAAGGGGGGCGGAGCAATCTCGGCCAGCTACATCAAATTCAACATTGCAACCCTGCCCCCGGGAGCTACCGTCACTAAGGCTACGTTGCGGCTGTTCGTTAACCAGGTTACGGCTCCTGGCAACTTCGACGCCTATCAGCTGAACACCAGTTGGACCGAAGGTGGGCTGACTTATAGCAATGCGCCGGCTTTGGGAACCTCAGCCACCGGCAATCACCCGGTGTCGTTCTCCAATGCCAGTGTGAACCAGTTCATCTTGCTTGACGTGACGTCGCTGGTGGAGGCCTGGGCCAACGGCAGCTTGCCCAACAATGGTCTGGCGCTGGCAATGACCACCTCTTCCGGAGCGGTTGCGTTGGACAGTAAGGAAAGCATCTACACCAGCCATCAGCCGGAATTGGAGATCGTGCTGGGAGGAACACAAGGACCTCCGGGACCGCAAGGTCCAGAGGGCCCACAAGGGCCGCAGGGACAGCAGGGGTCAGCGGGATCGAACGGACAGGGCTTCACCTTCCGCGCCGCCTTCAACAACGGGACCAGCTACAACCCGTATGACGTGGTGACCTACAACGGTTCGACGTATGACGCCAGCGTGGCGATTCCACCGGGAGGTGGCACGCCCGATCAGAATCCCCACTGGACGCTGATGGCGCAAGAGGGCGCACAGGGACAGCAAGGAACCCAAGGGCAGCCGGGTCCGCAAGGTCAAAGCGGCGCCACCGGCCCGCAAGGACCGCAGGGTCTGCAAGGTGAGCCAGGCAATCTCAATCCCGGCTCGCCATACTACATCCAGAACGGAACTATTCTGCAAACAGGCGCCAGCTTCAATATCGACGGGACCGGCACAGTAGGAGGGACGCTGACTGGTACGGCCGCGGTCAACACTAGTGGCCCTTACCAGATTGGCGGCATTCCGGTACTTAACACGCCGATCGTTTCCGACACGTTCGTCGGAGCGTTCGCCGGAGGGGCGAACACTACCGGTTCCAACAATGCATTGTTCGGCAATAGCGCCGGCAACGCCAATACCTCAGGTTCTAACAACACATTCCTCGGCACCCAAAGCGGACAATCTAACACCACAGGATCGAAGAACACCTTCGTAGGCGGTACCGCCGGACAGCAGTCGGTGAGCGGCGCCAACAATACGTTCCTGGGATACGGCGCGGGAAACAATCTTAGTACTGGCGGAAACAACCTGTTTGTGGGTATAAACGCCGGGGCCACACCAAACAACGCCAAGAGCGATGTCTACATCATGAATGCCGGTGTCAATGCGGAAGACAATACCATTCGCATTGGTACGGAGGGCACTGGCAATGGTCAGCAGAATCAAACTTTCATTGCCGGTATCAACAGTCAAAGCATCTCCGCCGGCAATCCGGTTTGGATCGATGCCAACGGAATGCTGGGTGTCGGCTCCGGTAGCAGCGGCGGGGTTACATCATTCAACACGCGCACCGGCGCGGTCGTTCCCGCCGCCAACGACTACAGCTTCTCGCTGTTGAGCGGGACGCTGGCCGATGGACAACTCAGCGGCAGCTACAGCAGCGCGCTGACGTTTTCCAACGGCTCCGATCTTTTCAACGGCAGCTTCACCGGCAACGGTGCGGGGCTGACCAATGTTCCAGTAAGTGCCGGCTCTCCCAACTACGTTCAGAACGGAACCACGCAGCAGGCGAGCTCCAACTTCAATATCAGCGGCACCGGTACGGCAGCAACATTTAACGCCAGCACTGGCACCTTCCAGATCGGCGGGACTACCGTGCTCAACGCCGGCTCGAATAACGATACTTTCGTGGGCGGGGGCGCTGGATCGCTTAGCACGGGGGCCAACAACACCCTGGTAGGAAGTCAAGCCGGCAATGCCGTGACGGGCAATTCGAACTCGTTTCTCGGGACTTTTAGCGGCAGTGCAGATACCACCGGCCATGACAATACCTATCTGGGCATCGATGCAGGATTTCGTGCGACTTCCGGCAATTACAACACGTTTGTCGGTGCATCTGCGGGATCGAGCACCTCCACGGGAAGTAGCAACATCTACCTTACCAATATTGGCTCCCCCATCGAAAACAACACCATTCGTATTGGTACCCAGGGCACTGGCAACGGCCAGCAGAACACCGCTTTCATGGCTGGCATCACCAGCCAAACCATTACTACCGGCAATCCGGTGTGGATCGATGCCAACGGAATGTTGGGCATCGGCAGCAGCGGCGGCGGCGTCACCTCGTTCAACACACGCACCGGGGCGGTTGTTCCCGCCGCCAACGACTACAGCTTCTCGCTGTTGAGCGGGACGCTGGCCGATGGACAACTCAGCGGCAGCTACAGCAGCGCGCTGACGTTTTCCAACGGCTCCGATCTTTTCAACGGCAGCTTCACCGGCAACGGTGCGGGGCTGACCAATGTTCCGGTAAGTACCGGCTCCCCCAACTACGTCCAGAACGGAACCACGCAGCAAACGGGCACAAGCTTCAACATCGACGGCAGCGGCACGGTAGGCGGAACCCTTACGGCGACGTCTGCGGTGAATACCAATGGCACCTACCAGATTGGTGGGGTGAACGCGCTACTGGCTACCGACGGCGGCTCGCAAAATACCTTTGTTGGGATCGATGCCGGCGCCCAAGACTCCAGTGGCAGGTTTAACACGTACGTAGGCAACGCAGCTGGGGGTGTCGCCACCTCCGGGATCGAGAATTCGTTCTTTGGCACCAAGCAGGTGAATACCTGACCACGGGAACGGGAAATACGTTTCTCGGTTATAGGTCCGGCAGCAATGCCACGACTAATAGCTACGACATTTACATAGGCAACGCTGGAGCAGCGGCGGAGACCGGCACCATTCGCATCGGCATCTTTTGGCACCGGTGGGCAGAGTACGACCTACATTGCCGGCATCACCAGCCAAGCCATTCCTACCGGCAATCCGGTGTGGATCGATGCCAACGGAATGCTGGGCATCGGCAGCAGCGGCGGCGGCGTCACCTCGTTCAACACACGCACCGGGGCGGTTGTTCCCGCCGCCAACGACTACAGCTTCTCGCTGTTGAGCGGGACGCTGGCCGATGGACAACTCAGCGGCAGCTACAGCAGCGCGCTGACGTTTTCCAACGGCTCCGATCTTTTCAACGGCAGCTTCACCGGCAACGGCGCAGGGCTGACCAACGTTCCAGTAAGTGCCGGCTCCCCTAACTACATTCAGAACGGAACCTCGCAGCAGGCGAGTTCCAACTTCAACATCAGTGGCAGCGGAACAGTGGGCGGAACGTTGACGGCGACGGCGGCGGTGAACACGAATGGGACTTACCAAATCGGGGGGGCAACCATCCTCAACTACCAGACCTCCGGCAATAACACTTTTCTGGGAGGCTCTGCGGGCGCTTCGAGCACAAGCGGGACGAACAATACTTTTCTTGGAGGCTCTGCTGGCAAGAATGTAACCACCGGTTACCTCAACCTGGCCGCCGGTTCAAGTGCCGGGGGCTCATTAACCACCGGACAGGCAAACGTTCTCCTCGGTAGCTTAGCCGGCTACGAACTCACGACTGGCCAATCGAATACGTTGGTTGGATACGGTGCCGGAAATAACGCTGGTGGGCTATCCAACGTTATCTCTATTGGTTACTTCAGCGGCACGCAGCTGAATACCGGCAGCAATGACATCTACCTTGGCAACGCTGGCACGGCAAGTGAAAGCAGTACCATGCGGCTTGGTACCCAAGGTCAGCAGACTGCCACCTACATCGCCGGCATCTCCGGTGCTACTGTCTCCGGCGGTATCGACGTGCTCATCAACAGCAACGGACTGCTTGGTACCACCACTTCCTCCCGTCGCTTCAAAGACAATATCCTCGACATGGGAGAAGCCAGCAGCAAGCTCTTCCAATTGCGCCCGGTGACTTTCTTCTATAAGCCGCAATATGACGATGGCTCCCACATTCTGCAGTATGGTCTGATCGCCGAGGAAGTCGCCAAGGTCTATCCCGACCTGGTTGTATATGGCGAAGATGGCCAGCCGCAGACCATTCGCTATCACCTGCTTACACCGATGTTGTTGAACGAGCTGCAGAAGCAACACAAAATCGTGGCCGAACAACAGGATCTTATCAAGGCGCAGCAAGAGCGGATGAGCACTCAGGAAGCACGGATCACTGGTCAGGATCGTCAGATCGAAGATCTGCAGCAGCGTCTTTCGCGCGTGGAATCGCTTCTCGTCCAGATATCGGAAACAAGTCAGCGGAAGTAACAGTTCCAGTTGTTGTTGGAGGGACCGGGTAACCGGAACCAACAGCTTCAGGAAACCTGTTGGATTCCGCGCAAGTTAGCAAGTAGCAGCGTAGTGGGGGCAGCGGCCGAGCTTGGCCTGCCCCTGGCGCGCTGTCAGATTTCAAGCTAGGAGCTTTCTACTGCTCGACAGGAGATAACTTATGACGCGCCGCTTTCGTCTGCTAAGTCTTTGTGTGTTTGTGTGCCTGGTGGCTGGGACTCTTGCCTTCGCGCAAGCGCCTCCCCTGGCCGATGTCCTCACCTATAGTCCTACTCCCAACCAGAACTATGGCACGTACACCTCGCTGTTCGTGCAAAAGGGGGGCGGAGCAATCTCGGCCAGCTACATCAAATTCAACATTGCAACCCTGCCTCCGGGAGCTACCGTCACTAAGGCAACGTTGCGGCTGTTCGTCAACCAAGTTTCTGCCCCTGGCAACTTCGACGCCTATCAGCTGAACAGCAGTTGGACGGAGAGCGGCCTGACCTATAGCAATGCGCCGGCTCTGGGAACCTCAGCCACCGGCAATCACCCGGTGTCGTTCTCCAACGCCAGCGTAAACCAGTTCATCTTGCTCGACGTGACGTCGCTAGTGGAGTCCTGGGCCAATGGCAGCTTGCCTAACAATGGTCTGGCGCTGGCGATGACTACCTCTTCTGGAGCGGTTGCGCTGGACAGTAAGGAAAGCATCTACACCAGCCATCAGCCGGAATTGGAGATCGTGCTGGGGGGAACACAAGGACCTCCCGGGCCTCCGGGACCGCAAGGCCAGCAAGGTCCAGTTGGACCGATAGGCCCACAAGGTCCGCAGGGACAGCAGGGGTCAGCGGGATCGAACGGCCAGGGCTTCACCTTCCGCGCCGCCTTCAACAGCGGGACAAGCTACAACCCGTACGACGTAGTGACCTACAACGGTTCGACGTATGACGCGACCGTCGCGATTCCCCCCGGTGGTGGCACGCCCGATCAGAATCCCCACTGGACGCTGATGGCGCAGGAGGGCGCACAAGGTCAGCAAGGACAGCAGGGCGCTCAGGGCCAGCAAGGTCCACAAGGACAACAAGGAGCCACCGGCCCACAAGGACCAATTGGCCCCATAGGACCGCAGGGACCTCAGGGCGATCAAGGACAAGCCGGAAGCAACGGTACCAACGGACAGGGTTTCACCTTCCGTGCCGCCTTCGACAGTGGGACAAACTACAACCCGTATGACGTGGTCACCTACAACGGTTCGACGTATGACGCTAGCGTAGCGATTCCATCCGGCGGTGGCACGCCCGATCAGAATCCCAACTGGACGCTGATGGCGCAAGAGGGCGCGCAAGGACAGCAAGGTCAGCAGGGTTCGCAGGGCCAGCAAGGTCCACAAGGCCAGACCGGAGCCACCGGACCACAAGGACCGCAGGGTCCGCAAGGTGAGCCGGGCAATCTCAATCCCGGCTCGCCGTACTACATCCAGAACGGAACCTCGCAGCAGGCGAGTTCCAACTTCAATATCAGCGGCACCGGTACGGCAGCAACATTTAACGCCAGCACTGGCACCTTCCAGATCGGCGGGACTACCGTGCTCAACGCCGGCGGGAATAACGATACTTTCGTGGGCGCGGCCGCTGGATCATCGCTTAGCACGGGTGCGAACAACACCCTGGTAGGAAGTCAATCCGGCGCTGCGGTGACGGGCAATTCGAACTCGTTTTTCGGATTCGAAAGCGGTGCTGCAGATACCACCGGCCACGACAACACCTATCTAGGCATCCTAGCAGGCGTTAATGCGACTTCCGGCAATTACAACACGTTTGTCGGTGAATTAGCGGGATTTTCCACCACCACGGGAAGTAGCAACATCTACCTTACCAATCTTGGCTCCCCCACCGAAAACAACACCATCCGAATTGGGACTCAGGGCACCGACGATGGTGAGCAGAATGCCGCTTACATAGCTGGTATTAGTGGTTCGACCGTCTCGTCGGGCCTGCCGGTGTACGTCGACTCCTCGGGCAAACTCGGCACCGCTGGTGGCACGACGTCGGACGTGACCTCGTTCAACACCCGCACCGGAGCAGTCGTTCCTGCTGCCAATGACTACAGCTTCTCGCTGCTAGGCGGGACGTTAGACAGTTCACAGCTCAGCGGAACCTATGGCACCGCAGTCACGCTTTCAAATGCCAGCAATAGCTTCACCGGCAACGGCGCGGGACTTAGCAACGTTCCGGTAATCTCGGGCTCGACCTTCTACATCCAGAACGGAACCTCGCAGCAGGCGAGTGCCAACTTCAACATCAGTGGCAGCGGCACAGTGGGCGGAACATTGAATGCCACGACAGTCAACGCCCCAACGATCAGTAGCTATATGATCGAGACTGAAACGCTAGGTACCGCGACGCTAACTACCGGAACATTGACTGCCACGTCAGTCAACGCCCCAACGATCACAAGCGGGACGATCGAGACTGCAATACTAAACACTACTACGTTAGGTACCGGATCGCTAACTACCGGATCGCTAAGTACCGGAACGCTAAGTACCGAAACGCTCGCTACTGGCTCAATCTCTGGCGTCTACGGTAACAATATCTCCGGCGGTATCAATGTGTTCATCAACAGCAACGGGATCCTGGGAACCAGCACCTCCTCCCGCCGCTTCAAAGACAACATCCTCGATATGGGCGAAGCCAGCAGCAAGCTCTTCCAGTTGCGCCCGGTCACCTTCTTCTACAAGCCGCAATACGACGATGGCTCACACATCCTGCAATATGGTCTGATCGCCGAGGAAGTCGCCAAGGTTTATCCCGACCTGGTTGTATATGGCGAAGATGGCCAGCCGCAGACCATTCGCTATCACCTGCTTACGCCAATGCTGCTGAACGAGCTGCAAAAGCAGAACAAAGTAGTAACCGCGCAGCAGGAAGTCATTCAGACACAACAACAGCGGATCGACGACCTGGAGAAGCAGAACACGGATTTTCAGCAGCGGTTGTCGCGGCTTGAATCTCTGCTCGGCAAGTAGACAATATGGCCGCATCGGCTCGGATTAGCATCCGAGCCGAACCCTTAGCCTAGGTATGTTTCTACACACTCCACGACAGTTTGCATCGCGTTGGGAGCCGACAGCAGAAAGGAATACGATGAGCACCTCCCTTGTCAGGCCAATCCATCGCGATGCTGGCGCCGCCAAAGCAGACCTAACACCCAAGCTGCGGCTGCTCGATCGCATGATTAGAGTCTCGCATCGGCTGAATATATTTGGAGTGCACTATCACCCTTATTTCCTGCTCAGTGACATAGGGCTCGCTTCCTTACTAGTGCTGTCGTATCGCCTATCGCTTCGATTTGCCCAGCCAGGCTTAAAGCTTGGCGCGATCATGCTGACCCTCATGTTCCTCTATGAGATCTTTGTCAAGGTTCGGTCACGCTTGTTGGGGATAAGATCGCGTTCGTACCTGCAAGATCTACTTATTTTTATCTTGCCGACATTCTACCTCTTGGTTGCCATCTTCCATGTCAACAAGGCATGCGCATTCGATCTGTTAGGTTTGTCCCTTCCGCTTTACGTAGGGTTCTGCAGGGTTGGTTGCTTCCTGGGTGGCTGCTGTTACGGAGTTCCCTCCAGACGCGGGGTGTCCTATCCAGAAGAGATCTTCAAGAGGATGCCGGGCTGTCGATTGTATTCCCCGGGCCGCTGCCCAGGGATACGTGTAGTACCAATCCAACTGGTCGAATCCGCTATTCAATTTGCCATCTTTATTGTCCTGTTACGGTGGCTGTGGACTGAGGACTTACTAAGAGGAGACGTCTTATTCCTATATTTAATTATATATGCTCCGTCTCGGTTCGTTCTGGATTTCTACCGGCGCGAGAGCGCACGGCCGCGGTGGGGAAGGTTCTCTGAGGCACAGGTTTTGTGCCTCCTGACAATGCTTGTCAGCGCGATCTCGTTAGGTTGGTTGGCTTGGCAAGCAGGAATACCAGAAGCTTGGCATCGTTAGTTGACTTAGAGCGTTAACAGCATAGATGCACGGAAAGCCCAGTATGTATTTCAAAGGAGGGACAACGTGGCAAGTTCTCAGTATGAATATTTTCTGGACAGTCCAGAAGAATGCGAGCGACTTGAACGTCAGGCCAGCTTGGAGGGGATAGCTAGGCACTTACGCCACTTTGAAGGCGTTCCTCGGGGAAGAATATTGGATGCTGGTTGCGGATCTGGTGCGATGTCGCGCCTTCTAGCATCTCGATACCCGGCGACAGAAGTAGTCGGGCTCGATTTAAACCCGGAATACCTGAACTACGCTCGAGGCCGAGTCTCTGTTGAGCACTCCCCCAATCTGTCGTTCGAACAGGGAGATATACAGAGTTTGCCCTTTGCTGACTCAGTTTTTGATGTCGTCTGGTCACAGTGGGTGCTGTACTTCTTGCCGCGACCTGACCTTGCTCTGCGCGAGTGTCGCCGGGTATTGCGCCCCGGAGGTGTGGTCCTGATCGCGCTTGATGAGAAGCCCTTGCTCACCAGCTTCCCGGAGGACGTGGCTCTTCAACAACGACTCGAAAAAGTTGCATTTGCATTTGCAGATGTAGCGCTGGCCAGAAAGTTACCTCCCATGCTGCGAGAGGCCGGCTTTACCGATATTTCTGTAGAGATTGAAACGTGCAAGAGCCTAACGATCCTTGGTTCGATCGACTCGGATCGTCGTCGTAACGTGGAAGACCATCTAGATCCGATCATGGTACCTATAGGGACAATTCTAGGAGGACCTGCTCAGGCTGAAAGGTTTCGTTCCGATCTGCTCGCTTATCTAGATCGCTCGGATACCTGCACGTACACCATGTTTTGGATAGTTCGCGGCATAGCGGGCTGAGTGGTCGGTGAAACCAAAAGCTAGCTATCACGCGGTGGAGTGGCCTTTCTGGGCGTTCTCGTCGCTGTTAGGTAACAACCACCGTCGGTTATTCCGCCGCCATCCGCGGTCAGAGGCGGACAGGCCCAAACTTCGTTGACAGGAGATGACATATGACACGCCGCTTTCGTCTGCTAGGTCTTTGTGTGTTGGTGTGCCTGGTGGCTGGGACTTTTGCCTTCGGGCAAGCGCCTCCTCTTGCCGATGTCCTCACCTACAGCCCTACTCCCAACCAGAATTATGGTTCCTATACCTCGCTCTTTGTGCAAAAGGGGGGCGGAGCAATCTCGGCCAGCTACATCAAATTCAACATTGCGACCCTGCCTCCGGGAGCTACCGTCACTAAGGCTACCCTGCGGCTGTTCGTCAACCAGGTTGCGGCCCCTGGCAGCTTCGACGCCTATCAGCTGAACACCAGTTGGACAGAGAGCGGCCTGACCTACAGCAATGCGCCGGCTCTGGGAACCTCAGCCACCGGCAACCATCCCGTGTCATTCTCCAGCGCCAGCGTGAACCAGTTCATCTTGCTCGACGTGACGTCGCTGGTGGAGGCCTGGGCCAATGGCAGCTTGCCCAACAATGGTCTGGCGCTGGCAATGACCACCTCTTCTGGAGCGGTTGCGCTGGACAGTAAGGAAAGCATTTACACCAGCCATCAGCCGGAATTGGAGATCGTGCTGGGGGGAACGCAAGGACCTCCCGGACCTCCGGGACCGCAAGGCCAGCAAGGTCCAGTTGGACCGATAGGCCCACAAGGTCCGCAGGGACAGCAGGGGTCAGCGGGATCGAACGGCCAGGGCTTCACCTTCCGCGCCGCCTTCAACAGCGGGACAAGCTACAACCCGTACGACGTAGTGACCTACAACGGTTCGACGTATGACGCCAGCGTGGCGATTCCCCCGGGTGGTGGCACGCCCGATCAGAATCCCCACTGGACGCTGATGGCGCAGGAGGGCGCACAAGGACAGCAAGGTCAGCAGGGCGCGCAGGGCCAGCAAGGTCCACAAGGCCAGACCGGAGCCACCGGCCCACAAGGACCAATTGGCCCCATAGGACCGCAGGGACCTCAGGGCGATCAAGGACAAGCCGGAAGCAACGGTACCAACGGACAGGGTTTCACCTTCCGTGCCGCCTTCGACAGCGGGACAAACTACAACCCGTATGACGTGGTCACCTACAACGGTTCGACGTATGACGCTAGCGTAGCGATTCCACCCGGCGGTGGCACGCCCGATCAGAATCCCAACTGGACGCTGATGGCGCAAGAGGGCGCGAAAGGTCAGCAAGGACAGCAAGGTGCACAAGGCCAGACCGGCGCCACCGGTCCGCAAGGCCCGCAGGGTCCGCAAGGTGAGCCGGGCAATCTCAATCCCGGCTCGCCGTATTACGTCCAGAATGGAACCTCGCTGCAGTCGAGCACCAATTTCAACGTTGGCGGCAACGGAACCGCCGCGGGCACCTTAACTGGCACAACTGCTGTGAGCACCAACGGTACGTATCAAGTCAACGGGATTACGGTTCTAAATGTACCCGACAACCTGGCAAGTGTAGTGCTAGGTAGGAACGCGGGGCAGAATATTGGTCCCTTCTCAGACTTCAACACATTCGTCGGGTATGGAGCGGGGACGAATACTACTGGCGGCAACAATGTCTTCTTAGGTGTTGACAGTGGAGGTAATACCCCTGGTGGCAACGCAAACGTCTTCCTCGGTGATGGTGCCGGTCTACAGCTCAACGGCAACAATAATACCCTTGTTGGTACTGGGACTGGGGTGCAGACTACGAGCGGCAACTACAATCTATTTCTCGGCTTTCTGTCAGGGAATAACCTGAATAGCGGCAGCAGCAACGTCTATGTAGCCAATCAGGGAGGGGCGGGGACCGAAAACAACACTATTCGTATCGGCACACAAGGTACAAGCGATGGGCAACAAAGCACTATCTATATCGCCGGCATCAATGGCACTACGATTCCCAATGGATCGCCGGTGTATGTCGATAGCAATGGGATGTTGGGAACTGGCAGCGGAGGAGGCGTAACGTCTTGGAACGGCCGCACAGGAACAGTCGTACCGCAAGCTGGGGACTACGACTTTTCGCAGCTCAGCGGCAGTCTTGCAGACGGTCAACTCGGCGGCTCCTACAGCGGCGCATTGAACTTCCCCAACTCCTCGAACAACTTTGCCGGTACCTTTAACGGTAACGCATCCTTAAGCGGCACCTTCAGCGGCGATGGAACCGGGCTGGCGAATGTCACGGCCTCCGGTCTGGCAGCAGGCACCTATGGCAATGCCGTAAACTTTACCAACTCCAACAACGCCTTCAGCGGCAGCTTGAATGGAACTGCCATGAGCTCCGGCGGAGATTCTAATCTCTACGTCGGTAACCAAGCTGGCGCCGTTAATACCGGCAACAATAATGCGTTCATCGGAAACCGAGCCGGCTACCAGAGCGTAAGCGGGGCGCAAAACGTATTTCTCGGTACGTTGGCGGGAGGCAACGACGCTGGATCGTCAAACACTTTCGTTGGCAACCAAGCGGGCACGTCTAACACCAGCGGAAACAACGGAACATTCGTGGGAGCCGGTGCAGGCAGTGGCGTCACGACCGGCAATTACAACATCCTCCTCGGCCTTAACGCCGGTGGGCAAATAAGCACCGGTTCCAGCAACATCGACATTGGCAATCAAGGAACCAATATCGACAGCAACACCATCCGCATCGGCTCCCAAGGTACCAATGATGGTCAACAAAATACTGTCTATATCGCTGGGATCTACGGTACCCCAATTTCCAATGGCTCAACAGTGGTTGTCGACGCTAACGGGCAGTTGGGAACCGGGGGAAGCGGCGGTCTTGTCACTTCGTTCAACGGTCGCGTGGGAGCCGTAGTTCCGGCCAATGGTGACTACAGCTTCTCGCTGTTGACCGGAACGTTGGCGGACGATCAACTTAGCGGGAGTTACAGCAGCGCCCTGACTCTTTCCAACGCGGGGAATATCTTCGCAGGCAACGGCTCGGGGCTGACCAACGTCACTGCGTCCAGCTTGGCGGGGGGCACCTACAACAATGCGCTGACTTTCTCCAACGGCAGCAATAGCTTTAACGGTACATTCGCAGGCAACGGCTCGGGGCTGACCAACGTCACTGCGTCCAGCTTGGCGGGGGGCACCTACAACAATGCGCTGACTTTCTCCAACGGCAGCAATAGCTTTAACGGTACATTCACCGGCAACGGCTCGGGGTTAACCAACGTCACGGCCTCGGCCTTGGCGGGGGGCACCTACAACAATGCGCTGACTTTCTCCAACGGCAGCAATAGCTTTAACGGTACATTCACTGGCAACGGAGCCGGGTTGACCAATATTCCGATGAGCGCGGGCTCGCCTTTCTACATCCAGAACGGAACCTCGCAACAGACCGGTGCTAGCTTCAACATTGACGGCAACGGCACCGCTGGCGGAACGCTGACCGGTACCACCGCTGTGAATACCAGCGGGAGCTATCAGATCGCCGGCGTAACCGTGCTGAGTACGCCCTCGACGACCAACACCTTCCTTGGCCAATCCACCGGAACCTCCACCGGCGGCGGGGGTGCAAACACCTTCCTTGGCTACCAGGTTGGCCAATCGATAGCGACGGGCGGTAGCAACACCTTTATCGGAAGCTATTCCGGGCAGTCCAATCTCTATGGAGGAGCCAATACCTACGTCGGAAGCTTTGCCGGAGCATATGCGACTGGCTCCGCCAATGTATTCCTAGGTGACGAAGCCGGATTTCCGGCTACCGGAAGTAACAATATCGCTCTGGGCTTGCAGGCGGGAGCCAACATGTCGTCCGGGAGCAACGACATCTATATCGGAAGTGCCGGGGCCGCGGAAAGCAGCACCATTCGCATCGGCACGCAGGGTACGGGCACTGGCCAGCAAAACCAGACCTACATTGCCGGTATCAACAGCCAGAGTATCTCCACTGGCAATCCGGTATGGGTCGATGCCAACGGAAAGTTGGGCATAGGCTCCGGCGGTAGCAGCGGAGTTACGTCATTCAATGGGCGCACGGGAGCAGTTGTTCCCGTAGCTAACGACTACAGCTTCTCACAAATCGGCGGTACTGTGGATAGTACTCAGCTCAGCGGCAACTACAGCAACGCTTCCGCTAATCCTCTGCCCGGCTCGTCCAACTACATTCAGAACGCTACCGGACAACAGGCAAGCTCCAACTTCAACATCAGCGGCAATGGGATTGCTGGGGGTACGCTCTCGGGCAGTGTAGTCAACTCCGCTACGAGCTATGAGATTGGCGGCAGTCAGGCGCTGGCGGCCAATGGTCCTCTTTCTTCAGGCTTTGGCTTAAACACGTTCGTCGGTATTTCTGCGGGCGGTTCTGTCACTGCAAGTTCGTACAACACTTATATCGGGTATAACGCGGGGACAGGCAATGCCGGTAACGAGAATACCGCTGTTGGCACCGTCGCCGGGGCAAGTGCCAGTTCCAACGGCTCGCAAAATATCTTTGTCGGTTATTTGGCTGGCGCGAACGGGACAGCAAACGGCATGGCCAATGTCGTAATAGGCTATCAGGCAGGAGATGGGGGAACAGGCAGTAACAATATCCTGGTGGGCCCAAATGCCGGCGCAAACCAGCCGGCAAACGGCTCAGCCAATGTCGTAGTAGGTTACGCGGCAGGAGATGGAGGAACAGGTAGTAATAATACCCTGGTTGGTTCAAGTGCCGGCGGAAGCGGGCCGGCAAACGGCTCGAATAACGTCTACCTCGGTTATCAGGCCGGACTAGCCGGCGGATCGGCAGACAACAATACATTTCTGGGCGCGCAGGCCGGCCGGTCAATCACCACCGGTGAGTACAACACGCTGGTTGGACAGGGTGCTGGTCCCGGAGTGACAACCGGAACACACAACATCTTCATTGGCTACAACTCAGGCAATAACGACGCGACAGGCGGCAGCAACATCTTCATTGGCGAGGCATTCGAGGGCGGTGGCGGTGGAACCACCAGCCACACCATCCACATTGGAAACGACGGCGGCGGCGATGGTCAGCAAAACGCTACCTACATTGCCGGCATTCTGGATTTCGGCGCCGGTGACTACGGTGTCAACATAAACCTCAACGGACACCTTGGGATAAACACATCTTCCCGCCGTTTCAAGGAGAACATCAAGAACATGGGCACTACCAGTAGCAAGATCTTCAAGTTGCGGCCAGTGTCATACTTTTATAAGCCAGAGTACGGGGACGGCAGTCCTCGCCGCGTACACTACGGTCTGATCGCTGAAGAGGTCGAAAAGTTATACCCTGAGATGGTCGGCTACAGAGACGGCAAACCATTTACCGTCCTCTATCAATTTCTCGCTCCCCTGCTGCTGAACGAATTTCAGAAAGAACATAACGTGGTTGTGGCTCAGCAGCAACTTATCAAAACACAGCAGCAGCGCATCTCTGCACAGGATGAGCGAATTAGAAATCAGGAAGAGCGCTTGGACGAAGTGCAGAAACAGAATGCCGAGTTCCAACAACGCCTGTCCCGTTTGGAGGCGCTGATGGCACAGCACACCGGGAAGTAAAGCGTGGGGGAGACGTAGAAGTTACTTGGGACGCAATCCTCAGGATGCTGGGGTATAGATCAGCTGAGACCGAGGCGGCGTGAGATGCCTCACCACGGGGTGGGCGGATGGCTGTGGAGTAAGGGCGACCTGTGGGTCATCCGAGCACGTGCCGGAGCCACAGAATCATAACAATAGTCCTAGCGAAACGTCTCAACCGACTCTGCTAGGAGAATCAACGAGATGAGTCTTGGAGAAAATCGGTGCTGCAACCTGTACAACGGCCAGATTGTTTCAGGTGGAGGGTTCACTCAAGAAACAACTGCGAGCGTAGCAATCGAAAACTGTCTCAAGACCGGGGGTCACCCCAACCGACTGTAGACGATTTTGTGACGGTCTGAGCCTCCACGTTCAACGCGAACCCACAACTTTCAACAAGGAGCGTGCAACAAGTTCAATATCAATCAGTTACAAACCATAGATTTCAACAGATTTCCATAATGTTCGAAATCTGGTTCGGGACCAGGGGGTCGGAGGTTCAAATCCTCTCTCCCCGACCAATCTTTTCTTATCCGTTCCGGAGACATAGGTAACAGAACGTACCGGAGACATGGGTTACACTTTTGGCCCGAAGGGGTTCTCCAGGGGCTGCAAGGTTTTTTCCTCCAGATCAATATAGCCGAGATCGTGATCCATGAAACTGACTAACCAGATGCCGTGGTCGACTTCTTTGAGCCCGACCGCCTGACCGGCAAGGGATACGCTGAGATTGATTTTCTTGTTGTACAGGCAAAGACGTCCGCAACTGGTGACCACCACCGTGCGGTCGTGGAATGGATACTGCGGTTCTGGGATACCGCGATAGGGGCGGCCGGAAGCCGAGTAGACCTCAGCCGGGCATTTCATAGCCAGGGCTTCATGAGGCCTTTCCTGATTGAACTCCTCCAGGAAGGCGTCGAACTTGGCTTGCTGTTGCAGGATGTTGGCGCCTGCCGGGCGGGTGGCTTCTTTCTTCAGGGTCAGATGCATGCGCTCATGGCGACCGTTCTGCTGGGGATGGCCGGGACGAATGCGCTCAATGGAGATGCCTAACCGCAGCCACCATACCGACAGCTTGGAGAGCTGAAACAGGCCATGCGGAGAGGCGAAGGGAACACCGTTGTCGGAGCGGATGGCGCGAGGCAGACCGCGTTCCTGGAAAAGGCGCTCAAAGGCGGGAAAGGCCAGGTCTTCCCGATTGGATTCCAGCGCTTCACACAGCAGCAGGTAGCGCGAGGAATAATCCGTGACGGTCAGCGGATAACAATAGCGTTTATCGCTCAGCTGAAACTCTCCCTTGTAGTCGGTGCACCAGAGATCGTTGGGCAGCAGGCCCTCGGACAGAGGCGTGCCTTGGGCGCGATTGCGGCGGCGGCCCATCGGCTGGACCAGCCCATGGCGATCGAGCACGGCGTGAATGGTCGAGGCAGCGGGAGTCTTGAAGGCGTGCGGCAAACGGCGCAATAGACGCTCCCGGATCTTGCGTGCGCCCCAATGAGGCTTCTCCCGCTTGGCACTGACGATGGCCGCTTCCACCTGCGCGGGTAACTGGTTGGCGTAGCGGAACGGCCGGCGTGCTCGATCGCTTAACCCTTCCAGTCCGCATTGCTCGTAACGCTCAAAGATCTTATAGCCGGTCTTGCGCGAGATGCCGAACTCCCGGCACAGCGCAGCCATCGTCTCCCCGTCCTTGAGCCGGATTACAAACCGCATCCTTTCGTCCATAACAGAACTCTCCTTCCATGGCATCCTCCTCGCCCCCCTTCGGGCCGAAAAGTGTAACCCATGTCTCCGGTACGTTCTGTTACCTATGTCTCGGAACGGACATCTGTAACTTGCCTCATGTTCATTTCCTTCTAAAGTCTGAGTTGTGTCGCAGCTTGTGTCGTAACTGTCTGTTTTGCCTCGCGAATCGACCATGCGGGTCGCAAGCCCTTCCAATGCCTTCCGCTTCAGATCAAGCCGGACGTGCGAGTAGTGCTCCAGCATCTGCCGCGAGACGTGGCCGGCAATCGCCATGATGGTGCGTCACTGGCCTGAGATTCGGCTAACTCCGTGATTGCATGATGGCGGAGGTCGTGGAAGCGCAACGCGGGAAATCCCTGCGGCCTTGCGCAGACTCCTCCACGCTGAACGCCAACTCTTCTGGGGAATCGTGGGATCGAATCGCCCATTCTCACATGCGGGGAAGACGTAGTGATCCGGGTGTGAGCCCTCTATCGCCGAAGCCCGGCCGTACAACTCTCGCATGGCGATCAAGGCATCGTCATTAAGCGGGATGATGCGCTGCCCGGCCTGAGTCTTGCTCTTCTGAATCGTGACGGTGCCAGCCAGGAAATCCACGTCATACCAGCGAAGTGACTTGATCTCGCATCCCCGCATAGTGGTGTTGAAGGCAAGCACCATCGCCAATCGTGCGTTCTGCCATTCCGGCTTCATCGCGGCTGTTTTGGCGAGTCGGAGCTTTTCATCCAATGTCATCGCGCGGCCGATCTGGGTGTGAACCGGCAAAGGCTTAATCTCGTCCATGAACAGATGCCAGAGCTTTGCGCGTTTCACAACACCGCGCAGAACTCCAAGCTCCAGGTTGATCGTCTTATTCGCGACGCCGGCAGCCTTCCGATCCGCCATGTAAGTCCGCACCATCTCGACGGTGATGCGGTTCACCTTAGTTGAGCCGAACACTGCGCACAGCGGCTTCAGGCGCTCGCGCTCAGTTTGCACGCTTCGAGGAGCAAGGCGAGCGATGCGCTCTGCCAGGTTCCTTTCTGCAGCCTCTTCAAAACTGAGCTTGGAAAACTGCTTACTGCCGGCTGCAAGCTTTTCCCTGCGAGGCTTGCGCTAACAGTTCCTTTTCCCTCTTCTGAGCTTCACGCCAATCGCCGGTGTCGAGGCCCCGACGAAAGCGCTGGCCATCTACGAAGAAGTGTGTATGCCACGTCTTACCGCGTTTTACGAGTGACATTTCCTTTGCTCCCTTTCTTGGCCGTGTTGCTACCAGTATTTGTTTTGCCCTGAGCCTTCTTCGACCGATTCTCGTTCCACCATTTCCGAGCGTGTTCTCTTTGCTTCTCTGCCTTGCATATCTCAGCGTCACAGACGGTTTGATCCTTTCTCTTTGCGATGAAGAACGGACAATCGAAGCCGTCGGCGGCGTCCTGACACTGCGGGGCGACCGCATCCGATACGAGTTGCCGGCAGATGCTGCACCAATGATCGAGATGCTGCGTCAATACCGCGATGAGGTTTTGGGAGTACTTCGAGAACGTGAGCGGCCGGAGGGCAAACAGAGCCATCCCGACCCGTATGCAGTCGCATGGGGGAAAACGACACACAGCGAACCCCCGCCGATGCCTAGGTGTGCGGCTGCTGCGGTGGGCGCCCGACCTTCCGCCGGTGGAAATAGAAAGCTGGGCGATCGTGAATGATGTTCCGCAACTCATCCAAGCCACCCTCGGCCAGTTACAAGCCGCAATGGCCGGCAAGAATTGGCTAGCTGGGAATCGCTCAGCCCGCGAGTTAGTTGAGCGCTTGGAACAGGTAGGAGTGAAGGTTGAAATTGAAGGGAATGAGATGACTAAGACGAACCGAAATCGTGGGGGATAGTGGAGCAGATACAGAAACGGAGACACAAATGCTTGCCGGCAAACGAGTCAGTTTGCCGAAGTCCTTACCTTCGGAACTGAATGAATCAATCAAAGAAATGGTCTGAATCTGCACCTAGTCTGCACCTATCGCCTTATGTGGCGGACATAAGCGCCTGAAAACGCGGCAGTTGAGATTGTGAGTACAATCTGTCTGACGGTTTAGAAAACCGTCGTCCACAGCCCCGTTGCGGCTATCGGGTATTGGTGTGCGACAACGTGGCGTCCGCGGCGAACAGCCTCCGGGAATTGACCGCGGCAGATTTCCTAGGAGAGGACTTCGGGCCCGCGTCGTGGAGAGTACGTCCTGGCCCAGCGCATTCAGAGTCGCCCGTAACTCGGAGATAATGGTCGGGAAGACCAAGACGCCCTCTAGGTAAAACTCGTCTCAATAGCTCAGTTCACGAGGCGATTCTTAGCTAAGTCCGCCTTTGCATGGTTCTGGTGGGAGTTAAGCTGAGGTGTTTTAGATCGTTCGGCGACGAAGGAGTCTTGTGTCTGTATCCTCATGCGCAGCAATAGCGGGAGTTACTGGCTACATTGGGGGGCGTCTAGCCCCTCGTTTGCTCGAGCATGGCTATTCAATTCGGTGTCTGGTCCGCTCACCCGCCAAGGTGCAGAATCGGCAGTGGGCGACAGATCCCAACGTCGAGATTCGTCAAGTTAACCTGGAAGACGAAGCGTCTCTGACGCGCGACCTGGAAGGATGTGAGGCGGCGTTTTATCTGGTCCACTCCATGATGTCCGCGGGATCGGATTACGCTGAGCACGATCATCAACTGGCAGCGACATTCGCGCGCGCCGCCCGGAATGCTGGGGTCAAACGGATCATCTATCTTGGCGGACTCGGCGAGACCGGTCCGGATTTGAGTGAGCATCTTGCGTCGCGGCGCGAAGTCGAAAAAGCGCTTGCCTCAACTGGCGTACCGGTTACGGTACTGCGCGCGGCCATGATCATCGGCTCGGGTTCCGCCTCCTTCGAAATTCTCCGCTATCTGGTGGAGAGGTTGCCCGTCATGGTCACCCCGAAATGGGTGAGCACGCCGTGCCAGCCGATCGCGGTGAGAAATGTAATCGGGTACCTGGTCGGGGTCCTTGCGGTACCGGAAACTGCCGGCGGCATATTCGATATTGGCGGTCCGGACGTGTTCTGTTATCGCGACATCATGAGCATCATGGCAGAGGAGCTAGGATTGCGCCGCCGCCTGGTGATTCCTGTTCCCATATTAACCCCGCGGTTGAGTTCGTACTGGATTCAGTTGATCACGCCCCTGAGCAACACCATCGCCAGCCCTCTGGCGGAGGGCCTGAAGAATCCGGTGGTATGCCGGGAGAATCGGATTATCGGTCTTGTCCCCCAGGAGCTGCTCGGCGTCCGCGAAGCCATACACGCGGCTCTCAACCAGATGGCAGAACATACCGTTGAGACTACTTGGTCAATGGCTGGGCCCATTCCAGGCGATCCCGACTGGGCAGGGGGGACCGTATTCCGTGACGTTCGCGAGATCACCGTGGAGGCCCCTGACTGGGCCGTTTTTCGCGCCGTCTGCCGTGTCGGTGGCGGCAACGGATGGTATGCCGCGGACATTCTCTGGAAAATCCGTGGATGGATGGATCGATTGGCTGGCGGCCCGGGGCTGCGACGTGGACGGAGAAATCCAGAAACTGTTGGATACGGGGAGGCGCTGGACTTTTGGCGGGTGGTTGGTTTCGACCGTGACCGCCGCCTCGCGCTACGCGCCGAAATGAAGCTGCCCGGGGCAGCGGTGCTGGAGTTCCGGGTAGAGGCGCTCAACGATCGCCAATCTGTTTTGCACCAGTCGGCACTATTCCGCCCGCGAGGCCTCCTCGGCCTGGCTTACTGGTACAGCGTGCTGCCATTCCACGCCATTGTGTTTCGAGGCATGTTAAGTGGCATCGGACGAGAAGCGATCAAGATTGCAGCCAGCCTGTAAACTGTGCAGCTTTGGTGTTGGACTGGCTTCCATATGCTGATTACCTTAATGCGCACTCGCGACAGCCTTCTTCTGCGCGATCCACAGGTTGATCTGCTCGTCCAGAACGTCGAGGGGCAACGCGCCGGAATCGATTACCTGGTCGTGGAACTCACGAATGTCAAACTGGCTACCGAGCTGTTGCTGAGCCCGTGCGCGCAACTCCAGTATCTTCAGTTGGCCCATCTTGTACGACAGCGCCTGGGCTGGCCAGGAGATATACCTGTTGGTTTCAGACTGCACGTTAGGCTCGTCGATTGCCGAATGGTCATGGAAGTATTGTACGACCTGCTCGCGCGTCCAGTGCTTATAGTGCATCCCGGTATCGACGACGAGCCGGATGGCACGTAGCATCTCGTCTTCCAGCCGACCGTAGTCGCTATAAGGGTCTTTGTAGAAGCCAACCTCTTTGCCCAGGCGCTCCGAGTAGAGTGCCCAACCCTCGATGTAGGCGCCATAAAAACCGTGTTGCCGGAAAGGCGGAAGTCCCTGCATCTCCTGCGCTATGGTGAGCTGCAGGTGATGGCCGGGCACGCCCTCGTGGTAGGCCGTCGATTCAAAATCGATAACCATACGCTTCTCGGGGTCGCTGGTGTTTACCTCGACGTGCCCGGGACGAGAACCGTCAGGCGTTCCCGGGACGTACTGAGCTCCGGAAGCGTCTTTTTCGCGGAAGAGCTCGACTGGTATTACGATCAAGTCGGCCTTGGGCAAGCGACCGAACAACTTTGGCAACTCAGGCTTCATCTGCGCAATGTATTGCCGATAGAGATCGAGGATCTGCTCACGCGACTGCGCGTACAGCTTGGGGTTTGTTTTGAGAGTTTCACGGAATGACTTCAGGTCCTTGAACCCGAGACGAGTGGCTATCTCCAACTGTTGCTTCTCGATTTCGGCAACCTGCTGCAATCCAATCTGGTGGATCTGCTCAGGCGTCTTGTCCGTCGTAGTGGATCGCCTGACCCGAAAAGCGTAAATAGCCTCGCCATTGGGCAGTGACCACACGCCTACCTCGCTCCTGCCTTTGGGAACGTATTCCTCTTTCACGAATGCCGCGAACTTTGAATAGGCGGGCAGGACGTCGTCCTTGATGGCTGCCACGCCGGCCGCTTTCAGGCGCGTCTTGTCAGCCTCAGCGAAGCTCGCTGGAAAACTGTTGAACGGCTGAGCAAATGGGGTCTTGTCGGGCGACTGCGTGGCAATCCCGTTCGTCTGGTCCACCACTTTCTCCAGTAGAAACTTCGGCGGCATCAGACCATTGGCCATGCCCTTCCGCATATTGGCGGTGTTTTCCTCAAAGACGCGTGGCAGCTGCCGCAGGCGCGCAATGTAGTCATCGTAATCTTTCACCGTCTGAAACGAGAGCACCGTCACCATTTGCGGGGCGTTAATGTGAATACCACCCATTTGGTTTACGGGCATCTGCCAGAGCTTCAAATCCGTCCCCTCGATGTCTTCTTTGAGGGAGCGGATCTCCAACTCGCGGTTGAGCACGTCCTGGTGCGGCAAGCCACTCGCATCGATGCCCTCGAATTGCTTGAGAAACTCCTTCTCTTTCGCCTGCTGTTCCAGGGTGCTCTTCTCGGAATCGCTGCCCAACTGGTCGTTATAGCGTTTGTCGCCCAGGATGGATGCGTAAACCGGATCCTGTTGCAGGTTCCATTCCCAAAGCTCAGAGATCAGAGCATTCAACCGAGTGCGGCGAGCTTCGATGTCAGCGGGTGCAGCGAACACTTGAACAGCATAGAAGAAGCAAAGAACCAACGCGACACGGCGCATGCTACCTCCTGGAGAGTTAGCCGAGCAGAATCTTCTACGGTGAGACCAATCGCAGCAGTATATCCCGCCCAGCGACCTGGGATGAGAAACCTTGGTCAAGATCAGGCGCTGGAACAGTTCCACACTGCTTTGTCTCTAGACCTTCTCTCCCTCGTCATCAATACAAATTACGCAGTGATGTTGAGGATGGCGCGGCGCTATCCGGATGCGCTCGCACAATTCCAGAAAGTTCTCGCACAGGATCCGAATTTTGTTCCCGCGCTTAACAAGCTGTCGCAGCTTTACGCCACGACCGGTCACTTCGCTGAAGCCGTGAGCGAAGCCCAGACGATGTTTCCCAAACCAATCTCCGTGAGTGCTGACGCGAAAGGTGATCGCGATCTCATCATGAGAACGGAGTGGTCGGACCGCGCTACCCCTGTAGCTATCGCCTCCGCGATCGTCGGAGACCGCGACCAGGCATTCCAGTATCTGGGGCAAGCTTATTCGGATGGCGACTATGAACTGCTGACCGCCATTCGCCTTCCTGCGCTGGACCCGCTGCGCTCCGATCCACGCTTCGCCGACCTGATGCACCGACTCCGCCGAAAGTACTCCAATGATCTTGACGACCTCATCTTCAGGATTGCTGAGAGTCGGATAACGATCAAAGGTGCTCTTTGCTTCGCCCCACCGGGTTGCACCTTCGCCGAGCAAGAGTCCATTTCCAAATGCCTGAGCGAGATAGTCGTAGAGGCGCGTAAGACCAGAGAACGGTATCGTATTTTCGGCGATTTCTTCTTGAAGAAAGGCGAGAAATCCAAAAGGCTCTCGGGAAACGAGAAACGCAAAGAGCGAGCGCTGGTTCTGTCCAAACTTACGGCAGAGGCGTGCTAGTGGTGGCGCACGGTTATCGCTAGCTTCTGCTTCTCGATGCGTTTCCGTTCCTCAGTCCCGTTCGCGCTGTCGCTGTTGGGTTGGTGGCTTATCGCCATGATGTACCCGGCGGGTTTGGGTCGGTGCATACCTTTACGATCTGGCCGCGTTTGCCCCTATCGGTGACAATCGCCTCGGGGATTTTCTCGCAGGGCTTCTGTGCTGGAATCACTTTGGCAGACAAGTACCCTGCCCGTTTCGGGATGGAGCCGAGGACCATTCCTGGAGATGGTCAATTTTGCTCAGACCCACAAAAAGCCACGAGATTACAAAAGTGATAGCCCTCAAAGAGGCTCATCAGAGTCGCAGTCCGAGCTTTACGAGGGGCAAGGAGAAATATGAAAACCAGCACGAAAGACAGGATCAAGGGTAGCTTCCACGAAGTGAAGGGAACCATCAAAGAGCAGGTCGGAAAGGTCACGAACGACCGGGATTTGAAGGCCGAAGGGAAAGCTGAAAAGAAAGTAGGGCAAGTTCAACAGCGGATCGGCGATGCTAAAGAAGCCGTCGCAAAGTTGAAAGTGAAGCTGGCAGACTTAAAAACCGGATAGGCCTCGTAGAAATGAATCGTCGAAATTAAAAAGGCCGTAGCGGTAGAAACCTCGCCATCGAAACTCAACAAATTATTTGGAGGTCCCACCCTCTAGCTGCTGTCGCGAAAGGGTGGGAACTCAGAGCCAGAACCTCACGCGATTAAAATTGGCCGTCTTTCATCCTTCGAGAGCCGGCAATGACTTTTGTAGAACCCGGCCGACAACAATCCTAGAACGCGACTACTGCGCGAAGCGGCCGTCGCTTCCGGGGTTCCCGCGGGGGCGAATCAACAGTAGCAGCTCTTTTCACCGACTCCGCAACACGGGGCTTCGCCATCTCCTTCTCGACCGCGCGGAGAGTAACTGCCCAAGATTTCTTTTTCTTTCCTGGCATAGGATCATCATGCCACGGCGCGAAAATCAAGAACGGTCAATCCAGACCAGCGGAACAAATTCTGGAGAGGGATTTTCAGCGGAGGAAGGAAGGTTTCGCGCACGCGAAATCCGTGAAGCAACCCCAGCGCCGCCCTTATTCCTGCAGGAAGATATTAAGAAGTGAGTTGTGAACCCGAATCTCGCCGTTATATTCGATGAATCCCAGTTTCCTGAAGCGATTCATGAAAAAACTCACGCGGGAGCGGGTTGTGCCAATCATCTCAGCCAATATCTCCTGGCTGACCTTAGGAACCACCGTCTCGGGTTTGCTTTCCTTGCCGAACTGCGCGAGCAATAACAGAATTCTTGCCAGCCGCTTTTCGCTGGAATTAAAAAGCTGATCGACTAGATCGGCCTGGATTCGAGCGTTGCGAACCAGAAGAAAGGATACGAACACGTTCGAAAATGCAGGGTCTTGATGAAGTGCGCGGATCATTTCTGCCTTGCTAATCCGGAGAAGCGCACAGTCGGTCATCGCCGTAGCCGTTGCCAGTCGAATAGGATGAGGCGAGACCATGCAGTTTTCCCCCAAGAACTCCCCAGCGCCCACCAATGTAATCGTGGCTTCTTTCCCCGCTGCGGAAGTAACCGTTACTCTCAGCCGCCCCTTCTGCACGTAAAAAATCGTGTCGGCCGGATCCCCTTGGGAGTAGGCCACCTGATCTTTTTTTAGAGAGAGAACTTTTTTGCCCAACCCAGATCTGACGAGAAAGCCCTTGGGATCGAATGCGGCATCGCCGTTTGTTGGTTGCGGCTTGGACGTTTGAAGCCGGGAAGGCTTCGCCATTACGCCCTCAGAGAGTCTTGCGGGTCGCACCGAATCGACCAATAAGATCCGTTTGGCTGGAGGGCCCTGGCTGCGGGCTGGAATGCCCCTGCTGTTCATCTCGTACCTCCGGAGGGGGCGTTCACGCTTCTCTATTGTACATCTTAGTTAAGAGCCGCGCGTTGTGTCTCTGTTCAGTATTGCACAGTTTCCCAATCTTGGAATTTGAGCCGCTTGAGCGATTTTGCACAGTCAGTTCGGTTCCAAAGAGGTACGCTCCGGAATGTGGCGGGAACTTGCAGGCGAAGCGCACATGCGACAACTTTTCGGAAGGATTGTCCCGTCGCAAAATGCATCTTGAGGCGATTTGACGCCTGGATCAACAGGTTGATGTGCCTCTAAGTCAACTCTTCGACCTGTGCGATAGCGGAAAGATCAATCCTGTGGGAGACGGTAGTGGCGAGTAAACGTACGCTTACTTTTAGTCCGGGCAAGTTTCTTAAAAAGATCGGCAGTCGAAGGACTAGCCGCGAGTACCGCAATAAAGAGTCCATTTTCTCCCAGGGCGACGTTGCCGATGCGATGTTTTATATCGAGGCTGGCAACGTGAAGCTGACCGTTCTGTCCAAACGCGGCAAGAAGGCCGTCATCGCTATCTTCCGGCAAGGTGATTTCTTCGGAGAAGGCTGTTTGGGAGTCTCGTCTCTGCGGATGTGCACCGCCACCGCAGTACAGGCGTCCACCATTGCGCGCGTGGAAAAGGCGATCATCGTTCGCATCATCCACGATGACCCTGGGTCGGCAAGGCTGATTATCGCGCACCTGCTTTCGCGGGTTGTCCGGATTGAAGAAGACTTCGTCGACCAACTCTTCAATTCCAGCGAGAAGCGGCTGGCGCGAACTCTTCTGTTACTCGCGGGCTTCGGGACGCAATCCAAGCCATATTCCGTCAACCTGAAGGTGAGTCAGGGGACACTGGCTGAAATGGTTGGCACCACCAGGTCGCGAGTAAGCTTCTTTATGAATCGCTTTCGCGAAATGGGCCTCATTGATTACAACGGCACCTTGCGGGTGCACAAAGCACTGCTTACCTTCCTTCTGCGCGAGTAAGCGTTACACCCGAAGTCCACGCCACCCACGAAAACCAAGAAACTGAAGGTTTTACTCCTCGACCGGGATCTTGTAGACGGGGTAGCAAAGGGCTCCTTCCTTGACCGCCGTCCCAAACGAGAAAAGGTCGGGAAATTGGGGATGCAATCTGCACTTACGAACCGATACCGCCTGGTCTCCAATTGAAACAATGGGGCAGATCTGTTCTGGAGGTGCCTAGAAAAGGGTTCCTGAGATGACAATGCGACAAGCCTCATCAGGACGGAGGGGGTCCAGGATGGCAACTGCGGTTGAAGAATGGTTGGTAGATCGTGCAGCGACTAGAAAAATCGGTTTCGACGGGTAATTCCTCGTAAGAATCTTACAGAGTTCCAGATGCTCAACCTGATCGACTTCGCCAGCAATGATAAAGCCGTCCACGTACAGGCGCTCTGCTAAGATGATGGCTTCCAATCCGCTGGATGCGGACAGGACTTTATATTTGGTCTCGTCGAAGGTCAATCTACTTGTAGAAATCCCTTCCCGGACCAAGTCAATCAGCAAGACCGTAGGGCGTCCGCGTGTCTTAGCACGGACGGTCGTGCGTTCCAACCAGGAATCAACTTCCTCAGGAACACAAAAAATAGAACTGCCAGCTGTCCCAGGGCGATGAACCGGCAACTGCAGTGTTCTTTCCCAGCGCTGCGCGGTACTCACTGACGTCCCAAGATATGCAGAGATGTCCTTCCAACCCCTCAAAATCTTCGAATGTGCCATGAACAGTAGATGCGGCTACAAATGCGCCTTTTCGAGTATGATTCGTGCCGACCCATGTTCGTTGGGGGATTACTTGCAGTGGGCCCAGAGCCAACAGTAAATTTCGAAAAGTGCAACGTCTACAGCACTAATGCTTAAGTTGGGGACCGGCATGTTTATGCCATAATGAGACATTACTTTCCGGGTTTCTGGGTTTCCTCTTCCTTGTCGCAAACTGCATGATATGAATCAGATGCCAGCAGTTCCTCGCTATATAAGGTTGATCACGGTAAAAATTGACGTAATTTGACGCTTAAAAATCAATCTCTGACGTTACATAATAATTGACAAAATCATGTGTCGCTGGATCTCAGGTGGGAAATGGGTTGGAACTTGGTTGCAATAATGTGCACTTCAGTAACGAAAACGTGCTGTTTTTACAGGAGGTTAACAAGGACACAGAATTGCAGGCCAACCAGTATCGGTTGCTAGCCGCTCTACCACCATTGTGCCATTCGTTCCAGTGGCGGAGGGGCCGGATCTTTCGAGATTGGAACGCGGCGGAGCCCCCCATGAAACTGTTGCGCGTTTGTTGCCTCGTCCTCCCTTTGTTTGCCCTCACCGCTCATGCCGATGTCCTCGGAAGCGCGGATGCCTTCGGCATTCTGGGCGCTTCAACCGTGACCAACACCGGCCCCAGTGTGGTGTTTCAAAACCTGGGCGTTGCTCCTGGAACATCGATTACCGGATTCCCTCCGGGAATTGTGCTCGGAACGATTCATGACGACGACGCGGTCGCGATGCAGGCTCAGGCCGACGCGCTGACTGGCTACAACTTTCTCGCAGGCTTGGCTCCGACGCAGATTCTGACCGGTCAGGATCTCGGCGGCCTTACGCTCCACCCCGGGGTTTTTTTCTTCGCGTCGTCGGCGCAGATGACTGGGACACTCACCCTTGACTTCGAAGGCCTCAGCAATATGATGTTCGTCTTCCAGATTGGAAGCACCCTGACCACGGCAAGCGCTTCGTCGGTGATGGTAACCAATCCAGGGAGTAACGATGAGGTATTCTGGCAGGTAGGTAGCTCGGCGACCTTAGGAACAACCACGGACTTCTACGGGAGCATTATCGCGGACCAGAGTATCACGTTAAATACGGGCGCCAATATTACTTGCGGTAGAGCGATAGCCCTGAATGGCGCCGTCACCATGGATACGAATAACGTCGATACCGGCAATTGCGCCGTTGGTACAGGGACTACTCCCGAGCCAGGAACCATCGCCCTGGTGGCCACGGGGGGCGTAATGGCCGCGGGCGCCGGTTCCTCGAATTTCTCTTTCCTCGGACTGGGTTCAATCGCTGCGTTTTTCAGGAAGCGAAAGCGGTAACAACTGAAGAATTGAATTTGCAGCCCTCCAGGCTTCCCTTGCCTGGGGGGTTTCTCACATATCACCCTGTCTGCTTGTGTCCTGCCTCGCCACTAGATGCTGCATCTCGCCTGCGCCGACTTATCGATCCCACCTCAGTTGTAAAGTGGTCAATTTTGACCAGTTTCTTGCAGTGGGCAGGATTATCTTACGAAGGCTAGACCAATCACCCAGGCTGCAGGACGTGAGGTACAGTCATGATCGACATCATCGTCGCTGACCATCAGGAGCTTTTTCACGTTGGGATGGCGGAGCTACTGGCGGGCACCGACGACGTCCGCCTGGTGCACCAGCCCCGGTCGTCCGAACAGTTGCTGAGCGCATTACAAACTTTCACACCGCACGTACTGGTCCTGTCGACGAGTTTTCTGCCGGCATTTCCCAAGATCCAGCCAATGTTGAGGCGGAGCCGAACTGCACTGCTAATGCTCGCCGAGGACCACGATCGCATCCTGTACACGCGCTGGTTGCGAGCACAGGGAATTGTCTATCGTTCGATGGATGGACCTGTCATCGTGGATGCGATGCGGCGGGTAGCACGAGGCGAATTATTTGTTCAGGACCGCAGTTCCGACGTTTAAGGCAGCCCATACTCGGATGTTTTGGCCTCGAGCAACACCCACGGACCGCACGTCTGCTGGATGGTCGGGCCTGTCTCCAGGACACTTAGCTACTTATGCAATTTTCTTCGAAGCACGTTCCACTGTCTTTCCCCAATCCCACACCTGCTTTTCGGCCTCTCGCCGGGTGACTCCGTAGATCTCCTGGATCTTTCCAGCCAGTTGCTCGCGCTTGCCGGATATCTTGTGCAGGTCATCGTCCGTGAGCTTGCTCCAGTTTTCCTTTGCAGAACTCATAAGTTGTTTCCATTTGCTTTCGACTTGCTCCCAGTCCATTTGTTTCTCCTTGTGAAATGTTGCTGATTTAGGCAAAGACACGGAGGTCTCGTCGCGTGCCGGCCTGTCTTCGTAATCTCTAAGGTTCGATCTCTGGTTTGCAGGCAACGATCGATGTTTAGCTCCTTCGGGCATTCGCCGGGTGGCGAACTCTATTGAAGAGCACCAGGACCGCTATCTCTTGCGCGTTGCTCGATCGACCCAATCTGGCTGCCTCGCTGAATGTGGCGAGGATGCGCTGTGATCGAGATATATGGAATGCCGAGGAAGTACTTCCTCGATATGTGGCTCAACTCCAGACAGTTGAAATGTTGCAGCTGAGTTTGGGCCAGCAGGCGCTTCACTCCGCGGCGCAGGGTGTTCTGTCCGCCCCATGCCGGCACTACGGCGCTGATCTCGCCAGCCATAAAAAACAGATTGCATCCAGCAGTTCGAACTTTGTGGTCGAGACCGGTGCTCTCTGGAGCTGCTAACGAAGCCCAATTCTCAGAGTAGGGTTCGCTCTGCACTCCGAGTGAGCCCAGGAACGCGGACTGCTGAACCATCATCGTGCCGGATTGGATTTCATTTGGCATAGGACCTCGTTAGGTTTGCTAAGGGATGTGACTTCAGATGGGCTGACTTAGATCAGAGAACCTGAAAGAGGAAAGGAACTGCTCACTCATTCTTGACCGTAGGCCTATCCACTCCAAATGTCAACCAATACGTGACGCATCCCAAGGTCGCGTTTCTCTTTGCAGGCTACTCACTGAGCAATGTTGACCAGCTTCCTTAGCGCGGCCGCTCCATAATCATCCTTAGGAATGTGTGTGGCCTGAATCGGTCGCGCTCACAAGGCGAAACCCAATGCAAGGCGGAACCCAATGAAGGTTGTGTCACGAGTCATCTGTTGCTCTCTGATGACATTTCTGATTTGCTATGCAGCGCTGATGTCGGCACAGTCACCCGATCAGGAACAGAATCTGTTTGCGTGCAAGAGCGGCTGGGACTCGTGCGATCGCTCGGCTTTGACCCAGGCTGCCAAGAACGAAGTGACGGCGGCTAAGCACGAGCAAAACATTTCTGACTGCAAAAGCGGATGGACGTCATGTGATCCTTCGAAGCTCAGCACGCCGGAGCTGGCCCAAGTGGCCATAGCCGCGCACCAGAATATGATTTCCGATTGTTGGAGTGGGCTGCGATCGTGCGACCACTCCAAATTGACAACATCCGAAGCGGCTGGGGTTGCCATGGCGGAAAACCAGAAAAACGTCTCCGACTGTTGGAACGGATGGTCGTCGTGCAACTTATCGAAACTGAGCCAAACTGATCTGAGCGAGGTAGCGGTAGCTCAGCACCGGCGTAACGTCTCCGAGTGTTGGGATGGTTCGGCAGCTTGTGACCGTTCCAAATTATCGACGACGGAATTAAGTGAAGTACTGGTTGCCGATCGCCAACGCAATTACATGGCATGCACCAGCGGTTACCCCGAGTGCAATCTGTCGCGGCTGACCCCTGCGGAAGCCAGCGCGATTGTCGCCGGCAAGAGTCCGACTGCGCGATAAGAGTTAGAGCTGTCGTTTGATATTGAGAACAGTGTTGAGAACCCAATAATGCATTTGCTATCCGCCCACTGCCGCGTATGCAAGGGAGACCAGTTCAGGACCGCTCCGCCCGAGAGCTGGGTTGAACGAGTTGTTCTGCCCCGCCTTTTCCTGTGCCCGGGGCGATGCATTGTGTGCCACAAACGGCGGTACTTACCTACGTTTCAACGATGGACGGCTGTTCCCAACTCGTGGCGCTGAGGCGGAAGGGGACACCCTCATCCAAGCCATACTTCACGATAGAACTCCGGTACACGGCCGGTGCTGAATCGAATGCGGCTTTCCTTCATTGTGACGGCACCGCGTTCCATTCGAACGGCGCCATATGGCGCACGACCCCTGAAGCTGGCAGTCCCACGTAGCGCTTCCCACAGGATAAGCAAACCGAACCGAACCGCCTCACGTCAGTCTCACGCTGAATTTCCGATTCGCGAGTTGAGCCTGATCCTGAGATGACCGGGCCGTTGCATTCACCACAGATAGATGCCGATAAGTGAAGATAATGTGTTGCCATAATGAATCTCGTTGTCCCCACAACTGCTTACACGGCAATCATATCTACGCCCGACCTTGCCAGTCTGTCCAATATGGCTCACTCATCTACTTGCATTGCGAAACCTTCTGGCCTAATACTTCATCTCGGCAATTGGGTGGTCTGTTTTGACCAGACCCCGAGGCCATGGGCGTGGCATCGTAAGAGGAGTAGCAAGTTGTGATCTGTCTACCGCCAGGAGAAAGCATGCCAAACGGCTCCAAGCCTCAGATTTTAGTTGTTGACGACGAAACCAGTATTCGGGAAAGCCTCGGAATGCTGCTGGTGGCGTCCGGATATGACGTGTCTGAGGCAGAAAACGGCGTTAGCGCTGTGTTGCACTTGAACAGAGCGGTCCCCGATCTGATCGTGACCGATCTCAGCATGCCGCACATGTCCGGTATCGAGTTGATCTCGCATGTACGTAGCCGCTATCCGTCGATTTCGATTGTCGCAATGAGTGGAGACTACGAGGGTGATGCTGTACCTGCTGGAATCGTCGCTGACAGGTTTTACCCCAAAGGACAACACCCCCACAATTTATTGACAACCATTGCCGGCTTGCTCGCAACGAACCCAGCGTGCGGGAGTACGTAGGGAAGTCCGACACCGCCAGAGCTCGATTCGTGAAGAAGAGGAGAAAAGTATGCTCGGAACTATCTTGATTGTTTTACTGGTTTTGTTTCTAGTGGGTGCTCTCCCGACGTGGAATCACAGCCGCTCTTGGGGTTACGCACCGAGCGGCGGACTTGGCTTGATTCTTGTCGTTGTGGTTATTTTGCTGTTGCTTGGCCGGATCTAGGCCAGTGAGCCTTTCCACGACGTCGAGTCGCTTGCTCATAGCGAGCAAGGGCCTCGTTGGCAAACCCTTTGCGCATAGCAGCGCCGCTTTTAATCGCATATAAACCCACGAGTTAACCATTCACACCCAGCCCAGGAGGAAGATATGCTCTGGACGATTTTTGTCATTCTCTTGATTCTGTGGCTTCTCGGCTTCAGTTTCCACTTAGGCGGCGCTCTGATCCACCTTTTGTTGGTCATTGCCGTCGTGGTCTTGGTTATCAACCTGATCAGTGGCCGTCAGACAGCCTGATCTTCACGGCGAATCTACGCTACTCGTAAACTCACCCACAAATCACGTGGAACGAAAAGGAAGTGTTATGAAGAAATATGCAATTGCGTTGATGATGTTCTCTTTAGGTACCTTCGCGTTTGCTGGTCCGGCGCAGCAAGATACCAGTGCGCGCCTACAAGCGGCCGGCCAGGTCATGAACGAGATCATGGCGGCACCCGATAAAGGTATCCCGGAAGAGGTGCTGAATGGCGCCAAATGCATCGCTGTGGTACCGGATATGGCGAAGGGCGGCTTCGTGGTCGGCGGAGAGCATGGACGCGGTGTGGTTACCTGCCGCACTGCTCATGGTTGGAGTGCACCAGCATTCATTTCGATCGGCGGAGGCAATTTTGGCTTCCAGGCTGGCGCTCAGTCAGTCGATCTTGTCATGTTGTTCATGAATGACAAGGGTGTGCAAGGCCTGCTTTCAAGTAAGTTTGAACTTACCGGTGAGGCATCAGCCACGGCCGGCCCGGTCGGACGGCATGCTTCGGCAGGCACTGACTGGAAGATGGACACGGAAGCTTTGAGCTACTCGCGTACCAAGGGCTTATTTGTCGGAGTCGCCGTCGATGGCGCCAAGATCCAACAGGATAATGACTCCACGGTCGCTATGTATGGCAAAGACGTTTCCTTCCGTAAAACCCTATCCGGCGACGTGCACGCACCAGCAAACGCTGACTCGTTTCTCGCCGCGGTGAAGGCTGCCGTCAACAAGGCGAACCAGCACGAAGCTGCCGAAGCCAAATAGTTGAGTGCGCCAGTGTGCCCGCAAACCTGTGGCGCGCCGGGCGGTCTAAAGTTCGCGGCGTTGTCAGGGGTATGTTCTCGGGGGAGATCAAACTGGACAGCGCCGCGATTGTTTCACCAGCCTTCCGGGTTGTGAACAGATAGGGGGCCCATGTCATTGCCAAAGACACTGCCATTCAGGAGACCGTTGGGACTTGCAAGCTCACGACCGCACGTGGCTGAGATCAAGTCAGCGAAGCCCTTCGACACGGCGGTCAATCTCTCGCTTCCCAGCCGAATCGCGGTCATTGGGAACTATCTTCCGCGCCAGTGTGGGATTGCCACTTTCACTACCGACTTATGTGACGCGGTTTCGACCGAGTTCGGGACTGAACGGTTATTTGCTCTGCCGGTGAACGATCCAGAGTCTGAATACAGCTATCCCGAGCGAGTGCGCTTCGAGCTCACCGAGGAGGAGCTGCTGTCCTATGAGCGTGCAGCTGAGTTCCTCAACTTCACCAATGTAGATCTGGTATGCGTGCAGCACGAGTATGGGATTTTCGGAGGCGCGGCGGGCGGCCACATCCTGGAGCTGCTGCGCAGACTCCGTATGCCGATCGTGACCACCCTGCATACGGTGCTGCGCGAACCGAACCCCGACCAGCATCGGGTAATGGTCGAAATCGCGGAACTCTCCGACCGGCTTATCGTGATGAGCCAGCACTCTTCGCAGTTTCTCCAGGAGATTTTCCAGGTTCCTGCCGCAAAGATTGACGTCATACCGCACGGAGTTCCGAACCTGGCATTCGTTGATCCGAATTTTTACAAGGACCGGTTCGGAGTAGGAGGCCAATCTGTATTGCTGACCTTCGGCTTGCTTTCACCAAATAAGGGAGTTGAAACGGTCATACGGGCCCTTCCCAACATCCTGTCCCACAACAACAATGTTACGTATATTGTCGCGGGCGCGACTCATCCTCACATTAGAAAGCGCGAGGGTGACAAGTATCGGGAATCGCTGCAGTTGCTCGCAAAGGATCTGGGAGTTGGGGAACACGTGATATTTCACAACCGGTTCGTTAGTCCTGAGGAGATGATGGAGTTTATCGGGGCGGCCGATATCTACATCACGCCATACAAGAATGAGGCGCAGGTCGTTTCTGGAACCCTGGCCTACGCCATGGGCGCGGGTAAAGCTATCATCTCGACTCCTTATTGGCATGCGCTTGAGCTACTTGATCAGGGCCGCGGAATACTAGTCCCATTCAACGACCAGAACGCCATTGCGGAGCAGACCATTCAGCTCCTGGAAAATGAAGCCGAACGGCACGCCATGCGCAAACGGGCGTACTTATACTCTCGCAACATGGTTTGGAAAAGTGTGGCTCAGGACTATATGCGTAGCTTCCAGAGATCCCGGGCGGAGCGCATGTGGAACCCACGTCTGGTCAGTCCAAATGCAGTCGGGACAAATCGCATCCACAGCTTGCCGGCGGTGAAGCTCAATCATCTCACTCGAATGACTGACGATACGGGAATGTTGCAGCATGCCGTATTCGCCATTCCAAATCATCACGAGGGCTACACCACCGACGACAATGCCCGGGCGCTGATCGTGTCGATTCTGGTGGAGCAACTTGGAGCGAATGGAGAAGCGGAGGCCAGGAAATTGGCTTCGCGATATCTGGCCTTTCTCTGGCTTGCTTTTAATTCCGCCAATGGAAGGTTCCGCAACTTTCTCAGCTATGAGCGTCATTGGCAAGAGGCACAGGGGTCGGAAGACAGTCACGGACGGGCTTTGTGGGCTTTGGGGACTGCGGTGAATCAGACCGTCGATGAGGGTCTAAGGGGACTCGCTGGCCGTCTGTTTGAGCTTGCGGTTCCAGCTGCGATGGCCTTCACCAGTCCCCGGGCATGGGCATTCTCGTTGTTCGGAATCCAGTCCTACCTTGATCGCTTCCCGGGTGACAGAGCCGCGCAAAGGCAGAGAGATGTCCTCGCTGACAAGCTACTGAATATCTATCGAATCACGCGCACGCCCGGTTGGAGCTGGTTTGAAGATAGTTTGGCCTATTCCAACGCACGTTTGCCGCAGGCGTTATTGTTGGCTGGCTCGCGCACCTCGGACAAAGAGTTGCTCACGGCTGGCCTGGAGTCGCTGGAGTGGCTTGCCACCCAACAATGCTGCAACGTTAACGGGCACTTTGTCCCGATCGGGTCGCAGGGTTTCTACGACAAAGCGGGTGAAAAAGCTCGTTTCGACCAGCAACCGGTCGAGGCAGGTGCAACCGTCTCCGCATGTCTCACGGCGTATCGCGCCACCGGAGATGAGCATTGGCGTGCGCAGGCCTGGGCTGCGTTTAATTGGTTCCTGGGAGATAACGACCTGAAAGTCGCCTTATATGACGCCAGCACGGGCGGCTGTCGAGATGGTCTTCATCCTGACCGGGTCAACGAAAACCAGGGGGCGGAGTCAACCCTGTCCTTCTTGATTGCACTTCTGGAAATGCGGCAACTTCTGGATGGGTAGCGCCCGACGATCGCACACTGCCTATGTTCTCGCCGCAGCTTGAGCGTTTCTCGCGTTTCCAATGCTTTGGAATGCCGACTTCGTGTTTCCTGTAGGATGACTTATGACCTTGGCCATCGAACCTGTTGATTCTATCGATTCTTCCGACGCTCTCCTTCATCGGCATCCCGCCAATCCAATCTTGTCCAGCAGAGACTGGCCTTATCGTATTAACAGCGTATTCAATGCCGGCGCAACACTGCTTGCGGATGGCTCGACTCTATTACTTTGCCGGGTGGAGGATCGCCGAGGTCTCTCCCACCTCTGCACCGCGCGTTCTGTGAACGGTGTGAACGGATGGGAGATCGATCCCACCCCAACGCTGATGCCTGATCCAGACAAATATCCAGAAGAACTTTGGGGTATTGAAGATCCGCGCATCACTTATGTTCCCGAGCTTCAGCAATATGCCGTTGCCTACACCTCGTACTCGAAAGGTGGTCCCGGAGTTTCGCTCGCGCTAACTGAGGATTTCCGGACATTTGAGCGCTATGGCGTCATCATGTCTCCAGACGACAAGGATGCTGCTCTTTTGCCGTACAAGATCGGCGGCCTGTGGGCGCTCATCCATCGACCGATGACTTCTTTGGGAGCGCACATTTGGATCTCGTACTCTCCCGACCTGCGTCACTGGGGCGGACATCGAGTGATGATGGTGGCGCGCAAGGGCGCGTGGTGGGACGCCAACAAGATTGGGTTATCTTCGCCGCCAATTGAAACTCCCCAGGGTTGGCTCATGCTGTATCACGGCGTGAAGCAGACAGCCTCGGGCTCGCTATACCGGGTTGGTCTCGCTCTCTTTGACCTGCAAAAGCCTGATGTTTGTCTGCTGCGGGGCGATTCCTGGATCTTCGGGCCCGAAGCCGAATACGAGCGCGGAGGCGACGTGCACGACGTGGTCTTCCCGTGCGGAAACACGATGAGTCCCGACGGAGATACCATCAATATCTACTACGGAGCCGGCGATTCCTGTATTGCCCTCGCCCAGGCAAGTCTGCGTTCTTTACTGAGCTGGTTGGAGCATAACGGAAAACCCTGTTGCGTTAATTCGTATTGATCCGCAAATTGAGCGCAACATTTGTCCCATCTCTTGTCATCCCGAGCATAGCGAGCCTGCTTTGATAGGATCGGTGATCACTGGGCGGCCACTGCTTCGGCGACCGGAACTGGGGTCGCCGCTCTTAACTGATCAAGCAGCGCGAGCACGCTGGCCGATCGAACCTTGTCGTCCGTTGTCGGGGTCGATGTCGAGAGGTCCGAATAAAACTGCAAAATGTTGTCGCGTAGCTCCGGCGTCGTATGGTCGAACTTACTCTTAGCCAATTGACCTAGTAACTTTGCGTAAGTCTCGTCCGTGAGAGAGTATTCGCCTTCCGTGGTCGGATTGCCGCTGTCAAGGTCATAGTTGGGCAGCACGAGTGAATCAGTAGGTATGTCCAAGAGAAAAGCTCGGTATTGATCGACAGTAGTATTGATGCTCTTGATGTACAGATCCTCGGTTTGCGGAGTCGGGCTCTTGAACGCCAAGCCTTTGAACGGGCCAATTTTGGGCATGTAGCGCAAGAGCGTTGACAATATCCGCGTACCAAAACCCGGCTTCACGTAATCCTTTCCCCACTCCTTCTCATAATCAGAGCGGGAAAGGCGATACAGAAACTTCTGTTTCGCGAAATCGGGCGATTCGCGCATCAGGTCCTTCTTGTGTGTTTGCAACGCGACCTGGGTCATTTCGGGGATCAGCTGGCTGACAGAGTACCGATACGAACCGATGGCAAGGTCCTCGCGAGGCAGCACGTCTTTCAACTCCACTCCATAAACGATGGGAAAGACCCGTTCCAGCAGAGGCTTGGACACTTGAAATCCGATGAAATCGTGATACTGCTGCGAAGCGTAACGATTCTTTGCGACCTGCACCGTGTCGAACCCAAACTCTGTCTTCAGATGCGCGGTTTTGTCCTGCGCATACCGGACTGATGTCCCAAACTTCGCTCGCAGCTTCGGATATTCGATGGCGACAGAATGGTTGACCGCGGGATGGCCGGCGATATCTGACGCATAATGGGACAGCGCGCCAAGGGCAAACGCGTACTCGTCGGCATCATTACTCTGTGCCAGCAGTTCACGAACGAAGTCTCCGGTACGAACGTAATGCACCAGGTCGCTGAATTCGACGCTTCCGAATGGGTAGTAGCCCAGGTCTTGTATGACTGCCCCACCATAAGCGTAGGCATGCGCTTCCTCGATCTGGTCTTCAGAGAGATCAGGATATCGCAATAGAATGAGCGGCCTGATCTGATCTGCCCATAGCAAGTCAACAATTTCCTCGTGCGTCAGCACGGAATAGGCTGCCACAACCCCGCTACACATCAGCGTTACCAGCAACAGTGCCAGTACGCGGATTGCGAGTGTCTTACAGTTATGTGTGATCACTTTCCTCACGCCCAGGCTCGCGTCCATCGCGGATCGCTCTTGTATTCAGTCATTGCGCACCCGCGGCCGCTCTATAGGTTTCGAGATTCTCTGGTGCACCATCGCTTGCTTTATGGCTTGCCAATGTGAATATTGGTGAGGTAATGCATGAGCCCAAAGATATTCAGCAGCCACAACACCACGGCGATTGTCACGACGGCATTCAATATTGACTTTATCGAGCCCGCCATGGGGATGAAACGATCCACCAGCCACAGCAGAACTCCAACGACGATCAGAACCAGGACAACTTGAACTAACGGCATATTCTTTTACCTTTCTCTACTTGACGGCCAGATCGCTATCCATTTGCGCTCTTGTCGTTTGAGAATAACTTCCTCTTTGAGGCGACCTCGCGGAGGGGAAGACAGCCTTCAACGTTTACCCGCTGCGAGTAACAAGGGGCCCCCGACGCAGTATTAGCGAGTCCGAGGAGCAAAAGTTGGAGTTAATTGGGCGCCCTCTGTTTGATAAGGAGAAAAGCAACGTCGATAGACAGCCTGATCAAGCAAAGCTTACCCTCTGCTGCAAGGCTAGACGGCCCCAGGCTCCGCCGTCTGGTCATATATGCTCACAATACGATTTCGCATGGAGCAGCAATAAACTCTGCCGAACCCGGGCCATTTGCATCCAACACAGTGTTGAACTATATCGCCCTCCAGTTCGCTGTAATACTTCTCCTCGGATGTCGCTGCTATTCCGCAGGGCCGGAGTCGCTTTCTTCTGCAAGCGATCTCGTCAAGGACATGGTTGCAAACGAATTGGCTGACAGAACAGAGCAAGGTAACTGGATGTACCTTGTCACCAAGGTAGCCGAGCAGCAGACCTTGATCCAAGTTGAAGTTGAAACGAAAGACGGTCCCGTACACCGCCTGCTGGCGGTTAACGACGCACCGCTGGATTCAGCCCAACAAAAGCAGGAGACGGAGCGGCAGGAACAACTGGTTCGCGACCCCGCCCAGCAGCTGGCGATAAAGAAACAATATGATGCCGATGAAAAGCGGCTGGAGGGCCTTGTGCGTCTGTTACCGGCCGCATTCGTGTATCAGTACGACGGCTGGGATGGTGGCTATGTGCGGCTCACCTTTCGGCCTGACCCCGCGTTTGTTCCGCCTACCATGGAGTCTAAGGCGCTCCGGAGCATGGCTGGCACGATCCTGGTGGATCCCCGACAGAAGCGGTTGGTGCAGTTGAACGGCCGCTTGATAGAAAATGTCAATTTTGGTTTTGGGATTCTCGGGCGCATCGTCAAGGGCGGCACATTTGAGATCGAACGAACCCAAGTCAGCTCGTCCCATTGGAAGACCAATCTCGTCAATATTCACGTGGATGGGCGAATGCTGCTATTCAAGACCATCAGCAAGGAAGAGCATGAGGCTCGATCTGAGTTTGAAGCGGTGTCGAGCGACCTCGATCTGAGACAGGCCGAACGCCTTCTGAAAGCACAGCCAAATTACCAGGCGGCGGCAGTTCATCCTATGTCAGCCCATTAAGATATCGCGAATTGCTCGGGCGGTACCGATCCACGCCGCGCGTCTGACGAGAAGGCTATTCCTGGAGGATAGGCGGAGGGGCTCGGACGCTTCCATGGACCTTTCTGCATCAGTGGTTGAAGCATATAGGTCCGTTGTGCTCCGCAATCAAAACAATGCTGCGAAGGCGTCGCCTCTCCGCGGCAGCGAATGGGCCAACCAATATTGGCATGAGGGCAGAGATTCACTATTCGCATGAGGCTCATAAATGATTTCGGGAGGCTTCCATGGCGGGGATAATGTAGGGGCGCAGTCAAAAGACCTCCTGTAAGGTTCGTAGATCCTTTAAATTCAAGATCAAGACAAGTATGCTTGGAAACTACAAGGCGCGTCTGAGCTACTCTGACCACCCCAGAACTTCGTGGCTTCGGAGCGAAACAGCTATTTACCTGCAGAATATCTAGGACTGGTCGCTCTTGCTTTCGGCGGCGAGCGTGTGCATTTCCTGCTTTATCTCCTGCCGCCTTCGCTCGCGTTCTTCATGAGCTTCTATGTCGGCACGACCTTTAGGACCGGCCTTGTAGTCTTCATCCATTGCCTTGAAAATTGAGAGTTCCTTCAAGAGACTCAGCATTTGCCCAGACCCTTCAGTGCTCATGCGGCCACCTCATAAATTAAGTTCACTTTCCGGTAGTTCTGAAACAAAAAAGACTGTCTCGTACCCTCTACAACCTGCGTCAGGCTTGGTGGTCGCTAGTTGTCAGTAAGCCGCTCTGGAGGCTCCGGCGCAGGCTGGGGCCCTTTCCGAATGGCCTGCACAGCATCCGTAAAGGCCAGGATGATCGTGGCTAACCATCCATAAGCGACGTAGATTCCCCAGTGTTCCATTGGCTCGACCTCTCGGTGCCATCGATGTGACACTTGTTTGTTCATGCGCCAAAAATCGCCGCTGAAATAGGCTTAACCTATCTTCGGAAACAACTTTTTCAGCCCCATGAGAATTGACGTTGGAAGCCGTAGTGTCCGTCTCTTCGGCTCCTTCGCAGTCGTGACGTGGACCGCAATCCCATTGCCGTCCGGGAAGGGATCGGAAACAATCTCAAATCGTTCGCCGTACATGTTGATATGGCGGGAAGAACTGTAACCGAGGTCCTTGATCCTGACACAGTCGTCGGCCACGGACTTATCGATCGCATCACTCATGAAAGCCTATTTCTTGTGACTACGAGGTACTTGAAGATACAGATCCCGCCTTCGTGGGCTCCCTCGAAGAGCGTCCAAGGGCTAGGTTTCTCGCGGCTGAAATCGCAATCAACCCTTCGTGTGCGACCTTCTTAAAGCCACCCGATGCGCGGCGCGTTTCTTCTTCTTTTTGGCGCTTAAGATAGCAGCCCGCTTGTCAGCGACGCGATCTGAAGACGTACCCTTCCGTGGATTGGTTGACGTCTTTGCCGGAATTGCAGCCGGTTCCGCGACTCCTACCACTTCCTGCGTTGCCTCATTCTGATCCATATGTCCTCTGTCAGGAGACTACATCCCGACGGGCAGCGCAGTCTGAGCACTCTAGCTCAGAGCTTTACCCACGCAAGTGCTAGGCTCAAAGTCATGCAACAGACGAGGAGGCACCGATGACAATCGCTGAACTGGAAGTGCAGACTAGGGGCGCCCGAGATTTACATACCGGCACTACAATGAAAGCGCTGGTCTATCACGGTTCTGGCAAGCCTGTGTGGGAGGACAAGCCGCGACCCACCATCCAGCACGTCGGCGATGCCATTGTGCGGGTTACCACTTCAACGATTTGCGGGACCGATCTTCACATTCTGAAGGGGGATGTTCCCTCCGTGACGGTTGGACGTATTCTCGGCCATGAAGGCATTGGAATAGTCGAGCAAGCGGGAACGGGAGTGTCGGAGTTTCACGTTGGTGACAAGGTCATCATCTCCTGCATCACAGCCTGCCTACGGTGCGATTTCTGCAGAAAGGGCATGTATTCCCACTGTCGCCACGGCGGTTGGATTTTGGGCAATACCATTGACGGAACTCAGGCTGAGTACGTGCGCATCCCGCACGCCGATGGCAGCCTCCACCCCTTTCCCGCGGGCGGCGATGAAGAAGCCTTGGTGATGCTGAGCGACGCCTTCCCGACCGGTTTCGAGTGCGGCGTCATGGACGGGCATGTTAAGCCAGGAGACACGGTTGCCATCGTAGGCGCAGGACCGGTCGGACTCGCGGTTCTGCTGACGGCGCAATTTTATTCGCCGGCGGCGATCTTCATGATCGACTTGGACGAAAAGCGTCTCGCAGTGGCCAAACAACTTGGTGCAACCACTGTCATCAACAGCTCGGATGGACACGCCGCACACTACGTAATGGAACTAACCGAGGGCGCAGGCGTGGATGTGGCCATCGAGGCGGTAGGGGTCCCTGCTACCTTCGACATTTGTCAGTCCATTGTCGCGGCAGGTGGACGAATCGCCAACGTAGGCGTCCACGGCAAACCTGTCGAACTACACCTGGAGAAGCTCTGGGACCGCAACATTTCTTTCACGACACGGCTGGTGGACACGATCACCATACCCAGACTCCTGAAGATGGTACAGTCGGGAAAGTTGCAGCCGCACAAACTGGTGACCCATTGCTTCGCGATGAATGACATCCTGCAAGCGTACGACACGTTCGCAAACGCGGCAACGCAAGGCGCGCTGAAAGTAGTCCTGAAGAATGAGAATGCCTGAAATGAGGGTCAAGGGAAGCCCCAAACGCCGGGCCGCCCTCTGGGATAAATAGTAATGTGAGCAATATTGCACAGACATGCCCCAGTCGACCGACGTACCCTTTTCCAATAATTACGGCAGAATTCGTGGCAGTCGGCCCTTGATCGAGCACAGTCAAATCCCATTTATCCACTGTTACGAATTCTGCTGCACTCTTGGGGATCCCCGACAGGAAGGCTGCAATGCATTCACCATACGGGATGGAGCTGGTAGAAAACTGTCTCTCCTGCCGCCTTTGCTCGGAAGGTTTTTTCTGTCAATTGCCTAAGAGGGAAATGGAAGCCTTCCAGAAGATAAAGTTCACCATTGCGTATCCGGCTGGCGCAACGTTGTTCGTCGAAGGTCAGGCGTGTAGGGGTATTTATATTCTGTGTAAGGGCCGCGTGAAATTGTCGGCCATCTCTAGCGAAGGCCAGATCCTCATATTCAAAATTGCAAAGCCGGGCGCGGTGTTAGGCCTGAACGCAACGGTGTCTGGCACCCCGTACGAGACGACCGCGGAGACGGGCCAGCCGTGCCAGCTTAACTTCGTGAAGCAGGCTGAATTCCTCCAGTTTCTGAAAGACCACAACGAAGCCTGCTTGCATGCGGCAATCCATTTGAGCCGCGAGTGCCAGCAGGCATACCAGCAACTTCGCTCCTTCGTAGTGCGTTCAGCACCAGAACGAATCGCTCGCCTCATGCTGGACTGGTCGCAGGCAGACTCCGGAATGCTATCCGCTCATGGAATCAAGGTGGCCCTGACCCACGATGAGATTGGGCAAATCATTGGTATGTCGCGTGAGACAGTTACGCGTACTCTCGCCAACTTCCGCAAGCAGCACATTGCCCAGATTCATGGTTCGACACTGCAGATCCAGAATCTACCTGCCATCCAAAAGTTAGCGGGCGCATAGGTCATTCCTGCAACTAGGATTGCGCACCGCTGCCTTCACAATGAGAATTGTAGATTATCGGCAGGACGAATTGAGCTGCGATTCCTTGTTGCTACCTCATCATCCTGCGGGTAGCTACAGCGAGACGCTGATTGCAATACCTACACCAGGGTACCGCTGGTTGTACATGTAATACCCATTGTTAGCGTAGACAACATAAACGTCGTCGGTTTCGTACCAGTTGTTGGACCAGTACCCTGGCCATGGATCAACCAGGCTGAACCAATAGCCGCCATACTGGAAGCGCGGGAACCCGCCAACAACCATATAGGGTTGGTTGTAGATGACGAATCCGTGGTTTGAGCCAAAGTAGCCGTTGTAATGGTTGTCAGGGATGCGGTAGCCGTTATAGCCGCCGCGTTGCTGCCAGGTGCGGTGGTCGGACTGCCAGTTTTGTGATCGGTGTCCCTGCCATGCTGCTTGCTGGACGCGCTGCTGTTCCTGGGTGTGGTGTACCGGCTGCTGGTTCTGCCGCTGGGCCTGTGTTGTTGCTGCTGCTGTCTGTTTTGATTCTGCTGCTTGGCCTGCTGTTGCTGCTGTTTGTTTTGGTTCTGCTGCTTGGCCTGCTGCTGATGTTCTTGCTTGCTCTGATTCTGCTGCTTGGCCTGCTGCTGTTGCTCTTGCCTGTTTTGACTCTGCTGCTTAGCCTGTTGCTGTTGCTCCTGCTTGTTTTGGTTCTGCTGCTGGGCATGCTGCTGCGACTGCTGTTTCTGTTCGTTCTGCTGCTGGGCATGCTGCTGCTGCGACTGTTGCTTCTGTTGGTTCTGCTGCTGGGCATGCTGTTGCTGGGCCGGTTGCGCATGTTGCTGCTGGGCCGGTTGAGCATGTTGTTCCTGTGGCTGTGCATGCTCTTGTTGCTGCTTCGGTTCGGGCTTAGCTTCCTGCTGTGCGAAGGCAGGAACAATCGTTCCGAGAGACAGAAGCAGGACTGCTGTTCCGAGACTTGCAAATGCTTTCATTGAGATTGCCTCAGCTAAAGCATAGGCGCAGGAGCGACGAGTAGCTGTCTCTTTTTGACCAAGATGTTGGGTTTCGGCTTGGCCAAATTGAATCCGATGTCGGTCGATGAAGTTACGGTAACGGCCGATAAATCAATATGCCCCAGGACCCCTGGGCTCTGAAGGGGCGCACTAACGACGAGCGCAGACAGCCCACTCGACTAACCGATCATTTTGCGTTGATCGCCGATGCGGCGCTCTCGTTCGTTGGCGAAGCGCTGCACGCCTGCCAAAATCGAATCGGGATCGAGATGCGCTTCCGCGATCACTTCCAGTTCGAGACCGCCGCTTCTCCAGGAATTGTCGAAGTCGGACGTGAGTGAATACTCATCTGTCAACGGACCGAGGTTGCGCAGCGGCCACATGCGTCGCGTGCCCGTTGATACCACCATCAAATCGTAGCGAGCCTCGGGCGGCAGCACGGAATCGCGATAAGCTTGCGGCTGGCGATCGAACAGCTCCTCGCTGATCGCCGCGATCACCTTTACGTTCACACCCACCGCTTCCAGTTTCGGCAGTACTTTCACGAGATTCACAGTGGAACTCGATCCTTGCGCGATCACGTAACCGTGGCGCGGCTTGTCTGGCGCGAAATCGCGGATGACGTACAGGCCTTTTGCCGCAGCGCGCAGATCGGAGTCGGCGAAATGGCTGCGGTCCGCGGCCGCGAAGTCGGGACGCGCCACTTCCAGCGTGATGATGCCCACGCGCGGATCGCGCGCCGCGATTTCCGCCGCCGCAAAATATCCGGGCGCGACATCGTTGTAATCCCAAAAACTCAAATTGATCACCTGGCCGCGCGGGAACAGTTTCCACACTTGCGGCGCGAAGATGCCGAAGTGGGTGCGCGCGTCGGCCGCGGTTTCAGGACCGGAATGCGCGGCGAGAATATGCAGCACACCGACGCGGAATTTGCTGTCCTGATTTTGCTGACTCCACACACGCGCCGGAGTGTACATCAGCGGCGTGAACGCTCCGTAGGTGCCGCTCAAAGCCCACACACCAGCGAATTTGTCGGGATCGACGGATGCGCTTTGACTCACCAGTCCGATGGCGGTGGAAACATTGCCCGCTTCTTGAATGGGCGCTTTCAAGCGCGTGCCCAGCGGATTGTCTGTGGGACTATAGTGTCCCCACAAACTGCCATGCTCCACGTTGATCGACTCAGAAAGGTCGGCGGCCACCGTGAAGAATCGTCCTTCCGTGACGTAATTCATCCACTTGATGATTTCGGAAATCGCGCGCCGAGCTCCGGCCACCTCGCCCGGTTTCTTGAACAGCGCAATGCTAACTTGCTTCTCCGCACCGGAAATCGGATTGCGAATCGAAACCTTCTGCGGCTCTTCAGGCAGCGCCGCGACGCGCAGGCGATCGTCGAGGAACGGATCGCTCGAGGCCGAGATGCGCAGCTTCACGTCGTCGCGCACGGTGTCGCCGATTTCCACCAGGCGATCGGCGAGGCGATCGCCCAATCCGTTGCGGTCGAGCAGCGACATGACCACGTCGATGTTCGTCTTGAATTGGATCAATCGCTCGCGATTGTTGCTGACCGGACCCTGGCGAATTCCTTCGAACTCCACGCCGTAATGCTTTTCGAACGTCTGCGCCAGCGCGACAAAATACTCCGAGTTCATCTTCAGCGCGTAGGGATGGCTTGCGTAACTGACTAGTTGATCGCCGTAGCCGGTGATTTTTCCGTCGGCGGCCGCGGGCCAGTAGCCCTTGATGGTTTTACCGATCGCGACGATGGGGCGGCGGTCCTGCGGGTCCACTTCGTCCATTGCTCGCAGCGCCGCGGTTACTTCGCCGTAATCATTACCGTTCGCCAGCGTGAAGACGTTCCATCCATACGACGTCCATTGACTCACGAGATCGTAGCTGTCGCAGAACTTCGCGGAGATCACGCCGCCAATCTTGCCGCCAATCAGGCAATCGTCGATGCCCGCGTTGTTGTCGGAAACCATCACGCGCAACCGCTTTCCCACCTGCAACGCGAGCGCCTGTGTCTTCAACTCCTGGGCGTGACCTTCGGTGAGCGCGAATTCGCCTTCCAGCGCGATCACTTTCGGCGACTCCGGCGCGCCCACCACATCCCAGAACGCCGCTTTGCCGGCGGCCGTCGCGATGCCGATGCCCGAGGGTCCGCCGTTCACGTCGTTGGTTAAGTCGGTGCTTTCGGCATGTCCCGCGAGCGCACGAATGCCGCGACCTTTCGCTTGCGCGAACAGCGGATCGTCTTCCAAGCCCGTTTCCTGCAACAGCGTCTTCAGCGCGCCCGCGCCCCGCCGGAATCCTAACGCATCGATCGGCAGCATGGCGACGTGCGGGTCGACGTGATAACGCGGATCGCCCGTCTGCTGATACTTGCGATACAGCGCCTGGCCCATGATCATCCATAGCGCGTAGCAGGTGGGGACCGAATGGCCCGCCGCCATCATGAACTTGTCGGAGTAAGGATGCTTCGGCCGGCGGTAATCGTAACGGAGCCCGCCGTTTTCAGGACCGGCCAAATGCGCCGACACATTGTACGGTGTGTATGCGAGCGGTCCGCCGAGATGCCCGGTCTGCGCGTAATTTCCCAGCAGCACCAGGGTCATGCAGGTCATGTATCCAACGTCGTCAAGCAGCGGATCGTACGCCAAAGTTTGTTGTTGGGAGGGAGATGAAACTACCTGAATGTGCGATGTCATAGACGGTCTCAAAAAGAGCTACATCATAATATCTAATGCTGATTTGGGGAAATCGAGGCCAGTGAGCGGGCCAAGGGAAATCGGATTTCGATTTGGAATCGTGAAAGGCAGCGCCTTTGAATTTGCGGTTCGATTCATTTGCGGTCGGATAGGTCAGGAACGGTTCGCTTTCCTCGAACTGGCCTTCTCAGGCACCTCTGCGCGCCGTCGTGCGTGTCCACTAAATGCGTCGACTTGCACCCGAGCTTCTCGCATGGCTTCAAACATGTAACTACCGCGACGATTGGCACTTCCCAGCATCTCCCTATAGGACGCGCATGCGAAGATTCTCTTGCGTTGGACCGCCCGCAACGGGCCGGGTTATGCCTCTAAAGCATTCTTTCGGTTATTCATATCTCAGACTGTAACATGCTATGCCCGAATTGCCGATCGCAACCAACCCAAGGGTATCCGACATACGAATAGGTCGGCAGAGCGTCCTTGACACTGTGTCCAGCATTCTCTACGGTACATACGCTGGGCAATGTCGCCAGCCACTCATGCCAATCCGGGTCAAATCCGTTCTGGTGGCTGTGCTGCTGACCTGTTGCTGCTTTGGTTGGGCAGACAAGACCGCTGATATCCATCCCCAGGGCTACGTCACCGACCTGGCAAACGTAATCGATCCTGCCACCAAGGCCAAGCTGGAGACGCTGTGTGCCGAAGTCGAGCAGAAGACCGGCGCCCAAATCGCTGTCGTGACCGTAAACTCCCTCGACGGTCGCACCCGGGAAGACTACGCGGCCGACCTCTATAAGCAGCTCGGTGTCGGATCGAAGAAAGAGAACCGTGGGGTCCTGCTTTTGCTGGCGCCCAAAGAGCGTCAGTACAAGATCGAGATTGGCTACGGATTGGAGCCAGTCATCAACGATGCTCGCGCAGGAGACATCGGACGCGAGATGGTGCCCGATCTAAAGCGGGAAGATTACAGCGCTGCCGTGCTTCTCGGTACAACCCGCATTGCCCAACTGATAGCGGCAGACAAGGGTGTGCAGCTAAACGGTGTGCCAACCAATCAGCCACGCGCACCGGCCTCGGAGACGCCGTGGTGGATCCCGGTGCTGGTCATTGTGATCATATTTCTCGTCGTCCGTGCTATTTCGCGCTCGGCTCGTGGCGGCGGGGGCAGCGGTCCGCGATCGGGCGGAGGAAGCTCCGCCCTTCCGTGGTTACTTATGGGCAGCGCTTTGAGCGGCCGCGGAGGTAGCTGGGGTGGCGGTTTTGGCGGGAGTTCCGGAGGCTACTCGGGTGGTGGAGGTGGGTTTGGTGGCTTCGGCGGATTCGGGGGTGGTTTGAGCGGTGGCGGAGGAGCGGGCGGCAGTTGGTGAACTGCGCTGGGAGTGACGATCGATGAAGAAACCAGAAAGCAAACTGCAGGAACTGGTTACGCGATTACAGCAGGCATGCGGCGAGAACCTGGTATCCGTCGTTCTGTATGGTTCCGCGGCCCGCGAAGATTTCCACGAGCAGTTCTCCGACGTAAACGTGCTGGTTGTGCTGCAGAACTTGCAGGCACCTGCATTTGCAGCGGTCTCGGCGGTGCTGCGCTGGTGGAGTCGCGAGGAGAAGCTGCGGCCGCCGATGATCATGACCCTCGAAGAGCTGCGTGAGTCGGCCGATGTCTTCGCGATAGAGCTGCTCGACATTCAGCGCTCGCACAAGACGCTGTTTGGCCAGGATGTCGTGACGGCCATCGACATCCCCATGAACCTGCACCGGGTTGAGGTGGAACACGAACTGCGAACGACGCTGCTGCGGTTGCGCCACCACTTGCTGTTGAGTCCTGATAACCAAGACGAGCTTAGCGCGGTGCTGGCGAAATCCATTACCTCCGTTTTGACTTTGTTTCGTCATGCTTTGATCGCATTGGGCGAGGATCCTCCACATGCGAAATCCCAGTTATTGGAAAAAGCCGGACAGGTCTTCGGATTCGAAGTACAGCCACTGCGATCAATTCTGGAGTTGCGCAACGAAGGCCCGCACAACGAAAATTTGCTCGAACTATACCATGCATACATGGGCGCGGTTCAGCGGGTTGCTCACGAACTGGATGTGCGCGTACCTAAGAGTCATTTGCAGCAAGTACCATAGGAATCTGTCGGCCCAACCATCTTTAAGATCGACGGGGAGAGACTGGCATGAAAAAAGGAATCATCGTACTGGTCGTCATTGTGTTGCTGGTGATCTGGATTGGCAGCACCTTCATTGGCCATCGCAACGAGATGGTGCGCAAGCGCGAGACCGTGAACGCAGCCTGGTCGCAAGTGGATGTTGTCCTGCAGCGACGGGCCGATCTCATCCCGAACCTGGTTCAGACGGTGAAGGGGTTCGCCACCCACGAGGAAAAGGTTTTCGGCGACATAGCCGCAGCTCGTGCCGCGATGGCAGGAGCGAAGTCGCCGCAGGAGAAAATCGCGGCCAACGGCCAGCTTGATTCTGCGCTGAGCCGCCTATTGGTCGTCGTGGAAAACTATCCGCAACTACGGTCCAACGAAAACTTTCTCCGGTTGCAGGACGAGCTGGCGGGCACGGAGAACAGGATAGCTATCGAGCGCCGCCGATATAACGAGACCGTACAGGACTACAACACATACATCAGCTTGTTCCCCAACAACATTGTCGCAAGTCTTTCCGGGTTCACGCGCAACGACGCCTACTTTAAGACGGAGGAAGGCGCGCGGCAGGCTCCAAAAGTGGATTTCGGCGGAGCACCCGCGCAGCAACCGGCTCCGGCGCCAACGAAGTAAACTGTCGCTCTCGCTCTCGCCGACGACTCGTCGCGCTGCACAAGCTGTGCTGGGTTGTATTGCGGAAGCTCTGGTTCGAGGGGAAGGCCTCTTCCCCTCGTCACCCTCAGACCGGTTGCCGGCTTGGCACCATGCTGGATTCCGGGCTCGAGATGGCTTTTCACGCACCCGATCGTTCGGGGGACGAAACGCCTGTCGGCAACCAACAGCATAACTCTCGACAAAATATCATATTAGATTTAATCTAAAAACATCATGAACGCCGAGGCGATTAAACAGGCACTGGAAGGCAGCGGGTTGCGGTGCACTGCGCAGCGCTTCGCGGTGATGGCGTTCTTGATGGAACACAACCGGCATCCCACGGCCGCGGAAATCTTCGAGGCTGTGAATCGCGTGGATCCGCGCTCTTCCAGGGCCACCACTTATAACAATCTGCGGGACTTGGTGCAGGCCGGTTTGGTGCGTGAAGTGGCCGTCGAAGGCCGCGCCGCGCGATTCGATGCGAAAAGCATGCGGCATCACCACTTCATCTGCGACCGCTGTGGCAAGGTTGAGGACATTGAATGGTACAACGTGCCGAAACCTGTCTCGGGCTCCCTTGGTAAGCGGGTCCTTCGCGAATGCGAACTGATTTTCCGCGGGCTCTGCACCAAGTGCGCTCCGCGGCGCGTCCCCGATTAGGTCGTAGACGTATGGATACTGGATGAATGGCGCGGCCGCCGGCGATTGTGCGAATCAGAAAGCCAGAATGAGTGTGTAGCTCGTCACCGTTTTTTTACTAATTTGAAGGAAGAGAAGACATTATGGACAAAGAACTCGCTACAGCAGCGGGGGCGACTGCCCCTCATACTCCGGAACAAAACTCGTCAACCGAATCCAAGTGCCCGGTCGCTCACGGTGCTCGCGGGTCCCACACCAATGCCGACTGGTGGCCGAATCAGCTGAACGTAAACATCCTGCACCAGCACTCCCCCAAGTCTGACCCGATGGACAAGGAGTTTAACTACGCAAAAGAATTCCAGAGCCTCGATCTGAATGCCGTGGTCAAGGACCTTCATGCCTTAATGACAGATTCACAGGAGTGGTGGCCGGCCGACTTTGGCCACTACGGGCCACTTTTCATTCGCATGGCTTGGCACAGCGCTGGCACCTACCGCATCGGCGACGGCCGCGGCGGAGCAGGCTCCGGCGAACAACGCTTCGCGCCGCTCAATAGCTGGCCCGACAACGTGAACCTCGATAAGGCGCGCCGGCTGCTCTGGCCGATCAAGCAGAAGTATGGCCGGAAGATCTCCTGGGCCGACCTGATGGTTCTCGCCGGCAACGTCGCGTTGGAGTCGATGGGCTTCAAGACCTTCGGTTTCGGCGGCGGTCGCGAGGATGTTTGGGAACCCAGCGACGACATTTACTGGGGTTCCGAGGGCAAGTGGCTGGCGGACGAGCGCTACAGCGGCGATCGTGATCTCGCCAATCCGCTCGCGGCGGTTCAGATGGGCCTGATTTACGTTAACCCGGAAGGACCCAACGGAAAGCCGGATCCGCTCGCTGCGGCAGTGGACATCCGCGAAACGTTCGCCCGCATGGCGATGAATGACGAGGAGACGGTTGCGTTAATTGCCGGCGGTCACACATTTGGCAAAACCCATGGCGCGGCTGATCCGAGCAAGTACGTCGGCCCCGAGCCCGAGGGCGCCCCCATCGAGCAGCAAGGCCTGGGTTGGAAGAACACCTATGGCAACGGCAACGGCGACTCCACAATCGGCAGCGGCCTGGAAGTCACTTGGACCACGACGCCTACGAAGTGGAGCAACAACTTCTTCCAGAACCTGTTCGGCTATGAATGGGAATTGACCAAGAGCCCGGCCGGTGCGCATCAGTGGACAGCCAAGAATGGCGCAGGCAATGGAACGGTGCCGGACGCACACGATCCATCGAAGCGCCATGCGCCGACCATGCTGACCACAGACCTCGCACTACGGTTCGACCCTATCTATGGTCCGATTTCACGGCGGTTCTACGAACATCCGGATCAGCTCGCGGACGCATTCGCCAAGGCATGGTTCAAGCTGACCCACCGCGACATGGGGCCCATCCCCCGGTACCTTGGCCCGCTGGTTCCTAAGGAGCCCCAGATCTGGCAAGACCCTGTTCCCGCGGTGGATCATGAATTAATCGACGAGAAGGACATGGCTGCTCTGAAGGCCAAGATTCTCGCGTCCGGACTATCGATCTCCGAGTTGGTCACGACTGCCTGGGCGTCGGCGGCGAGCTTCCGCGGCTCCGACAAGCGCGGTGGAGCAAACGGGGCGCGCATTCGCCTTGCGCCGCAAAAGGACTGGGAAGTGAACCAGCCGGCCGCACTGGCAAAGGTACTGCAGAAGCTGGCGGCGATCCAAAAGGAGTTCAACAGTTCGCAGTCCGGCGGGAAGAGAGTCTCGCTGGCTGACCTCATCGTTCTGGGCGGCTGCGCAGCCGTCAAGGAAGCTGCGAAAAAGGCCGGGCACGACGTGAAGGTTCCCTTTACGCCGGGGCGCACGGATGCTTCGCAGGAGCAAACCGACGTTCACTCCTTCGCCGTGATGGAGCCGAAGGCAGACGGGTTCCGCAACTACCTCGGGAAACAAAACGGCACATCGCCAGAGGAGATGCTGGTGGATCGGGCGCAGTTGCTGAAGCTGACTGCTCCTGAGATGACAGTTCTCATCGGCGGCATGCGCGCCCTGAATGCTAACTTCGCGCAGGCGAAGCACGGCGTCTTCACCAAGCGGCCTGAGACGCTGACGAATGATTTCTTCGTCAACCTGCTCGACATGAATACGGAGTGGAAACCCTCAGCCTCCGACGGCGTGTACGAAGGGCGCGATCGCAAGACTGGCGAAGTCAAATGGACCGGCACCCGTGTCGATCTTATCTTCGGCTCGCACTCCCAGCTCCGCGCACTTGCGGAAGTCTATGCATGTGACGATTCGAAGGAGGCGTTCGTGAAGGACTTCGTAGCTGCGTGGAACAAGGTTATGAACCTCGATCGCTACGACGTTTCCTCGCCGAAAAAGCCAGCCGTCCACTAGGTACCAACCGCAGGGTAGTGTCTCAAACATGAGACGCTACCCTAACCTGCTTCGCTGTGGTTCTCACCGATTCGAGTTGCTGACCGCTTCGCCTTAGGGCAATACCTGTTGCAGGCCGGCTGTTGCCAAACGGGCGCCATAGAGCATGGCACTCCAATACACCGCAACCCAATCGCGCGGAGAAAGAGGCCAACCGAGGTAGGTTCGATTCTCCAGCCATTTTTGCAGCAGGCATTGGACCACCACGAATTCCATGCTGACACTTGAACCCGCAATATCATGAAGAATGCCATCCAGAGTGAACAGGACCTTCCGCAGCATAACCAAATGACTCGGCAAGCGGACGCCTTGCCACGCGATCCGTTCCAGCAGGTCTACCACATCCGCCGTCCGCGGTATTTGAACCAACGGTTTTTTGTCGAAGAACCGCGTTACCTCCTCCCGGATTACCCGGGTTTGCCGAGAACTCTCTTTTCGTTTTCCGTACGCTGAGAGCGTCGATGACCTTGCAAACTCCTGGTGAATCGCGCAGGAGAATCATCAAGAACAGCATCGCAAACTGCCGCCGTTGCTCCTCAGTTATTTGGCCGATCAGGGCCCAATCGAGCAGCGTGAGAATCCCTGTTTGCTTGTTGTAAAGGAGATTGCCTGCGTGTGGATCAGCATGGAACATGCTTGTTCGGCCAAGCGTAAACAGGGGAACGGCAACCACGGCCTCGATTAGCTGCTCGGCGATGCGGGCCCGGCGCCAGTCCGGCAGCCCCACGACAGCTGTTGTGATCTTCTCGCCGTGCTCCTCGGTCAGGGCCGTTATCGTGGACGTACATAACGGCTGAATGACGTGGGGGATGTGAATTGATTTCGCGGAGCTGTAAAGGCGTGAAGCCTTCTGTAAATTTGCCTGCTCGCGCGCAAACTCGACTTCGTGCTTCAGTAAACGTCGTACGTCATTGAATGTATCGGGCAGGGTCTTTTCAGCAAAACCATATTCGTGATGCTTCGATCCGAGATGCGCCGCCAGCTGTGCAAGCAGGTCCATGTCTTCGGCAAAATAAGCGGCAACGTAAGGCTTCATAACCTTGAAAACACCATGTTCTCGCTGCCGGTGTTGCGGGTTGTACCAGGTAAATCGCACCACGGCGCTGACGCTCGCTTCGCAAAATATTTTGGGTTCGATCTCAACCGCGTACCGTTCAAGACGGGCCCCCAGATTCTGCACGATAATGGTCCGGATTTCCTCGGCAGTGACATCGCAAATGCCGTTTTCCAGCTGCGTAAGCTCGCGCCGTACAGAGCGATGTAAGTGACGATTCCTGGCAATCACTTGCCCGAGCTTTTGCAGCCCCGGCACTCTCGCGATCAGCAGTACAAGACGCCTTTCGGGTGTCGTATCCGGTGGAAGCTCGAACTGTTCAACGAGTTTAGGAGCAAGCCGAGAGGTCGAGAGATGCGACCCAAAAAAAATCATGGCGTCGCGAACCACCGGCCGCCATTTGGCATACACTTCCGGAACCAGACGCTTAACGGATAGCGCCTGACTGACCCACCGGCTCGCTTCCTGCCGAAAGTCGTTTCCTGCATCGCTCTGCAGTATTGCTGTAAGCACATTTATCCGCTCAGCGCCGGGCACTCGCAAGAAAAGTGCCACTCGCGGATCGCTCCGTGACAGTTGGGTAAGCTGATCGGCCATCAAACGGCTTCCCAGTTCATTATCGCCACCATGGGTCATACCGGAAGACGCTTGTCTCATCTCACGTAGGATCCTCCATCGCGAGGGCGTTTGTCAGTGACGAGGGATGAGGAATGAAGTGCCAGTTCGTCAGCCGCTGGGAGCTCAAGTCACAATCGCGCGCCGTCCCGTGGCTCACGACTTCCTTCGGCGCGCAACGTGTAAGTAATCATCATTGGCGACACATCTCTGTAGGAAAGACTAATTTCGGCTTCCTATCGAATATGCCGCGAGTTCCATCGGAAGTAAGCGCGGCTGCCGGGCGATCACTTGGCGACGTGATCTGCGTCCTTGAGGTTTCTGCTCCATGCGACTAGATATGGCGTAAGGCTGTCCAGCCCGTTGGCTGCGGTCGCTAGTCATAACTGGAGGAGGCGTTATGTCTCATACAAGTTCACGCCAAATGAGATGGTTCGCTTTAATGTTCACTCTCGTCCTTATTTCTGTCACGTATCTTCTGTCAGAATCGGGGAAGGTACAGGTTAATGCGGAGGCATTGAAGCTGTTCGCGCCGCTTCCTGCCGTGATGAACTCGCCCGACAATGTAATTACTGATGCGAAAGTGAAATTAGGGAGAATACTTTACTATGATCCCCGCCTCTCGGCCAGCCAGAAGATTTCCTGCAATAGCTGTCATCCGCTGGATGCCTATGGCGCCGAATCCAAGCCTGTATCGACCGGCTTCAAGAACCAGAAAGGCAGCCGCAACGCGCCTACCGTGTACAACGCTGCCGGGCACTTTGTGCAGTTCTGGGATGGCCGGGCGCCCACCGTCGAGGAACAGGCGAAAGGTCCCATCACCAACCCCATTGAGATGGCGATGCCCTCTGACTCCGCCGCCGTGCAGGTGATCAAGTCGATGCCGGAGTACGTTGCGCTTTTCCGAGCCGCTTTCCCCGACGACAAAGATCCGGTTACCTACAACAATATAGGGTCGGCGATCGGAGCGTTCGAACGCGGACTGCTGACTCCGTCGCGTTGGGATGCCTTTCTCCAGGGCGACCAGTCAGCCCTGACGGCCGCCGAAAAATCGGGCTTCAATACATTTGCCGCCACTGGCTGCCAATGGTGCCACAACGGTCCGTATGTCGGCGGATCGGCATATCAGAAGCTCGGCGCGGTGAAACCGTGGCCCAACCAAACCGATCAGGGGCGCTATCAGGTGAGCAAAGAGGAGATCGACAGGATGGTCTTCAAGGTCCCCTCGCTGCGGAATATCCAAAAAACCGGACCATACTTTCATGACGGCTCGGTTGCGACCCTGGACCAGGCGATCCGCAACATGGCGGTTCACCAGCGTGGAGTCAACCTTACCGATGCTCAAGTGAAATCCATTGCAACCTGGACAGGTTCGCTGACGGGGCAGGTCCCGATGAGTTACATCAAGGTCCCGGAGCTGCCGAAGAGCACTTCGCAGACTCCGCAGCCCAGCGGCGACTAAAAGACGGATACAACGGCGACATGGGTAGACAACCCCAAGCAGCGGGCAGGCGGCCCAGCCACAACCGAAGAAATAAATGAGGCACCCGACCATCATTCGTTATTTTGTTTTTGCAGGACCGCGGTAGGTTTATTTGGGTAGAGCCGACCTTCAGGTCCGCGTCCAGGCTGTACCTTCGAAGTTCTTAGAGCGTGTTTCATAAATAGGTTCGGCCTCACAGCAGGCACTTACGTGTAAGGTGGGTTTGCTGGTGAGCTTCTGTCATGAAGAATCGGCAGAAGCTATTGACGGACGAACAGTGGGAACTGGTTGCGCCATGGCTGCCCCAGCCCAGACGGCGGCGCGACAGGCGAGGACGGCCCTGGGCCTCGAATCGGGCGTGCTTGGAAGGCATTCTGTGGATTTTGCAAACCGGCGCGGCTTGGCGTTTTCTGCCGGAGGAGTTTCCCTCACCCTCGACCTGCTGGCGGCGACTGAAGCAGTGGGAAGACGAAGGCGTGTGGCTGGAGGCGTGGCGCCCCTGCTGGGGGCGCTGGATGAAGAGGGCCTGCTGCAATGGGAGGAGACCTTTCTGGACGGCAGCTTCGCCCCGGCGAAAAAGGGGGCTCTGCGGTCGGCAAAACCAAGCGGGGCAAGGGCACGAAGTGGATGGTACTGGTCGACGGTCAAGGTCTTCCGCTGGGAGTTCGGCTGGAAAGTGCCTCTCCGGCAGAAGTTACGCTTGCGGAAGCCACGCTCGCCGAAGTCCGCGTCCCGCGCCCGAAAGGGCGGCCGCGGCAAAAGCCGGAGCGCGTAATCGCCGACCGCGGCTACGACTCCGACCCGCTGCGGCAGCGACTGAAGAAGCGAGGCATCGACCTGATTGTGCCCTACCGGAAGAACAACCAGGAACGGCGCTACGAAGATGGACGTAAACTGCGGCGTTAGGTTCGCCGTTGGATCGTGGAGCGCACCAACGCGTGGCTTGGTCAATTCCGCCGACTGCTGGTTCGTCATGAACATCTGCTCTCCACCTACCGTGCCTTCTTCTACCTCGCCTGCTTCTGGATTACCCTGAGGCACTGTTTATGAAACACGCTCTAGGCTTTCAGCCCACTGCATCGCATTGGGCTGGTGGCCCTGGTCCTCGCGTTTTTTGAGACCTGGGAATCCATCATCGATACGCGATCTGGCTGCTTTCAGTCGGAGTAAACGAATGAGCGCCAGAAAGCTGAACCTATGATTGAAGACCACACCCTTCACGGACTTCCATGTCATCCTCCCGGGTCTCGAACACCGCGAGACCCGGGCCACCCACGGGGCACCCCATGTTAAGAGTTATTTCGACGACACGAATCTCTTGGCCGGGCCACGCGCCAATCAGGAGAGGTTGAGCGGAGAGCGCATATTGGCATATTGTGCAGTTCAAGAGTAGCGTTATCGCAATAGTGGAAATGAGCATGAACCGAATACGAGTGGCAAGGGTCCTTGCAATCGTTATTGCCCTTGCGATGACGGTTTACTGTGCAGCGCAGACGAAAGTACCACTGACAGGACCGCTGACTAACTACTACAGCCTCTTCGGTGTTTCGTTCCAATACCCGAATAACTGGATCGTTGACGACACCGCTCCCCTCATCACAGTTGCCCCCTCGTCAGCCTTTGTAAAGAAGGCGGACGGTCATACTTTCGTGACGCACGGTTTTTTTGTCGGCCTTGTAAAAGATGCATGGCTCTCCAAATCGACCGACGAGGTGACGACGCTGATGCTTGAGGATATACGTCGTCGAAAAGGTGCACAAACTCAGAAGAACGGCCCTCAGTTAATGCACATTGACCACGGATCGTGTGGGGAGATGCTAAACCCAGACACTCCCTATGCGGGAACTGAAACCACAATGATGTGCGCGATGCGAGTTGGAGACAACTACTTAGCCATAGCGATGTTCAGCCCTACATCTGAGTGGAATTACTACAAAGAGGTTTTCGCTCGCGTCTTAGGCACGTTCTCCGCCGTGGTGGTTCCAACTCCCGGCCCGTTGACCGCAGAGTATACCTTTCCGGGAGTTATTTCGTTCCGGTATCCCAACAATTGGATTGTTGGAAAATCTGGAGAAGACAGGGTCGTCATTGGGCCCCCGTCTGCGTTCTACAGTGTGGACGGTCATAGCCGGAATACAAACGCATTTGTCGTTGGACTCCCTGTGATTCCTAACGTACCGATATCGACCGATGAGCTTACGAAACTGCTTCTCGAAGAAAGCCCGGAGGTCAGCACTCAAGATGCCCAAAGCGTGGAAGCCTGGAAGAGCCGTCCACAATTGACCTACCTCGATAACGGCTTATGTGCGCAGCGGTTGGGATCGGCGGGGCGCCACTCCGAAATGACGTGCATCCTTCGAACTGGAAAGGTGAATATCTGGACATGGATGTTCAGTCCTACCGGCGAGTGGAATCAATACAAAGACGTTTTCTTCCGAATACTAGGGACCTTCTCGGCTGTTGTCGGCCCTGGACCAGATCGCGACGAGCCAGACACCTCGATCAGCCACCCCAGCATTGAAACAAAAAGTAGTGGGGCCTCTCCGCTCCTTACTGGGCGTGAGATTTCGCAAGCAGCGTTCCCGGCAATGGTCACCCTGGTTATGCGGGGCAAGAACGGGCATACGATGTCACTTGGAAGTGGATTCTTCGTGACACCACATCTCGTGGCAACGAACCTCCACGTCGTGAGGGACACAACATCGGGAATAGCGAAAAGAATCGGGACAAAGGAGAGCTTGAGCGTGCTCGGGTTCGTAGCGGTGGACGCAAAAAATGATCTAGCCATTCTGGAAGTGAACGACTCCTCTTCGGCGACGCTAAGCATCGCTAAAGGTTCCAATGTCTCAATCGGAGACACAATCTATGCAATTGGCAGCCCGGAAGGATTTGAAGGCACTTTCTCTCAAGGGGTCGTCAGCGGAGTCCGGGACCGTAACGGCGCACGCCTCTTACAGATTTCCGCCCCGATTTCTCCTGGGAGCAGCGGCGGCCCCATTCTAGATCAAAGTGCGAGAGTCGTCGGAATTACTGTCGCAACCTACGCCGAAGGGCAGAATCTTAATTTCGGTGTTCCGTCTGAGTACCTCAGCAACCTGCTTGCGCACACCTTACCATTGCAACCGCTTTCAGCATTACCCGCTCCGTCTCGGCGCAGAAGATGAAAGAGGTTGGGTGCTTAGCGATGTTGATTATGACATCGCCCGACGTGCGAACCTTTCAAGTTCAACGCAAATCGCAGTATCGTCTGCACCGGCGAGGGCATCGTTTAGCCGTTGGTATCGCGGAAGTGTCGCGTCAATCGCAGATTGCTTTTCCTTCTGTAGCAACTCCAAATATCGAGCGCGCGCTGGTTGATTTTCGATCATCGCATGGTTTATCGCGGCCCGATGCTGCCGTGCCTCTACGTCCAAGTTGAACATTGCAACAAGAATCCGTTGCAGGTCGGACAGACTAACTGTAATCTCTCGCATGGGCGCCCTCAACTAATTGTTCTCTCGATCTCGTTTCGCCTTCCAATTGGTGAAGCGAATCATGTTGCTGATGTTGTGCTGGCGGTTTCTGTCCTTGAGCCATTGCACGTAATCTTGCTGGTTGATTCCAACCGCCTTCTCCAAGTCGGGCATTTTGCGCTTCAGATCCTCGAACCACTCACGACCATAGACGATGGCCTGGAATCTTTGCGCCTCCGCCAGTGCGTGCCACGATTTCCGTCTGTCCTGCCTCAGCTGGAAATGGAGAAAGCGTTCGTCCGTTAAGATAGCGGAGCGAACGTATGAAAAAGGAACGAAAGCATTACACCGCAGAGGAGAAGGTGGCCATTCTGAGGCGCCACCTTTTGGACAAGGTTCCGGTCTCGGACCTGTGTGAGGAACTGGGCCTGCGGCCGACGGTGTTCTACCGCTGGCAGAAGGAGTTCTTCGAGAACGGAGCGGCCGCCTTTCAGGCTCAGGAGCGTCCCCACCGCCAGGTGGAGGAGAAGCAGAAACGGATTGAGTTCTTGGAGAAGAAGGTGCAGACCAAGGACGAGGTCCTGGCCGAGTTGATGGCCGAGCACATCGCGCTAAAAAAAAGTCTTGGGGAACTCTAACCGGCGGCTGGGTGCCGCATGACGTGCGGGACCAAGTGATGGATTTCGTCCGGCGCTGGTCGGAGAAGACCGAGATCGGCGTCGGGCGGTTCATTACTTGGTTGGGCGTGACCGCCAGCAAGTTCTATGACTGGCAACAGCGCTACGGTTGCGTCAACGAACACAACGGTTGGATTCCCCGTGATTTCTGGCTGGAGCTGTGGGAGAAAGAAGCGATCATCGATTTCCATCTGAAAAACCCTTTGGAGGGTTATCGGCGGCTGACGTTCATGATGTTGGATGCTGGAGTTGTGGCGGTCAGTCCGGCGAGCGTTTGGCGGGTGTTGCAGCAAGCTGGACTGCTGTCCCGGTGGAAAGGCAAGCCGTCGCGCAAGGGCACCGGCTTCGAGCAACCGCTGCAGCCGCATCAACATTGGCATATCGATGTTTCCTACATCAACCTCTGTGGGACCTTCTATTACCTGTGCAGCGTTCTGGATGGTTACAGTCGTTCGATCGTGCATTGGGATCTGCGGGAGTCGATGAAGGAAGCCGACATCGAACGGATTCTGGAACGCGCCAAAGAGAAGTATCCGGAGGCCAAACCGCGGATGATTTCCGACAACGGGCCGCAGTTCATCGCTCGCGACTTCAAGGAGTTCATTCGCCTCTCGGGGATGACGCACGTGCGTACCTCGCCTTATTATCCGCAGTCGAATGGCAAGATCGAACGTTGGCACAAGTCGCTCAAGCAGGAATGTATCCGGCCGCTCACGCCGCTGACTCTGGACGATGCGCGGCGCTTGATTCAAGCCTATGTGGATCGTTACAACACGGTGCGTCTGCATAGCGCGATCGGCTATGTGACCCCGCAGGACATGCTGCTGGGGCGCCAGGCCGAGATCCATGCTGAACGCGATCGCAAACTGGAACAGGCTCGCCGCTTGCGGCAACTCCGCCGGCAACAGGTTGCAACCTTTCTCGATTCACCGATTACAATGACTTCGCCAGAGGAAACAGAGGCGGGCTCTGCCGGGAGGCAACCATGCTGAGGGATACTCTGGTGGGCCTCATCGAGCCGATGTTACGCGGCGCGGGAGTTCACTGCTCTCGCGCTGGTTTTTCCCCGTGCTGCAGCAGACATCGGACGATAGACCCCCAATGCCTGGAAAATCCCCGCCCCGCAGGGGCGGAATCTACACTAACGGAGAACGCCCGTTCTCCATTTCACGCTGAGCCAAGACACGTCTCGCACGATTGACGGGCCCTATTGTGTTGTCTAGCACCTTCATTCCCTCGAAGGCGAGCAGATCGGCGGGTTGCAGACGGGGATGTTCCTTGGCTGGCGCGAAGGATATTTCTGAGGCGAACTTTTCAAACATTCCGGGCGAATCTTCGCGTATGCCTTTGTACAACAGGTCAGCGTTATACTCGTTCTCCGAACTTATGTCGAAGGTAAATTTGGCGGATAGCTTGAAATAGGTAGAGACATCCCTAACACCTTCCATCAGTTCTGCGAACGCCTTGTAGTAAGCAATATCTGGTGCTTCCGGGAATATGGTTCGCTGGGCGACTAAATCAATAGCGATTGCACGGCCAATTAGGCCACTACCGGCCATCATGATCGCGAGGTCTTTATATAAATCCTTATTGTGCTGATGAGAAAACCCTTTGTAATTGCCCTGGTCGCTTTCACAGTCACGTGCATGAAATGGGATACCGTTGTTTCTGTCTATCCACTGCGGTTCAAATCGTTGCCACAATTGTTCAGTACCGATAACCACAGCAACCGCGCAGACCCGTTGTCTCTGCTCATCGGCGCTATCGTCGCCGTAGACAAAAATCATGACAGCCACCAATCTGAAAACAAAGATCTTAACGGCGCACCTAGAGGTACCCTTAAAACAACCCGATGAAACCGACTTTTTCAGCAACCTTGAAAGGCGTGCTCCACCCAACCCCGGATACAGGAACTCTGGAACCTGCTCTAGTTTGTTGGGTAGTCATTTTCTTTCGCCAAATTCTCAAACCGCGTGTACCGCTTGATGAAGGCCATCTTGATCATGTCGGTGGGCCCGTTGCGTTGTTTGGCGACGATGAGTTCGGCGATGCCGTCGAGGTCGGGATCGTCTTTCTTGTACACCTCTTCGCGGAAGATGAAGGCAACCACGTCGGCATCCTGCTCGATGGAGCCTGATTCGCGCAAATCCGAAAGCTGCGGCCGATGATCGCCGCCGCGGCTCTCGGGGGCGCGGCTCAACTGCGAGAGCGCGATCACCGGCACCTTCAACTCCTTGGCCAGCGCCTTCAGCCCGCGCGAGATGGCCGAAACCTCTTGCGTCCGGTTCTCGAAGCGTTTGCCGCCGATGGGCACTGCCGACATGAGCTGCAGGTAATCCACGATCAGCAGATCGAGACCTTCGGTCTGCCGCAAGCGGCGGGCCTTGGCCCGCATCTCGCTGACGGAGATGCCCGGCGAATCGTCGATGAACAGCTTGGATTGCGAGAGTTGCTCGGTGGCGCGAGTCAGCTTGCGCATGTCGTCCTTGGTGAGGAAGCCCTGCCGCAAATCTTTGGAGTCCACCTGCGCGTGCGAGGCGAGCATGCGCATCAGCAACGCCTCGCGCGACATTTCCAGCGAAAACACGCCGACAACTTTGCCGTCGAGCACCGCCGCATTCTCGGCAATGTTCATGGCGAGCGCGGTCTTGCCCATCGACGGGCGTGCGGCAATGATGATCAAGTCGGAAGGCTGAAGCCCGCTGGTCAGCTTGTCGAGTTGCGTGTAATGCGTCGCCAGTCCGGTAATTTCCTGGCCGCGCGCGTACAGCTCTTCCAGGGAGCCGAACGAAGCCTTGATGATGGACGGGATGTTCATGAATCCCTGTCCAATGCGGTTCTCCGAGAGCTGGAAGATGGCCTGCTCGGCCTGTTCGAGCACTTCTTCGGCTTCGTCGGAGTGCTCGATGGCTGCGGCGATGGCGTTCTGCGCCAGGTTGATCAGGCCGCGCAGTAGCGCCTTGTTGCGCACGATGCGGACGTAGTGCTCGATCGAGGGCCGGTCCGGCACGCCGTCGATCAGCGACGATAGATACGCGACACCGCCGATCGCTTCCACCTCTTTGTGGCGGTCGAGTTCCTCGACCAGCGTGATCATGTCCACCGGACGGCCGGACTCCTGCAGATCACGCATCCGCGAATAAACGCGGCGATGTGCGTCGAGGGAAAAGTCGTCGGGCGTGAGATTTTCGGCGGCCTGATCGTAGAGCGAGTTGTCGAGCAGGATCGCGCCCAGGATCGAGCGTTCGGCCTCCATGCTGACGGGCAGGCCGCGTTCCAGACTGTAGTCGGTGGTTGCCATCGGTCGTTACTTCAATTTAGTCACCGGTCGCGGAGGCTGGCAATGCCGAAGGTGGTTCGGTGCTGCTCGAGAGATCAGATTTCGTTCGAAAAGCTGTGTGCGGTTGTGGATTACCCAGAGGAATCTTCGGCCGGAATAGTTTTGCACTTGCAATCGCGCACAGCAGATCCCTCGCGGGCTGAAGCCCGCTCGTGATGACAAGAATAGAAACCTTGACGGCGTACCTGAAGGTACGCCCCTTCAAATGCGGTCCAAACCCTATTTTCAGCAGCCTGTGAAGATGTGTCGGGATACAACACACCCTGCGAGATAAATTCTAATCACCGACCGCTGGCAACCGGCAACGGGCAACCGACAACTGTCTTCTGCCAACTGCCCCCAGTTAACCACTTTGTTACTATCGCGAACTGCGCGTTCACGTTATGCTCGCGGAATGGCTGTGTCGGTCACGGTGCTGGCGAGTGGTAGCGGAGGCAACGGCACTGTCGTCGCCAGCTCGCGCACACGACTGCTGGTCGACGCTGGTCTCTCCTGCAAAGAGCTTTTGCGGCGCATGCTGCTGTGCGGAGAAGAGTCACCCGCGATCGACGCCATCCTCATCACCCACGAGCACACCGACCACATCGGCGGACTGCGGGTGCTGGCCAAGCGGCTGAAAGTGCCCGTCTACATCACCGGCGCGACCTATCAGGCGTATCAGAAATTTGCGCGCGACTGCCACGGCAAGCGCGTCAGCCTCGATCGCCTGGAGCTATTCAGCTCCGGCCACGCCTTCGAGATTGGCGACATTACGGTGAACCCGTTCACCATTCCACACGACGCCGTGGATCCTGTGGGCTTTACCTTCCGGTGCGAGGGCATCAAGGTCGGCATCTGCACCGATCTCGGTTATATGCCGGCCAGCGTTCGTCATCACCTGCGCGGTTGCCATGTGCTGATGATCGAATCGAACCACGATCTCGAGATGCTGCGCGGCGGTCCGTACCCCTGGAGCGTCAAACAGCGCGTGATGAGCCAGGTCGGCCATCTGTCCAACGGCAAACTCGCGGAATTCCTCACCGGCGACTATGATGGAGGTGCCGAGTTCCTAATTCTGGCGCATCTTTCAGAGAAGAATAATCATCCAGAGATCGCCCGGATGACAGCTGAGCGTGCCTTGGGTGAGCAGCGCAGCTTGTTGCATAACCGATTGATGCTTGCGGCACAGCATGAACCGCTGCCTGCGGTTCGACTGTAGTTTCCGCCCTGCCAGCCGGCTGCTTTTCGGACGAACAGGGTTCGGCGAGATTGATGACACAATGTACTGACCGCGTCATCGGCAAAATCCTTGCCGGATGGCGCTACGACATCTCTGGCATCGCCCCAGAAATGCGCGGTGACTACGAAGCGCACCTGGCCGAGTGTGAGTTTTGCCACTCCCGCCAGCGGCTGCATCGTGGCATCGACATCGGCCTCATGGCGCTCGCCTCCATATCCATGTTCGTCTTTCTCCTCGCCTATGGCGTGATTCGCCACTTCAAACCCACGCATGCGTTTCTGCTGGAAATCGGCGCGCTGGGCGGGTTCTTGCTCTCCATGCTGCTGTGGCTGCTGGTTGCCGTTGCAACCCCGGCTCCGTTGGTCATGAAGGATGTGGCCATGATCGGCGCCCGCCGTGGATTGGAAAAGCTGCCGGAAGAGATTCGCGACCGCATCCCAGAAGACCTGAAGCTGAAGATCTCGGGACAGAGCTAGCGGCGTAAGAAACTCGCACCCCGTGGCGAACCGAAGCCTCAGGGGATGAAGCCCAATTCTCACCAATCGGCACGGCTGATCAGGCCGCTGAAAAACTCGGGGCGTAATCGGTGGAACGTAATCTTGGTGGGAGCCCCCGCATTTATGCGGGGGAGAGGAGCGCTTCAGCGCTCCGGGATGAAGTTGGGTTTTTGATCGCGCTTTAGCGCTGGGCATCGGAAAGCCCAGGGCTAAAGCCCGTTGCGAGATCGAACGCTTTTCCGCTGGACTGAAGTCCAGTTCCCCCCTGCTGAAGCAGGGGGCTCCCACCAAGAGCATTCATCAGAGTTTTGAGCGGCCTCAGAAGCCGCGCCCCTCTCACCTTCTGCAAGATCGTCAGGCGGAGTAAAATCTCTGACAGCCATGGCCGACCTTTTTACTCCCGCGCAACCGCCCGCGCAACAGCGCAACTGGACGCCCATCATTATTGGCTTGATTGCCGTGCTGGTGGTGCTTGGGATCATCGTTGTCCTCACTCGCAACCACCCGTCGGCGGGACCGCAGATCAATCCTTATGCCGCCAAGCTGCAGCTCTCCAATCCCAAGCTGAGTGCCGCGGAGAATTATGTCGGTGGCACGGTCACCTATCTCGATGTCGACATCACGAACACAGGCGACAAAGCTCTGGTCGGCGCCGACGTGCACGCCGTGTTCAAGAACACCATGGACCAAGTCGTGCAAACCGAGACTCTGCCCTTACACGTGCTGGTGGAAAACCAGATGGGAGGATATCCCGATCTGGTGGACATGAGCCGCTCGCCGATCGCTCCGGGGCAGACCAAGACGGTTCGCGTCACCCTGGAACACATCTCCGCCGACTGGAACCAAAGCTACCCGGCAATTGAGCTGGTAAATCTGAAGCTGAAATAAGGCTTGTAATGAACGTGGAGTTGAGCCGGAAGCCAGCGATCTACACTTAAGTGCTACACAACACGTCTCTACTAAGACTATTTAGCTACTGCATTCTTCTCTATAGGTGCCATTTAGTAGCCGTGGGAGGCCTCAGGATCGACGATCGGCCCCTCGGACGACCTTTGGGCTGTTTGAGGGATAACGACGCGTCAGAAGTCAAATTCAGTTCCTGATATGGGAATGCGGCCCGCACAATAAGGGTGCCATGCTGAAACTTTGGATTGCCGGCTTTGTCGCCTGGTTCTGCCTGGTTGCGGGGACGGCGTCGGCGCAGGAAAAGGGCAAAGCAAAAGCCAACGTGCCGAACTCAGCCGGAGCAATCACGACGATTACGTCCTTCGACAAGGACCACACCGTCGTCGGTTGGTTGGAGATCATACCCTTCGAGAGCAAGATCTTCCACAACACGCGCATGCTGCGTGTTCTGGTGCCGGCGAACTACTTGTCGCCGCACAATGCGCACCGTACTTATCCGGTGCTGTACATGCAGGACGGCCAGAACCTGTTCGACGAGGCGACGAGCAATACCGCCGGCGAGTGGCACGTGGATGAGACCGTGGAACACCTGGTTGGCAGCTTCAAAATTCCACCGATGTTCGTCGTGGGCATCGACTATGCCGGAGCCGAACGCAGCTTCGAATACTTGCCGTACCCGAATCCCCACAGCCAGCAACCGCGCGCCCGGGATGCAAACGAAGTTCACGGCAACGATTACGTGAAGTTTCTGCTCACCGAGGTCATGCCTTTCATCGAAAAACACTATCGCGTTGCACGCGGCGCGGCCAACACCGGCATCGGTGGCTCGTCGTATGGCGGCGACATTTCGCTCTACACCGCGCTCGAGCATCCGGGCGTCTTTGGTCATGTGCTCGTAGAGAGCCCCGTGCTGTGGATCGGCGATGACCAACTGATCAAAGATTGCGCGAAGGCCAAGCAGCTTCCGCCGAAGATGTATGTCGGCATCGGCACCAGCGAGACGACCGATCAGCAACCAAGCGACGAAATCGTAAAGAGCGTGGAAGAGTTGGAGACGGTGCTGGGCAAAAAAGGCATGGGCCCGGCGCGACTCAAGGTCGTGGTGGAACAGAACGCAGTCCACAACGAGGGAGCCTGGTCACGGCGCTTGCCGGAGGCGCTGCTTGTTTTTGTACGGAAAGTAAGAGCAAGGGCAAGCGCGGATTTCATGGAGGAACGCGGATCGGAAATAGCAGCTAGCAACTAGCAGCTAGCAATTAGTGGGGGCTTGACTACGGAAGTGAGTGTCGCAAGTTGAATTCGGTATGAACCGTCCGAAAGAGGAGCCTGGCCGCCCACGTTTACAGAGTCTTGTTGCCCGCCGTTGTCCCTTTTGCTAACGGTTGATTGCTCACTACTTCATTCGCCGGCTTGAGTTGCCCGGTGAACACGATCCACGCGCTCAGCACGCCAAGCGGGATCATGGCCAGCAGTCCTCCATAGGAGGCATACAGAAAGTTGGCTCCGCCCCCAAACAGGATGAGAGAAAGGCTACCTCCAACAGCGTTGGTGCTGGCATGCGCGAGGCTGCATGACCAGATGCTGTTGGTCTTCAACATCAGCCACCCGAATACGATTGAAAAGATGATGCAGAAGAGGGGATACATGAGGAAGGCCCCGATTTTGGGGTTATCCGCGAAGCCGTAACCGCGCAGAGTAAGTGGCAGGTGCCAGAGCCCCCAGATAATCCCTGTAGCCACCGCGCTGAGCACCGGCTTGGTCGGAAACAGCCGCTTTTGCAAGTAGCCTCGCCAACCAAACTCTTCGCCGAACAAGATTGGGATGGCGAAGACCGCTTCCATTAGAAAGATGCCAGTGAGGAGCACCAGACTGTGCGGGGCCCAGGCAGGAAGAGGCTTTCCAAATGAAGCCATGTATTTGATGCCCCGACCCATCGAAAAATCCGCTGTGCCCGCACCGAACATAGGCGCCAGAACCACCACGCAGGCCATCACAGGTAATGGCAGAAGCCAGCTCACCAAGTAATATGGCCATTTGCGCAGGTGAAGCCGCAGTCCTGCGTCGGCGAATCCCTCGCGCGTTATCCATTTGCGCACGACAAAACAGGCGATCGCCGGGGCAAAGACAGCGGGCGCCATGAGCAGTCCCAGGAGGACCGCGGGAACGGTTGCTTTCAGCCGGTACATAGCTTCCCAACTCGCCCAGGCAATGCCGAACGCGATCAGCAGGAACGCGATAATGCCTTTTCTATTCTTCAAAGATCTCCACCCTTCCATTAGAGAGTTGATTCCCTTATTTCTGTTTCTCCAAGTCTTTCACTTCAGTGACGGCTGGAATGTATTCAATGAAGTCCTTGGAACACCCATCGCGGGCGCTGCGAAAGAGAGCCAAGGCTTCCGGGCGCTCGCCGTGCAGGGAGCGATACTCCCCCACGTAGAAGTTGTATTCGCACTTCTGGTTGCCGTCACTACCGGCCGCGCGCGAAACATCTTCGGGTGTGCCTTGACCGAGATAAAGCTGAATCACCGGGCCCGGCCATTTCGACAGGTCCAAGGCCGCGGCATTGGTTTGCAGCTCAGCTTTCCCGTCGGTACCAGCCTTCGCCCGCCCCAGGTAGAGCCACATTATGGCGTAGGGATCTTTCGGGTTCGCTTGCAAATACTGGCTGAAGTCCTGCTGCGCTTCGGAAAGGTGCCCCGCATAAATATTTGTCATGCCGCGGTTCAGAAACGCGCCCTGAATTTTCGGATTCAGGCGAATGGCTTCGTTCAGGTCCTGAAGGGCACGGTCGAAATCGCCCTTGGCGAAGTAAGCAGCGCCACGGGCATTGAAAGTAAGCGCAGCGTTCGGGGACAGGCGAAGGGTCTCGTTGAAGTCCTGAATGGCGAGGTCGTAGTCGCCCTTGTCCCGGTAAGCCTCGCCCCGGCCAGCCAGCGCATGCGCAGATTTTGGATCGTGGCCGATGGCCTGGTTGTAATCCTCAATGGCTTTGTCGTAATTCCCTTTACCAAGGTTGGCGTCACCCTGGGCCGCATAGTACGCTGCCGACCATTGCGAACATGCGGGCAAACCAAGCAGGAACAACACCAGCAAGACAAGCTGCAAGAATCGCATTGTGGGCCTTTCCACTAACCGCACCCCAAAGAGACTATCCAGCCTGCGACAGGTCGCTGTGCGGCAGACCCGGTCCGCTAGTCGAGGACCGCAGTCATCTACCGCCGTCTGCTGTCCGTCTGAATTCTCGCTGTGGCTGCACACTATATACCCATTCAGGGCGCTTCATGCACGATTCTTCTCCTGGCTCATCATTTTTGGAGTTGTCATCACAAAACGGCCGTGCTGGTGGTAACAGGCGCGAGCAACAGCAGATTCCTCGCTTCGCTCGTAATGACAATTCGAAGTCAGCGCCAACTCCTAGCTGCTAATTGCTAGTCGCTAATTGCTGGCTGCTCCCCCGTGGTTGCTACAATCAACCTGCATGTCCGACATCAAGACAACGCGCCTTACGGAGATGGTGAAAGCCGCGGGTTGAGCCAGCAAGCTAAGTCCGGCGGTGCTGGACTCGGTGCTTGGGAAATTAGCCCGGCAACACGATCCCAACGTGCTCATCGGCTTCGAGACCGCCGACGACGCCGGCGTGTATCAACTCACGCCTGATCTGGCGCTCGTCCAGACGGTCGACTTCTTCACCCCCATCGTTGACGATCCCTTCGTCTTCGGACAGATTGCGGCCACCAACGCGCTCAGCGACGTGTACGCCATGGGCGGGTGGCCGATCAGCGCGCTGGCGCTGGTCTGCTTTCCCGACGGCGGCGACCTCAAAATTCTGGAAGAGATGCTGGCCGGTGGCCTATCGAAGATGATCGAGGCGCACTGCGCCTTGATCGGCGGACATAGCATTCGCGATGAAGAGATCAAGCTTGGCTACGCCGTGACTGGGACGATTCATCCGGGCCAGATCCTGGCCAACACTGGAGCGAAGACCGGCGACCGGCTCGTCTTCACCAAGGCGATCGGAACCGGCGTCATCTCGACGGCAATCAAGAAGGGCAAAGCAGAAGTTGCCTGGATTCGCGACGCGGTACGCTCGATGACGACGCTGAACAAAGCCGCGGCGGAGGTCGTGACTTCTTCGCCCGGATTTGAGATACATGGTATGACGGACGTCACCGGCTTCGGCGTGATCGGTCATGCGCGCGAGCTGGCGATCGGTTCGGGAGTAAGCCTGCGGCTCCAGGCATCACGCGTGTCTCTGCTGGAAGGCGCTATCGAATGCGTGCGCGCCGGCTACATTCCCGGCGGCCTGAAGGCGAACCGCGAATTTACCAAGGGATGCGTCGAGTTCGACGAAGCCGTGCCGGAAGAGACTCGAACGCTGCTCTTCGATCCGCAAACGGCGGGAGGTTTGCTGATCTCGGTCGCGGCTAGAGATGCCGAGCGCTTAGTCGCAGCCCTGCGCAACGCGGGGATCGGCGCCGTTGAAATCGGCGAGGTCATTCCCAAGCAAAAGCCACTGATCGCCGTGTTGGCGTGAGCAGCGAAGGTGCCAACGGCACCGCTCCCTGGTTAGTATGTCGTCGAGGAGCGCCGGATAATTCCTGCGACCACGATTAGACGCTTCTCGAAATATAGGTCGTAGAGGATGCGATAACTCCCCACTCGCCGTCTCCAGGCAGTAGGCTGACCCTGCAGGCGCTCGATGTCACCCTGGAAGGGATCCTCCTGCATCGTCAGAAGAGCGGCACTAACGCGGGCTTGGTCTCTTGGTGGCAGCCTTCGGAAGTCTTTTTGCGCGGGGCCGGCGAGTTGGAGACTCCATGCCATGGAGGAATTCGCCTAAAGATACAGTATCTCCTCGTCGGAAGGCAGCGCGTCCCTTGCGCAAGGCAGCCAACTCCGCCTTCGTCGGCTGGACAGCGGGATACCTGCTCTCGAAATAGGCGCGGAGCGCCTCGCGAACCAGTTCAGAACGAGTGCGCGATTCCGCCTTCCGAACCGCGTCAAATTGGCGAACCATCGCCGGTGGTAATGAAACGGTCATGGTTTGAGTGGTTCTCATCTGATTGTCCGAAAATTACTTAGTAACACTTGTTATTATGCTACCTATCCTCCGTCCCAGGGTCAAGCTTGGTTGCCCTCACGTTGTGCCCTTCCGCAGGTACAAATTGCGGAGGGTCCACGGCGGCCGTGAAGCCCGAGATGCGCAGCTTCGGTGAAGTGATCGTGCATGTCGCATCCGGCAATGTGTACGCCGCCAAGGCGGGACGCGGCGAGAACGTGAAGTGGGACGAGCTCAATCCTAAGGACTACAAGACCAAGGCGGCCATAGTGGCGATGCTGGAGAAGGCGATCGCCGACTCGGAGGCGACACTGAAGGGTGTGTCCGACCAGTCGCTCACCAAGAGCATTGAGCCGTGGCTGGGCGTGCTGCAGCATTCCTCAGAGCACTACGGTTTGCTGGTGGCGTACTACCGTGCTAACGGCTTGGTGCCACCGGCCTCGCGGAAGTAGCCGACAACAGCGCCGGGTCGGAAGCGTTTCCGACCCGACTGCCCCCCTCCACCCTGTCTTTCGAACGCAGCGACTGGCCATCCAAGGATTACTCACTCCCCACATTTCATACCACTTATGCCCTCTTTGTGGTCAGACCGTCAAGGAATGACGGTGAAATCCCGATAACTCCAAGGTAGGGCCAATCTCCGGAGGACGAGTGACGAAAAGCTCTTCCTTGTTCCCGCAGGGCCGGAGACCCGTTCAATGCAACAGGATTCTTGGCGACGAAAAACCCAACGATCCGCAAAGAGGGAGCACCATGACTAACGACGAGTCCAAGAGCAGCGGCAGGATATTGGCTAGCGACGAATTAAGTCTCATCCAGCGCATCACCCGCCGCGATTTTGTGAAGTGCTCAGCCGGCACAGTCGCAGGCATCTACATTGGTACATTGGGCACTGGATACCGCGCACTCCTCGATCACACTTGCACCGAATACAAAATTGCACCTCATGTCACCACGACGATCGAGAGGATGTTGTCCTTTCCTATGCCGGCGAAAGTTGCTGGCCCGAATTCGGGTACGGGACTCTGCTCAACCGAACTCTCGCAGATTTCTGAATACAGCAAATATGGGTATGGTTCCTATACGTTCGGCGGCGGACTGCCTTACGTGCAGCGATTCGACATCATGCCTGCCGGTTATTCTGCCACGGCTGCATCGCTCACCCGCATTCACCGGCTGCTCAATTTCTTTGCCATAAGCGACATTCACATCACCGACAAAGAAGCACCGAACCAGCTGATTTATCTGCAACAGGAAGATGTGGCCCATGCCGGCAACGAGACCTCGATCTATTCGCCGGTCATGTTGTATACCACCCATGTCCTTGACGCCGCCATACAGACGGTGAATGCGCTGCACAAGCAGAATCCGTTTGATTTCGGCATCTCGCTAGGCGACACCTGCAACTGCACCCAGTTGAATGAGCTGAGGTGGTACCTCGATGTCATCGACGGTAAGGTGATTTCTCCCAGCTCCGGCGCTCATATCGGAGCGAGTACCATCGACTACCAGAAACCTTACAAGGCCGCGGGTCTTGATAAGTCGATCCCGTGGTATCAAGTGCTCGGCAACCATGACCATTTCTTCCTGGGCTCAATTCCGGTAGATGCTGATCCTAACCTTGGCATTCGCCAGGCATTTATCGGCGATAAAGTTTGGGCAGCAGGAGATATCCTCATCCCGAATCCATCGAAGACGACATTCCCATGCTTGTTCGACACGTCAAAGCTGAAGGAGCGGTTGTTTTACATGGGCGTGCTCGACGGCTCGACCGTCCATGGCGATATCAAGAGTGCAGGGCCCGTCGGTGAGTTCTCCGCGCCGCCGGTGGTCGCAGCCGATCCCAATCGTCGCTCACTGTTAAGAACGGAATGGATCGAAGAATTCTTCAAGACGACCACGAATCCAGCGGGACATGGGTTCAACTTGGTCGACTACAACGACCCCAACTGGGAACGTGGCTTTGCCTGTTATAGCTTCGTCCCCAAGTCAGACATACCTCTCAAGATTATTGTGATCGACGATACCCAATCGGAGACCGATGGCTCGCACGATATTCATGGTCATGGCTTTCTCGACGCGGCGCGCTGGAATTGGCTGCAGGCCGAACTTGCCGCTGGCCAGGCAGCCAATCAGTTGATGATCATCGCGGCGCATGTACCCATCGCGGTGGCAAATATTGGTTCTGAGGTCGAATGGTGGGAGGCTGCTCGCGATCCGAATGCCACCCAGAGGAATGCCGTGTCCCTGACTGGACTGGTTGCGGCCTTGCAAAGCACTCCGAACCTCCTCATGTGGATCGCCGGGCATCGTCATCTCAATACGGTGAAAGCGTTTCCGCCCTCGGCTGGCCGCGCCCCGGAAAGCGGTTTCTGGCAGGTTGAAACCTCGTCGCTCCGGGATTTTCCCCAACAGTTCCGCACCTTCGAGGTTTACCTCAACAGCGACTATTCAATTTCGATGGCTGTAACCAACGTCGATCCGGCAGTCGCGGAAGGAACGCCGGCAGCGAAATCGCGCTCGTATGCAATCGCGGCGCAACAGATCATTCAAAACGATAAAACTCCCAATGGCCCCAATACCTCGGTCGTACCGTTGCCGGACGGAGTAGTTTCTGTGGAAACCATGGATCCCACTCGGGCTCAAGGTATTCCATCGGCAGCCACGCCTTATAAAGATCCAAGCATTATTTATGGGACAGCTCCCGGCGTTCCGTATTGTGCGTCCTACAACGCGGAGCTCTTCAAGTACTTGAATCCGAAGTCGAGCATGTACGCAGCGTTGCAAAAGATGTTTCCGCGCGAGCAGCAGCACAACCCCTGAACCACGACTGAAGCGTATGCCAGACGAGGACGTCGTCATCCAGACAAGGTCCGCGCCCGATCCGGCGCCCAGCCGTAGGAGTTTCAAGTCCGCGCAGCTCTGCTCCCTGGCGCCGGAGATTGTAGTATCAGAATGGGTGTCCTAAAGATGACGTTGGCGGCCATCCGATTCAGCAGGCCGAACTGACGAAGGAGCATAACCCATGTTGAATTATCCGCGCCTTTTCTTCGTCTTCGTGTTGGTCGTTCTGTGGCTCTCCGCGCAGATTGGAGCTGCCTTGCGCCGGCGCCGACCACTGAAAGAGGACGAGCGTGAAGATTTTGCGCTGGTGCAGACCGCTACCTTGACGCTCCTGGCGCTCATCATCGGATTCAGCTTCTCGATGGCCGTCGCCCGCTACGATCTGCGCAAGAATTACGAGGAAGCCGAAGCCAATGCAATTGGCACGGAGTATGTCCGCGCCGATCTGCTGCCAGCCTCGAATGCGGCTGCGGTGCATGCCCAGCTTAGGAAGTATCTCGATTTGCGGATAGCGTTCTACCGCACCCGCCGTGGGGCTGAGCTAGACCGGATCAACGCTGATACCGCTCAACTGCAGACGCAGATGTGGTCTGCGGTACAGGCTCCAGCCCTGGCGCAACCGACTCCCGTAATCGCCCTCGCAGTCGCGGGCATGAACGACGTGTTGAACTCTCAGGGATACACCCAGGCGGCATGGTGGAACCGCATTCCAACGTCAGCCTGGGGTTTGATGATCGCGATCGCTGTCTGCTGCAACCTGCTGGTCGGCTATGGCACGCATAGCGAGAAGCCAAAATCCAGCCTGCTTTTCGTCGTACCTCTGGTCGCCTCGATCGCGTTCCTGCTCATAGCGGACATCGACAGCCCGCGTGGCGGCTTCATTCATGTGGTTCCGCAAAATCTGGTAAGCCTGTCCGAGTCATTGCACAAATGATAATTTCCTCGCGCCAGCCCAAACTGAGTTCCCGCCATCCGCCATTGACTCCAGTCCAAAAAAATCCCCGTCCCACTTCGGGGGACGGGGTAAGGTGTTTGCCGCGACAGGCCTTATCGCGGGGTGGCAAGGAATCCGCTGTTTATCGGAGAGGTGCCGTAGAACCCGACAAGGTCGCCTGCGTCATTGATGCCGTTGACGACGGTCGTACCGATACCGTTGGGATCGTCGACGGTGACGAAACCCGCAGAGTTGGTCCATACGAAGCCGTGGGTATTGCCACCCGCGTCCATGTAGTCACCTACCACTTGTCCGCGGTTGTTCAGGCCCAGTGCCTGGGTGAAGGTGCTACCAGGGGCATCGAGCGTCACCAACAGCCCGAAGTTCAGCAGGAAGCCGTGGTTGGTGCCTTGGGCGTCGACGTAGAACCCGGATATTTGCTGCGAGTTGTTGATGCCGGTGGCCTGAGCGCCGCCGACGGCGGCTGGAATGTTGATTGGCTGAAAAACGCCTCCCCCCAATTCGTCGTAAATGTAAGGAAAGTCGGGGGTAGTGTTGTTCGGGCTCAGGCTGTAGTAGCCGGCCGCCTGGCCCATGTCATTCTGGCCGAGCAATTGGTTGAAAGGCGTGCCAGGAAAATCGACGTTGGTAAACTTACCCTGGAAGCTCCCGCCTCTTACATTATAGAAGCCATGGGTAGCGCCGTTGTTGTCCACGTAGAAACCATCGGTATACCCGTTGTTGTTGATGCCGATGACCTGGGTCATCATCGAGTTCGGATAGTTCTCGTTGAGGAAGGCCGAAGGCAAGTGAAGAGTGAATCCTGAGTTCTCATTCACATTGTGGTAGCCCGCAATCAGCATGCTATTGTTGATGCCCAATAACTGGGTGAAGGTGTCGCCAGGGTAGTTGATGGTCTGGAAGCTGTATGACTGCGCCCACATCGCGGTGGAGAGCAGCAGGGCCAAGGTCAGGGTGAAGGCAAAGCGTTTCATGGTGTTTCTCCTCTTTAAGTGTGTTCGCGGCGGCGGCCGAAAACTGATTTGCTGCCGATGTGCCCCAGGTTGAAAGCTAGTTCACTTTCTTCTGCTCTCAGCCTGTGAACCAATCACCGGCCACGAGTGCAAAGTAGCAATGCAGCCGGTTGGAAGTCCTAAAGAGGGAGTTAAAAACAGGTAAGGAATTTGTTGGGGAAATGTTGGGACAAAAATGAGGAGCTAACCTCTTGGGAATCAGGCGCTTAGGAGAATTCGCAGATCTGGATTGGAGACTCGACAAGACACAAGCAAACGCCCGCGCCTTCAACTTTGCCGAGTCTATTTTTTGTGAGACCCGCAATCCCAGCCTTAGCGGCCGCGGGATCTGCGCTCTGCAGCATAATTGTTGCGGCGCTGGAATGGTGCAAGACGGCCCGGTCGGGCACAGATTGGGAGGCGAGTGCGGTCCCGAACCGTAGTTTGTGCTCAGATTGACGAAATCATTGGTCGGCGTGCCTTTGGGGGTGAACTCAAAGTGCGTGCCGAAGGTGGATGGGAACGTTATAAAAGATGACCGCCGCTTTATCGACACCAGTCGTCGGGTCCCCCCTGGAGTCATTCACGGTGACTGGAACCGGTAGCGATACCATTCAGTTCAGCTTCCGCGATGACCCGGCGTATACCGCCCTCGACAACGTTTCGGTGACGCAGCAGGCCGGTACGACTCCAGAACCGAGCAGCCTGTTGTTGCTGGGAAGCGGCTTGTTAACTGTGGGTGGAATGATTCGCAGAAAGTTCCAGGCGAATCGCTAGACTTCGACTGCGAGCAAATAATTTCTTTCGAGGCACCCGTCATGGGTGCCTCAATTTATTTTTCCTGTCGCGGCAGTAGTCATTTCGTTTCCATTTCACTGCAAGAGTGTGCGACCTTAGTGACGCAAAGTTTGCTAACTCATTGAATTAATTAGTTCTATATTGGAACTTAAATTGCGTCTCGCCATGTAGGTGGTATGGCTTGAGGAATCCAAACTTCAGCCCCGGAGGAAATATGCAAAAGAAAGCCCTGTTGGCCGTGGTTGCTCTCGTAGTTGTTCTTATTGTCGGAGCACCGGCCTTTGCTAGTCCTAACCTCGTCAACAATGGCAGCTTCGAGACCGGCGACTTCACCGGCTGGAATCAAACCGGCTTAGAGGAAGTGGTCACCGGCCCATTTTATGTCTATTCTGGAGCCCAAGACGGCAACTGGTACTCTGTCTGGGGTAATATTGGCGGTGATGGATCGATCAGCCAGACGATCACTGATTCTCCCGGCGCCCACTACACCTTCAGCTTCTGGTTCGCCTCAGTTGGTGACAACCCCAGTGATTTCAGTGCCATGTGGGATGCCACTACGGTGTTCAGCCAGACCAACCCCAATACTGGGGTCAATTGGACGGAATTTTCGTTCGCGGTGACGGGAACTGGTAGCGATACCATTACCTTCAACGGCAGAGACGACCCCTCGTGGATGGCCCTCGACGCTATTTCAGTTACTCAGCAGACCGGCACGACTCCGGAGCCGAGCAGCCTGTTGCTGCTGGGAAGTGGCTTGCTGGCTGTGGGTGGGATAATTCGCAGAAAGTTCCAAGCCAATCGTTAGGTTTCAACTCCGATCAAATAGTCTTGCGAGGCACCCAACCCGGGTGCCTCAATTTTTTCCGTGACATTTCCCGTCTACCGGTCCAAAGGCTTCGCGCAGCCAAAATACAAACGGCTTCAGAGGCCAACATATGCCCCGAAGCCGCAGTATTGAGTTCACTCTAATCTCACATCCAGCCAGGTTCGACCGGTGAGAGCGCTAGAGCTCGTCTGTGAACATCTGCACTTAAGATTGCGCAGCGTGCTTCTGTCTCTGGCGTCGCGCAACCGCCTTCAGCAAATTGAGGAAGGCGTCTGATTATGCCGGTTTCTTCTGCTGGTCCTTGTTGAACTGATCGCGGTCGCGGTCCGACTGGGGATTCTTCTGCTGCCCAGTCTGCTGCTGGCCGCTCTGCTGCTGTCCGCCATGCTGTTGCTGGCCGCCCTGCTGCTGATTCGGGTTCTGCTGGCCGGGGTTATTCTTCTTCATATCGTCCTGCTGCATCCCTTGGTTCTGTTTGCCGCTCTGCTGATCTGACATGTTGTTTCATTCTCCTTTGGTTAGGCTTACCTGTACTGTGATGGATCCACTAAAGCGCAAGATGCCTTTGCAACGGTAATTTCCGCAGCATGTTTTCTCAGCGAGCCAGGCAACCTCTCCGGAGCTTTGTCAGAGGCCAAAGTGAGCCAGGCTTGCTCGAAGCACACGCCGTGGCATTACCAACTACAATGAGTTATGCACAATTATCGGCTGGTCAGAGATCGCTCGGCTGTTCAGGTCTATGTGGATGGAAAACCGAAGGTGACAGTGGATGCGAATCAGAGAAATGAATTGCGCAACTACATGGTCTCAACCGGCCTCACGCCCGACGAGGTCAATCAAAAAGTGCACGAACTTTACATAACCAACACCACGGAATTCACCACCAGCCGTTGACCTGCCGACGAGGGTAGAGCGGAGCTGTTGCGTTGCAGACGGTCTTCGCAACCAGCCGGGTCACGCCTGGTCCTCACCGCAGGTCTGTAGTTCTTCCTTCATTCGCCGAACAAAAGCGGAGTCGGTTACTTCGTACTTCGATTCCGGTGGGCTGGACGGATCTCCAAACCTGAGCTGCGGATTGGATTGCGTCGAGGTTTCCTGGCGCTCCGTGAATGCGGTCATATGAATCTGGGTACATCCCGTCGCGGCGATCAGGTCGCGCACATTGTCGAGCCCGATGCCGGCGCCCGGCAGCACTTCGATTCTTCCAGCCGCACGTTTCATCAGTTGCCGAATCAGCGCGCTACCCTCCGGCGCCCCGGCGCGCTGACCGCTGGTGAGCACGCGCGTTATTCCAAGATCAATCAACTCTTCCAACGCCCGCAAAGGATCGGGGGTGACGTCGAAGGCGCGATGAAACACCGCCTGCCGCGCTCCAATGTGGCGACGGATCATGCTGCTGCGCCGGGTATCGACCGTACCATCCGGGTTAAGGATGCCGAAGACGATTCCGTCAGCGCCATGCTGAAGCAGTAGGTCAACGTCGCGCTCCATCACGGCGAATTCCACCGGCGAATAACAGAAGCCCGCCGGACGCGGGCGGTTCATCGCCATCACTGGAATCTTCAGTCGCTGTTTGGCCACAATGACCGATCCCACGGACGGAGTCAGTCCGCCGAGAAAAAGGGCCGAACACAACTCCACGCGGTCCGCGCCTCCGCGCTCTGCTTCCACAGCATCTTCGGTTGAGCCGCAGCAGATTTCCAACACGATGTCAGCCATGAAGAGTGATCCCAGCCGAAAGTCTCCGGCTGGGATTTTATCGGTTGACGGTTTCCGCCGCCACCTTAAGCGATCTTAATCACCGTGATGTTGGGCCTGGCATTTCCTCCAGGCTTGATGAAGCCGGCGACCTTCGCGGGCTTGGCGACGCGGCTGTCGACATAGACACTGCATTCGCAGACCTCGAACTTCAGCTCGCGCAGCTCGCCTGCGTAGTTGCAAAAGGTGAGCTTCTCGCCGTTGTAGCCCTTCTGCGTGACTTCATAGACGCACGAAGTGCATAAGGCCTCGCGGCGCTTTTCATTGGCCAGAATATTCAAGGTCAACATGGCTCACCTCACATCTGTCAGACTGCAAAAACCTGGTTGCAAACGACCAGCAAGCAAAGAACGAAAACAGATCTGAAGTCTCGGGCCGCTGGCTAGTCGAGTGCGGCTACTGTCGCTCTTCGTGGCGGCAATGGCCGACAAACCGGCAATCACCGGTATGCGAAGGCGCAACTACACGAGAGCTGAACGACGATAAAAGATTTAGCGATTGGTAGGCGCGAGACGCCGGAGTTTAGCTACAGACTACAAACCACGCCCGGCGGCCATCGAGCACCAGTTCTGGCACTGATTGCCTGCACATCGGATTGTGTGTGCGAATGATCATCGGGCGTTTCTCCTGACGCGAACGTTACCTTGCCACAATTCGGCTGTGAAATGCAAGTACGAAATGCGCGCCGAAGATGTTTTAATGCTGGGGGCGGGCTTGTTGAGCGGCCTTGTGCGTAAACGAGTATGTACTCGCCCGATGTTGCTTGACGCCAGCTTCGCCCCGGAATCAAATCCAGAACTGCAGCGTATGTTGCCCCCGGATCTGCTTTTGCGAGTTTTTCAGTGAACTGTTTAGCAGCTGATCGCACTTTCGCAATTCTTGCCCTTAGCATTGCCGGGAGTTGAGCAAAAAACCAACCAACGAAAATCCGCTGTGCCAGACTTCCGCGGAGGTTTAATCTCGGTGTAGTTGGCTCCTCGCCACGCTGTGGAGGCGACCATGACGAATTCCACCAGCTTCGACCTCTATCTCGAACCTTGGCTTATCGCGCGCGCGCCGCGCATGGCCAACTATTCTTCGCAGCTCGCCGAATTCCATGACTGGGTGTGTACGGAAGCCGATGCGCAAGCGAACTACACCGACCGCTATGCTCCTCCCGCGTTGGAGACCTACGACCGCAATGGCGAGGTTGTGAACCGCGTCGTGCTGAACCGCTGGTACGACGAGCAGCATCAGGAGCTCTATCGTCGCGGCATCATCGGTTTGCCCTATGCCGAAAAGGCTCCTCACCTGTTGACCTTCACGATGGGCTACCTCTTATCGCAAGCTGACATCAGCTTGCATTGTCCCGTTACTCTCACCGGAGCGGTGGCGTACGTCCTCGGCTCGCATGCGCCGGACGCCGTGCGGCAGCAATTTCTTTACGACGTTATCCGTATGGACGGTCGGGCCAAGACCGGTGGCACGTGGGCCACTGAACAACATGGCGGCAGCGACGTTGGAGCCACCACGACCACGGCTGTCCCTAGTGGCGATCGCTTCGCGCTCCACGGACTGAAGTGGTTTACCAGCAATGCCAATAGCGGTCTTGCGCTTGCGACCGCGCGACCCGAAGGCGCAGTCGGCGGGACCGCCGGACTCGGCCTCTACCTTGTGCCCAGTCATCTGGAAAACGGTGAGCCCAACCGTTATCGCGTTCGTCGCCTGAAAGACAAACTCGGTACCAAGGGACTTCCCACCGGAGAGATCGATTTGCTGGGTGCCGAAGCAATCGAAGTGGCTGCGCCACCCGATGGTTTCCGCCTGATGATGGAGGCGCTTGAGTACAGCCGCGTCCACAACGCGGTTGGTTCTGCCGGCGTCCAGCGCAGGGCACTGCGTGAGGCGCTCGCCTGGGCAAAATCGCGTCGCGCCTTCGGACACGCGCTGGTCGATTACCCCATGGTGCAGGACGAACTCTTGAGAATGCGAGTGCAGTTCGAAGCAGGCGGGCAGCTCGCCTTCGAAGCTGCCCTCGCTTTCGACGCGGCGCAGCAAAACCAGGAGCGCCGCACTTGGCCGCGAATGGTGACAGCGCTGGCGAAATATTTGACGGCGGAGTACGCCATCACCGCAGCGCGGGCTGCGCTGGAGTTGATTGGCGGCAACGGCTACACCAGTGATTACCCGGTGGCGCGACTGCTCCGCGATGCGCAGGTGCTCACAGTGTGGGAAGGCTCTGCGAATATTCAAGCGCTGGAGTTGCTGCGCCTGCTTGCGCCTCGGTATCGAGGCTGGGAGCAATATCAATCGCGCATACAAGCTATTGTGGAAACAGCTTCCCGAGGGCCGGGGAAAATTAGCCAAGCGCCCTGCGAGCGAGGATCGACGGCGATCGTCGAGGCAGTCGTGGTGGCGATGCGCGACGAGCAGAGTGCACAACGCTATGCCAGAAAATTATTGCACCGTTTGAGCCAGAGCCTGGCGTTTGCACTGCTGTGCGAGGCGGCCAGCGGCACGAGTGGCAACCTTGTGCAGGCGCACAGTGCCTGGCGGTACTTCGAGGAGGTAGACCCGCCAGCCATCGGGAATGAAGACGGACAAGCGCGCAGTGCTGTCCTAGAAATGCTGGAGGAAGAGAGCACTGCAAGCCACCGACCGGACATAACTTCTTAATCGTTCGCAACAGGAACTGGATATTGCCGCTGCCGGGCGGCCGCAATTTCGTCCCACCGTACCCAACCGATGTAAAGAACGACCAGGATATTGATACCCAGGATGATCCAGTGAAGCTCGTTGGGATGACGAATCAGTTTGTAGACTTCAAAGGGAAGATAAATGCACCCAGAGATGATGGCCAGCCATTCCGCCCACACGCGCTGCTTCCATAACCCGTAACCTTCCAGGAAGCGCAGGACAGCGTAAGCGATGGCGATTCCGGCAATCATCGCAATGCTGGTGGTGGAGATATTGTCGGCGGCCTTCAGAAACTGCTGCGACAACCGGTGATTGTAAGGGTTGATGTGAAAGAAGAAGAGAACATGTTCCGCGGCGTCTTCGAAATCCACGTCGCGGCGGATCATGTGAATGAAGACATAGGCACCTAGCAATGCCAGGCACCCCTTGAGCGCCTCTACAATCGCAACCGTGCGCAGTCCTGCCCGATGAGTGTGGTGCGGGGCGATCTTTCTCTCGGACGCTTTTATCACATTGCTCATCGGCTACAAGGATGCATTTCGACCGCAGGATACATCGTACCTTACCTAATTTCGTTGCCGGAGGCGGCGGTCCTCAATTGTCCTCCATCCTGGGTTCGAAGCCCAGAGCTTCGAGTGGGTTTCTTTTGCGGGCGACGATTTGATTCGGGTGCACTCAGGAAGGAACAAAAAAAATTATGTCCGGCGAAGTTCGCCTAACTGCGCGGCCTCTAACATCTCAGCAGCGGTGATGAGCTTGTGACGGCAACGCTCGCCGCTGGCGCGAGCTAATTCCGCTGCATCAATCCTGCACCACGCGGCATGGTTTACCCAGCAAACTTGCCGTTGTTCGAGCAGTTGCCGGGCCCCTGCCCGTCCCGACCGCTCGCCATCCAGCGCCTCTTGCGCGATCCTTTGCGCCAGTTGCTGAGCTTCAGCGCGATTCGTCGGAATCGTTCCCGATGGCCCTCGCTTGGCCCATCCAACCACATACAATCTGTCTTTGATTTTTCCGTCTTCGTTGCGAAAACTTCCGTTAGTGGGAGTGAGGGTGCAGCAGGCACGACTTTCGTATCCGATACAGATCACGGCGAGCAGCGCCGGTATTTCGCGGAGGGTTCCGTCGGCAGAACGGAACTGCACGGCACGGAGATCATATTCTCCGAGAAAAGCCGCTGGCGTTAAGTTGAAGTGAAAGTTAATCGTGACCGCTGCGCTGGGCGATTTGTTCGCAGCGAAACTTCGCAAGGTTTCGACGATTGCGCTATCGCCGGACAGGCCAGCCGGATCCACGACGATTGCAACCGCGCGTTGCAACGTACCAAGTTCAGCCAGTTCGTGCTGCGTGAACTTCGCATCGCCAGCACCGCGCCGGCCGACGATGTGGATGGTCTCGATCGATTGAGCTTCCAGCCATCCCATTACCTCGGGCGAGAGATCAGATCCGGCCAACTCGGCCGAGCTCTTCGGCGAGAACGCGGGCCACATCAATGGCCACATTGCCGTTGCCTATAACCACTGCCGACCGTACACCGTCGACCGCTGGCGGACGATGATCCGGATGGCCGTTGTACCATCCGGTGAATGCGCCCGAGCCCAGGACGCCCGGAAGCGCCTCGCCCGGAATGTTGAGACGGCGGTCGCACGAGGCGCCGGTTGCCAGCACCACCGCATCGTAGAGCGACATCAACTCCTCAAGCTGAATGTCGCGGCCAACCTCGACATTGCCGAAGAAGCTGACGCGATCGCGGGACAGCACGCGGTCGAGCACCCGCGCTATTGACTTTGTACCCTGATGATCGGGAGCAACTCCGTACCGGACAAGTCCGAACGGTACGGGCAGCCGTTCGAAGATGTCGATGGAAGCATCGGGAACCAGGCGAAGCAGATTGTCTGCCAGGTAACAACCGGCCGGCCCGCTACCGATGATCGCGATGTGTCGCATGAATGCCGCTTTTCGCTCCTCGCTTTTCGCCGACACGAAGTTCATCAGGGCGCCGGCCAAGAAAGTTTGTGCCATCCGGGTGCAAAACTGGAACCGTCAAATTAACACGTCGGCATCGCCGTGCTAAAACTGGTTTCGCGAAGAGCGAAACGCGAACAGCGACAGCCAAAAACCTAGAAGTCACCTGCTAGTGCAGTTTTACGTACTCGTAGTCCACAGGATTGTTGTTGATGCCCCGATCCGGAGGCGCAATCCATGCCGCCATCTTGCCCTGTTCGTGTACACCGTGCATCAGGCTCATGATGTATGCGCGGTCGCTCTCGCTCGGCAGCCACCCGCCGAGCTGGTTGCTGAACTGTTCCTGGCCGATCGGCTGCCCGGTTAGATCAGTCGGAACTCCGGCCCAGCTTCCGATGTTGCGCCGGAAACGCGTGCTGGGCAATGATAGGCGGAACGAATATCCGGCCTTTTCGATTAGCCGGTTCCACCGCTTCACACCCAGCTCGCAGTCACGGACGTAGGAGCCGCGCGTGACTTCGTTCATGGCGTTGCGCATCGGAATCTGCTCGGTCTTCGTGCTGCCATTTCCGTCCGGCAGTTCCAGCGCGAAGGTCTGTTCGGCGGCGACGTGATCTTCGTATTGCGCCTCATCCGGCCGCCCTTTCAGTCCGTTGGCGAAATAAGACGCCGCGTTCGAGGACGTCTCCGAACCAAACAAGTCGAGCGACGAGCTGAACCAGAAGTTCAGATACTTCTGCACGGTGGGCAAATCGATGGCGCCGGCGTTGCGGACTGCCAGCGGATCTTCCGTGCCCAACTCCTTCATCACTTCCAGCGTGCGTCTCACCACGCGGTTGATCCCGGTATCGCCTACGAACATGTGGTGCGCTTCTTCGGTCAGCATGAATGAGCAGGTGCGGGCCAGCGGATCGAAGCTCGACTCGGCCAACGACTTCAACTGGAACTTGCCGTCGCGATCGGTGAAGTAGGTGAACATGAAGAAACTGAGCCAGTCGCTGATGGGCTCATTGAACGTGCCGAGGATGCGCGGCTTGTTGGCGTCGCCGGAGTGACGTTCCAGCAACTCTTCAGCCTCTTCGCGGCCATCGCGTCCAAAGTACGCGTGCAGCAGATAAACCATCGCCCATAGATGGCGGCCCTCCTCAACATTCACCTGGAAGAGATTGCGCAGATCATAAAGCGACGGAGCGGTATGGCCGAGCATACGCTGTTGTTCGACCGATGCAGGTTCCGTATCGCCCTGAGTGACAATCAGTCGGCGCAGTATGGCGCGAAATTCGCCGGGAATTTGCTGCCAGACTTCCTGACCGTAGTTGTCGCCGAAGCCAATCTTGCGCTCCGGATCGCGGTCGGCGAGAAAAATTCCCCAGCGGTAGTCCGGCATCTGCACGAATCCATAGGTGGCCCAACCCTTCGCATCCACCGAGGTCGCCGTACGTAGGTAAACATCGGCCACCTGAAAGTCGCGCGGACCGAGGTCCTGCCACCACTTCAGAAATTCTGGCTGCCAATGTTCTAGTGCGCGCTGCAACGTGCGGTTGGAGCCGAGGTCTACGTTGTTAGGAATGCGATCTTGATAATTGATTGCCATTACACTCTCTCCCAAGTGAAGCGCGCCTTCGAGCCGGTGCCGAAGAGCTTGAGCGCCCCATGCTCCCCGGTCGAGTTTGGCCGGATGAATACCCAGTTCTGCCACGCAGAGAGGCGAGCAAAAACCTTCGTCTCGATGGTTTCGTCGCCGGGGAAACGGAGGTTTGCTTCCATGCCAGTGAGCGCATCCGGCGAGAGCGCCGCGCGTTCTTCGATGGCCATGCGCACTTCGTCTTCCCAGTCGAGATCGTCTGGCGCCAGGGTAATCAGGCCGAGTTCTAGAGCGTTTTTGGGGCCGAGCAGCTTGCCCTTGGCTTCTACCGCTCCAGCCAGGCATCGTGCGTTCCCGCCAAATCGGGTTTCGAGACGGCCGCGATCGTTAACAGCAGGCAGCAGACCGAAATTCATTTCGTCCAACGCAATCTTCGGCACTTCTCCTTCTTCTTCGGGAAGTGCGAGCATGTAGCTGCGGTCCGCCGCCAGAGCCAGTTCAAAGAGCAGGCCCGCGAAACACGATCCCGGCTCGATGATGGCGTACATGCTACGCGAAGAAACATCCAACCGTGCCAGGGTCCGGCGCAACATGCCGATGGTTTCGCGTACCAGCCAATCATTGCGATGCTCCAGCATGACGGTATCGCTGGCAAGAACCGCTTCAGCACTGCCCGATGTCTTGAGCAGGAGAAGTCCGAGTTCTGCTTCGTTGACTCGCAGCATCAGGATGGCGTCGTCGAGTTCGCGCGCCATGGCCAGCGGCCACCACTGGTCACCCTCAGCGTGAATCGCATCCGGTTCGACCGGCTGCAGTCCTTCAGGTGCGCGCACGGTCAGTGTCGCCGTTCGCGCCGAGCGATCGAACGTGACATCAACGTGTTTATAGTGGTAGCCATTGTTGTCAACCGTGCGTTGCAACGGAGTCAACTTGATGCCGGCTACAGCAGCGGGACGTGTCGAATCGGCTGCTAAGGCTGAGGCTCGAGCCCGCACCAGTTCCTGGAATTTTTCCGGGACCGCAACGTCATCCACCAGGCCCCACTCTTTCGCACGCTCGCCCTTCACACCGTCGGGATTGGTGCAGAACATGTCGGCGAGATCGCGACGCACCTTGCGTTTGTCCACTACGCGTGTCAGACCGCCGGTGCCGGGCAACACGCCCAGCAGGGGGACTTCGGGTAAACTCACGGCGCTGGAACGATCATCGACCAGCAGAATTTCGTCGCATGCCAACGCGAGTTCGTAGCCGCCGCCGGCGGTGGTTCCGTTCAACGCGGCAAGAAACTTCAATCCGTCGTGACGGCTGGAGTCTTCCATGCCGTTGCGGGTTTCATTGGTGAATTTGCAGAAGTTGACCTTCCAGGCATGCGACGAGGTGCCCAGCATATAAATGTTGGCGCCAGCGCAGAACATGCGCTCACGCGCGCTGGTCAGCACCACGCACGCCACCTCGGGATGCTCGAAGCGGATGCGTTGCAGGATGTCGTGCAGCTCAATGTCAACCCCGAGGTCGTAGGAGTTGAGCTTGAGCTTGTAGCCGGGCCTCAGGCCGCAATCTTCATTGACGTCCATGGCCAGCGTCGCCATGCGGCCATCGATTGAGAGTCGCCAATGGCGATGCTCTCCCGAAGCCACGTCAAACGTGACCAATTCCTTCTCATTTACGGTTGGCATGTCAGGTCGAACTCTCCTCAAAGCAGCGCCAGGCTGGCGTATGCGTTCCCCACTGCGGATAGGTGCATTATAGTGCATTTCTATGAGTGTTGCAGGGGAAATATGATGCAGGTTCGCGGAGTGCGAAACCAGCTAAAAGAACAGCTCCGGCGAGACATGGAAACGCTGGCTTAGGCGTCTGATCTGTTCTTTCGTCAGCTCTCGCCTGCCACTGATCACTTCGGAAACGATGCTGCGCGAACCAAAGATGTCTAAGAGGTCTTTTTGCTTGAGAGTGTGCTGCTCCATCAAGAAAGACAAGGCCTGCCGCGGCGTGGCATGCGGCAGCCGGTACCGCTTCGCCTCAAAGTCTTCAATCAGCAGCGTCAGCAGATCGGCCAACTCTTTCTCTTCTCTGGTTAGCGATCGCTTTTGCTCAAGCGCGTACAGGGCATTGATATAGTGCTCATTCTCGGCTTCGGAGCGGATGACCTTGGGAGGAATTTTCGCCAAAAGCTTGGCATACACCGGGCTAATTGCTAATGCGCTCATTATCGCCATCCTCCCTTGTCGTAATCGGCATGCGACAGCACCTGCCGGATAAAGATTCGTTTGCTACGGTAGTTGATTTCAACGATCAGACGGTATGTATTGCCCTTAATGTTGAACACAGTATATTTCCCAACCGAATCCGCCGAGGGAAATGTCTGTCGCACTTCGTCTAGCGAATTCCACGCTGCTTTCTTGGACACCCGGTACCACACATCCAAGGGAGCGGAGAGATCCCCATGCCGCTTTGCTGCATCCAGAAGCTTCTTCCGGCTGATAACGTGCACTTAATAAGATGTTCGCAATTTGCGAACAGGTCAAGAAAAATCGTCGGAGAGGAACAGCGCCCAGACCGGTCATGCTTCCTGAATTGCCTGCTCCAGCATCCCCATACTTTTTTCCACCGGGCGCCCGCCTGTGTCGATGGTAGCGTCTGCCTTGCGATAAAGCGGCTCCCGCACATCGAGAATGCGCCGCAAGTCCGACATGGACTCGCGATTGTCGGCCATGGGACGCATATCGCCCTGCGCAATGACGCGCTGCATGTGTTCTTCTGGAGTAGCCCGCAGCCAGACGGTGAAGCACATAGTGAGCAGCCGCTCGAACGTCGCAGGCTCAGAGACAAGGCTGCCACCGGTGGCCAATACGAATCGCGGATAACGTTCGATGACCTGGTCCAAAATGCGGCGTTCCAGCCGGCGAAAGCCGCTCTGGCCGTAGAGATCGAAAATCACGCTGAGGCTGACCCCACTCTCCTGTTCGATCAGGCGATCGAGTTCAAGGAACGGCACTTCCAGCCGGTCAGCGAGCATGGCTCCCAGAGTGGATTTGCCGGCGCCGCGCAGGCCGATCAGTGCGACACGGCCGCGCCTTGCGTGCAAGTCAACGCCGCCGAAGTGTTCCACCAGAAGGCGGCGAGCCTCGACAAGTTCCGTTGCCGGCAATCGCCGCAAGAATTCCGTGGTGTGAACCAAGTCGACGGGCGGCTCGGGCCCGTCGAGGACAAGTGCCTGCAGGGGCGTGTCGAGCGCCTGTGCGATCTGCCGCAGCAGCAAAATCGAAACATTGCCTTGACCAGTTTCGAGTTGCGCCAGGTAGCGCTCCGAAACTCCCGAATCGTGGGCGAGGATCTTGCGCGTCATACCCCGCCTGGCCCGTGTCTCTCGCACACGTTCCCCCAACAGCCGGAGATAATCGGATTCGAGGCTGTCTGCGGCGTTGGCGGGAATCGACGGGGCAGAGGCTTCCGCCGTATCGTTCTCCTCTACATGCACTATGTCGCGCTTTCGGCTCACCGTGGATGCATTATACTTCCGTGGCCGCACGTATAATAGTGCCTGGGCGAGGAACACAAGCATGGGACTCGACATCACGATCCTGGTCGGAACCATGACCGGCACAGCCGAAATGGTGGCGCAGGAGGTGCAACAAGCGCTGGAGGCGGCTGGCCATCAGGTGACGATCCGCGTCATGGATGGCCTTGACGCTAGCGCCTTTCAGAGCGGCGGCACCTTCCTCATCTGCACTTCCACCTATGGACAAGGTGACGTCCCCGACAACGCACAGGCGCTCCTCAGCAGTCTGGAGACGGAGAAGCCTGACCTCAGCGGCGTGACTTACGGGGTGATCGCGCTCGGCGATCGCACCTACAAAGATACTTATTGTTTTGGCGGAGTTCGCTTTGACAAGTTGCTGACCCAACGCGGCGCCAAACGCGCCGGCGAAATTCTGACGCACGATGCAAGCTCGGGCACATTGCCTGAAGAGGTAGCGGCGCAGTGGGCCGTGCCTTGGGTCGAGCAGCATCTGGCATCATCATCGGAGAAGAGATAAATCGTGGCTACTACACTGGAAAATCGGATTGCCTCGGATACCAAGGTCCTTCAGAGTTACCTCGGCGGGAAATGGCAGGCTAGCGCGGGAGATGGCACGCCACTGGTCAACCCATGCGACGGTACCGTGCTCGCCACGGCGAGTTCGAAAGGTCTCGACCTGAAAGCTGCACTCGACTACTCCCGCAATGTGGGAGGTCCGGAACTGCGCAAGCTCACCTATGCGAAACGCGCAGAGTTGCTGGGAAAGATTGCCGACCTACTGGCGACTCGCCGCGACGAGTGGCACGAGATTGCACGCAAGAATTCCGGAAATACCAAGGCTGATGCCGCCATAGATGTGGACGGCTCGATCGGCACGCTGAAATATTTCGCCAAGATTGGCGCGAAACTTGGAGAGACGCACCTGCTGCGCGATGGCTCTCCGATGCGCCTGGCGCGTGACCAGAATTTTCAAGGGCTGCATGTGGGTGTTCCGCTCGACGGAGTGGCAGTCCACATCAACGCCTTCAACTTCCCCGCGTGGGGTCTATGGGAGAAAGCGGCGGTCAGCCTGTTGGCGGGGGTTCCCACTCTCAGCAAACCGGCAACGTCCACAGCGTGGCTCGCGCAGGAGATGGTGCACGTGGTGATCGATGCCGGCATCCTTCCGCCGGGGTCGCTATCCATATTGTGCGGCTCGCCGAACGATCTGCTCGATCACCTGCGGCTGGGTGATGCGGTCGCCTTTACCGGCTCAGCGGACACGGGTGAGGGAATCCGCCAGCATCCGCGGGTTAGCAAGCAGGGCGTTCGCGTGAACATCGAAGCCGATAGTTTGAATGCCGCGCTGCTCGGCCCGGATGCGGCGCCCGGTTCGCCGTCGTTTGAGTTCTTCGTCCGTGAAGTCGTTCGCGAGATGACGTTGAAGACCGGCCAAAAATGTACTGCGATTCGACGTGTTCTGGTTTCTGCTGAACACGCGGGCGCAGCAGCCGATGCCATCGCGGCGGCGCTGGCGAAGATCGTCGTGGGCGATCCCGCGAATCCATCGGTAAACATGGGACCAGTTGTGAACATGGTACAGCGCAAGTCTGTGGAAGAGGGAATTCGCAAGTTGAGCGCACAGGCGACGGTTGCCTATTCGCCTCAGCCGTTCGCGCCCCTCGATGCGGATACTGCCAAGGGAGCATTTGTTCCGCCCACGCTTCTTAAGCTTGATGACAGCTTAACCGGAGACATGGTCCACGAACTGGAAATCTTCGGGCCGGTGGCGACGGTCGTTCCCTATCGCGACAGAGCCGATGCTTTCGCGGTTGCACGGCGCGGCGGCGGTTCGCTGGCCGCGTCAGTATTCAGCGGCGACACGGAGTTTCTAGCCGAGGCAGCCGTTGCGCTAGGCACAACCCATGGTCGCCTACTGCTGGTCGATCCGGCGATTGGCGACAGTCACACCGGACACGGCATCGTTCTGCCGTCTCTCATGCATGGCGGACCTGGACGCGCTGGCGGGGGCGAAGAACTCGGCGGGTTGCACGGACTGTGGTTCTACCATCAGCGCGTGGCCATGCAAGGATCTACGACAACGCTGTCGACGCTGGTTGCACAGGCCGCGGACCCGTCGATGGAATAGGGAATAGCCCTTGCAAATCTCTCAACAACGCGGCGAAGTTCTGGTCGATGGTAAGCGACTAGAGACGCTATGGATCGAACCAGCCGACGAGCGTCGCCCGACGATCGTCATGCTGCACGAAGGTCTGGGTTCGGTGGCGCTGTGGAAGGACTTTCCACAACGCCTCGCATCGCGCACCGGCGCAAGCATACTCGTCTATTCGCGGTATGGACTGGGAGGTTCGGACAAGCTGCGGGAGAAGAGGCCTGTGGAATTCATGCATCACGAAGGCGAAGTGGTGCTGCCGGAGTTGCTCGACAAGCTGAACATCGCGAAGCCAATTGTGCTGGGCCATAGCGATGGTGGATCGATAGCAATCATCTTCGCTGGGAAATATCCCGAGCGTCCACGCGCCTTGATTCTGGAAGCGCCGCATGTGTTTGTGGAGGACCTGAGCGTCGCCAGCATCGCAGAGGCAAAAGTGGCGTATCAGACGACCGACCTGCCGCTTAAACTTGGCCGATATCACCAGCACGTCGATGAGACTTTTTGGGGATGGAACGATATCTGGCTCGATCCGGAATTTCGGTCGTGGAGCATCGAAAAATATTTGCCGGCAATACGCTGTCCGGTCTTGTGCATTCAGGGCGAGGGCGATGAGTACGGGACGGTCGCCCAAGTAGAGGCGATCAAAGCGCAGGTACCCACAACCGAGGTTCTGATGCTGCCGAATTGCAAGCACTCACCGCATCGCGACCAGACCGAGGTAGCCTTGGAGTGGATGGCGGAGTTTCTGGCAGAAGTTATCGAGAGCGAGGACGAGACGGAAGGGATAAGCGACACCGCTGCAGAACGAGCAGCATTGCCGGAATAGGGTCCCGTCGGCTTCGCTCGGGGCAGGCTCTTCGACCGGCTGGGCTCGCTCGGGATGACAGAACTTTAAGAGATATCTGATGAAGATGCCTCTGAGCGCTCAACTAAGCACGATCAGAGTTATCAGCAATGACAGTGCAATGTCGAAGTACTAAGAGCTTGGAGCTAAAAGCTAAGAGCTAAAGCCGTAATCGAACAGCGAAAAGCGAACCGCGAAAAGCGAACCGCGAAGAGCGAACAGCGAAACGCGAAAGGCGGTTTCTTCCGAAAGGCGACAACATGGCTGACTGGGTCCACACTTTCAAAGGCGCGATCCTCGCGTCGGAGTACGATTTCGCGAGTCACATGAACTCGCACATGTATGTCTCGCGCTTCGATCAGGCGACCTGGTTCTTGCTGCATGCCATCGGAATGACGCCAGCTTCGATGAAACAACAAAATCTGCGAGTGGCCATTGTGCGCCAGAACTATCAATTCCTGGAAGAGTTGCGCGGCGGGGAACTGGTCGAAATCAAGAGCGGCTTTCTGGCCGTTGGTGAAAAGTATTTTCGCTTCATCCATCAGATGTATAACGACGAGACCGGCAAGATGGTGTCGACGTGCGATAGCGTTGCAGTGCAAGCCAGTCTAGAAACGAGCAAGAGCGTTCCGATGACCGCCGAGCTGCAGGAGAAGGCCAAGCGGCATCTGGTGACGGCGAACGTGCCGCTGGAGAGTGAGAATGGCTAGGGGTAATAGACTTCGCAGAAAAGTCTATAAAGCCATCTCTCGCGGGCTGAAGCCCGCTCGTCATCAGAAGCATTAGAGGACTCATCGGCGCGCCTGAAGGCACGTCCCTTCGCGCTGCCGAAAGGGCTATCCCAAATCGTCCTGCCCGGTAGCCATCACCACTGAAGCCCATTCCTCATTCGTAAGCCGCTTGCGCTGTGTAGTCGCCATCGGAATGGGGACGTGGATGAACACTCCATGTTGCAAGCCGACGATCATGTCGGTCTTGCCCGCCATGGCCGCGTGAACGGCGTGACGCGCGAAAGAATCGCAGAGCACCGAATCGACCGTGGAGGCGGGTACGCTGCGGATGTAGTAGCTCGGATCCAGATAGCGAATCACCACTGGCAGTCGCTGGGCGGCAAAGTGTTCCTGAATCTTGTGTCGCAGGAAAAGCCCGATGTCCCGATGCAGCAAATTTCCTGAGGCATCGCGCTCTTCAGAGGGTGGCATCAGGTGCTGTCCCGCTCCCTCGGCGACGACGATCACCGCGTGACGTCTCTCCAGCAGCCGGCGATGTAGCACAGCTAGCAATCCACATTCGCCCTCAAGCTGGAACGGCGCCTCAGGCACGAGGGTGAAGTTCACTTCCTGGCTGGCCAAAGTGGCGCCCGCGGCGATAAAGCCGGAGTCGCGGCCCATGACTTTTACGATGCTGATTCCATTCAGCACACAACGCGCTTCCACATGGGCTGAATCGATTACGTCTTTGGCCTTCTCAATGGCGGTGAAGTATCCAAACGAACGGTTCACATACTGCACATCGTCGTCGATGGTCTTAGGAATTCCGATCACGGAAATTTTGAGCTTGCGGCGTTCAATCTCCTCCACCACGCTATGGGCAGCGCGTTGCGTCCCATCGCCACCAACCGTGAACAGGATGTTGATGCCACGTTGCTCCAGAAAATCAACAATGATGTCAGCGCTGACCGGTCCGCGTGAAGTGCCCAGCAAGGTACCGCCGAGCTGATGAATATTGTTCACCATCTCCGAATTCAGCCAGATGGGCGGACTGGCAGCTTCGGCAGAGAATCCAGAGAAGCCGTAGCGAACTCCAAGCACCGCCGGTACTCCATAGTGATAATGCAGTTGGACGTAAACTGACCGAATGACATTGTTCAGACCGGGACACAAACCGCCGCACGTCACAATGGCGATCTTTGTCTTGGCAGGCTCGAAATAGAGTTTCTCGCGCGGTCCGGCTCTCTCGAATAACTGTACCGAATCTTCCCGGTTCGGTCCTTCCTCGAAGGGATCGCGATAGTACATTTCGTCGTGAACAAAGGTGCTTTCGAGGGAGCCTTGAGCGTCGAGCCGCAGCGGTGAACGAACCGCGCGAGGACCGAGGTCGGGGATGACGATGTTTTGACCCATGAGATTGTCCAGCCCGAAACCGATCGCTGTGCAGGTTTGTCAGCAACCGCCGGAACCAGACTCTACGATAAACGAATCGTCCCGCTTGCGCTGTGAGATAGGCGTTGTCAAACGTCCGACTTAGCCTGGGTGACCAATTTGTCTCTTACCTTGCCGGCGCCTATTCTGAATCGGTCTCGCCCTCTTCCTGCCAAACCTCCTTCAACATTTGGTTCACTCGGGGCCGGGCTAGCGCTGAGGCGGCGCTCAGGACTACGGTTACCCAGCCGACACCGATTACCACCTCGATACAAGCAAGAGTGCGCGTGACCGCGTCCGCCGGAATGACGTCTCCATATCCTAGCGTGGCCATGGTGACTACCGAAAAGTACACAAACTCCCCAAAGCTGGGAGGAACCGGCGATATGAGGTTAATGCCCTGGAAAGCGGCGGCGCGGTTATGCTGCCAGGCCGCCGCATAGAAACAAGCGAAGATGAAGATGATAGCGGCGTATCCCAGAAGGAAAGCGAGCAGCGCCTGCCACATCTGCTGCAATATGCGGAAGACGCCTACCAGCACGCGCAGGCGTGGCCTCAGCCATTCTCCTAGAAACCACGCAAGGTTAGTGGAGATCAGAATCGCCAGGAAGATGATGAGCGCCGACTTTGGGACCGGATGGACCTCGATTACCGCGATCAGGGTGCTGCCCACGGCAGCTAGTACGGAGAAGTACATTCGCTCGGAGGCGTAGAAGTGGTGGGTCAACTCTCGCACGGCGTGATATCGCAAGGGGACCGACTTGACCTGGTTGGCCGGCATGCGAGTCAGGAGCGCCTTGCTCAGCCAGTTGAAGATACCTTTGCCGGTGAAGCGAAATCCCCCGTAAAGCCCGCCTGCGAAACCGATGGCACCACACACCGCCATCATTTTCTGCAAGTAATCGATGGTGTTTTGCCTGGGGATCAGCGACGTGATCTCGGGAGCTATGGAAGCTCGCATCATGCTGCCGAGCATGCCGGTGGCCAGCGCGACCACCACGATGAATCGGGGCGCGAAGCCGACGCAGACGAAGGCGAGAATCAGGCCCGAGACGGCATAGATGGCCCCTGCTCGAAGCGAGTCCATGCCCCCGATCCCATAGCCATAAGCGGCGATGGTGACAATCGCGATACCGTAAAAGATTGCGATGGCGACCGGATTAGATTTCTCTTTGATTTCCACGGTTAGCCCAGTGCGTGCGCCGAGTTTGCACCGGAACCGGCATTCAGCGCAAGTCGAAACGCTCGAGGCGAGGTGAATTCGAGGAACCGTTAAGGTTGGCGGTTTTCAACACCGAAGCCAGCTTGTAAGATGTTGCGAAGGTGATCCCATGAGTCCCGAGTCTCCAGAACAACCTCCCGTCCCAACCCAAGACCCCGGCGCGGTCGAACACGTTGCCGAAGCCCACCGTATTCTGAGCGGACTAAGAGAGCAAGCGGATAAACATCCCGACTTGGATGAAGCCATTGCCAAGCTGGAGATGGCGCTCAGTATTCTGACCACGAAAACCGGCGGCATGTTGTAGATCACAAGTATGTTCGGAACGAGAGTATGGTCTGGCCTGTTGGCGATGGCTTTGAGTGTCGCCGCGACGCTTGTCGCCCAGGACTTGCCTACGATTGCGGGTGAGAGCCTCGCTGGCCACCACGTTGCCTTGCCGGGTGCAGCCAGCGGCAAGGTAGCAGTCTTGATCCTGGGATTCTCGAAAGCTTCGAAGACGCCGACATCTGCGTGGGGCCAGAGGATTGAAAAAGACTTCGCCGGTACAGCGCACCTCGTGCTCTATCAGTTGCCCGTATTGGAAGATGTTCCGGGATTCATTCGCGGAATGGTGATCTCCAGCATGAGGAAGGGCGTGCCCGAAGACCATCGCGACTACTTCGTTCCGGTGCTGCATGGCGAGTCCGACCTGAAGAAACTGGTGAGCTACCAGGAGCCGGATGACGCTTACCTGATTTTGCTGGATCGCAGCGGCAAGATCGCCTACCAGATGCACGGCATGCTAAGCGAACCGGGCTATATCGAATTTCGCCAGCGTATCGTGGCACTACTGCGCTAGCAACGAACCGCTTCGGTGATTCTCCAGATAAGTCAAGACATTCCGTGGGCTCTTGTTATAGTCTGCAACCCTGTGAAGAGTGTCTCGCATCCCCGCAGAATGACATGGACGGAGGTAAATAAGTGACGAACCGCATTGGTGTGAGCGTTTTGCTTTTTTCCCTGCTTCAGCTGGGGAATGCAGCAAATGGCCCCGAGTCCATGGACGGCTACTCGCCAGCGCATGCGGCCATCGAGCGCGACTGGGAGGCGAAGTTCCGCAACCTTCCCAATCCTGACACGATGAAAGACTCGATGCAGCACTTGAGCGCGCGGCCTCACAATGTCGGTTCGCCATACGACAGGGAAAATGCGGAGTGGATCCTGTCAAAGTTCCAGCAGTACGGTTTCGACGCTCACATTGAAACCTTCGACGTGCTATTTCCGACTCCGAAAGAGCGCCTGGTGGAACTGGTATCGCCGACGCACTTTGTCGCCAAACTGCAGGAGCCGCCGCTCAGTATCGATCCGACGTCACAACAAACCTCCGAACAGCTGCCTACCTACAACGCGTACTCCATCGATGGAGACGTCACCGCCCCCCTTGTTTATGTGAACTATGGCATGCGCGATGACTACGAGCAACTGGACCGGCTGGGAGTTTCGGTGAAAGGTGCGATCGTAATCGCGCGCTACGGTGGAGGCTGGCGTGGAATAAAACCCAAGGTCGCCGCTGAGCATGGCGCCGTCGGGTGCATCATCTACTCCGATCCTCGAGACGATGGCTACTTCGAGGGGCGGAACTATCCGGCTGGGCCCTATCGTCCCGAAGAGGGAGTACAGCGCGGCAGCGTGATGGATACACAGTATCCCGGCGATCCCTTGACTCCCGGAGTGGGTGCCACGAAGGATGCGAAAAGGCTGAGCCTTAAAGACGCCAAAACCATTACTACGATTCCGGTGCTGCCGATTTCGTACGGAGATGCCCAACCCTTGCTGGCGGCGATCTCGGGTCCTACTGCGCCTGATACTTGGCGGGGCGCGCTCCCCATTACCTACCGGATCGGACCCGGGCCCGCCAAAGTTCACCTTGTGGTGAAGTCGAACTGGGACCTGAAAACCATCTACGACGTGATCGCGAAGATTCCGGGAAGCGAAACTCCCGATCAATGGGTGATTCGCGGCAACCATCATGATGCCTGGGTCAATGGAGCTGACGATCCAATTTCTGGCATGGTGGTGGAATTGGAGGAGGCGAGAGCGCTGGGCGAGTTGGTGAAGCAGGGCTGGCGTCCGAAGCGGGCCATCATTTACTGCGCGTGGGACGGGGAAGAGCCTGGCCTGCTGGGTTCCACCGAGTGGGTTGAGCAGCACCAGGACGAACTGCGCCAGCACGCCGTGATCTATCTCAACTCCGATTCCAGCGCACGCGGCTACCTGAATGTTTCGGGCTCTCATCTGCTGGAACGCACCGTCAACCAGGTCGAGCGCGAGATTCAGGACCCAGAGAAACACCTGACGGTTTGGAAGCGCGCTTATCTACGGCGCGTCGGACGCGCCAGCAGTTCAGAGGATCGCGAGGAGTTGCGTGACCGGGCCGACCTTCGCTTGGGCGCTTTGGGCGACGGTTCCGACTACACGGCCTTCCTCGACTTCGCCGGCGTGGCCGCGCTGAACATGGGATTCGGCGGCGAAAGCGGCGGTGGAGTCTATCACTCCATCTACGATGACTTCTACTGGTACACCCATTTCGGTGACACGAAATTCGTTTACGAGCGTGCGCTGTCCCAGATGGCTGGAAGCACGGTCATGCGCTTTGCCGACGCTGACCTGTTGCCGTTCGATCCTACGGGCTCAGCCGATACCATCAAGCGCTACGTTGCGGAGCTGAAAAAAGAGCTGAAGCAACAACAAGACCTGGCGCGCGAGCGTAACCGCGAAGTTGAGGAAGGAGTTTTCACCGCTACCGCCGATCCCGAGAAGCAGTACGTGCCTCCGCCCAAGCAGCCAGTGCCGCCCTACTTAAACTTTGCCCCGCTGGAAAACGGTGTGGAAGCCTATGCCCGCGCAGCCCAGCGCTACCGCCAGGCGGTTGCGAAGCTGAATGACAACGCCGGCGCCGCATGGCAATCTGCCGGGTTGCAAGCCATCAACGCCAAGCTCCTGTTGACCGAGAGGACCTTCACCGTCAGCCAGGGCCTGAAAGAGCGTCCCTGGTTCAAGCATCAGATCTATGCTCCCGGCGCGTACACGGGTTACGGAGCCAAGACCATTCCCGCGGTGCGCGAGGCGATGGAAGAAAAGAAATGGCAAGATGCCGATGAGGGCGCGGTTATCGTCGGGCAGGTGCTGATGAACGAAGCCAGCCTCGTGGATTCCATCGCACAAGAGTTGGAGGAAGCAGAAGGCCAGCGGCCCGCCACGCAAACCGCCCAACGAGGGCTGGGGAAAATGCGGCAAGACCAGAAGCAACCGGCGGGGCGATAAAACACGGCGCTCCAATGCCAGCCTATTCGGCCACGCAGATCATGCTGGTCCGACACAAGGTCGAGACCGCACTCCCCGGAACCTTGCCCTTATTTGCATAACGTTACGAGCCTCAAAACATCCCCTACGGGCTGACGGCTGTTCATTCTCAGAATAATTTAACTAACGATCCGGCCTTCTGGGTCGATAGGTTGAAAGGAGACCACGCGCTGAGTGGCCAGGATCCTTGCGGGCCAAGCGTGACCAACCAGATGCCTTGCGCCCCCAAACCCGGAGAGCCGTCCAAGCAGGGGCGTAGCCCGGCCCTCGGGCAAGGGGATGATTCCACCAGCAGCGGATCGACCGGACTGGTCCGCAACACGTCGAAAGAAGAGCAAGCCCCACGGCCCTTGCAAGATGGTCGTCAGGTGGGATTTAAACTTGGGCTGTGTTTTGCCCTGCTCATCGCCTTCCTGCTGGGAGCCGCTTATTTGGCCCTGAATTACATGCAGCACATGTACGCGGTCTTGGACGCACGACTCAAGGAAAGCATGCTTGAACTACAACTGTCGCAGGACGGGCTACGCTACTCCAGCGAGAACATCCGAATCATCATGGAAGTTTTTCTGGTGGACCGTCCGGAGGTAGTTGACCAGCTACTGGTCCAGCGGGAGGAAAACAGCCGCAAAATCTCTGCGCTTATGCCGCTCCTGGAGGCGCTATGTCAATCGGACGAGGAGAAGCGGCTGATGGCGGCCGTGAAGGAGACCAGGGCCGCATACATGGAGAGTTACCAACAGACGTTGCATCTCTTGGTCGGCGAAAAAAAGCGGGATGCGGCCCAGGAGGTAATGGTCGAGCAAACCATTCCAGCTTTAGTCCGGTATCACGCCGCCTGGGAGGATTTTCTGCGCTTCCAGTTCGATGAGGTCAAAGATATTAGCGAAGAGGGCAGAAAGCATCATGTGACCACCCGTCACGTAATGCTCGTTTTGGATCTGCTGGTAGCTATACTGGCTGCCGGAATTGCGTTTGTGGCTACGCACAACGTAGAGCGGGTCGTGAACTCCCGTATTCGTGTGCAGCGCGAGGTCTATAAGCTCAACGCCGAGCTTGAGAAAAGAGTTGCCCAACGCACCCAGGAGTTGCAAGACACCGAGGACCAGTTGCGCGCTTCTCTCGGAGAACTGCGGGGATATACCAGCCGCGTGGAAGCAGTGAATCAGTTGGTGGAACTGCTGCAATCGTGTCTTACACTGGCCGAGGCCTACCAGCAGGCCGCGCGGGTGCTACAGCACTTCTTCCCGGAGGGCACGCTCTTGATGCTGAACCCCTCGCGCAACCTGCTCGAGGTGGCTGCCGCCTGGGGAGAGATGTCGACCCGGCAAGGGCCTTTTTCTCCTGAAAGCTGCTGGGCCTTACGCAAAGGGCGGCCCCACGTTGTGGAGCCAGGCAATTTCAGCATGCTGTGCAGCCATTTCGATCCTGCGTCGGCAGCTTCTCACATATGTGTTCCCATGGTGGCTCAGGGCGAGTCGCTTGGAGTGTTAAGCGTCACCGATCCCGGCCTGCCAGCGGGAGAGGTGGATCCGCGCAAGCTCCAGCGCTTGCAAGAGGTGGCCACCAACTTAGCGGAGCAGATCTCCCTGGCATTCGCCAACTTGATGCTACGCGACACCTTGAAGCGCCAGTCGGTACGCGACCCGCTAACCAACTTGTTCAACCGGCGACATATGGAAGAAGCCTTGCAACGCGAATTGCTGCGCGCTGCCAGAAACCAAACTCCTTTGGCTCTCCTGATGGCCGACATCGACCATTTCAAGCAGTTCAATGATGCTTTCGGGCACGAAGCCGGCGATATAGTGCTGCGCGACCTTGGTTGCTTACTTGCCACCGAGGTGCGCGGCGGCGACATCGCGTGTCGCTACGGGGGTGAAGAATTCCTTCTGATTCTGGCCGATACCAGTTTGGAGACTGCCAACGAGCGTGCCGGGAAGCTCCGGGAACAGGTCCGGAACTTGCAGGTACGGTATCGCGGCGAGACACTTCGCCGGATCACGCTGTCGATCGGACTGGCCGGATTTCCGCAGCACGGGACTACTCTCAGTCAAATTCTGACGGCAGCAGACCGCGCCCTCTACCAGGCAAAGGCAGCCGGTCGCGACTGTGTGATTGTCGCCGCAGAAGAGTCCCAAGCCGTTTTGGCGGAAAGTCGCTCCTGAGTGCTTCCTATGCCGTTCCCAAGCGCTTCAACACATTCTCGCGGAAGCCACGGCTAAGCGTCAGCTTGGTGCCGTCGCGCAGCAGGATGGCGTAATCGCCATACAGCGAGGGCCGCAAGGTCTTGATGCGGTCCACGTTCACCAGGGTGGAGCGATGCACGCGCAGAAATTGCCGGTGTCCCAAGCGCGATTCCAGCGAGGTAATCGTTTCCCGCAGAATGTGGGTACTGGGCCCCACGTGCAGGCAGACATAATTGCCTGCCGATTCGGCCCAATCAATCTCGTTGGGTTTCAGGCAAACAATTTCTCCGTCGGCCTTGATGACAATGCGCTGCGGGGTTTGTTGCCGCGATTCCAGATCCGCCAAAAGATTAAGCAGCTTGCGCTGAAAAGTCGCTTCCGACGGATGCGACAATTGCTTGCGCGCGTGACCCAGAGCTTCTGAGAGACGCTCCTTTCCTACCGGCTTCAGCAGGTAATCAAGCGCATGCACCTCGAAGGCTTTCATCGCGTACCGGTCATAGGCGGTAACAAAGATCGTCAGCGGCACGTGCTCTCCCTGCAGGCCGGCGATTACCCCAAAGCCATCCGCCTCCGGCATTTGAACATCGAGAAAGACGAGGTCGGGCTTTTCCTGCTTGATCAACGCGATCGCCGACTTACCGTCGCCGCACTCAGCCACGATCTGCATGTCGGGTTCATCTTCCAATAATCTGCGCAAGCGCTCGCGCGCCAATGATTCATCGTCGCTAAGCAACACTCGAATGGACATCGGTGGTTACGACCTCCTCGGAACTCTCGCGGAACGGGATATGTATCTTCACGACGCAGCCTCCGCCGGGCTGATCTTCCAGCGTCATGGTGTGTTCGTGGTTGTACAGTTGCAGTAGGCGGGCACGGGTATTACGCAGTCCCACGCCCTCTGATGGAACCATGCCTCGGTGCCGGCTCAGCCCTTGGCCGTTGTCGCTAATCTCCATCCACAGCTCATCAAAGACCCGGCGAGTTGATATGCGAATCCACCCAGGTGCGCGCCGTGGCCCAATGCCGTGGCGAATGGCATTCTCCACCAGCGGCTGTAGGAGCAGGTTCGGAACCAACGCAAACTCGGTCTGCGGCTGGATATCCATTTCCACTCGCAAGCGGTCCTGGAACCGCGTCTGTTGAATGTCAACATACTTTTGCAAAAAGGTGAGTTCCCGGCTGAGTTGGACTTCGTGTACCCCAACCGCATCCAGCGAGCAGCGCAGCAGGTCAGCCAGTTGCAGCGTCATATGTTCAGCGGCGAGGCCATCGTTCCGGGCCAGGGTTGCGATGGAATTCAAAGTATTGAACAGGAAGTGCGGTTCAAGTTGGATCTTCAATACCTCGAGCTGGGCGTACGCCAGTTGTGCTTCCAGCTGCGAGGATTGCAATTCGCGTTCGCGGTATTTGCCGTAATAGCCAATGGCCTGGGTGATCAGCAGGATGTACCAGTAGCGCTGAAAATCCATGAGGGCGCGTGAAAACGTGTGCGCGAGAAAGGGTGCGTGGGACTCGGGAATCCAAGTCACCAAGGGAAACAACGATACGATCAGCGTAGCGCCTACCAACGTAACTAAAGCACTTGCAACCAGATGCAGCGGCAGCACCAGCTTCCAGCTGCTGCGGTCAAAGGTAAATCGGCGGGCCAACGCGTACACTGGCGGCGTAAGCAACGACCAGGCAAACGAGATGGTGACATTCCAGGCGAGCAACTGCGCCCAGCTCTCTGGGCTGCCCATGGACGCCGTATAGACATGTGCCCCGGCCGCGCTCAGGAAAGCCAGCACCGTCCATAGCACGAAGCCGATGGCCCAGACGCGGCCCCACTGTTTCAACATGGTGAGCTACCTACTCTCTGCATTGAACCCAAGACAATTCGAGACGAGCTGCACCTACGGAGTGATAGACGAAATTCAGCGGCGGATGTTTCCGAAAAATGACAAAGTTCCGCGGAAAAATATGATGGCCATGATTCCTCAGCCACAGCACTGTCCGTTGCTGGACATTTGAGACTCAGGCCTCGGTAAGAGCGATAATGCATATGGCGAATATGGCATAAGCTATTGACGATTCCAGCGTATTTCCAAGCCGACGTTACCCAAATTTTCGTATGCACGAATTAGGCATCGCTGCTTCCATTCTCGAAACTGTTCAGGCCGAAGCCCTCCGCCACCCCGGGGGCCGTATCACCAAAGTAGGCATTAAAATCGGGGAACTGTCTGGCGTTGACCGCGATGCGCTGCAGTTTGGCTTTGAGGTTCTGGTGAGAGACACGGAATGGGAGCCGGTAGTGTTGGACTTGGAATATATTCCGCGCGTGCAACGCTGTTCGAAGTGCGCGCATGAATTTCGCATGACTGAATTCGATCCGCAGTGCCCGCAATGCGGCGAATTCACCACCGATTGCATCAGCGGAGAGGAACTCGATATCGTCTACATGGAAGTGGATGAATGAATCGCATCGAAGTCGAAAAGAAGGTCCTGAACGAGAACCAGATTCTGGCCGAACAGTTACGCGAACGTTATCGGCAGCACAAAGTCCTCTGCATCAATTTGATCAGTGCGCCGGGCTCCGGGAAAACGGCGTTGCTGGAGAGAACCCTGCAGCGCATGGAGAAGGGTTCGCGGGTTGCCGTGCTCACCGGCGATCTGCAAACCGAAAACGATGCGCAGCGGCTGGCCAAGTTCGGCTTTCCTGTTAAGCAGATAACCACCGGTGGAACCTGTCACCTCGATGCCAAAATGATTGGCAAGCATCTTGAAGGCTGGAAGCTTGAGGATCTGGATTTGCTGATCGTGGAGAACGTTGGCAATCTAGTCTGCCCTTCGAGTTACGACCTTGGAGAAAATGCCAAGATTGTTCTGCTGAGCACGACCGAAGGTGAAGACAAGCCGCTCAAGTATCCCTCCATCTTTTTCAAGTCGGAGCTGATGTTGCTGACCAAGATCGATCTGCTGCCCTACGTTCCCTTCAAGGCGGACGTGGCGCGAGAGAATGCAAGGCGTGTCCATCCTCAGATGGAAATCATCGATGTCTCCAGCACCACGGGTGAAGGGCTCGATCGCTGGATGGAATGGCTGCGTGTCCGGCAGCAGCGGGTCGCCAGCTGAAGAAGAGCATGGTTTTGGAACACCGCCAGACAACTCTCACGATCTGGCCACCCCTGAAACGCGAAATGACGATGGGCTGACCGAAGCCAGCCCATTCGAGTTGTCGGGCACCTCCCATCGGAAGATAGGGTTAGCGACTATTGAGGGGTTGGGCCCATGTCTCGAGCCCTGGTCGCATCTGGAGCGATGCCAGTCGGGCTGGCGCCGACCGCCGAGTCACGTCTGATGGATTTGGGGTTGTCGCCGACTGCCGCATCGGGTCCGATGGATTTCGGGTTGTTGCCGGCCGCCGCATCGGGACTGATGGACCTCACCGAATCGGGTCTGACGGTTTTCGGGTTAGTGCCTATACCAACGTTAGAAGGTACGGCCTTGGCGGGGGTTCCAATTCCTGTTGCACCGGCATGTCCAACGTTTGAGCCAATACCGGTAACACTAGGAAAGGGTCTTGCCGCGGCTGGGCCGATTCTGGCATTTCCCGCAGCTCCCATAGGGCGTCCCATCCCGCGCTGGGCAAAGCACATGCCAGTCAGCAAGCCCAACAACATGCCACAAAGGATCACTTTTCTCATATTGTCCTCCGCTGATCGGTGTCTAGGTGCGGCCAGTCAACGACGGGTTCCCGATCTAGGGGTGCCACTACGATTGCAACCTGTTCTGCACCCTTAGGATTATGAGCAACGAATATTCCAAAACAAGGCAAAGCAAATTCGTGAGTTATGCAGCGAGACCAGCCGCGACTAGGAAACTATTGCAGAGCGTTTTTAGCTCGGCGGCGCGGCTCGTGGTAAGGCGTGGGCGAAGAGAAAAATTCGTGGAGCCGCGCCGGTGAGCTAAAAATTCATTGGGCTGAACCGCTGGTAGGATGTGCGTACTATGGGTTTTGTATGGCGAGCAGGAGTTCCAAGTTGGTAGCACCGACTGTAGGTAGTGAAGGGGGAAGGACTCGGTGGGCTGCATTCATGGGCTTCGGCAAGCCGAGTAGGGCAAGTTGGGAAGTGCTTGGCTGATCGCAGGGTAGTTGGAACGTCCGTAAGACAATAAGACTCCACCGACTCGACAGCTTGGAGTTCATGGCCAACAGCGATTTGGAGTCTAGCGGATCGATCATGAAGAACCTGGGATGCTTGGGGGAGAGCGATCCTTGGACAATAGCTTGACCGTGATCATGCTTCCCCGATGGCAAACCGGGCATTCCCGCAGAGAGTGACCGGTGAGCTTCTCGTATCGATCACGATAGTCCTCGCAGGGCTGCGGTTGGGAAGAGCTTTGGTTGGGAGGAATCATGCCCAGCAGTTGGCGGCAATGCTCCAACTTTTCTTTGCGGTATCGATTGCCCTGGAACCCGTAATAGCGAATGCGGTGGAATCCACTGGGGAGAACATGGAGGAGGAATCGCCGGATGAACTCCTCGGCCGAGAGGGTCATGATTTTCTGCTGATTGTTATCCCGGTAGTCCCGCCAGTTGAACTTGACCTGCCCGTCCTCGATATCCAGCAGTCGATGGTTGGAAATCGCGACCCGGTGAGTGTAGCGGCCCAGGTAGTCCACCACTTGCTGAGGTCCGGCGAAGGGCGGTTTGGCGTAGACGACCCATTTCGCGTCGCACAGCGGATCGAGATAACGGCGGAAAGTCTGGGGATCTTGAAGGGCCTCGAGGGAAGAGAAGAAGTTGAGTTTACCGGCGTCGAAGGCCTCCTGCAGATAGGTCAAGAACAATCGGCGGAATCGGCAGGACAGCACCCGTACGGGCAAGAAGAAATTGGGGCGGCAAGGAATCCAACGGGTACCGTCGGGCGAGATCCCGCCACCCGGAACGACACAATGCAGGTGGGGATGAAAAAGGAGATTCTGTCCCCAACTGTGCAGTACCGCGAAGAAGCCGATCTCGGCGCCCAGATGTTGGGGATCGGCAGCAATGGTGGACAAGGTCTCGGCCGTGGCTCGGAACAGAATGCCGTAGACAAGATCTTTGTTCTGGTAAGCAATGGCCGCGATTTGTTCGGGGAGAGTGAAGACGACGTGAAAATAGTGCGTCTGGAGAACTTCCGCTTTCCGTTTTCCAAGCCACTGCGCACGCGCCAACGACTGGCATTTGGGGCAATGTCGATCGCGGCAGCTATCGTAGCAGGGCCGCTCGAAAGGACAGCTGTCGCAGCGCTCGAGATGACCGCCAAGGGCCGCCGTGCGGCACACCTCGATCGCGGTCATGACGCGCCGCTGTGACGTGGAGAGCGACGCCCCATGCTTCTGTCGATAGGCTTCACCATAGCGGCGGAAGATGTCCGCCACTTCCAGCTTTGGGCGATCCATGGGGCCCAGCGGCTAGAAGAGCGATGGCGGAGTAGGCTTGACCTCCTGGGGAATAGGGTGTGGTAACAAGTCGAGCGGACTCGAGGTGGAGCACACTTTGCTGGTTGCGATACGGAGATATTTTGCTGTGGTGGCCAGGCTGCGATGTCCCAGGAGCAGTTGAATGGTGCGGACGTCGGTGCCTTGCTCCAGGAGGTGGACGGCGAAGGCGTGGCGCATGGAATGCGGGGTGATGGGTTTGGAGATCTTGCACAAACGGTGGGCGTTCTGGCACTCGCGCTCGACTGCGGCCCGGGTGATGTGCTGGTCCGGCATATCGCCGGGAAAGAGCCAGTGCGCAGGCTTTTCCACTCGCCACCACTCTCGCAGGATCTGCAGCAGCCTTGGGGAGAGCATCACGTAGCGATCCTTCATTCCTTTGCCTTGCTCGACCCGTAAGACCATGCGCTTGCTATCGATGGAAGGGGGTGTAAGAGCGATGGATTCGGAGACGCGCAAGCCTGCTGCGTAGCATGTGGTCAAGATGGCGCGGTGCTTCCTGCTAGCCACACAGGCAAGAAACTGCACAACTTCCTCAGGACTGAGGACTACGGGCAGGGTCTGAGGCTTTTTCGGAGCGGGGATGATGTCTTCGAAGATCCAGTCCTTCTTGAGAGTGACTCGATACAGGAAGCGAAGTGCGGAAATGGCAATGAGGATCGAACTGGTAGCCAGCTTCTTTTCCTTCGTCAGGTAGACCTGATAGGCACGAATCTGCTCGGGTGCCAACCGCTCGGGTGACTGGTGGAAGTAGCGGGCAAAGAGTGTGACCTGCTGGACGTACGACTCTTGGGTGTTCACCGCCAAATTGCGGATCTGCATGTCCTCGAGCATGCGCAAACGAAGAGAAGTCATGGAAAGCTCCTTTGTCGGATGGATTCGCTGCAAGCAGCGACTCCATGGTCCCGCAAAGAGGCGTACGTTTGGAACAAGACGTGAAGTGAAACCCAGATGGATTTCCGCTGCCACGAACTGAAGGTCGCCCTGATTCCTACCGCGTAGCGGTTTAGTCCAATACCAATTGTGGAAAAACCTGCCGTCCCGAAAGGTAAAAGCTAAGGCAAATGCTGAAAATCGGACGCACTCTCGCCAAACGGGAAGCCGGTCGCGGGGAGATGGACAGGCTGTTGAAGCAATAGCAATCTTTCAGTATTTCCTGAGGACCCCAATCACTCTGCCCTGTACCTGCACTGAGGCGGCGGGAACGATGATCGGCTGCATCGCAGCGTTGGAAGGTTGCAGGCGAATTTGTTTGCCCTCAACGTAGATTCGTTTCAGAGTAGCGTCACTGCCATTCACTAGAGCGACCACGATCTCGCCGTCGCGCGCAACGTTGGTTTTCTCGACGAGAACATAATCGCCGTTCACGATGTGCTCGTCCTGCATGCTCTCCCCCGTGACCTGAAGCACGTACACGTCTTTCGAGCGGGTGAAGTCGGCCAGCGAGATGGACTCGGGATTCTCCATCGCCTCCAGCGGACGGCCGGCGGCGATGCGTCCCATGAGAGGCAGGCTCATGCCGGAGCCAGCCGCGGCAGCCGCCGCCACGGCAAGCGACTGCTTCATGCGCCCCCGCGGCTTTAGTAGATCAATGGAACGGCTACGGTTGTAGTCGCGGCGCAGCAGTTCCTTCTGTTCCAGGTTGGTGATGTGCTTATGCACAGTTGCCAGCGAGCTGAGGCCGAGTCCTTCGGCAATCTCTTCGAAGGATGGCGAATAGCCGTGCTTGTCCACAAACTCGGAGATGAAGTCGTAAACCTGTTTCTGGCGGCGAGTGAGCGCCATAGTCGTACGCTGCCTCCGTTAGCATTGTCAGCGAACAAAAGGCGAAAAGTCAACAGAGAACTTAAAGTTGATGATTCAATTCGAGGTACCCCCGGCCGCCGCGAGCGCCAGCCAAGCCACCAGCACGGCGAGTTTCTCGTCCTGTCGCCACGGAGGACCGATGCTGCGACCAATTGACGAAAGGTGCCGGTCGAGTGCTTCTTGGGAAATCTGGAGCTTGTCCAGGGAACGGGAGAGCAGTTCCTTTTCTTTCACTGCGATGACTTGCAATCCATGATGTTCGCAAGCGTCCATCACCACATTCCGAAAGAACTCTCCCTCGGCGCTATGAATCAGAGCATGAGAGGCAAGGATGCTCGCGAGTATTCCACGAGGACGTTGGGAAGCGAGAAGAACTCCACAGTGAGATACCTCCAGGTCCTTCGCGTTCACCTCGTGAATGCAATCGCCGATAGCTTTTCTTGCCAGCGAAACAGAGCTGTTGGTACAGCGCAGCAAGAATTGCTCCGCTTCCTTCAGCTCCAGATTTTCGGCGGCATGATAGGGCTGCTTCGAGCCGGGATTTTCGGGACTAGCGATTTCGATACGCCATCGCCCGGTCACCTCTGGTGCGGTCGGAGATCCCGAAACAGCCACTACCGCCGCCCACCCGGAATGCACGCGGAAGCCAAGCGTCGCTGGCGCCAGATTCCGGCGGCATACTACGCTCCGACCTTCATCTCGCTCAGGATCTCTTCGACTGCGGCAATCCCCTTGGTCAGCTCTTCGTCGGTGTTATAGAAGTGCGGCGAGAAGCGCACGCCTGCCTTGGGCCGGTAATCCACCAGCACCTCGCGCTTGAGCAGTTCGGCGCAAACCTGCTGAGCGTTGGGCATGTCAATTGACACCGTGCCGCCGCGACGATCGGGATCGCGCGGCGTGTTTACCCTCCAGCCATGACGGTCGGCCATCGCGATGAGCAGATGCCGTCTGCCGCTTCGATTTTTCGCGAATATTCTCGATGCCGGCTTCGGCAATGATCTTTAATCCCGGCTGCGCAACTTTTAGTGCGGGAATGTTGGGCGTCCCCTGCGTGAAGCGATAAATGGTTGGCGAATAGCGTGTGGGACCGATCTCGAAACCGAACGGATTTTCGTGGGCATTCCATCCCGTAAATGTCGGTTCCAGCTTCTTCGCCAGGTCGGGACGCACATAAAGGTATGCCGTGCCCGGTCCGCCGCACAGCCACTTGAGCACGCCGCCGGCGCAGAAGTCTACATTGAGTTCCTGCACGTCGAAGGGCAGCGTGCCGGTGGACTGGAAGGAATCGAGCAAGACATAAGCGCCCACGCGGTGCGCTTTTTCTACGATAGCCTCCGCATCCTGGATGAAAGCACTGCGAAAGATGACATGCGAAATAGGGACGATGAGGGTCTGCTCATCAATTGCCGCCAGTAGTCGCTCAGTGTTGACGTGAACGCCGTCATCGGTGGGCACCATCTCGACGCGCGCGCCACGCGAACGTTGCGCTTCCCAGAAGTACATTACCGATGGAAAATTCAAATCCGTATATACGACCTTGTTCCGGCGGCCGCTAAAATCGAGGCAGGAGGCCACGGTTGCCTGGCAGGTGGTCACGTTCTGCAGACATGCGACCGAGCCCGGAGGCGCCTTGAACAGAGCGCCGATCTGGTCACCGACCTCGGCGGCCAGCATCCACCATTCCTCTTCCCACGCGCGGACGCCGCGTGTGTTCCACAAGTCGGTGTACTGCTTCAGCGAATCTTCCACACCGCGGGGCATAGCGCCGAGCGAGTTGCTGATGAGATAGGTGGTACGTTCGAGAATGGGGAACTGGGAGCGGAAGCGCAGAAGTTCGTCAGGCATGAAGAACATTGTAGGGGAAGAGCCGGTGTTGCGGGAGGCGGCTGTAATCCACCGCGGAGAAAGCCAGGGGGAACTGGCAGCGGAAGATGTCTAATTCAGCTTGGCATACTCAGCTTTGGCGGCACGAAGGATAGGAACATCGGGATCGGCGTCTTTCCAGAGCGCGAGAAAGGCCTGGTATGCGGTGCGGGCTTTCTCGCGAGCAGATGGGTCGGTCGCAGCTTCGAGTGCATAAGCGCGAGCCAATCCGAGGCGGGCCAACGATCCCCACGGGAAGTTTGCCACCAGCCCGTAGTGGTCGATGAACTTCTGAAATTCCATTGCAGCTGCTTTGCCGTCCTGCAGCATAAGATAGGCTTCTCCCCGTAAGTAAACTGGACACAGGTATACAATAGCTTGCGCGGGCTCGCTCAACTCAATCGTGCTCGCCATCTGCAATAGTTTGACAGCCTGGTGTGGGTCTTTGCGCTCAAGGGCCACGGCCGCCCGGATCGTGGGCAGCCAATACCTCTGGACAAGAGTGTCCAGCGGGAATGTCTTGTCGAGTTCGGCTGCGAGCTTTTCCGCCGCCGTGATGTCTCCCCCTCGCGCCAGGGCGAGTGCCGCTATCACCCGCACATCGCGGTTCGGGGCCAGCCTGACAGCCGCGTCGGCTTCGGCGCGTGCCAGCCCTCGGTTGCCCGCTTCCCCCTCGAGCAGCGCCCCTACCGCTTGATACGTTGCCGCAGTCTCCGTGAGGTCGTTGCGCCGGGCCGAATCCATCGCTCGTCGGGTAAGGTCGCGTGCGATCCTGAACTTTCCGTACCAAGCTTCCGTGTCCGCTTGTGACGCCAGCAGCAAGTCTTCTGTGCCTGGCCGTCCCATTGCGGCCGAGACGAACTGCGCCATTTGGGCCGTGTCGCTCTTAAGAAAAGCCAACTCATAGCGGTACTGCAACATGGCCTCGCCCTCCAGCCTGCGTTCTTCCGCCTGCTTGTACACAGCTTCCGCCTCGTCCAGCCGGTTGAGATTCTCGTATGCCACACCGAGGTTGAGATAGGTAACCTCGTCGTTTGGCTCCAGGCGAAACGCCTGCCGGGCTTCCGCCAATGCCTTTTCCCAGTTTCCAAGGCTGCCGTAGACGGCTCCCAGATTGACATATGGCGGGCCGTCCCTCGGGTAGGTCTGCTGCCACAGTTCGTAGACCTGCGCCGCTTTCTCCAACTCCCCCGTCGCACTCAGGTAGTAGCCCGCCTCAATGGAAAGCCGCTCCCGTTCGCTCACCTTCTCTCGCAGGTCGTACGCCTTTTGCGCATTCTGGGCGGCCCGCCCCACTTCGTTCATGTTGTGGTAGACAACAGACATGGCTCGGTAGGCCATGGCAAAACTTGGGTCGAGCCCAACCGCCCGCTTGTAGAAGGGCAGAGCGGCGATTTGACCTTTCGCAGAGCTCGTCTTCAGCCCCAGGCTGTAGGCCTTCAGCGCCTCAAGCGATGACGTGGTCGCTTCTTCCAGTGGCGTGGCGTACTTCTGTACTGAGCTGAGCGACTCACCCAGCTTGCTCCTGAGGCTGGTCGCCGCAGTGTCTAGAGTCTTCAGCACCGCTTCCTTGCCCGCCGCCTGTTGTTGCGTTTCTGCCAGCACATCTCCTGTATCGCAGTTCACCGCCTTCAGACCAATCACATATTGGCTGCCCAAACTGGCAATTGAGCCAACCAACATAGCCTTGCTGCCGATGCGCTGGCAGACCTCACGTGCAATCTCCGGCGTTAGCCGGTCACCGGCTGAACGACCCATAAGCTTCAAAGTGCCGTTCACCTTGCGCTCGGAAACCAGGTCGAGAAAGGGCGATTGCTCAAGCTGTACCGAGAGGCCGAGCTTCAACGTATCGTCGAAATCGGGGTCGCCTGTGGTGTTTACAAAGTCGGCCAGAACAATGGAGTCTTTCTCCGTCAGGGTATTGACTTTGCGTGTACGCCAGTAAAGGCCCCCGGCAATCAGCGCGATCACAACCACTGCGGCTGTTGCCAGGAGAGCCCAGCGGCGGCGCGGACCCTCTTCCTCCCGCTCGTGTTTGACTTTTTCCAAGTCGGAGCGAACCTCGGCAGCTTTCTGGTAGCGAAGGTTGCGGTCTTTCTGCAGGCACTTTTGAATGATGTCTTGCAACTCCGTTGGCAGCTCGGAATTAAGCTCCGCGGGAGGCGTAGGGGCGCGATTCAGGATGGCAACCTGCAACGCCGCCGAACTGTCGCCACTGAACGCCCGTTTGCCAGTCGCCATCTCATACAGAACCAGGCCGAAGGAAAACAAGTCGGTGCGCGCGTCCAACGGCTGCCCTTTGACTTGTTCCGGCGACATGTATGCCGCAGTACCAGCAGCTCTGGCGGGATGATGGTCCAACGCATCCTTGCCGCCGAGTTCGGCGGGTCTCGCTTGCACTCCGCTGGGCACGAGGGGAAGCTTTGCCAGCCCGAAATCCAAAATCTTGGCCACGCCCTTGTTGGTGATGAAGATGTTCGCTGGCTTGATATCACGGTGAACGATGCCTTGTTCGTGCGCCGCCTCCAGGCCGCAGGCAATTTGGGTTGCGATATCCAGCAACCGGTCAAGCGAGACTTGCGCTCCCGAAGGATCCTTCAGTGCCCCGGAGGCCAGGCAGTCCCGCAAGGTTTGTCCCTGCAGCAACTGCATCACGATGAAGGGCCGGCCTTCGTGCTCTCCGAACTCGTAGATGGAACAAATGTTGGGATGATCCAAAGATGAAGCGGCGCGCGCCTCTCGCTCGAATCGCTCCAATGCCCGGGGATCATTGACAACCTCGTCAGGCAAGAACTTCAGAGCCACGGCGCGGCCCAGCTTCAGATCCTCGGCCCTATACACCACCCCCATGCCGCCGCCACCCACCACCTCCAAGACGCGATAGTGCGAAACTGTCGTGCCGGTGAGGCCGGTCGGCTCAAGCTGTAGCTGCACTCCAGTCCCATCATGGCTGCTCGACACCACGCCGGTCCCGGACGGATCGCCTGCGGTGGAATCAAGCCGCACCACTGGCACCATCAGCCGGTAACCGCGGCGGGCGACGGTCTCAATGTATTTGGGATTGTCGGCGGAGTCGCCGAGAGCGACACGCAGCTTCTTTATCGCTGCATTGATGCTGTGATCGAACTCCACGACCGTGTCGTTGGGCCAAAGCTGCTGCTGGATTTCTTCCCGCGTAGTTATCGCGCCAGAGTTTTCGAGGAGGATTCGCAGGATTTGCAGCGGCTGCTCCTGCAGCACAATTCTCTGGTCGGACCTGTAGAGTTCTCCGGACTTCAGATCGAGTTCGAAGGCGCCGAATCGAAGGCGAAGTGGCAGTGTGTTTTTCATGAAGCTTTAATGATTGTGGCGAAGTTTACACCGCAACAGGACTACTTCCAACAAGAGTTTGCAGTCTCCTGCCTTTGTTCGAATCTATCCGTTCCCGAAATTCCAAGCCGACCATGCGCTAAGTGGCTCTGGAATGAATCGCTTATCCAGATCACCGATAAATCACCGATAGATCACCCACAAATCACCGCTGGTGCATTGTTCGCGGGAACGAACCGGCGCATTGTGCGTTCATGAGAGCGGAAAAAAACAGCACAACCGGCGACTCGCTCTCGGTCATTTGCACCCGGGACAGGATAACCATCCTGCCTCCGGGTGGCGAGGCAGGGTCCTCACAACCGGCAACGACAGAAGTAAAGCCATTACTAGACGAAAGGACGATTCCCATGACGACCGACAAACGAGAGCTCTACCGGGCCACAGAGACCCTGTTCCGCGCGTTTCATTATCTCCAGCCCAGGATGCGTGGGGGAGAGCTGGCTCCGCCGCGGCCCATGAATGGCGAGGCGCTGGCGGGATGCATTTTGCACAGTTGCATGTCCCGGTTAGTTCGGGAACTGCAAGAGCAAGCCAATCGTGGCTTGGCGAGCCGATCATCCGAATTCGACAGTACATCAAGGGCCGCATGAATCGGGAGGTGCTGATCAGAGCTTCCGTGCCGCGGACTAGACCGACAAGGAATTGAGTTGTTGGGAGCCGCCCTTTCGGGGAGGCTCTCGTTCATTTAAGGCCCGCCTTCGGAACTACTGCCCCCAAATCCCTGAACCTTTCCAGGTTAGCCGCGTAGGTCGCTTAACCACTAAGCCCAAACAAGCGTACTCAGACGGTCATGCAGTGATCATTTCTCCAGATCATCCATAAATCACCGCTAGATCACCCACAAATCACCGCTGGTGCATTGTTCCCCCAAGCGAATTAACGCACACTCGCCACGAACTTGACCGAATTAGTGAATTCGGTCCCACGCGGGGAGCGATTGGACCGCAGAGCACCCGGCGACGACCTCGGCTCAGGCCGTCGCCACAAGCTAATGACCACTAAGGAGGGTCACCATGAAAACCAAGAGAATGGACTTGCGAGCAAGAAAAACTGGGATCATTGCGGCGTGTCTGGTGATACTTGTCACCGTGTCGACGGGGATCGCCTACGCTGGTACGGTTGGCTGTGCGGTAGGCGGCAGTAATACCCCGGCCGGTTGGACGCTGAACGGAGTGGGTGGTGGACTCGCCGCTAACGCCGCGCCCTTCATCGGACCCAGCGGATCTCCTACCGACTGCTACATCGTTACGGACACGGGCGGTGGCTTCCCTGGGAATGTTTCGACAGGCTTCTACCCCAGTGGATCTGTCGTCCAAGTTCCCGGCACTTCGAACGGAAGCCAAATGATTTCGAACGTCTTCACAGCTCACGCTGGCTCGAAGCTCAATTTTGACTTCATGTTTGCCACCAATGATGGTTCCGGCACCTTCTCCGACTGGGCCAATGTGGCTTTGGTACCGACGAATGGCGGGACGCCGCTCTTTCTCTTCACAGCACGTACTGGCGCCGGCAACCAGGTGGTGCCAGGCTATGGATTCCCTGGTTTTCCGCCAGGGTTAGTCCTGACGCCGGGCAATGCGTTCTTGCAAGGCGATCAGTGGTACCTGGACGCCCTAACCGGTGGCACCAACGGAAGTGACCCGAACGCAACACAATACGGCCCCGGTCGATATGGTGGCGGACCCGGAGGCAGTTCCGATTGGAATAATGCGGTATTCACGTTTGATGCTAGCGATGCGGGCACCTATCAGTTGGAATTCACCGTTGCAAATGTTGGAGACCAAGCCTACTCGAGCGCACTTTTCTTCAGCGGAGAGTCGATCTCAACGTTCGCGCCGGAGCCGGGCACATTGATCCTTTTCGGTACGAGTGCCTTGGGACTAGCGGGGATTCTTCGACGCAAGTTGAAGATCTAGGCGGGTTTGAGTATGACGTTTGAAGCAAAAGGCCGGGGCCACCAGTTCCGGCCTTTTACTTCATGCTCCAACGGGGCTCATCCCTTTTAAACCGGAATCCAAAGCGAGCGGTAGGGAAAACACCCGGAATAGATAACGAAAACAGATATCTAAAGAGAACTGCGTGGGCGCTGCAGGAGCCCTGAAATCAGTCGTTTATCCAGATCACCGTTAGATCACCCACAAATCACCGCTGGTGCATTGTTCTCCCAAGCAAATTAACGCACACTCGGCTCGAATTTGAACCGAATTAGGGGATTCGGTTCGGTGCGGTGAGCGATTGGACCGCAGCGCAACCGGCGACGACCTCGGCTCAGGCCGTCGCCACAAGCTAATGACCACTAAGGAGGGTCACCATGAAAACGCATCCGAAGATTGGTATAGATAGACTCCGTCACAAAAGCAGCTTAAAACTCCGCCTGGTGTTGCTGATTCAAGCCTTTCTTATGACGGCGGCTTCTATGGCGCACGCCGGAACTATCAACTACACGCAAGATCCTAACGTCGGCGACTTCACAGCGACCGTACAACAATATGCCACCTTCATCACAGGCAGCGGGAGTCCCTACACACCCACTTCCGCCGATCTTGAGAGCGGAGCACCCCATCTCGTCATCGGCGAACACGCCGCTCCGGTCATCGTGGATTTCGGAGCTGGAAATCAGGTCTCGAAGATTCTTGTGTTCAACTACATCGACCACGTAGGACACGCTTGGGATGCGTACCAACCTTTCAGGATCTACGGCAGCAACGACGATGTGAACTTTACACAGCTATCTGACGCACTTACCGCGAGTCCGGCGGACTTTGATGGTGTGGACCAGCATTTCAAGTTGGATACCTGGACAGGCACGCCGCCAACCCTGGTGAATAATACCGTCTCGGGCAACAACCTGGGCTATGAGGCTTATTTCGACTTCAGTTCCACGGGATCCTTCCGTTACTACAAGTTCCTATATAGCACATTGACGCAGGACAACATCGGCGAGGGCGAATGGGAAGAGGAACTCGCCGGCGTAGCCGCGGCAACCCCAGCCCCGACCCCGGAGCCGGCCTCTCTGGTTTTGTTAGGTACTGGGGTTCTAGGTCTTGGCGGAATCGTGCGACGACGCTTTCTCAGCTGAACTGCGGAGCTTCTCGAACCCATTCGGCGAGGAGCAGCTTTGCGGTGAAGTTACTCCCACCTCCAACCACCACCGCCACAACCTAATGACCACAAGGAGGTCACCATGAAAACGCGAATCAGCAAACAGCACGTCAACGTGTTTGCAGTTCAACCTGGAACGAACCTGACAAGTAGACCTAGCGTGTCATTCTTCACATTGACGTTGCTTGCACTGTCACTTGCTGTCGGAGTTGCAAGCTCGGCCATTCCGGCTGCTGCTGGTGCTCTCAACAGTCAGACGGTAGCGCAGCTTAGTTATCCCGGTCCGTGCCCAGGCGCCACCTGTAGCATTACTGCGCCGGGCATCTTTCCCACAATCAACACCGTCTCGGGCGGTTTCACCGGAACGTGGACGTCGCCCGCTGGGCTTCCCTGGCAGGGAACCTTTTCCGGCACGGGAGCCTATCCCGATCAAAACACAGGCACCAGCGTGTGGAACTTCTCCGGCCTTTCAGGAGGCGTGCTACCTGCGGGCACCTACGTATATTTCGGTGACCTTGACGATGGTTCTGCAACCGACGAAAGGTTCACGTTAGATGCGACCTATCATGGGCAGGCTGTCGCCTCGGCGTGGCTCAGTGATCCAGTTTTCTGTACGGCCGGGGACTTGTCGGAATGCAACCAGGCCAACATGCCTGAATATTTCTGGAACTCAACCACTGGGGAGTATCAATTCGACGGCAACAACGTTCCCGGTAATCCCACGATTGGAGTCTGGATCAAGACCAACACAGCTATCGATGGACTAACCGTAGTGTCTGCATCCGCCTTCGACAGCTTCGGTTTGGCTGCGCCAACTCCGGAACCCAGTTCCTTGCTGTTGCTCGGAAGCGGGTTGCTCGGACTAGCCGGTGTAGCTCGGCGCAAGCTGAAGGGGTAGTACGAACCAGCAAAGGGAGCGCACGTGCGCTTCACTGTTCGGCCTTCGATTAACTGGGAGTGGAGCGGGCGACTCCGCTCCCGGGGAAAGTAAAGAGGGAATGGTTCCCAACCTATGCGAGTGAGACTCTTCGCATAGTTCAACCCGGCGTTGTTCGACTTCGTCCGGCGCCACAACCTAATGACCACAAGGAGGCGGCCTATTTGGCTAAAGCATTTCGGATGGGTTTGTCGCCGGCAGTTGTGCAGGCTGCACCGGCGGCACTCCCACCACCATTAGCTTCGTCGAGTGGGTATCCCGACGATGGTTTCGTGGGAGATCGGTAGCTCGTCGTTCGGCAATGACAAAGGTAGTAGTGGTGGCGCGATACCTCTGTCTAACACTACTTTCTTGTTCACAAACGCGCCCGATTACGACGTTTACAAATCTACGATATCGAATATCACTAACGCCCAAGACTTGCTTGCGGGGCACACTTACTATCTCACTCTGACGGAGGCCAATGACAGCGGCGGCAGCGGCTTTGACGCCTGGGATGATAACGAAGGTCCCGCATCTTGCTTCTTCCAGAATCCCAATCGGACTGGCGGGTGTCCGACAACTGAATCAGAATCGTTCACGATCGGCAGCGGCACTGGAACTACTCCTGAACCCAAGTTCTCGGTCTGGCAGGCATACTGCGTCGAAGGTTGATGGGATAGTTTGGCGCAGCAATTGAATCTTTGGAGCCGCTCCTTGGGGCGGCGGCTTTTCCTTGCTGAAAGCGCCCGGTCCAACGCTTCGCCGAATCACGCGGTCCTTTTGCAAAGGGCGCAGCCCGTCAGTTCAATCCCGTTCTCGCATTTGCATGCCGGATGCGGTTGCTGGTGGTGCCTCCTGATGCTGCTTCTGCCAGTCCGCTTCCCTTATGACTTGAATGGGTTCCAGTTTCTTCTGCTGTAAGGCGCTGTTGATTGCAGGTAGCTGGCCGGCGAGTTGCGTCTGGAACTTCTTGATTACATCTTCCAGTTCGCGTCCCAATACCTCTGTACGATCAATCTGTGCGGCGGTCGGAGGCCCGTTGTAGCTATTCACGTCGCCGTAGACCTGGGTTACAAATTCGCGAAGCCGTTCTTCGCCGGTAATAGCGCCGCCTTCCTTGGTGGCAACAATCTCTGAACGAATCTTGTCTGCCGAGGCGGCCAATGCAGTGAGACGCTGGCGCAGAGGATCGTTTGCCGGCAGCTTGCCGGCGCGCTCATTGGCGGCGTCGCGAATGCTAATGATCGAATCCACCGCCCAGCTCATGTGATCGAGCATGTTGTAGAGCTTCATTGTCAGATCGAACTGGGCCTGGCGCTCCGCCATCGTGTACTTGGTGCGCGGGTCCTCCACGACTTTTAATTCGGTGGTATACACCTCATCACCCTTGGTCATTTTCACAGTGTAAGTGCCCGGCACGACGAGCGGTCCCTGGATAGCGCCAAAGGCGGCACTGGCTGCGGGAGGGATCGTCGGTGGCTTCAGTCGCATCGACCAGGTAGCGCGGTTGAGACCCTTGTGCTTGGTACCGCTGATAGTATCGACCACCTTACCCTGCTGATCGAAGACTTCGATCTTCATGTCGCCGTAGATGTGGCGGCTCCGCTGGTAGTAGGTGATGAGCGCGTCTGTGGGACGGCTGGGGCCGATGAAGGTCTCGTCGCCCTCCGGCCAGGACGCGTTAGCGTCGATGTACTGCACAGCGGGTCGACTGGTAATAAATGCCGCAGTCTTCGGCATCAGGTCCGGAGTCAGAGCGCGTAATGGAGAGATATCGTCGATGATCCAGATGCCGCGGCCATGGGTAGCCAGTACCAGATCCGATTCGCGCGGCTGCACGACGATGTCGCGCACTGCAACCGCAGGGAAATTGCTGCCTTTGTACTGCGCCCACTTATTGCCGCCATCGACCGAAATCCAGAGACCGAATTCGGTTCCGAGGAAAAGGATGTTGGGACTGACGGTATCTTCCGTGATGACGTGTGCATACCCGCGCACTCCGTTATCTTGCACCGGCAAAGCGGTCCAAGTCTTGCCATAGTCGGTTGTCTTGTAAAGGTAAGGCTGCATGTCGCCGAAGGTGTGGCGATCAAAAGTAACGTACGCGGTGCCTTCGTCGAAGCGGCTGGCCGCGACTGTTGATACCCACGAGTTCTTCGCCACGCCGACATTGCCAACCACGTTGGTCCAGGTCTTTCCGCCATCGCGTGTGATCTGTAAGTTTCCGTCGTCGGTGCCCACCCAGATGATCTGCCCATTCTTGGGCGACTCGCTGATGGAATAGATCGTGGTGTGCATTTCGGCGGCTGAGTTATCGACCGTGACCCCGCCGGATTCTTCCTGCTTCTGCTTCTCGGGAGCATTGGTCGTCAGGTCGGGCGAGATGCGTTCCCATGATTGTCCGTGATCGCGCGAGCGGAACAGGAATTGTGCGCCAATATAGATCGTCCCTTTTTCGTTGGGGCTCATGGCGATGGGCGCGTTCCAGTTGAAGCGCAGTTTCTTCTCGCCATATTCGGCATAGGGCGTGATAGAGCGGGTTTCATGCGTGTAGCGATTCACCCGGCCGATGGTACCGCCTTGGTATTCCGCATAGATGTAGGCAGGGTCGGCAGGGTCTTCGAACATCCAGAAGCCGTCGCCGTTGAACATGTTTTCCCAGCGGGCATTGGTGACGCCGCCAGGGTAGGATGAATCGCCCACCCACGAGCTGTTGTCCTGCAGACCACCGTAGACGTGATACGGGTCGGCATTGTCCACGCTGACGTGATAGAACTGCGAGACCGGCAGATTGTTCTGGTGCTTCCAGCGCGTTCCGCCATCTTCGCTGCGCCACAAACCACCGTCATCGCCGGCGTACACGATGTTTGGGTTTACCGGATCGATCCATACCGTGTGAAAGTCGCCATGGTCCGCGTTGGAGACTCCACTGAAGCTGCGACCACCATTAACGCTGAGCAGCAGTATAAGATCCGGCTTGAAAATCTTGTTGTCGTCTTTGGGATCAACGATGAGATTTCCGAAATAAAACGGCCGCCACACCATGAACTGGCTGGCGTCCCTCTTGGCCCAGGTCTTACCGCCGTCGTCGGAACGGTAAAGCGCGCTGTTCGCCGATTCGATATTGGCATATACCACCTGTGGCTTGCCTGGCGCGACTGCCAGCGCGATTCGGCCATAAGGCTTTGCGGGCAGACCTTTGCTGTTCGCGTCGGTGAGTTCCGTCCAGTGCTCGCCGCCGTCCGTGGACTTATAGAGTCCGCTGCCGGGGCCGCCGGAGCGGAAGGTCCAACCCTGGCGGCGAACATCCCACATTGAGGCATAGATGGTATTAGGTTCCAGCGGGCTCATCGACATCATGCCGCAACCCGTCGAAGCATTGCTGCCTGCTAATACTTTGCGCCAGGTCTTTCCGCCGTCGCTCGTCTTGTAAACACCACGCTCTTCGTTGTCATCCCAAAGATGTCCGACGGCGCACGCGTAAACCGTGTTTGAATCTTTCGGGTCCACCAGAATGCGAGCAATGTGCTCAGAATCTTTGAGTCCGACATTGGTCCAGTTCTCGCCGCCGTCGGTCGATCTGTAAATGCCGTCGCCCACGGAGACGCTGTTGCGCGTCCAGGCCTCGCCGGTTCCCACCCACACAATTTTCGGATTCGAGGGATCGATGGTGACGGCCCCGATCGACTGTACGTCAGGCTTGTCGAACACTGACTTGAAGGTAGTGCCGCCGTTGATCGACTTCCATACACCGCCGCTCGCCGCGCCGACGAAGACCGTCAACTGGCCCTTGTCGTTGATTGCGTCCACCGCCGCGATGCGTCCGCTCATGGTCGCGGACCCGATATTGCGGGCCGACAAGCCGGAGATGGTGGAAGAATCGAACTTGACCGGCGTTTGTGGGGTTTGTGCCGCGGCCGTGATTACGGGCAGCAACAAGAGTGCGCAAGACAAGCAGATGATTCGGACGGCTTTATTAACACAGGAGGCAGCAATCATTTCGCTCAAATCCTCTTACTCGAAGATGGTGTGGGCCAAGCACGGCAGACGACATCTGTCTGCCGTCGCTATTTCTTCGTGGCCGGCATCTTGAATTCTGAATCGTCGATAGGAACGTTGACTTCGATTTTTTCGATGGTGATAACGGCGTGCTGACTGGGATCGTTCTTGGCACTTGCCTCAATGGAGTAGGGATAGTAAACGCCCGCCACCTGCTTGTACGATCCTAGCGCCTCTTCGGTTTCCCGTACCGAACCGCGAATGAATTGCTGCTTCTCCAATTTGATTTCCAGGTAGGTGTCGGGATCGAGGTAATAGTAAACAATATCGCCGTTGTTCAGCGTGACTTTGAGCTTGTAAACGTCATCACCATCGACTGTGTCGTGACCCAGATATTCGACCTTGTTGCCCTTGGCCTGGTAATCGACCAGCGGTCCATCGATGTCGGATTCATCCACCAGTTCGCGCATGTCGTCTTCGCCCATTAACTCCGGGTCCTTGCGGCCTCCGAACGGGCTGATCTGCCAACCACTCGATCCGTCATAGGCCTGGATCTGGGTCATGCCCTGGACGGTGAAGGTTTGGCGCAGCATGTGGTCGCGCTTCTTCTCCACCCCAACTATGGCGTAAATGCTGCTGACGTAAATCTTGCCGGTCATGCGGATGGTATTCACCGCCTTGATTTTTTCCAGGCCGCCGCGGGCTTGAATGTTCTTGGCGACCAGTTCCTCGGCCGTCTGGGCCGAAGCCAGGGCGGTGAGACAGAGAATTCCGAGCGCTACCTTCAGGACTACACGCATGTAGTTCACTCCTTGTCGCACGCGACTATGCTGCTGACCCTGGTTGGCAGGTATGCCCATTCGACGCGAAGCTGTGTGTTTCGTGAGTATGGCAACAGACTTGGCGGCTGCAAGGTTTGCGGGCACGGCTGTCCATTGTAATGCCAAATCCGCAAGCAGCAAGATCTAAACCACTCGGCTACCAAACTACGCAGCGCTCGGCCGCCGGACGCACCATGGCAGAATCCGGCTTGCAGGAGAAGGCGCTGGCGAACGGCGGAAAGTTAGACAGCGGGCCAATCACGCGAAACTTTGCCACCGGATGCGGATCGCCTTGCACCATGAGCCGCTGCGTTTCCGGCCTGGTCTCGTCTCCGCGGAATTGTCCCCACGCGATGAAGAACTGCTGATCGGGCGTGAAGCCGTCGACGGTTGGCGCTGGCGGCTTGTCCTGCTGCGACTTCTGGAACGCGAGGTAGGCAATCTTGACTCCGGCCAGGTCGCCGATAGATTCGCCCAGCACCAGCTTGCCATTGTGATGAATGTTGGGCTCAATGTAGTAGCCGTCGAATTGAGTCACGACGCACTGGGTCTTCGCCTGAAACTTCTTCATGTCGTCGGCTGTCCACCAATTGTTCAGACGCCCGGTCGAATCGTATTGTGCGCCCTGATCGTCGAAGCCGTGGCTGATCTCGTGTCCGATGACCACGCCGATGGCGCCGTAGTTCACCGCATCGGTCGCCTTCACGCTGAAAGCGGGCGGTTGCAGTATTCCCAGCGGGAAAGACAATCTCGTTCATCAGCGGATTGTAGTAAGCGTTGGAGGTAGGCGGCGTCATGCCCCAGCGTCCGCGATCGACCGGTTTGCCGATGGTCGAGCGGTCATCGGTGACGGCGAACTCGGCCCCGGCCATGACATCGTCAAAGTACGAGTTCCGGGTAATGACAACGCGGCTATAGTCCTTCCATTTGTTGGGATAGCCCACTTTGACGTTAAAGCTGGCAATTTTCTCCATCGCCTTCTTCTTGGTCTCAGGAGTCATCCAATCCAGACCGTGGATGGTCTCACCCATGGCGGCGAGTATGTTCTTCACCATCTCCTGCGCACGTGCCTTGGCTTCAGGAGGAAAGTAACGCGCTACATAGTCTTGCCCAAGGGCTTCGCCCAGAAACTGATCGGCCGATTCCACGCATTGTTTCCATCGCGGCTTCAGCTCACTCACTCCCCCGAGCGTCTTGTCGTAGAAGTTGAAGTTCTCTTGCACGAAGGCTTGCGAGAGATACGGCGCAGCTCCGTGAAGAAGCTGCCAGGTCAAGTAAATCTTCCAATCTGCAAGCGGGGTGGTGCTCAGTTGCTGGTCAAACTCTTTCATGAACGCAGGCTCCTGAACGTTCAGATTCACGCGCGGCAAGTTCGCGTTCTTGTAATACGCATCCCAATCGAAGTGCGGTGTGAGCTGCTGGAGCTGGGCATATGAGGTCTGGTGATCGATGGCCTGGGGATCGCGACGAGCGACGTTATCAAGAGTGGCCTTGGCCAGCGCTGTCTCGAATTGCATTACCTGCTCGGCAGCATTGTGGGACGCCTCCTTGCTGTATCCGGCAAGTTGGAACATGTTGGCCACGTGGACAAGGTATTGAGCCCGCGCTTCTTTGAAGCGCTCTTCGGTCTTCAAATAGTAGTCGCGGTCAGGAAGGCCCAGGCCACCCGCCTGCACGTCAGCAATTACCTGCGAAGGGTTGTGATTGTCGGAGGCGGCACTTAAGACAAACGGCACTTGGATTCCGAGGTCTCCAAAGCGAATAATCATCTGCTGCAAGCTTGCCTGGTCCTTGATGGCATCGATCTCAGCAAGCATTGGCTTAATGGGAGTGGCGCCAGCCTGGTTTACGCGTGATTCGTCCATGCACGCTGCGTAGTAGTCTCCAATTAACTGGTCAACGCTTCCTTTGGGCAGATCGCGCTTGGCGGACGCTTCTTCGAGGATCGCTCGCAGTTGGTCTTTGTTCGACTCGCCAGCGGCCCAGCGCCGGCTCCAGCGGTCCATGGTGGCAGGAATTGGATTGGCGGCGCGCCACGCTCCGTTCGAAAATTGATAGAAGTCGGTGCAGGGACTGGCGGAGCGATCGAGATCGGCGGTTTGAATTCCGACAAGAGCTTGTTGTGCAAAGGCAGAAACTGAACAGAGTAGGAACAAGAGAAAAAAACGGATAAGCTGCATCATGTCCTTCTGGCTTGCGATCTGCAAGGCGTGGCTATTCTACGCATGTTGCAGATAAAGTGCGAAACCGGCCGTAGAAAAGCCATTTACCACGGAGGACACAGGGAACATAGCGGATCTTGAGTCTTGGTTTCTGTCGGATTTTCTTCGCGATCTCCGTGGTTGCTTCTCATCCCCACGGTGGGGTCGTATATACCCCTGTGCCGCTCGGAATTGTTATTTCAACGAGACCAGGTCGTGCATTCGCTGGGTCACCGCACCTTGAATGAAGGACACCTCTTTGCTGAGCATATCCGTGGCTTCCTGGCACAGGACGGGTTCTTCGCGCATCAAGCGAAGGAACTCATCGCGCGGAATGCGCAGCACTACCGCGTCGGTGACAGCCACAGCCGTAAGGCTGTAGTCGCTGCCGGTAAACGTTGCCGGCAAGCCTAGTATCGACCCCACCGGAAACACTCGATCCAATCGCGGCAAGCCCTCGACGCGAAGGCATACTTTGCCCTTACGAATCAGGAAGACGCCGAGATTTTCATCGCCAGTCTTGAATAGGACACCGTTGGCTGGAACGTGTTCCGCCTGCCCGAGCGCTTCGAGGGAAGCCTTCAGGTTCGGCGACGCATTGAGGATATTAGAACCCGGACCCACATTTTTCATTGTGTTTTTATGCCAGAATTGGGGCGGGCGGAGCGGTGACCAGCATCACAGATGGTTGTGAGTCAGCTACAGTGGTTTTCGATGTTGTCGTCAGGCGCAGGCTTGGAAGCACCCGTGTTTTTAGGGTTTTGCCGGTCAAAGAGGGCAGCGACAAGGGCACGGTTAGCGTGCTGCAAGCCTAGAAAAGTCTGCGATTTCTGAACAAAAAGTCGCGCCGTTCATGCCGGACGGAACAGGGGGTCTGGCTCGTCCGAGAACAAAGACGGCGCGACACTCGAGTGAGTACAACACCACCATCTTACTTTCAGCGCGGGAAGTTTGCAGCGACCGAGGTCACGCTACAACGTGCGATATTTACCGGAGCAGTGTGTTCTGGGTCGCGTGACGATGTGCGCTCGTGGATGTGTGGGACACGCGAACAAGAAGGTGGCCAGCCGACATTGTTGATGCCGGCCGCAGGGAATCGTGTGCTTTCGAAACACAAAAAGCCGCGGCGTAAAACCGCGGCTGAGGCGTTAGTGAGTGTTGCTTAGCGGCGCTTGCGGCCCTTCTTGGCTGCTTTCTTCTTCGCGCCCCCTGAAGGCTTCTTAGCCGTTTTCTTGGCTGGCTTCTTAGCTGCTTTCTTGGCAGCTTTCTTCGCGGCCTTCTTAGCAGGCGCTTTCTTGGCAGCTTTCTTCGCGGCCTTCTTAACTGGCGCTTTCTTGGCTGCTTTCTTCGCCGCCTTCTTGGCTGGCGCTTTCTTGGGAGCGCTCTTGCGCGGCGGACCGCCTGGAGCACGCGATTCGGTAGTTACCTCCGGCTCTGCCTCCTCCACCTCAACTTCTTCTACCACCGAAACCGACTCAGGTTCTTCTTCTTCCTCTTCTTCCTCTTCGTATTCCTCGTCTTCGAGGGAGTCGCCGTAGGAACCGTCTCCGTAGTCATCCATTTCGTCCTCTCGCCGACCGTAAAGCGTCTCATCGAAAAACGTCATGTGTCCTCCTGATTTTGCTCGGCTCCGCAGAACTAAACGGAGGCAGCTCGTAAGGCTGAATTCAGATTTATACCAAAAAAAACACTGCTGCAATAAGCGCGCGATTATAGCACAGCGCAATCGTCGATTCGCCGTGCCGGCAATGCCTCAAAACTCGTAACGCGCTTGTTGTAACAGAACATCCGCGGGAAGGGAAGAGCGCAAGTGGAAAATGATGATGAATCGCACAAGAGGCTGGCACAACTGTCGTTACTTGCGAATCACCAGGACCTCGCCGGCGCGCAGGTCGGCGGCCAGCTTGGGATTGTCGCGCTTCAGGGCGGCCACGGAGGTATGATTCGACTCCGCTATGCCGCTCAAGGTCTCACCCTTCTTTACTGTGTGGTACTTCGCGGCGGCTGGGCTTGACGACTTGGACGCCGATTTACTCTTCACCGTCTTGACCGGAGCGCTACCGCTATCGGACGAGGCCTCCTCTGAGTTGGCCCCAGCGAGCGGCTTGTAGATGACCAGCGTCCGGCCGGTAGCTACCGCCGTTCCCCGTAGGTGATTCCATTTTCGCAACTTATCGACTGGAACCCCGAAATCATCGGCAATGGAGTACAGGGTGTCGCCCTTCCGCACTTTGTAGTGGGCAGCGTGGTGGGAATAGGACGCTGTCTCGACGTTCGACCGACCCGGAGCTACCGGAATGATGAGTTTGGACCCGACCTTGACCTCATCGCCACTCAAACCGTTGGCTTCCGCGATCGACGAAGAGGAAGTGTGATACTTGTGGGCGATCGACGCCAGGGTATCCCCATATTCGACATGGTGATAGCGCCACCAAGTCCGCATGTCGGACGGTATGGCCGCCATGGCATTCTCGTATTTTTCGCGCGATCCGGCTGGGAGATTGAGAGTAAAGCTCTGGTCCTTGGGAGTGGTCATCCGCAACAGGCTGGGATTTAGCTCCTGGAGATTATTGACAGACGTGTCGACGCACTCGGCCACCAGACGCAAGTCCACGGGGTAGTTGATGGTCACCTGGTCCACTTGTGCGGCAGGGTCGGGGGTGACACGCTGCAGCCCATATTGCTCCGGGTTCTTGGCCATGATGGTCTCGGCCAGGATGATTGGCACATAGTTACGGGTCTCCTGAGGCAGGACACCGCGCCGATAAAGCTCCCAGAAATCGGCATAGCCGGTGCGTTCCACCGCGTGCTGAACCGTACTGGCGCCGGAATTGTAGGCCGCCATGGCCAGGTACCAATCTCCAAATTGGTTGTAAAGATCTTTCAGGTTTCGTGCAGCCGCACGGGTTGCTTTCTCCGGATCCTGGCGATCATCCACCCACCAGCTCCTTTGCAGGCCGTACAACTCGCCAGAGGTGGCCATAAACTGCCACATGCCACGCGCGCCCGCTCGCGACAGCGCCAAGGGCTGAAATCCCGACTCCGCTTGCGCCAGGTAGATCAGGTCCTGGGGAACGCCCTCCTCCTTGAGAATTCGCGAGACCATGTCGCGGTAGCGGCCTGATCGCGCCCAAGCGTGCTCCAAGGTGGCTTTCCCACGCGGACTGGAGAAATAATTGATGAACATGGCCACCTGGTCGTTGAGCACCAGCGGCAAGTCGGACTTGGTGGTCTTGATCTCGGCTTCAGCTTTGGCCTTGATGTTGGGATCGACGGGAAACGTGATGTCATTGGCTTCGTCGATGGGCGCTGGTTCGGAACGCGGTTCGCTAAAGCCATCGCCCTGCTTCAGGGCAGTCATCTCAAGTTCGTGGACAGCTTCGACGATCTTGTCGAATTCGCGCTCCAGACGTTCGTCATTGCGAATGTCGAGGTCGCTTGAGAGCAGGGTGTTGAACGCCTGATCGAAGTTCTGTTTGGCGGCTTCCAGGTGGTCGGCCTGATAGTTGGCCTGTCCGGCGGCATATTGCTTTTCGGCCTGCGCTATCAGTGCAACCGCCGGGTCGAGCTTCGTCGGCACGTCGGGCTGGCTTTTCGGCTTGGGATCACCTTTTTGGGTGACAGGAGCGGCAATCTCGGGTGCTTTGGCTTGAGTTGGGAGGGACGTCGCTGCCGGTTTGGGCTTATCGGTCTCGCATCCGGTGCCGAACACCAGGCCTGCAACCAGGGCCACCGGAACCATGCCGCGAAGGATTCTCATTACTTCGAAATAGCTCTCTCCGACTTCATCGTCGCCGGTGACTGTGATGTTACTACGCGACAAAATTACCGGTCAACGCAACGTCGGGAAGCCAGAGTAACTTCTGACCGATCAGGGGTTTGCAGGGACATTCTACAGAGCTTGCCGTTCGCCGTGGCCGAATGGGCTCGGGCGCAAGCGCAGACTTGCCGGAACATTTTGCAGCCCTGCTGCCCAGTCTTGGTGTCCCTAGCCAGAAAGGTGCAGCTGACCGGTCCTAGTGTTTCTCTTGCATCTCTCCAATCGAAACAATCTTCGTGTCGGTGCGGAATTTCTTGTAATCGCGATCGCTGACGTCAACTTCCAGAGCGAGATCCTTCAGCAAGGCCAGCCTCACGTCTACCGTGACTGCGACGTGCTGCTGCAGCCAAACTTCGTCATTGACCCTGGTTTGTTCGATAACAATCCGCGAGCCTTTGTGCAGCCGCGCCAGAAACAGCCCAAAGGAGACAGTGTCGATGACCTGCACGTCCAGCTTTTTCATCTGCGAATCGTTCTTGTCGATCCATACACGGAAGCGCATTTTCGGCAGGATTTTGGCCTCCTTGTGGACGGGTTGGTATCCCGGTTTAGGATCGCCATCAATGACGTAATTGTCGCGGCCCTGCAAAGTCTCCATACCGATGAACTTGAAGTTGTAGGCATCGGCCACCTCACGCACAAACTGGCGCTCGTCCTCCCGGTCCTTCTCTTCTTTCTCCAGCCGCTTCTTGCGGTCCGACTCAGACTCATTTTTACGCTTATCGATCAACTTCTGGATCTTTTCGTCTTCCTTTTGCGCAGCCTTCGCGGAGAGCGGCTTGTCATCCTTGGCAATCAGCTTCTGCACTTGCTCGCCATAGATCTCCAATACATCGTAGGTCTTCGTCTCCGTGGACTTCACCTGCCCCTTGCCGTTGAGCCGGCGTTCTTGCTCCCGCTCGACGTAGGTGTAATCCCGCTGCTTCTTGTCGTTCTCCAGATCGTTGTCGGCGGAGAGCCGAATCAGGTTGCGGATCTGCTCCTGCGAAAGCGCGGATAGAGCTGCTTGCGCGGACGGCTCAGCTGGTTTCGCCGGCACGTTTTGCTGGGTGATTCCCCACGCGCTGGTCAGGACAAGGAAGATTAAGATGCGCCAGCCTTGCGTCGACATACCTGTGTTGTTACAACCCCACGCCTCTCGCTAAGTTCCATACATGATACGACTGCGCGCGGGAATAGTTCCAGGTGCACCAGACTTGGTAGCTAATCGCGTTGTTTGACGTTCTGGGCTGAACCTGGATTATTCATCTGTTCCCGCAGCCGAAGGCAGCAAGCTTGAAAGTTGCTCCGGAGGGATCGAAGGCCGTCCCCCGCGCGCGTACAGCGTGTCAAAATGCGCTGACAGATCGCGCAAGGCCTGGTCGACCATCTGCCGGACCGCGCGCAACGGGTGCTCGGCGGGAACCCGCTGCTCGAGGTTAATGTAGCTGAACATCGCGGCTTGCTGCTGCTCATCTCCACGCATGCTACTTACATAACCTACTTACCTGTGGAAAGGCGCGTGCCTTTCGAGGTACCATCGACTTTTTCAGCAGCCTCTGAAGCCGTGCCCCTTCAAGGCGTGAGTTCCTCGTGGACAATCCACGTGAAGAAGCGCAGCTTTCTATTATGAAGTTGCGCCAAGAAGCGGACGTTTAAGCGTGGGCCAGCGCCTGTCGCAGGTCTGCCAGCAGATCGTCGCCATCTTCGATTCCCACCGAAAGCCGTATGGTTGCCGGCGATACTCCCAGCAACTGCAGGCGTTTGGCGGCTAATCCAATGTGCGACGACAGCACCGGATACGACACGGTGGACTCGACACCACCCAGGCTGGCAGCCAGGTACCAGAGTTGCAGACCGTCGATGAAACGCTCGGCCGCGGGCCCACCGCCGCGAATATCGAACGACACCATCATGCCGAAATCTTTCATCTGGCGGCGCGCCAATTGATGCGCCTCGTGACTTTGCAATCCGGGATAATACACGCGCGCTACTTTGGGATGGGCTTGGAGCGCCTCGGCAATCTGTGCAGCGTTTTGGCAAGCGCGTTCCACTCGCACATGCAGCGTCTTCAATCCCCGCAGCAGCAGGTAGGCGCAGCCCGGATCGAGGCATCCGCCGGTAAAGATCATCATCTGGCGCGCGGCGTCCATCCATTTCTTCGAGCCAGCCAGAACGCCCGCAGTGAGATCGCTATGGCCGCCCAGATACTTGGTCGCCGAATGGATGACGATGTCGGCGCCCAGCTCCAGAGGCTTTTGCAGCACCGGAGTTGCGAATGTGTTGTCGGCCACCACGCAAGCTTTGTGCGTGCGGCCAACCTCGGCCAGCGCGGTCAGATCGACACAGCGCACCGTCGGATTGGTGGGCGTCTCGAGAAAGAGCATCCGCGTTTTGCGGTTGAAGTAGCGCTGAGCATTTGCGATGTCGTGATAGGGGATCAACCTTGTCTTGATCCCGCATCGCGGCAATATCTGCTCGAACAGCTTCAGCGTTCCGCCGTAGATGTCGAGCATGGAGACGATCTCGTCGCCGGCCTGGCAGGTTATCAAGGCCGCAACCAGCTCCGCTGCCATCCCGCTGGAAGTAGCGACTGCGGCTTCCGCTCCTTCGAGGGCGGCAATCTTCTCTTCAGCAGCCGCGACTGTGGGATTGCCGTAACGCGAATAGAGATAGAAGTCACGATCGCCCGCGGCGTATCGGCGGAGAGCTTTGACATTGGGGAGCACGAAAACCGAGGTCTGCGCGATAGGCGTGGTTAAGGGAGCGGCTTGGCCGTGACGCTCTTCGCCGGAATGCACACAGCGCGTGGCGTCGGCGCGGCGGTTCGTTTTCTTGTTCATCGCACTCCTCTCGGAGGATTTCGCATTGAAGGAGAAATGCGATTGTAATTGACGCACCGCTGGCTTTATTCAAGAAGTCAGGAACTGAATGCCGGTCTTGGACCTGTTCCGTCGTCGTCAGCGACCAGGCCATGCGCGGAGTGTTATGCGCAATGCCTACTCGCCCGCGAGTGTCAACCAGGATCATTCCGCCGTGACCGTTCAAGCGCTTCTTAAGGTAGTACAGCGCCCGTTGTGCTGCTTCTTGCGGCGCCAACCCTTCTTCCACGCGGTCCGCAGCCCACTTGCTGAGCACCAGCTTCATCATGGGCTCGCCCCAGCCGGTAGTGGAAACCGCGGCACTGCGGTTGTCGGCGTAGCAGCCGCAACCGATCAGCGAGGAATCGCCCACACGGCCGGGAGCCTTGTTCAGAGTTCCGCCGGTTGAGGTCGCAGCGGCGATGTTGCCGTCGCGATCGAGTGCGACCGCCCCCACGGTGTCGTGCGAGCGCATGGGCCCGAACTCATCGGGCATCTCGAGATATCCCTGCTTCTTGGCTTCGCGCAGACGCACCACCTCACGCTCAATGATCAACTCGTCATTGGGGCACAACTCGATGCCGTGCTCCTGGGCAAACCGTTCTGCTCCGGTTCCGACAAAGTAAACGTGCGGGCTCTCCGTGAGCACCTTCTTGGCGGCGCGGATCGGATTGCGGATGTGTTCGACACAGCCGACGCCACCGGCGCGCAGGGTGGCGCCGTCCATCATCAGCGCGTCAAGTTGCACCCGGCCATCCATGTTCAGAAACGAGCCGCGACCCGCGTCGAAGGCCTCGTTTTCTTCCATGGCGACCACCGCCGCCTCGACTGCGTCAAGGCAGCTTCCGCCGCGTTGCAGCACTTGCCAGCCTTGAGCGGCCGCAGCCTCCACTCCGCGCAAGTGCTCCTCAATCACGTCCTTCGGGATCGCCCACGCTCCGCCGTGGACCAGCATTACCGGATTGACTGCCAAATCAGGACCTTTCGTTATCGAATGTTAAGTATGGAGGGACAAACTCGACAGCATACCAGAACGGCGGCAATGCGTTATTTGCGGAGAGTGAGATCACTATCATTGTGGCTTGACATGTACTGCACATGCAAGTATGTTGATTACATGTCACGTATGATCCAGTTGCGCAATGTGCCTGACGCTTTGCATCGCACCCTGAAGGCCCGCGCGGCGATGGCAGGCATGTCGCTTTCGGACTACCTGCTGGCCGAAATCCGCGAAGTTGCGGAGCGCCCAACCTTGGCCGAATTGCAGCAGCGCATGCAGCGCCGCCAGCCCGTTAACCTAACGGAACCGGCCGCCGCCGCCGTACGCGCCGAGCGAGATGCGCGGTGATCGTTCTTGATGCTTCAGCCGCAGTTGAATGGCTTCTGCAAACATTGACGGGCACGCGGGTTGCGCGACGTATCCTCTTGGCGCGGGAAACGTTGCATGCGCCGCATCTGCTTGACGTCGAGGTGGCGCAAGTCTTTAGACGCCAGGTAGCCCGAGGAGAAGTCGCTACGTCGCGAGCCGAAGAGGCCTTACAAGACCTGCTGGATTCTCGAATTCGGCGCTATCCGCACTTCCTGTTCTTGCGACGCGTTTGGGAGTTACGCGACAACCTTACTGCCTACGATGCCCTGTATGTGGCACTGGCAGAAACGCTCGACGCGAGCCTGATTACCTGCGACGGCAAACTAGCGGCGGCATCTCACCATCGCGCGCGCGTCGAAGTGATTACGCAGAACGGCTGGGCAAGCCCCGTTTCGCAGTAAGACTGTTTTCCCTAGGAAAGTGCAACCTGGGGATTCGCCCCCTCGCCCACAGCGCGGCACTCACTCTGGGTATTGCCGCTGAATTCGTTTAGGCGAGATGGTGTTCCAATCCATTGACGCAGTATATCGCTGGTGGAATTGCTGACTTCGGTGAAGCGGATGCCGGCATTGGCATTCGGTTGTGACCACACGACGACACCCTTCACTTCGATAGGGTGAGCTGTTCCCGGTAGCGCGAACCGGAGGGTGAGTTCACCCGAGGTATCGCATGGCGGGCGGAAGTTCTGCAGTCCCAGTCCCCCAATGCTCACGTTCCTAGCAACCGCGGTAAAGCACTGTCCGTCGTGGCTGCGCAAGATAACCGGAAGCCTGCATTCCGCCCGAAAATATATCGGCAACGGGCCGGCGGACTTTACAGGCGCGGTGGCGCGACGCCCGAAGCTGATCTTGTGTTCGTTTAACTTTCTGCAAAAGGTGCGGCGGGGAATGCCCAACTGCCGGGCCGCGAGGCTTTGATTGCCGCCGGTGGTTTCCAGGGTGCGCAAGATCAACAGGCGCTCGAACTCGTCCATGGTAGCGCCGTTTGCAGATGGAAATACATGAGGTTGGCTCGCGCTGGCCGCATCGTCAAGCATATGTTTGCGTACATCTTCAGGCGTAATCTGACGATGAGAGTTCAGAATGCCCAGCTTCAGTACGAGATTGCGCAATTCGCGAACGTTGCCCGGCCACTCGAATTGCGGCAAAAGTTCCAGCGCTTCCGGAGTGAAGCTGACTCCTGGGCAACTTCGCGCCAGAAAAAATTCGGCCAAAGCAACCACGTCTTTCGGCCGGTCCCGTAGCGGCGGGACCCGCAGATGGACCTCGCCGATGCGATGGTAGAGATCGCTACGGAAAGTCCCATCACGCACGGCGGACTCGAGGTCGCGATTGGTAGCCGCCACGATGCGCACATCGACGAAAACTTTCTTGTTGCCGCCCAGGCGATAGTAGGGGACCGCGTCGAGTACGCGCAGCAGCTTTACTTGGATTTTAGGATGCAGCTCTCCGATCTCGTCGAGAAACAGCGTGCCTCCATGGGCGCTCTCGAACAACCCCGGTTTGCGCGAATCGGCGCCGCTGAACGCTCCCTTTTCATAGCCGAATAATTCGCTCTCGACCAGGTGCTCGGGCAATGCCGCGCAATTCACGTCAACCCAGGGTTTGGAGCAGCGATATGAACGCTGATGGATGATGCGAGCGATAAGCTCCTTGCCAGTGCCGGTCTCGCCGGTAATTAAGACGGCAGCTTTGTGAGGCGCTACTTTTTCCGCCAGCTGCACCAGCGCGAGCATGTTGGGGTCTTCGACGATGACATCACAGGGCTGATCCACGCCATGTTTCTGAATCGTGATCACAACCATCCTTAACGCCTGCATTGGTGCAGACTGGTCGGCGCTGAACGGAACGGTGGCAGCCGGATTTACCGATGAAACAGGTCAGCACGGCTTCATCATTGCCGACACCTGAGCCATCGGCCAAACCAGGCAATTTCTTGAAACCGTTTGCGCCAATCCGGCGCAGTTTGCCACCTGGGTGAGCCAAGCTGGCGCAGCGAAAGCCACGATTGCATTCGCTGCTGAGCGCAACGAAAGAAGTTAGCAGTGTGTGCAGAGTGGCAGTCTTCATGCATTACCTCTTACCGGTGTCGAATCCAGATTGGAGTTGAATATGAATCGTTGGATTCTATTGTGGTTTGCAATATTGATGTCCGGCGCAGCTCTGGCGAACGATGCAAAACTTGCTCCGGAGCTCAAGCACACCCCGAACGGCCAGATGGTTCGAGTCATCGTGCGATATAAGGCCCTCCCCAGCAGTGTCAGCAAAGACAGAATCCGGCTGCGAGGTGGAGTCGTATCAGGCGATCTGGCCTTGGTCAAGAGCGTGACTGCGACCATTCCGCTAAGCAAGCTTGGGCAACTGTCCGACGACGATGCCGTGGCTTACATCTCCCCGGACCGTGCGGTGCGAAGCCATCTGAACAATGTGGTGCAGGCAGTGCTGGCGAATTATGGCTGGAGCTTGGGCCTTGACGGCAGCGGGATCGGCGTCGCGGTGATTGACAGCGGTATTCATCAGGTCAGCGATTTGCAAAACAACGGTGCCTCGCGCATAACCTACAGCGCAGATTTCGTAGGCGGGGGCGCGGACGACCAATATGGTCACGGCACTCATGTGGCGGGCATCATTGGCGGTAATGCCGCCTATTCCACCTGCCCAACTTGCACTGTTCAAATCCGTGGATTGGCGCCGAACGTGGCTCTCATCAACTTGCGCGTGCTCGACAACAATGGCCAGGGCAGCGATAGCACCGTGATTGCGGCCATCCAGACCGCTGTTCAACTGAAGAACGTTTACAACATTCGCGTCATGAATTTATCGGTGGGGCGGCCAGTGTTCGAAAGCTACGCGCAGGATCCACTGTGCCAGGCCGTGGAGGCTGCATGGCAAGCGGGAATCGTTGTGGTGGTTTCGGCCGGTAATGATGGGCGCGACAATTCTCTGGGCACCAACGGCTACGGCACTATCGAAGCGCCGGGGAACGATCCCTACGTGATTACGGTGGGCGCCATGAACACCAAGGGCACTCCCGATCGCGGCGACGATGTAATGACCAGTTACAGTGCTAAGGGGCCTACCGTCATTGATGCCATCGTGAAACCGGACCTCGTGGCGCCCGGCAACCGAGTAGTTTCCCTGCAAGAGCCGGGGACCCTGACATCGCAAGACCCGCAGAACCGAGTGCCCAGCACTTATTACGACATGGAGAACCGTGTCACCCCTCCCGATAAGTATTTCATTCTGAGCGGAACCAGCATGGCGACCGCCGTGGTGAGCGGGGCGGCAGCATTGATGTTGCAGCAGGAACCCTCGCTGACGCCAGACCAGGTAAAGGCGCGACTGATGAAGACCGCCTACAAAAATCTGCCGCAATATTCAACCGTCGTAGATGGAGGGGTGACTTACATCATCCAATACGACGCCTTCACCGTGGGAGCCGGATACCTGGACTTGCAGGCGGCATTGAGCGATACCGAGTTGGCGCCAGGGGTAGCAAAGTCTCCCACTGCATCCTATGACGCGATCAGCGGAAACGTGTTCTTCCTGGCGGATAGCACCACCCCGTGGGGACAACCGGCCATCCGGGGAATCGGGCAGATCTCCGGTCAGTCGGCAATGTGGGGCGCCTCGACGGTGTGGGGCAACAACGCCTTTCTGCCCAAGTCGGCGATGTGGGGCAATTCGGCGATGTGGGGCAGCTCTGCCATGTGGGGGAACTCTGCGATGTGGGGCAATTCAGCCATGTGGGGTAACTCGGCCATGTGGGGCAATTCAGCCATGTGGGGTTCGCAGTTTACCGGCGGCGATCCCAACACTGCCCTCAGCACGGTCATTAACGGTGAAAATTAAGGGAGACTGGCAAGCACCCGAGAAGCAGCTGCGATTAGCAGTTTGAACCCGAATAGCGATGTTGCCGGTGATGTTCGCGATTAACTTCGCGGCGCATCGGCGACATCGCGTTTCAGCTCTCCAAGACCCTCTGCTGCTCGCCCGTAAGAAATAGCGCGACGCGAGAGCGCGGCTTTCTTGCGCGGCATGCACACTGCCGACGATCCAGCCGAAAACCTGTAAGGTTCCACTCCCCGCATGCCGATACCTTTAACGGAGGGTCTCCATCCGCCCGCGTGAGACCTGTCCGATCTCCAAGTGCTGCCTGGGTCCTAAGTCATGACACGCAAATTGAGCCCCGTGATTCACGAGATCTCAGGCTCGCAGCGAAATCCGGGAGATCTCCCAATGAGTCCTAATGCGAAAGCGTTTATTGCGCTGGTATTAGCGACTGGGGCTGCTGTGCTTGCCAATGGCTTCGCGCACTCATCGTGGCCTGACCTGGGCAGGTTTCTCTGTTACTTGCTCGCCGTCATCCTGGCCTCAGGATTCAAAGTTGTGCTGCCGGGCATCAACGGCACCATGTCCGTGAACCTGATGGTGATCTTGATTTCGGTGATTGAACTGTCTCCGGCGGAAAGTCTGGCGGTGGGATGTGTCGCGACCATAGTCCAGAGCCTGTGGCACAAGCATCATATTCAGGCCATCCATGTCGCTTTCAATGCGGCTCAGATTGCGATCTCCATTGAGTTGTCTTATCTGGTGTTTCATCATTCGGCGCCGTTGCTGGGTGAGCAGTTGCCTCTTCGCCTGATGGCCACCGCGATCACCTATTTTCTGGCGAATACGGTTCCGGTGGCGGTTGTTGTCTCTTTAACCGAGCATCACGGGTTTGCCCACACTTGGACGGAGTCTTATTTCTGGTCGTTTCCTCATTACCTGGTGGGCGCAGCCTTCGCGGGGCTGATCAACTGGTCGAACCGCCATCTGGGCTGGCAGGTTTCGGCCCTCATCGTGCCAGTTATTTATCTGGTTTACCGTTCCTATCGCCTGTATCTGGGGAAGCTGGAAGACGAAAGGCTGCACGTGGAGCAAATGGCGGAGGTTCATTTGCGGACCATTGAGGCGCTGGCTCTTGCCATCGACGCCAAGGACCACACCACCCACGATCATCTGCAAAGAGTTCGCGTGTATGCCGTCGAAATCGGCAAGGAGATGGGCCTGAGCCCGGTCGAGTTGGAGGCGCTGCGCGCTGCCGCGCTGCTGCACGATATTGGCAAGCTGGCCGTTCCCGAACACATCATCAACAAACCGGGCCGTCTGTCGCCGGAAGAATTCGAGAAGATGAAAATTCATCCGATCGTGGGCGGCGAGATTCTGGAACGAGTCAACTTCCCCTATCCGGTGGTGCCCATCGTGCGGGCCCATCACGAGAAGTGGGACGGCACCGGATATCCCGATGGATTAAAGGGAGAGCAGATACCCGTCGGAGCGAGGATCCTCACCGTTGTGGATTGCCTCGATGCACTTACCTCGGACCGGCAGTATCGGCGAGGCATACCTCTGGAAGAGGCCATGCGGGAGGTGGTGTCGCAAGCGGGCAAGCAATTCGATCCCAAGGTAGTCGAGGTTCTGCAGCGCAGATATCTGGAGTTGGAACATCTGGCAAAAGCCGGCTCCAACAGCCCGGACTCCTTGAAGTTGTCCACGGACATCAAAGTCCAGAATGGCTGCGCGCCCGCAGCGGGCTTCGAGACGACCAAGAAGAGTTCCGGCAAAGGCGGCTTTCTGGCTTCGATCATGGCCGCGCGATATGAAGCGCAGGCATTGTTGGAATTCAGCACTGCCCTCGGCCGTTCCCTCAGTCTCTATGAAACCCTTTCGGTGGTGGCGGCGAGACTGCGCAAGCTGGTTCCGTATGACGCCATAGCCATCTATTTGTTGCGGGGCGATAAGCTGATCCCGGAATACGTTACCGGCGACGACTTCCGGGTATTTTCGTCGCTGGAGATTCCTTTTGGTGAGGGATTGTCGGGCTGGGTGGCACAGAACCGCTCTCCCATCATTAATGGCAATCCGTCGGTCGAACCGGGTTATCTGAACGATCCGCAGAGAGCCAGCTCCATGTCGTCGGCGCTTGCCATTCCCTTGATCAGCGAAGACAACAGCGTACTGGGAGTGCTGGCTCTGTATCGTCTGCCTGCGGACGCTTTCTGTGCCGATCATTTGCGCGTTCTGCTCGCGACCAGCGAGAAAATCTCCGCCTCCATCGAAAACGCCATCAAGTATCAGGCTGCAGCCGACTCTGCCACGGTGGACTACTTGACCGGACTGCCCAATGCGCGCTCTCTGTTCCTCCATTTGGACTCTGAGATTTCCCGCTGCAAGCGCGAGAAAGGCCACTTGGGCGTGGTGGTATGTGACCTGGATGGATTCAAGCAGATTAACGACAAGCTCGGTCACGTTGAGGGCAATAAAGTGCTCGAACTGTTTGCCCGGAAACTCAGCCTGTCATGCCGGGAATACGACTTCGCCTCGCGCATGGGAGGAGACGAGTTTGTGGTGATTGCGCCCCGCCTGGATCGGTCGGCGGCGGACGAGATGTGCGAACGAGTCAAAGCCGCGGCGGCGGAGAGCGCCCAGGAAATTTGTCCGGAGATCCTACTGTCGGCCAGTGTGGGAGTGGCCTTTTATCCCGACAATGGCGAGGATGCCGAGGAGTTGCTGGCTGCCGCCGATAAACGGATGTACGGAATGAAGAAGGACCATCAGCGGGCGGAAGCGCTTCTCGAGCCGCCTTTGCAAACCATCATGACGCAGTGAGAGGTTGCAGGGATGCGGAGCGCGATTCTACACCGGCTAACGCTGGCTGCTATGACCGTACTTGTTGGAGGATTCATGGCGGCCACCCTGGTGCGTTATGCTCCCGGCTTTGGCGCCGATGAACGTCAGCTCGACGCCCGATTGAGTAGCGACAGCATCCAGGCGATCCGAAATGCGAACTCCGAAGAGCGCGATGTCCTTCGCTATTATGCAAGCTCCGTTCGGCGGCTGCTGCACGGCGATTTAGGCGAGTCGCGATCACTTAATCGGCCGGTACGGCAATTGCTGCAGGAACGGGCGCCGATTACGCTGGCGCTTGCGGGCGAGGGACTTGGACTGGCTTGGGCGGTGGCTGCGCTCGCGGTGCTGCTCGCCTGGTTGTTTCGCGCGCCTGGGGTTGAGTTCACGATCAGCATCTTCAGTGGGGCCTTACTGTGTTTACCGGCGGGCGTGATGGCCCTCCTGTCCGTTCTGATGAACGCCCCTGGATATCTGGCCATCGGGCTGATTGTCTTTCCGAAAGTCTTCCGGTATTTGAGCAATCTCGTGGTTGGGGCTCGCCGGATGCCGCATATCACCACTGCGTATGCCAAGGGACTCTCGGAATCGGCGATATTTTTCCGCCACGTGGTTCCCGTGGTCAAGCGCGAAGTGCTCGCGCTGGCAGGAGTGTCGATCGGCATTGCTATTAGTGCGGCAATTCCCGTGGAGGCCCTGTGCGGCATTCCCGGTGTCGGTCAACTAGCCTGGCAGTCAGCGCTTGCTCGCGATCTGCCGCTGTTGATCAACATCTCCATGCTGGTTATCGCGTGCGTCGTGGTGGCCAATTCGGGAGCCGACTTGCTGAGCGAAGAGAGACAGTCAGCATGAAGGCCATGCGTATGGCGGCGGCTGTACTGGCTACCACTCTGGTGCTCGCCAGTATAGGTGGCAGCTTCCTCTCGAGATTCGACTACTCGGCCCAGGACCGGGACCAGGTAAACGCTGGCGCTTCTGTCGACCACTGGCTGGGTACCGACGATCTGGGACGCGATCGCTTTGCGCGCTTATTACATGGCACGCGAGTCTCGATGCTGCTGGCTCCGGCCGCAGCTGCTGTCTCCGTACTGCTGGCTCTCGTCATCGGAGCGGCGCCAGGATTCTTCGGCGGCTTCCCTGAACGCGCCGCGAAAACTGCGATTGACTTGTTCCTCTCCATTCCCTGGCTTTTTCTGCTGCTAACCGTGCGTGCCATGCTTCCCTTGAATACTTCACCCGCGGTCTCGGTGACCATCACGTTTCTCATGCTGGGAGGCTTGGGCTGGGCGGCGCCTGCCAGAATTCTACTGGCGCGGTCGCGGTCCATACGGCAAGCCGATTTCATTGTGATGGCGCGTTCCTCCGGAGTTTCACCTCGCAGGCTGCTCGGCAGGCATGTGCTGCCGAACCTACACCCAATCCTGCTGGCCCAGTTCTGGATCTCGGTTCCGGTGTTTGTGCTGGCGGAGGCCAATCTGAGCTTGCTCGGACTGGGAGTTGCGGAACCGCTGCCGTCGCTGGGCAGCCTGTTGCGGGAACTGGAAACCGTGATGTCATTTCGGGGTGACCTCTGCCGTTTTGCCGCGCTGATCATGCTGGTTCTAATCGTTAGTGGAATGCAAATTGCCATGTCGGAACGTGAGGGTCTCTGATATGCGCCGCGCCTTCTTCTGCATTTTCCTGTTGGTCACCGCCCTCGCCACCGCTGCGGTTGGCCTTGATGAGCTCAGGTTCTACTTGCGGTCTGAACCTAAGTCGTTCAACCCGGCGCTGGTGGCGGACGACTCTTCAGAAACGATTCGCTACCTGACCGGAGGAGTGCTGGTACGGTTGAACCGGGAATCGCAGAGGCTCGAGCCCGAACTGGCAAAGGCGTGGAGCGTATCCAAGGACGGCAAGACAATTACCTTCACATTGCGCCAAGGTGTGCGCTTCTCCGACGGCACGCCGTTCACCGCCGAAGACGTGAAGTACACGATGGATCAACTGATGGATCCGGCGCTGCATTCGCCTACCGGAGATGCGTTTCGCTCGACAAGCGGCAAAGTAGTGTCGGCAGTTCTTCAGCTCCGACAAAATCTCTATTACGTTTCCTGCGCCGGTCGCCGGCCTGGACAAGTTATTTGACCAGGTCGCAATCGTCTCCATGCATTCGCCGCAGAAGGAGATGGCTGTTCTGGGCCCCTACTATGTGTCGGACTACAAGCCAGGCTCTTATGTCGAACTGCGCAGAAATCCAAACTACTGGAAGCATGACGCATCAGGCCGGCAGTTACCCTATATCGACGCGGTGAGATTGGAAATCCAGGCCAACCGCGACATCGAGATGCTGAAGTTCACGCGTGGTGACATTCAACTGATCAACTCGATGGATGCCGACGCCTTCGATCGCCTCGCCCGCTCGTCTCCCGGCACAGTGCGTGACGCCGGTCCCTCGCTCGATTCGGAGCAGATGTGGTTCAATCAAGTCGCCGGCGCGCCGATTGCCGGATACAAACTGGCATGGTTTCAGTCGCGCAATTTCCGGCGCGCCATTTCGTCGGCCATTAATCGAGCAGACTTGTGCAAAGTGGTGTACAACGGTCACGCGCAGCCCGCAGTCGGACCGGTTTCGCCCGCGAACAAGTTCTGGTTTGATTCCCGCCTGCAACCGGTTCGCTTCGACCCTTCAGCGGCCCTGCAGCTTCTCAAGCAGGATGGTTTTCAACTTTCCGGCGGTGTGCTTCATGACCGGGGCGGCCATGCCGTTGTGTTCTCCATCGTAACCAATGCCGGCAACCGTGCACGGGAGCGCATGGCCACCATGATTCAGCAGGACCTTCGTTCCCTCGGTATCGCTGTCAACGTGGTTACTCTCGACTTTCCTTCTCTGATTCAGCGCATCAGCGAGACGTTTGATTACGAGGCGGCGCTGCTGGGCTTGGTGAACGTGGATCTCGATCCCAATGCCGTAATGAATGTGTGGCTCAGCTCCTCCGACGAACATCAGTGGAACCCCAAGCAGAAAACGCCAGCCACTCAATGGGAGGCCGAGATCGATCGGCTGATGCGAGCGCAGGCGTCCACGATGGACAACCAGAGGCGCAAGAAGTATTTCGATCAGGTACAGGAGATCGTTGCCGAGCAGGCGCCTTTCATTTATCTGGTAAACAAGGACGCGCTCATGGGTATTTCTCCGCTGCTGGAAGGCGCCCGTCCGGTAGTCTTGCGTCCGCAAACCTATTGGAATATCGAACGCCTCAGCTTTGCCTCGGAGAGGGCCAGCAATGGCAAGTAATCACCCACTCCTGTCGGTTGATGTGCAAGTGGACTATCCCAATAAGCCGCAGACGCTGCGGGCGGTTTCCTTTCAGATCAATCATGGCGAGGTACTTGGATTGGTTGGGGAGAGTGGGTCAGGGAAGAGCACCATCGCGCTCGCCATCCTACGGTTGCTGGGACCCAAGGGCGGTCGCGCAACCGGACATATCTGGTTTCGCGGCCACGATCTGATGATGCTATCCGAGCGCGAGATGCGACGGGTCCGCGGACGCGAAATCAGTTTGGTTCTGCAAAGCCCGCTGGCCAGCCTGAACCCGGCACTGAGGATTGGAACGCAGTTGGCTGAGGCATGGAAGGCGCATGCGGCGGGAACCAAGGCGGAGTTGGCGACGGCGGTCAACACAGCACTAAGCGGCGTCGGGCTGCCGCCTGAGCAGGATTTTTGTTCACGCTATCCGTCCCAAGTGAGCGTTGGACAGGCGCAACGGGTATTGATTGCGATGGCCGTCATGCACTCGCCTGCGCTCCTGATCGCCGACGAGCCAACCAGCGCGCTCGATGCCATTACCCAATCGGAAATCATCAAGCTCTTTACCGATCTCAAACGAAGGATGGGCAGCGCCATTCTGTACATCTCGCACGACTTGTCGTCGGTCGTCTCCATCTGCAATCGCATTGCAATTCTTCATCATGGCGAAATCGTGGAATGCGGAACCACGGAAGACGTGCTTACTCGTCCGGTGCATGCGTATACCCAGCAGCTTTTGGCGAGCGGACCGTTGGCACTGCGTTCCGACATTACTTCGCGGCTTCTACCGTACCGCGTCGGAAAAACCAGCAGGTTTCGGTTGTTACCCGTTGCTCGCAAACCCGAATATCTGAGCTGTGTGCCAGGCTCGAAATAGGTTTCCCGCCAACGAGTTTCTGTTCAAGTGGCGGTTTTAATCCGGCCCAATGGATACAGCGCTCCGCCACGCCGGTGGTCGACGTTCGGAGACTCTTTGGCTTACCATTATCCGAACGTAGTTCAATACCAATTTCAAATTGGCGGGAGAGACGAATCGTGCCGTCCAAGATACCCAAACCCAAACCGTTCCGCACCGCCTCAGCGGTGAAGGCAGCCGCCCGCCATGCGATTGGGACTCCTCCGCCCACCCGAGCAGAGCCTGCCAGCAAGAAGCGCAAGCTCAAGGGCGACAAGCACAAGCCGACCTTGAACAAGCTTCTGAACGAAGCCGGCGAGTAATCCTCCTCTACAATCTTGCTTGGGGTGGTTGCCGGGATCTAACGGCGCGCCTCCGTCAGGCAACGCTTGCGCAACGGTCTAATCAACGCGATTCTCCGAACTGGCTGGCTACTGGCACTGGCTTGCATTCTGTGTGCGTCAGCGCATGCACAATCCTCGACTGCGACCCAGCAGCCCGATCAGAACGCCGGTATGAACATGCAAATGCCGGCGGATTCGATGCAGCACATGAGTCACGACATGGACACGGCCCCCGACTTCCTGATGCGCGAGTCGTCGGGAACCGGGTTTCAGCCGTCGGCGTGGCCTATGCCGATGGTGATGAACAGCGTTGGCGACTGGCGCTTGATGTGGATGGCGCAAGCGTTCCTGGTGGACACGCAACAGGCCGGCCCCCTGGGCGCCGACAAGTTCTACTCCACCAATTGGGGCATGCTCGGGGCGGTGCACCGGCTCGGCGGCGGCGACGTAATGCTGCGCACCATGCTTAGTCTGGAACCGGCGACCATCAGCGGCGAATTCTATCCCCTGCTGTTCCAGACTGGCGAGACCGCGTATGGCAAGCCCATCGTCAACGGTCAACACCCGCACAATTTCGTGATGGAGTTGAGCGTGCAATACGCGCACCGGATTGGGGAGCACGCGCTGTGGGACCTGTACTACGCGCCGGCGGGTGACCCAGCGTTAGGGCCGGTGGCTTATCCGCATCGCGCGTCGGCGATGGAGATTCCGCAAAGTCCGCTCGGGCATCACTGGGAAGACTCGACGCACATTCTCTACAACGTGGTCACAGCGGGAGTGTCATACAAGGCGGTGCGGCTTGAGGCATCTGGCTTTCACGGCGCCGAACCTGGCGAGGACCGCTGGAACATCGACTTTGGTCCGATGAACTCGTACTCAGCGCGCCTCACCGTCACGCCGACCGCAAGATGGCTCGCGCAGATTTCAGCCGGTCATCTGGTCAACCCGGAGGCCCTGGAACCGGGCGACATTGTGCGCACGACCGCCTCGGTGGAATACGTTGTTCCCCGTCCGCACGGGAATGCGTGGGCGACTACGCTGCTCTGGGGGCGCAACGACAAGCAGGCTGCACACTACGCTACCAACGCCGTATTGGCGGAAACCGTGGTCCCGTTCAGCGAGAAGAATTTCATTAGCGGCCGCTACGAATGGTCGCAGCGCGACGAGTTATTTGCCAACGATCCCCCGCTGGCGCTACAGCTATTCGAGCGAACCGGGAGCCACTGGTTCGATATCAGCGCCTATACGATCGGCTACACACGCGATATCGGGACCTTTCACAACGTTGAAACCGGGCTGGGAGCGAACATCTCGCTGTACGGACTGCCGGATGTCATCAAGCCGTATTACGGAGACCACCCGCTGGGGGTGAATGTTTATTTGCGACTCCGGCTGAAGGAGAACAGATAAAGCCAAGGCGACCGCGGATTTCACGGATGGCGCGGATTCTTTAAAGGCTAGGAGCTAAGAGCCAAGAACTAAAAGCTAAAAGCCAAGACTGCCGCTCGGCGTCAATGTGTATTTCCGGGTGCGGCTGAAGGAAAACCAGGGAAAGTTCGGCGAGTATCTATAATTCTTGGTATTTACCAGATCGTGGCGATGCCCGCTTGTCGTAAGCGACGATCGCGCGTGACCAGCGGAAGTCCAAGGTGAAGTGCCGTGGCAGCGATGATGCGGTCGGGCATATCAGCGACTATAGCTCGCGGAATACTCTTCAACTGCTCTGCGACATGGGAATCGAGAGGAGCGACCCTAAATGCTGGGTTGCGAGGCTCAGTTCGTGCGCAAACCTCCCGTAAGCATCAGCTGCGATGCGTCCGCGTTCAACCAGATATACAACCTCAACCAGCGAGATCGCTGAGATGTATGTCGGCGACCCGTTGGCTGCCGCACTATCGATCAGCAGGAAAACTGTCTCCGAGAGATTCTTTGCGTCGAGCAGATACCAAATAGCAGCATGCGTGTCCAACACGGCAGACATCAGGAGATGTCTCGCGGGAAGTTACCCCACATCTCGCGGCGGGCGTTGGCGATGTCTTCCTCCGTGATGTCAATATGGAGGTCTTTCCAAAGGCCGCGCAGGCTGCGAAGAGGTCTCTTCGCGAGGCCCTTCTCTAGTAGGGAATCCACGAATTCCAAGACCTTTTCTTGTCTTTCAGGAGGTAAGTCGCGGAGTCGCTCGAGGACTTGTTCTTCTATGGTCATACAACACCTTTCTGGCCATCTCGTGGAATTATAACTCCCGTCGCGAGATCGAAACCGCCGCCGCATAAGTGCGCTGTCAGCCTTGCTCTAGCGGCACCTCAACCACCATGCGCGTGCCTTTTCCGGGTTCGCTTTCCGTTGTTATGGTCCCGCCATAGGCTTCGATCAGCGCTTTGGAGATGGCCAGACCCAAACCGTACCCGCCGGTGTTGCGCGCGCGCGAGCTATCGCCGCGATGAAAGCGTTCGAAGAGGTGTACTAACTCCGACGCTGGAATTCCTGGACCGTTATCTTCGACTTCGACATAACCGCGCGAGCCATTCGAACGCGCGCGAAGCTGTACTTCGCCGCCAGATGGGCTGAAGCGGATGGCATTCTCCAGCAAGTTCGACCAGACCAGTTCCAGATCGTCGGCATCGGCGCGCATGGGCATGGCGCCGTTGCTGGCGAAATGGATGGTCACGCCACGTTCGCGCGCCACTGGCACAAGGCGCTCCAGCGCACTCTCACAGGTGGCCGCGACTTCCACGCTTTGCAGATCGCGGCGCGTGCTGCCTGCGGCCCATTGCTCCGCGCGAGCAAGGCGAAGCATGGAATGCATCAGGTGTTCGAGGCGCGCCATGTCGTCGAGCGCCTGCTCCAGCCCGGCACGATACTCGTCCGCGGCTCGCGGCCGTTGCAACAGCGATTGCAGCGTGGACTTAAGGATCGCAACCGGCGTCTTGAGTTCGTGAGCGGCATTGGCCAGGAATTCGCGTTGCTGGGTGAACGCGCGATGCAGTCCCTCCAGCATCGCGGTCATCGCTTGGGTGAGAGGCGCGAGTTCGGTCGTGCTCAACGCCGCTTCGCTGGGATTCAGCTTCCAGTTCGAAGTGTTGATCAAGGCCGCGCTGGTGGCGAGCTCGGCAAGCGGGCGCAAGCCTCGTCGCAATCCCAACACCGCGATGGCAACAGTGATCAGCAACAGCAGGCCGCTACCGGCTGCAATGTAGATGCCGGCGCGTGCGATGGCGCGGGTCATCTCGTCCGTGGGCGCCGCGTAGGTCACGGTCAGTACATCCGTCGAAGGCGCATCACCTTCGCGGTCGAGCACCGGAACGTTCTCCAACCGCACGGCGCGATAGCGGACGCCCTTCACCGTAAAGTTGGCGTGCTGCCGGTCTTTCCTCGGAATGGCCTGCAAATCCTGAGGCCAGCTAGGAGACTGCGCCAGCAGGTGTCCGTCGCCTGCAGCTACCTGGTAGAGATCGGGATGCTGCTTTTCCAGTGGGGGTGGAACCATAGCGTCTTCAAAAATCAAGGTGGGGTGCGCATCTTCGGAGTAGCGAACCAGCGCGGCGACGCTCATCGCCCGCCCACGCAGGCCGGCGTCGAATGCGTTGCGCAGTTGACGCCGAGTGAAATACACCGCTACCGAGACGATGCCGATCGCGAGCAGTAGTTGCGAGATCACTACCGCTGCGATCAACCGGCGCCGAATAGAGGTCTGTCGCATGTTATCCGCGAAGCATGTAGCCCTGCCCGCGCAGGGTGTGAATCAGCTTCGTGTCTCCGCTGTCCTCGAGCTTACGACGCAAGCCGGAAACATAAACTTCGATGACATTACTGAATCGCTCCCAGTTGAAATCGTAGAGGTGCTCCAGTAACTCGGTCTTGGGAACCACCGCGCCGGGCCGGTGCGCCAAGTATTCCAGAACGCGATATTCCATCGCCGTGAGGCTGACGAGTTTTCCTTTGCGGCGCACCGAGAGATCAGCCGTGTTGATCTCCAGATCGCCGACCTTCAGCACTGCCGCGCTCTGTCCCTTGCCGCGCCGGATCAGGGCTTTGGCGCGCGCCAGCAGTTCTCCCAAGTCGAACGGCTTGGCAACGTAATCGTCGGCCCCTGCGTTCAACAGCGCGACAATCGACTCTTTCTCATCGCGCGCAGTAAGCACCAGCACCGGTACGGCCGAGCCACCCTCCCGCACACGCTGCAGCACGGAAAGACCGTCAAGTTTTGGCAGCATCAAGTCGAGAATCACCAGGTCGTACGGGTTCGATTCAGCCATGAAGGCGCCTTCTTCGCCGTCCAGCGACACATCCACGGCATAGCCGGCACTCTCGCGCAGACTGCGGGCGACGTTTTCTGCCAGCCGGGCTTCGTCCTCGATGATTAGCACGCGCACAATGTTCCTATCCTATGCCAACATTAGGGGAGGGAAGCTGAAGGGAGCCTTAAAAGTCTTTGGAGAAGCGACGGTCGCTTGTTCAGCTTGCGTTAAGGTGAATTCCGGCATCTTAGCTTGAGTTTCCTCTGTGAGGGAGCGGTGTGTATGCGCCAAAAGATATCTGGGCTGATCGTGGGAATATCGCTGGTCGCGGTGGCGTCGCTGGGACAAGCTATGCCCCCCGCTCAAACTGCTGCGCTGGCGACGATTAACGAACGGCCGCCAGTTTCCACAATCTCGCTCACGCTGGCCGATGCGCTGGCACGTGCGCGGGCCAATAGTGCGCAGTTTCAGGCGGCGCTCACTCAATTGGGACTGGCTCGCGAAGATCGCGTGCAGGCCCGCGCCGCACTTCTCCCGGGTGTGGATTACAACAACGGCTTCATTTACACCGAGGGCAACGGGACCCCTTCGGGACGCTTTATCGCCAATAATGGTCCGCACGAGTACGTCAGCCAGGGCGCCGTGCAGCAAGTTGTCGGCTTGGGACAAGTCGCAGATTACCGGCGCACTGCCGCGGCTCAAGCGCTAGCCCGCGCCAAGGTCGAGATCGCCGCCCGCGGCCTGACCGTCACCGTGGCGCGGTCGTTCTACGGATTGCTGGCCGCGCAGGAAAGAACGCGCAGCGCCCAAGCGGCGGCGGACGAGGCTCAGCGCTTCCTGGATAACAGCCGCAAACTGGAGCAAGGCGGCGAGGTCGCACACTCCGACGTGATCAAAGCGCAGATCCAGGCCAATGATCAGCAACGCGCCTGGCAGGACGCTAAGCTCGGCGAACAGAATGCGCGGCTGAGCCTCGCAGTGTTGCTGTTTCCAAATTTCTTTCAGGACTTCTCGTTGGTTGACGATCTAGTAACTACGCCAGCGTTGCCGCCGATTGCCGAGGTGCAGCAGATGGCGCAGAATAATAATCCCGAACTGAGCGCCGCCTTTGCCGCGCTCGAGGTCGCCAACCACGAGGTCACGGTCGCGCGTGCGGGACATCTGCCAACGCTGGTGCTCGATTACTTCTACGGAATTGACGCGAACCATTTTGCGGTCAGCACCGATGGTATTCGCAACCTGGGCTACTCAGCCGTCGCGACGGTTAACATCCCGGTGTGGCATTGGGGTGCGATTGAAAGCAGGGTGAAACAAGCCGAGTTGCAGCGTCATCAGGCGCAGGTGGAGCTGAGTGCGGCACAGCGTCAGGCGATCGCCGACTTGCAATCGTTCTACGCAGAGGCCGAAACCGCGCGCACGCAACTGGACACGTTGCGCGATTCTGCCGACCTGGCAGCCGACAGCCTGCGGCTGACCAATCTGCGTTACCAGGCGGGTGAGGCCATCGCACTGGAAGTGGTGGACGCACAGAATACGTTGACGCAGGCACGCAACAATTATCGCGATGGCGAAGCGCGCTATCACGTGGCTATCGCCAACCTGCAGACGCTGACGGGAAGTTTTTAGGAGCTGCGACGGATGCCGATCACCGCGTTTTTCGCCAAAGTTGGCGTTGAAGGGGCACGGCTTCAGCCGTTCCGTAAAGACGTGCATGGGATTTTGGCTTTAGCCCCTAAGGGAACGCCTTTGGTAGGAGCCCCCTGCTTCAGCAGGGGGGAGTTGGGCTTTAGTCCAGCGGAAGAGTGTTTGATTTCAAAGGGGGCTTTAGCCTTGGGTTTTCCGATTCCCGGCGCTAAAGCGCATCGTCAAGGTTCAACTTTTTCCCGGAGCGCTGAAGCGCTCCTTCCTCCGCATAAATGCGGGGGCTCCCACCCAGAAGTACATCCAGCGAGCTGTGCTCTGAGTTTCTCCCCAGCCTGTGAAGCCGCTCTCTCTCAAGACATCGCCCACAACAATACGGCCCATCGTGACAACTTGCACTTCGTTACTCGCGCATTAATGTCTTCGTTGCTCATCGCTGTTACTGCATTGCTGGTGGCTTGTTCCAAGAAGCCGGAGGAAACGGAGCCGGTCGTCACCGTGCAGACCGCGGTTGCGCAGCGCGGCACCATTCAGCAGATCATCACCGCCGAAGCTGTTCTGTTCCCACGCGATCAGGCGGCCATTACGCCGAAGGTGGTCGCGCCGGTAAGAACGTTCTACGTGAACCGCGGCAGTCGCGTGACTCGTGGCCAAGTCGTCGCCGTGCTGGAGAACCGCGATCTTGCCGCTGCCGAGGTTGAGAACAAGGGTACGTACGAACAGGCGCAGGCGGCCTACGGACTTGAGACCTCGTCGGCTTTGCCAGAAGAATGGCAGAAGGCCGAACTCGATTTGAAGACGGCCAAGGAAGCGTATGACGCGCAGCAGAAGGTCTATGACAGCCGCCGCATCCTGTTCCAGCAGGGCGCTCTGCCGCGCAAGCAGCTCGACGAATCGGCCGTCGCGCTGGTTCAAGCCAAGGCGCAATACGAGATGGCGGAGAAGCATCTTGCCGCGCTGCAATCGGCGGGTAAGCAGGAGCAACTGAAGTCGGCACAGGGACAGCTCACGTCGGCGAAAGGGAAGTACGAAGGCGCAGCGGCACAGCTTGCTTATACCGAGATTCGCAGCCCGATTGATGGCGTAGTCACGGATCGCCCAAGCTATCCCGGTGAAACGCCTCCGCCGGGCACCCCACTGCTGACCATCATGGACACGTCGTCGGTGATCGCACGCGCGCACATTCCACAGAGTGACGCCGCCACGCTGAAGCCAGGGGATACGGCGACCATCGCTGTGGCGGGAGGAAGTCGCGCACAAGCTAGGGTCGCGTTGGTAAGTCCAGCGCTCGATCCCAACAGCACCACCGTAGAGGTATGGATCGAGGCCGCAAATCCCGACGGGCGGCTTCGTCCGGGCACGACGGTCAACGTTCAAATGGTTGCACAAACAGTAAACGATGCTGTCGTGGTGCCGACGTCCGCGCTGCTGAAAACTCCAGATGGACAAAACACGGTCATGATCGTTAAGGACAATCGCTCCCACCAAGTGTCGGTGGAGACGGGCATCCGCCAGGGTGATCGTGTGCAGATCACCAACGGCCTGAGCGGTGGCGAGACGGTCATCGCGAGCGGGGCTTACGGTCTGCCCGACAACACGAAAGTGAAAATTGCCGAATCTGCACCACCGGCAAACGCAGGGAAGTCCGAGTCCTCTCAAAAAGACGCAAGAAAGGACTGAGGTGAGCGCGAATCTGAAATCCTGGTTTCAGCGTCTGCGGACTACGAGTCCGACCGATGAGCGATACTGGTTCACCCGCTACTCGAAGTCACTGGTCTTCCTCATCCTCGTTCTGGCGCTGGCCGGAGTTTATCTGGCCTTCACCATCCCGATCTCGGTTTTTCCCACCACCAATTTCCCGCGCATCGTTATCGGGGTTGACAACGGGGTGATGCCGATCGACCAGATGATGGTCACGATCACGCGACCCATCGAAGAGTCGGTAAACAGTGTGCCGGGACTACAGCAGGTCCGCTCCATCACCAGTCGTGGCTCGGCGGAAGTAGACCTCTTCTTCGACTGGCACGAGAATATGGTTACCACGCTGCAACTGGTGGACGCGGCGCTTTCCAGCGTTCGCTCTCAGTTGCCACCGACTGCGGTCATCCAGTCCCATCGTTTGAACTTTGCCAGCTTTCCAATCCTGGGATACAGCCTCACGTCCGACACCGTTCCGCAAACGCAGCTCTGGACAATGGCGACTTATGATCTGAAGCCGCGCCTGAATCGCCTCGACGGAGTAGCCGCTGTGGTGGTGCAAGGCGGACAGGAACCGGAGTTTCACATCACTCCCGATCCCGCCAAGTTGCTGACGGCTAGTGTGACTGTCGCCGACATTCTGGACGCCGTCCGACGGACCAACCTCATCGATTCGCCCGGCCTGCTGCAAGAGAACCATCAGCTTTATCTCACGCTGGTGGATGGGCAGGTAAAAGATCCGGCGCAACTTTCGCAAATCGTGATCAAGGCCACGCCAGCCGGAATTCCCGTCCGTGTGGGCGACGTGGCTGCGGTTACGCCGGGCGTGAAGCCCGTGTACACCATGGTGACCGCCAACGGAAAGCCGGCGGTGCTGCTCAACATCAACCGTCAGCCCGACAGCAACACGGTCGCAGTCGCGGACGAAGTGCATGCCGAGGTCGATCGCATTCGGCAATTGCTGCCGCCGGGAATCCAGATTCAACCGTTCTACGATCAGTCGCAGATCGTAACTGAATCCATTAAGAGTGTTCGCGACGCCATCCTCATTGGCCTGATACTGGCGTCGATCGTCATGATCCTATTCTTGCGTGACTGGGGAGCCTCGGCGGTCGCGGGGCTGGTCATTCCGGTCACGGTACTAGTCACTTTCATCGCACTCAAGGCCCTGAACCAGAGTTTCAATCTGATGACGCTGGGCGGGCTGGCGGCGGCGGTGGGTCTGGTAATTGACGACGCCATCGTTGTGGTCGAAAACGTCGCGCTTCATCGCGCTGCTGGGCAGGGAAGGGTTGAAGCGGTCCACAGCGCGCTAAGTGAGATCACCACTCCGCTGGTGGGCTCGACCATCACGCCGATTGTCGTGTTCCTCCCCTTGATCGCGATCACCGGGGTCACAGGTGTATTCTTCCGCGCGCTGGCTCTAACCGTGGGCGTGTCGCTGCTTACGTCTTTGGGTCTTGCTCTCTCCTTGACTCCCACCTTGAGCCAGTATTTCATTCACAGCAAGAACAAAGAAGCCTTGCCGCGCAACGATCTCAGCGAAAAAGACAAGTTGCTGGCGGCCGAAGAAGCCGCCTTGAGTGGCCGCTTCCGCCGTGTGATCGAATTCTACGAACGCTGGCTGCGTTTTGCGCTAGACCGCCCCAAGTGGATTGCAGTCTTCTCTGCAGTGTTGGTGGTTGCATCCTTTTTCTGCTACAAGGCGCTCGGCTCAGACCTGTTGCCGGCGATGGACGAAGGCGGTTTTGTGCTGGACTACATTACCCCAGCTGGCACCTCGCTGGAAGAGACCAACCGCATGGTCAGCCACATCGGCGAGATGATCCACGAGATTCCCGAAGTGCAAGGCTACTCACGACGGACCGGCTTGCAACTGGGGCTGGCCGCAGTCACGGAAGCGAATACCGGCGACTTCGCAGTGATCCTGAAAAACAAACGCAGTCGCGACGTGGACGAAATCATGGCCGACTTGCGGACCAGGATTAAGCAAGAGGAGCCCGCAGTGGATGTCGAGTTCATTCAAGTATTGCAGGACATGATCGGCGACCTGTCGAATGCACCCGAGCCAATCCAGATCAAGATGTTCTCGCCCGATGCCGCGCTCTTGAGTCAGTGGGCGCCTCGCGTGGCCGATGCGATTGGCAAAGTGGAGGGCGTGGTCGATCTCCTGAACGGAATTGAGAACACCATCAGCGGCCCGGCCACAGTTTTCCAGGTTGATCCGACGGTGGCCGCGCGAGCCGGCTTCACGCCCGAAGAAGTTGCGATCGATGCATCCGCCGTCCTGGAAGGCGAACCAGCGGCTACGCCCCTCATCACGCAGGACATCGCCTACACCATTCGCGTGCGCTATCCTGACGCCAACCGGAACTCGCTGTCGGCGATGAGCAACACGCTGCTGAACAGCACGAGTGGGCACACTGCCACCTTGGGCTCGCTGGCGACCGTTACTGAACTGCCGGGCCAAACAGAAATTCGCCGCGAGAACTTGCAGCGCGATGTGGCCGTGACCGCGCGCCTGGAAGGACGCGATCTGGGAAGCGGCATGGCCGCCGTGCAGAAAGTCGTCGACGGCTTACATATACCGGCGTCCATCCGCGTCGTTTACGGGGGAACTTATCAGGAGCAGCAGCAATCATTCCATGATCTGGTGTTGGTGTTGATCCTTGCTATCCTGCTGGTGTTTCTGGTGCTGCTCTTCGAATTTCGTACACTGGCCGCGCCGCTGGCAATTCTGTCGTCGGCACTGCTTTCCACGTCGGGCGTATTTCTTGCGCTGCTCATCACCCGCACCACGTTCAATATTGCATCGTTCATGGGATTGATTATGGTGATCGGCATTGTGGCAAAGAATGGAATTCTGCTGCTCGACGCTGACCAGCGCTTCCGCGCAGCCGGATACTCCGCGCACGATGCCATGATTCAGGCCGGCCGTCGCCGTTTGCGTCCCATCGTGATGACGGCCATGGCCGCGGTCGCCGGCATGCTGCCATTGGCGTTGGCGCTGGGCGCTGGTTCACAGATGCTGCAGCCGCTGGCGATCGCGGTAATCGGAGGTATCACCATTTCGATGGTGCTCTCGCTGATCATTACCCCCGCAGTTCACTTTTATCTGAGTCACGAAACCAGCACTAAAGAAGTCAATTGAAAGAGGAAAAACTATGAAACGCATTCTCGTACTGTTATTTGCGGCCACTCTTTTGGCTGCTGTTCCCGCGTTTGCGCAGAAACAATACAAAGTAGTCAATACGGTCAAACTTGGAGGGGAAGGCTTCTGGGATTACCTCTACTACGACAAGGATGGTCAACGCCTCTTCATCACGCGGGGAAGTCACGTGATGGTGGTCGACACCAATACCCTGAAGGTGACCGGCGACATTCCTGATCTCTCCGGTATTCACGGGGTCGCACTTGCGCCCGAGCTGGGGCGTGGTTTCGTCAGTAATGGTGGAGATAACACCGTCACCGTCTTCGATCTGAAGACGCTGAAGAAACTGGATAGTGTGAAGGTTAGCGAACGGCCCGACGCGATACTCTACGATCCGTTCACCAAGCACGTCTTCACCTTCAACGCACGCAGCAAGGATTCAAGCGTCGTAGACGCTGCGAGCGGCAAGGGGGTGGGCACGGTGCCGCTCGGAGGCAAGCCGGAGTTTCCCGTCACCGACAGCAAGGGCAAGGTGTACGTCAACATTGAGGACAAGAGCGAGATTGCCGAGATCGATGCCACGAAACTCACCGTTTTGAATCGCTGGTCAGTCAGTCCATGCCAGGAGCCGAGCGCGCTGGCGTTTGACGTGGCGCATCATCGCCTATTCGCCGGATGCGACAACAAGATGATGGCTGTCGTTGACTCCGATACGGGCAAAGTCATCACCACCGTTCCGATAGGGGCGGGAGTTGATGCAGGCCGATTTAATTCCAACACCCAGGAAGTATTCATGTCTTGCGGCGGTGATGGCGTGCTGACCATCATCCACGAAGACAGTCCTAACAAGTACACGGTGACGCAGAATTTGGCCACCGCCAAGGGCGCGCGCACCATGGCTATGGATTACGCCAACAATACCGCCTATCTGGTGACCGCGCAGCGCGAAGCGACGCCGCCTGCTCCTGGGCAGAGACCGGCAATGGTGCCAGGCAGCTTCGAGCTGATCGTGGTGAAAGGGGAATGAGTCTCACGATGTAGGAGTGTCACATTGTGAGAAGCGCATAGCGCTAACTTGTTATCTCTCACTTAGATGCTTTTATACGCGCCATAAGCAAGGAGGTGTGACACGGCGTGGCAGATCATGGCTGATTCCAGTCCGTAGCGCCAGTAAAGGTAGCCGACAACGACTCCAAATACAGAGACTGCCAGCAATCAGCTTGCGATCGAGGTACCAGTGAGATGCCCGAGCAGGAGGCGAAGGTACCGGCAGATGGCCTGCTGCGAAGATGACGGCGCTGACTACGATCGCTGGCCAGACCACAGCAGTCGAGGGTTGGCCGGAAGACCTTTGCACAAAACGCCAGCCTAACCACACCAACAATGTCATCAGGCCCCAGCGCATTAAGATCTCTTCTGTGATGCCACCGTAGAAAACCGCCACCAGCAGCGATCGCGGACTGTGTATCTCAAAGATCAGACCGTGCGAGGTCAAATACCACGGAATTATGGCCGGGCCAACCCGCCGAGGAGGCCAGGTAAGAGCTGTGGACGCAGTGCTGCTGTGAAGGATCGGCCTTCGGCTAAAGCCTCGAAGGCTGGTGCGCGCAGACCGACCCGCGATGCAAACACTACACCACACCAAACGAAAAGCGCCAGCAATAAAGCTGCTCTGTGCAGACGAGGCGAGCGAGGCTACCCAAACAGGCTACCCGCAATGGGGTAGGTGGAGGATGCTGCAGATATGAGAACCGGCTAGCATTATGAACGTCGCTAGCAGAGAACCCCGATCGATGCCGAGCGATCCATATTGCTCCACCCAGTTTCCATTTGGATGCGTTAGCGATGAAAGCCATCGTCTGCACTGTAGCTGACCTCCATCGCTTGCTTTCCTTACGGTTTTCTTGGCGCTGGGCGGCAAGAGATTATTCAACCGCAGGTACATAGCGGCCGCGCTATAGTGATCGGCCCATCCCATCGCAAGACGCACCAACGCCGATCCACGCGTGCCGGTCTGTCCCTCAAACAAAGTGACCGTCTGCCCAAGCGCGGTGTCATCGGCTTTAGCCAGCACCTGTTCGCAATAGGCGAACGAGTCTTTAAGTACCTTGGTCAGCATCTCCTTGGAGTCAGTCTCGCTGAGCTTGAGGCTGCGCGCTGGTTCGCCGGCCACGGCTGCGCACAGCGAATTATTGGCTTGGGTGCTGTGCATGATCAGGTGCCCGAAGGTTAGCTGCTCGGCGGTTGGCCGATAGCTGTATTTGTCGGCCGGCATTTCGTCGGCGGCGCCGATGAGGTTCTTGGCGTAGCGCTGCTCCATCTGGCGCACGGTGGTGACCACCGGATTGCTCACAACCTCGGCTGGCGCCTTGGATTGAGCGATCAAGCCGGGCGCGAATGCCAACAAGAGAACTGCAATAGCGGCTCGTATCATTTTTCCTCCCCACATTCACAAAGTCGGAGGAAAGCATACCGCATTTCAAGGCCTGGAGACGAGCGTTGACGGTTTCAGGAATTCCCGCGATGCTGCATCAATCGCAGCAACTCCAGCCCCGCATGCTCGGCATCGCCATGTTTGAAATCCTTTTGCAACTGAACGGTAGCTGCTTTGGGCGCGAGCGATTTCAGTGCCGCTGCCGCGCTGTCGGCCGGCAGGGAAGAGCTGTCTGGACCAAGCACGATGTAGTCAACTTTGGCGGCGCTCAAGAGGGTCTTGGCGTCATGCATTCGGCAGGTGGACAGGACCTGGTATCCATGCCGCTGAAGCAAGGTCCGTACAAAGGCGCACAGGTCGGGCGATTGGTCCAAGAAAAGAACGGAAGGGCCGGTCTTGTCGCCAGGCATGGTAGGGAGAGCAGGCTCTTTCAGAAACGAAACAATAGCTTCGTCCTCCGAATCGTAGATGCGGAAGATGGTGGCGAGCTTGGTCAGCTGCAGCAGATTATTGAGGAGCTGCGGAGGAGCTGCCAGACGCAGGTCGCCGCCCCGGTTGCGAGTATGCGAAAGGAACCGCACCAGCAAGCCCATGCCGGTGCTGTCCACGCGGGTCACGTCGCTGGTTTGCACTACGATGCGCGTGGACTCAAGCAATCCGCGATTCATGCATGCTTCCAGGATGGCAGTTTCTTCGCCGGTGACGATTCTTCCGACGCACTTGATCACAAATACTCTGCCGCAGTGACGTGAATCCAGAGACAGTGACATGGGGGTCCTTTAGTGCGATATTGCCGGTATGGCCGAATCCTTCTTTATTCCGCTCAGAAATAATAGTATGCGAATTTGGCGAAGATTGAAGCCGGGCCGGTTGACAGCCGGCATCAACGCCTATCCAGGATCAGTGCATCGTAGCATTTGACCTCTCGTGATTCTCGCCTGTTGATCTGGAGGTTACGCCTTGGAAGGAAGTATCGCCACAGCAGAGAGTAAGAAGCCGCCAAACACACGGCTGCCGCTCGGAGTGTGGCTGCAATACGGCTATCTGCTGCGCGTGCCTATCCTGGTGGGCATCACGCTATTCGTGTTGCCGATCGTGGCTTTGTTCGTCTATCGACAGCTGCTGGGAAACCTGTTTCTGCTCGACCCATGGAACATTCTCTGGACCATGATTGCGACGACCACCCTGGCCTTCAGCATCCTGGTGGTATTCCGGGTGGTGTTGCTGAATGGCAAAGAGCGGTTCGGGATTCAGCAAGCTCTGACCGAGGACTACGTCTCCCATCGCGCCCTGCTGTTCACGGAATTGCTCGCCGTGCCTATGCTGATCGCCACTGTCTTCAGCAATGGGCAGGCACAGAATGGCATGGCCCTGCGAATTGGTGCCGCCGTTGCGGGCATTGTCGCGATGCATGTTGTAGGCTATGGCGCCTTATGGCTGACGGTGCTGTTGTCGCCGCGCTATCACATACCTGCGCAGAATCGCTATCCGGTCTACCTCACTTTCCTGCGTAATTGGTTGGCTTGGGCTTACCGTCGCGATGTTGTTTCCACGCAGACTCGCCGCAGTTTAGGTGACTGGGGTCGAGGTTTGCCTGGAGGTTTACGCGCCGGATATTTCGATCCCAATACCGGCCTGCTCTATCCGGGGCAGTGGCTCAGCTTCATCATGTTGCTGTGCACGCTTGCGCTGTACTTCGTACTGGGCTGGTTCAAGCATGCACGACTCGGCCAACAATTTGGCGTGCCGGCCATTGCCTATGTAGTCCTGCTTTTAATGCTTATGAACTGGGGCCTGGCTATTGCCGCCTTTTTTCTGGATCGCTACCGGGTGCCGCTACTGCTGTTGTTGCTGGTATTTGTATTCGTCAGTAACCTGTACTCGAAATCGGACCACTTTTACGAGCTTCGGCCACCTTCGACGCTGAGTGCGGCAAGTCCAGCGGCGGTTCTGACCGCGGCAAATCGACTGGCGCCGAGCGCCGATCACCCGCGTGGACGTGTGACCGTCATCGCGACGGCGGGTGGAGGCATACAAGCCGCGGCTTGGACTGCACAGGTGCTCACGGGACTTCAGACGCAACTTCGCAGCGGTCCGCCGGACCAGGCAGTCAACTTCGCCGATTCCATCGCATTAATCAGTTCGGTTTCCGGCGGAGCCGTTGGCACCATGTACTTCGTCAACCGTTATCACGCCGACTCGCCGCCCTACGGGTTTACTGCGACGGATAGCGAGCTTCCCAGCATCGTGCAAGCCGCGGAGAAGCCCAGCCTCGACGATATCGCCTGGGCCATGGTTTATCCGGACCTGTCGCGCATCCTGGTGCCCTATCTCAAGAGCGAAAGGGACAAACTCATCGACCGCGGATGGACGCTGGAAGAGGGATGGCGTAACCGTGGACCGATCACCTCAACCTTGAGCGAATGGCGCCAGGGAGTTCAACAGGGCTGGCGGCCGGCAGTCATCTTCAACGCAACCCTGGTGGAGAGCGGCGAGCCGTTGCTTCTGGCAACGACTAACATCGTTCAGCAAAACCAGATCGAAGGTCCCCAGCGAAGGACCTTCGCCGAACTGTTTCCCAACAATGACATTCCAGTAGTCACCGCCGTGCGGCTGGCGGCCACCTTTCCTTTCGTAACCCCGGCAGCCCGGGCCATTGCGAACGGTCCGCAGTACCATGTGGTGGATGGCGGATACTACGACAACTATGGGATTAATAGCCTTCTTGAATGGCTTGACGAGGCTTTTGCCTCCACCCCTCCAGAGAAACGACCGGACATACTCATCATTCAGATTCGATCGTTTCCGGCGGGTGCCAACAACCCAAGTGCGGCCAGCAAAGGTTGGTTTTATCAAGCCGAGGCGCCCGTATCAGCTTTGCTGAACGTTCGGAATACGGGGCAGTTGGTTCGCGATCGCGAAGCAGTCCTAAGCTTCGCGGCTCGCTGGTCAGACCAGAACGTAAAGATCCGTCTGGCCACCTTTGAATTTCAGGGTAATGATCCTCCCTTGTCGTGGCAAATGAACTCCGCCCAGATCAAGGACATTCAAGACCAGTGGCATGATCGCATCGACGGACCAAAGAATGGGGACTGGCGGGAGGTCAATTGTTTCTTCCGGCCGCACAGCGAGGAATGCGTTGAACATCCACCGGCGGGACAGAAAGGTCCGTGGTAGACGGCGCGGACAAAGCGAAGCCAGGGCCATCGGCAGAAAATTTAGTCACCACCCCTGCCAATGGAAAGCGCCACGCTCCCTTCTGTAAGAAGAACGTGGCGCCGGTTAGCAAGTTAATTTTCTCTACCTGACCACGACAATGTATCTGGGAGACGCGATGCCATTGGCGACGATCTCCAGATAGGTCACTCCCGTTTCCATGTTGGACGGTATGTCAACGTGGGTGGACGCAATGCCCGGAGAGGCCACGGCCATGGTGCTGTGATCGTGCGTGCGGCAGTAAAAAACGTGTCCAGTGCTGGCATTGGTGAGGCGCACGATGGGGTAATTTGTGGCTGCCTGGGCATCATCTCCGTAGGCAACCGCCTGCGAAAAGCCGTTGAAGTTGCCGCCGCTGAGCAGGACGGTGCTGCCGCGGGCAAAACCAGCCGCGCCGGAGGCGATAAACGCCTTGGGTGCCCAATTGGGATTGGGAGTTCCGGAGGGCGTGTAGATTTCAACATCAGCACTGCCGTCGGTGTAGAGGACCTGGCCATTTGGCAGGACCAGCATTCGTCCATACCAGGACGAATTGTTGGGAGAGTTAGGGGTCGCGGGAACCTGATTCAGACTTGTCCCGTTCCACTCGAAGAATTCCGTGCCGTTGTGGAATATACCCGGGCTGGCGCTCACCAGCACATTGCCATCCGGTAGTAATGCCGCTGGGCCGTCAGCGACATCCAGGCTGTTGGGAAAATCTGGACCCGGCGTCCACGTTCCGGTATTGACGTTGTAAATGGAGGTGTGACCGGCGCCAGCGCCATTGGCTCCGGTGGCAAAGACGGTGCCATCGGGCCGCAACATCGCCGGACCTACCTCGTAGGAGCCGTGCGAATCCCACAGCTGCACAATCGTGCTGCCGGCAGTGGACCACGAGCCGGTGCTGGGATTATAGATTTCCGAGTTCTTACCATTAGGGTCGCCGATGTTGACATAGGCATCGACGGTCAATACCTTTCCGCCGGGTAGCAGGTTCCATCCCTCTTCGTCGTTCTCGTCGAACTTGCCGGAACCGGTCGGGGTCCAGGTAAGGGTGCTGGCATTTAACAGGGCCTGCTGCGTGGTGCAGCAATTAGCCACCATGAATGTCCCGTTATTCAGCACCACGCTCTGAGCATCGCCGATGCTGGTCCATCCGCTGGGCGGGTTTACCGGCGTCCACGCATCGTGTACCGGGTCGTATATTTCGCCTTTGTTGGTCCAAACATATTGAGCGAAATTCTGTTCTCCGCCCTCAACGATGACTCGTCCGTCGGGCAGTACCGCCGAAGCAAAAAAAAGCGGGCCGTAATTCGACTGCAGGGAGGCAAGCTGAGTCCAAGTTCCGTTTACGTAGCTGCCATTAATATCTGGAGTTAACTTCCACCAATCGATAAAGCCGTCATTCGGGTCCTCGTGATGGACCATAACAGTTCCGTCGGTAAGAAGAAGGGCGTGGCCAGCAGTGAAACTGGGTTGGTGGGCTAAGGGTTGCCACGATTGTGCACTGGCCATACCTACCGCAGCCAACAGCACGCCTGTAGCGAATCCGAGCATTCGCGAAAGCTTCATTTCTCTCCTCAAGTGGTACGTCGGTTGAATGGATGGGTTTCGATGCAGACCTTCGACATCGCCAGAATTGTCCTGGCAGTCAACTACATCTCGACTCAATACGGGGCGTTGAAAATCTACTCTGGACAGGTTGGCAATGTCAATCAGGCAAGAAAAGTTTGCGTTTCAGTTCGAAATTCAAAGGCCTTGAATGCCGGAACGAACGGCATAAGCTGCCCCCTGCCCCGGTGACTGCCATCAGGGAGTGAGCTGCGCGCTCACGGTTTATCGAGCGTTAACAATCCACCGCAATATTGACAAATAATTAAGGCAGGCTTCAGGTCAAGAGTGTTAAAAGTCCGCAGGGCTATTTATGACGGAAAAAGAGCCTTCACTAACGGACAAGATCGTTGATCTTTGCAAGGGCGGCCGATTGCCGTCGCCTTTTGGCACAGCGGACATCCGCAAGCATTTTGGGAATGATTATGAGGACAGTCATATCCGAACCGTGCTATCAAACTATTGTGAAGGCGGCTTTTATGATCTGAGACACGGTGTTTCACCTGTTTTCAAACGCTCTTCAAGAGGGAAGTACATCTGCATATAAAGCCATCCGATGGAATCCAAGCTGCACCAGCACCAAAGCAAAGGGTAGTGTCGCGTCTGTCTGAAGCTAACACTCTACCGAATTGCTGTCGGCGACTGAAGGTACCTGGCAACTACCAGGAAACCGGCCGCTATTCCGCCAAAGATCGCGCCCATCCCTAGCATAACCAGCGGCACAATGAAAAAGCGCAGGCTCCAGCCGGCGCCGATGCGCGCTTGTTTGGGGTCATGCGGATCGTAGCGAATGAGATGGCGACTGCCGACCCGGAACCGTGCAACCTGATTGGCGGTTTGCTGGTAGTTCTGGCTCTGGAAGCTGATCAGTTCAGCCGTTATAGGTTTGCCGTCAACGCTGTAGAGAACCTGCAAACTCGCGGCATATAGCTGCTGGTGCGGAGGTGCCGGTTGCGTGACCACTTCGCTGCGGATAACTTGAGCTTCTGTCTCAGGCCAGCTTCGCAACACCTGATACTGCTGCCAGAAAAAGGGTGCGCTCAAAATGACGCACAGTGCGCACAAGATGAGATTGGCAACCCCAAGCAACACCAGAAGGCTGCGTTTTTCGCTGGTCAAGCTCGCACCATGAAAATCGTATTCACCACAGAGGCACAGAGGCACAGAAACTGTTTTCAAAAGCCGTAAAACCACATCTGGAATTTGTTTCTGTGTCTCGGTGTCTCTGTGGTGATTCGTTTCATTTACCGCGGTTCAGGTCTTTCATCTCTTCACGCGCCCGGCGAAAGCGGCCGAGCAGTGACACCAGGTAGCCGAGGAGTACAACCCAGGTGACGGTGTAGGCAGCTTTCAGTGCGACTGGGCCGGTCATTGAGCACCTCCTTGTAAGGCCAGCGCGGCGTGCGTGGCTTCAACTTTTGCTTCCAGCATCTGTAGGCGGTAACGGACCACCATCAGCACGACCCCTACGCACGTGAATGCCGCCAGGTTCCAGAAGAAGGCGTGCAGCATGGCCGGATCGAGACCCGAGTTTTCGCCGCCTCCCATGACCGGCGAAGGATGCTGAGTGCGGAACCAGCGAATCGACATGTACACGATGGGCACGTCCACAAATCCGAAGATAGCCAGAGCGGCCGCGAGAACTTGCGTCTGGCCTCCCGCTGAAAAACGCCGCAGCACCAGATAGCTTACATAGATAAGCCACAGCACCAGCGTGGTTGTGAGCCGCGCGTCCCACGTCCACCAGATGCCCCAAACCGGCCGCGCCCAGATGGGGCCGGTGATCAGCACGACGGTGCAGAACATTACTCCCACTTCGGCGGAAGCCGCGGCCAGAGCGTCACTGCCAAGATTGCGCTTCCACAGGTACACGACCGACGCCAGAAAGTTGACGAAGAAGCACACCCCCGCCGTCCATGCCGAGGGAACGTGGTAGTAGAAAATGCGCTGGACGTCGCCCATGGTCTGTTCGGTGGGAGCGACGAATAATGCCTGGTAGGTACTGAAGGCCAGCAGGCCGAGGGTAAGAACGACAAATGCGATAAATAATTTTTTCATTCGATGTTCAATGTTGTTGGGGCCTTAAGCCCCGGGCACGTTACCTTGTGAATGCAGATCCCTCGCCGGCTAAAGAGGCTACTGAAAAAGGAACAGCAGATCCCTCGCGGGCTGAAGCCCCCTCGTGATGACAAATATAAAAGACTCGATGACGGCGTACCTGAAGGTACGCCCCTTCAAATGCCGCCGAAATTGAGTTTTTTAGCAGCATCTAGCCTCTAAGGCCGGCTCGGGATGATAAAAATTAAGGACTCCCAACGGCGTAGCTAAAGCTACGCCCCTTCGAAAACCTAATCCACCAAACCCTAACCTACCAACCACGATCCACTAAGCCGCTATCTACTAACTCCCAGCCCCTAGCCCCTAGCCCCTGTCGTTTCACTCCGCGTTTAAAACACTTTCGAACAGAAGAAGACAGACTGCCGTGAACACTACATCGTAAACTGCCAGCATCTTGATCCAGAAATCGGGTGAGGCTTCTCCTGTAAGTATTGATGTTGTCGCGTCCACCATGGCGAGCAATGCCGGTATCGAGATAGGGAAAAGAATCAGTGGCAGCATGATCTCGCGGCTGCGCGTGCGAATCGAAAGAGCCGCGAAGAACGTACCGTTGACGACCAGAGCCCAAGTTCCCAGCAGCGCCACCACGATTAATTGCCAGAGAGGTCCAACCGATCGCAGGTCGTAGAAAACGACGAACAGAGGAGCCATCAACGCTTCCAGCACCACGACGAAGAAGAAATTGCCGACGGCCTTGGCCAGGAAGAGCGCATTCGGCGGGGCTGGTGACACGCGGTAAGCATCGAGCACTTGATTACGCAGCTCGCGCGCCCAGGTCTGGTTCAGAGCCACCACGGCGGCGAAGAGGAAAGCCACCCAGATCAGTCCGCCGGCGATGCGGCGCGACTCCTCAGCAGTTGGATTGAAGGCGAAGCTGAAGATCACCACCACCAGCAGCGCGAAAAACAGCATGGAGTTGATGGCATCCTTGGAGCGCCACTCCATGCGCAGATCTTTCAGCAAGGTTGCGCGCGTCAGACGGATGGTGCTCATCGGGTGCTCCTCATCCCGCCTCCCTTAAGAACTTGCCTCGCGGCCAAGAAAACGACGATCAGCAAGACGTAGAGTGCCGCATTCAACAGTCGGACGAAAATAGATGGCACATTCAGGCGCCATGGCGGACAGGTCACATACACCACATTCCAAAAGGCGGTTGTCCAGACTGTTTCCCTAGCATTGAAGAGAAGGAACGAAAATGCGCCCCAAAATATCGGAACGAAAAAGCCAGCGAGAGCCCCCCACCACAAGAGTCCTTTCAATCGCTTATTCGCGATCAATTGCAAGTGGCGCCTCCGCTTACGATTTCGCGGCGGACTTCTTGGCGACTTACGATCTGTCCGGAAGTCATGTGGACGAATTCGTCGGCCACGCCTTCCATCACAGCGGCCTGGTGCGTAACCACGAAGACGGTCTTGCCCTTGTCGCGGACCCGGCCCAGCACCGCTGCCATCTCGCGCGCCGAATGCACGTCGACGTTCGAGAACGGCTCGTCGAGCAGGATTAGTTCCGGATCGTGCAGCACCGCGCGCGCCAGCGACAGGCGCTGCCGCATTCCTTGCGAATACTGTCCGACGCGGCGCGACAGCTCGGGATCGAGTCCGACCATCTGCATCGCCTTGCGACAGACCGCGTCGTCATCAAGACCGTACAAGCCCGCAAAGTAGCGCAGGTTTTCCATTCCGCTTAGCTCGTCGTAGAGGAGAGGAGCGTGGCCCATGTATCCCACGCGATGAGCGACTTCGCGATGATTTTTCGTCCCGAGTATTGTGAAGTCGCCCTGGCTGGGTTCCATGAGTCCGGCGACGATGCGCAGCAGTGTGCTCTTGCCGGCACCGTTATCGCCCAGGACTACATACAGGCGGCCGGGCGCGAAGCTGGCCGAGATGCCGCGGATGGCGGCGAAGCGGCCAAAGAATTTCACCAGGTTATCGAGAACGATGACAGGCGGAGAGGCTGGTGCGATTCCGATCACCTGTTCCTTCGTTACGGGCGCGATTCCAGTCTGCTGAGCGGTCCTTCGAACTCGCGCAAGATCGAGTGCACCATGATCATGTCGTTATGCAGTTGGCCGATCTTCGCGTCCATATTGTGGTAATCCTGGCGATTGAGCAGAACCCCAATGAAGATCATGAGCGTGGGGACCGCAACCACGGTGAGCAATTGCCAAAACGGAATCGCGGCCTGTATTGGCATGTGGTTATTTTATCCCAGCGTCTAAGTCAACTGCTCAGTTCCCCCCTTGGCGCGAATCAGCGAAGATAGAGGCCAATCAGAGTTTGAGCCGCTCTTCGACACGGACCAGACGGTTGTCGACATCCACTACCTTGTTCGTAAGATCGTCGAACTTTTGATCGAAGCGGCTGAACCGCAGGTTCATGTCAGAACGCAGATCGCGAATGCCGGTGTTCTGAAAGTAAAACCCGACGAGAATTACAACCAATGGCAAGCACAGCGCGGTAAAGAACTGGGTGTTGCTCATAGGGCTATTCTACCCCTCCTTCAGAGCGCGGCCTTCTGCGCATTTCCCGCAGCCGCCGGAACCGCGCCAGGCTGCCCGGGCTTGGGAGCGTACTTCGAGGCACACTTAGCTTGAATGTTGGTGGCCTGGAAGACGCCGTCGCGTCCGAACTTGCCCTCCGCCAGCGCCTGCGCATTGTCTTTGAAGGTATCGGGCGGCGCCTCGCTTCCGTTGTAAACCACAGGCAGGGTGCGGTCCTGCTCCACCAGCAGGAATTCCAAGTGCGTTCCCTGTCGCTTGATGGATCCGGGCTGAACGTTCCCGGCCACGCGCAACCGTTTGCTGTACGCTCCGTTGCCCATGCCGTTCAATTCTTTGATGGTGACGTAGTAGCTCTTGCTGTCTTGCACGCCGGTGTAGGCGAGATAGCCAAGCGCCACAATAATTACTACGATCACCGCGCCGAAGCGAATGTACCTGCGTCCCTGTTCTGACATGAACGTAAACCCTTCTGAACTGCTGAATGCCCGAGCGCGGAAGCGCCAAGACATCTCTTTTCCGAATGGCTTAAGGATAGCGCTTTTGAGCGCACAGCGCCATGTGATTCAGATCACCTCGCTCGGTGACTTTCCCGATTGTGCACGACAAAAACAATGGCCGCTTGGTTTTGGGTTGGCCCGCTAAGCCGCGCCGCGATGGCGATTTGCCTCGGCCAGGCTTAAGCCCACCAGTTCAATGAGTTCTGGCGGCGGGAACGGCTTGGCCCGGAAGACTACCTCTAGCCCTACGTAGTCCGATATAGCGTCCGCCATGCCGCTGAGCACGATGATCGGGATCCAATCGTTTTCCGAGCGGACTTTGCGGACCAACTGCGGTCCGCCTCCACCCGGCATCAAGTGATCGGTAACGATTACGCCAATGCGATCGCGCAGGATGCGCAGCGTAGCCAGCGCACTCTCTGCATTGGTGGCCACGGACACTTCGAAGCCAGCCTTCCGCAAGATTGCCTCGCGGACGCTCAGTTGCAATGGATTATCGTCAACCAGCAGAACTTGGTTCAAAATACCCACGCCTGACCTTCTGACGCCCTGTTTCCAATGCGCCGGGAAGGGAAACATACCTTCGAATACACGCCCGTGAATCAACTCAGCCTAAGGATGGATGTCGGACGTGGCACTTAATACGATTTTTCGGCGCACGTGGTCAGTGGCTGAACGGCAACCCAAAAAGAACCCACTCAACCTTGCGGCTAACTATCTACTGTTCAAAGACTTAAGCGGTATACTGCCGGCCGCAAATCTCTTCTTTCGCTTGTAACCAGTCCTGCTCGGGAGAACCGCCCATACCTCCGCGTTGCAGGTACAACTCATATGCGCGAGCGCGAATCTTCTCCTCGACAACCGGCGAGGCCAAAGATCCATGAGCGAATTCGGGCGACGTCGTGGTCACGGGCTGCGCCACCTGAGTGCCGTTGCCGTTCTCAGGTTGAGTACCATTCCCCACTTCGGGCGTACTCTTGCGGCTCCGTTTTTTCGGCGTAGTGCCATCATTGGCTCGTGTTGCTTTCGGCATCGTACTTGACTCCTAATCCAGATAAATTTGCAGGCGGTCCGCGCTCAACTGACAGTCGCGGCCAATCACTACAGCTTCAACTATAAACGAATCGCGCCCTGTTATGGCGCGCCAGGTACCTTTTTCCACAACTTTCAACAACTCGTAATGAACATTCTGTTACTGATCACAGGTTGCTATCGTTATTAACCTGTTTGTTGTCCAATAGGTGTTGGGCGACGTAGGAACCAAGCTTCCCGTATCTGCGTATAACTAAGTGAGGGCGGAGTCCCCGTCTAACGTAATGGTATTTTTCGAAATTCTGCGACAGATGTTGCGAACCTTGTGGGCACACAAGCTGCGCTCGTTCCTCACCATGTTTGGCATTGCATGGGGAGTGGGTTCGCTATTGCTGCTGGTGGGACTAGGAGAAGGGTTCCGCTCGGGCAACCGGCGCGAGTTGAATTCGCTCGGGGAAGACATCATGTTCATGTTCCCCGGACGCGCTCCCGCGGTCGCGGGCAACATGAGCTCCGGTCGCGAATATCATCTGACGTATCAAGACTATCTTGACGTTCAGCGCGAAGCGCCGCACGTGCGTGCGGTTGCTCCGGTGCTAAGAAGGCAGGACATTCGCGAGGTCAGCGACTACGGCAACACCAACGGCGAGGTTGTCGGAGTACCACCGCACTTCAACACCATTCGTTACCTGCCGCTGGATAGCGGACGTTGGCTGAACAATGCCGACGATACCCAGAAGCGATTCGTGTGCGTGATCGGGGACGAGATGGTGAAGAACCTGTTTCCCGGCGGCAGGACCGCGGTGGGTAGCGCAATCCTGCTGAATGGTGTTCGCTTTGAGGTGGTGGGAGTGGTTCAAAGGGTAGGTCACGGCGATGACAACTCCACCAACAACCGCGTCTTCCTCACCTACACGATGATGCACCAGTTCTTTCCGTTGGCGGGTGAACAGCAACAGGATGCGATCTCGTTCCTGAACTATCGTCCGCGGGTGCGCGAAGAGCACACGATCGCCCGTGAGGAAGTGCGAAAGATCGTCGCCCGCAATCATGGCTTCGATTGGCGCAACGAAGACGCCTTCGAGGACTGGGACACCGTCAAGAACGCCGAGACGGTGGGGAAGATCTTTGATGTCATGGACATTTTTCTCGGGGGAGTTGGACTGGTCACATTGACCTTGGGTGCAATTGGCATCGTTAACATCATGTTGGTTGCGGTCAGCGAGCGCACGCGCGAGATCGGGTTGCGCAAAGCGCTGGGCGCCACTAACCGCAGCATCCTGTTGCAGTTCTTTCTGGAAGGCGCATTCCTCACCTTGATGAGCGGAGCCATCGGCATGGGCGGTGCTGCGCTGCTGATGCACGCGATGAGCGGCATGGGACAGGTGCCAGGTTTCGACCCTCCGACCATGTCATACATGTCGGCGACAGTTGCTATTGGAACGCTGGCAGTCGCCGGAATCTTTGCCGGACTATATCCGGCGCGCAAAGCCTCTATGTTGCAGCCGGTTGATGCCCTGAGGCAGGAGTAAGTCATGGTCAAAGATCTGCTGACACAGGCCTACGGTGCCATGCGCCACAATCGGCGGCGCACTGCGCTGACCATGCTTGGAATGGCTTGGGGTATTGCGACCGTGGTCCTGCTGCTGGCTTACGGAGCAGGATTCGGTCGCGCCATCGAGACCATCTTCGCCAACTGGGGCACCCGCATCATCGGCGTCTTTCCCGGGCGCACGTCGCAGCAAGCCGGCGGCCAAAAGGCCGGCACTCAAATCAGATTCACCTTCGACGATATTGATCGCATCGTGAACGCGGCCCCCCTGGTGGGTCGCATTACCCCGATGGTGAACAAAGATTGCGTAGTGCAGCAGGATGTGCGCACCTACACCCTGCCGATCAACGGTGTATATCCCAGCATGTTCCAGATCCAGGCATTGACCTTGGGCGACGGCCGTCTGCTGAACGAGGACGACGAACAGTCGCGTGCGCGGGTCGCGGTGATCGCTTCCGACGCCAAGACCAAACTGTTCTCCGGCGAATACGCTCTAGGCCAGTACATACGGATTAACGGCATTAGTTACCGCGTTGTCGGCGTGCTCGCGCCGCATATGCAGGAGGGCGATGACAGCGTCAACAAGGTCATCTATATCCCCTTCAGCACCATGAGCGATTTCAAGGACACGCACTACCTGGACGGCATCTGGCTCGACTATGAAGGCAATGAGTATGAGTTGGTGGAGCACCAAGTTCGCGAAGTTCTGGCCCACCAGTACAACTTCAAGCCCGACGACAAGCGCGCCGTGTTCGTTTACAACATGATGAAGCAGTTAAAGCAGTTCCAGATCATCATCACGGGCCTGCAGGTGTTGCTGGCGTTCATCGGGACGCTGACGCTCGGCATTGGCGGCGTTGGCTTGATGAACATCATGCTGGTATCGGTAACCCAGCGTACGCGCGAGATCGGTGTGGAAAAGGCGCTCGGCGGCCGGCGGCGCGACATTCTCTTTCAGTTTCTCGCCGAAGCCCTGGCCATCACCTTTGCCGGCGGCATTGCCGGCATCGCCATGGCCTATGCGATTTCGATTGGTGTGGGACGCCTTACCTTTTACAGTGCAGTCGCCAAGAATGCCGAAGCGGCCGATATCCGGCTGATCATTGATCCGAAGATCGTCTTCATCGCCACCATCATTCTGACATTGGTGGGCCTGGTGAGCGGAATGCTTCCTGCCATCAAAGCGTCGCGACTGGACCCTATTGAGGCGCTGCGCTACGAGTAGTACAGGACTTCATCCATCGTCCCGAACGGACGTTGGCGTTCAAAGGACCTTTCCGCCAGCCTTCACAGAAGCACGTAGCGCGCCGGAGACCCGGGTTTCACCAGGCAAACATCTGCGTGAATATCTTCGGCTTCTTCTAGCGGCACGTATCGGTCCGTACACACCGTCTGGAAACAAAACATGCAGGTGCTTTCTGTCTCCGATTTGCGTGTAAACCTCATTGGTTGGGGGTCGGCGTTTCCTGGGTTACTCATAAAAACTCCCATAGGCCGCAAGCGCTCGTTGAGGAACTACTCTTACCTCTGCGGCCTTCCGCGATTCTTGTGTTCCAAAAATACGAACGTGAAAGCCAAAGATCGGTGATCTGCATCACCCATCGGCGTGCGCAGGCATTTCGCGAACAGTCCCGGTGGAAATCAAACTAGAACTCATCTAACTCATCTCATAAATTGCCCGGCGTTGTATCAGGGCGCGACCTTTAGTCGTGCCGAACAAAGCGCACAAAAAGCCAGGGCTTTAGCCTCTGCAAAACAGGTTCCTCGGGGGCTGAAGCCAAGTCCTTTTGTTGACCCGTTGCGGCACGTCTGAAGACGTGCCCTGATACAAAGCGATTTATGAGATGGCTTGATGGCTTCTAGCCAACGCACTCAGACACGGCCGACCCGAGGGAAATCACCCTCCGGCGGTCACCGCGGTTAGAATAGAAACCTAATCCTATGATCCGATCGATAGTTTTCCCCCGCGTTGCGGGTAGGTCGCGGTCGGTCTCTTCCCCTGCGTCTTCGCTAGGCGTAGCCGGCGGCATTTCTCGGTGGTGTACCGGTTGCCGAGCAGTCGTGGCCAGCCCTTGCGCAGGACGGGGGGATCGCCACACTTGCTGGTAAGGATGTTGCCGAAGTTGCTGACGAGGTTTTGAATTTCACAGATGCAGCCGCACCATCATCAGCAGGATAACCACTGCGACGAGCAGAGCCCCTACAAACTGGCCGGGGTGTTCTTTACCCCATTGGCTCCGCTTTATTTCCACGCCGTTGACAATGGAAAGCACAAAGATCGTTGCTGGAAGCCAGAACGGGATGTGCTGCTTCGTTAACCATAGCGTGGTAACTGAGACTGAGGCCGCAATCCAAGTTTCTCTAAAGAACCAAGCTAGTCTGGTAGTTGGCATTTCTCCCCTTTCATTGAATGCACATCTCAGCCATCATCCAGAACATTGCCCCTCCTCCTAATTCAACGGTTCCACATGCTGCCACTGCCGGGGCAAGAGGTCCGGATAGAGGGGCTACCACGACTGTCAAAAAAGTTCCGAAAGCTATTGCCAAGTCAGCAGAGTGCTGGAGCGCGTATGCGTCTCCATTGTACCAACTGCATTGCCCACCTCCGACGTAGGTCACGTTTTGGAGAGCGTCGTTTGTGAGCGAGTATAGGTTGTCCATACCGTTTACTTCTTGTAGAGCGAGAATTTGCTGCTCCATCGTTCCGGGGTTGAGTGGTTCTCCGTTGTAGGTCATGTCTACAAGGATGGTCGGAGGTATCCCGTTTTCCTGTGCATACTGGGTTGCTATGTTTATTTGACCCGGTGTAGGCCCGGTTTGCGCCAAGTAGTTCACGGCGTTCATCGCCCTGTAGGTTTCTGATACAACCCCGGAGTGTAGCATAGATACCAACGCAGCATTGTAGCTCTTTGCGGCAGCGAGCGTCGCTGCTGTTACGGTGCGGTTATACAATCCTGATGCGAGAGTTAGGCGTGCAGCTTGTGCAGCACTAGCTAGACTGAAGTTCAAGTTGTTAAGGTTACCAGGAATGTAGCAGTTGGGGTAGGTGCCTTGCTTCCCTAAATCTTGGCAAGTCGGCGGTGGGAAGCGGTTGTCCTGACCTGGACGATCCAGGGCTGTGAGCAGCTTGGCTGCTGCTGGGGCGAACAGCAAGGCGGCGGCGCTCTGGGCGCCGCGAGTCAATAGTTCTCTCCGCTTCATCGTGCTTTCCTCGGTGGTCTTGCCACCTGGCGAGGGCTTGGAAATATGGGGCCTTGGGAAACTCCCAAGGCTGTACGAGTTCGTTGGCTACTTCGTCCAATCCAAGATACCTGCCGGAAAGCCAAACGTCAGTGGCCGCAATCACCCATTGGCGTGCCAAAGTCATTTCGCGAATCTTTCCAGTGGAGATCAACTGACCCACGCACTTTTCAGAGGCCACCGCTTTCTGCCGAAATCACTCTCCGGCCCTCACCCCGGTTAGAATAGAAACCTAACCCTATGATCCGATCGATTGTCTTCCCACGCATTGCTGGAAAGTCGCTGGCGGACTTGCAGCCCGCGCTGGAGTTGTTCCGTGCTCTGGGTTTCGCGCCCGGCAATGAGTGGCATGAGGGCGGAAATCACGGAATTGAGATGCTAGCTTCCAGTGGAGGGATCGAGTTCCTCGCCGCTGCGGATGTGCCCAGCGTCGATGCCATGGTGGAGGTCTCCGATGCCGACGGCGCATGGCAGATCGCCAAGAAACTTGGCGTGACCATCCGTCGCGAGATCGGCGACACACCTTACGGCGCGCGTCTGTTCGAGGTGGAAGTGAGCGGGCTTCGCGTCGGCTTCCTGACGTACGCAAAAAAAACTGGCGAGAGTCGCGGGCTGGAAGCTTCGCTGAATGCAGCGGGCAAGCGATTCGCTATCGTGGTGAGCCGGTTTAATTCGTTCATCACCGAACGATTGTTGGAAGGCGCGTTGCTGGCGTTGCGCCAGTGCGGCGCGAATCTGGACGACATCTCCGTTGTTCATGTGCCGGGGGCTTTCGAGATTCCTGCCGCAGCACGGCAGCTTGCGCAGAGCCAGCGGCTACCATGCGCTGATCTGCATCGGCTGCCTACTACGAGGCGGCACGTTGCACTATGAGGTTATCGCCAACGAAGTGACGCGCGGGGTGGGCCAGTCGGCACAGGAGACCGGAGTGCCGCACGCCTTTGGGGTGCTCACCTGCGACACGCTGGAGCAGGCCATCGACCGCGCCGGATTAAAGGCCGGCAACAAAGGATTCGAAGCTGGTCTGGCGGCGGTGGAGATGGCTTCATTGCGGCAGCAGGTTGCTGCGCAGGTGTCAGGCGCCACGGACGGGAAGCCATGAGCAAGACCGGTACTCGCAGGAAGTCGCGCGAATTGGCGCTGCAGATGTTGTTTCAAATGGAAATGGGAAAGCAGGAGCCGGACCAGGTGCGACAATCGTTCTGGAGCGAACGCCAAGACCTCGACGAGAAGGTGCGCAGTTTTGCCGACGATTTGTTTGGCACTGCCGTCGAGCACGCCGAGGGGATCGACCAGTTGATTGAGCACAATGCCGAGCATTGGCGGATGGACCGCATGGCCGCCGTGGATCGGAACCTACTGCGGGCTGGAGTGGCTGAGTTCCTGGGATTTCCCAAAACGCCGCGCGCGGTCGTGATCAACGAGTTCCTGGAGATTGCGCGGCGTTTTTCTACGCCCGAGTCGGTGCACTTCATCAACGGGGTGCTCGACAGTGTGGCTCGGGAACTGGGGGAAGGTAAGAAACCGGAGGAGTGAAAAGCTGGATTTAGCTGCGGGATTTTCTCAAGCCAGTGCTGAAGCGCATGATCAAAGTCGAGACTTGTCGGGAGCGTAGAAGCGTTCCTCCCCCGCATGAATACGGGGGCTCCCCTCCGGGAAGCCATCCCTGCATCCCCGGAATGCTAAAGTGGGCCACCCGGCTGCAGACCCTCAGGTCCTACCTTATTTCTGCTTGGTACCCTTACCATCCATCACGGTGTTCCAGGTTTTTCCGTCCTGTGACACGTCGAACGTAAACGAGTAGGAGGTCGGCGACAACACCTTCAAGATGAAGCGGTTCTTCGTCGTTTGCCCGCCCATCTTCGATTCGCTCATCCACGACCAGGTATTGCCGTCCAGCGTGCCCTTGGCGTTTTCCGCTTCGCCCATGCTGCTGAATGCGTTGTAGGTATAGACCTTGTCATTGGCGTCATAGCCGTAGTAGGAGGTGCTGCTACCGTTGAACATCGAACTCTTGAAATCGGAATGGCATACCAGGTAATAGCTGCCATCCATCCAGTCGCAATGTTCGGTCTCGGTCATCTTTCCGCCCGGGCCCATTGGACCGGGTTTCATGTCGACATCGATGACCCACGAACCGGCAAAAACATCGAGCTGCTTCAGCTCCGCCGCGGGCTTGGGCATTTCCATTTGGGCCTGAGCAGTGAAGTTTATGGCAAACAGCGAGGTCAGAATCATGGTCAGCATGGCTAGTCGCTTCATTGGAAATCTCCTTTTGGACGCGAAAGCCGCACTAATATACACCTATCCCCCATGTTCGTAATATGGCGAAATAATTTTTATCCAGAGAACTGATTTTGAGCTTCCGGCTCGCTATGGCACCACATACACCAGGTTAGGCGAGACCGCGGCGCCGCTGGGGTCCTTCAGCCCGACCGCAATCTTCCCTACGTCGCCGCCGCCAGACACGGCGATGCGATGCACCGTGGCGTCGTCGGCGCCTACGTAAATGATGGCGCCATCAAGGGTGATACCGCCGCTTAAAGGTGTTGCCCCGCCGATGAGGGGAATGGACGACGGAGTGGAGGTCGTCAGGTTGAAGCTTAACAACTTCGGCAGGTCGCTGATGATCCACACAGCGGAACTGTTAGGGCTCATGAACATCTGTTGCGCATTGAATGGCCCTGCACCCAGATCGAAGCTCGCGATCGAACTTGTGGCGGTTGTGGGACAGCTTGCCGAAACCGTTCCCGTTGTAACCACGTCAATTGCCGGAGAGTCGGCCGCCACCGCACCGGTTCCGTTGGAAATCGCCTTTATCAAGGTCGGACTGTTTGCACTAAGGGGTGGCGACTGCACCTCGGCCTGGTTGCAAGTGGCGAGCACATGAATCTGGTGAGCGCTACTGCTGGTGACATAAGTAAGTCCACCTTGTCCGCTGATGTCGAGCGCATTTCCTGTATAAGCGAGCGTGGGCAGGTTAAAGAACACTCCGGGAATTGCGACACCAAGCAGGTTTCCATCCAGCCATTCATTCACCACACTGTCCGGAGTAAAGGCAGTCGAGTTGGTGGTGGCGCCGGAGTGCGCGAATGGGACGGATTGCGAAGAAGCAGCAAAGTAGTTGATGGTATTCCCCACGCTGTCCGATATGAGCACGGTGCTCCCATTCGCCGAAACGGCCACAACCGTTCCGTTCACTGCCACGGTGCTGACGACGCTGGTATTCAGGTTCACGACCATCAGGCCCGCGCTTGATCCTAGATAGAGGTTAGCCCCGGCAGGATCAGAGATGATCGAGTTCGGCAGCTGGGGCAACGTAATCACCGTACCTGCGGTGTTGCTGGAGGTGGCGATGGGGACCAGCATCAGGGAGTTTGTGCTGGCCGCATAGACCGTAGTTGAGGTCGAGCCGCTGAAGGTTGTGGTGACGACATGGTCGCTGTATTGCGGAGGCAGGTTCTTGTTGCAGCTCGGATAGTTGCAGCTGGCGGTGATGTACGCCGTTCCAGGCGCCACCGCTGTAATCGTCCCGGGATTGTTGGCCGTTCCTGTACCTGTCACCGTAGCACTTGCGGGAGCCGAGGAACCCCAGGTGAGCACCGGCTTAATGTACTGGCCATTGCTGTCGTAAACGTCGGCAGTGAGAGCAACGGTGGTGCCAGTCGTCAGGGTAAAAGAAGTGTCCTGGCTGGCGGCGCTATGGACGAGAATCTCTGCCACCGGACAAGTAATGTAAGGAACGGCAGGGCTGTTAAGGCCCGAAACGCTGGCGAACAGGCTCGTGGATCCTGGACTTTCGGCCGTGACCGTATTGCTGGGAGCCAACGAAGTTAGGACATTGGCTGTACCGCTGCAGGTGGCTGTTCCATTGCTTAGCGTAGCGGTGGTCGGAGGCAACGTTCCCCCCGTGCCTTGGTCGGTGACGCTCAGCCGACTACCGCTGGCAATTGCATTGACAGCCGTTAGTGCCACCGACGCGGTGGCGCCTGTGACTCCATTGAAGCTGGATAGTTTGCAGGTTTGTCCCACCGATCCCGAAATCGTGCCACCCGAAGTGTAGGTTGGACTGTTAGTAGCTGCGTCGTAAGTCGCCTGGATTCCCGATGAGCTCGCAGCGATCGAAAAATCATTTGAAGTGAAGGGAATAGGCCCAACGGTGGACGTGATGTCGCACGGCGAAGCCTGTGAGCATCCCGGCGCCGAGGTATTAAATGCCGTCGCCGATGTACTCACCTCATGCCCCATGGTAGTGCAGCCGCTCAGGGGGTTCACGATGAGTTGATCGACTCTTTCGTGCACGTACACCGTCATCGTGGCCTTGGCGGTGCCCGAGGTGGCGGTAATGGTCACCTGACCAACCCCTGCCTGTCCGATGGTGGGGGTGCAAACGATGAACCCTGAATCCCACACGCCGCCACAAATCGATCCACCGGTCGAGACGGTGGCAACTTTAGAATTGCTGCTGGTAAAGGCGATGTCGGCCGCGACGGTAGCGCCGTTCGCATCTTGCGCTATAGCCGAAATCGTGGTGATATCCCCCTCGTTCAACGAAACGCTGGTGGGCGAGAGAAGGATTGACGACACCGCGGGATTGGTGGTGGGGCTTCCTCCACAAGCGGCGAGAAGGGAAAGGCAAATGGCCGTTACGAGTGCTACCAGGACACGAACCGGGGAAAACTGCCGCATGTACCCTCCCCGCCAAAGCCGGCGGACGCATGAAAGGAAAAATACTTTCCTAGGTAAAGCCCTCAGTGTAGAGACTGCCTACGGTTTCGGCAAGCGAGCGGGACACCGCCGACCTGCGCGGCTTGGCCAGCGTAGTGCCCCGATCTCCGCGCGACCATTCCTCAAACCCGTGTGAACCTATTGAGTTGTGATTCCTGACCAGCGCAAGATGCCCGATCCTGGAGAGAATCGGGTCCAGATGACCGGTGGCGGCCAGCATAAATCGATGCCCGCAGCAGCAAACCTCCGCGGTGAAATTCCCTTCACACTATGCAAATGTGATTAAGAGCCCCGTCGGGTTACCAAAGGAGTGAGTTATGAAAATGGTGATGACAGTTCTTCTCGGAGTCGCTTTGTTGATGCCAGCGATAGCATCCGCCCAGAATATGCAGCCACAATAATGATAAACACGATCAGCAGGAAGCAAACCAGGCCGCACAGGAAAATATGACCGGCGGAAGCACTCAGCCGCAGCACACCATGTCGGGCATGGTCAGCGACGGCGGAAGGAACTTGACCAGCGACAACACCAGTTATGTGGTGAATAATCCCAACGCCCTGAAGGACCACGATAATCAGTCAGTAACTGTTAAGTTCCTGTTGGACACGGATAAGAATATGATCCACATCATTTCGGTTTCTCCAATCCAGTAGATCTGAATTTCAGCCCGGCGCGAGCAATTGGCGCTGTCCAACTTCCTTTTCTCCTGCCGTCGCGAGGGCCGCGGCAGGAGTCTTCTTTTGCAGGCCCGCTCGGGACTTGAAAATAAGATCGAGTCCTGCAGGGACGGCAGAGGCTCTGACACAGTGTGAAGGCACGCTCCGCGCGCACGAGCCGACTGTTTTGGCTTACCCTGACCGCGGTGGATGTCCGACCTTACAGCTAGACTAGTCGTTCGCCGAGACATTGACGCCGGTCGTGGAATATTCTTTCGCCGCAATTGCTGTGGGCGTGGGGATCTCCTGATCCTTGTATTGCAATTGGTACAGCTTCCAATAGACGCCCCGATTACCGAGGAGTTGCTGGTGTGATCCGATTTCGCGCACCTTGCCCTTGTGCATGACGATGATCTTGTCGGCGCGCTGAATTGTGCTCAGACGATGGGCAATGATTATCGAGGTGCGGCCTTCCACCATGCGGGACAGCGCCTCGCGGACGCGGAACTCAGTTTCGGTGTCAACGCTTGAGGTAGCCTCGTCGAGGATGAGGATCTTGGGATTGTGTGCCAATGCGCGCGCAAACGATATGAGCTGTTTTTGCCCGGTGGAAAGCGTGCTGCCACGCTCGCGTACTACTTCGCCGAAGCCGCCCGGAAGCGAGCGAATAAAATCGGCGACATTGACTTGCTCGGCGGCATTTTCTACCGCTTGGTCCTCAATCCAGCGCGAGCCCAGGCGGATGTTGTCCGCCACGGTGCCGGAGAAGAGGAACGGATCTTGCAGCACGACACCGTAACGCCGTCGCAGATCATTCAAGTTCATGTCGCGGATATCGACGCCGTCAATGCGAATGGCGCCCTTCTGCACATCGTAAAAACGCAGCAGCAGCGAGATAATCGTGGTCTTTCCCGCGCCGGTGTGTCCAACGATGGCGACGGTCTCGCCCGGCTCGATGGTGAACGATACATCGCGTAGCACCCAGTCGTACTCCCGCGCGAGGTCGCTGCTTCCTTGAACCGCGGAATTGAGCTTTTCCCCCTTGCTGGCAGCCTCTTCAGCAGCTTGTGCCAACGTGCGATAGGCGAACCACACGTGATCGAACTCGATGCGTCCCGGTCCGGCGGGCACTTTCGGTGACGTGGGCGTGACGATTTCGGGTGTCGTATCCAGCAGTTTGAAGATGCGCTCGCTCGACGCCATCGCCGACTGCAGGATGTTGTACTTCTCGCTGAGGTCCTGGATGGGACGGAAAAAACGCTGCGCGTATTGCATGAATGCGACCAGCACGCCCAGTGTCACCAGGTTGCGAATGACTTGTCCGCCGCCGAACCACACCACGCATGCGATCGCCGTCGCCGAGAGCACTTCCACTACGGGGTAGTACACGGCGTGGGCCATAATCGCGTCTTTGTACGCGTCCATGTGGGTACGATTGATCTTCTCGAATTGCTCGTACGACTTCTTTTCGCGGTTGAACAGTTGCAGTACGACGATGCCAGTCACATGTTCTTGCAGGTAGGCATTGATCCTGGCGATGGCGATGCGGATGCGTCGATAGCTCTCGCGCACCTTGCGGCGAAAAATTGACGTTGCATAGAAGATGAGCGGCAGCACGGCGAAGGTGATGAGCGCCAGGCGCCAACTCATGTTCAACATGATGACCAGGATGCCCAGCAGCACGAAGATATCTTCGAAGATGGAGACCACGCCCGCGGTAAACATCTCGTTCAGAGCGTCCACGTCGCTGGTAACTCGGGTCACAAGGCGTCCGACCGGGTTCCTGTCGAAGAAGGCAATGTGCAGACCCTGCAGATGACGGAAAATCTGCGCCCGCAGATCGAACATCACCTTCTGGCCCGTCCACTGCATGATGTACGTTTGGGTAAATTCCAGCAGAAAGCTGAACAGCAGAAGACCAATGTAGATACCGGCGATCTGCGCGATGCCGGTCAGCGGACGGGGGCTGAGAAAGCGGTCGAGCAGCGAATGCGATTCGGTATGGCTGGCCAGGTATTTATCGATTGCGACCTTAGTGAGATAAGGGCCAAGCACATCGGCACCAGCTTTCAGCACGATGGCGATGAGGGCGACGATCACCTGTACCCGGTAAGGGTGCAGATAGGTCAGCAGACGCTTCATCAGCCTGCTGTCATATGCCTTGCCTAATACCTCTTCTTCGTGGATGGAAGCCATGTCCCCTGAATAATTGTAACCAACTGCCGGAAGTCATATAGACGAGAACGAAGGGCGGCGGGATGGAAAAGTTGGTCAGAAGACCATGGCACCCGAAGAGACCTAACGGATTTTCCGTAGTACCAGTGCCGAGTTCTTCGAGCCAAACGCGATGCAATTGCAGACCGCATGTTCAATCTCAGCGCGTCTGCCAATATCGGGGACGTAATCCAGATCGCACTCGGGATCGGGCTGCTCCAAATTGATGGTCGGCGGGATTTGCCCGTGATGCATGGCAACCACTGTAGCGGCAATGCCTGCCGCGCCGCATGCTCCCTGAGGATGCCCAATCTGCGACTTCAAGCTCGACATCGGCGTCTGGCGAGCCTTTTCGCCCAGCGCCAATTTCAAGGCACGGGTCTCGATGCGATCATTCAACTGCGTCGAGGTGCCGTGCAGGTTGACGTAATCAACGGCTGCGGCATCGATACCGGCATCCTCCATCGCCATCTGAATGGCGCGGGCCGGTTCTTCGCCGCACTCCTGGAGGCGCACGCGATGGAAAGCCTCGCACGTGGACCCGTAGCCCGCGACCTCGGCGAGGATTCGGGCCCCGCGCGCGCGGGCATGCTCATATTCTTCCACCACGAACATCCACGAACCTTCGGCGACTACGAAGCCGTCACGATCGAACGAGAAAGGGCGAGAGGCGCGCTCGGGCTGGTCATTCCAGGACGAGGTCATGATCTTCATCAAGGTGAAGCCCTTCATGATTCCGGGCGCGATAGGAGCATCTACCCCACCAACAACCATCACCGGCAGAAAGCCGAACTGGATTTGCCGCAGCGCGTAACCGAATGCGTCCGTCGATGACGTGCAGCCGGTGGTGATGACGTGGCTCATACCACGCAAGCCGAAGCGCATGCTGACTTCGCTGGATAGCGTGCCCATAGTCCCGCTCGGGATGCAGAACAGGCTGACCTGCTTCACCTTCCCGGTTAACCACAACCGAACCTGCTCTTCGGAAAACTCCTGGGCGCCGCCGCCGGAGCCCAGCACCACACCAATTTCACGCTGCTGCTCTAGGGAAAGTTGCGAGGTGTCGATGGCTGCATCGCGTAGCGCTTCGGTCGAGGCCGCTAGTGCCAGCGGCACAGCCCGCGAAACGTGTTTGCGCTCATGCGCGTCAACCCAGGCGAGCTCGTCGAAATCCTGTACTTCGCCGGCAATCTGCACCGATAAGTCGCTGGGATCGAAGCTACGGATGCGCTTCACACCGCTGGTTCCTGCCATGATGGCGTGGCAGAATGCGTCATTGCCGATGCCGTTCGGGCTGACCACACCCATTCCCGTGATGACAACTCGCTTTTTCATAAGAGAGCGATTAGCAGTTAGCAACTAGCAATTAGTCAAACCGTTTGATATCACCACTCAGCCATATAGCACCGGAGATACCTCTATTCGCCGAAGAACGCCAGATGCTGTGAGTCACCCGATATTAACAGGTATTAGCCAGTCGCCAATTGGTAACCGCTAATTGCCAGTTGCTAATTGCTGGTAGTCAATAGCTAATCGTCACCTGCCTTCCCCCGGATGCTACTCTAGTACGCAAAAGGCCCTTTCGCGAATTACTTGTCACTAGGAATTTACATCTCGGTGCCGTTCTGCCGCACGAAGTGCAGTTTTTGCAACTTCGCTTCGGGAGTGTTTTCGCACGCGCTCTTTGACCGCTATGTCGGCCACGTGTGCGCCGAGATTGCTTCCGTCGATGATCTGGCACGCGAGCTCGGCGGAAAGTCGGACCATTCCGTAGATTCGATCTATCTCGGAGGAGGCACGCCGTCGGTGCTCGTCCCCGCTCAGTTGCAGCGTTTGTTTCGGGCTGTCCGCGAGAACTTTGAGGTCGAACGCGCGGCCGAGATCACAGTGGAGTGCGCGCCCGGAACCATTAGCAGCGAAGTTATTGACGTTCTGGTCGTCTGCGGCGTGAATCGCGTCAGCCTGGGTGTGCAGTCGTTCGTGGATAAGGAGTCTTCGTCGGTCGGACGCTTGCACACCCGAACCATTACGCTGGACGACATCGCGCGGCTGCGATCCAGCGGAATCGGCAACATCAGCGTCGACCTGATCGCAGGTCTGCCGCATCAGACGGAGGAAAGTTGGGAGCTCTCGCTGAGCGAGACGCTCGCCAGCGGTGTGCCTCATGTCAGCGTCTACATGCTGGAAGTGGATGAAGACTCACGCCTGGGGACCGAACTGCTCGCCGGTGGCAGCCGCTATCATGCGCATTTTGTTCCCGATGACGATCTCACTGCCGATCTGTACCTCGCCGCATGCGAGCGGCTGGGAAAGGCTGGAGTACAGCAGTATGAGATCTCCAATTTCGCGCGGCCGATGACCCATGGAATCGGATTGCGCGACTCGAAACATAATCTGAAGTACTGGAAGCGACAGCCGTATCTCGGATTCGGTGTGGATGCGCACTCCATGCTGTTCGCAAATGAAAAGTCGCGGGCCAGGGGTTTCGAGGCAGTGCGTTTTGCCACCCCGGATTCGCTGGAGGGGTATTCAGCGGCGGCCGGTGATGCGGACCCCGTTGTCTCTCGAATGCAACAACTTCTGGCGTCGCGCACCCCGGTCGATGCGCAAGCTGCAATCGAAGAGTCATTTTTTCTCGGATTGCGTATGAATCGTGGTGTTTCGCTTACCGCGCTGAGAGAACAGTTTGGCGACCATGCCATGGGAGACTACGACGCTGCGATCGCCGATCTAGTTTCCGAAGGCGTAGTGGTGCTTGCTGTTGACAATTTGTCGCTCACAGCACGCGGACGCCTGCTTTCGAATGAAGTGTTCGCGCGATTCCTACGAGAAAGCGCTGTCGACCACGGAGACACAAAACTGTGAAGAATGTGCTGGCAACGATTCGCGCGACAAATCTCTAGTCATGCAACCTTGGTCGCGTTGCCGGTATCCGTCCGCATATAGCCGGTGGCGATGCCTAATATCCAACTGACGATCTTCTCTGAAATCAAACCCACGGAGAAGGACAGGACCACCACTACCCCCGCTTTGGAAAGGCCCAGCAGATCGAGAACGTAGTAGGTCACGATGGCCAGAAACGGAGCCGATATCAGATACATGTATTGATTCAGCAGCTCAACCCGCCAACTGCCGCGAAGCAGTTCCCTTAGCCGGGGATGACTGGCCGCCCAGTCTTCGAAGGAATTGAATTTTAGAACGGGTTCCCCCGACTTTCTAGCCGAGTAGAGCTCCTCCATTTTCGACAGCAGGTTTCGAATGTCCGCCAATGCGACGTCCGATTCGCAGTTGCGCTGAATTTGCTCGGTCAGGAGCGGATCTAATTGCGCCTCAATGGCTCTAGCCTGCTTCTCGAGCGAATCGTCAGGTTTCAGCGCTGCTGTGGCCAAGTTCTTTGCGACAATACCTGCCTGCTGTTGAGTTGAATCTTCCTGCTTGTCTGCTCCCGTCTCTTCAGGGTGTGTCGCGGCAACTGCCGTCTTACCCATGCGCGCAACCTTCATTACCGCCGTTCCCAGCCTGGAGACGGGACGCCCCAGTCTGAAATCCGATTCCTCTCCTTCTTTTTGGAAGGCGGGAACCTTCCGGGTCATGTTGATAGCTCCGCCGATAACGGACAAGATAATTACGTACAGAGGAATCACAAGACCACCTTGGACCTTAACCACCGGAGCGGACGACTCGGGATTGAGGGCCTGGGTAGTAGGTACTGGCGCAGGAGGGTTTGAAGTGTCCACCTTCGCGGATGATTGGCTGGCGTCAGAAGTGGGCGGTTGAGCGACGCCGGTTGTGGAAGCATCGTTGTTCGGTGCTGCCGGAGTGCTACTGGTTTGCGTCGCTGCTGGTGCCGGGACCGGGGCCGGTGTAGTCGCCAGGTTTTTTGGGGCGGATGGGCTGGCCGGGGCTTTTGCGCGGTAGGAATATCCTCCAATATTCAGCGCCCACTGGCTCTCGCCATCCTGCTGATTCGGAGTCTGGGTATTGATCAGACCGGCGGGCGCTCCGATCATGGCGTCTACTGCATCGGGAAAAGTGTGCACCAGCATGACAGGTGCGAGAAGCGGAACCGCCAGAAAAATCCCGATGATTACATAGGAGAAGATAATGGCAGTCTGATTTTTCCACGCCGTTTTCTTTCCCGTGAAAGCCACAAAGAAAACTACCGACAAAACCACAAATCCCGCGCCTAATGCCCACTCCAGCGCAGATTTGTCAACCGGTGGTTTGCTGTTCAGGTTGATGGTGGCAATTTCGCCCGATCCCGGGCCGGTTATTTCGGCCTTAATCTCCGCCGGTACTCCGGGACGTATGGCGCGGAAGGCAGGATCGTCGGTTTCGAAGTGTCCGTTTTGAAATGGAATGGAGATTGATTCTTGGAAAAGGTTGTCCTTCGAAGTGCTGGTGATGGTTACCCGAGCGTTTCCGTTTATCGGTTTCCCTGCCTGGTAGACGTCGCCCTTAACTTTGAGGTGGCTGTGTTCCCCATAGCTCCGCGATTCTGGCCCGAGAGGAGCGCCGGACTCATCAACGAAATAGGCCGAGAGAGAAACCACGACGGGAGCTGGTTTGTAGAATTTCGCGTAGCTGAGGCGAACCAGATAAACCACCCCTACAATAATGGCGATGATAATCACGAACCCCAGCAGTGTTTCCAGCCATCCGGTCGGTTGTTCTTGATCGGCCATGTTTCCCTCCCTGCGACAAAGTCCGCCGGCTGATACTCGTGCGGTCGCGGCTGTTTATCGGCCTCCAGCGCGTGGCGGTTATGAACTTGTATGAAAACGCATACACGCTACACCAGTTATTCCTCTGCGCATAGAAGAAAATGCCTATCGGGGCGGCCGCAAGCTGAAACGTGAGACCTAAAGCGAGTGGATTTCTACTCAATTGGTTACACTAGATGGCAAGGAACAAGCATGTACACCTCTGCTCCCGAACCCCAAGTCAAAGACGCCAAGCCCTCCACTCCCGCCATTGACCTACGCAGCGATACTGTCACCAAGCCTTCCCCGGAGATGCGGCGGGCGATGTTCGAGGCCGAGGTCGGAGATGACGTGTACGCCGAAGACCCGACCATCAACCGTCTGGAAGCAGTGGCGGCTGCAGTGTTTGGACGTGAGGCAGCACTGTTTGTTCCCAGCGGGACCATGGGCAACCAGATCGCGATCAAACTGCACACGCATCATGGACAAGAGGTGATCTGCGAAGAACGCGGCCACGTCTTCAATTACGAGATGGCGATGATGGCGCACTTCTCTGGAGTGGTGCCTCGCACGGTGTGGGCGGAAGACGGCATTCTCACCTGGCAGCACGTGCAGTCCAAACTCAGGAACAAGAGCTACCATGCGGCTAAGACCGGACTGGTTTCGCTGGAAAATACACATAATATGGCCGGTGGCACCATCACTCCGCCCGCTATCTTCGACGAAGTCTGCGACAACGTTCATGCTGGCGGTCTGCCCGTGCACCTGGATGGGGCGCGTGTGTTCAACGCGGCGGTAGCGCTCGGCATTCCGGTGGCGAAGTTGACAGTGAAGGCTGACACCGTCATGTTCTGCCTGTCCAAAGGACTGGGAGCGCCGGTGGGATCGTTGCTGGTGGGCAGCGCGGACTTAATGGACCGCGGCCGTATCTATCGCAAGGCACTGGGTGGTGGCATGCGGCAAGCGGGAATCCTGGCTGCAGCCGGTTTGATCGCGCTTGAACAGGGACCGCAAAAGCTGAAGCAGGACCACGCGAACGCGCGCTTTCTGGCCGAAGGCTTGGCTCAGATTCCAGGAATCAAGATCGATCCCGCCAAAGTGCAGACCAATATCTTGATCTGCGATATCTCGGGCACAGGAATGACCTCGACGGAACTGTCGCGCAAACTGGCGGAGCGCCATGTGCTGGCCAACGGAGTCAGTCCTCAACTCATCCGCTTTGTTACGCATCTCGACGTGAGCCGCGAACAGTGCGCGCAGGCGCTTGAGGTCGTAGCGTCGATCTGCGGCGCCAGGGCGCATCGTGCCTAGATCGATGGGACGATCTTGCGAGTCGAAGAATTCTGCGAAATGTCGCGGAATTATTGCGGGCTTCTTGATCTGCGCCGGCCTGTTGCTTTGTGGCACTTTGCATGCGCAGGAACCTTGTGATTCCGAAGCGAAGCTTCTACTTTTAGCGGAGCAGAGCCAAGCCGCAGTTGCAGCGCTCAACGCTAAAAGAGCAGCGACGGGCCACGTTTACTTTTACGACACAAAGACGCTTGATTTGTTGTCACACGGTGTGATCCTGAGATTGCGGCAGGGGGCGGCGGACAACGATTTCACAGTCAAGCTGCGTCCGGCGACGGATCAAAAGTTTGCCGATCCATCTGCCGGACGCGAAGCCTACAAGTGCGAGGTGGATCTGACCGGGAGTGGTGCCATCGATTCTTACTCGATTCGGAGACCGTACACCGGCAGCGGGAAATTAGCTGAGACCGGGAACGAGGTCCTTGGGATCCTCAGCGAAGGGCAAAAAAAACTGTTGCAGCAGTCGCGGGTCGCAATCGATTGGACCCGAGTGACGAAAGTTGCCGCCATCAGCTATACGGTATGGCAGATCAAATCGCAGCCGCAGTTTAGGAAACTCACTCTGGAACTCTGGGAGTGGCCCGGGGGTAAGGCCCTGGAACTATCTACGAAGGTGGGCGCCGATGCCGGACCGGCGACATACACAGCCTTGAAAGAACTTATTAAGCACCAACGGTTGTCACTGAACAATGTCCAAGGAGCAAAGACCGGCATAGTCTTGAAGGGTCTGCTGGGGTCTGCCGCGCCTTAGCGCTTCGAACGTCGGAAAATTGTTGGTCGCTGCCTTCACAACCCATCGGGGCATACGAGTCCTAGTCAGAACGGCCCCGGCTGTGGTCCTCTATGCTCGCCCTGAGTTTCTGTACGCCATCGCGGATCTCATGAGAATTAACGCCTCCATAGCCGAGAACCAGGCCGCCTCTTGTCGGCGGCCTCAGGTAGCATACGGACAAGGGTATTGCCGAAATACCCCTCCTAGCGGCATTCCTCGCAACTGCTACGTCGTCAACGCCGGGGCGCAGCAGTGCCACCAGGTGCATTCCTGCATGGGCGCCCATCACCTCCACCATATCTCCCATCTGGATGCGAATCGCTTTCACCAGCGCGCTTCGTCGCTCCATATAGAGCATTCGCATACGGCGTATATGGCGAGCGAAGTGTCCCTCGCGGATGAAATCCGTCATGACCGCCTGATAGAGAGTCGATGAAAACACGTCAGCGGCATCCCGAGCGCCGGCAAAAGCCGGCACCAAATCCTTGGGGATAACTACGTAACCAAGGCGCAAAGCGGGAAACATGACCTTACTGAACGTCCCGACATAAATCACCCTTCCATCCGTATCCAGGCCTTGCAGCGAAGCGATCGGGCGGCTTCCAAACCTGTACTCGCTGTCGTAATCGTCTTCAATGATCCAGGCACCTGTGCGCCTCGCCCAATTGAGCAGAAGCATACGGCGCGTCGCACCCATCGTCATGCCCATAGGATATTGGTGCGAAGGCGTGACATACACAGCACGCGCGTCGCGACCTCGACGGATTATCTTTTCCACATTCATCCCGTCGTGATCCACCGGAACCGGAATCAATTGTGCTCCCGCCATCATGAAAGCGTGACGCGCGCCGTGATAGCCAGGCTCTTCCATCCAAACGTGGTCCTTGGGGTCCAATAGAACTTGGGCAGAAAGCTGCAAGGCTTGCTGTGATCCCGTGGTCACCAGGAGCTGCGATGACTCACATCTCACGCCGCGGACTGCGCCCAGATAATCCGCGATGGCTTCGCGGAAGGGCAGATATCCCATGGCATTGTCATAGGCCATGATGGCCTTGGGTGGCCTTCGAGAATACCGAGCCACCAGCCTCGACCAGACGCCGATTGGGAAGTGGTCGAGGGCAGGCAGGCTCACTCGAAACGCACCCAAGTTGTCCAACCATGACTGCGCTGGAATGAGCGTCAGTGCCCTGCCGCGTCGTGACATCCGACGTGGGCCATGCTTCTCAACTAGTTCCCGAACTCCTTTCCTCGTCTTCCCGTCTGGTGGCCTTAATGTGTCATCGGGTATGGATCGAGCGACGCACGTCCCGGCTCCGCGGAAGGTTTCGAAGTATCCTTCGGCCAGCAATTGCTCGTATGCATTCAAGATCGGAATGCGCGAAACTTTTAGCTCAGCGGCTAAGCCTCGGGTTGAAGGTACTCGTTGCCCCGGCCGCATTTGACCATCCACGATGGCCTGGCGAAACCAGTCGTACAACTGGCGATATATCGGGACTTTCGTGCGGTCGGCCAGCGCTATCGGAGGGAAGAAACTGGCGGAAACGCGTCTAAGTTGATTAGGCAAAGTGGTCATATCGTAACACCTTGAAGTGGCTATTGAGATATACCACTAAGCCGATTAAGTTCTTCATGTCGACGGACGGCACGAATTAAAGGAGGACTCGTGAACGCGCTCAAGCATATTTGCGGTTATCTCATGATGTGCGCCATGACTCTAGTCTGGCAGCCCACTCAAGGACTCGCGCAGCAGAATTCCCCGGGAGCTAGCGTTCAACCTGCTCCGTCGGAGCGCGATGGGCAACACGATTTTGATTTCGAGATCGGCAGTTGGAAAATTCATCTCAAGCGCCGCCTGCATCCCTTAACTGGCTCCACTACCTGGGTCGACTTTGACGGTACTTCCGTCACCCGCAAGATTTGGGACGGCCGCTCCCAGTTGGAGGAATTCGAAACCGATAGTGCTGCCGCCGGGCACATCGAAGGCCTCACCCTGCGCACGTACAATCCGCAGACCCACCAGTGGCGGCTCTATTGGGTCAATAGCAAGAACGGCATCATGGATCCGCCCCAAATCGGCGAGTTTAAGGATGGGCGCGGTGAGTTTTTTGCCCAGGACATACTGAATGGCAAGTCTATCTTCATTCGATTTATTTGGTCAGACACCACCACGAATACGCCGCACTTTGAACAGTCCTTCACAGGGGATGGAGGCAAGACCTGGGAAACGAACTGGATTACGGACCAAACCCGTGTGAACGATGATTCTGACAAAGCCCACCAATCGTCCACCGTGACTCCAACGGATTCCGGAGCGGCGAAAGTAACAGCCGCGGAACAGGATGGGCAGCACGATTTTGACCCCCTGATTGGCAAGTGGAAATTTCACCTGAAGCGCCGCGTGAATCCACTGACCGGGTCGAATACCTGGGTCGAACTCGACGGTACGGGGACCTGCTACAAGGTTTGGGATGGCCGCGCCCAGCTGGATACGATCGAGGTCGATGGCCCAACCGGCCACATCGAAGGTCTCACCCTGCGCACCTACAATCCCCAGTCCCATCAGTGGAGGCTCTATTGGGCCAACAGCAAGATCGGCGTCATGGACCCACCCCAGGTCGGCGAATTCAAGAATGGTCGCGGTGAGTTCTTCGCCCAGGACACAATCAACGGCAAAACCATTCTTATTCGATATGTTTGGACGGACCTGAACACGAATGTGCCCCACTTTGAGCAGTCATTCTCCGACGATGGAGGTAAGACGTGGGAAGTGAATTTCATTTCGGACCAAACGCGGGTGAATGATGAATCTGCGAAAGCGCGCTAGGGTCGCTATGGGATCGCTTAAACGCCCTTGGGTTTCTCTTCTGGTGTGGGGCTTGGTTGTTATCTTGCAACCCCTTCAGGGGCGCGCTCAGCGGAATTCAGATGCGTTGAAGATCAGCATTCAAAGCGTCAGCACGGAAGAAGATGGACGACACGATTTCGACTTTGAGATTGGCACTTGGAAAACTCACGTATCCCGCCTCTTGCATCCTTTGAGCGGCTCCGCGGTGTGGGCCGAATATGAGGGTACTTCCGCTGTCCGCAAGGTATGGAATGGCCGCGCTAACTTGCTGGAGCTGGAAGTCGATGGCCCGGCAGGTCACATCGAAGGTCTGAGCCTGCGTTTATATGATCCTCAATCCCACCAGTGGAGCCTTAATTTTGCCAACAGCAGCGACGGCACCCTGAGCCAGCCCACAATCGGCGAATTCAAGAATGGACGCGGCGAATTTTTCGACCAGGAAACATTTAATGGCCGCGCTATCTTGGTTCGCTTTGTTATCTCAGACATCACCGTGAATTCGTGCCGTTTCGAACAGGCGTTCTCAGGTGATGGGGGCAAAACCTGGGAAGTGAACTGGATCGCGACGGACACAAGGTTGAAAGATGAACCTGCTAACGCGCGCTAAAGTCGCTCTGGGAGCGCTATTCAAGCATAGCGAGTGACTTGGCTGCTTGCTTCAAGTCACTAATGAACAACGTGGTTTCGCGCTCGCGGTCCTCCTCTGTAATCGCGCGCAAAATCGAGGAGGGATGCACGGTGGCGATGATCGGTGGCAGATCCTCGATCTTCTGAATCACACCACGACTCTTCGTGATCTTGAAGCCCGCGCCCAGCAGGCTCTGGGCGGCTACGGCTCCCAAACAGATAATTAGACTTGGCTGCACCGCGTCGAGTTCTGCATCGAGCCAAGGACGACAGGCGCGGATCTCTTTCAGTCCAGGTTTCTTGTGTATCCTGCGCTTGCCGCGAGGCTCCCACTTGAAGTGCTTGACCGCGTTGGTGACGTAGACCGAGCGGCGGTCGATATTAGCTTCTTGCATGCAGCGGTCGAGCAACTTGCCGGAGGGACCGACGAAGGGGCGACCTTCGGTGTCTTCGCGGTCCCCTGGCTGTTCGCCGATCATCATGATGGCAGCTTTGGATTGGCCCCTCGACGAAGCAGTCACAATCTCACCAAACACCGCTTGCGTGGCGTTCTTGTATAGCTCACATCCGCAGCACTTCTGGACCGCCTCTCGGAGGATGGGCAGCGTATGCTTCTCAGGAACAAATCGCGCTGCACCGTCCTCACGATTTGCTGTCCTGCTTAGTCGGGCCATGATTCCATTGAAGGATGCACACGGCGCCGGCGAAGAGGCCTATGCAACTGCCAGAGCGATCATGTGGCCTCATAAGGATGCCTTCGCTCAACCTCCTTCCAGAACTTGTGCTTCGCCTGCCAATGTTAGTAGGAACTGCGTCGCTACTTAATCACACAACGCGTTGTGGACGACGCCCCTCTAAGCTATTGGAGATCATATGCCAGCTGAGAAAAGTTCCAGCAAGAAGAAGGGTGGCCGGAAATACGGTAAGGCTGCGGGCAAGACAGTAGCAAGCGCGATGCGCCGTAAGAAAAAGGGCACACTCAAATCTGGAAAAGGCGGGAAGGGCGGAACCGTCAAAAGCCGCAAGCAAGCCATTGCAATCGGTCTTGCAGAAGCTCGCAAGAAGGGCGCCAAGGTTCCCACGAAGAAGAGTAGTTCCTAAGAGAGCAGACTCACAGGCAATGGCGCGTCACCCGCGCACATTAAAGCCTTGAGAGATTGCTTCGTCCGGTGAGGATGGGTCGTGCGCCCTTACTCAAGCTACGTTTGGACGCGTCTTAGCGCTTGAATAGACCGAAGGCTGTAGTCTGCTCACAGCTATTGTCGGACCCTGTCTAGAGATCGTGTGAGTTTGAGCACATTCGGGACAAAGCCAATAGCAATGGTCGGAAAGTCTGTGAACGCTCCACATCAAGCCGGTAGGACCGTCAGATGGAGGGAGCAAGAAGAGCCGTCCTCGGCTCAATTGCCGAAACTTACGATTACAATTCGGATTTGCACAATTCGCTACCATCTTCGCCTCCTCTATAAACTGACCTCATGGGCCGTTCCATTTAGCATTTGCCTGATCTTCTCCAAAAGAAACGCGGGTCCCTCTCCCTTTCTGACAAAACAGTCCACGCAAGTCAGAGTCTGTTCCTCAACTGGGCTGGCTGAAACGATGATTACAGGCACCAGCGGTTTTTGATCCTTGATTGCCTGGGCGACGGCACCCCCGTTCATTCCCGGCATCAAGTAATCCAAAAGCACGAGATCCACCGAGTGGGTTGCGAAAAAGTGTAGCGCTTGCTCGCCATCGGCGGCACTTAGCACCTCGTAACCTGCGTTTTCCAAGAACTTTTGCCGGGTGAAGAGGATCCCTGGCTCGTCATCGACAGACAAAATGCACCTGGTGCCGTTCCGTGAAACAAGGCTAGAAAACCCCGCTGGCATAGGTTGGGACTGCATGTTGGTACCCCACCTGCTATTAGTTTAACTCTAGTCGCAGAGGGCTGGCGTTGTCTGTCCGGTATCAGACCTAAGTGGGGGAAGGCCGTTGGAACTTTTTCCGCACCCTTCGTGGGCGAAACGCCGGCATCCGGATGCGCAAATGAACCGGCCCCATAGCCTAAAGACGTTGGTGTGGAGATGTACGCCACGTTATGCGCCGAGAGCAACCGCGGCCCTACGTCTGGTATCAGACTTAAGGTGACGTAACTTTCTCGACCGTAAGCGGGCCGAGTTAGTCCCAAGGTGTTCCAAGTGCGGGTGGAAAGCACAAAGCGTAGCGCTCGAACTCCAGCAGACGCTGCGGCGCTGCTTGCCTGTTTTGCGCACGAAATCAACAATCCTTTGGATTCACTTCTGAATCTCCTCTACCTTATGGAACGTGAAGCCACCCTCACGACGAAGGGCCATCATTATCTGGCGCTCGCCAAAGAAGAGGTAAGTCGCGTTGCACAAATCGCGCATCGGGCACTTACCGAGTTCAGAGGCGTTGCACGTCCGCAAGACACCAACGTGCCGAATTTGCTGCGGTCGGTAGTTGACTTTTACGAATCGCGGTTTGAGGCACGCGGCATATCCATCCAGACTCGCTACTGTCCTGATGGAGAACTCGCCGTCTATCCAGGGCCGTTGCGCCAGGCCTTCTCCAACCTATTGCTGAATGCTGCCGACGCAATGCCCACGGGTGGAAGAATGTACGCCAGAGTGGCCTTGGCCCACGAATGGAATGGTCAGGAACGGCGAGGCTTGAGGGTGACCTTCGCGGATCATGGCGGGGGAATAGTGGCGGAGAACCTGCCCAGAATCTTTGAGCTGTTCTTCACAACCAAAGGAACTGCCGGCACCGGCTTGGGACTGTCGCTGGTACTGGACGTGGTCAACAAACATGATGGTGTCCTGCGAGTTCGCAGCTGCACCAGGCCCGGCCGCTCTGGGACGGTTTTTGCGGCCTTCCTGCCAGCTCCTTAGTAGTTTTGCTGCGCTGGTTACCGAAGAATCAGCCATCCGTTTCGCTATCAGAGCAACTGCAGCGCCGAACGATTCTCGCGTTTCACCTGTTTTAGAGTGCAAGCAGCGGGGTTCTTGTCCGGACGCCAGTGCAGAAACTTTGTGCCATGGCGAAACCTTCCCCCGGTGAAATGATCAAACTGCACCTCGACGACAAGCTTCGGGTCGAGGGGTTGCCATTCGGTAGAACGTTTGGTGCTCCAGCGACTCGGACCCCCTGGACTCTTGCCGGTAAAGCCAGGAGGTTTAACCATCTTTTCCAGTTTTCGGGTCAGTCCTGGACGATCTTTCGCGCTGATGGAAGAGGTGAAGCCCACGTGATCGAGTTTGCCGTCTTCATCGTAGAGTCCCAGCAAGAGTGAGCCGACAAGCGGTTTCTTCTCGAGAAATCTGAACCCTCCAACCACGCAGTCCGCGCTGCGAAGCTTCTTGATCTTCTGCATGCCGCTACGCTCGCCACTCTGATAGGGGAGATCTCGACGCTTTGCGACAACGCCGTCGAGAGCAACTCCCATGTGAAACCACTCCCCCGCCACAGAAAGGTCTTGTGTGAGCGGCGAAAGGCGGATCATTTTATTGTTCTTCAAGTATTTCTTAGCAAATCTCTCGAGTGCCTTTCGCCGTCCGTCGAGTGGGAGTTTGACCAGTGACTTGCCTTGGTCGTCCACCAGCAAGTCGAAGACGATGAAGACGCACGGGGTCTGTTCGCTCAGCGCTTTTACTCGGCTTGCTGCGGGATGTATCCTCATCAGCAATTGATCGAAAGAGAGTCCTCCTTGAAAGGGAATCACTATCTCCCCATCGAGAACGAATTTTGCGGCCTTGAGTTTCCCCAGGGCAGCGACCAGTTCAGGAAAGTATCGAGTGAGAGGCTTGCCCGACTTCGACCTCAGATCAACTTTCTTCTCATCGCGAAACGCAAGACAGCGGAACCCGTCCCATTTGGGCTCGTACTGCCATTGCGTTCCAACTGGAAGGCTCGTGGCGGGCGAGGCTTCCATCGGCTCATATTTCCTAGAAAGTGGTAATGTCACGTGGGCTTCACAGGAGTTCCGCTACTTGCGTCACGGAACGAATCAGTAGATTTTTCCATGTGCTTTAGGATGCATCCGAGAGACATGCGAAGTTACTTTTGCGCTCGCGAGAGCATCCAACGCTCCAACAGACGCAACTTTGCATTGCCTATATAGGGCATTAAATCACATGGCTCACCAAAACTGTTAGGCTGAGAACGCCGTGACAGGGCCGCGCCTTTTCTGGTACAGATGTGGTATGACAGACACACAGAAACCGAAGCGCGATGAATGCATTACGGTTGACATGCTCGACACTGACCCGCAGTTGCGGGCACAACTGCGCGAGATGGACATTACGGCTGTGCCGGAACTTGGTAGAACTCAACGTATCGACACTGAGAACAAATCGACGCTTGAACCGCCAGAACATTCTGGTCGCTGATTTCCATTCCCACAAGGCCCTTGACGGCAGCCGGAACTACTAAAAGCTCTGGGCGTCGGTGAATCGCGCCGCCGCATTTTGGGCAAATCATTGGATCGGCCATTTTAGTCTCCTCTCGGGGTTACCACAGATAAGGCGGAAGCACTCTCTTGCCATCCGCTTTGCGCCAAGTGATGCAGAACAGAAAAACGTAGAGCACGACTCCGATGGTGACGCGAAACGGCAGAGAGAATGGAAGCAGCACAGAAATAATACAGGCGATTAGCATGGGAATCAGTTTTATCCTGCCAAGCCAGTTCCAGACGCGGATACCGTGCTTATTCATTGCGAGCCCTTGGCTTGTTTGTTCAGCCAATCGGTGAAGGCAATCATGCTGCTAACGCTGTGCTGACGCTTTCGTTCCTTCAGCCACTGTTCGTATTTTTCCCGGCTCATCCCGGTCAGCCTTTCCAATTCGGACATCTTTTCTTTCAGACCCTCGAAGTATTTATGGCTGAAGGCGTTTGCCCAGAACTGCCCGGTGTCCTGTAGGGCTGCCCAGGATTTGCGTATGGGTCGCTTCACCGGGCCGATTTCGTTATCCAGTCGCTTCATTGACTCGAATGCGAACAGGTCGGCAGCCTGCAGGCGAGCACATTTCTCAGCGCGGTCAAAAGATAATCTGGAAAATAGGTCGAGCATCTCCGGTGAGTCTCTTTGGGTTACATCGAACAGGGCACCGGCGTTGTATTGGTTGTCTGTCTGAATGTCAAAGACGAATTCCGCTCTAACCGTTAGGCGGGCGCACAGGTCTTTTATTCTCTCCATCAGATTCGCAAATGCGTGGTAATAGGCAATGTCCTCCGAGTCCGGAAACACGTCCTGCCTTGCCATTAGGTTGATCGCGATAGAGCAACCACCCAGACCGCTCGACGCCAAGATGTTTACGCAGTCTTTGTATAGTTCCTTGTTTTGGCCATGGCAGAAAATCCTATAGTCGCGCCGGTCGCTTTCGCAGTCGCGAGCGTGGAAAGGGATAGTTCCGTTCCGCGCAATCCACTTCGGCTCGAACTGTTCCCATTGTTCTTGGGTGCCAAAGACAACGGCAACAGCGCACACCCGTTGCTGCTGCTCGTCGTAGCTGTCATCCCCGTAAACGAAGATCATGGCGGCCACCAATCTGGCGCGTTGACCGTGGCACACCACGGGTATATCCTCTCTTTCCAGACGAGGATTTCCCGTGGCCGATCGCCCCAGAGTCAAAGCCGACGACGTGAAAGGCGATTTCCCGGCCTTTACAGATATGCTTCGCCGCGTTGTATCCGTTCCACGACAGCGAATCGAGGAGCGATTACAAGCGGAGAAAAAACAGAAGCGAACGCGGGGTGCTACCCGCGTTTCGACTTCGGGCCGCGCTTCCCGCGCGAAGGATTAGAAAGCCGTTTCTCCCACCTTGCCGGTCACTTCTTTATAGGTCAGCCGCTTTCCCGCGATCTGCGAAAGCATCATGTTGAAACTGTCGGCATCGGTGATCTTCTTTTCTCGATTGCCGCGATTGTTGTAGCGGAACATCTGCTCGTCCAGGTAACGGAACAGATGAAACGGTTCAACGCTGACATAGGTTCCGCTGAGGCCGCGCTTCAACAGCGACCAGAAGTTTTCGAGTCCGTTGGTGTGAACCTGCCCGTCAACGTACCGCTCGGCATGGTCGATAACCTTGATGCGCGTAATCTCGGATACCAGTCCTTCATAGGATACAAGTGCATCGGAGTAGAGTGCTGCACCGGCTTCGACGTGCTCCCTGACTTCGGCTTGAGAACACTCTCGCTTACGCGATTTGGAACCACTACCGCGCGAACCTATCCGCCACGTTCCAAGGATTCCCATCACGGCGGTTTTGTCCTTGCCGCCAGTGCCAGTGATACGGCGCTTCGTTCGCTCGACGTGCATGTTGCGAGCCTTGCCGCCTATAAAGGTTTCGTCTACTTCGACTCGGACTTCCGCCGCCGCCGAGTTTCACGAGCGAGCTGTTCCTGCACGGCTCTGCGGATGCGGTGCATCATGAACCATGCGCTGCGCTGCATCACGCCTATAGCGCTTGCCGACTTCGTAGGAGCTGATGCCGTTCTTGCAGCTCAGCCATGAGCCACATAGCGGTGAGCCATTTATCCAGCGGGATGGGCGAATCCTCGAAGATGGTTCCCAGCTTGACCGAGAACTGACGACCGCATTCCTTGCACTTCCAGATGCGGCGAGTCTTCAGGTAATAGTGATTCTTGCCCTCACACGCCGGACAGGTAACACCATTCGGCCAACGTGCGGCTGCTACAACCTGAATGCAGGTTTCAGGGTCGCTGTAGTAGCGGATAACTTGCTGAAGAGTCTTTGGTTGCTCTGGCATAGCCATCTCCAAGAGCAACTGTACCGGAAATCGCTTGGTGTGTCAAGTGATTTAATACCCTATATAGAACACAAGACCAGCGAAACCGTTCAGAATCTCTTCTTAAGGTTGTTTTGGAGGGTTCTCGCCAGCGGATCCCGTCGAAGATGGGCTGGCGGCGTGATGACGCGGTTTGGCTGTCTTCCCATGTGACTTCGCAGCGGCTGTCACCCAATCCGAAAGCGCCTGCCACTGCGCGCAGGTGCTACCCGACTGCTTTACGCAGACATCGAAAGCATACACTGGATGGATCTCCCAACCGGAAAGCCGGTGCGGGTCGTCGGTTGCAGAGAATCCTTGCTCGCCACAAATCTTGTGGCTCGCGTCATACATGAGTTGTCCCGACACCCGAACCAGTGTGGCGCGGCCAATCTTGTTGAGGTTAGCCACAGTCCAGCTTGCGGGCCGGTAATGGGGCACCATCTCTGCTGTGTTACTCTGGCACTCGTCGGTAGTTGCTGATTGCGGCACCAGGGCGATGTGAATGTCGTTGGAAGCATCGTCGTCTTTTACGTCGCAATTCACACTCTCGCCACTGGTGAGATCCGCATAATGCGACTCCAGCAGGTAACCAACAAACTGCACGGCTGTACCCTCACCTAAAGTCACAAAGTCCGAACGGCTGTCAGGTATACTTTGCGGCGACCATTCCAGATATCCAGGAAGCGCTGCCACGTTTTGTTGTTTGCTGAGCAAGTCTGATTGCGAAATCGACTGATAGCTTGTGCCGGCGCAGAAGTTATTCTTGGTTTGGTTCTGCAGCGCTGATGCGCCCTGGCCCGTACCAGTCAACCCGCATGAGCTATCAATCGGGTGCTGGAGTTCAATTGCCTTGTACGGGTGACAGGTCATAGGGAACTTCTCCTGCCCGAGAGCGAAAGTGCAAACTGTCAGTACGAGTGCGACCAGCCAGTGCAACCTCATACACCCCTCCTGAGCGCAGGACCCCGGCGCCGGTGCTGGGAGATACCGTACACCGTGCGATCGTATGTGGGCAACGCGACATTGCTGAGAGTACCTGGAAAAATACGACGGGTGAGCGACCAACGATGCTCCCCACCTCGTTATAGCCGAAAATAGGCCGCAGTTTTCTCCATTCAGGCAACAACGCCTAACGGCATTTCCTTCATCCAACGTTCTGCCGTGGCGACTGAGAAAGAATTGCCGATCAGTAGTTCCATTCATCCGGACTTCCCACCAGAGATGCGCTCGCTCTTCTGTGAGGTGCTCGATCATCTAAATCGGGCGAACGTGCCTTATGTTGTTGCGGGCGCCTTTGCCTTGCAGCAGCACACCGGCATATGGCGTAATACAAAAGACCTGGACCTCTTCCTTCCAGCGCAGGTTGTGCCCGAGGCGCTGCGGCACCTTGAAGAGCAGGGCTTTGAAATTGAAATATGCGATCCGGTGTGGCTGGCTAAAGCCCATCGAAACGGATACTACGTGGATTTCATAACTGGCATGAGCAATGCCGTCATCACAGTTGACCAATCGTGGATCGATCGCGGGGCCGAGTCGGTGGTGCTCGGCGTGAGGGCCCGGGTGCTGGCCGCCGAAGAGCTGATAGCCTCCAAGTTGTTTGTGAATTTTCGCGAGCGCTTTGACGGCGCCGATATCGTCCACATAATCTATGGGACAAAGGGCCGCCTTGACTGGTCTCGGCTGCGGCAACTCGTGGGTGAGCACTGGGAACTCTTGTTGTGGGAACTAATCCTGTTCCACTATGTCTACCCGTCGCAACAACAATATATCCCCCGCGATGTCTGGAACGACCTGTTCGCACGCCTGCGCTCTCAGCTCGACTCCCCTCTAGCCAAGCCCGCATTCCGCGGCAGCTTGATCGATGAAAAAATGTTTGCCATCGATGTGCAGGAGTGGGGTTTGGAGAATCTACTGGAAGCTGAGCGCAAGCAGCGAGAACCCAAAATAGGTGAACCCAGCACTGCGAATGCTGCGGATGTGTCAACGAAGCAATGAGAATTGCAGCTATTGCCGATTTGCACTTCAGCCACCAGGGATATGATCGCTTTCGCGAGCAGATGAGCCACGTGCGCGATGAGGCCGATGTGTTAGTCCTGGCTGGCGACCTCACTAACTTTGGCGAGCCACACGAGATGGAATCGCTGATGAATGCGCTGGTGCGCTTGCGCATTGCAACCGTGGCCGTGCTCGGCAACCACGACTATGAGAGCGGACACGCGGTTGAACTGATGAAGATGATGACCGACCAAGGTGTCAAGGTGCTGGACGGCACAGCCTACGAGCGCGACGGCGTTGGTTTCGCTGGTGCAAAGGGATTTGGCGGTGGCTTCGGTCGAGGCGCACTCACCGCGTTTGGAGAGCCTGAGGTGAAGGCCTTCGTTCAGGGGGCCATCGACGAGAGTTTGAAACTGGAGCGCGCACTTTCACAGTTGCGTACGCCCAAGCGTGTGGTGGTTTTGCACTACGCGCCTGTGGCGGCAACCGTTAGTGGCGAGCCGCCAGAAATTTATCCTTATCTCGGCAGTTCACGTTTGGCCGAGGTCATCGACCGGCACGGTGCCGACCTTGTGGTCCACGGTCATGCTCACTCGGGCACTCCTGAGGGTAAAACTACCGCCGGCTGCCCGGTTTACAACGTGGCCATGGGGCTTAATCAGGCGCAGCCCGCCGGCCGAGTGTACCGGGTCTTTGATGTGTGACATCGGCAGCTACTTCCCCTCAGATAAGGGGGTTGGGCGACGTTAGTGGAAGTCGTGCGACCGGACATCGGCGTCTGTGATATCCACCGTCTCGGCCGCGTAGGCTTCTCGCATGGGAGCAAGGCGGTCGACCTTCACGGAAATCACTCCCTCCTGATTTTGCAGAACGCCTTCCAGCAGTAGAAACTTTTCCGATTGAATCAAAATGCGGTTCTGCTCCATCACATCCGGCGAGATGATTGCATTGCTAATCCCGGTTTCATCTTCGAGGCTCAGGAAGACGAAGCCCTTGGCCGTACCTGGCCGCTGCCGCGCAATCACGCAGCCGGCGGTGCGCACATATTGACCATGTACAACCTGGGTTAATTCTTGCGCGGAAAGCACTCGTGCCCGGCGCAGATCGGCCCTGCGGTAAGCCATAGGATGAGGGCCGACGGTGAGCCCAGAACCGCGGAAGTCGGCGATCAGGCGCTCCTCGGCGGTCATGGGTGCGAGTGGCGAAGCCTCATCGCTCTCCGGAATCCCTTCCAGTAGCGGACCCGCAAAGCGCACCGCAAGCTCTACCTGCCAAAGAGCATCACGGCGATGCAGGCGCTGCTTGGAGCCAGTTTTGCGTGCTGAATCAGACTTCGCTAGTAAATCTTCTTCGCGAGTACAGCCAATCGAATTGAGTGCGCCAATCGAAGCCAGCAGCACCAGTTCCTTGCGGCGCAACTCAGGCACGCGGTGCGCAAGGTCCGCTATGGATTCAAATGGCCGCTTGCTGCGCTCGCGCACGATGGCGTGTGCCGCCTCTTCCGGCAATCCTTTGGCATAACGGAATCCCATGCGCAGGGTGAATCGGGTTACAGAATTCTGGTTTTGAAGGGGCACGCCTTCAGGCGTGCCGGGAAGCTCTTCTTCGCAGATTGGCTTTAGCCACGGAGGGACCTCGCTGTTCAAAGGGATGCGATTTCCCTCAGCGGCTAAAGCCGCACTTATTGTGAGCTGTGTAGGGCGCGGCTGAAGCCGCGCCCCTTCCCGATGTCCTGGAGAAAGTTTGTCCGTACCCCCTTCATCGGAGAATGTGGCCTTTGAAGCATATAGCTTCCGCCCAGCCATGTATGACATTGTGGTATATTCTTCCTCCTCCAGCGTACACAGCCACTCCGACCGCGTAATATCCACCGGCTTCACTCGCAGCCCGTGCCGCTGCGCATCCTTCACAATCGTTGAAGGATGATAGAACCCCATGGGCTGATTGTTCAGTAGCGCTGCTGTAAAAGCCGCCAGATAGTGGCACTTGAGATAGGCACTGGCGTACGCAATCAGCGCGAAGCTGGCAGCGTGCGACTCGGGAAATCCGTAAAGCGCAAACGAAGTAATCGAAAGAATGATCTGCTCCTGCGCTTCCGGCGAGATACCGTTGCGTTCCATGCCTGCGCGCAGCTTGACCTCGATATCGCGCATGCGCATCTCGCTGCGCTTGAAGCCGAAGGCGCGCCGCAGTTCTTCAGCTTCGCCGCCGCTGAATCCGGCGGCAATCATTGCCATACGGAGCAGCTGCTCCTGGAAGAGCGGCACCCCCAGCGTGCGTTTCAGCACCGGCTCCAGCGACGGATGCGGATAGACAACCTCCTGCCGCCCCTGGCGGCGTTGCAGAAACGGGTTTACCATTTGCCCGACGATAGGTCCGGGACGGATGATGGCAACTTGTACCACAATGTCGTAGAAGCGTTTGGGTTGCAGACGCGGCAGGCACGACATCTGTGCGCGACTCTCGATCTGAAACATTCCTACCGTGTCGGCCTTCTGCAGCGTGCTATAAACCACAGGATCGTCGGACGGCAACTTCCCAAGATCAACCTCTTCTCTGTAATGATCGCGGATCAATGTGATGGAATCTTCCAGCACGGCCATCATTCCCAGTCCCAGCAGGTCAACTTTAACGATATGCATGTCGGCGCAATCTTCCTTGTCCCACTGCACTACCACCCGGCCGGCCATGGTTGCGGGCTCTAGCGGAACCACAGAGTCAAGCTGACCTTGGCAAATCACCATGCCGCCGGAGTGCTGCCCCAGGTGTCGAGGCAGGTCTTGTACCGCCAGGCAAAGCTCGAAGAATTTGCGCATGCGCGGATGCCGCAGGTCGAAGCCGGCATCGCGAAACTGCCGTTCCAGTGTGTCATCCGGGTCCTTATACTCCCAGGAACTCACCAGTCCGGAGAGGCGGTCGAGAGATTCGCCGTCAAACCCGAGCGCTTTGCCAACTTCGCGCGCCGCCGAGCGTCCGCGGTAGGTGATGACGTTGGCCGTCATGGCAGCGCCGAGTTTGCCATAGCGCTGATAGACGTACTGTATAGCGCGCTCCCGCTGATCGCCGCTGGGCAGGTCGAGATCGATGTCGGGCCATTCGCCGCGCTCCTCCGACAGAAAGCGCTCGAACAGCAGGTCCATGCCGACTGGATCGACCGCAGTGATGCCGAGCGAATAACAAACCGCGCTGTTGGCCGCCGATCCTCTGCCCTGCACCAGAATGCCCTGCGCGCGGCAGAAACGCACAATGTCCCACACGATGAGGAAGTAGCCGGCCAGATCGAGTTTGTTGATGAGCATGAGTTCGCGCTCAATTTGGCGTTGTGCGCGCTGCCACAATTCGCTTTGCCCGGGACGAAGATAGCGATCGCGGGCGCCTTCCATGGTTCGCGTCCGCAGAAAGGAGTCCATAGTTTCGCCTTCGGGCACGGGATAACGCGGAAACTGATAGCCCAAATCGTTCAGCGTGAATTGAAGGCGCGACGACAACTCCAGAGTATTTGCGGTGGCTTCCGGCAGATCGGCGAAGAGATGCAGCATCTCTTGCGGCGTCTTAATGTAGCGTTCGCTGTTGCGCGCCAGCAGGCGTCCGGCTGTATCAAGCGTGCGATGGTTGCGAATGCAGGTGAAGACATCCAGGATCTGGCGCTCTTCCGGCTTTGCATATTGCGCACCTTGAGTGGCCAGCAATGGCAAATCCAGGCTGCGTGCCAGTTCAATCGCCGCCTGGTTGCGGGCCTCTTGCGCGCGGTTGTAGTGGCGCTGCAGTTCAACGTAAACATTCGTGCTCCCATAGATCGCGATCAATTGTTCGAGTATGTTGCGGCCTGCTTTCAGGCCGCCGATGGCCAGGGCATGCGCCAGCGGACCTTCGTCGCCACCGGTCAGGCAAATCAGCCCAGCCGCATATTCACCGAGATCGGTAACCGAAGCGATGGCTTGTGAACTAAGAACCAGTTCATCGTCAAATGCTGCTTTCTCGCGGCGAGGCAGCGTAGCCGGATACTTTGGCGCACGCAACTTCATGCAGGTCACCAGGCGGCAGAGGTTCTGATAGCCCTCCCGTGAGGTGCATAATAGCGGCACGCGCGGAGTCACGGGCTCGTCGGCTTTCGGGTAGGGTGACAGCAGGAAAGTGACCTCTGCCCCGATGTGTGCCTTGATGTTGAGTTTCTTCATCGCCAGATGAAAGCGCGGCGCGCCGTACACGCCATCGCGATCGAGCAAAGCCATTGCCGGCATCTGATACGCTGCGCAAACCTCGGCCAGTTCCTCGGGAGCCGAAGCTCCTTCGAGAAAGCTAAAGGCAGAGCGAGCGTGGAGTTCGATGTACAAAACCAGTTGCCAGTAGTCAGTAGCCAGTTGTGGCTTGCTAATTGCTAATTGCTAATTGCTAATTAGCCCCTCCTCAGTCATAGCTTGCTTCCGCAAACCACTGCCCACTCGCGAGATCGCGGTAAATACAATAGAGGGCCACACTGCCGCTGTTTCCATTGGCGAGCGCTACATCCCATTCTTCACGGTCCCACGGCCGCGCCCGATCGTTGCTGGCGCTTTCCTCTTTTGCGTTCTCCTTCCACCAGTCTCCGGATGATCGCCATGGTCCAGCCGACCATAAAACCTTTCCCTGCAGCTCTCCTCGACGAGTGAGTGTGGTCGTAGCCGTCAAAGAGACCGGACGCCCTGCCGCCAGCCTCACCTGTAGCTGCCAAGGCGGGCGAAACATGCGCAAAGCTAATCGGGCCTGTTCTTCGAGATCCGACAGTGTGGGGGTTATTGCCTGTTTTACGTCTTCTGCCGAAGCCACAAAGCGTTCCATGAGAAAGCCATCTCGCCTGTGGGTATCCAACAGGCGGGCGATTCCGGCCCGCCTTTCGCCCACGATGCCGCTAATCCGCGCCAGCGTAATCTCTAACTTTTCTGCTTCCGGAGTAATCGGCAAGAAGAGTCCGTGCTGGGCTGAACGGGGAGGCGCCGGCTCGGCTGTGAGCCATACTTTTATGATGGGAGCGCCCGGCGGGTGGGCCGCTAATTCCAACTGCAGCAGTTTGAGAAAAACCTTGCTGTCGCGCATGGTCACTGGTAAGCGCAAAGTGCGCTCCGTGGTATTCCGATTTCCCACAATGTGGGATGTAACTCCGGCTAGCTCTTGAACGGTTGTGGTCTCCTCGTCGGCAACTCGCCGTTCCAGCCGTAAACGTAAGCGCAGTTCCTGTGCCGCCAGCGATCGTGCTTCCAGCCGGGCACATAATTGTTCCAGCAGTCGGTTCAAAACAAACGACAGTGGCTCGAGCGTCTCCACCGGAGATTCCAACTCCATGGCTTCTTCAAATTGAGTACCTGGCTCGCAGAGCGCTAGCGTGCGCATACCTATTCCTTTAGCAAGGCGCTGTAAACGTGTTCCCACTTCGCCCAGCCGTGAAGCCAGCGCATGCTCAGGCAGTAGCGCCAGGGCGCGGAAATCGCGTACACCCCATCGTTCCAGGGTGTCGAGCATTTGTTCACACAGTTTCTGGCGTTCGCGATCGGAGGCCGCACCGTTTTTCAGCGAGATATCAAATGCATCCAGCAAGACCTGCAACGGCAGCACTCCCAGGCGATGCGCCTCTTCTCCGGCGGGGAGCACAGTAGTCCCGCTGAATCCTCGCGCAGCATGCAAGGCGGCTTCAGGATTGTCAGCCAGCGCGATATTCGCTTCCAGCGCAACTGCGTTTACCCGCGACGCCAAGCTGCGCGCCATGGTTGCAGGTGCTCCATAGAGCCGTTCCAGCCCGGCCAAATCGAGCAGCAGGGTGTCGCTGGCGGTGTTTTCCACGCGTGGCGTAAAAGCATGAGCAACGTCGAGCAGCGCAGCATGTGCTGAGTTCTCCTGCTCGGCGGAGCGCTGACGCAAGATCGCAAGACCGGCCCTCGGTTTGCCTCTCCTGCGCCGGGAAGAGATTTCGATCTGCGTAGTCTTGAAAGTTTCTACTGCGGCTTCGCCGGAACGAGCTGTTCCGTTTGCAGGAGTGGAGAAAACAGCGGCCTGCAGCTTGGTCATACCCACTGCCATTCCCAGTTTGCGGGCTTTCTCGTTGAGCGCGACCACGCGCACTTGAGGAGATCTGCCTTCCAGCACGGCTACCGCCTGTTCGCGCAACCAGGGTTCCACCCGAACGATGGCCTCCACGGGAAAATCGGGAGTGTAGATACAAGCAAACATCGCAATCTCGAAATCGAAAGCTGAGAATCACCAGGCGGCACACAATTCAAAATCGGCATTGGCTCGTTGTGCTGGCTTGCGTTGCGTCCACGATCCAGGGTCCCCACCGAGCGATGTTCTTACGCCCGACGGGACGGAGGAGCGCACTACCTCGGCCCGCAATTGCATTCCGTGCAATAACGCGCTATGGCTCACGACGTTATTCTCGGGAATGCAAGGGTCGCGCGGCGACACAACCTGCCAGCCAGGCGGTTCAATGCTTGCTGGAACTGCGACTGAATCGCGGGCGCATACCGCTTTACGTTCCAATCGCACAACCAGGGAGGCGCAGGTCTTCGCGCAGGGTTCCTGCTCGATGAGCAATAGCACAGTCGCCGTAGGTTCCACCGCGCGGCGAAAACGAAACCACGAGGTGAGCGGCACGCGCCGCACACTTTCGACGGGAATATCTCCAAGATCGAGCACCACCATGCCGAAGCCACCGCCTTGCAGCAGTAGGTCCGTCACCTTCAACACTTGTTCGAGACGGCCAAGCGCGGTGCGCGGTGGATGGTCTTTACGCGATGGCAAACTCGAGCTTTCACTACAGCGCACCCAAAGCAACCGATTGAGGTCCACGCCAGTGGCCGCCGCCGAAGTGGGATCGAAACTGTCGCTGGCGTCCACCAGCGCGCATACTTCCCGCCGGCGAGTAGCTCCCGCCAACGCCGCCAGCATCACTCCGGTACGTCCCGAAGAAGCTGCTCCGGTAATTTCGCTGAGTGCTCCCCGGGGCAGACCTCCAGTGAGCGCATCGAGCGCAGCTAGCCCGGTGGAGACCGTCAGCGGTTCCGCGCGCTCGCGCAGCAATAATGTGGAGGAAAGATGCTCGCCTAGCGAAGATTCAAGGCGAGCACGAAGCGTGGCAGCAGGCGGCATAGGTACCTCAGGTGGGCGAAGCGGGAGTACTGGGCAGGATTTACTTTCGCTTTTTATTCGCCTACGAGTAGGATTCTGCTACGGAGAACCAGGGTTGTCAACCCCTCTGTGAAACCGTTATAAAAGCTGAATTTCGTAATTTTTTACGAATGGATCTCGTGGATTGGGATGCTGTTATCGGCAAACCCGATGGTAAGCCGGACGGGTAGCCCTTCTGCTGTGCCTCACCTTGTTTCAGGTAGACGCCAGACTTCGTCGCTCCATACCAGTGCGTGTTGGGACAATGATAGACGCCGGAGTGGGTGTTGACCCAGACTTGGACATCTGGATTGTTCGGGATGGGGGAGGGTCCTTCAGGCGACAACGATTTCGCTGGCGACGTTAAAAGGGTCGGCGCCGGAGCGGATGGTGCCTGCTGCGCCCGCATTGTTGCAGGTGCAAATAGCGTAGACCATAGAATCAAAAGTGCAATTCTCCGCCTCATGCGCGAGCCTTTTGATTGAGAGAAAATTGGGAGCTTCATCTGACTTTCTCAATGCCGACGAAAGAGACTAGCACTCGTAGAACGACGTGCGCTGTGATGCGATGCACCGAGTCATGTGTCCTGCGCGGACAGCGTGAGGAGGATAATGGGTTATGAATCTGCCTACGGCGAGCAGCGCGGAACGCCTTATAAATGCTGGCGATTTTGTTATAATGCAGAAGCCTTTCTGAGGGGGCGCTATCGTCTAGGGGTTAGGACGGAAGATTCTCAATCTTCAAACCCGGGTTCGATTCCCGGTAGCGCTACCATTACTGCTGCAATCACTTACGCCTTTTCTGAACACAGCCTCATACCGTGACTGTGGCCATTTTTGTGGCCACCCTATTGCACCGTCTCGGACAACTGTTGATTTCTGCGCTCGATTGCTTCCCGAATCAGCGTCACATTCGAGTGGTTGTAGATGCGCGTGGTATTGACTGATTGATGCCCCATCGCATCCATGACCGCCATCACGTTTCCGGTGCCCTCCATCGCGTCGGTTGAGAAACGATGGCGAGCACAGTACAGGACGACCGCTTCGGGAATACCTGCCAATCGTTTGGCTTGCAGCCACTGCTTGGAAACCTCCCGATCGGTGATATGACCGGATTGGGCCTTCTTTGACGGGAACACCCATCCTTCGTTTACGCATCCCTTGCGCATCAGGAGTGCTGCCTTGACGCGCTCAGTGAGCGGAACGTAACGCCGGGATTTGCGGGACTTGCCGCGGGGGTTGAAGATCAACCCTTTGTCCCAATGAATGTTCTCCCAGCGCATCCGGAAGATCTCGCCTGGGCGAAGACCAGAATCCAGCATGATTAACAGGACCGTTCGAAACGGCTCCCAGCCTACACGTGACTTTCGGCCTTTCGCCGTAAGGCGCGCGCCCGCCGTGACCGTTAGCAACAGCTGCTCCATCCACGGCTCCATAAGTTCTTCCCGCCCGTACTCCTCGACGAGTTTCACGACTGGCACCGTGGATAAAAGTTGCCACTCGTGCGCCTTTTTCAGCATGCGCCGAAGCGTGCGCAGAGCGTTGTTCGTGTTCGCGGCTGACGATCCCTCGATGATCTAGGCTTGATCTGTCGTTATGTGATCCAGTTTCATACCAGCGATGGGCGTGGATTCCAACATCCGCCAGCCGACTCGGTAATACTTACGGGTTGGCGCCTTCGGCGGACGGTTCGCCGGCAAAGCTTCCAACCAAGTGAAGAAGCGATTCGAGAAGTCGGCCAGCGTCGGGATCTTCTTATTTCCCGGTGCGCGACCGTCTTCCAGTAACCGCGCGAGCACCAGCGACTCCACCTTCTTGGCTTCCTGCCGCTTCGAGGTCTTGCAACTCCCCCGAATGCGTTTGCCATTCCAGCGAAACGCGAAGTGCCATACATTGCCCCTTTTAGTGAGCGACACGTTTTTCCTCCGTTGTCGCTCTCGCCTTTGAGACACGCAGGTTGCGCCCGATGAAATTCTCGAGCGCGGCAGCATCATACCTCACCAGGCGACCTAGTTTTACATAATTTGGGCCGTCGCCCGAGACGCGCCAGTAGCGCAGCGTATTAACGCTCACCCTCAACCGCCGCGACACTTCCTGTTCGTCTAAAAGCTGTATGTCTGTCATTCGTCCTTCGCTTTGTCAGAATGGTTTAGCCGCAATTCACCATCCGGTCAAACGGGTGAGGCGTGCCGGGTTGCTTCGGAGGAGCATCTCTTACTGGCAAGGACTAAGACGCAGGTTCAGAATCCCACCAAAGTGGGGAGCCGCAGCAAAGGAGAAGGTCAATCAGCGTTCGGCTGGCGTAGACATTCCGCATACTTCAGAAATCCAATGACGGAGTTATTTCCTTAATCCATTCTGCTGAGTGAGCATTTTGACCGGGGAATAGTCGGCGAAAAGCGGTCTCAAGTTTTTTTTCACCGATTACACTTTGGCTGGACAACTCGACGTTTTTCCTTTGCTGGGCTCGGAAACTGTCAGGCGATTTTCAGGCGGCGTTGTCAGTAACTCCTTCGGTCCACGGGTGCTCGGCAGATTTATTTCACCGATCGCACTTTGTCTAGGAGCCAGTGCTCTTGGCCTTTGACACCGGACGCCGGAAGCCGTTGCCAATCGTCCCTTACGGTTCCGTCGTCACATTTATTTCACCAGTTGCACTTTGTCTAGGAGCCAGAGATCTTCGCACTTGATCCCGGAAGCTGCCAAGCGCCGCCAATGGTCCCTGACCGCTCTGTCGCCACATTTATTTCACCAATCACACTTTGACTGGACAAAAGCGTGCCTTGGCTTCTGACCTGAAAGCCGCTAGGCGACCGCGAGTTGTCGATCGCAGAGCCGTGGCAGTTTTATTTCACCAGCCGCACTTTGTCTGGGAGGGGTGTGCTCTCTTGCTTTCGACCGGGAAGCCCTCATTGGCTAGCTGGGAGGAGGCTTGAAAGTCCGTCGTCGGATTCATTTCACCAATCGCGTTTTGACCGGGAATTTCGCTTTGTGGCCGTTTCTTCCGAGTCTGGTAGCTGATTTGTCCACCATCGAAAGCTCGAAAGACCCTTGCAATGGCAGGAGTTCCAGCAGCCTGCGAATCTCGTCATATGCGCGCTGGAAAACACGGCTCGCTCGGGGATCTCCGTCACGGTGGGCGCGAAACGACTGAAATCGAAGTGCCGCGTCCATGGTACGGCCCAGCCGAGAGAACCGCGTCAGGTCCCGCTTGTCCAGCAGAGGCGCATTCTGTATGGCGGGCACCAGTAGCGCCATCTGCTGACGCAGATCGTGCCCCAGCCTTTCTGCAATCGCCTGCTGTTCTCGCGACAGGTGCCCCCATCGATAAGAACGAAGGCGTTGTCAAGCGCGAGCTTTTCCTGGGCGGTGCGCGAGCCCCGCTGGAGGAGACGCCAGAGTTGGGTTGTGAGGACCAAGACTCTGGAACATGACTCGCTGCTCATCTGCGGTGGAACCACTCGTTCCACCACCCATCGATACGGCTTTTGCTTTCAGCCATGATGCTTTTTGCGAACATCCAGCCGCCGTCGCCGGTGCGAAAGTGGAAAACGGCTGTTTCGTTTTCCAAGCGCGCCAGCGCGTCTTTTGCACCGGTCCGCTGGATGCGAGAGCGCCCAATCAGGTTCGCGGCCTAGCTTGTGCCGGCCATGGGGCACCGCGAGCTACTCTCGTTATGAACGATCTCTGGATACGGGGTATGGGTGCGCAGCATCCAGTAGAGTCGTACCGCCAACTTGCGTGCCGCCGCCACCTTGGCTACGCCCTTGGCCTTGCGATGGCAACGGTGCTGATACTTCTTGCGCAGCCCTTCATCCAGGCGAACCGCCGTCTGCGCCGCTTCCACCAGCAACATGCGCAGGAACCCGTTGCCCTGTTTGCTGATCGCCCCCAGCCGTTGTTGGCCGCCCGAACTGTGTTCGCGCGGAATCAATCCCAGATAGCTGGCTACCTGCTTGCCCCGCGGAAACCGGTCGGCCGTGCCGATGGTCACCACGAACGCCAGCGCCGTGATCGCACCCACTCCCGGCTGCGTCATCAGCAGCCGCGCTTGCGGGTGGGCAAACGCCGCTTTCTCCACCGCTGCCTCCAGGGGCCGGATTTGCTCGTCCAGCTTGGCCAACAGCGCCAGCAGATCTTCCCGCCGGCACCGCGCCCAACCGGGCAGCGGTAACGCCAGAAAAGCCCGCTGTCCGGCTGCGCTCCACAGCTTATTCTTCTTCTGCATTCCGCGATTCATCGCCAAGTGCTGCAACCCGTTCTTCACTCGCGTACGAATCTGCACCAGACGATGACGATGGATCAGCAGCTGACGCAGATCGCGCACCTCGGCATCCGGCCTCCATAGCCGTGGGAAACGACCTTCTATGAGCAGCTTCAGAATGTGCGCCGCGTCGCGCCGATCCGTCTTCTGCTTACGCACATAGCTGGCCCGAATCTGCGCCGCATCGCCCACCCATACCTCGTGTCCCAACTGCTCCAGCAACTCTACGAACCACTGACTGTTGCCACAACTCTCCACGCCCACCAACGAAGGTACCGGTAAGCCGCGGTAAAACTCCTTGGCCTCGCCGCTACCGTTGACCAGTTTGCGTTCCACGATTTCGCCGCTGGCCGGATCGAAAATCGCAACTTGCTGCCACTGCGGATGGAAATCACACCCTACAATCATCATGAAGGCTTCTCCTGACTCCGAGCTGGTCCTCACAAACCAAGCATACCGAGTCCGCTGAAGCCTTCGTTCTTATCCCATCAGGTTCATTCGCTCAGACGCCAGGCGTTCGTGGGCTCGCTACGTACCAGCTCGAAGAATGACTGCGCTTCCTGGGCTAGCTGACTGAGTTTCTCTGCGGGGGTGCTGTCGTTTGGCATTTCCTTGCGCTCCATACAGGTCTGGATTGTGCGGCCCAGTCGGATGCTGTGTTAGCGCACCCGACGAACCATTGCCGCCTATTTTCCACGGCAGTGATTGGCTGTCAAACGAACGAACGCGCGGGCACCGACCCCTCTTGCTACGACTAACCTGTCGAAAAATCAACGAAACCGGGGCCGTTTGCGCGGAATTCATTTCCGGGTTAGCATCCCGCCCGGAGTGTGCGAGAAATGCGGTATCGCAAAGGGTCACTCAACCTGAACAATCTTGAGGACAAGGCTATTCTCAAGTTTGTGGCGGATTCGCGGTATGTGACGCACGCGCAATTGTTCCGCTTTGCGCAGTTGGATTATTACGAACGCAACCGGCCGATCTTCAATTGGCGAATCCGCCGGATGGTCGACGGTGGCCTGGTGCGGAAGCAGGCGCTGCCGATGCTGCATGGAGACGCCCTCTACTCGATCACGCGCGCTGGCCTGCAGGCGCTGGAGCGCCTCGGGATCTACTATTTTGGCGCAACCCTCGACCGCGAGCAGGATGCCTACAAGTTTCAGCTGCCGCATGCGCTGGAGGTGAACAACATCCGGCTCACTTTGCCGGTCAACCGCACGCTGATCCAGTGGATCCCGGAGTGCTTGATTCGGGTCTTGAATCTGTCGCCGGCGACGGCGTATGCCAAGGTGTATGACGGCATCGCGACCGTGCGGCTCCACTACGACTTGGTTGAGTTTGCGGTGGAGTACGAGCGCACTCTGAAGAGCCCCGGAAAGTATGAAAAGATCCGCGAAGCCATTGAGTCGGAGAAACGGGTGAAAGCGTTCTTATACCTGGTGCCCAGCTACCCGTTGCTGCAAGGGCTCAGGGACGCTTTTTGGCGAACGAAACAACTGGTTGTGTTCGGATTGGTCGATGAGTTTAAGCGCGAGCAGTTGAACACCCGGGTGCACGATGGGAATTACAGAGAGAGTTCACTGCAGGACGTACTGGCAAAACTCCTGCCGGCGAAAACCGGAACGTAGGCAATTTCCCAGGGCCACCTCACTTCCGATCTCACGACAAGAGCGCGTGCCCGACTTGCCCTGCACGCTTGGCGTGCCTGCTGTGTTGACAGAAGGCTTTGACTTTCCGTTGCCTCTCCATAGGCTTTCGAATCAGTTTCGGGTCGGGCTGCAAGCCTCTGGGCGCGTTGAGTTTAGGCCGAGACTATATACACTCCCTCGCACGTGTTCTTAGACGTGTGCCTTACTTGTCTTAAACGGGCCGTCTCGGATTTCTACCTCCCCTCCTCCGAAAGCCGTCTTCGTCGCCAAGGGCCGTGGCCGATCTGCCCAGCTTTCGCCACGCGGAGGTGGCAGAAGTGGTTCGCGATTCATGTGTGCAAGGTGCAGGATCTCCGCACTTCGTTGGGAGACATCGTTGACACAGCACATCAATGAATCACACTCGGCACGAGTGCAAGTCCGTACGGTGCGCGAATTGTCTTGTGTTCCGACAGCATTGGACGCAGGGTCGAGTGCGGGCGTGCAGACTGTGCACGGCGTGCTGCAAGTCTTGCTGCAGATTGTGTAAGGCTCGGTGCACGTCCCCGACATCCTCGCGAGCGCGGCGAACACAGAATAGCCAGTTTGCGTCGGTAACTAGCGCGCTGATGATTGTGCTTGCTACGCATTTAAGCCTGCCAGCCTGTTTTCACAATCTCGCTCTCTCTTAGCAGTACCGGCGACTGCTGAAGGCACCGCTGGAGGTGTAATCCCAACCAACAATCAACCAGACACTCAAGAGGTGAACTATGAAAGAACGAGTCGTGTTTGAAGCCAATGTGCCGGTGACGGCCACGTTGGCCTATGCGGATGGATTGGAAGTGCAAGGACGTTTCGGCGATCAGGTGATGTACTCGCTCACCGACGGACGAGTGATGTACGTGCCGCCGATTGTACGCGACAAGCTGGTAGAGCTTGGTATCCGGCAGCATGAGCCGTTTGCTATCTGCCGCGCCGAACGTCGCGACGGGAATCGGCGGTTTGTCGACTGTGTTGTGCAGCCAGAAGGTTTGGCAGCACCACCCCAGGTTGTCACTGCACATGGTGCTACGCTTGGGTCGCCAATGAACGGCGACAACGACGCGCGTGTCAGACCCAGCGGCAACGGTAACGGAAATGGCAGGCCGGCCAGCGCACCAACAAAGTCTGGAACTGCGGAAACAGCCTTGCGCGCCGCATTGACGGCGAGCATCGATGCAGCTTTGGCAGCGGAACAGTACGCGTCTGCGCATGGTCTGTCGATCCGCTTTGGCAGCGAAGACCTGCGAGCCATGGCGCTTAGCCTGTTCATCCAACACGCCCGCGACGGAGGTGTGCGATGACAGAAGTTGCCATAGCCGAAGCGCTGGAGGAGTCGCTCTCCCCCAGTCAGGTCAATACCTACATGACGTGTCCCGCGAAGTGGCACTTCCGTTACTTGATCGGCTTGAGCGAGCCGACCACGGGAGCACTGGCACTCGGCAAAGCCTTTCATGGAACACTGGCTTTGAACTTCCGCCAGAAGTTGAGGACAGGCCGCGACATGGAAACACAAGAACTGCGCGAAGTCTTTGCGGAGGAGTGGTCGGCAACGCTGGTCGAAGCTACGTTGCGAGATGATGAAGATGTGGATAAGCTTGCAGCGACTGGTCAAATACTCGCCGCAACTTACGCCACGGAAGCTGCTGGTCCTCTGCAGCCACATGCAGTCGAGCAGACTGTGCAAGGTGAGATCGGCGGCGTGAAGGTCGGAGGGATTGTCGATCTGCTCGACACGGGCCGTCGCGTGGTTGATTTCAAGACGGCGTCGAAGCGTCCTAATGGAGTCTCAGCCGAACACAGTCTGCAGCTGACGACATACGCGATGATTACACCCGGCGCCAGCGGTCTGTGTCGTCTGGACACCGTCACCAAAACCAAGACCGTGCAGGTGATCCAACAGAGTTATCAGGTCGGTTCCGAAGACCGGCGCTTAGCCGAAGCTCTTTACCCGATGGCGCATGATCCATTCGGGACGGGATTTGCCCGCCGCGCCGCAGCAATCCCATGTGTTCTCGTCGGTACTGCGGCTACTGGCGCGAGTGCGATCACGAGTTCGGCGGACGCGTTTCAGAGTAATTGCTCGCCCATACCTAACTGCCCCTTCCCAGTTTTCCTTTCGATTTCGCCTAATGGAATTTGACCCGCGCTGAGCGGGCTGTCATTCATCAAAACATCGCACACCCACAATATCAATAACTTGGCACTAAGCTTGATTGGCAACGGTCCGGTAAGATTCTTGCCATGATCGTGTGGCTCCGGCACGTCCTCGGCTGGCTTCGCAGTGCTTTTTGCGCCCGCGAGGATCTCATCCTCGAAAATCTTGCCCTGCGTCAGCAGTTGCTCGTTCTCCACGCCCAGCGCCCTCGCCGACGACTCACGGCATCCATCAAACTGTTCTGGGTCGTACTGCGAAGGCTCTGGGCTCGATGGAAGGGGCCCCTCATCGTGGTACACCCAGAACCGTTGTCGGCTGGCATTGTGCCGGCTTTCGGCTGTATTGGAAATGGCTTTCAAGAGCCAAGTCGAGGGGAGGACGCAAGCCGGTGAACAAAGAAATTCGAGCCTTGATTTTTCAAATGGTTGCCGAAAATCCAACTTGGGGAGCGCCCCGGATTCATGGCGAGTTGCTCAAGCTCGGCTTCGATCTATCGGAACCAACGGTTTCGCGATGGGTTCGGCGAACCCCAAGATCTCCAGATCCCGCGAGGCGCTGGCTGATTTTCCTGAGGAACCATCGTGAGGCTATTGCAGCGATGGATTTTTTCACTGTTCCGACACTGACCTTCGGCATTCTGTACGACTTCTTCGTGATCGGCCACGACCGGCGGCGTATCCTGCACTGCAACGTGACTCGTGATCCCAACGCCCTTTGGATCGAGTTGCAGATGCACGAAGCTTGGGAATGCGGCCACCAGCCGGACCGATTCCTGATCTTCGATCGGGACGCAAAGTTCAGTGCCGATGCGGTCTCGACCGTGAAGGCGATGGGCTGCCAACCGATTCGGACCGCATTCCGAAGTCCTTGGCAGAACGGAGTTGCCGAGCGCTGGGTTGGCACTGTTCGTCGAGATCTCCGGGATGATGTGATCGTGCTGAATCGGAGACACCTGCGGCGGCTGCTGAAAGAGTATATCCGTTATTACCACGAGGACCAGACTCATCTCGGACTGGGGAAGGCTACTCCCGGTGGTCGAATTCCAGCATCAGTGCCTTCGAATCGCCACAAGGTTATCTCGTTGCCACGACTCGGTGGGCTGCATCACCGCTATACCGTCGCGGCTTAACCACTTTCCAGCTACGAATTAGGTTCGTTCGCTGTTAGCATCCGAGGGACATTCAGGCCTGGACTTTGGTGGTTGATCCTGTGCCGCTCGTTTTCCAGACGCTCACGTGCTCGAAGGCCAAGCAATGTAAAGAGCTGCTGTCCAAGAAAAGGACTTCCCTTATCGAAAACTCCGCGCGCTTAGTTTTGATGAACCACAGGGTTGTCCAGGCTGGGGCAAAGCCAGTGACTTCTCTCTCAGTCATGCTCGAGTGGCGGCCGATTGAGCCCACAAAGAGACTTACGACGCAGTGATGGACATTCGGGCTCGAGATTATTATTGCTGGAATGGATCCAGCTGGTTCAGCAGTCGCAGAACCACGGAATTTTCTCGTGAGAATGACAAGCGGAGATTCGACGCAGTCAATGCCAGCTGCGGCGAGCTTTGCCGCTCGAAGATATGGTCGATGGTGATGACGATACGCCGGCCGTTGAGGACATAGTACGGCGCGCCGCCGGAGAACTGGCAACCTGCGTCGGTGAACAGGGCGCTCGCCTGGGGATTGGCGGCGACGCGCGTCCAGAAGCGATTGCGCTGAAGATCGAATAGATAGCGGCTGTTGCCGGCATTGAGGATCGCATTGTCGCCAGCGCGCGCGGCGTCGTCCCACAATTGGCTCAGAATATTGATGTCGGAGCTTGTGAAGGATCTTCCGAGAACCTTGCGGAAGGCTGCGACCTGCGCCTGGGTAAAACCGGCGGTAATTTCCGGAGCTGCGGCGGTCACACCCTGTCCCGCCGCCTGAGAAGCGGCTTGCGAACGCGACGTGTCGAAGGTCTGGCTGAAGGCCTCGTCGATCTCGCGATCAAGCTCCCGATTGCCCGTCGGAGTGGTCAGCCGTGAGACCGTCTGGTGCCCGGCGCCATCGACCACGGTGACGGTTACAGTGCGAGCGACTCCCTGGCTTGCCGCGCCGGCCAGGGTGCTGGTGCCTTTTTCGACCGTGGCTTCTCCGGCCGCGCGCGCGACTGTCGGCGCAACCGCTTCTTCGCTGAATTGGAAAATAGCATGGCTGGCGGACGAGGAGATGGCCTTGCCGGCGACCTGATCGACGGCTTGCTCTTCCAGCACCACAACACCGCGGCTGGCGATTCCGGCAAACGCCGTGGGGGCGGCCTCCCTCAGACCCAGCATCGCTGCGATCGCCAGCGCGCTGCCCGAACGCGCCACGGCTCCGACTACCGGCTTGCCGATGATGGTGGCGATTTTTCCAACAGGAATGAACAGGGTCGCCGCGTCGATGACGGTCAGTCCGATATTTATCGCCACAGCGATGTCGGAGCGGTGAGCGATCTCCAGCATCCCTTCTCCCGTGACGCAGAACTCGTTTTCGATGTCACCGGAAGTGGAGCCTGTGATGTTCAAGTGATACCAGCGCGGCTCGTAGGTGTGCACACGGACAAGCTCATTGCGCTTCAGACGAACGCCACCGATGAACGTCTCGATTGGCAGGGTTCGGGTTTGCGCCTTGAAATCGGGATTGGAGAACACGTAGACGTAAGACTTCACGATAATGTCGTCGCCATCGCGACGGGCGGTGATGGGCGCTCCGCCGAATCGGGTGCCGCGAAAAGGAAACACCTTGACCCCAGGCAGGTCACCGGACTCGCATCGGCTCAGCGCTTCTTCCGGGGTGATAGTGGTTACGTTGGGATCCTGCGCGTCTTCGGGCTGATCTTTGGTCTTGGTTAGCGGAGGCGGATCATCGGTTACGACAGTGATCGTCACCTGAGCCTGTCCTTTGAACAGGGTGACGGGATTTGGTTTCCCCGCCTCGACTTTGTAGGCGAACTCAAACAGTTGTCCCCCTTCGACATTGAGACTGAACGAAACGTTGTTCTTCTCGATGGTCACCGTGGCCGAGTACTCACCTGCTCCCAGTTCCGAGTGTGAGTCGAGGTGATAGCGGAAGAGTCCGTCGTCGGTATGAAGATCGATGACTTCCTCCTGCGGTCCGAAGTAGAGAGCAACATAGCCAACCTTGCCTGTCGTTGTCGGCTTCGCGGCATCTGCCGGCGCACGGGCCAGTTTGCGATCCATTGCACCCGAAACGAGTACCCGCTGCTGAGCGGAATCAAGCCGGGGACTAGGTGAAGGCACGCGGGGACCGTCGCGGGCTTCTTCTGCGAAGGGAGGAGCATAGCCTTGCTGTATGACGTGGGTGAGTTCGTGGGCCAGCAGATGACGTCCTGCAGTGGAGGCGGGATCGTGCCGTCCGGCGGCGAAGGCAACGTGACTGCCCACGGTATAAGCCATGGCGCCGACCGTGCTGGCGGAGTCCGCCGCCTGCTGATCAGCGTGGATACGCACTTGTTCGAAACTGTGGCCAAACTGCCGTTCCATGAAGCCGCGAGTGCTGGCGTCCAGCGGCTTGCCCTGAGAATTCACCACCGCATCGACGCTGGGCGGCGCCGTCGCCGGGGCCGACGCGACCTCCCCGCGCTGGAGTGCAACTTTTGTTTCTTCCTCGTCGCACTTCGGACAGCTGGTTTGCGAAGTTTCGCAGGGCGCACACTTGCGTTGGACCGCCGCAGGCGAGGCGGAGCCGGCGTCTGGCAGCGCGGAACCGGATTGCATGACCTGGTCGGCGACGCGATCAGCCTCCTGCTCGTAGACATCGCCCGGATGGTTGATCTCCAGTTTGGTTTGAAGAATGCGCCCGAGGGCGCGATTGCCGAGGGCGCGCTGCAGGGCGATGGAAGAAGAGTGCGGCCTTCCGGTCTGACGTGCGCTTGCAGCCCATGCTGTAGGGGTGCTCGGGGCAGCATGCGAAGGCGCTGGGCCCATGGGCGAAGCCTGCTTCTGCCTGGGTTCCGAACCGACTTCGAACATCGCGCGTTCTCCGGCCCCTGGTTCCACAGGCCGCCTGCAGAAAATCACTGGGCAACTTTGCGAGGCAGATCACATGGGCGGCGATCTGCCTCGCGTCACTACGTTATCGATCCCACACTCCGATCAGCGTGTTCACTTCTTGATGGTGAACACGACGGTGTCAAAGCCACTGGGCGGAATCTTCAGGAACTGCGACGTCGGCTTGAACACATCCGTTGGAGTAACAGTAACTTCATACACATTGACCTGTGGGAAGCGGGCCAATCCTTTGACATCGATATCTTTCGAGGCATCGACTCCGCGAATCTTTGTAGTCTCGCCTCCCTCCTGCGGCTGGAACTCGATGTCGACCGTCCCTCCCAGCGGCTGTCCCTGCGGATTCAGCGCGCGAATGCGAATGCAAATGTCGCCCTCGCCGCGATTGCCGCCGCCCCCCTCGCCGATGCTCTTCACGCCTACGGCACGGATACTTACTCCCGGGGTCGAGAGTGGTTTAAACGCGCTGTCCCGCGTGCGGCCACTCTTGTCAGTGATGCGAATAGCGCTGGCAGAACTTAGCCCGGCCTTCGATAGGCTGAACGACGAGGTGGTTCCGGGCGCCGTTCCAAGCGTCACCCAGATTGCGTCGTCCTCGGCCGGCAAGACCTCCACCAGATAGGCCCGGAGATCGTTGTCAGGCTGCACGAAAACCGTAATGTCGTCGTCGCCCTGCGCGATGACCAATTGCCCATCCACTCGGACCGTGATCGATCCATGTCCACCCAGCGAGACGAAGGTCCCTGCTGGTTTTGTCAGCAAATTTCCCAGCACGTCGGCGGGGTTGGCATGCTGGTTCGCTCCCTTGGCTGCCTCTGCCCCCGGAACAAACGCAACTACCTTATCTACCCATTTCAGATTGCCAACCGGCGGCAACGTCTGCTGTTGGATCGGCTTCCCATCGAAAATGACGCTTATTACCGGCGTTGCGCCCGGATCGAAAGTCACTGTTTGGTTGTAGGTTCCATTCAGATTGCTGTTAAGCGAGCCAACAAAGCTCCCGTTTTGTACTGTCAAGCCGAACCTCGGGTAAGTGCCGGGATCCACCAGTAGCACGTTACCGAAGCTGTCACGCGGGATAACCACAACCTGCGCGGTCCCTCGCTCCCCGTATTGAACGTCAAGATAGGTGAAGTTCGGGTCTGGCCGCACCAAAACGTTAGTAACAATCTTGCCCTCGCGCCGGAAGCTGCTTCCATCGCTCGTCACACCGGTGGCCGTAACGTAAAATGTCCGGGTTTCCGGTGTCGACGTGTCAGTGACTGTGGCCTGGTAATTACCCACGTTACCTGGATCGGTCATGATGTTGTTTGTCTGGTTGGTGCCGCCGAAGAAGGACATGCCTGCGAGCTGAGCGCCGACCGCTTTAACCAAGAGAGGTGTGCTATCACCCTTTACCTCATCTCCAGCCTGTTTCAGAAATTCGGCCGGTACATTCAAACCGGCAAGCCAGTTAGCCTCTGACTGCTGTGGAGCGGTGGTCGACAACGTCACAGACGCGCCTTGCACGGGTCTGCCGGCTGCGGTCAAACGAGCCGTAAGCTGGATCGGATCTCCGGCATAGTAAATGGGCCGATCCAGTCTCAGGTCCATGCGCAGATCGGACTCGACGATGATGTCATAGTCGTAATTCTCCAGACCTCCTTCACTGTCCGACAGCTCCGGACTGAGGACGCGAAGCGTCCATGTGCCATAACGGGGTTGCGCAGGATTGTCGGTGTTGCGGATGAAACCGGGGTCGATCAGATACATCTGAGAACGGTCTCCTCCAACGAAGAAAACGTCCTTAAACACGCCTTTTGCCGCGGACTCCGGAGTGATCACATCGCAAGTTGGCGTAATTAGCTCCAGGCGCATGCGTTGGGCATCGGGCGTGTTCCACGCCAGGACAAAGGCCGCCTTGTCGTCATGTTTTGTGATCTGGGCAAAGTGGCGTACCTCGCCCTGCCCAGCATGAAACACCGCAGGCGGGTCGCCAGGCGAGAATGACTGTGTGAGTCCGGCTTTAAGAGCGTCGCGGAACGCGCTCGCGATCTGGGTGGCAGTGAGGCCATTTTGGTCAGGGAACCGAGTTTGCCCTGTGTTGTAAGAGCCCGCGGCCAAGCTTGTCAGCAGGCCAGGGTTGACGTTGGAAGCTCCGTTGACGCCATAGCCGATGGCAAACATTTCAATGTTTTGTGTAAATAAATCATTGGGTGCCACCGCCGTGCCCCCCGGGGGCAGAATGTACTCCGTCGGTTGATGGGTGCCGGCATTCTGGGCTCCATCTGTCATCATCAGAAGCCATCGCCTGTTCGCTGCAACACTCAGAGCGTCGGTGGCAAAGTAGCTGGTTGCCGCAGAGAAGACGTGATCGATCCCATCGCCCATAGGCGTACCACCGAAAAACGGGGTTACGTTCGCCACCTTCGTAATTGCTGTCCCCATACCCGGCTTGTCCGGAATCGCAGTCATGGGTACGACGTCGAAGGTCGTGGGATTCAAGGGGTTGTCCTCCGGGAATTTGGCGATACCGAAATTTCCTCCCTTGTTTCCAAAGTGCGCAAGCAGGTACAGGAAGTTGTTGTTCACTGCGTCTAGTAGCTCTCCCCAGCGTGAATGGGCTACATCGACTGCCGTATTGCCGCTAGCCGGTTCCCAGGTCATGCTGCCGGAGTCATCCAGCAGCAATACCACTTCCAGAGCCTGCGTCCTTGCCGACACCAACAGTTGCTGGTTGTGCCCCACGGAGGTCCCCGCATTGGGGTCTGCGGGCGTGATATTCACGGTGGCGGGATTGGCTGTCGTAAATCCATCGGGACCGGGCGGTGTGGCCGGCCCGGTGAAAGTGACGGTCAGTGGTAGGGAATCGTTAGGATTCACCAAGCCGGGCAGCACTCCCAGCGTGAATGCCGCTGGCAGCGCGGGGGTCACGCTGCTGACGGTGAACGGGCCGGTGCCTTTGTTCATGATCTGCACGCTTTCCCCTTCGGAGCCATTAATCAATACATCCCAAATGAGCGTCGTAGGCTTCGTGATGTCGATCACTAGACCGGGCTCTACGTCAATCCAGGGCTGCTTGGAAGTCGGATCGTCGACAGCGACTACCCACGTGTAATCGTGCGAGGCTGCTAGGTCAGTGTTCTTAACGCGAATCGAAAAGCTAGCAGCTGCTTGGAAGAACAAAGCAAGCTTGTAGACTTTGTGGATAGGATCGTCCAACGTCATTTCGACGTCGAGGACCTCCGTGCCCCCTCCCCCGAGGCCTCCTGGCAGGTTGAAGATTGTGAACGGGAATCCGGTAGGCGACACTTCCACCTCGTCACCAGTGTCAGCCTTGAAGACTACATGCGGATCTGTCGCACCCGCCCCTAATTGGACGAGGCGCATGACCGTTGCGCTCGCGGAGATCTCGATGGTCATTAGACCTGACTGCGAGTTGGCCGCTACGGTAAGAGGGGCTGTCTGCGGGTCCGGATAAACGTGTGGTAAGGCCATAAACTTTCTCCTCTATCTTCTACGGTCCTGCTAGGTGACCGTGAAATTGGTGGCGCTGGTGGCGACTCCGCCAGCGTTGGCGATTGTAATCGCGGCGGTCACAGCGCCAACCGGGACCGCTACGGTAATCAACGTGGCTGAAACCGTTAGGATTCCAGGAGTGGCATCCACGGCCCCAAAAGCTACTTTCAGATTTGCCTCGAGCAAATTAGAGCCCAATAGCGAAACGACTGTACCAACGGGGCCCACCTTTGGTGAGAACTGGCCCCCGGTAAAGACGGGCGCAGGAAGAGCAGCCTGGACGTTGAACGTGCCGGCAGTCACGGCCGTGCCTCCGGCTGTGGTGACCGAAATGTTACAGGGTCCCGGGGGAGCCACAGGCGCGGTGACGTTGATTACAGTGGCAGTCGGAGGGGGGGCCACGATGGTAGCCGGCGTCGCGCCGAACTGAACGATAGGAGTGGGAACGCTGAGTGAGGTTAGATTTAAATTCCGCCCCAGCAGCGTCACTGGCGTCCCGGGCGGTCCGACTTTCGGGCTGAACTCCCCGCCCGTGAAAGCCGGCAGCAACAACACGTTCTCTGCCAACGCCAGCCTTTGCTCAATCGCTGACATTGTCAGCCGCGACTGGCGCAAACTCGTGATCATGGCTGCCGTAATGGTGGCGTTGTTGGTCGGCCTCTGTAACTGCGCAAGGGGGTAATAGACGTGTCCTGCTAGCGCGGTAGGAACCGGCACTCCTTCGGCGACCAGCACTACCCATGCCGTCTTAACTCGAACCGAAGTTTCCATTCCCACGTCGCCGCTATTGTTCAGGTCGGAGTCGACTGTGCCGTCGATTTCCGTGAAAGAAACGTCCAGGTAGACAATGTCGATACGCGGATTCGGCTGCGCCACTGTGGGTGTGGTCAGCGGAGGCACGCCGGGCTGAGTTGAGTACTGGGTATCCACCGGAATGGGAACCTCGATGCCGCCGACCAGACACGTCCCCGGCCCCGCAGCCCCCGCCTTAATCAGGAAATCCTGGGCAGGCGCCGCGAGCGCCTGAATCGCGAATCCGTCGGCGCCTTCGGGAATACCGTTTCCGATGTAGCGGGTTAAGACGGAACGCACGGTGGCGTAGATCAGGTCCTGCAAGAGGTTCAGATCGCGGTCCAGCAGCGGTACTGCCTGCTCCAGGTGCAGGCCCACGTATCCCTTGGCCCGGTTGGCCAGCAGCACGTCGAGCGGCGATTTGGAGTAGTCGCTCATATCCTGTTCCTTTCGCGCCGGCTCACGGCGTGATAAAAACCGCCCGTTCCGTGACCGGCATGAAGTCGCCCAGGGCGCCCGCCAGCCGCGAAATCGTGGCCTTGATCTTGTTCGGGTCGGCTGTGTCCGGCGTCAAGTACAGCCCAATGGTGTCGCGCGCGATACGGTCTTCGTTGTCGCGTACGCCGTTCGTGCCCGCGTCATAGACATAGCTCTGGAAGTCCTCAAACTTGCCGAACAAGGCAATCTTGGTGGTGTTGCGCGTGTCCGCCGTGGTGGTGCCGTTGTAGCGCACGTCGAGCGTTTGCGTCGCGCGATAGACCGAACTGCTGTGCGGCAAACTCTCATTGGAGCGGAAGACCAGCAAAGTCCCGGTGCCGGCGTTTACAGCGAGAGGCGCGCGATTCGAGTAGGGCGTGTTCGTCAGCTGTGCGGGAGCGCCAAAGGCCAGCGTGCCAATGTTCAGCGTGTCGTGCCACAGCGTCCAGCCTCCGCTTCGCGTCGAACTCCAGAACAGCTCGATGTTGCCGGCGCCGTCGATCAGGGGAGCGGGCTCGCGGTCGTGATTGTCGGGCGAGGTCTTGGCGAGCTCAGTGACCGTCGACCAGTCCAGAACACTCGGGTCGAGCCCTTGCTTGATCCGGAACGCGATCGTCCAGCGACTCTGGCCGGCCACGGTCGCAGGTTCATGCCGCGCCCAGAACAGCCATATCCGCTGGGTCGCGCTGGTGGGATGAAAGAGCGCGATCAGGTCGCCCTCGACGCGAGGATCTTTGCCTCCATCCAGGGGGAAGGCAACCGGCGCAGCCAGCCAGTTTGTGCCATTGTGGTGGTTATATTTGAGACTCCATCCGCCCGCCGCCTGCTCCAGCCAGAACAGCCACAGGCCGCCTGCGTTGTCCGCGACGGCCGCGGGCATGCGACGGGCCGTGGCGGGGTCGCTGAAGACGGCGGGGGACGACCACACTCCCGCCGTGCGCTGCTGAAACTTGATATGCCAGGTTGGACTCGTTTGCGTGGGATCGTAGCTCTCCCAGAACAGCCACAGCACGGCGCCCTGCATCGCAGCGCTCGGACGAGTATTGATACCGGGCTGATCGACGACGGGCGCGCTCGGCTGCCACGGTGAAGTCTGGGTAGGATCGAACTTCTTGGTCCAGATGTCCCAGCCATGGCTGCGATAAGTCTGGTAGAAGAAAGAAATGGAGCCGTCGCTCTCGGTTGCTGCGCTGGGACGCCAGTCGTAGACAAAGTTCTCGGAAGCCAACGCCGGTGCGCCGAAAGCCCCCGCGGCGGGGCGCTGCGTAAACCAAAGGTTCAGCCGCTCCGGCTGATTGGTGCGGGCGACGTTGTAGACGAACTCCTTGGTCTTGCTCTCCCAGCCCGAGCCGCCCGGCAGGATCGTGAGCCGTTTGACCGTGGCTTCCACTGTCGGTATGAGGCCAATTGTCTGAAAGAGATACGGGGCGAAGCGGATCTCATTTCGCTGGGCGGAAATCTCCAGGCTGTAGTCGGTCCGCCACCCGATCCACTGGGCCAGCAGCGGCAGCAGCGCACCTTCCACGCTCTCTGGGTCGCAGAGATTCAGGGCCGCTCGTGCGAGGCTGTATAGCTGATCGAACTGACGGCCGGGCAAATCCAGGAAGCGCTGCAGCTCTCCCCGTCGCTGATCGGCGGGGGTGAGCGCGGGGTTCGAACTCGGGGGCTGAGCCTCGTCGTAGCGATGGTAAAGCGCCGGAAGCAGCGAATACATCAGTCCCGAGAAGTTGTAGGGTGCGGTGGCAACAGCCGTGACGCGATTGTGCAGATCGATATCGAACACCGGAGGAGTTCCGGCGAAGGGGTACAGCGTGTAGTAATACGCGGTTTCGCCCTTCAACCCAGTGTCGCTGGCGGAGAGCAAGCCTGTGTTACTGGCCACGATCACACCATCCGTGGGATTGAGCGGATGCGTGAGCTCGCGGCGCACCACGCGGACGCCGGGACGGGCCGCGGGATTCGGGTTCGTCCAGGCGAGGTCGATCTGGTTGCCGGCCGAGTTCGCCACGGCGGTGATGTTGAGCAGCTGCATGACTAGCTGACTCCTGGTGGGGGAACGATCTGGATCCCCGTGGCATAGAGCGGGTCGGACGGTATGATGGCAACTTCGTTGGAGGCCAGCTTGATGAAGCCGGTGCTTTCCACAGTCATGGGCGACTCGTCTCCACGCCGGAATTCCGTGATGTTTACAAATTGCACGCCGGGAATGGTTTCGCTCACTTCATAAAACTTGCTGAGGTAGAGAGTTTGTCCGAAGGTCACGTTGTCGAAGGCGAGCAGGGCTGCAGCCGCCTGCTGCACGGCAGCCTTCACATCGTCGGCCACGTAATAGCTCTGGATGCCGATCTGTGCGGTCACGTAGATCGGTACGTAGTCCACGTCGGCGACTTCTATGATCTGGCTGAGCATGCGCTTGTCCTCGAAGAACGCCTTGAGGCTGGCTTCGAGAGTGTCGCTGACCTTGCCGCCGCCTTCGGGAGCGACATAGAGCGTGACTGTGTTCCATCCGGTTGGGCGCGCCTGCACCTTGCCGACACCCTGGAAGCTGAGGGCGAGCGCCTCGTAATCGGCTTGGGTGACGGCTCGCTTCAGCGAGCGGAACACTGAGGGCGCATGCTGCACGGCGTGTTGTATGGTTTCGCGATCGCCACCGCCGGTGGACGCACCGGGATTTGTGACCTGTGCGGCGAGTAGCGCCAACTGCGGGGCGCCGACGATGGTCTGAATGGTGTTGGCCGGCGTGTTGCCCGCCGATCCCCCGCCCACGCGATAGGTGATCTGAATCTGCGCGCTGCTGGGCGGGACCGCGCCAAAGACCCCGTCGCCGAAGACCACCGTCGCTGCATCGTTCTCGTCGATCTCGATGACGTAGTCGTTCTGGTCGGCACGGCTGAAGGCAAGCGTGTCCTGCAGATTCCAGCTGACGATGTTTACTCCCAGCTGGGTCAGCAGAGTCACGTCGCTGCTGCTTTGCTGCGCGGTGGCGATAGGCCGCAGGATCAAAGGTGAGTGGGCCAGAACGAAGCGCTGATCGGCCGTGCCGTCGGAGGTCCCGAGCACCTCCGACTGGATGAGGCGGCCTTCCTCCACCGGAATGCCGGAGAAAGTCTTCTTGCCGTTTACCGCCGCGATGGTGCTGAAGTCGATGGTCAGCGGAGCCTGCTGGGTGTACTCGAAGCGCAGGCTCGGCTTGTTCTTCTGGCTCTTGGTGGCGAAGGCGTCGCCCCGCTGCACCGTCACCACGGAGTTCACCGTAGCCGACACAGTCACGTCGAGGCTGGCCGCGGCGGGCACCGCGGTCGAAAGCGTGTAGCCGATCAGGCGCAGGTGCTCGATGATGCTGCGCCGCGTCTGCGCTGTTCCCAGGAAGCTCTCGTTGGCCACGCGGTCCTGGTAGTAACTCAGGATGTCGCCCATGTAGGCGAACATCTCCAGCAGCACGTTGCCGAAGTCGGCCTGATTGTTGAAGTCGGTCCACTCCGGCAGCTTGGACGGAATCAGGTTGTACATGGCCTGGAGCACGCTGTCATAGTCGCGAGCCATGTAATCGACTACGGGACTGCCATCGACTTGTACGATGTTCGCCATAGTTAGTCCTCAGCGGAAGCTGACGCGAACGGCCTGCTGCGTAAGGTCCGCACGGCTGATGTAAGCCACTTCCACGGTCACGGTCTCATCCACCGCCGTCACGTTGACGGCATTCACCAGGATCTGGTCGCCCAGCCAGCGGGTGAGGGCCGCGCCCACGGTGAACTCCATTGCCGCCGCCAGAATGGTGTTCGCCGGATCGAAGACCAGGTTGAAGAGCCCACAGCCGAACTCGGGCTGGTTGACCCGCTCGCCCGGATTGGTGAACAGCACCTGGATGATCTTTCCGCGCAGATCGGCGTTCTCGTCGGGGTCGGGAACGATCGAGCCATCCGGGTTCACGCCGAATGGAAAGCCGAAACCTGTTGCCATGCCTCCCCTTCTTCCTTTCTACCTAGGCAGAACAGCTCACGAAACTTTGCCCAGACGCGGTTACAGTAGAGTTCGCGGATAAAGTGTTGTCGCAGGTGTCCATCTTGTCACCGTCCAACAGCACCTTGACACCGCCGACGGTCAGCAGCGCGCTGCCGGAAGCAGCATTGGGAACCCCAACGCCCACGATGGCAGGCATGAAAGCCAACGAAAGAGGCGTGTTGGGCGGAACTCCAGGCGGCGTGAGTGCGAGGTTTTTACCAGTCAGCGCAAAGTGACCGCCGCTCGGACCTGTCTCGGTTGGGTTGAGGGAGCTCTTGCTCGTTTCCAAGGCTGCCGGTATTCCTCCGATCTTCACAAACGTGCTCAGCCCGCTAGTTATCGCCCCGTTGTAGGTATATGAGCCAGTTCCCGTGCAGGGCACAGTCGTCCCCGGAGGGGGAGGGTTGGGCACCACGCCACTCACGGTATGCTTATCCGTTCCCGATACCGCGTCGCCCTTTACTACCACCATCTTTCCCATCGTTCACCCCTGCTGCAGATCAATCGCGTTGCCCTTGATCGTTATGCTTTGCCCGCTAGCGTTGATCGTGAACGGCACCATGGCGGTAATCGTAAAGCCGCTGCTGGACATCGCGATCGCGTTGCTGGTTTTGTCGGTCATCGTGATTCCGTCGGAGTTCATCTCGATCTTGTTCTTGTTGGTGTCGGTCACGGTGATTCCGTCGGATGTCATCTTGATCGTGTTGTTCTTGGTGTTGTCGTTGGGGTCGATCACGGTGATCACCGTGATTCCGTTCGCGTCCATAGTGAGGAAGTGTCCGTGCTTACCTTCAACGACCAGGATCATTTCCGAGCCATCGGCATCCTCGAATTGCAGCGTATGTCCCTTGGCCGTCTTGATGATCTTCGAGGTCGGCGGGTCCTGAACATCGCTCTCTTCGGTGCCGTCGCTGCCTTGATTCGGCTTGGGTATTTCGGTGCTCGAGTTGGGCTGGCTCCAGAAAGAACCGCTCCATATGGGAAACTCCAAGTCACCTTCTTCGAACTCCGCCCAAACTCCCGCACCGACATCGGGGATAAAGAAAAAGCCGATATCGTCAGCTCCTCCATAGGGGGCGCACGGTGTGGCCCAGCCAGTGACCACATCGCTACCCAGCACGCTGGGCACGTTGAGCTTCAAACGTCCCAGCTTGGCGGGATCCTGGTTGTCCACCACGATTCCGCGGTATTTGCCGTAGAACCGGTTCTCGACCTTCTCCGCCAGATCCGCGACTATGCGTTCCAGGTTCATAGCAGGCCGAGCAGGCCGCCTCCATTGCCGGAGAACTGTTCCTCTCCGGTTAGCATCAGGCCATTGCGCTTGACTTTGAAGCGTTGCGTATATCCGTCCGCATTGAAGATGTGGTTGACGTGCGTGACGTAGTAAATCCCGCTGTAAGTTTCGCCAATGCCCTTGATGGTCACCGGCGCTCGCGGCATGAGGATGTTGCCGTACTGATTGGCAGCCACCTCGCCCTCGCCGGTCACGAACCACTCGCCCTCGTTGTAGAGCCCCTGGCACAAGGCCGTCATTTCAGGATTTCCCGTGGTCGCTGTCTTTCCGATGTAGACCAGCGCGGAGGTCCCGTTGGAGCCCAGGAAGCTGTCCGAATCGCTAGCGCCCAAAGCCTCCTGGCTTCCGGGAATGGAGTCGGCCACCAGCACTTCCTTGGTGTCGTGATCGACCTGCGACATGGATACATCGGCGGTGGCCAGCGCGTTGACCTCGAGTTGAAACTGGTTCACGTTGGTGTCGTCGCCAAACTGGACCGCCAGCACTTGTTGCGGTGAAACGCTCAACTGCGGCGGCTGGAAGTATCCGGTGTCACCGTCGACATAGCACTCGTAGCCGTTGCGCAGCGCCAGCCGCTTGAGGAAGCGAATGTCGGTCTCGCGCTGAATGATGGTCGAGACCTGCTCGTCGTGGATGACCTCGGTGTCCTCGACCTGCGGGGTGAGCCCGTAAGTGTTGAAGATCTCGCTGGCGATGTCGCTGTCCTTCTTGCTGGGCCAATCCTTCAAAACGTCTTCGCGGTCCATCAACACGCTGGCGTCGAGTCCCCAGATCTCCAGCGTGTTGTCGTCGAGACCCACGCCGAAGGCGGGACGGATATGGGTGATGTAGCCCGAGATCAGTTGCTCGCTGTCGTCGTCCAGCCCGGCGGTCACCACGACCTGCGTCCAGATGGTCAGGCGATCGTCATCGATGTAGGTCCAGGTGCCGTCGTCATTCAGCAGCAGCGATATGTGCATGCGGAACATGCCCGCCAGTTCGTCGTCGAGCTCGACCTCGAGACTGACCAAGTCACCGTAGAGCTCGGAAATCTCGCTACCGTCAAATTCGATCTTCAGGTTGTCGAATGCCATGGCTCTTATCCGATCGGCTTCGGTGGGATGATAATTCCCTGTCCTATCTGGCCGACACTAACGAACGGCATCACGTCAAAGTTTCCTGTCGTCGCGATGGCCTGAGCTAAAGCCGCAGCGGTTACGTTCACTCCGTTGTAAGTGACCACTACCACCCATGCCACCTGCTCGACCCACGCTGTGATCGTCTGCCCGCCGGTGGTCACCTGTTGCTGCACCAACTGGACTTCCTCTTCGACTTTGACGTCTTCGACCCCGATAATGGCCTTCAGCACGGGGACGAGGTTGGACCAAAACGGAAGGCCTCTTCTTACGCTCACCGGAAAGCGCGTCGTGAGCACGGCGCCCTGACCGAGCAACGATAACGGAGAGAGGAAATTCGGATTCGCATCGGCGATGTTCCACCACTGCAGCGGCTGGCTGTAGTACTGGTTCGCCAACTGGTCTAAACGGTCTCCCGCCGTCACCGTGTGCAGGTAGGTGCCGGTCACCGCGGGCAGCAGACGCAGCTCGCGGCTAGGCAACTGGCGTCCCTCCGCGTCGGGAGCCACTACATTCGGCAGTTTGCGATAGCGAGAAATCTTGCTGAACATACTTATCCAGGAACCACCACGTTGGCAATGCTGGCGATGTTGGCCAAGTTCAGCGCCGACATGGCTTCCACCATCGCCTTGGAGTACAGGTACGGAACGCTCTGGCCTTCGATCACTGTCAGGTTCACGGCCACCGTGGCGCGGATGGGATTCAGGTCGGCGGCGAACTCAGTCTCGGTGATATTCATGCTGTTGATGTTGACGGGCAGTACGCGCTTGCGCCCGAAGATGAAGAGAATCAGCGGCGGATTCGAGCCGCGCGTAAAGCTGAAGCCCTGAGTACTACCCGCCGACAACAAGGCGCTGACCAGCTTGGCGGTCAGGCTCTCGCCCTTGGGGTACACCATCTGCTCCAGCGTGGAGATCTGCGGCGAGATTCCGAACTGCTCGGTGATGGTGTCGCCGTCGTCCAGCTTGTCGGTGGCGTCCAGCCGGATATCGAAGCCGATCGTCTGCTCCTGTACGGTCACCAGCTGCTGCTTCTGCAAGTCGAGCAGGTTCGAGAACTGTCCGTGGAACTGACGCAAGGTGCGCGTGGGCGCCTGGCTGACGGGCGTTTTGCTTCCCGGCGGAGGCGGCGGAGGATTGGGCACGGCAAACGTCAGGCTGCGATTGCGCGTCAGCTGCAGAGGATTGAACTGGAACACCACCACCAGCGGCGGTAGGCTCAATCCGAATTCAACGAACGCGCCACGCAGGATCTTCGGTTTGTTGGGGAACCCGTCAGACATTGCTCACCGTTCTTGGATCATATGGTTTGCCGTTCCCTGGTTGCCTTAACGTTTGTCCGGGTTTGGCTCCCCAAGAATTAACTCCCACTTTTGGGCTTTCTCCGACCATCTGTATGGCACCCCTGACTCATCGAGCTTGCGTTTTAGGGAATCGATGGCCGCATTCGACTCCCCGAGGCTCTTGAACCCCGCCTTTCCTTCCGGCGGCATGCCGCTCATGCGCTGCCATTCGTTCAGTTTGGCGAGTAAGCGCCGGGCCTCTTCGACATCAGGTTCATTGGCCAAAATAATCTCCGATCATTTGTGGTCGTACTTGCTGCCGCCGAGAACAGTGACATAGTAGGACCATGCTACGAGCGGCGTAAGTGGCGTGGCGGAGATGGTGCCGGTGGTCGTTGTCGGCACATCGGCGCTCTTGTAGACACCCGTTTTAAAATCGAGACGGGCCTGTGCTCCTTTGTCATCTGCATCGCCCAGCCTTATCGGGCTATCGGTGCCGCTGAATTTGCCGGGCCCGTCGACGTTATAGTTCCATCGCCCGCTGGGATCGCTCCAATATGCTGGATCCGGGTCGACGGAATCGATCTGGTAATCCGCGAAATTGATATCCGCGGTCTTGCCATACAAGCTGGCTTTGAAGAACTTTCCTTTAGGGTCTTTAGCGTAGCCTTTGACCCATTGGACGATGATGTAATCGGTCTGGCTGCCACCCGACCACGCGACGTTGTACTTGACCTCTTCCGCGGAGGTCGCGCCGTCCACGTAGTTCCCAATATTGTCGATGGTTATGGTGGCAGAAGGCGTTACGGTTGCACCGGCGTCGGAACCGCCCTTGACACCAGCATCGGAACCGCCCGTGACGCCGGCATCGCCCTGCAACTCACGGAGTTCATCACTGGTTTGCGCCAAGTCATCATCCTGCAAAGGCCGGGGTTGTTCCAAACCGAAGTCGGCGCGACCGCTAGCCGTGGCCTGCGTATTAGAGGAAACAGCATCGGTAGCCGGCTCCGGCCTGTGATTTTCTGCCATCCTATACAGGCAAGTATTGCCGAGGTTGCGTTGCAGGCTCAGGAGCGGATTCATGCGCGGCGCGAACTCTGCCGGCTTCCTGTCGGCGGCCTGCTTGTTGCCTAAGGAGTCGGAATGTTGCATTTCGCTCTGCTGCATCGAAACCATGACTGTCCTCACTCTGCCCTGCGCGGCACACTCAATGCGAAGTCGTTCGATGGAGCGGCGGCTGCCGCCAGATCTTGCCCATCTTTTCGTATTCGCGGCGGCCGCCGTGCAGGATGTGTTGCATGTTGACGACGCCGCCATTCTCAGCGGCCAGAAACGCCGAGCTGAGCACGATGTTCTTGATATTGCCTCCCGGTAAACGCAGCTCCCGCGCCAGGAACTCGTAGTCGACGTCAGGCGCCACCGGAGTATCGCTGGGGAAGTGTGTCTTCCAGATGCGAAGAGAATGCGCTTCATCGGGAAAAGGAAAGTCCACGATGAAGTGAATGCGGCGGGTGAAGGCTTCGTCCATGTTCTCCCGCAAATTGGTCGCGAGGATCACCAGACCCTCATACTCTTCCATCTTCTGAAGCAGGAAGCTGGTCTCGATATTGGCGTAGCGGTCGTGGGCATCGGATACTTCCGTCCGCTTGCCGAAGAGCGCGTCGGCCTCATCGAAGAACAGGATGGCGTTGCTGGTCTCCGCCTCGCCGAAGACCCGGGACAAATTCTTTTCTGTTTCGCCGATGTACTTGCTGACTACGCCGGCGAGATCCACCTTGTAAAGATCAAGCTCGAGATCGCAGGCCAGCACCTCGGCGGCCATGGTCTTGCCTGTGCCGGATGGGCCGGTAAACAGCACGCTGAGTCCCTTGCCTCGTCCCAGCTTTCTTCCAAAGCCCCACTGACCGAGAACGTGATACTGATGCCGCGCGTGACTGCAGATCTCGCGCAAATGGGCGAGCTTGTCTTCGGGCAGAACAATGTCGTCCCAGCTGGAGTGCGGCTCGATCTTCACCGCGAGATCGCGCAGCTTGTGGTTCGATTGCTCACGACACGCGGCAGTGAGATCAGCTACGCAGATCGGCGAGGCTCCCGGCTCCGTGCGTTTGCGGGTTCGCGCCAATTCGACCGCCGCCTTGATCTGTCCCGGTGTGAGCCGGAACTGTGTTGCCAGCTGCATCGAGTAGCTCGCAGCCTCGGGGGTTTCCTGCTTGAGCGCGTGCTGCCAGACTTCAGCGCGCGTAGGAACGTCGGGCATGGGCAGCGCCGTGGAATGGAAGATGCAGCCGGGAAATTCTGATCGCTCGGTCCAAGGGCGAGTGGCGCTCAAGAACACCAGCCAGCCATATTCGACGATGCCGACCCGTAAAGCGTTCAGCAACGGCCGCGCTGTCTCCTGGAGAAGCGCGTCCGCACGTTCGACCAGAAGAGCAGCTTGCTGCAGCAGGGATTCCCGGAAGGCGAGCCGTAGCCAGGTTTCTGCTTGCGGTCCGCGGGCGAGCAGCAATTCCGCATCGATTCGCAGCAGGGAACAGCTCAGTCCGCGGCAGAGGCGCAGGGCGAGGTCGCGTTTGCCCACTCCTTGCGGACCATGCAGATGGAGGAGGAGCTTGCGTCTGTCAGGATTGTCGCGGGCAAACTGTCGCTCGACGAGATTCGACAAGCCCGCGACAATTTCGTGATCGATCGGCAGGCGAAGCTCGCGACCGCTCGGGCGCAACACCTGAAGCTCTCCCGCCAGCCGCGCGTCAATGTGAGTGCCGCCGGCGAGGTATTCGCAGATGCGCGAATCCAGCTTAAGAAACTCCGCCAGGCCGCTTGAGCCCGACGGACTCTGCGGGTCGGACACCTTCTCCACCAGACCGGAACGTAGCAGGGTCGCCGCACCGGACAAGTTGCTGCGGGCCTTCCATCGCTCGGCTTCTTCCTCGCACAGCAGTTGCAACACCAAATCCACGCTGGGGCGCTTGCGCGTGATGTCATCCTGAATGAAGGCGTAGAGCCGGTCGTACTTGCGCCGCAGCTCGGGCGCCAGGCAGATGACGATGGCATCACGCTCGAACGCCGAGAGCGCAAACAGGTCGGACAATTGCGCCAGCGGCAGAAAAATGTTTTCCTGGCGGCTGCTGGCGATGCGCCCGTCGATCTCCGTTCGCATGCGGACCAGCTCGGCTCGTTCCTGTTTGTCCTGTGAGTTGTCGCGAGGTTGATGAGTGCCCGAACCAAGGAGCCATTCGACCTCCGCCGGCGAGACGTAAACAGCTCGCGCGGTCTGGTCTTCGGGTGCAGTCTGGTTCAGAAGAGCTTGATGGCGGATCGCCCGCCAAAGCAACAGATCGAGCCGGCGCAGCTCGTCGGCGAGATGCTCACTGTTGTCGCGGTAGGCCGGGACGTTTGGCTTTCGCTTCATGCCGTCACCTCCAGAACGAAAGTGCGGCGGAAGAGGCGCGAAATATCCATGAGCACGGTGTAGAAGCCGACGGCTGTGCCTGCCGGAATCGTTGCTGTGAAGGTATCGGCGGTCAACGGCTGGGCGGTGAGCAGACTCAGCCCGCCGGCCGTGACCGTCGCCTGCCAGCCGACAAGGTTCTCGCCAGTGAAGGTCAGCACGGTGCCCACAGGGCCGCTCGCCGGCGTCATGCTCGATACCACCGGCGGCTGGAAGGGAGCCTGAATGCGCGGCACGCCGACAGTGCGTACGCGCTTCGGCAACGGCTGCTCTTGCGCCGCCGACATGTCTACCTGCACGGTCGAGATCTGATAGCGAACCGACAGACGAAAGGGCTGGGAGAAAGTAGTCCACAGCCGCCCCAGCTCATCCGGATCGAGAGCGTTGAAGATGATCTTGAACTGCTCCCTTGCGCCCTTCAAAGCAGTCTCCAGGAAGCCGTTTGGGATAACGGAATTCTCGTAGAACACCCGCATGGCTTCGCCAAGGATCTCGTGTGCCGTCGAGTTGCCAGTCTGCGGATCGTTCTGCGCGTAAGACGTCATCAGGTAAAACAGGTTGAGAGAAAGAGGCGGCGGAACCAACTGGCCGGAGTTCTTCGGATCGACCATCCAGTCCTCGTTCTTCAAAAACGAGTTTTCTTCGATCTTGTAAAGGAACAGGTTGATGCGCTGGGCGACTCCCGTCTCATCCGGAGCGAGGATGGTGACCGGCACCGCCGGCTGCATCTCTCCCAGCAGCAGATTGCGCAGCGACGAGCTCACCAGACCGACCGCAGAGGAGACGCTCATCGCCGGATCCTCAAGTGCAGGTGGCTCAGGTAGCGGCGCTCCCAGAAGGCAGCCGCGACGGGTTCGGAGCTTTGCTTGACCACGACAACTGGTGGCGGCGTCACGGGTTCGGTGGGGGCCTGCCGGGTGACAAAGGTCTCAGGCGCACCCGGCCGGCGATTCTCGGAGAATCGCCGATTGTCGCTGCCGGGGCGCGACTCACTTCGTTGAGCCGAAGGGAGGCCGGCGAATGCCGGTGCGAGATCTTGCTGCTGTTGAGGTCGCGACTTTGCAACCAGCGATTGCGTGCGAGCTGGCATGCTCGGAGAGACGACTTCGCGAAACTGCCGCTGCTGCACAGGGTTGGCGGGGAAGTCGGTTGTCTGGGCTGGGCGAGGCGTTGTCGAGGTTTCGTTGGAAGCCGGCGAGGCCGTTGTCGGAGGGACGACTTCGCGAAACTGTCGCTGCTGCACAGTATTGGCTGGGACGTGGGTCGTCTGGGCTGGGCGAGCCGTTGTCGCGGTTTCGCTGGAAGCAGGCGCGTCTGTTGATGGAACGCTCCGACTCGGCACAAAGCTTTTCCGCGATGGCGGTCTCTCCGCGAAGGTCGTTGGTTGCGGAGTGCCTGCGGTTTGCGGTTCCAGGCTCACGTGTTCTTGATCTGGCGCTTCGCCTTTCGCAGCAGCTTTACGCCGTGGGAGATCGGGCAGAATTTCCTCATGTCTCCTGACGGTGGCCGGGCTGCGTGCGATGGCAGGTTCTGTCCGCGGCGGAAGAAATTCGGTTTGGGGAGCCGGAAGTGTCTCTGCTTTCCCCCCGCTTGAAGTTTCGCGCTGCGGTTTGTCGGACCGAGCTTCTGCGGATCGGCGAGGCGCCGCTGAGGTCAGCTCCATTCCAGCCTCCAGCGAAGGCTGCTTCGAAGGCTGGTTCGAGAAGGCTTCCGAAGGCTCGCCGCGTGCCGGATATTCCTGCTGCGCCGGCTTGCGCGGCCCGGCTGGCGTCAAGTTTGGAACGACAGTTTGCGTTGTCCGACTGGAACTCCGCGAACTCCCGAAGAACTCATCGGGAATTTCAAACTCGCCGGAGAACTGCGGAACGACGTAATTAAAGCCGGCGATCGGCAACGGTTGCGAAAAGATCATTTCGACGCTGCCGGAATCCGGGAATCCCAGCAGCGACCGCACACGGTCGCGGAAGTGGAATGGCTCCGCACCTTGCGCCAGAGAACGCCACAGAAAGCCCTTCTCGCCGGGTGGCATCTCAGGCGTCATGATTCAGCCTCTCAATCTCTTCGCCGAGCAGTTCGACGTATCGCTGCCGCTTGCTCTGGGGCATCGTCATGATTTCGCCCTCGCCCCAGTGGTAGTGATAGGCGAGGTAATGCACCTGCCGGTACAGCAGGTCGACATTGGTGCGCAGCTCTCCGAAGAAGAAGCGTTGCAAGTCGAAGGGAACAAGAAATCCGCGCTTGCATTCCGGGCACGTGGTTTCGATGTTCAGTTCGATCCTGGGCGCGTTGCGCTCCATCTCCGCCTCGATTTCAGCGCGGGCCGTCGACGACAGTGCGGCGACGTCTTCCACGCCCGGCGAAGATAGCGGTCCAATGTTCTGGATCGCCCGCGCCAGAAGTTGCGACAGCGCCTCCGCCTCATTGCGTGCCAGCAAAGGAGACAGGACCTCCTGGTCGCCTCCATTGGGGAGCCTGAATCGCACCTGCCGTCGCGACTCATCGCCCGCTTCGCCGTCGCATTTGCGGACCGCCTCCGGCGAAAGTGTCAGGGTGTAGAATGGCGCCCGCTCGCCCGCTTCTTCGACGGGCAAGTCGTCAATGTTGAATTCCATCGAGACGCGGCTGCCGCAATCGGCCCATGGACAGAAGAGGTTCGCCCGCACCATGTCGCCGAAGGTAGACTGACGCAGCTTCAGCATCAGGTATTGCCGGTCGGCGACCAGCAGATCCCGGGCGACGTCCTCGCTCACCGGGCTAATGGCGCCAAGCCGGCGCACCGCACGGCTGAGCAGGGTGCTGACCAGAGACGCGCTCTCGGCACACTTTGTCTGCGCCAGCAGCTCTTCGTCGCGTCCGGTCAGGACGGACAACTCGAATTCGCGGTGCAGCACTCCGTCCGGGCCCCAATATCCCCCGGGCAACATTCCAGTCGTCGCAACCATGACTCTCAGGCTCCGCTACGTGACCGCAGCTCAGAACTCCTTGGTCTCCGTCACCGAAGGGTCACGCTGCCAGCCCTCGTTCTCCAGCTTCAAGGTGGTGATCATCACCGCATTTCCCGAGGCGTCCAGCTGCGGCAATGCCTGGTACTCGGAAGGCCAGCAGTTGTACACGTTGTAAGCGAAGATCTTGGTGCCTTCCGTGTTGTAGACCTCGATGGTGATTTGCTTGCGAAATGAGGCCAGCGAGCTGGAGGCAGGGCCCTGATAGTTGTTTACCTTGTTGGCCCAGTCCTCGAAGGTAGTGTCATAAGTGACACCAGCTTCCAGGGTGATGGGATCGTATTTTGTCTTGCCGGGAATCTGGTGCGGGCCGCTGGAGTCGCCTGCTTCGTACCACGCCGTCACCTCGGTGGTACGCTTCAAGGCGCTGCACTTGTTCAATCCGGCGACATACTGTCCGTCCCACTTGAGCTTGAATCGGAAGCCAAGGTAAGGATCGAATCGAGTTGAGTTCACTGTAAACTTAGGCATCTACGCTTCTCCTTTCCTGCGGTCCCGGTCAGGCAGATGCCTGTCCTGCTGTCTGGCTGATTTTCACAACCACGAACTCTGCCGGCTTCAGTGGAGCGAAACCGATGAGGATGTTGACCACGCCGTTGTCGATGTCTGCCTGGGTCGTGGTCTCGCTGTCGCACTTCACGAAGAAAGCTTGCGAAGGAGTTGAGCCCTGGAACGCGCCCTGGCGGAAGAGGGTGGTCATGAAGGCGCCGATATTCAGCCGCAGCTCGGACCACAGCGGCTCGTCGTTTGGCTCGAAGACCGCCCACTGAATGCCGTAATAGATACTGACGCGCAGCATGATCGCCGTGCGCCGTACCGGCACATACTTCCATTCCACATCGGACGCAATCGTGCGGGCGCCGAAGGAAACGATGCCCGAGCCGGCGAACTGCCTGATGACATTGATGCTGATGGGATTGAGGATGCCGTGCTGAACGTCGCTCAGGTTTGCCGCCAGGCCGACGACGCCGTTGAGACTGGCTTCGGTTCCGGCGGGCGCTTTCCATACGCCGCGGGTGCTGTCGATGCGGGCGAAAAGGCCGGCCAGGTAACCTGAAGGCGGCAGCAGGATCGGTTGCTGCGAGGCGCCCGTCGGATCGAGGGCCTGCACCCAGGGGAAGTAAATCGCGCCATACGAATTGGCGGTGGTCAGCCGGTTGCGGAAAGCAGTCGCTTCATCAGTGGTGACATCGGTGGAGGCGACTTCGCCGATGTAGAAGACATCCTGCAAAGGACGGTTGGCGCAGTAGCCCATGCCAAGGTCCGCCATCGCGGCCGTGCTCTCCCCCGGGACCGCCAACAGACTGAAGTCAGTGATGTTGTCGAGCAGCGGGAAGGCGTTGGCGAACGCCTGCTCGTTCAGAATTGCGGTACCATCGGTGCCGAGCGTAGCTGCTGACACCGGCGGCGTGATGGCGTTGTCACCGATCTGAACTACAGGGGCCGCGGCTGGGCGCTGCACGGCGTTGCCGTCCTGCGAGCCACCGCCGTTGGCCGCTCCCACCTTCAACATCGCGGTGGCGTCGTTAGCCGAGGCCGCCAGCACGTCGACGGCGGAGGTGGCGCTGGTCGTTCCCGATTGCAGTAAAAGGCGCGACTGCGCGCCTACCGTCTCGACCGTGCAGGTAAAGCCGGTGAACGCCGCCTTCGGGGTCGTCGTCTTCTTCGGGGTCAGAGCTGTGACCAGGGTCTGAATGGCGGTGGCAATATCCGTCAAGGTGGACGATCCCGCAGCGGCGGCCGGCAGAGTGATCACCTGATAGCCGTCATTGTCAAGACTGATCTGGAAACTGTTGTTCGTACCGACTGGCAGGATGGGACCGAATCCGCCGCGATGAAAGCCTCGCTGCGTCGATGTGTTGGTCGCCAGCACCTGCGCATTGATCAGGTTGGAGCTGTTCGTCAGCACTGTCACCACGTAGTTGGGGTCGGCGGGATTCATGCTCAGGTTGTCGAACACTTCCAGCGGAGTAATGTTGGCGAAGTTGGCCGGCACGACATTGGGATCGGCCTGCTGACGCACACTGATCTTGAATCCGTTTCCCGGGTCCGCCGTACCGTCCTCGATCTGCAGGTACAAGTAGTTGCCCCAAGCGCCCTGATTCTTCGCCGAGAAGGTCAGGCCGTCGGCCGGAGCTGTAGCTCGATTCTGCACGGTGACGTTGGCGGTCTGGGCGTCGGAGCGGATGACCCGCACGATGTAGCACTGCTGGCCGCCGTTGTTGAAGAACTGAAACACGCTATACGCGAGGTAGCCTTGGCTGTTGAAGGTCCCGAACGAACGCTGAAACTCGGTCCAGTTGGTGACCCGCGTCGGTGACGTCGGACCCATCTGCGCTAGGCCGACGAAGGCGGGGGTCGATGTGCTTGCCGTCGCAATGGGCCGCACCCCGCTGGAAATTTCCTGAATGTATACGCCCGGATAGGTTAGTGTCGGCATCGTCCTCGTCCTCGTCCTCGTCCTTTCCTTGATTCCACTTAACTGGCAGTGTCAGTGCGTTTCCGAGCGCGAGGACGCCCCTCGCTGTCGTCGGTTGTATCGATACCAGCGGCATCGGTCTTTGGCGTTTCCGCGCTCTCCGCCTTGTCCTCCTTGGCAACGATGGCGATCATGCGTTGCTTCACCAGTTTCTCGATGGTGGCATTGCCCTTGACCAGGGCTTCGCGCACGGAAGGCGACGATCCACCCGGCGCCAGGCGCACGCTTTCCCCGTTGTGAAAGGTCACGTAGAGCGGTCCCGAACTCAGGTTAGTAATCATGACATCCATGTTTCTCTCCTTTTTCCCGGCGTTAACTCATTTGCGAATTGCCGGCGCCTCAGAGTCCCTCGACACGGCGCGCTAGGTAAGTTGCCCGTACTCGCGAATGAACTCCTCCGGTTTTTCCAGAAACTGCGCGCTTGGACCAAAGACCCTGGCTTCGGGGCCTGACTCCCAGTCTTGCAGGATGCCTCGTCTCACCAGGGCATCGGCAGCACGCCGTACCTCGTCGACGCTCCATTTGTCCGGCTCGTCCAGCCACCATAGATGAATTCCTGCCAGTGAATCCTTGGCACCGGGGTGCTTGATGAGGTACAGCAGAATCTCGAGCGCAATGCGTCGTTGTCGACCGCCTAGGTCCACTCCAGCCAGACCTCGCTCTCATCGATTAGTGCAATCCGCAGACCGCGATGAAGTTGCTTAGTTTTCAGTGCTCGGCTGGAAAGGGTGCGGCGATTTGGCCGCACCACCGAAGGGCAAGGCGCTGATTTAGCAAAGACCGGGCCTGCGGCAAATATGCCGCACCGGGTCGTGCAGAACTGCTGCACTACTATGTCTGATGATCGGCCGCGTTGAGGTTGCACTTGCGCAGAAGACGCTGGAAGGTCCTGCGGTCTTTGCCCGCCTGGCGGGCGGCGCGGCTTACGTTGCCGTCCACTTCTGACAACACTCGGGTGAGATAGCCGCGTTGGAAATGATCGAGCGCCTCTCGTTTGGCTTGTTCGAAGGCCATCACCGGGCCGCGGCTTCCAGAGGTGTCAGGAAGCTCCAGATCATTTGCCTGGATGACACGAGACTCGGTAAGAATCGCAACGCGCTGGATCACGCTTTCCAGCTCGCGCACATTTCCCGGCCAATGATAGGACTGGAGACATTGGGTGGCTTCGGCGCTGATCTCGGGCGCCGGCCGCCCCAGTTGGTTGCAGTAGCGGCGAAGAAATGCCTGCGCAAGGGCCGCGATGTCGCAGGCTCGCTCGCGCAACGGGGGCAGGCTGATTTGCAGAACGTTGAGGCGATGAAACAGGTCTTCGCGGAACAGCTTGCGCGCGACCAGTTCGTCCAATCTCACGTTGGTCGCTGCCAGCAACCGCACGTCAGCACGGTGCACTTGCGCGGATCCGAGGGGGCGATACTCTTTGTCCTGCAAGAGCCGCAAGAGCTTGACCTGTCCGTTGAGACTGAGGCTGTCGGCCTCATCCAGGAACAGCGTGCCTCCATTGGCAATCGCCAATAGGCCCTTCTGCTCGCCCCGGGCGTCGGTGTATGCCCCGGCGACGTGTCCGAACAATTCGTTCTCGAGCAGGTGATCGGGCAGGGCTCCGCAATTGAAGGGGACAAATGGCCCGTTGCGCCGCCGCCCGCAGTAGTGCAACGCGCGGGCTACCAGTTCTTTACCGGTGCCGGTTTCGCCCGCAATCAGAACGGTGGCGTCCACGGTAGCCAGCAAGGGAATCTTGCGCAGCGTCCGCTCAAACGTGTCACTGCTGCCCAGCAGCGACTCCAGTTGATGCTGCGCTTTGAATGCTTGCAGTCCCAACTCCTCACTGTGTTCCGGCAGGAGCTTCAGGAGGCGATCGATGCGGGCGCGCAACTCGGCTTCCCGCACCGGAGCGCAGACAAAATCGTTCAACTCGCTGGAGTAATCGTCGAGTAGCGATTGGTTCTCGATGGAGTCTTCGCCCAAAATACCCAGAACAGCGGTTTGTCGCCATATTGCCTTGAGATGGCGCGCGACCTCGCGCCACTGCGGCCAGCGAGCGGTGGGCAAAATCGCCACTGCCGGGGCGCGTCGCATTCGCCAGGTGCCTGCAAAAGGAAGGATCGCGCCCCCAAACGTCTGCAGCACGGCACGGATTCTTCCCACTTCGGCTTCGGCCAAACACGCCCAAGGCTCATTACCCTGGATCAAAACCACTGCGGGATCTTTCATGTTTGCCGCTACCTATACTGGGCCAGCCCAAGCTCAGGCTACTCGGGGAGCGGAATGTGTAATTCGTTATTGGGGTGGGACATTCGCCTGACTTAAGAGGCTGGTACCTTTGGAATTCGCCGCATCTGAAAAAAATGTGCCTACCCACGAACCATCATTTGCCAACTTCCAACGAAACTCTCCCGTCGTCCGCCGCTCTACTCCTTGTTCGGTGAATGAAGCGAGAATGGAATCTCGATTCAACTTTCCTTTGATTTCGATTGGCGTGTGGGCCTTCCCGATTAAGGGGTGGCCCGATTCCATCGTTTTCGTTCCGGATCCAGTAAAATCGGGACCGTTTTGCGTGATCGTAACGGTGTATGTCAATTCCAAATTCTTGAAGGGCGAGTATGACGTTTGTTCAATTCTATCCGTCACTGTCCATGTGCCCGTTAGGTCGTGGCTGGGAGTCTGATCGTAATACTGCTTTATTGCGATTATTCCCCCGACAAGAGTGACCACGGTAACGGCCGTCCCAATCATCCCTCCCAAGCTAAGCTTCATGCCCGATTCCAATCTAGCGAAGAATGCACTGGATGATGTGCTTGTGGATCGGGCAAGTCAATGGCACGAATGTGGGCGAGTGCCGGTCGGCCGACAACTGCCTGATGTTTGTCCAGTCCCACGACATGCTTTACAGTTTGTCCCGGGACACTTTGTAAAGGATGTCATGAGACTGAACAACTGAACACAAAAGAGTGCCTTGAATTGATTGGTAAGGTCGAAGGCTCACAACTATCCTGAGACGTCTTTTGGAATGAGGACGAAAGACACTGGGGAAGGAAGGAGCCTTCGATGGGGATTATAGGACGTGATTTTCATCCCAGCTGGCAACAAGTGGCCTGGCTCGACAGGGAGACGGGCGAAACGGGAGAGCAGAAGCTAGTGAACGGCAACGGCGAGGCGGAGGGGTTCTACTGCAGTTTGCCGGAGCCGGCGCTAGTGGGAGCGGAAGCCTGCGGCAACAGTCAGTGGTTCATCGAGTTGTTGCAGCAGATGGGACACGAGGTGTGGGTGGGGGATGCAGCGCAGATCCGAGCCAGCTATGTACGGAAGCAGAAGACTGACAAGCGGGACGCAGCGCACATTCTGAAACTGCTGGTGGAGGGGCGGTTTCCGAAGTTGTGGGTGCCGAGTGCGGAGCAGCGGGATGTGCGGCAGTTGTTGATTCATCGGCACAAGCTGGTGGAGATTCGGACGCGAGTGAAGAACGGGCTGCAGCATCTGGCGATGAATCGCGGAATACAGAAGAAGAGCAGGCTGCGGAGCGCGGCGGGGCAGAAAGCGCTGCGCGAGTTGCCGCTGCAGGGTTGGGCGGGGAGGCGACGTCAGGACTTGTTGGGGTTGCTGAAGAATCTGGACGAGCAGGTTGGGCAGCTCGATCAGGCGGTGGAAGAAACCGCTCAGAGAGACAAAATGGCGCAGCTGTTGAGGACGCAGCCGGGGGTGGGATCGATCACGGCGCTGGCGTTTGTGGTGACCATTGGCGACGTGACGCGCTTTCGGCGAGGCAAGCAGGTGGCCAGCTATCTGGGGCTGATTCCGCGCGAGCGCAGTTCGGGCGGGCGGCAGCGGCTGGGGCGATCAGCAAGCAGGGCAACCGGTTTGTGCGCACCCTGCTGGTGGAAGCGGCGCACAGCGCCAACCAGCGGGATGAGGGATTTCGCAAGACCTATCAGCAGCGCTGCCATCGCATGGCGAAAGGCGTGGCCAAGGTGGCAGCGGCAAGAAAGTTGGCAGTACGACTCTACTGGATGCTGCGCACCAACACCGCGTATCCGAGATCGTTGGCATCGAGAGCAGCCCGCGGGTGCCCCTGGTCAGCAGAAGCTAGACCGTGGAATTGACTGGGCGCTCTCGCCTCCCGTAGGCGACGAGAGGTTCGCATAGAAGAATCATGGTCGCAGTCGTGGGGCTGTATCGATGGTTGGTGAAACGAGGTTGGTTTCACCGCAAGCTGATTAGCGCGAGCTCTCCAGTGGCTTTCGTTCTCAATCATGCTGGCGAGCGAGCGGTGCTCTCGCACCGCCCCAGGAGAACTCTCGCTTGACAAACCCTTCGACCTTATCGAGGGGCACCCGACTGCGGCAAACGTGGGCCACCCGGCATTTTTGAATCCCACATTTCGCAAAGGCAGGGAAATATGAGCCACCCTGTCCCGTCAACATAGCGCTAGGAACGGATATCGGATTTCAGCAGTCGCCGTCCAAAACAGAGCAACACCGTTCGCATCCGCGCCGTTTAGAAAGGATGAACCCTTATGAAGGCCAAGATGCTCGAGCGTCTGGTACTGCTTGTTCTCATGACGGTTTTCTCTTTTGCACTTCGAGCGCAAACCACGTCGGATCCGGCAACCCTTCCGCAACGCGACGGCCTCTCACGACTTCGACTTGGAGGCACTCAATCGCATGGCCCAACACTTTGGTGTCAGCGTCCACTCGATGCTCATTAGACTTGAGACGCTAAGTCTCTGGAAGGCTCGGCTTTCGGCATGGCGAAGGTCGGGCGACGGTTTGGTTGCTCGATCTGACTATTACGGTGCTCGTGAAACTCGTGAGTGGTCGTGGGCCGCCCGAGACGTTATTGCGAGGGTTGTTGAAACACTTTGTTTTACTCATCGAGGCGATCGCAAGGGAAGAGCGGTATCGGAATGCACTGTGGCCATTTTGTGGCCAGAACAACCGTTAATTCCCGTTATTCGCCACCAATTGGCTGTGTCCAGAACCGACCCTGCGCGTCTCTCAACGAAAGCGACTTCGTTTTTATTTCAATAACTTGCAGAACGAAAGCTCCATCGGGCGTTTCCGGATTCTGAGATTCTCAATCTTCAAACCCGGGTTCGATTCCCGGTAGCGCTACCAATTTAACCATTCCGCTATCAATCACTTACAGCATCCCGTAACACAGTCGCCTAAAACGATGTGACTAAAAATGTGACTTTCCTACTGCACCAAGTGGTTCCTTCTCTCAATCGCGTCGCGAATCTGCTTCGTGCCTGGATGGTTGTAGAGCCGCGTGGTATCGATCTTCTCGTGCCCCATCGCATCCATGACCGCCATCAGATTTCCCGTGCCCTCCATCGCATCGGTAGAGAAGCGATGACGAGCACAGTACAACACGACTGATTCAGGCAAACCGGCCAATCGGTTGGCCCGTTCGAATTGCTTCTGCACAGTTTCTAAATGGCCCGATTTGGCACGAGCGGAGGGAAAGACCCAGCCCTCGTTCGCATCGGTTTTGCGCGCCAGCAATGCTGTCCTAACGCGCTCCGTGATGCCGACGAACCGCTTCGACTTGCGAGACTTACTCCGCGGTACGAAGATTAGCTCCCGCGAAGTGTAGCAATCGCACGTGTCTCATTTTGACGTCAGTCCAGAAAAGATGGTACGGCTAAGGTATGGGACGCCGCCGGCGGCCGGGAACTACTGACCTTGAGGAACGGTTCGACAAAGTGAGGGCGAGACCTGCTTGAATAAGTCAGATTACCGTTCCAGCCTTCAAAGCTGCGGCCACCTGCGTGACGCGTGCACCCTGATGCTTTGCGACCTCAAGATCGTCAGCCGTCGGTGGGGCGCTGTTTTGCCCGGAAACCGATGACGCTCCGTACGGCGTACCATGGCCCTGAACAATCTTTTCGTGAGTGTAGCCCGTCGGCACAATGATGAAGCCCAGGTGCGCCACGGGCCCGGTTAGTACTAAGGTTCGAGTGTCTTCCCTATGGCATTTAAGCGGCCTCACTTAGGGGGTTGTCCGTATTGAGAGATGCCCGTCCCTGGGCGATAGTGGCAACAGCGTCGGTCACATGGCAGCCCGAAGCGGTGGCACGGCGACTCCCCCCGAGGCAAGCAATGTGAAAAACTTTCTACTTCTTGCAGTCGCATTGACCGCGTCGACGGCCTTTGCGCAAGGTTCCATCGGTGGTCTGCCCGTACCACCGCCGAATGCAATCATTTTTACCCAAATCAATCAGATGACCGGATGGTCATGGTGTCACGATCCGGGTTGCGCGGGCGGCAGTGGCGACGGAAGCTACTGGCTCGCGCAATATCAGAGACAGCCCTCATTGTCGGGCGCCAGCGCTGAAGTCTTCAACTCGGGTGTATGGGCCAATGCACTGTGGTGGAAAAAGTTGGGCAGTCACGACGGCGTCAGCAATCTGCTGTGGGATTTCTACGTTCAGTTGGACTCGAATGCCAGCTCCGGGGCGCAAGCTCTGGAATACGATTCCTTCCAATTCGTTGGCGGGTACAACTACATGATTGGAAGCCAATGCAACGTGGCCGCAGGCGTGTGGGACACTTGGGATGAGTACAACGGACACTGGCGCCACACCAGCATTGCTTGCCATGGCTTCAGCCCCAATACCTGGCATCACATTCAGTGGTACGTGCAGACCAATCATAGTAATCACACTTACCATTACGTCACGCTGGTGGTGGATGGCGTGCCCCACACCGTTAATCAAACCTACACTGCGAAGAATCTCCACTGGGGCGACAACATCGGTGTGCAATACCAACTCGATGTGAACGCCAGCGGAGAGGGCTATCACGAGTGGTTCGACAATTCGACGCTGAGCATCTGGTAGAACGCAGCCAGGCAGGTAAAACGAGGCCAGCTTTCCGCGAGGAGGCTGGCCTTGTTGCTGTTACTAATTCACCACAGAGGCACAGAGACACGGAGAAATACTTTAGCTTCGAGGTTTCTTAGGTTGTGATGACCATCTGCGGATTGCGCCTGGAAATTCACAAGCTCCAATTCGTCCGGCTGATGGAAGCCGACAGCGCCTGTACAATCTGTCCGCTAGGAATTCAATCGCGACCAGAAATATTGCCGCAAATCAAAGGGAATTTCGAACAGTCGGCCCGCCAATCGGCCACTACTGGAAACTCGAAACCTGGTGAAACTAATACCTAGCCCCTGACCCCTAGCCCCTGACTAGCCCCGGCCTTACTGCCTGGGCGCGTAATAGCCCTTGCGGGCGCGCACCTTGTATTTCTTGTTGTCGGCGAGGATCTCGATCTTGCGATATTTTCCGTCTGCGATGAAGTCGGCTGGTTTGTAGGAAACCGCGTACTGGCTGCGCAGCTCGTCTTGGATCTGCGAGAAGGCGTCGGCCACATCCTGAATCTTGAAAGGGAAAAACGCCTTGCCGCCGGTTTCCTCGGCGAAGTGTTCCAGGATTTTGTCGCCACGCAATTTCAATCCGCTGGTGTTGGTCGAAATGGCATAGATGATGACTTCGGCGCGCTGCGCCATCTCCACGGCTTCTTCGCGCGATACGCGGCTCTGGTTGTCTTCGCCATCGCTCAGCAAAATGATGGCGCGCCGGGTGGCCGTCTGGCCTTTGTCTTCCTTCATCAGCTTGTCGCGGCAGGCATAGTAAATGGCGTCGTACATCGCAGTACCGCCGCCCGGCCGCAGCATGCGCACGCCGTGCGACAGCGCCTCAGTGTTGTCGGTGAAGTCTTGCGTCACCTCGGGCGTGGTGTCGAAGCCGATGACGAATGCCTCGTCATATTTCGTCCGGATGATCTGGTTCAGGAACTCGATGGCCGCTTCCTGTTCGAACTTGAAACGATCGCGCACCGAGTTGCTGGCGTCGATGAGCAATCCGACGCGCAACGGCAGATTCGTTTCTTTGCCAAAAAAACGGATCGTCGCGGGTTTGCCGTCGTCAACAACTTTGAAATCGTTCTGCGTTAGGTCTTTTACGAAATGGCCTCGCTTGTCGGTGACGGTAAAGACAACGTTGACTTCGTCCACGCGCTTGCGGATGACCGTGAGATTCTCGTCTGGATTGTCGCCGCTTCCGGCGGAGCCGAGGCCAGATTCCGCGGGGGGACTACCAGTCTTGTCCGATCCCGCGGATGCGCCGCTGTGCGAAGGACTAGTCGGCTGAGCCGTAGCGGCTTGCGCTGATGGGGTCGGATTCGGTTGTGGCGGAGCATTTTGGTTAGTCGCAGGCGTCGGTGACTGTGTCGAAGCTCCGGGTTGGCCGGTCCCGGAGGATGGCGGCGGAGCGGATTGCTGGGGAGGGAACTTCGTCGCCGATGGCGCGGTAGGAAGCTGCTGCTGTGTGGAGTCTTGGGCGGCGAGCCCCCACGGCAGTGCCGCCAGCAAAACCAGGATCAACCAAGTTTTCATTCGAAATTCCATTATAGCTGTTTGGCGAGGTGGGCCACCGACACTCCGTTGTCACCATGGAGCACACGGAGGTCACGAGGTTTCCATTGGTATTTCTTCCGTGATCTCCGTGTCCTCCGTGTTGAAAAAGAATTCTTGGGTCGAGCCGGCCTGCGCCGGCTCTTATGCTTTGAAGCGGTGTAGCTTCAGGGACTGTTGAAGAACCATGGGAAACGATTCGGTGGGAGCCCTCTGCTTCAGCAGAGGGAAGCTGGACTTTAGTCCGGCGGAAAAGCGTTCAATTTTAAAATCGGCTTTAGCCGCGGTTTTCCGATCTCCTCATCCTCGAATCTGTTCCAAAAACTGCGTCAATTCCGCTGGCAGCGGTGCAGCTAAACGAAAGCGGCTGTGCGGTTCGTGGATGTGTGAACTCTATGGCCGCCGCGTGCAGGAAGTTACGATTGAGAGCGAGAACGCTGAGCGTTGGTGCGGCGTCTGACTGCTTTGTCCGTCGAGAGATCGCCTTGGTTGAAACCTTTCGGAGTGCGGTAGGCCGGCGCAGTTCTTTCGGCGCGCGGTAGAGCGAGTCGCCCACCACCGGATGGCCAATCGATGACATGTGTACGCGGATCTGATGCGTGCGGCCCGTCTCAATGCGGACGTCGACCAGCGCGAACTTGCCGAACGGTGATGCTATCCGCTCGTGAACTTCATAATGAGTGACGGCTGTCCGGCCTTCGCTGCCCCGAGTTGTCATGCGAACGCGCCGCACTGCGTCGCGGCTGATCTCGGTGTTGATAGTGGCACGGTCTTTCACTGGCCAGCCATGCACCAGCGCTACGTAACGCTTCTTCACCTGTCGTCCTGAGAATTGTTCACCCAGTTTGCGGTGCGTCACGTCATTCTTGGCGACAATGATCAGCCCGCTGGTTTCCTTGTCGAGACGGTGCACAATCCCGGGGCGCAGCGCGCCTCCCGCCTCCGACAGTTTGCCGAAGCGATGCAGCAGCGCGTTGACCAGCGTCCCGCGATTGCGTTCATCATCAGTAGCACCTGCTCCGGCGTGCACCATCATTCCCGCGGGCTTGTTGATGACGGCGAGGTCGTCATCCTCATAGACGATGTCGAGAGGGATGTCCTCTGCGATGGCACGCAACGGCGGGGGCTCGGGATCGCCAAGAATAGTGATCTGTTCACCGCCTCGGAGTCGAAGTGATGGCTTAACGGCAATGCCCTTGACCAGGGCTTTCTGCTCCGCCAGCAACTGCTGCACACGTGCGCGGCTGATGTCAGGAATCTGTGTTACCAGAAACTGATCGAGCCGCTGGCCGGCGGCATCGGGTGGAACGGATATCGTTACTGGGAAGCGCTCAGAAGACATTCGCGACGAGAATACAACATGCGGATTCACCACGGAGGACACGGAGAGCACTGAGACTATTCAAAGATTGCAAATCTCGTAATCTTCTCAGTTTGGTGGTTTCCGTCTTACGCGTTTCATGTTGCTGACGCTCTTGATGCACACATTGCGCATTGCCCCTGCTGTGTCCCTCTCTAGGGGACAGACTACGAAATCTCCAAAAATGACATACTGATCGGCATTGCGGACAAGATCATCCTCAGGCCCAAGAAACTCATACAAGGGGTCAGTACCAGAAATTGGCCTGAGGAGTCGGTGCGTTCCAATAGGCCAGAGAGTTACCTGCCCGTCTCCCGTGTAAACAGCAAATCGGCCGTGGAAACCAAAGCATTTTCCGTAAGAGGATTGAGCGCAAGAGCCTTGAGCGGTAGCGGCGCTAGAACATAGGCATAGCCAAACCGACAACACTAGTGCTTGCTTCACGCCTCCAATAATTGCACCAACGGCTCTAAATTCCAAACGTCGCTCATCAGTTGCCAGGATTCAAACTGCGATCCTAACCGAGACGCAGCTACGCCAACATTCGGAGGCAATTCTCCGTGCCCTCCGTGTCCTCCGTGGTGAAATGCCGTTCTCACCGTGCCGCCTTGACCGGCACGGGCGGAGCGAGCGTCGCCCGCCGCATCCAGAGCAAGCCCCCGCCGATTACCAGGCACAAGGCGATCGCCTGGGTGCCCGACATGAATCCCAAGAACTCGCCGCGGCCGGGATCGGCGCGGAAGAACTCGATGAAGTAGCGCGCCACGCCGTAGATGATCATGTAAGTGCCGATGATCTCGCCTTCGAACTTCTTGCGCCGGAGCAGCCACACCAGGAAGAGGCAGTTGGCCAGCTCGACGACCATCTCGTAAAGCTGTGTGGGATGCAGAGGCACGTTGAGCGGGGTCCCGACAATTTCATTTGCCAGCGGATTATGAAAGGTCACGGCCCAGGGCACGTGGGTTTCGCTGCCCCAGCAACAGCCCGCGGCGAAGCAGCCGACCCGGCCGAAAGCGTGTCCCAGCGCCAGGCCAGGGGCGAAGACGTCGCACGTCCGCAGCACCGGCATGTTGTTGCGGCGCATATACCAGACGCACATGATGAGCGCCAGCACAAACCCACCAGACCACACACCACCGGCTTGAAAGGTCGAGAGACTAACGATCTCCCCAGGATGCTCGCGGTAATATCCGACGTCCACGAGAATCATCAGGATCTTCGCGCCGGCAATGCCGGAAAGAATAGCGATGATGCCAAGGTTCCAGAGCTTGTCGGGATCGAGTCCTTGCTCGCGACCGAGCTTGACGATGAGCATGAGGCCAAAGATCAGCCCTAGCGCGGCCATCAACCCATAGGTCGGAAGGCCAAAGTTGCCAATGTGAAATAAACGGGGAAACACGGTTCTATTTTAGATGCAAACCCGCGATGTACGCTTCAGGGGAAGTTAGCCGTCAGCTATCGGCTATCAGCCGTCAGCCAAAGAGCACTGGCTCTTAGCCGTTAGCTCGTAGCTTTTAGTAGGCACAGCTTCGTAGGCACAGCTCCGAGAATTCTTGACGTCTCCAAAAACATGCTGAACCAGATCGATCTTCGCTTCCTAAGAGCTAAAGGCTAAGAGCTAGAGGCAAGCTAGGAACTAGAGGCGGAAGCTCAGAGCTGACGGCTGAAAGCTGACAGCTAGAAAAAAGCCGACCCACGGGGCCGTGTTCAGTGGGCCGTCAATGAACCCGTCCTATACGGTGGGAACCCTCCGCAGCTCTTTAGGCATTTCCGCATGGCGGAACGTCGCACACCGAGCCGAATACGAGTAGAGTCCCCTGTTCATTGAGCATTGGTTCAAAAAACGGTTGCCACCAACACCAACTTTGCAGGCCGGCTTTATGGTCAGATGCTATGGAAAAGTCGAATGGATGACAAGAGGCGAGGGTCAAATAGTTGGAGATTTACGTGCGGTAGTATTTTTGAATTGCGATAGGTAAGCACAGACTTGTCCGCAATTTAGCAGTCGCAAGACATAAGTCCGATGTGCGCGCCCGCATGAACTTCGCGCGGGGAGCGTTATCCCGCTCGTCGCGGCTCGGAGAGAACCTCATCCAGCGCTCCGGCCAGTTGTTCCGCACGCTCGTTGTAGTCGGTGGCGATGGAATCGTATTTCCGCTTCAGCATGTGGAACTCGTCGGCGATGTTCAGCGCCGCCAGCACCGCGACCCGCAGGGAATCGACTGTCGCGGCTTGCTTGGAAATCAGTCGCATCTTGGTGTCGACATAGTCAGCCAGTTCGCCGATATATTCCGGGTCGGAGCCCCGGAGGTGATAGGTCTGGTCATAGATCTCAACGCGAATGCTGCCCGCGCCATTACCGTTGCCGTTAGACTGACTCAAGCGCCGCCTCCATGTTCAGGGGCTAGGGGTCAGGGGTTAGGGTCTAGAAAATCCGCGACGCACTCTAGTCCCTAACCTCTAACCCCTGGTCCCTGTCTTTGATTATCCTGCCGACTCTTCCGAGTTCAAAGCTTCAATTTGGTCCAGCATCTTTTCTACTCTGGTACGTACCTCTTCGCGCTCGCGGCGCAGGCCGACCAGTTCGTGGCGCATGGTCTCGACTTCCTCTTCGCGCTCATTTAGCTGCTGGCGCAGGCGGGCGGCGTCGCGCTCCGCGACGGTCTTCGCCTCGCGCGCTGATTTCAGCAGGTCGATGGTGCGCAGAATTTTTTCTTCCAGAGACTTAAAATCGGCGTTAGACGGGGTGGCTGTTTCGACTGCATTCGCGGGCATAATAAAGACTCGACCTCGAAAAAATTTGATCTCGCGAGCGCAGTATATCGCAGAATTTTACGTGCTGGACGGTGCAAAGTACGATTCCGTTGCGATTCGTCGTTGGCGAACCTGAATGTGCAACGTCGAAGGTGCAGATGGCCCAAGATTGGTGACTCGAGGCTCGTTGTCATACGTCCGGCGCGCGCTCGACTAGGCGAATGCAACTAAACTGCTCGACGGGGTTTGTTCTGCTTGGAAGCCAAACCGATGCCGTGTTGCTGGAAAACGTTCCTGCTGTTCGGAAGTGTGCTCTCCTTCTTTCTTTCGTTGCCGGCCGGACTTGCGAATGGCCAGGAGCAGCCGACCTTCCGGACGCAGTCGAACGTGGTGTTGGTGCCGGCTCTGGTCCGCGACAAGGCTGGCGAGGTTGTGTATGGATTAGAAGCCAAGGACTTCATCATCGAGGACGACGGCGTCGCTCAGAGCGTTCAGCTGGACGAAGCCGCCGAGTCCGAACCAGTGTCTATGGTAGTCGCCATCCAATGTGGACGACGGGCCGACTATGAACTTCCGCGCATGCAGGGTCTGGGCTCAATGTTGCAGCCATTGATGGCGCAACCGCAGACCAAGGTCGCAATCGTCGCCTTCGATAGCCAAGTGCACGCGCTTGAGAACTTCACCGGCGACCAGGACGCTGTCGCGCGAGATCTGCGGAGCCTGCAGGCTGGCGATGATGGAGCCGCGATTCTCGACGCGGTGAACTATTCGGTGCGGTTGCTTAACTCAGTGCCCAAGAACCGCAAGCGAGTGCTGTTGCTGATCAGCGAAACTCGCGATCACGGCAGCCACACGGCCACCATCGATGACGTTATCAAAGCGATCGGCAATAGCAATGTGGTGGTTTATACGCTCGCGTTTTCCCCGTCGAAGTCGAACGTCCTCGACACCTTGCGTGGCAAGAACAATCCGGATCTGCATCCCGAGCAGACGGAGGTCCATGAGGGTCCGGACCTGCTGGCGCCTCTTGTGCTGGCAGCCCAGGCCATGCGCAAGAACACCGCTAAGACGATTGCCTCCCTCAGCGGTGGGGAGTATGCAATGTTCGATTCTGGCAAGGGCTTCGACGCGCGTATGACGAACTTCGACAACCACCTGCACAGCCGTTATCTGCTGAGCTTTCAGCCGTCGCAACCGCATCCCGGGCTGCATCGGTTGAGCGCGCGTCTTAAAGAACCCGGTGACGCGACCGTCCTGGCGCGCAGCAGTTATTGGGCGCAGTCGCAGCCGTAGCTTTCGCTTGGGCAGTGCGGTTCATTCCGGCTTGCGCGCAAGAATGTAGGCTCGGCGGCTTTGATACTCGAAGTCGTACGGCTCGCGATCGATACTTTCTTCCACCAGAAAGCCTGTGCTTTGCAGGGCGCCCTCCATCTCTTCGATACCGAAAAAGGTGGCATGAAACGACACTGTATGGCCATGAAACTCCTCGCGATGAACTTCGCCGTCGCCCGCATGAAAAGCTGCAAGCAGCCGGCCGCCCTTGGTCAACACGCGGAACAGCTCGCCCAACGCCTGAGGCACTCGCGGACGATCAATGTGAATCAAGGAATAGAAAGCGGCAATGCCAGCGAAGCTTTCGTCAGCAAATTGCAGACGAAGCATGTCCCCCTGCTCGAATTGCAGATCAGGATTCAGCTTTCGAGCCACGGTCACCATGGACAGCGAAATATCCACGCCGAGTACGTCGAGTCCGAGGCCGGCAAGATAGCGCGCCACATGCCCAGGACCGCAGCCCAGGTCGCAGACTCGCGCACCTTTCGGCATGAGATCGGCAAACTTGGCCAGCAGTTCGCGATCGAACGGCTTGCGCGCCAACTCGTCAAAGTAGTCGGCGGCATACTGTTCGGCAATGGTGTCGTAGGTGGTGACAATGTCGTCGTACCAGTCAGGCCGAGGAACGTCTGGCGGCATGAGGTCTCCTACTGTGCGCGCAGCATGCCGCCCAGCGATTGCAGCTGCGCGATGATCTTCTCCGACCATTGCGCTGCTTCGTCGTCGCGCAGCGTGCGCTCCATAGACTGGAACTCCGCGTGGAGCAACACTGAATATTTGCCGGGACCAACCTTCTCGCCGCGATAGATCTCTGCTGGAAGAAATTGCTGGAGGTCGCTTAGCCCCAGTTCGTCGACGGCCGACCGAATGCGCTCAAAGGTGACGGCTTCATCGAAGATGAACGAGAAATCACGCTCGACTGCGGGGAACTTCGAGATGCGCTGATAACGCGGCTCGCGCAACGAATGGCGATACAGCCGGTCGAGCATCAACTCTGCGACGTAGACTTCCTGGCGCAACTTGCGCGCCGTCGCCAGGTTAGGATGCAGCTGTCCAAAATATCCGACGGTCTCTCCGTCCATTACCGCGCGCGCCGAGCGGCCGGGATGGAAGTACGGCGGCGTCTGATCGTCGAACTGCAGCTTCTGATGTTCGAAGGCAGCTAGCAATTCTTCGACGTCGCCCTTCATGTGAAAGAACGTGTACGGCTGCGCTGGCGAATGGACGTTCTTCGCGATGGCATCACCCGTTGCGACGAAGCCCATGTGGCGACGCTCGTCATGATGGTCGCCCAGCTTTTCGAAGACCTCGCCTGCCTCGAAGAGCCGCACGGTCGAGGTGCCCCGATTCAGGTTGTAGCCCACCATGTTGAGCAGCCCGGGAATAAGCGAGGTGCGGAGGTATCCTGCCTCCTCGCTCAGCGGATTGGCAATGGCCAGGGGCTCGGCGGGTGCCCCACTACTATCGGGTGCCCCATCCTTTCGCCCGCTGTTGGCGAAAGGGTGGGAGTTCTCGAACGTACGCGCTTCTTGCTCAGAGATGAAAGTGATCGAGATGCTCTCGTTGTAACCGAGGGCGAGCATGATGTCGCGAACTTTGGCGTTCTTGGGCTCATTAGGCAGCGCGACTACCGCGCCGACAAACGCCGGCAAGGTGTTGGAGAAATTGTTGTATCCGTGGATACGAGCCAGCTCTTCGAGCAGATCGATCTCGCGCTCGACATCGAGACGCCAGGTGGGAATTCGAACCTCAAAAACGCCGCAAATTTTCTTATTAGTAAGATTTCCATCATTTGTCTTACTAGTAAGATTAGTCCCATCTGTCTTACCAGTAAGAAAATCTGCAGAGCGGCTGGCGGCAACCTCAAATCCTAATCTGGGAAGAATCTGCCTGATTTCATTCTCGCTCATCTCGATTCCGAGATGGCGTTTTACCTCCGAGCCACGCAGCAGAATCGGCTCGCGCTCCAGCTTGCGACCGATCGTGTCGATCTGTTCGCCATATAACTCGCCGCCTGCGCTGGCGAGAATCAGCTCGGCCACGCGATCGCAAGCCAGTGGAGTGATGCCCCAATCGGCGCCGCGCTCGAAGCGGTGTGAGGCGTCGGTGTGCATACCATGACGCTTGGCCATGCTGCGAACCGTCGCCGGATCGAACCATGCCGACTCGATGAGCACGTTCTTCGTCCGCTCGGTGATCATGGTGTCGAAGCCGCCCATGACGCCGGCCAGCGCGACCGGCTTCTTAGCATCGGCGATGACGAGGTCCTCTGTCGATAGCTTGCGGTCTACGCCGTCGAGGGTCTTCAGCACCTCGCCTTCACGAGCCCGGCGGACGATAATCGTGCCGCCTTCCAGCAGGTCGAGATCGAAGGCATGCGTGGGATGGCCAAGCTCGTTGATCGCGTAGTTTGTCGCATCGGCGGCGTTGTTGATGGAGCGAGAGCCGAGGAGTTCGAGGCGTTGGACGACAAGCTGCGGAGATGGCCCGATCTTGACGTTGCGAACGATGCGCGCGGTGTAACGAGCGCAGCCCTGGGCGTCATCGATCACAATAGGGAGTACGTCGGCATCGAGGCTGTCTGCCGCGGCCTCCATTTGGTCTGTAAGGTTCGTCATGCCGATAGGTCCCGAGATGTTAGGCGGTGCCTTGGGACGTACTTTTGACTTCGGCAGCATCGGGCTGACCTTCTTCAGTTCGACGTCATAGATGGCCGACGCCTCGCGCGCCACGCCGTAATGGTTCATGGCGTCTACGCGATTCGTCGTCAGGTCCATCTCGTAAACGGTGCGCCGTTTTCTTCCTGGACCGACTCCACGGCGATGCCGGCCGAAGTCAAGTCCTCAGCTAGTTGGCGGTCGTCGACGGCAACGTTCACGAACTCACGCAGCCATGCAGGGAGGATTCTCATTCGCTTTGTTTTGAAGGGGCGCACCTTCAGGCGCGCCGGTATCGCTTCCTTCCAATTTTCCGAGCCGGCTTCAGCCGGCGACAGTTTTGTGCCGCCCCTGAAGGGGCTCTGCTTCTTAAGTCACTCCTACCCAGCGCTGAAGCGCTGGGCTAAGATATGCCGCGCCTTCGGCGCTGCTTCTACGCATTACCTATGCGAAGCTCTAGTAATTCCTATCGCAATCGACAGCAAGCCAATGCCAAACAATACGACCCGAAGTAGCCGGGTAATGGAGTACTTCGGCTTATCACGGTGAGGAGGCATTCCATACGAGACGCTCTTGGCTACGAAGCCCAATACAATTAGGACCGCGCCGATTGCAACCATGATCCAAGAGTCGTACATACGTCACCCGAATTGCTCCAAAAACCTTACGTCGCCCTCATAGAACAACTGAATCTCTTCCACCTCGTACTTCAGAATCGCGATGCGCTCCACGCCCATGCCGAAGGCGAAGCCCGAGATCTTCGACGAGTCATAGCCGTTCTGCTTGACGAAGTCGAAGACATTGGGGTCGACCATGCCGCAGCCCAACAGCTCGATCCAGCCGCTGAATTTGCATTTGCGGCAGCCTTTGCCGCCGCAGAAGATGCAGCTCACCTGCATGTCGGCGCTGGGCTCGGTGAAGGGGAAGAACGACGGATAGAAGCGCGTCTTCACCGACGAGCCGAACAGCGCCTTCATGGCATGGTCGAGCGTGCCCTTCAAGTCGCAGAAGGTAATGTTGGTATCGACCGCCAATCCCTCAACCTGATGGAAGACCGGCGAGTGGGTGGCGTCAAGCGGATCGTTGCGGTGCACCTTGCCGGGGATAACGATGCGCACCGGCGGCGGCTGCTGCTCCATGGTGCGAATCTGCACCGGCGAAGTGTGCGTGCGCAGCAGCAGACGATCGCGCGCCGGCTTGTTCTCCTGGCCGGCGATGAACAGCGTGTCCTGGGTATCGCGCGCGGGATGGTTCGGCGGGAAGTTTAGCGACTCGAAGTTGTAGTAGTCGGTCTCGACCTCGGGGCCTTCGCCGACGGAGTAGCCCATCGCCTTGAAGACGGCGACGATCTCGTCCATCACGCGAAGCACGGGATGCTTTACGCCAATGGGGCGCTGGATGCCGGGAAGAGAGATATCGAGGCGGTCGGCGGCGAGGTTGACGTCGACGGAAGAAGCGTGGATTTTGGTTTGCGCGTCGTCGATCGCAGCTTCGGCGCGAGCTTTCAGTTCATTTACGCGGCGCCCAACCTCGCGCTTTGCCGTGCTGGGCGCGGCTTTCAGCCAAGTGTCGTTTACCTGGGTGAGGACGCCGTTCTTGCGAGCGAGCCAGCGGTCTCGGAAAGTCTTCCAGTCGGATTCGCTGCGCAAATCGCCGCTCTCGGCGTCCAACGAGGCTAACAGGTCCGCCACGGCCCGGTCGAGCGCGTCGGGCGAATAATCCTCGAGTTTGGGGACGGTGTACATGGTATTTGTCGCGAGGCTGAAGCTCGCTCGTTGTGTGCCGCCCCTGAAGGGGCTCGGATTTTATTGCGCTCGTACCCAGGACTTACGTCCTGGGCTAACTTTGTTTCGCCCTTCGGGCTCCCGCTTTTCGCCAAGACTGGTTCGCCATTCTGGCGAGAGCCGGCAGCAGACCTATTGAACAGTGGTCCGATCGAGATACTCGAGCACCCCCACCTTGCTTGGCCACGATCACCTGAACGACTGAAGAGCCGAAAGGAAAATTCTGCTGGGTTTCTCTGTGCTCTCCGTGCCTCTGTGGTAAATATTCATTTGTCTCAAAAGCACAACGGGCGGCCACGCGGCCGCCCATCGGAAGTCACTGCAATGTTTCTGGGATGGGCGGACTATGCGACGGCGGCTTGCGCCTGCTTGCAAAGCACCGCAAATCCGGTGGCATCATTCACGGCCAGATCGGCGAGGATCTTGCGATCCAACTCGATGCCGGCTTTCTTCAGGCCGTTGATGAACTGGCTGTAGCACAGGCCGTTGATCTTCGCAGCCGCGCCAATACGGACGATCCAGATGGAGCGATACTGCCGCTTCTTCTGCTTGCGGCCGCTATAGGCGAACTTCAGGCCACGTTCGACCGACTCTTTCGCCGAACGGTACAGTTTAGATTTTGTTAAGTAATAGCCACTGGCGCGCTCAAGTATCTTTTTGCGGCGGGCGCGGCGCTTGGTTCCACGTTTTACGCGAGGCATGCTGCTCCTTTTTGAGTTACTAGAAGCCAATCGCGCAAACGCCGGAACGGTTCCAGACCGAGTTACCTCAGGGGCTGAAGCCCGATACCGAGGTGACTCTTTCCGGCACGGCTGAAGCCGTGCCCCTTCAAGGCGTTTTACGAAACAGCTTCTAAGCGGCTGGAGGCAAGGACTTCGACCACGCTCGCCTGATCGGCAGAGGGGCCCAGAATAGCCTCTTCACACGCTGTTGCCCGTCACTCCCACCCTGGCTTCGCCAGAATCGGACACCCACTGGGTGATGTGCCGGGTGCCGCACCATGCGGCTAGTTGGGGATCAGGCGTAAGGGATCATGCGCGCAATGCGCTTCTGGTCGGCCTTGTCCACCATGGTATCGGTATCGAGCTGGCGCTTGCGCTTGGTTGCTTTGGAAGTCAGGATGTGGCGCTTCATCGAATGGCCACGCTTGATCTTGCCGGTCGCTGTCTTCTTGAAGCGCTTCGCCGCTCCACTATGGGTCTTCATCTTTGGCATAACGTCTTTCTATTACAACACAAATGCGCGTACTCGGCCAGAGGAAGTGCTCTTACCACAGAGACACAGAGGCACAGAGAAATGCGAGGAAACTTTGGACCACGGATCTACACGGATGCTCACGGATTCACAAAAATCGATAAAAGCAAAAAGACAATCCCCGTTATCCGTGGTTAATGAAGTTACTGCGGTTGTTGCGCCTGCGGTGCCGGAGCCTTGTCTGGCTTGGGCGCGTGCGGCTTGGCTTCCTTGGGCGGTTTCACGGGTGCTTGCGTCTTCGGCGGGGCCAGAATCAAATGCAACGTGTTGCCTTCCTGCCGGGGACGAAACTCCACGATCGCTTTGTCGCCCAGATCCTGAATCAGGCGATCAAGAATCCCACGCCCTAAGCTCTGGCGCGTCATCTCGCGTCCACGGAAAAAGATGGTGGCCTTCACCTTATCGCCCTCGGCGAGAAAGCGCAGCACATGGTTCTTCTTGGTGTCGTAGTCGTGATCGTCCACGTTGATGCGGAACTTCACTTCCTTGACTACGATCTGGTGCTGATGTTTCTTGGCTTCGCGCTCGCGCTTTTCCTGCTGGTACAGGTATTTCCCGTAATCCATGATGCGGCAAACAGGAGGTTGGGCGGTGGGCGAGACTTCTACCAGGTCCAGGGTTTTCTCGCGGGCGATCTTGAGCGCGTCGAAGGGAGTCATGATGCCTAACTGGTTGCCTTCGTCGTCGATCACGCGAACTTCACGGACACGAATGCGTTCATTCGTGCGGATAAAACGTTTATCGATACAGTCCTCCGCGGTAACTGCAATACTACGAAAAGTATAGCATGGGAGCTAAGCTGGAACGGCGTCTGGAAGTGCCAATGCGAGGATTGCCGCCGAGCCCACTATTGCATCGGAATGTACGGTTTCAACGATTGCTCGCACCCACTGATTCGCCAGGTGCTCACCGCAAAGCCGAAGCTTTAGGTAGTTGTCCGTAAGAGCCTCTGTAAACCCTCCGTCATAGTGGGTGAGCGTGATCGCTTCCAATTCGCGGCCGATGAACGACTGCATGAACGCGCGCTTCTTCTGCGTAGCCAACTCGCGCAATACGCGGTTGCGTTCGCGTGCCACGTGCACCGGAACTTGATTTGCCATTTCGGCCGAGGGAGTTCCCGGACGCGATGAATACGTAAACACGTGCAGGTAGGTGAACGGCAGCCGCTCGATGAGGGCGCGCGTCTGCTCGAAGTCATCGTCGGTCTCGCCGGGAAAGCCGACCATCACGTCGGCACCGATGGCGGCATCAGGCATGGCCCGTCGTATGCGCTCAATGCGGTCGGCGTAATGCCAGGGGCGATACTTGCGGTGCATCTTGCGCAGAATGCGGTCGCTGCCCGACTGCAGCGGCACATGCGCGTGCTTGCAGATGCGCGGCGACGAAGCGACCAGTTCGATTACTTCGTTCGTCCAGTCCATGGGCTCGACCGAGCTGATGCGAATCTTCTCGATCGCCGTGTGCTCGAGGATTGCGCGCAGCATCGTGGCGAAATTCATTCGCGGCGTGAGTTCGCGTCCCCAGCGCCCCAGGTTGATGCCCGACAGAACAATCTCGCGATAACCGCCGGCGACCAGTGCATCGACTTCGCGGAGGACTTCGTCCAACTTTAACGACCGGCTACGGCCTCGCACCGACGGGATGATGCAGAACGAGCAGCGATTATTGCAGCCATCCTGCACTTTGAGATTGGGACGCGTCTTGTCGAAGGAGCCTGCTTCGAAGACGGGAGCGGCCATCAGTTCGGTGTGGGCGAAGATGTCGCCGACGATTATGTTCGTCTCGGCGCGGGCGTTAATTTGCGCCAAGGGAACAAAATTCGAAACGCGATTGCCTGCGGTACTAGCAGCTCCCCACTCATCCGAAAACCGCGGATGAGTGGGGCACCCAGCCGCCTCGTGATGACAATAATCCTGGCTCTCGTCTGTGGTCCGATTCGACGCGCTAATATGGGCCAGTGACACGAAATTCGAATCGCCATTAAGTGGCCGAACATAGCTGGCCAGTTCGTGCTTGTGCGAGTTCCCAACGACCAGGCTGACGCCGGGCAGGGCCGACAATTCTTCCGGCGCACGCTGCGCGTAGCATCCGGTCACCAAGATGCGTGCATCAGGGTTTTCCCGATGGATGCGGCGGATGGCGGCCCGCGCGTCCTGATCAGCGGATGCGGTGACCGTGCAGGTATTCAGGACGACGACTTCGGCTTCGGCGGCGGAGGCCCGTTGCAGTCCGCGACCGAGCAATTGGCGTTCGATAGCGGCGCCATCGGCTTGGGTCGCGCGGCATCCGAAGTTCTCGACATGATAAGTCGCCACGAAGCTATTATACTGAGCAGAGTTCGCGAGGCTGGCTGCGTGTCGGCACGATGGAAGTGGACCGACACGCGGGCGTGGAAGGCGAAACGACGAGAATTCGATTCTCAGCAACTTCGTGAAAGAAATTTGCATCACACCAGCCGCACGTAGATGATGACGAGGCTTTCCCCTGGAGTTCAAGATGAAACGTCGCATCCTGTTAGTCGATGATGAACTTGCGATTCTGCTCACGCTGCGCGCAATTCTCGAAATGAACGACTTTGAAGTGGACACCGCCTCCTCCGCCAAGGAAGCTGCACAGAAGTTAAAGAATGGCGTCTTCGAGATGGTGATCACCGATATGCGCATGGAGACGGAGACCGCCGGTTACGATGTGATTCGAGCGGCGCGTCAGCTGCCTTACAACCCGGCCACGGCGATTCTGACCGCGTACCCATCCCTGGGCAATGAATGGCGGAACCATGGGGCGCAATCATTGCTGGTGAAGCCGGTGAACACGGCCGAACTGCTACGCCAGATTGAAGCGCTCTTGATTACTCATCAGGACCACAAGACGTTGGGAGTGGGTGCCAATGCCATGAAGGCGGCCAGCCTCAACAATCCCAAGAAAGAGCGTCCCGCTGCGGCGAGCGAAAAGGCCCTATAGCGCTTTGCCGCTTTGAGTGTGGCTCGTGCCGCGCTTGTGGCGCCGAGACGTACCCTGCAGTCCTTGAGGAAAACCACACTCCGTTCCGTCACCACTGATGACAACCGACTAGGGAACAGCTGAGAAAGGCTGCGACTTGTCGGTGGCCCTGAAAACTTTCGCCCAAGCCTTATCAAGACACAAAAATCCCCGAGCGTTCACGGTAGGTCGTGGTGGCGCTATCGGATGGCTGAGGTTTCGCAGGTCAGGCAGTGGCAGAAGCAGTGCGCCGCTGCTGAAAGCACTCCCGACAGAAGACTGGCCGTCCTTGGTTGGGCTTGAACGGGACAGTGGTTTCCTTGCCACAACCCGAACAATTCGTCCGGGTCTCCACCTTTGGATAATTGCCCGCGGGTGCGGCCCCCACCGTGGACGCCCGCTTGGCCTTGCAGGCTTTGCAACGTTTGGGTTCGTTCTTGAATTGTTTGTCGTGGAAGAACAGCTGTTCCCCAGCTGTGAACACGAAGTCGGCGCCGCAGTCAATACACTTGAGAACCTTGTCCTGGAATTCCATGGAGAGTTGCTCCCTTCAGTCCGCGATCCGAAGCCATGGACAAGGGTCAAGTTGCAATCGGCGAGAGAACCGGACTGTGCATTCTCGTCACCAGCGGCAAATTTCCAAAGCTCGGGCACATCCCCGGGGTTCGGCCCACCATGCAATGCATGGTTTACTGCCGGTAAGACTGCGGTCCTGCGAACTAAAGAATTCCTAACCAGGATAGGAAAAAAGCAAGGGCCGCCATCGAAACGGCGGCCCAACGTTGAATTAGTCCTGCTCTTTGCGAGCCTTTTTGCGGCTACGCTTGCGCGCCAAAGCTTCTTTCACGCGCTTTTTTTCGCCCGGCTTGAGGTAGAAGGAGTGACGCTTCACTTCCTTGATAATGTCCTCTTGCTGGACCTTGCGCTTAAACCGCCGCAGAGCGTTTTCTAATGATTCGCCCTCTTGAATGCGAACTTCTGCCAAACAGGAAACACCCCCAAACTCGTCCGGAGGGACAGTAGTAGTTATCCCAATGTTTGTAGGGGAAGTCAAGGAAAGACTGCCGATTCGTGCCAATCCCTGAAGTGACGGTGCTAGCACCACTAACATGCTATATAGCTTATGTTATTCAAAAGCTTAGCTTTAGGGCTATCTGCAACTGACGCGGCGCATAAGAGTTGGTGGGATCAAGAAAGGTCTTATTGACCTGATACTGGCCGGGATAATACTTTCCGTTTGCCTGTATCAGCGTGGAGTAAGCGACGAATTGGCCGGCAGAATTAAAAAAGCCATCGTCGCTAATCTGTACGCGCTTGTTGTCTCGATTGGTCAGGTTGAACGACTCGATAAGGAGATCTAGCTTTACTCGATCGCTGAACTTTAGGTTGCGGGTGACGCGAAGGTCGGTGCTGAAGAAATCGGTACCGGTGAAAGTATTTCTGGTATTGCCGGGCAGGCGGTCGTTGTAGGTGTTGCCGTCCTGGTTGGGATCGCCCCCCATGATGGCATTGAGGCGACGACCTGACCCGAAGGTGGCGATGCTGGAAAATTTCCAATGGTTGAGCAGAGAGCTGAGCCACGGTTCGTCGAAATGAAGTTTCCTTGGTTCAGCCACCCAGGCTGCGACGAAGCGGTGTCGCTGATCGTCGTCACTATAACTCCGCTCCGCGCTGGTGTTATAGGAATTCTGGACATTTCCGGAGCGACCGACCACTAGCGCATCCGGACCATCGTCCAAGGCTTTCGACAAGGTGTAGCCGATCCTGAAATACATACCATGGCTGAGTTGCCTCTTGAGAGAAACTGTCATGCCGTTGTAGACGCTACTGGAGGCGCTCTCGAACGAATTGATTGCGCCCACTTGCGCGATGGGCCTTTGTACGGGGTTGATGCAGGGAGGATAAGGACAGCTCACCGAACGTGTGGTCTGCCATGTCGCAAAGGATGCGACGTCGTAATAGCTGCCCAGGAAGACGGATCCGTCATCGTTGTACACAGGGTATTGAGTGATGGTTGGTGGTGGAAGATTTACGTCGAGCGAGCGAAGCAAATGCGCACCGCGAACGTAGAGATAGCTGACGGAGCCGACGATCTTGGCGCCGAACTCTTTCTCCATGCTTAGGTTCGCTTGCTCCGTGTATGGCGTCTGGAAATTCGGAGCGAAAGCCGATATCTGCGTGGTAACGAGACTTGCTATCGATGCGGGCGGTGTGCATACCAGTGTGCCTGATGGGCAGTTCACCAGCGGCGTTGGATACTTGGGGAAAACAGCCGCCTGTGCCGGAATCATGTTGTCGAGGAAGATTTGACCTCCGGAAACTCCGTTGTCGTTCGCCACCTGTGCCGCGTACATGGACGGGATCTGCATATAAAACAGGCCGAAGCCTCCGTGAATCACCAATGACCGACGGTCGCCGGTAGCGTATGCGAAGCCAATCCTGGGCGAGACGTTATGGTTCACGGTTGGAATCTTTCCCGAGGGGAGATATAGCGGATTGGTTACCAGGTTGCCAGCCTCAAAGGTCTGCAGGTCGTAGCGAACCCCGACATTCAAGGTCAGACGAGCGGTAACGCGAATGGCATCCTGCATGAACGCAGCATAAGAACGGGAATTGGGATGAGATTCGGCACTACCGAAGCTCTGCATGTAATAGCGGGGTACGTCGTGGGCGAAGGCACGCAGTGGCGTCAGTGGCTCGCCATGTTTCATGGGAGCATAAGTCCATGGATTCACCTTGACGTTGTCGAAGTAATATTCTCCGCCGAACATGGAAGGAAAGTCGTTGTAAATCCAGGCCTGAATGAAATCTCCGCCAAACTTCCAGTGCACCCGCCGGGTGTCGTAACTCAAGGTATCGGCGATATGCAGCTTGTGCTCGCGGGTATCGCGCGGCAGGATGCTGGAGCGCCCAAAGCCGGCAATCACGTCGTAAATTTTGGTCCGTGGCGCTTCCGAGTTCGTGAACGACTGCTGCACGTCGCGCGAGAATTGAACCCGGAGAGTCGTAGCCAGATTGTTGGTCCAAGTACTGGTAAGCGACGCAGCAAGGCTTTCTGTCTTGACGTCTTCGGTTCCGTTAGCACTTTCCGCATAGGTCGTTATGGGACTGGAGGGATCGAAGAAGACGTTGTTGGTGCCGCTATAGCGCGAGGTGCTGAGCCGCAGGAATGCCAACTGCTTCGGTGAGATCGTAAAGTCCAGTTTGCCGAACCCGGCATTTCCCTGCATCGTTGTGGGATAAGCGCCGCCCATCGCGTTCAGTCGCTGTACCGCAGAGGTAACGAGTTGCTGGTCGGTGTAATCGTAGTCGGCGGGCGTCGCCACCACGGAGCTGGCGCCATTGGCAAACTGCATGACCGAAGGCATGGTCAGCAGATGCTGGTCGAATCCCGCGTAGAAAAACACCCGATCTTTGCGAATCGGTCCTCCAAGGGTGCCGCCAAATTGCTGCTGGCGATCGTCGGGCTCGCTGGTGACGTAAGCCTGGCTGGCGTCGAATATGCGATCGCGCAGATAGTAGAAGCCACCGCCGTGCCAGTCGTTGGTCCCCGACTTGGTGACCACGTTGAAAACCGCGCCTCCGGCCTTCCCCAGTTCAGCGCTATAGGCGTTGGACGATACGCGGAACTCCTTGACGACCTCATTGCTGAATTGAAACGGCGCGCGATAGCGGCCGCGGGCCTGGGCGAAGAAGGAGTTGTTGTTGTCGGTGCCATCGACAAGAAAGCTGTTCTGAAATCCCCGAGTTCCGCCGAACGATAGATCGCCATTCGAGTTGGAGGTCAGCCCACGTGGATCCTGGGTTACCCCGGGGGTGAGCAGCGCCAGATCGGTGAAGCGCCGTCCGTTCAACGGCAAACTCTGGATGGCTTGCTGGGTGATGACCTGCGAAACATCGCCGGTCTGCGTCTCCACCGCCTCCGGCTGTTCGCGGACCGTGACCGTTTCCGTGAGTCCGGCGAGCGGCAGGCGCACCTGCACCACCGACACTCCACCGACATAAAGCTCCACGCCGTGGGTCGTCTTTGTGATCATGCCGGGTGCCGACGCGCTGACGTCGTAGTGTCCTGGCGGTAACATGCCAAAGTTGAATTGGCCTAGCGCATCGGCCACCGCATCCAGCCGAAAACCCTTCGCCGGATCGACGACTGTGATGGTGGCGGCAGGAATGCGGGCGCCGCTGATGTCCTCGACCACGCCTTGCAACGAGGTTGACCCATCCTGAGCGAGCGCGAGGCGAGGAAGTGTTGAGCCCAGCAGCGCGAACAGGACGATGCACGAGCTGGAAGAAAGCGGATCGAGGAGAGCGGGCGGCGAATTCCCTGATCAGGCAGATTTCCCATAGCAGCACAACCCAGCTACAGGTTGAGGGGCGCCGGGGTGAGCAGTCTGTGATTTGGGAATCACGAAAGTCCAATACCAAAAAGGGAAGGGATTGTACTTTCGTTTTCCCGATTGGATTTCCTCAAGGAGAAACGTAGAGCTATGTTTGCGGGCATGCCACCAAGCTTGAGGTACCCTCAGCCCCGGTACACTGCACAGATAATCTGGCGCTGAGAAGCTTCTGGATTGATAATGACGCTGCCGCAATCTTGCACGCCAGGAGCATCACCCGGGCCGCACCCGTCGCAACGGCGGATGCCGTCGGAGTGGCCTTGGAGGACATATGGCCGAGACAACGGAAGCAGCAACTGAAGGCACCGCGGTGGCAGCAGCGCTCGATCGCAGTGGCGAAATCTCCCTGGTTCGCGGAGGCCCGTTCTACCGCGCGCAAGCGGCGGCGCGGCTCATCCAGGAGGGCCGCTGGAACCTCGGCAGAAGGCTGACCTTCGCCATTGCCGTGGGCTGGGTTCCGTTAGTCCTGATTACGCTGCTGTTCAATCCGCGCGCGGTCTGGGGATTGATCAGCGACTATCTCATCAATGCCAGAATGCTGATTGGCGTTCCGGTCTTGCTGGTGGGCCAACTGGTAATGGAATCGGCCTTCCGTACCATCCTGAAACATATACGCGATGCAGGACTGCTTACTCCGCCCGACACGGATCGCATGGATCAAACCCTGGTGCGGCTGCTGCGGCTGCGCGATTCCGTCGTCCCCGAGCTGATTATCATCGTATTGGCATACGCGCATGTTTTTCAGATCGTCCAAACCCACCTGCAGTTGGCGCGGCCCTGGGCGCTGGTGGGAACAGGCGCGGACGCGCACTTGTCGGCCGCGGCCTGGTATTACGCATTGGTGAGCCAGTTGCTCTATCAGTTTCTTCTTGGTATTAGCTTGTGGAAGTGGTTCCTGTGGACGATGTTCCTCTTCAAGCTGTCGCGACTCGACTTGCGGCTGGTTCCTACGCATCCCGACCGTCACGGAGGAATCGGCTTTCTGGGGATGTCGCCCTTGGCATTGGCTCCCACCATCTTTGTCACCGCGACGGCCATCGGCGCAACCTGGCGGGCGCTGATCCTTCGCGGCGGGATGCACCTTACGGACTTCAAGTTCGAAGGCATCGTCCTGCTGATCATCGTGCTGATGATTGCCTTCGGACCACTGGTCTTCTTTGTTCCCAGGCTCGGACAGCTGCGGCGCAGAGGCATTTTGGAGTACGGCATCCTGGCGCAGATGCATGGCAAGGACTTTCACCAGAAATGGGTCTTGCAGCGCGGCTGGCCACGAAGAAGATTTTCTCGCGGCGCCAGAAATCAGCGCGCTTACCGATTTTGCCAGCAGCTACCAGAACATCGAAAACCTCAAGCCGTTTCCTTTTGACAAAGGAGCGTTCTTCGCCGTCGTGCTGGCGGTCGTGATCCCCATGTTACCGGTGATTCTGGCGGAGATTCCATTCGCCGAAGTACTGAAAGGATTGCTAAGCGCGGTCCGGTAGGTACAATGCAGTTGCACACTCCTTAACCGTCACCGATCTTTGAGGCGGGCAAAAGCCTGTGCTACAGCTATGTTCAAACTGCTCCATCATCACGAGAGGGGAATCATGAAAAGACGCAGCCTCGTAGTAATTACATTCGCCCTAACCGTATCGCTGACAGCGCTTCTGCTTTGCAGCGCCGCCACCGCTCAGGCGGCCAAAGCGCAAGGCCTGATTACCGGACGCAGTGGGGACACGATGACGATACAGACCCCGGATTCGACAAAGGTCGTCGTGGTGCTTACCGACACGACAAACGTGGCCCAGATACAGGGAGTGTTCAAAGCGCGGCGCAAGCAAATGTCGATGGCGGCGCTGGTACCGGGACTCATGGTGCAAGTGGAGGGCAGCTACAACGCGCAGAACCAGCTGGTAGCGACCTCGATCAAGTTCAAGGGCAACGACCTGGAGGACGCGCAAACTATCCAAGCCGGGCTGCAACCGGCGAAGGAGCAGATAGAGCAGAGCCAGCAGGAGTTGGAGGCGCAGAAAGCGGCTCTGGCGCGACAGCAGCAGGAAATGCAGGAGCAACAACAGAAAATGGCGGAAGCGCAGGCCAAAATCGATGCCAACAAAGCCGCCATCGAGGAGGCCAACAAGCGCTTCGGGCAGTTGGACGATTACAACATACTCGACGAGGTGACCGTGTACTTCGCCAATGGCAAGGTCACCATCGATTCCAAGTACAAGCCGCAGCTGCTGCAATTGGCGGAGAAGGCCAAGACGATCACGGCGTACACGATCCAGGTGAAAGGCTATGCCTCAGCGGTGGGCAATGCGGCGTTGAATCAGAAGCTCAGCGAAGACCGGGCCAACAATGTGACCCAGTTTCTACAGCAGCAGGGTCATGTTCCGCTGACCAACATGCTGGCGCCGGGCGCGATGGGCGAAAGCCGGCAGGTAGATAGCAATAAGACGGCCGAAGGCCAGGCCCAAAATCGGCGCGTCGTAGTCAGGGTGCTGCAGAACAAGGGCATCGCGGGGACATAGGGGCAAATGGCGGCTGGTAGAGGTAAATGGCGGTTGCGTGTCGCTGGGAGCAGGGTCGGGATGTTGGTTGCACGCCGGCATTCCGATTTTGCTCTACCGTGTTACCCCCGCGCGAGTTATCTTTGAGAATTCCTTATGGCGCCACAGCCCATTCTTGATCTGGTCGAGCACTTCGACCGGAATGCCTCCGAGCTGCGTTCCAGTGCATACAACGAGACTCAGCTTCGGCGTGAGTTCTTGGACCCTTTCTTCGAAGCGCTCGGCTGGGATGTCAATAACCATTTGCACTATTCGGAAACTTACAAAGATGTAGTACACGAGCCGGCGCGAGAAATGGATCACGGGACACCGGACTACTGCTTCCGCGTCGGTGGCACAAGTAAGTTCTACGTCGAGGCCAAAAAGCCAGCGGTAAGGTTAAAAGACAATCCTGAACCGGCGCTGCAACTCCGCCGGTACGCTTGGTCCTCGAAGCTGCCTCTCTCGATTCTGTCGAGCTTTGACGAACTAGCGATTTACGACTGTCGCATTCCGCCTCGGCAGAGCGATAAGGCGTCCACGGCACGAATTGCGTACTACACGTTTCAAGAATATCCCGCAAAATGGGACGAGATTGCCTCGCGCTTCTCGAAGGAAGCGGTACTGCAAGGCTCATTCGACCGTTTCGTAGAGTCCAGTAAAGCGAAGAAAGGGACCGCTGAAGTCGACAGCGCCTTCCTTCAAGACATCCAAAGCTGGCGATATGAATTAGCGGCCAGCATCGCGGCCCGGAATCCCGACCTCGGGCAGCGCGAAGTGAACTTCGCCGTTCAACGAACCATCGACCGTATCATCTTTCTGCGCATTTGCGAGGACCGCGGCCTGGAGCGATACGGTCAACTCCGTGACCTCTCGCAGCAGGCGGATGTCTACGAGCATCTCTGCGAGTTGTTCCGAAAGGGCGATGAACGCTACAACTCCGGCCTCTTCCACTTCCATAAGGAGCGTGACCGCGCAGAAGATCCGGACACGATCACCCCGAAAATAAAGATTGACGACTATCGGCTGAAGCCAATCCTGAAGCGGCTGTACTACCCAGACAGCCCCTACGCGTTCTCGCATGTCCCGGCGGATATTCTCGGCCAGGTCTACGAGCAATTTCTTGGGCAGGTGATCCGCATTACCCCGCGGCGGCACGTAGAGATTGAGCCTAAGCCGGAGGTTAAGAAAGCGGGCGGTGTTTATTACACCCCCACGTACATCGTTGATTACATCGTGAAGAATACGGTCGGCAATCTCGTGCGTGAAAAGACACTCAAACAGGTGGCGAAGCTGCGAGTGCTCGACCCGGCGTGCGGCTCAGGCTCCTTCCTCATCGGGGCTTACCAGTTCCTGCTCAATTGGTATCGCGACGAATACGTAAAGGACGGACCACAGAAGCACAAGAACGAAATCGTGCGAGACGAGGTGGGCAACTGGCGGCTGACGCTAGACGAGAAGAAAAAGATATTGATTCGGCATATCTATGGCGTTGACATCGATACGCAAGCGGTCGAGGTCACTAAGCTGTCGTTGCTGCTCAAGGTACTGGAGGGCGAAAGCCAGTTCAAACTCTTCCACGAGCGCGCACTTCCCGACTTAGGGAACAACATCAAGTGTGGCAATTCCCTGATCGGGGAGGACTTCTACGAAGGCAAAGAAACCAAGTTGCTGGATCAAGACGAGCTAGACCGTGTCAATGCATTCGATTGGACTGGCGAGTTCCCCGACGTAATTAAGGACGGCGGATTTGATGCGGTTATTGGGAATCCTCCGTACGATGTTCTTGAAAAGGATCGGGGCGCCGCTTCATGGCCGCACACTGCACTAAGAGAATATGTCGCGATAACGGACAGCTATTTCCCTGCCCTCGGAGGCAAACTTAATCTGTTCCGCTTCTTCCTCGTCAAGTCTCTTGCAGTCGCCAAGGAATCCGGGCGGTTTGGAATGATCGTACCGCTGGCACTCTTAGCCGATGTGAGCTGCGCAAACACGCGTCGCTTCGTGATTTCGCAGGTTAGTGACCTGGTAGCAGATTGCTTCCCCCAAAAGGACAATGCCCGCCGCAGAGTTTTCCTAAACGCCAAACTCTCAACGGTTGTTCTGACTTCCACTCCGTCCCATAAATCTGATCTGCAGGTCCGAGTCAACATCTATCCATGGAACAGCCTTTCCGACACACCCCGAACGGTCGTCGTTTCTCTTGCTGACACAAGCCTGATTGACCCGAAGAACAATCCGATTCCACTGTGCACGGCGGCTGAGTGGACTCTTTGCAAAAAAATCCACAAGCTTCCGTTCGTCAAGAGGCTCGGCGAAGTGAAGGATTTCTCCATCACCCGTGGCGAAATAAACCAAACAGTCTACCGTAGATTCATCGACGACAAAGCAAACCATTCTCGACTGGTCAAGGGTGTCGAAATTGGTCGATACTGTCTCCACCAGAGACTAAGCCAGGGTCAAAGAGAGTGGTTCAATGAGCAGGCGTACTTCAAAGAGAACCCTTCCATTCCGGCTGCAAATGTTGAGCGAATTGCGACGCAGCGCATAACGGGAGTTGATGAAAAGAATCGTTTAGTTGCGATGCTTATCCAGCCTCACGCCTACTTCGCCGACTCTACAAATTCAATCTGCTTAGATCCCCATTCGTTATATAGCCCTTTGTTTCTGCTGGCGCTACTTAACTCCGCGCTTTTTCAGTGGCGCTTCAAGCTTACGAGTACCAATAATAACGTTGGAACCAACGAGCTGGCGTGTATGCCGTTCCGCATGATCGACTTTTCCCGCGAAGGCGACAAGAAGTTACACGATTGTGCGGTAGGCATGGCTGAGAGAATGTTCGAACTCAATGAAGGGATGTCAAAGTTGAACATCGACCATCGGCGAGTGGCGCTGGAGCGTCGGATCGCAGCGACGGATCGGCAGATCGACAAGCTCGTCTATGACCTATACGGCCTAACTACGGAAGAGGTCGCGATTGTGGAATCCACCACGGAGTGCGAACCTCCTGTCCGGGCATCAGTCACCGTTGCTTAAACTCAACGTGGTTTCTCTTTCTTAAGCTCTAGCTGCTCCTTCATTCTGTCTTGCAGAAGCAGACACAGGTCAGACTCGTGAATGCCGAGTGGCTCCAACTCGGTCGCTGCTTTCATGATACGGGAATGCGCCTTGAGGGCAGCCGTCAACCAAGCATCCATGAAGCCGCCTCGTTCCAACTGATCAGGCGTGTACTCCAGTATGGGCAATATCGCGTCCAACATCGGTGCTGGTAAACCTCGATGCTCTTGCGCCCGCGTTAACTTCTGTCCAAACCAATTAAGCATAGCGGACTTTTGATCCGACTCTCTCTTCGAGGGATTGCTAGACATTTCGTCTGCTCCATGTGGCTGAACGATCCCGTGGCGTCCCTGAACGGACTCCGGAACCGCCCAGTGTACCTCCAAGCGTCGTGACCCTCTCAAGTTTGACTGCCGCGAAATCAAGATTCGCGCCCGCCCCGCCCGCGTTGACCGCCCAAATCGCGCATGGTACCGTACTTAGTTACACCAACCTCATTTGCGCGATCTGTGCGCTGAAGGATTCCCGCTTGTCCTCTGAGACCGTGGCGGCCACGCCCATCCGCAAGACTGCCTTGAATGCTGTCCATCGCCAGATGGGCGCGAAGATGGTCGATTTCAATGGCTGGGACATGCCGGTGGAATACCCTCCCGTGGGCGGCCTGATGAAGGAGCACCTGGCGGTCCGCAACGGCGTGGGAGTTTTCGATGTCAGCCACATGGGCGACATCAGGATCTCGGGGCCGCAATCGCTCGCCGCCGTGCAGCACATCACCATGAACGACGCGGCGGGGATGGGCATCGGCCAGTGCCGCTATTCGGCCATGCTGTATCCGCAAGGGAACGTTCGTCGATGACGTGATTGTGCATCGTCTCGGCGAAGACGATTACATGCTGGTGATCAACGCCGGCACCCGCGAGAAAGACGTCAACTGGGTGACCGACAACACTCGCCAGTTCGACTGCAAGGTCGAGAACCTGAGCGACAACTACACGCAGATCGCGATCCAGGGACCGAAGGGCGTGGACACGCTGCAGAAGCTGACCGACGCCGACCTGTCGAAGGTGAAGTTCTACTGGTTCACGCACGGGACGGTTTGCGGGCTGCCGAACATCCTGATTGCGCGCACGGGTTACACCGCCGAAGACGGCTTCGAGATTTACGTGCCCACCGACGAGGCGACCAGCGCTCGCGTCTGGCACGAGGTGATGGAAGCGGGCAAGGAATTCGGCATTGTGCCGTGCGGGCTGGGCGCGCGCAACACGCTTCGTCTGGAAGGCAGGCTGCCGCTCTACGGGCATGAGATTTCCGACGAGATCAATGTGTGGGAGGCGGGCCTGGAGCGCTTCCTCAAGATGGAGAAAGGCGACTTCATTGGCCGCACCGCGCTGGAGCGCGCCAAGGCCGACGGCATCAAACGTACATTGGTTGGGCTGGAGTCGGTGGATCGCGGCATACCGCGCGACGGCTACAAGGTGCTCGATCTGAATGGTAAGGAGATCGGCTACGTCACCAGCGGATCGTATGCGCCGTTCCTGAAGAAGAACATTGCGCTGGCTTACGTGCCTATTGAGCATTCGGCGATCGGCAGCGAGGTAGCTGTCGAGATTCGAAACCAGCCGGTGAAGTGCAAAGTAGTTCCGACGCCGTTTTATAAGCGTCCAAAGAAACAGTCCTGAGGGGAATGGAGAGACCTGTGCGTATCAACGAGTTTCTGTTAGTCGAGTTTGATGAAGAGATGAAAAAGACGCGTACTACGTTGGAGCGCGTTCCAGTGGACAAGCCCGACTTCGCGCCGCATCCTAGGTCGATGCCGCTGGGCCGGCTGGCGCCTCACGTAGCCCAGTTACCCGCTTTCGGCCTAATCATCTTGACGACTCCCGAGTTTGACTTTGCCAAGGGCAGCTTCAAACCCGTGCCGTTTGAGTCGGGCGCCCAATTGGCCAGCGTTCTCGATGAAGGCGCAGCCAAGACGCGGAGCGCCCTTGCCGCGGTTCCTGATGATGCCTGGAACGATAACTGGAAGCTAATCGATGCAGGGTAAGAGCCTGTTCGACGGCTCGCGTTTCCTGGCGTACCGCGAAATGTTTCTCAACCACATCGTGCACCACCGCGCGCAACTTGGCGTTTATCTGCGCATGAACGAGGCAAAAGTTCCGGCGATTTATGGACCTTCGGCGGACGACACGCTTGGTTTCTAGCTTGGCTATTTAATTTTCGCCGAGGCATACGCTCGGTGCGAGGAGGCAGTCATTATGGCTTATCCGGCGGACTACAAATACACCAAAGAACATGAGTGGCTGAAAGTCGACGGCAACACCGGCACGATTGGCATCACCGATCACGCTCAGGAATCGCTGGGCGACATTGTGTTCGTCGAGTTGCCGAAGGTAGGAAGTCGAGCTCACAGCCGGTAAGACTTTCGGCACGGTTGAGTCGGTGAAAGCCGTTTCGGACTTGTTTGCGCCGGTTTCAGGCACTGTGACCGCAGTGAATGAAGCGCTCAACACCTCGCCTGAGCAGGTGAACAAAGACGCTCACGGGTCGTGGATGGTGAAAGTCACGCTCAAAGATCCGAACGAGGCAAGCCATTTGTTGTCGGCGCCGGACTACGAGAAGTTTGTCGCGGAAGAGGGCGGGCATTGAGTATTTGATTCAAGGTCCGGGATGTGTGTTTCGGTAGCTGAAGACGGAAATGTTTGAAAGGGCACGGCTTCAGCCGTGTCGTTGCGTGAGCTTGGAGACTTGGGCTTCAGCCCCTGAGGGATCTCGCATTTCGTCTCAACACCGAAGTCCCGCAGTGGCTAAAGCCATTATCATGACAGGACCCTACGGCACGGCTGAAGCCGTGCCCCTTCAACGCGAAAGATGATCATGAATAATCCAGCTGAAGCGCTGGGCTACGTTTATTTTGATTTGCTCCGCAAGCGGGGCTTGTGTAATGCATTCTTACTGTTCAGCGTGCAGGCAGTCCGAAAGAACCGGTATTTCAAATCGACAACGCGGCCACTGTAACCAGCTTGTTAGCCAAAGCCGTGCTGTGCTGACGGCTAATCACTTCATACATTCGCCCAGAGAACATACAGGTACCCATGCGCTATCTTCCTAAGTCTGAATCCGACCGCGAAGTCATGTTGCGCGAGATCGGCGCCAAATCCATCGACGATCTGTTCGCCGCCATTCCTTCCGAGTATCGCCTTAAGGGCGATCTAAACATCCCGCGCGCCTATGCGGAAAGCGAAATCGTGGAGTTCTTTCGCGATTGTGCTACCGGTAGCGCACAAGGCTACGCGACGTTTCTCGGCGCGGGCGCGTATTCGCACTATCGTCCGGTGGTCATCGACTCGCTGGTTTCGCGCGGCGAGTTTTTCACCGCCTACACGCCCTACCAACCTGAGATCGCCCAAGGCACGCTGCAATCCATCTTCGAATTTCAGACGATGATCTGCGAGCTGACTGGCATGGACGTGGCCAACGCCTCTATGTACGACGGCTCGACCGGCGCCGCCGAGGCACTGATGATGGCGGCCCGCCTCACCGGGCGGCATAAGTCGGTCGTTGCCACCAGCGTGCACCCTGAGTATCGCGAGGTCATTACCACGTACGCGCGTTATCAGGGGATGCCGATCTCGACGGTCGGCTACCTGAAGAATGGCCGTGTGGACCTGGATGCGCTCGATGACGTGATCGACGACGAAACCGCCGGGGTGCTGATCCAGTCGCCAAACTTCTTCGGCACCATCGAAGACGTTGCGGCGGTCGCGGACATCGTGCACAAGAAAGGCGCGCTGCTGATCGTTTCCATCGCGGAAGCAGTTTCGCTGGGCATTGTGAAGCCTCCTACCGAGGCTGACATTGTCAGCATGGAGGCGCAGTCGTTCGGCGTGCCACTCGGCTTCGGCGGCCCGTACTGCGGAGTGTTGGCCACGCGCGACAAGTTCGTGCGCCAGATGCCGGGCCGCCTGGTCGGTCAGACAAACGACCGCAATGGCAAGCGCGGATTCGTGCTGACGCTCTCGACGCGTGAGCAGCACATCCGCCGCGAGAAGGCGACCTCGAACATTTGCACCAACCAGGGGCTGGTCGCGCTGATGTGTTGCATCTTCATGACCGTCTATGGCCGCGAGGGATTGAAGGACCTGGCGAAGCAAAATCTCGCCAAGGCGCATTACGCCGCTGGCGAGTTCAAGAAGGCCGGGGCAGCCGTGCTGTTTGAGGGTGCCCCGCGATTCAACGAGTTTGTCATCCAAACGAAAACCGATCCCTACGCCATCAACGACAAGCTGCTCGGCCAGCGAATCATTGGCGGCTTCCCGCTGAAGAAGCTGTATCCCGACTTGGGGAATGCTTCGCTCTGGTGTTGTACCGAGACCACGACCAAAGCATCGATTGACGCGGCCGCGAAGGAGGTGGCGCTGTGAACTCGAAGATCCGCAAAGCCACCACCCACATCAGCCAGAATGAAGTGCTCCTCTTCGAACGGTCATCGCCGGGCAAGAAGGCGTACAAGCTGCCGCCGCTCGATGTGCCCGAGGTCGATCCCGCGAAGCTGCTGGGCGAGCAGGCGCGCGAAGACCTGGGCCACATGCCCGAGGTGAGCGAAATCGAAATCATTCGCCACTTCACGCGGCTGTCCACGTGGAACTATGCCGTGGACCATGGCATGTATCCGCTGGGCTCATGCACCATGAAGTACAACGCGCGCGTCAATGAGGTGGTGGCGCGGTTGACCGGATTGGCGGAAGCGCATCCCTACCAGCCGGAGCGCATTTCGCAGGGAGCGTTGCGCGTCCTGAAGATGCTGAGCGAGCAACTCATCGAAATCACCGGCATGGATGCGATCACCTTACAGCCCGCCGCCGGCGCTCATGGCGAGCTGACGGGAATCCTGCTGGTGCGCGCATATCTGGAGTCGCAGGGGAATCCGCGCAAGAAGGTACTGATTCCAGACTCGGCGCACGGTACCAATCCGGCGACCGCCGCGATGGCGGGCTACAGCGTCGAGAACCTCAAGTCGAATGCTGCCGGCATGGTGGACATAGCATCGCTGGTGGCGCAGGTCAACGAAGATGTGGCTGCGCTGATGCTGACCAACCCGAATACGCTGGGCGTGTTCGAACAGGAGATCCACAAGATTGCCGACGTCCTGCACGCCAAGGGCGCGCTGCTTTACATGGATGGCGCCAACATGAACGCGCTGGTGGGCAAGGTTCGTCCCGGTGACTTCGGTGCCGACGTGATGCACCTGAACCTGCACAAAACTTTCTCGACGCCGCACGGTGGAGGCGGTCCGGGCTCAGGACCAGTGGCCTGCAAGAAGATTCTGGAGCCGTTCCTGCCCATTCCCGTGCTGGTGACCAAGGCCGGCGGCGCTTTGGGCTTCGACTACAACCGGCCGCAATCCATCGGACGCGTGCGCATGTTCTACGGCAATTTTGGAATGCATGTGCGCGCGCTGGCGTACATCATGGCCAACGGACCCGACGGGCTTCGGCAGACCACCGAAGACGCGGTGCTGAACGCGAACTACATTCGCAAGGGGCTGGAAGACAGCTACGATCTGCCGTACAAAACGCCCACCATGCACGAGGTGGTGTTCAGCGATCGCTTGCAGGCGCCGAAGGGCATCAAGACCGGCGACATTGCCAAGCGGCTCATCGATTACGGCTTCCATCCCTACACGGTGAGCTTTCCTCTGGTGGTTGCGGGCGCGCTGATGATCGAGCCGACGGAGAGCGAGTCGAAGGCGTCGCTCGACATGTTCATTGAGGCGATGAAGGACATCGCCGAAGAAGTCGAAGAGAACCCAGAGTTCGTCCTGGAAGCGCCGCACAACACGCGCATCTCGCGCCTGGATGAGACGATGGCGGCGCGAAAGCCAATCCTGCGCTGGAAGCCGCAGAGCGACGCGGCAGGGAAGTAGGGTATTCACCACAGAGGCACAGAGAACACGCAGGTTTCAAAAGTCCTCGAATTCCGCGCTGACCTTCGGAGCCTCCGCCAGATCGGCAGGCTTTGATTTTGAGTTTAATCGCCTGATATCGCCAGTTATCAGCCAAAGCGAACTCGTGTTGGAATGGATTGACTGTTTTCCCGCCGCCCCCTTCTTGGTGCTCCTTTGCAGTGGTAAAGTGACGAGATGCGTTGGGCTGCCCTGAGTTTCATCCTCGCCGCGTCAGTATGCCTGGCTGCGGTGGACAAGACTCCACCTCAGTCCGGTGTCAGCGGCTTGCCTCTGAACTTCGAGCGCCATACCGGCGACCTGGATGAAATGGTCAAGCGCGGCACCATTCGGGCCCTCGTCTTGTATAGCCGCTCGGGCTTCTTCTACGTTGATGGAAAGCCGGAGGGCATTTCTTATGAGGCGCTGCAATACTTCGAGCAGTTTGTAAATCAGAAGCTGCATACTCGGCAACACATCCAGGTTACGTTTATTCCAGTGCGCCCCGATCAACTTGAATCGTACTTGAACGACGGCATCGGCGATTTGATCGCGTACCCGGTGGCCATGACTCCCGAGCGCGAAAAGCAGGTCGCATTCTCGGTCCCGCTTGAGACCGGTGTGAAGCAGATTCTTGTGACGGGAAGGGACTTCGGTCCAGTTGCGTCGTTGCAGGACCTGAGCGGGAAGAAAGTCTTCGTCAATCCCGTCACTACGTACTACGGGAACTTGGAAAAGGTAAACGACTCGCTACGGAAGCAAGGTAAGCCGCCTATCCTGATCGAGAGCGCTGACAAGAACCTTTTGGACGAAGATCTGATGGAGATGGTGAACGCCGGCATACTTCCCGCAACCGTTACGATCACGCAGCGCGCCAAGCTGTGGGCCAGCGTCTTTCACAACATCACCCCTCAGCCCAATATCGTCATTGCGAACCAGGAGGACCTGGCGTGGGCAGTCCGTAAGAACAATCCGAAGTTCAAAGAGTTGGTGGATGAATTCGTCAAGACCCACGCCGCCGGAACGTCGTTCGGCAACACCCTGATGCGGCGATACCTGGAAAGCAACCAGTGGATCACAAACCCAACCAATGAAGAACAAATCAAGAGGTTCAATGAGCTGGCGAATTTCTTCAAGACGTACTCATCGCAGTATGGCTTCGACTACCTGATGGTAGTGGCCCAAGGCTACCAAGAGTCGATGCTGAATCAATCGGCGAGAAGTCCCGGCGGTGCGGTTGGCATAATGCAGGTCAAACCGTCAACCGCGTCCGCGCCACCCATCAGCATCCCCGACATAGGGACCGCCGAAAACAATATTCACGCCGGAGTGAAGCTTTTGAACTCTATTGCGGAGAAGTATTTCGACGACCCGAAGATCGATCCGATGGACCGCCTGCTGCTCACTTTCGCAGCGTACAACGCGGGCCCCAATCGCATCGCCGATATTCGGAAGCAAGCACCAGCCCAAGGACTCGATCCCAACAAGTGGTTCGGCAACGTCGAGTTGCTCGTGTCGCAAAAGGTGGGACAGACGACTGTCCAATACGTCAGCAATATTTACAAGTACTACATCGCGTATAAGCTCGTCGTCGAGCAAGGACAATCCTTGCAGTAAGCCGCAACTCTCCAGAAACTCAACTAGCAAGCTCCGGAAGTGGAACGAGTTGCATGTTGAGGGCTGCGGCCTGCTTAGCTGTCCAACGTAGTTGTTGCTGTCGGTATTTAGCTTCGTAATATTCGATTCCTTGATCCACATACTGTTGACCGAACTTGAGCATGCGATAAACAAGTCGAGACAAGGTGTGCGCCATCGCTGTGATCGCTTTGGGTGCCCCGAGTCTGGATCGCAGACGACGAAACTTTGCGCCCAGTGCGCTTCGGCTCCGTATCAGGCTCCAGGCAGCCAGGCGCAAAGCGGTGGCCGCCCGATTCACTACGCGCCGCGTCCCGCGCTTGAGCACCTTGCCGCCACTGGTACGATTGTCGGGGCACAAGCCGAGCCACGAAGCGAAGTGCTTCTCTGTTTTCCATCGGCTCATGTCCAGTCCCACCTCCGATATCACCGTCTGCGCAATCCGGACGTCGATGCTGTCGATCTGAGTCAGGTCCACCCCGGTGATACGGTACAAGTGCCCCCGCAGATCAAAGTGCGGCTGGCGCGGGCGCGAACCTTTCCCGCGACGAGTGGGTTGCGGTATCGGGTCGCGGGCCGGATCGACTTTGGCCTCCATCCTGTGCAGATGTTCGTCGATTCGCTGGTCGCATAAATGTATCTTTTCCTGATACGTGTCGTAGAGTTCCAGGCTCTGCGCCACCACGAATAGCAACTCCTCGCGCCACGTTCCTTCCAAGCTGCGGGCGATTTCCTGGTGACTGGCGCGAATGCGCGCGTGCTTATGTCGCGCCAATTTCTCGGGGTCACGTTCTCCCCGGACGATGTCTCGCAGGATGGCCATTCCAGTCGTACCACTGATATCGCTGATCACATTGGCCAACTGGATGTTCATCTCGGTCAACGCCTTCTGCATGTGTTGGACACACATCGCCGCTGCCGCCACCAGATTTTCTCGCTGGCGCAGATAGCTGCGCAGCACGCGGATCTCTTCGGCCGGGCGGAATGCCTTGTTCAAAAGCCCAAACATGTGCAGCTTCTGTAACCACTGGCATTCCTGCACATCCGTCTTGCGTCCCGGCAGGGTTTTCGTGTGCTGAGCATGCGCCACGTTCACTTCCAACCCGTAACTTTCCAGCACGTCGTACAGGGCCGTCCAGTACACGCCGGTCGCCTGCATAACTACCGTCTGGATTCGGCAGTTCTTTAGCCAGCGTGCCATCCGATGGAGGTCGGCTGTGAAGCTGCCGAAACTTTGTATCGGTTCTGCGTCGCGGTCTGTGGGTACGGCCACGTAATGTGCTGCGCTTCCCACATCGATCCCCGCTGCATTTACATTCAGTGGTGGAAGTCCTTCGGTCGGATCCACTTTCCCGGCTGTCTTCCTTCGCTTGCTTGGTTGCTTCGGGCCTTTCGGCATAGACTGATCCCTCCAACTGAAGTCAGACGGACCCGGCCCGGTTGCGAATCGGTTTATGAATCTCTCCAACGGGGTCGAGCCAGCTGATTAAAGTCAGCCGACTGCCACCAACTCACTGATCGCCAGGAACCGGAGCCATACTCGGAAACGGGCACAGGGGCGCCATATTTGCCGCGGCCTTGACTGTCGGGTACGTCGCAGTCAGCATCTCACTCTGATTCCGTTTCTGGTACCACTGACAGCGCCCCGCTGTCCGTTACTCGGAACTAATCCACGTTGAGAGCCAGAGTCAGGCATCATCCAAACGACAGTCATCGATTACGGGCGATAGATCGCCATTTCGCAAGTAACGGTCAATGCTAAGCGGGGGTTTCTGAAACACAAAGGCGGGCGCATGGCCCGCCTTCAATCTTTGGCTGAAATCTGAACTACTTCGCCGCGCCCACGGCCTTCACCCGCTTGCTGAGCCGGGACTTGTAGCGGCTGGCAGTATTTTTGTGCAGGATGCCCTTCTGCGTGCCCTTGTCCAAAACGGAGACTGTGGCGCGATAGGCGGTCTGGGCGGCAGCCTTGTCGCCCTTGGCAATGGCCTCGCGCAGCGAACGTAACGCGCTGCGTAGACGCGACTTATTGGCGCGATTGCGCGTAGTTTTGGTCTCAGTTTGACGCGCACGCTTGAGCGCCGAAAAATGGTCTGCCATAACTTTGCTGTGATCCTTGTAGGAAATCTCGACGTGAGCCGGATACATGATTCTACCGGAAGCGGCCCCATCGAGCAAACCTTTGCCTATAAACGGTAGTGGTGCGGTTTGGATAGGGATGCGCGCCTTTCGCGCACCGGCGCGAATCGGCACGCCCAGATCCCTCGCTTCGCAAAAGAAGCTCGCTCGGGATGACAAAGAACAAACTGCACCCACTAGCAGATAAACTAACGATGTGGCAAAGAAAGGTGAACCGCTAATGTGGATGGTCAAACGCTCATGGAGTGGTTTGAGTTTGTGCCTTGTAATCTTGTTGACATGCGGTTGGAGCGCTGGCGATGCGAACGGCCAAGCCATGACTAACAGCCATTCAACTCAGGCGGTTTCCATTGGAGGCGAGCCCGTGGTGGTGCTGCAACGCCCAAGTTCCGGCAACAAGACCGAGCCGCAGTTTTTAGAGGCCACGATACTGCCTGGCCGCGGAATGGCGGTGCTGCAGATCAACGCTTACCTGCCGGGCAAGGGAGAGATCAGCCTGCTGAACTCGCCGCCGTTGTCCGAATCAGAGCAGATGCTGGACAAGAGCGATGACGCGTTTGGCAATCAGGTATTCAAGATGGGCGGGGCCATTCTGCTGCCGTTCGCCAATCGCATTCGCGGCAAAGTTTCGCCTGACGGGAAAACGATCACCGCAGATGTAGCTGGGAAAACGGTCACGCTGCCGGCGAACTGGAGCGGCAACAATCCCGGCGCGGAAAAGCATGCCATCCACGGACTGATGCTGCGCTCGAAATTTGAAGATGTCACCCAGAAGAACGGAGCCACCGAGTCAAGCGTTGCCGCCGTTCTGCACGCGGGCAACTTCGATGGGCATTGGCTCTCCGACACGGATGTCCGTGTCGAGACGACTCTGAAGAACAACGCTTTCGAGATGACGGTGACTGCCAAGAACGTCGGCCATGATCCGCTACCGATTGGTATTGGCTGGCATCCCTATTTCGTTCTACCCAGCGGCGACCGTCAACAGGTCAGGCTGAAGCTGCCTAGCGTTACTCGCGCCGTCATGAATAATTACGACGATTCGTTCACGACCGGCCAGCGAATTCCGGTCAAAGCGACGCCCTATGACTTCAGCGCAGACGGCGGACATCCACTCGGCTCGCAATATCTTGACGACAATTTCTCCGAGCTGAACCGTCGCCCTAACGGAAGCACGGTCTCCGAGATCATCGATCCCGCGGCCAAGTACGGTTTGCGGCTGATTACGCTTTCACCCCAGATCACGTCAATTCAGGTGTACGCACCCCTGCAGAAGAACTTTGTCGCTATCGAACCGCAGTTCAATCTGCCTGACCCGTACAACAAAAATTGGGGAGGCGCAGACACTGGCATGGTGCTGTTGCAGCCTGGGCAATCGGTGTCGTGGCGCGTGCGCTTAGAATTGTTCACGCCCGCTGAGTAGGTGAGTCATGCATCGGCTTACGGTCAAAACTCACAAGAAGCGCGAGATTGTCGATATCACCACACACCTTGAAACGCTGCTGTGGAAGCAGTATGGCGACAAGACCGGCGTGTGCCAGTTAAGTGTGCTTCACACCACGGCCGCGTTGACCACAGCCGATCTCGATCCCGGAACCGATCTCGACATGCTCGACGCCTTCGAGCACATCATTCCCAAGCTTGCGTATCGCCATCCGCACAACCCGGAGCACACGCCCGACCACATCCTCTCCACACTGATCGGAACTTCACTGGCGCTGATGGTCGATCGCGGGCTGCTGTTGTTAGGCACCTGGCAGCGGGTCATTCTGGTCGAGCTTGACGGGCCACGCGAGCGGGAGATGGTGATGGCGTTCGTGGAGACAACATAGCCACGGTTACTTACCCCGAACGCATTTCCCGGAATATTCGCGCGTGCTCGGAGAGGATTCGCGCCTTGGCTTGAAGGTCGGGTTCAAGCGACCACACCCCGGCCTGGTGCGTGCCGCCCAACAAAATGCCGTCATTACGCGGAAACATGTAAAGGTCTTCCGCCAGCGTGCAGTATTGAATTTCCGGTTGCGGTAGAAGGATCGTCAGCTGGCCTTTTACCGGGGTCAACTCCTCGTCCTGGAACAGCGCCTTCGCGCCCAGACCGGTGCAATTCACGATCACCGGTTGAGGCAAGTCCTGCAGATCGGCGATACTTCTAAGCTCGCGAACCTCGATCTGGCCACCCGCGATGCGGAAGTCCTCCATCACCGCAGGCAGGTACGTGTTCGGCTCGATCAGCATCGTCTGGAACTGGCGGACAGCGGGGAAAGGGAATGGATTCTCGGCAGGTGACAGGTCGCGCATCTCGGGCAGCAGATCGCGAATGGGGCTGTCGAGGCTATGCATGCCGCCGTTCGAGATGGGTTCCCAGCTCATTAGGTAGTTAGGCAGCCACCGAATTCCGTAGCGCGCTCCCACCATGACCTGGTAGCGCGCATTGGCGAGATGTGAAGCCTCGACAAACTTCGCCATGAAATCAGGCGACTTCATTTCCTCGGTGGAAGACCATGACCGGAAACCACTGCGCACCAGCTACGTTAGAGGTTGTGTGCGGCGGAAGACTCTTGGCGTAGATGGTGACGGTGCATCCCCGCTCCTGCAGTAATCGTGCGGTGGCCAGGCCGACGGCGCCGCATCCCAGTACGGCGACGTTCTTTTCCCCGGTACGGTCAACTTCGCGGCAAGCGAGTTCGCCCGTTCCCCACGAGAGTGTGACTCCCGCGCCACCGTGCCCGTAGTTGTGCACCACCACCTTGTTGTCGAACTTCTGTGCGTTGACCACGAATCCGGAAGGGCGGAACGGCCGCAGTCCGACGATGGTCCTTATCTCGCGATCGGGTTGGACGTTGACCTTTGGCAGCTTCAGAAGCGGCGATATTGGGGGCGGAAGAGTCGCAGCCTGACTAAGGTGCCGGGCGGCACAGCCTTCCAGCACAGCCGTGCCGGCAATCAACCCAAGTGCTTTTAGTGCGGCACGCCGATCCATAGGTACGCGAGTATAGCGCGGTGGAATCGAGGGAAACTGGTCAGAATTTGGTTAGGTATCTACCGACGTGGTTCGCCGGGCAGTCACCGGCCAGAGGTTCACTTACCGAACGCTGACTGCCGACACGCTTCTCACAACATCTGCGTGCCCCACAGATCATGCAGGTGCAGCACGCCCAGCAGGCTGCCCGGCGGCGTCCACCACGGGAAGGGAAGTGATCTTCTTCTGCTCCATGATGTCGAGCGCGGCGATGGCAAACACGTCAGGGCTGACGGTGCGCGGCGAGGTCGTCATGCATTCTGCCGCCGAGAGGTCGAACACTTTCTTGCCATGCTGTTGCAGCAAGCGGCGCAGATCGCCATCGCTGATCAGTCCCACAAGTTTTTCGCCTTCGACCACGGTTGTCATTCCCAAGCCCTTGCGCGACATTTCGTAGATGACCTCAGTCATGTGAGTCGAGGGACTCACGCTGGGAACCGCATCCCCGGCGTGCATCAGCGAGGAGACCCTCGCGAACCGCTTGCCCAGCTTGCCTCCGGGATGCAGGCTGGCGAAGTCCTCTTCCTTGAATCCACGACGTTGCGAGAGCGCCACCGCCAGTGCATCTCCCAGGGCGAGCATGGTAGTGGTCGAGGCGGTGGGCGCAAGTCCGAGGGAACAAGCTTCGTGCGCGACCGAGCAGTCCAGTGCGATGTCGGCGGCTTGCACCAGCGTTGACAGGTTGCGCGGCTCTTCCGAGGGAGAGTGAAGATCGTCGCAGGTCATGGTGATGAGCGGAACGCCGAGCCGCTTCACGGTGGCCAACAGTTGCAGGATTTCGTCGGTCTCTCCGCTGGCCGAAAGGGCAAGAACCACATCGCCGCGGACCACCATGCCGAGGTCGCCGTGCAAGGCTTCGGCAGGATGAAGAAACAATGCCGGGCTTCCGGTCGAGGTGAGTGTGGCTGCGATCTTGCGCGCGATCAGTCCGCTTTTTCCCATGCCGGTAACCACGATGCGACCCGTGCAGCAGTAGAGCAACTCCACCGCGCTTTCAAAGTCGTGCAACATGGGTCCCGCCAGGCGGTCGGCGAGTGCGCTCAGGGCTTCGGCCTCGATGCGTACAACGTTTTCACCAACGTTCTTTGCGGTGTTCTGTGATGGGGGTGGAACGCCGGGTCGCGTCATTGGGGCGTTGTGCCCGGCAGCAGGCCATGGGAATTGAAGACAAGAACGCGCTCTTCGTTTTCGCCGCCCGTAAGCGGAACGTTCTTGCCATTAAAGGAAACTTCCACTGCGCCGACGTTGCCAGTCCAGAAGACTATCTGGCCGGTGGCACGAATCGTCTTCACGTCCGGAGGCTTGATGATGCCTCGAACCACGAACTTGTCGTCGGACTTGATGGAAACCCAGGCGCGATCCGTGGGGCGCACGGTGAGTTCGAACGATGAAGCCGGATTAGAGCTGTCAGCACTCTGTGAAGCGGCTGTTCCCGGTGCACTCGCCGGTGTGATTTGCTGTGGGCTGACGTTCTTGCCCGAGACAGTCTGCGGGATAGGAGCAGAAGTGTTGGCGGGGATGCTGGTGTTCGGACTGATGACTCCGGAATTGTTCGGGACAGCAGCGCTCGTCGGCGTACTTTCGCTTTGCGGTTGCCGATCGATCCGGCGCTCCCGGTAAATACGCCAGCCGCCGATGATTCCCGCAATGAGCACAAGAACTATAAATACCGGAACAACGGGAAATGTGGATCGACGCACATCATCCAATTGCTCGCCTGCGTATCGGATGGAGACATTCTGCTCGGCATTCCCATGTACATCGGGGGTGGCTTCATCCGCGGCTTGCAAATAATCTGCCACCGCCTGTTCCTCGTCGATCCCGACGTACTTGGCGTAGGCTCGGACATATCCTTTGTTGAAGATACCGCCCGGAAGCTGATCGAATTGTTCATCTTCCAAGGCCCGCAGTAGCCGGGTTCCAACTTTGGTGGTGGCGGCGATCTCGTCGAGGGAGATGTTCCTCAGCTCCCGCTCGCGACGCAATCGTTCGCCGAAAGTACTCATCCCACCCTCGGTCTGCTCTAATGTGTCTTGCAACTGAATTTACCGAGCGTCCTTGCCGATCATAGAAAGTGGTGCAGGCAGTGTCAAACCGGCCCGGCCCTCTGATGGTGTTTCGTCCTCGCCTCGCGGGAAACTCGTGGGGATAGGAACCATCGGTGCTTTCCGGTAAAATACACCTCAGCCGGGTGTGTGTATTTCGAGCCTGAACGTTTTGGAGTCAGTGGCTACTGGCCTTGAGTTACTTCCGGGGCCGGAGACGAGATCTGCGCCAGGTTCTTACATGTCGCTTTCAACTGCGAACGACCAGCAGTTTTACGAGCTGAAAATCTTTCACGACGTCGCCAAAGCCCTGACGTCGTCGCTCGATCTAGACACCATTCTGCAAACCATCATGGAAAAAATGGCGGCCTACTTTGAGCCCGCGACCTGGTCGCTGCTGATGCTGGATGACGCTTCGGACGAACTTTATTATGCCGCCGCGGTGGGCAAGGGTTGCGAGAAACTCAATGCGCTGCAAATGGCGTCGGGTGAGAGCCTTGCCCGATGGGTGATCAACCATGGCACGCCTTTGGTCATTCCTGACGTAGTCCGGGACCAACGCGTCCGCACCGCCGCAGACGACGATTTCTTCGTCGAAGGATGTTCCGCCGTTTGCATGCCGGTACGCACCGGGGGCAAAGTCCTGGGCATCATCGAGATGGTGAATATCGACATGGAGGTCTACACCCGCAACGAAATGTTGTTGCAGACCTTGGCCGATTATGCTGCCATTGCCATCGAGAACGCTCGCGCGGTTCAGCGCATTCAGGAACTCAGTATTACCGATGACTGTACTGGCTTGTACAACGCGCGGCAGTTGTTCACCGCGCTCTCCGAAGAGGTGCACCGCTCCAAACGCTTTGGGTACGAGTTCAGTCTGCTGTTTCTTGATCTCGATCACTTTAAGCGAGTGAATGACAAACATGGACACTTGATGGGCAGCAAGCTTCTGGGGCAGGTAGGGCAGGCTTTGCGCGAGAATCTTCGCCTGGTGGATGCCGCGTTTCGCTACGGCGGCGACGAGTTCGCCATCATATTGCCTCAAACTTCCAAGGAAGCAGCTCTGTTGGCCGCGCGCCGGTTGATGTCGGTTTTTCGCTCCCGGCAATGGCTTGCTGCGGAGGGTGTATCTCTCTATTTGCGGGCCAGCATCGGGATTGCAAGCTTTCCGGGCGACGCCGTCTCTCCGCAAACCATTGTGCAGCGCGCCGATGAAATGATGTACCAGGTTAAAGATGCCGGGCGCGATAATATTGCGGTAGCAGGCATGGGGATTGCGGGACCCGAAGAAAAAGCTTCCAATTGCTGACCCTCTGCAGCAGAAAAATCTTCCCTGGCTGCGGTCGTTATTTTGTCGGGTCTTGGGTACTACTTGTGTCGGGTGCCACCGTATTCGGGTTGGCCGGCGCCTTCGCATTGACGCCGAAGTCCCACACGTAAAGGTTCATCTCCTGCGGACCGAGCATCTCTACCACCGCGTACTCCCCGGGCGCCAAGTCTTGCGTTGGAGTCACTTTTATCCACTCTCCAGTTCCTGTTTTTTCAACAGTTGCGGGCACTCCAATGTTCTGCTCACTTACCTTGCCGGTAAAGCTAACCTTCAGGCTGGCAACGACACGTGTGTCCTTCTTGATCTCGGTGCGCACTAACCGGAAGCGGTCGGCGATAGCGGTGTCACTCGGCCCTTGGTCGATGTCAATGTAGATGGTAGGACGCAGCACGTGAGATTGAATCTTCGCGTGTTCACCTTTTAGTTCAAATGGCTGTTTGGAACTGGCTATCGGATTGATCGTGGCCCGCAACACGCTCTTGCCGGTGTTCTTGTTCAGCTCACTGCCATTCTGCACAATCTCCGCCAGTTCTGGTTTCCCCTCATACTGATCGAACAGGAATACTCCGCCGGTTCCGGGCAAATGCAAACCTGGCGCAATCTGGGGTGAGTTAGCCTGTTCCTTCTCGCGCTCCTCTTTCTCCTCAGGTGTCTCTTCCCGTACCTTGGGCAGCTTGCCGCTGCTGAACTCGGCTTCGTACTTTTTGGTTGCGTCCCAATCGATGAGCGAACTCGGAATGTCTTCCCACTCATACCGTTCTGCACTGAGATAGTGCACCCGGTCGCCCTGGATCTCGTATTTCACTACCGACTGGTAGGAGCCATCTTTCAGAATCAGGCGCAAAGTGCGTTGTTGCGCACGCACGTTGATCGGATGCTGCAAGAGCAAGACGGTGGGGGCCGTCAACAGCGCCAGCGAAAGGAGCGTATTTAGAAGGCGACGAGACATCGCAAACTAGTTTAGACCCAAAGCCGAAAGGAAGACTCGGTCTTAGCGCAAGGAGCTAGCTCTTTCACAGCATCTTGTGACCTCAATCACAGCGCGATGTGCTCCCTCTGCTGAACAATAACCTGTACGTTCTCCCCGGAGTCGTTGCGCGCGTTACAAGGCGCGTGATCTTTGGGAGAAGCATTGTTTTACCGAGGGTCCACGCATGGATAGCGCACTCTTAATCCACCGCCTGCACTTTGCCTTCACGGTAACTTATCACTACCTGTTTCCCCAATTGACCATGGGGCTGGCCCCGCTGATCGTGATCTTGAAAACTCTGGCGCTCAAGACCAAAGACGAGCGTTACGACCGGGCCGCCCGCTTCTGGGCCAAGATTTTCGGCATCAATTTCGTGATCGGCGTGGTCACTGGAATTCCGATGGAATTTCAGTTTGGCACCAACTGGTCGCATTTCTCACGCTACGCCGGAGGCGTGATCGGACAGACACTCGCCATGGAAGGCTGCTTCGCCTTCTTTCTGGAGTCCGCATTCCTCGGCCTGTTTCTTTACGGCGAAAAGCGGCTGAGCAGGACCATGCATTGGTTTGCCGCTCTAATGGTCTTTGTCGGTTCATGGCTGTCGGGTTACTTCATTGTCGCGACGGACGCCTGGATGCAGCACCCGGTGGGCTATCAGCGCGTGGCTGACGGTTCTCTGCAACTGAGCAGCTTCTGGGCACTGGTGCTGAATCCCTGGGCCTGGTGGCAGTATGCGCACAACATGGGCGGAGCGGTCATCACCGGAGCGTTTGTGATGTCGGCGGTGGGCGCGTTCTACCTGCTCAGCCAGAAGCATGTTGAGCAGGGAAAAATCTACGTCCGCGTCGGTGTGGTGGTGGCGTTGATCGTGTGCGTTCTGCAACTTTTCCCGACGGGCGATGCCCAGGGCCGCATGGTTGCCATGCACCAGCCGGTCACGCTGGCCGCGATGGAAGCTTTATGGGAGACGCAGCCCGGAGCGCCGCTGGTGATTCTCGGCCAGCCCGATGTCCCGGCGCAGAAAATTGACAACCCGATCATCATTCCCAAGATGCTGAGCTTCCTGACCTGGCGCAGTTGGGGCGCGCAGGTGAAAGGCCTCAACGAGGTGCCCAAGCAGGATTGGCCCGACAGCATTCCTCTGCTCTATTACGCCTATCACATGATGGTTGGACTGGGGACGATCTTCATCGCAGTCTCGGCCATCGCATGCTTCCTGCTCTGGCGAAACCAGCTCTACCGTGCTCGCTGGATGCTTTGGGTACTGCTGCTGCTGTTCCCGTTGCCCTACATCGCCAACACCGCGGGCTGGATGACAGCCGAGCTTGGCCGGCAGCCGTGGCTGGTCTATGGTTTGCTCCGCACCGTGGATGGCTACTCCAAGATGGTCTCCGCCGGAAATGCCTGGTTCAGTTTCCTCGGGTTTCTCGGGATGTACACCGTGCTTTCGGTCCTGTTCCTCTTCCTGGTGCGGCGTGAAATTGAGCACGGGCCAGAACCTGATCCCGACAATGAGCCCTTGCTCAAGAAACTTAGTGTAGTTGCGGTAGATCCCGTGGAGGTGAGCTAGCCATGTCGACCTTATGGTTCATGATCGTTGCAGTAATGGTTGCGGTCTACGTTCTGCTTGATGGCTTCGATATCGGCGCCGGCGCGGTCCACCTCTTCATCGCGAAAAATGACGCCGAGCGCCGCACCGTGCTGCGCGCTATCGGGCCGGTATGGGACGGCAACGAAGTATGGCTGCTGGCCGCTGGCGGAACACTCTACTTCGCCTTCCCCCTGTTGTATGCGTCCAGCTTCAGCGGGTTTTACCTGCCGCTGATGATGGTTCTATGGCTGCTGATGCTGCGCGGCATCGGCATCGAGTTCCGCACCCACATTCAAGAACCGGTGTGGAAGGGCTTCTTCGACGTCATCTTTGGGATTTCGAGTATCTTGCTGGCGATCTTCTTCGGAGCTGCTCTGGGCAACGTGGTGCGCGGCGTTCCCCTGCAAGCGGATGGCTACTTCTTCGAGCCGCTGTGGACGAATTGGCGCGTCGGAGCGCACAACGGCATCCTCGACTGGTACACCGTGATCTGCGGAGTAGTCGCATTGGTCACGCTTGTCGTACACGGATCGCTTTACCTGGCAATTAAGACCGAAGGACCATTGAACTTTCGGGCGCGCAGGGTGGCCAGCCTCTTCTGGCCGGCGCAGGTGCTGATTACAATTGCCAGCCTGATCGCCACCGTGTAGGTCGTTCCGCACGTGCTGGACAATTACAGCAAGTGGCCCATTGGATACCTGGTTCCAGCGCTGGTGATCGGCAGCCTGATCTTTTTGTACTATGCGCACGCGAAGAGAAACGAGAAGGGCGCGTTCCTGGCGTCGTGCGTTTATATCGTAGCCATGCTGGTCGGAGCCGCATTCGCGCTCTATCCCAATGTGCTGCCCGCGAGCACGGGCTCTGACTTGAGCCTGACGATCTACAACACCGAGGCCGGTGCGCACGGTTTGAGTGTCGGCTTGGTCTGGTGGACCATAGGTATGATCCTCGCGCTCGGGTATTTCATCTTTGTCTATCGCATGTTCCGGGGCAAGGTAAACCTGGACGAAGGTAGCGGGCACGGATACTGATCCGGCCTACGATGCTGGTCGAATCAGTCCCTAGCCTCGGGCCCCTCGACAAGGCTTTTGGTGTCGAGGTCGACGCGATAAAAAGCATGAGCCTTCAGCGGCGCGCCGTGATGATGCAGCACGTCATGGACGCCACCTGCTGAACCGGCAGCCTTCAGCGCCGTTTGCTCCATCGACGCTTTGCTCGGAGGCTCACCTTTTCCGAAGTGGACGAATTGGTGCGTGTGGGCGATGCGCCCTGTCTTGCGGTCGTAAACAATCACCATTCCGATGTGTTTCGGCTCTGCCTTCAAACCGACCCAGCCGAAATTAGATGATGCATGCTGCTGTGGCATTGGCTACCCCCAAAATTCTACAGATGCGACGGCCGACGAATCCGCGTTACGAACGCGCAAGGCGAATGTCACCTGAACGAAGTTAGGGCCCCAAATTGAATACGCCCAGGAAGTGTAATCCGATAGAGAATTTTCCTCCTCGTCAACGATCGCTCCAGTAGTGGGATCCACGGTAATCCAGCCGCTCACCCCAGCGAACGAAAATGAATCGCTTGAGCAGCTGAGAAACTGGAGCAGAGGCGTCGCGACGATCCAAGACGGAGCAAAGCCACTTATTGTAATAGCGGCCGTGGTCGCAGTATTGCCGCTTCCCGTCCCATATGTGTTCCACCATCTGGCTACCATGGGCATGCGATATATCTCCTTGTGGACCGAAATCGTACCACAACAGTTCGGCACTCGCATTCGGGCACACGGGACTTTTGTGCCGCGCCCTAGGTCCGGTCAAAGAGAATAATTACGGCTTGGAACTCCAGGCAGGGTATATAGTTCGCTTGGAGGAACGACACCATGCCAGCTCCAATTGAACCCGCTCATGCCGGCCGCACTGAAGGTACAGCCGGAAAGGACGAGGGTTTGTGGCTCAGTATAACCATCACCCGCGGCCCACGATTCTACGGAGACAGAAAACATTCAACGAATTTAGAGATCGCGGAGATTCTCGAGGATTATGCCAGGCGGTCTCCTCCTGGGCTCTTACGTGAAGTCTATACGACACTCGCAAAATTTCATCTCAAGGCAGATGAGCAAGTTCCGGGTTTTGCGGAAAGCGCGACGGGGTCGTTCCCTGTTACGTTCAACACCAACGGGTGCAATACCTGTCCCCTTCCAAATGGAACCCAAGGACAGCTGGTAACGTCGACGGTTAATGGCTATACGGCGCTTCCCGGCGACTGTTACCCTTGCTCGCCACCTTCGTCCAAGTGAGGCGCGAAAGGGGAGTGAAACGACTGTTTACGGCGGACGGAAACGAAAATAACTGATCTACATCCGAGCCGGATGGCCTCGTTGGATAGGCCCCCGCTCCCCTCCATTTCGTCTTTAGGCGCACTTCTCTCGGTCGTAGAAGACTTTGGCATGGTTCTCGGGGGACCGAGGAGCTAGGTAGCGGTTACGCGCCGACTCCGACTTCGGCTGCAACCGACAATTTTGCCTGCTCCCACGCATCGAATCCGCCGATCACGTTGATGACGTTGTAGCCCGCGTTTTGCAACAGACTGCACGCGATCATGCTGCGATAGCCGCTCTTGCAGTGGACCGCGATGGGCCCATTCCGCTCGAGTTGCGGCAGAGCCGCTTTGAAGCGGTCCAGTGGATACCAGTTGACGCCGTCGATGTGCCCAGCTTGCCATTCACCTTCTCTGCGGACATCCAACACTTGCAGCCCACCGCTTTGCAGTCGCGTGCTGAGTTCCTGTACCGTAATCTGCTCCAACTGCGCGACGGGAAATCCCGCTCGCTTCCAACTCTCTAAACCACCGTCTAGATAACCGGGCAGGTCCTCGATCCCCACGCGCGCCAGACGCATGCGTGCCTCGCCGATCTGCTCCGCCGTTTCACCGATGAGTACCGGTTGCGCCTTGGTACCGAGAACAGCTCCTGCCCAGGAAGCAAACTGACCGGAGAGCGCAATGTTGATGGAGCCGGGAACATGCGCCACGGCGAACTGGTCGGCAGGCCGTACGTCGAGCGCGATCGCGCCATGCTCCAGCATGCTCTTCAGTTCGGGCGCAGAGATCGGAGCGAGTTCCGGTAGATCTGTGAGCGACGCGGCCCCTGCGCGGTTGATGGCAGCGTCTTCCAGAAAATAGTCCGGACGAGCGGGAAGGTTTGTCGTCAACTGCCGAACAAACTCGTCGCGGCTCTTGATCTGCAAAGCGTAATTGGTCAGGCGCTCGGTCCCGATGGTCGACGACCGCTCGGCGCGCATGTTACGTCCGCAAAGCGAGCCCGCGCCGTGCGCGGGATACACCTGCACCGTGTCGGGCAACGCGAGAAGCTTGGTATGCAGAGAATCGTAGAGTAAGCCCGCGAGCTGCTGCGGCGTATGCGTAGGCGAAAGGTCTGGCCGGCCCACGTCGCCGATGAACAGCGTATCGCCGGTGAGCACGGCGTATGGCGTCGTCGATTTCTCTTCATCGGTGACCACCAGGCAGATGCTCTCCGGCGTGTGGCCCGGTGTCGAGAGTACCTCGATGCGCAGTTTGCCAACACGCAACTCGAAGCCATCGCCCACGGCGACATGGGGAAATGTCGCACCCGCTGCCTCTCCCATGTAGATCGTCGCGCCTGTGCGAGCGGCCAGCTCTTTGTGTCCCGAGACGAAGTCAGCGTGCAGATGGGTCTCAAAGATGTGGCGAATCTGAAGGTGTTGCTTCGCCGCCGCCTCCAGGTAGATTTCAATGTCCCGCTGCGGATCGACGACGACCGCTTCACCTTCCGATCCGAAAAGATACGACGCATGCGCCAGACAACCCAGGTAGAACTGTTCGAAGTACATATCTGTCCACTCCGCCGGGAACATGATACAGGTCTAGTTGCGATTCACCTACATTTTTGACGGGCATCGCCAAGTGATGCTTTGGGGGCTCTAATTGAGTTCTGACTCTTCGAAGGGGACGGCCTTCACGCCGTCCGTAAATGCCTAATATGACCCCGGGGCTTTATAGCCCCTGATGGATGTCCAACGGCCTATTCAGATATTCCCCAAACGTTCGTAGGTCTCCACCAACTGCTTCAGCCGCGCTCCCATCGCCGGTGTCAGCTCTTCCTGGCGGAAGCGCCACCGCCAGTTTCCCGACGACGTGCCCGGCAGGTTCATCCTGCCTTCGCTGCCAACGCCCAGCACATCCTGCAACGGAAACAGTGCAGTGTCAGCGACCGATGCCAACAACGTGCGAATCATTACCCAATTAATCTCGCGACCGTCGGTGTTAAGGTAACGCCGCGCGTACTCTAACTCTTCAGCCATCTCGGCGGCGGTGCGAATACTTCCGGCTCCGGCCGTGCTCGTCCACCAGCCGACGACGGTGTCGTTGTCGTGCGTGCCGGTGTAAGCCGCCAGGTGGTGCGGATAATTGTGAGGCTTGAACTGCGGAGCTTGCGGATCCTTGCCAAAAGCAAACTGCAGAATCGCCATACCCGGAAATCCGAAGCGCGTACGCAACGCTTCTACCTCCGGCGTGATCACGCCGAGATTTTCCGCGATGATCGGCAACTTTCCCAGCGCACCTTCCAGCGCCTCAAAGAGCGCCGCTCCCGGCCCTTTCACCCACGCTCCGTTGATAGCCGTCGCCTCGCCGCCAGGAATTTCGTAATACGCCTCAAAGCCGCGGAAGTGGTCGAGGCGAATCATGTCGAGCATTTCCAGCGAACGACGCAGGCGCGCGATCCACCATGCATACTCGGTCTTCGCGTGGACTTGCCAGCGATAGATGGGATTGCCCCACAGCTGTCCGGTTGCACTGAAGTAGTCGGGCGGTACGCCTGAGACCACTCTTGGCCGGCCCGACTCATCCAGTTCAAACAAGTCGCGGTTGGCCCACACGTCGGCACTGTCGAGAGCGACATAGATGGGAACGTCGCCCATGACGCGAATGCCGTTGCGCGCGCAATGCGCCTTCAGATCGCACCACTGCCGCTCAAATTCGAACTGGATGAACTTGTTGCATTCAATCTCGTCGCTGAACTGGTTGCGCGCGCGCTCGATGGCTTCGGGCTTCTGCAGCGCAAGGTCAGCATCCCAAAACGTCCATGCGACGTTGTTGTGAGCTTCCTTGAGCGCCATGAACACGGCAAATTCTTCGAGCCACGCAGAATGCTTTTCGCAGAACGCCCCGAATGCGTCGCGCTCGGACGCCGAACTTCGCTGGAACCCTTGGAAAGCTCGCCGAAGCAAAGGGATCTTCCATGAGATCACGGCGCCGAAGTCAACCTGGTCAGCCGGGAAATCCGGACGTGGGCTCAACTCGCCAGAATCGAGATAACCGCGCTCCACCAGGGTGTCGAGACTGATCAACAGAGGATTGCCGGCGAAGGCTGAGAAGCACTGGTACGGAGAGTCGCCGTATCCGGTCGGTCCCAACGGCAGAACTTGCCAGATACGCTGCCCGGCATCGCGCAGAAAGTCGGCGAAGCGATGCGCCTCAGGCCCCAGTTCGCCGATGCCGTACGGTCCCGGAAGCGAAGTCGGATGTAACAGGATGCCGCTGGATCGTGGAAAGCTCATGCCGTGACGTTAGATGCTGAGCGCCGCAGATATTGAGTACTGCAAAAATAATGTCTGACTTCGCGAGTTCCGAGTTGTCATCACGAATGGCCTTTACGCCGTGAGGGGCCTGCTGTTTTCCTGGCATGCAGACGCAAAACAAAAACAGATTCCTCGCTGCGCTCGTAATGACAATCCCAAGCAAAGCGAGACTTCCAACCTCGGCTCGGGACGAAATTTTCGCTAACGACGCCAGCAGTAATGAGGTCCACCAAATCAGAACGGAATATCTTCGTCCGTGATCTCCGCGCCCGCCGGCGCCTGCGATGGCTCGGGCTCGGCCGTGCGTTGGTCGAAGCCGCCGGACTTGCCAGCTCCCGACCGTCCGCCACTGTATCCTCCACCGCCTTCGCCGCCGGCATCGCGTCCTCCGAGCAGCACCAAATCGTTGACGATGATCTCGGTCTTGTACTTCTTCTGGCCAGTTTCTTTATCGTCCCAGGAGTCGCTGTGCAGGCGGCCCTCGATGTAAACTTTGCCGCCCTTCTTCAGGTACTCGGCCGCGATTTCGGCGGTACGCTGGAAGGCGACCAGGTTGTGCCACTCGGTTCGATCTTGCCAGTTGCCGTCTTTGTCTTTGACGCGATCCGTGGTCGCCAACGAGAAGCGCGCTACCGCCATGCCGGTTTGGGTGTACTTCACTTCCGGATCTTTTCCAAGATTGCCGATCAGAATGACCTTATTGACGCTCTTAGCCATGAGAGCTGCTCCTGTGCTGCGGAAATGCGGATAATCGAAAGCCAAATATAGCAGAAGCGGGCAGCATGGAACCGGAGGGCTTGGCACGCCCGATCCGTTCTCTATTTCCCCAGCTTCGCGTCCTTCGCTTTCTTTACTGCGCCATTTTTCTTCGCTGCCAGTTCGGCTCTTTTCTTTTCGCGCGCCGCGACGCGCGCTTTTCTCTTCAGTTCCTCGGGTGAGTACATGCTTCCTCGGCAACTCTTGCTGCCACAGTAACAAGGTGCATCGTCGTCGCCGTCGTAGAGGCAATAGTCGTAGGTAAGTTCTTCGCCCGCGGCAATGTCGCGAATCGCGGCGATGTAGACCCGGTCGCCCTCTTCGTCGGTCTCGCAGTTAGGATCGCAGGAGTGGTTCACAAACATCGCCATCCCATGGCCGTCGATCACCACCTCGCCATCACCCACGCCAAACAAGTAGGTGAACGGACGCCCTTCGTAACGGACGTCGCCTTCGGCTTTGGTGATCCGCTCCCCGGTGTATTCCAGGACGCGGGCATTCTTAGGAATATCTTCGAGGGTGAAACAGCCAGCAGCGTGAATGTCGGAGGACCGAATAATGAGGCGTGGCACGAAGAAGGGCTCCCGGTGAGTTTGGTTTGCAGTATAACGTATAACAAATTGGGCGCGAGGAACGCCGGCGGACGTTATAAGCGCAGGAAATTCTCGTCGTTTGACGCATAACCGCGCGGCGCCGTCAACATCCCTTGTCACACAGGTCTGTTGCATTTCCTGGTTCACATTCGGCTGGAGATTTCGTATCTTGGAGGAGACGACTTTATTTGGGAGGCGCTCTCATGGTTCATGTCCTGATCCGCCACAAGGTAGTGGATTACAACCGCTGGAAGCAGGCTTTCGATTCTCACCTCAACAACCGCAAGCATGCCGGCGAAACCGGGTGCCGCATCTTCCATACCGTTGACGATCCGCGCGAAGTTGTTTTGTTTCTCGATTGGGATGGCGTCGAGCAGGCGCGCAAGTTCATAAACTCTGACGATCTTCGCAAGGCCATGCAGCAGGCTGGAGTGGAAGGCGCCCCCGATGTGCAGTACATCGAAGACGTCCGAACGGTTCATCGCTCATCAGCCGATTAGCTTCTGCTCGATCTTTATTTTCGAAAATGTTTTCTCCGGCTCTTGACATCAGGCGGAGGTTTGGTCTCCAAATTCCCCTTGGCCTGCGGTCGCGGTTGCGGTCTTAGGGCTGCGCGTACGTGGCTTTGAGTTGCTTGAAAGCCTCTACGCGCAAGGGTTCCGCGAGATGCGGCATTCTGTCAAGAATTTTCCCACAGATTTTTTTCGGACGGACTCCAACTAATTTTTTCCAGCCGTTGACAAACTGCAACAGAAATTTAGAATACCCGACGACTTCTCTGAATCGATTTGCGACGCCGTGACCTACTCAACTCAAAATTCCGAAGTTCTCTTGCGCACTGACTTTTCTGGTCTGAAACTCTTTGCCAGCGGAAAAGTTCGCGACCTTTACGAGGTTGGTAACGATCATCTGCTCTTCGTCGCGACGGATCGAATCTCGGCATTCGATTACGTTCTGGCGACTGGCATACCGCAGAAGGGGCGAGTGCTGACCCAGCTCTCGCTTTTCTGGTTCGAGTTCCTGAAGACCATCGTTCCCAACCACCTTGTCACCTCTGACGTACGCAAGTACCCACCGGAGTTGCAAACGTATGCCGCCCAACTGCATGGCCGTTCCATGCTGGTCGTGCGCGCTGATATGGTCGCCATCGAGTGTGTGGTGCGCGGCTATCTTTCCGGTTCGGGCTGGAAGGAGTACAAGGCCGACGGCTCGGTGTGCGGCATCAAGTTGCCCGCGGGACTGCGCGAATCGGACAAGCTGCCGGAACCCATCTTCACACCCGCCATCAAAGCCAGCTAGCGGCCACGATGAAAACATCTCCTTCGACCGCATGGTGTCATTGGCGGGCCGCGAACTGAGCGAACAGCTGCGTGACTTGAGCGTGAAGATCTACCAGACGGCAGCCGATTACGCGGAAACGCGCGGCATCATCATCGCCGATACCAAGTTTGAATTTGGCCGTACCCCGGGCGGGTTGGTGCTCGCCGACGAGGTGCTCACGCCGGATTCATCACGCTTCTGGCCGAAGGACAAGTATCAGCCGGGCGGACCGCAGGACTCATACGACAAGCAGTACGTGCGTGATTACCTGGAAGCTATCAAATGGAACAAGCAGCCGCCGGCCCCGGCGTTACCCCCCGAGGTTGCGGCAAGAACGAGTGAGAAGTACGTGGAGGCTTACACCCAATTGACCGGACATCCGTTGCCGGCCTAAGCAAAGCCGAATGATGGGCATGTCCATTCTCGACTGGGTGATCCTGCTCATCATTTTGCTGTCGGTGTTGCAGGCGAGCGCGCAGGGTTTTTTTTACGAGTTCTTTTCGCTGGCGGGCGTGATCGTCGGATATCTGCTGGCGGCATGGGAGTACTGGCGGGTGGCTGCGTGGTACGCGCCTCACGTGAACTCCCAGTGGGCGGCGGATATCGCTGCGTTCTTTACCATTTTTGTTGTTGTCGTTTTGCTGGCGGGAGTGGTGGGGCGGATTGCACGCTGGGCCGTCCACGGGGTGGGGCTGCGCTGGTTCGATCGCCTGTTGGGGGGAATGTTCGGATTTCTTCGAGGGGCGGTGCTCTGCACCGTAGTTGTGCTGGCTCTGGCCTCGTTTGCGCCGCAGTGGGGATGGTTGCAGCAATCGCGTATCGCGCCATTCATGTTGGTCGGGGGACGTGCTTTGATCTGGGCTGCGCCAGCGGAATTGCGGCAACGCTTCCGTGAAGGCTGGGATCTGTTGCGGACTGTTCCGCAACATGTTTCCTTGCAACCTGGCGACAGTGATCATCGTCTGTGACGGTTTGGTTCGTTTGCGCCGTTGTCGAAGTTATGAGCTATACAGAGAGAGGCGTTGTGAAAGATCAACTGGAAGCGCTGGTTACGCAGATGTACAAGAACGGCATCACCTATTCCGAAGGCGTATGTGAATTCAAGAAGCGATTCATTCTCGCGGTACTGCAGGAGTGCAAAGGAAACCAGTGCAGGGCCGCACGCCAATTAGGTATGCACCGTAACACCCTGAGCCGCACCATCGCCGAACTCAAGCTGGATGCCAAGGGTTTGCGGAAAGGCACGCGTCGGCCGCCGCGCAGCGCTTATGCGGTCTCGCTGGAGCGGAAAGCCGCGCGCTAGCCTGAGTCCTGGTTACGCGCCACTCAGAAAAGCAATTCAGCTTTGGTACTGGTACCATGTCCAGCACAGTTCAGCGAGCTGGGAATTGCCTTTGCGGAGTCGTTCAGTAGCTATACGCTGGCGCGGCTCCTGTCTTCGATTCGCGCGGCGTGCCTAGGAGAAATGAACATGCCTTTACCGGAGTTCAAGCAACTGGTTGACGAAGCGAGATCGCAAATCAGCGAAATTGGCCCCGACGATCTCAGACGCATGCAGCAATCGGGCGAAGACTTCACCCTCCTCGACGTGCGCGAGCGCGACGAACAAGCGAAGGGGATCATCCCCGGTGCCGTCAACTTGCCACGCGGCATCCTGGAAGTGAACATCGATAAAATCACGACCGACAAGGACCGCAAGCTGGTTTTATATTGCGGTGGAGGCAGCCGTTCTGCGCTCGCTGCCCTCAATCTCAAGAAGATGGGCTTCCGCAATGTATTTTCGCTGGCCGGCGGCTATCGCGACTGGCGCGAAGGCGACACCTACTGACAACGCCTCATCGAATGTTTGTCGGCTCCCGTGATCGAGGTAATCATGAATCTGCAAGGCAACCGCATTACGTGGCTGGGTCATGCCACATTCCGCATCGAAACCAAAGACGGCGTTACGGCCTACGTTGATCCCTGGGTGATGGGCAACCCCGCCTGTCCGGAGAGTGAGAAGCAAGTAAAAAAAGCTGATGTCCTCATCTGTACTCATGGCCACATGGATCACATCGGCGACGCTGTCCAGATTGCGCGACAGCACAATCCCATGGTGGTCGGAATCTTCGAGCTCTGCACTTGGGTCGGAAAGAAGGGCGCCAAACAGATCAGCCCCATGAACAAGGGCGGAACGCAGACGGTCGCCGGCATCAAGATTACGATGACGCAAGCCGTGCACTCGTGCGGCATTCAAGATGACGATGGCAGCATCGTGTATGGTGGCGAGGCGTGCGGCTACGTTCTTGAGTTGCCCGGCGGAGTGAAGCTCTATCATGCGGGCGACACCGCCGTGTTCGGCGATATGCAGATCATCCACGATCTTTACTCGCCCGAGATTGCGATGCTGCCTATCGGCGACCACTTCACCATGAGTCCGCGCGAAGCGGCCTACGCCTGCAAGCTGCTGCAGCCCAAAACCGTCATCCCTATGCACTTTGCGACCTTTCCGATGTTGACCGGCCGCCCGGAAGATCTTAAGAAATTGCTTGGAGGCGGCGGTCCGGAGGTTGTTGAAATGAAGCCGGGGCAAACCTTGAGCTGAGGAGCGAATAACCTCGATGACAAGCTTTACCGATGAACGCGTCGAAAACTATCTCTACGCCATGCTGCCCGAACGCGAGCCTGTCTTGCAGGAGATGGAGCGCCAGGCGAAGGAGCGCGACATCCCTATCGTGGGACCGGCGGTCGGCCGCCTCTTCTATCAGTATGCGCGGCTGATCAACGCGAAGACGGTCTTCGAGTTGGGTTCGGCGATTGGTTATTCCACCATCTGGTGGGCGAAGGCGGTGGGCGAGGGCGGCAAGGTCCACTATACCGATGGCAGTCGTAAGAATGCCGACGAAGCGCGTCGCTACTTCGATCAGGCGGGCGTTGCCGATCGCATTCAGGTCCACATTGGCGATGCGCTTGAAATTTTGTCAGAGCGCAAAGAGGAATTCGACATCGTATTCAACGACGTGGATAAGCATGACTATCCTCGCGTCTTCAACATGGCGGCAGCGCGCGTGCGTAAGGGTGGCCTCTTCATCACCGACAACACGCTGTGGTCGGGCAATGTGGCTTATGCGGCCGGCAATCCGAACTTGACCAACAGCGCGGAGCCTGACAAGTACACCAAGGGCGTAGTGGAGTTCAACCGGTTGCTGTATTCGTCGAAAGACTGGTTCACGACAATCGTTCCGCTGCGCGACGGCGTCGCGGTGGCGCTGCGGCTGTAGATCCCTATGCCCGATGCGCCACACTGCGACATTCTTGCCATAGCCGCCCACCGCGACGACGTCGAGCAGACCTGCGGCGGCACTCTGCTCAAGATGGCCGAGCGCGGCCAACGCACCGCCATCCTCGACCTGACGCAGGGTGAGATGGGTACTCGCGGAAGCGTTGAAGACCGCGGTCGCGAGGCTGCTGAGGCTGCGCGCATCCTGAAAGTTCGGTGGCGGCAAGCCCTCGACATCCCCGACGGGCGCGTCGAGAATACCTTCGGCAATCGGCTTCAGGTCGCGACCGTCATCCGTGCGCTGCGTCCGCGCGTGCTGATTCTTCCATATTGGCAGGCTCGCCATCCGGACCACGCGACTGCATCGACACTCGGATATGAGGCCGCATTCCTGGCGGGATTGACGAAACTCGGTCACACCATGGCGACCGCGGATAATTCTGCCGACAGTCTGCAAAAACTGAATTCGCTCGCACCCCATCGCCCGTACAAGATCGTCTATGCCAGCCTTTACGCCGACGTTCGCCCGTCGTTCGTAGTCGACATCTCCGACCAGTTCGAGACCCGCTTCGCCGCCCTGATGGCCTATCAGTCTCAGTATCAGGACCAGTCGGCTGGCAGCGGACTCTTCCCGCGCCAAACGGAGATCCGCGAGCGACTCGCTGCCATGGCCGGCTTCTATGGCCTGCTTGCGGGTGTCCGGTACGCGGAGCCTTTCGTGCAGAAGGAAGTCGGGCTGGTGGATGACCTGCTGACCCTGCCAGTGCAATCGCTGTAGATCCGTGACCTTCTACATCGACATGGATCGCCCTGCCACTAAGGTTGTCGGTTTGTGTCCGAAGTATGATATCATGATATCACTTCCACCGAAGGAGATGCACATGGCCCAGCTTGTTGTTCGCAGCATCGAAAATACCGTGAAGCAACGCTTGCAACGCCGCGCTGCGCGACACGGCCGCAGCATGGAAGAAGAAGTGCGAGAGATCCTGCGCAGCGCCGTCAATCAGGACGAAGAGCCGGCTGGGGGACTAGGGACGGAAATCGCCGCGTTGTTTGCCAAGGCCGGCTTGGTTTCAGATATTCCTGAACTGCGTGGCCGCACGGTCAAACCGGCGACATTCGAATAATGACTATTCTGGATACGAACGTGCTTTCGGCACTGATGCGCCAAATACCCGACGAGTACGTCGTCGCGTGGCTTGACCAGCAGCCTCGATCATCCATCTGGACAACCTCCATCAGTGTCCTTGAGGTCCGCTTCGGGCTGCAGATCATGCCCACGGGCAAACGGCGGTCTTTGCTAATGCAGGCATTCGAGGCCCTTCTGGACAAGATTGGCCAGCGAGTTGCGGGGTTTGACACCGCTGCCGCGCAGCACGCAGGTGACTTGATGGCATCGCGGCATAAGAAAGGGCGTCCCGGTGACTTGCGCGATACGATGATTGCCGGAATTGCGCTCTCTCACCGCGCCACCCTGGCCACACGGAATACGGCGCACTTCGGCGATCTTGAGGTTCCTGTGGTTAATCCGTGGAGCGCGTGACTCTAGGAGGTCGCCCGTCCTTGCAGCGATGGCGGCGAGATGGTGCTTCATTAGGTGTTAGGCCGGGCATTGCCGCTTACTTCTTCCGCTCCACCAGAAACTTCGCAATCTCCCGCAGCGTGGCAGCCCGCCCGCCAAACTGGTCCAGCGCGGCGTCAGCCTTGGCGACTAACTCATCAGCCTTCTTCAGAGAGGCGTCGATTCCGAACAGCGCCGGGTACGTAGCTTTCTCGGTCGCGGTGTCTTTGCCTGCGGTCTTGCCTAACTGCTCTGAAGTCTGGGTCACGTCCAAAACGTCATCCACAATCTGAAACGCCAGCCCGATATTTTGACCGAAGTCGCGCAGGCTTTGGGTCTGTTCCGCATTCGCCCCCGCATACATGCCGCCCGTAACCACGCTGGCCGTCAGCAGAGCGCCCGTCTTTGAGCGATGGATGTACTCCAGCGTCTTGGCGTCGGCGCGAGTGTGCTCGGCTTCCAGGTCCATCACCTGGCCTCCGATCATGCCGCCGATGGTTCCGGTGGCGTGCGCAATCTCGGCAATGATGGCGACACGCGCTTCCGCTGAACACTGCAACTTTGCCAGTACTTCGTAGGCGTAAGTTTGCAAAGCATCGCCCGCGAGGATTGCCGTCGCCTCGCCGAATGCTTTGTGGCAAGTGGGACGCCCGCGGCGCAGGTCGTCGTTGTCCAGCGCGGGAAGGTCGTCGTGGATCAGCGAGTATGTGTGCAGCATTTCCAGCGCGGCTCCCAGGTCCTCGACGCCTTCGGGAATGCAGCCTTCGATCATCTGCGCGGCTTCCATGCACAGGATGGGCCGCAGACGCTTGCCGCCGGCAAACACACTGTGCCGCATGGCCTGATGAATGGAGGTTGGATACTGCGAAGCCGCCGGAAGCAGCCGTTCCAGGGCTTGGTCGGCAACAATGCGGCCTTGTTCAAGCGTGTCTTTGAGCATGAAAGGGCAGTATAACAATCACGACTACTTCGCCACTCGCTCCGCAATCCACTGCGCGCATTCCCGTGTGCCCAGTGAGCCTCCCACATCCACCGTTGTTTTTTTTGCGCGAACGGCTTCGAGTACCGCGTTCTCGATCTTGTCCGCTTCCGCGTTCAGGCCCAGATGCGCCAGCATCATCGCCGCTGTCAGAATCGAGCCCATGGGGTTGGCGATGTTCTTTCCGGCAATCGGGGGAGCCGAACCATGTACCGGTTCGAACATCGAAGTGCGCCCGGGATGGATGTTTCCGCTAGCCGCCATCCCAAGTCCCCCTTGCAGTGCAGCGGCCAGGTCGGTGACGATGTCGCCGAACATATTGTTGGTGACGATCACGTCGAGCGAGCGCGGATCGCGCACCATTTGCAGGCAGAGCGCGTCCACGTACATGTGCTGCGTCTGGATATCGGAATATTCTTTGGCCACTTCCTTGAAGACGCGCTGCCACAGGCCGCCGGCGTAAGTCATCACATTTGACTTGTCGGACATCAGGACTTTCTTGCGGCCGTTGGTGCGCGCGTAATCGAAGGCGAAGCGGATAACGCGCTCCACCCCCTTGCGGGTATTGATGTCCTCTTGCGTGGCCACCTCATCGGCCGTGCCGAACTTGAAGTGGCCGCCCATATCCATGTAAACGCCTTCGGTGTTCTCGCGGATCACGGTGAAGTTGATGTTGTCGGGCGCGGCATTCTTCAGTGGACACAATGAAGCGTCGAGCAGGCGCACCGGCCGCACATTGGCGTACAGATCCATCTTGAAGCGCATGCCCAGCAGAATCTCTTTGGCGTGGATGTTGCTTCCGACCCGCGGATCGCCCAGCGCGCCGACAAAGATGGCGTCGAAGTCACGCGCCAGCATCTGAAAGCCGTCTGGCGGAATTGTGGTGCCATCGACCAGGTAACGGTCGGCGCCCCAGTCGAAGGTGGTGAATTCTACGGCCGCTCCGCTGGCGCGAACCACTTCCAGGGCGTTGGGAATGACTTCTTTGCCGATGCCGTCTCCGGGGACAACTGCGATGCGTTTGTTGGTGTTCACGGGAAATGAAGATAACAGAAAATGGCCGTTACCGCGTGGCACTTGGTACTGCACCGAGCAGAACCGCTTTGCCGATTGCTGATGGCTAAAGGCTAGATGCTTGTCACTGGATACTTTGATGGCGCAAGTGGAGTTGTGTATCCCGACGCGTCCTTTTCCGCTTCGTTATAATCAAAGATTCTGTATGAGTGTTACCACCTTTCAAGAGAAGCTCGCGGCCACTGGCGCACGACTGGGCGTCTATCGTGGGGCGGAAACCCCGGCGAATTTCGGCGACTCCGCAACCGAATTTCGGGCCCTGCTGGAGGGCTGCGCCCTCCTCGACATGAGCTGGCAGGCCAAGCTGGTGCTGGCCGGTGAAGACCGGGTCCGTTGGCTGAATGGCATGGTCACCAACAACGTTCGCGACCTCGCGCCGGGGCACGGCGTTTACAGTTTCGTCCTTAGCGCGCAGGGACGCATTCAGGGAGACCTGGTCGCTTATAACCGCGGCGACTACCTGTTGGTCACCACCGATCGCGAGCAGGCGCCTGTGATTGCCGAGATTTTTGATCGGTACATCATCATGGATGATGTCGAGGTTGCCGACATCAGCGACAAACTTGCCGCAGTCGGTGTAGCAGGTCCTAAGTCGCGTGAGCTTTTAGCAGCGGCTGGTGTCGATGTATCGCAACTCGAGGCTGGGCAAGTGATCGACGCAGTGTGGCGCGAGATTGGCGTCTCGATCGCGCGCAGTGCGCAGCCGCACATGGACGGATTCGAGATCTGGTTTGCGTCAGAGAACATGGACACCGTGTGGGACACTCTGGTCTCAACGGGCGCCACACCCGTCGGCAGCGATGCTCTCGAACTCTATCGCATCGCACAGAGGTGTTCCGCGCTTTGGAATTGACCTCCGGGAACGCGATTTGCCGCAGGAAACGGGACAGCAGCACGCCTTGAATTTCGCCAAAGGCTGCTACATCGGACAGGAGATCGTGGAGCGAATTCGCTCGCGTGGCAACGTGCATCGCATGTTCACCGGCTTCGAAGTGCGGGGAAATCCTGCGGTCGAGCCTCCGGCGCCCGGAACCAAAGTCCGGGTCAACGACAAAGATGTGGGCGAAATAACCAGTGCGGCGCGGATTCCGTTTCCCGATGGCGAGCGGACCTTGGCACTCGGCTACGTGCGGCGAGAAGCTGCACCTCCCGGCGCCACCGTGCAGATCGGCGAGCAAAGCGCCACCGTACAAACGCTTCCGTTCAACAGGTAAATAATCTATGGCCGACAAAGAAAAGAAACCCGAATTCGTAGTAACCGACCGCCGCTTGTTCAGCACCGACGGCGAACTGCGCCAAGACGTGGTGGAAGATGAAGAGCGGCGCGCCGAGCGCGAACGCGAGAAGAATGAAGCGCAACGCCTCGTCAACGAGCAACGCGCAGCGCAACAACAAACGGAGCCTCCCAGCGCCGTGCCAACCTCCCCCATCGTGACCGATGAGGCAATTCCCGAAGGGCCTAGCGCTCAGGAACAGCATGACTCGGCGACAGCTTACCGGGAGTCCACCCGCGAGATCGACGATCGCATCGAGAAGGAGATGCGCAAGCAGGGACAGCCGCATCGCGCGCAAGACTTCGAGATAACCTTCGAAAAGTTTGTTGCCTCGCTTTATATGAGCGCGCTCATGCAGCTCGGTCTGGCAGCACCGCAAGGAGCGAAGCCCGAGGTTGACTTGTTAGGCGCCCGGCAAACTATCGACACGCTGGCCATCCTGCAAGAAAAGACCAAAAGCAACCTGACGCCGGCGGAGCAGAACATGCTGCAGAACTGTCTCTACGAGCTGCGCATGGCCTACCTTGAGGTCACCAACATGCTCACCCATCCGCCGCAAGGCGGACCTGGCGCAGACGGCAAGGCCTGATGAAAGCGGTGCTCACGGTTTTGGGCAGCGGAACTTCGATGGGTGTGCCTACCATCGGCTGCGACTGCCGTGTGTGCATGTCGGCTGACCCGCATGACCGGCGCACCCGCCCCTCGATTATGGTGCAGTGGGACGGCCACACTGTTCTCATCGACACCACGCCCGACTTCCGCGAGCAGGCCATCCGCGAACACATCCGCAAGATTGATGCCGTGCTCTACACCCACGGTCACGCCGATCACATTCTGGGGCTCGACGACGTTCGCCCGCTTAGCTTTCCCCGCATCACCGGCGGCGGAAAGATTCCTTTGTATGCCAGCGATGCCACAGCGCAGACGCTACGTAACGTCTTCCGCTACATCTTCGAGGCGGATTACAAGTACGGCAGTCTGGCGCAAGTCGAGTTACGAGCCGTCAACGGGCCGGTGGAGCTTTTCGGCGCCGCCTTCATCCCGTTGCAGGTGCTCCACGGTGACGCCCCGATCGAAGCGTATCGTTTCGGGTCGGCGGCGTATCTCACCGACTTCAGCAGTATTCCAGAGCAATCGCTGGAACAGTTGCAGGGGCTCGACATTTTGTTTCTCGATGCTTTGCGGCACCATCCCCATCCCACGCATTCCACGGTGGAGAACTCGCTGAAGCTGGTGGACCGGCTTAGACCCGAAACAGGCGTACTTCACGCACATCTCGCACGACCTGCCGCATCGGGAGACCAACGCGGCGTTTCCCGCTAACGTGCGCTTGGCACACGACGGACTGAAACTGGAGTTCGACCTCTAGGACGCTAACTCACCATGCAAGTATTCCGCAGCCTTCAGGAAGTGCCGTCAGATTTTGGCCCCACGGTGGTTAGCGTGGGGAACTTTGATGGGGTCCACCGCGCCCACCAGGAAGTAGTGCAGCGCATGGCGGACCGCGCTCACTCGCTAAACGGCAAAGCGGTAGTGGTGACCTTCGAGCCGCATCCGTACCGCATTTTGCGTCCCGACATCGCACCCAGGCTGCTGACGCCTTTGCCTGTCAAACTGCGCCTGCTGCAACAGACTCGTGTGGATGCCGTGTTGGTGTTGCCGTTCACTCGCGATCTGTCATTAATGTCGGCGCAGGACTTCGCTAAAACCGTGCTGGTCGATGTCCTGCAGGCTCGCGCCGTACACGAAGGTTACAACTTTCACTTTGGCCACAAAGCCCAGGGTAACGTAAACACGCTTGCCGATCTTGGCAAAGAATTTGGCTTCGACACCACCATCTATCCCGAGCAGTTATTGCGCGGCCATCACGTTTCCAGCACAGAGATCCGTAAATTGGTAGCCGAAGGAAGGCTGTCGAGGGCTCGCGCTTTACTCGGACGCCCCTTTGGCATCTTCTCGAACCCCGGACGTGGACGCGGCTATGGGCACAAGTACACCGTTCCGACGGTGAACCTGGCGCGCTACGATGAACTGGTTCCCGCGATTGGGGTGTACGTCACCTGGCTGCGAGTCGGCAGCGAATGTTTCGAGGCGGTGACAAATGTGGGTAATCGCCCGACCTTTGGGGCGGACTCGTTTGCCATCGAAAGCCACCTGCTGAATTTTCACCCGATTGAGTTGCTGCCGGAGACGGAGTTAGAACTGGTTTTCTTGCAGCGACTGCGGACCGAGATCAAGTTTCCATCGGTGGAAGCGTTGCGCGAGCAAATAGCCAAAGACGTACACAAGGCACGACGGTACTTTCGGCTGCTGACGAGATAGCTGTCAGCTATCAGCTATCGGCGGTCAGCCAAAACGTAAGGATTGAAGAACTTCCCTGACCCTAGTCCCTGTCTTTCACCGCTGCCGGGTCTCTTTGCCTTCGCCTGTCTTTGTCCAAGTCTTGCCGCCATTGGTGGAGAATTCCGACTGCCACTCGACAGCGTCATGGCCGTCAAATTGATTGACGGTGCGGAACTCAACGGTTTTGCCTTTGATGTCGTCAGAGCTGGAATAGACCCAGCGCTGGCCGTTGTCGCTGATTTCCAGGCTGGTATGGCGCGGCTGCTCCTGGCCCAGTGAGATACCGTAGAAATAGAACTTATTTGTCTTCGAAGCGAAGGCATACACCGAAAGATCGCGCATTGGTGTCCCGCCAAAATTAATGTCCTGATCGCAGATGACGAAGATGTGGTCGGGCGACCAGGCGCAGGTAGTGACTGCACTCGATTTGTTGGCTTTGCTGAAATCGGAATCAACAAACTGGCCGCTGCCGACCCATTTGCCGCCGACCCACTGATTTAAAACATCCGCGCCGGGCGTTGCATCTGCCGCCAATAACGCTACTGAACAGGCCAACACAAACAGCAATTGTGCCAGAAATTTCATATCGCTCCTTTACCCTGACATCGTTTCTGAACAGGCAACAGTATAGGAAAAGCCGGGCCGCCCATGAAAGCAAATTGGACGAATCGCCGTTAGTCTTGATGAGCCGCCACCAAAACGGTTTGCGTGGTTGAACCGAAACCTGATAGCTTTTGCCATTACCTTCAAAACACATGAACCTATCCATTCGCATTGCACTGTTCTGCTGCCTCGCCACCGCAACACTGCTGGCTCAACTTCCCACCGACAGTCCGGTTGACGTACTACGTCATCCAGGCTGGGACAAAGGAGTATTCATCGGGGGTGGCCACTCCGTCGACAGCTCGCCTAGCGGAGGGTCATTCCTGGTCGGCTTCCGTCTTGGTCGCGTGCTGACCAACGAACATGGCAAGGGCTTTCTGCGCGGCACCTTCGAGATGGCCGGGGATGTCATTCCGTTGAACGAGTACTGGATCCACGGAGGACAGTACGCGGGAGGAATTAATCCATTTATCGCCAAGTGGAACTTCACCAGCCCCTGCAAGGTAGCGCCTTATTTCGCTGCCGTGGGAGGCGTGCTCTTCAGCACCCACGATCTACCGGAGCCCGGCACCGCGCAAGTTAACTTCACCAGCGGCCCCGAAATCGGCCTCCAGATTTTCGGCAAGAACCGAACCTCCTGGGACCTGGCGCTCAAGGCCTATCACCTTTCCAACGCTTCGATCGGGAACCACAATCCCGGTATCAACGCGTCACTGCAATTCATGCTGGGGTACACGTGGTACTAGGGCTGTTCAAAAGCGCCGGAGTTTGAGCGACGTCCGTCTGATTTCCGCTACACTGAGGCCGTGCGCAGGCTCATCGTCAATGCCGACGATTTCGGTTTGACTCAGGGATTGAACCGCGCCATCGTCGAGGCGCAAGAGCATGGAATTGTGACCTCGGCCACGCTGATGGCGAACGCCCGCGCCTTCGAAGAAGCGGCCAGTCTGGCGCGTTCGCTCGCTGACCGCAAGGCCCGCTTCAGCGTTGGCTGCCACGTAGTGCTGCTTGACGGCGAACCGCTGTTGCCGGCGGACCAAGTCACGAGTCTGTTGCAGCCCGGCACGCAAAACGGGAGCCACCAGTTTCGCGTCAAGCTGAATGACTTCGTCATCGCTTCGTTCCGCAACAAGCTCAACCCTGTGGAAATCGAAGCTGAGGCGAGTGCTCAGATCGGGCGGTTGCAATCTGCGGGCCTGCGGCCTTCTCACTTCGACACCCACAAGCACGCCCACATGTTTCCGGCGGTGCTGAGACCGCTGCTGCGGGCGGCACGAGAGCATGGAGTTCCTGCCGTTCGCAATCCCTTTGGGCAGGTGTGGCCATTGCCGGTCGGGGACTTGCTGCGAAAGCGCAAACTGTGGCGGCGTTTCGCCGAACTGAATGTGCTACGCAACTTTGCAGCCAGGTTCCGACGCGAGGTCGAAGCCCACGGCCTGCGCACGACCGATGGATCGCTGGCCGTGCTGGTCACCGGATTCCTCGACCTGAAGCTCTTCACTACGATCGCGGACAGCATCCCTGACGGGACGTGGGAACTCGTCTGCCATCCAGGTTACAACGATGCTGATCTCGACCAGGTCCAAACGCGGTTGCGGGAGTCCCGAGCGCAGGAACTTGTGTTGCTTACTTCCCCAGAAGCGAGAGAAGTGTTGCAGCGCCGTGGGATTGAGCTGATCACGTATCACGACCTGTGACACTCCCCGCCTTACAGGCTGCAGGGAAACCCTGTGGAGGACTCTCAGGGTGGCAGCCCCTGCTTCAGCAGGGGGAAGTTGGACTTTAGTCCAGCGTAAGAGCGGTCGATTTTGAGTTGGGCTTTAGCCCCGGGATTTCTGCGTCCCGCAAAGCGCATAATCAAAGCCTAACTTTCGCCGGAACGCTGAGTTGCTACTTCCGCCCCATAAATGGGGGCTTCCACCAAGAAATACACACTACAGTTTGTGCGTAGACTTTTCCGCAGCCTCTCGGCCTCGCGCTACAATAGCTGTCCCGTCAAATCGGCGCAGGCCGCCGCGGAAGCCGTACTCATGAATCCACTCGTACTCTCCGACGCCGCATACAAAGCAGTCTTCGAACGAATTACCCAGCTCTCATTGGAATATGTTGCGTCAGTGAACGAGCGGCCTACCTTCCCAAAAATAACTGGAAGTGAATCCGAAGCTTTATTTGCTAAGCCATTGCCAGATAAGGGAATGGGGGATCGCGCTCTCGACGACCTTGCGGCTGTGATCCGCTCCGTACGGGTTACCGGTCCCCGATTTTTTGGTTATGTGCTTGGCTCCGGAGAACCCGTCGGCGCTGCGGCTGATCTGCTGGCGAGCGTGCTGAACCAGAACGTGACGGCATGGCGCTCATCGCCCTCGGCGGCGACCATCGAGCGCGTCGTGGTCGGCTGGCTGGCGGAGGCGATCGGGTGCAGTGGGTTCACCGGAAGTTTAGCTGGCGGCGGTTCGTCGGCAAATCTAATGGGCCTCGCCATGGCTCGCGAAGCGCGGCTGCCGGCCAACGACAGCGGTGTGCGGCCGGGAACGATTTATGCTTCCGAGCAAGTTCACATGTCGATTCCCAAAGCCATCGCATTGCTGGGCATTGGACGGCAGCATCTGCGACTAATTCCGTGCGATGACAATTTTCGGATTCGCATCGATCTGTTGCGTGCGGGTGTGGAAGCCGACGTCCGTGCTGGACTGACGCCCATCGCGATTGTTGGTTCAGCGGGAACCGTTTCTACGGGAAGCATCGATCCGTTGGTGGAGTGCGCGGAAGTCGCGCGTGAGTCTGGTGCCTGGTTTCACGTGGATGGAGCCTACGGCGCTCTGGCCGCGATCGCTGAACCGGCGAAGTTTGCCGGATTGAACCAGGCCGATTCGCTCTCGCTCGATCCCCACAAGTGGCTGTATCAGCCGCTCGATTGTGGATGCTTGCTCTACCGCGATGCCGGAGCCGCGCGTCGCGCATTCTCGCATACCGGAGACTACGCCAAATCGCTGGTGAACGATCCCGTCGAGGGCTTCGTGTTCTTCGAGGAGACAGTCGAGCTGTCGCGGCGCTTTCGCGCGTTGAAACTGTGGTTATCCTTGCGCTATCACGGGCTGGCAAAATTTCGCGAAGCAATCCGCAACGATCTGGCGCATGCACAGCTCTTGGCCGAACTTATTACCCAGCAGTCTGAGCTCGAACTCTTGGCTCCCGTCCCGCTCAGTGCAGTGTGCTTCCGCTATCGATCGCGGGAGCCGAGCCGATCGCGACAGCGACTCGCTTAACCAGGAAATTCTGCAGCGCGTGAATCGGCGAGGAAAGGTATTCTTGTCGAACGCGACGATCCATGGCCGCTTTGCATTGCGGGCCTGCGTTATTAATCATCGCACCACACCCGACGACATTGAGCAGGTGGTAAGCGAAGTGCTCGCAGTGGGCGGGGAACTTTCCGCGGGGGTCAGTTAGAACGATTTGAGTTTTTTGCGCAGGTCACGGTAGACGGCTGCTGACAGATTTTGCGGGAGATTTTGGTGGAAGCCCCCTGCTTTAGCAGGGGGAAGCTGGACTTTAGTCCTGCGGGAAAGGCTTCGATTTTGGAATGGGCTTTAGCCCCGGGTTTCTCGGCCGGCCCAAAGCGCATGATCAAAGAAAAGTTTTCTCGGAGCGCTGAAGCGCATTCCAGGCGTTCTGCACAGAGTTTTTTCGTCGCCTTTTAGAGCCGGTCTTTCGGACCTTTATATATTGATCATGCCAACGCGTTCCGACCTCACATCACCGGCAAACCGTGACGAGATCATCGCCACCGCCCCGTGCCGCGCCGATCTGGCCGGCGGGACGCTCGACATCTGGCCTCTTTACCTTTTCCATCCCGGCGCGGTCAGTGTCAACATTGCTCTCAACATTCAGACCAGCTGCAAAATCACTCCGGCCATCGGACGCGAGATCATTCTCCGATCGCATGACATGGGGCGGCACGAGCGCTTTTCTGCTCTCGACGAGCTGCTGGCAGCAAGAACGTACCAACATCCACTGGCGGCTAACTTGATTCGCTTCTTCAAGCCAGATGCCGGATTCACGCTGGAGACACGTTCGGAGTCTCCGGCGGGCGCGGGCATCTCCGGTTCTTCGGCGCTGATGATTGCCACCGCTGCGGCACTGGCGCGATTTATGAAGCGCGACATTGACATTGAACAGATCCGAGTCATCGCGCAGAACGTCGAAGCACAACTGATCCGCGTTCCCACTGGATGCCAGGATTACTATCCCGCGATGTACGGCGGCGTCAGCGCGATCCATCTGGATCCCGATGGTGTGCGGTGGGAGCCGGTGCCGGTTTCTCTCGACGAGATCGATCAGCGGTTCGTCCTCTTCTACACCGGCGCCCCGAGGCAATCAGGCATCAATAATTGGGAGGTCTTTAAGCAGCATATCGACGGCGACGACCGCGTGATCCGGAACTTCGAAGAAATCTCCCAGATCGCCCAGGCCATGTACCACGCATTGAGCGAGGCGCAATGGGACGATGTGGAGCGTTTGGTCCGCGAAGAGTGGAAGCTGCGGCGGACCAACGCTCCCGGCATCACCACTCCTTTGATCGACAAGTTAATCGGCGTGGCCCACGAGCATGGCGCGCGGGCAGCCAAAGTTTGTGGCGCCGGCGGCGGAGGCTGCGTGATCGTCTTCATTGAAAAAGGTTCACGCCAGCGAGTCGAAGACGCGATTCGCAAGAATGGCGGGCAGCCGCTGAACTTCTCAGTAGCTCGCCAGGGATTGACGTTTCACCCGGCGCAACAGGGGGAGTCCGCCAAGAAGGCCTAACTATGTTAACGACCACCACAGGACGCCTGCATCCGGTCTGGGCGTTTGTGGTGTCCGGTTTGTTTTCGGTGCTGGCCTTTCTGGTGGCCGCCTATACTGCCGGAGCGATCGCCGCCGATCGCATACTGCTTTTCGAAGTGATCTTCCGTCCTCTGTTAGCGTTCCTCCTGATGGCGCTGTTCGTCTGGCTACTCGCAGTAGCCGACCACGTTGAAGATCATCGCATTACTGCCTTGGGATTGCCACGGGCAAAAGGATGGTTCAAGCAATTCGCGATCGGTTGCGCCGTGGGACTCTCGCTGACCGTTCTGGCGACAGTTCCAATTGCGATTTGGGGGAACGCAAGCATCAACCTTCGGCTTAGTCTGCACCGCATGCCAAGGGTGGGGGCTGTGCTGGTCGTTCTCATCTTCGGCGCGCTGGCGGAAGAATTAATGTTTCGCGGCTATCCCTTCCAACATTTGGAACAAGGTATCGGAGCCATCGGCGCGGTCATGGTCTTCTCGGTCGTGTTTGGATTGGTGCATTTGGCAAACCCTGGCGCTACCCGATGGGGGCTGATTAACACGATCCTGATAGGTGTGCTTCTTTCCATGGCCTACCTGCGAACCCGCGCTTTGTGGCTACCGTGGGGTATCCACTTTGGATGGAATTTCTCGCTTGGATTTCTCTTTGGCCTGCCGGTAAGCGGCCTCCGACTTTTTAATGTCATGGTTCGGACCACCACCAGCGGGCCGCGGTGGATCACTGGCGGCAGCTACGGAGTGGAGGCTAGCGCCACCGCCGTAGTTGTTATTCTGCTGGGAATAGTGATGGTTTGGAAGTTGCCGCTAGCCACGCTCGGACAGCCGGCGGAGCCGGTACACCGGGACGATGCCTCGGCCATCCAATCCTGAGGTGCATGCCGTCCCCGGATAAGCATATAATTCGAAACAATCTGGGTGTTTCCATGAGCCGCAATTGTTTCCCCCTATTCGCTACGGCAGTTTTGCTGCTAGCGATATTTGCGTTTGCCGGTGACGCCAAAGCGCAGGCGAAACCATCCTCTAAACAGATGACGCCGCAGACTCGCATGCTGGTGATTCGCGATCTGACGGCCGAACGTGTTTTCGCGCGCCGCTTGTTTCCCATAGGTGAAAAGGGATTGCAGATCAAGAACGGAGTACTGACTCCCAGCGACCAGCAGGTTGCGCAATTGCTAAGCGAACATGGCGCCGCAGCCCGGCCCGGCGACCGGGTTGTCATTACCAACGTGATCATCAAGGAAAACGCAATCGTCTTGGAGATCAACGGCGGTCCCAGGAAGAAAGAGAAGTGGTATCAGCACGTCCAAGTGGGCGCGCAAGGTCAAATGAGCACTGTGGGCGGAGCTCCCAAGAGTCTGGAAGCGAAGGGTTCGGAGGTGACGCTCGCGTTCGACAAATATGTGCCCGAGCTGACCGGCGAACAAATTCGCGACATGCTGTCCCCGGTTTTCGACTTTAAGGCGCTCACTCAAGCTGAAGCTTACGAGAAGACTTTGCCGCCCAAAGTGCAGGAGGCAATCAAGAATCATAAGGTCCTGGTCGGCATGGATCGCGACATGGTCATCTACGCCAAAGGACGTCCCCCCAAGAAGGTCCGTGACAAGGACGACAAAGGGCAGGACTACGAAGAATGGATCTACGGTGATCCGCCGCAGGAAGTTGAATTCGTACGCTTCCAGGGAGCGGTGGTTGCGCGATTAGAAATCATGACGGTGGACGGGCAGAAGATCGTCCGCACCGAAAAGGAAGTGGACCTGAAGGCAGCCGATACCGAAGTTGCCCAGAAGAAGCCGGAACGACCGGCGAATGCACCCAGCTTGCGTCGTCCGGGAGAGCAACAGGAATATCCGCAAGCCAGCCCGACGGACCCTGCTCCGCCTTATCCTTCTCCAGGTACTACCGGGACCGGTGGGCCTCCTGGAAACGATCCGGGAGCGCCGCCACATTGGGTTCCAACCCTCTGATGTCTCGTGCATTTGGCGTGGTCGCACACGTGCCGTTACACTATTAGGGTGAGGATTGCGCTCGGCCAAATTAACCCTACTGTAGGCGATTTTCGGGGCAATTCCGCAAAGATCATCGCTTACGCCCGGCGCGCCCAAAGCGCCGGCGTCGATCTCATTCTCTTTCCCGAGTTGAGTGTTTGCGGCTATCCGCCGCGCGATCTGGTGGAGCGGCCATGGTTTGTCGAGCGCAACCGCCAGGCTGCGGAATCCATCGCTGCCGAGACGCAAGGCATTGCGGTGATCTGCGGTCTGGTCACGCCAGCCAATTCCTCTACTGGCAAGTCTGTTTTGAACTCGGCGGCGCTATTGCGTGACGGAAAGATCGCCGCCATCCAATCCAAGCGCCTACTGCCTAGCTATGACGTTTTCGACGAGATGCGGAACTTTGCGCCCGCCGAGCGACAGCAATTGCTGCCGTTGGACAAGAAACAACTTGCGCTGACCATTTGTGAGGATGCGTGGAACGACAAGAATTTCTGGGACCGTCAATTGTACGGCGTCGATCCCGTGCAAGACTTGATCGGCGCTGGCGGACAAATCCTGCTGAACATCTCGGCGTCTCCTTTTTATCTTCACAAGCGCGAGCTGCGACTTGACATGCTCGCCACCATTGCCAAGCACTATCGCATCCCTGTTGCGCTGGTGAACCAGGTGGGTGGAAATGACAGCCTGGTGTTTGACGGATCCAGCTTTGCTCTGGGCCCCGACGGGCAGGTGATTGCGCAAGCCAAGTCGTTCGAGGAAGACCTCGTCTGCTTTGACACGGACTCTCTCACCGGCGATGTTCATCCGGTGCAGGACGGTTTGGAGTGGAGTGCTTATTCCGCGTTGGTATTGGGTACCCGCGATTACGTCCACAAGTGCGGCTTCCGGCAAGCCGTGCTGGGGCTTAGCGGAGGTATTGATTCGGCGATCACCGCCTGCATTGCGGTAGATGCATTGGGACGCGAGAACGTCATTGGGGTGGGCATGCCAGGACCGTATTCTTCCGCGGGGAGCATTGAGGATTCTGTCGCCCTGGCCAAGAACCTTGGCATTTCGTTTGACCTGGTCCCGATTGGCGACATCTTCAATTCGTATCTACAAGCGCTGAAACCGGTCTTTCGGGGCCGGGAGCAGGACGTGACGGAAGAAAACATTCAGGCGCGTATTCGCGGCTCATTGCTGATGGCGGTATCCAATAAATTCGGCGCGCTGCTGCTGACTACTGGCAACAAATCGGAGATTGGGGTGGGCTACTGCACCCTTTATGGAGATATGTGCGGAGGTCTGGCAGTCATCTCCGACGTGCCTAAAACGCTGATCTACCGCCTGGCGCGCTACGTGAACTCCCGTTCGCCGGTGATTCCCGAATCCACGATAGAAAAACCTCCATCCGCGGAGTTGCGCCCGGACCAGAAAGATAGCGATTCTCTACCGCCGTATGAGGTCCTCGATACAATTCTGGAGGCCTACATTGAAGAAAACCAATATCCGGACACAATTGCGGCCCAGCACAACTACGATCCAGAGTTGGTCCGAAAAGTAGTTCGCATGGTGGACAAAAGTGAATACAAGCGTCAGCAAGCCGCTCCCGGTCTGAAGATTTCTGAGAAAGCCTTCGGCTTTGGACGCCGCTATCCCATCGCCGCCAAGGCGGAGATGTAAACCTACCCGCACCTAAATTTCACTCGTTTCGAGAAAGGAAACATGAACCGTTGCACCGTTGTATTGATGACCGCCAGCCTGGCCCTCGCCGGCCTCTCCTCCAACGCGCAGCAGACGCCCCCGCCGAGCACGCCGGCAAAGTCTGCTTCCAGCGCATCCACTAGCTCACAGGGGTCGCTTCCGAGCGAAGCCACCTTTAACGCGTTTCTCAAACGGATGTTTGGCTGGAACCAGGACCTCACCTGGAAGGTGGTAGACATTAAACCGTCGGAGGCAGCCGGTCTTTCCGAAGCGACCGTCATCTTCAACACGCCGAAGGGGCAGCAGGCGACGCGAATTTATGTGACATCCGATCAGAAGCACGCCTTTACCGGCGAACTGGTGCCTTTTGGCGCCGACCCCTTTGCCGAAACACGCGAGCAACTGAAGAGCGTCAATGGCCCCTCCGAGGGACCAAAAGACGCCGCTATAACCATCGTGGAATTCGGCGATCTGGAATGCCCGGCTTGCAAGGCGGCACAGCCGAACATTACTAAGCTGATGCAAGAGGAGCCCAAAGTCCGGCTGGTGTTCGCGAATTTTCCGCTCTCGCAGATTCACAAGTGGTCGCTGACGGCGGCCAAGTACCTGGATTGCATGGGCCGGGCCAACAATGACGCGGCGTGGAAGTTTATCGCCACAGTGTACGAACACCAGTCGGAAGTGAACGAACAAAACGTTGACCAGATGCTGAAAGGTTACGTGAAGGACGCTGGAGGCGATCCCGATGCCATTGCCGCTTGTGTTGCCAAGCCCGACACGACGAAGCGAGTGATGGATTCGGTGGCGCTAGGCGAAAAACTCAGTATCACCAGCACGCCGACGTTTTTCATCAACGGACGCAAAATCGTGGGTTTCAGTTCGAATGTTCCCTACGACGCGGTGAAGTCTATGGTGGACTTTGAAGTTGCGAATCCAGGAATGTAACGCAGTGTGGCCAGTGTGGAATTGCTCAGTGCCCGTTGGGTAACTGTACCGCGAACGAGGTAGCTTCTGGCAGGCGCAGGATATGGGGCGTGATGACCACCAGTAGGTCATCTTCCATATTGTTCTTGGTATGGTCCGAGCCCGCATAGGACAGTCCTGGCACTGTAGCCAGGAACGGCAATCCGGCTATGCTACGGCTGTCGGCGGAGGATATGAGTCCTGCAATCACGCTGGACTCGCCGTTCTTCAGCGTAATGCTGCCCGTGTACTCGCGGTTGTTGATGATGGGAATGCCATTGACCGTCTGGGCGCCGAGCGAACGAATGTTCAACTCTATTTTCAGAGTGACATCCCGGTCGGCGTGAATAATGGGAGTGGCCTTTAGGTTCAGTCCCAGATCTTCGAAATTGAAAGATGGGAAGGGCGCAATGAAGCTTTGGTTGCCGATCACCTGCGAGATCGCCGGGGAGTTGTAAATGGGGGCGAAGGTTGCATTCACAATGGGATAGCGTTCACCTACCTTGAATACCGCGGCATTGTTCTGCGAGGCACGCAGGGTAACGTGCTCCAGTGCTCGGATATCGGACTGATTCAGATTAAAATTTATGGTGGTTCCAGTGCCTCCGGTCAGCCCGAACAGGGTAGCGCCGCCGCCGAAGGTTGCGAACGGTGTCGATAGAATCGAGCTGGCTTGACTGGAGAGGGATGCCAGCAACATCTGAATGGTTTGTGAATTGGCTTGGTTGATTCCGCCGGAAGCAATCAACTGATTGATCAGGTTCTGGGAGTTTTGTCCCAGACCCGCAATCAACGCCGGGCTGATATTGAAGAGCGTAAACTGCGCCGGCGGAGTGGTGCCGAGCTGACTTAGAAAGTTCGAACTGATCTGGTAGACGCGCATGTCCAGCAGCGTTTCAGGACGGCCTCCAGCCAGGCTTTCGAGCAGCTGTCCCGCCGCTTCCACTACCGGCTCCTCCGCCCGAATCGAGATGGTAGATTGCGCCTTGTCCGCCGCAATGAAACGCAGGTTGAGAAGCACACGGAGCGAATTGGTCATCTCCGTGAGTTCCTGGTCAGTTGCCAAATCCGGCAGATAGAACGTGCGCAGCGACATCCGCTGGTAGTTCCGCCGGTTCTCCACTGTGTCGGCCACGAAGAGTATCTGCTTCGTGGAGAGCGGCACCCAGAAGGTTTTAGTGACCCGCGTGGCCACTTCCATCGCGGTAGCAAAGTTCACGTCGTCAATGTCGAATCGAACCCGCTTCTGTAGCACCGAATCTTCGAACTGCGCGGTTATCCCGTAAGCCTGTGTCACTTGGGTGAGCATCGCCCGCGCATCGCCCCGATAGTGGAAATCGTGGTGCGCGGCAGAAGGTTGCATCTCGATGGGCGTGGATTGCTCCACCACGCGCATGTTGCGGCTAAGGGGTTCTTCGTCCAGCGGCATCGAGTCGGTCAGTCGCTGGAGCGCATATTCATTCGTGGGATCGAATTCCAGAGCGCGCCGGAAAGCCGCCATGGCAACGATCTCGTCATGGTCCAGCATCGCCTGGTTGCCCTGCTTCAACGCCTGCATCACCAGCTCCTCGCGTGTGAACTCACGCGCGGTAAGGTACACGGCATTGTGAGGCGCAAGCTTGGCGGCAAGTTCAAATTTTTCAAAGGCAGCGTCCAGATTGCCGGACGACTTCAATTTCATGCCAGCCTTGAACTCGCGCTTAGCCTTGGCGACATCTTTGGGATCGTCAGGCAGAGCAGCCGCAGCGCCAGGCTGTACTAGGACAACTTGACCCGCCACAGCATCCTGCGGAGGCGTTGGAGTAGGCGGATTGGTCTCCGACGATGGCTGGTTCGCAGCGGAAGCTTTGCCGGTCTCAGCCGATTGTGTCGTGATCGGGGGTGTCGCGTCTTTCTGTGGAGCAGCAGTCGTCGTGGGCGCAGTCATCTGCTGTCCAGGCAGAGTGCTCGCCAGCGCCAGCCCGAATACTATCCCGGCCAAAAAACGCATCAGTGCTGAAATTGTATGTCAGTGCGTTGTAGCTTGTCGCGTCGAGCGGGCCTTGCAACTGGCCCCGACCGGCCGCAAGGGTTCCTGTGCTAGACTTCACTCATACTGAGGATGGGGATGAAGACGGTTCTACGTAAGCTGCTGTTCGTGGACTTGATCAAGGGGCTGAAAGTCACCTTTCGCAATCAGGACCCGGCAGAAGTGATAACCGAGCAGTATCCGTTGCAGCGACCGCAAGTCGCCGAGCGTTTCCGTGGCGCGCCTCGTCTCAACAACAATCCTGACACCAACGAGACCTTGTGCATTTCCTGCGATCTCTGCGCTCTCGCCTGCCCCGAGCACCTGATCGTGGTGAACAGCGAGCGTAATCCTCATACTCGCCGCAAAGAGCTTACGGATTTCACCTACGACCTTAGCCGCTGTATGTTCTGCGGACTCTGCGAGGACGCTTGTCCGGTGGACGCACTTGAGTTGACCCAGGACTTCGAGATGGCGAACTACAGCAGAGAAGGGCTCATCTGGGACCGCGAGATGCTGGAGAAGGGTCCCCAGCCCAATGCATACCGGCGCTAGGCTAAGACCGTGCCGCTATTCCCTTCGACACCGAGTATGACCGTCTGGGTCGGGCAAGAGGGCCCCTGAAGGCCCACCCTGTCCACTCTGGAATGGCTCGATTGCTCAAAGCCAAGACCTACTTGCTAGTTGCTAGTTGCTTCTTCTGCCTACTCAAAGATCAATATCGCTGCCGCGATGACCGTCGTCCAGCGCTCGCGCTTGTCGCCCACGGCACTCTGCGTAATGTTGGCAGTGCGCACAATCTTGTTCGACAGACGATAGACTTCCTTCTTCTCGTCCCAGGATTTGTCAGCGTCAAACTCCACATCGAGCGTGGTGGCCAGCATCTCGGCGGCAAGCTCTTCGGCGTAGTCTCCGGCCACGTCGTCAGTCTCGCCAAACGAATGATGTTCACTCAAATAGCCGTAGGTGCTGTGGTCGGCCGGAATGGCCACGCCGATCGAGGCGGCCGGTGAGGCGGTGCGGCTCGCGCGTAGAGTTTTCCGCCACCACCGCGAACGTGACCTCTCCCGGCGATAAATACTGCAATCCGTCTTTGCGCGGAACCAGCTTGCAGTTGGGAGGGAAGATCGATGACACCCGCACCAGGTTTTGGGCGGCAATACCGGCATCGCGTAGCGCCAACTCGAAAGATGTGAGGCGCTCCCTGTGTTTCCCCACCCCCTTGGTGAGGAAAATTCGCTTAGGGACCATGTCTTTCGCCAATTTACGTTCTCCAAAGCAGAAGTGGTTGTAACCGGATCGTCAAAAATAACACATGAGAGTCGGACGCTTGTGTGAAAACAGCATTAAACGGTAGGAATTGGAAAAAACTGTCTCAGGTCACGGGGTCATGATCGCTGCGGGCGGCGCCGCCTTCAACTTTACCGCAATATCGATGAACGCCAACGCCGCTCGACTGAGCGCCTTGTCTTTGCGGAAGACCAACGCCAGTTCGCGCTGAATATTGGCGTCCGCCAACGTCAGCGCAGCCAGCGCATTTGCTTGCAGATCCTCCGCTACGTTGGAACGCGGAATGAACCCGATTCCGACATCGGCTGCAACAAAGCGTTTCAGCAGCTCGCTGGAGTCCAGTTCCATCGACACTCTGGGCTTCAATTTGCGCTCGTGAAAAAGCGTTTCCAGGGCATCGCGAGTGCGGCCCAGCTTCGGCAGCAGCAACGGATATTCCACCACCTCCGCGACCGTCGCCCGAGTCTGTCCGGAGAGCGGATGATGCGGCGGCGTGATCACGATCAGCTCATCGCGATGGATCGGCACCACGGTTAGCCGCTTGTCCGGCACCGGCATGGAAACAATTCCGAAGTCACACGAGTTCTCAATAATGGCTTCCAGGATTTTGTTGTGCTCCAGCCGTTTAACGCTGACCGCGACATTTGGATATTGCCGCTTAAATTCAGCAAAAACCTCCGGCAGAATGTGGAGGCACGTGCCTTCATTGGCGGAGACGACCAGCTCGCCGCGCGGTACGCGATGCATCTCGGCCAGCGCTACCAGCATGATGCGCCGCTGCTCCAGAGCATCTTCGGCGTACTTCTGAAAAACTTTGCCCGCCCCGGTGAGGGCTACCTTGCCACCGCTGCGATCGAGCAGCTTAGCGCCCACTTCTTCCTCTAATGCGCGAATTTGAGACGATATCGCCGGCTGGGTGCGAAAACGCCGCTCAGCCGCTCGCGAGAAGCTGCTGAGCCGTGCGACCTCCAAAAATGTCTCGATCTGATCGAAGTCCATGAGAGAAACAGCAATTAGCAACTAGCCATTAGCATTCAGCCTTGCCGAACCGCAACAGCTGGGGGCCGTTTCCTGCGGCGGACAAGATCCATCGCATCAGCCGCTCGTATCGGTGCACCTCGATTGTACGAGTCGCGATGCCTTTCGTCAGCGGAATCATGCAGTTGCAGTTCATAAATGGGAATTATGTCGATAATAAAAACATTGTATTAGCCACCCGTTGGGGCGCCACGTATGCTTGATTGTGTGCGCTTCGGGTGAGGGCCCGCAGCCACGCCAACTTCTTAACCCAATGCAGTTCGCAGTTCCGAAATCTTACACCGGAAGGCCGCACCGCTCCGCCGGGCAAGCTGGGGCCAGCGTGGGCACGACGTTCCGCAAAATCGTCACCGCAACACAACCGCCGTCCTCGCACTATGTATGCGTGTGCGCATCCGGCCGAGCGACGGATAAGGAGAATCCGAATGGCTGATACCAAGCCTGATCCCAAAGCAGTTTTGGCGTTTGTCAAAGAGAACAACGTCCAAGTGCTCGACCTGCGTTTCACCGATCTTCCGGGACTGTGGCATCACGTCTCTTATCCTATCGCTCAACTGAGCGAAGCATCGTTCGAAGAAGGCTTCGGCATGGACGGATCGTCGATCCGTGGCTGGGCCGCCATTCATGAGAGCGACATGCTGCTGATTCCCGACGCCAGCAAGTACATCCTCGACCCTTTCACTGAGATTCCGACTCTGGTGATGGTGTGCGACGTCATCGATCCCGTCACCAAGCAGCGTTACGACCGCGATCCGCGCTACATTGCCAAGAAGGCCGAGATGTACCTGGCTTCCACCGGATTGGCCGACACCGCTTACTTCGGCGCTGAAGCCGAGTTCTTCATCTTCGACAATGTTCGCTTCGATCAGAATGAGCACGAGGGCTTCTACTTCATCGATGCCGAAGAGGGCCGCTGGAATTCGGGCAGGGTCGAGAATAACCTGGGCTATCGCCCGCGCTATAAGGAAGGCTACTTCCCGGTTGCTCCCACGGATCACTATCAGGACCTGCGCAGCGAGATGGCGATGACCATGGGAAGTTGCGGACTCACCGTCGAATGCCATCATCATGAGGTCGCCACCGGCGGACAGACCGAGATTGATCTGAAGTACGATTCGCTGATCAAGTCGGCAGACGGAATGATGCTGTACAAGTACATTGTCAAGAACGTTGCCAACCAGTACGGCAAGACGGTGACGTTCATGCCGAAGCCGCTCTTCCAGGACAATGGCAGCGGTATGCACACCCATCAGTCGCTATGGAAGGAAGGGAAGCCGCTCTTCGCTGGAGACGGCTATGCGGGCCTCTCGCAGATGGCATTGTGGTACATCGGCGGCTTGATCAAGCACGGGCCGGCTCTGTCGGCGATTATTGCTCCCACCACCAACTCCTATAAACGTCTGGTGCCGGGCTTCGAGGCTCCGGTGAATCTGGCCTATTCCCGCCGCAATCGTTCGGCTGCGTGCCGTATTCCGATGTATTCGGCTTCGCCCAAAGCCAAGCGCGTAGAGTTCCGCCCGCCTGATCCGAGCTGCAATCCTTATCTCGCGTTTGCGGCCATGCTGATGGCAGGACTTGATGGCATCGAGAATAAGATCGATCCGGGTCAGCCGCTCGACAAGGACATCTACGATCTGGGCCCTGAGGAACTCGCCAAGGTTCCATCCATGCCAGGGTCGCTGGAGAACGCGTTGGACGCGCTAGCGCGGGACTATCAGTTCCTGCTCAAGGGCGACGTTTTCACCGAGGAGATGCTGAACACCTACATTGATTACAAGCGCGAGAAGGAAGTGAACGCTATGCGCTTGCGTCCGCATCCTTATGAGTTCCAGATGTACTATGACATTTAGCTGGCAGCTAGCTAAAAGCTATCAAGCTATCTCATAATCGGTTTTGAAGGGGCGCGCCTTCAGCCGTGCCGTAAACGGCCCCTTTAGGACTGGGCTTTAGCCCCTGAGGCCCACACTCTGGACTGCATCGGCATTTGTGAGATGGTCTCTTAGTAACCAAGTAACGACTAGGCTTGCGGTGTGCAGGCCATATGCAAAACTGATAGATTGCTCCTGCCGTTGCAGCTATACCGGCAGGAGCTTTTTTCTTGGATCTCGACCTCGCCAATGCTCTTCCAGCTAAAGGGACAGCATGGGGCGTGCCGTGCGACGGTCAATGGCGCAGAAGCTGTAGTACATGGCTGTGAAATCTTGTGCATCGAGATTTTGAAGGTTGCTCTATGAGAACTGCTCAAACCGGAATCTTCGCGCTTGGAAATCCTTCCCATGCCTACTTGGAGTTCGACGTCTTGGCTGGCCGCAGTGGCCGCGAACTGGTGACGGCGATCTCATCGTTGCGTGAGCCGAGGTCGACCATTGGCGGAGTCAACCTGGTGGTAGGGTTCAGGCCTGAACTCTGGAGCGACGTGGTGCCTAACGACGCGCCACCGGGCATCAGAGGCTTCAATGAAGATCTGGTTGGGATCGAGGGCTTCAAAATGCCGGCCACCCAGCATGACGCGGTGCTCTGGCTCTCGGGGAGCGCGTATGACGTAATCTTCGACGTTTCCCACCGTGCAATTGCCGAGTTGAAAGACCTGGCCTCGGTTGCTGATGAGACCTCGAGCTGGGCCTATCAGCATGATCGTGATCTCACGGGTTTTATTGACGGGAGTGAAAATCCCAGCCTGGTCGATGCGCCGGAGGTCGCGCTAATACCGGAAGGAAGTCCTGGTGCGGCCGGATCAATTCTGCTTTTGCAGAAGTGGCCACACGATCGAGCGAAATGGGAGTCACTGGATGACTGCGCCCAGGAGCAGGTAATCGGGCGGAAGAAACTGGACAGCGTCGAGCTTGAGAACAAGCCGGCGGACTCGCATGTCGCCAGTACCGATCAGGATAAGTTCGGAAAGATCTTTCGTCGAAACATGCCCTACGGTACGGTCACCAATCACGGCACCATGTTTGTAGGATTCAGCGCCGACCAGCAACGCCTTACAGCCATGCTCGAGAGCATGGCGGGTCGTACGACCGGCGTCCGAGACGCGCTGACTCGCTACACCCGTCCGGTCAGCGGCGCCTACTACTTCATCCCCGCCGCGGAGTGTCTGCGACAACCCGATGCCGTCGTGGTCTTGCACCCATCGACCACTTGACGGTTGCGTCTCGCAGAGTAGCAACGCTGTTAAAATGGTCATTCAACCTAACTTGGTGTTAATTGATATTGAGCCATCATCAAGAGAAGCTTTAAAGTGTCAACCAAGATGCTACAGTCCAGCATCTTAGCCTCTTCTGGCCCTGTAGCTCAGATGGATAGAGCAGCGGTTTCCTAAACCGTTGGTCGGCAGTTCGACTCTGCCCAGGGCCTCCATTCCACCTGACGGAAAGCGCGCTAGTTGACTGGAGGGAGAACTCTTCTAGTCCAGTCCGATTTGTTCGGGGCTGTTTTTAAGGTGACCGTTGGCAGCTGCTTCGTCCAGGAGCAAGCTACGCTCTTCCCGAACGCGTCAAGACTGAGCTCATCAATCACGCGTTGCAAAGCGTTTGAGCGGAGAGTCTCCCAAAGCCCGGCATCGCCGTACAGCCGACTACACGGTGTTGCGAATGCTTCAGCGCTGTTGGCAACAAGATAGTCGATTCCGTCACGCCGGTGCTCGACTAGGGTCTCGGAAGTTTGCCGTATACAACAATCTTAGCTCCAGCGGTGCGGAGAGACCTCGTTCGACATAGCTACCCTACGCCGACGTGACCGCTCACAGAAATAAAAAGGGCACCCCGTTTCCGGAATGCCCTTAGTTTAGGTGTTAGCTAGCCACTTGCTGACCAACCCGCCAAGCCGTAAGGCTCAGCGGATGGTTCGTTCTAGTGGCAGCCCGGGAACTTGGCCGAGACCATCTGGGTGCTCCAGTCGAAGGACGCGACAACCATGTAGTACTCGGTTGTGTACCAGAAGGTGCAGTTGTCAACCGGATCGATACGCATGGAGCTGTAATCGCCCCAGCGGCTCGAGGTATCAGGCTGCGCTCCGTTATTATTGAGCGGAGGTAATACTTCATCGGACAGGGTGCTGAGCGTGTCGGTGATCTCACGGCCCGCAAGGCCAATCGCCGGATGAACGCTCGTGCTGGACTTGCTATAGCCGAGAAGGATGTCGCCCACGTTGTCGCGGGTGAGAGAACCCATCCAGCGATAGTTGCTGTCACCGGTGGTGCCAGCGTACGTCTGCTGTTGGAACGGTGCTGTCGCTGCCAAGGCAGCCGCGGTGGTCAGATGCTGGATTCGGAGTTCATACCACCGAACGCCAGTCTGCCCGCCAGTGGATTCGACATCGCCGTTCACGAACCAGTGCTGATAGGGCTGGTTCCGAACGGATTGGGCTACGCCCGCTGCCGCAGGATCATTCCAATAGGCAAAGCGATACATCAACCTATCGCCAAGAGAATCCAACAGAGCGGTGGTGCTGGGCTGCGGAATGCAGTCGCCGCCAAAGGAACCACTGCAGGAGCCGCTGTAGGTGGCAACCGACAGGAGTTGGGTGTTCGGGCTTCCGGTTATGCTGGCGACAGGGGGGTTCCAAGTTGTAACGTGGAAGGAATACAGGGACAAATGGCTGTTGTCCACGTCGCCCACGCTGCCAATGTAGAACTCATCCTGTCCCGGAGGAGGACCGTTTGGCGAATCGACATCGCCAGGTAACAAGCTATCTTCACTTGCGCTGAGCTGGAAGCAAATCTGTTCGGCTGAGGAATCGCCCGCGAGCAACTTCGCTCTGTGATAGCCGCAGATCTGCGGACCACGGAAGCCGCTGCCGCCGGGACCGAAGTTGTTCTGGGCCTGGAAGTAGCCATCGCTGGATCCGCCGCTGGACCAGACACCGATCTTCGGGTAGTCGGGGAAGCCGGCGCCCGGAACCGAGAACTGGTAGACAAAGTAAGTGCCATTTGCGTCGTTGCTGGTGGAAACCGCGATGCAAGTCGCGTAGGGAGAGTTAAACACGTTCTGGCTCAGGACCCAGCGATCAGCCTGCCGGTCAAACTGAGCAAGAATGTCGCCGTCGTTGTTGTTGGCGCACAAGGTTCCAGGGAGGCCGTTCCGCCAAAGCGTGTTTCCCAGAATCGCAGGACCGCAGGTGCCGGTCTTGCTGCACACCGTCAAGGAAACGTTTACCCATTGCAACACCTGAGTATCGCCAACTGCCATGTTGGTGTCGGGTGGAGCGTCAGGCACGGAATATCCCGGGAAGCCGTTGCCCACTCCGAGGAAGTTCTGGCCAACAGAGAATTCGGCAGGATATGCCGAAGCCCGCTGGGCTGGATCCACGTTGCTCCCAAAATTGCGTTTAGGAAGTAAGCGTAGGGGAGGCGCTTCATGGAAGCCGATTTGAGGTGGCGGGGGCAGCTTGGCCAGTTGGTCCAAGCGCGCGGTCACCCCAAAAGCTTGCGCACGGCTAGATGACATTTGCGGGGACTGAGTGTCCTGCGCTGATAGTGGCAGGCCACAGAGTAAGAGCGCGCCCACAGTTAGTATGGACGATCCGAAAAGTCTTGCTTTACTTCTCATAATGATCCCATTCTCCTTTTGCTCTACTGGACGCATTGGGTATCGCTTGCGCGCAGTAGTTTCGCAACTCGGCAGGTGTGGTTGATGAAACACGACGTTCGTGTCTATTCAGTTGAGCAATTTGGTTTCGTTGCCTGTTAACAGTGTTCTAGGCAGGTGGGAGGATTGGAACACAAGAAACGACTTAATGCAACTATTATTCACGTAGTTACTACATGGCCGCTTCGTGCTAAGACCGGTTACTTCGGCGCTGATTCGCCAGACGCAAAGGCACGCCTAACTTGCAGGTTCATAGGCCTTTACACAAGGGAATACCGAGGGGACTCCGTTTTGGGAAAGTGAGTACCCTAAGATCCGTTTACAAAAAATTTACAAATCGTTACCGACATAAAGCGTGGGAATGGGAAGATGATCTCCGTGCTAAACTAAAAATTGACCGTCCACGGGAAGCCCCATGCTGCGCCTAGTAATCGGAGGTTTCCCATATTTTGGCTTCCCGAGTTGCAACTTCATCAATGACAAGATTCTGGTCAAGGGGACGACACGTGCGACAAAATCGCGGAATTTATTTCCCGCATATCTGGCTCACTTTGTTTTTCTTCATGTTCATAGCATACACAGCGCCATCGTTCGCGCAAAAGACCGAAGTGCGGGATGCCGGAGGTGGCAGAAAGCTCGAGTTTCACTACAATGCCGCTGGCCAGGTGACCGAGCAGAACACCATCGGCGCTGATGGGAAACTAGAGCAAAAAGTTGATTACGAGCATCGGCCTGGTTATTTCGTTGCCGACGAAACCACCACGTTTTATTGGCCCGACGGCAAGGTTCACAGGATCACCAAAGATACGTACGACGCGAGCGCAAATTTTACGGGCGAGTTTGTCCAGGAGTTCGATGAATCCGGCAAACAGATCGCTGGCCACCGGTTGACGCACGATCCCATGCACAACTTCTATTCGTGCAACTCCTGGGATACTGCGACCCAAAGTTATAAGCCAATCGTCTGCCCTTCAGGCGAGGAGTCGGGCGAGAAGGCTGAAGTCAAGACCTTCACCTACGACGAAGTGATGCAACATCTGAACGCCGCTCGAAAGGCTGCTAGCCAAGCGCAAAAGCCGCTACCCGCAAATCCTGCGAAGTCTACCAGCGCGGCGAAGCCGGAGGTTGGCTTGGTGGTGCCTGCGCAGGCCTATCCCGGCCAGCGAGTTTCCGGCAGCGCGGTCGCAAACGCGGGCGAATATGACGGTGTGCCAGGAGTCGCAGTGACTCGACTCGTGGTGCCGCTCGAATCCTCGGGCGAAGCCTCGACCCTCGCAGGGTGGAGCGTCGAAATACCGGGAGAGGCGGCACAACGCGCGGACGGGCCAATCGTCTTCACGGTACCGCGTGCTGGTTCCGGACTCAACATCACCTTTCGGCAAACAAACAACTCGTCTCAATCGGTTTCGAAGCGAATAGGCTTTTCCGCAAGCGCGTCCAAGAAGCAGAAAGCGCCCAGCTCGTTTGAGGCGGCGGCTCTGTGCCTGAAGGGCCAACTGTGTACCGTTCGTGGGCCGTTCAGCGGCGACGGCAGCAAAACCTTCGCAGCGTTTGAAGACCGCCCCGCGATGGTCGTGGCCGAAACGCCTGACACCGCGTATATCCGCATCCCCGACCTGACGGAAGCCGGCGCGCGGCCCTTGTTCATGGCGGAGGGGTCGAAAGTGCTTACGTTCCCGGTGGCGGTAGGTGAGTTTGAACTCAGGAACGGAAACAGGGAACTGCAACCCGGAAACAGCTTAGTGACATTTCCACTATTAGACGGCCCGAGCGATATTTTGGAGGCTGCCTGGCGAGGGGGGAATTTTCCGGCGACGAACCTCGAAGAGGCGCGCAAACTGATACCGGGGTTCCAGTTGCCACGAGTAGATCGAGAGGAGCGTGAGAAGCGGGAAGCGCAGGAAAAGGGAGAGTCAAAGGAGAAGCGGGAGGCTGACGAGAAAAAAGGAGGATTGATACTGCTTGTCCTCAAAAATATGACGCCTGAACAGGTCTCGCTGCGAGGGGCCAAGAACCAGATGATGGTCTTCCACCTGACTGATGATTCTTTCAGCCGTGGTCAGTTCAAGTATGACCTCATAGTTGAGGCGATCAAGCCCGGTCATTTTGATGTGCGCGGCTATGTTTTTTCCTTTCTGGCACCCGTGCCGGCCCAGGAGTTTCCCAATAAATCCGCCTTGGCAGGGAAGTAGAGATTCTGAATTGACAACCATCACCGCAGGTCTTAACCTGCTGTGGCAGGAATAATCGTTTGCACATTGACACAACAAGCCGTACCAACCAGCAACTGGTGCTTGGTCCGCTGGAGATTCGCGTGATGGAAGTCCTTTGGGCCGCTGGGCGGAGCAGTGTGCGTGACGTGGTCGAGAAGCTGGAACGCAAGCTTGCGTACACCACGGTGATGACGACGCTCGACCGATTGTTTAAGAAGGGAATGCTGGATCGGCAAAAGTCGGAGCGGGCGTTTCTGTACCTCCCGCGCCTGTCTAATCAAGAGTGGGAGCGTCAGCGAGCGGGAGACTTGGTCGCTGGTTTTCTTGCCGGTCCACAACCTGCGCGCGAGCTGTTGTTGTCGTCGTTGGTTGACGCCGTAGGGCAACATGATGCTGTCCTACTCGATCAATTGGAAGAGAAGATCCGCAAAAAGCGCAAAGAGCTGTCGGCGGGGAGGAAGCCGTGAGTCTCCCCTACACTTTGCGATTGCTCTGTCTGTGTTGCGCCTCGTTTTTCATGATTCACTTGGCGCTCGCTGTGACGACCCGTTTGACTGCTGGCACCGCGTTGCGCATGGCGGAACGCCTGAAGCCAAGCTCGGCGGCGCGGCTGCTGTTTGCGGTTCGCCTGCTTCCATTGACGCTCACGCTACTTGCGGTACTGGCTTTCTGCATTCCCAGCTATCTGTGGCTGGAGCCGGAAGCCACCGGCGAAAAGGTTGGACTGGTCTGCTTCTTGATGGCGGTGTTGGGAGTCGCGATCTGGGCACTCGCGATAGTTCGGGTGGTGACTGCGGTGCGTGGCACGGCGCGTTATCTGCATCGCTGCGAGCGTCACGGCGAGCAAATCAGCGTGCCCGGAGAAAGCGCGCCGGCGTTGTTGCTCAAAGATAAATCTCCGGTGTTAGCGGTGGCGGGAGTAGTCCATCCCAGGCTGGTTATTTCGCGTCGTGTCATGCGCGAGCTTACCGCAGAACAGATTGATGCTGCTCTCAGCCATGAGCGTGCCCATCGTTCATCGGGCGACAACCTCAAACGCTTTCTAATGCTGCTGGCGCCCGATGTGCTGCCTTTCATGCGCGGGTTCGTAACTCTGGAACGGAGCTGGGCGAGGGCCATCGAATGGGCGGCTGACGCGCAAGCCAGTGCAGGTGATCCTAATCGCGCGCTCTCACTGGCCGATGCTCTGGTAAAAGTGGCAAGGATGGGCAACAAGCCGCAGCTTTCTTATCTGTCCAGTTCGCTCATGGCGGACGATCACGACCTGTCGGAGAGGGTTGATCGCTTACTGCGTCCACAGCCTCTTCCGGAAAAGCCGGCAAAGGAACTAATTCCTTTGGTCAGCGCTGCCGCCGGACTGATGGCCACGGCGTTCCTGATCGTGACTCTCTGGCCAGCCAGCCTGAATATGGTGCACGGCGCACTGGAGCAACTCGTCCGCTAGTTTTCATTGTTCCGCACGCTAATGCCCGGATGAATCCGGGCATTGGTCACAACGATCAGCGTGCGCACAGCGATTGAGCTGGGCAAGCGCGTCAGCGACGCCCGGCAGAAGCCCGAATTCTTTCCAGCGAGTAACAAATCGGCCGCCCGGTAGGCTACGGTTCAAGACTCCGTCCCGATCTAGGAATACATATTCATTAATGGAAAAGTTGATGGCGTGTGCTCGCCCATAACGTCTATAATTCCACAGTAACGGCTCTCCTAAAAAGGTTCTGCGAAAACCCTCGAAACTCGTTGTTGGAAACGGGGAATCGCATGCCGTCTTCGTTGAACCTGGCGGGCGTCTTTAGTGACGCGATCGCCGACCACCTCACCATCATCCGACAGTTGGTAGCGCAAGAAGACTTGTTCGAGCGCGCCGCCGCTCGCATCACCGACTGTCTGCTGGCGGGGAATAAAATTCTCTGGTGCGGTAACGGTGGCAGTGCCGCCGACTCGCAGCACCTCTCTGCGGAACTGGTGGGGCGCTTCCGTCGCACACGCCGCGCTTTTCCTTCGATCGCCCTCACCACCGATACTTCGATACTCACCGCTATCGCCAACGATTGGAGTTATGAGGAGGTTTTCACCCGGCAAATTGAAGCCCTCGGCCAGCCGGGAGATGTACTCGTTGGCATCTCAACATCCGGAAACAGTAAGAACGTTTACGCCGCCTTAGCAAAGGCGCGCGAACTGGGAATCTTCACTGTAGCCATGACCGGCCAGAGCGGTGGACGGATGGCAACGGTTGCGGATGTTTGCCTACGCGTTCCCTCGGCAGACCCGGCTCGCATCCAGGAAGCCCACATCCTCTGCGGACACATTTTGTGCGAATGGATCGAACTGGCCACTTGCATCACGCACGCGGTCGCAGCAGGCGGGAGTAGCCAGTGATCGCCAACTTGCCAGAAGTGATCAAGCTCCTCGAATCAGGATGGGGCAACCCGCGGGTGCTGGTGGTCGGCGACGTGATGCTGGACAGGTACATCTGGGGCCAGGTGGAACGCATTTCGCCGGAAGCACCGGTGCCCGTGGTCCGGGCTACGTGGCAGAACGAGCGACCAGGCGGAGCAGCCAATGTGGCGATGAATCTTGCAGGATTGGGGGCCTGCGTCACCGTCGCCGGTTTCGGGGGCGGCGATGAGGAGCAGGAGAGGTTGGAATCCATGTTGGCCGAGGCCGGAGTTGAGCCGGCTTTCACTGAAGTCCCGGCCATTCCAACCACCACCAAGTTGCGCATTTTCTCCGGCAATCAGCAAATGATGCGACTGGATACAGAGGCGCTAAAGTTACCTCCTGATGGCGGCCTATGCGGAGCTGCTGGAACGCGTCGAAGCTCTGCTGCCCCAGACTTCCGTGGTTGTACTCTCCGATTACGCGAAAGGCGTCGTGACAGACTCTCTGTGCCGTTCCGTCATTACGGCAGCCAGCAAATTAGGAATCCCCGTACTAGTAGATCCCAAATCCCGAGATTTTTCGCGCTATCGGGGAGCGACGACGATTTGTCCCAACCTGAAGGAACTGTCGGCGGCTACCGGCGAGCCAGTCGATGACATCGATGCACTGCTGGCCGCAGGCCAGGCTCTACTCGTACTGCTGGACATGGAGTTCATGATTGTAACCATGGGCGACAAGGGTATTGCCGTGTTGCGCAAGGGTTCGCGTCTGCACGCACCTGCGGTCGTCCGGCAGGTCTATGACGTTTCCGGGGCTGGCGACACGGTCATTGCGGTGCTGGCGTTGGCACTGGCTTGCAATGTCAGGATCGAGACTGCGATCCAACTGGCGAACATCGCAGCGGGAATCGTGGTGAGCAAAGTCGGCACGGTTCCCATTCAGCGCGAAGAGTTACTGGGCAACTTGTCCCAGGAATTCATTTTGCACATGGACGAGAAAGTTCTGCCCTTAGAGCGGCTGCTTTCCCGCGTGGCGGCGTGGCGATCGGTCGGCGATCGCGTGGTCTTCACCAATGGATGCTTCGACATCCTGCACATCGGCCACATTACCTTGCTGGAGCGGGCGCGTCGCCAGGGCGATCGCCTAGTTGTCGCAATTAACAGCGATACGTCGGTGCGATCGATCAAAGGACCGTTGCGGCCGATCGTGGGAGAACATGAGCGCGCGCGTATTTTAGCGGCACTCAGCGCCGTGGATGCGGTAGTCGTCTTTCACGAGAGCACACCCCTGAAGCTGATCGAATCGATTCGTCCTGATGTTCTGGTGAAGGGTGGCGACTATCGTGAAGAAGCGGTCGTTGGAGCTCGGGAAGCACGGGCCTGGGGAGGACGTGTCGAACTCATACCTCTGGTCGAGGGAATCAGTACAACTCGCTTGATCGCCAGGGCGACGCCGGAACCTCTGCTGAGGCCGACCTCCTCCGCCGGGATGGCTTGATTTATGGCTTGGAAAGGATTGATGCTTTCGCCTTCGTCCTTCTCTGTTCGATTGCCAACTAAGTTGGCAATCTTCTGGCGCGCGCACTTGGCGCCCGAACGCTCCAAAGGAGCTTTAACTCGAGGTCAAGTCTCGTTCTTGGTCATCCGGCTCGATGGCTTAGGCGACGTCGTCCTCACGACACCTCTGTTCCGGGAACTGAAGCGCGCATTTCCCGAATCGTTCTGTACCGTTGTTGTGCAGGATGAATTTCGCCCCCTTCTCATAACTAACCCGTACATTGACGAAATCGTCGGCTTGCCCCAGTTGCATGCGGAATGGTTGCCGGCACCGGTGCGGCATTTGCTATCGGTCATGCTGCTCTATCGGAATCGATTGCGAGGGAGATGCTTCGATGTTGCCATCTCCCCGCGGTGGGACGTAGATGACCGGCTCGCAACATTTCTGTGCTCGCTGGCCGATGCCAAGGACCGGGTAAGCTACAGCGAAACGGTATCGCCCGCCAAACAGCTGCACAATCGTGGATTTGACGCGGCATTTGACACATGTCTTTCAGCCGGGCCTGTTCAACACGAAGTGTTGCGCAATCTTGAAATCGTAAAAGCTTTGGGCGGAAAGGTGGAAGACAGCAGGTTAGAGATCAGGCTGACCCAGCGGGACCGTGCGTTTGCGTCCAAGATGCTGATGAACGTGCCCGCATCGAGTACCATCGTCGCCGTTGGGATCGGTGGTCGAAGCCCTGGTCGCCGATGGCCCTTGGAAAACTATGCTGAAGCCCTGACGCGGTTGGGAAAGGAGCGTCGGGTGCAGCCACTCATCATTTGCTCGGACGAGGAAAATGAAGAGGCCAGCAAGCTCGCGACCCTATTGCCCGCCGACGCCATCGTCGTTAGCGGCGCGCCGCTGCGCAAGGTGTGCGCCGTGTTGGAGCGCTGCAATCTCTTTATCGGGAACGACAGTGGAAGTGCGCACCTAGCCGGTGCAATGAACCGCAAGGTCATCGTGATTTCACGGCATCCCGGGGACGGCGATCCGAACCACGCCAACAGCCCCATCCGCTTCGCACCCTTTTGTGATCAAGTGCGGGTCCTGCAACCCGCCACCGGCCTGGATCAGTGCACCACCGAGTGCAGTCTGTTCGAGCCGCACTGCATTACGGCGGTGACAGTTGAACGGGTGGTCGTCGCTGCACGCGAGATGCTGGCAAAGGACAAATCCTCCTCGAACTGGGCGAACATGGCGCCTTCGCATAACGACGATTTGCGTCCGGAAATCGACCGAGTCTCGGCAGTTGCTCTCAAGAAGGTGGCAGAGTTTTCCGAGGTAGTGAAGAACAGATCTGAGAACCCGCTGTAAAGCGGGACAGCTATGTTTCCATTTCGCTTGCCGCAGTCCCGTTTTGGCCGAATCCTAAAGGCAGTGTCTTCGGGGGCGGCTGCGAGACTCTTATCGGCAGGACTCACGCTGTTGTCGTTGCCGCTCGCGGTGCGCTATCTGGGAGCCGAACGCTATGGCATATGGGCGACGATTACCACGACCGTTGTGTGGATCAACCTGCTCGACCTCGGTATCGCCAATACATTGACCAACAGCATCTCGCGGGCGTACGCGCTCGACGACAAAATCTCCGCCGCGCGCTATTTCACCAATGCGCTGCTGGTCACCGCAAGCATTGCGACGATTGCCGGTGGGGTCTTCGCGATTGTCTGTGATCGCGTGAACTGGATGAAGTTATTCAACGTCAGCGCAAACGTATCAGCGTCGGAGGTGCGTGACACGGTTGCAGTTGCTGCCGTCCTGATGTTGCTCGGCCTGCCCTGCAACCTGGGGGCGAAACTTCTGGCCGGCTATCAGGAACTGCATCGCAACAACTACGCTGTCTGTGCGGGCGCAGTCGCCAGTGTGGTCGGCCTTGTTGTGGGTATCTTCTTACGCGTTTCGATGCCGGTCCTGTTTGTGATGTCGGTGGGATGCCTGACTTTTGCCAGCCTCGCTAATCTGATTCTTGTGATCGCGTGGAGCAAGCCGTGGCTCGTGCCACGTCCAGTGCTGATCGACAGCTCGACCGGCAGGGAACTGTTCCGTTCCGGCTCTTCGTTTTTCCTGATCCAAGTGGCGGCGGTGGTCGTCTTCAGTTCCGACAATATCGTGGTCAGTCATTATCTTGGAGCCGCCGAGGTCACACCCTACAGCGTTACATGGCGATTGGTAGGACTTACGGCGGCATTGCAGTCGCTCGTCTTTCCCGCGCTTTGGCCCGCCTACGCAGAAGCTTACGCCAAGCGTGACTATGGCTGGATACGGCGTACATTCTCTCTCATGATGACAGGCACTGTCGCGCTGAATCTGTGCTGCGTGGCTGTGCTGGTTGTTTTTGGCCGCGTTTTGATTCGGCTGTGGGCGGGACCTGCGGCAGTGCCGGCGTTTTCTCTGCTGCTGGCGATGGGCGTGTGGGCGCTGATTAACGGATTCATGAGCGTCGAGTCCTGTTTGCTGGCAGCGCTGAACCGGACATGTGAACAAGCATTTCTGTCAATCGTGGCGGCAGTTGTGAACATTGCATTGTCCATCGCGCTGGTTCGGCACATCGGCTCCGTCGGTGTGATCGGCGGAACCATTTTGTCTTATGTTATTGTGCTGGTGATTCCACAGAGCGTAATCGTGCGTAGTCTGTTTAAGGAATTGGCAGTCGATGGGGAGGCGCTTTTCGCCTTTCGCTCTACGCTCTTCGCCAAAACAAAATTCCTCTACAGCTCGTCTGAGATGCGAAATTCAGATGTCGCCAAAGAGGCAGTGTTAAGCGAACCTGCGGCAGACTAGGAGAAAAATCCTGCTCGCGAACTCCCGCAACCAGTGAATAAACGGAGATGCAAGCAGGTTCGAAGAGAAAGGACTGACGCGCGGAGTCGGCGAAAAGCGAAAAGCGTGTTATTTCAAAGTAACAAGAACGGATTGCTGGCGCGCTCTTCGCCGATGGTGGTAAGCGGTCCATGTCCCGGCACAACAATAGTCTCGTCAGGCAGTGCCAGCACGGGGCCGTGCAATGACTGCATGATCTTCTCGTACGAACCGCCCGGCAAATCCGTGCGCCCTATGGATCCCGCGAACAGCGTATCTCCTGCTATCAGCTTCTTCTCGGGCGCGAAATACAGACAGATGCTCCCTTCGGTGTGACCCGGAGTATGGAGAACCTCACCCACCAAACTGCCGGCGCGAACTTTGTCACCCGTGCTAAGGCTGGCATCGATCACAACCTTCTCCGGAGGACGCATGCCGATCCACGTCGCCTGCAGGTCCAGCATCTTCAGTAGAGCATTGTCGTTTTGGTTGAGCAGAATAGGAGCGCCGGTCAGTCGCTTCAGCTTAGTCGCTCCGCCAATGTGATCGATGTGCGCATGGGTCACGACGATCTGCTTCACCGTCAGTCCGTGACGTTGTATTACGGTCATCACGTCGTCGATGTCATCACCGGGATCGATGACCATCGCTTCTTTCGTCTGTTCATCGCCGATCACCGAGCAATTGCATTGCAGCGGGCCGACCGGGAAGATCTCATGGACCATGATTCCAAACTATCACGAAGCGGCGGCGGGTTCACTACCACAGAAAGCGGCTGCTGTCCGTAGCAAGTTAAAATGTCCGCTTTTCATAGCAAGTGAAATGTCCGGTTTTGGTTTACTCATATGCCCGCCGTCGTCGCTGTGGGAATGTATGGTCCGCCGCCAGATTGCAAGCGTACTCTCTGGGTGGGTGCGTTGGTCTGCGCAAATGTCTCCGGCCTGTTTGTGGAGCAATGCTCCTGGCCATAATGGAGTCCGCGCGCCGCTGGTCTAAATATTGGGTCGAACTTCGGAGAGTTCTCATTCCCACGCAGGCTTGAGCAACGCCGGTTGAGACCATTCACTCACTCATTGATCCGTCTCGCAAACCCGAAGGGTTATAAACACATCGCCGCAGCAGCAGGGTTGGGAA
>CAVRID010000004.1:0-279296 GCA_963721155.1 uncultured Acidobacteriaceae bacterium | reverse complement strand
CTTGCCCGACTGCCTTGCAACTAGCATTGGGAGGTTGCATCTCTTGCAGATGTTCTGGAGCGCCCACGAGGCACTCTTGGCCGTTCTTGCAATGGACAGAAGAGAGACATACCGCTTCTTGAATTCAGCAATCGATTCATCTGTGACCCGGAAGGCTTTAGGTGTCGGTTTGGCTCTGAGCCATTCCAGTTCAACCAATCGCCGGACTGACCTGGTATTACATTCCAGCAGGCGAGCAGCCTCGGCTATAGTCCTGGTATCTCCGTTCGCACGGGCCCGTTCGTCGTGCGCCAAACGCTGAATGCCTCATACGAGACGAGCATCCCTGCAACTGTTCCGTCGACGTTGCCGACGACCGGCAAATCTCTCGACAACACGGCTCGCACGATATTTGCCTTGGCCTCGACGGAACCATACCATCCGCGCGCAACGATTGCGAAGCGGATGTACCTGGGTGAAGACAGATCCGCAGGGTTCATAAGAGGTGCTAGCCTCTTAAGTTTCTGAATGAAGGCTTCAATGTCCAACTCATGAAACCCCGGTTTCATCCCGAGCAAATGGTTCACCTCGAAATCGCCAGTTGCTTTCATCCGTCTTAACAATCCGACGGATATCCCGATCATCGCAGCTGCCCGTCTCAACCTATAGATCTTGCCCGGAAGTGTAGGGGAGAGCCTTGCTGCTGCGCTGTCAATTAGCTTACGTTCCCCCATGCCCCATCGAAAGGTCTTCGAGGGAACTCTTTGGTCTTCCACAAAGCGAGTCGCCGTTCTCGGGTCCATGCCGTACCGTCGAGCAAACGCGGCTTTGGATATGAACCGCTCGGACTGGCCGGTTCTCAAGTGCTTCATCAGTTTCTGGTCAATGAAATCAGGCTTCCAGTCGTTCCTGATGAAGCCGAGGAATGCAACTCTCAAGAAGTCGGCCTGTTCAGTCGGCTTGATCCGTCTGAGGCTAAGTGGTGAGCGGTAGATTCCACTAAGCCTCCCTCGCGCGACACCTGTCGAAGATTCCTATCCGCTGCATGCTTTCGGTGATTCCACGAAGGAGCCGGAAAGAAATTGTTCGGCCAGTCAGCCAGGACGCTGGCGGCCGCGGAAACGATCCGCCGGGAATTTCTTCGGTCGGAATCCTGGTCGACGACCATGCGGCGTCTTCCCAGCATGGCGACTACCGACAGCAGGGGCTGAAGCCTCATGACCTCGAGATGCGAACTAGGGAGTCTCGAATCATAATCCCGGCCGGCGGCGAGGCCGAGTATTTTTCGTCGCATGATGTCGAGCAGATCGGAGTCGGCCATCGAGATCGCAGGCAGATCGGCGTTCCGCAGACTCGCGCCACAGTGGCATTCGAGCAACCCCGGCCGGAACCAGCGCAATGGGTTCATGCACCCGGGGCAGCGGGAAAGCAGTGACCTGCTGTGTACAGGGCATCCAGTCATGAGCGCCAGGTCAAAGTGAGCTTCGATGAACCCCTTCTCCGCGACGCATTCCGGACACAATTTGGGCCGGGTTACAACCAACTCCCATGGCGTAAGCAAATGCCCAAGCAAACGACAGGACCTCAGGTGATCGCCTGGCCATCGGTAGGAAATGGACTGCAGTTCGGTCTGGGGCCGGTTGCATACTCGTGCGAGTTTCGCCACCTTCATGCCGGTCGACCGTGCCTCGTGCTGTCTGATCCGCGCAAGCAGAAACAGGCTCCATGGCGTCGTATAGCCATTCTCTTCGCTCAGTCGCAAGATGTAGCCGAACAGGCTTTCTGTTGGGAAAGGAGCGGGGTGGCGCACCAACAGCGGTGTGGTCATCGCGCCACCAGCCATGCAGCCGCCGACTCGCCTCCAGGCTTTCGGCGCTCGGATCTCGCGGGCTTCGCCGGAGGAATATCGGACTCGTCCGCAGGCACGTAGACGGTTCCAATGAGGCTGACCTCTCTCAATAGGTCAACCGTCGGTATGAGTTTGAAGTTGCGTGCGAAGGGTCTTGGAAGACGTTGCGGAACCCGTCCGCACCACACGGCCTTCTCGTGCGCATCGCATAGGTCTTCGAGCGTGATTTCCCTTTCTCTCCGCTGCAACCGCGTGCCATACCGATCGCCGCAAGATCTTCGTCAGATATCCGATTAGTCCTCCGGTGGCGCAGTAGAACCGGAACGCCATGGCCTCCTGCTGAAACTCGGGCGTCTGAAAGTGCTGGCTCAGCACCCCGTGGAATGCGTGCAAAATCCCGATAAACTCTTCCCGTTGTTCCAGGTCCTGCCACGAGAATCGTGGCATCAGGATGGGTGCGTGAAACCGTCCCGCCAATTGCTCGTTGGAATCGATGACGGTCTGGCAGGATGGAAGCCCGGCGACCACCAGCGCACACCGGGTTTCATCCACCAGAATCTTGAGCCAGTCGGCGACGTGGTGCATGATCAGTTTCGTGCCCTTGTCGAAGAAATGCTGAAACTCGTCGATCATCAGCATTCGGGTTCCCGTGTTGCGCATCAGGCACCTTACGCGCCGGGTCCTTTCGTTCTCGGTGCCGCGGGTTGCGTCTACCGCGCCCATTCCCTCCAACAAGACTTCGGCAAGACCTTTTACGGTCGGCTTCGATGGGGTGGTTACACGCAAGATGGGAACGTACATTCCGTCCTCACGACGGACCTTGGGATGCTGCCGTTCGCAAACGTCCAGCACCCGTGATTTTCCCGTGCGTGACGGTCCGATTAATGCAACGCATATCGGCTCCGATGCTTCCCGGCAAACTCAAAGCATGTTTCGATCTCCCGAACTGCCGCTTGAAAGGGCGCATGGGAAACCAGAGTGCGGTCGACCAGGCTGGCAAGACTGTTCATACGTCACCTATCCTGGATCGTGACCGGAAGGACTCTCACCTTCGAGGCGCGTTCTTCGAAGGCTTCCCTTGGACACTCTGTGCCGGTCTCGACAGAAGCTGGCAAAGTCTGGCTTGGAACCGAACTGCCGTCCCACTCTGTCTGACCGCCAGCCGACTTGGAATCTCCCCAACGGGCGACCCGCTTGTTGGACCGCTTCCGCTTCAGCCGCGTTTCACTCTCGATAATCTCCACGATCTCTTCTTTGGCCTGCAGCCATCCGTCGGGACTTGGTTCCAGACTTGCGTGTCGTTTCTGGTAGCGGCGAATCACCCGGTGCTGGAATAGCCCAATCCCTGTTGCGTAGTCGCGTCGCAGGGCGGGCACCGTAAACACTTCCTTCTCCTTCGGCGACAGGACGAAAATGTGCCCCAGGTCGCTCTCGTCGACCCGGATCTCTACCGGCAGTTCATTGCCTTTCCGGCAGCGCAGTTCATGCAGTTCGGGCGAGTTGTAGTAGAGTCCCTGGAACTCGACGCCTTTGTGGGTCAGCGCTCGCTGGTACCGGCGGCCCATGACTACATCCAGAACCGCCGGATCCTCGGGAACTCGAATGTCCTCCGGCTTGATGCTGGAGTTCCACATTTCGACCGGCGAAATGCCCAAAGCGCGATGAGGTTTCTGGTGGTAAACGTCCGCCAGCCACTTGCGGACGACCCTCTTCAAGGTGGAGAACGTCACAATCGCGTGCTTCGCCGGATCGTAGTCGCCCTTCTCGAAGATGTTGTTGAATGAAGTTCCCGGCGTGCCATGGGCCACGCCTTCATTCAGGGTCCCAAAGAAGCGTTCGATCTTTCCCTTGAACCAAGGAGTTTTGCGCGGGGCGTAATGCATCTCGATGCCGTTAAACAGGCATACCTGTTCCAGGCTGTCGCTATGAAACTCGGGACCGTTATCCAGCACGAGTTCCCGCATGACTCCATGAGCGGGCCAGTCCGACCGGATATCGGGATAAGCTTGTTTCAGCCAGGTCTTCGGGCGGAAGGCATCTTTCAGACAAAGGGAAACGGTCAAGAAGCTCGGCGGAATGAAGCCCACGAACATACCCAGAATGCAACGTGTGTAGTCGTCTTCACAGGCCGAGAACCACGGCCGCCCGAGGGGCAGGAGGGTCTCATCGTCAATGGCGAAGAGGTCCAGATTGGTGTGGTCGATTTCCGCTCGCTCCAGGGGTTCGTGGGTGACACGGTGCCCTTCCACCGAGCGGAAGCGTCGCAGCGCAGCATCATGCCCGTAACGCGCCGTGTACCGGTCGAATGCCGGAATCTCTTCCACCAGCCGCTTCACCAGTCGTCGTGTCGGAAGCGGCAATGCCATACTCTGCTGGACGCATTCGGTTTTCTTCGCGAACTTTGACGATGGCCTGGTCGAGCACGTCCTGCAGGTGCTTCCTTTCTCTCCTCATGTACACCGTGTCGATCGACTGCTCGCATATCTCCAATACCTCGGAGGGAAAACGCTTGGTCTTGTTCCCTGTCCGCTGCTCGTCCTCTAGCGCCCGAATGTCAGAACCTGACTCCAGGAACCGCTTTTTCCAGCGATACACACTCTTATAGCCCGGTGGATGGTCGGGCCTGTTTGTCTTACGCCACACGTTCGAGATGGCCTGCTTGAGATCGGTGAGGGTATCCGTTTTCAGGGCGGCGAGTACGTACAGGCGGCGCAGTTTCGCGGTTTCTGATATTTCGATGTGAGCTTTTCCGCGCCCAATTCCTGCACCGCCGTTCGCGAATCTGAGTTTGCGATCGGCATACATTCTGAGCAGCTTCTCCTGTTCCAACTCAGAGATGCGAGCCGTTTTGGTGTGCTCAAGTTGCCAGCACGTCTCCGACACCTTCCGCAGCAAGCGGTACTTCTGACCATCGATTTCGACGACCGCGTCTCGTTCGAAAGCAGCGGTTCCCATATCAGTGGTTCCTCCTTTCAAGGAACTGTGTACCCGGGCCTAAAGGTGAATCCACATCGAAGCTCAGCACACCCTCGAGCACGAGACGGCAAACGATCTCCCGGCTGTGAGTACCCAAGGCGCCTGTCGCAGACCTCGGACCAGCTGAGGTGGCCCTTTCTCTTCAAAGCCAGGCGTACGTATTCACGTTCGTTATCACTTGCCGTACGTCGGCCGTAACGCAGCAGGGTCTTCGCGTTGTCGAGTCTTGGCTGCTTAGCCAGTTCGTGGTCCAGCACGACTCGATAGGTGAAGCCGTACTCTTGTAGGCCGCTTGTCAACAGCTCGGTCCGGGTTGAGACTTCACTCTGCGAAGCCTCGCACTCGGCTTTCACCTCCCAAAGCTCCCGGTTACTGTCGACTTCGACGTAAATGTCTGGATAGTGGTGTCTGGTCTCGGTCCCGTCGACATAAACGATCTCGCAGGGTTGCTCAGTGAAGGCCGTAACCCTCGGATCACAATCCAGCAGACGGAAAGCATGGAGCTCATTCATCGATTCCCACTGCAGCATGCGCTCCATCTTCCAGCTGGGATATTTTCCCGTTGGGCGAAAGCGCGAGCGGGTTACGACGCGTCGCGAGCGAACCTGCTCTGCCGACGAGAACACGATTCGCAGAATCCTGCAATCGGACGAGAAGTCGGCCAGGTCCTGGATAGACATGACCTTGCCGTACAAGTGTCTGAGCGCATTCATGCCCTTCGCCATCCACATAACAACTCGAGATCATTCTGGTTCTTGCGGACTCTCCTTGCATTAAGCAAGGTGAAGTCCTGCCAGCGCAGTTGCAGCCATCCAATCCAGGCACAGCGATTTTGCTCAGCAGTTCGGCGGCTCCGGGCGCACCGGTGCGGCAGTACTTTCAATGATTGGTCAACCTGAGGTCGAAAACGACGTGCGAAGGAAGGAACCGGCATGACAACACATCTACTAAAGAGGTTAGCCGGGGCTTACCAAGGGGATCGGTCCTGGCTCGGGGAGGCCGTCGCCACAATGGTGGTAAACTTCCGGGCGCGCTCAGCTGAGCGCCTGATTCGTTCTATTCCGAGCACCGCACCTGGGATCCTCATTCTCATCTCATGGGGTCCCATTCTCATCTCATGGGGTCCCCATTTTCACCTAAACGTACATCAGTTTCATCTCAAACGTCCACCCACACGTCGTCCGTTCCTGATGACAATCCTTATCTACGAGCACCCGCTCGTGCTGCCGCAACTCATGCACCGGTAGCAGCTTCCGTTCCTCGTCATGATTGCGCCGCAGACGGGGCAGCTGGGTGAGTCTCCCATTTCGATCATGTCCTTCAGCGCGTCGGAGGCGTGGACAAAGCGGTTGTCAGTTGTCAGTTGCCGGTTGTCAGTAACAGCAGATCCCTCGGCTGCGCCTCGTGATGACAAATCAGACGGTCGGTCGGGATGACAGACTGGAGGGAGCACCTTCGCTGAAGTCGCCGAACGACTTCTGGCCGATAGCCGTTCTCCTCCGGCGTGCCCGGCGGCGGAGCGTTGATGTACTTCGGACGCAGGCCGTCGAACAGCGCCTGCTGCTGGCCGGTCAGGAACCGCAGCTGCAGCCAGCGGAAGATGTAATCCATGATCGACTTGGCGTAGCCGATGTCCTGGTTATGGCTCCAGCCGCTGGGCTCGAAGCGGGTGTGCGCGAACTTCTCGCACATCAGCTTCAGCGGCACGCCGTGCTGCAACGCCAGCGACGTGGCGCAGGCGAAGCTGTCCATCAGGCCGCTGACGGTCGAGCCTTCCTTGGCCATGGTGATGAACAACTCACCCGGCATGCCATCCTTATAAAGTCCCACAGTGAGGTAGCCTTCGTGTCCGCCCACGCTGAACTTGTGGGTGATCGACAGGCGCTCATCGGGCAGGCGGTGACGGATGGCGCGCGGTGGAGCAGCGGCCTCGTCCTCCACCACCTCGGCGGTGGCGAGCGCGTCGCCCTTCTTCGACTTCGCCGTAGCCGATCCCATGGAGCTGAGCGGCTGCGCCTTCTTCGATCCATCGCGATAGATGGCGACCGCCTTCAGTCCCAGCTTCCACGCCTGGATGTACGCCTCGGTGATGTCGTCCACCGTCGCGTTCTCGGGCATGTTGATGGTCTTGGAGATTGCGCCCGAGATGAACGGCTGGGTCGCGGCCATCATGCGCAGATGTCCGAGATAGTGAATGGTGCGCGTGCCCTTCGACGGCTTGAACGAGCAATCGAAGACCGGCAGGTGCTCTTCCTTCACCGAGGGCGCGCCCTCGATGGTGCCGGTGGCGTCGATGTAGCTGACGATGGCGTTGGTCTGGTCGGCCGTGTAGCCCAGCTTGAACAGCGCGGCCGGCACGGTGTTGTTCACGATCTTGATCATGCCGCCGCCGACCAGCTTCTTGTACTTCACCAGCGCCAGGTCAGGCTCGATGCCGGTGGTGTCGCAATCCATCATGAAGCCGATGGTGCCCGTGGGCGCCAGCACCGTGACCTGCGCGTTGCGATAGCCGAACTTCTCGCCGTGCTTCAGGGCTTCGTCCCAGGTGTTCTTGCTGGCTTCGAAGAGCGATGCCGGAACGTGCGTCTTGTCGATGTTGTTCACCGATGCGCGATGCATGCGGATGACATCGAGGAAAGGCTCGCGATTGATGTACCAGCCGGGACAAGCAGCGCCAGGGGTCAGGGGATAGGTGTCAGCGGGCTAGACAGCAGGTCCCTCGACTCCGCTGCGCTCGCTCGGGATGACAGTTCAAAAGCAGATCCCGCGGCTTCGCCTCGTGATGACAATTGTTTTGTAGCTCCCGTCATCTCCGTGGCAGGCGCGAGTGGCTGGCAAAGCTCGGCAATCTTTGACGATTGCAGGTAAGCTTCGCCGCACATGATGGCGGTAACGCAGGCAGCGTAGTCGCGTCCCGCATCGGAGTCGTAGGGCAGGCCCGCGGCCATCAGCAGCGCCCCAAGGTTCGCGTAGCCGAGTCCCAGCGGACGATAGTCATGCGAGTTCTTGCCGATGGCTTCAGTCGGATAGCCGCTGTTGTCGACCAGAATTTCCTGCGCGGTAATCATGACGGCGCAGGCGTGACGATAGGCCTCGACGTCGAAGACGCCGTTGGGCGCGAACTTCATCAGGTTCAGGCTGGCCAGGTTGCAGGCCGAGTCGTCGAGGAACATGTACTCGCTGCACGGATTCGACGCGTTGATGCGCGCCGTGTTCTTCGAGGTGTGCCAGCGGTTGACCGTGGTGTCGTACTGCATGCCGGGATCACCGCAGTGCCAGGTGGCGTCGGAAATTTTGCGCAGCATCTCGCGCGCCTTGAAGGTCTGCACGGGATGGCCGTCCTTCACCGAGCGGGTGCTGAATTCGCCGTCGCGCAGCACCGCGTACATGAAGTCGTCAGTCACGCGCACCGAGTTGTTGGCGTTCTGGAAGAAGATGGACGAGTAGGCCTCGCTGTCGGGACCGCTGCCGTCGTATCCGGCTTCGACCAGCGCCCAAGCCTTGGCTTCTTCCTTCTGCTTGCACTCGATGAAGTCCATCACGTCAGGATGGTCGACGTTGAGGATGACCATCTTGGCTGCGCGGCGCGTCTTGCCGCCCGACTTGATGACGCCGGCGAAGGCGTCGAAGCCCTTCATGAAGCTGAGTGGACCGCTAGCCGTGCCGCCGCCGGAAAGCGATTCGGCGGATGAACGCAGCGGCGAAAGGTTGGTGCCCGTGCCCGACCCCCACTTGAACAGCATGCCCTCGGTCTTGGCGAGGGTGAGGATGCTGTCGAGCGAATCGTGTACCGAGTTGATGAAGCACGCCGAGCACTGCGGATTCTTGTAGCCGACCGCGCCGTATTCCACGCGCTGCGTCTGGGGATTCCAGTGCCAGTTCTGCGCGTCGGAGTTGGGCTCGATGCGATCGCAACCCACGTTGAACCATACCGGCGAATTGAAGGCCGCCTTCTGCTGCAACAGCAGGTGCGCCAGTTCATCGTGGAAGATGGCCGCGTCGTCGTCGCTGCGGAAGTATCCGCCCTTGATGCCCCATTCGCGAATGGTCTCGGCAACGCGGGTCACCAGGGCGCGCACGCCGCTCTCGCGTTCGGGCGTGTCGAGCGGACCATGCAGATATTTGCTGGCGACAATGTTGGTCGCCGTCATCGACCAGTCCTTGGGGACCTCGACGTCTTTCTGCTCGAAGATGATGCCGCCGTGTGAGTCGGTGATCTGCGCCAGACGCAGCTCCCACTCCAGCTCGTCGTAGGGCGAGACACCGGCCTTGGTGAAAAAGCGCTTGAAGGTGAGGCCGGGCGCGCGCTTCTTGGAGGCGAGAGAGGCAGTGGTAGTGGACTCACCGGTCGCGATGGACGGCGGATTCGCGGTGGTTGGGTTGGTGGTGACTTCAGCCATGGAGAGTGCTCCTAAATAATGTTAGATACCGTTATGAAAACTGCGCTTCACACTGCGTGCTTAAGCAAGCCGCGGAGAGATCAGACCTCATCTCGCCTTGAAGGGGCGCACCTTTAGGTGCGCCATATGAGTCCATCTATATTTTTGTCATCCCGAGCGGACTTTAGTCCGCGAGGGACCTGCTTTGCGTCAACCCTGAAGGGACTCGGATTCTCGCTCGTAGCTACCCAGCGCTGAAGCGCTGGCTATCATGTTGCGTCCCGCAAAGCGGGACTGCAGTTTAACTGTCCTTAGGGCCGATATCGTCCCACAAGGTTGTGGGGGCCTCTTCGCCTGCCTGCGTATCATCGACAGGAAAAGAAGCCCCCGGGTTGATCTTTGTCCGGCGCCACCGCAAACAGCGTTCCGCCCAGGAGAAATCCTGTGGCGGATTCCGGACCGGCAACTCGGCGCTCGACCTCGCGCGCTCAAGTACCGCATTGACTTGGGAAGGAACAGCCCTGATGCCACCGTCTTGGCGATGACTTCGTTGGCCCCACTGCCACCCTTCGCCCGCAATGTTGCGAGCGAAGCAAACTGCGAGAAGCCTCTCTCCGCTTTGATTCGCGGAAGAGCCCTACCCTAACTCCTGCTACCTGCTGAAACCTGCCCCGAAAAAGAGAATCGTCAACAAACCTGAACCCAATTGCACGCCCAAGGTGGTCACCTCTGCCCGCCTTGGATCTGGGGGAAGGAAGCTTCCTAACACCTGCTTCGACGAACCACTTTCGCGAACATTAATCCCGACATCTTGTGGATGTCAAGTGGATAACACAATATCTTGTATTATTTTACACTTTTCGGCACGAATCAGCGAAGTAACCGGGATCCCTTTTCTCGCTTTTCCCTGAGCAAGCGTTCAATAAGTTGCACTTCCCCAGCGAATCGTGTGCCAACACATTTTCCCCACTTGCATTTCCACGTTGCTGCCCCCGACGGCTAAACCAACCGCCGCTTTGTTCCCCGCCTGAACCCAAATCTCGCCTGCCGCATTCTTTGGACTCTAGTCCCGCAACGCAGGCGCTTCAACGCCCGATCTCGGTGCACCTATGTGGACGCCTGTGGATTGTGAGGAAAAGCAGGCGGGAACCTCCAAACATCTTGTGCCAAGCCTGCACACATTGCTCGAGTCTCTGCGGCGCCTCCCGCTCCGGCGATACAATCTCTCCTTATGCTCTCACGCTTCTTTTCTCCTGCCCGCACTGCCTGTCTTCTTGTCTTCTTTGCTGCGTTTGCTCCTGTCGCCTCGCTCTCTCAAGCCGCCGTTCCTGCTGCTTCGGCTGACGCTGGCCGCTTTCGCCTGCACAAGTTCGAGCAACCCATTGGCGAAGAAACCTACACCATCACCCACGACGCCGACGCCATCACGCTGCAATCGAACTTCGAGTTCACCGATCGTGGTACCAAAGTCCCTCTGACCACCTCCTTGCGCGCCGCTGCCGACTACACTCCGCAAAGCTTCGTCATCAAAGGGAACACCTCGCGTATGTCCACCATCGACACTGACGTCGAGATCAACGGCGCGCAGGCGACCATCCGTCCAGGGAAACGAAACGCGCACCGTCGCAGCGCCGCAGAATTTCTTCACCATCGCGGGATATGCGCCGGTTGCCATGCAAATGGCGCTCATTCGCTACTGGCGGGCGCACGGGTCGCCAGCGCAGTTGGCGACCCTTCCCACTGGCGAAGTTCAAATCCAGGACCGCGGCGCGGAGACCATCGCCCTCGACGGCCGCAACCTACAAGTCGAGCGCTACAGCATCCGCGGGTTGATCTGGGGATTGGAAACGCTGTGGATGGACAGCGACAACAACCTCGCCGCGCTGGTCTCTACCGACGCTGAGTTCGATCACTTCGAAGCGGTGCGCGAGGAGTACGAACCCGCCCTGGCGAAATTTGTGGCCAGCGCCGCGCGCGACGAAATGGCAGCGCTCACCGAATTGAGCAAACAAATGCCCGGACGCCGCACCGGAACCTTTGCCTTCACTGGCGCGACTCTGATTGACGGAACCGGCGCCGCACCTATCGCCAACGCAACTGTCGTCACTCGCGACGGAAAGATTCTCGCCGCCGGGCCCGCCGACAAAGTGAAAGTTCCGGCCGACGCCCAGCGCATTGATGTCACAGGAAAATACCTCATTCCTGGTCTCTGGGACATGCACGCGCACTACGAACAGGTGGAGTGGGGGCCGATTTATCTCGCCGCCGGCGTCACCACGGTGCGTGATGTGGGCAATGAGTTCGACTTCATCACCGCCGTGCGCGATGCGGTCAACAGCGGCACGGCTTTAGGTCCGCACATGCTACTGGCCGGCATTGTTGACGGTGACGGGCCGCACGCTATCGGCATTGACCGCGTGAACTCCCCGGCCGACGCCCAGATGTGGGTGCAGCGCTATCACGATGCCGGTTTTCAGCAGATCAAGATTTACAGCTCCATGAAGTCTGACAATGTCAGAGCTGTCTGCGCCGATGCCCACCGACTCGGCATGACCGTCACCGGTCACATTCCCAACGGCATGACCGCCTATGACGGAGTGAACGACGGCATGGACCAGATCAACCATATTCACTACGTCCTCGACATGCTCATTCCCCCGAGCGTCGATCCCATGAAGTTAAAGTGGCCTGAGCGTCTCAAGATGATTGCCTCGCTCGACGTTAATTCCCAGGCAGGCAAAAAGGCGGTTGCATTTTTGAAGCAGCATAATACGGTAATCGATCCTACGATGGCGTTGATGGAATTTGAGAACCGCCCCGCCAACGTACCTGCCGACAAAGTAGAGCCCGGCATCGACCACGTTGCGCCTGAACTTCGCGAGCAACTACTTCAACGGAGGCATGCCGCCGGAGCTTGGCTGCCGACGCTCAAAAGCTCACGAAAGAAGATTTGGCGCTCATCGGCGCGCTGCATCGCGCCGGAGTACGCATCGTCGCCGGAACCGACCAGACGGTGCCGGGATACTCGCTCTATCGCGAGCTCGAGCTGTACGTGCAAGCGGGCTTCACTCCGATGGAAGCGCTGCAGGCCGCAACCATCGTCCCCGCTCGCGCCATGAAAGTTGACCGTGACAGCGGCAGCATTGAGGTAGGCAAGCGCGCCGACCTGGACATCCTCGACGCTAACCCGCTGGAGAACATTCACAACATTCGCAGCGTTCGCTCGGTGGTCGCCAATGGAGTGCTTTACGAGAGCGCTCCTCTGTGGCAAAGCGTCGGCTTCAGACCTTGACGACTGCTCTCGGCTGAATTCACCACGGAAGACACTGAGATCCATAAGAATAAAATTTCACCACGGAAGGACGCGGAGATCACGGCGAAAACGAACAAATAAGAAACTCCGTGCGCTCCGTGTTCTCCGTGGTGACTGATTTTCGACGGCGCGACTCAAACATCGCCGGCAGCAGTCCCTGCTATCCTGAACTAACCACGCAAAGGACGCTGCCCACTTGCCGCCGATTCTCAACGCACAGGGTATTTCCAAGAGCTATGGCGCCACGCCGCTTTTTCGGAATATCGCGTTCACCATTGCCGAAGGCGACCGCATCGGGCTGATCGGGCCGAACGGCTCGGGCAAATCCACGTTACTGCAAATTCTCTACGGCGAGGTCCAGCCCGACGGCGGAGAAGTGGCGTTGCGCAAGCGCGCCCGCCTCAGCCACGTGCAGCAGGAATCACAGTTCGCCGCCGGTCAGACGATACGCAATGTAATTGAGGCCGCGCTGCAACGCTCGGCCGTCCCCGCTGACGAGTGGCAAGCCCGCCTGGCTGAGACTCTCGGGCGCGCCGGCTTTGAAGACCTCAACGCTGAAGCGGAATCGCTCTCCGGCGGATGGCGCAAGCGGCTCGCCATTGCCGAAGCCCTGGTGCAACAGCCCGATATTCTATTGCTCGACGAGCCCACTAATCACCTCGACCTGGCTGCTATCGAATGGCTGGAAGAACTGCTGCAATCCGCGCCTTTCGCTTCGGTTGTGGTCAGTCACGATCGTTATTTTCTGGAGAACGTTGCCACGGCGATGGTGGAGTTGAATCGTGCCTATCCTGACGGACTGCTGCGTGTCGCAGGCAACTACAGCAAGCTTCTCGAAGAGAAAGAAGCCTTCCTCCATGCCCAGGCCAAGCACCAGGACGCACTGGAGAATCGCGTACACCGCGAAATTGAATGGCTGCGGCGCGGACCCAAGGCGCGCACGTCCAAGTCAAAGGCTCGCATCGACAAGGCGCATCAACTCATCGGCGAACTGGCTGAGTTGAATGCGCGCACTCGCACGGCCAGCGCCGGAATCGATTTCTCTGCCACCGAGCGGAAGACCAGGCGGCTGATCGAGTTGGAAAACGTCAGCTTCGATATTGGCGGTCGCACGTTGTTTCGCGATCTCGACTTCATTCTCACCGCCGGTATGCGGGTCGGACTGGTCGGCCCCAATGGCAGCGGTAAGACGACGCTGTTACGGCTATTGTCGCGAGAACTCTCGCCGACCGCTGGCGAAATCCGCACCGCCGATTCGTTGCAGATTGTCTACTTCGATCAGAACCGCGTGCTCGATGCGGACGTCACGCTGCGCCGAGCCTTGGCGCCTGACAGCGATTCCGTCATCTACCAGGATTCTGTGGTTCACGTGGCCTCGTGGGCGGCACGCTTTCTGTTCACCAGTGAGCAACTCAATCAACCGGTGGGCCGCCTGTCGGGAGGAGAGCGCGCCCGCGTGCTGATAGCTCGGCTCATGCTGCAGCCAGCCGATGTATTGCTGCTGGATGAGCCCACCAATGACCTCGACATCCCCACGCTCGAGGTATTGGAAGAGAGCCTGCTCGAATTCCGGGGCGCGCTGGTGCTGGTCACCCACGATCGCTATCTGCTGGATCGCGTTTCGACGACCGTCATCGGACTCGATGGCCTGGGTGCGGCCGGGCGCTTCGCCGATTACTCGCAGTGGGAGGCGTGGCAGGACGAGCGTGAACGCTGGTCAAAGACGGTTGCAAAGTCGCTTGATCGTGAAACTAACAGCGCCAGCCCGGCAGCGGCGAACCCCATTGCGAAAAAGAAGCTTTCCTACCTCGAGGCTCGCGAGTACGCCACTCTAGAGCAACGCATCGCCGAAGCCGAAGGCGAGCTTCAAGCCGCGCGTACCGCATACGAGGATCCCGCCATCGCCAGCGACGGTGACCGGCTGATAGAGGCGCAAGCCAAGCTTCACTCCGCTCAGCAACTCGTGGACCAGCTCTACTCGCGCTGGCACGAGCTTGAGACCAAGATCAACTGAGCCTTCTGGCCGAAACTGAGGCGCGCGCCGAGATTCGGCGTCCATCTCTTCCTCTTTCCATCCGCATATCTTCAACCCGTTGTGAGGATTCTGCGTCTTCGATTCTTGCGAGTCCGATTGATGCTTCGCGGCTCTTGCCGCTTCATTGACATCGGGGCTCAAGCTCTGTTAGTTTCAATAGTTCCAGTTGTTGCCTTAGCGCCCTCAGTGCGTCTTCAGCAGTAGGCACTCACGAAACAAGAATGGACCAGACTCTCAAACAGGTAGGGGAATTACTGCTCGGAGCCATCCCGACCATAGTAATTCTGCTGTCGTTGTACGCCATCTACAGTGTGCTGCTGCACAAGCCGCTGAAGCGGGTCCTCGAAGAGCGCCGCGAGCGCACTGAGGGCGCCTTCGTGAGAGCGCGCGCCGACATTGCCGCTGCCGAAGCCAAGGCCCAGGAATACGAGCAAAGCCTGCGGGAGGCGCGCCTGGCGATCTTCAAGACGCAGGAAGCACGCCGCCAACGAGCACAACAAACTCGCGCCGACGCAATTGTTGAGGCACGCACTCGGGCCCAACAGCAAGTTCGCGAAGCGCGTGCCGCCATTGAGCAGGATATGGCCGCGGCACGAGCGGGATTGCAAGGGGAAACCGAGAGACTCGCGGCCGAGATCATTCGCACCATTCTGCGGCCCGCAGGTGTGGCTCCCGCGATTGGCGGTCAACCGTGAAGAAGCAACCAATTCTGCTCCGCGCGGCCCTGATTTTGCTCTTCGCGATTTTTGCATTCGGTGTGCTCGCCGCGCAGCAGCCTGCCGGAGCCCCCGCGTCCTCCTCCTCCTCGGCTTCTCAACAACAATCTTCTTCTGCGCAACAGCAATCACAGAATCCCGACACTGCAACCGGCGAGGAATTGACTGGCGCCGCTAACGGTGAGGCCGGGGAAGAAAATGCCCAATTCAAGTACTCCAAGTCTGTAGTGTGGATGGGGCATCTGGTGGGACTCAGTCCCCACGCCAGCTACTTGGTCTATTGGTTTATCAATTTTGTCCTGGTGGTTTTGTTCTTTGTTCTCTTGTTTCGCTCATCTGTGCCCAAGATGTTTCGCGATCGCACCCAAGCCATTCAAAAGGGGATACGCGAGGCGCAGGCCGCAAGCGCTGACGCGGCACGGCGTTTAAGCGATATAGAAGCGCGCCTGGCGAAGTTAGACACGGAGGTCGCGGAGATTCGGGCGTCGGCTGAGAGCGAGGCTGCAGCAGAAGAGGCGCGAATCCGCCAAGCAACAGAGGAAGACAAGCGCAAAGTTTTGGAATCGGTTGAGACCGAGGTCAGCGCCATCGCTCGCAATGCTCGCCGCGAATTGAAGACCTACGCTGCCACGCTGGCGGTTGATCTGGCATCACGCAAGATCAAAGTCGACGACGCAACCGATCAGGCGTTGTTGCACGAGTTCGTGGGGCAACTGGGAAAGGATGGCAAATAGGTTATGGCCGCCATTGCCAGTCGATACGCGCGCGCCCTGGTAGAGGTCGTCCTCGAGCAGAAGACTGATCCCGACGTCGCCCGGCAGCAGCTGAATGCCATTGTGCAAGCGGTCCACGATAGCACCGAATTGCGTCGCGTGTGGGAATCGCCCGCAGTGTCGGCTGAGCAGAAACGCGCCGTGCTGGATGCCATTGTTGGGCAGATGGGCATAACCAAGACAATCCGAAATTTTGTCGCGATACTTATCGATCATCGCCGTATCGCGATGTTGGATGACGTAGCGAGACAGTTTGACAGCGAACTGAACGCCCAGTTGGGATTGGCTGAGGCCGAAGTCTCCAGCGCCCGGCCGTTGTCGGGAGATGGAAAGCGCGAAATGGAATCGCAGTTGGAGCGCTTGACCGGCAAGAAAGTTCGCGCGACCTACTCCTCCGATCCCGAGCTGCTGGGCGGAGTTGTGGTGCGCGTCGGCAGCACGATTTATGACGGCTCAGTGCGCGGCCAACTGGAGAAGATCAAGCAGGAACTTAGTACCGCGTAGTCGCGGATTCATAAAGGTTATCAGCAGGACTGGAACGAAATTCTATGGCGCAGATTAAAGCAGACGAGATCACGAAACTCATCCGCGAGCAGATCGAGAACTACGAAACCAAGATCGCCGTCGATGAAGTCGGCACCGTCATGTCCATCGGCGATGGTATTGCCCGCGTTTATGGGCTCGACAAGGTCATGGCGGGCGAACTGCTTTCCTTCCCGCACAACGTTGCCGGCCTCGCCATGAACCTGGAAGAAGATCAGGTTGGCGTGGTACTGCTGGGCGAATATACCGAAGTGGAAGAGGGTGATGAGGTAAAGCGTACTGGCCGCATCATGAGCGTGCCGGTCGGCGATGCCATGATCGGCCGTGTGGTCAATGGACTTGGCGTGCCCATCGACGACAAAGGGCCAGTCAATACCGATAAGTACATCCCGGTTGAGCGTCTCGCACCCGGTGTGATTGACCGCCAGCCGGTGAAAGAGCCCATGGCCACCGGACTAAAGGCCATCGACTCGATGATTCCCATCGGGCGTGGTCAGCGCGAACTTATCATCGGCGACCGTCAGACGGGCAAGACTGCCGTCGCGCTCGACACCATCATCAACAGCAAGGGCCGCGACCTTATCTGCATCTACTGCGCCATCGGCCAGAAGCGCTCCTCGGTCGCCCAGGTGGTGAAGACTCTGGAAGATTTCGGCGCGATGGAATACACCATCGTGGTTTCGGCGTCGGCCTCCGATCCAGCGCCCATGCAGTACATCGCTCCTTATGCCGCCTGCGCCATGGGCGAGTATTTCCGCGACAACGGAAAGCACGCACTTTGCATCTACGACGATCTGTCGAAGCACGCCGTCGCCTATCGCGAAATCTCGCTGCTGTTGCGCCGTCCGCCCGGACGCGAAGCCTATCCCGGCGACGTTTTCTATCTCCACTCGCGTCTGCTGGAGCGCGCCGCGAAGCTCAACAATGAACTCGGTGGCGGTTCACTGACCGCTCTGCCCATCATCGAGACCCAGGCGGGCGACGTTTCGGCGTACATTCCGACGAACGTTATCTCCATTACCGACGGCCAGATTTATCTCGAGACCGACCTGTTCAACTCCGGCGTGCGTCCGGCTGTGAACGTCGGCTTGTCGGTCAGCCGCGTCGGCGGCAGCGCGCAGATCAAAGCCATGCGACAGGTTGCCGGTACGTTGCGCTTGGACCTGGCGCAGTACCGTGAACTGGCTGCGTTCTCGCAGTTCGGCAGCGATCTGGATAAGGCGACGCAAGCTCAGTTAGCGCGTGGTGGTCGCCTCACCGAAATTTTGAAGCAAGGCCAGTACCAACCGTTACCGTTCTCCAAGCAGATTCTCATCATCTACGCCGGAACTCAGGGCCTGCTCGACGACATGCCGGTCGATCAACTGGGCGAGTTCGAAAAGGGCCTCTACAACTACGTGGACACTACGAATCCAGGCGTGTTGAAGGCAATCGAGGAAAAGAAGATTCTCGACGACGATCTGCGTGCTGCGCTGACCAAAGTCATCAAGGAATTCAAGGACCGCTTCGCCAGCGAACGTGAAGCTGTGGCGAAGGCGAGCGCGTAAGAGACCATGGCGAACGTACGCGACATCCGACGGCGCATCCGCAGCGTGAAGAACACGCGGCAGATCACCAAAGCCATGAAGATGGTTTCAGCGGCCAAGCTGCGAAGGGCGCAAGAGCGGGCGTTAGCGTCTCGCGCTTACGCGCAGATGCTGGCAAACGTGTTGGCGTCAACGGTTAGCCGGGCCGAGTTGGTGAATCCGGAAACCGGCGAGCCCTGGAATCCGCTGTTGGCCGTTCGTCCCGAGCAAAATATCCTGCTCATCCTCGTGACTGGAGATCGGGGTTTGGCAGGCGCGTTCAATTCTAATGTCCTGAAAGCGACGTTGAGGTTCCTGGACTATTTCAAAGACAAGAATATCGACATCGTTGCTGTGGGACGCAAGGGTCGCGACTTTCTGCGCCGGCGTTATCCCGTCGGGAAGGCAGACGAGGAGCGCAAGGGGCAAATCCAGGTCATTGGCGAACACCTGAACCTGCTAGCCAAGGTGGATTACGAAGAAGTGTCCGAAATTGCCGACCGTGTTGCCAAGGCCTATCGGGATGAGCGGATTGATTCGGTTTACTTGATCTTCAACGAATTCAAGTCGGTGATCTCGCAGCGCCTGATCGCACAACGAATTCTCCCGGTGCAGGAATTGGGTCGTCGGGAGGTCGCTTTGACCGAGGAATTTCAGTTGGGAGACCGCGAGCGCATGGCGGAAGCGGCCCTCACGGCGGGCGTCAGCTTGAAGGAGCCAGAGCCGACGGAGTTTGAAAAAGAAGCTACCAAGTTTGCGACCGCTCCGGTGGATTACATTTACGAGCAGTCCCCTGAGAAGCTTTTTGCCGGATTGCTGCCGCGTTACATAGCCTTCGAAATCTTCGAAGGCCTGCTCGAGTCTGTGGCGGCCGAGCATGCCGCCCGCATGACGGCAATGGATTCGGCGAGCAATAATGCCAACGACGTGATCGACTCCTTGACGCTGACCATGAACCGGGCGCGCCAGGCCGCGATCACCAAAGAGATTATCGAAATTGTGAGCGGCGCAGCAGCGTTGTAGAGCAGGGGCTAGGGACTAGGGGTTAGTAGCTAGTTCAAGACTGGTCTCTGCGGTCAAACATTTTGCTAAGAGCTTGTGGCTAAGAGCTAAAGGCCAAAAGCGAATCGCGAAGAGCGGAATTCATATGTCAGAAAATATCGGACACATTATTCAAATCGCAGGACCCGCGGTGGACGTGCAGTTCTCTGAAAAGGCGTTGCCGCCTATCTATTCGGCGCTGCGCGTAACCAGTGAAGGCTTTAAGGTTCCCCAGCCCATCAACGTAATCCTCGAAGTGGAGCAGCAACTCGGCGAGGGCCGCGTCCGCTGCGTTGCCATGGAGCCCACAGAAGGCATGGTTCGCGGCATGAAGGCCCTCGACCTTGGCGGCCCTATCACCGTCCCGGTCGGCCGTGGCACGCTCGGCCGGGTCCTCAACGTCATCGGTGAGCCGGTGGACAAGCTGGGCCCAGTGCCATGCGACAAGCGCATGCCCATCCATCGCGAGGCGCCTGCGTTCGACGAGCAGTCCACCTCGATGGAGATGTTCGAGACCGGCGTGAAGGTCATTGACCTGATCCAGCCATTCTTGAAGGGCGGAAAGATCGGGCTCTTCGGTGGCGCCGGTGTCGGCAAAACCGTCGTCATCATGGAACTCATCAACAACGTGGCCCTAAAGCACGGCGGATTTTCCGTGTTCGCCGGCGTCGGCGAGCGCACTCGCGAGGGCAACGATCTCTGGCTGGAAATGCAGGAGTCGGGCGTGGTCAACATCAAGGATCCCGCGAAGTCGAAGGCCGCTCTCATCTACGGCCAGATGACCGAGCCGCCCGGAGCGCGCTTGCGCGTGGCGCTGACCGCCCTGACCGTCGCCGAGTACTTCCGCGACGAAGAAGGTTCTGACACGCTGCTGTTTATCGACAACATTTTCCGTTTCACGCAGGCAGGCTCGGAAGTATCTACGTTGCTGGGCCGCATGCCCTCCGCTGTGGGATACCAGCCCAATCTGGCCACCGAAATGGGCGAATTGCAGGAGCGCATCACCTCGACCAAAAAGGGCTCGGTGACGTCGGTGCAAGCGATTTACGTGCCCGCAGACGATTTGACCGATCCGGCGCCGGCCACGACCTTCGCTCACCTGGATGCGACGACGGTGCTTTCGCGCCAGATCTCCGAGCTGGGCATTTATCCCGCCGTCGACCCGCTGGCTTCCACCTCGCGCATTCTCGATCCGCGGGTCGTCGGCGAGCAGCACTACAACACGGCGCAGGCCGTAAAGCGCGTGCTGCAGAGCTATAAGGACCTGCAGGACATCATCGCTATTCTGGGTATCGACGAGCTCAGCGAAGACCAGAAGCTCACGGTGTCGCGTGCCCGCAAGGTGCAGAAGTTCCTCTCGCAGCCGTTCTACGTGGCCGAGCAGTTCACGGGCCTGGAGGGGCGCTACGTGAAGATCGACGACACCGTGCGCAGCTTCCAGGAGATTGTCGACGGCAAGCACGACGACATTCCCGAGCAGGCGTTCTACATGAAGGGCGACATTAACGAAGTGCTGGAAGAAGCCGAGAAGATGAAGGCACACGCGTAATCTGCCATGGCTGACACGCTGCACTTACAAATCGTGACACCCGACCGGCTCCTCGTACGCGAGGACACCGACCAGGTCCAGATTCCCGGCAAGAACGGGGAACTCGGGATTTTGCCCGGACACGCGCCGCTCATTACCGAACTGCAAATTGGTGAGATCAGCTATCGGACGGGCTCGACGATGCAGCACCTCGCGGTCGCGTGGGGATTTGCCGAAGTCTTGCCGGACAAGGTGACGATCCTGGCGGACGCGGCGGAGCGCGCCGAAGACATTGACGTCAAGCGTGCGCAGGAGGCGAAGGCTCGCGCTGAAGAAGCTCTGCGTCAGAATGCCGCCGATCTGGACTACGACGCGGTGCTGTACGCATTGCGCCGCGCCGAAGTTCGCCTGGCCGTCGCTGCCCGCGCAGGACAGACGGTTGCCACGCACTAGGCCTTACTGAAGGAAGAAAGAAATCGCCGCGCCGGAGGGAACTCCGGCGCGGCTTTGTTTTGCGACTACAGCAACTACGCTGTCACCGCTTTCGGTTGCGGCGCGACGAAGCGAATCGCTTTCGCGAGAAGGATGGTCTCGATGTTGCGCAAGGCGTCGAGCACCTTGTCGCTGATTTCGCTGTCCACCTGAACCACCGCGACTGCCGACGACTCCTGTCCCTTGTGGCTGCGACCGAGCGAGAAGTTGGCGATGTTGACATTATGCTGCCCCAACACCGTTCCGACGCGTCCCACAACACCGGGCACGTCGAGATTGCGCAGATAGATGAAGGTGCCTTCCAGTGGCGCTTCCACGTTGATGCCGTCGATCTCCAACAACCTGGGCAAGCCACCAGCCTGAACGCAGCCCGCGACCGTGTTTTCCTGCTGACCTGTTTTGAAGGTCATGCGAAGCACGTTGGCCGCGCCAGCTGCGTCGCGCGTCTTCTTACGCTCAGTCAGGCGGATGCCACGCTCCTCAGCGATGGACGCCGCGTTCACCAGGTTTGCACGCTCGTGGGCATGGGCGATCTGATTCAATGCGCCTGCTACTGCGGCGTTGCGAATGAGGGCGGTCTTCCATTCCGCGATTTCGCCGCTGTAGCTGAGCCCCATCTCCTCAACGCCACCCTCGCCCGATTGCGCCAGGAAGGCACCCAGACGCTCGCCGAGCACGATGTACGGCAGCATCTGCTGGTACTCTTCTTCACTGATCGAAGGGACGTTGACCGCGTTCTGAATAACGCCCTTCAGCAGGTACTCGCGGACCTGCAGCGCGATCTGCACGCCGACAGCCTCAGACGCCTCATGCGTGGAACCCGCGATGTGCGGCGTCAGGATGACGTTGGGCAGCGTGGCCAGCGGAGAGTCCTTGAGCGGCTCATTGCTGTAAACATCCAGCGCAGCACCACCCAGTTGTCCCGACTGCAGGGCTTCGATGACGGCGGGCTCATTCAGCAACTCGCCACGTGCGCAATTGACCAGGCGCACGCCCTTCTTCATCTTGCGGATGGTATCGGCATTGATCATGCCCTGGGTCTGCGGTGTCAGGCCGACATGCAGCGTGATGTAGTCAGACTGCGCGAAGACCTCATCGAGCGACCCCAGGGTAATGTTCAATTGTTGGGCAAGGCTCGGCGCCACATACGGATCATGTGCGACAACCTTCATGCCAAAGGCCAGCGCGCGGCGGGAAACTTCGACTCCCACCCGGCCCAAACCGACGATGCCGAGAGTTTTGCCACGAAGCTCGCTGCCTTGCAGCGTCTTCTTCTCCCACTTGCCGGCATGCATGGTTGAGTCGGCGCGCACCACGTGACGGGCCAAGGCCAGCATGAGGGCGAAAGTGTGCTCGGCGACAGCGACAGCATTGCCACCCGGCGTGTTCATCACCACGATGCCACGCTTGGTTGCGGCGTCGAGATCGACGTTGTCCACGCCTACCCCAGCGCGCCCGATGACGCGCAGCTTCGGAGCTTTGTCCATCATTGCGGCGTCGACGAACGTTGCCGAGCGAACCAGGATGGCGTCCGCTGTAGCCAGTTCTCCGGGCAGGGTTTCTTTGTCAGTGGTTACGACTTTCCAGTCTTTGTGTTCGCCAAAGATGGCAGATGCGGAAGATGAGATCTTGTCAGCGATAACGATCTTCATACGGTAGCCGCCTCGGCGAATTGTCCGGCAAGAACTTCCTGCACGGCGCGCACGCCTGCGCCCAGTTCGATGTGATGAGACGGCGCAACCTTGAGCAGTACATGCTCTAGCGCGCCGATGACGCCAAGAGCGTCAAGGTAGTCGTAGTAGCCAAGATGAGCGATGCGGAAGAGCTTGCCCTTCATTTCGCCCTGGCCGTTGGCAACCACCATGGCAAAGCGCTCGCGGAATTCTTTCACGATGGCGCTGGAATCCACACCAGCCGGCGCCAGTATGGCGGTTACGGCAGCGGCAGGGCACGTGGGCGCGAACAGCTTCAGACCCAGGGCCTGCACTCCGGCGCGAACCATCGCGGCCGAAGTTTCCGCGTTGTGGATGAGGGCCTCGCGCCCGTCGGCGAGATTGCCACCGCCAGACTTGCGGATGTAGTCCAGCGCTGCGGCCAGCCCACAGATCAGCGCGACGGCAGGCGTAAATGCAGATTCACCTTTGGTCTGCGATTTGCGTTCTTTGCGCAGATCGAAATAGAAGCGTGGCTGCTTGGCAGTCTCCATGCGTTGCCACGCCCGCTCGCTCACGCTAAGGTAGGCGAGTCCTGGCGGAATCATGACGGCTTTCTGCGAGCCACCAATGAGGATGTCAATGCCCCAATCGTCCACTTCGAAATGGGTGGTGCCCAATCCCGTGATGGCGTCGACCACAAACAGCGTGTCGGTACCTTTCAACAGGGCGGCGATCGCCTTCACGTCATGACGGGCTCCGGTGGAGGTTTCGGTGGCCTGCATATAGAGCACGCGGGCGCCGTCGAGTTTGGATTTGATTTCACGAAGGTCGAAGGTCTGCCCGTAGGGGACTTCGATCAGCTCGATCTGGCAAGCGAAGGCCTTCGCGAGATCGCGCCAGCGCTCGCCGAACTTTCCGGCCGTAAGTACTGCGACTTTTTCGCCGGGAGAAGTAAGGTTCGATACTGCGGCCTCCATCGCGCCGCTACCTGAGGAGGCGAGAATGAGAACGTCGTTCTTGGTGCCGATGAAGGTCTTGAGATCAGCAAGTGTACGGGTGAAAATTTCACGAAACTCAGCCGTGCGGTGATGCATGTCCGCGGCAGCAATCGCATTTTGAGCAGCTGGAAGAAGAGGAGTCGGTCCGGGAGTAAACAGCCGTGTCTTACGTAGCATGGCAAGTACCTCTACAGGTTGATTGCCGGCGCACACCGGCGCCGACAAATTAATCATAGGCTTTCGCGGCTGAGCAAGCCACCCCTGGTAGGTAGTGGCCACGTGTTCCCAATCACCTACCAATGTGACCGGCTACCCTATAATTGGGTCATGACCTTGACCCAGCAAGTGCAAAAAGACATGGTGGATGCCATGCGCAAGAAGGAAGAGCTGCGGCTGTTAACCCTGCGCATGATGAAAGCGGCACTGCAGAACAAGAGAATCGAAAAACGCGCCGATCTCGAGGAAAAAGAGGAGTTGCAGGTCTTTACCACGATGATCAAGCAGCGTAAGGACTCCATCGACCAGTTCACAAAAGGCCACCGCCTCGAACTGGCTGCGAAGGAGGCCCAGGAGATAACGATCATCGAGGGCTATATGCCGAAGGCGGTCGGCGAAGAGGAGATCGTTGCCACGGTCCGCGCCACCATCGCAGAGATGGGATCGCCGACTATGAAAGACATGGGCGCGGTGATGAAGAACGCCAAGGCCAAATTCGGAGACGCGCGCGTGGACGGCAAGCTGCTGAGCGAAGAGGTGAAGAAGCAACTGGCAACTAGCAACTAGAATTTCGGCGGCAGGCGTTCTGGCAGTCACCAGGTTCGAGAGGAAGGGATACAATTCTCACAATGAGCGAAGAAGCCACCGCATTGCTGAAGAAGGCCCTGACGCTTCCGGTGAAGGAACGTGCCGAGCTGGCGAGCTCTCTAATCGACAGCCTCGAATCAAGCACTGACGAGAACGTCGAGGCAGCCTGGCAGGAAGAGATCGCCCGGAGAATCGAGACCCTGCGGTCGGGAGGGGCGAGAACGATTCCCTGGGAAGAAGTTCGCGAGAAGGCGCACGCGATCCTTCATGACGAAACCCATTGAGTTTCTCCCAGAGGCACAAGCGGAATATTTGTCGGCGCTGACGTGGTACTACGAACGGAGTCCGGCAACGGCAGTCAGGTTCGCAGCCGAATTTAACAGAGCGGTAGAGACTATCCAGGAAGTCCCGGAACGCTGGGCTCTGTATATGATTGGTTGCAGGCGCTTTTTGCTCCACCAGTTTCCCTTCGCGATTATTTATCAGGTTTCCCCAAACGTCATTCAGGTGTTGGCTGTTGCTCATTGTCGTCAGCGACCCGGCTACTGGAAAGAACGGGTATAAGCGTCACTTCCGGCTTCCACGCTGTGGTGAATGTTGTAGTTTGAAGCAGCCGCAATGACCTACCAAAGCACCGTGGGCGGCGCGGGACTCTATTCCGGCTGCGTCGACGGTGCCTTTTTCACGTCGGCGAATACGCGGTTTGCGATGCGGTCCATGATCTGCGAAACCACTGCCGCCTCCGGCATTGCCTCCTGGGTTGAGAAAGGCGCGCCCGCAATCGCGGCGTTATCGCCGGCGCGATATAGCTTGTATTCCACCGTGGCGCGAAACTCTGGGTCCAGGGCCTGTCCGCGGGGATTATTGGGTTGGCTCCAAACGCCATTAGGGTTGGTTTCGATGGTGCCCGGCCGAGGCATCGCAGGATCGGTCGAACCGCGTAACTCGACCAGCGTGGTGTACACCACGTAGTCGCACTTTTTGTCTTTGGCCTCCCCGGCGACATCGTCGGGCGTCATTCCATCCAGAGGCACGCCTTGAACCTTGATGTGCAGTTTTTTGTCGGCCTTCAGTTGGTTCAGTGACGTAACCAGTCGATCGCGCTCCAAGGTACCCGGAACCGAAAGGGTGGCAGCGTTTTTCATGGTCGCCACCCCAACCACGACGATGCGATTTTCCTGGGCGAACCCACAGAGCGAAACCAAGCAAAAGCAAAGCAATAAGCCGTAATCGAAGCGCCGCATGGTCACCTCACAGCTACGTTCACAGCATTGTAATGGATGCTAACCAGGGAGTTCCTGCCGGTGTGCCCGGAATGCGATAATCTCCGATTGCGCCACGGAATGGGTTGCGAGGATGAAGACAGCGGTTTTGCTTCTCAGTTGTCCGGGCATGCTGGCCCGGCAAGGCGTAGTGGCTGCGATTTCCGATTTCATCACTACCCATCACGGCGGAATCCTGCATTCTGACGATCATCCTGATAACGGGCAGGGTGTGTTCTTTTCACGGTTGGAGTGGGACTTGGAGGACTTCGACCTTCCCATCGCCGAGTTCGAAACTCATTTCAACCACGTGGCGGAGCGCTTCCTGATGAAGTACCGGCTGGTGCTTTCTGACCATCGTCCCCGAGTGGCAATTTTGGTCTCCAACTATGACCACTGCCTGGCGGACCTGCTCTATCGTCATCACAACGGCGAACTGCCTTGCGAGATCCCCGTCATCTGCAGCAATCACCCGAGTGCCGAGCGGCTGGCCGACTTTTACAAGATCCCGTTCCTGGCGGTGGTTGGGAAGGACAAGGCCGAAACCGAGCAGGAGATACTCAGCGCCCTACATCAACATGACATTGATCTGGTCGTGCTGGCACGCTATATGCAAATCCTATCGTCGGAGTTCGTCAAGCAATTCGAGTGGCGCATTCTCAACATTCACCACTCGTTCCTTCCGGCGTTTGTGGGCGCGAAACCATATCATCAGGCTTTTGAGCGGGGGGTAAAGCTGATTGGCGCTACCAGTCATTATGTGACGGCTGACCTGGATGAAGGACCGATTGTCGAACAGGATGTGGTTCGCATCTCGCACCGCGACAGAATTACGGACCTGCTTCAAAAGGGGCGTGATTTGGAAAAGGTGGTTCTTTCACGCGCCGTGCGCTGGCACCTTGAGAATCGAGTGCTCGTCTGTGGAAACAGGACGGTAGTGTTTAATTAGGAATAGTCGTCACCGGGATGGGTCCTGAGCTGGCCCGCACGTCAAGCTAGTGGCGCGATTTCGCGTATTCCACCGGTGAGGGCAACTCTTCCAGCCCACGTCCGGCGAAGATCTCTTCGAAGTTTGTCATCAGCTCTTGATGAATGAGTTGGTTCGTCGCCAGCACTTCGCGGCTATCGAGGCGGAATGGCGAGCCGTCAAAGCGGGTCACGCGTCCGCCGGCTTCCTGAACCAGGAGCGCGCCCGCGGCGGTGTCCCACGGATTCAGATTGAGTTCCCAGAAGCCGTCATAGCGCCCGCAGGCGACGTTGGCCAGGTCGAGCGCAGCCGATCCCGCGCGCCGAACGCCATGCGAGCGCAACGTGATCTGGTGATAAAAGTGGATGTTGGGATTTTTGTGCCGCTTGTGGCTGGGAAATCCCGTGCCCAGGATCGATTCCGCCAAGCGCGCGGTCTTGGACACGTGAATCGGCTTGCCATTCAGGGTTGCACCCTGGCCGCGCTCCGCACAGAACATCTCATCGCGTGTCGGGTCGTAGAGAACGCCCACCTCAAGCTGCTCATCTGTTGCGTCTAGTTCCCCAACGAGCGCTGGTGAAGCCTGCCCTGAGGGAAGTCGAAGGGCGCTTGTTGAAGGGGCGTTGCGCACTAGCGCGATCGAAATGCAAAACACTGGATAGCCATGTGCGAAGTTGGTAGTGCCATCCAGGGGATCGACGTACCAGCGATAGTCAGCACCGGCACCGCTGCGAGCTCCTTCTTCGCCGACGATGCCGTGTTCCGGCCAGCGGGTGCGCAAGCGCTCGACGATCATTTTCTCCGAAGCACGGTCGGCCTCAGTCACCAGATCAACGTCGCCTTTGTACTCGATCGTGACATGGCTGGCGAAGTAACCCATGAGGAGCGCACCGGCCTCTCGGGCGATCGCCTCAACCTCGGGCAAGTACTGCGTCATTCCGAACCACTTGCGGAGTTACCGTTCCTCGCTTGAGCAGAGCCGTCGGGACGCGGCTTGCGTGCAGTGTCCTCGGCGATGTAAGCAATCTCGTGCTTGAAGATGAAAAGGTTGGGGGCTCCCTCGCGGGTCAGACGCACCATACGTCGGTCATAATACTCAATCCAGCCGCGGACGGTATCGCCGTCCATCAACTTAATACGGACCGGACGCTGCTTCTCGCCCAGCATCTTGAGATAAGCCGCTTCCTCGTGAGTGTCGTCAGGCGGGGGAGACTTTCCCTTGCGCGAATTGGCATCGTTACTCAAACCTCGAAAGCCCATGGCTCGATTCTACACGCAGTCGCGGCCTTGTCGGCTGCCATCGAAACGAGATCAAGGCGGCCAGAGACGGAAGGTATGGATCAAAAGAAGATTAACTCCGCGATCTGAACCACAGTCACCAATTCCAGATTACCCGCAAGAAATGGAGTGGGGATTTAATAGAGGAGAAACACTTCTTAACAATTTTGACCAGAGAGAAGCCTCAAGATGAAGGTGCTGCGGTGCTTCGACAGCGTTGCCGTGTGCATCATTGATACCAGCCCAAGCATCTTATCGGGAACGTGCCGCGAATTGGGAATGTGCCCGCACAAGTCACCACTTTGATTCCATTCCCGTGTTAGGAAGCTAAGCGCTAATTGCAAGTGTTATGCATCTGCATTCTTTAGCAGTGTTGGAAACTCCGGTCGCTGTGCTGCTGCTGAGTCTGGGCTTCGGTCTCGCGGCTTACTTTGGTCTTCGGAATTCCGCCAGGATGGTATTCGCGCTGTCGCGGACCCGCCCACAGTTATTCTCGGTGGGAGCGGGCATCATGCTGTTCGTAGTCGCGTTCCAAATGCATAACTGGAACCGCGGCCAAGCGGATGCAGCAGGCCAAGACTTCCTACCAGCGTCCACCTCATCCGCGGCAAGCGGAACAGCCAGCTCTGAACGTGACCTCTTGACTGCAGTCACCACCTACCACAACGACAATGCTCGAACCGGCCAATACATGAATGAAACGGTACTGACGCCTGGGAACGTGAATCCGGCGCGGTTCGGCAAGCTGTATTCCTATCCAGTGGATGGCTACGTTTACGCGCAGCCGCTTTACATGCCGGAGGTCGCAATTCCTGGTAACGGCGTTCACAATGTCGTGATTGTAGCAACCCAACATGACAGCGTTTATGCGTTCGATGCGGACTCAAGTTCCATTACTCCGCTTTGGCGAGTTAATTTCCTCAATCCCGACGCTGGTATTAACAGTTTGTCGCCTGCGGACGTGAACGCAAGTGACATTGTGCCGGAGATAGGAATCACCAGTACTCCCGTCATTGATGTAACCAGCAACACGATCTATGTAGTAGCCGCCACCAAGGAAAATGGGGCTTTTTATCACCGGCTGCATGCGCTGGATGTGGCGTCGGGTGCGGAAAAATTCGGTGGACCGCAGCCTATCCAGGCGACGCATCCCGGTACCGCGCGGGAAAGCTCAGACGGCGTTCTGGCCTTTGACTCCCGTTTCCATCTGCAACGGGCCGCGCTGCTGCTCGACCAAGGCCGCTTGTACATTGCATTTGCGTCCTACGGTGACTTTGGCGCGTACCACGGTTGGGTCATCGCGTACGATCCGGCGACGCTGAAGCAAACTGGAAGCTGGGTTACCACTCCGAACGGCTACCAGGGAGGCATTTGGATGAGTGGCTGCGGAATCTCCGCCGATGCCGATGGCAATCTTTATCTCTCGGTCGCGAATGGTCCATTTGACGCGTTTGGCGAGCCACCTGGTGTGAACTTGAGCGACAGCGTCGTCAAGTTGAAAACCGGATCTGACGGTTTAGCCCTGCTGGATTACTTCACTCCTTTCAATCAGGCGAAGATGGCGCGCGATGACTTGGACTTGGGATCGGCAGGCGTGGTTCTATTACCTGACCAGCCTGGACCTTATCCGCACCTGGCGGTGACCAGCGGCAAGAACGGTCATATCTACCTGCTCAACCGCGATGCTCTAGGAGGTTACCGGGCGGATGGCAATCGCAATACGCAGGTGATCCAGGAGATCTCTGGCCTCCGCCAGCAGATGGGTACACCGGCTTATTGGAATGGCTATGTTTATTTTGGATCGGGAATCAGCCCGTCCAAAGATTCGATACACGCCTTCAGTATCCGTAATGGAATGTTGTCACATCCTGCGGCTTCGCAAACTCAGGCCGTGTACTCCTTGACTCGCAACACCGTGAGTGTTTCAGCGAATGGCGACAGGAATGGAATCGTGTGGGCGGTGCAGACCGATGCGTACTACTCACCCAGGCCCGGCGCCGCAATCCTGCATGCTTATGACGCCCGGAATCTGGGACGCGAGTTGTACAACTCGAGCCAGCGCGTTGCTCGCGATAACCCTGGTCCGGCGTCGAAGTTTACAGTTCCCACGATTGCGAATGGCAAGGTATTCGTCGGAACAGCGAATCAATTGAGCGTTTACGGATTGTTATCGGGCGCGGGCAACTAGCCGCGCCCGGCAAACCACACCGAAAACTCCGCAGCAATCATTTCCCGTACGTAGGCTTCGGGCCTGCGGCCTTCACCTCGGGCGGCGCGTCGAACTGCTCGAAGTTCTTGGCAAAGCGCGCTGAAAGGTCGGCCGCCATCTTGTCGTACGCGACTTTGTCCTTCCACGAGTTGCGCGGTTTCAGCAGTTCCGGCGGAACTCCGGGACACGATTTCGGAATGCTCAATCCGAATGCAGGCTCAATCTCAAACTCCACATTCGCCAACTTACCCTCGACCAACGCGTCGACCATGGCGCGCGTATAGGGCAGGCTCATGCGTTTGCCGACGCCATAACCTCCACCTTGCCAGCCTGTGTTTACCAGCCAGCACTGTGCTTTGTGCTCGCGCAGCCTGCGGCCAAGCATCTCGGCATAGACTTTCGGTGGCAGAGGCATGAACGGCGCACCGAAACAGGTAGAGAAAGTCGCCTGCGGCTCGGTCACGCCGGCTTCCGTTCCTGCAACCTTGGCGGTGTAGCCCGACATAAAGTGATACATGGCCTGCTCGGGCGTGAGCTTAGAAACCGGAGGCAGCACGCCGAATGCGTCCGCCGTCAAGAAGACAACGTTCTTAGGATGTCCGCCAAAGCCAGGAATGACAGCATTGTCGATGTACTCCACCGGGTAGGCAGCACGCGTATTCTCGGTCTTGCGGTCATCGTCATAATCGGGGATTCGCGTAATCGGATCGAGCACCACGTTTTCCAACACCGAACCGAATCCGAGCGCGTTGTAGATTTGCGGCTCATTCTCTGGCGAGAGTCTTATGCACTTCGCGTAACATCCCCCTTCAAAGTTGAAGACGCCGGTCGCACTCCATCCGTGCTCGTCATCGCCGATCAGCCTGCGAGTGGGATCTGCCGACAGCGTCGTCTTGCCGGTACCCGACAATCCAAAGAACAGCGCGGTCACCCCGTCTGCGCCGATGTTTGCCGAACAATGCATCGGGAAGACATTACGATCTGGCAACAGAAAATTCATGATGCCGAAGATGGACTTCTTCATCTCGCCGGCATACTCTGTGCCGCCGATGAGCACCAGTTTCTTGCTGAAGTTAATCAGAATAAACACTTCGGAGTTCGTGCCGTCGCGTTGAGGATCGGCCTTGAAGCCAGGCGCGCTCACAATGGTGAACTCGGGTTTATGCGTCTTGAGCTCTTCCGAAGTGGGCCGAATGAATAGCTGCCGCACGAAAAGATTGTGCCAGGCATATTGGTTGATCACTTGAATGGGGAGCCGATATTTCGGATCGGCCCCACAATAGAGGTCCTGCACGAAAAGCTCTTTGCCTTTCAAGTAGTCGAGCACACGCTCATAGAGCGCATCGAACTTATCGGACGAAATCGGTTGATTGGCCGAGCCCCACGCAATTTTGTTCTTGGTGACCGCATCTTCCACGGTGAACTTATCTTTGGGAGAGCGGCCGGTGCGCTTGCCAGTCCCGGCTACCAGCGAGCCTCGCGCCGCCAGTTCCGCTTCGCCGCGCCGAAGCGCGGCTTCCACCAGGAGAGCCGGATACAAGTTGCGGTGAACCTTGTCTCCTCCCAACAGCTGCGATACTTCGGGAGTTTGTAGAACGGAAGACATAAGAGCGCTCCTAACCCAGATCGAAATAGAAACTAGCTCACGGAAACAAGACACCGTCCAACCACGAATTCGCTCGGCGGCTTTCCCGAGATCCGCCGGGTGAAATACGACACGCCGTAGCTAAGATGTCAGCGGGTTACAAGTTGGTGGGCCTCATCCACAATTGCCTGCAGATGATCAAGCGTTTCCTGCACGGTCAAGCTATACATCTCGCGACCGTTATCTTCGCCCGATTCGATCGCCCACTTCAAATAATGTCCCGCGATCTGGACCGCCATGGGATCAGTAATGACTCGCCCTGTTTGCCGGTGATATTCGACCCATGCAGGATGGGGCAGTGCAATCCAAACCGGGCGATCATCCACCAGAAACTTGATGTCGACCGCATCCGCGTGCCGTGTGGCAATGGCAACAATCAGCGCCTGATATCGGCAGTGCGCGGGCTTAGCCGTCCAGCGATCAATAGCCTGGAAGTCGTCGTACATACCCTTAGAACTATAGCCGACGCGCAGTGGCTGGGGCAATCAGCGTTAGCCGACTGTGGTGCAAGCAGCCTTAAGCATTGGGACCTTGGCCTAGTCGTTCCGAAGGCGACGATCAGGCGCGCTCCCTCGCCTCACCCAGCACGACCTTCACGTTCATCTTGCGTTTGTTTCGGTAAATGGTCACGGTGACGGTGTCGCCGGCGCGATGTTTATTCATCGCGTTCGCCAGGTCCTGCTGATCGCCAATAGAGTCGCCGTCGATGGCGACGATCAAGTCGCCGCCAATCATGATGGGCGTGTTGCCCAGATACGCGCGCTCGTTCCCTCCGCGCAAGCCGGCCTGGTCAGCGGCGCCACCTGGAATGGTACGAACGATCAGGATGCCATAATCGGCAGGCAGCCCCATCTCCTGGGCCAGCTCAGGACCGATCGACAATACAGATATGCCCATCGTAGGCCGCCGTACCGTGCCTAGAGTGATCAGGTCGTTGAGTACCGCCTTGGCCACATTGATCGGAATCGCGAATCCGATGCCCGCGCTCTGGTTCGAGCCGCCGGTAGCGATCATGCTGTTGATTCCGATCACTTCGCCATGCGAGTTCAAGAGTGGGCCGCCGGAGTTTCCGGGATTGATCGCCGCATCGGTCTGGATGGCTTCCTCGATGTTTGAACCTTCCGGGCTGCGAATGGGGCGAAGCGAACTAATGATGCCGCGGGTCATGGTTCCCGCCAATCCAAACGGGTTTCCGATGGCGAAGGTCTTCTGACCGACTTGAAGGTTCTTGGAATCACCCAGTACCGCGGGAACGACACCCGGCGCCTCGATTTTGACGACCGCAAGATCATGTGCCCGGTCACGTCCGATCACCGCGGCCTTATAGGTCTTTTTGTTATGCAACGTTACTTCCACCTGAGTAGCATTGCCGACCACGTGATAGTTGGTGAGGATGTGTCCTTCCTTGTCGATGATGAAGCCGGAGCCCTGGCCTTCCTCCGGCACCGGTCCATAGAAAAAGTCGTACGCCACCGTCTTCGTCGTAATGTTGACGACCGATGGAATGGCCTTGTGATAGACCTCAATGTTATTTTGCTCGTCAGCATCGAGGGTCTCGGGGCCTGCTGCTTCGCTGAGTTCGACGTGCGTGGGACGTGAAACCCAGTTTGGCGCCGTCACCCCGCTGTGGTGGGTTGTGTACCAATAAAAGGCTCCTGCCAGAATGATTCCAAGAAGAAAGGGACGAACAAATTTCATAGTATTGTGAGGGTGCTCATCGGTTCAGAGTTGCCGTAGAGGAATTAGACGGCCAACCTATAAGAGTGTACCGAATGTGGGGTGGCTTGCGCGAATGCAAGCCCCGGGGTCGTTCTTGGTGGGCGGTGTAAGCTCGGGCGTCATCCGCAGGGAGTTCTCGACCCGCTTGAGATTGGTCAAATGGCTCGCAACACGGATCGTATTGGGTAAACGGATATTCATGACACTTTTTCAATTCACTCGCGGATGTGTCACTATAATTTGCGTCTCGAGAGAGCAGGTCTCGATAACTGGCTTCCTGAGCAACAAGTCTTATGGAATACATACGATTGGGCAGGACCGGGATGGAGGTATCGCGCATATGCCTGGGATGCATGACGTACGGCGATCCCGATCGTGGCGCGCATGCCTGGACGCTGCCGGAAGAGCAAGCTCGTCCGCTGCTTCGCAGCGCGATTGAGTCTGGGCATCAACTTCTTCGATACCGCCAACACGTATTCCGATGGCAGCAGCGAGGAGATTCTGGGTCGCGCGATTCGCGACTTCGCCAATCGCGACGAAGTTGTCATCGCGACCAAGGTTTACTTCCCTCTTCGTAAAGGCCGCAATGCGCGTGGCCTCTCACGCAAGGCCATCATGGCGAACATTGACGCCAGCCTGCGGCGGCTGGGCATGGATTATGTTGATCTCTACCAGATTCACCGCTGGGACTATGACACGCCCATCGAAGTGACGTTGGAAGCCCTGCACGATGTCGTCAAGGCCGGCAAGGCACGCTACATCGGAGCTTCGTCCATGTTTGCGTGGCAGTTCTGCAAGGCCCTCTACCTTGCCGATCAGCACGGCTGGACGCGCTTCGCCACCATGCAAGACCACTACAACCTGCTGCACCGCGAAGAAGAGCGGGAGATGTTGCCGCTATGCGCGGAGGAGAAGATTGCCGTGCTGCCGTGGAGTCCGCTGGCGCGCGGACGATTGGCACGCGCCTGGAATGAAAGCACCAACCGCGTGGAAACCGACGAGTACGGGAAAAAGCTTTACGTCGCTGCGCAAGATGCGGACCGCCGCGTAATGGAGCGCGTCGGCGAGACTCGCGAAGCAGCGAGGTGTCCCACGCGCGCAGATCGCCCTGGCGTGGCTGCTGCATAAGCCGGTAGTCGCCGCGCCGATTGTGGGCGCCTCAAAGCAGCAGCATCTCAACGACGCTGTCGCCGCGCTCTCGTTGCACCTAACTCCGGAGGAAATCTCTGCCTTGGAAGAACCCTACGTTCCGCATCCGGTCGTGGGATTCGTGTGATTCAACTGGGCAGTGGTTACGGCGCCATGCCGTCATCCATCCACTGCTTGAACCTGGCAATTTGCTCTTTGGGCCAGGGCTCGTCGCAGGGCATGGTGCCGTCCCCAAGACGGGAGTAAATGGCCTCGGCGTGAGTTTTGACGTCATCGTAGGCCGAAAGATCCATACCGAACTCTTTCATGGTGTCCACATCAGGAGTGTCACGAAACAGCGGGCGAATGTCCTTGGCGAAGCTGAGAGCCATGCAGCACCTCTGAAGAAAGATTTTGCCACGAATCGGGCGAAAGTTTCCCCTCGGCCGGTGAAATGCTTCTGGAAGTTCCCGTCTTACGAAGTTGCACGACGGCCTGCCGCTTCCATCACCGCTGCTTGTGACTTGGGTCACGGTATTTTTCTGTGGTACACGACACCGTATTGTGGTAGATTTCGTGGCACTTCTTCCCTACCGATTTCATGAAGCGGAATCGCCTCTTGCCTCCGAAGTTTACCCTGGAGTTCGGCAAATGCGCCTTAATGGCTTCCGTGCGGACACTTTCTCATTTTCCTCTTCAACAAACCGCAACTGGCGCGTGGGGCGGGTTGTCCTGCTGATCGGTTGTTGCGTCGGCTTTTCAACGTACTCCGTAGCGCAGCAGGCAGCTTCCCTTCAGCAGACGCCCCTTGCCGTGAAGAACGGCACTGCCCAGCTCATTGGGCATTACGATTCCCAGCAGATGTTGCGCCTCGTTGTCGCCTTGAAGCCGCCCCACTTGGAGGAGGAAGAGCAGTTCCTGAACCAATTGCAGGACAGAGATTCGCCGCTGTTCTACAAGTACTTGAGTGAGCAGGAGTGGAACGAACGCTTCGCACCGTCGGCCCAGGATGAGCAGGCGGTGGTGGCGTGGGCGCAGAGTCAAAGCCTGACCATTACGCAGCGCTATCCCAACCGCTTGTTGGTGGACGTCGAGGCGCCAGTGGCCATCATTGAGAAGGCACTCAACGTCACCATCAACCGATACCAACTCGGAACAGCTTCTTACTATTCGAATGATCGCGACCCTGTTGTTCCCGCGCAGCTTTTGGGTACGATTCATGCCGTGCTGGGGCTGAATAATCTGGAGGCAATGCATGCGGCCTCTAGAAACATCCAGGCAACGTCGGGTCCAGATTACTCGCCCGGTCCGGCTTACTCAGTGGGGTCGCACTTACAGCGCGATGGAGACCGAAGCAAGCTGGGCACCAAAATGAAGGCCCGCAAGCGAGGTACTGGCCCGGAGTATAGCTATAACGGGTACGATCCAACTGACCTCTACAGCTCGACTGCCTACGACTACGCGGCGCTACAGAAACTAGGCCACTGCTGCAATCCGCTAAACAACCCCGGCAACTCGCCTCCGGAAGCTTCCATTGCTATCGCCATCTGGGGTGACTTCAGCGCCGCCGACTTGAATGGATTCCTGACCATCTATCCGTACCTGGCACAAAACGTTCAAACTTATCACGTGGACGGAATGCCGCCCTGTTGCAATCCTGAGACGACGCTAGACATGGAATGGGCGACGGCGATGTCCAACAGTTTCTCCTCCTCAGCAAGTACCGCCGAGGTCCACGTATATGAGGGCGCCAATAATCAGGATTCGACCCTTTTGGACGTGGTCAATCAAATATTGACAGATGGCCATGCGCGAGTTCTCAGTATGAGTTGGGGGAACGCTGAGGTCGTAACGGGTGGTCCAGGGATGGATTCCTACCACGCTGTTTTCAATCAAATGATCGGACAGGGCTGGACGCTGGTCGCAGCTTCTGGGGATGGTGGGGCTACGGACGATTGTGCTGATCACCTGTCGGTGAGCTATCCAGCATCGGATCCTGATGTGACCGCAGCGGGCGGTACGCAACTTTTCACGAACCAGTCTTATTTCGAAAACGAGCAGGGATGGTCCGGCGGCCCGTACGGCTGTGCCAATAACGATGGCGGCAGCGGTGGAGGTTGCAGTGCTTATTTTGGTATCCCTGGTTACCAGAACGGTTCGGCCTGCGCGGGTAGCCGAAGCGTGCCCGACCTGGCCCTCAATGCTGATGGGGTATTTACCGCGCAGAACTTCTTCTACAACGGGTCTATACAACCGACCGGAGGTACCAGTATTGTCGCGCCGGAAATTGCGGGCTTTTACGCGCAAGAAAATGCGTACCTCTTATACATACAAAGCATAGTCGGCAACACCTGCGGCAGTTCGCTATCGTCCCCCTGTGCGCCACTGGGCAATGCGAATTGGTATCTCTACTACGAAGGACTCCATGCGCCGGTGGCTCCCCATTATCCCTTCTATGACATAACCTCCGGGTGCAATAACAATGACATCACCCAGCAGTACGGATTGACCCCATTCTGTGCCGGTCCTGGCTACGATCTGGTGACGGGCTGGGGCTCGGCGAACATGCTGCAATTGGCATGGATGATGAATACCTTCATTGCCGGCGACGCTGGCGGCCCAAGCATCAGCTTCACGGGTCCGCTTCTCAACCATTGGTACACCACCGACCAGACTATTGGGTGGACTGTCACCGACACCAGTGGGGGCGGTCACCCGCCCAACGGCGTTGCAGGGTTTAGTTCAGCCTGGGATTCCGACCCTGGTGATCCCTACAGCGAACCGACACCCGGTGGTGGCTTCCCGTGGGATAGTACTTCCTTCTATAGTGGCCCGCAGAGTCCCAATGCCACAGACGGCTCCGTGACGTTATCGAGCAATCCCAATGGTCAAGGTTGTCATACCCTCAATGTGCGGGCATGGGACAATGCCGGCCAGCCATCTGACAACGCCACCTACGGACCGGTGTGCTATGACACCTATCCGCCGCAAACATACGCCAGCCTCTCAGGCTATTCGGAGGGTCAGGACTTCGCGGGTCCAGTGCTGGTAACACTTACCGCGTATGACTACAGTAGTGGGGTTGGCAGCACCGTATATCAAATCAATGGAAGCGGCTGGCAGAGTTATTCAGGTCCGTTCTATGTCACGGTCCCCGGAACCTACATGGTTTCGTTTTACAGTACGGATGTTGCTGGCAATGTCGAAAACACCGAACAAGTGGACTTCATTATCGTGGGCAACTGGCAATACCTGCTCTCGGTTTCCAAGTCGGGTACTGGCAGCGGCACGGTGACCAGCGCCGATGGTTACATCAACTGCGGAGCTACCTGTTCCTACAACTACTACGATGAAACTCCGGTCACGCTGACGGCTACGGCTGCGGCCGGCTCAGTATTTGCCGGATGGACTGGCTGCGACCTGAGTTTAGGCTCCAGTTGCACGCTTTCCGTTACCGCCGCCCGGAACGTTACAGCCGCGTTCAACATTCCGGTCGCGCTGCAGTATATTCCCGTGACTCCATGCCGCCTTGTTGATACCCGCCTGGTGTTTGGTGGCAGTGGTCCGATTCCGGGCATGACGTCCCGAGATTTTCCCGTACCCCAAGAAGGCAACTGCGACATTCCCGCGACGGCAGCAGCATACTCCCTCAATGTCACGGCTGTTCCACAAGGACCTCTGGGGTTTCTGACCGCTTGGCCCACCGGACAGACGCGACCCAGCGCCTCCACCCTGAATTCCTACGACGGCCGGGTGAAGGCCACCGCAGCCATCTTGCCGGCAGGGGCCAATGGAGCGGTCAGTGTGTACGTCACCAATACCACGGACGTCCTGTTAGACATCAACGGCTACTTCGTGCCCGCCACCGATAACACGCTCGCGTTTTATCCATTGGCCCCCTGCCGCTTGGCGGATACAAGGCCGCAGTTCGGTGGCGATGGCCCGATTCCAGGTGGGAGCTCCCACGATTTCCCAATACTCAACGTCCCTGGATGCAGCGTGCCGCCGACGGCACAGGCCTATTCCTTAAACGTCACCGCCGTGCCCACCGGTGCCTTGTATGTTTTGACAACGTGGCCAACTGGCGATCCAATGCCGAATGTTTCGACGCTCAACGACTACACCGGAACGGTCGTCGCCAATGCCGCGATTGTGGGGGCTGGCACAAACGGCAAAGTATCTATTTACGCCTCCAACAATACCAACGTGGTGATTGATATCGACGGCTATTTCGCGCCGCCCAGCGCGGGAGGCTTATCACTCTATACAATGCCGCCTTGCCGGGTGATCGACACCCGAAAGATCGGGGATAGACAGCCCTTTAGCGGAACGTTGGTTCCTCCTGTGGATGTGGAGCATAGCCTCTGTGCTCCCACTTCTGAAGCCCAGGCTTATGTGCTGAACGCAACCGTCGTACCGGCAGTACCGTTGGGGTTTCTCACTCTGTGGCCGAACCATGAACCGGAACCCCGGGCGTCGACTCTAAATGCCTGGGACGGAATCGTCGCCAGTAACATGGCGATCGTGCCTACCAACGACGGGACCATCAACGCTGACGCATCGAATCTCACCCAACTGGTTCTGGACATTGCGGCATATTTCGCGCCTTGAGCCAGCCTGCGAGATGACAAATACCCTGCTTCCGTAGCATCCTTGATGAAGCACCCATGACACCGCAGTACACACTGGTCCGTGGTTGGATGATTCGCGCTATCTTTCTGGCGCTCTTTCTCAGCACATGGAGCGTCGCAGTACAAGCGCAATCGATTCCGCTGACCTCGGGGCCGGTCTTGCCGCTGTATCGCGCGTTACGCGATGTGGGACTCGATCCCCAGCGCGTATTCCAGATCCGCGAGGCGGAGATCGATCGCGAAGACATTCACATGTGGCTGAATGACGGCACCATCGCATTTACGCAATCTGTGGATGGCAAAGTGACGGGCGCATTTTTTGAAGGGGACGGCGAAGTGCTGGTGCGTCCTCCTGATCGCATGGAGCGGGCCTCCCTAGGTCGCTTCATCGGCGCCGGAGTGCTGGAAGAAAAATTTTCCTCGGCTTATCTGCGTTTCAACGACGATACTGCGAGCGAACTGCAGCCGTACTTGCGGCCTCCAGTCGATGCCGCAGCTTTCCTTACCAAGGTTGGTGCCACCGCACGAGTGCTCGCGCAGGCCGATGCTATGCGGCTTTGCATTTCGTTCACCAGTACGCCGCCCGTGCCTACGAATGGCGACGCGGCCTCGGTAAAAGACCGTTTACTGCATGCGCGGATTGCCGGCGAACACTACGGTGTGTTCGACGTCTATTTCGATACCCTCAGTCCAGAGCAAATCGTAGTAGGCAATACGACCACCGAGAACCAGCAGATCTATTACGACCTGTGGATGAGTTTTCCTGGGCGCTCGCAACGGAAAACTCCTCTCTCCAACACTCGCTTTGAAGGACCCAACGGTCCGGCGTGGACGCGCGACGCTCTGACCGTGAAGAAGTACACCATCACCGGCAAGCTCGACCCTCCTCGAGACCTGGCAGCGGACGCCATGCTCGACGTGCAGGTGAAACAGGGCGGGACACGCATGGTGCTATTCGAATTGTCCCGCTACCTGCAACTGAAGCAGGTCGATGCGGATGGCCAGCCGCTGGAATACATTCAGAATGAAGCCGTCGAAGGTAGCGAGATGTCGCGGCGTGGTAACGATATTGTCGCGGTGGTTTTCCCGCAGCCGTTACAGGCTGGAGCGCATTTTTCCCTGCGCTTCAGCTACGCCGGCTCAGTGTTATCGGATGCGGGAGGCGGGCTGCTATACGCAGGTGCGCGCGGAACCTGGTATCCCAACCGCGGCATCGCCATGACGAACTATGATGTCACGTTCCGCTTTCCAGAACCCTGGACGGTCGTAGCTACTGGAAAACTGGTTTCGCTGCAGCGACAGGGTGGAGACTTCGTGGCCCATTGGATTACCGAGAAACCCATCCCTATCGCCGGATTCAACCTGGGGGTGTACGTGCGTAGCTCCGCCAAGTCCGGCGACGTCGAGGTGGACGCCTACTCGGCCCGCGGCGGCATCATCAAAGTCGTGCCTCCCGGCGTGATTGCTACTTCGTCCGGACCTGAATCTCTGCTTGCATCAGGGACTTCGGGCATGAAGCCTGAGCCATTCCCCAGCGCCGCGAGCCGAGGCCAATTGCTTGCTGACAGCGCCGCGGAAACGTTGACCACACTGTCCCAGATACTTGGACCTTATCCATTCAGTACGCTATCCCTGGCGGAAAATCCCAGTACCGATAGCCAAGGGTGGCCGGGACTCGTTTTCCTGTCCAGTTATGTCTATCTCAGCCCGGAGCAGCGGACGACCATAAAGCTTCCGCCGCCCGACCAAATCATTTACGGCGACATAATGATGCCGCACGAACTTGCCCATCAGTGGTTCGGCGATACCGTGTCGTGGGCCAGTTACCACGAGCAGTGGTTGATGGAAGGATTGGCGAATTACTGCTCGCTCCTGCTTCTGGAACGGGCTCGTCCCGAGGAGGCGAAGGTAATGCTGGAGGCGTACCGAAGCTGGCTGGCGTCTCCGTCGAAGGAAGGGCGCCCCAACGTGGAAGCCGGCCCGGTGACGCTCGGCGTGCGCCTGTCTTCATCGCACTTTCCCGATGGATATGAAGTGATCACCTATAGCCGAGGGACTTGGCTCATTCACATGCTGCGCTGTATGTTGCGCGACGCGTCACGCAGCCCAGAAAAGCCGGATGGTGACGATACCGCGTTCCTCGCCCTGCTACGCAACCTGGTAGAACGTTTCCAGGAGAAAGAGATTACCAATACCGACTTTCAGCAAGCGATCGAAGCCGTGCTACCACCGTCGTTGTGGTTTGAGGACCGCAAATCGCTGGACTGGTTTTTCGATGGATGGGTCAACGGCACGGCATTTCCACAATTCGAGCTCGCCGAAGTAAAGATGGGGCGCGGCGCCGGGTCGGTGAATGTTACAGGAGTTATCCGGCAAAAATTGGCCCCACCGGACCTGGTGACCAGCGTTCCGGTGTACGGTGTTGCGGGAGAGGCAAAGATCTATCTCGGCCGGGTTTTCGCCGAAGGAGACGAGACGCGATTTACTATCTCGGCTCCGCCGGGGGTGCAACAGTTGGTTCTCGACCCATACCAGACAGTGTTAACTGCGCCACGGTGACCGTTATCTAAACCTTTATATACAAGTTACATAGGTCGATCCTAGGCAGGTCTTCGTCGGCCGTAGAGCGTGCTCATTCAGACACCGGCTGTGGTACAAATACAACAACCGCAAGGTTGTTACAGCTTGTAATCTTAAGGTCTGCGCTGCTGTTAGTCTTTTCTCTTTTGGTTTACGAAAGAACAACTCGGAATCCTGTCGAATGTAGCGGGATCGGCCTTCATAGCGGAGCCCCGGTTCATCTGCGGATCCTGCCGGCTCCCACCGGCACAGGGATCGTATTTCGCCGTACCGACCTCGACGGCTTTGAAGTAGAGGCCGTTAGTCGTAATGTAGCGAAAGTCAGTTACGCCACCAGCTTGATGAAAAAAGGCGTACTTATCTCCACCACCGAGCACTTGCTGTCGGCGTTTATTGGGATGGGCGTAGATAATGCGATTGTCGAGTTGGACAACCTTGAACTGCCCATCCTCGATGGCAGCTCTCTTCCCTTCGTAGAGATGCTCACCCAGGCGGGCTTGCGGCAGCAACGGCGCAAACGCGTGTATCTCAAGGTTCTGCGCCCTTACGAAATGCAGGAAGGTGATAAATTCATCGGCGTATATCCGGCCGAGCGCTACTCTGTCAGCTACGCAATTAATTTCCCCCATCCGCTGATCGGCAGCGAAAGATTTCAAGTCGAGCTCTCCAATGGCAGCTATGTGAAGCAGATCGCGTCGGCGCGAACGTTTGGTTTTTTCGATCAGCAGCGCGCCATGTTGAATATGGGCCTCATTCGCGGTGCCTCCCGCGAAAATTGCATCGTGCTTACCTCCGACGGAATCGACAACCCCCCGCTGCGCTACCCCGATGAGTTCGTACGGCACAAGGTGCTTGACCTCATCGGCGACCTCGCCTTATTCGGTAAGCAAATTCTTGGCTACGTCAAAGCCGATCGAGCCGGACATGCCATGCATACCGCCATCGTCTCTCGCATTCTGCGCGATCCGACGTATGCGGAAGAAGTTACCTTGGATGAAACCGCGGTTGCCGATTGGCCGGCCGAGCCGATCGCCGCCGCCGACTAGCTATCGGTCACACAAGGGCGACGTCGGTGAGAATTTCCGTCCTCATCTTCCCTGTTTTCAGGTAGTTAAACGGCGATCCCAAATATGCGCAACTGCAAGAAAAAACAGCAAGTTATGTGGATTTCTGCTTGACATTTCCACAGCCCGGCGTAGCATTGACTTATCACCTCCGATCCATTTCAGGATCGAATAGGCCCGAGGCCAAGGAAATGTCACCGCTCCTTGGCAGCGGGCCCATTTAATTTTGCTGATTTCCCTATGGCGCGCGCTTCAGATGTGCGGCCAAAGTACAATTAGACTTTTGGTAAATCTGACATTTTTCTCACTTGATGAATTCAAAGCTTCTGTTTGCCTTGGGGCTCTTTTTTTGTCTGACGCCGTGGGCCTCACCGCCGCTGGCTTTGCTCGCCGGTCTTATCTTCGGCGCCATCGCCACGCATCCCTATAAGAACGAATCTAGAACCCTCTCCAGAGTCTTACTGCAGTCGGCTGTCGTGGGGCTGGGCTTCGGGATGAACCTGCAAGAGGTGGTGCACGCCGGCCGTAGCGGATTCCTCTACACCGCCATTAGTATTGCCTTCGCGATGGCGGTAGGAACCTTGCTGGGCAGGTGGTTCGGAGTGGAGGACCGACCTGCGTTCCTGATCTCCACTGGGACGGCAATTTGCGGTGGCAGTGCTATTGCGGCAGTCGGTCCAATCACCGGAGCAACCGAAGACGAGATGTCGGTTTCGCTGGGGACGATCTTCGTGTTGAACTCCGTCGCACTGCTTACCTTTCCTACAATCGGCCTGTGGTTGAAGCTTTCGCAGACCCAGTTTGGATTGTGGGCCGCCCTGGCGATCCACGACACCAGTTCAGTGGTGGGAGCCGCCGCCAAGTATGGCGCAGTCGCCTTGGCGGTGGGCACCACAGTAAAGCTGGCGCGTGCGTTGTGGATCGTACCCTTGTCAATCGGAACGGCAGCGGTCAAAGGCAGCAAGACGCGCATTCAATGGCCGTGGTTCATCTTGTTTTTCTGCCTGGCAGCGGTGGCGAACACCTACTTCTACCCCGGCGCGCTGGCGTACAAGTTTCTGAGCGGCGCCGGCAAGTTGATGCTGATCATCACGCTGTTTCTGATCGGTGCCAGCCTGTCGCCGGCCGCTTTGCGCAAGGTTGGTCCGCGCCCCCTGCTGCAAGGCGTGTTGTTGTGGATCGTGGTTGCGGTGGCGAGCTTGCTGGCGATCCGCGCGGGGTGGATTCGGATTTGAAGGACACGAATGAGTAGGCCGGAATTGCAGAAGAAGCTGACATCGCTCAGTTTCTCCGAGAAAATCAAAATCCTGGAAAAACTTCGCCGGCGCAGTCTGGCAATCGCTGCCAGCGGTTTGCGGTCCAACAAAACCGGTCCCCACCCAAAATAAAACGGCAAGGCTCATCACCTTGCCGTTATCTTTAGCCGATGGCTGAAAGCTGATGGCTGACGGCCGATAGCTGACGGCTTCCTACAACAGCTCCTCGTTCCAGTTCTCCAGGAATTTCTTCACTTCCAACATGAACTGGTCAGCCACAGCTCCATCGATGATGCGATGGTCATAGCCGATGCTGAGGTGCATCATCGAACGGATTGCGATGGAGTCATTGCCATCCTTGTCGGTGACCACTACTGGCTTCTTCACGATTCCGCCCACCCCCATGATAGCGACCTGCGGCTGATTGATGATGGGCATCCCGAACTTCGCGCCGAAGACGCCGGGGTTGGTGATGGTGAATGTGCCACCCTGTACCTCCTCCGGCTTTAACTTCTTGCTGCGGGCACGCTCGCCGAGATCGGTGATGGCACGCTGTAAGCCCACGAAGCTGCGCTCCTCGGCGCTCTTCACCACGGGCACGATCAGCCCCCAGTCCAGCGCAACCGCAATGCCTAGATTGATGGAGGCGTGGTAGCGAATGTTCTCGCCTTCAACCGACGAGTTGATGATGGGCCACTTGCGAATGCCATGTACCACCGCGCGCGCGAAGAACGGCGTGAAGGTGAGCTTGTTTCCCGTGGCCTGCTCGAACTTGCCCTTCATCTTCTCGCGCAATTTCACGATGCGGGTCATGTCCACTTCGAAGACGCCATGCACGTGCGCACTGGTGCGCTTCGACATCACCATGTGCTCGGCAATCTTCTTCCGCATGACCGACATGGGCACAACCTCGCCCGGAGTAACGCCGCCGACAGGCTGCAGAGGCGCCACCACCGCAGGCGCGGATGGGGCGGTAGAAGGTTCGGGAGCGGAGGGGGCGGAAACCGCCGCCGGTCGCGCAGGTGTGGAAGGCTGAGCTCCGCCGGCGCCATGTTTGGCGATGAACGACTCGATGTCGTCCTTGGTGATACGTCCGCCAAGCCCCGTGCCCGGAACCTGCGCCAAGTCAACCTTGTTCTCTTTGGCAATCCGGCGCACCAGGGGGCTGGACCGAAGGCGGTCTTGCTCGCCACCCTCGGAATCCTCCGCACCCTGCCGGATAGGTTCAACACTCCCCTTCTGCTCCTGCGCGGGTGCTGACTCCTTGCCAGCCGGGGGCGTAGCAGACTTCTGCGGCTCCTCGCCGCTGGGCGGCTGCGCCGCATCGGTCTGGGCTGAGCGGCTGCCGTCACCTCCGGCAGGGGTTGACTGCGAAGCTGCGGGAGCTAGAGCAGATGACTTGCTCGCCGTCGCCTCGCCTTCAGCTGCGATCGTTCCGACTACGGTGTTCACTTGGACGGTAGCCCCGGCTTGAACTTTAATGTCCTGTAGCGTGCCGGAAGCAGGGGCGGGAATCTCCGCGTCAACCTTATCAGTGGAGATCTCAAACAGCGGCTCGTCGCGTTGAACTTTCTCGCCCGGCTGCTTTAACCACTTGGTGATGGTTCCTTCAAAAATCGATTCCCCCATCTGGGGCATGATCACATCTGTAGGCATGTTGTCCTTCCGCGGGATATATAGCTGGAACTAACCTGGTGCAGCAAACTTAACATTATATCGCCGAAAAGCAGCGTCCGCCGTTAGCGCAGCGCCATCTGGCGAGAGAATTGCGCCGAGCCACTCTGAGATTGGTTTATCTTAGAGTTCCGGCAGAGCTCGAAATGAATATTTGTCGCCCTGCTACGTCGATGGTAAGCGCCTTACCCGCCCAGAAATCAAGGCCGATCACGCAATCGTAAATAATGTCGGAAAATGCCACTGCTGGATGTACCAAGCTGATCTGCGGCGCGGCCGCCAGCGCGATCTGGGGCAGATTGGTGTCGTAGCGAATCTGAGTTGCTCCGGCGATGGTGTGTCTTTCGCTCTTTCTAACATCCTTGCCATCCTTTTGTATCCCCAGGCGCTCCATGTAACGCGTGCTCACCGTAGCGGTGGGGCTGCCAGTGTCGATGTCACACTGACCGGGTTGGTTGGCAATCAAGAATTGAGCAAACACATCGAGCGCAATTCCGCGCTGGTCGTCGAAGCTCGCGGGTACCGATGTTTCAGAGGAACGTCGCCGTGCCAGCGAGTCAGGCGTCTCGAAGATGACTACTTTGCTGACGAAATCGAAGGTGATCGGCTGCCGACGGAAGTCGTTGACGGAGACGATGCCATCGAGGTGCAGCTTATCAAGCACGTCCCAACTTCCGACCACGGCATCTCTTTTCTTTACCGGCCCCACGGACAGTTCGGGAATGACGAACAATGGAATGTCCAAGCGCTCGCCGGTCATGCGGAAGCCAGTAAATTGGCCTGCTGGAGTACCGTGAACTTTTTCGATTAGGCTGGGAGCGAGAACGTCGAGGCCGGAGCCTGTGTCGAAGATGACGTGAACGGAGATGTTGCCGCCAACTGTTGCAGGTAGGATGACCATGCCGTCGGAATTGGTGGTGAATGGAATGGAGACCGGCTTGGATTTTGCCAGTAGCGGCGAAATAAATAGCAAGAGGAAAATCGCTGTAGTAATTGGTCGCATTGATGCCTTCCTGAAAAAAGCAGTCCGGGTAGTCGGATCTGGAGAATCGTTACCGCACCTGTCCTGTTACGGAACCGAATTCCCGTTTGTTCCCATCGCAGCGCAACCTAGCGGGCGAAATGGTTGACTCAGTTGGACCCGTCGGCTACTTTCGACCGTGTAAGCAATAAGTATCACTGCGTCCCGTGCATTGGCCCGGTGCGCGTTCGGGTCTTCCCACCACGTCCCAATCAGTACAATGAGCGCTATCTTCGAAAACGGAATACGGCCCTTAGTTTTAGTGTCCGCACTGGTCTGGACGCCCGCACAGATCCTCTGTTTCTTGGTCTTCGTCCTCGTTTGCAGTCATCCTGTATGGGCTGTTCGGCTATCCCTTTCTGCTGGGATTCATCGCCAAGCACACAGATAATCCCGTTCATAAGGATGACAAACTACGTTCCGTGTCGTTCGTCATCGCGGTTCGCAACGGAGAAAAATTCATCGAGGGTAAACTGCGCTCGATTTTTGCATTGAATTATCCGCGCGAGCTGATCGAAATCCTGGTGGTCTCGGACGGATCGGATGACCGCACAGATGAGATCACCGCCAGCCTCGCATCAGAGGGCGTGAAGTTACTGCGAGTTCCCCACGGCGGCAAGCCCGAAGCGCTGAACGTCGCGGTTCCGCAGACTTCCGGTGAAATCATCGTGCTTACCGACGTGCGCCAGACGCTGGATCGCGACTGTCTGCGCAATCTCATCGCGAACTTCGGAGACCCCAAGGTGGGATCGGTTAGTGCCGAGTTGCATGTGGTGAGTGAGCAGACACACGAGGAGTTTTATACCGATCTGTACTGGCGCTACGAACTTTGGATGCGCAAGCAGATGAGCGCCATCGACTCCAGTTTCGGCTGCACGGGAGCTTGCTATGGATTGCGCCGCCACCTATGGACACCGTTTCCACCTAACCTGCTTATCGACGATGCCTACCTGCCGCTGACCGGGTTCTTTAAGGGTTACCGCGTGGTATACGAGCCCACCGCAAAGATCTTTGATTTTCCCGCCAGTCTTGATTCCGAGTTCGAAAGAAAGTTACGCCGCCAGGCAGGCTTGTATCAACTGCTGAAGCTGATGCCGGAATTGTTTACTTCGAAGAATCGCATGCGGCTGCATTTTCTGTCGGGAAAATATGGACGACTGGTAGTGCCCTATTGTCTGATTTTGATGGCGCTGGTGACGTTCGGTTTGCCCCCATACTGGCGGGCGGTAGCCGCCATCGGTCAGTTGGCGTTCTACGGATTGGCAGCGCTCGACGCGATTCTGCCGGCCCACCTCCCGTTGAAACGCCTGACTGCCCCGTTCCGTACATTCGTTGTCTTGATGGCCTGCGCTCTCTTTGGTGTGAAGGTATTCTTCGTTCCGCCTAAGAGTTTGTGGAAAGAAACTACCGTCGGTCTGACAGGACGCTAAGCTGGTTCCCAAGGGCGGCAGTTTCAACTAAAGGAATTGGCGCGCAAAGGTCTATATTGGTTCTTTTCCCAATTTGCGATTAAGCGCAGTATGCACTGGCAAATTCGACTCTCCTACAAACCCTGTATCCTGCTGTAGATAAGCGCATCGGGTAAGGGATAGGAGAGGATTAGTCTGGCAATTGCCGATCGGCGTATTATGAGGGGTGCATGGGTGCCGGTTGCATAGCGCTCTTGACGATGGCTGCGTTGCTTGCGCAAGCGCCGCAAGGGTCGCTTGCTGCCGTCGCAGTTGGTGACCTGTCCATTCCGGTGGAACTCACGAAGACGCTGCGCGCCGACAAGGCTCATCGTGGCGATCCTGTCGAATTCAGAACTGTGGAAGCCGTACTCGTCAGTCCGAAGCTGGTAATGCCGCCTCAAACCAAGCTGCTTGGTCGCGTCGTAGGGGCTGCCTCGCGCCAGGGAGACAAGCCATCGTGGATCGTGCTGCTGGTGGAGCGAGCCGAATGGAAGCAGCATAGCGTTCCCCTGCACGCCTTTATCTCCTCGCAGATAACCCTGGTGCCCGCGCCAAGCCAGACCGGCAACGCCGGCAATTCTACAGATACGACGGTCGGCAGCCGGAGGGCCGGTCGCATGAGCGGCCGCGTAACCGCCCAGTCTGATGCAGATTTGTCATCGTTGACCAGGCCTCCGCAAGATGCCACGGAACAGTCGCAAGACGTCCTGCCGGCAAGACCTGGAACGCTTAGGGATGTTCGTATCGTTCGCGACAAGGATGGAACGTCGTATTTGTTTGCAGCCAAAACAAATGTGAATCTTCCCAGCGGAACACTCTTTATGCTGCAAAATCACACTCCTCCGGTGCCAGACCCAGTTCCGGCGACCACGCCACACTAGCGGGCGCCGTCAACGGATTTTTCTCGCTGCTTAATTTCCCAACAAAAACTCGTTCATATCGGGCGCCGTGGCCGCGGCTCCCGGAAAAACACTAACCCCGGCCAGTTTGAGCATGAACCGGCAAGTGCTCTGGTGTTGGTAGACGGTCACAGGGATAAAGGATCCACTCGGCGGATATCCAGGGTTGACATTGGGACCGACAGCGATCCAGGCAACCTGCCCGCCGCCAAACTCGGTGTCGCTGTCCTCTGACTCGTCGAAGGTGATGATCAACAAGCCGCCTCCGGAGGTGTTGAAATCAGGACTGGCGAGCAGAGGCGCAATCTTGTTTTGCAGCCATGTATCGGCTTGGGCGAGCGTGCCGTCGTGCGCATCATTCAGCAGGTCGGGCACAATGAAGCCATAGTTTGGCAATGCGTGATTGGCTATGTCAGTAGCCAGTTGCGTGAATGGCACCAGGTTCTGTTGTTGCGTGGGGTTGTTGCGAACATCCGACATATACGAGAGCGGATTATGGCGCTCGGCGTACTCGCCGGTATCGCCGCCGTCGTATCCCTGGTGGGGCAGCGCTTCCGAATACTCCTTCCAGGTTTTCCCCGCTGCGATCAGTTCGCGAACTACATTGTCTACGGTCACAGTCTGCGTGTAGCCGTCGTCATTGGTGATGACCTGCCCCGTCGTAAGCATGAAGTAGTTGCCGATGGACGGATGCGTGTTCGCGTAGTATCCCTGGGCTACTGAATAGGTGGACGCCAGACTATTCAGGTAAGGCATCGCCGGGTTGCCAATGACGTCACTGTAACTGTGGTTCTCTTCCATGACGATAAATACGTGGCTGACCTGGACGTCCGGACGCGTCACTGCTGGAGCGGCGGTGATGTTTACAGGTGCGCTGCTTTGAAGTTGGGCCGCTGCGGTTGCTGTCGTGAATAGCAGTGCAATGTTTAGCGCAAGAAGCGTGGAAAATCTGGTCAACACCTTTCCTCCTCTGCCCCTGATGAGGAATGACGGTACTATACCTGCTCGACCGGAGCAATCGAGAATGCAGCCTGAATTACTTTCCAATGCAGAATGAGCTGAATATCAAGTTCAGGATGTCGTCCGCAGTGGTGGCGCCAGTGATGTCATCCAAAGGGCGCAGCGCGCTATAGAGGTCCAGCAACACCATCTCGTGTGGCGTTTTCAGCGGAAGGGCCGCGACTGCTCTATCAAGCGCGGCAAGGGAGTCCTCGACCAGTTTTCGTTGGCGCACATTGGTGAGAAAGCCGCTCTCCTGTCGTTCGCCGGAGTCGCCGCCAACTTTCTCCAGGATCATCGTGCGCAGTTGCTCGATTCCTTCTCCCGTGATCGCAGAAGTAAAGATGCCCAGCGGACCTTGCTCGTCGAGAGAAAGCTTCCTGATGAAGGCGCGACGGTCTTGCGAGTGCAGGTCGCATTTATTACAGATCAGAATGCGTGGTCGCCGGCGCGATTTCTCCAGAAGCTGCGCGTCGGTTTCGAGATCCGCTTCGGAATAGTCCGTCAGATCGAGTACTACCAATACGAGGTCCGCCTCCGCCAGCGCCTCCATGGATTTCCGCACGCCGATGCTCTCGGCCTCATCGAGCGAGTTGCGAATACCTGCGGTATCCACCAGTCGCACCGGAATGCCTCCGATAGCAACTGTTTCGCTCACCAGGTCGCGCGTGGTACCGGGCGTCGCGGTGACAATGGCGCGTTCGCGCTCTACCAGGCGGTTAAACAAGCTCGACTTGCCAACATTGGGCCGGCCCACGATGGCCAAAGTCAGTCCCTCATGCACAACCTTGCCAAACCCGAAGCTGGCCAGCAGTTCTGCCAATGGTGCGCGAATCGCGGCGATGCGTGAGAGGACCTCAGCATCAGGAATCACCGCGACATCGTCTTCGGCGAAATCCACGCCAGCTTCCATGGTGGCAATCAATTCCACCAATTTCTGCTTGGTGGGCTGTAATCGCTTCGACAAGGCGCCTTCGAGTTGACGAGCGGCAACCTGCGCCTGATACAGCGTTTGCGACTCGATCAAATCACGCACCGCTTCAGCCTGGGTCAGGTCGATGCGGCCGTTGAGAAAGGCCCGCATGGTGAACTCGCCGGGTTCGGCCAGCCGTGCACCTTGTGCCATCGCCATCTCGACGACGTGCCGCAACACCACAGGTGAGCCATGGCAAGAAATTTCGACAACGTCGTCGGTGCTGTAGGAGTGCGGCTTGGCAAAGAAGGTGACGACAACCTCGTCGATACGCTCGCCGCTAGCCCGATCGATCAGCTCGCCGAAGTGGGCGCGTCCAGCTTCGAGATCGTGCCCATGCGCCAACCGCAACATGGGACGCGCGATGGCACACGCCTCGGCGCCCGAGAGACGCACCACGCCGATGCCGCCGCGCCCCGGAGGCGTAGCAATGGCAACGATCGTGTCGTCTAGGGGCATGGAGGACATTATTTACCACAGAGTCGTAAACGCTGTTCGCTGTTCGCTGCTCGCTGCTTCGCTCTTCGCTTTTCGCCAACTGCCTCGCGTTGCCAGAACTGTTGCACCCGAGTTCGTTTTGAGGGTGAACGGTTCGCTTTCGACTTGACGATGCAATGCACCGCCGCAGCCTCAGGATGAAACATCATAGTCCGTTTGCGAAAGGCGAAAAGCGAAAGGCGAGAAGCGGTGCTGTGTTATCTTCGCCGCGACAATGGCGGGGCGGGCGGTTTGCCCTGGTAGTCCTTGGGATAGACTACGACGTGCCGCTCCAGGGCCTCGCCGTCGCTGTCGGTGCGCAGGTCGTCGAAATCGCGCAGCGCCAGGTGAACGATACGGCGTTCGCGCGAAGACATGGGCGCGAAGGCATAAGGCAAGCCAGTCTTGCGGACCCGCTCCGCCGCTACATCTGCAGCCAGTCGAAGCTCTTGCAGGCGAGCCGAGCGGAAATTTTGGCAGTCAAAACTGACTTTCTCGTGCTCGTTGGGAGCCAGGCGCAGCATCTCGAGGGCGACGTGTTCGAAGGCGCGTAGTAACTCTGCACCGTTCTCCAGGACCAGCGGGCTGTCGGCGCCGGAAATCTCCACCAGAATTTCGGGGCGCTCCCACTCGCGGTCGCTGCCGACCTGAGGGTCCACGGTGATCTTGTAGCGCAGGTGAAAATCGCCGTTGGCGAAAGTGGCGTTCAGCAGCTCGCTGATTTTCTTGGCGGCCGCGATTTTGTCAGGTATCGGCATAAGCAGTCGACGGGACTGAGTCCCTACTTGTGTTCTAAATACCCCTGCCGTCCCTTCCGGGACTCGGGTCAAATTCCTGCCTCACCCAGCACTCCGCCTGCAGCTACGTGCTGGGCTAACTATTTCGCGCCTACGGCGCTGGATTTTCGTCAAATACACGCTACTGGCACCCACGCAGAAAGTTCCGACTACAGAAGCTCGATTACTTACTCGCCTTCTTGCGGGCGCGCTTTTCCATCTCCTCGCGCATCTCCCGGCCCAGGCCGGTGCGGTTCATGATGTACTGCTGAGCGATCGCAATAAAGTTTCCCACCGTCCAATACACGCTCAATCCGGCAGGCAGCGAGTAGCTGAAGAAGCCGATCATCAGCGGCATCATCAACGTCATCATCTGCTGCTGTTTCGGATCCATGCCTGCGTTGGGCGTCATCTTCTGCACCAGGTAGGTCGTGATCACGATCAGGACCGGCAGAATGAACATCTTGTCGGGCGACGACAGATCGTGGAGCCAGAGGAAGGGTGCCTGGCGCAGTTCAATCCCGACTCCCAACATGGAATAGAAGGCGAACAGGAACGGCATCTGGATGATCAGCGGCACGCATCCGCCTGCCGGATTCGCCCCTTCGCGCTTGTACAATTCGCCGATCTCGACGTTCATCTCCGAGCGCCGCGGATCGCGCAGCGGATACTTCTTGTACTTCTCCTGGATGGCCTTCATCTGGGGCTGGAGCTTCTGCATCTTCAGAGCCGACTTCATGCTGGTGATGCGCAGCGGCAACAGCACCAGGTTGATAATGACAGTCAGGATGATGATGCACACGCCCCAATTGCTGGCCATATGTTCGTGCGTCCAAAGCAACCACAGGAAAAGCGGGCGGGCGATCAGGCTGAAGAAGCCGAAGTCCACCACATTGCGCAGATCGGGGCCGTTCATTTGCCCGGGCGCCGTGTTGGCACGTACCGACTCTAAAACCGGGAGTGCTTTGGGGCCTACGAAGAACCGTTCGCGCGTGATACCGCTTACATCGCCGACCGCTGCACCCAGCACATCGTAATGGTTCACGCTGTTCGGGTCTGGATTCTTCAGATCTTTGGGTACGCTGATCGAATTGCGCAGCGTGACCATAGCCGTGGTGTCGGGATTATCCGGCAGAAAAATGGCTGCGAAATACTGGTCTTGCGGACCGGCCCAGTTAAAGGGTCCGGGCAGGGTGTTGCCGTTGCTCACCTTGAGTTTCGACGACGAGAAGAAGCCCGGATTCGCGGCGAGCCGCTCCACCTTGTCATTGGCCATGTACTCGATCTTCGCGGAAGCGTACGAAGGCCCGGTACTCTGATCCCCGAAGGCGGCCGGCCACATGGGATACGCCTGTACCGGCTTGCCATTCTGAGTGACTTCGGTTTCGACCGAGATTACGTAGGTGTCGGCGAACTGAAAGGTCTTGCGAACCGTGACGTCGCCTTGTGCGTATTCGTAGGTCAGCGTGCCTGGAGCGGTGATACTTCCGCTGGCGCTGCCCACGTAAAGCGCCGAATTGATCTGGTTCCGCAGGTTCTCGTCATACGTGTAGAGACTGAGCGGCAGCCCGAATTTCACTGCCAGCGGGTTCACCAGGTCAAGCGGATGTCCGTCTTCGTCTTTGTATTTCTTCAAGACCCAATGCTTCGCCTGTGCACCACGATTGGTAAACACGATGCGAACCAAGTCGTTCTCGACGACGGTTTCGACTTCGTTACTGGCGGACTTTGTAACGGCGGAGCTTGCGGCCGGTTTGGCGCCACCTTTCGCGCGCCCCTTGGAGATGGCCGCAGGCGGCGTGCTTGCAACCTCGGACTGCGGCTGCGACGAGGGCGCGTTGCTCTGCGAGGTTTCAACAGGATTCGGCTTTGGCTGCTGCTTACCCTTGTCTTTAAAGAGAAAAATCTGGCTGATGATGATGAGTGCAAAGGTGACGGCGAACACCATCAACATGCGGCGATCGCCGCCGGGCTCTTGCTGGGGATTTTTGTACTCGGCCAAGTTTAGGTTCCGTTCAAGGGACGAGAATTTCGGCGCAACCCATCCTGTGCTGCATACTCAGTTTTCGCAATTGCTGGCGGCACCGGATCGCATCCCGCGCGCGCGAAAGGATGACAGCGCAGCAGTCTCGCGGCGGCCAGCAGCCCACCGCGAAGCACGCCGTGGCACTCGACAGCCTCAATCGCATACTGCGAGCAGGTGGGAACGAAACGGCAGGAATGCGGCAGCATGGGCGAGATAACCCGCCGGTAGCATCGCAACACAAATTGGACCGCCTGCTTCATTTTTTTTGTTCCCCAGTCCGGGCGCGTTGTGCGGCCAGCCGCAGAGCGCGGGTTACTTCGTTTACCAGTTCCGCGAAGGGCAACTTGCCGACGCTTTTTCGCGGATTAAACACAATGTCGATAGGGCCTTCGCAGGCCTGGGCCGCCAGCCGTACCGCTTCGCGCATCCGCCGCTTGATACGGTTACGCTCGACTGCTCCTCCCAGCACCTTGCCCACGGTGAATCCGACCCGGGGCGTGTTGTCCGCCCCCATCGCTTGCGGGCTTCCACAGCGCCGCAGAAAGAATACCGTCATGTTTCCCGTGAACTGCCGGCGGCCGCCTTGGTACACCCGCTGAAAATCAGCGTGTTTCAGCAGACGCCTCGATTTTGGAAACTTGCTGCTGGCGGCGGAGGTCACATTAAGCGCTCGGCGCTGACCCGCCGGTTTCTGTCTTTGCTGCGGCCGAGTCTTGCGACGACTCCCGGTTACTTCATCTGGAAAGGTCGCGATAACGCAGATTTCGGGTCCTCGCGATTAGTCGCGGAAGCCAGGGCTAACCGAGACGCGCTTGCGCCCCTTGGCCCGGCGGCGCGACAGCACCGCCCTGCCGCTCTTGGTCTTCATGCGAGAACGAAATCCGTGCGTCTTTGAGCGGTGACGACGGTTGGGTTGGAATGTGCGCTTGGGCATTCGAAAACTGCGCTCCTCACTAGCTAAAAATTGAACAGAGCAAACTCAAAGTATAACGGTGAGTGTGCCTTGCTGGCAAACGGGAGTGCTCGCAAAACTCCAGACAACCGCAGGTTGCGCGGAGAACGCGGATTGTTTGAGGGTTTCTTTCCAGCAATTTCATCCGTGAAATCCGTGGTCTATTCAAACCGTGTCTTTCCGATGGTCATGCTAGCAGGCAGTGCCCGTTCGATTGCTTTCCCAGCTTCCGGCAGAGATCGCCCAGCCGCTCCTGCTCTTCTGCACTAAGAACGCCCAGGAACTCCGCAATCGCGTCGGCATGTTTGGGGAAGACATCTCGTAGCAGGTGTCTTACCCTTTGCGGTCAGCACCACGATCAAAACCCGCCGATCCTCGGGACACCTTTGCCGCTTTGCCAGACCTAGCTTCTCCAGATTCCCTACCACCATCGTCAAATTTCCTCCGGTGGTCAGGACCTTCCGAGCGATCTGCGACAACGACATTGGCCCCAAATGGTAAAGAGCCTCCAGAACAGCGAATTGGGTCAGCGTCAAGTTTGTGCCGCCGAGACTTCGGGCAGCATAGCCGCGGGCCGAATTGGCGGCGCGCATCAACTTGACATAGGTGCTTAGCGCCAGCCGTTCCTGCGTTTGATTGGGTTGTGATCGGGTCAAGACTGCCTCTAGTGGGATACTACAACATTGAAGCAATCTGCCTGTGGCGAGCCGGTTGCGCCGTCACTTCAGGCCGGCATTTTCCGCCGCCAGCTTGGCCGTCGAACTCCAGTCCATCTCCTCCATGCCCCGGCCGATGGCGGTCAGCATGTGGTCGCGCATTAAGCTGGCAAAAGGCAGCGGAGTATCAACCGACTCCCCCGCAGCCAGGGCGAGCCGGACATCTTTCAGTCCCAGCCGCAGCCTGAAGCCGGCAGGCTTATATTTCTCGTCAGCAATGATGCCGCCATACGTCTTGTAAACAGGAGCGGCGAACAGAGAATTTGTCAGGAACTCCACATAGTCATGCGGATCGATGCCGTACTTTCGGGTGAGGGCAATCGCTTCTCCCAGCGACTCAATCACGGAAGCGATCAGGAAATTACCGCTCAGCTTCACTACGTTCGCCATTTCCGGCTTGTCGCCCATAACGAACACACGTTGCCCTAACGTCTCCAAGAGCGGCTTGCAGCGTTCTACTGCTGAATGGTCGCCGGCCGCCACCACGAACAACTTACCCGCCTCCGCCGCTTCCGGGCGTCCAAACACCGGAGCAGCAATGTATTGCTGGCCGTGCTTGCTGTGTTCTTCGGCCAGCTTCTGGGACAGGGAGACGCTGATGGTACTCATCGAGACATGCACTGCACCTTTTGGCAGATAGTCTAGTACCCCTCCCGAATGCAATACGGCCGATTCGACAGCGTGATCATCGGCCAGCATGGTGATGACGACTTCTGCGTCCGTTACCGCCTCGCCTGTTGATTTGCTTACCTTGGCGCCGTGCGTGCGTAGCTCCTCCGCTTTTGAGGAGGTTCGGTTCCACACCGTCACGTCATGGCCAGCACGCAGCAGGTGGCGAGCCATGTGGCTTCCCATATTGCCGAGTCCAATAAATGCGATTTTCATTGCGAGCCTTTCTTGTTTACGTGCAGGTTGCACAGATGCGGCGAAGCCGGCTTTGGCTGCGCGGAAAAAATCAACGCCCACACAAGTGCGCGAAATGTGGAACTTTGACTTAGCCCGGCGATATGGATCCTCGATCTGGATCGTGCAACCACGCCTGCGGTTCGGTCTGGCATCCCGTCTTGTTTTACAACCCGCTTATCACATTCATTGGTGTTAACTTACGCCTTTCTATACAATTTGCGGTTCCCACCGCATTGGAGGCAATCTCGTGCCCTGGATGAGAAATGCAATCATCTCTCTCTTACTTACATTGACTACGATTAGTGCCGCGCAAGCAATTCCCGAAGGGCGCCTGATGCGCTTTCCGGATGTGTACAAGGACAAAATCGCTTTCAGCTATGGAGGCGATATATGGCTGGTCGCGAAAGAGGGCGGAGTCGCGCGCCGTGTCACCAGTCATCCCGGGCAGGAGCTGTTTCCCAAGTTCTCCCCTGACGGCAAGTGGATCGCTTTTACCGCTCAGTACGACGGTAACTTCAACGTCTATGTCATGCCCTCCGAGGGCGGGCAACCTAAGCAATTGACCTTCAACCCCGGAGGCGGTCACCTCAACGAACGCATGGGCTTTCATAACCAGGTCATTACATGGACGCCGGATGGCAAGCACATTGTCTTTCTCACCCGTCGCGATACCTTCAATGACTGGTTTGGACGGCTCTATAGCGTCAGCATTGATGGCGGACTTCCCGAGCCGCTGCCGCTCGACAAAGGCGGACTGACCTCGTACTCGCCCGACGGTAATCGAATCGCCTACAACCGCATCTTCCGAAACTTTCGCACCTGGAAGCGTTACCAGGGAGGCATGGCGCAGGACATCACCATTTATGACCTGAATAGCCATGCCATCGACGTTGTCCCGCATGAGGATTGGACCGACACGTTTCCCATGTGGCACGGCGACACTATTTACTTCGATTCCGATCGCGGGCCCGAACATCGCCTGAACTTATACAGCTACAACCTGAACACGCGTGAGATTAAACAGCTCACGCACTTCACGGAGTTCGACGTTAACTGGCCCAGCCTGGGGCCGGACGAAATCGTGTTTGAGAACGGCGGGTTCCTGTACCTCTTTGATCTCAACACACAAAAGGAGCGCAAGCTCACAATTTATTTGCCCGGAGACCGCGAACAGGCCCGTCCCCATTGGACGAACGTCAGCAAGCTAATTAGCGAATTCGATATCTCGCCCGATGGCAAGCGAGCGGTGTTCAGCGCGCGCGGCGACGTCTTCACCGTTCCTGCCAAGGAAGGCAGCATCCGCAACCTGACGCGGACGCCGGGAATTCGCGAGAGGTATGCGGTCTGGTCACCTGACGGCCGGTGGGTGGCATACGTCTCCGATCGCACGGGAGAAGACGAGCTTTACATGACACCGCAGGACGGCCTTGGCCAGGAGGTCAGGATTACGTTCGACGGCAATATGTTTCGTTTGCCTCCCGTGTGGTCGCCCGACAGCCAGAAACTGGTGTTCGCCGACAAAGAGGCACGTCTTTTCTATGTGGACATTCACGAGAAAAAACCCGTCTCCATTGATAAAGGCCTTTACGATGACATAACCGATTACCAGTGGTCTCCTGACAGCCGTTGGGTTACGTACGCAAAATCGTCAGACAACCGTAATCACGTGATCTATGTCTACAACCTGGCAGACAAGAAGAGCACGTCGGTTACCACCAGTGCCAGTGACAGCACCGCTCCCTACTTCGATCCTGAGGGCAAGTATCTTTACTTTTTGTCGAACCGTGACTTCAACGAAGTGCTCGGAGTCTATGACCTGGAGTTTGCCAACCCCAAAGCGGGGCGAGTTTATATCGTTACCTTGCGCGCCGACGAGCCGTCGCCGCTTCCGGTGTTGAGCGACGAAGTCACAACCACGCAGGCGCCGGATGTTCTGTTGCCAACCCCCGGAACCAAAAGCCGCCAGAACCACCGCAAGCGCCCAATCCGAAGGCCAAAACGAAGCCCGCCGTCCCAGAAGCCGCAGGCTGAAACCAGCGAGGAGAAGACCAAAGCCGAAATTACCGCTGCAGAGCAGAAACCTGGAACTCGTCCTGCACTGAAGAACTTTCGCATCGACTTGGAAGGCATTCAGAGCCGTATTGTGGCACTCCCGATTCCGCCCGGTAACCTACAGAACCTCACCGCTGCCAAGGGTCTCATCTTCTACGTCGTTTCGCCCGTCCAGGGGCTCTCGGGTCCGTTGCCAGGAGAACCACCGGCCCTGCACGCCTACGACTTGAAAGAGCGTAAGGATTACGTGTTGCTGGAAGGCGCCGACCAGTATGTATTGTCTTTTGACGGGAAGAAGATTCTCTACTCCGCTTCGAAGTCGGATGGGGAAGGACCGTCGGAAGAGGGAGGTGAGGGCGGGCCGCACATGTACGGCATCATCGATGCGAAGGTGCCCTCAGGTGGATCGGACGGTCCCGGAGGCGGCGATATGAAGTCGCTAGCGAAAGTTGGCGATGGCGCCCTCAAACTCGACACCATGACCATGGAGGTGGATCCGTCCGCCGAATGGACGCAGATCTTCAACGAAGTCTGGCGCCAGGAACGAGACTATTTCTTCGAGGCCTCGATGAATGGAGTCAACTGGGAACAGCAGCGCGAAAAATACGCGCAGCTTCTGCCGTATGTGGCCGATCGCTTGAGCCTCACGTACATTCTCGGCGAAATGATTGGTGAGCTTTCCAACTCCCATACCTACGTCGGTGGAGGAGATTATCCCGACATCGACGGCGTGAATGTCGGATTGCTGGGTGCCGACTTTGCTGCCGATACCAGTAGCGGAATGTACCGGATCGCCAAGATATATCCGGGCGAGAACTGGAACGGAAACCTGCGTTCGCCACTGACTGAGCCCGGTGTATTGGTCAAAGAAGGCGACTACCTGCTGGCTGTCAACGGCCGGCAATTGCGGATCCCGCAGAACCCTGACGCATTGTTCATCAACACCGTCAATCAGGCGGTGACGCTGACCGTCAACAGCAAACCAACCGTCGAAGGCTCCCACAATGTGGTAGTAAGGCCGATTCCGAACGAAATTGGTCTGCGTGAACTGAACTGGACTGAGACCAACCGCCGCAAGGTGGAGCAAGCCAGCGGCGGCCGCATGGGATATGTCTACCTTCCCGATATGAGTGCGGCCGGGCTGAATGCTTTCGTCAAGCAATATTTCCCGCAGGTGCGCAAAGAAGGAATAATTTTCGACGTTCGTTACAACGGTGGCGGCTTTGTCGACCAGATTATCTTCGAGCGCCTGCGCCGCGTGCTTGCCGGCATGGACTCAGCGCGAAACTGGCAAGCCGACACCATTCCGTCGAACGTCTTCTACGGACACATGGCTTGCATCACCAACCACTATGCGGCATCCGATGGCGATTTCTTCAGCTACTACTTCAAGGTGTACAAACTGGGGCCACTCATCGGCGAGCGGACTTGGGGTGGTGTGCGCGGAATCCGGGGGGAGATCACGCTGATGGACGGGGGATATATCACCCGTCCGGAGTTTGCGCTGTATGGCCTGGATAGCAAATGGCTCATCGAGAACCGTGGCGTCGAACCGGACATCGTGATCGATAATCGGCCCGACCTGGTGATGGCGGGGCACGATCCCCAGTTGGAAAAGGCAATCGATGTGGTGATGCAGGAAATCAATGCGCACCCGATGAAGTTGCCACCGCGGCCACCAGACCTGCCGGCGTATCCGGAGGGCCCGGGGTTGTAGGGGTTGCTGCACAATACGAAAGACGGATCACTCGCGGCCTGAAGCCTCCTTTAGATGGCGAGAATTAAAGATCTTCACGACGCACCCTTCGGCGGGTTCAGGGCAGGCCCTAAAGGTGCGCCTCTTCAAAACACTTCACGCTTCTACTCTTTCGGCAGCCGGCCAGAAACGCTGTGACTGGTCAGCATCTGGGTTACCGCGCGCACGAATGTCACATCCGTATGTGACGTGGAACACAGCAGCGTGGAACGCTTCTCATGTATCTACTGTGCAGCTTCCCAAGGAACCGGCACCGCCCAGGACGCCGCGGAGACCGCAGAAATGCTTCGAATCGCCAGTATCCGTAGCAACGATTACCAGAATGGCTGGTCTCGAATCCAGCCATGAAAGCTTTCAAAGATGCCGGTCACCTCTTCCGTTTGGCATCAGTTTTCCTGGTGGGCGGCATTTTGTTTCTGGTAGTGCGCGGCTTTCTCGTCCCTCGCAGTTTTGGGGAATACGGACATTACCGAGGGAATGCGATCGCCGAGATTGCGGCGCGGTCGCCCTCATATGCCGGCCATCAAGTCTGCGAGAGCTGTCATGCTGACGTCCTCGAGGTGAAAAGCAAAGGTGTGCATAAGCGAGTAGCCTGCGAGGCTTGCCATGGAGCTCTTGCCAAGCATGCCGATGATCCTGCTTCGGTCCAGCCAGCAAAGCTGGACACCGCCGTGCTTTGTGTTCGCTGTCATGAGGCGAACATTGCCAAACCGAAGAATTTCCCCCAAGTCGTCTCCGCCGAACACTCGGGCGGCGCGCCTTGTGACACCTGCCACCATCCGCACAGTCCAGCCATTGTTGCAGTCGCGGGAGGCAGCCAATGACAATGACTCGCCGTCAACTGCTGGTTCTGCTGCCTGCTGCCGCGGTTGCCTGGAAGAGCATTCTGGCGGGAACACCCGAGACGTCCCCCAACTACAACGTGACGGAGCACTGGTGGGGCATGCTGGTGGATATCACGAAGTGCATTGGTTGCGGCAGTTGCGTGCGAGCTTGCCAGATGGAGAACGAGGTCCCCGACGGCTACTTCCGTACGTGGGTCGAACGCTACCATGTCTCCGATTTTGATATTGAGTACCCCAAGGTAGATTCACCCGATGGCGGCAAGAACGGTTTTCCGCCAGCCACGGTGAGCGGCGGGAAAAACTTCTTCGTGCCTAAGATGTGCAATCACTGCGCCGACTCACCTTGCACTCAGGTGTGTCCCGTCGGTGCGACCTTCGTGAGTCCTGATGGCGTGGTGCTGGTGGACCAAAAGTATTGCCTGGGCTGCCGCTATTGCGTGCAGGCTTGTCCGTATGGATGCCGTTTCCTCGATCCCAAGAAAGAAACGGCGCAGAAATGTACACTCTGCTATCACCGCATCACGAAGGGACTCACCACTGCGTGCTGCGAAAACTGTCCGACGGGCGCCCGCCAGCTGGCCGACTTGAAAAATCCTAACGACCCGATTCATGAGTTTCTGAGAACTCACGCGGTCCAAGTCCTAAAACCTTACTTAGCCACCCGCTCGAAGCTTTTCTACTACGGCCTGGATGGCTCGGTGCGATAAGGAGCTCCTGTTGCAGATTCCGGTTGAAGGCTTCATGTACCCGAACGAAGTAGAGCTCCAGTGGAGCGTCCTGATCGTGCTCTACCCGTTCCTCACCGGACTGGTGGCAGGCGCGTTCATTCTAGCGTCGCTGGAGCGGGTATTCATGGTTAAGGCAGTGAAGCCCACCTATCGGCTGGCTTTACTAACGGCGCTTGCCTTCCTGATCATTGCTCCCCTGCCCTTGCAGTTGCATTTAGGACATCCGGAGCGCTCCTTCGAGATGTACCTGACCCCGCACCGGTCTTCCGCGATGGCGATGTTTGGATTTGTGTATCTGTGGTATCTGCTGGCCGTGCTGGTGGTGGAAATCTGGCTCGACTACCGGCGCGACATCGTGGTGATGTCGCAATGCACGACAGGTTGGAAGCGATTGGTGTATCGGGTGATGACGCTTGGTTCCACCAACATCAGCGAACGTTCACTGCATATCGACGACCGGGTGGGTTGGATAGTTACTGTGATCGGAATTCCCTCCGCGTTTCTGCTGCACGGTTATGTTGGATTTATTTTTGGATCGGTGAAGGCCAACCCGTGGTGGTCATCGCCGCTCATGCCCGTCGTATTTCTTTTTTCTGCAATGGTCTCGGGCATCGCCATCGTGATGTTGCTTTACATGCTCATGTGCCGGGTGCGCCGGGAACCGATTGACATGAGCTGTGTGGATACGGTGGCAAAATACCTGTTCTACACCTTCATCATCGACTTCAGCCTGGAGATGCTGGACTTGATCCACCGCATCTACGAGGCCGACGAATCCTTCCGCAGCCTCGATTTCATGGTCCACACGCGTTTGTACCTGTCGCAGGTGGTGATTCAAATCCTGTTGGGCACGGTGGCCCCGATTCTGTTGCTGGCGGCGACCCAGGTGCTGCGGCTACCAGCCATACAGCGCAAACAGATTTATACACTTGCCGGGTGCCTGACCATGATTGGCATCTTCGCCATGCGCTGGAATGTCGTTATTGGCGGCCAGCTCTTCTCCAAGAGCTTTCTTGGCTACACCACCTACAAGATGGGCTTCGTGGCTCGCGAAGGATTGTTGACGGCCATCGTGCTGACCATCCTTCCGTTTGTCATCTTGTGGGTTTTGGTGAAGCTCCTGCCGCCATGGCCAGAGAAGCAGGCAGAGCCGTTATTGGCGTCGCTGGCGGCGCACGGAGCCGATTAACCCCCGGCCTCAGAGTGCTTGGCTTTGTCGGCCGCGCCCAGGCCCGGCGGCGCGGGCGCCACATTCCACTTCGACGGAGGAATCACCACGTCTTTTTCTGGCTGCATCATGAAGTGTGGCGACATGATCTGCACGCCGAACTCGTTGAATGCGTCCTGTATTTGAGAATGCAGGTCGGACAGCGTCTCGATACGAAGCTTTTCGTTTTCCAGTCGCACAATCAGTGTGTACTCGACGTAGAAGTCGGAGAGTTGCCGCTGCAACACATAGGGTTTTGGCTGCTTGCGAACTTTGACAGTGCGATCGGCTGCGAGCAGCAGGAGCGCGTGCACCTGCCGCCACGGAGCGTCATAGCCTATCGTCACCGTGGAACTGGCCACCATCCCGTCAGGATGACCCAGTCGCGAGTAGTTCGTGGTCGCAGCGCTAACCAGGACGGAGTTGGGGATGGTTACCTCTTGTCCTTCGACGGTTCGAATCTTGGCGGCCAGTAGTCCCTCCTCCAGCACTTCGCCTTCAATATCGTTGACTCGCACCCATTCGCCCGTCTTGAGTGCGCGGGAATACACCACGAAGAGTCCGCTCATGATTTGGTTGATGATTCCCGTGGAGCCAAGCGAAATTACCAGGCCGAAGAAGACGCTGATACCCTTGAAGGCGTCGGTGCCTGATCCTGGAATATACGGATAGGCCACAACCAAGGCAAAAATCCACGCAATGGCGGAAAAGATTCGCTGAGTGGCCCGCGCGATGTCAGCATCCATCCAGGTGGTGCGAAGACTCCCAGTGGCCACCTGCTCGAAGAACGCTTTAGCGAGGCGAACAATCCAGCGCGTGATCAGGAAGATGACAACTACCGCAAAGATACCCGGCACGGCATGCACCGCTGAACCCAGGAAATTCTGCAAGAGTTGTATGACGTAGCCGCCGAGCTGCCTTCCCCAAGGCTCGGTGTATGGAAATCGACGCAGAGATAAGGTCAGCCACAGGTAGATAACGCAGAAACCTAAGGTCCATGCGATGGTGCGCACCAAGCCATACACCAAGGCCGCAAGGTGCGGCAGCAGGTCCACTCCGAACAATCGCAGATGGGCGGGAATCGAGTGTTCTTTACTGCGCAGAAATGCCACCACCTGCCGGTTAATGCCCGAGATCAATGAGATCGCTGCAACGAGCAACGCGAAGCCGACAAGACTGAAAAGCAGGCCGCCGCGGATAACGGGCCACGATCGCTCGGCCCGGCGACCTTCCAACGCCTCGCCTAGCTTTCCTAACGCCTGCTTAGAAACCTGCGCAAGCGTCTCGCCGGCCTCCTTATCCAAATCGTTCTTTCCGAGAAAGAACAATACCTTTCCGTTGTAGGTGAACCCGATCCCATCTTGATCCTCGACCTTGATCGGAAACAGCTCGATGTCGGCTGCATTCGCATCCAGCGGCAGGTCATTAAGGCGCTGTATGGCGCGGTCAGCGCGATCCTGGGGATCGGCGCCCGCCAATGTGCCGCGCAGCACGACGATCCGGCGATTCCAGAACTCGATGGGAGCTTCGTCCGTGGAAGTGGTATCAGGTCTTGCTGCCGCCGGTGCGGCGCCAGCCGCCAGCATCCGCTGAGGAGCGGCCATCGCCAACCCAACCAGGAAGCAGCAAATGAAATGGCGCAATCGCATAGGAGCGAGGCCCGGGGTTTGCAAAGTTGCTCCTCGGCCCTGGCCGGTTGAATCGTCAACAATCCTCGACCATCAGGGCGAACAACTGCGACTAGTTTGCGCTGTCGTAACGGAGACGCGCAACCTCAAACACGTCAGTTGTTCGGAGCGAGCGCGGGGCTGAAGCGCTTCTACCCAGGCCCCTCAAACTCGTCCATCCTGAAAGCGCACTCGGATATGCCGGCGGATTGGGGGGACTCGGGGAACGAAAACGAATTACGGCTGTGGTAGTAGTTACAATCCCCGGCTAGCATGATCGGGTGGTTGAAGTAGGCACGATCGCTCCCGCTTGTGAACGGGGGCGCTAGAGCGATTCCAGAGCCGGTATAGGTTCGATTCCGCCATCCAAGGCAGACCGGCTTGGAACCGCTCTTAAAATTCGTCTATCCATGCCAATGCAGCACTTTGGGCCGGTATCCTCGGAGGGAGGGTTTCGGCCCTTTTTTGTGGCGTGCCGAACGCCAGCGTGACCAAGTGTTAAATCCCGTAAAATTTTTTGAACCAGATTCTCCTGGCGGGCCATAAATGTTAAGGTGGTTCCTCGCCGGAATGTTGGTGGTGGTGTACTGCCTCTCTTTACGAAACCCACGAACCGGAGGTACGCATGTCATTGAAGAACAAAATCGCAATTGTTACTGGCGGAAACAGCGGTATCGGCCAAGCCATTGCTCTGGAATTGGCGAGCCAGGGCGCCAACATCGTGATCGACTATATCTCTCATCCCGAAGCCACCGAGGAACTCGAAAAGCAAATCTGCGCGCTGGGAGACCAGGCGATCGGTGTGGAAGCCGACGTCAGCAAGGTCGCAGACTTGCAGAAGCTGATTGACACTGCTGTCAGCCAATTCGGACACATTGACATCATGGTGAACAATGCCGGCATTGAAACCCGCACCTCGGTTCTTGACACCACCGAAGCGCAATACGACAAAGTGCTCGATATCAATCTAAAGAGCGCCTTCTTCGGAACGCAGATCGCTGCCAAGCAAATGATCAAGCAAGGCGGCGGCGGCCGAATCATCAACATCACCTCCGTCCACGAAGACTGGCCGATGCCTGGAAACACAGCGTATTGCCTCTCCAAAGGGGGTGTGCGCATGTTGACGCGTACCGCTGGAGTCGAGCTCGCTCCCCACAACATCCTTGTCGTGGGAGTTGGTCCTGGTGCTGTCGCGACGCCGATTAATTTGTCCACGATGAAAGACCCCACATTGTTGGCCAAATTGAATGCCGCCATCCCGATGGGCCGGATGGCCAAGCCGCAAGAAATCGCAACCGTGGTTGCCTTCCTCGCGGGCGATGGCGCCAGTTACATTACGGCTACGACCATCTTTGCCGACGGTGGCATCATGCAGAGCAGCCCCGGCTTGTAACAAGAACCAAGGAGAAACAAAAACCAGGTATGAGTTCGCAAGCTACTACGCAAAATCTTCGCGTTCGTCTCGTCATCGCCGATGTCGACGGCACGCTCGTCACGCAAGACAAAATCCTCACCGCTCGCGCCGTCGAATCGGTCAAGAAGCTGCATGACGCCGGCATCCTGTTTGGGATCACCAGCGGCCGACCTCCGCGCGGTATGAAGATGCTGATCGACCCTCTGGAAATCGCCGAGCCGATCGCCGGTTTCAATGGCGGTGTGGTTGTCAGTCCGGACCTGACCCCGATATCGAAGCAGCTGATCCCCCCCGATGTCGCCGCCCAGGTTATGCAAGCCATCGTCAAGCATAAGCTGGACATCTTTCTCTATACAGATCGTGACTGGTTCGTTCGCGATGCCAACGGGCCGCACGTCGATCGCGAGGCCTGGACCGTCAAATTTCAACCCACGGTGGTCAAGGATTTTGATTCACTCACCGACAATGTTGTGAAGGTGACGGGGGTCAGCGACGATCTAGAAGCCGTCGCGCGTTGCGAGAAAGATTTGCAGGACTGGAGCGCAGGCCGGGTGTCCGCCGCCCGATCCCAACCGTACTATCTCGATGTGACGAACCCTAAGGCGAACAAGGGGGAAGTAGTGGGAATGTTCTCGCAGATCTGTAACATCCCACCCAGCGATATTGCTACCATCGGCGACATGCCCAACGATGTCCTGATGTTTAAGAAGAGCGGCGTCAGCATCGCGATGGGCAATGCCAGCGCCGAGGTGCAGAAATCGGCGACCTTCGTTACGGCGTCGAACGAGGATGAGGGTTTCGCCAAGGCGATGGAGCGGTTGCTGCAAGCGGCAGCCGCGAAATAAGGAGTAGAGGGAAACCTTCTAGATGCTTCCCGCTTTCAACAAGGTCGCGAGATCATAGTTGAGCAAATCCCCGATACGCTCGACGGTCACATCCGGTACAGGGTATTTCGCGAGTTCTTCCGAGTCGTGGGCATATTTGCCCTGTCGCGGGAGCACGGTGGTCACGCGATCGCCCCAAGCCTGCTTGATCGCGCCCAATATGCGGGGCTTGTCATCGACCATGACGTAATGCTCCGCCGGATAACGGCGCTCGACATCATCCAGCGCCGCTTCTTTGTGGATATAGATGAGCACGTGACCCTTAACCGCCTCGGCAATGCCGGAGCGCTCGACTTTCCGCGGCTGGAAGACGACATCGCCATCTGACAGAATTACCGTTTTCCCCCACGAGCGAAATCGCTCCAACACATCGAGCGACCCAGGGTAGAGACGATTGGCGAAGGGATAGTCCACCAGGTACGACGACATGGACAACAGGTGAATGTCTCGGGGATGCTCGACCCGATATCGCTGCAGAGCCCCAAGGTAGTCACGGTATCCCAGTTCGGTCATTAAATCTTCGAGGATTGCCCAGTAGCGGTCGCGGCAAGCAGCCCCGAACACTCGCTCGAGGTGCTGTCTCAGATCGTCCTGGATATGGTCGTTGTCCAGCAGAGTGTTATCGACGTCAACCAGGAAGACGATAGATTCCGGCACGCGCTCAGTGCTCCTCGAGTTTACGTCCGGTTGCGGATGGCCCGCATCTGTAGTCAAGTCTTTGCCGCTCCTCAGAAGTCCGCCAGGGCTCCGACTCGGCTGCCCAACAAGATATCGGCAATTCCGCCGGTCCAACCTGTCTGATGGCTGGCGCCGCAACCTCGGCCCGTGTCACCGTGAAAGTACTCATGGAAAGGGATGAGGTCTCGCCAGTAGGGATCGTTGTTGAATAGCTCGCAGTCGCCAAAAACTGCACGCTTGCCTTCTTTATTACGTAAGAAGATATTGGCCAAGCGCCGCGCCAGTTCCTTTCCCACCTCTTGCAGGTTTTTCATTTGTCCAGAGCCGGTGGGGCATTCGACCTGGAACGTATCGCCATAGTGTAAGTAATATTCCTGAAGCGAAAGCAGGATGAGGACGTTTACAGGCATCCAGATTGGACCCCGCCAGTTCGAGTTCCCGCCAAACAGATCGGTGGTAGACTCGCCAGGCTCATAGTCCAGGCGGTACTCTTTGCCGGCCAGGTGGAGCACCAACGGATGGTCAAGATGATAGCGGGACACCGCCCGCACACCGTACGGCGAAAGGAATTCGTTCTCGTCCAGCATGTAACCCAACATGCGCTTCAACTGGTCCGGCCGCACCAATCCCAGGATCACTCGATTGGTTGGTCCGGGAACCACCATGGGCTCGACGCTCTCCACCAGGTCCGGCCGGTGTTTGATGAACCACTCGCGCCGCCGCTGAAAAGCCGGGTAGCGATCGAAGGTATCGACAGGTACGGTGGACGCACCAAACATCGGCACAAACCCGACCATCGTTCGGGCGCGGACAGGGGTGGGCTCATGATCGGGCGAGATCAGTTGGTCGTAAAAGAACCCGTCCTTCTCATCCCAGAGGGACTTATAGGGATCGCGCAGGCTGTTCATGGCGTTCGCAATGTAGATGTAGTGCTCCCAGAACTTGCTGGCAACATCTTCGTAGTCGGGATTCCTTTCGGCCAGGAGCAAAGCGGTTGACAACATGCTCTTGGCAAAAGCGGCCATCCAGCTTGTCCCATCCGCCTGCCCCAGCAAGTATCCCGATGGAAGATTGTCGCGATCGAAGACGCCGATGTTGTCCATGCCCAGGAAACCGCCCTGGAAAATATTGTTGCCCAGCGCGTCCTTACGGTTTACCCACCAGGTAAAGTTGATCAGCATCTTTTGAAAGACGCGTTCGATGAAAGAGTAGTCCGCAACCCCCGTTTTCCAGCGTTCGATTTCAAAGACAGACCTGGCCGCCAGAGGCAAGACCGGCGGATTGACGTCGTCGAAATCCCATTCGTAAGCCGGGATCTGGCCGTTGGGGTGCATGTACCACTCACGGAGCATCAGGATGATCTGGTCCTTAGCGAACTGTGGGTCGACATGCGCCAGGCAAGAGCAGTGAAAACCAAGGTCCCAGGTAGCGAACCATGGGAACTCCCATTTGTCCGGCATCGAAATCACGTCGCGGGAAAACAGGTGCGTCCAGTCATGATTGCGTCCCGACCAACGTTCTGGGGGCGGGGGTGGCTGGGCAGGATCGCCATTCAGCCAGTCTGTGACCACGTAATGGTAATACTGCTTCGACCACAACATTCCCGCAAAGGCTTGGCGCGCAACCAGCTTTTCGTCTGCCGAGAGCTCTTTAAGCAGAACGGCATCGTAGAATTCGTCAGCTTCTTCTTTGCAGTTGGTGAGCGAAGCGTCGAAGTCCGCGAACGGATCTTCCAGCAGATGCTGGTCGGTTGCGACCGCCAGCCGCAACTGGAGAACGAGGGTCTTGCCTACATCGATGGATCGGGTATAACGCGCGGCGGCTTTGGTGCCGGTGGCGGCGGGGTTTACGGCCTCGCGCTTGCCATGCACCACGTACTCGTGAAACGCATCTTTGACGTAGGGCGATGCCGATGGCACGCCAAAGAGACGCTCGTTGTTGGTTTCGTTCTCGGTAAACAGCAATTCGTCGGCGTCGGCGCAATACAAAACGTACTCGCCTAGCGCCGAATGCCGGGCAATGGCTTGCCTCACTTTGCTTTTGGGCGGATCGTTCGCCGCGATGATCGAGGGACGGCTGTCATCGCGCCCCCAACTCCACGTATTGCGAAACCAGAGGGTCGGCAACGCCTGGATGGCAGCGGCCTCAGGACCACGATTGCTGATGCTGATTCGGACGAGCAAGTCCTCTGCATCAACCTTTCCGTACTCCACTTGGACATCGAAATACCGGCCCTGGTCAAAAATCCCGGTATCGACTAGCTCATATTCCCGCTCCAGTCGAGTCCGCCGCCGGTTCTCTTGAAGCAGTTGTTCGTATGGGTATGCTGCCTGGGGATACTTGTACAAATACTTCATGTACGAGTGGCTGGGCGTGTTGTCGAGGTAAAAGTAATATTCCTTGACGTCCTCACCATGATTCCCTTCCGTGCCTGTCAGGCCAAACATCCGCTCCTTGAGAAACGGATCGTGGCCGTTCCACAACGCCAGCGCGAAACACATGTATTGGTGCCGGTCGCATATTCCACCCAGGCCATCTTCGTTCCATCGATACGCTCTGGATCGGGCGTGATCGTGGGGAAAATAATTCCAGGCATCGCCATCGGCACTGTAATCCTCGCGCACCGTACCCCAGGCACGCTCTGCCAAGAATGGCCCCCAGCGATTCCAGTGTCCTTTTTTCTGCTGGATCATGACCAGCCGAACGCCCTCTCGGGTGTCGTAAATGCTCATGCGCGATTCCTCAATTCAGCAACTCGCTGATCACTTCTTTCCCAACAGTCCTTTGGCGACCGCCACCACATGATCCGGCTCGAAGCCAAACTTCTTATCCAGTTCCTTCAGTGGCGCCGAGGAGCCGAACGTCTTCATGCCAATGACATGCCCGGCCTCGCCGACGTAGCGGTCCCATCCGAATGTCGAGGCCTGCTCAATAGCGACGCGCGCCTTCACGCTGGGCGGGAGAATACTATCGCGGTATTCCTGCGTCTGGTGCTCAAAGATGTCCCATGACGGCATCGAGACCACCCGCGAGTTGATACCTTGCGCGATCAACATCTCGTGGGCCTGCGCCGCCAAACTAACCTCGCTACCGGTCGCTATCAAGATCACTTCGGGCTTTCCTCCCGGCGCATCGGCCAGGACGTAAGCACCTTTGGCAACTCCCGAGGCCGCTGCGTACTTGCTGCGATCCAAGATCGGCAAGGCCTGGCGCGACAACACCAATATCGCGGGCTGATGACGCAGTTGCATCACATAGCGATACGCCTCGACCACTTCGTTGGCATCGCACGGACGCAGTAGGACCATCCAAGGCATGGCGCGTAGCGATGCGAGTTGTTCGATCGGCTGGTGGGTCGGGCCGTCTTCGCCATCACCCATGGCGTCGTGGGTAAAGATGAAGATGGAAGGAATCTCCATCAGCGCCGACAGCCGGATTGCCCCGCGAGCGTAATCACTGAAGATGAAGAAGGTGGCGCCGAACGCGCGTATCTTCGAGAGCGACAGTCCGTTCACGACGGCGCACATGGCGTGCTCGCGAATGCCGAAGTGCATGTTCTTGCCGCCGAAGTTGTCGGGCTGCAAATCGCCGGCGCCGGGGAAGGTGAGGGAAGTCTTGTTGGACGGCGCCAGATCGCCTGAACCTCCCAGGAACCAGGGAATGTTCTCCGCCAGCACATTTAGCACTTTGTTCGAGGCATCGCGTCCGGCGACGCCCTTGTCGTCTGCGGCGAAGACCGGCAGATTGCGGTCCCAGCCGGCGGGTAGCTCGCGGCGCTGCATCTGGTCAACCTCGGTTGCCAGGTCGGGATACTGCGCTTTGTACTTGGCGAAAAGGTCGTTCCATTCTTTGTGGGCCTCTGCGCCACGTGTGCCGATGCCTTCCGCAAAATGTTCGTACACGCCGTCCGGCACCAGGAATTGCGCGTCTTCCGGCCATCCATACGCACGCTTGGTGAGGCGCACTTCTTCCACGCCCAGCGGTTCACCATGAGCGGCAGAGGTGTCTTGCTTATGTGGCGATCCGTAGCCGATGTGGGTGTCGAGCACGATGAAAGTAGGCCGGCCCTTGGTGTCGCGGAAAGTGGTGAGCGCCTCTCCGATCTTCTCAAGATCGTTGGCGTCGCCGACACGCAACACGTTCCATCCATACGCGAGGAACCGGACCGCTACATCTTCGGTGAAGGTAATGCGGGTGTTGCCTTCGATGGTGATGTGGTTGTTGTCGTAGATCCAGCAAAGATTATCGAGTTGCAGGTGGCCCGCCAGCGACGCTGCTTCCGAACCGATGCCTTCCATCAGACAGCCATCTCCGCAGATGGTGTAAATGTTGTAGTCGAAAACGTCGAAGCCGGGCTTGTTAAAGCGGTTCGCCAGCCATTTCTGGCCGATGGCCATACCTACGCTGGTTGCAATCCCCTGTCCGAGCGGACCTGTGGTGGTTTCGACGCCCGATACCAGGTGGTACTCGGGATGGCCCGGAGCCTTGCTGCCAATCTGGCGGAAGCGACGAATGTCGTCGAGCGTAACCGAGGGCTGTCCCACGAGCTCATAGTCAGCGTTAACCGCCATAACCTTCGTCAGGTGCAACACCGACCACAGCAGCATAGAGGCGTGGCCGTTGGAGAGCACGAAGCGGTCGCGATTGGGCCAGATCGGGTCCTTAGGATCGAATCGCATGACCCGGTTCCAGATGGTGTAGGCCAGCGGCGCCAGCGCCATTGGAGTGCCGGGATGTCCTGAGTTTGCCGCCTGCACGGCGTCGATCGAAAGCGTGCGGATGGTATTGATGCAGAGTAGATCCATCTGTGCGTCGGTCAGTGTTTTGGCGATCTGCGTGGTACTCATTGATGCTTCTCCTTGAAACGTTTGCGATCTTTTGTGATCGCGAGAATTCGCTGTGTGTAATCGCAGCGAGTTCCCCGCGGATCGGAAAGAACCTGACTTGATCGGTTCAACTCTTGGGCGTTGTAGCTGCGACCGCTCGCGTCGCAGCTTCGTATGCGGCTACCTTGCCTAACCGCCGCAGATGGCGCGGCGCCTGGCTGAATTGGGCTGCTAAGAATGTCTGCACCAGGTCCCATGCCACCGCCGGTCCCACCGTGCGGCCGCCCATGCAGATAATGTTCATGTGATCGTCCTCGACTCCCTGCTTGGCCGAGTAATGATCGTGGACAAGCCCGGCACGAATACCCTGAACCTTGTTGGCGCAGACGGACGCGCCCACGCCGCTGCCGCAGATGGCCACGCCGCGCTCTACTTTTCCGGCCGCAACCGCCTCGGCAAGCGGGAGGACGAAGTCAGGATAGTCGTCGCCGGGGTTCAGGGCATGCGCGCCGAAATCGACTACCTCATGGCCGGCCGCTTTCAACTCGCCAACGAACTCCTCTTTTAATCCATATCCGCCATGATCGGTCGCGATTCCTATCCTCATATTCCTCCTTAAAACGGACAGCCTTCCCCGGTACGTGCACAAGTTTACCGCGTTGGAAAATTATCAGTCCCGGCCCAAACCTACAACTGATAAATTGCGCGGTTGTCCACGGAAAGCGCTGATGATAAAGTCGCGAATCGTTGCTGCTCAGAAGAGAGGTGTCAGTAACCTACCGCTCGTGTGGAGGAAGGGTAACCTGTGGGGGAATCCGAATCGCCGGCAAATATGTATTCGCTCCGCGAGGCGCGTGAACTAAGCTTGCGCATCTACTATCCGAATGTTTGCGATCAGCTAGTACTGCGCACTGACTTGGACTGGGAGAAGGATGTTTTTCCGGTTGCCATCGATCGCAAGGATTCATTCGCCGAGTTCAAACTGGAAACCACGCATCCCTTTCTCTATCTGAAGCCCTGTCTTCTGACGGCATCGGGATTGTCATGGGCTTCTGGCGCCAATGTTCTTGTTGTGTCCACAAGACAAGAGGCCCTTGACCTCTATCCATCCTTTCATTGCTTAGATCAGGGAAGGATTCTCGACATCATTACGCTGGAGTCAAAGATTCTAAATCGTGAGCATAGGCTGCGCGTGTATCTGCCCGCCGGGTACGACGAGAATACCTGCCGCAAGTTTCCGGTTATGTACATGCAGGATGGACGCAACCTATTCTTTCCGCAGGACGCCTTTCTGGGCCAGGATTGGGGCGTTGAAGACAAACTGGCTTTGCTGAACGGGATGAACGCGATCGAACAGATGATCGTCGTCGGCATCTTCTCGGCCGATCGGATGCAGGAGTACACAAATCCAGGATACGAGTCTTATGGACGCTCCGTGGTGGAGGAGATCAAGCCCTACATCGATTCTCACTTCCGGACGCGCCCGGGACGGCGCGCTACGGGCGTGATGGGTTCTTCGCTAGGCGGCGTAGTCTCGTTTTATATGGGTTGGCAATGGCCAGAGGTATTCGGCGGCGTTGGCTGCCTGTCGAGCACGTTCACCCATAAGGACAACTTAGTGGAACGAGTCCTCTCGGAACACCGTCGCGATGTGCGCTTCTACATCGACACCGGCTGGCCTGGCGATAACTACGAAGTTGGGCTGGCGATGGCGGTGGCGCTGGCCGAGCGCGGCTACCGGTATGGGCATGACTTCCTCTACTTCGCATTTCCAAATGCCGGTCACTCGGAGCGAGACTGGGGGCAACGCTTGCATCTACCCTTTCAGTTTTTCGCAGGCCGGCCAGCGGTGATTTCACGGTTCAAGGAAGTCGGCATCAAGGAGATGAGGCCCAAATAACGGAAAACTTGCTGGCAGCACTGAACTGGGATCGAATTTTGGCTGCGAAAAAAGGGCCGGCGTGGTCGCCACATCGCGAAGGCTGGTTCAGGGACGACTGCTCGAAAATTTTCCCGTTGCAAATCTTGCCGATCAATCTTACTGTCCATACACTTGGGACAAGAGCCGTCCAAATGGGAGCGAACCAGTGAAACATGTAGTGATCGTCGGCGGTGGTTTCGCCGGACTGAACTGTGCGCGTAAGCTGGCCGAGCGGCCTGACATTCGAGTCACGCTGATCGATAAGAACAACTATCAGCAGTTTCAGCCGTTGCTCTATCAAGTGGCTACGGCAGGACTGTCGGCAACCAACGCGGCTTTTAGTTTGCGTAGTGTGCTCAGAGGGCATCCAAACGTTGACGTGAAGCTGGGCACCGTGGTTTCTGTTGATCTTAAGACGCGTACCGTTGAAACTGCGGAAGGCCAGCATTATCAGGGCGATTTCCTGGTTCTGGCGGCGGGGTCACAGGCGAACTTTTTTGGCACGCCAGGAGCTGCCCAACACGCCTTTCCGCTGTATTCAATTCGTGACGCCGAATTGCTGCGCTCACGGATTCTCGCGGTGCTCGAATCGGCCGATCGTGATCCCTCGCTGGTCGCCAAAGGAGCTCTGAATTTCGTTATCGTGGGATGCGGCCCTACCGGTACGGAAATGGCCGGCGCATTTGGCGACATGGCTCGCGCCGGGACGAAGAAAGTGTACGAGGATCTGGCTGGGGTCAAACCCAATATTTTCCTGGTGGATAGAGGCCATGCAGTGCTGGGCGCATTTTCCCAGAAGGCCCAGACCTACGCTGCCAAAGTATTAGAGGAACGGGGAGTGCAACTGCGCCTGGGCACCAGTGTAAAAGAGGTGGCCGACGGATACGTGATTCTTTCTGATGATACGAAAATCCTGACGCATACCGTGATTTGGGCCGGTGGCCTGAAGGCATCGGCACTGTCCGCCAATGTGGGAGTCCAGACTGGCCACGGTGGACGGCTGGATGTGCAACCTGATCTCACCGTAGTTGGCTTCAACGGTGTCTATGCTCTGGGCGATTTTGCCAACATCACGGACAAGGACGGAAAGCCCTTGCCGCAGCTTGCGTCGGTAGCCGAACAGTCGGGCAAGTGGTGCGCCAAGAATATCCAATCAGACGTAGCCGGTGAGCCGAGGAAACCTTTCCGCTACTTTGACAAAGGCATTATGGCGATGATCGGTCGCGATGCAGCGGTAGCCGAAGTCGGCGCGCGCCGCCACGAACTTGAGGGCCCCGTCGCTTTTGCCGCTTGGCTCGGGGTACACGCTGCCCTGCTGACCACAAACCAGGCGAAAATCGGTGCTTTCGTGGAATGGGCCTGGGACTATCTGGGCAATGTGCGCAGTGATCCTGTCCTCGATCGCAGCGAGGAAGCTCAGATCAATTGGAACGACGACGACGAACCGATGCAAACGGCAGTCGCGGCGGCAAAGACCTAACAGCCTCGACCGCTTCATGCAACGAAGATTGTTTTCGTCACCGTTTCCATCGAGGCGTAGGATCTTGCTGTCCCAGTGAGATTCGCTGTCTTCTCTGACGACAAATCTCGTAATCGACCAAGCTATTTCATGGACATTCTCAGGAAGCTCTTTGAGCAGCGTTTCCACTCACCGGCAGAGCGCGTGCAGCCCTTGCAGAACCCCCTCGGCGGCTCGGGACGTAACATTTTCCGGCTAGCTAGCAAAGAAAACAGCGCGATCGGTATTCAGTATGGTGTGCGCGAAGAGAATGTCGCCTTCCTCGAATTTTCCAGGCATTTTCGCCGCCACGGGCTACCGGTTCCGGAAATCTATGCCGACGATCTAAGCCACGGTGCATATCTGGAAGAAGACCTGGGAGACACAACCCTGTTTGAACTTCTCTCCAGCAATCGTGTCGGGGACGACATCGCTCCCCGAGTGGTGGAGGCCTATCGCAAGGTCGGGGAAGTTTTGCCACGCTTTCAGGTCGAAGCCGGCCGCGACTTGAATTACAAGGTGTGCTATCCGCGGGCCCACTTCGATCGCCAGTCAATCGCCTGGGACTTGAATTATTTCAAATACTATTTCCTCAGGCTCGCCAACATCGCATTCAATGAACAGGCGCTGGAAGTGGATTTCGGCCGTTTGACCAAGTTCTTGTTGAGCGCCGATCGAGACTACTTCCTTTATCGCGATTTCCAATCACGCAACGTCATGTTGCTCAACGGCAATCCATATTTTCTGGATTACCAAGGCGGCCGTCGAGGCGCGCTGCAATACGATATCGCTTCTCTTCTGTTCGATGCGAAGGCCGATCTGCCGCCGCCGCTGCGCCAGCAATTGCTCGATCATTATCTCGACACTCTTGGCGGTTTTATCCAGTTTGATCGTGAAGTGTTCATGCGACATTACTATGCGTACGTTTACGTGCGCATCATGCAGGCGCTGGGTGCTTATGGCTTTCGCGGATTTTATGAGCGCAAAGCTCATTTTTTGCAGAGCGTGCCGTACGCGCTGAAAAATGTGCGCTGGCTGCTGCACAATGTCGAACTGCCCATCGCGCTGCCCAGCTTGATGGACGCGTTCCAAAGCATCCTGGGATCGGAGAAACTGCAGGGTCTGGCTCCGGCGACCGGAAATGTGACGGTCCGAATTTTCAGTTTTTCATTCCACCGCGGGCCGCTCAAAGACGAAACCGGCCATGGTGGCGGCTTCGTTTTCGATGCCAGAAGTCTTCCTAATCCAGGACGCGAGGAACGCTTTAAAGCTCTCACGGGCAAGGATGAGCCGGTGGCCAGTTACCTCAATCAGCAAGAGAGTGTGCATCAATACCTGGCGAGCGCGCTGGCACTCGTGGAGGCGAGCCTGAGCGACTATCAGCGTCGCGGCTTTCGGAACTTGATGGTGTCGTTTGGCTGCACCGGTGGCCAGCATCGCTCGGTATATCTGGCGGAGCAACTGGCTAAGCATCTGCGTGGCAGGGCGGGAGTGGAAGTGATCGTGCGGCATCGCGAGTTAGAGAGTCTTGGCGCATGAAAGCCATGATCCTGGCCGCCGGCCTAGGTACGCGATTGCGGCCGCTGACCGATGATCGCCCTAAGGCGCTCGTGCAAGTCGCTGGACGCACAATGCTGGAGATCACGCTTGCCCGGTTGCGCTCCTCTGCGATCCGCGAGGTGATTATCAATGTGCATCACTTTGCCGACAGGGTTGTCGAGTATCTCAAAGCGAACGACAACTTCGGGATGCGCATCGAAGTTTCGCGCGAGGAAATCTTGCTCGACACCGGCGGAGGTCTGAAGAAGGCCGCGCATTTCTTTCTCGAGAATGTTCGTGGCCCTGATGAGCCGTTCATTTTGCACAATGTCGATGTCGTCAGCACGATTGATCTCGGGCGCATGATGCAATTCCATCTTGAGAATCGGGCCCTGGCCACGCTTGCGGTGCGAGCCCGCAAGAGTTCGCGATATTTGCTGTTCGACCAGCGGCTGCAGCTTTGCGGACGACGATCGGGAAACGATGGTGAAGCGGAATTGGTGCGACCTTCCGAGGCAGTGCAAGCCCAGGCCTTTTCCGGCATCCACGTTGTTTCTCCTCGGCTTTTCTCCATGATGACGGAAGAAGGCCCGTTCTCGATCGTGGACTGCTATCTGCGCCTCGCGGGCGTAGGCGAAAAAATCCTCGCCTTTCGCGCCGATGAATATTATTGGCGCGATCTCGGCACCCCGGAAAATCTTAGGCAAGCCGCTAAGGACATAAGTGGAGGGATTTTGGCGTGATCGGTCACGCAGGAAGATGCGATTGAGGAAATTAAGTTGCAGTGCGGAATTATCTTGCGAGTTGAAGCAGCGGGCGAAGGAATACAGAGACGTCAGAATGTGTAGGCCGGCGAGTAGAGGGAGAGCCGGCCTGAAGGCCGACCCTCCCTAAGTCCACACCAACGATTACCGCTTTACGCTCCTTGAGTAGAGTGGAGCACCCGGAAGGTACTTCCGCCATTGGCCCAGATGAGCACCAGGGCATCCTGTCCCTTGGGCACACTCGCGAGGGCCTTTTGCACGTCGGACGCGCTCTTAGTCTCGTGACGATTCACGCCCATGATCACTTGCCCAGGACGTAATCCGGCATCGTCCGACGGGCTCCCCGGAAGCACGCGCTGAATTACTGCGCCGTTCAGGTCATCCGGCGCCTGCAATTGTTCACGCAGGCCGGGAGTGATGTCAGCGATTCCCAAACCCCAGCGAGGTTTGTCGCTGCTGTTCTCCGCGCTGACCTTCTCACTGCGGTCGCCATCCATCTCTTCCAGCGTAAGGGGCACCGAGACACTCTTGCCATCGCGCATGACCTGCAGGGTGATTTGGGTTCCGGGACGTTTCTCGCCGACTTCCATCTGCAACTGTCCGGCATCGGTGACTTTCTTGCCATCCAGTTCAGTGATCACGTCGCCCACGCGCAGACCAGCTTTGGCGCCGGGAGAATCCGGCTCAACCTGCGTAACGACAGCGCCGTCGTTGTCCTTCATGTCGAAGAACTTTGCGTTTTCCGGTGTTACATCGGTGATGCCAACGCCCATATGCGCGTGGCTCACTTTGCCGTAGCGGACCAAAGAGTCAACCACGGGAGTGACAATCTGCGTTGGAATAGCAAATCCCATTCCAGAGAATGAACCAGAAGGCGAGATCAAGAAAGTATTGATGCCGACCACTTCGCCGTGCGCATTCACCAAGGGCCCGCCCGAGTTGCCGGGATTGATAGCCGCATCCGTCTGGATGAATTGTCCGGGCTTGTGGGGATCGTCGGCGTATGGATTCGGACGATTGAGCGCACTCACGATACCTCGGGTTACGGTGAAGCGGAAGCCGAACGGATTGCCGAAGGCAAGCACCGTCTGTCCCGGACGAAGCGCAGAGGAATCGCCTATCGGGATATTGGGCAGATTCGTGCCCTCGACCTTGATGACCGCCAGATCGGTAAGCGGGTCGGTACCCACCAGCTTCGCGGCAAGAATGCGGCGGTCACTCAGAGTGACTTTGATGTCGGTAGCGCCATCCACTACGTGATTATTGGTAACGATATAACCGTCAGGCGAGATGATGACGCCGCTGCCGATGCCATGTTCGATCCGCGGCTCGGTCTGCATGTGTTGGCCGAACTGCTGACCAAAGAAACGCTGAATGTCGTTGGGCATGCCTTCTGCCGCTGGCTGTGATTTCACACTCGAGGTGACGGCAACATTCACAATGGCGGGCGTAACCCGGGCTGCCACGGCTTCCATGGCCTGGTCAAGCGAAAGCAGCGCACCAATCTTGTTGTCGTCGAGCGGTACGGCATTGGACGAAACTCCAGCGCGCACGGGTGCGAATGAGGTGTAAGCAAAGAAGGAAGCTATCAGTGCAAGCGTGAGCACAACCACCGCGCGCTGCTTGCCACAGGCTTTCCATCCGCGAGCAATCCAAGCTTTCATGTTTCTTTATCTCCTACCAAGTTAAGTATTGCGGGCACGGCTATGCCGTACTGCTCAGGTGAAGCGCATGGCTTACTACCTCAGCGGCGATTGTTATGAACCGCCATCGGCCCGGTGTTCGGCGGCGATCCGAAATTTGTAGGCTGGGGAGCTTACTACATGAAATTCGACGAAACAGTCTGGGAAAGGTGAGCAAGACCCATTCGACGTTCGGCCTTCCGAACAGGCCTACCCGTCTGATTTGTCCAATGATCATGCATAGACGCGGGGCCTGCGCGATGTTGGAGCAGATCGCAAGATGCGCACAGCGGACAATCCCGCGGCCTCTACTTCGCGGCGACGACGGGCTTGACCTGTTTGAATTCCGGATTCTTCCACAGTTCGCCGCCATACTCCATGTAGTCGGCCGTCACCTGCGCGACCTCTCGCCCGTAATACCGCTCCACAATGTGCAAGGCAAGATCAATGCCCGAGGTCAGCCCGCCGGCCGTGGCAACCTTGCCGTTCTCCACGAATCGAGTTCCGCTGATGAAGTGCACAGCCGGGTACTGTTTTTGCATGCCTGCCGCGTAGAGGTGGTGCGTGGTAGCGGTCTGGCCGTCGAGCAGGCCATACCTGGCGAGCATGGAAGCGCCCGTGCAGACCGACATGGTGACATCGGCGGTCGCCGAATTCGCCAGCAACCATGTTTTCTGGGCGTCGGTGCGGCCTCCCTGTGCTGGAATCACAATGACTTGCGGCTTGGGCGCAGTCTCAAAGGTGTAATTGGGAACGATAATGAGCCCGCTGCCAGCATTGATCGGCTTTAGCGAATCGGAAACCGTATAGGTATTGAAGGGCATCGTCATGTCATTGCCGTCCGTTTCATGCCAGGGCTTGCCCTTCGAAGTGAGCATGGTATCGCTGAACACCTCCCAAGGGCCGGCGATGTCCATGACATTGGCGCCTTCCGAGATGATGAAGGCAACATTGATTTGTCCCTTAGCGGGAGGCTTAAGCGAAGTGGGGATGGCGGTTGAGGCTTTATCAGGCGCTTTGGCGGCACGGCCCACGTAGACGGCGGAGTCCAGCAATGCAATAACGGCTACCGCGATCCAGAGTGCCTTCCTGGTACTTTTCATGACGGTCCTCCTCGGCAGAGTGCTTGCGATAAGATCAGGGTAAGCGCAAAATGAAAAGTCTGAAATGACATTGATCCGGCAATTTAAGACATTTTGGCCGACCGACGTCTCGATGTCCTGAATTGCCGGACGAATGTCATATCAGACATTCCGGGTGATCCGTTATTCTTCGCCGGTAGCCTATGACGCCCAAGCATATCGTCATCGTCGGATACGACAACATCACATCGCTCGATCTGGCCGGGCCATTGGAAGCGTTCAGCAGCGCTTACATTGAAGACTCGCGGGGCAAGCGTCAGCCTTGCTACAAGGTGACCATTGCGGCCCTGGGCGCAAAGACATTCTGCTCGGAATCGGGCCTGCGCATGACGGCCGCGTGCTTTTTGAGCTCACTGCGTCACTTGGACACGCTGCTCATTCCGGGTGGCAGCGGCATGCGCATCTCATCAGCCGGCATGAAGCTCGCAAGTTGGATTAGTAAGAACGAGCGCCACATCCGCCGGATTGCCTCGGTATGCACGGGCATTTACGGAGTGGCGCCGACCGGGCTGCTTGACGGGCGCAAGGTCACAACGCACTGGAAGTTCTCCGCCGACTTGGCCGCGCGCTATCCCAAGTTGAAGGTCGATGCCAATCCTTTGTATGTTCGCGACGGAAAGTTCTACACCTCGGCGGGGATTACCGCGGGAATCGATCTGGCGCTGGCGCTTATCGAAGAGGATTTCGGCGCGCATGTGGCGCTCTCCGTCGCACGCGAACTGGTGATGTACGTCAAACGGCCCGGTGGGCAGGAGCAGTATTCGGAGCCGTTGAAGTTTCAAGTCGAGTCCACCAGCCGGTTTGCCGATCTCGCAGCCTGGATGGTGGGACATCTCGACAAGGATCTTTCGGTTGAAGCCCTGGCCGCGCACATTAATCTCTGTCCACGACAATTTACCCGCCGCTTCAAGGGCGAATTCAAGAGTACGCCGGCAGCCTTTGTACAGCGGTTACGCCTGGACGAAGCGCGCACCAGGTTGTCCGTCGCGGGTTGCACAGTTGAAAGTGTCGCCGACTCCGTCGGATTTCGAGATCCGGACAGCTTCCGCCGCGCGTTTGTGCAGCGCTTTGGGGTCGCTCCCAAACAGTATCGTAGCCGCTTCATCCCCGAGAACCGAACCTAGCAGTTAGTGAAAGCAAAGCTCATTCCGCCAAAAGTTACACCGCACCGATCGCGACCTTAGTGGACGCCGATCGGCTGGCGCATGAACGGAAACAGTAACTGGCTACCTGATGTAGGATTGCAGCTGCTGTTCACCCAAACGCTTTGCAAGAACGACACACGGCGAGCGATGTCGCCGAACTGGGACAGCGGTGGGGTTGGGGGAGCATTTGGATTGGGGTCGCGAAGGCGAATGCAGGAACCCCACTGATCGGCGGATTATCCGCCAACTAATGATGGCGAGCAAGAGATTTTTACTGTATTTAAGTGTCGGCGAAACTAACCATTTTAGTGCCATAACTCACGAAGGGCATAACGTTCTTAGTGACGAGGTGACGGGAGCAGCCGCAAGAATAGTGCGGCCAAACACGCTCTCGTGGGGCTTCGCAGATCGTGTCAGCCCGACACCATGCCTTCCATGAGAAGCAACGGATGTTCTCCTCGATCGAGCTCCTGCCTCACAGCGTATTAGCATTAAGGTGGTAGTACATTTCTTGGAATTACGCTTCGCGGGGTAAAGCAGAAACTCACTCCGGCGGACGCCACCACATCGAGCAATGGCCACCCGAAGCCTTGAGTCGTCTCCCGTTCTCCAACTCTCGCAGGTCTGCGCGATGCAAACCCCGCATGTCTGCCCGGCATCTATCCAAAGCGTTGCACCGATTTTAGAAACCAGGAGATCACAAACTTGCTTAACAAAACTTCCTCTGCCCCGCGTGTGTGGCTCGCTCCCCTCGCAGCCATTTTCATCGGTATTTTCATGCTTGTGGGCTGCAACAAGCAGGCCCAGCACCCCGACGTTAAAGATGCTGTGAATAGCGCCATGACCCAGAACGGTCTGGGCGTCGTCAACGTCTCGCAGGACCGCGACAAGGGCGTCATTACCCTGAGCGGCGACGTGGAGACACCCGACAAGAAAGCGGAAGCCGAAAGTTTGGCACGCCAGGCCGCGCCCGGTTATGCCGTTGCCGACGAGATCGGCATTCGCCCCATCGGCCAGGAGAGCCAGGCCAAGTCGGTTGATAACAGCCTCGACAACGCCATCGAAGACAACTTCAAGGCGGAGCTCAAGGCGCATAAGAATCTTGACGATCAGAGCGTCCATTACAGTGCTACGAACGGCACACTGGTCTTGAAAGGCAGCGTGAAGACCGCCGCACAGCGCGCCGAAGCCAACAAGCTCGCGAAGTCCGTTCCCAACGTGAAGGAAGTGGTGAACGAGCTTAAAGTGGAGCCCGATAAGCATTCCACTACCGCCAGCGCGGATTAACTCTCAACAGTCTGGGTTTGATGCGCGTGGCGGAGGAGCCAGTTTTTACGGCGGCCAAATGCCAAAGTCGTCGTGAAGAGGGTTATGGAACTCCCATTATTGAGTGATCAACGAACTACCCAGGTCTCGAACGGCGCGAGGCCTGGGGCACCCAGAGAACCTTAAGTAGATGATTGCCGATGTAGACGCCCGGGCTGAGCGCCAGCAGCCGAAGATGATCGCCAGATACCGACGTGAATCCGTAGCTTACGGCTTCTCTCGTACCGCTTCCCCGCCTTCGGGTCCGTAGAAGAATACCCACGTGGAGAAATCGTCGGTGAACTCAATGAAGCGGTGCTGCTCGCCAGCCGCGACGAACAAAACATCTCCAGGCCCAACGGCCATTTCTTTTCCTTCCCGTTCGAAGCGTCCGGTACCGCTGGCGATTACGTAAATCTCGTCGCGGCTATGCGGGTGCTGTTTATCCGTGCCCCGTGGCGCGTACAGCTTTATCGTAAGCGTGCCGTGTCGAAACAATTCCACGGAGCGCTCGCCGTTGGGACCTGGAAGTTGGTCCAGTCCGCTTAGTGCCTTCAGATAACCTGGAACGATTTTGCCTTCGATTTTCATGTGACACCCGCATCGAACTCAACTCAGGCTTGCTTCGGTTTCCACGCACCGACGATCGCTCCCATCAGAATGCACCCCAGCAGCGGGTAGGCGGCAGAGATCATGATGAATGAGGGGGCGCGAAGCTCAAATACCATTTCCGTCATCATCGCCAGCGCGGCAGCCAGTCCGATCAGAATCCCGATACCGATGCCGTGTATTAACGTGAATGCCCAGCTACTTAGCACACGGGCGATGACATAGGCGATTACGATGCTGCAAACCAGCGAGACAATATACGGCCAGAAATTCGGGTGGTCCATATAAACCTTCATCTCCTCTGGTGGTATGCGCGTACCCGCCTGCCATGGAGTTTTGAAGGCCGTGAACCACACCGCGCCCAATATCCAGTCTGCTACGCCCGCCAATGCCACGGCGCCCCAATTCAATCGCATCGTTTCGTCCTCCGGGAAGGTGCGCGGAGACAATACCCTGTTCTGTGCTTTGACGCAACTGGAGGATTACGGTTACCGCCGCCCGCACCTATCTAATACCTGCTGCGGCGTGTGACCCTGCTCGCGCAGGTGGCGCAGGCTGAGCGAGTCGTGGCGCTTGGCCAAACGAACTCCCGCGTCGTCGCGCAACAGATCGCAATGGCAGTAGGCGGGGGGCGTTAGACCGAGAGCGCGCAGCAGCAGTAACTGCCGCGCCGTGGACTTCAACAGGTCTGCGCCACGCACCACTTCGCTAATCGCCATGGCTGCATCGTCGGCCACAACCGCCAGCTGATAGGCCGGGACGTCGTCGCGCCGCCAAATCGCGAAGTCACCGAAATCTTTGCCGGCCAGGAATCTTTGCGGTCCCTGTCGCAGATCGTCAAAGTCAACTGCTTCGCCATCGGGCACTCTAAATCGCCAGTTCACGCCCGCGGGATTTTCATAGTTGCCGGCCAGGACGATCTTGTCCCGGCAGCGTCCGGGATAGAGCGGCTCGTCATCTCCATCGTTCGGTGCCGCGGCAGATTGGGCCAGCTCTTTGCGTGAGCAGTCGCATGGGTAGATGAATCCGCCATCGCGCAGCTTGCGCCATGTGGCCAGATAGAACTCGCGCCGCCGGCTTTGCTCATAGGGAGCGAACGGGCCGCCGACGTCGGGCCCTTCCTGCCAGCGAACGCCCAGCCACCACAGGTCCTCGATCATAGCGCGCGCAAACTCTGGCTTGGATCGTTGCGGATCGAGATCTTCGTTGCGGAAGATCAGGATTCCGTCGTGCTCAGCGGCGCGACGGTAGGCAGTCCAGAATGTGCAGGCATGACCGAGGTGCAGCAGTCCGGTGGGCGAAGGCGCCAGGCGCCCGCGGTAAGACTTTCGCAGCGCACTGGCGCTTTCATCCATGCGTTGACTGTAGAGGTGCGGCAACGGTCTTAGCGCCCGATGCCCACTAATTCCTCCTCCGGCTCGACCGTTGCCACAACAGTTTGCTGTGAACCAACAGCCCTCGCCACCTTCCGCGTATGCGGGTGCAATGAGCGCGCGTTGCGCAGCAGCAACAGCAGCGGCAGCATGCCAAGGAAAATCATGCCCATGACCCAGAATGCCTCCACAAACGACAGCATAGCCGCCTGCTGTTGCACCATGCCATAAACGGCTGCCAGCGATTTCCTCGTCGCGTCCACGGAACTATATCCGTGCAGATGAAACCAGGCCTGCAGTCCCCGCATTATGTTACGCATGCTCGGATCGTACGCCGAGACGTGGCTGACCAATTGGTCCTGGTGTACCTGATTGCGGCGAGCGAGAAAGGTCGTCATGGTGGCGATACCGAAGCTGCCACCGATATTGCGCATCAGGTTGTAGATGCTGGTGGCATTGCCCATCTTTTCTTTCGCAATACCTGACATGCTGGTCGCCATAAGCGGGATGAAGAGAAACGCCATGGCTCCGCCCTGGATGACCTGCGGCCAGAAGATGTCCCAGTAGCCGGCATTCAGGTTCAGGTGCGACAGACTGAACATTGTGTAAGCACCTACCAACATTCCCAGACCGAGCAGCTTGCGCGGATCGTAGCGGTTGGTGAGTTGGCCGACAATGGGCATCATGACCAGCGATCCCAGTCCACGCGGCGACAGCGCCAGCCCCGCCTGCAGCGCCGGATAGCCAAGCAGCGTTTGCAAGAAGATGGGCAGCAGCATCAGGCTCGCATACAGCACGAACCCGAGCATCGTCATCAGGAAGGTGCCGGCGCTGAAGGTGATGTCTTTCAGCACGCGCAGGTCGACAATCGGATGTTTCGCCTTCAACTCGCGCACGACCATGGCGACCAGCCCGAAGACGCAGAGCGCGGTCCACACGCGAATCTGGTTACTGCCGAACCAGTCTTTTCGCTGGCCGGTATCCAGCACTACTTGCAGCATACCGAAGCCGAGCGCCAGGAAGCCGATGCCCCACAGGTCAACGCCGCCGGTCTTGTGTTTGCCAATGTAGTGCGGATCGCGCACGAAGGCGCTGATCATCACCATCGAGAACGCGCCCACCGGCAAGTTGAGATAGAAAATCCAGCGCCAGGTGTAGTTGTCCGTAATCCAGCCGCCGAGCGTGGGACCGAGGATGGGCGCGAGGATGATGCCCAGTCCGAAGGCGGCCATGGCCGTGCCGTGCTTCTTGGGCGGGAAAGTCTCCAACAGGACAGCCTGCGCCAAAGGCTGCAATCCGCCGCCCGTCAATCCTTGCAATACGCGGAAGAAGATCAGCCAATCCAGGCTGGTTGCCATTCCGCAAAGCAGCGACGTGATCGTGAAGCCGCCGACGCAAGTCAGCAGATATCCGGCGGCGCCCGAAGCGGTTGGCTAGCCATCCGGCCATCGGCAGAATGATGGCGTTCGACACTAGGTACGAGGTCACCACCCACGTACCCTCTTCGACGGTCGCTCCCAGGTTTCCCGCCATGTGAGGAATGGAAACATTGACCACCGTGGTGTCGAGGATCTCCATGAACGTCGCCAGCATGACGGCGATGGTCACGATCCAGGGGTTCACCGGGCTTGGCGCGGAGTTGGACATGGGCAGTCAACGCCAGTGTAGGAAAGGCGCGGCACGGCAGTCGGTGACGGCGGACACAACGCGGAGTTTCGAGAATACTCGCGATCAAATGTTGGGTTCCCATCCCTCCCGCCCTTGGCGAGAGAGCACTAGCAATCCGCCCGGACGTCACTCTGGCCTGTGGCAGACATCACCGCTTCGCAGTGCTGCTCGTGCTAAAAGTTGACTCGGTCGTCTCCCAGTGTGACGGCCAGCCTTTCTGCGGGAGTACTGATGAGTGGGTCAATCTTTCCTTTCCTAAGGCCCGGTTACCGCCATCATCGAGGTGTTGAATGAACGCTCGGCTGGTAAGTGAATTTCGTTCCATCGTTGGGGATGCTGGCCTGGTTTGTGGGCCCGAGCAGCTCCGGACTTACGAATGCGACGGCTTGACCTTGTTCCGGGTAGTTCCCGACCTGGTTCTGCTGCCGGCGACAGCGCAAGAGATGCAGGCCATCGTGAAAGTCTGCTACCGGGAGCGAATCCCAATGGTCGCGCGTGGCGCGGGTACGGGACTAAGTGGCGGAGCACTGCCGGTAAAAGGTGGCGTGGTGATCGGCGTCTCCAGGATGAACCGCATCCTTGAAGTTGATCTGCCCAACGCCCGCGTGGTGGTCGAGCCGGGGGTGACGAACTCCGCCATAACCGCAGCGGTCTCGCCTCATGGCTACTTTTACGCCCCCGACCCATCGTCGCAGGTGGTCTGCACGGTGGCCGGCAATGTGGCGGAGAACTCTGGCGGCGCGCACTGCTTCAAGTATGGAGTAACCACGACCTACATTCTGGGACTTGAGGTTGTGCTTTCGGACGGTACGCTCCTCAATCTGGGCGGTCCCAGTTTGGATCAGCCAGGTTACGACGTGGTCGGAGCTTTCGTCGGGTCGGAGGGTACATTCGGGATCATCACCAAGATTACGCTGCGAATCATCAAGAAGCCGGAAACCACACAGACGCTAATGGCGGCGTTCAATTCGAGCATCGAGGCGGGAGCTGCTGTCAGCAACATCATTGCGTCGGGCATGTTTCCCGCAGCCATGGAGATCATGGACCGGCTGGCCCTTGAGGCTGCCGAAGCAGCCGTTCATCCCAACTATCCCAACTGCCAGGCGCTGCTGCTGGTGGAGCTGGATGGGTCTACCCGTGAGGTCGAGCTTCTAATGGAGAAAGTGGGTCCAATCTGCCAATCGTGCGGAGCTTGGGAACTGCGCCTGGCGAAGTCCGAGCCGGAACGTATGGCAGTTTGGAAGGGACGCAAAGCGGCGTTTGCAGCAGTGGGCCGGATCTCCCCGAATTATCTGGTTCAGGACGGCGTTATCCCGCGTACCGCGTTGCCTCGTGTCCTGGGAGAGATTGACCGTCTCAGCGCCGAGGCGAAGTTGCGCGTCGCGAACGTCTTTCACGCCGGAGATGGCAACCTTCACCCCCTGGTGTTATATGACCGTCGCATTGGCGGACAAGAGGAACGAGCGATGGTTCTGGCAGAGGACATTCTACGGCTGTGCGTCGAAGCGGGAGGGTCCATCACTGGGGAACATGGAGTCGGCGAGGAAAAGAAGCAGTTCATGTCGGTCATGTTTTCCGCAGCCGACTTGGACGCCATGCAGCGCCTCCGTTGGGCCTTCGATCCCTATGACCTCTGCAATCCGACCAAAATGTTTCCGGGCACTGACGCGAACGTGCAAAAGCCCGTTGCTTACCAACCCCATCCGATCGAAATAGCGGGGCTGGCCCAACGGTACTAGCTGTGGAACTGCCGATCCAAGGCGATTACCTGCGCAACATGCAGGCGATGAGGAAGGCCACGGGAGTTAAATCATGAGCCAAGCTGTAATACAAAACAACGAAGCGTGGATCGAACTGAGCGCGATCGTCGGCCCGGAACACCTGCGCCCGGCAACGCCGGAGGATGCCGTGGACGCCTTGCAGCCCACCGGAGTGATTGCGCCTGGCACGGCGCAGCAAGTCGCGCAGGCGCTGCGTTACTGCAATTCCGCCGGCCTTACCATCATTCCGCGCGGCGGAGGCACCCAGCTAGGATTAGGAAATCGCCCGCGCAAGGCAGACTTCATCCTGTCGCTGGAGCGGCTGAACCGGGTCATCGAACATGCCTGGGGCGACATGACGGTCACGGTGGAAGCAGGCTGCACAATCGACGAGCTGCAGCGTGTGCTCCGCGAGCATGGTCAGCAGTTGGGCGCCGATCCCATGCAGCCGGAGCGGGCCACGGTTGGCGGTGTGCTGTCAACGGCGCAGAGCGGAACGTTGCGAATCCGCTACGGCGCCATTCGCGATCTGGTCCTCGGTTTGGAAATGGCTCTCCCGGATGGCAGCGTAATTAAGGCGGGAGGCAAGGTCGTCAAGAACGTTGCCGGCTATGACCTCACCAAACTTGCGATCGGTTCCATGGGAACGCTGGGCGTAATCACGCGAGCCGTGTTCCGCCTGCATCCCCTTCCAGTCGCCACGGCTACCTATAGCGCGACGCTGCCAACAGCGTCGAAGGCGGCCAAGCTGGTGCTCGCCATTCTGGATTCACACCTGGTTTATACGGGGCTGCAGATTCAGGCAGGCAGCGCGGACCAGGTTCTCGTGCAGGTACGATTAGAGGGCATTCCCGAATCGCTTCAGGATCAATACGCCAAGCTCGGCAAGATCGCAGGCGCTCAAGAGTTTACGGAATGCGCCCCCGAGGTCTGGAGAGCGCGGCAGAAGTTGTTCGTCAATCCCGGCAGCTCAGTGATCTGCAAATGCAGTGTGCTTCCTTCGCAGATTGGAGTGCTTTGCGAGGCTCTTTTCCGGCTGGCAGAGCCGGCAAAGGTTGTGGCTACCCTGGTAGCGCAAGGCACCGGGTTGGCGGAAGTGCGCTTGGACGCCGCCGGTCAGCAGCCGCTGATGAGTGTGCTGCTTGCCCTGCGCGGTGAGATTGATCGACTGGAAGGGACACTGACCGTCTCGCAGTGCCCAGTGGCGATGAAGAACGAACTGGACGTATGGGGCACGGTGAAAGATGCGCTACCGTTGATGCACCGAATCAAGGAAAAGTTTGATCCCGGGCAGACCCTGAATCCGGGCCGTTTCGTGGGGGGCATATGACACAGCTTGCAACGCCGGTAAACGGCAGCAGAAATATTTTTGATGAGAACCATCCCCCGGACCCAGAGCTTTTGAATGCCTGTGTTCACTGCGGCTTTTGCCTGCAAACCTGCCCCACCTACACTCTGTGGGGGAAGGAACAGGACTCTCCGCGTGGCCGCATTCATCTGATGAATATGGCGATCGCGGGCGAGGTGGAACTGACTCCCCTGTACGTCTCGCATTTCGACCATTGCCTGGGATGTCAGGCATGCGTGACTTCGTGTCCGTCGGGGCTCAAGTACGGCAAGCTGATCGAAGCCATGCGCGGACAGCTGGAACGGCAGTATCGCCGTCCGCTGCACGAGCGGGTGCTGCGGCGGATGGTTGCCGCGGTCTTCAGCCGGCCGGCACGCATGCGTAAGCTAATGGTGCCACTGCGCGCTTACCAGCGGCTGGGCCTGCAAAAACTGGCGCGGGCGATGGGCCTGACCTCACTGCTGCCCCGCAGCTTGCGGGCGATGGAGCAGATGCTGCCCGATTTGTCTCAGCAAAACACCTCCGTGGTCTTGCCGCCGCGCATTGCGGCGCAGGGCGAGAAGCGCCGCACCGTGGCCATGCTGACCGGCTGCGTGCAGAGTGTCTTCATAGGGCAGGTAAACGCGGCGACCGCACGCGTCCTGGCCGCCGAAGGTTGTGAGGTGCTGGTGCCGCCGGACCAAGGCTGTTGCGGCGCTCTGATGATGGACCTGGGCCAGGAACAAGAAGCCCTGGCCAGTGCGCGCAAGATCATCGACCTGTTCGAGCCGTTGCCCGTCGATACGATCGTGGTGAATGCCGCGGGTTGCGGACACACGCTCAAGGACTATGGATACATGTTGCGCGACGATCCCGACTATCGTGACCGCGCCATCGCTTTTTCCGCGAAGTGCAAGGATATATCCGAGGTGCTCACGGAGTTGAAGCCGCGTGCGCCGCGTCACCCGATTGCTTTGCGGGTTGCCTTCCATGATCCCTGTCACCTGCAGCACGCCCAGGGGCTGCGTGAACAGCCGCGTGCCATGCTGCGCACCATCCCAGGAGTGGAGCTGTTGGAGCTTCCGGAGTCTGCGCTGTGCTGTGGCTCGGCGGGTCTCTACGGTCTGGTTCAATCGGAGACAGCCCATCAACTGGGCGAGCGTAAGGCTGCGAACATTGTCGCGACGCCGGCTCAGGCAGTGGCCACAGGCAATCCTGGCTGCCAGCTGCAGATTAAGGCGCTGTTGAATGAGAAGGGCCATCCTCTGCCGGTGGTCCACTACATTGAATTGCTCGACGCTTCGATCTCCGGCACCACACGCTTGTGAATGTGGTGGCGGAACGGCTTTTCACAATGCCGAGCAGGCCACGCCATTTTCGTGATACAACTCTCACGTTATGGCATACAAACCATTAATTGGCATCCTCGCCGTCGCGACAGCGCTTACTCTCTGCATTGGCGCTGGATTCGCCCAATCCAAACCTGTCAACAAGAAGACGGTCGAACTCAAAGACGCGAAGGGTAATGATGTCGGGACCGCAACCATCATTTCCAAGGGAACAGGCGTCGAAGTAAAGCTCGCGCTCAAGAACCTGCCACCGGGCGAGCACGCAGTGCATTTCCATCAGAATGCCAAGTGCGATCCGCCCGACTTCAAATCGGCTGGGCCTCATTTCAATCCCACGGGCAAACAGCATGGTTTCCAGAACCCGCAGGGCCACCACGCCGGTGACATGCCGAACTTCACCGTCAAGGAGAACGGCACGGCGAAGGCGACTGTGAAGGATGCTGACGTGGTTCTAGGCACGGGCAGCGAGTCGAACTCTCTGTTTGCCAATGGAGGGACGGCGATCATGATCCACGCCAAAGCCGACGACATGAAGACTGATCCCGCGGGCAACGCCGGCGACCGCATCGCGTGCGGGGCGATCACGCCTTAAGGTTCTGCGGTCAGTCTAACGGAGTTGATGAAACGCTCCTGAAAAGTTTGGTCGCGGATCCTAAGAGGGAGCATAATACTCGAAGGAAAGCGTTTGTCATGTCGAGCGCAACTCTAGTCTCGGTGCAAGAATATCTGGCTACCAGCTACCGCCCGGACTGCGACTTCGTCGATGGCGAGCTGCAGGAGAGGAACTTGGGAGAGTTGGAACACGCCCTTTTGCAGGGCGCCATTTTCGCTTGGTTCTGGGCGAGAAGACAAGAATGGAATATTCTGCCGTTACCTGAACAGCGGGTCCAAGTGGCGCCTACTCGCTTTCGAGTTCCCGACGTAACGGTTCTACGCATCGATCAACCACGCGAGCCGATCGTCACTACACCTCCGCTGATCCTGATCGAAGTTCTTTCGAAGGACGACACCCTCCGTAGCATGAGAGAACGAGTTGATGACTATCTGAAGTTTGGCGTGCAGCATGTCTGGATTCTCGATCCCGCTACCAGACGCGCCTACGTCTGCAGTCGGACTGGTTTTCAGGAGCCGGAAAGCGGCGTTTTGGCCGTTCCCGGCACGCCCATTCGTTTGGTTTTGAGCGAGCTCTTCAAGCAAATCGAACAGTCGTAAGAAACATCGATAGCGGCTCCGCTGTGGTCGTGTTCGACCTGCACTCTGCTATTAACCTGATTTAATCTAGTGCCATGGGCGATCTTGGCCGCATGCTGATTTTCGTTGGTGGGCTGTTGCTGGTCTTTGGAATCATCCTCGTCCTCGCCGGCAAACTGAACCTGCCCCTATAGGGCGCTTGCCCGGCGACATTGTCTATCGCGGCAAGAACACCACGTTTTACTTTCCCCTGGTCACTTCCATCCTGCTGAGCGTGATCTTGTCGTTGGTACTGTACTTTGTGAACCGGATGCGGAGATAGTCGCGGTTCGCTCTTCGCCTTTCGCCATTCGCTTTTTGCCATTCGCCATTCGCTATTAGTCCTTCGCCTGAAAGTCAATCGGCAGTCTGCTCACCTCAAGCGCAAGGTGGACTGAAGGAAGCGGCCGGTTGTCTGGTTCACCCCGGTTCGACTTGAGGACTAAGAGCTAGTAGCTAAGAGCGAACAGCGACAGGCGAATAGCGTCGCGCCCTTGATACACTGCCTGCAGACGCTCCTTCCATGGCTGATACGCAACAACTCGGGCTGGCTTTCCAAGCACCGTCGCGCAGGGTATATCCGGTGCGCGAACTGGTCGCCGCCGTGCGCACTCAGGTGGAGCGCACCTTCACCGACATTTATGTTGAAGGCGAAATATCCAACTACCGGCCGGCCGAGTCAGGACATCTTTACTTCACTCTGAAGGACGGCTCGGCGCAACTGCGGGTAGTGATGTGGCGAACCCAGGCGCGACTGCTGCGCTTTCGGCCGGAGAACGGCCTGCAGATCATCGCTCGTGGGCGAGTGACCGTTTATGACGAGCGCGGCGACCTGCAATTTCAAGCCGAGTACCTTGAACCAAAGGGCGCGGGCGCGCTTCAGATCGCCTTTGAGCAATTGAAGGCCAAGCTGGCTGCTGAGGGTTTGTTCGATCCTAGCCGTAAGCGGCCTATCCCAGTCCTGCCGAGGCGCATTGGAGTAGTGACCTCGGCGCGCGGCGCTGCCATCCAGGACATTCTGAACATTCTGCGACGGCGGCATCAGGCTGTGAGTGTGCTCATCTATCCCGCGCAGGTACAGGGCGAGAGTGCCCCCGCCGAAGTGAGTGCGGGCGTCCGCTACTTCAATCGCCATGGCAAGGTAGATGTGATCGTGGTGGCGCGGGGTGGAGGTTCGTTCGAAGACCTCTTTGCCTTCAATGATGAAGGCCTGGCGCGCACGATTGCCGATGCTACTGTTCCCGTAATCTCGGCCGTCGGCCATGAGACTGACTTCACGATCTGCGATTTTGTCGCCGATCTGCGCGCACCAACTCCGTCCGCGGCGGCGGAACTGGTCATTGGATCGCAGCAGGAACTGTCGGAGAAGGTCGTTTCTCTGCGCCGGCGCTTGGCGCAAGCGGTGAACTACAAACTGCTGCGGGCCCACAATGCGCTTTCGCGCCTGACCCAGCACGCCGCCTTCGTGCGCATGCGTGACAGTATTGCGCGGCGTCAACAACGATTGGACGACCTGGTATTCCGCATGGCGCAGTCGCAAGCCGAGGTATTGAAGAACCTATCGCGCCGTCTTGGCGATGCAGAGACGCATCTCCGCGGTCATGATCCTCGGGTGCGGTTGGGCATGATGCGCCGTCAACTCGATGGACAGACTGCCGCGCTGCACTCCTCGGTCATGCGCGGGCTGGTTGGGCGACGGAATCAACTCGCCGGGCTGACGATGGCTTTGGGCCGCGCCGGTGAGACCACGCTGTTACGGCGGCGGGCCCGCTGGCAGCAACTCCACAGCAGTTTGGAGGCGCTCTCGCCCAAGGCAATTCTGGCCCGCGGTTATGCGCTAGTCTTCGACGATGAGGGTCGCCTGGTGAAGCAAGCTATTCAACTCAAGCCGGGCAGCCGGGTCCGAACCCAACTGGGTCGGGGTGAGTTCACCGCGAAAGTTGACCAGGTGAGGGCTGAAGCAGCGGACAATCGTGACGATGAGTAATACTAGAACGCCGAACTGCCAAGCTAGTCAACAACCCATCAAAAACCTTCAGTACGTCGTACAATTATAAAAGTCATCGGTCGGTACGTCTTAAGGTACTTAGCTAGCCACTATCCTCTAACGACTTCCTTTTGCCCTGCATTAGAATGAGGGCACTCAGCGCGGGATCGGGCCGCGTAACGGAACTGAGAAGATGCCAAGTCTGAACTACATTCCGCCGATGTCGTTGACTGCGGTCTTCGACATTCTGGTAGTGGCATTTCTCGTTTACGAGTTCCTCAAGCTCATCAAAGGCACACGTGCGATTCCTATGCTGGTGGCGGTGGTGATTCTGGGAATCGCTTTCTGGATCGCCCACCTGGAAGCATTGAAGACGGTGGACTGGCTGATTACCACTCTTCTTCCCTATGCCATCTTTGCGCTCATCGTCGTTTTCGGCGCAGAAATTCGGCACGCCCTCGCGCGTCTGGGACGAAGACTGTCAGCTGCCCGCGGTGGTGTGTTCAACGGCGCCGATAGTTACGAAGACATTGTGCTCGCGGCCAATCATTTTTCCCAGACCCTTACCGGCGCGCTAATCGTTATCGAGCGCGAGATCGGACTGCGCACCTTTATCGAAAGTGGCGTACCGCTCGACGCCAACCTTTCTTTTGATCTGCTGGTCACAATTTTCCGCCCCAGCGCGCCTTTGCATGATGGAGCTGTCATTGTGCAGAAGGGACGCATTGCCGCCGCAGCCTGCTTTCTGCCGCTGTCGATGAATCCGGTGCTTTCCACGCAATTCGGCACTCGCCACCGCGCAGCCATCGGGATTACGGAAGAGACTGACGCCATCTCGGTGGTAGTGTCGGAGGAGAGCGGTTCCATCAGCATCGCGGTAGGTGGGCAAATCGAGCGCGACGTCACCGTTGAGTACTTGCGCGAACGTCTGAGCGAGGTCCTGCGGCGGTATGTGCCCGCGGCTACGTTGCCGACTTCCATTACTGATCACGACCTGTCTTCCAACGGACACGAGGTGGAGCGTCTACGTCCTAACCACGACCTTGCCGACGGAGCGGAGCGATAAGCGTATGCTGGGCTCGCTACGCAACTTCTTCCGCAAGTATGTCTTGAAAAATCTTCCGCTGAAGTTGGTCTCGCTCGCAGTCGCAGTATTGTTGTGGTGGGTCGTGGGACGCGATCCTGTCATTGAGATTCCGATGACGGTTCCGCTGGAGTTTCACCACGCGCCCGATAACTTGGACATGAACTCGGATTCTCCTTTGCAGGCACAGATCACGCTGCGTGGACCCGAGCGTTTGTTGCGCCAGATCAACCCTTCCGAGGTGCATGCTGTCATCGACCTCGAGGGCGCGATTCCCGGTGATCGAACCTTCGATCTCACGCCGAAACAAATCCGCGTACCTCGCAACATGGAAGTCATGCAGGTGGCCCCAGCGCAGTTTCATATCAGCTTCGATCACACCGCAACCCGCTCGGTAGATGTGGAACCGCGCATTATAGGCACCTTATTGAGCGGCTACAGCATAGCCGATGTGGAGGCTGAGCCCTCACAAGTCATGATCACCGGCCCCGCGAAGCGAGTGGATGCCGTCGAAAATGCTCTTACCGATCCCGTGGATGCAACCGGAGTTGTGGGTAAGGCCACATTTACGACCCACGCCTACGTAACCGATCCGCTGGTACGCGTGCAGAAACCGAAGCCGATTCATGTGACGGTCACGACCGGCAAGTCAACCAAGGGAGACCGCTGACCTTGAACCCTGCGCAGGCAAACATGCGACAACTATTCGGGACTGACGGGATTCGTGGCGTGGCCGGCGAGTACCCGCTGGATCGGCAGACGGTATACGCCATTGGACGCGCATTAGGGCAGCGGCTCGCGGCGCGCGACTCGTCGGCCCGCGTCGTCATTGGACAAGACACACGCGAGTCAAGCGCCATGATCGGCGCAGTCCTGGCCTCCGGACTGGAAGCGGCGCGGGTGCAGGTAGTGAGCGCGGGCGTCATTACCACCCCTGGGGTGGCGTACCTGACGCGTAAGAACCAATTCGCGGCCGGCATTGTCATTTCCGCCTCGCACAATCCCTGGCAGGACAATGGCATCAAGGTGTTCGGCGCCGACGGCTACAAACTCTCTGACCAACTGGAGCATGAGATTGAAGCCAACATCTTCGCCCACCTGGAACAGTTGAGCGCCGGAGCTGGCGATGCGGCGGTCTCGGCGTTCGACATGCCGCCGGGTGAGCAAGAACTGCGTGACCAATATGCCGAGTGGCTGGCGGATTTAGTGTGTGCGACCGACTTCAGCCGGCTGCGCGTCCTGGTGGATTGCGCCAATGGAGCGGCTAGTTTCGTGGCTCCCGTGATCTTCAGCGATGTCGGTCTCGGCGCTGACTTCGTCCACATCGAACCGAACGGGCGCAACATCAACGCCGGATGCGGGGCATTGCATCCGGACAATGTGGCCATGGCCATCGCGGTTGCAGAAGGTACGTACGATTTGGGCATCACCTTCGACGGCGATGCCGACCGGGCAATGTTCTCGGATGCGTCTGGGAGGGTCGTCAATGGCGACGGTGTCTTATTGTTGACAGCACGCGACATGAAGACTCACGTTCGCTTGCACAACGACACGGTCGTCGCGACCACCATGTCGAATATGGGGTTGGAAGCGGCGCTAAAACGCAGCGGCATTCGCACGCTGCGTGCGCCGGTGGGCGACAAGTATGTGCTGGAAGAGATGCTGAAGACCGGTGCGACTCTTGGCGGAGAGCAGTCGGGACACATTCTGTTCCGCGATATGGATACCACGACGGGCGATGGCATCCTGACGGCGCTGCGCGTGCTGGAAGTGATCGCGCGCACCGGACAGCCGTTGTCTGAGTTGGTCGCCGATATGAAGGTCTTCCCGCAAGAAATCAAGAATATTCGCGTCCGCGAGAAGTTGCCGCTGGAGCAGATTCCGGAAGTGATGTCTGCTATTCGCGCCGCCGAGCGTGATCTGGACGGCAGCGGCCGGGTGGTGGTCCGCTACTCAGGCACCGAGAAGCTGGCGCGGGTGATGATCGAGGCAGAAACGGAAGAAGTGATGCGCCGTCACACGGATGCCATCGCGAATGCGATCCAGCAGGCGATCGGAGTTTGATTCACCGCAGAGAAAAGGCTGTGAATTTCCCGGTTGCTAACCCCGGTCCCTAATCCCTAACCCCTAATCCCTAACCCCTAACCCCTAAAATCTTTTTCCATCAATCCACGCCTTGACCTCGGCTTCCACATCGAACCCGGACCCGCCCATGATGAACCTTCCATCGAGTTGATAAGCACACATTTCCAGGGGCGTGCCGTCATAGCCGCCGTTCAAATACCCCCGCACATACAGGCGGGCGAATTCCTCAATTCCCAGCAGCCGGTACTGGGTCACGTGAACCAGTTCATGAAAGATGAGTTGGGGAGTCAGTGGTTCATGAAAAACCACGACATCGTCGAATGTGATGGCTCCCATAGAGGTGAAGTTGGGCAGGTCCACGAAGCCCAACTGCTCAAGGTCGGCGTAGAAGGGGGGATTGTCAACGCGTTCCCTGCCCGGCTCCAGGATGCGGACGCGCCTAAGATCGATTGCCGGGAAATACCGCGACCAGGTGTCACCAAATGTGAGCCGCTTTCCCTTCTCATAGTACTTCTCGCGCTGCGCATGAATGTATTGCGCAACGGCGTGCGAGAACAAGGTGATCTGCAACGGCGAGAGAGTCGCACGCGGCGGCCGTCCTTCTCCCTTATTCGCAAATAACACAGGTCACTCCAGGTCGCGCCAATTCGGTCCGACGCCGACCTCTACTTTCAGAGGCACCTTGAGCTTGTATACATTCTCCATGCGGTCGCTGACCAGCCGCCTCATGGTGTCCACTTCGTCTTCTGGAACTTCAAATACCAGTTCGTCATGGACTTGAAGCAGCATTCTGGAGCGCAGCTTACGCTCGCGCAGTTCTGCGTCAATGCGAATCATGGCAATCTTGATGAGATCGGCCGCAGTACCCTGCAGCGGAGTATTCACGGCGGTGCGTTCCGCAAATCCACGCAGGTTGAAGTTCTTGCTATGAATGTCGGGGATGGGCCGCACGCGCCCGAACAGCGTCGTCACTTTCTGGTCGCGCCGAGCCTGTTCCAGGGTTGCGTTGATGAACTCGCGCACCCCGCTGTATTTTTCGAAATAGGCATCGATGAAGTGCTTGGCTTCCTTGGTATCGATTCCGATCTGCTGCGAGAGTCCGAACGCTGACAGTCCATAGACGATACCGAAGTTTACCGCCTTGGCGCGGCGTCGATGCTCGGCATTGACCATCAGTGGAGGCACGCCGAAGACCTGCGAGGCGGTGAGAGTGTGAATGTCTTCGCCGGTGCGGTAGGCCTCGACCAGCAGCCTGTCGCCGGAGAAGTGTGCCAGCAAACGCAACTCAATCTGCGAGTAGTCGGCAGCCAGCAGTACATGGCCGGGTTCGGCGATGAAGGCGGCGCGGATTTCACGGCCGAGCTCGGTGCGAATCGGAATGTTCTGCAAATTGGGATTCACGGACGAGAGGCGGCCAGTCGCAGAGCCGGCCATGTTGAACGTGGTATGCAGCCGACGAGTGCCTGAGTTCAGCAGCGCTGGCAGTGCGTCAACATAGGTGGACTTGAGCTTCGAGAGCTGCCGGTAATCCAGCACAATGCGCGGGACTTCGTGCTCGCTTGCAAGCCCTTCCAGCACATCCACCGCGGTAGAAATCGTCTTGCCCTTGCCGTACTTGAATGGCTTCGGCAAGTTCAGCTTGTTGAAGAGCACGTCGCCCAGCTGCTTGGGAGAATTGACGTTGAACTCGACACCACACTTGTCATAAATCTCGCGTGCCTTTGAGCTGATGTCGAGCTCCAGACGCTGCGACATTGCGGCCAGCACATCGCAGTCGAGCTTGACGCCGGCATCCTCCATGCGCGCCAGTACCGATGCAAGTGGCAGATCAATCTCGTCATAGACCTTGCGCAGATCGGTCTTCTCAACCTCGCCGCGCAGCTTGTCGGTAAGGCGCAGAGTGATATCGGCCGCTTCGCCCGGCGACGGACCCATCTTCAAGTTGAAGAAGCGAAATGCAGTCTCATGCAATCCATAAGTTGAGTAGGTGGGATCGAGCAAGTAGCCGTACAACAGCGGATCGTGCTGCACGTCCGCCATCGCCAGGCCGTGTTGCCCGAAGACATGTACAGCCGACTTGTAGTCATGTACTGTCTTGGATATTGCTTCATCCGCAAGCGCGCGCTTCAAAGGCTGCGCAACTTCGGAGTCATCCAACGCAAGCGTCAAGGCCCTTCCAGGTGCGGCGGAAATCGCGACGCGGAGAATTGCAGGCGCAGGCGAAACCTGCGGCACCGCTGACAGTGAAAGCTGCTCGTTGTCTTGCTCAGTTGCGTCCTCTTCTTCGCTGGTAGCGGTCTGCTGCGCCGCTGATTCCAGAGCGATAGCGAGCACCACCCCAGTCTTGGCCGCGAGGGCTATAACAGCCTCGACCTCGGCGGCGGATCTTGCATCGCGATAATCGGTCTCGCCAAGTTCGACGCTTTCATGCAGGAAGTCCTGGACCAGCGTGTTGAATTCCAGTTCGGTGAACAGCGCGCGCGCTGCAGCGGGGTCGGGCTCCTGCGCACGCATGGCTTCTGGTTCGAACTCGACAGCAACATCGGTCTTGATGGTCACGAGCTGTTTGCTCAGCAGGATGGCGTCGCGATTGTTCTGCAGCGACTCGCGGTAGGCCTTGCGCTCCACTTCCGCTGCGTGCTCCAGCGCGTTCTCCACGCTGCCGAAGCGCTGGATCAGCTCCACCGAACCCTTGTCGCCGATGCCGGGCGCGCCCGGGATGTTGTCGATGGCATCGCCACGCAGGGCCATCACATCGACGACCTTCTCCGGTGGCACGCCTAAGATCTCTTGCACCTTGGCGGCGTCGCAGATGAGATTGTCTTTGGGCGGGTTGAGCACGCAGATGCGCTCGCTCACCAACTGCATCATGTCCTTGTCGCTGGAGACGACAAACACCGAGTAGCCTGCGTCTACCGCTTGTCGCGCCAGGGTGCCGATGACATCGTCAGCCTCGAAACCGGAGGCCTCGATCATCGGGATGCGATACGCCTCGAGCGCGCGCCGAATGTAGGGAATCTGTTGCGCGAGATCCGCCGGCATCTCGGCGCGGTTGGCTTTGTAACCGTCGTAGGCGGTGTCGACATAAGTCTGCGTCTTGCTGTCGAACTTGCGCAGGCTGGGCATCGCGGTGGCTTGCTCATCGCGAAAGGTGGGAGCAGCAACGTCGAAGACGGCAGCCAGGTATTGCGGCTCGAAGTCCGCTCGCAGCTTGCGCAGCATGTTGACAAAGACGAACGTTGCGCTGGTCGGGATCCCAGTCTTGGTGGACATAGGCCGCTGTCGCGCCATCGCGTGGTAGGCGCGGAAGATGAACGACATGGTGTCGATCAGGTAGATGCGGCCCTTCGAGCCGGAAGGCTCAGGCGGCGCTGTGACCGCGGACTTGGTGGCAGTGCTCTTCGCCGCGCTCGCCGGCTTGGCGGCGCTGGAGACGGTTGCGGATTTCGCGGTCTTGCGCGTGGAAGGCAAGTCAGAATTCTAACAAGGTTAGACCGCCCGCTTCTATGGCCGAGTGGGGGTTCCGCGATTCCCCCGGAGTGGGAAAATGATCACTGCACGAACATGCAATCCCCATACGAGTAGAAGCGATACCGCTCGCGGACGGCATGTTCGTAAGCTTGCAAGGTTTGTTCGCGCCCAGCGAAGGCCGCAACCAGCATCAGCAGTGTCGATTTCGGTAAGTGGAAGTTAGTCAGCATGGCCCCCACCACGCTGAATTCAAATCCAGGATAAATAAAGATGTCTGCCTCGCCGAGCTGCGGCGTAATACGACCATCGGGGTCCTGGCGCACAGCAAATTCCAGCGTGCGCACGGTTGTTGTTCCCACCGCCACAATTCGCCGCCGGGCATCACGCGCGCGCTGGATTTGTCGGGCGGCATCCTCGGAGATTTCGTACCACTCGCGATGCAGTTTGTGCTCCTTGACAACTTCTTCGCGCACGGGTTGAAACGTGCCAAGCCCCACGTGCAAGGTGATCTCGACCGTCTCGATTCCCCGCTGATGAATTTGGTCGATAATTTCCGGCGTGAAGTGCAGCCCAGCGGTTGGCGCGGCGACCGAACCGAGCGGTTTGGCGTAGATCGTCTGGTAGGACTCGCGATCGGAGGGTGTGTCAGGGCGAGCAATGTACGGCGGCAAGGGAATGTGGCCGATGCGATTGAGCACGCCGAAGAAATCGTCCACCGGATCGAAGCGAAGACGGCGCTCTCCAAAGGTTCCACGGCCGACGATCTCAGCCGCGAGTTCATGCGAGGATTCATCCGCCGCGCTGCCGAAAAAGATCCGCTCACCCACGCTAAGCTTGCGGCCGGGGTGGACCAGCGCTTCCCACTCCATCGGCGACGCCGAGAGTTGCCTGGTAAGCAGCACTTCAACCCGGCCACGAAGGAAATCTTTGGTCGCGGGATTCTGGGTGGAAAGCCGTTGCGCGCGGGAGCCACTGCGATGTCCAAACAGTCGCGCGGGGAATACTTTGGTGTTGTTGAAAACCAGCAGGTCGTCGGGGCGAAGTAGTTGGGGAAAATCGCGAAACATAAGGTCGTCGAGACGGTCGCCGCGAGGAAGGTGCAACAGCCGCGAAGCCGCCCGGTCCGACAACGGTGCCTGGGCGATCAGTTCCTCTGGCAGGCGATAATCGAAATCGGAGACCAGCACAAATCGATTATGCCTGAGGAGATGGGAGTAGTACCCGCAAGGTTCTTGCCTCCCCTTTTGCGGAAAGCGTCACCTGCGGTACGATAGGAATCTAAGCCTTTCCAGCGCGTCCGGGCCCCAAATTGATGAAGACTGAGAAACAGCACAGGGACGAGATTGTCCGCTTCGGCAAGATGCTTCACCAGAACGGTCTGGTGGCAGCGACCGACGGCAATCTTTCCGTGCGGCTGGAAAACGGAAATGTTCTGTGCACGCCGACGCTCATGAGCAAGGGGCTGATGGAGCCTGAGGATCTGGTAACGGTGGACCCCAGCGGCGCCAAGGTCAATGGCTCGCGGGGCATGTCCAGCGAAATCGCCATGCACCTGTTGATTTACCGCCTGCGCCCGGACGTCGGCGCCGTGGTGCATGCTCACCCCCCCACAGCAACTGGCTATGCTGCTGCCGGCATTGCGCTGGACCGTGCGTTGTGTTCGGAGATCATCGTGACGCTGGGCTCGGTGCCGCTGGCGAGCTATGAAACTCCGGGTACGCAGGAGCTGGCCGAAGCTCTGGCACCCCTGGTTGCCGAGCACGATGCCATCCTGATGGCGAACCACGGTGTGGTCACGTGTGGAGCAGACCTGCTTACCGCGTACATGAACATGGAGACGGTGGAGCACTTTGCCAAGATCGCGCTGGTGACACATTTGCTGGGTAAACAGCAGCCGCTGAGCGACCAGCACGTGGACAAGCTACGGGAGATGCGGGTGAAGTACCGCAACCACGTCGCTGTAGGGCAAGGGAAGGAATAGATTGTCCTAAATTTGGGCAGCACACAAGGCGCGATCCTATCGCGCCTTTCTTACTGTCTCGATACTCATTCTCCCCCGAAAGTGAAGCGCATCCCAGCGCGGAAGTTTGCCCGCAGCGCAGGATATCCCAGTACCTCGTTGTAGTGATTGTTCAGCGCATTATTCACGTTCGCATAAGTGGTAACGTGGCGATTGATGGCATACCATCCGCCGAGATCGACGCGGGCATAACCTGCCGCGTAGTAGATAGGCGGAATGTATCCGAAGAGAAAGTCGGAGTCAGGACGCTGCCCGACTGCGGTGACCCCAACAAATCCGCCCCAGCGTTGCCGGGTATAGGTCAGCAGCAACATGCCAGCTTGCTTGGGACGCCGCAGCAGAGGAGCCCCGGTGCCGTAGATGCGCGGGTCGCAACCCGCAGCGGGATCGCAAGGCGGCGCTTCCTGAATCTGGGTTGAGGTGTACGTGTACGCCGCTGTCGCCGACAGATGGTTGGCAACACGTCCGCTCAAGACCACTTCAGCGCCCTGCGCCATCGCACGATTGAAGTTCACGTATTGGCTAGTGTTGGTGTCGGAGTTGTACACATATTCGATCTGGTCGCGAAACTGATTGTGAAAATACACGGCGCTGAGAGACAGGTGGTTGCTGAATAAAGACTGCAGCACGCCAGCTTCGATGGCACGGTTCTGTTCCGGCTGCAGGTTGGGATTCGGCAGCGTGGGGAAAGTCCCGGTGATGCCAAACGTCTGCTCGAAGCTGGGCTCCTTGATTCCCTCCGAATAGCCGAGGTGCAGGCGAGTGCCGCTAAAGATAGTCTTCCCGCGCAATGCCAGAAACGTCAACGACACACGCGGGCTGACCTTGCCGCCGAAATCGCTGTTGTTCACGTAACCAATGCCCGCCAGAACGGACAGCCGCCGCCACACAATGGTCTGCTGGGCGAAGAGATAATTGTTGTAGCGCAGACCGTGCGTAAGGCTGATGCCAGCGTCCGAATTGTTGTTGATGTATCCGTTCTGGTCTTCAAAGTTGTAGCCCACGGTGGTTTGCGCCCATGGCCGCGGACTGTAGGTTCCCTGATAAGAGAAGCCGGCAATGTTGTACTTAGCCAGACTGTTGAAGGCGCTGTCGAAAGGCCGGTCAAGATCGTCAACCGGGTTCACGTTAAGGGCGACGTGGTGATATTCGAAGCCGCTGAACTGGTGCTGCCACGCGCCCGGGCCGCTGACCGTGAGATCGCCGCTGGCGAGAAAGTTATTCTGGTGGGCATACTGGTTCGGGTCAGGCGGCAGCTCGGGATTTCCGTTGAACCACCAGTTCGACTGAATGCCGGTCCAACTGTTGTAGTGACGGGCGCGCAGACGAAAGGCCACGCGATCGGAAAGCCGCACGCCGATATTTCCGCCTTGCAGCGAGTTCGAATACGCGTCATTTACTCCCTGGCCTTGCGTGTCGAACTGGTTGGCGAAGACGTTGTAGTCGAAGATGCCGCGCGCTCCGGCCACCGACGCATAGCCGTTGGCGGTGGAGAAATTTCCGCCGTCGGCGCCGAACTGAATCTCTGGCGTGTGGGTGCTCCCGGTGGCCGTCCAAAGCTGCACCACGCTGGTCATGGCATCCGAACCGTACACTGTGCTCTCGGGGCCGCGTTCGACCTCGAGCCGCTCAACGTTGTTCATGGGAACCACGCCGAAATCGAAGATGCCGCCCGGATCGTTCACCGGCACGCCGTCAATCAACACCTTGTTGTAATTGGACTCTCCGCCGCGCACGAACAAGCTGGCGAGGTTGCCCCGCCGGCCGGTGCTACTGACAATTGCTCCAGGAATGTAGAGCAAGGCATCGGGCGCGGAGACGGGATTGATCGCTGTTAGTTGCTCGCCAGTCAGCACGCCAACGGAAGCGCCGGTCTGCTCCGGTGTTGCGGGGGTTGCAGTGCCCGAGACGACCACGGTTTGCGGCGTAGTCGCAAGCTTCAGTTGAACGCTGAGAGTTTGCGTCTGCGGAATAGAAATTTGCCGCGATTGCTCGGCGAATCCCGGGGCAAGCACCACGAGGCGATACTGACCGTCGGCGATGCGTGGGAACGTGGCCGTGCCGTCACCGGCTGTAGTTTGCACTCCGACGCCCGCGTTGTCGCTGAGGCGGAACAAGCTAACCTGCACCCCTGAGACACGATCGCCGGAAGGACTTTCCACCGACACTTTGAAATCGGAGGCGAGGGCTGCTGTCGAGCACAGCAGTGCGATGAGAAATCCACGAATAATAATCCGGGCGCTGAACATGACACTTCTCCTTTGCACGCGAAAGGTTCGTGACAGTTCGCGCCGGTCTCCTGGCTGGCGAGTTGCGATTTGCATCGCGGACAGCGGCGGGGGCCTTCCCGTTGGAACAGTGGCCGGTCCACCAAAGACTCGCTTACAGTTGCGCGGCAGCGCGGGCTTTTCACCCGCTTCCCAGTTTCGTCAATGGAAAAACGAAACGCGCGAACATTGATTGGCAAGGAACAATCCCAAACCAAGCTGGTTCAGGATGAGACTTGAATGTACTGAGGGCGGGCGGAGGTGTCAATGGCGGTTGCAAGCAAATGAGCGGTGCGCCTCTTTCTAACTGATTGTCACGACCAATTCCGTGTGTTAATACTTCAGGCAATGAAACCGAACAAGTTAGTCGTCGTAGGTTTGCTCCTGATTCTTGCCCGGCTGGCCGCCGCGAAAAACAAAGAAAGTGACATGGTCCTCATGTGGCCCAGCACCGGGGCTGCCACGCTTAAAGTCAGCTTCGGAAAGTTTCGCGGACTCTCTTCCTATGGTGGGCAGCACGATTACGCAGAGGAGGTCACCGTAGAGAATGTTTCGTCCAAGAGCATCCCCATCGCATCCTTTACTGTTTATCTCCTCGACAAAGACAAGGTGCGGATCGCCGACACTATCTTGCAGATCAAGGACCTCGGTCCCGGACAGCAGGTGAAGCAGCCTTTGCAGTTTCACGCGAGCGGTTTCCCGGCATCGGTGAGCCTGGTCGCGCGCAGTGACGCAAGCGGAGTTCCGACTTCTCTTAAGACTATCCCACTAAAGATTATCTCGTTGCCGTCGGGCGCCAAGCTCAAGATCGATGGCCAAGACGTGGGTTTCACACCTTATACGGCAAATCTCCGCACAGGCTCGCACATATTGGAATTCAGTAAGGAAGGCTATGCCGTTGGTAGCACCCGACTGGAAGTAGCACCCGACGAAGCTCCGGGAGGCAGCATTACGTTTGAGCTCGGTGGACTTTCCAAAGATACCGTCGAGCTTCGAGATGGCACCGTCCTGCTGTGTGACGTGCTGTCCATGTCGATCAGCCAAATTACCGTCCGAGTAGCTGGGCAGGAGCAAACCTACGAACGCAATCGGGTAAAGAAAATTATCCTTGTCGAACGAGACATAGCCCAAAGCCCTGCTGTGACGCAACCCGACATCAAGCATTGAAAGTACTGCAAGACGCTCGGCAAAACTGCCTCACGGCTGGTCCGAAAACTGTGCCTCCGCGAATGTGGTGATGCGCTCCAGAGAAGCTTGCATCTCGGCGTGACAGCGATCCATGGCCGCGTCATCGGCGTCGGGCGGAACAAAGATGTTTTTCGCCACACGCACATAGGCGCGCGAAAACGGTTTAGGAATCAGCATGGCGTCCCATGTCTTCAGGACCCAGGCCTTCTCTACCGCAACGTAGAACGCCGTGATGGGGATGCCGGTCAGGCGCGCCAGCATCACCGGTCCTTTCTTAGCGACACAGCGCGGGCCGCGCGGGCCATCAATGGTAAAAGCTACGGCATCGCCGGCTTTGACCATGTTCTCCATTTCCATCAAGCCACGCTGGCCTCCACGCGAACTGGAGCCGCGAACCGGCACGAACCCGAAGCGGCGAATCACGCGCGCGATGTATTCACCGTCGCGGCTGAGGCTTGTCAGAACTCCGATACTGCGGTTGCGGAACAGCCAGGTCGCCGGCAGTACGCAACGATGCCAGAAGGGATAGATGCCGGGAGCAATGCTGTCGAGGCCGGCGATGGAGCCCTCTTCGTAGCTGATGGTCATACGCAGGGTGCGGCCGATGAGGCCCATCACGGCCGACGCGATCCATGAGACCAGCGCAATCTGTATCCGCTGCGCGAGCGTGAGACGGGACGGTGGCGTCTCTCCGACGGCCAGGCTGTTTGGAGCAGGCACGCGAGAATTCTAGAGCAGTTTCACTCGCGGTGTATTGTCAACGGGTGGAGCACGCCTGACCAGTTGCTGAAAACTCAAAAAAGCAGATCCGGCGGGACTCTAATATCAGCTTTGCGGTTGATAGTACGTAAGATCACAAGGTCCCAGCGCGGCTCGCGGCCTTTTGCCCCGGACTCTCTAGCCGCGCTGGGAAGAGTTTTCCACTGGGCACTCTTCCTTGTCTCCCCTACAACCCGGTGGCACTCAATCTAACTGTTCATAAGGTAGCAACCGGTGTGCCAAAGCCGGGAAGCTGCGTTTCTGAGGTTGTCTCGCTACGCAAGTGGTTGTGCCTGCAATGGAAAGCTGGATTCTTGGTCCTGGTTTGAATGGTGACCGCTTCGCTCTGCGGCGGGTTCACGCTATCCGCATGGATAGCCAAACTATCCGAACGGTTAGTTTGGAACGGGGCCCAGATAGCGCGCGCCGGAAAAACTGCGGTCTGACGTATGGCGGGGCTCATCATCCACTTTCTTCAAGTCCACGCCGTCAACCTCAGATGGCAGCCAGGAGTTGGTAGTTCGAAGCGCAGGGCTCGACGATTCGGCGCCTGCCGTGCCCGGGATTCTTCTCATAACGGGTTCGCAACAAGCCGAAAGACTCCAGCAGATCAACATCGCGGCTTACCGCTCGGGTGTCTCGCTTCAGTCCACTCGCAAGGTCAGAAACAGGGACCGCCCTTTCCCTCGCAGCGCGCAGAAGGCGGACGCGCTCCGCCGACAGGACTCGTAACATATCTCCAACATCCTCGAACGTCACAGTGATCTCGGGTGCAATCGGTCCGCCGCGATCGAGTTTACGAGCGTGTTCCCGGGCCCGGCGAAAGAATCCCTCTGCGCCGTCGGCCGTCACCCATACTTTAGTCTTGCTCTTCATCCGCGCGTCTCCATAGGTCTCCGCTTCAATATACCGCAGATAGGTAGGCGATCATCCTCCCTGTAGCGGAAGGTGCAGCTGAATAAGTCCATAACGCAGATGTCTTGCAACTGGTAAGAGCGTATGCTCCGATACAAACCGGTATCACATAGCTTCCGGCTGACATAGAATGAAGGCCGAGTCTCGCGCCGCGATAGTCTGCCCAGATGTAGTTCTCAGTTCTGGGAATAATCCAAAAGGAGCTTAGTTCATGCTAGCTAACAGCTCGCTTCGCGCCTTTCTGCGGTGTGTATCGGGAGTCATACTCTTCACCTTGATTGCTGCTTTAGCCTCGGCGCAAAGCGGCTATTGGCACACCAGCGGAAACCAGATCCTCGATTCCACCGGACATACAGTGCGTATCTCTGGAGTGAACTGGTATGGCTTCGAAACTACCGACGAAGTCGTTCACGGACTCTGGGCTCAGGACTACCACTACATCATGAATGCGATCAAGAGCAACGGATACAACGTTGTTCGCCTGCCGTTTTCCAACCAGATGGTGGAGACGCCCATCATTCCGACCAATATCAGTTATTCCAATGGCAGCGGGCCAATCAACACCGACTTGAGAGGTCTGAACTCGCTGCAAATTATGGATAAGATCGTCACCTATGCCGGCACGATCGGGCTGCACATCATTCTGGACAATCATCGCTCGGAGGCCGGCAATAGTGCCGAGGCCAATGGCCTGTGGTACACGACGCAGTATCCCGAGAGCGCCTGGATTCACGACTGGACTTCTCTGGCGCAGCGTTACCTAAATAACTCCACGGTGATTGGAATGGACCTGCGCAACGAGCCGCACAATGACCAGAGTGGCGGCTCGTGCTGGGGTTGCGGCTTGACTCAGTATGACTGGCGGCTGGCTGCCGAACGCGGCGGGAATGCGGTCCTCGGCGTGAATCCCAGCCTGTTGATCTTTGTGGAAGGCACCGACTGCTACAACAGCGATTGCGACTGGTGGGGCGGCAACCTGGAGGGTGCGCAAACTTATCCTGTGGTACTGAACACCAGCAACCGGCTGGTGTATTCGGCGCATGACTACGGTCCGAACCTTTATCAGCAGTCGTGGTTCAATAGCAGCACAACCTATTCCAGCCTGGTCGCGGTTTGGACAAGGTTCTGGGCCTACTTGAGCTTGAACGGAGTAGCTCCGGTGTGGGTAGGTGAATTCGGCACCACGAATAACAGCAGCGACATCGAGAGCAACGTTGCGGGCTCGCAAGGTCAGTGGTTCCAAAGTATCGTAACTTTTCTGCAGAACGATCCGCGGATTGACTGGACCTACTGGGCACTCAATGGAGAAGACAGTTATGCCCTGCTCGATGGCAACTACGATTCGACCCCGGTAAGTCAGCTGAAGCAACAGCTGCTGGCGAGTATTCAGTTCACCGGAGGAGGAGGGACGTGCCAGAGTGTGCCACCGGGGCCGACAGGGCTCATCGCCACAGCGGTGTCCTCAAGCCAAATCAATTTGACCTGGACGCCGGTCACTCCGCCGCCAAACTGCAGTGTCACCTACAACCTTTACTCCAGCACGTCCCGGCTATTCGTTCCCGCCCCTTCCAACCGCATCGCTACGGGCGTGACCGGAAGCAGCTTCTCGAATACCGGTCTGCGAGCTTCCACCACCTACTACTACATTGTCAGAGCCGCTGATTCGGTCGGCGAGTCCGGCAATTCCAACGAGGCCGGCGCGACCACGCAATCGGGCGGTGGGAGCAATTGCCACATCACCTACGTGGATCAGAATGATTGGGGCACCGGCTTCACCGGAGCCATCTCGATCATGAACACTGGCAGTACGCAAATTAATGGATGGAACCTGACCTGGACGTGGTCGGGCAATCAGCAGATCACGCAGTCCTGGAATTCAAACTACTCGCAGAGCGGACAAAACGTGACCCTGACCAATGCGCCCTGGAACGGCACTATCAATCGCGGGGGCACGCTCACCGGCATCGGCTTCAATGCAAACTACACTGGGACCAACAATCCCCCGACGGTTTTTCATCTCAATGGAATGCTGTGCCAGTGAGCGCTTGATCGCTGTTACCAGGATGCGGAGCACAAATCGTAAGCGATAGCCGGCATGTTGAGAGGCATGCCGGCGTCGGAATTCCAGACAGCACAGTCGCCGGAGGGCATTGTGCCTTCGATCCACCAAACACTATCCACTGACCACTTCCTAATGCAGCCGTGCGTACTCGGCTTTGGCTTGCTGGTAGATGGGGATGTCGGGATCGGCGTCTTTCCAGAGGGTGAAAAAAATCTGATACGCGGTGCGGGCTTTGTCGCGGGCGGCGGGATCCGTCGCAGCATCAAGCGCGTAAGCGCGAGCCAAGCCGAGCCGAGCCAGCGCGCCCCAAGAAAAGTTCCCAACTACACCACGGTGGTCGACGAACTTCTGAAACTCCGCTGCCGCTGCATTGCCGTCGTGCAGCATGAGATAGGCCTCTCCCCGCAAATAAGCTGGGAATAGGGATACATTGAAGGTGGTAGGCTGGCCGAGTTCGATCGCGCTCGTCTCCTGCAATAGCTCGACCGCTCTGTTCGGGTCTTTGCGCTGCAAGGCAACAGCCGCCCGGATCGTGGGTAGCCAGTACCTCTGGACCAGCGTGTCCAACGGATAGGTCTTGTCAAGCCCAGCGGCCAGCTTCTCCGCCGTTGGCGTATCGCCGGTCCGCGCCAGGGCCAGTGCCGCCATCGCCCGCACATCGCGGTTCGGGGCCAGCTTTACTGCTGCATCCGCGTCGGCCCGTGCCTGCTCCCGGTTGCCCGATCCCACCTCGCGCAACGCCGCATCTGCCTGATATATTGCGGCAGTTTCTTTGGCGTCGTTGTGCTGGGCTGAATCCATCGCCCGCCGGGTTAGCTCGTTCGCGTTTTTCAACCTCCCGTACCAGGCTTCCGTATCTGCGTGCGAGGCCAGCAGCAAGTCTTCCGTGCCGGGCTTCCCCATGGCGACCGAGACCAACCGCGCCATCTCTGCCGTGTCTTCCTTCAGGAAAGCTAACTGGTAGCGGTATTGGAGGATGCCCTCACTTTCCACCTTACGCTCGTTCGCCTGCTTGTACACCGCCTCAGCCTCATCCAGGCGATTGAGGTTCTGGTAGACGACGCCGAGGTTGAGATAGTTGTTCTCGTTGGTTGGCTCCACGCGCATTGCCTGGTGAGCTTCCTCCAGGGCCCTCTCCCAATTTCCAAGGCTCGCGAAAATGAATCCCAGGTTGGTATAAGGCGCCTCGTCCCTTGGGTAGGTCTGTTGCCACAGGTCGTAGGTCTGCGCTGCTTTCTCCAGCTCTCCGGTCGCGGCCAGATAATAGTTGGCCTCCATGGAGAGACGCTCCCGCTCGCTGACTCTGTCTCGCAACTCGTACGCCTTGCGTGCACTCTCCGCCGCCCTGCCGGCTTCATTGAGATTGGTATAGACACCCGACATGGCGACGTAGGCCATGGCGAAATTCGGGTCGAGCTCCACCGCCTGCTTGTAGAAGGGCAGAGATGCCGTCTCCCCTTTCACAAACATCGTCTTTTCTCCCAAACTATAGGCTTTCAGCGCCTCGAGCGAGGGCGTAGTCGCTTCTTCCAACGGTGTGGCGTACTTCTGTACTGAGCTGAGCGACTCACCCAGCTTGCTCCTGAGGCTGGTCGCCGCAGTGTCTAGAGTCTTCAGCACCGCTTCCTTGCGCGTCGCCTGCTGTTGCGTTTCTGCCAGCACATCTCCTGTATCGCAGTTCACCGCCTTTAGCCCAATCACGTACTGACTGCCCAATTTGGCAATTGAGCCAACCAACATGGCTTTGCTGCCGATGCGCTGGCAGACCTCGCGCGCAATCTCCGGCGTTAGCCGGTCACCGGCTGAACGACCCATAAGCTTCAAAGTCCCGTTCACCTTGCGCTCGGAAACCAGATCGAGAAAGGGCGATTGACCAAGCTGTACCGCAAGGCCCTGCTTCAACGTGTCGTCGAAATCGGCATCGCCAGTCGTGTTGACGAAGTCGGCGAGAACAATGGAGTCTTTCTCAGTCAGAGTGTTGGCCTTGCGTGCCCGCCAGTACAGGCCCCCGGCAATCAGCGCAAGCACAACCACTGCGGCTGTTGCCAGCAGAACCCAGCGGCGGCGGCGCGGGCCCTTTCCCTCCTGCTCGTGCTTGATTCTCTCCAGGTCGTCGCGGATCTCCGCCGCTTTCTGATAGCGAAGATCGCGGTCCTTCTGCAGGCACTTCTGGATAACGTCTTGCAAGTCCGCAGGCACTTCGGGATTAACGGCCGCAGGAGGCGTCGGCACGTTCTTCAAGATGGCATCCTGCAACGCCGCAGAACTGTCGCCACTGAACGCCCGTCTTCCAGTCGCCATCTCATACAGAACCAGGCCAAAGGAAAACAAGTCGGTGCGCGCGTCCAACGGCTGCCCTTTGACTTGTTCCGGCGACATGTATGCCGCAGTACCAGCAGCTCTGGCGGGATGATGGTCCAACGCATCCCTGCCGCCGAGTTCGGCGGGTCTCGCTTGCACTCCGCTGGGCACTAGGGGAAGCTTTGCCAGCCCGAAATCCAAAATCTTGGCCACGCCCTTGTTGGTGATGAAGATGTTCGCTGGCTTGATATCACGGTGAACGATGCCTTGTTCGTGCGCCGCCTCCAGGCCGCAGGCAATTTGGGTTGCGATATCCAGCAACCGGTCAAGCGAGACTTGCGCTCCCGAAGGGTCTTTCAGCGCTCCGGAGGCCAGGCAGTCCCGCAAGGTCTGCCCCTGCAGCAACTGCATCACGATGAAGGGCCGGCCTTCGTGCTCTCCGAACTCGTAGATGGAACAAATGTTGGGATGATCCAAAGATGAAGCGGCGCGCGCCTCTCGCTCGAATCGCTCCAATGCCCGGGGATCATTGACAACCTCGTCAGGCAAGAACTTCAGAGCCACGGCGCGGCCCAGCTTCAGATCCTCGGCCCTATACACCACCCCCATGCCGCCGCCACCCACCACCTCCAAGACGCGATAGTGCGAAACTGTCGTGCCAGTGAGGCCGGTCGGCTCAAGCTGTAGCTGCACTCCAGTCCCATCATGGCTGCTCGACACCACGCCGGTCCCGGACGGATCGCCTGCGGTGGAATCAAGCCGCACCACTGGCACCATCAGCCGGTAACCGCGGCGGGCGACGGTCTCAATGTATTTGGGATTGTCGGCGGAGTCGCCGAGAGCGACACGCAGCTTCTTTATCGCTGCATTGATGCTGTGATCGAACTCCACGACCGTGTCGTTGGGCCAAAGCTGCTGCTGGATTTCTTCCCGCGTAGTTATCGCGCCAGAGTTTTCGAGGAGGATTCGCAGGATTTGCAGCGGCTGCTCCTGCAGCACAATTCTCTGGTCGGACCTGTAGAGTTCTCCGGACTTCAGATCGAGTTCGAAGGCGCCGAATCGAAGGCGAAGTGGCAGTGTGTTTTTCATGAAGCTTTAATGATTGTGGCGAAGTTTACACCGCAATAGGACTACTTCCAAGGAAAGTTTGCGGCCTGCCCGCGGAATTCAACCGCGTCAGACCATCCGGGCTCCGGTGCCGAAGTCTGCGCCTTTCGCAGGTGGCGAAGGATGGGCAACGAATCAATTATGGTGGGCGGTTCAAACATGCGATCGGAGCAAGAAGGGCAGGACCTTGGGTCCTGCCCTTCGCTTCACTGACAGCTAACTGCGTACAACTCCTACGCCTGTGCTGGACGCTCCGGAGCGACGTTGGGTTGCGTGCCAGGAGCTGGTTTCAGCACCTGCTGCACGTCGTCCTTCGGCGGTTGGGCGTTTGGATTGACGCGCTCCGGAAGCTCCTTGCCTTCGATGAGCAACTGGATTTCGCCGGCATCGATCACCTCGCGCTCCAACAGCGCGGCGGCAATCTTCTCCAGGACCGGCCCGTTGTTCTTCAGGATGTTGGTCGCCGACTGGTAGCCTTCATCCACGAAGCGCCGAACTTCCTGGTCGATCTTCTGCGCGGTCTCCTCGCTGAAGTCGCGATGCTGGCTGATCTCGCGGCCCAGGAAGATCTGCTCTTCCTTTTTGCCGAAGGTCATCGGCCCCAGGGTGGACATGCCGAACTCGCAGACCATCTTGCGCGCCAGGTCCGACGCCTGTTCGATGTCATTGCCGGCGCCGGTGGTCATGGTGTGCAGGAACAGCTCCTCGGCAACGCGTCCGCCCATCATGATGGCCAGTCGCGTTTCCAGATAATCGCGAGTGTAGGTGTGCTTGTCGTCAACCGGCAACTGCATGGTGACGCCCAGCGCCATGCCGCGCGGGATAATGGTCACCTTGTGCAGCGGGTCGGAGTGCTCGCGCATGGCCGCGACCAGCGCGTGGCCGGCCTCGTGATACGCGGTCACCTTCTTCTCTTCGTCCGAAAGAAGCATCGACTTACGCTCGGCACCCATGAGGACTTTGTCCTTGGCCTGCTCGAAATCCCACATCAGCACCGTCTTGCGGTTCTGGCGGGCGGCCACCAGGGCGGCCTCGTTCACCATGTTGGCCAAGTCAGCGCCGGAGAATCCCGGCGTACCGCGAGCCAGCACTGGAAGATCGACGTCGTCGTTAAGAGGAATCTTGCGAGTATGCACGCGCAGGATCTCTTCGCGGCCACGGACATCGGGACGCGAGACCACCACGCGGCGATCGAAGCGGCCCGGACGCAGCAGCGCCGGATCCAGCACGTCAGGACGGTTGGTTGCGGCGATCAGGATAACGCCATCGTTGGATTCGAAGCCGTCCATCTCGACCAGCAACTGATTTAGCGTCTGCTCGCGCTCGTCATGTCCGCCGCCAAGACCTGCGCCACGATGGCGGCCCACGGCATCGATTTCGTCGATGAAAATGATGCAGGGGGCGTTCTTCTTGCCCTGCTCGAAGAGGTCGCGAACGCGGCTTGCGCCGACGCCGACGAACATCTCGACAAAGTCGGAGCCCGAAATACTGAAGAAGGGCACGTTGGCTTCGCCAGCCACCGCGCGCGCCAGCAAGGTCTTGCCGGTTCCCGGAGGTCCAACCAGCAACACGCCCTTAGGAATGCGTCCGCCGAGCTTCTGGAACTTCTGCGCCTCGCGCAGGAATTCGATAATTTCTTTCAGCTCTTCCTTGGCTTCATCCACGCCGGCGACGTCTTTGAAGGTCACCTTCTTCTGTTGCATGGAGAGCAATCGCGCCTTGCTCTTGCCAAACGACAGGGCCTTGTTGCCGCCACTCTGCATCTGGCGGATCATAATGAACCACAGCGCACCGAGCAGGATGAATGGCGCCAGGTTAAGCAGCCAGGAGGGCCAGCCTCCGGATGCCGGGTCCTTCACGGTGATGTTGACCTTCTTGTCCTGAAGGATCTTGTACATGTCCGGATAGTTCGCCGGAACCGTGGTATGGAAGCCAGCCTTGTCGTTCTTAAACTTGCCGCGTACCTCCTGGCCGATCAGCGTCACTTCAGTGACGTTGCTCTGGTCCACTTGAGAGAGGAACTCGGAGAAGTTGATTTCGCGTTCCTTGGTTCCCGAGCTGCCAGCCTTGACGACCTGCCACAGCAGGACGCCCGACAACACGATGACCAGCCAGAACACGACTGTCTTTACCGTGGAATTCACTGAAAACTCCTGTGTAATGGGGCAGACACAAACACTACGCCCAACACTTTAGATGCTACGCCTATACGCCGGATGTACAAATTTGGCGTTCTCTAGATTGTAACCTGCGTCTAAACGGAACGGCACAAGAGACTTGAACAAAATTGGGAATAAGCCGTCAGCGATTGGCAGTTAGCAATTAGCCATGAGCAGTTAGTAATTGGCAAAATCGCCGCTTCAAGCGAAAGACGTTAGCGAAGGCCCGCCGGGACTGACGGGTTGGCCGCCGAACTATCGGCCAAAAATACCAAGTGCTAAGTGCTAAATGCTAGCAAATCAGCTCGATTCTCACCGCATCGCCGCTACCGCTCCACGCGAAGGCCCTCGCTACTGGAAAGCCGCGCACCCAGACGATCTGTTCGCCGTTGAGGACCAATGGCCAACTCGGCCGCTCTGCGGCAGGAACGCGTCGCTCTAAGAACAGCCGCTTCAGCTTCTCCTCCGACTTGCTTTGCGCAGGCCAGAAGCGGTCACCGGGGTGCCAGTTGCGGACGATCAACTCGCGGCCGAGCAGCAATGCGCTAAGCAGGCTGCCGGGCGGTTCCTCTTTTGCGAACTCGTGCGGCACCGGCAGGCAGCGCACGGTCAGGCCCAGCTCCGGGATGCGAACCTCTCCGGGGACTGCCAAGGTGTAGGCGTATTTGGCGGCGCACGGTGCGGGCTGGGGTGGATGCAATTCTAGATGCCCGCCGATGAGCGATGCCATCCATCCGCCGGCAAGCTCCGCCTTGGGCGACTCTTCGAGGGCGCAGCGTCGCAACTTCTCGATGTGTTCGAAGTCAGCGGGGATTTGCTTGCTCTCCAGCAATCGCTTCAGCAGACGGCGCTGCAGGGCGAGGGGAAGCCCTGCAAAATTATTCAGGTCTAAGCGTGCAACCTCTGTTTGTCGCGCTTCCAGTTCCCGCTGCACCATCCCCTGCCAGTATTCCTCTTCGGCACGCGACAACTCCGCCGCGTCGCTCAGCGTCTGGCGAATGTTTGGGTTGTATTCGTGTTCCAGCAGCGGCAACAGTTCATGACGCACACGATTGCGCGTGAAGCGATGGTCAAGGTTGCTCTCATCTTCTCGCCAAGCCTGGCCGAGCGCGGTGAGATACGACTCGAGCTCCTGGCGCGTTACACCGAGTAGCGGGCGAACGACTCGGATTTGAAGGGGCACGCCTTTACGCGTGCCGTAGACCTCTGTTAGACGATTGGGGGCTTCAGCCCCGGAAATCACTTCGCCCGAACACTCGAGCAAAGGATAAATCCCAGCCAATCCCCTTGTGCCGGCACCGCGCAAGAATTTCAGCAACACGGTCTCGGCTTGGTCATCGATCGTGTGGCCCGTTGCAATCGCGTTCAGGTTGTTCTGCGCGACCAGCAGGGCGAACCACTGGTAGCGCATTTCGCGTGCCGCAGCCTCCGCAGTTAGCTTGGCGGTGAGCGCGTGATCGCACACTTTGCTGCGGCCGGAGAAAAACTCCAAGTCGTGCTGCATCGCCAACTCTGCGACAAAGGCTTCGTCGGCATCGGAAGCTTCGCCGCGCAGGCCGTGATTGAAGTGCGCCACCGAAAGGACGATACCGACTTCGGCGCGAAGGTCTAACAGGACTCGCAGCAGCGCGACCGAATCCGCGCCACCCGACACAGCAACAGAGACGCGGTAGCCCGCGTGCATCAGCCGCCGTTGCCGGATGTAGCGAAGTACCTTTTCGCGCACGAAACGATGGTAATGCAGGGAGGAGCTTTCAGCTATCGGGTGTCAGCCATCGGCTGTCAGCCGTAAGCTAACCGCTGTTCGCCGTTCGCTCTTCAATGAAGCCCACGGTTGTCATTCTGAGCGAAGCGCCCGCCGGGATTTTCGGCCCACCGGTTTTGCCAGCCGGGCGGGGCGGAGTCGAAGAATCCGTACTGGCGAAAATAATTTTAGGAGAGCATAGGGGTCCCTCGACTCGGATCAAATCTAAACTAAATTGTGATGCGCGAGAGTTCTGCCGTCCCCGGGGACTCGGCTCCTCAACTCATTTACCCACCGCTGAAGCGGTGGGCTTTCTTATTTCGTCGCGCAAGGCGCGACTGGAGCCTTGGCAGATCCGGGAACCGGCAAAACTGGTGGTTCAACTATCCACCATTCATTGGCCACTAACACCTAGTCCCTAACTCCCGCTTCTTACGGCCTCGTGTCCGGCACCGTGATTGCCCTGAACATATACGGCAGCGCCTCGGCCACGATCATAGCCACAACGATCAGGGCGCCGCCGACCGCTTGACGTGCTGACATGGGCTCCCTCAGCCAGACCACGCTGAGCAGCGCCGCGACCACTGGCTCCAGACTGAACAGCACCGCCGACTCGGTTGGGCCGAGTCGTGTCTGGGCGGTCGCCTGTCCCCAGAAGGCGAATACCGTGGAACCGAGCGCGAGATAGAGCGCCGCGACCGCTACCGGCCAGTGCGACAGCGCCATTAAGACATTCTGAAATCCGTAAGGCGCGGGCAAGAACACGGTGGCTGCGATAGACACGACGCCGCAGATCACCACTTGCGAACCCGCCAGCAGCCACGCCTCGGAGCGGCGAGTGAACGCGCCCATCATCACGATGTGAACGCCACACAGGAGGGCGCACAGCAATATCTCGATGTCGCCACGGTTCCAGCCGCTCCACCAAGCGCCGTGCAGATGAACCAGGAGATACATTCCGTAGGCCGCGATCAACGCACCCACCGCCGAGGCCAGCTTGACCCGCTGCCCGATGACCACGGCAATCAGCGGCGTGAACAACACATAGAGGCCGGTGATGAAGCCGGCCTTGGCGGTCGTGGTGAAGCGCATGCCGTCGGTCTGGAGCCAGAAGACAAAGAGCAGCACCAGTCCAAGCCAGATGCCATCCACCACGCCGCGTCGGGTGATAGCAATTCCTTTGGCGCGAATGATGGCGAACATCACCACGCCAGCGAGCGGAAAGCGCAGCCCCATCAGGGCGCCGACAGAGAGGCCACCGTCAAGCACGATGCGCGTCGCAGGGAAACCGAAGCCCCACACCGTCGCCACTATAGCGATGATCAGCACGGCGGCGAGGTGGGAGATGGGCGCGGGTTGAGATGTATTTTTCGTCACACGTCAGAAAGGAATTGCAACACGGAGCACGCCGATGAGCAAACCACAAAGACTGCGCCTCATCGTTAACACAGTTTTGAACAAGGCTGGCGATCCGCTAGTTTGGCTTTTGCTGGGAGATTTCCTTGATCGCCCAAATTGAAATGAGTGCATTATCGAAGAAATTGTCGCTGCGCAGTGGCAACGTAGCGGACTATAATCTTCGCTTTGCGGGGAGGGTTTGTGGCTTCCACTGATGTTCAGCTTATCGACCGCGTTGACTCCAAGCCAAATGCGGTCCGTGTGAATTTCTTTCCGGGAAAAGTGACTCTAGCTCTCATACTTCTCGTGCTGCTGGTAACGGCAGGCGTTTATATGCAAGTGCATCATCACCCGTATTTCAGCCTTGACGACCAGGGTTACTTTCCCAAGAACGATGGGGTCAACACGGGGCTGCATTGGAGCACCTACGAGTGGGCACTCACCAGCTACTATGCCTCCAACTGGCACCCGGTAACGTGGATTTCGCATGCTCTCGATGCCCAGTTCTTCGGCCTGGGCCCAACGGCCCCGCATGACGAGAACGTCCTGCTGCACCTTATTAACGTTGTGCTGATTTTCTGGGTCTTGTGGAAGGCGACGGGGTATGCCGGCCGCAGCCTGATGGTGGCAGCCTTGTTTGCGCTGCATCCCATCAACGTCGAATCGGTGGCCTGGGTGGCAGAACGCAAGACCATGCTGAGCATGTTGTTCTTCCTGCTCGCATTGGGCGCTTACCGCTGGTATGCCAGTAAGCCGCGGGTGGGTCCCTACATTGTGGTTGCGCTTCTATTCGTGCTGGGCTTGATGTCCAAGCCCCAGGTGATCACCTTCCCATGCGTTCTCTTGCTGTGGGACTATTGGCCGCTGCGTCGTCTTCGCTTCGGTGCTGAGCAATCGCGATCCAGCGCGGAATCGGACATTCCAACCAGAAGCCTCTTCGCGCTGATCAAAGAGAAGATCCCTCTTTTTGTGATCTGCCTGGTCGATTCTTATCTCACCATGCGAGCGCAAAAGGTGGGCCGTCCGAAGTATTGGCCATACACGTTCCATGTTCGCGTGGAAAATGCAATCGTGGCCTACGCGAAGTATGTGTGGAACGCGGTCTGGCCTACGCGCTTGGCCCCGATGTATCTGCACCCGGGGAACAGCATACGGTTGTGGCAAGTGTCGCTGGCCATGGTTTTCCTGCTGGCCGTCACAGCGTTTGTGGTTTTCTATTGGCGCCGCGGCTACCTTGCAGTCGGCTGGTTGTGGTTCCTGGGAACAATGGTGCCCATGGTAGGCCTGATGCAGGTAGGAAGACAAGCCATGGCGGACCGCTATGCTTATCTACCCTTTGTTGGGCTGTTCATCATGTTCTGTTGGGGATTGGCCGATTTGGCCCGAGCGCGACGGCTTCCGGCTGCCTTATTGCCGACGGCTAGCGTCATCGTGCTGGCCATTCTGGCGGTGCTCACATATCGCCAAGTGGGCTATTGGGCCAACGATTTGACGATCTGGAACCACACCGCCCAAGTCACCGAAGGAAACTGGTTTGCCGAGTCGTGCGTCGGTGACACGCTGAGGAATTCGGGACGCAAAGAGGAGGCGGTGCCGCACTACTTGAAGGTGCTCAAGTCCGATCCCTCCAATGTTGACGCCAATCTGGGCGTAGCGCTGTACCTGCACGAGAGCGGCCGCTATAGAGAGTCGATCGATTACTACAATGAGTTCCTGGCAAAAGCAGGCGATGATGAGCGGCTCCATCAAGTGCTTATTAATCTGGGTTATATCTATCGCAGGCTTGGTGATAACGAGCGTTCCAAGGAGTATTTCGACAAGGCAGAGAAGGTCCCCGCCACTAATATGCGCAACATGTTCGATCACTAACGTCGCAGCAGCTTCGGTCGGTGGGGCAAGAACCCTTGCGGAACGGGGACCCGGTCGTTAAAAATGACGAATTCGTCGTACCCCCAGGAAATGCCGCGTTCAGCTGGCACTCTCTGGCAGTCTACCGCCCTGTCCCTATTGGGTGCGAGACGTTTCCCAACGGCCAGATTTGTTAACAAATTCGACACAAGAATGAATGTCCGGATCCGGGCAACCTATTGAAATTACATGGGCTACGGCGAACCTAGCAAGGGCAAGTTCGAGGGAAATTCCCTAGAACAATGTCGCAAATACCTGCACACCGGCGGCTTCCAAGTGATGTATTTAAGGGATTTACGATGGCAGCGGAATTGCTATTTCACAAGTGGCCTCTCTCGCTAGGGCCATTCAGTGGGTACATTTCTGATTTAAGAACCTAAAGGAGGGTTCGATCCTTGAAAATGCGTATCGCTTCGCTGTCACTGCTCATCCTGTGCCTCGCGTTGGCTACAGCCTCCGCGCAGACGCTATTTACCTCCGGCGCGATAAACGGCAACTTAAATGCTTTCTTTATCGACGGTCCCGGTGGACCATTCGGTCAGTCGATTTCGAACGGGTTTGTTGACACCGCTTCCGGCAGCGCCACCCAGCTGAACTTCGGTGAGTGGACGTTGGGCGGAGCTCCCACGACTGTTCAGTGGGCGATCGGCACCTCGTCATTCGGCGGCACCTTGTCCGGTCCGACTGCCGTCACCTCCACCTTCCTCGGAACCAACGCTTTCGGTTACGGGATCTACAACACCCAGGTCGCCATCTCTGGTTCGCTGACCGCGGGCAACACCTACTATCTGACCCTGAGCGGCGCCAATGACGCAGGCGGCTCTCAGTTCGATGGGTGGGACGACAACGAGAGTCCAGTAGCGTCCTGCTACTTCGAGAATCCTAACGGAAGCGGCGGCTGCCCGACGACTGAATCGGAAGCCTTTACGATCACCGGTGGGACGACCACGACCACGACCACGACCTCGACGACTCCTGAGCCCAGCAGCATCATGTTGCTCGGTTCTGGCATCCTCGGCCTGGCTGGCGTTCTGCGCCGCAAGCTGTCCCGCTAGTTTAAACACGACCCTTCCCCCAGGTCTTATCAAAACCGGAGCTTAATGCTCCGGTTTTTTTGCACTCTGAACCACACCGTCTCATTCGGTCCAGCGAGCGGCGGCATTCCCTTTACCAGCTTTAGCTCCGCTATACTCGGGTGATGAACTTGACCAAGGCAGCCTCTCAAGCTTGGAAAGATGCTAGTTTGGAGCGGCGCCTCTTCTGGATTCTCGCCTGTTTTGCCCTGATCTACGCCTTCTGCGCCGGCCTGCGAACCGTCTCGGACTTTGACACAGGCTGGCAGTTGGCAACCGGACGCTGGGTCGTCCAGCATCATCAGGTCCCTTCCATCGACGTTTTGTCCTACACCGCGCAAGGAGAGCCTTGGGTCTATCCCGTGGGAGCGGGAGTATTGTTCTACGCGCTTTTTCTGCTTGGCGGATTTGTCCTGCTGTCCTGGATGAGCGCGGCTGCCTGTGTGGGCACGATCGCGCTGTTGCTCCGTCGCGGCTCCGCCGTTGGCGCCGGTATTGCGATCCTCGCGGTGCCTCTCATAGCCCAACGCACTCCTCCCCGGGCCGACATGTTTAGCGTGGTGCTGTTCGCCGCCTTTCTCTCCATCCTGTGGGAGCACTATCAAACCGGCCGTGCTCCGCTTTGGCTGCTGCCACTGTTGATGGTCGTCTGGGTCAATGTTCATTTTGGCTTCGCTGCCGGACTCGGGCTGATCCTGGCCTACGTTGGTACCGAGCTGTTGGAGATGATCTGCGGCAAGGCGCGTCGTCAGCCGGCCATGCAAAGATTGCGGCGAGCTTCAGTGTGGTTGGCGGCTACGGCCCTGGCCACGCTGGTGAATCCATGGGGCTGGGGAATGTACCGCGCACTGATGTTGCAACAGCGCGCCAGCGCGCAGCAGCAGATATGGATCACCGAGTGGCAAGGCATACGCTTGAACTGGCCCACGGCCAGCGCTGCTTTTTCCGTGGGAGGCCCGCGCAGCGCGCTGTTTATCCTGTTGGCGATCGCGATCGTGGCGGGCGTGATTGCGTTGTTTCGGCTCCAACTGGGAGCGGCTATCCTGCTGTTTGCGGCAACCTACGCTCCGGTGCGCCATGTCCGCATGGGCGCGGTGTTCGCCTGCGTGGTGGTTGTGGTCGGCGGACCACTCCTGTCTGCGGCCTGATGCGCGTCGGCTCCTGGATCAGTCTGCCGCGTCTGCGTTTGGCGCTTGCCAGCGCCGCCGTTTTGCTGCTGGTGGGACTGGCTTGTGTGCGCTCAGCCGCTCTGGTCAGCAACCGTTATTATTTTGGCGGCATTCCTGACATCGCGACCTTCGGCAGCGGGATTGAGCTCCCTGGTTTCCGCAGCGGGCGGCCGTCAGTGGAGACTTCCGCAGCTTTCATATCGACGGCCGGGACACACTCTTCGGGCTGCAACAATGAACAGCGCCAGTGTGGCTGGAGAGCCCTACGGATTCTGCATGGGAGAGCAGGCAACCGCTACCACATCAACACGATCTGCTTTCGCTCGAAGACGGTATCAAGCATGGTCATCTGAAAGAGTTATGCAGCAGTAGCACTTGGCGCCCGGTTTACCTCGACGAAGTGTCGGCTGTGTTCGTCCGGCGCACGCCGCAGACCGAGGCGCTGATCCAGAAATTTCCGGTGGATTGCGCAACCGCCCCGCTACCCGCGGCAGCGGAGGGCAGAAGCCGTGCTGAACAATTCTTTGCATGGGTCAATGCGGGCGCGGTTCTTGCGCGTGCTCGGCCGTAATCCTGAAGGCGCTGGCGGCCAGCGAAAAAGCTCTGGCGCTCTTTCCCGGCAGCACCAGCGCTCATCTGCTGCCGGGCCAGCGCACTCTCGTCGATGGATCGCCGGCCCGAAGCTGAACAGGAATTAAAGACCGCCATAGCACTTAGTCCGGACGAGTTCACCTAGGCGGATCTGGCGGGCTTCTACAAAAATGAAAACCGGCCCAGGCGACGCGATTGCTGCCCTTAAAAAGGCCGCCGAGCTGCAAGCTAATCCCACTTCGACGTTTGTGCTAATAGCCTACTATGCCCTTCAAACCGGGCGTGCCTATGCCGCATTGCAGGCGTTTGACGAAGCGGTCGACAGCGCTTCCGAGGCAGATAAGAAGGCGACCGCCGAAGCTCGTTCAACTACAACATTGCAACTGGCCGGGCCGCCGCCTGGAGCAAAATGGGCGACCCCATAAAAGCTGCTCTCTTTCAGGAGGAAGCGGTACAGCTTGCCCCTGACGCAGCTCAGCCGTGGCTGAATCTGGCCCAGATCTATCAGCAGCAGGGCCGCACCGCAGATGCGAATCGCGCCAGAGCCCATGCCGCAGGCCTTGCAGAAAATCAGAGTCGCTGAGTTGCAAGAGCCTGCGCACCGATAATTGTGAAGTACCGAATTCACTTATAGAACAGGCTGCAGCTCGCCGAAGTTTCCCCAAATGGGACAAAATTTGCGCCAATGTCGCAAACGCCTGCATACCCGCCTCTCCCGACGACAAATCTAATGGGCTTACGACGGCAAGAGAATTGCGCCGTTTTCGCGTAGCCTCTCTCGCTGTGAGGCGACCAGGGGATATGTTCTGGATTTGAACCTGAACCTAAAGGAGGGTTCGACCCTTGAAACTCCGTATTGCTGCGCTCTCCCTGCTCATTCTGTGTTTCGCCTTGGATACTGCCGCCTCCGTGGGGCCGCTATTCATGTCCGGTCCGATCAATGGCAACCTGAATGGCTTCTTTATTGACGGTCCTGGCGGCCCGTTTGGTCAGTCGATTTCCGACCAATTTGTCACTACTGCGGGCGGGTTCGCCACCAATCTCAACTTCGGCGAGTGGACATTGGGGGGCACCCCGACAGTTGTTAGCTGGGCGCTCGGCACCTCGTCATTCGGCAGCGATATCGCCAGCGGCGACGGCGCGGCGACCTCCACCTTCCTCGGAACCAACTCTTTCGGTTACGGCATCTACGACACCCAGATCAGCATTTTTGGCGAGTTGGCCGCTGGCAACACCTACTACCTAACCTTGAGCGGCGCCAATGATGCAGGCGGCTCGCAGTTCGATGCGTGGGACGACAACGAAAGTCCGAACGCGTCCTGCTACTTCGAAAATCCGAACGGCAGCGGCGGATGCCCGACGACCGAATCGGAATCGTTTACGATCATCGCCGAAGGAACGACGACGGGCTCGACGACCCCTGAGCCTAGCGGTATCCTGCTGCTCGGTTCTGGTGTCCTCGGCTTGGCTGGCATACTGCGCCGCAGGTTGTCTCGCTAGACCAAACCCGACCGCTTCCACATGCCTTGTTGAAAGCCGAAGCTCAAAGCTCCGGCTTTTTTCTTCCGCATCGCTATCTGGTTCTTGTGAGGACACATTTGAGGCATCTGCCCCATGGCTGCTGGTCGGGTCGCGCGGCGTCCGCCCGAAAAACCAGTTGCGCCAGACCTTGGCTTCGCGAGAGAATGCCTCAGCTTCTGGCTCTGCAAATGGCGTTGCCGGAACCGCACGACGATACCATCACTATGCCATTAAGAGGGGCCATGGAACCGCAAATGGAGCGGGCAGCAGAGCCACGCACGGCTGACGAGAACACCTGGCGAGCTTCCACCCGCGTCGCCTTCCGATTCGTATTCTCTTATTTCCTGCTCTACATATTTCCCGGTGCCGTCGGAGCTCTGCCCTCTGGTATGCCTCACAATGACGCGTACAGGCAGATGTGGCACGCCATCGTTCCCTGGGTAGGAGTGAATCTGCTTCATCTGCAGGGCGACATGACGGAAGTCGCCAATGGCAGCGGTGACCAACTCTACGATTACATCCTGCTGCTCTGCCTATTCGTGGTAGCGATTGTTGCCACTGCAGTCTGGTCATGGATTGACCGGAAACGGAAGAATTATGACCAACTCTACGAATGGCTCCGTGTGTTCGTCCGGCTTGACGCTGGCCAGTAGCGATGATGAGCTACGGCACCAACAAGCTGTATCGCATGCAATTTGCTCCGCCGCCCTTATATCGGATCGTGGACTATTACGGCAACTCCTCACCCATGGGCTTGCTGTGGACATTCATGGGAATGTCCCGGGCCTATAGTTTCTTTGCGGGAATCGCCGAGATGGTGGGTGGCCTGCTTCTGATTATGCCACGCTTTACCACGCTCGGAGCGCTGGTGACCTTTGGGGTGATGAGCAATGTATGGATGCTCAATTTTTGTTACGACGTGCCCCGGAAGATTTACTCGACGCATCTGGTGCTGATGAGTTTGTTCCTGCTGCTTCCTGACATTCGGCGGTTGATCGATTTCTTCCTGCGTGATCGCCCGACAGAACCCGTAAAGGTAGTTCCGCTGCTCAAGGACCGGCAACTCAACCGCTGGGCATTGTTCTTTCAGCTTGCGATTGGAGCGGTTGCGCTGGTGTATTGCTTGAATGACGCGCACATGAATGCGATCAAGAATAATGCCCAACTGCCGCCGCCCATTCGCGGAATCTGGTCCGTGGATGAATTCACCGTGGACGGCGTGTCGCTGCCTCCGCTGCTGACCAATAAGGAACGCTGGCAACGCGTAATCTTTGACGCGCCCGACGTTTTTCATTTTCAACTCATGAATAGCGAGATCGTGAACTATAACCTGCAACTCAACCCGGATACCAGGACGCTCACTCTGGCATCGGTGGCGGAACCGGAGCGGAAAAGAGCGAGCTTCACGTATGAAGATCCGGATCCCGATCACCTGATCCTGGATGGAGACTTTAAAGGGCGCCATTTCAAGATGAGTCTGCACCGGACCGATTTGGAGCAGTTTCTGCTGCTCAATCGCGGCCTTCATATGATCAATCAGTCTGTGGATAATCGCTGACGACTAGGCGCGTTGGTTTTGGATCCTCCGGCTTATGGGCGCTGCTGCTGTGCGGCTTCCAGGCATTCCTGCGCTTTGGTCTCATTTCCGAGGTCGCGATAAGCCAGCCCCATGGTCCGGTATGCCTTCATCCTCATTCTGGCGGCCGGCATACTGCTGAGAACGACCTCGGCTCGCGCGATGGCCTGCTGTGGATCGCCATGGCGTTGCGCGTACATGGCGAGGTCAAGGTTGCTGATGGGATCGTTAGGAGCGATCTCCACCGCCGTGCGGTAATGCTGCAAGGCCTCCTCTCCCCGTCCTGCATCTACCAGCGCTCCACCCAGGATGTCCTCAGCAATAAAGTTGGGCGGGGTAACATCGATCGTGTGTTGCCACAGGATGATGTTGTCGCCCCAGTATCCGATCTGGCGATAGCTCACCGCGCTCAGCGCCACCAGCACCACTACACCAGCGCCGGCCAGCCACGCGGCCGACACATTTCTTTGCTCAGCCCACTCCGCTACTCCCCAGCAGATCATGATGAACAGGCCGATGAACGGCAGATAGGCATAGCGATCCGCCATCGCCTGCCCACCCACTTGCACCACGCCAATCATGGGCACCAGCGTTCCCAAGAACCACAACCATCCCACCGGCAGGTAGCCGCGGCTACGCTGGACGATGACGAACGCGGTGACCGCCAACAGGAAAACAAGCGCCGCCATTACCATCCATACTTTGAGGGAGTCACCGGGATGCGGATAGTAAAGCGCCAGCCGCGATGGCCAAAACGCTTTTCCCACGTATCGCGCGTAGCTGACAATTGCATTACTCAGCCTCTCGGATGGCGGCAACCAGTTGGTGGCGTGGTTACTGCCTTGCGCTCGCATGGTGATGAGAGCGCTAAGACCGGCAATGGCGAACAGCGGGAACTTTTCCTCTACCAGCAGATAGACGCTCTTGAAGGAAATCGCTGCCGGTACCTGGCCGGACGGCGACTCAGCAGCCCGCGCCGAAACGCGATGCAACGGCCAGTAATCCCACAGCAGTAGGACGAAAGGCAGGGTGATCACTTGCGGCTTCGCCATCAATCCCAATGCGAACAGCAACGCCACCACCGCGTAGCGAGTCACGCGAGGCGTGCGCACATACCATTGGTAAGCGCCCAGGGCCAGCAGAAAAAACAGCATGCTCAGAACGTTCTTGCGCTCGGCTATCCATGCCACCGTTTGGACATTCATGGGATGCAGCGCGAACAGTGCCGCTACCATGCAACTGCGTCCCACAAAACCCGTCGCTCGATACAGCACCCAGAACAACAGCAGGACGTTCACTACGTGCAACAGCAGATTTACATCGTGGTGTCCGGCGGGGTTCAACTGAAAAAGCTGGCAGTCCAAAGCGTGCGACATCCAGGTCACCGGATGCCAATTAGCTTGATCAAAGGTAAGAAACGCCCACTTCACGGTGTGCCGGTTCAGGCCCGATTGCACCTGAGCATTGGCGGTCACATATCCGATGTCATCGTAGTTGGTAAATGGATGATCATTGACCGGGTAATACAAAGCAATGGTCGCAACCACCAGCAGAAGGCCCAGGACCCAGGTTGTCAGTGGCCGGTTTTCAGTTGTCAGTTTCACAAATAAAGATTATGTCAGTTGCCGGAGTTTCGCTCTTGCGGGCAGGGCTTCGCGCAATCGTTCCACCGTGGCAACTCAAAACAGTTCAACACATCCACGCTCTAAAGGCTTGCACTACCGGTGCGGGCGGCTCCGCTAATCCTGAAAGTCGCTCTAATCACTCTTCTTGCGACACCGGCCACTGACAACTGGCAACGCTATTGTCCGCGCTGGAGTTTCTCCACCACTTCATCACATTTCTGGGCGCGAACGTTATCCCCCAGTGCGCGGTAGGCGAGAGCCATCTTTTCGAACGCCTGCACTTTTTGTATGGTCAACTGCGTCATGGCTGGAACGCGTTGGCAGCGCTCAATGGCCTCTTGCAATCTTCCATGCACACGATCGTACTCGGCGACGTTCAGGTTGGCGGAAGCATCGTTGGGGTTGACGGCCAAAGCCGCCCGAAAGTGCTCTATAGCCGCTTCCTTTCTTCCATCACGGTTCAGAGCAACTCCCAGGCTGTTCTCGGCGATGAAGTTTGGACCGGTCACCTGCACCGTATGCGACCACAGCGTAACATTGTCGGCCCAGTAATTAATCTGCACGCGACAAGTTACTGCCAGTGCCAACAGCACCACGACGCTTACCCCGACGAGCCAGGCGGGAGAGATGCGCCGTTGCTCTGACCAATCGGCTATGCCCCAGCAGATCATGATGAACAATCCGATGAACGACAGATAGGCATAGCGGTCAGCCATGGCCTGCACCCCGACCTGGACCAGGCCGACCATGGGAACCAGCGTTCCCAGGAACCAGAACCATCCTACCGACAAGTAGCGGTGGCGACGCTGCACGACGACGAACGCAGTGACCGCCAACAGGAAAACCAGCGCCCCCAATACCTCCCACACCTTGAAGGACTCGGGATGCGGATAGAACAGTGCCAGCCGCGACGGCCACAAAGCTTTTTTCACATATTGCGCGTAGCTGACAACTGCGTTCTCCAGTCGGACCGTCCGCGGGAACCAATTCCTGGCGCCGCCCATGCGTTGCACAAACATCGTGACTACCGCGCTGGCTGCGGCGATGCCGAACAGCGGAAGTTTTTCCTCGACCAGCCAGGCGAGACTTTTTGCCGGGGCGCCCTCTCGCGCTACCCCAGGCGAATCATCCTGCGCGGACGCAAACATCCTCCCCAACGGCCAGTAATCCCACAACAGCAAGACGAACGGCAGGGTGATCACCTGCGGCTTGGCCATCAATCCCAATGCAAACAGCAATGCCACCACCGCGTAGCGAGCCGTACGAGGCTTCTGCACATACCATCGGTAAGCGCCCAGCGCCAGCAAGAAGAACATCATGCTCAGCAGGTTCTTACGCTCGGCTATCCAAGCCACCGTTTCGACATTGATGGGATGCAGCGCAAACAGTGCCGCCACCATGCAACTGCGTCCCACAAAACCCGTCGCCCGGTAGAGCACCCAGAACAACAGCAGAACGTTCACTACGTGCAACAGTAGATTTACATTGTGGTGCCCGGCGGGGTTCAACTGAAAAAGCTGGCAATCCAAAGCGTGCGACAGCCAGGTCACCGGATGCCAGTTGGCTTGCTCGAACGTCGTGAACGCCCAGGTGACCGTGTCCCATTCCAAACCAGATTGCACGTGCACGTTGTCCGTCACGTAACCCGAATCGTCATAGTTGACGAATGGATGCTGGTGCACCGGATAGTAAAGCGCGACCGTGACCACCGCCAGCAGCAAGCCAAGAAAAAATGGCTGGTTAAACCATCGCGGGCGGGGCTTGTGCTGCAGTTGCAAGTCGGAGGTTGAACTAACGGAAGCCATGCTACCCATGTTGCCGACGAGTATAGCGGATCACGGCGATTCTATCCGCAGATGCGGGCCGCGGGTCAGGTTGAATGTTGTCCCGAGTACATGGGCCTTTTGCCCACGCATAGAGATAAAAAGTTTTCTCGCCTGTCGTCCTGAGCGAGCGTAGCGAGTCGAAGGACCAAAACGGGAACAGATTGCAGTTTGGGAACAGTTCGATGTTGCAGCCGCAGTAGCGGGGACGAGAATGGGAATGGCCTCTAGCAGACCCCAGGAGGTACACCTTCCATGCGTACTACATCTTTTTTTCTGCTCACAATTCTGTGCTTCGCGTTGAGTACCGCCTTCACGCAGTCGTTTATTAACACTGGCCCGATCAATGGCAACTTGAATGCTTTCTTTATTGACGGCCCCGGCGGTCCATTTGGCCAGTCTATTTCTGACGGGTTTGTTGCCAACGCGACTGGCAACCCCGACATCGTTAACTTCGGCGAATGGACACTGGGCGGCGCGCCCACGGTGGTTAACTGGTCGCTGGGTACCACCTCATTCGGTAGTGAACTTGGCAGCGGCGGCGGTGCAGTAAGTGGCTACACCTTCTTAGGTACCAATGCCTTCGGTTACGGGATTTACAACACACAACTAATCGGCGCTTTGGGCAGTTTGATGTATGGCGACACGTACTATCTCACCCTCAGCGGCGCCAATGACGCTGGCGGTTCGCAGTTCGATGGGTGGGACGACAACGAGAGCGTCCTCGCCTCCTGCTACTTCCAGAACCCTAACGGCAGTGGCGGCTGCCCGACAACTGAGTCGGAAACGTTCACAATAACTGGCTGCTGTGGCCCGCCCGTCCCCGAGCCCGGCAGCATCCTGCTGTTTGGTTCCGGCATCCTCGGCTTCGCTGGCGTATTGCGGCGCAAGCTAGTCCGCGAATTTTCTTTGGAAAGCGCGGCGCCCACTGCTAATTCTTATTGCGCCGATGCGTAGTATCCCTGGCGAGCATGGACCTGCAATTTCTGCGGAGCGCTCACCTCTACTTGCAACCGGTGGAATCCGGGCGTCGCTGGTTGCGGGGGGAACGACACATAGTACTGGGTGCGCAGGTCCTGCTCGATCTGCGCGAAGGTTGCTTCCAGATCTTTGCTGGACTGCGCCACATAGAACCGGCCACCGGTTTCGTCCGCCAGCCGTTGTAACACCGCATCGCTGCGCGGCACTCGATTCTTGCCATGCAACGTCAGCGCATAAATCTGGATCTCGCCCCGCAGAGCGATGGCGATCACATCCTTCAGCTCGCGGAAGCTCTGGGTATCGTCCCCATCGCTCAACACCACGATGGCGCGCTGCACCGGGCTGCTCTCGTCGGGATGCGACCCATATTGATCGCATGCGGCATACAGCGCGTCATAAAAACGCGTACCCCATCCCGGTTGATGCAGGCGAGCGAGTGCGTCAACCAATTGTGCGCGGTCGGCGGTGGAACTCTGCCACAGATGAATGTCGCCGCCGAACCCCATCACGAAGGCGCGATCGCTTTGCGGCCGCATAACGCCGTCCAGAAACTTGAGTGCCGCTGCCTTCTCGTCGGGCAGCACGCGCTTCACGGAATCGCTGGTGTCCAACACGATTCCCAGGCGCAACGGTAGATTTTCCTCGCGCGTAAAATCATCAATCTTTTCCACCGGAGCTTGATTGTCCAGAATGCGAATGTCTTTGGCGGAAAGGTCGTGCACGAGCCGGCCCTGTTCGTCGGCCACGGTAAACGCCAGCCGCACTTCGGGCACGGTGCGTTGGATGGTGTACTCCGGCGTATTGGCGGGGGCGTAGTTACCTGCCGGAAGCATGTTCACCGGCATGGGCGCAACTGCAACCAAGTGGCTTCCTGCGTATTCTCCTGCGACCGTAGCGGCGCTTGACGATGCCGGATCGGCCGCCGAATCATCCGAGCCGCCCGTCGCCCATTCTCCAATGCCTGCGAGGGTGGCCGCACTCAACGCCAGCGTTAGTCCCAGGACGACCGCAGATTTGTGCACAAAGGGGTTATCGGCGATGCAGCAGATCAGCTTGAACAGAAGCCAGCAACCGCGCGCGGGCCATGCAATGGCCGGCTGCCATACGTCACGTGAAGCACAAGGGTGCGCAGCAGCGACAACCATGCTTCCGCCGCGTTGCAACATGCGCACAGTCTGTGATCGGGCGATCACGCTGGCACCCCCACCCCGTTGGCGCATTAGAAGCAAGGATGGCTGAATTGGTTGCTGAAAATATCTGGCCGAACACTCCCAGGCCATCCGGCCGGGGGAACAGCCATCCTGGGCGGGCGGCAACTAGCGGCAACTAACATCTATGCGTCCGCGGCTTACCTGTGCTATATTTCTGCAACTTCCCCTACAACCTGTGGCCATTCGCAGACACTGAAACTCAGGGAATTCGTGGACCAATGCGGGTGGGAGTGCGAAACTTCACATCCGCTTTCCGAGCCGTTCACAACAATCAGGGGCTTTGACCGCTCCTCGGAGTTGCGCCGTGGAAGAACAACCAGCTACCGAAGCCAACCTTAAGGAAATCAAGCTGAACGAAGCCAACCTTCGCGACGCCAAGTCCAAAGCAGAAGCCAAGCTGGCCGAATCCAAGCTGCTGTCGATTTCCATCGCCATGTTCATGGCTGTCGTGGCCATGCTGGGCGCGGTGACGGCTTATCGCGCGGCGCTGGCCGAGCAAGACACCTTGCGCAGCGAGCGAAGGTTGCAGCAGGGCGAGATGCTGGAACTGGTGAAGCGGCAGGAGCTGCTCAGCAAGATCAGCAGCCGCACGCGCTATGAGAACAGCGTGGCCCAGCATTCGCCCTCAGCCGACAGCGATCAGGGACAGGCTGGCAGCAAGCCTGCGCCACTCGACCGGCGCCAGGCCGCGCTAAAGAATTTGCTGGCGGAAGAAGAGGCGGCCCATGTTCGCTCCCTGCAGCCTTACCTCGACTACTTCGGTGTCGATCTTCCTTATCCGTTGGAACCCTCGATCGCGATGCACAGCGCCATTTTCTTGCGAGCGCTTGGCTTTGACACCGTCTGGGGCCCCCCGGCAGCCGATGGCAGCTTCCCCAATATCTGGGAAAAATTGGAGGCGGATGTTACCCGGGGACAGACTCGAGTCTTGCGCCTGGCCATGGCGGTGGTGCTGTTTGTGCTTGCGCTCGCATTCCTCACCTTCGCGCAACTCAGCCATAACAAGCCAAAGCACGAAAAAGTGCTGGTCTGGATCGGTGGCTTGCTGGCCCTTTCCGGATTAGTGATGGCCATGTTGATTGACCGTGCCGCCTGGAAAGACTTCGTGATGTTCACCGCTGGGTTTGGAGTCTTGGCTCTGATCGGTCGGCCCCTGGCGCGCAAGTTCCATTTCGCGAATGGGACGGAAGCCGGCCACAAAGTTCTCAGCCCCAAGCCAGCCGGCGACGCGCCTTCAGCCGAGGGCAGTGAGGAAGAAGAGGAGGAGCCGGTCCATCCCGCCGAAGTCGATCCCGCGCTGTTTGCCGGCATGCGTTTGCACGTTGCACCGGTGGCGCATACGTTCGGCCGCTTCGTCATTTCCATGATTGCTCTCAGCGCCGTTCTTAGCGCCCTCAGCGGATACTTCTACAGTCATGCCGCGGTGAAGTCCTCCGAGGCCACCAGTGCGGCTCTGGCTGATCAGGCCGAACTCTTCCGCCTCAACTCACGCGAGGTAACGGTGTGGAATTACATGGTGGGACGCGTGGCTACGGCTGAGGATTTGCACCTCCGTTATGAAGCCGCCCGGCAGCGTGTGCAGTTGGCCAAGGAAGATCCCGACCTGTTGGGCCAGAAGGAAATGGCGGAGCAGGAGCAGCAGCGGCGCAAAAATCTGGAGAAGTTTGAGAAGAAGGAACCGCAAGTCCATAAACTCATGACCGGCGAGCTGGGTCCGGAAGAGGATGTGCACTTCCCCCGCAAGATGGTCATCACCCAGAGCTACCATGACCCGGCGAAAGCGCTGGCCAAGTGGAGTGCCGATAATGAAATGAGCCTGGGCTATCAACGCGAGGCCACCACCTTCCTAGCGCTGCTCACCTTGTTCGCCATCGCGCTCTATTTGCTGGGACAGGCTCTGGGCATGGGGCGCACCAACGCAGCCTTCATCCTCGTTCTCTTCGCTTGCGGCCTGGTGGGTGTAGGTGTCCTGCGGGGCTTGTTCATTCGTTTTGAGACCAAGGCGATCGTGCTGAAGCCCGCCACCGGCGCTTGCCGTTTGCCCAATGAGATCGACGACAAAGACCTGGTGGATTTGGCCGCTGAACATTTCGCGCGCGGATGGGTGCTGTACGAGGGCTCGAGTGATGACCCCGGCGAAATGGCGAAAGCCGCCAAGGAATTTGGCTGTGCCGCCGAGATTCGTCCCACATTTGCTGGCGCCGACTTGTATTTCGCGCGCGCCACCAATCGCGCCAATACGCCGCAACTGAACGAAGGCGGATTCTTCAGCCTCATTGCCAAGAATGCTCTGGGCGAAGTTTCCCGGGCGGAACGCGACGCTCGAAAGCTGCTCGTGCAGCAAGGATTTGCCCCTCCTATGGACCTGGTTGGCGATGTTGGCTTCAACACCTACGCGGATGGACTGGTCAAGGGCGATCGCGACACCGTGGAGCTCGGCCGGCAAGCCACGGTTGCATCGCTTGAACTTGACAAGACCGACTTGGTCACCCGCTTCAATCTCGCCCTGGCGCAAATGGCCGAGGGCAATGAGAAACAGGCACTCGACACCTACTCGCAAACCGTCACGCTCGGCGATCCGGGCAAGGCTCCGTTGGTGATCGACCATGGGGCCGAAATCGGCGGCGCGATCACCGATCTGGATGTCTTTCGCCAATACTGCACGGGCCTGAACAGCGCGGAATATTGCAAGCGATTCGAGGGCACCGACTTACCGAAATTAAAGTCAGAGCTGGTAGCGGCAACCTGGCCCTCGGCGAAAGGGCGCACCCTTGCCGGCTCCGGGCATCAAGCTCACCGACCTCGCTCTGTCGGGCTCGGCCGCCGAGTTGGGCTGGAGCGGCCACATGGAAAACCTGGCCCTGGACGCGGCCGGCAAGCCGCAGGATACTCTCGCCGTCCTGTTCTACGCCTACAATCTCGACTGGAAGGCATGGCGAGTGCTGCCCGCGATCTCCGGACGGGTTATGCCCGAGTTGTACGCGCACGGCAATCCCAGCCTGCTGTATTCCGTGTTGCAGGGCAGTGATGCGCGCCTCTGTCTGCAGAGCGGAACCTATCGCGCTGAATTCTACGTCGATGGAGACCTGGCCGGTTCGCAAGAGATCACCCTGACGAATGAAAATCTCAAGCCGGCGATGTTTCCCGATCTCGATGTGGCCTTCTGCCATCCCGCGGAATGGAAGCGCTGGCATTCCCATGATCCGGATGCAGTCTGGACTCGCGGCTACATCGACGAAGGAAACAATCGTGGCGCGTTCGTATTTTCCTTCTTCAACACCGGGCAGTACGGCAAGGAAGAAACTCAGGCTCGCGCTCTCCGCCGCGCCGAGAACATCCTGCACAACGAAGGCCTGGTGCCGGCGCCTGCCAACGCCGCGTACGCTCAGCGATTGCACGGGCCTTCACCGGCACACCGGCGAAACCGTTGCCGTGTTCGGCGAAGGCGGAGGAACACTTCCATCGCCAAAGCCTGGACCACATCGCAAGGACTGGTGAATGTAATAGCCGTAGTCGATAAGCAGATGGACGCGACTGCACTGGACGCGGCGACCCCGTCGCCGCCTCAACTCCAGACCCGCCAGGATTGCGAGATCCTGCTGTCGGCGACCACCGTCAGCGAATGAGCCGACGAATGGGTTGACTCCGGCGGCCGAACTTCCCCCACCGCGTTCAACGTGCGACAATAGAACTTCCTTCCTCGCCATGAACCCAGTTGACAGTGCCACCAGCGTCGCCAAAGAACCTGCCATCACTCCAGAAGTGCTCCGTGACCACGGAATTTCGGCGGAGGAGTATGACCGCCTCCTGAAGTCGCTGGGCCGCGAGCCTACGTTTACCGAGCTGGGCATCTTCAGCGTGATGTGGAGCGAGCATTGCTCCTACAAGTCCTCGCGTGTCCACCTGAAGCGCCTGCCTACGCATAGCCGTCGCGTGGTACAGGGGCCGGGCGAGAACGCCGGCATTATCGACATCGGCGATGGCTGGGCCTGCGCCTTCAAGATCGAGTCGCACAACCATCCTTCGTTCATCGAGCCGTTCCAGGGCGCTGCCACCGGCGTTGGCGGCATTTTGCGCGACATCTTCACCATGGGCGCGCGTCCGGTCGCCATCATGGATTCGCTGCGTTTCGGGCCCATCACCAATCCCACCCTATCGCCAAAAGAAGGCGATAAGAGTGGGGCACCCGGCGGCGATAAGGATGGACCATCCGCGATCGACCAGGCCACGCTGCACAAGAACCACTCGGTGATGGAGGGCGTGGTCAGCGGCGTCGCCTCGTACGGAAACTGCTTCGGTGTACCCAACGTCGGCGGTGAAGTGAAGTTTGAACGCTGCTACTCGGGCAATCCGCTGGTCAACGCATTCGCGCTGGGATTGGTGCGGCGCGACCAGATCTTCTACGCCAAAGCCGCCGGCGAAGGCAATCCGGTGATCTATGTCGGCTCCAAGACCGGCCGCGACGGCATACACGGCGCCACCATGGCCAGCGAAGAGTTCAGCGAAGGCTCGGAGGCCAAGCGTCCCAACGTGCAGGTTGGCGACCCGTTCCTGGAGAAGTTGCTGCTCGAAGCCTGCCTGGAAGCCATGCAGACCGGCGCGGTGGTCGGCATTCAGGACATGGGCGCAGCGGGCCTCACCTGCTCGACCTGCGAGATGGGCGGGCGCGGCGGTGTTGGGCCTGGAAATCGAACTCGACCTGGTGCCCCAACGCGAGACCGGCATGACGCCCTACGAGATCATGCTGAGCGAATCGCAGGAGCGCATGTTGCTGGTGGCCGAAAAAGGCCGCGAGGACGAAGTCTTCCGCGTCTTCCAGAAGTGGGGACTCGACGCCGTCACCATTGGACGCGTGATCAATCAGCCTGCCATGCGCGTGCTGGAGCACGGCAAAGTGGTCGCAGAAATTCCTAACGCTGCGTTGACCGACGATGCGCCCCTCTACCATCGCCCGCTGGAGCGCTGGGAGCCGCCGGTTTCGCGCGAGGTCCCGGCGAACATTGAGTTGGGCAGCAAGACGGAATTCACGGATGAACTGAAGCGATTGCTGGCCAGCCCGAACATCTGCTCCAAGCGCTGGGTCTTTCAGCAGTACGACTCCATGGTGCAAACCAACACGGTGGAGGGTCCGGGCGGCGAAGGTGGAGTGATTCGCATCAAGGGCACCCAGCGTGGCCTGGCGATGGCGCTCGACGGCAACAGCCGCTGGTGCTATCTCGATCCCAAGCTGGGGGCAATGCACGCCGTCGCCGAGTCGGCGCGCAACGTGGCGTGTACCGGCGCAACGCCGGTCGCGGCCACTAATTGCCTGAACTTCGGCAATCCAGAGAAGCCGCAAATCATGTGGCAGTTCTCGCAAACCATCGACGGCGTCTCCAAGGCCTGCGAAGAGTTGGAAACCCCGATCACCGGTGGCAATGTCAGCTTCTACAACGAGACGCTCGGCGAAGGCATTTATCCGACGCCCGTGATTGGCGTGGTGGGAATTATGGAGGACGTACACAAGGCCGTCGGGCCCGATTTCCGTGAGCCGGGACGTGCTCTGCTGGTCATTCGAGGATCGGAGCCGGGAGATGCGTCGGATGTCGAAGCCGAATTTGGCTCGTCCGAGTACGCCAAGGAAATTCTCGGGGAGATTTGGGGCTTTCCGCCGTCGCTGGAGCTAGAGAAGGAAGCCGCGTTACAGAAAGCTATCATCGACATGATTGGCGCAGGCCTGCTGGAATCTGCCAAAGATTGCACCGAGGGCGGCTTGGCGGTCACGCTGGCTGAATGCGGATTTGCGCGCGGTATCGGGGCGGAAGTTGACCTTAGCTCCAACGGATTAGTGCCCGAATTTGTGCTTTTTGGCGAAGATGCCAGCCGCGTGCTCATTTCCTGCGACGGACAAAACGTTGGGGGAATCAAACAAGTAGCGGAGAAGTTTGGTCTGTCGCTGGAACAGATTGGTGATACCATCCTGGCAAAATTGGAAATTAGTGTTGATGGTGTGAGGACCGTCCAGGCAGGCGTCTCCGAATTGCAGGATGCATGGGCCAGTGCGCTGGAGCAGGCCCTGCACGTGGAAACTGAGGAGCGGTTGGTGCCGTCCACGTTGCAGAAGAGCTAGAAGTGAGGTGGGTTGAAGGCCACGCCAGCGAAGGGGGCACCGCTTTAGCCGTGCCGCAAGAGGTGAAGAGTTGGGCTTCAGCACCTGAGGAAAGTCGCAGTTTCGACGGCATCGAAGTCCCTCAGTGGCTAAAGCCATCGGTAAGCAGGCAGGTAACGGCACGGCTCAAGCCGTGCCGCTTCAAATCAGGTGAGCGATGCTGATTCCTTCCGACAAGCTACACGAAGAATGTGGCGTGGTGGCCATCTACGGCCATCCCGAAGCCTCGAAGCTCGCCTACCTCAGCCTGTACGCGCTGCAACACCGCGGCCAGGAATCGGCAGGCATCGCGGCCTCCAATGGCGAGCAGGTTCAACTGCATAAAGCCATGGGGTTGGTGTCGGACATTTTTACCGCCGACGCACTGGCTCTGGTTCCCGGTTCGCTGGCCATTGGCCACACGCGCTATTCGACGGCGGGTGATTCCGCATTGCTCAATGCCCAGCCCATCATGGTGGAGTGCAACAAAGGCAAGATTGCGTTGGCGCACAACGGCAATCTCACCAATGCGCCGGAGGTGCACGCTCAACTCGAGCAGGCGGGCTCCATCTTTCAGACCACCAGCGACACCGAGGTTGTGGTCCACCTCATCGCGCGCTCACGCGAGCAGACCTTGCCCGACGCAGTTGCCGATTCGCTGCGCCGCATCGAAGGCGCATTTTCGCTGGTCATGCTGACTCCGGACCGCGTCTTTGCCGCTCGCGATCCCCGAGGATTTCGTCCGCTGGTCATGGGGCGCATCTCGGGAGAGGCAGCGCACCGGGCAGATACCATTGTCTTCGCCTCCGAGACCTGCGCCTTCGACCTGATCGGCGCCACCTACGAGCGCGAAGTGAAGCCCGGCGAATTGGTCATCGTCGGTCCCGAGGGCGTTCATTCGCGCTTCTATTCGGCGGCCCAGCCACAATCGAGCTGCATCTTTGAGCACGTGTATTTTTCCCGTCCCGACAGCATCGTTTTCGGCAAAGCCGTGCAGCAGACGCGCGACGCCATGGGCCGCCAGCTTGCGATGGAATCGCCAGTGGACGCGGACATCGTGGTCCCGATACCCGACTCTGGCGTGACCGCCGCACTGGGCTACTCCTACCAGAGCGGCATTCCGATCCAGTTCGGACTGATCCGCAATCATTATGTTGGCCGCACCTTCATCGAGCCCGAGCAGCGGGTGCGCGACTTTGGCGTGAAGCTCAAGCTGAATCCGGTGCGCAATGTGCTCCAGGGCAAACGCGTCGTGCTGATCGACGACTCCATCGTGCGCGGCACTACCAGCCGCAAGATCGTGCGCATGATCCGCGAGTCCGGGGCTAAGGAAGTACACATGCGCATCTCTTGCCCGCCGACCATCTCGCCGTGTTACTACGGAGTGGACACGCCTTCGAAGAACCAACTCATCGCCGCCAACAAGTCGGTAGAAGAAATTCGCGAATACATCGGCGCCGATTCGTTGGCGTACTTTCATTGGAGGGCCTGCGCAAGGCGGCCGGTGACAGCGACGAGCACACCTTCTGCACCGCCTGCTATACCGGCAATTACCCGACGAACATTGTCGGGATCGAGGAAATCCAGCCTGCCTTGGCAGCGGGCGACTGATCACATCGCCGTCGATGGCGATGAGATTTCTGCCCGCCTGGCGACAATTCATGCGTCGTCTGTTGCGCCGCGATCCGGCTGAACCGCAGGATCCGTATGCCGCGTGCGGGGGCCTTCTCCGCAAACTGGCGCATTATTCCGTTTTGGTCGAGCCGTAATCGCTCCGCGGCTCGTTATCGCGAATCTGCTGGATGAAGATAGCGACTTCCCGGTTCAACAGATCAGACCGATCGTACTGGATATGGTGACCGCTGCCTTTGGCAATGATTCTACGGCTGCGGGTGGACAGGCGTTTTAGGTCTTCCTGCGCTTGGTCCCACACCACGCTCATTTCGAGTGCCAACTTAGGGGGGAGATCCTTAGTCTGTCTCGCCAGTTCAGTGTCGTGCGAAAAAATGAGGACCGGCAAGTCGCCGTAAGGCCCGGTATGGATCGTCTCTTCGCCGGATTGACGGTCGCTGCGGTACTCGTTCCAAAAAGTGCTGAATAGCACGCCACATTGGAGTTGTGCGATGCGTTTTCCGGTGGGCTCATCCAAACCCGGCTCGGGGGCGCACTGGCCCGCCATGCGAACCAGCCCCATGTCCAGTGCTAAATCGACAACATAGTAGAAGGGTCTGGAAAGATTGGAAGTCGCTCTCAGTTCGGCGGATTCCCGATCTTCGTGCAGGGGCGCAGGACTGTCAACGAAGATCAGCCCAGCTATATTGGCAGGATAATGGCTGGCGTAATCGCGTATATAGATGCCGCCCGCCGAATGTCCCATCAGGACGAGCGGCCCTTGGACGTCGGCTTGCTGCAATAGAACATGCAATTCCCTCGCAATCGTGTCGGCATCTCGCGGCGGCGGCTGCGCTGTGCTCCAGCCGAATCCGGCGCGATCATACGAGCAGACCCGGGTGATTCTTGAAAGCTCCGGTTGCACCTTTGCCCACGTGGCCGAGTTACTTCCCCAGCCGGATTCCAGAATAATCGTGGGAGAGCCCGCACCCGTGCAGTAGAGATGCATGTCGTGTCCGTTGACGCTGTACATCGTTCCGGGAGCCGGATAGATCGCGCGATAGTAGCGAAGGGCAGCCGCATTGTATATAGTGCTGCCGGCAGCCACCACGCAGACCAGGATGACCAACGAAAGTAATACCCATTCGGTAATGCGACGCCATTTGGCCGGGGGTGTGCGTTGCAGTGTGCGCAGACGTCGAATGCAGAGCGCGACGACCAGGATCGCGAGCAGTACGATCGCGATGGGAAGAAACACCGGCGGGGGATTCATAAAGCGCTCCTTCAGAAAATCCCTGAATAACGACTGCCGTAACCAAGACGTGGACAACGTACTCTAGCCCACCAGCCGCCATAAGTAACCAATATTCCGGCGAGCGCGCCTGGCGTAGAATGCTTTCCGTCCGGCTTCGAACAGCAATTGCAGACCTGGTATTCTCGCCCGGATCGAACTTCGCATTCGATAACTTTGAAGGAGCACCATGGCCATCTACGGAGTTGCTTTTGAGCCTTACGTCGGACCTTGGGTTGGCGATGGTCCGGTGCTCTACAACACCTACACGCTCGATCAGGTTACGCAGCTTCTGATGCCGGTGGCTGAGAAGTTTTCCCTGATCACCACCTACGGCCAGGGTACCTTTGTCTGGCAGGGTGTTCCAAACATCACGGATTCCAACCGCTTCAACATTCAGGCGGCCAAGACTGCCGGCCTAAAAGTAAGTGCGGGTTGTTACCAGATCGGCGCCGACCCCAACACCGATTCCATCAATGTCGAATGGTCGAAGACGGAGATCGACTACGCCATCCAGCAGGCCGAGACCTACAACAACGTGGTGGACCTGGTCATCGGCAACGAGTGCATCTGGGGGCCGAATTCGACGCAGGCGGTTATCGATCTCATCAACTATGCCAAGAGCAAGCGCGCTCCGCTGACGGCGGCGAACCTTCCCATCACCACGCGCCAGCAATGGGGCTTGCTGGGCGGCGTGAACAACACCAGTCCGGCCTTCGCGACCATGCGGCAGAAACTTCTGGCGCTGATGGCGGCCTGCGAGAGCCACGTGTACGGCAACATGTATGCCTATTTCGATCCCAACATCGCCGGACAGATCGGGCAGAATCCCACGCAGGCGTCCTTCACCCAGGCGGTTACGGCGAGCATGAACAACCAGCTCTCAGGACTCAAGACAGCATTTGCAAGCCAGAACATCGGCCTCGAGATCCGCATTGGCGAAACCGGCTGGCCTACCCAGGGTTCGCAGAAAGACCAGCCCAATGCCTACCTCGCCAACGTGACCAATGCCCAGTGGGATTACGCGGCGATGGTCAATTGGGCGAACTCGAATGGTGTGCCCACCGTGATCTTCGCGGCCTATGATGAACCGTGGAAGGGTCCGGCCGATGGCTCCGACAGCGAGGCCCTCTTTGGAATATGGAAGGCAAACGGGACCGCGACGGACCGCAGCCACTACACGCTGAACGGCATGACGGCGAAGTACAGCATTGAATGAAGAACGACAACTGCGCGCTCAGGTACCTAATGCGGCCGCACCCTGATAATAGCGACGGGGGAGTCGAGGCTCCCGCTCCCACCCTGTCCGCAACAGGAGCGGACAAGGGTGGGGCACCCACGGTGTAACGTGGACTACAATCCCGTTGGAAAGGGTGGGTCACCCGCCCATTACGCTAGTCTAGTCTAGTGAACAACAATGGAATTTGTGACCTGTCCAGTATGGCCTGAGAGTGAACGCCACGGCCACCGATATAGGCCGTATTTCGGCAGGTGCAGCAGGTGCGGAATCAAGATTGCGCTCGACGACGAAACGAAGCGCCAGAAGAACGAAACGCCAGCGCTTCGGACGCTGTGTCCGCACTGCACGGATTCCGAGCAGGTCGAGTCGGAACAGTATCGTCGCTGATTGCTGTTGAGAAATCGCCGTTACACAAGTAACCCGTGCCGCCACGATTGCTTGTGTCCTTCTCTTCGCGGTATGGCGTCGCTGCAAGGTTGTTGCAAACCACCAGTGTGCTTAGCGAGTCTCCGCGCTTGGAGATTGCGCGTCCATCCGTTCCACATATTGAGCGCGAGCTGGGCTGGCCTCGAATGGATCCGCAAAGTACTGCGTTTCTCGCGCAACCTTGTCGCCCCGGAACTCCATGATGCTCACGGTGTAGGATGGCTTGCCGTCATAGGACAGGATGAATTCGGTGACCCAAAGATCACCGCCGCCAATGATTCGCTGGATAGTAAAGCGCTTCCTGTTCGGCTGGATAGAGCGGGTGATCTGTATGTTGCGGCGGCCGCGTATGCGCTCGCCTGACTGTGGGTATTCCAGCACTGCGTCCTCGTGATAGATGCGGTGCTCGGTTTCAAAATCGTTGGCATCGGAGGCCGCCCAATGCTGATCCAGCGCCGCATGTATCTGTTGATCGCGCATCTTACCCTCCTGCGTTAGGGCAAAGCTTAGGCTCCCGCATGGCCTGGTTTCAAGGGGAGTGTGCCTGAGCGAAATGATGCATAACGGTGTTTGTATTCCTTCTACTGTTCTGGCCGCGGTCAGACACTCAACCACGCTACCCATAACGCAAAGAGTCAGGCCGTGTATAGCGATAGCTCACTCGGAGTGGCTGGCGTCCAGCTCTAGCAGAGGGCTGCGCCTCTTAACGCAGCGCATCAGAACCCGCCAGACGGCGGGTCTTTCATTGTAGGGATTGTAGGAAATCTGTCGCGCTTCCGTTCTGTATCGGACCACAACGATGCCGGTACCTCGCGGGAGTCCAGCAAGGCTAGTGGTTTTTCAGCTGAGCCGCGACCTCTGTGATACTTCGACTTCCGGATTACCAGTTGCCTGGACAAGGCAAAAAGGATGACGCGGGCAAAGGCCGCGTCTTGACCAGATCGAACTGGCAATCCGGGGAGCCTCGTTGGTTACTTGCCGGCGTAAGTCTTGGCGGAACCGAGGCCCGTGCACAGGTCCCAACCAACTTTGCAGCGCGGATCACCCAGCGTGATGTCGTCGAAATCAGCATGGTACCTGGGACTTAACAGCTCGCTGTACATGGTGGTGAGCTGCGCCAAGGACGACTGTTGTCGGCTGCCGGCCGCGTTCACGATACCAGCAAAGGTAGGAGACGACCAACTAGTACCTCCCACCGAAGTCCAGCCCCCACTAAGGTAAATGGCAGCGCAACAAAAGTCGGAAGCGACATCAGGATAGCCGCGATTGTTTCCTACGATGCTTGCAATGCCATTCTGATAGCTGGGACGCGACTCGTATGGACTGATGTCTCCTCCTCCGCCGCCAGTGTAGTACTGCTCGTAAGTGAAATTTCCGCTACTGTCGCGGTTAAAATAGGTTCCTCCAACCGCCACAACGTTCGGTGACGCTGCTGGATAGGCGCTCACGCCAAGTCCCCCATCGCCCGAGGCTGCAAAGTAGACGACTCCCGGTGAAGTGAAGTATTGATCAAAGCCAGTTTCCTGAGAAATCTCCGCATCGGCAAAGCTCATGCTCACCACGCCGCCGCCGTTCCGGGCCACTAGACTTCCGGCGAGCTGCACCGCTTGCCAAGTGGGATCGGTCGCGCATTGCGAGCTTTGACACAATGCCGACACCACCAGGAACAGCTTGGCATGTGGCGCCATGGCGTGAGCCCACTCGATATCTAATGCCTCCTCGACCTCCCAGTCCGGGTAAATGGGGGGGCGCGGGAGGGTGGGCCAGACCTGCGTCACGGTCGCAGCCGGAATACCAAAGTAGGAGTCAAAGGCATCCAAGTCGGACTGCGCGGTCGGGTAGTAACCAGCGTCGACGATAGCAATGGCCCCGATACCACCCGAGGGCACTGTTGTGCTCGTAGCAATCGGACACCCTGTTGGTCCAGTCACCAACTGATACACGCAGGCTACTGACCCAGGAGTTTCATCGCCCGGGTCGGGATTCGCCCGCGGTTGGTCCGAGTCGACAAAAAAGTAGTTCGTGTGAGGGCGACCCGGCCAGGGGATGCTGGATTCTGGATAGATAATCCTGTGTCCGTTGTAAACGGACTCGTAGCGGGTTTGTGCAGATGCTGGGCAAAGGGCTGCACCTGCAAACAAGACAATCGCAACCATCGTTAACATTGCAATCTGGATGTCTCTGCGGAAAGTAGTCATTCATTGGCTCCTTTGTGACACCCGGAAATCATGAACGGAGTTCATGGAAAATACAAGTTCGAAACCCATGCGAGTTGTTCTGTCTGCAAGAAACGTGGCATGCGCAGTTTCTCCGCAAGGAGCCGCGCATCGTGTGCGCTGCGACCCCAAAAGTCAAAGGATTAGCTTCGGGTTGCCGCTCCAACCTATAGTCCTCCGCCGCATTCTACTTTGCATTCGCTGGCCAGACCGGGCACGCCAACTCGACGCGCCAAATCGGCCCGCCTTCATAAAGTGGACCCTCCGACTTGACGAACGCCGCCGCCTCTCCGGGCAAAATCCACACATGAACATCTGGAGGTTGCTTGTTCAACAGCGGGGCCACGACTCCGGTCAATCCGCCGAGTTCGAACTTCACCACGTAATGCGTGGCCTTGCGGCTGGAGCCGGCAACCGTGAATGGTTCCTGGCCCACAGAAGTAATCGCCAGCTTCACCACGCGCGGCTTTGGCGTGGCCGCCAGCATAGACACCTTCAGCCCTGACGCTCCCGGCTGAATGTTCTTAAGCAGCGTGAACAGCAAACCATTGGCGAGATCCGCAGGCAGGTCTACATGCTTGCTCTCCGTCTTCGTATTGCCTTTGTCGTCGGCGTAACGGGTCGTGACTTGACCGGACCTGGCATCGATGGAGACGTCCATCAGATTCTTGAATGACGGACCTTTCTGGAGGAGGTGGTCGCTGACGAGCCGAAATGTGTGGCGCTGCGAATAAACTGTTGTTTCCTCCTGGACCGAACCATCTTTGAAGTGAAAGACCACCTTTGCGGTCACCTGGTCGCCACGAGCAACCTGGATGAGATCACCATCAGCCAGCGTTTCACCCTCAGCGGTGCGCAACACCAGGAAACCGTGGACCACACCTTCACGATGCCGCACCTGGATCTCTTCCGCCGGGAGCACGGTGGCCGAGCAGAAGAACACGCAGGCTAGCAGGAGCCAGCAAAGATGACATTTCATGTCTTCATTGGGATGCAACTTGCCGCCAGTTGTGAGCTGAATATTTTATTCGAGCCTCGTTTCGCCATTCGGGGTAAAGTTCGTCCCGCGTGGGATCTGCTGTTCCGAGTTTTTCAGCAAACTGTTTAGCCTTCGGTTTTCCGATCCCCGGCGCTAAAGCGCGCGATCAAACCCAACTTCTTCCGGAGCGCTAAAGCACTCCTTCCCGCGCATAAATGCGGGGGCTCCCACCAAAAATCGACATTACTACACCCTCCAGACGCAACAAGCGCTTCTTGGTACGCCCTCTTCCCGGTCATCAGTTTTCTTATTCCGCCTTCTTACCTGCCACCAGCTTCTTCCGCAGGTCTTGCACGTAGTGGTCGGTCATGCCGGCAATGTAGTCGCACACCACCCGTACCGGCTTCTCGTTCTCGCACCGCTCACGGTAGCTGTGCGGCAGGGCGTCATGATGCGCGACCAGGTAGTCAAACACCTCGGTGACCACCTTCTCGGCCTGCCGCTTCTCCGGTTCGAGAGTCTTGGAGTTATAGAGCGCCTCGTAGAGAAAGCTTTTGGCCTGGCGGCGCTCAGTCTCAATCTCCGGACTGAAACCAGCCAGCCGCTCGGGGTAGTTACGTAGATCATCAAGGCTACTGACGCCCGCCTGCTGTACGCGCCGTTGGGTGTTCTCGATCAGGTCGCTGACAAAGCGATTGAGCACACGCTTCAAAGCCTCGTTGAATTTCAGCTTGTCGGGAGCCTTTGGATACTTGGCCTCCGCCTCGACGTAATAGCGCTCGAAGACTGGGACCTGCTGGCGAATCTCCGGAAGGCGCAGCAGCCTGGCTTCGTAGCCATCGTCGAGGTCGGCGGTGCTATAGGCAATCTCGTCGGTGAGGTCAATCAGTTGCGCCTCCAGCGGCGGGCGTTCGTGGAGCAGGTATTCAGCCAGCTCAGGATGATCGGCTTCGCTGTAATCATGCGAGTGCTTGATGATGCCCTCGCGAACTTCGAAGGTCAGGTTCAAGCCGGGAAAGTCCGCGTACCTCAACTCCAGATCTTCCACCGTGCGCAGTGCCTGCAGGTTGTGATCGAAGAACTCGCCGTGGTGGCGCATCAACAGGTCGAGCGTGCGTTCGCCGGCGTGTCCAAAGGGAGGATGGCCGATGTCGTGGACCAGCGCCAGCGCCTCAACCAGATCGACATTCAGCTTGAGCCCGGCGGCGATGGTGCGCGAGATTTGCGCCACCTCCATGGTGTGCGTCAGGCGAGTGCGGAAATGGTCGGAGTAGCGGCGAGTGAAGACCTGTGTCTTGTTTTCCAGCCGACGAAAAGCGCGGGCATGGATGACACGATCGCGGTCCCGCTGAAAAGGATTGCGATAAGGGTGCGGCGGCTCGGGATAGCGGCGTCCGCGGGAATCCTCCACACGAACGGCGTAGCTGGCGAGCATAGGAGGAGTTTAGCAGCGGGGCCGATTGGCCGCCAGATTATCACCGATCGGGTAGTGCCTCAGTTTGAAATTTGCTTCTTCGCTTCAAACCAGAGATAGGCTATACATCCGTACAAGGCAGCATTCAGGAATGGTATTGCTACGAACCAAAAGCCGGAACCGCTCCCCAGTACCCAAGGGGGGCAGATGATATAGGGGAGCCGGTAACATAGGAAATCTATAAATGCTGAGTCCTTTGCGGTAAAGAACAGCATGTCCACGAAACCACACCCTACGGGAACCAGAAATCCGAGAACAGACGCTAGGACAATCCGTTGTTTCAAGCAGCACCCTTCTTCTTGTACGGGCCGCGCTTCGTCGGTTTCGGCATGGCCGCCTCCCCGCCATTCGGACAACTTCTTCTAGGCTCCAAACGTGGTCGGTTAAACCTGCCGCCATTGCCGGGGTGATTCGCAGAGACTTGTGAATCCTGACGAAGTTGTAATGTACAGCGTAGATCGCCACCATTGCTGTATGATTCTCAATCTTCTTACTGAAGCCATTGGTGATTTTCATACTGAGTCACGACCACCGATCGTCACAGGAGTTACTGCTTGGTGGCCGCGGTTTGTTTGGCCAGCTTCACGCGGGTGGTCTCCAATTCCTTCTGCAGCTTCGCCACTTCGTCCTGGTCCACCTCGGCGGGAATGGTCTTGTTCCATTCTTCCAACGAGCGCTCATAGTTGACGGCAGCCAGCTTCAAGCGGCCCGTCCTCTGATACAGCTCGCCCAGGTGCTGATGGACCGTAGGATCGGTGTTGATGCGCTCCGATGCCCGCCGCAGATTTTCTTCCGCCAGATCGTACTTGCCGAGTTTGTAATAGGCCCAGCCTAGCGAATCCAGATAGGCGCCGTTCTGCGGATCAAGTGCCACCGCGCGGCGAATGTAACCAAGCGCTTCTTCGAGGCGGGTGTCACGATCGGCCAGCATGTATCCCAGGTAATTCAGCGCCATCGCATTCTTGGGATCGTCGGCCAGTACCTTGCGAAACGCTTCTTCCGCCGGTTCATATTTCTTCTGGCGCTCATAGATGGAGCCTTGCACGAAGATTGCATAATCCTTGTCTTCGGGCTTGCTCGAGAGTTCGATGGCTTTCGTGATGTTCTGCTCGGCGTTCGGCCAATCCTTCACGCGGCTGTACATCTGGGCCAGCGCAATATAAACCTCGCGATCGTCGGGATTGCCTTTGAGTAAGGCCTTCACGTGCTCAATGGCCACGTCAGCCTTGCCCATGTCGGCCTCTTGCGAAGCCGACACCATCTGCAGGCCGCGATCATTGGGATATTTCTTGGCCGCCTCGGCAGCTACGTCGGTTGCCATTTGCCACTGCTTGTTGTCGCGGTAGGTGTCGATGATCTCCTGATAGCCGCGAATGGCGTTTTCATCCCCTAGCTCGAGCATCTTGTGGAAGGTATCAACCGACTGCGGGTACTTGTTGTCTTCGCGATACACCGTGCCGAGGCGCTCCAGAAAAACTGCCCGGTTGTTCTTGTCGGGCACGCTGTAGTCGCCATCGGTGTGTTCGGTCTTTTGCAGCAGCTGCTCAAGAATCTGGATGGCGTCTTCGTACTTTCCCTGGGCCTCGTCGATGAGCGCGATGTTGTACTGAACCTCCAAGGAATCGGGAACCACCGCGCCCGCCTTCTTCAAGGCTTCGAGCGCTTGATCGAATTGCCCGTTACGGCGATCGATCTCGGCGATGTGCATGTAAGTCTGCGCATCCGAGGGGTCGGCATCGGCGATGACTTTGTACTGTTCCAGCGCGGCGTCGGTCTGGCCATCGTTCATCAGGTTCTGGGCCAGGCCGCGCACGGAATCCAGGTTGTCGCGATCAAGTTCGGTAGCGCGGCGATACGCGTCAATCGCCTTCTTGTAGTCCTTCTGTTGCTCGTAGGTGAATCCCAGGGCCGAATACAGCTTGGCGGTGCGCGAACTATCTGGAATTGCGCTCAACACCTGGAGGGCTCGGCCCGAGTCCCCTTCTTCGTTGTACAGGTAAGCCAGCGTGGTGACCGCCTCTTCGGAGTCGGGCTGTATCTTGACCGCGGTCTTGAACTCATCTTCCGATTTCAGCAACTCGTTATTGAGGCGGTACAAACGGCCCAACAGTAAGTGGTCTTCCACGCTCTTGGGATCGAGCTTAACGATCTGTTCATACTGCTCGATGGCGAGCTTAAGAATTTCCTGCGACTGAGTGCCGGCCTGCATGTCGCCGAGCGAGCGCAGATAGATGCGGCCCAGCAGACGACGCGCCTCCAGGTTGTTGCCGTCACGCTTCAGGATGTCCTGAGCTTCAAGGACTGCATCGCGAATGCGGCCGGTCTTGGCGTACAACTCAGCCAGCCCCGCGTTCAAGTAATCGGAGGTCGGATCGTTGTCGATAGCCAGCCGGTACTCGTCAACTGCCTTGGTGGCGTAGTCGGTGCGCCCGTACATGGAAGCCATTTCCTCGTACATGTGCGCCAACGTGAAGTGGTAATACGCGGCCGCCTGGTCCGGCCGCTTAGGCGGAGCCGATTCGGCGGGCGTCGCAGAGACGGATTGGTCCGGGCTCGCGGATGGAGACTGGTCAGCCGGCGTCGGCGTAGAGGTGTCTGGATTCTCCTGGCCTGAGGCCTGAGAGCCCTTGTCCGGGGCAACTGGGGTCAACACTATGTTGTGGTTATTTTGGGCGACGCCGCTCACCGCACCGGCAAGCAGAAGTGTCGCGAAAGAAACTAAAACACGATTCAGGGTCATTAAATGTCCAGCCACTCAAGCACTATTAGATGCTGCCCTTCGCAGAGGAATCTTCTTTATTGTTATTTTAGCTGCTTCCGGCCAGGAAGGCGAAAAGCTGGAAGGAATTCCGTCATCGTGGTTTTCAGCTTTTAACAATTCGCCATACGCTTGGCTAAGGTTCCATTGGTTCGGATGCATGGTATTAGACGCGGCAAAACGACTTATGCGGGACAAAATTCTCACGCTACGCAAGCTACCGAAATTACGCCATTTGGTTTTACTCCTGGGCGGCACGGCTTCCGAGCGGGTTATCATTAGTCGTGACAAGGGCTTCAACGCGGCCTCGAGCCGTTTGTTGCAAGGAATCTGTTGCTCGATCTCAACAGTCCTGTAACCTGCAGAACTGGATTCCGCTATGGAGCCGATAAATGGACATTGAAGCGATTCGAAAATACTGCCTTCAATTTCCCCACACCACCGAAACCGTGCAGTGGGGAGCGGACCTGTGCTTCAAGGTGGATGGCAAACTGTTCGTCGTGGCCGCGATGGAGATGGTGCCGCAACGGATTTCGTTCAAGTGCACGCCGGAGAACTTTGCCGAGCTGTGCGAGCGCCCTGGGATTATTCCCGCACCGTACATGGCACGGGCGCAGTGGGTCAGTTTGGAACGATTGAACGCACTGTCCGATTCGGAGCTGCGGGAGATGATCGCCGAATCCTACCGTCTGGTGTGGGAGCGGCTGCCGAAGAAGAGACGGCTTGAGTTGGAAACCGGCGCAACATTACGACGAACGAAATCTGGCAAGCCAAAGAGTGCGTCGCGGAAGTCCGCGGCCAAAGCTAAGTCATCGGTCAAGAAGAAGAGCGCGAAGGCGGCCCGCCGAGGATGAAGGTCAAGCGGATGGATGGTTGGGGTCGTGCGGTCGCTTGTGGGGCGGTGTTCTTGGCCGCATTGCAGACAGGTTCTGCGATTGCAGAAAAACTCCGGGGAGAGTGTTTAGCGGAAACGCTCTCGGTGGAAGCCCCCTGCTTCAGCAGGGGGGAGCTGGACTTCAGTCCAGCGGAAAAGCGTTCGATTTTAGAACGGGCTTTAGCCCTGGGATTTCTGGAGGCCAGCGCTAAAGCGCCTGATCAAAGTCAAAACATTTTTCGAAGCGCTGAAGCGCTCCTTCCCCCGCATAAATGCGGGGACTCCCACCGGGAAGTACAATTCGCGAGTTACTCGCTGACTTTCTTAGCGATCTCCGCAGCCGACGGCCAGGCAACCTCCGCGCTTGGTACCGCCAAGACGCCGCGGACCTCGACCTCGCCGCAAACCGCCGCCTTGGAGCGCGATTTCTTCGCAGCCATTCGTCAAGGTGACGCCAGGAAGTTCCTGTCGTACGTACCCGAGGACGGTCTCCACGTTGGTCCGCAGGCGACGCCAACCAGCCGTGCCGAGGTCGAGGACCAGCTCTCGCGTCATCGCGGCCTTTACTGTAAGCTCTTCGACTCGTCCTGCATCGACACGCCGATCAAGCTGGACGCCAGCGCGCGCCCCTGCTCGGACCGCGAGCTGCTCACCCATTCGGAAAAGCTACGCACCGCCGCCAGCGAAACAGTGCGCAACAGTGTGCGCCAGGCAATCCTGGTGGCCGAGGTCAAGAACAATCAGTGCGGCGGCGCAAGCCTGATCGACTTCATCTTCAATGACGTGCAGGGTGAGTGGAAGCTGTTCTCGGTGCCGTAGGGCTTCGGCGAGCCCAGGTTTCGGCAGTCCAGCAACTAATATTAAAAAGGAAGATTTTCTCCCGGCGACGTGGACGCCAAGTTTCCGTCAAGTGAGGCTCTCCTTCCAAGTTGTCGTTAGACTTGTTCAGGAGAGGCTCGGCGTTTGGACGAGAGTGTGTACCTAGCGTGTTCGAACCGCCCAGCCGAGCATCAAGAGACCACTGGCTGCGATCCAGCTTCCCGCGACGCGGACAGCAATGCGGGCCCAGTGCGCGCGTAGCCGAACTACGAACGCCGCGGCGAGGGCGATCAAGACGAACACGGCGAACACCAGTCCGAGAAGCGCCACCGCGGCAGTGTCGAACTGCCCCATACCGATCCCGTTCAAGTATCCGTGATAGATGCCCAACACTGCGGCAAGAGCGGTAGTCACCCGCAATGAAACTTTCGCGTCGGCGGCCAGCAATCCTCCGAGCAAAAGAAACCAAGCCGCCGCGATAAATGGATGGGGGGGCGCGGTCATGGCGCTTAGTCCGGCAAGACCGCCGAGCAGCCATGCGACGGGGAGAGTAAACAGTGCCCGCCGCCCGTAACTGGCACCGCGCAGTCCAGCCAGCAGCGCCAAGGCGAGCACCGGAACGATGTCCTCGGGGCTCATGAGGAAATGCATCAGTCCGTCATAGAACGGCCCCATACCGGTCGTGTTGAGGTGGGCCTCGGCGGGGAGCGCGCACAAGACAAATGTGAAGACAACGAATGCGTACAAGTGGCAAGCGAGATTGACTCGCATTTTTCATGCGATCGCCTTCCACATAAAGAACGTGCCGCCGATAACCACCAATCCTCCGGCGACGCGGAGCAGCCGCTGTCCCCACCCCCATCGATGGACCGTGCCAATGCCAATCCCTAACGCGTGCAAGCAGCCGGTCGCAATGACGAAGCCCATGCTGTAAAGCAACGCGCTTTGGCCGGCGGGTAGTTCGGTTCCGTGCGCATGCCCGTGGAATATAGCGAAGAAGCCAACTAGCGCTGCGGCAATACCCAGGGGCGGGCGCACTTCAAAAAGTACGGCAGCACCCAGAAGGATTGCCGAGAGAGCGATTCCGTATTCGGTTCCCGGCAGCGGCACCCCCATCAGTCCCAGCATTCCGCCGAAAGCCATCACCATGGGAAACGCGACCGGCAGTACCCAAATCGCTGGAGCACCGAGTTGGGCTCCCCATAGACCGACTGCAACCATCGCCAGTACGTGATCGAGTCCTGAGATTGGATGGCGAAAGCCAGTAAGAAACCCAACGGCTTCGCCTTTTTGCGGATGGGCGAAGGCTGTCTGCGCACACAGGAGCACAAACACGGTTAGCGCCATTGCCCGAACCTGAGGATGGAGTCGCTGCCTGTTCATCGCGACCCCCCGAAGAGCAACGCCACTCGCTGGACCGTCCAGAACGCGCCGAGCGAACCTACGGTATATCCGGGAAGAAGCTGTGCCCAGCGCGGCCAACGAACTTCGAGTATGCGGAAGGAACGCTCCATCGCCAGAATCAGCCCGATGAAGCCAAGTTGCCCGAGCTCGACACCGACGTTGAAGCTGACGAGCGCCAAGGGCAGCTCATGCCGCGGCAGTCCGGCGCTGGTCAGCGCACTGGCGAAACCAAATCCGTGCAGAAGCCCAAACGCAAACGCCACCACCCAGGGATGACGAATGGTGAAACTGGTCTGGCCGCGCCACGAGCGAACGATTTCCGGTCCCAAGAAGAGGATGCTCAGTGCAATCCCGGCATTCAGCGGCAGAACCGGAACCTCGGCATAGCCGAGAGTCGCAATCGCCAGAGTAATGCTGTGCGCCACCGTGAAAGCGGTCACGGTCTTCAGCAGCATCCAGCGGTCCTTGACAATCAGCAGCAGTCCAAGCACGAAGAGCATGTGGTCTGCGCCGAAAAGGATATGCCTGATACCCTGCACGATGTAAGTGCCGGCGACACCCATCCACGTTTGCGAAGCGGCAATCTCCACCCAGGGCTGCGATGGATGGACGATCGTCGTCCATTTCCTGCCGTCAAGCAACTCAACCCGCATCAGCACGTCGGTGATGGTGAATTGCAGTCCGGGAAAATCAATGCGCTTGCCGGCAAGACCGTTTGACCCGGCACCAATCCAGCGGCGCTCCACCACGGAGTCCGCCAGTTCCTGTACATTGGGCTCCCGCAAATTCTTCACGTCGTCAGGGAACTGGAGCGCGATAGGAAGGCGCATCCCGGCAAGGACCGGCGTGCGCCACAGCACGCTGAACTGTCCGGGTGCGGTCTCTTTGATTTCGAGATAGGCGGGACGCGCTTCATGGGCCGAGGCGAACGAAGCTGCCAGCAGCAAACAAGCGACAACCCAAGTGAAGCGGGAATACATGCGACTCACAGCGGCCCCTCGCCGGATGGAGCCGGAACTTGTTTCTTGGGAGGAGGAACCGGCGCCTGAGCGGCTTCTTTGTCGGAGGGACCAGGCAATAGCACGATGTACTTCGCGCGCATCTCCGCATATGCCTTCTGCCAGGCCTGTTGCTTCTGCTCGGCAAGCCAGGCGGTCTTTATATCCGGTTCCATTTCCTCGAAAGCCGGGACTCGACCAGGTATCACGGTGTCGAGGTACACCAGGTGCCAACCATATCCCGATTCAATCGGTCCTTGCCACGAGCCGGGCTTGAGCTTCTCGAGGGCAACCGCGAATTGCGGACCGAACTCCTTGGCTATGGCCTCCGAAGCCCGGTCACCGTAGTAGTCCTGGAACATGAACTGGTCACCCAACGAGGCGGCCAGTTTAGAATCTTCCGGCTGGCCTGCAATTTTGGCCAACGCGTTAGCAGCGTCGTCGTGAGCGTCCTTTCCGCGCTTGTCCGGGGAAAAGTAAAGATGGCGGAAACTGTAGCGGCTGGGGAGAGCGAACCTGTTACTGTTCTTCTCAAACCAGGCGTTGAGCTCCGCGGTGGAAGGCTCGTGAGCGGCGGCCACGTCCTCGGCCAGAAACTGCATCTTCTGCGCCATGCGGCGCTTTACGATGGTGTCGTCCTTGTCGAGTCCCATCGCCAGCGCTTCGCGATAGAGGACTTCTTCGCGGACCTTGTCCTCCACCATCGCTTGAAACTCGGCGGGCGTCGGCTGGCGATGCCATTGCGACTCGAAGTACACGTCCATCTGCCGAAGTTCATCGAGGCTCAGGGTGATCTGCCGCGACGACTCGACTCCACCGCGGCCACGCTGCATGTAGCCGTAGATACCGAACAGTGCGACGCCCAGCACCAGGAAATGCAGAAGCGGCTCGCGCAGCCAGCGTTTGAGGACCGGCGAGAAGGAGCTCCTCGGTCTGGATTGCGGGACTGAATCCTGCTCAACCGGGACGACGCCTACAGAAACTTCACTCATTCAACAACCAACTCCTATGGTTTCGCCGGGGTGTACCACACGGGCGATGTCCAGGCGCGCTGCTGGACAGTGGCCGCGACGTTCGGGTTCGGCGGCAGGCTCAGCTTGGCAGCCCAATACGTAGACCAGCGTGGCGTGGGAATCTCGAGCACGCGGGCGTAGTAGGTCGCAGACGCCTTGGGATCGAACGAGGGATCAGTCCACTCACCGATCAGTTCGGTCGAACCAATCGATTGTTCTGGTAGGTAGCGGTCTTCACGTCGACTGTATTGCCGACGGCAGGAACCTTTCCAGTTTTCGGATCGGGCTTTCGGTCTCCACTCCACACCACGTCGTAGACGTTTTCCTTACTCTTACCGTTCTTGGTCGAAATTTTGATGATCTGTACGCGATCGAGATTGCCGCTGTTGGGATCTTTGACGGCGTGAACGACAAACGTTGGAGCCGTCGCGCCGGCCTGTGGGGTCAGATCTCCACCTTGGGGCACACCACCCGCGTAAGCGGCCTTCACCCAGTCTGCCTGTTTTGTCATGTTCTTGGGATAACTCCAGCCAGCGAACATGCGAGCCTTGATCCGAGTGCCCGAAGTGCCGAATGTCTCCTTGCGCTTAAAGGCGGAAAAGATGGATTCGCGGGTGTTCTCCTCGGCCCACACTCCGGTCAGTCCGCCGGAACTGAGAGCGGTCGGCGGTTCGCCACCGACCGAGCTCGTGGCAGTGATCACCGTCTTTGGGTCGTCGTCCTGGTTTCCGTGCGAGCCTGGATAGTTGCTCGGCTCGGTTGATGTAATCCCGGAGTGGAAGTCGGTCCCGGCCTCAATGCCGTACTTGAAGGGATTGACGCCAAGCTTGGCTTGTTGCTCTTGTCCCACACCGTAGGCCTGACGCAGATAGCTTCCGGTTGCGGAGTTTGCTTTCTTGTCGGAGCCAATCAGGTAAAGCCACATCTCAAAATTGGCAAACTCGTCGGTGGGCGACAGCGCCGGGCTGGTGTCGGTCTGACCCTTGGCCTGAATAATTTCGGCGAGAGGTTCGTTGGCCATGCGGCGCTCAGCGTAATCGCGGGTAATTGGCTTGCCTGACATATCGCGCGTGCTGAACATCAGGCCGTTGCTGGCGTTTCCATTGTGGGGCACGGCGATCACGTCGATCCCTTGTTTGCGCTGTGCTTCCAGGTAGCGCCACAGATCTTCGGGATCCAAGGAATCGAACGCCGTGTAAGGCATGGCCGGACCTTTATCGGCGAAGATCACGCAGCGATGCAGGTTCTGAAACTGCGGCGCCGACGTCCACTCAAATCCCACAAATGTAGTGAACGTCCCCGGCTTGTAGTACTTGTCGGAGATGGCCGCGTATTTCTCCCATGCCGAACGCAGTAGCTTGGGATCGTTAAACTCAGGCAAAGGCTTGTTGACAATGGTAGAACCGATGAGCTTGCGGAACGCGGTGGCTGAAACCGCGGGATCGGGATTGGTCATCACCGTGTACCACTCAGACTTCGCGAATGGGCCATTGGGATCAATCGTGTCGCGCACTACCCCGAGATACTCGGCGTGATCGGTAACGGCAAGGAAGTCGAGCGGCGCGATGCGCTTTTGCGGCTTTCCCATGTATTCCACCGTCTCGCCCATCGCGTATTTGTAGGAATCCTCAGGCGTAGTACGGGTGCCGAAGGCGAAGGCGTCCATGGAGTAGCCGCTGTGCAAATGCAGGTCGCCAAAATAGGCGTTCTTCAGCGGATTGCGCGGCGGCCTGGCTTCCGCAGGCTGGGTTGACTGCGACTGACGTCTGCGTGGCGGCGGGCGACTCCGATTTGCTGGTTGAACAAGCCGAGAGACAAAGAATCAACGTCGCTGAAGCAAATAATACCGGCAAAGCTTTCATTGCACGCATTACTGCCCTCCATCGACGCCCAAAACCCACGGCATTCCCCTGCGCGTGGGATGAACGCATCAGTTTGTCCTGACTAGAGTTCTTGGAAGCTGCACGATTGTATACTGCCAGCGCTTCGTGGAGCACGGGCTGCGCCTTGTATCGGACGCGATAGACCAAGGCAAAGAGCGTGCCCGCCTGCGGTTCTTTTTTACTTCCGATCTACATCTCCTGCTTTACCTTGACTTCCGCTTTCTGAATCGCCTGGCCCGCCATCTTCTCAATCATTTCCCGGCGCATGTGGTCGCGCATTTCCTGGAATTTCTTCTGCTGCTGCTGATCGAGGAGAGGCGTGATCTTTGCATCGATGGCGCCGCCGATTTGCTTCAACTGCTCTACCTTCTCCAGCGGCTTGAGCGAGGTGTTCTTCTTCAGCGCCCCCAGTTGCTTTACCTCGTCTTGCAGGAAGGGGAGAATCTGCTGTCTCTGTTGCTCGTTCAGGCCCAGCTCGATCGAAAAGGTATTGAGCGTGGCGGTCAGCGGATTGAGCACGAACTGCGGGCTCGGAATGATCTCGTAGTTGGCGTAGCCGAATTCGTTGCTGCGAGCGCCGTAATAGGTATCGCCTAATTTGTAGATGGTGACCGCAAATGGATCCTGGGAAATCGTTGTCACCACTTTGCCGCCTTCGATCTTGTACGGGGTCGTGGTTCCCTGGTAACCGTCGCGGACTGGGTTGCCAACCCAGCTGGGAGTGTTTACGTTCCTGCCGATATGCCAAACGTTGCTCTGGCCTTCGGCCGTGTAGGCGATGCTGAACTGCTCACCGTTGGTGTTGTTGCGCACCCAGAAGGCCTTGCCCACGATCAGCGCCTTCAGTTGCGCATCACCTAACTGGGTTGCACCCTTTGCCTTCAGGTCGGTCACCGTCATGCCGGCGGGCGCATTCTTGCGCGCATCGGCGCTAGGGGTGTACCAGATAGGCGAGGACTCCAGGCGCGCTCCTGTCCGGTGAGCGGAACCACGTCCGGCGGGGTCAAGCCGGCCTTGACTGCCTGGATGAGGGTCCAGCGCGGCGTGGGGATTTCCAGCACGCGAGCGTAGTAAAACGCATGCAGGCTGGCATCGAACTCGGGATCGGTCCAGACAGTTTTCAGTTCCACCGAGCCGACGTCGTTGGTGTAGGTAGCTTTCACCAGGTCCACGGTGCTTTTTATTGCGGGAACCCGGCCCGACCACTTGTCAGGCTTGCGGTCGCCGGACCAGACCACGTCGAAGATTTTTTCGAAGCTCTGGCCGTTCTTAGTCCAGCCCTTGATGACCTGGATGCGGTCAAGATTGGCGGAAGTCGGGTCCTTCACCGCCCAGACCACGAACATCGGAGCGGTGCCCTTCAGGGGAGGCAGGTCGCCGCCCATGGGGACGCCGTTGGCATAGGACTGGTGCACCCAGTCACTGGCGTTCAGGATGTCTTTGTTGTAGCCCCATCCGCCGAAGAAGCGCACCTTAATGTGAACGCCGCTGGTGCCGAAGGTTTCCTTGCGATACATCGCATCCCAGAGGGAAGCGCGGGTGTTTTCCTCGGCCCAGACTCCGGTCAGTCCAGCCGGATTCTCCAAGCGAACGTCAATCGTGCCAAACGCCATAACTCCGGCCATGCGCCGGTCGAGGGTTCCGTCGATCTGAGCGTGACCGCCGTAGAAATTGTCCTGACGATAGGGACTGCCGGTGTTGTGCGAATCGGAACCAGCGGCCATGCCGAACTTGTAAGGGTTGTAGCCGCGCACGTCCTGCATGGTGATGCCGTCTTTCAGTGCCTGGCGGCCAAAGCTTCCTTGAATGTGATCGACGCGGCCAACGGTCGGTGGCGCACCGAGCAGGCCGGTGAAGAGCTGGTAGCTGGCGAACTCGTCATTGGGCGAGAGCAAGGGATGGGTCTCCGACTGTCCCTTGATCTGCTTGATCTCGACCAGGCGTTCGTTGCGGTCGCGCGAGGCTGCCCAGGCTGCGTCGATGGGCCTGCCGAAGCTGTCGACGTCGGTAGGGTACATCCAGCCGTCGCTCAAGTTGGCGTTATGCGAGATCGCCAGCAACTCGTTACCCGCCTTGCGCTGCGCGTCCATCCACTTCCACAAGTCTTCGGGGTGCCAGGAGTCGAGAGCGCTGTAAGGCATCGCCGGCACCTTCTCACAATCGCGGAAAAAGATATTGCGGTGCAGGTTCCGGTTGTCCGGGGCGGAGGTGTACTCATACGAGCAGAACGCCGTGAACTTGCCGGGATGGTTGTTTTGGTCGGCGATCTTGACGTTTTCTTTCCAGATCGAGCCGGCCACCTCGGGGCTCATCAGAGCTTTCACTGGAGGTCCCGCGAGCATATTCACGAGGTAAGTGAACACCTTCTGAACGTCCGCATTGTTATTGGGGTCCTTGAGAATAAGAGGCTGTGCTGCGGGCAACTTACTCGTGGCAGATCCCGGCGTGTTGGCTTCTTTCGTTACCCCCACATATTCCGAGTGGTCAGTCACACCCATGAAATCCATGGGTGTATCGATCTTGATGTCGTAGCCCAACGGATGCTTGATGGTCTGGCCCTGAGCATACTTGAGGGCGTCGTCAGGACCGGTGAGGCGATTGCCCATGAGCCAGGCATCCACCGACCAACTAGTGTGGATATGTTCCTCACCAAAGTAGGCGTTGCGGTCAGGGTTGGGCTTGGGCGGTGCTTCGGGCTGGCCTTGTGCGGGTTGAGCCGCCTGTTGTGCCGGTTGAGGGGCTTGAGACTTGGTGCACGAAATTAGAGCACCGATGCTAAAAAGCACCAACGCCAAAGCTGCCGTTGCCACGACTCTCGTCTTCATAAATGCCTCCGTCGTGCTGAAGGGCGCGACTAGGATCCCGTGCAGGTGAAGCGCACGCGAGCGTTGTGGGCGATGACAACGCTACGGAACGAGCTGTCGCCGCATGAAGGAACGTCGGCGCTGCAACTTCCGGATGCGAAAATACTAGTCAAGCATGCGGGCCTGAGCAAGCTGCAAAGTTGCTAAGCATGAGTCACAAAGTTGCTAGGGAGGACTGGCGTAGTTCATTCTGGTACAACGCGGTGGAGGCTGGCTGACGGTGGGTCTCGGGGGCAAATAGGTGGCATTATGACGCTGTTCAAAGCTTTGGCTTCATTTAAGCCCGGTTCCGCGCGCGGAAAGGTAGGATGTTCTCATGGAAACCATCGCCGACTACAAAGCTCGCATTCTCTCCTACATCGAAGGCAAGGACCCTCTAGAGGTCCAGCGCAAGACGCCGAAACTCCTGGCGGACATGATCGTTTCGGTTCCGGAAAAGCAACTTCACGAGCGCCCATCGCCGGACAAATGGTCGGTGGGCGAATTGCTGGCCCATTTTGCTGATGCCGAAGCTGTGAACACCTGGCGCTACCGCCAGATGATCGAGCACGACGGCGCCCCGCTGCCGGGCTACGATCAGGAGTTGTGGCACAAGCTGGGTGATTACCCATCGCGCAGGCCCGAGGAGTCGTTGATGTTGTTTCGCCTGCTGCGCGAGGCCAACCTGCAAATGTTCGCGCGGCTCACCCCCGAAGAATGGCAGCGCAAGGGCATTCACGCTGAGCGCGGCCCGACGACGGTCCGCGACCTCGTTTTGCTGATCGCCGGTCACGACCTGAACCATCTTGCACAGATACAGAAGATCCTGGGGGAATGACCGCGCGGGCCTACCCGGTCAGACTCGATCCACCCGCAAAACGTCTTTCTCCAGGATGGGAACCTTTTCGAAGGTCGTTGTCAGAAAAGCGTTATTCACCCAAATACCGGACTACCTTAAACGCCGTGTCGAAACCGAGGTGCGGCACAGAGACTGCATAGCTTCCGACCGCAACGATCTTGCCGTCTGACTGGATTGCCAGGCCGTTAGCGCTGACCGAAGGAGCCAGCCCGAACGAGGTGACGACCGTGCCATTCATTCCGAACGTTGCGTCAAGCTGGCCGCTCGGCGTATATCGAGCCAATGCGAACGCTGTCTGCACAATTTCATTAGCTGTGCCCAACGTTACGATGTCACCGCTGGGCTGAACTGCTATACCGGAAGTTGCAACGCTTAGGTAACTGGGAACGGAGGTGACCGTGCCGCCGTTGGTGCCGAAACTTGCGTCCGTGACTCCCGCGCCCAGGTAGCGAGATACCGCAAAGCTAGAGGTCGCCCCTCCGCGGACCGGTGGAACAGCGTTGTTGGTCAGAGTTCCTCCCGCCAGAAAATCTCCGCTGCTCAGAAGCACTAGACCGACCGCAGTTCCGGGACTCGCCAATTGGCCGCCAATTCCGAAGGTTGTATCAAGACTGCCGTTTGGGGCATATTGAGAGATAAAGCCGCTTGTTCCCGAGAAGGACGACGCCACCAAGATCTTTCCATTAGCAAGAAGCGCCAGCCCGGTGGCCGGATAACCTGCGGTCCTCGCGGTGCCCCCGCTTCCAAAGCTGGTGTCAAGCTGGCCGTTGGACAGGAAACGGAACAGGCTACGGTTGGCCACCAGAATGTTGCCATCCGGTTGGACAAGCACACCGCTAGCAGAAGGACCATTGATGAAGCTTAGGGTCACGATTCCGCCACTCCCGAACGTGGAATCGAGCACTCCGGTGGAGGTGAACCGGGACACATACGCCGTGAACCCTCCGGCTACCGCTACAATCTTCCCGTCGGTCTGCAGGGTGATTGCCGTAAACGGAACGTCCTCTATGCTTGGTATGGTTACAACGCCAGATCTTCCAAAGCTGGTGTCCAAAGCGCCATTGGTGTTGTAGCGCGCTACCGCAGGCACGGGGAACCCGGTGCTACTTGGGACCCCGCCACAAACCACGATTTTGCCGTCGGGCTGGATGGTGACGGCATTTGCAGTAGCCACGTTGGAGGACTGGAGTTGGTCCCCGAAGTCTGTGGTTACAATCCCTCCACTGCCAAACGTCGGATCGAGGTGGCCAGCCTGTGCGGCGGCCTGCTGTGAAGCGATGAGTAGGATTGAGACAATCAACCACGACGCGCGGTTCAATGTCGTGCGGTTCATAATGTTTTCCTCCTGATTAACGTGGTCGCCCTTAAACAGGCGACGGGAGAGATCGACTCGCAAGCCTAACGTCCCGAGCCCGGACACTTGTCACCGGATTGTCACGGAACCGTCAAAAAATCGTAAAAATGTTTGGAAGGTATCTGAGTAGCGAGCATTGGCGGGTGGGTCACCCGCCGTCATGGTTTCACTCAACTCGCAAGTGATCCGACCGCATAGCGCAACAGCTACTGGGTACGGGACTCGTCGACGAGCTTCATGTTGATATCATGCCGGTTTTCTTAGGCAGCGGTCTCCGGTCGTTCGAGAGCCCCAGCCTTGAGCCTCCGGCTCGAGAAAATCAGCGTGCAGGAAGTCGGCGCGAGAACAAGCCTCAGATTCCGCGTGAAGCAGTAGTCCACCTTCCGGGCTTTACAATACTGGCATCTGGCACACATAGGGATGCCTGTATCCCGATGAACTGGAATCTCACCGAAGGATAGGACGATGCGCATCGCGAGCGTGGGTCATGCGATCTTTGCGGCGACCATGATCGGCCTCGGAATCCTGGGCCTGGTCAAAAGCGATTACGTCGCGATATGGCAGCCGATACCCCACGGTGCGCCCGCACTGGCCTATCTCTGCGCCGTCATCTCCCTGGTATGCGGCATAGGTCTGCTCTGGCAGCGGACAGCCGCTGCCGCTGCCCGCGTGCTGCTCGCCTACCTCGTGCTTTGGTTGCTGCTGTTGAGAGTGCCAGGCATCTTCCTCTCGCCCACGGTTGATTTTTGGTGGGCAGCCGCCCAGACCGCGGTGATGGCAGCGGCCACCTGGGTACTGTATGTCTGGTTCGCCACTGACTGGGACAGGCGGCGGCTCAGCTTCGCCACCGGCGACCGGGGTCTGCGCATCGCGAGGATGCTCTACGGCCTGGCCTTGATCCCCTTCGGCGTGGCCCATTTCCTTTATCTCAAACAGACCGCCATGCTGGTGCCTGACTGGCTGCCAATGCATGTGGCCTGGGTGTACTTCACCGGCGGCGCCTTCGTCGTGGCCGGCGTGGCGGTGCTCATCGGTGTGTATGCATGGCTGGCAGCCGCGCTCTCGGCGTTGCAGATCGGATTGTTCACGTTGCTGGTGTGGATACCCGTCGTCGCGGCAGGCTCCAAAAACGCCTTCCAATGGAGCGAGACCGTTGTCTCGGTGGCGCTGACAGCCGGCGCCTGGATGGTGGCGGAGTCCTACGGCAGCGTGCCGGGGCTCGCCGTGAACAAGCGTTAGCTGGCTGAAGGATAACTGTTGTGAGATCGCCGGGTGCGCTCGACGCTCCTACGGTGTGGATTCGGTTCCTGCCAAAGTGGTCTGGGAGAGATCAGTCTAAGTGGACGAGCTGAGATGATGATTTAACAACATTCGGCGGACCAGGCGCGACTTCTCAGCCCAGGTTACACAACTACAGGTATGAGATAGAGACCGTGCCCGCCGTACCAACGTTCCAGACCATTCGTGACACTACTGAGCTTCGTTATCGGTCAGATGTGTGGTTGGTGATAAAACATACCGGGCTCCGTGATCCCCGAATCCCACTCATTCGAAAACCGCGAATGGGTGGGCCCCCGGGGTTTGGGCCATTTAGGACATGCGCGAAAAGAACCGCTGATTTATGATGACTGGACTTTCCGGGAGGTAACGAGAGATGGGGTGGCAACGCTTAATCCGGTTTGTGTTGCTGGGCAGCCACGAGCTAGAGGCATACGCGATCTTGGCAGTACGCATTGCGCTGGGTCTTTTTTTTGCCATATCCGGGGCAAACAAACTCTTTGTCGCCCAACAGACTCAAGTCATGTATGAAACGCTGGTGGCAGCCAACGTCCCTTTCCCGCGAGTGATGACTTATTTCGTTTCCAGCGTCGAATTCGTCGGCGGTTTGATGCTGATTGCGGGGTTCTTATCTACCCTTGCCTGCCTGGCCTTACTGGGCGATATGCTGGTCGCCATCCTTACTGCGAAGCTGTCCACACTGCCCAAGGGGGTTTCACCTCTGAATTGGTTGGACAATTTTCTTTATCTTCCGGAAGCTCTGTACGCGCTCTTCTTCGTCTGGTTGATCTGTTCCGGCCCTGGCAGATTCAGCATAGATTCCTGGATCGCTACTAGACTGCGGCAATGAATCAATAGGACCTTCCGAAGTCTTACCATCTGGCCTTACTGGCCAAGCTGCGACAGAGCTGCACGGAGGGGCACGCTGGAAATGCGAAGTATTCCTGCGTAAGGCATATACATCTCTTGGATCAAGAAAATTGCAGCCGAAACGGAAACTGCTGCAATGAAAAACGTAGCGATGACGGTTCCATTGACAGGGGCGAAGAGACCCCAACTTAGAAAAATGAAAGTCAGCCAGAAAACTACCGCGATCACTAACGGTTTGGAAACCATGGTAGTGCCTTGTTCAAACATCAACCAACGAGCTTGCCCGATCTCCGCTGCCAGACTCAACCCTTCCGACCGAAGCAATCGTTGTCGGTCATCTTTCGGCGAGAGTCCTCCGATCGCATCATAAAGGGCTCCTGACAGCATGCTGGTGGGAGTTAGCTGCGCCATTTGCGACATTTCCTTCGGCCACAGCCGTTCGATCATGTGGACAACCTCGCTATGAAGAACGTCACGCGGTCCCTTTGCCTCAGGACCATAACGAGCAAGAGTGCGGTCGAGCGAAATGACTTTGGCAGACATCTGAAGCAGCGCGGTGCTTTGCGCGTCATACGCCTCCTGGGCAGAAGCGATGAGTAAGCCGAGAACGAGCGCAGTCATCGTTCCAACCAGTCCCATCCCTAACTTCACTACGTCTTTTGAGTTATCACTGAGATGATCCTCGGGTAAGACGCGGCGCAGGAGCATGCCTAACAAACCGGCGGCGAAGATCAGGCAGAACGTGATTGCGCTAACGGCGATATAACTCATGATCACCTCTTCAAAATGCGGGGTGAGAAGCAATTCAATTTATCAAACCACCCCAAGTGGTCTACAAGCGATGAAATCCGAGGGGAAGGTCAGACATTGTAAATTGAAATGTCCGGTGGGCCAACGCAAACCCTCAGCCCAGGTTAGCGTACAAAAGACGGACGCGAACCTGGGGCGCCGGACGGCGGCGAGTAAAGGGGCGCTACTCCACGCGCTTCTGCAGCCCCCGAGCCTGACGCAAGCATAATTCGGCATTGGTATCATCACCGAGCTCGCGATAAATCAGCGCCATATTCACCAACACCTTGAACCTCTTCTCAGGCGGCAGATCGTAAGCGTTATCTTCAAGCGCATGCTCATACCGAGTGATGGCTTCCTGCAAATTTCCTCGTTTCTGCAGGTATTGGGCGATTTGGATGTTGCTGGTGCTGTCGCTTGGGTTTGCGGCGACAGCGCGCGAGAAATGTTCCATGGCTTCTTCGTTTTTGCCTTCCCCCATCAAGATCAGACCCAGAGTGTCCTCCGCGACCCAGCCATGCTTCGCCACCAGAGCTGCGTGTTTCCACAGGGTGAGGTCGTCTTGCCAGTAGCCGATCTGCCGAACTGTGACCAGAGTTAAGGTCAGTATAACGACGGCACTTGCGCTAGTGTAGTGCGTCATGCAGATTGCCGATTATTCTGAGCGGCGCGGGCGCGTTTAACCTTCTCCAGGATGTCGCTGGCCTTGGCGGTCCAGATGAAGGGCTTTGGGTTGTCGTTGTGATGGTCGATGTAGTCGAAGATGGCGGTGATCAGTTCCTCGACGCTGCGAAAGACTCCGCGGCGGAGACGGTTTTCGGTCAGGTCGCGGAAGAAGCGCTCCACCATGTTCAGCCATGAGCAGCCTGTAGGTGTGAAGTGCATGCGAAAGCGCGGATGGCGGTCCAGCCAGCGCTGGACGCGGGGATGTTTGTGGGTGGCGTAGTTATCCACGATCATGTGGATCTGCTTGTCTTTGGGAAGGATGTCATCGATGACGCGCAGGAACTTCAGCCACTCCTGATGACGGTGCCGGTCGTCGCACATGGAATGACCTGACCTTCCAGGGCATCCAGCGCGGCAAACAGGGTGGCCGTTCCGTTGCGCTTGTAATCGTGGGTCATGGTGCCGCAACGGCCCCGCTTCAGCGGCAATCCCGGCTGGGTGCGGTCCAGAGCCTGAATTTGGCTCTTCTCGTCGGCGCACAGAACGATGGCGTGCTCTGGTGGATTCAGATACAGGCCGACGATATCTTCCAGCTTCTCCTGGAACCGGACATCGCGGCTGAGCTTAAAGGTCCGCACCTGATGCGGCTTCAGTCCATGCGCACGCCAGATGCGGCGCACACTGGCCTCGCTGATGCCCGCCGCCCGCGCCATGCTGCGCGTCGACCAGTGTGTGGCGTTCGCCGGCTTATGGTGCAGCGTCATCTCCACCACTCGCTTCACCTTCCGCTCCGTGATGGTGCGTGGCTTGCCGGGTCGTGTGCGTCCTTCTGCAAGGCCGCAACGCCGCCCGCCAGGAAGCGGTTCCGCCAGCGCGCCACCTTCTCCGGCGTCAGGTTCATCCGCCCGGCAATCTCCTGGTTCTCCAGCCCGTCGGCGGCCATCAGCACGACCCGCGCCCGCTCCACCACCCGCGCAGGCAAAGAGCGTGCTCGTGCCATCCGCTCCAGGACTTCGGTCTGTTCCGGGCTCAGCGTAACTGCAGCGGCGATGCGCATACCTTCTCGTCCTCCATAGATGACGCGCATCACGATAATCGTTACTACTTAAGACGCACACGAGCCAGGCAACGGAAACACGATGCTGTTCGGCCCAGTCGGAAACTCCCCAGCAGACCATGATGAACAGCCCCAGAAAAGATTCGTAAGCGTAACGGTCGGCCATGCCTTGTATCCCGACCTGCATGAGTCCGATGGTGGGTACTAGAGTTCCCAAAAACCAGAACCATCCAACCGGCAAATAACGATGCTGCCGCCCTTTCAGGACAAGTGCGGTGATGGCCAGCAGAAGAAGCGCTGCGCCCAAAACCTGCTACGCCGTCAAGAACCGAGCGAGATGTGGGTATTCGGGAGACATGCCCGATGGCCAAAACGCCTTTCTAACATACAGCCAATTAAGAGAAAGTTGCGTTCTCCAGGCGGGCCGGAAGCGGTGGCTTAAACTTCCACCCTGACTGCGTCTTCATTGTGAGCAATGCGTCCATCACACACAGCGCCAAAAGTGGAACCTTTTCCTTCACTAGCTGGGAGAAACTACGCGGAGGATATAACCGGGCGGCGAAGCGGACGAGCTGCTGTCGGGAAACATCCGCTGCAATGGCCAATAATCCCAGAGCAACAAAACAAAGGGTAGCGTGATGATCTGTGGCTTGGCTGCCAAACCCATTCCAAACAGCAACGCGAGCAGAGCGTATCGGCGGTCGTACCGTGGCGCACGCGCATACCAGCCGTATGCAGCCAGGGCGAGTAGAAAAAAGGTCATGCTCAGCATGGTCTTGAGTTCGGCCACCCAAACCACGGGCTCTACGTTCATGGGGTGAATGGCGAACAGCGCCGCCACCATAAAACTGCGTCCGGTGTACCCGGTGGCCCGTTTCAGCACCCAAAACAGCAGCGCCGCGTTCAGCGCGTGCAGCAACACATTGACCATGTGATGGCCAGCAGGGTTCAGGCCGAAAAGCTGGTAGTCGACGGCGTGAGCCATCCAGGTTAAGGGGATCCAGTTGCCCATGTAGAGAACCCGGAACGACCACCAAATCGTTTGCCAGGTCAATCCGTGGTGGAGCTGTTGTGTGTCCACGACGTACAAGGCGTCATCCGGACTGAAGAAAGGATGGGTGTGGGCGGGGCAGTAAACCGCGACAGTCGAAACCGCCAGAAAAAGGCACAGTAACAAGGTGCGTCCGCTTGAGTCACTGAAGAAGAACCTCTTGAAGGATGCAATCGCTGCCTTTGGTTGGGGGTCGGTGGAAGCCATGCCACTCCTTCGATAATCCGCTACTTCGCCTACTTCTGCAGCTCCCTGGCCTGATTGCAGCAAAGTTGGGCTGGCGCAATAGCAAACTGATCGATGCGAGCCCTAAGAACATGGCCAGCGTCGAGCCGGAAAGAAGGACCGCAGAAAAGACTCAAAAGTTGCGAATCATTCGACTTCTGACGGTGTCCTGACGACAGTCGACGTTAGCGCGTCGCATGAGAACCCGCCATAGCGAACGCGGAGGATAGATGGCCTAACATCGCCATTACACTGGTCACCGACGCTTGCTGCCCAAGTTCGCCCGGTGCTCCCGGTTCGCCTCTTTAGGCTAACCTGATGGGATAAGAACGAAGGCTTCAGCGGACTCGGTATGCTTGGTTTGTGAGGACCAGCTCGGAGTCAGGAGAAGCCTTCATGATGATTGTAGGGTGTGATTTCCATCCCCAGTGGCAGCAAGTTGCGATTTTCGATCCGGCCAGCGGCGAAATCGTGGAACGCAAACTGGTCAACGGTAGCGGCGAGGCCAAGGAGTTTTACCGCGGCTTACCGGTACCTTCGTTGGTGGGCGTGGAGAGTTGTGGCAACAGTCAGTGGTTCGTAGAGTTGCTGGAGCAGTTGGGACACGAGGTATGGGTGGGCGATGCGGCGCAGATTCGGGCCAGCTATGTGCGTAAGCAGAAGACGGATCGGCGCGACGCGGCGCACATTCTGAAGCTGCTCATAGAAGGTCGTTTCCCACGGCTATGGAGGCCGGATGCCGAGGTGCGCGATCTGCGTCAGCTGCTGATCCATCGTCATCGTCTGGTGCAGATTCGTACGCGAGTGAAGAACGGGTTGCAGCACTTGGCGATGAATCGCGGAATGCAGAAGAAGAATAAGCTGTGGAGCGCAGCCGGACAGCGGGCTTTTCTGGCGTTACCGCTGCCCGGTTGGGCGCGGTGCCGGCGGGAAGATCTGCTGGCGCTGTTGGCCAAGCTGGACGAGCAAATCCGGCCCCTGGAGGCAGCGGTGGAGAAAGCGGCGTTTGCCCACCCGCAAGCGCGGCTGCTGATGACGCAGCCGGGAGTGGGTGCGATCACGGCGCTGGCGTTCGTGGTGACCATCGGCACGGCCGACCGGTTTCCGCGGGGCAAGCAGGTAGCCAGCTATCTGGGATTGATTCCGCGCGAACACAGTTCGGGCGGCCAACAACGGCTGGGGGCGATCAGCAAACAGGGCAACGGGTTCCTGCGCATGTTGCTGGTGGAAGCGGCGCAGACGGCGGTTCGCCTGGATGAAGGGCTGCGCAAGAAGTATCAGCACCGTTGCCATCGCAAGGCCAAGGGCGTAGCCAAGGTGGCGGCGGCACGCAAGTTGGCGGTACGACTCTACTGGATGCTGCGCACCCATACCCCGTATCCAGAGATCGTTCATAACGAGAGTAGCTCGCGGTGCCCCATGGCCGGCACAAGCTAGGCCGCGAACCTGATTGGGCGCTCTCGCATCCAGCGGACCGGTGCAAAAGACGCGCTGGCGCGCTTGGAAAACGAAACAGCCGTTTTCCACTTTCGCACCGGCGACGGCGGCTGGATGTTCGCAAAAAGCATCATGGCTGAAAGCAAAAGCCGTATCGATGGGTGGTGGAACGAGTGGTTCCACCGCAGATGAGCAGCGAGTCATGTTCCAGAGTCTTGGTCCTCACAACCCAACTCTGGCGTCTCCTCCAGCGGGGCTCGCGCACCGCCCAGGAAAAGCTCGCGCTTGACAACGCCTTCGTTCTTATCGATGGGGGCACTGCGCCTGATAGCACCGCAACCATCAGCTTTGTTTACTTGCCCGCCGACTTGCGCTGGCAACTTCCTCCCTGCACCGAGGTCAGAACGCCATTAGCTGCTCTGACGGTCTCGTTCCAGCAGGCACCATTGGAGTTGGAGTACTGATAGGTCTCGGAATTGGCCTGGCCTTGTGTGGTCGCGGTCCCCGACGAATCCACCAGCAATAGATCCTTCGGCGCCACCGCGTCCGAGAAGGTGCTGGAGTAAATGGCAGTGCCGTTCAGTTTCACCAGTTCGCTCTTATGGAAAGCCTGCTGGATCTGCGCGTACTGTTGATACGATCCGTCAGGGAAACCGGTGAAGCCGTAGCTCAAGTTAAGCGGCCACGAGTATTGTTTGCTGTTGGTCAGAACATTACCGCTGTCCTGGGTCGTGGTGACGGACGAGATGCTAGTCGTCTGGCGAACGGATTGGTCATAAACGCTGCCATCCAAACGGACGTAGTACTTTTGTCCGTTCGAGAAATCGACGCTCTGCACGACCTTGGTATCGACTCTACCGTGCGAGGTATTCGCGAAACCTTCCAGCGTAAAGCCTCGCGAAGACGTCACCGACAATGTGCCCCAGGAAATGGTTCCGTTCGTGGAGATGTTCTCAACAATATTCGGATCGGGCTGGCCTATGGTGTTCTCGGTAACCGCTCCCGTGACCTGACTCGAACCCGAATCCTGGTAGAGCAGCAACGTTGCGGTGGCAGAGAAATACTGATCAACGTTGTAAACGCTGACTGCAACGGTGTGCTGCTGACCGTTGCTCAGGACGCCGGCAAAAGGCGTGAGGTCCACACGATAGGGCTCGAAGTTGAGAGTGTGCACGCCGGGAATCGGACGCCACAGATAGGGATCAATTCCGCCGGTAAAAATCCACGGATAGACGGCTGCAACCCCCGCGGGCTGGCCGTCGATACTGACCTCGGCCTCGCGAAAGGCGGTTGAGCCGCAATTCTCCAATTCCGCAGCTACGTCGTTGGGCGCGCAGGTGTACCAGAATTCGTCATTGTGCTGGCTCTGGGCGAAGACATCCAGATAAGCGCGCTCCACATTGGTTGGCATGGTGAAGGTGCCGGTCAGTTGGTCGGTGGGCGAGTTCAGAGTAACGGTGCCACCGGTAGGATCGGCTGCCATCGGCAATACCACGCTGGCAGTTTGCGGTGGCTGCTGCCCCTGCGCCAAAGGATAGAACTGCAAGGCCGCACTACCATGAATATGACTGGTGTAAGTGCTGTTCACCAGATTAAAGAGATCAACCCGGCCTCCTTGTGGCGTGGTAAATAGAGGGCTGTAGTCGGTGAGATTGCTTTCGGTGTGCCAGGTGCGCATTACGTCATGCGAGGGTTCCGCCGTGGTACCGAAGTAAACATTGGTGCCACCGATCCAGATATTGCCGGTGCGATCAAACTGGCGTCCGGCATCAACCGACCAATCCGCCTCCAGCACCACCGCCGCCCACGGACCGGGACAGTCGGCTGGGGGAGTGTAGTTGAAGAACTGGGAGTTGAAGTCGGCAAAGTCGAAGTTGGTGAACAACTGCACCGTGCAGGGAGTGGTGCTCGGCCGCGGGACTGGCGCGTTCGCCGTTACCGTGTTTCCCGAGCCAATCACGGGAATGCTGGGAGCGGTGTAGTTTTGCGCGACTCCAGATTGGGTTACCAGCAATACGGCGCCGAACAATAAAACAATCTTGGCCAAGTGGGAAAAAGGACGAGACATAGTGGACTCCTTCGCGCAAGCGCGACTAAACTGCCGCGCGGCCGGATTCGGAAAGGATAGTGCTTTAGTCGCCCTAGCACAAGTCGTGGAGCATGGTGCGCGCACGCCATCAACCGCGACGGAGTCTCTCTCTGAGGCAGCTCCAGAATCGCGAGAGTGCGGCCGCGATTTCCCGAGGCCAAAGTGGTCGGTGGTCTGTGATTTACGTCGTCGCGAGCGGTCGGTGCGACAAAGTTTTGCTTTAGGCTTCGCAAGGCCACCGTGATACCTTAGAAAGCCAAATCTCACCAAAGGAACCACGCGGCCATGATGCTGGAAACCGAAGTCTTCCAATTCGAACCGGATATTACCGGGGTATCCTGCGCGGGCCGCTTCACCTTGGGGACGCGCCTCAGCGAAACCGAAGCTCTGTTCAATTCCCTGATTCAAGACGGCGTGCGCAAACTTGTGCTCGACCTGACCCACGTTGAGTTCGTGGACAGTGCGGGGCTCGGCATCATCATGCACATTTTTGGAGAGATTGGACAGCTGGGCGGACACTTCCGCGTTGCCGGCGCCAACGATCAGGTGAAGCGCCTGTTTGAGATCACGCATACTAAGTCGATTCTGGCGATCGATCCCGACTTGATCACCAGCGTGAAAAAGCTGCAGGACATCGATGCCAAGGCCGCGAGCGTAACGGCGTAACCAAATCGCACGCTCGTACTTCAGGGCGCGCACCTGACCGCGTCCTGAACACAGGATTCATTCGCCACTTTATTCTTGCTGGTTGGGGTCTTCCTTTTCCGGTTGGGGGTTTTTCTCTCCAGCTTCGCGCACTTGACTCTCTGCGGCTTTGCGAAGCGCGGCAACGTCGGCAATGTCTTGCGGCCGCCCGGCCGCCAGTTTCGCGGTTATCAAATCGTCGCGCGAAATGAAAGGCGCCGTCAGTCCGCTTGCGGGGTCGATCTCGACTTCAACTCGTCTTTGCCAAACAGAATCAAAATCAACACCGCTGATTTCTGGCAGAATGTCCACCGTGAGCGGAGCTTGGCCCATGCGAAAAAACTTGCCGCGCGAGATGAAGTCGTCGTCTGCGAGTCCATCGAGCGGTGCGCCGAATTCCGATAACGCGGCATAGACCGCCTTTGCGTTTTCTGGCTCCGGCTTAATTAGCAGGTCGATATCTTTCGTCGCCCGGGGTTGCGCGTGCAATGACACCGCATAGCCTCCGACGATCAGATATTTAACCTTCCGGGAATTGAAGATGAACAAGAGTTCTTTGAAGTCGTCGAACATTGCGGGCCGGTTCCTTCATGTGGTAAGTCGCCAAGGTGATCTCGGCAACTGCCCTCATCCGCTCGTGGGGTGGCAATGCTTGCCAGTCGCGATATTCCTCGGTCTCAAGGGCATCGAAGCTGGAATACTGGTGGATGACCTTGTCCATGGGTTCGTTTGTAGCACGGGTTGGGCTCAGCTTCAACCTGGTAAGCTCGCGAATCGGTCTGGGCCTTTCTTCAAGACCCATCGGGGGGTGGCACGGAATAACAAGTCCCTCGTGCTCTGATACAAACCGCCGGCTTATGGAACGAACTTATGACTCAGGACACTAATCGCTAGCTGGTAATTGCTAATTGCTACTCCAGCTTCAACCCGCCGGTCAGGTCCCTGAGCTTGTCCACGCGGTGCTCCAGGCACCACTTCTCCAGGGAATCGACCAGGGTTTCGCAGGCGCATGGGTCCCAGAAATTCACGGTGCCCACCTCGATCGCGGTCGCGCCCGCCAGCATGAACTCAACCACATCTTCGGCGGTGCTGATGCCGCCAATCCCGATCACGGGTATCTTCACCACGTTCGCGGCCTCCCAGACCATGCGTAGAGCAATCGGCTTGATGGCCGGTCCAGAAAGTCCCGCGGTGACGTGGGAGATGCGCGGCTTGCGGGTTTCGGCATCAATCGCCATGGCCACAAACGTATTGACCAGTGAGATGGCGTCTGCTCCTGCCTCCTCGGCGGCCCGCGCCACCTCAGGAATGCTGGTGACGTTGGGGGAGAGCTTTACGATCAGCGGGCGGGCGGCAATCTTTTTCACCGCACTGACCACGTCAAACAACATTTTGGGGTCGCTGCCAAAAGCAATTCCGCCGCACTTCGCATTGGGACAGGAAACGTTCAGCTCATAAGCGGCGATGCCCTCGCCATCATTGAGAATGCGCACCACATCCTCGTACTCATCCTGCGAGTGCCCAAAGACGTTGCAGAAAAAAACGATGTTCTTGATGTTCTTCAGGAGCGGCAGCTTCTCTTCCAGAAAGGCGCGTGCGCCAATGTTCTGTAATCCGATGGCATTGAGCATGCCGGCAGCGGTTTCGAACAACCGCGGCGGAGGATTGCCGGCCATCGGTTCGCGCGAGAGACCCTTCACGACGAAGCCGCCTAGCCGATGAAGAGCAACCACGTCCTCGAATTCCACGCCATAACCAAAGCTGCCGCTGGCGGCCATGATCGGATTTTTCAGCTCAATGCCAGCGACGTTGACGCTCATATCCAGAGCGGGCCTCGGAGCAGGGCTCACCAGTTGCCCTCCATTACCGCGCCTCGCTTTCGCGGGCTACAACAATGGGCTGCCTCACACTGGCCGTGCGCTCCAGTTTGTCCCAGGCAAAGCCGCCACCTTCCATGGCGCGCTTGAGCGTTTTAATGAGCACCAGAGAGAACAGTTGGCGATAGGCGAAGCGCTGCAACCAGACATGGCCCAGCAACAGGAAGTCGCGCCTTCCGCCGGGCTGTTGCCGCTCCAGCGTGAAGGCCACCGCGGAGGCGATGAAATCAATCACCATGAACAATGCGAAGTACACCACCAGGCGATGGAAGCTGGCTGGATTCGCCGATTCGGGATGGAAGTATTTGTTGACGAAGTAGGTTGCGGCCCCCACGACGAACATAATATCGATGAAGGGCGAAACCAGCGGCAGCAGGATTTGGAAGATTATGACGTTGGGCAATGCGACCCAGCCCAGCGCGCCCTTCTGTTTCATGGCCGCGCGATGTTTCCACACCGACTGCATGATTCCGAACGACCAGCGAAAGCGTTGCCGCATCAGCCCACTCGCTTTGGTTGGAGCTTCAGTGTAGGCGAGGGCGCGGTCCTCATAATTGACCCAATAGCCCGCCTGCAAAAGAGCCATGGTGAGATCGGCATCTTCCGCGACAGTGTCGTGCTGGTAGCCACCAGCGGCGCGGACTGGAGCGGTGCGCCATGCCCCAATGGCACCGGGGACCACACTCACTGCATTGAGCGTGTTCAGGGCGCGCCGTTCGAAGTTCTGGCTGGTGATGTACTCAAGCGCCTGCCAGCGGGTCCATAGATTCACCCGATTGCCCACCTTGGCGTTCCCAGCCATCGCGGCAACCTTCGGATTGCTGAAGTGTGGAACCAGCTTCGAGATCGCATCGGGCGCAACCAGGGTGTCCGCGTCGATGCCGACAAACAACTCTTCCGTTACCTGCTCAAGTCCGAAGTTGAGCGCGTCGGCTTTGCCGGAGTTCAGCTTCGTCAGCACGGTAACTTTCCCGGCAGCGATTTCCTCCTGGAAAGCCGCGCGCGTCACCTCCAGGGTGGCATCCGTTGACCCATCGTCGATCACAATGACGCGCAGGTTCTTGTAGTCGGAGTCGAGGACTGAACGGACAGTCCGCTCGATGACTTTCGCCTCGTTGTAGGCGGGGACGAGCACCGCAACCGCGGGCCGGTAGTTGGGATCGAAGGTAGTCTTGCGCCGATGAAAGCGATCAAAGATGGCCAGGGTCCCGACCAGCACTAAGCGCCCGCTCATGAGCACGTCACCGACGAAGAAAACGAAAATGATGAATGCCGATATAAAGCCGAACATGCTGAAGCTAAGTCCGTCAATCCACGCTGCCCAGCGTTCATTGGTGGTAATCGGAGGCATAACGTCGGCGCGCGATCTGCCCATCAACTCTGAAATGGGCACAACCTGATAACCGCGCTCCTTTAGACCGTCGAGGATGGCCCCCAGCGCGATGACCGTCTGGCTGCGGTTGCCGCCGCCGTCGTGCAGCAGGATGACATTTCCGCAAGCCAGATTGCCGGGCCGGCAAGGCGGCAGATTGTCCATCACGTCCTTGATAATCTCGTCCGCTGTGCGTCGCGGATTATCGTGCCAGTCGTTCGGATCGATCTTATCGCCAACGGTGATATAGCCGAGGTCCTGCGCCAGTTCCAGGGGGCGCACCTGATCTGCGGTGTCGGGCTCCTGGTCGATGGAATACGGCGGACGGAACAGCACCGGCTTCACCCCAAGCTTGCCCTCGAAGAAACGCTCGGTCAGGTTCAATTCCACTTCGAAATAGCGCTTGGAGATGTTGCTGATGTCGGGATGCGTGAACGTGTGGTTCCCGATCTCGTGTCCTTCGTTGTAAATGCGCCTGGTGAGGCTGGGATACCTTTCGGCTTCTGCACCGATAAGGAAGAAAGTTGCTTTCGCCCCCTTCTCTTTCAGCACGTCGAGGATCTTCGGCGTCCACTCCGGGTCGGGACCATCATCGAACGTGATGGCGACCTTTTTCTGCGGCGTGCCGCCATACATGTCGACGACGTAAGGTGACGGCAGCGTCTGGAAAATTTCGTCCCTGACAAGGTTGGTGTCAGGATCGACGGTAATCTTGCGCTCCCCGGCCGCCGGTCGTGACTGAATGCGTAGAATCTCGCCGAGGCCTTCGATGTCGACATCCTGACCGGGAGGAACAGTGCTGAGCTTGGCCGGCGCGCCGGACTCAAAAGGCTTGTCCCATACCGCCCAGAGGGAGCGGTCTTCGGCTCCGAGCCGGAACAGCGCAAACGTATCGATGCCAAGAGCGTGGGCGGCGCGCATCTGGTTCAGCGCCGTCACCCCATCCAGAAACCAGACATCGTGACGGACGTTGGACTCATCCAGATACGCGAAGTGCGGGTTCATCGCGTCGTCGTCGAAGTTGATGTCGGTCTCGGCGTCGGATGCCTCAAGCCACGCCTCTTGCGCCGACACATTATGCACGTTTTCCGGCGCCGTACCCTTCTTCTGCCCCTTCTTCATCGCCCAGTCGTAACCATAATTGGCGACGGCACAGATGATCTTTTCCTTCGGCATCACCTTCAGCGCGTCCTGAAGGTTCTTGATGAACCAGTCCTGACCGGCCACCGCGCCGGGTTGGCCGCCCGGGTAGTGCTGGTCGTAGTTCATCAGGATCAAGCCGTCGGAGACTTGCGCAATTGCGCCATAGTCGCTCTTGTCGTTGACCGCCACCGCGACATAGAGCTTCAAGCCTTTGGCGTGAAGGTCGCCGTAGAGTTCCTGCACCAGGGTGCGAAAGTCGTCACGCGAACTGTCTGGAAAGGCCTCGATATCGAGCGTGATGCCCTTATACTGATCGGTAGCGAGAAACTTGAGTAGCTCACTGCGGAAGCGTTGCCGCGCGGCCCGGTCGGCCATGAACTTGGCGGTGTCCGGATTCCACTGGTTGGAGATGGGATCGAAATTGTTGACCAGCGGAAAGACTTCCGTCTGCGCCTTCTCGCCCTTGAGGAACGACATGACTTTGTCGTCGATGGGCCGCGGCTTGCCCTTGCTGTCCATCACGTCGTACAGCGTGTTCAGCTCGGTGACGCCCTGCAGCCGGCCGTCAGCGGTCAGGACATGCATCCACTCGGGAAACAGCAGATCGATCTGCGGGTAGTATTCCTTCAAGGACGCGAAGCTGGCCGCGTCCCACTGCACGTAGAAGGCTCCACGAATGCCTTCGTCGGAGTTCAGCACCACCTGCGATGCCGGCCGCTTGGTTTTGCGGTGAGTGTTCAGGCGGCGTGGCGGCTTGCGCTTCTGGCTCTCCTTAAGAGCGTGATAGGGCTTCTTCACCGCCGGTAGCGGTACTCCGGGAACCGAGGATCCCCGAATCACGGTTACGACAAAAAACACCACCAGCACGGTGACTACGATTACGCTGATGTCGAGGGCAAAGCGTAAGCGTCGCCAGCGCTTGCGGTCAGGATCAAAGAAAATCTGTTTCGACTTGGGCATTCAGGGCCAATTTAATCGTAGCAGCAGTTGGCACTTAGCCGTTAGCATTTGGCCGGAGCGCCTTAACTAACTGCCAAATGCTAAGTGCCAAGTGCTCGCTTCGAACTGTTATATTCGCCACGTGCTGGAACAGGAGTGCAATTCGCTGGGGAAAACAGAGCTGCCGTCATTCCGCGACATGCTCCGGAAGTATCGGAAGTACTTCCTGCTGGTCACGCTGGCCGCGTTTGTCCTGCGGCTTTTCTTTTACCTTAGATTCCCGCATGTAACCGGCGATTCTCTGATTTACGGCGATATCGCCCGGAACTGGCTGCAGCACGGCATCTACGGCCTCAGCCATGCCGAAGGTCCGCGGCCCACGTGGATCCGCCTGCCCGGCTATCCCGCATTCCTTGCCGCTTGCTTCATGCTCTTCGGCAGCGAGCATTACAACGCGGTCCTGCTGGTGCAAATCGTCATCGATGTGGCCGGCTGTTTCGTTATCGCCGACCTGGCACGCCGAACGGTATCGGCGCGCGCTGCACGGTTTGCCTTCCTGCTGGCCGCGCTATGTCCCTTTACCGCCGACTACACCGTAGCCCCTCTGGCCGAAACGGTGAGCATCTTCTTCACAGCGATCGCGCTTGATTGCGCGGTTGCGGCGTTCCAGGCGTCGGAAGAGCGGACCATCCGCTGGTCGGCGTGGGTGGGTTGCGGCATCGCGGTTTCGGCGGGAATTCTCCTCCGTCCCGACGGTGGCATTCTGCTGGTGGCGTTGGGGCTGTTCCTACTGTGGAGAATGTGGCGCCGGCCGGCGGAACGCACCGCACCTCTTCTGGGCAGGAGTACTGGTGCTGGCGATTTCGCTTGCGCCTCTGGTGCCCTGGACCGTGCGAAACTGGCGCGACTTCCATAGCTTCGAACCGCTGGCCCCGCGCTACGCCAGCGATCGTGACGAGTTCGTTCCGTCTGGTTTCGACAAGTGGGTACGGACCTGGATGGTCGATTACGCTTCGACGGAAGAGGTTTACTGGCAGATCCCCGGCGACGAGTTCGACTTCCGCCTGCTGCCCTCGCGAGCCTTCGACAGCGCGCAGGAGCGCGAGCAGACGCAAGCCATCTTTAACGACTATTCGAAGACGCATGTTGTCGATCCCGCGCTGAATGCTCGTTTTGCTGAGTTGGCCGACCAGCGCGTAGCGCGATCGCCATTCCGCTACTATGTCTCGCTGCCGGCGTTGCGCATCGCCGACATGTGGCTGCGTCCCCGCGCCGAAATGTTGCCGCTCGACACGCGCTGGTGGGAGTACGCCAATGATACGGAGAGCTGTGTTCTGGCCACATTGTGGGGCGTGCTCAACCTGCTGTTCCTGTTCGCCGCAGTGATGGGAGTGGTGCGCGGCCCGCGGCCTCAGTACCTCGCTCTCATGTTGTTGTTTGTGCTCTTGCGCTCGGCATTTCTGGGAACGCTGGAAAATCCCGAGCCTCGCTATACGCTGGAATGTTTTCCAGTGGTGCTGGTGCTGGGTGCGGCGTGGTTGTCGGGAGTCAAGCGGCTTCAGAATCGACGCAACCCGGGCAAGTCTGGGTAGAGGGGCGCTATATATGCCTTATTCAGGAACGAGATTACGCTTTGAAGGGGCATGGCTTCAGCCATGCCGTAATCTACCGGGATGACGCTGTGACCAGAACATTATCGATTAGCCGCGTCGCCCCCATATAAGCCGCGACGGCCACCAGCGCGCAGTACGACACTTCAGCCACCGGCTCAAGCGTGTCGGGATCAACGATGGTGAAGTAGTCCAGGCGCGCGCCCGCCTCTTCCGCAATCACTTGCTTGCCAATCTCGATGAGTTTTGCCGACTCCCACTCACCATGGTCCAGAGCGGTTTGCACGCGAGTTAGAGCCCGGTACAGTACCAGCGCCTGCTTTCGCTGCTCCGCTGTCAGGTAAGCATTGCGCGAACTCATCGCCAGGCCATCTTTCTCACGCACAATGGGGCAGACGACGACCTCAACGTCCATATCAAGATCGTCCACCAGTTTGCGAAGCACGGCGACCTGCGCGGCATCCTTCTGTCCAAAGAAGGCGCAATCGGGACGGACGATTTCGAACAGCTTTGCCACCACGGTCGCCACTCCGCGGAAATGCCCCGGACGCGATGCGCCATCGAGCTGATTGCTCAGCTCCTCCACTAATACGTAGGTTTGCGCCCCCGGCGGGTACATTTCCTTTACTCCAGGCGTGAAGAGAAGATCCACTCCAGCTTGCTCCAGCAGCGCAGCATCGCGCTCCAAGGGGCGGGGATACTTGTCCAGATCTTCCGCGGGACCAAATTGCAGCGGGTTTACGAAGATGGAAACGGCGGTCACATCGCAGCGCGCCCTGGACGCACGCACCAGCGAAAGATGACCTTCGTGCAGAGCGCCCATGGTAGGCACGAATCCCAGGGTCTTGCCGTTGCGGGTTTCCTGACGGCAAGCTGCCTTCATTTCGGCGATGGTGGCAACGCGTTTCATGGTTGGGATTGTTATAGCAGCTTCATGATGGCGCTTTGAAAGGGCACGGCTTCAGCCGCGCCGTGTGTGCGTCGAAGGTCGGGCTTTAGCCCCAGAGGAAATCGCACTTCGTCTTAGCACTTCGTCTAACAACGAAGCTCCTCGGTGGCTAAACAGTTTGCTAGAAAAACTCACAACAGCAGATCCCTCGCGGGCTGAAGCCCGCTCGTGATGAGAAATCTATAAAGACTTATGACGGCGTACCTGAAGGTACGCCCCTTCAATTGCCGCCGAGATCGAGTTTTTCAACAAACTGTAAAGCCATCACAATGGCAGGAGCTTACAGCGCGGCTGAAGCCCTGTCCCTTCAAAGCATAAAATCCTCATGAATAATCACCTGAAGCGGTGCTCCACCCCGATACTGATCAAAACTCCGTCAGTGACCGGGTGCCGTCTTCGCTGGCGGCGTTGCCTGCTTAGGCGCATCCCCCGCTCCCGCCGGAACTTCCGGCTCGGGCAGCATCCAGCTCTCCAGAACGCTCGCAAACGCCGGCTCCAGATGCACCATATTTTCCGGCGAACATTTCAGCGCAACCGAGTACATCTCGCCATCCGGGCCCTGAATAAAAACCATCTGCTCGATCCAGTCGCGATCGGTAGCTTTCTCGTGATAGCGGACCTTCAACATCTGCGCCGGCTTGTGGTCCACGGTGCGCTGCTGGCGTTGCAAGGTTTCGAAGCTCTGGCCGGCTTGGCGCATGCTCTGGGAGGCCTGCTCGATCAAGCCATCCAGGCTTACCTGCTCTTCATCGCCTTCCGCAGGGGGCAGAATCAGCGCGACCGTGATCTCGTCCCACAGCGCGCGGTCCAGTTTCTGCGGAGGCGCAACCACCACGCCGTTGCCGTTGAAAACTTCGCCCAGCACGCTCCACGAACCGGGATACTTGAAGCAAAAACCGCCGTCAGGCTGGCAATAGCTCTTCCTGGGAACAGGTTTGCGCGCAGGCGTGGCGGAGGACTTCTGACCCGACACCGGCATGGCCAGGTTCAGCGTCATTACCAACAGAATGGCGAAGCGCAGCGACAGCCGCATCCTCCTACACTTGCACAGCTCGCTTGCGTTCCGCAATGCCCTGCAACGCTGAGAGCGTTTCCTTGGGCAGATGATAAGACTCGGCGTCGGACGGATAGACACCGGATTTAACGTCGTCCTTGAATGCCAGCACCGCATTGTTGATCACCGACGCCATGTCCGCGTAACGACGAACGAACTTCGCCGGCGGCGCCAGTGTGAGTCCCAGAAGATCGTGGAAGACCAGCACCTGACCATCGCACTCCGGCCCGGCGCCGATCCCGATGGTTGGGACCTCCAATTCGCTTGTGATCATGCTTGCGACTTCGCGCGGAATGCCTTCGAGAACGATACAACACGCCCCGGCGCGTTCCAGGGCGATCGCATCGTGCATCAGTTGCTCGATCGCGCTCAGGGTCTTGCCCTGCACCTTGTATCCGCCCATGGCGTGCACCGATTGCGGCGTCAGCCCGATGTGGCCGACCACGGGAATCTCCGCCTCAACCATGCGTTCGACCAGGCGCGAGCGCTTTTCGCCGCCCTCAATCTTCACCGCCTCGGCGCCAGCATCTTTGATAAAGCGAGCGGCGTTGCGCAGGGCCTCACGCGCAGTGATGTGGTACGAAGCGAAAGGCATGTCGGCCACTAGAAATGCCCGTTTAACCCCGCGTCTGACTGCGCGCGTGTGGTGCAGCATCTCCTGCATAGTGACGGGCAGGGTATTTTCATAGCCCAGCATCACCATTCCCAGTGAGTCGCCGACCAGGACGATGTCAATGCCGGCCTCATCCACCAGCCGCGCGCTGGCGTAGTCGTAGGCGGTCAGACAAGTGATGATTTCCTTACGCTGTTTCTTTTCGAGAAGAGTGGAAGAGGTGATCTTCGAGCGGAAGTCGCCGGTGGTAATACTCACGATGTCCTCCAGTGCAGTTCCCCGACTTCGGGATACCGCCTGTACTGGCTGAATTCTACACCCGCGGCCAGTGCCGTCTATAGCCCTTTCGATGTAATCGGACGCCGGATGACACCGTGCAGGATTTTGGTGGGAGCCCCCGTGCTTCAGCAGGGGGAGCTGGACTTTCAGTCCAGGTCCCTTGGGAGCCAAGCTTCAGCCGTGGATTTCTCGAGACCAGCGCTAAAGCGCATGATCAGAATCTGGACCCTTTTCCCCCGCATGAATGCGGGGGCTCCCACCAAAGATTCACTCTCTGGGTCAGGCGGGCTCTTTGAGCAGAACTCACCCTACTCAGCACAGGTGTGATCGTGAATGATGCGCCAGCCCTCGGGAAGCTTGCGAAACACCAGCGTGAACACGCCATGCGGCTGTTTGCCATCGGGCATGACGAGTTGAAACTTCCCCCGCACGAAGCCCGACTTGGGATCCAGCAATTGCACCTGCAAGTCGCTGAACGACAAAGTTCCCATCGCATGACCCTCCGATTGATAGCTGCGACGGTAGCGTTCCAGGGTCGGCTCCCATCCCTTGGTTTCGGTGGTTCCGGAGAAGAACGTCAGATCAGCCGAGTGCCAGTACCCGTTCATGAAACCATCGAGATCGTGATGGTTCCAAGCATCGGCCTGCGACTGTAGGACCGCTCGAATCGCATCTTCGCCGGCTGATGTGGAGGCGCTGTGGCCCTGCGCCTGCGTCAGAACAACTGCAAGCAACAATGCCGCCGCGAATATAAGACCCACCTTCACTGTGTTCACCTCGCTCGCAGCAGTGTAGATCAATTCTCCGCGTGAGGCTCAGGTGCAAGGGTGGGAAGTACCGACATCAACTGGATTATTCATGCCTTTCAGCAGATTTGAAGGGGGGCGACTTCACAATTTGCTGAAAGACCCGATCGCGGCGGCATTGAAGGGGCGTACCTTCAGGTACGCCGTGATAAGTCTTTTATATTTGTCATCACGAGCGGGCTTCAGCCCGCGAGGGATCTGCTTTTCTGACTTTTTCAGCAGAGTGTTTAGCCACAGAGGGGATTCGGTGTTGAGATGAAGTGCGAGTTCCCGCAGCGGCTAAAGCCTAACTTCCCACGGGCGTAACGGCGCGGCTGAAGCCGCGCCCCTTCAAGGATGGGCTGTCATCAGCTGCCGAATTGGGGGAATAATCCCGGTTCAGCGGTGCTTTGCGCCTAGGTGCGAGGCGTTGGCACATTCTCAAGCACCATCCAATCGGCACAACTCACTTCAGCTCTAAGCTAACTCGAATTCCGCCCGCGTCGTAGAATCGAATTATGAAAGCCGTTGTTGTCACTCGTTCTGGTGGACCTGAAGTTCTCGAAGTTCGCGACATGCCCGATCCGCAGCCCAAAGCGGACGAGGTGATCGTTCGCGTGGAAGCTGTGGGCATCAACTTCGCCGATACCATGTCAACTCAGGGGACCTATAGCGGTACTCCGCCCCCACCGTTCATTACCGGGCGCGAGTTTGCTGGAGTGGTCGAGGCCACCGGCGAGCGCGTGATGGGCTACATGCAATATGGCGCGGCCACCGAGAAGATCGCCATGAAGCCCCAACTGCTTTGGCCGCAACCCAAAGGCTGGAGTTCGGAGCAGTCGGCTGCCTTCCCAGTGAACTTTCTGACCGCTTATCTAGCTTATTGGAAGGCCGGCCTTACGCCCGACGCCTTAGAGCCAATCCTTCGCCACGATCAGCAGCGCCGTCGCGTGCTGATTCATGCCGCCGCCGGTGGCGTAGGCACGGCCGCCATCCAGATCGGACAGTTGCTGAATATCGAAACTTACGGCACGTCATCGTCCGAAGAAAAGCTGGAGCGGGTGAAGAAGCTCGGACTGGACCACGGCATCAACTATCGCGAGGTGGATTACGAGCAGCGTATCCAGGAACTGACCAACGGACAGGGTGTCGACGCGGTGTTCGAGATGCTGGGCGGCGAACACACGGCCAAGAGCCTGCGCTGCTGCCGGCCGTTTGGGCGAGTCATTATTTATGGCACTGCCACCGGACAGCGGCACCAGTTTGACACCGGCACCATGATGGCGAAAAGCTTGAGCGCACATGGACTATGGCTCAGCATACTAGCCAAGGACCACGAGCTGATCGCTCGCACTCTGCAAGCCATGCAGCCCTGGATTGAACAGGGCAAACTGCATCCCGAGATTGGGCATGTCCTGCCGATGGAGCAAGCCGGCGAAGCCCATCGCCTGATGTTGCAACGCGCCAACTACGGCAAGATCGTACTGAGGATCGGGTGAGCTTATCCGGAGTGCTGTATCTGGGGAAGCGCCGCCGTCGCGTCGCCGATGGTACGCTGAGACATGTTCCTCGCGTCGCTAACCGGCTTTGCCGCGGGCACGTTGTGCACGCTGGCCTACCTTCCTCAAGCCTTGCACTCTTTCCGCACAAAGTCCGTGCGCGATCTCTCCCTGCTCATGCTGATCAGCCTCAACGTAGGCTTGTTGCTGTGGGTGAGCTACGGCTTCCTGATTCACTCGTTGCCCATCATCTTGCCGAATGCCGTGACCTTCTTCCTCAGTGCGCCTTTGCTGGCGATGAAGCTGCGCTATCGGGAGAGCATTGAGAGTAATGAGACCAACAGGGTTTAGAGGAGTTCCACAATTGCTCTAGCTCCTGAGGTGTTTCGCCGGAACTGGACGCCCCTATCACTGTCTTTCAGAACACTTGCAGGGCCGGAGCATTTTTCCTGTCACCGTGCGGCTTTACCACAATCTCGACATCGGTCTTCAAGATTACCCCCGAGCGGCACATTCACCACGCTGCACAGCTTCCGTGCCGTCGTTGCTAGCGCCACCACCTGGCGTTGTCCCGTAGAAGTTCGCGTCAGTGGCTTGAACCAGCCCGGCGTTGGCGTACTCGCCGGTGAACTGCATGAGGGCAAGTTCTCTTTCATCCCAGGTGTTGGAGGGTTAGAGATAGTTAGAGGGACATATAGCTGTTTTAATTTCTTACCCCACGCCCTGAATTTGATTTCTCTCATTACTTAAGTCAAGCCACACCGGCGGAAAATTGCAAGAGTAGGGTTATCCCCAAGGACTCATCCTAGAGGTGGCCCGTGGGGGAGGGAGCAGGGCGGTCTTTATTGGGGTTGTATTGGGTTTTGCAGACTGGACACTGCCAGACCAGAGAGCCGTTCGGTCTGGTGTAGAGAAATACGACGTGAACGGCAGCGGGTTCCTTTGATTCGAAGCAAGCTGGACAGAATGGCGTTTGGTCGCCATCTTGGTAATAGAATGGCTCCGTGAACTTCATCTCCTGACGGAGCGCCAGCATTTATGCAGGTCTTCGTTCTTTCCCTCGGAGCTGGCGGTTCTCCTCGACTAAGTCCATAATGCCAGCGTTGAGGTTGAGGACCCATTCATAAAGTTCCAGATTCTTAATTTCGTCAACGGCAGTAGCCAATTCCTTCGCGTTATCAATAATGCTCATGTGCCACATTGTCGCACCAAGAGAAGATGAAACGAAAGGCGAATCTTCAACGAAAATCTCCGGTACTTCGCACGTACCAAGACACCGCGTAATGTGTGTTTGTGTAGTTTTGAGCGTGCTTAATTTTCAGTAACTTCTGTGTTTTCAATACAAGATTGCCTTCCGAATCCCTCTCCCTCCGCCAGCATGTTTACGCAGTCCTAATCACTCGCAGGTTATTGCATCGCTTGTTGCTGCTCCGCCCAATGCATGGGTTGCGGAATTTGTTCATTCGAGCCTAAGTCCTTCGAACCCCTATCTGGGGAGCGCTCGCCGTTATAATGAACATGAAATTGGATCCAGGATCACTTTAGAATTTCCGGTGCCGTCGGGCCCTCGAGGAGTTCATGGCCGCATTAATTGATGCCATCAATATCAAGCGCAAGACGTTCTTTGAGTTTGAAAACACCCCATTCCACTGTCTGGAAGCCGAGGTGACCACGCCTTCCGCCCGTGGCGCTCAGACCTTGGTGCGCCTGAAGATGCGCAACCTTCTCACCAGCGCGGTCTTTGAAAAGACCTTCAAGGCGAGTGACAAGTTCAAGGAACCCGACCTTCAGATAGGCCCCGCCTCGTACTTGTATAGCGACAAAGACGGTTCTCACTTCCTGGACCAGGAAACCTACGAGACCCTTACCCTTAACGACGAGATGGTTGGGAATGCCCTGGACTTTCTGGTGGAGGGCGGGTTGATCCAGTTGCACAAGTACAACGGCAATCCCATCGGCTTACAGCTGCCTGCGCAGGTTGAGTTGGAAGTCACCTACGCGGAACCCGGCGCGCGGGGCGATTCGGCGAGCGGCGGTGTGACCAAGCCAGTCAAGCTGGAGACCGGCTTGGAAATCCGCGTTCCCCTCTTCATCAAAGAAGGCGAGAAGGTCAAAGTGTCAACTGAGACCCGGGAGTTTGCGGGGCGCGCATGAGTTTCCCCAGCAGATCGGTCACTAAAAGACAACCGATGAACTCATTGATGGCGTGAACGTTGAATTCCTCAGAGCAATGCCGGAATTATGCTCCGGTTTTATGGGTGTTGCTGTCCAGTTCTGCCAGCAGGTTATCCACGCGTGCCTCCAGGATGTTGCGGATGGAGCAGATCCCGAGGACTTTTCCGTGATCGTCCACAATCGGCATATGGCGATAGTGGCGCTCTAGCATCACCTGAAGCGCCTCGCTGGGAGTGGTCTCTTCAGTCGCCATCTCGACCATCGGGCTCATGAACTCATGTACCGGTGTGCGTTTGGGATCTCGCCCGCTGAGGGCGAACTTCGCCAGGACGTCGCGTTCGGTAAACATACCCGCCACGACCTGCTGCTCGTCGATGACGGCCACCGCGCCCACTTGTTTTTCCAGCATCGTGAGGATCGCGTCTTCCACTGTTGCCTGCAGCGAAACTGTCGCCGGGCCCTCGTCACACCACTTTAAGAGACTCATAATCTTTACAATTCCTTCCAAGAAAGGCTATCTGCCGCACGCTCTTCGCTCTTCGCTTTTCGCCCTGGTTTAACAGAGAAGATATCGGCTATGCGAGCGAGGTTCGCAGCTGAGGCCCAACAGCGAACAGCGAATAGCGAATCGCGAACAGCGGCCCTTCACGCATTAATCGCCATGCCAAACACCGCATTCGACGCATCCAGCATCGCCTCTGACAACGTCGGATGCGCGTGAATAATGTTTGCCAGTTCTTCCGCGGTGCATTCCATCTCCAGCGCCAGGACCGATTCGGCAATCAGCTCGGTCGCATTCGGGCCGATGATGTGCACGCCCAGAATCTCTCCATACTTGGTGTCAGTGACAATCTTGATAAAGCCTTCGTGCTGTCCCACGATGCTGGCGCGCGAGTTCGCAGTGAAGGGAAACTTGCCGACCTTTACAGTATGACCCTTTTCCTTCGCCTTAGCTTCGGTGAGGCCCACACTTCCGATCTCGGGGTAAGTATAGGTCGCATTGGGAATGCGCAGGGGGTTGATGTTCTTCGTCGGTTTGCCCGCGATGTGCGTGACCGCCACAATGCCTTCCATGGCGCCGGCATGCGCCAGTTGAGGGAAGCCCACGACAATGTCGCCGATGGCGTAGATCCCAGGTTCAGCCGTGCGCATGAATTGGTCAATCTTCACGAAACCGCGGTCCAATTCGATTTTTGTCTTCTCGATGCCGACGTTCTCGGTCATCGGCGCGCGACCCACCGCTACCAGCACCTTCTCGGCTTCCAGCTTCTGCTGTTTGCCATCGACGGTAAAGGTGACGGCGACTCCCGTCTTGGTCTTTTCTACCTTCTCAACCTTGGCATTTACAAAACCATTGATGCCGCGCTTCCGATACACGCGCATCAACTCCTTCGACACTTCCTCGTCTTCGACCGGCACATACCTGGGCAGCATCTCGAGGATAGTTACCTCGGCGCCGAACGACTTATAGATGCTGGCGAACTCGACGCCCACCGCGCCTGAGCCGATCACGATCAGGGACTTGGGAATCTGGTCCAGACTGAGTACCTCAATGTTGGTCAGCACCTGCATGTCAGCCTGCATACCGGGCAACATGCGCGCCGAAGAACCGGTGGAGAGTATGACGTTCTTCGCTTTGATGGACTTCTGGTCGCCCCCTTCGAGTGCCACCGTGTGAATGCCGTCTTTCGCGGGACCCGTCAGTTTGCCCCATCCGCGAATGACGTCCACTTTGTTCTTCTTCATCAGGAACTGGAGCCCCTTGGCGTGCTTGTCGACAATGCCCTGCTTGCGCTTCTGGATCGCGCCCCAGTTCAGCGAGACGCCGGCGGTGTTCTCCAGACCCAGCTCCATGCCTTCCTTGACGTGGTCGAAGACTTCCGCGTTGAACAGCAAAGCCTTGGTAGGAATGCAACCGACATGCAAACACGTGCCACCCAGGTATGGATCTTTCTCGATCAGGGCGGCCTTCAGTCCAAGCTGGCCGGCGCGAATGGCCGCGGTATAGCCCGCAGGTCCACTTCCGATGATGGCGACGTCATAAATTGTCTCTGGCAAGTTCGTGCTCCGTTCTAGAAGGGTTATGAGCGCCGAGGATCACCCGGCTTGTCGGAATAAGGACGACAGGCGAATAGATGATTGTAAATCAAGGGAAGAAGCAGGGGCGGGGCCTGGCCTGGTTGCCACTCTGCGGAAAGCTAATCTAACCACGGATTTACGCGGATCCCCACGGATTGTTCTGAACTGTCGTCGAATTGAAAGAAAATACATCCAAGAAAATGCCTCACCTGTGCCTCCTTAAAGCCCCAAGGTTATCCGCGTAAATCCGCGGTTAACCCGCCTTTGAGTCTTTTCTCCCCCCTTCCTCGTATATCCCTTTAGTATGGTCGCCACCGCTTTCAGTTCGCTGGTTCCGATGGAAACCGAAGAGTCCCAAATCGCAAGTGGGCTCCGGCGCCGCGATCCTGATCTGCTCGACGCTCTGATCGAGCAGTATCAGCACCGGCTGCTCCGCTACCTGCTGCACTTGACCGGCAATCGCGCAGTCGCCGAGGACCTGTTCCAGGAGACGTGGCTGCGCGTGCTGGAAAAGGGCCATCAGTATGACGGCCGTAATCGTTTCGTGACTTGGCTGATGTCCATCGGCCACAACGTGGCAATCGACTATCTGCGCAAGAAGAGTCCCAGCAGTCTGGACGAAATGAGAGATCCGGAAGACGGCGCTCCTTTTGAACCTGCGGCGGACGGCCCATCGCCGTTCGACCTGGCTTTAGCTCAGCAGCAGCATGAAATGTTTGACGAGGCGCTAGGCCGCGTCCCCGCAATCTTCCGCGAAGTTCTGGTACTCCGCTTTCAGGAACAGATGAAGCTTGAGGAGATCGCGCGATTGATTCACATTCCCCTTGCCACCGTAAAAACCAGAATTTATCGCGGCGTGATGGCGTTGCGTCCCGCTCTGCAAGGAGGCCCCCAATGACCAACCGAAACCATGATCGCGCCATTGATCTCATCACCCGGCGTGGCGTGGAGGATATCTCCGCTCCGGATGCCACCTGGCTGGAGTCGCATCTGACGACGTGCCCCGAATGTACCGAATACGCAACGCTGTCCGAAAGCACTGGCCGGCTGCTGCGGTCGGTTGCCGTCACCGCCAGCCCGGCGCTAGTGATGGCGACCCAGGCGCGGGTGCACGCACGCTTGACCTATTTGCAAGAGCAGCGGTCCCGCATGGTCCTGATCGCGATCTCATTTTGTATCGGGGCTATGTCTTCGGCGCTTTCAGCATGGCTGTGGTGGCGATTCGGCGCCTGGGTAGCAGAGCATGTGGGACTCTCATCAGCGATCGTCGAACCGGGGATTCTGCTGTTTCTGCTGTTACCGGCAGTCGTTATCGCGGGCTTGCTGCTGGCGTTTCCTCATCCCATATTCGAAGGCTCACTCATGCTGGCGTTGGCGAGGGAGCATGAAGGAGAAAAGCGATGAATCAACCAAGGTCTCAGTTTCGAAGCGAACTCGCCATTATTCCGACGGTGGCATGGATTATTGCATTGGTGGCGTTCGTCATTGCGCAGATCTGTTTGCTGGTGCTCGCGCCTCGCTACATCCGCCATTCAGAAATACCCCCGATGCCGGCGCTGGTGGCGATCAGCATCGGTGGTGGCATCTTCCTGGCCATCGTCGTCCTGATGGTCGGCTATGTGTGCGCCGACTCCAAGCGTCGCGGCATGAATTCGCTGCTGTGGACGCTATTGGTAATCTTCATTCCCAAGGCGCTCGGTTTTCTCGCGTACTTTCTGCTGCGCAAACCGCTGCTGGCGCCGTGTCCCAAATGCCAGTGGCCGATAGGATCGGATTTCACCTACTGCCCGAAATGTGGCTATGCACTCGCCCCAGCTTGTGCCAACTGCGGCCGGCCCATCCAGCGTGACTATATGTGTTGCCCGTTCTGCGGGAAGCCCGTGGCAGCTCAGGCCTAGGGAAATCGACTCTTCCTGGATGGCCCTGAGGTTTTCTACAGCATTGGGCAAGCGGCTTGACCTTATACTATATTTCTGCAATCATAGAAATATCTAGGGCCGCTTAGTCAAGCTTCGACGACGGACGACAAACAACCACTGCTCCGACGCTGCAATAGATGTCTGTGGCGAGCTGCGGCAGTGGCACCAAACACGCACAGCTTTCAGCGGTTTACGAGGTCGACCATGCACGACAAACGTCGTCTCAGTTTTCTGGATCGTTATCTCACCGCATGGATTTTCGCGGCCATGGCGTTCGGCGTAGTGCTCGGGTGGCTGGTGCCGACGGTGGTCCCGTTTCTCAATCGGTTCAGCCTTGGTACCACCTCGATCCCGATTGCAGCCGGCCTGATCGTTATGATGTATCCGCCATTCACCAAAGTGCGATACGAGGAGTTGCCTGAGGTCTTTCGCAACAAGAAGATCCTTGGCCTGTCGCTGCTGCAGAATTGGGTGGTCGGGCCGATCTTGATGTTTGTGTTGGCCGTGGTGTTTCTGCGGGGCTATCCGGAGTACATGGCCGGCTTGATCATGATTGGGCTGGCGCGATGCATCGCGATGGTCATCGTGTGGAATGAACTGGCCAAGGGCGATACCGAGTATGCCGCTGGGCTGGTCGCCTTCAATTCGCTGTTCCAGGTGTTCTTTTACTCGCTGTACGCATGGGTCTTCATCACAGTTTTGCCCTCGCATCTCGGGCTGAGAGCTGCTGTGGTAAAGGTCTCAATAGGGCAGATTGCGGAGAGTGTCTTCATTTATCTTGGCATTCCCTTCCTGGCGGGGTTTCTTACCCGCACGCTGCTGGTGCGGGCGAAGGGACAGGACTGGTACGACCGTAACTTCGTGCCCCGTGTCAGCCCACTGACTCTGATCGCACTGCTGTTTACCATCGTGATCATGTTTTCGCTAAAAGGACAGTACATAGTCAGATTGCCGCTGGACGTATTGCGTATCGCTGTGCCGTTGCTGGCCTATTTCGTAATCATGTTCCTGGTGTCGTTTTACATGGGACGCAAGTTGGGCGCCGACTACTCGAAGACCACAACCCTCGCGTTCACCGCCGCTTCCAACAACTTTGAACTTGCGATCGCGGTTGCAGTTTCGGTCTTCGGCATCAACTCCGGAGCGGCATTTGCCGCGGTGATAGGCCCGCTGGTCGAAGTACCGGTGATGATTGCGCTGGTGAACGTCGCGTTCTATTTCCAGCGGAAGTACTTTCGAGATCCGCGGGCAGCGCAGGTGTGCGTGTAAAAGGGCACCCGCCGAAGACTTGCCCCAACTCGGCTTGACCTCTAGAATCTCCTAGAGTCTCAGGTAAGTGCGAGGATCGAATGGCAACCTTGAACGTTGGTGATGAAGTACCGGATTTCGAACTCCCGGCGGTCGTAGGAAACATCAAGCAGCAATTTAAGCTGAGCGATTACCGGGGAAAAAAGCACGTCATTCTGGCTTTCTATCCGGCCGACTGGACCCCGGTCTGCGCCTCGCAGTTGCCTTCCCTGAGTGCTGAGACCGAGAAACTCGCCGGCTACGATGCCCAAGTAGTGGCTATCAGCGCAGATTCGATACCCAGCCACACTGCATGGCAAAAAAAAGAGATCGGCACGCTCAGCTTTCCGCTAGCCAGCGATTTTTACCCGCATGGGGCCGTAGCCAAGATGTTCGGAATTCAGCGCGAGGGCGATCCTCTCCCTGGGGTCAACGAGCGGGCCGTATTCATCGTGGACAAAAAGGGGAAGCTAGCCTTCGCGAAGATTTATCCCCTCGGCCAAGTCCCCAGCAATGAGGACATATTTGACGTGCTGCGGAAGCTCTAGATTGTTCCCGGGGTGGCTTGTGCGGTAATCATCGTTCGGCAGTAGCTGGCTGCCTACTCGTTAACCACCCTCAAGGACTCAGTTTGCTCCCCGCGCAAGGCCGGCACCAATATTTCCAGAACTTTTCTAATGTCATCAAAGTTGTAATCGGCGACAAACCCCGAGCGTTGGGCCACCACTTGATCGCGCAACAGTCCCTCCGTCAGCCCCAGGAAGGCAGCACGAACCGCCTGCAGGTTGACATCTGAGCGGACTTGGCCTCGGTCCCTCATCTCGCTGAGGATTCCATCCACCGCATCGGAAAACCGCTGGAATCCCTGGCTCAGGAGCACATCCCGGTTGTCCTTGCGCACACGCCAGGCCTCGAGCAGCATGATTTCCTTCAGATCGGAATCACTGTTCATTTCGATCGCTAAGGCCTCTAACACACCGATAAGCCGTTCCGCGGGCGAAGCGCTCGTCGGAGATATTTGCATACGTGCGGCGATAGTCGCCCAGCCGTGGTCAAAAATTGCAACCAGCAACCCCTGTTTGCTGCCAAAATGCTTCATCATCTGCGATTCGCTGGTGCCGGCTTCGCGGGAAATCGCGACCGTGCTGGTATTTTCGTATCCGTTGCGGGCGAATAGGCGCTTACCTGCCATCAGAATACGGTCGTGGGAGGAGAGTGGCGGCATCGGTTGTACGGCGGCTTTGTCGGGCATATCGATTCGCTCATAGCAACCCGACGACACGCCGAAAGTTTCGAGGAATAGGCAGAATAGGCGGGATGTTCACTCCAAGAAAAAAGCCCGCCATGGTGGCGAGCTTCCGGTAAAAACGCCCGTCTCTTTATTGGGCATGCGCGGGTTTATGCGTGCTCGCCGTCTTGCTTGCCGGCGGGTTGCTGGCCGTCTCCTTCATCACCTCGTCGATCAACTGGTAGAGTTTGGATCGATCGACGACCTCGACGAAGGGTTGGCCGCGTACCGTATCGCTGACCACGTAGATTGTGGGTGTGTGATCAAGAGGAATGCGCTGGCCAAGCTGGTAGTCAGCCTTGACCTTGGCCGCGAGGTCCCCATTGGGATCGACCACAAACGGCAGCGCCACCTTGTGCTCCTCGGCAAATCGCTCTGTCATACCGCGAAGATTCTGCTTGGTAATCTCCGATTGGTTCTTGAAGATGTAGAGACGATAGTCGTCACCCAGTTTCAGCGATTTGGTGTCGAAATAGCGGGCATTGACAGCGGCCTCAAACGACCAGGGGTGCATGGGCAAAGGGAAATCATGTTGCACCAGGGGGATATTGTATTGTCTGGCCGCATCATGCAGCAGCGGCGCCGCCCGGGCGCAGTCAGGACATTCGAGATCTTCAAACACGATAATGGCGACCTTCGATCCTTTCGGAGGCCGCAGCATTGAGGTATCGGAGCCCCACACTGCCATGCTGCCAAATAGAACAGTCGCAACCAGGGCGAGTTGCCAAATCAAAGTACGTTTCATTCCAAGTTTTTCCTTATGTGCGCCGAAGCGGCGGCAGCTTTTAGACGAAATACCATAATTATAGTAACGGATAGCACGCTCGCGAGTCTCCCCGCAAAGCCGCTCGCAACCAAATCGTCCTATCGCGAGACCGGCTTCCACTTATTCAGAAACTGCAAAACATCTTCCGGACTGAGGGCGCGGGCTTTCTCGAACTCGCCGCCCTTTTGGCTATAAAGCAGCTTGCCATCTCTATCCAGGACGGCGATCGCTGGAATACCGCGCTTCATCGGCACCTGGTACTGCGCCATGAGGTCCTGATTCTTGTCGCCCTCGCCGACATCCACGTGTACCACTTCGAAGCTGTGCTGCAGCACATTGGCGATATCAGGACGTTGAAAGGCCAGGTCGAGCACGTGGCAGTCATAACACCAGTTCGCTCCGAAGACCACCAGCACCCGCTTGTGCGCTTTGCCGGCCAGTGCTACAGCACGACTGATCTCGGCATGGGCGTCCACCCCGGGAGCATAGATAACTTTGCTGGTGGAGAGTGGTTGTTGCAGCTTCGTCGCATCGGAGCGCTTCGTGCCGGCCACCCGCCAGGTCTCGCCCTGCTTCTGCCATAGCTGACCTTCGATTACGTAGACGGTTTGCCCCGCACTGGTATGGACTTCAGCCTGGAAGACCACCTGCTGCACCCCCGCCTGCGGCGATTCGGACTGAATGACATTCATCTTCATGCGCCGCGCTTTTAACCCGGTCCAGAACGCCACTTCCGCGGTTACTGTGGACGCGGCCGTGGCTGTGGCGACCTGGGCGGGCGGGTTACTACTGTAAAGCGCCTGCAGCACCGCGACGTTCCCGCTGATTACGGCTGCTTTCCACTGCTCCAAAGGCGCGAACGACGCAACCGATTTAGACGGCTCCTGTCCCACGCAGTACGACGCGAAAATCGTGGCCGCAAATATCAGAATCATGCAGGCGACAAGCCGCCGCTGAAAGCCCATGTCTCTCCTTCTAATGCCCCCCATGATACGGATGGCCCTTCAAGATGGTGAATCCCCGGTAGAGCTGCTCTAACAGCACAACCCGCGCCAACTCATGCGGCAGGGTTACCTTTCCGAAGGACAAAACATTGGACGCGGCGGCGCGGGTTGCGTCACTCCAACCGTCGGCAGGCCCGACCGCAAATAACAATTCCTGCGTATCGTGCGATTGATGGTATGCCAGAAAGTTGGCGATTTCCTCAGAGGTAAGCTGACGGCCGCGCGAATCCAGCAACACCAACATTGGTGGTTTTCGGCTGGTGCTTTTTTCCACCAGCTTGAGCAGCGCAGCCTCCGATGCCAGTTCGTGCGCATCACAGGCGGCGTAGCGAGAGAGTCGTTTCAGGTATTCCGCAGTCAACGATTGAATGGGCGAACTGCGAGTCCTGCCAATCCATACGATGCGAAGCTTCACGGCTCAGGAACTCTTGCGCGGGCGTCCGCTGGGGCTCCGCTTCCGGGTAGTGGCCTTGCCAGCAGACTTCGCCGCCGATTTTGCTGCCTTAGTGCGTTTGACGCTGGCAGCGGTTTTCTTGGCCGCGGGTTTACGGGCAGCCTTCTCCAGGTCGGCGAGTTGCAGCCGTGTTGCCGTCTTCCACAGCCGCTCCAAGTCGTAAAACTTCCTCGCGCTCTCCGAGAAGATGTGCACCACAAAATCCACATAATCGAGCAGCACCCAATCGGCTTGGTTGTAGCCTTCACGGTGCGAGGGTTCCACCCCCGTCGCGCTGAGTTTCTCGTCCACCTCGTCGGCGATAGCTTGCACCTGCCGGGGATTGGCGCCAGAACAAACCACGAAATAGTCGGTGAACCCGCTGGCTTGTTCGTCAAGCCGCAGGATGCTGATGTCCTCCGCCTTCTTCTCCTGACAAGCGCGCACCGCAATGGCGACTTGCGCCCTCAATTCATTTCTCTTCATAGGTTCGGCTCGGTTTGATGCCTATGCCTTCTTGCCGGTTGAATTTCGATACAACTGCTCCTTATGAATGTATTCCGCTACCGTATCGGGAACGAGACGGTTCAGCGCGCTGCCGCGACCCACTGCCGCACGAATCTGGGTTGCTGAAACATTTTCGTGCGTCTCGGGCAGCATGTGCAAGGTAGCGCCCGCCAACACCAGCGGTCCCTCCATCTTCTGCTTGCGAAACAATTTTGTCACTGGCGCTGCCGGCCGCAACTTCTCTGGCAATGATGAAGCCACATCGGCCAGCGAGTAACCCGGGCGTGCGGCCACAATGAAATCGCATTCGCCCAGAAGGGCATCCGCCTGGTGCCACTTGGCTATATCTTTGAATGCATCCATCCCTATCAAGAAGTATAGGTGGTCGCTCTTCCCGAGCATGGTTTTCACGCGACGTACCGTGTCAATCGAGTAGCTCGGCTTACGGCGACTGCTGGCGATCGCGGGATCAGGAGCTTCCAATAGGGAAGGCACGAAGGGCTTTTCTCCGGCGAGCGCGAGCGCAACCATGGTGTAACGGTGATAGAACGATGTAAGCGGCGTCTTCTGTTTGTGCGGAGGTATGTCAGCTGGTACGAACCATACTTGTTTCAACGCGAACTTCGTGGCAGCGGCCCGCGCCACAACGATGTGTCCGCGATGAATGGGATCGAAGGTTCCGCCAAACAGTGCGATGTTCATTAGTAGCTGCAGGCAGTCAGCAAGGAGCAGCTCGGAATAGCGAAAACTTACTTCGGTTGCTTGGGATTGTCCATGTGCTGCATGTTCTGCGGGTTTTGCTGCTGCGAATTGCCTTTCATCTGGTTTGAGTTCTTGATGAAGAGGACCGTCTTCCAGATATCGTCGTCCGACAGCACACCGTCCCAACCCGGCATTGCGGTATAGCGAATCCCATACTTGACGACATAGAAAAGATTCCCATCAGGGTCGTCTGGGGTTCGGGTCATGAGTTGAGGCACCGAGGGATAAAAATTGTCACGCAGAGGCGAAGCTGGCTGTTTGATGCTGCCGTGACACAAAGCGCAATTTTTGTCATAAGTCATGGATCCGTCCATGATGTTGTCCGTGGTCGGCTGAAAAGGATTGGCTTGCTTGGGAGCGTGACTATCTACCCACTCGTCAACCGACTTCATGGCTGTCCGCCGCTCAAAGGTACTGGGTGTGTTGCCCACGGCACGGGTATCGAAGTGTCCGGTGGTCGCGTAATAATAGCCCCCACAGAAAGCGACGAGCAGTGTAATGATGACTCCCAGAATGAATCCGCGCATGCTTCTCCTCTGAGCTTGCAGTACCGGCCCCACGCCGGAGGATTCACTATCGTACTATGAGTCCCTTCGAATCCCCCTGCCCTTGGCGGAAGATCACAGAAATGTCATATGGCACGTTCAGTAGCGGACCTAGTACCTTCGCAGCCGTCGTGCTTCGCGGACCACATCTTCCACTTTGGGCAAAAACGCCTCTTCCAATGGCGGGGAAAATGGCACAGGACTGTCGGCGGAGGCAATGCGAACAATTGGAGCATCCAACGCGTCGAAACATTCTTCGTTGATGATGGCGGCCACCTCGCCAGCAATGCCACCGGTCTTGGTGTCTTCGTGCAGAACGATTACGCGATTGGTCTTTTCCACCGTCTGACGAATGGCCTCGCGATCCAGCGGTAACACCGTGCGCAAATCCACCACTTCCAGTTCGATGCCTTCTTTCGCCAAAATTTCCGCGGCCTCCAGAGCCACATAGACCATTGCGGCGTAGGTGATGACGCTGACATCGCGCCCTTCGCGCACCACTCGCGCTTTACCAATCGGCACGGTGTAATCGGCGGTGGGCAGCTCTTCCTTGATGCGGCGGTAGAGAAACTTGTGCTCGAAGAAAAGCACTGGATTGTTGTCGCGGATGGCCGACTTAATTAGCCCTTTGGCGTCATAAGCGCTGGCCGGGCAGATGACTTTCAATCCGGGTGTGTGTGCGAAGTAGGTCTCCGGATTCTGTGAGTGAAACGGGCCTCCATGGACGCCTCCGCCCGATGGTCCGCGCAGCACTACCGGAACCGGCGCTCCCCACCGGAAGTGGGCTTTAGCTAGCATGTTGTTAATCTGATTGAAGGCGCAACTGATGAAATCCATGAACTGGAATTCAGCGACGGGTCTCATGCCGGTGAGGGCCGCGCCGAAGCTGGCGTTGACGATGGCCATCTCCGAAATCGGCGTATCCACCACGCGTTCGGGGCCAAAGCGGTCGATCAGTCCCTCGGTAACCTTGAACGCTCCGCCGTAAATGCCGATATCTTCTCCAATGCAGAAGACGGCGGGATCGCGCTCCATCTCTTCCCAGATGCCTTGGCGAATTGCTTCCAGATAGGTAACTGCTGACATGGGAACAAATTCTAAACTAACCGGCGGACATGCAGTCCAACGCGCAGGCAGTGATAGTTGGTTGCTAATGGCTGTGCTTACTGGTAGGTGACCCGCTTCTCGCCTTTCACGATGCGGCCGATCGTATAGCCTTTTTCGCCGCAGCGCTCCAGGATGGTTTGCACCTTCTTGAACTTCTTTGCGGGCACAATGAGGATCATGCCGATACCCATGTTGAAGGTACGCAGCATCTCGTCTTGGGGAACGTTGCCGATTTTTTGCAGATGTTCGAAGATGGGCGGCACTGGCCAGGAGTTGATCTCGACAATCGCGCCCACCCCTTTGGGCAAAGGTCGCGGCAGGTTTTCTGTAATGCCGCCACCGGTGATGTGCGCCATCCCGGAAACCGCATCGGCTTCGATCATGCGCCGCATGATCGGCCAGTAGCTCTTGTGCGTCTTCATCAATTCGGTACCCACTTTGCCCTTGATCTCATTGACATACGAATCCGGCGTGTAATGTGCGATGTCGAAGAAAAGTCTCCGGGCCAGCGAATAACCATTGGTATGCAGCCCCGTGGACGACAGACCGATGAGTACATCCCCGGCTTGCACTTCTTTACCGGTAATGAGTTTGCTGCGATCCGCGACGCCGACGATGAATCCCGCCAGATCGTACTCGCCGTTGCCGTAAAAACCGGGCATTTCGGCGGTCTCGCCGCCGATAAGGGCACACCCATTCTGCTTGCATGCATCGGCAATGCCTGCCACAACTTTTTCGGCAATCTCCGGCTGAAGCTTGCCGGTGGCAAAGTAGTCCATGAAGAACATGGGCGCGGCGCCCTGGACTGCGATGTCGTTGACGCAGTGGTTCACCAGGTCAGCGCCCACGGTGTGGTGCAGGTGCATCTCGAAGGCGACCTTCAGCTTGGTTCCGACGCCGTCCACGCTGGAGACCAGAACCGGATCCAGATACTTTTTCTTGTCGATAGCGAAGAGCCCACCGAAGCCGCCGATCTCACTCAAGACTCCGCGATTGAAAGTCTTATGGGCGAGATACTTAATGCGTTGTTTGGTGCGATTGGCGCGCTCAATATCTACGCCAGCGTCGGCGTAAGTGATGATTCGGGGCTCAGTCGTTTGTTGTGCCAAGTGTCAAGGTTCCAGTTTAGGGGGCGCGTCGCCGGAGATTTTTACGGGAAAAGGCATTGTATCATTCCGTGTTTCCGGTGGCTTGCACTGCGTATTTTCTGCCGCAATGACAAGCAGATGAGGTAGTTAGAAGCAACCGGGACGAGACCCCTTACCACCGCCGTGGGTGTCACGCGTTGGAGCAGACGAATCCAGTCGGAAAGCCGAAATGAGGTCTGACGAGCCCGGAAGTGGAAATTTCGTGATCCGAATCACGAAATTCTGTGACAAAGGAACCCTTATGCAATCCGTGAGGGCTTAAACTGGAGTTTCATACCATGAGGAAAAAATGACCTCGACTGCTACCAAACCCGCAAATACAAGCGTCATTAAGGCCGATCCTTCATCCGACGTTTACCGTTCTGAAGCGCACCCCCTCGATGCCTTGTTTCTGCCCCACAGCGTCGCCGTAATTGGCGCGTCGGAAAGGGCCGGGAGTGTGGGCCGATCCGTGCTCTGGAACCTGTTAAGCAGTCCCTTCGGCGGTACCGTATTTCCGGTGAATGCCAAGCGCCCTAACGTGCTGGGAATTAAGGCCTATCCCAGCGTCAAAGAGCTCCCCGACAAGGTGGACCTGGTGGTGGTAACCACTCCGGCCGATACCGTCCCCGACCTCATTGCCGAGTCGGTGGAACTGGGCGTCCCGGCAGCCATCGTGATCTCGGCCGGCTTCAAGGAGCATGGCGAGCACGGGAAAGAGCTGGAGCGGCAGATCTCGGAGATGATTCGCGGCAAGATGCGCCTTATTGGCCCTAACTGCCTGGGAGTCATGAATCCCGTTCGCGGCTTCAATGCGACCTTTGCCCACACTGTCGCGCGGCCGGGAAACGTAGCGTTCATCAGCCAGAGCGGTGCGCTTTGCACGGCTGTGCTGGATTGGAGCCTGCGTGAGAATGTTGGTTTCAGCGCGTTCGTCTCCATCGGTTCCATGCTTGACGTGAATTGGGGCGACTTAGTGGATTACTTCGGGAATGATCCGCGCACCCATAGCATCGTGATCTACATGGAATCCATCGGTGACGCGCGGTCCTTCCTCTCGGCTGCGCGTGAAGTCTCGCTGACCAAACCGGTCATCGTGATCAAGGCTGGACGCACCGCTGCAGCCGCCAAAGCCGCGGCTTCCCATACCGGAGCGCTCACCGGCAGCGACGAAGTGCTGGATGCCGCCTTCCGTCGCAGTGGCGTGCTGCGGGTGAACAGCATCGCCGACATTTTCTTTATGTCCGACGTGCTGGCCAAGCAGCCGCGGCCACGCGGCAAAAGGCTGTGCATCCTGACGAATGCTGGAGGTCCCGGGGTGCTGGCCACCGACGCGTTGGTCGCGGGCGGTGGCGAACTGGCTGAACTGTCCGATGAAACCATGAAGGCCTTTGACCAGATTCTGCCGGCGCAGTGGAGTCACAACAATCCAGTAGATATTCTTGGCGACGCCGAGCCTGAACGTTACGCGAAATCGCTGGAGATCGCCGCTAAAGATCCCAGCATTGACGGCATGCTCGTGGTGCTGACCCCACAGGACATGACTAACCCAACCCAGATCGCGGAGAAGCTGAAGCCATACGCCAAGGGCCTTGGCAAGCCGGTGCTGGCAAGTTGGATGGGCGGCGCGGAAGTCGCAGCAGGCGAGCAAATCCTGAACCAGGCAGGTATTCCGACCTTTCAGTTTCCCGACAGCGCCGTGCGTGCCTTCAACTATATGTGGAGGTACGCCTACAACTTGAAGGGTCTGTATGAAACTCCAGCATTGCCGCAGCATCAGGACGCGGCTGTGCAACGCGGGAAAGCCGAGCACATCATCCAGCAGGCCCGTCAGTCGGGCCGTACCATCCTGACCGAGTATGAATCCAAGCAGTTGCTGAAGGCCTATGACATTCCAACCGTCGATACCCGCATTGCGATCACCGAGCAGGAAGCGCTGCAGCTTGCGGAGGAGATTGGCTACCCCATTGTTCTGAAGCTGTACTCGCTCACCATCACGCACAAGACGGATGTGGGTGGAGTGCAGTTGAACCTGCGTGATGCGAGCGCGGTGAAGGCGGCATTCCAAGCCATTAAACAGGCGGTGACCGAAAAAGTTGGTGCCGAACACTTCCAGGGCGTCACCGTCCAGCCCATGGTGAAGCTCGATGGCTACGAATTGATCGTTGGCAGCAGCCTCGATGCACAGTTTGGCCCGGTCATACTGTTTGGGACCGGAGGACAGTTGGTCGAGGTCTTCAGAGACCGCGCCTTGGCCCTGCCGCCTTTGAATTCCACGCTCGCCCTTCGCATGATGGAACAGACCAACATTCTCAAAGCCCTAAAAGGTGTGCGCGGACGCAAGCCGGTCGATCTGGCAGCGCTGGAGGACCTCCTGGTGCGTTTCAGCCAACTCGTGGTCGAGCAGCGCTGGATCAAGGAGATTGACATCAACCCGCTGCTGGCGTCACCGGAACGTATCCTTGCCCTGGACGCCCGCGTGGTCGTTCACGGTCTGGATATGGCGGAAGACAAGCTGCCCACCACTGCCATCCGTCCTTATCCGATTCATTTGGTCGGTCCCTGGAGGATGAAGGACGGGAAGGATGTAATGATCAGGCCGATCCGCCCGGAAGACGAGCCAATGATGATCGAATTCCACAAGAAGCTCTCGGAGAGAAGTGTGTATTTGCGATACTTCCAGCCGCTGAAGCTGACCCAGCGCACCGCCCACGAGCGCTTAACCCGTACGTGTTTCATCGATTACAACCGCGAGATGGCGCTGGTGGCCGAACGCATGGACGAGGCGGGTGCAACTGAGATCCTGGCGGTCGGGCGGCTTAGCAAGTTGCATGGGCGTGACGAAGCTGAACTCGCCGCTGTGGCGACCGATGCCGCCCAGCATAAAGGCCTGGGCACCGAGTTGTACCGCCGCCTGATCGACTTTGCCCGCAGCGAAAAGCTTAAGCTGGTCGTCTCCAACATGCTTCCGGAGAACCGCGAGATGAGGGCCTTGTGCGTCAAGCATGGCTTCAAGATGTTCTCCAACCTTGAGGACAACATGATCCGGGCGGAACTGGAACTATAGCGCTTCTTCATCGCGCGATTCGGAAGAGGGCAGGAAGGCGTAGCTGAGCAGTAGGAAATGCACGGTAGGTGATGCAGCCAATAATTGACAATAATTGCCATGAAGCGCTAGGGTGGGCAAGGAACTCTTTTATGCAGACAATGAACATCTCCCTTCCCGACCCAATGAAGCAGTATGTAGAGGAACAAGTCAATACAGGGGCGTACAGCAGCGCCAGCGAGTATGTGCGAGAACTTGTACGCGCTGACCAGAAGCGCCATGCCAAAGAGCAGCTTGAGGAGATATTGCTTAGTGCCATCAACTCCGGAAACCCCATCGATGTTACTCCGGAGATGCTCAAAGAGGTGCGCCAACGGCTCCGTGCCCGTGCTGCGCAACGTAAACCGGCCAAACGTTAGATGCCGCGCTTTACGGTGCGCCCGCTTGCGTGGCGACGAGATCAATGCGCAGCTTGACTACCTGGAAGAACAGGCTGGGCTGGAAACGGCCGAGCACTTCCTGGACCAGTTGATAACCAGCTTTGAGACCTTGGCACATATGCCGAGGATGGGTGTTCCGTGTGGTTTTCGGAAACTGGCGATTCGTCGCTGGCCGGTGAAGGGTTTCGAGAACTGGCTTATCTTCTACCGGCCAATGCGTGACGGCGTGGAGATCGCCCATATCATGCACGAAACTCGCGACATCGAAAGCCTGCTAGGCGGTGAAACCGGTAACTAGGTCCTGCGCGACCCTCGGATCATGGCGCTGGCGGCTGCCATGTTATGATCGGGAGCTTGCGGGAGTGCAATCGGCAGCGATTGCCGTGGTGACCGGATCCCCGATGAACGCAGATTTTGCGTTTTATGGGGTGGTTAGCGGCACGCGTGTCTAAGGGGCGGTCGGTAGAACGTGCCAAGCGAAAAGCAGGTGAAATGGTCACAGCTTCGGGTTGGACTGACCGTACTGGTTGCGCTCATTACCCTTGCCGTTCTTATCTTCGTCATGACCGGCACCACCGGTCTCTTTACTAAGAAAATCCTGATTCGTGCTTACGTGGACAACGCCGGGGGCCTGCGGGTTGGCGCTCCTGCGCGCCTGGAGGGCGTCGACATTGGCAATGTCACCGGGGTTCGCGTTGTCTCCGATCCCAAGCGCGTCCTGGCGCCGGTGGAAATCACGATGAAAATCACTACCAAGTACAAAGACACCATGAACACGGGCTGCCAAGTTCAGCTAACCACAGCCGGTGTTTTGGGTGAGGTCTTTGTGGACCTGGATTGTCGTGAGGCCAAGGGCGTGCCTATTCAAACTGGCGACGAACTGCCCACCAAGGATGTGCCGCAATTGCAAGATGTAGTGCGCGCCAGCCAGGGAACGCTGGAAAACGTTGACACCCTGGTGAAACGGCTGGACAGCATTCTCACCTATATCCAGAGCGGCCAAGGCTCCATCGGCAAAGTCATCTACGATCCCTCGCTGTTCAATCGAGCTAACGACATGCTGGCTCAGTTGCAGTCGGTCGTAAGCGAGGTCAATTCGCCAAACGGAACAATCGGCAAGCTCATCAACAGCGACGAACTGTATAACAAGGCCAACGCTGCCATAGACAACGTCAATAAGATCATCGATGAGGTCAATAGCGGGCAGGGAACGATTGGTAAGTTCCTCAAAGACCCCACGCTTTATGACAATGCCAACAAAGCCATCACCCAATCGAATGAGCTTATAGGCGGCATCAATGCCGGCAAAGGCACGCTGGGTAAGCTTGCCAAGGACGAAGACATGGCGCGACGGATTGACAACACCATTACTCGCCTGAACAACATCGCTGACCGGCTCGACAAGGGTGAAGGCACCGCTGGCAAATTCCTGAAGGATCCAGCTCTGTACAACAACGCCAACGATTTGCTGGTCGAGACGCAAAGCCTGATCAAGGCGGTGCGCCAGGATCCCAAGAAATATCTAACTATTCATCTGAAGATCTTCTGAGACAGATGGACACTTTACTCCCGCTCACGTAATTTCCCAGTCTAACCGCCGTTGTAGTAGTGTTTGTGTGGAGACCGCGCCCATCTCGTCTCCCCGGGATGCACCTCGTCCCAGCTCCCATTGCTACGCCTTGCAAGTCCTGACGTGCAACGGGGCGACACCACACTTTCGAGGCCATCATGCGCATTCGCGATCTTTGTATTTTTCCGCTCCTGCTGGCGGCGGTCTTTTCCGTGGCCCAGACGTCACCTTCAACCACATCAACCGCTGAGACCCCCAAGCAAATTCCCAACTTCGATTTGACAGCCATTGACAAGACCGTCGATCCTTGCGTGGATTTCTACCAATACTCTTGCGGAAATTGGATGAAGAACAACCCCATTCCGGCGGACAAGACACGATGGGGTCGCTTCAATGAACTGGACGAGCACAATCTCTACATCCTGCGTGACCTCGTTGATCAGGCTCAAGCGCCCGGGAAGCACAGCGCTATCCAGCAAAAAGTAGGCGATTATTATGCGGCCTGCATGGACGAAAGTACGGTCGAGAAAAAAGGGACAGCACCGGTACAGTCCGAGATGGAACGTATCGAGTCGATTAAGTCAAAACAGGAGATCATTCCCCAGGTCGCTTATATGCATCGCAATGGCACTACGGCGCTGTTTAGCTTTTACCCGATGCCCGACATGCACGATTCCAGTGTGACGATCCCGAACCTGGACCAGGGAGGGATTACCCTGCCTGACCGCGACTACTACCTCAAGGACGATCCCAAGTCGGTGGAGACGAGGCAAAAGTATCAGGAGCACGTGCAGAAGATGTTCGAGCTGGCCGGCGACAAGCCCGACGTCGCTGCCGCCGAAGCCAAGACCGTCCTTGCGGTCGAGACCGGGCTCGCCAAAGCTGCCATGGACCGGACGGAACGGCGCGATCCCAAAAAGCGTGATCACATGATGCAGACGACAGAGATCGTTGCTCTGGCCCCGAACTTCGACCTGGCTCAGTATTTCGCCGATAACGGATCGCCTAAGTTCACTAGCCTCAATGTCGGCAATCCCGATTTCTTCAAAGATGTGAACGAGCAGCTCAATGCAGTCGCGCTTGAAGATTGGAAGACCTACCTCCGCTGGCGCACCTTAGATGTCTACGCTCCACTGCTCACCGCGGCGTTTGTGGACGAAGACTTCCAGTTCAATCGCAAATACATGGCTGGGCAGAAAGAGATTGAGCCGCGCTGGAAGCGCTGTATCCGCTCTACCGATCGCAACCTCGGCATGGCTCTTGGTCAGCTCTATGTGGACAAGGTATTCGGGCCAGACAACAAGGCACGTACCGTCAAAATGGTGCAGGCGATCGAGCAGGCCATGCATACCGACATCGGCCAGTTGCCGTGGATGTCGGATACAACCAAGCAGCAGGCATATCTAAAGCTGGCAGCGATCGTCAACAACATCGGATATCCCGATACGTGGCGCGATTACAGCACGGTAATTGTCAAGCGCGACGATTACGCCGGCAATGCGACGCGTGCCGCCGCCTTCGAGACGCAGCGTCAGTACAACAAGATGGAGAAGCCGACCGACCGCAAAGACTGGAGCATGACTCCGCCGACGGTGAACGCCTATTACCGTCCGTCGATGAACGACATCAACTTCCCCGCAGGGATTCTGCAGCCGCCTTTTTACGGCATGGACATGGATGATGCGGTGAATTTTGGCGGCATCGGAGTTGTGATCGGCCACGAACTAACCCACGGCTTCGACGATCAGGGCCGCAAGTACGATGCTCAGGGCAACCTGAAAGACTGGTGGACTCCGCAGGACGCCAAGGCCTTCGAAGAACGCGCGAGCTGTACGGCCGATGAATATTCCAGCTTCGTTGCGGTTAAAGACGACCAAGGCGAAGTGCATCTCAACGGCAAACTCACCCTCGGCGAGAACACTGCTGACAACGGCGGGCTCAAGCTGGCCTATATGGCCCTGACCAATATCATCGGCAACACGCCAGTAAAGCCTATCGATGGTTACACCCCGCAGCAGCGCTTCTTTCTGTCGTATGGCCAGATCTGGTGCCAGAACGTGACCGATCAGCAGGCGAGGGTGCTGGCCATCACCGACCCGCATTCGCCGGGACGCTGGCGGGTAAATGGAGCGGTGCAAAACTCAGCTGCCTTCCAGGAAGCGTTTGGTTGTAAGGCGGGTCAGCCGATGGTGAGCGAGAAAGCCTGCAGGGTCTGGTAGGCACTGTAGCGGAGTTATAGGAGTTCTTGCAGTTGTTCGACGCTGATGTCGGCATCCCGCATAATCGTCTTCAGCAGCTTCGGATGAAGGATGGTTGGGCCGTGGAAAGGAACAGTAACGCGTTTGCCTGCGGGATTCTTGTAAATCAGGTGGCTTCCGCTCTGCCGGGCGAGCGAGAAGCCCGCCTTCTCCAATGCAGCGACGATTTGGCGGGCGTTGAGGCGCGGAAACTTCGGCATTAGACTGCTACTTCAACCGTCGAAAGACTTACAGAGACCGGCTCCGGAATCTCTTCGCCGGCGGCGAGGCGATCCTCGATGTGGAGATGAATAGCATCCTTGATATTCTCCACTGCCTGTTCGTAGGTCTCTCCCTGGCTGTAGCACCCCTGCAGTGTTGGGCAGGAGGCGAAATATCCGTCCGGGTTAGCTTCGATCACCACTGGCAAGGTCAGGTGTCTCATACGCGGATTATAGAAGATGACTGAGCCGGGGTGGTTGTCGGCGGACCCTATGAGAGCCGGGGAGGGCATGCTGCACCTGGTGACTGGGTTGTTCGCACTCACGATATCTTTGGGATTCAAACTTGGGATTTAATTTCAAGACGAGGTCATACATGCGATATCTCTACTTCATAGCTGGTCTCCTGCTGCTCGCCGGAACCGCGGCGCACACGCAAAACACGCCCTCTTCCACTGCAACAATTAAGAACGTCCCCAGCTTCGACATGAATGCGATGGACAAGACCGTCGATCCTTGCGTCGATTTCTACCAGTACGCCTGCGGCAACTGGATCAAGAACAATCCCATTCCCGCCGACCAACCCGCCTGGGGCCGCTTCAACGAGCTGCACGAACGCAATCAGTCGATCCTGCGCAACATCCTGGAGAAGACCTCAGCCGACAATGCCAGCCGTTCGTCCAACGACCAGAAGATTGGCGACTATTACTACTCCTGCATGGACGAGACAGGCATTGATGCCAAGGGCACGGCCCCGCTGAAGCCCATGATGGATCGCATCGCCGCGCTCCAGGACAAGTCGCAGCTGCCCGCGCTCGTCGGCGAGCTGCACAACAACGGTGTGCGAGTGCTGTTTGATTTTGGCTCCGAGCCCGACGCGAAAGACTCCATGATGGAGATTGCGGGTACCGACCAGGGTGGCTTGGGCCTTCCCGACCGCGACTACTACCTGAAGACAGACGCGAAATCCGTCGAGCTGCGAAACCAGTATGTCCAGCATATAACCAACATGTTCCAGTTGCTGGGTGAGCCGCCGGAGAAGGCCGCCGCCGATGCTAAGACCGTCCTCAACGTCGAGACCACGCTGGCGAAGGCCTCAATGGATCGAGTCGAGCGGCGCGATCCTAACAAGGTCTATCACAAGATGACCACCGCTCAACTTCAACAACTAAGTCCCGCCTTCATCTGGAAAGACTATTTCGTAGCTGTCGCCAGTCCCAGCTTCGATAGCCTCGACGTTTCCGTGCCAGATTTCGTGAAAGGCATGAACCAACTGGTTGCGACCAGCAATCTCGATGACATCAAGACTTACCTGCGCTGGCAGACAGTGCATCACGCCGCCCAACTGCTTCCAATTGCGTTTGTGAACGAGAACTTCGCCTTCTATGGAAAAACTCTAACCGGTGCCAAAGAGATTCGTCCCCGCTGGAAACGTTGCGTGCAGTTCACTAACTCGGACTTGGGAGAGGCTCTAGGCAAGGCTTACGTGGCCGAGGAATTTCCTCCCGAGAGCAAGGCCGCCACTCTGAAGATGGTGCATGAATTGGAAGCTGCCCTCAAAACCGACATCGCTGAGTTGTCGTGGATGACCGACGACACCAAGAAGCAGGCTCTCGACAAGCTGTCGCACATTGAGAACAAGATCGGTTATCCCGACAAATGGCGCGATTACAGTACCCTTAGCGTCGTCCGCGGAGATGCCCTCGGCAATGGGCTGCGGGCCAATCAATTCGAGTTCAAACGGCAGTTGAACAAGATCGGCAAGCCGGTGGACCGCGGCGAATGGGGCATGACTCCGCCCACGGTCAACGCTTACTACAATCCGCAGGAGAACAACATCAACTTCCCGGCGGGCATTCTGCAGCCGCCGTTCTACGATCCGAAGGTTGATGACGCGGTGAACTTCGGCGCGATCGGCGCGGTCATCGGCCACGAGCTTACGCACGGCTTCGACGACCAGGGCAGCCAATTTGATGCCCAGGGAAACCTGCGTAACTGGTGGACTCCCAAGGACCGGGAGCAGTTCGATAAGTTGGAAGCCTGCTTCGTCAACGAGTATGACAGCTTCGTTGCGGTGGATGACGTTCACGTTCGCGGACAGTTGACGCTGGGCGAGAATACCGCCGACAACGGTGGACTGCGTATTGCCGACATGGCCTTGTTGGATGTGCTGAGCAATGCGCCGCAAAAGTCGATTGACGGCTTCACCCCCGAGCAGCGTCTGTTTGTTGGCTGGGGCCAGATCTGGTGCGAGAATGAGCGTCCTGAGTACGCCCGCATGATGGCGGGAGTTAACGAGCACTCGCCGGGAAAATTCCGCGTCAATGGCGTGGTCGGGAATATGCCGGAATTCCAGAGGGCATACAGCTGCAAGCCCGATGCGCCCATGATTCGCAAGCCGGCTTGCCGGGTCTGGTAGCGATAGATCGCAGGCTGCACCACAAACGCACGGAGAAGACAATTACCTCTCCGTGCGCTCCGAGTTCTCCGTGTTAAAGATCCCTGCGCATCAGGCTTGCAACTAGCCTCTGGCCGCTGGCAACCAGCCACTGGTTTATAGTGGTCTGTGCTGCCGGTGAAATCTCTCCCTTCTCATTACACTCGCATTTCGCTGTTCGCTCTTGCGCTCGTTTTGGTTGTCCTCAGCTCCGCCTGCAAGCGAGGCGCACTGGCGAAGCACGAATACATGTATGTCTCGGCGCAGGAAACGAGCCTGCGCGACCGAGTGGCCACCATGTACAACAAGATCGGCACGGTGCATAGCGGGGACCGCGTAGAAGTGCTGGAGAAACAGAGACGCTTCCTGCGCGTGCGAACCGACAGCGGACAGGAAGGTTGGATCGAGGAACGCAGCCTGGTTCCCCAGGATATTTACGATGCTTTCCAGAAGCTGGCCAGCGACAATGCCAGCCAGGAAGTACAAGCCCACGGGACGGCGCGCTCAGAACTCAACATGCACGTGACTCCCTCGCGTGAGGGGGAGCACCTGTATCAACTCAAGGACGGAGAGAAGGTTGACATCCTAAAGCGCGCCACGGCAGAGAAGAATCCTCCGAAGGCCGCGGCCGTAAGTGCAACGCCAACTCCGAAGAGCTCCGCGACAACCCAACCCCAATCCAAGACTGCGCCGGTGCCAGTCAAACCTCCCACTTCTGCTAAGGGAGCGCCGCCAGCGTCCTTCCAGCAAGCCGCCCGCAGCCTCCGAAGCCCGTGATGGAAGACTGGTATCTGGTACGAAACTCGGCCGGGCATGTTGGCTGGGTACTGCTACGCATGATCGACCTCGATATCCCCCTGGACGTTGCGCAATATGCCGAAGGGCAGCGCATTATGGGCTACTTCGTGCTGAACACGGTGCAGGAGGAAGACAAGGACACCAAAGAAGTCAAACAGGTCCCACAGTACCTGGTGCTTTTAAACGAGCCCAAGGATGGGCTGCCATGGGACTTTAATCAGATTCGCATCTTCACCAGGAACCGGGCGAAGCATCGCTATGAAACCGCTTATCGGGAACGCAATCTTGAGGGCTACTTCCCGGTGAAGACGAGTCATCAGGATTTCGGCAAGGAGGGCGACCTGCCGACCTTTACCATCCGTAAGAAAAATGACGACGGACAGATGGTTGACGTTACCTACAAATTGAACGGTCCTATTGTGCGACGGGTGTTAACGCCCGAAGAAGAGGCCGCGGAAAAGGCCAAGCATGACGCCGCACTAGCTGCCTACTACGCCCAGCGCAAGAAGCAGGGCTTACCTGCCCATCCGCACCACAAGCACAAGTGAGAACCACCGAGTCGTACTATCGGCTGTAAAACTCGGCAATAGCGGCCACTACGCGTTGCTGCTCGTCCTCGCGCAGTTCGGGGAACATGGGCAGCGCCAGCACTTCTTGTGACGCACGCTCCGACTCCGGAAGATCGCCCGCTTTATACCCGAGGTAGGTGAAGCATTCCTGTAAGTGCAGCGGGACGGGATAGTAGATTTCCGTGCCGATGCCTTGCTGCGTTAAGAAGGCTCGCAGATCATCCCGTCGAAAAGCGCGCACGACGTACTGATGATAAATGTGATAAGCCTCTGGCATGGTGGCCAGCAGCGCAATTGGCGCTTGCGCACTAACCGATTGCGCGCCGATCTGCACCAGACCAGAGCTGCCGAACAGGCCGTGATAGCGGCAAGCCAGCATCCGACGCGCTTGGTTCCAGTCGTCAATGTGCTTGAGCTTCACCCTAAGCACAGCGGCCTGCACCGCATCGAGGCGGCTGTTCCAACCGATCTCCTCGTGGTAATAGCGTTCGAGGCTTCCGTGGTTGCGTAAGCGCCGAACGTGGTCCGCCAGTCTCTCGTCATTGGTGGTGACGCATCCGCCATCCCCATAGGCACTCAGGTTCTTGGTGGGGTAAAAGCTGAACGCCGCCACCTTTCCCAGCGCGCCTGCTTTCCGGTCGCGCCACTTCGCACCAAAGGCTTGCGCCGCGTCTTCGATAAGGACGGCGTCGTGTTGCTCGATGATGCGGTCAAACTCGTCCATATTGGCGCACTGCCCATAGAGGTGCACCGGCATTACGACGCGGAGCTTGTGCGAACGCCCACGTCGCAACGCCCTCTCCGTCGCTTCAGGATCAAGGTTCAGCGTAGCCGGATCGATGTCCGCCATCACCGGCGTGGCGCCGCAACGCACGATCGAACTTACCGAAGCGAAGAAGCTGAACGGCGTGGTGATGACGCACGCCTCAGGGCCAACGTCGGCAGCTTGTAGCGCCAGCCACAAGGCGTCAGTGCCAGACGCGCAGCCAATGCTTGCGGTCACTCCCAGATAATGTGCCGACTCGCGCTCGAAGCCGTCAACTTCCGGCCCTCCGATGAAGTGCTGGCTCGTCAGCACACGTTCGACCGCTGCGTGAACGTCGTCCTTGATCGTCTCGTACTGGCGAGTGAGATCAAGTATGGACACGGGGGCGCGCTCGACTGCGGAACCTGAATTAACTAGCGATTGCGGCGAAGTCGATGGCATGGCGAAGCTTCAATTCTATAGCGGATTGCCGGTTGGCGGTCGGCAGGCCGAGGTGGATAGCAACAAGCACAGAGATTTTCCTCTAAGTTCAATTATGACCTATTGAAAGCAGCGAACTCCGCATGGATGTCGAGGTAGAGCGGAGCCAGAATCGATGCCAGATTTTGCGTAAGGGTGACGACGTCCGCGGGCCGTGGAGGAAGCGGGGAGCCAAAGTGTTTTTGAATTTCCTGCCTTAGTTTCGCGGCCGACTCCTGAACATCAGGCGCTGGATACGAAGGTTTTCGGCTGATCTCGTCAGCTATCGCGCGCATCGTCAGGGCCATATCTTTTTGGAAGGCAAGCTCTGCTTCTGCGATCGGCTGCGGTAGTGTGACCAACCGGGTCTCGATCAGGTATTGCGCATACGTAATTTGTACCTGCACCAGAGTGCCCAACGTGGGCTGCCAGCGCCGGATATCATCGCGAACCTTTAACTTGCGCGCGCGCGTCGGCCCAAACTCGAAGAGAACCGCATCCGACTGCGCCTTCACCGCATTGAATCCATTGTTGATCTGATCGCGAAACTGAAGGAGTCGCACGGTTGCGGTCTTGGGGTCGTCCTTCCATGGCTCCTCCACGAATTCAGACATTATTTGCAAATTGTGGCCAAAAGCTTCTTCCATCTCCTGCAGGGCGTCCTTTACCCACAGGCGATCGAAGATCAGCCACATGCACATCAGTCCGAGCAGCACCCCAACCACTCGGTCGCGGGCAACGGCCAGCGACGTCTGGATAGTAAATTCCTGCAAATTGATCAGGTAAAAAGCCAGCGCCAACTGCACGCCCAGGTAGGAAAGGCGTGGCGTGGCGGTCGAGATCCAGGCGGAAATCGCAGTGACGATGGCAAACAGCACCGTGAACCCGGCAATGGAATTGAGGTACGGAAGCACGAAGACCTGCGCGCCCATTCCAAAACCAAAGCCGCCAATCAGCGCTCCCGCCAGCCGTAGAAACTGCTTTTGCCGCGAGGCGCCAATCGTCGACATCGCAGTAATTACGCAGGTTGCAACCGCAGTACTCAGACCCGGCCAAGCGATTGACGTGTAGATGAGATAGGCCGCCGTGGAGGCTGCCATTCCTCGCAAGGCGAATTTAAGGTGCCGAGGACTGCTGAATGCATCCGGCACCAGTAGCGGTTGCCTCTCATCCAGGGTAATCGCGCCCGGCAAGTCGCTTGAACCATCCGAACTGGAGAATGCGTGTGGTATCAACGCGACCGTTCTCTCCATTTCCGGCAGAAGCGGCAGTTCCGAAGGCTGTCTCTGCGTGGGAATCTCGACCAGTCGCGGCGTACGACGTTCTTTCAGATCGTCGCGAAGCCCGGAGATCTTATCAGCGAGAACAAGACAGCGCTCGCGATCTTTTTCGCTGGCCACCGAAAATCGGGCGGAGCGGGCAATCTGCAAACTGGCGGCAAGGTCCACCAGTCGGCCCAGCAGCGCGATGGCTGCGTTCATCTGGGTCACGAACTGGGGTGCGTAGCCCGAACGCACCAACATGCGGCGTAATCGTGAAGTGCCCACGCTCGAATAAAGCGTAATCTCTTTCTTGAACTTGAACGACTGCTGCCCGGCGCCGATCTGTCGCAAGAGATCTTCCACCGCTTGGAGCCTGGTCTCGACACCGAGGCTGAGATCGGTCGTGGGACGCACCCGGCGAAAAATGTATTCCACGATGACCGTGACCGCCGTTCCAATCACCACCGAAAAACCGATCCAAAGCGTATTCTCGGTGCGCATGTTGACGGTGAGCGTTGTCTGGTCCCACAGTGGAATTGCACCCGCAACCGTGAAGCCAAAGCCGATGGCGGTGAAATAATCCGGAAGAATACTGATCACGTAAAAGGCGATAAAAAGCGAAACCGTGATCCATAGAAAATGAGTCAACGGATCATCGATCATGGTCATGACGCCGACGATCGTATAAACCCCGGCGAGGCCATAGACAATCGTAGTCCGGACTCCGGCGATCAAGGTTACGTTGGGATTTTCGCGGCTCAGAAAGAGCGTGTAGATTGCCCCCAAAAAGCCATTGGGGATTTGGAAGGTCATGACCAGCAGCATCACGATGCTGGCTGAGATGACCATGCGCCCCACAACCCAGGCGCGGCCCGGATAAGGAGAAAGCTCGGTCTTGAGGAAATTCCAGAACCAGGTCCCAGCGCTGTCAAGAGTGTGCACGCGACCGACCGCCGGCAGTGCTTCGTCCCGGGCCGACATCGCTATTGGGTCCTGCCGGGCGGATCACGCCGGATGACGACCACCGCCGATTCGCTCAGTCGGAAGGGCTCGGTCTCGGGCGCCTCAATGCGCACCCGCACCGGATAGCGGGTAGCCAGGTGCACCCAGTTCAGGGAGCGTTGCACATCGGGCAGGCCGGGCCCGAAGGTACCCACCAGGGTTGCGTCCGGCTGCACTCCGAATCCAACGCTGTCCACCACTCCGTCGTAGCGCACACCGGGGCGCGAAAGCACGTACACATCAGCGTGCATTCCCGGCTTCACCCGCCTCAGTTGGGTTTCGCGAAAGTTCGCCACCGCCCACCACACTCGGGTGTCGATCAGCGTAAACACCTGCTGACCGGTGTGGGCGTAAGCGCCTTGCGAGATCGTGAGGTTGGTAACCCTGGCATCGAAAGGAGCGTAGACGCGGCAATTGTTCAGGTTGTACTCGGCATCGCGAATGATGGCGGCTTTGCCTTCGCGCTGCGCGGTCAGCGGTTCAAGTGTCAGCACGCTGTGCTGTGACTGCGCCAACTGCGAATGGCTTTGCAGCATTACGGCTTTCGCCTGGTCGTACTGTGCTTTGGCGGATAGCACCTGTGCCTCTGCCAGCGCCACCTGCGAGCGTGCTTGATCGACGGCCTGCTGTCGCGCAGTTACCGCCGTGCGGGCTTCGTCCACTTGGTCGACGGTGACGAACTGTTTGGCCAGCAGCGGCTCAATGCGATGAAAATTGTTCGAGGTATATTGATATTCCGCCTGCGCCCGGTCCAGGGCGGCCTTGGCGCTGGCGACATTCGCCTGGGCTTCGTTGACCGTCGAGGCCGCGCGACTGACATTGGCGGCGGCACTGTCCGTGTATGCCTTGGCGGCGCCTACAGCACTTTGTTGCGATGCAATGGTCCTAGTCTCGTCAACGATCTGGCCTTCCAGTGTGCTCAGGTCGGAGCGTGCTTTTTCCAACGCATATTGATATGGCCGAGGATCGATCTCGAACAGCAAACCGCCCTGCTTGACGAAGGCATTGTCCTGCACCGCCAGCTTGATGATGGGCCCGTCGACCTGCGGCGCGATGCCAATAAAATTGGCGAACACCTCGGCGTCATCGGTGCGGGGATACAGGGTGGTTTCACTCACCACCAGCGCACCGGTTATCAATGCGGCGGCGACAATCGCCACGCTGACAATCTTCCCTAGAGGTCTGCGCTGCGCCGGACCGTCGTTATCGGGCATCGTATTTCCTCGCAATTCAGCTAAAGAACAGTAGCCACGTCGTAAACGTGAAGAACAAAGCCAAACACGGATAAACCACAATCAGTGGCGAAAGCTCCTTCTCGAAGTTCGCTCGCACAAACAGCTGCCGCACCACTACGGTCAGCACTATGCCGATAACTCCGCAGAGAATCCAAGCCGGGAAAAATGATCCCAGAATATTGAAGGTCGGCGCCCGAGAGCATCCCGCCGTCGCCAGCATAGCCGCCCCAATCACGGCAATCGCGAACAGCCGAAACTTGCCTGGGCTCGTAATGAACTTCAATCCCGATTTATGGTGTTTTCGCATACAGTAGATCGCCAGTTTGGTAAGACAAGGCAGCCAAGCCAGTTAAAAGTTGAGTCCGCGCGGTCACGTCGGCCGTGCGCGCGTCCGCCAGGGTGCGTTGCGCCGAAACTACATCGATCTGACTTCGTACGCCGTAGTTGTACGATTCCAGGGCAGCGTTGTAGGACTCCGTGGCCGCTTCCAGCAGTGCCGCTGCCGCCTTCTGTTGACGAAGGGCCGTGGTCGCTGTTGAGTAAGCGGACCAGACCTGGTTCTCTACCTGATCACGGACCGAGTCTACTGTCGCGGCAGCTTGCTTTTGATCCGCCTGTGCCCTCTGCAGGCGCTTTTCTCGTGCCAGTCCATCAAATAATGTCCACGACAATGTGAGCTGCGCGTTCCAGGGATTCACGGTGGGAGAATACACTCCCGGCATCTGCCCCTGTTGTCCATATGAGCGGGCGATGCCAGCGTCGCCATCTATGCTCAACGTGGGAAAGAAATCCCGCTGCTTCTCTTTCACTTCGGCACTCGTTGCCCGCAGGTCGGCCACGCGCTGCAATAGATCAGGACGCTGCCCCAGCGCCTTGTCGATGGAATTTTCCACGGTGTCGCCAATGCTCTCCGGCATTTTGATTGTCTGGATACTCTCCACCTGAAACTTTACGGTCGGCGAGATGCCAAGTGCAGTTGCCAGATCGCCATGCGCAATCTCGGTCGCGCCAATGGCGGCTTGCAGATTGTAGTCGGCTTGCGCGGCCGCGCTGCGAGCTTCCAGAACGTCGGGCAGGGTCGCCAGACCCAAGTGCAGCCGCGCCTCGGCCGCCTGGTCCACCGTCTGAGCGTTCTTCAGGTTCGCCTCAGCCGCTTCCTGCAGCCCTTTGGTGTCGAGCAGGCGATAATAAGCCTGCATTACGCCAAAGATGACCCGGCGATGGGTGTCGTTGAACTGGAAGTTGGCAGCCAGAAGATTGTTCCGGCTGATGGATATCTCCTCCGAGCGCCGGCCAAAATCAAAAATAATGTAATCGAGAGCTAAAACCGGCGCGAACGTTTCCACCGTTTGCCGCTGAAAGGAGTTGCCAAAGAAAATTGATTCCCGCGTCGTGCCCGCCAATACCTCAGCCGCCAAAGTAGGGTACAGAGTGGACTTGGCGATACCCAGCTCGGCAGCTCGTGCCTTCGCGTTCTGCCAGGCCACGCGCGTGTCCGGATTGCTCTCTTCGGCGATATTTACTAACTCGGACAGCGTGTATACCTTGGCGGGATCTAAAACGGCGGTCGATGTGGGCCGCGAAGGTACGGTTAGTTGCTGTTGTGCCAGCGAACTATCCCAGGGATGGTCGGGAGCGGAGGGCGGCTTTTGCGCGCAAGCGAGTCCTTCCGCAGCCAGCACGCAGAGTATGAGGATGGATCGTCCACGAAGACCAGACATTCTTCAGTTCGGATGCCCTACTTGCGCCTTTGATTGAAAACAAAGGGATGATAACACGCAACACTTCTGCGACCGACGATTGCCATGCAGTCTGTTCTAATTCTGCCTCTTAGCGCAATGATCTCGCCTGACCGGCCGTTCCGCCTTACAATCGGACTTCCGCGAAAGTGAGTGCGACTCGTGCGGATCCCATGACCACACCGCCGTCCACAGACATGGTTCTCCGTTTGCCTGTGCCCAATGATTTTCCCAAGGGGCGGCTAGGCAGGTTTTTCGCGCGGGATGACCTGTCGAGATCTTCGCGGGGGCCGGAGCGTACCTATCCGTGGTACCAGGTGCTCTGGCTAACCGGCGTTGACTACTTCTCCACCTTGGGCTATCAACCCGGCATCGCACTGCTCGCCGCCGGGGCGCTGGCCCTCCCTGCGACCGCGGTTCTGGTTGCTGTGACCCTGTTCGGCGCAGTGCCCATCTATGCGGCCGTAGCCAAACGGTCCTACGCTGGACAGGGCTCCATCGCATTGCTGGAAAATTTGCTTCCGGGCTGGACCGGCAAGATCATGGTTCTGGTTCTGCTGGGATTTGCCACCACCGATTTCGTCATCACCATGACGTTATCGGCCGCGGACGCAGCGCGCCACGCTATCGCGAATCCCTATCTGCATCCTTTCGCCGGCGACTCCCGGATGCGGGTAACACTGGCTCTCTTGCTGCTGCTGGCGGTCGTGTTCATGATGGGCTTTCGCGAAGCTATCCGACTCGCCGACATTGTTGCCATTCCCTACCTTGTTCTGAACCTGATCGTCTTGCTTTGGTGCGGCTGGAAAATCTCGCAGCATCCGGAATTGTTTTCCCACTGGCACGCTGGGCTCAGCATGCATGGCGATTGGACTGCAATTTTCATCGCCTCGGCGCTGGTGTTTCCCAAGCTGGCGTTAGGGCTGAGCGGATTCGAGACCGGGGTTTCAGTAATGCCTTTGGTCTCGGGAACCGAGCCGGGAAAGACCGAGGACACAATCCCGGGTCGCATCCTGGCGACGCGAAAACTGCTAGTGACAGCGGCGCTCCTTATGAGCGTTATGCTGCTGCTCTCCAGCTTCATAACCGGCGCGTTGATTCCCGAGAGCGCCTACAAGATAGGAGGACCAGCCGACGGAAGGGCAATCGCCTATCTCGCGCACCTCTATCTGGGGAATGCTTTCGGTACGGTCTATGACCTGTCAACTATTCTGATCTTGTGGTTCGCCGGCGCATCGGCGATGGCCGGGCTCCTCAACCTGATCCCACGTTATTTGCCGCGCTTCGGAATGGCCCCCGACTGGGTCGCCTACCAACGCCCCCTGGTGCTGGTGCTGTTGGCAATTGACGTCGTAGTCACGCTGGTTTTCCGAGCCTCGGTTTCGGCACAGGGAGGCGCCTACGCCACTGGCGTCTTGGTGTTGATGTTGTCGGCGGCGGTGGCCGTCACGATTTCTCTGTGGCGAGAATCGAGCGTGCGAAAACCCGTAACGCTCTTGCCTCCGTTCTATTTCTCGTTGGTGACGTTGGTCTTTGTGTACACGGTTATCGCCAATGTGTTTGAGCGACCCGATGGCGCCATCATTGCCAGCATCTTCATCTTCTTGCTGCTGACCGTCAGCGCCTTGAGCCGACTCATGCGGTCCACCGAGATGCGGGTCTCGAGGGCGGTCTTCCTGGATCATGAGTCGGCCAAGGTATGGAAGGCCATTAGCGGCAAAAAGGTCAACCTGATCCCACACCATATCGCGACCCCAGAGCGCCGGGCGTCAATGACGCAGAAGATGCGGAAGCGTTACGGCGTTGAAGGTCGGCTTGCCTTTCTGCACGTCAACCTTTTGGACAATCGCAGCGAGTTTCTGGCCCCTCTGCGGCTGCACGTATTCGAGGAGGGCGATCACGTGGTGATTGAGGCGTTCGGGGCGGTGGCGATTGCCAATTCGATCGCCTACCTAAGCGAACTGCTGAATCCCATCAGCCTGGTGCTTGGGTTGACGCGGCGCACACTGATGAAGCAGTCGCTGGAATACTTGCTTTTCGGCGAAGGTGAAACCGGATTGCTGGTGTACTCCATCCTGGTGCGGTACTGGGAGGCGACCAAGGAAGTCACCGGGCAGCCCCTGATTCTGCTGGTGAGCGAATCGGAATATCTCGGTCCACTTTGAGGCCGCAATGTGGCTGGTGGTTATTTCTGAATCTCATGTTGTAGGTTCCGGAGGCACGCGTAAAGTAGGGTCTCACTGCACGACAACAGCCCCTATCATATAGTGAACCTGAAACTGATTATTGAACCTGAAACTGATCCACTGATCGGCTTGGGTTGCTAGCGACGAGTGAGAAGCTATTTACCCTCCCCCAAACATGATGTAGTGGCTCGATGCACCCATGAAGAACAACATGGGGAACGATATCCAGAAATTGAGGCGTGTACACAGCAGCGAGATTCTCGCCAGCTTAGGTGCCTCCGGCGGCATCGCCGTTCCCTGGCTGGCATTGGCCTCGGTCCAGCGGATCAGCTTCTTTTGCATGCGCCACACCACGCCCCAAACGTTCAGCAACATGAACCAGCCCAGTCCGCCGCCAATGCCGATGGACAGAGCCTGGTTGCTCTCCCAGCCATGCTGATTCAAGCCGACAAAAATGTATGCCGCCGCTATGATCGCGACTGCAACTATGACACCCAGCACGGGGCCCTTCCTGAGCACCTCGGCCGGGGACATTAGCGCTCCCATCTCCACCACGAACGCCAACGTCCACAGTCCGAAGAAGCTTCCGAAGATCATCCCGGTAGAGACCGGTTCTCCCAGGGCCACCGCATTGCGAGCGTCGGTAGCCACAATATGCATCCAGTAAGCCATGCCAGCCAGCACGGTCACTAAGGCGCTCCAGCGAAACCACCATAAAGCCCGCGCCATCAGTTTGGGTACGACAATGCTCCGCGATTTCGCGTCGAGTTCGCTGACGAATGGCACGTTCACCAGATTGAAGAAGTACAACAATCCAACCCAGGTAATTCCGGCTATAAGGTGGATCCAGCGCACGACGATCAAGGCGGTCTGAGCGCCGCCAGGGAATTGCAGGCTGGGCGTCAAAAGTAGCGCCACTAGCGAAACAGTCATCTTGGGCACCTATGCTTCGAAGGAATAACCTGCCCACTTTCATTCATGAGCAATGCGCGAATTCTACATCACACGGTCTTGTGCTTGTTGCAGTTGAAATCGCGCCGCCGCCGCCTTATCGTAAAGTGGCTTATGATTGCTTCCGCAGCTTAGTTGTCATATGGATGAACGGCTGTGGACGATTTCTACAGGTCCGGAATCGTGAGGGGCCGGCGAGTCTGGGGCTGTGCTGTTTTTTGCATTGTTGCCAGGGAGGGACATATGGAAAACAAGGCAGCACAGAACATACAAGACGGGTTTCTCAATACTGCCCGCAAAGATAAGTTCGTAGTTACGATTTACCTGATTAGCGGGATAAAACTGACGGGAAGAATTCGTTCCTTTGACAAATACGCTGTAGTGCTGGATACCAACAACCAGGAGCAGTTGATTTTCAAGCACGCCATTTCTACGGTGGCAATGTCGCGTTCCGCTCATTCCGCGCATTCCGAACGGCATTTTGAACACCGCGCGCCAGCGGAGCCTGCCAGTCCGCCGGATACAGAGACCGCGGACACAACCACAACTTCTGAGGGCTGATCTATTTCTCGCGCGGGTGGAATGAACTTCAGAGCGAATGGCCGCTCTTGGCAAACCGGACAGGGCGGGCCGGAACGAGCCTTCCTCGTGGGAGTGGAATTCTCGTCTCGGGCAGGCGAGCGCAACGTGAAAACCGATTCGTCGAAAGGCCGTCAACCGGCGACCGATGACTCCCCCGCTTCTCGCTCCCGGCAGGAACCCACCGGAATGATTCCGCCCAGCGCGCGTGTGGCGCGCAACGCCGCCACCGCCCACCTGAACACGGATGCTACTGACGTTCGCGGATTTTCGGCCGACGAGTCGCTGGCGGAGCTACGCGAGTTGACTGCCAGCGCAGGCGCAGCCGTCATCGGCGAGTTCTTGCAGCGTCGCCAAAAACCGGATCCAGCAACCTTAATCGGCAGCGGAAAACTAGAGGAGCTGCAAGGCGCCGTCGCCTCCAGTTCGCCCGATCTGGTCATCTTCGATCACGAGCTGAGCCCGTCGCAGCAGCGCAACCTGGAGCGCGCGCTCGACCTGCGGGTGATCGATCGCACGCAGCTGATCCTCGACATCTTTGCCCGCCACGCCCGCACCCGTGAGGGACAGCTCCAGGTTGAACTGGCGCAGCTGCAGTACTTGTTGCCGCGGCTTGCAGGACGCGGCGTGCAGATGTCGCAGCTTGGCGGCGGCATCGGAACCCGTGGCCCGGGTGAAACCCAGCTGGAAACGGACCGGCGCAAAATCTACCGGCGAATCCGCCACGTGAAAGAGCACCTGGAAAACGTCCGGCGCATCCGGGGCCAGCAGCGACAGCGTCGCGAGTCGGTTCCCATCGCGACCGTCGCGCTGGTCGGCTATACCAATGCGGGGAAGTCGAGTCTCTTCAACGCGCTCACGAGCGCCGGAGTGCTGGAGAGCGGGCGTATGTTCGCCACGCTTGATCCCACCCTGCGTAGCGTGACCCTGCCTTCACGGCGGCAAGTCTTGCTGTCCGACACTGTGGGATTCATCCGAAACCTGCCACACACGCTGGTTTCGGCGTTTCGCGCAACCTTGGAAGAAGTGCAGCGGGCGTCTTTGCTACTGCACGTGTCCGACGTTACCAGCCCCACGGCGGCGGAGCAGCAGGAGCAGGTCGAAGAAGTGCTGCGCGAGTTGGAATCACAGGACAAGCCACGAATCTATGTGATGAACAAAGTGGATTTGCTGCCAGAGAAGAAACAAGAGAGCCTGCGTGACACGGAGAGTGTGATCCACGTCTCTGCCACAAAAGGACTCGGACTGGAAAGGCTACTGCAGCGTATCGACGAACTCATTGCCGAAGATCCGGTGCGCCGGGTCCACATGCGAGTGCCTCAGTCGGAAGGCAAAGCGCTGGCAGCGCTCGACGCGAAGGCGGTTATATTTACGCGTGAGTATCGCGACGGCAATGTTGAACTTGATGTGCAAGCGCCGGAATCACTGCTGCGCAAGATGAAGAGTTTCGTCACGGAATGATGATCTATCCGCGTGCATTGCTGGAGTAGGATATATTCCATGACTTACCGCGTGGTGCTGTTACCCTCTGAAGAAGGCTTTGCGGTCTCCTGTCCCGGGTTACCCGGTTGCTGGTCACAGGGAGCAAACGAGCAAGAGGCGCTCCAGAACATCCAGGATGCCATTCGCGAATATTTGGAAGCTGTCGGCGAACTTACGCGCGGGCAAGTTGTGCGTGAGGTGGAAGTGAAAGTTGGTTAATGGGAAAGCTTCCAGGAATTTCCCACCTTCAGGCTGTTCGTGCTCTGGGGAAAGCTGGATTCCGTATTCTGCGGCAAGGTAAACACATCGTCATGACGGACGGCCAGCGCATCCTCACGATTCCGCGCCACAACCCTGTGAATGCCTTCACGATGGGCGGCATTATCCGCGACGCCGGACTCACCATTGAGCAATTTCGGAAGCTGCTCTGAATACCCGGCTTATCCAAATATTCCTCAGCATCTATACAGCCCGAACGCCGGCGGCGGCCTGCTCGTCGGCGTGATAGCTGGAACGCACCAGTGGGCCAGATTCCACATGGCGAAATCCCATCTTCAACGATTCTTCCTTGAGAAGGCGGAATTCGTCGGGCGTGTACAGTCTTGCCACGGGGAGGTGGTCTCTTGATGGCCGCAGATACTGGCCTATGGTAAGGATGTCCACGTTGTGGGCCGCTAGATCGCGAAACACCTCGAGCAGTTCGTCCGTACTCTCGCCAAGACCCACCATAACACCACTCTTCGTCGGAATCCGGCCATTCATTTCCTTGGCACGTTGTAGCAGGCGCAAGGTGCGTTCGTAACGGGCTCCTGAGCGGGCTACACGATACAGCCGAGGTACGGTTTCGGTGTTGTGATTGAGGATGTCCGGCTTGGCATCCATCACGATGCGCAGCGGCTCTTCCAGCCCTTGAAAGTCGGGAATCAGCACTTCCACGCGGCATCCGGGAACGCGTCGCCGAATCTCCGTGATGGTGTTCGCAAAGACACGCGCGCCACCGACGTTGTCGTCGTCGCGATTGACGCTGGTGACCACGGCGAACTTCAGGCCCAGTTTCTCAACGGCTTCGGCGACCCGGCCAGGCTCTTCGTAGTCAATCGGCTGCGGGCGTCCTTTTGGAACAGCGCAGAAGCCACAGCGACGTGTACACAGATTGCCCAGCAACATGAAAGTCGCGGTGCGGTGGTTCCAGCACTCGCCGATGTTGGGACAGTGCGCCGACTCGCACACGGTATTTAGTTCCAGGTTGCGAGCCAGGGCCTTGAGGTTGTGGTAATTCTCGCCCATCGGCGCACGCGCCTTCAGCCATTCCGGCTTGGGGGCCGGACGGCGCGGGCCAATCTCGATCTGGATGAGTTCAGGAGCTGTAGCCATACGACATAACTATTGTACCGCGGGACGATGACGGTACTCGCTGTTCGCTCTTCGCTCTTCGCCTTTGGCCATTCGTATTTTCTGCCCGCGTTGGCTTTTTAGCCTTCAGCGGTCACGAGCCATAAAACTTGCACTGTGCCAAAAGCCAAGAATCTGAAGCGAACGGCGAATAGCGAATAGCGACCGGCGGCTCTCACAACGTATGCAGGTAAGCGATCAGATCGTCCAGTTGCTGTTGCGTGAGCTTTTGCTGGAAGGCAGGCATCTTGGCGCGGCCCATAAGGATGATGTCGGTGACTCTGTCGTCGTTGGCAGGGATACCGCTCTTCATGAAGGGCTTTTTGAACAACCCATTCAGGCTTGGCCCACGCAGGCCATGTGTACTGTAGGCGTAATGACATTCGGCGCAGCGCGCATCGTAAACGCGCCTTCCTTGCGCCTGCTGTGGAGTCAACCCCAGTTCGGCGTCGGTCTTGCGCGGCTCGGAGTCGCACGCTAGAAAGATCGTAACAATGATCAGAACGATTGCAGATAAGAGGGCAAGAGGCGCGCGTTTTGGTATCGGCATTCTTCCAAGTGTCCGGGCGATCTGAACTCGCGTGAGCCTGCACTCAGGCTCCAGCAGAGTTAGAATACACCTCGCATGACGGTTGTTCTCAAGCGCGTTTACACCGAGCCATCGCCGCAAGATGGCGCTCGTGTGCTGGTGGACCGGCTGTGGCCACGAGGATTGAAGAAGTCAGACGCCGCGTTGGACGCCTGGCTGAAAGAGGTGGCGCCCTCCAACGAGTTGCGCAAGTGGTTTCACGCACATCCGTTGCAGTGGAGCAAGTTTCGCGAGAAGTATCTGAAAGAGCTTACTTCCGAAGCAGCGAACGACGCATTACAGCAACTATACGAGTTGCACAGGAAACATCGTCGCCTGACTTTGTTATTCGCCTCCCGAAACGAAGAGCAGAATAACGCCCTGGTGCTAAAGCAACTGCTCGATGGTGGCCGCAAGCCTCCCACCGGAACCGGCCCTGTCCGCACTGCGGCAAGCAAGCGCGGGCGCGCCGTACGGCCGAGATAGTTCGTATGATTCTCCGGCCCGAAGCCAAACCCCAAAACTTTACCGACGAGTTTGTCCCAGCGTGGGAGGCTGTGGCCCGCACTCAAAAGGGAAAGTCAGCAAAGTATTATCTGGTGCGGCAGCCCGATCACGCACGGATTTCGGGCGAAATCGCTCGCCATCTCGCCATCCCCGGGGCACCTCCGGTGGACAATGACATCGTGCGCGGCATCAGCATGCACGATGAGGGCTGGAAGGAGTTCGACAACGGCTGCGAACGGCTCAGCGTGACTCCGGCGATGTATTCCGGAGACAACGTCGCTCTGAACGCAGAAGGCAGGCCGCTGTCCTTTCTGGAGATTAAGGCCGGGGATTTCCTGCGCGCATGGCTTGGCTCCATTGATTGCGCCGAAGCGGTCGCACCTATCTCTGCGTTAATCGTCAGCGGGCATTTCTGCCGTCTGGGCAACTTCGGGATGGGGATGGGCGTTTACTCCGGCGACGATTTGCGAAGTGTAGGCGAATTCCTGGCGGCCGAAGAGCAACGACAGGAGCGCTTGCTGCGCCTGCAAAGCCGCGGAAAGCGCGAAGTGAAGTACTGGACAGACGTACTGCAATTTTGCGATCTGCTTTCGTTGTATTTGTGTTGTGGGTCGGAGGAGAGCGTTGAATTTCCGCAGCGCATCGGGCCAGGTGGCCAGACAATCAGGTTGCAGTTAAAGGATGGGATGTTCGTGTTGTCTCCGTCTCTGTTTGCGAAGGAAGTTGAGTTCTCGGTGGAAGCGCATCCCTATCCAGCGAGTGCGGAAGTGACGTACGTCACGCTAGATTGGATCCTACGTTAGTTTCTGCGTCAGCATTGGACAAAGCTGATCTCTAGTTTTCCGCCTCTTGCTGACGCCGCAAACGCCGTGTCTCCGCCAGCAGAGCCATGCTGTGCATTAGGTTTTGCATGGTTACAATGCCGATCAGCCGTTGCTGATCGACCACAGGAATCATGCTGAGGCCTCGTCCGCCTAGCTTGCGGAAAGCCGACGCCAGCGAATCACCGGCCTGCGCGATTTCAAAGGCCCGCACCATTGCCGACTGGACATATCCATTGCCACCAACGCGTAGCGCCTGCACAATACGCTGCTTACTTATGACTCCGATCATGTCGCTGCCGCGAACAACCGGGAAGTCGTCCTGCAAAGTGTGTACTGCCTTCTGGAGTGCATCCTCCAAGGTGTCAGCGGGGGAAAGTGTAGAAAAACCGGTAAGCATTACATCTTCCATGTGAACGCTCTCCAGCACTGACTGAAAGACGACCGAGCGGTCCTCGAGTTGCGCTCCAACAAAGAGGAAGAAGCCAATCAGCATCAGCCAGGTATTCCACACGCCGAGGAAGATCAATACCATGGCGAATGCTTGCCCAATGGCGACTGCGCGTCGAGTGGCGCGAACATAATCCATGCGCTCCACCAGAAGCGCGCGCAGTATGCGGCCGCCGTCCATGGGATAGGCAGGCAGAAGGTTGAAGCCACCGAGGAAGACGTTTGCCCAGAACAAACTGCGAGGCAGGTTATTGGCATGTACGAACGGCTGCGCCCACAGATTCACCTGCGGCAAAAATGCCAGGATGAATGCGCCCGAGAGAGCGGCGATCACCAGGTTGACCACGGGACCTACGCCAGAAATCCGGATATCACGAGCAGGATCGGCATTGTGCGCGCCCATGTCTTCCATCAGAGTGACGCCGCCGATAGGCAGCAGAATGATGGAGCGCACGGCCACACCGTTGCGTTGTGCCACCACCGCGTGTCCCAGTTCATGCAATACAACGGAGCCGAAGATGATTCCAACCAGCGCCAGGCCTCGCATTGCGCCCGCCGTCCCCATCGTCACCGATTGGGTGAACCATACAAAGGCCAGCAGAAAGACAAACGTGAGATGGATGCGGATGTCCACTCCGAACAATCGTCCCGCAGGAATCGACCAACTTCTCATCGCTCCGTGTCAGCCTCTAGTTTCATTCTATACACTCTAGGACATGCGCATCATTGCCGGTCAGTTCAAGAGCCGTCCTCTGCGCTCGCTACCAGGCCTCGATTTGCGTCCGACCAGCGACCGGCTGCGCGAGACGCTATTCGATGTGCTGGGCGCTGCAGGCAGCCTGCAGGACAGCGTGTGGCTCGACCTTTACGCAGGAACCGGAGCCGTAGGGATCGAGGCGCTGAGTCGCGGCGCGCACCAGGTGTATTTTGTGGAATCGGCGAAAAGACACGCACGGCTATTGCGGGAAAACCTCGATTCGCTGGCAATCTCCGATGGGTTTGAATTACATGAGCGCGAGGTCGCGCAAGCACTTCCACTGCTGGAGAGTACGGGCGTGGTTTGCGATTACTGTTTTCTGGACCCCCCTTACCGCATGCGCGGCAGCTACGAGCGTACGCTCGGGTACCTCGCACAATCCCGATTGCTACAGCAGGCAAGTGTGGTTATCGCAGAGCACGAAAAGAAGTTTGACCCAAGTGAGCGCTTCGGCGCGCTTGTGCGGTTTCGGCGACTGGATCAAGGCGATGCCTCGCTGAGCTTCTACAGATTGGCGTAAGCCTGTCTCCTGAAGCCGGTCAGTATTGGTGGTTACTCGATGTATCGGCGGGGCACGCGTTTAGTCAGATTGCACAAGGTCTCGTAGACCACGGTACCCTCCCACCGCGCCAGGTCGGATGCCGTAATTTCCTGAGTGCCGCTGCGACCAATGAGGGTTACCTCGTCGCCAATCGCCACGGCAGGAATATGAGTGACATCCACTAGAGTCAAGTCCATCGAGATGCGCCCACGCATGGGCGCGCGCTGTCCGCGCAGAAGCACCTCGCCGCTTCCGAAGAGTCTGCGCGATAGTCCGTCACCATAACCGACAGAAACCGTGGCGATGCGGGCCGGCGCCGCAGTTACATAGGCGCCGTTATATCCCAGCGCCTGACCAGCCGGAACGTCGCGAATTGCGATCACATGTGTCTTCCATGCGAGAACCGGCTGAAGCGGCAATGGGGAAGTGATCGCCGACGAACCATCGTGATAGCAAGGTTGCTGCTCATATCCATAGAGCGCGAGGCCGGGCCGCACGAAGTTGTGCCGGGTGTCGGGTCGTTCGATGGCTGCGCTGGTGTTGGCGAGATGGCGCAACCGGGGCCGCAAACCCCGCGCGGCAAGAGTCTGCAACGCTGACTTAAAGCGCTCGATTTGCTGCTGCGTGGCTTTGTCGTCAAGCACCTCCGAAGAGGCAAGATGGCTGAATACGCCTTCCAATTCGATCTGCGGTAGGCGCTGGATGCCTTCGGCGAACGACTCCAAGTCAGCCAAAGGCAAACCTAGGCGCGCCATGCCGGTATCGATTTTCAGATGTATCGGCACCGGCGAAGTGAGACGCTGGCGAATGGCTGCCTGGGCCAAAGCCTCCGCATCCTGCAGGCGGAACACCGCCGGAGTAAGCGAGAGGCGCACCGCGTCATCTTCTTCTCCCCGGTACACCCCGCACATGACCAACACGCGCCCAGCCACGCCGGCATCGCGCAGAAGGGCACCTTCGTCGGTAGACGTCACTCCGAACCAGGTCGCGCCCTCCTGCTCAAGTGCCAACGCGCATTCCTCCGCACCGTGGCCGTAAGCGTCGCACTTCACCACGGCACAGATGGTGACATCGGCGCCCAGATGCTTCCGGAGAACGCGGAAATTGTGGCGCAACGCGGGAAGGGAGACTTCAGCCCAGTTAGGCCGGGTTTCGATGCGTGAAAATGTAAGAGTTGACGCCACAGGCTACCTGACTTCGATCATACAAGCGAGCATCGGCGACTCGCCAGCGCCTGCTAGTTACTGAAATAGTTCCATGGCGATCAAACCTTGTCTTGAGTGGAACACGGCTGCGAACTCGCCCGCCCGCCTGCAATATCAAGTCAGGATGGCCCACTTACCGCATGGGTTCCGAGATCGACTATTAGGATTTGGTTCCTGGCCTCGAACCCGAACACCGGAACCACGCTAAGCGATAACTAGGCTCCAGCCTATCTACCACCTTGGTATAGTCTGCTGGTCGTCGATAGTGACTAAAAACCTATCTTTGGCCGTACATTCGTGGTATAAACCTGAGTCTGGCCGGTCTCTGTCCGAAAGAGGCTTAGCTGTCCCTCTGAGGGTTGCATTCGGGCTCCCGCTGGAAAAGTAGCACGCGCAATCTATGATCAACGTCATCATCGCTGACCATCAAGCAATCTTTCGCGCCGGGATAGCCAAAGTTTTGGCGGTGGAGGAAGACATTCGCATCGTGGGTCAGCCACAGTTGCCGGAGCAATTACTAAACGCGCTGGAAAAGCTTCGATCACATGTCCTGGTCCTCTCAACTGGTTTTCTTTCGTCACTTCCAGAGATTCAAGAGGTTGCTTCAGTACACGGCACGGCAGTACTCATCCTGGCCGAAAATGCGGAAAATGCATCTGACTTCATGCGCATGGGGGTGCAGGGCGTCATCTACCGTTCAGCGTGTGGCAATATTGCCGTCGAAGCCGTGCGGCGGCTCTCGCGAGGCCAGTCGTTTCTGCAAAGTCCAAATCCCGAGGACGCCGATATCAGTGAGGACCTTGTCGGTGCTCGCGTACGAGACCGCCTCTCCGACAGAGAGCTGCGCATCGTCGCCGCCGTGGTGCAGGGATATAAGAATCGGGAAATCGCGTTACAGCTCTTTACCAGCGAGCAGATGATCAAAAACGCGCTGCGAAATGTCTTCGATAAAATCGGAGTTTCCGATCGCTTGGAGTTGGCCTTATTTGTGGTGCACCATCGGATTCTGGCCCAGGCTACGGCATCCGTCGCCGTGGTGCCCGCCCGCCCGCGGCTATCGCAGAGTGGTAGTGAGAGTAAGTCCGTGCCGCCAAGCCGGTCCTCCACCGTCCACTAAAGATGTCTCGTCCGGTTCCTAGGCGGCGCGATCTTTCGACCGTCCCTGCCCACTAGCTATTGGCAGCGAAACCAAAAACCTCGTTCCCTTTCCCGGAGAACTCTCGAAGCATATCTCGCCGCCCTGCTCCCGAATCGCCTTGCGCGCTCCAGACAGTCCGAGTCCTGTACCCTTCGCTTTGGTGGTGAAGTAAGGCGAGAAGATCATCCCCTGGCTTTCGATTGGGATGCCAATCCCGGTATCTTCCACGCTCACGATCGTTCGGTCTTCGTTGCGGAGGCATAGGACGGTTAGCAATCCGCCTTGCGGCATCGCATCAAGCGCATTGAGAACTAAATTAGTGAAGACGCGGCGAAGCTCTGGAACGCTGGCATAAACCTCGCACGCGTCCTGAATGTCCTGGGTCACCTTAATCTCGGGGTGCATTTCGAGCACCGGTTGCACCATCTGCAGGACCTCGACGAGAAGCCGGCGCATGTCGACCCGCGTGCGCATCTCCCGAGTTCCACGCAAATATCCGCGGATGTTACTGACAATTTCAGCGCCCCGGCGCACCGCGTTGTTGATGATGGTCAACATGGTGCGGTCGGCCTCGGAGCGCTCCGGGTCCGTCTCCAAGACGTAAACTGCTTGCGAGATCGTTCCCAGAACGTTGTTAAAGTCGTGCGCCAGACCGGCAGTCATCTGGCCGACCTCGAAGTGCCGTTCGCTGCTCGCAACTTGCTGCTGCAATGCGGAAAGCTCGCTAATGTCTTCGATAACAATCAGCGCACCTAAAGGGCGCTGAGATGGGTGGCAGATCGGGTTGCCGGAGACGCGGGCTTCGATCACCCGCCGGTTCGGACCGCCATGGAGAGTCTGTGGCTGGTGGCGAACGTACTCGCCCTTCAGGGAGCGGGTTACGATTGATTCCAGACTGACAGCCGTTTCTGCGCTTAGAAGCCGGTTGGATAAGGCAGCTGCATCCATTCCGAGAAGTTTATCGCGGTTCTGCGCAGTCAATTCTTCCGCCACTTTATTCACGTCAATGATGCGCGATTGATCGTCGAATAAAAAGACCGCCTCAGGTAAGCTCTGCAGGACCGATTGCAACTCGATCCTCTTTAGCGGACTTGCATGTTTTCGCCTCTGGCCGCCATCGATAACACTCAATAGTGTGCCACCCACCAACGCGGCGCTCTGCCAGGAAAGGATTATCCAGTTTCGCCCGATTTCTGTTGCCAGCCACATGATTCCACCTTGGTACCCCGTGTTAACCCACCGCAGCTCAACGCTCGGGCTGGCAGTTAAACCACCTTATTACCGGTTGGATGAGCCAATCTAAGCCACGGGATGTGTGGGAAACACTATTTCAACAGTACATACCGCGGACGCACGAACGTCGCCGCCATCCCGCTCTCGCGGAGGAGCCGTTCGCCTTCCGCGCGCCGCTTGGTATTCCTGCATGATGGGCGCCGGCCGCGCCACACTGAGGTACACGAAATGGCGCACGCCTCCTTCAACCGCCGCCCGCGTCGCTTCCTGGCACTACCTCAAATCGATGGCCCGAAATTCGGCGGTCTTGCGTGGATTGGGATGAGCCACGCCAACCAAGTGCACAAAGGTAGCGGCCGGCCCGACTTGCGAGGCATAGCTTTCGGCTCGCAGTGCATCGCCCCGAACTGGTTCGCACCCGGTTGCCAGTTTTGCCTCAGAGCCCGGCCGAACCAGCGCCCGCACGCGGTGTCCCCGGCGCAATAATTCGCTCGCCAAACTGCTTCCCATAAAGCCCGCGCGTAAGGAAAACGTCATGTTGCCGCGAAGCCATCCGCCCCTCCATGAACTGAGAATCAGTCGCCGAATTCTAGTACGGCTTTCGAGATAAGTCAGATTCTTTTTTGTGAGTTGCAATCCAAAAGCAGCTGCGGAAAGTCTTTCAGCACCTCCTGTTCCAGGTCCTGCATCTGTGGGGAAAGTTATCGCTGGAGGTAAACACCCTCATGACCCGTGAAAGCAGACTGATGTGTGGAATCATTCTGATCACCGTGCCCACCGATTCAGTACGGTGGGTACTTCTTGCTGACCTCGCTGATAGACAAGGGCTCCGGTTACATGGATAACCCGCTCCGGCAGAACTTCTTCCGGGCAGGACATGCCCATGCCGGGGTCATCGTAATTCTGTCATTGATTTGCCAAGTATTGGCCGATGCCGCCGTGCTCCCCGACTGGCTGACATGGCCCGTCCGAGTGGGCGTTCCACTCGCTGCCATCTTGATTCGGCAGGTTTCTTCTTCTCCATGCTATCGCCGACGGCCACTCAGCCGGGTCAGGCTGTTTTTCTGAGCTACGTTGGCGCAATCATTCTTGCGATTTCAGTCATCACGCTCGGCGTAGGCTTGTTGAGACCCACTATGGCAGCTAAGAGAGCTCCACAGTGGCAGCTCAGTGTCTTGGGGCTGAGTTATAGCTGAAAATCGCCACAGGTCTTGGCCGTCGCGCCGAGAAATGCATCACCAACATTGGAAGACCGTGGATATTGTTCGCATCTCTTCCCCTTTCTTTCACCGCTATCTGCGGCAAATTGCTGCAGCCCTTTCGAACACTCGTCCGAACTGTTGCGAAATGCATCACGTTGGCCGGTGACCCTCATCACAGCGCCGCTTAAGTCTGTGTTCCACACTGAAGCTGTACTCATGGAGGTTTCATGGGCGCCGGTCTGGCAGCACGCTGGGCAGAAGTAATCGCTCCAAGGCCGAGCAAAGATCCTGTATTCATAAATTTTACTTATCGGAGAAGTTAATGAAGAAGGTCATCTTAGCTGTTCTACTTACCGCGTTCGCACTGTTCCTGGTTCTTCCCAGCCTGTCGTGGGCGCAGGAAGAGCTTTACAAAACAAAGTGCGCCGCCTGTCACGGCGCAGATGGCAACGGCACTGCCGCCGGCAAGAAGATGGGGGCCCTGGAGTTTTCGTCTCCATCGGTGCAGAAGATGTCGACGGCCGATATAGCTGATTTCATTGAGAATGGCGGGCCGCAGAAGAAAGCCACGCACGCCTTCGCCAACAAGGGCATCAGCCCGGCCGATGCTGCCAAGCTGGCTACTTACGTGAAGAGCCTGAAGTAAGACTCCTTTCACGCTGGCTTCCTCTCCGAGCCGGCTCTCCCTTTACGGGCCGGTTTGGAGCGAGCATCCCGAAGTTCCGAAGTCGCCCGACGGCGCCGTCGCATTGGCGCCGCTTCCACCTGCCGAGGTCCGACTGGGGCCGCCTGGGCGATCTGGAGTAAAGCATGAGCAAGGGAATCCTCTACGATGCGACCCTGTGCATCGGCTGCAAGCAGTGCGAGCAGGCCTGCGCCACCGAAAACGGCCTGCCGTACGACGACCGCATCGCCGACCAGCAGATCACGTCGGCGCACAAATACACGGCCATCATGGTCAAAGACGACAAGTTTATGCGCAAGTTGTGCATGAACTGCGACGACCCGGCTTGCGCCTCAGTTTGTCCCGTTGGCGCGCTGAAGAAGACCGCGCTCGGGCCCGTCACCTACGATAAGAGCCGTTGCATGGGATGCCGCTATTGCATGGCGGCATGTCCCTTCGGTGTGCCTAAGTACGAATGGGAAAAGGCGGTACCGGGCGTGCGCAAGTGCGTCATGTGTAGCAAGCGGGTGGCCCAAGGCAAACAAACGGCTTGCGCGGAAATCTGCCCCACTGGCGCCACCAAGTTTGGCGATCGCGATGAGCTCCTGGAAGAAGCCAAGAAGCGTATTCACGACAATCCGGGTAAGTATGTGCCCCATATCTTCGGCGAGACGGAGGTCGGCGGCACATCCGTAATGCTGCTGTCTTCCATTCCGTTCAACAACTTCGGTTTCCGGACCGACCTGACGGAACGGGCTCTCCCGCTTTACACCTACCAGGTACTGTCGCGCATACCAGATTTCGTCCCCCTTTTCGGCACTTTGCTGGGTGGCATTTATTGGATCACCCACCGTAGAGAAGACGTGGCCGAAGCCGAAGCCAACGAGAAAAAGCACAACGGAGGTGGGCGATGACGGTCCCTAGAATCCGCTTTACATTCTGGAAGGCGGTCTTCCTCGCCATAATGGCGGCCGGCATCTACTGTACGGTTCTCCGCTTCTACCGCGGACTAGGCGCGTCGACCAACCTGAGCGATCAGTTTCCCTGGGGGCTCTGGATTGGCTTCGACGTGATGTGCGGCGTCATGCTGGCCGCAGGCGGCTTCACACTAACCGCAGCGGTCGAGATCTTCAACATCAAGCGGTTTCATTCCATTGTGCGGCCCACCATTCTCACCGCGTTTCTGGGCTACCTCCTGGTTTGCGCCGCGCTCATGTATGACCTGGGATTGCCGTGGAACATCTGGCATCCACTGATCATGCGCAATCCGCACTCGGTAATGTTCGAAGTTGCCTATTGCGTCATGTTCTACACTGCCGTGCTCGCGATGGAGTTCTCCCCGATTGTGTTGGAGCACTTCAAGCTGAAGCGAGCGCTGAAGATCGTCCGCAGCGTCATGGTCGTATTCGTGATTCTCGGCGTGCTGCTCTCGACGTTGCATCAGTCATCGCTGGGCACGCTTTATCTCATCATGCCAAACAAGCTGCATCCGTTCTGGTACAGCCCACTGTTGCCGGTCTTTTTCTTTCTGTCAGCGATTGCGGTGGGATTGGCAATGACCATCTTCGAATCCTCCATGAGTTCGAAGTACTTTGGCCGGGAGCTTGAACTGCCCATCCTGCGCGACCTGGGACGCGTACTGGTGGTTGTGCTTGCGCTCTATGGCATCCTGAAATTCGAAGACTTGTATCACCGCGGCGTTCTGAGACTGGTCTTCATTCCGGGGTACGAACAGCGCTTCTTCCTACTGGAGATGTTCCTGTCGGTGGTGGCACCCTTGGGGCTTCTGCTAGTCCCGAAAATTCGAGAACGAGCGCAAGGCCTCTACCTGGCGGCTGTGCTGACCCTGCTCGGATTTGTAGCCAATCGTCTGAATGTAGCCATCACCGGAGTGGAAAATGCCGTGGGCGCGCGCTACACGCCGAAGTGGACCGAGATCGTTATTACTGCAATGTTCGTTGCGCTAGGCTTCGCCATCTTCGGCTTTGTGGCGAAGTACCTGCCCATCTTCCCCGAAGAGAAGGCCCATATCCCGGCACTCCGCGAACCAGAAGTCCGGTACGCAGAAGTTGCGGTGCCCGCCCATGCTGGAGACTGAAAGCTCGAACCGGCTCTCACCAAAAACGAAAAGGGAGAGCCCAGCCTCATCGCGCCCCTTCTGGCTGCAACGCCTGGGGCATAGCGTCAGCACAAAGCTGATGGTCTCTATTTTTGTGGTCATGATCATCATCTTCGCTCTGCTGGGATACTTCAGCACACAGCTCCATCGCAAGCATCTGGAAGCCGCGGCCCTGGTCAGCGCCGAGCAGCAGAGCGAAGTTCTGCGCCGTAGTGCTTCGCATTACATGCTGAACAACGATCGCACCGGCCTGTACGAGATGATGCTGAACATGGCCGACCAGCCCGGCATAGTGCGGGTTCGCATAATGAACCCGCAGGGTGTGATCAGCTATTCAACCGCGCCGTCCGAAGTCGGCAACATGGTGGATAAAGGCGCGGAGGCCTGTTACGGCTGCCACGTGCAATCGCAGCCTCTCAGCCGGCTGAATCGTTCTGACCGGTTTCGCGTTTATCGCGCAGCCAGCACTCGCGTGCTGGGAGTGATCACACCCATCGAAAACCAGCCTGCCTGCTCGAACGCGGCCTGCCATGCGCATCCTGCCAGTACGCAGATTCTGGGCGTCCTCGACACAAATCTCTCTCTCGCGAAGGTGGATGAAAACCTGCACCGCGAGCGGAGGGAGATGCTTGCCGGAACTACAGTCGCACTGATTGCGGTTGTCTTTCTCAGCGGCCTGTTCGTATGGATCGAGGTCCGCAACCCGCTGCGCGAACTAAAGACTGGCACCGAGCGCGTCGCCACTGGCGACCTCGGCTATCAGATACCCGTCCACTCGCAAGATGAGGTGGGCGAGCTGGCGCAGTCGTTCAACGAAATGAGTAACCGCCTGCAGGTAGCGCAGGCGGAGATCACAGCTTGGGCCCATACTCTGGAGGAGCGGGTCGAGGAAAAGACGCGCGAGTTGAAACAGGCACACCAGCACATGCTGCACGTAGAGAAGATGGCCACCATTGGCAAGATGGCCGCGGTGGTGGCACATGAAATCAACAATCCACTCTCCGGCATTCTTACCTATTCCAAGTTGGTCAAGCGCTGGATCGACAACAACGCTGTCACTTCGCCCAAGAAAGAAGAGATGAAGAGCTCTCTCGATTTGGTGGCCAGCGAGAGCAAGCGTTGCGGTGAGTTGGTGAAGAACCTGCTGAGCTTCTCGCGGGTATCACCCATGAACCTCGCCTGGTGCGATCTGAATCAGGTCATCGACCGTTGCGTGCGGCTGGTGCAGCACAAGATGGACATGGCCGGCATCCAGCTCAACCTTGATCTCGCAGCCGACCTTCCCATGGTGCATTGCGATCCCGCTCAGATCGAGCAGGTGGTGCTGGCCATGGTTATCAATGCCATTGACGCCATGCCGCAGGAAGGCAATCTGTGGATCGCCACCCACGCCAGTGCGGAATGGATCGAACTCATTATTCGTGACGACGGAATGGGGATTTCCGCCGAGCATCTCCCGCATATCTTCGAACCGTTCTACACCACGAAGGAATCCGGCGGCTCCGGGCTAGGCCTGGCGATCAGCCAGAACATCGTGGAACGACACGGCGGCCAGATCGAAGTGAACTCGGTTGTGGGACAAGGAACAACATTCAGGATTGTGCTGCCGGTGGATAGCCAGAATCCCGTCATGGCTGACGATCATAACCGCGCAGTAGTGGAAACGAGGTAGAAGAATGACGCAAGGCAAATTGCTGATCGTGGATGACGAACTGAGCGTGCGTGACTCGCTGGCCAAGTGGTTTACCGAAGAAGGTTACGAAGTGGCCATGGCCGAAAGCGCTAACGAAGCGCTAACCCGCGTCGCCGAACAGAGCTTCGATGTTGCGATGGTGGACATCAAGATGCGCGGCACCGACGGCATCGAATTACAGCGGCGGCTGCACGAGATTCATCCCGAAATGCTGGTCATCATCATGACGGGATACGCTTCGGTGGAAACCGCCATTGCCGCGTTGAAGAATGGCGCCTATGACTACGTGAACAAGCCCCTCGATCCTGACGAAATTGGCCATTTGATCGCCAAGGCCATGTCGCATCGTCGCACCGAGCAGGAAAATACGCGCCTGAAGGAGACGGTTGCCGAGATTGCACATCCCTCCGACATCATCGGACAAAGCTCGGCGATGAAGCATGTCTTTGACGCCATCGAAACCGTTGCGCCCACCGATGCCACTGTGCTGGTCACCGGCGAAAGCGGCACCGGTAAGGAACTAGTGGCGCGTGCCATTCACTCCGGAAGTCCACGACGTTTTCATCCGCTGGTAGTCATCCACTGTGGCGCGCTTACGGAGACGCTGCTGGAGAGTGAGCTCTTTGGCCACGAGAAAGGCGCGTTCACCGGCGCGCAATATCGCAAGAAGGGAAAATTCGAAATCGCCGAAGGTGGCACCGTGTTTCTCGACGAGATCGGTGACATCAGCTTAAAGACCCAGACCGACTTGCTGCGCGTCCTCCAGGAGCGCGAGATCGTGCGGGTAGGCGGCAACCAGACGATCCATGTTGACTTCCGCGTGGTCGCTGCCACCAACAAGAACCTGGAACAACTGATCGAGGAAGGTAAGTTCCGCCCCGACCTTTTCTACCGGCTGAACGTTTTTCATATCGAGATTCCGCCCCTGCGCGAGCGCCGGGAAGACGTTCCTCTATTGGTGGACCACTTCACCCGAAAGTTCTCGCGCGAGATGAGCAAGAAGATTACGCGAGTCTCGCCGGCGGCCATGAACGAACTACAACAGTACAGTTGGCCCGGCAATGTCCGTGAATTAGAAAACGCTGTCGAACGGGCGATGGTGGTGGCGCAGGAGCCTGAGCTTCGCGAGCAGGATTTCACTCTGAAATCGAGAAATGGCGCTGGATTGGGAATAGGCGATGTGCGCAGCCTTGACGATGTGGAGCGGGCGCACATCCTGCGGGTGCTGGAAGAGTGCGGCGGCAATCAAACGCGGGCAGCTGAAGTGCTTGCCATCGATCGCGTGACCTTACATCACAAACTGAAGAAGTATGGTTGGAACCGGAAAGAGAAAGAGCAGCTGGTGGTTAGCGCTAGCAACTAGCTTTTAGCTTTTAGCTCTTGCTAATCAAGATCACGACGCAGCCGACCCCTGAGAATTCCGGTTTCTAAAAGCTAAAGGCTGAAAGCTAATTGCTAGTCGCTCGTTGCTGGTTCGATGAAGAAGTTACAACTACTGCCGGTGGGAAGCGTGGATGCTCGGCTGCTCGAATGGTTGCGGCATGAGCTTTACGAGAAGTTTCGTGTGCCCACAGAAGTACTGCAGCCGGCCATCGATCCTTCCTTCGCGCGGCACGCTGAGCGGCAGCAATACCACTCTTCCGAAATCCTGGCCAGAATGCAAAGCTACGTCAACGGCAGTACCTGGCGCCTGGTCGGAATTACAGAACTGGATCTCTATATTCCAATTCTGACTTTTGTTTTTGGGGAAGCTCAGCTTAGCGGGGCCGCAGCGGTAGTTTCCTATCATCGTTTGCGGCAGGAATTCTATGGTCTGCCGCCGGATGCCGACGTTCTCGCCAATCGTTTATTAATCGAAGCCGTGCATGAACTGGGACACACCTTGGGCCTCACCCATTGCCACGATTATCGCTGTGCTATGGCCCCTGCCCACGCGGTGGAGTGGATCGACATCAAAGACAGTGGCTTCTGCGAAGACTGTCTCTCGCGTGTTCTGCAGGCGGTGTAGCGCCCCACCATCGACGCTCTAGACCGGTCGGATTATCGCTTCACTGGCTTTGGTTCGTCACTCCACTTCCCGCTGAACAACTTGCCGCGATGCTCGGCCACCATCGCCGTGATACCCATCACGCCCATGACCAGGAAAATCAGGAAGAAGACTACGGCAATCACAAGAACTGGCATACCACACCTCTGACGCCATTCTGCTTGCGCGTTGAACCTTGCTTCCGTGATTGCGATCACAGGTGGGTGTGAGCCATGAGGAGGAGATCCGCCGGCGGGGTAGCCGCTTAAGACGAGGGAACTCCCGCTAAAGGGCAGAACCTAATACGGCGCCAATCAGCCTAAGGCGGCGATTTGCGTGTCCAAGCTGGCCAGGGTACGGCGCATCAACTCGGAATAACGCTCACTATCGCTTCGCTCCATTTGCTGAAGCACCAGCTTTCGCGAAAGCTCAAGGTCAGCTTTCTTTATCTGGAGTTGCATTTCTTCAGCAGAGCAGGAGCGGATTTCGCTAAGGAAGGGTTCGGAATCAGACTCTTCTATTTGAGCTTCTACAGATTTACTTTCCCAGCCACGTGCCATAGCTTGATTATAGCGCTGCAAGGACGATTCCGAACCGCAATAATTGGGCCCTGTATGGGAGGTTCGCGCAGCGATTCCAATTATGAAGTTCCGCCAAATAGAAGGCCGGTACCAGAATCTCAATTTTCGGTCGTATCGCGATATTTAATAGAATCTTGGCGTTGCGCCTTCTCGAACTCCCCGCAACGGTTACAGCTAGGGGGCGAATCGTTCCCGAATTGGCACATAATTACGGTCAGATATCGGTTAGCAGGTTGACTAGCCGCTCCGAAAAGGACGATGATCGTGGTAACCATTAGCTGGTTACTCTCCAAAGGCTACGGTATGCGTATCCTGGTTGTGGAAGACGATGCTCCGCTCGCTAGTTTTGTCCGCAAAGGTCTAGAGGCCGAACACTACGCAGTTGATGTGGCGTCCGATGGCGAACAGGCCAGGCAGATGGCCCTGGAGAGCGAATATGATCTGCTGATCCTTGATCTGAACCTGCCCAAACTCGACGGTATCGGTGTGCTGAATGCCGTGCGTCCTAAAAAGCCGTCTCTTCCTGTGCTGGTACTCACGGCACGGAACCGGGTAGAGGATCGGGTGCAATCGCTCGATACCGGCGCTGACGATTGCCTCATCAAACCATTTTCCTTTACCGAGCTTTCGGCGCGAGTGCGCGCACTGCTGCGGCGTGGACCGCGAACGGTGGAGACGGTGCTGCGGGTCGCCGACCTGGAACTCGATCGCGTGGAACGGAAGGTGGAACGCGGAGGCAAGCGCATCGACCTCACCTCCAAAGAATTCGCTTTGCTCGAATACCTTATGCGCAATGCCGGACGTCGCATTACGCGCGCCATGATCGTCGAGCACGTGTGGAACCTGTCATTCGATACCACCACCAATATTGTGGACGTTTACATTAATTACCTGCGCAAGAAAGTGGACGGTGAACACGCGCCCCATCTCATTCATACGGTCCGCGGCGTGGGATACGAAATGAGTTGCCACCCCTCCGGGCCACTGATGTGAGCGTCGCCACGTTATGCACTTCCACAGAAATTGCCTCGGGTGGCGATTTCGCGTCAACCGTGTTTCACGACCTGAGCCAGCCCCTGACCGCTCTGCACTGCTCGCTCGAACTCGCATTGGTGCGTGATCAAACTGCCGAAGAATTTCGCGCCAGCATCGGAGCCGCCCTAGAAAACGCCGAGCGTTTGCGACAGCGTCTGCTGTTGCTGCGTGAATTGAGCGACGCGGATGATCCGGGGGATACGTCTACGCCGCTTGATCTCGATCGGCTTTTGGAGCGACTGCGTGAAGACATGCTTCCTCCGTTCGAGTCTGCGGGACGGTCCTTCGAGATGACATGTGAAGCCGTGACTGTGCCGGCCAACGAAGCCAAGTTGACGCGCGGCTTTTTTTATCTGTTGGAGTTTCTGCTCCGCTGCGATTCCCCGGGTAGTGTTTTGTGTCTGCACGGAAGGCGAATCCGTCAACGGCAACAAATGGAGATCCGCTTTGAAGGATGCGGGCCTCACCCTGTTGGCTCGTCGGAGGATTGCCCCGATCCGCATTGGGGCGGTGAGCTGGAGATCGCACGCCGGACATTTCGCGCGATTGGTGGCGACCTGACCTGGAAGGTATCCGAGGGTCTGCCCGGTGTCTGGGTCGTTCAATTACCTTGTCTCAGCTGAGAGCAGGCTGCGCCGTATGGCTCACTTGGCGCGTCTCGTCGGCGGCCTAATAAATCTTCACTTTCCTAGAAACTTCTAACTTGCTCCTAATCAATTTCTAAGGTTCGCAGACTACAACAGTTTTCATGACCAGCCTAGCGCAGTCCTTTTACTCCCTCGATCCAGCGGTGATCGTAGCCAGTTCCAATCCTGGCCTTCGCAAGCAGATCATCCAGAACCTGCTGCAGTCGCGCATCTCGGCCGCGGAAGCCCTAGGCGGAGCCGATGCTCTGGGCAAGCTGGAGAGCAGCGAATGCCAGTTGCTATTACTCGACCGCAAGCTGCCTGACCTGGACGCGGACGAATTGTTGCAGATTATTCACGGCCGCTTTCCTGGAATCGACGTGTTGCTGCTGGACGATGCCGGCATCCCGCGCTGCCTTCGCAATGGCGCAGCGCCGGCGCGCACTTGTTATTCGACCGTTGGGACGTTGGGAAGCTCCGTCGCCAACGCCCGGCGCTCTGCCGGTACCAATCACAATAGAACCCTTGCCGGGAATGGTAGGCCACGCACCCTGCATGCATAGCGTCTATCGCATGGCGCGTCTGGTAGCGGCGCGCAACACTCCGGTACTGATCACCGGCCCCACCGGCACTGGTAAGGAAGTCGTGGCCAACGCTATTCACCGGCTTAAGCCCCCGTGCCAGCAAGGAATTCGTGGTCATCAATTGCGCGGCCATTCCGGAAGCGCTGCTGGAGTCGGAGTTGTTTGGCTATGTGCGTGGCGCTTTTACCGGAGCAGTGCAGTCACGCATCGGACGCATCCACAGCGCTCATGGGGGCACCCTTTTTCTCGACGAAGTAGGCGAATTGCCGCTGGGAATGCAGGCCAAACTGCTGCGCTTCCTCGACCAGGGTGAAGTGCAGCGGCTGGGCAGCTCAGATGTCTTCCGGGTTGATGTTCGCGTGTTGGCCGCCAGCAATGCCAATCTCGCCGAATTGGCCGAGCGTAAACAGTTTCGCGAAGACCTGTTCTATCGGCTCTCGGTTTTCCCCATTGAGTTACCTCCCTTCGCAACGCCGGGAGGACGTCGAAGCCTTGGCGCGCCACTTTCTGCGCAAGTTCGATGCCGCGACAAACGCTGCGGCTTTTCCGCCGGAAGCAGTCCGCCTGCTGGAAAAACATTCCTGGCCGGGAAACGTACGCGAACTGCAGCATGTGATCGAGCGCGCCTCCATTCTCGCCGAGGGCGCGCCATACTTCCTGAGCATTTGGGATTGTCGAGCCATTGCGCGTGAAATGGGTTTAATCTGCGGCAGCCGCGATCGGCAGCCGCCTTGCAGGAGTGCTAGGCAGATGTTGCCCAGCCCACAGTTCGCAAGTCATCAGCCGGAGGAACCAGCCCGCGGCGGGTTTACTTCCCTTTCCTGCGGCACTCGCCCCGACACCGACCCAACCATCATCGGAAACTCCCTGGCGCTGCGCAACGCCCTGCAACAGGCGCGGCAGGCGGCACGTAGCGATGCCGACATTCTGCTGGAAGCCGAGAGTGGCACCGGCAAGGAGTTGCTGGCCCGCCTGATTCACAAGGCCAGCCCGCGCGCCGCACGGCCGTTCGTGGCGATTAACTGTGCGGCGGTGCCGGAGAACCTGCTGGAGAGCGAACTGTTTGGTCACGTACGCGGGGCCTTTACGGGCGCGCTCTCGCGCAACGCCGGCAAGTTTGAGCTGGCTGACAGTGGAACCTTACTACTGGATGAGATCGGCGAAATGCCGCTACTGCTGCAGCCCAAACTTCTGCGCGTGCTGCAGGAGCGCGAGTTCTATCGCCTCGGCGATGTGCGGCCCATCCACGTGGATGTGCGGGTGATCGCCAGCACCAACCGCTCACTGCAATTTCTGGTGCTGGAAGGCCGCTTTCGCGAGGACCTATATTACCGGCTGAATGTGATTCCGCTGGGATTGCCGCCGCTGCGCGAGCGCGGCGACGACGTCATCGAACTGGCGGAATATTTTGCCGCAAAATTTGCCGCGCCAGCCCCGCCCCCAATCCTGAGCGAGTCGTTTCGCGCCGCCCTGCGTTCGCACCGCTGGCCGGGAAATGTTCGGGAGCTGGCCAATGCAGTTCGCCGCGCCGTTGCCTTATGCGAAGGGAAGGAGATTGGGGCAGACACGCTGCAATTCCTGCAAGCGCCGGCTGCCGGCCCTCTGGGACAGTGGCTGAAGCCCGGATTGTCGCTGCGGCAGGTGGAGAAGGCGCTCCTCGAAATTACTTTGCACGCTACAGCGGGCAACCGCACCCACGCGGCGGAGCTGTTGGGCGTCAGCCTGCGCACCGTCCGCAACAAGATCCGCGAGCATGGCTTGCCGCCCTGGAGGCTGACATGAGCTTGATCGAAACTCCCTTGATGGGTACCTTGAGCCGCGCTCTGGACCTGACCGCGATGCGGCAATCGCTGGTGAGCCAGAACGTCGCCAACATCGACACCCCGGGCTATCACGCGCGCGATATCGACTTTCGCCAGGAGTTGCAGCATGCCGTCGCCGACGATAACGATGTCACGGCTACGCCCATGGTGCGTGAGGTGCCAGCGCTGATCGAGCGTCCCGACGGCAACAACGTGAGCCTGGATCGCGAAAGCCTGCTGATGGCGCAAAACCAGCTCAGCTTTTATGTGGACGTGCAGCTTTTGCGCTCCGAGTTCAATCGCCTGCAGCTAGCAATCAATGGAGGCAACAGTCAATGAACCTGTTTGGCCTGTTTCAGATCAGTGGGTCGGCCTTGACCGCCGAGCGGCTGCGGGCCGAGGTGGTGACCAGCAACCTGGCGAATGCGGAAACCACACGTACAGCTGAGGGCGGCCCTTACCATCGGCGCATGGTGATTTTCAATGCGCAACCGGCATCGCAATTTCGTCTGCTGCTGGCCGGTTCAATGGCAAGCGAAGCCTTCGCACCCGCCGGCGGGGTGCAGGTGAACCAGGTAGTTGAGGACCCCGCGCCTTCAGTACAGCGTTACCAGCCCGGTCATCCCGATGCCGACGAGTCGGGATATGTGGCCTATCCAGCGATCAATCCGGTGCAGGAGATGGTGGACCTGATGGGCGCCGAGCGGGCTTACGAACTGAATGCGAGCGCGGTCCAGGCCGCCAAGCAAATGATTCAGCAGTCGCTGCAGATCTTGAAGTAAGGGGCAGGAGAGGAAGTCATGGCGATTGATGCATTGCACTCCGGCCTGCGGAACCTACCAGCCGATCTTCCCAGCGCAGCCGCCACCACGCCGGCCGCAGGCAAGAGCTTTGGAGAGGCCCTGGGCGAGGCGGTCGGCGACGTGGATACCCTGAACCTGGATGCGCGCTATAAGGTGAGCAGCCTGGTGGAGGGCAATGGGGCCGACGTGCACGACGCCATGATTGCGGTGGAAAAGGCCGATCTCTCCTTTCAACTGATGTTGCAAGTGCGCAATAAAGTGGTGCAGGCGTACCAGCAGATCGCCGGCATGCAGTTCTGAAGTACGAGGCTGAAGCACCATGGACAGCAACCTGACATTGCCGCAAATCGTGCAGCAGGCCAAGGACTTTCTGGCCGGACTGACCGGCCGGCAGCGTCTCCTGCTGGGCGGCGGCGCGGTACTGGTGGCGGCCACGCTCTGCGTCTTCGTGCAACTGATTGCCAAGCCGGACTACAAGACGCTTTATTCGGGCCTGACCCCCAGCGACACCCAGGAAATTGCCGGCCGCCTGGGCGCCAAGAAGATTCCCTTCGAGCAGTCTCCCGACGGCGCCAGTATCCTGGTGCCCGCCGACAAGCTGGACAGCGCGCGCCTGGAGATTGCGTCGCAACCCATGCCGCACAGCGGGCGCATGGGCTTTGAATTGTTCGACAAGCCCAATTGGGCGGGCAGCGACTTCAGCGAGAAGGTGAACTACCAGCGTGCCCTGGAAGCCGAACTGGAACGCACCTTGCAGACTTTAAGCGAAGTGGAAGCGGTGCGGGTGCATCTGGTAATGCCGGCTGAGTCGTTATATAGCGAACGCGAGCGCACCGCCAAGGCCTCGGTGACGGTAAAGCTGCGCCGTGGGCGGTTACCAGAAAGTTCCGACACGTCCATCCGGCAACTGGTGGCGGGCGCGGTCGACCGCCTCAGTCCAGAGAATGTGGTCGTCATCGACGCGGATACCAACCTGCCATTAGGCCGCTTCGGCGGCAACCAGGGCCAGGGGGCGCCGTCGGAGATAGATCAGGACCTGGCCAAGCGCGTGGTGGAAACGCTGGAGCCGGTGGTTGGCATCCAGGGGGTGCGCGCCAGCGTGCACGTTGAGTATGACCTCAGCTCGGGAGAAGAAACCCAGGAGACCTACGATCCCGCCAGCAGCGTGGCGCTGAGCGTGACCCGCAGCGAAGAACATTTGGGCAGCGATGCCCAGGGCGGAGTGCCTGGAACCAGCAGCAACCTGCCCAACGCCAAGGTGAGTGCGCCCGCCAAGTCCGGCGAGAGCCACAGCTCGAAATCTGAAAGCGGCACCTACGGTGTGAACAAGCTGGTGCGACACACGGTGCAACCGGCGGGGCGGATCAAGCGTATCGCCGCCGCCTTGCTGGTGGACGATGCAGTTCAAGTCGAACAGAAAAACAATCAGCGCATCGCCACCCGGCGCCGGCGCAGCCCGGATGAGATGAAGCAGATCGAGGAACTGGCGGCGGCGACACTCGGCATCGACGCCAAACGTGGCGATGTGCTGGCCGTGGAAAATCTATCGTTTCAGAGTCTGCAGCAGGAAGCCCCAGTGGTCCCGACTTGGATGGAGCGGGTACAACACAGCCTGCGAGACTGGGCCTGGATCGTCCGCTATCTGGCGCTGGGCTGCCTCTTTGGCAGCGTGTATATGCTGCTGCTCCGTCCGGTCAAGAAGCAGTTACTGACCGCGATGCGCGAGCTTGCGCTGCATGGGAAGACGACCGCAGCCGAGACCTCCGCAGCCGCTGTCTCTCAGCTGCCGGAGGCGCTGGACCTGGCAGGACTGGAAGGCGACCCCTCGCTGAAGAAGCTCACCCTGCTGAAGAACCATCTGGTGGAAAAAGTGAAGACAGAGCCCGTCGGGGCCTCACGGCTGGTCCAGAACTGGTTGCGTGAAGGTGGCGTGGAGTGAGCGCGGCAGGGTTAGCTCCGTCCACCCTCAACGGCGTGCGCAAAGCGGCGGTGCTGCTGGTACTGCTGGGCGAGGAGGCGGCAACGACGGTGTACCGCCATCTGAGCCAGCCGCAATTGCAGCGGCTGACCAAAGAAATCAGCGAGCTAAACAGAGTGGACCCGGAGACCGCCGCGCAGGTGCTGGAAGAGTATTACCGCCTGAGCCTGACCCAGGACTACCTGGCACAAGGTGGTGACGAATATGCCCGCGCGCTGCTGGTAAAGGCCTTTGGAGGGGACGGCGCCAAAGCGCTGTTGGAGCAGGTGAGCCGCGCTCAGGACCTGAGCGCCACCCAGCTGGATACCTTGCAAAAGGCTGACCCTCAGGAGCTGGCGCGTTTTCTGGAAGACGAGCAGCCGCAGACCATTGCCTTGATCCTGGCTTACCTCGACGCCAAGGCGGCGTCGGCGGTGTTGATGAAGCTGCCTGAGGCGGTGCGCATCGAGTCGGTGAAGCGTCTGGCCCGGTTGCGCAATTTCTCACCGGAGATGGCGCAGAAGGTTTCCACCGTCCTGCACAAGCGGCTACAGCCCGCCGGCGAGCAGAGCCGGCGCAACTACGCCGGCTTCAAGAGTGCCGCCGATCTGATGAATCGGCTGGAGCCGGAAGCCATGAAGGCGGTGCTGGACGCCATCGAATCAGATGATGCCAAGCTGGCGCTGAACATCCGCACTCTGATGTTCACCTTCGACGACTTGCTGGGCGTTCCCGAGGCCGGCATTCGCGAGCTGGTAGGCAGGCTGGACAAGAAAGTGCTCACCCTGGCTTTAAAGGGTGCCTCCGAGGAATTGCGCAACCATCTGATGAAGGCCATCTCCTCGCGGGCCTACGAGATGTTGAAGGAAGACATGGAAGTGATGGGTCCGGTGCGCGCCCGCGAGGTCAACAAGGCCCAACAGGAAGCCGTGGCGGTAGCGCGCAAACTGGAAGCTGAAGGCAAGATCATTCTTAAACCGGAGACGGGGGATGAATATGTCGTCTGAGCGCTGCGGAGATCTGGCACTTCCCAACCGGGTGAAAAGCTTTCATTACCCGGTCATTCAACCTCCCATGTTTCGCCCTCTCACGGCAGCGGATGGCGATGAAGCCGGCCGCAAGGCCCGCGAGGCGGCCATGCAGCAGGAGTTGGCAGCCGCTGTCGAAAAGTCGCGGGAGCAGGGCTTCCGGCTAGGCGAGGCACAAGCGCGCGCATCCGCGGAGCAGAGCTTGAACCAGCAGCGGCAGGCAGTCTCCTCGGCGCTGAAGGAATTCGAGCAGCAGCGGGCTGACTATTTCCGGCGGGTGGAGAGCGAGGTGGTCCGGCTGGCGCTGGCCATTGCGCGCAAGGTTTTGCATCGCGAAGCTCAGATGGATCCGCTGTTGCTGGCCGGAGTGGTACGGGTAGCGCTGGACCAGATACAGACCGGCAGCCGCATCGTGTTGCGCACCTCGACCGAGGCGGCGGACGCCTGGCGGAAGTTCTGCGCCGAACATTGCCGTGAGGAGCAGACCGTGGAGGTCATCGGCGACAGCAGTCTGACGGGACCGGCTTGCCAGTTGCAGGCCGAGGTGGGCACCACCGAGATCAGCCTCGAAGGCCAATTGCAGGAGATCCAGAGCGGCTTCTTCGACCTGTTGGGCGAGCGGCCGGGAGATGAGCCATGAATAGTCAGGTGCTGGTTCCGTATTTCAGCTTATTGGAATCGCGGCCCGCGGTGAGCTGGCGCGGACGGGTAACCCAGGTTGTCGGCAACTTGCTGGAGTCGGCGGGACCGCCGTGCTGCCTGGGCGAGTGTTGCGAGGTACGCGATTCCAGTGGGCATCTGTACCCCGGCGAAGTCGTAGGCTTTCGCGGCACCACGGTGCTGACCATGCCCTTGGAAAAGCCCAGCGGCGTGCGCTACGGCGATCCCGTTGTGGCCCATGGCGAGCGGCCTTCCATCGCGGTGGGAGAGGATTTGCTGGGACGGGTGATCGACGGCGCCGGGCATCCGCTGGACGGGCGCGGCGCCTGTAATGGGCGCGAGCGCCGCGGCCTGGATGGAGCCGCGCCGCTGGCGTTGGAGCGGCTCCCCATTCGCGAGCCGCTGGGCTGCGGGATTCGCGCTATCGACGCCTTCCTCACCTGTGGACGCGGACAGCGGCTGGGTATCTTCGGGGGCAGCGGCGTCGGCAAGAGCACACTGATTGGGATGATGACCCGTGGCACCTCAGCCGATTTGACCGTGCTGGCACTGGTCGGAGAACGCGGCCGTGAAGTTGGCGAATTTCTGGAAGGGCTGGGCGAAGCCGGACGGCGGCGCTCAGTGGTAGTGGTCTCAACCTCGGACCAGTCGCCGCTGTTGCGCATACGGGCGGCTCTTACCGCAACCGCCATCGCGGAGTATTTCTGCCAAACCGGCAAGGACGTGTTGCTGGTAGTGGATTCGCTTACCCGCTTTGCCATGGCGCAACGCGAAATCGGTTTGGCTGCGGGCGAGCCTCCCACGGCGAAGGCCTACACTCCGTCGGTCTTCAGCATGCTGGCCCGGCTGGTGGAGCGCGCCGGACGTTTCGCGACCGGCAGCATTACCGCGTTTTATACCGTGCTGATGGAAGGCGACGATCAACAGGACCCGCTGGTCGACGCCTTGCGTTCGCTGGTGGATGGACATATCGTGCTGGACCGCCGGCTGGCTTCGCAGAACCAGTATCCGCCGATCGCCGTGCTCGACAGTCTCAGCCGGCTGATGCCGGCCATCGTCTCGCGCGAGCACCTGACGCACAATTATCAGTTGCGCGCGTTGCTCTCGGCCTATGCCCGCTCCGAAGATCTCATCCGTATTGGGGCATACAACAAAGGCGGCGATGTAGTGCTGGATCGCGCCATCGCGGTACTTCCGGAGTTGCAGGCCTTCCTGCGCCAGACGCCGGAAGAACGCGCGCCTTTTGCCGACACGGTCGCCCGGCTGAATACCCTCTCCGGTTGAGCGTGACATGGCATTTCAGTTCACTCTCGAGGCCATACGTCGCTACCGCCAGAGCTTGGAAGATGGCGAGCGCCTGCGACTTGAAAGTCTGCTGGCACGCCGGACAACCCTGCTGCACGAACTCGAACAGTCCACCGCGGCGGGCCTTCAGCTGCAGCAGGATCTGCAACGTAGCCTGATTGCAAGTCCCATCCCGGCGGCTGAGATTCATTTCAGTAGCGCCCGCCTCGATGCCATCGCCAATCGGCGAGCTCTGTTGCAACGTCAAATGGAAGAATTACAGGTCGCAATATCCCAGCAGATGTTGCGCTTCCAGCAGGCGCGTCGCCAACGCGAGGTGCTGGACTCGCTGCGTGACTCGCAGCTTCGTGAATACCGGATGCAGCAGCAGCGCCGCGATCAGGCCCAACTCGATGAACTGCATCTGCTGGGTCGCGCGCGCAACCGTAGGGCGAGATTTGCCTAGTGCGCTAGGCAAGGCTTGCCCAGCAGCGGCTGACTTGTGTTCCGAGAACTCGGGTACACCATCGGCAATACCTGCGAAGCCCTTTAGTATTGGTTATTTCCCCGCACCGCCAATTCTTCCGTGCCTCCCCTTGAGTTGGAAGCCGAACTGCTCCTTGATAGAAGGACCAAGAGGCATCGCCGGTGCACAACCTCATTGCCGTCATCGCAGCTACGCTACAGCCGGACGCTGCAACGAAAATGGGCGTGGCTACCAGAGACGCGGGGTTGTTTCGCGATATGCTCTGCGCCAAAGTTGTCAGTCACGGACAGGCGCGGGCGACGGCGGTCGAAACTAACCTGGATATTGTCGGTGCTCCAATCCAATCCAAGGTTAGGCTGGCCGGCAAAATCGGCAACCAGGATATGAGTGCGGCCAAATCGAGCGACCCCAATCCTCGGGACAAAGGTAACCCGGTTAACCCGGTACCCACGTCAACCCTGGCACCGCCTCAACTCACGATTGCGAGCGCCATGCCAATCCATGCGGCCTGGGGAGACGGCAGACAGGAAGTCCCGGCTGCGGCGTTATCTGACATTGTGGGAGCCGTAAGCGCGAAATCTTCCAGTAACGCACCCACTACCAGCACGGCGAATCCTGCACTCAATCTAACGATCAAGAACCCAGAAGGGAGCTCGAAGCCGGATCTCAAGGTTGTGAACCCATCGCCGTCTCAGTCGCGATTGCAGCCCCATTATCAATTCCAGGCCCCATCCGAAGCCACGCTTGAGGAAAGCATTTCATCTACGCCCAGTGGCCAGATTGCTCCCCTCAGTTCGACCCAAATCAGCGCACCGGAACCGAGTCTGATTTCCTCTCCTGGGGCAGCTGGGGCTGCCGATGGACGGTTTCTTCTGGATGCGCTGGCGGATCGGGCCAACACCTGGCAGAAGACCGTTGAATCCGATCCATCGCCGGTTTCGACTCCCACTGTCGCAGCCATTCCCGAGGACCGCAATACCGCCTCATGGCAAGATCAGCCGGCGAACAATGCCGACGTGAGTTCAGAAAGCACCTCGGCAGGCGTTACGGCAGCAACGGCGGTGCCAACACCTGCAGCTTCACCAACGATGATTACGGCAAGTTTGTTTGGCGAGACCAATCTGGCCAACATCCGCCAGAAGACCGTTGAATCCGATCAATCGCTGGTTTCGACTCGCACTGTCGCGAGCATTCCCGAGGGCCGCAGCACTTCCTCCTTGCAAGATCAACCGGCGAACAGCAATGAGGTGAACCCAGGAAACGCCACAACCGACGCCACGGCAGCAACAACCGTGCCAGCACCCGCAACTTTACCGGTGGTGATCGCGGGAAATCTGTTTGTCGAGACCAATCCGGCGGGTGCGATACCGGTTCCGCAATCTCTCAATTCGCTTCGCAAAGCAAACTCCGCGGAACCGGGCCACAGCGACCGGAAAGAAGATCGCAACCTTGTCCGATCGTTGCCGATGGCGACCGATGCTCAAGCTGAACCGCAAAGCGTGCCCTTGCAAGCGGAAGGGCCCGAGCTGACGGTGCGCGCTGGCGATACTTCGCAGGCGACTGCCATGATCGGACGCAATCCGAATCCCGACAGAACCGCCGCAGCCACAGCGCCGGGCGGTCTGGACCAGGCAGCACTGCAAACCTTGCATGCGCCACCGGAGGGCCAGCGCTGTGGAGACGCAAAAGCGCAGGCTCCATTTCCATTTCCTGCCTCCGCTGCGGCCGACACGACCCAGACGGCTCCCCCGGTCATGCAAAGCGCCCGCGTGCTGGACCGCATGGGGCAAAGCGAGATCCGGGTAGGACTGAACACCGCGGATTTCGGCAATCTGGAATTGCATACCAGGGTCAACCAGGACCGGGTGGCAGCCACCCTTGCCACCAGCCACAACGAACTGCGTGCCGCCCTTGTAGCCGAAATGCCTTCGTTGCAGCAGGCCATGATGCAACATCGACTGACACTCGACAGCTTTCATTTGGATACGCATTCCGGAGCGCAACCGAACAAGAACCACGGTGCCCCGGCTGACTCACAAAAACAATCGCAGGCTTGGGAGCAAACTGCCGTTGGTCCCGGCACCGCGGCCGAAGGCCTACCGGTGGCTGAGACAGTTCCTTCCCCGATCTGGATCCATCCGTATTCTTCTGGACTCAACGTCCATGCATAGAAAGGTAACCCATGACTAGTAACCCGGTGTCTGCGTCCCCGTTGGCCACTCCGGCGTCGAGCCCAACCAGCAATAGCAGCAGCAGCAGTAACAGCAGCACAGGCGCCAGTGGCATGGACAGCATGTTCATGCAACTGCTGATCACGCAATTGCAGAACCAGGATCCCCTCTCCCCCATGGATCCTTCCACATTCGTAACCCAGTTGGTAGGGGTCAACAACCTGGACCAGGTGACCCAGATCAATCAATTGCTGCAATCGACCCTGGGCTCCACCAGCACGAGCACCCAGACCAATGCAGGAGGTCAGTAATGCCGCTATTCTCGATTCCACTTTCCGGCTTGACCGCCAGTTCCACCGCCATGTCGGCCATCGCCAACAATCTCGCCAACCTGAACACGGTGGGCTATAAGGGCAGCAGCGTCCAGTTCAGCGACCTGTTCTATCAGACGCTGAGCGAGAACGGGGCAGGCGATCCCATCCAAGTGGGCGCCGGCACCGGAGTCGCCACCACCGCCATCAATATGAACTCCGGAAGCCCAACCACTACTGGAGTGTCCACCGATGTGGCCATCATGGGCAACGGATTTTTTGTGGTGCAACAAGGCGACATGAACTACTATTCGCGGGCCGGTAATTTTTCCGTAGCTGCGGACGGCTCTCTGCAAACCGCCAATGGCGAACAGGTACTGGGCTATCCTGCCGTGGGAGGCGTAATCCCTCCTGGCGGGGCGCTGGCGCCGATCATGTTGGACAAGGGACAGATCAATCCCCCCAGCGCCACGAGTTCCGTGCAACTGACCACTAACCTGGACGCCGGCACCACCGTCGGGAACACGCCCTTATCGACTCCGGTCACTGTCTACGATTCCCTGGGGACGGCCCACGTACTCGACTTCAACTTCACCAAAACCGCCGCTGGCGCCTGGAGTTGCAATATCACGATCCCCAATACCGATGTCACTCCACCGGCTGCATGGACCGCCTCGACCGCCTACACTGCAGGACAGACGATCTCGCCTCCAGCAGCCAACGGCCACTTCTATCAATGCACGGTGGCCGGAACCTCGGGCAGCGTGGCCCCCAGCTCGTGGCCAACCGATGGATCCACATTTACCGATGGTGGCGTGACCTGGCAGGACATGGGCACGCAGAGCAGCGTGAGCAAGGTTGCCCTGACCTTTGACAGCAGCGGCAAGCTCACCTCACCCACGGGCAATGTCAGCGGCATTACGGCCAGCGGATTGGCCGACGGCGCCGCTAACCTGACATTTCAGTGGAACCTGTACAACAGCAGCGGCACATCCTTGCTCACCCAGGCATCGGGATCGAGTACTACTTCGAGCAAGCTGCAGAATGGCTATAGCGCTGGCTCGCTGACCGACTACAGCATCGGGGCCGATGGCACCATCATGGGCACCTTCAGCAACGGCCAGACCGGGGCCTTGGGCCAGATCGCCCTGGCCAACTTCGCCAACACCCAGGGACTGCAACGGGTGGGCAACAACGATTTCGCCTCCACTTTGTCGTCCGGGCAAGCCATAGTGGGAGGACCCGGCACGGGCGGGTTGGGAACGCTGTCTGGCGGCTCGCTGGAGCTTTCGAATGTCGACGTCGCCACGGAATTCTCCGCGCTCATCGTGGCCCAGCGGGATTATGAGGCCAATGCCCGAACCATCACCACCTTCGATCAGGTGATGCAGGACACAATCAACTTGAAGCCGGCGTAAAGCTTTGTGGCCGGCGGGTGGGAAGTCTTACCACCGGGGGAATGGAGGGCACGGAATTTTCATTATCGAATTTCTCCGCGCCCTCCGGGATTGATACTCATGTTCACGGGGGACTATGGGCCAATCCGTCAGCGATGCTGAATGCCGTCTTCCCTAAAGTCATTGCCGTATCCGCCGATCTTTTGCAATGTGACGCTGTAACGAATGTCCCGCACCGCGGCCTGGCGCCGTCCAGTGCGGGAACTCGTAGAAGTTCGCGGGCGGTAACCACCCAAAGCCGAACCTCGTAGCGCGATCTGAGCGCGCCCTAATGAAATCCTTCTAATCTTCTCTGCGGCGTGGTCGCGTGCTGTTGGCAAGCCTGTCCGCGCTGCCTTGGCCTTCTGCTAAAGCCGCTGGATAGAGCGGTTTCGCCACGGCCTAATTTTTTCTGCCTCCTTACTCTTCTTAGCTCGCGCGGCAATCCGCTTGCACCCCTTTCTCTCCGTGGGTCCTCAGGGCAGCTGTGTTGCGGCCCTGAAGTCCGCCGAGGATTGGGTCATGAGCGACAAGCAACTGCCCGCCGACACCAGTTTGGTTCCACTACCTCCGCCGCCAGCGACCGATTGGCGGCAGGTCTGGTGGCTTCCCTGCAAGCTGTCGCTGGAACTTCCGCTGGTGCAGTTTACGGTTCGCGAACTGTTGCGTCTACAGGCGGGCAACATCGTGCTCACCAACTGGAGCCGCGGAGCGGAAGTGCCGCTGCGCGCCAATGGACAGTTGATTGGCTGGGTCGAATTTGAACCGGTGGGTGACCACATCGGAGTGCGGATCACTGAGCTGGTTTGAGGAAGAGCGATGAATGAAGCAGTTACAAGTCCTCGCATAACGCTGGCGTCGCTACGTCCCACATGGTGGGAGCGCGTGCTCGAGATGTTCGCCTCGGTCCGGGTAAGTAGAAAGCCGCGCCGTCTGCGGCTGTGCGAAAGCCTTTCCCTGGGAGAGAAGCGCTTTGTAGCGGTGATTCAGTACGAAGGCCAGCAGTTTCTGGTCGGGGGGAGTGCAGGCTCGCTCAGCCTGCTGGCGCGGCTGGGCGAGGCGCCCGACTTTGCCACAGTCATGACGGAATGGTGCGAGCGGCAACGATGAAACGAATATGGGGCAGGGTAATTCGTGACGGTCTGGCGGCGATGATGTTGACGACCAACGCCATTTCGGCCCTTGCCGCCCCGCATTCCACCAGTGGGACCTTGCAGGTTCCCGGAGTAAATGGCAGCGGGGTTCCGTGGACCATCGTTCTGCTGTTGACCCTGCTGACGATTCTGCCCGCGCTGCTGCTCTCCATGACTCCGCTGGTGCGCCTGCTGGTGATCTTTCACTTCCTGCGGCAGGCGCTGGGGACGCAGAGCGCGCCCACCAATCAGACCCTGGTCGGTCTTTCGCTGGTGCTGACGTACTTTCTCATGCAGCCGGTGGGAGCCGCGGTTTATCAGCAGGCCATGGTCCCTTTGGAGAACAACCAGATCACCGCCTGGGAGGCGCTGGATCGGGGATCGGAGCCGGTGCGCCACTTCATGTTGAAGTTTGTGCGCGAAAAGGATGCGGCGCTCTTCGTCGAGCTGGCCAAGCTGCCGCCGCCGCGCTCTCCGGAAGATTTGCCCATGCGGGTGGTGGCTCCGGCATACATCCTTTCGGAATTGAAGGTGGGCTTCCAGATCGGAGCGGTGCTGTTTCTGCCCTTCCTGGTCATTGACCTGGTTGTGGCCTCGATCACGACTTCGGTCGGCATGTTGCAGTTGCCACCGGTGGTGATTTCCACGCCCATCAAGATCCTGCTGTTCGTCATGGTCGATGGCTGGAACCTGCTGGTGGGCTCGCTGATGAAGAGTTTTTACTGACGGGATTCTGCCCAAGCGGTTTTCGCTTGAGCAGGCAAGGAGCGCGATGTCGCCGGAGATGATCGTGATGTTGGGGCAGAGGACGTTGCAGACGGCGGTGCTGCTGGCGGCGCCCCTGCTGATCGCGCTCGCGTTGGTGAGCTTGCTGATCAACGTGGTGCAGGTACTGACATCACTGCAGGACAACACCATCTCCAGCGTGCCCCGCTTGCTTGCCACCGCAGTAGGCGCGATTGTGCTGATGCCGTGGATGCTGCGCAAGCTGGCGATCTTCACCCTGCAGATGTTTTCCGATTTCCGGCCACTGCTGCGTTAGTTGCGCAAGAGGAGAGCAATGGAACTCCGCCTGGAAGAGCTTATTGCCGCCGTGGCCTTCGTGGGAGCGAGGGTCTCCGGGGTGATGGTGTTTGCTCCCTTTCTGGGCAGCAGCGCCATTGCGCCGCGCATAAAGGTGGGTCTGGTGGTACTGCTCACCACGGTCCTCTATCCGGTGTGCGGTCCTCGCGGCCTCTCGTTGAGCGCGGCGGGCGTCGTTCGCGTGATGGTCTCGGAAGTCTTGATCGGGTTGCTGATGGGACTGGCCATTCAGTTCGTCTTCGAAGCGGCGCAATTCGCCGGACAGGTAGTTGGTATGCAGGTGGGCTTCGGCCTGGTCAACATTCTTGATCCCAACACCCAGGTCGACACGCCGGTGCTGGCGGTGTTTTCCCAGACCATCGTGATGCTGATCTTCTTGCAGATGGATGTGCACCACTGGCTGCTGCGCGGACTGGCGAACAGCTTTTCGTATCTGCCGGCGGGCGCGGCCCTGACCACTGGAGAGCTTATCCATGAACTGCTGCACGCTGCCGGCGGAATCTGGCTGGCCGGGGTTCAGGTGGCCGCGCCGGCGCTGATTGCGACCCTGCTGGTGGACATGGTGCTGGGATTTCTGGGCAAGGCTTCGCCGCAGTTGCCGGTGCTGTTTCTGGGACTGTCGGTGAAGAGCATGGTCGGACTCTCGGTGCTGGCGCTCTCGCTGAAGTACTGGCCGGGAATTTTCGAACGCTATTTCAACAACAGCATCCGCTGCGCGGAACGGCTGTTGCATTTCGCCCGCTGAGGAACACGTGGCCCACGACGACAAGACCGAACAGGCAACTCCGCGGCGGCGGCAGAAGGCCCGTGAGAAAGGCCAGGTGGCCCGCAGCCGCGAACTGGCCGGCGCGCTCATCGGATTTGCTGGATTGCTGGTGCTGTTGTGGATCTCCTCGGCCGAGCTGGTGCGCTGGCGTGGCGCGCTGCGCAGCTGGACGGCGATGGCGGCATCCACGGATTTCAATCCCGCTACCCCGGTGCTCACCTGGACTGGGGTCGCCGCGCTGCGCTGGATTCTGGCGCCGCTGGCGCTGGTGTGGGTGCTGGCTGTAGGCAGTAGCCTGGCGCAAGGCGGATTTGTCTTCGCCGCCGAAGCCTTGACTCCCAACCCGGAGCGCATGAGTCCCGCCAAGAAGCTGGGGCAGATGTTCTCCATAGCCGGCCTGAGTGCGCCCGCCAAATCACTGATCCCATTCTCCGTGCTGCTCTATCTGGGAGTGTCGATGCTGGCCCGCGATTGGGAACTACTGCTGCGCGCTGGACAGATGCCAGTGGCAGTCGTGGGCGGGTTCGCTTATCAGCGCGCCTTCGAGATCTGCTGGAAGTCCACTCTGGTGTTGCTGCTGTGGTCGGGCATCGATTATCTGCTGCAACGGCAGAAGCTGGATCGCGACCTGCGCATGAGCAAGCAGGAGCTGCGCGACGAGTACAAGGAGAGCGACGGCAATCCCACGGTCAAGGCCCGGCTTCGCCGTTTGCAACGGCAGATGCGACGCCGCCGCATGTTGAAGGAAGTCGAGCACGCGACCGTGGTCATCACCAACCCTACCCATTTCGCGATCGCTCTGGAGTACCGGCCGCAGATGGCGGCCCCGGTGGTGCTGGCCAAAGGGTGCAATGCCCTGGCCGAACAAATCAAGCATGTGGCGCGCTGGCATGAAGTTCCCATCGTGGAGAACCCTCCGCTGGCGCAGGCGTTGTATCGCAGCGTGGAGGTGGGACAGACCATTCCCGCCAAGCTGTACGCCGCCGTGGCGGAAATTTTGGCCTTCCTCTATCGCGCCCAGATGCGTGCGCAAACCGTAGCGAGCCGGGTGTAGCCGATGGCGAATGTAACCTCCAAACCGAAATCAGCAATGAAAGCCGCAGCCGCCGAGTGGATCATTCCTGTAGCCGCAGTGGCGCTGGTCTTCGTCATGCTGGTACCGCTGCCGGCGCTGATCCTCGATCTGCTGCTGGCCATCAGCATCGTCGGGTCGGTGCTGGTCCTGCTATCCGCCGTGCACATCCTGCGTCCGGTGCAGTTTTCCGTCTTCCCCAGCCTGTTGCTGCTGCTGACCTTGTTTCGCCTGGCGCTGAACCTGGCCAGTAGCCGCCGCATTTTGCTGCACGGCAATGAAGGGTCAGCGGCAGCGGGGCATGTGATCGAAGCCTTCGGGCAATTCGTGGTGGGCGGCAATTACGTGGTCGGCTTCGTGCTGTTCCTGGCCTTGATCGCCATCCAGTACATGGTAGTCAGCCATGGCGCGGTGCGAACCGCCGAAGTCACCGCCCGCTTCACCCTGGATGCCATGCCGGGCAAGCAGATGGCGATCGACGCCGATCTTAATGCCGGGCTGATCGACGAGAAGCAGGCCCGCATCCGGCGCGAGCAGGTCAGCCGTGAGGCCGAGTTCTATGGCGCCATGGACGGCGCGGCGCGCTTCAACCAGCGCGATTCGCTGGCTACGGTATTGATCACCGTGATCAACATCATTGCGGGATTTCTGATCGGTGTCTTTCAGCTCGATATCCCGTTCCGCGATGCCCTGAAGACCTACACTATCCTGACCGTCGGCGACGGCCTGGTCACCATCATCCCGTCGCTGCTGGTGTCGGTGGGCGGCGGCATCGTGGTTACCCGCGCCTCTTCCGACAACACCCTCGGTATTGACGTAGGCAAACAGTTGTTTGGGCGCAGCCGCCCCTTGTGGATTGCGTCGGGAACCATGGTGGCGCTGTCGCTGATACCCGGACTACCCAAGGTCCCGTTTCTGCTGATCGCCGTGATTGCGGGCTGGCTGGCGCGGCGGGCCCGCAGCGAGTTCGAAAAGCCCCCTCTGGCGTCGGACGCCGCCGCAGGAGCGGCGACCGCTTCGCAGGGTGCGGCGACGCAGGAAGCGCTGGAGGGTCTGCTGAAGTTGGACGAGTTGGGCCTGGAAGTGGGCTACGCGCTGGTCCCGCTGGTGGACGCCAAGCAGGGTGGACAACTGCTGCAGCGGGTGAAGGCGTTGCGCCGCCATCTTGCCTTGCAATTAGGGTTCATCGTGCCGCCCATCCACATCACCGACAACCTGAAGCTGGGTCCGCGCGAGTATGTGGTGTTCCTGCGCGGAGTGGAGATCGCGCGCTGGGAGCTGCGTGACGACTGTCTGCTGGCCATCAGCTCGGAAGCCGCCCCTCCGGAGTTGCAAGGCTTCGCGACCAATGAGCCGGCATTCGGGGTGGCGGCGCGCTGGATCGTACCTGGCCTGCGCGAACAGGCGCTGGCCTCGGGCTATGCCGTGGTGGACCAGACCTCGGTAATGGCCACCCACCTGGCCGAGGTCATCAAGCAGCATGCTTACGAACTGTTGAGCCGCCAGGAGACCAAGCGGCTGCTCGACCGGATAGGCGAGAGCCATCCCAAGCTATGCGAAGAGCTGGTGCCCAAGCTGATGAGCCTGGGCGAGGTGCAAAAGGTACTGCAACAGCTACTACGGGAGCAGGTCTCCATTCGCGACCTGTCCACCATTCTGGAAAGCCTGCTGGATGCCGCTGTGGTCAACAAGAATCCCGTGCTGCTGGTGGAAGCCGCGCGCCAGGCTCTGGGACGCGCTCTGGTGCGGCCGCTGCTGGCCGAGGACGGCGGCTTGCGTGTAGTCACCCTTGATCCCGGAATGGAAGAAGAGTTGAGCCGCGCCTTTTCCGGGCAGGCGTCGCCCGCTGCTCCGAGCGGCGGATTGGAGCCTTCCTACGCTCGGCGGGTACTGGAAGGACTGAAGAAGCTGGCCGGCGAGCAGGTACGTCTGGCGACGCCGGTGCTGTTCTGCAACACTCCAGCGCGCTTTCATCTGCGCCGCCTGCTGGAACCATTTCTGCCCAAGGTGGTGGTGTTGTCCCCGGGAGAGGTGCCGCCGCTGGTGCAGGTGCAATCGTTGGGAATGATTCGGTGAGGAGGAAGCATGACTGCCGCTCAGGCTTACGAGCAGATCAGTGAACCAGGTGCAATAACGTCGGACGATCTCCTGCTGGAGCAGTTGCCGCAGGTAAAATACATCGCGCGCCGCATCCACGAGCGGCTGCCGCAGCACGTTCCTTTCGACGATCTGGTGCATGCCGGCATCGTGGGCCTCATCGACGCCATGCACAAGTTCAAGCCGGACAAGAAGGTGCGCTTCGCCTCCTATGCGAAGTTCCGCATCCGCGGGGCCATTCTGGACAGTCTCCGCGAGATGGACTGGAGCCCGCGCGATCTGCGCCGCAAGGCCCGCCGGCTTGAAACCACCATGCAGAAGTTGCAGACCGAACTGGGCCACTCGGCCACTGAACCCGAGCTGGCGCTGGCCATGGGTATGACCTTGGAGGAGTTCCAGCATCTGCTGGATGAAATTCGCGGCCTCGAGGTGGGCAGCCTGCAGATCGAATCGCTGGAAGACGGGCGGGAGACCGACTTGGGGCAGACTTTGCCCGGGCCGGCCAACCTTGATCCTCTGTTTGTGTGCATGCAGGGCGAGCGGCGGGAGCGCCTGGCGGATGCGATTGCGGAATTGCCCGTGCGCGAGCAGCAAGTGCTCTCTCTGTACTACCAACAAGAGCTGACCATGAAGGAGGTGGGAGCGGTATTGGGGGTGGGAGAATCGCGCGTCTCGCAGATTCATTCCATGGCGGTGTCCCGGCTGCGGGCCAGCCTAGAAACGCCGCAATCACACCGTGCCCCCGCGCTCCACCCGTCGGCCCACGTCTCTAAACCGCAGGTGGGGACATGGAAAAGGTTCTAAGCCAGGGCGAAATCGATGCCTTGTTCCAGGCCGCTCACAATGGCCCGCAAAGCGGTCCGCAGCCTACTGGCGCGGTGCAAGTGCAGAGCTGGGACCTGCACCAGGCTGGCATGCTGCGCAAGGAGCAATTGCACAGCATCAGCCAGCTGCATGAAAACTTTGCCCGCAACCTGACCACCTCGGTAGGCGGTTACCTGCGGGATAAGTTTGAGGTTGCCTTGGTATCGGTGGAGCAGCTGGCCTATCGCGACTTTCTGGCCCGGGTATCCGAGGTGACCTATTACGGATCGTTTGACCTGCAGCCCGGCGATGCCAGTGGGGTGCTGCAAATGGATTTGAGCCTGGCGTTCCCCATCGTCGATCTGCTGCTCGGGGGCCAGGGGGGCGTCCCCCAGGGCACACGCGAGGTGACCGAGATCGAGGAAATGGTCCTCCAAGGCGTCTGTGAGGTGATTGGCCACGAGTTGCAAAACGTCTGGCAGCCGCTGGGACTGCAGGTTGCTTTTACGCAGCGTCAGCCCACGGCGCAAGTGTTGCGCCTCCTGCCCGCACAGGAGAAGACGCTGACCCTCAGCTTCGAGGCTACCATGACGGAGTCGCGCGGAATGTTCAACATCGCATTTCCCTCGGTGGTATCGAGCGCGCTGCTGCGCAAGCTGGCCTCAGACCTGGTTTATTCGCGGCCGCGCCAGCCGGTCGCCCATCGCGAGAGTATCCAGAAGAAGCTGCTGGATTCGATCGTGGAGATGGAGTTGGGCACGCCCGTGTTGCCAGTGAAGCTAAGCGAGTTGTTGACCATGCAGGCGGGATGGGTATTGCCCCTGCGGCGTCACATCGATGAGCCGGTGACTCTGCGCCTGAAGGGCCGCGATTGCTGGCGGGCACGGCCGGTACGCAGCCAGGGAAATTGCCGGGCCGCGCAACTGGTGGAACACATCCTGCAGCCGGAAGAGGAGGACCCACATGGGTGCGCAAGCGAATAACCAGGTGGAAGCGTATCTAGAAGCTTGGTCGGGCAGCCTGGCCGCGCTGCTCTCGCAGCTATCCGGCCATGACTGGCAAACCCAGCCAGCCAGCCCAGTGGGGGAATATGTCCCCATTGCAAGGGCAGCAGTTACGGCGGAGCAGGGCTTGCAGGGCCAGCAGTGGCTCAGTTTCAGCGCGGCTGACGCGGGAATACTTCTGCACTCTTTATTACAGGAGGAAACCACCGTCGCGACCGAGCTTGACCCGAAGCAACAAGATGCCTTGGCGGAATTGCTGAGGCAGTGGTCGGGGCTGGCGGCCAGCGCTTTGCAACCGACTTTTGGCGAGGTCGTTCTGGACGTGTCGTTGCAGACGACACTTGAACCGCTGGCTCAGAACCCGTCCACCGTGTCTTGGCTGTTGCATGTCAACGATGGCCCGCGCACGCTTACCGTCCTGCTGGAGATGGACGACGCCATTATCGCGGCGCTCCAGCGCGGAACCTTCATTCCTGCTCCTGCTTCGCCTGCCGTCAATCCTTCTGCCGAGATCCAGAGCCTGCTGCGTCAGGGCAATCTGGGTCTGTTAATGGACGTGGAGTTAGGAGTGATGTTGCGCTTTGGATGCCGTCAAGCGACGTTGCGCGAAGTTCTGGAGTTGACCTCGGGAGCGGTGCTGGAGTTGGATCGCGAGATCCAGGAGCCGGTAGACCTGTTGCTGAACGGCCGCGTCATCGCCCGCGGCGACGTGGTGGTGATCGACGGCAACTATGGACTGCGGGTTACCGAGGTCGCATCGCCGCAACAACGGGTGGACAGCCTGTAGCTGTCAGCTGTGAGCTCTCAGCCGTCAGCAAACAGCCACTAGCCACGGAACACTTGGAGTTCGAAATGTCTCTGTCTCTGCGAGCGATGTTGCCCACCTCCTCTCCCCTGGCCACGCTGGCGGCGTTGCCGACGTGCGCCAACGTTTTTTGTCCACGGCCTGCCACATTGTGGCAGCGGTGGTGGGCGCGGCATGAAGGCGTGCGGTTACAGAAGCAATGGTATTGCTCATCCGAGTGCTTTCAAGAGGGCCTGCTGCGGCGGCTGAACGAGCTGGCGATGCTGGCTCCGCGCCGTGCTCCCCAGCCCACTCGCACCCCGCTGGGACTGGTGTTGCTGTCGCAAGGCGCCATCAGTGCCAGCCAATTGCGGGCTGCTCTGGAGGCGCAACGCAGGGCGGGACGCCTCCGGCTGGGCGAATGGCTGGTTCGCATGGGCGCAATCTCGGAGGCTCAGGTCACCAGTGCCCTGGCGGTACAGCAAGGCTGTCCGGTGTTCGCGGTGCGGGAAATGCAATCCTTGCCGGCAGCCATGCATTGGCCCGCTCCGCTGACCGAGAGATATCGGGCAGTCCCGGTCTTCTATAACCCGGTGCACAGCGACTTGTATGTGGGGTTTCTGGAGGGCGTACATCACGGGTTCCTTTATTCGCTGGAGCGGATGTTGGAGTGCCGCACCCAGCCTTGCATTATGGCGCCAGCGACCTTCCGGGAAAACGCGGAGCGCCAGAGGGCCCCTCAGAAGAATGAAACCATTGTGATCCAACAGCGGCAAAGCGCTATCGAAATGACGCGGACCATCGCCAACTACGCCGCGCAAGTGCACGCCGAGGGTTGCGGCATCACCTGGTGCGACGATCACTTGTGGATACGGCTGGCGGGCCCGGAGGTTTTTTACGTGGACTTCCTTTTCCGTCTGCCGGTACGCTCCCGCGTGTTCTAGGTGTCAGTTGGAACGGGTCGTGAGCTGGACCCGCAGTTGCCATGGTCTAAAGCGTCGGCGGCTGGTGCCGATGACAACCACAGGCAGACTCATGAATAGCGCACCCCAAGCAGCCACTCTCGTTCACTCCTCGTGGACTGGTAACCATCCCATATTGCCGCGCGATCACAATTTCGATGTTCCGCCGTTTCTCTGCCTGCCCATTTTGACGCGCTCGGCGGCGCTACTCACTCTTCTGCTGCAGGAGAGCAGTGTCGATCTCGAGTTGACCAGCGCGATAGTGGCCATGGATCCAGGACTGGCCTTTACGATTCTGCAGATAGCCAATCGCGAAGGTCACGAGCAAGATGAAGCAATCTGGCAATTTCCTCTGGCGCTGGTAGCGTGTGGGCACGGGCATCTGCTGCAGGTCATCAGTCAGGTACCAAAGATCGAGGGCTATTCCTCCACCAAGACCCGGGCCCAGCTAGGCCAGCTTTGGATGCGGGCTGTAGTTCGGGCTAGCGTGGCTTTCGTGCTGGGCAAACAACTGGAGGGCGGAAATCCGAGGCAAGCCTTTCTGGCCGGGCTACTGTTCGAATTGCCTGCTCTCGTCCGCTTAGGTTTTCTGTCCAGTGCGGAACGACAGGACGAGCTGCAACTCGCTATCCGCGCCAGCCTGCCGCCGCAGATTACTGCCGCTATCGGCCAGGCACCGGACCGTGTTCGCGTAAACCGCAGCGCTGATTGTCATTTCCATTTTGGTTCTCATTCTGGTCGGTTCTAAGAGCGTGCGCAAACTTGGTCAAGGGCAATCCTCCTGCTGGCTGAGGCGCTACTGAGATCGACGATCCGTGAGTCTGTGCCGAGTCCCGAAAGATGCATTGCGCTGGCCTCGAATGCCGCATGGCAATGCTGGAAGGAAACCAGCATGGAGCAACGCCGCCGGCTTCTGGAGGGTTGCTGGCGCTTGGCCAGGTGGGCAGCGGTCAACGCGCCGAAAATGAATCCCTGGGAATTTACTGCCAGGCTGGAAAGAAGCAAAGGTTGGGAGTAAGCCATGGAAGGGCTTCGTACATTGATCGTCGATGACTCCTCGGTGATGCGCAAGATCGTGCAGCGCGCGTTGCGACAGGCAGGCTTTGCCGTGGGCGAGGTACTGGAGGCGGCCAACGGTTTTGAGGCGCTCGACATTCTCCGTCATGAGACCGTCGATCTGGTGTTGAGCGATATGAATATGCCGGTCATGGATGGGTTGGAATTCATGCGCCAACTCGGGTCGGTCGAGAACGCGCGTGCCGTGCCCGTCCTGATGATCACGACTGAAGGCAGCGAGTCGCATGTGATGGAAGCGATTTCCTGTGGAGCGGCCGGCTATATCCGCAAGCCATTCACGCCCGACCAGATGAAGGAGCATGTGCTGCCACTGCTGCTAAAAACAGGATAAGGGATGAAGTACTCTCCTGGTACGCCGCCGGCGTCATAGATGGTCGCCCTCCAGAGGGTATTTGCTTATCCCTTAACGCTTTCTAACCTGCACGACCCACAACCCATTGGATTCAGGAGACTGGTCTCCCTGACTTTGGTCAGCTTCTTGCACCGCCCACTGCGGAGCTGAATGCAATGAACAGCGGACTCTATGCCGCCTGTGCAGGATTATTGGCGCGCACGCAGGCCCTGGAAGTGGCAGCCAATAATCTCGCCAACGTCAATACCAACGGTTACAAAGCCCAGCTGGCTAGCTTTCACTCCGTACTGGCCACGGCGAACGAGAATGTCAGCGGCAATGAACTCAGCCTGGCCGTGAATGACTTTGGAGTGTTGGGTGAAAACCGCACCAGCCTGGCGCAAGGCAGCCTGGAGCACACCGGCAGCGACCTGGATTTTGCCATTCAGGGGGAAGGCTGGTTTGCGGTCGACAGCAGCGCCGGCCGCCGGTATACGCGCAACGGCAACTTTCATGTCGATCGCAAGGGTCAGCTGGCCACCGCCGATGGCGACCTGGTCGCAGGCGCCAATGGCCCTATCTTGGTTCCACCGGGCACGCTTTCGGTCAGCAAGGATGGAACCATCTCGGTTGACGGAGCCTTGGCCGGTCAACTGCGTATCGTAAACCTCGCGCCTGGAAGCACAGTAACGGCCGTGGGCGGCGCTAACTTCTCGGCTCCAGTGGGCAGTGAACGGCCCAGCAGCGGATCGATCGTGCAGGGGTCGCTCGAAGGCAGCAACGTAAATGGCGTGACCGCGGCGGTTGAGCTGGTCGCGCTACAACGGCATGCCGACATGCTGCAACAGGCGCTTACTTCGTTCCACAGCAACTTTAACCGCATTGCGGCGCAGGACTTATCGCGTATCTGAGGACTTCTTATGTTTCGTGCACTCTATACCGCTGCCACCGGGATGGTGGCGCAGCAGTTGAACCTCGACAACGTAGCCAACAATCTATCGAACGCCAGCACCTCGGGTTTCCGCCGGCGCAGGTTGCAGTTTCAGGACCTGATCTACCAGAACCTGGTGATGCCGGGCTCGGCGGCTACGCAGAATACTACGGTCGCCTCCGGTCTGCAGATTGGTCTGGGCACGCGAACCGCAGCGTCGGAGGTCATCCAGGCCCAGGGCGATTTCAACTCGACCGGCAATCCGCTAGACCTGGCGATCCAGGGAACAGGGTTCTTTCAGGTGAAAATGCCAGACGGGGAGACGGGATACACCCGCGCGGGCATGTTCCATCTGGACAACCAGGGAAACATGGTAACGGCGGACGGTAACCCGCTCGATCCACCCATCACAATTCCGCCGGACGCGCTGACCGTCAGCATCGGTTCCGACGGAACGGTTAGTGTCACCCAGCCAGGACAGACACAGGCCCAGCAAGTCGGCAGCATCCAGTTGGCGACCTTCCAGAATCCGGGTGGACTGAACAGCGTCGGACAAAATGTTTACCTTGCCACAACGGCGTCCGGGGACCCCATTGTCGGCACGCCGGGCGGCTCAGAGGGTTTAGGCACATTGCAACAAGGAGTACTGGAGCAATCAAACGTCAACGTGGTGGAAGAGTTTATTCAGATGATCCTGGCGCAACGATCGTACGAAGCCAATTCGCGTGTGGTCACCGCAGCCGATCAAATGCTGCAGCAGCTGAACAATCTGTCACGCTAAGAGGCAAAGCGATGGATCGCACAGGACATTTCGTAGCGCTGCTGGCGATCGCTCTATCGTGGTTTGTAATCGGCAGCCCGGCAACCGCACAGGTAGAAACGCCGTCGCTGCAGCAGAAAGTTGCCGAGGCCGTGGCTCGCGACTTGCAGCTCACCGTCGGCGATCAGGCAAGCCAGATGCAGATACTCGCCCCTGCAACCATGTCGTTACCCGAACGCGCGCGATTGCACGTGGTCTCGGTGCGGTCCGGGTTCTCGCCGGAAAGCTGGCTGGTACGCGTGGATTGTACCGATCGGGCCGATTGCCTGCCGTTCCATGTGATTCTGCACTCCGCGTCACCGCAGGCGCGTAATCGGGCCGGCGATCAATCCAGCGCTGCGGTGCCGCTCCGGAATTCGTTGGTCCGTGTAAGACAGCTTCGCGCGCCTCTGGCGCGTAGCGGGGACTACATGTTTCTGGTGGAGCAGCGGCCGGGAATGCGCTTACAGGCGAGGGTGGTCTGTCTGGAATCGGGGGCGTTAGGGGATGCGATTCGAGTGCGCAATCTTGCCACTCATCGTGTTCTGCTGGCGACCATCGCCGGCAAAAACGAGGTCCGGGTGGAGTGATGGCCAAGATGACGATACATCGAGCGACGGTTCTGGTATTGCTTATGTGCTGGATCGCAGTGCCTGGCGGCGCAAAAACGAAGTCCAAGAAAGACGTCCTGTCTCCTTCTTCACTAAGCCAGTTCCTGCAACGCGTAAAGGGTGAACAGCCCGCGGCAACCACTTCGATGGGCAGTTTGTGGCCGCAGGAGGGCGGTCCGCTTACCGATCTGGCGACCGATTACAAGGCGCGCCACTTGAATGACATCGTGGTCATCCGCATTGTGGAGCAGACCCTGGCACAAGCTTCCGGGTCGGTGGCAGCGCAGCGCGGCTTTACCTCGAATTCGGCAATCACCGCATTAGCCGGACGAGTGAATACCGGAGGGATAAATCCTCTTTACAACGTGAATTCCAACAGTAACTTGAAAGGCACGGGAACGGCGAACAGCCAATCCCTGCTGCAGACCAGCGTGGCTGGACGGGTGGTGGCGATGCTGCCTAATGGAAATATGGTGATCGAGGCCGAACACCAGGTCAATTTCAACCAACAGGCCCAAACCATCATTCTGCGCGGCGTAATCCGCCCCGGCGATATTCTGTCCGACGATTCCATACTCTCCACCTATGTCAGCGACCTTGAACTTGAGATGAAGGGCAAAGGTGTGGTCACCGATGCCACTCGTCAACCCAACCTGTTTGTGCGACTGCTGATGAAAGTTGCGAATTTCTAATGAAGCCAAGCCTGCAACTCGTCGCGCGATTTCTGTTCCTGGCAGGGCTTATGAGCCAGCCATTTGCCAATGCGCAGCCGCCAACTCAGACGCAGCTGCCTATCCGCGATCTAGCCAGCATCGAAGGGGTGCGCGAAAATCCGTTGATTGGCTATGGAATGGTGGTCGGACTGGCGGGCACCGGCGACCGGCGGCAAACCATGTTCAGTACCCAGACGCTTGGCAACATCCTGCTCAAGATGGGGGTGCAGATACCAGCGGCGGCGGTCAGTGTGAAGAATGTCGCGGCGGTATTTGTCACGGCATCTCTGCCACCCTTCGCCCGTCCCGGCTCACAGATTGACGTGACCGTCTCCTCCATCGGCGATGCGACCAGCCTGGAAGGCGGCACACTGTTGCTGGCACCACTCTACGCAGCGGATGGACTAGTCTATGGGGAAGCCCAAGGAGCGGTAACTTTGGGTGGATACAGCGCCGGCAAGGGCGGCAATACCAAACAAGTGAACCATCCGACCGCCGGCCGAGTTCCCAATGGCGGACTGGTGGAACGGGACGTCTCCATCGACCTGCGCAAGCTGACGCGGATTGCGCTGCTGGTACGCGATCCCGACTTTCGCATTACCCGCGACATGGCTGCAGCCATCAATCAGGAGCTTGGGCGCCCGCTGGCCACAGCGATCGACAGCGAACGGGTTGAACTACAGAACGTGTCTCCCGCCGGCATCCCGGAGCTGCTGGCGCGGCTTTTGAGCCTGAAGGTCGAGATCCATCCTCATGCCAAAGTCGTGGTGAGCGAACGGACCGGGACCATCGTGATGGGCAAGGACGTGCGGCTGAGCGCAGTTTCCATCCTGCATGGCGATCTCTCGATCGAGGTCTCGACCGAATATCAGGTCTCGCAGCCAGCGCCATTCGGCAATGGGCGAACGGCGGTTGTTCCCCAGACAAACTTGGAGACCAAGGACGACAAGACCAAGCGCATTGAGCTAGGCGAAGGGGCCAGTATTGAACAACTCGTAAACGGGCTGCAAGCCATAGGAGCCACGGCACGGGACGTGGTTGCCATCTTGCAGGCCATTAAGGCAGCAGGGGCGCTGCAAGCCGATCTCGAGGTGATCTGACCATGGCAGTTTCTCTGCTCCCGCAGACCAATCCGACGCCAACGCTTGTTACCGATTCTTCACGGGTGGCGTCGGCGCCCAGCAAACTGACCAAGGCGGCACAGGAGTTTGAAGCCATCCTGCTGACCAGTTGGCTGGAAAAGATGAATCAGAGCTTTGTCGGGTCGGAGGAGAGTCAGGATCCCGCTCACGACACCGTAAGCAGCCTGGGGACCCAGGCCATCGCCTCTGCCCTGTCTGCCCGAGGCGGAATTGGAATTGCTGGCATGCTATTACGACAGTTGCAGCGAGCGCAGCCGGAGAATGCCAACGCCGAACACCCACCGGCAGCGAGCCAGGATGGGCCGGCCGTGCAGCAATCAGCGGGCAGCGAAAAAAATCCTCAGTAAGATTAAAGCTTTCTTAACCATTGCCGATCATTCAATTGCAGGGAAATAGACAGCACGAGGTACTGCGATGAGAATTGACTTAAACCCGTCCGCCACCCCGGAATTGGACCGTAGCAAGAACGCGACCTCCGGACCCATGACCCATGACATGACAAATAGGCCGCCGGCTGGCGCGGAGGATGTTGCGCACCTATCCACCGGCAGCGATGCGGTCCAAACCCTGAAGGCACAACTGGACAAGGTTCCAGAGGTCCGGCAGCAGAAAGTTGATTCTCTGAAGCAGGCCATCGCCCAAGGAACGTATCAGATGCATCCGCAACAGATTGCGGCCGCTATGTTGGCCGATGGAGTAATAAATCTCCGGTAAAGGCCAGTTGCTCGCGGTCTAGAAACGTATGGCGATGGACTTGAGCACAGACCGGCTGGAGCCGACCTCGCGGACGCAGGAGCGGCCGTTGAGCACGTCAGCGGAAGAGCGCAAACGGCGACCACCACATCGCCGTTCGAGCGACGAGAGTATGGAGGCCGAGCCGGAGGATTTGGCGGAGGAGAAGGATCGTCATCAGTTGGACGATATCGCCTAGGAGGTGCAAGTTGACTTCAAATAGTACCGCCATAACCTCTTCTCTTCGCTCTCAGATCGATCATGAACTGGTGCTATTGGAGACGTTGAAAGAGTTGCTTACGATTGCAATGCGCTCCTTGAGCGGCGGAGAGGCCGGGAGCCTGATGGAAACCAGCCGGCAAATCAGCTTGACGGCAAATAACCTGATGAGCCTGGCAAACCAGGTGGGAAATCTACCCTCGACGCCTGAGGAGCAACAGCGGCGGGACAAGTTGCTGGCGGAGTTGAGCCAGCAGCGATCGTTCTGCCGGTCTATGTTGCGGCGGTGGCGGCGCTCGTTGCTTCTGCAACGGCAATTACTGGTACTACAGAGCGAACCTGACACCTACAGCGAGTCGATAGAGGAGCAACTGGTCGCGCTATGAGTAGCCTGTTAGGCACGATGTCGATCGCGCTGGGGGCCCTGCAAGCGCAGCAGGCAGGCCTGCAGACGACAACCAACAACATCGCTAACCAGAACACGCCAGGCTACACCCGTGAGCGGGTCCTGCTGGAAGAGGCTGATCCCACGATGCAAAACGGAATGGCCTTCGGCAATGGCGTGGACCTGAAAGGCGTTCAGAGCCTGCGCGACAGCATTCTTGAGCTGCAGATCGGCGACGAAACCCAGCAGCAGGGAAAGTCGCAAGCGCTCGTCAATGCCATGAGCCAGGTGCAGACCCTGTTCCCCGATGACACTACCGGCATCGGGCAGCAGATCAGCAACTTCTTCCAGAGCTTGAACAACCTCTCCACCAATCCTTCTGACACTACCCTGCGACAGAATGTGCTGTCTGCCGCCCAGGGAGTGGCTACGGCTTTCAACGGAGCGGCGAACCGGCTGAGCGGCGTAAGCAGCGGGATCGATCAGAATGTGGAGCAAGCCGTAGGCCAGGTAAACCAGCTCACCCAGCAGATTGCCGACATCAATAGCAAACTGAATCAGATCAGCAGCACCGGCCAAGGTCACGATAGTTTTTTGGATCAACGCGGCAACCTGGTGCAACAGCTTTCCAGCCTGATCGACGTGTCGGTAATCAACGACGGATCGTCGCTGACCTTGACCACCAAGCAAGGCACGGCGCTGGTAGTGGATGGAAAGAGTTTTGGGTTGACGACCGCGCTCGATACGAGCAGCGGAACTCAACACATTTATTCGCAGGACGGCTCCGATATCACCGGAAAAATCTCCGGCGGACAGCTGGGTGGCCTGTTGGAGGCCCGCGATCAGTCGCTGACCTCGGTGCAAACCCAGTTGGACTCGTTGGCCAGCGGGTTTTCGCAGGCCTTGAATGCCGCCCAAGCAAAGGGTTTCGATCTGAACGGAGCCGCGGGTGGGAACCTGTTCACCACGGTGACTGGAGCCGGTGCAGCCGCCGGCATGAAGGTGGCGATCACGGATCCGGCTTTGCTGGCCGCCAGCTCCGATGGTTCCACCGGAAGCAACGGAAACCTGGCCAACCTCTCCGCCGTCGCCAATCAGGCTGTCTCGAATGGCCTGACGCCCACCCAGAGTTACGCCAGCCTGGTTTTCCAGTCGGGTAGTGCGGTCAGCGACAGCACCGCCGAACTGAATGCCAGCAACACCATGCTGCAACAGTTGCAGCAGCAGGAGTCGTCGGTCAGCGGAGTGTCGATGGACGAAGAGGCGTCGAACCTTCTGCAGTATCAGCGGGCCTACCAGGCGGCAGCGGAGGCAATTTCGACGGTGAACCAGATGCTACAAACTGCAATCAACATGAAGGCGGCGACATGAGGATTCCGGATACATCTTCGACTTTGTTGAATGCGCTCAACGTTGCCGACCAGGCGGAGCAAACGGCCCTGACCCAGCTCTCCACCGGGCGGCGGGTGAATGTCGCCTCCGACGATCCCTCGGCAGCCGCGTCACAGGTCGGGTTGGCCGCCCAGTCGGACAGCTGCGACCAGTTCCTGCGCAGCATTTCCAGCGTGTCGTCGGAATTGCAAACCGCTGACTCCGCCCTGAGTTCAGGAGTCACAGCGCTGCAGCACGCTATCAGCCTGGGCGTTGAAGGCGCCAATGGAACCATGTCTCAGCAAGACCTGGCTGCCTTAGCCAACCAAGTCCAGAGTATTTCGCAGCAGATGCTCGGCATCGCCAACCTGAGCTACAACGGAAAGTACATCTTCGCCGGTACCGCCGACTCGCAGCCGCCGTATGTGAGCGCGGCGGGAGGCATCGCCTACCAGGGCAACGATGGAGTCAATCAAGTCGAGGTTGAAGCCGGGCAGACGATCGCGGTCAATCAGCCGGGAAGCCAGCTGTTTTCGGCGGCGGGAGCCAGTGTCTTTCAGGCGCTCAGCGATCTGGCCACCGCGCTGCGATCCAGCAGCAGCACCAGCACCGACATCGGCAACGCTACCAATGAAGTGCGGGCAGCCTATGATCAGATGAATTCGGCCCGGGGATTCTACGGCGCCACCCTGAACCAGCTTACTTCCACCCAGGACTTTCTCAACAGTGAGAAGCTGCAGTTGACGCAGCAGACCAGCAACACCGTCGGTGTGGACCCGAACCAGGCGGCCACCAACCTGTCTAATGCTGAGGTCGCCCGCAACGCCGTCTTGCAAGCTGCCGCAAGCATCGGCAACCTGAGCCTCTTCAACTACCTGACTACGCCCCAGTCGTAAGCGTTCCTGTCGCAGGTTTGACACTACCTGAACTTGTGACGACCCGCGTTCGTCCCGTATAGTGATCTCATTTCCCGGAACTAATCCTTACGTGGGGTGAACGATGGAATTGCAAAGTTTTCTGGTGGCGCTGGAAGAGCGCATCGCCCGCTACGACCTATTGTGCCATCCGTATTACAAGGCCTGGACCGCCGGGCAACTGACGCGTGACGATTTGCGCGAGTATGCCAGCGACTACTACCACCATGTGGCCGCGTTTCCCACCTATCTGAGCACGTTGCATTCGCGACTCGATGACGGTGAGCAGCGGCGCGCGGTGTTGCGCAACCTGTGCGAAGAGGAGATTGCAGGGCGTCCGCACAGCGAGTTGTGGCTCGACTTCGCTGAAGGCATGGGCGCTGACCGCGACCAGGTGCGCGAGCGCAAGCCGTTGCCTGAAGTGTGTGAGCTCATAGGAAAGTTTCGTCGTGTGGCGCGTGAGAGTTCAACTGCCGAAGCGCTGGCGGCGTTCTACGCTTACGAATCGCAAGTTCCACGCGTAGCCAAGACCAAGGCTGAAGGCCTGGCCAAGCAGTATGGCGCCGACGCTAAGACATGCGGCTATTTCGCGGTGCATCAGTTCGCCGACGTGGAGCACGCGCAGGTTTGGCACGGCTTGCTGGCGGCGGAAGTGGTTACGCATCCTGAGCAGGCCGAGGCCGCGTTATCTGCCGCCGAGAGCGCAGCGCAGGCACTGTGGTACGCGCTGGATGGGATGGAAGCCAGACGGATGGCGGAGGTGTAGATTTCTTTCGAAAGTCATTCACCACGGAGCGCACGGAGTTTTAATTGCTTTCGGTTTCTCCTGATCTCAGGACCTTCGTGGTTGAATCTCATCGCTCTGGCTGGATCTCAGTTCCACGTACTGCTCAGGACAACGGCACGAAGGGTCTTGTCCCAGCGCTGCCTCGAAAAATCTGTTCACGACAGGAAACACAGGACTTTAGGTTTTTCTAGAGTTTCACCGTGACCGCTGTGTCTCCGTGGTGAGATTTCACTCTTATGGCCAAACCAGTTCCCATCGGCGCGCGCGGTGAAGTTGAGAGGCGCGTGGAATTCCAACACACACTAACGGCGTGGCGGGAGGAGCTCCCTTCGGTGTTGTCCACGCCACACATGGTCGGATGGATGGAGGCAGCCGGCTTCCACGCGCTGCTGCCCTTCTGCGAAGGGGACGAAGTTAGCGTGGGTACGGCGATCAACGTCGCACATCGCGCACCAACCGGGATTGGCGCAACCGTGAAGTCAGAGGCTACGTTGGAGGCCTTTGATGGCCGCTTCTATACGTTTCGCGTCAGCGCGCACAACGGGACAGAAGTCATCGGCCACGGGACCATCGCTCGCGCCATCGTAAGCAAAGCCAGGTTTGCGGAAAAGCAGCGTGCGAAACAGTCGCGGACCATGGGCGTCGAGAGGACGTAGGAACTCAAGCGACGCATAATTCGACCGCTCATGATCTGTCCACATGGCGCAGGTTAAAAGGGGCCTACCTCGGTCTGAAACGTGTGGATAAGTGTCCTCAGATCCTCATCGGCATGACCACATACCGATACTTGAAGCCATCATCACTGGCGTCATCAGGCCGCATCTGCCCGGCGGACTGCGCATCCTTGAACTCCAGGCGAACCTCGCCTCCGTTGGAGGCCTTCAAGAAGTCGAGTAGGTATTCGGAGTTGAAGCCAATGGTCATCGCATCGGCGGTATAGGCGGTCTCAATGGAATCTTCGGATTCGCCGGCGTCGGTGGATGACGAGGAAATCTTGAGCTCATTCTTGTCCAGCTTCATCCGAATGGCGCGCGAGCGCTCATCGGCAAACTGCGCCACGCGCTGGATAGCGGTGTTGAGATCGGCGCCATGCACGGTGACCGACTTAGTGGTCTCGCGCGGCAGCACAGCTTCGTAGTTGGGGAACTGCCCGGTCAACTGACGCGAAGTCAGCAGCCGTTCGCCGATGCGGAAGAAGAGCGTGGAATCGTCCTTGGCAAACTCGATGTCAGCGACGTCACTGTTCTGCAACAGCGAGTAAATTTCGCTCATCGCTTTCTTGGGGATGAGCGTCTTGTTTTCGCCGGTCACGTCAAAGTGCTCTCCCTGCTTTTCGATATGCGCCAGGCGATGTCCGTCGGTGGCCACCATGGTGATCGATTCCGCCTTCAGCACCATCAGTCCGCCGTTCAAGGTGTAACGCGATTCCTCGCTGGAGATGGCGAAGATGGTCCGGCCGATCATGCTGCGCAGGGTCTGCGCTGGAATCTTCACGCTGCCAGCTGCCGGAAAGGTCGGCAGCCCGGGAAAGTTAGCGCGCGCCATGCCGACCATCTTGGTATTCGATCGGCCCGAGCGAATATTGACCCAGTGGTTCTCCAGAAGCTTGATGGAGATGTCGCCGTCGGGCAGCAGTTTCACATAGTCGTAGAGTTTGCGAGCGGGAATGGTGCAAGCGCCTTCGCGCTTCACCTTGGCCGTACACGAGGTGCGCAGGCTGAGGTCGAGATCAGTAGCGGTGATGGTCAACCGGTCGTTCGCGGCCTCAAATAAAAAGTTAGAAAGGATAGGAATCGTAGTCTTCCGTTCGACCACTCCCTGAGTGGCACTCAGTTCTTTGAGCAGTTCGAACTTGCTGACACTGATTTCCATCGCTGTACCTTGGACGACTCCGGTTTCGGCAGCCATAACGTTTTGCACCTCGGCAGGCCCGGGCCTGACCCTTTACTACTGCTTCTCCTTATACCAAATAAAAATCATATAAAACCAGTAGTAACAGTAGGCAGGCCGGAAAAGTGGAAATTTTGGGAAAAACTGCAAGGAATGCGGATAGCAAGTGCCGGCGGCTGTATAAATCATGCCACCTGGCTTGCGGGCGGATGTGGTGAACCGGGACGAGCTAAAAGTTCCATCTACGCATTCCACTGAATCCACAGTCTGTCCACAGCAAACTACCGAGAAAACAGCCGCGCGAAGTTAAAAACCGCGCTGAATACGCGGTTCATGCACCCAAAGTCTCTGTGAGTTTATTGAGCACCCTGTTCAAATCCTTGTCCGCTTTGCGTTGCTGTTCGATCTTATCAACCGAATGCAGGACCGTTGTGTGGTGCTTGCCGCCAAATTGGCGACCAATTTCGGGCAGGGAGGCATCGGTGAGGTGCTTGGCCAGATACATGGCAATCTGGCGGGGAAATACGATGACCCGCGAGTTGTTCTTGGACTTAATTTCCGTCGGCCGCAGCCCGAACTGCTCCGACACGGCTCTTTGGATCGATTCGATGGAGATCTTGCGGATCTGCGAATCGATAAGGTTCTTCAAGACCTCCTGCGTGGTTTGCAGGTTGATCTCGCCGCCAGTGAGCGACGCGTATGCGGTCACCCGGATCAGCGCGCCTTCCAACTCCCGAACATTGCTGCGGATATTCGACGCGATGAACAGAGCCACCTCGGTCGGCAGCATTACCTGGTCGGTCTCAGCCTTCTTCTGCAGGATCGCTACTTTCGTCTCCAGGTCCGGCGGTTGGATGTCCGCAATCAGTCCCCATTCGAAGCGGCTGCGCAGGCGATCTTCAATCTCGGCCAGTTCTTTCGGAGGACGATCGCTGGCGATCACGATCTGGCGCATGCATTCGTGCAGCGCGTTAAAGGTGTGGAAAAACTCCTCCTGGGTGCGCTCCTTGTTGACCAGGAACTGGATATCGTCAACCAGCAGGACATCCATGTTGCGATACTTGTCGCGGAAACCGGTCATCTTGCTGTAGCGCAGCGCATTGATCATGTCGTTGGTAAAGCGCTCGCTGGATACGTAGCAGATCGATTTTTCCGGCTGGCGCTTTTTGATCTCGTGGCCGATGGCCTGCATCAGGTGGGTCTTGCCCATGCCGACGCCGCCATAGAGAAAGAGCGGGTTATAGGCCTTGGAGGGGCGCTCGCCTACGGCAAGGGCTGCAGCATGCGCAAATTGGTTGCCGGCGCCAGTGACAAAATCGTCGAAGGTGTACTTGGGATTGAGCTGAGCGGCGCCATCCCAATCGAAACGCTGTTGTTGAGCGGCACTAGCCATGGGCTTCTCCATGGGCGCGGGAGATTCGGTGTGCGCTCCGTTCGACTTAACGGCTCTTCCCTTGCTTTGAGGTTCCTCCTCATTTTCGGTGACGAACTCGACGTCCAGAAACTCCATGCCGAGGTTTTCCATCGCCTCACTGATCAAGTCGCCGTAGCGTTCGCCGATGTGACAGAACTCGGGATTGGGCACACGCACGAACAACACAGGGCCTTGCGCGTGATCATAGCGAGTCGGCTTCAGCCAGGTCTCGTAGGAATTTCGATTGACCTTTTTTTCCAGCGCGTCGAGAACGCGCACCCACGGATTGGCAGACGGTGCACCAAAAGAAGACATAAAAGAGTAGTCCAGAGGCAATCGTTGCCTGGTTGGCAAACCCGATGTTAGAAGGAAACGGAGCCGAGCACAGAGCCACAGACCGGCGAACACTTCAACTGGAAATCTTCACGTTGCAAACCCAACTATTGCGGCGATAAGCAGCATTGCACCTACGTTCGTGCAGTCGGTTTTCTTTGTGGCTGCATGGGATACTAGCACGAAAAAAAAAGAGCGCCAGATAAATCTTGCGTTCGAAATTTCATTTTTTCGCGAGTGGTTGATTTCGGGAAAGTTATCGGCGAAAAATTTTTTTGCCAGTGCCGCGCACGTGGTGCAGGTGCAGTAACGTTAGGACCAGTGCTATTACAAATCGCACCAACCGGCAATCCACTGGAGCACTTTAAGGCGTTCACCGCTGAAAATTCTTGTGACGTAAAGCGCTTCGGAAGTGCGAGGTGGCGAGAGGCGAACCGAGACGCAACCACCACGTGCATTCATTTATGCGGTAGTGCTGTTCGCCAAAAGCGTCCACGTCACAAGAAACAGAAGAGAACGTTCAACCGTACGGTTCGTCCTCACTCGTCAGTCATTTGCCCCGTTGTTCAAGCTTTCGCTATAATTCAATTCGGCGAGCGGGAGTAACTCAGTGGTAGAGTGCGACCTTGCCAAGGTCGAAGTCGCGGGTTCAAATCCCGTCTCCCGCTCCAGGATTTGTCGCCCTCGCCGGTGCGCGAGGGTTTTTCGCATTGCCCATCTTTGAGGCGCGGTACCCAAGTGGTAAGGGAGAGGTCTGCAAAACCTTTATGCGTGGGTTCGATTCCCACCCGCGCCTCCA
>CAVRID010000003.1:0-23023 GCA_963721155.1 uncultured Acidobacteriaceae bacterium | reverse complement strand
TCCGTCCTTGTGGCCGCGACCTGGTGGAGTTCTTCAACAGCACGGGTTGGGCGTTTTACGTCCATGGGGCGGTGCCAATGCGGTTGTAGGATGCTCTCGTGAGTAATCTCCTACATGTCGACTTCTGCCTAGTGTGACACTCAAATCACATTGGGAGAATTATGCCGAGCTTAGATAGGTTTCGGTATATCTTGCGGATGCATGTGTGGCCTTACAGTTCTTGTTGAACGCCCCGATTTCGCCGCATCAGGGCCTGCGCGGTCAGTCCCGCAAGGATGAAACCACGGGCGCCATTACCACTGCGCAGGCCGTAGTCTCCGAAACATTCGGGAAGCTCTTGAGCAGCTTCAGAGGGTCAAACACCAACCGCTCCGCGCTCGTCATGCGCTAGTTGGGGAACTATGCGGCGCTGCCGCCGCAGATTATCCTGCCGATCCCGTACTTACGGTTGGGGAGATCAGGTGAAACCAGTCAGCGAGTAGTCTCAAAGATTGAAAAGACAACGTTGGGCGCGTCAAACAAGGGGACGAAAGCTTACCACCGCTGAATTTCTAACAGCGCCAGTCCGTCGGCCGGCACATCCAGTTCCAGGACTCCATTCTTTAAGGTAGTGACTTCAGCGGGAGCCAGTGCGCTTTCGCGATTGAGCTGGTCGATTTGCGCCTGGGTTGGATATCGTGGACTGCCCATCGCACGATAAGCGGCAAGGCTATTGCTGTGTTTCTCATCCACGCGACGGACCAGGACGGGCGCAGCAGCGTTTACGTTTCGAAACTCCAGCCGCATGTGTTGCGCGGTACCCTTCTGATCAGGCTCGACCAGGTTCCACGTAGCGACCACAATGGAGCCGTCAGACCGCCGCGTCACCAGGACGTTGCTGGACTGATTGGCGAGCCGCTCATCTCCGAGGCGATGCATGAGCGCGTAATCGTAGAATGCGGGTTTCTTGATGCCACCGACGGCGATGAGTCCGAAAGTATTGTGGAATGGACCGTCGGAAACTCCGCCCTCTTCGAATACATCGTCGAAGGTCCAGTACGACATCATCTGCACTAACCCATCGCATTGGACAATGTCGTAAGCGAGCGCCGGACCGACGTAGGTGCTGTCACGCGCGCCAAGATCGTTGTAGGAGGGGACACTCCATTCCGTCCAGAAAAGAGGAAGCTGCGGCCGGCCCGAAGCTTTGATCTGATCGTGCACTTTACCGATGGCGCGACAGACGCGCTGGTTCATCGGAATCTGTTCGGAGGTATGAAATAAATTCTCAACCGTGTCGTCGCCGTATCCGTGGCTGGAGACGAAATCGATCGGAACATTCTGCTGCGATACATGCGCCAGGAATGGCTCGATCCAATCGGCAGCAGCGGTTGCGGGTCCGCCTACTCGTAACAGCGGCGAGACAGACTTGAGGGCGCGAGCGGTGTGATCGTAGAGCTCAAAGTAGGTAGCCTGTTTAGGATTTCCCGCCCAGAAGTCGATGTTGGGTTCGTTCCAAACTTCGAAATACCATTGCGAGACTTCCCCGATGCCGTATCGCTCGACCAGGTGCTGGGCAAAATGGCGAATCAAGTCGTCCCATTTGGCATAGTCCTTGGGCGGGGAGACGTTCTGCTTGTACCAAAAGGGGTGGGTGGCGTTGGGATCAGAGGCCAGCTTTCTTGGCATGAAGCTGATCTCGACCATCGGGCGCACCCCGTTGGCCAGTATGCCGTCGTAGATCTGATCGACATACGTGAAGTTGTATATGGGCTTCCCCTGCTTGTCTTCGTCATAGACTCCGACTTCGTCGTGCAAGATGGCGTGTCCTCGGACATAGCGAAAGTCTGTCGCCTGCTTCACCTCGCGAAGATCGCTGCGATAGGCGGCGCGAAGGGCAAGAACGGCGCGGCCGGAGCCGAACATCTGCTCCCAGAAGTGGGGAAATGCGGTTCCGGGTGCACTGGCGTCGATGGTGACGGTTGCCGGAGCGGTTTGTGCGACAAGGGATATGGGAAGTGAGGATAAGCCAACAAATATCGCCAGTCGAATCATGGCGCTTGTCCCGATCCTGCGCAGGCGGGAGGAACTCGAGGGTCCCCCCTCCCCCCTCCCCCTCAGATATTTAGAATCATAGAGATACGCATGAAATATGCCGCAAGGCATAGATAGCAAATGAGCTATATGTAAGTCATAGATATGAAAGGAATTGATAGGACAGTCCCGAGCTGACGGTGGTTGAATGTCTGAGAGGGGCGGTCGGGAACTGGACGCGGCTGCATGGAATGCGGGGTGAGAATTGCGCGCGGGGTACGACATGAAGCCTCCAAGAAACGGGCCGATAGCTGTCAGCTTTCGGCCATGAGCCGTAAGATGGCGGTAAGTTCAAACAAGCCGCCCGAAGTCGAAGCGGCAAATGAGCAGTCAAAGGTCCTGATCCCACCTTTTCGCCAAAGACCGGCGAAAGGATGGGGCACCCCATGGGTCTTTAGCGGGAACAAACCCCCACGCTAGTAGCGTGGCAAAGGCGAAGAGCGATTTCAAGAAGTTTTTGAAAAATCTGCTGACGAATTCCTGAATTGGGAAAAACTCATATTCAACATGAGGGTTCCAGTAAACAGGATCACGGGCACGGCTCGAACCCGGAAGAGATAGGGGACAGCACACCCGAAGCATCATAAGTTTTTGGGGTCGGGGCAACCAAGTGGGAAAGTTATGCCTCACATACCCCTAGTAGTCGGGGTAGCTTGATTGCGACCGATGTGCCGTCGGGGCTCAAAGGCGCTCTCAGGATTTCCGAAACTTGCGCGAGCATTACCCGTTCATTGCTGGTTGGGCAATGGATAACAGATGTCCACCCGAGTTGTTGGCGTAACCGGATACCGAGTTCGCTCAGCCGATGGCGAGTTGCTTGCCACGCCGAAACTCCCAGCCAATACAACCCTCCTCGAAAGTTCTGTTTCTGGCCGAAACTCGATCTCAACCGACCGTGTGGATTTCCAGGGCGTTTGTCGCTTGTGCGCAGACGTGAACTGTCAATCCGCTCTAGGCGCGCCAATTCGTCTAGAACCGCTGCACGCCGGAGGAAAATGCCATGAAGAGTTTCAAGCTTCTGCTTCTTAGTTTGTTGGTTTTGTCTTGCTGTGTGACGTTCACACCTGATGCCCGAGCGCAGTATCGCGCATCCCTTCGAGGAACAGTGAGTGATCCTCAGGGTGAAGTGGTCGCTGGCGCGACCGTGACCCTGGTGAACAAAGACACCAACAATACGTTGGTAGCCACCTCTGACGACAATGGCATTTACACTTTCAACGCGCTGCCACCGGCGCCCTACAGGCTCACCGCGGAGCATCCGGGATTCAAGAAGCAGGTGCTGGAGGATGTGCAGATCATCCCCGAGCAGCTCAATTCCCTGAACCTGCAATTTCAGGTGGGGACGGTTGAGCAAAGCGTGACGGTGACGGGCACTACTGAGGCATTGGACACTGAGACAGCCACCATCAGCAGCACGATCTCCAGCAATCAGATCCAGCATATGCCGTCGTTCAACCGCGACGTCTTTCAGTTGGCGCAACTGACGCCAGGAGTTTTCGGAGATGCCTCGCAGCAAGGCGGGGGCGGCGCCTACGAGTTGCCTGGGAACCAAGGGCCGGGCGGAACCAGTGGAGGTAACGGCGGAATTTTCTCGACGGAGAACGGCCCGCAGATCAACTCCGGCGGCGGCCAGTATGGGAACAACGGCATCAGTATTGACGGCATCAGCACGGTCAGCGCGGTATGGGGCGGCACGTCGGTAATCACCCCCAGCGAAGATTCCGTGGATAATTTAAAGGTTGTCTCGAACAGCTACGATGCGGAGTTCGGCAGATTCAGCGGCGCGCAAATACAGGTCAGCACCAAGAGTGGCACCAATGAACTGCACGGCAGTGCCTTTTTCAAGGCATCACGGCCAGGACTGAATGCCTACCAGCGTTGGAACGGCGTCGGTTCCGATAATCCGGGCACGCCAGCAGAGCGCGGCCTGAACCGCGATGAGAACCGATTCAACCAGTACGGTGGTAGCCTGGGCGGACCTATTTGGAAGAACAAATTATTCGCCTTCTTCAACTGGGAGACGAGCCCGCTGTCTGCCTCGACCACGTCTCAGGGCTGGTATACGACACAGCAGTTTGCGAGCGCTGCGCCGCCGGGCAGCATTGCGTCAAAGTACCTGTCATTTCCAGGAAGCGGCGTGGCATCCAACGGGATCATTCAGCGTACCTGTGCATCCGTCGGGCTGCAAGAAGGGGTGAATTGCAACACTGTATCGGGTGGCTTGGATGTGGGCTCGCCCTTGAAGACCGGCTTGGGCTTACAAGACCTAAGCTATGGTGGCAATCCCAATGTCCCGGGCGTAGGCGGGGGCCTGGACGGAGTGCCCGACTTGGCGTACTACAACCTGGTGAACCCGACGAATACATCACAGATGCAGTTCAACGGCCGCCTCGACGCCAATGTCACCCATAACGATCTGGTCAGCTTCACAATCTACTGGGTGCCGCTGACAACCACGGATTACAACGGCACGACCCGCCCCATGAACCTCTGGCACCACACACAGATCAACGATGCTTTTTCGGCCATTTGGACACACACATTCTCGTCCAGCTTGCTCAACCAGGCGCGCGCCAATGCCGCAGGCTACCGTTGGAATGAGGTCACCAGCAATCCGCAGGCGCCGTTTGGACTGCCGCAGGACAATATCGATAACATCGGCAGCGCAAATCCAGCCTTCTTCGGTGCGCCCGGACCCAGCAACCTGAACCAATGGACCTACACCTATAGTGACGTGCTTACCAAGATCATTGGACGTCATAGCATCAAAGTCGGCGGCGATTTAACCCGGCTGTATTACTTGAACAACCCTGTCTATGCGGCGCGGCCCAGCTTTAATTTCCACAATCTGTGGGATTTTGCCAACGACGCTCCGTATTTTGAAAATGGGCAGTTTGATTCCCAGACGGGTGTTCCCTTCGCGAACCGCCAGGACGGCCGCGAAAATATATGGGGCTTTTTTGGACAGGACGATATTAAAGTCCTTCCTACCCTGACCATCAACCTTGGCCTGCGGTGGACGGACTTCGGAGCGTTTGCCACGAAGCAGAACAACCTGGACGTGGTGGAGCTTGGCGAGGGCCCGAATGCACTGACGGACCTGCACATTCGCGTAGGGGGAAGTCTCTACACGCCGCAAAAATCGAACTTCGGTCCGATGGTTGGATTCGCCTGGTCACCTAGTAAGTACGGTGGCAAAGCAGTGTTCCGCGGGGGTTTTGGCGTCAGCTACAACCAAAACGAAATCGCGATCACAACCAACGGCAGCGGCAATCCGCCCAATGCGGTGCAGGCAAATTACACTTGTCCCTACCCCTTCAATAACAACCCCTCTTGCGCTGGAACCGGCATCCTGTATGAAACCGCCACCAGTCCCACCTCTATCTTTGGATACGCACCCAACCCAAACACGATCACAACCTTTGGCCCCGACAACCTGCCGATCAACAGCCAGCCAATCCTTGTGTCAGGCTTTCCCTCGAACCCCAAGAGCATCGTCGTCTACCACTATTCATTCGACTTCCAGTACCAGTTGCCGGCCAACTGGGTGATGACGATGAGTTACATGGGGAACCAGACGCGGCACCTTCTAATACATAGCAACTGGAATGCGATCGGCGCGGCGGCCGGGTTTGCACTCAACCCGAAGGTCAATAACTTGAACTTCTGGGATAACAGCGGCGATGGGAACTTCAATGCTGGGATCTTCAGCATTGCGCACAATTTCTCGCATAGTTTTCAGATATCAGCGGCCTACACGTGGTCGAAGGCCATGGATGAGAATTCAGGTCCGTATTACCAGGATCCGTACCCTTACAGTACGAGTGCGGCGTATGGACGATCGAACTATAACGCGACCAATATGTTCAAACTGTATGGCCTGTGGCAGCCTACGTTCTTCCACGACAACAGCTGGCGTTCGAAGATAGTGGACGGGTGGACTTTGAGTGGCATATGGAACCTGCATTCGGGCTTTCCCTGGAACCCCTACTACAACATTAATGGGAATGTCTATTACTCAAGCAGTGGTTACGGCCAACTGCGGCCCGCAGCGATCGCGCCTGGATTTGGTACGAGCACCAGTAACAGCGCATTCATGCAGGCCATTAACCCGAACTACGGCGGCAATGGCACCCAGTTTTTCCTGGCCCCGAGTTATGTGCAAGGGCCGAACTTTCCGGACTTCGGGCCCGCGCCACTACCTGGAATTCAGCGCAACAGCTTGAACTCGCCGGGCTATAACGACGTCGATCTCAGCCTGAGCAAGGCTTTCGGCTTGCCGAGGATCCCAGGGCTGGGAGAGAGAGCGCAGTTCCTGGTCCGCGTGGACGTTTACAACTTCTTCAACAAGACGAACATCAACTCGCAGACTATCGACGCGAACCTGGGTTCGGTCGCGCCGAATGGCACGGTAACTCCAAACTCGGACTTCGGCGTGGCCGGCGGCGCATTGGGCAGTAGAACGGTGCAACTGCAGGCGAGGTTCAGCTTCTAACTTTTCGTCAGGCGTGGGGCAGCGCTCCACGCCGTTTACTTCTTGGCAGGAGATTGCGAAGTCGCGGGGACCTTAGAAGCAGGTGTTGGCTCAGTCGCCGGCACCGCCTCGTACGTCAAGTCCACGTCGGCGTGGACATTGATGGTGCCGGGTGAGATCGGCGTAAGGTTCGTCGATTGGAGTTTATCAAAAGTGATTTCACGGGGGGCGGAAACGATAACGGGCTGACCTTCCTCAACGGTTATCAGCCTCACGATTTTGAGTTGCAATGACCCGGCGAGCGCGCCCGCGCCTGCCTGAGCCTGGTGAGTAGCAGCCGCCAGAGACTGCCCGCGCGCCGCATCTTCGTTGCGCACCGTAAATGTGAGCCGGTTGATGCTGGTGGCCCCAGACTTCACGGCAATGTCGATCACAGTCTGTAGCCTCGCGATGTCATTCAACAGCAAACGCACTGTATTACTGGCGGTGTAGCCGGCAATTGTCGGCGCGCCTTCTTTCGGGTACAGGTAGTTCGGGTTCACCGAGAAATTGATGCCGTTGATGGTCGCCGAAGGAAGCGCAGATTTCAGCTTGTGAATGAGAGCGTCCGATTGTTTGGTATTCAGATCAGTCGCCGCTTTGGGAGTGTCCGCCTGGGTCACAACGCCAATGTCGAATTGAGCCTGGTCCGGCGCGACCGAGATCGTCGCCTGACCATGAACACGGATAGACGTAAGCGGCGTGGGCTGCGACGCCTGTTGTGCGTACATGCTGGTCGCACCGGACAACAAAATGGCAGCAAATCGCAGAAGCTGGCCTGTTCGGAGCTGGCGCGGTTGGAAGGTCGAATTAGAATTCTCATTCCACATGTGGGTAATATAAGCCAGATTGAGGCCGCGAATCGGTTTCAACAATTGTGATGACAACCCTCTCGCGCCGCCGATTCCTGTCGTTAGCAGCAGCACTTCCGCTGCTATCGAGCTTTGGCGAAGGCACTTCTGCGTCGAACGTCATTGCCGCTTCCGACGAAGCCTTCCTGGAAGATTTATCTCATCGGGCATTTCTTTTTTTCTGGGAGCACTCGGATCCTCACACCGGACTGGTACTCGACCGCGTCCGGACCGACGGAACGGCCATTCCGGGACGAAATCTGGAAGTCGCCAGCATCGCGCTCACAGGTTTTGGTCTCACCGCGATGTGTATTGCCGCAGAACGCCGCTGGGTCGATCCCAACCAGGTGCGAGAGAGAGTGCGCGCTGCGCTTCGCTATTTAGCAAACGAACAGGAACACGTGCGCGGTTGGTATTACCACTTCGTGAACCGCAAGAGCGGCGAGCGAGCATGGAACTCCGAGCTCTCGACGATTGACACTGCGCTGCTGCTTGCGGGGGTAATCACGGCGCAACAGTATTATCAGGGTGATGCCGAGATCGTTAGTCTTGCCTCCAGCGTGTATGAGCGTGTGGATTTCAACTGGATGCTGGACAAGCGAACGGGACTGCTGCACATGGGTTGGACTCCTGAAAAAGGCCTGTTGCGAGCCGAGTGGGCAGCCTATGATGAACAATCCATTCTTTATGTGTTAGGGATGGGATCGCCTACCCAAGCGATTCCGACTCAGTGCTGGTACAGCGTTGATCGTCCAGTGATTGAATCTTACGGATACAAGGTCGTGGGTACCGGGCCGCTGTTTACACATCAGTATTCGCAGGCATGGCTGTATCTGGCCGGTCTTCGCGATGGATCTCCCTTCCAGATTGATTACTTCCAGAACTCGGTGAAGGCGACGTACGCTCATCGCGCCTACTGTCTGAGTCTGCGTGGAATGTACTCAGGCTTTTCAGGGAATTTGTGGGGCGTGACCGCTTCAGATAGCGACATTGGCTACGTCATCTGGGGCGATCCACTTTCGAGACGCGACCTCGATGGCACGGTCGTTCCGTGCGCGCCGGGCGGGTCGCTTATGTTCGCTCCCGAAATCTGTTTGCCCGCTCTTCGTTATATGCACGAGAACTTCGCCAAATACGTTTATGGCCGCTATGGGTTCACAGATGCTTTCAATCCGCAAACCCTTTGGGTTAACCCCGACGTCGTAGGCATCGATGTGGGCATCACGTTGTTGAGCGCTGAAAACCTGCGTTCCGGAAATGTCTGGCGTTGGTTCCAGCGCTCACCCGATGTCCAGCGTGCTACGGGACGGATATTCCAGCCTTATTAGCGACTCCTCGCCAATCGCAGGATGTTCAACAATGTGGGTTCTTGGGAAAGTCGATTTCTCCAATACTGAGAACCGTCAGGACATTTCTATCGCCGCCCTCACCTGTCAGGCTGGACTAAGCGTGCGAAGAGGGTCCTGAGATCTAGACGCAACCTCCGCGAAGTGACCGAAGTACATCAATTGTCCGTTCTACGAAGAGAGCCAGATTGGATCGGCGGGGATTGTCCACAAGTCGGCTTCTGGGGTATCTGGTCCGGATTATTAACGAAAAACTTCCCAAGGGACTACGAATGCAATTGGGTGCATTTCGCCACGGAAATCCACTTGGCCGGATAGTCGGCAAACCGACAACGGAGAGCAGACGACACGCCTTAGGTCACAAGAAGGGGTTGGGCGCTTTTGGTCCAGGTAGATCACTTCCGAGTCGCGCGCGATCCGCGCAGAATTTGGATCCCTGTACTGGATGCATTCCAAACTCTTGCTGCCTAAATCCAGTGTCGCTCTAACCCCAGCAATGCCTGCCGCAGATGTCAGTAGCTTAAACTCAAACACATGCTCAACCGGGGTTATGCCTACACCACGATCATCAGCAGCAAATACGATGGACAGATCCTGCTCTCCCACTTGGCAAGCCTCTACCCCCACTCAACCCCGCAAGCCTGGCAACAAAACTTGAACAACGGCGAAGTGACCCTTAATGGTGCCACCGCCACCGGAAGCGAATCGGTCACTTCAGGCCAAAGCCTTGTCTGGAACCGTCCACCCTGGATCGAACCAAACTCGCCTCGGCACTTCGAGGTCCTGTTTGAAGATCCCCATTTGTTGGCCGTCAGCAAACCGAGCGGGCTACCCACCCTTCCCGGTGGTGGCTTCATGGAAAACACTCTCCTGCGCTTGGTGAAAGAGCGAGCCGCCGACGCAAATCCTGTCCACCGGTTGGGCCGAGCCACCACCGGCATCGTCCTCTTCGCCAAAACCCCGATGGCCGCCTCTCATCTACTCGCAAACTGGAACACACCCAAAATTCAAAAAACCTACAGGGCGCTAGCTCAAAATATCGCACAACAAGACGCCTACGATATCCTCACACCCATCGGCCTCGTACCGCATCCGCTCATTGGTTCCGTGTGGGCCGCCAACCCAAGTGGCAAACCGTCAAAGTCATTGGCAAACGTGATCTCACGCACCACAAGCACCACAACATTTGAGGTAAGCCTAAGTTCGGGCCGCCCTCATCAAATCAGAATCCATCTGGCATCCATCGGCCATCCCCTGGTCGGCGATCCTCTGTACGGCTTGGCCGGCCAGCCTCTTGAAAATCTTCCCGGCCTTCCCGGCGACGGAGGATATTTCCTGCACGCCCAATTTCTGAAGTTCCACCACCCCATCACCGGAGAACAAATCAATCTTGAGGCAGCTTTGCCGCCCGAATTCCCATTGCATCAGTAGGTTCAGGGTGGGAATCAGATCAAGGTGGCCATTGGAACCTGCGCGATCGCGCCATTTCAAATTCTAACGAAGCGAGTTTGATCGAATTTCACGGGTTGTCGGCGACCCGCTCCATTGGAGCGGGAGCCGTGGCTAGGGTTCAATACCGATGCAGTCGTTCACCGCTCCACGAATCCGCTGCTTGCAGCCCAGATAGCGTTCAGTGGTCTGCACGGAGACATGCCCGAGAAGGAATTGGATCTGATCCAATTCTCCACCCGAAGCATGACACAACTTGGCACATGAACGCCTCAGATCATGCGGTGCTACTTGGGCAAGTCCGAGTTTTCTCGCGTATTGCTTCACAACGTGCCAGACTAATCGTTCTGTGACGCCAGTACCCCAATGTTTGCCTGCTCGACAGACACATCGGAAAAGTCTCCCGGCCGAAATCGCGGCTGCCGCCAGCCACTCATCGATAGTGGTTTTCACCCAGTCGGGCACAGGAACGGTTCGGATGTGCCCGCCTTTACCAACGAGATCAACTATCGCCCAATGCTCCTCGCGTTGTTGCAAATGCCTGAAGTCCAGATCAGCCAACTCGCGGCGTCGAAGTCCGCACCCCAGCAAGACGGCGAGAATCGCCCGATCCCTCTTTCCTTTGAGGGTGTCTGCATCGGGCGACTGCCAGAGGCGGCGGGCTTCTTCGGCTGTGAGCCAGTTCCCGAGCCTCACACCCAACTTCTTGGCACCTTTCACACGCCGGATGCCAGCAGCGAGTTCCGGGCTGAGCAAGCCAGCGTCCGCGGCTTCATAGGCGAGCCGCCGTACAGCGGCGAGTCGTCCATTGATCGTTCCCCCCGCAAGCTGTCGATTCTCAAGGAATATGCGATAGCGGGTGACAACAACCCTGTTGAACGAAAGTCGTGGCTCGGAACAGTACCACTGAATGAATTCATCAATGGCGTGCCGATAACCACGTTTGGACTCGGGTGACCGAAGGCTGTCCAGGACCGCCGATTTGCTGTGATCCAGATCAGGAAGACCGAGTTTAGTCTTGGGACGCTTTGGTTTTGGGTATTTGCCCTTGGCGTGTCTGCTCATTCCAGCCGCCTCCATCGCGGCTGGCCAGAGCCTACCCACGCTCGTTGGCGAGTAGGGTGTTTCTCGTCCAAGTGGATTATTTCCAAGTCACCATCATGTGCTCCGAACAGCGGTCTTATCTCTGACAGGATTGCCAGTAGCCAGGAGCACGGGAACAAGATATGGGACGACGCCATAGCAAAGGCCAAACAGTGCAGAGCACAGCGGTAGCTCATGGCTGAACGCATCGCAGCAGTAGAGGATCGATGGGCTCTTTCCTCGCTCACCAGCATCCCCGGGATACACGGTAGCCGTTATTAAGGACGGTGACTTTGTCCTGTTCCGGGGCTATGCGCTACTGAACTCACAAAATTGACTCACAGAGAGTTCGCACTTACTATCTCCATGCCACTTCGGTCGTCCGGAAAAGATGATCGAAGCAACCATCTCGCACTACCGCATCCTTGAAAAGCTGGGCGGCGGCGGAATGGGCGTGGTCTACAAAGCAGAAGACACCCGGCTGCATCGCTTTGTGGCGCTCAAGTTTCTGCCCGAAGACGTGGCCCAAGATCCTCAGGCGCTGGCCCGCTTCCGGCGCGAGGCGCAGGCCGCCTCGGGGCTGAACCATCCCAACATCTGCACGATTTACGATATCGGCGAGCAGGACGGCCGCGCCTTCATCGCCATGGAGTTTCTCGACGGCCTGACCCTCAAACGGCTCATAGCCAAAGGCCCGCTCGAATCGGAACAACTGCTTCCCATCGCCATCGATATCGCCGATGCCCTGGATGCGGCACACACCAAAGGCATCATTCACCGCGACATCAAGCCCGCTAACATCTTCGTGACTGAACGCGGGGATGGCAAGATCCTCGACTTCGGACTGGCCAAGGTGACCTTCCGCGACCTCCCGGGCAGCGCAGAATCAGAAACCATGATGTCCGGCCCCAACGTCGAACATCTCACCAGTCCGGGAACGATGCTGGGTACGGTGGCGTACATGTCGCCGGAGCAAGTGCGCGCGAAAGAGCTGGACGCCCGTACCGACCTGTTCTCGTTCGGCTCGGTTCTATACGAGATGGCGACAGGCAGGTTGCCCTTTGACGGCTCCAGCTCGGGAGAAATCTGCGGTGCGATCCTGCACAAGGAGCCGCGACAACCGTCGCAGGTCAACCCCCAATTCTCTGCCGGTCTCGATGCCGTGATTGGTAAGGCGCTGGAGAAAGACCGCAACCTGCGCTATCAGCATGCTTCCGAACTTCGCGCCGACTTGCAGCGGCTGAAGCGCGATAGTGAGTCAGCACAGTACACGGTCCGCGTGACTGCCGACAGCGGAGCGCTGAGCGCGCAATCGCAAGTTTCAAGTGGACGTTCCAGCTCCGGGCAAACCGTCGCCCCTTCGGCGACGGAGCTCAAATCTTCGCCGGGCGCGGAGCGATCTCGCGGCATACGTTGGACGCTTCTCGCGGCCATCTTCGTATTGATCGCAGCTCTCGTCGTTGGCGCACTGTACTGGCGTTCGCATCGCGCTCCATTACTCACGGAGCAGGACACGTTAGTACTCGCTGACTTCAACAACACCACCGGCGATGCTGTTTTCGATGACACCTTGAAGCAAGCCATCTCGGCGCAGCTTGGACAGTCGCCCTTCCTGAACATCCTCTCAGATGCCAGGACCCGCGCCACGTTACGGCTGATGGCCAAACCGCCGAACACAAAACTCACCCCCGAAGTGGCGCGCGATGTCTGCCAGCGCGAAGAAGGCAAAGCTTACATTGCCGGCTCGATCGCCGCCTTAGGCAGCCAGTATGTGATCGGCCTGGATGCCATCAATTGCAAGACCGGAGATTTTTTGGCTCAGGAACAATTGACCGCAGAAGATAAAGAACACGTTCTGCGAGCACTTGGCGATGCGGCGACCAGGCTGCGCAAAAAACTCGGCGAGTCGCTCAGCAGCGTGGATAAATTCGACGCCCCTCTGGATCAGGCCACGACGCCCTCGCTGGAAGCCTTGAAGGCCTTGTCAGTGGGAAGGAAGCTCCTGCAGGAAAAGGGCCCCGAGGCGGCGATTCCGTCCTTCAAGCGGGCGGTCGAGCTAGATCCGGATTTTGCGGCTGCATATTCGGCCCTTGGGATCTCTTATACCAACCTGAGAGAGCCGGGCCTGGCCAGCGAAAATTTGCAGAAGGCCTACGACCTGCGCGACCGCGTGAGCGAGCGGGAGAAATTCCGCATCTCGGGAAACTACTACTTGCTGGTTACGGGCGATCTGGAGAAAGCAATCCAGACCTATGAAACCTGGGCACAGACCTATCCGCGAAACAACGAACCTTGGGGCAACCTTGGCGTTGATTACACCTATCTCGGCCAATATGAGTCAGCGGTGAATGCAAGCCTGGAAGACCTCCGTCTGTTCCCGGGAAGCGGCGCCGCTTATACCAACCTCGTCGGGTTGTATTCCGCGCTGAATCGTCCTGATGATGCGAAGGCCAAGTATGCGGAGGCGGTCGCGCACAAGATCAACAATCCCCTCCTGCATGGCAACCGTTACGGGGTTGCGTTCTTTGAGGGCGACACTGCCGAGATGGAGCGGCAAGTTGAAAGCGCGAAAGGCAAACCGGGCGAGGACGTGCTGCTGTCCTTCGCATCGGACACGGATGCGTTTTATGGACGTCTCTCCGCTGCTCGGGAAAACTCGCAACGCGCCATAGAAGCGGCGCGCCACAGCGACGCAAAAGAAACCGCGGCCGAATGGCAAATGAACTCTGCCCTGCGCGAAGCCGAATTCGGAAATACTGCACGCGCGCGCCAGGATATGGCCTCCGCGCTGAACACTGCCGCCACCCAGGATGTCCAGACCCTTGCGGCGCTGGCCTTGGCGCGCAGCGGCAATGGCGAGCAAGCCCGGAAAATCGCTGACGATCTGGCGCACCGCTTCCCGCTTAACACCACAATCAATCGCTATTGGCTGCCGGCAATCGACGCCTCGATCGAGCTCGGACGCAACAACCCGGCAAAGGCCATTGAACGACTCAAGATTGCGGCTCGATATGAATTGGGGACACCCGCCCCTCAATTCGAGGTTGGTGGCCCCCTATATCCGGCCTATATCCGGGGCGAAGCCTACCTGGCCCTACATCAGGATGTAGAAGCCGCCGCCGAGTTCCAAAAATTCCTCGACCACCGCGGCGTGGCGCTGAATTCCCCGTTGGCGGCCCTCGCACGGCTGCAACTCGGCCGCGCCTATGCCTTGGCCGGCGACACCACGAAAGCCCGGCACGCATATCTGGATTTTCTCGAGCTCTGGAAAGACGCCGATCCGGAAACTCCCATCCTGAAACAAGCTAAGGTTGAATATGCGAAGTTGCGGTAGCGCACATGACGCCGTCGTCCAAGGGTCATGAGAGCACCCTAATGGGGAGGCTTCTCTAGTGGCAAGAATCACGGGCAACTCAGTTACAACCCCCTGGGGGCTGTAGCCCCGCATTCCGGCGTTGGAGTAAGTAGCCACGTGGCAAATGCTAAGTCCTCCTCCCGAAGATCGTTTCGTTGTCGTGTTGTGGAAAGTCTGCCTGTCCGTCCTCCTCACTGCCGTGGCACGTGATTTCCGGAATCACCTGAACGTATAGTCGCCAAACCGTTGAACTGCCACTCGCGTGCAAACTCCCGAGATACCAGCATGTGGTAGATGCCGAACCGGGGTACCAGCGGCATTGTCAGTGGGTCAGACATTACCTTTCGGCGCCATCGCTGGGTAGTGATCAATCTGAGCGTGCGACTTGCATCCTTTATATAGACATCGTCCTGCTTAGCGATCTTCTTTCTACTCCACCCCACTTTCAACCCTAGCACTGCCCACAAAACAAGACACTTAATGCACTTTCCCCTCCTCCGCCAACTGACGGGTGCGTTATCGGTGGCGACTTGGCTTTCAACACAACACGAATTGGGCGGACTGCCCGGAAAGGATCACTGCAATGTTTGGGCGAATGATGGTTGAACCCGTTGTACAGCTCGACCCCGGCGTCGATCTGCAGACAGCGATAGCCGCACTGATAAAGGTTGCCGAAAACGTCGAGATCGTTCGTTGGATCGAGTTCCCGACGTCGGTTCTGCTGTTCTTGCTCGTGCCCGGAGACCCGGATTCTGGGGCGGTCTATGTCCTGGACCGCAAGAAAGGAACCTGGTACGCCGTGGATTTCGAGGACGAACAATTCGGCGGGTACAGCATAAGCCAGCTCGAAATGCTCCTGAAGGACTGTAACTTCCTCGATCTCATTGAGCGGCCAGGACTTTGGCGGGCCGGTTTGCGGTGGGTGGTAATGCGCGGAATGAGGCCTGAGACGGCCGTTTGACAGAAAAACTATTCCGGGTTATCTAACGACACCACATCCGAAAACCGTGTGGGAAATGGCGAACCCGAGCGAGCGGATTGGCGAATCTGCCAGAAGGAGGTGACGAGTTCATGGCAACGACAATCACGGCAACCCGGCAGATCGTCGAGGATTACCAAAGGCTGTTCGTGAACCGCCGCGCGTACACGATGCAGTCCACGCGGCCACACCCGGAAACAGGGCGGCACTACTACTTCCGGCCAAGCAAGAAGGGAACAGACACACCCCTCATGCTGACCGAGGGAACCATCCGCCAGCACCTGGAAGGCAAGATTACGGTCGGGCTGTATGCGATCAACCCGTCAACCCAGCGCTGTAAATGGGTCGCCATCGACGCCGATTACAAGAACTCAATGGAGGACTTGCTAAAACTGCAGTACCGCCTGACACAGGACAAGGTGGAACCGGCACTGGAAATGAGCAAGCGCGGGGGGCATCTTTGGATCTTCATGGCAACGCCTCTGCTGGCCAAGGAGTGCCGAATCTACATCCATGATCTTGCCCTGAGGTTGGGAGTGCCAGTGAAGGGCGCGGGCTTGGCGGAGGGCATCGAGGTGTTTCCCAAACACGACGCCATCGGCGCCGGAGAGTTTGGCAACGCCATTCGTGGACCTCTGGGAATCCATCGTGGCGCCAACCGCCGATTTTGGTTTTACGGGGCCGATTACACGCTGAACGACCAGATTGCTTACCTCAACCGACTGCGAAAAGTCACCGAGGAAGAACTGCGGAGGTTCATCGCTGGGAAGGAAAGGACGGAGCCGGATTTCTCGCCGCGTCCAGAGAGGATCACTTCAACGCTACGAAATACTGGGAACGGACGATCAGAATTCCGCATTTTGGAACACTTGGGTACCGTGCGGAAGGTCGGCCGGAATTACGTCGCACGCTGTCCATCTTGTGCGGACTGTGAACACGACCGGAGCGGTGACAACCTGGCCATCCTGATCGAAGATCCCCGCTTTTACAAATGCTGGGCTGGCTGCACCAAAGAAATGATTAGGGCTGCCCTCGGCTGCCCGATTCGCGAACCGCATTCCGCCTGAGACAAGGAGAGGGTTGTTGTCATGAAGCAGAAGCGATTTTCAGATGCACTGGGGCTGAGGCTAACGCGGCAAGCGCTGCGGGTGCTGGAGGAACGCGGAATCTTTGCCCATTCGCCAGTAAGCCTGGAACACCAGCACCTTGCGAAACGCTATGTGGTGCGCGGGTTGGAGTCAGGCGGCGCGGCCGGAGAACTTGGGCGATACGTCACTTTCACCCAGGAAGATGGTCAGCCAATCGAGTGGCTGCATCCGGTTGAGGCGATCGGAGTGAATGGCTTACATGCCGTAGTGGTGGCGCCGGTGCTGGTGCGAGTCGAGATGCTGCGAAAGGGACGGACGTACGAACTGCTGATTACGCAGCATTGCCCGAGTGCGACCAACGATGGAAAGCGGCCGCCACTGGAAACAAGACTCCTGTTTCGGGGCATTCACGGTCGCTTAGATCTGGATTTCCCTGGAAAGGACAAAGCTGGCACGGTTCTGCCGACGTTCTATTCGCGCGCCGGAGAGGAAGTCGGGATACCGAAGCGGTTTCGCCAAGCGGTGCGCGCGATAACCGGGGCGGTTCATTGCGACGGATGTTCCCATTGCCACTACGTCAGGCCGCCGCAGAAGAAAGAGGACCAGTCGTGCGCCGAAGTACGTGTCACAGCCTGACATGGCTGAACGGGAGGAGTGAATAGCGATGCATAGCAAGGTCAAGAACTACGCGCTGGTTTTCTGTCTGTTTGTGTTTTTGTTCGTAACCATCGGAGGCGGCCTGCACATGAACCCGGGCGGTGCATTCCTTGCCGCAGCGACCGGCACGCCGCTCGTGATCTATGCATTCAATCGGCGGTCTAGCGTGGCATTCGAGCGAGAGGAGATTATGCAGAGCGACTCTCCCGACAAGAGGCTGCTGGGAGGAGAAGACCGATCACCAAGGGGATGTGACGAAATCTCTTGAGTTCTCTGCCCCTAACCAGATCCACCGCGGTAGCGTGGAGTCAGGAGGACCATGTTTTGTAAAGTGCTTCTCAATTTCTGGAAGGACAGTGAGCCAGAAATGAGCACCATCACTAGCAGCAAGACAGCCATCGCCGCCGTCGCGCGCATTTACGCGAAAGGCATCGTAGATCTACTCGCCTTTGTTTTCAACATTCTTCCACTGCGACCGATCATACGCATTCTTATCACAGCTTACCTGCTCACAAGAACAGCCTGGTTTCTACTCGGAGATGCCGTCCCACTACCCCAAACCGTTCTTGGGAGTGCGCTGGTGCTCGCGGCTGCGCTCGCAATTGTGGAATGGTTCGTGAATATCTCAATGATCCTCGCAGTTGAGCACACGCGCTGGCTCACCGCCCAGTTCCGCAGTGCGACCCCGCATAACAACGGCCACGACGAGAGGCAGGCCCTGGAGGAAGTAGGTAATCAGAAGCTGGCCCAGATGTTCCGGAACCTGGGAAAGATGCCGGGCCCCGTAGAAGATCCAGATAGGTGGAACTGAGAGGTCAGTGGAATCGACCCACGCGTGGGAGGGACCTCATGGCCCGTATCTATAGCAGCGCCGGCGCCCGAAAGCTGCCTCGAAGGCGCAAAGCGGCTCCACACGAGTGACGAATATGAGATTCCTACTGCGTTGCGGCGACGGTCAGGCCGCCATTCGAATGCACGAATGCGATGAAGCACCGATTGATGCGCGTCTAGGCGATCACGGCCGACAGGAATGAGGCTCGGTATGTCAGCAGCAGAGCAGGTCAATTCGATTGATAAAAACGAAGCCACACGCGCGATGCGCCGGCGCCTGCCGGACGAGCGGCGGGCACTTACCCATCACTTCTCCATCGCCGGACAGGAAGGATATCTCACGGTCGGAGTTTACGAGGACGGCCTGCCGGGGGAGATCTTCATCACCATGTCAAAGCAGGGCTCGACCATCTCGGGGCTCATGGATTCGTTTGCAACTGCGGTATCACTAGCGCTGCAATATGGGGTACCCCTCGAAGTGCTTTGCAGCAAATTCACGCATGTGCGCTTTGAGCCCAGCGGTTGGTCCGGGAACCCCAAGATCGGCTACGCGAAGTCGATTGTCGACTACGTGTTCCGGTGGCTCGAACGGAAATTCATCACCGGTGACCAGGGCGAATTGTTCAAAGCCCTTCCGATGCCGATTCAGCCAGCGAGGGATGCCAATGATACCGATCCGGTTGGAGCGCTCGGAGAACTTATCCAGATGGGAGATGCGCCCGCCTGCAACATCTGCGGTTCGCTCATGGTACGGAGCGGAACCTGCTACCGCTGTATGACGTGTGGGAGTACAAGCGGATGCTCCTAGCAAGCCGCCATGTTGGAACGCTGGGCAGCAGCAGCAGCAGCGAAGCAACAAAGGATTGTTGAGAAACAAAAACAACCACACTGTCGGGCTCTCTATCAGACACCGGTAGCTGCCTGATTTGTCCAAGACTCACGCTCGCTGCGATATTCGGTCACCCTCGGCAGAACTTTCAAGAAATCATTCGGAGTTTCTCGATCGCAGCGTGCTTCACGGCTCCGATCGTTTAACTGCTAACGGGTGATTTATGAACTTGGTTGCGGATTCTCTTACCTCCCGTGCTGCATGTCCCCAAAACACAACGTGCACAGGAATACCGCGCTTCTTTAGCTTCTCGATCGCGGGAACATAATCGGAATCGCCAGCGACAAGAGCAATTTCATCTTCGCCAACCTTCCTGGGAGGTTCGCCTTCCACTTCAGCGGGTTGGGGGCTTTATTGGCGAGATAACATGGATTCTCTGGCTGCGTGGGACGCCTGAACGCGCGGGTCCTCTTGATGTCAGCGGGGGGAGTTTACCGCATCAACTCCCCGTCTTATGTTCGTTATGCTAGGGCTGTACCCACCGAAAGCGCGGCTGGTCAAGCTTGTCGGTAGGTGTGGTCGTTTCCTCGATCCGCTTGCGCACGCGTAACTCTCGGAGCGTGGTCCGCGCGTCGGCCAGAGTGCAGTGCAGGACCTCTTGGATTTTACGTACGCCCTCAGCATGCAGGCCCTGCTCAGTCTCCACCGGACCAAGATTCACGAGCGCATCACAGAGAAGTTGCTCCTGCTCCGGCGACATCAGCCAAGTATACAATGCCTCGGAATACCTCCTCTGGCGCTGATCGTTTTCACGCCGTCGCGACAATGATGCAAGACGTCACCTTTGCTCCAGTAACCAAACACCAAAACACTTCACTCCAACGCAAACGGTTTGCTGCTGTTCACTTGTCACTATTAAGGCTGTGCCTCGCCAAAACTCTGCACAATCGCAGAATCAATGACTTGGAGGAGCATCTGCCCGGCGCGCTTTTCGCTATGATTCTCTGATGTTTGTGCGCCTTCGACATCTGCTCGGCTGGGTCTTCTCCGTCTTTCGTTCCCGAGAAGAACTCCTCCTGGAGAACCTCGCCCTTCGGCAACAACTGCTGGCTCTGCACGCAAAGCGACCTCGTCCTCGACTGAGTTCCGTCGACAAGCTGTTCTGGGTCGTTCTGCGAAAAGTTTGGTCTGACTGGAAGAGATCTTTGATCCTCGTCACCCCGGAGACCGTGGTTCGTTGGCATCGGACCGGCTTTCGGCTGTACTGGAGCTGGATCTCACGAGCCCGAAAGGCGGTCGGAAGAAAACCAATCAGCAGGGAAGTGCGCGACCTGATCTTTCGCATGGTCGCTGAGAACCCAACTTGGGGAGCGCCACGCATCCACGGCGAGTTGCTCAAGTTGGGATTTGTTATCTCGGAACGAACGGTTTCTCGCTGGGTCAAACGTGCAAGCAAGAATCCTGATCCAGCCCGGCGCTGGCTGGCTTTTCTCCGCAACCATCGCGAAGTCATCGCTGCAATGGACTTTTTCACCGTACCAACGCTGACCTTCGGAGTTCTGTACTGCTTCTTCGTCATCGGCTATGACCGGCGAAAGATTCTGCACTGCAGTGTGACCCATCAGCCAAACGCCTTGTGGATCGTATTGCAGATGCGCGAAGCTTGGGGGTACGAACCGCCACAGCGGTTTCTGATTTTCGACCGCGATGCCAAGTTCTCTGCTGACGTCATCTCGACCGTCAAACAGAACGGCACAGAACCTGTCCGAACGGCTTTTCGAAGTCCCTGGCAGAACGGCATCGCCGAGCGTTGGGTCGGAAGTGTGCGTCGGGATTTGCTCGACCACGTGATCGTTCTGAACCAGCGGCACCTGAGAAGACTGCTGAAAAACTACGTCCACTATTACCACGAAGATCGAACGCACCTCGGGCTAGGGAAGGACACGCCCGGAGGCCGAGTTACAGCGCTAGCCCCTCCGCGCGCAGACAAGGTCGTCTCCACGCCACGACTCGGCGGATTGCACCACCGCCACACGATACCCATTCCCGAGCCGCTCAAGCAACATAAAATAAATCGCTTTATTCGCAGGTTGCGCCGTTCCTGAGTTGGCCGAGGGCTCCGCGATTGGGGTTCATTATCTTAGCCACTTGCTCATGGACGGGGAGGAACGTTCGGCGCCGGCGCAGGAGCTGAGCCTGTTACGTATGCAGCCGTAACATCAAGCCTTGCTTTCAGCGGATCCTTCTCGGCTACCGGACCGTTCGCGGTGAAATTCATCAGCATGTCGGTTGCGGGCGAGTACCGTGGCCAGGCCGGCGTGTTGCCCGTGCTCGGATCGCCAGTCTTGGCGAATGACACCCAGTAATTCAGCATGGATTGCGCAATCTTTTCATCCTCGGGCGCGAGCTCGCTTCCATACTTCGCCTGCACGGTATCGAAGACAAACGGTATCTCGGTGGCATGGGGCGCGCCCGGCCATTTGCTGCGCATGGACTTTGCGACATAAGAAAACCTGTATTGGTAGGCAGGGAGACCTTCCGAAGCGAATACGCTCGCAACGAAACGAGCGGGCTCGACCATGAATCGATCCATGGAGACTTGGTACTGCACGGTGCGCAAGTCGCCCTTTCCCGTCGGATCGTAAGCCGCAATCGCTTTCTCGCGATCAGCACCGAATGGCGCGAACAGCTCCTCCTTGTCGCGCCCGAATCCGAAGCCGATATCCATGCTGTTGGTTCCGATCATCAGTGGGACGTGCCAGCCGGCGCCGGACAGGTAGACGGATTGCGGATCGGAAAGGACCACGCGGCCGTCGATAAAGGGGCCTGCGTATCCGGGTTGATTCATGGTTGCCATGTTGAGATTGCCGAGCACCTTTTCGGCGGATAGTCGCCGCAACTTATCCAGGGCGTCCTTATCGGTTCCATCCACTCCCAGGCTGCGTGCGAATTCGACGCCCACCGATTCAGCCGAAGGAGGCCCGTTCGGCAGGGCAGTGTTGAGGTAACGTTGTCCGCCAAGGTTGGTGCGGCCGCCGCCGGATTCAATAATCGCCTTCGAAAACAATCCTTGCGACAGAGGCGAGGTGAGCAACATGCTTACCGAGAATCCGCCTGCCGACTCGCCAAATACGGTCACGTTGGCCGGGTCGCCGCCGAACGCGCTGATGTTCTTCTGAACCCACTTCAGCGCGGCGATCTGGTCCATGAAGCCGTAATTGCCGACCATCCCGTCGGCGTTCTCCTTTGTGAGCTCAGGAAACGCGAAGAAGCCGAAGCGGCCCAGTCGATAGTTGGCGCTGACAAAGACCACGCCCTTCTCGGCGAACTTGCTGCCGTCATACACCTCGGGCGAGCTGCCTCCGTTGACGAAGCCGCCGCCGTAGATCCAGAACATGACCGGCAACTTCGCGTGCGCTTTCGTGCCGACGGGACGCCACACGTTGAGATAAAGGCAATCTTCCGCTGGCTTTGTGCCGAGCGGAGCAGCGTCGCTGGGGAATGGCACCTGCATGCAGTCTGCTGAGTAGGTGTTGGCCTGCCGCACATCGGACCACGGCTGCACAGGCTGCGGAGCGCGCCAGCGAAGTTCGCCGACGGGAGGCGCGGCAAATGGCACACCCTTGAATGATTCGACAGGCCCCTGCGTAACGCCCAGCAGCTTGCCTGAATCGGTGCCGACTACACCGGTCTGCGAAAACAATGGGGGCAATGCTAGTACAGCGATTGCTGCCAAGGCGAGCCTTTTCAAACCATCCATTCATTGCCTCCGGAACTGCTAGTTTGATGCGATGCACGCGACTATAACAGTGCCCAGAAGCATGAGTACAATTCATTGATTCGAACGGAGCAATCGGATTAGCCGATTAACTATTTTTTAGTTTTCTTTTGACGTTTGCGGAAGCTGCGCTGCGATCTTCGCGCTTTCTAGCATGGAGTTTTTGCAAGAGGCACAATTCACCAGTTGCG
>CAVRID010000002.1:0-30366 GCA_963721155.1 uncultured Acidobacteriaceae bacterium | reverse complement strand
GTGCCGGTGTCTGTCAGATCAAGAGGAATTCCGACGTACGGGAAAGTGAAGGCCAGCGTGCTGCCGTGACAGGGCAACAATGATGTAACTGATTGATATCAACCGGTGTCGGCGGACTTCGTTTGATGCGAGAGAGTACCGTATGGCATCTCTTATCTTCCCCTTATTGTAGGGTGCTCTCGTCCGACTTAGGGACTGTGATCGCCGTCACAGCGGTCCTCCCTAGGGCGGTCTAAGATTGTGCTTGGAAGCAACTTGTTCGTTGTATTCAGAAAACGTAGTCCGAGCCACTGAGACCTCGGAGATATCTTCCTGCTGATTTGTTTGGTCAGCCTTTTCGGTCACGTCTCTCGCGCTGATTTACCTTGCCCAGTATTTTCTCCAGCTTTTGCTTCAGCACGACCTCCGCGGGAGAACGTCCTTGCCGTCCGAGCCATGAGACAAAGTCCTTCATTTTGACTTCGTGCTTTACGGGCGGCTGCTGGACGAGAACGCTCACTGTTGTGAAGCCTTGTCCGATCTCTCCTACCCAGTTGTCGTGCTGCAGGGCCGCAAGAGCGGTGGCGATCGCTTCATAGAGGGTCTTAGCGTAACCTCTATTGAATGCTCAACGTCCCGGACATCCTTTACCGCAACTGTGCACGTTCGCAGAACCACACGTTATAGCGTAGCATATTCGCCGTTTGTTCGCTATGACGAGTGAAGGAGTGCACGTTCCCCGGCGGATGCGGGCGTGGTGCGGTTACGCGCTCGCTTCAGGGAAACAGCGCCTGATAGCGGCTCAGATCGGAAATCCGGACCGAAACCCTTGAAGGCGGTTGACACGGAGGTTGTGAAAAAAGGGACTGAGAGGCAGTTGATCATAGTGACTAGGGCGATCTACCGCATGTTCCGGCACAAGCTCTTCCGCATAAGAGGTCATGGGAGGTACTGAAGAAAGGTTCCCTATTAGCTTCTTGCTGAGGGGTCAGATGTCGGTGAATGAGTTCCGGCGGGTTCAAGAAGTCTTTGTAGATTTCAGCCACAAGGTCACCAGGCATCCACTTGTAGTGTGGTTTGTGTTCCTTGTCGTCGAGCATGAGATTTGAAAATATCTGCACCTGCGAATTCATTAACGTACTCCGTTGGTATCCAGAGCGAACAAGAGATCATGATACTCGGCGTTAGCGCCCGTTTCTTGAGTTGCACCCTTACCGAATGCCCTGAGGATCAGGTCCTCGTCGAGGCTAAGTGTGACCGAAACTCTCTCGCAATCGTTATGTTTGCGCGGAAGAGAACGACTGACGGGAATCCAGAGCACCCTCTCATTCATCTCCCTACCTTCATATTTTTCGACGAGAACGAGCTTAGCTTCGCCATCACGATTGTCCGTGCAGAAAAAATTGATAGTTTTTTCGCACACTCCCGGTTTCGCCATAGTTCCTGCCGGAAACAGCTCATAGTACGCCCCGCTGGCCAGCCGGACGCCCAAACCACGCGCCAGCACCGGGTGCATACCTAGATAGTCAACCAGCGCGGCACCCTCGGCGATAATCGTGTCCGCGTTGTTTATGTGCGTAATTCGAGATCCGAAGCGCTCTTGCATCTCTCTTTTGACGAGTGGTATTCGAGAACTTCCGCCAATCAGCAAGACGAGATCAACGTCTCTCGGAGTAAGCCGAGCTTCCTCAATGACAGCGTCCACCTTCCCCATAGCATCGCGTACATGAATGCCAATCTCGACTCAAAATCGTCGCGGCTGACTTGCTGAGAGATGTCGTATACGCGTCCATTCACACGAAACGCGCTCGCAACCTCCAAGTCCGCCGAATTCTCATCGGAAAGCACCATTTTTGTGGTCTCGCACAGTCCAAGATACCGATCCTTGAGTGTTGCAGTGAGAGGCGCGTCCTCCAACGAAAGATTGGAGGATTCCAAGAAGCGGTGATGGGATAGTCGAAGGATTTTCTCGTCGAAGTAGTCACCCGCCCTGTGGCCGAGGTCCGCCTTTGCCACCTGAATCATCCGACCTGCCCGAACCGCTGCCAAGGTGATGTCCAGGGTGCCACCGCCCCAATCGAAGACTAGGATATTTCTTCCTTCCAGATCGCCGATCTCTTGTCCTTTCTGGCGCAGGCAGTGAGCTACAACGGCTGCGAATGGCTCATGAATGAAGGTTTTTACATAGAAACCAGCCTGCTCGGCCGCCGATCGTAACTCGTGTCGCGCTTGTCCTTGGAAGTCTACGGGAATCGTGACTACGCCATCTCGAACTGATAGCGAATGCTGCTCTTGGGCTTGCCGAAGAAGAAACCTAAAGACCTCGGCCGCAACGTCCGATGCTTTTTTGGGCTGGCCAGCAACGCGAAAAGATCGACCTGTACCCAGATGGACTTTCACAGACGACACAAAGGTATTCCCCGGCTGTTCGGAATAGCCGTTCAGATTCCGTTTTGCTTGGCGCCCTACAATCACATCGCCGTCTGGTCGGAACCAGACGACAGACGGATTCGGCTTATCCTCATCTAGCAGGGCCCGGGTTGGCCCCCCCTCGCACACCCCAATGACAGAATTCGTCGTCCCGAAATCGATCCCGAACCCAACGTGCTTCGGTTTGGCCATATTTGGGATTCTCTCGTCAGTTAGAAAAGCTATTTCTTCAAAATATCCTCAATGCGCCGCAATCGCCGAAGTGCCATCTCCAGATTGGGATCGTCCCGGTCCAGTGCAAGAAGAGCCTCACGGAGTTCCTGACTTACCTTTTCCCGAAAGCTTCCGCTCTGTTTCGCGAGTTCCTGGTCCGACACGCCCCGCCAGTGCTGATCTAGCAACTGATATCTTTCTTGGCCGTCGGCGAGCGACTTTGTTAAATCGGCAATCCGGGTGTTCCGCTGGCTGGATTCTTCGCGCACTTGAGCAAGATCCTCGTCAAGCTTCGTGACACGCGTCTCATAGTCATCAATTTCATCCTGCTGTGTTCGGATTTGCCGCTGAAGACCTGACTCGCGACTCAACATGTCTTGGAATTGCGCATCGACAGCTTGAACTCCAGAAAGAGCCAAGCCCAGTCTGCCCACACTGATCGTTGGTGAACTCAGCGCTTGCACGATTCCGCAGACAAATGACTGCTCTGCAGACTTCTTCTTAGTAACAGTCTGGCTGCTGCTCGACATCCAACTTTCAGCCGATGTAACCAACCCGCTAATCAAGACCTTGGGCTCGGTATCCTTCAGAAGACATACGACGAATCGCCGGAACCAAGTATCTCGCTCAAACGGCGGAGTTTTTGGTGCGTGTTCTGCTGCCCAAGTTTGCACATTCTGTGCAGCGCGATAGCCGGCGAACTCGTTTTGATCAAAGCTTATCGAGCTCGCAAAGGCAGACCTGAGTTCAATCAGACACTTCCTAGACAAGGAGTTCAATTTCCCGAAGCGATCGCGCCAAGCAAGAGACAGCGCGATTCGTTCGGCCAATCCAGGATGCTGCCGCAATGACTGCACAAGGATAGAGATATGGTCGGTTGTCGCGTCGCCGGCGAAACCGGCATTCAACATCGGGCGAAGCTTCCTGACAGGGTCTTCTTTACCGTTGAGGACACTTCGCCAGCTTTCCAGGAAGGCTTCCGGCGCCAATTTTGCGGGCCTCTTCTTGGTCCCACGGTTGTCATCCAACCCAGGAGGCACACTGGTTGCTGGACTATTCTCTTGGTTTGCCATGTATGTATTCTTCTGCCTCCTTGCCAAACAAAGGATGATAAAGGAGGAGCTCGTACGTGCGCCGAGCATCCGCAACTTGCCCACCTCGCCTAGCCGAGCGAGCTCTCAATAGGGCCAGTTTGTCTTCGTTGTTCCTGTCTTTGCCGGCTGGATGAAACGAAAGCGCCTCCAATCCGGTCTTAAACACTGTCTCATCAGGTCCATAAAAAGAAGCGGTAACGCGGACAAGTCGGACGGTGAACTCGTCTGCATACGTCATGAATGGATTAGCGGCGTCATCATTGGGCGTAGCAATCCACTTTGAGGGAAACGGATGATTGAAAAACTTGTCTGAGGCAGAGATTATGGAGTAAGTTGGGGCTCGATCCAACACTCCAAAGGAATTCATGCGAATTCCAAGAACACACTGCGCGCTGCAGGCCAACGCCGTTCGGAAAGGCAGGAGAAGACCGAACGCATCCTCAAAGTGCTGTTTTGCCATCTTCGACTCAGTCCGCTGTTCGAGATGAAAGGCTAGTGTGTACTCGAAGAATCCATCAAGGTACCGTTGCTCCAGAACACCCAAGTGTTGAATTTGTCCGCGCCAACGGCCAATGTCTGGCATTGCGCCCGCCTTTAGATCCTCGTCGCTCATTTGTAGGATTGCAGCGTCTAAATCGTCCCGCCGGAATTCTGGGAGTGACCGAGCGTACACAACAAACTGGCGCACAGGAGCAGTGTGCGGAGTTACACGAATCGTCAACTCCCCCTCGAATCCACTCGGAAGCTGGCGACGCAGATTCTCGTTGCCATAGACGTGTAGCGTTTTCCTGAAGCTCGGAGCGGATAGTTCGACGCTCGCTTCAGAGAAACCCAGCTGAACAAGCCGCAATTCCGAAATGCCGTGTTCAGCCCATCCCAGATCACGAATAATTCGTCCATTTACGCGCAAATAAATGTGCTGCGGCCCGTGGACAGATCGGATGTGTTCGGCAAGACCACCCTCAAGGAAGGCACTGTGGCATAGCGGGCAGAATTCGACTCGCGGAGAAGGGACAGTCCTTACAGCCTCTCGTGGCCGTTTCTTCGCGTCCAGCGAGTCGAGATACTGCCCCCGACGTTCTCGGTTGTCCTCATAGAAATCCTTCCAGTCTGCCACGTTCTCGATTCTCCTCGCACGAAGGCATTGTCTAGCACGCCGATCCTGCGACGCAATGATCTGAGACTAGTGCTCGAACGAGTAATCTGTGACTTGGTAACCGAGGGTGGTCATTACTGCCTTGTGAATTCAGTCGGTTTCTTGTGCTCCCGAACCTGGGAGTAGCTAACCGCCAGCTCAGATCCGAGCACAACTGTGCTTTGGTAGTCGTTGAGAGGCTCGTTGTCCAAGACTCCGAAGATGAGCCCCTTCTCCTCGTCACAACGGGTGACGCGGACCCACATCCACTCGCCGATGCCCGTAACCTCGTCTGGGAACTCAACTTTCACGTAATCCCCGCGTTGATAGGCTCCCGTTCGGGCATTCGTATCGGAGTCGGGATTCAAGGGCTCACAAGCTCCTTGATGACCGCGAGGAAGCCAGCAATTAGGAATCGAGCGGCAGTCCTGCAGGAGGGATTTGTTCTGCTGGTACCACCAGAAGCGGTTAGCCTTCATTGCGGCGGCGTCGGCCCTCGCTCCCGCGTTGTACTCAGCCTGAAAATCGAATGGCCAGCGGGCCTGCCAATCGTCCATCGACATATTGATGGAGCCCAGCGCCTGCTGAACGTCTCTGATCCAAGCTTCGTATCCGTTCGACATGGGCTTAATCTTAAATCCCAAGCGATCTCGATGCACCTGTATTCTCTGGCTTGCGCCGCATGCCTACTCACCCGTCTTCATTTTGCGCGCCTGCGCGATTATCATTCGCGATCTTCTTGATAGTAATTGCGTATCACATCGAAGTCGCCTGTAGCACTGTCGCAAAGCTCGGTTCCCACTCTCACGATTTGCGGACTGAATTCAAGGGCGAAATCGGTTTTGTCCTGGAAGCGGATACAGATGTAGAGGGTGCCATCTTCCACGGAATGGTGAATCCAGTCCACGACCTTGCCGTAGATCTCAGGGTACTTATTGCGCAATTTCTGCTGCTTATCCCTGATTCGCTCATCTAGTTTTCTTCGTTCCTCGGCGGTCATGGCAGTTACGGTTGGCATCTGTCGTGATTCTTTTGGACTGGTATTCATGGCTAGTTCCTTTGCTCGCCCACGTTAAACTTTCAGTCGGTTTTGAGTGCGAATGCTGATCAATCGGAAGCGTTTCAACGAGGGGCTGATCTTCGCGCAGTCTTTGAGCCAGTCTTTGCTGGCGAGAATTTCCGTGCGCAAGAAGTCGATGGCGGCACCTTTCGCTTCTCGGTCATGCAGCAGTTCAGTGGGTCCGATCAGGTCGATGTGCACGCTCCCAAATCGGACTTCCTTGCCTTTGCGAATCATTCTTCCCTGTTTTTTGGCAATGTTGCTCATGCTCGCTTTTTCCGAAGGCCCTTCCGGGCGACTCCCCTTATGATTCCCATCATCTCCGTGATTGAGCGCTCCGATCTGTCGGCCGGACGAGACCAGCCGGCCCAATGTATGAATGCCTCGCATTCGTGGATCACCGCACGAAGGGCTTCGCGCTCGGGATTGGTGGCTCTCCTTTGTCTATTGCCAGGCCGCATTGTCATTTCCTCGCGACTCGCCTCATGACCGGTCGAGTTTTCAACTCTCTCCATCTCACAATGTTTCCACCCTTCACAGTGGAAAGCTCGGGATCAATGGAGTAAGCAATGCTCGCTTTGAACCGAAAACTTACGAGAGTGCTGTCATCAAAGTCGATGGTCAGTGCCGTGTAGTCTTCATCGTTCACGAATCGTACTTGGCGAATCACTTTACCAGTCAAGGCCGGGTACTCAACGCCCTCGCCTCTCGCTTCCACGGTCTTTTGTTTCAACGTTCCTCCTTCAACCGAACCGGAGTCGGAATCCCTCTAGGATGGGAGACATTTCCGCGCGTTCGCGGAGTAGCTTTCCCACATCACCCTCAACACCATGGAGGAATTCTGTCACGCCACGAATGGCCAGTTGGCTGTTGCCGAGTTCCCTCGGTCCGAGCACTTCGATGTGCAGGCTGTTAAACGTGATTAGCTGCTTTGACTCCTGTTCCTGTTTCATTTAATCAATCCTTCGGTCGCCAAACTGGAGCATCGTCGGGAATCAATCCGATCTTACGCACGAGCCTATGATCCCCGGTCTTGCAATCGAACAGTTCCAGTTTTCCAGTGAGGCGGGTGTCCAGCGTAATCGTTAGTTCTGTCTTATCCTCAAATTCCAGGGAGATGTAACGGCATTCCAGTTCATTCGAGATGCTGACGGCCTCAAGTACTTTGCCCTTAATACCGTCGCTGAATGTGTCCATGTTTAATTGTCGCTTATGTTTTGTCTGTTTCCGGTTGGCCATGGAGCAACTCCGGTACTAAATATACCACGTCCTAAATAGGACGTGTTCTTTTTAGGGCGTGCAGTTTAGAAAAAGGAATCATGCGGGATGAATCCCAGTTCTTCAAAGGCTTGGGGGCACGAATCAAACGTTTACGTGAAGAGGCTGGTGAAAGCCAGGAGGACATGCTTTCGCACGGATATTCTGTCAGGTATTGGCAGAAGGTCGAGGCCGGAAAGCCAATAACGTTGCGCACGCTGCTTCGTATTTGCCGCATATTTTCAACGCCAATGTGTGATGTTGTTCGGGGGTTGGACCGAAACACCAAGACGGGTTCGCGACGGTTGAGGTAGCCCTGCTCGCGATCTGTCCGCTGCTTTACCATCTTTCCTCCAGTTGGAGGTTACGGCAAAGCGGTACTCGGACACTGAAGTTTTTGTTTGCTGCTCGGAATTCGGGTCACTTCTTTGATCCATCAACTGCAAATCGATGGAATATAAGGCAAAATCGGTCCAAGTCTTGGCGCAAGCTCATTGCGGCGTCGCGCTCTGAGTGGTCGGAATTCGGGACAGTGAATTGGCTCGCCAAGTTGCCCCCTGCTGGCCGGTTTCTGGGCGGTAACTGCGAGGTGCAGAGGGCGCCCCATCTTGGTTGGAAGATCGCGGAGGCTTGAACCACCCGCTCTATACTTGACTGTGTAAGAGGACTCCATGAAGAAGATGGACTACGCCATTGGATTCCAAGCTGGACGTGCGGGACAGAAATGGACGGCCACGGCCCTGGCGGATCGAGCGAAAGAGCGGACGCCGGAACCCGTGACGTTCGCGGGCCGCCCAGAAGCATTGACGTTCCTGAAGGACTCGCAAGCTGAAGGCTACCGATTTTCCGGTGCGGAATTTGTTGACCCGGAGCAGAGGCTAGTCAAGAACCGCTACTTCGTCATTGGCGGCGACGGACAACTTACGCCCGCAGGTGAGGACAATGGCCCACGCAATACGGTTTGGGAAGTCGGAGACGTGAAGCCCGGACGAGACAGGAACGTGGGAACCGAGGCGGTCATTGAAAACATTCTTCAAGGGCCGGCGGTGCGAGAACGGTTTGGCTGTGACCTCGCGTTTATGCTTCGTCTACACCGGGTCTTGCCGGGGACTCTCGCTGTGCCACCACCACCCTTCGACCGGGCGAAGCCGTGTCCATGCGGTCTCCACGGGAAGCCCTACGGCGACTGTTGCCGAGATAAAGGCATCCATGCCCTCGGGAACGAGATGTTACGGGGAACGGCTCCCAGGATGGTGCCGGGTGCTCTAGCGCAAATTCAGTCCAGCATGGTGAAGGACGATACCCGGTTTCGGATTCGTCTGGAACAAAGTCTGGTACTACCCACAGCATGAGACGTTCCATCAGTTCCTTGACGCGCTGGTCGTCGGGACGCTCGGTAGAGAATGGTTTGAAGAGCAACTTCGACTTCCACTCAAGAACCAGAATGCGATCGTCAAATGGCGCGCGGCGATGCTTGATCTGCTTCGCAGGCCGGGAGACGCAGGCGACGGTGTTAGCACTGGCCATACTCTCACTGGACCGGCAAAAGCCTACCAGTGTTTTGGCTACGATTTGTATTGGCTACAGCTGGTTCACAAGCTGCCTGATTCCGTCATCGAGAGATTGAAAGATTTTGGAGCCTTTCAGGGTGCGCGCTATGAGGTTCTAATCGCTGCCATTTTCGCGCGTGCTGGTTTTGAGGTTGAATGGATCGACGACAACAAGGCGTCCGGTAAGCACCCAGAATTTATCGCAACTCACAAAGTTACGGGGAAGAAAGTTGGAGTGGAAACGAAGAGTCGGCAACGCCCCGGAGCAATGAACTACATCGGTACGGTCTCGCCCGAAACACATCTCAAAGGCGACGTTTTTGACCTCTATGAGAAGGCGATTCAAAGCAGGCGCCCGATGGTGACATACCATTCCTGATTTTCATTGACGCTAATGTTCCCGACAGTCCACAGAAGGGACTTCCGTCATACTCGGATATCCCTGTCGATACGGTTCCTTGGATGAAGGAGATTCGTGACCGTCTCGTCGAGATTTGGAATGCTGCCACGGAGCCTACGCCTGAGAGCGCAGTTCTGATTACAAACTTTCCGTTTTACTACGGCGACAACGAAAGTCCTTCTCCTACCGGGATGGGCACGTTCTTTCCGTCGCTGAAACCACGAGTGCCGATCCTTGGCGATCCGATGATTGGTGACCTCATATATTGCTTACAGACTTACGATAGCGTTCCACGACAGATATAGAACGCGGACGGGTGGCCTGCTCCTGGTCTCCATGCCGCTCCTGGCCGATTACGGGCAAACCGGAAGTATCCTTCAACTGAGAGTCTTTCCCCGACATAACGGGCCGGTTTCCGATTCAACAAAAAAGGCGGAGTGCAAATTGCACCCCGCCAAATCAAGAGGTTGTGTCGAGTTACGCTGCCGAGTTCGATCTGCTTTGGCTTTTGGCTGCTTACTGTCTCGCTTGGCGGCAAACTCTGCTGCCACCGCTTTCTGAACTTTTCGGTATCCACTCGGTAGCGTTTGGCGGCATCCATGAGTACGTCATCGCGCTGCGTGGCCCGCAGATAAGCCGAATCCAACAGGCTGAGTTCCAGCAGCAGCTGCAGAGCAGATCTTCGTCATATGTGCATGGCGCTTGGCCAGAAGTTCCTGCGGCGCCGCAGATTTTTTCTGCCTCTACTTTGTGGCGCTTTGCCACGGTGGAACTAGATCGTAAGGCATCTGCCTGATCAGCTGGCGAGCAATCGTCAACAGATCGGCCTTTTTGAAGGGCGCTGAACTCGCTCCAAGATTGCGGCTAAGACGCGGTGCCTTGTCGTGATGACAAGCTTCGCTTTCTCAATGCGTTTCCGTTCCAATGCCCGCTCGCGTGCCGCTTGCTCAGGAGAAGGAGTATTGGGATGATGCACGCGGCAATTCGGATCGGCACAAACTTTCACGATCTGCCCGCGCTTCCCTCCATCCATCAGCATCGCATCCGTCATTTTCTCGCAGGGCTTCAGAGCTGGAGACAGTTTGGTGCTGCGCCATTGGTCTTGGATTTCCTGATTTGCAATTCCACATAGTGATTCCGCCCAAGGGAGCGCCTTCGCGGGAGTTCCATGCCGAGGAAATCTGCATCAGCTTCGGCTTGATTTCCAGACTTTGTCATGTGCGCGTCGATTTTGGGGCGGAAGCACTCGGGGTAGCTACAGCAATCTCTTCGGACCTCGGCGAAAAGCAGTTTGTTGAATCCGGTTCGTTTTGGGCAATTGGCGCAGGAACCGGCTTCGGGGATAAGCGTCTCATCCAGCTTGTCAAATGGCGCCGACGCCAATTGGAGCAAGATATTGGATTCAATCCATGCTGCCAATTCCCGCACTGGAATCAGGACTTGGGTGTTTCCTGCGCTTGTCCACTGCCGCGAAACGCAGCAGCGAACGCTTCCTGCTGTTGCGAAGCCGGGAGCTTGGCGATCAACAGGGCGTGGCCGATGGTGATCTGATCTTTCAGGAATGCCTCGGCCACGGGCGGTATAAGGTCAGCGAGTCTGATGCTACCATAGACATACGCCTCGCTCTTGCCAGCGCGAGACGGCAATGCTTGCGATGGTGTAGACTGGCTCTCCGAGTTCCAAGAGTGATTTGAAAACCAGAGCCTCCTCAAGCGGGTGAATGTCCTCGCGTTGCAGGTTTTCACGCACTGCGCCTCGATGGCTTCGGCATCCGTCAGCCTGACTACGCGGACGGGAAGTTTTTCGAGTTCCGCCAGTTTCGCCGCTCTCAAGCGACGGGCCCCGGCAATCACTTCGTATTTGCTTTCCTCCAGTTCGCGTACCAGCAGAGGAGCCAGTATCCCTTGCGTCTTGAAACTGGCCGCCAGTTCTTCAAGGCTCTTGCATCAAATCGCTTGCGCGGATTGGTGGGTGACTCCACGAGAGCGGTGATTGGAACACTGCGATATTCGTGGTTGTTGACTGCTTTTGCGTACTAGGCATGATCTTTTCTCCTCTCATGTGTCTTTGGTTATGTGTTCGTGGCTCGGCGCACGGGTCGGGCATGAAGCCAAACGGTGCATTGTTGCGTGTTATGCGGCTGCTGCGAGTGCCGCTGGTTCGGGGGCAATGCCCCCGAGAATCACGGCAGCGGTCTGTTGAACGGCTTCCAAGCTCTCGCGCAGAAGACTGGCGTCTCCGTGCCAAAGCTGGATGTAGTCCTGGGATGAAGTTCCGTTCCCAAGCCCGACAGATTGGAGACCACAAAAGCCACGGCTTCCGCTTCTGTCTCCCGGACTTGCTTGGTGGTCAGAGTGCGACGTTCACCGCGGTGCAGCATCTCGTGACCGATCTCGTGCACGAGCGTGGAGAACTCCTCAGCAGGCTGCATCCCGGAAAGCAGCGTGATCTTCCCGCCATGGGACATACCCTTTGCAGGAGCAATTCGCTCGGAGAAGCTGAGGTCGACCCTTGCGACTCCACGAACTTGAACAGCCGTTCGCGATATCCGGTCACGTCGCCTTGCACTTCGGTCAGGGTTGGGAGCTCTTTGCCTTCGGTTTGGTTGATATCGAAGACATACACGGCCCGGAATCCATACAGCTCCGCTGACCCTCTCGTTGCGTCTTCACTCGGCTCGTCGGTCGCTCATCCTTCGTGCTCCGTTTCCCGACCATCGGAGCAAGAATGAAAATCCCTTTTTCGCCCCGTTTAACGAAGCGGCCAAGCGAGTTCCAGGTCCGAATCCCGGCAACATTGCTAGCATCCGGCTTCTGGCGCGCGATCAGCATGATGTTGCCAAAGCTGTAGGTATGAAACTTCGCCATTGCTCCGAGGTAGTCGGTGAGAACTTCACTGTGTCCGGACTCCAACGCTGCAACGAGGAAATCCACCGCCTCTTTGGTTCTTTGTTGACTTCTTCTAATTTCATGTTTTTTCCCTTTCTGCCGTTTCCGGCTTGTTTCTTTCTTCACTTGAGCGGCAGCGGAAGAAACAAGACGGAACGGAGAAAGGGACAGAAGGAGGCCGGAGGAGGGTGGCAGGGCGTGAGTGAAAGCGCGGTGAGTGACAAACCGCGTTGGGGTTATGGTTTGGCGCGAAACCGGCGCAGTCCGAAACGCCCGTCCGAGCCGCGGCCAAGCGGCGTCCACCCGGAACAGGGCGCAGTGGCAAAAGATGGCGCAGCCTTCCTTGTGCGATTTTCCGTGGCCTTGAAGAAGGAGGGGTTACAAAAGCTCGCGCAACCTGTCGATGCATTCGGGCAGTCCCTGGAGTGCCATCACCTGAACATTGTGAGCGATGGTGGAATAGCGGCGGCAGACGTCTGAGGCGTGCGGATCGAGGACCAAGAGGAGCTTTAGATTTCCGGAGATAGCTGCCCTACGGAGTAGCTCGGTGATCGCTACGTCGTATGATGGCAACGAATACCCACAAACAATCCAAATCGGTGCTCTAGCAAGTTCCTCCTCGGCGCTACTCCAGACCGGCTGTAACCACGCGGGTATTTCCTTTTCGGGAACCGGTGGTATGATCGCTGCGTTGCCACCGCCCCGAAATGCCGGTCGGAGATCCTGGAACAATTCCAATCCGTCTCGCGTGCGGGCCCAATTCAGTGAACCGTGCAATTTGAAGACAGGGATTGCCCCTTCGAGCTCAACGTATTTAGCTTCATAGGTTCCCGGCCCTTCAGAGCCTCGCAAGATTTGCGGCTTGGGAATTCCGCCGTAATAGCAGCCCGGTCCGAAGACGCGCGTCATCCGTCTGTGCCTCAACGCACGCTCAATGAGAATATCGTAGTTCGTAGTGATCGCTGCGACGTGGTTCGCTTTTGCTATCACCTCCCGCCAAAGGGCAGAATGCGATTCACAATGGAACGGGAAGGTAACGCGTGCTCCATAGCGGAAGTTCGTTACGGTTGTGTCACAGGGCAACGGAGATGCTAAGACGGCTCCCAGCAGTTCCACTGCCCACTCAAAGGGCGGAATGACGCGCGCCGGGACTGGAAAATCGGGAAACGAGAAGGTCGATCCTCGCGTTTCAATCGCGGCGGTTGCCTCCTCATCGCTGCGGCCTAGCACGTATTCTTCATTAGCGGTCCATGTTGCCGACCGCCCGTGCTTGGGCAGATCTGCCAAGTATTCCTCCGTGTTGCGGGAGGGAAATTCAAGTAGCCACGCCTCGTAATCTTTCCAGACTGTCTGGAACCTGCGTGCTAGCAGCTTCGGAAGGGATCGCTACGTTGCGGATGGCGAACAGATCTCTCGTCAGAGGGGCACCAGCAACGTGCGAGTAACCGGCGCCGAGGATGCAACAGATCGATTGCTTCAAGAACTTGCCCATCACCAAGCCTTGCACGGAAGCGTACTACCGAGGTATTGAAAGGACGCGCCTAAAGCGCATAGTCGCCCAAAGCACCGGCAACACCTACGTTACACCTCCGTGGTGTTGAACCCTCCTGTTGAGACAAACTGAATTGGCACACTCACAGCTCTTCCCCGCCCGTCGTGCGAAGATAGGGACGCACGTGATTTGAAAGGTGAGAAGAGGGCAAACCTTCTGTGCTGGATCGGATCATGTTTTTATGCCAGAACTGATCTACTGGTCGGAACTACTCCACTTCCGAATTGCGCAATTCATCCGTCTCCGTCTCGACGAATTGCAAGTCCGCGACCCAGAGTTGACGAATGTCGTTCGATCCACTCTGTCACTTCATTCTGACGCGGGCAGAAGCAATTATTTCTCTGGTTAAGACGAAGCAATTGTGGGATGCCGACATCATTAGCCGTTCGCTCAGCGAGGCGGTGGTTAAGATGGCGTTCATCTGCTGCAAGGATCTTACAGAGCGGTCACAGAGAATAAGCGAGTACACGACCGACATGATCGAAATTGAAGACCTCCGCAGATCTGATCGTTGCAGGCAGATCCTCGCTGAAGCAGACACTCCAAAATGGCACAATGTTCTGGATCCATTACTGCTGTCATCTGAGGAAGAGACGGCGTTGCGGAAGAAATGGACTAAAGCCGCTCGCACAAAGCTGGAACAGAAATGGTCTTATCTTTCGATGATCTGTGCGATCGACAAGGAAATGCGTGGTACGAGTGAGACCCCGCTTGGTTTTCGCGCCCTGCTTCACTCCTATGTGATTGCAACACACTTCATTCATGCGGATCGGACATCTTTCGAGTTGCTGTGGGACCGGTCCACTCGTCCGGCGCTCGTTCGTGAAAAGCTGGAAGAGGCACATGCCGTGCGCCTCCTGAGTGATTCTCTTTGGTTCGCTTTCGGGGCATGGCCTTTGGTGGCCCGCGTGGTTGCGATTCGCCCGGACACCGTTGAGGGTTACAAGGATATCGAGGATGACCTCGCACGTTTGTCAATGGGCTTTCAAACGGTAGAGGCAGAGTTTTGGGCTACGCAGAAGAGCTCCGATACGTCAACGTAATGTAGTGACGCAAGCCAATGGACTCTTACGTCCGTACCGCCGGTTCCCGGTATTTGGCCTGGGGAATGTCCCACTTTGCAACGGCCAGAATCTTGGGGTCACTTTGAAATCGTTCCCGATCACCTTGTCGAGTAAGCTCCCATATCTCACTCACTCTCATTTCAGCGGCGCAGACGGGGGGATGGGCGATACAATACGGCTCCGTGAGCAGTTCCTGATGGATCTCATTAGCCATGCAACGGGTCACCTCAGTCGTCCGGGAATCGTTACACGGGCACACTCTGACTTCTTCAAGCAAATCGTTCCCGTTCGTTTCAAGAGATGAAGCCTTTCGATGGCCCGTAAGTAATTGATAAAACAGCCTATATAAGTGTTTTTACGGTTATTCCATTGCCTGGGTACTTATCGGCAACTATCCAGGGGTTGGCAACATGGCGGTGATGACGCCTCCCCGTATGATCCTTCTAAAGCTAAGAAAACAAATAGCATAGTCACTATTGTTGTGCTGGAATGGTACCATTGCCTGGGTACTTATAAATAACTATCCAGGCAATGGTACACTCTCGTTATGGCGCAGACAAAGATGGAAAAATTGCTAGAGCTGGCCGCACTGAAGCAAACACTCCGGCCCCAGGACTTGGAGCGGGCTGGCATCCCACGGAATTACTTGGGGAAGCTAGCAAGCCGCGGGAAACTACAGAAAGTAGCGAGGGGACTCTACACAACCAAGGCAATCGGCTCGACGGAACATCTCAGCCTGCTGGAGGTGAGCCACAGGCTGTCAAGAGGGATTATCTGTCTTCTGTCGGCCCTCCGGTTCCATGATATTGGTAGTGAGTCACCATCTGAAGTTTGGATTGCACTGCCACAGCGCTTTCGTTGGAACCCCAGAGTCGGTGGTGCCGGACACCATCCTAGAGTCAGCTATCCCCCTGTGCGGATCGTGCGATTTTCGGAGGAGGCACTCCAATTTGGAGTACAGGAGCACCAGATCGGGGAACGAACCATTCGGGTGTTCAGTCCTGCCAAAACCGTTGCTGATTGTTTCAAGTTTCGAAACAAAATTGGTACTGACGTGGCAATTGAAGCCCTGCGTGACTGTTACCGACAGAAGAAGGCGTCGATGGATGAACTGTGGAGTGCCGCGAAGGTGTGCCGCGTCACAAATGTGATGCGACCCTACATGGAGTCGCTCAATTGAGGAAAAGCGTAACGAACATCGCGGCGTCAGTTCACCAGCGACTGTTGAATCTTGCGCACGAGCGCAAAGAAGAATTCAAGTTCGTGCTAACGAAGTATGCGCTGGAGAGAATGCTGTTTCGCATTTCGCAATCCAAACACGGTGGTGTGTTCACTCTGAAGGGTGCGCTACTCTTTGAACTGTGGACAGAGAAACGGTATCGTCCGACTCGGGATGCGGACTTTCTCGCCAGTGGCGAGAACTCGCTCGAACGGCTTTGCGGGATTTTCAAAGAGATCTCCGGCGAGGGCGTAGTCGATGATGGGTTGCGCTTCGATCCGGATAGCGTGCGGGCCGAACGAATCAAGGAAGATGCTGACTACGAAGGAATACGTGTCAAATTGGAGGGTTACCTAGAGAAGGCTGCGATCTCCGTTCAGATTGACATTGGATTTGGAGACGTCGTAACACCGGAGGCGACAAAAGTCGACTTCCCTTCGATGCTTGGGTTTCCGAGGCCGACCCTTCTGGTGTATCCGAAGGAAACTGTCGTTGCCGAGAAATTTGAGGCCATGGTTAAGTTGGGAATGGTGAACAGTCGAATGAAGGATTTTCACGACTTGCGAAGCTTGTGCCAGGAGTTTCGCTTTGATGGGCGCTCTCTTTCTGAAGCTGTGGAGAAGACGTTTATTAGGCGCCAAACTCCGATTCCTACCAAGGTGGCGCCCCCCGTTTTTACCGCCGAGTTCTTCGAAGACGACCAAAAAAAGGCACAGTGGAGTGCTTTTTGCCGCAAATACCGGGGTTATGTCAATGACAGTTCTCTAGAAAGCGTCTGTCTGGACATTGCAAGGTTTCTGATGCCAGTGGTGCAATCTCTGAATGACAAGAAGTCGTTTGATCGTTCTTGGTTTCCGAAAGGACCTTGGAACTGAATGGTTCTATTCGATCCCACTGCGGGTCGCGGATCTGGCTTAGGAAAGCCTTCGAGCTCCAGTTTCTCTTTGATCTGGATTAGTCGCCAACTTTGTTTCTCGGTAGGAATTCTCCGAGGGACAGCCGCAGCTACCAGCTAAAATTCCAGCTTGTCCGGGCTCGTCATTGCGTGTTCAGTTGCCCAGAGTAAAGGCGTCACGGAGGCAGGACAACCGGGTATCTGTGTCGCGAGGCATCTCGCGAGAGCTCGACACGCAACTTTGCTATGATGCCGTTGTTCTCCAGCATCTGTCCTTGCCACGTTAGGTAAGGCTCCAACGGCAAATGAATAGACCGATTGACTCAAAAACATCTGTCCCTGGGGTTGCAGCGGTCGGGCTGGATGAGTCGACGCGCGCAGCAGAGCTGCTTCGCGTCCGCCTGCGTCCGGCGGATCTCCGCACTGTATTGAGGGAGATCGATCAGAGGGCGAATGGCGCGAAAACCATAGAGCGCATCGTAGCAGAGACAGAGAATCGGAGCCGTTTGCTGTACTCGCGAATCCCTGAGCATGAGTTAGGTCGGTTTCTCGTAGATATAAAGGGGCAAGACTTGCTGGAGGACCGCACTTTGCGGAGAGTGTTAGCGCTTCGCGCGTCTGAAAGTGAGCTGGACGAGCTTCATCAGTTTCCAGGTGGAAACAAAGCGCGGGGGACAAGCCAGGAAGCGCTAGCCAAGTGTGTTGCTGAGCGCAACTGGCATCCTGGAAAGAGATGGGCCCGGCACTTCATTTCGGTCCTTGGTTTCCCTGAAGTCTTTGCGGGGCTCAGTGGCCTGCCGGGTGGTCCCAGCGTGGAGGACGTAGAGCCACACGTTCCTTTGAAAGCACTCGCCGACTTTCAGGAAAATCTGCGTGAGCAGGTTTTCGATTTGCTTTCCGCTCCAGAAGGGTCAAATCGGGCTATTCTGACCCTCCCGACTGGAGCTGGGAAAACGAGAACTACAGTTGAGGCTCTTGTAGATTGGTGGATCGGTCCTCGCGTCGGAAATTTCATTCTGTGGATTGCCCAGAGCGACGAGCTATGCGAGCAGGCGGTTCAAGCCTTTCGGGAGGTGTGGATTGATCGAGGCGACAAGAACAATATCCGTGAGACCTTACGCCTTTATCGGTTGTGGGGCACCCGAACGATCGTTCCTGACGAGGACGGGATTATCGTTTCAACGGTTGACAAGTTGAGAAGCGCCCTCGTTGATGACGAGGGGGGCATGGTGCATGAGGCGCTCACACGTGCGGCGAAGGTTGGTGCCATTGTTGTCGATGAGGCTCACCGGGCTGAAGCGCCCAGCTACAGGCGCGTACTGCTTGGGTTGGGAATCGAGTTCAGTGGGACATCACAGGCGCGCGTACCGATACTCGGGCTGACCGCGACACCATTACGTAGTCAGCACGAAGAAACCCTTCGTCTTGCGCGACGGTTTTATGGCCGGCTTCTCCGACCGAGAAATTTGCCGGAAGATCCCGCGACAGTTTTGGCTGAACTACGGAGCCGCGGCATTCTGTCACGTCCCGTGCACCAGTTTCTGCCAGGAACGGGGCGCAATGTTCGGCTTACCCATCGGCAGGAGGAACATTTGGCTGAATGGAAGGACCTTCCTTCTGATTTGTTGAGCCAGCTCGCGGGCGAAAAAGATCGGAATCGGCAAGTCCTGGAAACAGTACTGGCCCTGGACGAGACGTGGCCAGTGCTGTTTTTCGGATGCTCAGTTCAGCATGCGCAGGCTATGGCTGTCCTGCTCCGTCGCCGTGGGCGGCAAGCAGCTTCGGTCACGGCAGAAACTCGGGAATCCACGCGGCGGAACTTGGTCGATTTGTTTCGGCATCGCAAAATTCAAGTGCTTTGTAACTACGGAGTTCTGACGACTGGTTTCGATGCTCCTCAAGTGCGAGCAGTTGTTATCGCCCGACCGACCGCAAGTCGGGTTCTCTACGATCAGATGATCGGGCGAGGCATGCGTGGTCCTGTTTTCGGTGGTACCGAGGAGTGTTTGGTTGTCGATGTCGGCGACAATCTTATCCATACCAACGGTAGTAGAGTAACCACTGCTGCCCAAGAATACGAAGAGTATTGGACCACGTGAGACGAAGAGTGGGGCGAATGGCAGCGGCTTAAATCATTTGCGGATCGATTTCCTTCGCATTGCCTTTCAGTGTATCCAATCGTCCTGCAATTTCCTCCGCGATCGGACCGCGTAGGACGACGGCCAACTCGTGATTTGAAACCATGCCGTGAAAACTGAGGTTGGCTGATCCGACCAGTGCGATTGTTCTGTCAGCCGTGATGACTTTGGCGTGTAGCTGCTGTTGTGGGTCATCGGTATTGAAGTCAAAAAGCCTAATGTTCGTACCGAGAGCAGCGCCCCACTTTCGGAGTCGCTCGCGAATGTCAGCAGGTTGGTTCCGCACATTATTAATGATCAGAGTCACAATGACACCCTGGCCAGCAACATCCGCGATTTCGTCAATTAATGTTCCCGCACCCGGAGTTATGGAGTATGCACATAGTGTGAGCTCTCGACGGGCTGAGCGGATGATCGAAAAGGCATTCCTGCTGAACTGATTGCACACCAGCCCCGAGCCAGCTGAGGCCCGTCACAGCTAAGGAAACACGGTTGAGGCGGGGGGCCGATCGCAGAAACGACTGGTACAAATCTGCAGCTAGGCCCGCTGCGTCTTCTCGCGCCGCATTGACTACTTCGAATGCCAGCTTCGACACAGAATCAGGTATTTCGGCGTTCTGTCGTTTTGGAAGAGAATCGACCTGTTGCAGTGTGTCCAGCAGCGGAGTAGCGATGTCAACGAGGGGCATCAGGGTAGGTTCTCCGAGAGCAAGACGCGATCTAAATGAATGTTTCGCTGTTCGCATGAAGTCTCGGACGCCAGCAGACACGAGTAGCATGCGGCACCATTTATTCCACTGGGAAATGCTTCCTCACATAGCGGATCGTTGGAACAACTGTTGACATCTCGCAGAGCTGCCGCAATGACTTGATCAAAATTCCTCGCGAGAGCAAGGAGACCTCCCAGAGTGCCGTCACCGCCGGGTTGAACTGTATAAAGTAGAAGCCCGCCGCGTGTCGGTCCATTGGTCTGCCGATGCAGGAATACACGTTCGCGGATTGAAGCTGAGGAGTAGCCGGAATCGATAGAAAGGGCACGTAAAAGCCGGTGAGAGAAGGTATGCCACCAAACATGAACGGGGTGTAAAGTCTCATCGGTGGGCGTGCTGTTGTAGGACTGAAGCCAGGATGGAAATCGGGTTCCTGAGAGATCGAGGTCCGCATCTTCAAGATCGAGAAAGATTCCCTCACCAAAGAGCTCCACGCCCGGATACCAAGCACGATCGCCAGATTGAAAACTGACTGGAACGAGCAGGGCATTGGGTGGGTCGAGGCGCCGATAGCCGAGTTGTACCATGACCATTCGCAGCCTGCTGACCGGTACAATCCGCAACAGGTATCGGCGGGCTGGTCCGTAAAAGCGCCTGAGTTCGGACAACCGCACTTCAAACAATGGTGGCGCGCCGATCTGCGGAGCGGATACGGGTGGTGCGCCGTAGGTTGCCGCATATCTAAGAGAATCGAATTCATCTTCTTTCAGTGATCGGCCTGCCCCGGAGGCGGTGCCAATAACCTGGGGTATAGCCTGCTCGATTTCGGCCCAAGAGCATTGTTGAAGGAATTGAAGGACAGCCTGAGATAAGGGGGGCTGAACATAGCCAAGGCTCTGGCGGAATTCGGTTTCCGTCAGCATATTGCGGCTGAGAAGCATGCCGCATAGTGTCATGATCCGTGTGTCCTGAAGGACCGTTGTCAGGCGCGAAGCCAGTGGTGGAATTGTCAGCGCCGAAACGAGTTCGGGTAAACGAAGGTTCGCTGCCCCTCTCTGGACGATACGGGCAGGCGCAGCGCACGCGGGCTGATTTGGTCGAGGTCCTCGTTCAGGGTACCTTTCCGAACATGGCCAGTCGCGCGAGTAGGCGGTACCGAAGTTCACGGGCGGGGCTCCGCAATTCGGACACTGAATCGTGACGTTGCGAAGGGAACCGCCACCGCCCTGCCAACGATAATAATCTGGTTGATTGGCACACCTGGGTCCATTGTGTACGACATAGTGCCAATCGACATCGTCTAGGTGTCCGTTTGTACAAACGCGGACAAAACGGATCGCCTCGCGGCCAGCTTTCTCACGATCGAACGTCACGGTAGCAGGCGGACATTGGGGGCAGCGCCGACGGTTCAGATAGAGAATCCGATGTTCTACGCAGAGGGACCAGTAGGGGAGTTGTTCAGACCTATATAGAGGGTAGTCCTCTTCACGGCGGATTTCTGCGTTAACGGGTATTCTCACAATGCCGGCGCCGTTCAAAAGGGGCGATGTGATCAGCCGGGCGTCTCTGATCTCGAAATCCGCCAGCGCAAGGTTGTTGTCACTAAAAACATTGTCTACCGTAGAGATAACAACAGGACCTGAGCGAGTTTCTATGATGCTGCCGGGCCCGTAGGTTGTGATGAACTGCGACGGGCGTAGTTGCTGATGATTCATCGGCGGCCTCTGATCGTGGTTGTTGCTTCAACTTCGCGAAGTGAGTTTGGTGCGTTTTCAAAAGCGATCGGAAGGCCCAGTACTTCATGGGCCAGGTCTCCCAGGACTACAGGACTGGAGGGTCGTTTTACTAGTGAAGACTCTTGGTACAAAAGTGCTTGCTGCGCAGTCCGCGCCAGCTGAGCCCAACGGGAGATCTCAGAACTCGCTTCCGCAAGTACGGTGCCCGGCGCGGGCCGACGGTCGGGCGGTTGCCGCATTGCGCGGTCCTCGATAGCTCTCGGGATAGCAGTCACTTCGGGACTTCCCTCGCGAGAGGCCATTTCTGAGGCACGACAAAACCATCCGTTGTTAAGCCTTTGCTGTATGCGCCAGGGAGACTGCACGAGGACAGAAGCGGGTAGTACTGGGATCTCCGTGGCTTGCCGAAGTATTGCTACGGTAACAGGCCCGAGAGCTCGATCGCGTGCCCTAGGAGAAAATGGATTGACCGTGATCGGTTCTACGTGGCGATAAAGTTCACGATGATAGCCGACAAAAAACTCATAGTGACTGAGGTCGCGAGGCCTCGCAGCCCGATAGACGGTAACCACCAGCCCGCCACATTCACGGCCAACTCTTCCTGTGGCCTGAATGTATGAAGAAGATGTCTTCGGCTGGCCGTGTACAACCATTAGGCCAAGTCTCGAAACATCCACGCCTGTTCCGAACATTGATGTCGCGACTACCGTTCCGACAGGTCCGCCCGTTCCTAGCCGTTCACCAAGGCGTTCGAGCAATCCTGGGAGCTTCAGGGAGTCCGCTCGGCTCGAAAGCTCAATCGGTTCATCTTCATCCAACAAGCGAGGCCCTGGAGACAGGAACGCAAGGCGTTCCCGGATGTCCTGTCTTACAAGCGCAACCACTCCAGCCAGTTCACGGATCGCATTGAAGTATCCTACGAGCGTCCAAAATGGATCGAGCAGGTTCGGTGGAATGCCGCCCAATCGGCGTTCTTCCAATGTCTGGAGAAGACGCGCCCAGATTCTAACGATCGGGGTCTGCGCACCCCGCCCAGGAGCGCAAATTCCTACGTAGAGCCTACCTGGAAGCTCAGCCTCCAGAGGATGTGACTCAGAACCGACAGCGAAAAAGCTTTCGTCAATGTCGGAGCCTGGCGGAGGAAACTGAGCCAGGCGGCGTTCGAAGAGTGATGCTACCTGATCCTCAGCTTTCCGGACGGTCGCACTCGATGCGACATACTTAGGTTTTATCAAGTGTCCGGCCCGAACCCGCGAGGCAAGCGCCTCGATCGCAGTTTCGTACATCCCTACCATGCTTCCCAACGGGCCCTCTATGAGGTGAAGCTCATCCTGAAGCACGAGGGACGGTGGCAGAAAAGGCGGCACCGCAATAGGAGTTACTCCAGTCGGATGGGGCGAAGGACCTGTTGGGAGGTTCAGATTCGGAGGGCAGCCCGCGCGATAGTATCCATGACGATCACAGTAATGGTCAACAATTCCAAACAGCGATGATGCGCGAGGTTCAAATGAGAGCCTCGCAAACTTGTCAACAGTAGCCACGACCATCGTTGGGCACTGGTGATAGATCTGGTCATCTACTGTGAGGGCGGGTATAGGTATTCGAGACGACTCACCTGGCCGGACCTGAAAAGCTTCATTGATTCGACGAGGGCCGTCTGGAGTTGATTCCGTCCAAGTTGATCCCGAGTTGAGATCGCAGCTGGGATTCGGGCAGAGTAGCTCGAAATCTATGTCCTTCGGACGGCCTCCCCGCATCGGAGCCCAGCGGACAAAATATCCTGGCCGTGAAGCCCGAAAGCTCACTAAGCGCGAGCGATTCCCGAACGCTGTCAGCACTTGAGTCGTGCACCAATTGTCGAGATCCTGTGGGGTCACGTCTCGACTCGACCGAAAGGAAACGGTCAGGGTGTAGAAACCGGTTGTCGCGTGAGGTGATACCTGCACCGAAGCCACCTGAATCAGTGTTTCGCCACTTGGCTGTTGCGTCGGTCCAGAATACGGGGCTGTGGTTTGCACAGGGAGATTAGGTGATTGGCATTCAATAACGAAGTGAATCTGATGATCGCGGTCGCGTGCCAAGCCCTCGGGAGGAATCGCGAGCCAGCATGAGCAAGCCGGGCATTTGAGAACCTGCGCTGGTTCGCCTTCTCCCGGTTCTCCTCCCAAGATGGACAGGGCGCCTCGAACGGTTTCAATTCGTCCAGCGGCGGACTTAAAACTGAAATCATAAAGTCCGTTCGGAGTGACGCTTCCACCAACCCAGAGACCAATAGCGAATCGACGATCTCCCCACATGGATTTCGCAACGTCTGGGCAGGTTTTAGGTCTCCACCCGCGAATTCCGGGTCGTATTTCTGTTATGCGGAGATATTCGCTCGCCGTTACAAGTGACAAAGCTCGCCGAAATTGCTGGATGGTAAGTAATCTCAGAGTGTAACGGGACAAAACGGCGACACCTCCACCGCCGTGACCGGCGTTGCCCGCGAGCCGACGGTTCAGCGCGTAAGTAAATGCAGCAAGTCCAAGATAGGCTTCAGTCTTGCCACCGCCAGTTGGAATCCATAGTAAATCGCATACCAGGCGGTCCGGCGAAGACTCATTTCGTATTGAAGGGAGATTAAGGAGCTGAAATGCAAGTTGAAATGGGCGCCAGGCTGTTACCCGGCCACGACTCCATCTAGCTTGAAGGGCAATAGATTTGTTTGCGAAACAGAACGCAATGCGTGCGGCTTCGTCGGTAGCAAGCAGCGTGATCCCCTCTACCATGCGCCGCAATGATTCGCGGCACTGAGCCACATGGCTCTCGGCAGCTGCCCGATGTTGTTCGGGTAGTTGGTTGATCCCACCTTCTTGCTGTTCGATCCAATTCTGGTAAGCGTTCGCAAGCGGACTAAGCGCAGCTCTAATTTCTTGCGGTTCCCACAACTCGCTCAGTCGTTCGGGATCAAGAACCGTTGCGCCCAGTCGCTCGTCTCCTGCGAGCTGAGGAGCTGTAATCAAGTACGCCGGAACGAGTTCGGTGCGGGCATCAGCAGGAGAAAATCGTTCCCTGATTTCAGAGGAGAGTAATGAGCCGTCTAGCCATGTGAACGGCGGTCGCATTTGTCGCTCACGGATGAATTCACGCTCCGGGTCCACATCCCTCCAAACGGCTGCGCACAAGTGCCCCCTAGCAAAGGCACGTCGTTCTGAATAGAGTAGCGAGAGGGTAGCAGCTTCAGGATCGCCTTGTTGGGGGGCATAGTCATCAAGGGGCACAAGACGTGTGCCTCCGCGCATACTGATGCGGATCTGTGGCTGATACACATGATGCTCAGGCCCTGGATCAGATGTATTTGTCTCGTTAATGAGGAACAGCGAAATGCGCCACGCGTTTCCGATACGGCCAGAACGCAACTGCAGGGCGACTTTACGATCGTCGCCAGGGTTGTTGAATTCCCACCGCCGGTTCACTGTGCAATCGGCCGAAAACACTGAAGAGCGAGGTTCGCGTTGCCAGCCGGTCGCGCTTGCCTGTGTATACCAGGCCCACGTTGCGCATACCTCAATCTCCGGCGTGTCTCCGCTGACTATGACGGACAGTCCTATTGAACAGGGGCGCGACCGTGGGTCTAGCGACGGGGAACGGCCCGGATCACTAGTGGGCGTAATGCCCGGAGGAACAGCGGGAAGGCCAGAGTCTGAGCTATCGTCAGCTGATTCGTCCGCTTCGCCTAGCAAATCGTCCGCGGAATCGAGATCTGTGCTGAGGGCCTCACGGGGAGCAAGGACACCCGTCAAATACTCATCACTCGGACTCACGCTATCACCGGCGCGATGCGGCGGTACCTGTAAGATTTCCCGAACCCCGTCTCTTGGACCCAGAATCTCGGCTACAAGGTCACATAAAAGTACATCCCGCTCGGCCAATTATTTGCTCCTTCGCGATGGTGCACGCTGGAAATCTAAAACAAACGCTGCTCCAGCGGAGAACCGAGGTTCAATTCGTGGGTCCGGTGCAGTCACCAGCCGAATATCTCCTGAAAGTTGGCGCATCACTTCCTTCGAAATATACAGTCCCAATCCCGTACCACCCGCTTTCATCGAAAAGAACGGCTCAAAGAGATGTGTTTTCGCCTCTTCGTGAATACCCGGTCCATTATCAACAATGAGCACTTGGCGCTCATTGTGGTCAAGGATTATATGGAGATCCCTGGTTTGATTCGCTGAGGCTGCGGCTAGCCAATGACACGCATTGTTGACAACATTGTCGATGACTTGGACCACCCACGCCTGTCGCGCGCGAATCTGAAAATCATCTCCTAGGACCGCTGATTGGATTCCATACTCATCGAGTAACCTCTTGTTGATAGTCAATGCGAGTTCCACCGCGTCACGAATGCCAATAGGCGCCAGCTGGGGCAACCTGTCCATCGCTTCGTATGGCGCGAGGATTCTAAATTCGCTACGCAAAGTCGTGAGGCAGTTGTCCAAGACACCCATTGCGTCTAATGAACGTGAGCCACTGGGGGCAAATCGGCGGAGCTGGATCAGCGCTTCGTTTGCAGCTGCAACTTGCCGACCGAACTCATGAACCACACGCTCTGCGGCCAAGCCAGTTGCCGCTAGGGTCAAGAGGCGTTCTATCCGCTTTTCTTTTTCGTGATCAGCGCTCGCGACGCCTTCCAAATTCTCAATCAATATCTCAAGCGCTCGGCGTTGGCTGACGGTGGTGCTTACCTCATTGCCTTCGGCTGAAACAACGCCCTCATCGCCGTTTTGGACGCCGGTTGTCGTTGGCACTTGAACCTGGACTTCATCACTCGCCGTTTCCTTGACGGCCGTCGCAACCTTACGTGCAATATCGATTGATCCGATGTGGCGTGATGCGGATTGACGGGCCGGCGGTCTATCCTTCTTCCAGTACGTCGTGAACAATCGTATGGCAGCGCGCGTCAGAGCCTTCAGGTCCTGGAACGCGGCGTTTTCAATGAGACCCTCGCGGTTAGTGGTATCGCGAAGTTGAAGATTGTTTGATTGAAGTACCTCAATAAGGCCGATGACTTGGTTGTTTCCGATTTTTCCCGAAGGGTCTTGGATTCTTTCTTGGTCGAGCAAAAGCCAGTCGTTGCCGGGCTCGCCGTAAGGCAAGACACGCAAATGATCGCGGAAAAGGGAAACACCACACTGAGCATCGAGTTCTTTCGCGGAGATCCGTGACTGACTCAAATAGTCCTTGGTTCGATCCCAGACATACAGGTTGATCCAAAACTCACCACAAGCGGGCTTGGGACCGTGCATTTCCTTGCTCGCCAAAGGCAACAGGTCGGTGGTGTCGCTCTTCGTCCGCGATTCGACGCCGGGATGATTGCACTTGTATTCGAAATCGCAACCTCCCATATCGTCGACCAGGGCTCGGAATTCGTAATGCGCATGTTCCAAGACGTCAGTGGAATCAAGATTTTCGAACTCGGGATAGTCCGGACAGGTAAGAATGATCTTGAAGTTCGCGTGTTCATCCTGCCTGAGAGGACTTTGGAGCCGACGGAGGGTTCGATGAACCTTTTCAAGTAGAGCACGGGTCCATTGGCAACGCGCGCGACGGATTTTAACTAGAGTTCCGGTATTGTCCCCTGTGAAGAACTGTGGCTCTCGTTCGCGAACCTTGAGGTCGACCGCGTCGAGATATCTCTCGCCCGTTTCGAAATCGTCCCAGTTAATAGGTAACAAGATTTCGCTTGATCCCTGTGACCGCGTGATCAGTTCAAGAGAACGGCCAATTTGGTGGACTGCAAATCTGCCAACTCCCTTTTCCCCGATTGGCAATCGCCCGAGTGGCGATCAATGTTGTTCCTGCTTCGCCCGTTCTTTGTGGTTGACGGCAGGGCTCAGCCATTTGTCCTCTATGTCCTGAATCGTCATGCCTATGCCGTTGTCGCGAACGATTACTGTCGTGGTATCGGGGCTGGAAAGACCGAGAATCTCGATAGCAACTTCGGTCGCATCGGCGTCGTACGCATTCTTGACAATTTCAATCAATCCGACAGCTTGATCGCTAATCAGATGCTCGCCGAGCACCGACACCAACCGCGCGCGCGGCCGGAACGACAAAGTTCGGAGCGAGTCGGAGCTTTCTTTCTTGGGGGCTGGCGCCTCAGATTTTGGTTTCATAGACAAACGTGGCTGCGCACTACCGTAGGACGATGCTTATCGGACCACTTCCGGGTTTGCTTGGCCAGAAGCGCATGCTCCATCGGTGACGTTCGATTTGGGGAGGGATCGATCCACCACTGACGCCGGACCCAATAGCTTAATGGAGATGGTACTCCTAAATCCAGCTAATCTAGCAGCAGTTACCTGTCAGAAAGAAAACGGCCTAGCCTATCCGCGATAACGTTCAAGTCTCTGATTTGACACTCCCAGATGACCAACACACGCCAACCAAGTTGGGCGAGGTCATGTAAGTGTTGTCGGTCCCTGCGGATATTGCCCTCGAATTTCCTTTTCCAGAAAGCCTTGCGTGTCTTGGGCGAGTACGCAAATGAGCACTCTTGGTGGCGATGCCAGAAGCAACCATGCACGAGAACCACTGATTTCAGGCGAGGTAGAACTATGTCTGGACACCCTGGTAATCTGCGAACATGCAGGCGGAAACGAAATCCCATACGGTGGAGCAACGACCGCACCGTTAGCTCAGGCTTAGTGTTCTTCGCTTTGATACGCGACATGTTCCAACTTCGTCGCTCAACCGAAATCCGATCCATTTACGTTCCTGCTGATGTGGTCATCATCTTGTCGATGATGTGCGCGATCTTTCGCGCGAGGAGTGGAGGCACAGCGTTGCCGACCTGGTGATATTGTGTGGTCCGTCCACCAACGAAATAGTAGTTGTCTGGAAATGTCTGGAGACGGGCGGCTTCGCGCACGGTAAGGCTGCGGCATTGGGTCGGATCGGGATGAATGAAATAGTGACCGTCTTTAGATATATGTGAGGTGACCGTGGTTGACGGTCGACCTTTGACTTGAACCCGAAATCTGTCCGCAAAAACGAGCTCTTTGTTCCGCTCCTTGGTGTAGAGGTTTTTGTGCGCTGGAAGCAAGCCAGCGGGGAAATCGTCCAAGCTTGGTGATTTGCCGAATGATAACGCAAAGCACGCCGCGTAAAAATAACGCCACAAATCTTCCTTCATGTGTCTCCGGGAAGAATGATTACACACCCCCTGTATCCGACGATCGTAGAACCAAGAACTCTGCCACTCAGGCTTACGATCGGATTCCAAGAATTCAGCTCCGGTACTTCGAATTGCCGTCATACGCCCGGCAACCCGCTTTATTTCTTGTCTGAGATGAAGCTGGACATAACCGTTTCGCATTTCAGGCCGCTGGAGCAATTCTTTAATGGTTGTGAGCCATAGATCCGAAGAGTCCTTCGCCTCAGAGACACGGCTCCTAATTCTTGGGAGGTCCTTTATCGCATCCCACATATCTATGCGCTCCTCTTGGACGCGCAGCTTGCCCGGTGACCAAGTCAGATTCTTGCGAACTCCGACGAGGATGAACCGGTGACGTGATTGAGGTAGCCCGTGCTCTTCACAGTGCACGATATAGGCAGGCGCGGTGGGCGGGCCGTTGCCGAAGAGAGTTTCTCCATAATTGGTGAGCGCGTGTAGTTCGTATTCTGAATCTGGTAATTGAGCGCGTTTGAGCTGGGGGAGTGCTTCCAAGGGTTTCTGAAGGTCTGCGAGGATTCTGTCGATGATGCGTGCGCCATCGACCTTGGACGACAAAATTCCTTTAACGTTTTCCATTACAAACACTGGGGGCCGATGAGCGGCGATGATTCGCAGATACTCCCGGTAAAGGAAGTGCCGATGATCCTTTTCGTATTTTTCGGGATCTTTCGGTATCATGCGGGATCAACCTACCAATGAATATGCTTGGCACGGTGGCCCTCCGATTAGAACCCAATTTGCTTCGCCATGGAGCGCCGCGCGAATCCGCTCATCTACTGTGTCAGATGGAAAGTGCTTAGAGCCTAGTTCTGCCTGCCAAGCTTCGTTGGCAGCATCTGCGGCCTGTTTTGGAAATTTCTTGTAGAGATCTTGGATCGCAAGTTTTCCACGAAGGCAGTCGTAATACTCTTCCGGATGCTGGTTCTTCAGGAATTGGCGGTAAAAACTACGAAACCACAGTGTATTGTGGGCATCCGTGTCCTTCTCAATTGATAGTGCTATTTTGAAGACTTGTTGACCGGCAGAGTTGCGGTACGCGCTGAATCCTTCGCCCAGGCCACCAGGGCCCGCAAAGACGTCAATGACGGGTATCATCAGCTTTCATGATCCTCGTCATTTGACGGTGCGTCAAATTTTCAGGTTACACTGCGGAGGCACATCGCCCCAAATGAAAGAGGCTTCATCCGTTCCGATCTCTGCGATGTGCTTAAAGTTTGGCGAGATAGACCACTTCGGGCTGCCAGTTTCGTCCGTCGCTCCGATACGGCTCTCAATATTGGAGGCTTCGGGATATTCAGCATACATCCGATCAGTCGCCCGCTGCGCCGCCGCGATTATGCCACCTTCAGTTGTATCGTGCGGCTCTACGATCAAGCCAAGCTTGTTGCCACTTCTGTCACGAACATCGCGAATAACAAGGGCGCGGCGGTCATGGGACTTCCTAAAAAGAGCCACAGTCGCTTTGTTTGCTCTCTGCATGTTCTTGAGAATTATGAATGCAAGACCATAAACTCCAGGATACCAGGCGAGGACAGAGCAGTTCAAGGGGGAAATACAGATTCAGGGCGTAACTCCTCAGCGGTGTGCGTGAAGTACGGCGATGCCGGGGTTTGGCGCTTATCCTTGAGTTCTGCGTAATCCCAAAGCTCATGCGCGATACGCAAAGTTTCGAAACCTGAACCCTTTAGCGTCCTGCCCCTCTCACAACCCTAGCCCAATTCCCTGCGCGACGGATGAAGATTGACTGATTTCGAGAGCAGAGGTCTTGGTAACATCGGCTCCGAGCTGGGGGCCGAGTTTTGCCATATCGTCGGTGAAAAGCGTGGCGTCGTG
>CAVRID010000001.1:0-8200 GCA_963721155.1 uncultured Acidobacteriaceae bacterium | reverse complement strand
TCCACCATACTTGCTTTCTTGAAGTTGACAGTGTTTAACGCATTGAAAAGAGACGACTTAGCGTGGTTCAAAAAGCCCGATTCCGGCGAGTAGTCCAAACCGTCTTCAAACAGGAGATTTTGAACCCGTTCGCGCTGTTCGGGACTGGCGATGCGCCAAACGTGCGCCATGTCTGTGAGCTGCAGTTCGGCGAATCGAACGAACGAGTCCGCCGTAGCGCGCGAGGAAGCAAGGGCCCGGATCTTCTCTTCTACATCATAGATCTTCTCGCGGAGGTCGTATTGGCTTCTTCGAACTCTTCCTTGGAGATTTCTCCGTCCATCCGCAAGGTAAGCAGATTGACCTTGAGTTTCTTCTGTTCCTCCAATTGCGCCCCCAGCCTTTTTAACTCCCGAGCTGAGCTTCCTTTCTTTGCTTCCCAGACACGTGCAGCGATTTTGGGGAAGTCTGCGACCTTTCCCCGATCTGCCCGCAACCGCCCTAGGAATGTCTGGAATTCTGACTCCAGGTTGGCTTTGGGCAGCGACACCGCACGGCAACCTTGCTGACGGCACCAATAGCGAGGATAGTGGCCGCCGCTGCGACCCCTGCAAACGGCACCAGTCAAGGGTTTGCCACAGGCTTCGCACCGCACAAGGCGACGCAGTGGGAACTCTGGGTTGGACTTCAACCTGCGAGTTTCGGGCGGCTTCTTTCCATTGATAATTGCCTGAACGCGATCAAAGGTATCCTGATTGACCAATGGCTCGTGCAAGGCACGAACTGGCTCAACAGTTGGATCACAGGGGAGTGTCACCCACCCAGCGTAGAGCGGGTTTCTCAGTATCCTATCAAGCGTTTGAGCAGGTAGCGGCTTGCCTTTGGGCGAAGTGAAGCCTTCATCCGTAAGGATCTTCAGTATCTCTGTCTTCTTGTGAAGCCCTGTCATCATTAGCTGATATGCCCTACGCACCAACGGAGCGTACAGCTCGTCTGGCTTGATATTCGAACCTTCCTTGGCATCGACATTTAAATAACCAATCGGCGCACGCCAAGGGACGCGTCCTCCAAGAACTGCCTGGCGCTTCCTATCCTTCTGTTTCTCGGAGTGGGAGTCAGAGAAGAACTGGTTGAATGAGCCGAATATGTTCGCAGCGAGCTTGCCTCCAGCCGTTTCGTCGATGTTGCTCTCGTAGGTCGAGCGAAGCGAAACACCGCTGAGTCCCAGCTGGAAGATGGCCTCGCCCTGGTTCCTGTTGTTGCGGGCGAAGCGGCTTAGGTCCTGAACGACGACATAACGAACTTTGTTGCGCTTATTCTTGCAATAGGCAAGCATCCGCTGGAATTCCGGCCGGTCGCTCGTACGGGCGGACTCACCGGCATCTATGAACCATTCAACAACAGGCCAGGTCCGCTGTTGGCAGTAGTTCCCGCAACGCATCTTCTGGTTGGGCAAATTGAGGGCGTCTTGGGCCTGCTCGTCGGTCGAGACTCTGATGTAAATTACCGCGTTTTCTATCTCTTTGTTCATCAAGCTGCCAGTTGCTCCTTCGTTTGGATCGTTTTTGGATCCAATCTGTGGCTCCCGCTTGGAGAGTCAATCTTAGCCGCCTGCGCGGCTTCTTCGAAGATGCGAGCCAAGATGTCGGCGAGCACCTCCATAATCTCAATAGCATTCCGGTCACCGGCCACCAAAGCTTGCGCACGCACCTTGCAGGGGCGCTCGAACTTTGGGCAGCGTGGTTGTCCGCGGCGAGTCCCGAGTCGTCGGGGCGCCGAAACAATTTTAAGTTCGTTCTCGATTTCGCTGGACATACAGTCAACATTCAGACTGAATGTAGAATACACCCCTATCTCGATATGTCAACTACATTAAGTCTGAATGTGATAATATCTCTCTGTGTGATTCAGAGACTGGGAGAACATAACCATGGAAGATCATGAATTTGCAGAACTTAATCCACTTCAGATATTTCTGTTGGTATTTGTAGAGCTTGGGTTGGCAACGCCATACGATCTACTATCGAAGGCTGGGCTCGGCCCGGGCCTGACAAGTCCGGCGTTAAAACGATTGCAGGGCGCAGGCTTACTGACTAGCACAGCTGGACCTCGAAATCGTGTTCGATATGCCATCACAGAGAAGGGCGCGGACCAACTGAGAGAGAGTCTGAAACCGGGCATGGCGAATTATTGGCAGCTTGGGCAAATGGACGTTTTCGAGTCATTGCCTCGCGGCATCATCCTGGCTTGGCTCCATGGTGGCGTCGATGAGGCTCATCAGGGCACCGCCCGGGGCACGGAAATGGTGTCTATAGTGGCTCGGAGGAGAGAGCGAGATGCGGAAGAACTCCGCGAATCGATGAACCGTCTGCAATCCGGAATTGTAAAGGACAATCACCCTGCCACCAAAGGCATGCTGATTGGGACCGTCTATCAATGGATCAAGGCCGAATGCGACGCAGCCTTGTACCGGCTGCAGGCCGAAGCAATTGGGAAGATCGATCAGTTGCTTGTTGAATTGCCGCCGGCGTCACTCGCGAGGGGAGAAAAGGAGAATGTATGGTGAGTTTCTCCTTGGCTTTGGTAAACACCCGAACTGTGCTTGAGAGCTGAGCCACTCGTCGGCCGGCCATGTCGTTAGGACATGAAGATCGTGCGGCGTTGTGTGGAACGAGGCGCAGCGGAACTTTGATTGACGCAGACGCATCTGGGCGACAGCCGAATCACGGGTGGAGCGAATCGGGTTGAAACTCTATAATCGCTTTCCAGGATCGAGATGAAAAACAAAGTGCTTGATGACCAGGGATATCTGTATGAGGACGGCGACGTCTCCGCTGAGTCCGAAGAGGACCTTATTGGGGTTAGTGCCGCATCGCTGAGTAATTCAGTCGTTTGGGGTACCGATTGGACGGCTGCAACAATCGTTGACCAACTGAAACGGGGAACGATCGCTTTAGACCCCGCATTCCAGCGCAGAGACGCGTGGACGGATGATCGAAAAAGCCGATTCATTGAATCTCTCATGCTCGGATTGCCAATACCGCAACTTGTTTTGGCTGAAAGCAGCAAGGCTAAGGGCCGATTTATCGTGATCGACGGCAAGCAGCGACTGCTAACTTTGTCGAAGTTCACCGGCGTGGGACTTGCCAAGGACCAAAACCCGTTAGTGCTTTCGGGGCTTAAGATTCGCTCGGACCTAAACAAACGTACGTACGCCTCGATTCGAGATGACGCCAAATATGAAAGCTTGGTTTCAGAGTTCGAGAACCAGCCAATTCGGACTGTTGTCATCCGGGGGTGGAAGAATGAAGAGGTCTTGTACACGATCTTTCACCGGCTGAACACTGGTAGCGTTCCCCTCTCCGCACAAGAACTTAGGCAGGCGCTTCATCCTGGACCATTCCTGACCTTCGTGGCGAAGTTTTCAGAGCAAAGTCCCGCTCTTCAGAAGCTGCTTGGGCTTTCGAAGCCCGACTTCCGGATGCGAGATGTTGAATTAGTCGTTAGATACTTTGCGTTCGATCGTTTTCTGCCGGAGTACCGAGGAAACCTGAAGAAGTTCCTCGATGAAACATGCGACGACCTAAATTCCAAATGGGGGGTGATGGAGCCGCAGCTACGTGATGTTGCCACTCAAATGGATGAGGTGATTCAGGCAGCATCGAAGATATTTCCCCAGCAAGCCGTTTTTCGAAAGTGGGAAGGGGCACGATTCGAGAAGCAACTCAATCGGGCAGTCTTCGACGTTGTCGCCAAATCGCTCGCAGACCCAAAGGTCAGGGCTGCGGCGTTGAAAAACAAAGCCGAGGTGCTGCAGGCCTTTAAGGACGTTTGCTCGGACGAAGAGTTTCGCTCAGCCGTTGAATCGACAACCAAGAGCAAGGTCGCTGTGAGGAATAGATTCTCAAAATGGTTTAAGTCGTTAAGCGCGGTTATCAAAATGAAGGTTCCATTAGTCCTTCCTCCGGAATAGCTAAGCCGATGCCTCAAGGATCGATCAGATATAGGCGTCTAACGTCACGGCTTACTCAGCTGCGCAATCACCTACTCTATTTCATTCCCACCCCTCCTGCTTCGAAGCTCTCCTATTCGGACAGTGAACTCGACTCGACGCGTGCATATGTAGTTCTTGCACATGCCGAGATCGAAGCATTTTGCGAAGAGCTCGTTCGCGGAAAAGCGCAAACAGCAAAGTTGGTTTTCGATACGAAAGGCCATGTGCAGCCAATGCTTCGCAAAATGGTGGCCTATTACGTTGCGCGAAAAGGACAGTCGTGGGGAAACATCGCAAACCCGCCTGCCGACGTAGTGAACTCTGCGTGCGAATCTTTCAAGTCCGTAATTGACGAGAATCACGGAATTATGCGAAGGAACTTGGATAAGCTCCTATTTCCTCTAGGCATTTATGATAGGCACCTAATCAACCTTCAGACATGGCTCGCCCAAATGAGTTCGTTTGGAAAGAGCCGCGGGGGATTCGCCCACACCAGTATCGGAGTCCAGCAGCCGCCCGACCCGTTAACCCAGCTCACAACCGTCGGTCAACTTCTGAGCGGCCTATTGGAACTTGATCGAATCATCGGCAGACTCCGATGATGCCGCCGGCCTTCCAAACCGTCAGCCACGAGACTAGGGTGCTGGTTACAGTGTTATGCTGCCATCCCGGCTTGTTCCAGCCGACCGCCAATCCGCTGCCTAGTCTGGAGAGCTCTTGGCGCGCCCGGAATGTTTACTGAGTAGTTATTTCCGGGTGGATCACCACTCGTCCGCAGCCGATATTTTGTGGGAATCACATCGAAGCGAACGGTGACAGGGGTATAGTGAACAACCGATGGAGCCTCATCAAATCCTCCGCTGTCTCCTAGCTTGTTTGATCTTCGGTGCTGGTACTCAGGTCGCCGCCGCCCTAGATTTCCCCGATACAGAGCCGAAGACCTCAATGGAGTGGTTCCAACGTGCCAGAGACCGCATGAATATACGCATGCCGGGTGACGCCCCCTTTCACATGAAGGTCACATTTCAAGCGTCTCCCGGAATGGAATTCCTCGCGGAAAATCAGAAGTCGCAGTTTGTGACCGGCGATGGCACCTATGAAGAAACTTGGCTCGCTCCCCACAAATGGCGGCGCGAGGTGAAGCTGGCCGACTATCATGCCGTCGAAGTGGAGTCGGACCAGGGCCGCAAGATGCAGGCCTCGTCAGAATACGAGCCAATCCGCGTTCTCATGCTGCTCAATGCGTTGCTCAACCCCATTCCTCGCAATCTCGTCTCGCGGGAGTTCAAGCACGAAGGTGCATCTGGCTGGACAGTCGACCACCTGAGCAAAGAAGACGTATCGCTGGTGCGCATTAGTAAGACCCTAGAGTTTTCGGGGACCGAATTCAGCGATGTATTCTACTTCTCGCCGAGTGGTCTTCTCCTTCTAAGAAACCAGCAAGGTCTTGAAACAAGGTGGGAGGATGTATCGCTGTTCTCGGGTAAGCCTCTTCCAAAATATCTGAGCGTGAAGACAGGTGAGCGAAACTTGCTCGTCGCTGACGTGGCAGTTGAGTTGGCGAGACAAATCGATGCGGCAATATTTGACCTTCCAGGCAAACCCGCGGAATCGGGCATGACACTTCGTCCGATCCAATACTTCGAAATCAGATTTCCTGAGCTATTGTCCGGTCCAATTCCCACGCCAACGTGCGACCGGTGCGCATTTCAAATCATCGGAGTTATTGACCGCGGCGGGAAGTACAGGGAATTGGAAGTTGTTCTGCGGCTGAATATTCCCAATGAGCGCGAACTGCGGGCTTTAATGAATGACCTGCGAAAGCAACGGGGGCGCCCTCCAGAGATCGATCGAAGTCCGTGCGAGTTTCTCTTTTCGCATGGTTTCGACGTGCGCACAGTCCTCGCAAATACTAAACAGTAGTCGAGTTCTGAGTGAATGACCGCCGATCCGTAAATTACTCGCCGGTTAACGCCTAGAGCGTCCTAGTATCGCAAGAGTAATCTCCGGTTGGCCCACTACCCACCCGGAACGTATTTTTCAGTGCTTGGGTAAAGCGTGCATCCTTTATTTGTCTGGGTGTTCCTGCAGCGGGGGTAGGGTGCGCCGTTCAACAGAGCCAGCCAATTTGAAAGCGCCGTGTTCCCACTTGTATCGCGAGATCATCACACCGGAGGAACAGCACTCCGCGGATGCTTTAGCAGGATCAAGTAGCTCAATGACGAGCAGACCATTTGTTGTGCTCACGCCGTAGAATCCTGACTCTGATCTGTTTCCAGTATGACAGTAAGCGAGGAGCTTTGGGCCGTGTTCCTCAAACGTATAGACGTAAACGTAGTTCGTTGTCTGCGTTCCGCCAGTGTCGTACCTGAGGACGATAATCGCCTCGTCGTTGCCGTCTCCTGTGAGATCGGCGTAGCTCACGGACTCGAACGTGAACCCTTCGTATTGGCCATATTCTTTGCCGTCCACCACTACGCTAGAGGTTTTTGTGAGTTCGGAACCGTCGATTAAGTGGATCGTCTTTCTATTGGTGGTGGGGTGCGCAGGAGTATCTAGCCATTCTAGGCTGCTGTGACCGAGCAAGTGTCCGCTCAGCGGATAGGTGAAGTTTTTAAAGTCCACCTGCCGAATGTTTTGCTGCGCGGCGAGGCGGCAGCACAGAACGAGAGCCAACATAGAAATCAAACGGGGCACACGTCGAGTTTAAAGCCGCGCCAAGGTTCCGGGCGAATCACCCTCAACCCGTAAGTTACTGGTTGTGCAACATCCCCGCACGCCTTCGGCGTGGATGATGCAGCTCAGTTCTTCAAACTTGCCGTGGCAGGATCCCTCCATACTGGGTGGCAGCGTAACGCTGTAACGGGTGGCAGAATTCGTCATATTCAGCAACCACGTTGACGGTGTCGTGCATCGTCGCGTCGGAACCTTGTCAGAAACCTTGACCGCATGGCGCTCGATCATTCCCGTCTCTAGGCGCCAAAAGAAAGAGGAATACGAAATGAGCAAGTTGATCCCGCAAGATATCGAAGACTTTCTCTACGATCTCGGCACGCGCCAGGACCCCGTCGCTAGCGACTTTGAGGAGTATGCGAAGACCGCGGCAGCTCTCCTTTGGCCATTCTGTACCGAAATACCCCCGTCTCGATCAACTGGATGGCGACAGAACGGACTGAATTGCGTCCCAGACACAGCAAAGCCCCGTTTATGGCGGGGCTTTTTGCTGTTGGATCGCAGGTGAGAACTACTTCCCCGTTCTCAATGCCCTGCGCAGCACGTCAGAGATACTAACCTGCTCCTCCGGCTTGTCCTGCTCCTCCGCAATCTTCCTGCGCAGGCGCCTGGCATGTTTCAGATCCTGCTCATAGAGCCAGATATTCAGCCGCTTGATGCCTGTTTCCGTATTGTAGTTTTCGAGATTCGCTAGTCTAGCCATACGGTCCACTGTACATCAGAATAAATATGTAATCAATACGTAAATAACTCTTGACACCGGGGAGAGGTACTGCATCCTTGAAGATCCATCAATCCAAGTCATGCCTCGGTACCCAACAGACCGAACACTTCTAGCGAAAGGAGGAATCAGATGAAATACGCGATTGTGATCATCCTTGGAAAAGCCCTGAGCCTGATGCTCTTGGGCTTAGCCTACCTGATGCTGCGGCGAAGTCTCAGATATCGGAGCTGGTAGCTTTTTCTCTCTTTGGATCTGAACCTTGGGTAGGGGAGGCCTAGGGGCTACAGGTCTGTTGGCAGCTTTCTTCGCCCAGTAATTACGACTCGGGAATGGGATCCAGAGCCTCTCGAATCTCCTCCGGAGAGTACCTTCAGGAACTCCACATTCCGTCGCAAGTTCCTGCATGGGAATCTTCCACGCCTTTTCGTAGAGCTCCTCGCGATTGAAGTTGTAGAACAGCTCCGGGCTCACCAGAAGAGGCAGAGGATCGGCCTCTATTGTTTTCGGTGCTGCGTTTCGCCCTATGCTCTCGTCACCACCACCGGGACTGCGCTTGCCCTGCTTGGCTCGACGGTGCTTCGGTGACGGAACTATTAAAGCCGACGATTCTGCAGGGTTGGTTTGGCCGCCAATATGGTTCATTTGATTCCATGTAATCAAGGAGTTATGGCCTGTCGGACTTCCTTGAAGAATAATCGCGATCTCATCGCTCAGGGCTTCGACTTTGCTCGCGTACTCTGAGAACCGGTTCAAACTCTGAGCACTTTGGT